>CBDHHA010000001.1:0-49642 GCA_965263255.1 Bryobacterales bacterium
GGCTTGAAGTGCAGGAGGTGATCGTAGTTTTCATGGACCGACCCGTGCAGCGTGTTCTCGATCGGTATGACCGCGTATTCGACGGCCCCGGCCGCCAGCGTCTCGAACACATCGAAGAACCGCTCTCGCGGTGCGAATTCCAGATCCCTGCCGGAGAGGATCCGGCGGGACGCCTGCTCGCTGAAGGCCCCGCGCGCGCCTTGGAAAGCTACTCTTGTCCGACCCGTCGGCATCTCGTCCGGCTTCCGGCCCGCATTAATCCGGCCGGCCGCCGCTCAGTACTCAAGATAGGGTAGCGGAGCGTCCTGATGGCGGGTCCGCCCGAGCCGACGAACCTAGACCGCTCGACACGGGCTCGCGGCCTGCTCGCGCGCTCCAAGCGGCTCAGGCGCTCACCGCAACGGCCGGGGAGTCGGCCACTTCGGCGGGCTGGGCCGGTTCCGCTTCGTCGACGGCCTCGTGCATGCGCACCGACACCATCTTCGAGACTCCGGCCTCGCCCATGGTCACGCCGTATAGAGTCTCCGCAGCCTCCATAGTTGCCTTCGAATGGGTGATCACGATGAACTGGGTCTCCGGCGCCATGTCCTGGAGCAGATGCCGAAGCCGGACGGTGTTCGCCTCGTCCAGCTGCGAGTCGACCTCGTCCAGGATGCAGAAGGGACTGGGCTTGTATCGGAACGTCGCCATCAGCAGCGCCATCACCGTGAGCGATTTCTCGCCGCCGGACAGGAGGGCGACATTCTGCAGCCGCTTGCCGGGGGGCTGAGCGACGATGTCGATGCCCGATTCCCCCTTGTTGTCGGGGTCGCTGAGCCGCAATTCGCCGACGCCCCCCGCCGAACAGCGTCGAGAACACCTGCCGGAAGTGGCTGTTGATTGCCTCGAAGGCCGCCTGGAAGCGCTCGCGAGTCGCTGCCTCAATCTCCTGGATGGCTTGCCTTGTGTCACGGATGGAGTCGAGGAGATCCTGCTGCTGGGTCTCGAGGAATTCGCGCCTCTGGGCCACCTGCTCGAACTCCTCCCGAGCGAGGACGTTGACCGGCCCGAGCCGATCGATCTTTTCCCGGATCTGCCTGTGCCGTTCCTCCGCGTCCTGGATCGCCTCCGGCGACGGATTCTCCGGCGCCTGCTCCGCGACCCGTGCAATGGGCTCGCTCAATTCGGTCGTGCAGGTTTCGGCGAGGTGCTGCAAGTCGGACTCGACTCGGGCGAGCCGGACTTCCAGTGCCGAACGGCTCCGACTGGCTTCCTCGACAAGCTCCCGCTTCTCACGAATCTCGTCGACAAGCGTCGCTGTCTCCGATCGGAGGTCCCGGAGCATCGCCGCCGCGTCATCGACCTGGGCGCTGACTTCGACCTGCCGCGCCTCGGCGCTCTCGATCCGGGCGGAAAGGTCGGCGTTGCTCGACTCCAGCCTCGCGCTCTCTTCCGCCACTGCACGATCTGGCGCCGTGCCTCCTCGAGCCGCCGATGCTGCTCGGCCTCGCTCGACTCCGTCTGACGCAGGGACTCGGCCCGTGCGCGGCACCTCTCGTCCAGGGTGGCGACCTCGGCGCGCAGGGTCGCGCACGCCTCCTGCGCTGCCACCAGCGCCGCCTGGCGTTCGCGCGCGCCCTGCGCCAGCCTCGCCAGGAGCGCTTCCCGGTCCTGGAACTCGGCTTCGAACCGCTCGCGTTCCGCGGTCTGCCGCTCGCGGCGGGCCGTCACTTCCTTCAGATTCGTTTCGATAGCGTCCTTCTCCCGCTCCCCCGCAGAGATGATCCGCCGCAGTTCCTCCTCCTGCCGGTCCGCCTGCTGCAAGTCGCGCTCAACCGCGATCAACTCCTTTTCGAGGGCCTGCCGCTCCCTGCGAGCAGCATCCAGCTGGTCGGAGTCCCGTTCCAGTGCCGCATCGCTGGCTTCAAGGTTCCGCTCGTGCTCTGCCACTGCTCGCTCCGCATCGCTCAGTAGCGGATCCAGTTCGCGCAACTGCTGCTTGAGGACCAAGGGGCCGCTGGAAGCCTTGCGCCCGACTTGCACGGTGCCGGCCCGGTACCAAGTGCCGTCCGGCAGCACGAAGTAGCGGCCCGGGTGGCGAGGCGCCAGCCGCTCCGCCGCACTGGCATCCTCCACCAAGTAGCCGTCGCGCAACTTCGGCAGCAAGGCCGCGGACCACCCGCCTTCCCCGGGGGCGAGGCGGACATGCGTCGAAATCGGAACGGCCCCCTCGATCGGATCGGCCGGCTCGTCAGACGCCGGGCCGCCGAGCGGACGGACGAAGAAGGCCACCCTTGCGCCGATCTCCTCGCGCACCAGGCGGACCCCCTGGCCCGCCTGGGCCCAGTCGGCTACGACGACATGCTCGAGATCCTCGCCGAGGAATTGCTCGACGACCTTCTCGAAGCCCTCGTCGACATCCAGGAAATCGGCGAGTATGCCCAGCGGGCGGAGACCCTCGTCAGCGTCCTTCGTCAAGGCCGTGAGAATGTCCTTGACCGCTTCCGTGGTGTACGCCCGGTGGTCGAGCATCTCGCGCAATGAATCGCGCCGGGCCGCCAGTCGCGAGGTCTCGGCGCGTCCGTCCTGGACAGCCTTGCGAAACTGCGCAATCTTGCGGCTGTGCTCGTCCGCAGCCTGCTTCAGCTGCGAGCAGCGATCTGCCTCCTGCCGGACCTGATCCTGCAACCGGGATGCGCGCGCCTTCAACTGCTCCTGTCGGTCCCCTGCCTCGGCCAGGTCCTTCTGGGCTTCCAGTGCGCGCTCGCGGAGGCGCTCTATCTGACTTCGCTGGCCGGACTCGGCCTCGCCCAAGCGTTCGAGACCCGCCTTCGCGTCCGAAATCCGCGACTGGGCCTTCATCAGATCCGTCCGGCAGTCCTCTTGCCCGGACCGGTGCTCGGCCATGGCCGCTTCGTGCCCGGCACGCTCCGCATCCTGCGCGGCGAGCCGCTGCCTGGCCGCGTCCAAGTCGCCTTCCAGCTGGGCAATGCTGCCTCGCTCCTCGGCGGCTCTTGACCGGAGCCTCTCAACCCGGCCGACGGAGGATTGCAGATCCGACTCGGCCCGCTCGACCCGGCCGACATTCGCCGTGACAGTACCGGCTTGCTGGTCCATGCGCTCGCGCATGCGTTCGCCGTCGATCCGAATGCGGTACAGATCTTCCCGGTCCGCTTCGAGCTGCGCTTCGAGCTCTAGCTCGCGGGCCCGCTTCTCGGAGAACTCGGCATCCATGCGCTCGGCGATCCCGCTCGCCTTGTCCAGCCGCGCTGAAGCCGCCTCGACCTCCGACTCGAGGCGCTCGCGGTCGGCAGTAGCGTGCCGGAATCGGCTCGCCAGCAGGAGGCCCAGCGCGTCCCGGAGCTCTGCCTTGTACGTGGCGTACCGCTCGGCCCTGTGGGCCTGGCTCTTCAGCCTCCTGGCCTGGCGGTGCACTTCCTCCAGGATGTCGTGGACCCGCTCGAGATTCAGGCCGGCATTGGCGAGCTTCAGTTCGGCGAGCTTCCGGCGGGCCTTGAAGCGGGTGACGCCGGCCGCCTCGTCGATGAAGGCCCGGCGATCGGCGGAGCGCGCGGTGAGCAGCTGGCCGATCCGGCCCTGCTCGATGATCGCGTAATGGTTGGGCCCTAGGCCGGTGCCGAGGAACAGCTCCTGGACGTCGCGCAGACGGACGACCTTGCCATTGAGCATGTAATGGCTGTTGCCGTTGCTGAACAGCTTGCGCGTGACGGTGACCTCGCCGCTGGCGCTGACGGCCGGCAGCCGGGCCAGATCGGACCGGCCTTCGCGCTCCCGGAGCTGCCTGAGCACGCCGTCCGAATCCTGCAGGGTGAGCGTGACGTTCGCAAGTCCCGCCGGCGCCCTGTTCCGCGTGCCGCTGAAGATGACATCGTGCATCCGCGAGCCCCGCAGCGACTTCGGTGACTGCTCGCCGAGCACCCAGTTGACGGCATCGCAGATGTTGGACTTGCCGCAGCCGTTCGGACCGACCACTGCGGCGATGCCGCGGCCCGAGAATCGCAGGCGCTCGCGGTTGCAGAAGGACTTGAACCCGTGCAGGTCGATTTGCTTGAGTCTCAGCACGACGCCGACACCTCGAGCTGCAGGGACTGCCAACGGCGGCGCTCGTCGCCGGTAAGCGTCACTGCGGAACAGACTGGTCGATCGGAGGGCAAGTGCACAACAATACCGTGTGGTGTCCCGCCATTGTAGCCGAAGATATGAGGTTCCGGTTGACCATTCTTCCTTCTCGAGGCCGCCGGCTGCCCCGTAGCGCGCCATTCAGGCGGCTCCCAGGCCACTACCGCACGAAGCGGCGCCATCGTAGCGCGACCGATGCAAGCCCGGGTTGAGCGACCTCGGCGCAATGCCGGCCCCCAGTAGAATGAGACCTTCGGTTCAAGCCATGCGTGTTGCACTGTCCGGTTGTTCCATCCTCGCGCTGTCCATCGTATACGGAGCCGCTTCCGGAGTGGCCCAGACCAGCGACGGAGATCATGGGGGCCTGCTGGACGGAGTAAGGCAGCTCACCTTCGGTGGCCAGAACGCGGAGGCGTACTGGTCGCCGGACGGCACCAGGCTGGTGTTCCAGTCGACGCGGGACGGCGGATCCTGCGACCAGATCTATGTCATGAACGCGGATGGGTCCGACACGCGGATGGTATCCACCGGCCGTGGCGTGACGACCTGCGGGTACTTCCTGGCGGACGGCAAAAGCATTGTCTACGCCTCCACGCACTTGGCCGGTGACGGCTGCCCGCCGCGCCCCGACCGCAGCAAGGGCTACGTCTGGCCGATCCACTCCGGCTATGACCTATTCCTTACCGACCTGGAGGGAGCCGAGCCGCGCAGGCTGACTGATGCCAGCGGCTACGACGCGGAAGCGACGGTGAACTGGAAGACCGGGACGATCGTGTACACCTCGGTGGCTTCCGGGGATCTCGACCTGTGGTCGATGAACGCGGACGGCTCCGGCAAGACCCGCCTGACGACAAGCTTCGGCTACGACGGCGGGGCGTTCTTCTCGCGGGACGGCAGGCGGCTGGTGATGCGGGCCAATCACCCGGCCGAAGGGGCTTCCAGGGACCGCTACGCCGCCTTGCTGGCGGAGAACCTGACCGCGCCGATGAAGATGGAGATCTTCGTGGGCAATGCCGACGGCTCGGGCTTGACGCAGTTAACCGACTTCGGGTGCGCCAGCTTCGCGCCCCAGTTCACGCCCGACGGGTCCCACATCATCTTCTCGTCGAACAGGAACGAATGCGACAGCCGCGAGTTCGACCTCTTCCTCATGCGGACGGACGGCTCGGACCTGAGGCAAGTGACCGACTTCGGCGGCTTCACCTCGTTCGCGGAGTTCTCGCCCGACGGGTCGCGGATCGCATTCTCCTCGGACCGGGACGCGAAGTCCCGGTACGAGTTCAACATTTTCGTCGCGGACTGGAAGGGTCCGGGCCGGCTTCCCTGACGGCCGGCGCGGCCGTCAGTCCCGGAGTTCCCTCTCGATCTCGGCCAGCTGGTCGGCCAGTTCCCGGGCCTGCCTTCGCAGGATGGACAGCCGCTCCGCCAGCGTGGGCTGGGCGGGGACCGCGCTTGGAGCGGCGGATTCCGCGGTGTCCGAGCCGCTGGCCGCCGCCATCAGCGCGCTCTCCCGTTCCAGGCCGGCGAGCGTCTGCAAGGCCATCTCGAAGGTGTCCTCGTAGACCAGCCGGTCCCCCATCGCGAGCACGACCTTGCGCAGCTGCGGCATGCGGGCGGATTCCGCCTGGATGTAGATGGACTCGACATAGAGGAAGTTCTCGCCGACCGGCAGCGCGATCATCTCGCCCCGCAGCACGCGGGACCCTTGCTGGTTCCACAGCGTCAGGTCACGGGCGATCTGCTGTTCCTGGTTGATCTGCGCCTCGATCTGGTTCGGCCCGTAAACGAGTTCCTGCTTCGACATCTGGTAGAAGATCAGCTCGCCGAGGCTGTCGCCGTCGCAGCGAGCCGCCATCCACCCGATCAGGTTCTCCTTGTTGGTCGGCGTGAACGGCAGGATCAGCAGGAACTCCGGCTCGGTCATCCCGGGCAGCGTGGCGACGATGTACGTCGGCTGCATGCGGTCGGCGAGGTCGGTGGACCCGGCCAGGCTCTTGGCAACGTCCCAGGTGTCTTCCTTGTTGTAGAAGACGGTCGGATCGCGCATGTGGAATGTGCGGTAGATCTCGGCCTGGATATTGAAGATCAGTTCCGGGTACCGCAAGTGGGATCGGATCGAGGCCGGCATGGACTCCATCGGCTGGAACAGTTCGGGGAACAGGTTCGCGTAGGCCTGGATGATCGGATCCTCGTCGTCGTACAGGTAGATCGTGGTCGTTCCGTGGTAGGCGTCCACGGTGGCCTTGACGGCATTGCGGATGTAGTTGACACCGGAGCCGAACTGGCCGACGCGGATCGGCTGCGAGTAGGGGTGCACGTCGGACGTTGTGTAGCCGTCGAGGATCCAGACCAGGCGACCGTCGTCGGTGACCATCAGGTACGGGTCCGGATCCCACTCGATGAAGCCTGCTAGGTGCTCGAGGCGCTGGCTGACGTTGCGGTATATCATCATCCGGCTGTCCTCGTTCGTCAGCCCCGTGAAGAGGATGTTGTACTCCCCTTCCCGGATGGCCGCGGCGAGGCGGGTCGGCAGCGAGTGGATCGGGAACCCTCCCTCGCCCGCATAGTGCGAGGTGACGTTCTGGTCTTCCTTGGGGTAGGAGAATTCTTCCTGGTCCGTGGCGACGAATACCGGATCGTGGGTCAGCTCGCCGTAGTAGAGCTCCGGCTGCTCGATCCGGATGTCGGGGATCTTGATGACCGGAGGGGCATCCTGGACGAGCAGCACCGGCAGGCCCTCGGGCGTGGTCCGGTTGACCTCGGACATCACGACGCCGTAGCCGTGCGTGTAGACCCAGTGGCGGTTGATCCAAGTGCGCGCTTCGGTCGCGAGCGCGTCCACGTCGATCTCCCGTGGCGACAGCAGCATCTGCTTGACCTTGCCGTCGATCTGGTACCGGTCGATGTCCATGTCGGCGAAGCGGTAGTAGAGCCGGAGCGCCTGGATCTGCGTGATCGTGTCGGTGTAGGCCTGCTCGTCCCAGAGACGGATGTTGTCGACCAGCGTGGCGTTCGCCTGGACATCCAGCGTCGGGTTCTCGTTCAGGGAAAGGAACTCCTCCTTGCCTGTGTTGATGGCGTATGCCTGGCGCGTCGCCTGGATGTGGCGCTCGATGTAGTCCCGCTCGAGCTTGAGCTCGTTCGGAGCGACGTAGAAGAACTGGACCGCGAGCGGCATCGCTGCATGGAGCACGAATGCCGAGCCCACCAAGTAGGCCATGACCTTAAAGCGCGAAGTGGCGACGAGCGGAATCGCGAGCAGGAGCGCGATCACCACCAGCCAGCGCAGTGGCAGACGCCAGACTTCGTCCAAGTAGTCCATGCCGACCATGAACGAATGGTCCGTGAGGAGCAGGCTGTACTGGCCCAGATAGAACCAGGCCGCCGCCCCGGCCAGGCCGATGCAGGCGATGACCTTGGCGAAGTTGGTCTTGGTGGCCCCGGTCAGCAGCAGGGGCTGCGGCCCGAGGTCGAATTCCTCCAGATTTCCGCCGTCGGCGCGGAACCGCGTGAACTGCCGGAAAATCTGCCAGCCGCGGCCCGAGACCCAGAACACTGCGGTCACGAAGAACGCGAGCAGGAAGAGGTACTTGACAAGGAGCTTTAGGAACGGAAGGTCGAACAGGTAGAACGCGAGGTCCTTGCCGAAGATCGGATCGACCCAGTGGCCCGCGCTGGCGGCGATGCCGCGCGAGCCGACATACGCCATCACCACCCACGACTCGACCTGCGAGCCGATGAAGATCACGGCAGCGAGCAGCAGGACCAGCGGCACGACCATGCGGTAGATCGGGTACTTGGCTGTTTCCGCGCCCGCGAACGCCGTGCCGCGGCGGTGGGCCCAAAGCAGCGCGGCCCACGCGAGAACGGACGCGAGCACGGCGGGGACGATCTTGTACAGCAGGATGCTGAACCAGGTCGGGATCTGGCCGACTTCCGACCACCAGAAGTACTCGACGGCGAAGTCTGCGAGGCCCCGGGCACTTCCGAGGAGGAGGACAAGGGCAAGCGCCACCAATAGGAAGCGCAGTTGTCGTGGAGGCATGGTCCCCCTAGGATAGCGGCCCCGGACAGATTCGGCTTCCGCTGCGAGGCGGCGCGACCACCTTGGCGCCGAGGAAATGCGGGCTGGCGGGAGGCCAGCGCTCTCCGGCAGGTCCGCCGCGCACCGATGCCGTGAACGACCGAGTTGGTAGGCCGACGGCTAGCGGGTTCCCCTGCTGAGGGCGGCGACGGCCACCCGATATGGATTCGAGGCAAGCCGTTTTCGGCCGCCCATTGCCAGAGAACCTTGCAAATCGATAATGCAATTCGGGATTTGCAAGGTTATAGTGGATTCGCGAGCGTTCGGGCCGTAGTCGCGCCAATTGCGACCGCCATTGGATCCCGAGATGGAGATAGCCATGATGGCAGTGATCCAACGCAGGGCAGAGATCGAAGTCCGCACACGGCTGGCGAAGCAGGCCGCTGTCGGCCTCATCGGCCCTCGGCACGTCGGCAAGACGACGATGGCGCAGCGGCTTGCCGCTGAGACGGACGCTGTCTATCTTGACCTGGAATCGCCCGGCGATCGCGACCGGCTGCTGGAACCGAGGTTGAATCTCGAAGCCTACGCGGACCGCCTGGTCGTTCTGGACGAGATCCATCGGGCTCCGGAGACGTTCCGAGAGCTTCGCGGGATGATCGATCAGGGCCGATTGCGAGGGAATCGGACCGGCCGGTTCCTGATTCTCGGCTCGGCATCCATCAGGATGCTGCGCCAGTCCGGGGAGAGCCTCGCCGGCCGCATCGCTTATGTCGATCTGAACCCTGTCGATGCCACCGAGGTTCCCCCAGACAGCGGCGAGCAGACTCGACTCTGGCTGCGCGGCGGGTTTCCCGACAGCCTGCTGGCGCCGAGTGACGCATCGAGCCTCGCGTTCCGGAGGGACCTGATCAGAACGTACCTGCAGCGGGACGTCTCGGCTCTCGGGCGCCGCGTTTCCGAGGAGACGCTCGGTCGGCTTTGGAGGATGCTGGCGAACAGCCAGGGATCGCCACTGAATGCGGCGAGGCTCGCTTCTGGCCTTGGTGTCAGCGCGTCGACGGTCATGAACTACGTCGACCTGCTGGTTGATTTGCTGCTCGTGCGGAAGCTGCAGCCCTGCCACTCCAATCTCGGCAAGAGGATGACGAAAGCGCCTAAGGTCTATGTCCGGGACAGCGGAATCCTGCACGCACTGCTAGGCCTCCGCGACTTCCACGACGTGACGGGCCACCCCGTGGCGGGACCGAGCTGGGAAGGCTTCGTCATCGAGACCCTGGTCTCCGTCGCGCCCTATCCGACCCACGCCAGCTACTACGGAGCTTCCGGTGGCGCGAAGATCGACCTCGTGCTGAGGCTGCCGGGGCGGACCCGGCCCTGGGCGATCGAATGCAAGCGCACAAGCGCGCCCGGCGCGGCATTAGGGCGGGGCTTCCACGAAGCCTGCAAGGACCTGATGCCGGAGCGCTGCTTCGTGGTCTACCCCGGCGAGGACAACTACGCGTTCGCAGATCGAGCCGAGGCCATCAGTCTTCCGCAGATGGCAGCCCTGCTGCTGAATTCCTAAAGGCAACCCGACTGCCAATGCCGGTCAGCCGGCCCTGCCGCCGCACCCTCCGCGACATCCGATCACCTTGGGCCGCGTCCAGGCTCGAGGTGACATTCGGGCCGAGTGGCCGGCAGGCCGATTCGGCGCGCGTCTCTGTGCCGTCTCGCGGTCTGCCTATGCGCCGAGGACGATCAGGGAATCGTAGCCGGGAGTGGCAGTCTCGGCGCGCCGGGCTGACGCCCTCAGGGCACGGCCTCGCTGGAGACCGAGACCACGACAGAATGGCCTGGCTTCGCGTCGGGCAACTTGGCCGAGGGGAGCGAGGCTTGGCTGGGCGCAAGCCGTTCCAGCAAGAGCTTGACGGAGCATCTCAGCGCACCTTGGCAACTTGACTCTAGTGGCCTTCGCATCGTGGCCTGCACGAAGTGCAGCCGTTACGGGTTATACCCGGAGCCGATCAAGAGGGGGCCTTGGGCGGTGTGAACGAGCCGGACGAATACGTTCTTCCGCTGCAGATCGCCGGTGGCCGGATTCGTGAAGTCGTAGTACCAGAACATCTCTCCGAACACCCTCGCCGCCTCCAGCACGTCCCTTCCCTCGAACAGCAATTCGGGAATTCTGAACGATGAGGCGAAGCTCGCCGGATTGCTGCTGAACATGACCTCCCCGCTCGCCGCGTCGACGCCGAAGACGTAGATGGAGCCGTGATTCCAGCGCGGTTCGCGCGACAGGATTGGCGCTGCGAAGTATCCGTCCGACTCGGCGATGTAGGACGCGCAACGGACAAACTCACGTAGCTTGGTGTCGCTCGGGTCGCTCTCCAGGTCCACCGCGTTGACATCGCGGGGGTGGCATGTCCCCGGGAGATCGCGAGTGTAGAGGCCCGCGCCGATGGCGGCGCGGTCGCCGTTCCAGTCCATCGCGATGACGTACGAACTCTTCGGCTCCCGCAAGCCGGTCACTGGATTCGGGAACCCGTAGTGCACCCAGCCCGCATCAACCACGGACAGGGTACGGTGCAGTTCGAAGAAGAAGTCGCTCCCGAAACTGTCATAGGACGTCCCCCAGGTCGAGCCCTCTCTCGACGGGTTCGGCGGGAACACATGCGTGAGGGAGTCCTCACCGGACGGTGCGATGCCGTCGACGAAGACGTACGTCGGCCCGCTCTTCCAGCGCTCGTCCTCGTTGAATGCCCTGCGAGCCTCGCTCTCGCCATGCTGCATCGCGTATTCCGCTGCGCATCGGACGAATGCCTGGAGGTCGCTCGCCGTTTGCACGGCCGCGGCCGCGACCCGGTGATCGGCGCAAGCTGTTACGGATTGCTCCTGGCCGGGCTCGTGGAAGTAACCGGCACCGACCAGGACGGGTACGCCGCTCGCGATAGTGCGCTTGAGAAAGCCAATCTTGCCCTGCAGTCCCACAGCCTTAGGATTCATCGCCCGGTAGTAGAGATAGGATTCTCCGAACGTGTGGCCGACGTCGATCATGTCGCGGCCGCCGAACTGGTCCCAGCCTGGGCTCCTGCGGCCCCATTCATGGGTCGGGCTGCCGTTGACCTTGAGGCGGTTCCCGCTGAGAACCTGGCTGCCCATCATGTCCAGCGCGAAGACGTAGGTCGATCCGTCGCTCCAGCGCTGGTCATTCTCGAGCTCGCGCTTCGCGAAGTACCCTTGCGATTGGACGAGCATCGAGGCGCAGCTGACAAATTGGCGCAGCGTGCCGGGACTCGGACTGGCCGTGAGATGGGCGGCGCTGACCTCCTCCTCGTGGCAGGTGCCGGGCACGTCGGCAAGGTACATCCCGGATCCGATCACGGCCGGGGTGCCGTGCCAGTCTACCTTGATCAGATATGACGCCTTCGGCGAGCGGTTGCCAGTCAGCGGGTGCGGATTGGAGTAGTACGTCCAGCCGGAATCGGCACGGCGCATGATCCGGTAGATCTCGGCGTAGAGATCGGTGCCGAAATCGTCCAGGGACGCTCCCCGAACCTGGCCCTGGACAGAAGGATCCGGCGGAAAGACGAATCTTCTAGCTGTCTCTCCGGATGCCTGGATCTCTAGGACAAACACATACGTTGCCCCGGACTTCCAGCGGGCGTCCTCGTTGAAGGCTCGGAGCGCTTCGGCAGGGCCGTGGTCTTCCAAGTACCGACTAGCGCACTCCACGAAGGCTCGCACGTCGCCGAGGCTGCTGACGGCGCTGGCAGAGATCTGGCGATCGGAACAGGCGCTGTCATCTTGCGCGCTCCCGGGCAGAGCCAGGGCCAAGAGTAGTCCGAGAAATGAGACTGACCTTGACACGTCCCTCATGCCCAGAATCTTAAGGGCCACTCACGAGCGAGTCAATTTGATCCATCAGCTGTCGGTCGAGCCGAGCACTCCAGGGCAGCGCGCCCCTCAAGGAAGGGTCGCGATCGCCAGCCCGGCAGTGTCCGTGACGAACCTGAGCGTCAGTCTCCGACGGCCTCCAGGACTTGCTCGCCTGCCGCGGGACCCCAAGCCAGACGTGGCACGTCAGTTAGACGGGCCCAGGTGCTGCATTGGCAACGGAACATCGGGCTGGCTTCGTACCCGCCACAATCGCGGCCAATCCGGCCAAGGTGGGCCGGACGGCAGATTCCTTGGGCCGCGGTCCTCAGGGCAGGCGGGAACACCGCGCAACGACGCCTTGCCGGAGCCCGCTCCGAACTACTGGAGCGTGCGGAGAGGGTCTCCCGCCGGTGCTTCTCGCCCGAATTCGCAGTCCTGTGAGGGTCTCGCAGCCCAGATTCCCGGAGATTCGGGCGAAAGAGCATTGACGCATCCAGACTCAGGTCCTATTCTGGGGCTGCCAAGAATCTGGTGCGCCCTAGGCGCGAGGCATCCGGAAAGCCACGAAAGGAAACCATGAAAGCCACCCAGTCACCCACGACCCGACTGGCAGGAGCCGCGCTCCTGCTCTGTTCGCTCGCCCTGGCCCAGACGGAGCGAGGCACCATTCGAGGAACGGTTGTCGACACGACCGGCGCAATGATCGGCGACGTGACGATCCGGGCTACGAACGTGGAGACCGGAATTGTCACCGAGACCGTCTCGACCGCTGCGGGTGTGTACCAGATTCCCCAGCTCCGTCCCGGCATCTACACGGTGGATGCCGAACTCAGCGGCTTCAAGCGGTTCGTTCGGGAGAACATCCGCGTCGCGACAGCTGCGATCGTGCCGATCGACCTAGTGATGGAGGTCGGCGCAGTGACCGAGAACGTAACCGTCTCCGCAACGGCCATCACGCTGAAGACGGAGAGCACGGAGGTCAGCACCGAGGTCAACCCGAAGTCCTACGTGGAACTGCCGCTGCAGGTTGTCGGCGGCAGCGGGCGCGCCGTGGAGTCGTTCATCTTCCTTGCTCCCGGCACCACCGGCGATACATTCAACGCTCACATCAACGGCAGCCAGACCCTGTCCAAGGAGATCCAGATGGACGGCCTGAGCATGTCGACCGCCGAGGTCGGAGGGGACCCGCGGGTGATCCTGCTCCCGCCCGAGGCCGTGCAGGAGTTCTCCCTCGTCACGAATAACTTCTCGGCCGAGTACGGCAACACCGGCGGCGGCGTGGAGCGCCTTGTCGTGCGGTCCGGCACGAACGACTTCCACGGCAACGTGTACTGGTTCGTCCGGAACGATCAGCTCGACGCCAGCGGCTTCTTCGCCGCCGAGCGCCCCGTCCAGCGCCGCAACGAGTATGGCGCGAGCATCGGCGGGCCGATCCTGAAGAACCGCACGTTCTTCTTCACCAACTGGCACTGGTACAAGTTCCGGGGCGGCGCGCTGAACGCGACCGGATCAGTGCCAACGCCGCAAATGAGGAACGGAGACTTCAGCGAGCTCATTCCGGCGGGCGAGGGCGTGATCTACGATCCCGGCACGACCCGCAGGGTTGACGGCGCATTCCTGAGGGATCCCTTCCCGCAAAACCAAATCGACGCCGCCCGCCACAGCTCTATATCCCAGAACATCTGGGCGCTGGTGCCGCAGCCCGACGGGCCGGGGATCTTCAACAACATATTCGCGCAGGGGAACCAGCAGAACAACAATCGGAACAACACGATCAAGCTGGACCACAACTTCACTGGCGCGCACCGGCTGAGCCTGATGTACACGTTCGGCCAGAACACCGACAATGGGCCGTTCGCAGTGCTTCCCCCGCCGGTAACCGACGCACGCTCGGGGGCCCGCGGCCCGGTCGCCAACAACGGACGGATCAACTACGACTGGATCCTCAGCCCGACCATGCTCCTGCACGTGGGCGCGGGAATCAGCCGCCAGGACCAATTGCTGGTGAACCTGGAGACGGAGGGCGCAGGATGGGGCGAGAAGCTCGGCATCCGGGGAACGCACAACGGGCCATTTCCCGAGATCATCATCGATCCCTGGAGCAGCTACGCACGGAACCAGAGGAAGCTCCCGACGATTTCCACGACCTATCTCTACTCACCGAGCCTGTCGTGGACCAAGGGCAAGCACAGCTTCAAGTTCGGGGCCGAGGTCCGGAAGCTGCAGAACAACTTCACTCTGGGGCCGCACACCGGCAATTTCACGTTCAACCGGAACGAGACGTCGCTTCCCGGGGAGACAGGAACGGGCAACGTCCTGGCGAGCTACCTGCTCGGACTCGTGGACAAGGGAAGCTTCAACATCCCGCCCGTGACTGGCACGCGGCATTCCTACTACGGCTTCTACATCCAGGACGACTACAAGTTCCGGCCGCGCGTGACCCTCAACCTGGGCCTGCGCTACGACATCTTCACGCCACTCACCGAAGTGAACGACAATCACTCGATGCTCAATCCCAACCTGCCGAATCCTGACGCCGACGGCTTTCCCGGCGCATTGGAATTCGCCGGGAACTGTGACGTCTGCACCGGGCGCAGCCGGCTGACCGGAAACGACTCGATCTACTTCAAGAACTTCGGACCGCGCTTCGGGCTGGCATACTCGATCAACGACAGGCTCGTCTTCCGCTCGGCGTACGGGATCAGCTTCTACCCCACGGGCGGACTGGGCGGCGCCAACGTCAAGGCCCCCTCGCTCGGGTTTTCGAGCACGGCCGTTTTCCAGAGCGAGGACGGCGGCATCACGCCGGGCTTCAACTGGGAAGACGGCTTCCCGCAGAACTTCAATCGCCCACCGGAGCGCGACCCGAGCTTTGCCAACGGCCAGTCCCCTTCCTTTTGGTTCCCCGGGGCGAACAGGCCCCAGTACACGCAGAGCTTCAACGCTGGCTTCCAGTTCCAGCTCGCACCGACCTGGCTGCTGGACATTGCCTGGGTGGGCAACAAGTCCACGCGCCTTTCCTCGGGCGTGACGAACGTCATGCAGGTCCATCCCAGCCACCTCTCGCTCGGCGACCTGCTCCGGTCGGACATCAACGACCCTGCGGTCAGTGCCGCCGGCATCAGCAAGCCGTACCCAAGTTTCAGCGGCAGCGTCGCCCAGTCCCTGCGCCGGTTCCCCCAGTTCACGGGAACCAGCCACTGGGGAACTTGGCCCGCGTACGGGAACTCCACCTACCATTCGCTCCAAGTGAAGGTCGAGAAGGAGTTCACGGAAGGGCTCTGGCTCCTGTCGTCGTACACCTGGCAGAAGACTCTCACGGACTCGTCCTCGAGCCTGGGGAACTTCTTCGGGTCGAGCGCGCGCGACGAGTACAACCGGAGCGTCGAGAAGGGTCTCGCACTGTTCGATGTCCCGCAGCGGGTCGTCGCTGCGCTCAATTACGAACTCCCGTTCGGCAAGGGCAAGGCGATCGGCGGCAGCGCCAGCGGCGTGATCCAGAAGATCATCGGCGGCTGGCAGCTCAATGCCATCGTCTCCTACCAGGGAGGAACACCAGTGGTGGTGAGCCAGAACAACACGTCGCCGCTATTCGTGAGCAAGCAGATGCCGAACGCGGTAGCCGGCGTGTCCCCCGAGCTCAGCAAGGGAGATTTCGACCCGGGCTCCGGCACCAAGGCGCTGAACATCGAGGCATTCGAGGAGACAGGCCCCTTCGAATTCGGTAACGCAGCGGCGGTGCTGCCGAATGCGCGCAACTTCAGTTCGTTCAACGAGGACTTCGGATTGATGAAACGGGTGTTCGTGAACGAGAACGTGAATGTTGAATTCCGATTCGAGGTCTTCAACGCGTTCAACCGGGTCGTGTTCGGCAATCCGGCCGCGAGCGTCAGTAATCCTGCGGGATTCGGCACGGTGGGATCCCAGGCGAACCAGCCCCGTCAGGGCCAGTTCGGGCTAAAGATCAGCTTCTGACCCGGCGGGCGCGCCCGCTAGGTCGGAACTCGACAGCTCCAGCCATTGTCCGGCGGCAACGCCGGAAGCAGTGGTCTCGGGTCCGTGCGGCCAGCGCACGGTCAACGCATCGACGCTGTCGCAGCCGCCGAGACCGAAGTGAAGTCGAGGGTCACTGCGCGAAGCGTAGCTGCCACCATTGCGAATAGTCTTGGACTGGCGGCTCCCGCAGTATTCCACCTCGATCCGCGCGCCGATGCCCTCGACGTTCCCGTCTCGGTCGACAAGTCGGAGGCCCAGCCATGCGTTCCGCGTCCCGGAGACGTTCCGGAGCAGCACGGGGGAGCCATCGACAGGAACCGCCAGGAGATCAACGCGCCCGTCGTTGTCGAAGTCCAGGCTGGCCGCTCCCCGGTAGGAGCCCTCGGCAGTGCCTTCCGCTGCGCCCTCGGCACGCCGGAACCTTCCATCTTGATTGGCAAGGATCCGAATCGGCTGGCGGTACGAAGTTGGCAGAGCGCCGCCGGCAGAGGGATAGACGTGTCCGTTCGCTAGCCACAGGTCGCTGTCCCCGTCGTTGTCGAGGTCGGAGAACCCGCAACCCCAGCCAAGCAGCGGAGTTGTCTCCCGCGTGAGACCGTAGCGGAACGACACATCCTCGAAGACACCCTGGGATTGCTGCTGGAAGAGCGGAAAGTAGTCCTCGGAGAATGTCGTGGTGAGCAGGTCCAGATCGCCGTCGCCATCGAAGTCCCCCGCGCAGACGCCCATGTCTGCCTGCTCTCTCCCGTCCCCGCTGACGGCAACGCCGGCGAGCAGTGCATCCTCGCGAAACGTGCCGTCTCCCCGGTTCACGAACAGGAAGTTGGGGGTGGAGTCGTTCGCGACGAGAATGTCGAGATGCCCGTCCCCGGTGAAGTCCTCGATCACAGGGGTGAATCCCGGGGCGGCCCGGGGCGGCCCGGTCAACGCCTGGTCGGTGATATCGGTGAACGTGCCGTCTCCGTTGTTGCGGTACAGCGTGTCCCGGGCGGGCTCAAGGTCAAGGGGACCGCAGAATACCCTGAGGCCGCGGTAGTCGCAGACCGGCGCCTGTCCCTCGACGGGGAGAGACGCCAGGGACAGGTAGCCGGCGACATAGAGATCGAGATCCCCGTCGGAATCGATGTCCCCGAAGCTGCTGCCCGTATGCCACTCAGGCACCTGCCCGAGGCCGGCAAGCAGCCCGACCTCGGAGAACGTACCATTGCCGTCGTTCCGGAACAGCCGGTCGACGCCGATTGTGGTGACCAGGATGTCGACGTCGCCGTCATTGTCGTAGTCAGCGGCGTTCGCCGCGGTGCCCCAATGCTGCAGGTCGAGCCCGGAGCTGGCAGTCACGTCGTCGAATCCGACTCCGTTTCGGTTGCGATACAGGTGGAGCCGTTGGCCGCTGGCCTTCACCGGCCGACCAGCGGCGATTCTCCGGAGTTCGGGGATCGTGCCGCCGCTCACGAGGAGAATGTCCATCCATCCGTCCCCGTCGAAGTCGAGCACGGCCACGCCGCTTCCGTTCGCTTCGGCGATCCAGTCCTTCTCGGGACCGCCGTGGGATATCGTCACAGCGATACCCATCGGGGCCGTCACGTCGGAGAACCGAATGGATGTATCCGCGCGACCATCCTGGGGGAGCGCCACGCAGAGCAGCAGCAGACACGCAGGACGGGCGAGTGCCATCCGCAACGCCCGGACGGAAGAAAGGCTCATCGGCCGCGCAGCCTCTGGAATTCCTGGAGTTGCACCCGAGCTTCGTCGGTCTCGCCAAGCCTCATCAGGACACGGCCTAGCTGAAAGCGCGCCTCGGCATGCTCGGGAGCGGCGCGAACAGCGACGCGCAGCTGGCTGGCGGCCTCGGCGAAGCGCGACGCGGCGCTGAGCGCCGCTCCGAGCTTGGTTCTCACCTGCGCTGATGACGGGTTGCGGTCAAGGGCTTTCTCAAGGAGTGTGATCGCTCCCTCTACATCGCCGTCCGCCAGCAGGAGGGCTCCGAGGTTGTAGTACGGCCACTCGGATCGCTCGGAGCCGCTGCTCTCGAGCTCGATGGCTTCCCTGTAGGCTTCCGCTGCCTCCTCGAATCGCGCCAGCCCTTCCAGCGCTTGGCCGAGGTGGTTGCGAGCCTTCACGCTGTCGCTCTGGATCGCGACTGCCCGACGCAGAGATTGAAGGGCAGGCGAGACTTTCGATTGCTCGAAGTAGACACGCCCTAGGTAGTAGTGCGCATCGAAGTCCGCCGGCAGCTGCCGGACCGCCACCTCGAGGTCTGCCTCGGCACCCTGCTTGTCCCCGAGCATGAACCGGGAGAGGCCGGATACCTTGCGGGTTTCGCCACCATCGGGATGCAATCGCAGGAACTTTTCGGCCCATTCAAGGGAGTCTCGGTAACGGCCGGCGGAGAACTGAAGATACGCCTTCAGGTGCAGGGCTGGAAGATGAGACGGTTGCCCTTGCAGAACCGCCTCAAGACTCGCTTCTGCTGCCTTCGTATTCCCTAGTCGCGCATGGCAAACCGCTAGCTGATACCGCCCGTCAATCGAGAGGCCTTCGGGCCGCTCGGACATCCGAGTGAGAACCCTCAGCGCATCCGTGTACAACCCGCGCTCGATCAGGTCCTTCACCGAGCCGATGTCCGTCGCGGCCGAGCCATCGGCATCGGCGCGGACCAGTGCGGTTACCGACACAGCGAGCAGGACAGCCGAAAGGACTGACTTGCTGACACGGGTCACGGGAGTGGACAACCTTCCGGTCACATGATAGTGGGGCCCGCCCGGCGGAAGGGAAGCGATCGCGCCTGCAAGGCTGGGGTTCGACCTCCGCGGCGATCATGGGCAGGCGAGAGTGCCGCCTAGGCTACGATAGACCCCGCGATGCGCAGTCCCGGGCGAGGATGCGAAGCGGAGGCGTTGCGCGAGCCCGAAGTTAGCGCCTCATTTCGTGGCCCTGCTGCTTGGGGCCGCACGTGGACCAGGCTCTTCCCACGCCGTCTACTAATTGCGGCGCTGGCGGCGGTCCTCGCTCTCGTCCCGCAGCCGGCAGCCACGCAAGAGGCGCAGTTGCGCGACCTGTACATGCGGGCGCAATCCGCGCAGCAGTCAGGCGACCTGAGGGCAGCGGCAGGACTGTACCGGGAGATCGTCGGGCTGCGCCCCGAACTGGCAGAAGCCCACGCGAACCTAGGCTCCATCTACTATCAGATCCGCGATGACGACCGGGCCAGGGCAAGCCTCGAGCAAGCGATCCAGCTCAAGCCGGCCCTTGCGGCCCCGCACTTCTTTCTCGGCGTGCTCGCCGCGCGCCAGCAGGACCACAAGGGAGCGATCCGGCACTTGGAAGACGCGATCCGGCTGGATCCGTCGAACGTCGCTGCGTCGCTCTACCTAGGGGAGGCGTACTTCTCGGATGGCAGGAACGTCGCTGCCGCCGACCAGTTCTGGAAGGTGGCCTCAGCCGAGGAATTCCGGGTGGACGCCCACTACTCTCTGAGCCGGGTCTACGACAGGGAATCGGAAAGCGCTCTGGAACAGCTCTCCAGAAGCTTCCCGCGCTCATTCTTCTTGCAGCTTGCCCGGGGACACCTTCACGAAGGCCGCAAGGACTGGAAGAAGGCCCAGGACGCCTACCAAGCGGCGTTGGAACTGCGCCCCGGAGCGGCCGGCCTAGAGGCAAGGCTCCGCTGGGTCAGCGACAACAATGGACGGCCTGAGCCGATGAGTCCGCCGCCCCCGCTTCCCGCCGGGGAGCGCAGCCTGCTGAGCATGCTCTACAACCCTCCCCCGGACGAGAGGATCGGCCCGTTGCTGCGGGATCAGCGAACACGACTGGGAGCCGGCTCCGCATCCGCCGTGGAGGCAAGCGAGCTGTACGAGCATGCGCGCGAATGCCAAGTGGCAGCCTACCTTGCCACCCGCTGGATCCTTGCGAACGACCCGGCCTCCTACCGGGCCCGCCAGTTGCGGGGCCAGTTGCACGAAGCGCGCGGCGAGACAGACGATGCGGTGCGAGAGTATCGCGAGGCACTGCGGCTCCGGCCCGCCCTGAAGGACGTCCACTTTGCCATCGGTACGCTGCTGTGGTCCGTATCGCGAATCGACGAAGCACTGCCCGAACTGAGAGCCGAGCTCCGCGTGAGCCCGAACCATCCGGAAGCTCACTACGAAATCGCCGATATCCTCCTGCTGCGAGGCGAAAACAGTTCCGCGAAGGAGCACCTCCAGCAGGCGATCCGCTTCGACCCCGGGATGGTGGAGGCTCACCTGGCGATCGAGCGGATCTACTTCGCGGAGGGCCGGCCAATGGAGGGACTCGATCACCTGCGCCGGGCCGCCGAATTGGCACCCTCAGATCCGACACCCCACTATCGGATGTCGATTGTCTATCGCCGACTCGGCGAAGCAGAGAAGTCGCGGGCCGCTCTAGAGCGTTTCCAGCGGCTGCGCGACGAATGATCGACGCGGGCTCGCGGGTCCGCCTGCGACACCCAGGCCCTCCCCTTCCCGCCGGGATGGCCTACTGCCGGCGTCCGGCGCCATAGCTTTGGGGGTCTCTTCCCGCCCCTGCGGCAAACCTCCGTCGACCCCAGTCAGGCTGAGGTCGGACCGACGGTGCTGGTGGCCTTCGGCAGCGCCTTGATCCGCTGGAAGAACTCGCTCTCGGTGATTGTGCGTGGCCAGTCCAAGTTTACTGTCACCAGCCAATCATCGACGATGGGCCCGTGGGACAGGTCAATCTCAAGCGCTCCCAACTCGAAGAGCCGATTGATGTCCCGACTTAGCGCCTTTAGCGGATACTTTCGATCGGCATAGTACTGCTCCATTGCCTCTGAGAGCAGCCGGCCCAGCGCCACTGGCTCGTCTCGTTCGAGCAACTGCTCAAGCACTTTGAGCTGGCGAAGGGTGAGCACCCGCTTTCGCGGGCTCTCGAGCCTGACGGACAGTTCGCGGAGTAGATTCCGAAAGATCTCCTTCAACACGGCGCTCCTCACCAACTCGGTAGCTCGCGTGACCTCCCGCTCGACTCCCCTCAATCCGAACGCAAGGAAGGCAGTGAGGTCGTGCCGACTCCGCCTGGTCTCAGCAAGCGCCTGCAGGTACGCGTCCTTCTCGTCGTGATAGAAGTTGGACATCGGCACAAACACCGATGTGCTGAGTCCCGCCCTGCGTAGCAGCAGCGCCTCCATCGCCCTTGCCGTCCGACCGTTGCCGTCAAGGAAGGGATGCATTGCCGCGAAGTGGTAGTGGACCGCCAACGCCTGGACCAGCGGATCGTGCTCTCGGAACACCGTTCCGAGCTGCTCGCAGAGTGTCCGCAAGGCCTCCTCGCATTCCCGGCCACCCTTTACCCCGCGATGCGTGGGGTGCCCGAAGACCACGTTCTGGTCCGCCGCACGCAGGATTCCGGGCGGACAGTGATCGTCATCGCAATCGGAGACAACGAGACTGTGGAGGCGCTTGATCAAGTCCACTGTGACGGGCTGGTCGAGGGGAACGCTCGCAACCCAGTCATAGGCTCTTGCCGCAGCGAGGGCCTGCCGCTGAGATCTTGTGTGAAGTTGCTCGGGGCCCTCGGCCCGGATGGCCTCATCCAGCTCGTTCCCAATAAAGTCCGCGTTCTCGATGCGCGAGGTTCCCGAGATCTCCAGCTTCAGTTGAAATCGCTGCAAATCCTCGACCCACCGCTTTTGGAAGGGGATCACCTCAAGCACTCTGATCGCCGCCTTAGCATTCAAGAGTTGTTGGAAAATCGCATTCTTGTCGTATTGGATCCAGCAAGTCGGCAGCAAGTACTGGATCGCTCCGGTCACGAGGGCGATTGTAGCAAATTATGGTGCAGAAAATCTTCTGGCATTTTTTCACTCGAACTTATTGATAACAAAATACTTATATATTTCTCGTAACATCCGATCAACAAATTTTCTTGCAGAAAATATCTACCTCTTTTTTTAGCCGTTCGCGACAGCCCGGCCGTCACGATCGCCATCGTCTACGTGACCTGCCATCCAGCCTCGCGGGTTTTTTCAAGGCTGACGCTGGGCGCGGCTGGCCATGGTTCATGAACGAAGCCGCCAAGTGAAGCAGCCGCGGCCGGCGCAAGCGTGACTGGAGCGGCCCGAGATCGGTGACTGACATGACGGCACGCTGCGAACTGCCCCCGTGCGACGGCTCCCTCTCGAAACACCGACTCCTCGGCGCATGGTGGGCCCGGGGCGCGAGAACCACGCCCGCCCGCGACCCCGGGTGATCGCGAACTGCGTGCCAGTGGGATCAAGACCTCGAGACGGCCGGCTCCTCGAGATTGAGGCGAGCGCCACTTGAATCGGAACGAGAATTCCATGCAGCGTTCCAGGGAGGGGAAGCGCTGATGAGGTTCTGGAAGGAACCACTACACTGGAGTGCAGGCTGGCCGGCAAACTGCCGACCCCAATCCTTGCCATGCCGTCGACACGCAGAAACTTCGTTACCAATGCCGCGATCGGCGCGGGCCTCGCCGCGACGTCCCGCGCAGCCTCGGGCCAGACCGGTCCCAGCGACACGATCACCGTAGGAGTCGTTGGGATCCGAGGCCGGGGCCGCGCCCATATGCAGGAGTTCGCGCGGATGCCGGGCGTCCGCGTCGGCTACCTCTGCGATGTCGACGAGCGTCTCTTCGGCTCGGCCGTCGCGGAAGTGGAGGAGTTGGCAGGCTACAGGCCCGAGACCGAGACCGACATCCGCCGCCTGCTTGAACGGGACGATTTGGACGCCATTTCGATCGCGACCCCGGACCACTGGCACGCGCTGATGACGATCTGGGGCTGCCAGGCAGGCAAGGACGTGTATTGCGAGAAGCCCTGCTCCTACACGCTGTGGGAGGGGCGCAAGATGGTCGAGGCGGCCCGCAAGTACGACCGAATGGTGCAGATCGGGCTCCAACGCCGGAGTAGCCGCAGGGTCCGATCGGTGGCTAAGTATGTCCGGGACGGGGACTTTGGCCAAGCCTACCGTGCGAAGGCCGTGATCTACCGCGGCCGGATCAGCATCGGCAAGGTCGAGGAGGCTTCGATTCCAGAAGGCGTGAACTGGGACCTGTACCTGGGTCCGGCGCCGTACCGCGCCTTCGACCTCAACCGGTTCCACTACGGCTGGCATTTCTTCTGGGACACGTCGACGTCCGAGGTCGGCAACAACGGCGTCCATCACCTCGATGTACTTCGCTGGGGACTCGACAAGCAGGTGCATCCAGTCAAGATCCACTGCGCGGGCGGGCAGTTCGTCGAGGATTCGGACTCAGAGGTCCCGAACGTCCAAGTAGGAACATTCGAGTATGCCGACGGAACGCTAGTCGAGATTGAGGCCACCACGCTGTACAGCCCCCCGTTCGGCGGCGTCCACGTCGGGGGATTCTTCTTCACCGACCAAGGCTACATCGGCTCCAATGACGGCTGGAGCGCCGTCCGTGGCCAGTTCACGCCGAGGGACCGGCCCGACTCGCCGTCGGGCGTCTCCTATCGTGCAAACAATCTCAGCTTCCCCGAGATCGCCTACCACCAAGGGCCCGAGATTCCGAACCTGGACGAGCCGGAGACCAGCCACTTCCAGAACTTCATCGACTGCGTCAGGTCCCGCAAGCGAGAGGACCTCAATTGCGAGGTCGAGCAGGGCCACCTGTCAACATCGCTGTGCCACCTCGCCAACATCGCATTCAAGACCGGCCGGAAACTCGATTTCGACCCGGAAACCGAGAGCTTCCCGGGCGACGACGAGGCGAACCGCCTGCTGAGAAGGGAATACCGGGAGCCGTACGTCGTGCCCGACCAGGTCTGAGCGGTCCAAACCTGCCGCCGGGACAGCTGGACGGCCGCCCTTGCCGTAGCGAGTCGGCCTCCGGTTGAGCCTATTGCTCCACCCAGATCGGGGAACTCCAAGCGACCTGCCCGTCGCTTTGGACGACTCGGATGTAGTAGTAGTTCGAACCGGGCTCGAAGTTCCTGTCGGCGTATTCCGCCACGTACTGCTCTTGGTTCGGGTGGCTCGTGTAGATGATCTCCTCGTTCTTCACGATCACGAACTGCTTGATCCGGTCGGTGCCGATGGCGCGGATGTACAGCCTCGGAGCGCGGTCCGACTGCACGATGTCGCCCATGATGTGGCGGCCGCCCTCCGCGTCCTCCGCTTGGAAGTCCAGCACGATGTTGTCGGTGGCGCCGTAGGCGTGCCGCGCCTTCAGCGCCGCGAACATCGAATCGCGGGTAAAGTCCTCGGCCAGGATCATGGCCGAGGAGATGTGGGTGGACCAGTGGTCGGACGAGGCCTGGACGCCGATCTTGTAGCCCTTGCGCAAGGCGTCCCACCAGTAGCCGTTGGGATTGAAGCCTGACCGCTGCTCGCGTAGCTTCTGCGGGGAAGCCGCCAGCGGGGCGCCCATGTACTCGTAGCTCGCGCGGTAGCCCTGGAAGATCTCCACGAGAGGCTCGACCTCGGGGTCGTTGTTGAACCAGTCCGTGCCCTGGGCGGTGCCCGAACTGTGCGGCATCGAAATCCCGTCGTTCTCGTGCAGGTACTCGTAGAGACGCTCGGCGCGTAACTCGCCGCTCTGCTCCTCGGGAGGAATCGGCAGCGTCCTAGTGCCTCGCTTGCCGAATATGATGTTGCGGTGCCCGTTCGGGTACCTGAGGGATCGCTCGTACCCGAACATCGGGACGAACGTGCCCGGCACGTGGAACAGGTCCGCAAGCTTCTCGTCCTGCCACCACGTGAATTCCTGGTCGTAGCCGAGCTGGTGGTCCGTCGGGACAATGTAGTCGAAGGCCGCCGCGTCAAGCGCGTACCGATAGACCTCGATCAGCGATCCGTCGTACTTGAAGTCCTGCGAAACGTCAGTGTGGCGGTGCATGTCGCCGCGTAGGATCCTGTACTTCCGGTCCCCGGCGTCAATGGTGTAGCCCCGAATCGTCGCGACGTTCTGAGCCTCGTACGGATGAACCGGAACCTCCTCGACGAAAGGCTCCACATACGGGCTGAAATTCGCCTCGGAGTAGTCCGGGGGATTCGGCGAGACCCCTAGCTCGGCAAAGTAGATCTCGGCATTCTTCGGCACTGCGTCGGAGAACGCACGGTTATCGGTCATCCACGCCGCCATCAGCTCGCCGCCCACCATGGCGATGGCGGGCCGCTTCTCGATCGAGCCCTGGCTGTGGGCCAGCGGGACCGGAATCGACCATTGCTTGCCGTCGAATCGGGTCAGGAACGTTTCCCACATCATCCGGGCGCCGATGCTGTGCGCGCGCTGGCGCGTCCAGTGCCGGAACAGCATTGTCAGGGTGCCCTCGCGGTCGAATGCGAGCTGTGGGTTCTCGAAATTGGGATAGAGCCTGTACACGTAGAACGGCTCAAGCTCGGCTGCGGGCTCGGACCAGGAGTCGCCCGAGCGTCTCACAATCTGGATCGAGCGCTCCTGGTGCAGCGGAACGGCCAGGGGCGGCGTCACCAGGTAGCCTTGGTCCTTTCCCCAGTTGGCACCGGACTCGTCCCACGCCAGCCACGGCGTCCCGTCGGGAGCGACCGCGACGTTCGCATGCGCCTGGAAGCGCGGGCTGCTGGTAACTTGCTCGATGTCTCCGAGAGAACCGTTGGCGTACGAGCGGTAGAAGATGTCGTAGTTGCCGTCGTGGTAGCTGTCCCAGGCGATGTGAACCTGTCCTTCGAGGCCGCCCGCGACCTGCGGCTCCCAGTCATTGGCAGGGGACTCGCTGACCCGCATTGGGTCGCTCCAGTCGAGCCCGTCCCAGACACGCATCCAGATATCCGTCTGCGCCACCCCGACAGGACCTTGGGCGCTCTGCCAGACGACGGCCACGCTGCCGTCGTCAGTCGGTGCAGCGCGATGGAAGGTATTCGAACCGCCAGCGCTGATCTTCTGTGGCTCCCCCCAGGAGCCGCCCGACAGCATCCGTCCCCACAGATCCCAGGTCGCGTCGGTTCGCTGGCTCCAGAAGACCCAGAGGCGGCCACGGCCGTCGGCCGCAGCTGAGGCCCGCCAAACGTCGGCCGGAGCGGGCGTGACTTCCTCCGCCTCGCCCCACGTGCCGCCGCTCCGGACCCGCACCATGACCCGGTCCGCCCGATCCTTGTATGCCACCCATACGACTGCCGGCACGCCTTCCTGGACCTGGGCGATTTCCGGCTCGTCGTCCTCGTACTCCTCGGTGGAAAGCCTCTCGACGCTCGGCGTCAGGCCGGCGATCGCGCGCCCGTTGAGGAACGGCTTCGGTCCGGCCGCGAGATCGGACAGGCTGAACTGGATGGTGCCCTGCCTGGTCCGCACGCGGAAGCTGGCAGACTCGGAGCCCGACAGGACCGCGAACACGCCCACGGGCGAGAACTGCGTGGGGGGCAGCTCCGCTGGGCTCATCTCGTTGTAGTTGACCCTGGGGAAGCCTGCAATCTGCTCCTGGCGGGTGGACGCCCTCCAGCCTGAATTCCCCTGAATCCGATCGGAATCCATGAAGTGGCGCTCTTCGAGCCGCTGAAGGGTGCCGCCAGTAACACGGACAGACCCGTCCCAACTCTCGACGGACGTGGCCTGCTCGCCGAAGCTCATGTAGACAGTGGCGTTGTTCGACTGCGCAGCAAGCACTCCTGCTGCCAGCGCCGAGAGAATCAGAAAGCGTCTCACCGTTCGCAAATTATACCGGACCGGTCGGGGGCACAGGGGGGAAGTCGCCTGACTTTTGGCGCCGGTCACGAGGCTCCGGGGCGGGTGACGCCGACCCGCATTGTGCAGGGCGGGCGCCGGTACCCGCGGGGCTACCGCGCATGCAGGAACCACGCGCACCCTGGCTCGGGGCACCCGCCTGTTCCCGCGGACTGTGGCGTGGAGCCCCAGCCCCGCGGTTACCGTACAATTCCCGTGTTGGGGGCCGCGCTGGACCCGTCACCAAGACATCATGCAACCCCCTGACAGCCGGAACTCCGACATCCTCGTCTATGTGGGGGACAGGCTCTGGCCGCGGTCCCAAGCCCGGGTGTCTGTCTTCGACAGCGTCGTTCAGGGGGGTGACGCAGTGTGGGAGGGCCTGCGAGTCTACCGTGGCCGCGTCGCGGATCTCGGGCTCCATCTGGACCGCCTCCTCGACTCGGCGCATGCCATGGCGTTCCAAGGCATACCCGAGAGAGACGGCATCCGGCGCGCACTGTTCGACACGCTCCGGGCGAACGGCATGCAGGACGGGGCTCACGTCCGCCTGACACTCACCCGCGGGGAGAAAGTCACCTCGGGGATGAGCCCGCACTGGAACCAATCAGGCTGCACGCTCATCGTGCTGGCGGAATGGAAGGATCTTGTCTACGATCAGGACGGCATCCGTCTGATCACGTCGTCGGTGCGCCGGAACACCCCGCAGTGCCTCGACTCGAAGATCCATCACAACAACCTGATCAACAACATCCTGGCCAAGATCGAGGCGAACCATGCGGGCGCTGACGACGCCGTCATGCTCGATGTGAACGGATTCGTGTCGGAGACCAACGCGACGAACATCTTCCTAGTACGCCGCGGAGCGCTGCTCACGCCCCACGCGGACAGCTGCCTGCCCGGAATCACCCGCCGGACAGTGATGGACGCAGCAAGGCAGAGCGGAATCGAGGTTGTCGAGAGGAACCTGTCGCTCACGGAGGTCTACACCGCGGACGAGGCATTCACCACCGGGACGATGGGCGCCCTCGCCCCTGTGCTGGAAGTCGATGGACGGCAGATCGGCGGCGGAGCGAAGGGACCGGTCACCGCGCGGCTCCAGATGCTCCACGCGGAACGTGCCTTCGAGAACGGAGATCCCATCGATTGAGGCAATCAAATTAAAGTTTCCCTATTACTTGAAAAGTCATTTGACTTGGAGGCTAAGCTAGTCTTCACTAAATTCAGGTATTGACTGGAGCCGCCCCGGCCGGGCGCTGCAGTCTGCCGGCAAGGAGGGAAGTATCGAAACGAATCAGTCCAGGCCGCTCCAGGCCTGCCGGGCAATTGACTTTCTCCTGGTTCCGGATTCGAGTGCGGCTCGGCGCGTGCGGCGGGTCATTGCATCGGATCGCCCCGGAACCGGGATCGCGGTGGGCCCGTGGCGGAGTCTGATCGAGCGAGCCCTGAAGGCCTACCTGATCACCGACGAGCGGGCAGCAGCGGACCGTCGGTTCGAAGAGGAGATCGCCAGGCAGCCCGAAGCCTTCTGGGGGCAGAGCCTTGCCGTGGCACCCGAGGAGACGGCCTTCGCGATCCGAAGGGCGCTGATCGACTTGATTGCGGAGACCGACCCGAAGGACGGACTCCAGATGGCCGCTTCAGGCGATCTGGCGGACCGGCCCCGCCAGATCGTGGGAGACCTGTTGCGGCTGGCGGAGGCCCTGGATGGCAGCCTGCCGGGCGACCTCGCTGCCATCCGGACCCTGCTAGGGGCTCCCGCCAGAACGGCATTGCATCCGATCCGGGTCTGCGTCGCCGATGACGTCATGCGCCTGACGCGCTGGCAGGGCGAGCTGGTGCGAAAGCTGAACCTGGACGCCGAGCGGAGCGGCGCACCGGGCAACCCGGACCTGGCAGCCCTGCTGGCACGTGAGCTTGGAGGCCGGCTCGAGTCGAGGCCGGGCTCGGCCCTCGACACGCTCCAGCGCCGGCTCTTCGTGCCGGGTGGGTCAGCAACGGCGCTCGACGGGACAGTGCAGTGCGTTGGCGTGCGCGACTCCTACGAAGAGGCCGAGACGGCGGCCGGCATGGCGCAGAAGCTGCTGGCCGCGGATCCCGGCCTCCGGCCCGCAGAGATCGGGGTTCTCCTGCCCGAGGACCCCGGGTACGCGCTCGCGCTGGAGGACGCCTTCTCACTGGCCGGCCTCGCGCTCTCCGGACTGACGCCGGAACGCCGGCGCCGGGATCTAGGGACCGAAGCTGTACTCCATTTCCTGTCGTGCCGGCAGAAGCCGGCGCCGGCCATGGCACTGGCAGCCTGCCTGTCCTCGCCGCTCATGCCTTGGTCGGCCGCGCAGGGCGCCGCCTTTGCGCGGAGGGTGATGGACGGACGGCAAGACCTGACTGCTCCCCGTGGCGCAGGCTCCGAGGCCGCCGCGATCATCGATCTGATCGGCGGAAGCGAGTCCGACGCGGCCAGTCTCTCAACCGCTCTACGGCGCTTCGTCCAGCTGCTGGCGGGCGGGGAGGAGCACGCGATCCACCGGGCACGGGCGGCGGAAGCGGCCGCGCGCGTCTGCGAATCGCTTGAGCGGGCCGGCGAGATCGATTGGGTCGCAGCGCGGCGCGCCGCGACTCCCGCATACATGGATGCAGCGGACCCTGCCATCTTCAGTGTCGAGGGCGTGACGGTGCTGCGCGAGCGGCACGAGCCTTGGAGGGATGTCCGACACCTCTTCGTGCTCGGATTCCACGAAGGGAACTATCCGAGGGAAGTGCCGCCCTCCGCCGTCTTCCCCCACGACGACCTCGGGGAGATCCGAACCAAGCTGGGCATCCCCTTGGAGAGCGCCAGTGAGAAGGTTCGGCGGCGGCGGGAACAGTTCCGGCGGCAGCTTCGGGCGGCGGGAGACTCGGTCACGCTCTTGACCTCGCGACGAACAGGAGCCGGCGAGAAGCAGCATCCCTCCGCGAGCCTCGTCTTCATGGAGCCGCTGTTCGGGGACTCCGCGGGGAGAGCGGGGCTCGTTTCCGAGGTAGGCTCCGGGCCGGATCGTGCACGCATCCGGCATCTGGCGCTAGCCTCTCCGGAAGCGCCCGCGCCGCCCCGGGACTTCCGGTCCGGAGCGCTCCGCCTTGGAAGAGACCTGCTCGCTCTCCCGGCCGACGAGGCCGGAACACCGAGAATCGAGTCGCCCAGCAGCCTGGAGACCCTACTGGTCTCTCCGCTTGCGTGGCTGCTGCGCCGGACAGGGGCCATGCCCGTAGTCTGGGTGCCCGAAACGGCGAGTCCAAGCGTGCTCGGATCGCTGGTCCACGGCGTTTTCGAGAGGCTATTCCGGCCGGGCGGGCTACCGGCAGGGGGAAGTCTCGCTCGGCAGGCTGGCAGGATGCTCGACGAGGTCACGATCCAGCAGGCTCCCTTCATCCGGAGCCCGCAATGGAGAGTCGAGCGCCTCCATCTGGCCGAGCAATCGGCGAGGGCAGCAGAGGCGTGGCGGGACCTGCTGGAGGAACTCGGTGCCGAGGTCGTCGCGACCGAGCAGTGGCTCGAGGGCGAATGGTCGGAAATCCCGGTACACGGCCAGGCAGACGCAATCCTCGCGCTGGGCAGGGACCAGCTCCTGATCGTGGACTACAAGTGGTCCACGGCAGATGCGCGCGAGCAGCGCATGGCGTCCGGACAAGACACGCAGGCCAGCATCTACCGGGCTCTCGTCCGCAGCGGAGGACCGAAGCCGGGGCGGGACGGACGGCCGCGTCCAGGGGAGCAGGAACTCCGCAACAGGCTCCGACGGGCGAACCAAGTCGGGATCGCCTACTTCATGATGAAGGACCGACTCTGCCTGGCGGATCAAGCCCCCCTGCCGAGCGCCTCGATCAAGGGTTGGCATAGCATCTCCGGAGACGTCGGACGATTCGCGGCGGAATGGATCGCGCAGCGACTGGCCGATGCCCGCAAGGGCATCGTGCCGATGAACGTGGAGACGGATCGGGAGTCGTTCGGCAAGACCGGCATCCCGACTTACGCGCTCGACGCGAGCCCGCTGGTCGGGCTCTTCACCCAAGAGGCCGGGACAAGGAGCGAACCGGAATGATCGGTCCCCTGTCCATCGTGACCGCCGGCGCCGGGTCGGGGAAGACCCACACGATTCAGGAGCAGCTGGGCACCTGGGTCGCAGATGGCATCGTGGCGCCGGAACGTATCCTGGCAGTCACCTATACCGAGGCTGCTGCTGCCGAGCTACGCGAGCGGATCAGCGCCGGACTCCTCAGGAAGGGCCTGATCGAGGAGGCCTTGCGGCTGTCCCAGGCATACATCTCGACCATCCACGCCCTCGGGCTGCGCATCCTGACGGAATTCGCGTTCGAGGCAGGCAGTTCCCCCAGGCCGCGCCTGCTGACCGACGACGAGCAGAATGCCTTGATCCGGCGCGCCCTCGCGGGGACGGACAAGGCGGATCGCATCGTCGCGGACCTGCGGTCCTACGGCTACCGGCCCAACGCCGGCATGGCAACCAGCGCCGAGCAGGCATTCCGGAACGCCCTTCTGGAAGCGGTGGACCTGCTGCGCTCGATCGGCGCCACGACGCCGCGCAGGGTCAGCCGGCTTGTAGCACGGGCCCAGAAGGCTATTGCCACGGAGTACGGCCGCGCGCATCGCGAGTCGGGCCAGACCCGGAGCCTGAGGAACCGGGTGAGGAAGCTGCTCGACGCATTTCCCGACCCTATGGACCGTAGCTTCGGGACCAGCCAGAGCGCGGTGACGCAGTTTCGGAAAGACTTCCGGAACCTAATTCGGGCGGCGGCGACAGGCACGCTCGAGTCCGACTGGGATCTGTGGGAAGCGCTTCGGAATCTGAGGATCGCCAACCGCGGCATGCCGCTGCCCGAGCAGTACGTTGATCTCGCTGGCCAGGTGCGAGAAGCGGCCGACGCACTGAAGAATCATGTGGGCCCGATGGAGCACGCCCAGGAGCATGCGGGCGCACTGCTGGCTGCGGCCCAGGACGTTGTCGCGCAATACGACCGGGTCAAGCGACAGGCCGGCCTCGTGGACTACACCGACATGATCGCCGCATCGCGCCGACTCCTCACGGAGCGGCCAGAGGTGCTGACCACCCTCGCCAATCGTATTGACTGCCTCGTCGTGGACGAGTTCCAGGACACGAACCCGCTTCAGTTCGACCTGCTGTGGCAGATCAAGCAGGCCGGGATACCCACGCTTGTCGTCGGCGACCTCAAGCAGGCCATCATGGGATTCCAAGGTGCCGACCCTCGTCTGTTTGACGCGCTGGAGCGGAATCACCGCGAGGCATCGCGCCCGCTGACCCGCAACTGGCGGTCCCAGCCTCCCCTGATGGACTTCATCAACGCCGTCGGGCCGCAGCTGTTCGGGGACGCCTACGTCCGGCTCGAGCCGCAGCGGAAGCCCAGCGGCATGCCGGCGCTGGAGGTGGTGGAGTTCGAGGGGCGCGCCAAGAAGAACTGGCACGTGATCCGGGCCCATGCTGTGGGCTTGAGGTTGCAGCGGCTGCTGGCGGATGCGTCCCAGACCGTTACAGACCACAACACCGGCGCCGACCGCAGGCTTCGGGGCAGCGACATCGCGGTGCTGTGCCCGACGAACTCGACGCTCGCCGAGTACTCGGCTGTGTTTCGGGCGCTGGGCCTGCAGGTAAACCATCAAACCTCCGGCTGGCTCTCGTCCAGAGCGGTGCAGCTCGCCTCCGACGCGCTGAACTTCGTGGCAGACCCCACGGACCGCCATGCGGCGCTGGCTCTCAGCGCAACCGAGCTAGGCTCGCTTTCGCTCGAGGAAGGCGTGCGCCAGCTAATCGATTCGGGCCGTATCGACGATCCGCTTCTGCGGAGGCTGGAGGCGCTCTCGGACGGAGCGACCGACCGAACGGTCCACGGACTCGTGGCCGATACCGTGTCGGCGATGGGGCTCTTCGACGAGATTTCGTCCTGGCCCGACGGCGAGCAAGCGCGGGCCAACCTGATCCGGTTGCTGGGAGAGGCCGCGGAGTTCATGGACGCCAGCAGGGAGGCCCTCGCCCAGGGCGGATTCCATGGCTACGGCGTGGAGACCTTCCTCGGCTGGCTGGCAACCAGGGCGGACGCGGACGAGCAACCGGACAAGTCCGTGCTGCTTGAAGATGCGATCACGCTGCGGACCTGGCACTCCGCCAAGGGCCTCGAATGGCCCGTGGTAGCGGTCTGCAACCTAGACCGCGCCATTAAGCCCAGGCTGCCGAAGCTCAATGTGGAGTACGACTCGTTCGAGGACCTGGGCGGCCTCCTGCGAGACGCCCGGATCGAGTACTGGCCCAAGTACGCGGCAAGCGAGAAAGCAGAGTGGCAGATGCTGAGCCTGCGCAAGGGCGTGCGCACGGAATCCAAGCGCCTGCTCTACGTCGCCCTGACTCGGGCGAGGGACAAGCTCCTGCTGGAATGGCCCTCGTATCAGGGCCGATCGCAACGCTCGCAGAGCGACTCGTACTGGAAGCTGCTGCGGGAGAGCTGGTCGCTCGATTCCGACAGTGGCATTCTGCAGGTGGGCGACTGGAGATTCCCGTGCGAGGCAGGGACCGGAGCGAAGGAACTCCCCGCTGGATTCGATCTTGAGTTGGCGGCCCCTGCTGCAACGCTGCCCGTGACGGGGCGACGGGCCATCCGCAAAGCGGAGGTACCGCAGGAGAGGACACCCGACAGCGTCTCCGCGTCCAACCTCGCGGGTCGCGACAACGGGGGCCCGCCAGGGAATCTGCAGCAGTGGCGATACGGCAAGGGCTTGGCGGTGGAGGCGGATATCGGCAGCGCGGAGCTGGGAACCTTCCTGCACCGATGCTTCGAGGTTCTCGGAGCGCGGCCCGAACTAGCCGGCCGGACGCCCACGCTCAGCCTGTCGGGACTGCCCGCCGGCACGGAGGTCAGGATTGCGAGTGCGGTCGCGCAGTTCGAGGAATGGCTCCGGAAGCAGTTCGAGGTCGTATCGGTAATGCGCGAATGGCCCGTCCTGGCGCTCGACGCGAACGAAACTGTCGTTTCGGGCGAAGCCGACCTGATCGTCGAGACCCGGGAAGGAGTCTGGGTGCTGGATCACAAGTCCGACCGGGTCGACGAACCGGCGGAGACCTTCCGGAAGTACCAGCCGCAGCTCGCGGCCTATGCGCGGGCGCTTGCCGGAGAGGGCCGGACCGTCCTCGGATTCGGGCTCAATCTGATCCGGGCAGGGCAGGTGGTGTGCCTGCGGACGGAGCTGTCGCCGGCCGAATCGCGCCAAGCCGGTGTCACAGGGCGGGCCCACAGTGAGCCATGAGCGACTCCAGTTCCGTGGACTTCTCGGGCTAGACCTACGGAAGGGGCGGACTGACCGGACCCGAAGCGTTCCCGAGAATCTCAATCGTCTTCTTCTTGGCACTGGCTTCCGTGATGACAACGCCTTCCAAGTCGATGCGGAGACCGGACTGGCATGCTCCTGTCCGTCGTCGGAGGGTCCGCGCACGGTCGAAGGCAAGCGATTCAGGAGCCCGCGCTCACCACGCCTGCAGCGTGAGCGGTCCGTGTTGGAGCCGCACCGGCCAAACAGCAACGCCCTTGCGCGAAGCCCGTCAGTCGATCCCTTCCCAGCTGGCGAGCAGCAACGATGAGAGCAGACCGCATCTCGGTACACCGCGACGGAGCAACATGGCAGTCGTGTCGAGGGCGGGCTCGAGTTGCCGATCTACGGTTCCCATGCCGGCCCTGCGGGCAGCTGTTCCACTGCAGGGCCGCGCGTCCCCCGACACTCGATGAGCGATCCGCTAGCGGGGTGCCTCAGCTACGATGAATTGCGCAGGATCTCGCCAAGCAACGCGCGGCCGTGTTCCAGAAGATCGAATTCTCTCGTCAGGGGATACATGAAGTTGGCAGCCGCAATCGAAGCCGTCCGGATCAAGGGGTTCCGGTCATTGGCGGACATCGAGGTAACGGATCTTGGAAATCTTGCTGTCCTCATCGGAAGTAACGGATCGGGAAAGTCCAATTTTATTCGATTCTTCGAGATGCTGGGGTGGATGATTCGATCTCGCAAGCTGGGCGAATTCATCCAGCGACACGGCGGGGCTGACGATCATCTGTTCAATGGCAGCAGCCAAACCCCTAGGATGGAAGCCGAGATTTCCATCAGGACATCAGCAGGCTTGCATGAGTATAAATTTTCCCTAGGCCATGCGCAACCTGACCGACTCTTGTTCACTGAAGAGGCATTTCGATCCTCGCGGGGAGATGGCTCGGCAGAAGTGTCAACTTGGCACCAAGTTGGTGATGGCAATTCCGAAGCAAACATTGTGGAAGTGGCACAGTCGACGGTAGCGCAACAATCCATAGACTCGAGCACGGCTGGAGTCATTGTCCAATTGCTCCGGAATTGCAGTGTGTTTCAGTTTCACGATACATCAGACACTTCGGCATTCAAGATGAACTGGGACGTCAGTGACTGCCGTTGCCTGCGTGGCGATGGCGGGAACTTGGCGGCCGTCTTGCATCACTTGGAGCGGACTGATCTGAATCGCTACGAGCGGATCTGTTCATTGATTTCTCGTGTTGTGCCAGCATTCGATCGATTTGTCCTGGACGAGCGGCATGGCAGAGTCATCCTGCAGTGGAAAGCACGAGGGTCGGGAAAGACCCTCGGCGCTCATTTGACGTCCGACGGTTCGCTACGATTCTTTGCGCTGACTACACTACTGAACCTACCCGCCGAGATGCTCCCGGACGTAATCATGCTGGACGAGCCGGAACTCGGACTGCACCCAGCAGCGATTCCCCTGCTCGGAGGCATGATCCGGTCTCTCTCCACACAACGCCAAGTGATTGCTGCCACCCAATCCCCTCTCTTGGTGAACTCCTTCTCACTCGATGGAATCGTCGTGTTCGAGCACGCGAACGGTCGGACCGAATGCCACGGCGTTGATGCCGCGCAATATCAGAACTGGCTCGCCGATGGCTATCTTGCTGGCGACCTATGGTGGAAAAATATTATTGGAGGATATCCGTGATTCGGCTATCAATCTTGGTTGAGGGGCAGACGGAATTTGAGTTCGTACGGCGTGTATTGGGAACCCACCTCTATGAGCAAAACATATACCCACAGCCAATCTTGCTTGGCGGGGGCGTCTCCTATCGAAGACTCGTTAGAGAAATGACTCGATTATCTTGGAACTTCGATGTAGTGTCATCACTCGTTGACTATTATGGATTCCAAGGGGCGAAGGGACGATCGAGTGATGAGTTGGAACGATTGATCGAGACTGAAGTCAGGAACATGATTCAAATCAAGCCGCAGAGGCAACGTATCCAGGTCATACCCTATATCCAAGAGTATGAGTTTGAGGGTCTCTTGTTCTCTGACACTCGTGTAATATCGGAGATTCTTGGATCTGGATCGCAGCAGAAATCTGCCCTGTCCCTTATTGAATCTGAATTCCGATCTCCAGAAGAGATTAATGATAGTCCTCACACCGCACCCAGCAAGAGACTCAGTTCTTTATTCCCTTCCTACAACAAGCCACTTCACGGACCAGAGATTGCCTCTGAGATCGGCCTAGACGGGATTCGAAGGAAGTGCCCGAGATTCGATCGCTGGGTTGCACGGCTCGAAATTCTCGCGTCAAGCGAAGTGGCCGGCCAAGGTGGGTGCTAGCCACTTGCCGTGAGCGCACACTTGCTGCGTGCCATTCCGTTCAGCCGGGCGGCCCTCCCTTCCGGAACTCTTGGCCGCCCATGCAGGCTTGGCTGGCAAGTTCGGCCGGGCTTCGAGCACACGCCTCATTCCATGGGGAGTACCTCCAAGGGCGGCAGCGAATCCAGATCTTGTCCTATCGCCGCTGCGAGCGGACGCAGGCCAGGGCGCTCCGCCTGCCGGGGGAGAGTAGGCTCGAAGCTGCGCCGCAACGTGTGGACTCTCCGCAGTTGGGTAGCCACGACGGAGGGCCGCGACGGGCGTCGCGATGGGCGGGTGCCTAGGCGGAACGTGGTCGGACCGCAGACGTGGTCCGCGGCGAAGAGCCTGCTAAGGCCCTTCCGGCGAGCCGAAACATGGGTCAGGTTGGTGCGGCCCGGGTCGAAAGGCGAACGGACTGGCGGCAGGGGTTGGACCTATACCTAGAGCGACTAACGGAGGCCGGACCGTTGCCGTACCTCGCACTGTCCCGCGCTAGACTCGGCGAGGGGCCTGCCGATGATCGGTAAGCTACCCAGCCACGCGCAGGCGACCACCCGCTACGCCCTCAGCGCCCGCATCATCGACAATATCGCGCGGCGTCGTGAACCCGAAGATTGAGGTAGCGTCGCGGTGGTGCGCCCATTCTCCTTTCCGAGGACCGCCGCGATCTTCCTACAATCCTCAGTGTGTCCAAGAAATGCGTCATACTTCGGACAGTTTGACGGTGAGACGATATGCCGATCTCCGTTCCCGGGTGCTCGCGCGAATGGCAGCCGGTCCGGAAGAGGTGTGGACGCCTCGAGACTTCGTAGATCTCGGCAGCCGCGCTGCCGTCGACAAGACCCTGCAGCGTCTCGTCGCCGCTGGCGATCTGCGACGCATCGACAGGGGACTATACGACCGGCCGCGTGAGAACGGGCTGACTGGCCGGCCGACGGTGCCCGATTATCGGGCGATCATTCGTGCCGTCACCCGCCGCGCCCAGGCGCGCGCCCTGATCGATGGCATGACCGCAGCCAACGATCTCGGCCTCACCACTGCCGTGCCGGCGCGCATCGAGGTCTTGGTGGATACACGACTGAAGCCAATCCGGCTCGGCAACCAAGAGATCCACTTTCGATCCGCTGCACCCAGCCGCCTCTACTGGGCCGGCCGTCCCGCCATGCGCATCGTTCAGGCGCTGCACTGGGTGCGGGATACGCTGGCTAATGACAGTGAGCGCCAACGTGTGCGGGCTGTCGTCAGCCGCATGCTCACGAACCCCCGGTACGGGCGAGGGATTCGGAATGACCTGCGAGACGGGCTGTCTGCGATGCCGATCTGGATGCAGGATTTTCTGCGGGCATTGATCAGTCCTGACAGCGAGAGTGAACCGGTAGGATGACGACTACTGCCTATCAGACAATCTAGGCCTCGCGAAAGCTGGGGTCGATTCGGATTGAAGTCGTATCCGCGCTCTGGCGGCGGCTGTGGCAAGGGGCTGGACAAAGCGGGAATGGGACTCAATCGGATCCGCAAAGGGCACGTCGTTTGCGTGCGTACAGACCCACCAGCCGGATGGCGCTAGGCCGGCGTCACAGGACGGGCTCGTAGCGAGCCATGAGGGCTTCCAACTCCTTGACTTCCTCGGGGCGGACTTCCGGAAGGGGCGGACGGACCGGGCCAGCAGGCTTCCCGAGAATCTCCATCGCCTTCTTCATCACACTGACCTCGTACCCCTTGCGGCGCGAGCGCATCGCGTACAGAGGCAGCACGTAGTTCCGCATCAGGCGTCCGAGGCTCGGAGTGTCCATCATCGACGCGCGCTCGTGCAGCTGCAGCGAGAGGCGAGGCGCGATCGTGGCGATGCTCGAGGTGTAGGTGCGAATGCCGATGGAGTAATAGCCCGGAACCATGTCGTCGCCGATCCCGCCGATCCAATGCAGCCGGTCTCCGCAGCGCTCCATGACGCGCTGGTAGTTGCGGATGTCGCCCTGCCCTTCCTTGAGGGCAATCAGGTTGGGAATCTCGTTCGTCAGGCGGAACACCTGGGAAGGCGAAAGATTGACCGTGTCCCGGGAATAGACGAAGAGCCCCAGATCAACGGCGCTAGCAATCGCCTTGTAGTAGCCCAGCAGGCCTTCGAAGTCCGCGTTCGGGTAGTACGGCGGGAACATGAGGATTCCGTCCGCTCCGGCCTCCTGAGCCTTCCTGGCAAGCTCGACGGAAAGACCTCCGCCGAAGCCTACGCCTGCGATGACCGTCGACTTTCCGCCCACCTCCGCCACTGTGGCCTCCACAAGCTGGATGTGCTCCTCCGGAGTGAGCGAATAGATCTCTCCCGTGCCGCCGGCTGCGACGATGGCGCACAGGGGGAACTTCGTCATCTCGGCTACGTTCGTGCGATAGCCGTCGATATCGAGGGAGTAGTCGGGTTTGAAGTTGGTGACCGGGAATGCGATCACCCCTTCCAACTTGTCACGCAGTTCAGAGGGTGTCATCAGGCCCATTGTCGCATCGGGTCGCTTCCGCGGAGGGCTGGCTGAGGCTCCTTGCGCGCACCCTCTCCACTTGTGGGGCGTTCCGTACGGCCGGGCGCCGGCGCTCCGCGGCTGAGCAGGAGCCCGGCGCAACACGAATCCCGACCACCGGGACTCGTCTTGCGGAGGCTGGTGACGGAGAGCTCCTGCTCCACCTGCACCTGCCGGGGCGCCAGTACAAGCCCTGCTGGTGGTTTCCGTCCAGGAAGGGGTATGGCGAGCCGCTTCACGAATCCAGGTGCCGCTGCACCGAAGCGTCGAGACCGGTTTCGCCGTGGGAAACATCGGCGAGCGGCTCTCGCCCGAGCCGAGAGTGCCAGTCGAAGCCTATGGCATCAAGGCCGCGATTCCGTTCCTTCGTGCGAACGCGGCGAGACCCGGCTGCGCAGCCGAGCGGGTCGGCATCGCCGACTCCTCTGCAGGTGGGCGCCTTGCAGCCTTTGTCAAAACGGCCATCCCGAACCCGAGGGCAGCGCCGCAGGCCATCTCGACACCTCGTCCGGCGTGCACGCTGCAGTGAGCGGTTTCGGGGCCGCGGAACCTGCTTGCCATTCTCGGGTGGTTCACTCCCAAGGGTCTCGCCGCGCGCGTTGCCGCAATGAAGCTCTTGCTTCGAGGGTTGCTTGCGGATCACGGGCGAGCTGTCAGACTCGCTAGCCCTGTCTTCCACGTGGACGGCGACGATCCTCCCGGTCCCTGCTGCACGATGACGACGATCTCCACAAGTGCCTATCAGTGAGCCCCAGGAACTGCACGGAGCGTGCAGGGCGGTGGTCCCGCCCGTCACCTCCCATGGCGTCCGCGACGCCGGGCACGGAGCAAGGGGATCCACAGGGAAGTGCGGTCAAGATCCGTTGGCGGGTTCCTGTCCGGGCAGCTCCGGGCGACATGCCGACGACGGCTTGCCCACCGTGGCGCCCTAGCCGGTGCGCCCGATTGGCCTTGCCAGGTAGCGAATTGGCTGGGACAAAAGGGGGCTTGTCCAGTACGATGTTTGCGGGTGCACTCATTCGGGATGTGACTTCGGGAAGCGACATGAATTGGGGCAGCGGGTTCCCGCGGCAGCATGGGCGGGTCGCCGTGACGGCCTGGCGGGGGCTTCCCGGCCCATCCGTCGTGGCGCTCGCGCTGGCGCTACCTGTGGTCTCGGCAGCGGCCGAGGCGGACCGCGGCGGATTTCTCTCCCAGTACTGCCTGGCTTGCCATTCGGGGGCCTCGCCGGCAGGCGAGCTAGCGCTGGACTCGCTCGACCCTGAGCAGCCAGCTGAACATCCCGAAGCCTGGGAACGCGTCGTCAGGAAACTGGTCGCCAAGGAAATGCCTCCTGCCGGAGTGCCGCATCCCGGAGACGAGGCGAGGGAGGCATTTCGGCGGGGCCTGACCGAAGACCTGGACGAAGCGGGAAGGCAGGCACCATACGCTGGGAGGACTGTCATCCGCCGCCTGAACCGGACAGAGTACGCCAACGCGATTCGCGACATTCTGGCGCTGGAGGTGCCGGTGGCGAGCCGGCTACCCCCTGACGGAGAGGCTGCGGGATTCGACAACATCGCCGACGCGCTGTCGATGTCGCCCCTGCTGCTGGAGGGCTACCTCAAGACAGCCCGGCTGGTGAGCCAGCTCGCCGTGGGCGTCAGCGATCCTTCCCCGGTCGTCGAGATCTTCCCGGCCAGGGGCACGCAGGCACAATGGCAGGGCGAGGGCATGCCGTTCGGGACGCGGGGCGGCATCCGCGTCACCCATCACTTCCCGTATGAGGGCGAGTACGAGTTACGGGCTTTCCTCGAGAAGCAGAGCCTGACGCCGACCGAAGGCGTGCGCTTCTTCCGGACCAAGGTGCAGCTCAGTGCCGGGCCGCACGTGGTAATCGTCACCTTCCCGGACGAGTTCGCCATCCGCGAGGGCCCCGTCTCGGATGTCAGCGGTCCGGGCGGCCGTGCCCTCGGCGGGCCGCTGGACCTGCTGGGAACCGCGATCCGGCCCACGATTGACTTTCGCGTTGACGGGAAGCGCATCAAGCTGTTCGAGATCGCGGGAATGACTTCCGGCGAATCCGCCTTCGACGGCCGTCCCGGACCGCCCGCGCTGGGAAGGATCGAGATCGCCGGCCCCTACGAGCCGGTCCTCGACACCGACTCGCCGAGCCGGCGGCGCCTTTTCGTCTGCACGCCCGCGCAGCCGGCTGAGGAGCCGGAGTGCGCCACTGCGATCCTCTCGGCCGTGGCCCGGCGCGCCTACAGGCGCGACGTTGGGGAAAGCGACCTGCTCCCATTGCTAGGGACCTACAGGGCAGCCCGCGAGAAGCTCGGCTTCGACGAGTCCATCGCCGCCGCCCTCAGGGATATCCTGCTTGCACCTGATTTCCTTTTCCGGCTGGAATTCGATCCTCCGGGCGCCGCGGGGAACGCTCCGCGCCCGGTATCGGAATTCGAGCTTGCGTCGCGAATCTCGTTCTTCCTGTGGAGCAGCGTCCCGGACGACCAGTTGCTCGACGCGGCCACCAGCGACAGTCTGCGTGATCCGGCCGTCCTAGGCCGCCAGGTCCGTCGGATGCTAGCCGACGGGCGCGCCACGACTCTGGCCGACAATTTCGCGGAGCAGTGGCTGGGCTTGCGGAAGCTGGCCAAGTTCCGGCCAGACCCGAAACAGTACCCCGAGTTCGACGCGGGCCTCGGGGAAGCCTTCCGCAAGGAGACGCGGCTCTTCCTGCGCAGCTTGATCCGGGAGAACAGGAGTGTCCTGGACCTGCTCGGGTCGGACTACACCTACCTGAACGAGAAGCTTGCGCGGCACTACGGGATCGACGGCGTGGTCGGGCCCGGGTTCCGCCGGGTGCGCATGGAGGGACAGTCGGGAAGAGGCGGGCTCTTCGGCCAGGGCAGTGTCCTGATGCTGACATCCCATGTCGCGAGAACGTCTCCGGTACTGCGAGGGACCTGGATCCTCGACAACCTGCTGAACTCCCCGCCACCGCCCCCACCGGCAAACGTGCCGCCTCTGGAGGAGAGTGCAGACGAGGGCGAGAAGCTGACAGTGAAGGAGCAGCTGGCCAAACACCGGGCGGACCCAGCTTGCGCCTCCTGCCATGCCCGGATCGACCCGCTTGGCTTCGCCCTGGAGAACTTCGACGTCCTAGGCCGCTGGCGGACCGAGGATCAGGATTCGCCTGTGGACGTCTCCGGGACGCTGGCATCCGGAGAGACCATCGAAGGCCTGCCGGGCCTGAAGGCACTGCTGCTGGGCCAGCCGGAACGGTTCGCGCACGCCACGGTCGAGCGGCTGCTGACATACGCGCTCGGGCGGGAACTGGACGCGAGGGACCAGCCAACCGTGCGCGGCATCCTGCGTGAAACGGAAGCGGACGGCTACCGCTTCGAGGACCTGATTCTCGGAGTGATTGCCAGCCCGCCGTTCCAGATGAGACAGCCCGCCAACCGATGAAGGAGCTGACCATGTTCATTCGAAAGAGGCATCTTCCGCGCCGCACCTTCTTGCGCGGGGCCGGAACCACGCTCGCGCTACCGCTGCTGGACGCGATGATTCCGGCGCTGACGGCGGAGAGCCGGACCGACGCGGCGCCCGTCCGGCGCCTGGGCTTCATCTATTTCCCGCTGGGCGTGGACCGGGAGCGCTGGGAGCCCGGCGGCAACGGGCAGGACTACCGGACAAGCGAGGCGCTGGCGCCGCTGGCGTCGCATCGCGAGAAGTTCCTCGTGCTGAGCGGCCTTTCGTCGGATCCGGACCGCTCGAAGGCAGGCTTCCACGACCGCGCCATGGCATCGTTCATGACCGGGTGCGAGCCCACCGAAGGCAAGGTCCATGTCGGAATCTCGGTGGACCAGGTGGCAGCCCGGGTCCTTGGCAAGGACACTCCGTTCGCCTCGCTGGAACTCGCAACCGAGGATACCGGCAACCTGCCCGGACCGGTATTCAAGAGCGCGACGAATCCGCTGCCCTTCGAGAAGAACCCGCGGTTCGTGTTCGAGCGGCTGTTCGGCGAGGGAGGCCGCATCGACCCGGCTGCCGCCCGCCAGCGCGACGCCGCGGACCGAAGCGCCCTAGACAGCGTGTCCGACCGGATCTCGGAACTCAAGGCGGAAGTCGGCCCCGACGACAGGCGCAAGCTGGACCAGTACTTCGAATCGATCCGCGATGTCGAGCGCCGAATCGAAGTGTCCATGAGGAAGCCGCCCGTCGACCTTCCGGCGACCCCGCGCCCGCCCGGCATCCCGGACACCTGGCCAGAGCACGTCAAGCTCATGTTCGACCTCCAGACGCTGGCCCTGCAGGCGGACCTGACACGGGTCTGGACGTTCCTGTACGGACGCGAAGCCACGTCGATGAACTTCCCGCACCTGGACATCTCGATGGGCCATCACGAGATCTCGCATCACAACTTCGAGAAGGAAAAGCTAGACGCGCTGGCCAAGATCAACGTCAACCAGTCCGAGCTGCTCGCGTATTTCCTGGCGAAGCTCGACGGCCTCAAGGAAGGCAACTCAACGCTGCTTGACCACTCGCTGATCATGTACGGCAGCAGCCTGAGCGTCCCAACCAGCCATAGCCAGAGGAACCTGCCTGTCCTGTTGGCCGGCGGGGCTGCCGGTCGCGTTGCAGGCGGGCGCCACGTCGCCTTCTCGGGCGACACGACCCCGCTCACCAACCTATACCTGACAATGCTCGACAAGGTTGGGGTCCCTACCGAGAAGCTCGGCGACAGCACAGGCAGGCTCAATCGGGTTGAGGTCTAGCACGATGGGTCGTTTCTCGGCACTCGCCCTTGCTCTGGCATGGGCCCTGGGGCAGGCGATGCCGACCTCGGGGGAAATACAGGAAGCGAACCTGATCCATGCGGCAAGGGCAGACGACGCGGCCGGAGTCTCTGAGCTTCTGGTCAGCGGAGCGAACCCGAACGCAAGGGAGCAGGACGGCTCGACCGCGCTGGCCTGGGCAGCGATTCGGGGAAACGCGGATACGGCGAGCCGGCTGCTCGGAGCCGGCGCGGACCCAGATCTGGCCGGCGCGCTCGGGGTGACCCCGCTCTCGCTGGCCATCGAGAACGGGGCGGACGAAGTGACCCGCCTGCTGCTGGAACATGGAGCCAACCCGAACGCCGCTCGGGAAAGCGGCGAGACTCCGCTGATGACGGCCGCCCGCCTCGGCCAGGTGCAGATCCTGAAACTGCTGCTGGACCGAGGCGCGGACCCGAATGCCCGCGAGCTGAAGTTCGGCCAGACCGCGCTCATGTGGGCGGCCGGCCGGCCCGCCGCCACACTACTCCTGATTGATCGCGGCGCGGACGTGGCAGCTACCACCAAGACCTGGAAGGTCCGGTACACCATCTACGCCCCGACCACTTTCACGCTTGGCAAGACAGGCATCCCATGGAACACCGACGGAGCCTACACCGCCAGCAGGGGCGGCCAGAACGCGCTGTTCTTCGCAATCCGGAAACGGGATCTGGAGTCCGTTCGCATCCTTCTGGATGCTGGACTGGACGTCAACGGCCCGTCCGCGGACGGCACGACACCCCTGCTCGCCTCGATGTACAACTGGGTCCCGCTGGGAGCCGACTTCCAGCCGGGACGCGGAGCCCCGGCTGCTGCCGGAAGCTCGCAGAGGTTTGGCCCGGACTGGGAGATCGCCAGTCTCCTGATGGATCGAGGGGCCACGGCCAAGGCGGTGGACGGCGCGGGATACACCCCACTGCACGCGGCTGCGCTGGCCGTTGCCTGGGCTGGCGGTAGCAAGGGAGGGGCGCAGAAGGGCGTGTACCGTCACCTCGCGGCGCTACTGTCGCTGAAGCGGGCGACGAGAGGGGAGTCCCGATTCGGTGCGGACGACTGGCTCCGGATTGTGGAGCGACTGATCGCAGGCGGAGCCGACCCCAACCGGCAGACCGTTCACACGACGCCCGGGCCCTCCGGGGACGTGAGGATCAACCCGGCGCCGCCGCGGTCGTCAGCTCTCCACATAGCAGCGGATTCCGGGAGCGTGGAACTGGTAAGGATCCTGCTGGACGCGGGCGCCGATCCGAATCTGGTCCGCAAGGACGGGCACTCGCCGTTCTCGGTGGCAGTCGTTGCGCGCGACCTACCGATCGTCAAGGAGCTGGTAGAGCGGGGCGCTGACCTGCTCGCCCGCTACGATCTGGACGACCGGTTCCCGGACCCGGTCGAGGCGATCAGCCTCTCGCGACAGGGCCAGACAATCACGCACGTGGCCGCAGGAAACCGTTTTCCCGAACTGGTGAAGTATCTCTCCTCCCAAGGCGCTCCACTGGACTGGAAAAACCGGCAGGGCGAGACTCCGCTCGATCTCGCGGACCATCAGGAGCGGTTCCAGGAGTCGCTCTCTCGCCAGGGCGCCGAAGGGGACCCGGAGAAGCTCAAGGAAGTGGTACGGCCGACCGATACCACGGACACCATCAAGGAGCTGCTTGCCGCCCAGCCGAATGGCGCGGGCACTCCGTAGGAGATGCTCGCTGTCAGGTTTCACCTACATGCACCGCGGTTCCGCTGCTCCAAGACGCTGCGTCGGTGAATCACCCGGAGCAGCCTCCGGCTGTCCCAGACCGCGCGCGACAAAGCATGCCGAGATTGCGTTCTTGGCCCTTCCCCAGTCCGCAGTTGTCACCCCCTGGGTGGTCGGAATGCGACTTGACGATGCGACCTTTTGGAAACCTGCTCAGCGCTTAGCGCACCTTATCCCCCACTTGCTCAGATTATATCGATTGATTGTGAAGTCGATTTCCTTTGTGATCGATGCCAGCTTACTGGCGATTAAAAAAATCTTAGTCCCCAACATATTGAATTGGTTTTTCGTGGCCGAGAATCGAAATCCACCAAACCACTGAACACAGCAATAATACTGGAAGTCCGATTGTCGCCATCGCAACGGCGACCGATACAACCAGGGCTGAATATACTAGCCTGAATTCCCAACTACGTATCTGGATGTGATTGTTTTGGCTCGTCGAGACCGATGACGAGCTTGAGTTGTTTGTTGGCGAGCCAGGGGATGCGGGGGGATTCGTCGGCGAAGCCGGCCTTGAGCAGCAGGGGGTTGTGGGCGCGGCGGCCGAGGCGGACCTCGACACAGTCCTCGTGGATGCGGACTTTGGCGGCGGTCTTGACGAAGCGATCGTAGAGCAGGCGGGCGCCGCTGCGTTCGTGGCGCTCGCCGAGTCGGCGGCCGAGCAGGCGGTACAGGGTGGAGGCGAGCAGGGTGAAGTGCAGGTCGGCGTCGACCTTGAGGGGGACGGCGGAGGAGAGAGCGTCCATGTGGAAGAAGTCGATGGAGTCGGCGATGGCGTTCTCGATGACCATGCGGCGGGCGTAGCGGTCGACGAGGTCAGCGGGCAGGGTCTGGAACTGGTTGGTGAGCAGCAGGGTGGGCTTTTCGTGGCCGAGGTCGGTGACGGCGAGCTGGCGGATGTCGGAAGGATAGCCGCGCAGGCGGATGGTGCGGTCGAGGACGCGGGGATGGCGGAAGCGGCGGCCGACGTTGGAGAGGGAGATGCGCTGCCAGCCGTCGGAGGCGAGCAGGGACTGGACGAGTTGGGGGGAGCGGCGGCGGAGGGTGAGGAATTCGATGCCGAGCTGTTGGAGTTGGGCGAGGACGGCATAGGTGGTGAGGCGGGAGTCGAAGACGAGTTCGCGGGGGAAGTGGCCGGTGCGCTCGCGGAAGGCATCGGCGAAGCGCAGCGGGGCCTGGTGCTGGTTGCGCTTGCAGGTGTTGGCGTCGTGGAAGCAGAGCATGTCCTGGTCGGCGTCGCGTGCGAGCAGGGCGAGGATGCCGCGCTGGCGGCGGGAGCGCTTGGAGACAAAGTGCTTTTCGAGGAAGGCCTGGTCGCCGTGGTAGGGGATGGTGTGGAAGTCGAGGTCGAAGGAGGAACCGGGCTCGAGGCCGAGGCTGCTGCGAGCGGCGAGCAGGAAGCGGTCGCGGAAGGCAGGCAGGATGCGGGGGTCGATGCGGCAGGAGTATTCCGACAGCGAGGAGCGCTTGGGGATGGTGTTGAGGCCGGCGAAGAGAGCGAGGCCGGGATCGAGGACATCGGACATGATGCGGGAGTGGCGGCCGATGCCCCAGAGCTTGAGGGCGAGCAGGGAGAGGGCGGCCTGTGTGGGGGGCAGGGCCTTGGAGCCGGGCAGGCCGGAGTCGGTGGCGAGGGAGTCGAAGCCGAGTTGCACCAGAGCGGGCAGGAAGAGGAAGAGGCCGCCGAAGGGAGTGTCGAAGGAGCGCGGGGAGAGATCGAGCTCGTGCACGGAGGCGGGAGGGGCCTGCAGGGGGCGGACGGTTTCCTCGATCTGGGAGGGGGAGCGGCGAGGCAGGCGGGGCAGGCCGGCGTCCTTGAGGATCTTGGCGACGGTGGGGACGGAGACGGGGGAGCCTTCGCGGCGCAGGGTGTCGGCGATCTGGTTGGCGGAGAAGTTGCGGGCGCGGAGGTCGAGTACGCGCTGTCGGCGGAGGGTCTTGGGGTCCTCGTCAGCGGGGGAGTGGGAGCGGCGCTGTTCGGGCAGGAAGAAGGGGCGGTCGGGCTCGCGACGGAACTGGGCGGCGAGGTTGCGGAGCGAGCCGGTGGCGTAGCCGAAGCGCTGGGCGGCGTCGGGGAGCGGGAGCTGGTCGACGAACAGGGCGCGGAGAGCCTCGTAGCGGCGATGGTTGGGATTGGCAGGGGAGAGGAAGCGAGCGGCGAGACTGTCCATATCCATATATTAACTGATTGACTGATAGCCACGCAATGACTGACAAGCGACCCGGATAGCGGGTCCGGCACGGGCCGGAATCAACATACAGCGGCAAATGGCGTACAAGCAACTAGATGTAGTTTGACATGGGGTCAGATGGCAGCGCGCAGGGGATGCGGTTCCGGCCTGGCATTCGCAGGCGAGCCGCCGGAGAATCGCCTTTGACCTTGTGGCTAACGATCAATCAGTTAATCGTTGAAGTGCGAACTGTGGTGGAACCGTCTGTCGAGAGCGGGTCCCGCGGCACAGGCAGCGCGAACTCTCCCGAGTGCGCTCGGTACTAGAACTGCTACCAGCACATGTCGCGCGTCCCTAACGACATGCGAGAGTGTGCTGCTGTCGGCTGGTTCGAGGCCGCGTGGATCCGCAATCCGCCGCCCGGCCTGCGAATGCGGGACCGAGTGCCCCGCCTCCCGCCATATGCACCGAAAATGTCACATCAGAACTTCTGTTGGGAATTCAGGCTAGGCCCTTAGGCAGAAAAGATATTCCAGGCGAGAACCGCCACATCTGCACGAACCGACGATCTTCAATGCTCGCCTTCCTGCTTATCGAGAGAAGTACTGATAGAGCAGAAATCCCAACCGGCACGTTCATGGGAAGAAGTAGTACGCTTGCCACACTCATTATCGATAGGTTCTTGATCGCCAGTACAATTCGACCTGTGATTGGCAGAATTGCAAATCTCGATAATCCACTTGATCCATCGTTTGCAAATAGAGACTGCGTATAATTCAACACTGAGAGAATTAGCAGTACTGACAGGATGACAAGGCCAGACGGCGGCATCGAGATTCCAATGAGACGAGCCATGGCGGTGGACACGCTCAAGAACAGGGCGAGGTGCCAATCCAGTGATGTTAGAATATGTCTCATTTCCTTACGCCATAGCAGCCGATACCGCCCTGGAAGTGCAGGAGCATACTTCCAAAGAAGAGTCGTCACCAGTCTGGGCGACGAAGATAATAGAAATCCTGCCATGATCAATGCACCTAATAGGGATGCTACGCCAATTGTGACCTTGCCAAGCGATGCCCATATCACAATACAGACAAAGAGCCAAGTCATTGGATTTACCCAAGGACTACTAAGTCGCAAGACAATTCGATCCCTAGTCGACAGTGGCCAGCTCCCAATTCTGGTGTATGGGATCTTCTGCATTGGATCGGTGCTCAACGGAAGAATCAACACTGATGCAATGAGGAGATAGAGGAAGAGCCCCGAATCCTGTGTCACGAACAAAACTACGATGAAGAAGGTATTGCCCGTCAGAGGTACGATACTCTTCTGATCTCTTGAAATCGAGAGACGCAGGACTCGCAGAATTGCTAACGACCGAGCCAATCGAGTCCCGCCTTTGAGTCAAGATCTAAGTGTTCAAGATAGTGTTGATCAAGCGGTACCCGAACCTCCGTCGATGGTGTGCGTGACACGATATGCCCCTCACGCATGACAATGAAATCTGTTGCTACCCTTTGGGCAACAGCGAGAACATGAGTCGTCAGCAGGATGGCAAGACCACGCTTGGACGCTGCCACGATCAATTCACACAAAGCTGCTGTCGTTACAGGATCAATGCCCTCGAATGGTTCATCCAATAGCAAGACAGGCGGATTAGGCATTAGAGCCATTGCAAGAGAAGTCTTTTTCCGCGTGCCGTGCGAGCAGGTGACTATGAATTTGTCGATGCTGCTTTCCAAATCAAGGAACCTAAGAAGATCATTCGTTCGTTGCCGGGCTGTTTCGGGTTCGATCTCATACACTTCACCAGTGAGGATGAGATGTTCCGCGACTGTCAAGCTGTCGAACAGACCCAAGTCGTCCGGGAGTACGCCAATGCGCTGCTTGACCTTCTGAGGGTTTGATTCCAGATCGTGACCCGCTATCGTGATTCTTCCACCGATAGGAGCAAGAATCCCGGCGAGAGCCTTGATGGTTGTGGATTTTCCTGCTCCATTCGGACCTAGGAGTACGCAAACGTGGCCTTGGTCTACGTCGAGGTCAATGTCGGACACTGCTACGA
>CBDHHA010000002.1:0-20997 GCA_965263255.1 Bryobacterales bacterium
CTTCAGAAGCCTAACTTGCTGATAGCGCTGCTCGTCGGGCTTCCGGGAATTCTCGGCGCCGCAGAGCGGGCGGACCTGCTCGTTGTCGAGAAGAAGAACAATTCGGTCGGATTCTACGCGTCTTCCGGGACCAGGGTGGGAGGAGTGCCGATCGGCGAGACCCCTCACGAAGTCGTTCTATCCAGGGACGGCAGATTCGCCTACGTGTCCGACAACGGCGTCCTTTGGATGGACTATGACGGGCCTGGCGGCAACACGGTCTCGATTATCGACGTCCACGCGCAAACGCGTGTCGGCGTGCTGCCGATGGGCAAGTTCCACCGGCCGCACGGCATTTCGCTCGATCCGGGATCGAGCCGGGCGCTCGTCACGTCCGAGAACCCGGACCGGATCGTGCTCGTCGACCTGGATGCCCGCGCGGTGATCAAGGACTTCGACAACGGCGGCACGGACCCTCACATGGTCACCTTCGACCGGGACGGCATCTGGGGCTACGTGTCCAACACCGCGAGCGCGACCGTGGGAGCTGTGCACACGGTAACCGGTGAGCTGCAGCTGATCGAGGTCGGCAAGGGACCGCAGGGAAGCCTGCTTTCCCGTGACGGCAAGCAGCTCTGGGTGACCTGCCGGGACGAGGGCCGGATCGACATCATAGACACGGCTTCGAAGAAGAGGATCGGCTCGATTGACACTGGCGACGGTGTGAACAGGATCGTGGCGACGCCTGGCGAAGAGCTTCTCGTTTACTCACTCCAGACCGGCCACGCTGTCGGGATCGCCGACATCGCGAGCGGCAAGGAGGTGGCCCGGATACCGCTGGGCGGCGCTCCTCTCTCCATCTCCCTCTCCAAGGACGGGATGTATGCGTTCGCGGGAGTCCAGGACGAGGATCAGATCTGGATCGTTTCCGTCCCGGAGCGCGAGGTTGTGCAGGTGATTGACACGCCACCCGGCATGGGCCCCGATCCCGTCGTGGAAATCGGCACCTACTTCCCGACGAAAGCCAGGCCATGAACGAGGCCCGGCTTCGCGCGCTCCTCGAAGAAGTGCAGCAGGGGCGGTGCGACATCGATCACGCCGTCGGCGAAATGCGGCACATGCCGTTCGAGGATCTCGGATTCGCCAAGGTGGACCACCACCGTGCGTTGCGGCACGGGATGCCCGAAGTGATTCTGGGGCAGGGAAAGACCGCGGACGAGGTGGGTGCGATCGCCTCTAAGCTCCTCGAGCGGTCGCCAAACCTACTCGTCACGCGGGCGAGCGAGGCGATGTTCGAAGCGGTTCGAGCCATCGACGATGCAGCCGAGTACTTCAGTCGTTCCGGCGCGATCCGCGTGCAGCGGGATTCCAAGACCCTGGGGAACGGTCGAATCGCGGTGGTGTGCGCGGGCACGAGTGACATTCCGGTCGCCGAAGAGGCGCGGGTCACGGCCGAGGTGATGGGCAACGAGGTTGACGCCATCTACGACGTGGGGGTCGCCGGCATCCATCGCCTCCTTTCGAGAATGGAGCGCATCCAGCAGGCGCGCGTCGCGATCTGCTGCGCCGGCATGGAGGGGGCGCTGCCCAGTGCTCTGGGAGGCTTGGTCTCCGTGCCGGTGATCGCCGTTCCAACAAGCGTCGGGTACGGGGCCAGTTTCAACGGACTGTCAGCCCTGCTCGGAATGCTGAATTCGTGCGCGAGCAACGTCTCGGTCGTCAATATCGACAACGGGTTTGGCGCTGCCTACGTCGCCACGCTCATCAACCGGCTGTAGGGCCGGCTGTGCGAGACTTGTTCCCATGAGACTCGGGAAGACTGCCCAGACTGCATTTATTGCCGCCGCGCTCCTGGCCGCCAGCTCCACGGTTGCCAGTGCACAGCAGGACGAGAGGAAGCACCTGCTCTTCCTCGGAGGGTCCGACTTCTTCGCCCACGACTCGGTGTCGCACGCCATGTTCACCATGGCCAAGATCGGCGAGAGTTCGGGACTGTTCGACGTGCGGTTCCGGACAGACATGGAGTTGGTCACCAAGCAGAAGCTGGGGGGCAACCGGAAGAACCTCGATTACTTCGATGCCGTGATGTTCTACACCCAAGGGGACCTTGAGCTTGGTGACGAGCAGAAGGCGGACCTGATGCGGTTCGTCAAGGAGGACGGCAAGGCGATCCTAGTCGCTCACAGCGGCACGGACTCGTTCCGCGAGACCTGGCCCGAGTACATTGACATGGTTGGAGGGGCTTTCGTCAACCATCCTTGGCACCAGAAGGTCCGCGTCCGTGTCGACGACCGGACACACCCGATCAGCCGGCACTTCCCGGCATCGTTCGAGATTACCGACGAGATCTACCAGCTGAACCGTTATTCCCGGGACAAGGTGCGCGTGCTGCTCAGCTTGGATCCGGCGAGCGTGGACCTGACGAAGGACGGCGTCCAGCGGGCGGACAGGGATTTCGCCATGGCTTGGGTCCGCGATTTCGGCAAGGGACGGGTCTTCTCAACTGTCCTGGGTCACCGCAACTCCGTCTGGGACGATCCGGGGATCCAGCAGATGTGGCTGGAGGCGTTCCGCTGGGCGGTTGGGATCACGGACGGCGAAACCGCCTCGCTGCCGCTCCCGACAGACGACGACTGAGCCCGGGCTCGGGCTCGGCGACGAACCGGTATCCGACGCCACGAACGGTGAGGAGGTGCCGGGGCTTGCCGGGATCCGGCTCAATCGAGCGGCGCAGCCGTACGATGAAGTTATCGATCGCCCGGGTGTCGGTGTCCTCCCTGACTCCCCACACGTCTTCCAGAAGGCTCTTGCGGGACACGTTCCGACCCTCGTTCGCGACCAGGTGGTGCAAGAGCTTGGCTTCCATCAGGGTCAGGTCACGGACCTCGCCGCCGACCAGCAGCTGCTGCTTGGAAAAATCCACCGTCCGCCCGTTGAACTCGTAGGTGTCGGGTACCGGAGGGTCCTGCTCCCTCGAGCTCCAGCGATGGCGCCTTAATAGGCCGCGGATACGGGCCAGCAAGACCGCCAGCTCGAACGGCTTTGGGACGTAGTCGTCCGCCCCGGCCGACAGTCCCTCGACGATGTCACCGGGTCTCTTCCTGGCCGTAAGCATCATCACAGGCACGTAGCATCCCTGTGATCGGAGTTCGCGCACGACCTCGAAGCCATCCATGCCGGGCAGCATGACGTCTACCAGCAGGGCGTCGAAGGACGGGCTGTCCCGGACCGTCCGCAAGGCCTCCTCGCCCGTTTCCGCGATCCGCGTGGCGAAGCCCTCCGCTTCTAGGTTGAACTGGAGACCTTTGGCGAGGTGGGATTCGTCCTCGACGATCAGCACCCGCTTCATGCCGTCGCCAGCAGCGGCAGCTCGATGGTGAACGTGCTTCCGCGGCCCTTCCCCTCGCTGTGCCCGAAAACTCTCCCGCCGTGCTTGCTCGCGACGGTCCGCACGATGTAGAGACCGAGTCCCGTGCCCTTTGACCGCATCGTTCCGGGCGTCCTGTAGAAGCGCCGGAACACTCGCTTGAGCTCGTCAGGAGCGATTCCGATGCCGTTGTCTCGGATGCTGACCGAGACCGTCTCTGCCCCGCGCCTGGCGACCTCGATCCAGACCTGGGCGTGGTCGCCGGAGTACTTGACGGCATTGTCGATCAGATTCGACACCGCCGCCCGCAACTCCTCGCCATTGCCCATCACGAGAGCGGGTTCGCCCTCGGGAATCCGATTGCGAAACCGGAGAACTCCCTCGGGCAGGTCATGGCTGCGCCGGAGTCGGTCCACGCAGTCCCCGACCAGTTCCCTCAGGTCGAGCTGCGTACGCAGAGACCTGCGCCGGGAGCCTAGGGCGCCGGCTCGGAGAACTTGCTCAATGGTCCCCTCCAGGCGAGCCATATCGGCCAGCATGGTGTCGAAGAACTCCTGCCGGCGATTCTCCTCGACATCCCTCGACCGCAGCGTTTCGAGATAGAGCTTGATCGACGCGACAGGCGTCTTCAACTCGTGCGTGACGGCATTGATGAATTCGTCGTGCTTCTCGTTCCGACGGATTTCCCGGACTAGGAATACCGTGTTCAGGACAAGCCCAGCGATGAGCAGGAGCCCTGCCACGATCCCGAGGCCGAGTACCACCTCGCTGCGCCAGTTTGCGACCAGCCAGCCGATGTTCAGCGCCACAGCCAGCCCGACCAAGCAGACACCCAGCGCGATCCAGAAGATCACCGAGCGCTTGCGGTGGCCCGACAGGTCCATCCTGCCTCCATGATACGTTCCGGATTTTCGAGGAGATGTGCCCGTAACCCAATGTTGCGCGGCCTAGTCCAGTCCTAGCGAGGGCACGGCCGTCATCCCGGAAGGTACTCGGCCCGTGCTCGGGATCCTGCGGGGGTGCGGTCTGGAGAGGCGATCCAGGGCAGAACGCTGAGCCGGCGTAACGGCAGGGCATTACCCGCTCCTGACGGATGGGAAGTCGGGCGTTTGAGATAGCGCGGGCCCTCCCCGGTCACTCATCGCCGTCTGGATCGTCGAATCCGCCCGGGTCAACTGTCAGGTAGTTGATGGTGTGCTTCCGCACGCCGATGCTGTGCTCGATCAGCAGGTCAATCAGCTTGTCACCATCGACCAGGGTGATCGGCGCGGCACCTGTCTCGACGGCGGCGTCCTTAGTTCCCTTCGAGAATGTGGATGTCGTAATGATCGATCCCCGCACTGCCCCGTGGTAATGAAGGGAGCCGCGAAGTGCATCAAGGACCTTGCGCTGAATTGTCTTCCGGTGACGCTTGACTTGAACAACCTCCCTTACCCAAGTGATGCCCAGTTCGAGTTCGCCGACTACATCGACGCCCCTATCGCCAGACGGCTCCGTGACTCTCACGTTCTGGTAGTTCATCCTCTCAAGCAGTCGCTTGATGAGATGCTCAAATTCGAAGGGATCAATCCTAGCCAGCTGGTCTCGCAGACTTCGACGTACTGATTGGTCTTGCTCTTTGGCAACAGACAGAATCCGTTGGTACAACTCCTCCGGCTTGTCGTCCGTTGCACCCCATTGCTCCAAGTATCGCAGCCCCTCATTAGTGGCCGAATACGATACGCCATCACGACTCGCAAGACCTCGCTCTACTAAGTTCCCCAGGCGCCGTTGTAAGGCATTTCGATGAATGGACGAGCTCCTGACTCGCGCGTGCTGATCGAGATAGATCATCCACTCGGCCAAGAGCGATCTGATGGGTGCTGGTCCGTCGGAAGCCAGCAGCGACAGAATCTTTGCAAGACCTTCTCTCTCATCGATGAGAGCTACAGCACTGCCGCTCTTGTCTTCGCTAAAGTCCTTGCCTCTGTCCGTGAGAGTGAGCACTCCCCCGACATCAGCAAGGAGTTCGTACGTGTTGCAGAGTAGCCAATGCCCCCTCGTGTACCTCGGATTGACTCTTCGGTTGCTCTCATTCCAAATCGCCAGGGCCAATTCCAAGTCATCCTTCTGTAGGCGTTGCGCAATCCAAGTGTCCGGATCCGTCCAGTCAACTGGCATTTCTGGAGTGCCACGCAGCTTCACCAAGGTGGAGCGCAATGCGGTAACTTGAGTTCGCGTCCTGCCCTTCCAAACCTGGAGTAGATCGCGAACCTCTCCATAAGCCGGAAGGTCCGGGACTCGCACCCGAAAGCCCGAATCGCTCTGGGGTTGCCCAATGCCATTATCCGGCACTTGTGAATTGGCTGCTGAGACCGTCATCGTTAGAAGACGAATATACCAAAGTGCGCCGAAATTGCATTTACTGCTGCCCACGAGTATCCGGGTCGTCACCAATGAGACCCCGTGACGCAATCTTGTAGGAGCCAGAGTAGAGACAACTGGCTGTAAACGGGCTAGGGGAATAGCAGCATGCTATGCCATGACGTGGAGCAGAATGTAGCGGAGTGTCCGGACAGGTGGGTCGATTCTGAGAGAAGGAATCTTGGGGCCTAACGGCGCCACATTGCGGAATCTCGCCGGGCAACGCCCTTAGGGGCCTATCCACGTAGTGGGAATGCTCTGATCGGCGCTCCAATCGGCGGATGGATTCCGAGTCGCCGCTGTGGTCCGATTCGGGCAGTCGCCCGACCGCGCACTTGAGCTTGACGTTCGGCCTCGGATGATCCGCGCGGGGACAGGTGCACTTGATATGGGTCGTCACAGTAGGGACCGGCAGGAAGCTCGCTGGCACGCGGATCCTTGAGGTCCAACGCCCACCCGCCGACGAGCAGCATTTCCGAGCACTGGGCAGGCTCTTCCGAGTCCCTCCCTCTGTGGGGCGTGCGAGACGCCGATTGATCGGTGTTGATCCGGAAGCAGTTCGCCGAACGGGTGCATGTTGACAGGCGGTATAATCCGTCTCGTGCTCACTCGGCGTCAATTCACATCCGCTCTTCCACTGCTGCCGGCCGCCCTCCAAGCCGGAACGCCGAAGCTCGCCGGCGACGGCCCTCGCCTCAAGACTGCGATCTGCGCCTACTCGTTCCGGAAGGCGCTCGGCGACGGGTCCCTCAGCTACCTCGATCTCGTCGACATGGCGGTCGAGAACGGCGTCGACGGCCTCGACTCGACCGTGTACTGGTTTCCCCAGGACAACCTGGAATCGTTCCTTACGGAGTTCCGCAGGAAGGCCTACTTGGCAGCCGTTGACCTCCCGAGCATCGCTATCCGGACGGACCTCTGCCGGAAGAGTTCCAACGAGCAGCAGAGGGAGGCTGCCTGGCTGCGTCACTGGATCGACGTGTCGTACCGGCTTGGCTCTAGCCACATCCGGGTTTTTGGCGGTCGAGTCCCGGAAGGGAGCACCGAAGACGAAGCGGCGACCTGGGTAGCCGAGATCCTCAAGCGGACAGCAGACTATGCTGCCGATCGCGGCGTAGTCCTAGGGCTGGAGAACCACGGCGGCATCACGGCCCGCGCCGAGAGAATCATTCAGATCGTGACGGCCGTCGACCATCCCAACGTCGGAATCAACCTCGACACCGGTAACTTTCGAACGGATCCGTACAGTCAGATCGAACTGGCCCTGCCGTACGCAGTGAACTCGCAGTTCAAGGTGCACATCCGGGACGAGGAGGGGAACCACGAGGAGTCGGACTGGGACCGGATCGTTGGGATGTTCGCCAAGGCGGGCTATCGCGGCTACATGGCACTCGAATACGAAGCGCAGGAGGATCCTTTCAAGGCGGTGCCGCGCCACCTCGCGACGCTCCGCACTCTGGCCGCGAAGCACGGCGGTGCCTGAGACCCGGTTCCCACCCGCTCTGACCGCCGGCCACAAGGCTTCTATCCTGCCGGGGCGACGCCTCTCACCCGTACCCGCCTGGCCGGAATAGGCCAAGACGGCTGTTCGGTCGCTACTCCGGGAACGGGCGGGACTGCACGGCCTCTAGGAATGCGGGGTTCTGCCTGCGCAGCTGTAGCGAAAGTTCCTTCGCTTGACGCGCCTTCTCGCGATCACGCAGTCGAAAGTAGACCTGTGACAGCATCAGGTGAGGCTGGGGGTGCCGGGGTTCGATTCGCACGGCCTCCTCTAAAGCCGTAACGGCTTCCGGCCATCTCCTCAGGCCCATTAGCGCGCGCGCCAGGGCGATGCGCGCGGGCATGTAATCGCTCCGGAGATCGATCGCTTTCTGCAGTGGCGCGATGGCTTCCTCGTAGCTGGCCTGCTTCACCAACCAGTCCCCGTAGAAGAAATGGGGTTCCTCGTAGTCGGGGTCCAGCTCCGCGGCCCTACGCAACAGCGGCAGTGCCTCCTCGAAGCGGCCGTCCTTTTGCAGGTGCCAGGCGTGTTCGAAATTAGCTCGCGCCGAATCCGGGAATCGGCGAATTGTATCTGACGCAATCCTCAGGCCCGCACGCAGGTCCCCGGCCTCCCTGCAGGCATGGATCGCCATGTAGTGGAGATCCTCCTGTTCCGGCCTCAGTCGCAGGGCGCGCGTTGCCACGTCCGCCGCTTCGCGGTGGAACCTTCCCTTCCCGTACTCGACCGCCATCACCTGCATCAGCTGGACGCGGCCGGGCTGAATCTGTAGAGCGTGCCGCCATGCCTGCAACGCCTCCGGGCCCCTGCCAAGCTTCTGGCGGACGACGCCAAGCAGGTAGTGCGCGTTGAAGTCGTTCGGCGATGCCGAAGCGGCTCGTGCCAGCAGCGGCTCGGCTTCGCGCAACTGCCCGGACGAGAAGTGCATGTAGCCGAGGTTGAACAGCGCCGGGAAGTACTCAGGGGAGATCGCGAGCGCCTTCTTCCAGAGTTCGGCTGCCGCCAAAACCTGCCCTTGCTGGGCGAGTTCGAGGCCTCTGTCCGTGAGAGCGGCAGGATCCTCCGCTTCCTGGCCCGGGAGCAATGCCGGCAGCCAGAGGCACGCCGCGATCGCCGCGGCACGGGCAGTTCCAAACGCCATATGCCGCATCCGCCCGGAACTCACGGGATTGCCGCAACCTTGCCCGAGCCCTCAACCAGGAGCCAGCCCTGGCCGCCGGAGGCCCCCGGGAACTCCTCTTCCTTGCCGCTCGGCCAGCGGACGGAGATCGCGTCGACGCCCTCCGCATCGCCTAGACCAAAGTGGACCCGCAAGTCACTGTGGGACACGTAGCTCGACTGGCTCACCACGGCCCTTGTCTGGCGCCTCCCGGAAGCCTGCACAGTCACCGTCGAGCCGATGGCCGCCCGGTTCGATTCGGTGCCTTGGAGCGTTAGGCGGACCCAGTTGCTCCCGGCAGGGAGGTCGTTACGTAACAGGGAGACCCTGTCCGCCATGTTCATGACCAGGACATCGATGTCGCCGTCCCCGTCGTAGTCCCCGAATGCCGCGCCTCGGCTGGACCGGATCTGAAGGAGAGCCTCGCCGGCCAGTGCCGTCACGTCTTCGAATCGCTCCCCGTTCAGGTTGCGATAGACGAGGTTCGACTGCACGTACGTTTCGGCCACCTTGACCTGTCGGTCCAGTTTCGGGTAGACGTGACCGTTGACCTGGAAGATGTCCTGCCAGCCGTCGTTGTCGAGATCCACGAAGTCCACGCCCCACCCCACGTATTGAGGGTTCGATGCCAGCCCCGCTCGCACGCAAATGTCCTCGAAGAACACTCCGTCGTTGTTCCGGTATAGGTTCGGGTAGTCGTCCGCGAAGTTGGTCTTCACCAGGTCCAGCCAGCCATCCCCGTCGAAATCGCCGACCCCGACTCCCATGCCACCCTGCTCGAAGCCGTGCTCGTTGAAGGCGACACCGGTCTCCGTGGCGTAGTCAGTGAACGTCCCGTCGCCGTTGTTGACGAACAGGATGCTTGGAGTGGAGTCGCAGGCGATGTAGATGTCCTGCCAGCCATCCCCGTCGAAGTCCGCGGCGACCGCAGTGAATGCGTAGTAGTCGCGCACGTCGCGCACGCCTGCTGTCTCGCTCACGTCCTCGAACGACCCGTCCCCGCGGTTCCTATACAGCGTCACCCCGCCGAACGGGAGGCCGCGCGGGCCGCAGTACACCGGCATCCCCTTCCATTCGCAATTCGACGTCTTTCCGGGCGGGGGGGCTGTTTCCGGATCGAATTGCTGGTATTGGGTTACAAGCAGGTCAAGCAGCCCGTCCCGGTCATAGTCCACGAAGGTGCAGCCGGAACTCCACTGATCCGCGGCTCCGGCGACGCCTGCCGCTGCCGCGGACTCCTCGAACGTTCCGTCCCCGTTGTTCCGAAACAGCGCGTCCGCGCCCCAATAGGCGACAAACAGGTCCAAGTTGCCGTCGTTGTCGAAGTCGCCTGCGCACACTGCGCTGCCCCATCCCGACCTGCCGAGCCCGCTCTCCCGTGTGGCGTCCTCGAAACTGCCGTCGCCAATATTGCGGTAGAGGCGGTTCGTTGGGGCTGCTCCGTCCCCGAAGCCCTCCAGTGTCGAGCCGTTGACCAAGAAGGCGTCGAGCCTGGAGTCGCCATCGTAGTCCAGGAAAGCCGTGCCTGCACCGTTGGACTCGATGATGTAGCGCTTCTCGTCCTTGCCGCCGTAAGTGAATTCCAGATCGAGGCCGGCCACTTCCGCGACGTCGGCGAACTTGGCGTTCCACGGGAGCCCCGACGCGTCCAATGCCTTCACGGGCCGTGCGTTCGGGCTAGCAACGCCTTGCGAGAGCAGCGATGCGGGAATCAGGGCCGACAGAAGAACTGGCAGCAGCGGCGGAATGCGCATGACCAGGGTCGGCTTCCCTCGCACCCTGAGTATGCCACAGCGCCGGAGAGACGCACGGGGTTGCCGGGCGCACCGCCGGGCGGCGCCGTCGGTCCCGCTGGCCCGATAACCTAGGCGGGATGGCATTCCCGTCTCGAGTCTGTGTGTTCTGCGGGTCCAGCAGCGGACGGAATCCGGCCTACGCTTCGGCCGCCGCAGCCGTGGGGACGCTCTTGGCGGACCGTGGCATCGGGCTGGTCTACGGCGGGGGAGGCGTCGGTCTGATGGGCGAGATGGCCGACGCCGCCCTGCGGGCGGGAGGCGAGGTCGTGGGGGTGATTCCGAAGGCGCTGGACCGCAAGGAGGTGGCGCACCGGAAGCTGACCGAGCTGCACGTCGTCGGGTCGATGCACGAGCGAAAGGCCCTGATGGTCCGGCTGGCAGATGCATTCATCGCCATTCCCGGAGGATTCGGCACTCTCGAGGAGCTCTGCGAGGTTCTCACGTGGGCCCAGCTCGGGCTGCATCGGAAGCCCGTCGCCCTGCTCAACGTCGCAGGCTACTACGACCCGCTGGTCGGCTTCCTGGACCGCGCCGTGGCCGAGGGGTTCCTGAGGAGGGAGCATCGAGCCATGCTGATTCAGGTGACCGGCCCCTCGCAGGCACTGGAGGAGTTTGGTCGCTACGTCGCACCCGATGCCGGGAAGTGGCTGGAGGCGGCCGATACCTGATCACGGCCTTGGGTGGATGCGATTGCGCCGAATCGCAGCCGGGCACGAGCCGCCCTAGTCAATCACTGCAGCAGCGTCCGCACCATCGCTGCGTTGCGCTTGCTGACAGGACACTGAACGCCGTTCTGGAGCGTCAGCAGCCACCTCCGACTGCTCAGGGCGCTGATCCTGCTGATCTTGTCGCTGTTGACGAGGATGCTGCGGTGGACCCGGAGAAACGGGGAATCGGCTAGGCGCTCCGCAAGGGCGGCCAGCGTCTGCGTGGCCCTGTACTGCTTGTCCTTCGTCTGGATCCACACGATCTCGCCAGATGCACGGAACGCGTAGACCTGGTCTAGGTCCAGAAGCAGGAAGTCCCGCCCATGGCAGGCAACGATCTTTGCGGGCCGACGAGTCTGGACCGCATCAGCGTTCAGAACCTGCGCGACCCGTTCTGCGTTCTTGCCGGGGCGCAGGCTCGAATCCCACGCACGTTCGATCGAACGACGCAGGCGCTCCTTGCTGAACGGTTTGAGCAGGTAGTCAACCGCTCCTACGTCGAAGGCGCTCAGGGCGTGCTCGCTGTACGCGGTCACGAAAACGATCGCCGGCAGCCGGCCCTCGATGCCGCGCACCACCTCGAATCCGTCGTAGACGGGCATCTGGATGTCCAGTAGCACGAGGTCCGGATCTAGTGCCTCGATCTGGCGCTGCGCCGACGAGCCGTTCTCCGCTTCTCCGACGACCTCAATGCCGCCCAGTTCGGACAAGTCCCGGCGCAGGACCTCGCGGGCAGCCTCTTCGTCATCAACGATCAAGGTCCGCAAACGCTCTGCCTGGGTGCCGCTCACGATGTTCGCATTTGTATCACGGGAAGCTGGCTGCGAGGGAACCGATCCCGGTGAAAGGGGCGTTACGGCTGACGTCCGGGCCCGATCCGGGTGTCAGAGAGCCCTGGAGGGTGGAAGGGCTGAGCCCTTGCGGCGGTCCCGCTGTTTCCGGAAGCCGGGAGCATTGACCCCAGTGCTGTACCTTGGCACAGGGGGAGGCCCGGGCTCTGGAATTCGTCGTGCACTTTCCGATCCTGCTGAATGTCCTCGGACACTCAGCAGGTATCACGGCCTTCGGCGCCTTTCTGGTGCTGCTGGCCCGCAATCCGAAGCCGGGTGTTGGTGTCCCGGGCCTCGCGGCAGGGCTCGCCCTTTGCTGGAACCTTGGTTCGCTCGTTGGGTTGCTTGCAGACGCTGGCAGCCCTGTCCAGACCGTCGTTGCCACTGCCAGCCTTGCGGTCCTGAGTGTCTTGCCGTGCACCCTGCTGCAACTGGCGTTGCAAGGCGATCACAAATGGCTGAACTGGGTCGGTCTCGCGCTGGGCGGGGGTGCAGCGGCGATCCAGGTATCCAACGCCGTCGGAGTTCCCCTGGCGTCCCAGGATGCGGGAATCTCGCTCATCAATTACGGATTCAGCGCAATCGCTGTGGTCGGGGCTGTCCTCATGGCTCGCGAGGGCACGTACCGGCGAGGCGCTGGCATGCGATTTCTGGCAGCCATGGCCCTATTCCTGCTGGCAGCATCCTTCGTGCATTTCGGAAGGTTTCACGAGACCGACGCGTGGCTGCACGAATTGGTCTTCCACCACGCGGGAATTCCGTTGGCGCTCTTCGTGATGCTGCAGGACTACCGCTTTCTCTTGCTGGACGTGTTCGTTCGCCTGGCTGGTGCGTGCGTGGTGGCCGCGAGTTTCGTCGGGTGCCTGCTCTGGCTCGCGGATTGGCTCGGCTTTCTGGGTATCAGTGACGCCTCCACGATCGGGCTGGCGTTCTTCGTCATCGCTTCCGGCGCCATCATCGTTGCGTATCCGTGGATTCTGCGGACACTCGGCGTTTGGGTGGAGATTGCAATCTTCCGCCGCAAGGACGTGCGAGTGGCGGCAGGCAACATCCGGGCCTTGGCGAGCGACGAGGCAACCGGATTTCCAGAGAGTGCGTCCCGTGTCGTAGCGGACTTCGCATCCGCCGAACGCTGGCACTTGCTCGGCGAAGGCGGCGGCGTCCGCATCGACAAGTCCGAAGCGGCACCTGCGCCGCCGTTCGAGGCACTGGCGCCGGCTGAACAGGCATGGGCCGAGGCCATGGTTCCGCTGCGGCATACCGATGGCACTCTGCGCGTCCTTCTGCTCGGAGCGCGCGAAGGCGGCCGGCGGTACTTGAGCCTTGACCTAGCGGACCTCGACATCCTTTCGTCCGAGATTGCCCGCCGAAGCGACGAGATCCGCCGGGAGGAACAGGACAGGCTGATGCGCGAGGCGGAAATAGCAACCCTGCGGGCTCAGATCAACCCGCACTTCCTGTTCAACGCGCTCAACGCCCTCAACGCCCTGATCCCGTCTAGCGCCGCCGACGCCAGGCGCACCCTCCTCAACCTCGCTGACATCTTCCGCTACTCGCTAGGAGGCAAGCGCCAGTTCGTTCCGCTCGAGGAGGAGATGGAGATTGTCGAGGCCTACCTACAGATCGAGCGGCTGCGGTACGGAGAGCGGCTCAAGATCAGCGTTCTCATGGAGGACGGGGTGCGCCACTTCCAAGTGCCGGCGCTGTCGATCCAGCCGCTGGTCGAGAACGCCGTCAAGCACGGCACCAGCCGTCTCGCGAAGGGCGGCGAGGTGGAAGTGACAGCCCGTCGCGAGAGCGGCGGGCTGCGGGTCGAAGTGATCGACAATGGGCCCGGCTTCGACCCTCTCGACCTGCCCGACGAGGGACACGGCCTGCAGAGTGTCAAGAGGCGCCTCCAGCTGTGCTACGCCGGCAAGGCTGAATTCCTGGTCGAGTCAGGCCGGTCCGGGTCGAAGGTGGGGTTTGTGGTCCGGACGGGCGATCAGGCGATCAGCCACGACCGCGGGGCCTAGACCGTCGCATCGCACGATTCGATCAGCGGCTTGGCCTCAGACAAGAATTCCTCAGTTGTTCTCGAGCCTACGTTGCCCGCCTTGCGATGGCGCACCGAGACCGTCGCCGTCTCGGCCTCCCGTGGTCCCACGACGAGCATGTAGGGGATCTTCTGCAGCTGGGCCTCCCGGATCTTGAACCCGATCTTCTCGCTGCGCTCGTCCAACTCCACCCTGAGGCCCGCCGTCTCGAGCTCCCGCCCGATCTGGCGGGCGTACTCGATCTGGCTGTCCGTGATCGGCAGAACGATGGCCTGCACCGGTGCCAGCCACAGCGGGAACGCCCCGGCATAGTGCTCGATCAGCACGCCGAAGAACCGCTCGACTGAACCCCACAGCGCCCGGTGGACCATCATCGGCGTGTGCTGCTTTCCGTCCGGGCCGATGTACTCGAGGTCGAAACGCCGGGGCAAGTTGAAGTCGAACTGGATCGTAGACAGCTGCCAGGAGCGACCGATCGCGTCGACCATCTTGATGTCGATCTTGGGACCGTAGAAAGCTGCCTCGTCCGGCATCACCTTGGCTTCGATCTCCCGCTTCCTAAGGGCCTCGAATAGCCCGTCCTCGGCCAGCTTCCACTCCTCGGGTGTGCCGGCGTACTTGCCACTGGAGCCCCCGTCCCAAGTGGACAGTTCGACCGAGAACTCCGCGAACCCGAACACCCGCAGCACTTCCATTGCGAAGTCGACGCATTCCAGCACCTCGGACTCGACCTGCTCCGGCGTGCAGAAGATATGAGCGTCGTCCTGCGTGAACCCACGGACCCGGAGCAGTCCGTGCATGACGCCCGACCGCTCGTACCGGTACACCGTCCCGAGTTCCGCCAGCCGCACTGGTAGGTCCCGATAGCTGCGGAGCTTGTCCTTGTAGATCAGAATGTGGAACGGGCAGTTCATCGGCTTGAGCTGGTAGAGCGAGTCGTCCAACTCCATCGGCTTGAACATGTCGTCCTTGTAGAACTCGGAGTGGCCCGAGGTCTCCCAGAGCCCGTGCCGGGCGACGTGCGGCGTCGAAACGAGTCCGTAGCCGCGCGAGACCAGTTGCTCGCGGAGCCAGTCTTCCATCACGCGCCGGATGGTGCCTCCCTTCGGGTGCCAGAAGATCAGGCCGGGACCGGCCAGTTCCTGAATGCTGAAGAGGTCGAGCTGCTTGCCCAGCTTGCGGTGATCCCGCTTCTTGGCCTCCTCGAGTCGATTCAGGTGGGTTTTGAGCTCCTTTGGCGAGAAGAAAGCGGTGCCGTAGACACGCTGGAGGCGTTCCCGGCTCTCGTCGCCCTTCCAGTACGCGCCCGCGACTGACAGCAGCTTGAAGGCCTTGATGCGTCCCATGGACGGCACGTGGGGGCCCCGGCAGAAATCGGTGAAGCGCTCGCCCGTCCTGTAGACGGACACCCGCGGCTCGTCGGTCTTCTCCTCGACGAGTTCGCACTTCATGAACTCCCCCTGGCGCTCATACTCGGCAAGGGCCTCTTCGCGTGGAATCCAAACCCGCTCGTTCTTGGGGTCGCGCTTGGCGATTTCCTGCATCCGGGCCTCGATCTTCTCCAAGTCGTCCGGCGTGAACGGCGTTTCCCGGTACATGTCATAGAAGAAGCCCTGCTCGGTTGGCGGGCCGACACCGAGCTTGGTCTCGGGATACAGCTCCAGCGTCGCCGCAGCCAGCAAGTGGGCAGCCGAGTGCCGGTACACCTCGAGTGCTTCCTCGTCCCGCTCGGTAAGCAGCCGCACGCTGGCGTCGGCCTGCAGAGGCTCGGAAAGATCCGTCAGCTCTCCGTCGACTTCGGCAACGAGTGCGGTGCGGGCGAGCCTGGGGCTGATGCGCTCCGCCACCTCGAGCGGCGTCGTGCCCTGGGCCATCTCCATGCGGTGGCCGTCGGGGAGGGTGACTGCGATGTTCGGCATGGCAGGGATAGCGGCCGAGGCGCCCGTGCGCCGGACCGCAATCCTCAGTATCTCTCGAAGGACTGCCGGTCTTCGGGAATCCCTGCGGCAGTGAGCTGCTCGCGCAAGGCCGAGACCATCTCCGGCTGGCCGCAGAAATACGCGTCAATGTCGGTCCGTCCCGCCAGGGCATTGTCGACATGGTCCGTGACTCGTCCCCGGAGCCCAGCCCACTGGGGATCGTTGCCGCTCACCACAGGTACGAAGCGAAAGCCGCTGCGGCGGGAATCGAGGGCGTCGAACTCGCTGCGGTACAGCAGGTCGCGGGCTTGGCGCGCGCCCTCGACAAGGGTCACGTCCGCATCCGGGTTCGCCGCCAGATGCTCGAGCAGGATGGCGCGCATCGGGGCGATTCCGGTCCCTGCCGCGAAGTAGACGCCCGGCCGGCCCGAGTCTAGTAGCCGCATCGTCCCGGCCGGGTCGGTGCACTCGACGGATTCCCTTGTTCGCAGCCCCAGTAGGTGCCTTCCGAATTCGCCCTCGTGCTGAATGCAGAGTTGGATCGTACCGTCCGGGTTGGGCGGCGACGCGATCGAGTAGTAGCGCTTGGTCGATGAACCGTCGATATTGGCGCTCAGCGCCAGATACTGGCCGGCTGCGTGGCGGAACGGGGCGCTGAAGGTGAATTGGGTGACACGGTCGCTGAGCGCTTCATGGCGGATGTGGTGGATCGTCGGCATGGTGGATCTTCCATTTTCGCGTTGGCCCCCGTGGTGCCCCACGGCCGGTTCCGCGGTCACTCGCAGCCGCCCACTATTCTCCTGACGACTCCAAATGGAACCCGATCGGGCACCGCCCCCTCAGCGGGATCTGCCGCAACTGGTCCGCCTGTCCGTTCGGGCCCCTCGAACTGAGCCGCAACTACTTCGCCTCCGCTGCCGCTCGTATCGGATTCGAGGTCACATCCAAGCTCAAACCCAGCCAACACGAGACCGGAAGTCGTCATACTGACGTCCAGATGAACGCCATCAACATCAGATGCAACTGGCACGTCCCCAGGTGCAGTTGCGATATTTCGAATGAGGAGTAATTGCCGCGACCACGGAGCAGGCTTGCATCAAGGCGCGTCGTAGATCGAATCGTGCTCGACAGATGTCTTCGCCGGTATGCCGTCCCAGATCGCCACGGGACCTGCCGTGTCCGACCGCAGCCAGACGCGACGAACTGCCTCGCGAACCAAATCCGCCACGCTGCGACCAGTCCGCTTCGCGGTCTGGCGGAGTTGCTCCAGATCCTCATCCGGCAAATGGATCTGCATTCTCGTCAAGGACCCCAGTCTAGACGAGCCCTTCGCATGGCGAGGGGAAGTGCGGCCCGTGAAGCTTGGAGATCCATTCTGGACATGCCGAGATAGGGACGAGTCGCGAAGCCTCTACGCGAACGCCTCCGTGGAATGGGCTGGCGATTGGTTCGTGATCTTGCTCACAGCCATTGCCACTGAGGCCGAATGCGACTCGGACGACCGGGCGCATCGGCCCCGGTGGAACGAACAGTGGCCCGTAGGCAATCTATAGCCGTTCGGCCTCTCCACGGGCTTGCGCTGGGAATCCAGATCGCCCGAGTTCTTCCTCTACGAGCGCGCGAGCGAATTCGCGAACCCGCTCGCTCGGGCGAGGGCGGATCATCCATGTCCAGCGCTTCTCTTGGCTGCGTGTCGGAGGCAAGGCCTCAAGGTCGCCGCCCACTACCAAGTCCAGTGCGACTCCGCGAATGTCGTAAGTGATATCGATATCCCCGGAGAACCGCCGAATCGCTAGCCGCACCTTCGACAGAGAGGCGCCTCCGTTGAAGGTCCGAGATCATCCGAAGGGTGCTGGGAACAGCACTCGGAGGGTCGCGACGACGCAGGTTTCCCTCTGCAAGCGGTAGGTGTGCCCGCACTGCTGCTCTGCTACCTCCAGGGCGTCGCGCCTAGCGGCAGCGGAGAGTCGGCTGTACTTGCACTCAGCCATGCGTCAGGCGCCTGCTCAGGGGTTCCGCAATCCAAGAGGGCATGACTGCTCGCGCGGCAAAAAGTTCGTTCAGGTCATCCCGCGATAGCTTGGGAAGCACAGCATCCAAACTCTCCTCTACCTCGTCGGGCCCTAGCCAGGCGATGGCGCGGATTACTGTGCCGGCGTTTCGGTTTGGCGCCGCCAGCTGCCAGCGTGGAGCGTGCAGCAGTTCAACCCGGTGGGCCCCAAAATGAAGGATCCGGCTGGGCCCAGAGGTGAGGTAGACCGATCGCACGGTGGTTTGCGGAGTCAGCCCGAGCCAGTTGGCCGCATCGCCCCCGTTCGGGACGATGATCTCTCCCCAGAGTTCGGACAGGGCTGCGAGCACCTGTTCCCGTCTTGGCGCCCGAAGTCCGAATCGTGTCTGAATCGGACGCATGTAGATGCCTCGGCAGATCCGCATGAGTCGCTTTGAACACGCGAGCCGAGAGAGCGCTCGGGTGACCGCAGCCCGGCCGCCGAGCTTCAAGAGGTCGCCTGCCCGAATCGGGGTACCCTCAGGCTCCGCTTCGGCATACGCCAAGATCTGCTCGGGCACGCTCTTCATCGTCTCGTCGGTTGCACCCACTGTCCGTCAATTCAGTGTAAGGACGCCTTCCTCCAAACGTAGAGGGGTCGACCAGGCTCTTGCCGGTCGGTCAGAGCGGACCACCAGCTTGCCTCGGGTGTCGTCCCAATAATCGACCGCGCCGGACTCGACATCCGCAACTCACGGGGATGCGGCCCCACCGAAGCGCGCGGCACGGCCGAATCTTGATCTTGGACACCGCCTGTTCGAAGGCGAATGGCGCGGTCAATCAATAATCACGGGATCTGGTACAGCGATGTCTTGGATGGCGCTTCTGGTTCAAGCTAGCGAGGGGGTCCTGCGTGCTCACTTGCGCCGCGAGCCGAGCCACTAGTCTTCAAACAGATTGCCTTGGGCCTCCGACACCCACGCGTAACGCACTGGCCGAATTGACTTGGCGATCCTCTTCTCCGTTTCTGCGCGGCTCAGCCATGTCTTGACCTGCTTCAACTCAAGACCCAGAGAATCGACCAGGTGCTGGGGTGTCACCGGCTCCCTGTTCGCAGCGCGACCGAGTTCCTTGAGGAACAGATTGTAGAACCTGTCCGCCGCATCGACGTCCGCTTCTTCCGTCTGCGGTGCAGGCTCTACGGCTCGTCGTGCCGGCTCATCGCTCCGCGCGTCCGCCCGGCTGTCCCCGGCTGTCCCCGTCCCCTCCGCTGTCGCGCCTTCCTCGGCCGCTGATTTGGGCCCTGCAGATGGGTCCACCGTATCCGGCCCCTGACCCGCAAGGCCTGTCGACTCATCCGCCGGATCGAATAGCCGGCGGACTTGGATCTTGTCGGCCTCGACAGCGATCGGAGAAGCTCCGCCGCCAATGAGTCCTGCGTTGCCCGCACGCGGGTCCGACGCCTCCTTCACCCACAGCGGCGTCCATCTGCGCTTCAGGTTCTCGCTCGCACCGCTCCACGTTCCGCCCTTCGTCCCGGAGTGCACGACAAGTGCAGCATCCGACAGGCAGTAGATGTAGCTGTTCCTCTGCATTGCGCTTCCCGCATGGAACGGAGCTTGTGGATCCACTGATGAGAACAGGACAAGATTTGCTGATGCGAGATGCGTCCGGAACATTGCGCTCGTGCACTTGCGAAGCAGGCCGTCCGCGAGCACGCCCACAACGGTGCCCTCTGCCTCCAACGCCCCGATCATCGCGGACGCGTCAATTCCGCGAGCCCCGCCCGAGATCAGCGTGTGCCCCTGTTCCGCGGCAACTTGTCCCACCGAACGTGCGTAGCGCAGATCGGCGTCGGACGCGTTCCTCGAGCCCACGACCGCCAGCCCCCCGTCGCTTAGCAATGTCCGGTTCCCGGCCCCGAACAGGACGGCAGGCGACGTCCTGCCCAGTCGCTGCTTCAGCTTGGCCGGATAGTCGGTGTCGGAGCGGGTCACCACCCATAGTCCGGCAGCCTGCCACTTGTCTGCTGCAAGCGCGAGGGCGGGGCCACGGTCGAGCAGGGCCCCGATGCGCTCGCGCGAGACCCTCTCATCCACCCAGTCACGTAGAATCTCGCTGACCTGTTCACCGAGTAGGTTGTCCGGCGCCAGCGAGCATTCCTTGAGCCAAGCCGCGAAGCGGCCCCATTCGGTTGCAGTCAGTGGACGCGGACCGCCTTGTCGCGATCCTGCCAGTCGCGCCGTCAGCAGCAGGGTTGCTTGGGTAGCTTCGGAGAAGGCCATTGTTCACCTCGGAGCGGCCGACGCCAGCGCCACCGGGAAGACCGCGCCGCTACCCGCACGCCGGAGCATGGCAGCTGCCACTGTCATCGTCCATCCTGAATCAATCACGTCGTCGACGAGTAGCACAGGCCGGTTGGGTGCATGCCCTGCGATGCCGAAGGCTTCGTCTAGGTTCCGGGAATGGTCGAATCCGTTCCATCTGGTCTCTCTGCGGCTCGCAGACCGCGGGACCAGGGTTGGATTGCGCAGGGACGGTATGCTTCTAGTCCACATCGGCTCGGGAGCGGGCCGCCAGCCCCAGCCCGCCGATCGGCCAAGAGCAGATAATGCCTGTACGCTGGGTCTCGTCCACCGCTTGGCTGCCGAGGATGTGTTTCATGCACGGTTGTTCCTCGCGCGGCGCGGACTCGCCGACTGCAACCTCCGAACGCCTCAGCCCTCCAGCATCGCCTGCGCACGGTCAGCCAGGATGCCTGCAAGAGCCGGATGTCCGTCCAGGGGCGGGGACGCCTCGAGCGCGAGGCCGGGGTGGTCGGACCTCGCCGCGGCGAGCAGCCTCGGCAAGTCCTCCACCAGGTGTCTCCCCATCGTGAGGAAGTACGGTGTCACGAGAATCCGCCTCACGCCTTCGGCCGCAAGCTCCGCCACGGCAGTTGCCAGCGTGGGGTCCGCGAGTTCCAGGAACGCAGTCCTGTAGCGCGGAATACCCGCCCTCCGTGCCGCATCGTCCGCCACGCGCTTGACGGCGTCATTGGCTGCGGTGACCCGTGAGCCGTGCGCAAAGATGATCAGGCCCGTTGAATCGCTCTTCACGGTATACTCTCGACTCTCATGGATGCCTTCATTATTGCCGTCTACTTCATAGCTGTCTTCGGAGTCGGCTTCTACCATTCCCGCAACAAGAACACCACGACCGAGTACTTTCTTGCCGGCAAGCACATCGGGTGGTTCGCGGTCGGCGCGACGCTGTTCTCGACCAACATCGGCAGCGAGCACGTGATCGGCCTGGCCGGATCAGGAGCGTC
>CBDHHA010000003.1:0-39511 GCA_965263255.1 Bryobacterales bacterium
AGCCATTCCATCGTACTGGCCCGGCTCGGCCCTCTTGCTCCGGCCTCCCGACCACTCCTAGGAAGGACTCAGTTCTAAGTCACTAAGGCAGTCCGACTCGGGCGTTCCTGGCGGCATGCTGTGGTAGCGTAGTGCTCGATCCGACCATGACCCAAAGCATGCGAGCGCTCCCTGCGGCTGTCCTTGCCGCGTCTCTTCTTGCGGCATGCGGGGCCGGCGAGCCGCCGCCCCCGCCCAACGTACTGTTCATCGCCATTGACGACCTCAACGATTGGGTCGGGCCCCTCGAAGGCCACCCGCAAGTGCAGACCCCTCACATGGATGCCTTAGCGGCGCGTGGCACGACGTTCTACAACGCGCACACGCAGTCGCCGCTGTGCAATCCGTCCCGCACGAGCCTGCTGACCGGACGGCGTCCCTCGAGCACGGGGATTTACGGGCTGGCCCCGTGGTTCCGCGAGGTCGAGACGCTCAAGGACATCGAGACCCTTCCCCAGTACTTTGCAAGGAACGGTTACCGCACCTACTCGACCGGGAAGATCTACCACGGGCGGTATGGACGCGCCGAGGGCGACTCCGAGTTCCACGAGCTCGGCCCGCCGGCCGGCGTCGGCGCGCGGCCCGAGCAGAAGCTCGCCGCGGCGACCCCCGGCAACCACCCCCTGATGGACTGGGGCACCTTCCCCCACGAGGACGAGGACAAGGGCGACTGGGCTGTCGCGAGCTGGGCGGTCGAACAGCTCGAGGGGCCGCTGAGCGGTCCGCAGGAGCAGCCCTTCTTCCTGGCGGCAGGCTTCTTCCTGCCCCACGTTCCCTGCTTCGTGACCCAGAAGTGGTACGACATGTATCCCACCGACTCCGTGCAGCTGCCGGAGATCCGCCGCGACGACCGCGATGACACGCCCCGATTCAGCTGGTACCTGCACTGGAAGCTGCCCGAGCCGCGGCTGAAGTTCCTCGAGGAAACGGACGAGTGGCACAACCTGGTCTCTTCCTACCTGGGTTCGATCAGCTTCGTGGACAGCCAGGTCGGCCGAGTGCTGGACGCCCTCGAGGCGAGCGGGAACGCGGACAACACGGTGATCGTGCTGTGGTCCGACCACGGATGGCATCTTGGCGAGAAGCTGATCACCGGCAAGAACACGCTCTGGGACCGCTCGGCGCGCGTCCCGCTGATCTTCGCCGGCCCGGGCGTCGGGGAGGGGACCCGGGTGACCAGCCCGGCCGAACTGCTGGACATCTACCCCACACTCGTCGAATTGGCCGGCCTGCCGGCCCAGGACGGCCTCGAGGGGCACAGCCTCGTGCCCCAGCTGCGGGATCCGGCCGCTCCCCGCGAGTGGCCCGCGATCACGACCCACAACGCTGGAAACCACGGCGTGCGCTCCGAGAAATGGCGCTACATCGTGTACGCGGACGGGTCGGAGGAGCTCTACGACATGGAGAACGACCCGCAGGAGTTCGACAACCTAGCCGGGGACCCGCAGTACGCCGAGGTCATTGCTGGGCACCGCGAGTACCTGCCTGAATCCGACCTTCCTCCCGCGCCCGGCAGCCGGGCCCGCGTGCTCACTTACGACGGGGGCCAGGTGAACTGGGAGGGCCAGGACGTGGGAGAGGACGATCCCATTCCGGAGCTGTAGGGCAGAATGAGTAGCATTGCCTGACTCGGTCCTAGCTGTCATTCCCGCCCGCTTCGCTTCCCGTCGCTTCGAAGGCAAGCCGCTCGCCATGCTGGGCGGCAAGCCCTTGGTGCAGCATGTGTACGAGCGTGCGTCGGAGTGCACCGCGTTCGACCGCTTGGTTGTCGCGACCGACGACGCGCGGATCCGCGACGCCGTAGAGGGCTTCGGCGGGGAGTGCGTCATGACCTCCCCGCATCACCTCTCCGGCACGGACAGGGTGGCCGAGGTCGCCGAGTCCGGGGCCGCCGCGATCGTTGTCAACGTGCAGGGCGACGAGCCCTTCGTGAACGCCCGCGTGCTCGAGCAGGTCGTGCAGCCGCTGCTGGACCCTGACGGCCCGCCCATGGCGACCCTCTGCAAGCGTATCGACGACCCCGCACTGCTGGACGACCCCAACGTGGTGAAGGTGGTCGCCAACCGGGCCGGAGAGGCACTGTACTTCTCGCGCAGCCCCATCCCGTATCCGGGGCGCGCGTCCGGCTACCGCGCGCGCGAGCACGTCGGCATTTACGCTTACCGCCGCGACTTCCTGCTCGCGTTCAGCCGGATGGAGCCGACCGAACTCGAGGAGGTCGAGGGTCTCGAGCAGCTGCGCGCTCTCGAGCACGGGCACCGCATCGGCGTTGTGCCAACCGAAGACCATGTCGGGGTCAGCGTCGACACGCCCGAGGATCTCGAGAGGGCCCGCAGCATCCTGCGCGCTCGCTGACCGGACCGTCCTGCCGGGGCCGTTTCCGGGCGTTTGAGACGGTCCCTCGCAGTTCACTACAATGAAAGTTCAGGCAAGGCCGTCCCGCTTTCGCGGGCACGTGCCCACCCGGGGGTAGCAATGTCGGAAGACCAGGGCGCGGGACCGGCCCGCGCTTCGCTCATGGATCGCCTCAAGGCGGCCGTCCAGGCCGAGTCGGGCGACGAGAAGCTGCGCGTCGCGTCGCGCCGCCGGCTGGTGGGCCTGCTGACCGGCGGGTTCCTCACGGCGAACCTGCTGATGTTCCTGCGCTTCTTCTTCCCGCGGACCATCTTCGAGCCGCGCACGCAGTTCCGCATCGGCCTGCCGGCCGATTTCCCGATCGGCGTCGACACGCGGTTCCAGAAGAGCAAGAGGATCTGGGTCGTCCGCACGGCCGACCGCCTGTTCGTGATCTACGCCAGCTGCACCCATCTGGGATGCACGCCCGACTGGAAGCTGAGCGAGGCGAAGTTCAAGTGCCCCTGCCACGGCAGCGGGTACGACCCGGAGGGCCGCAACTACGAGGGCCCGGCGCCCAGGCCCCTGGACCGGGCGTACGTCGAGCTCGACCCGCAGGGGCGCATCGTCGTCGACACCAGCGTCCTCTATCGCGAGGAGAAGGGCCAGCCCACCCAGTTCAACAACCAGGGCAGCTACATCCAGGTATAAGGCCGCGAGGTACGAGAGACGATGGCTGACACGAAAGACACCGAAGTCCAGGAAAAGCAGTCCGCGCCCCAGTCCAACGGCTCCGGCAACGGCGCCCGCACCCTGCTGGGCGTCAAGGTGGACCCGGAGGCCATCAAGCAGAAAGCGCTGATGGACCTCAAGGCGGTCCAGGAGCCCACCAAGACCGAAGTCTACAAGTCGATCTTCCGCGTCAAGCACGACGAGACGGCTCGCAGCCGGACGCTGGGCGTGCTGAGCAACGTCTTCCTGCACCTGCACCCGGCCAAGATCAACCGCGACGCGGTCCGCTACAGCTTCACCTGGGGCATGGGCGGAATCAGCTTCTACCTGTTCTGGGTGCTCACCTGGACCGGCGTGCTGCTGATGTTCTACTACCACCCGACCAAGGTCCAGGCCTTCCGCGACATCCTCTACCTCGAGCACGACGTGCCGTTCGGCAAGCTCCTGCGCAACATGCACCGATGGGCCGCCCACGCGATGGTGCTGACGGTGCAGCTGCACATGTTCCGCGTGTTCCTGACCGGCTCGTACAAGAAGCCCCGCCAGTTCAACTGGTCCGTGGGGGTGATCCTGCTGGTGCTGACGCTGCTGCTGTCGTTCACCGGCTACCTCCTTCCTGACGACCAGCTCGGCTTCTGGGCGGTCACGGTCGGCACCAACATGGCCCGCGCCACTCCGATGCTGGGCCACGAGGGGCCGTTCGGCCCGCAGCTGGGCATGACGCCGTTCAACGACGTGCGCTTCGCGTTGCTGGGGGGCTCGATCGTGGATGCGAACGCTCTGCTGCGCGCCTACATCTGGCACTGCATCGCGATCCCGGGCTTCGCCGCGACGTTCATGATCGTCCACTTCTGGCGCGTGCGGAAGGACGGCGGCATTTCCGGCCCGGCGCCGGTCATGCTGGAGAAAGAGATCAAGCCGGTCCGCAAGTAGCCGGGACGAGGACGAGGAGTCAGCAACATGGATTGGCACCAGCTCTGGACGATCGTTTCCCTGCCGGACAACATTCCCATCGTGGGAATGATCTTCATCGTCCCGTTCTTCACGTGGTACGGCCTCCGCCAGGCGTTCGCCAATGACCGCCTCGTCGAGGAGCTGGAAGCCGACCCCGACAAGGCGAAGACCCATCACCGCAAGATCCACCCGTTCCAGAAGGGATGGGCGCGGGAGTTGCCCGTCTGGCCGTTCCTGCTGCGGATGGAGTTCCTGGCGGCGATCATCGTCACGATCATCCTGATGGTCTGGTCCATCACCCTCGACGCGCCGCTCGAGGAGCCCGCCAACCCGTCGCTGACCATGAACCCATCCAAGGCTCCCTGGTACTTCCTCGGGCTGCAGGAGATGCTGGTCTACTTCGACCCGTGGATCGCGGGCGTGGTGATGCCGACGCTCATCATCATCGGCCTGATCGTCATTCCCTACATCGACGAGAACCCGCTGGGGAACGGCTACTACACCTTCAAGCAGAGGCGGTTCGCGATCTGGACGTTCATCTTCGGCTTCATCATCCTTTGGAGCACGATGATCGTGATCGGCACGCTGATACGCGGCCCGGGGTGGATGTGGTTCTGGCCGGGGATGACCTGGGACCACAACCGCCTGATTTTCGAGATCAACCGGGACCTGCACGAAATCCTGGGCATCACCTCGCAGCCCTGGATCGGCATCTTCGGGGGGCTGGTCGTGGGCGGCTTCGCGGTGGTCTCCGGCTACGTGTGCCACCGCATCATCGCGGCCACGGAATTCTCCCGCAAGATCCTCGACCGGATGTCGCTGCTGCAGTACGCCCTCATGCAGCTGCTGCTGATCACCATGCTGGCGCTTCCGGTCAAGATCGCCGCGCGGCTGCTGTTCCGGATCAAGTACGTATGGGTCACCCCGTGGTTCAACATCTAGGCGCTGCCGGGGCCAGCGACCGCTAGTAGGCAGGGAATTCCATGGAAGAAGACAACAAGGTCCAGCCGGACCCGATCGCCACGAAGTCGTACAGCGTCCACCTGCTGGTGTCGATGCTGCTGCTGACGGGGTCGCTCGTGTGGGCGATCTACGACGAAGTCGAGGTGATGCGCCCCTACAAGGAGTACCAGGCGCGCTTCCGCGCTTACTACACGGGCTTCCTGATGGACCTGCGGCCGGAGCAGGCCGCCAAGGAGGAGACCATCCGTAACTCGGCCGAGTACCAGGAGCTCGAAGCGGACCTGAACGCCGCCGAGACCGCCGTGCTGGAACGCATCGCGGAGATCGACCGCCAGAGCGGCCAGGGCGTGATCCCGCGGATGACCGCGGCGCGGAACGCCTTCCAGGTCCTGCGCAGCGAGATCGACGCCTTGCGCTATCTGGTCGAGGTTTCGCATGACGACGCCGAGAAGGACAGCCTCCGCGAGGAGATCGCGGAGATCCGCGAGCGGATCGTCGAGGTCGACCTGCCCCTGGCGGACGGCTCTGGGGAGACGGAAGAGCTCGAGCTGAAGTACGAGCAGCTGGAATCCGAATTCCTGGGACTCCAGCAGGCCCGCGCGGAGCTGCAGGCCGAGCGGCTCGACCTGCTCGACGATGCGAACCAGATCCGCAGCGAGCGGGACGCCCTGATGGACGACCGGCTGGTCGGCCTGGGAGCCGCGCAGATCGACGGACTGATCTCGAAGATGCGGGAGTTCCAGATCGGCATCAAGCAGATCCACCTCATGGACATCGACCTGGTGGACCGCTGCGAGTCCTGCCACCTCGGGATCCGCGAGCCGGTGGACATCGGCCCCACCGATCTGATCTACCCCGTGTTCCAGAGCCATCCGCGGCCCGACCTGCTGCAGATCCACGATCCCGAGGCGTTCGGCTGCTCGTCCTGCCACAACGGCAACGGCCGCGCCACGCGCAGCGTGACGAAGGGCCACGGGCGGCACAAGTTCTGGCTCTGGCCGATGTACTTCCCGGAGAACGTCGAGGCCGGCTGCCACCAGTGCCACGCGCGCGAGATCGTGACACCGGGCGGCGAGACCCTGAACATGGGCCGCGAGCTGTACATGAACAAGGGCTGCTGGGGCTGCCACCGCTTCGAGGGATTCGACGCCGAGTCCGAGGAGCTCACGAACGTGCGCCAGGAGATGCGCAACCTGCTGGCAACCAAGGACGCGAATGCCAAGGAGATGCGCGTCAGCCTCGAACTGGGGGACACGGCTGCCGACGGGGACGCCGCGCGGCGCTACTACGCGCGGGCCGAGGAACTGCGGCTCGCCAACACGCGCGTCGACGCCGAGGTTCACAATCTCGAGATGGAGGAGGGGAACCTCGCCCGCGAGGTGAAGAAGTTCGGCCCGAGCCTCAAGGAGATCAAGCTCAAGGACGTCAAGGAATGGATCCCGGCGTGGATCAAGAATCCGCACGAGTTCCGGCCCGGCTCGAAGATGCCGGTGTTCCGCCTGCTGGACGAGGAGGTGCAGCAGATCTCGGCCTACCTGTGGCAGAACGCGCTGGACGGCAACCTGGTGCAGCACCCGCAGGGCAACTCCGAGCGCGGGAAGGAGCTGTTCGAGACCCGCGGCTGCATGGGATGCCACGCGATCGGCGAGGGGAGCGAGGCGATCGGCGGCGACTTCGCCGCGAACCTGAGCCGCGTCGGCGACAAGATGAACTACCACTACATGGTGCGGTGGATCCACGATCCGGCCGAGGTCACGCCCGACCCGGACGTGCCCGACGCGCTGCGCCCGCGGCCGATCATGCCGAACCTGCGGCTGACCATCGGCGAGGCGAGGGACATCGCCACGTACCTGAGCGGGCAGGGGACCGGCGAGGAGTTCCCGGCGGCGGACTTCATGGACGATCCGGACATGGCAGCCGCGGGCCTCGACGCGATCCGGCACTACGGCTGCGCCGGCTGCCACGAGATCTCCGGCCTGGAGGAGGAGGGCCGCATCGGCACGGACCTCACCTACGAGGGCAGCAAGCCGCTGGAACGGCTCGACTTCGCGCTCAAGACCCACGAGGCCGAGATGGAAGGCTGGTACAGCCACAAGGGCTTCTTCGAGCGGAAGCTGGAGAATCCCGCGTTCTTCGACGAGGGCAAGGAGCGCGAGCACCTCGAGCGGCTGCGCATGCCGAACTTCAACCTCAGCGAGACCGAGATCAACGCGCTGACTACGTTCCTGCTGGGAGCGGTGGAGACCACCTTCCCCGAGCAGTACCGCTACGAGCCGGAGGACGAGCGCGCGGCCGTACAGGAAGGCTGGTGGATCCTTACCCGCTATAACTGCACGGGCTGCCACCAGATCCGACCGGGGAACCAGTCGGCATTCATGTCGATCCCGCGCTACACGGACGATCCGGACTGGGCCGAGCAGCTGCCGCCGCAGCTGTACACCCAGGGAGCCCGGGTCCAGCCGGACTGGCTGACCCAGTTCCTGCGGAACCCGGCACAGAGCGAGACGAGCGTCAACCGCAACGGCGTGCGCACGTACCTGCACGCGAGGATGCCGACGTTCTACTTCTCCGACCGGCAGCTGTCCAAGCTGACGAAGTTCTTCATGGCGCGGGACTCGCAGCCCGTGCCGTACCTGCCCGAGGAGATGGCCCCGCTAACGCAGACCGAGCGCACCATCGGGCGCCAGCTGTTCACCAGCGACGCGGCGCCCTGCCTGCAGTGCCACATCACGGGCGTTCCGTCGCAGGACCAGGACAAGTCGGCACCCAACTTCCTGATCGCTGCCGAGCGGCTGAAGCCCAACTGGACCTACCGCTGGCTGCTCGAGCCGGCGTCGATCGCGCCCGGCACGGCGATGCCCTCCGACCTGTTCCGCAGGGACGGGGACCGCTGGGTGTTCGAGGGCGACATCCCGGCGGCGGCAAGAAGCTACGAGGGCGATCACGCCGATCTGCTGACCCGCTACATGTTCCAGATGGACGCGGCGGAGCTGCGTCGGCTGCAGGCCCTACAATGAGGCAAGAACGGCATTTTCCGGAGGTAAGCCGAGTGTCTAACCGTCATTTCCCTGTCTTCCTTCTCGTTACCGCGCTGGCGCTGGCCGTCGGATGCGGCGGCGACAGCTACTTCGACGAATACGATGCCCGAGCGCGCGGCGGAGGGGGCGAGTCCGGCGAGTCCGCGGCCCCTGCCGCCGAAATGACCGCCGTCGATCCGGCGACCGCCGCGACGGTGGCCGGGACGATCTCCTTCTCGGGCGACATTCCGCGCTTCCCGCCCTTCAACATGAGCGCCGAGCCGGACTGCGTCGCGCTGCATGGCGGCCGCGTGCCCTCGGATCGCGTCCTGGTCAGCGATGGCAAGCTGCAGGACGTGCTGGTCTGGGTGTCCAAGGGGCTGGAAGGCAAGCGCTTCCCGGTCCGGACCGACGAGGTGAATCTCGACCAGGACGGCTGCCTGTACAAGCCACACGTGGTAGCTGTCCAGGCGGGCCAGAACCTGAACATCACGAACTCGGACCCGACCACCCACAACGTTCACCCGCTGCCGCGGGAGAACCGCGAGTGGAACAAGTCGCAGACCTCCGGAGCCCCGGCGATCGACTACGCGTTCCCGCGGCCGGAGAAGAGCATCGCGGTCAAGTGCAACATCCACCCGTGGATGCAGGCCTATGTCCACGTGATGGAGCATCCGTACTTCGCAGTGACGGATTCCAGCGGCGCCTTCGAGATCGCGAACCTGCCCCCCGGCACCTACACGCTGCAAGCGATGCACGAGAGGCTGGGCGAGCAGGAAATGGAAGTCACGGTTGGGGCCAGCGAGTCCGCGACGGTCGACTTCTCGTTCACCGGCGGATAGGCCGCGAGCCGGTTTCCGCGACAGCGCTCCCTGAGCGGGCATGAACGGCAATCCGCAGACCTCGGTGCGGGTCTCCCACCCGGCAGGTCTGGCTGCCTTGCTGTCGGACTATTACGAGCTGGCGAAGCCGTCGATCGTCTGGCTCATCCTCATGTCCACCGTCATGGGCTGCTACCTAGCGGCGGACGGCTCGCTGCTGTCGGCCCGGGTATTCCACACAGTTCTGGCCACCGGGCTGCTGGCAGCCGGGACGGGAGCGCTGAACCAGTGGTGGGAGCGCGGCGTCGACGGCCGGATGCGACGGACGCTGACCAGGCCGATTCCGGCTGGCCGGGTCCAGGCTCGTGCGGCGCTCGTCTACTCGACCGCTCTGATTGCGGGAGGGCTGCTGTACTTGCTCGTGGCGGTCAACCCGCTCGGCTTCCTGCTCGGAGCCTGCACGGTCGCTTCCTACAACTTCCTCTACACCCCGTTGAAAACGAGAACTTGGTGGTCGACCACCATAGGCGCCTTCCCGGGAGCGATACCTCCACTGCTCGGCTGGGCGGCTGTGCGCGGTTCGGTCGGGATCGAGGCTTGGGTCCTGTACGGAATTCTGTTCCTCTGGCAGTTCCCGCACTTCTACGCCATTGCCTGGATGTACCGAGAGGATTACGGGCGGGCGGGGATCCGGATGCTGCCGGTGATCGACCCCTCAGGCCGCTCCACGGCGAGACAGATCATCGTGACGGCGGCCCTTCTCGTGCCGGTGTCCATGGCGCCGGCCTGGCTGGGGATGGTTGCTTCCTGGTACGCCGTGCCAGCGTTCCTGCTGGGTGTCGGGTATCTAGCTGCGGGGATTCGGCTGGCGCGGGCCGGGACAACCGCGAGTGCCAGGGAACTGCTCCGAGCTTCCGTGCTGTATCTCCCCGTGCTTTATTTCTTCCTGCTAGTAGCCAAGCCGTAGGCCGGCGCTTGGGCGGCCGTGACGGGCGTCGCGCATAGCAGGGATGGTCGGGCACAGCACCGGAGGACACGAACGACGTAGAACCCGAAGGCTGAGTGAGTTCTCGCGGCGGCTGACCGGTTGAGCTACACCGGGCCGAGGGGGATTCCACGCCCGGTTCCCATACGCGGAACTACTGGCCGTGACATCGGCAGGACCAGGAACGAAGGGCTGACCCGACGGGTGATCGTCGCGTCTCGAACGTTGGTCCGATAATCCGTCGGCTGCAGTCCCAAGCGGTTGCTGATGTAGATGACGCCGGCGTCCGTTGGCCCACCGTGATCGGGAATGTGAATCCAACCTCCAGCTGGGATTCTGGAGCGGGCTTCCAGTGATTGGGCTGGTGGCGGCACGTGCCGCGGCAACTTACACGATCGCCCGGAGGCCGTTCTTCGCCACCAGCCTCAGGAGCTTCAGTGAGGCACCGTGCGGGTGCTTCTCGCCGCACTCCCACTGGCGCACCAACTCGGTCGTAACGCCCAAGTAACGGGCAAACACCGTTTGGCTCGCATTCTCGCGAAGCCGGAGCGCACAGATGTCCTCGGGCGCCATCTCCTCGACCGGTGTCAGGCACATCTCGTCGAACCCCTTCATCGTCCGATTTGACATGACCCCCGCCTCCGTCATTCCGAGCGCTGTCTCATGCACCGACGCCAGCACCTCGCTCCCGTACTGCTTAGGCATCGCAGATCAACTCGCTGGCCGTTCCGTTCACCCGCATGGCGTCGAGATCGGCTTCGTCCAGCCTTGGTACTTCGTTGGCCAACGTCCGCACCGCGCTGAGCTCGGACTGTCCGGGCTTCCCCGGTCGCTCCTCGCGAACCAGTGAGAGAGAAATGCTCGAGGCCTTGGTCGAAGCACCTAGGATAGCCCGAGTGAACCCGGACTTGGCTCGGCCCGGGCACGCTATGCGCTGAATCATGGCGTCGGCGTCGCGCAATCCCTTCGCGATGTGCTCCACGGCTTCGCAGAAGGTACGATCCTCGATTCCCTCGTGACGACCGAAACCGAATCCTGACGCGACACGATCCATTTGAGAGGGTCGTCCTGTGTCCCTCTGGCCTTGGCTGTCATGCAGCCCACGCCGCCGCGAGAACCTCGGCCTGTTGCAGGACGGTTTGCACTGCGGCAGCCTGCAGATCGGGAGGGTAACCATGCCGTCGGAGGATACGCTTTACCAAGACCCGCATTCGGGCTCGCGCTGGCTCGCGGTGCTGCCAGTCCACTGAGGCGCCTTGCCTTAGGCCGTCTAGCAATTCATGGGCGATGACGCGGAGGTGGTCGTTGCCCATGGCCTCGACAGCGCTCTCGTTCTGGGCTAAGGCGTCGTAGAACGCGATCTCCTCTTGGCTGAGGCCTCCTTCCTCGCCGCGCTGATGTGCCGCGCGGATGTCCTTGGCGAGCCCGATCAGCTCGTTGATCACCTCCGCTGTCGTGATGGCGTTGTTGTGGTAGCGGGCAATGGCCTCCTCGAGCCGCTCGGAAAATGCACGGGTCTGCACGACATTGACGCGGCTACGGGAACGCAGTTCGCCGTTAATGAGTTTCCGCAGCGCCTCGAGGGCTAGATTCTTCTTCTCCATCCCCTGAATCTCCTTCAGGAACTCGTCGGAGAGGATGGAGATATCTGGCGCACCCAGTCCGGCGGCAGCGAGAATGTCAACGATCTCGGTCGAGACGACGGCGCGGCTCACGATCTGCTGCACGGCTAGGTCCAGCTCGGCGGAAGACTTCTTCGTGCCCGATGCGCTCTTGGCGAGCGCCGCTCGGACCGCCTGGAAGAAACCGACATCGTCTCGGATGTCGCGCGCGGCGTCGCTGGCCGCAGCGAGTGCAAATGCCTTGGAGAGCGCTAGCACGGCGTCGTTGAAGCGGCGATGTGCGCGCTTCTTTCCGTCCTCCGTCGACTCCCGAGCTGCCTCCCGCCGCTGCATGTCTAACACCCACTCGATGGCGCCGGCAAGCGTAGCGAGCCGTTCCCTAGCTGAACCGGCCAGCCCCGTGCGATAGTCGAAACCGTGGAACAGGGCGATCACGATCTGATGCTTCTCCAGCATTAGCGCGACAGCTTCGCCCTCGTCGATACCGGTATGTCGCTGATCGTCCCGCGAATACTGGCCCAGAGCGGACTGCAAGTTCTGAGCGATGCCGATGTAGTCCACAATCAGGCCGGCCGGCTTGTCCTGAAATACGCGGTTGACGCGGGCGATGGCCTGCATGAGCCCGTGACCTCGCATTGGCTTGTCGACATACATCGTGTGCAAGCTCGGGGCGTCGAACCCGGTTAGCCACATGTCTCGCACGATCACCAGCTTGAGCCCGTCCTTTGGGTCCTTGATCCGCTTGGCAAGCAGTTCACGCCGCGCCTTGGCACCGATGTGCTGTTGCCATTCCCTGGGGTCCGACGCTGCGCCCGTCATCACGATCTTGAGCGTGCCCTTCTCGTCGTCCGCGCTGTGCCAGTCCGGGCGCAGCTTGACGATCTCGCCATAGAGCGCCACGCAAATTCGGCGGCTCATGCACACCACCATGGCCTTGCCTTGCAGGCCTACGACCCGGTTCTCGAAATGATCTACCAAGTCCTGCGCAACCAGACGCAAGCGCTTCTCCGTCCCGACGACAGCCTCCACGTTGGCCCAGCTGCGATGGAGCCGCTCCTGCTCGTCTGCGGCCTCGTCCTCGGTGAGCCCCGCAATCTCAGCGTCAAGCGTCGCCCTTTCCCCCTCGTCGAGTTCGATACGGGCGAGACGGCTCTCGTAGTAGATCGGGACGGTCGCTCCATCTTCGACCCCCCGGTTGATGTCGTACACGTCGATGTAGTGGCCGAACACGGCCGGCGTGTTCACATCCTCCTGCTCGATCGGCGTGCCCGTAAAGCCGATAAAGGAGGCATTCGGCAGGGCATCCCGGAGGTGCTTGGCGAACCCGTAGGAGATTTCGCCGGTCTTGCGGGCAACCTTTGCGCGGAAGCCGTACTGGCTGCGGTGGGCCTCGTCGGCGATGACGACGACATTACGGCGGTCGGTGAGCTGCGGATAGTCGGTTTCGCCGGACTCGGGTGCAAACTTCTGGATGGTCGTGAATACCACGCCGCCGGACGGGCGGGCTAGGGCTTCCCGCAAATCTTCACGGCTTGCGGCCTGCTGCGGGGCCTGGCGAAGCAGTTCGCGGCACATCGAGAAAGTGCCGAACAGCTGGTCGTCGAGGTCATTGCGGTCCGTGATGACGACAATCGTCGGGTTTTCCATCGCCGGATGCGCGATGACCTGCCCGGCGTAGAACGCCATGAGCAGGCTCTTGCCAGATCCCTGGGTGTGCCAGACAACCCCGATTCGCCTATCGCCTGCTTGCTGCGATGCAACCGTGCGCGATCTGTCTCCGGCCGGATCCTCGTGTCGCCCTGGGTCCAGATCGGGCAGTGCGCGCAACGTAGACGCGACTGCGCGCTGCACCGCATGGAATTGGTGATAGCCGGCCACAATTTTGACAAGTCCTGCACCCGTGTCCTGGAACACGGTAAAGTCCCGGATCAGTGATAGGAACCGGGTCTTCTCGAACACTCCTCCGATGACGGTTCCGAGTTCCGGCTTGCCCTTCGGCTCGACGGTGGAGCCGTCCACGGTACGCCAAGGCATGAATCGTTCAAGATTGGCGGTCAGCGAGCCGAGGCGCGCTTCGAGCCCGTCCGAGGTCAACAGCACCGCGTTGGTGCGGAACAGAGAAGGGATCTCGTCCTTGTAGGTCTGGAGTTGGTTGAACGCCCCCTTGAGGGTGGCGTACTCGTCCCCAGGGTTCTTCAACTCGATCACGGCAAGCGGCAGACCGTTGACGAACAGGACAACGTCGGCCCGGCGGTTAGCCTGTCCCTCGATCACCGTGAACTGATTCACTGCGAGCCAGTCGTTGGCTTCAATGCCATCGAAGTCAATCAGCCGTGCAGCATCGCCGCCGATGCTGCCGTCTTCTCTCTCAACCTCGATTGGAACGCCCTCGATCAGGTACTTGTGCAGACGCCGGTTCTCCTCGATGAGAGAAGGGGTCTCGGACTGCCGCAGCTTCCGCTGCACCTCTGCCAGCGCTTCGGCGGGCACGTTTGGGTTGAGGCGCGCGAGTGCGCTGCTGAGCCGATCGACCAGCAGCACATCGTTGTAGCTGACTCGCTCTGCTGCCGGACCGTCTGGGCCGAGATCTGGTCCGCGCGCAACGGCATAACCCAGCTCGGAGAGCCACTCGAGGGTTCCCTCTTCCACGTCAAATTCCTTGAACACTGCCATCAGGCCGCCACCCTTGTCGTTCCCGGGACGAATCTTGCGCGCTCGCGGCGGCGCGTCTCATTCGGGATCATGCAGCGCAGGCCGAGCCCGACGCAGCCACTCAGAATCCTGATCTCCAGCCCATGACGCCTGCCACGCAACCCGTCACTCAATCGAACCGCGCTCCCAGCGCTCAAAGCATCTCGAAGGAGTTGCTCCAAGGGACACCGAACGTGTCGCAGACATCCGGCACCTTCACGTCCCGCCGGGATGTAGGGGCTGGCTACCCGTTCGTCACGACCGTTGCACCGCGCACCTCTGCGCAAGCCGTCGGCGCCAGTCGCGAAGTTCGCCTTGGCTTGGTCAAAGTAGCTCGGATGCCGTTGGACCCACGGCATGGTCTCCGTATAGACGCGAGCCACCTCTTCGGAGTCCATTGCCAGAAAAAACCCTTCCGGGACTTCGCTCTTCACCCAGCGAACTAGATCCTCGGTCTCGCGACCCGCGAGCAACTCGTTGCGCACCCAATCGATGCTGAAGACGAGATCCTCCTGGTGCTGTTGAATCAAGCACTTCCAGAAGGCCGGGCAGATATCGAATGCGTAGTAGAGGTTCTTCGCCGTAATCAGGACATCGGAGTCCACAAGGTATGGCCGATGTGCCGTCACAGGAGCCGGATACCCAATCGCGCTGCATAATCGTGGAACGTTCCGCCCCGTAGGCCGGTCAGTTCGTAAGCCTCCCTGAATCCGATTTGACCTTCCATGGCCGCCCTCATCACACAGTTCGCGAAGAACTTCCCGACGCGAGCGTTCTGGTTGTTGTAGAAGTCGCCTCCGGACGATACCGCTCGGGCTGGGCGTTCCTGGTTGACGTAGCGCTGGTAGAAGTCGAAGAAGGTGTCTCGTTCGATCAGATTGAGGTCCATGGCCCGACGGGCGGTGACGACAGGGCTCACCTTGAATGTCCGCGCTAGGTCCTCGAACGGGCTCTGTCCCCGACTCACCTGCATCCATCGCTCCCGCAGCGCTGCCGACGGCACGAGGAATTCGGCTGCGGCCCGGTTGCACCAATCTTCCACCTCGGTGCCCCCTGGAAGCAGCTTCTCGAAGCCAGAGAGCCCCTCCTCGCCGAGCCAGACATGCGCCAACTCGTGCGCAAGCGTGAACATCTGGGCGGACTTGGCATCCGCACCGTTCACAAAGATCAGGGGCACGTAGCGATCCGAGAGCGCGAATCCGCGAAACTCGGCCACACTCAACCGACGGTGCGCGTTGTTGCCAACCACGCTGTTGACCACGGCCATCACTCGGAGATCCTCGATCATGCGGCGCAATTCACTTACCGCATCCTGCCAAGTGCGAACTCCCGCTGCCCAACCTTCTTCGAGGCCGAGGGCCCGTCGCATTTCGCGACCCACGGCAGCAGGATCATCTGCAAGGCGGGCGCTCGCCACAAAGGTCAGCGGCTCTGCGTTGTTCCCCACGAGGAACTCCCGAATCCACGCCAGCCTACGCTGCATGGCGTAGAGCGTGTCGAGCAGATCCGGACTCGGATTGGTGCTCGCTCCACCCGCGACAGTGCGGAAATCCGAAATCGGGACACGTTCCTCCGGAGGCTCCGTGAGAAACAGGTATCCAAATGGTACATGGACGGCACGAGCGAACGCCTCGAGCTGCTTTAGTGTCGGTTGCCTCTCCCCGGCCTCCCATTCGGACACCTTCTTGAACTTCACCGCTAGGTCGTCCTGGGTAACCCCAGCGCGCTCGCGCGCCCAGCGGAGTAGATCAGGATTTGCGGGGACGCGATTCATTTCGCAACCTCGACTACCCTTTCAGCATCCTGGAGGCAGACCGCACCCGACATGAGCTCGGGAAGAAGCAAATTACGGGTTTCCATGAGAGAGCTAGACTGCGCTGCATTCGCGACTCCCATATCCACCAATGGTTGTACAATCGAGCTAAATGCTTGCAGTACCTGTGTTCCAGGGTCAATGATTCGGATCGTGTCAATATCCGCCTTGCCTAAGTGGATCACGGTCGTCCCGACCTTGCCGCGCTCGAAGAATGCGAGAGGATCCTTGAGGGCTTCTGCAAGGAATGATGTCAAAGCGCCAGACATAGTCTCGAAGTGGCATACTCGTTGATTTAACCATGCTCTCGGGCCCTTCCAAATCTGCAGAGAAAACTCACCATCCATTCCGACAACAATGTCTCCAGGTTCAACCAGATGGCCTTTCTTGTGTATTTCTTCCGTGAATACTTTAGGGTCGTGTGTTGCAAGGTCTCTAATTCGAATCAATGGTACTCCCCTTTTGTCGGAGTTGAAGTGCTTTGACGCGAATGCCGCGCCGTAGACAACCTTGGCAAACTTGTTGATGGGTTGGCGGGACCATCCAAACGGCTCGCCTGTGCCGTCGAGCGTGTCGGGGAACAGAGCCCAGAGATCCGGGGCGAGGTAGGGCTCGCGCCCTGCCGCCTTGGCGCGCGTGGGGCCAAAGTCGATGAACCAGTCCTTGAAAATCGCCCGCGCCATCGCCTCGAGCGTTTCGTTCATGCGACGGTTCAACTCGACCTTGTCGTCGAGGATACCTAGTATAGCTGTGACCGCTAGCTGCTCTTGCAATGTCGGCTGGGGAACAATTAGGTCTGCTAGATCGCCTCCCGTAATGCCGGCAACTGCAACTTGTCGTCGTATCGTGTCTAGATTGCGTAGCCCTTGAGGTGAGGAAAAATAATAGTAGTAGAACAGTGGAATCGCTCGATCCGTGTTCAGGCGCGCACGTATGATCGACGACTCGAATGTCGTTGCTTCGTCAACTTCCATTACTATGGAGCATTTCCCCGCACCCTCTGCGACCAATGACCTCCGCGCGAACAATAGATCATTCTTTTCAACACTGAACCTCTTTGGTTCGGTACCGGTAAGCTCAACCCGCTTCATGGGTATAGTGCCTATTCTGGGAAACCCGAACAGCTCTCCCATATTGACGACCTTCGTGCCTCGGCCATGAAATTCTTTCTTCTTGTAGATCCCATTCCGCAGTGGTTGATTCATTAGTTCGGAGAACCTGCAGCTTGGCCATCTATACATCAACGCTGACCCTTCCCAGTCTTTCCTGGATGAGCGCGCCCAGCTCTTCTGATTGCTCAAACTGATCGCCCAGCCTTGTCCTCAACTCCGCGAACCTCTCCTCGAATGGCACCTCGTCTTCTTCGGTCACCGCCTCGCCGACATAGCGGCCGGGCATGAGGACGTAGCCGTGGGTCCGAAGCTCCTCCATCTTCACGGACTTGCAAAACCCCGGTTCGTCCTCGTAGGGGGCGGCATCAGGCTCTCCGCGCCAGGCATGATAGGTCGCGGCGACCCTGGTGATGTCCTCGTTGGAGAACTCCTTACGGGTCCGATCGACCATATGCCCGAGCTTGCGGGCGTCTACGAACAGCACCTCCCCACGCCGATCGCGCGAGTCTTGGCCGGGATTCTTGTTTCGAGCGAGGAACCACAAGCACGCAGGAATCTGCGTCGAGTAGAAGAGCTGTCCCGGCAGGGCGATCATGCAGTCCACCGCGTCGGCTTCAACCATGGCTCGACGGATCTCCCCCTCCCCGGACGTTGCGGTGGACATAGAGCCGTTGGCGAGTACAACCCCTGCCGCACCGTTCGGGGCCAGGTGATGCCGGATGTGCTGTAGCCAGGCGTAGTTGGCGTTGCCCGTCGGCGGCACGCCGAACGTCCAGCGGGCATCCTCTCGCAGACGGTCACCGCCCCAGTCCGACGTGTTGAAGGGCGGATTTGCAAGGATGAAGTCGGCCCTGAGATCCGGGAGCTCGTCCTTGTGGAAGCTGCCCTCGTTGTTCCAACGGATGTCGGCGTCGATTCCACGAACCGCGAGGTTCATCTTGGCGAGCCGCCACGTCGTGTAGTTGCTCTCCTGACCGTAGATGGCAATGTCACCGATTCGACCGCCATGCTCCTCGACGAACCGCTCAGACTGCACGAACATACCGCCGGAGCCGCAGCAGGGGTCGTAGACGCGGCCCTTGTAGGGCTCCAGCATCTCTACCAGCAGCCGGACAACGGACCGGGGCGTGTAGAACTCGCCTCCGCGCTTGCCCTCTGCCCCGGCGAAGCTGCCTAGGAAGTATTCATACACCCGCCCCAGGATGTCGCGGGAACGGTTTGCCTCTTCGGCCATGCCGATACCGCTCACCAGATCGATCAGCTCGCCGAGCATAACCTTGTTGAGGGCCGGGCGGGCATAATCTTTCGGCAGGACGCCCTTGAGCGAGGCATTGCTCGCCTCAATTGCGAGCATTGCATCGTCGATGTCCTTGCCAATCGTCCCCTGCTTGGCCCTGGCCTGTAGACGCTCCCAGCGAGCCGCCTTCGGGACCCAGAAGACGTTCTCGGCGAGGTATTCCTCTGGATCCTCGGCATCAGCGAATTCGGCCTTCAGCAATTCGCTCCGCTTTGCCTCGAACGCGTCAGAAATGTACTTGAGGAAGATCAGACCGAGGGCGACATGCTTGTAGTCGGACGGCTCCATGTTGCCCCGGAGCTTGTCCGCGGCCGCCCAGAGTTGCGCCTCGAAGCCGAGATGACCGGCTGCCTTGATTGTTTTCTTAGCCATGGATCGCAGACTCGCCCGTCAAAACGCGTGTGGTTGCCAGTCCACCAAACAGCGGCGGCAGCATCCTGAGTCGATTCTGCAGCCGACAGAAGATAGCATTCCCTGCTCCATCGTACCCGCGCAACGAATTCATGGACTGGAGCGAGCCGTCAGGGTACCGGACTTCCAGAGTCGGCCCCACACGCCTTCGTTGCCCGAAGCGATGGACTCGTGTAGCCGCTCAACGGTGGAGTGCCGCTTCCCCGTGCACTCTCGGGTCCAGAGCATGATCCGGCATGGGCTGGGGGGGCGCAGTCGAGACCGCCGCAGGCGACGCGGCGCGGGCTCGAGGCTGCTGGCTGATCCCATCAAGAGTCCGCATAGCAGAAATCCATTCAGAGAGTGTCCCTTTTTGTCGGCCCGCATCACGGTTCGCCGAGGATCCTCTGCGACTAGCGGCACCGCACCTATGGCCGCAATCCAAGAGTGTCGAACCCCCCTTCCTACGGAATCTCAGCGATGACCCCCGCTATCCATCTCGCTGATTGCCCTGGGGGCGCGAACCGGCGTGCCAGCGGTCCTGGTCGTCAATGACCTTCGGGGTCGTGAGGGCATTCGAGCTGCGCTTCGCGTGCGGCAACTGTACACCGTCACCCAAGGGCTAGGAGGGCTGCTTCGACCTCGCCGATCTTCGAACGGTGATCAAGGTCAACGAGGCGCCTCGCCGCAGTCTCGCTCAGGCCGAGCCGCTCCGCCAGCGCGGCATTGCCCGTTCGCTTCGCCTGCATAGCGCGGTAGAGGGCGATCTTTGCAGCGGTGAGCACCGGGACCACGACCGCTTTGCACTCTTTCGCGGGAGAGGGTCGGGGGATGGCTCGCCGAGCTCCGATATAGCCGCCAAGGGCCGCAATCAGGCAGTCGCCGGCTTGCGCCAGTGCTTCCGCTTCCGTCGGTGCCTCAGTCAAGGCTTCCGGAATGTCCGGAAAGGATACGAGGAATGCCCCGTTCTCCTGCCGACCCAGTGTCACCGGCCATGCCAGGTCTTGCCGTATTGACTGCTCGGTGCGGGCTGACCTCAAAGACCCTTTGTGTTCAGTCCAAGTCACAGCAGTGGATGAACGAGGGTGCCTGAGCCCGAGTCCGACCGCCTTCCGGCGAATCGGCACCCGGGGATCGGTGGACTCTAATTGGCCTCGTCTCCCGTCGCGACGTCCTTCATTGCCTCTGCCTCCTGCTCCAAGGCGGCCTTCGCCCCGTCGCGGATCAGGCTGCCTTCGGACGGCCCCTGGAAGAACATGAATCCCTCGCGGTCTCGCCAAGCCATGGGACCGGCCAGTATCTTGCCCGCCTTGAGCGTCTCAACCTTGATCTTCTCGATCAATGCCATGTAGCGCGGATCGTCTCGTGCCCAGCCCGTGAAGCTGCCGATGTCGCCGCTCGCCGCGAACACCACGTCCACGCCGTCAATCGCTGCCACTTTGTCCACGATGTCCACGCCGGCGGGCGACTCGATCATCACCACCACCATGATGTTCTCGTTTGCCGCGGCCCGATAGCCTGGGCCCCAGAGACGCCCGTACTGACCGCCGCCCTGGCTGCGCTTGCCACGCGGAGGGTACTTCGCGTAGGTCACGCCGTCCTCTGCTTCCTGCACGCTGTCCACCATCGGGACGACGATCCCCAGCGCCCCGATGTCGGTCGCCTTCTGGATGTCCCCTTCAGTGGGAGTCGGCACCCGGATGAACGGAATCGCCGGCGCGTCGCGGCACGCCCAGATCATCTTGGCCACCTGGTCGTAGTTGAGAGGGCTGTGCTGCATCTCGATCCATAGGAAGTCGAAGCCTGCATTCGCCATGGAGCAGTAGATGCCGGGGTCCGATGTGTAGATCGTCCCCCCGACTACCTGCTTGCCCTCGGCAAGCTTCTGCTTCACCGTGTTGAACATGCGAGGCTCTTGCCCCACAGCCGAAGCTGCCGTGAGCACTGCAAGAGCCAGAAGGCCAGCGAGTTTCTTGGAGGTCATGCGTAAGTCCTTGCCCGCGGGGCAACAGCCCCCTCGGAACCGGCAACAGTATACACCGGAACTACGGCCATTCAAGGCTCGTTCGCGGAACCCGGAGCCTGTATTGCGGATCGTCCGCGGGTTCCACTTCCGATCGGTCGACGGGGAGCCGGGGTCCGTCGCGGGGACGCCGCGCCAAATGTCAGCGACGAACGAACTTCTGCACCCTCATCCCCGCATTGACATCGACCACGTACACAGCGCCGTCCGGGCCGGCAGCGATGTCGTGTGCCCAGTAGAACTGACCGTCGTGGCTGCCGTACGATCCCCACCGCTCGAGGATCTCGCCCTCCGGAGTCATTAGCAGCGCGCCGTTTCGGTCGTATGCCGTGTTGGTGAGGTCGCCGCCGTCGGCCACCACTACATTCCCGTCGGCCGTGATGTCGACTCCCCACGGGCGGCCGATCTCCTCGCTCTTCCACTCCGTCAGGTACGTGCCCTCGGCATCGAACAACTGGACCCTTGAGTTACCACGGTCCGCAACGTAGACCGTGCCGTCCGCGCCCACCGCCACACCGTGCGGCGCGTCAAACTCGCTCGGGCCAGTCCCCTTCTGCCCCCATGCCGTCAGAAACTTCCCCTCGCTGTCGAACTTCACAACTCGGCTGTTGCCATAGCCGTCCGTGACGTAGATCGAGCCGTCCGGCCCGAAGTCGATGTCGGTCGGCATGTTGAACCGCTGCTCGTCCTCGCCGGGCTCTCCCTTGATACCGAGCGTCCTCAAGAGTTGTCCATCTGGGCTGTACTGCTCGACCACGTGGGTGTTTGCGTCAGTCACCCATACGTTGCCGTCCGCATCCACCGCCAGTCCGTGCTCGTTGTCGAACAGGTCATCCCCGAACGACGAGAGAATCTCTCCCGTTTCTGCGTCCAGGCACAGCACCGGCTTGGCTGCCCGGTGGAAGACCCATACGCGGTTCTGAGAATCCACGTCAACTCCAGTTGCTTGGCCAAGGGCATAGCCTTCAGGCAGCGCGGGCCAGCCGTGGACAACCTCAAATGACGGTTCTCCACTTGCGGTCTCTCCGCCCTCGCGCGGTACTTCCAGGCAGGCTAGTGCGGCCAACAGGCAGAACGTGATTCCAAGGGTGAGTCGATGCATGGCTTCCGTCCTCGTTCAGGTGGGGGGCGGGCCCACGCGATTGTGGTCCGACCCGGCAAGGGCAAGGGTACAACAATCGGAACTGATTCCGGAAGCCCAGGCTGGGATTGCCCGCGAGCAAGGAGCCCTTCGGCGATTGGCAACGACAGCTGAAGTCTTGCCCGATGAAGTCTCGGGCGAGGGATGTCAGCCGGTGCAAGTCGGCAATCGCAGGAACTGCGAGATGACCGATGACTCCGCAGTCAGGAGGGAGCAGGACGGGCACCGGCGTTGGCGGGAGCGGTTGTCGTGGCCGTCCGGGTGCTACAGATGTCCTCTGCGACCGGCCGGGGACCGTGACGATCGCCGGCAAGCCCAGCGACGACCTGCGGCGAGGCCCGCGGGCCAGCATCACGAAACTAGCTAGGTTGAAGGGACAGTGATCAGGCCCATGCGCTATGCGATCGTCATCGAGAAGTCGCGGCGGAATTACGCCGCCTACGTCCCTGATCTACCCGGGTGTGTTGCTACCGCTGTTTCCGAGGCGGAGGTCGTTCGGGAGATTAGGAACGCAATCCGGCTCCATATCGAGGGCCTGCTTGAGCAGCGTGAGCCCGTGCCGGAACCGCGCTGCACAGCGACGTTCATCGACGTGGGCGAAGTCGCTGGGTGACCAAGCAACCAGCAGGCAGCGAGACCAACCACTTGCGACATGCCGTTGCCGAGTCGGGCCCCGCGACGCTGGCGGCTCGGCCGGCCCCGGGGCGATTGCTGTCTGCCTCCCAAGAGCCGGGCTACTCCGTGGATGTCTGTTGGCCGCCCGCCAAGGAAGACAAGTGGTCGTCGAGTTGAGTTGAACCTGATTGCAAGTCGATACTCAGTCCGACACGACCCCTCGCCGCTGGCTGGTCGCCGACTCACGATGCCAGCCTGAGAATGAAGCTCTCGGCCCATCCTACCCGGCTGTCCTGGAACCGAGCCTCGCCGATCGTAGTTCAGGAGGGCCAGTACCCTTTTGTCACGAGCACATGCCGGCCTGCACTCGGACAATGGTCCAAGAGTCCGAGCGCTGAATGCCTGTCTTGGCTGACCGGACTTCCACGGCAGCCGGCGTTCGGTGGAGTGTCTCCACCTGTGGTCCCGCCCAAATGGGTCGATCTGAACAAGCCCGTCGGGTCCCTGCCCTGGTAGCACGAGTGGCAGCAGCGACTCTTGCTGGGTCGCTCCCGTCCGGCGTCTCCACGCCGCAGTAGCAGGGGGCGATCGTTGGCGCGCAGGATATCCCGAAGTGAACGTCGCTCGCACCGGTGCCCCGCACGATGGAATTGTCCACTAGGGCCACCCTCCTGCCAGCCACGATGTGGCGCACGGGGTTGAGCTTCAGCTTCACGCGGAAGTTGCAGATCGATCGCTTCCGCTCGATAAACGCGGGCCCCACATCGTGGTCTCCGACCTAGCCGTTGCTCGACGGGATCTACGACTATCTCAAGAATCCCATCGCTGCGGAAATCGCGGAATCAGGGTCTCCACCACGAACTGCCCCGTACCGGGACTCCCCGAGCCGGGCGCCGCCCCAATTGCTCGCGCGGCTCCTCGGCTGGCCGGTCGCCTTCCCCTCCTCCTTCCGAATTGAGCCGCGTCCGCACCGTGCTCCCTTCACTTCAATTGGCGCGCCAGCCAACTCCGGCCTGTTGCGGATCGGGCGCCCGTTGCACCAGTCAACGGCGAACGCAGCCACAGCACAGAAAGTAAGCCGGCGGTCCTGCGAATCTCCGTACTGGTCGGTCCGGGCGCGGCATCCAGCCTTGCTAGGCTGAGGCGGTCAGATCCGATTGCGAAGGGCGGCAAGCGCCGGCTCCGAGCGGCTCCCGCTCGTTACACAGCGATGATTGGACCGCACATCGAGTACAACCACGACTTCCCACGCTTCGAGAGCTTGGTCCGGTCAATCAACAGGCCGGGAGACTACTACGTCGCGGGCCGGATTCAGGGAGTGTTGCCGACAATCAGCGTCGCCAAGGTTGGCACGATTGCGTTTCCGGTCCTTGACGCCCAGATTCGCTCGCTGATCGAAGCGTCCCAGCCAGCGCCCTACGGACGAGGTCCCGATACCGTCCTCGACCCCTCCGTGCGGGACTGTCGGCAGATCGATGCCCGCCGCTTGCGGCTCTCCGGAAAAGGATGGGAACAGACACTCCAGTCGATCCTCGACTCCGTTGCGGACGGACTGGGCTGCGATCGTCAGGCCCTGGGTGCAAGACTCTACAAGCTCCTTGTCTATGAGCCCGGAGGTTTCTTCGCCGAGCATCGCGATACGGAGAAGGTCGACGGCATGATCGCCACCTTGGTCATCTCGCTTCCAACGCGCGGCCAGGGCGGGGAAATCGTCATCCGCCACCAGAATCGCGAAGCCACCGTCGACATGCAGGTGGAGGAACCCGGCGAGCTGACGTACGCAGCCTTCTACGCGGATTGCGTGCACCTGACCAAGCCGATCGAGCACGGCCACCGTGTGGCCCTTGTCTACAACGTCGTCCGAAAGCCGCGCAATCGGTCAGCGATCCCCAAAGTGCCGGACTACTCTAGCCAAGTCGACGAGATCGCGGAGTTGCTCTCGGAATGGTCCCGGTCAGAAGGAAAGCCGAGAAAGATTGTCTGGCTTCTCGGCCATCGATACAGCGAGGTCGCCTTGGGCCAACCGGCGCTCAAGGGGCTGGACGAGGCAGTGGAGCGTACACTTGGCCTCGCGGCCGAACGATCCGGCTGCGTGCTCCGCCGCGCGCTTCTCAGCATTGAAGAGTCCGGCGGTCCCGACTACGACGACATCGATGCTCGCTGGCACAGTCCAGAGATCGACGTCTCTGACCGGATCTGCAGCATGGAGGACGTCGTCGAGAGTTCCTACATACTTGGCTCGTGGAGTGGATCGGACCTCAAGGGGTCGGAGTTGCCGGAGATTCCGATGGTCGAGGGCGAGGCTCTGCCGTGCAATTGCCTGGACGGTGCCGAGCCCGACAAGCAGATCCTGCTGGAAGCGTCCGGCAATGAGGGGGCCTCGCTGGAGCGTTCCTACCGGCTGGCGGCCATCGTGCTTTGGCCGAGGGCGAGGGAGGCGGCCGTGATCGCGGACGGCCTTATGGACGACGCGATCGAATACGTGGATCGGATGCTGGACCAGGGCGTGGCGGACGAAGGAGCGCCCGCAACGGCGTCCGAGCTCGTGGCGAACCTGATCGACGCCTGGCCGGGGGGCCAGCAGCTGCTGTCTCCTTGGGGCTGGGGAGTCTTCCAGCCAATGAGCAACGAAATCGTCGCGAGTATGCTCGGACTGCTGGCACGGGTGGGAGACGAGACGCTCATCGTCCGATTCCTGCGGGATGCTGTGGCCAAGGAGTTCAAGGACTGCAAGAAGTCCGAGGTGAACGGACCTCCGATCGAGGGCCTGCTGGTTCCTTTCCTGCTGGGCGTCAGTCCATCGACGCTCGAGCAGTTCCTGCCGGTGTTCATGAGGACCAACATCCCGCAGTGCGCCGACGACGCTCTGGCCCTCCTAGCACGGCTCCGCGAGTCCGAACCGGCTGCAGGCACGTCCGAACGGAACCGTGCTTTCCGGCTTGCCGCGCACGCGGCCTTCGAGTCGCTCCCTGAGGCGTTTTCCCCGAGCCTTCCCGCGGGGCAATCAGAGTGGCGCCGTCCCAAGCCCCAGAAGCTGGCTGCCGAGGCGCTTCGGGATCTCTTTGCTGCGAGCCATGGCTTGGTGGCGGATTCCGAAGCCGAGCACGTGGCCGCCCTCTTGGCCAGTCATCCTGACCAGGCGGATCCCCATCGAACGGTTCCCAAGGCGCTCGCCGAGACCTGCGAGCAGATTCCTGGATTCAGCTCAACTCCCGCCTTCGGCTCTCTTTGGCATCTGTCGGCGCGTTGCCTGCTGGACCGCAGCGCCGAGCCGCCGAAGGCTCCCGTCGACGAGAGAATCGAGGCGTCGATCAATTGCCAATGCAATCTCTGCGAGGAGTTGCAGGCCTTTTGCGATGACCGGCAGGAGAAGACGAAGCGCTTCAGAGTCGCCCAGTTCAACCGCGACCACATCGAACGCGCCATCCTCAATTCCAGTCTCGACATTGACTGTAGAACGGAGAAGCGAAGCCGGCCACACACGCTCGTCTGCACCAAGAACCGCCGGAGCTATCTTCACAGCTGCGAGGTGCATGTCGAAGACTTGGAACACATGCGCCTGCTTGCAGTGTCGGCACCGACCCGCAGCGATCCGCAGGTTGCCCCGGTCATGGCACGCCTGCATGAGGCCATGGCTCGAAAGTGACTCCGATGGAGCCTCGCGTGTGTCCTCGGCAGTCGTGCCGGGCTTGAAGGCCGCACGCACGTGCCGGGGCCGCTGCAGCTGGAGCCTCGCACTGGCGTGCGCCGCCTGACCCCTCGAAGCGGAAGGGCGGGCCCAGCGGTACGGACTCATCGAGGGAACCGCCCTCTGTGGACGACGCCTCGTCCCGTCCGCCGAACGGTGTGTCCAGCAGGTATTTCGAGTCGCTACTCCGAATAGAGCACCCGAGCGGATTCCAAGACCGCCTTCCGGCGAATATAGTTCCGGCTCTGCTCGACGGCTGCTCGCGTTACTAGATCGACTCTTCGTCCCAACAGGCCCGCGAGTTCCTCCTGCATCCCGACCAGGCCGAATAGGCCGGGAGTCCGCTCCGACTTGAACTGGACGATGACGTCAATGTCGCTCTCCGGACCGAAGTCATCGCGCAGCACAGGGCCGAACAGCGCCAGCTCGCCTACATTCCAGCGGCTGCAGAACGCCGCGATGGCGCTCATGGGCACGCCAATCCTATCCGCCAGCCCCTGGTGGTTCTCGCTGGTCTCCGCTGCCGATCGCATCCGGGCCTCCATCACGCCACCTGCATGACCTTCAGGCTCTCGGCGCCCCTGTCACCCAAGATCGTTGCCGTCCCATGACCGCGGTCTCGCTGCTCAAGCCGTAGCGACAACGCCACGTGTCGAGCCGCGGTCCGAATGGCGTCGATTCTCGTCCTCAGGATAATCTCCAGCTCGCCCCAAGCGCCCCAGCTTGCATGCGGGCGATGTCCGAGGAGTCCGCGATTTGAACGCCTACGCGGGCTAGCCGGACTTCCATGCGAGTCGGCGCTCGGCGGAACTCTTCGCCCGGTGGTCCCGCACGAACTGGTCGATCTGAACGAGGCTCGTTGGGTACTGGCCCGTGTAATGCGACTCGCAGAGGCGGCTCCTGCCTGAGTGCGTGCCGTGAGCGATGGGGCGCCACTGCCTGAGCGGTCGACTGAACGGCGACCAAGCTGAGTTGCTGACGCCGATCGCGTCGGCGTCCAAGGTTGCCAATCGGCGCCGGCGCCGTGTGGAGTCCACGATCACGAGCAGCGACGTTCGCTGGAAGCGCAAAGCCGTATGCCCGGAGGCTATTCTGTGAAGGTCCACGAGAAGCTGACACCATGAGACTTGGGCAATGGGCGGGAGCGGTACGCAAGCTGTTTGATTCGGCTGGTTTGCTTCGCCGCTTTGCTTCAAATTCGACCGATACCACTGCGAGAATCCAAGAAATCAGCGCCATTCGGTCTGAACTGGCCGAGTGCAGCTCCGAATCCTTGAAGGAGATCGGCCTCAGCACGAACGACGTCCTTACGGATATTGCCGTGACGGCTGAGGTCGCGCGGCGGACCATCGGCCTGAACATGTTCGATGTCCAGATCCACTGTGCTCTCTCATTGCTGGATGGCAAGGTCGCAGAAATGAAAACCGGAGAGGGTAAGACCCTAGCAGCCATCCCAGCAATCATGTGGTACGCGAGGCGGGGAACAGGTGTCCACGTGATGACCGCAAATGACTACCTTGCCCATCGCGATAGCGTTTGGATGGGGCCAATCTTTGAATTCCGAGGAGTTACTGTTGGTTGTGTCCAAGAGCACTCGGACCTAGAGCAAAGACAACATGCTTATGCTTGTGACGTAACCTACGCCACCGCCAACGAAGTCGGATTCGACTTTCTGAGGGATCAACTTGCTCTATATCCGTCCGCACAGGTGCATCGAGGGCTGTCTGTAGCAGTGATCGATGAAGTCGACTCTATCCTCTTGGACGAAGCGCGGATTCCATTGGTGGTTGCTGGCGGCCAGATCACACAGGATTCCTTGGTGCACCGGGCGGACGAAGTTATTCGAAGTCTGCGACCAGATCTTGACTATACAATCGACGAGTATGAAGTCAACGTCGCACTGACTGATCGAGGGGTTGCGGCAGTGGAGAAGGCACTCGAGTGTGGCAATCTTCACGAGCCGGTGAACCTCGACGCCCATGTAGCGATCCAGAACGCGTTGCACGCGCATGCCCTACTGCGCCGTGATATCGATTACTTGATCAAGGATGGCATTGTCCAGTCAGTCGATGGGTTCAAAGGGCGAGTGGTTCGAGATCGGCGGTGGCCGTCGGGGTTACAGACGGCGATTGAGGTGAAGGAGCGTGTGGCAGTCAAGCAGCAGGGCAAGACCCTTGGCTCGATCACCATCCAGAATCTCGCCAATCTCTATCCCGAAGTGTGCGGACTGACCGGCACCGCAGCCACGCAAACTGACGAATTTGATTCGATCTATGGACTTGACGTTGAAGTCATCCCAACCAATCGCCCGGTGATCCGAGTAGACTATCCAGACCTTGTCTTCGACACTGTGCGTGAGAAGGAGGATGCAGTGGTCGCGGACATACGGCAACTCCACGAGACCGGTCGTCCCGTTCTCGTGGGGACTGCAAACGTGCGTGAGTCCGAGCGGCTCAGCACTAGGCTCACAGGTATCCCTCATCGGGTCCTTAATGCGCGTAACAGCGAGTACGAAGCGGAGATAATTGCAAGGTCAGGACAGATCGGTGCGGTAACGATTTCCACCAACATGGCTGGTCGTGGCGTAGACATTCAACTTGGAAGAGGCGTGTCAGAGCTAGGAGGTCTTCATGTGATTGGAACAAACAGGCACGAGAGCCGCCGGATTGATAACCAACTTCGCGGACGCTGCGGTCGGCAAGGTGATCCAGGCAGTTCGCGCTTCTATATATCGCGTGAAGATGATATCTTTGCGAAATGGGTCAGCGACGAGTCTGACCTCACGTTTGACGCAGACCATCTGCAACAAGCTATCGAAGGGCATAACCTTGATATTCGCGAGTTCCTCAACAAATACGAATGGATTCTTGAGCATCAACGCCAAGTCATTCACCAAGAGCGCCAACAAATCCTCATTGGGGCCCGTCCATGTTCTTCTGAAGATGAGCGGCTAGCCACGCTGACCACAATAGACGATCTCTGGTCAGACCATATCGCAGCTGTTGCGGCTCTACGAGAGGGAATCCAATGGGCATCCCTCGGTGGCCGAGACCCACTCCATGTGTTTCTCAAGGATACGCATGCGATGTTTCAGGAACTGCAAGACCGCATCAGCCCGGAGGTGGCGGTGAGAGTTGCTGCGTCTCGAGAGAGAGGAGATGATCCGACCTCGCGGGGGGCAGTTTGGACATACCTCACTACAGACCAGCCATTTGGCAGCGGTGACCACAGGTTCTTCGCGGGACTTGCCAGAAAGTTCAAGAAACGAAGCATGTGGGGCTAGAGTGCTGTGCCCACCGTGACTCCAATCGCAGTCTTTTTGAGCGCGCTCCGATGGTGCCCGCAAGTACCGGAACCGAAGCTCTCGCCGCTCACCGCGGACAGGTGCCTCCACCTCCCAGCACGACCGATTAGAGCGTGGACTCGGACAATACCCGAGGAGTTCGGACGCTGAAGGACTGCGCGGGTCAGCCGGACTTCCAGGCCAGTCGGCCCTCGGCGGAGTTCTTCGTCCGGTGGTCCCGCACGAACTGGTCGATCTGAACGAGCTTCGTCGGGTACTGGCCGGTGTAGCACGAGTAGCAGTAGCGGCTCTTGCCGGAGTCCCCGACCGAGCCTTGTAGGCCCTTCATCGACAGGTAGGCGAGCGAATCCGCTCCGATGTAGTTCCGGATCTCCTCGACTGACATCTGATTCGCGATCAGGTCGCTTGCGTCCGGCGTGTCCACGCCGTAGTAGCAGGATGCGATGGTCGGCGGGCAGGAAATCCTCACGTGCACCTCGCTCGCCCCGGCGTCCCGCACGATCCCGACGATCTTGCGGCTCGTCGTGCCGCGCACGATCGAATCGTCGACCAACACCACCCTCCTGCCCTCCACAATGTGGCGCACGGGGTTGAGCTTCAGCTTCACGCCGAAGTTGCGGATCGATTGCTTCGGCTCGATGAACGTCCGTCCGACGTAATGGTTTCGGATGAGACCGAGGCTGAACGGGATGCCGGACTCCTTCGAGAAACCGATCGCCGCGGAGGTTCCGGAGTCGGGGATCGGCACCACGAAGTCCGCATCCACGGGGCTTTCCCGGGCCAGGCACCGGCCCATCTCCTCGCGGGACTCCTCGACCGGGCGGCCAAAGATCAGCGAGTCGGGGCGCGAGAAGTACACGTGCTCGAATACGCACTGCGAGAGGCGCTCGGCACTGGCGAATCCCTGGCGGCTCAGCCCCTCCTCGTTCACCAGGATCATCTCGCCTGGCTCGACCTCCCCTTCGTACCGTGCCCCGATCAGATCGAACGCACAGGTCTCCGACGCGAACACATGCACCGTCGCCCCCTTGTGCTGCATCGTTCCGTACGAGAGGGGCCGGAATCCCCGTGCGTCGCGCGCCACGATGACCTGGTCGTTGCCCAAGAGCACCAGCGAGTACGCGCCCTCGAGCCGCATCAGGGACTCGCGCAGCGCGTGCTTCAGGGTTGGCTCCCGCGAGTGGGCCATCAGGTGGGGAATCACCTCGGTGTCGCTGGTCGCCTGGAAGATGGAACCTTCCATTTCGAACTGCTGCCGCAGCGCCGGACCGTTGGTCAGGTTGCCGTTGTGCGCCACGGCCAGCGAACCCTTGTTGCATTCCACGTAGAACGGCTGCGCATTCAGCGACGCTGCATCGCCAGCCGTCGAGTAGCGCGTATGGCCGATCGCCATGTGCCCCTTCAGATCCTCGAATTCCGACTCACCGAAGAGGTCGTTCACCAGCCCCATGCCCTTGCGGGTATAGATTCTCGTTCCGTCGCTCGAGCAGATACCGGCGCTCTCCTGGCCGCGGTGCTGGAGGGCGTGCAGGCCCAGGTACACCAGATTGGCCGCCTCGGGGTGTCCGTACACCGCGCAGACGCCGCATTCCTCCCGGAAACGATCCTCGCTCTCCACCATTGCGGGCCGGCGGCGTGACCGGTCGATGCTCATCCGGCTTCCACCGATCTCTCGAATGCAGTGTCCCACGTCTCGAACAGCTGCTCCACCGGAGCTTCGAAGAATTCGGCCCCGTTCCATCGCACGGACAGAGTTGATCGCCCCGTCTCGCCGATCACAACCGCCTCCACCCCCTGCTCCGAGGCGATGCGGGCAATCTCGGGCACGTTGGCGGGCGAGGCCGCCACGAGCACGCGCGAGGGCGCTTCGTGAAACAGCGTCTCTCGGGCCGGCAGGTCCCCATTCAGGCTGATCCTTGCGCCAGTCCGCTCCGGCCCGAAGCAGCACTCGGCCAGCGCGACGCCAAGCCCGCCCGTTCCAATGTCATGGATGGTGTTCACGAGCTTGCGTCGAACGACTTGCCGCGTTGCCTCGTGCACCGCTGACTCGTAGGAGGGATCGAGCGCCGGCGGCAGGCCCCAAGTGGCTCCCAGTACGGACTTGGCGTACTGGGAGGATCCAAAGCGCGTCGCGAGCTCATCTGAAGCGCCCGGCAGCACTCCGCCCAGCACCACGATGCTGTCGCCTTCCGCCGCGAAGCACGGAGCGGGCGGAGGCTCTACGTCATCCAGGATCCCCACGATGCCCACCACCGGTGCCGGGTCAATGCCCTTGCCGAGCGTCTCGTTGTAGAGACTCACGTTGCCCCCCGTGATGGGAGTGCCGAAGTGCCTGCAGGCCTCGCCGAGGCCCTCGATCGCCTCCACGAGCTGGGCCATGATTTCGGGCTTCTCGGGGTTGCCGAAATTGAGATTGTTGGTTGCGCCGATCGGCGTTGCGCCGACCGTGGCAAGGTTCCTGCAGCACTCCGCGACCGTCAGCCAAGTTCCCAGGCGCGGATCGAGAGAGCAGTACAGGGAGTTGCCGTCCAGGGACATGGCCAGCGAGACACCCGCCTCCTTGATGCGGATCACGGCGGCATCCCCCCCGGGGCCGGCAGTCGTGTTGGTCCGCACCTGGTAGTCGTACTGCTCCCAGATCCACCGCTTGGAACTTAGTTCGGGCGAAGCCAGCAGGGTCTGGAGGCCGGCAAGCAGGTCCTCGCCCCCTGCCTGCGGCAGCGTAGGGCCGTCGAGCGGCGCTGAGCGGCGGGGAGTGGTTCGCGGCCGATCGTAGAGCGGGGCGTCATCGCTCAGGAAGCTGTTCTCCAGTTCGGCTACGACATCGCCGTGGTGCCAGACTCGGAGCCTACCGTCCCCCGTAACCGTTCCGATCTCCACCGCGTCCAGGCCCCACTTCGCGAATACCCGGAGCACCTCCTCCTCGCGCCCCCGCTCGGCGACCAAGAGCATCCGCTCCTGCGACTCCGACAGCATGATCTCGTACGGCGTCATGCCATCCTCGCGCTGCGGCACAAGATCCAGCTCGATCTCGATGCCCACGCCACCCCGGTCGCCCATCTCCGCGGTCGAGCAGGTCAGGCCGGCGGCACCCATGTCCTGGATGCCGAGAATCGCTCCGGTGCCCATCGCCTCCAGGCACGCCTCGAGCAGCAGCTTCTCGAGAAATGGGTCGCCGACCTGCACGTTCGGCCGTTTCGCGTCGGAATCCTCGTCGAACTCCGCGGACGCCATCGAGGCTCCCTGGATGCCGTCCCGTCCTGTCTTTGCGCCGACGTAGATCACCGGGTTTCCGACTCCCTTGGCCGCGCCGAGGAAGATGGAGTCCTGTCGGAAGACGCCGAGAGCGAACACGTTGACGAGCGGGTTGGCGCTGAAGCAAGGGTTGAACGAGCACTCGCCGCCGATCGTAGGCACGCCGATGCAGTTTCCGTAGTGGGCAATGCCCTCCACCACGCCGCGAATCACGCGACGATTGACCTCGCCGTCCTCAGGGTCGTCCGGGGGCCCGAACCGCAGTGCGTCGAGCACGGCCACGGGACGCGCGCCCATCGTGAAGATGTCGCGCAGGATGCCGCCCACGCCGGTCGCGGCGCCCTGGAACGGCTCGATGAAGCTCGGGTGGTTGTGGGACTCGATCTTGAAGGCTGCAGCCCATCCGCCGCCGATGTCCACGATCCCGGCGTTCTCGCCTGGCCCCACCAGGATGCGCTCGCCGCTCGTCGGAAGCTTCCTGAGGTGCAGGCGCGAGCTCTTGTACGAGCAATGCTCGCTCCACATCACCCCGATGATCCCGAGTTCGGTGATCGTCGGCACGCGGCCGAGGCGATCGGTCACGCGACGGTACTCTTCCGACGTGAGCCCGTGCTCCGCCGCTACGCGCTCGTTGACTTCAGGCTGCATGGCCCGCGGTCATGGCCTCCGTCGCAGAGATCATCGACAGGAATACCGCGGTGCCGTCCGTCGATCCGACGGCGGCGTCGCAAGCCCGTTCCGGGTGCGGCATCATTCCCAGCACGTTGCGGCCCTCGTTCAGCACACCCGCGATGTCACGGTGGGAGCCGTTGGGATTCGCGCCTTGGTACCGGAAGGCGATCCGGTCCTGCGCCTCGAGGCGGTCGAGGGTCGGCTTGTCGGCCACGTAGCAGCCCTCCCCGTGAGCTACGGGGACCCGCAAGGAACGCCCCTTAGGACACTCGGCGGTGAACGGGGAGTCAAAGGTGGCGGGCACCAGATCAACGGTGCCGCAGACGAATCGGAGACCGTGGTTGCGAATTAGCGCACCCTCCAGCAGGCCGGTCTCGCAAAGGATCTGAAAGCCGTTGCAGACCCCGATGACCAATCCTCCGGAGCTTGCAAACCGGCGCACTGACCGCAGCACCGGGGAGAAGCGGGCGATTGCCCCACAACGGAGGTAGTCTCCGTACGAGAAGCCGCCGGGGAGGAAGACTGCGTCCACGTCACCCAAGTCCTCGGACTCGTGCCAGATCTCCGTCACTTCTTGGTGGAGGTTGGCCGAGAGCGCGTAGACAGCGTCGTGATCGCAGTTCGAGCCGGGGAAGATGACGACGCCGAACTTCATAGCGGGCGGGAGGAGAAGCGCCTCGCTGGACCTTGTCATTCTACCACCGCGCGACTGGACGCCCAGCGGACGTTCCGGCATCTACGCGAGGTGCAAGTCAACTGCGATGGCGGCCACATCCGACAGCGGAGCAGCGAGGCCCAAGCGGAAGCGGAAGACGTGATTGGCCAGTACACAGTTCCCAGGACGACACGACCGGAGGGCCTTGGCGACCCGAACCCTGTGCCTATCTTCAATGCGAGCTACTGCAGGTGCATGGTCCTCAACCTGTCGACTCGCGCCGGGCATTCCTCGCGGTATCGTGAATTACTGCCAGATCCGATGGGAATAGGCTCTATGGCGCGCATTACAATCCGCAAGATCAATGACGAGGTGAAGACGCGCCTGCGAGAGCGTGCGGCTAGGCACAACCGTTCGATGGAGCAAGAAGTGCGAGCCATCCTGCGCGAGGCTGTGGCCGACAGGCGGGCCGGACCCCGGGATCTGGCGGAATTCACACGAGATTGCTTCGCACCCCTCGGAGGCGTTGAGCTAGAGCTTCCGCCGCGCAGCCCGATGCGCGAGCCCCCCCGCTTCTCTTGAGCGGCCCTAGTGTCTGTCTTGGACACGAACATCGCCTCAGAGCTCGTGCGTCCCGAGCCGATGCCTGCCGTGGCGGCGTGGATTACCGGGCAGGATGCGCAAACCTCCTTCGGCGGGCATCAAGGCGGAGCTGCTGTGTGGCGTGGCGCTTCTGCCGGACGGCTGAAGGCGCGGCGCGTCAGAGGATGTCGCCGAGCAAGGAAACCTCAGAGGTTAGAGAGCGCATGGCTAGAGTCGAAACGATACTTGAGAATCTACCGGCCATCGTGGAATCCGCCGTTGCCAAGGTGCTTGCCTCCGAAGCCTCGAAGCATTGACCGATGACCGAACCATTCCACTCTAATGACAACCGCCTTTCGCCATCCTCGTATCTGAACCCAATCTGAAGGGCCTCGAAGTGCTCCGTCGCTGCGGCGAGCAGAACGTCCCTCTTTGCCAGTTCACCTGAAGTAAATGGTTGCTTGGCGTGTTCTGTTCAGCGACGCTCCCAATCGGCCGGCAAGGATAGGGGTGTGAGCCTGCGTGTTATGGGCCCCAAATGCCGCAGGGCCTGCCTGCGCAACTCGTAGCTCTCTCTCGGGCCGCAGTTCTTTGAGATTGCCCAGCCGGATCTGCCAGAGGGCACTAGGAAGACACTGTCCTGCGTGCCCACCGGGTCCAGCTCGGTGCCGGGAGAGTCCCGGCGGCGAGTGCCCGACCGCCCGCTGCGGTCACCCGCCCTCCCTGCAGATGTCCTAGCCGGGCGCGACGTGCATCATCCGGCTCTAGGATGCACACTGTAGTGCAGATGCTCGCACCGGGAAACAGTGCGCCACAGATCGAAGGTGCCCTGCCGAGGGGGCCGGGGCTTATCGCCTTCATCAAGGCTGACTGCCCCGCATGTCACCTAGCGCTGCGCTATATCGACGGGATGGCCCGGCACTTCGATGATGCTGCCGCCGTGATCGCAGTCTCGCAGGATGCACGTTCCGAGACCGAGGCGCTGGCTAGTTCGCTGGGCCTCGCTATGCCGGTGCATCATGACCTGACGCTCACTGCCAGTAGGGCCTACCGCCTTGAGGCCGTCCCCGCACTTTTTCTCCTGGACGAGCACGGACGTGTCGAAGAGAGTTCGCAGGGGTTTGACAAGGCGGCCCTGAATCGCTTCTCGGCCCGGCTTGGCGAGTTGTCCGGCATCGCCCCGCCCGCTGTGATTCCGTCCGGCGACGGCACTCCCGACTTCCAGCCCGGGTGCGTGTCGCGACACCTCGAGCCGCCATCCGACGGCGCTGACGCTCCGGCTGTCGGACTCTACGCCCGGCGCGGACTGCGTGCCTCGCGGGTCGCCGTGCCGCGAGATGTCCAGCCCGAGGAATTCTGCTACGAGCAAGGCTTCGCCGATCCGCTGCCCGTGATTCCGCCGACAGTCGAGCGTGTCGAGCGAATGATGGCTGCGTTTGACCTCCCCCCCGATGAGGTCGTAGCCCATGTGCCTCCCAACTTCGGCCCGGCGACTTTCGAGAAGATCGCTGCCAATGCCGTGATGGCGGGTTGCCTCCCCGGCTACATGCGCGTACTTGTGCCCGCTGTCCGGGCCCTGTGCGACGAGCGGTTGGACATCCACGGTGTGCAAGGGACGACCCATTTCGCAGCCCCTCTCGCGGTGATCAACGGCCCTGTGCGCGAAGAACTCGACTTTGCCTGCGGGAGCAACGTGTTCTCGAACGCGGCCAGGGCCAATTCCACGATTGGGCGGGCGTTACAGCTGATCCTTCGCAACCTCGGCGGTGCGGCTCCCGGGCGCATCGACATGTCCACCATGGGCAACCCCGGAAGGTTCAGTTGCGTGATCGGTGAGAACGAGGAGGCCAGCCCTTGGGAGCCGCTCTCGGAGTACTTCGGGATCGGTCGCGGCACCAGCGCCGTTACGTTCTTCTGCTGCGAGCCTCCGCGACCGGTCAGCGAGCACAAGGCCCGCAGTGCGAAGGTCCTGCTGCGGGCCATCTGTCCCGTACTTGCCAACCTGTGGAGCCGCCGGGTCTGCCGTCGGCACGAAGCACTAGTGATCTTCGGGCCGGAGCACGCGGCCACCTTGCGGAATAGCGGCTTCGAGAAGAGCGACGTCGCATCCTTCCTGTTCGAGAACACCACGATCCCGTTGCGAGAGTACGACGGTGACGGCGGGGAGGGTACAGCGGAAACTGCCTCATACGAGGAGTGCGTGATCCGGGGAGAGCCCTGCTATCGGAAGTTCCGCAGTCCGGATGCCATCCGATTGATGGTCGCCGGCGGTCCAGCCGGCAAGTTCTCCGCCGTTCTCGGGTCGTGGGCCACCGGTCCGAAGGGTAGCCAGATGGTCTGTCACGCTATCGATTGATCGCCTCGCGGGCCTCGCTGGTACCCTATGCGAGGCACTGGAGTGCAAGAAGGAGCAACCGAGATGTCCGATGCACTGGTGAATCCCCTCGACGAACGAGTCCCGCCGGAGGGTTCCGCGCCGCCGCGACTCGCGTCGCTTAAGGGAGCGAGCATTGCGCTGCTCGATATCAGCAAGCCCGGAGGCTCCGTATTCCTGGACCAGATCGAGGGCCATCTCGTGGATCGCTTCGGAGTCACCGAGATACTGCGCCTCGAGAAGCCGACCTTCGCCAAGCCCGCGCCCGAGGCCGTTCTTGCGGACATCCGCACTCTGCAGCCGCATGCGGTCATCGAGGCGCTGGCGGATTGAGGGTCGTGTACGACGTGCAGTTTGCACGACTCGGTACGCATCGAGAACGCGGGCATTCCGGCGGTCGCCGTCGCCACCGACGTGTTCCGCTCCGCCGCGAGGGCCCAGGCGGCTGCCCTGGGCAGGCCCGACTTCGACGCTGTCTACGTGCCCCATCCGATCCAGGACCAGTTGGCGGAGGAAGTCACAGCGCGGGCCGACGCGGTCGTCGACGAGATCGTCGCGCGGCTGACCCTGCGTTCGGAAGCCACGGCCTAGTGATTCGTCCGGCCGCTTTCCGGGAATGACCGAGCCGATGGCCGTGCCGCGGAGCCTGAATCCGGACGTGTACCGCCACTTGCGGGAAGGCGCGGTGATTCCCGCCCACCCGCTGGCTCTTGACGCCCGGCGACGCCTTGACGAGCGACGCCAGCGGGCACTCACGCGGTACTATCTCGCCTCCGGCGCGGGTGGAATCGCAGTCGGCGTGCATACGACCCAGTTCGCGATCCGAGACCCGGCTGTCGGTCTGTACCAACCGGTCCTGGCCCTTGCCGCCGAGACGGTCGAGGATTTCATCGCTGACGTCCGGAGGCCCGTCATTCGCGTCGCCGGAATCGTTGGACCAACCGATCGCGCAGTGGCGGAGGCGCGAACTGCATCCGATCTCGGCTACCATCTCGGGCTGCTCAGTTACGGCGGCTTCGCGGGCGCGACGCATGAATCGCTGCTGAACCACGCCAGGGCGGTCTCGGAAGTCATACCGCTCATGGGCTTCTACCTTCAGCCTGCAGTCGGTGGTATCCCGCTCTCGTACGAGTTCTGGCGGGACTTCTGCGAGATCGAGAACGTGCGGGCAATCAAGGTCGCCCCGTTCGATCGCTACAAGACGCTGGACGTGATGCGGGCTGTGCAGGATTCGGGGAGGGCCGGCGAAGTCGCCCTCTACACCGGCAATGACGACAACATCATTGGAGACCTAGTCACGCATCTGGCGTTCGGTGATTCCAAGCCGCGATTCGTCGGCGGCCTGCTAGGGCACTGGGCGGTGTGGACTCGCGAGGCGTGCCAATACTGGCGGCAGTGTCGGGATTGCCCTGGAAGCGGCTCGCCGCAGGTGCCAGCGTCGCTGTTGCGCCTGAACCTGGAGGTGACGGACGCCAACGCAGCACTGTTCGACGCGCGCAACCGATTCGCCGGCTGCATCGCAGGGATCCACGAGGTATTGCGGCGCCAGGGCCTGATGGAGGGAATCTGGTGCCTGGACGAGTCCGAAGGGCTCTCGCCCGGCCAGTCGGAGGAGATTGACAGGGTCCTGCGAGCGTATCCGCACCTGACGGACGACCAGTTCGTCGAGGAGCACTTGGGGTTCGTGGCTGCGGTGAGGGCTCTCGGGCGCTGTGCCGGCCTGGCAGACTAGGCTACATCTGATGCCTAGTCTCTCCACTCAGGGCTGGCGCGGTACTGGGGCCGCCCTTGACGGAGCCGGAGACGGCTTCGCTGCGCGACCGCGTCTTGGTCGATCCGTAGTCGCGACGGATCACGACCAGAGGGTTGAGATCGGTACGGCCGCCATCCGCTCACCGAAGCGCACGTTGCGGTCATGGTCGTACAAGACCACTCCTGACCGGAAGGACTCGCCCGCGCCCTGCGCGAGGCGACGTAAGCCGGCGAAATCCCCCTTCGAAACGGTCGCCGCCGCCTTCAGTTCGATGCCAACGACCCTCTCCAATCCTATTCTCAACCACGATGTCCACCTCCGTACGGTCCTTGTCGCGGAAGTGCAGGAACTCGTACCGGTCTCCCGACGCGTTCGCAAGCTTGAGAAGCTCCCCCAATGCGAAGGTCTCTAGAATTGGCCCGAAGACCTGCCGGTCACGCCGGACCCGATCCGGAGTGATGCCTCTTAGCGCCGCCAGCAGCCCCGCGTCCAGGAAATGTAGCTTGGCAGTCTTGGTCAGCCGCTTGAGCGTTTTGGGTGTGCCAGGGCGACAAGGAGTGCACGAGGAACAGGCTCTCCAAGACGCCGAAGTACTTCTTCGTCGTCACATGATTCATGTCGAGCGCTGCCCCGGCCCGGGAGTAGTTGATGAGTTGCCCGGAATGCTCGGCAAGTACGC
>CBDHHA010000004.1:0-22663 GCA_965263255.1 Bryobacterales bacterium
CTGGCTGCGGGTTACGGCCTCGAAGCTGGCCCATCCGAGACCGAACAGGCTGGCTAGCAGCAGGGCGACGCGCGCTCGTCGCGATCGAAAGAGCCTCCGGATCATGGCTCTCCCACCTCCTGCGGCCCTAGCATCGTCTCGATCCGATTGAGGGACCGGAGTTCCCGCAGCCTCTGCTCGAGCAACTCGCTGGAACGCTGTTCAACGATGATCTCAGCGATCTGGCCCGAGACCTGCTCCAGCGGTGCTGGCTCCTCGCCGCGCTCGAGGATTGCAGGCAGGTACTCTTCTCGGTAGTAGGCCCCGATCTCGGCCTCGCCGGCGCTCAGCCCGGTCCTGAAGCGGAATGACAGGTAACGCTCGAATGCGATTCGCTGCTCGAGGAAGGACCGGCAGTCCGACTCGGTGAGCCCGTAATGCCCGAGCGCGCCCGCGAAATCCAGTCCGTCGCGGTAGCGCCGCTGGCGCAGGGCATCCATTTCCCTCTCGATTTCGTCCGTACCGGGCATCAGGAACGGCGTCAGGGCCATGTCCTGAAGGATCAGGCGCCGGTCGATCAGCCGCCGCAGTGCCGGGTCGGAGCGGCTCGAGGCCTCCGGGACTTCGGTCTCGGCGAACATCGCCTCCAGACTGAGCTCCGCCTGCACTTCCGACAGAGTGACCGCATCCATTCCCACGATCGCAGCAACGCGGTCGATGATTTCCGGCCGCGCTGCGAGCGGCGCGAGCAGGCTGGCGCCCGCCGTCGCGGCTGCGCAGATGGTCCGGGCCGGGATCGAAGGCATGGCTAGAACGTCTGACCCAGCGAGAAATGAAACTGGAGCCCGCGGATCCGCTGCTCCCTGAACGCTCCGGTTCCGGTCAGCAGCTGCTCCCTGGTGCCGTCGAATCCTACGAAGCGAGGGGGGTTCGGCGTGAACGCCAGATCGAACCGTATGGGTCCGATCGGCGTGCGGTAGCGGATTCCGACGCCCAGGGCATGCACCATGTAGTCGAAATCGTACTCCTTGGCTCCGCCCTCGCCGGTACGCACTTGCTGGGTCGATCGGAAACTGATGCGGGACGGTCGGGAGTACACGTTCCCCGCGTCGTGAAATAGCACGCCTGAGACGTCCTTGCCGGCCACGGGGAACCGGAGTTCGATGCTGTTGAGGAACTGCGAACCCCCGCCCAGCGGGAACCCCGTGGCGGGGTCCCGCGGGCCGGCTTGGTTGTAGGCGAAGCCCCGGTGGGAGTTGGCCCCGCCGCCGAAGTAGCGCTCGGAGATCGGGATGCGCGGGTCCGGCCGCGCGGCGAACCTGGACCGCTCGACGCCGCCAGCACCACTCCCGCCCCACGGGACGTTGATGCCGACCTGCACGGTGCGGGCAAAGACGAGTCCTGGACGAAGCCGGTGGTAGGAGCTGTTCTGGGCCAGCACGCGCGCGAAGTTCGGCTGGCCGCCCATGTACTCGGATGCAAGTGCGAGGTCCACGGTGTTGTAAAGCCCGCTGGTGGTGTCGGTTGGGTCGTCCCTGCGGTCGGAGATGAGAGTTCCCGAGAGGATGCCGACCCTGACCGGTTGCGAGACCAGCGGAACCAACAGCGGTTGGATGTTCAAGGTGTTCTCGTCAATAGACGTTCGGCGGTAAGCGTACCGGTACAGCACGGTCGTTCTGGCGCTGGGTTGATGGACAGCTGCACGGCGCCCTCGAGGCGGCGGCCCGTGAACGTGTTGACGTTCCGGAAGGTGTCGTACAGTGCGCTCACCGTCATGCGCCACTGGTCGGATGAGAACCACCGGGGTGCTTCGTACGTGAACAGGCCGCGTTGCTGGAGCAGCGAGAGTCGGGTGCGGAATCCCATCGTGTGCGCCCTGCCCCTGACGTTCAGGCGAGTCACCTCCAGAGTGACGCGCGGGCTGAACGTGGCGTCGCCAGCGGGATTGGTGAGCTCGGCCGTATTGCGGCCGATGCGGGCGAACTCGGCGCCCCCTCCCGCGCCGACCGCCCAGCGCCTCGCTTCCTCCATCTGGATCACCACGTTCTTGGCAGATCCGGAGCCGTCCGGATTCTGGATCGCGACATCGACCTTGGAGAACACGCCTAGGTCGTAAAGGTTGCGCTGGGTCGAGAACATGCCGGCCTGCGACAGCGGCGTCCCCGGCTGCACGTCGACGCGGCGAGCGAGGACAGAATTCCGGGTGCGCCGCGATCCGGACAGGAACACCTCGGCAGTGCGCACAGGCTGCCCAGGATTGATGTCGTAGTACACCACCACCGTGCGGGGCGTGCTGCCCTCCTCCGCACGCCAGTCAAAGGAGACTTCCCGGTAGCCTCTCTCGAAGAACCCCGCAAGGATCCGCTGGCGGTCCGAGGCAATGCTTGTCTCGCTGAACGGCAGTCCGGGCGCAGACGCGAACTCGAACGAAGCCTCGTCGGACGGAAAGTCCGCGAGGCCCGACGTGACCAGGCCGTCCACGTATGTCGGCTCGCCTTCCTCGATGTCGAGCCGGACGCCTAGGTGCCGAGAGTTGCCCTGGTACGGAGCGATCAGGGTGGCCGTCACGGTCGCATCCCGGTACCCCCGCGATTGATACAGGGTGCGGATCGCCCGCAGGTCCTCATCGAGCAAGGCGGTTGTGAACTCGCCTCGCTCCCGCCCGGGGCCGCTTGGCCGGACCTGCATGCGGTCTCGGATGAGGTCGGAACCCACCGAGGAGTTTCCATGGATCTCGACGGCCCTGAATACTTGGCGGCTCCCTGGCATCACGCGGTACACGACGGAAATCTCGTCAGCCGATTCCCGTTCGATCTCGTAGTCGGCTGTCGCGTCGAAGTAGCCCCGGGCCTGGAAGTGTTCCGCTAGGCCCAAGCTGCCGGCGGCGAGCAGTTCCTCGTCGACTGCTCCCCTTGCGAACACCGGAAGGAGCCGATGCAGCCTGGCCCTTGACACCGAGGCCCCTTCGAGGCGCACGAGTAGTCTCGGCCCTCGCTCGATCTCCACGACCAGTGTCAGTTCGTTGGCCACAGGCCGGAACTCGGCGGTCACCACGCGAACCGCGGGCTGCCAGTAGTCTTGGTCCTGGAAGTGCTCGCGGAGCAGGCCGATGCCTCGCTGGATCCGGTCCGGCCTGAACGGCTTGCCGCGCGGCCAGCGCGCGATGGTCCGGATCTCCTCTTCCGACAGCGGAGGGTCCGGGCCTGTCACCAGCAGCGCTCCGATCGTCGCACGCCGCCCGGGCTCGATGTCGAGCGTCACGTCAACCTGCTGGCTGGCGCTGTCGCGCGCAAGGGAGTGCCGGATGACGGGCTGTCGGTAACCTTGCGCGACCATCAGGGAGCGGACGGAGCCAAGGGCCTGTTCCAGTTTCCGTTCCGTGAATAGCTCGCCCAAGCGCAAGCCCGTTGCGTTAATCAGCTGGCTCTCGGACGGCGGCCGCGGCACGCCCAACGCGCGGACGTTGCCGACGAACCACGCCGGATCGTTCCGGAAGGTCAGCCGCACTCCGCCGGCGGCTGCCTCTGCGTCTACCTGGATGTCCGCGAATCGCCCGGAACGGATCATCGCCTGGATTGCACGCCGGACGGCAGCCGGGTCCAACGGCTGGCCGACCTGCAGTTCCGCGACGGCCTCGGATGCTTCCGCAAGCACCGTGCGCAGCGGGGGGTCGAACAGGATTTCCGATACGGGCCTGCCGAACCAGTCTGCTCCCGCGCAAGGAATCGCGGCGGGGGCCAGGAGCGTTAGAACCTTCAGCCGCAAGCGTTTCAACGCTACCGCCAATTATCGGACATCGAGAGGGCGGCTACTAGCACGACTTGCTGGACACACTCGCGGCGGCATGCCTGTGTCGGGCTCGCATGGCCCGCGATAGTCCGCTCCCACAGAACTCGCTCTAGCCGGCATGCACCGGCACCAAAGCTCTCTGGGCGAACCGAGAGCCTGCCGACGGCCTCATCGAAAGCGGACTCGCTCACCGACCAAGAAGAGTCCCCAAGCTAGTTAGTGCGCACCTACATTCTCCACGGAGCAGTCTCAACGGGCTATCTCACGTGGGAGTTCTTGCAGGCTGACGCTGACCATGGGACGGAAGTGGTAGGCTGCCGTCGGAGTTAGCCATGGGACCCGATCGACGAGTCTGTTTCCGGCGAGCGGGCTTGGGAAGCTGTTAAGCACCTGCGCCGAGGACCTTGGCTTGGCGTTCGTGCCGGTGGCGAATCAGCCGAGACATCCGGAATCTCAAGTGGATCCTGGCCGAGGAAAGCGGCATGCCGGTCAATCTGGTGGTCAGGATAGAATATAGTTGATATACCGGCGAGAATTGTATCGTATGACAGTCAACTTCGAAGGACAGCAGGAAGAGGGCGAGCGAATCCAGTTCGAACCCATCGAGGAACCTTGGACCAAGTGCCAGCTAACCGATGGAACAGTCATCAGGATGAAGCTCGTGGTAGCTGATGTCGTGCGACTGAGTAAGAAGACTCAAGCTGCTGAGCCTGTGTACATCGTAAAGTCGAGCAACATCATGGCAGTTGAAGAGCCTGGTTCCGATTAGAATGGCCATTAGGAGGTGCTAGATGCTGAATTCGGTGAATGTGCAGTCTGACCACCACCAAGCGTCGATTCACCGCGTTGCTTTGGCGACTGACGTTACGGCATCAACTCTGGATCCATTAGTCTTAGCAGAGAACATATCCAAGTCTGGTGATGCCCTACCACATGATTACTCCGAGCTCAAGTACCCGGAAGAGTGGCATTCTATGGGGAATCAGTCGCCCTCGAAAGCATTCTCGCATCGGGCGTCCCTAGGCAGGCCAGACTTGGGACTTGTGCCAACGCTATTGGCGCAGGTCGACGGTGTCGAGGCTATCTACATGAGCGATTCGTCGGACGAAACGCACGTATGGATCATTATTGATCCTTGGTACGATGAAATCCTCGAGCGCATACACGGGTGTCAGATCGAATTGGACGAACAGTTCGAGGGGTATCTCGCAGGTGTAGACTTCCACGTCTTGGATCGGCGAGCAGCAAATCGTTACAAGGATGGTTGGCGCAAGCGTCAGCTAGGGAGTCCCTAAACCATCTGCAGTGTTGCAAGGTGAGAGCGATCCAGCGATTTGCTAGTGCTGGTAAGGCTTCCCGTAAGACGCTGTGTTCCCCGTCCAACTCGTCCCAGGCACGATTGAACACGAATGGACTGCTTGTTTCCCGTCCCTCATATTCCCCTATTGGCCTCGACGTCCTGATCTCGAAACGCCCGCAATGGACCAAGAGGGATACTGCAAGATACTTGAAATGCGATTCGAATCATCTCGTCAGTGTCGAGGCATTGTCGATTCTGTACATGCGCACTGAAGGGGGGTCCCCGACTAGGTGAGTCCAAGGGCGACTCGTGAGTGTCACCAACAGCGGGGTGGTTGCGACCACCGATCGACAGGGGGCGGCCAGACCTCCGTGTGGCTCCCACCTCCGCGCGTGCCTAGCACCATGACCTACTCCACACAAATTCGTCGGAAAGGGGCAGGACTGGAGTGCCAAATCGAACTGGCTTCCGGCGCACCGTGAATGTCAGCCGCGTCTGCGAAGCCTCCTCCGCGAGCGATTCCCGGCGGGCGACCGGGTCCCTGCGAATCGCCCAACGTGCCCAGGGGCGGATTCGGATCGTGCGCTTGTCGATCCCTCGCGCTCCCGGCGAAGGCGTGTCTGCGCACGATCGTAGTTGGCTTGCAGGTTGTTCCATACGTCGGCCGTCGACCAGCCGGCAGCCTCCAGCCTCGCCGCTAGGGCGGGGGAGACGGCAGCCTCGCAGGCAAGCACGGCCTCGAGCTCGACGGGTTCGAGGTTCAGTTTCCGAGCGGCCTCCTCGACGCTAATCGAGCCTCCTAGGCAGCGGTCGCGGATAATGCGCCCGGGGTGCGGGGGCTGGCTGCGGAGGTGCTCCACAAATTCCTCAAGCTGCTCGGCTGGGACGGCGGAGTTGACGGCGTACAGATCCATGTCGCTCTCCCGCTTCTAATGGTAATCGACCACCTCCACCTCGTATGCGTCGCCCCCATCGAATTGGAAGACTAGCCGCCATCTGCCGGACAGTTCTACAGCATAGAATCCCTTGCGGTCACCCTTAAGGGCATGCAGGCGAGCTCCAGGCAAATCCATGTCGTGGGGCGAGCGGGCCTCTGCTAAGATCCCGAGCATGTCTGCGGCGGCATTGCGGACTGCCGGCGAGAGGCGCCGTGCGTCGCCCTTGGCAATGCGCCTATTGGCGCGATTGGCGAAGGAGCGGATGGCCACAGTTCCATCCTAGACAACGCCCAGTTAGGACTGGGCTGGGTGGCCGCAGAGCCATTTCCCCTCCACCGTCGGTGTCGGCTGCTCCCATCGACCCTATTCGCCCCGAGCGCCTGGAGAAGCTGTCCCGCAGCCCGGCGGCACGTTGGGCGCCGACGACCGCAGCGATATCGCGCAGGCTGACACTCCTGCATTGGCAAGTGTCTTCCCGCAGGGGTGTGCCGGTGCATTGCTAGGATCGAATCGTGCCCGCAGTCGGGCAAGCCGGCCATGGATGGAAGCGACCGGTACTCACGGCAGGTGCTCCTGTCCCAACTGGGAGAGGGAGGGCAGCGCCGTCTCTCCTCGGCGCGGGCCGTCGTGGTTGGTTGCGGGGCGCTCGGAACCGTCCACGCGTCCCTTCTCGTGCGTGCCGGGGTGGGCGAGGCTGTCCTTGTGGACCGGGACTACGTGGAGGCGAGCAACCTGCAGAGGCAACTCCTGTTCGGGGAGCGTGACGTCCAGGAAGGCACGCCGAAGGCGGTTGCGGCTGCCCGGTCGCTTCGGTTGGCGAATTCGGCTGCCAAGCTAGTGCCGGTCGTCCGAGATCTCACTCCATCGAACGCGGAAGAGCTGCTCTCGTCGGCCACTGTGATCCTTGATGGCACTGACAACTACGAGACCCGCTTCCTGATCAACGACGTCGCCGTGAAGCACTCGGTCCCGTGGGTGTACGGCGCTGCCGTCGGGACTCAGGGGTCCTGCATGCCAGTGCTTCCCGGCCGCACCGCATGCCTCGCGTGCATGTTCCCGTCGCCGCCGGGCTCGCGGCAGCCCACCTGTGACACGGCTGGTGTCCTCAACGCCGTAACCACCCTGATCGGCTCGCTGCAGGTGGCCGAGGCTCTCAAGATTCTCGCGGGCAGGGAAGAGGACATCCTCGCCAGGCTGGTTTCTCAGGACCTCTGGTCCGGGGAGCGGTCGTCCGTGAGGGCTGACGAGCCGGATCCGCAATGCCGTGCGTGCGCTCGCCGCCAGTTCACGTACCTAGCGGCGACAGATCCCAAGGCGGCCAGGGTCTGCGGACGCGACGCCGTCCAAGTGCCGGGAGGCGAGCGCGCATTGGATCTCGGAGCGCTGGCGCGCTCGCTCGCCACCCTGGGTGAGGTCCGATGCAGCGAGCAGGTGGTTCGGTTCCGTTGCCCGCCGCACGAGCTGACCGTGTTCGAGGACGGCCGGACGATCGTCAAGGGGACACTGGATCCGGGGGTCGCCCGCAGCCTGCACGCCCGTTACGTCGGAATCTGACTGTCTGCCTCTACCCCGCCGGACGGGCTGGCTGACGTCTCCGGGAGTTCCAGTTGGTCGATGCTCCTGAACCTCGCGGTGATCTTCCGAGAGGACGTCTGCACCCGCGTCACGTCCTCTCCTGCCTGGCGAATGTGGGTCGCGAGCTTGTCCATGCTCGACTCGAACCGTTCGAAGTCCTTCCCCAGCCGTACAAGGTGCTCGCGGATCGCATGGACCTCGCGTCTCGTGGCAGCGTCCTTCAAGACCGACAGTGCCGTTGTCAGGACGGCCATCAGCGTTGTTGGCGACGTCAGCCAGACACTCTTCCGCTGCGCCGCTTCGACCAGTTCCGGGTGTTCGGCGTGAATGTCGGCAAAGACCGCCTCGGCGGGGATGAACAGCACCGCCGCGTCGCAGGTCTCGCCCGGCAGGATGTACTTGCGCGCGACATCTTCGACATGGGCACGCACGTCCCGCGCGAAGTCCCGGGCCGCGCGGGCCCGCTCGGTATCGGGCAGGGAAGGGTCGACCTTCCGTCGGTAGTTGCTCAGCGGGAACTTGGAATCGATCGCGATGTTGCCGGTTGGCGGTGGGAGGAAGAGCATGCAATCCGCCCTGCGGCCGTTCGATAGCGTGTGCTGCATCTGGAAGCTGTCGGGCGGCAGCAGGTTTGTGACCAGGGCGCTCAGCTGGATCTCGCCGAACGCGCCACGCGCGGAGCGGTCGGCCAGTATCTCCCGCAGCGAGACCATGTCCGACGACAGCTCGGTCATGCGCTCCTGGGCCCTGTCGATCAGCGCGAGCCGCTTGACGACCTCCGTGTAGGTGCGGTCAGTCCGCTCGAGCCCCGTCGAGAGCCGCTGGCCGATCTCGCTCCGCAAGGCCTGCTCGCGGCCCACCTGGCCGCGGGCCTGCTCCTCGAGCCGGGCGTCGAGGCGGGCAAGCGAGGCGAGCAGGTCCCGGCGGTCGGCTCCCGCTTGCCTCGATCGCGACAGCGTCGCGATGTTCACCACGACCAGCAGCACGACCAAGCAGGCCAGCGCTATGGCAAGCGGGTCAGGTGCAACCGGATTCATGCACCATGCCTGTGGGGGACTGTCGAGCCGCTGGCGGGCATTGACGAGCCTGCCCGGTTTCGCTAGCTGGCCTCCACCCAGACCGGGCTGGACCAAGCCAGCTCGCCGTTGGATTCGACCACGCGCGCGTAGTACCAGTCGGCCTGGGTCCCGTCGCCCTCGTCTTCGGCCGTGAATTCGGTCTCCCAGTTGGCGTTGAAGACGATCCGGTGCAGCATTGCCGACTCCCATGGGAACGGTCTGGTGAAGAGCATCTCGTTCGACTCGGCGAGTTCGCCGAGCGTTTGCGTCAGCGAGCACTTCGTGGGCTTGGTGCAGGTGACCGTGACCCTCGTTCGCTCGTCGCCGCGGACTCGCAGGACTAGGGCCTTCTGCGAGTAGTCGTCGAGTTGCTGCTTCAGTGCGGTGTAGGACTGGACACGGACCGAGTTGCTGTCACTGCTCACGATCCGGTCCCGGCGGAACTCGTCCAGCGGGCCCGAGGAAAAGCACGGATGGAATTCTTCGATCCGCCCCCCGTCCACCTTGAGGGTGAAGTCCCAGTCGGCCGTGCCTCCCCAGCCGAGTGCAGGCCATGGGCCCCAGCCGTACTCAAACCGCACCACTGCCGGGCCGTTCCAGCGGCTAGCGCCGGGATCGCGGTCGACGGGGAAGTCGCGGTGGATCACGCGGCCGTTCTTGACGATCTCCACGCGGTCGATCTCGTCCCATCCGCGAACGCGCGCATGGATCGTCCGCTTCTCCGCGTACGGAGTTTCCCGGCCCATCATCGCGCCGTTCACAGAGAAATCGAGCTCGATGCGGTCCCCGGTCACGGCGTAGGTCCGCCGGTTGCGGAGGGCGTCGAAGATCGCCTCGCGGCTCAGTTCGTGAGCCTTGACGACGGCGAGGCCCTCGCGGTAGGCCCCCGGGTAGCCGAGATGGTCGTCGGTGCTCGCGATGACGCCGAGCCGATGTCCGTCCGCCAGATAGTGCTGCAGGGTGTGCCGGGTCCACCGGCCGCCCTCTGTATGTCGCTTGTACGGATGCGGCGCGCGATCGTGCTCCGCGCAGCCCCACTCGGAATGAATCTCCAGGACCGGGGAGACGGCGGGATCGATGCTGGACGAGGCGATCCCGCGGTGGCCCAGGCGGTTCGACGGATGGTGCGGAACCAGGATGCAGCCGCGCTTCTTCGCAAATGCCTGGAGTTCGTCGAGCTCCTCGATCAGCTCGTAGTCGCCGTCGAGGTCGGGAAACAGGATGTGGTAGTCGCCCTCCATCGTGCCGTGGCGCTCGTAGCCGAGAATCGTGGTGAAATTCCCGGGATCGTCGAACTCGCGGGCGAGCCTCACGACATCCGGCCAGCGGGCCTTGGCTACCGCGAACCCGTTGCGCCACTTGTATTCGATCTTGCCGTCGTACTGGCCGACATCGGGCCAGTACGAGTGCGGAGTGAACGCATAGAAGTCGAGGTGGTTGCGGGCTACCTCGAAGCTGCGTTCCAGGGTTCCCTGCGCGTACCCGACCTGATTGTGGTTGTGCAGATCCCCGAAGTAGTTGTTGTAGCCCCCGGACACGGCCGTCTGGACGGCGGCCGCCGCTGAAGCGGAACTGGCGAGCGCAGCCCCCGATCCGGTCTGCGCGCAGTGGCGGATCCAGTCGCGTCTCGAGATGGCATCGTCCGGCACAGTTGTATCGGCTCCTACGGGCAGGGCGGGCCGTTAGGCCCGAGCCCCAATGCTAGCACTCGCCTCCGCCGACGGATGACCCCTCCGGCTTGTTGCCCATGGCGGTTCCGCGCGAGTGCGCAGGAGATTCCGGGTGCCCCCGATGCACTGGCGGCCCGGGCATCGGGGGCACCGCCGGCGTTGTCAGCTAGATCCGCTTGACGTATACGTAGAACGCCCCGCGCTCTTTTCCGTCAGCGGTCTTGAACCTCGTTTGCATCGTCGTCTTGCCCGCGGGCAGTTCCAGCGAGAGCCGGACAGAGGTGGAGCCTTGCTCGATTGCAGCGCTGGCCTCCGAATCGCCGACGCGCACGGCCGCTTCCGCTGCCTCGATCGGGTACTCCGCCGGCTTGTCGCGCTGGTAGAGCTCGAACTCGTACGTGCCGGCCTGAGTCACGTTGACGTTCCAAGTTCCGTTCACGTTCGGCGCCTGCCGGACGGCTCCTTGGTTCCACGGGACGCGGACCGAGTCATCCGGCGGCAGCCAGTCGTGCGCGGTGATCCGGGCGGGGTTCTCGGCATCGGAACCGATGTCCAGGTAGACATGCTCCTCGAAGCGGTCGTCGATCCTGTCCCACCATGCGTCGTACGCTTCCCGCAGGGAGTTCACGATCTCTGGCTCGCCCTCGGCGAGATCCGCGAGCTGGCCGGGGTCAGCCTGGATGTCAAAGAGCTCTTCGCCATTGACGAGGCGGTACTGCTCGGTCATCACGGAGCTCTTCCGCCAACGCTCCGGGAAGCGGATCCGCTGGGAGTGCACGACCAAGGTTCGGTCGCTCCATTCCTCTCCCCGGAGCAGGGGCATGAGGCTGGTCCCGTCCCAGTCCAGGTCGGGCCGGTTCCCGATCCCGGCGATGTCCGCGAACGTGGGCAGCACGTCGATGTGGGCCGTCAGATTGGCGACGTCGCGTGGCGTGCCGATGCTGCCGCCCGGCCAGCGGGCGAAGAAGGGCACCCTGTGGCCGCCGTCGTACTCCGAACCCTTCCGGCCGCGCATCCCGGCGTTGAAGCCCTGCCAAGTGCCGGCTTCCTCCTCTTCCTCGGCCCTGCGCAGCAGTTCCCTGTTCGTTGACCCCACACGCTGCGAGGGATGGGTGTTGGAGACACCCGCAGCTGTTCCGTTGTCCGTCATGAAGATCAAGAGAGTGTTGTCGGCAATCCCAAGCTCGTCCAGCTTGGCCGCCAGCCGGCCCATGTTGTCGTCGATGTTCTCGATCATTCCGTAGAACTTGGCCATCTGCGGCGCGACGCCCATTTCCTCGTATGGCTGGGAGTATGATTCCGCCACTAGGAACGGGCCGTGCGGCGCGTTGGTCGACAGGTAGATGAAAAACGGGCCGCCGTCCTGGGCCACCTGCTCGTCCACGAAGCGCAGCGCGTTGTCGAAGAACACGTCCGTGCAATAGCCTTCGTAGGCGGTCGGTTCGCCGTTGTGCCAGTAGGTGTCGTCGAAGTAGTCGTTGCCCCAGTAGTCCGGGGTCTGCCCGACACCGCCACCGCCGTGGTAGACGGCCTCCTGGAATCCGCGATCGATGGGTCGGTACGGCGACGAGTCGCCTAGGTGCCACTTGCCGAAGAAGGCAGTGGAGTATCCCGCAGCGGACAGCACGTCCGCGAACGTCCTCTCGTCGCGATGCACGATGGACCGGCCCATGATCGTGTGCCAGACTCCCGTCCTCGACGAGTAGCGCCCTGTCACCAGCGCCGAACGAGTTGGCGAGCAGGTAGGATCCACGTGGAAGTTCGTCAGCCGCACGCTCTCGGCATGGAGCGCGTCGAGATTCGGGGTCCGGATCACGGTGTTCCCGTGCGCTCCGACGTCCCCGTACCCTTGGTCGTCTGTGATCACGAGGATGATGTTCGGCCTATCGTCGGCCGGGGCGCTGCATCCGGCAGCGGCCAGGAGGCACCCTGCCAGGGCTGCGAGCGTCGCCCGCGCGGTTGAGCCTGTCTTGGTTGGCATTGTCTGATTCTCCTTACTTCCATGCACTGGACTCGCGGGACCCATTGGCGGGCAGGGTCCGGCGAGTCACTCCCATGGCTGGTCCTTGAGGAAGGCCGCGTGCTCCACCAGCGGCTCGTGCGCACGGAAGTGCTTCTTGTAGGCGGCGACCCAGTCGCGGGCAATGTCCGCCTGGGCGGACTCCAGCGGGATCTGACCGCTGCAAGCCATGTGCCGAAGCCTGTCTTCCAAGGCGTCCTTCGCGTTAGCGCTCCAGATTGACCCTTCGTAAGCCTGTGGCCAGAGGTTTTCTGGGGCCGTGACGCCCCCGAGCTCGGGCGGCACGAGGTGATCGAGCTCGTATTCCATCGGGCCCGGATCTTCAATGCCGTGATCTCGGAAGACCCTTAGCGCGGTCTGGCGGTCGACCGCGGGGGCGGTGGGTTCATCCGCCGCGCACAGATCGGCAAGGCTGGCCGAGCTAGTCCTACCCGGAGTCAGCCTCGAGTCCGGCAAGGCGCCGAGGGCTGCAGCGCTGCTGCCGGCCGGCGGCGCGGGTCCGGAGTACCACAGTAGTGCGGCGGTGCCCGCTACCAGCGCGAGTGCAGTTGCAGCGAGCGCGGCCGAGAGCCTGAATGGCGTCCATGCTCTCCGGGCGGCGTTTTCGCGCGCGGCCCAAGCCAAGGCGTCGCGCAGCCGTCCCCGAGCGGGTTCGGCAGGTGGGATGGCCTCTGTGAGGACTTGCCTGTGCAGGGCGAAGAATCCCCGTAGGGCGGCCTGCGTTGCCTCCAGCTTGGCGCGGCACTCCCCGCAGCCCGACAGATGCTGCCGGAGCCTCCTGTCGCGACCGTCCTGCGTTGAGTCTTCCGTGAGGAAGGCTAGCTCCGCGTCGGTCAGGTGTCGCTCACCGTCCCGCATGACTGCCTTCACTTCTGCGCATTCTGGAGGCGGATCGAGACGCGTCGCATGCAGTTGGACACGGTCCCAATGGAAACCCCTAGGACCTGGGCGATCTCACGATACCGCAAGCCCTCGGCCCGCAGGTACAAGCAATTGCGATCGCGAGCGCTCAGAGCGTTCGCCGCGAGCCGCATCCGATCGTATCGCTGGCGCATGCTCAGCTGCTGTTCCGGGTCCGGGCGGCCATCCGGCAGCGGTGCGGCGGCTGATGGGGCGCTGCTCCGCCGACGCTCCCGGCCGGACAGCCGGCGGGCCTTGAGGCCGAGATTGTGAGCAGTCCGGAAGATCCAGCCCCGGAGGTTCGTCCGGGGTCGTCCCAGCCGCAGGTGCCGGAACAGCGCTAAGAATGTCTCCTGGACAACATCCTCGCTGTCCGTGACCGCCAGTCCCATCGACAGCAAGTACCGGAGAACGGGAGCGCGGAGCTCGTCGAAGAGGGCCGTCACGTCGCCTTGGATGGCGCGGTGGCTGGCATCAGGCGCCGCCGACTCGCTGACGCGAGGCGCTGGAAGGCTCGCCACTGCGCCGTTTCCGCCGGAAACCGCACCGCACCATGCATCTCTCACGGCCATGAGTCTCACCTGTCCGGCACAGTGTCCAGCCCGCTCTACTGGGCGCGGAAGAAGAAAAGTCTGAACAAAGCGGGGCGGATAGGAATGTACAAGTGTATCCCGTGCCTCGACTCCACTGGCCCCGTTTCGTTCTCGTCGCAGCCCCGACGGCCGCCTTGCTCTCTCTCGCACTCTCACTGCCCGCCCTGTCCCAGGTCATGGATGGGCGAGTGGATGTCCGAGTGCTCGATCCGGGTGGGCAGGGAGTGCCTGCCTCCCTCACGCTCGCCTCGCGGAGCCCGCAATTCGCCGCCAATGCGGTTGCGGATGACACGGGGCGGGCCATCTTGCACAGGGTTCCGCCGGGAACGTACCTGCTGACGGCGCGCTACGACGGCTTCGAGTCGGGCACACGACGGGTCGAGGTGCTGTCGGCAGTGCCGCGCGCCATTCAGATGACGCTACAGGTCTCGACGGTCCGGGAGGAAGTCACGGTAAGCGCCCCGGCGCCCTTGTTCGAACCCTACCGGCCCTCGCAGGGCACAAGGTCGGGGCGCGAGGCGCTCGAGCAGGCCCTCGGAACGACTCTCGGCCGGAGCACGGCCGACATCGTCACTGCAATGCCCGGCTGGCTGCTCGAAGCGAACGCGGTGCTCCATCCAAGGGGGTCCGAGTACGACACGCAGTACGTGATTGACGGCATGCCCCTCTACGACAACCGGTCCATCGGCTTCGCGCCCGCGTTCGAGAACGCCGAGTTCGAGGCCGTCTCGGTCCTGACGGCGGGTATTCCCGCCGAATACGGGCGCAGGCTCGGGGGCGTGATCGCTCTGGACACGCGACGCAGCGCCGCCGAGGGGCACCGGACGTCGATCGACCTGCAGGCGGGCAGCTACGCGAATCGGATCGGCGCATTCTCGCACCAGTACGCCCGTCGAGGGACCCAACTCTCTGTCGGCGTCCAGGGGGGCGCGACTGATCGCTACCTCGATCCGCCTTCCCTCGAGAACTTCACCAACCGCGGCAGTTCCGGCGGCGGCAACGCGCGCTTCGCCCGCGACCTCGGCAGCCGCCACCGGCTGACGGCGTACGCGCGGAGCAACCGCACCAACTTCCTCGTGCCGAACGACCTTGTCCAGCAGGAGGCGGGGCAGCGCCAGGACCGGCGTTCGCGCGAGTCGGCCGGGCAGCTGCATTACCAGGGCTCGGCCTCGAACCGGACCCTCGTGTCGGTTCGCGGCATGGTGCGCGACCTCACCGCCGAGCTCTGGAGCAATCCGCTTGCGACCCCTGTCTACGTCGAGCAGGACCGCGGTTTCAGCGAAGCGGTGGTGATGGCTGACGTGACTGTCGAGGGCGAGCGCCACACGCTCAAGCTGGGCGGGGACATTCGGTCCAGCGGCCTCAGGGAGCGGTTCCTGGTGGCGGAGCCGGACGAACTGCCAGAGCTCGACGTGGATTTCCGGGACGCGCGGCGCAGCACCGAGGCCAGCCTTTACATCCATGACCAGTTGCGGGCCGGCAATTTCGCCGCGAGCATCGGCCTCCGCTTCGACGAGTACCGCCTGCTGATCCACGACCGCGCATTGAGTCCGCGCCTGGCCGTCAGTTACTACATCCCGCAGGCCGGCCTGCAGTTGTATGCCTCCTACGACCGGATCTTCCAGCCGCCGCCGAACGAGAACCTGCTGCTGAGCAGTGCCGCGTCCGGACTGGGCATCGACGATGTCAACGACTTCCTGGCGGTCCCGGCGAGCAGGGCGCACTTCGTGGAAATCGGGGTACGCAGGCCGATCGGCAGCGCGATGCGGGTTGATGCCAAGCACTACTGGCGCCGGTTCCAGAACCCGATCGATGACGACGTCTTCCTCAACACGGGCCTTTCCTTTCCGATCACGTTTGAATCCGCGGCGATCGAGGGTACGGAGGTTCGCCTGGAAGCCCCGAGATGGAAGGGGATCTCTGCGTTTGGCAGCTACTCCCACATGCTGGGCTTGACGAATTCGCCGGTGACGGGCGGTCTCTTCGTGGAAGGCGGCGAGGCCGAGGAACTTCGTTACGTGGCCGAGGAGTTCCCGATCAGCCAGGACCAGCGCAACACAGTGGCCGCGACGGTCCGGTTCCAGATTCATCCCAGGGTATGGGCCTCTTTCGGGGTTCGTTACGGGAGCGGCCTGCCCGTCGAACTCGAGGATGACGACGACGATGATGATGACGAAGACGGGGATGACAACGACGGGGATGACGATGACGACGGTCCGGACGACGACGATGACGAGACGTTACAGCCAGTTCCGGACGCCATCCTGCGGAAGGTGAACTTCGCGCGCTCTCGCGTCCGCCCCAATCTCAGCCTTGACTTCTCTTTCGGCTCGCGGATTTGGCAGCGCGCCGACAAGTCCGTGACGGTCCAGTTCGACCTACGCAACGCTACGAACCGTCTCAATGTCATCAACTTCAGCGGCTTGTTCTCCGGCACAGCCTTGGCTCCGGGCCGCCAGGCCACCATCCAGTTGCGGTTGCGTCTGTGACTCGTGGTGGGGCGTTCCCGCTGCCGGTTCAAGCGACCAGCCGCTCCAAGTGGCTCGCGAACGCGCGCGTGTCTAGGAAGTAGTTGGGAAACTCCCTTCTGAGCGACTCGAGGGATGCCGTCCTGACCAGAACGGTATTGCCGGTTGTACTGGCTAGGGCCTCCTCCTGCTTCAGGTAGGCTTCGGTCGCTTGCTCGAGCTCTGACTCAAGGTAAGGGTGAACTTGGAGCTCGTCCCGATCCGGCAGCAGTACCAGAAGAACGTACTGGAAGCCGCTAAGGGCCCCATGGTTCGTGACATCCAGTGCGCCGTTGAGGCCGGCCAGTGTCTTCCGGACCTCTAGCTGCTGCACCAGGGTCTTGATTTCGCCGATCTGAACATCGTCCGCGCCGGTGGCTGACCCACTGGCTGATCCACCCTCCATGCCGGCGAATGCGGCCCCCATCAGCTCGAAGAACCTCAGCCATTCGGCGAGTCCCGCACTTGACTTGAAAGACTGCCCGATTAGGGTCCCGACACTCTCCACCGTGGTGGCCCAGGCATGCTGCAGCTCCGTCCTGATCTGAATCTCGACCCTCAGGCCGTTGTAGGCGGGATTCTTGTCGCTCGTGTAGCCGTACACGAGGTGAATGCCTCTGTAGCCGCTGGACTTCGGCTCCCGGATGTAGTCCTTGTGGTTGACCAGATTCCTCTTCATCCTCCCTGACTGGTACACGTCGAACAGGGCGTCGACTGCGTCCACGGTCGGCAGTACGATGCGTGTCCCACCGATGTCCTGCATCCGCGAGAGCTTCATGCTTGAGAAGCGACGCAGCTTGTCAACAATGGACTGCAATCGCTTGAACCGCTGCGCAACGGTCGGCTCTAGCGGTTCCGGGCAAACCTTGCGTACACGCTTCCGCAGTGTTTCTTGGATCGCGTCCAGCGGGACACTGTGAGCTGAGCGCCAGTTGGCGAGCACTTCGAGGGCTGGGCCAGATCCTGGGGAATCACGGTCTACGCCGTCCCCTGCGAGGACCTTGCCCGCACGGTCTACGGCCCCTCGACTGGGAACGGGAGCGCCCCACTGTTTCTTGCTCGCAGGCACCCCAGCGCCACTCTATCAGCCTGGGTGTGTTGGCAGGCAGACTCTTCCAGTCGGCTATGAGCCGGAGGGGACAGTCGGCGAGAGACGTGACTGTCTAGGGAACGCCTCCCATAGTGACCCGCTCTCCGCGTAGGGTGGTGTTGAGCATTAGCGCCTTCGGGGAAACCGCGCACCGGGATGGACGGGATCGGCGGCACCTCAATCCGGCAAGGGGGATTGCGAAATCCTGCGGTTCGGCGTCGCCGGGCTTAAGATTGAAGGTGCCCGCCTGCCGTTCCGATGCCGCTGATCGCTCCGGTTCTGCTACTTGTCGCGCTCTGCTGCGCGCAGCCGCTCGGCGCCGAGAACTCGGCGCTCATCCTGACTGACGGCACCCGCATCACTGTCACCGAGTACGAAGTCACGGATGGCCGTGTCCGCTACTTCAGTCGAGAGCGAGGCCAGTGGGAGGTCCTTCCCGCGGAAATCGTTGACTGGGACCGGACAAACCTACACAACGGCCGCGAACGGGAGGCAGCGGAGACGCGCGCCGCGCAGGAGCGTCGCGAGCGACTAGCTGAGAGGCGAGCCCGCACCGAACTGCACTCCGTCCCGCTCGACGACGGCGTCTACTACCTGCAGGGGCGCGAGCCGGTGCCACTTGAGCTAGCGACCCTCGACCTGGGCAAGAGCAAGAAGCGCACCGTACTCAACGTCATTGCGCCGATGCCGGTCCTTCCCGGCAAGCGAACCATCGCGATTCAGGGTGTCTCCGCCGCGCAAGTCACTTCCGAGGAGAAGCCGGCCTTCTATCTCCGGCTGGAGCGATTCTCGAGATTCGGGATCACCAAGGTCAAGGTTGAGGAAGGGAGGAACCGCAGGATCGTCCAGCAGATCTACATGGTCCCCAGGACCGAGGAACAATACGAGGAGCAGGAGGAAGTCGAAATCTTCCGCCAGCAGCTGGCTCCGCTTGTATACAAGATCTGGCCGGTCAAGCCCTTGGAACCTGGCGAGTACACGATCTTCGACTACACGCCGGGAGAATCGAACCTCCGCGCGTGGGACTTCTCGCACAGGCCGGCAAACGCCCAGGGGGCTCGGTAGCGAACCGCAGTGTCGGCTCTCGGGCGCGCAGCACTGACCTCGATTCCGCTGATTGCGCTCTCTTGCGCCGATCCCGCGGTTGAGGTGGACGCGACGGTTGCTGTCCCCCGGGATATCGAGAGCGCGCTGACAACCAACGGACGGATCGAGGCCACGGGCCGCTTCTCGGTGCATGCGGAAGCTGCCGGCACGATCGAGCGAGTGCTGGTCCGGCTCGGCGAACGTGTGCGGACGGGACAGGAACTGGTCCGGCTTGGCGATTCGGGGCAGGCGGAATCCCTGGCCCAGGCCGAGGCCCGGCTGGCAGGCGCCAAGGCCCGGCTGGCGGTGCTCGATGCAGGATTGCCGCCCGCCCGCAGAGCGACCCTACGGGCCGAGCGTTCCAGGCTCTTGAAAGCTGGAGAGAGCGCGGCTGCGGACCTTGAGCGATTGGAGCGGCTCGTGCAACGCGACGCGGCTCCGCGCGTCGACCTGGAAGCCGCAAGACGGATCGTTGCCGAGAACAAGCTCTTGGTCGAGGCAGTCGAGGTCCAGCTTGCCGCGCCCTTGGCTCAGGGCCAGAGAGAGGAACTGGAGGCGACCGTGCGCGAGGCGGAGTCCGGTCTTGCCGCAGCGCGCGCCGCGGTCGCCCGCCTGTCGGTAGGCGCCCCGGGTCCGGGGGAAGTCTACTCCTTGCCGGTCAAGCAAGGAGACCATCTCGTAGCCGGTGGGCTGGTTGCCCGGCTCGGCCTACTGGACCCGGTTCGTGCGCGGATCTTCGTGGACGAGCCGGACCTCGGGCGCGTTGGGGAAGGCTGCCAGGTCACCATCACCGCGGACGCGTACCCGGGGCGGGAATGGGGTTGCCGGGTGGACCGACTCGCCACGGAAGTTGTGGAGATGGGTGCCCGGAGGGTCGGGGAGGTCCAGTGCACGGTCGGGAACCAGGACGGCCGCCTGCTGCCCAACTTGGCTATCGGAATTCGGATCGTCACGGCGAGCGTGCGCGCCGCGCCGAGCATTCCGCGACTGGCCGTTCACCGGAGCGGCGGCAGAGCTTATGTCTGGACGGTTCAGGGATCCAAGGCTTCGCGCAGAGAAGTGGTCCCCGGCGTCGAGGGCCCGACCTACGTCGAAGTGCGCGAGGGTATCGGCGATTCCGAACCCGTGCTCCTGCCTCGCGACGTGCCCCTCGCGGACGGCATGCCAGTCCGGCTACGCTTACGGGAGGATGACGGCATTGGCTAGTCGATTCGTGCTCCCGTTCGCACTATGCGCAGCGGCCCTTGCAAGTAACGTGCCGGGCGAAACGGACTGGGAAGAGGGGATCCGGCTCTACCGGGACGAGCAGTACCGGGATGCGCAGGAGCGTTTCGAGCGGGCAGCGAGCCACGATCCGTCGAATTCGAGATTCCAGCTCTGGGTCGGGCTCGCGATCGGGCGCCGGGCGGAGGGAATGTCCGGATTTCGGAAGCTGGCGGCCATGTCGCTGGCCAAGCAGGTCCGGCGGCAGTTCGAGAAGGCTGTCGAACTCGATCCATCGAATCTCGAGGCTCTCGAGGCGCTGCAGGGATTCCACTTCGAGGCGCCGGGATTGATCGGCGGGGACAAGGCCAGGGCCCGGAGCATCGCCGACGAGATCGAGCGGGTCGACAAGGCTAGGGGGGCTGCTGCATGGGCAGCCTGCCACGCAGATGCCGGGGACTTCGAGAAGGCGGCAGAGAGCTATGCTCGGGCCCGGGATCTGGCCCCGGATGAAGTCCGCTACCTGCTCGGGCACGCCGCGACCCTTGCCCGCATGGGCCGGCATCAAGAGAGCGATCGCCTGTTCGAAGTCGCGTTCGAGCGCGAGCCCGGCAGTCCTGACGTGTGGCTGGCGGCCGCCCGTTCCTGGATCCGCGCCAAGCGTCGGGCGGAGTACCAGCGCGCCCGGGAACTGCTGGAGCGGTACATCGAAAGTCCGAACCGGAGATTGAACTCGGATCCGCCATCCATCGTCCGGAAGCTGCTGAAGGATCTGTGACCGCACTCAAGGGCTCCGACTCCGCGGGCCTGCGGGATGTCGCAGGGCTCGCATGCGAAGCCCTGCGGGCCCGCCCGCTGCGCTCGGCGCTCGCGGCTGGCGCTATGGCGGCAGCGGTCGCCTCCGTGATCCTTGTCGCTACAGTCGCGGCGACGGGCAGCGAGTTCGTCCTCGCGCAGATCGAGGGCGTCGGGTCGAACTTGGTCTTTGCGTACTACGAGGCCGGCGGCAACGTCTCCGGCGCCGAATCGGATTATGTGAACTTGGCGGATGTGGAGGCCGTCCGGGCGAGGCTCGGGAGCCTCGCTGCGGCCGTCGCGGGCGTGACGACGTCATGGGACACGACGACCGTGTCGGGCAGATCCTTACAGATCCGCATTCTCGGGTCGAGCGAAGAGTACCGGGAGGTGCGAAACCTGCGGCTGCACGCCGGCCGATTCCTGGATTCCCGCGACATCGAGTCTCGCTCCAAGGTCTGCCTGGTCACTCCGGAACTGGCCCGCAAGCTCTTCGGTCCCGCGTCCGAGGCCGTGGGCCAGAGGGTCAAGGCCCACGGCCTCGAGTTTCTCGTTGTCGGGGTCTTTTCCGAGGGCGTGGAGACCTTCGGGCAGTCGGAGGTCTCGGACAATTCCGTGCTTGTTCCCTACACCGTGCTCCGGTATTTCCAGGAGGTGGAGCGCGTGGACCCGCTCTATGTCGCGGTCCGGTCCCACGAGGATGTCGCGGAAGCCGCGCGGCTGGTTCGGGAGACACTCCAGTCCCGCCACCGCCCCGGGGCCCTGTACCGAGTCGACACGTTGGCCAGCGTCCTCGATACGGCCGGTCGGATCCTGGCCGCGATGAGCCTGGCAATGGTTCTCGTGGCGTCGATCACGCTTGCCGTCAGCGGAGTGTTCATCATGAACATGATGCTCATCGCCGTGTCCGAGCGCACGGCCGAGATCGGGATCCGCAAGGCGGTCGGGGCGACAGGCCGCGAAGTTCGCCTGCAGTTCCTTGTGGAAGCGGTTGCTATCGCGGCAGCGGGGGGTGCCTGCGGCTTGGCCGTGGGGCTGTACCTGCCATGGATCGCGTCCCAGGCGTGGCCCGGGTTGCCTGTGCGGGTCCCGGCCCTTTGGGTTGCCTTTGCCGCGATCTCCGCTCCCTGCGCAGGAGCTTTGTTCGGTCTGCTGCCCGCCGTGCGCGCGTCGGGCCTGGATCCGGTAGAGGCGCTTCGTCGCGAGTGAGCGAGTGCGCCCTCCGTGTCGGGTATGCACCTCGACACAGTGTCCGCACCGCGCTTGGCAATTGTTGGCCAGCGGTATCATGAGTGCCTGAACCGCCGCTGCCCCCTTCGTGCAGGTACAAGGAATGAGCGTGGGTTTCCGGGTCGCAGACTACAGTTCCGTCCTACAGGACGCGCTGGATGACGCCGAGCGCTACCGCGCCCTCATGCATGACTTGCCGCGCAGGTTCCACCAGTTGCCGTCCGACCTCCAGGTCGGCGCGCTGCGTGATCCGGCTCCCCTGACGGGCACCGATTGGGACGTCCTCCTCGCGGCGGTCGTCGAGCACATCGCCCGGCTGCACGGCCACCCCGTGCCGGATTGGGCGGACGAGCCGGAGCGGTTTCTCGAACTGCCATGGGTCATTCCCTCAACGCCCGATACCGCAAGGGAGTCCGTACTGTTCGCACCGGCGGCGTTCGTGCGTCACGGGGTCTTCCCCGACTTGGCCAGTCTCGATGCGAGGGGCGGTGAGCGGCACACTTGGGCGCCCAGTCGGGAGGGGACTGGCTGGCCGTATCCTCCCGCTTGAGGCGATCTGCCAGGCCCGGCCAGCTGCATGGACAAGCGATCCAGCAAGGGCGGAGCAAGGCTCCTGGACCGGGAAGGCCTGCTCTGCGCCCTGGATGCCCTGTCCAAACGGCTCGGGGAGCGGGGGGTGCGCGCGAGAGTCCACGTCGCTGGCAGTGGCGCAATGCTCCTGGGCCATGGGCGCACTCGCGCCACGCAGGACTTGGACGCGCTGTCGATCGACCATCGGGAGACAGTCCTTGCCGCCGCTCGCGAAATCGCTGCCGAACAGGGGCTCTCCGAGGAGTGGATCAACGATGACGTGCGTGACCTCTACTTCCGGATGTCGGTGTCGCTCGCAGGAGGCGCGCCGGTGGTCACGCTCTACGACTCGCCCTCGTT
>CBDHHA010000005.1:0-6731 GCA_965263255.1 Bryobacterales bacterium
TTCGGCCTGCCTGCCGCACCGAGTGCCGAACTGAAACCGTCGAGATCTCGAAGTCTAATCTTGATCCTTCTTGTTGCGGGTACTATGTCAGGCAACTGCCGGCCAAGCCACCCGACCAGCGTGCCTGCTATGCTCCGTGTCCGCTCGGTACGCTCCCGGCACGGCCATGAATCTCCTGCTCGACAACCCGCACGACCTGCTCTTCCGGGCCACGCTCTCCGACCCGCAACGCGCCGGCGCCATCTTGCGCGCGCACCTCCAGCCCGCCATCGCCGACCTGCTGGCCGACGAGTCCCCCGTCATGATCGATGGCACGTTCGTCGACGAGAAGCTGCGCGCCAGCCACAGCGACAAGCTGATGCGGGTGACACTGCGCGACGGTCGGCCGGCGTTCGTCTGCGCCCTGCTGCAACACAAGTCGCGGCCCGACCCAGGCACGGCCCTGCAGGTGTGGAAGTACAAGGTGCGCATCTGGGAGGACTACGCCCGGAACTGCGCGGAGCGGCTACAGGCGCTGCCGCCGATCGTCCCGTTGGTGTTCTACCACGGCAGCGAGCCGTGGACGGCGCCGGGCTCGATCCGTGAGATGATCGCTGGCGGGCCGGACCTGCTCCGCGATCTCGAGCCGACGTCCGGTTACTTCCTGCGGGACCCGGGCCGGATCCCGGCCGAGCAGCTGGCGGCGGACTTGGCGGCGCGGGCCGGGTTGCTGACGCTGCGCCACTCCCACCACAGGGGGGCCATGGAGGAGAGGCTGCGGATGCTCCCGCATCTGCTGGCGGATCTGCCGGACGGGACGGAGTTCGAGCGCCACGTGGTGGCGTATCTCATTACGGTATGGACGGTCCCGGTGCCTGCGCTGCAGGCGGCGGCGGAGCAGGCCAAGCCGGGCCGGGGGAGGACGCTCGTGGACGAAGTCGTGCAGGAACTCATCGACGAAGTGTTCAAGATCGGTCGGGACCAGGGGATCGCCGAGGGCGAGGCATGCGACGAGGCACGTACGCTGACCTGGTTGCTGGAGCATCGGTTCGGCGAACTGTCGCGCACGGTTGGGAGGCGGATCGAGTACGCATCGCCTGCGGAACTGGACCAGTGGTTCAAGGCTGCGCTCGATGCTTGGTCCCTGCCTGAGGTGTTCGGGGACCTTTCCCCGGGCCCGGACTTCTGTCCACCGGACTGACACAAGGCCCCTCGAACGTTGCGGTATATCGCTGTTGCGATATACCGCGCATCGGATCTAAGCCAGCCGCCAAGCACTGCCCCGTAAGCGCAATTTCCCGAGAAAGAGACCTCGGGCGACTGCCGCTCGGGAGACATCCAGCTGTTGCCCTCCCACACGGGCATGCGAGACAGTGCTTGGGCCTCGAACGATCCTCGACGGAACGACACAGCCTCCCTGCCAGCCAAGGGCTAACGCTCCCAATCGGTCCCTGGGTTTCCCCGCACGTCCCCGCTGCCATGCGAGCCCAAACCAGCCTTCCAATCCTACGAGCCAATCAGTTCAGGAAGGACATCGAAGAACGCGGCCACGCCGAGAGCCAGGGCGACCGTCACGATTAGCGTCCAAGGCAGCACTGCCCCGATGAACCACACAAAGGCAGCTGCGCCCGGCCCTATGCGTGCCAAGTCCCGGATTGCCACGATCTGCAACACAATCGAGTAGATCGAACCCACGATGGCCCCAATGAACGGAATGATCCCCAGAGCCGACGGTGCCGACGAGAAAAGGATCACGCGGAGCCAGTGGGGATACGGCGGCACCTCATCCGCGAACAGCCTGGAGAACAGACAGAACAGGCCAGCATTGATGGCAAGGACCACCAGCGTGACCGGTAGGGTCAGCAGAATTAGCGGCGGGACGAAAATCGAGGCGATAGCGGACGCAACGACGAGCACCAGCACTCCCTGCATCGTGCTTCTCGGGTCGGAAGCGATTTCCATCGAGATGCCCGGTTCCAGCCGCAGCATTGCCAGGACGCGCTCCCAAGTCTGTCTGAGCGGTGCCGGCGCCCCTTCGGGCCCTTCCGTGTTGCTGCCGCCAATTCCCTGGATGGCGGGCTCCGTGTCAGCGGTCATTGAGAGATCTTCGCGGTCTTCCGTCATCGTTGGCCTCGTTGGCTACCTGCCCTCGCCGGACATAAACAGGAACTAGCTTACTCTGCTCGTGCCCGAACTCCACCCGTGCTCGGTATGCTTCTGGGCCTCGGGCGATTGCGGTGCCCGCCCTGCCGCACCGCCTCGGCCTGTCCGCCCGGCATTCTCCGCCACCCTACCCAAGCATGACCTGAAGGGACCTGATGTCCACCGCACTCGGCGCCGCCGCCCTGCCGCTGGCCGGCCAGCAACGGCGTCCGAACATACTCTTCGCCATCGCCGGTGACCTGGGGGTGGCCCCATGCCGGGGCGTACGGATGCAGCTGGGTGCATACACCTGCATTCGACCTGGTGGCGAACGAAGGCGTCCTGTTCACGAACTTCTTCACGTCCAACCCCAAGTGCTCCCCCTGCCGCGCGAGTAACTTGACGTGCCGGAACACCTGGCAGCTCGAGGAGGCTGTCAACCATTTCGGCCTCTTTCCGTCCAAGTGGGCGGTCTTCCCCGACCTGCTCGAGGGCGCCGGCTATCACGTCGGCTACACGGGCAAGAGCTGGGGCCCCGGCGACCATGAAGCCGGCGGATTCACCCGCAACCCGGCCGGGCCGCGCTATTCCCGGCATAACCGCAAGCCGCCGTTCCGCAGCATGTCTAACCACGACTACTCGAGGAACTTCGAGGACTTCCTCGAACAGCGCGGGGCGGGCCAGCCCTTCTGCTTCTGGTTCGGCACGAGCGAGCCGCATCGCGCCTTCCAGCCCGGCGCAGGCGAGTTGAGCGGCAAGAACCACCAAGATGTGGACGTTCTGGCCTTCTACCCCGACAACGAGGCGATCCGTAGCGATCTCGCCGATTACGCGGTAGAATCCGAATGGTTCGCCCCCACCTGTGCCGGATCCCCGACAAGCTCGAGGAGATCGGAGAGTTGGACAACACGCTTGAGACCGTCGCCTCCGATTCCGGGATGTCCGTCCCGTGATCGGAGCCTTGATCGAATCGGCAGGTTAGGAAGCCGCGTTGATCAAGGTCGTTGTCCTTGGGCAGTACAATTCGGTGCTACCTGTAGGGTCGGAACGTCTCAATTCCGCAGGAGTCGCACTTGCGAGTCCTGCCATCCCGTCCGTATATGAAGACCTCGACTCCTTGATTGCGGGCGAGCCGTCGAGCTGCCTTGATCGCTTCCCGCCGCGTGCCGAAGTGGCGCGTAACTCTGTGTGAGCCCGATTTCCGTACTGCCCACTTGGCCCCGCGCGGGACAACATGCTGGCTCTCAGCGCTCATCGTCCGGCAGCTTGATTGGTCTGAGTGAAGTCTAACCAGGCCATTCCGACGGACTCTACAGCTGCACCCAATCCGTGCCCCGCTTGACGCAGTCTCGGAGAGCGTGAGTCGGGCTTGCATGTCCGCCGCCAACGTCGCGTCTGTTACAACTCGTTCGGGAGGCGGTGCGGGCAAGCGCCAATTCGTGACCAGCGGGAAGTCGCCCGCATCTTGCGAGCGGGGCACGCAGGGGTGGTTGGCTTTCGGCACCCAGAGGGATCTGTCCTAGGAACAGACGATCTAGGCGTACGTTCATCCCGGAATGGAGGGGTGGGATGCCCCTAAGCCTTTTCCTCGCAGGAATGCACCTTGCCCCACTGTATTCGGATTCTGTGTTCTTCCTCAAGCTATACGCCCCTTGGACTCATACACCCAGACCATGCTCATCCGAGACAGCCTCCTGCCGTCCTTCTCCGCAACGCTTGGCGCCTGCCGATGAGCGTCCGGGTCTGTGGCCCGCTCAAGTCCTGTAGTTGGCTGCCACGATACCGCTCCCACCTCTCACGGGCCGCCGTAGTCCGGCTCGTTCACTCGCAGGTACGCCACCAAGGGTTCGTCTAGGTGTTCCACCGAGGTTTGCAGGACGAATCTAGCGCCACGCCTGCCGTGCGTTCCGGTGCTCTTGGATTCCCAGGTCGCTGTTGCGCCCCTCCCGCCGCTTACAGGATCAAGAAGATCCTCCTTGTACCCGATGCGTATCGAGTGGGCAGACCCCACCACGCTGCTGTTGATGTAGAGATAGGAGTGATTCGACCGCTCGAACGAGTTCCGTGTACGGACGCGCCCCTCGCAGCCGGCTCTCCGCTGCATTCCGGATACGCTCCATCGTTAGACCGATGTCAGATGCATAATCGTGCAAGTCTTCGACCACCAATCTCGTTGGGCGGCAGAGATTGTACGACTCGAATCGATCCTCGTCGAATGCTGCATCCTGCACAATTGCTAATGAAGCCAGCAGGGCAAGCACTGCAGCAGCGCGGAGCGCTCCGAGAGGGTAGCGCGAATCGAATCGCAACCGATCCGCAGAACCATGCTCCACAATTACAGCTGGCTGGAATGAGATCTCGAACGATTGCCGGTCCGGAGACGCCCAGCTCTTACCCTCCCACCTAGCATGCAAACCGTGCTTGGCCCTTGAACACTCCTCGACCGAACCACAAAGCCTCTTTGCCATGTAGGCGCGAACGCCCCCAATGCAGTGCCTAGGTCTTCCCGTTAGTGCTCGTCTTCATTCGAGCCGAACCAGCCTCCCAGGCCTACGAGCCAATCAATGCATGAAGGATCCAATCAATCTAGGAAGGATGTCGTCATGGAACGTGGCCTCGCCGAGAGCGAGATAGACCGCACCAAGTAGCAACGAGGGCAGGATCGTTCCGATGAACCACACAACTACAGCTGCGCCCGGCCCAATGCGTGCCAAGTCCCGGATTGCCACGACCTGCAACACGGCCGAGTAGATCGAGGGCACGATGGCACCAATGAACGGGATGACGCCCAGAGCCATCGGTGCCGACGCAAAAAACATCACGCGGAGCCACTGGGGATACGGTCGCACTTCATCCGCGAACAACCTGGTGAGCGGCACTTCACCCGTGAATAGTCTGGAGAACAGGCAGAACAGCCCGGCTTTGATGGCAAGGCTCGCCACCGTGCCCGGCAAAGTTATTAGGGCTAGCGGCCAGTAGAGAATCGAGGCGATTGCGAACGCCAGGGCGAACACTATCAGTCCCTGCATCGTGCTGTTCGGATCGGAAGCGATTTCCACCGAGATGCCCGGTTCCAGCCGCAGCATTGCCAACACGCGCCGCCAAGCCCGCGTGAGCGACGCCGGGGCCCCTCCGGGCCCTTCCGTGTTGCTGCCGCCAACTCCCTGGATGGCGGGCTCCGTGTCAGCGGTCATTGAGAGATCTTCGCGGTCTTCCATCATCTTTGGCCTCGTTGGCTATCTGCCCTCGCGGGACATAAACAGGAACTAGCTTACTCTGCTCGTGCCCGAACTCCACCCGCGCTCGGTATGCTTCTGGGCCTCGGGCGATTGCGAGGCCCGCCCTGCCGCACTACCTCGGCCTGTCCGTCCGGCATTCTCCGCTATCCTACCCATGCATGACCCGAAGGGACCTGATGTCCACCGCACTCGGCGCCGCCGCCCTGCCGCTGGCCGGCCAGCAACGGCGTCCGAACATACTCTTCGCCATCGCCGATGACTGGGGGTGGCCCCATGCGGGGGCGTACGGATGCAGCTGGGTGAATACACCCGCATTCGACCGGGTGGCGAACGAAGGAGTCCTGTTCACGAACTGCTTCACGTCCAACCCCAAGTGCTCTCCCTGCCGCGCGAGCATCTTGACGGGCCGGAACACCTGGCAGCTCGAGGAGGCTGTCAACCATTTCGGCGTCTTTCCGTCCAAGTGGGCGGTCTTCCCCGACCTGCTCGAGGGCGCCGGCTACCACGTCGGCTACACGGGCAAGGGCTGGGGCCCCGGCGACCATGAAGCCGGCGGATTCACCCGCAACCCGGCCGGTCCGCGCTATTCCCGGCACAACCGCAAGCCGCCGTTCCGCAGCATGTCCAGCAACGACTACTCGAGGAACTTCGACGACTTCCTCGAACAGCGCGGGGCGGGCCAGCCCTTCTGCTTCTGGTTCGGCACGAGCGAGCCGCATCGCGCCTTCCAGCCCGGCGCAGGCGAGTTGAGCGGCAAGAACCACCAGGACGTCGACGTCCCGGCCTTCTACCCCGACAACGAGGCGATCCGTCGCGATCTCGCCGACTACGCGGTCGAATCGGAGTGGTTCGACACCCACCTTGGCCGCATCCTCGCCAAGCTCGAGGAGATCGGCGAGCTGGACAACACTCTGGTGATCGTCACCTCCGATCACGGGATGCCCTTCCCGCGGGTCAAGGGCCAGATTTACGAGTACGGGTTCCACCTGCCGCTTGCGGTTCGGTTCGGAGGCGGCAAGTCAGGAAGGACTGTCGAGGACTTCATCAATGTCCGGGACTTCTCGCCGACGATCCTCGAACTAGCGGGCGTCGAGATCCCGGATTCGGTGACCGGCCGCAGCTTCTCCGACAGTCTCCGGTCCGAGCAGCAGGGCTGGATCGATCCGTCCCGGAACCGGATGCTGGTCGGGAAGGAGCGGCACGACCTCGGCCGTCCGAATGACTGGGGCTATCCGGTTCGTGCGATACGCACGCCCGAGTACCTGTATGTCCGCAACTACGAGCCGGACCGCTGGCCTGCGGGCAATCCCGAGACCGGATATCGGAACTGCGATGGTAGCCCTACCAAGGACTTCCTGCTCCGTGGATTCG
>CBDHHA010000006.1:0-31590 GCA_965263255.1 Bryobacterales bacterium
TCGTTGTCGGCGTCCAGGAACGCGCAGCCGGTGCTGTAGCTGCCCGAATCGGGGACCTCGCGGGGCTCGAAGCCCGACATTCCCGTGTTGCGGTAGAGCCTGTTGCGGCCCCAGTACGTCACGAAGAGGTCCACGAAGCCGTCGTTGTCGAAGTCCCCTGCGCAGACCCCCTGGCCCCAGCCGGAACTCAGCAGTCCCGCCGCTTGGGTCACGTCCTCGAAGCGCCCGCCGCCCAGGTTGCGGTAGAGCCGGTTCGTCGCGCCATCCCCGGAGACCAGGAACGCGTCCTGCAGGCCGTCGCCGTCGTAGTCCAGGAACGCAGCGCCGCTCCCGGTCGTCTCCAGGATCCACTCCTTTCGCGTGTCGCCCCCGTTGGGGAATACGTGCGTGAACCCCGCTGCCTCCGCGATGTCGACATACCGAACGCCGGCGTCGTCGGCGGGAAGGAGGGCCGCCGCCACGGCGGCGGCCGCGAGCAGCCGGGCCGCGCCCAATCTAGGGGGCCTCGCCGATCCGCTTGAGGAACTCGCTGAATTCACCGTCGTCGGGGGATTGGAGCCGCTCGAGCGCCGCCTGCACGCGCTGGGCATCCTCCCGGCGGCCCGCGTTGCGGTAGGCCAGCATCAGGCTGTAGTGCGCAGGCTCGCTTTCGGGATGAAGCGCGAGGGCGCGCTCCAGCAGTGCGATCGCCTGGCCGAATTGCTCCATCCGGGTGCGCTCCTTGGCAACTGCGATCAGCGCCTCGGGAAACTCGCCGTCAAGCTCCACGGCGCGCTCGAAATGCTCGAGCGCTTCACCGGTGCGGCCTTGTACCTGGAGAATCTGGCCGACCTGGAACTCCGCGACGGCGTCGCTCGGATTCAGTTCCAGCTCGGCCCGGAACTCCGCGAGCGCCTCCTCGAGCGCGCTCGGCTCGTGCGATCGCATCAGCAGTGCCCGTCCGAGACGGTAGTGCAGGTTGATGGTGCCCGGAGCCTTCTCGATGGCCTTGCGGTACTCGCGGACGGCGTCGTCGTACCGTCCCTGGATCTCGAAGATCTCGGCGGAGAGCTGGTTGACGCGAAACGAGGCCGGCACTGCCCGGAACATCTCCGAGACGGCCTCGTTCCAGCCCTTCAGGTGCAGCCGCGCGGTCTCGTACAGGATGTCGGGGTCCACCGGATGTCCCGCCCCTGAGCTTCCCGAGAGCCTCGAGGGCGGAATCGAACCGCTTGCCGGCAATGGCGCAGCGCGCTGCCGCAAGGCCGGCCAGGCGCGATGTGGACGGATCGCCCCCAGCCGCGGCCTCCGCCAATTTGGGCAGGGCTTCCGCGCAGTCACCGAGGGAAGCGCTGACGATAGCTGTCAGGACGGTCGCGCGCCGGTCCGTCGACGAGGAGAAGCGCTCCTTGGCCTCTTCGAGGCTGCCCGCGTTGAACAGGCGCAGTCCTTCCTCGAACGGCTCGTCTGCGCTCGCGGGAGCGGTGCACGCTACCGTGGCCGCAAGCCCGAGCAGGACGGCCCGCCAGCGCCTAGTGCCCGGCATCATCCATCATCAGGTCGAGTTCGCCGAATCGGTGCCGGCGGCGATCCTCGAGATAGCGGAAGGCCAGCAGGGGAGGGTCGCCGGGCGCCAGGGCGCCGAGAGGGCGGAGGCGGTCCGACGACCGCAGTCCGATTGTGGAGAGCCTGCCGGAGTGCGCCAAGCGCTCGAGTAGTGCCTCCTCCCCGGGCGTGCCGGCGAGTTGCGGCAGGGAGCAGATCGCGAGCGCGATGGCGAGAGGCAATCGCATCGTTCGGCGCGGACGCTAGGCGTCCCCCTCAGGGTACCGCGCCGCCCGCCGTCTCGGATTCCGACCGCACCCCCATCCATGCCCTGCATGCCGAGAAGACATCTTCGAGCCTCGCCGGGCCGCCTGCCCTGAGCAACGGGAAATCCGGAGGCGCGATCACGAAGAGCGCGTCCATCCCGATGCCGACGAAGAGGTAGGCCGTGTTCCTGCGGTACTCGGCGTACTTGTCGCACTCCTGCCATACGTACTGGTAGAACACCTCCAAGTCGACGTAGGAGCCCAGCATGTCGGCCTGCGTCGGGATCGGGCTCGTCTCATCCTGGTCGGAGTAGATCAGCAGGCTGCTGAACGGCTTGACCTTGTTGCGGATGCCGAAGGAAGACACCACCAGCGACGGGCGCGCTCGCCGGACCGCCTGGAGCGTGGTCCACTCGACGAAGGTGTTGTTGATTAGCAGCGTCCCGTTGCCGTTGAGCAGCACGGACTGGAGGAAGTCCTGCATGGCCGGGTCGCGTCCCGCGGCGCGGCGGAGCGCGCCCGGGTTCATCCGCTGCAGCCGCTCGCCGAGCTGGCGGGGCCCGGGAATGCGCTCCTGGGTGACGAGCTCGTTGACCTCTTTCATCAGGATGCGGCGCAGTTCGGAGAGCCGCTCGTAGCTGAGGCCGACCCATCCGTCGAATGTCTGGGCCAGCCGTAGGACGGGGTCGCTGGCTTCGACGACCCAGGCGTCGAACGGGTCCCTGGCCCTTTGCGCGGCGTACAGGTCGACGATGCTGGGCGCGCGACTGGCACGCGGAGCGCCGGTGAGCAGCTTCGCAAGGTAGTCGCCTAGATCCGCTCCGTCCTCCAGGGCGAGGGGTAGCGCCTGGCCGTTGGCGCGGATGCGCGTCCACATCCGGTCAGGACCCATCGGCAGTTCTGCGGGAGAGGCGACGATCACCAGCCTGGCGTTTCCGGATCGTGCCACCTCATCGTCCAGGATGGGGTCGATCCGGGCGAAGACTGCGGCGATCGCCTCCCTCCATTCCGCAAGGTGGGGATTCCGCTGCAGGAAGTCGACATGCTCGAGCGTGAACTCCCGCGTGCTCCAGAGCCCCCCTCCGAGATCCATCTTCCGCTCCACTTCGCGCAGCGGCGCGAATAGCTCTGTCACAGCGCCATCCGGGGAGCGGTCCAGCAGTCCGAACAGCCGCTCGAAGTAGCGCTTCTCGGCAGGAAACAGTCGGTGCCAGTCCCGGATGCGGTCGAGGGAGTAGACCGAGAAGGTTCTCGGGAGCCGGTCGAACAGGCCGCCGTCGATCAAGCGCCGGATTTCGGGGCTGTACTTCTGCATCTTCGTGGCGCCCGGCGACGGACTCGGTCCCGTCCGGCGGCGCTCCCGGTCCGTGCGACCCGCCCTGGCCCGTCGGTTCGGCACGCGCCCGGCGGCGGTCGGTCAGATCATTGGCCTTGCACGGATCATTCTAGTGGGACTGGCCGGAGGGCCCGGCCCCGGGGCCTGTCGGTCCGAGCCCGGCCGCCCCGCGGACGGTAGTGTGCCCACCGGGGACAATGGAAGGCACCATGATTCACGTCATTGCCTCCATCCGCGTCCGGGAGGGCAGCCTCGACGAATACCTGAGCCACTTCAAGGGCAACCTGCCGAACGTCCGAGCGGAGCAGGGTTGCATCCGGTACGAGCCATGCCTCGACGCCGGCACCGGATGGAGCACTCAGGCTCTCGAACCGCAGCGAGTGACCGTCGTAGAGACCTGGGAGACCATGGACGATCTCAAGGCCCACTCCGTCGCGCCGCACATGGTCAAGTTCCGGGAGAAGGCCGGCCACTTGGTCGAGTCGATGTCACTGCAGGTTGTCCGGCCTGTCTGATTCGGCGACCTCGTCGGTTCCGATCCGGTTCCGCTTCAAGGACTCGGCGAGGATGTCCCCGAGCAGCGACCTCCCGAGATACATCAGCGGAGTGTCCGCCGCCGCCACGATCAGCTTGTAGGCATAGCTCGCGAGGATCACGGCGCCGATCTCACTCCACGACCACACTCCGTAGAAGAGGATCGTCACGACGGCGGTGGTGTCGACCAGCTGGCTGACCATGGTCGAGCCGTTGTTGCGCAGCCACAGGTGCCTGCCTCCAGTCAGCCTGCGCCAGAAGTGATACAGCCTGACGTCGATGAGCTGGGCCACCAGGTAGGCGACCATGCTTGCGAAGATTGCCCGTGCGCTCTGCCCGAACACCGCCAGGTACTGCTCCTGGACCGCCGGGTCCTGCAGGTGCGAGACCGGGACCACTCGTCCGACCTGGAGTAGCGCCAGCATGTAGAGGCTGGCCAGGAATCCCGTCACCACCACGGCCTGCGCTCGCTTCTTGCCGTAGAGCTCGCTGATCAGGTCCGTGCAGAGGAACGTGATCGGGTACGGCAGCACGCCGACGCTGATGGTGGCGACCCCGATGAACGGCAGCGAGATGTCCATGAACTTGAAGACCAGGGCGTTTGCCAGGACCAGACTGGCAATGAAGAACCCGGAAAGCAGCAGGAAAACTCGTTCGTAGCGTGTCAAATGGCGAGCCTCGGCGGTACCATTAGGTTGCCATGGCGTGCGTGCCCCTTCCCAGTCGCCGGCAATCGATCCGCTCGCTGGCGGGCGGCGGGCTGCTCCTTCCCGGTCTGCTCTCGGAGATGCTGGGATCCGATCCGGCCGATCCGCTCGCGCCCAAGGCACCGCATTACGGTGGCAAGGCGAAGCACGTCATCTTCCTGTTCATGACCGGGGGGGTCTCGCACGTCGACACCTTCGACCCCAAGCCGTTCCTGCGGGAGAACCACGACAAGCGCCACGGCAAGAATCGTGTCTACAAGGGCTCCGACTGGGAGTTCCGGCGCTACGGGCAGAGCGGCACCGAGGTCAGCGACCTGTTTCCCGAGATCGGCAAGGTGATGGACGACATCGCCGTGGTCCGATCGATGAAGAACATTAACGGCGACCACTTCGGCGCCACGCTGGGCATTCATACGGGCTCAGCGACGTTCAACCGGCCCAGCATCGGCTCTTGGGTCAGCTACGGGCTCGGCACGTTCAACAGGAACCTGCCCTCGTTCATGGTGATCGCTCCCGAGATCCCGTACGCGGGGGGCCAGGTCTGGGGCTCGGACTTCCTGCCCGTGCTGCACCAGGGCACCCGTATCCTGCCGGGGGACGAGCCCATCGCCCACATGAGCCGGCGGAACACCGCCGCCCAGCAGCGGACCGAGCTGGACATGCTGGAGTACTTCAAACCGCCAGCACTTGCGGGGTCGCGAGCGCGACTCGAACCTGACCGCCCGGATCCAGTCGTTCGAGACGGCTTTCGGCATGCAGGCGGAGGCACCTGAGGCCTTCGACGTGTCCGGAGAGTCCGACGGCACCCTTGGCCTGTACGGGCTTGAACGGGGTAGCACGGACGGCTTCGCCTGGCAGTGCCTCGTAGCGCGCAGGCTCGTGGAGCGCGGCGTGCGCTTCGTGGAGTTGATCGACGGGGGCACCTCTATTGACAAGAACTGGGACACGCACGCCAAGATGGCCCACTACAACCGGCTCGCCCGGAATGTAGACCGGCCGATCGGCGCGCTCATTCGGGACCTCAAGGCCAGGGGACTGCTCGACGAGACGATCGTCGTTTGGACGACCGAGTTCGGGCGGACCCCGACCTGCCCGTCGCCTGGAGCGGAGGGCCGCGGTCACCATGCCAGGGTGTACAGCTCGTGGCTGGCCGGAGGCGGCATCAAGGGCGGCACCGTGTTCGGGGCGAGCGACGAGATGGGTTTCGACGTGGCCGAGGATCCGGTCACCGTCCCATGACTTCCAAGCGACGATCCTGGACCGGCTCGGCATGGACCACGAACGCCTGACCTACCGCCACGCGGGCCGCGACTTCCGCCTGACTGACGTGCACGGCAGGGTCGTGAAAGAGCTGCTCGCGTAGACCGCTTTCCGGAACGGAAGACAGCGGCTCGGAGCGGACCGCTGCGGGATGATGCGAACGGAGCTCCGGCGCGGAGCAGTGCCGGTCCGTTCCCACCCGTGGAGGGCTTGGCCGGATTCCGCGCAGCGCTGATGCTCGACGCGGTGCTATGATATTGCGACGGTGGGGTTAGAGGGGGTCAGTCCCTCTAGCCGCAAGAAATTCAGTTCAGGCCTATGGCCGCAGTAGGAGGCAAACACTTCATGCGAGGAATCACATTCCGCGCGATCCCGGCCCTGCTGCTCGCATGCCTCGTCGGCGCAATGCCGGCGATGGCCCAGCGAGACATGGGAACGCTGCTTGGCAGCGTGACGGATCCGTCCGGCGCCGCGATCCCCGGCGCCACGATTACTATTACCGAGGAAGCCACTGGCGTGGCCGACATGGTTGAGTCCGATGCCCTCGGAAACTACATCCGCCCGCTGATCAAGCCCGGAACGTACACAATTGCCTGCGAGTCGCCCGGCTTCAAGCGGTCCGTCCAGACCGGCGTGATCCTCCAGTCGTCAGGGCGCGTCCAGTCCAACTTCGTGCTGGAGATCGGCGAGGTCACCGAGACCATCGAGGTTTCGGCCGCGCCGCCAGCCCTCCAGACGGAGACCACCCAGATGGGCGGCACGCTGGAGAACCGCCAGACGAGCGAGCTGCCCTTGGGCGGCCAGCGGCGCTTCGCCTTCCTCGCCCGGACCGTCCCCGCTGTCGTTCCGGCCGAGCCGGGCGCCCGCGACGCGGCCGGCGGCGGCTTCTCCGCTAACGGCGTGCGCTCCAACGGCCAGAACAACTTCCTGCTCAACGGCGTGGACAACAACGTCAACGTCATCGACTTCATCAACCAGACCGCCTACGTGGTCGGCCCCTCGGTCGAGGCCATCGGCGAGATGCAGATCCTGACGAACGGCTACAACGCCGAGTACGGCCGCGCCGCTGGCGGCGTGGTCAACGTGACTATTAAGTCGGGCACGAACGAGGTTCACGGAACGCTCTTCGAATTCCTCCAAAACACGAAGCTCAACGCGAACACTTGGGAGCTGAACCGGAACAAGAAGGCGCGCCAGCCCTACAAGCAGAACCAGTACGGAGCTGCGGTGGGCGGCCCGATCGCGCGCAACCGGACGTTCTGGTTCGCCGACTACCAGGGAACGCTGATCCGCGACGGAAGCCTCTCCAGCTCGCTCACGGTTCCGGCTCCCGGCATGGCGCAGGGCGATTTCACCTCGGTGCTGCGTCCCTCCGACGTGCTCGGCCAGGACGCCCTAGGGCGCAACGTCGTCCGCGGGCAGATCTTCGACCGCTCCACGCAGAGGGTGGTCGACGGGACGGTTATCCGGGATCCGTTCCCGAACAACATGATCCCGTCATCCCGGTTCGACTCCATTGCCTCCAACCTGATCGGCCAGTATCCGACCGAGAACCAGAACCCGACCGCGGCCGGCAATCGTCCTGGGAACAACTACTTCACCGCCCGGAACGCCACGCGCGACGTGCACCAGTGGGACGTGCGCGTCGATCACCGGATCTCGGACAACGACAGCCTGTTCGGCAGCATCAGCTGGATCGACGAGCAGAAGTTCCAGACACCCCCGCTTCCCGGCGACTTGGATGCCGGCGGGTTCCTCGGCGAGACCGAGGAGAACCTGAGTCGTGCGGCGATGATGAGCTACACCAAGATCTGGTCGCCCAGCCTAATCACCGAATCGCGGGTAGCGTACTCCCGCCTGATCACGACCAGGGTGCAGAGCAACGCGGATAACGATTCGTTCTCGTCCTTGGGATTCGGCGGGCTGAACCCCTTCACCACGAACAATGGCGGCATGATGCGGCTCGGGCCGCAGGGCTACAGCACGGTGGGCGGCTCGGAGTGGCTGCCGACACAGGAGTACAACAACGTCTGGGACTTCATCCAGAACGTGTCCTGGAACAAGGGCTCGCACGCGATCAAGTTCGGTGCAGAGTACAGGCCGATCGGCTTTCCGTTCTTCCAGGTTCCGTCACCCCGCGGCCGCATGGACTTCAACCGGGCCGATTCGGACCAGGTCGGCTTCAATGACACGGGCGACGGCATGGCTTCGTGGCTGCTCGGCGACGTCCACTGGGCGCGCATCACTACTGCCAACTTCATCTCGTCGTTCAAGGATGCCTATTCCTTCTTTGTCCAAGACGACTGGAAGGTGTCGTCTAGGCTGACGATCAATCTGGGTGTGCGGTACGAACTCACCACGCCGATCGGCGAGAAGTTTGGCCGCCAGGCGCATCTGGATGTATTTGGGACGGACCACAGCGTCCCAACCCTCGTCATTCCGCAGGGCAAGGATCAGGACGCTCCTCTGCCCCCGAACTTCGCAACCGACTACCCCACGATTGCGGTTGAGAGGGGCGAGGCGTCGCTCTATCTGACGGAATGGGACCGCACGAACATCGCGCCCCGCATCGGGGTTGCCTACGAAGCGATGCCCGGCACGGTGATCCGCGCCGGCTTCGGTATCTTCTACGGGGCCGAGGAGAACGAGGGGGGCAACCCCAATCGTGGCGAGAACGTCCCGTTCAACCAAGAGACGCGCTTCGAGAAGGACCGCCCGTCTGACCGGAATCCGTTCGTCAACAAGTTCTCGGACGGCTTCCCGGTCGACGCATTCACGCTTCCGGCGCCGATCTCCTTCCGATCCCTGTACACCCAGCGCCGGTGGCCTTTGGTGAACAAGTGGAATTTCAACCTGCAGCGGGACTTAGGATGGAATTCCGTCCTCGAACTGGCCTACATCGGATCCAAGGGCAACCGGCTCACCGACAACTACAATGGCAACCCCGTCGTGAACGATCCCCGGCCCAACCAGCCGGCCCTTCCTCGGCGACCGTTCAAGTTCGTGAACTCCGGCATCACATTTACCAACAGCAACGGGCGCTCGACGTACAACGCCTTTACTGCAAAGCTCGACAAGCGCTATTCGGACGGCTTGGGTTTCCTCATGTCCTACACATGGGGTCACGCGCTCGCCGACACGGGCACCACCCTTTCGGGCGGACCCGGCAACCGGACGCCCCACCAGTCGCTCGAATACGCGCACGCCAGCTTCGATGTCCGTCATCGCTTCGTACTCAGCGGGAACTGGAATCTTCCGACTCCTGCGACCCTAACCGGTCCGGCCAGGATGCTGATCGGGGGCTGGCAGCTGAACGGAATCCTGACTCTCCAGACCGGCAACTACTTCAGCATCGGGACCAACCGCGCGATCTGTTCCTGTACTGGCACGAGGCGGCCCGACCCGGTGGACGGGCGCGATCCAAACGCCGCTCCCGAAGGCGGGCGGACTCCGGAGGAGTGGTTCGACACTTCGGCGCTACAGGATCCAGCGGTCGGAACGTACGGTGCGCTCGGGAACTATTCCAACATCGGGCCGCCGACGAACACGGTGGACCTGTCCCTGTTCAAGGACTTCCCGATCACGGAGAGTTCGAAGGTCCAATTCCGGATCGAGTCGTTCAATCTGACGAACACGCCGCAGTTCAACCGGCCCAACTCGACTCACGGCTCGGGTGCCTTTGGCCAGATCGCCAGCACGCGTGGCGGGCTGAACCGGCAGTTCCAGTTCGCCCTCCGCTTCATGTTCTGATCGGTCATCCGACCTGAGACCAAGGGCCTCCGCCGGAAACGGCGGGGGCCCTTTTGCATTGCGGCTGCGGGTCCGCGGATCCCGGGCGGTACCGTAAGGAGCAGGCATGCTGACCGAAGTCGGTACTCTCCCGGTGGGACGGGCATGACGAGAGCCAGCCGCTCCTGTGCAACCGAGCCGAGGCTCCCGCCCCCGCTGCGGCATTCCCTCGTTGCGGTCTTTCTCGCGGGATCGCTGCCAGTGCAGGTGCCGGGTGGCACACCCGCCTACAGTGATATCGCGACGGTCGCGGGACTCGTTCACGAAGTAACGTTCGGCAGCCCTCAGTCGAACACCTACATCCTCGAGACCACCGGAACCGGCGCTGCAATCCTCGACTTCGATCGTGACGGTGACAACGACGTCTTTGTGATCAATGGCACGACCTTCCGGGCTCACGAGTCCGGGGACAGCAAGCCTTCATTCCTATACGTCAACGACGGCACGGGCAACTTCCGCGAGGCTGCCGCAGAATTCGGCCTTGTCGCTAGCGGCTGGGGACAGGCGGCCTGCGTTGGCGACGTCGACAACGATGGATGGCAGGACCTGCTGGTCACCTACTTCGGGTCCAACGTCCTGTACCGGAACGAGAAGGGGACCTTCCGAATCGCCAGCGAGGCCCTGCCGCAACCGGCAGGGCGACAGCGCTGGGGTTCTGGCTGCGCACTGCTCGACTACGACTCGGACGGTCTAATCGACCTCTTCGTAGCGAATTACGTCGACTTTGACCCCGCCATCACGCCGAAGCCCGGCTCCAGCGGTTCGTGCGAATGGAAGGGGATTCCGGTCATGTGCGGCCCGCAAGGCTTGCCGAGAGCCAGCAACGCTCTCTACCGGAACCTCGGAGACGGCCGCTTTGAGGACGTGTCCGTTCCCTCGGGCATCCTCGAGCCGGGGGGCCGGTACGCGCTAGGGGCCGTGGCTGCGGATTTCGATCGCGACGGAGACACCGACATCTACGTCGCATGCGACATGACGCCGAGCCTCCTCTATAGCAACAACGGGGACGGCACCTTCACTGATGTCGCCCCCGAGGCGGGTGTCGCCTACAACGCGGACGGGCAGCTGCAGGCGGGGATGGGAGTCGCCGTCGCCGACTACGACGGCAACGGCTTCCTTGACATCGCCAAGACCAACTTCTCGGGCGACTTGCCATCCCTCTACAACAACGAGGACGGGTCGTTCTTCGATGATCTCGCCTTCGACTCGGGCCTCGCGGCGCACCAGCTGCTCGGGTGGGGAGTGCTGTTCGTGGACGCTGACGAGGACGGGGCGCCGGATCTCCTGCTGGCCAATGGGCACGTTTACCCGGAGGTTGACGCCGCTCCCATCGGAGAGACCTATCGCCAGCCGACCGTGTTCTACCGGAACCTGGGAAACGGCGTGTTCGAAGACGCGACAGACAAGGCCGGGCCCGCGCTCCAAGTCCCCAGGCCAGCGCGGGGAATGGCCGCCGGGGATCTCGACGGAGACGGCCATCCCGAGATCGTGGTGGTCAACGTTAACGCTCCGCCGGCCTTGCTGAAGAGCTCGACGCCGGAGGCAAACGCAGTCTTGGTCCGGCTGGAAGGGACGGATTCGAACAGAAGCGGAATCGGGGCGCTCGTAACCGTCACTGCTAAAGGCCGAGCGCAGCTGCAGCCAGTCATGGGCGGGGGTAGCTACTACTCGCAAAGCGACCTCGCCTTGCACTTCGGCCTCGGTCAGGCCGAGACGGTCGAGTCACTCGAGATCGTCTGGCCCTCGGGCAGGCGCCAGAGATGGACGGATCTGGAGACCAACCAGCGCTACGGATTCGTCGAGGGGCGGCTGGGATTCGATTCCGCTTCGCTAGGCCGAAGGGGCGCAGCCGCTCCGAACTGAACGCCTCTCGATGCAGAGCGGGTCCTTCGTGCAGCCAAGCAGGGATACAGGGTCTAGTTGTTGCGTCGGATTCTGGGGGCTAGCTGGTCTCGCCATTCCTGGTATGTAGCCTCTAGTTCCTCCACGAGTTCAGGCTTGGAGGATGCTAGGTCCTGCGATTCTCCGATGTCGGACTCGAGGTCGTAGAGCTCCATCCCGCCGTCGTCGACGAGAAGCTTCCAGCGTCCCTTGCGTACCGCCCAGCCCTTGTCCGAATCCTTGCCGATCCAGTTCCAGAACAGGGCTTGATGCAGGGGGGCGGAAGAGCCGCCGGTAACGGCAGGGATGATGTCCTTGCTGTCCAGAATTCGGTCGCCGCCGGGCTCGATCCCCGCCGCCGACAGGACCGTCGAAAAGACATCGATGGAGATCACCGGCTCGTCCGATACCGTTCCGGCGGGAATCCGCCCCGGCCACCGCAGCAGGAACGGCACGCGAATCCCTCCCTCGTAGACGCTGTGCTTGAAGTCGCGCAGTGCTCCGTTCTGCGCGGTCGTCCCGCGAGCCCCTCCGTTGTCGGAAAAGAAGATCACAAGTGTGTTGTCGGCCAGTCCGAGCCGGTCCAGGGTGCCCAGGATCTCCGCCACTCCTTCGTCAAGGATGGCCAGCATGGCTAGGTAGGTGTTCCTGTCCGGATCCGGATTCGAAAAGCGCCGCACGTAATCTTCCGGTGCCTGCAGGGGATTGTGGACCGCGTTGTAGGGAACGTACGCGAAGAACGGGCGGGTCCGATTACTCTCGATGAACGACACGGCATGCCGCGTGATGTTGCGCGTCAGGTACCCGCTGTCGCTGATCGGATCGCGGTCGCGATAGATCGCCCTGACCTCGTCCGTTGTATCCGAGAGATCGAAGTAATCGTGACCGCCGTGGCCCAGGAAGCCGTAGAAGGTGTCGAATCCGCGCTCGAGAGGGTGAAATGGGGGCTGGTATCCGAGATGCCACTTCCCGAAGACCCCTGTCGCGTATCCTGATTCGCGCAGCACGTCTGCAAGCGTCGACTCGGTGCGCGGCAGTCCGGCCCGCGAGTCGGAGGCGGTATAGAAGCCGAACCGCTGCTGGTAACGGCCGGTCAGCAGGCCGGCGCGCGTGGGCGCGCAAACCGGGCAGCTTGCGTAGCCGCTGGTCATTCGCACTCCCTCGGCCGCAATCCTGTCCATTCCGGGCGTCGAGACTCCGTCCGAATGCGGGTAGCAGCTGATGTCCGAATAGCCCTGGTCGTCGGAAACGATGACAACGATGTTGGGACGATCCTGCGCGGCCCCAACGACAGCGAATGCGCCGAGGGCTGCGATGAGTCGCTTTGTCATGTTCCCCTCCCCGGAGGTCTGGCCGCCGTCAGCCCCGGCACCGGGTCCTGCCGGCAGGAATGTCTGCGCCCGTCCCTAGTCCGAGGCGATGCAGAACAGTTCGTCCTCGCTCCTGAGATAGAGCTTGCTATCGAGGATGACCGGGGACGCGACGAAGACCTCGCCCTCCATGTCATTGACAGCCAGCACCTCGTACTCCGTGCCCAGCTTGAGGACAATGACGTCGCCCTCCTCGCTGGCGAGGTAGAGCTTGCCGTTGGTGGCGACCGGAGATGACTTGAACGTGTAGGTTTCCGGCAGCCTCTGCTGGTGGTAGTGCTTCTCGCCGCTCGCGGCATCGAACGCGCTGACAAGGCCGCGGTCCGTGACGAAGTACAGGATGCCGTCGTGGAGCGCCGGTGACGAAGAGTAGGCGTTCCCTCTATCGTTGGTCCACTTCACGAATTCCGGGTCGTCGGTGATGTCGCCCGTGCCTCCCAGCTTGATTGCCAGGAGGTTCGGATCCCGGTAACCGGTCATCGCAATGACCATCTCGCTGTCGACGTTGATCACGGCCGGAATTGCGTTCGCGCCCAGGCCACCCGCTTCCCAGATAAGTTCTCCGGTGGCGAAGTCGTAGCTTCGGACGCGGGTCGAACTGGTGACGAGCTGCTCGCGGCCTTGGTGTTCGACCACGATCGGCTGGGCCCAGCTGCTGCGTTCGTCCCGCTCCGCGCGCCAGCGCTCCTTCCCGGTTTGCTTGTCCAGAACCACGATGTACGACTCGCCCTCGTGATCGTTCTGAATGATGAGCGAGTCGCCGTGAAGGACCGGCGCAATCCCTTCGCCGAAAGCGTTTCGCATGTAGAGCGGGCCGAGATCCTTCTGCCACAGCAGGTTGCCGTCCATGCCGTACGCATAGACGCCGCGCGAGCCGAAGCTCGCAATCAGGATCTCGCCGTCAGTCACGGGCGAATTGGAGGCGTAGCTGCCGTACCTGCGGTGATACCCCTCGTGGGGCACTGCCTTGGTCGCCTCCCGGCGCCAGATCTCCTTGCCCGTCTCGGCGTCGATAGCCATGACCAGGAAGTCGTGCTCGACGAGGGCGCCTGACTCCGAGTCCGTTCCGGTTTCTTTAGCTGTTGTCAGATAGATGGTCCCGTCCGAGATGACCGGCGTGGAGTGGCCCTTGCCGGGGATCGAAATCCGCCACTTCACGTTCTCTGTCGCGGAGAAGTTCAGTGGGGCATCGCTCTCCGCGACGCCGTTGTTGTTGGGACCCCGCCACTGCCTCCAGGAGTCCTTGGCATCGGTGCCGGCCGAGACGGCCATTCCGGCTCCTAGGCAGAAGCAGGCTGCCCACGGCCCTGCGGTTCTGATGGCAGATCTCCGGATCGCGGCGAGTGCGGAATGCATTGTGTTCCCCTTCAAGACTTCCCTAGTGCCAGCATGCGGAACGGGCTGCTTCCACACCGTTCCAGTTCCGAGCGGAACCTTCGAACCTGCTCCGCTTCCTGTATAGGCGCGTTACGTGCCTTCGAGGTTAGTGACGCTGCGCGACCGCCGTGCCCGGATCAAAGGCCAGAGCAGCGACAAAGCCGCTGCGACAAGGAACGCCAGCAGGATGGGGCGCGACAGCAGTGCCAGCCAGTCCCCGCGGCTGAGGATGAGCGCACGGCGGAGATTGGACTCCATCATCGGTCCGAGGATCAGGCCCAGGACCAGCGGGCCCAGCGGAATCCGGGCCCGCCGGAACAGGAATCCCGCCACGCCCGCGGCGTACATCACCCAGATGTCAACGACCGCGTTGTTCAGCGCGTACGAGCCAACCGTGCCGAAGAGGACGATCCCAGTCCACAGCCACGGTGCGGGAATATTGAGGATCCGCGACAGAGGCCGGGCCGCCAGGATGCCGATTGCCATGATCATCAGGGCCGCGAGCACGAGCAGGAAGACGATGGAGAAGACGAACGACTGCTTGTTGGCGAAGAGGAGCGGGCCGGGCTGGATGCCATGGATCAGCAAGGCGCCGATCAGGATCGCGGACACCGCGTCACCGGGAATGCCGAGGGTCAGCATCGTGGTCATTGCGCCCCCGATGGCGGCATTGCAGGCCGAGCAGCTCGCTGCCAAGCCGCGCAGCGAGCCCTTGCCGAACTCCTCCTTGCGCCTGGAGGCGCGCCGGGCCTGCTCCCACGCAATCACGGATCCGATATCGCCGCCCGCGGCCGGAATCGCGCCGACCATCGTCCCGACCGTGGCGCCGCTGAGCGTGGCGCCGGCCATCTCACGCACCTCGCTGAGCCGGGGCAGGACCCGACCGATCTTCGAGTCGGGGCTCTCCCTTGCCGCGTGTCGGTCGGAAATTTGCACCAGCACTTCCCCAAGCCCAAACAGCCCGATCATGACGGGAACGAACGAGATCCCATCCAGGAATTCCGACATGCCGAAGGTGTAGCGCGGGTAGGCCGTCATCGGATCGAGACCCACTAGCGCCAGCGCTAATCCCAGCGTTCCGCCCAGCATTCCATTCAGCACGTGCCGGCCCGATACGCCGGCCATCAAACTGATGCCCAGCACGGCCAGGCCGAAGTACTCGGCAGGCCCGAAACGTAGCGCGAAGCTCGCAACCGGGAAGGCCAGGAAGGCGAGAAACAGGATGCTGGTCAGCTGGCCCGCTGCCGAAGCGAGCGCATTGACGCCGAGCGCCAGACCCGCCTGGCCCTTCCGCGTGAGCGGGTATCCGTCCCAGGTCGTGGCGATCGACGCCGGCGTGCCGGGGACATTGATGAGGATCGCGGGAATCCCGCCCGCTGGTATGGCTCCGCAGTAGATTCCGAGCAGCATCGCGAGGCCCTGCTCGGCCGAAACCCAGAATGTCAGCGGCGTCAGGACTGCGACGCCCATGGTTGCGGTCAGGCCTGGCAGCGAGCCGAAGACTGCGCCTAGGGAGACGCCGACGCACAGGAATCCCAATACCTGCCACTGCAGGATTGCCGACAGGCCCGCGAGGATTTCTGCAGTCAAGGTGAGCCTTCTGCCATGTTCCGGCCATCATGGCCGGCTGGTTGCCTGCGATGTGCCTCGGTTGCCGCCAACGACGCTACTCCAGGAACACGTTCAAGCCCATGTCGAACGCTAGGTACACTGCGGCCGTCAAGGCCGTTGCGTATCCTACTGCGGCAGGCCACCCCTGGCCGAGGAATCGGAGGGTCAATGCCAGGAACACCACCGTGCGAGGCAGGAAGAAGCCGGTTCCCCATAGCAGCAGATATGCGAACAGGAGGGCCGCCGTTCCAGCGACCTGCCGAATATTGGAGAGTGCAGGTGACTCGTCCCCATCCCCCGATCGGCTCTTGGCGAGCACGGCGCAGGCCAGCAGGGCCATCAATGCGCCGATCGCTTGCGGGAAGAACCCGGCACCGGGCAATCCGCCGACTCCCGACGGCAGGGCCACACCGCTGGCGATCAGCGCGGCACCTAGAGCCAGGAATGCTCCACCGGTGATGATGACCGCTCTTGGCATCTAAGGGGACTCCAACCGCACCAGCTTCGGAATCTCGCCCTCGAAGAACGCCTGCTGCTGCAATGCGAAGTCCGAGAACTCGTCTTTGTCAAGGAAGAGCGGCTCCATGCCGCGCTCCCGGCAGAGCTTAGCCCATTCCTCGGTGCCGAACGCACCTCGGAACGCCTCCGCGAGCGTCTCGATCCGGTCGTCCGGTATCCCCGCGGGACCGAAGAATCCGCTCCATGCGGGGGCACCGATCGGATACCCCAGCTCGTGGGTCGTCGGCACCTCCGCCAGCACTGCGGAACGGCTGGCGTCGAATACCACCAGCGCGCGCAGCTTGCCGGCCTGGACGTGGGAGACCACCTCGCCCACGCCCGCCACTGCCGCGTCAGCGTGGCCGCCGATCACCGAGACGAGGGCTGGCGTGGAGCCTCCGTACGGCAGGTGCGTGAACCGCGCTCCCGTTCCCTGCTCCATCAGCAGGATGTTGAAGTGCCAGATCGAGCCGATTCCCGAGTTCGCCATGACGATCCGTCCGGGTTCCTCCTTCGCTGCGCCGATGAACTCTTCGAAGGTTCGCCAGGGAGACTCGCTGCCGACGACCAGTGCGGGGGCGGTCTTCGAGACAAGGCAGATCAGTGAGACGTCTGACGGGCCGATGTCGGCGTAGCCGAGCGATCTGACCACTGCGATTTCCACAGGGGCGTGACCGATGGTGTATCCGTCGGCCGGTCGCCGCGAGACAAACGAGAACGCAAGGGCTCCGCTGGCCCCGGGCTTGTTCTCGCAGACGATTGGCACGCCGAGCCGGCCTTCGGCTAGGCTGCCCATCACTCTCGAGACCGTATCGGACGTACCGCCCGGCGCTGCCTGGACGATGAGCTTGATCTCCTTGGCGGGGAACGGCCCTTCCGGGCTGTCGCATGCCACCAGCGCGGTCAACGCAGCTAGGGTCGAGATGCGCAGCGGGCCAATCACTTGGACGCATGATTATAGCCGACCGCCCCGCCCGGACGAGGTGCTGGTCCGCAGTCTCTGGCCGGTGCAGTCTGCAGCCCTTGAGGGTGCCTTATAGCTGTGCCGATGTCTGACGATACACTGGCACTTGGGATCTGCTAGCCCCAGCATTCGCGCCGTACTGTTCGACTTCGACGGCACTTTGGTCGACAGCGAGCACCTCCATCACGAATCCTGGCTGGAGGCCGTGGAACCATGGGGGGTCACGGTTAGCTGGGACGACTACGTTCGGCTGCTCGTCGGCATCAGCGACACCCGAGCCTGCGAATTCTTCCTGGGCCGGGCGGGCATGCCCGTAACGCCCGAAGCGCTCGATTACGGCCGAGGCCGCAAGCACCGGGCATACAGGGCCCGGTCGGTGGAGGAACTCGAGATCGACCCGGACGTCGGCGATTGGATCCGGAGCAATCACGGGCGCGTTCCCATGGGGGTCGTGTCATCGAGCACGATCCCAGATGTCGTGCCCATCCTGCAGCGGCAGGGAGTTGCCGACCGGATGGAGTTCATCATCTGCGGGGATCACGTCGAGCGCCTGAAGCCCGATCCGTTGCCCTACAGGCTGGCATTTGACAAGCTTCGAAAGAGCTTCGATCTGAAGGTCCCGAGCGAGTGTCTCGCATTCGAGGATTCGGCGACGGGGATCCGTTCTGCCGTCGAGGCGGGGCTGACGGTCGTCTCCGTCAACGAACCTGCCGATCTGGCGCAATGCCTCGGTGAGTGGGAAGGGCGGATGAGTCGGAAAACCGCTAGACTTGCCGATCCAAGTGGTGCCAGTGACGATCCCTCGCTTGGTGCATCCGTGCTCTGACTCTGGATGCCGCGACCCTAGCGCCGACCGAATCCCTCGTGGCCGGTAAGCTTCGCATCCCCTTGGCCCGGAGCGATACACAAGTTCGCTCAACCTAACTCGAAATCGACCGTCTCCGGACCTAGTTCCGATTGCCCTCGACGACCAGTGCCTTCACCGCCCCAGTGCCCCCCTGATGGTCCGGACTGCTTGGCTCCCCCGACCCAGCGCTCGTAGGTGGCGAGCCCTTACTGACCACCCCGGCGTCGTATACGGGCCTCGTACGGCCGGCCGAAGAGAACAGGCCATAGAACAGAGCACAATAACCGGGACCGGCGGCGGCGACGGTCATGTCCCCGGCTCCGATGGCCGCGATGAAACCCATGGCGCCTCCAGCGACTGCGCACGCGCGCCAAGCGGGTCTCCGGCTCAAGAACGGTACCCGGACCCGGATCTGACGCACACCATCCTTGCGGAAGGACCGCGTGCTGCCATCCGAGGTGAGCACGGTAATTTGATTCTCGGTTGCGGAAGCGAATCGCCCCTTCACCACGGTACCCTTCGGGGACGCCGGGCTCTTCTCGAGAAGCACTCGGGTCCGGTGCCCCGGCGTCAGTTCTCGAACCGCGTCCCAATTGCCGGTCGCGTCGGTCGCCAAGAGTGGAGACAACGTAGTGAGCAGCGCGAGCTGGCAGGCCAAGGCTCTACGAACTGCGGTGCACCAATTTACGCTTCGCTTCATGGCATCGGAGCCTGCAACATGGCGGTCTTGCGGGCGCGGGCTAGGCTGGCCGTCCGCGGGACTGGGTCTGATTCTAACTCTGTGCCCGATTGCGCTGCCTCGCCGCGCCCCCGCTCTCAATCCGTTCCGACCGCCAAGCCGCCGGGGATCCGTTCCTGCGCGTTGTGAGCGGCGAACGCCGAAAGGGCGATCGCCGCTTTCACGCTGAAGCCGTTCTGCCGCATGGCGGCCGATCTGTCCAATCCCATCGCGATCGGGCCTGCTGACCTTGAGCCTGCGAACTCCTTGAGAGGCTTGTACCCGACGCTTGCCGAAGCCAAACTCGCAACTACACGCAAGCTTGCCTCGCCATGTAGCGTGGCAAACCGAAAGGCTGCTCCATCATTGCCGGATCGGGCGCGGTGTCAGTCCGAATCTCCTGAACGAAATTGAGCACACGACCCAGCTATGTGCGTGCCTCGGGTCCGCCGGCGCACCTTCCGATGCTGTCCCGTACGACCGTGCACTCGATGACAACGCGACGCTCCCACCCATGCTGCTGCCGATCGATCGGCAAGTCGGTTCTGACCGGAGGTGTTGCCTAACCCGGCGACCCGTCCCAGCCCGGCTTCGATTCTCAGGTGGAGCGTCTACGTAGGAAACTGGCCAGCCTGACACGCCGCGGCAAAGAAGCGTTTACCGCCCAGGACTATTTCTGACCGCCCCCACATTCCTCGCATCCGCTTGTCTAGAGGCAGGCACAGTGTTCGTCCGCGAAGAGCTTCCGGTGCCAGAGCCCTTCGGCTGGGAAGCGTCCGGCACCGGAGCCGCCGTATACACGCGACTCGTACTTCCCGCCTCCCCGAATAGGGCATAGCAGACTCCGAAGGCCACAAATGGTGTGGCCACTCGCTGTGCAGTCGCGTCTCCCATCGTTCCGTCAGCACCGACGGGCCCGTCCGAGATGCTGGCAGCGACTATTCCGAGGGCCGCGCAGGGGAGGCCCACCGCCCAAGCAATCTTGCGCCTCCAGTACGGCACTCGCAAACGGACCTGATGCACATTGCCCCTTTGGAATGTCTGTGTGCCGCCGTCCCGCGTGCGCACTGCGATCTGGTCTGCAGTCGCAGAATCGAATCGTCCCGCCAAGACGGTGCCGCTCGGTTCGTTCAGCACTACTCGGATACGCCGCCCGGCATCCAGCGCGCGAACGGCCTCCCAGTCGCTTGAAGCGGCAGCAAGGGCCGGGATAGGCAAGAAGAGCAATAGGCCAAGTGAGCACGCTGCGGATCCAAGTCGGGCACGCAAGATCCGAGACGCCGTTGCCCCAGCGCGAGCGACTCTCAGGTCTACTTGCTCGCCACGAGTACCCGGACTCGACGAGAAGCCCCTCGGACGATAGATTCTTCTGCAGGCCATGCTGATTCCTATGTCTCCCTAGCAACCTACCTGCTCGGCTGCCGACTCCCATACTCTCGCCCGCACGCGACAAGCACCGTCCACCGTGGGATCCAGGAGACGACCGATACGGAATCGCAGCCTCCTTCGGAAGAAGGTCTGTCCCTCGGTGGCACAACTACGGCTCCCCTAGGTTCTGACCTCTCAGAGGCTGCCGGGAGTTGGTTACGCCGGGCCGCCCGGTCAGCCGGTTGCCCCGACCCTGAGATCGCTGCCTCCGCAGCGTGGTCGCGATCGGCCCAGTTGACGCGAATGTCATCCTGCCAGTGCCGCCAGACCGCCCGGTACCCGTTCCTGCGCGTCGTGGACGGCGACCGCCGACAGCGTGATCACGTCCTCCACGCTGAATCCCTTCTGCAGCACCGCGACAGGTCGGTCTAGTCCCATCAGGATCGGGCCAACCGACCTTGCTCCGGCGAACTCCTTGAGGAGCTTGTACGCGATGTTGGCCGAAGCTAGGTTCGGGAACACGAGCACGTTCGCCTCGCCCTGCAGCTTGGAGAACGGGAAGAACTCCTGCATCATTGCAGGGTCCAGCGCCGTGTCAGCCTGCATCTCGCCGTCCACGATCAGTGCCGGGTCCAGCTTCGCGCAGAGATCGGCGGCCCGGCGCACCTTCTCCGAGTCCTGGGCGCGCGCGGACCCGAAGTTGGAGAACGACAGCAGCGCCACGCGAGGAACGATTCCGAGGCGGCTCGCGCGACGCGCTGCCAGCACCGCGATTTCCGCCAGGTCCTCCGGACTGGGGTCGATGTTGACCGTGGTGTCCGCCAGCAGGTAGATCTTCCTCTGCCGGATCATCATGTACAGGCCCGACACCTTTCTGACGCCGCTCCTGCGCTCGACGATCCGCAGTGCCACGCGGAGCGTCTCCGGGTAGTGGCGATCAATGCCCGCAACCATGCCCTCGACATCGCCCAAGCGAACCATCGCGGCGCCGAACGCAATCGGGTCCTCGAGCATGGCGTGAGCATCCTCGAGCGTGCAGCCCTTGCGCTGCCGCAGCTGGTAGACCTCCTCCGCGTATTCCCCGATCCGCGGGAAGCCTACCGGGTTCACGATCTCCCAGCCATCCCTCGGCAGGCGGAGTTCCTCAACGCGAGCGAGGATCTTGTCCGGGTCACCCAGCAGGACGGGCGTGGCGATTCGCTCCTCCCTCAGCACGGAGGCCGCCCGCAGAATCTTCTCGTGATCCCCCTCGGGAAGCACAATGCGCCGCGGATCCTCCTTCGCCCGGCCGAGTATTAGCTGGAACACCTCCTGGCTGCTGTCAAGGCGGACCGCGAGGCTCTCGCGGTAGTCATCCAGCAGGATTCCCTTCCTCGCGACCCCGCTCTCGATTGCCGCCTCCGCGACCGCATGCGAGACCTCGAGCGTCACGCGCGGGTCGAAGGGCTTCGGGATGATGTAGCGCGGGCCGAAATTCAGTTCCTCCGCCGTGTAGATTCGTCTCACCGAATCGGGGACCGAGGCCTTCGCCAGGGCCGCGAGCGAGCGAACGGCTGCCAGCTTCATCGCTTCGTTGATGCAAGTTGCCTCGACGTCCAGTGCCCCCCGGAACATCGACGGGAAGCAGAGGACGTTATTGACCTGATTCGGATGGTCGGACCGACCGGTCGCGACGATCGCGTCGGACCGCGTGGCCAGGGCCCGCTCATACGCGATTTCCGGGTCAGGATTCGCAAGCGCGAAGACGACCGGGCGATCCGCCATAGATTTCAGCATTTCCGGCGTCAGCACATCCGCCTTGGACAGGCCCACGAACACGTCCGCTCCTTGAACGGCCTCCTCGAGCGTCCGCAGGCTCGTTTCGCGGGCGAAGCGCTCCTTGTACTGATTCATCCCCGCAGCGCGGCCCTCGTAGATCACTCCCCTCGAATCCAGCAGCAACAGGTTCTCCGGGCGAACGCCCAAGCCCAGGTAGAGCCCGGCACAGGCAATACCGCTCGCTCCCGCTCCGTTCACAACCACCCGGACCGAGGCGAGATCCTTGCCGGCCACCTCCATCGCATTCAGCAGGGCCGCACCGCTGATGATCGCTGTGCCGTGCTGGTCATCGTGGAATACCGGGATACTGACTCGCTTTCCGAGCTCCTCCTCGACGAAGAAGCACTCCGGTGCCTTGATGTCCTCGAGGTTCACGCCCCCGAATGTCGGCTCGAGCAGTTCCACCACCCTGACGATCTCTTCCGGATCCGACGTCGCCACTTCGAGATCGAAGACGTCGATGTCGGCGAAGCGCTTGAACAGGACGGCCTTGCCCTCCATGACCGGCTTGCCGGCAAGCGGCCCGATGTCGCCCAGGCCCAGCACCGCTGAACCGTTCGAGACCACCGCCACTAGGTTCGAGCGGGTTGTGTAGCGCCCCGCCATCCGCGGGTCGCGAACGATCTCCAGGCACGCGTCTGCGACGCCGGGCGAATACGCCAGGCTGAGATCGATCTGGGTGTCCGAAGGCTTGGTCGGAGCGATCGAGATCTTCCCGGGGCGCGGGTATCGGTGATAGTCGAGGGCTGCCTTGTCTCGGGAGTTCATGGCCGTGTCGTGGGAGACCCTGCCCGAGTCCCTCAGACAGGCCTCCAGTTCGAGGCTAACACGGCCAACCGCTGCTCCTGGCTAGTGCCTGCACCGACTGGGATTCTGCGGATCCGAAGGGCTATGATCTGGGCTGGGCGAGATCCCGGAGCGGGTAGACGAGTCCGATGCAAGGCAGACTCATGCGGATACTTCTTGGAATTCTCGGAGCCCTCCTACTAGTAGGTGTCTCGTCGACCCAGGAAGTCGCATTCAGGCCCATTGCGTCGATCACCCAGCTCATGCAGGCCATGGTGATTCCCGCATCAAACGCACTGTTCGACGTGGCACGGAACAAACCCGACACCGACGAGGCGTGGGGCGCTGTGAAGAACCAGGCCGTCATCTTGGCTGAATCCGGGAATCTGCTCCTGATGAGGCAGCCTGCCCGGGACTCGGAGGTGTGGATGTCCACGTCCCGCGCGCTCGTGGAGGCGGGCGAAGCGGCCCTCAAGGCTGCCGCGGCGGAGAATGTTGCCGCCGTAGCCGAGGCTGGCAACCAGATCATCGAGGCGTGCGAGAGCTGTCACGAGAAACACTGGATCCGATAGCGCCTTGGCTCGGTTCCGGCTACGGCAGTTGCGGAACTGACAGTCCGCGACCCACTCACTGCTGGTAGCCTTTGTCTGTGACCGCTCGAAGATCTTTGGCCGTTGGGTCCCTGGGGTTGCTTTGGTGCGCTGTCGCGCGGCCGGAAATTCCCGAGTCCGACTTGCGCAACACTCGGATCCGCCACACCGACGCGCATTACTCGCTGCCCGAATACACGCGATCCGCGTGGCGCGACCGCGCGGCATTTCTGCGCAAGCAGGTGCTCTTCTCCGCAGGGCTGCTTCCGCTCCCGCGAAAGCACCCGCTGAATCCCCGCCTCGGCCAGACGACCGTTCAGGACGACTACTCCGTCACCGCTGTCCTTCTGGAGACCTACCCGGGCTACTTCCTTGGCGGCAACCTGTATCGGCCCGTAGGCAAGGAGGGTCGAATGCCTGCGGTCGTTTCGCCGCACGGCCACTGGCAGTACGGCCGGTTCGAGAACTCGGAGATCAATTCCGTGCCTGCAAGGGCCATCAGCTTCGCTCGCCAGGGCTACGTCGTCTTCGCTTACGACATGGTGGGTTGGAACGACACGATGCAGGCTCCGCACGGCTTCGCCGGACCGCGCGAGGAACTGTGGCTCGTCGGCACCCTCGGCCTCCAGCTCTGGAACAGCATCCGGGTGGTCGACTACCTCGCTTCGCTGCCGGATGTCGACCCCGGCCGCATTGGCGTGACCGGCGCGTCCGGAGGCGCCACGCAGGCGTTCCTGCTGGGTGCGGTGGACGATCGCATCGGCTATTCGGCACCCGTCAACATGGTCTCCTTCCGCATGCAGGGCGGGTCGCGCTGCGAGAACGCCCCTCTTCTGCGCATCGGCACCAACAACGTCGAAATTGCCGCGCTGTTCGCGCCCAAGCCCCAGCTGCTGGTCTCCGCCACCGGCGACTGGACGGCCAACGTTCCGACTGAGGAGTATCCCTCGATCGAGAGCGTCTACCGCCTGCTTGACGCCGAGTCCAACGTGGAATGGCGGCAGTTCGATTCGCCTCACAACTACCACTTGGACAGCAGGGAGGCCGTCTACGAATTTTTCGGCAAGCATATCCTCGGCGATGCGGAGGCGTCGCACTTCAAGGAGCGTCGATCACGCCCCGAGCAGCTGAGTTCGCTGCTGTACCTGTGGGGACGCTCTCTGCCCGAGGGGGCTCTGGGATTCGAAGAGCTTGTGCGCCAGCGGATCGCCGAAGCCGAGGCCGCGACGCTTGCGCTCTCGGTCAGCGACGCGGAGTCACTGCAGCGAGCGCGGAACTCCTTCCGAGAGCGCCTCGAGCTTGCGCTCTTGGCTGAAGTGCCGGATCCCGGGCAGATCGTGATGGAGCACGGAGAAGGGCCCGACATTCTCATCGGCCGCGCCGGGGCGGGGGATCGGGTGCCCGCGCGGTTCTCGAACGCGGATTCCACGAAAACGGCACCGGTGCTGCTCGTTCACTCCGGCGGCAGCGACGCTGCGGAGCGCTCCGAGATCGGCCGTGCCTTGATCGGTCGAGGCGTGCCCGTGCTGATGATCGACGCCTTCCAGACCGGCGCGGCCGTGGCAGAACGCGACATCGCCGGCGCCGGCAGGAGCGGCGAGCGGTACTATCACGTCTTCAACCGCAGCGATGATGCGAATCGGGTGCAGGACATCCTCACCGCTGCGGCCTTCCTGCGGAGTCAGGCCGGCTCGCGTCCCGTGCGGATGGTCGGCCTGGGACGCGCAGGCCTTTGGGTGCTGCTTGCGGCGGGGATCGACGGCAGGATCGGGTCCGTCGCTGCTGACCTTGACGGATTCGACCCGACCACGGACTCCGACTACGTGAGCGGTCTGTTCATTCCGGGAATTCGTCGCGCGGGCGACTTCCGGGCACTTGCCCCGCTGCTTGCGGAGAATCACCTTCTGCTCTACAACGGCCACGAAGCGTTTCCCAATGCCGCGTATCGTGCCGCGTTCGCAGCGGCCGGCCAATCCCATCGCCTGGCGATCGAGGACGGCGACGCTTCCAGCTCCGCAGTGATCGAGTGGCTGGAGCGCTGAGCGAACGGCCCCGTCGAGTTTGCGATCATTCTCGTATCCGGTAAGCGGCAGGATTCCGGTGGCCGCCGGCCATACCTACCGCAGGTAGCGCGATGCTGGAAACAGGCCAGGAGATACGCAAGTCCGGATCGAAGGCCGTGCCGGTCCTCATTGCGGCCGTGCTCGCGACCGGAATCGCCGCGTTCACGTACTTTGAGTGGAAGGATCGAACCGAGCAGCCCCCCGAGCAGATTGTCCTTACCCCGGAGGCGCGCGACTACCTACCCAATCTCGACCTGACCGGCGTTGAGATGTCGGCTGCCGACAACGCGCTCGGGCAGACTCTCGTCGAGATCACAGGGAAGATAGTCAATCTAGGTGAGAGGCCGATCCAGAGCATCCGCATTAATTGCGTCTTCTTCGATGTCTACGGAATCGAGCTGCATCGCGTGCTCTCGACCATCGTGCGATCCGGCGGCGGCTTGGCGCCCTCGTCGGAAGTGGATTTCAGGCTCCCGTTCGATGCCATTCCGGAGGGCTGGAACCAAGTAATGCCCAGCCTCTACATTGCCGAGATCGTATTCGAGTGACCTGATGCTGGCCGTGGGGCACCCGCGAGAAACTGAGCGACCATCAGATCCGAGCCAAAGTTAGCCAGGCAGTGCCGGCAGCTCCATCACCGTGCGGCCCACCGGTGCCTTGCTCGTCTGCTCACCCGAATTGCACGCGGCGCGACGAAACGCACGCCGTGCATTTATGGCTCCATGCCGTGCGTCTTTTGTGTGTGTTTCTGCTTGCATCTCTCGTAACGAACGCCCCGGCCCCGTTGTGCGGTTCGTCGGAGTACACCCTTGTCTTCCATCTTCCGCAACAGACGGTAGGACCGGGGGGATGCAATGCCACACAGTTCTGCCGCTTCCCTTCGCGAGATCGAGGCGTGCCCGTCGAGAAATCCAAGCACCAGCGCCTCTTCCCGACCCTGCTGTCCTATGCTGCGTTCGCCTGCCAGCCGTGAGTCAAGCCGCAGCGAGGCACTTGCCGAGAGGCGGTAGGTCAGGCCGTCCGCAGTCCGGCGGGATTCGGCGACGCCGCGTTCACGCAGCGCTTCGAGGACGTCTGTCGCATTCTGCGCTTCCCGCTGAATTGCACTGGCCGCTTCGGCCGCCGTCAACTCGAACTTGCGGGACAGTGCGTGCAGCAACAGAAGTTCCTCCTGTCGGAACGGGTGGTCCTTGAGTCCCTGTTCGGCCACGAACTGAACGAACTCGAGGTTCGGCTCGCCGCAGGGCAGTTCCAGCAGGACTCCCGCTGCAGAACTCCCTCGATACGACGGGGGCGAATGTCCCGTGCGAACCTGCTCGGCGAAGATCGTGTCAACGCCTCTCCCGGTCCGTTCGACGATGCCAGCGCGCCTGAATGCGTCCGCGAGCAGCGGGCTCCGGGGCCTCGGCTGGGTGATTAGGATGTTGTCGACACGAACGCCCTCCGGAAACCCGCCAGGGTTCGAGATCTCGAGACGGTCATTGTGCCAAGCCACGTGAACCGCACCGCTCTGCGTGTAGTCGCGATGCGTCAGGGCGTTGGCTATGCCCTCTCGGAAGGCCCTCCCCGGAACGTTGGGCACGCCGATCCGCGTCATGCCGACTAGGGTCTCCCGCTCACGATTGTGCGCCCGGAACCGCGCCTCCAGTTCCTCCATGGCGCGCAGCAGCGGCCAGCGGAGGAAATCGTTGACCTCCACGTTGCCGTCCGAAACAAGTTGGAACGCAACCTCGTGTGTCGGAATTGCCGATGCCAGGACATCCTCCCTACCGAACAGCAGCAAGCCCAATACTCTTACCGCCACCTCCCCATTCGAGACTTCAACCGCACCCAACGCCTTCGCGAGTTCCAGGTTGCCGAGGGCCAGCAGCGTTTCGTCTCCGCGGCGTCGGTTCTCTCGTATGCTGCGACGATAGCGCTCGAATTCCAATGGATCGAGTGCGGCAAAGCTGAGCCCCTGCAGTGGGAACGCGGTGAAGTCGACCAGCCCTAGGTCGGCTTGTCTGGATTGCATCTGCAGGAAGTGGAACGGCAGGCACAACGGCATGCCTTCACTGCTGACCGCCCGTCGCAGATAGAGCCCGTCCGAGGTGCCCACTGGTCGGCGCGCAGGCAGCACCTCGATCACGACGACCTCGCGCCCGTTTACCTCGATCGCTTCGACCCGAGTGGCTAGGAAGGGCCGGGTCCGAGTCGCAATGAGAGCCTGTACGCGCTGGTTCTCGGTCTGTCCGTCTCCGGGGCGCGCGCGGGCGCCGCTTACCCGACCGTCGTCCTCCACGCCGACCAGCAGCCAGCCCGGTCCGTTGTCGCTTCGATTGGCTAGACAAGCGACCGCTTCCACAAGCTCTCGATCGCCGAGAGGAGCGGATTCTTCACCCATGAACTCAACGGCGACTGATTCGCCGCTGGCAATCACCTCTCTCAGTTGATCTGCCGTCAAGGGCCTCTGTACCCCCACTGTCGTAAGGCTGCAAGCCGACGGACGTTCGGCGGTAGCGCACGCCTGCTGGGTTATCCAGGCGCGACCTTCGCTGCGATGCTGCGGAGCCCGTTCGGAAACCACACGTGACTCCGTCTGTTGACGACTCCAGCCATGCTGGATGGCCGGCGGACATCAAGTCGCAGCCTTGCGACGAGGCAGCCCGCCCTCATGCCGGCAGCTCCCCCAAGCCCCCAGAAGCTTCGGCGCTTGCAGGACGCGTCACCGACCGGGGGCACATGTCGATACATGTCCCCGCCAACTGGCAGCATCGGGCCAGCACGCAGACCGAGTCTCGGTCCCGGCGAGTCAGTCGCCGAAGTATTCCTCGCCCGACGATGCCAGCGTCGCTCCCTGGTCGACCTTCCAACTCTCGAGCCTCGCGAAATCAACGTCGCGCCACTTCTTGCGAAGCGCGCCCATCTGGCTCTCGCTCAGCTTCCGGTGCGCCCGGGCGGCTTGCAGGTCCCTGTCCACTTGTTCGGGCGTCGTGCACCCGAGGATCGCTGTCGAAATGGGGAGCGACCAAACGTAGTCCAGATTCTCCTCAAGCGTCGAGATTCCCTGGTCGTGCAGCACGCCGACTCCCGTCGTCTTCATCGCCATGATGCCGAGGTCCTTCTCGACGGCTCTCGGCAAGGTCGTCCGTTCGAAGCTCAGATCCTGGTTCGCACCGTCGGTAACGCTCAGCGGCATCAGAACTGTGTCCCAGTCGTATACCTCCAGCATCTTGGCCATCACTCGCGGATCCATGTGGCCGGTGAAACCCACGAACCGGATCTTGCCGTCTCGACGAGCTTTCTCGATCATCTCCATGACCCCTCTCGGGCCGAAGACGAAGTCGATGTCCTCCATGTGCATCACGTTGTGCACTTGGTAGAGGTCGATATAGTCGGTGCGCAGGCCGCCAAGACTCTGGTTCAAGTCCAGTTCCGAGTGGCTGTAGGTACGGTGCCGGGTCTTCGTGCCGAAAACGAGGCGGTCCCGAGGCACGCCCTCCAAGGCGACACCATAGCGCTGCTGGCTGAGCCCGTACGCACCTGCCGCGGCTGTGTCGAAGTAGTTGATCCCGGACTCATAGCAATGGCGGATGGTGCGGAGAGCCTCCGCCTCGTCCCTGTGAGTGCCGACCCGTCCTCCGCCGAGGCCGACGATGCTGACCTCCAGGCCCGTCTTGCCGAACTTGCGCCGCGGTACTTCCGCGGCCGCTGCCGCGCTCGCCGCCAACCCTAGGCCTGCCGCCGCCTTGACGAACTCTCTTCTGCTCTCTGCCACTTTGCTTGGTCCTCCTCGCACTGATCGGAACAGCGTATCAACAGGTTAAACGATCAGTGACGGCGAATGTGCTTCCTAATCCATTGGCTACCGCCAGCGCCGAGGTTCCGGGATCTCACACGTCAACCCGGCTCGAGTCGTTCCCCTGACTCCGAAGTGGCCTGTCCATCCGTGACGGCTGGCCTGGGCGCCGCAGACTGCGAATCAAGCATCGGACCGCATTCCATGCCGGTTGCTCGCAGCGCGCTCTTGTCGTGGCCTCTAGCGACGGAAGCGTGATCTAGACGCGTTCCGCCCTGCGGAAGAAGCGTGTCCATGCGGCGGCCCATGCAACGAACAGGGCGACGATTCCTGCGAGAGTCTTTGCCACCGCGAGCAATTCGTCTTGAGGCGGCGGCTGTTCGTCCCCTCCGACCGGAACGAAGAGTACGCTCGCCGCCCGCAGCGTCATCAGCACGGCCATGGTCCAGAGGACGGCGACGTTCCATCGCGGTGCCCGAGGAGACCGCGTTGCGATCAGCCCAAGCGGAATTGCGAGAGCGCAGAAGATAGCGGCCATCAGACCGATGGGATAGTCGAAGAACCATCCGGACAGGCCAATCGAGCAGATCGCCATGATGGGGATCGAGCCCAGCAGGTACGCCAGCAGCCATCCGTCGATGCCGTTCGCAGTGCGACGTCTCATCAGTAGTCCTCTCCCCACAGGCCAGCCGCACCGACGCGTCCGTCCGAACTGACACCTTGCCCAACCCCCGCCATGAAACCTGCAACTTCCTCGCTCGACCTTGCTAGGGCGGAGTTGGACGGGCGTGCTCCCCTCACCCCTTGATAATGGGGGTCAATGGAACGCGTGTCGAACTATATCGGCGGAAGCTGGCAGGCCACGCCTGGCGGCGACGTGACTTCGGTCATCGATCCCGCTACGAACGAGATCCTTGCGACAGTCCCCCTGGAGGGGCGCGATGCCACGGTGCTCGCTGTCGAGGCCGCCGCCAAGGCCTACCCGGACTGGCGATCCGTGCCCCCGGGCGATCGGATTCAGTTCCTCTTCCGCTTCAAGCAGAGGCTCGAAGAGGAATTCGAAGGCATCGCGCGATGCATCTCCCGGGAGAACGGCAAGACCTACGCCGAAGCTGCCGGGGAACTGCGTCGCGGCATCGAGAACGTCGAGGTCGCATGCGGGATTCCCACGATGATGCAGGGGTACAATCTCGAGGACATCGCTCGCGGGATCGACGAAACGATGATCCGGCAGCCGCTCGGCGTCGTCGGAATCGTCACGCCCTTCAACTTCCCGGTGATGATCCCGCTGTGGTTCCTGCCCTATGCGATCGCATGCGGCAACACTGCCGTCATCAAGCCCTCGGAAAAGGTGCCGCTGTCGATTCGCAAGGTGATCGAGATCCTCGAGTCCACGGGACTGCCGGCGGGCGTCGTGAACCTCGTGAACGGGGGCAGGGACGCCGCCGACGCGCTCATCGAGCACCCCGAGGTTCGCGCGATCAGCTTCGTCGGGTCGAGTCCCGTCGCACGGCACGTCTACGCGCTGGCGGCGCGCCACGGCAAGCGGGTGCAGTGCCAGGGTGGCGCCAAGAACCACGTCGTCGTGATGCCGGATGCCGATCTCGAGACCACGACCAAGATCATCGGCGACAGCGCCTTCGGATGCGCTGGTCAACGCTGCCTCGCGGTGTCGACTGTCGTGACCGTTGCCGGGGCTCACGGGCCGTTCCGGGATGCGATCGCCTCTGCCGCCGGTTCCCTCCAGGTTGGCCCGGGCCTGGTCGAGGGCGTCCAGATGGGGCCCGTGATCACCCCGGACAGCAGGACGCGCATCGAAGGTGCGATCGCCCGCGGGATCGCCGACGGGGCTGATGCCGTGATCGACGGCAGGGGGCTGAAGGTTGAGGGCCATGCTGGCGGCAACTTCGTGGGACCGACCATCTTGGATCGCGTGGATGCCGGAGGATTCCTAGGCTCGACAGAAGTCTTCGGCCCGGTCCTGGGCTTGACGCCTGTCGGCAGCCTCGACGAGGCGATCGAAGTGATTGCTCGGAGTCCGTTCGGGAACGCATCGTCGATCTTCACGGCGAGCGGTGCCTCGGCTCGCAAGTTCCGCAGCGAAGTGCCGACCGGGAATGTCGGCGTGAACATCGGCGTGGCGGCCCCTATGGCATACTTCCCCTTCAGCGGCTGGAAGGACAGCTTCTTCGGGGTCATGCACGGCCAGGGCCGCGATGCGGTCGAGTTCTACACCGACAAGAAGGTGGTGGTCGAGCGCTGGCCGCAGGAATGGTCGCGCCGGTTCTGACCGGCTCTTGCCGTCAGACTCGCCGGAGGCCTCTCGTGCCCTGCGAACGGCAGGGCTTCGGCCTCACGGCCTCATTGCCGACGGAGGCTTCTCCCAATACGACTCGTGGCAGGCGTTGCAGGCTTCGTAGATCTGACCGCCGACGTCGAACAGCGCTTCGGGGTCATGCTCGTGCGCGGCGTCGATCGCAAGGGTGGCCGCGTCGATCAGCGCTG
>CBDHHA010000007.1:0-11032 GCA_965263255.1 Bryobacterales bacterium
ATCTCCCGGTTCCGCTCGACCGCGACTGCGTCCCGGTCAAGGGCCAAGCGCTCGATCAGCCCATCGATGGTAGTCGCCCCAGGCAGGGAACGCTGCTCGCCGTTGAGAGTGATTCGCACGGCCCCCGGCATGGAAACCCGAACCGAGGCATTATAGCCAACTCGGCGCCCGGCGCAACGATCGTGCGAAAGAACCTGCCGATCCGGGTTCGACCGATTCGCCATCCGTGAGCGTCCCGCTACTGCTCCGACGCGACGGACCGCCGGACCCCGGGAAGCGAGCCGGCGCCGCATTACGGGACGCGGCCGCAATGGCGCTACAATGGAGGTGTCGCAGGCGAGGGTTCCGCTCCGCCGCTCCCCTTGCCCGGCACGTTTCCCATCCGATCTTCGGAATTCCGATTCCCCGCCAGCCAGTGCCCTGCAGCATAGGTCGCGACCGTGCGGCCCATTAGCGATTAGAAGGGCGCTTGGCGGTACGATCGCCGGGAAGGGGCCGGGTGATGCCAAGAGCGTCGCGGCTCGGGGCTAGGAGCGGAGCGCTGCCAGCATCCAGACCAGGGCTGGGTTCGGGATCTCCACGGGACTCAAGGCAAATGGGGCTTCACAGGATTCGGAAGGGACTGGACCTGCCCATCGCGGGCCGTCCCGCACAGGAAATCGACCAGGCGTCCGCTCCTGGCCAAGTTGCCCTGCTTGCAGACGACTACGTCGGCATGAAGCCGACCATGCACGTAGCAGCAGGGGACGCCGTGCGCCGGGGCCAGGTCCTGTTCGAGGACAAGAAGACGCCCGGAGTGCGCTACACCGCACCAGCTGGTGGAACGGTGTCTGCGATCAACCGCGGGGAGCGGCGAGCCCTGCAGTCGGTCGTGCTGCAGCTCGACGCCACGGAGCTGGCCGGCGGGAACGACTGCGTGCAATTCGATTCCTTCACCGGGCGCCACCCGTCGGAGCTCTCCCCCGAGAGCGTCCGCAGCCTGCTGGTGGAGTCCGGGCTCTGGACCGCGCTGCGCGCCCGGCCGTTCGGACGCGTGCCTGCCATCGACGCCGTGCCGCACTCGGTCTTCGTGACGGCATCGGACACCGAGCCGCTGGCCCCTTCGGTGGACGCCGTGCTTCGGGGCCGGGAAGAGCACTTCGCCCGGGGCGTGACCGCACTGCGCCGTATCGCTGGCGAGGCCCCGGTCTACGTTTGCAAGACCAGGGGCTCCGGCGTGGAAGCGCCGGCGGAACCCGGGGTCAGCCTCGAAGAGTTCGACGGGCCGCACCCCAGCGGCACGGCAGGCCTGCACATCCACGTCCTGGATCCCGTAGACCGGGGCAAGCAGGTCTGGCAGGTCGGCTACCAGGACACGATCGCGATCGGAGAGCTGCTAGCGACTGGCAAGCTGCCCGCGGACCGCGTGGTGTCGCTGGCGGGGCCGGGGGTCCGCAGCCCGCGACTGCTGCGCACCCGCGTCGGGGCGTCTACGGAGTCGCTCACCCGTCTGGAGCTGCACGAGGGCCCGGCACGGGTGATCTCGGGCTCGGTACTCTCGGGGCGCCGGGCCGAAGGCGACGTGTTCGGCTACCTGGGCCGGTTCCACAACCAGGTCAGCGTGCTCCGGGAAGACACGCAGCGGCAGCTGCTGGGGTGGCTGGCGCCCGGCACCAGCACTTTCTCTGTCACGCGTGTGTTCCTTGGCAAGTGGCTGCCTTGGACCAATTACCGCTTCACGACCACTGCAAACGGCTCGGTGAGAGCGATGGTGCCGGTCGGCGTCTACGAGAAAGTGATGCCGATGAACATCCTGCCCGCACCCTTGCTGCGGTCGCTGCTCATTTCCAACCCGGAACGCGCGGAGGAACTCGGCGCGCTGGAGCTGCTCGAGGAGGACCTGGCGCTGTGCTCGTTCGTCTCCCCGGAGAAGGCCGAGTTCGGCGCGCTGCTTCGCAACATGCTGACCACACTCGAGAAGGAAGGCTAGCCGCCGCGACGGCGAACGGCACGAGCGACTGACCATGCGCGCGATCCTGGACAAGCTGGAAACGCATTTCAAGCCGGGCGGCCGACTGGAACGGCTGTATCCGCTCTACGAGGCTGCGGACACATTCCTGTACACGCCCGGCTCGTCGACCCGGGGCGCCTCGCACGTCCGTGACGGCCTCGATGTCAAGCGGATGATGGTGACAGTGGTCATCGCGCTGCTGCCTTGCGTGGCGATGGCCCTGTACAACACGGGATACCAGGCGAACCTGGCCATATCCTCCGGTGCCCAGCCGCTCGACACGTGGCAGACCGCCCTGCTGGAGCGGATCGGGTACGGCGCCTTCGATCCGGCGGACATCCTGGGCTGCGTGCTGCACGGCGCTCTCTACTACCTGCCGGTGCTGCTGGTCACCTTTGCGGTCGGCGGGAACTGCGAGGCGCTCTTCTCCGTGGTCCGCAAGCACGAGATCAACGAGGGATTCCTGGTCACGGGAATGCTGTTCCCGCTGGTGCTGCCCCCGACGATCCCGCTCTGGCAGGTCGCGCTGGGGATCGCCTTCGGAGTCATCGTGGGCAAGGAGATCTTCGGCGGCACCGGGATGAACATCTTCAACCCGGCGCTGATGTCGCGCGCGTTCCTGTTCTTCGCCTACCCCGCGCAGATCTCGGGCGACCAGGTCTGGATCGCGGCGGACACGACCGTGGACGGGGCGAGCGGGGCGACGTGGCTAGCAGAGGCAGCCGTGGCCGGGCCGGAAGCCCTCGCAGGCGGCGGCGTGACCTGGATGGACGCGTTCCTAGGGCTCATCCCCGGCTCGATGGGGGAGACATCGACTCTGGCCTGCCTGATCGGCGCAGCGGTCCTAATTGCCTCGGGGATCGGATCGTGGCGCATCATGGCTGCCGGCGTGGTCGGGTCGTTCCTGATGGTCGAGCTTCTCAACGCAGTCGGATCGACGACCAATCCGCTGCTGAACGTAGGGTTCGAATGGCACGTCGTGCTCGGCGGATGGGCGTTCGGGCTGGTCTTCATGGCGACCGACCCCGTATCGGCGGCGCATACTAACAAGGGCCGCTACGTGTACGGCTTCCTCATCGGGGTGCTTGCGATCCTGATCCGCGTCATCAATCCCGCCTTCCCGGAAGGCATGATGCTGGCGATCCTGTTCATGAACATGTTCGCCTCGCTGATCGACCATTTCGTGATCCAGTCCAACGTCAAGCGCAGGAGGGCCCGATATGCGGCATAACGCCCTGTACACGATCCTGTTCTCCGCAGCGGTTTGCGTCGTGTGCGCGGTCCTGGTCTCGTCCGCCGCAGTCTCCCTGAAGGAGCACCAGGTGCGGAACGCGGCCCTGGACAAGCAGCGCAACGTGCTGTTCGCGGCCGGGTTGGCGGACCCGGGCGAGAAACTCAGCGCGGAAGAGGTCCAGCGCCGGTTCGAGGACATCCGGCCGGTGGTCATCGACCTCGAATCGGGCGAGGCGACGGACATCGATCCGGCAACCTTCGACCAGGCGAAGGCCGCCAGCAATCCCGACACGAGCCGGGAGGCACCTCCCAACCGCGCGTCGGTGCAGCGGCTTCCCAACCAGGCGCTGGTCTACGAAGTGCTGGAAGGAGGCCAGCCTTCGCTGGCAGTGCTCCCGATCGAGGGGTACGGCCTCTGGTCGACCCTGTACGGGTTTCTCGCAGTCGAGCACGACGGAAACACGGTCCGCGGAATCACCTACTACCAGCACGGCGAGACGCCGGGCCTCGGCGGCGAGGTCGACAATCCGAAGTGGAAGGCCGTCTGGCCGGGCCGCAAGATCTACGGCGAGGACGGTGCGCCGGCGATCCGGGTCATCAAGGGCGCGGCGGGCCGGGCGGAGCAGGCGCCCCACGAGGTGGACGGCCTGACCGGTGCGACCATCACCAGCAACGGCGTTACGTCGATGCTCTCCTTCTGGATGGGCGAGCACGGATTCGACAACTACCTGCAACGATTCAAGGGGGGACAGGCCGAATGAGCATGCAACATTCGAAGACGCTGCTCGACCCGCTGTTCGAGAGCAACCCAATCGCCCTGCAGGTGCTGGGCATCTGCTCGGCGCTGGCAGTGACATCGAAGATGGAGACCGCGGTGGTCATGTGCGCCGCCGTGATCAGCGTTCTCGCGCTGTCGAACGTTTCGATCAGCCTGCTGCGCAACTTCATCCCCGGCAACGTGCGGATCATCGTGCAGCTGACGATCATCGCGTCGCTGGTGATCATCACCGACCAAGTGCTGAAGGCCTACGTCTACGAGATCAGCAAGCAGCTTTCGGTGTTCGTGGGGCTGATCATCACGAACTGCATCATCATGGGCCGCGCCGAGGCCTACGCCATGCAGAACGGCCCCTTCGACAGCCTGCTGGACGGCCTCGGCAACGGGCTCGGCTACAGCGCGGTCCTGATGGCCACCGCGTTCCTGCGCGAGCTGCTCGGCCAGGGCACGGTCTTCGGGACTGTGGTGCTGCCCAAGGTCAGCGACGGCGGCTGGTACAACCCGAACGGCATCCTGGGAATCTCGGCGGGGGCGTTCTTCCTGATCGGCCTTTTCATTTGGGCGCTGCGCGCCTGGAAGACGGACCAGGTGGAGGCGGAGGGCTAGCAGCGTGGAACACTACCTGAATCTCGCGGTCAAGGTCATCTTCGTCGAGAACCTGGCGCTGGCATTCTTCCTCGGGATGTGCTCCTTCCTCGCCTGCTCGAAGAAGGTCAACACGGCGCTCGGACTCGGCTTCGCGGTCATTTTCGTCCAGTCGGTGACGATGCCGGTCAACAATCTCATCTACAACCGCTTCCTCAAGGAGGGGGCGATGGCCTGGATCTCTCCGGAATTGGCGGAGTACGACCTCTCGTTCGTCGGATTCCTCTGCTACATCGGGACCATCGCGGCGATGGTGCAGATCGTCGAGATGACGCTGGATCGATTCTTCCCCGCGCTGTATGCGGCACTGGGCGTGTTCCTGCCGCTGATCGCCGTGAACTGCGCGATCCTCGGAGGCTCGCTGCTGATGGTCGAGCGGACCTACACCCTTGCGGAGAGCGCGGTCTTCGGCGTGGGCTCGGGCATCGGCTGGGCGCTGGCGATCGTCGCGCTGGCATCGATCCGGGAGCGGCTGCAGTACAGCAACATCCCCATGGGCCTGCGAGGCCTGGGCATGACATTCATCCTGTCCGGGCTGATGGCGATCGGCTTCATGGCTTTCGGCGGAATCCAACTCTAGGCAGGCATCCGGCCGCAGGAATCAAGGAACCACGATGATCACCGTTCTGCTAGGCGTCGCGATGTTCACCGGCGTCATTGTGTCTCTCGTCGCGATTCTGATGGTGGCCAAGAACAGGCTCGTCGCCGGCGGCGAGGTCCGGATCGGCATCAACGGCGACGACGAGCACGCGCTGACCGTGCCTTCGGGCGGGACGCTGCTGAACACCCTCGCCGAGAAGAAGATCTTCATAGCGTCGGCGTGCGGCGGCAAGGGCAGTTGCGGCGTCTGCAAGGTCACCGTGTGCGACGGCGGGGGCGCGATGCTGCCGACCGAGGCCAGCCACGTCAGCCGGGGCGAAGCGCGCGAGGGCGTGAGGCTGTCCTGCCAGGTCAAGGTCAAGCAGGACATGGAGATCCGCGTGCCCGACGAGGTCTTCTCGGTCCGGCGCTGGAACTGCCGCGTGCGGTCCAACGACAACGTGGCGACGTTCATCAAGGAACTGGTGCTGGAGCTTCCCGAAGGCGAATCGGTGCCGTTCCGAGCAGGCGGCTACATCCAGATCAGCTGCCCGCCGCACACTGTCCATTACAAGGACTTCGACGTGGACGAGGAATACCGCCCGGACTGGGACCAGTTCAATCTCTGGCGGTATGTGTCGACGGTCGCCGAGCCGGTGGAGCGCGCCTATTCCATGGCGAACTATCCGGAAGAGCTCGGCATGATCATGCTGAACGTGCGCGTGGCTTCCCCACCCCCCCGCGCGCCGGAAGGCATCCCGCCGGGAAAGATGTCCTCGTACATCTTCAATCTCAAGCCCGGGGACAACGTGGAGATCGCCGGGCCGTTCGGGGAGTTCTTCGCGAGGGACACGGACACCGAGATGGTGTTCATCGGCGGCGGGGCGGGCATGGCCCCGATGCGCTCGCACATCTTCGACCAGTTCCGGAGGATCCACACCAAGCGGAAGGTCACGTTCTGGTACGGCGCCCGCAGCCTGCGCGAGGCCTTCTACCAGGACGACTTCGACATGATCCAGCGCGAGAATCCCAACTTCAAGTGGCATCTTGCCCTGTCGGACCCGCTGGAAGAGGACAACTGGACCGGATACACCGGATTCATCCACCAGGTTCTTCACGACAACTACCTCAAGGACCACCCGGCTCCGGAGGACTGCGAGTACTACATCTGCGGACCGCCGCCCATGATGACCGCCTGCTTCGGGATGCTCGACAGCCTGGGAGTGGAGCCGGAGAACATCATGTTCGACGACTTCGGTGGCTAGCAGCGGCTGGAGACGGTCCGGTGCCCGGCCATCGGTCGGGTCACTGCTGCTGGCGGCCGCAGTTGCGTGGCACCCCGCCTGCGCGCCGGACGGACCCGCTCCGGAAGCGCTCGTGCTGGAGGGTGCCACGATGGGCACCTCGTACCGGATCAGCGTTCCGGGTGCCGGCCCCGCGCACGAATCGGCGATCGCAGCCGTGGTCCGGGACTCGCTCGAGCGGGTCGACGCGCTGATGTCGACCTACAGGGCGGATTCCGAGTTGTCGCGATTCAACCAGCACCGCTCGACCGATCCGTTCCCGCTCTCCGAGGAGACAATCGAAGTCCTGCGCCTGTCATTGGCAGTCAGCGAGGCGACGGGCGGAGCATTCGATGCCACTGTCGCGCCGCTGGTGGAGGCGTGGGGATTCGGGCCGGGGGAGGCGGGCGCGCCCCCTTCGGAGGAGGAGATCGACAGGCTCCGAGCCGGAACCGGCTGGGCGAAGCTCGCGCTCGATGTCTCGCGACGGACCGCGGCCAAGGCCGTTCCAGAACTGCAGTGCGATCTGTCCGGCATCGCCAAGGGTCACGCGGTGGACGCAGTCGCCGACTCTCTGGCAGACCTCGGCTTCGGGGACCACTTGGTGGAGATCGGCGGCGAGGTCCGTTCCGGCGGCACGAATCCGGCGGGGGAGCCATGGCGACTGGGCATCGAGCGGCCGGACAACGCGGGACGGATGGTCCAGCGCATCCTGCATGTCAGCGGGACCGGTCTCGCGACATCGGGGGACTACCGGAACTTTCGGGTGGTGGACGGCGAGCGGTTCAGCCATGTCCTCGACCCGCGGACCGGACGGCCCGCCACGAGCCAGTTGGCCTCGGCAACGGTGCTTGACCCGAGCGCAGCTCGAGCCGACGGATTCGCGACGGCTATGCTCGTGCTGGGCGAGCAGGCCGGGCTGGCTCTGGCGGCGAGGGAGGGTCTGTCGGTGCTTCTGATCGTTCGCGAGGACGACGGGCAGCTACGGGAACGGACGCACAATCTCGACGGGGAGATATCGGCAGTCCGATAGCGGTCGGAGTGACCGGGATCCGGACCGGACGGCCGTGGGCCGAGCCGCAATCGGCATGGTCAGGGGCTTGGATTCGACTCGCCTCCCCCGGGACAAAAGGATTGAGTCGCCCGACCGGTTCGAACCTCAGGCTGCACTCACGGGCACGTCCCGGCCGGGATGGAGTAGCGAGGCAGATTCCGGCTGCGACGGCGTCTCAGGCTTGTCAGCAGGAACGTCAATTCCGGCCGCCGCCATAGGACTCTGATCCTTCGTCAACGGATGTAGCGATTGAAGGAGTCGACAGCTCTTTGCAGTCGATCGATGAAATGGTCGAGCGAAGGCCGCTGAGCCCCGACCATTCGCGCGTGCATGCCTTGGACGATCAAGGCATAGGCCATCGCCTGGGATTCATCATCACCGTGAAGAAGCATCTCTTCCAGACGTGCTAGCACGTCTGGTGGGATCTCCGCCGGCGAGGCGGCATCCGGCGTGCATTGGGCACTAGGCCGTTGCAGGGACTGCCAGTCATAGAACGGCCTTCCCGTTCGTGTCTTGTTCAGCATCCTGACCGTTTCCCCGGCACGTCAAGGTCCTTCCTGTGCAGCGGGCGGCATCCGCCAGACGCAGCTAGCGGACCCAAGGCTACCAGAGCCGCGAACGGATCCCGAGGTGTCCGTCCGTGTAGGGACCCGCAACGGGCGCAAACTTGAGCAGGAGGCCCCTCCTCGACCTGAACTGGCAGCCATCCCTCGCGTCCAGCCTTACTGTATCGCAACGTTACTGGTGGCGCATGGCCAACAGGATGCGGCCCCAGAATCGCTGCCGCCGAGGCATGTGGCGGGTCCTAGACGCACCGGAAGCGGGCTGCAATTCGCCGCAAGGTCGGCCCGGACCGGGCCGCGCAACTCTCCAAGGAGGTAAGAGCCGCCGCCTACCTGCGAAACCGCCTCCTGGGGTCCCCTCCTGTGGACGCTGCCGGCGATTCCATCACGACTGCGAGGCCTTGCAGGAGAAGCCAGGTCCGTCAGGTCTCCGATCCTGGCCAGTCCCGAGCTGCGCCGGAGGGTTCAGCGGGGGGCCGACTGCCGTGCTTCGATGTAACGGACCATCTCCTCCAGATCGAAGACGAACCGCGAACCTCCTTCGATGGCCAAGCCGTGGCGACAGACCAGGAACCGCCGCTCCGCTCCGACCAAGTCCGCATTGGAATCGAGACTTGCCAGATCCCGCGGAGACGGGCTGGCCGTGAGCTTCGCCTCGATGGCCCAGAGTTCCGAACCAACCTCGACCAGGAGATCGATCTCACGCTGATCGCTGGTCCGCAAGTAGTACGCCTGGAAGGGAGCGTCCACGCCCTGGAGAGCCGCGAGCACCTGTTCAACGACGTACCCCTCCCAACTGGCTCCAACCCATGGCTGGCCGAGCAGCGCGTGCTGATCCGCCACCCCCTGCAGTGCGTGCAACAGACCCGTGTCCCGCCAGTAAAACTTGGGACGCTTGACCAGTCGCTTCCGTAGGTTTGCATGGTAGGCCGGCAGGCGTCGGACCAGGAACGCACCCTCGAGGTAATCCACGTACCGGTTGACAGTGTGGTAGGAGACTGCCATGCTCTTGCCGATCCGGCTGGCATTCCACTCCTGGCCGTGTACGCCGGCAAGCATGCGGAGCAAGCGGCTCGTCGAAGCCGGTCGGGCCGGCATGCCCCAATTGGGGAGGTCACGATGCACGAGCAAGTCGAGATAGTTCCGGTGCCAGGTGGGGAATCCCCGCCCCCGGAGCACACCTCCATCCGCGAAACCTCCGAACAGCCAATGGCGGTTGCGCTGAGCAGGATCCTGCAGTTCGGAAGCGGCAAACGGGGTCAGTTCAACCAGCGCCAGCCTTCCGGCGAGCGACTCGGACACCTGCGTCATCAGCGAAGGGGATACCGAGCCAAGGAGCATGAATCGACCGTTGCGGTTCCGATCCCGGTCGATTGCGCCGCGCAGGCGAGGAAAGACATCCGGCCAAACCTGGGCCTCGTCGAGTATTACGAGTTCCGTCGCGTCGGAAACCCTGTCCCATTCAATATCGAGGCGCAGCCGGTCCGCTTCTTGCTCCAGGTCAAAGTAGCGCCCGCCGAGGGCAGTCGCAAGAGTCGTCTTTCCGCTCTGGCGAGGCCCGATCAATGCCACTGCCGGATAGTCCGCCAAGCGATTGCGAACTACCGACAAGACTCTTCTTGGCTTGAGTTCTTGCAAAATAGAAATCCATTTCTATTTTGCAACACAGTCGCCATCCCCGTCAACCCGGCTGGATACTCCCCTTGGCATGATCTCCGTGCGAGAATGAGGCCGTAGGACACGATGCTGACTACGTTCTTGCTGGCGCTCGGAGCGGTCGCAGTCGCCATGGGCATCATGGCGGTGGGGCTGCTGTCCCGGAACCGCTGCCTTCGAGGCTCCTGCGGAGGCCCGGATGTACTGGACGCTAACGGGGAATCCCTGCGCTGCGGCGCGTGCCCGCGCAATGACGGGACCGGCGCCGAATCCGACGGTCAGACGACGCTGCCGCCGGTCACCAGCACGACCGAGCCCGTGACGTAGTCGGACAACGGGGACGCGAGAAAGAGCACGGGGCCTGCGGCGTCCTCGGGCGTTCCGTACCGCTGCAAGGGAATGTATCGGACTGCCGCTTCCCTCTGGCTCTGGGGTATTCCGAGCGCCACGCCGGCGGAGGTTGTTTCGCCGAGTTCCTTTGCCTGGGTGAGCCGGGACTCGATGAAGCCGTAGGCCACAGCGTTGCAGCAGATGTTGAAACGTCCCCACTCCTTGGCAATTGTCTTGGTCATCCCGACCACGCCCATCTTGCCCGCCGCGTAGTTGATCTGCCCGGCATTGCCGGCGACGCCGGACGTCGAGCTCACGTTCACGATCTTGCGGCACGGAGGGGTACGGCCGGCGGCGAGGTCGGCCTTGGCGGAATCCCTGAGAAACGGGGCGGCGGCGCGCACCATCCGGAAAGGTGCGCGGAGGTGGACGTCGAGCATCGCGTCGAACTGGTCGTCGCCCATCTTGTGGATCACGCCGTCCCAGGTGTAGCCGGCGTTGTTGACGATCACGTCGACGGAACCGTAGGCGTCCAGCGCGGTCGAGACGATCCGGTCCGGGACTTCCGGATCCGTGACGCTGCCGGTGCAGACGGCTGCTTCACCGCCATCTGTCCGTATCTCTTCGGCGGTCTCTTCCGCAGGCTGCGGGTCCAGATCATTGACGACGAGACGAGCGCCGTGCTTCGCGAGGAGCTTGGCCACCCGCCTTCCCGATACTCCGGCCGGAACCGGTGACAATCGCGGTCTTGCCGCTCAGCAACCCCATGGTCTAGACATTCTAGAACGAGCCCCGGGACGGCTCCGGGCAGCGCGGCTCGGACAGTGAGACCACTCGCCGCAGGCCTGCCGGACTACGAGAGGATCTGGGCAACGACCCCTGTGCTGTCAGCAAAGCGGTCCAGCCCAACACCCATGGCCC
>CBDHHA010000008.1:0-3992500 GCA_965263255.1 Bryobacterales bacterium
TCGCGGGGTCGGCGATCACGCCGCTGGTGCTGCCGGAGGGGACGGGCGGGAACGCGCCCTTGACGCACCTCCTGGTGGGGACGCCGCCGGCGGGACTGACGTTCGACACGCCGACGCGGACGCTGTCGGGGACGCCGACGGCGGCGCAGTCGGCGACGACGTACACGTGGCGGGTGACGGACACGGACGGGGACACGGCGGAGCAGGAGTTCACGATCACGGTGCTGGCGGACCAGAGCCCGCAGCTGACGGCGGTGGACGACGTGACGTACATCGCGGGGTCGGCGATCACGCCGCTGGTGCTGCCGGAGGGGACGGGCGGGAACGCGCCCTTGACGCACCTCCTGGTGGGGACGCCGCCGGCGGGACTGACGTTCGACACGCCGACGCGGACGCTGTCGGGGACGCCGACGGCGGCGCAGTCGGCGACGACGTACACGTGGCGGGTGACGGACACGGACGGGGACACGGCGGAGCAGGAGTTCACGATCACGGTGCTGGCGGACCAGAGCCCGCAGCTGACGGCGGTGGACGACGTGACGTACATCGCGGGGTCGGCGATCACGCCGCTGGTGCTGCCGGAGGGGACGGGCGGGAACGCGCCCTTGACGCACCTCCTGGTGGGGACGCCGCCGGCGGGACTGACGTTCGACACGCCGACGCGGACGCTGTCGGGGACGCCGACGGCGGCGCAGTCGGCGACGACGTACACGTGGCGGGTGACGGACACGGACGGGGACACGGCGGAGCAGGAGTTCACGATCACGGTGCTGGCGGACCAGAGCCCGCAGCTGACGGCGGTGGACGACGTGACGTACATCGCGGGGTCGGCGATCACGCCGCTGGTGCTGCCGGAGGGGACGGGCGGGAACGCGCCCTTGACGCACCTCCTGGTGGGGACGCCGCCGGCGGGACTGACGTTCGACACGCCGACGCGGACGCTGTCGGGGACGCCGACGGCGGCGCAGTCGGCGACGACGTACACGTGGCGGGTGACGGACACGGACGGGGACACGGCGGAGCAGGAGTTCACGATCACGGTGCTGGCGGACCAGAGCCCGCAGCTGACGGCAGTGGACGACGTGACGTACATCGCGGGGTCGGCGATCACGCCGCTGGTGCTGCCGGAGGGGACGGGCGGGAACGCGCCCTTGACGCACCTCCTGGTGGGGACGCCGCCGGCGGGACTGACGTTCGACACGCCGACGCGGACGCTGTCGGGGACGCCGACGGCGGCGCAGGCGGCGACGACGTACACGTGGCGGGTGACGGACACGGACGGGGACACGGCGGAGCAGGAGTTCACGATCACGGTGCTGGCGGACCAGAGCCCGCAGCTGACGGCGGTGGACGACGTGACGTACATCGCGGGGTCGGCGATCACGCCGCTGGTGCTGCCGGAGGGGACGGGCGGGAACGCGCCCTTGACGCACCTCCTGGTGGGGACGCCGCCGGCGGGACTGACGTTCGACACGCCGACGCGGACGCTGTCGGGGACGCCGACGGCGGCGCAGTCGGCGACGACGTACACGTGGCGGGTGACGGACACGGACGGGGACACGGCGGAGCAGGAGTTCACGATCACGGTGCTGGCGGACCAGAGCCCGCAGCTGACGGCGGTGGACGACGTGACGTACATCGCGGGGTCGGCGATCACGCCGCTGGTGCTGCCGGAGGGGACGGGCGGGAACGCGCCCTTGACGCACCTCCTGGTGGGGACGCCGCCGGCGGGACTGACGTTCGACACGCCGACGCGGACGCTGTCGGGGACGCCGACGGCGGCGCAGTCGGCGACGACGTACACGTGGCGGGTGACGGACACGGACGGGGACACGGCGGAGCAGGAGTTCACGATCACGGTGCTGGCGGACCAGAGCCCGCAGCTGACGGCGGTGGACGACGTGACGTACATCGCGGGGTCGCCGATCACGCCGCTGGTGCTGCCGGAGGGGACGGGCGGGAACGCGCCCTTGACGCACCTCTGGTGGGGACGCCGCCGGCGGGACTGACGTTCGACACGCCGACGCGGACGCTGTCGGGGACGCCGACGGCGGCGCAGGCGGCGACGACGTACACGTGGCGGGTGACGGACACGGACGGGGACACGGCGGAGCAGGAGTTCACGATCACGGTGCTGGCGGACCAGAGCCCGCAGCTGACGGCGGTGGACGACGTGACGTACATCGCGGGGTCGGCGATCACGCCGCTGGTGCTGCCGGAGGGGACGGGCGGGAACGCGCCCTTGACGCACGCGCTGGTGGGGACGCCGCCGGCGGGACTGACGTTCGACACGCCGACGCGGACGCTGTCGGGGACGCCGACGGCGGCGCAGGCGGCGACGACGTACACGTGGCGGGTGACGGACACGGACGGGGACACGGCGGAGCAGGAGTTCACGATCACGGTGCTGGCGGACCAGAGCCCGCAGCTGACGGCGGTGGACGACGTGACGTACATCGCGGGGTCGGCGATCACGCCGCTGGTGCTGCCGGAGGGGACGGGCGGGAACGCGCCCTTGACGCACCTCCTGGTGGGGACGCCGCCGGCGGGACTGACGTTCGACACGCCGACGCGGACGCTGTCGGGGACGCCGACGGCGGCGCAGTCGGCGACGACGTACACGTGGCGGGTGACGGACACGGACGGGGACACGGCGGAGCAGGAGTTCACGATCACGGTGCTGGCGGACCAGAGCCCGCAGCTGACGGCGGTGGACGACGTGACGTACATCGCGGGGTCGGCGATCACGCCGCTGGTGCTGCCGGAGGGGACGGGCGGGAACGCGCCCTTGACGCACCTCCTGGTGGGGACGCCGCCGGCGGGACTGACGTTCGACACGCCGACGCGGACGCTGTCGGGGACGCCGACGGCGGCGCAGTCGGCGACGACGTACACGTGGCGGGTGACGGACACGGACGGGGACACGGCGGAGCAGGAGTTCACGATCACGGTGCTGGCGGACCAGAGCCCGCAGCTGACGGCGGTGGACGACGTGACGTACATCGCGGGGTCGGCGATCACGCCGCTGGTGCTGCCGGAGGGGACGGGCGGGAACGCGCCCTTGACGCACCTCCTGGTGGGGACGCCGCCGGCGGGACTGACGTTCGACACGCCGACGCGGACGCTGTCGGGGACGCCGACGGCGGCGCAGTCGGCGACGACGTACACGTGGCGGGTGACGGACACGGACGGGGACACGGCGGAGCAGGAGTTCACGATCACGGTGCTGGCGGACCAGAGCCCGCAGCTGACGGCGGTGGACGACGTGACGTACATCGCGGGGTCGGCGATCACGCCGCTGGTGCTGCCGGAGGGGACGGGCGGGAACGCGCCCTTGACGCACCTCCTGGTGGGGACGCCGCCGGCGGGACTGACGTTCGACACGCCGACGCGGACGCTGTCGGGGACGCCGACGGCGGCGCAGTCGGCGACGACGTACACGTGGCGGGTGACGGACACGGACGGGGACACGGCGGAGCAGGAGTTCACGATCACGGTGCTGGCGGACCAGAGCCCGCAGCTGACGGCGGTGGACGACGTGACGTACATCGCGGGGTCGCCGATCACGCCGCTGGTGCTGCCGGAGGGGACGGGCGGGAACGCGCCCTTGACGCACCTCCTGGTGGGGACGCCGCCGGCGGGACTGACGTTCGACACGCCGACGCGGACGCTGTCGGGGACGCCGACGGCGGCGCAGTCGGCGACGACGTACACGTGGCGGGTGACGGACACGGACGGGGACACGGCGGAGCAGGAGTTCACGATCACGGTGCTGGCGGACCAGAGCCCGCAGCTGACGGCGGTGGACGACGTGACGTACATCGCGGGGTCGGCGATCACGCCGCTGGTGCTGCCGGAGGGGACGGGCGGGAACGCGCCCTTGACGCACCTCCTGGTGGGGACGCCGCCGGCGGGACTGACGTTCGACACGCCGACGCGGACGCTGTCGGGGACGCCGACGGCGGCGCAGTCGGCGACGACGTACACGTGGCGGGTGACGGACACGGACGGGGACACGGCGGAGCAGGAGTTCACGATCACGGTGCTGGCGGACCAGAGCCCGCAGCTGACGGCGGTGGACGACGTGACGTACATCGCGGGGTCGGCGATCACGCCGCTGGTGCTGCCGGAGGGGACGGGCGGGAACGCGCCCTTGACGCACCTCCTGGTGGGGACGCCGCCGGCGGGACTGACGTTCGACACGCCGACGCGGACGCTGTCGGGGACGCCGACGGCGGCGCAGTCGGCGACGACGTACACGTGGCGGGTGACGGACACGGACGGGGACACGGCGGAGCAGGAGTTCACGATCACGGTGCTGGCGGACCAGAGCCCGCAGCTGACGGCGGTGGACGACGTGACGTACATCGCGGGGTCGGCGATCACGCCGCTGGTGCTGCCGGAGGGGACGGGCGGGAACGCGCCGCTTGACGCACCTCCTGGTGGGGACGCCGCCGGCGGGACTGACGTTCGACACGCCGACGCGGACGCTGTCGGGGACGCCGACGGCGGCGCAGGCGGCGACGACGTACACGTGGCGGGTGACGGACACGGACGGGGACACGGCGGAGCAGGAGTTCACGATCACGGTGCTGGCGGACCAGAGCCCGCAGCTGACGGCGGTGGACGACGTGACGTACATCGCGGGGTCGGCGATCACGCCGCTGGTGCTGCCGGAGGGGACGGGCGGGAACGCGCCCTTGACGCACCTCCTGGTGCGGCGACGCCGTACACGTGGCGGGTGACGGACACGGACGGGGACACGGCGGAGCCGACGGAGTTCACGCGAGTCGGTTCGACGATCACGGCGCTGGCGGACCAGAGCCCGCAGCTGACACGGCGGTGGACGACGTGACGTACATCGCGGGGTCGGCGATCACGCCGCTGGTGCTGCCGGAGGGGACGGGCGGGAACGTGACCTACATCGCGGGGTCCGGCACCTCCGGGATCACGCCGCTGGGACGGCCGCCGGCGGGACTGACGTTCGACACGCGCCGCGACGCACGGACGCTGGTCGGGGACGCCGACGGCGGCGCACGTTCGACACGGCGACGACGTCGGGGACGCCGACGGCGGGTGACGGACGACGTACACGTGGCGGGTGACGGACACGGACGGGGACACGGCGGAGCAGGAGTTCACGATCACGGTGCTGGCGGACCAGAGCCCGCAGCTGACGGCGGTGGACGACGTGACGTACATCGCGGGGTCGGCGATCACGCCGCTGGTGCTGCCGGAGGGGACGGGCGGGAACGCGCCCTTGACGCACACCTCCTGGTGGGGACGCCGCCGGCGGGACTGACGTTCGACACGCCGACGCGGACGCTGTCGGGGACGCCCTCGGCGGCGCACGGCGACGACGTACACGTGGCGGACGACACGACGGACACGTGGGTGACGGACACGGACGGGGACACGGCGGAGCAGGAGTTCACGATCACGGTGCTGGCGGACCAGAGCCCGCAGCTGACGGCGGTGGACGACGTGACGTACATCGCGGGGTCGGCGATCACGCCGCTGGTGCTGCCGGAGGGGACGGGCGGGAACGCGCCCTTGACGCACCTCCTGGTGGGGACGCCGCCGGCGGGACTGACGTTCGACACGCCGACGCGGACGCTGTCGGGGACGCCGACGGCGGCGCAGGCGGCGACGACGTACACGTGGCGGGTGACGGACACGGACGGGGACACGGCGGAGCAGGAGTTCACGATCACGGTGCTGGCGGACCAGAGCCCGCAGCTGACGGCGGTGGACGACGTGACGTACATCGCGGGGTCGGCGATCACGCCGCTGGTGCTGCCGGAGGGGACGGGCGGGAACGCGCCCTTGACGCACCTCCTGGTGGGGACGCCGCCGGCGGGACTGACGTTCGACACGCCGACGCGGACGCTGTCGGGGACGCCGACGGCGGCGCAGGCGGCGACGACGTACACGTGGCGGGTGACGGACACGGACGGGGACACGGCGGAGCAGGAGTTCACGATCACGGTGCTGGGGGACCAGAGCCCGCAGCTGACGGCGGTGGACGACGTGACGTACATCGCGGGGTCGGCGATCACGCCGCTGGTGCTGCCGGAGGGGACGGGCGGGAACGCGCCCTTGACGCACCTCCTGGTGGGGACGCCGCCGGCGGGACTGACGTTCGACACGCCGACGCGGACGCTGTCGGGGACGCCGACGGCGGCGCAGGCGGCGACGACGTACACGTGGCGGGTGACGGACACGGACGGGGACACGGCGGAGCAGGAGTTCACGATCACGGTGCTGGCGGACCAGAGCCCGCAGCTGACGGCGGTGGACGACGTGACGTACATCGCGGGGTCGGCGATCACGCCGCTGGTGCTGCCGGAGGGGACGGGCGGGAACGCGCCCTTGACGCACGCGCTGGTGGGGACGCCGCCGGCGGGACTGACGTTCGACACGCCGACGCGGACGCAGTGTCGGGGACGCCGACGGCGGCGCAGTCGGCGACGACGTACACGTGGCGGGTGACGGACACGGACGGGGACACGGCGGAGCAGGAGTTCACGATCACGGTGCTGGCGGACCAGAGCCCGCAGCTGACGGCGGTGGACGACGTGACGTACATCGCGGGGTCGGCGATCACGCCGCTGGTGCTGCCGGAGGGGACGGGCGGGAACGCGCCGCTGACGCACCTCCTGGTGGGGACGCCGCCGGCGGGACTGACGTTCGACACGCCGACGCGGACGCTGTCGGGGACGCCGACGGCGGCGCAGGCGGCGACGACGTACACGTGGCGGGTGACGGACACGGACGGGGACACGGCGGAGCAGGAGTTCACGATCACGGTGCTGGGGGACCAGAGCCCGCAGCTGACGGCGGTGGACGACGTGACGTACATCGCGGGGTCGGCGATCACGCCGCTGGTGCTGCCGGAGGGGACGGGCGGGAACGCGCCGCTGACGCACCTCCTGGTGGGGACGCCGCCGGCGGGACTGACGTTCGACACGCCGACGCGGACGCTGTCGGGGACGCCGACGGCGGCGCAGTCGGCGACGACGTACACGTGGCGGGTGACGGACACGGACGGGGACACGGCGGAGCAGGAGTTCACGATCACGGTGCTGGCGGACCAGAGCCCGCAGCTGACGGCAGTGGACGACGTGACCTACATCGCGGGGTCGGCGATCACGCCGCTGGTGCTGCCGGAGGGGACGGGCGGGAACGCGCCGCTGACGCACCTCCTGGTGGGGACGCCGCCGGCGGGACTGACGTTCGACACGCCGACGCGGACGCTGTCGGGGACGCCGACGGCGGCGCAGTCGGCGACGACGTACACGTGGCGTGCGACGGACGCGGACGGCGACGACGTACACGTGGCGGGTGACGGACACGGACGGGGACACGGCGGAGCACTGACGTTCACGATCGGACGACGTGACGCTGTCGGGGACCAGATCGGCGGCAGCTGTCGGCGATACACGTGACGGACGTGGACATCGACGGTGGCGCAGGCTGGTGCTGGTGCTACCGGAGGGGACGGCGGGCAGGAGTTCACGATCACGGTGCTGGGGGACCAGAGCCCGCAGCTGACGGCGGTGGATGACGCTACATCGCGGGGTCGGCGATCACGCCGCTGGTGCTGCCGGAGGGGACGGGCGGGAACGCGCCGCTGACGCACCTCCTGGTGGGGAGGCCGCCGGCGGGACTGACGTTCGACACGCCGACGCGGACGCTGTCGGGGACGCCGACGGCGGCGCAGTCGGCGACGACGTACACGTGGCGGGTGACGGACACGGACGGGGACACGGCGGAGCAGGAGTTCACGATCACGGTGCTGGCGGACCAGAGCCCGCAGCTGACGGCGGTGGACGACGTGACGTACATCGCGGGGTCGGCGATCACGCCGCTGGTGCTGCCGGAGGGGACGGGCGGGAACGCGCCGCTGACGCACCTCCTGGTGGGGAGGCCGCCGGCGGGACTGACGTTCGACACGCCGACGCGGACGCTGTCGGGGACGCCGACGGCGGCGCAGGCGGCGACGACGTACACGTGGCGGGTGACGGACACGGACGGGGACACGGCGGAGCAGGAGTTCACGATCACGGTGCTGGCGGACCAGAGCCCGCAGCTGACGGCGGTGGACGACGTGACGTACATCGCGGGGTCGGCGATCACGCCGCTGGTGCTGCCGGAGGGGACGGGCGGGAACGCGCCGCTGACGCACCTCCTGGTGGGGACGCCGCCGGCGGGACTGACGTTCGACACGCCGACGCGGACGCTGTCGGGGACGCCGACGGCGGCGCAGTCGGCGACGACGTACACGTGGCGGGTGACGGACACGGACGGGGACACGGCGGAGCAGGAGTTCACGATCACGGTGCTGGCGGACCAGAGCCCGCAGCTGACGGCGGTGGACGACGTGACGTACATCGCGGGGTCGGCGATCACGCCGCTGGTGCTGCCGGAGGGGACGGGCGGGAACGCGCCGCTGACGCACCTCCTGGTGGGGAGGCCGCCGGCGGGACTGACGTTCGACACGCCGACGCGGACGCTGTCGGGGACGCCGACGGCGGCGCAGGCGGCGACGACGTACACGTGGCGGGTGACGGACACGGACGGGGACACGGCGGAGCAGGAGTTCACGATCACGGTGCTGGCGGACCAGAGCCCGCAGCTGACGGCAGTGGATGACGTGACCTACATCGCGGGGTCGGCGATCACGCCGCTGGTGCTGCCGGAGGGGACGGGCGGGAACGCGCCCTTGACGCACCTCCTGGTGGGGAGGCCGCCGGCGGGACTGACGTTCGACACGCCGACGCGGACGCTGTCGGGGACGCCGACGGCGGCGCAGGCGGCGACGACGTACACGTGGCGGGTGACGGACACGGACGGGGACACGGCGGAGCGGGAGTTCACGATCACGGTAGAGGCGGCAGGGACTCTCACTCTGAGCGGGACGGTTGGGGACTTGCAATTTGTCCTCAACACGGCCATCTCGAACCTGATTCTGCCTTCCGCTACCGGGGGGCGGGCACCGCTGACCTACACGCTGGAAGGGACTCTGCCGGACGGCCTGCAGTACGACAGCGCAACGCGCACCTTATCGGGTACGCCGACGAGGCTCCAGCAGCGTGCGTCGTATACGTGGCGAGTGACGGACGCGGCCGGAAATACGGACTCGCTGACCTTTGGGATCACCGTAGTCGAGAGTTCGGAGCCCGATGCAAATATTCCCGAGCCGGCAACTCGAATCTCTTCGATTGCCATCACGTCGACGCCTAGGTTCGAGTCCACTTACCGGCTTGGCGAGGTCGTCGAAGTAACGGCAGCCTTTACTCGGGTGGTGTACGTGACGGGGGCGCCCGGACTCACCCTGCAGGTGGGTAGCCAGAGAGTGGACGCCCAATATGTGCGGGGTTCAGGCTCCAACCAGCTCGTGTTCGCGTACCCTGTCGCTGCCGGTGACCTCGACGAGGACGGCTTGAGTGTGAACCCGGGCAGGCTTCGGATCGAGGGAGGGAGCGAAGTCTCCGATCGGCGCGGACCGAGGACGATCTGGTTCCATCCGAGCTTGCAGCACGATCCTGACCATTTGGTAAATGGCACGCCATTGGTGTCAGTGACGCAGCTAGCGGTCGTCTCTGACCCCGGCGAGGACGAGACTTACGCGGACGGAGACGTGATCGAGATCGAAGCGTCGTTCAGCGGTGCCGTCGAAGTTGCCGGTAACCCCACCCTGGACATCCAGATCGGCGCGGTCAGCCGCCCGGCGGTCTACCGCTCGGGAAGCGGGACGGATCGGCTGCTCTTTGCCTACACCGTTCAGGCAGGGGATCGTGACGAGAATGGGATCGCGGTAGCTGCGGGGATCCTGGTTTCCCCATCGACGGCCATCACCGGGCCGGGTGGAGACTCGGCGGATCTTTCGAGTGACGGACTGGCTGATCAGGCCGGGCACAAGGTCGAGGGGCAAGGCCCGGCGATCACATCACTGCGAATCGTGTCGGATCCGGGCCCGGACGGAGCTTACAGGCCTGGAGACGAAATCCGCATCGCGGTGGCCTTCGATGAGCCGGTCGTAGTGACGGGCCGACCGGAATTGGATCTGACGATCGGTGCCGCGCGGCGACGGGCAGTATTCGAAACTGGCAGCGGTACCGCCGAATTGGTATTCGCGTACCAGGTGCGCGAAGACGACCACGACGATGACGGTGTTTCGGTTCCGGCCGGAACCTTGGCAGCGCCGTCGAGTGCTGGTGTGGCGGACCTTGGCGGGTTCCCTGCGGAGCTTGCGCACGGCGGGCTGGCTGATCAGGCCGGGCACACGATTGACGGGCAAGGCCCGTCGATCACTTCTCTGCGGATGACGTCGGATCCGGGCGAGCAAGCGACGTACGGGCAAGGGGCCGTGATCCGCATCTCGGTGGTCTACGACGAACCAGTGCTGGTCGAGGGCACGCCGGAGCTCCCAATCATGCTCGGCGACACACTGCGCCAGGCGATTTACGAATCCGGCAGCGGCGGCACCGAGCTGGTCTTTGCCTACACTGTTCAGGAATCCGATCGCGACGATGACGGCGTGTCCGTGCCGGCGGGCTTGCTCGCGCAGCCAGCGGGCGCAAGCGTTGCGGATCGCAGCGGGAACCCGGCAGTTGGAGGCCACAACGGACTGGCAAACCAGCCGGACCACAAGGTTGACGGTGCGGGACCGTCCGTGACGTCGTTCCGGATTGTGTCGGATCCAGGCGCGGACGAGATCTACACGGTCGGTGACGTAATCCGGATCGAGGCGGAGTTCGACGAGCCGATTGTCGTCACGGGCCAGCCGCGGCTCGATCTCGCTGTGGGTATGCAGCGTCGCGAGGCTATCTTCGAATCGGGTACTGGCACGACGAGACTGGTGTTCTCCTACGAGGTCGCTGCCGACGACGAGGATCTGAACGGAATATCGATTCCGAGAGGGATGATCCTGCTGCCGGGCGAGGCGGCATTGTCGGACGAGGCCGGAAACCCGACCGACGGGATGTACGACGGATTGCCCGATCAGTCCGGTCACAAGGTAGACGGCATGCAGGATCTGGTGGCGCCGACCGTGTCATCGCTGAACGTGGTCTCGAACGCGGGCAGTGACGGCATCTACCGCACGGGAGACGAGATCCGCCTGGCGGTCAGCTTCAGCGAGGCGGTAACGGTCACTGGAGCTGCGGAGATCGCACTGACAATCGGCGCGACACAGCAAGGCGCGGCGTACAGCAGCGGTTCCGGGAGCGCCACTCTGGAGTTCGCCTACACGGTACGCGACGTGGACCGGGACGACGACGGTATATCGGTGGACGCGAACCGGCTGACGAGCTCCGGCATCGCCGACGAGGCCGGCAACCCAGCCGATCTCGGGCACGAAGGCCTGCCAGCGCAGCCGCGGCACAAGGTGAACCTGCCGACTGTCACCCAGGCGGAGAAGGCGATCTTGACGAAGGCGCTCGGAGCGATCGCCGGGAACATGATCTCGAGCGTGACGAACAACATCGGCACGCGGTTCACCACACTGCGGAGCCGGCCGGGACCGAGCCTGACCCTGGCGGGACAGCAAATCGATCTGAAGGGATCGGAGCAAGCGGCGGCTGCGTACCTGATGGCGGACGCGCGCCGTCGGGGCTTCGGGATGGGTCGGATGACGGGCGAGGACATGCTGCGCGGCACCGCGTTCAGCCTGCCCTTCGGGCCTTCGGGCCGGAACGGGGAGGCGCCGGCCTGGACGGCGTGGGGCCTCGGTGACCTAGGAATGTTCGAAGGGCAGGGGCAACCCGGCTCGCAGTTCTCCGGCTCCCTGCGTTCCGCCTATGCCGGAGTGGATGTCCGCTTGGGCAAGGATGTGCTCGTCGGCGTGGCCGCGTCGCGAGGCATGGGCGAGGCGGACTACAGCTTCGGTGCCGACGGCGGTCCGAAGGGCGCCGGAGGCTTGCAGACGACGCTGACGAACATCCATCCCTACATCCGCGCGAGGACCGGGGACCAGGGCGAGATCTGGGCAGTGTTCGGGGTCGGCAGAGGCAAGGCCGAGAATTCCCCGTCCGAGAGGACGCAGGAGAGTTCGAATCTCGGAGCGATCATGGCGGTCGGCGGCACGCGGCAGGAAATCGGCAAGGCCGGCGGCGTGGATCTGGCGGTCACTGCGGATGCTGGCTACGCAAAGCTCTCGACAGGTAGCGGCGAGCAGGCTATCGACGGCCTGACTGCGGAAGCATGGCGGGCGCGGGCAGGTGTCGAGGTGTCCACTACCTCCAGCATCGGCACTGGCAGCTCGGCGGCTACACCGTTCGTTTCGGCCTCGGTTCGGAACGACGGCGGGGACGGAGCGGTGGGCACCGGACTCGAGTTGGCGGGTGGTATTCGCGTGGTCGCGCCGGAGTCACGGGTCGGATTGGAAGCGAAGGGCCGCTACCTGGCGATGCACACCGAGAGCGGATACAAGGAGTGGGGGGCCAGCATCGCCTTCACGCTTGCTGCGCGCCCAGACGGAGGCGGCCCGTCGCTGTCGGTCGCGCCCAGTATCGGGACGTCAGCGGACGATGCAAACTTCATGTGGCGTGACCAGGGGCTCGGCAGCAGAGGCTTCGCTACGTCTCTTGCGCCGCAAGGCCCCAGAGTCGACCTGCGCGGTGGCTGGGGGATCCGCATGTCACGGTTCACGGTCACACCGTTCGCTGAGGTGATGCGAGGCATTTCTCGCGCAGGCATCCAGTTGGCTCCGAGTTTCGCGGAACTCGGCGCACTGAAGTTCGAGGTCGCGGTGGAGCGAATGTCCTTCTCGGTCGACCGCCCCGACAACCGTCTCGTAGTGACGCTAACCAAGCTGTTCTAAGCACGGTTACGTCAGGGCGCTTGGAACCATTCGGCGCTGTGGATGCAGCCTGCTTGTCCAGCAACCCACGGCGCCCCAAATCGGATGGGCGGCGGGGTCGCTAGTTCGGTTGCCACCCAAGTCCAACCGAAACTTTCATTGTCTGGCTCGTGGGTGTCTGCACGCCGCTCGGAACCGAGTTAAAGCGACAAGGCACTGTAACTGGGTGCGCCGGCCTAACAAGCAACTTGACGAGCGGCGCATCGAACACTTGGTGCGCACGCTCACGGCAACCACGACACGCTCGCACTGTCCCAGAGGATTCGCTTCGAAGCGTTATCCTCCGCGGGTCATTCCGACCTCAGGCGCTATTCCGAGTACCGTAGCCAGAATCCCTTCAATGGCCCGGCGTGATTGAAGGGGGCTGCCGCAACGTGATCGCCGTACGCTTGCAGGGGGGACGTTCCAGACGGCGGACGGTGCGAATGCAATCATCGCCCTGCGCTGCCCCGGCTCTTCAGTCGTTCCGCAGACTACTGCGAAGACCGGACCCCATCCTAGGTTTCAAGGGATTCTCGCGCACCCACCGAGCCGGGCACGCCCGGCCATGCCAGAAAGCATTGCCACAACTGCAGCATCGCCGATCCGTCGAAGTGGCGACCGCCTGCCAGTGTCGTTGTTCATGAAGCGCAGGAGGAGTTCGCTCAGGCCATCGTGCTGAACGCGGGAGCCTCGACAGCCGACGGCGAGGGGACCAGAGACGACGGTCTATCCACGGCTACCGCCAAAGATGCTTTGACAGCCGTGTGTGACAGCCGTTGTGCAGGAGATTGTGGCCTCGATATCGAAGACTGCAGGAATCCGTAAACATTTCCGAATTCCCTTGTTGGCAACTGAGAACGTTATGGACTATTATTGTTCTGAGTAGGGCTGCATCTTGCAGGTGCTTTCGAAGTTCGTGCATGAAGCAGTGCTGTCGGCGCGCGCCCTAAGGGGTCGGTTCGGGGCCTTCAGTTCTGCTGGATTCACTGTGTTGCAAGCGAACTTTCCGCACTCGAGAGAGCGCCGTCGTCTGGTGCCGCAGGCTTTCGTGGTGCTGCTGGCTGCATTCGGTGTCTCGTTGGATCTCATGCCCGCCGCCCGGGCCCAGAACACTGGGCCAGTCCTGAGCGGGACAGTAGCAGAGCAGCGATACCAGAGGGGCCAGGCCATCACGCCATTGGTACTGCCGGCGGCGACGGGAGGCACGGGCACGCTGACATATTCGTTGAGCCCCTCGCTACCGGCCGGTCTGAGCCTCGACCTCGCGACGCGCACAGTGTCAGGAACACCCTCAGAGGTGTTGGGCCGCACGAATTTCACTTGGAAGGTGACGGATGGAGCGGGGGGGGAGGACTCGCTGACCTTCTTCCTGAGAGTCACGGCAGAGGCCGGAATCCCGAACGCACCGACCCTGACGAGCGTCGTGCCTGGTTCCGCAGCGGAGCAGCTCGTCGTCACGTTCTCCTGGAGCGGCCCCTGCGCGATCCTCGGGCCGACAGCCGGTTACACGGTGGAATACAGAAAGCTCACGAGCAGTTGGCGATCTCCAGCTCTGGTGACCGCGAGCTCGCCGAACGATAAGAACAGCGGGGCGTTCGCAATCTTCGACGAGCTTGGAGCCGGTCCGGTCACAGGAGAGACATTCACAATCAACTCCTCCTCCGCCGGGCAGACCAACCTCGGGCAGATTGGCGTAGCCCTTGATCCCGAGCCGTACGAGATCCGTGCCAGCGTCTATAGCGGCGTCGGCGGCTGCGACGCCTACAGCCTCTACAGCAATGTGGTTCGCAGCACGCCACTTTCCAGGGTTCCGTTGCTGGATGCGACAGTGGCGGACCAGGTGTACGTGCAGGGAGTGGCGATCACGGACCTGGTGCTGCCGGCCGCGACGGGCGGGAACGCGCCGCTGAGCTATGCGCTGGTGGGGGCTCTGCTGCCGTCGGGGCTGGACTACACCAGCGCGACGCGCACTCTGTCGGGGACGCCGACGGCTCTGCAGTCGGCGACGACGTACACGTGGAGAGTGACGGACAGGGACGGGCAAACGGCCGAGGACACGTTCACGATCGAGGTCACGCCGGCCCCGCTTGCCCTGAGCGGGACGGTGGCGCAGCAGCGATACACAAGGGGCCAGGCCATCACGCCATTGGTGCTGCCGGCGGCGACCGGAGGCACGGCTCCGCTGACGTATGCGTTGAGCCCCTCTACGCTGCCGGCGGGTCTGCAGTTTGACGGCGCGACGCGCACAGTGTCAGGCACGCCTACAGAGCTCTTCGAGCCGGTGGAATTCACTTGGAAGGTGACGGACAGTGCACAGGAGGAGGACTCGCTGACCTTCTTCATGACGGTCAACGCGGAGGTCGGAGTTCCGAATGCACCGACCCTGACCAGCGTCGTGCCTGGTTCCGCACCGGAGCAGCTGGTGGTCACGTTCTCTTGGAGCGGACCCTCGTGCCCGATTCTCGGGACGAGAGCCGGCTACACGGTGGAGTACAGGAAACTCACCAGCAGTTGGCGTCCAGCAGGTCTTGTGACTGCGAGTTCGCCGAACGATGTGAACAGCGGGGCCTTCGCAATCTTCGAGGAACTTGGAGCCGGTCCGATCGCAGGGAAGGTATTCACAATCAACTCTTCCTCCGCCGGCCAGACCACTCTCGGGCAGATCGGAGTTGCGCTAGATCCGGAGCCGTACGAGGTGCGTGTCCTAGTCTCTAGCGGCGTCGGTGGCTGCGATGCGGACAGCCCCTACAGCAATGTCGTCCGCAGCACGCCAGTGTCAGGCATTCCAGTGCTGGATGCGACAGTAGCGGACCAGGTGTACACGCAAAACGAGGCGATCACGCAGCTGGTGCTGCCGGCCGCGAGCGGCGGGAACGCGCCGCTGACCTACCAGCTGCTGGGAGCGCTGCCGGCGGGGCTGGGCTACGACAGCGCGACACGCACGCTGTCGGGTACGCCGACGGTCGCGCAGGCGGCGACGACGTACACGTGGAAGGTGACGGACGCAGGGGGCGACGCTGACGAGGACACTTTCACGATCGAGGTCACGCCGGCCCCGCTGGTCCTGAGCGGGACGGTGGAACGGCAGCGATATACGAGGAACCAGGCCATCACGCCACTGGTGCTGCCGGCGGCGACCGGAGGCACGGCCCCGCTGACATATGCGTTGAGCCCCTCGCTGCCGGGGGGCCTGAGCCTCGACATCGCGACGCGCACAGTATCAGGCACGCCCACAGAGACGTTCGACGATACGTATTTCTCTTGGGACGTGACGGACAACGCCGGGGAGCAGGCCTCGGTGGGCTTCTTCATGAGTGTCAAGGCGAGTGCCGGATTTCCGGACCCGCCGACGCTGACAAGCGTCGTGCCCGGCTCCGCACTAGCGCAACTCGTGGTCACATTCTCGTGGAGCGGACCCTGCGCGATCCTCGGGCCCAGAGCCGGCTACGCAGTGGAATACAGAAAGCTCACGAGTAGCTGGCGGCCAGCAGCTCTTGTGTCCGCGAGTTCCCCGAACGACGTAAACAGCGGGGCGTTCTCAATCCGCGAGGAGCTTGGGGCCGGTCCGATCACAGGAAAGACATTCACAATCAACTCCTCCTCCGCCGGACGAACCACCTTCGGACAGATCGGAGTAGCGCTCGATCCGGAGCCGTACGAGGTGCGTGTCCTAGTCTCTAGCGGCGTCGGTGGCTGCGATGTGAACAGCCGCTACAGCAATGTCGTCCGCGCCACACCGCTGTCTGGGGTTCCAGTGCTGGATGCGAAAGTGGCGGACCAGCGCTACGTGCAGGGAGTGGCGATCACGGACCTAGTGTTGCCGGCGGCGGCCGGGGGTAGCGGGGCGCTGACGTACCAGCTGTTGGGTGAGCTGCCGGAGGGCCTGGATCTAATCGAGTCGACGCGGACGATCGCGGGGACACCGATGGAGACGCAGGCGGCAACGACGTACACATGGAAAGTGACGGACGCGGACGGGAACACGGACGAGGAGACGTTCACGATCGAGGTCACGCTGGTCGCGCCGGCCCCGCCTGTCCTGAGCGGGACGGTAGCGGAGCAGACATACCTGAGGGATCAGGCCATCACGCCATTGGTGCTGCCGACGGCGACCGGAGGCACGGGCACGCTGACGTATACGTTGAGCCCCTCGACGCTGCCGGCAGGTGTGGAGCTTGACGCCGCGACGCGCACACTGTCAGGCACGCCCACAGAGGTCTTCGAACCCGAGGAGTTCACGTGGAAAGTGACGGACGAAGCAGGGGAGGAGGACTCGCTGACCTTCTTCATAGCGGTCGAGGCAAACTCCGGAGTTCCGAACGCACCGACCCTGACTAGCGTGGTGCCGGGTTCGGCACCAGAGCAGCTCGTGGTCACGTTCTCGTGGACCGGACCTTGCGCGATCCTCGGGCCGAGAGCCGGGTACACGGTGCAATACAGAAAACTCACCAGCAGCTGGCGATCACCAGCGCTGGTGACTGCCAGCTCGCCGAACGATAAGAACAGCGGGGCGTTCGCACTTTTCGAGGAGCTTGGAGCTGGTCCGATCACAGGGAAGGCGTTCACAATCAACTCCGCCTCCGCTGGAGAGACTAACGAAGGGCAGATTGGAGTAGCGCTCGATCCGGAGCCGTACGAGGTCCGTGTCAATGTCTATAGCGGCGTCGGTGGCTGCGATGAGTACAGCCCGTACAGCAATGTAGTCCGCGCCACACCGCTGTCCGGGGTTCCAGCGCTGGACGCGCCGGTGCCGGACCAGAGCTACGTCGAGAGGGTCAAGATCGCGGACCTGGTGCTGCCGGCTGCGACGGGGGGCAACGGGATGCTGGCGTACGCGCTGGTGGGGAATCTGCCGCCCGGCCTGACCGTCGACACGACGACGCGCACGCTGTCGGGGACGCCGGCGTCGACGCAGGCGGCGACGACGTACACGTGGCAGGTGACGGACGAGGACGGGGACACGGACGAGGAGACGTTCACGATCGAGGTGGTGGAGAACACGAGCCCGGCGCTGGAGGCGATCGGGAACCGGAGTTACGTGCGCGGGGTGGCGATTGAGGACCTGGTGCTGCCGGCGGCGACCGGGGGGGACGATCCGCTGGCGTACGTGCTGGAGGGGGATCTGCCGCCGGGGCTGGCGTACGACAGCGCGACGCGGACGGTGTCGGGGACGCCTTCGGCGGCGCAGGCGGCGGCGACGTACACGTGGAGTGTGACGGACCGGGACGATGACAGGGACGAGCAGACGTTCACGATCGAGGTCGTGCACCCGCCGCTGGAGCTGGACGGGACGGTCGCGGGGCAGCGGTACCTGAAGGACCGGTCCATCACGCCATTGGTACTGCCGGCAGCGAGCGGAGGCACGGGCCCGGGGACGTACATGTATGCGCTGAGCCCCACTGTGCCGGACGGCCTGAGCCTGGACTCGTCGACGCGGACGGTTTCGGGAGCGCCGACAGCGGTGCAGGCTGCGTTGACGTACACGTGGAAGGTGACGGACGGGGACGGGGTGACGGACGAGGAGACGTTCACGATCGAGGTACTGGATGACTCGCGCCCGGTGCTGGGCGCGATCGAGGACCGGACTTACGTGCGCGGGGTGGCGATTGAGAGCCTGGTGCTGCCGGCGGCGACCGGGGGGGACGATCCGCTGGCGTACGTGCTGGAGGGGGATCTGCCGCCGGGGCTGGCGTACGACAGCGCGACGCGGACGGTGACGGGGACGCCTACGGCGGCGCAGGCGGCGGCGACGTACACGTGGAGTGTGACGGACCGGGACGATGACAGGGACGAGCAGACCTTCACGATCGAGGTCGTGCACCCGCCGCTGGAGCTGGACGGGACGGTCGCGGGGCAGCGGTACCTGAAGGACCGGTCCATCACGCCATTGGTACTGCCGGCGGCGAGCGGAGGCACGGGCCCGGGGACGTACATGTATGCGCTGAGCCCCACTGTGCCAGGCGGCCTGAGCCTGGACTTGTCGACGCGGACGGTATCGGGATCGCCGACAGTGGTGCAGGCGGCGGCGACGTACACATGGAAGGTGACGGACGCGGATGGGGTGACGGCCGAGGAGACGTTCACGATCGAGGTACTGGATGACTCGCGCCCGGTGCTGGGCGCGATCGAGGACCGGACTTACGTGCGCGGGGTGGCGATTGAGAGCCTGGTGCTGCCGGCTGCGACCGGGGGGGACGATCCGCTGACGTACGTGCTGGAGGGGGATCTGCCGCAGGGGCTGGCGTACGACAGCGCGACGCGGACGGTGTCGGGGACGCCTACGGCGGCGCAGGCGGCGGCGACGTACACGTGGAGAGTGACGGACCGGGACGGGGACAGGGACGAGCAGACATTCACGATCGAGGTCGTGCACCCGCCGCTGGAGCTGGACGGGACGGTCGCGGGGCAGCGGTACCTGAAGGACCGGTCCATCACGCCATTGGTGCTGCCGGCGGCGAGCGGAGGCACGGGCCCGGGGACGTACATGTATGCGCTGAGCCCCACTCTGCCGGGCGGCCTGAGCCTGGACTCGTCGACGCGGACGGTTTCGGGGAGGCCGGACACGGTGCAGAGGGCTACGACGTACACGTGGAAGGTGACGGACGCGGACGGGGTGACGGCCGAGGAGACGTTCACGATCGAGGTACTGGATGACTCGCGCCCGGTGCTGGGCGCGATCGAGGACCGGACTTACGTGCGCGGGGTGGCGATTGAGAGCCTGGTGCTGCCGGCGGCGACCGGGGGGGACGATCCGCTGACGTACGTGCTGGAGGGGGATCTGCCGTCGGGGCTGGCGTACGACAGCGCGACGCGGACGGTGTCGGGGACGCCTCGGGCGGCGCAGGCGGCGGCGACGTACACGTGGAGTGTGACGGACCGGGACGATGACAGGGACGAGCAGACGTTCACGATCGAGGTCGTGCACCCGCCGCTGGAGCTGGACGGGACGGTCGCGGGGCAGCGGTACCTGAAGGACCGGACCATCACGCCATTGGTACTGCCGGCGGCGAGCGGAGGCACGGGCCCGGGGACGTACAGGTATGCGCTGAGCCCCACTCTGCCGGGCGGCCTGAGCCTGGACTCGTCGACGCAGACGGTGTCGGGGGCGCCGACAGCGGTGCAGGCGGCGGCGACGTACACGTGGAAGGTGACGGACGGGGACGGGGTGACGGACGAGGAGACGTTCACGATCGAGGTGCTGGATGACTCGCGCCCGGTGCTGGGCGCGATCGAGGACCGGACTTACGTGCGCGGGGTGGCGATTGAGAGCCTGGTGCTGCCGGCGGCGACTGGGGGGGACGATCCGCTGGCGTACGTGCTGGAGGGGGATCTGCCGCAGGGGCTGGCGTACGACAGCGCGACGCGGACGGTGTCGGGGACGCCTTCGGCGGCGCAGGCGGCGGCGACGTACACGTGGAGTGTGACGGACCGGGACGATGACAGGGACGAGCAGACGTTCACGATCGAGGTCGTGCACCCGCCGCTGGAGCTGGACGGGACGGTCGCGGGGCAGCGGTACCTGAAGGACCGGTCCATCACGCCATTGGAACTGCCGGCGGCGAGCGGAGGCACGGGCCCGGGGACGTACAGGTATGCGCTGAGCCCCACTCTGCCGGGCGGCCTGAGCCTGGACTCGTCGACGCGGACGGTTTCGGGGAGGCCGGACACGGTGCAGAGGGCTACGACGTACACGTGGAAGGTGACGGACGCGGACGGGGTGACGGACGAGGAGACGTTCACGATCGAGGTGCTGGATGACTCGCGCCCGGTGCTGGGCGCGATCGCGGACCGGACTTACGTGCGCGGGGTGGCGATTGAGAGCCTGGTGCTGCCGGCGGCGACCGGGGGGGACGATCCGCTGGCGTACGTGCTGGACGGGGATCTGCCGCAGGGGCTGGCGTACGACAGCGCGACGCGGACGGTGTCGGGGACGCCTTCGGCGGCGCAGGCGGCGGCGACGTACACGTGGAGTGTGACGGACCGGGACGATGACAGGGACGAGCAGACGTTCACGATCGAGGTCGTGCACCCGCCGCTGGAGCTGGACGGGACGGTCGCGGGGCAGCGGTACCTGAAGGACCGGTCCATCACGCCATTGGTACTGCCGGCGGCGAGCGGAGGCACGGGCCCGGGGACGTACAGGTATGCGCTGAGCCCCACTCTGCCGGGCGGCCTGAGCCTGGACTCGTCGACGCGGACGGTTTCGGGGAGGCCGGACACGGTGCAGAGGGCTACGACGTACACGTGGAAGGTGACGGACGGGGACGGGGTGACGGACGAGGAGACGTTCACGATCGAGGTGCTGGATGACTCGCGCCCGGTGCTGGGCGCGATCGCGGACCGGACTTACGTGCGCGGGGTGGCGATTGAGAGCCTGGTGCTGCCGGCGGCGACCGGGGGGGACGATCCGCTGGCGTACGTGCTGGACGGGGATCTGCCGCAGGGGCTGGCGTACGACAGCGCGACGCGGACGGTGTCGGGGACGCCTTCGGCGGCGCAGGCGGCGGCGACGTACACGTGGAGTGTGACGGACCGGGACGATGACAGGGACGAGCAGACGTTCACGATCGAGGTCGTGCACCCGCCGCTGGAGCTGGACGGGACGGTCGCGGGGCAGCGGTACCTGAAGGACCGGTCCATCACGCCATTGGTGCTGCCGGCGGCGAGCGGAGGCACGGGCCCGGGGACTTACATGTATGCGCTGAGCCCCACTCTGCCGGGCGGCCTGAGCCTGGACTCGTCGACGCGGACGGTGTCGGGGAGGCCGGACACGGTGCAGAGGGCTACGACGTACACGTGGAAGGTGACGGACGGGGACGGGGTGACGGACGAGGAGACGTTCACGATCGAGGTACTGGATGACTCGCGCCCGGTGCTGGGCGCGATCGAGGACCGGACTTACGTGCGCGGGGTGGCGATTGAGAGCCTGGTGCTGCCGGCGGCGACCGGGGGGGACGATCCGCTGACGTACGTGCTGGAGGGGGATCTGCCGCAGGGGCTGGTCTACGACAGCGCGAGGGGGACGGTGTCGGGGACGCCTTCGGCAGCGCAGGCGGCGGCGACCTACACGTGGAAGGTGACGGACCGGGACGGCGAGACGGACGAGCAGACGTTCACGATCGAGGTCGTGCACCCGCCGCTGGAGCTGGACGGGACGGTAGCGGGGCAGCGGTACCTGAAGGACCGGGCCATCACGCCATTGGTGCTACCGGCGGCGAGCGGAGGCACGGGCCCGGGGACGTACATGTATGCGCTGAGCCCCACTCTGCCGGACGGCCTGAGCCTGGACGTGGCGACGCGGACGGTGTCGGGGACGCCTTCGGCGGTGCAGGCGGCGGCGACGTACACGTGGAAGGTGACGGACGGGGCCGGGGCGACGGCCGAGGAGACGTTTACCATCGACGTGCAGTCAGATGGGACCCTCACTCTGAGCGGGACGGTCGGGGAATTGCGATATGTGCGGGGCGAGGCCATCACGGCCTTGGTACTGCCTGCGGCGACTGGGGGGCGGGCACCTCTCACGTACACGCTGACCGGGAGGCTGCCGGACGGTCTGCAGTTCGACAGCGCCACGCGCACAGTGTCAGGAACGCCGACGGCACTGCAGGACCGTGCAACGTATACCTGGCAAGTGGAAGACGCCGACCGAAACCGGGACTCGCTGACGTTCGGGATCACGGTAGTGGAAGGGTCGCAGGGTGGTGGAGGTGTGCCCAACCCCGGCACCCGAATCTTCCGGATCGATATCACGTCGACTCCTGCATTCGGGTCGACCTACCGGCTTGGCGAGGTCGTCGAGGTGACGCTGTCCTTCACCCGTGTGGTGTACGTGACAGGAGAGCCCGGGCTGACCCTTCAGGTCGGCACGCAGCGATACGACGCTCGTTATTTGCGGGGTTCTGGGTCGAACAGGCTCGTCTTCGCCTACACGGTCGCCAGCGGGGACCTTGACGAGGACGGACTGAGCGTCAATCCGGGTCGGATCCGGATCCAAGGCAACAGCGAAGTGTCGGACCGGCGCGGACCGCGGTCGATCTGGTCGCATCCGAGCCTGCTGGACGATCCTGCCCATAAGGTGAGCGGCAAGCCCTTGCCAGCTCTCACGAGGCTCGCGGTCGTTTCCGATCCGGGCGATGACGAAGCGTACTCGACCGGAGACGTGATCGAGGTCGAGGCGTTGTTCAGCAGCGTTGTCGAAGTTGCCGGGAGCCCCACTCTGGACATCCAAGTCGGCGAGTCCAGCCGCCCGGCGGTCTACCAGTCGGGCAGCGGGACGGACCGGCTGCTGTTCGCCTACAGAGTTCAGGTTTCAGACCGCGACGAGAACGGGATCGCGATAGCTGCGGGCGTCCAGATCGACCCGCCGGCGGCGATCACCGAGCCGGACGGAACGCCCGCGAACCTTGCGAGCGCCGGACTGGCGGACCAGTCCGGGCACAGAGTCGAAGGGGAAGGCACGGCGATCACATCGCTGCGGATCGTGTCGGATCCGGGGCCGGACGAAACCTACAGGCCCGGGGAAGAGATCAGGGTGGTGGCGGTCTTCAACCAACCGGTCGTAGTGACGGGCCGGCTGGAGTTGGAACTGGCGATCGGCGCAGCGAGGCGACGGGCCTTGTTCGCGACGGGCAGCGGCAGCGCGGAGCTGGTCTTCGCCTACCGGCTGCAGGGCGAGGACCAGGACCACGACGGTGTCTCGGTTCCTGCCGGAACCCTGGTCGTGCCATCGGGCGCTGGCCTGACGGACCGCGATGGCCTCCCGGTGCGGCTGGCCCACGCCGGACTGGCGGACCAGGCCGGTCACAAGGTTGACGGCCAGGGCCCGGCGATCACCTCGCTGCGCATCGTGTCGGATCCGGGCGAGGACGCGACGTACGGGCAAGGGGACGTGATCCGCTTCGCGGTGGTCTATGACGAGCCGGTCCTGGTCCAGGGCAGGCCGGAACTGCCGATCAAGCTGGGAGCGACACGGCGCCAGGCGGGTTACGAATCCGGCAGCGGCGGCACCGAGCTGGTCTTCGCCTACGCTGTGCAGGAAGGCGATCACGACGACGACGGCGTCTCCCTGCCGGCGGGGACGCTCGTAGGACCAGCGGGCGCGAGCGTAGCAGACCGCTTCGGCAATCCGGCAGTCGGTGGCCATGGCGGGCTTCCAGACCAGCCCGGCCACAAGGTCGACGGTTCAGCGCCGGCCGTCACGTCGTTGTTGATCGTGTCGGATCCGGGCGCGGACGAGATCTACACGGTCGGTGACGCAATCCGGATCGAGGCGGTATTCGACGAGCCGATCTTCGTCACGGGCGAGCCGCGGCTCGGTCTCGCTGTAGGAATGCACCGTCGTGACGCTGTCTTCGAAGGAGGCGCCGGCACGCGGAGACTGGTGTTCTCCTACGAGATCAGTGCCGAGGACGAGGACCTGAACGGAGTGTCGATTCCGAGGGGCGTGATCACGCTGCCGGGTGAGGCGGCACTGCTGGACGGGGCCGGGAATCCGGCGGAGCGCGCTTACGGCGGGTTGCCCGACCAGTCCGATCACAAGGTGGACGGCATGCAGGATCTGGTGGCACCGACCGTGTCATCGCTGAGCGTCGTCTCGAGCGCAGGCAGTGACGGCAACTACCGCACGGGAGACGAGATCCGCTTGGCGGTCACCTTCAGCGAGGCGGTAACGGTTGCCGGAGCGGCGGAGATCGCGCTGACAATCGGCGTGACGCAGCAGGGTGCGGTCTACAGCAGCGGTTCCGGCAGCGCCACGCTGGAGTTCGCGTACACGGTGCGGGCCGCGGACCGGGACGACGACGGGATATCGGTGGATGCGAACCGGCTGACAGGCTCCGGCATCGCCGACGAGGCCGGCAACGCGGCCGAGCTCGCCCACGAGGGCCTGCCCGCGCAGCCGCGGCACAAGGTGAACCTGCCGACCGTCACCCAGGCGGAGAAGGCGATCCTGACGAAGGCGCTCGGGGCGATCGCCGGGAACATGATCTCGAGCGTGACGAACAACATCGGCACGCGCTTCACCACATTGCGGGGCCGTCCGGGGCCGAGCCTGACTCTGGCGGGCCAGCGGGTGGATCTGAATGGATCGGAGGAAGCGGCTGCGTACTTGATGGCGGGCACACGCCGTCGGGGCTTCGGGATGGGTCGGATGACCGGCGAGGACATGCTGCGCGGCACGGCGTTCAGCCTGCCCTTCGGGCCCTCGGGCCGGAACGGCCAGGCACCGGCCTGGACCGCGTGGGGCCTGGGCGACCTGGCCATGTTCGAAGGGCAGGGGCAGCTCGGCTCCGACTTCTCCGGCACCCTGCGGTCCGCCTATGCGGGAGTGGACGTCCGCCTGGGCCAGGATGTGCTTGCCGGGGTAGCCGTCTCGCGAAGCATGGGCGAGGCCGACTACAGCTTCGGTGCCGGCGGCGGTCCGCGGGGCGCCGGAGGCTTGCAGACGACGCTAACGAACATCCATCCCTACCTCCGCGCGAGGACCGGGGACAGAGGCGAGATTTGGACCGTGCTCGGCATTGGCAGGGGCAAGGCCGAGAACTCCCCCTCCGAGAGGGCCAAGGAGAGCTCGGATCTCAGCATGATCATGGCTGCCGGAGGGACGCGGCAGGAAATCGGCAAGGCCGGTGCGCTAGGTCTGGCCTTCACGGCGGACGCCGGCTACGCAAGGCTCATGACAGGCGGCGGCGAGCAGGCTCTGGACGGCCTGACTGCGGAGGCATGGCGGGTGCGGGGCGGAGTCGAGCTGTCCGGCACGGCCAGCATCGGCAGTGGCGGTTCGGCGGCGATGCCGTTCGTCTCGGCCTCGGTTCGCAACGACGGCGGGAACGGAGCTGTGGGCACCGGGCTCGAGGTGACGGGCGGCATTCGCGTGCTCGCGCCGGAGTCGCGGGTTGGATTAGAGGCGAAGGGCCGCTACCTGGCGATGCACACCGAGAGCGGCTACAAGGAGTGGGGGGCCAGCGTGGTCTTCACGCTAGCGGCGCGTCCGGACGGGGGCGGCCCGTCGCTTTCGGTTGCGCCACGTATCGGGGCGTCCGCGGACGATGCAAGCCTCATGTGGCGCGATCAGGGGCTGGGCACGCAGGCCTACGGGGCGTTGCTTGCGTCGACCGGACCCAGGGTGGACATGCGGGGCGGTTGGGGTTTCCGAATGTCACGCATGACGCTCACGCCGTTTGCCGAGGTGATCCTAGGCACTTCTCGGGCAGGCGTCCAGTTGGCTCCGAGTTTCGCGGACTTCCGCGCGGTGCGATTCGAGGTCGCGGCGGAGCGAATGTCGTACATGGCCGGGCGGCCCGACAACCGCATCACGGTCACCCTGACCAAGCTGTTCTGAGCCCGGTTACATCACGGCGCTTGGATCTCTTCGGCGCTGTGGGTGCAGCCTGCTTGCCTAGGAACCAACCGCGCCCCATATCGCTTGGGCGCTGCGCTCGCTGGTTCGCTTGCCGCCCAAATCCAACGGACACTTGGACTGTCTGGCTCTTGGGTGCCTGTACGCCGCTCGGAACCCAGCCATAGCGACAAGGCGCTGCCGCTGGGTGCGCCGGCCCGACAAGCAACTTGACGAGCGACTCCTCGAGCACTTGGTGCGCAAGCTCTCGGACACCACGACACGCCCGCACTCGCTGAGAGGTTTCGCTTCGAAGCCTCATCCTCCGAAGGTCATGCCGACCTCATGCGCTATGCCGAAGTTCCGTCGCCAGAATCCCTTCGATGGCCCCGGTGGGATTGAGGGGGGGGTGCCGCAACGTGATCGCCGGACGCTCGCAGGGGGGATGTTCCGGACCGCGGACGGTGCGAATGCAATCATCGCCCTGCGCTGCCCCGGCTCTTCAGTCGTTCCGCAGACTACTGGGAAGGCAGGATCCGATCCCAGGCTTCACGGAGTCCTCGCGCACCCACCGAGCCGGGCACGCCGGGCGATGCCGGACAGGACCGCTACTGCTGAATCATCGCCGGTCCGTCGAAGTGGAGACCGTCTGCCGGTGTCGCTGTTCATGGAGCGCAGGAGGATCTCGCTCAGGCCATCGTGCTGAACGCGGGTGCCTCGACAGCCGACGGGGAGGGGACCAGAGATGACGGTCTTTCCACGGCTACCGCGAAAGATGCCGTGACAGACGTGCGTGACAGCCGTTGAGCAGGAGATTGTGGCCTCAATATAGAAGACTGCACGAATCCGTAAACATTTCCGAGTTCTCTTGTTGGCAAATGAGAACGTTACGGACTACTATTGTTTCGAGTAGGGCTGCATCTTGCAAGTACTTTCGAAGTTCGTGCATGAAGCAGTGCTGTCGGCGCGCGCCCTAAGGGGTCGGTTCGGGGCCTTCAGTTCTGCTGGATTCGCTGTGTTGCGGGCGAGTTCTCCTTACTCGAGGGATCGCCGTCGTGTGGTGCCTCGGGCTCTCATGGTGCTGCTGGCTGCATTCGGCGTCTCGTTGGATCTCATGCCCGCCGCCCGGGCGCAGAACGCTGGGCCAGTCCTGAGCGGGACAGTAGCAGAGCAGCGATACCAGAGGGGCCAGGCCATCACGCCATTGGTACTGCCGGCGGCGACGGGAGGCACGGGCACGCTGGCATATTCGTTGAGCCCCTCGCTACCGGCCGGTCTGAGCCTCGACCTCGCGACGCGCACAGTGTCAGGAACACCCTCAGAGGTGTTGGGCCGCACCAATTTCACTTGGAAGGTGACGGATGGAGCGGGGGGGGAGGACTCGCTGACCTTCTTCCTGAGAGTCACGGCAGAGGCCGGAATTCCGAACGCACCGACCCTGACGAGCGTCGTGCCTGGTTCCGCACCAGAGCAACTCGTCGTCACGTTCTCTTGGAGCGGCCCCTGCGCGATCCTCGGGCCGACAGCCGGTTACACGGTGGAATACAGAAAGCTCACGAGCAGTTGGCGATCACCAACTCTGGTGACCGCGAGCTCGCCGAACGACAAGAACAGCGGGGCGTTCGCAATCTTCGACGAGCTTGGATCCGGTCCGATCACAGGAGAGACATTCACAATCAACTCCTCCTCCGCCGGGCAGACCAACCTCGGGCAGATTGGCGTAGCCCTTGATCCCGAGCCGTACGAGATCCGTGCCAGCGTCTATAGCGGCGTCGACGGCTGCGACGCGTACAGCCTCTACAGCAATGTTGTCCGCAGCACGCCACTATCCCGGGTTCCGTTGCTGGATGCGACAGTGGCGGACCAGGTGTACGTGCAAGGAGTGGCGATCACGGACCTGGTGCTGCCGGCCGCGACGGGCGGGAACGCGCCGCTGAGCTATGCGCTGGTGGGGGCACTGCTGCCGTCGGGGCTGGGCTACACCAGCGCGACGCGCACTCTGTCGGGGACGCCGACGGCTCTGCAGTCGGCGACGACGTACACGTGGAGAGTGACGGACAGGGACGGGCAAACGGCCGAGGACACGTTCACGATCGAGGTCACGCCGGCCCCGCTTGCCCTGAGCGGGACGGTGGCGCAGCAGCGATACACAAGGGGCCAGGCCATCACGCCACTGGTGCTGCCGGCGGCGACCGGAGGAACGGCTCCGCTGACGTATGCGTTGAGCCCCTCTACGCTGCCGGCGGGTCTGCAGTTTGACGGCGCGACGCGCACAGTGTCAGGCACGCCTACAGAGCTCTTCGAGCCGGCGGAATTCACCTGGAAGGTGACGGACAGTGCACAGGAGGAGGACTCGTTGACCTTCTTGATGACGGTCAACGCGGAGGTCGGAGTTCCGAGTGCACCGACCCTGACCGGCGTCGTGCCTGGTTCCGCACCGGGGCAGCTGGTGGTCACGTTCTCGTGGAGCGGGCCCTCGTGCCCGATTCTCGGGACGAGAGCCGGGTACACGGTGGAGTACAGGAAACTCACCAGCAGTTGGCGTCCAGCAGCTCTGGTGACCGCGAGTTCGCCGAACGATGTGAACAGCGGGGCGTTCGCAATCTTCGAGGAACTTGGAGCCGGTCCGATCACAGGGAAGGCATTCACAATCAGCTCCTCCTCCGCTGGACAGACCCAGCTAGGGCAGATCGGAGTAGCGCTCGATCCGGAGCCGTACGAGGTGCGTGTCCTAGTCTCTAGCGGCGTTGGTGGCTGCGATGCGGACAGCCTTTATAGCAATGTCGTCCGCAGCACGCCAGTGTCTGGCGTACCAGTGCTGGATGCGGCAGTGGCGGACCAGAGCTACGTGCAGGGAGTGGCGATCACGGATCTGGTGCTGCCGGCCGCGAGCGGCGGGAACGCTCCGCTGACCTACCAGCTGCTGGGAGCGCTGCCGACGGGGCTGGACTACAACAGCGCGACGCGCACGCTGTCGGGGATGCCGACAGTCACGCAGGCGGCGGTGACGTACACGTGGAAGGTGACGGACGCAGGGGGCGACGCCGACGAGGACACGTTCACGATCGAGGTCACGCCGGCCCCGCTCGGCCTGGGCGGGACGGTGGAACGGCAGCGATATACGAGGAACCAGGCCATCACGCCACTGGTCCTTCCGGCGGCGACCGGAGGCACGGCCCCGCTGACATATGCGTTGAGCCCCTCGCTGCCCGGGGGCTTGAGCCTCGACATCGCGACGCGCACAGTATCAGGCACGCCCACAGAGCTGCTCAACGATACATATTTCTCTTGGGAGGTGACGGACAACGTCGGGGAGCAGGCCTCGGTGGGTTTCTTCATGAGTGTCAAGGCGAGTGCCGGAATTCCGGACCCGCCGAACCTGACCAGCGTCGTGCCCGGTTCCGCACCCGAGCAGCTAGTGGTCACATTCTCGTGGAGCGGACCCTGCCCGATTCTCGGGACGAGTGCCGGGTACGCGGTGGAATACAGAAAGCTCACGAGCAGCTGGCGACCAGCAGCCTTTGTGTCCGCGACCTCCCCGAACGACGTAAACAGCGGGGCGTTCACGATCTTCGAGGAACTTGGGGCCGGTCCGATCACAGCGAAGACATTCACAATCAACTCCTCCTCCGTCGGGCAGACCACCTTCGGACAGATCGGAGTCGCGCTAGATCCGGAGCCGTACGAGGTTCGTGCCTCGGTGTATAGCGGCGTCGGTGGCTGCGATGCGTACAGCCGCTACAGCAACATCGTCCGCGCCACACCGCTGTCCGGGGTCCCAGCGCTGGACGCGGAGGTGCCGGACCAGAGCTACGTGGAGGGGGTCAAGATTGCGGAGCTGGTGCTGCCGGCGGCGACGGGAGGCAACGGGGTTCTGACGTACGCGCTGGTGGGGAAGCTGCCGCCGGGCCTGACGATCGACACGGCGACGCGCAGGCTGTCGGGGACGCCGGACTCGACGCAGACGGCGATGACGTACACGTGGCAGGTGACGGACGAGGACGGGGACACGGACGAGGTGACGTTCGCGATCGAGGTGGTGGAGAACAGGAGTCCGGTGCTGGACGCGACGGTGCCGGACCAGAGCTACGTGGAGGGGGTCAAGATCGAGGACCTGGTGCTGCCGTTGGGGAAGGGAGGCAACGGGGATCTGACGTACGCGCTGGTGGGGAAGCTGCCGCCGGGCCTGACCATCGACACCGCGACGCGCAGGCTGTCGGGGACGCCGGACTCGACGCAGTCGGCGATGACGTACACGTGGCAGGTGACGGACGAGGACGGGGACACGGACGAGGTGACGTTCGCGATCGAGGTGGTGGAGAACAGGAGCCCGGTGCTAGACGCGCCGGTGCCGGACCAGAGCTACGTGGAGGGGGTCCAGATCGAGGACCTGGTGCTGCCGTTTGGGAAGGGTGGCAACGGGGATCTGACGTACGCGCTGGTGGGGAAGCTGCCGCCGGGCCTGACGATTGACACCGCGACGCGCACGCTGTCGGGGACGCCGGACTCGACGCAGGCGGCGACGACGTACACGTGGCAGGTGACGGACGAGGACGGGGACACGGACGAGGAGACGTTCACGATCGAGGTGGTGGCGAATAGGAGTCCGGTGCTGGACGCGCCGGTGCCGGACCAGAGCTACGTGGAGAGGGTCCAGATCGCGGACCTGGTGCTGCCGTTGGGGAAAGGTGGCAACGGGGAGCTGACGTACGCGCTGGTGGGCGAGCTGCCGGCGGGCCTGACCGTCGACACCGTGACGCGCACGCTGTCGGGGAGGCCGCGGGAGACGCAAGCGGCGACGACGTACACGTGGCGGGTGACGGACGAGGACGGGGACGCGGACGAAGAGACGTTCACGATCGAGGTGCTGGAGGACACGGTGCCGGTCCTGGCGGTGGTGCCGGACCAGATGTACACGAGAGGCGTGGCGATCACGGCGCTGGAGCTGCCGGAGGCGACGGGGGGAAACGGGGATCTGAGGTACGAGCTGGTGGGAGCGCTGCCGGACGGGCTGGGCCTGCGGGGGCGGACGCTGAGCGGGACGCCGACGGCGGTGCAGGCGGCGACGACATACACGTGGAAGGCGACGGACGCGGACGACGACGTGGCGGAGCGGACGTTCACGATCGAGGTGGTGGAGGACACGGTGCCGGTCCTGGCGGTGGTGCCGGACCAGGTGTACACGAGGGGCGTGGCGATCACGGCGCTGGAGCTGCCGGAGGCGACGGGGGGCAACGGGGATCTGAGGTACGAGCTGGTGGGAGCGCTGCCGGACGGGCTGGGTCTGCGGGGGCGGACGCTGAGCGGGACGCCGACGGCGGTACAGGTGGCGACGACGTACACGTGGAAGGTGACGGACGCGGACGACGACGTGGCGGAGCGGACGTTCACGATCGAAGTGGTGGAGGACAGGAGCCCGGTGCTGGACACGCCGGTGCCGGACCAGAGCTACGTGGAGGGGGTCAAGATTGCGGAGCTGGAGCTGCCGGCGGCGACGGGGGGCAACGGGGATCTGACGTATGCGCTGGTGGGGAAGCTGCCGCCGGGCCTGACGATCGACACGGCGACGCGCACGCTGTCGGGGACGCCGGACTCGACGCAGACGGCGATGACGTACACGTGGCAGGTGACGGACGAGGACGGGGACACGGACGAGGAGACGTTCACGATCGAGGTGGTGGAGAACCGGAGTCCGGTGCTGGACGCGACGGTGCCGGACCAGAGCTACGTGGAGGGGGTCAAGATTGCGGACCTGGTGCTGCCGTTGGGGAAGGGCGGCAACGGGGATCTGACGTACGCGCTGGTGGGGAAGCTGCCGCCGGGCCTGACCATCGACACCGCGACGCGCAGGCTGTCGGGGACGCCGGACTCGACGCAGACGGCGATGACGTACACGTGGCAGGTTACGGACGAGGACGGGGACAGGGACGAGGTGACGTTCGCGATCGAGGTGGTGGAGAACAGGAGCCCGGTGCTGGACGCGCCGGTGCCGGACCAGAGCTACGTGGAGGGGGTCAAGATCGCGGATCTGGTGCTGCCGTTTGGGAAGGGAGGCAACGGGGATCTGACGTACGCGCTGGTGGGGAAGCTGCCGCCGGGCCTGACGATTGACACCGCGACGCGCACGCTGTCGGGGACGCCGGACTCGACGCAGTCGGCGACGACGTACACGTGGCAGGTGACGGACGAGGACGGGGACACGGACGAGGAGACGTTCACGATCGAGGTGGTGGAGAACAGGAGTCCGGTGCTGGACGCGACGGTGCCGGACCAGAGCTATGTGGAGGGGGTCAAGATCGAGGACCTGGTGCTGCCGTTTGGGAAGGGAGGCAACGGGGATCTGGCGTACGCGCTGGTGGGGAAGCTGCCGGCGGGCCTGACGATCGACACCGCGACGCGTACGCTGTCGGGGAGGCCGCGGGAGACGCAGACGGCGACGACGTACACGTGGCGGGTGACGGACGAGGACGGGGACACGGACGAGGAGACGTTCACGATCGAGGTGGTTGCAGACGAGAGCCCAGTGCTGGACGCGCCGGTGCCGGACCAGAGCTACGTGGAGAGGGTCCAGATCGCGGACCTGGTGCTGCCGTTGGGGAAAGGTGGCAACGGGGAGCTGACGTACGCGCTGGTGGGCGAGCTGCCGGCGGGCCTGACCGTCGACACCGCGACGCGCACGCTGTCGGGGAGGCCGCGGGAGACGCAGACGGCGACGACGTACACGTGGCGGGTGACGGACGAGGACGGGGACACGGACGAAGAGACGTTCACGATCGAGGTGCTGGAGGACACGGTGCCGGCACTGGCGGTGGTGCCGGACCAGGTGTACACGAGGGGCGTGACGATCACGGCGCTGGAGCTGCCGGAGGCGACGGGGGGCAACGGGGATCTGAGGTACGAGCTGGTGGGAGCGCTGCCGGACGGTCTGGGTCTGCGGGGGCGGACGCTGAGCGGGACGCCGACGGCGGTACAGGTGGCGACGACGTACACGTGGAAGGTGACGGACGCGGACGACGACGTGGCGGAGCGGACGTTCACGATCGAGGTGGTGGAGGACAGGAGTCCGGTGCTGGATTCGACGGTGCCGGACCAGAGCTACGTGGAGGGGGTCAAGATTGCGGAGCTGGAGCTGCCGGCGGCGACGGGGGGCAACGGGGATCTGACGTATGCGCTGGTGGGGAAGCTGCCGCCGGGTCTGACGATCGACACCGCGACGCGCAGGGTGTCGGGGACGCCGGACTCGACGCAGACGGCGATGACGTACACGTGGCAGGTGACGGACGAGGACGGGGACACGGACGAGGAGACGTTCACGATCGAGGTGGTGGAGAACAGGAGTCCGGTGCTGGACGCGCCGGTGCCGGACCAGAGCTACGTGGAGGGGGTCAAGATCGAGGACCTGGTGCTGCCGTTGGGGAAGGGAGGCAACGGGGATCTGACGTACGCGCTGGTGGGGAAGCTGCCGCCGGGCCTGACCATCGACACCGCGACACGCAGGGTGTCGGGGACGCCGGACTCGACGCAGTCGGCGATGACGTACACGTGGCAGGTGACGGACGAGGACGGGGACACGGACGAGGTGACGTTCGCGATCGAGGTGGTGGTGAATAGGAGCCCGGTGCTGGACGCGCCGGTGCCGGACCAGAGCTACGTGGAGGGGGTCAAGATCGAGGACCTGGTGCTGCCGTTTGGGAAGGGTGGCAACGGGGATCTGACGTACGCGCTGGTGGGGAAGCTGCCGCCGGGCCTGACGATTGACACCGCGACGCGCACGCTGTCGGGGACGCCGGACTCGACGCAGGCGGCGACGACGTACACGTGGCAGGTGACGGACGAGGACGGGGACACGGACGAGGAGACGTTCGCGATCGAGGTGGTGGCGAATAGGAGCCCGGTGCTGGACGCGCCGGTGCCGGACCAGAGCTACGTGGAGAGGGTCCAGATCGCGGACCTGGTGCTGCCGTTGGGGAAAGGTGGCAACGGGGAGCTGACGTACGCGCTGGTGGGCGAGCTGCCGGCGGGCCTGACCATCGACACCGCGACGCGCACGCTGTCGGGGAGGCCGCGGGAGACGCAAGCGGCGACGACGTACACATGGCGGGTGACGGACGAGGACGGGGACACGGACGAGGAGACGTTCACGATCGAGGTGGTGGCGGACGAGAGCCCAGTGCTGGACGCGCCGGTGCCGGACCAGAGCTACGTGGAGAGGGTCCAGATCGCGGACCTGGTGCTGCCGTTGGGGAAAGGTGGCAACGGGGAGCTGACGTACGCGCTGGTGGGCGAGCTGCCGGCGGGCCTGACCGTCGACACCGCGACGCGCACGCTGTCGGGGAGGCCGCGGGAGACGCAGACGGCGACGACGTACACGTGGCGGGTGACGGACGAGGACGGGGACACGGACGAAGAGACGTTCACGATCGAGGTGCTGGAGGACACGGTGCCGGCACTGGCGGTGGTGCCGGACCAGATGTACACGAGAGGCGTGGCGATCACGGCGCTGGAGCTGCCGGAGGCGACGGGAGGCAACGGGGACCTGGCGTACGAGCTGGTGGGAGCGCTGCCGGACGGTCTGGGGCTGCGGGGACGGACGCTGAGCGGGACGCCGACGGCGGTGCAGGCGGCGACGACGTACACGTGGAAGGCGACGGACGCGGACGACGACGTGGCGGAGAGGACGTTCACGATCGAGGTGGTGGAGGACACGGTGCCGGTCCTGGCGGTGGTGCCGGACCAGGTGTACACGAGGGGCGTGACGATCACGGCGCTGGAGCTGCCGGAGGCGACGGGGGGCAACGGGGATCTGAGGTACGAGCTGGTGGGAGCGCTGCCGGACGGTCTGGGTCTGCGGGGGCGGACGCTGAGCGGGACGCCGACCGCGGTACAGGTGGCGACGACGTACACGTGGAAGGTGACGGACGCGGACGACGACGTGGCGGAGCGGACGTTCACGATCGAGGTGGTGGAGGACAGGAGTCCGGTGCTGGATTCGACGGTGCCGGACCAGAGCTACGTGGAGGGGGTCAAGATTGCGGAGCTGGAGCTGCCGGAGGCGACGGGGGGCAACGGGGATCTGACGTATGCGCTGGTGGGGAAGCTGCCGCCGGGCCTGACGATCAACACGGCGACGCGCAGGCTGTCGGGGACGCCGGACTCGACGCAGTCGGCGATGACGTACACGTGGCAGGTGACGGACGAGGACGGGGACACGGACGAGGAGACGTTCACGATCGAGGTGGTGGAGAACAGGAGTCCGGTGCTGGACGCGCCGGTGCCGGACCAGAGCTACGTGGAGGGGGTCAAGATCGAGGACCTGGTGCTGCCGTTGGGGAAGGGCGGCAACGGGGATCTGACGTACGCGCTGGTGGGGAAGCTGCCGCCGGGCCTGACGATCGACACCGCGACACGCAGGCTGTCGGGGACGCCGGACTCGACGCAGTCGGCGATGACGTACACGTGGCAGGTGACGGACGAGGACGGGGACAGGGACGAGGTGACGTTCGCGATCGAGGTGGTGGAGAACAGGAGCCCGGTGCTAGACGCGCCGGTGCCGGGCCAGAGCTACGTGGAGAGGGTCCAGATCGCGGACCTGGTGCTGCCGGTGGGGAAGGGAGGCAACGGGGATCTGACGTACGCGCTGGTGGGGAAGCTGCCGCCGGGCCTGACGATTGACACCGCGACGCGCACGCTGTCGGGGACGCCGGACTCGACGCAGGCGGCGACGACGTACACGTGGCAGGTGACGGACGAGGACGGGGACACGGACGAGGAGACGTTCACGATCGAGGTGGTGGCGAATAGGAGCCCGGTGCTGGACGCGCCGGTGCCGGACCAGAGCTACGTGGAGAGGGTCCAGATCGCGGACCTGGTGCTGCCGTTGGGGAAAGGTGGCAACGGGGAGCTGACGTACGCGCTGGTGGGCGAGCTGCCGGCGGGCCTGACCATCGACACCGTGACGCGCACGCTGTCGGGGAGGCCGCGGGAGACGCAAGCGGCGACGACGTACACATGGCGGGTGACGGACGAGGACGGGGACACGGACGAGGAGACGTTCACGATCGAGGTGGTGGCGGACGAGAGCCCAGTGCTGGACGCGCCGGTGCCGGACCAGAGCTACGTGGAGAGGGTCCAGATCGCGGACCTGGTGCTGCCGTTGGGGAAAGGTGGCAACGGGGAGCTGGCGTACGCGCTGGTGGGCGAGCTGCCGGCGGGCCTGACCGTCGACACCGCGACGCGCACGCTGTCGGGGAGGCCGCGGGAGACGCAGGCGGCGACGACGTACACGTGGCGGGTGACGGACGAGGACGGGGACGCGGACGAAGAGACGTTCACGATCGCGGTGGTGGAGGACACGGTGCCGGTCCTGGCGGTGGTGCCGGACCAGATGTACACGAGAGGCGTGGCGATCACGGCGCTGGAGCTGCCGGAGGCGGCGGGAGGCAACGGGGACCTGGCGTACGAGCTGGTGGGAGAGCTGCCGGACGGTCTGGGTCTGAGGGGACGGACGCTGAGCGGGACGCCGGCGGCGGTGCAGGCGGCGACGACGTACACGTGGAAGGCGACGGACGCGGACGACGACGTGGCGGAGCGGACGTTCACGATCGAGGTGGTGGAGGACACGGTGCCGGTCCTGGCGGTGGTGCCGGACCAGGTGTACACGAGGGGCGTGGCGATCACGGCGCTGGAGCTGCCGGAGGCGACGGGGGGCAACGGGGATCTGAGGTACGAGCTGGTGGGAGCGCTGCCGGACGGTCTGGGTCTGCGGGAACGGACGCTGAGCGGGACGCCGACGGCGGTACAGGTGGCGACGACGTACACATGGAAGGTGACGGACGCGGACGACGACGTGACGGAGCGGACGTTCACGATCGAGGTGGTGGAGGACAGGAGTCCGGTGCTGGACGCGACGGTGCCGGACCAGAGCTACGTGGAGGGGGTCAAGATTGCGGAGCTGGAGCTGCCGGAGGCGACGGGGGGCAACGGGGATCTGACGTATGCGCTGGTGGGGAAGCTGCCGCCGGGCCTGACGATCAACACGGCGACGCGCAGGCTGTCGGGGACGCCGGACTCGACGCAGTCGGCGATGACGTACACGTGGCAGGTGACGGACGAGGACGGGGACACGGACGAGGAGACGTTCACGATCGAGGTGGTGGAGAACAGGAGTCCGGTGCTGGACGCGCCGGTGCCGGACCAGAGCTACGTGGAGGGGGTCAAGATTGCGGAGCTGGTACTGCCGTTGGGGAAGGGTGGCAACGGGGATCTGACGTACGCGCTGGTGGGGAAGCTGCCGCCGGGCCTGACCATCGACACCGCGACACGCAGGGTGTCGGGGACGCCGGACTCGACGCAGTCGGCGATGACGTACACGTGGCAGGTGACGGACGAGGACGGGGACACGGACGAGGTGACGTTCGCGATCGAGGTGGTGGTGAATAGGAGCCCGGTGCTGGACGCGCCGGTGCCGGACCAGAGCTACGTGGAGGGGGTCAAGATCGAGGACCTGGTGCTGCCGTTTGGGAAGGGTGGCAACGGGGATCTGACGTACGCGCTGGTGGGGAAGCTGCCGCCGGGCCTGACGATTGACACCGCGACGCGCACGCTGTCGGGGACGCCGGACTCGACGCAGGCGGCGACGACGTACACGTGGCAGGTGACGGACGAGGACGGGGACACGGACGAGGAGACGTTCGCGATCGAGGTGGTGGCGAATAGGAGCCCGGTGCTGGACGCGCCGGTGCCGGACCAGAGCTACGTGGAGAGGGTCCAGATCGCGGACCTGGTGCTGCCGTTGGGGAAAGGTGGCAACGGGGAGCTGACGTACGCGCTGGTGGGCGAGCTGCCGGCGGGCCTGACCATCGACACCGCGACGCGCACGCTGTCGGGGAGGCCGCGGGAGACGCAAGCGGCGACGACGTACACATGGCGGGTGACGGACGAGGACGGGGACACGGACGAGGAGACGTTCACGATCGAGGTGGTGGCGGACGAGAGCCCAGTGCTGGACGCGCCGGTGCCGGACCAGAGCTACGTGGAGAGGGTCCAGATCGCGGACCTGGTGCTGCCGTTGGGGAAAGGTGGCAACGGGGAGCTGACGTACGCGCTGGTGGGCGAGCTGCCGGCGGGCCTGACCGTCGACACCGCGACGCGCACGCTGTCGGGGAGGCCGCGGGAGACGCAGACGGCGACGACGTACACGTGGCGGGTGACGGACGAGGACGGGGACACGGACGAAGAGACGTTCACGATCGAGGTGCTGGAGGACACGGTGCCGGCACTGGCGGTGGTGCCGGACCAGATGTACACGAGAGGCGTGGCGATCACGGCGCTGGAGCTGCCGGAGGCGACGGGAGGCAACGGGGACCTGGCGTACGAGCTGGTGGGAGCGCTGCCGGACGGTCTGGGGCTGCGGGGACGGACGCTGAGCGGGACGCCGACGGCGGTGCAGGCGGCGACGACGTACACGTGGAAGGCGACGGACGCGGACGACGACGTGGCGGAGAGGACGTTCACGATCGAGGTGGTGGAGGACACGGTGCCGGTCCTGGCGGTGGTGCCGGACCAGGTGTACACGAGGGGCGTGACGATCACGGCGCTGGAGCTGCCGGAGGCGACGGGGGGCAACGGGGATCTGAGGTACGAGCTGGTGGGAGCGCTGCCGGACGGTCTGGGTCTGCGGGGGCGGACGCTGAGCGGGACGCCGACCGCGGTACAGGTGGCGACGACGTACACGTGGAAGGTGACGGACGCGGACGACGACGTGGCGGAGCGGACGTTCACGATCGAGGTGGTGGAGGACAGGAGTCCGGTGCTGGATTCGACGGTGCCGGACCAGAGCTACGTGGAGGGGGTCAAGATTGCGGAGCTGGAGCTGCCGGAGGCGACGGGGGGCAACGGGGATCTGACGTATGCGCTGGTGGGGAAGCTGCCGCCGGGCCTGACGATCAACACGGCGACGCGCAGGCTGTCGGGGACGCCGGACTCGACGCAGTCGGCGATGACGTACACGTGGCAGGTGACGGACGAGGACGGGGACACGGACGAGGAGACGTTCACGATCGAGGTGGTGGAGAACAGGAGTCCGGTGCTGGACGCGCCGGTGCCGGACCAGAGCTACGTGGAGGGGGTCAAGATCGAGGACCTGGTGCTGCCGTTGGGGAAGGGAGGCAACGGGGATCTGACGTACGCGCTGGTGGGGAAGCTGCCGCCGGGCCTGACGATCGACACCGCGACACGCAGGCTGTCGGGGACGCCGGACTCGACGCAGTCGGCGATGACGTACACGTGGCAGGTGACGGACGAGGACGGGGACAGGGACGAGGTGACGTTCGCGATCGAGGTGGTGGAGAACAGGAGCCCGGTGCTAGACGCGCCGGTGCCGGGCCAGAGCTACGTGGAGAGGGTCCAGATCGCGGACCTGGTGCTGCCGGTGGGGAAGGGAGGCAACGGGGATCTGACGTACGCGCTGGTGGGGAAGCTGCCGCCGGGCCTGACGATTGACACCGCGACGCGCACGCTGTCGGGGACGCCGGACTCGACGCAGGCGGCGACGACGTACACGTGGCAGGTGACGGACGAGGACGGGGACACGGACGAGGAGACGTTCACGATCGAGGTGGTGGCGAATAGGAGCCCGGTGCTGGACGCGCCGGTGCCGGACCAGAGCTACGTGGAGAGGGTCCAGATCGCGGACCTGGTGCTGCCGTTGGGGAAAGGTGGCAACGGGGAGCTGACGTACGCGCTGGTGGGCGAGCTGCCGGCGGGCCTGACCATCGACACCGTGACGCGCACGCTGTCGGGGAGGCCGCGGGAGACGCAAGCGGCGACGACGTACACATGGCGGGTGACGGACGAGGACGGGGACACGGACGAGGAGACGTTCACGATCGAGGTGGTGGCGGACGAGAGCCCAGTGCTGGACGCGCCGGTGCCGGACCAGAGCTACGTGGAGAGGGTCCAGATCGCGGACCTGGTGCTGCCGTTGGGGAGAGGTGGCAACGGGGAGCTGACGTACGCGCTGGTGGGCGAGCTGCCGGCGGGCCTGACCGTCGACACCGTGACGCGCACGCTGTCGGGGAGGCCGCGGGAGACGCAAGCGGCGACGACGTACACGTGGCGGGTGACGGACGAGGACGGGGACGCGGACGAAGAGACGTTCACGATCGAGGTGCTGGAGGACACGGTGCCGGCACTGGCGGTGGTGCCGGATCAGGTGTACACGAGGGGCGTGGCGATCACGGCGCTGGAGCTGCCGGAGGCGACGGGAGGCAACGGGGACCTGAGGTACGAGCTGGTGGGAGCGCTGCCGGACGGTCTGGGCCTGCGGGGGCGGACGCTGAGCGGGACGCCGACGGCGGTGCAGGCGGCGACGACGTACACGTGGAAGGCGACGGACGCGGACGACGACGTGGCGGAGCGGACGTTCACGATCGAGGTGGTGGAGGACACGGTGCCGGTCCTGGCGGTGGTGCCGGACCAGGTGTACACGAGGGGCGTGGCGATCACGGCGCTGGAGCTGCCGGAGGCAACGGGGGGCAACGGGGATCTGAGGTACGAGCTGGTGGGAGCGCTGCCGGACGGTCTGGGGCTACGGGGGCGGACGCTGAGCGGGACGCCGACGGCGGTACAGGTGGCGACGACGTACACGTGGAAGGTGACGGACGCGGACGACGACGTGGCGGAGCGGACGTTCACGATCGAGGTGGTGGAGGACAGGAGTCCGGTGCTGGATTCGACGGTGCCGGACCAGAGCTACGTGGAGGGGGTCAAGATCACGGCGCTGGAGCTGCCGGAGGCGACGGGAGGCAACGGGGATCTGGCGTACGCGCTGGTGGGGAAGCTGCCGCCGGGCCTGACGATCAACACGGCGACGCGCACGCTGTCGGGGACGCCGGACTCGACGCAGTCGGCGATGACGTACACGTGGCAGGTGACGGACGAGGACGGGGACACGGACGAGGAGACGTTCACGATCGAGGTGGTGGAGAACAGGAGTCCGGTGCTGGACGCGACGGTGCCGGACCAGAGCTATGTGGAGGGGGTCAAGATTGCGGAGCTGGTACTGCCGTTGGGGAAGGGCGGCAACGGGGATCTGACGTACGCGCTGGTGGGGAAGCTGCCGCCGGGCCTGACCATCGACACCGCGACACGCAGGCTGTCGGGGACGCCGGACTCGACGCAGTCGGCGATGACGTACACGTGGCAGGTGACGGACGAGGACGGGGACACGGACGAGGAGACGTTCACGATCGAGGTGGTGGAGAACAGGAGTCCGGTGCTAGACGCGCCGGTGCCGGACCAGAGCTACGTGGAGGGGGTCCAGATCGCGGATCTGGTGCTGCCGGCGGGGAAGGGTGGCAACGGGGATCTGACGTACGCGCTGGTGGGGAAGCTGCCGCCGGGCCTGACGATTGACACCGCGACGCGCACGCTGTCGGGGACGCCGGACTCGACGCAGGCGGCGACGACGTACACGTGGCAGGTGACGGACGAGGACGGGGACACGGACGAGGAGACGTTCACGATCGAGGTGGTGGCGAATAGGAGCCCAGTGCTGGACGCGCCGGTGCCGGACCAGAGCTACGTGGAGGGGGTCCAGATCGCGGATCTGGTGCTGCCGGCGGGGAAGGGTGGCAACGGGGAGCTGACGTACGCGCTGGTGGGGACGCCGCCGGCGGGCCTGACCATCGACACCGTGACGCGCACGCTGTCGGGGAGGCCGCGGGAGACGCAGACGGCGACGACGTACACGTGGCGGGTGACGGACGAGGACGGGGACACGGACGAAGAGACGTTCACGATCGAGGTGGTGGCGGACGAGAGCCCAGTGCTGGACGCGCCGGTGCCGGACCAGAGCTACGTGGAGAGGGTCCAGATCGCGGACCTGGTGCTGCCGTTGGGGAGAGGTGGCAACGGGGAGCTGACGTACGCGCTGGTGGGCGAGCTGCCGGCGGGCCTGACCGTCGACACCGTGACGCGCACGCTGTCGGGGAGGCCGCGGGAGACGCAAGCGGCGACGACGTACACGTGGCGGGTGACGGACGAGGACGGGGACGCGGACGAAGAGACGTTCACGATCGAGGTGCTGGAGGACACGGTGCCGGTCCTGGCGGTGGTGCCGGATCAGGTGTACACGAGAGGCGTGGCGATCACGGCGCTGGAGCTGCCGGAGGCGACGGGAGGCAACGGGGACCTGAGGTACGAGCTGGTGGGAGAGCTGCCGGACGGGCTGGGCCTGCGGGGGCGGACGCTGAGCGGGACGCCGACGGCGGTGCAGGCAGCGACGACGTACACGTGGAAGGTGACGGACGCGGACGACGACGTGGCGGAGCGGACGTTCACGATCGAGGTGGTGGAGGACACGGTGCCGGTCCTGGCGGTGGTGCCGGATCAGATGTACACGAGGGGCGTGACGATCACGGCGCTGGAGCTGCCGGAGGCGACGGGGGGCAACGGGGACCTGGCGTACGAGCTGGTGGGAGCGCTGCCGGACGGTCTGGGGCTGCGGGGACGGACGCTGAGCGGGACGCCGACGGCGGTGCAGGTGGCGACGACGTACACGTGGAAGGTGACGGACGCGGACGACGACGTGGCGGAGCGGACGTTCACGATCGAGGTGGTGGAGGACACGGTGCCGGTACTGGCGGTGATACCGGACCAGATGTACACGAGGGGCGTGACGATCACGGCGCTGGAGCTGCCGGAGGCGACGGGGGGCAACGGTGAGCTGAGGTACGAGCTGGTGGGAGAGCTGCCGGACGGTCTGGGTCTGCGGGGGCGGACGCTGAGCGGGACGCCGACGGCGGTACAGGTGGCGACGACGTACACGTGGAAGGTGACGGACGCGGACGACGACGTGGCGGAGCGGACGTTCACGATCGAGGTGGTGGAGGACACGGTGCCGGCACTGCCGGTGGTGCCGGACCAGATGTACACGAGGGGCGTGACGATCACGGCGCTGGAGCTGCCGGAGGCGACGGGAGGCAACGGGGACCTGAGGTACGAGCTGGTGGGAGCGCTGCCGGACGGTCTGGGTCTGCGGGGGCGGACGCTGAGCGGGACGCCGACGGGGACGCAGGCGGCGACGACGTACACGTGGAAGGCGACGGACGCGGACGACGACGTGGCGGAGAGGACGTTCACGATCGAGGTGGTGGAGGACACGGTGCCGGTACTGGCGGTGATACCGGATCAGATGTACACGAGGGGCGTGACGATCACGGCGCTGGAGCTGCCGGAGGCGACGGGTGGCAACGGGGACCTGAGGTACGAGCTGGTGGGAGCGCTGCCGGACGGTCTGGATCTGCGGGGGCGGACGCTGAGCGGGACGCCGACGGCGGTGCAGGCGGCGACGACGTACACGTGGAAGGTGACGGACGCGGACGACGACGTGGCGGAGCGGACGTTCACGATCGAGGTGGTGGATGACACGGTGCCGGTACTGGCGGTGATACCGGACCAGATGTACACGAGGGGCGTGACGATCACGGCGCTTGAGCTGCCGGAGGCGACGGGAGGCAACGGGGATCTGAGGTACGAGCTGGTGGGAGATCTGCCGGACGGTCTGGGTCTGAGGGGGCGGACGCTGAGCGGGACGCCGACGGCGGTGCAGGCGGCGACGACGTACACGTGGAAGGCGACGGACGCGGACGACGACGTGGCGGAGCGGACGTTCACGATCGAGGTGGTGGAGGACACGGTCCCGGCATTGGCGGTGATACCGGACCAGGTGTACACGAGGGGCGTGGCGATCGCGGCGCTTGAGCTGCCGGAGGCGACGGGAGGCAACGGGGATCTGAGGTACGAGCTAGTGGGAGATCTGCCGGACGGTCTGGGTCTGAGGGGGCGGACGCTGAGCGGGACGCCGACGGCGGTGCAGGCGGCGACGACGTACACGTGGAAGGCGACGGACGCGGACGACGACGTGGCGGAGCGGACGTTCACGATCGAGGTGGTGGAGGACACGGTGCCGGTACTGGCGGTGGTGCCGGACCAGATGTACACGAGGGGCGTGGCGATCACGGCGCTGGAGCTGCCGGAGGCGACGGGTGGCAACGGGGACCTGAGGTACGAGCTGGTGGGAGAGCTGCCGGACGGTCTGGGTCTGAGGGGGCGGACGCTGAGCGGGACGCCGACGGCGGTACAGGCGGCGACGACGTACACGTGGAAGGTGACGGACGCGGACGACGACGTGGCGGAGCGGACGTTCACGATCGAGGTGGTGGAGGACACGGTCCCGGCATTGGCGGTGATACCGGACCAGGTGTACACGAGGGGCGTGGCGATCACGGCGCTTGAGCTGCCGGAGGCGACAGGTGGCAACGGGGATCTGGAGTACGAGCTAGTGGGAGATCTGCCGGACGGTCTGGGTCTGAGGGGGCGGACGCTGAGCGGGACGCCGACGGCGGTGCAGGCGGCGACGACGTACACGTGGAAGGCGACGGACGCGGACGACGACGTGGCGGAGCGGACGTTCACGATCGAGGTGGTGGAGGACTCGGTCCCGGTATTGGCGGTGATACCGGACCAGATGTACACGAGGGGCGTGACGATCACGGCGCTTGAGCTGCCGGAGGCGACGGGAGGCAACGGGGATCTGGCGTACGAGCTGGTGGGAGATCTGCCGGACGGTCTGGGTCTGAGGGGGCGGACGCTGAGCGGGACGCCGACGGCGGTGCAGGCGGCGACGACGTACACGTGGAAGGCGACGGACGCGGACGACGACGTGGCGGAGCGGACGTTCACGATCGAGGTGGTGGAGGACTCGGTCCCGGCATTGGCGGTGATACCGGACCAGATGTACACGAGGGGCGTGACGATCACGGCGCTTGAGCTGCCGGAAGCGACAGGTGGCAACGGGGATCTGGCGTACGAGCTGGTGGGAGATCTGCCGGACGGTCTGGGTCTGAGGGGGCGGACGCTGAGCGGGACGCCGACGGCGGTGCAGGCGGCGACGACGTACACGTGGAAGGTGACGGACGCGGACGACGACGTGGCGGAGCGGACGTTCACGATCGAGGTGGTGGAGGACTCGGTCCCGGTATTGGCGGTGATACCGGACCAGGTGTACACGAGGGGCGTGACGATCACGGCGCTGGAGCTGCCGGAGGCGACGGGAGGCAACGGGGACCTGGAGTACGAGCTGGTGGGAGATCTGCCGGACGGTCTGGGTCTGAGGGGGCGGACGCTGAGCGGGACGCCGACGGCGGTGCAGGCGGCGACGACGTACACGTGGAAGGTGACGGACGCGGACGACGACGTGGCGGAGCGGACGTTCACGATCGAGGTGGTGGAGGACTCGGTCCCGGTATTGGCGGTGATACCGGACCAGGTGTACACGAGGGGCGTGACGATCACGGCGCTGGAGCTGCCGGAGGCGACGGGAGGCAACGGGGACCTGGAGTACGAGCTGGTGGGAGAGCTGCCGGCCGGTCTGGGTCTGCGGGGGCGGACGCTGAGCGGGACGCCGACGGCGGTGCAGGCGGCGACGACGTACACGTGGAAGGTGACGGACGCGGACGACGACGTGGCGGAGCGGACGTTCACGATCGAGGTGGTGGAGGACTCGGTCCCGGTATTGGCGGTGATACCGGACCAGATATACACGAGGGGCGTGACGATCACGGCGCTTGAGTTGCCGGAGGCGACAGGTGGCAACGGGGATCTGGCGTACGAGCTGGTGGGAGAGCTGCCGGACGGTCTGGGTCTGAGGGGGCGGACGCTGAGCGGGACGCCGACGGCGGTGCAGGTGGCGACGACGTACACGTGGAAGGCGACGGACGCGGACGACGACGTGGCGGAGCGGACGTTCACGATCGAGGTGGTGGATGACACGGTGCCGGTCCTGGCGGTGATACCGGACCAGGTGTACACGAGGGGCGTGACGATCACGGCGCTTGAGTTGCCGGAGGCGACAGGTGGCAATGGGGATCTGGAGTACGAGCTGGTGGGAGAGCTGCCGGCCGGTCTGGGTCTGCGGGGGCGGACGCTGAGCGGGACGCCGACGGCGGTGCAGGCGGCGACGACGTACACGTGGAAGGCGACGGACGCGGACGACGACGTGGCGGAGCGGACGTTCACGATCGAGGTACGGGAGGATACGGTCCCGGCACTGGTCGCGGTACCGGATCAGGTGTACACGAAGGACGTGGCGATCACGGCGCTGGAGTTGCCGGCAGCGACGGGGGGCGACGGGGATCTGACCTACGAGCTGGTGGGCAGGCTGCCGGACGGGCTCGGGCTGAGCGGGCGGACGCTAAGCGGGATACCGACGGCGGTGCAGGCGGCGACGACGTACACGTGGAAGGCGACGGACGCGGACGACGACGTGGCGGAGCGGACGTTCACGATCGAGGTGCGGGAGGATTCGGTCCCGGCACTGATCGCGGTGCCGGACCAGGTCTACACGAAGGACGTGGCGATCACGGCCCTGGAGTTGCCGGAGGCGACGGGGGGCGACGGGGATCTGACGTACGAGCTGGTGGGCAGGCTGCCGGGCGGGCTCGGGCTGAGCGGAAGGACGCTAAGCGGGATACCGACGGCGGTGCAGGCGGCGACGACGTACACGTGGAGGGTAACGGACGCGGACGACGACGTGGCGGAGCGGACGTTCACGATCGAGGTGCAAGCGGCAAGGACTCTCACTCTGAGCGGGACGGTCGGGGAATTGCAATATGTGCGGGGCGAGGCCATCACGGCCTTGGTACTGCCTGCGGCGACTGGTGGGCGGGCACCGCTCACGTACACGCTGACCGGGACGCTGCCGGCCGGTCTGCAGTTCGACAGCGCAACGCGCACCGTAACAGGAACGCCGATGGCACTGCAGGACCGTGCAACGTATACCTGGCAAGTGGAGGACGCTGACCGAAACCGGGACTCGCTGACGTTCGGGATCACGGTAGTGGAAGGGTCGCAGGGTGGTGGAGTTGTTCCCGACCCGGTCACCCGAATCTTCCAGATCGATATCACGTCGACTCCTGCATTCGGGTCGACCTACCGGCCTGGCGAGGTCGTCGAGGTGACGCTGGCCTTCACCCGTGTGGTGTACGTGACAGGAGAGCCCGGGCTGACCGTTCAGGTCGGCACGCAGCGACACGACGCTCGTTATTTGCGGGGCTCTGGGTCGAACAGGCTCGTCTTCGCCTACACGGTTGCCAGCGGGGACCTTGATGAGGACGGATTGAGTGTCAATCCGGGTCGGATCCGGATCCAAGGCAGCAGCGAAGTGTCGGACCGGCGCGCACCGCGGTCGATCTGGTCGCATCCGAGCCTGCTGGACGATCCTGACCATAAGGTGAGCGGCAAGCCCTTGCCATCTCTCACTAGGCTCGCAGTCGTTTCCGATCCGGGCGAGGACGAAACGTACTCGACCGGAGACGTGATCGAGGTCGAGGCGTTGTTCAGCAGCGTTGTCGAAGTTGCCGGGAGCCCCACTCTGGACATCCAGGTCGGCGCGGCCAGCCGCCCGGCGGTCTACCGGTCGGGCAGCGGCACGGACCGGCTGCTGTTTGCCTACAGAGTTCGGGCTTCAGACCGCGACGAGAACGGGATCGCGATAGCTGCGGGCGTCCGGATCGACCCGCCTGCGGCGATCACCGAGCCGGGCGGAACGCCCGCGAACCTTGCGAGCGCCGGACTGGCGGACCAGTCCGGGCACAAAGTCGACGGGGAAGGCACGGCGATCACATCGCTGCGGATCGTGTCGGATCCGGGGCCGGACGAAACCTACAGGCCCGGGGAAGAGATCAGGGTCGTGGCGGTCTTCAACCAGCCGGTCGTAGTGACGGGCCGGCTGGAGTTGGAGCTGGCGATCGGCGCAGCGATGCGACGGGCCGTGTTCGCGACGGGCAGCGGCAGCGCGGAACTGGTCTTCATCTACCGCGTGCGAGGCGAGGACCAGGACTACGATGGCGTTTCGGTTCCTGCCGGGGCCCTGGCCGTGCCGTCGGGCGCCAGCCTGACGGACCGCGATGGCCTCCCGGTACTGCTGGCCCACGCCGGACTGGCGGACCAGGCCGGTCACAAGGTTGACAGTCAGGGCCCGGCGATCACCTCGCTGCGCATCGTGTCGGATCCGGGCGAGGACGAAACGTACGGGCAAGGGGACGTGATCCGCTTCGCGGTGGTCTATGACGAGCCGGTCCTGGTCGAGGGCAGGCCGGAACTGCCGATCAAGTTGGGAACGGCACGGCCCCAGGCGGGTTACGAATCCGGCAGCGGCGGCACCGAGCTGGTCTTCGCTTACGCTGTGCAGGAAGCCGATCGCGACGACGACGGCGTCTCCCTGCCGGCGGGCACGCTCGTAGGACCAGCGGGCGCGAGCGTAGCAGACCGCTCCGGCAACCCGGCAGTCGGAGGCCATAGCGGGCTTCCGGACCAGTCCGGCCACAAGGTCGACGGTTCGGCGCCGGCCGTCACGTCGTTGCGGATCGTGTCGGATCCAGGCCCCGACGGGACGTATGCGGCCGGTGACGCAATCCGGATCGAGGCGGTATTCGACGAGCCGATCTTCGTCACGGGCGAGCCGCGGCTCGGTCTCGCTGTAGGCCTGCACCGTCGTGACGCTGTCTTCGAATCAGGCGCCGGCACGCGGAGACTGGTGTTCTCCTACGAGATCACTGCCGAGGACGAGGACCTGAACGGAGTGTCGATTCCGAGGGGCGTGATCGCGCTGCCGGGTGAGGCGGCACTGCTGGACGGTGCCGGGAATCCGGCGGAGCGCGCTTACGGCGGGTTGCCCGACCAGTCCGATCACAAGGTGGACGGCATGCAGGATCTGGTGGCGCCGACCGTGTCATCGCTGAGCGTCGTCTCGAGCGCAGGCAGTGACGGCAACTACCGCACGGGAGACGAGATCCGACTGGCGGTCACCTTCAGCGAAGCGGTAACGGTTACCGGAGCGGCGGAAATCGGGCTGACAATCGGCGTGACGCAGCAGGCTGCGGCGTACAGCAGCGGTTCCGGCAGCGCCACGCTGGAGTTCGCCTACACGGTGCGGGCCGCGGACCGGGACGACGACGGGATATCGGTGGATGCGAACCGGCTGACAGGCTCCGGCATCGCCGACGAGGCCGGCAACGCGGCCGAGCTCGCCCACGAGGGCCTGCCCGCGCAGCCGCGGCACAAGGTGAACCTGCCGACCGTCACCCAGGCGGAGAAGGCGATCCTGACGAAGGCGCTCGGGGCGATCGCAGGAAACATGATCTCGAGCGTGACGAACAACATCGGCACGCGCTTCACCACATTGCGGGGCCGTCCGGGGCCGAGCCTGACCCTGGCTGGCCAGCGGGTGGATCTGAATGGATCGGAGGAAGCGGCTGCGTACCTGATGGCGGGCGCGCGCCGTCGGGGCTTCGGGATGGGTCGGATGACCGGCGAGGACATGCTGCGCGGCACGGCATTCAGCCTGCCCTTCGGGCCTTCGGGCCGGAACGGCCAGGCACCGGCTTGGACCGCGTGGGGCCTGGGCGACCTGGCCATGTTCGAAGGGCAGGGGCAGCTCGGCTCCGACTTCTCCGGCACCCTGCGGTCCGCCTATGCGGGAGTGGACGTCCGCCTGGGCCAGGATGTGCTTGCCGGGGTAGCCGTCTCGCGAAGCATGGGCGAGGCCGACTACAGCTTCGGTGCCAGCGGCGGTCCGCAGGGCGCCGGAGGCTTGCAGACGACGCTAACGAACATCCATCCCTACCTCCGCGCGAGGACCGGGGACAGAGGCGAGATTTGGACCGTGCTCGGCATCGGCAGGGGCAAGGCCGAGAACTCCCCCTCCGAGAGGGCCAAGGAGAGCTCGGATCTCAGCATGATCATGGCTGCCGGAGGGACGCGGCAGGAAATCGGCAAGGCCGGTGCGCTAGGTCTGGCCTTCACGGCGGACGCCGGCTACGCAAGGCTCATGACAGGCGGCGGCGAGCAGGCTCTGGACGGCCTGACTGCGGAGGCGTGGCGGGTGCGGGGCGGAGTCGAGCTGTCTGGCACGGCCAGCATCGGCAGTGGCGGTTCGGCGGCGATGCCGTTCGTCTCGGCCTCGGTGCGCAACGACGGCGGGAACGGAGCGGTGGGCACCGGGCTCGAGGTGACGGGCGGCATTCGCGTGCTCGCGCCGGAGTCGCGTGTCGGACTGGAAGCGAAGGGCCGCTACCTGGCGATGCACACCGAGAGCGGCTACAAGGAGTGGGGGGCCAGCGTGGTCTTCACGCTAGCGGCGCGTCCGGACGGGGGCGGCCCGTCTCTTTCGGTTGCGCCACGTATCGGGGCGTCCGCGGACGATGCAAGCCTCATGTGGCGCGATCAGGGGCTGGGCACGCAGGCCTACGGGGCGTTGCTTGCGTCGACCGGACCCAGGGTGGACATGCGGGGCGGTTGGGGTTTCCGAATGTCACGCATGACGCTCACGCCGTTTGCCGAGGTGATCCTAGGCACTTCTCGGGCAGGCGTCCAGTTGGCTCCGAGTTTCGCGGACTTCCGGGCGGTGCGATTCGAGGTCGCGGCGGAGCGGATGTCGTCCATGGCCGGGCGGTCCGACAACCGCATCACGGTGACGCTGACCAAGCTGTTCTGAGCCGCGCCGAGCCACGGCGCTTCGTAGTTGCTGGCCTTCGGACCTACGGTGTTCCTCGCACCCCGGTCAGTTGTCCGGCAGAATCGCCCCGGCGACATCGCAGCGCGGTTCCTTGGTTGCCCCTCCGCAACCCCCTCCCTGCCACAGCACTCGGGAGGTCCGAGAAGAAGCCTGGGTTTCGGATTGCAGGGCCCTCGCCGCAGAGAGCATCCCGGTCAGCGGTCTGGCGCTGCGAGCCTCCGGAAAGGGCACTCTCCGAGAGAGTCACTGCCACCGCTTTCCTGCGGCAGCTCGGTCAGCGAACGACATCGTGCCTGCTTTATCCCCCAACCCCCGCAATGCGGTCCGGGGCTGGCCGCCGCGCACGCCCCAACGCTCTCGGTTCGCCCTTCGCGTCTCGAATCGCTCGTTCTCGCCCTTGTACGGCAGTTTCGCCGAATGGCGGAGCGATGGGCAGGCAAGTCGGCTGATATGCTAAGCGAGTAGGCTGCGCACGGTTCCTTGGGCGACACTTGGCCCGGGATGGCGGGCCCGATTGTTTCCGATGCAACGCAGTTCGCGGTGGCCTGGGCTGTTCCTATTCGCCACCATCCTCTTGGGGGCCGCCCTGTTCTGGGCCAATTCCTGGGCCCACGCCGCGTCCGACTCGGACGACTCGCAGATCCAGGACAGCATTCAGCAGTTCTCCAAGCTCCTCCATCTCGTGGAGCAGAACTACGCCGGCGACCTTGACGCCGCGGATGTGCTGTACCACGGTGCGATCCCGCACATGCTGAGGGCGCTGGACCCGCATTCGTCGTTCTTCAGCCCGGACGCCTTCAAGCAGCTGCGCGAGGACCAGAAGGGCCATTACGCCGGCGTCGGCATGCAAATCGGGTCGCGCAACGGTGCCACCATCGTCATCGCGCCCTTCCCCCGCACTCCTGCCTACCGGGCCGGCCTCCGCCCGGGCGACGTGATCGTCAAGGTGGACGGGACGGATGTCGAGGGACTCGAGCTGAGCGAGGTGGCGCGGCGCCTGCGCGGCCAGGTCAACACCTCGGTCGGCATCAGCATCGACCGACGCGGCTCCGAGGAGCTCCTCGAATTCACCGTCACCCGGGCCACCATCCCCAGGCCCAGCGTTCCCACTGCCTTCGAGATCGAGCCGCGCGTCGGCTTCGTCCGCATCGACACCTTCAACGAGAACACGGGCAAGGAACTCGACGCTGCCCTCAAGAGACTGGATCTAGCCAGCCTGGAGGGCCTTGTTCTCGACCTGCGCTCGAATCGAGGCGGCTTGCTCAGCGAGGGCGTGCGCGTCTCGGACCGCTTCCTCGAGAAGGGCCAGACGATCGTGTCCCACCACGGGCGTTCCTCCAAGGAGCGTCTCTACGCGGTTCGGCGCGGCAACGGCGGGCGCCTGTACCCGATGGTGGTCCTGGTCGACTGCAATTCGGCCTCCGCTTCGGAGATCGTTGCCGGCGCATTGCAGGATCACGACCGGGCCCTGATTGTCGGCAACTCCACGTTCGGAAAGGGCCTCGTGCAGACCGTCTTCACCCTGTCCCAGCAGTCCGGCCTCGCGCTCACCACCGCCAGGTACTACACCCCCAGCGGCCGGCTCATCCAGCGGCGCTACGACGGCATCTCGATGCTCGAGTACTACAACAACCCCTGCAGCGACGGCTACCGACCGCAGCGCGAGGGCGTCCGCCTGACCGGCAAGGGGCGCAGGGTCTTCGCCGGCGGCGGAATCGCGCCGGACATCGAGCTGGAGGAGCAAGGCACCAACGACTTCCAGTGGCTGATGGCCCGGCGCTATGCCATCGACACCTTTGCCCAGGACTACACCAGGGAGCATGCCGACCTTCCCGCGGGCTGGGAAGTCAGCGATGAAGTCCTCGAGGAGTTCCGCCAGTTCCTGATCGGGGAGCAGATCGATTTCGAGCAGGAAGACTTCGAAGCCAACATGGACTACTTGCGGCGGTTCATCATGCGCGAGGTCTATGTCTCGGCTTTTGACATCGAGGAAGGCCAGAAGGTCTATTACGAACTGGATCCGGACGTGCAGAGGGCCGTCAGCCTCCTCCCGCGCGCCCGGCAGCTCCTCGAGGAGGAGGCCAGCCAGGTCGCCTTCGGAGGGACGGCTCCGTAGCCCGGCGCGGCGCAGCATGCCGAAGTCGGGTCCAGATCGCAATCTGCTAGAGTGAACCGGCGCGAGCCAGGCGCGAGCCTTGGCCAATGCGCGCGACGAAGCGCGAGCGCCCTGACAATGCGGGAGGGTACTGGATGAAAGATCCGAGCACGGCCCAGCGGGCAGCGGAGATGATGGAGTCGAGCGAGGAGTTCCGCAAACTAAAGCGCCAGCACGCAGAGTACGAGCGCAGGCTCAATGAACTGAGCGCCCGCCGTTTCCCGTCGCAGGAGGAGCAGGTCGAGGAGGCCCGCCTCAAGAAGCTGAAACTGCGAACCAAGGACCAGATGGCTAGCATGCTGGCGGAGCTGCCAGAGCAGCAGCAATGAGTCCGTCTCCCCGGTCGCCCGGCAAGGAAGGGCGGCTGCCGATGGAGAGGGACGGCCTGCGATACGCCGTCGCACTATTCGCTGCGGCAACCGCTTGCGGCTTGGCGCTGGGCCCATGGGCGGCGGTCCCCTGGCTGGTGCTGGCGATTTTCTGCCTGTACTTCTTTCGCGATCCCGAGCGGGCGGTCCCGGTGGGCCCGCTATGCGTTTCGCCAGCGGACGGAAAGGTTGTCCGCGTCTTCGAGGAGTCGGACACGCGCACTCGGGTCAGCATCTTCCTGAGTATCTTCGACGTGCACGTCAACCGCATTCCGGTTGGCGGCCGCATCCGGTCCATCCGCTACTCGAGAGGCAGCTTCCGCATGGCGCACAGGGAGGTGGCGTCGGTGGACAACGAGCGGAACACGCTGGTGATCGAGCAGCCGGGTGGCGAAACGCCTGTGGAGGTCAGTCAGATCGCCGGCCTGATCGCGCGGCGGATCGTGTGCCGGAAGAGGGAAGGCGATACCGTGGAGATGGGTGAGCGCTTCGGCTTGATCAAGTTCGGGTCCCGGGTCGACATCCTGCTCGGACCGGAATGGGAGATCGCCGTCAGACGGGGGGACCGCGTGGCCGGCGGCTCGTCCGTGCTTGCGAGACGGAAATGAGGCATTTGCAATGAGGGTTCGAAAGAGGGGCCGCGGCAGGCCCCCGATCGCGCTGCCGACAGCGTTCACTGTCGGAACCATGTTCTGCGGCTACTACACGCTGGTGCAGACGGTTCGCGCCGTCTCCCTGCCTCCGCACATGATCGATGACGCAGCCAGGCTGTTCGACTACGCGGCCATCGCGATCGGCATCGCGATGCTGACTGACGGCCTCGACGGAAGGATCGCCCGCCTGACGAGGTCGACGAGCGAGTTCGGCGGGGAACTCGACTCGCTGGCGGATGTCGTGACGTTCGGGGCCGGGCCCGCAGTGCTCGCATTCGCCTGGGGCATGCGGGGCGCGCTTCCCGGCGACGGGTCGGGGGTGCTCGAGCTGCTTCCCAGGCTGGGTTACCTGTGCACGTTCCTGTTCGTTACCTGCGGGGCGCTGCGACTGGCCCGCTTCAACGTCACCAAGAATCCGCTCCCCAAGAATCCGGGCCCGGCACATCGCAAGTACTTCGTGGGCCTTCCCATCCCTCCGTCGGCCGGGCTGCTCGGCGCCGTGGTACATTTCAACGGAGGGTACCCGGTGCAGGCGTGGTGGCCCGGCGGGCTGCTATGGTGCGGCCTGATGGCGAGCCTTGGGTTCCTGATGATCTCGGGTTGGCGCTATCGCAGCTTCAAGGAGCTCAACTTCATGCAGCGGCCCGCACTGGGCGTGGTCTTCTTCGCCTTTCTGATCTTCCTCGTCTGGAACTTCTCCCAGCCGGTCCTTCTCACGATGGCGGCCACGTTCGCAAGCAGCGGAGTGCTGACACGGGTAGGAAGCCTGTTTCGCAGACCGGCTCGTGAAGCTGCAGAGCAGCAGGCGAGCGCGGAGCCGGGCTCCGCACCCTAGAGGGGCCCATGCTGGGGCTTGCATCAAGCGATCGCTGGCGCGCAGCGGCCGCGCTGTGCGTTCTTGGCTGCTGGGCCGGGTCACTAGGGTGCGGCTACCGACTGGCAGGCCGTGCCGACCTGCTGCCCGAGCGAATCCAGACCATCGCCGTCCCGGCATTCAAGAACATCACCTCCGAGTTCAAGGTCGAGCAGCACCTCACCGACGCAGTCGTCCGGGAGATGCTGGCGCGCACGAGATACGAGGTGGTCAGCAGCGACCAGGGTGCCGACGCGACCCTGGTTGGAACCGTGATGCTCTTCGACACCATTCCCCAGAACTTCGATCCCTTGACCGGGCGAGCGACGACCGTGATGACCGTGACCCGGGTCCAGGTTGCACTGTACGACCGGAAGGACGGCTCCGAGCTGTACAGCAATCCGGACCTTACGCACCGGGAGACCTACGAGGTGAGTGCCGATCCCGAAGCCTACGTCAACGAACTCGATGCGGCAATGATCCGGTCCAGCCGCACGATGGCGGCGACACTGGTCTCTGCCGTGCTTTCCGGGTTCTGACCCGCGCACGGGAATGTAAGGGGCTGGGCCGGCTTCCGGCGGATGGATCCAACGGGGTCGCATCCCGCAAGGATCACTGCCTGTGCCCGCCGGTCTTCGCCCGGCGCGGACATCGTCCTGTACCGGCTTTGATCGATCCGGGATGTCGTTACGAATGCTCGCCCGTAGTCTTTTCGAGCGGTCCTCGGCGCGGTCCTACACTGCCCATAGGCCGCCTGTCACGAGAACAGCCAGCGTGACGATCGCCTTTAGTCGAGGGCTCGCTCGGGCAGCCAGTGTTTCTTGGGTTTGGGGACGATCTGGGATAGCAGCCAAAGTCCGCTGGAGCGAAGCGTAAAGGACTCGCGACGCGTTCGTCCGAGCGTCAGGGCTTCGACGCTTCCCCGGTATCACGGATGGCTGCCATGATCCGGGCCTCCATGCGATCCATGCGGGCATCGGATCGGGCCTCCATGCGATCCATGCGCGCCGATAGGCGGGCTTCCGAGTCTGCTATATCCTTCGAGATTCGGGCTTCCGTGCGATCCGCGCGACCGAGCCACCATCCAGCAAGGAGCAAGTGCAGCGGCCCCTGCCCATTGCGCTATCTGCTTCCATGGCAAGCTTGGCGTCGGTCCACCCTCAAGCCTGACTGTACCACCGGTCTTCCCGAACAGGTCCGTCCGGGCAGGGGGCGCATGACCCGCAGCCATCGCAGGAGCAGCGGCAACAGTCGAAATCGACATGCTCATATCCTGCATGGAGTTCGGCGGTCATCGCTTGCCAGTTCCACATGGCGGTTGCAAGCCCTGATCGGATCGCCTTGGTGCACGAACCGGCAGCCGTCGGGCGGTTGCGCCCTGCCACGGGCTCTCGACTTGATGCCTGTCATTCCCTGGCGTCTTGGCGGTCCAGTGGGCCGACCCAAGTCAGGATGCGATGGTCGGCAGTGATCAGGCGGTGTCCGTCCAGCGCCGTTGCGACAATGATGCGATCAGCGGGGTCGCGGTGGAAGTCCGAGAGGGCATTCGCGCGAATACCGACCTCTCCGTCCACCGGAATTTCAGTCAGTCCGTTGTCCAGCAGACTTGTGCGCCAAGCGCTGATGTCGCTCGATAGGCTCATTCGCCCTTTCGCATGGAGCAACGCCACCTCCCAGAAGGAGAATGCCGAAGCCGCAAGCTCGCCATCCAGCAGGGCCTGCCTGATTGAGTGCCTGCACCGTGGCCCCATTTCCCTTGAGCCGAATCTCGACCAAAGCAGCACATGGGTGTCTAGCAGGGTCATGGCTCCAGCACTTTGTCCGGACGCGTCTCGGCCTCCCATTCCACGTCAATTGGCGAGATGATGTCGCCGAGGATCTTGATCCGGTCCCGGTCGGCGCCGAACCAATCCTCGAAACCTCTACGGAAGGGTAGGAGCCGGGCCGTGGGGCGTCCGTACTTGGTAATGATGAGCTCTTCGCCGCTCTCCGCCACATCGTCCATCAGCTTCAGGCACTTGGCCTTGAATTCGGACGCCTTGATGGACCGGGCCCCCGAGGGGTTGCCGGGGTTTGACATACGCTCGCTCCTTCGTTGACCTCACGGTTCGTTCTATGGTCACGACTATGGTCATATAGTACCCTGCACGGCCCCATTCCTGCCGCCGACGACGACTGGAATGGCAGAGTCGGCCTCGGCGGTCTCAACGCTGCTCAGGGAGTCCCGTCGCCGGGACTGGCCCCCATCTGGTTCGCCTTGGACTGCATCGATGCGGCAATCCCCGTGGCGCAGGCGTTCAGTGGATCGCGACCGGTGCCACGGTCGAACCCGTGCCGCCCTCGATCTTCAGCGGCTGAACGACGAACGCGAACTCGTACACGCCGGCCGCCGCCAGCTCGGCCAGCCTCATTCGCTCCACCAGATGGATGCCATTGACCACCAGCATGATCTGGTGGATCGGCAGTGACACCTCGGGATCCGGGTTGGGCGAGACTTCCACTGGCTGGTTGTCAGAGCCCAGGAGCATGGGATCCCGGTCCACGAGCCACTGCGCCGCCGCGACGCCGATCCCTGGGTTGGTGGCCATGAAGCGCTCCGGATCGCTATCCCAGAGCACGCCCCAGCCAGTGTGGATGAGCACTGCGTCGCCCGGTTCCAGCGCCACTCCCTGTCGGTCGAGCGCCTGCTGCAGGTCTTCGACTGTAATCTCGTACGTGTCGGGCAGCATGCTGACGCCCTTCAGCGCGGCAACGTCAATGAGCACCCCCCGGGTCATGAGCGTGCCGACGTTCTCGATTCCGAGCCGCGTGAACCCGGTCCGCGTCATTGCCTCGCCACTGTCAACGCAGTTGTAGAGGCTGTCTCCGATGGTCTGGTGGGCGAAGCCGTCGAACTGCGTGCCCACTTGCCCCATCTCGGTCACGACGAGCTCCTCGTTCGAGCCGCGCCGATTGGCGCCGGCGTTTCTGCCTGTCGGCTTCATGTACAGGTCGAAGTGGCGTGCGCCCAGGGGCATCGAGCCTCGCAGGACCTGTCCGAGTTCGATCACCCGGCCTGTCCGGATCAGCCGTGCGGCCTTGAGCACCGTCTCGGGCCCCATGTGGTTGGCCGCGCCCCGTTCGTCTCCCTCTCCCCACTTGCTGGGACAGCGCTCCTCCGCTGGCGGAGGGGTCCAGGATTGCCCTGCGGAAGGTGCGGCAAGACCCGCAAGCAGTGCACCGGAAGCTGCAGCGGCGATGGAGGCAATTGTGGTGGATCGCATGGCGAGTCACATTGTCGCAACCCGACCGCCGTTGCCGGCGACCGTGGCGGAGCGGATCGCCTCCACGGCCCGCAAGCCCGGGAGCTCCGCAAGCCGGCGGCGCCCGTCCCGCGACTGTCGGTGGCGGTCGAGCAAGCCGTCACGTCGATGGGCCGGTGAGATGGGAGCGCCGGGCCGGTTCTGGGCTATACTTCCCGCCGGACCGGATCCTCTCCATGAGTTCGCTCGACTACGCCATCGTGGCCGTCTACCTGCTTGCGGTCGTCTGGGTCGGGGGCCGGCTGGGATCCGGCCAGGGATCGTTGAAGCAATTCTTCCTGGGCGGGCGCACGATCCCATGGTGGGCCGCGGCGTGCTCTGGCGTTGCCACCATGGTCAGCGCGATCGGCTTCATCGGAGGGCCCAGCCAGGCATTCGCTTCCGACTGGACGTACCTTCAGGCCCGTTTCGCCTGGCCGGTTGCGATTGTCCTCGCCTGCGTCCTCTTCATCCCGTTCTTCCACAGGCTGGAACTGTACACGGCGTACGAGTATCTGGAGAGGCGGTTCGACCGGAAGACCCGCCTGCTGGCGGCGGCGCTGTTCATGATCCTCAAGTGCAGCTACACCGCCGTGGCGATCTACGCCCCGGCGATCGTCGTTTCCCAGATGACCGGCCTGCCCGCCGAATGGGTCTGCCTGGGAATCGGCGGCCTGACCACCGTGTACACGTCCGTGGGCGGGATGCGGGCGGTGATCTGGACCGACACGGTCCAGTTCTTCGTGCTCTTGGCCGGCCTGATCGCTGCGCTGTATTACGTGCTCGTCAGCGTCGACGGAGGGTTCTCGCAAGTCGTCGCCCAGGCGGGCGCTGCCGGCAAGCTGCGGTTCCTCGATTGGTCAACGAGTCTCGAGACCGAGTTCACCGCCTGGGGCGGCCTCATCGGAGGCACGTTCTACTTGCTCAGCCAGTATGTCGTGGACCAGTCGGAATTGCAGCGGTTCCTGACGACCTCCTCGGTGCGCGGGAGCCGTCAGGCACTGGTCTCGACAATGGTCTTCACGTCTGTCTACGGCCTCTTTGTGTTCTTCATCGGCAGCGCGCTATTCGTGTACTACACGCAGCAGCCGACCCAGGCCGCATTCGACATGGATCCGGACCGCGTCTTCCCGATGTTCATCCTGGAGCGGCTGCCGTCCGGACTGCGGGGCCTTCTCCTGGCGGGCATCTTCGCCGCAGCCATGTCGACGGTCAGCTCGATCCTGAACTCGCTGTCGACCGTCGCGGTCCGGGACATGCTCCAGCCAGTGGCGCGGACGGCCGGTTCTGTCAGCGTCGCCAGATGGGCGACGCTGGCCTTCGGCTGCGTGGCCACGGCGCTCTCGCTGCGGGCCGGCTCCCTTGGGACGATCCTCATCGCGCAAGGCAAGATCCGCAACTTCTTCGGCGGTAGCCTGGTCGGTGTCTTCCTCCTCGGACTGCTGAGTCCCCGGGCCAACGCGCGCGGCGGGTTCTGGAGCATCGTGGTGTCGTTCGTGGCAACCGCCGTTCTCGCCTTGGTGACCGATGTCTCGTGGATGTGGTACGGCGTGTTCTCGGCTGGGGTCGCCTACGCCGTAGGGAGCGCGGCCAGCCGGTCAACCGATGCTCCCGACGAGCATCACCTGGATGGCCTAGTCTGGCAGCTGAGGAATGGGGAGCACAGACGGAAGTAGCCACTGAGTCCGGCGATCGGGCTGCTGGGAGCGCGCTGAAGCAGTCGGGCACTGAGGAACTGGCGGATGCCTTGCTGGGATGGTTCAATGACCTCTGGGTGAGGACGCGCCTGAGGGACGTGGAAGTGAAGCCGGTGGGACTGTAGCGCACGTACAGTACCGCGCACGTACAATTCCGTCGGCGTCGGCTCCGTTCCGATGTAACCTCAGAAGGAATGCCTAGCGCTCCCCGCAGTACCGCCGGACGTTCCGCGCGGGACGTGCGCCTGGACAAGTACAACCCGCTCCCTCGGGTTCTCTACTTCGACGACTTCGACGAGGGGATGAACGGGTGGTGCGAGCTCGTCGGCAACCATACCGGGAACCTCGACCAGATCCGTCCCATCGCCAAGGACTTCCGTCCCCCGCAACTGAGCAGCTGCACGTTCTTCGATATCGGAACCCACGGCTCGGTTGACGGTACCTATTCCCTGAAACTGGCGACCCGCCCGCAGCGCAACCACCTCGCTGTCGCGATCAAGCGCATGACTTACGCGGCGCGTGGCCTGGTCCAGTTCGAGACCTACGTCACGTTCAAGTCGGAGCTTCCCTCGGGCGGCGGTGCGGGTCCGAATTGGAGTGGCGGCAGTGGCTGGGACGGCAACATGGCGCCTTCGGAGCGGGACTTCGGGGAGTTCACCTTCTCGAACGACATCTGCGTCGGCGAGACAGGGCCTCGCTGTCACGGAGTCGTTCGGTACCGGAATACCGATTCGGAAGGGAACCTCGTTCAGAGCTGGATGTGTCCCACTTCCGTCGAGCCGACAACGAAGATGGACCGCCGGGGTCTCGTGGCGACCGACCCTCGGCAGGACTTCTTCAGCCTCAGGCCGGAGGACTGGCGCGAGATTCCCGGCGGCCGCCAGCCGCTGTGCTTCAACGAGACCGCCTCCAAGGTCAACTGGCACTACGTCCGGTGGCTCTTCGATCTCGAGTCGCTCCGCACGCTCGAGTTCCAGTGCAACGACCTGTGCATGGACCTGCGCGACGTCGAAGTGCCGACATATGAGCAGGAATACCGGGGGATCCCCAACCTCCTCAACCTGTACGTGGCCGTCCGGACCCACGTGAACGTGCGCAATTTCCTCTACTTGGACTCGGCCTTGGTCTCGGTGGACTGGTAATGCTGAGACGATCCTTCACTGCAGTTCTGGAGAAGGGGTCCACCTTCAGCGGCGAGCTGTGCACGGAGCCTTACGAGGCGGGCTGGGCCCGGGAGGCCAGATGGTTCGTCCGGGTGCTTCGCGCGGACGAGGGAGTGGGGCTGACCGTCGTGCCGCAGGTCTCGCCGGACGGTGCCGCGTGGTGTGACGAGGGCTCGGGCTCGTTACGCTTAGAGGGCCCCGGCCTGGCATCGATGCCGTTGCTGAACTTCGGATCCTGGCTGCGGCTGAGAGGTCAGACAACCGGCCGGGACGGGTCGGTCACCGTGCTGATTTACCTCGCGCTGAAGGAGTGAGGGGGCCGGCCCGCTTGCGCGCTGGCGCTTGCCGCCCCTCAGGCATCCCCGCCGAATTCGAGAATCTGGCCGGCCTGGACCAAGCGAGCGGCCAGTTCCGCGTAGTCCACATCCTGCACGCCGACCCCCTCTTCGATCGCAAGGCTGGCAGCAGTCGCCGCGCTCTGGCTGAGGATCATGAACGGAGGCTCCATCCTCGTCGAGCCAAACGCAACGTGGGTCGCCGACAGCGCGAACGTCACCAGCAGGTTCCGGGCCTCCGACGCTCTCGGAATGATCGCTCCGTAACCGATCGGATAAGGCCCCGGCACCCTGCCGCCGCCCTTGCCTTCGCGCCATACCGTCCCTTCGTGGACCACGCGGCGGATCTCGTGCAGGTCAATCCCGTAACTGCCGAGGCCGACCGGTCGCGGAGCCTCCGCCCGCCCCTGGCAGTGGTGCTGGGTCATGACCAGGTCGGACACCATCCTCCGGCCTTCCCGGACGTAAATCTGATGCGGCCAGCCGGCGGTGTCCGGGAATTCGTCCCTGCACAGCCCGAAGCGGCTCATCTGCGTCCGGACAGTGTCAGGCACGCGCCCGTCCGTGGCAAGGAAGTGAAGCAGCCCCCGGTGGTAGCTCTCGTGGTCGGCCGCGATGGCTCTCCGCTTCTCATGGCCGGCCTCGGGCCATGCCCAGCTGGCCCCTGGCAGGTTGCCGCCGAAAGTCGCCGTGTTGAAGTCGAACTTGCCGTTGGGTATGGCGTCATGCTTCGAGAACCAGCGCAGGTCCATCCTGTCACCGGCCGCCACGCACTCGCGAATGAAGCGGGCGACGAGCTCGTAGCGGCCGGGGTCGTAGTCGGCCGGTTTCTCGAGCGGCACCCGGTTGCGCGGGTCCCGCGTCAGGCACAGCCGGTAGCAGTACGCCTGAACGCCGGGCGCTGCGGAGCCCGGAGGGCCCACCGGGCCCGGTTGCACCAGGGGGAGTAGCCCGGACTCGGAGTTGCCTTCCTCGACGAAAGGGTCCAGGGGCAGGTCCCGGTCCCAGAGGCCCTTGCCGTCTGGTCGCCGCCCGTTGGGGCCAGCAACGCCCCAGTGCACGGCCGGTTCGTACCGCGCCGAGTACATCACGCCGTTCAGGGTCTCGCCGTACGCATCGTTCCCTTCGCGGTCCACGGTCCAGCGGACGCCTGCGGCGGCCATCAGGTCCCCTTCGTAGGTCGCGTCGATGAACATCGAGGCCCGGACCCGGATGCCCTCCGAAGTGGCGATGTGGGTCAGTGACGCCCCTCGCTTCTCCACCGCTTCGAGCCGGTGCCCGAACAGGACCCTCGCCCCGGATTCCTCGACCATGCTGCCGAACAGGCGCTCCGCCTGGTGCGGTTCGACGGCGAACGCCCCGCCCGTCGGCACGCCCTCGATTTCGGCCTCCCATGGCAGCTCCCTGCCGTAGCGGGCGGCGAGGCGTGTGAAGTACTCCCTGGCAATCCCGCCGACGGTTCGCGGGTTACCGATGTCGATGGCGCTCAGCCCGCCAGCGGTCATGCCGCCCAGGTGCCTGCCGGGCTCGACAATGACCACGCTCCGGCCGAGGCGCGCCGCTGCGACCGCGGCGGAGACGCCCCCCGACGTTCCGCCGTAGACGCAAATGTCCGCTTCCACCAGCCTCGCATCGGCACAGGAAGCGAGTGCCGCGCCCGAGGCGGACGCGAGGAACGTCCGCCGGCCGACAATGACCGGACGTGCTTGGCACGCGTCGGCCGGTCCCGTTCCGTCTCGCCCTCTCATGTGGCCCATCCCGTCCCGTAAGCGCCTGCGCTCGGCTCGCCCTGTCCCGGCTCACCTGCTTGCGTGGGCCCCCCACGTCTCGATGTCGCGGGCGATCAACTCAGCGAGCTGGGAATTGCCCTCTGCGCGGGCCCGGGCTAGCGCCCGCTCCCCGGTCTCGATCGCCGTTTCGAGGTTCCCGGCAATCGCATGAGCCGTGGCGAGGCCGTATAGCGACTGCAACTGGTGCTCCCCCTCCGTTGCCAGCGACGTCTCGAACCGGTCGATTGCTTCCCCGCTATCCCCGCGGTGCAGCACAAGCCGGCCGAGGCGGAAGCTCGCGCCTGCATGGCCCGGCTGCAGTTCCAGCGCCTTCCGGTAGCTCGCTTCCGCATGCTCGGCATCTTCGTTCCGCTCGGCCATGTAGCCGAGATTCATGTGCGCCTCGGCGTTCAGCGGGTTGATCCGGATTGCCGCCTCGAACGCGGCGGCAGCTTCCCGGGACCGGTCCTGCATCGCCAGCAGCACCCCGTAGTTGAAATGCATGTCCTCGGAATCCGGATTCATCGATGCCGCTTTGCGGTAGTGGTCGTCGGCATCGTCGAAACGGCCGAGCCTCGTGTAGACGATCACGAGATTCGAGTGCGCCCCGAGAGCCACTGCCGGATCCTCGGCAGCCTCCAGGAATGCCTCCTCCGCCTCCTCGAGGCGTCCGGCGCCCGTCATCTCGACACCCTTGCGCATGGCCTCGAACGAGCCTCCCAGCTCCCGCACCTCCGCGAGCAGCCGGTCGTCCGCAGGCGGGGCCGCGGCCCCGTGACGCCGGTAGAGTTCCAGATGCGACTCTGCTTCTTCGGTCTGGTTGCTTTCCCTGTATGCCAGGGCGAGTGCGTAGTGGGCCGCTCCGAACTCCGGGAACAGGCGGCAGGCCTCCTCCAGTGCCTGCACGGCCCGCTCCGCTTCGCCGAGCGCCAGCAGGGCGCGGCCGTACCCGTACTGCGCTGGTGCCGACTCCGGATTCGAGGCCAGGATGGACCGGTAAGCCTCCATGGCCTGGCCCGGGTCCCCGCTCTCGAGCAGATTGTCGGCCAGTCCCAGCTGTGCAGGCCCGTAGCCCGGATCGAGTGCGAGCGCCGCGCGGTAGGAATCGGCAGCCTCGCCGAACCGGCCGGCAATGGCCTGGACGACGGCCAGGTAATACGTCCACCGGAACGTCCCGGGCGAGAGGGCCGCTGCGCGCTCGAAGCACAGCCTTGCCTCGTCCAGCCTGAGGTTGGCTTGCAGCAGCATTCCCAGCCGGCCCGCGGCATCGCCGCTCGGAGGCTCCGATTGCGCCAGTAGGTACGCTTCTTCGATTTGTGCCCGGACCCTCGGCCCCAGCTCCTCCACCGGGATCTCCGGGAGCGGCGGGACCGAGGCGTCCGGGACGCCTTCCCGGGCGCAGGAACTGACCACGCTGCATGCCAGCAGCGCCAGCGCCGCTGCCGGAGGCAGTCTGGCGGTCCGCCTCCGCAGTCTCGCGACGGGTGATTGAATGTTCATGCCGCTAGCGGCCCCAGGCCTCTCCCCTGCCGCGCGGGCGGGCGCCCGCCTCCTCGTGACGCCCGGCGGCAGCCAGCAGCGATGCGAGGTTCGCCCGCGCAAGCTCGAGGTCCGGCTGGATCCGGACCGCCTCCCGGAAGGCCCGCTCCGCGCCCGCAGCATCGCCCGATTCGTGCAGCGCGCTGCCGAGCGCATTCCACGAATCCGAGGCGTCCGGCTTGATCTCGCACGCCCGGCGAAGCGCGCCCGCAGCTTCGGCTGCCTGTCCTTCGCGGAGCAGCACGAGGCCGAGGTTGTGGAGAGCCCTCGAGTCGCGCGGAGCGAGTCCGAGGGCATCCCGAAGGGTCGACTCCGCCTCCGCGAGGCGGCCGGACTGGGCGAGAGCGATGCCGTGGGAGATCATTCCGGGCACGTAGCGCGGGGACCGTTCGCGCGCCCGCTCGTACCACTCCAGCGAGGCTCCGGGCAGTCCCGCTCGACGCATGGCGTCGCCGAGCTCGAAGTAATACCGCGGCGCGTGCGCGCCCGGGCCGGCCAGCAGGGATGTGAGCCGCCGGATGCCGTCGGCGAGATTGGCCCCGGCTCTCACCTGCGCGACCGCGATGTCCAGTTCGTCCCGCTTGTCCGTCGGGAGGTTCGCCGGATAGTAGGGAACAACCTCTGTCCCATATGCGCTTGCGGCCGTTTCCAGGCGCTCGCGGCGCGGCGCAACCAGGCTGCCCCCGCGCGGCGGCCGCTGGATCCGGTGATCGGTCATCACGACGTGCACCACGTCCTCGGTCCGTCGAAGCGGCATGTGGCAGCCGGCGCAGTTCCCGGATTCCGTGTGCCGGCCGTCCCTGGCCAGTGCCCGGACCTCCTCGCCGTGACAGGCCTCGCACGCACGGCGGTAACGGTCGCGATCCGCCGCCCGATCCGTTCGCAGTGGCCGGTGCGGGTCGTGGCAATCGGTGCAGGTCACCGCGCCCCCGCTCTCGCGGAAGCACGCCGAGCGCAGCAGCCGGTAGGCCGCGTGGGCGATTTCGAACTTGTCGTCCCGGCCTGTTCCCGTGGCGTGGTCGAAGTGGACCACGTAGTCCGCCAGCGGTTCCCCCGGGCGGTACGAGTACACGCCCCGCCCGGCCCGCTCGACCGCGTAGGGCAGGCGCGTGCTCGTCGACTGGAGGTGGCACTGCAGGCAGGTCTCGAGCCGGCGCTCGGGAGGAAGCCGGGCCGGGTTGACGATCGCGGACCGGATTCGCGGTGCAGGGGCCGATGCGGCGGCCGCCTCGACATGGCGCCGACCCGGCCCGTGGCAGCGCTCGCAGTCGATGCCCTCCGGCAGGCCGCCGAAGACAATCGGGTCGGCGTCGAAGCGATCCTGGCCCGGCTCGTATTCCGGGTACGCGTTGTGGCAGAACATGCAGTCGTGCTGGACGCGCCGCCGGAATCCGTCATGGTCCGGACGGTCATAGCCCGGATTCATCGCCCAGAACCCGCCGCGCTCGCTGTACCAGCCCACCGGCAGCTGCAGGAGTTCCCCGGATTCCGTCCGCGACAGGTACGTGCGCGCCTTGAAGCCGGAGCCCACTGCGTAGTCGATCCGGCGCTCCACCACGTTCTCCTCGCGGCCGTCGGACCCGACTTGCCAGCGTCTCATGAAGTACGAGCCGTCCTCGCGCCACATCCGGTAGTGCCGGCTGGATGCCGCGTGCAGGAACTCGTTGCGGTCCTCGAAGTCGGCGATCGCCGCGGCATCCGTCATCTGGACGAACGATCGGCCCATGCCGCTCTGCAGGAATTCCTCCGCAATCCCCGCGTGGCAGCCCGCGCACGCTGCTCCGCCCAGGTAGCCGTCCCGGCTGCCCGTCTCCCCTTCGGTGCCGTCCCGCCCGCCGATCGCGCCCAGGTACAGCAGCGCACCCGCCAAGACTCCGGCGGCGGCCAGCACGGCGAGAACCGGCTTCCGGCCCAGGCGGGCCGCCCTGCCTGTCCCGTTCTCACTCCCTGGCCTGTTGGCGGAGCGGCGGCGCATGCGACGAGCCGACCCGATTGTGACACATCAGGACGCGGGCGCGGCCGTCAAGCCGTTCGCGGCCGCCGCCGTGGCGGGGACCGATCCGACGCTCTCGGCGATCACCTTCATCCCGCGACGCACATGGTGGCGCATCGTCCGCTCGGCCAGGGCCGGATCCCCTTGGCACAGGGCCGCTGCCAGGCTCTCGTGCCAGTCCCGGGGTAGCTGCTCCTCGTCCTCCAGGCACCGTGCTGTCGACTCCCACGCCAGCCGGGAGCCGAGCCATCTCCACAGGGTCAGCTGGCGCTGGACGATATCGGTAAGCGCCGGATACCCCGTGCATTCCGCAATGAAGATGTGAACGCGCTCGTGCAGTTCCGCGTACGCCTCCCGGTCCGGCTCCGGGGCGCCGAACTCGCGGTCGAGGCGGGCTGCCAGCGAGCGCAGCTCGGCCCGCTGCGAGTCTGTCGCGGCTTGCGCGAATTCAAGAGCGGCCCGCCCCTCCAGGGCCTCGCGGACGACGAGATGCCCCGCGATGTCGAGCTCGGCAGGGGTGCAGACCCGCGTGCCGACGCGGGGAACACTCCGGACCAGGCCTTCGTACTCGAGCTTCTGCAGCGCCTCGGTGACGGGCGGCAGGCTCATCCCCAGCTGCGCGGCGAGTCCCCTGCGAGTCACGGCCTGGCCGAATCCGAGGTCGCCGGCGAGAATGGCGTTGCGGACCGCGAAGTAAGCGTGGTCGGACAACTTGCTGGCGCCCTTGCCGTTAGCAGGCGCCCGGGCCGGTTCCAGAGAGGGCGTCAACTAGGGGCAGTATACCCATGGCCCGCGCAAGGCGAGCGGTTGACATCCATCCGAATACCGCCTAGAATGCGGCTGTTGATATATCAGAGGGCGTTCCCGGGCATGCCCGGGGGCGGCGGGAACTCGGGGAGGAATCCATGCAGGCTCCAAGGCCCATCCTGGTCGTCTCGCTTCTGGCGGTCCTGGCGGCGCCCGCACTGCGGGCGCAGATCGGCACCGCGACAATCATCGGCACCATCACCGACGCGACGGGAGGCACGATTATCGGCGCCGACGTCACGATCCGTCACGTCGAGACCAACACCTCCTACGCGGCCCAGTCGAACGAGGCGGGCAACTACCGCGTGCCGGCCCTGCCGGTGGGAGAGTACGAGGTGTCAGCCGAGATGACCGGCTTCAAGCGGGGCGTCCGCAGCGGGATCCAGCTGCGCGTGGCCGACAATGCCCAGGTCAACTTCGAACTGCAGGTCGGCGACCTCGTCGAGACCGTCGAGGTGGTCGGCTCGGCGCCCCTCGTCGAGAGTTCCAACGCCACCGTCGGGAAGGCGCTCGAGAACGAGCGGGTCACCAACCTGCCGCTCAACGGCCGCAGCGCGCTCGCGCTGGTCGTGCTCACCCCCAACGTCCGGTTCTCGTCCACCCAGCCGGCAGGCTTCGCCGATCGCGGCGTCCTCGTCTCGGCGTTCAGCGTCAACGGCGGGCCCGTGGGCCGCAACTACATCGCGATCGACGGTGCCACGAACATCAACAACCGCGGCGCCGACAACAACGTGAACCCGGCGGTCGACTCGATCCAGGAGTTCAAGGTCGAGAGCGGGACCATGTCCGCGGAGTACGGCTACACCCTGGGCGGCGTGGTGAACATGGTGACCAAGTCCGGCACCAACGAGGTCCACGGAACGGCGTACTGGCACCTGCGCAACGACGCCCTCGACGCCCGCAACACGTTCTCGGCCGTCAAGCCCCCGATTCGTTACAACCAGTACGGCGGCTCGATCGGCGGCCCCGTGGTGAAGAACAAGACCTTCTTCTTCTACAACTACGAGCAGTACAACCTGCGGCTCAGCTACACCGCGATCGGCACCGCGCCGACCGACGAGCAGTGGTCCGGCGACCTCTCCGGGCTTGCCACCCGGAACGGCAGGGCCATTCCCGTCTTCGATCCCCTCACGACGGCCGAGAACCCGGACGGCGGAGGCTTCGTCCGGACCCAGTTCCCCGGCAACATCATTCCTACGGACCGGCTCGACCCGGTCGCGCTGGCGTACCGGCAGTACTACCCGAAGCCGAACGTGCCTCCGCAGGACGCAGCCAACACCAACAACGTCCGGCTCAACCTCGGCTCGCGGACCGATGCCAAGCAGATGACCGGCAAGGGCGACCACAACTTCTCGGACAGCAACCGGTTCTCCATCCGCTACATCCTGTGGGACCACGAGCAGAACCGGGCGTCGACAGGGAACGGCTACTTCCCCGACCTCGTCGGGCGCGTCCGCAACGATGACTACGCCAACCACAACGCGGCGGTCTCCGACACGCACTTCTTCGGCGCGACCAAGATCAACAACCTCAGGGTCAGCGTCGCCCGCCAGTTCTTCCCGTTCATCCCGGGCAGCGTCGGGACCAGCCCGGCCAGCAGCCTCGGGTACCCCGGCACGGTGCCGGACGTCACGTTCCCGCGCGTCAACTTCTCGGGCGTCCCGAACATGCAGCGGTTCCCGGCCGGCTTCGGCACCATCAACGGCTTCCTCGCCTTCCACACCCTGCAGGTCCAGGACGGGTTCACCTGGATTCGCGGCAATCACACGATCAAGTTCGGCGCGGAGTTCCGCGACAACCTGTACAGCCTGAACGGATGCTTCGCCTGCTCGGGCAACATCTCGTTCAACACGCGCCTGACCGGCAATCCCCAGCAGCTCGGCGGGACCGGCTCCGGCTTCGCGAGTTTCCTCGTCGGGGCCGCCGCCGGGGCCTCGGTCGACGATAACGTCGGGGTCTCCTACAAGAACTTCGCGCAGTCGTTCTACATCCAGGACGACTGGAAGGTCAACCCCAGGCTGACGCTCAACCTGGGGCTCCGCTACGACTACCAGCAGTGGCCCGGCGAGCGCAACAACGGCATCAGCAACCTCAACGTCAATGCGGTCAACACCGACAACGGGCTCCCGGGCCGGCTGGAGTTCGCCGGCATCGACTTCGACCGCACGCTGCACGCCCCGGACTTCAACGACTTCGGCCCCAGGATGGGCTTCGCGCTGGACGTGTCCGGGAACGGCCGCACGGTGCTGCGAGGCGGCTACGGCATGTACTACAGCCTGCAGGGAACCGTGCGGGGCAACCGCTTCGCCGCGCTCGGCTATCGCGGCAACGTCACCAACTACCTGCCGCCCGGAGGCAATTCGGACGTGCCTGCGTTCTACCTGCGGGACGGCTTTCCTTTCGCTCCGCTCAAGCCCCTAGGCAACAGGATCGGCCAGAGCGCGTTCCAGAGCGGCAATCACACGACGATGGAATGGGAGACGCGGACTCCGTACTCCCAGCAGTTCACGTTCACGCTCCAGCAGCAGCTGCCCGGCGAGATGCTCTTCGAGGCCGGGTACGTCGGCAACAAGGGCAGCAAGATCGATTCCGGGAACTACGACTACAACCAGCTCGATCCCTCCCACCTGTCTCTCGGCCGGGCGCTACAGGATCGCGTCGCGAACCCGTACGAGGGCATCGTGACCGGAGCCTTCGGCGGAGCGCGGATACAGCGGCGCCAGCTGCTCCGCCCGTTGCCGTACTACAACCGCATCAACGTCCAGCGCCCGCACATGGGCAGCTCGATCTACCACGGCTTCCTGGCCAACCTCGAGAAGCGCTACTCGAACGGACTTGCCTTCCTCGCCTCCTACACGTTCGGCAAGCTGATCAGCGGGAACATCGAGGGCTTCGGGTTCGCCGGATCCGAGCAAGTCAATGTCCTGGGCCTGCAGAACGGGAAGTTTGATCGCAGGCGGGAACGCTCGGTCCATTCGACGGACTCGGCGAAGCGATTCGTCCTGAGCGGGATCTACGAACTCCCGTTCGGGCCGGGAAAGGCGATTCGCCCGGACAACGGAGTGCTCGACAAGCTCACCCAAGGGTGGCAGCTGAACGGGATCGTGACGCTCCAGGACGGGCTGCCGCTGAGGGTGTTCGGGGCGAATAACTTCGCCGCCGACCGGCCGAACTCCACCGGGCAGAGCGCCAAGGTCTCCGATCCGACGCGGGATCGCTGGTTCGACACGCAGGCCTTCGTGAACCCGCCGGACTTCACCTTCGGCAACGTCGGCCGGCTTCTCCCGGACGTGCGCGGGCCGGGCATCGCGACAGTGGACTTCTCCGCGATCAAGAACACCCGTGTCAGCGAGGGATTCACCGTGCAGATCCGGGCCGAGTTCTTCAACTTCCTGAACCGTACTAACCTGTTTGTACCGAACACCCGTTTCTCCCCGGGGCCGGACGGCTTCAACCAGAGCGGGAGCTTCGGACGCATCACGCGGGCCAAGCCCGCGCGCGTCTCGCAGGTTGCCCTGAGGTTCATCTTCTAGGAGTCCCGCAGCACCCGCCGCCACCGAGATCGAACATGGACAGAACCTCCCCCACGGCGAACTGGCGGGCCCTGAGGCTGCTCGCGCTAGGCGCACTCGCCGCCGGAACCGCCCTCGCAGCCGCCAGGGTCCCGGAGCACTCGGTCGCGCGCCGGAACTTCGTCGACGAGCACATATTCGGCAAGATGGCGCGGGACGGTGTCCGTCACGCGCCGCTCGCTTCCGACGCGGAATTCCTCCGGCGCGTCTCGCTCGACCTGACCGGACGGCTGCCGGAGGCCGAGGCCGCCCGTACGTTCCTGCGCAGCGACGCGCCGGACAAGCGGGACAAGCTGGTCGACTCGCTGTTTCCCGGTCTCCCCACGCAGGGGTTCGGACGCCGTCCGTCGCGCGTCGGTCCGTTCCTCGACCGCTGGACGACCTTCTTCAACGACCTGTTCCGCAACAACGAGCAGCTCCGCGAAGGCATCAACAGCTTCCACAACTACCTGTACCGGATCCTCGAGATGAACGTCCCCTACGACAAGTTCGTGCGGGACATGCTGACCGCCGAGGCCCTTTCCACCTGGACCACGGGCAAGGCGAACTTCGTCGCGCGGCACAGGGTGATGGGAGGGGACGGCTACTCGACCGTCAACCACGAGGACACCTGCGACGAGCTGGCGCTGTGGACGACCCGCCTGTTCCTGGGAGTCGACCTGGAGTGCGTGTCCTGCCACGACGGGGCCGGCCACCTGGAGAAGGTCAACCTCTGGCTCTCGCAGCGCGAGAGGCCCGAGGTCTGGAGGCAGGCGGCATTCTTCTCCAAGACCTTCATCGCGCCGGTCTACGGCCGCATCCCGGAGTTCCAGGTGGAGGACAAGGAGGACGGCTACGACCTGGCGACGAAGAGCATCGTCCGCCTGCCTCGCTTCGAGACGGACATCACGCCGACGTTCATTCTCTCCGGCGAGCGCTACGACCCCTCGTCCGGCGAGTCCGAGCGCGAGGCCTACGCCAGGATGCTCACCGCGCATCCGCAGTTCGCCCGCGCCGCCGTCAACCTCTTCTGGTCCGAGCTGATGGGGCGGGGCATCGTCGATCCCCCGTTCGGGTTCGACCTCGCGCGCCAGGATCCCGCCAGCCCGCCGCCCGCTCCCTGGACGGTCCAGCCGACGCATCCCGAGCTGCTGGAAGAGCTCGCCCGTGACTTCGTCCGCAGCGGCTACGACCTGCGGCACCTGCTGAAGACCATCGTGACCTCCTCCGCGTACCAGCTCTCTTCCTACGTGCCGGGGGACTACGACCCGGCCCACGACGAGTACTTCGCGCGCCACCTGGTGCGCAGGATGTCCGCCGAGGAGTTCTGGGACGCGGTGCAGCAGTCCACGGGCGTGTTCGAGGAGTTCACGGTCAAGAACGACGACGACAAGTTCACATACGTGATGCAGTCGCGGTTCAACCAGGATTTCTCCTCCAGCCACAAGGACATCTGGAACCTGCTGCAGGACTGGGGCCAGACCGACCGCGAGGACCCGCCGCACAAGCGTCCCAGCATGGTGCAGGCGGCGAGCCTGCTCAATCACGACCTCATCCTGGAGCGGGTCCGCGTGCAGGAGGGCAGCCGTCTCGACCGGCTGCTCAACGCCGACAGCGCCATAGAGGACACGGAGGTCATCGAGGAACTCTTCCTGGCGACTCTCAGCCGGTTCCCCCGGGAGGGGGAGGCCCGCCAGGCCGAGGCGCTTCTCGCCCCGAACCGGGAGCAGGGTGCCGAGGACCTGCTCTGGGCGCTGCTGAACCGCCTGGACTTCGTGCTGGTGCAGTGAGGCGCTGACGTGACCGAGAAGACGCTGTTTCCGACCCTGACCCGCCGTCAGATCTGCCGGGCGGGGCTGGTCACGATCACAGGCGGCACGCTGGCGCCGATGGCCGGTCCGCTGCGTGCCAAGGCCGGTGACGGCGCGGACCCGCGGGGCGGGGCGGAATGCGTCGTCGTCCTGAATCTCGTCGGCGGCCCCTCCCAGATGGACACGTTCGACGTCAAGGAGTACCCGACCACTCCGGACGACCTCGACATCCGCACGACCAAGCTCGGCTGGCGGTGGCCCTACGGGCTGCTCCCCGAAACCGCCCAAGTCCTTGACGAGCTCTGCATCGTGCGGTCGATGGGGGCGTGGGAGACCTTCCACAACCTCGCGCAGTACAACATGCAGACCGGGCATCCCTTCAATGCGTCGCGGGCACGGGAGATCCCCTCGATCGGCTCGGTGATTGCCTACGAGACGCTCGCGCGCGCTTCGGATTCGGACTTCCTGCCGCCGTTCGTGTCGATGAACTTCCCGGCCGGGTCCGTCAACGGGACCCTGATCCGCGAGGGCTTCCTGCCAAGCACCTCCGCGCCGCTCGCCCTGGACCTTCGCAAGGGCGGGAACATGCCCTTCTTCCTCGACGAGGGAAACGCCGAGCGGTTCAACCGGCGCGTGGACTTCCTGCGGACGTTTGACACGTCGCGCCGCCTCGACGGCCCGGGCGCGTCGAAGATGTTCAGCCAGTGGAGCTACTTCGCCGACAGCGCCGAGAGGATGATCAGGTCCCCGAGCATGGCCGGCATCGTCGACCTGGCCGAGGAGGACCGCGTCCGCTACGGCGGATCGACGCTCGGGGACGCCTGCCTGGTGGCCCGCAACATGGTCGCGGCGAGGGCCGGGGCCCGCTACATCCTCGTCAACCAGGGAGGCTGGGACCACCACGGCGACATTTACGGCAAGCAGGATGCCCAGATGGAGGATCCCCGGCAGAGGGGTGGGCTGTACCGCAACTGCGGCGACCTCGACCCGGCCTTCGCGGGCCTGCTCCGGGACCTGCGGCGAATGAAGGACGGGGACGGAGTGCCGCTTCTCGACAAGACGCTGGTGATGGCGCTCGGCGAGTTCGGCCGCACGCCCGGCGAGCTGACCGACATCAAGGGCCGCGACCACTGGCCCGCGGTGCGCTGCGGCGCGTTCGCAGGGGCCGGGGTCCAGGGCGGCCGCGTGATCGGCGGCACGGACGAGCAAGGGGGCCGGGTGACCGACTTCGGCTGGTACAAGAACCGCCTCATCTATCCCGAGGACGTCACGGCGACGATCTATTCCGTGCTCGGCATCGACTGGAGCAAGAAGGTCAGCGGCGCGCCCTCCGGCAGGGACTTCCAGTACGTCGAGCCTATGTCCGGTACGGACTTCATCGGAAGCACGGAGGTCCGTGAGCTGTTCGCGTAGCGGTCGGCCAGTCGTTCCGGCACTGGCGGTCGATCATCGCCCGGGGGCTCCCAGGTCGCAGTGGTAGAATGGGCACCGCACCGGAGCGAGGGCGGATCAATTTGCCTTGCATGAACGGCCTGCCCGCCGTAGTGATCTCTCGCTGGGTTGAAGGTTGATGCCTTACAGGCTGCTGGTAGTCGAGGACGAGAAAGGCATCCGTGTCGCGCTGAAGGACCGCTTGCGATCGCTGGGCTACGAGGTCGAGGAGGCTGCCGACGGCAACGAGGCCTTCAACCGCGCCACCCAGGGCGGCCTTGACCTCATCGTGCTGGATCTGATCCTGCCGGGCAAGGACGGCATCGAGGTCTGCCGGGAGCTGCGGCGCATGGGGATCGACACGCCGGTGATCATGCTCACCGCGCGCGCCCAGCTCGACGACAAGCTGAAAGGGTTCTCGGTCGGCGCCGACGACTACGTTCCCAAGCCTTTCGACATCGCGGAAGTCCTGGCCAGGATCAAGGCGCTGCTGCGCCGCAGCACGGCTTCGCTCGACGCGGACACGATGCCCGTCCTGCGGTTCGGCAACGTCCGGGTCGATCCCCGGCAGGCAGCGGTCTGGGTGGACGGGGAACAGGTCCGCCTGTCGGTCAAGGAATACGACCTGCTCCACTGCTTCATCACCCACCCCAACGGCACGCTGACCCGCGAGCAGCTGCTGAGACGGGTCTGGAACCACCAGAGCGTGTCGCCCACCCGCACTGTGGACGTCCATGTCGGCTGGCTGCGCAGGAAGCTCAAGGACGATTCGAAGAACCCGCGCTGGATCCGCACGATCCACGGCCGCGGTTACCGCTTCGTGCCTGACTAGCCGCGCCCTTTGACCGCGCGTTCGCGTTGCGGGTACAATCAGGATTGCGGCCTCCACTCTGGGGGCCGCGGCGAAGCGCGCAATGCCAGTCCAGCGTCTAGGCCAGCGCGGATCCTGCTCCACTCGCGGGTCCCGTGTGCAGCCCGTCGAGCCACTCCGCCCGGCGTCCCCCCGCGGTTCGGCCGAACAGCCGAGCCCCGGCCTGGCCGACAAGTCCTTCGCCATCGTCCGAATCGGCAGCGTCATTATTCTCGTCGCTGTACCGGGCCCCGGCTGAGCCCCTCGCCGCTGGATGCGGGCAGGGTCGCCGGTCGGGGCAAGCGTTCAGGCCGGGGGCGGTTACCTTACGTGCTCCCGGGATCGACGGTGAAGGGTACGAAGGGACAAGAAAGCGAGGGAATCCAGCCATGGCGATGCTGAGCGGAGCGCAAATCCTAGTCGAGAGCCTGGCCCGCGAGGGGGCCGAGGCCGTGTTCGGGTACCCGGGCGGCGTGACGCTGCCCGTCTACGACGTGCTGTACAGCCATCCGCTGCGGCACGTGCTCGTGCGTCACGAGCAGAACGCCGCGTTCGCGGCCCAGGGCTACGCCCGGGCGACCGGCAAGGCCGGCGTTTGCATGGCCACTTCCGGCCCGGGCGCGACGAATCTCACCACCGGCCTGGTCGACGCGCTGATGGACTCGATCCCCGTGGTCGCGATCACGGGGCAGGTGCCGCAGGCGCTGATCGGCCGCGACGCCTTCCAGGAGGCAGACACGTTCGGCATTTCCCGGTCCGCGACCAAGCACAACTACCTGGTCAAGGAGATCGGCGAGCTGGCCCAGACCATTCACGAGGCCTTCTTCATTGCCACTAGCGGCCGGCCCGGCCCGGTGCTGGTGGATATCACCAAGGACGTGCTGGTGGCCAAGGCGCCGTACAGCAGTCTCCAGGAGATGGACCCGCTGCGAGGCTACCTGCTGGAAGACGAGCCGGACGAGGAGTCGGTCGATCGCGCCGTCGAGTTCCTCTGGAATGCCGAGCGGCCCTACATCTACGCCGGCGGCGGCGTCATCGCGTCGGACGCCAGCGAGGAACTGGTCCGTTTCTCCGAATTGCTCGAAGCGCCGCTCGCCCACACGGTGATGGGCCTCGGCGCGATGCCGACCGGCCATCCCAACTTCATCTCGATGCTCGGCATGCACGGCAGCTACGCCGCCAACATCGGAGTGACCGAGTGCGACGCGCTGATCGGCCTGGGCGTCCGGTTCGACGACAGGGTGACCGGCAGGCTCGATCGGTTCGCGCCGAACGCGAAGGTCCTGCACGTCGACATCGATCCCGCCGAGATCAACAAGAACCGAAGGGCGGATGTCGGCGTGGTGGGGGATGCCAGGGCCGTCCTGAAGCGGCTCAACGAGCGCCTCGAGGAGACCCGCTCCACGGCGGGCAAGGCCCGTCGCGAGGCCCGGAAGGCCTGGATGGACCGCATCCGCGAAATGAAGCGCGAGCACCCGTTCTCCTACGATCAGTCCAGCGACGACATCAAGCCCCAGCGCCTGATGCAGAAGCTGGACGAGATCTCGGGCGGCGAGGCGATCGTCACCGTGGACGTCGGCCAGCACCAGATGTGGGCGGCGCAGTACCTGCGATTCAACCGTCCCCGCCTGTGGCAGTCCTCCAGCGGCCTGGGCTCGATGGGATTCGGGCTGCCCGCCGCCATGGGCGCGAAGTTCGCCTGCCCCGAGCGGACCGTCATCAGCATCGTCGGGGACGGGGGCTTCATGATGTCGATGCCGGAACTGGGCACGATTTCCTCGAACCGGCTCCCGGTCAAGATCGTCGTGATGAACAACAACACCCTGGGGATGGTCCGGCAGTGGCAGCAGCTCTTCTATGACAAGCGCTACAGCGAGGTGTCCATCGACGCTTTCCCGGACGCCTCGCTGCTGGCGGCAGCGTTCGGGATCGAGGGCGGATCGGTGACCCGGCCCGAGGATCTCGACGCCGCCCTGGAGCACGCCTTCGCGCACGAGGGGCCATACCTGCTGAACGTCCAGGTCACCCCCGAGGAGTGCGTGTACCCGATGGTTCCGGCAGGCGGCGCCGTCGACGAGATGATCCTGCACGCCGAGCCCGAGCCGACCGAGCCGGTTGCCGGCGACTAGCCCGCGAGGACTGACCATGCAGCAGCTGATCTCTCTCCTTGTCGAGAACAAGCCGGGCGCGCTGATGCGCGTCGCCGGCGTGCTGACCTCGCGCGGATACAACATCGAGAGCCTGACGGTGGCCAAGACGCTCGATCCCACGCTCTCGAGCATGACCATCGTCGCCGACGTGGGCGACCAGGGCAGGGAACTGCTGATCAAGCAGATCTCGCGCCTCGTCAATGTCATCAAGGTCGTGGACCTGACCGATTCCCGGGCCGTTCGCCGCGAGCTGGCGCTGGTCAAGGTCTACGTCAGCGAGGAGAAGCGGGCCGCGCTGCTCAAGGAGGCCGAGGTCTTCCGGGCGCGTGTCGTGGACGCCTCGCCGAAGGCCTTCACCCTCGAGGTGACCGGCTCGTCCGAGAAGCTCAACGCCATGATCTCCCTGCTGCACGTGTACGGCCAGATCGAGATGATCCGCTCCGGCACCATGGCGATGGCCCGGGCGAAGCAGAACAAGCTTCCCGTCCCGCGCTACACCGGGGCCGACCTCTCCGAGCCCTAGGCCCTCCGCCGACGAACGCTCCCCATCCGACGAACGAAAGGAAACCCAGACCCAATGCCCGCAACCATCTACTACGAGCCCGACGGCAACCTGGACCTGCTCAAGGGAAAGAAGATCGCCATCATCGGCTACGGCAGCCAGGGCCACGCCCATGCCCTGAACCTCCAGGAAAGCGGCCTGGACGTCGTCGTCGGGCTGTACGAGGGCTCCAAGTCCTGGCCGAAGGCCGAACGCGCCGGCCTGGAAGTGCGCACCGTCGCTGACGCCACCGCCGCCGCGCAGGTCGTGATGATCCTGCTTCCCGACCACATCCAGCCGGATCTGTACAAGGCCGAGATCGAGCCGAACCTGTCCCCCGGCGACACGCTCATGTTCGCTCATGGCTTCGCCATCCACTGGAAGGAGATCAAGCCTCCGGCGGGAGTGGACGTCTCGATGATCGCTCCCAAGGCCCCCGGCCACCGCGTGCGCGAGCTCTTTGTCGAGGGAGTCGGGGTGCCCGGCCTGGTTGCCGTCGCGCAGGACGCGTCGGGCCAGGCGAGGGAGCAGGCCCTGGCTTACGCCCTGGGCCTGGGCTGCCTCAAGGCGGGCGTGATCGAGACAACCTTCAAGGAGGAGACGGAGAGCGACCTGTTCGGCGAGCAGGCGGTTCTGTGCGGAGGCTGCTCGGAGCTGATCCGGGCGGGCTTCCAGACACTCGTCGACGCCGGCTACCAGCCGGAAATCGCCTACTTCGAGTGCCTCCACGAGCTGAAGCTGATCGTCGACCTCATCTACGAGGGCGGGCTGAGCTACATGCGCTACTCCGTGTCCGACACGGCCGAGTACGGTGACTACACGCGCGGCCGCCGCGTCGTCGACGAGGCCGTGCGCGAGCGGATGCGCGGGATCCTCGCCGAGATCCAGTCCGGCGAGTTCGCCCGGGAGTGGATGGCCGAGAACCGCGCCGGGAGGGAGCGGTTCCTGGCAACGAGGGCGGAGCAGGAGAACCAGCTCGTCGAGCAGGTGGGCGGCAAGCTGCGCGCCATGATGCCTTTCCTGCGGAAGGAGAAGCCGGACTCCACCCCGCTCGCCCCTTCCGCGAACGAATAGGAGCGGCGGGAGGATTCCGATGCGCGTTTCCGTCTACGACACGACGCTGCGGGACGGCACCCAGGGGGAGAATGTATCGTTCTCCGTCACGGACAAGCTGGCGATCGCGCGCAGGCTGGACGACATCGGGATCGATTACATCGAGGGCGGCTGGCCGGGCTCGAACCCTCGCGACGCGGAATTCTTCGAGCGCGCCAAGACCGACCTGGACCTGCGAAGGGCGCGGCTCGTGGCCTTCGGCTCCACCCGCCACGTGGCCAACAGCGCCGAGGAGGACCCCAACGTCCGGATGCTGGTCGAGTCCGGCACGCCCGCCGTCGCGATCTTCGGCAAGAGCTGGAACCTGCATACCGAGCGGGCCCTGCGCGTCTCCGAGCAGGACAATCTGGAGATGATCCGCTCCACCGTCGCCCACCTCAAGGGCCTGGGGCGCGAGGTCATCTACGACGCCGAGCACTTCTTCGACGGCTACCAGTCCAGCCGCGAGTTCGCCTTCCGCACCCTGGAGGCTGCGCAGGGCGCGGGGGCCGACTGCCTGGTGCTGTGCGACACGAACGGCGGGACCCTCACCGCGCGACTCGCGGAGATCGTCGAGGACGTGCGCAAGCACTTCGGGGGCGCCATCGGGATCCACACCCACAACGATTCCGAGCTGGCGGTCGCCAATGCCATCACCGCAGTCGAGCTGGGGGCGACCCACGTCCAGGGCACGGTGAACGGCTACGGGGAGCGCTGCGGCAACTGCAACCTGATCCCCACGATCTGCAACCTGGAGCTCAAGCTCGGCCACACGGTGATCGGCCCGGAGAATGTCGCCCGGCTCACCGGCCTGGCCAACTACATTGCCGACGTGGCGAACCTGCAGGTGGCCAACGGCGCCGCGTTCGTCGGCAGGAGCGCATTCGCCCACAAGGGCGGGATCCACGTCAGTGCGGTGCTGCGGGATGCCGTTACCTACGAGCACGTGGAGCCCGAGAAGGTGGGCAATGTCCGGCGCGTGCTCGTCAGCGACCTGTCGGGCAGGAGCAACATCACGTTCAAGCTGCGGGAAAAGGGCTGGGACGACCGGCTCACGCCGGAGGCCCGCAAGAAGGTGCTCGACCGCATCAAGCAGATGGAGTTCGACGGCTACGAGCTGGAGTCCGCGGACGGCTCCTTCGAGCTGCTGATCCGCCAGGCGCTGGCCGACGAGCAGGACTTCTTCCGGCTGCAGGCCATGGACATGTCGATCCGCAAGCTGGGCCGGGAGCAATCCGCCTGCCACGTGGGCATGAGCGTGTGGACCCCGGCTGGCGAGCGCAGCGCGCATGTGGGCGCCTCGGGGCCGTTCGACGCGATGGCGGGCGCCCTGCGCCAGTGCCTGTCGACCGTGTACCCTGCCGTTGCGGACATCCGGCTGGCAGACTACAAGGTCCGCGTACTGAATCCCGGCAAGGGGACAGCCGCCAAGGTGCGGGTCCTGATCAACTGGACGGACCAGGAGGCCAGCTGGGCGACCGTCGGGGTTTCCGATGACGTCCTCGAGGCCAGCTGGATCGCGCTGCGCGATTCCGTTCGGCTCGAGCTGCTCCGGCTCGAGCAGCCCCTGCCGGCAGCCGTCGCCTAGCCGCGCTCGCTGTCCGGGCGGCTCGGATCCCGCTTGTGACGGCGCGCCCGCTCCTCGCGCAACTCCTCGAGGCGCTTGGCGATGCGTTCCTCGATCCCTCGCCGTGTCGGATGGTAATACGTGGTCCCTTCCATCTCGGCAGGCAGGCACGGCATGCCGACTAGCGCGTCCTCGCTGTCGTGGGCGTGCTCGTAGCCCTTCGCGTAGCCGAGGTCCTTCATGAGCTTGGTCGGGGCATTGCGCAGATGGAGCGGAACCACCGGCAAGGGGCCGGTTCGCACGTCCCTGCGTGCCGCGCCCAGGCCCTTGTAGACGGAATCGGATTTCGGTGCGACCGCCAGGTACACCGCGACCTGGGCTAGGAAGAGGTCTCCCTCCGGCTCCCCGAGGAAGCGGAACGCCTCGACGGCGGCCATCGCCATTTCCACGGCGCGTGGGTCCGCCAGGCCGATGTCCTCGGCGGCCATCCGCACGAGACGGCGTCCGATGTAGAGGCGGTCCTCGCCGCCTTCGAGCATGCATGCGAGCCAGTACAGCGCCGCGTCGGCGTCGCTCGAGCGGACGGACTTGTGCAGCGCGGAGATCAAGTCGAAGTGAGCCTCGCCTCCCTTTCCGTAGCGCGGCAGCCTCCGCTGCAGGACATCCTCGAGCAGCGTCTCGCTCGCCTCGCTTCCCTCCGCGGCCTGGACCAGGGTCTCCAGTGCCAGCAGCGCGGCGCGCGCGTCGCCGCCCGCGAAGACGGCGATTCGCTCCAGGAGCGGCTCCGGGACCTCGCAGCGTCCGGCCAGCCCTCGCTCCGCGTCGGCCAGCGCATTGCGCTGGATCGTGACGAGCTGCTTCTCGGCGAGTGGCTCGAGCGTATGAACCTTGGCCCGGGAGAGCAGCGCCGGTATGACCTCGAACGACGGATTCTCGGTGGTGGCTCCGATCAAGGTGATGTCGCCCCGCTCCACGTACGGCAGGAAAGCGTCCTGCTGGGCCTTGTTGAAGCGGTGGATCTCGTCGACGAATACGATCGTGCGGCGGCCGGCGCGCCGCAGCCGCTCGGCGTCCGCCAGAACCACCTTCACGTTCTTGATGCTGCTCAGGACGCCGCTGAAGGCTACGAACTCGCATTGCGTGGCCGCGGCGATGATGCGCGCCAGGGAGGTCTTGCCGGATCCGGGCGGTCCCCACAGGATGATCGATCCGAGCGCGTCCGCCTCGATCTGGCGCCGAAGGGGCTTGCCCGCGCCCAGGAGTCGCTCCTGTCCGACGAGCTCGTCGAGAGAGCGGGGCCGCATGCGCTCGGCCAGCGGTCGCTCCCGCCCCGCTTCGTCCCCAGCCCCCTCGTCGAACAGGCTCACCGTGGTGACCCCTTCCGCGCGAACTCGTAGAGGATGACGGATGCTGCGATGGATGCATTGAGCGAGTCGACCCCCTGGGTCGGTATCGCGATGCCGGTCGCCGCAGCCGACACGGACGGCCCGACGCCGTGTGTCTCCGAGCCGATCACGACAGCCGCTTCCGTGGAAAGATCCGCGTCGTGCAGGCTGAGCCTGCCCCGTGCCTCGGCGCAGTAGACTGCCTTGCCGTGGCTCCTAGCGAGGTCGAGGAACTCCTGCGGGTCGATCCTGTCCAGGAACGGCATTCGGAACAGCGAGCCTGCGGCCGCGCGCAGCGCCTTGGGGTTTTCCGGGGCTGCCGAACCCTTCAGGAACACGACCCCGGAGGCGCCGAACGCTTCCGCCGAGCGCACGATCGTACCGGCGTTGCCGGGATCCTGGACGCCGTCCAGGGCGAGGGCCAGGCCGCCGAACACGTCTTGCGGGCTCCAGGACGGCAGCTTCACCAGCGCCAGCACGCCTTGGCTCCGGGCGGTAGTGGCCACCTTGCGGAAGACCGCTTCCGACACCGGATGGACCGGGATCCGGCGGTGGGGCGGCAGGGTTGCCGCGATCTCGTCCAGCAACCGCTCGATAACAAAGACGCGCTCGACATGGGCGTCGGACCTGATCGCCTCGTGCAGCAGGTTGGGAGACTCGGCGACCGCAAGATCCCCGGGGACCGGCGTGCGATGCGACGCTGCGTGCCGGAGCCTCTTGATCCAGGGGTTGCTTGCGCTCGTGACGGTGTCGAGGCGGAACGCCATCCTTCAGCGGCCGGTCCGGGCCCGCACTCCAGCGTAGTATGAGTGGGGTATGAGGCGATGCGCCCGGCTGACTGTGGACGTGCGGCGTCCGGACTTGGACACGGTCCGCCGAGCGTCCTCGGCCTTGCGCCGGGGCGAGGTCGTGGCGGCGCTGACGGACACCGTATACGGCCTTCTGGCGGACGCGACCGACCCTGCGGCGATCGGCAGGGTCTTCCGGGCAAAGGGGCGGCCTGACAGCAAGCCCGTGCTGGTGCTCATCGACCGGCTCTCCCGTGTCCGTGACCTCGCCGAGGAGATTCCGGAGGCATTCGCTACCGTCGCCTCGAGGTTCTGGCCCGGCCCGCTCACGGTCGTTTTGCCGGCGAAGCCAGCCGTCCGGGGGCCGCTTACGGCGGGCATGGACACCGTCGCGATCCGGCTCCCCCGCTCGCCCCTGGTGCGGGCACTGGCCCGTCACGCGAACCGACCGCTCACCGGTACGAGCGCCAACCTCTCAGGCCGGCCCGGCGGCAGGTCGGCGGACGAGGTGTGGGCCCATCTGGGTTCCCGCATACCGCTCCTGCTGGACTCGGGCGCGGCAGCGCGTCCGGTCCCTTCCACCATCGTGGACCTCGCTTCCGGGCGACCGAGAGTGCTCCGCAATGGGCCGATCAGCAGGGCCGCACTCTGCATGGCTCTGCGCGGGGCGGGACTGCTGGAGCTGCAGCCGAACGGCGCGTCACGGCCTACGTAACCCTGTGGCTGGGATCGCGCCTACCCGTGCGAGCGGCACGAGGAAGAGCCTGGGGGTGTTGACCAGAAGGGAAATCGCATTGGGGCTTGCAACGGTCGCAGTGTGCCTCCAAGCGCTTGCAGCCGGAGGGGTCGACGGCAAGTGGCAGGTAAAGACCCGGCGGTCCGAAGGCTCCACGAAGGAGTTCTCGTACGTAGCCGCGAATATCGTGATTGACCTGAGGGTCGATGGCGAGGAATTGACGGGCACGCTCAGCGATTTCAACGACGTTTACGAGGTCCAGGAAGGCAGGGTGGAGCGCGGCCGGGTGTCTTTTGTCTGCTACCAAGTGTTTGGCGACGCCCCGGACGAAAAGCGAATCGAGTACACCGGCGAGCTACAGGGCGACGAACTGGTGCTCACGCAGACCGAACCGTCCAACACGACCAATACGGAGGTCTGGCGGGCAACGCGAATCAAGTAGGAACCAGGACTCGGCGCGGGGGCATTGTCGCCGGACCGAGCGTTGAATCCTGTGGTTGGCAATGCCTGGCGGTGCAGCCGGACGCCCTTGCCCAGAACTGGCCTTATTGCCGTCCTGCGGCCATTGCCTCCTTAGCACGCATGGGTACATGCATCGGGCCCGCCATGCCGCCGCGCGGAACGCTGTCTGCCACGCCCATCGTCTGCGGGACGGCAGTCGGAAACGGGCGGCTCCCGGCTTGTGCCCGACGGACTCGGAGCGGCATCGCGGGGACGGCAGTACGCTGGCTGAGGCCTGTTCGCCGCCGGTCGATGCGGCTGCCCGTGCGGCCCCAATAACCTCGGCTCGGGAATCTCGCCTACTCAAACATGCGCATCAGGAGGCGCGGGAGAAAAATGACCACCAGAAGAGCGTTCGCGTTGGGCCTACCCTTCGCTGCGGTTGCCGTTCGCAAGCTGAAGGCGGCCGGAATCGACGGCAAGTGGCAAGCCGAAATCGAGGGGCCGGCGGGCCCGATGACCATGTCGTTCGACCTCAAGGCGGACGGCGGAGCGCTGACCGGAACCGTCGGCAACGAGATGATGGGCATGGCAGAGATCAAGGATGGCAAGATCGACGGCGATCAAGTTTCCTTCGTGCAGGTGATGGTGCGCGGTGACCGCGAGATGCGAATCAAGTTTGCAGGCACGCTCGCCGGAGACGAACTGGAACTGACGCGCTCGATGGACCGTCCTGCTGGCGGTCCGGGAGGAGGGCCTGGTGGAGGCCAGGGGCAGCGTAGGGGGCCGGGCCCAGGAGGGCCTGGCGGAGGGCAAGGTCCAGGCAGGGGCCAGGGGCCCGGCGGCGGGCCTGGCGGCGGCGGGCGTCGCGGCGGAGGCATGGGCCGTCCGGTCACATTCACCGCTAAGCGCATCCAGTAGCGGGCACTCCGCCTCTTGAGATCGGCTGAATCACGGTTCCCGCCCGCCTGCGGCCTTGCTGTGCAGTGCGGACTGTGATCGCGTTGCGCCTGCCAGATTCCGGACTCAGTAGGGGGTCTCCCCAGCGCCGGCGCTCTGCCGCCATGCTGGTACTTGTCGCGGCGAACGGCTCGACTCCCTGGCTGCTCGATGTCAAGGTCTCTCGCCCAAACGACGGCCGGGGCGCTTGAGCGCCGTCTCGGGGCCCTCGCTGGTCCCGGCGTCTGGCACCCCATCCATTCGCCAGAGCCGTCTGTCTGGACAGTCCTCGCATTGGAGGCCACCCACTGGCGGGGCGGGCGCTTCCTGCACTGTCGTCTCGAATCCGGCACTGGTGTCGCTGCATCCGGAATAGCATTGAAGCCCCTGGCATCTGCTCCCATCTGCGTGAGACCTCCCAGTCCTACCCGCTGTCTCATCGCCCTCGACGCTTCAACCTACCCCTGCTGGTTGCGGGCACCAGTTCGTGCAATTCGGCATCGCCACTAGTCGTTCCATGCCTCAGTGGCGGGAGGACGCTTGGTATACTGTAGTCGGTGATCCCAATTGCCAAGTGCTCCCGGGTCACCAGTTGACCTGATGTTGGAATCACTCCAGATCGAGAATTTCCGAGGCTTGAGAAACCTCAACGTCGACGATATGTCTCGGATCAATATCTTTGCGGGAGCGAATGGATCCGGAAAGACAAGCCTCAATGAAGCACTATCCTTGCTGCTGAGCTCGGATTCCGAATTCCTCTTGGATGCATCAATCCTACGTAGATCGTCAGTATTGATTGAGGGATGTAGTGCAACATATGATGCACTCTGGAGGCCCTTGTACTTCAATTCGGATACTACCCTGCCAATCAGAGTTTCGGCATTTGACACTTTACACGGACGGATAAATGCGGAGCTCACTTCCGCTCGATCCACGAAAGTGGTCCGTCAAGACCGGCAAGAGTCCGTGCTCGGTGAGGGGGCGGAATCGCTAGAGTTGAAGGTTTATGAGGAAGGCAACCTAATTCGCGAGTCGAGCCTTGAGCTTTCCGGCCAGAAGATAAGGGCAACTGGCACTATTGGTCCGCTCCTTGGTAGCGAGAGCACCGCAGAATAGATGCGATGTGCAGTCATACGGAACGTCAGTTCTCCAGAATCCGATGCTGAGCGTCTGGCCGACCTCAAAGCGAGAAAGTTGGACGGGGGAGTAGTCGAAGCGCTGACAACCATGTTTCCGCAACTGTCTAATCTTGAACCGATGTCGATTGGTGGTCAACTGATGAGCTGGGCTGACGTCGACAATGTACCGGACCTTATTCCGCTTCCTGCTCTCGGAGAAGGAGCTGCAAGACTCACGCACCTCGCGATGGCGCTGCTCCATGTGCAAGCCGGCGTTGTGATCGTAGATGAAGTAGGGAATGGCTTACACCATTCTAAGCTCAAGGAGATGTGGCGATTGATTGATCATATGTCGCGCAAGTATAGGGTGCAGGTGGTTGCCAATACCCATAGCTACGAGTGCTTGGAGGCGATGCTGGATGCGAAGATGGACCTAGCTGACGTTAGGTTGCATCGACTCGAAGTAAGAGAAGGCAAGAACTTGGCTGTTACGTTTGGGCCAGAAGAACTCCAAGTCGCATTGAAAAAGCAATTGGAAGTCCGATAGAGATGCGAGCAGCTTAGGATGCCTAAGCCTAGGCCAATTGATTGTCGGGGGTCTGATAACCAGAATCCCATGATTGCAGTGTTGAAGTACCTAGAGATCGATAGCGTCAGCGTTATGAACCATGATGGGGTTGATCTGTCGGTGTTACTTCGTTGAAGCGAGTCTGGTACTTCGACCACACTGCATTGACTGACTTGCGACAATTCTTGACCGACACTTCGGAATCGGCTCGGATCGCCACTCGCGCTTAGAGCGCGAAGGCGAACGTTCTGATTGGCGACTGCTGCTGGCGCGGACTGGCGTGTCCGGCAAACCCCGGAGGCTGAGAGGCCAAGCGAGCACGCTCGGGAGTTCTGGTCTCCGTGCAGTGCGCCCTGCTCTCGTCGGCGGGGCGTCCCATTCTCTAATCCCGAGGGATACCCGGGATTGCCGGGGGCGCCCTGCACGTTGGCGCGTTGCCGGATTCCCGGGGCGAACCGCAGGTCGTGCTGGCGCGGGAAGCGTGATTCCGTCCCGCATTGAGAGATACTGGGGTCCGCTTGTGGACTTGTTGACCGCCGGAGCGTTTGTCGCGATCCTCGTGCTTGTCGCCGCGAACGCCCTGATTGTCGCCAGGCTCGAGGTGAAGGTGCGCCGAGACGACGACGGCCCGGTCCCGTGACCGCGGTACTCGGGCACTGGCCGATCCTGGCGGCGCTCGCCGCGTACCTGGCGGTCTGCATCGGCATCGGCTGGCACTTCCGCCGGCGCGCCTCCCGCGGGGTCGAGGACTATTACGTCGCGAGGCGCAGCATCCCCGGGTGGGTTGTCTCGCTCGCGTTCTTCTCGACGTTCGCCAGCACGAATACCTACATCGGTCAAGCCGGTCAGGCGTTTGCGTCCGGTCTCAGCTGGGCGTGGGTAGGAGTTCTGTGGACGGCCTTCTGCATGGTCTCCTGGCTGCTGCTCGGCCCGCGGCTCCGCAACCAGACCGTGGGCCTGAAATCGGTCACGATCCCCGACTATTTCGACTTCCGCTACAAGAGTCCGCTGTCAAAGCCGACCCGCGTCCTGTCCGCCCTGACGATCCTGTTCGCCACGGTCTGGTACATGGCCGGGATCGCCAAGGGCTGCGCTCACCTGCTCGAGTCGGTTCTCGGGATCCCCTACGCCTGGGGAGCGGCCGCCATTCTAGGGCTGACCTGCGCCTACACCGTGATGGGCGGCATGTACAGCGTCCTGTGGACGGACGCCATCCAGGGAATCATGATGCTTGCCGTGGCGCTGGTAATGGCCGCGATACCGTTCGTGTACGCCGGCGGGATCGGCCCGCTCTTTGATCGGATCTCCAACCTGTCGCACGTTACCGCGTCCGGCGAGCCGATCGGCGACGGACTGGTCACGTTCGCCAGCCTGGTCTCCGTGACCTACATCCTTGGGATCGGGCTGTCGGTCGGCATGAAGCAGATTGCCGAGCCGCGGTGCTTGGTGCGGTTCTATTCAGTCGGCGACAGCGCGGGCATGCGTTTCGCCATGGTCTGGACGCCCGTGTTCCTCGGCGTCTCGCTGGTCTGCGTGATGGGCCTGGGCGCGCTGGTCCATGGCATGGCGACTGATGCGGAAGCAGCCTACCTGATCCACAACACGGACGAGGTCGTCGGCTTCATGCTGGCCAAGTTCGCCAACCCCGCCGTGACTGCCGTTTGCATCACCGGGCTGTTCGCCGCCGGCATGTCCTCGCTGGCCTCGGTGATGCTCATCGTCGGGACAGCAGCGGCCGGGGACCTCCGCGCCGCATGGCGTCCGGCGGGAGAGCGGTCCACGGTCCGCTGGACAAAGGCCGCGATCATCGCGTATTCCTGCATCGTCCTGCTGATCACCGTCCGGCCGCCTGCGGGCATCGTGGAGCTGACGAGCTTCTCGGGAGCGGTGTTCGCTGCGAGCTTCTTCCCCGCGATTCTCGGGGGCCTCTACTGGCGCTGGGGCACGGGCCACGGGGCCTTCTGGTCCATGCTGGTCGGCATGCTGGTGACGCTGGCCTGGCGCTTCGGAATCCGGTTCCGCGCCCCGGACATGGAGGCAGTCCACGAGATTTTCCCTGCGTTCATCGCGTCGCTGGTCACCTATGTTGCCGTTAGCAAGGCCACATCCCGTCACCGGCCCGACCAATCGCTGCTTGCGCGCCTGTTCGGCGAGTGAACGCGCCGCGTGGTCGTGCGCCTGATCGCACCACGGTAGCCTTCCGACCCTCCTCGCTCTTGGGCTCTCCGTACGCCAAGACGGAGCAGAAGGCCTGCCTCTGGCTCGCTCACGTTGCGCAATTCCAGCCGTGCTCCGGACACAGGGGGATTCCGGCCAGACCGCGGTCGAGCAACTGACGGGCGTTGCCATACTTGGTGTGGCGTGCGCTTCTTCAACACTGCCGGCCCGGTCGTGCCCCAGGATCACTACTGTGTCGATCCGCTGGCCCGGGTGGACCTCGACGAGGTGCTCCAGCTGATCGGCCAGAAGAAGTGCTTTGTTCTGCACGCGCCCAGGCAGACCGGAAAGACCTCGACTCTCCTGGCTTTGGTCGATCGCCTCAACCGCGAATCGCAATACCGTTGCCTTTACGTCAATTTCGAGGTGGGCCAGGCGGCTCGCGACGACACGGCCCGAGCGATGCGGGCGCTCCTCGGACAGCTGGCATCCCGGTCCATCCAAGTGCTGGGGGACCGATTCGTGGATCGCGAGATGGACGCAATGCTCGCGAGGCACGGACCTGACGGGGCGCTCAGCGAGACGCTCTCGAGTTGGTGCGCTGCATGTTCCCAGCCGCTAGTTCTCCTCGTCGACGAGATCGATAGCCTTGTCGGCGACACGCTCATTTCCGTCCTGCGTCAGCTCCGATCGAACTATGACCGGCGGCCGACCCATTTCCCGCAGAGCGTGATCCTCTGCGGTGTCCGGGACGTGCGCGACTATCGCATCTACTCCAGCCGGGAACGGGCCGTCATCACCGGCGCCAGCGCCTTCAATATCAAGGCGGAGTCCCTGCGTCTCGGGGACTTCTCCGAGAGCGAGGTTGCCGCGCTGATCGCCTCCCACACGGCGGAGAGCGGGCAGGCGTTCCAGCAGGAGGCAATCCATGGGATCTGGAGCCTGACCCTTGGCCAGCCTTGGCTGGTCAATGCCCTCGCCTATCAGGCCTGCTTCAAGAACCCTTCCGGCCGGGACCGTAGCCGGGCCATCTGTCCGGCGGACATCGAGAGGGCCAAGGAGGCGTTGATCCAAGCCAGGGCGACGCACCTCGATCAATTGGCGGACAAACTGAACGAGAGTCGCGTGCGGGGAGTCGTCGAGCCGTTATTGGCAGGGACGGGGCTCCCTGCGGACCTGCCTGCAGATGACCTGGACTACGTCGTCGACCTCGGCCTAGTGCGCGCCGACCCGGAGGTCGAGATTGCGAATCCCATTTATCGGGAAGTCGTGCCCCGCCAGCTCATCTACTCCGCCGAGAGGTTCATTGCCCACCCGACGGCTTGGTACGTAGACACGGCCGGCAGGCTCGATTTGCCAAAGCTGCTGGCCGCATTCCAGAGCTTCTATCGAGAGAACGCCGATTCTTGGGCGGAGCGATTCAGCTACCGAGAGGCGGGACCGCAGCTGCTGCTGCAGGCTTTCCTCCAGCGCATTGTGAACGGCGGGGGCCGGCTCGAGCGGGAGTATGCGTTGGGGCGCGGCCGCACGGACTTGCTAATCCGCTGGCCAACGGGCCGGAGCGGCGATCCCCCGGAAGAGACTCGGCATGTGATCGAGTGCAAGGTTGCCCGCAGCGGCCGAGGGCCTGCCACCGCGGTCCGCGACGGGCTGGAGCAGACTGCCGACTACATGGACCGCTGCGGAGCAGAGTCGGGGCACCTCGTGGTGTTCGACGGCCGCGAGGGCCGGTCCTGGGAGGAGCGACTCTATCGGAAGGACGAGATTGCGGCCGGCCGAGCGATTACGGTCTGGGGCGTGTGATGCGGGAACGGTCCGCCTGCCTTCCAGTCGGAGCACTTGTGCTAAGGGCTCATACCCGCCTACGGCCCAGCGAGACCGCCACTCGGACGGCCCTGCGACTGTCCTTCCGGCAAGCCCCTCCGTCAGAATCGCCCGAGGTGTAGCCGTCCGAGAATCGACAATCGATCGGGTGTCGTGTGCCATTGGCCTTGGGTCCCTTGATTGGCGGATTCCCGATCATTCGGCGAACGCCGTTGCGGAAGCCGAGGTGGATTTGCCCTGCCCGCTCCTTCACGGCCTTGCATCCGGAAGAACCTGAGCGGCTGGGCGGATTGACGCCGCAACTGGTCGCAGCAAAGCCATCTCACGGGATTCCAACTGCTGATTCCGACGAATCTGAACGCCGTTCCGAAGGAAGTTGAACACCTCGGAACGAAGGGACTCGACTCCGGAACCCGCGATGCTGGCGCCTCCTTCAGGTGTGTTCCCGGCCATCCGGGAAGATCCATTCACCGTCAACATCTCTTTCCTTGCTGCTCCGGCTGCACGGGAGCCCGCAACCCGGCCCTGCACGCTGGCGGTCCGACCCCCTCGCACCCGCTCGCCAGCAGCCGAGCCCGCTCCCGATACGCGCGGCTCCCGACCGGCTGTCCGCTCCGTTCGCGCCAACGGCCCGAGCCCCGGGGATCGATCCACTCCGGCCCACCAGCACAGACCGGGGGCTCGGACAGGCGGCCGCCCCGGGGATCGCCCGTCGCGCTAGCCTGGGCATGGGGCGTTGGGTGAGTTGCCACTTCGCCTCCAGCCTGGTCCCGAGGCGATGGTGGGATCGGTGCCCGGTCGCTGCGCGCGCGGTGCTCGCCGAAGGGAAGCAAGTGAGCGTGACCCGACAGGTTCACGCATGATATGCTGCGCACGGGCGGGCCGCCCGGCGGTGCACCATGCCGGACGACAAGACCATCGATCAGCGCGCCGCTTCGGTGGCGGTCGAGCAAGCGGCCCCGCCGGTCGCTGAGACCCTGCACTACCCCGACTCGGACGGTCGCTTCCTGCCCGACAATCCGCTCCAGGCACGCGCCATCATCGAACTGCGCGAGTCCCTGCGCCGCCATTTCGCCGGGGGGCCGCCGGTGGTGCTGGAAGGCGACATGTTCATCTACTACGAGGAGGGCACGCTCAAGAGCGTGGCGCCGGACGTGTACGTGGTGCTGGACCACGACCTGGGCAACCGGCTGGTGTACAAGCTGTGGGAGGAAGGCAAGCCCCCGGACTTCGCCGTGGAGGTGATCTCGCCGACAAGCGAGGTGCACAACACGGTCAGGAAGCGGGCGCTGTACGAGCGTCTGGGCATCGGGGAGTACTTCGTGTTCCAGCCGGACCAAGAGCGGGAGGGGCCGCGGCTGGTGGCGTACAGCTTGCAGCGGGGCCGGTATGTGGGGCTGCTGCCGGACGGGGACGGGGCGATACGCAGCGAGCGGCTGGGAGTGTCGTTGCGGGCCGAAGGGGCCAAGATCCGGGTGCGGGACCTGGCGAGCGGGGAGGACTACTCCTGGGCAGAGGAGCTTGATGAGGAGCGGGAAGCGGAACGCAAGGCCAGGCGGCAGGCCGAGCTGCGGGCTGAGACCGAGGCCGAGGCCAGACGGCGAGCCGAGGCGCGCGTCGCCGAACTCGAAGCATCCCTCGGGCAGGCCTCGGACAACTAGGCGGATCGCTGCTCCGCCAACCCTAGCGTTACGGCTCCCTCATCCGGTGATGGCTGGACGGCCGTGCATGCGGGGAGGAGGCAGCCGCGAAGCAACTCCAGCTTCGAGTGACGGACGCGGAACCCCGGGGGATGCCATAAGACGATCGCCACGCCGGCCCGGACCTGCCACGGTGCCCGGCGGGCGCGGGTTCTGCCGTACGTAGATCGGCCGATCCCGACCGAGCGGGGCGTGGCGAAGCCTCACCGGCGGTCCCCGATGACGAGGGGAAACGGGCGCAAGCGGTGGTTGCTGTAATCCGCTGGCCATCGGGCCGGAACGGCGATCCCTCGGAAGAGACTCGGCTTGTGATCGAGTGCAAGGTGGCCCGCAGCGGCCGAGGGCCTGCCGCCGCGGTCCGCGACGGGCTGGAGCAGACTGCCGACTCCATGGACCGCTGCGGAGCCGAGTCGGGGCACCTCGTGGTATTCGACGGCCGCGAGGGCCGGTGCTGGGAGGAGCGGCTCTACCGGAAGGACGCGATTGCGGCCGGCCGAGCGATTACGGTCTGGGGCGTGTGATGCGGGAACGGTCCGCATGCCTGCCAGTCGGAGCATCAACGGTAACGGCTCATGCCCGGCTTCGACCCAGCCAGACCGATATACGGACGGCTCTACAACTATCCTTCCGGCGAGCCCGTCCACTTGAGTCTCTCAAGGTGTAGCCGTCCGAGGATCGACAATCGATCGAGTGTCGTGTGCCATTGGCCTTCCGTCCCTTGATTGGCGGTTTCCCGATCATTCGGCGAACGCCGTTGCGGAAGCCGCGATGCTGGCGCCTCCTTCAGGTGTGTTCCCGGCCATCCGGGAAGATCCATTCACCGTCAACATCTCTTTCCTTGCTGCTCCGGCTGCACGGGAGCCCGCAACCCGGCCCTGCACGCTGGCGGTCCGACCCCCTCGCACCCGCTCGCCAGCAGCCGAGCCCGCTCCCGATACGCGCGGCTCCCGACCGGCTGTCCGCTCCGTTCGCGCCAACGGCCCGAGCCCCGGGGATCGATCCATTCCGGCCCACCAGCACAGACCGGGGGCTCGGACAGGCGGCCGCCCCGGGGATCGCCCGTCGCGCTAGCCTGGGCATGGGGCGTTGGGTGAGTTGCCACTTCGCCTCCAGCCTGGTCCCGAGGCGATGGTGGGATCGGTGCCCGGTCGCTGCGCGCGCGGTGCTCGCCGAAGGGAAGCAAGTGAGCGTGACCCGACAGGTTCACGCATGATATGCTGCGCACGGGCGGGCCGCCCGGCGGTGCACCATGCCGGACGACAAGACCATCGATCAGCGCGCCGCTTCGGTGGCGGTCGAGCAAGCGGCCCCGCCGGTCGCTGAGACCCTGCACTACCCCGACTCGGACGGTCGCTTCCTGCCCGAGAACCCGCTCCAGGCACACGCCATCATCGAACTGCGCAGGTCCCTGGGCAGCCATTTCGCCGGGGGGCCACCGGTGGTGCTGGAAGGCGACATGTTCATCTACTACGAGGAGGGCACGCTCAAGAGCATCGCCCCGAACGTATACGTGGTGCTAGACCACGACCTGGGTAACCGGCCGGTTTACAAGCTGTGGGAAGAAGGCAAGCCCTTGGACTTTGCCACGGATGTGATCTCGCCGTCGATCGACGTGAACAACAACGTGGAGAACCGGGCGCTGTACGAGCGTCTGGGCATCGGGGAGTACTTCGTGTTCCAGCCGGACCAAGAGCGGGAGGGGCCGCGGCTGGTGGCGTACAGCTTGCAGCGGGGCAGGTATGTGGGGCTGCTGCCGGACGGGGACGGGACGATACGCAGCGAGCGGCTGGGAGTGTCGTTGCGGGCCGAGGGGGCCAAGATCCGGGTGCGGGACCTGGCGAGCGGGGAGGACTACTCCTGGGCAGAGGAGATTGATGAGGAGCGGGCAGCGGAAGGCAACGCCAGGCGGCAGGCCGAGCTGCGGGCTGAGACCGAGGCCGAGGCCAGGCGGCAGGCCGAGTTGCGGGCTGAGACGGAGGCCGAGGCCAGACGGCGAGCCGAGGCGCGCGTCGCCGAACTCGAAGCATCCCTCGGGCAGGCCTCGGACAACTAGGCGGGGCGCTGCTCCGCCAACCCTAGCGTTACGGCTCCCTCATCCGGTGACGGCTGGACGGCCGTGCATGCGGGGAGGAGGCAGCCGCGAAGCAACTCCATCGTCGAGTGACGGACGCGCAACCCGAGGGATGCCAGGAGACGATCGCCACGCCGGCCCGGACCTGCCACGGTGCCCGGCGGGCTCGGGTTCTGCCGCACGTGGATCGGCCGATTCCGACCGAGCGGGGCGTGGCGAAGCCTCACCGGCGGTCCCCGATGACGAGGGGAAACGGGCGCAAGCGGTGGTTGCTGTAATCCGCTGGCCATCGGGCCGGAACGGCGATCCCTCGGAAGAGACTCGGCTTGTGATCGAGTGCAAGGTGGCCCGCAGCGGCCGAGGGCCTGCCGCCGCGGTCCGCGACGGGCTGGAGCAGACTGCCGACTCCATGGACCGCTGCGGAGCCGAGTCGGGGCACCTCGTGGTATTCGACGGCCGCGAGGGCCGGTGCTGGGAGGAGCGGCTCTACCGGAAGGACGCGATTGCGGCCGGCCGAGCGATTACGGTCTGGGGCGTGTGATGCGGGAACGGTCCGCATGCCTGCCAGTCGGAGCATCAACGGTAACGGCTGATGCCCGGCTTCGACCCAGCCAGACCGAAATACGGACGGCCCTACAACTATCCTTCCGGCGAGCCCGTCCACTTGAGTCTCTCAAGGTGTAGCCGTCCGAGGATCGACAATCGATCGAGTGTCGTGTGCCATTGGCCTTCCGTCCCTTGATTGGCGGTTTCCCGATCATTCGGCGAACGCCGTTGCGGAAGCCGCGATGCTGGCGCCTCCTTCAGGTGTGTTCCCGGCCATCCGGGAAGATCCATTCACCGTCAACATCTCTTTCCTTGCTGCTCCGGCTGCACGGGAGCCCGCAACCCGGCCCTGCACGCTGGCGGTCCGACCCCCTCGCACCCGCTCGCCGGCAGCCGAGCCCGCTCCCGATACGCGCGGCTCCCGACCGGCTGTCCGCTCCGCTCGCGCCAACGGCCCGAGCCCCGGGGATCGATCCATTCCGGCCCACCAGCACAGACCGGGGGCTCGGACAGGCGGCCGCCCCGGGGATCGCCCGTCGCGCTAGCCTGGGCATGGGGCGTTGGGTGAGTTGCCACTTCGCCTCCAGCCTGGTCCCGAGGCGATGGTGGGATCGGTGCCCGGTCGCTGCGCGCGCGGTGCTCGCCGAAGGGAAGCAAGTGAGCGTGACTCGACAGGTTCACGCATGATATGCTGCGCACGGGCGGGCCGCCCGGCGGTGCACCATGCCGGACGACAAGACCATCGACCAGCGCGCCGCTTCGGCGGCGGTCGAGCCGGCGGCCCCGTCTGTCGCTGAGACCCTTTACTACCCCGACTCGGACGGTCGCTTCTTGCCCGAGAATCCGCTCCAGGCACGCGCCATCATCGAACTGCGCGAGTCCCTGCGCCGCCATTTCGCCGGGGGGCCGCCGGTGGTGCTGGAAGGCGACATGTTCATCTACTACGAGGAGGGCACGCTCAAGAGCGTGGCGCCGGACGTGTACGTGGTGCTGGACCACGACCTGGGCAACCGGCTGGTGTACAAGCTGTGGGAGGAAGGCAAGCCCCCGGACTTCGCCGTGGAGGTGATCTCGCCGACAAGCGAGGTGCACAACACGGTCAGGAAGCGGGCGCTGTACGAGCGTCTGGGCATCGGGGAGTACTTCGTGTTCCAGCCGGACCAAGAGCGGGAGGGGCCGCGGCTGGTGGCGTACAGCTTGCAGCGGGGCCGGTATGTGGGGCTGCTGCCGGACGGGGACGGGGCGATACGCAGCGAGCGGCTGGGGGTGTCGTTGCGGGCCGAAGGGGCCAAGATCCGGGTGCGGGACCTGGCGAGCGGGGAGGACTACCCCTGGGCAGAGGAGATTGATGAGGAGCGGGAAGCGGATCGCAAGGCCAGGCGGCAGGCCGAGTTGCGGGCTGAGGCCGCCGAGTTGCGGGCCGACACCGAGGCCGAGGCCAGGCGGAAGTCCGACATGCGGGCTGAGACGGAGGCCGAGGCCAGACGGCGAGCCGAGGCGCGCGTCGCCGAACTCGAAGCATCCCTCGGGCAGATCTCGGACAACTAGGTGGGGCGCTGCTCCGCCAACCCTAGCGTTACGGCTCCCTCATCCGGTGATGGCTGGACGGCCGTGCATGCGGGGAGGAGGCAGCCGCGAAGCAACTCCATCGTCGAGTGACGGACGCGCAACCCGAGGGATGCCAGGAGACGATCGCCACGCCGGCCCGGACCTGCCACGGTGCCCGGCGGGCTCGGGTTCTGCCGCACGTGGATCGGCCGATCCCGACCGAGCGGGGCGTGGCGAAGCCTCACCGGCGGTCCCCGATGAAGAGGGGAAACGGGCGCAAGCGGTGGTTGCTGTAATCCGCTGGCCATCGGGCCGGAACGGCGATCCCTCGGAAGATACTCGGCTTGTGATCGAGTGCAAGGTGGCCCGCAGCGGCCGAGGGCCTGCCGCCGCGGTCCGCGACGGGCTGGAGCAGACTGCCGACTACATGGACCGCTGCGGAGCCGAGTCGGGGCACCTCGTGGTATTCGACGGCCGCGAGGGCCGGTGCTGGGAGGAGCGGCTCTACCGGAAGGACGCGATTGCGGCCGGCCGAGCGATTATGGTCTGGGGCGTGTGATGCGGGAACGGTCCGCATGCCTGCCAGTCGGAGCATCAACGGTAACGGCTCATGCCCGGCTTCGACCCAGCCAGACCGATATACGGACGGCCCTACAACTATCCTTCCGGCGAGCCCGTCCACTTGAGTCTCTCAAGGTGTAGCCGTCCGAGGATCGACAATCGATCGAGTGTCGTGCGCCATTGGCCTTCCGTCCCTTGATTGGCGGTTTCCCGATCATTCGGCGAACGCCGTTGCGGAAGCCGCGATGCTGGCGCCTCCTTCAGGTGTGTTCCCGGCCATCCGGGAAGATCCATTCACCGTCAACATCTCTTTCCTTGCTGCTCCGGCTGCACGGGAGCCCGCAACCCGGCCCTGCACGCTGGTGGTCGGACCCCCTCGCACCCGCTCGCCGGCAGCCGAGCCCGCTCCCGATACGCGCGGCTCCCGACCGGCTGTCCGCTCCGCTCGCGCCAACGGCCCGAGCCCCGGGGATCGATCCATTCCGGCCCACCAGCACAGACCGGGGGCTCGGACAGGCGGCCGCCCCGGGGATCGCCCGTCGCGCTAGCCTGGGCATGGGGCGTTGGGTGAGTTGCCACTTCGCCTCCAGCCTGGTCCCGAGGCGATGGTGGGATCGGTGCCCGGTCGCTGCGCGCGCGGTGCTCGCCGAAGGGAAGCAAGTGAGCGTGACTCGACAGGTTCACGCATGATATGCTGCGCACGGGCGGGCCGCCCGGCGGTGCACCATGCCGGACGACAAGACCATCGATCAGCGCGCCGCTTCGGTGGCGGTCGAGCCGGCGGCCCCGCCGGTCGCTGAGACCCTTTACTACCCCGACTCGGACGGTCGCTTCTTGCCCGAGAATCCGCTCCAGGCACGCGCCATCATCGAACTGCGCAGGTCCCTGGGCAGCCATTTCGCCGGGGGGCCACCGGTGGTGCTGGAAGGCGACATGTTCATCTACTACGAGGAGGGCACGCTCAAGAGCATCGCCCCGAACGTATACGTGGTGCTAGACCACGACCTGGGTAACCGGCCGGTTTACAAGCTGTGGGAGGAAGGCAAGCCCTTGGACTTCGCCACGGATGTGATCTCGCCGTCGAGCGACGTGAACAACAACGTGGAGAACAGGGCGCTGTACGAGCGTCTGGGCATCGGGGAGTACTTCGTGTTCCAGCCGGACCCGGAGCGGGAGGGGCCGCGGCTGGTGGCGTACAGCTTGCAGCGGGGCAGGTACGTGGGGCTGCTGCCGGACGGGGACGGGGCGATACGCAGCGAGCGGCTGGGAGTGTCGTTGCGGGCCGAGGGGGCCAAGATCCGGCTGCGGGACCTGGCGAGCGGGGAGGACTACCTCTGGGCAGAGGAGATTGATGAGGAGCGGGCAGCGGAACGCAACGCCAGGCGGCAGGCCGAGTTGCGGGCTGAGACCGAGGCCGAGGCCAGGCGGAAGGCCGACATGCGGGCTGAGACCGAGGCCGAGGCCAGGCGGAGGGCCGACATGCGGGCTGAGACGGAGGCCGAGGCCAGACGGCGAGCCGAGGCGCGCGTCGCCGAACTCGAAGCATCCCTCGGGCAGACCTCGGACAACTAGGTGGGGCGCTGCTCCGCCAACCCTAGCGTTACGGCTCCCTCATCCGGTGATGGCTGGACGGCCGTGCACGCGGGGAGGAGGCAGCCGCGAAGCAACTCCAGCTTCGAGTGACGGACGCGGAACCCGAGGGATGCCAGGAGACGATCGCCACGCCGGCCCGGACCTGCCACGGTGCCCGGCGGGCTAGGGTTCTGCCGTACGTAGATCGGCCGAGCCCGACCGAGTGGCTCGTGGCGAAGCCTTGCTGGTAGCCCCAGACGACGGGGGCAACGGGCGCGAGCGGTGGTTGCTCGAAGCGTCCCAGCGGGCCTTCGAAGGCAAGCCGCAGGACGGGCTCGGCGTAGACTGCTGGACGGGCAATAGGGAGCGGTACTGATCGCGCTGCGGGTGGGGCCGACTCCGCAAGCGTGCGGTCGTTCGTCCCTGCGCCAGTTCTCACGTCAGGTCGTGGAACTGCAGGTCCTGGACACGAGCAGCCAGTGAACGGCCAATCGCAGCATGCCCGCCAAGACGGCCCTTTACGAACCGGTCGAGCCGGCCCGAGCTGCCTGGCGGGAGCCTCGCGGCGATTCCCTTGGCCCGCGCGACCAGACCGTGCGCATCCGCACGGACCCGGCTCGACGCACCGGTTGCCCGGAGCTCCTGCCTCGTGCCCGCGCGCCGGTCGCTGCCAGCGCGATCAGGGGCGCCCCCGCAGCGAGTCGGGCAGGGCTGTCGGTCCTGCGAGGGGCCCTCCGATGCCGTGCGCCATCCCACCTGCGCCACCCTTCAGGCGCCTCGAAAAGGACGCCCGGCCGCGGCCCCGACGCTGGCCTATACTTGGACTCCCGGACCATGCCCGCGCCCTTCGTCCACCTGCACTGCCACACGGACTATTCGCTGCTCGACGGTGCCTGCCATATCCCCCGGATGATGAAGATCGCCGAGCAGCAGGAGTGGCCGGCCTTGGCGATCACCGATCACGGCAACCTGTTCGGGGCCGTGTCGTTTTACAGCGCCGCCAGGAAGATCGGGATCAAGCCGATCATCGGATGCGAGATCTACACGGTCGCCGGTGACCACAAGCGCAGGGACTCCGAGACCCGCTACCACCATCTCGTGCTGCTCTGCAAGAACGAGAAGGGCTACCGCAACCTGATCGACCTCGTCTCGACCGCCTATCTCGAGGGCTTCTACTACAAGCCCCGCATCAGCAAGGACCTGCTCGCCCGTTACGCCGACGGGCTGGTCTGCCTCTCCGGGTGCCTGCGGGGCGATCTCCAGGAGACCCTGCTCAACCAGGGCTACGAGGCCGGCCGCAAGGTCGCCTACGACTACCAGGACATTTTCGGCAAGGAGAACTTCTTCCTCGAGATCCAGGACCACGGGCTCGATCTCGACAAGCAGCTGATCCCCCTGCAGTTCCGCCTCTCCCAGGAGGCCGGCATCCCGCTGGTCGCCACCAACGACGCCCACTACCTGACCAAGGAGGATGCCGGGGCGCACGATGCGCTGCTCTGCGTCCAGACCGGCAAGACGCTCAGCGACGCCAAGCGGATGCGCTTCGGCACGCAGGAGTTCTACCTCAAGACACGCCAGCAGATGGCCGCCCTGTTCGACGGCGACGAGGGGCCGCTCGACCGCACCTGGGAGATCGCCCAGATGTGCGATCTCCGGCTCGAGCCCGTCGAGGACCCGTTCCCGAAGTTCGACGTGCCTCCCGAGCACACGATCGACACCTACTTCGAGTTCGCCGCCCGCCAGGGCTTCGAGTCGCGCGCTGCCCGCCTGCGGGCCATGCAGGAGAAGGGCCTGCTCCGCCGGCCGCTGAAGGAGTACGAGGAACGCCTCGACCACGAGATCGGAGTGATCCAGCGGATGAAGTACTCCGGGTACTTCCTGATCGTCTGGGACTTCATCCGCCATGCGAAGTCGAAAGGCATACCGGTCGGCCCCGGCCGCGGGTCCGCCGCCGGCTCGCTCGTGGCCTACGCCATGTCGATCACCGACATCGACCCCCTGCAGTACGGCCTGCTCTTCGAGCGCTTCCTGAACGTCGAGCGGAAGTCCATGCCCGACGTGGACATCGACTTCTGCATGAACCGGCGCAGCGAGGTGATCCAGTACGTGACCGAGAAGTACGGCCGCGAGCAGGTCTCCCAGATCATCACCTTCAACACGATGGCGACCAAGGCCGCCATCAAGGACGTGGGGCGCGTGATGGACCTCGGTTTCGGCCAGGTGGACCGCCTCACCAAGCTGGTCCCCAACGTCCTGAAGATCACTCTGGACGAGGCGATCGAGCAGGAGCCCAGGCTGCAGCAGGCGATCAAGGAGGACCGCAAGGTCGAGGAGCTGATGCAGACCGCCAGGCGGCTGGAAGGGATCGCGCGCAACCCGTCCGTCCACGCAGCCGGGGTCGTCATCGCACCGCAGCCGCTGAAGAGCCTGGTCCCCATCTACAAGACCGGAAAGGACGAGATCGTCACCCAGTACGACATGAAGAGCCTCGACCTGATGGGGCTCCTCAAGATGGACTTCCTCGGGCTCACGACGCTGACGATCATCGACGACACGTTCAAGTGGATCGAGAAGCGCAAGGGCGAGCGGCTGACCCAGGACTCGATCCCCCTGGACGACCAGAAGACTTACGATCTGATCTCCCAGGGGCTGACGAGCGGCATCTTCCAGTTCGAGTCCAAGGGGATGCGGGACATCTGCCGCCGCTACAAGCCGGACCGGCTCGAGGACCTCTGCGCACTCAACGCGCTGTACCGGCCCGGCCCGATCCAGGGCGGCATGATCCCCGACTTCATCGACCGCAAGCACGGCCGCAAGAAGGTCACCTACCTGCTCCCGGAAATCGAGCCGCTGCTCAAGGAGACGTACGGCGTGATCGTCTACCAGGAGCAGGTGATGCAGATCGCCAACCTCGTGGCCGGCTACTCCCTCGGGGAGGCCGACCTGCTGCGGCGCGCGATGGGCAAGAAGAAGCCGGAGGAGATGGCGAAGCAGCGCGACCGCTTCCTCAGCGGTGCCAGCGAGCGCGGCTTCCCGGCCAGGCAGTCCGAGCAGCTCTTCGATCTCATGGCGCAGTTCGCGGGCTACGGATTCAACAAGTCGCACTCGGCGGCCTACGGTTTCGTCGCCTACGTCACTGCCTACCTCAAGACGCATCACAGGGTCGAGTTCATGGCGTCCCTGCTGACCGCGGAACTCAGCAACGCCGACAAGGTGCGGCTCTACCTCAACGAGTGCCGCGACCTGGGGATCGCCATCCGGCCTCCGGACGTCAACGCTTCGGAATGGGACTTCACGCCGGCCGGGGACAGCGACATCCGCTTCGGGCTGGGGGCGATCAAGAATGTCGGCAGGAGCGCCGTGGAATCGATCGTCACGGCCCGCAACGAGCAGGGCGAGGGGTTCCGCAACCTGTTCGAGTTCTGCGAGCGCGTGGATTGCAGCAAGCTAAACAAGCGCATGGTCGAGAGCGCGATCAAGGCTGGCGCGCTCGACGGGCTCGAGGGCAGCCGCGCGCAGCAGTCCGCCGTTCTCGATGCGGCCGTGGACGCGGGCCAGAGGGCGTTCCAGGACCGCCAGACAGGCCAGGAAGGGCTCTTCGGGGACAAGTCGGATGAGGGCTCCGGCTCGGCAGGCACGCTGCCGGACATTCCCGACTGGGATCCGCTCGACCGGCTTGCCGGCGAGAAGGAGACGCTCGGCTTCTACGTGACCGGCCACCCGCTCGATTCCTACGAGGACACGATCGAGGACTTCGAGGTGACGGACAGCGCGGCGCTGGGCGACCGCCGGAATCAGGAAGAGGTCTACGTCTGCGGGGTGCTCCACGGCATCCAGCGGCGTCGCAACCGCGAGGGCCGCCCCTGGGCATCGGCCTCCTTGGAGGACCGCCGGGGGAGCATCGAGCTGCTCGTGTTCGCCAACCAGTTCGAACAGGTGGAGCGCCAGCTCGTCGCCGATCGTCCGGTCCTCGTGAAGGGCAGCGTGCGGGCCGAGGAAGGCAGCGAGCCGAGGATCTCCGTCGCGGACCTGACGCCGCTCGAGCACGCCCGCGCCCCGCAGCCCGGACTGATCGCCGTGAACCTGAAGCTGAACGGCCAGAAGGAGGCCGACCGGGTCGCCGAGCGGCTCGCGGAGCTGATTCGCGCCAATCCCGGCGGCACGGACGTGCGGCTGCGGATCCGCCGCCACAGCGAGTTCATGCTCATCTACGAAGTGGATTCCAAGGTGATGGCGAACCGCAGGTTCCGCCGGCAGGCGGAGGAGATTTGCGGGGCGGGGTCCGTCGACGTCCAGGGCTGACCGCCGGGGAGGAGGCCGGTCGCCGGGCCGCGAGCGGGGCCGTCGGCGATGGGGTCCGGCACGGTGGGCCGGACAGCGAGGCGCCTTGACCGGGCGCCGACAGCGACGGTCCAGCCGGCAGGGCTGTTAGACTTGAGGCCATGGACTCCCGCCTGCACCAACCGCTCGCGAAACGTCTGGCCGCGTTGCTGCCGCTACTGGTCATCGTGCCGCTCCTCGGCGCCGGCCAGCCCACCTTCCACGCCGACGTCGAGCCGATCCTGCAGAGGCACTGCCAGCAATGCCACCGGCCAGGCGAGGCTGCCCCGATGGCGCTGCTGACTTACGAGCAGGTCCGCCCTTGGGCCCGTGCGGTGCACGAGGCCGTGGCCCTGGACCGCATGCCTCCCTGGTTCGCGGACCCTGCCTACGGGGAATGGTCGAACGCACACGTCATCACCCCCGACGAGAAGCGGACCATCGCTGCATGGGTCGAGTCGGGGGCCGAGAGGGGGGATCCGGCTGACGCCCCCGAGCCGCTGGAATTCCTGGACGGCTGGAACATCGGCGAGCCCGACATGGTGCTCGAGCTGCCGGAGCCGTTCGCCGTGCCGGCCGAGGGCACGATCGACTACCACTACCTGGTCATTCCCACGGACTTCGCCGAGGACAGGTGGATCGCTGCCGCCGAGGTACGCCCGGACAACCGCGAGGTCGTGCACCACGTGCTGGCCTTCGTCCGCCCGAAGGGGTCCACCTGGCTCGAGGGGGCCGAGCCCGGGGTGATCTTCGTGCCCAAGGCCACGCGCAAGAAGGACCGCCGGAAGCCCAGGAACAATTACCGGGAGGTGCTGACCGGATTCGCGCCAGGGCACGAGGCCGATTCGTGGCTCGGGACGGACTACGGCAAGCTCTTGCCGGCCGGTGCCGACATCGTGCTCCAGCTGCACTACACCGCCAACGGCACCGCGGGCTTCGACCGCAGCAGGATCGGCCTGCGATTCCGCGACGGGCCGCCCGCAAAGCGCATCGTGACGGTTTCGGCCACCAACAACAAGTTCGTGATCCCGCCCGGGGCCCCGGCCCATCCCGTGGAGTCCAGGTGGGTGCTCAACCGGGACGTGGAACTGATCGCCCTGCTGCCCCACATGCACCTGCGGGGCAAGGATTTCCGGTACGACCTGCGCTTTCCGGACGGTCGCATTGAGACCCTGCTGAGCGTTCCCCGGTACGACTTCGACTGGCAGTTCTACTACTACCTCAAGGATCCGATGGCGCTGCCCGCGGGGACTGCGATCGAGTGCCTCGCGCACTTCGACAACTCGCCCAACAACCCGGACAATCCGGACCCGAGCGCGGAAGTTCGCTGGGGCGACCAGAGCTGGGAGGAGATGATGATCGGGTTCTTCGAGATCGCCTTCGACGCCAGCGCCGAGGTTCGGCCCTACGTCACCCAGCAGAAGGCGCCGGCCAGCGCCGGCAGCGGCGACTGATCGCTGCGGCGCCGGAGGCGCGTCGGAGTAGAATCGGCACGTGCCGCCGCGCGTAGGGGAAGAAGGGTAGGTCAGTCGTCTTGCGGATAGGTCTCGCCTTGAGCCTTGGCTGGGCAGTGACCGCGCTGCTCGGCCCGTTCCCCGGCCCGGCTCGGGCAGATATCGCGGATGCCCGGCTGGCGGAGGCCCTCGAACACAGCCGAACGGCGGAGCAGGAACGGGACCGGCTGCTGGAGAGCATGCTGGCCGCTCGCCGCGAGCGCGCCCACGCGAGGCTCGAGGGTGCCTCGCTCATCCTGGAGTCGCAGGCGTCGTGCCCGGTTCTCGTCGGACCGGTCCCGGACCGGCCGACCTTCGGCAAGAGGATCGACAGCCCGCTTGTCGCGCGGTACGCGGCGCGCCCGGCCCGGCCGCCGTGGAGAGGCGTGGCAGCGGTGGGGGAGTCCGCTAGCGCCATCTTCAACGAGTACATCTCCGAGGCTGTCGTGCAGTCCCGGTGCATTCACTGTCATGTCGCGGGGGGTGCCTCCGGCGGCACCCGGCTCGTGCTGGCTCCCTCCTCCGTCGAGAGCCATGCGGCAGCGAATCTCGCCGAGTTCCAGGACTTCCTCGACAGCGTCGAGGGCGGTGCCGACCTGATCCTCAACAAGATCCAGGGAGCCGAAGGCCACGGCGGGGGCGTCCAGGTGGTTCCCGGCTCCGTGGACTTCGCCAACATGGAGCGCTTTCTGCGCGCTCTGGGCGGCGAGACCAACGCCGGGATCCTGGCGGCGGACTCGCTCTTCGCAGGCGTGACGATGGCCTCGCCCGCGAAGACCCTGCGCCGCGCGGCCCTGCTGTTCGCCGGCCGGCTCCCGACAAAGGCCGAGCTCGCCTCCGTGAGCGGCGGCGAGCTGTCCAGTCTCCGGCAGGCGATCAAGGGCCTGATGACCGGATCCGGGTTCCACGATTTCCTGATCCGGGGGGCCAACGACCGGTTGCTGACAGACCGGGAGCGGCCGCAGGTGATCGGCTCGGCCGAGGTGCGGTTCGTCGACCTCACCAACAAGCGCTGGGAACTGGCCCAGGAGGGAGTCGCGAACGGATACGCCGACAACCCCAGGCGCTACCCGGCCTACCGCAACCACGAGCGCGCCGTGCAGTACGGCGTCGCCCGCGCCCCGCTCGAGCTCATCGCGCACGTGGTCGAGAACGACCTGCCGTACACCGAGATCCTGACGGCGGACTACATCATGGCCAATCCCATGGCCGCGAAAGCCTACGGCGCGGACACGGAGTTCGACGACCCCGGCGACGTCGCCGAATTCCGGCCTTCGGAAATCGCGAGGTACTTCCGACGGGACAGGTCCATGGTGGTGGAGGAAGACCCTCCGAACATCTGGAGGGTGCTCAATCCCGGAAATCTCGAGACGGACTACCCCCACGCCGGCATCCTCAACACGACAGTCTTCCTGCGACGCTATCCGACGACCGCGACCAACCGCAACCGGGCGCGGTCCCGCTGGACCTATTACCACTTCCTGGGTTTCGACATCGAGAAGTCCGCCGCGCGAACGCAGGATCCGGAAGCGCTGGCGGACACCAACAACCCGACGATGAACAATCCGGCCTGCACGGTCTGCCATATCCCGATGGACCCGGTAGCCGGCGCGTACCAGAACTACGGGGACATGGGGCTGTTCCGGGACAAGAACGGCGGGCGGGACGCGCTGCCGCCGCTGTACAGGGCCCCACGGGACGGCACCGTCTCTCCCTACCAGCGGGGCGACACCTGGTTTCGCGACATGCGCGCGCCGGGCTTCGGGAACCTGCAGGCCCCGAGCGCGGATAACAGCCTGCAGTGGCTCGCTGAACGGATCGTCGCCGACGAGAGGTTCGCGCGCGCGGCCGTCAGGTTCTGGTGGCCGGCGATCATGGGAGTGGATCTCGCCGAGCCTCCCACCGACAGGTCCGAGCCGGACTTCCATGCCTCGCTCGTGGCAGCGGGAGCGCAGGCACTGGAGGTTGAAGCGCTTGCGGAGGGATTCCGGACCGGCTTCGGCGGCGGCGCTCCCTTCATGGCCAAGGACCTGCTGGCCGAGATCGCGCTCTCCCCGTGGTTCCGGGCCGAGTCGGTGACGGGCGGCGACCCGGCCCGCGAGGCGGCCCTCCGTGACGCGGGAGTCGCGCGCCTGCTGACGCCGGAAGAGCTCGTCGCCAAGACGGAGGCCCTGACCGGTTATGTCTGGGGCCGGCGTCTTCACGCGCCCTTCGGCCTGGCCGAGACCCGCAGCAGGCTGCACGACCCGCAGGGGTTCAGCGGCTACCAGCTCCTCTACGGGGGGATCGACTCGGACGGGATCACGGAGCGCACCGGTGAGATCAATCCCATGATGGCGGCGGTGGCCCAGAGCCATGCCGCGGAAGTGAGCTGTCCCGTCGTGCGCCGGGAGTTCTTCTACTGGCCCGAGGAGAAGCGCCTGCTCTTCGACGGAATCACCAAGTTCGACACCCCGCTTTCCGGGACCAGCGACACGTTCGCCATCACGGCGGCTTCCTGGGACACCCGCCAGGCCGTCACGCTCGATGTCCCGCTCACCGCCGGCGCGAAGACCGTTAGCCTGGCCTTCACCAACGATTTCCTGGGCCCCAGCGAGGGCCCCGGCGGCGACCGGCCTGACCGCAACCTCGGCTTGGACCGCCTTGTCGTCCGCGACAGCAATGGCGCGGCTGTAGTCGCAGTCGAGCTGGAGACCCTCGCAGGGCAGGGCTGCGGCCGCCCGGCCGGGCAGTTCTACCACATGGCGGGGAACTGCTCTCTCGAAGTTCCGCTGGCCGTGATGGAGGACGGTGTCTATCGCATCGAGGTCGCGGCCCATCAGGACGAGGCTGGCGACGAAGCCGCCCGCCTGGCCATCGAAGTGGAATCGGAGGACGGCAGCCCGCGAGGCGAGATGGCGATTCGCAGGAAGCTCGCCGACTTGCACGAGAAGCTCCTCGGCGTGCCGGCGGCGATGGATTCCCCGGACGTCGACGAGGCCTACGCCCTCTTCGTCGAGGTCTGGAACCGCAAGAGCGGCGCGGAAGGACCCAGCTTCCAGAACTCGCGCTTCAACTGCGCGACCGGCGCCGATCATCTCTATTACGACGGCCTTGCGGACGGCGTGCTGCGGTACTCCGAGTATGGCGTCAGCCAGCCCAGATACGATGTCATCCAGGAATTCAACCGCGGGATCGATGTGAGCGACCCGCACAGAACCGTCCGGACCTGGGTCGTCACACTCGCCTACCTCCTGACCGACTACCGGTACCTGTACTTCTAGGAGAGAGCCCGTGAACCGACGCAGCTTCCTGACTTGCATGGCCGGCATCGCGACGGGCTCGGCGTTCCGAGTGCCGCTCGCGAACGCCGCGAATTACGGCGGCAAGCTGTTCGTGTTCGTCCAAGCGGACGGCGGCTGGGACCCCACCAGCTTCTGCGACCCGAAGACGAACGTGGCTGGCGAGCCCGTGATCAACAACTGGGCCTCCAACGGCGAGATCCGGCAGGCGGGCAACATCCGCTACGCTCCTTTCGCCAGGAACCAGGCTTTCTTCGACAAGTACTACCAGCGCATCCTGGTGGTGAACGGAGTCGACGCCCAGACCAATTCGCACACCGCGGGGGTGGTCCACAACTGGAGCGGGAGGATCTCGGAGGGCTACCCGACGACGACGGCCCTGCTCGCCGCCCACAACGGCGCGGGCCTCTCGATGCCGTACCTGAGTTTCGGCGGGTTCTCCAACACCGCCGGCATCGCCGTGTTCACGCGGCTGAACAACCCCACCGAAGTGCGGAACATCGCCAAGCCGGAACTGGCCGGCGGGGATCCGAGCCGGAGGCCGTTCTTCAACGAGGAGGACTGGTCGGCGATCACCGGTCATCGCGACCTGCGGATGAACCGGCTGGCCGCGGCCCCCAATCTCATGCCGCGGGACTTGCGGAACCGGGAGCTGTACGCCGCGGCCCTCGAGCCGGAAGCGGCCGAAGGGCTCCGCTCCTTCGCCGACATGATCCCGGATGCCGCCGAGCTGCAGTCCGTCGAGGAGTTCAACCTGCTCCGCAGCACCCTCAAGCGGCAGGCGCAGCTGACCGTGCTGGCCTTCAAGGCGGGCGTGGCGGTCAGCGCGGACCTGCGGCTCGGAGGCTTCGACACGCACGACAACCACGACCCCGAGCAGAACTGGCTGCTCGGCAACCTGACCGACTCCGTCGACTACCTGTGGGATTACGCCGAACTCCAGGGCGTGGCCGACCGCCTCGTGGTCGTGATCGGGTCGGACTTCGGCCGGACCAACAAGTACAACGCGGAGGCCGGGAAGGATCACTGGCCGATCGGCAGCTTCCTGGTGATGGAGAAGAACCGGGGGTGGACGAACCGCGTGGTCGGCCTGACGGACGAGCTGCATTTCGCGCACAAGATCAATCCCGTGACCCTGCAGCGGGACGACAGCAGCGGCACGCTGATCCACCCGAAGCACATCCACAAGGCGTTGCGAACGTACCTAGGCGTTGCGGACACCGCCGGCAGCCAGCGGTTCCCGTTCCACAACACCGAGCTATTGCCGCTGTTCTCCTGACCCGGCGTGCGACAGCTGGCTACCGGCACGGAAGGCCGCAGGGTGGCGGTGAACGCCGACGAACGCCCGCCAGAGTCTGCAGGGCGCCGAGGGACCCGCGTTGGCGGCGCCGGACCGGCGGCATCCGCCTGTGCATTGGCCGCTCTCGGCTGCGCCGTCTGGACTGCCTGGCCGGCCGCCGCTCACGAGGCGATCACGACGGAACTGACCTGGACGCGGAACGTTTCCAGGATCGTCTACGGCCGCTGCGCCGGATGCCACCGCGAGGGAGGCTCGGCGCCGATGCCTCTTACGACCTACGCCGAGGCGCGCCCTTGGGCGGCTGCGATCAAGCACGAAGTCCTCAACCGCCGCATGCCCCCGTGGGGCGCGGTGAAGGGCTTCGGATCCTTCCGCAACGACGCGAGCCTGTCGCTGCCGGAGATCGCCGTCATTTCGAGCTGGGTGGAAGGCGGCGCGCCCGAGGGCGACAGCGTCTTCCTGGAACCCTATCACTCCCACGACGCGCCCCAACCCGCCTACGGGGAGGGACACGGGAGGTTGCCCGTTCGGGGGAGCGTCCGCCTGGAGGCCGACTTGGTCGCGACCGGCTTGAGCCCGGCCGGCGAGCCGACCGAGTCATGGGTCCAGGTCACCGCGCACCTGCCCGGCGGCGGCATCGAGCATTTGCTCTGGCTGCGCCGCAGCAGCGGACCCGGGCCGGCGGACTATTGGTTCCTGCGTCCGATCGAGATGCCTGCCGGCACACAACTGCTGTGCCAGCCGGAATCCGCGCGGGTCGATCTTCGCTTCGCCGGGGATTCCGGGCCCTGACCAAGCGGCTCGCGCCTCAGTCCCGCTCCACGGGCATTCCCGCCTCGTTCCAGGCGCGCCAGCCGCCAGCCAGCGAGTACACGTTGCGGTAGCCCATCTTCTGCAGCGCGTCCGCGGCCAGCGCCGAGCGGTATCCGCCGCCGCAATACAACACGAGCTTGGTGTCTGCATCGGGCACCCTGGCCTCGATGTCGCGCTCGATGACGCCCTTCCCCAAGTGGACCGCCCCTGCGGCGTGCGCCGCGTTCCATTCCGACTCCTCGCGGGTGTCGACGATCTCGAGGGGGCTTCCCGCTGCCAGCTCCGCCTGAACCTCCGCCACTGTCGTCTCGCGGATCCGCGACTTGGCGTCGTCGACGATCGCCAGGAACCTCGCCGAGTGCTTCATGCCCGCTATTGTCGCGGCCGGTCCGAAGTGGACCGTGCGCCTAGAACTCGTACTTGACCTCTAGCTTGGCCTCGACCTCCGCAATCGGGATCATGTCGATTGCGTCCCATGGGCAGCCGTCCAGGAAGGTGCCGTCGGGTCCCTTGGAAATGCACTGCTTGCAGCCGATGCAGGTCTGGCCGTCGACCTCGATCCGCCCGAACGGGGGATGGTCCTCGTCAGGGATCCAGTACATGCACTCGTCGACCGGGCAGTAGTTGATGCAGACCGGGGATCCCGCGCAACCCGTGCAATTCTCGTTCGTGACCGCGAGAATCGCCGGCTTCTTCTTCCGATTGCCGGTCATGGTCCCTTCCGACCACGGCCAGTTCTTCTCGTGCGGGGCGTCGAGGGGCGTCAGCGCCGCGATGCGGGCGGCCTCCTCGCGGGCCTTCCGCTTCCGCTCTTCGGCCGCCTTGCGGCGCGCATCGGCGGCGTCGCCGCCGGCTGCGCCCGCAGGCCTGGCGCGCTCGGACTTCGGATCCTGGGGAGTCTGCTCTGGCATGCTCTTGTCCGGTTGGCTCCCGGATCCCCACTATAGCAACGCGGATTCCGCGAGCCGGCCGATGAGCGTGAGAGGCTCCTGGAGATCGATGCGCTTCAGCGGCTTCACTTAGGGCGGGCGATTTAATAACTTAGTCAGATAACCCGCTATTCTGCCATTGAGTGTCCTTGTTCAACGGCGATTTTGGAGTCTCACAGCCATCTGACAGGTGATTGCACCTCCCTCCCGGCGGTCTGCTGGTACGATACGGGGGATTTTGTCGTCCCCTGACCCTCTTAATGGCAATATCCGTGCCCAATAGTCGTTATTATGACGTTTAGGGGGCAGGCATGAGAACCGCAACCTTCACCACTCAGACCGTCATCACCTTGCTGCGCAAGCGGACCGTCGCACCGCTGGCGGATTTCCTGGAGGCCTTCGGCTCGGCCAGTCGGCGCACCGTCTGCCGCAAGCTGGCGGCGGCGGGCTGCCGCTCCAGTTACTCCCATGGCGGCCGCTATTACACCCTCGACGAGTTGGCTGCCTATGACCGCCACGGGCTGTGGGCCTGGGAGGGGATCCGCTTCTCGCGGGCCGGGACTCTGCTGGCCACCGCCGAGGCGTTGGTCGAGCAGGCGCCTGCTGGGCGCTTCTCCGACGAGCTGGGCCGCATCGTCGGAGTCGACGTGCAGGACGTGCTGCGCAAGCTGGTTCAAGCCGGCCGCTTGGAGCGCGAGAAGCTCGCGGGCCGTTACTGGTACTCGTCCCCCGCATTGCAGCGGCGCCAAAGGCAGTTGCGGGCGCGACGGGTGATGCTGGCGGAAGGAGTGGGACGGCCGTCCCCGGACAGCGATGACGAGCAGATCCGGGAAGCGGCGGGAACGCTGCTGAGCGTGCTCGACGAGCGCCAGCGCCGGCTGTACGCCGGCCTGGAATCGCTGCGCCACGGGCGGGGCGGCGACGCGCGGGTCGCCGCACAGCTGGGCATGGCCCCGGCGACCGTGTCCAAGGGCCGCCGCCAGTTGCTGAGCGGGGACTTCGAGACCCAGCGGGCGCGCAAGCCCGGCGGCGGGCGCAAGGCGCTCGAAAAAAAAAGCCCGCAGTGACCGCGGTGCTCGCCGACCTGCTGCGTCACGACACGGCCGGCGACCCCTGTTCCGGCCTGCGCTGGACCCGCCGCACTACTCGCAACCTCGCCGACTGCCTCAGCGAGGTGCTCGACATCGCCGTCTGTCCGCGCACCGTCGCCCGGCTGCTGCGCAGTATGGGCTTCTCGCTGCGCGTGAACCGCAAGTGCATCCCGTCCACCTCCCCCGCCGAGCGCAACGCTCAGTTCACGTTCATTGACCGCTTGCGGCAGGACTGTGAGCACAACAACATCCCCGTAATCAGCATTGATTCGAAGAAGAAAGAGCTGGTCGGCCGCTTCCGCAATGCCGGGGTCCGCTGGGAACGCGAGCCCGTCCCGGTCAACGATCACGACTTCCGCTCCCATGCCAGCGGTCTGGCCGTCCCCTACGGCATCTATGACACGCTCGCCAACCGCGGCTTCGTCCGCGTTGGCGTCTCCTCCGACACTCCCTTCTTCGCTGTCGACAACCTCGCCGCCTGGTGGACCGCCGAAGGACTCTCCCGCTACCCTCACGCCTCCCGGCTCGTCCTGCTTGCCGATTGCGGCGGGAGCAACTCCTGCCGCGCCCGGGCCTGGAAATACGCCCTCCAGCACCGCTTCTGCAACATATTCCGCCTCAAGGTGACGGTCGCCCACTATCCCGCCGGCTGCTCCAAATGGAATCCGATCGAGCACCGCCTCTTCAGCGAGATCAGCCGCAACTGGTCCGGCTGCCCCCTCGAGTCCTTCGATCTGATCCTCAACTACATCAACTCAACTTCCACTCGCACAGGCCTCAAGGTCACTTCCCAGCTCAACTCCAACCAATACGAAACCGGCATCCAAATCTCCGACGCCCAGATGGCCGCGATCAAGCTCACTCCCAACCAGCACATCCCCAAGTGGAATTACACGATCTCCCCCCTGCCATGCTGATAAGTTATTTCTGCGCTCCCCCTTAGTAGTGGTCCTGCCTCTTGATTGGACCCTCGGTATTGAAGAACCGCACGGCGGTGACAGGATCGCAACCGGATCGTAAGAGCCGGCCTTCTGCACAGCACGTAGTCCTGCTGCGCTGTGCCTGCGCTCACGGACGGCTTGTCCGGGGTGACGCTGCGCTTGCAGGGAGTTCACCCCGGCTGGAACTAAGCTTTCTCTTCGCACTTGTTGGGCCATCGCGAGTAGGCCCCGACTGATGCGCCAGCACTGGGCGCGGCGTCGCCGATCGTCCGCAGTGAAGGCGGAACGCAACACCCGAGGCAATCCGCTTGTTGCATCTGAACGCCACCGTACTGATGCAGCCGTCGCCGGAGTCGTGGACCGGCGTGGCAGGTGCGCAGCTTCGAATGGACAATCCCGTGTCCTTGAGCCGAAGCTCTCGATGCCGACCGGCTCACCCCCCGTCCTGGCCATCTGCGTGATTGCTTCCGCTTGGCGCTCTTACAATGAGGAGGCCACAGTTGAGCACGACAAGGAGCTGTTCCTGTCGTGGGATTGCCCAGGCCGACAAGGGCTCGATGCTCGACGATGCAGACCAAATCATGAGGCAGCTCCGTGCCGGTGAGGATAGCCGGGCGGAGTTCAAGGAGGTGCGTTTCGGGAAGCGGGGCACTGTTGTCTCTCCCGGCTCCGAGACTCTTGCGGCTGAACTCGTAGCGTTTGCGAACGCTGTCGGCGGAACTATTTTCGTCGGCGTCGACGATTCCGGTGATGTTCTTGGAGTCCCACAGCCAAAGCTTGACACCGTGGAGCGGTGGATCGTCGACATCGCTACCAACAACTGCGACCCACCGATCCGACCTACGCTGTCAAAGGTTTTGCTGTCGGCCTCTTCGGGGACCGAACGGCATGTGCTCCTCGCCCAGATTCCGTCCGGCCTCTATGTGCACCGCACTTCCGGGGGCCGTTACTTCGTCCGAGTCGGCTCCACGAAGCGCGACCTAACGCCGCCGGAACTCGCACGTCTGTTCCAGCAGCGCGGCCGTCACTACGTATTTGACGAGCAAGCAATCCTCGGCAGCACTGTCGAGGCGCTGAATCGCGACCGGCTGGAAGCGTACTTCGGCCGTTCGCCGACCATCCCCTGGCTCGACCTGCTCCGCAACACCCGCGTCACATTTCGGGACCAGCATGGCGTCGACCGCCCCACTGTGGCCGGGCTCTTGACCTTTGGGACGGAGCCGACGGAGTTCCTTCCCTCAGCGTCCATCGAGGCGGCATGCTATCGGGGGACTCGCCTGTCGTCGACCGAGCTTGTCCATGCCGAACGCATCTCAGGCCCGGTACCCGATCAAATCGACGCGGCGGTGGGCTTCGTGGCCGGTCTCATGAAGGTCGCCCGCGACGCGCAGCGCCGCAGCGAAGGAAATGCACAGTACGACCTCGATGTCGTCGACGAGGCGATTGTCAACGCGGCCGCGCACCGCGACTATTCGATTTCTGGTTCCAAGATCCGGCTGTTCGTCTTCCGAGACCGACTGGAGCTTCATAGCCCTGGCGGGCTGCCCAACACCATCACGCTCGACGAGATGCCCTTCCGAACTTTCACGCGGAATCAGCTACTCGTAAGTTTCCTGTCGAGGATCCGGAGTAGGCGAACGGGCCAGGTGTTCCTGGAATCACGAAGGGAGGGGGTCCGCAAGATTCTTGCGGATGGAGAGGCGCACTCTGGACGCCGGCCGGTCTACGAGCTCTTCGGGGACGAGTTGCGGCTCACGCTCTGGGCAAGGACGCTACCAGTTACGTGACGCATCCGCCGAACTCCTTGACGCCCTCCGCGGTCGTCCCGAGGCGCGACAATTCTTGCCACTTCGGATCAGTTGCCCATCGGAAACCGAGGCACTGCCAGCTGCCATTCGAATTCCTCTGCCCAGCCTCGATCCATGCCCCGCGGAATCAAGCGGGTGAAGGAACGCCTGGACGCCTCGCCTCTGAGAAATCGGTGGTCGTGCCGAGTCCGGGCAGAACTCAAGTCCCGTGTTGCCACCGCCAACTTGGCTGATGGGCGCGATTGGACTCCCAAACACCGAGTGCTCCCCGGATCCCTTGGGCCGGAACTCACGGGAGCTGATTGGGGCAGTCGGAGCGGTGAACGCAATCTGATTGACGATGAATCTCGAGGGGTGTCCGCGCCTGCCGATCAGGCCCTATTCGTAGCGACTCGAAGCCGTGGATGGCATGCGCGGGCCCTTACGGGAGGTTTACTGTCGGGTACAGCCGGCCCAAGAGATGACGAAGCGTCTCCGAAAGGCCTTCAATACACTCAACCTTCCCATGCACAGGCTCCCGTCCGAAGAGTGCTGAGAAGCCAATCTGGCCAGAGCCGTCGATGGTAAGGCTCACGACTCTCTCGGGAGCTTCGTCCCAGTCCAAACCGATCTCGTCCTCTGACTCGACTACGACCAACGGTTGCGGTAGTTCTGGCGGAAGGGACAGCATGAATCGAGAGGCCTTCTCCAAGGCGACGAACGACATCCCGTCCGTGGCCGCATCACTGTCATTCCGAACGGCATCGATCAGGCTGGCCCAGATCTGTTGGTACCTGCTATCGCTTGCGGGCGCCACTGCGTCAACGATCTCCTGGCGAAGGTGCTGCCGCCTCTTGGCCCAAGGATCAATCAGGCCTGAAGTATGCCGGAGCAATCGTGGCAACTGCGACACACGTTGGAAGCCCCTCACGGCCCTGTCCGTTAGCGGTGAGAGGAACGTACTGCTCTTGAGTATCCCATGCGAACCTAGAATGCTCCGCAATTCGGGTGAGTCGACCGGAAACTACCTTTCTCGAGGCACTTCCACGTCAACCGACACCGAGAGTCGTGCTCCCATCCGCTGGTTGAATTGCTGGACGACAGCCACTGTAGCGTCCAGTTCCCCGTCGAGGGCAACGAGACGTGACAGAAACTGGCTGACGCTCTGGGGCGCATCGCCGGGCACGGTGCAGCCAAGCTTCGGCTGGGGTCGATTAGCGCCTCCGGTGAGCCCCCGGGGAGCGGCGCGGCTCTTGGCATCCGGGCTCGAATGCCCCACGATGGGGTTGCCGCCGGACCGGAACTGCGCTCTTCGGCGGTGTTGAATGCGGCTCTCCAGCGCGGCATCGCCGGGTCTGGCGGCCGGGCGAGCCCTTTGCGCAGTGGGCAGGAACACGACGTTTTCGGGGATAGACGGGCTGGGCCAGCACGCCGACAGCAGCGCGCTCCGGTTGCGGCGCCCTCGGTGCGCCACACTGGGGCTTCCGTGACGGAGAGATGACTCCGGCATTCGAGATTGTCGCGCGCTGCCCGCGCACCCGCGCCCGGGCTGGCGTCCTGCATACGGCGCACGGCCCCGTGGAGACGCCCGTGTTCATGCCGGTCGGCACCCAGGCCACGGTCAAGGGGCTCACGCCCAGGCAGCTGGCCGACGACCTCGGCGTGCGCATGCTGCTGGCCAACACCTACCACCTGTGGATGCGGCCCGGAGAGGATACCGTCCGCGATGCGGGAGGGCTGCACCGTTTCATGCACTGGCCGCACGCGGTCCTGACCGACTCCGGCGGCTACCAGGCCTTCAGCCTGGCGAGCCTTCGCCGCATCCGCGAGGACGGCGTGGAGTTCCGCTCCCACCTCGACGGCTCGCGCCGCTTCCTCGGCCCGGAATCGGCCGTTGACATCCAGGCCGCGCTCGGCAGCGACGTGATGATGGTTCTCGACGACTGCACTGCCTACCCTGCCAGCGAGGCTGCCGCGCGCGAGTCGGTCGAGCGGACCGTGAGCTGGGCTGGCCGGTCGTTCCGGCACTGGCGCGCCCACGAACCGGGCTCCCCGGCGATGCTGTTTCCAATCGTCCAGGGATCGACCTTCGCGGCGCTGCGGCGGGAGTGTGCCGACCGCTTGCTCGAGATGGACGCCCCCGGCTACGCAGTGGGCGGGCTCTCCGTCGGCGAGCCCCGGCCTCTCAGCTACGAGATGACGGCCGTGTGCGAGCAGGTCCTGCCGCGCTCCCGGCCCCGCTACGCCATGGGGGTGGGCATGCCGCACGAGCTGGGCGAGTACGTCGCCCTCGGCATCGACATGATGGACTGCGTCCTGCCCACCCGCAATGCCCGGAACGGCTGCCTGTTCACGCATTCCGGCAGGATCCAGATCAAGAACGCGGTCCATGCTGAGGACCACGGCCCTGTCGACCCGGGCTGCGGCTGCTACTGCTGCCGGAACTTCTCGCGCTCGTACCTGCGGCACCTGTTCCTGGCCAAGGAGATGCTCTTCTCGACGCTTGCCACCCTGCACAATCTCTGGCTCTACCTTGACAGGATGCGCCGGATTCGCGAAGCTATTCTTGCAGGGGAACTGCCCGACCTTCTCAAGCGGATCGCCGCGGACGGGGATGCCGGCCGCTAGGTGCTGCAGAGCCCTCCGGCAGGCGCGTTGTTCCTGGCCCCTGATTCTCGCTATAGTGACGATTGCTGCCGCGCGTCGCGCGGCTGCCCCCCGGGTTCCCGATACTCGCCGTGCATCCTTCCATAGCGGAACGACTGGCCTCCTGGCTGCCGGCCCCGGCACTGCTGCTGCAGCAGTCCAGCTGGCAGGCGTTCGTCCCGCTCCTGCTGATGGTCGGCATCTTCTTCCTGCTGGTCATCCTCCCGGCGCGGAAGCGCCAGAAGCGGCTCGAGCAGATGCTCCAGAACCTCGCCTCGGGCGACCGCGTCGTCACGAACGGCGGCCTCACCGGCACGGTGGTGGGACTGGGCGAGGGCCGGGTCACGCTCCGCGTCCCCCCGGATGGCGTCAAGCTCGAGTTCGCCCGCAACGCCGTGGTCGGAATGGCGGAGAAGCCCGGCAGCTAGCGGCGAGCGGAACGGAAACACTGCCATGAGAAGCCGGTTCGGAATGAAGGTCCTGCTCGTGCTGGCCGTCTTCGTGATCTGCTTCTGGCGCGTGTTCGGCCTGGCGCCGGCATGGGACGCCGTCAAGCAGAACCTGTCGGACAACATCGCGCTGGGCCTGGACCTCAAGGGCGGCACGCACCTGATCCTCCAGGTGCAGGTCCAGGACTCGCTCAAGTCCGAGGCCGACCAGACCATCGACCGCATCCGGGCCCGCCTCTCGCGCGCCGAAATCGGCTATACCGAGATCCGCCGCACCGACCCCGCCTCGGTCGAGGAGGCCGACAGCGTCCGGATCCTGCTCGAGGGCACGCCCACGGACAGGGTCGGCGACGTGCGGACGATTCTCGAGGAGGAGGCGCCCAGCTGGCTTCCTGCATCGACCGGCGGCAGTTCCTTCTCGCTCGGCCTGCGCCCGAGCGAATTGCTGCGCCTCAAGGCGGAGACGCTCCAGCAGTCGATGTCGACGATCGAGAACCGCATCAACGGCCTGGGCCTCACCGAGCCGGTGATCCAGCAGCACGGCCGCGCCGAGGCCGAGCACGAGATCCTGGTCCAGCTTCCCGGCGTCAGCGACCCCGCCCGGGTCATGAACCTGCTCCAGATGTCCGCGCAGCTGGAGATCAAGCAGGTGCTGGGCGGCCCGTTCGTCTCTGCCGAGCAGGCACGCTCCCAGAACAACGGCATCCTGCCGGCGAACAGCGAGCTGGCGCATTACGCCGATCGCGGCAGGAACGAGTGGTACCTGCTGCAGCGCAACCCGGTCGTCACGGGCCGCGACCTGCGCTCGGCGACCGCCGGCCGCGACACCCAGAACCCCGGCGCGTGGCAGGTGGCCTTCAGCCTCTCGCGGCAGGCCGGCCAGCGGTTCGCGATCTTCACCCAGGCCAACATCGGCCGCAACCTTTCCGTCGTCCTCGACCGCCGCATCCAGAGCGTCGCCTCGATCGAGTCGCGCATCGAGTCCGAGGGCGTGATCAACAACATCGACTCGCAGACCGAGGCGCTGGACCTCGCGCTCGTGCTCAGGGCCGGCGCCCTGCCGGCGTCGGTGGTGTACCTGGAGGAGCGCACGGTCGGGGCCTCCCTCGGGGCCGACTCCATCCGCCAGGGCGTCCGCAGCGCGATCTACGGCGTCGCGATCATCGTCGTGCTGATGCTGGTGTACTACCGCGCGGCCGGCATCAACGCCAACATCGCCCTGTTCTTCAACCTGCTGATCCTGCTGGCAGTGCTCAGCGCCTTCGGGTTCACGCTGACCCTGCCCGGCATCGCCGGCATCATCCTCACCATCGGCATGGCCGTCGACGCGAACGTGCTGATCTTCGAGCGCATCCGCGAGGAGCTGCGGGCCGGCAAGGCGGTCGTCGCCGCGCTGAACGCCGGCTTCGGCAAGGCCTTCCTGACGATCATCGACACGAACCTGACCACCATCATCGCGGCGGCGTTCCTGTTCCTTTTCGGGCGCGGGCCCGTCCGCGGCTTCGCCGTGACGCTCGCCATCGGGCTGATCGCGAACCTGTTCACGTCGGTCTTCGTCTCGCGGCTGATCTTCGACCTCACCCTGTGGCGCAAGCAGCAGGTCAAGGAGATCAGCATCTAGCCCAGCGAGGGAACTTCCGAGCGCCGTGCGGTGTCTAGGGGAACCGGGGCGGTCAAGGCGCGGCAGACGACCATGCAACTGATCGGTCAGACCAAAATCGACTTCATCGGCAGGCGCCGCTGGTTCCTGGCGATGTCGGGCCTGCTGCTGGCGGCCGGCGCCGCCGCGACCGCGGCGAACGGCGGGCTCCGCTTCGGCATCGACTTCAAGGGCGGCACGCTCGTGTACGTCAAGTTCCGCGACGCCCCGGACCTGGAGCGCATCCGCGGCATCCTGACCGGCAAGGGCCTGAGCGTGGCCACGCTCCAGCCCTTCCAGGACTCGCCGGACGCCCACGAGCTGAAGATCGAGCTGGACCTGGCCGGCGACGTCGTCGAGACATCCGGCAAGAACCAGGTCATCGGCACCCTCCGCGAGATCTACCCGGTCGAGCCCGGGAAGCTGGACCTCAACAACGTGGGATCGGAGGAACTGGCGCAGCGGCTGATGGAAAGCGCCTCGCTGAGGGACGCCGGCTACAGCAGCCAGGACCTGCAGGCGGCTGCCGGCGCCATCGTGGCCTGGCGCGACAGCGCGCCGCGCCTCGGCCTGGTCCGCGACGCGTCCGAGCTGGCCTCCGTGCCGGGCGTGGCCGGCACGCTGCTGGAAGCCGCTGCCGCGGAGGTCGAGGCGGGCGGGTTCCATATCAGCGGCGTCGAGGTCGTGGGACCGAAGATTGGGACCGAATTGCAGTGGCAGGCCATCAAGGCGACGCTGTTCGCGCTCGCGGGTATGCTAGTCTACATTGCGTTCCGGTTCGAATGGATCTATGGCGTGGCCGCCGTGATCGCCGTGTTTCACGACGTATTCATCACGATTGGATTCTTCTCGCTCGCAGGGCGGGAGATCGAGCTGACGGTGGTGGCCGCGCTGCTGACCTTGGTCGGGTACTCGATGAACGACACGATCGTGATCTTCGACCGCGTCCGGGAGAACCGGAAACTGACGAGGAAGTCCAGCCTGACGGACCTGCTCAATCTCAGCATCAACCAGACGCTGAGCCGGACCGTTCTGACGTCCGGCTTGACTCTCGTCGCGGTTGTATGCTTGTTTATCTTTGGTGGGGAGGTTCTCAGAGGCTTCTCGTTCGCCTTGGTGGTGGGCGTGCTGGTAGGGACCTACTCATCGATCTTCGTCGCAAGCCCGGTGCTGCTATGGGGCCAGAGCCGTCTGGCGGCCGCGGGCGGGCGCAAGGAAAGGCGTGCTTGAGACCGGGAACGAACCCGGAAGGGGAGTGCAACCATGTTTGAAGATGCATTGATGGAGAACAGAGTCAAGAACACCTCGCGGTGGTCCGTGATCGTGTCCACGATCGCGCAGCTCGGCTTGGTCGGGGTGATGCTGCTGATCCCCCTGCTGAACTACTACGAGCTGCCGGCGACCGACTTCGTCAGCTTCCTGACCGCGCCGCCGCCCCCGCCGCCCCCGCCGCCCCCGCCGGCAGCGGTGGTGAAGGTCAAGGCGGTGCCTCGCGAGTTCGACACGGGCGCGCTGACCCAGCCGGTCGCGATTCCTGACAAGGTGGCGATCATCGAGGAGGACGTGGCCGCTCCCAGCGCCGGCATTGCCGGCGTCGTCGGCGGCGTCCCCGGCGGCAGTGTCGGCGGCACGGTCGGCGGCGTGCTGGGCGGTATCATCTCCAGCGCCCCGACGGCGGCCCCGCCCCCGCCCCCGCCCCCGCCGGTGAAGAAGAAGGCGCCCCCGAAGCGCATCCGGGTGGGCGGCAATGTCGCCAAGGCCCGGCTGACCCGCCAGGTGCGCCCGCAGTACCCGCCGCTGGCGCGGCAGGCGCGCATCCAGGGCACGGTCAAGCTCTCGGCGATCATCGCCAAGGACGGCACGATCCAGAAGCTCGAGGTCATGTCCGGCCATCCGCTGCTCGTCCCGGCCGCCCTCGCGGCCGTGAAGCAGTGGCGCTACAAGCCGACGCTGCTGAACGGCGAGGCGGTCGAGGTGCTGACAAATATCGACGTGAACTTCACCCTTAGCGGCTGAGGCCCACGTCCGCGTTCTCCCCGTAGCGGGAGTCGGGCGCCCCGGTTGCCGACCCGTCGGCGCCCGGCAATCCCGGCACGTACAGTTGGTCAAAAACAATCCGTTGTTTTCTTAGGAGGAACACAAGCAGATGCTTTCGCAATTCGCAACCACGGCGTTTCTGTTGCAGCAGGAAGTCGGATTCGACATGGTGTCGATGTGGAACCAGATGGGATTCGCGGCCAAGGCCGTCGTCATCATCATGTTCCTGATGTCGGCTTGGTCGATCGGAGTCATGATCGACCGCGGGCTGGCGTACTACGCCGCCAAGAAGCAGTCGCGGCAGTTCGCCCCGGCGATCGCCGGCGCGCTGCGCCAGGGCAAGCTGGACGAGGCCATCAAGCTCGCCGACCGCTTCAAGAAGAGCCACCTGGCCAAGGTCGTCACGGCCGGCCTGGCGGAGTTCAAGTCTCACGATGCGGGCAGTGACGTGCCCGGTCGCACGGTCGACGCGTCCAAGAGGGCGCTGGAGCGGGCCCAGGCGATCACGCACGCCGAGCTCAACCGCGGCCTCAGCGGCCTCGCGACGATCGGCTCCACCGCGCCGTTCGTCGGCCTGTTCGGCACGGTGGTCGGCATCATCAACGCGTTCCAGGGGATTTCCCAGGAGCGCTCGACAGGCCTGGGCGCCGTCGCCGGCGGCATCTCCGAGGCGCTCGTCGCGACCGCCATCGGACTCTTCGTGGCGCTGCCCGCTGTCTGGATGTTCAACTACTTCAACTCGAAGGTCGAGGGATTCGACGTCGAGATGGAGAACGCCAGCTCCGAGCTGATCGACTACTTCCTGAAGAGGAACGCCTGACGGGCGCTCGGCGCAACGCTAGCGGATCGACCGGCTGTAGTATCGTGGAACGGCCGTCGCGCGGGGAAACGCAATCCCGCGCGGCGGCCCCAGGGGAAGCGAGGAAACGAGCATGGCTGAAGAACAGGTAGGACTCACAGAACTCGAAGACGAAGATGTAAAGAAGGGCACTCGCGGCGGAATGGGCGCGATCAACGAGATCAACGTCACCCCGATGGTGGACGTGATGCTCGTGCTGCTGATCATCTTCATGGTTATCACGCCCATGCTCAGCAAGGGCGTCAGCGTGGACCTGGTCCGGACGCGGAATCCCGTCGCGATGGACGAGGCCGACGCCGAGGACGCGCTGGTGGTCGCGGTCACCCGCGACGGGCAGATCTTCCTCGGACGGACGAAGATCGAGGCCATCGCGGAACTGACCCAGCAGGTCGGCGACGTGGTGAGCAACCGCATCGACAAGACGGTGTACATCAAGTGCGACGCCCGCTCGCGGTACGAGAGGGTAGTGGAGGTGGTCAACGCCGTGCGCACTTCCGGCGTCGACCAGGTCGGTCTTCTGACCGAGAAAGAGGAGCAGAGCGGGGGCTTCGGCGGCTAGCGCCCGGAGCTGACGTAGGAGGAACTTCCGATGGCAATCGCACTAGGGGGAGGGGGAGGCAAGGTCGTCCCCAACATCAACATGACGCCGCTCATCGACGTGCTGCTCGTGCTGCTGATCATCTTCATGGTCATCACGCCGATCACGCCGAAGGGCCTGGAGGCGCTGGTGCCGCAGCCCAACGAGAACGAGCAGCAGCAGGCGCAGCCGAACGCCCGGACGGTCGTCGTTTCGGTCAATGCCGACCGCAGCATCCAGATCAACCGGGACCCTTCCAGCCTCGACACGCTGGAGGATAACCTGCGGGACATCTTCAAGACGCGCGCCGAGCGCGTGATGTTCGTCCGCGGGGCGCCCGCGCTGGACTACCAGGACGTCGCGAAGATCATCGACATCGGCAAGGGCGCCGGCGTCGACAAGATCGGGCTGCTGACCGAGGACATCCAATAGGAGCCGGGTTGCCCGGCACGGCCGCGGGCTTCCGCGGCCGGGAGGCGAATCATGAAAATCGACAAGAGAGTCTACAAGATCGGCGGGATCGTCGTCGGAGCGCTGGTCCTGCTGCTGATCGCCGGCAACCTGGGCCTGCGGGCGATGGGGGTCAAGAACATCGACTCGCTCAAGGCGCGCATGGCGCTCAACAAGGGCGTACAGGCCTTCTCGGCCGGCGACTTCGTGCGGGCGGCCGAGCTCTTCCAGGACGCCTCGGACCTCGACGGGGATCTGAGGGACGCGCGCGTGTACCTGGCCTACTCCACGATGATGCAGTACCAGCCGGGGGCGGAGTACCAGGAGAACATCGACATCGCCAACAAGGCCCTGGACGGATTCAAGGGCATTCTCGAGGACGACCCGGGCAATCTCACCGCGCTGCAGAGCATCGCTTCGCTGTACTTCCAGATGAAGCAGATGGAAATGGCCAAGGAGTGGCACGGCCGTGTCCTGGCCGAGCAGCCGGAGAACAAGGAGTCGCACTACACGATCGGCGTGATCTGCTGGACGCAGTCCTACGAGCCGCGCCTCCAGTTCCGGGCCGACATCGGCATGAAGCAGGAGGATCCGGGGCCGATCCGGACCAGGGGCCGTCTCAACCGGGCGCAGCGCGAGGACCTTGCCGGCGTGGCCGAGGAGGTCGTGCCGGTGATCGACCAGGGCCTGGAGGCCTTGGACCAGGCCATCCAGATCGACCCCGATTACGACGACGCCATGGCCTACGTGAACCTGCTGTACCGGGAGAAGGCGGACTTCGCCGACACCAACGAGGAGCACGACGAGCTGCTCGCGCAGGCTGACGAGTGGGTGCAGAGGGCCCTCGACACGCGCAAGCGCAAGGCCGAGGAGAGCACGATCGAGATGATCACCCAGGACGAGTAGGCCCTGCGCCGCGCGTCCGGCTCACCAGCATTCCGGCCCGGAGCCCTGTGGGCTCCGGGCCTTTTTCTTGGTTGCGATCCAACCCGGCCCGGCCGTCCGCCCGCAGTGCGGCGCGGCACGGAGCCGGGCCCGATACGCCCCAGGGCGCGTGGCTGCTTCCGGTTCCCAAGCCCCGGCCCTCGGGTAACATGGTCAATAAAGCCCTATATTTGGACAAAAGAGCCATGCCAGCGGCAACCACTCCGGAATCGCTGCCGGCCGGCGTCGCCGCCAAGGAGTGGCGGCGGTACCGGCGGCTCGAGGCCAAGTGCCTCGAGTACCGCCCCGGGGCGGATCTCGGTCTGCTGTCGAAGGCGTTTGCGTTCTCTGCCGAGTTCCATCGCGGGCAGAAGCGCAAGACCGGCGAGCCCTACGTAGCGCACCCCCTGGAAGTGGCGCACCTGCTCGCCGAGATGCAGCTCGACGAGTCGACCCTCGCGGGCGGGCTGCTGCACGACACCCTCGAGGACACTCCCGCCACCGTGGCGAGGCTGCGCAGCGAGTTCGGGCCGGAACTGGCCAGATGCGTCGACGGGGTGACCAAGATAGGCCGGCTGCGCTACCAGTCTTCGGAGGCCCGCCAGGCGGAGACCTTCCGGAAGATGGTGCTGGCGATGGTCAAGGACATCCGGGTGATCCTGATCAAGCTGGCGGACCGCCTGCACAACATGCGGACGCTGCAAGCTCTGGATGCCGATCGCCAGCGCCGGATCGCGCTGGAGACCAGGGAGATTTACGCGCCGGTCGCGCTGCGCCTCGGCATGGGCAAGGTCCGCAGCGAGCTCGAGGACCTCGCGTTCCGCTACCTCGAGCCGCACGCCTACCAGTCGGTCATTGCCCAGGTCGAGTCGCGGCGCGAGGCGTCGGAGGAGTTCCTCTCCGAGATCCAGCAAGTGCTCGGGGACAAGCTTTCCCAGGCCGGCATTCCGGCCCGCGTCGAGGGGCGGATCAAGCGGCCCTACTCCATCCACCAGAAGCTCGAGCGGCAGAACGTTTCGTTCGAAATGGTCCACGACCTGCTCGCGCTGCGGGTGATCACGGACTCGAAGACCCACTGCTACGCCGCGATGGGAGTGATCCACGGGCAGTGGCAACCGGTCCCGGGACGGATCAAGGACTTCGTCGCGATGCCGCGCCCCAACCTATACCAGTCGCTCCATACCACGGTTGTCACCCAGGAAGGGCAGCGATTCGAGGTCCAGATCCGCACCGAGGAGATGCACCAGAACGCCGAGGAAGGCATTTGCGCCCACTGGCGGTACAAGGAGCGCAAGAGCGGCCCGGACGTGGCGGACGGGCAGATGGGCTGGCTCCGGCGGCTGGTCGAATGGCAGCGCGAGGTGACGGACTCGACGGACTTCCTGTCGACCCTGAAGATCGATCTCTACCCCGAGGAGGTGTACGTCTTCACCCCCCAGGGCAAGGTGATCTCGCTGCCCCGGGATGCCACGCCGGTCGACTTCGCCTACGCGATCCACACCGAGGTCGGGCACTCCTGCGTCGGGGCCAGGGTCGACGGCCAGATCGCCCAGATCAAGCGGCCCCTGCAGAACGGCGAGATCGTCGAGGTGCTCACGCAGGCGGACAGCCGCCCCAAGCAGGACTGGCTCACGTTCGTCAAGACGTCCCGCGCGCGCAGCAAGATCAAGCAGTGGCTCAACGCCGAGCGCCGGGGCAAGGCCGTCGAGATCGGGCGGCGCCTGCTGGAGAGGGAGGCTCGGTCGGCGAAGGTTCCGCTGGGCAAGGTCGACCCGGAGCGCCTTGCAGAGGTTTGCCGCGAGTACGGCTGCCGGACCGCCGACGACCTGCACGCGCGTCTCGGCTACGGGCGGTTCTCGGTGCGGCAGGTCGTCCGGAAGCTGTTCCCCAAGGACACTCTGCCGGACCCGTCCGAGCTCCGCTCGCTGCCGCCCGTGCCGGACGCGGGAGACCCGAAGCAGCGCAGCGAGGAGGGTCTGACCCTGGAGTTGCGCGACGTGGACGATGTCCTGATCTACCGGGCCCGTTGCTGCAATCCGATCCCCGGGGAGGAGATCGTCGGCTATGTCACGCGAGGCAAGGGGGTCGGCGTCCACTCGAAGTCCTGCAGCAACGTCCAGAACTTGATGTTCGAGTCCGAGCGCCGCATCGACGTGCGCTGGGCCCCCAAGGAGGGGACCCAGTACCAAGCGCGCCTGACCGCCAAGGTCGAGGATCGCCAGGGCCTTCTCAAGGATCTCACCAGCACCGTGGCGAACGCGGGCCTGAACATTGTCCGGATGGAATCGAAGGGGCGTTCGGGCCGCGGCACTGCCTCGGTCGACTTCATCGTCGAGGTCACCGACAAGTCCCAGCTCCAGAGCGTGGTCGAGGCTCTCGAGCGCGTTGACGCCGTGCTGGAGGTGTCCAGGGCCAGCCGCATCTAGCCGGCAGGGCTGGCCCGTGGGTCGGCGCACGGGTATCCTCTAGGTGTCATGCCCGCTCTGCCTGTCCTGATCCTGTTCGGCCTGGCGCTTGCCGCCGGACCGGCTCCCGCGCTGGATCTTGCCGACCTAGCCATGGCAGGCACCGAGGCCATGGAGGATGACATGCCCTCGATCGCCGCCGCTCCCGACGGATCGGTGTGGCTCGTCTGGATCGCGTACGCCGACCGCAGGGACGAGATCGCGGTCCGCCGCTGGAAGGACGGCCGGTGGGGCAACATGCGCTACGTGCCGAACACGAGCGGCGATGTCTGGCTTCCCCAGGCCGGAGTGGACGGCGACGGCCGCCTGTGGGTTGCCTGGACCCAGATGCTCGACGGGAACTGGGACATCCACGCTCGCTCGCTGGACGCGGAAGGCGAGTCGTGGGGGCCCGTGCTGCGGCTGAGCGACCATCCCTTGCCGGACATCAACCCCCGCCTGGCCGCCGACGGCAGCGGCAGGCTCGCTCTCGTCTGGCAAGGTTTCCGCGGCGGCCACTCCAACATCTACCTCAGGACCCTCTCGAGCGATGGCGGTTGGTCCGAAGCCTTCCAGGTCACCGGCCGCCCGGCAAACGACTGGGAGCCCTCCGCGGCGTTCGACTCGTCCGGGACCGTCTGGGTCGCCTACGACAGCTACGCCAACGGGAACTACGACGTGTTCCTGACAGGAATCCGGGACGGCGCGGTTGCAGTCCCGGAAATGGCGGTCGCGGCGACGGGCCGCTACGAGGCAAAGGCCACCGTAGCGGTCGACGGGTCGGATCGTGTCTGGGTCGCGTGGGAGTCCGGCGGCGCGAACTGGGGCAAGGACACCGGCTACAACATCCGGAGCCGACAGCCCGGCGTGGTCATCGGGGCGCTCCGCGAGGTCCATGTCGCCGCCTTGGAGGGCGGCCGGCTGCTGGAGCCGGCCCAACCGCTCCAGGAGAGCTTCTCGGCCGGCGAGGGAAGGCCCAAGTGGACCTACCATCCGCATGTCTTCACGGATGCGGCGGGAAACGTTCTGGTCGCTGCCAAGAGAGTGATCCGACACACCGCCGAGGGAACCGGGACGCGCGGCTACTGGGAATACTGGCTTACACGGCTTGCCGGCGGGAATTGGACGCCAGCGGAACCGCTTCCGCACAGCTTCGGCCGGTCCAGCACCCGCATCAATTTCGCGACCGTCCCAGACGGCAGCTCCTGGCTGGCGTGGCCCACCGACAACCGCACGACGGCCTATGCGCACCGACCGATCCGCGGGGAGACCTGGGTCGGCAGGCTCGCCCCCCCTGCGGCAGGACCCGCGCCCGTGCTCGGGCCCTTGGAACTCGACGAGGTCGAGGTCAAGCCCTGGCACCCCAACGAGGCGGCCGACATCGACGCGATCCGGGGATATCGCACGACCGTCCGCGGCCGTCCCGTGCAGATCGTCCGAGGGGACTTCCACCGCCATACCGAGCTGAGCTGGGACGGAGGCGGCGTGACCGACGGGAACCTGCAGGAGTTCTACCGCTACATGATCGATGCAGCGGCGATGGATTTCGGGGCTTCCACCGACCACCAGGGAGGGGCGTACCCGTACTGGTGGTGGTACTCGCAGAAGATGACGGACATGCATCACCTGCCGGGACGCTACACCAGCATCTTCGGCTACGAGCGGAGCGTGACCCAGCCCAACGGCCACCGCAACGTGTTCTTCGCCGACCGGACCGGGGCGGTCGTTCCCTTTTTCATGGGCGATTCGCGCGGATACGCCCTCGGCCGGTCCCCGCGGGGGGGCATTCCGCCAGTCGGGACCGGCGATGTCGTGCAGGACGACACAAAGCACCTGTACGAGGAGCTTCGGCGCATGGGTGGTATCGCCATCTCGCACACGTCCGGCACGCGGATGGGCACGGACTGGCGGGACAACGACCCCGAGATCGAACCGGTGGTCGAGATCATGCAGGGCGCCCGCACGAACTACGAGTACGTGGACGCTCCGCTGGCGGCCGACAGCACGAAGCCCGATTCCGCTCCGGGCGGCTACCAGCCCGTCGGGATGGTGCGCAACGCTTGGAACAAGGGCTACCGGCTGGGTGTCACGGTGAGTTCGGACCACGGTTCCACGCACTACTCGTACACGATGGTGTACACCGACCGGGTCACGAGGCAGGGCATCCTCGACGCGATCCGCCGCCGGCACACTTACGGGGCGACCGACAACATCCTGCTGGACGTGCGGATGGGCGAGCATTTCATGGGCGAGGAGTTCCGTACGAGCGAGCCGCTGCCGATTGCCGTGAAGGTTCGCGGGACGACCGGTCTCGCCCGCGTGAACGTGTTCCGCGGCGGGACGCTGCTGCACTCGCACGAGCCGGAGGGGCAGCATGCGGAGTTCGAGTACCTCGACCGGGACGCCCGCCCCGGCATGGGCACGCAGTACTACTACGTGCGCGTCGAGCAGTCGGACGGCAACGTCGCGTGGGGCAGCCCGTTCTGGGTGAACTACTGAGCGCCTCTCGCAGTTTCCGGGATCCGCGCGCGGATCGCCGAGCAGTCGCTACGTGTTGATCGACCCGCCGTCGACGGCGATGGTCTGGCCGGTCACGAAATCGCTGTCGGAGGACGCCAGGAACAGCATCGCGCCGATCAGATCGCTGGGGTGTCCGTGGCGCTTCAGCGCACGGCTGGCGATCACCCTTGCCTCGGACATTTCGAGATGGGGCCGGTTCTGCAGGATGCTGTCGCTGAGGACCAGGCCCGGAGCGAGCGTATTGACGCAGATGCCGTGCTCGCCGAGTTCCCGGGAAAGGGCCCTGGTGAGGGAGACGATCGCCCCCTTCGACGTGATGTAGTGCGTCATCAGGGTCGGCTGCCCCTTGTACGCCGTGCCCGAGGAGACATTGATGATCTTGCCCGCTCCCTGCGCAATCATGACGGGCGCGACGTGCTTGGCCATCAGGAAGCTCCCCCGCACGTTGACTGCCATCACGCGGTCCCAGAGCGCCACATCGATATCGACGAACGACTGGGGCTCGAGGCTTGCGTAGACGGCTGCGTTGTTGACCAGGACGTCGATCCGGCCGAACCGCGAGCGAACGTCCTCGACTAGGCGGGCTACCGCTGCTTCGTCGCTGACGTCCGCGGGGACCTCGCATCCCGACCCGCCGAGTTGCCGGATCGACCCGACCACGCCGCTCCCGTCCGCTATGTCGGCGATGACCGCCGTGGCCCCCTGCGCTGCCAGAGCCTTCGCGAACTCGGCACCGATTCCCTTCGCGCCGCCCGTGACGATCGCCACCTTGCCCTGCAGCCGTGCCATCGGGATCCCGCGCCGCTCCGTCGGCCGCCGATGGACGGCCCGCGAATTCCGAGTGTAGCGAAACCATGTTCCGGCTCTGATGTCCCGACGCCGTTGTCCCGTGCTAGCGGTGCGTAGCCCGCAAAGCAGGCCCTGGTCGCGGGAGAATCAGGGCCCTCGGCACATTGCCCGATCTTTCTCCGGTTCGGCACGAGCCGACATCGCTGCCGAGTCCCCGTCACTGGAGCCCCAGGGCACCGTGATGCGCCGAGCGTCGCGGAAGCGACCACCTGTCCCATGGACGGTCATCGCGGGGATTACGCGCTGGCAGGCTTCGTGACGGAAGACATCGCATGCAGTCACCCTGTCTCGTTGCGGATGCGGATCCACCTGCCGCGGAGCGCATCGCACCAGCCGTTCGCCGTCGCGAGGCAGTGCTACAACTGACTGTATGCTGCGACTGGCTGCCGCGACCCTGGCCCTCCTGACCGCCTGCGGCGAGCAAAGCGACATGGAACTGCAAGGCCTGTTCGACGAGTACCACGAGGATTACCTGCGCGAGAACCCGGAGGTGGCGACGGAACTGGGCCGGACGGACCACGACACGCGCTGGCGGGACTGGTCGGGACCGGCGCTGGCCGCATGGGAGGAGCGGCTCCGGACGTACCTGGTGAGGCTGGCTGCATTCGAGCCGGATAGCCTGAACGCTCAGAATCGCATCAGCCTCCAGCTCCTGAAGGGGAAGATCGAGTCCGAGCTGGAGGGCCTTCCCTACGAGGCGTACCTGATCCGCTTGAACCAGCTGTTCGGGATCCACACCAGGATCTTCCTGACGCTGCGCGAGATGCCGGCGAGCACCGAGGCCGACTACCGGAACATCCTGGCCCGGCTGCGCGCCGTTCCCGCCTACGTCGACGGGAATATCGAGACACTTCGGGCGGGCGTCGCAGACGGCATCGTCCAGCCCGCGCTGGTCGTGGACCACATCATCCGGCAGCTCGAGATCCAAGCTGCCCAGGCCCCGGAGGATTCGCCCCTGCTGGCGCCGTTCCGCAGCTTTCCGGCCGGCGTTGCCGAACCGATCCGCTTGGAGCTGGCTACGGAGGCCGAGCGGGCCTACAAGGAGGGCTTCCAGCCTTCCTGGCGGAAATTCGCAGCCTTCCTGGCCGACGAGTACCTGCCGAGAGCCCGCCCGTCGCTCGGCGTGACCGGCCTGCCGGGCGGCGATGCCATTTACCAGTACTTCATCCGCTACCACACGTCCCTGGACTATTCCGCCGAACAAATCCACGATATCGGCAAGGGCGAGGTCGAGCGGATCAACCAGGCCATGGCAGCGATTGCCCGCGAGGAGGGTTTCGCGGGCGGGCCGGACGAGTACGAGCGCCACCTGATGACCGACCGCAGGTACCTGTTCGGCGACCGGGAGGAGATGCTTGCGTACCATCGCGACCTGGCGATGCGGGTCGAGCCGGAACTGGTCCGGTTCTTCCGCAAGCTCCCGCGTCACCGCGTCGGCATCCGCGCCATCCCGCCCGACCGGGAAGCGGTCTCGGCTTCGAACTACAACGCGCCGGCCGCGGACGGCTCGCGGCCGGGCTGGTTCAACCTCAAGGCCTACCGGCCCGAGCGGCAGTCGAGGTTCGACAAGCCGGCGCTGGTCCTTCACGAGACCAACCCCGGGCACCATCTGCAGATCGCGACGCAGCTGGAGCTGGACGGGCTGCCCGAGTTCCGCAGGATCTACCATTCGACAGCCTACATCGAGGGATGGGCGTTGTATGCGGAGAGCCTGGGCGCGGATCTCGGTGTCTACGACGACCCCGCGAGTCGTTTCGGAGCGCTCGAGAGCGAGCGATTCCGGGCGCGACGACTCGTTGTCGACACGGGCATCCACGCCATGGACTGGACGCGCGAGCAGGCGATCGAGTACCACGGCGATGCGAGCGAGATCGACCGTTACATCGCCTGGCCCGGCCAGGCACTGGCCTACAAGATGGGACAGCTCAAGATCCTCGAGCTCAGGTCGGCGGCGGAGCGCGCCCACGGTTCCGAGTTCGACATCCGTGACTTCCACGACGCCGTGCTGGGCAACGGCGCGCTTCCCCTGGACCTGCTCGAGGACCGGGTCGGCGAGTACATCGCCCGGTTCGGCGGGGCCGCCGAGGGATCCCGATAGCCGCCCTGCCGGCCCGCCCGCGGAGACTCCGTGCCAGAATGGAAGGGTACAGGGGCGCAGCCCGGGTTATCGCCCATGCAGCAGGCAAAGGATCCGCTGGCCGTGCTGGCCGGCCAGGACGCTACCCAGGCGGGAAACTACTTCGTTTCCAACTATCCCCCTTTCTCGGCCTGGCAGCCGGAGCAGGCGGCAAGCGCGGTCGGCCGGCTGGCCCGGCCCGGCAATGCCGCGACGCCGCTGGGCCTGTACGTCCACCTGCCGTTCTGCAGGAAGCGCTGCGATTTCTGCTACTTCCGTGTCTACACGGACAAGAACCACGAGGAGATCGAGGCGTATCTGGCCGCGGTGCTGAGGGAGGCCTCGATTCTCGCGCGGCAGCCATTCCTGGAGGGGCGCAGCCTCGATTTCGTCTATTTCGGGGGCGGGACGCCGTCCTACCTGTCGGGACGCCAGCTCACGATGCTGATGGAAGGCCTGCGCGACTGCCTTCCATGGGGCAATCCGAGCGAAGTGGCGTTCGAATGCGAGCCCGGCACGCTCACCGAGCGCAAGCTGTCCATGATCCGCAGCTTCGGAGTGAACCGCCTGAGCCTGGGAGTCGAGAACTTCGACGACGCCATCCTCGAGGGCAACAACAGGGCGCATCGCTCCAAGGAGATCTACCGGGCCTGGGAGTGGCTCCGCAGCATCGGATTCGAGCAGGTGAACCTCGACCTGATCGCCGGAATGATCGGAGAGACCGACGCCAAGTGGCAGCGCACGGTCGCCGAGACGGTGCGACTCGTTCCTGACGCGGTCACCGTGTACCAGATGGAGGTCCCGTTCAACACCACGATTTACAGGGGAATGCGGGAGCAGGGCGCCGCCGCCGCGCCCGTCGCTGACTGGCCCACCAAGCGCCGCTGGACGCGCGAGGCGTTCGAGGCGCTCGAGGCCAACGGCTATAGCGTAGGCAGTGCCTACACCGCCGTGCGCGACGCTTCGAGGATTCGGTTCGTCTACCGCGACCAGCTCTGGGACGGCGCGGACATGCTCGCCCTGGGGGTCTCCGCGTTCGGCTATCTGGACGGCGTTCACTACCAGAACCAGCCCAACATGCAGCCGTACCTGGAGAGCGTCTCGGCCGGTTCGCTGCCGGTCTCCAGGGCTCTCCCGATCAGCGCGCAGGAGGCGATGATCCGCCAGTTCGTCCTCAAGATGAAGCTCGGCCGCCTCGAGACAAGACAATTCCGCGACCGGTTCGGCGTGGATGTGACCGAGCGCTGGGGCGACGAGCTGGCGCTGTTCCGCGACCACGGCCTGCTGTCGTTCGACCGTGACCGGATCGACCTGACCCGGGAGGGCTTGCTGCAGGTGGACCGCCTCCTGCACGCGTTCTTCCTCCCCGAGCACACCAACGTCCGCTATGCATGACAGTAAGGTCGACGCCGGGACGACGCAGAGGGATCGCGTGCCCCAGGATCTGGATGCCCTGATACTCGGCGGGGGCCCTGCCGGCTCGACCGCGGCCGCCGTGCTTGCCTCCAAGGGCAGGCGGGTGCTGGTGGTCGAGCGCGAGCGGTTTCCCCGCTACAAGGTCGGCGAGTCCCTGCTGCCGTACTGCTACTTCCCGCTGGAGCGGATCGGGATGATCGAGAAGCTGCGCGAGTCCGCATTCGTCAAGAAATACAGCGTCCAATTCGCGTCGATCGACGGCCGCGTCTCCACTCCGTTCTATTTCTTCAAGCACCTCGACCACCCGGCAGCCCAGACCTGGCAGGTGGTTCGGAGCGAGTTCGACCGCATGATGCTCCAGAATGCCGCCGAGAGGGGCGCCCGGGCGATGATGGGTGCGACGGCCAAGCGGCTGCTGATGAACGAGGGGCGCTGCGAGGGCCTTCTGGTCCAGAAGGACGGGGAGACCTTTCCCGTCCGGGCTCCCGTGACCATCGACTGTGGCGGCAGGCATGGGTTCGCGGCGACCGAGCTGGGTTGGATCGTGCCCGACCCGAAGCTCAACAAGGTGTCCATTTGGGCGTACTATCGGGGCGCGAAGCGCGACTCAGGCTACGACGAGGGGGCCACGACGGTTGCCTACCTGCCGGAGAAGGGCTGGTTCTGGTACATACCGCTTCCCGACGACATCGTCAGCGTGGGCGTGGTGGCTGAGCGCGACTACCTCTACAGGCATGGAAAGGATCTGGAGGCGGTCTTCGAGCGGGAGGCGCAGGCTAATCGCTGGATCGCAGAGCACTTGGCTCCCGGCACGCGCTGCGAGCCGGTCCGCGTGACGGCGGAGTACTCCTACCGGTCGCGCTACTGCGCCGCTGACGGGCTCGTGCTGGCCGGCGACGCATTCACGTTCCTGGACCCGGTCTTCTCCTCCGGCGTGCTGCTGGCCCTGCTGGGCGGGGAGCGCGCCGCGCTTGCCGTCGACGCCGCCCTTAGTGCCGGCGACACGAGCGCGAGCCGGTTCTCCGAGTACGGAGCGGGCCTTCGCGAGGGTATCGAGGCGATGCGGAAGCTGGTCTACGCCTTCTACGAGGAGAGCTTCAGCTTCGGCGCTCTTCTCAAGCGCCATCCCGGCGTCCGCGGCGATCTCACTGACTGCCTCATCGGGAACCTCTCCAAGGACTTCGGCCCGTTGTTCTCGGCTGTCGAGGAGTTCGCGGGCGTGCCGGAGGCCCTGAGCTACGGCGGAGTGCCGTCCGATAGCCAGGCGGCTGCCTGACCCTCCGGAACTGCAGCGTGCCTGCCGGGCCGCTGCGGAGCCATGCCAGAGAGTCCGGCGCTTTCGGGTGTGACACGATGTAGGCGGAGCTAGAACCCGCAAATGAAGCTTGCGCGAGTCCGGGACAACGACAACGGCAGGATCGTGGCCGGCATCCAAGAGGATGGGGGATTGAGGATCATCCCTGACTGCAGTGTGTCGGATCTTCTGGTGGAGGCTGACCGCTCCGGTGCGGCCGTGCGCGACATCGCTATGGCCAAGGCCGCTGATCGGGTCGAGCCCCGCTATCCGGGTGTTCCAGTCGTGCCCGAAGAGGTCTGGGCGTGCGGCTGCACCTACGCGCCCAGCGCCGACTTCCGGGACGGGGAACTTGGCACGGCGGACGGCATGTACTCTTACGTGTACCGCCCCGAGAACCGCCCCGAGGTCTTCTTCAAGGGCACCTCCCGGGTCTGCGTCGGGCCGGGCGAGCCGATCGGCATCCGCAACGATTCGACATTCACAGCACCGGAGCCCGAGCTCGGCATCGTCATCGGGAGCAGTCGCAGGATCCTGGCCTACACGCTGGGAAACGATGTCTCGGCTTGGGACATAGAGCGCGAGAATGCCCTCTACCTGCCGCAGTCGAAGGTCTACACAGCCTGCTGTGCCCTAGGTCCCGTGCTCGTCACTCCGGACGAGATCCCCGACCCGTATGCCTTGCGGATGACTTGCGTGATCACCCGGAACGGACGCGAGACCTTCCGCGGCGCCGTTTCGACGGCCAAGCTGGTCCGGAAGCTCGAAGAACTGGTCGACTGCGTGGCGCGCTGCAACCGTCTTCCGACGCCGACGGTTATCCTCACGGGCACCGGGATCATTGTCGGGCAGGATGCAGCTCTGCAGCCCGGAGATGTCTGCGCGATCCACGTGCCAGAAATCGGCACGCTGGAGAATACCGCAACGCTGGTCTAAGAACTGTCCTACGGCCATTCGCGCAATTCCTCAACCGGGCGGGCAGGGGCGTGCCCGGCAAAGATTCGGCAGGGACGGGGCTACCATCTCCCTGGTAGCAGCCTATAGATCTCGCCCAGCCCTCCACCAAGCCATAGCTGCTCCCATCACGCCCCCCAGACGGTCACCGGTTTGCCCTCGACCCTCTCGTCGCGGCGGTACAGGCGCTCTTCCCAACTGCGTCCCGGACGCGTGTCGAACACCACAAGGTGCCCCGATTCCGCCCCGCAGCGGTCCATGTAGGCCGCGGTCTGCTCCAGACCCTCGCGGACCTGTCTCTCCGGCCCGCGGCCTTCCCGCGCCACATTCAGCTCGATCACGTGCTTCCGCATTCCGTCCGGGCTCTCGCCCTCCCCGCTCGGCCACAGCACCAGCAGGTCCGTCCTCCCGCGTCCCAGCCCGTACTCCCGCTCCAGCCGCCCGCCTCCGTTCACCACCCGCTGCAGGTACGCCTGCAGCAGCAGCTGCGGGCCGGCCTCCTTGTAGGAGAACCGCTCCGGCCAGTGCTCGGCATTCTCGCGGAAATACTCCTGGAACGCAGCCAGCAGCTTCGGCAGGTCCAGCGACCCGTCCTCTCTCACGTACCACGCCGTCTGTTCCAGCAGCCCTTCCTGCACGGCATCGGTGAGCTCCCTCGGCACGACCTCCGTGTAGATCGGATTGGCGATCCGCACCGGCGAGTCTCGGGCGATCAGCCCGAGGTCCCGGACGTACTCCACGTCCCGGCTCGACCAGCTCTCCCGGCCCTGTCCTGCCAGCAGGGGCTCGATGACCCGCCTCACGCGCTCCTCCTCCAGCTTGTCCGCCAGCTGGTCGAGGTGCGTCACGCGGTCCAGGATGAGGCTCTCCTTGGCCGTCTCGATGGCCTCCGACCCGATCGCCCGGCTGCGGTCCCGGCCGGCCGGGTCCTTGAAGCAGGCCCGCTGGGCGAGGGCGTTGACCAGATAGGGCTGGCCCCGGGTCAGGTGCCACACCCGCTCGAGGGCTTCCTCCTCGAACTGCTGCCCGGTCTCCTCGGTGTGCTGGCCCAGCAGCGACCGCACCTCCGCCTCCGTGAAGTCCCCCAGACGCAGCGACTCCGCCTTGATGTTGAAGGCGCTGCCACCCTTCACGTGGGTGCCCTCGCGGGTCGAGTAGATGCTGTAGTCGCGCACGTCTCGGACCCCGCACAGCACCACGCTCTGCGGGAACTCAGCCGGCCTCCGCTCGTACTCGGCTCGCAGCTGCCGCAGCACCGAGATCAGGGTGTCCCCCATCAGGCTGTCGATTTCGTCGATCAGCAGCACGAGCGGCTTCGGACTCGCCAGCGACCACTGCACCAGCATCTCGCTCAGGGCGCCATGAGGCCCGTATTCCTCCAGGACTCGCCGCTTGGCCGAGTCCGCGAAGCCGTCCCCGAGAATCCGTCTCGCTCTGGAGCCGATCTTGCCGAGAATGGCCTCCATGCCCTGGGCCACGTCCCCGCGCGCTGTCTGGGCAATCTCGATGTTGACGTGCAGGCAGCGATAGCGGCCCTCGGCGTTGAGCAGGTCCTGCAGCGCGACCAGCATGGAGGTCTTGCCAGTCTGCCGCGGCGCATGCAGCACGAAGTACTTCTTCCAGCCGATCAGCGTGAGGAGTTCCTGGAGATCAATGCGCTCCAGAGGCTCCACGCAGTAATGGTCCTGCCTCTCGATCGGACCCTCGGTGTTGAAGAACCTCAATGCGGTTTCAGTATCGCACCCGGATCGCGCGGGCCGGCTTGCTGCTCAGCACGACTTCAAGTGGCCTCGTCGCCGGGCCCGGCGGGAGATCCTTCTCTCGACGCCCGGGCAATCAATCACCATGCCGGATAGCGGACTCAGGGGTGCCTCGGGGAGTCCTGCAAGGCAGCCGCTCGCGATCGCGATCCCCCGGGAATCAGGGAGATCGGGTAATCCGCGCCCCGGTTTAGGGCCGCCCGGTCCACGGCCCTAGCCGCCGCTGCTCGGCTCACGCTCCCCAGACTGTGACGGCCTTCTCTCCAACTCTCTCGTCGCGGCGGTACAGGCGCTCCTGCCAGCTGCGTCCCGGACGCGTGTCGAACACCACCAGGTGCCCCGATTCCGCCCCGCAGCGGTCCATGTACGCCGCGGTCTGCTCCAGACCCTCCTGGACCTGCCTATCTGGCCCGCGTCCCTCCCGCGCCACCTTCAGCTCGATCACGTGCCTGCGCGTTCCATCCGGGCTCTCGCCCTTCCCGTCCGGCCACAGCACCAGCAGGTCCGTCCCTCCGCGTCCCAGCCCGTACTCCCGCTCCAGCCGACCGCCTCCGTTCACCACCCGCTGCAGGTACGCCTGCAGCAGCAGCTGCGGGCCGGCCTCCTTGTAGGAGAACCGCTCTGGCCAGTGCTCGGCGTTCTCGCGGAAATACTCCTGGAAAGCAGCCAGCAGCTTCGGCAGGTCCAGCGACCCGTCCTCTCTCACGTACCACGCCGTCTGTTCCAGCAGCCCTTCCTGCACGGCATCGGTGAGCTCCCTCGGCACGACCTCCGTGTAGATCGGATTGGCGATCCGCACCGGCGAGTCTCGGGCGATCAGCCCGAGGTCCCGGACGTACTCCACGTCCCGGCTCGACCAGCTCTCCCGGCCCTGTCCTGCCAGCAGGGGCTCGACAACCCGCCTCACGCGCTCTTCCTGCAGCTTGTCCGCCAGCTGGTCGAGGTGCGTGACGCGGTCCAGGATCAGGCCCTCCTTGGCCGTCTCGATGGCCTCCGACCCGATCGCCCGGCTGCGGTCCCGGCCGGGCGGGTCCTCGAAGCAGGCCCGCTGGGCGAGGGCGTTGACCAGGTAGGGCTGGCCCCGGGTTAGGTGCCATACCCGCTCAAGGGCGGCTTCCTCGAACTGCTGCCCCGTCTCTTCGGTGTGCTGGCCCAGCAGCGACCGGACTTCCGCCTCCGTGAAGTCCCCCAGCCGCAGCGACTTGGCCTTGATGTTGAAGGCGCTGCCGCCCTTCACGTGGGTGCCTTCCCGGGCCGAGTAGATGCTGTAGTCGCGCACGTCCCGGACCCCGCACAGCACGACGCTCTGCGGGAACTCGGTCGGCCTACGATCGTATTGCGAGCGCAGCTGGCGAAGCACCGAGATCAGGGTGTCCCCCATCAGGCTGTCGATCTCGTCGATCAGCAGCACGAGCGGTTTCGGACTCGCTAGCGACCATTGCACCAGCATCTCGCTAAGGGCGCCGTCCCCGCCGTGCTTTTCGAGAATCGATTCCCAGACCGGGTCGACGAAGTCGTCCCCTAGGACCCGGCGCGCTCGGGAGCCGATTGCCGCCAGGATCGTGCGCACGCCGCGAGCCACGTCGTCCCGGGCCGTCTGCGCATTCTCGATGTTGACATACAGGCAGCGATAGCGGCCCTCGGCGTTGAGTAGGTCCTGCAGCGCGACCAGCATGGAGGTCTTGCCAGTCTGCCGCGGCGCATGCAGCACGAAGTACTTCTTCCAGCCGATCAGCGTGAGGAGTTCCTGGAGATCAATGCGCTCCAGAGGCTCCACGCAGTAATGGTCCTGCCTCTTGATCGGACCCTCGGTGTTGAAGAACCTCAATGCGGTTTCAGTATCGCACCCGGATCGCGCGGGCCGGCTTGCTGCTCGGCACGATTTCAAGTGGCCTCGTCGCCGGGCCCGGCGGGAGATCCCTCTCTCGACTCCGGGGCAATCAATCACCATGCCGGATAGCGGACACAGGGGTGCCTAGGGGGGGCCTGCAAGGCAGCCGCTCGCGATCGCGATCCCCCGGAATCAGGGAGATCAGGTAATCCGCCCCGGTTTAGGGCCGCCCGGTCCACGGCCCTAGCCGCCGCTGCTCGGCTCACGCTCCCCAGACTGTGACGGCCTTGTCTCCAACTCTCTCGTCGCGGCGGTACAGGCGCTCCTGCCAGCTGCGTCCCGGACGCGTGTCGAACACCACCAGGTGCCCCGATTCCGCCCCGCATCGGTCCATGTACGCCGCGGTCTGCTCCAGGCCCTCCCGGACCTGCCTCTCCGGCCCGCGTCCCTTGCGCGCAACCTTCAGCTCGATCACGTGCCTGCGCATTCCGTCCGGGCTCTCGCCCTCCCCGTCCGGCCACAGCACCAGCAGGTCCGTCCTCCCGCGCCCCAGCCCGTACTCCCGCTCCAGCCGCCCGCCTCCGTTCACCACCCGCTGCAGGTACGCCTGCAGCAGCAGCTGCGGGCCGGCCTCCTTGTAGGAGAACCGCTCCGGCCAGTGCTCGGCGTTCTCGCGGAAATACTCCTGGAACGCAGCCAGCAGCTTCGGCAGGTCCAGCGACCCGTCCTCTCTCACGTACCACGCCGTCTGTTCCAGCAGCCCTTCCTGCACGGCATCGGTGAGCTCCCTCGGCACGACCTCCGTGTAGATCGGATTGGCGATCCGCACCGGCGAGTCTCGGGCGATCAGCCCGAGGTCCCGGACGTACTCCACGTCCCGGCTCGACCAGCTCTCCCGGCCCTGTCCTGCCAGCAGGGGCTCGACAACCCGCCTCACGCGCTCTTCCTGCAGCTTGTCCGCCAGCTGGTCGAGGTGCGTGACGCGGTCCAGGATCAGGCCCTCCTTGGCCGTCTCGATGGCCTCCGACCCGATCGCCCGGCTGCGGTCCCGGCCGGCCGGATCCTTGAAGCAGGAACGCTGGGCGAGGGCGTTGACCAGGTAGGGCTGGCCCTGTGTCAGGTGCCACACCCGCTCGAGGGCACCCTCCTCGAACCGCTGCCCCGTCTCCTCAGTGTGCTGGCCCAGCAGCGACCGCACCTCCGATTCCGTGAAGTCCCCCATCCGCAGCGACTCCGCCTTGATGTTGAAGGCGCTGCCGCCCTTCACGTGGGTGCCTTCCCGGGCCGAGTAGATGCTGTAGTCGCGCACGTCCCGGACCCCGCACAGCACGACGCTCTGCGGGAACTCGGTCGGCCTACGATCGTATTGCGAGCGCAGCTGGCGAAGCACCGAGATCAGGGTGTCCCCCATCAGGCTGTCGATCTCGTCGATCAGCAGCACCAGGGGCTTCGGGCTCGCGAGCGACCATTGCACCAGCATCTCGCTAAGGGCGCCGTCCCCGCCGTACTTTTCGAGAATCGATTCCCAGACCGGGTCGACGAAGTCGTCCCCTAGGACCCGGCGCGCTCGGGAGCCGATTGCCGCCAGGATGGTGCGCACGCCGCGAGCCACGTCGTCCCGGGCCGTCTGCGCATTCTCGATGTTGACATACAGGCAGCGATAGCGGCCCTCGGCGTTGAGTAGGTCCTGCAGCGCGACCAGCATGGAGGTCTTGCCCGTCTGCCGCGGCGCATGCAGGACGAAGTACTTCTCCCAGCCGATCAGCGTGAGGAGTTCCTGGAGATCAATGCGCTCCAGAGGCTCCACGCAGTAATGCTTCCGCCTCTTGATCGGACCCTCGGTGTTGAAGAACCGCAATGCGGTTCCAGTATCGCAGCCTGGTTGCCCGACCTGGCATTCCGCTCAAGCGGTCGCCAGCGACACCGCTGGCGGATCTGGAGAGAGGATGCTCCATCAACTGGCAAGCGATCGCCAACTGTGAGGCAATCGCTCCAGGCTCACCGTTAGCGACATCCTGACGTACGCCACTGGCAACGGACACGGCCGGAACTCCGTTGCCTGTGTGTCCAGCAAGTCCGGGGATCCGCTTCCCAGTGGCCGGGCCCCACGATCTGTGCACCGTGCATCGAACAGTGCGCGACCGCTTCGTCGGCCGCTGTTCCCATAGCCCCGCCTATGTTCCCGACCCTCGCTCGCCGCAGGTCGAGTCGCTCTTCCTTGGTGCGTTTCGCCCGCAAGACGAACACTACTGGATGCCCAGGCTCACACCGGTCCATGCAGGCAGCCGTCTGCTTGAGAGTCTCCCCGGCGAGCGCCTTCGGGCCGCCACCGCGGATCGCCGTCCTGCGAGCTGCACGAGTGGGTGCCTCACATCGCGCGCTCGCGACCCTGACTTAACGGTCCCGGGCCTAGGCCCCGGCCGGCGTCCCGGCGGCCGACTCGATATCCCGGAACACTCGCAGGGTGTTCTTGCCCATGACCTGCTCGACATCCGCGTTGCTGAAGCCTCGGCCGGCCAGTCCCTCGGCGATCGCCGGCACCTTCGAGATGTCCTCCATCCCAGCCGGCAGCTCGCCGTCGACCCCGTCGAAGTCCGACCCCAGGCCCACGGCCTCGACGCCCCCGACCCGCGCCACGTGCTCGAAGTGGTCCAGCAGGGTGTCCAGCGGCGGCCTCCCGATGGCCTCAAGCTTGGCGGCTCTGCGTGCAGCCGCGTCCTGCGGCCCGGCGCCCCCGGGGTTCGCCGATTCCCACTGGCGGCTCCTCTGGGCGTAGCCGTCGTCGAGAAAGGTGTTGTAGTAATTGACGTGCACGACGCCGCCGCGCTCGGCTGTCGCGCGGATCATCTCGTCCGTCATGTTCCGCTTGTGGGAGGCCAGCGCGCGGGCCGAGGAATGAGACGCGATCACGGGCGCCCGGCTCGCCTCGAGCACGTCCCAGAATGTCCGGTCGGAAACGTGGGAGACGTCCACCATCATTCCCAGCCGGTTCATCTCGGCCACGACCTCGCGGCCGAAGTCCGAGAGGCCTGCGTCATCCTCCTCGCCGGACGAGCCAGCCCAGGCCGTGTTCCTGCTGTGCGTGAGTGTCAGGTAGCGCGCCCCCAGCCGGTACAGGGTGCGAAGCACTCCCAGCGAGCTGCCGATCATGTGCCCGCCCTCGATGCCGAGAAGGATCGCGATCTGTCCGCTACGCTTCGCTGACTCAATCTGCCCCGTCGACGAGGCGATGACCACGTCCTCGGGATAGCGGCCGGCCTCGATCAGCACCGTGTCGATGATCTCGAGGGCTTCGCGCACCGATTCCAGCTCGGTATTCCGCGTCGGGCTGGTGTAGACGGAGAAGAACACGGCCGTGATGCCGCCGTCCCGCATTCGGGGGATATCGACCTCCCCGCGATCGTTGCGCAGCCCGATGTCGAACGTGCCGTCCCGGAGGAGCATCGGGGTGTCGCAATGCAGGTCGATGACGTGAGGTGCCGAGTGCGCGCCTTCGCCGCTCGCCGTGCCTAGGGCGGTCGCTTCCTCCCGGTCCGGCGCGCAGCCCAGGCCTGCAACGGCAAGCGACGCAGCCCATTCACGGCGCGAAATGTCCATACTGGGAATTGTATCGAGACGCTGCCATGACTCCTCGCTTTGCCAGCTCGCTGATCTACGCCGAGGCTCTCCACCGCGGGCAGCGGCGGAAGGGCAGCGGATCTGCCTACGTCGGCCACTTGCTGGGGGTCGCCTCGCTCGTGATCGAAGCCGGTGGGAGTGAGGCCGAGTGCATCGCGGCCCTCCTGCACGATGCCGTGGAGGACCAGGGCGGCGCACCGCGGGCCGCCGAGATACTGCTTCGCTTCGGGCCTGAGGTGGCTTCGATCGTCGATGCCTGCACCGAGGATCGCGAGTCGGGCCTGGACTGGCGGGGCCGCAAGCTGGCGGCGTTGCGGAAGGCTCGCACCGCCGGTCCTTCGGCCCGGCTTGTGATCGCTGCGGACAAGCTGCACAATGTCCGCTCGCTGGTCGCGGCCTTGCGCGCTTCCGGCGAGCAGACATGGGATCTGTTCAACGGAGGGCGGGACGGCACGCTCTGGTACTACCGGTCCATGGCGGAGGCCATCGTCGAGGCGGGCGGGTCCCCGCTCGACCCGGAGCTCCAGGCCGCCGTCGGTTCGCTGGAATCGCTCGCCGGGGCCGCGTCCCAAGGCTAGGCGGATCGTTGCAGGATCGTGTTGGAGCCGATCGCCTCGATGCGGTGCCACCCGGCCGGCACATGGATGCTCGCGAACCTAGACCCCCCGGAATCCGCAGCTACGTCGGGACGCGCCGGCTCGGGTGTCCGGCCGACGGCCTGCACCCGCGCGGTGACCGCTTCGATGTGGCGCCCCGCGTGCCGGTAGCCGTACCGCTTCTCGTGAATGCGCTCGAACTCGTGGCCGCCGCCGTCGGGGACATTGAGCTCGTAAGACTGGCCTTCGTACCGCATGTCGAGCGAGCGGATCAGGGCGACCTCCTCGAATCCCTGCTCGCGCATGTCCGCTAGGGCTGTGCGGGCCAGCCGCTGGAATACCGGCTCGGGCTCCTCCCTGAGGACGCTGGCCGAGTAGTCGCGGACGCAGTCGGCGACAAGCATCCCGACGGCCGAGAGCACGCCAGCGTTGGCGGGCACGACCACTCGGGGGATTCCGAGGCTCTCGGCGAGCTCGCAGGCATGCAGCGCCCCGGCGCCTCCGAAACAGATCATGGCGTAGTCGCGCGGATCGTGGCCCCGCTCGACGGAGACCCTTCGTATGGCGCGCTCCATTTTCGCGTTGGCGGCCCGGACGATCGCGGCAGCCAGGTCGTGCACGCCGATGCCTGCCGTCGCGGCGGCGCGACCGGCGAATTCCCGGGCGCGGTCGGCATCGAGGCGGATCGTGCCCTCCAGGAACGAGCCGGAATCGATCCGCCCCAGTAGCAGGTTCGCGTCGGTCACTGTGAGCTCCGTGCCGGACCCGTAGCACGCTGGCCCCGGCTCCGCGCCGGCTGAGCGCGGCCCCACGCGCAGGGCCGAGCCTTCGTCGAAGTAGGCGACCGACCCGCCGCCGGCGCCGATGGACTCGATGTCGAGCATCGGCGTTCGCACGGGCAGGCCGGCGGCCTGACCCTCGGAGGTAAATCGCAGCGCTCCGTCGTACAGGGCCACGTCCGTCGAGGTGCCGCCCATGTCGAAGCTCACGAACCGCTCGATACCAAGCAGCCGGGCGACCGCCGCCGCGCCGACTAGGCCGCCGGCGGGGCCCGAGAGAATCGTGCGCACGGCCCCGGCGGCCGCCTCGGAAGCCGAAATCGAGCCGCCGTTCGACTGGAACACCCGCAATTGCGAGCCCGGCAAGCCGGCTTCGAGCGAGCGGATGTAGCGTCCCATCAGCGGGGAGACGTAGGCATTGACGACGGTGGTCGCCGCCCGCTCGTACTCGCGGTACTCCGGCAGGATCTCGCTCGAGAGCGAGACTGCGTATCCGGCTTCTCGCAACGCCTGGCCGACCCGCTGCTCGTGCGCGGGATTGGCGTAGCTGTGCAGCAGGCAGACCGCGACCGATTCCACGTTCCCCATCCGGGTTGCGAGAGCGGCCGACTCCCCGGGAGGCAGTTCCCGCAGGACGGAGCCGTCGTGCAGCATCCGCTCCGGCAGGCCGTGCTTGTCAGCCTCGTCGACGAGCGGCTTGGCCGGCGCCGGAGTCCAGTCGTACAGGGCGGCGCGGTTCTGCCTGGCTAGCTCGAGCAGGTCCTCGAAGCCCTCCGTCGCCACGAATGCTGTCCGGGCGCCGCGGCGCTGGAGCAACGCGTTCGTGGCCACCGTCGAGCCGTGCACGACTTCGGTGGCAGCGATCCCGGCGAGTCCTGACAGGATCGCCTGGGCGGGGTCCCGGGGCGTCGAGCGCACCTTGAAGGTGCGCAGGCGCGTGCCGTCCCATACAGCGAAGTCCGTGAACGTGCCGCCGCTGTCGACTCCGATGCGCATCTGGCCACCTTCCGCGCCCGGTCGGCGCCTCGGCTTGGGCCTTGCCTTCCAGACGCGGCCTCAGCCGCGTCGGTAGAGTGCCAGCCCTACTCGATATTAGCCAGCCGGCCGTTGCCGCGATGCCCGGCCATGGCCTGGCGGCGCGTGGATGCCGGCCGACACCAGCGGACTAGAGCTTGAAGAGCTCGAGGATCGCCACGGTGACTAGCGCAGACGCAAGGCTGCCGCCGACAACGCCGGCCACGACGCACTCTCGAGTCGGCAAGTGCTTCAGCCGCTCCTCGATAGCCGCAAGGCGAGTGTCAATCCCCTGGATCCCGGATTGCAGGGCACTGGTGGAAGCTTCGACCCTGCGCCTTGCGCTTCGAGTCGAGCCTCGACTGCTTCCGTGGGACCCTCCCGCTGGACCCGTGTTGTCGTCGTGGCCGTTCACAGATCCCTCCATTCGCCGAGCGTCCCCCGAACAGCGGCGCCGGTTCGCAATTCCGCGCCGATCTCCCATGCCCTGCCAGCAGCAACGGCTTCAACATGCGTCGCAAGGCCGTTGACGCCCGGCCTGGCGAGGATGTCGAACTCCGGAGTCTCCATCATGAGGATGATCGCGTCTCCGGTCGGACTCTAGCGATTGCACTGATGCTCGCGCAAGGCGGGCCGTCAGGGCATCGCCGACCCGTCAGGCCATGGCCGGCTAGCATTGCGCTTTCTGTCGGCGGCGGCCTCAGGCCTGGCCGCCGCACGAGCCTTGGCGATCGGGGGAGCACGCTACCCGGATCATTTCGCGCAGGACCCCCAGGTCCACGTCCGAGAGCTGCTTGACATAGAGGCACCCCTTTCCGCGCTTGTGCCGGCCGAGCGCCGCGAGGTGGTCAGCCACCTCGTTCAGGTCGGTCATCAGGTATAGCGTCAGCGCCTGCTTGCGAGGCGAGAAACCCGCGCGGAACCAAGTGCCCGTCCGGCCGCTGGCGTAGCGGTAGTCGTAGCTGCCGAAGCCCACTATGCTGGTGCCCCACATGCGCGGCTCCCCCCCGATCTCTGTCATCATGGCAAGCAGGGTCCGGCAGTCGCCGCGGCGGCGCTCGTCGGGTATCGAATCGACGAACGCCTCGACGCTGGCATCCGTCGGCTTCGTCTTCAGCTCGGCCACGTGCCCATTGTCGCTCGGGCCGCGCCACGCGGGTAACTCGGTCGCAGGCGGCCTCGCCAACTCAATTTGGGCCCGTTCCCGGAATGACGGATAGAACGATCTCTCACTACCGCATTCTCGAGCCTCTCGGGGAAGGCGGCATGGGAGTTGTCTACAAGGCCGAAGACACCCGGCTGCAGCGCGTCGTCGCGCTGAAGTTCCTGTCCCGGGACGTCACCGGGGCGGGGGAGGGTGCCGATCGGTTCCTGCGCGAGGCCCGGGCTGCGGCGGCTCTCGACCATCCCAATATCTGCACGGTCTACGAGATCCAGGAGAGCGAGGGCGAGACCTTCCTCGCGATGGCCTTCCTGGAGGGCCAGCCGCTGGACGAGCGGATCGCGGAGGGGCCCCTTCCTCTCGAGCTGGCCTGCGAGATTGCCAAGCAGGCCGCCGAGGGCCTTGCGGCCGCCCACGTGGCCGGCGTGGTGCACCGGGACATCAAGCCCTCCAACATCATGGTTGGCAAGGATCGCTCCGGCCGACCCTCCGTGAAGATCATGGACTTCGGCCTAGCACAGGTGTCCGGGGCGTCCAAGCTCACCAAGGTCGAGACGCGCATGGGGACCGTCGCCTACATGTCGCCAGAGCAGTCTGTGGGCGACGACGTCGGCCCGCCCAGCGATCTTTGGTCCCTCGGCGTGGTGCTCTACGAGATGGTCACCGGCAGCGTGCCCTTCCGCGGGCACTACGACCAGGCGGTGCTGTACTCGATCCTCAACGAGGATCCGGCCCCCGTGACATCGCTGCGCTCGCGCGTCCCGATGGAACTCGAGTGGATTATCGAGAAGTGCCTGGCGAAGGCGCCGGTGGACCGCTACCAGGAGGCGCGCGAGATCGTAACCGATCTGGACCTGTTGCAGCGCAGGGTTGCCAGCGGCCGCACTGCCATCCGCCCGCTGGAGGGGCCGGCTTCCACCTCTGCCCGGTCCGTCACCGCCGAGACCGTGCCTGTAGGGGCGCTGGCGCCTCTCCCGGGCGAGGAGACCGGGCGCGCCCTGCCCGGCCGGGTCGGTCGGACGACGGGCTGGCGCGGGCGGCTGTTGATCGCCGGCGCTGTCGTGCTGGCGCTGGCCATCGGCCTGGCAGTGCCACGGACCGAGGACCGTCCAGCGCCGCGTGTGAGGAAGTTCACGCTCCGGCCTGTCGAGGCGCTCGGATTGGATCAGCGGGTCCGGCGGGCCGCCATCTCGCCGGATGGCCGTTTCATCGCATTTAGCACGTCGGGATTGGACGGGTCGCTGTGGCTCCAGCCGCTCGAACGGCTCGACCCGATCCGCGTCGAGGGGACAGAGGGGGCTCGCGCCGTCTTCTGGTCCCCCGACAGCCAGTTCGTCGGGTTCCTGACCACTCGCGGCATCGCCACGGTGTCGGTGGCCGGCCTGTCCGTGACGATGCTCGCGGAGGAGACCGGCCTGGCCTACGCGAGCGCGGCATGGAGCGCTGACGGCGAGTCGATCTTCTACACCAAGCTGGGCGGCCAGGCCATGGTGGTCTCGGCGCTGGGGGGCCTTGCGCGGCCGCTTCCCGGCATCTCTTCCGCGAGGCGGACTATCGCCACGGGGCTGTCCGTGGTCGCACTGGGAGACGGTGGCCAGGCCCTGCTTTACTCGGAGCGCACGAGTGACGGGGGGCGCGTGGTGATCCGCCCCCTCCACGACGGCCACGCCGGCGAGGCGGTCCAACTGATCGAGGGCAGTGCCCCTGTCTATTCCCCGACGGGTCACATCCTGTACCGCCCGGCCATGACCACTTCGGCGCTGTGGGCGTTGCCATTCTCGCTCGGGGACTTGCAGGCCGTCGGCGAGCCGTTCCCTGTTGCCCAGAACGCCACGGAGCCCTCCGTCGCCTCCGACGGCACGCTGGTCTTCCTGGACGATCCCAACAGCGGGCAGATGCACCTGACCTGGTTCAACCGTCGCGGCGAGGCCGTGGGGCGTATCGGCAGGCCGCAGGCCTGGCTGATCGGCCCGCGTGTCTCGCCGTCCGGGGACAGCGTGCTCGTCGCCGGCGGCAGCGGCCGCGACTTCGACCTGTGGGTGCACGATGCGAACCGTGAGGTGCTCAACCGCCTGACCTTCGATGACCGCGAGGAGTCCGGCGCGATCTGGTCGCCCGACGGCCGCCGGATCCTCTTCGCGCAGCGGGGCGCGCTGGAGTTACGGCTCGTGACCGTCGGCCGGGGCAGTCCAGACCAGATCCTGTACGAGGGCGGCCACGGGCGGCTCACCCCGCTGGACTGGTCGCGCGACGGAGAATACATCCTCGTCCAGCAGCGCGGCGCGGCCGGGCCGGGGCGCCCTCCGGAGGGTTCCGGCCCGCCGGACCCCGCAGTCCCCAAGAAGGCTCCGGATCAAGCCCGGGAGGGCGGCGGCACGTCGATCGGGTATCTCGAGCGGTCCGGGGAAGCCTGGGAATTCCGGGAATTGATCGCTCCAGCGCCGTTCGTCATCGGCGAGGGCCGGTTCTCCCCGGACGGCAGGTACATCGCGTACGAGAGCAACGCGTCCGGCGAGTTCCAGGTATACGTCCGGCGGTTCCCGACCGGCAGCGAGCGATGGCAGGTGACCACCGACGGGGGTCGCGCGCCCGCTTGGTCCGGGGACGGGAAGCACCTGAACTTTGTCCGTGACGAGGCCTTGCACGAGGTTCCCGTGAACACCGTCGGATCCTTCGAGTCCGGCGAGGAAGTGCGGCTCTTCAGCCACGACAGCCTGGTCGGCTTCCGCCGTGCCTCGACGTACTCCGTCGGGCCCGGCGGGCGGTTCGCGATCGCGGGGCCTGCTGGCGCCGGCGACCGGCTGGGCCTTCGGGTGGTGTTGAACTGGGCTGCCGAGTTCGTCGCGCCTTGAGGGCGGCGACGGATTCCTGGCGGGTGCCGATTCAGTCGACGCGGGCGGAATTGGGGACAGTCCCGTCCGGACGCGTCTGGATCGTGATCGGCTCGCCCAGGTACCTGGGCTGCGTGTCCAGGACTGTGACATCCAGCAGCGCCTTGATCCGCGCTCCGTATTCGCGAAGGTGCGCGGTGTAGAGCACGTCATCCGGGTCTGCCGCGCAGTAGGCGATCACGTCGAGGTGGAAGTGCCTTCCCAGGTACACTGCCCGTTCCGCGTGGAAGCGCTGCGTGATGACCGTGAAAGACTGCTGGCCCATGACCTTGTGCGCTCGGACGATCGAGTCGAGTGTGCGGTACCCGGCGTAGTCCTCGGTGATGGACTCCTCAGGGACGCCCCGTGCAACCAGATCCTCCTTCATGGCCGCCGGCTCGTTGTAATAGCGGCTCGGATTCGATCCGCTCACGATGACATGGCGGACCTTGCCGAGACGGAACAGTTCGGCGGCGGCCTCGATGCGGGCGCTGTAGAACTCGTTCAGGCCGGTGCGCCGATTGCGCGAAGTGCCTAGGACCAGTCCGACGTCCCGCGCCGGCAGGTCCGCGACGTTGTCGTACAGGTACGGTCCCGCCGTCTGCTCGACGTGCCGGCTCACGTACAAGGCCGACAGGGCGATCACCGCCGCGCAAGCTGCGAGGCCAGCGCCGAACGGCGCCAGGTGCTTGCGGCCCGGCTTCGGCATCCATCCAAGGCGGGTCAGTTCGCTGCGCACGCGTCGCCGCCCCGCTCATTGTCGCAGAAGCCCGACTTCGCGGAGCGTAGAATCGGTGCATGCGCTCGCTGCCCGCTCTCGCCCTGGTCTCCCTTCTCGCCGGCTGCCAGTACCAGCCGGGCGAGCTCTCCGGCGAGCGCCGGCCCAACTTCGTCGTCTTCCTGGTGGACGATCTCGGCTGGACGGATCTCGGCTGCTACGGAAGCGACTTCTACGAGACGCCCAACATCGACCAGCTGGCGGCGGACGGTGTCCGCTTCACCCACGGGTACGCGGCTTGCACTGTCTGCTCGCCCACGCGGGCGGCGCTGCTGACAGGCCTGTACCCGGCGCGCACCCGCGTGACGGACTGGATTCCCGGCCAGAGCCGTCCCCGGGCCAAGCTGAAGCCGCCGGAGTGGACGATGAAGCTCGAGCACCGCTACACCACCCTCGCGGAGGCCCTGGGGGCGGCCGGCTACCGCACCGCGCATGTGGGCAAGTGGCACCTGATGCCGCGTTACGAGCCCGAGGTCATGATGGACTTCGCTCCCGAGCGGCAAGGCTTCGAGCGCAACGTCGGGGGCAACGAGTGGGGGGCTCCCGGCAGCTACTACCACCCGTACGAGCGTCCCGACCGCCGGGTTTCCCCGCTGCCCGAGGGCGGCAGCGAGGGCGACTATCTCACCGACCGGCTGACGGACGAGGCCCTGCGGATACTGGAGGACTTCCGCGAGGAGCCCTTCCTGCTCTACTTCCCGTACTACACGGTCCACACCCCGATCCAGGCCAAGGCGGCGGACCTGGAGCGGTTCCAGGGCCGCGTCGACCCGGCTCGGCGGCACCGCAATCCTGACTATGCCGCGATGCTGGCGGCGCTGGACCGCAGTGTCGGGCGCGTGCGTGAGGGGCTGGCCGAGCTCGGGATCGCGGACGACACCGTCATCGTGTTCACCGGGGACAACGGGGGGCTCGACCGCAAGGGGCGCGACGGCCGAATGGGCCACCCCACGGAGAACGATCCTCTCCGGGAGGGGAAGGGTTCGGCTTACGAGGGCGGGGTCCGGACTCCGACGATCTACTACTGGCCGGGCGTGACACCGGCGGGCACGGTTAGCGAGGAGCCGGTCATCACCGTCGACATTTACCCCACCGTGCTCGAAATCGCCGGCGTGGCGGGCGACCCGGCGCACAACGCCGTCGTGGACGGCGTGAGTCTGGCCGGGATCCTGGGCGACCCCGGCGCCCCCCTGGGCCGGCGAGCGCTCTTCTGGCACTACCCGCACTATCACGCGGGCGGGTCGACGCCGCACTCGGCGGTCCGGGACGGCGACTGGAGGCTCGTGCACTTCTACGAGGACGGCCGGGCCGAACTGTACAATCTGGCGGACGACGTGGGCGAGGAGCATGACCTGGCCGCGGAGATGCCGGAGAAGGCGGCAGAACTGCTTGCCAGGCTGGATGCGTGGAGAGCCGAGGTGGAGGCGCAGCCGCCTGTTCCCAACCCGGACGCCGAATAAGGCCGGGCCGGCCGCGCTAGCGGCGGTGCACCCGGACGTGGTCCCGACGGATTCGCGCGAGCGTCTCCGCGCCGACCTGGACCATGTCCCTGGCGAGTTCGGTCTGGAGCGTCTCCACCGCCAGGCGCACCCCGTCGGCGCCGTAGGCGGCCAGGCCCCACAGCGCGGGACGGCACACCAGCACGGCAGTGGCACCTAGGGCGAGGGCCTTGAGGACGTCGCCGCCGCGACGGACCCCGCCGTCAACGAGCACGGGGATGCGGCCCGCCACCGCTTCGGCGACCGCCGGGAGGGCCGCGATCGGGTCGGCCATGCCTTCGGGTCGGCCGGCGCCGTGAGTCGAGACGATGATCGCGTCGATGCCCCGCCGGGATGCCTCGACGGCGTCGTCGGGATGCATGATTCCCTTCAGCACCAGCGGCAGCGCTGCTTCCCGGCGGAGCCTCTCGATGCTGTCCCAGCCGTAGCCCGAGGCCGCGTTCTGGCCCGCACTGTCCCGCAGCGTGAGGCACGCGACGGTCGCTCCGGCCCGCTGCGCCTCTGCGAGGCGCGCGGCCAGGCCGCCAATGTCCCGCTCCGGGTAGACCTGGCGCCAGCAGCCGGGCGCCGCCGCCGCCGCCTCGGAGAGCGGGGTCCCGCTTCGTTCCGCGGTCACGATCGCCGCTTGCGCCGCCGCGGCGCCTCGAGCCGTCGCGGCTTCACCGTCGGGATGGACGAGGAACTGGCGCGAGGCCGGTCCCACCAGGATCGGCGCGAACATTGCCTGCCCGAGCAGGTCCAGCGACAGGTCAAGCCCCAGCGTGTTGACCATCATGCGTGGCCGGAAGGTAATGCGATCGAGAGCGCCGCGCTCGCCATCGGCGATCCGGGAGAAGGCCGCCTCGCTCAGGGATCGCCGGGCCGTCTCCTCGAGCTCGGGGACGCTCGCGATCTCGTCAAGGGGCGCCTTGCGCCCCGCTGCCTCCTGGCCCGGGCGTTGCCCGCGCAGCAGCGGGGACGCCGCCAGCCAGCCGCCGAAGCGCGCCGCTGCCTGCCTTCTGGTGCAGCCGGCACGGCTCACGGGAAGTCCGTCCTGACCAGCGAGGGGCTTGCGGCGGCCAGACTTTCGATTCCGCAGTGGCGCATCGAGTCCGTGAGTTCTTGCTGCAGGATCTCGAGCACGCGCCGCACCCCCGGGGCCCCGAACGAGCCAAGCCCCCACCGGTAGGCCCGGCCGATGCAGACAGCGTCCGCTCCGAGGGCGAGCGCCTTCAGCACGTCGCTGCCCCGGCGGAAGCCGCTGTCGACCAGCACCGGAATGCGGCCGCCCACCGCGTCGACGATCTCCGGCAGCACTTCCAGCGTCGAAGGAGTGTAATCCAGCGTCCGGCCGCCGTGATTCGAGACCACGATGCCGTCCAGGCCGTGCTCCACCGCGAGGGCGGCGTCCTCCCCTGTCAGCAGCCCCTTGGCCAGCAGGGGAACCTGTACCATCGCACGGAGCTGTTCGAAGAGGCTCCATTCGTACCAGAGGCGGGTGCTGGCGAACCGGTAGCGGCCGGCGCTGCCGCTCAGGCGGGTCGGCCGGCCGGGGCGCAGGGAGAGGTTGCGATCGTGCTTGGCGCGGTCGTAGAAGGAAGCCTGCTGGTCGACAGTGACCACGATCGCTCCCGCGCCGGCGTCCTCGGCCGATACGCAGGGCTCGCGGTTCTGCTCGATCTCCATCCGCGGGTACAGCTGGAACCACAGCGGCCCGCCCTTGTTCCTCGCCAGCTCGGAAAACTTCATGCTGGCCACGTGGCTCACGATCATGGGCGTCGCCGAGGCCTCCGAAGCCCCCTCGTACGTTGCTTCCTCCTTGTCCGGGTGCAGGGCGACGTGAGCTGCCGTGGGCGCCAGCATGATCGGGAACCGCATCGGCGTGCCCAGAACGTCCGTAGCCGCCTCGGGCGCAGCAGTCTCGCTGCCGGCCCTGGGCACGAGCCGCGCCCAGTCGAAGGCCTCCCGGTTGCGGCGGACCGTGAACTCGCTTCCGCCGCCGCGCGCCGTGTAGTTATAGGTCGCGCGGTCGAGCCGCTCGTAGGCTGCGGCTTCGAAGTCGAAGACGTCCCGCATCTCGGCGAGCCCGGGCACCCGGAGGTGGGCCCGCGGGGTGTCCTGCTGGGCGCCCGTCCGCGTCGAGCCGGCCAGGAATCCGGCGAGCCCGGCAAGGGCACGCCGTCGGCTGATGCTGCTCCACCAGCGGGATTCGGTTGGCGTCATCTCAGGGGCGCCCGGGCGTTCGCTCCGGACGCGCCCGATTGTAGCGGACGCGCCTCCCCGGGGACGCGGGCTATCCGGCACCGCCCGGACGGCGATGGCCGTACACCTCGATCCAGTCCAGCCTCGAGCAGGCCGCGCTGCGGCCTCCTGGCATCAGGTCCGTGAAGCCCACCGAGCGGGCGCGGCTCAGGTCGGGGCCGGCGGCCCAAGCACCTTCGGTGACTGTCGCGATGTCGAGCCTCCTCCAGCGGGTCGCCTCGAACGCGATCTCGCGGACCCGCCAGTGCTCCGACGCCGGGTCGGATTCCTCGCTCACCAGCCACTGCCCCGCTTCCGCCTCCACGATCGCCCGCAGCGCTCGGAAACCGGACTGGCGGCTCCTCCAGCGGACCGTCGCCGTTCCGCCGAGGTCCATGACACCGCCGTCGGCCAGCGACAGGCTGACGGCCCAGGGGGACTTCGCCAGCCCCGACCAGACGTAGTGGGGGTCCCACTCCCTGGCGTCGTGGAAGCTCTTCTTGACGAGTGGCGGCCCGAGGCCGTGCACCGCCACCCTCAGGTCCGGGTTCGCCACATCCCTCTGCGTCAGCGGGATGCTGGGGGGCGTCGCCGTCCAGTCCTCGCGGAACACCAGCGGCGCGCTCCCCACGTCGGATGCCTCCAGCAGGCCCGCGACCCCTGCCAGTGCGAAGGCTCGGCGCGTCATAGGCCTCAAGCATAGCCGACCGCCGGGCTTCGCTACCGCCGGCAGGCGTTCGCTAGAATCGGTGCCGACATGCGCCCTGCAATCATCCTGGCGGCGCTCGTTGCCGTATCCGTCGGGCTGCTGCGGCCCGACCGCCCGGCGATGGCGGAGCCGGGCCCGGACGACGTTAGCAGCCTGAACCTCGTGTACCGCCCCGGGGGCTACATGCCGCCTGGTTTCCCGCTGGAGGGCGCGGTCAGGCTGCTGACGGCCCCGGTCGTGCGGGCTGGCGAGAGGCACCGCGTGCGGCTGGAGTACACGGTCGGCGAGGGAGGCGTCGCCACGGGCGAGGCCATCGAGGTCTGGAAGCACTTCACGAGCGATGTCGAGGAGTTCCAGGTCGAGGATCCGGACGCGCCCGCGCACTTCGCCGTCGAAACGACCGCGCCCGGCGCTCGGCTCGCCAGCCACATCTTCACGAACCGCGTCCAACGCAACAGGCCGGACGTCTTCCCGTACCGCAAGACGGTTGGAGCGGCCCTGGAAGCGGGCTCTCTCGGGCCCGGCGACAAGGTCTACCTCGACTTGGGCGGCGCCAAGGGCGTGCGGATGCAGCACTACGCCGAGAACCTGTTCAACTTCCGAGTGGTCATCCTCGGCGAGGACAAGCGGCCTCGGGACTACGTCGGCGACGCGTTCCTGAAGGTGGTGGGCGGCAAGGCGGATGCTCTCCGCGTCTACGCGCCTGCCTACGTCGCCGTGGGAGAGCGGTTCACCGTCGAGGCCATTCCGGTCGACGCGTGGGAGTCGCTGGCCTGGAACTACCAGGGCCTCCAGCTGCAGTTCGAGGATCCGGACCTGGGAACCGCGGGCTTCGAGTACGACCCGGAACTGCTTCACTACGTCGCCGGCAATGTCGTTGCCAGCCAGGCGGGAGTCTACCGCTTGCAGGTCCGTAGCCGGGACGGGTCCCTTCGCGGCACCAGCAACCCGGTCCGCGTCGAGCCCCATCCCAAGCGCAGGGTCTACTACGGTGACCTGCACCAGCACACGTACCTGCACGACGGCCGGGGCGGCTTCGAGGAACTGTACTTGCACGCGCGCCGCAACGGCCTGCTCGACTTCGGCTCGCTCACTCCCCACCACATGCCGCTGGGGGTGACGGGCCCCAACTTCCACTTCGACAAGTACAGCGATCCCCGCGACAACTGGCCCGACATGGTGCGGGCCAACAAGCGGCTCAATGGCTGGCGCGACTTTGTCACGATCCTCGGGTACGAGTACAGCGTCGGCACCAGGGCCGGAGGCCATCACAACGTCCTCTACAACGCGGACGACGCTCCCACCACGATGCAGCTCGACCCGTCCAAGAACCGAGCCGACGTGGGGGAGATGATGGACCTGCTCGAGCGCGCGGGTGCCCCGGCCATGGTGATCCCGCACGTGGGCGGCGGGCCGCCGAACTGGAACCACAGGACGGATCCCCGCATCGAGCGTGGCTTCGAGATCGCCTCGGTCCACGGAGTGTTCGAGGAATCGTGGCAGAAGCACCTCGATGCCGGGCTGCGCCTCGCAGCCACCGCGTCCAGCGACAATCACACCGTCGGATTCGGCAATTCGTACCCGGGACTGATCTACACCATGACCAACGCCCTGACCGGCGTGTTCGCCTACGGCAGGTCGCGTGACGCGATCTGGGACGGCCTGTACCAGCGGCGCACGTTCGGCGTGACGGGCAACCAGAGGATCCTGTTGGACTTCAGCGTGGACGGGGAGCCGATGGGAGGCGAGCTGTCGGCGGTCCAGCACCCGAGCCCTCGGATCCGCGCCCGGGTGTCCGGAACGCGGCCGCTCACCCGGGTCGAGCTGGTCAAGAACGGCAGGGTCGTGCACGCGGTCCAGCCCGCCCGCAACCGGGGCTCGCTCGCCCGCATCGTCTGGGGCGACAACCTCTACCAGCGGCGGGCGAACGTCGGCATCGGAAAGGGGCGCCTTGCCGCCGAGTCCGGAGAGTTGCGACTCCGGCGACACCTTCACAGGGACCAGGAATTCGAGTGGATGAAGCAGGAAGAAGGCGCGGTGCAGTGGAGCACCGCTGCCACCTCCAACGACCGCGACGGCATGCTCGTCCGCATCGACGGGGTCGAGGGGCCGCTGCGATTCCGGCTCGAGGATCCGGATTTCGGAACGATCGAGGCGGCTATTCCGCTGGATGCGCTCCGCCGCGACGGCTACTTCCGCTGGCGCGGGGCTGGCGACCGGCCGGTCCGGCACGGCTACCTGGCGATGATGGGGATCGAGCCCTTCTTCGAGATTGAGTGCGAGCTCGTGAACGCGGAAGGGGCGATGGACCTCGAGTTCGAGTTCGAGGACCGCGAGAGCCCGGCGCCGGGCGACTACTACTACCTGCGCATGGAGCAGCTCGATACGAACAAGGGCTGGGCGAGCCCGGTCTGGTTCAACTAGCGGGGCTGCCGGCGGTCCCGCCTCCGTCGACGGGCTCGCGGGCGAGGAACCGGAAGTCGCACCCCTCGTGCGCCTGGGTGACCTGGTCGAGGAACAGCCTGCCGTACCCGCGGCGGTATGCCGGGGCCTGGCGGGGCCTGTCGGCGAGCCGCCGGCGAATCTCGCCTTCCTCGACCCGTAGGTCGATCCGCCGGCCGGGAACGTCCAGCTCGATCTCGTCGCCGGTTTCCACCGCCGCGAGCGGCCCTCCGACAGCGGATTCCGGGGAGACGTGGAGCACGTCCGTGCCGAAGCTGGTCCCGCTCATCCGTGCGTCCGAGACCCGCACGATGTCCTTCACGCCCGCCCTGAGGAGCTTGCCGGGGATCGGCAGGTGGCCCCATTCGGGGAATCCGGGACCGCCGTGCGGTCCGGCGTTCTTGAGCACGAGGACGGTGTTCTCGTCCACGTCGAGGTCGTCGTCGATCCGCTCCCGCAGCGTCTCGTAGCGCTCGAAGACCAGAGCCTTGCCGCGGTGACGGAGCAGGTTCGGGGAAGCGGCCGTCTGCTTGATGACGGCGCCGTTGGGAGCGAGGTTGCCGTACAGGACGGCCGTGCCGCCTTCGGGGTGCAGTGGCTCGCCGAGGGGCCGGATCAGCTCGCGATTGCGGATTTCCACGCCCGAGACTTCCTCGGCGACGGTGCGGCCGCTGGCGGTCAGGGCGTCCCCGTGCAACAGGGGCAGCAGCTCCTTGATGACGCAGGGCAGTCCGCCTGCGTAGTAGAAGTCCTCCATCAGGTGCTGGCCCGAGGGCTTGATGTCGGCGATGTAAGGGGTCTCGCGCGAGATGCGGTCGAAGTCGTCCAGGGTCACGCCGGCTCCCGCCCGCCCGGCGATCGCGAGCAGGTGGACCACGGCGTTGGTCGAGCCGCCGATGGCCATGTCGGTACGGATGGCGTTCTCGAACGCCTCGCGGGTCAGGATCCGCGAGGGGGTCAGGTCCTCGCGGACCATCTCGACGATACGCCTGCCGCTGGCCTCGGCGAACTGGTAGCGCCTCGAGTCCACCGCCGGGATCGCGGCCCCGCCCGATAGCATCACCCCGAGGGCCTCCGCCATCGAAGCCATCGTGGAGGCCGTTCCCATGACCGTGCAGTGGCCCGCGCTGCGCGAGATGCAGCCCTCGACCTCGGCCCATTGCTCCTCGCCGATCCTCCCGGCCCTGAGGTCCTCGAAGAGCTTCCGGCCGTCCGTGCCGGAACCCAGCGGGCGCCCGTGCCACCGTCCGGAGAGCATCGGGCCGCCCGTGACCATGATCGCCGGGATGTCGGCCGAGGCCGCGCCCATCAGCTGCGCCGGAGTCGTCTTGTCGCAGCCGCAGAGAAGCACGACGCCGTCGATGGGATTCGCGGAGATCGACTCCTCCACGTCCATTGCCATGAGATTGCGGAAAAGCATCGTTGTCGGCTTCATGAACATCTCGCCGAGCGAGATGGTCGGAAACTCCAGCGGGACGCCTCCCGCGGCCCAGACCCCGCGCTTGACGGCTTCCGCGACCTGCCGCAGGTGGGCGTTGCAGTTCGTCAGCTCGGACCAGGAGTTGCATATCCCGATGACGGGCCGGCCGTCGAAGGCTGCGTCAGTGAAGCCTTCGGATCTCAGCCAGGCCCGGCGGGCGAGGTGCTCGTATTGGTCCCCTTGGAACCAGGAGTTGCTGCGGTAGGTGCTTGGATCACGCATGGGCAGGGACGCCCGGCTCGGGCCGGGGGCCGCGAAGGCCAATTACGATGGTAGCCGCTGGCATCGGACGCCTCGCCGAGCTGGCGCCTGCGCGGCTCGCTGGCGGCACTCTTCCGATTCAGTGCTGGCACCCGCACGGTCCGCGCGCGGAGTGTCCGGGCCCGCAGGTAGAATGGCGGGCTATGCGGCGGTTGGAGATTGGGCTGGCGGGGTTGGCGCTGCTGTGCTGCGGTGATGCCCGGCAGCGGCCTGAAATCGGCTACGAGAGCTGGGAAGTCTACGGCGGGGGCCCCGAGCAGCGCCGCTACTCCCGTCTCGGGCAGATCCAGCCAGGCAACGTCGCGCGACTCGAGGTCGCGTGGCAGTACGACACGGGCGACGAATCCCGCGGCTCGCAGATGCAGGTCAATCCGCTCGTGGTCGACGGCCTGCTGTACGGACTGAGCCCCAACGGGAGGGTGTTCGCCCTCGACGCGGCCACCGGAGAGAAGGCTTGGACCCGGAGACTCGAGGTGGACGGACTCCCGTTCGAGGGGCGCATGCAGAATCGGGGCTTCATGCACTGGCGCGACGGGGAGGAGTCGCGGATCTACACGGGAGTCGAGCACCTGCTGTACGCTTTGGACGCCAGGACCGGCGAGATCGTCGAGGAGTTCGGCAGCGGCGGGGCGATCGACATGCGGGAGCACCTCCAGCCGCGTGCGATGGAACTCTCCGTCAGCCTGCGGACGCCCGGAGTCGTGTACCGCGACTTGCTGGTCATCGGCAGCGTGGTCAGCGAGGGCCTTCCGAGCGCCCCGGGCTACATCCGGGCATTCGACGCCCGCACGGGTGAGTTGCGCTGGGTCTTCCGCACCATCCCGCATCCGGGCGAGCCCGGCTACGAGACCTGGCCGGAGGAGGCCTTCAGGACAGCGGGAGGCGCCAATTCCTGGGCCGGCATGGCCCTGGACGCGGACCGCGGACTCGTGTACGCGGGCACCGGATCGGCCGCGTTCGATTTCTGGGGCGGGGACCGCCACGGGGACAACCTGTACGCCAACTCGCTGCTGTGCCTGCGGGCCGAGACCGGGGAACTGGCCTGGCACTTCCAGTTCGTGCGCCACGACGTGTGGGACATGGACGTGCCCACCGCTCCCGTTCTGGTGACGGTCTTGCGCGACGGCCGTCTCGTAGACGCCGTCGCCGTCGCGACCAAGACCAGCATGGTCTACGTGTTCGACCGCGAGACCGGCGAGCCGCTGTTCCCGATGAAGGAGATTCCGGTGACTCCCTCGGATGTCCCCGGGGAGCTGCTCGCCGCGAGCCAGCCCGTGCCGGCGGCTCCCCCGCCGCTCGGCAGGCAGCGCCTGGGCGAGGACGACCTGACCACGCGCACCCCGGAAGCCCGCGAGGCCGTGCTCAAGCGATTCCGCCAGGTCCGCAGCGAGGGCATGTTCACGCCCATGAGCCTCGAGGGTTCGATCGTCTTCCCGGGCTTCGACGGCGGGGCGGAGTGGGGCGGCCAGGCCTTCGATCCCGAGACCGGCCTGCTGTACGTCAATGTCAACGAGATGGCCTGGATCCACCGGCTGGTGGCGCGCGGGACCGGGACCGGGCCGGTGAACGGCCAGCGGCTCTACCAGCGAAACTGCGCCGCCTGCCATCTCGACGACCGCAGCGGGACGCCCCCCAATTTCCCCTCGCTGCTGGACCTGACCATGACGCGGGACGAGGTGGTCGAGATCGTGCGCCGCGGGAAGGGCCGCATGCCGCCGTCCCCGGGGCTCGGCGAGGGGGCGGCCCGGGCGATCGCGAGATTCGTGCTGGAAGGCGATGCCGGCCCGGAGATCGAGCCGGGAGCCGCCGGGCAGGGCGGGGGAAGCCCGTTCACCCATGACGGGTACAACCGCTTCCTGGACCCCGACGGGTACCCTGCCATCAAGCCACCGTGGGGCACGCTGAATGCCGTGAACCTCGACACGGGAGAGATTGACTGGACGGTCCCGCTCGGCGAGTATCCGGAACTGACCGCCCAGGGCCTCCCGCCGACCGGAACCGAGAACTACGGCGGCCCGCTCGTCACCGCCAGCGGCCTGCTGTTCATCGGCGCCACGGCGCGGGACAAGAAGTTCCGCGCGTTCGACAAGCGAACAGGGGATCTGCTCTGGGAGGCCACCCTGCCGGCGGGCGGCAATGCGACGCCGGCGACCTACCAGGTCGACGGCCGCCAGTTCGTCGTGATCGCGGCCGGCGGCGGCAAGACCGGAGGCGAGTCCGGCGGGAGCTACGTGGCTTTCGCGCTGCCGTGACGGGGGCCGGGGCCCGGGGCCCTCAGGCGATTCGGCCATCCTGCTGATATCATCGAAGCACTTGCGGGCATCGCTGCGATTGCTGCTGCTGCTGGCAGCCTGTGCGGTTCTGGCCATTGTCCTGCGCGACTACCTCGGCTCGCGCAAAGCGGGCCCGTCGATCGCGCCCGCAGTCCTTCCGGTGCTGCCCGAGGACCTGGGGGCCCAGTCCCAAGGCTGGCAGTGGACGCAGTCGGCCGGGGAATCCACCCGCATCGAGGCCCGCGCCGAGAGCCTGGTCCAGGGGGCCGACGGACTGCGAACCGACCTCCGCAACGCCGTCGTCACGATATTCCACGAGGACTCGGGCACCCGCGACCGCGTCGAGAGCGCAGCCATGCGCTTGACGGAAGGCGGAGATCTCTACAGCGAGGGCGAGACCCTGATCACTGTCGGCATCGCGGAGTCCGGCCTCCGCACTTCCGCAGTGGTCACGACATCGGGCGTGACGTTCCTGACGGCCGAGAACCGGGCCCGGACCGAGAGCGCGGCGCGCTACGATCTCCGGGACTGGGAAGGCAGTTCCGTCGGCGCGGTCTTCGACGCGGCAACGGGCGAGGTCCGGATGCTGTCCGCGGTTCGCTTGCGCCGCAAGGGCGGAGAAGAGACGGACGGCCCCGCCGAGATCCGGGCCGGCAGCCTTCACTACTCCGAAGGGGGCGCCCGCATCGACTTGTCGGGCGGCGCCAGCGTCCGCCAGGGCCATCGGAGCATCGAGTGCGCCGAGGCCACGCTGTGGATTGCCGACGGGCGCATCCAGCGGATCGACGGCACTGCCGTCCGGGGCAAGGAAGAGGCAGCCGGCCGAGCCAGCCGTTTCGTCACCCCCAGCCTCGCGGCTCGATTCGGCGAGCGGGGAGAGCTGCTCACCGTCCGGGGCGAGGGGCCGACCCGCTTCGCTTCGGACGAATCCGGGCAGCGCATCTCGGTCCGGGGCGAGAGTGTCGAGATGCACTACGAGCCCGGCCCGGTCGAGGGCCAGAGCGTCCTCCGCAGGGTCGAGGCAGTGGGGGCGGCCAGCGCGACCCTCGAAGCGGGCGGCGACGGTGCAGTCAGCACGCTGCGCTCCCAGCACCTGCGCCTCGAGCTCCGACCCGGGCCCGGGGGGATCGAGAGCGTGGAGGCCCTGCAGCGGGGCGAGCTCGACCAGGTGCCGGCCGGCGCGGGCGGCCCTGCGCGAACCCTTCAGGGCGATCGGATCCGGTTCCGCTACGGCGAGGCGACCGGCATCGAGAGCCTGGTCGCCACTGGCGACACCCGCCTGTTGCAGCAGTCCGAGGGTGCTGGCGCTCCGGCGCTTCGCACGGTCGGCGACAGGCTCGAGGCGTCCTTCGACCCGGTGACGTCCGCCATGGCGGGAATCCTGCAGCAGGGACGCTTCCGTTTCGAGGAGGTGACACCCGAAGGCGGCGTGCAGCGAAGCGGCGGCGCCAAGCGGGCGAGCTTCGAACTCGAGGGCGGCGTCGTCGAGCTCGAGGGCTCGGCGACCGTCTCGGACGGCCACAGCGTAATCTCGGCGCAACGAGTTACGGTCAACAGGGAGACCGGGCGACTCGCGGCCCGGGACAGAGCGACCGTGTCGATGCCTCCTGCGGACGCCGGCGGTGACGGGGCCGCGCCAACAGGGCTCTTCGCCGGACCGCAAGCGGTGCTTGCCCTTGCCGACAGCATTGATTCCGTGCCGGAGACCGGCGCCCTCGAGCTGCGCGGCGGCGCCCGGCTCTGGCAGGCCGGGAATCGGATCGATGCCGACGCCATCGTCCTGGGCGGCGAAGCGTCCGGGTTCCGCGCCGACGGCAGCGTCACGGCCGCTTGGGTGGACAGCGGCGGGGCCGGAGCCGGGCAGGCCGGGTCCGCGACGGTCCGGGCGGAGCGGATGCTGTACGAGCAGCAGACCGGGGAGGCCGTCTTCCAAGGCGCCGTTGACTTCCGCCGGGCCGGCCTGCGCGTCCTTTCCGATGAACTGCGCACCTGGCCCGGAGCCGGCCCGGACGGGGGCGAGGGACGCGCGGTGGCGACCGGGAGTGTCCGGATCGCGCAGTTCGCGGACGGCATCCGCGCCCGGGGGTTCGGCGACCGTGCGGAATTCCGGCTCGCCGACTCGGAAATCGTCCTTACTGGCGACCCGGCGCGGGTAGCCGGCCGGGACGGGACACAGACCCGCGGGAGCAGTTTGACCCTACGGGCATCCGGTGATAGTCTGCTCGTATCGGGCCGCGGAGCGGAGCGTGCGTATACGTACCATCCGGCATCCCGGTAGCCGGGGCGACGGCCGGACGCATCGCCAGCCCGATGGAGACACTCAGGACAGAGCGGCTCACCAAGAGCTATCGCGGCAGGCAGGTTGTAACCGACTTCACGCTGAGCGTCCGCAGGGGCGAGATTGTCGGACTGCTCGGGCCCAACGGGGCAGGAAAGACGACGTCGTTCAACATGATCGTCGGGCTCGTCCGTCCCGATTCGGGCAAGGTGTTCGTCGACGGCACCGACATCACCGAAACGCCGATGTACGAGCGGGCCCGCCTGGGGATCAGCTACCTGCCGCAGGAGGCGTCTGTCTTCCGCCGGCTGACGGTCGACGAAAACATTCTCGCCATCCTCCAGACACTCCCGCTGACGCGGGCCGCGCGGCGCGAGCGCCTGGGCGACCTGATTGCCCAGTTCGGCCTCGACAAGGTGCGCGACAGCCGCGGGTACCAGCTGTCCGGAGGGGAGCGCAGGCGGGTCGAGATCGCGCGTTCACTGGTCCTGTCGCCCGGCTTCCTCCTGCTGGACGAGCCGTTCTCTGGTATCGACCCGAAGCAGGTGATCGAGCTGCAGGGCATCCTGTCGCGGCTGCGTGACGACGGGATCGGGATCATCATCACGGACCACAACGTCCGCGAGACGCTCAGCGTCACTTCCCGGGCGTGCATCATCCGAGACGGCAGCATCTTCCGGTCCGGCGCGCCGGCCGACCTGCAGGCCGACCCCGAGGTGCGCCGCGTTTACCTCGGCGAGCATTTCTCCATGCCCGGCGCTTCGCACCGGGCTACGGACGGGGGCTGAGAGCGGTGCCCACGGTCAGGCTCGAGCGGGACGGCCTGTTCGGACGCGTCGGGGTGGTCGACACGGCCGACGCACGCCGGTTCACTATCGGCGGTGTCCTGCAAGGGGCCTCTCTGCTGAGCCCATCGGCCGGCGATGTCGATGCGGCCCTGGCGCAGGGGCCCGGCCCCGTGATCGAGACCCGTTGCCATCTCGGGTGGCTGCTGGCAGGCCAGCGGCATCCCCGCGGCCGCGCCCTGATGCTGGGGCTGGGCGGTGGCTGCGGAGCGGTCGCGCTGTTGCACGAGTTCCCTGAACTGGCGCTTGACGCAGTCGATGCGGATCCGGCCATGGTTGCCATGGCCAGGGAGTTCCACCCGCTGGTCGCGCACTACGAAGGGCAGGGCAGGCTCCGGCTGGTCGTTTCCGACGCAGTCGACTTTCTCGAGCACTGCAGCGGCGGCTACGACTTCGCGATCGCCGACCTGGTCGTGAACGCGGACATGACGGAGCAGGTCGACTCCCTGCCCCTCGTGCATGGCGTTGCCGGAGTCTCTGCCGAGGTCTGGTTCCGCGTCTTCGGCTCGCTGCCCGACGGCGATGTCGAGCCGGTTCTCGGCAAGTTCCAATCGGTTGGCAATCCCGTCAGCTGGCTGTACTCTCCGGTCAGCCATTCCGTGTCCATCCCCAGGACTCGGGACTGGATCCTTGCCGCGGGGGTGAGGGAGCCGCCGGACCCGGACGCTCACCGGCCATTCGCTGGGCTGCGGGGGCCCAAGGTCGAGCCGGTCCGGCAAGCCTACCGGAAGCTCGCCTCAGATCCGCTGCCGGCAGGCTAGCGGACCGTCCGTCCCAACGCGGTGCGGCCGGGGCATGCACTAAAATGAGGTGGCACGGGGCGGTGATGCCGAATCGGGCCGCCCCAGCGAAAGCCAAGCGATGTTCTTCTTCGATCCGCTCTACCTGTTCTTCATGATTCCAGGGCTGCTGCTGTCGCTCTGGGCCAGCGCCCGCACCAAGTCCGCGTTCAACAAGTGGGGCAAGGTGCACGGGCGCATGACCGGCGCCCAGGCCGCCCGGGCCATGCTGGACAGCGCCGGGCTCTACGATGTCCAGGTCGGCCGGTCCGGAGGCTTCCTGTCCGACCACTACAATCCGGCCACGCGCAGCCTGGCGCTGTCTCCGGACGTGCACGACATTCCGTCGATTTCGGCGATCGGTGTGGCCTGTCACGAGGCCGGGCATGCGATCCAGCACGCCAATGCCTACGCGCCGCTACAGCTGAGATCCGCGCTTGTCCCGATGGCCGGCATTGGCTCCAGCCTGGGCTGGATCGTGATGACGGTCGGATTCCTGTTCTCGGCCGGCGGCCTCGTGCAGCTCGGTATCCTGCTCTTCTCGGCGACCGTCGTTTTCCAGCTCGTGACGCTTCCGGTCGAGTTCGACGCCAGCCGGCGCGCCAAGGAGCTGGTCGTCGACTACGGGATCATCGCGCCGCACGAGCGCATTGGCGTCGACAAGGTGCTCAACGCAGCGGCCTGGACCTATGTCGCGGCGGCCGTCAGCAGCATACTGACGCTGCTGTACTTCCTGTTGCGGGCCGGTCTTCTCGGCGGCGGCGACGACTAGCCGGCCGGGCTGCCGGCTGCCTTGCTGGCACCTGTCGGGCCGGGCTCGCCGGCGAGCTCCCAGAGCCGGCGCACGTTCTCGCGGTGGCTCCCGTCAATGAACGGGGTCTCGAGGATGAACGGCTTGTCCCGCAGATCGGGTTGAGCCAGCATCCGGGCGAACGCCTCCGATCCGATCCGCCCCTCGCCAATCGATTCGTGGCGGTCGCTGTTCGAACCCAGGTCAGTCTTCGAGTCGTTGGCGTGGATGACGTGCACGCTGTCCATCCCCAAGTGCCGTCGGATCTCGCTCAGGGTTTCCTGCAGCCCCTGCTCGGTGGAGATGTCGTAGCCGGCCTCGAAGCTGTGCGCCGTGTCGATGCAGAAGCCGACCGGAGCCGCACAGCGCGTGCGGACGGCTTCGCGCAGGACGGCCAGCTCCTCGAATGAGCGTCCCAGCGTCGCCCCTCCTCCCGCGGTGTTCTCGAGCAGCAGGCGGACCGGCCCCCAGTCGAATCCCTCCTCGACCGAGGCCACGGCCGTGGCGAACGCCTCGATCGCCTGGTCGGTGCCTTGTCCGCGCGCGCTGCCCGGGTGGATGACCAGGTAATCGGCCCCTATTGCCCTGGCGTTTTCGATCTCAAGGCGGAAGGATGCCCGGGACTTCGCGGCAACGACTTCGTCGGACGCCGCCAGATTCGTCAGATAGCATCCGTGGACCGCGACAGGGGCGAGGTCGTGTTCCGAGCGCAGCGCGACCAGTCGCTCCACGCTCTGAGGGGACGGAGCCGACCCCCGCCACATGCGCGGGCTGCGGGTGAACACCTGGAGTGTGTTGCACCCGATCTCGACGGCCTCTTCCGCCGCGCGGTGGACGCCGCCGGCGGCCGAGGTGTGGGCTCCGATGCGGTGGCAGTTGAACGCCGCTCCTCCCGGGGCTCCGCTGTCCATCTCGCCATGGTAGCCCCCTGAGGGGAGAACGCCGTCTGGGCGATCCCGCTGAGTCCGGATCGGCGTGTCTTGGATCGTGCCGAGCCCGCGGGCAATGGCGGGGTGAGGTTCGGGTGATGCCTGCGAGGGGGTTCACTGTATTGCTCGCGGGCCGGATCCGAAGGCGGTCGATTGGCTCCCGAAGAACTACCCGAGCCTGTGTCGCACCTCGCGGACTAGTGCTCCGTTAACCGGGACACTACGGGCCTTTCGTCACGAGGGAGTTCAGGGCCGAGGAGGCCGGGGAGCCAGTCATGCAGAGAGACGATGCCCGAGTGACGGACGAGAATCGCAGCAGGTGCCAGGAGACGGTCGCCCGGCTGGCCGGGAGCGGCCATAAGGCCCGGCGGGCGCGGATTCTGCCGCAGGTCGATCGGGTCGGGCTTGCCGGTCGCTGCGCACGGTTCGTGAGAGAGGGAGGGGAGGCGGCAGAGGAACGCATGGTATGCTGCGCAGGGGCGGGCCGCCCGGCGGTGCAGCATGCCGGACGACAGGACCATCGATCAGCGCGCCGCTTCGGTGGCGGTCGAGCCGGCGGGCCCGCCGGTCGCTGGGACCCTGCACTATCCCGACTCGGACGGTCGCTTCTTGCCCGAGAATCCGCTCCAGGCACGCGCCATCATCGAACTGCGCGAGTCCCTGCGCCGCCATTTCGCCGGGGGGCCGCCGGTGGTGCTGGAAGGCGACATGTTCATCTACTACGAGGAGGGCACGCTCAATAGCGTGGCGCCGGACGTGTACGTGGTGCTGGACCACGACCTGGGCAACCGGCTGGTGTACAAGCTGTGGGAGGCAGGCAAGCCCCCGGACTTCGCCGTGGAGGTGATCTCGCCGACAAGCGAAGTGCACAACACGGTCAGGAAGCGGGCGCTGTACGAGCGTCTGGGCATCGGGGAGTACTTCGTGTTCCAGCCGGACCAAGAGCGGGAGGGGCCGCGGCTGGTGGCGTACAGCTTGCAGCGGGGCCGGTATGTGGGGCTGCTGCCGGACGGGGACGGGGCGATTCGCAGCGAGCGGCTGGGGGTGTCGTTGCGGGCCGAAGGGGCCAGGATCCGGGTGCGGGACCTGGCGAGCGGGGAGGACTACTCCTGGGCAGAGGAGCTTGATGAGGAGCGGGAAGCGGACCGCGACGCCAGGCGGCAGGCCGAGTCGCGGGCTGAGACCGCCGAACTGCGGGCTGAGACCGCCGAACTGCGGGCGGAGACCGAGGCGGAGGCCAGGCGGAAGTCCGACCTTCGGGCGAAGTCCGAGGCGGAGGCCAGGCGGAAGTCCGATCTTCGGGCGAATTCCGCTGCGGAAGCGCAGCGGCGGGCCGAGTTGCAGGCGAAGTCCGAGGCGGAGGCCAGGCGGAGACTCGAGGCGCGCCTCGCGGAACTTGGAGCATCCCTCGGGGAGGCCTCGGACGATTAAGTGGAGCCAGGCCCTGGCGCTCCGCTAACCTGAACAGCAGCAGTCGTTGGTGGACTGATTCCTGCAGGTCCCTGGATGCCGGCGAGAGGCAGTCGGAAGGTGCCGTGGGATGGTGCCGTCCTGACTGCGCGACGATCACGCGTCAGCGGAACGTTTCCCGCTGCGGCTATGGCTGCCTCCCCGAGCGTCCGGGAGTTGACCACTGCCCCTGTTCGCGCGGCAGTAGTAGTCGTTGGCAAGGTGTGGGCGCATGATATGCTGCGCACCAGCGGCCACTAGGCGGGGCAGCATGCCGGACGACAGGACCATCGATCAGCGCGCCGCTTCGGTGGCGGTCGAGCCGGCGGGCCCGCCGGTCGCTGGGACCCTGCACTACCCCGACTCGGACGGTCGCTTCTTGCCCGAGAATCCGCTCCAGGCACGCGCCATCATCGAACTGCGCGAGTCCCTGCGCCGCCATTTCGCCGGGGGGCCGCCGGTGGTGCTGGAAGGCGACATGTTCATCTACTACGAGGAGGGCACGCTCAAGAGCGTGGCGCCGGACGTGTACGTGGTGCTGGACCACGACCTGGGCAACCGGCTGGTGTACAAGCTGTGGGAGGAAGGCAAGCCCCCGGACTTCGCCGTGGAGGTGATCTCGCCGACAAGCGAGGTGCACAACACGGTCAGGAAGCGGGCGCTGTACGAGCGTCTGGGCATCGGGGAGTACTTCGTGTTCCAGCCGGACCAAGAGCGGGAGGGGCCGCGGCTGGTGGCGTACAGCTTGCAGCGGGGCCGGTATGTGGGGCTGCTGCCGGACGGGGACGGGGCGATACGCAGCGAGCGGCTGGGAGTGTCGTTGCGGGCCGAAGGGGCCAAGATCCGGGTGCGGGACCTGGCGAGCGGGGAGGACTACCCCTGGGCAGAGGAGATTGATGAGGAGCGGGAAGCGGATCGCAAGGCCAGGCGGCAGGCCGAGTCGCGGGCTGAGACCGCCGAACTGCGGGCTGAGACCGCCGAACTGCGGGCGGAGACCGAGGCGGAGGCCAGGCGGAGACTCGAGGCGCGCCTCGCGGAACTTGGAGCATCCCTCGGGGAGGCCTCGGACGACTAAGTGGAGCCAGGCCCTGGCGCTCCGCTAACCTGAACAGCAGCGGTCGTTGGTGGACTGATTCCTGCAGGTCCCTGGATGCCGGCGAGAGGCAGTCGGAAGGTGCCGTGGGATGGGGGTGCCGTCCTGACTGCGCGACGATCAACGCGTCAGCGGAACGTTTCCCGCTGCGGCTATGGCTGCCTCCCCGAGCGTCCGGGAGTTGACCACTGCCCCTGTTCGCGCGGCAGTAGTAATCGTTGGCAAGGTGTGGGCGCATGATATGCTGCGCACCAGCGGCCACTAGGCGGGGCAGCATGCCGGGCGATAGGACCATGGATCAGCGCGCCGCTGCCGTGGCGGTCGAGCCGGCGGGCCCGGCGGTAGCTGAGACGCTGCACTACCCCGACTCGGACGGTCGGTTCTTGCCCGACAATCCGCTCCAGGCAAACGCCATCGTCGCACTGCGCTGGGCCCTCGCCATCCATTTTGGCACCGATCCGCGGGTCGTGTTGGAGGGCGACATGTTCATCTACTACGAGGAGGGCACACTCAAGAGCATCGCCCCGGACGTATACGTGGTGCTGGACCACGACTTGGGCGACCGGCCGGTGTACAAGCTATGGGAGGAAGGCAAGCCCCTAGACTTCGCCACGGATGTGATCTCGCCGTCGAGCGACGTGCGCAACGCTGTGGAGAAGCGGGCGCTATACGAGCGTCTGGGCATCGGGGAGTACTTCGTGTTCCAGCCGGACCCGAAGCGGGAGGGGCCGCGGCTGGTGGCGTACAGATTGCAGCAGGGCCGGTACGTGGGGCTCCTGCCGGACGGGGACGGGGCGATACGCAGCGAGCGGCTGGGGGTGTCGTTGCGGGCCGAAGGGGCCAAGATCCGGGTGCGGGACCTGGCGAGCGGGGAGGACTACCCCTGGGCAGAGGAGATTGATGAGGAGCGGGAAGCGGATCACAAGGCCAGGCGGCAGGCCGAGTCGCGAGCTGAGACCGCCGAACTGCAGGCGAAGTCCGAGGCGGAGGCCAGTCGGAAAGTCGAGGCACGCATCGCCGAACTCGAGGCTCTACTCGGGCAGGCCTCGGACGACTAGGTGGAGCGAGGCCTGGGTGCTCCGCCAACCTGAACAGCACCGGTCTCTCTTTGGCTGAGGCCTGCAGGTCCCTGAAGGCCGGGGAGAGGCAGCAATGAGCTGCTAAGGGACGGCCACGCGGGAGCGGACCGCAAACCCGCTGTGGCTGTGGCCGCGTCCGGCAGTGGACCGCTGCGCCGGTTCGCACGGCTGGCCGCGGAACCGGGGATCGTGGACACGATCAACACGAGACAGTCTATCTCCCCAAGCAGGCCAAGACGGCCTCGCACCGAACGCTCGGACCGGCTCTGCCGCCGCATGGAGGCGGGCGGTATGTCGTGCAGACGAGTTCGGCAGCCAGGCCCGCCAGCGGTTCCAGCATCGTCGCCTCGACGACCTGCCAACGTTGCGCAAGGGGCGTCCTCGCGGAATCCAGAGACGTCCAGGAGCGGCAGCGCGGTTTGAACTGGCACCTGATGGCTGCCGACGCTCGCTGCGCGTTCAAGTCGTCTTACCCAAGAGATCCTATCTGACGCGAAACGAGCCTCTTGGTCCGAGCGAACGAACAAGCCGGGGATGTGGCAACTGCCACGGACATGAAGGGGGGGATCGGAGATTCGCTACTGGCGTGGTCTTCAAGTGCAGTACTGCCTACGCCGTGTGCTCCAATCGCTCTCTCTGGATTGGCTCTCGCAGGCCGAGCCATGCATCCGGCCGGCGGACGGATCGAACGGAGCTCGATATTGAAGGCGGACCTTGGATCGCCAGTGCGCGCCTCGCGAGCACGTCAACGGTCGCAAGCAGCCAGGGCGAATTCCTCGAACCCGTGGGTCGGCAATGTCGGCCGAGATGCTCTCTCAATTCCCATTACCCGCCTGCTTGACGGGTGCGGCCCTTGCAGCCCGGTCCGGAAGATCCGTTCGTGGACATCCACGAGGAGTGGCCGGCCAACCCGGCTATAGCTACAGCTCCCGGAGACGGTTTGAGGGAGAGGGGCCCGGTACCGTCAGAAGCTTCGCGTGAATTCGCAAGGCCGGCCCCGGAGAGCGGTCGCAGGCTCCCCGCTACAATGGCCGAAATGCGCATCGCATTGCTATTGCTCGCGGTTCCCCTGCTCCTGGCCGAGGACTGGCCCCAGTGGCGAGGCGCTGACCGCCTGGGCGTCTGGACGGAGTCCGGCATCCTGGACCGATTCCCGGAGGGCGGCCCCGAGCGGGCTTGGTCGAGCCCGATTGGCAACGGATACGCGGGGCCTGCGGTCGCGGACGGCAAAGTGTTCGTTACCGACTACCGATCGACCGAAGGCCGCAAGGGCAACGAACGGGTGCTGGCCCTCGACGAGGAGACGGGAGCGTCTCTGTGGGAGAAGGTGTGGCCAGTCGATTACGCCGGCCTGGCCTACGACCTGGGCCCTCGTGCCACGCCAACGGTCGACGGCGACCGCGTTTACGTGCTCGGCGCGATGGGCGATCTGTTCTGCTTGCGGGTGGAAGACGGCAGCGAGGTCTGGAGACGGAATTACCGCAACGATTTCGCGGCCGAACTGCCCACTTGGGGCTTCGTGGGGGCGCCCCTCGTTGACGGCAACCGCCTGATCGCACTCGTGGGCGGCTCGCCCGACGCCAAGGTGGTCGCCTTCGACAAGATGACCGGCGACGAACTCTGGCGAGCGATCGATGCCACGTCCGAACCGGGCTACGACCCGCCCGTCATCGTCGAGGCGGGCGGCGCCCGGCAACTGATCATCTGGCACCCCGCCGCGGTGACGTCCCTGGACCCCGAGACCGGCAGGGTCCTCTGGGAGCAGCCGTTCAGGATCCAGGCGGGTCTCACCGTCGCCACGCCGGTGCTCAGCCGGCACGGCTTGCTGGTGTCGTCGTTCTACAACGGCTCGCGCATGTACCGGCTGCTCGAGGACGGCCCGTCGGCGGAACTTGTCTGGAAGGGGAACAGCGACAGCGAGATCGAGACCGACGGACTGCACTCGCTCGTGACGACCCCGGTCGTGGACGGCGACTACATTTACGGAATCGGCAGCTACGGTCACCTGCGTTGCCTCGATGCGCGCACCGGCGAGCGGGTCTGGGAAACCCTGGACCTGACCGGGGAGAATGCCCGCTGGGCGTCCGGCCAGATCGTGCGGAACGGGGACCGGTATTTCATCAACAACGACCGCGGCGAGCTCGTGATCGCCCGCTTCGCACCGGAGGGGTACGAGGAAATAGACCGCGCCACCCTGCTGCGCCCGACCAATCCCCTGCGCCGCAGGAGGGAACTGGGGGCCGTGCACTGGACCCACCCCGCCTATGCCAACCGGCACATGATCATCCGCAACGACGAGGAAATCGTGCGCTTCTCACTGGAGCGCTGAGGACATCCCAAGCGGGCGGGCGCATCCGGGCCGGGCTGTCCCTAGTCGATGACCGTCACGCTGGCCCCCACGGCCCGGAGCTTGTCCGCGAGCCGCTCGTAGCCGCGCTCCAAGTGGTAGGTCCTGTGGATCTCGGTCCGGCCGTCTGCGACGAGCCCGGCCAGGACCAGGCAGGCGCTTGCGCGCAGGTCTGACGCCATCACGTCGGTACCGGAGAGCTGCGTGCTGCCTCGCACGACCGCGCGGTTCCCGCTGATCTGGATGTCCGCGCCCATGCGCTGGAGTTCGAGCGCGTGCATGAAGCGGTTCTCGAACACGGTCTCGTGGATCGTCGATGCGCCCTCTGCCTGCGTCATCAGGGCCATGAACTGGGCCTGCATGTCCGTGGGGAAGCCGGGGTGCTCGCGCGTCGTCATGTCCACTGCTGCCAGCGCGCGCCCGTTCCGCACGACGAGGGTCTCCCCCCCGGGGACGTGGACCTCGCAGCCCGCCTGCCGCATCTTGGCGATTACCGGCTCGAGGTGATCCGCCCGGGCGTTCTCGAGCGTCAGCTCGCCCCCGGCCAGGGCTCCGGCAACGAGATAGGTGCCGGCCTCGATGCGATCCGGGATGATCGCGTGGTCGGCCCCGCTGAGTTCGGGGACGCCGTCCACGCGGATCGTCGGCGTGCCCGCGCCCTCGATCTTCGCTCCCATCTTGGTGAGAAGCTCGGCTAGGTCCTTCACTTCCGGCTCGCGGGCGGCGTTCTCCAGCACGCTCTCTCCCTTGGCGAGGGTCGCGGCCATGAGCAGGTCCTCCGTTCCGGTCACCGTCGGCCTGCGGAAGTGGATTCGCGCGCCCACGAGGCCGCCGCTCGGCGCGGCGGCCTCGATGTAGCCGCTGTCCTGCCGGACGCTGGCGCCGAGCGCCTTCAGCCCGGCAAGGTGCATGTCGATCGGCCGGGCGCCGATCGCGCAGCCGCCCGGCAGCGAGACCCGCGCGCGGCCGCAGCGCGCAGCCAGCGGTCCGAGGACAAGGCTTGACGCCCGCATGGTCTTGACGAGTTCGTAGGGGGCAGTCGGGTCTAGGCGCCCGCCGGCGGTCAGCGTGGTCTCTCCCGGAACGACGCGAACCTCGGCTCCGATGTTCTCGATCAGGTCGGCCATCGTCCGGATGTCCACGACATCCGGTAGTCCTCGGAGACGGACCGTCCGGCCCGTCAGGAGGCTGGCGGCTAGAGCCGGCAGCGCGGCGTTCTTCGCGCCGCTGACCCGAATCCGCCCGTTGAGTGGCCGGCCGCCCTCGATCCGGAGCTTCTTCATCGGGAACAGGCGCCCCCCGGGGCGAGGGCCAAAGGATCATTATGGGCGATGGGCGGATTACTGGCGTTGTGCCGGCCGTGAGGGCGGCCAGGCGCGACGGCTAGTAACCGCGCGGGGCGGGCGCTCGCCATTGCGGTCTAGGGCTGCTGCGTCGGCAACGACTGAGGCAGTGTGCCTACCCCCCTTCCGCAGAGGCCCGCTGACCATGAGCATTCGAAGCATCACCACCTGTTTGGTCCTCTCGGCGCTGGCGCTGGCATCTGCGGAGTCGAACTGGCCCCAGTGGCGCGGCCCAGAATTCAACGGCAGCAACCCCAAGGCATCCGGGCTGGCCGTCGAGTGGACGACAGAGAAGAACGTGGCCTGGAAGGCCGAGCTGCCGAGCTGGAGCGCGGCCACGCCTGCGGTGTGGGGCGGAACGGTATTCGTGACATCCGCCCAGGAGGGCTTCGACTCGCCTGGCGGATACGCAGTCCGCGGCCGCGGTCGTGGCGGCCCAGGGCGCGGAGGCCCGCCTATCGCCGGTCCCGGCAGGGGAGGGCCCGGCCCCGGTGGCCCTGGCCCGCGCGGTCGCCCAGATGGCCCTCCTCGTCGGAGTGCCCGCGACGAGATGTACCTCATCGCGGTCAGCAGGAGCGATGGCTCCGTCCTGTGGGAGCGCCCGATCGGGCGCGGGAACCGCATCTACCGCAAGCAGAACCTCGCCTCGCCGTCGCCGATCACCGATGGCAGGCACGTCTGGGTCCTGACCGGGGCCGGCGACTTCTCCTGCTTCGATTTCGACGGCAACCGAATCTGGTCCCGCAACCTCCAGGACGACTACGGCAGATTCGGCCTCAACCACGGCTACGCGTCGACGCCGAGGCTGCATGCGGGACGCCTCTACCTGCAGGTCCTGCACGGCATGAAGACCGACGATCCGTCGTACGTGTTCGCGGTCGATCCGAAGTCGGGAAAGACGCTGTGGAAGGTGGACCGGCCGACCGACGCGACGAACGAGTCGCCCGACGACTACTCCACGCCCCTCGTGATGAGGATCGGCGGCAAGGAACAGTTGGTCGTCTCGGGTGGCGACTACGTCACCGGGCATGACCTTGTCTCCGGCAGGGAGCTGTGGCGGATGGGCGGCTTCAATCCCGGGCACGAGCGCTTCTACCGGACCATCGCATCGTCGATCCACATCGGCGACGTTGTCTACACGCCCAGCACGCGCGGCAATCCCTTCATCGCGTTCCGGGCGGGCGGCGACGGCTGGATCACGGACACTGCCAAGGTCTGGGAGAACGCATACGGCGCGGACGTCCCGACTCCGACAACGGATGGCAACCGGCTGTTCGTGGTCAATGATCGCGGTATCCTGAACGTCCTCGATCCCAAGACCGGGGAACTGGTGGTCGACAGGATCCGGCTGGAGCCGGGAACCTACTCGTCCTCGCCCCTGCTCGCGGACGGCAAGCTGTACGCGACGAACGAGGAGGGCACGACGACCGTCATCGACGTGGAAGACGGATACAGCATCCTGGCAACCAACCGCCTCGACAGCCACACCCTCGCCAGCCCGATTGCAGTCGACGGCCAGATCTTCCTCCGCACGGCTGGCCACTTGTACTGCATCGCACCGGAATAGGGAGGCCCAATGGCCGAATCGCACCGGCTCGGAGACATCGTCGACGACTACTGTGCCCGCTGCAAGGCGGTCCTGAACCATTCGATCGTGTCGCTCGTGGACGGGATGCCGGCGCGCACCGAGTGCAGGACCTGCTACTCGTCGCACAAGTACCGCAACGCCCAAGGTGGCAAGAAGAAGCCGGCGAGCAAGGAGGACTTGTTCAACGCAATTCTCAGCGACATGGGCCCCATGGGCCACCGCTGAGAGCCGCACCCGGCGCCGAGCCGCGATCCGACCCGGCCCGCTCCGGTGACATGCAGCCCCGGTCCCACCGCGTGACCGCCATGGCGCGAGCCGAGCGCCAGCAGCGAATCTGGGACGCGGTGGCCCGCATCCCCGTCGGCCGGGTCGCCACTTACGGGGATGTCGCACGCGCTGCGGGACTGGCGCGCGGGGCGCGTCTCGTGGGAACGGCCCTCCGCCAGTGCCCTTCCCAGCTGTGCCTGCCCTGGCACCGGGTCGTCGCAGCCGGAGGGCGCATCGCCCTGCCGGGCCCGCCGGGGATCGAGCAGCGCCTGCGGCTCGAGCAGGAGGGCGTCCTGTTCAGCGGCTCACGGGCCCGCCTCGATCTTTGCCGCTGGAACGATCCCGGGCCTTAGCTGGAGCGCGGAGGTGCCAGCCGATGGCCTGCGCGTAGGCGCGGCCGATGCGGAGGATCTGATTGTCGCCGAACGCCGGGCCCACCACCCGCAGCCCGATCGGTAGCCCGTCCCGGTGGAATCCGCACGGAACCGAGAGCACGGGCAGGCCGGTCAGTTTCAGGGCGCGGATGTTGCGGGTCGTCGCCAGCCGCACTCTCTCGCGTCGGCACGGCAGTCCGGGCTGCCGGATGATGGCACCCATACGGGCCCTTCCGGGGTTCGGAACAAGCTTGCAATATACATGATATGTTGTGATCATGGTTCCAAAATTCATGATATATTATAGATAATGTTCCAGCGTTCCCTCTCCTTGCCCGAGCCAGGAACGGCGACGTTCTTCCTCTGGGGGCCGCGTCAAACGGGCAAGAGCACGCTGATGCGGCAGTCGTACCCGGACAGTCGCTGGATCGACCTGCTGAAGGCGGACGAGTTCCGCCGCTACGCAAGCCGCCCGGAGCTGCTCCGCCTCGAATCCGCGGCCGCAGTCGAGCCGCGGGACCGGCAGATCGTGATCGACGAGATCCAGAAAGTGCCGGCCCTGCTCGACGAGGTGCACTGGCTGATCGAGAACCGCGGACTCCGGTTTGCCTTGTGCGGCTCGAGCGCTAGGAAGGTGCGGCGCGGCGCGGCGAACCTTCTCGGCGGCCGGGCCCTCCGCTTCGAGCTGCGCGGAATCACAGCCCGGGAGCTGGGCGGGGACTTCGACCTGGACCGCTTGCTCACCACGGGCTACCTCCCGAACGTGTACCAGTCGCCGCGGCCGGGGAGGCTCCTGGACGCCTATGTTGCGGACTATCTCCGGCAGGAGATCGCGGCGGAAGGGCTCGTTCGCAGCCTTCCCGGGTTCTCCGGGTTTCTCGAGGCGGCGGCCCTCGCTGACGGGGACCCAGTCAACTTCTCGAATATCGCCCGCGAGTGTGGCGTGTCCCACCATACCGCCAAGGGCTACTTCAGAATCTTGGAGGACACCTTCCTGGGGCGATGGCTGCCGGCGTACCGCAGGCGCCGCAAGCGCCGTGTCTCATTGGGGCCGAAGTTCTACTTCTCGGATGTAGGTGTCGTCAACAGGCTGGCGCACAGGGGAGAGGTGGTGCCGAGGACTCCGGCATACGGAAGGGCATTCGAGAACTGGGTCTTCCACGAGCTGTCCGCGTACGTCAGCTACCGGGAGGTGGACGCCGACCTCACTCACTGGCGCCTGCCAAGCGGGATCGAGGTCGACTTCGTGCTTGGCGACATGCTGCTGGCCGTTGAAGCCAAGGCAAGCGAGCGCGTGACAGATCGGCACATGAAGGGCTTGTGGACCCTGGCGGAAGAGCACCCCGGTGTCGGGCGCCGAATCATCGTCTGCCGGGAGCCGAAGGCGTGGAAGACGGATGACGGTATCGAAGTGCTCCCGGCAGAGCAGTTCGTCAGCCGACTGTGGGACGGCGGACTCCGGTAGGCCCCCGGAAGAGCGGCTCGCTCAACGGGCCATGGCCGGAACGCGTAGGTGCCAGTCGGTGGCCCGCTCGTAGGCGTGGCCGATGCGCAGGATCTGCTCCTCGCCGAACGCCGGGCCGACCACCTGCAGCCCGATCGGAAGCCCGTCCCGGTGGAACCCGCACGGAACGGAGAGCACGGGAAGGCCGGTCAGGTTCAGGGCGCGGATGTTGCGGGTCGTCGCGAGCCGCACGTTCTCGCGCCGGCCATCCACCTCGATCTCGAACTCTCCCACGCGGGCGGTCGGAATCGGGACGGCCGGCGCGACCATCGCGTCCACTTCCCGGAACATGGCGTTGAATTCGCGGCAGAAAACCCGTCGCGCCCGCTGGGCGTCGAGATAGTCGGTAGCCAGCACGAACCGTCCTTGGTCCAGCAGCGCGCGGACATCACGCCCGAAATCCTCGCGGCGCCCCTCCAGCCGATTGCGGTGGACGGAACTCGCTTCCGCCAGCAGGATCAGCCGGTGCAGGGAGTTGGCCGCCTCGATGTCCGGCACGTCGACCTCGCGCAGGTCCGCGCCGAGACTCCGCAAGACCGCCAGCGCTGCCGTCATCGCGGCATCCACGTCCGGGGCCGGGTGCTCGAAGTAGAATCTGCTCGGCACGCCGATCACTGTTCCGTCGAGGCGCGGTTCCCCATCCAGGTCCGGAATCTCGACCGGCCGCGCGATCGATGCCGCATCGCGCCGGTCCCGGCCTGCCATCGCTGCGTATGCGAGTGCGGTGTCCTCCACGCAGGAACCGAACGGGCCGAGAGTGTCCAGGGTGTGAGCCAGCGGGAATGCGCCGTGGCGGCTGACGCGGCCGAAGGTCGGCTTCAGGCCGGCGACGCCGCAAAGGGCCGCCGGTATGCGGATCGAGCCTCCCGTGTCCGAGCCCAGCGAGAACGCGCACAGCCGGGCTGCCTGGGCGGCCGCCGACCCGCCGCTCGACCCGCCCGGGATTCGTTCGGGATTCCAGGGATTGCGAACCGGGCCGAAGTGCGGGTTGTCGCTTGTGATGCCGTATGCCCACTCGTGCATCCCGGTCTTGCCGACAAGGATCGCTCCGGCCCGCCGCAGCCTCTGGATCACTGCGGCGTCGCGGCCGGGAATGTTGCCGGCCATGATCTTGGATCCGACCGTGGTCGGCACACCCCGCGTGTCGAGCAGGTCCTTCGCGGCATACGGAATGCCGTGCAGCGGACCGCGTGCCTCGCCCGCCCGGATATCGGCCTCCGCCCTGGCTGCCTGGCGGAGAGCCTGTTCCGCCGTCACGGTGAGGTACGAGTTCAGCGTCGGGTCCAGCCTCTCAATGCGCTGTAGCGTGTCTCGGACGACCTCAAGAGGCGAAAGGGCCCCCGAGTGATACAGGTGCCGCAGGTTCGCAATGCCTGCGGGCGGGGAGGCGCCGGTCCGGTCCATCCCTGACAGGGTAAGCGCAAAGGAGGGCCGCCTTCCGTAGGTGCCGTCCGGGCGTCGCGCTACCGGTGCCGAGGCGCTGCCGGTCCGGCCCTTCCGCCGGAGTCACCGAGAGGGCCGATCCAGGCCCCTCTACCCCCGGTAACGGGCAGAATGTAAGGATTGGGTCAAATGCTTGCGCTGCCGAGTCTCGACCCTATAGGCTCGATAGGAAGTCTGCGCGCTCAATTCGCGGACTAGTCCCTTCAGGGGGCGGCGAATCAGGGGAGACGATATGAGCAAGAAATCCATTCTGGTCCTCACAATCGCGGCGTTGGTAGCGCCGCTGTGTTTCGGCCAGGCCAATCTCGCGACGCTGACCGGCGTAGTGACCGATTCCGGCGCCGGGGTGATCCCGGGAGCCGAGGTGGCGGTCATGAACACCGGGACCGGCATTTCACGCGAACTGACAACCAGTGCCGTCGGCATCTACACCTTCACGGCGCTGATTCCCGGCGAGTACGACTTGATCGTCACGTCCGAGGGTTTCCAGCAGCACGTCGAGCAGGGAATCATCCTGCGTACGGGCGACAACCGGCGCATTGATGTCGAGCTCCAGCTGGGGCAGGTCACCGAGTCGGTGACCGTCGACGCCCAGATGGTGACGCTGAACACCGAGAACGGCATGATCAAGGGCGACGTGATCGTCCAGGAGGAGATCCAGGAGCTGCCGCTCAACGGCCGCGACTTCACGGACCTGGCGTTCTTCGTTCCGGGTGTCGTCCCGAGGGGCAGCGCCCAGGGCTCTTTCGCCTCTATCAACGGAGCGCGCCCGACCAACACGAACTTCTATGTCGACGGGTTCGACAACCGCAACGTGCAGGGCGGCGCCGCGCAGGTTCGCCCCAACATCGACGCGCTGCAGGAGTTCAAGATGGAAGTTTCCGGCTATTCCGCCGAATACGGGCGGATGGCCGGCGGCATCCTGAACATGTCCCTGCGGTCGGGGACGAACGACGTGCACGGCAACGTCAGCTATTTCATGCGGAATGACGTGCTGGACGCGAGGGCGTTCTTCGAGGCCGAGAAAACCAACCTGCTGCAGAACCAGTTCTCGGTCACGGCGACCGGCCCGATCAAGAAGAACCGGACGTTCTTCATGGTCAGTTACGAGCTGCAGCGCCGCGACCAGGAGCAGACGCGCCTGTCGCGGGTCCCGACCCCGATGGAGATCGGCGGCGACTTCAGCCAGACGATCGGACTCTCGCATCTCGACAACCAGCTGGACGTGACCGACGACGCTGTCCTCGACCAGCTGCGTAGCCAGTTCGTGATCCGCGACCGGACCGCGCGGGGAGGCTGCAACGCAAGGCTGGTGGCTCGCGGGCGGAACAACTCGTGCTTCCCGAACGACATCATCCCGATCTCGCGGGCGGACCCGGTGGCGCAGCGGCTCTTCCAGGAGTACCCGGCGCCGAACCTCGGCAAGCGGCGGGACCTGCTGAATTACCTCGTGGTGGACAACGACAACGACAACTTCGACAGCACCATCTTCAAGATCGATCACAAGATCGGCGAGAACAACCTGGCAGGTCGGGTGCAGTACCGAGCTAACAATACAGAGAATCCATTTGCCGGCAACAGCCTGCTACCTCAGTTCGGTAACACCATCGACGACAACAGGTACCTGGCAGGGGCCGACTACACGCACATGTTCTCGCCGACCTTCCTAATGGAACTCCGTGCGGGTTTCAGCGGGAACGACGTCTTCCAGCGCGGGGCGTTCGCCGATTCCGACATCATCCAGCAACTGGGGATGGCGGACTTCATCTCCGACGCGGATCGTGAGCAGTACCCGGGCATCGACGACTTCCCGCTGATTCGAATCGACAACCACGCGACCCTCGGCTCGGCGACCAATCTGCCGGTGATCACAGACGTGTATGACACGCAGTGGAGCGTCAAGCTCACCAACATCAAGGGCGCCCACACGATCAAGTACGGATTCAACTACAACCACGTGATCTACGAGCGGCCCGGCGTGAACAACGCACGCGGGAACTATCGCTTCCGCGGGTTCCGGACTGGCGGCTGCAATTCGCAGCGCTGCAAGGACTGGGGCAGCCCGGTCGCGGACATGTTCCTGGGCTGGCTGCACAACATCAACGTCCGGGAGGGCATCAACGGGCCCGACTGGCGGCAGATCGCGATGGGTGCGTTCTTCAACGACGACTGGAAGGTGACGCCTAGGCTGACGATGAATCTGGGCGTGCGCTGGGAAGTCAACCAGATGCCGTGGGACGTGAACGACAAGATGGGGAGCTTCGTTCCCGAATTCAACAAGATCGTTCTCTCCAGCGACCGCAACCTTCCCGATAACTTCGACCAGCTACTGGGGGACTTCGACCTTGCCGGCCGTTTCCTGACCGCCGACGAGGTGGGCTTCCCGCGCTCGGTGATCCAGACGGATTGGAACAACTTCACGCCCCGCTTCGGGTTCGCGTACCGCCTGGGCGACAGGACGGTCATCCGCTCGGGCTACGGGCTGTTCGTTGCGGGCACTATCCTGAACCCGTTCCGCAACAACCTGGGCAATATCTTCCCGTACACGGTCAATACGAACTACCAGGCGCGGAACGCGAATCCCAACCGGCCGCCCGAGGTGCTGCTCAGCGACCCGCTCGGCACACTGGGCCGGGACCTGATCATCGGCGGCGGCTGGCTCGGCAACCGGCCGACGGCGAGCGGAATCACGCAGAAGCCATCCCAGGCCTACCTGCAGTCATGGAACTTCACGATCGAGCGCCAGCTGCCGGGCGGGACGAGCGTCGAGCTTGACTACCGCGGGTCAAAGGGCACGCACCTGATCCGCCGGTACGACCACAACCAGGCGATCCGCACACGGGAGTGGTTCCTCGCCAACCGCACCGCGACCGGGGGCTTCCTGGAGAACTTCCAGTCCCTGCGCCCGAATCCCGACTGGAACGCCATCAACTTCTACAACACCGGTTCGAACTCGGTCTACAACGCCGCCAACATTTCCTGGCGCAAGCGCAGCCGGGGCGGGCTGTTCTGGCGGGTCAACTACTCGTTCTCGAAATCGATCGACGACGCGTCGAGGACGAACGGATCCGGGCCGACCGACTTCGCCAACGCGCTGGACCGCAGGAACCTGAGGCTCGAGCGCGGCCGCTCGACCTGGGACAGGAGGCACGTGTTCACCTTCGTGGGGAACTACAACCTCCCGTTCGGGCGCGGCCGCCGCTGGGGCCGGCAATGGAGCCCGGTCACCCAGGCGATCCTGGGCGGCTGGCAGCTCTCGGGCACCCAGACGTCGTACTCGGGCTCGCCGTTCACCGTCATGGCCGCCAACGCGGACGTGAACCTGGGCGAGTCGCAGCGCCCGCACCGCATCGCACACGGCGCGCAGGTCGACGACCTGTCCCTGGGCGCGAAGCGGGGCATCGACTACCCGTTCTTCGACACCAGCGCTTTCGTGGATGTGCCCAGCTGCATCGACGCGGATCAGGAGGCGGGCACGCCACTGTCCTGCCCGGAGGGCGCCTTCGCCCTCGGCTCGGCAGGCCGCAACATTCTGGACGGCCCAGGCCTCTTCACGGCGAACGTGGCGATTTCGAAGAACTTCCAGGTTCGCGAAGGCATGCGCCTCCAGCTGCGGATCGAGTCCTTCAACTTCCTCAACCGGACCAACTTCATCATGACGAATGAGTTCCGGCGCTTCAACGGGGTTGGCGGCGGGTTCTTCACCCGGACAGGCGGCATCGGCCGCGGCGGCGGACCGAGGATCTTCCAGTACGCGATCAAGCTGCGCTTCTAGGATCCGGAACGATTCTCCGGGCGCTTTGCTGGTACACAGCGGAGCGCCCGGAGCTGACCGCTCCCGCTCGCTGCCTCCCCCCGGCCAGCGTCCTCGCAATCCTCATTCGGCCCTCCGCACGGACGGTAGTTCCGGTAATCCGGCGCCATCCGTAGGCGCGAGGCAGAACACCTCGGCCCAAGCGGGCGCTGTTGATCGGTAGGTCTAGCCCCTTCCCGTCCGAGGCTTCCAGCCTGCGCGAGCACCCGCGCGGAGTTAGTTCCGGCGGGTAAGCCTCCCTGCGAAGCCCGCACCGATTCCCGAGACTAGCGTTACCGCAGTTCCAACCGGCACGTACCACAGCCATGCGATCTTCCCGCTGATCGCGAGAGCGGACGCAATGCCGAGCGCGATGCCGACGATCGCCGACCGCTGTCCCGGGGAGCGGGTGAGCACACCCAGCGCGAAAGCGCCGAGCAGCCCTCCGTAGACCACCGCCGCTACGCCCAGCGCCATTTCGACGGCCGAACTGTTGCGGGATAGGGGGATGAACGCGATGGCGCCTCCCACCAGCAGGCCCGCCCAGGCGAGCGTGAAGGCCTTGCCGGCCCGAAGGATCCTGCGATCGTCGCCGGCTGCCCCGGCGGCCGGCGCCCAGTAGTCGTAGGCAGTCGCCGAGGCCAGCGAATTGATCGAGGACGAAAGCGAGGACATGGCGGCGGCGAGCACGCATGCGACCAGCAGACCCGTCACCCCCGCAGGCAGCTCGTCCACGATGAAGCGGGCGAAGACCTCGTCGCTGCTGGCGAACTCCTGCCCGCCGTAGAATCCCCACAGCCCGATACCCACCAGCAGGAACAGCAGGAACTGCCCGATCACGGCGAAGCCGCTGGCGACGAGGGCCTTCTGCGAGTCGCGCAGACCGCGGCAGGTCAGCAGCCGCTGGACGATCAGCTGGTCCGTGCCGTGCGAGGCCATCGTGAAGATCGCTCCGCCCACCAGGCCCGCTAGGAACGTGTAGGACGCATCGAGGCTCCAGGAGAAGTCGAATACCTGGAGCTTGCCCGCCGCTGCCGCCGAGGCGAGAATGCCTGTCCAGCCGTCCGGCACGGCTGACTGGATGGCAACGGCCGCAAGCGCGGCTCCGAGCAGGTACAGGCCCATCTGGACCGAGTCCACCCACACCACGGCCCGGATGCCGCCCCAGTACGTGTAAGCCAGGGTCAGGGCGCCGATCACCGCGATCGAGACCGGGTACGGCCAGTCCGTGAGCAGTGCCAGCGGAATTGCCGTAGCGAACAGCCGCACGGAATCGGCGAGCAGCCGGGTCACCATGAAGATCGCGGAGGCCAGCCGCCGCACACCCGGACCGAAGCGCGATTCCAACAGGGCATAAGCCGTGGACAGCTCGCCGCGGTAATAGGCAGGGAGGAAGACGAGTGCCACGGCGGTGCGGCCTACGAGGTAGCCCAGTGCAAGCTGGAGGAAGACCAAGCTGCCCGTGTATGAGACTCCCGGGATGCTGAGGAACGTCAGCGTGCTCGTCTCGGTCGCGACGACGGAGAGCGTGACCGCGCCCCACGGCAGGGACCTGCCCCCGAGAAAGTACTCGGTCGCGCCCACCTGGCCGCGGCCCAGCCAGGCCCCCCAGGCGGTGATGGCCGCCAAGTACGTTGCGATGACTGCAAGGTCCAGGCCGCTCATGGCGCGAGGGCCTTCGCGTGCCGGGAGCGCCCGGCACGCCAGTGACCCGGCCAGGCCGCCCGGTCCAGCCCGAATCCCGACTCTAGCACCGCAGCCCTCGAGAGCCAAGCTGCGGGGTCGTGCCTGGCGGGCACCTCGCCAGCAGGGACCAGAGTCCCGGCGCTATGCTGATCGGTGCTGCCGGCGCGGGGCATGCCAGGGCGCTCTGCCCGCACCTCCGGAGCCGGCTGGCGGTTGCATCGTGTCAGTCCGTGTGAAATGCCTATTCCTCCTGTCGGCGACTCTGGGCGCGGTCTCCGGTGCCCTTGCCGGCCCGCCCAATTTTCTCGTCATCGTGGCCGACGACATGGGGTACGCCGACGCCGGCTCGTACGGGGGCGAGATCGCCACGCCGAACCTGGATGCACTGGCGGCGGGCGGCCTGCGTTTCACGCAGTTCTACAACACCTCGCGATGCTGGCCCACGCGCGCATCCCTTCTGACCGGGTACTACGCGCAGCAGGTTCGCCGGGACGAGATGCCCGGCGTTGACCGCCGGAAGTTCGGCGGCCGGGGCGTAAGGCCTGCCTGGGCCCGCGTGGTTGCGGAACGGCTCCGGGAGAGAGGCTACCGTTCCTACCACTCGGGCAAGTGGCATGTCGACGGAGAGCCACTCGAGAACGGCTTCGACCGCTCCTACAGCACCGCCAACAACGCCGGCTTCTTCCACGTGAGGGCTCATTCCCGCGACGGCGTCCGGCTCCCCGAGATCCTGCCCGAGGAGGGTAGGCACCTGACCTCGCTAACCGCCGATCACGCCATCGAGTCCCTCAAGGAGCATGCATCCGAGCACGCCGACCGGCCGTTTTTCCAGTACCTTGCGTTCCTTGCGCCGCACTTCCCGCTGCATGCCCGCCCGGAGGACATCGAGCACTACCGTGATCGGTATGCCGGCGGCTGGGACCGCCTCCGTGAGCAGCGTCACGCCCGGCAGCGCGAGCTAGGGATCGCCAGCGGGGCGCTCTCCTCCATGGACGAGGATGTCGGGCCGCCCTACGCGTTTCCTGATGCGATCGCCCTGCTCGGCCCGGGCGAAGTCAATCGCCCGGTCCCATGGAACACCCTGACGGACGAGCAGCGTGGCTTCCAGGCAGCCAAGATGGCGATTCACGCCGCCATGATCCATCGGATGGACCTCGAGATCGGGCGCGTGCTGGACCAGATCCGCGAGATGGGGGCATTCGACGACACGCTCGTGATGTTCCTGTCCGACAACGGCGCGAGCGCCGAGATCATGGTGCGCGGGGACGGGCACGACCCGGATGCCCCGCTCGGGTCTGCCGGCACCTACCTGTGCCTGGGCCCTGGATTCTCCAGCGCGGCGAACACGCCCTTCCGGCTTCACAAGAGCTGGGTGCACGAGGGCGGAATCGCCACGCCGTTGATCGCGCACTGGCCGGAAGGCATCAAGGCCCGAAACGAGTTGCGCTCCACGGTCGGGCACGTGATCGATATCGCGCCCACGATCCTGGATCTGGCCGGCGCGGGCTTGGCTCCGGACGAGGGAGGCCCGCCGTATCCGGGCCGCAGCCTGGCGGGGACGTTCGAAGGGGACAGCGGCGAGCTGCACGAGGCGCTGTGGTTCTATCACCAGGGCAATCGGGCCCTTCGCAAGGGCGACTGGAAGATCCTGCACGCGGTGCGTTCGAGGGACGACGGCTGGTCCAGCGTTGCCGACATGGAGGACAGTCGGAGCGGTGACTGGGAGCTCTACGACCTTTCGCGAGACCGGGCCGAGCAGGCGAACCTGGCCTCGCAGCGGCCGGAAATCGTGCGCGAACTGGCGGGGATCTGGGAGAGCTGGAAGGATCGCTTCATTCGCGAGTCGGGCGGGCCGCGCTGAGGTTGGTACAGGGGCGATCCCGGACTGCACCGGATCCGGCTAAGCCGGTACGTAGTTCCGGAAGGAGCGGATCGTCATGGCGGCTGCCGCTCGCGAGTCCGGATGGGGGAACACTTCCGCCGACGCGAAGCCTTCGTACCCGTCGTCAGAGAGCGCCTGCATGACTGGCTGCATCGGGGTGTGGCCGTAACCCACCGCCCGCCGGTTCGAGTCCGCGAAGTGCACGTGGCCGATCCGGCCGCACGACTCCCGGATGCTCGATTCGATGCTCGGCTCCTCGATATTCATGTGAAACAGGTCCGCCAGCAGCTTCAGGTTCTCTGCCCCGACCCTGTCGCAAAGGCTCACGCCGCCGGCAATCGAATTGACAAGGTCGGTTTCGTAGCGGTTGATGGGCTCGAACAGCAGGATCTGGCCGCGCTCGGCAGCATGCGCAGCCAGCGGGCGCAGGGAGTCAGCGAGGCACTCCAAGGCCGATTCCCTAGTCCGGTCGCTGCCGGCCCGTCCCTGCATTGACCCGATGATCGCAGGAGCACCGAATGGAGCGCCGAAGTCGATCATCCGCTTGACGTAGTCGCCTGCCCGAGCCCTCTCCGACTCGCTCGGAGCGCACAGGCTGAGCCCGTGCAGGATCATCCCCGCACCGGTTCCCACCGCGGCCAGCCGCAGCCGGTGACGCTCCAGCAGGTCCCGTAGGTCGGAGGGATTCACGTGACTGCCGGACGGCGCGAAGATCTCGATGCCGTCGATGCCGAGCTCGCTGGCCTGCCGGCATGCCTCGAGTAGGTCGCCGTGGTACACGAACGGACCAGCGCTGGCCTCCGGCACCAGGCTGACCGTGACCGAAGAGAGGATCATGGCGGCTACGCGACCTCGATCATGGCCTTGATGACGCCGGTCTCAGGTCGGGTATACCCCTCGAAGTTCGCCACCACCTCTTCGAAGGGCGTCCGGTGGGTGATCCAGGGATCCGTGTCGATCGTGCCGTCCTCGATCAGGCCGATGATCCGCCCGAAGTCGCGGGGCAGGGCATTGCGCGATCCCTTGATCGTCATCTCCGGCCGGTGCAGCGCCGGGTGCGGGAACTCGACCCGGTCCGTCGTGATCCCGACATACACCAGCGTTCCGGTGTGGGCCACGTAGGCGAGGGCAGCGCTCATCGAGGCCGGACTGCCCGTCGCATCAGTCACCAGAGGATACATGTCGCCGTCAGTGATCTCGCGCATCTGCTGGACCGCGCTGTCCGGGTCCTCGAACACGACGGTGTTCTCGATGCCGTACTGTCGCCGGCAGAACTCGAGGCGCGACTCCACGCGGTCCATGACCGTGATGCTGGCTCCGGTCAGACGGGTGAACTCCAGGGTCGCGAGGCCGATGGGCCCGGCTCCGATAATCAGCGCGTGGCTGCCCTCGGCGGGCTCTCCGCGGTCGGTCGCATGGCAGCCTATACCCAGGGTCTCGACGAGTGCGAGCTGCTCGAACGACAGCTTGCGCGAGACATGGAGCTTGTCGGCCCGTACCAGGAATCGCTCGCAGAGGCCGCCGTCCACCATCACTCCGATCACCTCGAGCGACTCGCAGCAGTTCGGGCTGCCCCTCCGGCAGGCGTAGCACGTCCGGCAGTTCATGTAGGGCTCGACGCTGCAGCGGTCGCCGGGCTTGAGGCCGGTAACGCCGGCGCCTAGCTCCAGCACCGTCACCCCCAGTTCGTGACCGGGCACCCTGGGGTAGCGGAAGAAGGGCATCTTCCCGAGGAAGCCGCTGTAGTCGGTCCCGCAGATTCCCATCCGGTGCGTCTGGACCAAGGCCTGGCCCGGGCCCGGGGCGCCCGGAGGGTCGATGTCCACGTATTCGAAGTGACGGGGTTCCTCGAGTCGGATAGCTCTCATGCGGGACGGGGGGTCGCAGGCCGCCGACTGCCCAGACTAGCACCGGCGTTTCGGGGCGCGCAATCCGCCCCTGAGCGGCGGGACTCCAGGGCCGGCCGCTCATCAGTCGAACCGCCGTTTGGGTCCTTCCTCCGGGCTTCGGGCACTGTCGTGATGCCAGCCGCGGTTGCACCGGAACAGTCCATCCGGCTCGTCGCGAAAACCACGCCGCCTGGTCAGTCCGGATTGAAGGGCGGACGGCGGAATCCCCACCCGCGAGCCCGGAGGGTCGCGGGTGGGCGGGGGCCGCAGCGGAAGTGCCGCGCACGCTCAGCGACCGCGACCCCTGTTGTTGTTGTTATTGTTGCCACGGCCGTCGGAACCGCCCCCGCCGGTCAAACCGGGCACCGCATTGCTCGAATCGGGAATGTCCACGAGATTGAGCGCCGCGGCCTGGCGCACCGCATTCCAGAGCGCGGCCGCCTCCTCGATCGCAACCAGCGCCACGATCTGGTCCTCCGACAGGACCCAGCGGGCCTGCGCATGGTACGTCTCGGCTGCCACTTCCATTTCGTTGCCGATCTGCTGGACGGAGAGCTGCAGCGCACCGACGATTGTTTCGTTCGGAGTCTCCGAGTTCAGTGCCCTGCGCAGGTCGCGATGGGCCTGAGCCAGCCTTCTCGTTAGAGGACGCATTGCCTCGTTCATCGCAAAGTCGATGCTTCGGAGCTGGCTGAGCTGGGATTCGTCCAGGCCAAGCGTGGTCTGGAGGGCATCTGGAACCGCGATGAGCCTGCCGAAGCGAGACAGCCCGGCGCTGAACGCCCGCCCAGAGGCGTCCGCCTCGTCAGACTGGGGAAGCCTAATCAGGTTGTAGGAGGCCGCCTCCCTGATGACGTTCCAGGATGCAGCCGCGCTCGAGATCGGCTCCAGAGCGGCAATCTGGTCTGGGGTCAAGAACTCGAGTGCATGCTCCCGGTAGCTCGCGGTCAGGTCGGCAATCTCGGTTCTCGCCTGCTCGATCGCGAGTACCAGTGCACCGACGATCGTCTCGTTCGGCCTGTCGGAACGCAGTTCCCGTTGCAGGTCCTGCTGGTCCCGGGAGGCGGTCTGCCGAAGCGGGTGGATGGCTTCGCGCATCAGGCTGCTGTTCGTGGTCAGTTGTTCGATCTGGGTCTCGTCGAGGCCCAGTGCTTCCTGAAGGGCCTCAGGGACGAAAACCCTCGAGTTGATGCGCTCGACCCGTTGGGCGGGCGCCAGCGTGGCCATCACCAGCAAGGCGAGAGCGATTCGCGGTAGGTTCATGTGGTTGATTCTCCTCTTCGAATTGAGTTGACCGCCAGTGAACGGCCATTGATTCCTTTGACGGCCCGAGAGTCTGCTTCGGATTCGCGCCAGGCGCGCATTGGCATCAAGAATTTGCAAACAGTCCCCAGGCCGACCGCACCGGAGCGGGACTAGAAGGCGCCAAGCACCAACGCTTGGATCGCCAGCACGCCCAGCCAGTGGCCCGAGTCGATCAAGGTCAGCTTGGGCTTGGCCCCCCGGAACGCGTTGTTGGTCGCGGTCGTTGTCACGACCAAGCCGACCCAGAGCACCGCGGCCGCCCCGGCAGCACTGCCGGCGGACAGGGCCCCCGCTTGGTGCTGGGCCAATTGCAGGGACAGGACGACTCCCATGACCACGAGCCCGGCGAACGAAGTGACGAACGGTCCAGCCGACCGCTTGCTGACATCCTTCTCGGACAAGCCGGCGGCGTCCATCCAGTGCTTTCCGAGGACCGTGTAGTAGGCGGCGCCGAACGCGAAGGCAGCCACCGATGCCGCGGCGACGGCGATCCAGTTGATTTGCGAGAGATCCATTGATTTCCTCCTTTGGATGTTGCAGCGGACTCGGCCATTCCCGAGCCGGGAGTATCGTCGCACAGATCCCCGGCAGGCATTCCGGCCGGGGCTGCGGTCCCGCTCGGTATGATGGGCGCCATGCCCGACACCGCTCGCAGGCTCTCCCGTCGCGACATGCTCCGGATCGGAGCATCGGCCGCACTGCCTTGGGGCTGCTCGCCCGGGGGCGAGGCGCCAGCGTCCAAGCGTCCCAATATCGTCGTCGCCATGGCCGACGACATGGGATTCTCGGATATCGGCTGCTACGGCGGGGAGATCAACACGCCCGTGCTCGACGGGCTTGCCGCGCAAGGACTCCGGTTCCGTTCCTTCTACAACTATGCCCGCTGCTGCCCCACCCGCGCGTCGCTGCTGACCGGCCTGTACCCGCACCAGGCCGGCGTCGGCCACATGATGACGGAGTACCGCAAGGACGGCGAGCCCATTCCTTCCTATTCGGGCAGCCTGAACGACAGCTGCGTCACGCTGGCGGAGGTGCTTGGCGAGGCGGGCTACACCACGCTGATGAGCGGGAAATGGCACGTCTCGCCTGCCGAAGGGTCCGGCGGCATCGTCGACCGCTCGCAGTGGCCGATGCAGCGCGGTTTCGACAAGTTCTTCGGGACGATTCACGGGGCGGGCTCGTTCTACGATCCCGCTTCGCTCACGAGGGGAAACGAGGAGGAGGACCCCGGTCCGGACTTCTACTACACGACCGCAATCGGGGACAATGCCTCGCGCTTCATCGACGAGGCGCTCGACGAGAGGCCGGACGATCCCTTCTTCCTCTACCTGCCTTTCACTTCCCCGCACTGGCCCCTTCATGCGCCCGAGGAGGCGATTGCCAGGTACAAGGGCCGCTACGACATGGGCTGGGACGCGCTCCGCGAGGAACGCCTGGAGCGCATGCGCGAGATGGGAGTGCTGGACGAGACCGCGGGCCTCAGCGAGCGCGACGGGTCGCAGGTCGCGTGGGAGGAGGTTCCTGACAAGGAGTGGCAGGCTCGCCGCATGGAGGTTTACGCCGCGCAGGTCGAGCTCATGGACGAGGCGATCGGAAGGGTGGTCGAGACCCTCAAGGCGCGCGGCGAGTTCGACAACACCCTGATCCTGTTCCTGGCAGACAACGGAGGGTGCGCCGAGGAGGCGAGGGACACCTGGAAGGCACTGCACATTCCAACCCACACCTACGCGGGCGAGCCGGTGGCAGTCGGCAACGATCCGTCGATCATGCCGGGCGCGGAGGAGAACTACCAGAGCTACGGCGTCCCATGGGCGAACGTGTCGAACACGCCCTTCCGCTACTACAAGCACTGGGTGCACGAGGGCGGGATCTCGTCCCCGCTGATCGCGCACTGGCCGGCCGGGATTGCCGGCAAGGGGGAGTGGACGGACCATGTCGGCCACCTGATCGACATCATGGCCACCTGCGCGGACGTGGCGGGGGCCGAGTATCCCGAGACCCACGGCGGAAACGAGATCACTCCTCTGGAAGGTACTTCGCTGGCTCCGCTCTTCCAGGGAGAGCCGGCCCCGGGCCACCCGGAGGGGATCTTCTGGGAGCACGAGGGCAACCGCGCCGCGCGGGTCGGAGACTGGAAGCTGGTATCGAAGCGCTCACGCCCGGAGGACGGGCGCTGGGAGCTGTACGATCTCGCAGCGGACCGCAGCGAGCTCAATGACCTTGCCGCGGCAATGCCGGAGAAGGTCGAGGAACTGGCGTCGATGTGGCAGGACTGGGCCGACCGGGTCGGCGTCGTCGAGTGGCAGTCCTGGGACCGCTGAGCGGGCGGGCCGGGGGCCTGGCGCCCGCCCCCTGAGGCCCGCCGGAGTTCGGTGCGTTCGATGGTAGTTGTCGGCATCGCCGGACTCTCCGGATCCGGCAAGACGCTCCTCGCGAGCCACGTTGCGGAGCTGTCCGCAGGCACGGGCGTGCTCTGCACCGATTCGTACTACCGCGACATCGGGGGACTGCCGCTCGCGGAGCGTGACGCGGTCAACTTTGACGCCCCCGAGGCGCTGGACTGGGACCTGCTGCTTTCGCACCTGCAGCGTCTGCGTGCCGGTCGGGGCATCGATGTGCCGAAGTATGGCTTCGCCACTCATGAGCGGCTGGCGTCCGACAGGCGGCTCGAACCCGTCCCTTTGCTGGTACTGGAAGGCCTCTTCGCCCTGGCCGAGCCGCGCGTCCGCGCGATGCTGGACTTGGCCGTTTTCGTGGATGCGGGCGAGGAAGTGTGCCTCGCCCGCCGGATCGCCCGGGACACGGCCGGGCGTGGCCGCACGAAGGAGTCGGTGCTACGCCAGTGGCGTCGGGACGTGGTGCCGATGTTCCGCCGGCACGTTCTGCCAGGCCGGGCGGACGCGGACTTGGTTGTCCGCGGTCAAGGGCCGCCCTCCGTCGCTGCCCGCGCGATCCTGGACCGACTCGCCTCCGGCCGGGACTCCGCTCGCTAGCCTCCTCGGTACACTCAGGGTTATGATCCGGCTGGCGGAAGCGCGCATGCGCTACGGCGCCCGGGTGCTATTCGACAAGCTGGACTGGCTGGTCGGCCCTAACGACAGGATCGGCGTGGTGGGCGGCAACGGCTCCGGCAAGTCCACCCTGCTGAAGATCCTGCACGGCGCGGAGAGCCTGGACAAGGGCCAGATCGAGCGCCAGAAGAGCATCCGTGTCGGATACCTGCCCCAGGAGGGGCTGGCGTTTTCCGGCCGCACGGTATTCGACGAGTGCCTGAGCGTCTTCGACGAGGCCGTCGCTCTCGAACTCGAGATTGACGAGCTGGCCCACCGCATGGCGGAGGTGGACCCGTCCGGCCCGGAGTTCCAGGATGTCATGGAGCGTTACGAGTGGTGCACGACGCGCTACCAGGCGCTGGACGGCTACACGAAGGAGGCGCGGGTCGGGACGGTGATCGGGGGTCTCGCGTTCCCGCGCGCGGACTGGGACCGGCCCTGCGAGGAATTCTCGGGCGGCTGGCAGATGCGGATCGCCCTGGCGAAGCTGCTGCTGGCCAAGCCCAATCTCCTGCTCCTGGACGAGCCCACCAACCACCTGGACCTCGAGGCGCGCAACTGGCTGGAGGACTACCTGCGCAGCTATCCGCACGCTTACATCGTGGTGTCGCACGACCGGTTCTTCCTGGATGCCACCGTGCGCAAGATCGTTCACCTGTGGAACGGGCGCGCCCACTTCTTCACGGGCAACTACACCAAGTTCGAGAAACAGCGCGACGAGCGAATCTCCCAGATCCGCGCGGCCTACCGGAACCAGCGGGACCGCATCGAGCAGCTCGAGGCGTTCATCAACCGCTTCCGCTACCAGGCGACGAAGGCCAAGCAGGTCCAGAGCCGGGTGAAGGAACTCGAGAGAATGGACCGGATCGAGATTCCTCCGGAAGAGAAGACGATCCACTTCCGCTTCCCGCAACCGCCGCCGTCCGGGCGCGTCGTGGTGGAACTCGACGGCGTCGCCAAGGCCTATGGCGACAACCGGGTTTTCGAGGATGTCAACCTGCGGGTCGAGCGAGGGGATCGAATCGCCCTGATCGGCGTGAACGGGGCGGGGAAGTCGACTCTGATCCGGATCCTGGCCGGCCTCGAGCCGCTCTCCGCAGGCACGAGGAAGGAGGGCTACCGCGTCGGGGTCGACCACTTCGCGCAGGATCAGTACCGGGAGCTGGATCCGGAGGCGGTCCTGCTCGAGGATCTTGTCTCCCATGCGCCGATGATGGGCGAGTCCGACCTGCGGAGCCTGCTGGGGTGCTTCCTGTTCACCGGCGACGATGTCTTCAAGCGCATCGGCGTTCTCTCCGGCGGCGAGCGCAACCGGTACGCGCTGGCCCGGATGCTGCTGCAGCCCAGCAATCTCCTCCTGCTGGACGAGCCCACGAACCATCTCGACTTGCGGGCCAAGGACGTGCTGCTGCGGGCGCTGATGGACTTCGAAGGCACGATCGTGTTCGTTTCCCACGACCGCTACTTCATCGACCGGCTGTCGACGAAGGTCTTCTCGGTCGGCGGCGGCGAGGTCGAGGTGTACCCGGGCAACTACGAGGAGTTCCTCTGGTCGCGCCAGAAACGCGACGGGGAGGCTGGCAGGATCTCCGAGGCGGCCGTAAGCGAGGAGCTCGGGGCGGCACTGCTAGCGGCTGCGCCGCCCGCGCGCCGCCGGATGAACCCCATCAAGGTGGCCCGGGTCCGCAGCAGGATCGGGGAGATCGAGAGCGAAATCGAGCAGCTTGAGCAGGCTTGCGGCGCGCTGCAGGAGCAGATGGTCTCCAACGGGACGGACCATGCCCGCCGTCGCGCGATCCTCGAAGAGCTCGAGGCGAGCCAGCGACGGATGCAGAGGCACGAGGAAGAGTGGGCCGAACTGTCCGAGCAGCTGGCGAGCGAGGGACAGTAGGAAGCCCGCCCGGCTCATCGACCCGCAGGGCCCCGACTTGGGACCGGCACGCAGTCACGCGGAATCGATACTGCCGGGACGGCACTCGGCGTTCGTCCGAAGGGCCCGGACCAGCGTCACACACGAGCCCTTGGGTTAGTGGATCAGATAGGAAAGCAGCCAAGGGCGATCGCACGCGAACTATGAGGAATCGAGAGATCCCTCTACGCCGATGAGTCAGGGCTTCGAGGCACCCATCGCTCTAGTGACTATGGCTTCCACGCTTGCGGGAAGGTTCTCCAGCTTGGAGTCGATACCGGCTAGCCGCTCCGTGGCTTCCGTGACGCCTGTGCTGATTTCGTCCACTTTCCGATCTAGGGAGTCTATTCGCTTGTCCACGTGTCCAAACAGCATTCGGGCCGCGCCAATCAAGGCAACGCCAAGGATTCCTGCAATCCATTGCCATACCGTGCCCGACATATCGGTCCCCTCAGGCTCCGTTGTACCGGCCTTCATCATAGGCGGCGCCTTCCCTCTGGGGCCGGTTCGGGAGTGTCCTGCTCGCTAGCGGTCGCGTGGGCTTCGGGTAGGTCCTGCCTTCCTATAGCGCTGGCTCCACTATACGGGCCAGCTGCGATCCCGGATAAGACTCTCTGGACCTCTACGGTTTCGGTAGCTAGTTCCTGTAGCTCGGCCCCCAACTCGCTATGCGGACCAGCCGGGTCGGATTCGTTGGTGTCCGGCCTGCCGATGCTCCCGACTCCCGCGGAGCTGGCTACGCTCTCCGAACCGCTAGCCTTGCTATCCGGGCCCGTGGGCGGATCCAATGGCGGCCGCTTCGGTTCCCGGCCCGGCTTCGCTCCCTGATCTCCGAGGCTCCGATGCTCCGCAGCCATCCCGCCGATAGTAGCGGACGTGCAGAATCCAAGCATTTCGAGCAAGTCAGTGCAAGAGACGACGAGATGCGCAAGTGATCGCCTTGGCTACTTTCCTATATGGATCGTTTGGGTTAGCATTAGGCCAGCCTGCCGACCCTGAGGTTCCTGCAGGGGCACTTGGAGTGGGCGAGGAGGCACGGCAAGATGGATTCTAATCCAGACAGCGGGCACAGTCCGCGGAACGGGCCGGACGGCGAGGCACTGGGCGAAATCGCGGGAGCCGTGCGCGAGATGTCCCGCCAAGTCAGGACAGTTACGTATGTCCTTGTCTGCTACATGATCATCAATGTTGTCCTTACCTTGGGGTCAGTGCTCTACACCTTGACCAGTGACTTCACCGAGAGAATACAGGGGGCCCTTGAGGAGGCACGGTCGTCCGGCGCGGAGGACCGGGAGTCGAATCAACTGTCAGTCGGTGACGCCTTGCCGGCCATCGCGCTGCCGGACGCGAGCGGCCGGGTGTGGACCAACGAGGACTGGGAGGGCAAGGCCCTGATCGTCAATTTCTGGGCCACTTGGTGCCCGCCGTGCATCGAGGAGATGCCGCTGTTCGAAGAGGCTCTGGAAGAGTACGGGGAGGAGGGCCTCGCCATCGTCGCGATTTCCCTCGACAGGAAGGGGTGGGACGTTGTGCGACCGTTCATCGAGAGGCACCGGCCCACCTACACCGTGCTGTTGGCCGGCGACGACCTCGCGCAGGGTCTCGACAGGGTCAGGTCGCTTCCGACCACCTTTTTCGTGGGCCGGGACGGCGTCATCGCAGCGAAGCGGGTCGGTGGCCTGCGCAAATCCATCCTCAATAGGGAAGTGAAGCGGCTCCTGACGGATGAAATGTAGCCGGCCCCGTCCTCGAGCACGTCATGAAGCCCTGTCCCGACCGAGCCGGGCCCAGAGACAGCGCAACCGAACGCGGATCCGCTGTCTCGCGATTCGGGGTGTTCTAGACTAAGCGATGCAAGTCATGGTGCCGAGAATTCAGGTCCTGGGCGCGCTGCTGGTCTCTGTCCTCGCGGGCGCCAGCCTCCCGGACTGGTACGCGCGCGAGCTTCCTGACGCGCAGGTCGAGGCCCGCCTGGTTCGCGAGCCGGCCGAGATCCGCAATGCGGCGGGCGACAGCCTCGAGGGCGAGGTTGTTCTCGTGGAGCTCCGGGTGCGCCCGCTGTACGGCTCGAAGCTGCGCTTCCAGCGCGAGCATTTCCTCCTCCGCGCCCGCAACAACAACGCCACCTCGACCGCGAGGTCGCCGGAGCGGATCGCCGGGAGCGCGGTCCTGGATCTCACCGCCAAGCGCACGTCTTCCTCGGGTTCCGTGTTCTCCGACAGCACCAACGCCCCGATCTGGGGCGGCGTGCCGGGGACCGGCCAGCGGCCCCGTCGCCTCGGGCTCCCTCCGAACGCGGTAGGCGGGGGCGGCTCGACCGAGGGCACGCAGACCGCGCAGCAGCGCCGCGAGAGCGAGAACCCTGTCCTGGAACGCCTCCTGCGCATCGAGCTGCCGCTCGTTGCCGAGGACAAGCCGGTCGAGGGATTCCTTTACTTCGAGATTCCGGCCAAGACCAAGCGGAAGCATCTTGAATTGAGTTACGATGGACCTTTGGGGGAATTCCTCATCGAATTCAAGCGGCCCGACTGAGATTGCGAATTCCGCGCCCGGCGCGGAAACTCCCCTCCGGCCTCCCCCGTCGAACTCTCGCAGGCAATCGCGCCCCTGCTTCCAGCTCCGCAGCCATCCCGAGACGCTTCCGTTGAAACGGCAACCTAGGAGCATGCGTATTCCGCTCACGAGCCGGGCAGCCGGCACCGCGTCCCGGGCCGGGCGCGGAGGTTCCGGCGCCTGACCAGACCTGTCCATGAATCCGAGCCGCTTGTCCCGATACGCCGCGCTGCTAGCCATCTTTGTCGCCGGCGTGGCCGTTGCGCAGGAGCGGGAACCTGTTCCGGACGCCGCAGCGGGTCCCGAGGCCGGAACGGCCGCTCGCCCTGTCGCGCCGCCGGCCTTCCTGCTGGCGCAGGCCCAGCAGCCCCAGCAGGCGCCGTCCCCGTTCGAGGACATCCCCCTCGAGGAGCCGGCCCCCGCGTCTCCGTTCGATACGGTCGAGGAGGAGGCGCAGCCCCAAAGCCGGCCGGGCGAGGACATCGTCGAGGAGGTCACCTTCCGCGGCACCCGCCGGATCCCGCGCGACAGCCTTGCCGCCCGCATCTTTACCAAGCGTGGCGACCTGTACGACGCCCAGACCCTGCGCCGCGATTTCATGGTGCTGTGGAACACCGGCTACTTCGACGACCTGCGCCTCGAGGTCGAGGACGGGGAGACGGGCAAGATGATCCGCTTCGTCGTCACCGAGCGGCGCGTGGTGCGGACCATCCGCTACGAGGGCAACAAGTCCGCGACGCTGTCGGACATCCTAGAGCGCTTCAAGGAGCGCAACGTGGGCCTGACGGTCGAATCGCGCTACGACCCGACCACGGTCAACCGTGCGGTGTACGTGCTGCGCGAGCTGCTGGGCGAGCGAGGCCGGCAGTACGCCGAGGTCAATCCCGAGGTGCGGCAGATCCCGCCGGCGTCGGTGGAGATCGTATTCAACATCGACGAGGGCCCGAAGGTCAAGGTCGGCCAGGTCGCGTTCGAGGGCCTGGAGGTGATGAGCCGGCGCAACGCCAGGCGGGCGATGAAGAACACCAAGCCGATCGGGATCCCGCGCAGCATCGTGCTGGAGAACCTCTTCAAACGCACCTTCGATGTCCGCAAGCTGGAGGAGGACAAGGAGCGGCTGCGCAACGCGTACCAGAAGCGGGGCTACTTCAAGGCCAACGTGCTGCGGCACGAGCTGGAAGTCCGCGACATGCCCGGCCGCGGCACGTTCCTGCTGCCTTGGTCGATGCTCTTCAACAAGCCCAAGAAGCACGCCGACATCGACCTGCTGGTGGAGGAGGGGCCGCGCTACCAGCGCGGCAAGCTGAGCTTCACCGACGTGGAGCTGTTCCGGGTGCCCGACCAGGTGCTGGGGCCTGTTTTCGCGATGCCGGAAGGGGCGGTCTTCGACGTGGAGAAGCTCCGCAAGGGGATGGAGAACCTCAAGAAGCTGTACGGGGAGTTCGGTTACATCGATTTCGTCGCGGAGCCGAGTTTCGAGTTCCGGGAGGACGACGACCCGCCGCAGATCGACCTCAACCTGTCGGTGGACGAGGGCAAGCAGTTCTTCGTGCGGCGGATCGAGTTCGACGGCAATTCGACGACGCGCGACAAGGTCATCCGGCGCGAGATCCTGCTCGACGAGGGGGACATGTTCAACACGCGGGTGTGGGACCTGAGCATGCTGCGGCTCAACCAGCTGGGCTACTTCGACCCGATCAAGACGGAGGGCCCCGAGACCGACACGGTGGTCACGCGCAACACGCGCGACGGGCTGGTGGACCTGACGCTGAAGGTGAAGGAACGCGGGCGGAACATGATCAACCTCAATGGCGGGGTTTCTGGTTTCGCGGGCAGCTTCATCGGCTTCGGGTACTCGACGAACAACTTCCTGGGACTGGGCGAGACGCTCTCGTTCGACACGCAGCTCGGCAGCCGGGAGCGCGTGCTGCAGTTCGGCTACACCGAGCCGTACCTGTTCGACAAGCCGATCCAGGCCGGCTTCACGATCTTCTCGAGCCGCTTCAGCTTCAACCAGGCCAGGGAGGCGTCGATCTTCGCGGGCGCCAACCTGATCCCGCTGTTCGAGTCGCTGGGGCAGGACAACATCCTCGACTACCGCCAGAACTCGTCGGGCTTCACGACGTTCCTCAGCTACCCGCTGCGGCGCAGCTTCGCGCGGCTGAGCCTGACCTACAGCTACCGCCGCTCGAACGTGGTGACGTTCAGCAAGTCGGCGTCGAACCTGTTCACCTACCTCAACTTCGAGGGCGTGTCGGGCCCGAACTCGCTGGAGGGCATCACGACCAGCCAGATCACGCCCGGATACTTCTACAACACGGTCGACCATCCGATCACGCCGTCGAAGGGCAAGAGCCTGTACGCGAGCGTGGCGGTGGCCGGCTTCGGCGGGAATGCGCGGTTCATCCAGCCCACGGTGGAGGCGAAGTACTTCCGTCCGCACGGCAGCCGCCAGACGATCGCGATGCGCGGCCTGTTCTCGTTCCTCAGCGGCTACGGCGGGCGCGTGCCGCCGCCGTTCAACCGCTCGTTCATGGGGGGCGAGAACGACGTCAGGGGCTTCCAGATCTGGTCCATCAGCCCCATGGTGTGGATCCCGGACTTCGCCGAGGTGCCGGTCTACAACGACAACGGCACCGCGCGCACGCAGGTGCAGATCGTCAACGGCGTCGAGGAGCGGGTGCCGCTGACGACCGAGGTGCCGGTGTTCCGGCTGAACTTCCCGGGCGGGGACACTCGCTTCGTGTACAACTTCGAGTACCGCATCAAGCTGTTCGGGCCGGTGGTGCTGGCGCCGTTCTGGGACCTCGGGTTCAACAAGATCCTGCTCAAGGACCAGGTGCGGCTCAACGCGGACCGCGCGGCGGAGCTGAACAAGCGCTTCCCGCAGGCGGGATTCCAGGAGCGGATCGGGATCATCGGCCCGACCCAGAAGATTCGCAGCTCGACGGGGATCGAGCTGCAGGTGATGATGCCGGTGGTGAACGCGCCGTTCCGCTTCTACTGGGCCTACAACCCGATGCGGGTGCAGGAGTTCCTCAAGCCGCCGATCGTGGCGGACCGGTCGCTGTTCCCCAACCACAACTCCTTCATCGAGGCGGTCCGGCCGGTGGGGACGTGGCTGCCGTTCTTCGAGCGCCGCTCGATGTTCCGCTTCACGATCAGCCGCACGTTCTAGTGGGCGCGGTCGTGGCGCAGCGCCCCGTTATGATCGTCCCCGCTCTCCGGGCAATCGCACCGCATCAAGCCGCGGCGCGCCCGCGACCTGCCTGCCCGCAGTCACCGAGTCGGCCGGCAGGCTCCTTTCCAAGTCACGAAGACAAGTCGGCCGGCAGGCGTGGAGGCTCGAGCCCTTCCGTGCTAACCTGTCAGTACCGGGCTGCGGGGAGCGGCCCGATAGAAGGTTCCAGAATGCTTCGATTGCAACAGGTTCCCCTGCGACTGGCGGGGGCGGCCCTCGCACTGCTGGCGGGCTCCGCGCTCGCCGATACCGCAACCGCGCAGACACAGACAACGACTGCGGTTCTCAACGTCCAGGAGGCGATCTCCCGGACCGCCGAGGGCCAGAAGCTGATTCGCGAGCTGGAGGAGAAGTACCGGCCCAAGCAGCAGCAGCTGGAGGCGGCGCAGAACAAGCTCAACCAGATGCGGGACCAGTACCAGAAGGGCGCCAACACCATGAGCGAGGAGGCCCAGCGCACCCTCGCGCGGGACATCCAGCGGGCCGAGGTCGATCTCCAGCGGCAGACCGAGGACGCCCGTGGCGAGTTCTCCCAGGAGCAGACCACGCTGTTCAACGCAGTTGGCCAGAAGATCATGGCGGTGATCGACAAGTACGCGAAGGACAACGGCTACCACCTCGTCCTCGACATCTCGAATCCGCAGAGCCCCGTCCTGTACGCCGTGAACGAGGTCAACATCACGGGTGCCATCATCCAGGCCTACGACGCGGCGAACCCGTCGGCCGCACCCAGCCCCTCCAACTAGGCCGGCCGAGCCGGCGCCTCGCGGATGCGAGGCCTAGATCCCGAAGCGCTCCCGCCGGGGCCGCAGCATCGGAACAAACGCAAAATGCCAGATCACATCACCAGGCGGCCCGGCCGGAACGCGAGCGGTCCACGCCGCAGGGTGCGTCCCAACGGAGGCGCCCGGTACGGAGGGGACGGGAACCGGGGGCCGGTCCGCCGGAACGGCAGGCCCCCGCGCAACGTGAACGGGAACCGGCTCGGAAAGGGGGGCGGCCGTGGCGAGACCGCTGTCTGCATCAAGTGCGGGCATCCCGCGCCGGACGGCAAGCTCTGCCCGTTCCATCGCCTGCTGCTGAACACATTCCGCAAGGAAGTGCCGGAGCAGGATCCCCGCCGTTTCCGCTTCTAGGCCGCCTCCGCATCCGGGCCGGAGCCGGGATGCTGCAAGAATGAGGGGGCCATGCCTCTCAGGAACCGAACGGAGCGGATAGCGCTCTTCGTCTGCCTCCCGCTTCTCGTGGCAGTCTCCGCAGCGAATTGGATCCTGTGGCAGCGCGCGCAGGATCTGGACCGGTCCCTTGCGGAATCGAGGCAGCAGGGGCTCAGCCTCACGAACCGGCTGCGAGATGCACTGGGGCGCGAGGACCTTGCTGGGAAGGCATTGAGTCAGGTCATCCTCGAGCGCGACTCGGCGCTGTCCGATGCGAACCGGTCCCGCGAGGACGCCGAGGCGGCCCAGCAGGAAGCCGAGCTCCAGCGCAGCGTGGCCGAGCGCCTGCGCAGCCAGCGCTTCCGGGAACTCGATCGGATGCGCGAGGCGCTCGGCCGCATCGCGGAAACCGACCGCACGCCGATGGGCATGGTGGTACGGCTCACGGAGGACTCGCTGCTGTTCGGGTTCGACAGCACCGAGATGCGCCCGCAGGACCGGGAAATCCTCAGCCGGATCGCCGGCGTGATGCTCGCCTCGTACGGATTCAAGGCCTACGTGTACGGCCATACCGATGATCAGGGGCCCGCAGCGTATAACCAGAGCCTGTCGGAGCGCCGCGCGGCCGCGGTGAGGGACTACCTGGCCACAGCCGGCGTCCCCGCGGAGATCCTTGAGGCGAAGGGGTACGGCGAGCAGAGCCCCCGGGTGGCGGGCGCCTCGAAGGAAGCGCGCAGAAGGAACCGACGGGTCGAGATCGCGATCGTCGACACGATCGTGAACTACCAGAGGCAGGTGGCCGATCCGGAAGCCGCGTCCCCGGCGCCTTGAGTCGGAGGCGGCTCCCTGTCCGGCGCTCCCGCCACCTTGGCTATCATTGGGCCCGTAACCGTGAACAGCCTGCCCGCGATCCCGTCTTCCGTCCGCAAGTGCGCCTGGGCGCTTGCGCTCCTCGCCGCGATGCCGCTGTCGGGCGGGCAGCGGTTCCGCGTGCTGTTCGGCGGCGCCGACGCGGCGGTCACGGATTGGAGCGGCTCCGTATCCTCGCGATCCGCGGGCGTGTCGATCGTCGCGTCCCACCATTTCGGGGCCGGCGAGACTTTCAGCGAATCGGACTGGACCTGCGGGAACCAGTGGGACGGCCACTTGCAGATGGAGCCCAGCGACGAGGCCGCATTCTCCCCGACGCGATGGAAGGGCGTCGTAATCGACGTCGATGGCGGCGACGAGGCCCGCCTGTCTGTCGAGACCGCGCAAGGAAGCGCCGAATTCCGTGCCGGGGAGGTTCCCTACCAGCAGCCGCTGGACCTGCTCGGCGGACGTCTCCGCGTGGAGCGCGTGATCGCGTCGCGCCGCATGTCCGAGAGCCTCGCCGACGACGACTACCCGGCCGTCGCGATCGGTCCGGCCGGCCGGGTCTGGGTGGCGTGGATCGCGTTCGAGGACGGGACGGACACGATCCGGCTGCGCTCGTCTGCCGACGGCGAGACCTGGGACGACCCGGTGACGATCTCCCCTGCCGGCGAGTACTACCAGGTGGCACTCGTCTCGACCGAGCCCGGTTCCGTGACTGCCGTCGCTTCGGCGATCCGTTCCGGCCGGGTGAACCTGCAGCGGTTCGAGTACTCCGTAGGCGGCTCGCCGACCGGCAGTGCACTTGCGAGCGGGCCTGGGCCGGACACCTTCCCGAGGATGGCGGCCGCTCCGGGCGGCGACGTGTATCTTGCGTACCAGTCCGGAGCGGAGGGGAACACCGATGTTTCGCTGCTGATCCGGCGCGACGGCGAGTGGTCGGACCCGGTCCGGGTGACCGAGCATCCGGCCAGCGACTGGGAGCCCTCGGTCGCGGTGAACTCGCGCGGGGAGGCGGCTATTGCTTGGGACAGCTACCGCCACGGCAACTACGACGTGTTCCTGCGGCGCTACGCCGGCGGCAAGCTCGGGCCGTTGCAGCGCATCACGGCCAGCGAGGACTTCCAGGCTCACGCGAGCATCGCCTACGACCATCGCGACCGGCTCTGGATGGCTTGGGACAACGGCGGGCCGAACTGGGGCAAGGATCACTACGGCATCAACGGGATCCACAGGGGCGAGAGCGGCCTGTACTTCCACCGGCAGGCCCAGGTCCGGGTGCTGGACCGCGGGCGGATCGCCCGGCCGGTGCCGCCGATCGACCACCGCTTCCCGCCCAGCCCGATCACGGGCAGCTGGATGGCCCTCGGCCTCGACAGCGCGCGGCGGACCTACACCGAGTACCCGCTGCTGCAGGTCGACGGCAAGGGCCGCGTGTGGGCGATCCTGAGGACCCGCACGCTCGGTCGCGCCAACCCGCCCACCGTCGCGGCGCGGTCGATCTTCCCCTACTGGAACTACAAGATCACGATGTTCGACGGCCACGGATGGACCGCCCCGGTGTGGATCCCGTTCTCCGACGGCCGCAACGAGCAGCGGCCGGCCGCTGCTGTGGACGGGGACGGGAACCTCTGGATCGCGTCGCAGACGGACGGCAAGAGCCGCATGCCCGGCGACGAGCGGTTCTGGCAGTACGATGTCTATGCCGGTAAGCTCGACCTCGCCCGCGTCCCCGGCGCCGCGCCGGAAGACGAGTTCTTCGTCGCCACCGACGACTTGGTAGCCCCCGAGCCCGCCGACGACTCCCAACCCGAACCCAGCCCGCCGCTCTGGAAGACCTACCGGATGGAAGTGGGCGGGAGGAGCTACCACGTGACCTGGGGGGACCTGCACCGTCACACGGACCTCTCCTTCGACGGCTACAGCGACGGCAGTCTCTACGACAGCTACCGATACGCCATCGACGCGGCGGGCATGGATTTCCTGGGCCCGTCCGAGCACGTGCTCCCCGAGAAGGCGGACAGCGACTACATGTGGTGGATGGTCGACAAGGCCGTCGACGTCTACAAGATCCCCGGAGTCTTCTACCCCCTGCTCAACTACGAGCGCACCGTCGCCTACCCGGACGGCCACCGCAACATCGTCTGGCGCGGCCGAGGCTACGAACCGATCAGGATCAAGCTGGGCGACCGGGACATCGGGGTCGCGGAAGACGACACGCCGCTTCTCTGGAAGCAGCTGCTGGCTGGCGGTCGACAGAAGGCGATCAGCATTCCGCACACCCCTGCCACGCAGATGGGTACGGACTGGCGCTACAACGACGAGCAGGTCGAGCGCCTCGTGGAGATCTACCAGGGGAACCGCGATTCCTACGAGTATCTCGGGGCGCCGCGCGGCGCCACCGCCGAGCGGATCGTGGTCGGGGGGTACATCACTTCCGGCGACATGCGGCCGAAGGGCTTCGTCTGGAACGCGCTGGCGAAGGGCTACAAGATGGGCTTCATTGCCAGCTCGGACCACCGCTCCACGCACATGTCCTACGCCGCCGTCTACACCCCGGAACGGACCTACGAGGACATCTGGGACTCGCTGCACGCGCGCCGGACCTACGCTGCGACGGACAACATCATCGTGGACTTCCAGAGCAGCGGCCACGCGATGGGAGAGGAGTTCCGCGCCAGCGAGCCGCCTCGCCTGGACGTGAGGGTCATCGGCACCACGGCGATCGAGCGGATCGACGTCATCAAGGACAACGCATTCGCCTACACGGCGCATCCCGGCGTGCAGGAAGTCACGTTCTCCTACACGGACTCGGAGATCGAGTCCGGCACGCACTACTATTACGTGCGCGTGATCCAGGAGGACGGCAACATGGCCTGGGCCAGCCCGGTATGGATCAACTACCGGGACGGGCGCTGATCGCGCAGACGCCTGCGGCCGCGCTCCGGACCTGCCGGGCCCTGCAAGTCCGGAACCCGCCCCGAGCCGGGCGGAGCGGACAGCCCCGGTGGGCTGCGGGCTTGCGCTAGAATGCGGTTCGATGGCCCCGCCGGAGGAGCACGCCCCACCGAGCATCGACATCGTCGCGCATGTGGGGTACTCGGACGCCCTGCTGGCCACCTTTTCGCAATTCTTCCGCCGCGGCCGGCCCGTGATGCGGGCCTACGCCGCCGTGCTGGCCGCGTCGGCCGGGGCCGCGTGGCTGACCGATGGCGAATTGCTCTGGCTGCCGGCTCTCGTGGTCGCGGGGGGCGGCGCGGCCCTGGCATCGACCGCCTGGGTGGCTCGCCGGGACTTTCGCCGGGCGGGCGGCAAGCCGCTGAGGGTGCGTTATCACGTCTGCGGCAGCGGGGTCGAGATCCGTTCGGCCGGGCGCGGCGACTGGGTGGCTTGGGAGGACGTATGGGACGCCGGCGAGACACGCCGGAGCTTCCTGCTCTCCCCGAGCCCCGGTGAGCACTATGTCATCCCGAAGCGGTGCTGCGACGCCAGGGCCGTCGAGGGCCTCAGGCAGATGCTGCGCGCGGCCGGCGTGCAGACTGCCCGCTGCTAATCCGGTTCAGGCATCCGGCAGCGCCAGCAGATGCTTGCGCAGCAGGTCCAGCCCGGTCTGCACCGCCAAGGTGCGAACTCGCCGGCGGCCGCTGCCCAGCGTCCGGCGGTGCGTGTGCGTTCCCTCGGTGTCGGCGACGCCGAAATAGACGGTCCCGACCGGATCCTGCTCGGTCCCTCCGGCCGGACCGGCATAGCCTGTCGTCGAGAGGCCGATCGCCGGCGCGCCCGTCGCCTGCGCTGCGTGCCTTCTAGCTTGCTCGGCCAGCGCCCCGGCTACCTCGGGGCTCACTGCCCCGCAGGACTCGACAGTCGACCTGTCGACGCCCACCCATTCGGACTTCGCACTGTCGCTGTAGCAGACGAAACCGCCTGCGAAGAACTCCGAGCTGCCGGCGGCATCCGTGATCCGGGCGGCGATCAGGCCGCCGGTGCAGCTCTCGGCGAGACCCAGCTTCAGGCCCCTTTCCCGGAGCAGCCTCGCCACTGTCGCGTCCAGGGAGCTTCCGTCGCGGGAGTAGACGGCCGTCCCGAGTTCCTCCGCGACCCTCGCCCCGAGCCTCTCCGCCAGCCGGCGCGCTTCCCCGTCGCTGCCGCCCTCGCCTCGCAGGTGGATCTGGACGTCCCCGGGCGACGACAGGATCGTCGTCTCGACGCCCTCCGCTCCCGCGTAGATCGGCCCGATGCGCTGCTCGATATCGGACTCGCCGATGCCCGTGACGCGAAGGACGAGCGTGGAGAACCTGCGCCCCGGGGCGTGGCGGTCGAGGCGCGGCAGGCACGATTCCTCGAAGAGCGGCTCCAGCTCGCGCGGCGGTCCGGGTAGCAGGACAAGGATCCCGAGCTCGTCCTCGAGCCACTGTCCGGGCGCCGTGCCTCGCGGATTGCGGAGGATCTCGGCTCCGTCGAGGATGTATGCCTGGCGCTTGTTCACCTCGGCCATCGGCCGGTTGAAGCGACGGAACCGCTCCGCAATCTCCTGCACCAGCGGCTCTTGCAACTGCAGCGCCCGGCCCGTCGCATCGGCAGCCGCCTCGCGGGTGAGGTCGTCCAGGGTGGGACCCAGCCCTCCGCTCAGGAGGACGAGATCGGAGTCCTGCCGCGCCCGGCGGATTTCCGCGGCCAGCAGGCGCCTGTTGTCGCCCACCACGGACTTGCGCGCCAGCTCGATGCCGCGCTCGGCCAGCTTGCGCGCCAGGAAGAGCGAGTTCGTGTCCAGCTTGCTGGGGGTGAGCAGCTCGCTGCCCACGGCGATCACTTCGGCCTGCATCGGAACGGGGCTTGTATCGAGTCGGCTCGGGCGTGGTCGCCGGCAGTCTTCCGGATCAGCCGAGCGCGGGGACGCGGTACAGGCTGGTGGCCGTCGCCACGACTAGCGACCCGTCGGGCTCGAACGCGAGGCCCACGATGTTCTGTCCCGAGACCACTTGGTCCACCTCAGTCTGGGTCACTCGGAAGATCCCGCGCTGCCCATGGTAGGAGGCGCACACGTGCAGGCGGCCCTTCCCGTCGAGGGCGATGCCCTGGGGACGGCCGAATCCGCGTCGCCAGTCCGTCACGCTGCCGTCCGGGTCGATGCGGTGAATCGCGTCGCAGCTCGAAGTCGTCGGTCCCGTCACGTAGAGGCCGCCGTCCGGGTCTGCCGCGAGGTGGTAGGCCGCGACGGATGGCTCCAGCGTCGCGAAGACGTAGATCTTCCGCTCGGGGCTGATCTTGAAGACCGTGCCCGTACGGTCCCCGACGTACACGTTTCCGTCGGAGTCGGCTGCGAGGCCGGTCGCGATGCCCATCCCCTCGGCGAAGACTTCCTTGTCGCCGGACGGCGACACCTCGTAGACCGTCCCGTCGTGCCGGCTCGAGACCAGCAGCGTGCCGTTGTCGAGGAACAGCAGGCCGGTTGCGTTGACAATGCCAGAGAGGAACGCGCTCACCGCGCCCCCGTCGTACGCGACCCGGTAGACCGAGACCGGGGTCGACTTGCCGCGAGGGCCGCTCTGGGTCGTAAAGACGTTTCCCTCCGCGTCCACCGCGGGATTGGCTACCGGATGGAACTCCGTGCCCAGGGCCCGGCCCAGGAAGAACGGCGCGATCGCATTGTCCGCGTCGGGCAAGCACACGTGCAGGGCATCGGCGTCCGCATCGGCCGGCACGGAGGCAACGATCCGCTCGGGAGTGCTTGAGACGATCCGCCCTTGCTTGCTTCCGAAGAGCACTTCGGGCTGGACACAGTCGCTGCCGCCCATGCCCGATCCCCGGATCGTCACTCGACCTCCGGGGATCACCGCCGGCGGCGATACGCTATCGATCCGGATGCTGGGCTTTTCGTGACCGGCCATGCGTGGCCTGGCGGCACGGGCCGGCCTCAGTAGCCGGACCAGCGGACCAGTAATGCCCCAATCATAGCGCAGGCCCCGGCGGCGATATCGTCAGCCAGCACGCCCCGGCCTCCCGGCAGCCCTTCCAGGCGGCGGATCCCGAACGGCTTCGCGATGTCGAACACCCGGAACAGGACCAGCGCGGTGATCCACTGCGGCCACGACGCTGCCGACACCGGCGCGATCGCGATCCACAAGCCGATGACCTCGTCGAGAACCACGCTGGACGGATCCTCCGAGCCGAACTCGGCCGTGGCTGCCTCGATGGCCCGGATCGCGAGGGGCACGGCGCAGACGGCGACCGCCGAGAACACCCAGGGAGGCACGCCGAGCCGGTTCGCGGCCGTCCAGGCGATCGCGCCGGCTACCAGGGAGCCGACCGTCCCGGGAGCCAGCGGCGAGTATCCGCTGTAGAACCAGGTGGCCAGCAGGACTGCGATGCGCCGCCTAGCCATCCGCAGCCTCCTCGGGCGGCGAGCCGGAAGGCTCCAGCTGCTCGTCGGCCTCGCTCGGGGGCACCGGTATGGAGTAGGCGCCCGTGGACCAGTTGGCGAGATCCTGGGTCCGGCATCGCTCGCTGCAGAACGGATGCCAGCCCTGCTTAGGGTCCGCGGCCTTCCCGCAGATCGGGCATCGATTGCGGGCGCCTCTCACGTCAGATCCACGATTCGGCCCCGGTCACTGCAGGACGGGGAGCAGCTCGGCGGCAGGGCGCGCCGCCGGGCGCGTGATCGCCTCCATCTCGCCGAACAGGTCATAGTCGGTCGAGCGCGAGATGCGCACGATGCCGACATCTCCCGGCCGGGGCGTCGCGCCTTCCGGGAACCGGGTCAGGTAGGTCTTGCCGTCGATCTCCTCGGCCTGGGTCTGGAGGCGCCCTTCCCAAAGCAGGTCCGTCTCAGGCGAGGGCCCGGTCACGAGCAGCGGCAGGCGGCTGCCCACGCGCGCCCGGTTGCGGCGCCGCGAGACCCGCCGCTGCAGGGCCATCAGGCGGCGCTGCCGGTTGTAGACGGTGCGGCCGTCGACCTTCCCGTCCAGCGCGTGGCTGGCGATGTTGGGGTCGTCCGAGTAGCGGAAGCAGCCCACGTGGTCGAATTCAGCGGCCTCGATGAAGGCGCACAAGGCCTCGAAGTCGGCCTCGGTCTCCCCGGGAAAGCCGACGATGAAGCTGCTGCGGATGGCAACGCCGGGAATCGTCCTGCGGATCCGCTCGACCAGCTTGAGGAAGATGTCGCCGCTGGCCCCCCGGCGCATGCGTCGCAGCACCGGGGCGCTGGCATGCTGCAGGGGAATGTCGAGGTAGGGGCACAGGCTCTCGTGGGCCGCGATGGTCTCCAGCAGCCTGTCGGTCACGCGGTTGGGATAGGCGTACAGCACCCGCACCCAGCCGCCGCCATCGATCCGGGCGAGCCTGTCGAGAAGGCTGGGGAGGCCGTCGCGCAGGCCGAGATCCTCGCCGAACGCGGTGGTGTCCTGGCCGATGAGATTGACTTCGCGGGTGCCCTCGCTGAAGAGCCGCTCCGCCTCGCTGACCACGGATTCGAAGCGGCGGCTGCGAAAGCCGCCCCGGAACTGCGGGATCATGCAGAACGAGCACGGGTGGTCGCAGCCCTCGTTGATCTTGACGTAGGCGAAATGGCGCGGGGTCGCGAGCCGGCGGGGCGTGAGATCGTGGTAGAGATAGCCGCCCGCCGGGCCGTCCCCGGCAGGGTCGCTCCCGCCCTCGCAGTGGCGGACGATCGACTCGATCTCGTTCGTTCCCAGCACGGCGTCGACTTCCGGGATGCTCTCGCGCAGCTCGTCCCGGTAGCGCTCTACCAGGCAGCCGGCGACGACCAGCCTCTTGGCGGGCCCCGCCGTCTTGTAGCGCGCCGCCTCCAGGATCGCGTCGATCGATTCCTGCTTGGCGGGCTCGATGAAGCTGCAGGTGTTGACGACTAGGGCTTCGGCATCGCCCGGATCGCTCGTGAGCGCGTGGCCCCGTGCCTCTAGCAGCCCCATCATGACCTCGCTGTCCACGAGGTTCTTCGGGCACCCGAGGCTGATGAAGCCGATCTTCATGCGAGGCGGCGGACGGCGACAGGATGGACCGGCCGTTCCGCGCGGCCCGGCGTCGCCCGGCTTCCGCCAGGGCCCGCGTTCCCGAGGCCGCTCAGTACCCCCATCATATTACGAGCGCCGCGCTTGCCGGCTGCCGGGAAGCCTCCCGTCGCGGCCGGCGAGGAGCGTTCCGGCGAGCGGTCCGGCACTGCGACGCGACGGCCCGGGCCGCGACCGAATCGCCCGGACCCTGGGCTATGATTGGGGTTCATGCGCGTCGCGATCGGGGCCGACCACGCCGGCTACGAGCTCAAGGTCGATCTCTCCGCGCGGCTGGCGGCGGCCGGCCACGAGCTGGTCGATGTCGGGGCCCATCGGATCGACCCCGAGGACGACTATCCCGACTACGCGATCGCAGTCGCGGAGAGCGTCCGCGACGGCACGGCCGAACGGGGCATCGTGGTCTGCGGAAGCGGCGTCGGCTCCTGTGTAGCGGCCAACAAGCTGAAGGGCGTGCGCGCCTGCGTGTGCCATGATCCGTACTCGGCCGCGCAGGGCGTCGAGCACGACGACCTCAACGTTCTATGCCTGGGCGGGCGGGTTGTCGATGCCGGTCTGGCCGCGGATCTGGCGAACGCCTTCCTCGAGGCGAATTTCCGGCCCGAGGAGCGATTCGTGCGGCGTCTGGGCAAGGTGCTGGAGGCGGAACGGCGCGGATAGCGCCCCGGGTGGCCCCGGGCCGGTTGGTTCCAAGTGGAGCATCTGCAGAGCCTGCTGTACTGGATATCGAGCGCGTTCCTGGTCCCGGCGCTGCTGGCGATCCTCGCGCTGTTCGTCTACACCACGTATCTGGCGGGCGGAGTTTTCTCCGACGCGCTGGAGCGGCGCGCGAACCGCGAGTGCCTGCGGCGCTACTACGGCGGAGAGCCGACCCCCGAGCGCTTTGCGGCCCTGGGCTGGAAGTTGGCTCTGGGCCGCTTCGCACGCGCAGCGCAGGACCCGCCCGAACGGCTGGAGAAGACGGTCGCGGACCTGGGCAACGAGCTGAGGGCCCGGTCCGAGCGCCTTTCCGTGCTGGCGCGCACCGGTCCGATGCTGGGGCTCGTGGGCACGCTGATACCCCTGCAGCCCGCCCTGGCCGGGCTCGCTGCCGGCGACATGCAGTCGATGGCGTCCAACCTGCTGATCGGCTTCACCACCACGGTCGTGGGCCTGATCGTGGGCGGCGTCTCGCACGCCCTGGCAGTGCTGGTCCGGCACTGGGGGCGCGAGGACCTGACCGAGATGCATTACCTGCTGGACACCTGGCACCCGGCGGCCCGAGAGGAGAGCGAGACCGATGGCAAGGCAACTGGACTACCGCGGCCGGCGTAGGGAATGGCAGCGCCGCGCCGACGAGGCGATGGATTCCTCGGACGACGCTGACCCTCTGGGCGGTGTCGTGAACCTGTTCGACGCCAGCATGGTGCTGGTTGTCGCGCTGATCCTGGCGCTGGCCGGCAGCGCGAGCCTGGCGGAAGTCGCGGCCCGCATGAGCACGCAGGACATCACCATCGTCACGAATCCGGGCAAGCCGGACATGGAGATGATCGTCAAGCAGGGCGAGCGCATCGAGCGCCTCCGCTCCAGCGACGAGCGCGGCCGGGGCCGGGGCGAGCGGCTCGGCGTCGCGTACCGGCTGGAGAGCGGCGAGGTGATCTACGTCCCGGAACCGGAGTAGTCGACGGGCTGCGGCCGGCTCCGGCAAGGGGCTTGCCAGCCGCTCCTTCCGGCCTCCCGTGCCCGCTCCCGGCCGGGGGGGCGGTGGTACGCTGGGACCTGCGAGGGCGAGCGTTTGCCGGACATAGCCGAAGCAGCCGAAGCATCCGTGACGGCCGAAATGCTGGCCCTCGAGGATCGCTGGGGAGCCCATAACTACCACCCGCTGCCCGTGGTCGTCGAGCGGGCCAGCGGAGCCTGGGTCTTCGACGTGGACGGCCGTCGCTACCTGGATTGCCTGAGCGCCTACTCGGCAGTCAACCAGGGCCACTGCCACCCCGCCATCGTGCGCGCGCTGCACGAACAGGCCGAGAGGGTCACCCTGACGTCGAGGGCGTTCCGGAACGACCAGTTGCCGCTGTTCTGCCGCGATTTGGCGCAGCTGTGCGGGATGGAAGCCGTGCTGCCGATGAACTCGGGTGCCGAGGCGGTGGAAACAGCGATCAAGGCGGCGCGCCGATGGGGCTACATGCGGAAGGGGATTCCCGCGGGCCAGGCCGAGATCGTGGTCTGCGAGAACAACTTCCACGGCCGCACCACGACGATTGTCGGGTTCTCGTCGGATCCGGGCTCGCGCGAGGGCTTCGGTCCGTTCACGCCCGGCTTCCGCACGATTCCGTTCGGTGACGCCGATGCCCTCGAGGCCGCTCTCACCGAGCGCACCTGCGCGTTCCTTGTCGAGCCGATCCAGTGCGAGGCCGGGATCCTGATCCCGCCCCGGGGCTACCTGGCCGCCGCAGCCGAGATGTGCCGCTCGCGGAACGTCCTGCTCGTGGCCGACGAGATCCAGACCGGGCTCGGGCGCACCGGCGAGATGTTCGCCTGCCAGCACGAAGGGGTCCAGCCTGACGCGTACGTGCTCGGCAAGGCGCTGTCAGGAGGGGTCTACCCGGTTTCGGCGCTGATCGGGAGCCGCGACATGCTGGGTGTCTTCGACGCCGGCAGCCACGGATCGACCTTCGGCGGCAACCCCCTGGGGTGCGCGGTCGCGCGGGCGGCCCTGGATGTGATCTGGTCCGAGGGCCTGGTCCGCCGCTCGGCGGAGCTGGGCTCCTGGTTCCTCGGCGAGCTGGGCCGGCTGTCCCATCCCGACATCGTCGAGACTCGCGGGCGCGGCCTGCTGGCGGGCATCGAGCTGCGCGTCCCGGCGAGGGCGTACTGCGAGCGTCTCCAGGAGCGCGGCATGCTGTGCAAGGAAACGCACGACCATGTGATCCGCATCGCTCCCCCGCTGGTCATCGAGCGCGAGGAGCTCGAATGGGCCCTGGACCAGCTGCGCGCGGTGTTCGCCGCCTGACGGGGCGGGCCCGCTACGGCACGTACTCGCCGAGGTCGATACGCAGGACGGCGACGATCTCGGGATCGTCGATGTTCTCCAGCGTGACAACGTGCGTTTCGGTGTCGATGCGCTTGGGCGGCGTCTCGCCGCGCATCGCGGCCAGCACGGTCTGCACGGCCGTCCGTCCGATCTGGAAGGGGTCCTGGACTACCAGCGCCCGGATCACGCCCTCGCGGAAGTCCCGCTCCAGCGTGTAGGTCCAGTCGAAGCCCACCAGCTTGACCTGCTCCACCATCTCGCGGTTGCGCAGGGCCGTGGCCGCCCCCACCGTGCCGGGCTCGGCGGACGCGAAGATCCCGTCTAGGTCCGGGTTCGCGGTAAGCATGTTCTCGGAGACCTGCAGCGCGATGGACCGGTCGGACTGGCAGTACTTGAAGTCGACGATCTCGATGCCCGGGTAGTCGCTGGCGAGCGTCTCCTCGAACCCCGCCTCGCGCTCCATCGTGGAGGAGGAGCCCGGCACGTTCTTGACCATCGCGATCTTGCCCCGGCCGCCGAGCAGCTCTCCCAGGGTGTGCGCGGCGGTGATGCCGGCCTTGTGGTTGTTGCTGGCGACGAACGAGACGTACTCGTCCGTGTTGATTCCGGAGTCGAAGATCGTCAGCGGAATGCCTTCCCTGGCCGCCCGCTCGACCACGCCGACCAGGGCGGTGGCCTCGGTGGGCGCGAGCACCAGGCCGTCGACCCGGGAATTGATCATCGCGTCCACGATCTCGATCTGGCGGGAGAACTCGGTCTCCGCGGACGGTCCCTGCCATTCGATCGTGACGCCGGCTTGCCGCGCTGCCTCGTCGGCACCCGCGTGGACCGCGACCCAGAACTCGTGCGCCACCGCCTTCGGGACGACGCCGATCCGAACGGTGTCGGACCGGTTGCAGCCCCCCGCGGCAATCAGGGCTGCCAGGCAGCCGGTTAGAAGTGTCGTCTTGATGGGCATTTGCGCACCTGTGCAGTCAGCCGGCGACTAATCTACGATACTACCGACGCGCCTGCATTCGCATCCCGCGCCGGGCCCGCGACGCCCGCGGCCGGGCGGAGGCGGGCCTACAGGGCTTCCGCGCGCAGTTCCGCGAGCGCGGCCGCCACGACCGGGTCCCTGCGGATCTCGACCTCGTCGCCGGCCGCCACGCCCGCCGTCAGGTTCAGGACCTCCTGCTTGAGCATGGAGCGGACGAACCGCAGCGTCGATGACCACTCGGCGAGGGACGGCCGGATGCGGCGCTGCGACAGGTAGACCTGGAATTCGTCCAGCATCTCGTTGTCCGGTTCGAACATGCGGTCGATGCCGTCGCGCCGGCTGACGTACTCGCGCGCGAATTCGAGGAACGAGTTGCTCGCGAGCAGGACCTGCTCCAGACGGGACAGCGGTCGCGGCCCCTCCTCGCGATCCGGCGCGATGCCGCCGCGGCGTTCGCCCTGGCCCGGCCCGCAGGGCGCCAGCTGGAACTCGCCGCAAGAGCTGGCCCAGCGCTGGATCGCGCGTTCCGACGGGGTCTCGTAGAAGGCCGTGGTCAGCGCCAGCGCCGTGCTGCCGCTGAGCTCGAACACGCTCTGGACCAGCCCCTTGCCGAAGCTGCGCCCGCCTACCAGCCGCGCCCGGCCGTGGTCCTGGAGCGCGCCGGCCACGAGCTCGGCCGCGCTCGCCGTGCGGCCGTCAACCAGGACCCGCACCGGGAAGGCGTACGGTTCCGAGCCCGGCGGCACGCGCAGCGCCTGCTTGTCGCCGTCCCGGCCCCGGATCCACAGGATGCGCTCGTCCGGCCGCAGGAAGAAGGCCGCGACCTGGACGGCCGACTCGATGATTCCTCCCGGATTGCCCCGCAGGTCCAGCACCAGGCCGGCGAGGCGCCGGCCGCCCAGCGAGGCGAGCGTCTCCTGCAGTTCCGAGGCCGTCGCGGCTTCGAAATTGAGGATCTTTGCGTAGGCGATCCCGGGCTCGAGCAGGAAGTGCCGCGAAACGCTCGGATCCGCCATCTCGGCCGGCACCAGGGTCATGTCGAGCAGGTTGGGGAAGCTGGGGCGCTTGACCATGAGGTGGGCCTGCCCCTGGCGGGCGCTCGCCAGCACGGCCACGAGCTGCTCGACCGGAAGCTGGGCGAGCGGTTGGCCGTTCAGGACGAGGATCTCGTCCCCGGGGGCTATGCCCGCCCGCTCGGACGGGCTTCCCGGCAGCGTCTGCAGCACGATGACCCGGCCCGGCAGCAGGTTGACGACGCTGCCGAAGCCCTTCTCCGTCGAGCGCTGCATCTCCCGCAGGCTCTCCAGCTGCTGCGGGTCGAGGAACGCCGAGAACGGATCCAGCGTCGAGAGCATCGCCGGAAGCGCGCCTCGGTAGATCGCCTCCGCGGGGTCGAACGGCTGCGGCAGGCGCCGGCCGAGCAGGCCGAACACCTCGACGAAGCGGCGGGCCTCGCGCTCGGTCTCGGCCAGCTCGCCGGACCCGGTCGTGTCCGCTCCAAGGGCTGCCGCGACTGCCAGGAGCAGTCCGAGGCCCGCCTTGGAGGGTCGCGGTCGCACCTGAAAGCAATTATAGGGCGGGGGTCGCGGCCCTGTCTTGGGCTGCCACGGCTTGCATCCTCCACTGTAAAATGTTAAAAATTTGTTATGAATGTTGGAACGCAAAGCCCGGCTCCTGCGTCCAATCAGAAAAGGAAGGAGTATCCCGAGATGCTCGATCAACTCAAGAGGCGCCGGGAAGGGCGGCTGGCGCGCGACGAGCGCGACCGGTCCGGCGGCGTGGCCGTGACGTTGGAGGAGCGCTCCGCCCAGCAAGAGCGGCGCGAGCGGCTGGACGCCTCGCCGGCCCAGGATTCCGTGCGCGTGTTCCTGTCGGAGATCGGCATGGTGCCGCTGCTGGACAAGGACGGCGAGGTGGCGCTCGCCATGAGGCTCGAGCGGGCCGAGGCCCGCATGATCCGGAAGCTGTCGCACACCTCCTGGCTGTGGAACGAGCTGCTTGTGCTGCGGAAGCAGCTGGAGGCGAACCAGCAGCGCGGCCGGCAGCTGGTGGAAGGCGGCGCGGGCGCGACGGCCGGGGAGGTCACGAGCAGGGTCCGGGGCCTTCGGCAGGGGCTGGGCCGGGTCATGGGCCTGCTGGCGCAGGCGCAGTACGCGAAGGCGTTGCTGGACGAGGCCGGGGCGCGCAAGCTGGCGGAGCGGCGCCGGCTCCGCTGGAAGTATCACCGCGGCGTCGTCGCTGCGGCGCGGCAGATCCGCCGCCTGAAGCTGGACAAGGACGTGTGGCGGGCCTACGCCGCGCGGTTCCCGCGCGAGGCCGAGCGCCTGCGGGCGCCGAACACGCTCGGCGTGGACTGGCTACCGACGGACCCGGCCGAGGCGCGGCGCCAGGCCCGGCGCGTGGTGCAGGCGCGCGACCTGGCCGACCAGGCCAAGAACGCGCTCGTGGAGGCCAACCTCAGGCTGGTCGTGGCGATCGCGAAGAAGTACGTCAACCGGGGGCTGCACATCCTGGATCTCATCCAGGAGGGCAACATCGGGCTCACGCGCGCGGTCGAGAAGTTCAACCACAAGCTCGGGTACAAGTTCTCGACCTACGCGACGTGGTGGATCCGCCAAGCGATCCTGCGCGCGCTGGCCGACCACTCGAGGACGGTGCGGATCCCGGTCCACATGAACGAGCAGCTGATCAAGTTCAACCGGGCCCTGCACGTGCTGGAGAAGGAGAACAGCCGGCCGCCGTCGGACAAGGAGCTGGCCGAGTACCTCCAGGTGGACATCGCCAAGATCGAGCTGCTCCGCCTGATCGCGCTCTCCCCGGTCTCGCTCGAGACCCGGGTCGGGCCGGACGGCGACTCGACCCTCGAGGAGATGCTCGAGGACCCGAACGCGGACTCGCCGCTTCAGGGGCTGCTGCAGCCCGATTTCCCCGAGGAGGTCGCCGAGGTCCTCAAGCACATCCCGCCCCAGGAGCGGGAGATTCTGGAGCTGCGTTTCGGAATCGGCTCCTACCGCGAGCACACCTTGCAGGAGATCGGAGCGAAGCTTGGCTTCACCAGGGAGCGCATCCGGCAGCTGCAGATGCAGGCTCTCGAGAGGCTGCGCCAGCCCGCTCTCATTCAGAAGCTGCGACCGCTGCTGGATGCGGACTAGCTGGCCCGGTCCCCGCGGCGTGCCCCTGTGTTACAGTTCGGGCACGCCCCGGGGGAGGGGGCGCCCGATGGTCCTGGCGATGGCACGGCGGCTGGCGCGGATGGCCGGCATCCTCGTTCTGGGTGCCGTTCCGGTGCTTACCGCCCTCCAGTTCTGGGGCGGCCGCGGCGAGGGGGATCCCCGTGCCTGGGACTTCGACCCGGACGCCCGCGCGGAGTTCCAGTTCGTGCGCTACGCCTACGGCTCCGGCCAGGACGGAGGCTGGGGGCGCCGCCGCGGAGGCTGGCGGACGGACTGGCCCGACGCCGAGTACCACCTCACCAACGGGATCAGCCGGCTGACCGTGATCGACACGGCGTACGGCGGCAAGTTCTTCGATCCGATGGACGAGGAGCTGTTCGACTATCCCTGGATCTACGCCGTGGAGGTGGGCCGCTGGTACCTTGACGAGATCGAGGCGGCGCGCTTGCGCGAGTACCTGCTTCGGGGCGGTTTCCTGGTTGTCGACGACTTCCACGGGGACTACGAATGGGCCGGGTTCGAGGCCAGCATGAAGCGGGTGTTCCCGGAACGCCCGATCACCGAGATCCCCGAGACCGACCCGATCCTGCACACGCTGTACGACCTGGACCACCGCATCCAGGTGCCCGGAATCCAGTACGTCTGGTCCGGGACGACCTACGAGAGGGACGGCTACACCCCGCACTGGCGGGGCGTTTACGACGACGAGGGCCGCCTGATGGTCGCGATCAACTACAACATGGATCTCGGGGACGCCTGGGAGCACGCGGACACTCCCCACTACCCGGAGAACATGACGGCGCTGGCGTACCGCTTTGCCGTCAATTACGTCATTTACGCTATGACGCACTGAGCGGGGCGCGGTGTTCGAGTTCCTCTTCAAGTATCCGCTGGCTGCCTACCGCAAGGGAGAGTTCCTCTTCGCCAGCGGCTGGCCCGGCTGGCTGCTCGCGGCGGCCTGCGCGCTGGCCGCGGCAGGGCTGGCCTGGCATGTCCGCCGGGCCGAGCATCGCCTGCCCCTGGGTGCCGTCGGGGTGGTGTGGTCGCTGCAGTGCCTTGCGGCGGCGCTGGTCCTGACGCTGCTGTGGCAGCCCGCGCTGGCCATCCAGTCGCTCAAGAACCGCCAGAACGCAGTGGCCGTGCTGCTCGACACGTCCCGCAGCATGTCCTTCGGCGAGGCGGGCGTGTCGAGGCTCGCCCGGGCATCGGAAGCCCTCGCCGGGAGCGTGCTGCCGGCGCTTGCCGGCAAGTTCCAGGTGCGCTCCTTCGGGTTCGCCGGCAGGCCGCAGCGGCTCGAGTCCCTCGCACCGGAAGCGCTCCCCGATCCGGGGGCGAGCACGGGCATCGGCGAGTCGATCCTGAGCGTTTTGCGCGAGTCGACAGCCGTGCCGCTGGGCGCGATCCTGCTCGTCAGTGACGGTGCGGACAACACCGAGCGCTTCGGCCGGGAGACGATGGCCGAAATCCGCAAGTTCAATGTCCCGGTCCACGCCATCGGGGTGGGGCGCGAGCGCATCGCCGGCGACATCGAGCTGGCAGCGGTCACGGTCTCGTCGAGGTCGCTGCCGCGCTCCCGGGTCAGCGCCCAGCTGACCCTGCGGCACGATGGCGACCAGGAGCGGCAGACCCGCATCACCGTGCGGGACGGCTCCAGCATTCTCGCCAGCAAGCCCGTGACGCTGCGGCCCGGCGAGCCGGTACGCCGGGAATGGATCGACTTCGGGGCGGGCGAGGCCGGCGTCCGGAATCTCGCGTTCTCAGTCGCACCGGTCGCCGGGGAGGAAATCGAGCGCAACAACACGCGGCGGACGATCCTGGACGTGCCGCGCGGCCGCCGCCGGATCCTGTACGTCGAGGGCGAGCCGCGCTGGCAGTACAAGTTCATGCGGCGGGCGGTCCACAAGGATGCCAGCGTGCAGCTCGTCACGATGCTGCGCACCTCGGCCAACAAGTTCTACCGCCAGGGCGTCGACACGCCGGAGGAGCTGGAGGAAGGCTTCCCGTCCGAGGAGGAGGATCTCTTCGCCTACGACGCCCTCATCGTCGGGAGTTTCGAGGCTGCGTTCTTCTCGCCGAAGCAGCAGACAGCGATCCGCGAGTTCGTGAGCCGCAGGGGCGGCACGCTGCTGATGCTGGGCGGGCGCAACGGCCTCGGCGCGGGCGGCTGGCAGCACTCCGAGATCGTCGACGTCCTGCCGGCCGGGCTGGAGGGCGGGGAGGGCTCGTTCCGCCGCGAGCCGGTCAGCGTGGAGCTGACGCCGCAGGGGCGGGACTCCCTTGTCAACCGGCTGGACCCAGACCCGGCCCGCAACGCGGAGCTCTGGGCCGAGATGCCCGAACTGGCTGACTTTCAGATGCTGGGCAGTCCCAAGCCGGGCGCCGTGACGCTCCTCAATGTCCGCCACGGCCGGGACGCGCTGCCGCTGCTGATGCGCCAGAACTACGGCCACGGCCGGGCCGTGATCTTCGCCACCGGGGGCAGCTGGCGCTGGCGAATGGGCCTGCCGAGCGACGACCGGCGTCATGACACCTTCTGGAGGCAGCTGCTGCGAAGCCTCGTGGTGAACACCCGGGGCACCGTCCGCCTGACCAGCAGCCGATCGAACTACGCGGACGAATCCCGCGTGCAGCTGCGCGCCGAGGTGCGCGGCAAGGACTACAACCACGCCAACAACGCGCGGGTGACCGCCGTCGTCACTCCCGAGGAAGGCCTGCCGCAGACGGTGGACCTGCGCCCGTCCGCCACCGAGCCCGGCGTGTACGAGGCGGAGGCGGAAGCCGCGAGCCTCGGCGTGTACCGGATCGAGGCGGTTGCCCACCTGGGAGACGAGCGCCTCGGGGCCGACTCGCTGCACGTGCGAAGAGAGGGCGGCGTGGCCGAGTACTTCCACCCCGAGCGCAACGCGAGCCTGCTCTCGCGGCTGGCAAGCCAGACCGGCGGCCGCTACTGGGAACTGGACGAGCTCGACGATCTGCCCGGCGAGATCCGCTTCTCGGAGGCCGGCATCACGACGCGCGAGATCCTCGACCTGTGGAACATGCCGGCGCTGTTCCTGCTGCTGCTGGCGCTGCGCGGCGGCGAGTGGGTGCTGCGCAAGCGCTGGGGGGTGGTGTGATGCCGGGCCGACGGCGCCGGATCCCGCTGCTAGCGGCAGCGGTCCTGGCAACGGCGCTCGCGCCGGTCGCGCGGTCGGAGACCCACTTCCTTGTCATCGAGGGCATCGGAGGCACCCGTGACTACGCTGAGCGCTTCCGCGAGCAGGTCCGGACCATGCTGCCCGCCCTGCGGCGCGTGGCCGGCAGCGATGCGCGGGTGCGCGTGGTCGCTGGCACCCAGGCGACCGCGGAACGGGTCGCGGCCGAGTTCGGCGAGCTTGCCGGCGAGCTGGCGCCCGGCGACTCGCTGGCGGTGTTCCTGGTCGGGCACGGATCGCATGACGGAAGCGCCTACAAGTTCAACATTCCCGGACCCGATGTCACGGACAGTGACCTGAAGCGCTGGCTCGACGCCGTTCCGGCCGCCCGCCAGCTCGTCGTCAGCACCACGAGCTCGAGCGGAGGGGCCCTCGAGACGCTGAAGGGGCCCCGCAGGGTTGTCATTACCGCCACCAAGAACGGCCGCGAGCGGAACGCGACGGTGTTCGGCACGTACTGGGCGGAGGCCTTTTCCGCCGCGTCGGCCGACACGGACAAGAACGAGAGCATCTCGGCGCTGGAGGCGTTCCGCTACGCCGAGAGCAAGGTCGAGGCGCATTTCAAGGACGCCAAGCGGCTCGCCACGGAGCATCCGCAGATCCAGGGCGAGCGGGCCGAAGGGTTCCTGCTCGCCCGGCTCGGGCAGGCCGCCGAGCTGGCCAGCGACCCCGCGATGCGCCCCCTGCTGCTGCAGCGCGAGGGCCTGGAGCGCAGGATCGCGGATCTGACGGCCCTCAAGGACGGAATGGACGAGGCCGAGTACCTGGACGCGCTCCAGGAGCTGCTGCTCGAACTGGCGGCGCTGCAGGAGCGCATCAGCGACAGCGAGGACGAGGCAGAGGGAGAGGCGCCGTGAGCCGCGGGGCCGCTGCGCACCTCGCAGCGCTGCTGCTGCTCGGGACCGCCCCGGCCGCGCTCGGCCAGCGCGGCGACGAGAAGGGAGCCCGCCCCGCTGTCCTGGAGCCGTGCGACGCCCTGCAGGACCGCGGCCGCGCCGGCCAGGCTTCCGAGTGCTACCAGCGCGTCGCTCGCGACGCGGAGCCCGCTGCGCAGGCCGAGGCGTACTGGATGCTCGGCGACCTCAAGGCGTCCAACGAGCGGTTCCGGGAAGCGGTCCAGCTCGAACCCGAGAACCCCGACCTGCGCGTGAGGTGGGGCTACCTGTACATCGAATCCCACCAGGACGGGGAGGCTGCCAACCTGTTCGGCGAGGCCCTGGAAATCGACGAGGACCATGTTCCCGCGCGGCTGGGCATGGCGCGAGTGCTCGCCACGCGGTTCGACGGCAAGGCGATCGAGTCGGTTCGCGAGACCCTGAAGGACCGGCCGCGCCAGGCCGAGGGCCACTTGCTGCTGGGGCGCATGGCGCTGGAGGAGGGCCGGCTCGCCGAGGCCCGCGAGAGTCTCGAGGCGGCGCTGGGCGAGACTGCCGGCCTCGGGATTGCCCCGCTCGAGACCTATGCGCTGCTTGCCTCGCTGGAAATGCTCGAGGGCAACCGGGACAACGAGTGGGTCGGCAAGGCGCTCGCCTACAACCCGCGCTACGGCGAGGTCTACGCCGAGCAGGCCCACTTCTACGTCATCACGCGGCGCTACCGGGAGGCGACCGAGCGCCTGCGCAAGGCCGTGGGCGTCAATCCCCGGCTCTGGCGCGCCCATGCGGAGCTCGGCGTGAACCTGATGCGCGAGGGGCTCGACGCCGAGGGCGCCCGCCATCTCGAGATCGCTTACGAGGGGGATCCCTACAGCGCGAAGACTGTCAACACCCTGCGCCTGCTCGACACCTACGACCGATTCGAGACATTCGCCGGCAGGGTGCCGCCGGGACGCGAGGAGCCGCGGGCCTTGATCCGCCTCGACCGCGAGGAATCCGAGCTCCTGCTGCCGTACGTGATGGACCTCACCGAGCGCGCCATTGACGCCTTCACCCGCAAGTACGGGTTCGATCTGGAGAGTCCCGTCCGGGTCGAGCTCTACCCCAACCACGACGACTTCGCCGTGCGGACCATGGCGATGCCGGGCATCGGCCTGCTGGGCGTGACATTCGGGTACGTCGTGGCGATGGACAGCCCGTCCGGTCGCGAGCCGGGCGGCTTCCACTGGGGCACCACCCTGTGGCACGAGCTCGCGCACGTGTTCACCCTGGAGTCCACCGACCACCTCGTGCCCCGCTGGTACTCGGAAGGGATCTCCATGTACGAGGAGTGGATGGCGGATCCGCGCTGGGGCGAGTCCCCGACCCCGGAGTTCATCTCGGCCCTCGGGAAGGGGGACCTGCTGCCGGTTGCCGGCCTGGACCGGGGCTTCATCCGTCCCCGCTACGCCGGCCAGGTCGCGGTGTCGTACCTGCAGGCCGGCTACATCTGCCGGTTCATTGCCGAGAAGTGGGGGGAGTCGAAGCTGGTCGAGCTGCTGCGCGGGTTCGCCAGCGCCGAGACCACGACCGAGGCGAACATCGAGTCGGCGCTGGGGGTGGGGCACGAGGAGTTCGACGAGCAGTTCCTGCGCTACGTCAAGGAGTTTCTCGGGCCTGCACTCGACGGGGTACCGCGCTGGCAGCGCAACCTCAAGCGCGCGCTCGAGGCCTTCCGGGCCGAGGACTGGGAAGCGGTCATCTCGCCCGCCCGGGACGCCCGGGACGCCTACCCGCAGCATGTCGGCGCGGGAAGCGCGTACTCCCTGCTGGCGACCGCCTACGACGAGACCGGGGACCGCGACGCGGCCATCGCGGAGCTGAAGGAATACGAGCGCCGCAGGGGCCGCCGGCCCGAGACCCTGAAGAAGCTGGGCCGGTGGCTGGAGGAGGCCGGCCGGGAGGCCGAGGCGATCCACACCTACGACGGGCTCCTGTACAACTGGCCGCAGGACGGCGAACTCCACGCCCGGCTGGGCGACCTGCTGCTAGGGACCGGCCAGGCCGAGCTGGCGAAGAGGGAATTCGAGGCCGTCCTGGCGCTGGAGCCTCTGGACCGGGCCTCCGCCGAGTACGACCTCGCCAGGGCCTACGTTAAGATGGGCGATTCTGAGAACGCGCGTCGGCACGTGCTGCGGGCACTGGAGCGAGCTCCGACGTTCCGCCCGGCGCTGCAGCTGCTCATGCAAGTCAAGAGATAGGAACACAGATGGACTCGACCGTGCTCGCCGAAGGCACCGCTCAGACGGAGGAACTCGTCAGTTCCTTCGGAGCATCGATGGACCGGATCCGGGAGCAGGTCGGCCTGATCATAGTCGGCCAGGACGAGGTCATCGACAACCTGCTGGTCACCCTGCTCGTCGGCGGCCACTGCCTGATCACCGGCATGCCAGGAACGGCCAAGACCCTGCTGGTGAGCACCCTGGCGTCGGCGCTCGGGCTGACCTTCAAGCGGATCCAGTTCACGCCGGACCTGATGCCCACCGACATCACCGGCACGGACATCCTGGAGGAGAACTCGGCGACGGGGCGCCGCAGCTGGACCTTCGTCCAGGGGCCCCTGTTCACGAACGTCCTGCTCGCCGACGAGGTGAACCGCACGCCGCCCAAGACGCAGGCAGCCCTGCTGGAAGCGATGCAGGAGCATTCGGTCACCGTGCGAGGCAACAGCTACCAGCTGACGCTGCCGTTCTTCGTGCTGGCGACCCAGAATCCGATCGAGCTCGAGGGCACCTACCCGCTGCCCGAGGCGCAGCTGGACCGGTTCCTCTTCAACGTTGTCCTGGACTATCTTTCCGCCGAGCAGGAGGGCGAGGTCGTGGACCGCAACACGGCTGGCACGCCCTTGCCGGCTGTCGAGCCCGTGACGACTGCCGAGGACATCCTGCGGTTCCAGTGGCTCGTGCGCCAGGTGCCCGTCTCGGAGCCGATCGCCCAGTACGCGGTGTCGCTGATCCGCTCGACGCGGCCCTCGGATCCGGCGGCTCCGGAAATCGTCAAGAAGTACGTCAACTACGGCGCCAGCGTGCGGGCGACCCAGTTCCTCGTGCTGGCCGCCAAGGCCAGGGCGCTGCTCGCCGGCCGCTACCACGTGACGGCCGAGGATCTGAGGGCATTGGCGCTGCCGATCCTCCGGCACCGCGTGCTGACCAATTTCTACGCCGAGTCCGACAAGACGAGCGTGGACGACGTGCTGCGGGCGACGCTGGACGCAATGCCCGCCCCGGCGGAGGAATAGGCGGCATGGGCGCGCGGGGAGGCAGGGGACCGGCGGTCGGGCGGGGAGCCTGAGCCGATGGCCGCCCAGCAGCTCCTCGATCCCGCGATCCTGCAGCGCCTCGCGAGCATCGAGCTCGTGGCCAAGACCGTGGTCGACGGCTTCCTGCACGGAGAGCACCGCTCGCCGCAGTTCGGGTTCAGCCAGGAATTCGCGGAGTACCGCGCCTACACCGAGGGCGACGACCCGCGCTACATCGACTGGAACGTGCTCTCGCGCACCGACCGGGTCTACGTCAAGCGCTTTCTGGGCGAGACCAACACCCATCTGATGGTGCTGCTCGACTGCAGCGCGTCCATGGGCTACGGGTCGGGCGAAGTGACGAAGCTGGAATACGCCCGCTACCTGGCGGCCGCCCTGGCCTACCTGTCGACCAGGCAGCACGACGCCGTGGGCCTGGTGCTGTTCGACGAGGCGATCCGGGAGGTCCGGCCGGCAGTCTTCCGGCCGCGCCACCTGCAGAGCATCCTGCACGTCCTCGAGCGGGCCGAGGCCACCACGGGAACGGACCTGCATGTCCCGCTGAAGGCCCTGGGGCGCCTGCTGCGCCGGCGCGGCCTCGTCGCCATGATCTCCGACTTCTTCGTCGACGCCGACGAGATCGTGGACTCGATGCGCGCCGTCGCGTACCAAGGGCAGGACCTGGTGTTCTTCCATGTCCTCGACCCGGAGGAGCTCAAGCCCTCGCTGCGGTCCCCCGCGCTGATGGAAGACATGGAGACCGGGGAACGCATGGAAGTCTCCTCTGAGTACGCCCGGCGCGTCTATCCGGGCCTGATCGACGCGCACGTCAACGAGATGCGGCGGCGGGTTGCCGGGGAGGGGGCCGACTACGTCCTGCTGAATACCGCCGAGCCGCTGGATCTCGCCCTGCGCGAGTACCTGCTGTTCCGCCAGAGGAGGCGCTGAAGCCGTGGACCTGCTGTCGCCTTGGTTCCTTGCAGGCGGGCTGGCCGTGGGCCTGCCGCTCTGGCTGCACCTGATGCGGCGGCGGAACCCGGTCCGCGTCAAGTTCAGCTCGCTGATGTTCTTCCGCAAGCGGACCGAGACCACGGTCCGCGAGCGCCGGCTGCAGTACCTGCTGCTGCTCGCGCTGCGGATCGCGCTGCTGCTGCTGCTCGCCCTGGCGTTCGCGGGCCCGGTCTGGGAGCGTCCGCCGGCGGCGATTGCGGGGGACATTCCGAAGCTTCACATCGTTGCCTTGGACACGTCCATGAGCATGCAGCACGGATCGCGCTGGGAACTCGCGCTGGAGGAAGCCGGGGACATCCTCGACTCGCTGCGCGATGTCGACCGGGCGCAGATCCTCGCGAACGGCCCTTCGATCCGGGTCCTGACGGACGCGACCGGCGATGTCGCGACGCTGCGGAGCGCCTTGGAGGGCCTGAGGCCGACCGACGCCCGCAACAGCTACGGGGACGTGATCGAAGCCGTGCGCACCTTGGTCGGCAGCGACGCGCCCGGCGTCGAGGTGCACCTGATCACCGACCTGCAGAGTTCCGCCATGCCGGCGCGCTTCCAGGACCTCGTGCTGCCGGACTCGGCGGAGCTCACCGTCCACGACGTTGCGGGCGGCGAATCGGCCAACTGGGCGATCGACAGCATCAAGGGATCCTCGCGGCTGGCCGGAATCGATCGGCCGCGGCTGGAGGTGACGGTTGCGAACTTCGGTCAGGAGGCAGCCGAGCGCACGGTCTCGCTCTGGATCGAGGGCCGGCGCGTTGGCAGCCAGAGCCGGGAGCTCCCCGCGGGCGGGCGGGAGACCTATGCCTTCGAGATCGCCGATCCGCCCAGAGGGTTCAGCCGGGGGGAATTCCGCCTGGAGCCGTCCGACCGGCTCCCTGCGGACGACGTGCGCCGGATCGCGCTCGACAACTCGGAACCGGACCGGATCCTGTTCGTGACGCTGGACCCCCGCCGGCGGGACGTGCTGTACTTCCGCTCGGCCATCGAGGCGAGCGCCAGCCAGCGGTACCGGCTCGAGGTCGCCTCGCCGGGCACGGCGGCCCGTCTCGACCCCGCAGGCTATGCGCTCGTCGTGCTCTCGGACGTGGCGAGGCTCGACCGCGGCCTCGAGCAGCGGCTGCGGTCGTGGGTCGAGGCCGGCGGCGCCGCCTTCGTGGCGATCGGCCCCAACAGCGCCCTCCACGGGCGCGCGGCGCTGACCGGCCAGGAGGTAGACCAGCCGCTCTCGTCCGAGCGGGGCGGCCGCGCATTCCAGGTAGCCGGCGAGGCCGACAGGTCGCACTCGGTCGTGAGCGCGGCTGACGGGCTGCGGCCGGTCAAGTTCTTCCTGCATGCCCGCGTGCGGCCGGGGGAGGGGGACACGGTGCCGATGCGGCTGGGCAATGGCGACCCCCTGCTGGTCGAGCGAACCCTGGGTAACGGGCGGGTCCTGGTGTTCGCCTCGTCCCTTGACAATGTCTGGAACAACCTCCCGCTGACCCCGGTCTTCGTGCCCTTCGTCACCGAGGCGGCCCGGAACCTGACCAGGGCCCGGGCAGTGCAGGGCAGCGCCGTGCTCGGAGACGTCCTCGAGCTGGAGTCGCGGCGGGGGGCTGGCGCGACCGTCCAGGTCGTTGATCCGGCCGGGGAATCCGTGCTGAGCCTGTCCGATTCGGTCAACCGCGAGTCGTTCGCGCTGGACTCGGTCGGCTTCTACGAGATCCGCGGAGGGCGCGGCTCGGAACTCGTCGCGGTGAATCCGGATCCACGGGAATCGAGCCTCGCCAGGATCGAGCAGGACACGCTCGAGATCTGGCGATCCACCGGGCGCGCCGCCGAGGCCACGACCGCCGAGACAGGGGCCAGTCCCGAGGGCGCGCCGCCCTGGCGCGTCTGGCGTTTGCTGCTGGCGCTGCTCCTGCTGGCAGTGCTGCTAGAATCTACCGTGGGCAATCGGCACCTGGATGCCGTCAGGGGGGACTGAGCCGGTGTTATTCGAACAATCGAGCCAGACGGGCCGCAGTCTTGACGACTACCTCCGAGCCATTGCCGGCCGGCTCCGGACCACGGCGGCCACGCGTGGCGCTGGCGGGGTGGCGCTGACGGCTCTGCTCGCGACAGCCGCCTGCGTGTACCTGGCCAACAAGGCTGCGTTCTCCCCGGCGAGCGTCGCCGGCTCGCGGCTGTTCCTCGGCGCGGTGCTGGCGCTTGCCGCCGCCGCGCTCCTGGTGCTGCCCCTGCGCCGGCTGCTGCGCAGCCCGGCCCTGCAGCGCGCCGCGGACGAGGCCGAGCGCCGGTCTCCCGAATTCGACGGCCGCCTGCGAACGTGGGCTGACGAGCGGGCAAGGTCCGAGGCCGGCGGACGGGCTCCGAGCCCGCTGGTCGCGCTGCTTGCGCGCGAGACGGAGCAGGCCGCCGCGGCCGTTCCGCTCGATCTCGTTGTGAGCCGCTGGCTGGCCGTCGGTTTCGCGTTCGCCGCGCTGGTCGGCGTCGGATCCCTGGTCTGGCTCGGAACTTCGGGGCCGGGGTACTGGCAGTACGGGACGGCCAGGCTGTGGGCGGGCTGGTTCGCCGCCCAGGACGAGCCCCTGTACGAGCTGGTGGTCGAGCCGGGCGACGCCACCATCCGCGAGGGCGGGCGCCTTGAAGTGACCGCCGAAGTGACCGGATTCGAGCCGGCCAGCGTGGAAGTCCATGCGAAGTTCGAGAGCAGCGTCGACTGGGAACGGGCTCCGATGGGTCCGCAGCTGCAGGGCCCCGGGTATGTCTTCTCCTTTTCGATGGTGCGCGAGCCGCTGCGCTACTACGTCACCGCAGGGCGGCTCCGCAGCCGCGAGTTCGAGGTCGATGTCGTCGAGATGCCGACCGTCGAGAACGTCCGGCTGGAGTACGAATTCCCCGCCTGGAGCGGCCTGGAGCCCGTGGTCGAGGATCCCGGCGGTGACATCGCCGCAGTTTCCGGCACGCGCGTGCAAGTCGTCCTGACGACGGACAAGGAACTCAGCGGCGGCCTGCTGGTCGTCGGGGACGACGCTGTTCCGCTGCAGGGGAACCGGGCTGGCATCGAGGTCAGCGAGGACTCGACCTACCACGTGGCGGCCAGGCACATGGGCGAGCGCGTGCGGCTGACGGAGGACTACTTCATCACCGTCGTGCCGGACGAGAAGCCGACGGTGAAGATACGCAAGCCCGGGCGCGACTGGCGCGCGAGCAGCATCGAGGAGGTGGCCGTCAGCATCGAGGCTGCGGACGACTTCGGCCTGCGCGGACTCGAGCTCCGCTACTCGGTGAACGGCGCCGAGGAGCGCGCCGTGCCCCTGATGGGCCGGACCGGCGTGCAGAGGGCGTCCCGCGAGCATCTCTTCTACCTGGAAGATCTCGGTTCGTCCGGCGCCGTAGCGACCCTGCCGATCGGCGAGGAGGCGGATCCGCTGCCCCCGTCCGCGCCCGAGGCGGGCCTGATTCCCGGAGACCTGATCAGCTATTACGTCGTTGCCGAGGACGCCAGGCGCGAGATCCGCAGCGACATGTACTTCATCAACGTGCAGCCGTACGAACGCCGGTACTCGCAGTCGCAGCAGGCGGGCGGGCAGGGCGGCCAGCAGGGACAGCGCCAGGACGAGATCTCCCGCCGCCAGAAGGAGATCATCCTCGCCACCTGGAACCTGATCAGCGAGAGGGACGCCGAGGACGGCCGCGAGGAGAGCAAGCTGCGCGAGAGCGCCTCGATGCTGTCCGAGCTTCAGGGGACGCTGATGCAGCAGGCCCAGACCCTGGTGCAGCGGACCCGGGCGCGGCAGCTCACGGAGACGGATCCCAAGTTCAAGCAGTTCACGGAGTTGCTCGAGCAGGCGGCCGCGTTCATGGAGCCGGCGGCGGAGGCGCTCAGCGGGTTCCGCCTCGATGACGCGGTCGGTCCCGAGCAGCAGGCGTTGCAGTACCTGCTTCGCGCGGAGAACCTCTTCACCGACATCCAGATCTCGATGGGTCGCGGCGGCGGCGGCGGGGGAGGCGGGGCCTCGCGCGACCTGGCGGAAATGTTCGAGCTGGAGATGGACCTGGAGAAGAACCAGTACGAGACCGGCGGCGGCGCTTCCGGCGAGCGCATGGACGAGGAGATCGACGAGGCGATGAAGAAGCTGGAAGAGCTCGCCCGACGCCAGGAGCAGCTTGCCGACCAGTCGCGGAGCCAGGACCGGGCGAGTTTCGAGCAGCGCTGGCGCCAGGAGATGCTGCGCCGCGAGGCGGAGGATCTGAAGCGGCGCCTCGAGCAGCTCCAGCGCCGGCAGGGCGAGTCCCGGCAGCAGGCGGGCGGCCAGTCCAGCCAGGGAGCGCAAGGCCAGAGCCAGGGCTCTTCCAGCGGGGGCCAGGGCACCCGCCAGCAGCTCGACCGGGCCATCCAGCAGCTGCAGAGAGCGGCCAGGGAAATGGAGCGCGGCAGCCGGGACCAGGATCCCCGCGCATCCGCCGCCGACGCCTCCCGGGAACTGCAAAGGGCGGTGGAGGCGCTGCGGCAGCGGCAGGAGGAGCAGACCTCGACCGAGCTGTCGGATCTGGCTCGCGAAGCGTCCCAGCTCGTCGAGGAGCAGGAAGAGACGTCCGGCCAGCTGGACAAGTCGCTGAAGGTTGCCATCGAGGCGCTCAGGAAACAGGGCGGCCGTCAGACAGGCCCGCTGCCGACCGGCCTCACGAGGCAGGAGGAAGTCGACCTCGCGAACCGGAAGAGCGAAATGGGGGACCGTCTCGCCGACGTCGAGCAGGGCCTCAAGAGACAGGCCCGCTCGCTGCGCGGGCGCAATGACGATGCGTCCAGAGCCCTTCTGAACACGGTCATGGAATTGCAGCAGTCCGAGGCATCCACTCTGATCCGGGCTGCCGCGGATCTCGTCAAGCGGGGCCTGGCTCCGTACGCGGCCAGCAACGAGGAGGCAGTCTCGCGCGCGCTGCGGAGGCTGCGCGACGGAATCCAGGAGGCCGGCGAGATTGCCAGGCAGGAGCGCGAGGGCACCGACCGCGGGCTGGCGCGGCTGCTGTCGGACGTCGAGCGGCTCCGGCGCGGCCTCGAGCAGGCCGCCGGTCCGGCCGCTGCCGAGCGCGGCGACAACCCCCGCACGCAGGGCCAGCAAGGGGACCGCCCCGGGCAGGGACGCCAGCCCGGACAGGACCAGCAGGCCCAGGGACGCCAGTCCGGCGAATCCGGCCAGGCCGGTCCCGGAAGGGGCCGGGCAGCCGGCGGCGACAGGCGCGGAGGATGGGGCAACTGGGGAGGGCCCGTCGACCGGCCGCGGACGGGGGGAGGCCTTCCGCGAGCCGACGACCCGGAGGTTCGCGAGCGGATGGAACGGGCCCTGCAGGAGGGCCTCGGGGAGGTGCCGCGGCTAAGCCAGCAGGTGCGCCGCCAGGTGGAGTTCGATGCCAGCGACATCGCGGACCTGCGGCGCTTCGCCCAGGAGCTCGGTGACGGCAGGTTCCGGGGCAACCTGGAGCTGCTCGAACAGGAGTACCGCAAGATGCTCGCGCTGCTGGAGCAGCTCGAGGTCAAGGTCCGTCGGCAGGTCGAGCTGGACGACAAGGAGGAGGTGCGGGCGATCGTCGGCGAGACCGTCCCGGAGTCCTACCGCGAGGCCGTCGCCGAATACTACCGCAGGCTGGGAGCGGCCCAGTAGCGCGCCGTCCGGGCCGTCGACCGGGTTAGCATGGCGGAACGGCACAGGACAGGCAGCCTGCAACCGCCCCAGTTCCTTTCCTGGGAGAGTCTTGCGGGCGCGATCCGGCATCGGCTGGTGCGGTCCGAGTTCGAAGGCGGATTGCGCCTCGGAGCCCTGTGCGAGGGCAGCCGGGTGCTGGTCGAGACAGTCAACCGCAGCTACGAGATCCGGGTGCAGGGCGGCCGCACCTGGATCTCGGGCCATCCGGAATTCTGCCCCCTGCCCGTGCCCGTGTGCGTTCGGGGATCGAGCTGGGGAGGCTCGATGCTGAAGCTCGCCTACCTGGGCCTCGGCATGTGCATGGAGTTCGAGCACCCCGAGCACTCGACGGTGACCACATCGAGGATCGTGTCGATCCGCGTCGACTGATCCACGGGGCGCTGCTACTCCAGTAGGGCCGACGCGTGGGCTGTCATGCCGGCGGCGAGGCCTTCGAGGCTGTAGCCGCCTTCCAGAGCGGATACGAGCCGACCCTGAGCGTGCTTGTCCGCCACCTCGCGCAGCATCAGGGTCATTTCGCGGAAGTCCTCGTCGCCGAGCCGGAACTGGCCGAGCGGATCCCCGAGCCGGGAGTCGAAGCCGGCCGAGACCATCACCAGGTCAGGCTGGAAGGCGTCGGCCGCCGGCAGCAGCCTTTCCCGGAACGCGCCCAGGATCTCCGCGCGGCCGGATCCGGAAGGGAAGGGGCAGTTGACGGTCGTGCCCGAGCCCTTTCCGTCCCCGGTCTCGCCAGCCGCGCCGGTACCGGGATACCAGGGGGACTGATGCGTGCTGAAGAAGAGCACGTCGGGGTCCTCGTAGAAGATGTCCTGCGTGCCGTTGCCGTGATGGACGTCCCAGTCCGCGATCAGCACCCGGCCGAGGCCCCGCCGCCGGATCGCGTGACGCGCGGCGACAGCGATGTTGTTGAAGATGCAGAAGCCCATCCCCTGGTCGGGGCGGGCATGGTGGCCCGGCGGCCGGAGCAAGCACAGGGCCTGCCCGACATCGCCGCCTGCCACCGCGTCGACCGCTGCGCAGACCGCTCCGGCGGCGGCGCGCGCGGCGTCCAGCGACCCCGGGCTTACGTGGGTGTCACCGGTTGACAGCATCCGGTTGCCGCCCGCGATCTCGCCCTCGACTAAGTCGATGTAGGCCGAGCCGTGGCATAGCCGCAGGGTGTCCGCGTCGGCCTCCCCCGAGGGGAGGCGCTGCATCCGGGCACCGAGGCCTGTCTCCTCGAGCGCCCGCGTGACCGCGTGGAAGCGCTCCGCCCGCTCCGGGTGTCCGTGCGGTGTCCGGTGAAGCAGGGATGCCTCGGGGACCACCAGGGCAGTCGCAGCCATCTTCCCGATTCTATAACGGGGCCGGCGTGGCCGCCCCGGAGCCGGGCAAGCCGTTAGTATGAGCGGAGTCGGGAATTCGCTCCCGTTCTGGCCGATGAGGGGAGGCTAGCGTGCGCATGCCGGAATCCAGCTTGCATCCTGCTCGAGCGACCGCGGCGACGGGGCCGTCGTGTCTGCCGGTGATCCGAGCCGCAATCGCCCGCAGGCTCGCAACTGCCTCGCTATCGAAGCCTTTCCGGCCGGATTCTCCGTGCCAGAGCCCTGCTCCGGTGCTCGGTTCGGCGAGCAATCCGCGATAATTGCACTTGCCCGTGGACACTCGGAAGATTCGCGAGAACTGGCCGATTCTCGTTATCGCGCTCGCCGCCTGCATGCTCGTGCTGCTGGCCGTGCTGCAATTCCACTGGACCGGTCAGATCAGCGAGGCCGAGGAAGCCATGATGGAGAGCACGCTCGCGAACTCCATGCGACAGTTCGAGCAGGCTGTCCAGCGCGAGCTGACCTATCTGCTGACGATCTTCCCGCAGCGGGTCCGAGGGCGCCCTAGGCCGGGCCCGGCTTCCTACAGCCAGAGCTACTCGCTGTGGTCCCAGACTACGTCGCACCCGCATCTGCTGCGCCGGGTCCTTCTGTACAGGTACGCGGCTTCCGGATCGTCGGTGCTGGAGGAGATCCCTTTCGGAGACGGAGAGGTGCGGCGAGTCGAGTGGGAGCAGGAGCTGGCCGGGCTGAGGGATCGCCTCGACGAAATCGCAGGCCAGGCGGGCCAGCGTCTGCCTTCCTGGACAATGTTCCCGGAGTCGTGCGCGATCGTGCGGGGGGAGTTCCCCTCGCGCCGCGACCCGCGCCTCGAAGTTCCGGGGTACCTGATCCTGCTGCTGGACCGGGACGAGATCACCGACAGCTTCCTGCCCGAGCTGGTGGACCGGATGTTCGCCGGCCCGGCCGGGGAACGGCTCTACGAGGTGGCAATGGTGTCCAGCGTCGGGCCCCAGATCGTATACCGCTCGGATCCATCGATCCAGGATGGGTGGCTGGCGGTTGCCGACAGCCGGCGACGGTTCCGCGTGCTGATGAACCCCTTGCCCAAAGGGGGGCCGCCCCCGCGCCCGGGTGAGCGGGAGCCGCCTCCCCGCCCGGGCGAGCGGGAGCCGCCCCCCGGCCAGAACCAGTTCCGCACAGGCATCCCCCCGAACGACCGGTCGTTCGGAAGCAGGCCGCCGGGCACGGCTAGGCTCCTCGGGGACATCGGCCGGCCTCGCATTTTCGTCGATGGGATCGAGTCGCCAGTGGCTCTGGAGGTGGCGGTCAGACATGTGTCCGGATCCCTTACCGGCGTGGTGCAGCGCCAGCGCCAGCGCAGTCTGGCCGTCGGCCTGGGAGTCCTCGGCGTCCTTGCCCTTGCGGTGGCGGTGGTCATGGTGTCCTCCAGAAAGGCACAGCAGCTGGCCGAGATGCAGGTGCAGTTCATAGCCGGTGTCACGCACGAATTGCGCACTCCGCTGGCCGTCATCCGGTCGGCCGGCGAGAACATCGCCGACGGAGTCGTGACAGCGGACGAGCGGGCGAGGAAGTACGGGGAACTGGTTCGCGACCAGGGACGGAGGCTGAGCGAGATGGTGGAGCAAACCCTCCAGTTCGCCGCTCTCGACTCTGGCCAGCGGCCGTTCGAGCTCGAGCCCATCGACATTTCCGTTGTGGTGGCGGACGTGCTCGATCGGGCGCGTCCGATGATCGTGGAGTCCGGATTCACCGTCGACGAGGACGGCTGCGACGAGGTGCCCCCCGCGAGGGCGGACAAGCGCGCCGTCCAGCAGATTCTGGCCAACCTGGTCAGCAATGCGGTCAAGTACGGGGAGCCGGGCCGCTGGCTGGGGGTAGCGACGCGTCTTGACCGGAGCGGGCCCATGCCCCGCGTGCAGGTGACCGTCGCCGACCGCGGGATGGGAATCCCGCCAAGCGAGGCTAGCAGGGTCTTCGAGCCGTACTTCCGCGGTGCCAGTGCCAGCGAAGCCAGCATTCAGGGCTCGGGGCTTGGCCTCAAGCTCGCCCGGGATCTCACCGTGAGAATGGGAGGGAACCTGTATTTCGAAAGCGAGGTCGGCAAGGGGAGTGTGTTTACCCTATACCTTCCGGTCGACTCCTCGGCCGGAGTATAGCGAGGGGCAATGGCACGAGTACTGCTGATCGAGGACGAGGCCGGGATTCGGATTACCGTGGAGGACCGTCTCCGTGCGGAGGGCCATCAGGTCGAGACGGCCGAGGACGGCCTGCAAGGGTACAAACGTGCGCGCGAGGGGGGCATCGACGCGATCGTGCTCGATCTGATGCTGCCCAAGAAGCCCGGGATCGAAGTCTGCGAGGACCTGCGCAAAGAGGGCATCACTACTCCGGTCCTGATGCTGACGGCCAAGGGGCAGCTGACCGACCGCGTGAAGGGCCTGCGGACCGGCGCGGACGACTATGTGGTCAAGCCGTTCGAGATGCTGGAACTGGTGGCGCGAGTCGAGGCGCTCCTGCGCCGGGACTTGATGAGCTCCGGCGCTGGAAGCGCCCAGACCTACCGCTTCGGCGACACGGTCGTGGACGTGAAGCAGTCCGCGGCATTCAGGAACGGGACAAGGCTGAAGATCTCGGCCAAGGAGTACCAGTTGCTGCTGTACTTCGTGCAGCATCCCCGCCAGACCCTGACCCGGGATGTCCTGCTCCGCGAGGTGTGGCAGTACCGGTCCGGCCTGTCCACCCGAACCGTGGACGTGCACGTCGGATGGCTGCGCCAGAAGGTCGAGGAGGATCCGAAGAGCCCGCGCTGGATCGTGACCCGTCACGGGCTCGGTTACATCTTCGATCCCGACTGACGGCCGACCCGGGGTTGCTAGACTCAATTCAGGCATGGACCGAAGGCGATTCCTGGCGGCCTCGGCCGCGCTCGCGACTGCGTCCCGCGCGACGGGGCAGCGCCGCGTGCTGCTGCCCACCGACAAGCCCGACGAACTGGGATTCCGGATCATGTGGTACAACCCCGTGCCGCCGATCGACAAGGAGTCCTACCGGCTGGAGGTCGGCGGCATGGTGGAGAAGCCGCTCGTCCTTGCGGTGTCCGATCTGCGCGCCTATCCGCGGGTGGAGCAGTCCTCCCGCTTGAAATGCGTGCAGTGCTGGTCGGCGAGGACGACGTGGGGCGGCTTCCGTTTCGGGGAGCTCGTCGAGGACGTGAAGCCACTGGCGGGCGCGACCGCCGTGCGCATTGATTGCGCGGACAAGTGGTACGAGTACATGTCCCTCGAGGAGATGGCCGACCCGGGCGTCATGCTGTGCCTGGAAATGGCGGGCAAGCCCCTCACGGACCAGCACGGTGCGCCGCTCCGGCTGCTTGCCCCGGCGAAGTACGGCTACAAGTCCGCCAAGCTTGTCACCAAGATCACGTTCGTCGAGAAGGGGGGAGGGTCAATGGCGTGCGACATCGGCCCGTACTACTCGCCGAGCGGCGAGATCCTGCCCGGCTACGACCATCCGCTGGATCTCGGGCCGCACGAGCGTCGGAAGATCCCGGGCGGAGAGATCGTCGAGTACTGATGCGCGGGCTCCTGAAGCGGGACTTCCTGAAGCTCGCGGGCCTGGCCATTGCCGAGAGGATGGTCCCCCCGAGGCTCCGCGCCCGGCCGTCCGAGCCCCTCGCCTCGGACCGCAAGCTGATCATCGTCACGTTCGGAGGCGGGTGCCGCTACCAGGAGACGTTCTCGCCCGAGGGGCTACGCAACATCCCCCGCCTCGCCGAGCTCAAGCAGCAGGGCCGCTTCTTCGCGAACTGCATGAACAGCGGAGTGCTCTCGCACTACAACTCGACCTCGAGCATCGTCACGGGGAACTGGCAGCGGGTCGATGACTTCGGTTTCGACCAGGCGGCGAGCCCCACGATCTTCGAGTACTATCGCAAGGCGGCGGATCGCCCCGCGACCGACGCGTGGGCGATCTGCACCAACAAGAGCTTCGCCTCGATGGGGGCGACGCGGGTCCGCGGGTACGGGGAGGACGTGGGAGCAAACGTCGTCCTGCCGAAGCAACTGCTGCTCGAGGCCGTGGACGAGGTCATCAAGCGGGACCTGGACCAGGGAGTTGCGGATCGCGAAAACGTGCTGCGGCAGCTGGAGGGAATCCTCAACGCCGGCTACGAAGGCATCGGCTGGACGATATTTCGAGGGGGGCGGCGTTTGGACCGGCAGGTCAAGGACACCCTCAAGCGCGGTCTCGTCGAGTACATCTACGGGCCGGAGGCTCCGAACTCCGGGGACGAGCTGACCTACTTCGTCGCCCGCGAGGTCATGCGCGAGTTCGCACCCCGCCTGATGCTGGTGAATTTCTGGGACATGGACGTGGCGCACTGGGGCGCCTACTCGCTCTACCTGCAGGCCGTGACCAAGACGGACCGGCTCTGCGGCATGCTGTGGGACGAGGTCCAGGCCAATCCCGCCTACAAGGACCGGACGACGCTGCTGATCCTGCCCGAGCTCGGCCGGGACGGGGACCGGGACACGGCCAACGGCTTCCTCAATCACCGCAGCGGCGACCCGTCCTGCCGGAACGTCTGGATGCTCGCCCTTGGGGCCGGGCTGGAGCGTGGCGAGACGGACCGTCCGATCTCGCACGTGGACCTCGCGGCGACGGCAACGGCGCTGCTAGGAGTCCCTGGCGGCGAGATGCGCGGGACGCGAATCGCGGAAGTCCTGGTCTGACCGGGAGCGGCGCGGCGGCTAGCCGCGGACTCTCCACAGCCCTTCCATCACCGGCCAGTCCTCGTCAATCCATTCGGCGGCAGCTGCGAAGCCTGCCGAATCCAGTTCGGCTTGCACGTCCTCGGCCCGGAACTTGTAGGAGCTCTCCGTCCAGATGGACTCTCCCTTCCGGAGCCGGCAAGTGGCCCCGGCGCCAGGGATGGCCACCTCGTGGTCGCGATCCGAGAGCAGGTGCATCTCGACGCGACGCCGGCTCTCGTCATAGCGGACGAAATGGCGGAAGGCTGAGACATCGAAGTCGCCCTCGAGCTCGCGGTTGACGCGCGCCAGAACGTTGCGGTTGAACGCGGCAGTGACCCCGGCCGGGTCGTCGTAGGCCGGCAGCAGGCGGTCGCGGCAGGTCATCAGGTCGAATCCCAGCAGGACCGAGTCGCCTGGCATCAGGTGGGAGCGGAGGCTCGCGAGGAAGGACGACCGTTCGGGAGGCGCGAAATTGCCGATGCTGCTGCCCAGGAACAGGAGGAGAACCGGAGTGCCCGGCGGGCGGGACCAGTGCAGCTCGCGGAGTCCGTCCGCGTAGGGTCCGTGGAACGGCTTCACCTGGGCGAGCCCGCCCATCCTGCGCTCGCAGAGTTCGAGGGACTCCCGTGAGACGTCGATGGGGCGGTAGTGGAGGATTCCTTCCCGGGGAAACGACTCCAGGATCCTGCGGGTCTTCCAGCCGCTGCCGCTGCCCAGTTCGGCAACGATCACAGGGGATGCGCTCACGAGTGACGGAATCTCCGGAGCGCAGCGGGCGACGACCCGTTCGTCCGCACGGGCCAGACCGTACTCGGGCAGGCGAGTGATCGCCTCGAACAGTGCAGCCCCGACATCGTCGTACAAGTACTTGGCGGGAAGGGACTTACTGGCTCCTTCGCAGAGGCCGGTCCGGACATCGCGCGCAAAACCGGCCAGCGGTGGTGGGCCGTGGTCCATTTGGCCGGTTATAGCACGGCGCGCCCGGAACAAGGCCGATGAAGGAGTGACCTGTCCATCGAGACGGAGCGGCTGCTTCGCACCGGCAGGAGTACTTGCTCCAACTGGGCCCGGGGCGCACGCGGAGGCGGAAACGGCTTCGGTGGGTCATCCACAGAGAGCCGGGCCGACATGCTGCGGCTTGCCTCGAAGTGCGAGCCTGCAAGGTGTGTCACATGGACCGTGCGATTGGAAGTGATCCCACGCACTGTCGGGCAGTCTGCGATGGCAGAGGTGGGACTGAGGGCGCCGAATTCCTTCGGTCGGGGGCGCTACTGTGCCGGTTGCGCTGCGGACGGAGCCTGTATGAGCAGGATCCTCCTCGTCCGAGGTGCGGGCTGCCAGCGGGATCAGTTTACAGGGCGAGCACCCTCGCGACGAAATCGTCGGCAGTTCCAGCGGTCACGATCCACACGCCGATGTCGTCCAGGGTCTGCGACGACTCAATTGCATCCAGCGTCGGAGCGATTTCGGTGCCCGCGCCGTCCCCGTAGCGCTCCCGAACCATTCTCAGGAGCAGCTGCTTGCGTCCCTTCAGTTCGCCTCGCTTCTCGCCTTTCGCGATCCAAGTGTCGGCCCACGAATCGAAGTGATTCTCCATCATCTTCGGCACCTCCTTGAATTCCGCCACCGGCCTCGCTTCCGCGCCTTGCGGGCGTGTCTTCGACCAAACTCCGTTGAACCAGTCCACCAGCGTCGCCGCCAGATTCGGATTCCCCGCTTCCTCCAGGGCCCGCTGCATCCAGTCGCCCGCCGAGGCCGCCGCCTCACTGTCCTGCGCCCGCACTAGGCGGAACAATGCGTCGGCGAGGTTTGGCTCGCCGTCCGGCAGCTGCGGCGCGTCCCGCGCCGACACCAGCGCGTACTTGGTGCGCTGGCCGTACACCTCCCCCTCCTCCAGCGACCACTCCCGCTGCGTCGACACTTCCACCGCAGCATTCCACGGTCGGTTCCCGAAGTACAACACGATCGGCGCCACCGCCGGCACCCGCCAAGGCTTGTCACTTGCCCGATGAGCCCAGTCATTCGCGGTGAACAGGGCCATATAGGAATTGAGGCGCACCGCCAGGTCAAGATCCACTGCTGGCTGCGATTCGATCATCAAGTACAGGTGCATCTCGGACCCTTCGCGGTGGGTGAGGCGCCAGAGTAGGTCGTTATCGCGCTTCTCGAGCGTGGAGCCCACGAGGTGGGGCGGCCTCAGTTCGAGAGTGTCCCAGCGCACGGCTGCGTCCCAGTCTCCCGGCAGGTAGCCCCGGGCTAGGGCGCGGACCATCTCCGGAAAGGCGAACATTCGCTTGTAGCTGGCGTCATAGTCAAGTCTCATTTGGTAATCTCCTTCGCTTGTGGGATGTCAGTTGAGCAAACTATAACCAGTATAAACTAAAACACTGTCATGTCAAGTTATTCATTGGAGAGTCAGAAACTGCTAGAAAAATAAAATGAAAATACGAATATCAATGCTCGACCTACGCTGGACAGCATGCCACCCTTGACGATTCAAGTGCCCCAAATCGCAATGGACCGAGAGGCCGCCTGCTGGCACTGCGCCTCGATCGGGAGATCTTGGTGCCGTTGGTTGGGTTGACGCGGGAAGGTGGATTGCCTGCCGACTGCGCCTTTGGAAGTGATCTGGGTCCGGGGTGAAGCTGGCGGGCTCGCGGGGCCGGCCCTGCCTGCTGCCCAAGAAGGGCCTTGGCGATGGCAGTTGAGTAGGCCGTCCGCACGGTTTGCCGACAGGCGACCCAGGATGTGCACAAGAGTTGCGGTGCTGCGGGGAACATCGACGATTCCCGACACCCCGCAGAGAGATCTGCTGCAGCGAGGGGGGTAGACGTGGCGGCGAGGATTGTCTCTTGGGCGGACCTGGGCCGGGGGCGAGCGAGCCAGATGGGTGACGAAACCGGGCGGGTGGAGCGTTGCCGGGTCTGGCCGGGCGGCTGGAGCCCCTGCTTGCCGCTTGCACTCGCTTCCTTCGCAGTGCGAGCCGAGCCGCTTGCCTTGAGATACCTTCGCGCTGGTGATGGCGGGAAGGCCCGAGCAGGTTCTCAGATAATGGAGCGTGGCACAGACAGATCTGCTCCGGGACTGCCTCGGTGAGGCGAGGAAGCGCACGGACGAACTCTTTTCGCTGGTCGTGCCGGAAGCGTTGTTCGCCAGGCCGGTACCGGAACGCCACCGCCTCAACTTCTACATCGGGCATGTCGAGGCTTTCGATGCGAACATGATCTGCGGCCATGCGCTTGGCATGGGCCCGGTCAACGCAGAATTCGATCAGTTGTTCGCCTTCGGGATTGATCCCGATTCGTCCGACCTCCCAGCAGACACCCCAGAGGACTGGCCGGGACTCGCCGAGACCCGCGCATACTGCCGTCAGGTGCGTCGTGCTATCGACGAGGTGTTTCACCGCGTAACGGAGGATGTTGCACGCGTGTGCATCGAGCATCGACTGATGCATGCAGAGACGCTGTGTTACCTCTTGCACAATCTCGATCCTGCGAAGAAGCTGATCGAAGCGGACGCAGGGTTCCCGACTGCTCCCCCCTCGTTGAAGGTCGGACAGTGGATCGAAGTGCCTCGCGGTACTGCCTGCCTCGGACGGCCGCGCGGCACAGGCTTCGGCTGGGATAACGAGTTCGGCGAGGTCGTCGTGGATGTCCCTGCGTTTGACGTGCGCAAGCACAAGGTGACGAACGGGGAGTATCTCGCGTATGTCAAGGACGGCGGCCCGGCACCGCACTACTGGCGGAAGGGCCAGGACGGGTGGTTGCTGCGGACAATGTCAGGCGAGATTCCCCTACCGCTGGACTGGCCGGTGTACCTGACCCACGTGGAGGCTCGGGAGTACGCGCGGAACTCTGGTGCCGAATTGCCGACAGAGGCCCAGTGGGACCGTGCCGCGTTCGGTTCGCCACAAGGTCTCGAAGCAAGGTTTCCTTGGGGCTCTGAGATTCCGGCGCTGCAACACGGCAACGTCGACTTCGCTCGATGGGATCCGTGTCCGGTCACGGCTTCCCCTTGCGGGGACAGCGACTGCGGCGTTTCGCAGATGCTGGGAAACGGATGGGAGTGGACTTCCGACCATCTCCGGCCCTTTCCCGGATTCGAAGCGTACCCGTTCTATCCCGACTATTCGTCGGCGTTCTTCGATGACACGCATTACGTCCTGAAGGGTGGCTCTCCACGGACCGCGTTACCCTTGCTCCGAAGGACATTCCGGAACTGGTTCCGGGAGGGCTATCCGTACGTGTACGCGACTCTGAGGCTCGTTCGGAACTAACGCTAGGGACGGGCTAGCGCGGGATCGCCCGCGAGCCAGTAGCGGCGGCTGAGCGTAGGATCGGTCCGATTCCCGCCAGCGCCTCCGGAAGGCAGGTTGTCTCGCGCGGGCGGGCAGCCCTCCTTGGGGATGGCACCCGGGAGAGCCTGCTGTTGAGTCGTACCGTGCATGCTGCAGGCGAGCTCTCCGGGGCAGCGGCGCACCAGCCCGGAGTCGCCACCGAAGGGATTGTCCGCCGCAACTGCGACTGGCGCCTGCCTGGCCGCAACCTTGGTTTGCTCGCAATGGCTCGCAATGGCGATGTCTGGGCGTGCGTCCAGTGGCTATGCTAGGGAGTTTCCGGTGCGCAGAGATCCTGAGAGCGATGCGAACGGGCCGGCGGTGGGGCTGCTCCGGTGCTCGCCTCCCGATCCCTGGGATGGGGAGGGACCACGCCAGCCGCGGCAGGCCCGTCCCACATCCGGCTTGAGGCGGCCGCTCTCGCCCACCGAGGGGACGGCGTGAGTTCGCTGGGTCAGCCGCTGCAGCTCGCGCCCGGGGCGAGGGTGTTCGTGCGGGGCGCCGAATGGGTGATCCGCCGTGTCGACCAATGTTCCGGGGAAGGCATGCAGGTGACCTGCGATGGTATCTCGGAGCTGGTAAGGGGCCAGGAGGGAGTCTTCCTGACCTCCCTGGACGCCGACATCACCCTTCTCGACCCGGCCAAGACCGCCTTGGTGCCGGACATCTCGTCCGGGTTCGTGCAGGGCCGGCTGTTCATCGAGAGCCAGTTGCGGGAGGCCGTGCCGAACGATCGGAGCCTCTGGGCAGGCCACCGGGCGGCGATGGACCCGGCTGCCTATCAGCTGGAGCCGGCGCGGCAGGCATTGTGCCAGCCCCGCCAGCGGATTCTGATCGCGGACGCGGTTGGGCTGGGCAAAACCCTTGAGGCGGGCATTCTGGTGAGCGAGCTGATCGCGCGTGGCCGCGGGCGCCGGATCCTGGTGCTGGCGATCAAGAGCATGCTCACGCAGTTCCAGAAGGAGTTCTGGAACCGGTTCACGATTCCGCTGACCAGGCTTGATTCGGACGGCCTGCGCCGGGTGCGCAGCCGGATACCCACTAACCACAACCCGTTCTACTACTACGACAAGTCGATCATCTCGATCGACACGCTGAAGCGGAGTTCCGAGTACCGGACATACCTGGAGGACGCCTACTGGGACATCATCGTGATCGACGAGGCGCACAACGTGGCCGACCGCGGGACGGGGTCGCAGCGGGCGCAGCTGGCGCGGCTACTGGCGAAGCGGTCCGACACTCTGGTGATGCTGTCGGCGACTCCGCACGACGGGAAGGCGCGGAGTTTCGCCAGCCTCATGAACATGCTGGACCCGACGGCGATCGCCGACCCGGATTCGTATGCGAAGGAGGATTTCAGCGGGAAGGGCCTGGTGGTGAGGCGCTTCAAGAAGGACATCCGGAGCGAGGTCAGCGAGGTCTTCAAGGACCGCAGGGTGTACTCGATCGAGGCGACGGCGACACCAGCGGAGGAAGCTGCCTTCGAAGCGCTGCTGCGCGTGAAGGTCAGTCAGAAGCGGAGTGGTTCCGGCAAGCGGGAACTGTTCCAGGTGGGGCTGGAGAAGGCGCTGTTCTCGAGCCACGAGGCGTGCCTGGAGACCGTGAAGCAGAGGATCGGGAAGCAACGCAAGGCGCTCGAGAAGGAAGCCTCGAAGGGGATCGAGGAGGAGGTGGAGTCATTGGAGCTTCTCAAGGTCGCCCTAGGGCGGATCGACCGGGAGTCGAGTTCCCGCTACCAGCGGCTGCTGAGAGCGATCCGGGGAGAGCCCTTGGAGTGGAAGCCGCGCGATCCCGACGACAGGGTGGTGATCTTCACCGAGCGCATCGCGACCATGAAGTGGCTCGGGGAAGGCTTGCAGAAGGACCTGCGCCTGTCGGAAGGCCAGCTTGGGACGCTCGATGGCAGATTGAGCGACATCGAACAACAGCGCGTCGTGGAGGAGTTCGGGAACCGCGAGAGCAAGTTGCGGATGCTGGTGTGCTCGGATGTCGCATCGGAGGGCATCAACTTGCACTACCGCTGCCACCGGCTGATCCACTACGACATGCCGTGGTCGCTGCTGGTGTTCCAGCAGCGGAACGGGCGGATCGATCGCTACGGGCAGGACCGCACTCCCCGGATTGTGTACCTCGAGACGCGCACGCGGAACGAGACGATCCAAGGGGACCTGCGGATCCTGGAGATCCTCAAGCAGAAGGACCAGAAGGCGTACGAGCACATCGGGGACCCGTCGGTGTTCGTGAACGTCCACACGATCGAGGAGCAGGAAGTGGTCACGGGGGAGGCGATCGCAGAGGGCGAGGATGCGTCGGCCTTCGACGAGCGCCTCTCGCCGCGCGTCACTGAGGGGGAGGACCTGCTAGCGGCATTCCTGGGATCCGGCGCGGCCGGCGGGACGGTACCCGAGACCAAGGAGCACGGCGAGCCAGTGGTCTCGGCAGCGGCGGAGCCAAGGGAACCGATGTCCTTGTTCTCGAGCGATCTCGAATACTGCGAACGCGCTCTGCACTTCCTGCGGGAGACGGAGCCCGGGCTGGAGTTCCGGACGGACCGGAACGCCGGCTCCTTGGAACTGGACGCGCCGGCGGACCTGCAGTACCGGTTCCGGCACTTCCCGGCCGAGACCGTGCCAGACGACTGGCGCTTCCGGCTGTCGGCGGACCGGCAGGCGATGCGCAGGGCGATGGAGGAGAGTCGCAAGAGCGAGCGATCGTGGCCGGAGCTGCAGTACCTGTGGCGGCTCAGCCCGGTGGTTGCTTGGCTGAACGACCGGCTTGCCGCCAGCTTTGCCCGGCACGAGGCGCCGGTGCTCGCTGGGCTGCCCGGTTTGGGGCCGGAGGAGGTCGTGTTCGGGTTCCAGGGGCTGATTCCCAACCTGAAGGGGCACCCGGCGGTGCTGGAGCGGGGTGCGGTGGTATTCGAGGGTGGCACGTACGTGGACTGCGTGACGCTGGAGAGCGTGATCAAGCGCACGGGCCTGGACAGCGGGGAGGTGCCGAACCGCTCCCAGGAGGCTTCACAGGGGGATCTGAGACGGCTGGTCAAGCCGGCCGTGGAGGCGGCGCAGCTGTGGGTGAGGGACCGGAGGGACGAATACACGGCGAGGATTCGGCCGGACCTGGATCGGGCGACTGAGGAGCTTGAGGCGCTCCGGCAGAGGCAGCTGCAGCATGCCCTGAGGGCCTACGAGGGATCGCGGCAGATCGCGGCGGTCAAGATTCGCAGCCTAGAGGAGCGGCGGAAGGAGATCCGGGAGATCTTCGACCTGCACAAGGAGTGGGTCTCCGAAACGATGCAGCTCGACAGGCAGCCCTGGATCAAACTGCTGTGCGTGCTGACAGGGGACGGCTAGCGGCATGGCGGGAGAGGCGGTCCACCGATTCGTCGGCATTAGCAACGAGCGGGAGTTCTATAGCGACCACTACCTAGCGGAGATCCTGTCGCGCGATATCGCCGGCACCGTAGCGAAGTGGCACGAGCAGGCGGCCGGCAGCGAGAACGGGAAGAAGGCGCCGGACGCGGAACTGAGGAGCCTTAACCGCCCGTACCGGGAGTTCCTGTCGGAGCACGGCAGCGCGCTCGGGCCGAAGGGCCGCATCGACGTACAGCGACCGTGGTTCCACCGGCTGCTGGAGGCTCTCGGGTACGGGTGGAAGCCTTCGGAGTTCGATCTCGGGGACGGCGACCAGATCCCCGTGCTGCGCGAAGTGTCGGACGATGGCGGCCGCAAGCTTCTCGTACTGGAGGCCTGCGAGGGATCGGAGGGGGATGAGGACCCGCTGTCAATGAGACTCTTGCAGGAGCAGTTCCGGCGCGAGGCTCCGATGGCGGAGAGTCTGGAGCAGTTGGAGTGGGAGATGATCATTACGCGCCGGATCTTCGCGCTGGACCGGCCGCCGTCCTGGATCCTGCTGCTGTCACCCAGACAGGCGCTGCTGCTGGAGCGTGGCAAGTGGACGCACAAGCGGCTGCTGCGCTTCGACTGGGGCGAGATTCTCGGGCGCCGGGAGGACGCGACGCTGAAGGCTACGGCGGCCCTGCTGCACAGGGAGTCGCTGCTGCCCGGCTCCGGGTCGGCGCTGCTGGAGACGCTGGACGAGAACAGCCATCGCCACGCGTACGCGGTGTCGACGGATCTCAAGTACGCGTTGCGGGAGTCGATCGAGCTGCTGGGCAATGAGGCGGTGCGCTCGCTGCGGGAAAGTGATCCGAATCTCGCCTTGGACGAGCGGCTGGCGGAGCGACTGTCGCTCGAGTGCCTGCGCTACATGTACAGGCTCCTGTTCCTGTTCTACATCGAGGCGCGGCCGGAGCTAGGCTACGCGCCGGTCGACGCGCCGGCCTACCGGAACGGGTACAGCCTGGAACGGCTCAGGGACATGGAGCTGTCGCGCATGCAGTCCGTAGCGGAGGGTGATGGGAACCACCTGCAGGCGAGTCTCGAGATGCTGTTCCGGCTGGTGCGGGAGGGATTCGACCCGCTGGCAGGCGGGGACGGGAAGCTGGATCTGGAAGGGGCGCCGCTGCACGCGACGTTCGTGATGAGGCCGCTGGACAGCAAGCTGTTCGCGCAGGAGTCGACGCCTCTGCTGTCGAAGGCGCGGTTGCGGGACAGCGTTCTGCAGAAGGTGATCCGGCTGATGTCGCTGACGCGGCCGGCGAAGGGCCGGAAGCGGCGGGGACGGATCTCGTACGGGCAGCTGGGGGTCAACCAGCTGGGTGAGGTGTACGAGGCGCTGCTGTCGTACCGGGGATTCTTCACGAGCGAGCGGATGTACGAGGTCCGCAAGGCGGGCGAGCAGAAGGACGAGCTGGACGTGGCTTGGTTCGTGCCGGCGGGGGAGATCGACGAGTATACGGAGGACGAGCGGGTCTACCGGAGGGACGACCAGGGGCGGAAGGTGCTGCCGGCGATTGAGCCGGGGCGGTTCCTGTACCGGCTGACGGGCCGGGCGCGCAAGCGGTCGGCCAGCTACTACACGCCGGAGTCGCTGACGCGACTGGTGGTGGAGCACGCGCTGAAGGAACTGATTCAGGACGACACTCCTGCCGAAAGCATCTTGAAGCTGACCGTGTGCGAGCCGGCGATGGGATCGGCGGCGTTTCTGAACGAGGCGGTCAGCCAGCTGGCCGAGCTCTACCTGGACCGACGGCAGAGGGAGCGCGGCGAGCGCATCCCCCACGAGCGCTACGGGGAGGAGTTGCAGAAGGCGAAGCACTTCATTGCGGATCGCAACGTCTTCGGAATCGACCTGAATCCCGTGGCGGTGGAGCTCGCGGAAGTGTCTCTGTGGCTGAACTGCATCGTGCGGGACGGACACGTGCCGTGGTTTGGCTACCAGCTGCAGGCGGGGAACTCGCTGGTCGGGGCGCGGCGCAGGACCCACTCCGTCGAGTGGCTGAAGAAGGGGGTGCGGAAGGAGGATCGCTGGCACGAGCGGGAGCCAGAGCGGGTCGCTCGGGGCGCGTCTACCGGAAGGGAAAAGGGAAGTGTGTACCATTTCCTGCTGCCCGATCCGGGGATGGCGGATTACAAGGACAAGTTCGTGCGGAGCCTGGAGCCCGAGGGTTTCGACCGGCTGAGGAAGTGGAAGCGGGATTTCTGCAAGCCGTTCAGCGAGGAAGAGATCGAGGTGCTCGAGCGGATGTCGGACGCCGTCGACGACCTATGGGCCCGACATACGGAAGGGCTGGCCAAGGACCGCAGCCTGACATCGGATGACATCGGGGTTTGGGGGCGGGAGCGTCCGGAGAGACGGACGAAGAACGAGTGGAAGGACCGGGTCCGCAGGCAGGGGGCGTTCGCTACTGATGACCGGAACGCGGGCCCGTACCGACGGCTCAAGCTCGTGATGGACTACTGGTGTGCGCTGTGGTTCTGGCCGCCGGACGCCGAGCACGCACCGCCGACGAGGGAGCAATTCCTGACCGAAACACACCTGGTCCTGACCGGGGAGACGTGGAGTGCCGGAGCCAGTGGCCGACAGACCGAGATTCGGTTCGAGGCCAACGGCGAGTCCGCTGATGCTGTCGACCCCGAGGATCGATTTGTCGAGGACAACAGGTCGCTTGACCTTGGCGCAATCATGGATGCCTATCCACGGTTCCGGCTTGTCCAGCAATTGGCCGAGAGACACCGGTTCCTCCACTGGGAGCTGCAGTTTGCGGATGCCTTCTATGGCGAGGTCTCCCGGGGAGGCTTTGACCTGATTCTCGGGAATCCGCCATGGGTCAATGTCGAGTGGGACGAGAGTGGCGTGATCGGAGATTTTGACCCCAGTATTGTCATAAGAAAGCTCTCGGCCCCGGACTTGCGGAAGATTCGTGAGCGCTCGATCAAAAGAAGCGACGCTCTACGTGACTCCTATATGGACGAGTATGTTCAGTCAGATGCGATGCAGAATTACCTTAATTCAGAGCAGAACTATCATCTGCTTGGAGGTTTGCGATCCAATCTGTACAAGTGCTTTCTGCCACAGGCATGGGACTACCGGCGAGGGGAGGGAGTTGCTGCGTTGCTGCACCCCGAAGGAGTGTATGACGATCCCAAGGGAGGACGATTACGGGGCGAGATCTATCGTCGGCTGCGAGTACACTTCCAGTTCCAGAATTCGCTGCTGCTGTTCCCGGACATTGCTCATCGGGCACTGTACAGCGCCAACGTGTACGGCGAGGAGCGACACGAGCCTGGATTCTGGCAGATCGCGAACCTCTTCGTGCCGGCGACCGTGCAGCAGTGTTCCGATCATCACGGGGAAGGACTGTCCCCGGGCATCAAGCGCGCCGAGGGCGGATGGGACACGGATGGCCATCGGAATCGAATGATTCCAGTCGGTCCGCGTGAACTTGAGGTCTTTGCCGGATGCCTGGACTCGGACGGCACGCCATCCGCCCAAGCCCGCATGCCGGCGGTCCACTCAGTGGAACTGATGGGGGTGCTGCAGAAGTTCGCGGAGCAGAAGCGCAGGCTGCGAGATCTCTCAGGGCAATACTACAGCACTCAGTTGTGGAATGAGACCAATGCGCAGCGTGACGGCACGATCCGAAGACTCACGCAGTTTCCCGGGACTGTTGATCACTGGATACTCTCCGGGCCGCATTTTTTTGTTGCCAATCCACTAGCCAAGACCCCCAGAGTCCAGTGCAAGGAAAAGGGAGATTATGATTGCATTGACTTGACTAACATTCCGGATGACTATCTGCCGAGAACAAATTACGTTCCGGCTTGTGGTCGTGAGGTGTACGAGTCTAAGGTTCCGGTCGTTCCGTGGGCAGAGCAATCGGATTCAATGGCAGACCGGCGGATTACGAGTTATTTTCGTACCGTGAACAGAAAGATGATCGGGCCGGCTAGCGAGAGAACCCTCATCGTGGCATTAGTCCCTGATAGGTGTAGTCATATTGATGCAGCTCTTGGCACAGCATTCAAGGATACCGACAACTTACTCACATTTCACTCAATGTTGCTCTCACTCCCTTTCGATACATTCCTCAAGATGTCTGCTGCTGTCAATCTGCACATAGTTCGGCTTCAGCAAATGCCGCTTCCAGACCTTGAAGAGAATCTTAGAAACAGTCTCCATATTAGGGCTCTAAAGTTGGGATGTGTTACAAGTCACTACAGTCGACTATGGACGAACGCTTGGAGAATCCAGCATAAATCGGACTGCTGGACCGACGATGACCCACGGCTTGAGGCAGAATCGTTCCACGCCGACACTCAGACATGGTCTCGGAGTTCTGCGCTCAGGTCGAACTATGCTCGAAGACATGCTCTGGTCGAGATTGATGTGTTGGCAGCTATGGCACTCGGATTGAGCTTGAGTGAACTACTCATTGCCTATCGGGTTCAATTCCCAGTCATGAGGGAATACGAAGCCGATACTTGGTACGACCAAACAGGTCGGATCATTTTCACTCCATCCAAGGGACTCAGCGGCGTAGGCCTACCGAGGAAGAAGGTCAAGGGTGCGACCGACTGCGGTATCGTCACCCGGGAACGAACCCTGGTGGGAATCTCCCTCGGTTGGGAGGATGTCAAGGATCTCAAGCAGGGCACCGTCACTAAGGAGGTCTTGGACGATACGATGCCCGGCGGGCCGAGGAAGCGTACCATCTCGTACGTCGCGCCGTTCACTCGATGCGACAGGGAAGAGGACTACCGGCAGGCGTGGGACGTGTTCTCTCAGAGGTTCGACATGGTATGACGTCTCCAGATTCGGCCAAGAGTCAGGGGCCCTGCCACCCTGCCGTGCTCGCTTGGCTTAGTCACTCGAGGATTCAGCTTGCAGCGTAGTCTGCCTACCCGATCAGCTGAATCGACCCCCATGCAGGCGATAGCGTCAGGATCCCGGGTAGCGAGTCCAATCTCTCGCCCACTCCTCGCCGAACAGCCAATCGCTACCCTCCTCACCAAGACCCTCCAGTTCGAATCGTCATGATCCCCTCGCTCGTCTCGTCCGAGATCCAAGAAGCTCTCCAAGACTTCCTGGACACTGAGTTCCGGCCGTCGAATCCCGAACTCACCGGCATCTTCGACGACTTCCTGTCGGTCGACGACAGCAACTTCATCAAGGGACCGTACGTTTCGCTCGCGCTGCCATTCCAGCAGTCGCCTTCGGGGCCGGAGCCGTTCCCGGAGATTCCCTTGGGCTTCACGCCCTACCAGCATCAGGCCGAGGCGTTCGACCGCCTGTCTCGTGGCCGTTCCACAATCGTCGCCACCGGTACCGGTTCCGGCAAGACTGAGTCGTTCCTCTATCCGATCCTCGATTGGTGCCGCCAGCAGTCTGACCAGCCCGGCATCAAGGCCATCCTCATCTACCCGATGAACGCGCTCGCGAACGACCAGGCCGGGCGCATCGCGAGCATCATCCACAGGACGGAGTCCCTGAAGAACAAGGTGATCGCCGGCCTCTACGTCGGACAGGACAAGCAGTCCAAGGAAGTCCGAATGACGTCGACGCGAATCATCTCCAACAGAGAGACCTTGGTCGAATCCCCTCCCGACATTCTGCTGACCAACTACAAGATGCTGGACTACCTGCTCAGCAGGCCGCGGGACCAGCGCTTGTGGCGCCAGAACGCACCCGGCACGCTGCGCTGGCTCGTCGTGGACGAGCTCCATACGTTCGACGGCGCGCAGGGTACCGACCTAGCTTGTCTGATCCGGCGTCTGAAGAGCCGCTTGGAGGTGGACGACTCTTCGCTGGTCTGCGTCGGCACATCCGCGACTCTGGGCAGCGGGACGGGCGGCGGACTTACTTCCGAAGCAGAGCCCGACAACAAGGAATTGCTCGACTACGCCAAGGAGGTGTTCGGAGAGGCCTTTGACGAGCAAGCAATCGTCCGCGAACGGCGACTGAGTAGAGACGAGTTTCGCGGTGGGTCGTTGCTGCGGCACCATCTGTTGGGGCGGTCCGGTTGGGACCAGGCCAGTGACACAGCATCCTTTCGATCGACCGAGGACTACCTCCGGGCCCAATACCAGTTCTTCTTTGGCGAGGACCCCGGGCCTGTTTGTGCCACGGACTCCTGGAGGCTGGCCCTTGCAGATGAGCTGCGGGGCCACAGTATGTTCGACAACCTCCTGCGGATCCTTCACCGTCGTCCGAGGTCCCTCGACGAGATCTGCGCGGAGATTCGAGAAACCTACAGTGCATTCACCGACCAAGAACTACGTGACGTTGTGCGAGGGCTCTGTGCCCTCGTCTCCGCCGCGCGAGTCCGGGGCTCGGAGTCGCCCGACGCTCCGCTGCGGCCGTTCCTGCAAGTCTCCTTTCACGTCTGGGTCCGGGAACTTGGACGGATGGTATGCAGCTTGGCCGAGCCTGCGCAGTCCCTTCGCGCCAATGACCAGGACGATCCTTCATCTGGCACCAACGCCGCACCGGCGCAAGGGGATCGACAGCCCTACAGTCACAGCCTTCGCTACTCGGATGACCTCACGACCGAGGACGGGGCTTGGGTCCATCTCCCGCTCGTTCAGTGCCGAGTCTGCCGGGTAACCGGCTGGGCAGCAAACCTCAACTCCGCATCCAACCGCCTCGATCTCGATCTCCGCAAGATCTACAACGCATACTTCGGCAGCGACGTCGGACTCCGCTTCCTGTTCCCCGAATCCGGTCCCTCCCACGCCTCCGGTGGCAAGGACTGCTCCGTATGCGGTGCCTGCGGTAGTTTCCGGCTAGGCCATCACAGCGGCGCCTGCAGTGAATGCAGCTCGCAAGTCGTCATCCAACTCCACACGCCCGATTCCGTGGCGGTCAGGACCGAGGGCGAGGGCAGGGATCAACGGCAGGTCACGCATCTGTCCAAGGACTGTCCGTACTGCCTGTCGGCTGACTCGATATTCATCTTCGGCGCCCGGTCCACGGCTCTGCTCAGCATCGTCATCGCCCAGATCTACGCGTCGCGCCACAACCAGGACCGCAAGGTCATCGCGTTCTCGGACAACGTCCAGGACGCCGCGCACAGGGCAGGGTTCATATCGCATCGCACCTGGCAGACCACCAAGCGTGCCGCGATCGCCCAGGCTGTCGATGGAGAATCGCCACATTCCCTCGAGGACGTACCTGCCCGTCTGAAGTCGAAGTGGTCCGACACGGACGCAAGTCCTTCAGCGTCGAGCCCTGAGCTCTTTGTCGAGCGCTTCCTTGCCCCGGACCGCACGTGGCTCAACGCATTCAAGGAGTTCCAGCAGGGCGGAGAGCTCCCCCCGAGGTCCCTGTTGCCGGAATTGGTCAGCAGGCGCCTCGAGTGGGACGCCCTGGCCGAATTCGGCTGGGCCTCCTCCGCCCCGCGTTCACTGGAGCGGAGCGGCGCCGCCGCAGCGGGCCCCGATCAGGACAGGGTCCTGGCTGCCTGCGAGGATGCCGTACAGCAGATTCGCGAGGAGATCGATGGGCTTGATGGCATGGACGTCAAGCTCGTTGTCTGGATCGCGCTGGGACTCCTTCGTAGGTTGAAGCGGCGTGGCGCGGTCTGGGCACCGGACGTCGACGCAGTGAAGCGCTACTTGGAGAGCGGCTGTAGCCGATGGGAGCTCAACCGCAACCTAGCCCTCCCAGGCCTTGGGCCCAGCCAGCCCGTCCCCACCTATCCCGCCGAGTCCGCGGCACGTCGATCCACCGACGGACTGGAGCCGCTCGTGAGGCCAGGTGGCGGCGCTTGGTACCAGCGATGGGTTGTGAGGGTGCTTGCCGAGAGCTTCCCGGTGATCGGTCCTGCGTATTCCACAACGATCCTGCGAATCGTGCTCGATCACCTGCAGTCTCGCGGACTGGTGCGGTCCGGGCAAGCGGGAAGCCAGCATGTCTGGGCAATCGAGCCGAGGAACTTCCACGTCTCGACCGACCTTCGAGAGGTGCGTGCGAGCACTTCGACGAGGTCGCTCATAGTTCCTAGCCCAGAGGCGGAGCACTGGGTCGGGGCTCCTTGCATCGACCTAGGAGTCAAGGAATCGTACTCCAGCGTCCGGGTCTGCGAACCAGGCTGGGCGGGACGCCTGTACCGCGACTCGGAAATCCACCGGGTGGTTGCCGAGGATCACACCTCCCTCCTGGGCCGAGAGAAGCGCGAGCGCCTCGAACAGCGCTTCTCAGACCCCGACTCCCGCCCTTTCGACCCGAACGTCCTCTCGGCGACCCCCACCCTCGAACTCGGGATCGACATCGGCAACCTCTCCACGGTCGCGATGTGCTCCGTGCCCCCGAGTAGCTCGAGCTACCTGCAGCGGATCGGCCGGGCGGGCCGACGCGACGGAAACGCCGTGACCATCACCATGGCAGCCGCCTCGCCGCGCGACATCGCCTACTTCGGCGAGCCCTTGGAACTGCTCGACGGTCCGATCGAGCCGCCCGGAGTCTTCCTCAACGCCTCCGCGGTGCTAGAGCGCCAGCTCACTTCGTTCTGCCTCGACAACTGGGCCCGAACCTGCATCGACAAACCGGATGCGGTGCCGCGCACCGTGCAGAAGGTCCTTGATGCAGTGGAACAGTGCGACGAGTCCAAGTTCCCTTACACCTTCTTCGAATACACCCGGCAGAACGCCCCGGCATTGTTCGAGCGGTTCACGGCGGCGCTCCAGGACAGCCTCAGTGACGACTCCAGGGAGTACCTGCAAGAGTTCCTCGCCGGCAAGCCGGACGGACTGCCGGAGTTCCGGTTGAGAGTGCTCAGGCGTCTGGAGCAGGTCGTCAGGGAACGCAGGTCCCTCAGCGCCAACATCGAGCGGCGACGCAAGCAGATCAAGGACGACGAGCGCGAGCCGGAGGACGAGAGGATCCTTGCCTTGATCGAGCAGCAGAAGCGCGAGCGGAAAGGCCTCATGCGGCTGCTTCGATCCATCAACCAGCGCGAGACCTTCGGATTCCTCACCGACGAGGGCCTGATTCCCAACTACGCATTCCCGGAGGAGGGTGTCACGCTGCGCTCGGTAATCCTCCGCATGTCCAATCCACAGCAAGCGCAGCAGGCTCCGCCGGACGGAGCCGATGGCAGGGACTACATCGAAACCTACGAGTACGTACGGCCCAGTGCTGCCGCCTTGAGCGAACTGGCTCCTGGCAACCGCTTCTACGCGGAGGGCCACAAGGTCGAGATCGACCGGGTCGACCTCGACACCACCGAATCCGGGATCGAGGAGTGGCGGCTCTGCCCGTCCTGCACGTACTGCCGTCGCACGGACCTGGGCGACAGCGAGAAGGCCTGCCCGCGGTGCGGGGATCCCATGTGGTCGGACGCCGGCCAGAAGCGCCCGATGCTGCCATTGAGGCTGGTCCACGCCACCACGACGGCGAAGAGCGCCCAGATCGGAGACGACCGGGATGATCGCGAGTCCTCCTACTACAGGCGGGAACTCGTCGCCGATTTCGGCACCGACACAGACCGGCTCGCCTACGCCGTGTGCCCCCCGGGGCTGCCCTTCGGCTTCGAGTACTCGGCCAGGACGGTCTTCCGGGAAATGAACTTTGGCCGCAGCAGCCATCGAGGGAAGCCGACAAGGTTCGCCGGCCATGAACTTCCCCGGGAGGGCTTTCGAGTCTGCCGGCATTGCGGGCAGGTTCAGTCCCGTCGCGGGGATGCACCCCCCGAGCACGCCTACGGCTGCCCCAAGGGGGATCACAGGGTCTATGCTGCGCTCCCTGGCTCCGACGCCATCCATGCCAGCCCCGCCGACGCGCCTGGCAAGTCACCGATCGTCGACTGCCTGTATCTGTACCGCAAGTTCGAATCCGAGTCCCTGAGGATTCTCGTGCCCGCCATCGAGGCGACCGACAATGACCCGAAGCTCCAGTCATTCATCGCTGCCGTGGAACTAGGCCTGCGGGCCAAGTTCCGCGGCAAGGTCGACCACCTCAAGGCTATGGTCAGCCCCGGAGTGGCGGAGGCCGGCGCCCTCCAGCGGAACTACGTCGTCCTGTACGACACAGTGCCCGGCGGGACGGGCTACCTGAAGCAACTGGCTCAGCCGACGGAGGCCGGGCTGCCCAACACGGTTCTGGAGGTACTTGAGGTTGCCAAGGACAGGCTGACCGCCTGCTCCTGCGATGACGGCTGCTATCGATGCCTGTATCCCTATCGCAAGCCGGCTCAGTCCATACCCCCGTCCAAGCGCCTCGCAATTGAACTCCTCGACCAGATTCTCCAGGACCGGAACCTCCTCGAACGCCTCGATCGCATCGATGACCTGAGCATTGACGGGCTCATAGAGAGCAATCTCGAGGCTCGCTTCATCGCGGCACTCGACGCACGAGCCAAGGTCAGCTCGACGATCGAGTTCCGAAACGAGATCATCAACGGCAAGAGCGGTCATTTCATGACCGTAGGCAGTCAGTCCTGGCGGATCGAGCCTCAGGCGGACCTTGGGCCTGGCAACGGAGTGCCAGTTAGGTCGCGCCCGGACTTCCTGTTGCGTCCTGAGGAAGAGACACCGTCCAAGCGCCCGGTCGCAGTGTTCCTCGACGGCTTCCGGTACCACAGGGACTCCACCGGCGATGACTCCATCAAGCGCCTCGCCGTGATCCGGGGAGGACTGCTGCAATGGTCCCTCACCTGGCGGGACCTGGAGCCTGAGTTCGGCGGGTCCGGGGATGCCCTCGACCTGCTCCGCCCGGAGTCCGGGGCTGCGGGCGAGACGAAGAACGTCCAACAGAAGCTCGACTCGATGTGGGCTGTCGGGCCGTTGCGTTCCCAGCTGCAGAAGTCGTCCTTCGACCTGTTGCTGCAGTACCTCGAGGATCCCGATAGCTGCCGCTGGAAGCAGGCAGTATTCGCTGAGCTGCTGCAGGTCTTCGACCGTGCCACGATGGCCGATCCTCAATTCAGGGGACGCTTTGACTCATTCCTCGCCGAGTCCCTGCCTCCCGAGGCAGTCTCCCAGCAGGCCGGCGCCAACGGGCAGGTCTTCGTCGGGGCGACCGGGGGGAGCCTCGGCTCTGGCTCGCCCCACGTGGACCTCGTGGCATCTCTGCCCGCGTCTGCCATCCAGGACCCAGACCCGGATCAAGCGTTCGTCGCAGTCCACCTGCATGACGATCACTCGGAGAGTGCGGACGAGAAGGAGTACCGCGTCGCTTGGAACGCTGCGCTGAGAGCGTTCAACCTGATCCAATTCCTACCGGGCGCGTGGTGGACCACCCGCACTGCTGTCAGGAGCGGGCTCTACCCTGACTTCTCAGTCACGACACCACCCGCGGTTCCCGGGAGCGCAGCCACGAACGCTGCATGGTCCGAGGTCAGGGAACTCGCATGCGAGGAAGTGATGGATCTCGTTGCCGAGCTTGCGCGCAGCGATCTTGCCGTTCCCAATGTCGGGTACCCGCTACAGGGCGGCAGGGGCGAGGTTGTCGCCGAGGCGGAACTCGCATGGGAAGCCCAGCGGGTTGCGGTCCTGGTGCCGTCCGAAGAGGAGGCCGCGAAGCGGTTCGAGGAGGCCGGCTGGATAGTGTGTGAAGCTGGTATCCGAGCGAGCGAGCTGGCCGTCCATTTGGACTCCAGGCCGGTTGGGGAGTGAATCGATGGAGCAACAATCGCTGGCGATCTCGGCAGTCTTCCTTGACGCATTCGTGAAGCTTCCGACTCAAGTCCAGCGGAGGGTCAACTCCATGATCCGGGAATTCCGGCAGAACCCGCAAAGCAAGGGCCTGCACTGGGAAAAGCTGAACAATCCCCGCGATCCAAGGTTTCGATCACTGCGCGTCGACCGCTCCTACCGCGCCATTGTCCGAGCGCCGGAGAGCGGGCCAACGCATCTGCTCCTCTGGGTCGACAACCATGACGCCGCCTATCAATGGGCGGAACGGCACGAGTGCGCGGTCAACCCCGAGATCGGTGGTATTCAAATCTATGACTGCTCCCTGGTCGATCAGCGCCCTGCCAGCGCTGCGACTTCGCAGAGCGAGCTTTCCGGGCCGTTCGCTCGCTACAACGTGCGCGATCTGATGAGGCTCGGAGTCCCCGAGAGATTGGTTCCGACCGTAAGGGCAATCGAATCGGAGGAGGAACTCGAAGAGAGGAGGGCACGACTGCCGCGGGAGGCCTATGATGCCCTCGACCTCCTGGCCAGCGGCGAGGACTACGAGACGGTCTTGCAAGTTCTCGACAGCTCCTCCGAGCCAGTCGATCCCGGCGGCGTTTCAGGGGCCCTCAGTACGGCACACTCCCGTTCCCAAGTCATCGTACCTCGCAACGAGCAGGAAATGGATGCGCTTCTCAATGCCCCGCTTGCGAGATGGCGGGTGTTCCTGTACCCCACCCAGCGGCGCATCGTCGAGCGGGACTGGAACGGGCCAGTGAGGCTTCTCGGTGCCGCAGGCACTGGCAAGACAGTAGTGGCGATGCACCGAGCCAAGTGGCTCGCGTCCCGACCGAGCTCCGACAAGGTGCTCTTCCTCACCTTCAACAAGAACCTTGCCGCTGACATTCGAACCAACCTCGCCGCAATCTGCAGTACCGAGGAGATGGCTCGCATCGAAGTGGCTAATCTCGATGCTTGGGCGCTGAGATTCCTCAGGCGTCGGGGACACGACTTCAAGATGCTGTACAACCGCCACCAGGAGGAATTGTGGCGCCAGGCACTCGAGCACCGGCCGAATGACCCGAATCTGTCGGACGGATTCTACGAGTCGGAGTGGGAGCAGGTGGTGCAGTCAAACGCGGTCTCGACTCTGGACTCCTATAAGACCGTCTCTAGGGTGGGCCGCGGTATTCCGCTGAACCGGGCTGGCAGGGTCAAGGTCTGGAAGGTGTTCGAGGAATACAAGTCCCTCCTCGCCTTGAACGGTCGCAAGGAGCCGGACGATGCCTTCAATGACGCAGCAGCCCTGCTGCAGGCAGGTGCGGAGCCATCCGGCTATTCCTCAGTGATTGTCGACGAGGCGCAGGATCTTGGATCTGCCGCCTTCCGGCTCATTCGCAGCCTGGTGCCCCCGGGGACGAATGACATCCTCATCGCGGGCGACTGCCATCAAAGGATTTACGGCCGGAGGGCGGTCCTGAGCCGCTGCGGGATTGACATCCGCGGTCGATCGCGCAAGCTCTACCTCAACTACCGAACCACCGAGCAGACCCGCGCCTGGGCCGCCGGCCTCATGGAGGGGCGCGATATCGACGACCTAGATGGAGGGCGGGATGACAACCGCCGAATCGTCTCTCTCACGGACGGCCCCGAGCCGGTAGTCCGGACCTTGGACTCGGAGGCGGAACAGGCCGAGTTCATTGTCGAACTCCTGAATCGATGGACCGAGTCTGGGGACAGCCTCGCGGATGTCTGTGTTGTGGCACGCACGAATGCGGCCAGAGACGACGTTCGCGAGAAGGTTGGCGAGTATGGCATCAAGCACGTCGTGATCGACAGGGACAGTGACGATCGGAGCCAGGAGGGCGTCCGTTTCGCGACCATGCACCGGGTCAAGGGCTTGGAGTTCGAACGAGTCATCCTCGTGAGCGTTAACGACGGTAGCGTCCCACCCCAGTCACTTTGGAACTCGGCTAACGATGATGCTGAGCGGGAGGCAATTGAGACGATGGAGCGCGCGCTACTCTATGTGGCGGTCTCGCGAGCACGAAAGGAAGCATTCGTACTCGGCTACGGCCAACCCAGCAGACTATTGGAATTGAAGGGCTGATACCCCCCGTCGAGTCAACGTCTCTCGCAGCCCTTGACTGACAATTTCGCCGTGCGCCTGTGGATCCTTGAACCGGGTCCTCCGCGACCCCGTCTACAGATCCAGATGCAAGAGCATCCTCCACGGATTCCCGCACCGTCGGTAGAGCCCACTTCAGGCTTGTCGCTGGAGATCCAATCAGATACGAAAGTAGCCGAGGGTGATTGTCGCGAAGCGTAAAGGCTCGGGGCGATTGCCCGATAGTCAGGGCTTCGACGCTGCCGCGGCGCGGATGGCTGCCACGAGCCGGTGTTCCATACGATCCATGCGGCCCGAGATTCTACCTTCCGCATCTCTCACTTGCCCCGTTAGTTCATTGCAAACTCTGTACGTCCGCGCCTCCGCCCTTGCATCCATCGCGTCCGACCGGTTAGCTAGATCCTTGCGCAGCTCTTCAATGCGAGACGATACACGCCATCGCGCCGCCTCGGCGATACCCAACACCGACAGGGTCGCGCCTGCCGCCCATTGCCACGCTTCCATCATTCTGGTCTCAGGTTTCCTTGCCGTACGCTCCACTGTAACCCGGAACTTCTCGGACGGGGCCGTAGCAGACGGTTCAGCCGATCCCAGAACCTCCCAACATTGCAGGGTCTCCCGCCTGATGCCTCCCAAGAATCCACGTAGCGGCGGCTTGCTCTCCTTGCCGTCCGAGTCTCCGAGATTCCAGGACTCCGGCTCCATCGCGCCGATGCTAGCGGATAGGCGGAGTCCCTTCACTTGGAGCGAATCAACGCAGAGAGCGAAGATCCCCCGTGATTCCCGTGTGAGACCGAGTCGCAGATGACTCATCCAGCCGGTGCGACGACACAGCGGACCCAGGTAGGTCATGCAGAGGTTGGAATCGCCGAATGCCACGACCGGATTCTGGCCGACCCACCATGGATTCATGCAGCGACCAGTCCTTACCGTGCTTGCAGACCGGCAGCCAAGCGCCCCTTCATCAAGCGCGCGTGCACGAGCCTAGGTTCTGCCTCGCCGAGGTCTAGACACCTCGTTGCGACGTATAGTTGCCAATTGAGTTAAGTCTCCGAACTCAGCTTGCGGACCGTGTCGGTCGAGGATCACGCCTCGTCAGAGGACACGGCGAAGTCGCCGCGCTGCCCGTAGGCTCCCGCGATGGCGAGTTGTAGGATGAGGAGCAAGCCTGCTCGGGCAGGCCGGTCTCAGTCCTGCATGTCGGTTTCTCCCACCGAGGCGACCCAGTACTCCACTGCGGCTCCGGTGTCCCGGAAACACGAGGCGGTCGATTATCCGGAACGCCACTGGATCGCGCAGAGCGTCTGGCACGGACACGCCGTCCGTTGGGCTACGGAGGCGTTGTACCAGCACTTCAGGGATCGCGAGGACGTTCTGGTGGCAATGGAGCTGGCCGTCTACTACCTGCGCGGCAACAGCGAGGTCTGGCTGCAGCCTGACGTACAGGTGGTGTTCGGAGTGGAGAAGGGCGGAAACCGCAGCACGTACAAGGTATGGCAGGAGGGCAAGGCCCCGGATTTCGTGCTGGAGGTGGCGTCCCCGTCCACGGCGGAGCACGACGCCGTGCACAGCGCTGCGGAGTACGCGCGAATTGGAGTGCAGGAATACTGGCGAGTGGATCCGGAGGGAACGCTGATGAGCTCCGCCTTGGAGGGCTATGAGGCCCGCGCGGGACAGTTCGAGCCGGTGGCGGCTGCGGGCGAGGGTCGCTGGCTGCGCAGCTTGGTGTTGGGGCTGGACCTGCGTAGCGAGAGGCGGGACGGGGCAACCGTAGTCGTGTTCCGTGACCCGCTCACCGGTGAGGAGTTCGACGGTGCGCTCGAGGGGGCCGACGGCCGGCGGCGGATCGCCGAGCGGCGCGCGGATGCCGCAGAACTCCGAGTCAAGGCATTGGAACGGCAACTCCGTAATGAATTGGATCGGACCCATGCGTCGGAGCAGAGGTGAGGCCGCCTAAGGATGGTAGGACCATTCGCCTCCCATGGGATTGCGCCCGGGATCGGCACTCGGACCAGTCTCGGTTCGTCTCGTCTCCTTGGTCATCCGTCCTGTACTCGCTTTGGGACTGTGGACCGGCCCGGAGCCCGGCGATCCCAGTCCATGCGAAGGAATCACTCAAGTGACAGAAGCGACTGGCAAGTATCGTCTGCAAGACCTTCAAGCGATGCTGTCGGACATCGAATCCGACCGGGTGAAGAGAAACGAGAGCGTCGATAAGGACAGGATCCGACAGGCTGTCTGCGCATTCGCAAACGATCTGCCCGACCACCGCCAGCCTGGATTCGTGTTTGTAGGCGCCGATGATCTAGGGCATCCCGTGGGACTGGACGTCTCTGACGAGCTGTTGAGGAACCTTGCCGACATAAGGACGGATGGCAACATCGTTCCACCTCCAACGCTTACAGTCACGAAGCACTTGTTTGGAGGAAAGCCAGTTGCGGTTGTCGCCGTCACTCCGTCGGACGCGCCGCCTGTTCGCTACAAGGGGCGGATCTGGATTCGCGTTGGGCCGCGACGAGCAATTGCATCACCCCAAGACGAGCGAATCTTGAATGAGAAGCGAAGGTACCTTGACACACAGTTTGATGCACAGCCTGTTTCGGAGGCTACCGAATCGGATCTCGATCTGCGACGTTTCGAGGAGGAGTATCTTCCGAGAGCGGTGGACGCTGAAACCCTTGCCGCGAATCAGCGATCCTCACGTGAACGTCTGGCCTCAACGAAGATGATTGTTAGCGTCGACGATCCTAGGCCGACAATCGCCGGTATCCTAGTGCTGGGCAAGTACCCCCAAGACTTTCTCCCCAATGCGTATGTCCAGTTCCTGCGGATCCGAGGGAGTAGCTTGAGCGACGAGGTAATCGACGAGAGAAGATGTACCGGATCAATCACTGAATTGATTCGCAGTCTGGACGATAAGTTGACCGCCCATAATCGGATTGCTGTCGATTTCACGTCAGGTCCAGTCGAATCGCGGACCCTGACATATCCCATTGAGGCAATGCAGCAACTCGCTCGGAATGCAATAATGCACCGGACTTATGAAGATACGAATTCTCCAGTCCGTTTCTACTGGTTCGATGATCGTATTGAAATTACAAGTCCGGGAGGACCTTACGGTATCGTGACTGCCGAGAACTTCGGAATTCATGGCATGGTGGACTACCGTAACCAGATTCTCGCCGAGGCCATGAGAGTACTTGGATTTGCCCAACGCTTCGGCGCTGGTATCCCCATCGCCCGCACTGCGCTGCTTGCGAACAGGCAGTCGGAGCCGGAGTTCAGCGTCCAACCTAACTGGATCCGATGTACGCTGAGGGCTTGCAGTCGATGACTCCTGTCCTTTCGTTCTTCAACAACAACAGTCGAGTCGGCACGACATCGTTGGTGTACCACACCGCCTGGATGCTTTCCGAGCTGGAGCACAAGGTGCTGGTCGTGGATCTTGACCCTCAGGCCAACCTTACAGCCGAATTCCTCGACGAGTATGCACTCGCAGAACTATGGGAGCCACATCGGCGTCCATCCGGAGGCACCATTTGTCAGTGCGTTGCCCCGCTTGCCCAGGCCGGAGACGTCCGACCACCCGAGCTTCAGCGGTACGGTGACGGTATCCACCTGCTGCCCGGTGACCTCGACCTGTCTCGATTCGAGGACGAACTGTCCACACAGTGGCCATACTGCCTCAATAGCAACGAGGACCGTCTCCTTCGGGCGTTCCGAGTGGTCACAGCGTTCTGGCAAGTTCTCCAGATCGGAATCAGCCAGTCTCACGCAGATATCGTGCTCGTTGACGTAGGGCCGGGCCTCGGAGCGATCAATCGTTCCGCAATGGTTGCCTCCGACTTCGTGGCTGTGCCGCTGGCCGACGACTTGTTCTCCCGGCAGGGACTGCGCAATTTGGGACCGGCCCTTCGGGAGTGGCGCAGCGGCTGGAAGAAGAGACTCGACTCCTGGAAGGAACCGTCCTGCAACCTTCCAAGCGGAAACATGCAGCCGATCGGGTACACGATCCGGCACTATGGGATTCGACCCAATCGCCCAATCCGAGACCAGGAGCGATGGTCCAAGTGGATGCCACTTGAGTATGCCTCCTACGAATTGAACGCCCCTTCCATCGGGGCAGACAAGGATCCCAGCAATGACCGTAACTGCATCGCCACTGTCAGGCCCTACAGAAGCCTCATGGAGCTCCGGAAGGATGCCCGCAAGCCGGTATTTGACCTCTCCCCTGCAGATGGCGCATTTGGAAGCTTTGCTCTTGCTTCGAGAGAAGCATTCGACGACTTCAAGATCCTTGTCGAGCGCATCTTGGAACGCATGGCTGTAACCTGACCTTGCGATGAGGGCTGCCCTCGGCCTTCCGGTCGCGACGCTCAGGGCCGATCTCGTAGGCAATGGGCCCGGCTGCCCCTCCCGGGCCCACGCTGCAGGTTGCCGTGGAACCCGACAGTGAATCCAATCGCATCAAGCGCCATCGGCCGACTCGTCGCGCGCTCGGGCGGGATCCATCCGGTCCTCCCGCCAGGCGCTCGGCGCTTGACCCGGCAACTGGATCCAAGGGACGAGCTGATCGCTGTCCCCGCCACAGCCTTGGTCGAAGCCTCGAAGAAGCCCGGTCAGGCGCTGGGCGGGGGCTGCTGCTACACTGCCCTGGGCCGGATCTGAGGCCCGACAGGCCAAGCGTGGACCAAGAGGAAATCATCGAGCAGCGTCCGGCCATCGCCCGGGCCGAGGCAGTGGTCTACCCGGATTCGGACGACGAGCCCATGGCCGAAGACCAACTTCAAGCGGACGCCATCCGGGCCGCCTACAGTGCACTGGAAGAGCACTTCCGGTATGCACCGGACCGGCCCTTGCTGGCCGGTAACCTGCTGCTGTACTACGTGGAGGGGGATCCGACGCTGAGCGTCGCGCCGCATGCGATGGTGGTGTTCGGAGTCTCGACGCACTCACGGGCGAACTACAAGCTGTGGGACGAAGGCAAGGCGCCGGACTTCATCTTGGAGGTGAGCTCCACGTTGTCCCGGCAGCGGTATCGCACTTGGAAGGCCGATTTGTACGCATCCCTTGGGGTGCGGGAGTACTTCCTCTTCGACCCGGGTGACTTGGAGGACGCGAAGGATGGCCTGGACGGGGACCTGCTCGGCTACCGGCTGCGGGGCAAGCACTATGTGGAGTGCGGCAGGAGCCAGTCGCGGGGACGGGAACTGGAGAGCGAGACCCTGGGTTTGCTCGTGCGGCCCGTGGGGAAGCTCGTTCGGTTCCGGGACCGGCAGACGGGCGAGGAACTGCTGCACGCGGGTGAGTTCCTCGCGGCTCGGCGAAAGGCGGAAGCTGATCTGCACGAGCTGCGCAAGGCCCGGATTAGGAGCGAGGCACGCACAGCTCAGCTGAAATCGCTCCTGGCGGAAATCTAAGCGCGGCCTCCAAATCGCAAGGGTTCCTGATGTGCCGGTCGACCGACTGGCAATGACGGAGTTCCCTACGGTAATCCGGCTCCATTCAATGTTGCGTCGTAACGCCTGTTGCTGCGGGCAGGGGCAATGGCCCATGACCGCGTGCGGAGGCGTTGGGCAGTGGATAGGAGCGCTTGTAGCCGATGCGGGTAGTCATGGCGGCGAGGGAGCCGCGAAACGGGCCCTGGCGCATCCGGACGCGCCGAGCCCGTCGGCTCTTGCGCTCGTCGGTGCTCTCGGTCTTGCCGTTGTTGCGACCGGACCCGGCTCTGGCGGCAGCTCCGACAGCACGGGCGTGCTCGTATCGAATGCACAGCTCGCCATGGGCACCTCTGGAGCCAGACCCGCCAGCTGCTCACTGGCCGCCAACCTGCTCGATCCCGACTATGTGCGGATCCTATGCGGCACACTCAACGACCTACCCGCCGCCTTGGCGGCCGTCGAGGGCCGACCCGATCCCGAAAACCTGCAGCGCAACAATCGCAACTCTGCCCTACGAAAACGAAACCGTTGCTGGGCCTCTGCTAACCAACCGCTCCTGCCCCCCGTCCCCCGGACTACCCTACCTACGCCTCTCCTCACGCAGGACCGCAACCGAATTCTGACGCGGTAGTCCGAAGAATCCCTCGTACCGATTAGACAGCAGAAATCTTCGGAGCATCGCCGATACAGAGCACCCCCAAAACAACAATATATATGAACAGATGAACCACAACCAGGTCCTGCCAGTTAACAGCGATCCTCCCATTGCTTGGAGAATCGCCGACAGCACACAACCGATCAGCATACAGAATGGTGCGAGCCACTTGCCTTGGACGTGAGAAAGGACAGATGCGAAACCCGCAATGTATACAACGAACATCGCGCCAATCTGGAATTCCTGCCGAGTGGGATCGCTTGCCCACACGGTGATGATCACTGCAATGAGTGAGACCCACGGAAACCATTGATTCATTTCAGCAGTCCCAGCAATTCGTAAGGAAAGTGATTGTGGTAAAGATTAACGTGCAGATCAGTGCCCCGCCGGAACAAGATAGGGTAAATTGATCGTTTCATTGATTTTCCCCTTATTCGCGACCCAGTCATGCGACCGAATCGGCTCCCTCTAACAACTCAACCACGGCGGCAACACATTTGCCTACCACTGCGGTCCAAGTCTACAGCATCCGACCGCGTAGCGGTGTGCCTTCCGCGGAGCCGGGGATACACCAGTCTGGTAGACTCGGCGATCTCGGCATGACTGTGGCTACATCTCATCGGAAGTCTACACCCATGCGCCCTCAATTCGGAGTCCTCACCCGAGTCGCAGTCGGCTTGGTCGGCTCGGCTCTCAGTTTGACTGCTGCCCCGGAACTGCGATGCTTGGATCACCCCATCTTCGCGAGCGCAGTGAGGACGAACGGCGACATCGAGGCCCTCGTGCGATGCGCCGCCGAGTACCTCGCTGAGCACGGCACGGAGGAGGCGCGCCGCGCCTTTAACGAGGACGCCCGCTGGAACCACGGCTCAATCTATGTGTTCGTAGACGAGATCGCCAGCAGCGGGAACGAAGTGCGCCATTTCGTGTTTCCTCCGGATCCGTCGCAGGAGGGACTGGTCTGGGGCTTGTCGGTCGATGCCTTCGGCACCGACCTTGATTCCGAGGTGTACCGCATGATGGGTCTCGTCGACTCAGGCTGGCTGTACTACGCCTTCCGCAATCCCGCCACGGGCATCGAGACGCCGAAGAGTTCGTACGTGATCGAGGTCGACTGGAACGGCGCAAGGGCAGTCATCGGTGCCGGCCTGTACGCCCCGGACATCCCGGGCGCTTGCCTGCCGAGCCTTGTGAGTGCGTCCGTCCTCACGAGCGCCCCCACTAGCGAGAACCTGCAGGCCTTCGTCCGCTGCGCGGCGTTCCGGCTAGAGTCGGAAGGCTATTCCGCCATGCCCGCACTCGAGCGGGACCCGCGCTGGAGTGACGGCTCCAGCTACATCTTCGTGCTCGACGAGGCGGGCAACCAGGTTCTCAGCGGCAACCGCTTCCTAGTGAATGGGACCGCGCTGCACGAGTGGGGAGGATTACCCGGTCCCGGCGACCAGTTCGACGGGCGGGACATGATCCGGATGGGGCATGCCTTCGGCGAGGCATTCGTGCATTACCGGTCCTTCGACCCCCGGACTGGGTTGCAGAGGGGCAAGAACGGATTCGTGAAGCGCGTGGTTGCGCAAGGAGTGCCGCTCCTGGTCGGTGCCGGTGTCTTCAACCCAGAGAGTAATGGCACCAGCAGCGCGGACTGCGCCCGCAACGCCGTGTCGGCGCGAGCTGTGCGGACGCGTCGCGATGTACAGGCATTCGTCGAATGCGCCGCCGCCTACGTCGCCGAGCACGGGACCGAGGAAGCGCACCGCGCCTTCAACGAGGACGAACGGTGGCGCTACGGGGAAACCTACGTTTTCGTCACGCAGATTACCGGCTCCGGAGTTACGAACGGAATTCACGTTTATCCGGCCGACCCGGCCAGGGAGGGCCGGCCTTGGGGCGCCAGGCTTGCCGATAGTTTCGGAATGGACTATTTCTCGGAACTGCACAGGGTACTCTCGCTTGTCGATTCCGGCTGGCTCCACTACTCGTTCACCAACTACGACCTCGGCCGGGAGGAGCCCAAGAGTTCCTGGGTGAAGGCGATTGACTGGAACGGCGAGCGGGCCGCGATCGGCGCTGGAGTCTACCATGCGAGCGTTCGGGGAGCGTGTGACAGCAGGAGCGTGAACGCATCCGCCCTGGAAGCAGAGCCGGCCGACCCGACGCTGGTCGATTTCGTGAACTGCGCGGCGGGAGAAGTCGAGGAATCGGGCCTGTTCGCCGGGCCGGTCTTGACGCGCGAAGGGCGGTGGCTGAGCGGCCCGATCTACCCATGGGCCGTCGACTTCGATACAGGCGAGATCGCTTTCAGCGGCAGCGCTGCCAGCTACTCCGTCTCGGGCAGGATTCCGGAACTGCTGTTCGAAGGCAGGGACGTGCTCGACGTCACCGACACGTTCGGTTCGGCATTCTGGTACTACCCGTTCCAGAACCGGGTGACGGGGGACATCGAGACCAAGGTGGCATACACCAAGCGCGTGACAGCACACGGCAGGACGTTGATCGTCGGTTCGGTTCCGGCTACGACCGGGTTAGCAGCGCCCGAGGGTCTCAGTAGCACCTCTCGTTGCACCCGCTAGCTTGGCCGTTGCTGCTGCGGGGTTTGCCCCACCGCTGCGGGCTTGGCTACCTACGCTGCACATTGCATCGCCGTCAAGGTCAGTCCAGCGCCTTGATCCGGATTTTCCTGCACTCGACCTGCATGGGGGGACCGGAATGGAGCTGGATCGCGATTACGCCCGTCCGAGCTCGGTCATCGGTGCCTTCGAAGGTCGTCTTGCCGTTGAGCTTCAGCCGGATGCGATCTCCCTCGGCGCGGATCTCATATTCGTTCCAGTCCCGCGTCCGCACGATGTCCTTGGCCCGCAGCCAGCCTTCGTCCGGAGTCGACATCAGGCCTCGGCCACGACCTTTCTCCTCGTAGAAGTTGCCCCAGGCCGACCGTTCGCCCGCGTCCGACAGGTCCGCCTGGTACCCGTGCACGATCCAGCCTGAACCCGGCATCAGCTGGCTACGGAATTGGATGCCGCTGTTCCCGTTGCGCAGACGCACCTCGAGTCGCAGGACGAAGTCGGCGAACGGCTGCCGGTACACAAGGAAAGTGTTGGTGTCCACGGTGCGGCCGTCACTCGATCCGACGATGACCCCGTCGCGAATCGACCACAGTTCCGGATTGCCATCCCAGCTGTCGAGGGTTTGGCCGTCGAACAGCGAGACGAAGCCCTCGTTGCGCTCCGATGGAGCGAGGTCGCTGGGCTGTGCCCATGCGGGCGTCGCCGACAGTACTGCAGCGAGCGCGGCGCAACGCAGTACCAAGTGCAAGACTTTACCCTCTTCCGCGGATCCAGCCAGCGGGCTCGGCCGTGGCGTCATGCGGGTCCCTCGCGTGTACTGTCGCAACCAATGCAGCCCGTGCCAAGGATTGATTGTCCGCTGGTAGCCACAGGGACGCTTGCCGAATCGTGTTGTGCACCCATTGTCGCCTGTCTCTCAAATACGCTGCGGTTCTTCACCCACTCCAGACTGCCAACCAACGCGTCGACCAGAGAATCTGTCTCCGACGAGCGCTCACCTCGCAGCGTGCCGAAATCCGAACCTCGCTGCTCTCCTGCCGTCTAGGCCTGAACTGAGCCGTCACCTCACGCTAGAGGCAAGCCGGAAGGCGACCAGCCTTGCGGGTTCGGCAGCGCCGCCGACTGCTATGACAATGTACTGGCGTCCCTCGTGCAGGTAGGTCATCGGCGCTGCATCGTGGTGGCGGCCAGGCAGCGCCTCTTCCCAGAGCGTCTCCCCGGTAGCCTTGTCGTAGGCCCGCAGGTACGACGGCTCCGAGGAATCTCCCCGGTCCCCCGCGAACAGCAGCGTGCGGGTCACGAGGACTCCCGCCGCGTTCGGGTTGCCGAGCGGCGGCAGTCCGAGCCCCTTGAACGCCCCCCGGTCCCGGGGGCCGTTGCCCTGGGGCGCTTGCCAGGCGATCTCGCCACGGTGCATGTCGTAGGCGGTCAGGGTGCCGTAGGGCGGCTTCACCACGGGTAGCCCCCCGAGACCGACGCGGAAGAACTTGTGCTCGAACCGGTACCCGCGCGCCTCCGGATCCTCCACAGGCCGCATGCCCACGACGATGTACTGCCTGCGCGAGGAGAGGTACAGGTACCCGGTTTCCGGGTCGAAACCGGCGCCTCCCCAGTTGGCGCCGCCTCCCCACCCGGGAACCTGGACGGTCCCCTGCAGCGAAGGCGGCTCGTACAGCGGGCCGAGCCGGTGGGGCTTGACCGCTTCGAGGGCCCTGGACTTCAGGCCCGCAGTGAAGTCGACCAGGTCCTCCTCCGTGATTCCCTGCAGCTCGAACGGCGGCGGCTTGGTTGGGAACGGCTGTGTTGCTGCCGCCTGATCCACTTCGCTCGCGGGCACGCTGCGCTCCTCGATCGGCCAGACCGGCTCCCCCGTCCGTCGGTCGAACACGAACACGAACCCGGTCTTGGTGACCTGCGCGAGGGCTGGGATCTCCTTCCCGTCCACGATGATGTCGATCAGGTTGGGTGCGGCCGGGAGGTCCCAGTCCCACAGGTCGTGGTGGATGGTCTGGAAGTGCCAGACGCGCTCTCCGGTCCTGGCGTCGAGGCAGACGACGCTGTTCGAGAACAGGTTGTCCCCGGGGCGGAAATCGCCCGCGAAGTTGAAGGTGGGGCCCGTGACCGGAAGGTAGACGTAGCCCAGTTCCTCGTCCGAGCTCATCATCGACCACACGTTCGTGTTGCCCATCCACTTCCACGAATCGCCCTCCCAGGTCTCGTTGCCGAACTCACCCTCCTGCGGGACCGTGTGGAAGGTCCAGAGGCGCTTTCCCGTGAGGACGTCGTAGCCCCGCACGTCTCCCACCGGCCAGTTGTCCTTCCAGTTCGGGCCTCCGCTCCGGGCTGAGCGCCCGGGCGGGCCGTCCGCGATCTGGTTCCCGATCACGGCGACGTTGCCGATGATCGCCGGCGGCGCGCTGCAGTTCACCAGATGGCGGATCAGCGGCCGTCGGGAGCCTTGCGTGAGGTCCGTGCGGCCGTTGTCCCCGAAACTCTCGATCGGCCTGCCCGTCGCGGGGTCGAGCGCCACGAGGTAGCTGTCGCCAGTGCACAGCAGGATGCGCTCGTTCTCTCCGTCCGACCAGTAGCCGAGGCCGCGTGTCGCGAAGCCGAAGATTCCCGGCCTGCCCCACCGGGCCGTGCCCGGATCATGGGTCCAGGCCTCGGCTCCCGTGCCGGGGTCGAGCGCCGCGACGCCGCTGAAGTTGGTGCGAATGAGCAGCCGGCCCCCCACCATCAGCGGCGTGGCCTTGAATCCGTCCGGCACCATCGCCCGCCCGCCCCTGCCGGGCTCCTGCCGGTCCTGCCGTTGGGAGTCGAGATAGTATCCGTTGTCGAAGGCGTCCCAGACCCATGCGACCTCGAGCTGCCCGACGTTCTCGCCTGAGATCTGGTCGAGCGGGGAGTACTTCGAGGCGGCAAGGTCACCGGCGTACTGCGGCCACTCGCCCTCGGCTGTCGAGTAACGGCCTCGCGATTCGGTCCAGAGCCGGAGCGCTTCTGGATCCGGCTTCGGCTCCAGGAACGGCCCCCGATGGAGCGTCTCGGGCACGTTGCGAACCCCGGAGTCGCCTTCGGGTGGGGGCGTGCTGCTGACGGACTCCGCCGGGTCATACCCACGGAGCCAGCCTACTTCGACGCTCTCCGTGCCCAGCTGGGACTTTCGCTTCAGCAGCCAGTGGCCCCGGGCGTTCCAAGTCCGGCCGCCCCCGGGATCGAGGTGGCAGTAAAGGCAGTCCTTGGCTCCGTAGGGTGCCGCCTCTGGCAGGAACTCCGGGTTCGCGTAGGCGATTCCGGCAACTGCGAGCAGGGCCGTCGTGCGAAGGACAGTGTTCATTTCGGCAGCCTTGGCAGTATAGCCGGGGTCCAGAGACCCGACCGCACGGGCCCGTCCCGTGCGAATTCGCGAGTCTCGGATCGTGCATTCGGGCTACCGCCCGGAAACCCGGCAAGGCCTCGAAAGGGCTAGCTGCCCTCGTATCCCAATGAGTCGTCAGCCTTCCCGGTAATGGCGACAACCATGTCCTCCAGCCATCGTTCGGCCTCTTGCGCGCCGGCCTCGGACTCCCGAAGCGCCTCGAGATGACTCCGTCCCGCTCCACGGGCCCGGGCATACTCGTTCACGAACCGCGCGGGCACGGAGGCTGGCCTCGCGGGCTGCTCTAGCACCTTCCTGAACTCCGGCCAGCCGCCGGCCAGACGTTCGTGGTCCCTGCGAATGCTGGCGTCGGTGCTGGCGTCCCGCCCACTGGAGAGCCCGTCTTGCAGCTTGCCCGCGATCCGGCCCAGCCGGTCGATACGCTCCTGGACCTGGGCGCGGATCCTTCCGCGCGCCGCTTCGTACAGCGCCGCTTCGCGCGTTTCCGCGTGGGGGATTCTCACCATCCGGTACCAGGCGTCCAGCGCGTGCAGCGTGGCAACCAGCTTCGCGCTGGTCCGGAATCGGCCGGTCATGGCCCCGTGCCTGTGGCGGTCGAAGTCCTGTATCGCGAAGGGCCTCGCGGACTGGAAGTTCAGCTCCGATTCCGGCACGGCCTTGCGGACGGTCGAGGCGGCGGCGGTCACGGCGCCGAGTCCGATCTCGACGGGGCCGACCAAGCCGCAGTTGCCGCCGACGAAGACTGGCTCGGAACGCATCAGCACGCCGCGGATGCCGCCGATCAGGCTGCCCCACTTGTCTCCCCGCGGGTCGAAGTTGTAGTGGACCGCCCCGGAACCCACCTCCGTGTGATCCTCCCTCGAAGTGCCTCCGCTGAGGAAGAGGTCGCAGAAGTTGATCAGCGACCCAGCGACGCAGCAGGCCGTGAAGGTCGCGTTCTTCAGCGCCACCGAGTGCGCGATGTCCGCGTGCTCCTCGAGAAGGGTGTCCGGCCGGATCTCCGCGAAACCGCGGATCTTGACGCCCTCCAGCATCGTCGCGCCCCGGTACAGCCCGGAGCCCAGTTCCACTCCTGGACCGATCTGGCAGTCCTCGACCTCGGCATGGCCGGAAGTGCCGATCTCGGCCCCGGAAGCGATGCTCAGCCGCGGCCCGGACAGCGATGCCTGGCGAATGATGGCGCCCGGCTCGATCGCGTCCAAGCGGACGCTACCGTCAACGTAGACCCGCTCCGCGCCCCACACGTCCACTCCGCGCCGGCGCAGCGCATCGACGCGCGCCTTGTTGGCGGCTTCGTCAAACGGCATTGCCCGCTCAGTTTGGCACAGGCGCGAGCACCCCTTGCCGCGCGAGGTTCGGGCCGCCGCAGTCGGCCGCCACGTGGGCGGTCACTGTCGGTTCGCGCCCGACCTGGCCGGGATCCATTCCCTTGCATTTCGATGGACGTCCACCTCGGCCACGTCATTGCGGAGAGGGGAGCCGGGCGTGCTCCGGCCGCGCTCGATCAGGCGGTCCAACTCGCGGCTCAGCTCCTGCACGATCGCCGGCCGCTCGGCCGCCAGGTTCGTGGTTTCCCGCACGTCGGCCTCCAAGTCGAAGAGCTGGACGAAAGGCGCTCTTCGCAGGTCTGCCTGCTGCGGCGTCCCGTCGAATGCGCGCAGCGCGTCGCCCCATGCCTGTTCCGGCACCGGCTTGGTGCCCCAGAGTCCCCGCGACCCGCTGCCCGGGGTCAGGGCGAGCTTCCACCGACCGGACCGGATCGCGAACGCCCGCGGAGACTGCATCACGAGAGCCCTGTCGGGCGCGGCCGCCGCAGCGTCCTTGAGCAGGGACACGATGCTGAACGAGTCCGCGGCATCCTCGGGTTCCGTCTTGATCCCGGCCGCCTCGGCAAGCGTCGCCGGAATGTCGTTCAGCCCCACCAGCCGGTCGCAGCGGGAACCGGGCGCCACGGTCCCGGGCCAGCGGACGACGAACGGCACCCTGAGACCGCCCTCGAACACCGTGAACTTGTAGCCGCGATAGATGCCGCTCGAGTAATGGCCCAGCTTCTCGAGATCGTGGATCTGCCCGGCCGTGGCCTTGCGGATGTTCCCGGCGTACGAGGCTGCGCCGTGGTCGGAGGTCGCAATGACGAGGGTGCTGTCGGCCAGGCCGTGTCTCGCCAGCGCCTCGAGCACCCGTCCCATGGTGGCGTCGGTCTCCTCGACGAAGTCCCCGTACAGCCCGATCTCGCTCGTGCCCTCGAATCGCGGGCTCGGGCTCGTCGGCGTGTGCGGCGAGGTCAGGGCAACGTACAGGAAGAATGGCCTGCCGTTGCGGGCCGGTCCTGCGTTGCGCTCGATGAACGACTCCGCCTCCGATGCGAACGTGTCCAGCACCTTATAGTCCTCGAAATCCTCCGCAGCCGGCCCGACGCGGTTGAAGGCGCTCCATCCCTTCCGCGCTGTGACGCGGCCCTGGAAATGCCCGTCCCGAACGAACACATACGGGTACATGTCGAGCGAGCCCGGCAGGATGAACGAGTAATCGAAACCGTAGTCGTTCGGCCCCACTTCCAGAGGGCGGTCGTAGTCCACGTTGTCCGGGCCCTGGTTCTCGCCGTCCGCTGTCTGCATCAGCGTCCCGAGGTGCCACTTGCCCACGTATCCCGTGCGATAGCCTGCCTCCTGCAGCATGGTGCCCAGCGTGAAGGTGCCGGCAGGCAGTTGCGGGTTGAGGAATCCCCAGGGTCCGTTCCGCGCGGGGCGCGAGTAGCGCCACGCGTAGCGGCCCGTCATGACCGCGATCCTGGACGGGACGCAGACCGACGCGACCGAGTGGGCGTCCGTGAAGAGCATCCCGTCCCGCGCTAGCGAGTCGATCGCCGGCGTCCTGGCCCGGCAGCGGTCGCCACCGTAGCACTTGACGTCCCCGATGCCGAGGTCGTCGGCCATCATGTAGACGATATTCGGCCGCTGCGCCATCGACAGCCCGGTGGCGAGGAACAGGGAGGCGATTACGCAGGCGGTTCTGGGCATGGATCGACTCGGGCGTGTGGCCCGCCCCAGTATCACACCCGCCTGGCGTGCTCCGGATCCACGGACGGCGTGCCCCGCTTGGCTGTCGGGGCCAGCTAGGAGAGCCTCAGGAGCCGCGCCGCGTTCCCTGACAGGATCTTTGCGGCCGCCTTCGCGTCCGGCGCGAGTCGGCGCACGGCCGCCTGCCCTTTCCACCCGATGCAACGCTCCCCGGTTCCTTCGGAGTCGTTGCAGTCGCTCGCCCACAGCAGCCGGTCCTGATGCCGCTTCAGGAAGTCCTTCGCGTGGTCCTCGTCGCGGAGCATGGAGTTCAGGCCCGATCCGGCGGACAGATCCCCGTAGACGTTGGGGTAGTCCGAGAGCAGCCGGTCCGTGATCCCGCCCGGCTCGACAGGAGTCTTCGGGTACATCACGGGCTGCTCGTGGCCGACGTCGATGTTGCCCCACCACGTCTGGGCGTGGCCGATGAAGTTGACGTCCGGGAACTTCTCCAGCATTGCGTGAAAGCGCTCGATGCCCGTGTTGTACCGCTCGTGCTGGAAGTGCAGCAGGACCGGCACGCCGAACTCCCGCGCGATCGAGTACACCAGCTGCATCTCTGCGGAGTCGCACGCGACTTCGAACTTCTGCTCGCCAATCCCCCGGGCACCCGCGCGGAGGTAGCGCTCGAGCACGCTGCGAGCCTCGGGGGAGTCGGGGAACTCGTTCGCGAACCACACGAACTCGTCCGGGAACCTCTCGGCGAGGGCTACGACCGACTCGTTCCGTTCGAGCCCGGTCTCTCGCCCGAGACGGGAACCCGCCGGCAGAAGGACCGTCAGGTCCGCTCCCATCGCGCGCTGGTGCGCGACGAGACTGGTGTCGGAGCGCCCGGCGTAGTCGGTGTGCTGGTGGAAGTCGATTACGGCCGGACCGACAGTCTCGGACCCGGTTTGGTTCGGCTGGGATCTCGCGCATGCCTGGGCGGCTGCGGACCCGGCTGCCAGCGCGAGGAACCCGCGACGGGAGCGGGGCGCAACGGAACCGGCCTCGGGCATCTTCGGTAGTGTGCGCGTCCTCATGGACTGGAGCCTGCGGCGGCGCCTCATTGTAGCCGTGCTGCGCGGCACTCTGGCGGGTCGCTGGCGCGATCCGCTGCATCGCGAGTCGAGGTCAGCTATAGGCCGGCCCGGAGATACGCGATCACGTCGGCAAGCTGCTCCGGCGTCATGGCGTCCTCCAGCCCCTCGGGCATCAGGGACACATCGGACTCCCGCAGGCTCGCGATGTCGGCCTTGAGCACCGTGACGTCATGGGCCTCGCCGCGCAGCGTCAGCGTGACAGCGGTCTCGGCCACTAGAATTCCGTCGTGGAAGCGGCCGTCCTTGGTCTCGAGGAGGTGGTTCCGGTAGCGGCTCTCGATCGAGTAGCTGGGATCCAGGATGCTCGTCAGCAGGTCCTCGCGGCTGCGGTTGCTGACTCCAGAAAGGTCCGGGCCGATCCGGCCCCGGGCGGCGCTGGCGCGATGGCAGCTGGCGCACTCCCGCTCGAACACCGCTGCGCCCAGCTCGGCATCACCCGGGAGGTCGAGCGCCTGCAGGTTCGATCGAACGACCTCGTCCCGGTCCCGGCCCGCGGGTGCCAGACCCGCCTCGGCCTCGCTGCGGATCCCGGCGTCGGGATGCTGCCGCAGGCGGATCCGCGTGACCGCCGGAATGCCTCGCGGGCCGACCCGGCCCTCCGAAATCGCTCGGACCAGGGCCGCAGCATGGCTCTTGCGGCGGATGAGCGTCCCGGCGATGGCGTCACGGACAACCGGGTCGGACCCCTCCCATGCCGCGAGCAGCATGCCCGCCGCGACCGGCCCGTCGAATGACGCGAGCGATTCCACGGCCGCCAGCTGCATCTGGGTGCCGGATTCCGGCCTCAGCATCTGGACGAGAGCGGGGCCGGCATGCTCCAAGTCGGCACCCTGAAGGATCCGGGCCGCGAGCATGCGCTCGGACGGCGTGGCCTGCGGGTCGGACGCCACCGCCTTCGCGCGTTCGACCCGGGCCCCGAGTTCGAAATACCGTGCGATGCCCCCTGCGGCTGTCCGCACGTTCCCGCTGCTGTCCCCGAGCAGCTCGTCCAGGGCGCGGCTGGCGCGGGATGCGTCCATCCGGACCCCGTCCTGCAACGACAGCCCCTGCCGGAGCCCGGCCAGCGCAGCGGCCTTCCAGCCTGCTGCGTCCGATCCCTCCAGGCCGGCCGCCAGTCCCAGGAATCGCTCCACCTCCCGGGCATTGCGGCGTGCTCCGACGATGTTTCCGACGGCCCGAGCGTAACTGCGACGGTCCGCCGAGTCCGACTTGGCAAACGTCGGGTCGCTCGCCAGCAGCGCCTCGAGTACCGGCACCGCGAACCCCGGCGGTGCGCACAGGACCGCGGCATGGAACCAGCTGTCGTCCGGGTGCCGAGAGAGCACGCCCGCCAGCGCTCTGGCTGATCGGTCCGACAATTCCAGCCAGCCAGCGCTCAGCGCCGCCTGGAAGGCGACCCGGGGATGCTCGTCGGCTGTCGCCCGCAGGATTCCCCCTGCCATGGCGGGAAGGAAGGCTTCGGCCAGGCGCAGCCCGTTCTCGCGCACGGACGGGTGCCGGTCGGCGAGGGCGGAGCGCACGATGTCCGGGTCCATTCGGCCGAGCCCTTCCAGGACCCAGAGAGCCCGCACGCGCGTGGCTGCAAGGTCTGCGGTTCGGGCAAGGTCGCGGAGTCGCGCCGCGACGCTCGCGTCCTGCCGCTCGATCAGCAGGCGGTGGGCGGTGGCCCGGTGCCAGCCGTTCGCGTGCGCGAGCGTCGCTGCCAGCGCCGCGCTCGAGGCGTCCCCCAGTCGCGGCTTGCGGGCCGCGTCCTGGGGCCCGTCCGGCACGATCCGGTAGATCCTGCCCAGCGTGTCACCGTTGCGGAAGTCCATCCGCAGGCGCCGCTGCACCGCTTCCGGGATCGATACGGGGGTTTCCAGGTACTGCCGGTAGTAGTCGAGGACGTATAGGTTGCCGTCCGGAGCGTTCGAGAAGTTCACGGGACGGAACCAGCTGTCGGTCGAGGCGAGGAAGTCCGACCCCTCCGGCCAGCGCGACGCCGAGTACGTGGGCCCGGCCGGCTCCAGCAGGTCGCAATGCACGAGGTTCCCGTTCCCCTCGCCCACGAACACGCTCCCGGAGAGTCGTTGCGGGAACGAGTCCCCCGAGTAGACCGTCGTGCCGGCGGCGGCCGTGAAGTAGCCCCCGAGCCGCTCGACCTGTCCCGGCCTGGTCTCGTCGTAGCGCTGCTGCCGGATCCTGGTGCGCTCCACCCGCCATCGCTGCGGCCGGCTCAGCGGGAAGACCGGCGCCGCCGGCCGGCCGTGGTCGGAGATGTCCTGCTCGGCGCGCGCCAGCGAGTGGAACGGGTTGCGCTCGAGGTACCCGGGCGGGATCACCACGTGGCGCAGGTGGACGGTGTTCTGGGCCACGAACCAGTGCCCCCGCTCGTTGCTGTCATGGCCGAATTGCGCGTTCCCGGTCGATGCCCCGGCCAGGCCTCGCAACGGGTGGAACCGGAATTCGCGGTTGCGGACGTTGACCGGAGCCGCGCCCGGCCGTGAAGGGGAGCGAATTTCGCCCTCGTAGCCGTTGTTCGCCACATGGATCCAGTTGTCGATGCCGAGCCTGGGATTGCTGATCCGGCGCTCCACGTTCCCGAGCCCGAAGCCCGTGTACAGGATCTCCCGCACGTCGGACCTGCGGTCCCCGTCCGTGTCCTTGAGATAGAGGATGTCCGGCGCGGACGTCGCGATCAGGCCGCCCTTCCAGGGAGCGATCCCCTCCAGCGCGAGGAGCCGGTCGGCGAACACGGTGTGACGGTCGACCGTCCCGTCTCCGTCGGTGTCCTCGAGGTACTTGATCCGGCTCAGCGGCGGCTGTCCCGGCGGCGGGTCTTCCGGGTTGTCCAGCAGCTCTGCCACCCAGGCGCCGCCATTCTCGTCGAAGACCAGGTCGACCGGGTCGGTCACGTGGGGTTCCGACGCGAACAGCTCGACACGGAACCCGTCCGCGATCCGGAACGATTCGAGCGCCTGGCCCGGAGTGAGCGGTCCCGGATCGACCGGCGCGCAGGACGGCAGCGCGACCCACGCGGCCGTCGCAAGCACGAGCCGGTACGAGCGGAACTGCAACGCTATGGGACCGGTACCGCGATCATGTCGACCGCCAGGCTGCGGCCGGCTACCGCGGTTCCTCGAACCGGTGCCTTCGAGGCCGCCGGGGGCCGGGCCGGATCGTAGAATTCGGGCCGGATCTCGTTGAGCGCCCGGCTTGTGAGATCGTCGGAGACGTAGTAGGTGGCCTTGGCCAGGTGCATCAGGTCGCCGCCCGCGTCGCCAAGGATTCTCTCCAGGTCCGAGAACATCTCGCGAATCTGCAGGTCGCCGCGTCCGGGCGTGCGACCGTTGAGGGTGGAGACGAAGATCGACTCCGGATGCGAGATCCGGACGATCCGAGAGAAGACCGGCGAGGCCCTGTCGCCTGGCGGCGTGAGGTACTCGACCGGAGGCGGGTCCTTCCCGGCCGTCGCTCCCGCCGCGATGGCCTCGATCTCGATCGTGCGCCCGTGCGTCCACTCGACGAATACCGTCGGAGGGGCCTTGCCGCCGAAGTGCTCCCTGATACGGGCCTGCACCTGAGCGGCGGCTGTGATCGGACGCAGGAAGCACTTTAGCTGGACGACGCGGGTGCGGTCGACGCCGGCGAATTCCATGGCCGTGTCAAGCTGGCGCAGTACGTCCGCGGCCGCCTCGGCCGGTGCGCCGTCGGCCGCCTTCCCGGAAACATAGACAGCCGGGCCTGCGGGGAGGATCGAGCAGTGGGACGAACCCTGCACGGAGGGCAGGGAAGCCGACTCGAGCCAGGTGGGCTCTCCGGGGTCGGGGTGTCCCGGGCCGGCAACGGCAACGGCATCGAGCGCGACCAGCGCTCCGCGCACCGGCAGACCCCCCTCGACCAAGGTCAGGGCGGGCCTGCTGTCCAATCGGAATTCCGCCGCGATCGCCCGCCCGAGTTCCGCAGCCACGCCAGGGCTGTCGACGACGGCGTTGAGTCGCACGACACGGTCCAGGGAACTGCCCGCCGCGGAGAGGGCGTGCCCGAGGTTCCTGAGAGCCTGGTCGATCTGGGCGGCGGGATCTCCGGATCCAGCCAGGGCCCCGGACCCGTCCGTCGCCAGGACTTGCGCCGTGTGCGCGAGAGTTGCATCCGCGACGCGAACCGCCTCCGAGGCGCCCAGCAGGCCGGAGCCGGGGCCGATCCTGGCCAGGTCTGCCGCCCCGACCGAGCTGCCGCACGCCAGCGCAGCCAGAGCGAGGGAAAGGGAAGACTTGCCGGCCACTGCCTCCTATCCTAGTCACTGCGCAAGATATTTCGGCCTCCACTTGACAAGCGACTCTTTTGACAATATTCTTGTCAAAAGGGACCGGGCATGACCATGCAAGAGCTCACCGAGACAGTCGGCGTCGCTCCGAGACAGGTGCGATACATGATTGCCGAAGGCTTCGTGCCACCGCCGGCCGGCGGGCGCGCGCACGCTTCCTACGGTGAGGAGCACGTGACGGCGATCCGCCGCTACATGCGCTTGCGGGAGCTCGGATTCACCCCTGCATCCATTCGGGTTCTGCTGCAGGCGCGGGAAGGCGCGCCGTTTCCGGTCGCGCCGGGAATCACGCTGGTGATCGAGCCGGCGCTGGTGGCGTCCGGCGAGCCCGTCGAGCCGCTCTCGCGGCGAGTTGACGCTCTCCTGAGGGAGATTCTGGACAAGCGAGGAGGTACGCAATGATAACGAGATCTTACGGGGCAATTGGGAGCGGGCCGGCACCGGGTCCTTGGCAGGCCGGTCCGGGAGTTTCTGCGGGGCATGGGGGAGCGAGCATGATCGACCCGATCGCAGCGCTGTTCGAGCGCAAGGGCGTGGACGAGGGGGCGGTGCCGGCCCCGCTCGTGCGGATGGGCATCGAAGTCACGATCCGGGGCGGGCTCGCGCTGGTCGAGACCGTGCGGACGTACGCGAACCGGGAGCAGGGGCCGATCGAGGCCCTGCTCAGCATCCCTGTTCCCGTCCATGCCGCGTTCTTCGGACTGACCGCGAAGCTCGATGGCAAGCTCTACCGGTCGATGGCGATGTCCCGCGAGGCCGCTCGCGAGTCCTACGAAGGCGCCGTCGACGAGGGCAAGGCCGCCGTCCTGCACGAAGAGCTGCTGCGAGGCGTGCATGCGATCTCCCTCGCCAACCTGGCTCCCGGCCAGGAGGCGCAGATCACGACCCGCTGGGCCGAGGCCCTGCGGTTCCACGGGGATTGCGGACGCCTTCGAATCCCGCTTACGGTAGGCGACGTCTACGGCGTGTCCGGCCTCCAGGAGCCCGACGACCTGGCGCAAGGAGGGCCAGGGCTCCAGACCGAGCTCCGCATCCGCCATGATGCATCGTGCGTTCAGATGCCCGGCGGCGCGATGGCGATCGTGGATGACCGGAACCTGAGAACCCTGGTGCCGGGCAACGCGCCGATCGACCTCGAGGTCACCGGCTGGAGCCGCGGGAAGCTGGCGGGCCGCGCCGCGGACGGCCGCGAGGTGTCGCTCGCCATCCAGCCGGCGACGGCGGGGGAAGAGAGCCTGGACGCGGCGGTGCTTGTCGATCACTCCGGATCGATGCAGTCGGGGTGCGACGGTTTCTCGGAGCATTCGCTGAGCAAGAGCGAGGTCGTGCGGAGATCCCTGGCCAGTCTGGCGGGACGCCTTCGCGAGGGCGACAGGCTCGCGCTCTGGGAATTCGACCATGACTGCCGTCCTGTCGGGAGCGGCCAGCCCGTGGGGCCTTCGGGGTTCGCCCCGCTGGTCCAGCGCCTCAGCGGGCCGGCCGGCGGCACCGAGATCGGAGCGGCGCTCGACGCCATCGATTCCGTCGACGCGCGGGACGTGCTGCTCATCACCGACGGCATGAGCTATGCGCTGGACGTGCAGCGGCATGCCCTGGTCGGCCGCCGCGTGTTCGTCGCCCTGGTCGGCGAGGACAGCCTGGAGGCCAATGTCGGGCACCTTGCGGCGCTCACCGGCGGGGACCTGCAGTTCAGCTTCGGTTCCGAGGTCGAGACGGCGCTGAGGGCATGCGTGCAGGGCATGCGGACGCGGCGCGCGCAGGATGCGGTCTGCGACGTCGGCAAGGACGGCTCGCCCCGCCGGGTCCGCACGGCCCGGGGCAACGCTGCCATCGAGGCCAGGTGGACGGGCGATCCGCGCGATTGCGAGCGCGACCCGTTCTCCGCCGCCGTTGCCGCCTACGCCGCGAGCCTGGCTGTCGCGTCATGCGACGAGGAGCGGGCAGCGAGCGTTGCGGTCGCCGAAGGCCTCGTGACGCACCTGACGAGCCTGTTCCTGGAAGTCCAGGACGGAACCCGCCAGGACGAGCTGCCCACGCTGAGAAAGGTGCGCCTGCCGGCCCCTCGCACGGCGCTGCAGCCGCCCGCCGGGGCTGTTTTCTCCTCCGTGCCTCCCATCCTGATGCAGCGGCCGTCCGGTCCGGTCCTGGCCAGCGTGGCGGAACCGGCCCCCCTGCCGTCCGCGCGACAGGAACTGCCTCCTGCCGGAGTCACGGACTACCATTGGATCGCTTCGAGAATCGACTGGGACGTGGCCGGGCCGGCACTCGCGCGGGGGGACCTCGGACGAGTCCCTCGCCAGGCGGCGGACGCCATCCGTCACGTGTCGAGACTGCCTGATATCGCCGGCGGCGCCCGCGAGCTCGGCATGGACAGCGTGAACCTGGCAATCGCCCTCATTGCCCGGTCGGCGGCCGATACCTGCAGGCCGGCGGCGCGCGTGTACCGCCGCCTGCTGCGAGACGTTGACCCGGATCAGTTCGAGGGCCTCGCGCGGAAATTCGACCCCGGCCCCGTATAGCCGCGCCGGGCGGGATCCGGCCGCGGCGCTGCCATCCGGCCCGCCGCGGCCACCCGCTCAATGCCGGAAGTGCCGTACCCCGGTCAGGACCATCGCCAGCCCGAGGCGATCGGCCGCTTCGATGACCTCGCCGTCCCGCTTGGAACCGCCGGGCTGGATGACGGCGGTCGCGCCGTGCTGCGCCAGCTCCTCGACCCCGTCCGCGAACGGGAAGAACGCGTCCGACGCCACGACGGTCCCCTCCAGGGGCAGGACTGCCTTGGCGGCTCCGATCCTCGCCGCGTCGACGCGGCTCATCTGCCCGGCCCCGACGCCGACAGTCTGGCCGTCTCTCGCGTACAGGATCGCGTTCGACTTGACGTGCTTGACCACCTTCCACGCGAAGCGCAGCGCGCGTTCCTCGGCCGGCGTAGCCGCCCGCCGGCTGACGACCTCGAATCGCTCCGGGCTCGTCTCCGCCCTGTCCTCCGTCTGGATCAGGTACCCGCCCGAAACGCTCTTCAGCACGGTCCCGGGAGCCGATCGCTCGATGGCCAGCAGGCGGAGGTTCCGCTTCTTGGTCAGGATCTCAATGGCCCCGGAAGAGAAGCCCGGGGCGGCGATCGCCTCCACGAACAGCTTCGACATCTCCCGTGCCGTTTCGGCGTCGACCTCGGCGCTGGTGGCGATCACCGATCCGAACGCCGAGACGGGATCGCATGCCAGCGCCTTGCGGTAGGCGTCGGCAAGGTTCTCGCCCTCGGCGCAGCCGCACGGGTTGCTGTGCTTGATGATCGCGACGGCCGGCCGCTCGAACTCGAGGGCCAGCTGCCACGAGGCGTCGAGATCGACGAGGTTGTTGTAGGACAGCGCCTTGCCGTGCAGCGGGCGCGCGCCGGCGACCCCGGAGAGGCCGTCCGTGTACAGGGCCGCCTGCTGGTGCGGATTCTCCCCGTAGCGCAGCGTCCTGGCACGGGGCACCGCCAGGTCCAGGCGTGCCGGGAGCGGGTCCTTGTCGGCGGTAGCGGGTGCTTGGCCGGCCTCCAGCGAGGCGAGCGTTGAGCTGATCGCCCGGTCGTAGCCCGCCGTCGCCGCGAAGGCTTTCTGCGCCAGCCTCCAGTGCGTGGCCAGCGAGAGCTCGCCGCCGGCCTCCAGCTCGTCGCCGATCAGGGGGTAATCGGACGGGTCGGTGACCACGGCCACGTCCCGGAAGTTCTTCGCGGCGGCCCGGATCAGGGACGGGCCCCCGATGTCGATGTTCTCGACCAGCTCGTCGAAGGTCGCGCCCTCGCGAGCCGCCGTCGCCTCGAACGCATAGAGGTTGACCACGACCATGTCGATCGGAGCGATCCCGTGCTCCTCGAGCGCTGCCGCGTGCTCGGGGTTGGAGCGCACCGCAAGGATGCCGCCGGCAACGCGCGGATGCAGAGTCTTCACCCGGCCGTCCAGCATCTCCGGGAATCCGGTCACATCGGACACGTCCCGCACCTCCAGCCCGGCCTCGCGCAGGGTCCGTGCGGTCCCTCCGGTGGAGACGAGCTCGATGCCGCGGGACGCGAGCCGGCCGGCGAAGTCCGCCAGGCCGGACTTGTCGGTGACACTCAGCAATGCGCGCCGGATCCTAGCCATAAGCGACCATTTTAGTGAGCCGGGCAGGAAGGGCCGTCAGGCCCGCCAGGGCCGAGCGACGCCCGGCTCCGCCGGCGCCTTGGAACGCCCTCGGCGGCTAGGCCGGAACCGGCCTGCGAACCGGGTACAGGTCCTGCAGGGCGCGCACCTGCTCCCGCTCCGCGCGGCGGGCGGCGATCCCGTTCACGGCTGCCTTCGCCGCGTTCAGCGTCGTCATGCTCGGGATCCCGTGCTGGATGGCGGCGCTGCGGATCCTCTTCTCGTCATCGAAGGCGTACGGGCCTGCCGGCGTGTTGACGATCAGGTCGACCTTGCGGTTCGCGATCAGGTCCAGGGCGTTGGGGCGGCCCTCGTTCACCTTCATCACCGTGCGGCACTTCAGCCCCGCCGCCCGCAGCGATGCCGCCGTGCCGCGGGTGGCGTGCAGCTGGAACCCGAACTCGGAGAACCTGCGCGCCAGCTCGATCGCTTCCGCCGTCTGGCGGGAATTGACGCTCAGGAACACGGAGCCGCTGTCCGGCAGCATCTGCCCGGCGCTCAGCTGGGCCTTCGCGAAGGCCTCCCCGAACGACGCGCCGATGCCCATCACCTCGCCCGTCGACCGCATCTCCGGGCCCAGCAGCGGATCGACCCCGCTGAACTTGCTGAACGGGAACACCGGCGACTTGACGCAGACCTCGTGCGGCTCGAGCACGCCCCCGCCGAGCCCGAACTCCGCGAGCTTGCGGCCCATCATGAGGTTCACGGCGATCTTCGCCAGCGGGACGCCGGTCGCCTTGCTCACGTACGGCACTGTCCTCGACGCCCTCGGGTTGACTTCGATCACGTAGACCTTGCCGCGGTGGATCGCGTACTGCACGTTCATCAGCCCCACGACCTTCAGCGCCTTCGCGAGGCGCACGGTGTAGTCCGCGATGGTCTCGAGATTGTTGTCGGGGATCGTCTGCGGCGGGAGCACGCAGGAGCTGTCCCCGGAGTGGACCCCCGCTTCCTCGATGTGCTCCATGATGCCGCCGATGACCACATCCTCGCCGTCGCACAGGGCGTCCACGTCGACTTCGATCGCGTTCTCCAGGAACCGGTCGATCAGGATGGGCCGGTCCTGGGAATAGACCACCGCGTCCCGCATGTAGCTCTCGACGGTCGCCGCATCGTAGGCGATCACCATCGCCCGCCCGCCGAGCACGTAGCTGGGACGCACCAGCACCGGGTAGCCGATGCGCTTGGCTGCCTCGAGCGCGCCTTCGGGCGTCGTCGACGTGCTGCCTGCCGGCTGCGGGATGTCCAGCTCGCCGAGCAGCCTGCCGAAGCGGTCCCGGTCCTCGGCCAGGTCGATCGATTCCGGGTCGGTGCCCACGATGGGCACGCCGTGCGCCTTGAGCGGAAGCGCCAGCGTCAGCGGTGTTTGCCCGCCGAACTGAACGATCACCCCGTCCGGCTTCTCCGTGTCGCAGATGTTGAGGACGTTCTCCAGGGTCAGGGGCTCGAAGTACAGCCGGTCGCTCGTGTCGTAGTCCGTCGACACGGTCTCCGGGTTGCAGTTGACCATGATCGACTCGCAGCCGAGATCCTGCAGGGCGAACGAGGCGTGGCAGCAGCAGTAGTCGAACTCGATGCCCTGGCCGATGCGGTTGGGGCCGGATCCGAGGATCATGACCTTGCGCGCGTCGGTTGGCTCCGCCTCGCACTCGTCCTCGTACGCCGAGTACATGTACGGCGTGAAGCTCTCGAACTCCGCAGCGCAGGTGTCGACGCGCTTGAACGCCGCCCGGATGCCCCATTCCTTGCGGCGGTTCCGCACGGCGGTCTCGGTCTCGTTCCAGAGCCGGGCCAGGCGGTTGTCCGAGAGGCCGTACCGCTTCGCCTGCAGCAGCTGGGCCGGGGAGACATCCTCGGGCCCCTTCCCTCCGAGCTCCTGCTGGAAGTCGACGACCTCCTTGACCTGCGACAGGAACCACGGGTCGATGTCGGTCATCTCCTGGACCTCGTCCACCGACAGCCCTTCCGACAGGGCGAACCGGATGTAGTTGAGGCGGTCCGGGTTCGGGGTGATCAGCCGCTTGGGGATCAGTTCCGGGCTGTACGAGTCGCTGCCGGACTTGCGTCCGGTCTCCAGCGAGCGGATCGCCTTCCAGAGAGAGTGCTTGAACGTCGAGCCGATCGCCATCACCTCCCCGATCGACTTCATCTGGACGCCCAGCACGGGCTGGCTGCCGGGGAACTTCTCGAACTGCCACTTCGGCACCTTCACGACCACGTAGTCGATGCTGGGCTCGAAGCAGGCGGGGGTCTTTTTCGTGATGTCGTTCGGGATCTCGTCGAGGCGCAGTCCCACCGCGAGCTTGGCCGCGATCTTCGCGATCGGGAAGCCGGTCGCCTTCGAGGCCAGCGCGGAACTGCGCGAGACCCGCGGGTTCATCTCGATGATGAGCATCCGGCCCGTCTCGGGATGGATGCAGAACTGCACGTTGGAGCCGCCCGTGTCGACGCCGATCCTGCGCAGGCACGCGAGCGAGGCGTCCCGCATCAGCTGGTACTCGCGGTCCGTGAGGGTCTGGGCCGGGGCCACGGTGATCGAGTCGCCCGTGTGCACGCCCATCATGTCGAAGTTCTCGATGGAGCAGATGATGATTGCGTTGTCGGCCAGGTCGCGCATCACCTCCATCTCGAACTCCTTCCACCCGAGCACGCTCTCCTCGACGAGCACCTCGTGGACGGGGGATAGCTCGAGGCCGCGCCGCAGCAGCCCGTGCATCTCGTCGGCGTTGTAGGCGAGCCCCCCGCCGGTCCCGCCGAGGGTGAAGCTCGGACGGAGCACGACCGGGTATCCCACCTCGCCTGCGAACTCCAGGCCTTCGGACACGCGCGAGACCAGCCTGGAACGAGGCACCTCGAGCCCGATCTCGGTCATCGCGGCCTTGAACGCCTGGCGGTCCTCGGCGCATTTGATCGCCTCGAGGTTGGCCCCGATCAGCTCCACTCCGAACTCGTCCAGGATGCCCGCTTCCGCCAGCGCTACCGATGCATTCAGGCCGGTCTGCCCCCCGACAGTGGACAGGAGCGCGTCGGGACGCTCCCTCTCGATAATCGACCGGAGATACTCCGTCGTGAGCGGCTCGATGTAGGTGCGCTCGGCCAGCTCGGGATCCGTCATGATCGTCGCCGGGTTCGAATTGACCAAGACGGTGTCGTAGCCCTCGTCGCGCAGGGCCTTGCAGGCCTGCGTTCCGGAGTAGTCGAATTCGCACGCCTGCCCGATGACGATGGGCCCCGAGCCCACGATCATGATCTTCTTGATGTCGGTTCGTTTCGGCATGGGCGGGCGCGGCGGGCAGCGGGTTCAGCGCCTCCGGTCAGCTCGCCGCAGCAAGCATCAGGTCGCGGAAGTCCTCGAACAGGTAGCGGGAGTCGTGGGGGCCGGGAGCGGCCTCCGGGTGGTACTGGACGCAGAACAGCGGGTCCTTCCGGCTGCGGAAGCCCTCGACCGTCCGGTCGTTGAGGTTCACATGGGTCAGCTCTATGGACGACGGGTCCAGCGAGTCGGGGTCGAGGGCGAAGCCGTGGTTCTGGGAAGTGATCTCCACCTTGCCGGTTTGCAGGTTCATGACGGGGTGGTTGCAGCCATGGTGCCCGAACTTGAGCTTGTAGGTCTTGCCCCCGAGTGCCTGGCCCAGGACCTGGAGCCCCAGGCAGATGCCGAAGATGGGCACGCGCCCCGCCAGCTTCCCGATCTCCGCCGCCGGGCCGGAAAGCGGCTCCGGGTCGCCCGGCCCGTTCGAGACGAACACGCCGTCCGGTTGCAGCGCCAGGACCTCCTCTGCCGGGGTCTGGCAGGGCACGACTGTGGTCCGTGCGCCGATGGCTGCCAGGCGCCGCAGGATGTTCCGCTTGATGCCGAAGTCGTAGGCGACCACATGGAACGAATGCTCCGCCCGGGACTCCGGCAGCGACGAGGGCAGGCAGTCCGGGGGGCCGTCCGTCCACGAGTAACGCTCCGGCGTGGAGACGCCGCTGGCGAGGTCAAGGCCGGCCATGCTGGGCGCAGCCTTGGCTTTCTCGACAAGCCGCGATGAATCGGTCTCGAGCGAGGATACGACCCCGCGGAGCGCCCCGTGCTGGCGGATATGGCGGACCAGTGCCCTCGTGTCGATGTCGGTCAGTACGGGTATCCCGCGCGAGGCGAGGAACTCGACAGCGGACTGCGAGGAGCGCCAGTTGCTCGCCACCTGCGTGAATTCGCGCGTCACGAGCCCCTCGATGTACGGGCGTGCCGACTCGCTGTCGTCCGCGTTGGTGCCGTAGTTGCCGATGTGGGGATACGTCAGGACCACGATCTGCCCGCAGTAGGACGGATCCGTGAAGATCTCCTGGTATCCGGTCAGGCCGGTGTTGAAGACCACCTCGCCGGCCTTCTCCGCGCGGGCTCCGTACCCCCGCCCTTGAAAGCAGCGTCCGTCCTCCAGCGCAAGCGTGGCAGGAAAGCTCATCCGTTACAGCGCTCCGGAGCTACCGGACGACCCCGATCCTGTCGGGAGGCCAGTAGGCGAACACGGCCTTCCCCGTAATGAAGCCCACGTCCACGGTGCCCCACGTGCGGCTGTCATTGGACGTGTTGCGGTGGTCGCCCAGGACGTAGTAGCTGTTGTCCGCCACGACCTGCGGCGCGTGGGTGGCACGGTCCCTGTAACGCTGCGGCACGTGCGGTTCGGGGTACGGCCGGCCGTTGATGATGACCTGGCCCTCCCGGATCTCGACAGTGTCGCCCGGCAGCCCCACGACGCGCTTGATGTACGACCGCGTGGGGTCCTCGGGGAACCGGAACACGATCACGTCCCCGCGCTCGATGCTCTCGAATCGGTAGGACACCTTGCTGACGAAGATCCGCTGCTCGTCCACGAGCTGCGGGAGCATGCTCGTCCCCTCGACCTTGACCGGCTGGCAGAGGAAAACGATGACGAAGGCCGCGATCAGCAGCGACAGGATGATGTCCCGTACCCAGATGCGGAGGTCCAGCCCTAGCGGCTTGGGAACCTTCGCCTCGGACGGACGGGACTCGCTGGTTGCAGTCGGACCGGCCTCCATGAAGACTTTGACGAGGGCATGGCCGGAGGGTTCCGGCCTGTATCCATTCTAGTGCAGGCTCCCGGTCGCCGCGCGTCCGCCACGAGCCGTCCGGCACCCGGCTCCGGGACCCGCCGGGCTCTCCTGCGGACGCGGTTTCCAGCGCGCCGCGATTCGCTTGCCCGCGCGGGCAAGCGAGCGTGGCTTGGGGGATTCGGCTGCCGGCTCCGGCTGTCGTTGCCCCTACTGGCCGCCCGCTTCCCGCTACACTGTCAGCGGAGGAATCGAATGTCACGAATCACTCGCAGGGACCTCGGCCGCACGGCCGCCATTGCCGGGGCGCTGGCAACCGGTGCGACCGCCCGCGCGGAGCAGGTCGCGAAGCGGAAGCTCGGCAAGACAGGCCTGGAGGTCGGTGTCCTCGGAATCGGCACCTCGCCGCTCGGACGCGAGGCAGTCAGCCAGAGCGAGGTGAACAACGTCATCGCAGCGGCGGCCGATCACGGCGTCAATTACCTCGATACCGCTCCAATCTACGCGCAGTCGGAGCGCCGCCTGGGACCTGCGCTGAAAGGGAAGCGGGACAAGTTCGTGCTCGTCACCAAGGTGGAGGCGACTTCCCGGCAGGACGCGACTTGGCAGGTGCAGGAGAGCCTGCAGAAGACAGGGGCCGGGCACTTCGACCTAGTCCACTTGCACAACGTGGGGCGCACGGACCGGTTCCCCAGCCTCGATGTGCTGCTGGGGGAGGACGGAGCGCTGGCCGGGCTGGAGGCTCTCAAGAAGCGGGGCCTGGTGCGCCACATCGGCATGACCTGCCACCTGCGCCCGGGCCGGGCGCTGCCGATCCTTCGCTCGGGCCGTATCGAGGCCGTCATGGCTGCCGTGAACCCGATCGACCGCCACATCTACGATTTCGAGGGAATCTTGTTCCGCGAGGCCGCCGAACTCGGCCTGGGGGTCGTGGCGATGAAGATCCTGGGCGGGACGGTCGGCGAGGGGGCGATCCTCTCGGACGAGCCGCACTACGGACGCGCCGTGCGGTACGCCCTGGGAATCCCGGGCCTTTCCGTGGCCATCATGGGCATGAAGTCGGTTGCGGAACTCGAAAAGGCCGTGGCGGCTGTCCAGGCCTACGAGCCTCTGGCGGGCGCGGAACTCAGCGAGGCGATGGAGGACGGCAAGCGCCGGGCTTCCGAACTGGGCGAGCACCGCGGCCCGGTGGTCTGACCGCTCCGGCTCCGCCGGACGGGCACCGTCACATCTTGTACTGGCCGAGATCCTCCTCGCCGAGATTCTCAAGCCACTTGCGCAGCTCGTCGCTGCTGGCCTTGTCGCTCAGGCTCGGCGAGAGCTTGGAGGAATCGAGGACCTGCTCGCTGACGAAGATCGGGCAGTCCATCCGGAGCGCCAGGGCGATCGCGTCGCTCGGCCGGGAATCGATGGACATGAGCTGCCCGTCCTTCTGCCGCAGCCAGATGACTGCGAAGAAGGTGTCGTCCTTGAGTTCGCTGACGACGACCCGCTGGACCCACGCGTCGGACGCATGGATGAGATTCAGCAGCAGGTCGTGAGTCATTGGCCGCGGCGGGGATACCTTCTCGATTTCCAAGGCGATCGCGTTCGCTTCGTACACGCCGATCCAGATCGGCAGCACGGTCCTGTTTTCCGTGTCCCTGAGCACCACGATGGGCATGTTGGTGATGGGATCCATCATCAGGCCGCAGATTCTCATCTCGATTTCCGCCATCGCTGTCTCCTTCAGTTCAACACGTGGAAGCCTTGGAACGCCGGCCGTGTCTCCGCGGACAGCAGCTCGCCTACCAGCGAGTTCGGCCCTGAGGCAGTGACCCGGACCGAGCAGTAGCTGCCGCGCAGGTCCTGGCCTCCGGCCAGCGCCGAGGCGTCCGTGAAGTTGAGCACTCGATTCTGGGTCGTGCGCCCGACCCACTGGCCGAACTTCGCCTTGTGGCCCTCGACGAGGACCTCCTCCTCGCTGCCGATCAGCTCCGCGTTCCGTCGCAGCTGGATCGTGCGCTGCCGCTGCTGCAGCTCGCGCAGCCGCCGTCCCTTCTCGTCTTCGGGGACCTGTGGCATCTCGGCTGCGGGCGTGCCCCGGCGCGGAGAGTACTTGAACGAGAAGACGGACGCGTATTGGACCGTGTCGAGCAGCGAGAGCGTCTCCGCGAAATCCTCCTCGGACTCGCCCGGGAAGCCGACAATGATGTCCGTGCTGAGTTCGATAGTCCTGCTGGCGCCCTTCAGCATGTCCACGCAGCTCAGGTACTGTTCCCGGCTGTAAGTGCGCCGCATCTTCCTGAGCACGCTCGTGGAGCCTGACTGCACCGGCAGGTGCACCCAGTCGCAGAGCGATTCGTTTCCGTCGATGGCCCTGACGATGTCAGCCCCGAAGTCGGAGGGGTGCGACGTCGTGAAGCGCACCCTGCGGATGCTCGGCAGCCGGCCGATCTCGTCCAGCAGGCGCGCGAAGTTCCAACCGCTGGCGGACGGGTCCCGGTAGCTGTTGACGGTCTGGCCCAGAAGCGTGATTTCGGTGTAGCCGCGATCGGCGAGCTCGCGCGCCTCGCGCATGATCGCCGCGCTGTCGCGACTGCGTTCCGGGCCGCGCGTGAACGGCACGACGCAGTACGTGCAGGCCTTGTCGCAGCCCTCGATGATCGTGATGTAGGCGCTGTAGGGCCGGTCCCGCTCCGTGCGGGGCGCATCGAACGTCTCGTCAGTCTCCAGTTCCAGCCCGGTGACGCGGGACTCGCCGGCCTCGACCCGGTCCAGGATCTCGCCAAGCGCGCTGTAGCTGGCCGAACCGCAGACAAAGTCGACATGCGGCGCGAGGTCGAAGATGTCCTCGCCGTTGTGCTGGGCCACGCAGCCGAGCACGCCGATGGTCTTGCCTTCGCTGCCGCGCTTGACGCCGCCGAGGCGTGAGAAAACCTTCTGCTCGGCCTTGTCCCGGATGCTGCAAGTGTTGTACAGCAGCATGCCGGCCTCGTCGGGAGACGCGACCTGGCTGTAACCCCGGGCGGTGAGCAATCCGCGGATCTTCTCGCTGTCGTGAACGTTCATCTGGCAGCCGAAGGTTTCCAGATAGAAGGTGTTTGACACGGCGTTCCCGTCCTGGCTGCGACGCAAGCAATCCGATCATGGCCATTGCTCGCCCCGGCAGCGCTGCGTTCAGGGTTCAGTGTAGCAACGCGGTCCGTTGCGAGGACCGCGAGCTTGCAGAGCATCCGGCGCGGGCTAGCCCACCTACGCGGCCCTTCGGATCGCATCGAGAACCCAGCGTTGCGGATCGCGGAACGGTCGCCGCACACCCGCGTAGAGCGTCACGCCGGGATTGCTCCAGCCGGGTTGCGCGGTTCGGCCGGGGGTTGGGCGGGCCAGTTCCCTGACAGCGGCTCAGAGGGCGCGGATCCTCGCAAGGAGCGCATCGGCCGTCCCGCAGGTCACGATCCAGACGCCGATGTCGTCCAGTGTCGGCAGCGACCGGACCGCATCCAGAGCCGGGGCGATCGCAGTCGCAGTGCTGTCCCCGTAGCGCACCCGGACCTGCCGCAGCAGAAGGTCCTTGCGGCCCTTAGTCTCGCCTTTCGCGATCCACGCGTCCGCCCAGGAATCGAAATTCTCGTCCAGCATCTTCGGCACCTCCTTGAAGCTCGCCACCGGCTCCACTTCCACGTCCCTCAGGCGCGTCCAAACCCAGACCCCACTGAACCACCCCAGCAGGGCATCCGCCAGTTCCTCATTGCGCGATTCTGGATAGGGGCGAAGGCGGCTCGGGACGCTACAAGCCCTTATGTTCAGAGAATTGTGCCGGGCGGCCCATTGACGGCCGGTCACCCCTAAGCGGAACGCAGTGCCTGTCCGCACGAAGGAGGGCAGTTCCGAGCAGCTCTAGCCCGACCGTCTCCAGCCAAGCAGGAAGAACCCCGCGAGCATGCCGAGCCCCACCAGCCCGGCCGCCGGGGCAGCGCCCGCCGGGCCGGGTGACTCGTTCGTTGCCTGCTCCACCAGCCGGCGCCCTTCCACTTGGGGCGCAGCCCCGTCGCGCAGGCTCTCGCGCAGCAATTGCGTCAGCTCCGGCCTGGCCGATTCCGCGACCCGCACTTCCACGAACTCCTCGAACGGGCGGTTGCCCGTGGTGCGGGCGCTGCCGGAAGCACCGTGACGTTCCAGGGAGCTGACGTACTCGAGAGCCAGGTCCTCCAGGATGTCTTCAGGCGCGTCCCAGAAGCCCTTGCGCGCCGCCTCCAGCATGATCGCCGCGATCTCCTGGAAGGCGAACGGGTTTTCCGCATCGAGCCACGCCGGAAGGCCGACTCCGAGCGAGTCGCTCACGTAGACGGCATGCACGCGGTCCCAGACGCCGGAGCCGACTACCGCAGGCTTGGTCACTTGCCAGCCGAAGAGATTGGTTGCGGTCTGCGCCATCTCCACCGCGCCCGAGAAGCCCTCGGCTTGCAGTCCCCGGATCCACTTGGGATTCCAGTACTTGCCCCGCAACCCCCGCGCCAGGGCCTCGCGGGCCGTCTCGACCCGCGCCATCGCTGGATCGCGGACGTCAGCCAGATAGGTCTCGGGCGTCGTGCCGGTCGTGTCCCCGACCGCCATTGTCATGCCCCCGAGGTACTCGAAGTAGTGATCCAGGGTCAGCGCGCCGACGACGTTCGTGGAGCGGCTCAGCGTCACCGCGTCGGTATGCCGCAGCTGCGCCCGGTACGCCTCCGGCACCCGACGGCCCCATTCGAGGCCCTCCGTGTACACCGCTCCGGTCCGCGCTATATACGCGTCGGTCAGCCCTCCGGTGCTCGAGTAGTCCCCGCTTCGCTCGATGGATGCCACGAGTCCCGTGCCGTACCCGCCCGCGGAATTGCTGAAGACCCTTGCGGCAGCGAGCGACCGCGAGTCCCGCACGGACAGGCCGGCCAGCTTCATCTCTCGCTCGGCCTCCGCGGTGTGCTCGGCAACGAAGTTCTCCCCGTCCGACGCTGCGGCGGCCAAGCGCACGGCCCTGTCGAGCAGGCGCATCCGATCCGGGAACGTGTCGCGAAACAGCGAGGCTGCCTGGATCACCACGTCGATGCGGGGACGGCCCAGCTCGGAGGCGGGAACGAGCTCGACGTCCTCGACAACGTTGCGATGGTCCCAGACGGGCCGCACGCCGAGCAGATGCATGATGTGGGCCAGATCGGTGCCGTGCTGCCGGATCAGCTCCGTGTTCCAGAGCGTGAAGCCGATCTTCCGCGGCCATCGCCCCAGCCGCTCCCGCTCTGCCTGGATCTGCTCCTCGGCCAGGGTGACTCCCAGGTCCCATGCGGCGCGCGTCGGCACCTCCGCCGGGTTGATTCCGTACAGGTTCCGGCCGGTCGGCAGCGCCTGGGGGTTGCGCACCGGGTCGCCGCCCCCGCCGGGAGGCACGTAGCGCCCGGACAGGGCGCCGAGCAGGTGAGTGATCTCGTCCGGCGTTTGCCGAAGGGCCTTCCGGATCCGGCTGAACTCAGCCGAGACCGGCTGCATGGCCGCGGGCAGATCGTTGCCGGCAAGCGCGCTGCTGACCGCGCGGGCCGCCCGGTCACGCGATTCCGCGGAACAGTCGAGAGGGCTTCCATCCTCATTGCAGCCGAACGTCTCGAGGAACGGCCGCCCCAGCATGGCAGCGACCATCGGCGCCAGCTCGTCCGGCGGGCTCGGCTCTCCGTGCACGTGCAGGCCCACAGGGATGCGGTCTTCGTCGAGCAGGTGAATGTGCCTGCCAAGGGCTGCGACCTCGTCGTCGCCGGGAGCGGCCGCCGACCAGTCGGCGCCTAGGTCCCGGTCGAACCCGTACTCGGAGGCAGCCGCGCGGATGCGCGCGCGCAGCGATTCCCGCAGGGCGCCTTCCTGTGCCGACTGGAACTGCTGCGTGGCCCGGTACAGCTCGGCGATCCCCGGATCCTCGCGCCGGAGCTCGGCCGCTTCCACCGGCGGAATCTGGTGACTGACCGTGACCGCCACCCCGCGACGCTTCGCGATCAGCGCCTCGCCGACGTTGTCCATGACGTACAGGTAGAGGTTCGGAATCGCGCCGATGATCCGGTCGGACCAGTCGTCAGCGAGCTGGCCGAGCGGGCGCCCGGGCAGGAATTCGTGCGTTCCGTGCGTCCCGTAATTGACGATGGCGTCGGCCCCCCACACCTCGCGCAGCCACCAGTAGGCTGCGAGGTACTGGTGAGGGGGCGGCACCCGGTCGTTGTGCTGCAGCTTCGCGTCCATGCGGGCCCCGCGCACCGGCTGGGGCAGGACGATGACGTTGCCGTAATCGAGCTTGGGGATCACGAACGCCGGCTCGCCGCCGTCGGTGGTCACCATCAGGTCGCCGGGAGGGGGCCCGAACGCCTGCGTCACCTCGCTGCGCATTGCCTCGGGCAATTCCGCGAACCAGCGGGCGTAGCCCCGAACCGGCAGGCGCAGTACCCCGTCCTGGTTTGCCAGCTGCAGCAGGTCCCTGGGACGGCCGAAGCTGACGTTCCTGCCCCTATCCAGCATCTGGCGAAGCAAGTCATCCTCGCTGTCCGGAAGGGGGTCGATGTCGTATCCGTCCTGACGGAGTGCCGACAGGAATCGCATCAGGCTTCGCGGGACATTGAGGCTGGCCGCCGTAAGGCGCCCCTTGCCGATGCCCGACACGTAGATGACCGCGATCTTCTTCTCGGCGTTCGGCAGCTTGCGAAGGCGGACCCAGCGCTGCGCGCGCCGGACCATCAGGTCGATGCGATCGTCGCGGAACGCCTCGAAGCGCCTGCCGTACCAGGCCGAGTCGAGGCCTTCGATCAGGGTCGGCTGGATCGCGCCGTCGAGCTCCGGCACCATCGCCCCCATGATCAGTCCGGCGTCGCGGATCCCGGCCCGGGTTTGCTGGTAGTCGCTGAACGACTCACCCGTGAACAGCAGGGACAGCCCGCGCAGGACAGGAGCGTCGATCCGCTTCTCGAGCACATCGACGCCTTGCTGGCCCAGCCACCAGCGCCCGTGCTTGCGCGACACGAGGATGTCCGGACGGTACTCGACCGCGAAGGGCGCGACCTGGGCCGTGCCGAATATGGCGGCCGCCTCGAATCCGCCGGACTCGAAGGCACGGATCACGGCGTCCGTGGCATCGGTCATTCCCAGCCTCCAGCCGTCCGCGAAGTCGATCAGCACCCTCGGAGCCCCCGCCCGCGAGCGCCCGGACGATTCGTACCAGCGCCGGTAGTCGGCGGTCGTCGTGAACAGGGTCGGGGAGTCCGGATGGTAGTAGCCGTCGTCCGGTGCAGGTTCCGGCGGCAGCTGGTCCCCGCCTCGCCCCAGGTAGCGCGACGACGCTGTCTGGAGCAGCCGTGCCATGTTCGTGACCCCGCCGTGGCGCCAGTACTCGTCGATCCAGACGTCCTGGCCGTCGAAGTCCGCGTTGCCGACCCCGAGGCGGGGAGCGTCATGCGCCGGCAGGACAATAACCCGGGAGCCTGCCTCGCCGGCTTGGAGCAAGGCTTCGCGCACGGGCCGGCGCAGCGGGTCCGACCGGCGCCCGCTGACGAAGATCGCCCTGTAGCGCCGGAAGTCGGGCCGGCCCAGATCGGGGTCGTCCACCTGCTCGGGCTTCCAGTAGTCGTAGCGGACTCCGCTCTGCTGGGAGCTCTCGGCCAGCAGGAACCGGTACATGCTCGGAAAGCCCAGGAAGAGGATCCGCGGCTGGAACCACAGGTAGAGCCCGGCCGCGATGGCCGCAGCGAGGGCGAACCCACCCGCGAAGAGGGCCTTGCGGGAATGCGGAAAGGGACTTGGCATTGGGCTCGGAACGTTCGGTTCCGGCGAGATGCCGACCGAATTCCATTTTACTTCCGGGCCCGTCGGGAATGCCGCCGGAGCCCCCCGCCCCCGGCCCGACGTTCCGCGCGGCGGGCAGCGGCCGCCGGCAACGTGGCGTCCCTTGTCCCGAGGCGGGTGCCGGGATGAATCCGCCGGGCAGCAAGGTCCAGGGACCGCCCCGGTACAATCTGCCTTGTAATGCCGAGTCCCGCTCGCTCGTTCCTGCTGCTCGCGTGCCTGGCGGCCACCTCGTTTCGACTTGACGCAGCGCCGACGATCGTGTTCGTCCTGGTCGACGACCTCGGGTGGGCCGACTTGGGCGTCTACGGATCGGACCTCCACGAGACCCCGCGGATCGACGCCTTCGCGGCCGGGGCCATGCGATTCACCGACGCCTACGCGGCTTCTCCGGTCTGCAGCCCGACGCGGGCCTCGATCATGACGGGGAAGCATCCCGCCACGCTGCGCATGACCGTCTGGAGGGAAGCCGCGAAGAACCCGCCCCTGCAGCAGCGCCTGCTGCCGCCCGTCACGGCCGACAGCCTCCCGCACGAGGAAATCACACTGGCGGAGGCGCTCCGGGAGGGCGGCTACGTGACTGCGCACGTGGGGAAGTGGCATCTCGGCACCGCCGAGTACTATGCCCAGACCCAGGGATTCGACTATGACGTGGGCGGGACTCTCTGGGGCGCTCCCCAGACGTTCTTCTACCCCTATGGCGGCAAGGGGCCGTTCCGTGGCCTTCGGTACGTGCCCCATCTGGGAGGCGGCAAGGAGGGCGAGTACCTGACGGACCGTCTCACCGACGAGGCCATCGCCATCCTAAAGCGCGAGCGGGACAAGCCGGTCTTCCTGCACCTGGCGTACCACACGGTGCACACCCCGATCGAGGGCAAGCCCCGGATGGTCGAGCGATACCGCGCCAGGATCCGCGACGGCATGAGGCACCGCAACCCCGAACTGGCGGCGATGGTCAGCTCGCTGGACGAGAACTTCGGCCGGATCCTCGACACGCTTGACGAACTCGGCCAATCCGACGACGCCGTCGTCTTCCTCACCTCGGACAACGGAGGCTATATCAACCGGTACGGCGGGATGCAGGTGACGGACAACTTCCCGCTCCGGTCCGGCAAGGGCTCCCTCTACGAAGGAGGCATCCGCGTTGCGTCCATGGTCCGCTGGCCCGGCGTGACCGAGCCGGGAAGCGTCTCGGACGTGCCGATCAGCAGCATCGACTACTACCGAACGATGCTCACGGCAGCCGGGCTCGAGGGGGACCGGGCCTACCTCCGCGACGTGGACGGCGTCGATCTCGCCCCCTTGCTGAGGAACCCGGAGCGAGCGCCGGACCGGTCCGCTCTGTTCTTCCACTATCCGCACTACTACGCCACGACGTCCCCGGTGAGCGCAGTGAGGGCCGGGGACTGGAAGCTGCTGCGGTACTACGAGGACCAGCGGCTCGAACTGTACAACCTGGCGGAGGACATGGGCGAGAGCCGCAACCTCGCCGGCGAGCAGCCAGAGACGGCCTCTGCGCTCCTGCAGCGCCTCGAGGCCTGGCTGGAACGGGTCGACGCGCAGCACCCGACTCCGAGCGCCGCCGTCAGGTAGCCGGACTCAGCGCCAGTCGAAGCGGTCGGCGATCTCGCTGACCGTGCCCTCGGCCACGATTCTGCCCCCATCGAAGAACACAGCGCGGCTCGCGAGGGCTTCCGCCATGCCCACGTCATGAGTGACCAGGATCTTCGCCTGCTCCAGCGAGCGGAGGGTGTCCACCAGCGAGTTCCTGGCGGGCGGGTCCAGGAAGGTAGCGGGCTCGTCGAGCAGCAGGATCTCCGGCTCGACCGCGAGCACGCCGGCCAGCGCGGCCCGGCGTCGCTCCCCGGCGCTCAGCATGTGCGGCGGCCTCGTGCGCTGGCCGTTCAGGCCGACCTGCGACAGGCTGCGGTCAACCCGTGCGCGCACGGCCTCGGGGTCCAATCCCATGTTGAGCGGCCCGAAGGCGACATCCTCCTCGATCGTCGCCATGAAGATCTGATCGTCGGAGTCCTGGAACAGCATTCCGACCCGCTGCCGGACCCGGGACAGGCTGGAAGGCATCACCTCCATGCCGCAGACCCTCACCGTCCCCTCCCCCTGGAGCAGCCCCACCAAGTGGTGCAGGAACGTGGTCTTGCCCGAGCCGTTGGCTCCCATCACGGCCACGGTCTCGCCTCGGTGCAGCACGAAGCGCACGTCCCGCAAGGCCTCGATGCCGTCCGGGTAGCGGAACGTCAGGTCCCGCACGTCTATGAGCGGCTCGGCCACGTCAAGCCCATTGTATGGAGTCCGGCGACGGCAGGGCGCGGCGCGCGGACGCGCTCGTTGGGCCTGGGAGACCGATGTTCGCTAAAATCCTCTTCGAGATGCGCGCCCTCACCGTCATGACCCTGCTTTCCGCCTCGCTGCTTCCGGCGGCGGACAAGCCCAACATCCTGTTCATCTTCACGGACGATCACGCCTACCAGGCCATCAGCGCCTACGGCTCGATGATCAACCACACGCCGAACATCGACCGCATTGCCCGCGAGGGCATGCGATTCGACCGAGCCCTGGTCACGAACTCGATCTGCGCTCCGAGCCGCGCCGTGATCCTGACAGGGAAGTACAGCCACCTCAACGGCGTGCTTGACAACCGGCTGCAGTTCGACGGCTCGCAGCAGACCTTCCCCAAGCTCCTGCAGGGTGCCGGCTACGAGACCGCGATCTTCGGCAAGTGGCACCTCAAGACCGCTCCGACCGGTTTCGACGCGTGGGAGGTGCTTCCCGGGCAGGGAGCGTACTACAACCCCGACATGCGCCTAGGGCCGGACGACAGCCGGCGCAGCCACGAGGGATACACGACGGACATCATCACGGATCTCTCCCTGGAGTGGCTCAAGGACGTCCGCGATTCGGACAAGCCCTTCATGCTGATGAGCCAGCACAAGGCGCCGCACCGCAACTGGATGCCGGGCCCGGAGCACCTCTCCCTGTACGACGGACAGCACATCTGGGAGCCGCCGACGCTGTTTGACGACTTCTCGGGACGCGCCTCGCCGGCAGCCCAGAACCGCATGGAGATCGGGCGCCACATGGCGCCCGGCCACGACCTCAAGCTCAATCCTCCGCCCGGAACCCCCGAGGACGATCCGGGCTTGCGGCAGTGGATGCGGAGCTACGGGCGGCTCAACCCGGCGCAGAAGGCCGTCTGGGACGCCGTGTACGGGCCCAAGAACCAGGCCTTCCGGGATGCGAACCTTCAGGGCAAGGACCTGCTTCGCTGGAAGTACCAGCGCTACATCAAGGACTACCTGCGCTGCATCGCCTCGGTCGACGACAATATCGGCCGGCTGCTGCGCTACCTGGACGAGACCGGCCTCGCGGACAACACGGTCGTGATCTACAGCTCCGACCAAGGCTTCTACCTTGGCGAGCACGGCTGGTTCGACAAGCGCTGGATGTACCGGGAATCGCTGCGCACGCCGCTCGTGGTGCGCTGGCCCGGCGTCGTCGATCCGGGGTCGACCAACCGCAATCTCGTGTCGAACCTGGACTACGCCGAGACCTTCCTGGAGATCGCGGGAGTCGACGTTCCGCCGGACATGCAGGGACGCAGCTTGGTGCCGATCCTGCAAGGCCAGACCCCCCGCAACTGGCGCAAGTCGTTCTACTACCACTACTACGAGAGCCAGGTCGCGCACGGCGTGCCGGCCCACGAGGGAGTGCGAACGGATCGCTACAAGCTGATCCGCTTCTACGAGAGCGACGAATGGGAACTGTACGACACGGAACGGAACCCGGAAGAGACGCAAAGCGTCTACGGCCAGCGTCAAATGGAAGAGGTCACTGCCGAACTGATGGCGGAACTCAAGCGGCTAAGGGGTCTCTTCGGGGTGACCGAGCCCCCGCTCTGAGGGGCCGCACTCATGCGCACCGGGCGGCTCGGCTCGGGAGACCCCCGGACGCGTGCGCCGGGACCAGTTTCCGCTCCGATCGGGGCGTTCGCAGCGCCCTGCGCACTGCCCCTCGGCGTTGCCCGTCGCTAGGATCGCTGCCGCCGGTTGCCGCCCTAGGGCTGCGGCCTTGGTCCTCGCCCGCGCGGCGGTCCGCGGCGGCCGCCTCGTCCCCGCGACGGCCTCCGGCCCGGCGGTCCCATCTGCGGCTCTACGCCGAGAGCCCGGCTAAGGGCCTGGTAGTCCACATCGAGAGCGCGGGCGGCCGACACGTAGTTCGTTGGTGTCACCCGGCCGCCGGCGAGGCTTAGGGCTTCGGCGAGCTCTTGCGGGTCGATTCCCAGCTCCTGCGCTGCACTCGCCACTTGCTCCGGGCTCGGACGCGGATACCCCTGCCCCTCAGGCCGGCGCCGCTGCTGCGAGGAAGTCCCGCGACGCGGGGTTGCGGCGAACGAGGTCGCGGGTGTGCCGGAGAAGCAGCCGACGATGTACGGCCACGACGCCGTGGCGTGGTAATGGTATCTCCCGCCTTGGTCTTCCCCGCTGTGGCCGTTGCAGCGATCGAGGTACTCGGGGCTGTCCTTGGGGCGGAAACGGTAAGCGTCCCATGCATCGATTTCCGGGCTCCGCAGCCGATCCCAGCTGCTCTTGAACTCGATCACTTGGGAACACCCCGGATCCGTGCAGCCGTAGGGTCCGAAAATTGGGAAGCCGTCGGCTGCGTACGCCAGGACCGGCGATGGCTTGTTGTTCTCCGCCGACGCTCCGAAGCAGGACTGGACGAGCGCGTGGTAGTGGTACTCGCGCGCAGTGTGCCCCATGCACGTATCAAGGAGCTGGTTGTAGATCGGGTCGCCGAAGCCGGGCGGCGGTACGGCACCCTCGTTAGGGCCGAACAAGGGGATGCCGTTGACCGCCACTCCCGCCGGCCCGAACAGGGGCAGCGGACTGGGCTCCTCGGCGAGCGCGGGCCTGAGCGGCATGCGATATTCCCGGTCCAGCGGGACCAACGGGTTGGGGGTCATCTGGACGAACTCGTAGTGCGGGATCGCGTTGCTGGAGACGACGAGCGAGTCATCCTCGCATCGCGCCTCCAGTGTCGGCCGGGCGTACCCTTCGCCCGGCCCTTCGACCTCGCTCAGGTCCATGAAGGCCTCGGTCGGGCAGCCCGCTTCATCCGCCGCCGCTGCCGGCAGCGCGAGTATCAAGGTGCAAATCAGGTGACGTCGCATTCCTATGTGTGGGCGTGACGGACTCCCGCCGCCTTCTTGAGTGGCGGCATCGGGCGACCTGCGGTTTCCGGCCCGGCACCCAGATGCGGGATCCGAGGGAATTCATTACGAGGAATTGACTTCCCGTGCCGGATACCGCAGGGATCCAGCCGCCCGCGAGACGGCGCTAGATGAACGGAGCCTTGACCTTGTCCGTGTTCTTCAGCGGGTACTTGGGAAGCTCGCCGCCGGCGTCCTCGAGAATGCGGCTCTGGGCCAGCCGCACCCGGTCCGCAGCACGCCTTGCGATGGTCTCGCTGAACGGCTCGCTCGACTCCAGGTCGAACAATCGGGCATTCTCCCAGTGAACGTTCGAGAAGTACCAGTTCCGCTCGTCGCGGTACCAGACCGAGTTGCTGTAGCGACAGGTCAGGTAATCGCGGCTCTCGAAGTGCCCGCCCTCGATGAGCGGGAGGAGGCTCTGTCCCTCCAGCCCGCTGTCCGGCGCCGTACCCGCCGCGGCGCAGACCGTGGCCGGGACGTCAAGCGTGTACACCAGCTCGCGGATTCGTTTCCCGGCGCCCGCGCCCCGAGGGTGCCGGACCATAAGCGGGATGTGCATTGTCCCGGGGTACAGCGCCCCGGCGGGCTTGCCGGTCACCTTCTCTAGGTTGTCCGCGAAGTTCGTGCCGTGGTCGCTGACAAACACGACCAGCGTCGAATCGGACTTGCCTGTCTCGTCGAGCTTCTCCAGCAGCTTGCCGAACCAGTGGTCCACCATCGTCACGAGACCGGAGTAGTGCGCACGGATGTCCTCGAGCCCTTCCTCCGGAATTGGGTGGCGATGCAGCGTGCTGTAGGGGACGGTTAGGCGGGTCTTCCCTCGGTAACTGGGATTCCGGTACAGGTCGTAGTACTTGCGGGGCGCCTCCCAGCTCTCATGGGGGTGGAACGTGTCGACGTAGAGGTAGAACGGGCCCGGGCCGCGGTTCTCGTCCAGGAACTGCATTGCCGAGGTGAACGTCCTCGGTGTCGCGAAGTCCATCTCGTCCGGCTCGAATCCTCCGAGGTTCGCCACGTGCATGGGCCCGCGGGCCGAGTCGTAGCGGGCCTTGATCCGCTCGGAATCGTACGGAGCGGGCGAACGGTAGCGGTCTTCCGCATTCCCCCGCACGAAGTCCCACTGCCGGAAGCCGCGGGTGAAGTTCTGCCCGGGCACGAAGTAGTGCGGGACGTCCGATACGAAGCCGCAACGGTAGCCTGCCTTGTCCAGCGCCTCGGCAACAGTGCCCTCGTCAGGAGACATCGGCTGCCAGCCGGCAAGATAGACGTTGTCCCACGGGACAGGCTGGTAGTTCCGGAACGGAAATGCCCGGCGGCCCGAATGCAGTGTCCTGCGGGTCGGGATGGTCGGTAGCGCTTCGGGGTACGCTTGCTCGAAGACCGCTGCTTGCCTCGCGAAGCGGTCTAGGTTCGGAGTCTGCACGCTGCTGCTGCCGTACGGGCCCAGGTAGGCGGTTCGAAGAGTGTCCGAGACGACAACGACGACGTTCCATGGCTCATGCTCGGCCTCTTGCGCTGCGCCGGTCGTCGCCGGCGCGGCTAGCGCGGGGGTGGCTGTGACGGCCTTCAGGAATGAACGGCGTTCCACGATGTCTCCTCCGGAAGGGCCCGCCTCGGCGTTAGGGAGCCGGCGCAGCACCAAATCCCGTGAGGCCAGTCCCGGCTTCGGATACAAGGTACCAGTCGGGACGATACGGTCCGCATGACCCTGCGAATGCGGTCCTTCGGGGGGCCGCCTCACCAGGTTGGGCCACGCCGGAATCTGCCACCCTGAGCCGATGCCGTCCACGGACGGACGCCCACGAGCCGGACCAGCACCTCGCGGCCGTGGCGAATGGTCTTGTCGACGAAGGCAATGCCGGACACCACCAATGCAATCGCCCCTTGGTTGACCGAGAGACACTATCTCGGATAGTCCCTTGCTCAGACGACCCTCGGACCGTGGTTTCTTCTCTCCAACTCGGGTAGGTTGGGAGTGGCCGCTCGAGAACGAGCGGGCCGGCATCACTGGGGCAACAGGCGCAACCGGACGCCACGCCGCTCCCTGGTGGAGTCAGTCAAGGGCAGGGGAGGCGGAACGGATGATTGCCCGTTTACCCACAGTCTGGATCGGAGGGTGGTCGGTGCTGATCGGGCGCAGTCATGCGCGGGTCGACCCAGGGGGCGTCCGCACCTTAGGCGCGGCCGACTTCCCCTCGCAACTTGCGGCGCAAGCAGGAGGTACGTCGGAGCGGGCGCGAAGGAGTCCTGATGACAGTTGACGACCTCGCAATCCTTGTCCAACTGGGGGAAGGGACGACGCTTGAGTTCAAGGAGCGCTTCTCCCCGTCCTTTGCCCGCGAAGTTGTCTCGATGGCCAACACCATCGGCGGCAAGATTCTCCTGGGTGTCAGCGATGACGGTACCGTGGTCGGCGTGCCGGACTCGAATGCTCTTCGGGCTCGAGTCCAGGACGTCGCCCGAAACTGCGATCCGCCAGTCCGCGTGCGCGTTGAGCCGGTTGGAGGTGTGCTCGCGGTCTTTATCCAAGAGAGCGACTCCAAGCCAGTGCAGTGCAGCGACGGTTCTTTTTGGCGTCAGGGGGTGGTGACCCAGAAGCTGAGTCGCGACGAAATTCGCGATTTCTTTCGCGTCGAGGGGGCGGTTCGGTTTGACCTAGCACCCTGCGCTCGATTCCGGTATCCGGAGGACTTCGACCGCGAGAAGTTCGACAGGTGGTTGGGGCTGTCTGGAATTACGAGCGGGCCTCGGATCGAGGACATCCTGGTCAACATCGAGGCGGCCGAGAGGGCGAATGGCACGCTGCTCTTCCGAAATGCGGGCGTGCTCTTCTTTGCTAGGAACGTGCGCCAGTTCTTTCCGGAGGCCTACATCACCTGCCTGTTGGCGCGGGGTGCGGACAAGGTGCACATCTTGGACCGCAAGGACTTCGACGGTGGAATCCTGGCGGATATCGAAGACTCCATGCGCTTCATTGAGCGCAATACTCGCATGGCTTGGCGTATCGACGGGTTACAGCGAGAGGACATCCCGGAGTATCCCGTCAAGGCTCTCCGCGAGGCGATCACGAACGCCGTAATGCATCGCGATTGGTCCTTCAACGGCGCCAATGTCTTTGTGGAGATCTACGCCGATCGGGTCAAGGTGGTGAGCCCTGGCGGTCTGCCGAGAGGGGTGGCGCTCGCCGATCTAGCTTGCAAGAGCGTGCGGCGCAATCCGCTAGTTTCGGACTTGCTCCACCGGATCGACTTCATCGAGAAGGCGGGCACGGGCATTCTTCGCATACGGAAGGACGTACAGGCTCAGGGCTGCTCCGAACCCGAGTTCGAGGCCGATAGCTTCTTCACCGCCACCTTCCGGCCGAATCCGGCCGTGCGCTCAAGTATCGATGCCCGACGTAGCCCACGGGGCCTTGGCATGGGCACACAGGAGGCCACAGTGGAGGCCACCGGGGAAGTGACCGGGGAAGTCACCGGGGAAGTCACCGGGGAAGTCACCGGGGATGTGACCGGGGATGTGACCGGGGAAGTCACCCAAGGCCTCGACTTCAGGGCTCAGCCGCCGCAGGAATCCACCCAGGAGGGCACGCAAGAGGCCACCGGGGTGGCTACCGGGGAAGTCACCGGGGAAGTCACCGGGGAAGACACCGGGGAAGACACCGGGGAAGACACCGGGGAAATTACCGGGGAAGTTACCGGGGAAGTTACCGGGGAAGTTCGTCTGCTACGGGCGATCTCGGGGGAAATGACCAGGCAGCAAATCCAGGCAACCCTGGGTCTCAAGCATGAGGACCACTTCCGTCTGGCGTACGTGCTTCCAGCCCTTGAGGCCGGATGGATCGAAATGAGTATTCCGGACAAGCCCCGTAGCAGGAACCAGCGCTATCGCCTGACCCGGGCCGGGCGCGATCACCTCAGGCGCATCGGCGGTCCCTGAACCAAGCCGGCCATCGCGCGCGATGCCCGAGGCGGCATAGATGCCTAGCTGAGCGAGTCAGTCCTTGATGGCTGTCTCCAGCCACGGCCGGCGGGTCTCGCGCGGGGATCCTTCCAAGGCTGCGGCGTTCCGCGGGCCGGCGCCGCCCTTACCCTTGGCCCTCTTTCCCTTCGTGACGCCGCCGGGAGCCCCCTGGCGCCGTCCCGGGGGCGCGTCGGTGCCCACAGATGGTGGTCGCGGCATGGCCTTCAGGCTGGCAAGCAATTCCTCCGCCAGCTCTGGCTTGACACCAATCAGGTCGGTCTCCTCAAGCGGATCGTCGGCGATCCGGTACAGGTAGGTGGCGTCTTGGTCGGTCCCCCGGCGGGTGAACTGGACCAGCTTCCAGTCGTCGCGGAACACGGCGTAGTTCCCTTCGGTCCCGATGATGGTGTCTCCGCGCTCGACGCGCGCCCCTTCTGTCAGCACCGGCCACACGTTGACGCCGTCGAACGGCAATTCGTTGCGCGGCTCCACGCCTGTCGCTGCTGCCAGTGTCGGGAACCAGTCCTGGACGGTGACCATCGCATCGACCTTCTCGCCTTCGGGGAGGACGCCAGGCCAGCGGATCGTCGCCGGCACCCGGATCCCGCCCTCGAAAGCGTTCCCCTTGCTTCCGCGCAAGGGCAGGTTGCTCGCTCCCGTGTTGCGACCGCCGCCGTTGTCGCTGGCCCACACCACAAGGGTGTCCCGGGCCAGGCCTTCCTGCTCGAGGGCTTCCAGTACCTGGCCCACGCCTTCGTCCATGCTTGTCACCATCGCGGCGTAGATTCGACGCAGCTCGTTCTCGATTCCCGAGTAGCGCTTGATGGAGTCTTCCGGCGCCTGCAGGGGGGTGTGTGGCGCGTTGAACGCGACGTACAGGAACAGCGGCTTCGCTTTGTCGCGACTCTTGATCTGGCGAACCGCCTCGGCCGCAATCAGTTCGGTGGAATAGCCCTCCTCGCGCAGGATCTCTCCGTCGCGGTGCCAGTCGAGCCCGCCTGACCAGATATGGGTGAAGTAGTCGACAGATGGGCCGAGGTGTCCATACGAGCGGTCGAAGCCCCGCCGGTACGGGTGCCACGAGACGCGCTCCATCCCGAGATGCCACTTGCCCGCGAGAGCAGTCTGGTAGCCGGCGGCCCTGAGCGTTTCCGTCAGCAGGTGCTCTTCCAGCGGCATGCCGCCCCTCGGCCCGATCGGGCCGTGGATGCCTTGCCGGATCGCGGACCGGCCGGTCAGGAACGCGGCCCGGGTCGGGCTGCAGAGGGGGTACGTGTAGTAGCGATCAAGCTCCAGGCCGCTACCGACGAGGGCGTCGATATGTGGAGTCCGGATCTCGCTGCCGTGGTAGCCGACGTCATTCCAGCCGAGGTCGTCGGCCAGCATGAAGACGATGTTGGGCTTGGCGTGCGCGACGAGCGCAAGGCCCAGGAAGATTATGATTCGAAACAGCACTGGAGTTCCTCGGTCCGGATGCAGCGAACCGCCCCATAGGCGACGCCGCCACGCCGGAGCCTGCATTATGCCAAGTTCCGACTGCCGAGGTTCGACCCGTGGCCCTGATGCCCGGCTACGCCGGCAGGCTGACAACCATCAGCCCGCCAGCATCCCGGTACGCCGTTGACAGGGGGCTACCGTCCGGTAAGGCCGTCTACGCAGGCCCGCCGCTCACTCCGGCAGGACGTCCGCCAGATAGAGGACCCGCCATTGCTGCCCGGTCGAGCGCGCCAGCTTGAACGCCACGTCCATGCCGGGCTGAAGGTCTCGCTGGATGTCGCGCAGGTCGTTGATTGAATCGACTGCGACACGGTTGACAGCCAGAAGTACGTCTCCGCGTTGGAGGCCCACTTCGTCCGCGAAGGAGTCCGGCTCGACCCTAGTGAGCAGCACCCCTCCTTCCTCCTCCAGCCGAATCTCCCTCCGGCGTTCCGGACTGATTTCCTGGACGGTGACTCCGAACCGCACGGATGCCTCCTCGGGATCCGCAGGGTCCGTCCTTGTCTCCGCCTGCTCCGGGTACAGTTCGCCGCGGTCGGCGATCGTCACGTCGAGGGTCCTTGCCTCGCCGCTGCGCACCACCTCGATGGGTACCGTCTCCCCGACCGAAATCTCGGAAACCACGGCGATGAGCTCATCGCCGTCCTCGATCTTCTTGCCGTCGACACTCGTGATGATGTCCTCGGCCTTCATCCCGGCTTTCTCCGCCGGGCCGCCATCCACGACTCGCGAGACGAAGACACCGTTTTCCGCGCCATAGCTGCGCAGCAGGGACGGGCTCTGGCCGTTGCTGAACTCCACTCCGATGGACCCGCGCGAGACACGCCCGTACTTGATGATCTGGTTGTAGGTCTTCACCGCGATGTTCGAAGCCAGGGCGAAGCCGATGCCGTCGTATCCGCCGGTACGGGAAATGATCGCTGTGTTGATGCCGATCACCTCGCCGCGGATGTTCAGCAGAGGGCCCCCGCTGTTGCCGGGGTTGATGGCGGCGTCGGTCTGGATGAATTTCAGGAACGGGCGCGACCGGGCTGATGTCCTCATCTCCCGGGCCTTCGCGCTGATGATCCCGACCGTGACGGTCTCGCTGTACCCGAACGGGGATCCGATCGCGACTGCCCAGTCGCCGACGTTGGCCGCGTCCGAGTTGCCGATCCTGGCAGCCTCGATGCCCGCTTTCGCCTCGACATGGATCACGGCCAGGTCCGTCTCCGGATCCACGCCGATCAGCTTCGCCGGATAGAATTCGTCGTCGTCAACGAACTGGACCTGGATCTTGCTGGCGCCCTCGACCACGTGATGGTTCGTGATGATGTACCCCTTGGCGTCGACAATCACGCCGGAGCCCTGCCCAGGGGCGCGCCGGCGCGGGGCCTCCGGCGCCTGCCGCGGATCCTCCGGGATGCCGAAGAACCGGCGGAACATGTCTTCGGGGTCGCGGCCGAACGGGCTGCGGGACTCGGGCTCCTCGGCCGTGCGGTCCGCCGGGACGAACACGCTGACCACCGACGGCCTCACCTTGCGCGCGATCTGGGAAAACTGGTTGTCGGCGGGCTCGGGGGCAGGGATCTCGAGCGGTGCCGCGTCCGTGACCGGCTCGCTGGCGTCGGGCGCCGCATCCGCCTCGCCGCTGACGATCGTCCCGATCAGGATCCCCGCAACGAGCACGCTGAGAATCAGCGCGATCGGCAGCAGCCCTTTCGACTGGAGGAGAAGCTTGGTCTTGTTCATACTCGTTTAGACGCCGGGACCCCGCGATTGGTTTTCACCGGCAGGTTGCTCATTATGGCCGACCCGTCTCGGTCTCGCAATCGCCCTGCCCGCGGCCCGGCTGCTGCTGGGCGAGGCAGTGTAGCGCGCCCAGTCCGAGCGCGATGTCCAGGCTATGGATCCCGCTGACCTCGCGTTCGGGAAAGCACTCCTGAAGGATGCGGATCGCGACCCCGTCGTTCGGGTCGTTGAAAGTAGGTACAAGGACGCAGCCGTTCGCCACGTAGAAGTTCGCGTAGCTCGCTGGCAGTCGTTCGCCGTCGAAGAAGATGGGGCGGGGCATCGGCAGATCCACCACATCGAGCTGGCGCCCGTGCGCGTCGCAGGCCGCGAGCAGGCGCCGGCGGTTGTCCCTCAGCGGCTCGAAGTTCGCGTCCCGCGAATCGCTCTCGACGATCGCGGCCACCGTGCGTGGGCCGACGAACCGCGCCAGGGTGTCAATGTGGCCGGAGGTGTCGTCCCCGGCGATGCCTCGGCCCAGCCATACGAGGTTCGAGACGCCTAGCGTGTCCCGGAGCGTTGCCTCTAGAGCATCGCGAGCCAGTCCGGGATTGCGTGCTTCGCCGCCCTGTCCGAGCAGGCACTGCTCGGTGGTCAGCAGGGTGCCGCTGCCATTGGTCTCGATGGCCCCTCCCTCGAGGGTCAGTGGCCGCCCCCCGGCCGTCGGGGTCATCGCCTCGGCCCCCGCCAGGTCCGCGATTCGGCGGCCAGCCAACGCGTCGCGCTGCCAATTCCCGTACCTGCCCCAGGCGTTGAACTGCCAGCATGCTGCGAGCAGCGCGCTGCCTCTCAGCAGGAATGTCGGCCCCGAGTCACGCAGCCACGCTCGATCTGTCTCGCAGACATGGATTTCCAAGCGCTCCGGATCGGCCCCGCCGCGGCGGATCCTGGACCGGGCCAGCGCCGCCTCCCTCTCGTTCCGCACCAGCAGCCGCACAGTCTCGTGGCGCTGGAGCTCGCGGATGAACTCGACGAAGGCCCACCGGACAGCGTCCAGCTTGCCCGGCCAGTCGCTGTGCAGGTGAGGCCATGCCAGCCACGTCGCCTCGTGGGCCTCCCATTCCGCCGGCATGCGGGCTCCCGCCCCACGCCCGCTCACCGCAGGGATCTCCGAGCCAGGCCGTCGTAGGCGTCGATCCGGCGGTCCCGAAGGAACGGCCAGTCCCTGCGCGTGCGCTCGATCTCCCCTCGGTCGCACGAGGCGATCAAAATCTCCTCCCCGCCGCCCGCCTCGGAGACGATTCCGCCGAGCGGGTCCGCCACGAACGACCGCCCCCAGAACTCCAGGCCCCGATAGTCGACCGGCCGGCTAGGGGAGCTGTCGAGCGGCATCTCGGTACCGGTGCGATTCACCGCCGCGACGAACACGCCGTTCGCGACGGCGTGCGACTGCTGGACAAGCCGCCACGCCGATGCCTGGCGCTCGCCCCAGTCCCGCTTCTCGCCGGGATGCCAGCCGATTGCCGTCGGATAGATCACGAATTCCGCTCCCCCTAGCGCGGCCAGGCGCGCTGCCTCGGGGAACCACTGGTCCCAGCACACAAGGGTGGCTATCCGCCCGTAGCGGGTCTCGAACACCGGGAAGCCCAGGTCCCCGGGCGTGAAGTAGAACTTTTCGTAGTACAGGGGATCGTCCGGGATGTGCATCTTGCGGTATCGGCCTAGTAGCCGACCGTCCGCGTCCAGCACCACTGCCGTGTTGTGGTAGATCCCGGCCTCCCGCCGCTCGAACACGGATCCCACTACGACGACTCCGTGTCTCTCGGCGCTTGCGGCGAGCGCCTCGGTGGTGGGCCCCGGGACAGGCTCGGCGAGATCGAAGTGATCGCTGCTCTCCTCCTGGCAGAAGTACTGCGTCCGGAAGAGCTCCGGGAGGCACACTATCCTCGCCCCGCGACTGGCCGCTTCGGCAATGCCCTCTAGCGCCCTGTCGAGATTCCTGTCAGGATCCGTACCGCATGCCATCTGGACCAGTCCGAGGGCGATAGGGTCCGGTTCCGCCGGGGGAAGGGAACTCATGGCGCGGATCGCCCGGCGCCGCTGGCCGGGCCGAAACTCGAAGTATAGGGAATGGGGGCCGGCCTCACTGCGCCGGTCCGTTGCCGGCCGTCCGCTCAGGGCTGCAGGATCACCTTCGTCAGGCCTGGTTCCCGGGCGTAGAGCCGGTCGAACATCTCCTGGCCTCTTTCCAGCGGCACGGTGGCGCTCAGCACCGGCAGCACTCGGATTGCCCCCCGTCGCATCAGGTCGAGGCAGGCCGGATAGTCGTTGGACGAGGCGCACGAGCCCAGGACGTCGATTTCCCGCGTGACGACGCTCTGCAGGCCGAAGCTGACGGTGGGGGCGATATTGCCGATCAAGACAACCCGGCCGCCCTTTCGAACGCTGTCGATCGACATTGCCACGGTGGCGTCGGCTCCGACCGCCTCCATCGCCAGGTCCGTGCCGATCCCGCGGGTCATGTCGCGCAGGGCCGCGGGCACGTCCGTCCCCGTCCCGGACTGGATCGTCTCGTCCGCTCCGAGCTGCCTTGCCAGTTCCAGGCGGTCTTCCGCGAGGTCCACGGCAACGATCAGCCCGCATCCGGCGCTGCGAAGCGCCTGGATCGTCAGCAGCCCGATCATTCCCGCGCCGATCACGACCGCGCTGTCCCCGAGAGCGGGCGCCGCCCTGGAGACTGCATGCACCGCAACCGAGACGGGCTCGACCATGGCAGCTTCGTCGAAACCAACGCCGTCGGGGACTGGGAATACGATGTGTTGCGGGACCGCCACGAACTCGGCGAATGCGCCGTTGCGCCGATAGTCCCCGCAGGAGACCCCTAGGACGCGCCTGTCCTCGCATAGGTTCGGCCGGCCCTCCCGGCAGAACAGGCATCCCCGGCAGGAGATCATCGAGTCGAACGTGACCGGCTGGCCCGCTGCCAGGCCGCCGACGGAGGATCCGACATCGGCGATTTCGCCCGCAGCCTCGTGCCCCATGATCACCGGGGGGATCCGGCGTCCGGAACTGCCGTCGTATCCGTGGACGTCGCTTCCGCAGATGCCGCAGGACCGCACTCGGACCAGCACGTCTTCGGGCCCGATTTCGGGTTTCGGGACCTCTTCAAGGTCCAGCTTCTTGTACTCGTTGAGGACTAGCGCTCTCATGGTGGATTCCGGCCCCTGCCTCGGTTGGTGGCTTGCTACTGGACCCTTGTGCCCCGGTCGCGCGAGTCAGGCACAGCTCCCGGATTCCCGTTTCCCTGTCCTCGATCCGCCTGGCGCCGCCAAGCGAGCGCCTTCCGCGCATCCCAACGTCCGACCGACCAGTACTCGCGGTATTTTCTTGGTGCCAGGGACCCTTCGAAGGAAGTGCGTCAGCGCCTTACGCTTGGACTCGCGCTTCTTTGGAAGGATAGCACCGCATCTCCGGCTCGCTGCCAGGCTCGCCTCAGGACAGCGCCCAGCGGATCATCCGCAAGCTGTCGCCGAGCCGTCCGTTGATCCCGAGGGCCGCGGAGGGTTCGTAGCCGCAGTGGACCATGCAGTGCTCGCAACGCTCGTCGTTGCCGCGGCCGTACCGGTCCCAAGGAGTCTCGCTCATCAGGTCCTCGAAGCTCTCCCAGTGCGCGTCCGTGATGAGGTAGCACGGACCCTTCCAGCCCCGGGTGTTGAATGTCGGGTTGCCCCACGCCGTGCAGGGCATGTCCCGCTCGCCCTTGAGGAACTTGGCGTACGCAGGCGTGTTGCTCATCCGGAACCGGCGGAACAGCCGGTCGGCGTCGCGGAACTTGTCTTGGATCTCCTCGCGCGTCAGGAAGATCTCCCGGCTGTTCACCGCCGAGTAGCCGTATGCCGGCGAGAGCATGTGTCCGTCCACCCCGAACTGCTCCAGGTACTCGAACAGCGCCTCGACCTCATTCATGTCGGTCTCCCGGTAGACGGTCGTGTTGGTGCAGATCATGTGGCCGGCGGCCTTGGCCGCCCTGATGCCCTCGATCGCTTCGTCGAACACGCCGTCGCGCTCCACGGCGAGGTCATGCGTCTCGCGCAAGCCGTCGAGGTGGATGTTGAAGAAGAACCGCTTGTGCGGGCGGAACTCGTGCAGCCGAGCTCCGAGGAACATGCCGTTGGTGCAAAGGTAGATGTGCTTCTTCCTCCGCAGAGCCCCCTCGACCAGCTCCCCGATTGGCTTGTACATCAGGGGCTCCCCCCCGCAGACCGACACGACCGGGGCGCCGCACTCGTCGATCGCGGCCAGGCACTGATCGAGCTCTAGCCGCTCGGTGATCGTGGTTTCGTACTCGCGGATCCGCCCGCAACCCGTGCACGTCAGGTTGCAGGCGTGCAGCGGTTCCAGCATCAGGACCAGCGGGAACCGCTTCCGGATCATAGGATGCTGCCGGCTCGCCGGCGCGGCGGCCCTGCTTGTACCAAGGATGGGGAACGGATCCTCGCGCGGTGACGGGTCGCGCTGCCATTCGGCACGCGGGAATGCCGTGTTGCGGGCAATGTACGCCCCCATCCGGACCGTCGTGGAGAGAGGAACCTTCATGCGCCTGGCCGCTCCCTGCCGTGTAGGAATTCTCCGAGCGCCATGAGGGGGAAGTACAGCGGGTACATATGGTATCGGAGGTAGAAGACCCGCGGGAACCCGCTCCCGGTGCAGGCCTCTTCCTTCCACGCCCCCTGCGGCGTCTGGCTGTCAAGCAGGTAGCGCATGCCGTCCCGGACGGACCCGCTCTCGAAGTCGCCGGAGGCGAAGAGGCCTAGCAGCGCCCACGCTGTCTGGGAGGGCGTCGACGGTCCTGCCGCCTGGTGCCTCGGATGCTCGTAGCTGGACGGGGACTCGCCCCAGCCCCCGTCCGGGTTCTGGACGGACCGGATCCACTCGCCGGCGCGCAGCACCGCAGCATCCGCGGGGCCGACCCCGGCGGCCCGCAGGCCGCGCAGCGCGAAGCAGGTGCCGTAGATGTAGTTGACGCCCCAGCGACCGTACCAGCACCCGTCGACCTCCTGCGTCTGCCTCAGATAGTCCACGCCCCGCCGGACGGCGCCTGGGTGCCGTGCCGGCGCCCGGCGGCAAAGCGCCTCCAGCACCCTCCCGGTAATGTCCGCGCAGGTCGGGTCGAGCATCGCATTGTGGTCGGCGAACGGGACTTGGGTCAGAATCGCCGCGCTGTTGTCCACGTCGAACGCCGCCCAGCCGCCGTCGGAGGACTGCATCGACACCAGCCACTCCACCGCCCGATGCTCCGCTTGCCTCTGCCGCTCGGGATCGGAGCCCTTGGCCCGTTCCAGGGCCAGCAGCACTTTCGCCGTGTCGTCGGTGTCGGGGTAGTGCTCGTTTTCGTACTCGAAGTACCAGCCGCCCGGTTCCACGGAAGGCCTGCGCACCGACCAGTCCCCGCGCTGGCGGACCTCCTTCGACAGCAGCCAGTCCGCCGCCCGTCCGAGGGCCCATCCGGCCGGCCCGTCGGGATCCGGCCTGACTGCCGCGATCGAATAGGCGGTCAGGGCCGTGTCCCATACCGGCGAGTGGCAGGGCTGCACGCGAAAGCCCCGCTCGTCATCGAGGACCAGGTTCTCGAAGTGCCGGAGCTCGCGCTGGAGCAGCGGATCGTTGATCCCGTAGCCCAGCTGGGTGAGCGCCATGATCGAGTTCACCATCGCGGGGAAGATGGCGCCGAGGCCGTCGGACCGCTCGAGCCTGGCTAGCATCCAGCCGCTGGCGGCCTCGATGGCCTTCTGGCGGTTGCGCCCTGCGCCGGAGGCTTCCAGCAGCTTGATGCCGCGGTCCAGCAGCAGGAAGAATCGCTGCCAGGTGGACCGCTCCGGCAGGACCGCCTCGCGGCCCGAGCGGATCTCTTCCAGCGACACCCCGGCGGGCACTCGCCGCCGGGCCTTAGTCGCGTCCAGGATGGAGAGCGGCGCCAGCATCGCCCGGCTCCAGGACGACATGGCGTACACGCTGAAGCGGTGCTCGGCGGGCAGCAGGAAGATCTCGGGAGGGATCGACGGCACCCGCGCCCTGGGGTAGAGGCCGAAGTAGCTGAGGTACAGCTTCGTGTAGCTGTTGGCCGCCTCCACGCCGCCCAGTTCCAGGATCCGGGCTGCCGCGCGGCGCATACGCTCGTCGCGCTCGTCGAGGCCGCTGAGCCGGAGGCCGCAGTACGCTTTCACCGAGGCGCTGATGTTCGCCCCGCCTCCGGGATAGATGTTCCAGCCGCCGTCCTCGAGCTGTCCGGCGAGGATCCGACACTTGGCCCGCTCCACTTGCGGAAGGGTCGGCGGGTTCCAGGAACCGTCCTCCTGCGGCTGGTGAAGCCACAGCTGCAGCAGGATGTAGTCCGATGCCAGAGTCGTGTCGCCCTCGACCTCGCCGACCCAGTAGCCCTTCGAGGTCTGGCGGTTCAGCAAGTAGTCGCAGGCCGTGTCTGCCGCGCTGGCCGCTTCCTCCGCAAGGCTGCCGGCACTTCGTGGCCGGCCCGCGAATGCGGCCCTCTCAGCTGCTGCTGCGTTCATTGACCCACAGCGATCTGAGTGAGGGGCTGCGCCGACCTCAGTTCCGGCGGTAGCGGGAAAGTGACGTCCTCGTGAACGGCCTCTACCTCGCGGACATGCTCGAAGCCGGTGTCCCGGAGTCGCTGCACGACCCGCTGGACCAGGCTCTCCGGTGCCGAAGCGCCCGCGCTCAAAGCGACATGACGGACTCCGTCGAGCCAAGCCGGATCGATGTCCGTTTCGTCGTCGATCAGGTGCCCCGGCACGCCGGCCTCCGCGCCGACTTCCACCATGCGCTGGGAATTCGAGCTGTTGCCCGAGCCCACTACCAGCAGCAGGTCAGCCTCCGGCGCGATCTCGCGAACGGCTCGCTGCCGGTTCTCCGTGGCGAAGCAGATGTCCTGCGAGGGCGGGCCCTGGATGTGCGGCATGCGGCGCTTGAGGACGTCGATAACCGACTGGGCCTCGCTGACGCTCAGCGTCGTCTGCGTGAGATAGGCGACTTCGCCGGACGGGATCTCGACTGACTCGGCGTCGTCCACGTCCGAGATCACGATCGTCCTTTCGGGAGCCTCGCCGACAGTCCCGACGACCTCGTCATGGTTGTGGTGGCCGATCAGGAAGATCGTGCTGTGGGCCTTGGCGAACCGGACGGCCTCGAGGTGCACCTTTGTCACCAGCGGGCAGGTCGCGTCGATGACGCGCAGGCCCCGAGCCTCGGCCTCCTGGCGCACCGAAGGCGCCACGCCGTGCGCACTGTAGATCACCCGCTCGCCGGGAGGGACCTCGCAGATCTCCTCGACGAAGATGGCTCCGCGCGAGGCCAAGTCGTTCACTACATGGAGGTTGTGGACAATTTCCTTGCGGACGTAGATGGGAGGCCCGTAGGTCTGGAGGGCAAGCTCTACAATGTCGATCGCGCGGACCACGCCGGCGCAGAAACCGCGGGGCTTGAGCAGCAGGATCGATTTCTTGGAACCCGACTGCACGGCGACCCCTTCGAAGGGTCAGTATAGCCAATGGAGTTGGGGCTGTTTGCTGCGTGGGTAGGCCCGCCCGCGTCCCTTGCGATTTCCGCTCCGGGCGACCGGTGCAAGCGGCCCTCACGCGCCGCCAGGCACTTCGTGGAGCCGCGGGGAATTGGGGTTGATGACGGCCCTACAGGCATTCCGGGCGGTCACCTCAGCGACTCGGCGAGCACGGAACAGCAAGAAGTACTTGACAGCGATTGCGGCCCTGACCTACCGTAGGCACCCGCGCAATGGCTGGACCCGAGAATCCAGCCGGGGTCGCGGACGAGCCAGGGGAACAGAGACCATGAGGACAGAGACCATGAGGACAGAGAACATGAGGACAGAGAACAGGAGGACAGAGAACAGGAGGTGGAAGCGGATGATACCCGCGGCCTTGGCAGCACTGCTCGTGCCCGTCGCGGGTTTCGCCCAGAACTCGGGCATCCAAGGAGTCATCAGCGATGCAAGCGGCGGGGCCATCCCGGCTGCGGACGTCACCGTGACAAACGTCGCCACCAGCGTTGACTACAGCGCTCAGTCCAACGAGACCGGCTTCTACTCGATTCCTTTCCTCAGTCCCGGCACCTATTCGGTCACGGCGCGGTCGGAGGGATTCGCGGCATCGACCCGCGAGAACCTCAAGCTGGATGTCCAGCAGATCGCGAGGATCGACTTCCAACTCAGCATTGGGACAGTCACCGAGGTTGTGGAGGTCTCCGCCGCTGCTGCGCTCCTCGAGTCCGAGCAGGCCACCATGGGACAGGTCATCGAGAACAAGCGCATCGTGGAAATGCCGCTCAACAAGCGGAACTACCTGGAATTGGCGCAGCTCTCTGTGGGGATCCTGCCCGGCGCGACCGTCGGCGCCGGCACGCGGCCCGGACGCAACGAGGCCGGCTTTGTCGGCATGGGCATGCGCGGCTACCAGAACAACGTGATGATCGACGGCATCGACAACGGCTCGCGCGCGGGAGGGGGGCCGCTGGGCTTCGAGGCCCAGGCCAGCAAGCCGTCGGTGGACGCGGTGGGCGAGTTCAAGGTCGTTACCAACAACATGTCCGCCGAGTACGGCTTCCGCATGGGGCCGAAGGTGCTCGTCTCGATCAAGTCCGGCTCCAACGAACTGCACGGCAGCGCGTTCGAGTTCATCCGGAACGAGAAGCTCGACGCCACGAACTTCTTCGCCAACCGCTCGGGCTCGGTAAAGCCGACGCTCCGCCAGAACCAGTTCGGCGGCACGATCGGCGGCCCTATCGTCAAGAACCGGACATTCGGATTCTTCAGCTACCAGGGCACGCGAATCCGTCTCGGAAGGACATTCCTTGCAACTGTTCCCGCCCAGCTGGCGCGCACGGGCGACTTCTCGATGGAGCGTCAGAACTTCAACATGATCTTTGACCCGGCGACCACCGTCGGGACCGGCGCTGAAGCGATCCGGGACCCCTTCCCGAACAACGTGGTCCCGTCGAGCCGGTTCGACCCGGTCAGCTCGCCGCTGGTGGCCCGCTATCCGATGCCCAACGTGAGCGGCAGGGAGTTCACCTTCAACAACTTCTTCCGGGCTCCGTCCGACGCCGACGACACCGACCAATACGACTTCCGGGTGGATCACAATTTCTCGGACATCGACCGCGTGTTCTTCCGGATGAGCATCCGGCGCCAGTTCCGCGTCAACCAGAGCCCGCTTCCGGTCGAGGCTGGCGGCCAGGGCGGCCAGACCGTGGATCTCAACGGGGACAATCTGGCATTCAACTGGACCCACTCGCTCTCGCCGGCCCTCCATAACGAGGTGCGGTTCGGGTTCACCCACTTCCCGACGCGCTTCGACACGTTGATCCAGGAACCGCTGAACGAGGCGCTCGGCATCAAGGGCGCTCCCGGCGACACGTTCGGGGACGGCTTCGAACAGGGGTTCAGCTTTTTCAACATCAACGGCTACAACAATCTGGGAACGCCTTGCTGCTGGCCGAACATCAACAACATGGACAACGTCCAGATCGTTGACAACCTGATGTGGCAGCGCGGCAGCCACAGCCTGAAGATCGGCTTCGACTACCGGCGCCTGAATATCTTCCGCGAGGCGATGCGATTCCGTCGCGGGCAGTTCCTGTTCAACCGGGTCTTCACCGCCGAGCAGCCGAACATCGGGCGCAGCCGGTCCACTACCGGCAACGGCCTGGCGGAGATGATGCTCGGCGTGGTGGGGCAGACCCGCGTGGGCAATCCGGCCGGCGAGAATGCCGTCATTCCCTACTGGGGGACCTACATTCAGGACGACTGGAAGATATCGCCCAAGCTGACCCTGACGCTCGGTCTGCGGTGGGAGCTGTTCAACCGTGGATTCTACCCGCAGGGCCACGTGCCCGGCCGCACCGGGGTGAGCAATTACCTCACGGTCTACAACGGCCTGCAGCCCGGTCAGGAGGAGTTCTGGGACCGGCCCGAGGACGGCAGCGATTGCGGTTGCGAGCAGGACCTCAACAATTTCGCGCCGCGCGTCGGCGTCGCCTACCGGGTCGACAACAAGACCGTGGTCCGAGCCAGCGCCGGCATCTTCTACGGCGAGGCGGACAGCGTGACGGGAGGGTCGGCCTGGGGCCGGCAGACTCCCGACTTCACGGAGATCATCACGCCGACGTTCGACAACATCACGCCGGTAACGCTGGTCAAGGACGGCTTCCTGCCGGTGACGCTGCCGGCGTCGGAGCCACTCCCGAACACCGGTGCCTCGTCGTTCTATCAGGAGAAGCCCACCCAGTACGCAGCACAGTGGTTCGTGGACATACAGCGAGAGCTGCCGCAGGACATGGTGTGGATCGTCGGTTACCAGGGGTCCAGCACCAGCTATTTGCAGTACCGGCTCGACATCAACTTCCCGGGGCCTCATCCGACAATCCCGGCCCGGCGGCGCCGGCTCAGGCCGGAGCGGACCGGGGTGACGCTCCAGGAGCCGGGCGCGAACGCGAACTACAACGCCTTGGTCACGCGCCTGGAAAAACGCTTCAGCAGAGGGCTCACGTTCCTCACGTCGTACACGTGGTCCCATAACATCGACAACAACACGCAATTCCTCGACAGCGGCCTCTTCAATGTCGCCAATCCCCACGACCGCAGCGCCGAGCGCTCGAGCGCCAACATCGACATGACGCACAGCTTCACCAGCAGCTTTACCTGGGAGCTGCCCTTCGGCAGCGGTCGCGCCATGGGTGCGAACTGGAGCCCGGCCCTGGACGCCGTGCTCGGGGGCTGGCAGGTCGGCGGCATCGTGTCCTTCCGGTCCGGATTCCCGTATGAAGTCACGTTCCCCGGGGACCCGCAGAACTCCGGCAGCACGAACCGAGGCAACCGCATCGGCGAAGGCAGCCTGAGCAACCCGACGATCGACAACTACTTCGACCAGTCGGCCTTCGTCGTCAGCGAGCCGGGAGTCTTTGGCAATAACGGGCGCAACGTGCTCCGCGGGCCGGGCGGCAACAGCTTCGACTTCATGCTGGGCAAGCGATTCCGGATGCCCCAGGAGGGGCATACCCTGCAGTTGCGCTTCGAGGCGTTCAACTTCACGAACACGCCGCGGTTCGGCCAGCCCGCCGGGGGGATGCTGCGGGCCGCCACGGGCACGATCAACAGGGCGGACGAGCCCCGCAGGATCCAGTTCGGTCTAAAGTACCTGTTCTAGTCCCTGTCGACCGGCCCGCCGTCGCACGGCGGGCCGGTCACTCCAAGATCCGCCCGCCGGCTCCCAGCCGGATTCGCCTGCCTGCCCAGGTCACGGTGTTGCCGAAGTAGCTGCAGGTCCAGACCACGAATGCGGCGATGTCCGCCGCAGGCACGAGCCACAGCCTACGAATCGCCCCGACGCTTCCGACGAGACTTGCAGACATCAGGGCGGTCGCGAGCCTGGAAGCGGCGCCGAGTGCCGCGAGAGGCCAGAGGGCGCTGGGTTGGACCAGCACGGCAAGCAAGCACCAGACCGTCGCGAACGTCACGACCAGCCCGGCGTGCCCGGCCGGCCTCTGCTTCCGGATCGTGCGTGACCACCGCAGCTGCCGACGCCAGACCGCGACCGTTCCGTCGTCTCGACTCGCTTGCGTGGCCACAGGCACGGACGAGATCCCGACACGCAGCCCTGCCGCGGCGACCATGGCCCCGAGGGAGTAGTCGTCTCCCACGAATCCGTGGAGCGCCCGGAAACCCCCGAGTCTCGCGAGCGTCTCCCGGCGGAACGCCAGCGTGGAGCCGAGTCCGAATCGCAGGCCCTGGAGCCATTGCGCCAGCAGCACTTGAGCCGGGAACTCGGCGTTGATCCGGACCGCTTCCAGCCGGGATGCGAGGCTTCCGCCAGACTCGCCGCGGTACAGGCACGTGACGAGTCCCGTGTTCGGCTCGGCCAGTTCGGCGCAGACCGTCCTTAGGTAGTGCCGGGGCACGCGGATATCGGCGTCGGACGCAACCCAGACCGGATTGGACGCACGACGGGCCAGGCACTCCAGTGCCACAGTCTTTGCGTTGGCGCAAGGGCCTCTTTCGGGACAGTCGACGACCTCGATCCGCAGCGCTGGGAACTCGGCCTGGACAGCAAGGGCCGCGTCCCTGGCGGCGCTCTCGCCGGGACGGACTCCGACCAGGATCTCGAAGTCCGGATGGTCCTGTGTCGCGAAGGACCTCAGAAGCTCCGCGAATTCGGCCCCGGCCCCGGCCGCCGGCTTGAGAATCGAGACGCTATCGGACGAGTCCCCAGCATCGGCCCTCGCGGGCGGGCGCCGCCTGAATCGGCACATTGCAGCCAAGGTGGCCGCGTAGTATCCGATCGACGCGGCGACCAGCGCTCCCAGCGCCAGGGTCAGGAACACGGCGGGTCATCCCACGCGCTGGGCGTCCCGCTGGGCGACGAGGCACAGCTCCGCCGCCTTGAACGCATGCTCCTGGGTCATCGCTAGCTCTGTCCGCTCCAAGCAGTCCAGGATCAGCTGGCCGAAGTAAGGAAAGCCCACTGTGTTGCGAGTCTTGATGTGGCGTTCCCCCTTGCCGTCGACCAGGAAGAGCTGGTCCGACTCGCTGTCGCGGCCCACGTCAAGGTACTTGCGAAGCTCGATGTACCCTTCCGTACCGAGAATGAACGTCCGACCGTCCCCCCAGGCGCCAAGTCCGTCCGGCGTGAACCAGTCCACCCGGAAGTAGTTCGTCGCGCCGTTGTCAGCCACCAGGCATGCGTCGCCGAAGTCCTCCAGTTCCGGGTATTGCGGATTGTTGTAGTTCGCCACCCTGCTCGATGTGACGGTCGCGTCCTTCGCGCCTGCAAAATGCAGGAACTGCTCGATCTGGTGGCTCCCTATGTCGCACAGGATGCCGCCGTACTGCTCGAAGTCGAAGAACCATTCCGGGCGCGAGGGGGCGTTCAGCCGGTGGGGGCCCATGCCGATCACCTGGAGGACACGCCCAATCGCACCCTCCAGAATCAGGTTCCCGGCATAGATCGAGCACTCCGTGTGAAGGCGCTCGCTGTAGTACACCGCGTACTTCCTCTCGGTTGCCGTCGCTTGCTCGCGCGCCTGAGCGACCTGATCGAGCGTCGTCATCGGCGCCTTGTCGGTGAAATAGTCCTTCCCGTGCGCCATGACCTCGCATCCCAGTTGGCAGCGCAGGTTGGGGACAGCGGCGGATGCTACCAGCTTCACGTCGGGATCCTGAAGCACTTCCTGCCTTGAGCGGGCCGCCTTCGCAGTCGGAAACGCGCTCTGGAACTGGGCCACCTTGTCAGGATCGGGATCGTAGACCCACTTGATCTCTGCGCCCGCCTCCGTCAGGCCGTTGCACATCCCGAAGATGTGTCCATGGTCCAGCGCCACCGCCGCGAAGGGAAACTCGCCTGGCGCGACCACGTGCCTTGCCTTGCCCTCCGGGGCGTAGTTCATGCCGTCCGATTTCTGCATCGAAGTCGATTGTCGCAGAGCCCGGCAGCGAGCGCGGATCCGGGCATGCACGCCGCGGGCCGTCGAGACGATTCCGGTGCTCTGGCCTCCAATCGTCCGGCCGCCGCACGCTAGGCATAGCCCTAACCGATCGACTCCGAGCGCCCTATACTCGAATCTTGGCCGGCGGATCCGACAGCCAGCCGACGATGAGGTGTAGCTAGAGATGCCAGGCAGCAGTTCCGAAGCGAGTAACTACACCCGCTGGCTGGGCTTCGCCGCGGCGATTGTGATGGCTGCCCTCTGGTTCACGGCGGGTATCTGGAAGCTGACCGACATCTCCGGCTGGCAGCTCAAGCTCACCCAGCTGCTGGTTCCGGTCAGCCTGAGCCTTGTCGGCACCCTTGCCGTCGGCATAGCCGAGGTCACGGCCGGGGTGCTGCTGCTGCGTCCCGCATGGCGTCGCTGGGGCGGGTTGCTGTCGTCCGCCCTGCTCGTGGGCTTCATGCTCTACATGGCGGTGAATTACCAGGCGCTCAGAGGCGAGGACTGCTCTTGCTTTCCGTGGCTCGAGCGGGCCGTCGGTCCGGCTTTCTTCTGGAGCGACGCCGCGATGCTGGCCGCGTCGCTGCTGGCTGTCCGGTTCTCTCCGCAGCCGCGGCACTTCCGAAGCGCCGGGGTCGCCGCGCTGGCGGTCGCGGCCTTCGCGGGCGTGATGCTCGGACTGGACCGGCTGGCTCCCGAACCCGCCGTTGCCTACACGGCTCCGATAACCGCCGACGGCGAGCCGTACGACCTGGCCGAGACGAAGGCATTCCTCTTCTTCTTCAACCCGAGCTGCATGCACTGCTTGCACGCGGGACAGGCGATGTCCGAGCACACGTGGCAGGTCGACTTCGTCGGCGTGCCGACCCAGGACTTCGACTGGGGCCCGGGATTCGTCGATGATGCAGGGTTGGAGAACGTCAAGCTCTCGCCCGATGCCGAGGCGCTGCGGGAGACGTTCGTCTTCCAGGACGTGCCGTACGGCGCACTGCTGGATCGCGGCACGCTACTCGAGGAGATCGTGTTCTGGGAGGAGCCCGAGCTGGGCGAGGCTCTCCGTCGGCACGGATTCATCGACTGACGCCCCCGCTTCGCCATCTGGCCGGGCCTCCAAGGCCGGTCGTCCGCAGGGCCCACTATGATGGCGGTTTGGCGCTTCCATCGACCATTCCCTGCAAGGTCAGCTCTGAGTCTGCGGGGTACGTGACAATGGCACGGGTCGCTCGGGTGGACTTGCCGCTCGACGAGCTGCTGGCCCGAATCCTCGGATATTGCGGCAAGGACTCCGCGAAGGTCTCCAGCATCCTGTCCCGAGGAACGCTCGTGAGCGGCGACACGCGGTACCGCTGGACTCCGATCCAAGCAGACGAGTCGGAGCTGGCCGACACCCTGAACCGGTTTCCGGACCACGAGCCAGGTCGTTCCTTCGATGGCACGCGCTGCTACCGGATGGTCTTCCGGGGCACCCGCGGGGACTTCGAAATCACTAGGGAGGCAGCGGTCCAGAGGAGGCTATTCCGTCGCAAGTCGTTCTGGGACGAGGCCCTCACCGTGGTGGAGAGCCTCATGCCTCGCTGCGAGCGCTATTCCTATCCCGACGCCACGGATGTGTTCGGCGCCGACCTCACGGCCGATGCACGTGACCGGCTCCGCGAGATCGCTTCCCTGTTGCGGTTCTCTGCGCTGGAGGCCCAGGTCAGGACCCTGCCGTCCGGACGCGCGAGGCTGTTCGTGCGGCGCGCGGAAGCGTTGCGGCGGCTGCCGTGACACCCCGGCCCGCAACGCCGTTCGCCGGGATCGGCCCTGCGAGCTAGGCGCAGCAGACGGCGCAGCAGGCAAGTGAGCATTGCCTGCCACGTGCGGTTGCGCTAGCATGAACAGCGGAGATTATTGCAATGGCTGACAAGCCCACCATCCACCGAAGAGCCTTCGTCCAGACTGCCGCAGCGGCAGCCCCGGCCGCGGCGTTCGCCGCCGGCAGCAGCGTCATCGGGGCCAACGACCGGATCCGTGCCGCCGTTCTCGGCGTCAACGGCCGCGGGCAGAGCCACATGTACGGGCTCCAGCCCCTCAACAACGTCGAGGTGACCACTTTCGTCGACCCGGATCTCGAGATCGCCCGCAAGCGCGCCGGGGAGTTCGAGAAAAAGCACGGGCACCGGCCGAATGTCGTCCAGGACCTGCGCAAGGTCATCGAGGACAAGGACATCGACGTCATCACGATCGCGACTCCGAACCACTGGCACACGCTGGCTTCGATCTGGGCCTGCCAGGCCGGCAAGGACGTGTACATCGAGAAGCCGGCCACGCACACCTTCAACGAGGGCCTCAGCCTCATCGCAGCCGCGAAGAAGTACAACCGCATCGTCCAGAACGGCGTCCAGTTGCGCAGTTCCGAGGCGATTCGGGAGGCCGTGCAGAAGTTGCGCGACGGGGCGATCGGCGATGTCTACATGGGACGCGCCACGATCTTCAAGTGGCGTCCGGCGCTCGAGGCGGCCCCGGACGAGAAGCCCCCGGACACGCTGGATTATGACCTCTGGGTAGGCCCTGCCAAGTGGCGGCCCTATTCCAAGCGGCATGTCCACTACAACTGGCACTGGACCTGGGACTTCGGGAACGGCGAGATCGGCAACCAGGGCATTCACGAGCTCGACATGCTCCAGTGGGGCCTTGGCGTGACGCTTCCCGACGAGCTCGTTTCCTCGGGCGGGAGGTACATCTGGGACGACCACCGCGAGACGCCCGAGATGCTGACCACGCTCATGCAGTTCAAGAAGGAGCGGAAGATGGCCGAAGTGGCCGTGCGGTTCTGGCATTCCAACCACGAGACCCGCTCCGCGAACGGGAACATCTTCTACGGCTCGGACGGCTACCTCGTCGTGTCCGGCTACACCAAGTGGGAGATTTTCCGCGGGCGCAGGCCGGAACTCGTCGAGAGCGGGGAAGCCAAGACAGAGCACTTCGAGAACTTCATCAAGGCCGTCCGCAGCCGCAAGACCGAGGACCAGCACGGTCCCGTCGAGACCGCGCACCACTCGGCCGCGCTGGCCCACTTGGGCAACATCGCGTTCAAGCGCGGGAAGAAACTGAATTTCGACCGCGACGCAAACCGCTTCAGCAAGGACGAGAAGGCCAACGCGATGCTGACCAAGTCGTACCGCAAGGGCTTCGAGGTGCCGGCACCAGACCAGGTCTAGCGTCCTGCCTGCTGCCAGGCCGGACCCGGACCCAGCCGGGATCACATAAGGCACTGCCCGACCGCCCGATGTGGACTCGGACGGTCGGGGCGAGGACACTCACGGCAGGTAATGTCTGCGGCCGTGAGCGCGGCTTTCTTCCGCTGTGCTTGCGTTCTCAGCCCGCCGTGGCGCCCCTCCGAGGCGACCGAACGGCCAAGCGCCCCATCGGACCGCCCGGCACGGCAGGGGGCACCACGCGTGTCGTTGCCGCGCCGGCTTCCCGTTGCCTCCCGAACGGATCCCGTCGCGGGACCTTCTAGCCGTGATCCCAGGAGGATCCTAACCGGGGTCTCTCGCTGGATTGCAGGCCGGCTGGCTCTCCCGAGTGCCCAGAGCGAGCTACTTTCCCCTATTCGCGAGCGACCGGCTCTGGGACGAATGTGACAGTTCGCCTACAGCGGCCGGCAGCCGAGATCCCGTTCCGGGCTCGGACGGCGCGACGGCGGGGATGCCGCCCAGGCGCTGTACGAACAGTACAATCACCGCGGCAAACATGGCGATGACGAGGCCCATCATCCAGCGCAGCGACCTGATCTGTAGGACCAGGCTCTGATGGCGAGCCTCGTTGCGCTCCTCCTGCGCTCTCAGATCGGCCCGGAGCGCAGCGAATTCATTCTTGAGATCGGCCCGGATCCCGGTGCCTGCATTCTTGAGATCGGTCCGGATCCCGGAGACCTCAGTCTTGAGATCGGCCCGGACGTCAGCGACTTCGGTCTGGAGACCGGAGATCTCCATCGTGAGTTCGGACTTTGCTTGGGCCAGTTCGCTCTGTAACGCTGACAGCTGGGTGGCAATTTCCGCCTTCAAGTCCGCTGACATGGCATCCAGTCTTGCTGACACCTCGGAAATCACGTTGATCCCAGCCATTTCGCGAACCCACTGAGTAGCAGTGCATGCCGACTCGGTGTTGGCGCCGCCAGCCCGCCATGCCTCGAAGATTGGTCAGTCATCTGGGCTGATGGCCGTGCCAGCCGGGATGAAGGTGGACTCCTTTGGTGTGTGTTGAGCGTGTGTGTCTTGCCAAAGTGACTTCACTTCCGCTCAGGGAGATGCGGGCGGCTGTAGGCGCGGGATGGGCGTAACGAGGCTCGAATCTCGTGTCGCTGCTTACCCTCGGATGGTCCGGCCCCGGTCGTGGTGACGGTTGACTGGCTCTACCCGGTCTCTGGATCTGCAAGGAACCCCCAACGGGCGGTCCCGTCGCAGCGCGGGAGACGCGATGCGCGGGGCCGGCACGTGGAGGGACGGGGTGTTCGAAGATGCTGCCCCAGGGCCGGATTTCAGCCCGACTAGGCGGTTTTGGGTCGAAATCCTGGCATTTTGCCGAATCTCGGTGCGTAGCAGGCCTAGAATAGGCGCCAGTTCGGCATGCGGGCGCTCAGGGGGCGATCCGGCGCTGATCGATCGCCGCCTGCCACCGGCCCCGAAGCTGGGAATGGAGAGGCAGTCTTGGCACCATTGAGCTTTCACAGAGTATCCGCCCTTGCGATGGGAGGCTGGTTAGCATTGGCAATCGCCTCGGCGCAGACCGACACCGCGACGATCACCGGAATCGTCACGGATTCGTCGGGAGCCGCGGTCGCCGGTGCGTCCGTTCAGGCGATCAACCAGGCCAACGGCCTCGAGTTCTCGACCGAGAGCAACGCGACAGGCAACTACGTCATCGCCGCGCTGCCGATCGGCACCTACGACCTGACGGCGACCAGCGAAGGGTTCCAGACACTCTTCCGGCCCAACGTCACGCTCAATGCCGGCACACGTGCACGCGTGGACGTGGAATTGCAGGTCGGGTCCGTAACCGAGACCGTCGAGGTCACCGCCGAGCTTCCTCTTCTGGAGTCGGAGACGTCCAGCCTCGGACAGGCCATCGAGAACACCACGATCACGCAGATGCCGCTCAACGGCCGGAACTACCAAGAGCTCGCCGTGCTGACGGCCGGAGTCCTCCCCAGCCGCCGCCAGAACTTCGTCGAGGACGCCTTCAGCGTCAACGGGGCCGGATTCGACCAGAACGTCTTCACCCTGGACGGCGCCGACAACAACAACTACTTCAGCGGAGTCGTGGTGGCGTCCAACCAGGCGGTCAAGCCGTCGATCGACGCCATCCAGGAATTCAAGATGGAGACCCACAACTACGGCGCGGAGTTCGGTCGTGGCGGGGGCGCCATCGTCCAGGTGACCACCAAGTCCGGAACCAACGAGTATCACGGGACTGCGTTCGAGTTCCTGCGCAACGATAAGCTCGACGCCAACGACTTCTTCAACAGCGGACGGCCCCAGCCGCCCTTCCGCCAGAACCAGTACGGAGCGACCTTCGGCGGCCCGCTGGCCAAGGACAGGATGTTCTTCTTCGGCAGCTACGAGGGCACGAGGATTCGCGAGAAGCTCACCCGTCTCAGCATCATCCCGACGCCCGAGCAGGTTGGCGGCGACTTCTCGGGGATCGCCGAGATTTACGATCCTGCCTCCCAGACCGAGGACGGGACGCGGACACGCTTCGCCGGTGACAGGTTGCCTGCCAGCCGACTCGATCCCGTGTCGCTCAAGATGGTCCAGCTGTATCCCGAGCCGAATCGGAGCGGCCGGCAGAACTACCTCTTCAATCCGTCCCGCAACCGCGACGACGACAAGATCGACGGCCGCTTCGACTGGCGCCCCGCCACCAATCACACGATCTTCGTCCGTTACAGCTACCTGAACTTCGACCGCCTGGAGCCCGGGAGCCTGCCCCTCCCCGCGAGCGGCGGGAACACGGCCGTGCGATTCTCCAGGGCCAACACCGGGGTGGTGAACTGGACGGCTGCGCTCGGGGGCAGCATGGTCAACGAGCTTCGCGTCGCGTACAACCGACTCGTCGGTGGAATCGACACCCCGACGCAGACGCAGCTCTGGAAGGAGTTCGGCTTCCAAGGGCTGTTCGACCGTGAGGACATCAATGGCCTCCCGGATTTCCGGCCGTCCGGCTACCGGACCGTGGGTGACCGCAACTTCGCGCCTGACCCCAGGAAGCAGGATGTCCGGCAGATTGTCGAGAGCCTCTCGGTGACCAAGGGGAACCACTCGCTGAAGATGGGGCTCAACATCCGCAACTTCGTCCGCTGGTCGGGCATCACGAACTTCGCCAGGGGGCGGTTCTTCTTCAACAACCAGTTCACGCGAGCGGTCGCCGGCGTGCGGGGCGGTGGGGACGGGCTTGCCGATGCCATGCTCGGACTGACCAGCAACATGCGGTTCAGCACGCCCCTGAACGTCCGTCGCCACGGCTACGCCTACGAGACCTATCTCCAGGACAACTGGAAGGTGACCCCCAAGCTGACGCTCAATCTAGGGCTTCGCTACGAGTACCAGTCGCCTTACGTCGAGCAAAACGACCGGTCCCGGAATTTCATCGTCGACCCCGGGGATTCGCGATTCGGGACCCTGATTTCCACGGGTAGCGGCGTGGAGGGCCGTTCGTTCCGAAGGAGAGATCTCAACGATTGGGGGCCGAGAGTCGGCCTTGCGTACCAGGTCACCCCGAAGACCGTGATCCGGGCCGGCTACGGCGTGTTCTACCTCGGGACGTTCACGCTTCCGGTTCTGGCAGACCCCACTGCGAATCCGCCCTTCTACTTGCAGAACGACACCCCGACGCAGGTTGCGAGCTCCACATCGCAGATTGTCGTTCGGGACGGCATCCCTGCGGACGTGCTGAATCCCGACGTGATCACGGGCCGCTCGCTGGTTGGGGTCTGGCCCTTCGCCTTGCCGAATGGCACGACGCACCAATGGAACTTCAATATCCAGCAGTCCCTGCCCGGCAATTCGCTCGTCTCGGTCGCTTACGTCGGGTCCAACACGGTCAAGACCGGCACCAGCGCCAACGTGAATCAGCCCGAGCCGGGACCGGGAGGCAACAACCCGCGGCGGTGGTTCCCGCAGTATGCGAACCTCACCACCAACCCTCCGGTCGGCGGAGCCAACTACCAAGGGCTCGAGGCGAAGTTCGAGCGCCGGTTCAGCGGCGGCTTCTCGATGTTGAGCGGATACACCTGGAGCAAGACGCTCGTCAAGCAGCTTGGCCAGCGGACGAGCTGGTGGCACCTGGCTCCCGAGAAGACCACGTCGCGCCAGCACATGCCGCAACGCTTCTTCCTCGCCGGCGTGTGGGACCTGCCCTTCGGCGACGGGCGCCGGTTCGCCACGCAGGGCGCGCTGGCCAAGATCATCGGTGGCTGGCAGATCTCGCCCATCTTCGAGGCGCAGCGCGGCCTGCCGCTCAGCGCCGGGGTAGCCGGCAATCCGGCAAACACGACGGGCGGCCAGCGTCCGGACCGCGTCGCGGACGGCAACCTGCCTCGGAGCGAGAGGACGCCCGAGCGGTGGTTCGACATCACTGCCTTCGAGGTGCCGGCCCGCTTTACCTTCGGGAACGCGGCGGCATGGATCATCGAGGGTCCGGGCCTCGTCAATCTCGACGTGATGGTTTCGCGGACTTTCGACCTCTCCGAGCGGTTCTCGCTCGATTTCCGCACCGAGTTCTTCAACCTGTTCAACGAGCCGCACTTCAACTTCCCGAACGGCACGATCAACCGCCCGGCGGGCGGCCGGATCTCGTCCACCATGGAGTGCTGCCCCGCCCGCCAGATCCAGTTCGGGATGAAGCTGATCTTCTGAGGCACCGCGGAATCGCGGTTCCGCCCCACGCAGGCGGCCGCCCAGCCCTCAGCGCTGGGCGGCCGCTTCCAGCGCTTGCAGGTCCCGTTCCAGGTTGCGGGCCAGTTCGGACTGGCCTAGGTCGGCAGCGAGTTCGAGGGCCTGACGGAGGGCTTGCGCTGCCTTCCTTGGTTCGTCGGTGCGGACGTATGCGTCTGCCAGGCCGTACAGGTAAGTGGGGGTCCGCTCGTCGACCGGCTCCAGCGTCCTCTCAAGGTGGCTGATCGCCTCCTCGACGCGGTTGTCGCGAATCATCTGGCGCGCGATCCGGAAGTTGGCGTCTCTATGTGCCGGAGCGTAGTCCAGGGCCAGCCGGTAGTGGTCGAGTGCTGTGTCGCGATCTCCCGCCTGTTCCAGGACCCATGCCAGGTCGGCATGCGTGCTGCCGGAGTGCGGATTGATTTCCAGGGCGCGACGGAAGCTGGCGGCAGCCTCCGCGAGCCTGCCGGTCCTAGCAAGCAGCGTGCCTCGGTTGACGTGTAGCTCCTCCGAGTCCGGCGCGAGTTCCAGCGCGCGCTCGTAATGGCGCGACGCGGCTTCGAACCGCTCGAGCTTGCCGTACGCGGACACGAGGTTGATGTGCGGCTGGGCATAGCTCCTGTCTGCTTCGACAGCCCGCTCGTACGCCTGCACCGCCTCCTCCAGCAGGCCCTCGGCCTCGAGCCGCAGCCCCTCCTGCAGGTGCCGCTGCCTGTCGGCGCGCAGAGCGCGGACGGCTGCGATCAGCGGGTCGATGAGTGTCGGCTCCTGTCGCTCGGAGCCTGCAATGTCGAGTTGCCGCATGGCGTCGCTTGACCGTCCCAGTGTTTGGTAGAGCATCGCCAGGGCGTACCGGACGGCCCCGGCATCCGGCTCCAGCTCGATTGCGCGCAGGTAGGAACTCATCGCCGCGTCCCATTCCCCGGAAGCATGCCACGCGCGGCCCCGACCGTAGTGCGCCGCTGCGCTAGACGGCTCGAGTTCGATCGCCTCCTCGAACGCGTCCTTGCTCTCGGCCGTCCGGCCCTCAGCTAGCAGCGCTTCGCCGAGCCGGAAATGCGCCGCTGAGGAGTCGGGCTTCATCGCGGCCGCGCTGCGGAGGTGTCCCGCGGCCTCGGTGTGTCGGCCCAACTCGGCAAGGACGGATCCGAGGTAGTACGGCCAGCGCCAGTCCGCGGGAGCCAGCGCGGCTGCCCGCAGGTAGCCGTCCACGGATTCCTCGCGGAGATCGTGGGCATGCAGGGCCATTGCCAGCGCGCCGTTAGCCTCGGCATCTTCGGGGTTTTGGATCACGGCGTCCCGGGCCGCGCCGAGTGCGGTTCGGGCCTCGGGGGACATCGCGTCCAGTTGGAAGGAGGGAACGGGGGCGAGGGCCCTCGCCGCTTCAGTGTCCGGCTGGCAGGAAGCGAGCAGTGACGCTAGCGCTACGACCGCTCGAATCTGGTTTGGAGGCCAAGGCATTCGGAATCGAACTGCCACGGGTTGCTAGCAGCCGTTGGAGTGTGGCCCGGTCTCTCGGGCGACGGGCACATCGGTCCGGCTACGGCTCAGGCCTGCGACGGGTCCTAGGGTAGCAGCGCCGAGTTCTTCGCGTCCCAGCTGCCGCGGCTAGCCATCGGTGGCCATGCCACTGCGGTCGGAGCATGCTTCAGCGCCTTCTTCGGCCTTGCATCGGCCAGTGCCGAGCGCGTGGGGCTTGGCTTGGCGAAACACCTGTGACGGTGCGCTCGCTGAAACACTCGCTTGGCGTCAGATGGGTGCTCAGTGGCAGCCCATGCAGGCGAAGTTCCGGCCGTGACACGGCAGGCAGGACAGCTTGTCTAGCTCCGCCTTGCCGGTGGAGTGTTGGTCGATGAATTCCCTGGTGTGATCGGCCGGCAACAGTTCGACGCCCTCGAGATGGCATTCCTTGCACGAGAACGGGTTGTCCACCCGCGTGTGGCACACGATGCAGTCGCCCATCATCGGCATGTGTGCCGGCGAACCGATTGAATCGCTCTCTTCCAGACCCCTATGGCACCCGGTGCAGGAGTTCGCCCCGTCAAGGAACCGCCTCGCGTCGCCGGGCTTGCCGTAGTAGTCTCCTTGGTCGATGGCAGCTGCGATCAGCGGTGCGGGATTCTCCAGGCCGAGATGGAACTCGTGGTCGAACCGGTATGTCCGTTCCACGGCATCGGCCGTCGAGAGGCGTGACAGGTCGATAGCCGGGGCGGTTTGCCCGGTGTGGCACGCCGCGCAGACCCGGCCGCCCGGGATCAGGTGGTCGGTCGCTTCGTTGCTCTGCGCTGCTTCCGAATGGCAGGTCTGGCAGTCGAGGCCGAGGCCTAGATGCGTGCGGTGCGGGAACTCCCAGTCCTGCGCCGCCAACGGCGTGACGAGCAGGGCCAGCGCGAGAAGCCTCATTGGAGTGCCTGCCGGAGATAGCGCCCGGTGTGCGATTCGCTGCATTTTGCGATGTCCTCCGGAGTCCCTTGGGCGACGATCCGGCCACCCTTGTCCCCGCCTTCCGGCCCTAGGTCGATCACCCAGTCCGCGCATTTGATGACGTCCAGGTTGTGCTCGATTACCAGCGCGGTTGACCCGCTCTCGATCAGCCTGTCGAATGCCCGCAACAGTTTCCGGATATCGTCGAAGTGCAGACCAGTCGTCGGCTCGTCGAACAGGAACAGGGTGTCCTCGACGTTCTTCTCGGCGATGCGCAGCGCCACCTTCATGCGCTGGGCCTCGCCTCCGGACAGCTGCGTCGTAGGCTGGCCCAGGCGGATGTAGCCCAGACCGACCTCCGCCAGGACCGCCAGCCGGCGCACGATCTGAGGGCTCGCCGAGAAGAACAGGATCGCCTCGTCAACCGTCATTTCCAGCACGTCGCAGATGCTCTTGCCCTGGAATTGGATATCCAGGGTCTCGGCTTGGTAGCGCTTTCCCTCGCAGTCCTCGCAAGGCAGGTCCACATCGGCCAGGAACTGCATGTCGACAGTCTGCCGGCCCGTCCCGCTGCACGTGGCGCACCGGCCTCCTTGGACATTGAAGGAAAAGTCGGCCGCGGACATGCCGCGCTCGATCGCCCGCTTGGTGGCTCCGAAGAGCTTCCGGATGTGGTCGAACACGCCCACGTAGGTGGCTGGGACCGAACGGGAGGTCTGGTCGGCCAGGGCCTGGTTGACAAGCATTACGTCCCGAAAGCAATCGTAGCCCTCGACCCACTCGCACTCGATCCCCGGCGGGCTCAGCGGGGAGCGCTTCGGCGCCTGTCCGATGGCATAGCGCATTCCCTCGCAGATGATTTGATGGACCAGCGTGGACTTGCCGGAGCCGGACACGCCAGTGATCACCGTCAGGACGCCGACCGGGATCTCGACGTCGATCGACTTGAGGTTGTGCTTCGATGCACCGAGGAACCTCAGGTTCCGTCCGGAACGGGAGGTCGCCCTGCGGGCCGGGACTTCAACCTTGGCCTGTCCGCTCAGGTATCGCGCCGTCAGGGAGGGGCTGTTGCCGTTGAGCTGGTCGATTCGGCCGCTGAAGACCACCTTGCCGCCACGGTCGCCCGCTGCAGGGCCCAGGTCCACAAGATGGTCGGCGGCTTCGATCATTTCCCGGTCGTGCTCCACCACGAAGACCGTGTTGCCCAGGTCGCGAAGCTCCTTCAGGACCCCGATGAGCCTCTGCGTGTCCCGGTTGTGGAGGCCGATGGAAGGCTCGTCCAGGACGTAGCACACTCCGACCAGGCGCGAACCCAGAGCGCTGGCCAGCTGGATGCGCTGGGCCTCTCCGCCGGAAAGTGACGCTGCAGCCCGGTCCAGCGTCAGATATTCGAGTCCGACGTCGTTGAGGAAGCGGATCCGGTTCTTGATCTCGGTCAGGAGGTCGGATGCGACGTCCGCGTCCGATCCTTCGAACTCCAGGCCGTCGAAGAACTCCCGGGCGCTGGCCAGCGAGAGGCCGAGAACGCGGTGGATCGGCTCCCCGTCCACGCGGATGTACAGGACCTCCCGCCGGAGCCGGGATCCTTCGCACTCCGGGCACTGCACCGACCTGCGCCACTGGGAGAGCAGGGCCGCGATGTGCGGCTTCCACTTATCCGACTCCAGGTCCTCGATGAATCCGCGGATCCCGCCGAAGCCCTCGCAGCCCTCTTCGATGATCTTCCGATGCTCGGGCTCCAGGTCGCGGTAGGGGATGTCCGTTGGGATGCCCTGCCTGGCCGCGGCGGCGAGCATCTCGCGCTTGTATCCGGAGAACTTCCTCTGCCACGGACGGATCGCTCCCGCTTGCAGCGACAGGTACGGACTGCTGACGATCAGCTCGTTGGAATACTTCAGGACAGCGCCGAAACCCGAGCACCTGGGACAGGCGCCGAGATGGGTGTTGAAGCTGAACATCTCGGGTTCCGGACGCTTGTACTCGCGAGCGCATTCGCTGCACTCGAAGCCGGCGCTGAAGCGGTGGAACGTCTCCTCGTCGGCCGCGCTCTGGAACACGATCTCGCCCGATTCCGCATAGCCGACCTCCACGGCCTCCGCGATCCGTTCCCTGCTGTCGGGCGTGATCGCGATGCGGTCGACCAGGACTTCGCATTGGCTGTCGAAGTCGATGTCGAGCAGGGACTCCGGGGTCGAGAACTCGAATATCCGGCCGTCCTGCAGGAGCCGGTTGAAGCCCCGGTCGCGCAACTGGGCCAGGCGGGCCTGCATCTGCGAGGGGTAGTGGCTGTACCGCTCCTCGTAGCAGTAGGTGTCGAAGTCGATGTCCTCCGCGCGCAGTGGGAACAGGGCGTACCAGCGCGACCCCTGCTCCTGCGCGACCATCTTCTCCGCCACCGCGTCGACACCGTCGGAAGAGACCCGGGTCCCGCAGTCCACGCAGTAGCTCTGGCCGACCCGGGCGAACAGGAGTCGCAGGTAATCCTGGATCTCGGTGACTGTGGCGACTGTCGAGCGCGGGTTCCGCGTCGAGTTCTTCTGCCTGATGGCGACCGTCGGACCGATACCGCGGACCTCGTCGACGTCCGGCCGTTCCATGCGCTCCAGGAACTGCCTGGCGTAGGACGACAGCGACTCGACATAGCGCCGCCGGCCCTCGGCGAAGATGATGTCGAACACCAGCGAGGACTTGCCGGAACCCGACACGCCGGTCACGACAACGAGTTGGTCGTGCGGCAGGTGCAGGTCGATGTTCTTGAGATTGTGGACCCGCGCGCCGCGGATCTCCAGATATCCCTCAGGCACGTGCTCCGCGTCCGCAAAGAGCAGCAGGCCGCCATCCGCGCCTCGCCGCGAGCCTCCATTATAGTGGCCGGCATCCTGTAGGATTCGGCTCCGGACTCGCGCCCTACGGGAAATCCTCGGGCGGCCTGCAGCGCTGCTGCGGGCCGGTGCAGGCCATGGAACAGCGCCCGGCAGCGGCCTTGCTGCCGGGCGCCTTGAGCGGGCTAGAAGATGTACTTCAGGCCGAACTGCAGGTTGCGCGGCCGGCCTGCCGACGTGATCCTTCCGAAGTTGTTGTTGCCGACCTCGGAATTCGGGAAATTGAACACCGGCGTGTTCGTGAAGTTGAAGCTCTCGAACCGGAACTGCAGGGAATGCCCTTCCATAATCCAGAACCGCTTGTAGACCGCGAAGTCCCAGTTCACCAGGCCCGGTCCAATCAGGACGTTCCTGCCCGCGTTGCCGTACTCGAAGTCGTTGTTCCTCACGAACGCGTCCGTGTTGAACCACCGCTCGGGATCGCGCTGCCCGCGCGGCAGGTGCGGGTTGGCGCCCGGAACCACGTTCGGGCGGCTGAAATTGCCGTTGTTGGCGGGGTTTCCCCGAACCCGCAGTCCGAAGGGCCGGCCGGAAGCGGCTGACACAATGCCCGCGATCGTCCAGCCGCCCAGGATACCGTCCGGGACCGCTCCCCAGGATCCGCCCCAGCGGCGGCCCTGGCCCCAAGGGAGGTCGTAGATGTAGCTGCTCACGAGGCTGTGGCTGCGGTGCTGGTTGTCCAGGCTCCGTTCCGCACTGCGGTCCAGGGGGTTCTGGATGCCGCTGTTCGGCGCGTTCCCGGATCCAGAGAAGCCCGGAACGTCCCCGATGTTCTTCGACCACACGTACGCGGCCAGCATCGTGAAGCCGTTCGAGTAGCGCCGCTCGAGCCGGGTCTGGAACGAGTGGAACAGCGAGTTGCCGTTGAACTCGTGCCGGTTCATCGCGGCCAGCGGGCCGACCACGATGTCCGTGCCGGGGAACACGGCGCTCGTGTACCGGCGCCGCGGGTTGATGTTGCCCGGTCCCGGAAGCGCGTAGTTGCCGTCAATTCGGTTGACCAGGTGCTGCGCCTTGGTTCCGTAGTACCCGATCTCCCAGACCGTGTTGGCCCCTAGCGACTGCTGGATGTTGAAGTTCCACTGCTGCGACACCGGCCAGGGCGGGTCGCGCTCGAACGAGGAGAATCTCAGGCTGACCGCGCGCTCTGGGGTGACGACGCCGTCCGGCACGCCGTCGCGCAGCAGCACGGACGGCTGGATGCTGTCGGTCGAGATCTGCGACTTGATGTGGAACGGCGGGTTCGTCTCGAGGAACTGGCCGCCGCCCGTTCCCTCGTAGTTGGCGTAGAAGATTCCGTAGCCCCCTCGCAGCACGGTCTTGTCCGTGAGCCGGTAGGCGAAGCCGAACCGGGGGGCGAAGTTGTTGATGTCGGGGTCCAGGGTGGCACGCGAGGCGATGCTCCCGTCGGTCGCGACGAAGAACGTGGGGTTCAGCGGGTCGGTGTCGATGTCGAAGTTCGAGATGCCGTTGTCCTTGTCGTACCAAGGCATGTTGTGCTCGTAGCGCAGGCCCATGTTGAGCGTGAGCCTGTCGTTGACGCGCCACTCGTCCTGGATGTAGAAGTGCTGCCACGGTGCCCGCAGGTTCATGTACACGGAATTCGAGATGTCGGTCCGGAAGGGGATGCCGAGCAGGAAATCGGCCACCGGGCGTCCGCCGCGGCCTCCGTCGACGTTCTGCGTCTGGCGCGAGAAGTTGCCGTTGAAGATGAACTGCCCCAGTTCCTGCTGCGGGTTGGTGAGATAGCTCTGCAGCATCTGCAGCGAGTAGCCGAACTTGACGCTGTGCCGGCCCTTCGTCCAGTTGGTGTCGACATTGACCTGGCGGTTCTGCGAGTCGATGAGGTTGGGGGTGAAGTTCGACGTGCCGACCGGCCGCATCCCGCTAATGCCGAACCGCGCCGCCCCCCGCAGCGACTGGTTCACGCCCGTCAGCCCGAGTTCCTGGTTGAGATTGGCCTGCGCGAGCGCCTGGCGGTTGGTGTAGATCCGGTTCCAGCCGAGCTTGACGTTCATGATCAGGGTCGGCGTGAAGATGTGGTTCCAGCCCAGCGCCGTGTTCTGGCCGCGGTGGTTGAACTCGGTGCCGTCCCCGTCCTGCTTGGACGGGAACCGGATCGGGGAGGGCACGTAGCTGTCCTGCTGGCTGTAGCGCCAGAACATGTTGTCGTTGGCGCCGAAGATCTGGTCCAGCCGGACATCCCACTTGTCGTCGTCCTCGTTGTCCGGGGACGCCGTGCGCCAGTTGCGAGTGAGGCCGGGAGTGTTCGGCGCCGGGTAGTACTCGCTCGCCTTGCGGGAAACAGGGTCGATGCGGTTGCCGGGGATGACGTTGTTGGGGAACGGGTCCCTCAGGTTCGCGCCGGCGTTGTATGTCGCGGGGTCGTAGACCGTCTGCGGCACGCCGCCGAAGTTGCCGGCCAGCTGGTCCTGCGTCGGTATGGTCTCGACAAAGGTGGCGGACTCCCGGATCCGCGTGCCCTCGAAGTCGCCGAACAGGAACGTGGAGTTCCGCTTGATGGGCCCGCCCAGCGAGAATCCGAACTGGTTGCGCTTGAACGGCGGCTTGGGAGCGTCGGGATCGTCGAAGAAGTTCTTCGCGTCGAGCACGTCGTTTCGCAGGAACTCGAAGACCGTGCCGTGCACCTCGTTGGAGCCCGACTTGATCGACACGTTGACCGTCCCGCCGAGCGCGCGTCCCGACTCGGCGCTGTAGGCGTTGGTCGAGATCTTGAATTCCTCGATCGCGTCCACGGACGGCTTCACCACCTCGGCCCGGCGCCCCTGGGCGGCGATCTGGAGGCCGTTGTTGTCCACGCCGTCCAGCGTGTAGTTGTTCTGTGTCGTGCGCTGGCCCCCGGCGCTGTACCCGCCGAACCGCCCGCCGATCGGGCGGATCGCGCCGGCAGACAGGAGCGCGAGCTGGATATAGTCCCGTCCGTTGAGCGGCATGTCCACGATCCGCTGGTTGTTGATGACCTGGCCTTGCGTGGCTTCGGTCGTTTCCAGCAGCACCGCGTCGGCTGTCACGTCCACGACCTCGGTCAGCTCGCCGATCTCGAGCGCCACGTCGATCACGGCAGTCTCTTGCAGCTCGAGGTTGACCCCCGAGCGGACCGCCCGCTTGAACCCGTCCGCCTCGTACTCGACCCGGTACTCGCCGATCCGCAGCGGGATGGACCGGTACAGGCCGTCCGCCCCGGTCGTGGCGGCGGACTCCTGGCCGGTGCCCACATGGAGGAACCGCACGGTTGCCCCCGGAATGACGGCGCCTGTCGAGTCGCTAACGACCCCTTGGATCCGTGCGGACTCGATCTGCCCGAACGCGGCCGGCGCCACCAGCGTTGCTGCGACCAGCAGCGCAACTGGGAGAATTCTGTAAACGTTGTTTGTCATTTCGCCCCCGTCTAGCTCGCTGCGGCACGGGCCCGGTTCCGGGCGTCCCGGTACCGCACGGTCCAAGAATATACCACCAGCCATGCAGCGGAGGGCCGTTTATCGCGGTGAAGCCGGCACTCCGGGGCCTCGGGCCGGGCGGGTTGCGGACCGCCAGGCGCTACACTGGAAGCGGCGCGGCAGGCCGGGAGCCTGCGGATGCCGGGAGGATAGATGCAAATGAGACAGATCCTGACGCTGGTGCTGGCGGTTCTGGTCGCGACCGTCGGCCTGCTCGCACAGGCACCGCAGTTCAAGTCGCAGGAAGAGGTCGACGCCTTCATGGCCATCCAGAACGCGACAACCAACGAGGAGCGCGCGAGTGCGGGCGCTGATTTCATCGCGAAGTATCCGAAGAGCGACGCGGTCGCGCTGGCGTCCTACATGGCGATGCTGTCGTACCAGCAGATGAACGACTTCGACAACATGCTGCTGTACGGGGAGATGTTGCTGAGCAGCAACCCGGCGCCCGGGATGAAGGCCGGCACCCTCATCTCGCTTGCCAACGCTATCCCATCGCGCACGCGCGAGTTCGACCTGGACAAGGAAGAGAAACTGTCCAAGGCAGAGGACTACGCCAAGGAGGCCATGACGGTGATTCCGAGCATCCAGAAGATGGATCCCAACATGACCGACGACGAGTGGCTGGCGACCAAGATGGAGTTCATGTCCCAGTGCCACGAGGCGATGGGCCAGGTAAGCCTCAAGCGGGAGGACTTCCCCTCTGCGGAGGAGTCCATGCGGAAGGCGCTGGAGATGGCGCCGAGTCCCGTGCCGTTCACCTACTACAACCTGGCCATGGCGCTCTCCAAGCAGGGGAAGAGCGAGGAGGCCGGGGAGATGGCGGACAAGTGCAGTGCTGGCGGCGGCGTCCAAGCGGGCGACGGCCAGGATCTGTGCGCCGTCCTCAAGAGCTCCCTGTAAGCGCTCCACCCGCCCGCTCCGGCGGGCTCCGAACCAGCCATGCCAGATCCCGCGCCGGTGGCCGATGATCGACTCGGCCTCGAGCAGCGGCTCGGGTACCGGTTCCGGGATCCGGGCCTGCTGGCCCGCGCTCTGACCCACGGATCGGCGAGCCCTGGGGCCTCGTCCAACCAGCGACTCGAGTTTCTCGGCGACGCCGTGCTGAGCCTCGTGGTCTGCGAGCATCTGTACCGCCACGACCCGCAGGGAACTGAAGGTCGGATGACCGAGGCGAAGGCACGTTACGTGAACAATCTGCACCTCGCCGATGTTGCCCGCTCCCTCGCGATCGGACCGTGCCTACGGCTCGGCAAGGGGGTCGACCAGAACTCGGGCGCGGACCGCAACGGAATCCTGTCCGACGCTCTCGAGGCCGTGATCGGGGCGGCCTATCTCGATGGCGGCCTGGAAGCGGCGGCGTCGCTCGTGGAGCGCCATGTCGTTCGGGGCTATGTCGCGGCGGACGATGATCCCCTCGGCGGCAGGAGCAGCAAGACCGTGCTGCAGGAGTGGCTCCAGGCGCGCGGCCGCGGCACGCCCGAATACCGTGTCCTTTCCGAATCCGGCCCGTCGCACGACCGGACTTACCGCATCGAGACCAATTGCGGCTCGTGGACGGGATTCGGGGAAGGATCCACCAAGAAGGCCGCCGAGGAGCGAGCGGCCGCCGATGCCCTGCGGCAGCTCGTCGAGTCGGATCGAGACATGGGAGGGCAGCCGGCCAGCGCTGCTTCCGGTCGCGCGTCGTCGCCGATAGCGGCCCTGGCGGTTGGTATCGGTTTGGCCCTGGTTGCTGCAGCGCCGCCCGCGCAAGCGAGTGTCAGCCCAGAAGCGTCCCAGTCCGCTGCCGAGAAGTTCGAGCGCCTCGCCGAGGGGGAACTCGCGAGCGGGTCTGCCGTCGAACTGTCCGAAGACGAGTTGAATTCGTTCCTGCGGTTTGACGCAGTGGAGAGCATGCCCGAGGGCGTCGAGAACCCGGACGTGTCCCTGCGCGCGGGAGGCGCTGTCCTCCGGGCGCGGGTGGATCTCAGTGCGGCAGGCGCGTCGTTCGAGAGCCTACCGCCGCTCATGCGGCTGCTGCTCCGCGGGCATCGCAACGTGATGGCGGACATCGACTACGCCGCGAGCGACGGCTACGGCAAGGCAACGCTTGCTTCGATTACCGTGGACGATGTCGAGCTCAGCGGCCCCTTGCTGGAGTGGTTCGTCGGTTCCTTCGCGCCGGTCGAGGTGCGCCCCTTCTTGACAGGGGAGCCTGTAAAGATTACCGGAATCCGCGAGATCCGGCTCGAGCCCGGGCGGGCAGTGATTGTGGCCGAGTAGCGCGGCCTGCGGGTCGAGGGGAGCACGCGATGGCGGTTGAGAGAATCCTCGCCTACATGCGGGACAGCCAGCCCGCCATTATCGGTCTGATTCGGAAGCTCGTGGAAATCGAGTCGCCTACCGACGACCGGGCGGCGGTGAACCGCCTGGCGGACGCCGTGGCAGAGGAAGTCCGATCGGACGCTGAAGTCACCCGCTACCCGCAGGCGCAGCATGGCGACCACCTGAGACTGGACTTTGATATCCCTACCAAGGACGAGGGGCAGGTCCTGGGCCTCGGGCACCTGGACACGGTCTGGCCGGTGGGAACGCTCCAGCGGATGCCGTGGCGCGAAGTGGACGGTCGCCTCTGGGGGCCCGGCGTCTTCGACATGAAGGCCGGGGTCGCCTACTTCGTGTTCGCGGCCCGAGCGCTGCGCGACCTCGGCCTTGAGGCCCGGTGCCGATTCGTCGTCCAGCTGAATTCCGAAGAGGAGATCGGCAGCCCTACCTCGACCCCCCTGACCCAGGATGCGGCGCGCCGGAGTGCGGCCGTGCTGGTTGCGGAACCGAGCGCAGGCCTGGAGGGCTGTCTCAAGACGGAGCGGAAGGGCGGGGCGACCTACCGGCTCCAGGCGCGCGGCGTCGCCTCTCACGCCGGCCTGGACTTCGCCGCCGGGGCAAGCGCGGTTGTGGAAGTCGCGCGTCAGGTCCAGCGCGTCGCCTCATGGACCGACCTGGACTCCGGCCTGACCGTGAATCCCGGAATCGTCAGGGGCGGCACCGCCTCGAACGTGGTCGCGGAGGAGGCTTGCGCGGACGTAGACGTGCGGTTCCGGACAAAGGCGCAGGCTGCCGACATCGAGGGGCGTTTCCGGGCCCTCGAAGTGTTCGACTCCCGGTGCTCGGTGGAAGTGTCCGGGGGGACGAGGAAGCTGCCGTTGGAAAGGACCGACGGCGTGGTCCGGCTGTTCGACATGGCCCGGGAGATTTCCCTCGAAATGGGAGTCGCCCTGGGGGAGGCGTCGGTTGGCGGGGGATCCGACGGGAACACGACGGCGGCGATGGGGATTCCGACGCTAGACGGGCTCGGAGCGGTTGGGGAAGGAGCCCATGCCCTGCACGAGAGCATCCTTGTCGACCGGATCGCCGATCGTGCCACGCTCATCGCAGCCCTGATTCACCGGCTGTGAGGGCGCCCGGCCCTATCGCCGCATCATCCAAACGAGCTTGCCGAGCAGGGCGATCAAGGCCGCAACGAACCCCAGCATCGTGATCGGCGGCATCGACCCGGGCCAGGTGGCCGTGTCGAGCCAGCCCTTGTAGCCCATCGCGAACGTGTGCCCGCACGCGAGGGCGAGTGTCGCGTATCCCATGTGCTGCGCCGGGAGCCACCGTTCCATGCCCAGCGCGTCGTACATGTAGGGCAGCGTCGTGATTGCCGGAAACAGCAGGCAGCCGTAAGCGGTGACCCCGAAAAGGAACGTCAGCTCGCCGGAGAGGTTGAGCTTGCCGGACGCCGCGAAGAACTTCTCGTAGTTCGCGGGCGAAAGCAGGACCATCGACATCAGGATGTGGACGGTGATCATTGCGAACCCTGTGAGTCCTAGGAACTTCGCCTTGGCCCGTGCCGGCTCCGAGCCGGCCGGGCCGGAGAAGTACTTGCCTGCCAGATACGAGAGGGCGATGAAGATTACGCCCGCGAAAGCGGCGGACTTGTTGACGATGTACAGCGGGAGGTGCGTCCATTCGACGCCCTTGAAGACGTTGTAGCGGACGATCGCGTACGCCAGGCAGGCTAGCCAGACGAGAAGGACCCAGCTAGTTCGCTCGCTCCGGCCTAGCCGCACGGTGGAGCCGGGATTCGGACGGATGCGGACTTGGAACTGCCTGGGGCCTAGGGCTTGCCCAGAGTCTGGTTGCTGTGCGGTCTCGGTCGGCATTAACTCAGCAATAGTAGCGAAAACCCTGTGCCTGCGACCGTGGCAGCGACCTCGCCGGATCCGCCCCGTGTGGTCCAATCGGTGCGCATGGCCGCTGGACAGGTGCCCGGGCTGGGACGGCCGGCTTTGCTGGCCGAGGCCCCGGATCCGTATGCTCGCGGCGAGCGGGGATCTGTCGAGCCGCCTCGGGGATTCCGCGCCACGTTCCGTCACCTCGGGCCGGGAATGATCCTCGCCGGATCGGTCGTCGGCTCCGGGGAGCTGATCGTGACCACCAAGCTGGGCGCCGTGGCCGGCTTCGCGCTGCTCTGGTTCGTCGTTGTCTCGTGCGTCGTCAAGGTAGTTGTCCAGACCGAGCTGGCCCGCTACACGATCAGCAGCGGCCAGACGTTCCTGCGGGCCTTCAACGACCTGCCCGGCCCGTCCGGGCCGCGGCCCGGGTGGCTGACTGTCCCTTGGATGGTTGCCCTGGTGGCGGCCTGCTCGGCCGCCCTAGCGGTGTTCGTGCAGCTCGAGGAGGATGCGCGGGACGCTCGGACGGCTGCCTGGCTGGCTGTCGCCGTTCTGGTCGTGGTCGCCGTCCTGGCCCGGCTTCTTGCGCGCGCCCGGATTCCCAGGGGGCCGAGCGGCGAGACCGGCAGGGGCGCCAGCCGGATGAACTGGTTCCTCTGGCTGTGGCTGGCCTCCATGCTGCTGGTCTTCGTGAATGCCGGAGCGATCCTCGGCGGGACGGGACAGGTGATCGAGATGGCGTTGCCCGGACTCCTCGGAGACGGGGGCGCTCGCTACTGGTCGATCCTGGTTGCCCTGCTGTGCGGCGCGATTCTCCTGCCCGGCACCTACATATCCCTGGAGCGGGTGCTGGTCGTCCTCGTGTCTGCCTTCACGTTCGTCACCGTGGCCTGCACGGTACTGCTCGCCCGGACCGAGTTCCGCGTCGGATGGCAGGAGATCCAGGCCGGGCTGTCGTTCGGCGTTCCCGCGGAACTCACCACCACGCTTGTCCTGGCGGCGCTCGCGATGTACGCCGGGACGGGAGTCGCGTTTGGCGAGATGTGGACCTACACGTACTGGTGCATCGAGAAGGGCTACGCGCGGAACGTCGGCGCTCCAAGGCCCGGGTCCGCGTGGGAGCGGAGGGCGAGAGGATGGATTCGGGTCATGTATACGGATGCCGGCGTGACGATGGTCGTGTACACCGCCTCGACTGTCTGCTTCTACCTGCTGGGAGCGGCGATTCTTCACGCGCAAAGCCTGGATCCGGATGGACGCGAGACATTGGCCGTGCTGAGCGCGATCTACACGGACGGGGTGGGGGAGTGGGCGGCCGGGCTCTTCCTAGTCGGGGCGTTCTTCGTCCTGATCAGCACCGTTCTTTCCGGCGCGGCCGGCAGCAGCCGCATGCTGGCCGACGCGCTCTCGGTTATGGGACTGATCGATGCCGGTGATTTCGCCGTTCGGATGCGCTATGTCCGGGGGTGCCTGTTCCTGCTGCTAGCCGCCTACTGCGCGGCGTACTGGCTGTTCGAGAATCCACCGCAAATGCTCCTCGTGACCAGCAGCCTGATCGCGGCCGTCATGTATCCGTGCCTGGGCTTGGGCACTCTCTATCTCAGGCACCGCAGGGTGGCCCCGGCCATTGCGCCCGGTCGGCCGACGACCGTCTGGCTCTGGGTCTGCGCGCTGGTCCTCGCGGTTGTTTCTCCGGCCGGGATCCTCTTGACGCTCGCAATCGCCTTCGGCTGGATCCGCTTGGGGTGAGTCATGCGCCGCGCCGGACTCCGGTTCCGGGACGAGGTACACCCGCCCCGCCCACTCGACCGTCAGGACCCGACGGAAGTGGGCGGGAGCACACGATTTCCGGCTGCGGGCCGTTAGCGGCGGACCTGTGTTCCGGTCACCGATTGCGGAGTAGGAAGCCGCGTTCTTGTCGTCCCCTCCAACACCGGCATGTCGTCAAAGCATCCGTGCTGCCCGTCCGCACCGCAGTCTTCGAAGAATCGGTAGACCTTGCCGGTCCGCTTGTTGTAGATGAAGGCGAGGCCCTGAGCCACCACGACACTGTCCGAGCTGATACCGATCCTGCGGTCATCGTCGTCGTAGTCGTCATCGTCGTCCGAGACTCCGACGTTCGTTCCGAACATTTCCCACTCGAACTCCCCGCTCGACGCGGGCTGGGTGCCGGTCTGCCCGAACAGCAGTCCGGCCACCAAGGCCGCGACCGCGATTGCGGTGATCGTTTGCGATTTCATTCTCTGTTCTCCTCTCTTCGAGTCCCGGCAGGGCCGTCGCTATCGCCCCGCGTCCTCAGCAGACTGTTGGACTAGCCAACGACTGGCAAGGTTACGGGCCTCTCGGAATCTGTCTCTTCGCCATCGTGTTGTTCTCCGGTGCTCGGCGCAGTCGCGGCGTCGGTGGGTTCCGGCGGCGGACAGCGGCTCTTTCGGAGCAATCGGTCCGTGAGCCGCCGGCCGGTAGGGCAAACTGTGCACCTGTCTACTCCTCCACCGCCGCGATCAGCGCTTGGATGTACCCGACGGTCCAAGCCCGTCCACGATGGCACCATTCTCCGTCCCCTACCATTCGCGGCACGTGATCGGGAATGATGAATCCATTAAAGCCTACTTGCTTGAGCGCCCGGATCGACTGGACCGGGTCGCAATTGCCGTCACCGAGGTAGCACTCCGTGAAGTCCTCGACCGGACCCTGCACGTCCCGGAAGTGGACGTAGAAGATCTTCCCCCGCTCGCCGAAGAAGCGAATCGCATCCGTCACGCCCTCGCCCTCTCGCATCTCCGACCAGCAGCCGTGGCAGAAGTCCAGCCCGTGCATCGGGCTGTCGAACGTATCCATTGCCCGCCGGAAGTTGTCGAAGTTGCGGAAGACCCGGCCGACCCCTCCGAGGCTCGGGACCGGCGGATCATCCGGGTGCAGGGCCATCCGCACGCCGGTCTCCTCGCAGACCGGCAGGATGCGCTCCATGTACCAGCAGTAGTTTTCCCAGACCTCCTCCTCCGTATATTCTCGGTCGACAGGCGAGCCCGCCCAGATCGAGTAGCTTTGACCGTCCCCGGCTTGGACGGACCGAGCTGTCTCCATCCGGAAGGAGGTAGCCTCCGCCCCGCCGCGCACAGGCGTCGTTAGGGCCGTCCGCCAGACGCCGGCCGGCATGAATGCGTAGCCGAGGATCGGAATCCCCGCTCTGGCCATGTTCCGGACGATCGCGATCATGTTCTCCAGCTGTCGCTCGCGCCCGGGCTGGCCCAGCATGATCCGGTCATAGAAGGACCTGGGGACGTTCTCGATCGCCATCAGGCGGAGGCCGCCCTCGCTGGCCTTGGTGACAAGGCTGGCCAGGTCCTCGTACTCCCAGCGTTCCGTGCCGGGCAGCGTGGGGGTGTTCAGCTGGAAATCGTCGCACCCGCACTGCTTGATGAACTGGAGGCGGGACGGCGTGATTTCCTGGAACTGCCCAAGGGCTGTCCTCATGGGCAGGCTGCTGATGTCGATCATGAATCCTCCGTGGCGTGGCCGGGCCCGCGGGGCCGGGGCCGAAGGTCTCGATCACTCGATCGGGAGTCCGGCGGCAGTATAGCCGCTCTCCGGTCGCTGACGGCCGAGATCAGGTGGAATGCCACGGCTCCGCGGCATGGGCCGCGTTCACCCCGCGACGGGCGGTACAATTGCGACGCTGCCTTCCCGACCGCGCGAGGCTTCGAACGAAGTGCCCGGCATCCCGCAGCTCCCGGGGTGGAACATCCGTACCTGTCGCGCTGTCGTTGCCGGGTTGCTCATGCTCCCGGCGGCACTGCGACCGTCCGAGCGGCCCAACATCATCTTCCTTTATGCCGACGACATGGCTGCGTGGGCTGTCGGGGCGCTCGGGAACGCCGAGGCGAGAACGCCGCACATCGACCGCCTGTACGCCGAGGGCGTCGGCCTGACGAACGCCTTCACGACGACTCCAGTCTGCAGCCCGTCCCGGGCGGGCCTGCTCGCGAGCCGGTACGGCACAGAGATCGGCATTACCGACTATCTCAGCTCGTCGGCGGAGCCTGACAACGGACTGGACCCGGAACTGCCTACCTGGCCGAAGCACCTGCAGCAGGCCGGGTATGCCACGTCGCTTGTGGGCAAATGGCATGTGGGCGGGCTCGACCGTCACCTGCCGACAAGGAACGGGTACGACCTGTTCTTCGGCTTCCGGCACGGTGCGGGGACTTCCAGGGATCCCCAGGTGGAGTCAGGCGGCCAGGTCCGTCGCTTGCGCGGGTACACGCCGGACATCCTCACGGATGAGGCAATCCGGATCGTGCGTGCCGAGGCGGGCCGCAAGCCCTTCCTGTTGAGCCTGCACTTCTGGGCGCCGCACGCCAACACTACTAACCGGACACCCGACGGGGATCGCACCTGGCTGCCGCTCAGCGAGGCGGACTGGAGTTCGTTCAGAGACTTCCATGTGTCGCTGCCCCAGCCCGGCTACCCGGGGCTTGACGCGCCCCGGGCGAGGCGGATGCTGGCCGAGTATCTCGGCTCCGTGGCGAGTGTGGATCGAAACGTAGGCCGGCTGCTCGCGGCGCTCGACGATGCAGGTATCGCAGGCGAGACCGTCGTGATCTTCACCAGCGACCACGGCTTCAACCTGGGGCACAACGGTATCTGGCACAAGGGCAACGGCCGCTGGCTTCTCGAGCACGACCGCGGCTACCGCTCCAACATGTTCGATCACTCCATCCGAGTGCCCGCAGTCGTGCGCTGGCCAGCCCGGCTGGAGCCCGGAATCGAGGTCGACCAGATACTGCTCAACCTCGACTGGTTTCCCACGATTCTGGCGATGGCCGGCTTGGACGTGCCGGACGATGCGCTCATCCGGGGCCGGAACTTCCTGCCGCTGCTGGAAGGCCGGACGGTTCCGTGGAGGACATCCTTCTACGGCGAGTACCGCCAACTGCACCAAGAGCGCGTCGACCAGCGCATGTGGAGGACCCCCCAGTGGAAGCTGGTGCGGGACAGCCGGCCCGGCAAGGACGAGCTGTATGACATCGAGAACGATCCCGGCGAGCACCGCAACCTCATCAACGACGCCAGCCCCCGGGCGCGTCAGGCGCTGGCCGATTTGGATGCTGCGCTGAAAGATCGGATGCGGCAAATTGCTCGTGGGCCTTGATCAGACCCGTGTGCGGACGGATAATGGCGGCATGCCCGCCAAGGCTGGATGCCTGGGCCTCCTCGTCGTCGCGCTGCGTGTCGTCTGCCCGGGAGAGGTTTCGTTCTCCCGCGACATCGAGCCACTACTCCGGCAGCATTGCGTAGTCTGTCACGGCCAGGCCCTGCAGCAGAGCGGATTGCGGCTCGACAGCCGGCACGGCGCAACGCAGGGTGGATCGTCAGGCCCTGTGATCGTCCCGGGGGACGCAAGCGCCAGCGCTTTGATCAAGCGCCTGGAGGGGCTTGAACGCCTGCAAGGGATGCCCCCTGCAGGGCCCCTTGCACCCGATGAGATTGCAGCGTTCCGGGAATGGATCGAGGCCGGTGCTGAATGGGATTCCCGGGGCACGGTCGAGGTGTCGGGCAGGGAAGGAGGCCACTGGGCCTTCCGTGCCAACCGCCGTCCGGATGTCCCCCGGCCCCGCAATCAGGAATGGGTCCGCAATCCGATCGACGCCTTCGTACTCGCGCGCCTTGAGGAAGAGGGGCTCGAGCCGTCGCCCGAGGCCTCCCGCCACACGCTCTTTCGACGCGCGTTCCTGGACCTGACAGGCTTGCCGCCCGCAGAGGGGGATCTTGCAGGTCTCTCGGACTACGAGGCGCTGGTTGACCGCTTGCTCGAGTCCGAGCACTTCGGGGAGCGGTGGGCATCGGCCTGGCTGGACCAAGTGCGCTACGCCGACTCCGACGGCTACGAAAAGGACTCGGTCAGGCCTCACGCGTGGCGCTACCGCCACTGGGTGATCCAAGCCCTTAATGCGGACATGCCGTTCGACCGGTTCACGATCCAGCAGATTGCGGGAGACCTGCTTCCCTCCGCCACGTCCGACCAGCGCGTCGCGACCGGATTCTTCCGCAACACGCTCAAGAACCGGGAGGGAGGAGTGAATGTCGAGGAGTTCCGCTTCGAGGAGGTCGTGGACCGCACCAACACGGTCGCAACGGTCTGGCTAGGCCTCTCGCTCGAATGCGCCCGCTGCCACGACCACAAGTACGATCCGATCACGCAGAGGGACTACTACCGGCTGTTCTCGTTCTTCAACGAGCTTGACGAGGTCGACATCGACGCGCCCCTCGCCGGTGAGCTGGGGCCGTACCTAGGCGCGAGGCCGGAGTTTCACCGGGACCTCGCCGAGATCTATGACCGCTACCGGGTCAAGGAACTCATGGGCCCGTGGACGGAGAAGATGCTCTGGGCTTCCGACAACCCTGGCGTCGAGCATGAGTGGGACACGAGCTGGGACATCCTCGCGCTCTACGTCGACAACGGCCAGCGAATCCTGAGGACTCCCGCAAGCCAGCGCCACTGGCGCGACGACTACGTCGTGACCGAATGGTTCCTGCGGAACTACAGCCGCGTGACGACGAAGGAGGAATACGAAGCTACCGGATTCCGCGACGCTGTCAAGGAGGTCCACGCGCTGGTGGCCGCGTTCCCTGACATCAGCAGGGCCCGGGCCGTCCAGGCCTACGCCGGCGCCAGGCAGTCCCGGGTCCACCCTTCCGGGGCGTGGGATGACCTCGGCGAGGCGGTGTCGCCCGGCACTCCGGCCGCGCTGCCTCCCGCCTCCACGGCCGGCGCGGCCCCGACAAGGCTCGACCTTGCCCGCTGGCTGGTTTCGGAGGGCAATCCGCTCACCGCCCGGGTTACGGTCAACCGCATCTGGCAGGAGTACTTCGGAACGGGCCTCGTGGCGACATCCGAGAACTTCGGCTTGCGCGGCGAGGCACCCTCCCATCCGGATCTGCTCGACTGGCTCGCGGCGGAGTTCATCGAATCCGGCTGGAGCCTCAAGCATGTCCACCGCCTGATCGCTACGTCGGCGGCGTACCGACAGGCCTCGCATTGGCGGAAGGACCTTGCGGAGAAGGATCCGTCGAACCGCTTGCTCGGACGCCAGCGGCGCTTGCGCCTGCCGGCGGAGACGCTCAGGGACACGGCTCTGTCGGTGGCGGGCCTGCTGGACCCTGCGATCGGCGGGCCGAGCGTCCGGCCGTATCAGCCCGAAGGCGTGACGGACCTGAGCTACGGCAGCTCCGTGAAGTGGAGCGAAAGCCCCGGGAGCGGGCGCTACCGGCGGGGCGTCTACATCCATTACCAGCGCACGACGCCGTATCCGTTCCTCGCCAACTTCGACCTGCCGGAAAGGAACGTCGCCGTCTGCCGCAGGAACCGCTCCAACACGCCGCTCCAGGCCCTGAACCTGCTCAACGATCCAGCGTTCTTCGAGATGGCCCGTGCGCTGGCGTTCCGTGTCCTCGCCGAGGAGGAGCGGAGCGGTTTCGACGAGCGGCTTGGCCGGGCTTTCCGGCTCTGCCTGGCGCGGGATCCCAGCGCGACGGAACGGGAGGCGATGCAGGACTACTTCGTGCGGCAGCGCGCGATGCTCGAAGAGGACGAGGATACGGCGCGGGCGTGGTTCCCCTTCGAGACGGCTCGTGGCGGGGAGTCCAAGGATCCGACCGCCCTGGCGGCATGGGTCGGCGTCAGCCGCATCCTGCTGAATTCGGACGAGTTCATGACCCGGGAGTGATCACTGATGACGACGGATGCATATCGCGCCGCGCAGACGCGCCGCAGCTTCCTCGATTCCTGCGCGGCCGGAATCGGGACGCTCGGCCTTGCCCAGGTCCTGGGCCAGGAGGGAATGCTCGGCGCCGCGACGGGAGTGGCGCCGGACGGGAGGCCCCACTTCGCGCCCAAGGCCAAGAACCTGATCTTCCTGTTCATGGCAGGGGCTCCCAGCCAGATGGATCTGTTCGATCCGAAGCCGGGCCTCAAGAAGTGGCACGGGCAGGCCCTGCCGCCATCCATGACCGAGGATCTTAGGCTTGCCTTCATCAAGCCGACAGCCAGGGTGCTGGCCAGTCCTCGTAAGTTCTCGAGATGCGGGCAGAGCGGCACGGAGATCAGCGACTACCTGCCGAACCTGCAGCGGGTGGCCGACGACATCTGCCTGGTGCGGTCCATGCAGACCGACCAGGTCAACCACCACCCGGGCCAGTCAATGCTGATGAGCGGCAGTCCGCTGGTCGGGCGGCCCACCATCGGGGCGTGGCTGACGTACGGGCTCGGAAGCGAGTCGCGGAACCTGCCGGGATTCGTGGTGCTGAGTTCCGGCCGGGGTGCCAGCGGCGGATCCTCGAACTTCGCAAGCGGCTTCCTGCCGCCCGCTTACGCCGGAGTTCCGTTCCGCAAGACCGGCGACCCAATCCTGTACCTGTCCAACCCGGGAGGAGTTTCCCGTGACTCCCAGCGGCTGACCCTCGAGACTCTCAAGCGGCTGAACGAGGAGAACTTCAGCCGCACCGGGGATCCGCAGGTTGCCTCGCGAATGGCGAGCTACGAGCTCGCATTCCGAATGCAGGCCTCGGCGCCGGATCTGATTGATGTCTCGGACGAGTCGCAGGCCACCAAGGACCGCTACGGTATCGGCCAGGAGCCGACCAGTGCCTACGGGACAAACTGCTTGATGGCTCGGCGGATGGTCGAGCGAGGGGTGCGCGTCGTGATGCTCATTCATGCGTCCTGGGACGACCACACCAATCTCGACGAGGGACTCAGGAAGAACTGCGACATCACGGACAAGCCGGTGGCTGCGCTGGTCGAGGACCTCAAGCAGCGGGGCCTGCTTGACGAGACGCTCGTGGTCTGGGGCGGCGAGTTCGGCCGCACCTCGCTCGGGCAGTTGAAGCATGTCGGGGACAAGGTCGGCCGCGACCATCACCCGAACGGGTTTTCCATGTGGCTGGCCGGCGGCGGCATCAAGTCCGGCCAAGTCGTAGGCTCGACAGACGAGTTGGCCCTGAAGGCGGAGGAGTCTCCCGTTCACGTTCATGACCTGCAGGCGACGATCCTGCACTTGATGGGGCTGGATCACGAACGCCTGACGTACCGCCACATGGGCAGGGACTTTCGCCTCACGGATGTGTCCGGTCGCGTGGTCGAGCGAATGCTGGCCTAATCGGGGGCTCTCACAGGCCCTCTGGTTGTTCGCGGGACAGGGAGCGGAATGCCTCGAGCGCCCTCGTGCGGCCCTCTTCGTGGCTGATCACCGGTGCAATGCCCGCCGATCCCGGCTGGTAATCACTCGCAGCCGGCTGCCATCGTCTGCGGTAACCGCTGGACTTGTCGAACTTGTCGCCCTGCGTGATGGGGTTGAAGATCCGGAAGTAGGGAGCCGCGTCCGCCCCGCAGCCCGCAACCCACTGCCAGTTGGCAATGTTCTGGGCCGGGTCGGCATCGACCAGAGTGTCCCAGAACCAGGCCTCTCCGTACTGCCAGGGAAGGAGCAGGTGCTTGGTGAGGAACGAGGCCACTCCCATGCGGGTGCGGTTGTGCATCCAGCCGGTTTCCCACAGCTGCCGCATCCCCGCGTCGATCCAGGGGTACCCTGTCTTTCCCCGCTGCCAGGCTCGTAATGATGACCGGTCGTCTCTCCATGGAAAACGCTCGAATTTGGGTTGGAAGGGCCGGCTAGCGAGATCCGGGAAGTGGTACAGGAGGTTGGCGCAGAAATCGCGCCAAACCAGCTGCCGCAGGAATGCCTCGACACTGTTGCGCTGGTCACGATCGGAGCCCTGAACTCGCCGAGCCGCGTGCCAGACCTGGCGTGGGGACAGCTCTCCGAATGCCAGGTACGGGGAGAGTGTCGACGTGCCCTCGATGTCGGGTCGATCTCGGCCTTGGTCGTAGTCGGCGACTGCCCGCTGCAGGAACGCCCGCAATCTCTCTTCGGGCGCTTCCAGATGTCCGAGCCAGGCCTTGCGCAGCCCCCCTGCCCAATCGGGCGCGGTTGGTAGCAGGTCCAGCGCGGCGAGGGTTTCGGACCTCGACAGGACGGGCCGGGAGGAACAGGCCGCAGGCGTCTCGGTTGGCGGAAGCGGCTCGCCCAGCGCCCTTGATGCCCGGTGGAACGGTGTGAAGACCCTGAGCCAAGTCCCCTGCTTCGAGCGGACTTCCGTAGGCTCCCGCAGGTACGAGCCGGCGAAGCTCGCGGACGCGATCCCATTGCTCCGCAGGTCCTCCTGCAATGCGTTGTCCGCTGCCATCCCCCACGGGGTGTACCGGCGGTTCCAGTACACAGCCCCCACTCCTTCTGACTTGGCGATCTCCAGCACGTGCGCATTCTGCCGCCCGATCCGCAGAACTAGAGGCACCCGTCGGTCGTCAAGGCGGGCTTGGAGACGCCTGAGAGCGTGATGCAGCCACCAGCGGGCGGCCCCTCCAAGCGGGCGGCCATCTGCAGCATCGTCGAGGACATAGACGGCCAGCGCGTTTCCCGAGGCCGTCGCGGCGCGCAATGCTGGGTTGTCATCAACGCGCAGGTCGCGTCGGAAGACTACGATCGAGTATTCAGCCATGAAGCGGTGGTGCGGGCAAGCGCTTCGACGCCCGATTCGTGGCACCCACCCCAGTAGAACCCATGCCGCCGAGCCTCCGCCTTGGCCGACGGATGCCGGCAGCGGCCTTCGGCCGATCGTTTCTCACCAGTCGATACTACAAACTCGAACGCGACTCGGGGTGATTCCCCTGCGGATTCGGTTCCCGCCAACCTCGCGCTCTGGGTCCAGTGCGCTGGCAGCGGTCAGTGAGATTGATCGTCGTGCCGCCCTATCGTCCCCTCCGATCATTCCATTCCCTGAGGTGTTCCCTGAAACCGGGCCGCAAGCTCATCCTGCTCGCACCTTTCTTGTGGGACTCCGTGAAGAGTTCGATAGGCGAGCGTTCCTGCCATGAGGGTTCGTTCATCAGTTTCTGGACGACCTTGAGACGCTCATGCGCGAATTCGACCACACGCTCCGGGGCGCGCATGTCATTTAACGCCTGTATGTCCGCCATCGCCCCGATCAGGGTGTGCCGAAACGGTCCGGCCTCCTTGTGTACGTTGGACGCATACATTCGGTCGTAGTGGGCCCTCCGGGCCAAAATGTATCGCATGTCCACTTCTATCCGTTGCGGGAGAGTCGCTCCGTGCGACTCCAAGAACTCCACGACTCGGACGTGTCCGCTTCTAGCCGCCCACACGATCGGTGTTTCTTCCTCGTCGGGTTTGCCGCCCCTTACTTGGACAGGGCTGGTCGGGTCTGCCCCGAAGCGATTCACGAGAAGATGCACGACCGAGAGGACGCCTGCGCGGGCCGCGTAGTGCAGCGCGGTCCGACCCTCCCTGTTCCTCTTGTTTGGATCTGCGCCGAGAAACAGGAGCGCGTGAACCATGTCGTAGGCGTTGTCCGACGTGATGTCTGCCGCAACGGTGAGAGGGGTGTTGCCACCACCCTCCGAGAGTGCGTTGATGTCGGGGATTCGACGCATTTCTTCTAGGGCCTCGCTGTAGCGCTTGGTCGCGAGCAGTCGGTTCAACAGGTCTGTTCCAAGCCTGTCCTCGCCCACGGCTGGCAAAGTGGCGACGATCGCCCAGACTACGCAAACTAGTACCGGTTTCACTGGCTGGATTTACCCTCCTCACTGAATTCACCGGTAGACCTCGGCCAGAGAATCCTGCACGACCGCTCTAGCATCAACGCCGGGGCCGCGAGCGTCCACACACCGACACTAGCCCACCTGTCCAGACCGAGCCCTGCGGGCGGGCGATCCGGGCTAGTGTGGAGGCCGGGCCAGAGGAGGTTCGGCGCTTGCTGCGGACGACCTAGGTAATGGCGGTTGGCTACCGGCACACAGCGGAACTTACCCCGGCTGCGGATCATCAAGATCGCCGTGCTCGTCGGACAGGCCAGGTTGCCCGGCATGTCGTGCACCCAGACCCGGCAGCGATCTAGGTCGCAGGGGAAGCCCCGCGCAAAATGCACTTGGTTCTCAATTTGCCAGGGTTTGCGGCCCAGGCCCACCGGCTGCGCCGGCGAGGACCGCTCCGCGCTCTGCGATGTCAACGCGTGGCTCACCGTGGTGCTGTTTTGGATCAAGTCCCGCTCTCGCTCGATGCGACTTGCTCTTCGGCCGCCATGCAGGTCGGCATAGCCGCCCCCGTCCGGGCCGCTGATATCCCTTACGCAGCGGCGGTGCGATTCGATCCGGCCTTAGCCCCTTGGCGGGGAGCAACCATCCAGTCTCCAGCTGTGGACGCCTGAGGTGGTTCTGGAGGCTCGCCTCAGATGCCGAATCCTATCGTGACTCACCTCGAGTCGAGCCCTGCCGGCCGGCCTGCTATTCCTTGAACGGCGGACCGCCCGACGCCCGTTGGTTCGAGGGCCGACTCCAGTACCGGGTAGCTGTCTCTTCCCAGTGCATCCTCGCGGAAATAGAATTCGAGGTTGACCACGTTTCCCGTGACTCGGCCAACCCTCAGCTGCATTGTGCCGTAGCCACATCGCCGAAGGCACTCCCAGCGGGCGGGCGTGTCGTCACTGGCCGCTCCGACTCAAGCCGATGGGCAACCGACCCTCCTAGGTCTGAGTTGTCCCGGCTCCCGGTGAATGCGGGTCGGGTGCGATCACCTACGCTCACCTGTGGTGCCGGGTTGGCCGATAGCCTTGCGTACGGGGTGGTCCAGGGCTAGTCCGCTGGCCATCACCCTAATCTTCCTGTGCCATAAGATTAGTTGGGAGTTGACCTTGACGCAAATCTAATTGAACGGTACAGCCATATTATGAGGAAGCGACGACTGCATCCACTGGCGAGCAAGGATCAGTCGATCTATCCGAGCTTCCGGTCGATTGCCGAGCTCGGACAGCAGCTTCGGGCGCATCGCCGGGCGTACGGCTGGACCTTGGAGGAGACTTCCACGGCAGCGGGGATGAATGCGCGCGCTTATGCGGACGTGGAACGAGACCGGGAAGGCACTGCAGACGCCCCGATCTGCTAATTTGGAATTATGCATTTTGCCGCGCCATGAGGCTTTTAACCGCGACAATGCTGAACATGGGAGTGGACTCCGAGAGTAAGCGCATGCACACGAGAGCGGAATACCTTAATGTCTGGATCGGACAGCGTAAGGTTGGAATAATTGTAGAGTTTGGCGATCAGAATCTAGGTTTCCAGTACGCCGACAAATGGCGATGCTCCAGCGATGCGTATCCCATCTCCATCAGCCTTCCACTGAGTGCAACTGTTGACAGGCCTCTGGCGAATCCGTTCTTTTCGAACTTGCTCCCAGAGGATGATGGATTGATCCGTCTGCTTGCGCGACTAGGAAAGCGTGTTGACAGAAAGGGCCAATACTCACACTTCGCATTGCTAGAACTTATCGGCGGGGACTGTGCGGGTGCGTTGTCGTTCCTTCCGCCAGACACCACTCCAGTCGCAGGAAGAAACCGGTACGCTGAGATACCCACGTCAGAGCTGCTTCGAATCATTGCACCCTCTGGGTCGGAAGTCGACAGCGCAGGCTGGAGCCCTTTGCAGTCCTACCGGGGGTCACTCGCAGGGGCCCAGGACAAGATAGGAGTGCTGGTCGACTCAGGCAGGATCTACTTGCCGCTGGATGGGTCTCCATCGAGCCATCTCCTCAAGATCAACGGTGACGAATGGCCGTTGATGCTGGAACACGAGTGGCTGGGCATGCGCACAGCTCAGGAGATCGGGCTGCCGGTCGCCCACTTTGAGCTGAAGGACTGCCAAGGGCTTCGCTACGCACTGGTGGAGCGATACGATCGATTCAGGGATGGCACAGGCACGTTGCGGCGCTTGCATCAAGAGGACTTCTGCCAAGTTCTGGGATATCGATCCACGATGAAGTATCAGGATGCGGGCGGTCCGACATTGCAGAATGTTGCACAACTCCTTCACTCGATTTCTAGTAACACTATCACTGACATCAAGAATCTGATCCAATGGCAAGCATTCAACATCTACGCCGGTAATGCAGACGGTCATGCCAAGAATATAGCTATTCTTCGCCGAGAGAACGGAACGATAACATTGGCACCATTCTATGACTTGGTTCTGACAAGAGCCTATCCGGCTTTGGGCAGAAAGTCTGCGTTCAGTGTTGGCACCCAGTACTCCGCAGGAACCATTGGCGCCAGGCAATGGAGAAAGCTCGCTAATTGGTGTCGAGTTCCAGAGCAAGAGGTGATGGAAGTCGTCCAGGATATCGCCGAGCGTCTACCTCGAACCTTTCGACTCGCCCGACAGGAGTTCGAAGATAGGTATGGCCCGTTGTCCCGAACGGCGAGAACGATTTCGCTGGACGAAGTCGACGCCCAGATCCAGAGGGACTGCGACTTTGCCCTGCGGCTATAGTCGCAGGCGACAATGAATGTCGCCTTGTCGGGCTTGTCGTACCCGCTGAACCGGACCCAGCCTTTCACGCTCTGAGACGGATCAGAAGGCGGAGTGCTGATCCACGGCAACGGTCTTGCGTCGCTACCGGAAGGGCTCCGCGCAACCGTCCGGCGGGTCAGCCGAAGCTTGACAGGGCTCGCACCTCCGCCATTGTCTCGGGAAGCGTGACGCTCGGGTGATACTCGAGGCTCGCGAACCCATCGAACAGCCCGGCTTCCTGAAGTTCGAAGATTGCCCGGAACACGTTGCGATAGTTGATCTCGCCCGTGCCGGGCTGCATGCGGCCCGGATGGTCGCCGATCTGGAAATGGCCGATCAGGTCGATGTTCTCTCGGATCTGCGGAATGAGATCGCCATCGGTGACCTGCACGTGATAGATGTCGAATAGCAGCTTCACGTTGGCAGAGTCCACTCTTCGCAGGATTTCGAACCCCTCGCGCGCGCCAGCCAGGAAGTACCCTGGCCGCGTGACGCGGGTATTGATCGGCTCCATCACGATCGTTGCACCGGCCCTCTCCAGGATGGGGACGGCCGCGCGCAGGCCCGCCACGCAGCTTTCGATCTGCTCTGCTCGCGGCACGCCTTCCCGCTCGAAGCCCGTCAGCACAACCAGCCGCTTGCAGGCGAACTCCGCCGCAGCCGCGGTCGCGGCCTCGATTTCCGTCAGGAAGCCTTCTCGCTCGGAGGGGTCAGTCAGGCCGCAGCCCGGTGCCCGCACTCCCTTGTTGGCCGTGATGCAAACGGCCTCCAGGCCATGCCGGTTCATCGCCGCCAGATAGCCGGCGCTCTCCTCGGCATCTCGCCAGTCGAACATCTCGAAGCCCTCGTAGCCGAGGCTGCGAGCCAGGGCAAGCGCCTCGTCGGGGGTGTAGCTGACGTCCGGGTCGGGGCGCGGGTCCTTGCCGTCAATCGTGTCGACCGGAAGGCCCCGCTGGGCCCCCCGGAACATGTCGCAGGTAACCGAGAGCCTGAGGCCCTTGGGACTGGCCGGCGGCCCTTCGCAGGCTGCCAGAAAGGGGCCCGCCGCCAAGGCTCCGATCAATTCCCTCCTGCGCATAGTGCCTCGGCGCGCCTCTGGCCCACCCTCCTTCGGGCCGGGCCCTACCCGTTCATCATGGTCTCCCACGTCACCTCGCCCCGGGCATCCATCGCCATCTGCCCGAGAATCGCCGTCAGCGTGCTCTCGACTCCCCGGACGCCTGTATTCTCCGGCTTTCCCTCGGCTATCCGCTGCACGAAGGCCTCCATGGAGTCGAGCGTGTTGCTGCGCTCCGACTTCTCCAGCGATTCGTCGCCCCTCCCCCGGTAATGCCGCCAGTGCAGTTCCGACGTCTCGATCATGCCGTTCGTCCCGAAGAACTGCTCGTGGACCTCGCGGTAGCTGTTCGATCCGAGGGTGGATCCGGCGAGCGAAGCAAGGACCCCTCCCTCGTACTCGTACGCGACATTGTTGTTGTCGCGCATGTCGCCCGCGCGTCCGGCTGTCCTGGCCCCTCGGCCGACCGCGCTGAGGGGGTGTCCGCCGAGGAACCAGTTGAGGATGTCGATGCAGTGGACGTTGTTCTCCACGATGAGGTCGCCCGCCAGGTCGCGCCAGATATGCCAGCGGCGGATCTTCTCCATTTCCGTGTTGGGGCGGACTCTCTCGGAGGGTGATCGCGGGCTCGGACCGGTCTTGAGAAAGTGCGCATGGGCCATCCGGATGTCCCCGATCACGCCCGAATCATGCGCCTCCTTCGCCTTCTTGTACACCTTCGCGTAGCGTCGCTGGAAGCCCATGGTGATGTTGACCTTGCGGTCCGCCGAGTCGGACGCCCGCATGATGCGCTTGCAGTCCTCCACGCTCACGGCTGCGGGCTTCTCGATATAGATGTGCTTGCCTGCCTTGACGGCCGCTTCGAAGTGCCCGGCATGCACGAAGGGAGGCGTTGCGATGATCACCGCGTCCACGTCCGTGGCGAGCAGCTCGTTCAGGTCGTTGTATTCCTTCGGTGATTGGGTCCCGATGCGTTCCTTCGTCTTGGCGATCTGCTCGTCGAACAGGTCGCACATCGCGACTAGCCGGGCGTCCGTGGCCTGCAGGAGCGCGCCTGCCAGCGAACCGCCGCGCCCGCCGCAGCCGATCAGGCCGACGGACGGTGCCGAATTGGCGGCCGTGCCGCGCACCGCTGCCAGCGGGACGGCCATTGCCGCTGTTTGCAGGACCGTCCTGCGGGACGTGCTCGTGTGGTCTCTCATTGTCTGCATCTCCATCGGTCCCGACTAGGACATCATGTTCGAGGCTCTCAGAACGGTCTCGTGAACGAGGAGCTCGTGGTCGTACGAGTACTTCAGCGGACTGCCTGCCTTGAATGCCCTCGCGAACTCCACGAAGTCTGCGACATACCGGGGCTGCGGACCGACGTCGACCGTCTGCCAGCCCTGCTTGTAGGGACCGCGAGCGTTCCGCATGGCCACGCGCATCCGGGAGTTGCCGCCGAGCGGCTGGACCATGAACGTCCCGTCCGTGCCAATGACCTCGAAGGACCTGTGGTCGCCCGACCCGTACATGCGGGCCGTTGTGGACACCAGCGCCAGGCCGCCCTCGTACTCCAGCACCGCCAGGGTGTTGTCCTTGAGATCGTCATCGACGCCCGTGTCGTGGCGCAGCCAGGTGTGGACCTTCTGTGGCCGGCCCGTAATCTCGAGCACCCGGTCGACCACGTGCCCGATGAGCTCGAACATCGCTCCGCCGGGATACCGAGCCTCGAGGTCTCGTTGCGGCTGATCACGGTCCGAATTGATCGTCGCTCGCACTAGGTGGACGTGGCCGAGCCAGCCCTTCTTGGCAGCCTCCACGGCCGCATTGATGCCCGTCTGGCCCCGCAGCACCCAGCCCTTCTGAAGCAGCAGATTCTTGGACCGGGCCGCTTCGACCAGCTCCTTGAACGGCTGGTAGGTGTCGCCAGCAGGCTTCTCCAGGTGCAGGTGCTTGCCGGCGTCGATTACCTTCTGGCCCCACGGGATGGCTTGCCACGGCTTGCATTCCACGACGACCAGATCGATTGACTTGTCGCTGAGCAGCTCGCTCTCCGAGACCCAGGTCTGGCCCTTGTAGAGCGGATCCGCAGCCTGCCTCTTCTGGACTGCAGGGTCGTGCTCGCAGATGCCGACGACTTCGTAGTCGGGCGAATCGAGCATGGCTTGGAGCTTGCCGCGCACATGGCTGTGCTGCGTGCCCAGGATCCCGGCCCGGATCTTTCCCTCCGCGGCCGCTGCGGTGCCTGTCGCGGCTACTGCCGCGCCTGACGAGATTAGGAATTCCCTTCGATCGACCGGCATGCCATTGCCTCCCTTGCTTCCCTGCGGCTCGTCGCCGCCCTGCTTCAGGCCGTCCGTCGCATCGTCCGCGGCCTCAGGTGCTCGTAGCTCCTGCGGACCGCTTCCTCCACCGGCATCACATCGCCGAACGCTTGGTGGACGGTGAGATACCCTTCGTACCCGACCTCGTGCATGGCGTCGAATACCGAGTCGACATCGACACCGCCGGATTCCCAGACACCGATGTGGTCCACGGGCACCGGTCCGTTCTTCCACGTCATGACGTCGGTTACGCCGTCCGGCGTCAGCCGGTGGTTCTGGATGTAGAAGTTGAACAGGTACGGCTCCATCCTGCGAATCGAGTCGATGCCGTAGTCCTCGCCGGCGATGAACCAGTTCGCCGGCTCGTAGATGATCCCGAAGTTCGGCCGTCCCACCTCCTCGAGCACGCGGAGGGAACCGTCGACGGTCTCGAACAGGCTCGCGCAGTGCGACTGGTGGGCGAGCCGGATGCCCCGCTCGGCGGCCTCGTCGGCCGACTTCTGGGCAAAGGCGATGTCCTCGTCCTTCTTCATGCAGACTCGGATCAGGTCCGAGCCCAGCGATTCCGCCAGATCGAGGTAGGGCGTGATGTTGCGGAGCAGCATCGGTCCCTCCTCGTTGTTGCTAGGCACCGCGAAGTCGCCCGTGACCATCGAGACCCTCAAGCCGGCGGCGGCGATCTTCTCGCGGGCCTCGGCGACTTGCTCGGCCGGCGAGTGCGTTCCGAGCTGGGAAGCCCGCATGCAGAGCGCCTCGTAGCCGTATCGCGCGGCCATTGCGATCAGCTCGTCGATGGTCATCGTCGAGTTGCGCTTGTCCGAGAATGACTCGGCGACCCGCACCGAGAGCGAGAGCTTCATCGCGGCCTCCGGCGCAGGCGTCTCGCTCTCAGCCGGCTCCGGCTCAGAGCATGCGACGGCCGCGAGTCCAGCACCGGCTGCTAGGAAGGCTCTCCTGGATTGCTCGATCGAATGTTTCATCCGGTGCATAGTGTCGCACCTGTCGAGGCCTCTTGGAAAGGAAATCTGCTCGTTCCGGGCGATTGCTGCGCCAATCCGGACGCCTTCGGAATACCATTGGGCATGCTCAGGTCCACCTCCTCGGTACTGCTTCTTGCCTTCAGCGTCCTGCTCACCCTCGGGGTGGTCGCGATTGACGCAGTGTATGAACTCGACGCCGAGAGTCCGGACGCCGCCCGCGTCTCTTCCGAACGCCTGGAACGCCTAGATAGCGCGATGCAGGACTACGTCGACCGGGACCGCCTGGCCGGCGCGGTTGTCCTCGTTGCCCGGAAGGGGCACGTGGTCTACCACAAGGCTTTCGGCAAGCGCGACATCGAGTCTGGGTCAGGGATGGCAAAGGACGCGATCTTCCGCATCGCGTCGCAATCGAAGGCTCTCGTCAGCGCCGGAGTCATGATTCTTCAGGAGCAGGGCAAGCTGCTGATCTCGGACCGCCTGGCCGCGCACATCCCGGAGTTTGCCTCGACCACTGTCGCCGTAGAGAACGACGAAGGAGCCTACGACCTCGAGCCGAGCAGGCGACCGATCCTCCTGCGGGACCTGCTCACCCACACGGCAGGCATCAGCTATGGCAACGGCACGGCCAGGGACCGCTGGGAGGCCGCAGGCATCCAGGGCTGGTACTTCGCGGACCGCGAGGAGCCTGTTGGAGACACCGTGGCGAGGATGGCAGCGCTGCCGTTCGAGGCCCATCCCGGCGAGCGCTGGGTTTACGGCTACAACACCGACATCCTCGGTGCTGTCATCGAACGGGCCAGCGGCCAGTCGCTGGACGAATTCCTCAAGGAGCATCTCCTGGAGCCGCTGGACATGAGGGACACGCACTTCTACCTGCCCGAGAGCAAGGCCGACCGGCTGACCACGGTCTACTCGGCCAGTGCGAACGGTCTCGAGCGCGCCCCGGACCCCGGGCACATGGTCGGACAGGGCCACTACTTGAACGGGCCCCGCGTCAGCTTCTCCGGCGGTGCGGGCCTCCTGTCGACCGCCCGCGATTACGCGCGGTTCCTGCAGATGATGCTCAACGGCGGAACCCTGGACGGCCGGCGCGTGCTGAGCCGCAAGACCGTGGAGCTGATGACAACCGATCACCTTGACGGGATCGACTTCCGGCCGGGCCAGGGATTCGGCTTGGGTTTCTACGTGGTCAAGGATGTCGGGGCGCGAGGCGTCCCGGGCTCGGTCGGGGAATTCGGATGGGGCGGCGCCTACCACTCCACGTACTGGGTCGATCCCGCGGAGGAACTTGTCGTTGCCTACATGACGCAGATAAGGCCCGCAGGCGGCTTGGATGACCACACCCGCCTGCGGGCCCTCGTCTATCAGGCCATTAGCGACTAGCGCTGACGCTCGCCCGGGCGAGCGAGTGTGGCAGAATGTCGCACGGATAGCGCGCCGGTCGGTCTCGGGACGGATCTGGGGGGCTGGTTCGGATTCGCAGGTAGACGCCCGGCCCACTGGCGGGGTGGTCGACGGGAGATTGTCATGGCGAAGGTACTGATCACGATCGGTGACGCGGCGGAGGCCATGGATACCCTGTATCCCGTGTACCGAGTCCAGGAGGACGGCTACGAGGCGGTCGTTGCAGGGCCGGAGGCCCGCGTCTACCCGTTAGTAATGCACGAGATCCCTCCCGGATGGGACATCACACGGGAACAGCCCAGCTACCACCTCGAGGCGACAGTCGCGTTCCGGGACGTGGTCCCGGACGACTATGACGGGCTGTTCCTGACCGGGGGACGGGCCCCGGAGTACATTCGCTACGATCCGGACCTCATCCGGATCGTCCGGCACTTCTTCGAACGCGACATGCCGGTGGCGTCGGTGTGCCACGGGGCCGAGATCGTCGCGACCGCCAACGTCATCGCGGGGAAGCGCATGGCGACGATACCCAAGTGCAAGTTCGACATCGAGGTCTGCGGCGCGACGTTCGTGGACGAGGGCTGCGTACGCTCCGGCAACATGGTGAGCGGGCGCGGATGGTTCGACCAGCATCTGTACATGCCGGAGTTCATGCGGATGCTGAAGGCGTACTCGGCCGGGCGAGAGGCGGAGGCTTCCCTTGCGGAGCCGGCCGTGCGCTCCGGAGGGACGGTCTAGCGCCTTGGCGGACGAACCGTCTCGCGGCGAGAGCAGGGACTCGCTGCGCAGAATGCGCGGCCGCCCCTATTACGGATGGTTCATCGCCGCCTCCTGCTTCTTCATCCTCGCGATGACGGTGGGCATGCCGATGTATGCCATGCCGTTCTTCTACGACCACTACATCGAGGAGTTCGGCTGGGACCGGGCGGAGACGACATCGGGCTTCTTCCTGTCGACCCTGCTGGTGCTCCCACTCGCGGGCCTGCTGGTCCACCGGTTCAGTCCGCGCAAGCTGATCGTGTTCGGTGCGGTGTGCTTCGCGGTCGCCCTGAACAGCCTCGGCCTGATGCAGGGCTCCCTGGCCCACTACCGCCTGGCGTGGTGCCTGCTGATGCTGGGTTTCGTGTATTCCGGGCCCGTGCCGAGCCAGGTGCTGCTGGCCAGCTGGTTCAATCGCAACCGCGGCAAGGCGATGGGGCTGGCCTATCTCGGCCTCGGTATCGGCGGAGCGATCTCCCAGAAGTTCGTTGCCGGGCCCTTGATCGAGGCCTACGGCTGGCGCGCCGCGCTCCAGGTGATGGGCGTCCTCATCCTCGCGGTGGTGCCCGTTGCGCTGCTCGTCGTGCGTGACAGGCCAGAGGACAAGGGCCTGGTTCCGGAGCCTGCCTCCGCAGTCGCTCGCGAGGCGACATCCGATTCGCTGACCTTCCGGCAGCTCCTGGCGCTGGGGCCCTTCTGGCTCATTGCCGTCGGGTCGTACCTGAGCATCGCGGCGATCGGCTCGGTCAATCAGCACATGAAGCTGCTGTTCCTGGACGCCGATCTCCCGGCGTCGCTCGTCGCGGACACGACATTCGCCATTCTGGCCTCGAGCCTGGCCGGACGCGTGATCACCGGCTGGCTTGCCGACCGCTTCAGCAAGAAGCTGGTCATGGTTGCCGCCTACCTGCTGGTTGCCCTGCCCGTGCCCCTGCTCTACGTCATCGACCGGCCGTCGATGACGTATCTGTTCGGCATGGCATTCGGATTCGGCCTGGGGGCCAATTACATGCTGATCCCGCTGATGGCGGCCGAGCTGTTCGGAACCGGCACGCTGGCCCGGGTCATGGGGATCGTCTGGCCCCTGGGCCAGGTGGGGCAGGCGACCCTGCCGTTCCTTGTCGGTGCGATGCACGATAGCTGGGGAAGCTATGACGTCGCGCTTGCCGTGATCTTCGCGATCGGCATCGCGGGTGCCGGTTGCATCGCCCTGCTGCCCGGAAAGGGAGCGGGACTCCAGGCGCACCATGAAGCCCAGCGCTGAAGCCTACGTCGGGCAGGGCCGCTCCGGGTCTCATTGCGCTGGAAACGTTGGAGATCCGCCGAGGTAGGGCTGCGCGTCGAACATCGATCCGCGGCCTTCGAGTCGCGGGTCGCCAGCCGCGATCAGCTCCCGCGCGATGCGGGCGCCAAGCTCTCTTCGGACTCGCAGGTACTCCGGGTCGCCCGCGACGTTCTGCAACTGCCCCGGATCCTTCTCGAGATCGTAGAGTTCTTCGGCCGGCCGCTTGGCGAAGGCGAGATCGTAGTACCGCTTGATCGCCGGTGTGTCGCGGTTCGCCCAGAGGAACCACTTCGTCGGGCCGTTGTCGCAGTCCGCGAGCCAGGCGTTTGGCACCTGCGCCCTGGCGTGATCCGGCGTGCCGGCCGGCCAGCGGTCCGGCTCGTAGTTCCGGATGTAGAGGAACTTGTCCGTCCGGATGCCGCGAGACGGGTAGCCGCCCAGATCCGGTGCTTCCTGAGCGACGACGTGCCGCTCCCGGCCGAAGACGACGAAGTCCCTGTCCGGCGACACGCGGCCATCCTTGTCAGAGCCGAGAATTGACAGCAGGGAGCGCCCCGTCATTGCAGCCGGAACCGTCACCCCCGCCGCCTCGAGGAAGGTCGGGGCGAGATCGGTGGTGGAGACGAAGTCCGTGATTCTCCTTCCGCTTGGGATCCCGTCACTCCAGCGGATCGCCATCGGCACGCGCGTCCCGGAGTCGTACAGGTTCCCCTTGCCCCGCGGGAACGGCATGCCGTGGTCTCCGGTCATCACGATCAGCGTGTTGTCGAGTTCGCCCGCCTGTTCCAGCAGGTCGACCAGCTCCCCGACCTCGCGGTCGAAACGCTGCACCTCGAAGTAGTAGTCGGCGACATCGCTGCGCACCTCCTCGGCGTCCGGGAAGTGGTCGAACAAATGCACGTCGCCGAGCTCTATGCCGCTGCCGACACCGCTGCCTGCCCTGTACGGGCGGTGCGGGTCGCTCGCTCCGAACCAGAAGCAGAATGGCATGCCCTCCGGGCGGGATTCGAAGAACTCCTCCACGCTCCGATAGATCCGTCCGGCAGGGGCGACCTGCGTGTCCGGGTGTGTCCCGGGCCCCCACCCCTTGCGGTAGCTGCCGACAAAGTAGCCTTCGGCCGCCAGCATCTTCGGGTACTCAGGGAACGTGGACGGCCAGACGCTCCACAGGTTGCCTGCCGGGCCGAGCCGCCAGAACTGCTGGCCGGTGATGATCGCGCCGCGGCTCGGCGTGCAGGACGGCGAGGACACGTAGGCGTGCTCGACAAGCACGCCCTCCCGTGCCAGTCGGTCGAAGGTCGGGGTCTTGACTGCCTTGTCGCCGTAGGCGCTGGCGTGCGGCCAGCCCCAGTCGTCCGCGATCGCGAACACGATGTTCGGCCGTTCCGCCGCTATAGTCGGCCCGGCCCAGAGAAGAGCCAGGGCCGGGACCGCCAGGATTCGAGCCGCCATAGGGCCCCAAGGTAACACTGCACCAGCCCCGTCCCTGGGTCCTGAGACCTGCAACCCTGCCGTCAGTTGTCGGCTTGATGATCTCTGGGTTCCCGGCCAGTCGGCGCTCACTCGCCGGCGACCACGATTCGGGTGTCCGACACCAGCGCTCGCATGACTTGCTGGCCGTGGCTGCCCGGCTGGCTCGACGCGAACTCGATGCCATCGAACATGGTGCCCAAATGCCGTCTGACGGTCAGGTCGATCCCGCCTAGGATCAGGCGCCGCTCGAGATCGGCTCCGGAGGGTGCTGCCAGGCCGAGAATCCGGCCGTAAGCGGCCGCGGACTCGATGCGGAACTCGGAAGAGGCAGACTCGCCCGGTCGACTCCAGCTCCCCGCGACCTCCAGCGCGAGAGCGCCCGGGCCCGAGCCCGTCGGCCTTGCGATCAGGTAATGCGCCTGGCAGTACTCGGGGTCCGTGACAGTGCGTGCTTCCAGGAATGACGCCGACGGGTCCGCGAGATCCTCCTCCCTCGACGAGGAGATCTTCGATTCGTTCGGCATCAGGCTGCTGTGGCCGGCCCATACGGGTGCCGGCCGCAGCCAATCGAGCAGGGATGCTTGCGGTTGGGGGCCGGTCATCGCGTGGCACGGGATCAGCTCGAGGTTGCGAGTGACCAAGCGACCTTCTTCGACCCGGATGGAGTAGCCCAGGTCATTGCGCGTCTCCCAGCCGCCGGACGGGAGCCTGGCTGCTCCCGTCCAGTCCCAGTCCAGGGTGTAGCGCACTTCCTCGCGCACGATGGGGTCGCCGTCGGCGTCGCGCGTGTCGATCAGCACGTCGGTCCCGATGGGCTGGCCTGCGGCGCCCCAGACCGAATGGTCGTTCGCGCTGAACTCGACCTCGATCCGGTTGACGCCGTCCCGAAGCATCTTCGTGGACAGGTGGTGCCACGGCGAGTACATCCGAGCGACCTTCTCGCCGTTCACGTAGAGGTGGGCGTGGCCCTCGTTGGCGATGACCGGGCCCCCGAGATTCCTCGGAGTGAAACGGAAGTTCGAGGTCTCGAGAAACAGGTTGAAGCCGTCCATCCTGTCCGGGAACAGGCGCAGGCTCATCGAAGGCACCGGCGCCCCCTCCGGGATTTCGATCAGCGGGTGCTGAGTATGGTCGGCGGGCGGGAGCAGCAGGTCCTGCGGCCAGGCCGCGATCCCTGCCAGGACGACCGCTGCCCCGAGGCACGCGCGGACTAGCCGCACTTGTTGTCGTCGCAAGGCCGGAAGCAGATGACCTTGTGGTCCGGGGTCAGAGTGCAGCCGACCGCATCCTCCTCGCTCTGGCCGCAGCGGAAGAAACACTCCGGCTCGCCGGGAGGAGCCTGGTTCTGCCGCCGTCGGGGAGGGCTCGGCGTCCGCCCCAGGGCCTCAATGAGAGTTCCTGTCTCCACCCCGAGCGAGCGCGCCGATGCATCGAGGTTCACCGGCTTGACGCTGCCGGGTTCCACGCGCAGCGCCTTCGCGACGGTTCCCGGGTCCTTTTCCAGCGCCGTGGCGGCCGCCTGCACTTCCGAATCGCTGGGTCGTTCCGGGACCGGAGGGGGACCGCCTCTGGGCCGGCCGGCGCGCGGCCGGTTTGCACCTCCGGGCCCCGGCGGTGTCCGCGGGCCTGGGCCCGCTTCGCTCACGGCCGGCGGCCTGCGACCGCGTCCGCCCCGCGGAACAGGGGTCCCGGCGAAGCATCCCAGGATGTATGGCCAGGTCTCGGTCACGTGGTAGTGGTAGTCCCCGTCGGGACCGGTGTGCCCGTTGCAGGCGTCCAGGTACTCGGGGCCGTCCTTCTGGACATACTCGTAGGCGTCCCAGGAGTCCTGGTGCGGCTCCCGGACCTTCTCCCAGCTGCTCCGGTGACGCACCACTTCCTTGCAGTCTCCGTCAACGCATCCCCAGGGCCCTCGGATTGGAATTCCGTCGTATCCGAATCCTAGGATTGGCGACGGCTCCCCGTCCTTGACGCCGGTGCTCAGGCATCGCTGCACCATCGCGTGGTAGTGGTACTCCAAGGCGGTATGGCCCATGCACGCGTCCATGATCGCGTTGAATACAGGATCCCCGAACTGCTCCTCGGCTGGCACCGGGCCTTCGTTCGGTCCGAAAATGGCGATGCCGTTCACCGCGACGCCGATCCCTCCGAGCAACGGGATCGGAATGGGTTCTTCTGCCATGCGCGGCTTCGTCGGCAGGCGGTACTCGGTGTTCCGCTCCAACAGCGGGTTGGGGGTGACCTGAACGAATTCGTAGTGGGGAATGCCGTTCGAGCGGACGACCATCTCCTCTCCCTCGCACGAAGCCTCGACCTGGGGACGGGGGTATTCGGGCCCGGCGCCGGGAGCATTCGACAGGTCGAGAAAGGCATCGGCCAGGCAGGGGCCTGACTGCGCTTGGGCCGTCGCCGCGGCCAGGATCAGGAACAGGTACGCTCTTGCCATAGTCTTGGGAACTCCTAGTGTCGCTGAGTCGGGCCGTTTCATTCCTCTAGGTGCTTGCGGAAAAAGGCCACGGTCATGGGCCAGGCCGACTCGGTCGCGGCCATGTTGGCCCCGTCCCGGCCGCTCTGCTGCCGCAGGAAGCCATGGCCGGCGCCATCGAACAGGTGCGTTTCGTAGGACTTGCCGAGCCTGCCCATCTCGCTCTCGGTGTCGGGAATCGTGGCATTGACGCGAGCGTCGTCCCCGGCGTACAGGCCGAGCACCGGGGCCTCGACCCTGCCCAGCATGCGAGAGGCGGGAGACCTGCCGTAGTAGACGACAGCCGCGTCGAGGTCGGCCTCGTTCGCGGCGAACTCGAAGCTCGTGCTGCCGCCCCAGCAGAAACCAACCGCGCCGACGCGACCGTTGGCGGCAGGCAGGGCCAGTCCGTACCGTGCCACGGCGGAGAGGCGCCGGGTCGCGTCCTCGGTTCGCAGCGAGCGCACCAGCGCAACGGCCTCCTGCCGGTTGTCGGGAGTCCCGCTGCCGTCCGGCCCCATGCCCGTCAGCAGATCTGGCGCGATCGCGATGAACCCTTCGGCGGCAAGCTGGTCGGCGACCGCTCGGATCCAGTCCGTCAAGCCGAAAATCTCATGGATCACCACAACCACGGGCGCTCGGGTAGCCCTCTCGGGATAGGAGACCCAGGCGCGGATCGTGTCTCCCCAGCGGTCCGAGCTCGCCCGGCCCTCCTGAACGTCTACCCACTCGCCGTGGCGGGGAGAGTCGTTGAGTGCGTCGACCGCGCCCTCGTTATCGGCGGGGACTGTCGCTGCGGCAGCAGCCGGGACGACGAGCAGCAGGGCCGCTGCAATCGTTCCGCCCAGTCCGCTGAATTGATGGAATGTCGGTCTTGGCATGCTGTTGGTTCCGTCTTGGTGCAAGGAGCCGTCAGCCGGATAGCGGGAGAGGGGCTTCAAGCTACAACAAGTAGGGCCGTGGCGGATGCGCGAGGTTACTCGACGCCACGACCGCCCGCGCCGAAGTCGCCCGAGGGCCGGTGTGTTATCATCCGAAAAATTGAGGGTCGCAGCCGATTAGCGGCCCTCTCCCTTCGAGTTCCGGATTGCCCGGCAGCGAAGGGTCGTCCTGCAAAGGCCCGTAGCTCAGTCTTGGTTAGAGCGCTACCTTGACACGGTAGAGGTCAGCGGTTCGAGTCCGCTCGGGCCTACCATCGGTTCCGCTTCATCCACGCGCCTGGGCCTCCTCTTCCCGGCTGGCAGATAGCGAACCGGGTGGTCAGATCGAGGCTTCGGCGCTGCGCAGGTAGTCCGATACCGACTCCAGGCAGGATCGCGACGTGTGGTACGCATCCCGGGTGCCCCAGCTGTCCATCTGGAACCATCCCCGGAACCCGCCTTCGTGCAGGATCGAGCAGAGCTTGGGGATGTCGTAGACTCCTTCGCCACAGGGCAGGTGCCGCGACGTACCGGCCCTGCCGTTCGGGAAGGGCCGTAGAGTGGAGTCGCCGTCGCAGAACTGCACGTAGCCGATCCGATCCACGCCTAGGTCCAGCAGCAGGTCTTCGGGCCGGCCGTTGGCCCCGCCGAGCACGTCAAAGTGAGAGGGGTCGAAGATCGCCTTGAACTCTCTCATGCCGACCGCGTCAAACAGCTTGTGGTAGCGACTCGCGGAGTTGATGATGAGCGGAGGCTCCCCTTCGATCGCCAGCCCGATGCCGCTCTCGACGGCATAGCGGGCTGACGGTCGAATCACGCCCGCGAGCCGTTCGATCAGCTGGTCTTCGGTCCGGCCCTCCGGTTCGCGGCCGCCGGCCCAGAGCCCCATGGCGTCGCATCCGAACTTGACCGCCAGATCGACCTGCCGATTCAGCTTGGCCGTGTACTCCGCGCGTTCGGCATCGTCGTCCGAGACGGGGTTGACACCACGCACCCCCGCCTGGATGGAGAACACCTGAAGGCCGTACGACTCGATCTTCCGGCGGGACTCGAGGATCGCTGCGTCGTCATCCGGTTCCGGGTAGCCCTCGCGCCAGCCCCGCCAGAGCTCGATGCCTTCGAAGCCCTGGTCGCGGGCGAAAGCCAGGATCTCCTCGTAGACGTACTTCCTTGAGTGGTGGGTTTCGGAAGACCCGAATCCGTTGAGGCCGATCGCGAACCTCCAAGGACCCGCATCGCGGGCGCGACCGCCCGGCGATTCGGGAATCGAAGTGCATCCCAGGCAGGCGATCTGCGCGAGGACGGCGCGTCGGGTCATGGTTTGCATGGCAGTATCTTGGCATCCAGAGGCCGCCTGGCCGAGGCCACTCCGACCTTGATAGCGGTTGCGCACCAGCCATGGCGAGGCTCGCGGTCCCCCGGTTGCCTGCCCTGGAGCGGGCGACTCATGGGGCTTCGGTTCCGACTCCTGGAATCCTGCTGCCGTCCATTGCGGGCCCCGCATGGCTGGGGCGCAAGAGTCGCATCCGGGGGTTGGATTCCCCAACGGCGGTGGAATTGCCGATGCGCACGGGGCTAACCGCGGGCCATCATCCACCGGTCGGCTCCAGTCGGATCGTGGTAGCATCGCCGGTCGCCTTTGCCGAGAATGGTCATCAATGGTAGTGTCGTCCGATCCTGAAGCAGCCAAGTGCTCTGCGGGTCGCCGTCCCGAGGGGTCCCAACCCCGCGCCTGCGGCGTGCCTCGATGTTTCGCAAGCGGCAGACTTGCGCCGGGTACCCTTGCCCGCCTCGCCGTCCTGGCGCTGCCCTTCGCTATGTCGCTCGCCTCGCAGGACCTCATTTCCCTGCGCCTTGACGAGAGCGGCGAGCCAGTGCTGCCACAAGGCTGGTCTATCGAGACCGCCTACGTCATCGACACCATCGCCGGGACTGGAGAGTCAGGTTTCGACGCTGGCGAGGGGCTTGCGATCGAGTCGAGATTCGAGTCCCCGCACGGCATCGCAATGGATGCGTCGGGAAACACGTACGTGGCCGACCACTTCAACAACCGTGTGCGCAGGATCGATGGCCAGGGGAGGATCTCTACAATCGCCGGCACGGGGGCCAAGGGCTCTTCCGGGGACGGCGGACCAGCGATCGAAGCGCAGCTGGACCTTCCTGGTTCGATTGCGCTCGATGCGGCCGGCAATATCTATGTCGTGGAGATCGGCGGGCATCGCGTTCGCAGGATCGACGATACGGGGACCATCTCCACGATCGCCGGTACGGGTCAGGCAGGGTCCGGTGGTGACGGCGGGCCGGCGACCGCGGCACGGCTCAATATTCCGACTGCCGTTGCGGTCGACGCATCGGGCAATGTCTATGTCGGCGAGTACGGCGGAAAGCGAATACGCAAGATTGACGCCGCCGGAACGATCACGAAGTACGCGGGGAACGGCGTCGCGGGTGACCGAGGAGATGGGGGCCCGGCAGTGGAAGCCCAGCTCGATTTCGTGGCGGCTCTCGCCCCCGGCACGGACGGCAGCGTCTATTTCTCTGACCTCAACACAGCCAGAGTGCGGAGGATCGACCCTTCCGGGACGATCACCACCGTGGCGGGCACGGGTGTCCGGGGATGGTCCGGTGATGGTGGCCCGGCCTCCGAGGCGCGCATTGACCTTCCCTCGGGCCTTGCGCTGGATGCCGCGGGGAATCTCTACGTGACCGAGTACTTGGCCGGACGGGTCCGCAAGGTCAGCCCTCGCGGCGCCATCACAACCATCGCCGGGATCGGTGAGGAGGGCTCAACGCCTGACCACGGGCTGGCGATTGACGCTGGCCTGAGCGGGCCGATTGCAATTGCTGTCGATGGAACTGGCACCCTCTTCCTGACAGAGGCCCTTGGCCAGCGAGTTCGGACCCTCAGACCGGCTGCCCAGCAGGCGCAATTGCGACTGCTGCTGGGCTCGAGCGGGGATCAGGTACTGCTCACGGTTGCGGAGGACGGGGTCGTCATGCTGGCCGGGCAGCCGCTCTCGAACCGGCACGAGGTCACTGCCCGTAATGGCAAGAGGTATTCGATTTCGCAGACGGCCGACGGCTCGATCGTCGGAGTCTACCTTCCGGATCGGCAGTCGGTTGCGCTGGGGGAAGGGAAGAGCGTCTCGCTGTGGAATGGCGAGGATGGCGTCTGGCGGATCGGCATCGACGATGTCCGCAACGGATACCGTTACGTGTCGGACGGCGAAGACTACCTGCTCGAATGGACCGGCAGTCGTTGGAGGCGGGCCGAGTACACCATCCGCACTGTCGCCGGAACGATTGACGTGGCCGAAGGGATTGCCGCGACCTCTGCGAGGCTCTTCGATCCGCATGACGTCGCAATCGATTCCGACGGAAACGTGTATGTGACCGACTCCTTCAACCACCGCGTGCGCAAGATCGATGCGTCGGGCACCATCACAACCGTGGCCGGCACCGGCGAGCGAGGGTTCGCGGGGGACGGCGGCCTCGCGACGGAAGCGGAATTCGACACTCCCAAGGGGATCGCGGTGAACCACCTGGGCGAGATCTACGTGGTCGATTCCGGGAACCGCCGCGTGCGGCGGATCGATCCTGCCGGTGGCATCTCCAGCGTTGCCATCCGGTCTCGCCTTCTCCAGCCCCACGGTATCGATGTCGACGCGGCCGGGAATCTCTTCGTGTCGAACGAGAGTGTTCGGGACCACGTTGTGTGGCGGATCAGTCCCGATGGAACCGGAACGATCCTTGCCGGCATGCCACGCACGCGCCGTGGATTCGCGGACGGTGCGACCGCGCAGGAGGCACGGCTCAACTATCCGCGGGGCCTTGCCTTGGATGCGGCGGGCAATGTATACGTCGCCGATCGACTCAATCACCGCGTGCGAAAGATCGATCTATCCGGTGCGGTAACGACAATCGCGGGCACCGGCCAGCGGGGCCATGCGGGTGATGGAGGCCCAGCCGTCGAGGCGGAGATCTCGAGCCCCAGCGGTGTCGACGTGGATGCTGAGGGCAACGTCTACGTGTCCGACACGACCAACTCCAGGATCCGTCGGATCAATGCGGAGGGGATCATCGACACCATCGCCGGCACTAGTAGACAGGGCTTCTTGGGCGACGGTGGACCGGCCGAGGAGGCGAGTATCTTCCATCCGATGGGAATCGCCGTCAACCGTTCCGGGGAAGTGTTCTTTGCAGAGACAGGGAACGACCGCATCCGCAAGATCGACTCGTCGGGCTTGATCAGCACGCTCGCCGGATCTGGCATCGAGTACGCCAGCCGGGACGGCGGGCCGGCTGCCCTTGCGCAGTTTCGCTCTCCCGCGGACATTGCGGTGGACTCTGTTGGCAATGTCTACGTTGCTGACGCGAACCAGATCCGCAAGATTGGGCCTGACGGCATGATCTCGGCGATTGCGGGTACTGGCGAGTACGGATTCAGCGGGGACGGGGGACCGGCTGCGGAGGCTCGGCTTGCATTGCCCACAGCGCTGGCAGTGGATTCTGCGGGCAATCTCTATGCTGGGCTCGGGAATCGAATTCGGCGAATCGACACCGCGGGCCGTATCGCCACGATCGCCGGAACCGGCACGCGCGGATTCAGCGGCGACGGCGGACCCGCGACCGAGGCCCGGATCGAGCAACCCCGATCGATTGCGGTCGACTCGCTTGGCAACATCTACTTCGCCGAGTATTTCGGACATCGGGTGCGTCGTGTCGACATTGAGGGCGTGATCACGACGTTCGCCGGAACGGGCCAACCGGACCGCACGGAGGAGTTTGGCTATGTGGTCTCGACGGGCGCATCTGCGTCCGAGTATTCTCCGCAACCCGGCGGCGTGGCACCAGCCGCCCGGGCACGGCTCACCTCCCCGTTCGGAGTGGCGGTGGACCGAGAGGACAGCGTCTACATTGCGGATCGCGGGAATCGGTCCATAGCTGAGGCAAGGATCGGCAAGATCCTCGCGTCTTCCGCGGATCGCGCGATCACGCCGCTGCCGCTCAGGGAAGCGCCGACGTTCTCCACGGACTTCGCGGTTGACGCAGACGGCAACATCTTCCTTACCAACAATGGTGCGGTCCTGAAATATTCGGCGGACGGTAGAGTGTCGAGGATCGCTGGCGGGGGCCAGGCCAGGTCGGCTGGGCCTGGCGAACCGGCTGCGGGAGTTGGGATTGGCAGGACGCTCCACATCGCTCCGGACAGTCTCGGGAACCTATGGGTCGCTGATCGCTCGAGCCGGCGAATTCGTGTCCTCGAGCCTGTACCTTGACGAACGCGGCGCTGGCACGCTCGCGCGAGGTGACAGTGACTGGCGGCATAGGTCTGCTGGAACACGTCCAACCGATCGTTGGCCGTGCGTTGGCGCTTGGGGCTTCGAACTTCTCGGTAACGGTGCTCTCGCGACGGTAGAGGAGCATCCGTGGCGCCGGGAACTCCAGCAATGCGCGGAGCACTGCAGGTGCCGGCTCCGGGTTGACGGCGTCTCCGAAGGCGACGTCCAAATGCATGTGAACTTGCGCTGTGCCTAGGGTCCCCCTCAACCGAGCCGGCGTGCCGTTGAACTCAGCGCTTTCGGTGAGGCGCAGGCTCCGGATGGAAGCTGGATCGAAGGCCGAACCGTCCGGTCGCGCCTTAGCGCGGAGGATGCCTCGGATCGGCGAGACGATTGCCTCTTGCTCGTTGGGTATCTGGCCGAGCAGGTCGACGTCCATCGTCGTGGGGATCTCAGGCGAACGCCACGTCTGCAGCATCAACGCTCCTCTGAGAACCGACCGTTCGGCGTGTTCGGACACCGACAGCCTGTAGAGGAACCGCTCCGCGGCGAAGTGCGGCAGGATCTCGACAAGGGCTTGGATGTCGCTCTGGGCCAGGCTTAGCCGGTGCTGGTGGACGGACGCCGGCAAATTGCGCGGGGGCTCTATATGGTGGCCTCCAGATAGGGGCGCATCACCCTCTCCACACGGCAAGCTCGGGCGTAGCGGATCAACGCACCGACGTTCAAACCGTGGTGTTCGCGATAAGTCCGCAGCGCTTCCAAGACGATCTCCATGCCGAGGCGATTGCGGAACTTGAAGCAATCGGCCAGGGTCTTCTCGCGGTCATAGATCTTGACCGACGCCCCGTCGATCCGGTGCGTTTCGATCCCGGCTTCGTAGCTCGCTGTCGAGAAGCGGTGGGTTCGAACAGGAGGGTGGTCGACTGACGGAAGGCGCGAGCCTAGGGGCAGCGCCACGGACACTTCATGAGGGATTTGGGTTGTCATGCCGTGGTAGGCAAGCGCCGAGACGAGACAGATGACGCCTTTGGGACAGCGCAGGCTTACTGTGACCAAGTCCGGGGCACTGAGCGGTGGTAGTTCGACCAATCGGTAGACGCCCCGGCTAAGCGCCTCGATGACACCACGGTCCCGTAGCGCGTAGAGCATGTAGGGCGTGATCCCGTGGCCGACGGCCTCGGACATGCGAAGCTGGCCGCCGTGTTCACGAAAGGTCGCTTCAGCGCGTTCCTGCATGTCACATTTCCGAATAAAACGTTACTACTTAGATATAAGTATTGACATTTTAGCCGCTGGACCGCCGCTCAGACAAGTGAATCAGTAGCAATCCTTGTGTTTGCGACAGTGGCGGCGAGCTTGCCACGGAGTTGCTGGTCGACTTGCGCATGCCTCCCGGTGGGATCGCCCGCCGCGCCGCTTCCAATCCCTGAGTCGCTCACGGTTCCGGATTCTGCAGATTGGTACGCTCACAGGCATGCCTAGCCGCCGGTTGCGGGTCGGACCGCCACTCAAGGGGCCCTCGAGTGTGGTTGCCCTGCTCTTTCGGAGACGGTTGCAATCCACATCGATGAGGTTCACCGGCCCACACCAAGATCCTGATGCCCGACCCGCCGTCTCGGGCCGCTGCGCTCGAATTGCCGGACTTGCCCTGCAGTTCGTTGCGCTCGCAATGCCTCAAGACTTCATATCGCTTCCCCTCGACGCAGACGGAGAGCCCATCCTGCCTGCGGGAGCGGTGCTCGAGCAGATCTACGTCATCGACACGATCGCCGGTACCGGAGAGGAGGGCTTCGCAGGCGACGGCGGACCGGCCCTCCGGGCGAAATTCCACACCCCGCGATCGTTAGCAATCGATTCGGCCGGAAACCTTTTCGTGGCCGACAGGAATAATGGCCGCGTCCGGAGGATCGACGCCCACGGCAACATCTCCACGGTCGCGGGAAACGGAACGAGTCGGCCGACAGCACCCTCGGGCGACGGAGGGCCGGCCGTCGAAGCGAGGCTCGCCAGTCCGGCTTCGATTGCCGTGGATCGGGACGGCAACCTCTTTGTGGCTGAGTCCGCCGCAGACCGAGTTCGCAAGATCGACACGTCGGGAATCATCTCTACGATCGCGGGAACTGGCGTCCAAGGGTCCGGAGGTGATGGAGGTCCCGCCGTTGAAGCGCTACTCGATCAACCGAACGCCATCGCGGTTGACGCCGACGGCAATGTCTACGTCGCAGAATATGGCGGTAAGCGTATCCGGAAGATTGACTCGGCAGGCACGATTTCCACACTGGCAGGGAATGGCGTGGAGGGCTTTGGCGGAGACGGAGGCCCCGCTTCGGAAGCTCAGCTCGACTTTGTGGGCGCAATCGCGGTGGACGCTACCGGCAACGTGTATTTCACCGACTTGAACACCGCTCGCGTACGCAAGGTGGATCCTTCTGGGACGATCACGACAGTCGCAGGCGGGGGAATCCAGCAATCAAAGGGTGACGGGGGTCCCGCCACCGCGGCCCGGATCGGCACTCCGTCGGGCTTGGCGCTGGATGCCGATGGAAATCTCTTCGTGACAGAATTCTGGGACGGGTGGATCCGGAAGGTAGACGCCCAGGGATTTATCTCCACGATCGCGGGCACGGGCGAGCAATACTCTGCCGGTGACGGCGGTCCCGCGGTCGATGCGGCCCTGGATCGGCCGGCCGGGCTCGCCGTCGACCCTGCCGGCAGGGTGTATGTGGCCGAGAGTTATGGTCACCGGATCCGGGTCTTGAGACCCTCTGGCCAGCAGGCGCAGATTCGCCTCTGGTTGGGAACGAGCGGCGACCGAGTCGTGCTCGCGGTCAGCGAGAACGGGGTGTTGAGCTTGGATGGCGAGCCTCTGTTCAATCCCGACGAGGTCTGGGCCCTGAATGGCAAGAAGTACTCGATCACCCAGGCGGAGGACGGCACGGTCCTGGCGATCTATCTCCCGGAGCAGCAGACCGTCGCATTGTCCGACGGGAAGGCAGTCTCTCTGTGGCTTGGCGAGGACGACCAATGGAGAATCGGCTCGGATGTCGTGCGGAACGGACACAGGCACGTCGAGAGCGGCGAGGAGTACCTTCTGGAGCGGGCCGGCTCGCAGTGGAGGCTGGCCGAATACACCATTCGCACGGTGGCCGGCGGTGTTGCAGTCGCCGACGGCGTTGCGGCAACGGCCTCCACGCTGTTCAATCCTGACGGCCTAGCCGTTGACTCGTCCGGAAGCGTGTACGTGGCTGATTCCTCCAATCACCGAATCCGCAAGATCGACGCCGCGGGCATCATCTCGACTGTCGTCGGGACTGGTGAGCGCGGTTTGGCAGGGGAGGACGCACCCGCGGACCTTGCGGAGATGGAACTTCCCAGGGGGATCGCGGTCAATTCCGTGGGCGAGATATTCTTCGTCGATTCCGGGAACGAGCGCGTCCGCTGGGTCGATAGCGCGCAGCAAGTCAGGACGCTCTTGATCGAAGCCCGCCTCTACGCACCCCACGGCATCGCCATCGGCCCGACAGGAAACCTCTTCGTAACCGACGCACACGTCCGAAACCACTTGGTGTGGCGAGTCGAGCCTTCGCTAGCCGCCACGATCATTGCGGGAGTGCCGGGGGAGAGTGGCGCTTTTTCGGACGGCGCTTCCGCGGAGGAGGCGCGGCTCAGCTATCCGCGAGGCGTCGCTGTAGATGCTGCAGGCAACCTGTATGTCGCTGATCAATCGAACCACCGCGTGCGCAGGATTGATGTCTCCGGCGCGGTGACGACAATCGCGGGAACGGGTGAGCGAGGCGCCGAGGGTGACGGAGGTCCTGCCGTAGAAGCGAACCTAGCAGCCCCAAGCTACGTTGATGTCGACTCGGATGGCGTCGTTTACGTCTCGGACACCTTCAACCACAAGGTACGCAGGATCGACTTGGAGGGGAACATCGCGACGATCGCGGGAACCGGCGAGAGGGGCTACTCGGGGGACGGCGGTCCGGCGACGTCCGCATGGCTGGCCTATCCCCGAGGCCTCAAGGTGACGGCCGATGGGCAGATCTTCGTTGCTGAGAGCGGAAACGACCGCATCCGCAAGATCGATGCTGCGGGGATCATCACGACCTTCGCCGGGAATGGAATGCCGTTTCTCAAGGGGGATGGTGGGTTGGCCACGTCGGCGCAGCTCGGGTATCCCTATGGAGTTGCGGCGGATGCGACCGGAAACGTGTACTTCGTTGACACAGGCCAGGTCCGCAAGATTAGTCCCGACGGAACCATCGCCACGATCGCGGGCACGGGAGAGTCCGGTTTCGCAGGAGACGGAGGTCCAGCGATTGCGGCGCAACTCCTATTGCCCAGGGTGGTTGCGGTTGATTTCGAAGGCAATGTCTATGTCGCAGGGTCGGATGATCGAGTCCGGCGAATAGACAGAGCCGGGATCATTGCAACGATTGCGGGAACCGGCCGGGCCGGCTTCAGCGGGGACGGCGGGGCGGCAACCGAAGCAGAGCTCGACGATCCCCGGTCAGTGGCCGTCGATTCCCTGGGTAACGTCTACATCGCGGATTTTTCCAACCACCGAGTGCGTCGCATCGACGCGCTCGGCACCATCACGACGTTTGCCGGGACCGGCGTGCCGGACCGCAGTTCCGAATTCGGGTATGTGGTGTCGTTGGGGGACTCGGACGAAGACTTCGCGCCTCAGCCCGACGGAGCCGCCCCAGCCGCCGAGACTCGGCTCTCGAATCCGTTCGGCGTGGCAGTCGACGCTGACAACAACGTCTACATCGCTGATCGGGGGAACCGCGCGATTTCCGAGGCGAGGGTCGGCAGGGTTCTCGCAACCGATTCCGGCCGGGTGATCTCGCCGCTGAGCGTCCAGGGAGCGCCCCGGTTCTCGACTGGCTTCGCGGTGGATGCAGTCGGCAACGTGTATTTCTCGTACCGAGGGGCAATCCTCAAGTACGGGGCCGGCGGCTCTGTCTCGCTGATCGCCGGTGGGGGAGACACCCGTCTCAGCGGGGACGGAGAGCCGGCCGCTGGAGTCGCGATCGGAAGATTCACGCGGATTGCACCGGACAGCCTCGGGAAGATATGGGTCGCCGACAGTTCGAACCGGCGCATTCACGTGCTCGAGCCGGTGCATTGAATCTGCTGATCGGACTGCGCATCTTGGGGGCTCCAGAAACTCGCTGCGACGTATCAAGCACAAGCGCCAGCTAGGCCTGTCTCGCACAGGGTTTCCTAGGGCGGCGTTCCTGGCTCGTATGGGGAGGGATCCGAGAGCGGTCGTGCGCGGCGTTGGCAAGCGTAGCGGGGTGATCGCGACGGGTGTTGACGCGGGGCCGCTGGGGCGATCCTCTTGGCAGCGCTAATGCCCCGGCTGGGGACTGGCCGGAGCGAACCCCTGCCTAGGGTTCCTGGGGGAGGGGCCGGTGACGGGCCAGTTGTGCCAAAAGGGACACCGGCGCCTGCTCAGGAAGCGGGTCGTGGCGAGCGCTGCCTCGACACAATCGTGAAAAGGGGCGGTCCAACTGCAGTAGCAAAACCACTCCGCGAGCAAACCTGGGTGCCCGAAGGAGTTGCGCCGGTGGCCGATGCCTGCGCGGCGATGGCGCGAACAGGATTTGGGCCTGGCCGAGGGCCAGCCGTGGTTCAGCGATCGCTGCGGTCATCCCGTGACTCGGTCCGGCACAGCGCGTGTCCTTCGCAAGCATGCCGCCACGGCCTCGGTTCCGACACTGGCTGCCGAGAGCATCTCCATCTGGAAGGCGCTCCAAGCCCTCTCTGCCGACGCTGCGCCAGTGTGCCCTTGCTGGCAGGCGAGCCGACAGCCAGTCCGTACCCAGGTCTTCGAGCCGGGCAGCAATCCGGTCCGCAAGCAGGGCTTGCCGGCCATCAAGTTCGGAACGCCGGCGCTACCGCACTCACCGATTGCCGACCAGCTCAACCTTGATGGAGGCTGCCGGATAGTTCCAGTCGTACCTCCTCGCGGCTAGATCGCCGTGACCGTGAATCCCGCTGTGAGCCACGATCACTCCGTTCTCTGGAGTGCCCTGTCCGAAACTGCTGCAAGGACCACCAAGGACATGGTCGCAGTCTTCCGTGTTCGATTCCGTCCCCGCGTCCCAGGCCCCGATGAACTGACTTAGCGCGTCGGAAATCGGAACTGGGACCCCAACCACACCTACGAAGCCATCATTCGTGACCGTCAGGCTGGCAACAACTGTGACCCGGTCTGCGCCTGCGCGGACTGTGGCGCTGAGCGAAGCTGATTCTCCCGGCCGGATAGTGCCGTCCGGGCCCGCGCCTAGCAGCACTTGAGCGGACGAGACGTCGGGATCTGAAGTGGCAGCGTTTAGGACCAGATTGGATTGGTTGTCCTCTGCAAGCATCGCGAGTGCCGCGCTCGCCGGTTCACCTGGGCTGAAGACAGGCCGAGCGTCCTTGCTGTGGATGATGACGATCGGTGGAGCCATGATCTGGCCGGGCGTCAAGTTGGTGATCGTGATTCTAGCCTCCGACGGGTCACCGTTGGCTGGTAGCTGGCTGGTCGAAGGATTGACCAGGTCAGCATGCCACTTGCCATCACTGAGAATGAGCCGGAATTCGCTCCCGTCAGCGGCCTTGATCGTTTTCCCGGAAGCTACGGCACTACCATCAAGCCAGTAAGCGCCGTCCTCCGCTTGGGAAATGGTCACTTCCTCGCCACTATCCCCGAGAGTGACTAGGAAAGTGGGTGACTGAAACGTGGCGGTCCACTGGCCGTCGGCCAGGGTCAGCACGTACCGATTCCCGTTCTCGGCTTCTACAGCGCCGCCTGTGAACCGCCTGCCGTCGAGGGTGAAGCCGCCGGCCTCAGTCGTCATCAATGTAAGGGTGCCTCCGTAGTTACCCAACGCAACGTGGACCGGCTGCGGTTGGAACGATGGTGGGGCGGGTGGCGGAGCAGGGGGCGTCACCGCTGCCAATGGTGGATTGATGCAAGCCAGTGTCCAGCCCTCGCCCGTGACCAATCCCTCGATAGCACCCCCCGCGGAGTCGTAAGCTGTTCTCAGGATCCACCCCCCGGGCCACGTCGCATCGGCCTCTCGCACCAATTCCGCGATCCGCGCGTCGCGAGTGAGACTGTCACCGACGCCAAAGAACGTCAGGGTGGGAAATCGGTCGCCATCCAATCGGAAGGTTCCATCAACCACGACTCCGCCGATCACACCGCACTCATGAACTGTCTGGGCGTGAGCGGTAGTAGCGCCGAATGCGGCCAGCCAAAGGACTGCGCATGTGCTGATGCGCAGCGATCGTCTACCTCCCGCCTTGCCCCCAGCAAGGCGCGGGCGCCTCAGGATTCTGCCCAACTGATGGATTCCGAGCCCCGCCATCGTCTATTTCTTGGCCCTCCAACGTTGTGAAGTGGCACAGGTTCCAACCAAGCAGCACAGGTTGTCTGTTGGCTCGGGAGGCAACATCGTACCACGGACTCGGCAGGTGACCGTGGCGGGGCGTTCAGGAATAGATCGGCGGGTCATGACCTGCCCCCTTGCTTCCTGCTATCCGTCGCCGTCGGCTCTCGCTGCTACGACTCCTCGGGAGGGCCAACAATCGCAAGCAGTGGACGAACGAGCTAGCGGTGCTTCATCCAGATCGGGCTACTCCACGGCAGGGACCCGTCTGACTGCTCGGCCCGCGTGTAGTGGTAGTTCGCTCCGACCGATGCTCCGTCGTCGCGGTATTCGAATTCGATCTCCTTGGTGCCGTATCCAACCTTGTACACGATCTGATCGTTCTCTACGAGCACGATCCGGGAGAGGGGAGGGGTGCCAATCACCCCTGCCCTCACCACCCGCTGCTCGCCGGTCGAGAACGCTTCTCCCATTAGCCGGTCCAGCGGAGCTTTGCCGGAGGTCTCGCCAGCATCCGCGCTCTGGTTCCGCGAACGAGCCATCGCCGCCTCCAGGACTCGCCGGCCTTCAGCTCGATCGCGGCGGTCGGACTGATGAACGCCTTGACCGCACGGAAGTCGATACCGGTCCGGATTGGGATGCTTCCGGGAACGGCACCGCACTGCGGGGGAGTACGGTATAGGGAGGCTGTGCTGTGGCTTCCCGCCTTCTGCCAATCGGGATCCAGACGTTCCGGGAAATCCGCGAGCGCGACTGCTACTACGTCGACAAGACCGGGTACGCCTGCCAACTTGTCGAACAGGGCAAGCACTATTTCCTGTCCCGTCCCAGGCGCTTCGGCAAGAGTCTCTTCCTGGACACGCTGAAGGACCTCTTCGAGGGCAGCAGGGAACTGTTCGAGGGTCTTGAAGCCTGCGATCGCTGGGACTGGTCCGAGTGGCATCCGGTGATCCGCCTCAGCTTCGGGAGCGGAGACTTCAAGGAAGCCGGATACCTGCACAAGAACCTGTCGGCCCAGCTCAGTGTCCTGGAGGCCGAGGCTGGGGTCGAGCCCTGCTTCGACACGGGGCCGGAGCGTCTCTCCCACTTGGTTCGGTGCTTGCATCAGCAGGCAGATGCGCGCGTCGCGGTGCTGGTTGACGAGTACGACAAACCGATCGTGGACGCGCTAGAGGAGCCCGCTCAAGCGCGCGCCAACCGCGACTACTTGCGCGGTCTCTACGCGACCATCAAGGAATGCGACGCCCACATCCGGTTCTCGTTCCTCACAGGCGTGAGCAAGTTCTCCAAGGTAAGCCTGTTCTCCGGCCTGAACAACCTGCGCGACATCACGCTGAATCCCAGCTATTCGACGATCTGCGGCTACCGGGAATCCGACCTGGACACCGTGTTTGCCCCGGAACTTGAGGGCCTTGACCGTGAGAGGGTCCGCGACTGGTACAACGGCTACAGCTGGGGAGGGGCAGAGCGGGTCTATAACCCGTTCGATGTCCTGCTGCTGCTTGCGGACAGAGAATTCAACGCATGGTGGTTCGAGACCGGAACACCCCGGTTCCTTGTCGAGACTCTAGTGGACCGGGCTATGCCGACTCCCGCGCTGAACGGCTTGGTCGCCAGCAGCAAGCTCTTGTCGTCGTTTGACGTCGACTACATTGCAACCGAGGCCTTGCTGTTTCAGACCGGGTACCTGACCGTGCTCCGAAAGGAGACTCATGACGAGGGCACCTTCTACACGCTGGGATTTCCGAACCGGGAAGTCCGCCAGGGACTGAATGCCAGCCTGCTTCAACAGCTCGTCCCTGACAGATCCACGCAGGCAGCGAACAGCGTCCTGCTGGCTCAGCTATTGCGGGCCGGTGACCTGGAAGGCCTCGATCGACTCTTGAGGTCGCTCTTCGCAGGCATACCCCATGACTGGCACCGGCGCAACGAGATCGCACGCTTCGAGGGATACTACGCGAGCGTCTTCTACTCGTTCTTCGCTGGTGCTGGCTTGGACGTGACAGTCGAAGACAGCAGCAGCGATGGCAGACTGGACATGGTCGCGCGCACTGGAGCAAGGGTCTACCTGTTTGAATTCAAGGTCCAAGAGCAGGCCGGGCCCGGCACAGCGCTTAAGCAATTGAAGGAGCGTGGCTACGCGACCAAGTACCGCCACTTGGAATTGCCGATCCATCTCGTCGGTGTGGAGTTCAGCGCCGAGACCAGGAATGTCGCGCGGCTCGAGACGGAGCTTGCCTGACTGAGAGCGCGTTTGCGTTGACCCCGCATGGAACGTTGGCATGCCTGCCTTGGCCGTTAAGGCGTAACTCGGCTGAGCCACTCCTCGTGGATCTCCTTCAGCCGGGCGACCAATTCCGGTCGGTCCGCTGCGTGGTTGACGGACTCGGGAGCCTCTTCCGCAAGATTGGCCAGGTACAGCTCGCCCATGGTCTTCCGCGGAGCGTGCCGCGAACCGAGGCCTGTCGTGTCACGCCCGTTTCCGATCAGCTTCCAGTCTCCCTCACGGACCGCCCACTGCTCCTGCCACATCCAGTGAAATTCCGCGTGCGGCGAAGGAGCGTCGCCGGAGTCGAGGACCGGAGCGAGACTCCTGCCGTCGATCTCGTAGCCTGGCGGGTCGATGCCGCACATTTCGAGGATCGTCGGAAAGAAGTCCATGTTCGAAATCGCCTGGCCCCGCGTCTCGCCTTCAGGGATCCGGCCCGGGTAGCTGATGATCGAGGGGACTCGGATCCCGCCCTCGAACATGCTTGCCTTGGCACCGCGCCACTCGCCCGTGTTCCCCCCGCCTCCGTTCGCGCCGTAGTTCTCGTCCCAGTTGGCGAACTCCTCGGTCGAATGGCCGTTGTCGCTCATGAACAGAACGATCGTGTCATCAGTCAGGCCCCACAGATCCAGCGTCCTCAGCACCTGCCCGATCCGGTCGTCGGTCGTTGTGATCATCGAGGCGTAGGATCGTCGCGGCATCGGCATGCTGTCGTACATCTTGTGGAACTTCGGATCCGACTGCTCCGGGTAGTGCGGGACGTTGAATGCGCAGTAGAGAAAGAACGGGCGGTCCTTGTTCTCGACGATGAACCGAGTCGCCTCGCGGACCACTAGGTCCGGGAAGTAACGGCCAGTCTCGAACACCTCCTCGCCATTCCGGTACAGGTCGTGGAACGGCGGACGCCCCGGGTTCGAGTGCAGGAACTTGTGCTCGTAGTTGTCGATGAAGCCGCCGAGGTGCCCGTAGGCCTCGTCGAACCCCTGGTCGAGGGGCTGGTGGCCGGGCTTCGCGCCAAGGTGCCACTTCCCGCTGAGGCCCGTGCGGTATCCGTAGTCGCGGAGAACCTCCGCCAGCGTGACCTCGCTGGCAGCCATGTTGCGCTGGTTCTCGTCCAGCGGGTTGTTCGAGAGCCAGTTGACCACACCAGATCGCTGCGGGACCCGTCCGGTGAGGAGCTGCGATCTCGACGGGCAGCACACGGTATGGGCATAGGCCTGCGTGAAGCGGATGCCCCGCCTGGCGAGGGCGTCGATGTTGGGCGTGTGGATGTCGTCCGACCCGTAGCACCCGGCATCGAGGGTGCCTTGGTCATCCGTGTAGATGATGACCACGTTCGGTTTCCGCGGCTGCGCCGAAGCGCAGCGAGCCGATCCGAGCGCTCCACCGACCGCAGCCAGGAATCCCCGTCTAGTCACGTCCGCCATGGCCCCATGCTATCCGATAAGGCTGGCGCCGAAGGCGCTCAGGGCGGGTCCTTGCCAGCCTCGACGATTGTGACAGTCCGATTGGCCGGGACCTCCATTTCAGCTGCAGGGGTCCCGGACCGCCAGGTGACCCTCACCGTTGCCGACTCCTCCTCGCCGAGCCCGAAGTGCAGGCGGAAGTCCCCTTGTGAGAGGTAACTTCCGCCGCTGCGCACTTCGCCAACTTGGGACCGACCGCCGGTCGTGACTCTCACCCGAGCCCCGATGCGATCGCTGCCTGCCAGTGACACCGCACGGACTGTGAGCCAATTGCCGGTCGGTGTCAGTTGGTTCTGGAGCAGGGAAGCGGGCTGGCCCATGTTGGCCACTACGATTTCGAGGTCGCCGTCGTTGTCGAGGTCGCCGACGGCCGAGCCGCGAGACGGGCGGGTGTCCGTGATTCCCGGTCCCGCTTCTTCCGACAGTGGGTGGAATATCCCGTCGCCGCGGTTCCAGAACAGTAGCCTGGGCTGCGCGAATGTCTCGCCGCTTCCGCCCCCGTCAACGCTGGGAGCGACGTGACCGTTGACTGCGAACAGGTCCGGCCAGCCGTCACGGTCGAAGTCCAGGAAATCCGCGCCCCAGCCGACAAATCGCGTGACGGTCGCCAGTCCCGATGCGACTGTCCGGTCCCTGAACTGACCGCCTCCCTCGTTGCGGTATAGCGTGTTGGTGTCCGCTGCGAAATTCGTCAGGAACAGATCCTGGAGTCCGTCCCCGTCGAAGTCGGCGATCCCGACGCCCATGCCGGCCTGCTCCCGGCCGTCCTCGTTGTAGGCAGCTCCCGCGATCAGGCCGGCTTCCTGAAACGTACCGTCCCCGGAGTTGCGGAACAGAAGGTTGGCGGTGGAGTCGCAAGCGACGAAGATGTCCGTCCATCCATCCCCGTCAAGATCGGCTGCCACCACGCCCAAGCCGTAGAACCGCCTCGCCGTTTCGATCCCGGACTCCGCAGATACATCCCGGAACACCCCCGCGCCGTTGTTCGCGAACAGGGACATCGACTCCGCAGCCAGACCGCGCGGGCCGCACGGTATGGGTATTCCCTTCCACTCGCACTGCGGAGCCTCGCCCGGGAGCGGGGTCGTGTCCGGGTCGAAGTCGACGTAGTGAGCGACGAACAGGTCCAGGTCGCCGTCCCGGTCGTAATCGAGGAAGCTGCAGCCCGTGCTCCAGCGCGTCTCGTCCGGTGCGAGACGCCGCTGCACTGTCTCGTCCCTGAAGTGCGAGCCGTCCACGTTCCGGAGCAAGGCGTCCCGGCCCCAATGGGTGACGAACAGGTCCGTGTACCCGTCGCCGTCGAAGTCGCCGGCGCAGGCGCCCTGGCCCCATCCATTCTCCTCTCCGATTCCAGGCCCGAGGCTCACGGACTGGAACCTCAGGTTCCCTAGATTGCGGTAGAGGGTGTGAGGCCGGCCGCCCGGCTCGCCCTCGAAGCTGCCCGATCCCACCAGGAACACGTCCAGAAGCCCGTCGTTGTCGTAGTCGATCAGCGCGATGCCCGTACCCGTGGTCTCCGGCAGGTAGGTCATTGCGCGCGGCGGAGTGGTCTCGGCCGAATCTCCCAGCCCCGCTTCGGCAGCCACGTCCCTGTAGGAAACCCGGGGTGGTTGGACGTTGTCCGGCAGGGGAATGGGAGCGAGTGCGCGCTCCCTGCCGGCTGCCATCCCCTGCGCTTGCAGCGATCCGCCAGGCATCGCCGGCATCGCCCCGAGGGCCAGCGAGAGAATCACCGCTACGGCGCGAAACCGTGCGCCCGGCGAACGGTCGGCCACTGGATCCCGAGTCCAGGCCATTGCTTCGCGAAGGGCCCGCATTGACGGGTCGCAGTGTCTCGTACTACACTCCATGCGGGGTTGCTGGGGTCAGGGCTGCCGTGCATACGTGCGGCGCTTCCATGATGCCAGTGACCCATGGGAGCCAACATGTCCACTCATTTTCCCCGCAACAATGCGCTAGTTTCGCGTGTCTTCTTGACAGCCGTCGCCCTGTGCTGCATGCTCGCCGTCTTTGCTGGACCGGCGTTCGGCCAGGCCTCGAGTTCTGCGGTGAACGGGACCGTGACCGACCAGCAGGGGGCAGTTGTGCCGGGGACCGACGTTGTCCTCACCAGTGTCGAGACCGGCATCGAGCGTCGAGCCGAGTCCAACGCGGTCGGGCTCTACGGGTTCGTGAACATTCCACCGGGCTACTACACGATCGAGGCATCCGCGGAGGGTTTCCGCACCTCGGCGATCGAGCCGTTCGCGCTCGTGGTGAACCAGACCGCGACATTCGACATCGTGCTGGAAGTTGGCGCAGTCACCGAGTCCGTCACGGTCGAGGCGGTGGGCGCCCAGGTCCAGTCATCCTCGTCCGAGCTGGGCACTGCCATGACCGAGCAGCAGGTTGTCGACCTCCCGCTGAATGGTCGCAACTTCACCCAGCTGCTGATGCTCACTCCGGGTGCGTCCCCGGTGAACGTCGCGCAGAGCAGGGGAGGCTTCGGCAGCACGTCAGTTGGCACCTTCAGCTTCCCGTCGATCAATGGCCAGAACAACCGCAGCAACCTGTTCCTCACCGACGGCGTGAACAACCAGGGCACCATGACGAGCACCTACGCCGTGCCGCCGATCATCGATGCGATCCAGGAATTCAAGGTCCAGTCGCACAACGACCTGGCCGAGTTCGGCGGCGTCACGGGCGGTGTGGTTAACGTGGTGACGAAGGCGGGCACCAACTCCACGCACGGAAGCCTATGGGCGTTCCACCGCAACGACAATCTCGATGCCCGCAACACCTTTCTGAAGGACAAGGCGGCACTGGCCCAGAACATGTTCGGAGCGACTATCGGCGGTCCGATTGTCAAGAACAAGACCTTCTACTACGGCGCCTTCCAAGGATTCACCAACCGTGCGCCAGCAAATCGCAACTACCGAGCGCCGACCGCGGCGAATCGGGCGGGCGACATTAGCGACTCGAACCGCCAGATCTTCGATCCGTACTCCACTCGCATCGGGCCCGACGGCAACGCCGTCCGCGATCCGTTCCCGGGCAATGTCATTCCCCAGAGCCGGCTCGACCCTGGATTCGTCTACTACCTCGAACAGACTGTCCCGCTGCCGGTTGACCTAGGCACGGACCTGGGCAACCTGAACCAGCGGGACACGACCGGCACGAAGCTCGACCAGTACGAGTATTCCGCCCGTGTCGACCATCGGTTCAGCGACGCCGATATCGCGTACGTGCGCTGGAGCGCGCAAACTAACGAGCGGCTCGGCTCGGCGGGGCGCCAGAACTTCGGAAGCTTCGTCGACATCGAGAATCTCAATGTCGCTGCGAACTGGGTCCACACGTTCGATCCGTCCAGCATTCTCCAGCTGTCCTTCGCCCGGACGGATGTCAAGCGTGACACCGGAAACTCGTTCGCTAGCCTGCCCGACGGGTTCATCTCCACTGTGGGCTGGAACCCGGACTACGCTGGTGGCTTTCGCAGCGGTAAGACATTCGTCCCGAATGTCGGTGTCGCGCAGTATTTCGGGGGCGGCGAGCGGACAGGCTTCACCCGCACGAGCGACACGTGGCAGTACAAGGGGACTTACACCAAGATCCTAGGCACCCACACGCTCAAGTTCGGGGGCGAGTACAACATCATCGGCCACTTCGGGACGACCAACGATCACAGCAACAACTTCAGCACGGTCGGCACCGCAAGCCCGGCCAGTCCCGGAAGCACCGGGCACCCGCTGGCATCGTTCCTCCTCAACGTCCCCAACGCTTGGTCGCGACGCGACTTCCACAAGCGTGCGCGGGGCGGGGCGCTGTATTCGTTCTTCGTCCAGGACCAGTGGAAGGTCACGCCGAAGCTGACGATCAATTTCGGCCTGCGCCTGGATCACACCCTCCTTCCGCAGTTCGGAAACGTAGAGGAGAACACAGTCGAGTTCGGCAACATCGACTACAACGAGGGAATCTTCTGGATCACCGCTGCACCTCCCACTTGCGAAGTCAAGCGGGTTGCGCCGTGCCTGCCGGATCCCAGCGGAGCCCTCCCGGATCGGGTGCAGATTGCGTCGAACGGCTATGTTCAGGATCCCTGGCCGCTAAGCTGGCAGCCGCGCTTCGGCCTAGCTTACCGGCTGAACGAACGCACGGCCATCCGCCTGTCTTCCGGCGTGTTCTTCGACAACTTTGCCGGGGTCACCCAGAACACGCAGAACCTAGGCCACACATGGCCCGATGTCGGCCGCAAGCTGCAGAACGGCACCAACCCGGCCGATTCCATGCCGAGCGTCTCCGCCAAGAATCCGGCCCCAACCGGGATCCTCCCGACGGCAACTCCATACAACCAAGGCGCGTGGTACTCCGACCCGCGCATGGACAACTCGTACTCGATGCAGTGGAACTTCGGCATTCAGCGCCAGCTTGACGAGGCGACAGTCCTACAGGTCAACTACGTCGGATCGGGAAACCGCCGTCTCCCCTTGGGCACGTACTACAACGTGGCGCTCACTCCGGGCAAGAGGTCAGAGGCCCGGCAGCGTGCACCGTTCCCCTTGTTCCGGGCCAACAATTACCTCACCTCTTGGGGGCGTAGCAGCTACCACTCGCTGCAGACGCAGTACAACCGGCGATTCTCCAAGGGTCTTTCGTTCATGGTCAACTACACCTGGGCAAAGGCGATCGACATCGGATGCACCGGTTGGTTCGTCGAGAGCTGCTCGCAGCAGAACCCCTACAACTTCAACATGGATCGCAGCGTGTCGGGAATCGACCTGACCCATAACCTGAACTTCAACTGGGTCTATGACATCCCGCTCAAGTTCGATAATCCCATCGCGCAAGCGATCCTTGGCGGCTGGAGGCTCAACGGGCTCGCCCTGTTCACGTCCGGGCAGCCGTACACTCCCACCGTCAACGGAGACATCGCCGGGACGGGTCTGCCCAACGGCAGGTACAGGCCGGACTACGTTGGGAACCCTGTCCTTTCGAATCCGACGCCTGCAGCTTGGATCAACACGTCCGCGTTCGCCGTGCCCCAGACCGGAACGTTCGGCAATGCGGGTCGGAACACCCTGCGTGCCGACGGGATCAACAACATTGACTTCTCGTTCTTCAAGGTCGTTGACGCGACTGAGTCGATACGCGTCGAGTACCGCGTGGAGTTCTTCAACGGCTTCAATACCCCGCAGTATGCTGCACCGTCTGCGAACGCCAGTCGGGGTAACTTCGGTCGGGTGCTAGGAACCGCGAACCGTGCACGCCAGATCCAGATGGGGCTGAAGGTCTACTTCTAGTCGCCGGGAGCCCCTGCCCAGGCGTTTCGCGCGGCTGCGGATATGACCGCCATCGCCCCCGCAAGGACGGGGCGATGGCGGAGCATCCCGGATATTCGTAAGCTGCAGAGTGGGGCGGTCGCGTCATTCGAGGCGATGGGTCGGTCGACTCGAATCAAGGACAGAAGCCGGACCGTTCGTCTGAGCTCGCGCAGGCTCTCGCAGTTCCTGCTGCCGGCGCTCGTTGCACTGATCCTTACAGGACTAGCGGCGCAGTCGCCCGAGGCCGCGCTGGCGGAAGCGCAGCGGCTTCGCCGGAGCGGCGATGCGCCAGCGGCTCTGGAAACTCTCGAAAGGGCGGCTGCGGACTTCCCGGCCAGTCCACTCATCCTGTTCAATCTGGGCGCCGTACTTGCCGAGCAGGGGCGCCACCACGAGGCGGTGGACGCCTTGCGCGCCGGCCTCGATCTGGAACCCAGCCACGCTCAGGCACGGCTCACCCTTGCCAAGGCTCTCCTGCAGGACCACCAGTATGCGGATGCCCTCGCTGAGGTTGATCGCTACGCCACGCTGTCGGGACCATTGCTCCAGGGATTCGACGGGCATTACGTCCGGGGCCTTGCCTTGCGCCGGCTCGACCGTCCGGCCGAGGCGGAGGCGGAACTGCGGCGCGCCGTGGGAATCAACCCGGGCCATGTGGATGCGCTCTTCAACCTTGGCGTCGTCCTGGAACAGCTGGGAGGTGCCGCCGAGGCGACCGCCTACCTGCGCAAGGCCGCGAGCCTCCAGCCCGAGAATCCGGACATCCGGTACCGCCTCGCGAAGCTCCTGCTGGCGATTGGGGAATCCGAAGCGGCCAATGCCGAACTCGCGGCCTTCCAGGAAATCAGACGGCGAACCCAAAGGGACTCCCGTGTGTCCGTCCTGATGCGACAGGCGGAGCAGAGCATGGGCGGGGGGAATCCGGAGCAGGCGAAGCAGCTCTACCAGCAGGTCATCCGCCAGGACCCTCGGAATGCCGAGGCCCACGCAAACCTCGGAGTCGCCTACGAGGCGCTGGGCCGGGGCGATCTCGCGGAGGCGATGTTCCGCAAGGCGACCGAACTCCGGCCGGACTACGCGGAAGCGCACCTGAACCTCGGCCTCAAGATGGCGGAGCGGGAGCAGTTCGAGGAGGCCCTGGAGAGCATCTCCGAGGCAGTCCGGCTCGCTCCCGACCATCCTGCCGCCAGACAGGGGCTGGCGATGGTGCTGACCCGCCTGGACCGCCCCCTCGAGGCGGTTCCGCACTTCGAGACGATCGTGCGCGACCAGCCTGCCTCGGTCGATGCGAGGCTGAATCTGGGCATCGCTCTGGCGGAGGCAGGACGACGGGAGGAGGCCTTGGCGCATTTCGACCGGGCTGTGGAGATCGATCCGGACTCATCCCGTGCCCACTACAACCGGGGTCGCGCCCTGAATGACCTCGGCCGGACGCCGGACGCTCGCCGAGCCCTGGAAACGGCGATCAAGCTCAACCGCAGCCACGCGCCTTCGCTGCGGCTGCTGGGCTCGATCGAACGCGCCTCGCGGAACGACGGCCGGGCAGTGGAGCTACTCCGCCGGGCCGCGGCGCTGGAACCGGGCGACCCGATCGTTCACTACGAATTGGGGATGGCGGTTGCCCAGGCGGGCGTGCCGCGGGATGCCATTCCCCATTGGGAGAAGACGCTCTCGCTCGACCCACGCCACCAGGATGCGACCTACAACCTGGCGCAGGCATTGCAGCATGTCGATCCAGGCAGGTCTCGCGCGTACTTGGAGCGGTTCGCCAAGCTCAAGGCCGAAGCGCAGGACACCGACCGGGCCGGCACGCTATGGAATTTCGCTCTCGCGGAGGCTGACAAGAAGCGCTGGGACCGGGCGTTCGATCTCTTCCGCCAGGCCCTCGAAGCCTGCGGTTCCTGTCCCGCAAGGGGACAGATTCACAAGAACTTCGGCCTGGTCTACGGCCATTCCGGAGACTACGCCAATGCTGCCGAGCAACTCTCCAGAGCGCTCGAGCTGGAACCGGAAGACGAAGAGATCCGGCGGGCGCTGAGCATCGTGGAGTCTTCCGGGACTCCCTGAGCCCGTCGCGCCCGCGGCGTTCCCCTCGGGTCAGTAGCCGACCGACTTGTCGACTAGGTGCGTCAGCGGCTCACCGCGGGCGAAGCGCCCGACATTGCCGGCGATTAATTCCAGGCGACGATCGTCGGAGCCCTTGGCGTGCGACGCCACGTGAGGCGTGATCACGATATTGTCGAACTGCCAGAGCGGGTCATCGGCAGGCAGCGGTTCCGGGTCGGTCACGTCGAGTCCGGCACCGGCGAGCTTCTGGCTGTCGATGGCCTTGACCAAGGCACCCTTGTCGTACAGGCGCCCTCGGGACACGGCAATGAAATAGGCGCCCTGCTTCATTGCTTCGAACTGCTTGGCAGCGATCATGCGCTCGCTCTGCGGTGTGAGCGGGGCGGCTACGAAAACCACGTCCCCCTTGGGCAGGACCTCGTCCAGCCGGTCCGGCGGCACGATCGTCGGGGCGTAGTTGTTGACAGGGATGTTCTTCGGGTCGACGCCGATGACGTTCATCCCGAATCCGTGCGCCCGCTGCGCGATCTGCATCCCGATGCCGCCCATCCCCACGATGACGGCCGTCATTCCGGGCAGCTCGGTCATGCCCTTGGGCGCGTTGCTCCTCGAACGCCATTCACGCCGTCCCGGGATGTACTCGTACATGCCGCGCGTGAGCGAGAGCAGCAGCGCGAAGGCGTGGTCGCCGATCGTGGGTCCCTGCACCACCTTGCAGTTCGTGAGCTGGACGTCGCTGGCCATGAACTCCGGCCAGAAGCTGTACGCCTCGACGCCGGCGCTGGTCGCCTGGACCCACTTCAGCTTCTTGGCCTTCGCGAAGAGCTCCCTGTTGATGCCTCCCACGATGCCGTCCGCATCGGTCACTGCCTCCTCGAACTCCGCCATGGATCGAGCCACCACGATGTCCGCTTTCTCACCGGCTTCCCTCTCGTAGGCCTCGACGGCACTGGCGTCGTAGGCGAAACCCGGGGACAGGGCGCGGATGACGATCTTCTTGTCGGCGGCGAGGCCGACGACCGCACCCGCCAGCAGTAGAACTACGATTCTTCTCATAGGATCCTCCGGTGCCAGAGAGTCTATCACGGGCAGTCCATGGTCTGTAGCTGTCCCGGAGACGGCGACGGTTGACACGGCCGGACCGCGGCCATCTTCACCGAGTCGTTCCCGTCTGCGCCCACCTCGACCAGCGCGAGCGCAAGCTGCTACGATTCCCAGCGATGCGAATCCAGAGTGCCTCCTGGCTCGTCCTGCCTACCTGCGTTTTGGCAGGAGCCTGGCCGGCCGTCGGCATCGAGACGCCCAGAACTGTCATCGACCACCCGGCCGCTACGCGGGTTGTGAAGCTCGAGTTCGGGCTGCGAGCGGCCGAGCCCGCCCGCTGGACAGGGACAGCATCCGTCGCGCCCGGCACGATCCATTCCGCATGGGGCTGGCACTTCAACCGCCCGGATCGTATCGTCGGCTCGAGCGGATGGGACCTCGAGGCGCGCCAAGCCAGCCTGCCGGACGCCGGGTACACGCTGCGAGACGTGTTGCCGCAAGGCATCGAGATCCTGCCCAATGGCGTCTATCTGAGTGTCGAGGCAGCGCCTTCCGCCGTGCTCTCCGTCGAGTCGAATCGAGGGAGCTTCGAGTTCAGGCTTGCGGATCTCGACGCGCAGGGCCGGCTGGAATTCCTCGGCGGCGACGTTGCTGCCGTCGCTGCGCCACCGGTTCGCGCCCTGACGAGGGGAGAGGCGAGCCAGCACGACTTTCCGGCCGCCGTCAGGACCCAAGACGGCCTGTTCGTGGCCTGGACCACCTTTCACAACGAGGCCAACACCCTGTACCTGGCCTGGCAAAGGGACGGCCAATGGCTGACCCGCCGGGTCACGCCCCGGTGGGGGGACTACTACGGGACGGCGATCGCCGCGGGCCCCGACGGCCGGATCCACGTGATCTGGAGCGAGTACGAGGATGATCGCTGGCGGCTGGTTGACCGCGCATACGACCCGAAGGCCGATTCGTGGGGTGACGAAGTCTACGTGTCGCCGGGCGGCCGGCGGCAGTACTTTCCCGTGGCGACGACGTCCGCCGACGGCACGCCGTGGGTCTGCTGGCAGGAGTTCCGCGGTGAGAGCCTCGAAATCATGGCAGCACGCCACGGGGGAGGGAACTGGTCCGAGCCCGTTCGGGTGAGCGAATCCGATGCCAACGACTGGGCTCCGGATATCGCTGCCGCACCCGACGGGTCGGTCTGGGTCGCATGGGACAGCTACGAGCGCGGCAGCTACGGGATCTACGTGCGCCGCCTTCGTGACGACGGCGCGGACCCGGTTCTCGAGCTGCCACCGGACCCCAAGCGGGCGATCGAGCCCTCGATAGCGATTGACGCCCGCAACAGAGTCTGGGTGGCCTGGGCGGAGACCGGCCCGAACTGGGCCAAGGACTGGGGCGTGCTTGGCCGGCCCGGTACTCCGATCCGCTCGAGCAGCGACGTGCGCCTTGCGCGTTACGCCGACGGGCAATGGAGCGAGCCTGTTTCCTCGCTGAAGGCATCGGTCCCGGCGTGGATGTCCGAGATGCACGAGTATCCGAGCCTGTTCATTGGGGACGGCGGCGTTCCGTACGTCTTCTTCCGGAGGATGATGCTGCGGCATCCTGTCGCCGAGCACGAGCTTCGAGTGAAGCTCGGCGCGGAGGAAAGGACCATGCAGCCTTGGTACGACACGATCCGAGGCATGTCGCGAATCCAGCTCACGGCCTTCGACGGAACCGACTGGCAGCCGGTCCGCGACGTGCCGCTCAGCGTGGCCGGGGCCTACGCACAGATCGCCCTCGCTCGGACCGATGGTGCGGCCGATGTCGTCTGGCCTGCCGATGGCAGGAGTTACGAGGACCCTCACGTCCGGACCTCGCAGATCCGCTACGCACGCTACACGCTCGGCGCCGAGTACTCGAGCGAGGAGCGGCTTCGCCCGTTGGAGCCGGATCAGGATCAGTTCGTGGATGCGGCCCCGACCGAGGCGGCGGACCTGGCCAGGGTGCGCTTAGCGCGCTGGCCGGACAAGGAGCCTTTGCGGCTGTACCGTGGCGACCTGCACCGGCATTCCGACCTCTCGGCAGACAGCCAGAGGGACGGCGACGTGCTGTTGCAGTACCGCTACGCGCTCGATGCCGGCGCGCTCGACTTCCTGGCGGTGACGGATCACTCCGGCGCGGAGCGCCTGCACTACTACAAGTACCAGTGGTGGCGGACGCGCCAGATCGCGACGATGTTCAACCAGCCCGGGCGCTTCGCAACCTTCTTCGGGTACGAACGCACGGTCACGTTCCCCGGCGGCCACCGCAACATCATCTCGACCCGGCGGGAAATGCAGCCGGTCCCCATCTCCGACGAGGAATTCACCGGTAACGAGAGCTGGGCCGAACGGCTGTACCCCTCGCTGCTGAGGCACGGGGACATCGCGTTCGCCCACACGACTGCCGGGGGAGGAGGCACCGACTGGAGGGACAACGACCCGCGAGCCGAGCCTGTCGTGGAGGTCTTCCAGGCGCTGCGGGGATCCTACGAGGAGCCGAACTCGCCCGGCAATCCCCGCGGGAACCAACCTGCGGGATTCGTCTGGAGCGCTTGGAAGAAGGGCTGGAGGATCGGGTTGCTCTCGAACTCGGACCACGAGTCGACCCATCAGTCGTACGCATGCGTTTGGGCGCCCCGGCTCACCAATACAGCGATCCTGGACGCGATCAAACAGCGCCGAAGTTACGCCGCGACCGACAACATCGTCCTGCGCTTCGAGGCTAGGGCGGATCGTCCCTCGCCGGTGAAGATGGGGGGCGAGTTGGGATCTGCCCGGGCGCCCGAACTCGCCATCGAGGCCATCGGTACGGCCCCCGTCTCCTCACTGGAAATCATTCGAAGCGGCGAGGTCCTCTACAGCGCCCAGCCCGGCACGACTGATGTCTCGGTCTCTTTCCGTGACGAGAGTTCCGCCCCGCCGGCTCCGGCCTATTACCACGTGCGGATGGTGCAGGCTGACGGGCAAATCGTGTGGTCGAGCCCGATCTGGGTGGACTACCGTTCTTCCGTGCAGTGATGCCTGCACCGAACCTGTAGTCGCCAAGCCGACACGGTGTCGAGCTTGGCTTCGCATTGTGGGCTCGCGAAATCGAGGAGCGCACCGGGCCTGACTCTTCCTGGAGATTCTCTGTTCGAGGCGGATGACCGCGCTGCTACGACCCAGTCCGCGCGAGTCACAAGGCAGGCGCTACGGTTCCGGCCCCGGCGCGCTAGCTGTCAGTTCCACAGCGCCCTGCCCGATACGAATTCGATGTGGACGACCTTGTCGGGATTGCCCGCCCGGTACGTCTGCCGGAAAGTGCCGTCAAGGGTCACCTCGATGGTCCAGCCGTCGAGGAGCTTCTCCAGTGGAGGCTCTGGCGCGACAGGCGGATAGTCGAGCACCGGGAACACGCCAACGAGGGCGTCCAGGAACGGAATCACCACCTGCTCGTAGCGCTGCCGCTCTGAGGAGCGCTCCAGCAGCAGCCGCTCGACAAGCGCCATGGGGGCCGGGTACGGACGGGGGTGCCCCGGCGTGAACCTGTCGACCGCCCAGATCGCATCGGTCGCAAGCACGAAATGGATGCGGTCGCGTTTCGCGGCCTTGAGCATGCCGTGCAGCGTCATCTGAGCGTTCCGCAGAGTGCAGATCAGGAAGTCGCCCCCGCTGAACACGATCCGCTCGGCGTCGACCACGATCGTGTGTTCCTGCCCTTCGCTCACAATTGCCAGGTCAGGCTCGCGATCCTCGGTGTACCAATGCGGATACTCCTCGCTGACGAAGTACATGACCGGCTTGCCCCGCGCCTTGAACTCGCGGACCAGCCGGTCCACGCCCGCCTTGGCCACCCCCGTGTGATCGAATCCGTCCAGATTGGCGTGCCCGACGAAGAGCAGTTCCTCCCCGGTTAGGCGCTCGACTTCCGAGTGGTGTACGGCCGGCATCGAAGGCATCGGCTCGGGCCCGACGTCAATCGTCAACCTTCGCTGTCCAGAGGCGCTGCTCACGAGCACCTCCGTTCGACCCGCTGAGACTGCCTCGAGCCGCCACAGGTCGACGACGCGAACCACGCTTGGGTCATCCGGGACAAGGCTGTAGTCTCCGACCTTCTTCAGCGACTCGCCCTCCTGCTGGAACACTGAGTAGTGGATCTGCTCCCCCACGCGGAGTTGTGTGTGATGCGGGAAGATCTCGAGCCGTGAAGGGGACATCTCCGAACCACTGGCAACGGCAGCAGCGATGCAGCAAGACGCCAGGCCGGACCACCGAATCATCGGCAGTCGGTCACGGCGATTCAACCGATAGGCCATGCCTTCATCTTGCCTCATGGGCGCCACAGGCTCTCAGAATGGCGCCGGGGCTCGCCTAGGGCGGAACCGGCCAGCGCCTTCGGGGCCTGGCGACACGGTGCGGGCGGTTCGGCAACTGGTGCTCGCTCCGCCCGCAAGTGGTTCGTCGCGAGTGGTCCCGTCTTCCTGGCCCGGAGGCCGCGCGTAGGCGCGGCCGCAGGCTCTCGCTTCCGGGGCCACTCGACATTGTCAGAACTTGTAGCCGAGGAACAGGAACGTGAAGGTGTTGCCGGAGCCGCGCGAGTTCGCCTTCAGGAACGGGCCCGGGAACATGTACCCGAAACCACCGCCCACACTCAGGATGGGTGTCAGCGGCAGCGCGAACGTCGCGTCGACTTCGTCGCCGATCTTGGAGTCCGCTGCGCCTCCTCCCGGTGCCGCCACGGTTCGCCTCCCGGCCACGTTATAGAGCCCGTCGGACCTGTCCGCGAGCCAGAACCAGTGGTAGTCGAGCCGTAGGGACACCTTCCCCAGCGGCTTCAGCTGTGAGCCGATGCGGAGATTCTTCAGGTTCCGCCAGCCGACCATGTCGTTGTAGCCGTACCAGAGGTGGGCCGTGGGGAACAGGTCCACGAAGCCGCCCGAGACGCCGTCGGCGGGGTCGGAGTCGCCCGAGCCGAACGTGTACTCCGCGTACAGGCGCGGAGACCAGCGGGCCTTTAGTGTGTAGCCGATCTCCGCGTAGGCTCCCCATGCGCTGATGCGGGCACTTCCCAGGCTGCCCCACTGGCGGGCGATGGCAACGTTGTAGTCCAGCGGGCCGATGCCTTTCGCCCAGATCCGCGCACCGGCGGTATAGCGGTCCAGATCCCCGCGGACGCCGAGCTCGTCCACGACTGATGGCGTGGTCTGCCACAGCACGTACGGCTCGACGGTCGACCCGGGCACCAGCTTCTTGAGCGCGCCGTAGGCTCCGTGCAGGTTGTTGCCCTCCGCGGACTGGTTGATCCGCCTGCCGGGGGAGTTCTGCACGACCGATGCCGAGAACACGTCGGCGGCGACCGGCCCTGCGCTGACTGACAGCTTGGCCGCATCGAATGTGCGCGAGGTGTTGGTCCAGTCCAGCGCGCCGATCAGGCGCTGGTCCCCGTAGATCAGCAGTTGCCGGCCGACCGTCGCCTTCACCGGCGAGGACTCTTCGCCCCCGATCCGGACATAGGCTTGCCGTACGTCGAACGTATCGCGGAATACCCCGTTGTTGCGGGCGCCCGCGCGAATGCCCGGGGCCCTGGAGTCCTGGCCCTGGAAGCCGACATGCAGCCACTTGCTCGGGCTGACGCCGATATTGATGCGAGTGCGCGCCAGGCCGTAGCCGTCGTCGGCGCCCGGATTGAAGCCGAGCCCCGTCCGGTTCTCGAACCGGAAGCGGAACTCTCCGCTCAGCGACAGCCAGTCAGGAGCGGCGTCGTTGACGTAAGTGGAGGCGGCCTTGCCGGCCAGCGGGCTCGCCGCCGGCAGCGGGTCGGCCTGTGGAGCCGCGAAGAGCGTCGTCGTCGCGGCAATCGCCGTCAGTATCAGGGCTTTCATCATGGCCTCCTTCACGAGCCCATCGGGATGCGGATCACGACGCCGCCCATGGTTTCCCCTAGGTCGAAGTCACTCCGCGGACTGTCCCTGTGCTCGTTGTGGCAGGTGACGCAGGCGGGGGCCACGGCAATGTCCGCGTAGACTGCCGTGAAGTACTCGATGCCGCCGAGGGACTCGGAGGCGTAATAGGCCTTCTTCGGGTCCGCTGCCACTGCGTCGAGGCCGGCGATCTCCGCAGCCGTCTCCGGGGCGTTCTGCTTGTTGATGGGCCACTTCGACAGCAGCGAGTAGCTGAATGCGTCGGTCTTGTCCGCCACCATCTCCGCTCCCATGCGGAACATCTGGGCTGGTAGCGGCAGGGCCTTGTCGTCCTGCCAGTGCTCGCTTGCCTGGATGACGCCCTCCTCGTTCTGGAGGCGGTTCACCACGTTGCGCGTGTAGACGGTCCGGTCGGACTCCATCACTGCGTGTAGGGCGTCCGCCATGATTTCCGGGGAAATCCCGGGCGCCACCCCCGCCGGGGTGCCGCCGCAGGCGGTGAGCGCCGCGAGGATGGCCCCGCTGGCTGCTGCGACGAATGTTCGAGCGGTTGTCATGCTCATCTTGTCTCCTTCTTCTGCCTTGGCTGCCGGTCGCCCGGCGAGCCGGTTCGAGAGAGCGCCATGTCGATGCTGGGGACATGGCGCGCCGGTTGGCCCGCGAAGTTGCGACGGATGAGGTCCCGGTCGGCGAGCGAGTCGATCGCGAATGCCAGGGAATGGCACCGCATGCACACGTCGCGAATCATCTTCTCGTTCGGTCGAAGATTCGCGTTCTGGTTGTGCTGTACGACTACCCGTTCGCCGCCCGAGACTCGTCGAATCTCTCGCGGAAGGTGGCAGGATGCGCAGCTGACGCCGCTGCCCGGCTTGCCGTCGCCGGACATCTCCGACTGCCATAGTCGGAAGTGAGGGGAACTTTCGTAGGATTGCGAGTGGCCGTCGGCGTGGCACTCGAGGCAAGCCTCGACCGCTGCCGCCCGGACGTCGACCGCGTGCGGGTCGTGGCACGATCCGCAGCCCAGGGTCAGCGCGTGGGCTGCCGCCCGCATCGGCAGCCGGGCTTGGGACGGGGACATCGGCTCCAGGGCGGCCATCGTCCGCATGCCGTGCCGGCCCGCCGAGAATCCCGCCGCCTCCAGCGTGTGGCATTGCGCGCAGCCCGCTGCCGGGGGGACTGCAAGCCAGCCGGAAACCGTCCCGCGGTGGCATTCCGCGCAGCCTACGCCGCTGTCGGCGTGTGCCGAGCCGGACCAGGCGGCGTGCGCCTGCGGGTCCGCTGCGGGTCCGACAGGGGCCGTCGGCTCGCCCGGGCTGTCGAGGAGCGGGCCGTCCCACGTGACGAGCGCCGACCTCGCAGGGGCGGAAGCCGGCGTGGTGTGCACGGCCGCGCGGCCATGGTCGACAAGGAAGTCCTCATAGAGGGCGCGGTTGTCGTGGAAGTTGTGGCAGCCCGCGGACGCGCATGAATCGAACGCCAGCCCGGCGTGCGTCTTACGTTCCTGCCCGATGCCCTCGTGGCAGTGGTAGCAGTAGTCGGCCGGCAGCGTCACTCCCATGGGCCCGGTGATCTCGGGCCTGTGCTCGCTGTGGCAAGTCACGCAGCTGCGCGCGTCGAGCCTCGCCACGCGGCCGGCGTTGCGCGGGTCGGTGAACTTCTTCCTCGGGTGCGAGTCTTCGGCTTCCTCGAGTTCCTCGCCGTGGCACTCGTAGCAGGCCGTGTCCCGCACGCCTCCGAACGGCGTGTGGCAGGACTCGCACGCAAGCTCGATCTGGTAGTGGCCGTCGCTCGTTGGACCCGGCAGGAACACAGGGCGGTCCGCGCCTGCCATCGCTATGGCGAGGTACACGCCCGCTCCCAGGCTCGTCGCGCACCAGAAAGTAGCTAGGACAGGCAGGCGCATTGCTAGAAGTAGTAGGCGGACAGGATGTGGAAGGCCAGCAGGACCGGCAGCGGCCAGACCGCAGCCAGGTGCAGCCAGAGCATCCGCCGCGAACGGGGCCTCCCGGAGCCGATCGCGGCTGCTGCGCCTAGGACGTTCGCGGAAAGGAACGCGACCATGAGCGCCTGGTTGAGTCCCGATCCCGCCCGCAGTCCCGTGTGCAGGACCAGCGTCGCCAGGGCCAGCGCTCCGATCCCGCCGTGCGTCGCGCGCCACCAGCCGAAGTCGCCCAGCCGCACCCGCTTCCAGCGTTTCCGGAGCGTTAGCGCCCCGGCAGCGAGCGAGCAGCCCAGCAAGGCGAAGCCAGTCGCCCGCCGCCACCACGAATCCCGGTAGAGCGCGTCCCACAAGCCTGCGTCCCGCACGCTATCGGAGACTGGCAGCGGTTCGGCCGCCGCAATCAGGGCTGCAAGCAGGACCACCGCTGCAGCCGCGCCCAGCAAGGCGCCGTGGCCCCGGACGGCCGGGGTTGCCCCGGATCCCTCGGCGATCGCGGCGACCAGCGGGCCGCAGGAGCCGCAGGCTGTGGACGCCCGCGTCTTCTCCCGCAGGCTCTGCTCCGTGCGGCAGCCCTCCTCTCTCGCGGCTACCAGCGCCTTCTTGGTGACGCCCATGCAGGTGCAGACCTCGGCGGAGTCCGGCCATTCGCTTACCGGCCGTCCCGATCGGCCTGCCAGCGTTCCGTCCCGCTCGAACCGCGCGCGCTGCCACGGCCACAGGAACTTGCGCTCGCGAACCATCCTCTGCGCCTGTGCAAGCTCCGGCCAGCTGCCGACCGACGAGGCTCCGATGATCCGATCGCCCCGCAGAGTGAGCTGGCGGTAACGGCCGCCCTGCTGCCATTGCAGCGACGTGCCTGGCTGCGAGTGGTCCCCCAGTGCGCAGACCTCGATTCCCAGCAGCTTGAGCCGGGTCGAGGGCGCTTGGCTGCGGAACCGGCTGCTCAGTCCCGCGAGACGCTCCGCGAGGGCTCCGGCCATGCCGAATGCGGGAGCTGCCAGGCCGTAGACCACACCGTTGTGCCAGGCGCAGTCCCCGATGGCATGGATTTCCGGGTCCGATGTCCGCAGCGCGTCGTCCACAACCACGCCGCCGGGCGACAGCCCGATGGCAAGGCCCGCCTGCCGTCCCAGCTCGTCGCGTGGCCGCACTCCCGCCGCCAGCACGACCATCCCCACTTCGAGAGGCGCCTCCAGGCGATCCGCATCGATGACGAGGCCGTGCCCTTGCCGGCCGATCCCGCGCACCCGAACCGAGCAGGCGGTCCGCACTCCGATGGCGTGCACCCGCGCCTGGAGCAGGTCCGCGCCGCACTTGTCGAGTTGCCGTCCCAGCAGGTGCGGAGAATTCTCCAGCACGGTCACTCGGAGTCCGAGCCGGACGAGCGCGCCAGCCGCCTCGAGCCCTAGCAGGCCGCCGCCGATCACGGCCGCGTCGCGAACAGACCTGGCCCGCTCGCGAATCGCTCGCAGGTCATCGATGGTCCGGTAGACGAAGGTCCCGGGCTGGCTCGCGCCCGGGATCGGGGGAACGAACGGCGACGCGCCGGTGGCCAGGACCAGCCGGTCGTACGGGATGCGCTCGCCGCCCGCGAGCTTGACACGGCGCGCCAGCCGGTCGATCGATACGGCCGGCCGGCCCGTGACGCTCCGGACCCCGAGGCCCGTCAGCCAGTCGCGGCCCCCCAGTTCCAGGCGTCGCGAGTCCTCGTGCTCGAGCCATTCCGTCAGTCGCACGCGGTCGTAGGCCGGGTACGGCTCCTCGCCGATCACCGTTACCTCGTAGTGCGCGAGCACGCCGAGGCCCTGCATGCGCTCCAGGAGCTTGTGGGCGGCCATGCCGAAGCCGATGATGACCAGGCGCTCGCGCAGGCCCGCCAGCGCCGCCGGCTGCCAGCGGGGAATCGCGGCTGCGCTCGACGGCGCGGGTCTGGTTTCGACGGTCCCTGGCAAGGTCCGCTCTCCGGGTCGGGGGCCGGCCCGCTCAGGCCGCGGCTTGCTTCATCACATCCGCGAGCACGGTGTAGGTCTGTGCCCACGCCGCCTCGACCTCGGGCGTGAACTCGTCGCCCAGGCCCTGGCCGAGTGTCCAGAGCAGGGCCTCTCCGACCGTGTCGTAGTGGGAATCGAGCACGCCGTAGCCGGCGTGGCGCCGGCCGAGATCCTGCACGACAGGCACGAGCGCATCGAGGTCGTCCAGGCCGCTCACGGCCGCTCCGATCATCTGCATGAGCTTGCGGCCTTGTTCCTCCATGTCTCCCCGGAACAGCGGACGGAGGCTCGGGTCCAGCTCGAAGAGCCGGTCGTAGAAGAGCCTCGCCGCCGTGTCGGCGATCGGCGCCACTTGGCTGAAAGTTCCCTGCACGAGTTGCTTTTGGGTGGTTGTCATGGTCTTGGTCCTCCAGTTGCGTTGGGTCCGGCGGCGTCTGCCGGCCGCCGCGTCGCGACCGCCGGCAGTCCCCCGCTGGGATCTAGGCAGGCTCGGGTGCCGGTTCCTGTCCTGCCGCGCTCAGGCGGCCGGCGGTCTCTCTCGCGACCGCTGCCTCGTCGGCCTCGGAGAAGCGGACCGTCAGGGCCGCGAACGAGACCAGGGTCACGACTGCGCCGAGGGCTAGCAGCGCCTGCGGCCAGCTCAGCCCTTCCGCCTTGAACAGGAATCCTGCCGCCACGGCTCCGGCATTGCCGCCAGCGCCCACGATGCCGGCGACGGCCCCGAGCGCCTTCTTGTTGATGAACGGCACGACGGAGTACGTCGCGCCCTCCGACATCTGCACGCAGAGGCTGAAGAGGATCAGCGTCGCGACCGCGAGCTGCAGCTCCGTCTGCTGCGAGAACAGCATCAGGGCCAGGCCCTCAAGGAAGAGGATGCCTCCCAGGAACCAGACCCGCCCGCGCAGTCCCCACTTGCGGCCCCAGCGGTCGCCGGCCAGGCCCCCGAGGGTGCGGGCGAAGACGTTCATCAGCCCGAACAGCCCGGCCACCAGCCCGGCCGCCCCGAGTCCGAGACCGAAATAGTCGTGGAAGTACAGCGCGGCGATGTTGTTGATGGTCAGCTCCACACCGAAGCACGCTCCGTAGATCAGGAACAGCGTCCACACTCTCGGGTCGGCGCAGGCCTTGAGGAACGCGCCCTCCACCGTGCGGGCGCTCGCGAGGCGGCCGGAGCCGCGCAGTTCCCGGTAGCTGCCGTCGGGGGAATCCTCGGTGAGCTTCCAGTACAGGGCCGAGGTTGCGAGCAGGGCGACGCCCGGCACGACCATGGCCAGCCGCCAGCCCAGGGCCTCGTCCGCGACGACCGTCATCGCCGCCGCGAACAGCAGCGGCATCGCCATCTGGGTCACCCCCCCTCCGAGGTTGCCCCAGCCGGCGGTTGTCGCGTTCGCCGTGCCCACCGTGTTCGGCGCGAACATCACCGATGTGTGGTACTGGGTGATCACGAACGAAGCGCCGATCGCGCCGATCGCCAGCCGGAATGCCAGGAATGCTTCGTAGCTGTCGGCCAAGCCGATGGTCATGACGGGTACCGAGCCCAGCGCCAGCAGCCAGGTGTAGGCCCTGCGGGGGCCGATCTTGTCGCAGAGCCAGCCGATCGCGAGGCGGGCGATCACGGTGATCGCCACCGAAGCGATGATCGTGTTGCCGACCTGCTCCTTGGTCAGGCCGAGATCCTCGCGCACCACCGCCATCAGCGGCGCGATGCCGAACCACCCGAAGAAGCACAGGAAGAACGCGAACCACGTCATGTGGAACGTTCGCATCGGAATTGTCCGGAAGCTGAACAGATCGATTCTTGTCGCCTTTGCTTGGAAATCCATCTCGTGTCCTTTCAGCGGATTGCGTCGAACCGGCCATCGGGGCGGCGCGAGCCGCTCCGGGCAGTTCTCCCCTTGATGCCTGGAAGGCCGGACGGCTGGGTCCGGCGTGCGCCTCTAGCGGACTGGGCGGGGCGGTCTGCTTAGCGGGCGGCGCTTCGCGGGCCGCTGCGCTCGACACGGACAGCCGCTTGCTTGTAGTTCGGTTCCCGCGAGATCGGGTCGAACGCACTCTGCGTCAGCCGGTTCGAATTCTTCTCCTCGTAATGGAACGGCATGAAGACCTGCCCCGGAGCCACGATCTCCGTGATGCGCAGCTCGAGGCGGTCGATGCGGCTGCGGGGCGAGACGACCGTGACGAGGTCGTGGGGCCGCAGGCCCAGCTGCCGCGCGTCACGGGGATTCATTTCCAGCCACGCAGCCGGCGACATCCGTTCCAGAATCCTGACTTCCTTCGTTTTCGTGCGAGTGTGCCAGTGCTCCACCGTGCGCCCTGTGTTGAGCACCAGCGGGTAGGCCTCCGTCGGCTGTTCCGGGTAGGGCTCCCACTCGATCGCGAACAGCCGGGCCCTGCCGTCGGGCGTGGAGAACCGACCGTCGGAGTAGAGCCGGCTCGTTGGCGGGGGCGACGCTGCGCCCGCCTCTTCCCCGGCGCGGAGCGGCCACTGGACGGCTTGGTGCCGGTCGAGCAGCTCGTAACTGATCCCGGAGTAGTCGCACAGGCGCCCGGCGGAGACCGCGCGCCACTCCTCGAAGGCGTCCTGCGGGGTCTTCCAGCCCGGGTACAGCGTGTCCCGCATGCCCATTTCGTCCGCGACGGCAAGGAAGATGTCGAAGTCGGACCGCGCCTCCCCGGGAGGCTCGACCGCCTTGTTGACCCGGCTCACGCGTCGTTCCGAGTTGGTGTAAGTGCCGGATTTCTCGCCCCAGATCGCCGCCGGCAGAACCAGGTCGGCCATTTCCGTTGTCGGGGTCGGATGGAAGCCGTCCTGCACCGCCAGGAAATCCAGGTTCTCGAATCCTTGCCGGAGAACCTCGACATTCGGGAACGAGACCAGGGGGTTCGTCGCGATGATCCACAGCCCCTTGATCGAGCCCCTGACGCATGCCTCCACGATGTCCGGGTAGGCGAGTCCGCGGGCCCTCGGCAGCGATGACGGTTCGATGTTCCACAGCCGTCCCAGCTCGTCCCGGTCGGATTCGCTGGCGAAGTCCCGGTAGCCTGGCATCGACGACGTGAAACCGCTCTCGCGTGTCCCCATGGCGTTGCACTGACCGGTAATCGAGAGTGGCGAGGCGCCGGGCCTGCCGATGTTCCCGGTCAGCAGCGCGAGGTTGTTGATTGCATTGACGGTCTCCGTCCCCTTGGTCGAGTGATTGACGCCCATGGTCCACGCCAGCAGCGGGGCCTTGGCCTCTCCGTACAGCAGCGCGGCCCGACGGACCTGCTCCTCGCTCAGCCCGGTAATCCCCGCGACCGCCTCCGGCGTGTACTTGGCAAGGTGCCTCTCCAGATCCTCGAATCCCGTCGTGTGCGCATCCACATAGTCCCGGTCAATAAGGCCAGCGCGGATCAGGACGTGCGCCATGCCGTTCAGCAGGGCGATGTCGGAGCGCGGCTTCAGCGGCAGGTAGAGGTCCGCGAGGCGGGCGGTCTTGCTCACCCGCGGGTCCGCTACCACCACCTTCTTGGCGGGGTTCTGCTCCAGCCGGTAGCACAGGATCGGGTGGTTGTCAGCGATATTGGCCCCGATCAGGAAGACCACGTCGGATTCTTCGAAGTCGTCATACGCCCCGGGCGGCCCGTCGCTGCCGAAGGAGCGCTTGTAGCCCGCCACTGCGCTTGCCATGCACAGGGTGGTGTTTCCGTCGTAGTTCGTGGTCCCGAATCCCAGCTGGACAAGCTTGCCGAGGGCATAGAACTCTTCCGTGACCAGCTGTCCCGTGCTCAGCACTCCGAGGGCCCCCGGTCCGTGCGCCTCCTGGACCTTGCGGAACTCCCGCACCAGGGTCTCGATGGCAGCGTTCCACCCGATACTCTCGAAGTGTCCGCCGCTGTTTCGCAGGAGGGGGTGGCGCGCCCGGCTCTCGGCCGCGATGATCTCGTGCTCCGCCAGTCCCTTGGGGCAGAGCTTGCCCTCGTTGACCGGGTGCTCGTCATTGCCGCGCACCGCGACGGCGACGCCGTCGCGGACGCCGATGTGCATGCCGCAGCCTACCGAGCAGTAGCCGCACGTGGTCGGTACCCAGCGGTCGGGAATCCGCCGAGAAGCCGTGTAGCCGTGATCCGGGTCCCTTCCGTAGGCGTATTCCTCCCGGAGGGTGTCGAACCCGAGCAGCCTCTTCAGGTTCACGCCGGATCCTCCCTGTGCAGGAACGGCATCGCCATGTTCTTCGGCACCGCACTGACGAAGAACAGGTACCGTCCGAGCAGCGCGCCCGCTGCCGCCAGCGCGAAGCCCGCGGCGGAATAGCCCAAGGCCGGCAGGCCCAGCGCCCCCGCTGCCAGCAGCCCGAGCCGCAGCAGGAAGAGCTTGGCGAGCGGGCCCGACAGCAAGCTCGCCGTGGCGCGCCTCTCGAATTCCTCCGTGCGCACGAATCCCAGGAAGCGCCAGATTTCCAGGAGGATGTGGGCCGTCGCGGCCGCTGCGGCGATTGCTAGCAGGGCCCGGCTGTCGCGCGCCCCGATGGCGGCGACAAGCAGCGGCCCGAGGGCCGCGCCGGTCAGGAAGAAGTCCCCGATCGTCAGCGGGCTGTTCCAGGACGGCCGGCCCGGCACTAGGTAAATCCGAGATGTCGCGTACATTCCGAATGCTCCTACCGATGCGGCAAGGCCCCCGATCACCGTCGCTCCGCGGAGGTCAAGGGCGAGCGCCAGCGCGTATGCGGCCGCCACCGCGCCGAAGGCGCTCAGGCTCGCGATCTCCCTGCTCAGCCACGATGTCCGCAGGTTCCGAATCGCCAGGGGGGCGAACGCCGGTCGGCCCAGGTGCAGCGGCGATGCCGCGAACGAGGCGAGGCCGAGCCCGAGGCTCGCGAGAGCCGCGGTCTCGAGCGAACCGGAGCCCCCCAGCAGGCTCAGCATCCACACCGTCGCGAAGGCCGCGACCGAAATCTGAGTCAGGACGGTCATCAGCACCAGCGAGTAGTGCGGCTTGGCGGGCCTGACCCTGTAGGAATCGGCTCGCTCCGCGTCCAACGGAAGGTCGTCCGGCAAGGTGACCCGCGTCGTCGAGACCGTGTCGTCCGCACTCGGCAGTCCCGGCGCGTTCGCCTCGTCGCGGTAGGTCTCGCGCCACTGCTGCACGTCGACGATCTCGATCGCCAGGGCTTCGGACGGGCACGCGTCGACGCAAGCCGGCGCGTCGCCGTCGGCCAGGCGCTCGTGACACATGTCGCACTTGCCGACCACGCCGCGCGCCTCATTGAATGTCGGGACGCTGTAGGGGCAGTTCCAGATGCAGTACTCGCAACCGATGCAGACTTCGGCGTTATGAAGGACGATGCCCGTCCTCGCGTCCTTCGAATACGCGTTGGTCGGGCAGCCCTCCATGCAGGACGGATCCAAGCAGTGGTTGCAGGCCATTGACAGGTGCAGCCTCTGCGTTGCCGGGAATACGCCGCCCTCGACTTCTCCCACGCGCCTCCAGGAGACATCGGCCGGATTGCCGTTCTGCTGCGCGCACGCGACCTCGCAGCACTTGCAGCCGATGCACTTCGTCATGTCGAAGTGGAAACGGTACTGCTGGCCGTCTTCGAGCGGGATGTCGGGAATGAGCCCGTGCGGACCTTCCAGCCCCCGCGCGGCGCGGCTGCCGCCGTTCTCCTGCCCAATGACCGTGAACGGGCTCGCTGCCTGCTCACGGGATGTCGATGCTACCTGCACGAGTTACGGCTCGCTCCTTTCCCAGTCGCGGGATCAATCTAGACGCGCTGCCCCGCAGCGCGGCCGGGCCGCGCGCAGCGCATCGATTTCCTGCGTGGGAAAGCCGCCTCCGCCCGGTCCAGCGCTCAGGCGCTTGGCGGCTCGGTATCGACGGGGATCAGGCCTTGGACCCGGCTACGGCGCCGGGCCTGCGGGGGCCGGCGCCTCTCGCGCCGCCCGCCGGCCATAGACAGAACCTAGCACGGTCCGAGCGCGAGTTGAAGCAAAAAATTCTTATGGCCGCCATAAGTGCTCTCCCAGCGCCAGGCCGCACATAGACTGGAATTGTACGTTCAATTCCGCTCCCCGCCGAGTGGATTCCGGATACTCTCGGAGCGCTGTCCCGCGCAGGGCGCGTCCCGACGGCAGGGCCCGGCCGCGCTGCCGCGCGCCGAAAGTTCCGCAGTCTTGGGAGGTAGCCCGCATGGCGGGGAGGAACACAGTAGTCGTAATCGGTAACGGCCCCGTCGGCCACCGCTTCTGCGAGAGGCTGCTCGAGTACGACGCGGATCGCCGGTACCGGATTGTCACGTTCTGCGAGGAGCCGCGGCCGGCCTACGACCGAGTGCGGTTGACGTCGTACTTCGAGCATCGCGACCCGGCCCGGCTCGCGCTGGCCCGCATCGACTGGTACAGCCGGAACGGCATCCTCCTGCACGTGGGCGACCGCGCCCGCCAGATCGACCGGCAGCGCCGGGTCGTCGTCTCCGAGTCAGGCGTCGAGGTGCCGTACGAGCGGGTCGTGCTCGCCACCGGCTCGCGGCCGTTCGTGCCCCCGGTCGAGGGCATGGGCAAGCGCGGGGTCTTCGTCTACCGCACCATCGAGGATCTCGAGTCCATCATCGCCTTCGCCTCCGGTGCCAAGCGGTGCGCTGTCATCGGTGGCGGCCTTCTCGGGCTCGAGGCCGCCAAGGCCGCGCTCGATCTAGGCCTCGAGACGCACGTGGTCGAATTCTCGTCCCGGCTGATGCCCCGCCAGCTGGACGAGGCCGGCTCCGCGCTGCTGGTTCGGAAGATCGAGGATCTCGGCGTGGTCGTGCACCTGCAGAAGGCAACCGAGCGGGTTCTCGGCGACGGGACCGTCACCGGCATGGCCTTCGCTGACGGGAGCGAGCTCGCGGTCGACATGATCATCGTGTCCGCGGGCATCCGCCCGCGCGACGAGCTAGCCCGGGACTGCGGCATCGATACCGCGCCCAGGGGCGGCGTCGCGGTGAATGATGAGCTCCGCACCTCGGACCCTGAAGTCCTCGCCGTCGGGGAAGTGGCCTCGCACCGGGGCGCCTGCTACGGGCTGATCGCTCCGGGCTGGGAGATGGCTGACGTCGCGGCCGGCCGCCTGACCGGGAGCGAACGGCTGTTCACGGGGGCGGACCTCTCGACCACGCTGAAGCTGATGGGTGTCGATGTCGCGAGCTTCGGCCGGCACGAGGCTCCGCCCGAGGAGGCTGTCCCGCTCGTGGTGGAGGACCCGTTCGCCGGCGCCTACAAGAAGCTGCTGTTCACCCCGGACGGCAAGAAGCTCGTCGGGGGCATTCTCGTCGGGGACGCCTCGGACTACTCCTCGCTGGCCGCCCTGGCGCGATCGGCGGGAGACCTGCCCGCCGATCCGGCGCAGATTGCCGGCATCGGTTCCGAGAGCAAGGCCGGCGCCGGCGAGGTTCTCGGCGACGACGCGCAAGTCTGCTTCTGCAACAGCTTGACGAAGTCGGCCATCGTGTCCGCGATCCGGGAGGGTTGCCTCGGTACGGTCGATGCCGTCAAGGACTGCACCACGGCCGGCACCGGCTGCGGGGGCTGCCTGCCCATGGTCACGGCCCTGCTCGACGCGGAACTCGCCGCGTCCGGGGCCGCGGTGCGGCGGGGCCTGTGCGAGCACTTCGACGTCACTCGCGCGGATCTCTTCGACATCGTCCGGATCAAGGGCATCCGAACCTTCGACCGGCTCATCCGCGAGCACGGCACCGGGTACGGGTGCGAGGTCTGCAAGCCAGCCGCGGCCTCGATCTTCGCCTCCCTGTGGAACGAGAGCGTCACCGACCCGGACCACCACACCCTGCAGGACACGAACGACCGCTTCCTTGCCAACATGCAGCGGGGAGGCTTGTACAGCGTCGTGCCTCGGGTGCCGGGCGGGGAGATCACGCCCGAGAAGCTGATCGCACTCGGCACGGTGGCCCGCAAGTACGGCCTCTACACCAAGATCACCGGCGGTCAGCGGGTAGACCTCTTCGGAGCGCAGGTCCACCAGCTGCCGTCCATCTGGGCCGAGCTGATCGCAGCCGGGTTCGAGAGCGGCCACGCCTATGGCAAGGCCCTGCGGACCATCAAGAGCTGCGTCGGAACGACATGGTGCCGCTACGGCGTGCAGGACTCTGTCGGTTTCGCCGTCCGCATCGAGCAGCGCTACCGGGGCATCCGCGCCCCGCACAAGGTCAAGGGCGCCGTCTCTGGCTGCGTCCGCGAGTGCGCCGAGGCCCGCTCGAAGGACATTGGCCTGATCGCGACCGAGACCGGATACAGCCTGTTCGTCTGCGGTAACGGCGGCGCCGAGCCCCGTCACGGCGACTTGCTTGCGGAGTCGCTGGACGAGGAGACGGCGATCCGCTACATCGACCGCTTCTTCATGTACTACATCGCAACCGCCGACAAGCTGACGCGCACCTCGACATGGCTGAAGCAGATGGAGGGAGGGATCGAGCGGATCAAGGACGTAGTGGTCCATGACAGGCTGGGGATCTGCGACGAGCTGGAGCGGAGGATGCAGGTCCTCGTGGACAGCTACCGATGCGAGTGGAAGGAAGTGGTGGACGATCCCGGCCGCCGCAAGCTGTTCCGCCAGTTCGTGAACACCGACGATGTCGATGCGGGCATCGAGATCGTGTCGGAGCGCGGCCAGAGCCGCCCGGCGGACTGGCCGGATGCCTGTGTTCCTGTCGACCAGATCAAGCTGCCCAACGGTCGGGCGCTCGGTGGCGGCCCGACGCACTCAAGGCCTAACCGGCTCCAGTGGGTCCGGGTCGGCAGGGTGGACGACTTTCCGAGGAACGGGGGCGCAGCCGTGAAGTACGGCGACGTGCAGGTTGCCGTCTTCCGCCTCGACGATCGGAACGAGTGGCGTGCCTGCCAGAACATGTGCCCGCATAAGAATGCGTTCGTTCTGGCCAGGGGGATCGCCGGCAGCTCGGGATCCGTGCCGAAAGTGAGCTGTCCGCTCCACAAGAAGCCCTTCTCGCTCGATACGGGCGAGTGCCTGTCCGGAGAGCCGTACGCCCTGAAGGTGTTTCCGGTCAGGGTCGCGGGGGACGGAGTCTACCTGCTGCTGCCTCCAGCCCGCCAGCTTGACGCCCTGCTGGCAACCGCGAGGCACATGGTCACGTCCACAGCGACGGCTGGCGGGGAATGCCATGCCTGCTAGGGGGCGAAATTGGGGCGCGGAACCGGGATTGCCGGAGAAGGAAGGATGCGGCGTGACGCTAGCAACCACGGAAACGACCGATTCAGCCGATCGGCTTCCATCGGAAGCCCCGCTAGACGGTGATCTCGACGATCAGCACCTGGAGTTCCTCCACCACATCAGCGGCCGCCTTGCCGGGGCGGATCCGCTACACGAGGTTCTCGCCCAGATCGTAGAGTTCCTCAATGTCGTCATCGGCGCCGATTCCTGCTTCGTGTACCTCCTGGAGGAAGGCCACCTCGTACTGCGGGCATCCAAGAACCCCCATCCGGAATCGCTTGGCACGATCCGCATCCCGCTCGGCGAGGGCATAACCGGTTGGGTCGCCGAGCACCGCGAGGCCACCGCCGTCACCGAGGGCGCCATGCGGGACCCCCGGTTTCGGGCCTTCAGCCAGCTGCCGGAGGACAGCTTCGAAGCGTTCCTCTCGGTTCCGGTCATGGCCGGCGGCCGCCTGATTGGCGTCGTCAATCTGCAGCACCGGCAGTCGCACCAGCACTCGCAGCGCGAGATCAGCTTGGTGACCACGATTGGGAACCTAGTTGGAGCCGAGGTGGAGCGGGCCCGGCTCGATTCGGTAGTCGTCCAGCTGACCGGCCAACTGGAAACGCGCAAGCTGATCGAGCGCGCCAAGGGGATCTTGCAGCGCGACCTGTCGATGACCGAGGAGCAGTCCTACCTGAAGCTGCAGCAGGAGAGCCGCAGACGCAGGATTCCGATGAAGCAGGTTGCCCAGGCCGTCTTGCTTTCTGACGACCTCCGCAAGGCACAGGCCGGATAGGCCGTTCCCGGTCCGCGCTTGCGTCGCGTCCTGCCGGACTCGCAGTGCTAGCATTGCAGTCCGGCCGCCGTCCCACGCTTAGCGTTGGGTTGACCCTCGCTCTCCTTCCCGGGGGCAGTCAATCTTGCTGCGACCACGTTCTCGGCACGGCGGTCCAGTGCGGGCGCGGCTAGGAGGGGATTCGCATGACGGTGTCAGGAAGGGTTGTCGTTGTCACCGGCGCGGCGCGGGGCATTGGGCGGGCCCTCGCAGAGCGGTTCGTTAAGGAAGGTGCGCGGCACGTCGTGGCCTCTGACGTGGATCGCGAGGCCCTCGCCCGGACGGCGGATGCCATCGGCGCGATCGCGGTCCCTGCCGATGTGTCCTCCGAAAGCCAGGTGAACGACCTGATTGCCGCCACGGAGGCTCGCTGCGGCCCCGTCGACCTATTCTGCTCGAATGCCGGGATCTCCCACCCGGGAGGCCCGGAAGTCCCGGACGATGTCCTCGAGCATGTCCTCGATGTCAACTACCGCTCGCACCTGTATGCCGCCCGCAACCTAGTCCCGAAGATGACGGAGAGAGGTGACGGATACCTGCTGAACACGGCCTCGGCGGCAGGCGTGCTGACCCAGATCGGCTCGCTCGCCTACGCGGTCACCAAGCACGCGGCGGTTGCGCTCGCGGAGTGGCTGTCCGTCACCTACGGCGGCCAGGGCCTGAAGGTGTCCGTGCTCTGCCCGCAGGGCGTTCGCACCCGACTGCTGCTGGGCGAGCACGGCGAGAGGGACAACTTCCTGATCCCCGGGGCTGTCGAGCCTTCCGACGTGGCCGAGGCCGCTGTCGAGGGGCTGGCCGAGGAGCGATTCCTGATCCTTCCGCACCCCGAGGTGGCCGAGTACATGCGCCGGAAGGCCTCCGATTACGACCGGTGGCTGCGGGGGATGCGTCGCCTCCAGGATCGCGTGAGCAACGATCCCTCGACCGCTATGAAGCCTTGAGCCCCCGAGCCCGCAATACCAGGGCCCGCAATGCCAGCGGGGGAAGGGAACAGGCCGGTGACGGCGGCACCGAATCACGCTCCGGCATCTCGTACTACGCGCGACACGAAGCCTGGGTGCCCAACTCGATCGCTCCCTGTGGACACAGCTTGATGCGGTCCTCGTGCCGAGTGTCGGCAGCCCGGGCATGTGCCGGCGGCACGGGATCGATGCTCAGAGGTTGCCCCGGACCACGCGCGCCGGCGATTCCAGATCCGCTTGTACCGTGGCGAGGTTGTCGGTGATGGCGTAGGAGTCCAGTCTGCCCGACTCGCTAAGGTTCGCGACCACGATCCCGGCAGATTGCGTTCCTTGCGCCATGACGTTGCGGACGCGGAGTCCGCCGAACCGCTCGTTCGAGCGGATCCGGTACTCGATGCCCCTCTCCGGCCGGAGCTTGCCGGCGAACACGACATTGTCGATCAGCGCGTTGTCGGCATCCTCCACGACGACCGCGGGTCCGCCCTGGCCCGCGTCCGTCAGGGTGATGTTGCGCAGGGCCACGTTATCGCTGTTCTCGATCGCGATCCACGGGAGGTCCTGAGGGCCGCCTGTGATCGTCACGTTCTCGATCACGACGTTGCTGGTGTTGCTCACGTGCAGCGGGCGCCAGCGGTCGCTGCGCCGGAAGGCCTCGCCCGTCACGTTGCGGACCGTGAGGCCGTCATGGCCGAAGTCCCGGTTGGCCGTGCGGATGGCGGTGACGCAGTCGCGAACCTGGACGCCGTCGATCAGGATCGCCCGGTTGACCATTCCCTCCTGGCGGTGGTCCTGCACGTCGACCCCGTAGAAGCTGGACTCGGCGTACACGTCCCGCACCGTGATGTGCTCGCTGCCGTCCGATACCTCCACCGGGCCTCGCAAGCGCGAGCCGTAGCTCCGAATGTTCTCGACCACCAGGTGCCGGACGAAGAGGCCCTCGTTCCCGCGCCCGCTGATCGACACCGCGTCCCGGATCGTGTTCCTCGCGGTCAGGTTGCGCACCACTCCGTGCTCGATGTCGCCGAATTCGGGCAACGGATTGATCATGACGCCGTCCTTGGCGCTGTTATTGGTCTCGCCGTTCTCGATTACGAACCGACCGCGGCGCACGAGGACCAGGGGTGCCCTGTCGGCCTGAGACACCGAGTCTCCGTTCCCCGTCAGCGTAAAGTCCCGGATGCGCACGTGCTCGGAGACGACCGAGAGGATGGGCGTCTTCGCCAGCCCCGGCTCGAGGCGCATGTTCAGGCCGACGAGCGTCAGGGGCCTGTCAATCACGACAGTCTCGGAGACCGTGACCTGCCGGCTGCGGTCCGCCACCAGCACCGAGTGCGGCGGGGCGCTTGCGATCGCCTCGGCCAGAGCCGCCGCGTCAATCCCGATAGCGGGCCCGGCCGCGACGGGCGCGCCCGCGGCGGTCACCGCCGCCATGGACACCGATAGCGCTGCAAGCCTCATCTTGCGACGGACAAACTTTATCACACGGGCAGTCCGGACCCGGCGAATCGGCGGCTCCGAGGACTCAACGCTCCAGATGGACGCTCCCGGACGGAGCTCAATCTCCGTACGAAGCCGTCACGGTAGTCGTCAAGCCGCCCCGTGCCGTGAAGTGCCCGACCACCTTGGCGGTGGCAGGGCGGCATGCGGCCACGACGTCGTCCAGGACCCGGTTCACGACATTCTCCTGGAAGATGCCCAGATTCCGGTATTCGAGCAGGTACAGCTTGAACGACTTCAGCTCGATGCAAAGCTCGGCCGGTTCATATGTCAGCACCAGGTCGGCGAAGTCCGGCAGGCCGGTCTTGGGGCAGATGGACGTGAATTCCGGGCACTCGATCTCGATCTCGTACGGTCTGCCGGGGTACTGGTTTGCCCAGGTCGCGATCTCCGGGAGGTCCGCGCTCACTCCCGAAGCAGCGTGATCGTCCGTGTAGCCCGTCACCGGTGCGCCGCTCCGCTGAAGGGGCCGGTCCCTGCCTGTCAGTCCTCGTCCTGCTGCGCCGCCAGCCGGTTGATGACCGACAAGTCCTCGAGGGTGGTGATGTCGCCGCTGACCTTGTGAGTCGTCACGATCTCCCGCAGCAGGCGGCGCATGATCTTGCCCGAGCGAGTCTTCGGCAGCGCGTCGGAGAAGCGGATCTGCTTCGGCCGGGCGAACTTCCCGATCTGCTGGCCGATCCAGTTCCGGAGCTCGGCGGCCAGCTCGTCTCCTGCCTCGTAGCCCTGGATCGGCGTGACGAACGCAATCACGGCCTGGCCGGTCAGCTCGTCGGGCATGCCGACGACCGCAGCCTCCGCCACGCCCTCGTGCCGGACAAGCATGGACTCGAGCTCCGCGGTGGACAGGCGGTGCCCGCTGACGTTCATCACGTCATCCACCCGTCCGAGGATCCAGAAGTATCCGTCCTCGTCCCGCCGGGCGGCGTCGCCCACGAAGTACAGGCCCGGAATCTGGCTCCAGTAGGTCTCGATGAAGCGGTCCGGATCGCCCCACAGCGTGCGGAACATTGACGGCCACGGCTTGCGGACGACCAAGTAGCCCTCCCCGCCCGGCTCCACCGACTTTCCGTCCATGTCCACTACGTCGGCAGCGATGCCGGGCAGCGGGAATGTGCCGGAGCCGGGCTTTAGCGGCGTGGCCCCGGGCAGCGGCGAGATCATGATCGAGCCGGTTTCCGTCTGCCACCAGGTGTCGACGATCGGGCAGCGGCCCCCGCCGATGACACGGTGGTACCACTCCCAGGCGGACGGATTGATAGGCTCCCCGACCGAGCCCAGCAGCCGCAGGCTCGACAGGTCGTGGCGCCCCGGATGCTCCTCCCCGAATTTGATGAAGGCCCGGATGGCCGTCGGCGAGGTGTAGAACACGTTCACCTTGTACTTGTCGGCAATGCGCCAGAAGCGATCCGGCCCGGGAAAGTCGGGCGCGCCCTCGTACATCACCGTCGTCGTGCCTACGAGCAGGGGGCCGTACACGATGTAGCTGTGGCCGGTGACCCAGCCGACATCAGCCGCGCACCAGTATGTATCGTCGTCGTTGATGTCGAATACCCATCGCATGGCCATCGACACCTGGAGCTGGTAGCCGCCCGTCGAATGGACGATGCCCTTGGGCTTGCCGGTCGTGCCGGAGGTGTACAGGACATACAGCGGATGCTCGGAATCGAGCTCCTCCGCCGGGCAGGTCTCGCCGGCCCCGGCGTCAAGGTCGTGCCACCAGTGGTCGCGCCCCTCCAGCATCGCCACCGGATCGCCGATGCGCTTGTAGACGATCACGCTGCGCACGGCGGGGCAGTCCTCCAGCGCCTCGTCCACCGACTGCTTCAGGGCGACGACCTTTCCGCGGCGCCAGCCGCCGTCGGCGGTGATGACGAGCGTCGCGTCCAGGTCCAGGATCCGGGTCTTCAGAGCCTCGGCCGAGAATCCCGCGAAGACCACGCTATGCGTGATGCCGAGCCGGGCGCAGGCCAGCATCGCCACCGGCAGTTCCGGCACCATCGGCATGTAGATGATGGCGCGGTCCCCCGCCTTGTAGCCTTGCCCCTTCAGCGCGTTCGCGAACCGCTGCACCAGCCGCAGCAGCTCTTGGTAGGTCAGCGTCCGCTGGTCGCCAGGCTCGCCTTCCCAGACGATCGCCGCCCGGTTCTTGCGCCAGGTCTGGCAGTGCCGGTCCAGGCAGTTGTACGACATGTTCGTCGTGCCGCCGGTGAACCAGCGGTAGAACGGCGGGTTCGAATCGTCGAGGACGCGATCCCACTTGCCGAACCAGTGCAGCTCGGACTCGGCCAGCTCGCTCCAGAACCCTTCCGGGTCGGACTCCGCACGCCGGAAGAGGCCCTCATGAGCCTCGCCGCGCGGGACGTTCGCCCGGGACACGAATTCATCAGGGGGATGGTACAAGTCCATGGATACACCTCGGGGTGGGAGCGAGTCCCGGTACCCGTCCCATTCTAGGGATGCGAGCCCGGGCGTGGCGCAGCCACGCTCACTGCCACGCCGTGCGCGCCTCGCTGCTCAGGACCAGCGAATCGAAAATGGCGAGGACCCTCTTGCGGTAGGCGTACATATCCCGCAGTTGCTCGCGGAAGTCAGGATCGTAGTCCCGGGCCCGCATCCAGTTCCTGAGAACCTTGGGAGGTATGTCGATCTGGGCTCTCAGCGCGTCGGCCGAATGCCCGCGCAGGAAGAGGCCGAAGAACAGCGCCGCCTCGGCTTGCGGGGAGTGGAATTCTTCCTCCTTCTTGGTTGCCATGTCGATCCGCGCACAGGGCTTTGCAAGTCCGAACGTTTCAGTATAAATTGCGCGGGACGGAGGGGACAACCGGCCCGGATATCGGCCCGGATACCGGCCCGGAAGCCGTGCCCGGAAGCCGCCCGGAAGCAACCGACCCGGAGGCAATTCTCGGCTTGACGCTGCTTGCGCCTCGTCCCCGCGCAGTCCCCGCGATAGGGTGCCGGTCTCCATTCGCGACTCCCTCCCCGGGCCCCCTCCCGCACCTCTCTAGGTTGCCGCGACTCGCTACTGTGGGACTGGTCGGGGCCGCTCCGCACCCCCGACAGTCGGAGGACAGGCGTCCCGCACCGCGGCGGCTGGCGGTTCGCGGCCGCTGGTATACTTCGGCGGAGCGGGTCCGTCGCTTGCGAGGCCGACGTGGACGAGGAGCGCACGATCGAGCAGCGCCCGGCCGTCGCCTGGCCGGCCGAGGTGGAGTATCCGGATTCGGACGGCTTGCCGATGGCGGAGAACACGGTCCAGTGCCGCGCCATCCGCGAGGCGATGGGGGCCTTGGAGAATCATTACAAGCCGGGCCGGGAAGTGGGCATCGCCAGCGACCTGCTGCTGTACTACCGGCAGGGAGACCCGGCAACCTCGGTGGCGCCGGACCTGATGGTGTCGTTCGGAGTGCGGATGCTGGGACTGCCGAGCTACAAGCTGTGGGAAATCGGCAAGCCTCCCGAATTCGTGCTGGAAGTGAGCTCGCAGTCGTCGCGGGAGCTGGACCGCACGAAGAAGGTGGAACTGTACGCGGGGCTGGGAGTGCGGGAGTACTTCGTGTTCGACCCCGGGGACCCGGAGGACGTGGGCGACGGGCAGGACGGGAAGCTGGCGGGCTACCGGCTGTGGGGCCGCAAGTACGTGGAGAGCGGCGAGAGCAGCGATCGGGGCCGGGAGCTGGAGAGCGAGGAGCTGGGGCTGCTGCTGCGGCCGGAGGGCAAGCTCGTGCGATTCCGGGACCCAGCCACTGGCAAGGACCTGCCGCTGCACCAGGAGGAGTCACAGGGCCGCCTCGAGGCCGAGCGAGAGCGGGATGCGGAGATGCGTGCTCGCCAGGAAGCCGAGCGCGAGCGGGACGAAGAGAAGCGAGGGCGGGAGGAGGAACGCCGGGCTCGGTTGAGGCTCGAGGCGGAGCTGGCTGCGCTGCAGGGCAAGTCCCCCAAGGCTTAGCGGTGAACGTCGGTTCCGAATCCGGCAGTCCCGCACCTCTCGTCTACCTCGCGCCGCACACACGAGGCGTACGCCCGCCCCAGCAGCCAGTCCCTGTTCGGTGTCGATGCCATCCCTTGAGACGCCACCATCCGCGATCTCCTCGATGGCCCCGCCCGCTGCCATTTCGCAGCCTCTTTCGCCCACTGCCCGCTTCTTGACGGGCAGCTAGCACCCACTCGATCCCCAACCTGCCGCCCCCGGTGCGGAGGCCGGGCCGGCCGACCTGCGCCTCGCTAGTGCAGGGCCGGGCCCGGCACTGTGTCGCCGCCATCGAGCCCGGAATTCGTAACAGCGCCGGCCCACCTCAAAGAGCCGCGCATCTCCGCTGCCCTCTTCCCGTCAGCTGCTCGTACCCCATCGAATCCCAGGCCATGGCAATCTTTGAATTTGCCTGGGCGTCCCGCACCCCGGCGGCTGGCGGTTCGCGGCCGCTGGTATACTGCGGCGGAGCGGGTCCGTCGCTTGCGAGGCCGACGTGGACGAGGAGCGCACGATCGAGCAGCGCCCGGCCGTCGCCTGGCCGGCCGAGGTCGAATATCCGGATTCGGACGGCTTGCCGATGGCGGAGAACACGGTTCAGGGCCGCGCCATCCGCGAGGCCATGGTGGCCTTGGAGCATCATTACAAGCCGGGCCGGGAAGTGGGCATCGCCAGCGACCTGCTGCTGTACTACCGGCAGGGAGACCCGGCAACCTCGGTGGCGCCGGACCTGATGGTGTCGTTCGGAGTGCGGATGCTGGGTCTGCCGAGCTACAAGCTATGGGAGATCGGCAAGCCTCCCGAGTTCGTGCTGGAAGTGAGCTCGCAGTCGTCACGGGAGCTGGACCGCACGAAGAAGGTGGAACTGTACGCGGGGCTGGGAGTGCGGGAGTACTTCGTGTTCGACCCGGGGGACCCGGAGGACGTGGGCGACGGGCAGGACGGGAAGCTGTCGGGCTACCGGCTGTGGGGCAGCAAGTACGTCGAGAGCGGCCAGAGCAGCGAGCGGGGCCGGGAGCTCGAGAGCGAGGAGCTCGGGCTGCTGCTGCGGCCGGAGGGCAAGCTCGTGCGATTCCGGGACCCAGCCACTGGCAAGGACTTGCCGCTGCATCAGGAGGAGTCACAGGGCCGCCTCGAGGCCGAGCGAGAGCGGGACGCGGAGATGCATTCCCGTCAGGAGGCCGAGCGAGAGCGGGATGCGGAGATGCATTCCCGTCAGGAGGCCGAGCGAGAGCGGGATGCGGAGATGCGTGCTCGCCAGGAAGCCGAGCGCGAGCGGGACGAAGAGAAGCGAGGGCGGGAGGAGGAACGCCGGGCTCGGTTGAGGCTCGAGGCGGAGCTGGCTGCGCTGCAGGGCAAGTCCCCCAAGGCTTAGCGGTTCGACTCCGGCAGTCCCGCATCTCTCGTCTACCTCCTGCGCCGCACACAGCAGGCGAACGCCCGCCCCAGGAGCCAGTCTCTGTTCGGTGTCGATGCCATCCCTTCAGAGGCCGCAAACGGCGATCCCCTCAATGGCCCCGCCCCCTGCCACCTCGGAGTCCTTCTTCCCATCTGCCCGCTTCCCGCCAGGGATCACGCTGCCCTCACGCCCATCCCGTGCCGCGAGGGCTGCCTCCCTGTGACGCTCTGGAAGGCATCCAGTTCCATTGCCATTGCTCCTGGACCGTCAACTGCGAGCAGTGCCCGGTCCGCCAAGTTGGCAGGCACGGGACATGCCAGCGCTTCCACGTCATTTTCGTCTCCAAGTCTGTCGGTGACGGGTCCGACTGGGCCAGGCCTTGGGATGCCGGATCCACTCAGGGACACACCTCCACTCCCTGCCGCCGTCCAACAGTCCCTCCACGACCGTGGCGAACTTCCGGTGAGATCCCAGCACCATGCAAGCGTTGCGGGACTTCACCGTTGCAACTAGCCCGGATGGCACCGAGCAGCGTTGGCCGGCCTCTTGTGGCAGAGTCGCTAGAATTCGGTCTGTGTGGCTCCCCGCAGCCGTTACCGCAGCCGCGCTGGGATACGCGGCGCATGCCGCGGCCTGGCCCTCCTCCCAGCGATGGGGCGGCGGCCTTTGCCGCCTGCCGGGAGACCGCAGGGAGATCGCCCTCACTTTCGACGACGGGCCGGGACAGGACACGCCCCGCTTCCTCGAGACGCTTGCGGCAGTTGATGTGAAGGCCACGTTCTTCCTGTGCGGGCAGAACGTCGCGCGGCTCCCCGGCATCGCCAGATCGATTGCCGCAGCCGGTCACGTCATTGGCAATCACACCTACTCCCATCCGCCGCTGACGTTCTGCTCGCCCGCGAGGGTGCGCCGGGAACTTGCCGCGGCGCAGGCCGCGATTGAGGATGCGACGGGTGTGACTGCGCGTCTGTTCCGCCCGCCTTACGGCGTGCGCTCGCCGGCCCTGCGGCTGCTGCTGCCTGAATTTGGCCTCCGTCCGGTTCGCTGGACGGTGATCGGCAACGACTGGAAGTGGGAAGCGGATGCCATCGCATCGCGCGTGCTCCGCAATGCCGGGCCCGGGGCGATCGTCTGCCTCCACGACGCCCACCCCAGCGATCCCGAAGCTGGCCGAATGCAGACGCTTCGCGCGGTCCGCGCCATCATCCCCCGCCTTCGGGACCGCGGCTTCCGGTTCGTCCCGCTGCCGGCCGGCCCCCGGGCCCAATCCAAGCGGGCCTAGGTTCGATGCCTATCGGCCCTACTGGGCTGTCCAGCCGCCGTCGATGACGAGGTCCGTCCCGGTAATGTAGCCCGCGCTCTCCGAGCAGAGGAAGACCGCGAGCTGCCCGACTTCCTCGACCTTGCCCCAGCGGCCCACCGGTAGGCGGGACAGGAACTCCCGGTTTTTTTCGGGATCCTCGATCAGCGGGCGGTTCATTTCCGTGGCGAACGGCCCCGGACTGATGCCGTTGACGGTGATGCTGAACGGGGCCAGCTCCAGCGCCAGCGCGCGCGTGAAGCCCAGCAGGCCGGCCTTCGTGGTGCAATAGCCCGTGCGGTTCGGCAGGGCCACGTGCGACATGATCGACGTCAGGTTGATGATCCTTCCCCAGCCGTTCTGCTTCATGCCCGGCACCATCGCCTTCGACATCGAGAACGGACCGGTCAGGTTGACCTCCAGAATCTCGTGCCATTCGTCGAGCGACATCTCCTCCAGGGGCTTGCGGTTGTTGATCCCGGCATTGTTGATCAGGATGTCGCAGGTCCCGAACGCTTCCCGCACGGCCTGGTCGACCTCCAGCGCCGCCGTCTCGTCGGTGACGTCTGCCGCCACGTAGTCCGCCGAGCCTCCGCGCTCGCGGATGCCGTAGACGACGTCCGTCAGCAGCCGGACATCCCGCGCTACCAGCATGACCTTCGCGCCGGCCCGCGCCAGCGATTCGGCCATGTCCTGGCCCAAACCCTTGCTCGCGCCGGTGACCACTGCGACATGCCCGTCCAGAGAATTGTTGTCCATTCTTGTTACAGTCCCCGTCTTCGCCGGCCCTCCCGGCCCGCGAGATCCTCAGGCTGCTAGGATACCAGCCGCCCCGGCGGCGGCCTCCGGCCCGGCCTCGGCGTCCGCCTTGGGTCAGATCGCCTCGATCCGCCGCCGCAGGCGCGACGCGGTCCCGGGATCCTTCGTGGCGGCGAAAATGGTGTCGTCCCCGGCGATCGTCCCGGCAATCTCCGGCCATTCCATCGCATCCAGGGCCTGGGCCAGCGCGTTCGCGCCGCCGGGCAGCGTTCGCAGGACCACGAGGTTCTGCGCCGTTTCCGTCCGCACCAGGAAGCGTGCCGCCAGCGCAGCCAGGTTCTGGCGGCTCTCCGATCCGTTGCCGGGAAGCCCGGACTCCGCGTAGCCGTCGGCGGTCTTCACGATTCGCAGCTCCCGCAAGTCGCGCGAGAGAGTCCCCTGGCTCACCTCGATCCCTTCGCCGTCCAGTGCGGCGGCAAGCTCGTCCTGGGTCCGGAGGCGCCGGGAACCCACGAGGTCGAGGATCGCGCGGTGCCGGCGGGACTTCACGGCAGTCGAGTGCCAGCCCCTTCCGGTTGCCCTGCCATCCCCGCCAGGCGGGACCGCGCGGCCTTCAGCGCGTCACGCACCTGCTGCGTGGCCGTCCCGCCCGGCAGGGCGTGGTTCTCCAGGGCGTTCCGGGGCGCGATCGCGTCCGCAGCGCCGGCGCCGAGCTCCGGCGCGAGCGCCTGGAGCTCGTCAGCGGTCCAGTCCGCAGGGCGCTTGCCCGCCTTCACGCTCTCCAGCACGATCCGCCCTACCACCTGGTGGGCCCGATGAAACGGCACCCCGTTGCGCGCAAGAATCTCCGCAAGGGCCGTCGCCGACACCCAGCCGTCCTCCGCAGCCCGCTCCATCGCGCCGGCCCGGACCCTGGCCGTCCGGACGCAGAGCGCCACGACGTCGAGCGTCTGCGAGACCTGGTCCGCCGCGTCGAACACGCCCTCCTTGTCCTCCTGCAGGTCGCGGTTGTAGGACAGCGGCAGGCCCTTCAGAGTCATCATCAGCGACTGAAGGCTGCCGCATACCCGGCCAGCCTTGCCTCGCGCCAGTTCCAGCGCGTCAGGGTTCCGCTTCTGCGGCATCAGGCTCGAGCCGCTGGTGACCGCGTCGTCCAGTTCCAGGAACTCGAACTCCTCGCTGGTGTACAGGATCCAGTCCTCCGCGAGCCGGCTCACGTGCAGCATCGTGACCGACGAGGCGTACAGGAAGTCCAGTGCGAAGTCCCGGTCCGAGACCGCGTCGAGACTGTTGGCGGCGATGCCCGAAAACCCCATGTCCGCGGCCATTGCGTCGCGGTCGAACGGGAATCCGCTGCCGGCCAGCGCGCCGCATCCGAGCGGGGACTTGTCAGCGCGGTCATGGGCCTGCTGGAATCGCTCCCAGTCGCGGCAGAACATCTCGAAGTAGGCCAGCAGGTAGTGCGGGAAGAGCACCGCCTGGGCGCGGCGCAGGTGGGTGTAGCCCGGCAGGAGCGCTTCCGGCTCGCGTTCCGCGAGATCCAGCAGGGACTCCAGCAGGGCTTCCAGCCGGGCCTGGATCCCGCGGATCGTTGCCTTCGTCCACAGGCGGAAGTCCGTCGCGACCTGCTCGTTTCGGCTGCGGCCAGTGTGGATCTTCTCCGCGAGCCCATCCACCGCCTCGCCGAGCTTTCGGATCACGAAGGTGTGGATGTCCTCGTCGTCGGCATCGAAGTAGCCGGGCGATCCTGCCTCGGCCAGCATGCCGTCGAAGGCGGCGTGGATCCGTTCCCTTTCCTCGGTGGTGAGGATTCCCACCTGCTCCAGGGCCGAGGCGAACGCCCTCGAGCCGGCGATGTCCGCCTCGAACAGCCTCCGGTCGAATCGGAGCGAGCCCGAGTAGCTCTCGAACAGCTCGGATGGGCCCGACTCGAAGCGCCCGCCCCAGAGCTTCACCGCTGACCGCCCTTCTGGCGGGCCAGGCCGCCCTGCACCGAGGCGTGCACGCGGATCGGCAGCCCGGTCAGGTTGATGAAGCCCGCCGCGTCACGCTGGTCGTACTCCTCGCCCATCGTGAAGCTGGCGATCTCCGGCGCGTACAGAGTGTGCGGCGATAGCCTGCTGAGCACGTCAATGCGTCCCTGGCAGAGTCGCAGCCGGACCTCCCCGGTGACGTGCCGCTGGGTCTGCGTCACGAATCCGTCCAGGCACTCCCGCAGCGGCGTGAACCACTTGCCGTCATAGACGAGTTCGGCGTAGTCCAGCGCCACCTTCTGCTTGTAGTGCTGCGTGGCACGATCCAGCGTCAGGGCTTCGAGCTCGCGATGGGCGGCCAGGAGAATTGTCCCCCCGGGTGTCTCGTAGCACCCTCTCGACTTCATGCCGACGAAACGGTTCTCCACCAGGTCGATCCGTCCGATTCCGTGTTCGCACCCGATCCTGTTCAGCGTTTCGACGATGGCCGCGGGCGACGCGGCGGCGCCGTCCAGCGTCGTCGGCGTGCCCCGCTCGAACCCGACCGTAACTTCGGTTCCGCCGGCCGGTGCCGCCGCCGGCTCTGCCGTGAGCGTCCAGACCGCGTCCGAAGGCGCGTTGGCCGGATCCTCGAGTTCCGCGCCCTCGTGGGAGATGTGCCAGAGGTTGGCGTCCCGGCTGTAGATCTTCTCCTTGCTCTGCTGGATCGGGATGCCATGGCGCGCGGCGTAGTCGATCGCGTCCTCGCGCGAGACGATGTCCCACTCGCGCCACGGAGCGATCACCGGCAGCTGCGGTGCGAGGGCCTTGTAGGCGAGCTCGAAGCGGACCTGGTCATTGCCCTTGCCGGTCGCGCCGTGGGCCAGGGCGTCGCATCCTGTGCGCAGGGCGACCTCCACCTGCAGCTTGGCCAGCAGCGGCCGTGCGATGGATGTCCCGAGCAGGTACTTGTGCTCGTAGACGGCGCCCGCCCGGAGCATCGGCCAGATGTACTCGCTGACGAACTCCTCGCGCAGGTCCTCGACATGCACCTCGCTCGCACCGCTCGCCAGGGCCTTGTCCTCGAGGCCTTCGAGCTCGCCGGCGCCCTGGCCGACATCGCCGCAGACCGCGATCACCTCGGCGCCGTAGTTCTCCCGCAGCCAGGGAATGATGATGGACGTGTCCAGCCCGCCCGAATAGGCGAGGGCCACCCGTTTCGGATGCGGCCGCATGGCTTGTTTACCTTCCTCCCAGAGTCGTGATCAGCAGGGCCTTGTGAGCGTGCAAGCGGTTCTCCGCCTGGTCGAACACCACGGAGCGCTGCGATTCGATCACGGCGTCGGTGACTTCCTCGCCCCGCAGGGCGGGCAGGCAGTGCATGAACAGCGCCCCCGGCCGCGCCGCTTCCATGACGCGCTCGGTCACCCTGTAGTCGGCGAACGCGATCCTTCGCTGCTGGGTCTCCTCCTCCCAGCCCATGCTGGTCCACACGTCGGTGTAGACCGCTGAAGCGTCGCGCACGGCCTCTCGGATGTCCTCGACGACCTCCACTGCGCTGCCCCGCCCGGCCGCGGCGTCGCGCGCCGCCTGCAGCTCTGCCGGGCGCGGCCCGAAGCCCGGCGGCCCGCACAGCGCGATCGAGACGCCCAGCTGCGCCGCCGTGTGCATCAGCGAGTGCGCCACGTTGTTGCCGTCACCGACATACGCGAGCTTCAGCCCCTCGAGCGAAGGGAAGCGCTCTATCAGCGTCAGGAAGTCGGCAAGGGCCTGGCACGGATGGCACGACTCGCTGAGCGCGTTGATCACCGGCACATCGGACCACTCGGCGAGCAGCTCGAGGGTCTTGTGCGAGTACGTCCTCGCCACGATCGCGTCGAACCAGCGGTCGAGATTGCGGGCGATGTCCCTGGCAGGCTCGCGCTCGCCGATGCGCCCGTCGCGGTGATCCTGGAAGACGGCGTGGCCCCCCAGCTGCAGCGCCGCGAGCTGGAAGGTCATGCGGGTGCGCAGCGACGGCTTCTCGAACAGCAGGACGATCGCCTTGTCCCGGAGAGCCTCCCGGTACTGGCCGGGTTCGGCCTTCACGTGCAGCGCCAGGTCCAGCAGCGATCGCAGTTCGGCCGCCGAGAGGTCGCTGTCGCGCAGGAAGTGCTGCGTGCCCTCGACCCGCTGGACGAGCGGTTCTGCATGAATATTCATTCTATTGCATGATTACACGTCCTATGTCCGCGAGTCAAGAACCCCGGGCCGCGCGACGGTTGGGGGTGCCGCTGTGCCACGCTGGGAGCGATGAGATTCGCCGTGGGATCTCAGGACGCAGGCGAGCGCCTCGACCGGTTCCTAGCGGGCCGCATGGAGGACGCGAGCCGGTCAATGGTTCTCGATTGGATCCGCGACGGGCGCGTCCGGGTCGACAGCGTGACCGAGCGCAAGGGCGCAAGGCGGCTTCGGGACGGCGAATCCGTGGAGGCGGAACCTCTCGCCCGGCCGCCCCTCCGAGCGGTGCCGGAGGACATCCCGATCGGCGTCCTGTACGAGGACGACCACATTGCAGTCGTGGACAAGCCGGCCGGCATGCCCGTCCACGCCGGCGGCGGTTGCGTTTCGGGGACCCTGGTCAACGCGCTGCTGTACCGGCTGGGCTCCCTGCCGGGCGCCCCGGAGGACCTGCGGCCGGGCATCGTGCACCGTCTCGACCGCTTCACGACCGGGGTGATGGTGGTGGCGAAACGCGACCGCGCCCACCGGAAGCTGCAGGACCAGTTCCAGCGCCGGGCGGTCGACAAGCTCTACTGGGCCGCGGTCGAGGGGCGTCTGCCGCGCGTGCCGCACGAAGACGCTAGGCTCCTGCGGCACGGCCGTCCTGTCATGCGCGGCGGGAAGTGGTGGCTCCGGGTCGAGATGCCCATCCGCCGCGACAAGCGCAACCGGGTAAGGATGGCCGCCGCCCGCGCGGGCCGGGAGGCCGTCAGCGACCTGCGGCTGTTGCGGGCCGGCCCGGCGCACTCGCTGGTGGAAGTCCGCATCCATACCGGGCGGACCCACCAGGTCCGGGTCCACCTCTCCAGCGCGGGGCACCCGGTCGTCGGGGATGCGCTATACGGCGCCCGGCGCCCCGAGGCCGGCCCGCAGGCCGACGGGCGCTACCTGCTCCACGCCCGCAGCCTGGCGTTCGATCACCCGGGAAGCGGCGACCGGCTGCAGTTCGAGGCGCCGCTGCCGGCGGACTTCCGGGCCGGCCTCGACGAACTCGGTCTATAATCGAACCATGCTGGGACGGACTTCGGCCCTGCTGGCCGGCGTGCTGGCGGCTTCGGCGGCGTGGGCGCAGGAAAGCTCCGAGCCCCGCTTCGACCCTGTCTACCCGGGCGCGGAATCCGACGTCATCAAGGTCGATGTCGCCCGGGTCCCGCTCCTGTTCACGGTCACCGACAGGAAGAACCGCTTCATCACGGATCTCGGCCGCGAGGACTTCGAGGTCTTCGACGACGGCTGGCAGCAGGAGATCCGCGAGTTCGACCGCGAGAGCGACCTCCCGCTGCGGATCGGCGTCGTGTTGGACACGTCCAATTCGATTCGCGGCCGGTTCAAGTTCGAGCAGGAAGCCGCGATCGAGTTCCTGCAGGGAGTGCTCGCCGAGGAGAACGACCGGGCGTTCCTGGTCAGCTTCGACACGAGGGCCGAGCTGATCGTCGACTACACCAACGACATCGAGGAACTGGCGGCGGGCGTCCGCAGGCTCCGCGCGGGCGGGGGAACGGCCCTGTACGACGCGATTTACTACGCCTGCCGCGACAAGCTCCCCGAGGACCAGCCCAAGGAGCAGTTCCGCAGGGCGCTGGTGGTCATCGGCGACGGGGAGGACAACCGCAGCACGGTGACTCGCGAGGACGCCCTCGAGATGGCGCACAAGGCCGAGGCGGTCGTCTACACCATTTCCACGAACCGCAGCGGCAACCGTTTCGGCGGGGACAAGACGCTCCGCAGGTTCGCGTCCGAGACCGGGGGGATTGCCTTCCACCCGTTCCAGGCGCGCGACCTGCAGCAATCCTTCGCCAACATCGCCAACGAGCTGCGGCACCAATACTTCATCCTCTACTCCCCCAGCCAGTTCGTGAACGACGGTTCCTTCCACAGGGTCGAGGTCCGCACCCGGTACCGCAACGCCACGGTCCGAGTTCGCAGCGGCTACTACGCGCCCCAGCCCGACGAGTCCGACTGACCGGGCGGAATGGCCTGCGGGATTCGCAAATTCGTGGGCACAAATGGAAAATAGGCTGGAATACTGTTGACATGCGGTTTTTATTCGCTATAATCGCTGTATAACGTTTCCAAACGCATCGACACCACGAAAGGGGATAGCAATGGAACAAGCACGGCAACGCAATCTGGATGACGCAATCCACCAGATCGAGAAGGAGCACGGCAAGGGCGCGATCCTGCGCATGGGAGAGCGAGACGCCGGCGTCGGCGTCGGCGTGATCTCGACCGGGGCCGTCTCGGTGGACGCGGCACTCGGCATCGGCGGCCTCCCCCGAGGCAGGGTCGTCGAGATCTACGGCCCGGAATCGTCCGGCAAGACCACGCTCGCCCTGCAGGCGGTGGCGCAGGCCCAGCTGGCCGGCGGGATGGCGGCGTTCATCGACGCCGAGCATGCCATGGACCCGATCTATGCCGCGAAGCTGGGCGTCGACATCGACAACCTGCTGGTCTCCCAGCCCGACTACGGCGAGCAGGCCCTGCAGATCGCGGAAGTGCTGGTTCGCTCGGGCGCGATCGACATCGTCGTCGTCGACTCCGTTGCGGCCCTCGTCCCGCGGGCCGAGCTGCAGGGCGAGATGGGGGACAGCCATGTCGGCCTGCAGGCGCGCCTGATGTCGCAGGCGCTGCGCAAGCTGACCGGCCAGCTGGCTCGCTCGAACTGCTGCATCATCTTCATCAACCAGATCCGGGAGAAGATCGGCGTCATGTTCGGGAGCCCCGAGACCACGACCGGAGGGCGGGCCCTGAAGTTCTACTCCTCGGTCCGGATCGACATCCGCCGGACGGGCTCCATCAAGGACGGGGACGCCGTCACCGGCAACAGGACCAGGGTCAAGGTCGTCAAGAACAAGCTGGCGCCGCCCTTCAAGCAGGCGGAGTTCGACATCATGTACGGCGAGGGCGTCTCGTTCGAGGGCGATCTGCTGGACATCGGCGTGGAGCACAGGATCGTCCAGAAGAGCGGGGCTTGGTACTCCTACGAAGGGGACCGGATCGGACAGGGGCGCGAGCGGGCCAAGATCTTCCTGCAAGAGAACACGGATGTCCGCGCCCGGCTCGAGGCAACCGTGCGCAAGGCGCTGGGGCTGCCGGTGGACGAGGCGGAAGCCGACAAGGCCCCCGACAAGGCCCCCGCTGCGTCGGGCGAGGAAGCGGCGAACTAGGCGAAGGCTTCGCGGAAGGCTTCGATCGAGGCGCGGAAACCGTCCTCGAACGAACCTCCGGGCGGGCGGTACACGCTTTCCAGCGACACCGCTCCCGGGAAGCCGTCGCGCTCGAGAGCGGAAGCGATGGCGCCGAAATGCGGCGCCATCTGGCCCGTCCCGAAGCGGCACTGCTCAACCGTTGCCCCCGGGATGTCAATGCGCACGTCCTTCATGTGCACGTGCGCGAGACAGCCCCGCAGGGCGTCGTAACCCTCCGGATAGGCGGGTTCGGCGCAGTACAGGCTGTTGCCGGGGTCCCACAGGACACGCAGCCTGTCCGATCCCATCTCCTCGACCAGCCTGCGGCCGAGCCGGCCGGACGTCACCATTGCGTTATTGCCCGTTTCGACGGCCAGCGTCACGCCCTGGTCTTCGGCGAGCTGCACGGCCGGGTGCAGCAGGAGCTTGAGCTTGTCCCAGGCGCCCGTTGCCACGTTCCAGACCTCTGCGCCGCCGGACCCGAACAGGATCATTTCCTTGCGGAAGCTCATGATCCGCACCAGAGTGCAGTCCAGGGCCCGCGCGGTCTCGATGCAGCGAAGGAGGGCGTCCATCTGTGCCGTGTGGCGGCGGTCGCCGACTTCAGTGCCGCCGACCGCGAGGCCCGCGAAGATGTGTCGCGACACGCAGCAGACCTCGACTCCGTAGCGGCTCGCGAGATCCCCGGCCCGGCCCAGCTCGGAGTCGTCGAGGTCCCCGACCTCCTTGTCCCAAACGTACTGCAGTTCCGCGATTCGCAGCCCGTGCTCCCGCATCACCCCGAGAGCGTGCTCGAGGTCGCGGCTGATGCCGTCCGTGATGACGCCGATTCTCGCCACTCCGCCTCCTACCAGGAAACTTCCGTGCCCGCGATCTCCTCGAGCCACTTCGCCACCGCCCAGTTGTCCTCGTCCGGATAGCGGGCCACGCCCGCCTGGAACATCTCGTACGCCGCGCTGGTCGTCAGCATCACTGCGCCGGCCTCGCGGGCCAGCCCCATCGAGACGCCGAGATCCTTGAACATCGTGCCGATCCCGCTGCCGGTACCCTCGAACCGCCGGTCCAGCACCTGCCGGGCGCAGTGCTCGACCAGCGGGCTGCCGGCCGCGCTCGCGCGGAAGACCTCGAAGAGGGTCTTGCCGGGCACGCCCGCCTTGACGCCCAGGACCAGGGACTCGAATGTAGCGGCGAACGTGCAGCCGATCAGCGCCTGCAGGGCCGCCTTGACGATCTGCCCCTGCCCGATTTCCTCCCCGACGTGAAATACCGTCCGGGAAATCGCCCCGAGGGCGTCCCTGCAGCAGTCCAGCACGTCCTGCGGGGCAGCCGCGATCAGGGCGAGGCTGCCGCCGTCGGCACCTGCCTTGCCGCCAGTGACAGGGCAGTCGACGAGCCGGACGCCGCGCTCGGCGAGCGGCGCCTCGAGAGCCCGGATCTCGCTTGGCTGGATCGTCGCGGTGACGACAGCCGTGGTCCCGGGGGCAAGTCCCTCCAGCGCCCCGGACGGCCCCAGCAGGGCCTCGCGCACCTGGCCGCCGTTCAGAACCATCACGAAGACAATGTCTGACCGCGCACCGACTTCCGCGCTGCTCGGGGCCGCGACCCCGCCTGCCTCCTCGAGCAGCGAGAGTCGCTCCGGGCGCACGTCGAATCCGACCGTCGGGAAGCCGCCCGCCAGCAAGTTGCGAGCCATGCCGATTCCCATGCTGCCGAGTCCGATTACTCCGATCGTCTTCATGCTTGTGCCCGCTCCAGTCTGTCCCCGGTGACGAATGGGCCCGGCCCGGAGACCCGCGCGTCCGGCCGCCTCGACTCGAGACCCCGGAAACGGGCGCTCCCGGCAGGAACCCGGCCCGACCGAACAGGATACAATGAGGCACAGACGCCGCACTTTTCCTCCCGGGCTGCGCGCTCCGCGCGCTGCAAGTGTCGTAACGGACTGCAACCGAGCGCCTTACGCATGCCCGCGATGCGGGGCTTAAGCTGGAGTGGCGGAATCGGCAGACGCACTGGACTCAAAATCCAGCGCCCCTGACGGGGCATGAGGGTTCGACCCCCTCCTCCAGCACCAAGTCGTCCGGTGAAACCAGGCCGACTGCCGCTTTGGAGGAGACGATGCCGTTCATACGGCCTGACGCCTCGTCGCGGGACCGGGGCAAACTCGGCACGACGCTCCGCAGGGTGCGCTCCCGGCTGACGGGGGCCCGTGCGGTAATCGCCGGGCAAGCGCTCGTGGCGATGCTGGCCACGTCGCTGCCAGCCGCCAGCGGCCAGGACCCGCCGCCAGACAGCCGGAACCTGACGATCGAGGACGCCCTGGGCAGGTCCATGCCCGGCTGGCTGTCCGTCAGCGGGGAGTTCCGGGTACGCTACGAGAACCGCCAGTCAATCGGCTTCGCCGAGGGCCGGAACGACGGCTATCCCCTGATCCGGACGCGGCTCAACATCGGCATCGAGCCCTCGTCGTGGCTCCGCTTCGGCTTCCAGGGCCAGGACTCCCGTGCCCCGGGAATCCGCGAGGTGGGCAACCCCGGGGTCTTTCGCGACGGGTTCGATCTGCGGCAGGCGTACGTGGAACTCGGCGGCGCCAAGTCGCCGGTCTCCCTCACTGCCGGCAGGCAGATCCTGCTGCTGGGCGACCAGCGCCTTGTCGGGCCTCTGGACTGGACCAACACGGCCCGGGTCTTCGATGCCGTCAAGCTTCAGGTGCGCGGGCCCGGCACGAAGGTGGATGTCTTCTCCGCCTCGGTCGTGCGAAACGATCCTTTCCGAAGGATCAACGTCTCGCCCGAGGGGAGCAACCTGCACGGCTTGTACGCCTACCTCGAGAATTTGGTGCCAGGCTCGACGGTCGAACCGTACTTCCTGTGGCAGACCAGTCCGTCCGTGGTCGACGAGCTCGGAGGCCGCGGAGACCTCGACAGATTCACCGCCGGCGTCCGGGTCTGGGCGAAGGGACTCGGCCCGTGGGACTACAACGCGGCGATCGTCGGGCAGCGCGGCAGCGCGGCAGGCGCGGAGATTTCGTCCTGGGGCTACTACGCCGAACTCGGCTACACGCTTGACGTCCGCTGGACGCCACGGCTGTATGCCGAGTACACATTCGGGTCCGGGGACGAGGATCCGAGCGACGGGATTGTGGGCGGCTTCGTGGACCTGTACCCTACGGCGCACCTCTGGTACGGGTACACCGATCAGGCGGGCTGGCGGAACCTCAGGAACATCCGGCTGGGAGCCGACCTCGTGCCGGGCAGCAAGCTGCGGCTGAAGCTGGACTACCACTCGCTCTGGCTGGCGAGCCACCGGGACGGGCTCTACAACGTCGGCGGGCGGCTGCTGGTTGCGGCACCGGCGGAAGGCGCGACCGACGCGAAGGTGGGAGACGAAGTCAACGCGATCTTCACCGTGCCGGTCTCCGAGACCGTGAGTCTCGGCGGCGGGATCGGCCATCTGTTTCCGGGCCCGTTCGTCAGGGAGAACTCGCCGGGGTTCGGGCACACGTTCTCCTATCTCTTTGTGTGGTACAAATTCTAGAGACGGGTCCAGTCGGAATCGATTCTGCGATTCGGGCAGATCGGGTCTGCGTCCGCTGGGTCGGGCCGGATCGTGCCTGGAGCGATCTCGAAGCCTCGCCAGGACGGTAGAGGCACGCCGCGGACCGGCTCGGAGAGGGATTCTTGGCCAATGCAACTTGAAACGGATCGCAAGGACGGCGTGCTGGTGGTGGAGGCCTGCAAGCGGGTCGACGGCACGAACGCACGCGACTTCGAAGCGGCGCTGCAGGGCGCAATCCAGGACGGGGACAGCGCGCTCATAGTGGATTGCGACAACCTGTCCTACATCAGCAGCGCCGGGCTGCGAGCCATCCTGCTGACTGCCAAGACCCTCAAGCGGCGGGAAATGGGCTTCGGTGTCTGCTCGCTGGCGGACAACATCCGGGAGGTCTTCGAAATCAGCGGGTTTGACAAGATCATCGCAGTCCATGGATCCAGGGCGGACGCCATCGCCGCGCTCTGATCCCGAGACCCGGGGATCCCGGCTGGCTCGGCGAGGGCCGCACGCCGGACCCGCGCCGCGTTCCCGACGCGCCAGCGAACTATCCGCCTGAGCGCAATCCCAGCCGCGGCAGCCACTCGGGCCCCGAGGCCCGTCCAAGCCCGGCCAGGGCTTCGGTCTCGCAACCGTCGCTTGCGACAGGTCCGCGCCCGACGGTCGCGGTCAGCTGGATTCGGCGTCCGCGGCGTCGCCGGCGATCGGGATCTCCACGGTCATTTCCGTGAACTCCCCCGGCGTCGAGTCGACGCGGATCGTGCCGCCATGCTCGCGGATGATGTCGTTCGACATTGCCAGCCCCAGCCCGGTTCCCTTGTCAGGCGGCTTGGTGGTGAAGAATGGATTGAACATCTTCTCCACGACGTCGGGGGGAACGCCGCACCCGTTGTCGTGGACGCGAATCGTCAAGGCGCCCCCGTCCCGCTTGGTGGTCAGGGTCAGTGTCGGAAGATACCCGTCGCTGCCCGACATCCGCTTCTCGTGCGTTGCATGGCAGGCGTTGCTCACCATGTTGAGGATGACCCTTCCGATGTCCTGCGGAACCACCGACACCGTGCACTGATCGAGTTCCGGGTCGAAGTCATCCACGATGTGCAGCTGGAAGTCGGGGTCCGACGCCCGCGCGCTCTGGAATGCCAGGCTGGCGTGCTCCTTGACGAGGCTGTTGATTTCAGCCTCCCTGCGCTCGCTCGAGCCGCGGCCGATCGAGAGCATGTCCTGAACGATCCGGTCCGCCCGGTTCCCGTGCTGGCGAATCGTCGCCAGGTTACCGGTCAGGTCGCCGCAGAGCTCGTCGACTTCTCCGCGCACGCTGTCGCTGATGCCGCCGTCCGCGCTGTACACGACCTCCTTGAGCTCCTGCAGCAGTTCCTCGGAGACTTCCGAGAAGTTCTTCACGAAGTTCAGGGGGTTCTTGATCTCGTGAGCGACGCCCGCAGTCAGCTCGCCCAGGGCGGCCAGCTTTTCGCGCATCACGATCTGGTCCTGGGCCTTGCGTAGGTCGGCGAGAACCTTCTCGAGTTCGCTGTTCTTGTCCCGGAGGTCGTCGGCGAGTTTCTCGACCAGATTCAGGCGCTGGACCTCCAGGGCGTGTTTCCGGAAGACCTCGAGGGCCTCTGCCATTTCGGTGATCTCGTCATTGCCGTCGACCCGTACGCCGGACTCCAGGTCCCCGCTGGCCATGCCGCGCATCCGCGTGGCGAGCCGGTCCAGCCGAACTGCGAGGTGGCGCCCCACGAACAGCCATGCGATCAGTCCCGCCCCAACGATGCTGACAAGGTTCAGAATCAGCAGCAGGGTCTGGCCGGTCTGGACCGTGTCCGTACTGGAGCGCGTGGCGACGAGTGTGCTGGCCCTGAGGCCGGTGACCAGCCCTTCGACTTCGGCTACCAGGTCGTTCGCGATGCGGCGGTTCGCGGCCAGCAGTTCCACCTGCCGCTCTTCGAACTCCAGCTCGCGCTGCCGCATCGGGAAGACCCCGTCGTTGGACACGCTCAGGTCGAACAGGGTCTGGAACAGGCGCACGATCTCGGGATCCTCCGTGCCGGCCCCGAGGCCCACTATGCTGCGGCCGATCAGGCCGGTAGCCGCCTCGTAGCGCTCCCTGAGGGGCACCAGCAGGTCCACGTTCGAGGCGCTGAATGCGCTGGCCAGCAGCTGCATGGCGATCGTCGCGCCCTCATTCAGTGCCGCAACCTGGCGGTAGCGGTCGAATTCCGCCTCGGTGAAGTGCCGCTCGCGCGCGTCCGGCTGCGACCCCAGGTCGCGGTATCCGGTCATCGCGTAGAAGAACTGGTCGTCGACGACCGTGGCCAGCAGGCTGGAAAGCTCCCGGTCGACGCCACGGGTCTTGACCTGCAGCTCGGTGTTGGCGCGAGCAAGCTCGACGAGCTCGGCCTGGGCTTCCGTGATTTCCTCGATGTTGTCCGTGAGCTCCCGGCCCCACACGCGCACCCGCCGCACGCCCTCGCTGTCAGCCCGCCGGCTGGCCAGGTCCTCCAGGCGCCGCTCGAACTCCTGCCGGACCTCGGCTACCTCCTGCAGGGTGGTCTCCAGTTCCTCCTCGCTCTGGGCGACCGTCAGGCGCGGCGCGGCGTCGACCAACGCGCCGATCTGCTGGGCCACCAGGAACGCGGCGGCCATGTCGGGAACGCTCTCCAGGTTGATGCGGTTCTGGGCCTCGCCGACCTGGTTGAATGCCATCCAGCCCACGACACTGGCTCCCAGCGTCAGGGCCACGGCTCCTCCCAGGCCGAGGTACAGCTGCGTTGCAATGGTCTTCCGTTGCCGCAGCGCACCCCAGAACTTGGCGGCCGCCGCCTTGGAACGAGGCAGGGCGCGCCGGACCTGCGATGCCGGTGCCTTGAGCCCACGCACCGCGCGCCCGGCCTGCGATGCCGGCGCCTTGAGGCCACGCAACGCGCGCCCGGCCTGCGAGGCCGTCGCCTTGGAACGGGATAGCGCGCGCCGGATCCTGGCAATCATCCCCGTCAGATCGAATCGCTGCAGTAAGCCTCGCATCGGCAATCCGCCCTCCTTCCTGCCCTACTCGAAGGCGTCCCCCAGCAGAACGATCGGCTTGTAATTGCCCGCGTCGTCGATCACGGTGAGATACACCTCGTTCGAGCCTTGGTTGTCGGACTCCCCGTACCGTAGCCGGAAGCCGTCGAGGGAAATCGGATCCCCCCTCAGGATGCTGTCCAGGAACCGCGACCGGTCCACCGTCGCGCCGCTGCGTTCGAGGCCGACAATCGCCAGGCGCCCGGCTAGGTAGCCCTCGAATGAGACGAACCCCGGCTTGACCCCCCGCGCGTGGCGCGCGAGTGCCCGCCTGTAGGAGGAGGCGATGCGCGTCCCGGAGGCAGGGAAGGGCACCACCTGGCTGACGAACACGTCCCCCACGCCGAGCCGCGTCAGCTCGGCTGCCAGCGCGTTCCCGCCCGAGAACGAAATCGTGACAACCATGGGCTGGAACCCGATCTGCCTCGCCCAGGCCACCGTTGCCGCAACCGGGCGGTAGGCCCCGATCACGATGAGGGCTCCGGCCTGCGCTTTCTGCAGTTCGAGAATCGCTGTCTTCACAGCGGTCGTGTTGCGACGGTAGGTCGCGACGCCGGCGAGGGCCAGGCCTCTCTTGTTCAGCGCCCGCTGCACCCCCACCAAGCCGGCAGTGCCGTACGAGTCCTCCTGGTGCAGCACGCCGATCCGCCTGATGTTGAGGTCCGTGATCAGCCGCTCCACCACCTCCTCGGTCTCCTGGTAGTAGGACGCCCGAAGGTTGACGATGTTCGGCCAGTCCCCGGCGGCTCGAATCAGTTCCGCGCCCGTATATGGAGCGATGAGCGGCACGCCGGCTTCCAGCGCGATCGGGGCCGCGGCTCTCGCGGTGGGGGTTCCAGCGCCGCCGATCAGGGCGAAGACGCGCTCCTGCTCGATGAGCCTCCGCGTGTTCGCGATGGTCAGGTCAGGCTCGTAGTTGTCGTCGATCGACAGCAGCGCCAGCTTGCGGCCGTGAATCCCTCCCGCGGCGTTCGCGTCCTCGAATGCTGCCACGATCCCGGCGCGCAGCTGCCTCCCGAGCTCGCCCGCCGGTCCGCTGAACGCCGCGGACTGCCCGAACAGGATGCTGTCCACTCCGATCCCGTCGTCCTGTGCACTGCCGGTCTGGGACGTGGCCAGCAGGGCCAGCACGCCAAGCGCCCGGCAGGCGCGGGCCCGATGATTCATGAGTCTCTCCATTTCACGAACTTCAAGCGGTTCTTGCCCCCTTCGCGGACGTAGCTTATCTGATCGGAGATCGTCCGCACAATATGCACCCCGAGACCGCCGATGGTACGGTCCTCGACCTCGGCGTCCAGCTCGGGGGCGGGCGTCTCGACCAGCGGGTTGTAGGGCCGGGCCGAGTCCGAGACCTCGACAGTGATGCTCTCGGGAGTCGATTCGAGATCGATTTCGAGGTGGTGGCCCGCTTCCCCGTATCCGTGATTGATCACGTTCAGGGCTATCTCCTCGAGGGCCAGCTGCAGCTGGAACAGCAGTTTCGGGGACCAGTCCTGCTCCGCTCCGAACTGCTCGATGGACTCGCCCAGCCTTGCCAGCTCGGACTCCCGGCTCTCCAGTGTGATTCTCGCCCGGCCGCTCAACTCGGCTCCCCGTTGCGCCGAAGCGCGAGGCAGGTGATGTCGTCGAACTGCTGGGCCGTGCCGGCAAAGTCCCGCACGCCCGCGAAGACACGCTCGATCGCTTCCCTGGCGGTAGCCGGCGGGGAGCCCGCGAACAGCTTCCGCAGACCATCCACGCCGAACATGTCCCCGGCATCGTTCCGCGCTTCAGTGATCCCGTCGGTGTAGAGAATCACCGTGTCGCCCGGCTGCAGCGCGACGCTCTTGGATTCGAAGTCGAATCCCCTCAGGACTCCCAGGGCGATGCCTTCGGCCCTCGGAAGCAGCACCACCTCGCCGTCGGCCCGGACAAGGATCGGGGAGTCGTGGCCGGCGATGCCGAACGAGAAATTCCCGGTTCTGGGGTCATAGACCGCGTACAGCACCGTGACGAACATCATTTCCGAGTTCTCGTCGCACAGGATGTTGTTCGCCTCCACCAACGCCTCGCTCGGGCTGTCCGTCCCGATGGCCGACCCCTTGAGCAGGGTCCTGCTAGACATCATGAACAGCGCCGCGGGAATCCCCTTGCCGGAGACATCCGCGATGGCGATTCCCATCTTGCCGCCGTCCAGTGGCATCAAGTCATAGAAGTCCCCGCCGACCGCGTTCACCGGCTCCATGCTCGCGTACACCTCGTAGGCGTTCCCGGACGGGAAGTACTTTGGCAGGATCGAGCGCTGCATCTGCCTGGCCAGGCCGAGTTCGTTCTCCAGCTTCACCAGCTGGTCGCGCGAGGCAAGCGCGTGCCGCCATTCCTCCAGGTTCCTCAGGGTCCGTTCGATCGTGACCCGCAGGTCGTCGAAGTCGATCGGCTTCGTCACGAAGTCGAACGCGCCGCGATTCATCGCGGTCCGGATGTTCTTCATGTCCCCGTATGCCGACACGATCACCGCGCGCACGTCCGGATCGACCTGGCGGATCTGCTGCAGCAGCGTCAGGCCGTCCATCTGGGGCATGTTGATGTCGGACAGGACCATGTCGAAGCGATCGCGATCCTCCGAGAGCTTCTCGAGCGCCTCGACCCCGTTCTGCGCGAACTCGAGGAGGTACTGGCCGGTCCGGACCTCGCGGCGCATCCGCTGCCGCACCAGGCGTTCCAGGTCCGGCTCGTCGTCGACAACCAGGATCCTGTGTGGTTTCTTCGATTCTCCGGCAGTCGCTTCTGGCATCAGTCCCTCGTTCCCTGCCACCTCGCCCGTCGCGTCCCCCGTGCACTGCAGGCGGAGAGGCGGCAGTCGCGTTTCCTTGATACCCCGTGTTCCGGCCGGTCGGTCTCAAGGTCTGCTGGCTGCCGTTGCTCGCGGCTGCTCCGCGCCGAACGCCACTTCGTAGGTGCCCTAATACAATACGCCAATTCGGGTGCCGGTCCGGCAACGGCGGCCGGCGCCATGCGGTGCGGGCCCTCAGTCTCCGGGAATGACCGCCGTCTTGAGCCGGCCGGGGCGGGTCGCCATGCGCTGGAACACCTCGACGATGTCCTGCAGCGGGGCCTCGCAGCCGACGAAGTCATAGGGCTGCACGTCGCCACGGGACACGAGGTCGAGCGCCTCGCGCAGGTGTTCCGGCGTGTGGTGGAATGTTGCCCGCAATGTAAGCGAGGAGTAGTGCAGCCTTCCGGTGTCGAGGCAGACAACGGTATCCTTCGGACAGCCCCCGAAGAAGTTGACCGTCCCGCCGGGACGGCACATCGACACCGCCTGCCTCCAGGCGTGGGGCGAGCCGACGGCTTCGATGACGATGTCCGGGCCGCGGCCGCCCTCGGTGTGGCGGCGGACTTCGTCCGAAGGATCGTTCCCCCGGCGCGACTCGACCAGCACCTCCGCGCCCACGTGCTCGGCGTGGTCGAGCTGCTCCTGGCGCCTCCCGATCGCGATCACCCGGGCGCCGGCGATCTTCGCGACTCGCACGAACAGCAGCCCGATCGCGCCCAGGCCGATCACGGCGACCGTGTCGCCAGCCTTCACTCCGGCCTCGTCGAGTCCCTTCAGCACGCATGCCAGCGGCTCGGACAGAGCGGCTTCCCGGTAGTCGACGTGATCCGGGATGCTGTAGGTGTTGCGATCCACGATGCGGCCGGGTATCCGTATGAACTCCGCGTACGCTCCGTTCATGAAGAGCAGGTTCTCGCACAGGTTCTTCTCGTCCCTCCGGCAGAAGAAGCACTTCAGGCACGGCGCGGAGTTGGCCGCCACGACGCGCTGCCCGACCTCGAAGTGACGGACAGCATCGCCGGTCGCCACGACGTCCCCGGCCAGCTCGTGGCCCAGGGGGGCGGGAAGCGCAATCATCCTCGCGTGATGGCCCCGGCGATAGACCTTCAGGTCCGTGCCGCAAGTCAGCGCCGCCCGCACCCTGACCAGGATGTCGGACGGGCCGAGCGAGGGAATCGCGATCCGCTCGAGCCGCAAGTCCTCCTTGCCGTGGAGGACCCCTGCCAGCATCGTGCCTGCCATCTGCTATCTACGCCTGCGGATGGACGACCAGCTTGAGAGCCCCGGTCTCGGGACGGCTGGCCAGGCTCATTCCGCGGGAGAACTCGTCGAGACTGAATCGGTGCGTGACCAGCAGATCGACCGGGAAATCGGGGTCCCAGACCGTTTCCGCGGACTCCCGCTGCAGGTCCGCGCAAGCGCTGTAGGACCCGAACACCGACCGGTCCCCGGCGCAGATGCTGCTTCCGTCCAGGCGGAACCTGTCCTCCGCCGATGTCTGGGCGAACAGCATCACTCGCCCGCCGCGCCGGGCCAGCGACACGGCCGTCTCGACGATTCCCGCGCCGGACGCGGCCACGATCACGACATCCGCGCCCCTGCCTCCCGTGGCGGCCCGGAGGCCTTCCTCCGCGGCCGGGCCAGGCTCCCACACGTGGGAGGCTCCGAGCCGCCGCGAGAGCCCCAGCCGGTCCCGCTTCAGGTCGGTCGCGAACACCCGCTCGACGCCACGGCGGCGCAGCAGGGCCGTGAAGAGCAGGCCGATCGGCCCCTGTCCGATGACCAGCGCGCACTCGCCGTCACGGATCGCGCATTTCGCGATCCCCTTCAGGCAGGTGTTGGTCGGCTCCACGAATGTCGCCCGCTCGAAGCTGGCGCCGGAGGGAATCCTCTCCACGCCGCGCCGGACGATCCAGTCCATCAGGCGCACGTATTGCGCGAAGCCGCCGCCTGCCGGCTCGAAGCCGGCGGTCACGCCGACCTTCTTGTAGGTGGCGCACTGGGCGTAGTCGCGGAACCGGCAGTAGTAGCAGTCGAAGCACGGAACGTGATGGAAGAAGCACACCCTGTCGCCGATGGCGAACCCCTCCGCTCCCGCGCCGACCGCCGCAACCGTCCCGGCCGTCTCGTGGCCGTATATGCGAGGGGGGGGCAGCAGGTCGTGCTGGATCTTCTTCAGGTCGGTATGGCAGATCCCGCAGCACTCGACCCGCACCAGCAGCTCGCCCGGTCCGATGCGGGGTACCGCAACAGTCTCGGCAGCCACCTGCCGGCCGCCCCGGTAGACGGCGGCCTTCATGGCCCGTGGGATGGGTGCGGTAGCCACTCTAGGATCCGAACTCGCACCGCGGCAGGCAGCGGCCGAGAGCGCGCGAGGCGACGCGCGCGTCCCGCCACAGCCGCGCCAGGCCGGCCCAGCGGCGAATGTCGAGGCGCGCCTCGCGGGCAACCAGCCGCGCCGAGAAGGTTCCGTCCGGGCGCGCTGTCCGGTTGAAGTCCACCGGCAGGTCCCGTCCCGCGTCGTCGCTGATCGACCGCACGCAGTAGAACGCGACTCCTTGCCTGGCAGCCTCCGACGCCACGGCGGCGGCCTCCATGTCCACCGCCTGCGCTCCCGTCGAGCAAAGCTCCCGCTTGGCGCGCGACGTCACCACGACCTCGTCGACACTCAGCAGCATGCCCCGCCTGGCTCCCCGGGGGCACGCCGCCGGGAGCCTCGCCTTGTACTCGCGGCCCTCGCCCAGGACCGACTCTGCGACGAAGATGTCCCCGATCCGCAGGGATGGGTCGAGGGCGCCCGCGAAGCCGGTAGACAGGACGGCATCGAAACCTCCTCGTGCCAGCAGCCGCCGGGTGGCCCCCGAGGCCGCCGGTCCGCCGGCGCCGTTCGCCGCAAGCACGGCAGCCTGCCCGCCGATTCGCGAGGTGGCGAGCCAGCGAGCCTCCCGGGCGGGTCGTTCCTCGCGCTTCACGAAGCCGTCATACTCCCAGGGCGCAGAGGCGATTACGAGAAGCATTCCGGGAGTGGCCAGGTCCGGGGTCAAGCCGGCCGCACGAGCCCTGTACCTCGTATTTTCGCACGGCCGCGCCGCAGCGGTCAGCGGACTGCGGCTGCTGGCTGCGCCGGCCGAATCGGGCCGGCGCCACCGCCGGTCCCGCGCTCCCGGGGAGCGTCCGACGAGTGCGGCCTGTCGGCGAGAGGGAGGGAAGCGGTGCGGTTGCGAGCCGGGGAGCGTCCGGCCAAGGGCCGCTTGCGGGCGGGGCGGGTTCGGCCTGCCCGGAGGCTATGCGCTCTTGAGTCGTTCCACCACGCGGTCCGTGATGCGATCCACGAGAGCGGGGACCGCAGCCGACACCGCCGCGTCGATCTGCGCCCGGATCGCTGCCCGCGAGGGTGCGGGCCGGGCCTGGCCCAGCGCCTCGTCGATCAGCGCGCGCAGGACCCGGTCGCCCGCATCGGCCGGCCGGTCCTGTTCCCCGGCTTCCGCGGGCGGCAGGTCGGTGAGGAGGCCGGAAAGCGTTTCCGCATCCAGGGGCTTCTGGACGATCGAGTGGACCCCTGGCGGCAAGTCGGAACTGTCAGCGGTCTCGAGCGGCCCGGCGAGCAGCACGACCCGGACGCCGTCGAGATCGCGCAGCGCCAGGATGCTCTCGCAGACATCGGCTGGGGTCGCTTCCGGCAGGGCCGTGTCCATGAGCAGCAGGTCTGGACGGGCCTCGGCGAGGCGCTCGATCAGTCCCGAGCCGGTCGGCGCCCCCTGCACCTGGTGGCCGTCCGCCCCGAGAGTCTCTTCCGCGATGCGTAGGACTAGGGGGTTGTCGTCAGCGACGAAGACTCGTGCCACCGGCGGTCAGTTCGGCTCGTCAGCCTGCTCCGGCTCGGAATCGGAATCGGGGGGAGTGCGGCGCGCGTCGGGCTCCGTGTCCAGCGCGCTCGGGCCGGAAATCGTCTCCACCGTGACGTCGGCCGTGGGCGTGGCTGTGGCCGCGGCTGCCGCGGCGGCGGCCTGGATCCCGGGCGGCGTCGAGGGCATCAGCGTCGTCATCGCCGGAGCCCCGGCCTTGGCCGCAAGGCCCAGGTTCGGCTTGCCCCGGAACAGGCCCCAGAACTTTCCCATCGTGCCGGGCTGGACGCGGTTCTCGACATTGTACTTGTGCAGGTCGAAGCGCTCGGGGTCGGAGTCCGGAGCCTCTCGCTCCATGGCTTCCAGCCGCTGCCTTGCCTGGTCGAGCAGCTGGCTCATCGGGTAGTCGGAAACGATCTTGGAGTAGGCCGCGATCTGCTGGTCCTCGAAATTGTCCCCGAGCCTGCCGTAGCTCTCGCCCAGCGTCCAGAGGGCCTGGTCCGCCTTGCTGTACAGCGGGTAGTGGTCCGTCACGGACTGCAGCCGGTTCACGCCGGCCCGGAAGCTTCCCTTGCCGACGTAGAACATCCCTATGCGGTACTCGCCCTCCGCGATCACCTCCTGGACGTTGCGCAGCAACTGCTCGGTCTCGTCACGGAAGACGGTGTTCGGGTAGCGCAGCAGCAGCTGGCGACATTCCTGGTCGGCCCGCACTGCGTGGACGTTGTCGCGGTCCGGCTTCTGCAGCTGGTTGTAGTGGATCTGGCAGATCTTCAGCTGCGACTCCGCCGCTTCCTCCATGTTCGGGAAGAACGTGATGAAGTCCTTGTACTCCGCCTCGGCCTGGGCCATCCCCGAGGAGGTGCCCTCGCGGTACCAGCTGTCCGCGATCGCCAGCTTGGCCTTCGCGATGTACTCGCTGTCCGGGTAGGTGTTGATCAGCGTCTGCAGCGTGATCCGGGCCAGCTCGTAGCGGTGGCGCTCGATGTTCTCGACGGACTTGTCGAAGAGGATCTTGTCCGGCTGCTGCGAGTCGTTCGCGATGGGGTTGTCGTACGGGCTGCGCCCGCAGCCGGCCGCCCATAGCAGGAGCGCCCCGCACGCGGCCAGCCGTAGCACACGGTAGTCCGGCATTGCCTTCATGATACGTCGAAGCGGGTGCGGCATGAGGGGACTCCCGTTTTCTGCTACGCCATGGCGAGCGCCGGCAGGTTCGCGCGGTCCGACAGCGACCTGACCGCCGTCGCGATGTCGCCGGCCCGGAAGACGCTCGAGCCCGCCACCAGGATGTCGCAGCCCGCCTCCGCCAGCGACCGGGCGTTTCCGACATCCACCCCGCCGTCGACCTGGATCCGGAAATCGAGGCCCCGCTCGCGGCGGATCCGGCTCAGCCGCCCCACCTTGTCGATCGTTCCCGGCAGGAATGCCTGCCCCCCGAATCCGGGATGCACGCTCATCAGCAGGACCAGGCTGGCGTCCGGCAGCACTTCGTCGAGCGTGGCCAAGGGCGTGCCCGGGTTCAGCGCCACGCCGGCGGCCGCCCCGAGCTCGCGGATGTCTCCCAGCGCGCGGCCCAGGTGGGGACACGCTTCCTGGTGGACGGTGATGATGCGCGCGCCCGCCTCGAAGAACGGCTTGATGTAGGGCTCCGGGCTGCTCACCATGAGGTGGCAGTCCAGCGTCAGGCCCGTGTGGCGGCGCAACGACTCGACGACCGGGATGCCGATCGACAGGTTCGGCACGAAGTGCCCATCCATCACGTCCACGTGCAGCATGCGGGCCCCGCCGCGCGCCGCCTCGTCAACCTGCTCGCCCAGCCGCGCGAAGTCGGCTGCCAGGACGGACGGGGAAATCTCGACCATCTTGTGCTCGCTGCCGGCCTCCAGTCTAGCAGCCTGGATGGCCAGAGAAGCCGCTGCCGGGCCGTCGAATCAGGCCGCTGCAGGCCTGGCGGGAGGAGCGGGCCGCGCGGGCCGGACCCCTCAGTGCCAGCGAATTCGCGCCCTGCGGCTACCCCCCGATTGACCGGCCGCCGATACCTTGCCAGAATGGCCCCATGCAGCGGACGACATTCCAGAGCCCGGTCGGCGAGATTCGCATGCTCGCCAGCGTAGACGGCCTCGCGGCCATCTACTTCCCGGAACAGGCCGCCAGCCTCGAGTCCCGTCTCGCTCCGGCGGGAGCCGGGCGCGGGCACGGCAACCTGTTCCTGCTGAACGCCGAGGCGTTCCTGGCCTGCTACTTCGACGGTGACCTGGCCTACTCGTCCGAGATCCCGCTGGACCTGGCGGGCACCGCCTTCCAGCGGGAGGTCTGGCAGGCCCTGGGCGGGATCCCTCCTGGAGCCCGGCTGAGCTACTCCGAACTGGCCGCCCGGATCGGGCGGCCGCGCTCGGTCCGGGCGGTGGCGGGAGCCGTCGCCCGCAATCCGCTTTCGATCCTCGTCCCCTGCCATCGCGTGGTCGGATCCGACGGAAGCCTGACAGGATACGCTGGCGGAATCGAGCGGAAGCGGGCGCTGCTCCGTCACGAGGCGTTGTGCAGCAGCCAGGCCGCGGCGGAGGCTGCCTGACGGTGGCCCGTCGCACTGCCATCGATTGAGCGTTGACCGCGATGCGCCTGCCGGCCCTTATGCTGAGCGCACTGCCCGCCCTGGCGGCATTGCCGACGCCGGAAGCCCATTTCGGGCACGCCATGGGCGCGGATCGCGAGCTCGTCGGATGGGCGGACGTGGTCGGCTACTTCCGTGCGCTGGAAGCCGCGAGCGACTCCCTCAGGGTCGAGAGCCTGGGACGCTCCACGGAGGGCCGGGAAATGATCCTCGCGGTCATCGCCGAGCCCGGCACGCTGGCAGACCTCGACGCCTACAAGGAAACTCTCGCCCGGCTGGCCGATCCCCGCCGGCTTGGGCCCGAGACCGCCGAGGCGCTCGCGGCCAGCGGCAAGCCGGCTGTCGCAATCACCTGCTCGATCCACTCCTCGGAGGTGGCGTCGACCATGAGCGCAGTCCAGTTCGCGCACGACCTGCTTGCGAGGGACACCCCCCGCCACCGGGCCATCCTGCAGAACACGATCCTGCTGCTGGTGCCTTCGCTCAATCCCGACGGGGTCGACAAGGTGCGGGCCTGGTACGACCGCTGGGTCGGCACGCCGTACGAGGGGGCCCCGCTGACGGAGCTCTATCAGAAGTACGTCGGCCACGACAACAACCGGGACTGGTACATCTTCACCCAGCAGGAGACCCGGCTGATGGTGGAGAAGGTGCACAATGCCTGGCACCCGCAGATCGTCTATGACGTCCATCAGATGGGCCGCAACGCCGCGCGGATCTTCGTCCCGCCGTGGATCGATCCGGTCGACCCGAACATCGATCCGCTCATCACCCAGCAGGTCAACGCGTTCGGCACCGCCATGGCCGTGGACCTGACAGCGGCTGGCAAGAAGGGCGTTCTCGTTCACGGCATCTACGACTATTTTTCCCCGGCCAGGCATTACCAGAGCTATCACGGCGCCCTGCGGCTGCTGAGCGAGTCCGCCAGCGTCAGGTTCGCCTCGCCCGTCACCATTCCGGCCGAAGACCTGGACCGCAATGGCCGCGGTTACGACGCCCTCAACAGCACCTGGAATTTCCTCGAGCCCTGGGAAGGCGGGCGATGGCGCCTGCGGGATATCGTGGACAACCAGCTGATCACCTTCGAGTCCGTCCTGTACTCGGCGGCACTGCGACGCACGGACCTGCTGCGGAACTTCTACGAAATCGGCAGGAGGGTCATCGAGCGGGGCGGCGAGTCGGCCTACGTGGTGCCCGCAGGCCAGCACGACCCGAACGCAGCCGCCAGGCTCCTGCGCACGCTCCGCTTCGGGGCCGTCGAGATCGAGCGCGTCACCCGGGCCGCGTCCGAGGGCGCCCGGGTCGGGACCGGGGACTTCATCGTGCGCCTCGCGCAACCCTACGGCTCGTTCGCGAACACCCTGCTCGGTCGCCAGGACTACCCGGACTTGCGCGCCTACCCCGGGGGGCCGCCGAAACCGCCTTACGACGTGACCGCCCACAGCCTGCCCCTTCTGATGGGGGTGGAGGCATTCCTGCTGGACGGACCGATCGCGGCGGAAACGGAAGTGGCGGGGGAGTTGGCGCCGGAAGGCGGGAGCGTCGACCCCGCCGAGCACCTCGCGCTTTCCCCGCGGTTCGGGTCCAGCTGGATCGCCGTGAACCGCCTGCTCGTCGGGGGCGTCGCCGTGGGTCGCAGGGCCTCGGACGGAGCGTTCCTCGTGCATGCCGCCGGGCCCGTTCGCCGCCGGGTCGAGCAGGTGGCCGCCGAGCTGGGCCTGCGCTTCGAGGCGAGCGCCACCCCTGCGTCGGGCTTGCCGTCCATCAAGCTCCCGAGAGTCGCCATATACGCCGGGCACGTGCCGAGCATGGACGAGGGCTGGACACGCTGGCTCCTGGACCAGTACGAGATGCCCTACGTCAGCGTCGGCAGCGCCGAGGTCACGAGCGGACTCGGCGAGGTGGCGGACGTCCTCATTCTTCCCGATGCCAGGCCGGAGGTGCTGGAGCGAGGCTTCGACCACCAGTACGGCGCCGGCGAGTCCATCGTGCCTCCCGCCTACCGTGGCGGCCTGGGCGACGCAGGGGCCAGGGCGATCCTCGGATTCGTCCGGCAGGGAGGGGTGGTGCTGGCATTCAACCGCGCGGCGGAGTACGCCGCCGACCGTCTCGACTTGCCGGTGCGGAACGCCCTGGACGGGCTAGGCAGGGGCCGGTTCTTCGGTCCGGGCACGCTCGTCAACGTGGAGGCGGACGGCCGCCACCCCCTCTGCCTCGGGATGCGGCCTCGCGAGGCGGTCTGGTTCCAGTCCGGGCCCGCCTTCCGGGTCCGGCCGACCGCGCGATCGCGGGTCCGCGCGGTGCTCACGTACCCGGACCGCGGCGTGCTGGCATCGGGCTGGCTGCTGGGCGAGGGCTACCTGGCTGGCGCGGCGGCAGTCGTCGATGTCGGCGTCGGGGACGGACGCGTGATCCTGTTCGGGATCCGGCCCCAGTACCGCGGGCAGTCCAACGCCACGTTCAAGATGGTCTTCAACGGTCTCTACCTGTAGCGTCCGGGCCGGGCCAGCCATGAATTATTTCACCTACTTCACGGAAGTAGAGGATCATTTCCGCAAGGCCCGCAACAGCGGCATGTTCATGATGTCGCCGCTCGACTGGGCCCTCGTCGAGGTATGGAAGGACGGCGGGGTCCCCCTCGAGGCTGTTCTCAAGGGAATCGACCGGGCGTTCCAGAAGTACCACGCCCGGCGCCGGCGCGCCTCGACCGTCAACTCCGTGGCGTACTGCGCCCAGGAGGTGATGCAGGCCGCGCGCGAGATGGGCGGCGCGCGCGGCCACCCGGCCCAGGCCGCCCGGCCCGGCTTCGAGCCCGCCCGGCTGGCGGCGTTCTTCTCCGAGCGCGCCGGGCAGCTCCGGCGGATCTGCTCCCAAGGCGGGCAGGGAAGCGATGTCTACGAGAGCGCCGCACGGTCCTTGGAAACGCTCGCCGAGCAGGCCGACGCCGGGGACATGGGCGACCTGGAAGAGGTGGAGGAGCGCCTGACGGTTCTCGAGGATCGAGTGTTCGGAGCGGTCAGCGGGGCGCTGAGCGAGGACGACATGCTCGCCGCCCGGCGCGACATGGCCGCGCGGCTCAAGGCGTACCGGCGGAAGCTGACTGCCGGGCAGATCGCACTGCTGGAGCAGCGGTACCTGCGGCGCAAGGCACTAGCCGATCTGGGCCTGTCCCGCCTGAGCCTCTTCCACGTCGATTAGGACGCGGCGGGCCGGCGGGCGCGCCGCCCCATAATGAAGGCGTGCTGCACGATCTCGTGCTCTACAACGAGCGTTTCGTTTCCACCCGGGAGCCGGTCCTGCCGCTCGGCCACGTGGGACTGTTCACGGGCTGGGGCGTCTTCACGACGCTCCGCGTCTACGAGGGGATCCCGTTCGCATTCGAGCGCCATTGGGAGCGCCTGGACCGCGATGCGGCGCTCCTGAACGTGACCATGCCTCCGGACAGGGAGGCGCTGCGCCGGAGTCTGGTCGAGCTGGCACGGCGGAACCGTTGCCCCGAGGCCAAGATGAGGCTCAACATCGTTCGCAGCCTGCCCCGCCTGTGGGAGAGTTCCGAATCGGACCCGGAGTCCGACGTCGTCGTGTTCACGGCGGGGCTGGACCCCGCTCCCAAGACCGCGGCGCTTTCGCTGCAGGCGGACGGCAGGCATACCGGTTCCCGCTTTGCCGGGACCAAGACCCTGTCCTGGGCGCACAATCTCACGTTGTTCGAGAAGGCGGCCGGATCGGGATTCACCGACATGCTGCTGCTCAACGAGCGCGGAGAGGTTTCCGAATGCACCTCCGCGAACGTCTTCGCCGTCCGCGACGGAGTGACCGTCACGCCGTTCCTTGCCAGCGGGGCGCTGCCCGGCGTCACGCGCCAGGTGATCCTTGGCGAGCTGGGCGAGCCGATCGAGGAGGCCGTCCTCAGCGAGTCGGACCTGCTCGGGGCCGACGAGGTCTTCATCACGTCCTCAACCCGCGAGATCGTGCCCGTCGTGAGGATCGGCGAGCACCGTCTCGACGGGCCGTGGCCCGTGGCCGAGCGCCTGCGGGCCCGGTTCCGCGAATACGTTTCCGAGTACGTTCGATCGGCGCGGTCGGCGGCCGCCTAGTCCGGCAGCAGGCCGTGCCTGGCCAGGAAGGCGCGGATCGTGCGGTCGATCGTCGCCGACTCGTCCTTCGAGAAGCCGCCGTGCCCTCCGCCGGGGATGGTGAGCAGCTCGTTCTCGGCTCCGGCAGCTTCCAACCGCTCGTGCAGGTCGGAGGCGTGCGAGTACGGGACGATTCGGTCCGCGTCGCCGTGAATCGTGAGGATGGGAGGAAGGTCCCGGCGTACGTAATGGACGGGCGAGACAGAGTCCGCGATCTCCTTGCGGTCGCGCTGGCTGCCCAGCCAGGAGACCGTGTACGACTTCTCGTTCGGCCGGCCGGCCATCAGGTCCGCCACGTCCGTGATGCCGTAGAAGTTGATGACGGCCGCGACCCGCGGCTCCGTCCCGGAAATGCATTCCGCGTCGAAGCCGGCGGAAACCGGCAGCATTCCCGTGGACAGGGACAGGTGGCCGCCGGCCGACCGGCCGGTGACGACGAGCCTGCCGGGATCGATCCCGTAGTCGTCGGCGTTCCGGATTACCCACCGCAGGGCGCAGCGGCAGTCCTCCACCGCGGCCGGTGCCCGCGCGACCCGTCCTAGCCGGTACTCGACGTTCACGACGTTGAAGCCCATCTCCAGGTACGGCGCGATGCGCAGGACGCTGGCTTCCTTCGAGCCGCCGACCCAGCCGCCGCCGTGAATGTAGATCACCGTCGGTCGCGGGGATGACTTGTCTCGCTTGTGATACACGTCCAGCTTCTGCTCGGCGTTGCTTGCGACCTTGTAGGTGATGTTCGGGCTGACCCGGTAGTCGTTGCCGACCCAGGCCGCGAACGATCCTGAGTCCCCTGCGAAGGCGGGGCCGGCGATTGCCAGGGCGATGCAAAGGGGGGCGATTGTGCGCATGGAATGGTTCCTTTGGACGGTCCGGCCGGCCAGTGCTACGGTGTGGGCTTGAAGCCAGCCGACCTCATCTTGAAACTCAGGAAGGGTGGCAAGCCCGAGCCCGGCTACCTGTTCCTGGGGGCCGAGCCATTCTACCGCGGCCGGGCGAGGCAGGCGGTCCGGCAAGCCGCTCTCGGGGAGACTGCCGAGGACGTGGCGGTCGAGGAGCTGGACCTCGCCGAGCGCTCGCTGGTCGAGCTCGTCGAGGAAGCCCGGGCCATGTCCCTGTTCGCCAGCGACCGCCTGGTCATCGGCCGGAATGCCGAGCAGGCCGTGCCCAAAGCCGCCTCGAACGCCGCCAAGGCGGCGCAGCGCGTCCTAGAGGACTATTTCTCGGATCCGACACCGGGCACAGTCGTGCTGATCGAGGCGGTGAAGTACGACTCGCAGGACCGGGACGACAAGGCCCGGCTTGCGCGCATGGCCAAGTTCTTCGGGCCGGTTCCGGTTCACGTGGAACTCGACGCGCTGTCCGCGGAGGAGGCAATGCATGTAGCAGGCGTCCTGTCCAAGCGGATGAGCGTTCGGTTCGAGCGGGGCGTCCTCTCCGACCTGGTCGAGATGCTGGCTGCGGACGCGTTCCGGATCGAGAACGAGCTGGAGAAGCTTTCGGTGTTTGTCGGGACGGACCGTGAGGTGACACGGGCGGATCTGGAGATGCTCGTGCCCGAGGCCCGCCAGAGCGGACTCTTCGACTTCTCGCAGGCAATCGCGGAACGGGACCGGGCGAGCGCGCTGGGCCTCGTCGACACGATGGCGCGCGCGGGCACCCACTGGCCGCTGCAGCTGAATCTCATTGCCGGCCTGTTCCGCCAGGCCCTGGCGGCGAAGGAACTGGGCTTGCGGGACGCGCGCGCCATCGGCAAGGAACTGGCCTCGTACGGGCTGAGGATCTGGCCGGCAAGGTCCCGCCAGATAGCGGGAATCGTTACCCGCTTCGAGGAGGGGGAACTGCGCAAGGCGCTGATCGCGCTGTTCGAGGCGGACCGGCACCTGCGCAGCGCGCAGCCCAGCGACCGGCTGGTCGTGGAGATGCTGGTAATGAAGCTGACCGGCTGAGCGTGAGCGCTCAGGCCGCGGCCTTTGCCTTGTTTGCGGACCGTGCGAGGGCCGACTTGATGCGATTGGCCTTGTTGCGGTGCAGGATGCCCTTTTGGACAGACTTGTCGACCAAGCTGGTGGTCGGGTTGAGCATCTCGCCGGCCGCGTCTCCAGCCTGCTCCGCAGCTGCGTGGAACGACTTCAGCGCGGTCCGCAGGCGGCTCCGCGAGTTCTTGTTGCGCTCGGAGCGGCGCGCCGTCTGGCGGATCCGCTTGATTGCTGACTTGTGGTTGGCCATCGGCTATAGTTCTGACAATAGCGGGAAATCCGCGAGTCTGTCAACGCGCGCTGCGTGCTCGAGCGGAGGCGTGCGTTCCGGTCGCAGGGCCCGGTTCCCCGGAGCAACCTCGAATGTCAGTCCTTTCGGCACGCGCCATGCAACGCCTGGCGGACATCCTGCTGGCAAACCTGTCCGTGGTCGCGACAATGCTGGCGACCATCGCCGGCGCCTGGCTGATCTCCTCGGTAACGGACAACGCCATCGCCAAGAGCGCGATCCCGCTGTTCGGGGGCGCGCTGGCGGTGACGCTTGCCGCCGTGGCCCTGCATCCGGAACTGAGCTGGGAGGGTCTTGGTCTCGGGCGTGCCACGCTCCCCGGACTGCTGTGGGGATCGCTGATCGGATTCGGCGCTGTGGCTATCCTCGTCGGACTCGCGGCGGCGCTGGGGCTGGCCGGCTGGGCGCCATGGGATCCGGCGGCGATTCGCTTCGACTGGCGCGCCATGCCCTTGGCCGGCCTGGCGGTTCTCGCGATCGGGATGGCTGGCGAGGAACTGTTCGTGCGGGGCCTGCTGCTGCAGTTCCTAGCCCGCTCGATCACGCCGGCCGGCGCGGTCGCGGCAACGTCGCTCGCGTTCGCGCTGCTGCACGGGGCGAACCCGGGCGTCACCCCGCTGGCGCAAGTCAACACTGCCCTCTTCGGCGCGGTTTTCGGGATTGCCGTGGTGCGCCAGCGATCTCTCTGGCTCGCCGCCGGGCTCCATCTTGGCTGGAATGCGGCCCAGGCCGTGCTCGGGTCCAACACGTCAGGGATTACAATAAGGCTCACCGACCTGAATCTGGAAATGCGCGGTGCCGAGTGGCTGAGCGGAGGTAGCTATGGATTGGAAGGCGGAGCGATGGCCAGCTGCACCGCTCTTGCGGTCGGAGGGGCGGTCTGGATGCTTCGAGGCCGCAGCGCGGCTCCCGGAACTTTCTGGGAGCGGCCCGTCGGGGACGGCACGGGAGCAGATGGCCCGGAGCCTGCGACTGATCCTGCCCTGCATCCTCGCGATCGCGATGCTGCCGCTCCAGGCGGCGGCGAAGAGGCTGACGGCGGCGGACCGGGCTGACCTCATCCGGGAGCTCAACGCCGAGTACGGGACGGCGAAGGTCCAGATTCCCCGGTCCAAGAAGCCGTTGCAGCTGAAGCCGACCGGCCAGTACGATGCGGAGCAGTGGTCGGATGCGATGACCAAGTTCGGCCCCGCCGCCAGGATGGGGGACCTGGTCCAGATCACGGCCGTCAGGTTCGACGGCCGCAAGCTCGTCATACAGATCAACTTCGGGATCAGCGGAGGCCGCAAGTGGTGGCATCGCGTCCAGGTTTCCGGGACCTCGAGCCGCGGCACGACCCTCGGGGCGAACCAGAACGTGCATGCCCCGGGCGGGACCACGATCGCTCTCGTGTTCCCTGACGCGATCCCCCAGAAGTCGGCAACCGAGTTCAAGGAAATGCTCAAGCCGGTCCTGGACTTCGAGCGCCGTACTGCCACCGAGCTATACCTCGAGACCATCGAGCCCAAGTACCGGGAGGCCATCGAGAACAAGGAAGTGATCGAGGGCATGGACAAGGAGATGGTGCTTCTCGCGAAAGGGCGGCCGACAAAGAAGTACCGCGACTTCGAGGATGGCCTAGAGACCGAGGACTGGATCTACGGCGACCCTCCCGGCGAACTGGTATTCATCACCTTCGTCGATGGCGACGTGACCGGGATCAAGACGAGCGTCGCCGAGATCGGCGGCTGGGTCAAGGAGACCGCCGAAATCGAGCGCTAGCGCGACAGGCTCGCGCCGTTGCGGGCGCACTAGCACGGTCTCTAGACAGATCGTCCTCGCTCCCAGCGCCGGGCAGACGAGTCCGCGGCGCGTATCGCGTCGTAGACCATCTCCGGATGAACCTCGAACGGTTCGTTGTGGATCGTCTCGCCCTTTGCAACCGACCGTTCCGCGACTCGCGCGAGCACCTCAGTGTCGGTCGGCTCGACGCCGACCCCGGCGAGTGTGATCGGCAGGCCGACCCCGTGGGAAAAGGCCAGCACTTCCTCGAACAGACTCGCGGGCTTGCCCTCCAGCACCAGCTGCACGAGCGTGCCGAACGCGACTTTTTCCCCGTGGAAGTAGGAGTGCGTTCCGGGAGCGACGGTAAGGCCGTTATGGACTGAGTGAGCCGCCGCCAGTCCTGAGGACTCGAAGCCGAGCCCCGACAGGAGCGTGTTGGCTTCCACCAAGCGCTCCAGGGCCGGCGTTACCGCCTGGCTCTCGACTGCGTCCAGCGCGGCGGGGCCGTCCTCGATCAGGGTCCGGTAGCAGAGTTCCGCCAGAGCCAGCGCGCTGGCCGTCGAAGCGCCTCCGCGCATGTTCTTCCGGCGGGCAGCGACCGCTGTCCGGGCTTCGAACAGGGTTGCCAGGGCGTCGCCCATGCCGGCCACCAGCAACCTGGGCGGGGCAGAGGCAATCACCTTCGTGTCGACCAGGACCAGATCCGGGTTCTTCGGATAGATGCGGTAGTCCACGACCACGCCCTCGTCGTTGTACAGGACGGACAGCGCCGAGCACGGTGCGTCGCTCGATGCGACGGTCGGGCAGTTGACGACCGGAAGCGCTAGGTCGGCCGCGACAGCCCGGGCCGTGTCCAGGACCTTCCCTCCGCCTGCTCCGATGACGACGTTCGCCGTGGCGTGCCTGGCTGCCTCCTTCACCCGCTCGATCTCTTGGTGAGTGCACTCTCCGGAGAACGGCTCCACGGCGTGGTCGACTCCTGATTCCGCGAAAGTCTCCCGCCAGACACCCGCCAGGATTGCAGCCGCGCTCCGCCCTGCCAGTACGAGGGCCGGGCCGCCGAGACCGATGCGCTCCATCTCCGCTCCGAGGGACCGCGTTGCGTCGGGTCCTTGTGTGTACCGCGACGGAGAGGAGAAGACCGAAAGCATGTAGCGGATTGTAGAGGCACCGGGGCCGGGAGGCCGACGCAGGTGCCGCTGCCGCGATCAGCCCAGTGGAGCCGGATGACGGCCGGCGTCGGGGCTGACTCTACCGGGCCCATTACCAAGGATCGGCGGATGGCGTCCAAGGTGCGGAGAGTATACAGGTCCAGGTGAAAGGTCAGCCTCCAAGGATTCCCGCGACCCCCCGTTGAGCCCGCGTCAGGCTCTCGCTGGAATCAAACCCTCGCTTCAGGCTTCCAATTCGCAAAGTGCCAGTTCCCCGCTATGATGCCGACGATCCTCGGCATATCGGGCTGATGCGCCTCTGTGGTGAGGCGGAAGAGGAGGCGATCGGCTTCCTGCCGACGCTGCGGCCGTAGAATTCTGGGTCCGGCCGGCGGGCCTTGGCGAGCATCGATAGGCAGGCGACTGACCTGCTCCCCCACTAGGTGCACCGGTGATGAGCGCCATGTCCGAGGGTCTCGGCTAGATCGGCGCTTGCCGCTCCCTCTTCAGATCTCGCCGAACGGCCTCCAATCCGACGCAAGCAGACGGGCTGTCCGAGATCTCCTGGCGTTCCCGGAATGGTGCCGAACTGGAGCCCTCAGCCCAGGTGCTGGCTCCAGTTGGTCCGCGTTGTAGAACCGCGTTGACCCCCCCTCTTGATACCGGTGTTCGAGGTAGATGCCCTGTTGGTGATCGGGCACCCTGTATCCGTGCTGCCTGGCCTGCCAGTCCGTGCAGAAGACCCAGCTTGTGAATCCCCGTTCGTTCCGGTAATTCGCAAGGGCCCGAGCGAGGTGCCCGTACCACCGGTAGTGCCGCCCGTCCAGCCTCGCTGGCCGTCCGGGATCGATGCATTCAACTGGAATAAGCGCATGGTCAAATTGCATGCCTTCGCCTCCATTCTGTCGGGCAAAGAGTGCCGCCCGAACTCTCGCAGTATAGCACATAAGTCATTGATTGTCAAGGACTTAGACTGGGGCCTCAGCCTTTAGCGCGCGCACGCGCGCGCGTTAAAGGGCCTAAAGAAAGGACGAACTCCGGCGGGGGGCTTGTCAGATGCCTTCCTAGGTGTACTTGGCCACGGCCCCCGCTATGCTTTCCTGCGGCGGGTGTAGAGAATCACCATCCCGGCCGACTGCCAGTCGCCGTCCACGCGTCGCGACACCTGCTGCCCGGAAATCTCGAACACCCTCTACCCCAGCCCGGCGCCCTCCGGGCATATCGTGGCCAGTTCCGCCATTGCCGCCCGAGGCGGGTAGCGTGCCGCGCACCCGCGCCTGCCGCTGGGGCGCGGCTCTCTCTTGGAGCAGCCCGGCCAGGGCCCGTTTCGTCGGCTTGCTCCCCGCCGGGTCGGACAGGGCGGCGGCGCGGTGGGCGGCCCCGATCGTCGCGTGGCGCTCCCTGAGGAGGAGACCGGAGAGGAGGACGGCCTCGGGAGATCCGGTGATATACTAAGCCGGGCAGCGGGAGTAGTTCAGTGGTAGAACGTCAGCTTCCCAAGCTGAATGTCGCGGGTTCGATCCCCGTCTCCCGCTCCAATTCCCTGGCAGGTTAGCCTATGCCGACGTTCCCGCGTCGCGCAAGGAAGCCTGTACAGCCCTGCGGCGCCACGGTTAGCCCCGGCATAGTCCTTGCGGAGGGTGCGAGCCGAGTCTCGTTGCGGCATTGCCTGTAATTCCGTCACCGTGCGGCCTTCGCCCGCTTCCGTGAGCACGCGGAGGTGAGGCGCTTAATTCCCCGGTACCTACGCCGGTTCCCACCATCTCGACGGTTCTCGGGCCGAAGACCCGTGTGCTGTCCCTCAGCCCAAGAGGCTGCCACTGGGTTGTTCGCTCCCGACCGGCCCGCACGCTGGGCATCCACCGGCGCCAGCCCCGCAACGCCAATGCCGCGTGCCGTTGCGTCTTTGAGGGCTCGGTCCAGCTCGCCGCCCGGAGAGTCTCGCGGGCCAGCAGCCATCCAGATCCTGCCGGATTCGCCGCTGCTGGCCGATGTCGGTCGCTGGGGATGGGAGTGCAGCTACGAATCGAGTGGCTCCGCCGGCGAGATGAAGGACGGCCGGGTGCGTGGCATCCGGCCTACGAGCAGGCTGCCAGTTCCGCTTGGCGTACTATTACAGCCAGGGGCTTGGCGCCCGCATTTCTTCGGGCAGCTTGCTGAACGCCGGGTCGAGCCGAGAGGGGGGCGCGGTGCCGGACGGATGTCATGCAATGACTCTTGCGGAGATGCGCGAATTGGCCTTGAAGGCTCGCCTTTACGTAGCTGCGTTGGCGGTCTCTGCGGCTGCCCTCGGCGCTGCGGACGATTTCGCCGAGCTGAGCCGACAGGTGCTCGCTCTCTCGGAACTGACGCGGCCTCCTGTCCAGTTCGCAGCGGCGGGCTTCCCGACGGCACCTGGCCTGCAAGCGATCTACTTCGAAGGGCTGCAATGGAAGGACAGGCCCACGCGGGTCTTCGCTTGGCTGGGCCTGCCCCTGAACCGCAGCGGCAGGGTGCCTGGCATCGTACTCGTCCATGGCGGCGGCGGCACTGCCTTCCGGGAATGGGTCGCTGAGTGGACCCGGCGAGGCTACGCGGCAATCGCGATCGCCGTCGAGGGGCAGACCGACGAGGCCGAGCAGGTTCCAGCCGGTGCCCGACGCGCCTGGAAGCGCCATTTTTGGGCCGGCCCCAAGCGCGAGGGCATCTATGCGGACTCGTCCATGCCGCTGCGGGATCAATGGATGTACCACGCAGTGGCGGACACGATTCTCGCGAACTCCCTTCTGCGCTCGATCCCCGAAGTCGACCCGAAGCGGGTCGGGCTGATGGGCATCTCCTGGGGCGGCGTGATCACCAGCACTGCCATCGGGATCGACGAGCGGTTCGCGTTCGCTATTCCCGTCTACGGCTGCGGGCATCTGTTCGACTCGGCCAATCACTGGGGCAAGGCCCTCGGCACGAATCGACTCTACCGGGAGGTGTGGGATCCGATGGTGCGAATCCGACGAGTGCGGACCCCAACCCTGTGGCTCTCCTGGCCGGGAGACGCGGCGTTTCCGCTCGACTGCCAGGCCGCCTGTTACCGGGCCGCCCCGGGCCCTCGGATGGTCTCCCTTATTCCGGGCATGAGGCACGGCCATCGCGCGGGCTGGGAGCCGCCCGACAGTTACGCGTTCGCGGACAGCGTCGTGCGTTCCGGGAAGCCCTGGCTCTCGCAGACCAAGTCCGTCCGCATCGGCGCGACCGTGAGAGTCGGCTTCAGTGCGGCGAGGCCGCTGGACAGCGCGTCGCTGGTCTGGACCAGCGACACTGGCTTCACGGGCTCGAGGGAATGGACACAGGCGCCTGCCAGCCTGTCCAGGGAAGCTGACGGATGGCTGGTAGAGGCCGGCCTCCCTCCTGCTGCGACGGCATGGTTCGTGAACGTTCGGAGCGGCGACCTGACTGCCAGTTCCGACTACATGGAGGTTCGCTGAATTACCAGGGCCGGATACCCACTCGTCCCTCGGAATAGCGCCGTTGTGTGGCGCCCAATGTTCGGCTGGCTGACGTTCTAGAATGTCTGGGTTGATTCCCCGGCGACCGATAACCGCGAGGATTGGGGGCGGCTTGGCAAGCGCCGCCTTGCTGGGAGCACTCTTGGCCGGAACTGGCGGGGCCGCCGAGGCGATAGCTCAGGCTGCGCCGTCCGTTGGGTCTCCGCCGGCCCGCAAGAACCCCTTCGCGAGGGACGCGGCGGCCGTGCAGGCGGGGCGCGAACTCTATTTGCAGCGCTGCGCGGTCTGTCACGGGCAGGACGCGAAGGGCAGCATGGCCGCGAACCTCGTTCGAAGCCGCAGCGTCGTGCGCGGTTCGGATGCGGCGCTACACCGGATTCTCGCCAAGGGTATTCCTGGCACGGAGATGCCGCCGCAGGAAGATCTCGGGGAGCACCGGATCTGGCAGATCGTCTCCTACCTGCACAGCCTCGCCCGGCCGGGGCTCCAGCCTCCCGTGCCCGGCGACGCGAGCGCAGGCCGGGAACTCTTTCTCACCGCGGGCTGCTCCGGATGCCATCGCGTCAATGGAGAGGGCGGCTTCTGGGGGCCGGCGCTCGACAGCATTGCCGCCAGCAAGACAAGCGCGCAGATTCGCTCCGACGTCCTGGAGCCGAGCTCCAGCGTGCGCGAGGGCTTCCGCTTCGCAGTCGCGCGAATGGCGGACGGGCGGCGTGTCGAGGGCCTGGTCAAGAACCAGGACACCTTTACCGTCCAACTGCTCCTGCGCGACGGCTCGTTCGCCTCGCTCGAGAGGAGCGAGATCCTCGAACTCCACACCAGCCTTGACTCGACGATGCCGGACCACTTCGGCCGAACTCTGCAAGAGGGCCAGCTTCAGGCACTGCTGGCCTTCCTCGACCGCCAGCGTGACCCGTTCGTCCCTTTCGAGCGCGGCTTCCAGAATTACTGAGCGGATGACGGCTGAACTCGGGACTGACCTACGGCACGAGCAGTGCCCTTCAGAGGCTGACGCTGCGCCCATCCCATCCGGCTGGCTCGCGCGGCCCGCAGTGTCCGCCGGCCGGCCAGCGGTAGCGGCCGCAGCATTCCTCCTGCTGGTCTCGGTCTCGCTGGCAGCCGACTTCGGCGGCGCGGCGCGCGAGGAGCGACATCGCGCACCAGGCAACTGGCTCAGCTACGACCGCGACAACACCGGACAGAGATTCAGCCCCCTCGAGCAGATCAACAGGTCGAACGTGGATGACCTGGTCGTCCAGTGGGCGTACCAGTTCCACCCGGTGCCCCTGCGCTCGGAGGCCACCCCGATCGTGCGGGACGGCGTGATGTATGCCACCGCCGGCGGCACGATGGCCTTCGCATTGGACGCTGCGACGGGACGCGCGCTGTGGCGCTATGACTACCCGTTCGAGTCCGGGGGCACGGGCCGGCCGCCCAACTGGAACCGGGGCTTCGCCATTTCCGGCCAGCGGCTGTACATGGGCACTGTTGACTGCCACCTGCTGGCGCTCGACGCTCGCACCGGCAGCCCGCTCTGGAAGGCCTTGATTACGTTGGAGCAGCCCTGCTTCGCCGCCACGTCCGCCCCGCTGGTCGTCCGGAACCGCGTCCTGATCGGCGTGCGGGGCGGGGACACGGGCCGGCTTCGTGGCTTCCTCGATGCGTTCGACTCAGAGACGGGCGAGCGCGCGTGGAGGTTCTATACAATCCCGGCGCCCGGCGAGCCCGGCTCCGAAACGTGGCCGGACACGGACGCCTGGAAGGCCGGAGGCGCCGCGCCATGGACGACGGGGACCTACGATCCGGATCTGGACCTGGTGTACTGGCCGACCGGGAATCCCGGCCCGAAGGACTTCGACGGCCGGAACCGAGAGGGAGACAACCTGTACTCGGCGTCCGTGCTTGCCATGCGGCCGGACGATGGCAGGCTTGTCTGGCACTACCAGTTCACCCCGCATGACGAGCACGACTGGGACGCCAACGAGACGCCGGTTCTGGTCGACGCAACATGGAACGGCCAGGCCCGCAAGCTGCTGCTCCAGGCCAACCGAAACGCCTTCTTCTACGTCCTGGACCGGGCCACCGGCGAGTTCCTGCTCGGTGAGCCGTTCGCCAAGCAGACCTGGGCGAAGGGCATCTCGCCCGAGGGGCGCCCGATCCTGGTCCCGGAAGCGGCGCCGTCCCTTGCGGGGTCGCTCGCCTGCCCGGACATCCATGGCGGCGCGAACTGGCACGCACCGTCGTACAACCCGGAAACCGGCCTGATGTACGTGGTCGCCCGCGACGGCTGCGGAGTCTACTACCGCACCGGGCACAGCATCGATCACGATCTGGGGCCGGCCCGGCAGTTCGTGCGGGCCATCGACATCCAGGACGGCACGATCCGCTGGGAGATCCCGTTCCTCGGGGACGAGGCCCAGGAAATCAGCCATGCCGGGACGATGACGACCGGTGGCGGCCTCGTCTTCTTCTCGAGCCGGGTCGGCAACTTTGCCGCAGCCGATGCTGGGACCGGGGAGTTGCTCTGGCACTTCAACACGGGCGGCACGATACGCGCCTCCCCCATGACCTACTCCTATCGCGGCCGCCAGTACGTGGCGATCGTGTCCAAGAACGGCATCTTCGTATTCGCTCTCCATCGTCCGCCCGGATGAGGGCAGGGCGGGGATCGCTGGCGTCAAGCGACCGGTCGGTCAGGCCCGGACCCTGTACTCCTCGAGCGCATCCTCGTCAACGTCGAGGCCCAGCCCTGGCAGGTCGGGGAGCTTGACGTAGCCGTCCTCGATCTCGAAGACGTGCGGGGTGCGCAGGACCCGCAGCGCCGGCTCCCATTGCGCCTGCGGGAGGTTCGGCTGTCCGATGATCTCCTGGTACTCGCAGTTCGGCATCGCGCAGCCGGCCTGGATGTAGCCCGCCAGCGACAGGCCGCCCGTCCCGTGCTGGATGCAGGGGACGTGGAAGGCCTCGGCGAGGATGCTGATCTTCCTCGCATTGAGGATGCCGCCGCATATGCGTGTGTCGGGCTGCAGCACGTCGTAGGTCTTGTGGGTCAGGAACGCTAGGAACTGGTGGATGCTCTTGCCGAGCTCTCCTCCGGTGATCGGGAGGTCCACCTCGGCCGCGAGCCGCGCCGGGCCCTCCAGGTCATGCCCGTCGAACGGTTCCTCCAGCCAGCGCGCGTTGTACCGCTCCATGCCGCGCGCCACCTGTAGGGCGGTGTCATAGTCCCAGACCCAACCCGGACGGACCGCTGTGCGGTCGAACATGATCTCGAACTCGTCGCCGACAGCGCTTCGTGCGACGGCCAGCATTTCAACATCGTCCATCGGCGTGGGCCGCCAGGCCCGCACCTTCATCGCGGTGTAGCCGGCCTGCTTGAGGCGGACCGCGTACTCGGCCTGTGTCTCGTACGGGACATCGGACTGGTCCGGCTTGCCCGGGAACACGCATGTCCGGTACACCCTGAGACGGTCCCTGTAGCCGCCCAGCAGCCGCGCTACGGGCAGGCCCGCGGCCTGTCCGATTGCATCCCACATCGCGTGCTCGACTCCCGACCAGCCCTGAACGCCCGATTCACCCCGCTGCATCTGGAGCCGCTGGAGGTGTCGGTCCACGGCGAACAGGTCCTCTCCCTCCAGCTCGGGCTTCGCCCAGCGCTCAATGAGGCCGGTGTCGCCCCGAACGAATGACGTACCCACGATCCCCGCGTCCGTATGAACCCGGTTGACCTGGTAGGCGTGGATGCGAAACGGGTCGGCTGTCTGTCCCCCATCCGGGGGGATGCGGATCCGGAAGGTCTCGATGCGGGTCATCCGGACGCGCGAGAGGCGGTTCTGCTGTTGCGCCAGAAGGAACGGCGGCAGGACGCTGCCGAGCGCTGCTGCCGCCGCCCGGCCGAGGAACTGCCTGCGTGTCTTGTCGACCATCGAAATCAGGCCTCGGGTTCGAGGTCCCAGCCGAAGCCCGGCCCGTCCGAGGGACGCGTGTAGATTCCCTCCGGACCCCGTGTGAGGCTGTTGTCCTCCTCGTAGCGTTCGTAAACCACGTCGGGTCCGCCGGGGGCCGGCATGAACATTTCGGCCCAGGGCGAGTTGGGTGTGGCGTAGATGAAGTGGACCGCGTCGCGCGAGCCACCGCCGTGCGGGATCACGGGAATGTCATGGGCAGCGGCCATGTGGGCGATCTTCACCAGCTCGCTCATGCCTCCGCACCAATGGATGTCGGGCTGCCAGATCTCCGCCCCGTTGACGCGCAGCAGCTGCCGGAAGCCGTAGCGCGTGTAGACGTGCTCACCCGTGACGATGCGGGTCGACGTGATCTGCCGCCGCAGCCGTCCGAAGCCTTCGAAATCGTCGGGCGGCAGGGCCTCTTCGAGCCAGTACACGTTGTACGGCTCGAACGCCTCGGCAAGTTCCAGCGTGTACCGCTCCGTGAGCGCCATCCAGCAGTCCATCATCACGTCCCCGTCCCGGCCCACGGCCTCGCGGGCGCGCCGGACCAGCTCGACGTTCTTGCGGATTCCGGGCCGGCCGTCCGCCGGGCCGTACGGAAGCGCCAGCTTCAGGCGCTTGTACCCGAATTCCACGTGCTGCTCGATGTCATTGCCCGTGCAGTAGCAGGGGATCCGGGGATGGATCCGACCGCCCAGCAGCCGCCAGACCGGGGCGTCCAGCACCTTGCCGGCGATGTCCCACAGCGCGATGTCGACACCCGATATCGCGTTCACGGTGACGCCCTTGCGTCCGTACGACATGGTCGAGCGCCACAGGATGTCCCATATGCGCTCGATGTCGAGCGGGTTCTCGCCCATCAGGAGCCGGGCGAGGTGATCCTCGACGATCACGCCTCCGGCGGGTCCGCCCGGACCGTAGCCCTTGACTCCCTTGTTGGTGTCGATCTCCACCCAGAAGCTCCTCGCCCGCGGCCCGTCGGCGAAGAACAGGCTGCGCCTCGGCTTGTACTTGGGGTAGATCGAGACCGGATTCGCGACCTCCACGCCACCTGCCGACCACGACCCCGGGGCCGGCTCGAAGGCGGGAACCGGTCGCTTTGGGCGCATGTTGACGAGCCGAACACCGGTGATCTTCAGGTCGTCCTCGACCACCGGAGCGGCCCGCAGGGCCCGGGAGGTCACTGCCGCTCCCGAGAACAGCTGCAGCAGCTTTCGACGATGCATTGCGGGATTCTCCTCTTCGTGCCTGGCTGGCGCGCCGTCCATGCTTCAGTCCGCGACCTCGAAGTCCCAGCCGAATCCGGGCTCTTCCGACGGCCGGATGTAAATGCCCTCCGGCCCGCGGCTCATGCGACGCTGTTCCGCGAACATCTCGTAGACCTCTTCGGGGCCGCCCGGTGGCGGAATCGTGGTCTCAGCCCAGGTTAGTTGCGGCAGGGTGGCGAGGTAATGGATGCACTCCGGCCCGCCTCCGGCATGCGGGACCAACTGGTACCCCCGCTCAAGGGCCATCGCGCCGACCTTCCTGATCTCGCTCATCCCGCCGCACCAGTTGATGTCCGGCTGCCAGATATCCACGGCTCCGTAGTGGGCCAGGCGGCCGAAGCCGTATCGCGTGTACTCGTGCTCGCCCGTCGCCAGGAACGTCGAAGTGATCTGGGAGTTGAGGCGCCCGAACCCTTCGTACTCGTCGGGCATCAGGACTTCCTCGAGCCAATGCACCCGGAACGGAGCCAGCTCCTCGGCAAGCTGGATGGTGTAGGCCTCGGTGAGTGCCATCCAGCAGTCGATCATGATCTCCCCGTCCGGACCTACCAGTTCGCGCGTGCGCCTGACGTGCTCGACGTTCCTCTTCAGGCCCTCGCGCCCGTCCGGCGGCCCGTGCTGGAGTGCCAGCTTGACCTTGGTGAAGCCGAACGCAAGGCTTTGCTCGACATCATTGCCGGTGGCGTAGCACGGAATGCGCTCGAACGTCCGGCCACCCGCCAGCTTGTAGACCGGGACGCCGAACGCCTTGCCGGCGAGATCCCATAGAGCCAGGTCCGCGCCGCTGATCGCGTGCACGACCGCCCCGGCGCGCCCGTAGAACAGCGTCGCGCGCCACATCACGTCCCAGAGGCGCTCGATATCAAGCGGGTTCTTGCCGACGAGCAGCTTCTTCAGCGCCGGTACAACGAACGGCCCTGCCGCGGATCCCCCCCGGCCGTATCCCTTTAGCCCCTTGTTCGTGCTGATCTCGACGGTGACGCTGCCCAGGGACCGGTCCGGCATCCACTTGGAGCCCGGGCCCCGCTTGCCGGTGTACTCCGGGTGGACCTCGATGGGCCGGGCTGCCTCGCGCGTTGCCCAGTAAGAGCCGGGAGTCGGCTCGTACCGAGGCAGCGGATGCTTTGGGCGAGTCCGCACCACCCGGACGTCGGTGATCTCGAGGCCGTCCTCGACCGGCCATTGCTGCTGCGCGGACGCCGCAGCCGAGCCCATCATCGCGGTCCCGAGGCCAAGGATGTCTCTGCGACTTGGTAGCGCAGGGACGGGTCCTCCGAATCGCTCCTCTCGTCTCATGCGGATTCCACTGTCGGACTGCCGAGATGGACCATGCCGCTGGCACCCGGCTGGCCCGAACGCGGGGTCGCGAGATCCTGCGTCGTGTCGCGAACCACTGCAGCCCCAAGTGCCGCCCCGCGTGGCCGGCCTCTCGTTCCTCCGGGACACAGGTTAGGGGCTGGCTCTGTCGGTGTCAATGCCGCGACCGCATCCCGAGGATTTGCGCTCGGCTGCAGGTGGCCGCGCAAGCGGCCTTGCAGCGCAGGGCCGGGACCAGCGACGCGCCCGCGCAGAGCCTTTTCTACTCGCGGAACAGCGGGCTGTGAATGACCGCGGCGATCACGTCGAGGATCCGGTGCTCGTGCTCCCTCGACATCGCAAGGATGCTCTCGATTCCCGCGGAGTCGGACGGCTCCGCGCCGTTCGCGTACATCAGCAGCTTCGCGATGAAGCAGCGGACGAAGCGCTCCCGGTTGGCTTCGCTGAGCAGTTGCTCCCGGAACTCGACGATGCCCGAGTATTCCGTTCCGTTCGGCAGCACGGAGGAGGCGTCCACGGGAATCGGCTCGGCCTCCCAGGGCTTCTCGAGCGGCTGCAGCCCCTGCGCCAGCCTCTTGCGGTCCTGCTCCTCGATCTCGTTCAGCGCATTCCGCGAGGGCTTGGCGGCGATATGCGCCGTGTACTCGTCGCGCCAGGCGCCGACCGGGTCGAAGTTTTCGAACGCGTACCCGTACGGATCGATGCTGCGGTGGCAGGAGGCACAGGACGGATCGGCCGTGTGGGCAGCCAGGACTTCCTTGACCGTCCTTGCCTGCCGGACATCCGGTTCCGAGATCTCCACGTCCGCCGGAGGCGGCACGGGATGGATTCCCAGGAACTTCTCCATCACGTACACCGCCCTGTGGATCGGGGACGTCGAGAGACTGTCCGCGGTCAGGGTGAGGAATGCGCCCATGCCTAGCAGGCCGCCCCGCCGCCCGTCCGTGAAAGAGTACTTCCGCAGGCGCGAGTCCTGCGGCACGTCCGCAACCCCGTAAACCCTGGCCAGGTCCGCGTTCAAGAACGAGTAGTCGGCCGTCAGCAGCTCCGTGACTGGGAGGTTGTTCTCGATCGCATGGCGGAAGAAGCGCACGGCCTCGTTCACCATGTCCTCGCCCAGGCGCTTGCGCGAATAGAGCGGGTACCGGTCCGGGTCGGGCGCCATGAAGTTGATCCGGTCCAGCTCCAGCCATGCGTGCGGGAACTCGCGGAGAAACTCGTCGGCTTCGGCCTCGTTGAACTGGCGCCGGACCTCCCTCCGGACTGCCTCGAACTCCTGCAGGCTGCCGCTCCGGGCAGCCTCTCGCAGGCTCGGGCCCGGAATCGTGCTTCCCAGGAAGAGGCTGAACTTGGAAGCGAAGCGGTCAGCCGGGGAGCCCTCCCCGGTATTGGCGAGCAGGAACGAGGGCGAGGCGAGGACTGCGACGATGCCTTCCTTCAGCGCCTCGACGCTGTCTTCCGCCGACTTGTCGGCAGCCGCTCGGGACCTGACCAGCCGGACGATCGGGTCCAGTTCGCCGTCGATCGGCTCGCGCCGCCAGGCTCGTTCCGCGATGGGGCGAAGGATGGCGGCAGCGTCTTCAACCGTCGGAGCCGCTCCGAGGAGTGCGATCTGGCGCTGGGGCGGCCAGCTCTCGTACAGAGGGCCTACGATCTCCGCTTCGAAAAGCCGGGGACGTGGCCCCTGCCACTGCTCGGTCCAGTGGCTCCAGTGCCTGGGGCTGCCCGCGGTCCGCTGCGGGGCCTTCGGGAGCTTGAGGCTCAGTACCCGCTCGTACAGGGAGCGGTCCGTCGCCTGCAGGTGGTCGTGAGCGATCGAGAACTGGAACTTGAAGTTGCCATTGCCGCGCAGGCGTAGGCCGTCCGTCGGATACGACAGTTCGAGCCTCGTGCCCGCTGCGATCCACTCGTCCAGCTCGATGTCCGCGGATACTTCGTCCGGCAGGTCGAAGGTCCGCACCCGGTCTCCGAGGTGGACGCTCAGGCGGATCGGATCGCCGTCATGGATGCCCGTCTCTTCGGAATCGTAAGTCCCGCGATCCTTGCCGGTCGCGCGGACCCGTATGCGGTACCTGCCCGTTGCGGGCGCGCGCTCGAAATTCGAGAAGTACACCCGGAGCCGGGGGTCCAGGAAATCGATGCTCTCGGGCGTGCGGTTCGCCCGCTCCTGCCTGCGACTCTGAGACAGGCTCGTCATCCGCATGTCGTCGGAGGTCACGGCGTAGCGACGTGTCGGCGGTCGCGGCCCGGTCAGGACCGTCGCGGCCAGGACCCGCCGGAACGCCTCGATGTACTGCTCCAGGTGGAACTGGCTCATCCCCAGCGCCTCCCCGGCCGTGTCGAACCCGTCCTGCAGGGTGTCGCCCAGCAGTCCGGCGAGCGGCTGGTGCGTTCCGACATCCTCGATACCCAGCACGTCCCGCACGCTGTTGGCAAGCTCCCGGTTGTTGAGGCGACGCGGCGCGGCTGCCTCCCGGAGCCCTGCCTGCTCGTCATGCCGGCGGATCCTGTCCTCGAGGAACGCGATCAGCTCATGCCGGTCCCTCGGTGCGAGGCTTCCCGCCGCGGCTGGAGGCATGAACTCGGACCGCACGTACTGCAGGCTCTTCCGCCAGCGGTCGATATTGGATTCGTCCGGGCCTGCTGACAGCATCCCGATGCGAAAATCCGCTGCCGGCTCCCCGCCGCCATGGCAGTGCGCGCAGCGGCTCTCCAGCAGCCCCATGCCCGGGGCAGTCTCGGAACTTGCGACGGACTGCATCCCGCAGAGCGCCGCGACCAGGACTGTCGTGCCGCGAAGGCTAGGCATGGCTCAGATCGAACGTTCCGGTGCTCGTGTTGAAGCGGTCGCGCTCCACACCGAATCGCTGCAGGAGCGTCAGGTAGAGATTGCACAGCGGCATGTTGTCGCCCCCACCGTCGCGCGCATCGATGTGGCCCCGGTGGCGGAAGCCCCCGCCTGCGACGAGGATTGGAAGGTTCCGGTTCGAGTGAGTGCCTCCGTATCCCATCCCGCTGCCGAACAGGACGATGGTGTGGTCCAGCAGCGTGCCGTCCGATCCGGGCTCGCGTACCGAGTCCAGCTTGCGCAAGCAGCGCGAAAGCTGGGAAATCTGGAACGATTCGATCGCTACTAGCTGGTCGATCAGATCCTCCTTCTTGCCGTTGTGCGTGCAGGCATGGTAGCCGCGCGTCACGCCCTCGATCTCGGTGTAGCTGAGCTCGTTGGGGAACGCCACCGTGGCAACGCGCGTCAAGTCGGTCTCGAAGGCGTACCCGATCATGTCGAATACCGCGCTGTAGCGATCCGCAATGGTGGTTTCGGTGCCTGCGAAGTGCCCGGAGATGTCGAACTTCGGCTTGTCGCGGCCGATCCACTCGCTGCGGTCCGCAAGGCTCCTTTCCAAGTCCCGGATCGATGTCCCGAACTGCTCCAGCCGTTCGATGTCTGGGCGGCTGGCCCGGCGCTCCAGGCCGGCCAGCTGCTCGCCGATGGTGTCCAGGATGCTGCCGTTCCGGGCGAGCAGCTCCCGACGGGCAGTCCGCTCGTCGGCGGTGAGGTTGAGGAAGAGATGGTCGAACAGGCTGTGCGGATCGGTGTGCGGCTTGATGTCCACGCCGTTGGCGTTCCAGCTCATCCGAATGCCTCGTTCCAATGCCGCATGGACGGACGAGAATCGCACCCGGCCATGCGTGCGGCGCGCCATCAGCTGGTCGACCGAGACGTTCTTCTCGGGGTAGGCCGAGCTGTTCTCGGGGAGGATCCCGTTCAGGAATGAGATCTCACGGCCGTGGCCGTTGACCATGCCGTGGTCCGTGTGGGACAGGATCGTGACTCGGTCCCGGAGCCAGTCGAGGGACTGCAGCGTCTGCGGGAACGAAAAGGACTTCCCGAACTGGGCGGGGAAGAAGTGCTCCGGATGCATGCCCAGCGGGTTTCCCACGACCAGGAACCGGGTGGGAGGGGCTTCCGAAGCGGCCAGGCCGTTCTCCAGGAGCGGGAGAGACAGGATCCCTCCAATCCCCTTCATGGCGGTGCGTCTGTCCATTCTCATCCCGGTATCCCATTCCACCCCAGCCTGGAGCCGTGAGGGTCACCAGGACTGTCTTGGGCATGTTGCCCGCGCGGGCTCCCCTATTGTAGTTCGGCTTCCGGCGGAACAAGCCGAGTCGGATCGCAAAGAAACCCGCATCGGCGGCAGAACGTACGGTCCGCATGGATTCTCGCCGACGAGTTCCTAGCCCGGGGGCCCCCGGCGGCGAAGGCGGGACAGGCGAGGCAATGACCGCCTTGGCTCGTAGGCAGCCGCGGCTGGCCGCTCTCCACTGGCAGACCCTGGGGCATGTGTGGCGACCCGTGCCGCAATCACGCCGCCGCCTCCAGCCAGAGGTGGCGCAGGCTGCGCAGGACGGTCTGCGGGCGGTGCGAGGGCTCGGAATCCAGCCGCAGGGACGGGAACCTTCCCAGCAGCGCGCGCAGCGCGATGCTGGCCTCCAATTCGGCGAGTGGCGCCCCTAGGCAGTAATGGATGCCACGCCCGAATGACAGGTGGCTTGTGCCGCTGCGGCGAATGTCCAGCGTGTCGGGATCCTCGAACACTTCCGGATCGCGGTTCGCGGCTCCTATCACGCCGATGACGAACTGACCCGCCCGGATCCGCCTTCCGCCGAATTCCACGTCGACCGTCGGAACCCGGCCGTCCAGCTGGACCGGCGGGTCGTAGCGGAGGACTTCCTTGATTGCCGGGCCCAGCAGATCCGGGTTGTCCCGCAGCAGCTGGAGCTGTCCGGGATTGGAGAGCAGCGCAAGCATCCCATTGCCGATGAGGTTCCTCGTGGTCTCGTTGCCGGCGGCCAGCAGGAGGATGAGCGTCGAGATCATCTCCTCGTGGGTCAGCCTGTCGTCGTCTTCCTCAGCCGCGAGCAGTGCGCTGATGAGGTCATCCCTGGGCTCCGCACGCCGCTGTCGGATGATCGCTTCGAAGTACTCGGTGATCTCTACCGTCGCGTTCCTGACACGCTGGACTTGCTCTTCGCCGAGGCTCGGCTCGACGTTGAGCGCGATGTCGTTCGACCAACTCTCGAAACGCGTCAGGTCCTCTGCGGGCACTCCCAGCATCTCTGCGATCACAACAACCGGAAGCGGAAATGCAAGCGTCGCCATGAGATCGAACCGGCCTCTACGCGCCGCTGCCTCGACGAGGTCGTCGGCAAGCTGGGTGATGCGAGGGCGCAGGCGCTCGATCGCGCGGGGGCTGAAGGCCTGGGAAACCAGCGATCGCAACCGGGTGTGGTCCGGCGGGTCCATGTCGAGCATGCTCGACAGGCCCGTCCGCCGCTGGACGTCTGTTCGCACCGCGCTGGAGAACGTCGCGTGGTCCCGAAGCAGGCGGTCCACGTCGCGGTGCCGTGTCAGGGCCCAGGCGTCCATCAGGCGCATGTGATGGACCGGATCGGTGCGGCGCAGGCGCTCGTAGGTCGGGTACGGATTCTCGATCGTCGCTGCGGAGCCCGGATGATAGGAGACCCCCGACTCGAGGCGCTCCCATGCGAGGAGCGCCGCGGCTGCAACGGGCCCTAGAACTCTGCGCGCGGCTTGCGGGCCGATGCTCATCGGCATCTGCGTGTGCCCCCCCGGGGCGGTCAGTCCTCACACTAGCAGCGGCGTGCGGCCGCTTGCACAGGCGCGCTCCGGCCATGCTCCGAGCGCTTCGCGCTCGCGCTGACCGGGCTGCCCGGCCGCCTCGATCCGCTTGGTGCCCGAACAGATTCAGCGGTTTGCGCGGTTAAGATGAATCTTGGGATGAGGCACGGATCACGGATCGTCGGCACGATTGCCGTCCTGGCGACGGCTGGGACCGCCTGGTGGGTGCTGGCAACGGCACAGACGCCGGCTAGCGCTCCCGAGGAAGCGCTCCTGCAGGAGGTCCGCAATCTCGGCAAGGCGTTCTACGAGACTCCCGGGTCATCGCGCCAGGCCGTCGAACAGCTCAAGAAGGCGCTGGACCTCAATCCCGGGTCCGCGCGCGAGCTCCTCAACTACGGGCTCGCCCTGCTGCGAGCGGGCGAGCGCGAGGAGGGCATGGCGCGGATCGTCGAGGCGCAGAGGACCGACCGCACGCTTCCGCACACGTACTTCAATCTCGGCATCGAGTACAAGAAATCCGGAGAGGTCGAGAAGGCCCTCGACCAGCTCCTGCAGATGGAAAAGCTCGTTCCGACCGAGGCTAAGACGCAGTACAACCTAGGCGCGCTCTACAAGCAGGTCGGCAACATCCGTCGGGCCATCGAGAAGTTCGAACGGACGATCGAACTCGATCCGTCGCTGGCCGCGCCTCACTTCCAGCTCTTCGGAATCCTGCGCCGGTCCGACCCGGACCGGGCGACCCGGGAACTGGAGATCTTCAAGGGGCTCAAGGAAGCCACCGAGGATGCGGCGGTGGGCGAGGACGTGGACTGGAGCTTCTATTCGGAACTGTACGACCCCTCGCTCGCGACCGGCGCGGCCGCTCCCCCCGTCCCGTTCGAATTCGAGGCCGGCCAGGTTGCCGACCTGAGCGGCCCTCCCTCGGGCGTGCTGGCATGGGACATGAATTCCGACGGCACGGCCGACGCGCTGGCCTGGTCCCCGAACGGCGCCGTGGCCCTGATCGGCGGGCCGTCCGGGCCTTCGGTCGCCCGGCGCGGCCTCGGCGGCGCCCGCCACTACGGGGCCGGTGACTTCGACGGCGACGGGATAGCGGACCTTTGCCGTGTCGACGGAAGCGGCGTCGCGATCCTGTCCAACCGGCAGGGCAGGGCGCTGGAGAGCGCGTTCGCGGCGGAGGGCGACTTCGATCTTTGCCTGTTCGCCGACTACGATCACGACAATGACTTCGACCTGTTCGCGCTCGGAAACGACAAGCGCCTGTTCCAGAACGATGGCGAGGGCTCGGTCTCCGATGCCAGCGGCCGGTTCCCGTTCGGCCCGGGCCGCTTGCGGGCTGCGGGCATGGCCGAGTTGTTCGAGGACAACGGGCACGACTTCGTAGCGGTCTACGACGACTCGGTGGCGGTTCACCAGGACCGCAAGCTGGGCGTGTACGGCCAGGCCGTTTCCGTGGAAGGCGTCACCGTGCCCCCGGGAGCGGCGCGGATCGACGTGGTCGACGCCGACCACGACGGCTACTTCGACATCGCGGTCACCACGCAGGGCGGCACGCTCCTGCTGGAGAACCGCCACGGGACGCTGCACGGCGGTCCGTCCGCTGCCCGCGTCGATGCCTGGGCCGACTTCCAGCTGCGCGGGCGCCTTGATGCGGCCTCTGCCGGCGGGTTCCTGGCGAATGGCGGGGCGTTCGGCTTCGAGCCGGTGGAGGGAAGCTCCGCGATTCCCGCCGGTCCCGCCGCGGCCGGGGATTTCAATGCCGACGGGAGGCCCGACCTCGTTGTTGCCGCACAGAGCGGTGGCGTGACGTTCGCGGCCAACGAGGCCGGCTCGCCCTATCGCGGCCTGACCGTGCGCCTGGAGGGAGTGAAGAGCCCGGCCATCGGCACGGGCGCCAGGGTCGAGGTCAAGTCCGGGCTCGGCTACGCGAAGCGCAACTACTACGGCGTTCCCCTGCATTTTGGCCTGGGCCCGAAAGAGGGATTCGACACGGTCCGCGTGACGTGGGCGAACGGCCTGATCCAGAACGAGATGCCCGACGGGCCCGCGAGCGAGCTTGCCGTCAAGGAGGCCCCGCGCCTGTCCGGTTCCTGCCCCATGGTCTACACATGGAACGGCGAGGAGTTCGAGTACATCGGCGAAGTGCTCGGCGTCGCTCCGCTCGGCGCCAGCCTGGCCCGCGGCGTCTATTTCCCGGTCGACCATGACGAGTACGTCTCGATCCGCGGCGACCAGCTCAAGCCGGCCGGCGGCTACCTCGACGTCCGCCTTACCGAAGAGCTTCGGGAGGTCGCCTACGTCGACAAGATCCGGCTCATCGCCGTGGACCGCCCGGACGGCACCACCGTTGTCAGCAACGAGAAAGCGAAGGGCCCGCCGTTCCCGGAATTCAAGCTCTATGGCGTGCGCTCGAGGATCGCGCCCTTGGCGGCGTCGAACCACCGGGGCGACGACGTCCTGGACCGGGTGGCTGGCGGAGACCGCAGCTACGCGACGTTCCGGCGCGACCCGCAGGGCCGCGCGGAGATGCACTCCCTCACCCTGCGGTTCCCGGACTTCGACGACACGGACGCCGTGCTCTTCCTGGAAGGCTGGGTGGACTGGTCGTCCGCGAGCAGCATTGTCGGTGCGTCCCAGACCGCCGCGTCGGCGGTCCGGCCGCCATACCTCGAGGTCCGGGACGAGCGCGGTGAGTGGGTCACCGCGATCGCCGACATGGGCCTCCCCGGAGGAACCCTTCGTACGATCGCCGTGGACCTCAGTGGCACATTCCGTTCCCCGGTGCGCGAGGTGCGCATCGTGACCAACATGTGCGTCTACTGGGACGCCGCGTACGTGGGAGTCGGCACCCGCGATCCCGAGGTGAGGCTTACGCGGCTGGACGCGGCCACGGCCGACCTGCGGTTCCGCGGCTTCTCTCGCAACTACGTCACGCAGGGCCGCACGCAGCCGGAGCGCTTCGACTACCAGCAGGTGTCGGCCACGTCGAACTGGAATCCCACCCCCGGACTCTACACGCGCTTCGGTGACGTGCGGGAGCTGCTCCGGCGCGAGGACGACCGGTTGGTGATCATGGGGGCAGGGGACGAGGTGCGGCTGCGGTTCCCCGCGGCCGGCCTGCCGCCGCTCGAGCCGGGCTGGTCCCGGGACTACCTCCTGTTCGTCGACGGCTGGGCCAAGGAGAACGAGGCGAACACCGCCTTCGGCGATTCGGTGGCTCCGCTGCCGTTCCACGCCATGAGCTCGTATCCTTACGGCGCAACCGAGTCCTATCCCACGACGCCCGAGCACCAAGCGGATCTCCAGCGGTTGCACACGCGGCCCGCCATGCGCCTGCTGCGACCCCTTGTCGCGGGGAGCCGGACGAGGTGACCGCCGGGTCCGGGGATCTGCCGGCAGGCGGGCCGCCGGAGGTTGCACCGCCCGCACGTCCCCGTGCCGGGCGCAGGGAGTGGGTCGCCGGAGCGGCCTTTCTCTTCCTGCTGGTCAATTCCGGATGGCTGTGGGCTTTCCCTTCCGCCAACCTTCCCTACGTTGCGAACGTCCTGCTTCACGTGCTGGCGGGGCTCGCCCTCGCCTGCGCGCTATGGCTGGCGGGCTCGGAGGCGTTCCGCCGCGCGCGATCCCACCGGCCCGCGCTCGCCGTGCTCTCGGCTTGCGCCCTGCTGGGGCTCGCGCTGTGCGTGATCGGGGCTACCCGTCCCAACCTGCCGGTCGTCGCGGTGCATGCCGCATGCGGCTTTGCCGGAGCCGGGCTGCTCGCGCTCCGGCTCAGGGACCGGAGGATCGTGGCGGCCCTCGCGATCGCGCTGCTGCTGCCCGCGTATTCGCATGTCCGGGACCGCTGGTTTCCGAGCGAGCTCGACCGGATCGTCAACCCTACCGAGGCGCCGCTGTCGATGGAGGACGAAGGCGGCGGTCGCGCCAGCCCGTTCTTTCCGTCAGCCTCCCAGACCGCAACCGGCGGGACCGTCCCGGCGGACTTCTTCCTCGACTCCGCCGCTTGCGGCGAGTGCCACAAGGACGTGTACGAGCAGTGGAGCTCGTCCATGCACCACTTCTCGTCGTTCAACAACCAGTTCTACCGGAAGTCGATCGAGTACATGCAGGAGACGGCCGGCGTCCAGGCCTCGAAGTGGTGCGCCGGATGCCATGACCACGCCATGCTCTTCAGCGGCATGTTCGACGAGCCGGTCGCCGGCCAGCTGGACACGCCCGAGGCCCACGCCGGGCTTGGATGCGTGTCCTGCCATTCCATCGTCCACGTGCCCGACACCATGGGCAATGGCGGATTCGTGATCGAGTACCCGGCCCTGCACGGGCTGGCAGCGAGCCCTTTCCCCCTGCTTCGCGCTGCGCACGACTACGTGACAAGGACGGCTCCCGCCGCCCACCGGCGGGCGTTCCTCAAGCCGTTCATGCGCGAGGATGGGTCCGAGTTCTGCTCCTCGTGCCACAAGGTCCATCTGGACGTCCCCGTGAACGGCTATCGATGGGTGCGCGGCTTCAATTCGTACGACAACTGGCAGGCGAGCGGCGTCTCGGGGCAGGGAGCCCGCTCGTTCTACTATCCCGAGCAGCCGCAGCAGTGCGCCGGCTGCCACATGCCGCTGGTCGACTCGGACGACCCGGGCAACCGGGGCGGCAAGGTCCGGTCCCATCGATTCGCCGCAGCCAACACCGCCGTCCCGTTCGTGAATGGCGACACGGCCCAGCTCGAGGAGGTCCAGCGGTTCCTGCAGGACCGGATCGTCACCCTGGACGTGTTCGCGGTCTCCCCGGTATCCGAGAGTGCCTCGTCTCCGCCGATGCTGCGGAGATCGGGCCAGCTCGCCGCCTCGACCGGCTTCGCGGTCGGGGAGGAGGGCGGCGGGCGGAGAGGCCCCGTCCTGCTGCGCGAGGTCGGCAACCTGGCCGCGCCGATCGACCGCGCGGCGCCGCTCGTGCGCCCCGGCGAGACCGTTCGCGTCGATGTCGTGGTCCGCACTCGCAGCGTCGGGCACTTCTTTCCCAGCGGCACCGTGGATGCATTCGATGTCTGGCTGGAGCTGCAGGTCCTCGACGCCGACGGCAAGGTCGTGTTCTGGAGCGGCTCGGTCGGGGACGGCGGGGCCGGGCCGGTCGATCCGGGAGCCCACTTCTACCGGGCGCTCCAGGTCGACGCTCGCGGGAACCCGATCGACAAGCGGAACGCCTTCCACATGCGCGGCCTCGTCTACGCTCGCCTGATCCCGCCCGGCGCCGCCGACACCGTCCATTACCGCGTGCCCGTGCCGCGCGACGCCAATGGGCCCCTGACCGTGCGGGCCCGGCTCAACCACCGCAAGTTCTCCCATGCCTACACGGCCTTCTCCTATGCGGGCAAGCCCCGGCCGGGCGAGTTCGGCGAGGGATTCGACGACCGCGAGTTCACCTACGACCCCTCCGACATCCCGGCCAACGTGCCGGGCAACTTCAAGGACCGCATCCCGGCGCTGCCGATCACCCAGATCGCGTTCGCGGAGGCCCGCCTGCCAGTGGGCGACCGCACCGGGGAGTGGAAGCCGGTAGTCGAGGACGGGGACTGGGAGCGATGGAACGACTACGGCATCGGGTTGCTCCTGCAGGGCGACCTCAAGGGCGCCGAGCACGCGTTCCTGCGCGCCACCGAGGCCGATCCCCGGAATCCCGACGGCTGGCTGAACGTCGCGCGTTCCATGATCGAGGAGGGCCGGACCGCCGATGCGGAGCCGTTCCTTGCGAAGGCGCTTGACCTCGCGCCGGAACTGCCGCGCGCTCTTTACTTCCGATCACTGGCCCGCAGGGCGGCCGGCGACTATGACGGGGCCCTCCGGGACCTGCGCCTGGCGGCCGAGCAGTACCCGCGGGACCGAGTCGTGCTGAACGAGATCGCGAACATCCTCTTCCTGCAGCGGGAGTTCGAGCAGGCGATCATGGTGCTGGACCGGGTGGCGCGGATCGATCCCGAGGACCTGCAGATGCACTACACGCGAATGCGCTGCTTCCGCGGGCTCGGGGACATGGAGGCAGCAGAGCGCGAAGAGGCCTTGTTCCTGAGGTACAAGGCCGACGAATCCGCCCAGACCCGGACGGCGGGCCTCCGCATGTCGAGTCCCGAGGACAATAACGAACGTCAGGCAATCCATGAGCACGTTTCCGCGCCGCTGTAGCCTTGGAATCATCCCCCCGCTGGTGGCCGCGCTCGGCTGCGGCCCGCCCGCCGAGGACAAGGGGCCCGCTGTCGGCCCCGCTTCCCGCGTCCCGGTCGTCTTCACCGACGTGACTGCCGAGGCGGGCATCCGCTTCGAGCACCACAACGGCCGGTCCGGCAAGAAATACTTGCCCGAGACCCTCGGCTCCGGCTGCGCCTTCTTCGATTACGACAATGACGGACGCCCTGATATCTTCCTGGTCAACTCGAAGCCCTGGTCCGGCGGCGGGGGCGTGACCTCGAAGCTCTACCGCAACGCCGGTGACGGTCGGTTCGAGGACGTCACCGAGGCTGCCGGGCTGGCTATCCCGATGTACGGGCTCGGCGCCGCGACTGCCGATTACGACAACGACGGCTTCACCGACCTGTACGTGACCGTGCTGGACGGCGACAGGCTCTTCCGGAACCGCGGGGACGGCACCTTCGAGGACGTGACCCGCGCGGCTGGCATCGACAACGCCCGGTTCGGCACCAGCGCCGCCTGGCTCGACTACGACCGGGACGGTCATAGCGACATACTCGTGGCGAACTACGTGCAGTGGTCGATCGAGAAGGACCTGTGGTGCTCGATGGACGGCTCCACCAAGACCTACTGCACGCCCGAGTCGTACAGCGGCCAGCCCTCGGTCCTGTACCGTAACCGCGGCGACGGCACGTTCGAGGATGTCAGTGCCCGGGCCGGGATTGACGACCCGACCGCCAAGGCCCTTGGCATAGCCGTCCTCGATTACGACTCGGACGGCTTGCCCGACATCTTCCAGGCGAACGACACCCAGCCCAACAAGCTGTATCGCAACGAAGGGGACGGGACGTTCAGCGAGCACGGGGTCTCTGCCGGGATTGCGTACGCCGAGGACGGGAAGGCGCGCGGCGCCATGGGTGTCGACGCGGCTGACTACGACCGAAGCGGCCGCTTCCACTTGCTGGTCGGCAACTTCGCCAACGAGATGCTGAACCTCTTCCATAACGAAGGCAGCGGGCTGTTCGTGGACGAGGCTCCGACCAGCTCGATCGGCCGGGACAGCCTGCTCTCGCTCACTTTCGGCGCATTCTTCTTCGACTACGACCTCGACGGCCACCCGGACATCTTCTGCGCGAACGGCCACCTCGACGAGGAGATCGAGATCGTGCAGCCGGCGGTGAAGTTCGCCCAGTCCCCGCTGCTGTTCCGCAACGACGGGCAGGGGCGCTTCGAGCTGTCCACGGCCGAGGTTGGCGACGACCTCGCGGTGCCGCTAGTGGCGCGCGGCGCAGCCTATGCCGACTATGACGGTGACGGAGACCTCGACATCCTGGTGACGACCAACGACGGGCCGGCGAAATTGCTCCGCAACGACGGCGGCAATGCGAACAACTACCTGCGCGTGCGACTGAAGGGCGAGCAGTCGAACTCCGACGGCCTCGGAGCGAGGCTCACACTGGCAAGCGCGTCCGGCACGCAGGTGCGGTTCGTGAACGGCGGCTCCAGCTACTGCTCGCAGAGCGAGCTGGTCGCTACCTTCGGCATCGGCCCCGACCCGGCCGTCCAATCTCTCGAGGTTCGCTGGCCGGGCGGGACGACCGACAGGTTCGAGGGCCTCGCGCCCAATCGCGAGATTATCGTCTCGGAGGGACGGCCCCTGCCCTGAGGCACCCTGCGGGCCACACGTGAGCGGCCATGCCTGAGTCACTTCGAGCAACCTACGAGATCGTTCCTTGGTCCAGGCACGGCCGTCTCGCACGCATATGAAATTAATTTGCGTGTTGGATTGACAGAATACCGAATATACGGTAAACTAAGAACCAGTGGGCCAATCTGAGTCGATAGCAACCGAGGATTCGACCAGTCTCTCAGATTGGTTTCGCTGTCCTTAGATTGGTTGTCTTGGCGAAGGAGAACTCTGTTGCAAGTATCGGGAGCCGCAGTCGTGCAACCATCGAGAGCGATGATGAGATCGTGCTCGGAAACTGAAATCCCCCTCGGTCGAGACGGTTCGGGCGGACAGCCCGACCGCAGGCACGCCGGAGCAAGTCGTCGCCACGGGAATGAGTATCTGCATCGCATGGGTAGCCTCCGCCAGGCTGATGCCTTGCAATGCTACGCAGACTGGCCAGACCCCACTGTGATCGTGGTCGACGGGCCGTACGGAGTTGCGGGCTTTGAAGGTGATCTCCGAACTGTCGAGGGACTGGCAGAATGGTACGAACCGCATATCTCGACCTGGTCGGCACGAGCGCTTCCCGAGACAACATTGTGGTTTTGGGGTACTGAAGTTGGATGGGCAGAAGTTCACAGCACCATCAAACTCCACGGCTGGCTCTATCGATCAGCTCACCTATGGGACAAGGGAATTGGCCACATTGCGGGGAACTGTAACGGGAACACTATACGTCGCTTCCCGGTCGTTACAGAACTCTGCGTGCAATATGTTCGTGATGTTAAGTTGGCGAACAGCAATGGTTCTATGTTGCCGATCAAGGAATGGCTACGGTCAGAATGGAAGCGATCTGGATTACCACTCAGTCGCACAAATGAAGCGTGTGGTGTGAAGAACGCGGCGACTCGTAAGTACTTCACGAAGTGCCATTTATGGTACTTTCCACCGCCTGATATGATGGAGAGAATTGCTAGATTTGCGACGGCATATGGCAGACCAACATCGCGTCCATATTTCTCGCTGGATGGCCAATCCCCACTCTCGGCTAACGCATGGGCACGCATGCGTGGAAAATGGAATCACCAGCACGGAATCACCAACGTTTGGCGGGAGCCAGCGCTTCGGAACTCCGAACGACTTCGAGATAGTAACTCTCAGGTATTACATTCAAATCAGAAGCCTCTTACTCTGATCCAACGGACACTCCTCGCTTCCAGCGATCCCAGTGACGTAGTTTGGGAGCCGTTCGGTGGTACTTGCACGGCATCTGTCGCAGCGCTACGTACTGGGCGTCGCTGCTTTGCCGCTGAATTAGATCCGAGAAACTATAATGTAGCAAAGACGCGGCTTCACCAAGAGGGCGATCGGACCGAATATAATGACTATTCAGCCTAGCCAACCCCTAGCTCCATCACCGCAAGAGGCAGTCAGTAACGACTGGCCACATCGCGACCTTTACTTGGCTGTCCGGGACGCAATCCAAGCACTACCCGCCTATTTTGAATCCGACCTTCGAATCTCAGGGGTCTTGGCAACTGACCTATTTACGTTCAATGCGTCACTGGGTGCCACAATCGAGGCACAGGTGGTTGATACGCTGAATCTGCTCAGAGAGCGATGGGACCCTTTGAAGAAGTACGGAGAGTACGCATTTGTCAGACAATCACAGACATTTCCTGACGTAATACTAAGTGCTTCTTCACCTGAGCTAGACCAGTCGATCCTAATGGGTATCGAACTGAAGGGTTGGTATGTTTTGGCGAAAGAGCGAGAACCAAGCTTCCGATTCAAGACAACTCCAGGCGCTTGTGCTGATCCAGATTTGCTTGTGGTTTTTCCATGGATATTCGATAGCGTCGTATCGGGTCGGCCGCAGCTCTTTTCACCGTATGTCGAAAAGGCCCGCTACGTCGCTGAGTTCCGCAACTGGTATTGGATGCACGAGAAACAATCAAGGCGAAACACTGGCCAGATTTCCATGGCCAGACCTCCGGGACCCTACCCGTCGAAATCGGATCAAATATCCGACCATGCTACAAACGACAAAGGTGGGAATTTTGGCCGGATTGCGCGAACGAGGATCATGGATGAATTCAAGAATAACTTATTCGAGCAGGATCTTCTCGGGATTAGACTTGATCACTGGCAGCGTTTTCTCGCGATCTTTTCCGCGAACCAGGAGGCTGAGTTTATAGCATCTCGTATTGATCAAATCGCAGAAGGAGTTGTGGGTGATAACTCGAATTTGAGTGCATCGGAAATTAGTCGACTCCGCGACCTATTCGGAGAAATTGCCGACCTGATTTCTCGCAGATGACGATATTCACTCCTCCTCGCGGATTCGGGACACTTCCCGAGTTGCGGTCGCTATGATCCTCAATTGCCTCTTGGTTGTCGATGCTCGTGTTTTGCGTAAGTGGGCGGTCGTAAATTTCCTGCCTAATTGGAAACGAATCCACACCCTAGCATCCACCCAAGGGGCTTAGTCGCTTCTTTCGGGACTGGGCCGTAGTCGAATCCTAGCGGGAGTGTTTCTGCACTACCTATCTCAGGAGTTAGTTGTGCTTCCGCAATTCCAGCTTCGCGATCGCCTCCCGGTGCACCTCGTCCGGGCCGTCCGCGAGCCGGAGGGTTCGCTGGCTCGCCCATGCCGAGGCGAGGAAGGTGTCCTGGCAGACGCCCATGGCGCCGTGCGCCTGGATCGCGCGGTCCAGCACCCGAAGCGCCACATTGGGCGCGATCACCTTGATCTGGGCGATTTCCTGACGGGCGATCTTGTTGCCCACGGTGTCCATCATGTAGGCGGCCTTCAGGACCAGCAGCCGTGCCTGCTCGATTTCCATGCGGGAGTCGGCGATGTCCTTGCGCAGGGCCCCGTGCTCTGCGATGGGCTTGCCGAACGCAACCCGGTCCTTCGCGCGCCGGCACATCGTCTCCAAGGCCCGCTCGGCGATGCCGATCGAGCGCATGCAGTGATGGATCCGCCCTGGGCCCAGCCGGCCCTGAGCGATCTCGAAGCCCCTCCCCTCGCCCAGCAGCATGTTCGACTTCGGGACCCGCACGTTGTCGAAGGTGATCTGCGCATGGCCGTGCGGGGCGTGGTCATAGCCGAACACGTGCAGCATCCTCTCGATCCGGACACCCGGAGTGTCCAGCGGCACCAGGATCATCGCCTGCTGCCTGTGGCGAGGGGCTTCCGGGTCCGTCTTGCCCATGAAGATCGACAGCTTGCAGCGGCTCTCGCCAGCGCCGGACGACCACCACTTGCGCCCGTTGATGACGTAATCGCCGCCGTCGCGCACGATCGTCGAGCGGATGTTCGTGGCGTCGCTCGATGCCACGTCGGGCTCGGTCATCGAGAAGCAGGACCGGATCTCGCCCGCCAGCAGGGGCCTCAGCCAGCGCTCCTTCTGCTCCTCGGTGCCGTACCGCACCAGCACCTCCATGTTGCCCGTGTCCGGGGCCGAGCAGTTGAAGACCTCGGGGGCCATGGGCGAGCGCCCCATGATTTCGCACAGCGGAGCGTACTCGAGATTTGTGAGCCCCGCGCCGTGCTCGCTGTCGGGCAGGAACAGATTCCAGAGGCCCTGGGCGCGGGCCTTAGGCTTCAGCTCTTCGAGGATATCGGGAGGGGACCACCGGTCGCCTTCCGCGATCTGCTCCCGGAACACGCCTTCGTTGGGATAGATGTGCTCGTCCATGAAGGCGAGCAGCCGGGCCCGAAGGTCCTCGACCTTGGGTGAAAATGCGAAATCCATGTTTGCGGCAGTGCGACGAAGCAGCCTGCCATTGTACAGCCGGCCCCGATTCCAGAAGGCGCGAGCGCTCGCCTGCGCCACTCCGGGCGGGAGCCGGGGCTGCTCCGATCAGGGGCCCGGACCGAACTTGCGGCTCTCCGCTGCCCGCACCTCGCGCTCGTTCATGCCGATGTGGTGGGCGAGCTCGTGCCAGAGCGTTTCGTAGATCGCCTGCCGAATGTCGCCGCCGAGCCGCTCGAGCGGCCCTTGGAACAGCGTGATGCGGTCCGGCAGCGCCATCTGGTAGAACCACCCGCGCCGGTCCAGCGGGATCCCCTCGTACAGGCCAAGCAGGGTTCCGCCCTCGGGGACTCCGCCGGCCTCGAGCTGCTCTTCGCTTGGCTCGGCCTCGACAAGGATCACAAGGTTCGAGAACTCGCGGCGGATGTGCTCCGGGATGCAGTCCCACGCATCGGCCACCCAGGCTTCGAACCTCTGCCTCGGGTAGCGCACGCTCGGACCTCCCGCCCGGTCCGGACCTATTCGCCGTCTCCGCCTTCCCGGATCCAGTCGGCATGCTTACGGGCCAGATCCGCGTCGGCGGTGAGTCCCGGGTGGACGAGGACCCGGTAGCGGAACTGCAGCGTGCCTCCCTTCGAGAGGGTGATGCTTCCGTCCCTGCTCTCGTCAGCGTGGAAGTCGTGCTCGCCGAAAATGTTCGCTGCGAAGAGACCGTACCCCCGGACGTGCCAGTAGGTCGGATGCTTGGGGTTTAGTGGATGGTCGAAGATTGCGACGCCCATCGGCTTGCCGCCGATGGTGCCCGAATAGTCGACCCATGGCGAGCGCTTCCCCCAGGTGTTCGCCTCGGTAGTACGCCCCTCGGCATTCTGGATCGTGCCGGTCCGTGCAATGCCTCGCGCACGGAAGTGAGGCTCCTCGATCTCCGTCGCCAGGCGGACAGCGAACGTGCCCTCCTTGGTGTCGCCGAAATGGACCGAGTCGGCGTCGGCGGTCAGAACGATGTCGAAGTCGACGAAATTGCTGCGGCCGGACCGGCCGAACGCCATGGTTCGATTCTCGGTCACCAAGCGCGTGCCGTCAGGAGCGAGCCAGCCGAAGGCCGCCTCGATCCATCCCCTCGATCCCTCGGCCCCGACCGCGCGGATCGCGTCGAGCGCGATCACCCCCTTGTTGCCGCGCCCTCGCTGCCCGGGCTCGTTTGCCCAGAAGTCCACGCCGTTGACCTCCCCGTGGCTGAACCAGACCCCGCGGTGATGCGGATGGTCCCGCTGCTCGCCCTCGATCTCCTCCATCGGGTAGCCGCGGGTGACGATCGTCCCGTCCGCCGCCCGCAGCGGATGCAGGTACGGCTTGGTGGCGTCGCTTCCGAAGTAGAAGGCTGTGAAGGGCTCCCCGCCGATCGAAATGTCTATCCGGTTGCCGAGGCGGTCGAGCTGCACCTCGTCCGCAGGCAGGGCCGGGAGGCAGGCCAGAATGCCCAGTAGCAGGAATCGATGCATGGCTCCATTGTGGACCACCACGCCGCGGCGGACCCAGGGGCTTGAAGCGGGGTGGCTGCGCAAGCCACCCCGCTGGCAGGGCGTTTCCTGATCGCTAGAAGCCGTAGCGCAGGCCGAGCTGGAAGATCCGGCCGGACGCTCCGACCGTCAGGCCGGTGATGTTCCCGAACGCGCGGTTCTGGACGTTGCCCTGGGGCAGTCCGAAGTTCGCCCGGTTCGGCAGGTTGATGACCTCGCCGCGGAACTGCAGGCTGTGCCCTTCCCACGGCATGGTGAAGGTCTTGATCAGCGACAGGTCCGCGCGCAGCGCTCCGGGCGCGATGAAGGCGTTCCGGCCCACGTTCCCGAACGTGAAGCGCGCGGGCCTCTGGAACGCACCGGTGTTGAAGAACTTCTCGCCCCGCACGTTGTCGCGCCAGGCGCCGTTCTGCTGGTACGGCGCCGTCGCGTCCGCTCGCACGCGGGCCGCCGTCGGGTAGACCTGGCTGGCGTTGCCCCAGAACATGGAGAACGGAGGGCCGGTGCGGGCCTCGATGATGGTTCCGATGGACCAGCCGCCGACGATCTGGTTCAGCACCGAGTTGCTCAGCGCGACCGCACGGCCCTGGCCGATCGGGATGTCGTACACCAGGCTGCCGATGATGCGGTGGGCGATATGGCTACCGCCTACCGACCAGGCGATGCGCCGGTTGTACTGGTCGGCGAAAGGCACGTTGCCTGCCTCGCCGCCCAGCTCGTTGCGGCCCTCGACGTTGTCCATCGCCTTTGCCCAGGTGTAGTTCGTCTGGAACTGCAGCCCGTTCGAGTAGCGCTTCTCCAGCTTGAAGTTCACTCCGTGATACTCCGAGTCGCCGAACGTCGGGGAGATCATTACCACGTTGGAGAACTGCGGGAAAGGACGCAGGACCTGCGGGGCGATGCCCTCGCTGTCGACCAGCCCGATCTGGGACGGATGGACCTGGTTCTGGGTTGCCGAGCCCGGGATCGTGAGCTTCTTGCCGATGGTCGACAGGTAGCCGACCTCGAACAGCATGTCCTTGGGCAGCAGGCGCTGCAGGTTGAAGTTGTACGTGAGCAGGTACGGGTTCGGGCGGTTCTCCGGCTGGAAGAACTGCGGCGAGAAGCTCGGCGCCTCCCCGATTGCCACGGCCCCGAATCCGGGAACCAGGTCCGCCTCGGTCGGCTCGACGATTCCCGGCAGGCCGTTGCGCAGCAGGAAAGCTGCGTCCGTCGGCCGGAGAGTGCCGAACGAGCCCTGGATCGAGAAGCCCGCGTTCGTGACGATCGGAGTCGCCTGGTCGTACTGGCCCGTGTAGACGATGGAGGCCCCGGCGCGGATCACCCAGTCGTCCGAGGCACGGTACGAGATCCCGACGCGGGGGCCGATGTTGCCGTAGACGAAGTTGTGGGCGTACTTGCTGCCGCCCCGCGCGTCGCGGCCGGACCAGGTGATCAGGCCCGGGCAGTTGCAGGCCGGGTTGTTGGCGGACACGTCGAAGGAGTTCTGGCGGTTGTCGATGGCCTCGAACCGCGGCGTGTCGAAGTCCCACCGCAAGCCTAGGTTCACGGAGAGATTGGGGCTGATCTTCCAGTCGTCCTGCAGGTACATGCCCATTGCGTTCGCCCTGCTGCGGATCAGGAACGTCTCCGTGCGGCTGCCTCCCGCGACCCAGCCGTATAGCAGGGCCGCGACCGAGTCGCCGGTCGCGTTCTGGTTGAAGTTCATCGAGCCCCCGGCAGAGGACAGGAACACGTCGTCGTTGATGGACCAGCGGAACTCGCCTCCCCACTTGATCGTGTGCCTGCCGCTCACGTAGGTCCAGTTGGACACGATGTGGTTGTCGCGGATCGGGAACTGGCGCCGCTCCTGGCCGCCGCCGCGGCCGATGCGCTGGATGCCGCCGGCGAATCCGAAGCCGGGGAAGAACTCGGGATTGTTCCCGGTGAAGCCGATCTCCTGTGAGAGTCCCAGGCCCTTGGCCGCGATCTTCGGATGCCACTTGCGCTTGTTCCACGTGAAGCGGTTCTCCGTGACCAGCTTGGTCGACAGGTTCGAGATCGTTGTGACAGACCAGTTGAAGTAGTGGAAGTCGTTGATTCGCTGGTTGTTGTGCACCGGCTGGGGCCAGAATCCCTTGAAGAGCTCCGACTGCCCGACGTTATGCACGTAGCGGCCGTAGATGCGATGGCGCTCGCTGATGGTGTGGTCGACGCGGAGCGACACCGTGTTGCTGTCGTTGAGGTTGCGCCCGTTGTTCTGGAAATTGCGGCTCCGCGACGCCCTGCCCGCGATGTTGGGCGCGGGCCAGAACCTGGCCACGGCCGCTCCGACCGGATCCTGCTCGCTGGCCGGCACGATGTTGTTGGGCACGGCATCGCCCGTCACCGGGTTCAGGATGGTGGTGCCGAGGCCGGAGAAGTCGCCCCGCGTCTCGGCAGGGTCGGGAATGTTCTCGATACGCGGGTTCGCCGTGCGCTGCTTGGTGAACTCCTGGCTCGCGAAGAAGAAGCTGCGGTCCTTGGCGATCGGCCCGCCCAAGGCCCAGCCGTACTGGTTGCGGCGTAGCACCTGCTTGTTCGAGCCCGAGAAGAAGTGACGCGAGTCCATCGCGTCGTTGCGCAGGAAGTCGTACAGCGCGCCGTGGAACCTGTTGGTTCCCGACTTCGTCGTCATCTGGATGAACCCGCCGCCCGAGCGGCCCATCTCGGCCTTGTAGTTCGAGACCTCGACGTTCATCTCCTCGAGCGCCTCGATGGGCGGGTCGTAGTTCAGCGAAGCGACGCCCAGCAGGATGTTCTGGGTCGACCCTCCGTCCAAGGTCCACATCGCGTTGTTGCTGCGGCCGCCCGCGATCTGGAACTGCGAGCCGTTGCCTCGCTGCACGACGAATCCGCTGAGCCGCACCAGCTGGGCGGCGCGGCGTCCGAGCAGCGGCATGTTGGCGATCGACGTGTTCTTGATTACGGCCCCGACGGATGAGTTCTCCGTCTTCAGCAGCGGCACGTCCGCCTCGACGGTGACCGACTCGGTTACCTCGCCGACCTCTAGCACGGCGTCGGCCCTGACGTTCGACGCGGTGTCGAGCAGGATGCCCGGGCGGGTGAACTGCTTGAATCCCGGGCTGGTCACGATCAGCTCGAAGGTACCCGGCTTGATGAACGGGATGGTGTAGGTCCCGGTCTCGTTCGTGGTCGACTCGTACGCCTCGCCGGTCGCCATGTTCATGATCACGATCTCGGCTGCCGGAATCACGGCTCCGGACGAGTCGCTGACCGTTCCGGTGAGGGTGGCGTTGGTCTGGGCGAAGCCGGCCGCGGTCGCGAGCAGCGCGATCGCGGTTAGCGCCCATAGCCTGTGGATTCTCATTGGTTCCTCCTAATCGATGCTCCGCTGCGCTCCTTGCGGCGCACCGGCAAAGGCCAGGCCCCTGAGTGGCCTATCTGACCGCAGGACAGCATACCAGAACAGCCGACGCCGGCGTGAGCAAATTCGGTGGAAATTCGGACGCGTCCGGCGATCCTCTGGCGGCACCGCCCTACAGATTCCGGGCTTCCGTGCGGGCCCCTCCCCCGAAGCCCGTCGTTCGAGTGGTCCGGACCCCGAGCGTGTAGAAGGCTTGCCTATGTTATGATTTAGGCAAGCCTAAATTTGAGCTTGGGGCCATGAGGACTTTTTTGTTGTTGTTCCTAGCCTCCCTTGCGGCATGGCATCCGGGGATGGCGCAGGTCACGGCCACGCTCCAAGGAACCGTGCTGGACCCCTCGGAGGCGGCAGTGCCGGGAGCCGACGTGCGCCTTACCCATCCGCTGTCCGGATTCCGCAGCGAAGCCGTCACCGACAGCCAGGGCCGCTTCCGGTTCTCCAACCTGCCTTATCGCCGTTACCGCGTGGAGATCCGGCGCGACGGCCTCGGCAGCCACGTCAGGGAAGTGCAGTTACGGACGAACCTGCCGGTCGAGATTAGCGTCCGGCTCGACCTCGCCACGCTCTCCGAGACCGTCACGGTCGGGGTCGCAGCCGCGACGAGCTTGCTCGACACGCGCGCGAGCGGCACCAGGACGCAGCTCAGCGCCAGCGCCATCGAGAAAATGCCGATAGGCCCGGGAGCCCGCGGGCTCGAGGCCATTCTGCTCGGCTTCCCGGGCTTTGCCTCCAACGCCAACGGATCGCTCCATCCCCGCGGCGCGCATAACCAGCTGACCTACGTGATCGATGGCATGCCGGTCAGCGACCAGTTCACCGGGCAGTTCGCGACCTCGATCGACCCGAACCAAGTGCAGGCGCTCGAGCTGTTCACCGGGAACATCCCTCCGGAGTACGGTTCGAAGGTGTCCGGTGTTGTCAACGTGACGACGCGGTCGGGATTCGACCGTGGCGGGCGGTACTTCGGGCAGGCGGAGGTCGGCGGCGGGTCGTTCGACGCACTCACCCAGGCGTTGCAGGCGGGCGGGGCAAGCCGCAAGTTCGGCTGGTTCGGTTCGATCTCCAGCCTCAAGACGAATCGCTTCCTCGATCCGCCGTCCTTCGACAACTTGCACAACGGGGGCAATGCCCAGCGGGCATCGGCCCGCTTCGATTACCGCCTGTCGCCCCGGCACCTGTTCCGTATGACAACCCTGGGCGGACGTTCGTCGTTCCAGCTCGCCAACCTTCGCAGCCAGCACCTCAATGGGCAGCAGCAGCGACGGATGCTTCGCGACAACGCGGTGTCCGTCGGCTACGTCGGGGTCGTTTCCCCGAGTGCGACGTTCGATTCCACGACGTCGTACCGCGCAGTCACTGCACGGCTGTTCCCGAGCGCGGGGGACACGCCCGTGACGGCGGACCTGTTTCGGACGCTCTCGACGCTGTCCAGCCTGAACCGGTTCAACTGGCAGCGCGGGGGGCATCAGCTGCGTGCTGGCGCGGACTGGCAGCGCTTCTCGCTGGGCGAGCGGTTCGCGTTCGGCCTGACGGACCCGGCTCTCAACGCGCCCGGCGCTTCCGAGTTCAACCCCAGCCTGTCTCCCTTCGACCTGTCCCGCGGGGGATCGTGGTTCCGGTTCCGGGACCGCGGCAAGGGGCACCTGCTCGGCCTCTTCCTTCATGACCGCGTCAGCTGGAAGGGGCTGATGCTCGATCTGGGAGTCCGCCTCGACCGCTACGCGATGGTGGTGCGAGCGAGTGCGCTGCAGCCCAGAGTGGGCCTGGCCTACCATCTCGCTCCCACCCGGACCGTCCTGCGGGTGTCCTACAACCGGAATCTCCAGACACCGCCGAACGAGAACCTCCTGCTGGCGAATTCCCGCGAGTCGGCTGCCCTGGCCCCGCCCCTGGTCCGCCGGCAGATCAACGGCGGCCTGATTCCCATCCGGCCCGAGCGCCAGAACGTCTACGAGGCGGGGTTGCAGCAGGACCTCGGCGGCCGCGCGTCGCTTGACGTGGCCTACTACCACAAGGACTCGATTAACGCCCAGGACAACGACAACTTCCTCAACACAGGGGTCATCTTTCCCACCTCCCTGGCCTCTCAGCGAGTCAACGGCTTCGAAGCCAGGCTCACGGTACCGGAGGCTCGGAAGTTTACCGGCTACCTGTCCCTGACGCACTTCCGGGCCATCATGAATCCGCCCTTCACGGGAGGGCTGTTCCTCGGTTCGGCCGCTGTCGAGGCCCTCTCGTCCGGGCCCTTCTACGCCGACCACGACCAGCTACTGGGCGTCAGCGGCAACCTCGTGTACCGCCCGGCCAGGCGCTGGTGGACGAGCTGGCAGGCGCGCTACGACAGCGGACTGGTCCCGAATGCCTCCGATCCCGCCGACGTCGCGGCGGATCCCGACTACTCCGACCAGCTTCCCTTCGTGGACCTGCTGTCCAGCCCGCCGCGGATTCGCCCCCGCACGATCCTCGATGCGTCGCTGGGCTACGAGCACTACCGCGGCGACCGCCGCGCCTGGGAGATCGTTCTGCAGGTCTCGAACCTGACGGACCGGCAAGGGCTGTACAACTTCCAGTCGATCTTCGTCGGCACACGTGTCATCCAGCCGCGCGCAGCCAGCCTTCGGCTGCGGCTCTTCTGGTGAGCCCGGCCGCTCCCGGGGAGGCGGCCGACGGGCCTGCGTATGATGTGCGGATGCAGTTCATGCGAGCCTGCTGGGCAGACGGGTCGCGGGAGCAGCTGCGACGTCCCCCCAGGAGCGATCGATGAGGCAATCCGACGGCGAGTCGCGACTCGGCGCGCTCAGGAAGCGCATGCGGAGCAGGGCGTTCTACGTTTCCGCGCGGGACAACATCCGCTACCTGACCGGATTCTCCGGTAGCGCCGGCCACCTGCTCGTCACGCGCGACGAGGCCGTGCTCTTCACTGACGGTCGCTACCGCGACCAAGCGGCCGAACAGACGGAGGGTGTCGAGATCGAGATCACCCCCGGCGACTCGCGGCCCGCCTTCGCCCAGGCTCTCCGACGCCGCGGAATCCGGCGGCTCGCGTTCGAGGCGAACCGGCTGGGCTTCGCCGCCTACAGGGAACTCGGCAAGCAGGCTCCCGCCTGCAAGCTGGTCCCAGTCGACGGAGCCGTCGAGGCGCTCCGCTGCTGCAAGAGCCCGTCCGAGATCGAGGCCCTGCGGCGCTCAGCCGCCCTCAATTCCAAGGCGCTCGATGACGCCTGCGCGCGGGTCGAGCCGGGCTGGACCGAAGCGCGCCTCGCCGCCGAACTGGAATTCTCCATGCGCCGTCTCGGCGCCGAGGGCACGTCGTTCCCGACAATCGTTGCCAGCGGCTCCCACGGCGCGCTGCCGCACGCCGAGCCCAGGGACCAGCCGATCGAGGAGCAGTCCCTGGTCGTGGTGGACCAGGGAGCTATACTTGGAGGCTATTGCAGCGACATGACCCGGATGATCGCCCTCGGCCGTCCGGACCCGGATCAGGTTGCGCTGTTCGATGCCGTTCTTCATGCCCAGGCTGCCGCGATCGATGCGGTGCGAGCTGGTGTCGAATGCCGGACGGTCGATAGCCGGGCGAGGGCCGTGCTGAGGAAGTCGACAGTCAGAGGGATCCGGCTCGACAAGGCGTTCATTCATTCGACCGGGCACGGGCTGGGTCTGGAGATCCATGAAGGTCCCAGGGTCGGGCAGCGTCAGCGCAGGAGGCTGCAAGCCGGCATGGTGATCACGATCGAGCCCGGCGCGTACCTGCAGGGATTCGCCGGCGCGCGGGTCGAGGACGTGGTCGTGGTAACCGACACGGGCTGTGAAGTGATAACCCCAACTGCTCGGAACCTCCGCATCCTGTAACATCGGGAACAATTCACAATGGCAATGTCGGAAACGGATCGCGATCTGATCAAGTCCCTCGCGGACCTGCTGGACGAGAACGGCCTGACCGAGATCGAGTTCGAGCACAAGGGCCGCCGGGTTCGGGTCGGCAGGTCGTCGGCACCGGCCGGCGCCGCCCCGGCCGTTCCCATCACAGCGCCCCCGGCCGAAGCCGCGCCGCCGCCACCCGTCGCGAGCGGAGCGGACAAGGCGGACAGTTCGGTGAAGTGCATCCAGGCCCCGATGGTGGGAACCTTCTACTCGGCGCCGTCTCCGGAGTCGGAGGCATTCGCCCGGGTAGGCGACCGCGTGAAGAAGGGCCAGGTGATCTGCATCATCGAGGCGATGAAGCTGATGAACGAGATCGAATCCGAGCACGACGGCGTTGTTACCGAGCGGCTGGTCGAGAACGGGCAGGGCGTGGAGTTCGGCCAGGCGCTGTTCGAGGTCAAGGTCGACTAGTGCGCCGGCGCCCATGTTCGAACGAGTTCTGATTGCGAACCGCGGGGAGATTGCCCTGCGGGTGATCGCGGCCTGCCGGGATCTAGGGGTCCAGACTGTCGCCGTCTACTCGACCGCCGACCGGGATTCGCTGCACGTGCTCCACGCCGACGAGGCCATCTGCATCGGCGAGCCCCCCAGTTCGGAGAGCTATCTCAGCGTTCCGGCGATCATCAGCGCCGCCGAGATCGCCGACGTGGACGCCATCCATCCCGGCTACGGTTTCCTCGCCGAGGACGCGAACTTCGCCGAGATCTGCCGCGAATGCGGGATCCGGTTCATCGGTCCGAGCCCGGAGGCGATCCGCCTGATGGGCGACAAGGCCCAGGCGCGTCGCGCGGCTGCCGAGGCCGGGATCCCAGTCCTGCCCGGTTCCGCAGAGGGTGTCGCGTCGGTTTCCGAGGCTCGCGCGCTGGCCGGGGAGATCGGCTTCCCGGTGATCCTCAAGGCGTCGATGGGCGGAGGCGGGCGCGGGATGCGGATCGCGCGGAGTCCTGCCGACCTGGAGGCCTCGTTCGAGCAGGCCAGCGCCGAGGCCGGAGCGTCCTCCGGCAGCAGCGAGCTGTACCTGGAGAAGTTCGTCGAGCGTCCGAGGCACATCGAGTTCCAGGTGCTCGGCGATGACCGCGGGAACGTTGTGTCGCTGGGCGAGCGGGAGTGCTCCATCCAGCGGCGCCACCAGAAGCTTCTGGAGGAAGCCCCCGCGAACGGCTTCGATCCGGATCTACGGGCGCGAATGGGCGAAACGCTCTCGAAGGCGCTGGGCGCGATCGGCTACTCGAACGCCGGCACGGCCGAGTTCCTGATGGACGAGGACGGCGACCTGCACTTCATCGAGCTGAACGCGCGGATCCAAGTCGAGCACCCCGTCACCGAGGCCGTCTGCGGAGTGGACCTGGTGAAGAGCCAATTGCTACTCGCGGCCGGCGAGCCGCTCGCCTCGGTCGTGCCAGGGCCGGTCGAAGTGTCCGGATGCGCGATCGAGTGCCGGGTCAATGCCGAGAACCCTGACACCTTCCTGCCGTCGGCGGGCAGGATCGCCAAGTACGTGCCCCCTGGCGGGCCCGGGATTCGCGTCGACAGCGCGGCGTACTCGGGGTGGACAGTCCACCCGAACTACGATTCCCTGATGGCCAAGGTGACGGCCAGCGCCGACACCCGCGCGGAGGCTGTCGCTCGCATGAAGCGCGCCCTCTCGATGTTCGTCCTGGAGGGCATTCACACCTCCATCCCGCTCCACCTGAGGATCATGGATGACGCCCGGTTCCTGGACGGGCGCTATGACACCAGCTTCATCGAGGGGCTGGGCTCGTGAGCCCGGCCGTCTTCCGGCACCGCGACTTGCCAGCAGCGTAGCGAGCATTCCGGCTGGTTGGCGGCCAGCGCGCCGACCACGTCCCGCTCGGGTTCGAGATGGCGGACGGTCCAGTCCGGGTCGGGCGTTCCGTCCGGCCCGAGCACGGCCGGCTCCGAGCGCGGATGGAAGCTGACGGCGAAGCTGTCGAGCCTGTTGGCGATTCCCGTGCCCATCGCTTTCACGCAGGCCTCCTTGCGGGTCCAGCAGGCGAAGAAGGCTCTCTGCCTCGATTCGGCCGGCAGTTCCGCGAGAGTCCGGCGCTCGCGGTCGGAAAAGAACCTCGCGGAGAGGGCGTTCAAGTCCCGCAGCGGGCGAATGGATTCCAAGTCCACCCCGACCGGGTTCCGGCTGAAGGCGAAGAGGGCTCGGTGTCCCGCATGGGACAGGTTGAAATGGAGCCCATTGGACCGCCCTGTCGGGGCTAGGACGGGTTTGCCGTTGCTTCCGTAGGACAGCCCGACCTCGGCCGCACCGCACGACAGGTAGGCCGCCAGCAGCTGACGCAGCAGCGCCCTCGAAGCCACGAAGCGCCGCCGGGGAATCGCAGCCATCCTCCCAGCGCGCAGGACCTCGTCACGCGAAAGCGTCGATGCCGCCGCCGAATCATCCCGCGTTAGGTCCAGCGTGGCAAACCAAACGTCGACTCCGAGTCTGTCCGTGATCTCGCAGCCGCCGGGCGCCGGCACCGTCCGCGGGGCAAACGTCGCGTCCACTGGCTCAACAATACACGACCCCCGGCCCGGCTGCGGGCTCCGGCCGGCATGCTCGGCGGCGGCCCAGCCTTCGCGGGCTTTCCGCAGCCAACCCGGTAGGGGGTGCGCGCGGATGCAAGTGCCCGGGCTGGTAGATTGGCACCATGCTCGGGTCTCTGCGCCCTCCGGCCGCCCTCGCCGCGGCATTCCTCGGTGTGATCTGCGCAGTCCCCGCACCCGGCTCTCAGGCCCCGCAAGCAAGCGGGCCGCCGGGGATCGTCTTCCTGCTTCTGGACGACATGGGCTACGCGGACGTGGGAGCCTACGGGAACGCGTACCACCGCACTCCGAACATCGACCGCCTCGCCGCGGAAGGGATGCGGTTCACGGACGCGTACGCCGCCGCTCCCAACTGCTCCCCTACCAGGGCAAGCATCCTCACCGGCCGCTGGCCTGCCAGGACGGGCATTACCCAGTACCTGCCCGGCAACGTACTGCCCCACGCGAAGCTGCTCCAGGCCCACATGCCTTTGGGCCTGCCGCTGTCAGAGACGCTGATCGCCGAGCCCCTCGGCCGCGCCGGATACGTGACTGCCAGCATCGGGAAATGGCACTTGGGGGCAGGGGACTACCTGCCGGAGAAGCGGGGCTTCCACGAGAGCTTCGCAGCCTCGCACTGGGGCTCGCATCGGCGAATGTTCGCTCCGCACCCACGCATCGAAGTCCCCGGCACTGTTGACGGCGACTACCTCACCGACAGCCTGACCCGTGCTGCCGAGAGCTTCCTGGAGCGGAGCCGGGGGCAACCGTTCTTCCTCTACCTGCCGTACTACGCGGTGCACTCCCCGATCCAAGCCAAGCCCGGCCTGGTAGACGGCTATTCCGGGCGGGAGGATCCCAGCGGCCGTGATAATGCCGTGTACGCGGCGATGGTGGAGGGTGTCGACCGATCGGTCGGCCGAATCCTAGCCAAGCTCGACGAGCTCGGGATTGCGTCCGACACCGCCGTCTTCTTCTTCTCCGACAACGGAGGAGTGCCCAGCAGGGCCTTCAACGGCGGATTGCGCTCCGGCAAGGGCTTCCTCTGGGAGGGCGGGATCCGCGAGCCCCTGATCGTGCGGTGGCCCCGCGTTGTCCGAGCGGGAGCCATCGAGACGACTCCCGTGACGAGCGTGGACTTCTACCCGACTTTCCTGGAGATGGCAGGAGCCCCGGACGTTCGCGGCCATTGGGTTGACGGCGTGAGCCTGCTGCCGTTGTTTCGCGGGGACGGGCACCTCGCGCCCCGGGCCCTGTACTGGCACTACCCCCACTACTCGAACTCCGGAGCGAAGCCTTCCGGAGCGATTCGCCGGGACGGCTGGAAGCTCCTTGAGTTCTTCGAGGACTCGCGGGTCGAGCTCTATGACCTCGCCGAGGACAGGGCCGAGTCCGTCGACCGGGCCGGCAGCGAGCCGGCCCGAGCCAGCGCGCTGCTCGACGAGCTGCGCTCCTGGCGGGAATCCGTCAGGGCCGCAATGCCGTTGCGCAACCCCGACTACCAACCAGCCCGCTCGACCGAGCGGCGCGGCCTCGTTTACAAGGATCGCTGGGATCCGCGCGAGCCGGTCAATCCCCTCCCTTGACCGCCGGCGCCTGCTCGCACGTCACCGCACACGCTTGCCGGGGCCAGCAGTTACAGGCCCTCACCGCTCGGAATCGAAGGCCTCTCCGAGCACGTCGACCATCGTATGCCAGGAGCGGCGGTCGGCCGGCGCGTTGTAGGCCGTGCCGCGGCCGGGGTCGCTGCTTGAGCCCGATTCCGTGCCGCTCGATTACTCCCCGCCACCGCGTCCTGTGTGGGTTGACGTCATCGACGGTCGCGTTGCCGTCGGCGATGGCATCACTGTCGAACCTAGAGCAAACACTGGCGGCGGTTGCGGACATGCAGTTCCCCCACGCAGGTCTACGCCCCGGGGAGCGTGGCGGCAGCTCATGGCAAGCTGTCGCCGGGACTCTTCCAATGACTCCGGCTCCGCGGAACCGGCTGGACTTGCCCGGAACCTGCTGGCCCGCCCCGCGCAGGTTCCGGAAAGGGCCTGCATCGCACTCTTGCCAAGAAGTGCCCGGAAGTACCTCGATGAAGACTCGCCAGAGTCCTTCAGGAAAACAAGAATCATTCGTCGAATTCTTGATTTCTTAAATGGAGCGGTATTCGTCTAGCAAGATAGAGATTATAGGTGATCGATATGACCTCGAAAAATCATTAGAATTCTCGCCATATTGTAGTGCCATTACGTTGGTTACCTTCATTCTTGTAAAATTAATTTTGCTCGAATATCGGCAACCAATCCCGTCCAGTGTTCGTATTACTGTTCTACGGATCCGGTATGTTTCTGCGAACGAAGACAAACGGCAAGCTGACCTATCTCCAGCTCGTCGAGTCCGTTCGTCGCGGATCCTCCGTTCGCCAGCGCATAATCGCCTCGCTCGGACGACTCGATCGCCTCCAGGCGGGTGGCCTCGACCGCTTCCTTGCTTCCGGCGCCCGATTCTCCCTGCGATCCGCCATGCTGGCTGCCGACTCGCGCCGCTCGGGCGAAGGTTCCGAGTGCCGTGTCCTAGGCCCGGCCCTCGTCCTCGAGTCATTGTGGGCTACGACCGGTTGCGGCGAGGCAGTCCGGCAGACCCTTGACAAGCGCAGTTTCCGCTTCGACGCGGAGAAAGCGGTATTCCTTACTGTCTTGCACCGACTATTCGCCCGCGGTCGGAACCGCGCGTCCTTGCGCTGGGCTGCCGACCTTGCCGTCGAGGGCACCAGCGACCTCGGCCTGTCGCAGCTGTACCGCACGATGGCGTGGCTCGGCCAGCCGCTCGGACCGGACTCGTTGGAAGCAGACCCCGCCTATCCCCCGTATTGCGCCAAAGACGAACTGGATGCGCAACTGTTCGCGCGACGCCGAGACCTGTTCACCGGGCTCGACATGGTCTACCTGCACCTGACCGTGCAGTACTTCCATGGACAGGGTCGGGAATCACCCGGTCAGCGAGGGCGATCCAGGGATGCCGCCTCGCATTCGTCCCGGGTCCTGGCGGGCATCGTCTGCGACGCGCGGGGCCGACTGCTGTGCACGGAGATTTGGATGGGTGCCGTGCCTGATGCCAGCGCACTACTGGCGTTCGGCCAGAGGTTGAAGGACGGGTACGGAGTCCTTGCCGTATGCCTTGTCGCGGACCAGTCGTGCATCCGGGACGACACGCTGGCGGAGATGGCGCGGAACGGTTGGAGCTACGTTGTCGGCTCGCGAATGCAGTCCATGGGGCCCCGGCGGGAGAGCCTGTTGGAGGATGCTGTCGATGAAGTTCGAGTGCCGTCGGGCTCGGCCGGTCCCAACGAGCCGGAACGATGGGAAACCGGGGAGAGTGATCGGCAGGCCGGGGAGGGGGACAATCGCGAACGCCGCTGCATTCTGGTGCGCGATGAGTCGCGAGCGTGGAGGGATCGGGAGAAGCGCCTGAGAATTCTCTCGACCCTGCGCGACCGGCTGGAGCAGGTACCGCCGTCCACCTCGCTCGACGCGGCGTACGGGCGCTACCTATCTTCGGACGGCGACACCCCTTGCGTCGACCTGAACCGCGTCTCAGCGGAGGAACGCTTCGACGGTCTTTGGGCTCTCCAGGCGAATGCCCCACTGACGGCCGCCCAGGTGGCGGCGCAGTATTGGCATTTTCGGGAAGTGGATCGCTTCTTCCAGCAAGCTCGGATGCAATTGCAGCTGGGACCTGTCTACCGCCGCCGTGAAGACACGATCCGTGGGCATCTTTTCTGCGCCTCCCTCGCCCTGTTGGTGAAGTGGGACCTGAAGCTCCTGATGCAGCAGTCGGGCATCAACGTCGAGTGGCCGGATTTGGTTCAAGACTTGGACAGCCTGCGCGAGATCGTCGTCGAAGCGCAGGGCAAGAGATTCGCCGTGCGTACAAGGCCACGCGGTGCTGTCATGTCGATTCTGCGATCCATGGGAATAGATTTCTCCCCGGTCGAACTACAGCTCGACTCTCGTGCGTCCCCGCCTGCCGCGGCAATGCCCGGATGAGATGAGTCGGGCATTGCTCGGCAACGGCTCCATCCAGTCGGCTCGCTGCCTTCCGTGGTCTTGAGTTCTGGCTGGTCGCGCCGGATTTCGCATCAACGAATGGCGATGCGGTCGTCGCTGTGTCGGAATATCGCTGTGACATTCTTGGGTGTCATTCAGTGCTCGGCATCCTCCGCAGCTAAGAAACCCTGCCAGTTGGGCAACCAGGATTCGGCTGTTGCACGGGCTTCCGGTGCATGGCAGTTTCTCGAGGATGTGCACCAGATTCCGAAGCGTCGGAGCACTGCCTAGCGTCGCCGAAACGGTACGGGAACTGGCCTTGGCCGGGAAGTTGTGATTGTCTGATCACGGCCCATGCCAAACTTGCACCGTCTAGTTGTCGGCCGGCCACCTGCCTACCAGTAGGGGATTTGTCAGATTGTGTGCGGGTAAGGGCCATCCGGCATGCGCACTGGCCCAAGAGGCCTGCTCGGACGTCTTCAGCGTCTGTACAGGCGGGCGTCGCAACTGTTGCGGAACCTGCAGGCGACGCGGGCCGAGGGCGTCCTGACACACGTGCCGGTGCGCCTGGACTGCTGGCTGTCGACGATTTCGCGGTCACTGTCATGCCGAGCTGGAGCGGTGCGACTTGCACCACCCGCGCGACGACCGCTACCGGCTGCGCCCAACGGTGCTGACCTCGCAGCTGCTGGTGAGATCTGGCATGAAGCGGTGGGGAACCAGCCCCTTTTCGACTCGATCCTGGACCCGATGTTGCATCACCCGCACCGCTTCGAGCGCGGACTGGGCACGCTCTCGGACCCGGCCCTCACGGTCTGCGCCTGGGACTGCCTGCACGCCGGGCGGGCCGGCGGTCGGCTGCGGATCGAGCGGGTCCGTCTGGTGCCCCAGCTGGACAAGACCCCTCCCGCGCTGGGACGGCATTTGCCCGAACTGCTGCTTGCCGGCGTGTGCAAGATCGAATCCCCGCTGCCGCTGAAGCAGAGCGGCTCGCTGCCTCTCGTCCGCACCACTTGGCGACGCTCAGCGCCGCCAACCGAGCTCGCAACTGCGTAGCCATCGCTCAATCCCTGCAGCGGCACGTGGCGACGTCCCAAGGAAAAGGGGGAGCGGTTACCCGCTCCCCCTAGGAATTGCGCCAGGCATTGCCTGACGTCCGTCAGCACTAGGGCTTGTCTGCGCCGAACGCTCCCTGGATTCGGCCGTTCGTGAGGCCGTCGGGAATGTTGTAGACGCCGATCACGCCAAACGGCCCGTCCACGTCCTGGCCGACAAACTTGCCCTCGACTCCGTTGTCCGCTCCAAGGGTGTTGGCCGTCGTGCCTAGCGGCCCCGTGTAGGCGGTTGCTTGGACGGCCGCGCTGCTGAACATCACCAGATTGTCGTCACCGGTCGTGATGTCGACGCCTGTGAACGTGATGTCCTCGACGGCATTAGCCCCGAAAGTGACGGGGTCTCCGTTTGCGTTCACCAGGCCGCTGATGGTCATGGTCAGGGTGCCGAGTGGGTCATTGCCAGACCAGGTGTTGTTCCACTCGGTCAGAAGTGCAACGCTGCCCTCTAGGAAGGTGGTGCCCTGGATTGCCACGGTCTTGCCGACGTATCGCCCGGTCCCCCCGGCTGGGAAGCTCGGATCATCGTCGCTGGACCATTGCGTCCCCGCCAGCGGGCTGTACGCGAAGACCCCCGGCGCGTTCCCGTTGGCGTCGCTCTCGGTCGGCTGGTAATAGCCGTCGCTTGCCGCGTAGAGATCCTGCTGCACGCGCCACGCGCCGAACCGGGTGTAGTCCGTCGCGTCAGCCCAGGACTTCAGCTGGACTTCCTGCCGGTCCCAAATCAAGCCGTAGGACGGCGAGGTGTCAGCTGTGTCGCCTTTCGTGACGCTGTTGAAGATCCCCGACCCGTCCGGATCGATCGCCACCTTGAGGTTGGAACTCGATGCGAATGCGTTCAACACCGAGTCGATGAGTCCCAGCGCTTCGTCTCCCACTTCGGTTGGATCGCCGTTGGTGTCGAGGTAGCTGCCATCCAGCTTCGGCGGAACGTGGTGGAAGATTCGCAGCAGAGCCTCCTGCACGCGCCGCCAGGCGTTCCTCTCCGAGGTGTAGATGCGCGTGTCCAGCGCCTGCAGCACCGCTAGGTCCGCACGGGCCAGCTCGATCTCCGCGATTGCGAGTTGCACCTGGCTGCTCGGCCCGTTCGTGCTGACTTCGGAACCGGCGCTAGACACCAGTGCGGCTAGCTCGACCGACAGCTCGCGAGTGGCAGGCTGGATGCCATTGGCAGTTGTGTCGGTGTCGACCTGGATCAGGTCGGCCGCGTCATCCAGGAGTCCCGCAGTCCGGCCGGAATACGCCGTCGCACCCAGCACTGTGCGCTCGGTGGACGGGTCGGCGGAACTGTCGCCGATCGTGACGGACGCGCTGGCCTCCAGCTGCCGTTCGCCCAGGCCCACCGTGACGACTAGGTTGCCGCCTTCCAGCGCGAACGAGTTGGGAGCGGGGTCGAGCCCGTCGCTGCTCGTTATCGCCGTCTCGTGGTTCGAACCGTCGTCCGTAACCGGTCGTACCGGGGACGTGTCCCCGACCCGCTCGGCGCCGAAGGCACCAGCCAGGTAGGAAGCACTGCCACTGGCGCTCTGCGTGCCGATGCTCCACGTCCCGTGTGCGAAATCACCGGACTCGTCGTCGCGGCCCAGCAACTGGCCTGCAAAGCTCCCGCGCACTGCCACGGGGCTCGGGCTGCCGGCCCGCCGCTCGAAAGTCACTCTGGCGGAGGCGTCACTCGACCCGTCGACCTCGGTCCAGTGGGCGCTGTTGTCCAAGTTGGTGGCGGGCGCAAGGATGATGCTCTCCACTGCGGCGAACTGGAATTGCCAGGGATCGCCTTCGGCGGTCTCCAGATTCGTAACCAGGCCCGATACCCGCTGGCTGCTGAACCGGATCTCGATTTCGATCGAGCCGGAATACAGGGTCCCGTCGCCGCTGACGGCGGTCGTTCCGCCCTCGTAATACGCATTCCCGGACGTTGCGACGTCCCAGATGCGCTGCACGTCGTCGATCGTGGAGTACGAGAACGCCCCGACCGCGCTCTCGCTGCCTTGGGCGTATCCAAGGTCAGCCTGGGCATCAGCGCGCGTCATCTTGGACACGGCCCCGTAGCGAGTCGGCCCGGTCGAGCCGAACACGATGCCGGACTCCGATGCGTTCGCCTCGAAGGCGTCGAGAGCATCTTCCTCGCTCAGGGCCAGATCCTCGAAGACGCCGCCTCCATCCTCCGTGGTAGCCAAGGCTAGCTGCGTTCCGGACGACAAGGCATCCAGGATGTCATCGATCTCTGACAGGATCTCGTCCTCGTCGGGCGCGCTTGCCGAGAGTGGATTGCTGCCGAACACCTTCGCAATCTCGGTGCCGATGGCGGTCCATCGTCCCTCCAGCAGGCCGGTGAAGCCTGTCGGCTGCGTGTCTAGGCCGAGCAGGGCGGCCACGTCGCCGCGGATCGTCTCGATCGCGTCCCGGGCGGCGGCAACGAAGTTGTCCCCAGAGTCCGTGGCGGTCCCGGCACCCAGTAGGTCGCTGATGGAGAAAGTCTGGCCTGCGATCGACAGCGCCGTGCGGAGCTCGTTCCCCGGAGTGTCCTCGTCATCCTCTGACAGCGTCATTCTGTGCTCGGTGGTCGTGAAGTCACCCACCAGCCCGACTTCGACTTCGACACTGCTGTCGCTATTCGAGTCGGCGTGGATGGCACTGTCGAACCGCGCCCCGAACAGGTCGCCGTCAATGTGCCAGACGTGGTAGGAGGCGCCGTGCACGGTGATGTCGCCCGTGCCCGACCCCGGCACTCTCGCGCCGTTCACGTCCCAGCCGTCCTGGTCCTCGCGGGTCATGGCTGTCAGGCCCGTCCCCCCGATCTCCACGTCCATCGGCACGAACATCGCGCTCCAGGCTCCCTCGGCCAGCGCCAGCCGGTACACGTTGCCGTTGCCCGCTGTCACTTCGCCGCCGGAAGCGAACGGATCGCCGTCTAGGGTGTACGACCCGTCCTCGACCATCACGACCGTAACCATGTCCCCGGAGGTGCCGAGGCTGATCGTGACCGGAACCTCCTGGAACGTCGCCGTCCAGGTGTCGCCCGAGCCCAGCGTCAGCGCGTACGTGCCGAAGCCGGCCGCCACGCCCTCGCCGCTCGTGAACGGCGCGCCGTTGATCGACCACGTCCCGTTCTCGGCCTTCACCAATGTCACCGACTGGCCGCTGATGCCCAGCGCCACCGGGACCATCTTCGGCACGTAGCTGATCCGCCACGTGCCGTCGCCCAGCAACTCCACGAAGTACATCTCGATGCCCAAGGGCACTTGCACGCCCGATGCCACCGGCTGCTCGCCGAGCGTCGGGTGCACAGCTGTCCAGTTTCCGTTCTCCTGCCGCGTGAAAGGCACCGACAGGCCCGAATTGCCGACCGCCACCTGCTGGACCACCGGCACGTATGCCGCCGTCCAGGTGCCGTCCGCCATCGTCAACGTGTACTCGCTGCCGTTCGTGGCCGATACGGTGCCGCCCGAAGAGAAAGCAGCGTCCCCGATTCGGTACGAGCCGTCCTCGGCGCGCGTCAGCGTCACCTGCTCGCCCGTGATGCCCAACGTCGCCGTGGCGGTTGCTGGCAGGTAGGCTGCGTTCCAGCTGCCGTCCTCGGCCAGCGCCAGGGTGTAATGGTTGCCGTTGGACGCGGCCACGCTGCCGCCAGGCTCGAAGGCCTCGTCGCCGATCCGGTACGAGCCGTCCTCGGCGCGCATCAGCGTCACCTCCTCGCCCGTGATGCCCAGCGTCAGCGTAGCGGTCACGGCCTGGTACGCCGCCGACCACTGGCCGTCCGCGAGGCTGAGCGCGTACGTGTTGCCATTCTCGGCGGTGACCTCGCCGCCTTCGAATGCCTCCCCGTTGAGGGTGAAGCCGCCGGTGTCGGTGGTCATGAGGGTGACCGTCCCGCCCAACTCGCCGAGCGTTACCTCGACAGGCTGGGGCTGGAACGGCGGGGGCGCCGGCGGGGGCGCCGGTGGGGTGGCTGCTGTGGGCTCGTCGCCGCCGCAAGCGGCAATCCCGAGCGTCACTATGGCGATGGCAAGCAGGCCGATCGCCCGACTGACACGATTGCAATTCACTGCAATGTCCTCCTTATCCTGTGTGCTTATCACGGGCCCGAAGGACTATTTGGATTCCTTCGGGCCCGGCCGCCTCGAAGCTCGTCGCGGGTTCCGGCCGGAGCGAATGCCTGCGCATCAGCCCCTTGCCCCTGAAATGCCCACTAGCGCCTCTCAGCCGACTTTCCCAACGATCAGCTGGCACCCGCGGAGCAACCGCGCCTGCCGCTGCCTCACCATGAATGGTACCGTGTATTTTCGGCATGTTCGCATGTTTTGATGATCTATTAACAATCTTTCGAGCTGGAAATATGCGTGATAGATCATTCCGAAATCAGCGGATGTAGTGCCTATATTATGGTCGATAATTGGCTGAATGTAGTGCCACGAATTAGGTTTCATCCAGCGTCTGGAATTGTCTTCTCCTAGCTGCTTCAAGCTAGTCGATTGCGGTTCGCCCAGTGCCATCCACAGGGGCTGTCATCCTTCTCCGCGAGGATGCTTGTGGAAGCCGGGCCGAATTCCATCCCGTCCGGTCCGTTCGCCAGCGCGTCTACGCCAGCCAAGTCGCCGCGAAGCTGGCGTCCCCCACCCGCTGCCGGCCGCCTTCCCACGCCCAGCAGGCGAGGGCTCCGAGCACGCATTGCATCACGACCGGGAAGGCGGAACGGAAATGGTAGAGGCAGAGCCTGCGCAACGTCATTGGCGACATGGGAGGCAAGCCTTCTGCGCCATGTGGATCGCCAGTGGCGCGGTCCGTGAAACCTTGCGGTCTGAAGGAGCGGAAGTGTCCGCTCCCGTGCGGTCGCTATCAGCTCCTGGCCTTCCGGATGCGGCCGGCTGGCCCTGGTCTGGTCCGAACTCTGGACCGGCCAACGGCCCGGTGCCGGCTGGAGGCCGGAACCCGTAGTGCCACCTGTCAGTGTGCTCGGATTCGCACTCGGGTTCGTCCGAGAATCGCGACGAATGCAGAGCCTCGGCCCCGGCTACCAAAGCAGCCCGCGCGAGCGAGCGGCTGGGTCTTGCACACAACCAATGCAGGGACCCGCGCGAAGCGGGCAATTGCTCCTCTGACCGCCGGTGCCTTATCGCCGGCCCGCGCGTCTCCACGCCCGGGAACGGTTCGGCGAATCACCGCTCGGAATCGAAGGCCTCGCCTAGCACGTCGACCATCGCATGCCAGGAGCGGCGGTCGGCCTGCGCGTTGTAGACCGTGCCGCGGCCGGGGTCGTTGGCTGCAGGGTTGGTGAAGGCATGCATCGTGCGCCCGTACGCGTGGATCTGCCAGTCGGCCCCCGCCCTGGTCAGCTCCGCAGCGAGGGCGGAAACCGCCTGCGGCGTGGCCATGGGGTCGTCCCAGCCATGCAGCACCAGGACCTTGGGGACGATACTCCGGGTCTGCAGGTTGCCTGGCGGATCGAGGAGGCCATGGAAGCTGACCGCGGCCTGGCACTCCGCTCCGGTTCTCGCGAGGTCCAGCACGCACAGGCCCCCGAAACAGTATCCGACCGCCGCCGTTCGGTGACGGTCGACCCACTCCAGCGACTTCAGCGCGTCCAGCCCGCACCGGATCCGCCGCTGCAGCAGCCCTCGATTCTCGATGAGGGGGGCCATGAGACTCGCATTCTCTTCCGGGCCGCTGCCGACAACTCCGTTGCCGTACATATCGATTGCCAGCGCGACGTAGCCCAGGCGGGCGAGATCGGCCGCCTTCCCTTGCTCGAACGGACCGCAGCCTGCCCACGTGTGGGCAACCAGCACTCCCGGTGCCGGGCCTGCCTGCTCAGTGTCCCGTACCAGCTGGCCGCGAAGGACCGTGGCTCCGTCGCTGTATTCGAGCTCTGTCGCTTGCACTCCCATGTTCGGTGTTGTCCCTGTCCGCTGACCGTGCTCTCCGTCCCTTCCATTGTGGGAACAGTCCCGGCGTTCTCGCAAGCCGACTCGGTGCCCGGCCGGGGCTTTCGTCCGGCCGGATTCGGTCCGAACCGCGCGATAGAATGCGGCAATGGCCCTGAAGGTCAACGGCGAGATCGTCGACGACAGCCTGCTCGGCCGGGAGGCCGAGGCCTTGCGCCAGCGGTTCTCCAAGCTTTCCGAGGAACAGAAGCGGCAGTACGGGTTCGAGCCCGGAGCGCTGGAGCGGACCGCGGTGGAGTGGGCGAGGGAAAACGTGATCGAGCAGGTCCTGCTCCGGCAGGCCGCGCTCGCCGATGCGACGCCGGTCGATTCCGCCGAGGTCGCGAAGCGCCTCGAGGAAGTGATTTCGTCCTATGGAGGCCTTGAGGGGTTCTCCGGGGCCGGAATGGACGAGGAGTCGGCCAGGTCCGAGATTGTCACCCGCCTGAAGGTGGATCGCTTGATTGCCGCCACCACGTCGCGCGCCAAGGAGCCCCGCCCTAAGGAAGTCGCCGAGCACTACCGGCGCAACAAGGACAGCTACCGCACCGAGGAGACCGTTCGCGCCGCGCATATCGTCAAGCACGTCGAGAAAGGGGTGACTGAAGCCGAGGCCAGGCGGGCTGCCGAGGAGCTTCACGCCAGGCTCGAGGCTGGAACGAGTTTCGAGACGATCGCCGACGAGCAGTCGGACTGTCCCGGCAACGGCGGCGACTTGGGCTACTTCCCGCGCGGGAAGATGGTGCGGGAGTTCGAGGACGTGGTTTTCGACCTGCCGGTCGGGGGCACTAGCGGCGTCTTCCAGACGGTGTTCGGGTTCCACATCGCGAGGGTCCTGGATCGCAAGCCGGCAGGAACCCGGGCATTCCGGGAGGTCGAGGGGGAGATCCGCAGGCAGATCGTCGAGCAACGGCGCACGAAATTGCTGGAGGACTTTGTCGACCGCCTCCGAGAGTCGGCGGCGATCGAGGGCTAGTGCCGGTCCGCTGACTGCGCCTCCGGCGGAGCCCGACCAACCGGGCACCGACAGCAGTCACAGTCAGGCGCAAAGCCGCTGCCGCTGCATGATAGAATCAACGCGGGCGGTGGCGGATCAGCGCGACAGGCCGGCAGCCCCGGCGCGGAACACAAGCCTCCCGCCGACCGTCGCCGTTCCCGCCCCCTGCTGCGTGCCGAGCGTGGAGCGCGCGCGGCGGCTGGCCCAGTCCAAAGCGCTCTCACTGCAGCGGCCAGTGCAGCGGTCCGGCTCGGTGGAAGGCATGTATCGCACCGAAGGGGGCTCCTTTCTCATGGGCACCGAGTCCGACCGGGGGTTTCCGGCGGACGGCGAGGGGCCCGTACGGGAGGTGCTCCTGGATCCCTTCTACATCGACACCTGCCCCGTGACAATCGAGCAGTTCTCCGAGTTCGTCCAGGACAGCGGCTATCGCACCGAGGCCGAGCGTTTCGGATGGTCGTTCGTCTTCCACACCCAGCTGCCCGCGGAGCGCTACGCCGCCCTCGTCGACGACACAGTCGCCGGCCACGAATGGTGGTGCAAGGTGCGCGGCGCGGACTGGAGGCATCCGGAGGGTCCCGATTCGAGCGTGGATAGCCGGTCCGACCACCCGGTCACCCATGTCTCGCACGCGGACGCTTCCGCCTACTCCCGCTGGGCAGGCAAGCGGCTTCCGACGGAGGCGGAGTGGGAGTTCGCCGCCCGCGGCGGGCTCGAGCAGAACACCTATCCGTGGGGCCAGGAGCTCCAGCCCGGCGGCCGCCATCTCTGCAACATCTGGCAGGGGGAATTTCCACGGCACGACACAGGGGAGGACGGCTACAAGGGGCCGTGCCCCGTCGATGCCTTCCCTCCGAACGGTTTCGGGATCTACTCGATGACCGGCAACGTCTGGGAGTGGTGCTCGGACTGGTTCGATCCGGCCTATCACGTCACCGCGACCACGGACAACCCGGTCGGCCCTCCTGCGGGCAACGCGCGCGTGATGCGCGGGGGGTCGTTCCTCTGCCATGCGTCGTACTGCAACCGTTACCGCGTCGCTGCCCGCACTTCCAACACCCCGGACAGCTCGACGTCGAACCAGGGCTTTCGCTGCGCCCGCGACGTGTGATCGACTGGAGGTAGGGACGCACCCGTCGCTAGATGTTCCACGCTGGCCAACACTCCTACGCGGTTCCACGCGCGCGAGCGTGCCTCGCGGCCCTCGGGGTCGCGCTGCTGGCCCCGCCCGCCTCCTACCCGCAGTCCGCGGACGGCGTCGAGGAGCCGCCCGCAGCGCCTGTCCCGGTGGAGCAGCCCATTCCGTACAGCCACAAGACCCATCTCGCTCTAGGCCTGCAGTGCCGCGACTGCCACGAGATCGCCGACCCGGGATTCGCCGCCGGGTACCCGGCCGAGGCGAAGTGCATGGCCTGCCATGTCGCCGTCAAGGCCGACAGCCCGCATATCCAGAAGCTGGCGGAGTTCAGCGCCGGCTCCAAGCCCGTCCCGTGGAACCGGGTGTACCGCGTGCCGGACTTCGTCTGGTTCTCGCACGCCTCGCACGTGGACGACGCCTCGGTCGGATGCGAGACCTGTCACGGCGAGGTCGCCAAGCGCGATGTGCTCTTTCAGGAGAAGCCCACGACGATGGCTTCCTGCATGGAGTGCCATGCCAGGTACAAGGCCCCGAATGACTGCGACTTCTGTCATGATCCGGGCTAGGCCCGGCCGGGCCCGGCCCGCATGGTCCCGGCAGGGCCGTTCGCGGGACTGAGGCTTCTATGCGACTGTCGCTGCTGGGCTCGACTGGTTCGATCGGGCGCAACACTCTCCAGGTCGTCCGGGAGATGGAATCCCGGGTCGACGTGGCGGCGCTGGCCGCCGGCGGCAACGTCGACGAGCTTGTCCGTCAGGCACTGGAGTTCCGGCCGGAGATCCTGTCGGTGGCGGATGACAGTGCGCTGTCGCGCCTGCGTGACGTCCTGCGAGGCGTTGCCGGGTACGCTCCGCAATGCCATTGCGGCCCTGCCGGGAACCTCGCTGTGGCGACGGCGCCGGGCGTCGATGTCCTTGTGTCGGCCGCCGTGGGGGTCGTGGGCCTGCCAGCAACGTACGAGGCTGTCAGGCTGGGCCGCCGCACCGCACTTGCCAACAAGGAAGTCCTGGTGGCTGCCGGCGACTTGGTGAGGGCCGCGGCCCGCGATTCCGGTGCGGACCTGCTGCCGGTCGACAGCGAGCACAACGCCGTGCACCAGTGCCTGCGCGCTGGCGGGCGCGAAGAGGTCGAGCGAGTCATTCTGACCGCCTCCGGCGGCCCGTTCCGCGATCTGCCTGCCAGCAGGCTGGACCAGGTCACCCCGGCGATGGCCCTGCGCCATCCGACCTGGAAGATGGGCAGCCGCATCACCGTCGACTCCGCGACCCTCATGAACAAGGGCTTCGAGGTCATCGAGGCCTGCCACCTGTTCGACCTGCCCCCCGGCCAGGTCGAGGTGGTCGTCCATCCCCAGTCCGTCGTCCACGCGCTGGTGGAGTTCCGCGACGGGTCGGTGATCGCGCAGCTCAGCCCGCCCGACATGAGGCTTCCGATTCGCTACGCGCTGGCATACCCGGGACGCGAGTTGAGCCCGCGGCAGCGCATGGACTGGACTCGTGTGGCAAAATTGGATTTCGAGCCCCCGGACAGGGCGAAGTTCCCCCTGCTCGACCTCGCATACGAGGCGCTTCGCCTCGGCGGGCTCGCCGGCTGCGTGGTCAACGCGGCGGACGAAGTGGCAGTGGAGGCGTTCCTCGACGGGCGTATCGCATTCGCGGGCATCCCCGCAGTGGTCGAGCGCACGCTTTCCGCCTGCCCCCGCGGCGCCGCGTCCTCGATCGAGGAAGTGCTGGCCTGCGACCGGGAAGCCCGCGTCCGAGCCGCCGAGATCGCGGACCAGTGCCCGGCTCCCGGGCGTGGACAGCTGCACGCGATGGCCCCGGAGGCCTGAGCCTGGGTTGGTGCAATGGTCAATTTCCTCATCGTCCTGAGCGTCCTCGTGCTCTTCCACGAGCTCGGGCACTACCTCGCGGCGCGGTACTTCGACGTCAAGGTCGAGAGCTTCTCGATCGGGTTCGGGCCCCGCCTGATCGGCTTCCGGCGCAACGGCACCGACTTCAAGATCTGCCTGCTGCCCCTTGGCGGCTACGTGAAGATGGCCGGCCAGTCGGTGATCGGTGAGCCCACCGGGGAGGAAGGCGAGCTACTCTCCAAGCCCCGCTGGCAGAGACTGGTCATCGTCGGGATGGGGCCGGCCTTCAATTTCGTGCTCGCTGTCGCCCTGCTGACCGGCCTGTACATGCATCAGTACGAACGGGCGCGCTTCCTCGAGGCCGAGCCCCGCGTCGGCTACGTGGCCAGCGGGTCGGCCGCCGAAGCCGGCGGCGTGGTGCCGGGCGACGTTGTCGTGTCGCTCGGAGACGTGCCGACGGCGACTTGGATGGACTTGTACATGGCAACCTCCCTGGTGTCGGGGCGCACGGCCGATGTGGTCGTCGAGCGGCAAGGCTCCCCCCGGCGGCTGCGCATCGACATGCCGGACCTGCAGCCCAGCCGGGACGAGGTCGATCCGGGCTGGACCGCGCCCCACGGGGTGCTGCTTGCCGGCGTGCTGCGGGATTCGCCCGCCTCGGCCGCCGGGCTCGAGCCGGGCGACCTGCTCTTGAGCGTCGACGGCGTCGACATTGTCGCCGTCCAGCAGGTCATCGACGTGATCAGGGATTCCGGGGGCAGGGAAGTGCCGGTTCGCGTGGAGCGCTCCGGCGGCGCGGAGGAGCTCCTGGTTCGCCCCACGCGGGACGGGGAAGGGGAGCCGTGGCGGGTCGGCGTCGAACTCCGGGCGCAGTACGAGCGGATCGCCGAGCCGCTGCCGCTGCCAGCGGCGCTGGCGCAGTCGACGGACGACAACATGGACTTCGCGGGCCTGATCTTCAGGACGATCGGGGCGCTCGTCGTCGGGCAACTCTCCGTCGATGCACTGGAAGGGCCGGTCGGCATATACCGGCATACCCAGGACGCTGCTGCCCGGGGCCCGGGCGTCCTCATCCAGCTCATGGCCATCATCAGCGTCAACCTGGGCATTCTCAACCTCCTGCCCATCCCGGTGCTGGACGGCGGCCACATCCTCCTGCTGCTCGTCGAGTCTGCCCTGCGCCGGGATGTCAGCGTGCCGGTCAAGAACCGGATCGCGCAGGTCGGGATGTTCTTCATCGTGGTCCTGTTCGCCATCGTGATGTACAACGACCTGGCCCGCCAGTTCTTCCCGCCGTAGCCCGCCATGGCCGGCCCGGCCGGGTATGGAATCCGCGATCCCCTCCGTGCCAGAATAGAACGATGCAAGTCAGAACCGTTTCGGAGGGACCGAGACCCATGTGCCTGAGACCGTGGCTGCTCTTGGCGGCCATCGTGCTGTGCGCGTGGCCGGGAGGCGCGGCCGCGCAGTCCAAGGTTGCCGTCATAGACTTCCAGACCGCGCTGCTCAACACCGCGGACATGAAGAAGGAATCCGAGGCGCTGTCAGCCAAGTACGCCGACCGCCAGTCGGAACTCGAAGCCCTGTCGACGGAGCTGCAGGAGATCAGCACGAGGCTGCCGGGCCTGCAGGGGGACGAGGCGGCCAGGCTCCAGGCCGAGGGCCAGCGCAAGCAGCGGGAGGCGCAGCGCCTCAACGAGGACCTGCAGGCCGACGTGGAGTTCGACCGGCAGAACATCCTCTCGGCGGCGAGCGGGCGCATGCGGGAGGTCATCCGGGAACTGCGCGGCACCAAGGGTGTCGACCTGATCGTGGACGGCAGCAGCGTGCTCGCCAGCGACCCTTTGATCGACCTCACGGCCGAGGCGACCCAGGCCTACGACGCCAAGCACCCGGCGAACTAAGCCGGGCCGTTCCCGGCCCCAGAGATGGAATACCTGACCGGTTACGCCAGCAAGGGGGTCCTGGCGGAACGGATTGTCAAGGGCGCGTTGCTCGCGCTGGCCCTGGCTGTCCTGCTCGGCAGCGTCTACTACGTCTTCTTCCGGAACTGGCGCGAGGAGCTGCTGGCGAAGCGCTTTTTCCAGGCGCTCCAGGCCGGGCAGTTCGAGGAGGCGTACGTGATGTGGGGCTGCTCGGTCGAGCAGCCTTGCCGCTACTACCCGTACGAGGAATTCCTCGAGGACTGGGGCCCGGACGCTCCCTACGGCACCATCGAGGAGTACGAGATCGGCCGGTCGTACACCCAGCCGAACGGCGTGATCGTCCGCTACGCGATCAACGGCGCCGAACTCGACCCGCTGTGGGTCGAGCTCGATCCGCCGACCATCAATTTCGCGCCCAACTGACCCGCAGGCCCCGCGCCCTGGCGCCTCAGGCGCTCCGCACCAGTTCCGCCCAAAGCGCCCGGTAGAACTTCAGGTAGCGGTCCGGCTCGCAGCTCTGCGCCGTCTCCACCAAGGTGTAGCGATCGTATTCGATGGACTTCAGCAGGCCGAACAGATCCCGGTGGGGGTAGTCGGGCAGGTCGCGGATGTGCACGTTGCGGATGAAGTCCTTCAGCAGGTCAAAGGCCGGCTTGATCGAACCGTCCTTGATGTCGGTCGGGTTCGAGTTCCAGCAGATCCCGACCGAGGGATGGCCGCAGCTGTCCATGATCTCGCGCATGACCTCGGGCTGCCGCGTGCCGGCCCCGTGGACCTCTACCCAGATCTCGACACCGTAACCCTCCGCGTGATCCCCGCAGGCCCTCAGGGCCTCGCCGATCCGGCGGACCGTCAGATCCCGGGGCACGCCGTCGGGAAGCCCGTTGGGCCGCACCTTGACGCCCCAGCAGCCCAGATCGTGCGCCAGCTCGACGAACCGTGCCGTCTCCTCGACGTTCGCCCTGCGCTCCGCTTCGTCCGGAGAATGGAACTCGCAGGCCGAGCCTAGGCTGAGCAGGCGGACCTTGCTCTCCTCGAACTTCTGCCGAACCGCGGCCGCCGCCTCGGGCGCGATGCCCGGCTCCACGCCGTGCCGGTGCGTGCTGCGCAGCTCGACGGCTTCGAATCGCGCCGCTTCCAGCTTCTCGATGATGGTGTCGACGTCCCATTCCCTGCCGACGTTGTAGGTGACCAGTCCCAGCTTCAACTTGATGCCCTCCCTCCGGTTTCCGGGTGGCCGGAATCCGGGCTCGCAAACGCGTCCATTGTCGCAGACCCCGCCAGCAAGCGATGACCGGCCGCTCGCTCTGCGCGCTTGCAGCCCAATATGCAGTGGTGCGCACGTAGAGAAATACAACATATTCAAAAGTGAAGAAAATGTTTCGTTCCCCGTCCCGGGCCCTTGACAACTGCCGTTCGACGGTCCGAGAATGATGTGGACGGAAGTGGCCGATTCTGGCCGTAAGTGTTCGAAAGTGGATCGAGGTGGCATGACGCTGTTTCGCGGCGTCCGGGCGGCGAGCGTGGACGACAAGGGCCGCCTGAAGCTCCCCGCGTCCGTCAACCGAGCCATCCGCCGGAAGTACGAGGAGCCGGATCTGTTCGTGACAAGCCTCGACGGAAAATCGGTCAAGGCGTACCCGATCACGCAGTGGGAAGCCGTCGAGGACACGCTCTCGCGACCGTCCTCGGGTCCGGATCCCGACCCGGACGGTCCGCTGAAGACCAAGATCCTGTTCCAGGCGAACCGCTGGGGCGCCGAGGAGACGGTGGACGGCCAGGGGCGCTTCCTAGTGCCCGCGCCGTTGCGCGAGGCCTCCGGCATGAAGGGGACCGTGATGATCCAGTGGGAGAAGAACCACATGCTGATCATGAACGAGACGAAGTACGACGAGACGGCCCGCAAGTACGAGATCTCCGAGGGCGAGCTGCAGCGCGCGCAGAGCATGGGGCTATGACGGCCGCGATGAGCGAGCACTATCCGGTGATGGCGGACGAGATGGAGCGCTACCTGCTCGGAGACGCCCCCACCCCGGGGGCGTACTGCGACTGCACGGCCGGCTCGGGCGGCTACACGCGCCGCATCCTGGCGCGGGCCGCTGGCAGCACGGTGGTTGCCATCGACCGCGACTCTTCCGCACTCGACCGATGCCGCCAGCGCCTTAGCGAGTTCCGGGGTCGCGTGGAGTACTTCCACGGCGGATTCTCGCGGATCGCGGAGGCCGTGCGGCAGCGCGTACCGCTCTCCGGCATCGTGGCCGACCTGGGCCTGTCGAGGCCGCAGGTCGACGATCCGGGCCGCGGCTTCAGCCTCCGTGCGGAGGGGCCGCTGGACATGCGCTTCGACCGGCGCCAGGAACTGCAGGCGGCGGATCTGGTCAACCGGGGCGGCGAGCAGGAACTGGCGAACCTGCTGTACGAGCTGGCGGACGAGAGATTCAGCCGCAGGATCGCCCGCGCGGTGGTCCGGGCCCGCCCGGTGCGGCACACCGGGCACCTTGCCGAGATCGTGACCGGGGCCGTGCCGCGCAAGGGCCGCGGCCGCATCCATCCCGCGACCCGGACATTCCAGGCCCTGCGCATGGCGGTCAACGACGAGCTGGGGGAGCTGTCGGCTCTCCTCGAGACCGCCCCGGGCCTGCTTGCAGCGGGCGGCCGCTTCGTCGTTGTCAGCTTTCACAGCGGCGAGGACCGCCTGGTGAAGCATTCGTTCCGGCGGCAGGCGGCTGCCGGGACGTACGAGCTGTTGACCCGCCGGGCCGTGCGCCCGTCAGCGGATGAGGTAGGCAGCAATCCTCCCAGCAGGAGCGCGCGCCTGAGGGCCGTCTGCCGTACCAGGCGGGCAGCCGCACAAACATGAAGGATCGGTGCACGATGGAGAAGAACACTGAACCGAACGCGCCGCTGCGGCGACATCCGGGGCACGGCTGGAGCAACGCCTCCACCCCACCTGCCGTCCCCCGTGATGCCGCGGCCGGCGGCGCGGACCCTCTTCCCGCGCCTGCGGCCATGCCGATGGAAGGCGCCGTGCTGTACCAGAAATCGATTGACAACAGCTCCTTGCGGTATCGCCACGACCCGCGGGATCGCGACGCGCTGCGCGCCCACATTAGCTGGGGGCTGTTCGTGGTCATGATCCTGCTGCTGGCGTCGGGACCGCGACTGTGGGTCCGGCACTCCGGGTACCGGCAGGCGCAGATGACCGAGACGATCGACGAGCTGATCGCCGTCCGCGAGCACCTGAAGGTCGAGAAGGGACGGCTCGAGGACCTGCGCAGGGTCGCGGTGCTTGCGCAGCGGATCGGGCTGCGGGAGACCGGCGAGGGCAGCTATGTCTTCCCCGAACAGCGCCTGATCGGAGCGGAACCGGAGACTGCCGTGGCGCAGCTCTTCCCGGCACAGCGGTGAGCGGGGCCGTTCCGAGCCGCTGGCGTCCGCGGCCCGGATCGAGAATGCGGGCGCTAGGGCAGCGACGGAGCCATTGGCAGCTTGGAACGCATGGGCAGGTCGGTTGACGCAGGTTCGGGACCGCCACGCCGCGCGCGCGGCGCTGGAGCGAAACTGAGCCCTGCGGGGAACCGTTTCGGTCCGCGCGGCCGGATGCGCCTGCATGCCTTCGGCGGGGTTGCCCTGCTGTGGTTCGGCCTGATCGCGCTTCGGCTTGCCGACCTGCAGCTACTGCGGCAGGACGAGCTGGCAGACCGCGCCCAGCGGCAGCAGATGGCCGAAGTGGACATCCTGCCGAGGCGGGGGGGCATCCTCGACCGCAGGCTCGAGGAGCTGGCGCTGAGCACGCCGGCCCAGTCCATCGGCGTGTTCGCCGACTGCGTCAGCGACAAGAGGTCGATGGCCGCAATGCTGTCCGAGGCCGCCGGCGTGGACGCGCGCGACCTGCAGGAGCGGCTCGGTCGGGGCGGGTTCCAATGGGTCAAGCGTCTCGCGAACCTCGCCGAGTACCAGCGCGTCAAGCAACTGAGAGGCCGCGACGAGTACCAGCGCGCAAAGGTCCAGGATCCGTCCAGGCACTGCCAGGCCCTGCATTTCGAGACGGAGAGCAAGCGCTACTACCCGCACGGCACGGTGGGCGCGCACGTGGTCGGCATCGTCGGCCTGGACCACAGCGGCCAGGCCGGGCTCGAACTCGAGTACGATTCGCGCCTGCGGGGAGAGGCAGGGCTCCGTGTCCTGGAGTACGACGGCCGGCACCGGCGATACGGCGCGCAGGTGATCAAGCCCTCGAGGCCCGGAGACGACATCATCCTGGACCTCGACCTGCGCCTGCAGTCACTCGCCAGCCTGGAACTGGAGCGGGCGGTCCGGGAATCCGAGTCCCAGGCGGGCACTGTCGTCCTGATGCGGCCCGGATCGGGCGAGATCCTGGCCATGGCGAACTGGCCGCGCTTCGACCCGAACCGGTTCCCGCGGCCCGCCCGCTACCTGGAGAACCTTCGCAACTTCGCCGTCTGCCACCTCGTAGAACCGGGCTCGACTTTCAAGGTGCTGACCGCCGCGGCGGCTCTGGAAGAGGGACTCGTCACCCCCGACGATGTCTTCGACTGCGAGATGGGCGGCATGTGGGTCCACCGCCGGCGGATCCGGGACCACCATCCGTACGGCCTGCTTACCATGCCGGAAGTGCTGATGAAGTCGAGCAACGTCGGGATCATCAAGATCGGCTACCGGGTCGGTGCCGAGACGCTGCACGGTTACATCCGGCGGTTCGGTTTCGGCCAGTCCACCGGCGTCGGCCTGCCCGGGGAGGTGACGGGCCTGGTCCGCCCGCTCGACCGCTGGAGCGGGGCCTCGCTCGCGTCCCTGTCCATGGGGCAGGAAGTTGGGGTGTCGGCTGTGCAGATGGCTCGCCTCTTCGCTGCCGTGGCCAACGGCGGGACCCTGGTCAAGCCGCGCATCGTGCGCGGGATCCGGGAGCACGGCGGGGCCGTCGAGTCGTTCGAGCCGGAGCCCGGGAGCCGGGTGATCGGGGCGGAGACGGCCGCCACGATGCAGGCCATCCTCGAGCGCGTGGTGGAGGACGGGACCGGACAGCTCGCTCGCATACCCGGCTACCGGGTAGCCGGGAAGACAGGCACGGCGCAGATGATCAATCCGGTGTCCCGCTCGTACGCGGACGGCGCCTACCTGGCGAGTTTTTGCGGTTTCGCTCCCGTTAACGACCCCGTTCTGGTCGGGGTCGTGATGCTGTACGACCCGCGCGGGGAGGACTACTACGGCGGCAAGATCGCGGCTCCTCTGTTCGGTGCCGTGATGAAGAAGGCATTGCGAATGCTCGATATCCCCCCGTCGCGGGCAGTGCCCCGCGAAGCGGTTCCCGCCCCGGGCGTGCCCGATACGATCCTCGCCGACTTCGTCGGGGGGCGCGTCGGCGAGCTGGCCGAACCCGGACCGCCACCCGACGCAGCGCCCCCGACCGGATCCCCGCCCGGCCCGGCCGCGCGCGAGCCCCTCGGCAATGCACGCGCCGAGGCCGCCGCGCCCCGCGTGCAGCTTCGCTCTGCCCCGGACCTGCGTGGCCTCACGCTGCGCGAGGCCCTGTCTGTCGGCGCGCTCCTGGGCATCCAGATCGAGCCGGTCGGAAGCGGACTGGCGCACGCCCAGACACCCGAGCCCAACGCGATGCTCGCGGAGGGCCAGGCGATTCGGCTGCATCTGGCTCCGTCCCTCGACGACGATGGGGCAGCGGGGCGAGCCGAGCCGGAGGGTGGCGGATGAGGCTGGACGCGATGCTCGAGGGCGTGGCGGAAGGGCCCGTTCCCGCGGTTGCCGTCACCGGGCTGCAGTACGACTCCAGAATGCTGCGCCCGGGCGAGGCCTTCTTCGCGTTTCCGGGCGAGCGGGTCGACGGGCACCAGTTCGTGCCGGGCGCCCTGCAGGCCGGAGCCTCGGCCGTTGTCAGCGAGCGGGCGGCGCCCGACGGGCTGCAATCGCGCTGGGCGCGCGTCTCTCACGGCCGTCGCGCGCTGGCACACGCCAGCCTGCGCTTCTACCGGTATCCGGACCGGGACCTGGCCGTCACGGCTGTCACCGGCACGAACGGCAAGACAACCACCGTTCACCTGATCGACTGCCTGTTCCGGGCGGCAGGCAGGACGACCGCCCTGCTGGGAACCATCCGGCACAGCGTCGGCGAGGAATCCTGGAAGGCTGTCAACACGACACCCGAATCGCTCGATGTCGTGCGGCTGCTCGACCGGCTTCGCGGGATCGCGGGCACCCACGCGACGATGGAGGCGTCGTCGCATGCCATGGAGCTCGAGCGGATTCGCGGCATCCGGTTCCATACGGCAGTGTTCACGAACCTGACGCCGGAGCACCTCGACTTCCACGGCGACATGGCTTCCTATGCGGCTGCCAAGCGCAAGCTGTTCGAAGGGGCCGGGGCCCCGCCCCCGGAGTTCTCGGTGGTCAACATCGACGACCCGGCGGGCAGGAGCTTCCTGGGCCTCGGCGCGGCCGCCGAGCTCAAGTACGGCCGGGATCGCAGTGCCGATGTCCGGGCGCTGCGGGTCCAGGCGGGGACAGGCGGGCTGCGATTCGACGCCGAGACGCCGGCTGGCCGCGTGCAGGTGGACTCCGCACTGGTCGGCGACTTCAACGTAGCCAACCTGCTAGGGGCCATCGGAGCCGCTCTCTGCCACGGGCTGGAGCCGGCAGAGATCGAGCACGGGCTCCGCCTCGCGCGACCTGTCCCGGGGCGCTTCGAGTCGGTCGACAGCGGGCAGCCGTTCCTGACCGTCGTTGACTACGCGCACACCGAGGACGCGCTGCGCCGGCTCATCGAGTCCGCGCGGGCCATTGCGGACCGCCAGAGCGGGTCCGGGCGGGTGCTGACCTTATTCGGTTGCGGCGGCGACCGGGACCGCAGCAAGCGGGCGCCGATGGGCAGGGTGGCGGCGCGGTACAGCGACTTCGCCGTGCTGACGTCGGACAACCCGCGCGGCGAGGATCCCGAGCGCATCATGGAGGATGTCAAGCCGGGTCTCCGGGAAGGGCCTGCGCAGTGGGTCGCCGAGCCCGACCGGGCCGCGGCCATCGAGGCAATCCTGCGCGAGGCCCGGCCAGGCGACGTGGTGCTGCTGGCTGGCAAGGGGCACGAGACCACGCAGGCGCTGGCTGCAGGCACCGTCGAGTTCGACGACCGGGAGGTCGCCCGGGCGGCCCTGGCTGCGATGGGGTTCGAGCGGTCATGAGGCTTCGGCTGTCGCAGGTTCGGAACTGGCTGGGCGTGCCCGGCCCGGGGACCGAAGCGGAAGCGCTCGGCTACTCGATCGATTCCCGCACCGTGAGCCCCGGCGACCTGTTCTTCGCGATCCGCGGCGCCCGCCTGGACGGCCACGACTACGTGCCGGACGCGCTTCGGCGAGGGGCAGTCGCAGCCGTGGTCGAGAGCTCCTATGCCGGATGCGGCGACGGCATGCTGCTGCCCGTCCGCGAGACCGGAGCGGCCCTGCGGGCCCTCGCCGCGGCCGCGCGCAAGCACTGGGGCGGGTCGGTAGTGGCCGTCACCGGCAGCGGCGGAAAGACCACGACCAAGGACATCATCGCGGCCCTCCTCGCCGACTTCCAGCCCGTGGCGAAGTCGGAAGGGAACCTCAATAACGAGTTCGGGCTGCCGCTCTCCCTGCTGCGTGTCCCGGACGAGCGGCGGGTCGCCGTTCTCGAGATCGGCATCAACCACGCCGGCGAGATGGAGCCGCTAGCCGCACTGGCGGCGCCCGACATTGGAATCGTCACGAACGTGGGACTGGCCCATGTGGGGAACTATTCCTCCGAGGAAGAGCTCGCCCGCGAGAAGGGACGCCTCATCGAGGCCGTCGGCCCGGACGGCGTCGCGATCCTCAATGCCGACGACCGTCGCGTCGCACGCTTCCGCAACCTGCACGAGGGCCGGACTGTCACTTTCGGGATTGACAGCGAGGCCGATGTCCGGGCCGAAGGCGTGCAGGAGCTGGGTGCCGACGGAACCCGCTTCAGCGTGGCCGGTCACGGCATGGCCTCGGCGTTGCCCGGGCGCCACAACGTCTACAACATCCTGGCCGCGATCGCCGCGGTCGGCATCCTTGGTTTCGGCCCGGAGCGCCTTGCCGGCCCTGTCAGCCGGCTCCGGCCGGCCGCCATGCGAGGCGTCATCCGCAAGGCCGGCGGCGTCACGGTGATTGACGACTGCTACAACGCCAATCCGGCCGCGACCGAGGCCATGCTGCGAGTGCTGGCAGGCACCCCGGCCAGCCGGCGGATTGCAGTGCTCGGGGAAATGCGGGAGCTGGGCGCCCGATCGCGCGAGCTGCACCAGCGGGTCGGAGAGGCGGTCGCATCGGCGGGGGTGGACTACCTCGTCGGTGTGGGCGGGGACGCGGCAGAGACTGTCCGTGCCGCTGGCGTGCCTGCCGAGTTCCACGACAGCCCGGCGGCGGCGGCGGGCTCGGTCACCCAACTAGTACGCAGAGGGGACGCCGTCCTGATCAAGGCCTCGCGAGGCGTCGGACTGGAGCGGGTGCTGGACCCGCTGCTGGAGTCGCTGAGCCGCGCCGGCGCGGCGGACGGGGCGGGGGACTGACTCGCATGCTGTACGAGCTCCTAGTCGAACACCTCTACCCGCTGTTCAGCCCTGCCAGGGTGTTCAGTTACATCACCGTGCGGACTGCCGTGGCCAGCCTGACCGCGCTTGCGATCGGCCTGCTGCTGGGCCCGTGGCTGATCCGGAGGCTCCGCGAGGCCCAGGTCGGCCAGTACATTCGCGAGGAGGGGCCGCAGTCGCACCAGTGCAAGGCCGGAACGCCCACCATGGGAGGCCTCCTCATCTGCCTCGCGGCGATCGTGCCCACCATCCTGTGGGCGGACCTGTCGAACCCGTACATCTGGACGGCCCTGCTGGCCATGGTCGGCTTCGGAGCGATCGGCTTCTTGGACGATTACAGCAAGGTCGCGAAGAAGCGCAGCCTGGGGATTTCGTCGCGGGCGAAGATGGCCCTCCAGTGCGCCATGACCCTGCTGATCGGCTGCATCCTCGTGGCCATGAGTTCCGAAGGAATGTACTCGACCGCGGTCTCGCTGCCGTTCTTCAAGGACATCCAGCCGGATCTCGTGATCCATTCGCTGACCGGGAACCCGCTCACGCTGCCGCTCGCGTACGCGCTGTTCGTCTTGTTCCTGTTCTTCGTGCTGGTGGGCTCCAGCAACGCCGTCAACCTGACCGACGGCCTGGACGGGCTGGCGATCGGGCTCACCATCATCTGCGTCGGAGCGCTGGCGGTGCTCGTCTACATCGCCGGGCACAGCGAGCTGTCCGCCTATCTCGATGTTCCGGGGGTGCCGCTCGCCGGCGAGCTCACCGTCTACTGCGGCTCCATCGTGGGCGCCAGCCTGGCATTCCTGTGGTACAACTCCCACCCCGCCCAGATCTTCATGGGCGATGTCGGATCGCTCAGCCTGGGCGGGACGATCGGCACCGTCGCGGTACTGGCCAAGCAGGAAGTCGTGCTGCTGTTCATCGGCGGCGTGTTCGTGGCGGAGACGCTCTCGGTGATTCTCCAGGTGGGCAGTTTCAAGCTCACCGGGAAAAGGGTGTTCCGCATGTCCCCGCTGCATCACCACTTCGAGCACCTGGGCTGGCCGGAGTCGAAGGTGATCGTGCGCTTCTGGATTGCGGGATTCGTCTGGGCGCTGCTGGCGATCAGCACGTTGAAACTGCGATGAGAGTCGAGGGCAAGAGAGCGCTTGTGGTCGGGCTCGGCTCGTCCGGGCTGGCCGCGGCCCGCTATCTGGCGCGCCGCGGCGCGATCGTCACGGCGGCTGACAGCCGGCCGCGCGAGGAACTGGCCGCGGCAGCGGCCGAACTCGCCGAGCTGCCCGTTGACGTGCGGTTCGGGGGGCACCCCGACAGCCTGTTCCTCTCCCAGGACCTTGTCGTGCCTTCCCCGGGTGTTCCGTGGGACCTTCCCGCGATGGCCGCGGCCCGCGAGAGGGGGATCGCCGTGTGCGGGGAACTCGAGCTGGCTGCCGGCGAGCTGCGCGGCCGGGTGATCGGGGTCACGGGCACCAACGGCAAGACCACTACCGTTTCGCTCATCGACCACGCCCTGCGGTCAGCGGGCGTGCCTGGCTTCCTCGCCGGGAACATCGGGACTCCGGTGCTGGGGATCGTGGACGATTCCCGTCCCGGGCACTGGCACGTTCTCGAGCTGTCCAGCTTCCAGCTCGAGGCGAGCCGGTCGTTCCGCTGCCAGGTCGCGGCCGTCCTGAACGTGACGCCCGACCATCTGGACCGCCACGGCAGCTTCGCCGACTACGCCGCGGCCAAGGCGCGGATCCTTCGCAACCAGACCGGCGGAGACGTCGCCGTCCTGAATGGCGATGATGACCCCTGCCGCGCCATGGAGCCTCTCGCTTCCGGAGCGGTCGTGCGGTTCGGCCTGGACTGCCGCGACGGTCTCGACGCCTGCGTCCGGTCCGGCCGCATCACCTTTCGCGGCGAGGACATTTGCGCGGCCGACCTCCCGGTCAAGGGGCCGCACAACCTCGAGAACGCACTGGCCGCCGTCGCGGCCTGCTCGCTGGCCGGGCTTCGCCCGTCCGACATCGGCCGCGCCCTGCAGTCCTTCCGCCCGGTTCCGCACCGGATGGAGTTCGTCGCCAAGGTGCGCGGGGTGGACTTCTACAACGACTCCAAGGCCACCAACGTCGCGGCTGCGGTGAAGGCCTGCGGGGCGTTCGCCTCGGGGCTCTGGCCCATACTGGGCGGCCGGGACAAGGGATCCGACTACGCGCCCCTTGCCGAGACGCTCAAGGCCCGGGCGCGCGCGGCCCTGCTGGTCGGCGAGGCGGCCTCCCTGATTCGCGGCCAGCTCGGCGAGGCTGTCCCCACTGTCGAGGCCGGCACCCTGCGGGCCGCCCTCCAGTACGCCCGGCACAACGCCCGGCCTGGCGACACCGTCCTGCTCGCGCCTGCATGCGCCAGCTTCGACCAGTACCCGAACTACGTCGAGCGCGGCTTGGAATTCCGGCGGCTCGTCGAGGAGATGGGGGCCTGAAATGCCGCTGCTGCTGCGTTGTGACCGCGTCCTGATCTGGACCATCCTGGCCCTCTCGATGTTCGGGCTGATGATGGTCTACAGCACGACCGCTGCCTCCCAGCAGTCCAACACGCTCTACATCGCCAAGCAGCTCGTGGCCTCCGCGATCGGCTTCACCGCGATGTACGGCCTGATGTTCCTGGACTACAGGCATCTCCGCAGCGAGTGGGTCGTCTTCGCCGTGCTGGTCGTGTGCATCGGCCTGCTAGTGCTCGCTGCCGTTCTCGGAACCGGTGCCAGCACGCGGCGGTTCCTGCGACTGGGACTCCTGTCGCTGCAGCCGTCCGAGCTCGCCAAGCCCGCCGTGATCCTCTTCCTGGCGTGGTATCTGGAGCGCTACCGCAAGGAGCTTCACCGGCTGCCCGCGCTGATCGTCCCCGGAGCGGTGATCGGCCTGCTGAGCGGGCTGATCCTGATCGGCAAGGACTTCGGCACCATGGCCTGCGTGGCCATCCTCGCCGGCACGATGCTGTTCCTTGCCGGCGTGCCTGTCCGGCACCTCGCTCTTTGCGCTCTGCCTGCCCTGCCCGGGATCTACTACTTCGTCTGGCAGGTCCAGTACCGCCGGGCCCGCATCTTCGCGTTCCTCGACCCGTACGCGGACCCGCTCGGCGGGGGCTTCCAGATCATCCAGTCGCAGATCGCGGTGGGTTCCGGGGGCTGGACCGGCCAGGGCTGGATGGCCGGCAAGCAGAAGATGCGCTTCCTTCCCGAGGCCCACACCGATTTCATCTTCGCCATGGTCGGCGAGGAGCTGGGCCTCATCGGAGCCGTTCTGCTGGTCGCAGCGTTCGGCCTGTTCCTATGGCGCGGAATCCGCGCCGCGCAGGGGGCGCCCGACCTGTTCGGGTCCCACATCGCTGCCGGAGTGACCGTCATGATCGTGACCCAGGCGATGCTCAACATGGGCGTCGTGCTGGGCCTCCTGCCCACCAAGGGCATGCCGCTGCCGTTCATCAGCTACGGGGGCTCGTCCCTGATGACGGTGCTCGCATGCTCGGGCGTGTTGCTCAACATCAGCAGGTTCGGCCGATGACCGCAGGAATCGCCAGAGCGCGGTGCGCGCTGATCGCTGCCGCCGGGACCGGCGGGCATGTGATCCCCGGCGTCGAGGTGGGGAAGGAGCTGCGCGAGCGCGGGTGGGAGTGCGTCTTCATCGGCACCGCTCGCGGCTTCGAGAACCGCCTCGTGCCTCAAGCCGGATTCGAGCTGCTGCACGTCCCTGTCGGGGCCCTCAACCGCGTCTCCTTCCGCCGCCGCCTCGCCACGCTGCTGTCGGTGCCTCGCGCTCTCGCTGTGGCCTTGCGGATCGTGAGCCAGCGCCGGCCGGCGGCCGCGCTGAGCCTCGGCGGTTACGCGGCGGGGCCGCTCGCGCTGGCCAGCGTCCTGGCCGAAGTGCCCCTCGTCTTGATGGAGCCGAACGCCTTTCCCGGCCTGGCGAACCGGCTCGCCGCCCCGGCCGCCTGCCGGGTGCTGCTGGGCCACCCCGCTGCCGCCACCTTCTTCCGCGCCGGGAGCTGCCAGCTGACGGGCATGCCGGTGCGGCGCGAGTTCTTCCGGATCGCCCCCAGGGACCCCGGATCGCCCTTCACCGTGCTGGTGCTCGGGGGCAGCCAGGGCGCGGCGCGCCTCAACCGCGCCGCGATCGACGCCGTCCGCATCTGGAGCGCGAGCCGCCAGCGGCCGCCGCGCCTCATCCATCAGACCGGCGAGCGCGAGCACGCGGCAGTGGCCCAGGCCTACAGCGAGGCTGCAGTCGACGCCGTCACGGCGCCGTTCTTCGACGACATGCCCGCTCGGTTCGAGCAGGCCGACCTCGTGATCTGCCGGGCCGGCGCCTCGGTCGTCGCCGAGCTCTGCGCCGCTCGCAAGCCCGCCGTGCTGGTCCCGTTCCCCTTCGCTGCGGACGATCACCAGCACGCGAACGCGGCGGCCGCGGCCGCCGCCGGCGGCGCCTTGCTAGTTCGCGACGCGGACTGGGTCGGCGAGCGCATGGTCCGCGAGGTCAGCCGGCTCTCGGCCGACCCCGGCCTGCTGGCGGGGATGGCCTCGGCACTGGCGCCCCTGGCGCCCGCAGGCGCGGTGCGGGACGCCGCGACGGCCGTCGAGCAGGCCGCCCTGCGGCAAGGAAGGACCGGCTAGGCATGCTCTTCACCAGGGAAGCGTTCCGGCAGCGAAGGCTCCACTTCATCGGGATCGGAGGGATCGGCATGAGCGGGATCGCCGAGATCCTGCTTAATCTCGGATACACCGTGACCGGTTCCGATATTCGCGAGTCGCCCGTCACGCAACGGCTGGCCGGCCTCGGAGCCTCGGTCAGCATCGGCCACGCGGCGGACCACCTCGGAGACCCGGAGGCGGTCGTGACCAGCTCGGCGATCCCCGGCAACAACCCCGAACTCGCCGAAGCGAGGCGCCGCCGGCTGCCCGTGATCTCCAGGGGCGAGCTGCTCGCGGAGCTGATGCGGGTCAAGTTCGGCATCGCCGTGGCCGGCAGCCACGGCAAGACCTCGACATCCTCCATGTGCGCCGCCGTGCTCGGCGCCGGCGGCAAGGACCCGACGGTGGTTGTCGGGGGAAGGGTCGCCTCGATCGGATCCAACGCCCGGCTCGGAAAGAGCGACTACCTGCTGGTCGAGGCCGACGAGTCGGACGGTTCCTTCCTGGCTCTCGACCCCGTCGTCGGTGTCATCACCAACATCGACAGGGAGCACATGGACCACTACGGCTCTGTCGGCCGGCTGCTGCAGGCGTTCGAGAGCTTCGCCAACAATCTCCCCTTCTACGGCGCCGCGATCGTCTGCGCGGACGACCCGCTGGCGCGCCAGGCCGCGGCCGGGATCCGCCGGCGGTGCCTGAGCTACGGCCTGCGCTCCACCTCGCCGGGAGCGGATCTCGTCGCCGACCGCATCGAGCTCGGCCGGTCCGGGGTGTCCTTCCGGCTCGCGCTCTCCGGCAGCGACCTCGGGACGTTCAGCGTGCACGGCGTCGGCCTGCATTCCGTGCGGAACGCCATGGCCGCCGTGCTGGTGGGGCTCGAGCTCGAGATACCGGCCGAGAGGGTTCGCGACGGCCTGGCCGAGTTCCGCGGCGTCGACCGCCGCTTCCAGAAGCGCGGCACGGAGGGCGGGATCACCGTGATCGACGACTACGGCCATCACCCGACCGAGATCCGAGCCACTCTGGCTGCGGCCCGCTCCTGTGGATTCGAGCGGGTGAACGCCATCTTCCAGCCGCATCGCTACACGCGGACAAGGGACTTGCAAGGGGAGTTCGCCGAATGCTTCGGCGACTGCGACCGCCTCTGGGTGGTCGACATCTACTCCGCGGGGGAGGATCCGCTGCCGGGGACCTGCAGTCCGCAGCTTGTGGAGCGAATCTCGGCGGCGGGGCATCCGAACGCGACCTACTGCGCCTCGATGGAGGAGGCGGCCGACCGGGCCAAGGCCGAGCTTGGTCCCGGCGAGGTCCTGGTCACTCTCGGGGCGGGCAACGTGTGGATGGCCGGCGAGCAATTGCTGGCGAAGCTGCGAGGAGCGCCCCACCAGCCCGGTAGCCGGTCGAGCCAGGCGTCCACGCCGGAACAAAGGGAGGCGAATCCAAAGTGACCCGGAAGACTGACATCCCCACCCCGGAGCCGGACGACACATCCGTCTACCTGCGGGGGCCCAAGCCTCTCCGGGCCGGTCGCGGCCTGGCGCTGAGCCGGGAGGCGAGGTCAAGGATTCTGGCATGCGCCAGCTGCCTGGCAGCCGGGCTGGGAGCGTGGTACCTGCTGTTCGGCTATGCGCTGCAGTCCGCGCCCTTCCGGCTCGATGCGAAACGGCAGGGCTTGCTGGTCCGCGGAGCCACCGTGATCGAGCGGGAGGAGGTTGCCGGCCTGTTCCTCGAGGATGCCGGGCGCAGCCTGGCGGACCTCGACGCAGAGGCGCGGCTCGAGGCGCTGCAGGCGTTCCCATGGGTGCGGCACGCTCGCGTAGCGCGAGTGTGGCCGGACACGGTCGCAGTCACCATCGAGGAGCGCGAGCCAGTTGCGTTCCTGCGCGTGCCGGACAGCAGTTCGATCCGGATGGTCGATTCGGAGGGGGTGATCCTCGACTTGCGGGGCGCCGCTGCGCGCTCCCTGCCGGTTCTGACCGGAATCACTGACGCCATGCCGCTGGCCGAGCGTCGCGAGCGCGTCCACCTCTTCCAGGAAGTCGTCCGAGTGTTCGATGCGCGCGGCGAGCCAGGCGCGCAGGCAGTCTCCGAGGTGGATGTCTCGGACCCGGGCAACGCCGTTGTCCTCGCCAAGCATGGCGAGCGCATGATCAAGCTCCAGATGGGCGACAGGCATCTGGCCCACCGGCTCGACGTGTTTCTCAACTACGTCGAGACCTGGAAGTCGGAATTCGGGCCCTTGCGAGCCGTCGATCTTCGATTCGAGAAGCAGGTCGCGATCCAGCCGGTCGCGGCCGGGAAGGGAGGAGGATGACCGACAAGCGCGACACTTACGTCGGGCTGGACATGAGCGGCGCGCAGGCGCGCTGCCTCATTGCCGCCGGAGACGGGCCTAGGTTGCATTACCTGGGTTGCGGCTCGATGCCCGCCATTTGCTGGGATAACGACTCCCGGCGAAAATCGCAATCCACGGCCGAGTCGGTCCTCGAAGCCGTCTGCGAGGCCGAGAGCGAGGCCGGCCTGGCCGTCGTTTCCGCTGTGGTCGGAGTGGGCAGCGCCCAGGTTCGGAGCGCGAACGTCCATACTTCGGTCCGGCTGCCCGCGCATCGCAGCGTTGTCGAGCAGGCCGATCTTGCCGACGTTGTCTGCAAGGCCGCCCGCGGTGTGATCAGTGACAGCACGGCGGCCCTGCAGCTGGTACCGCTGGAATTCGTGGTCGACTCGGCGAAAGGGCTGCGGAATCCGGTCGGGGTGAGCGGACGGCGCCTGGAGGCGTACGTGCGCGTGATCTCGATTGCCCAGGCGGATCACGATGCCGTCACCTCGAAGGTCAACCAGGCGAGCTTCCGGGTGGACGAGACGGTGCTGGGGGCCTTCGCGGCCGCCTACTCGACCCTGTCGGACTCCGAATACGGGAACGGGGCCGCGCTCCTCGACCTGGGCAAGGGATCCTCGGGCCTGGTCGCCTACTCCGCCGGGGCGCTCTCGCTGGCACGCGGCATTCCGGTTGGCCGCGACGACCTGGTCAGCGACGTCGCGCGGGCGTTCGGGACCGATCCCGGGGCCGCTTCGTCGCTGGTCTCCGACTTCGGGAGCGCGGTCCACAGCGCCGATTCCAGCGGAGCGTACGTCTTCGTGCCCCAGGATGACCCCGGGCCTTCCGGAGAGGCGGGGCGACTCTGGCCCCGCGACATGCTCGACAAGATCGTCGCGCTTCGCATAGAGGAATGCATGACGCTTGTCCGCGACTTCCTGCAACACGACGGGCTTGCCAGGGGATCCGTCCAATCGCTCGTCCTCACCGGAGACATCGCGGCAATTCCGGGAATCCGGGGAATGGCTCAACAGATCGTCGGGCTCCGCTGCCGGGTAGGCGTCCCAGCCCGGCCTGCGAGCCTGCCACCGGCACTGCGCAGTCCCGGCTGGGCGTGCGCCGCCGGCTTGGTGCTATACGCGCACCGGCTCGCCTACCGGCCTTCCGGCGGGCACCGGGAAGACACTGAATACCGATCCATGCGACAGGAGGTTAATGCAGCATGAACCAACAGGAAGCACAACATCCCGCGGCGGACGCGAACGGCACCCCGCAAGCCACGGACCTGAAATTCACGCTCGAAGAGGTGCCGCAGAGCGCGATCTCGATCAAGGTGATCGGGATCGGAGGCTGCGGCGGCAATATTGTCGACCACATGATCGAGAGCGGTGTCGGTTGCGTGGAGTTCGCGACCGTCAACACGGACCAGCAAGCGCTCCGCCGGAACCGGGCCGAGACAAAGGTGAAGCTCGGCGAGCGGGTGACACAGGGGCACGGCACCGGCTCGAATCCCGACATCGGGCGCGAAGCGGCCCTCGAGAACACCGAGGAGCTTACCGAGCTGCTCGGCGACGCCGACATGGTGTTCCTGGCGGTCGGCATGGGCGGTGGCACCGGGACCGGTGCCGCGCCGGTCATCGCTTCGCTGGCGAAGCAGGTGGGCGCACTCACAATCGCTGTCGCGGTCAAGCCCTTCAGCTTCGAAGGCAGCAAGCGGTCCGCGAACGCGGACAGGGGCGTCGCCGAGTTGCTGGAGCAAGTCGACACGGCGGTCATCATTCCGAACGAGCGGGTCATCGATAGCGTCGAGCAGGGAAGCGGCTTCTTCGACGGCTTCCTGCTGGGCAACGAAATCGCAAGGGAAACCTTGGTGGGGATCACCGATGTCATCACCAAGACTGGCGTCATGAATTGCGACTTCGCTGACCTGCGGACGGTCTTCCAGGAGGCCGGGCGGGCCGTTGTCACCACGGCTCGCGCCAGCGGACGCAATGCGGCAGTGGAAGCTGCGCGAGGCATCATCAGCAGCCAGTCCATGGAGCACAGCGGACTGTCGAACGCAACCAAGGTGCTCGTCAATGTGACCGGGTCGGGACAGTTCGGCCTGCATGACGCGAGCGAGGCCCTGCGGACCATACAGCAGGAGATCGGACCGCAGGCGGACCTGACGGTCGGAGTCGTCCGGGACGACTCGCTGGGAGAGGACGTGCGAGTGCTCATGATCGCATCGGGCTTCGCCGGCGAGGGCTTCGGCCTGGAGCCGGGCCACGGCGGGGTGGCGGCGCGAGAGCAGTCCAATGAACAGGATTCCCCCTGGCGGTCACAGAGGGTAGTCGAGGTGATGGATGCGGACAACGACGGGCGGGACCGTGCCGACGAACCCGCTGCGGAGGGCGAGTTCCCGGCGATGTCCGAGTCTGCCTCGGAGCCGCAAGCGCCCGAGGGCGAAGCGCCGTTCGACTACATGCCTCCTCCAAACATTCGGGTCGAAGAGGAGGCTGAGGAGGAACCCACCCCCCAGCGATCGTCGTTCTTCCGACGGAAGACGCTCTTCCGGTAGCTCCCGCAGCGGCGCCGGTCCATGCCGGTGCCCCGGGCGGCGTAGACCGCCGTCGCGCCGCCCCGGGGTGCTATAACGAGGTGCATGGATCGACGCAACTTTCTCGCGAGCTCGTCCGCCGCTGGGCTTGCCGCAGGGCCGGCCGCGGCCGCGGACAGCAAGGAGAACCAGATCTTCGAATTGCGGTGCTACAAGCTCCGGTACTCGAAGTCGGACCAGTACGGCCGGCTGACCGGCTTCCTCGAGTCCGAGCACCTGCCCATGACGAAGCGCCTTGGGATCGTCCAGGGGTATTTCCGGGTGACCCTCGGCGAGTTCTCGCCGCGCGTGTTCACGCTTGCAGCCTATGACTCGCTGGCCGACATGGCGGACAAGCTGGCGGCCATGCGCGCCGACAAGGCGTGGGCCAGTGCCGACGAGGAATTCGGGTCGCATGACGCCGCCCCGTATGACCGCGTGGAGAGCTGGCTCCTGCGCGCGTTCGACGGCATGAAGGCGATCGAGGTTCCCGAGGCTCCGCAGTCGCCCCGGACCTACGACCTGCGCATCTACGAGCAGGAGACCTTCCGGGACACCCGGGAAAAGATGCGCATGTTCAACGAGGAGGAGATCCAGATCTTCCGCGATTGCGGGATCAACCCGCTGTTCTTCGGCGAGACGATCGTGGGATCGCACATGCCCAGCCTGATCTACATGTCGCACTACGCCGACATGGACGCCCGTGGCGAGGCCTGGTCGACGTTCGGCAAGAGCGAGGGCTGGAACCGCATCAAGAACCGGCCCGGCTGGAGCAACGCCGATATCGTTTCCACCGTGTCGAACATCCACCTGGCCGGACTGCCTTTCTCGCCGATCCGCTAGCAGCAGGCAAGGCGAAGGGGCTAGACTATGGCCCATGCGCCGCCGGAGCTTCCTGCAACTGAGTCCCGCGATTCCGGGCCTTGCCGCGACAGCCTGCTCGACCCCGAAGCCGCCTCCCAACATCCTCTGGATCCTCGCTGAGGATTTCTCGCCCGACCTGGGTTGCTACGGCAACGACCTCGTCAACACCCCGAACCTCGACCGCCTGGCCGCCGAGGGAGTCCGCTACACACGCTGCATCTGCACGGCGCCGGTTTGCTCGGCTGCCCGCTCGGCTCTGATGACCGGGATGTTCCAGACCTCGATCGGCGCGCACAACCACCGCAGCCACCGCGACCGACCATACGATCTACCGGACGGGGTCCGAACCGTCACCGAGCTGTTCCGGGCGGCCGGGTACCACACGTCGAACTGCCGCAAGCCGGCCCCGGGGATCACGGTGGGCGGCAAGACCGATTTCAATTTCCGGGTCGAGCAGCCGTTTGACGGGGAGGACTGGAGCGAGCGGCCTTCGGGCGCGCCGTTCTACTCGCAGGTCAACTTCCCCGAGACCCACCGCAAGTTTCGCCGCTTCGACTCGTCGCCCGTCGACCCGGCGGCTGTCAGCCTTGCGCCCTACTACCCGGACCATCCCGTCGTGCGGGAGGACATCGCGCTGTACCTGGACACGGCTCAGCACCTCGACGTCAAGGTCGGTGCCGTGATCCAGCGCCTCAAGGACGAAGGGCTCTACGACCGCACGATCATTTTCTTCTTCGGGGACCACGGGCAGGCGCTGCACCGGGGCAAGCAATGGCTGTACGAGCAGGGCATTCGCGTACCGCTGATCGTGCGCATACCGGAGGCGTACCGGCCGGATGGCTTCGAGCCCGGCACGGTTGACGGCCAGCTCCTGCAGCACATCGACATCACCGCCTCGTCCCTTGCGCTGGCCGGGATCGAGCCTGCGCCCTCGATGCAGGGCCGGATGTTCCTGGGCAGCGGTGCCGGGCCGGAGCCGGAATTCGTGTTCTCGGCGAGGGACCGGTGCGACGAGACAGTCGACCGGATCCGCAGCGTGCGGGACAGGCGCTGGAAGCTGATTCGGAACTTCCTGCCGGAGCGGCCGTACTCTCAGAAAAACCACTACAAGGACACGAGCTATCCGGTCCTGCAGGTAATGCGGCAGCTGCATGCCGACGGCGAGCTTCAAGGCGCGGCGGCGCAATGGATGGCGCCGACAAGGCCGGAATTCGAGCTCTACGATCTGGAGTCGGATCCGCACGAGGTCACCAACCTCGCGGAAGCGCCCGAGCACTCGTCCCAGCTGGCGCGGTTGGGCGAGGCGCTGGACGCGTGGATCGAAGAGTCAGGTGACCAGGGGCGCGAGCTCGAGGAGGAACTGCCCGCGGAGTACGACCTGAGGACGATGGTGGACGGTTGGTACACCAATGCGGGGGTTCTCAAGAAGTCCGGCGGCACGCTGCGAATGGACTGGACCGGTTCGACCAGGCGTCCGCCCGAGGCCATCGTTCCCTGGGTCGCGGAGGGAGGCAGGCTGCAGCTTTCCCTCGAGCTGAAGTCCGATTCTCCGGTCGACCTGGAAGTCCGCTGGGGGACTCCCGGGCAAATGGCGGGGGCTGGAACGGCGCCGATCTCGCTGACGGCGGAATCGGGCTGGCAGACCCTCCGCGCGGACATGGAGGTCGACGGCTGGTTGACTTGGTTCGCGCTCCGGTTCCCTGAGCGCGGCGGGACCGCCGAGTGTCGCCGCGCCACCCTGCGGCGCGAGGGGGCCGGTACGGTCAGGGAGTGGGCCTTCGCCTAACGCCCGTTGCGGGCCGGCACTTGTCAGCCGGCCTTGACGATCACGGCCGATCCGCTCTTGTCCGGCATCGGCACCGCGATTTCCGGCCTGCCTGCTAGGAAGGCGTCGGTGGCCTTGCGGGCGCCCTGCCACGCGTTGTAATCGTGGACGACGATATAGCCGCCCGGGTTCACCAGCGGATAGAAGATCTCTAGGCCCGCAAGGGTCGGCCGGTACAGGTCGGCGTCGAGGTGCACGAACGCGAAGGCCTCCTCCTTTACGGAATCGTCGCAGGAGTCCGGGAACCTGCCCGGATGGAACTTCACGTTCGAGTTTTGGGGGCGGATGCGGCGGCGCACCTGCTCCGCGGACGTGTCGCTGAACTGACCGCTTGAAACGGCTGCGCCCGTGATTCCCGGCTCGGTCTCCGCGTCTCGGGGGTCGAAGCCCGCGAACGTATCGAAGAGGTGCAGCCGACGCGCAGGAAGAAAGTGATGCAGCAGTTCCGCCGTCTCCCCGCGGTACACGCCGAGCTCGGCCAGCGAGCCCTCAACGCTTCGGACTAGGATGTCTCGCAGCAGTAGCGCCAGCATGTCGCGGCGCACCGAGTCCCAGTCGGACAAGTTGGTAACCCGGCGCTCTGGTGACTCGCTCGGGGGGAAGAATCCGCCCGTTTCCCGAGTGAATGCCGGGTTGTGCCAGAGCGAACGCGGGTGAATGTCCATCTGGCTCTGCAGCCGGAATGCCTGGTGCCGCAGCAGCGGGCTCAGGCGCCGCAGCACGGATCCTGTCAGTCGCATCAGCACTCGAATCCAGTCTAGTGGCGGGTGGCCCGCAGATCCCACGGGCTGCACGTGAAGTGAAGGGCGTGCGTCACCCGGCCTGCCATGAAAGCCGACGGTTGGACGCCGACGGAAGGCTTGGTGACGTCCAAAAAGGAAAGGGCCGCGCCGAAGCGCGGCCCTAGGGATTTGCGGCTAAGTCCCGGCCCTACCAGCCGAGTCGCAAGCCGACGCGGAAGAACCGCTCGTCAATACCCTCGCGTCCGGTGTTCCGGATGCGATTCAGGATCATGAAGGTGCCCGAGGTAACGCTCCGGCTGTTCGGCCGCTCGAAGTGCGGCGTGTTGGTCATGTTGAAGCCTTCCGCCCGGAACTCGAGGTTGAACTTCTCGGAGACCTGGAACTTCCGGAAGATTCCCATGTCCAGATTGAACAGGCCCGGGCCTCGGACATTGTTCGGCCCGCAGGTGCCGAAGCGCCCCGCGTCTGGCTGGGCGAACGCGCCCGGGTCGATCCAAAGGTCATTGCTGCCACGCCGGACATACGACGGCTCACCGATGCAGTCTGCAATCTGGCTGGAGCCGGCGGCGTTGAGCCCCCTCGAGCTCGCTGTCACCGAGAACGGAGTTCCCGTGTAGGCGCTCATGAGCCAGTTCAGCTGCCACCCTCCCAGGATCTTGGAAAGCGGGCCGTCCGTCAGCATGGCCTTGCCCTTTCCGAACGGAACCTCGTAGATTGCGTTCATCTGGAAGTTCTGGCGAATGTCCTGACCTAGGTCACCGTATCCGCGATGGTAGAAGCGCGGAATGCGGAAGAAGCCGATACCGGCTCCAGAATCCTCGCCGGTGAACCCTCGACCGTGTGCCCACGTGTAGGCCAGGTTCATCTGGAAACCGTTCGAGAAGCGCCGCTGGAGCTTGGTCTGCAGCGAATCGTACTTCGCTGTTCCCAGGCTGCCGAACAGGGCTGTTCCAGCGGGGCGGCCGAACTGCTTGTACAACTGCCGTCCGGGGTTCCCTTCGCCGATGTCGCCCCAATTCTGCTCGAGCCCGGCCAGCTGGTTTACGGAGCGTGTCGCCACGTAGCCGGCAGTGCCGATCCAGTTGCCGAACCGCCGCTCCAGCGTGAAGTTCCAGGACTGGATGTATCCGCGGGTCAGGTTGTTGGTGTCCATTGTGCGCACGACCGTGTTGAGCGGCAGGTTCAGCACGCCGTCTCCTAGCGACGGCTCGTTGATGACCTCGATTCCCTGGCGCAAAGTCGTGGCGTAGCCGAAGTCGGTAGGTAGGGCCGGGCCGTCCTTCGCCATGATCGGGTAGTTCGTGCGCAGAGGGCGGGCCCAGTTGAACGGGTCGACCGTGATGCCGTAGCCGACGCGCAGTACGGTGTCTTCGGTTACGCGATAGGCAAGGCCCACCCGCGGCACGAAGTTATGCTTGCCGATGTCGATTCCGCAGTCCTTGGGGATGCTGCCGGCACCGCAGGCCCAGATTGTGTTGTTGGAGAAGTCGTAACGCTCCAGTCCCCGATCCTGCCGGGTCGGGAAGGGGTAGATCTCGTAGCGGACTCCGTAGCTCATCGTCAGCTTTGGGGTGATCTGCCAGCGGTCGCGTACGTAGAAGCTGAGCAGCTGAGTCCGGGTGAAGTACCCGTTCTCGTTGAACTGCCAGATCTTTCCCGCGTTCTGCGGCAGGCCCAGCAGCCACGAGGCGTGCGCGTTGTAATCGTTGCCGCGCTCGCCGCCGCTGCGTTCGGTCGTGTTCTGGCGGAAGCGGAACTCGCCCGACGCCGCCCCGGTGCCGCCGGAAAACTCCGGCTGGTTGTGATCGAGATCCTGCAGGTAGATGTCCGTTCCGAATCGGATGTTGTGGGTGCCCTTCGTCCAGTTTCCGTTGAACACGAACTGGTTCTGTGGGTCCGACCGGTAGTACGGCATGAAGCTGTTGGACATGCCCAGGCCTTCGAAGCCGTCGATGCGGAGCCGCGGCCAGCCACCGTCGATGAAGCGGTTCGACTGGAGACCGGGAATTCCGAGCACGGACCAGCCAAGGTTCTCGTTCAAGCGCTGCTGCTCGACGTTGGTGTCCACCAGCGTGTACCCGTAATAGCCGTCGATCAGGAATGTCGGCGACACCACGTGGGTGATCGAGATCGTGCCCGAGTAGGTGTTGCCGAATCCCGTGCCGGGGTTTGAATTCGTCGGGTGTAGGCGGTTTCCGCCGAACTGCCCCAGGGTCTGTCCGTTCGACATCCGGTAGTCGAGGAAGCTGAAGCGGATGAAGCCCGTGGTGTTGTCGGTCAGGTTGAAGTTGGTCTTCGCGTCGACCGTGTCCCGGAAGAACGTGGTCGAGCCATCCGCGATGTGATTCTGCCCCAGTCCCAGAGCGCCACCGTTGCCACCTAGCAAGTTGCCGATGTTATTCGGGTTCGGGAATGCGGGGTCGTGGATCATGGTCGCTACGCCGCTGTCGATGCGGCTTCGCGGAATCATGTTGTTGGCGAATGGCGTGCGATCTGTCGCATAGCCGCTCGCAAGCATGTCCTGGATGCCGGTGAATGGATCGTAGATGGGCGTGGGGGAACCCGACAGGTCCCCGAAGCGCATCGCCTCGGTCGGCATGTCGATGAATCGCTGGGCGAACTGTGACTCGTAGGTGCCTTCGTAGCTGACGAAGTAGAACCACTTGTTCTCCTTGATCGGTCCGCCGATGGTGCCACCGAACTGGTTGTTGATGTACTTCGGCTTGTTTGCGGTGCGATTGCTGAAGTACGGGTACGCCCTCAGATGCTGGTTCATGTGGTAGTGGAACGCCGAGCCGTGCACATCGTTCGTGCCGGACTTGATCTGCAGGTTGATCGCGGCGCCGCCAGCGAGTCCCTGCTCGGCGTCGAACGAATTCGTCACCACGTTCACTGTCTCGATCGATTCCAGCGCCGGGTTGTAGCCCGTCATGTGCGGAACCCAGATGTTGGTCGAGGATGCGCCGTCGATGCGCGTGTTGTTGTTGGAGCGGCTCGTGCCGTTGACCGAGAAGCGCACGGCGCGGCTCGGGTTGGTCGGCACGGAGTGCGCGTTCTGCGGCGGGGAGAAGCCCGGCAGCGTCACGAAGAGCATCTGGTAGTTCCTGCCGAGTGGGACGGGAATGTTCCGTAACGTCTTCTCAGTGACTTCCTGGCGCACCTCCGCGCGGTCCGTCTGCAGCGTCGCCGCAGTGGCCTCGACTGTCACCACCTCGGTGACCTGGCCGACTTCGAGGCGCGCGTTGACGCGCGTCACGTTGTTCTGGCTCACGATGACTCCGGTAGTGGTCGAAACCTGGAATCCCTCCGAGCGCACCGAGACGGAATAGGTCCCGGTGTTGACCGTCGGGAAGGTGTAGTTGCCCGCCACTCCGGTCGTGGTGTTCCGGACTTGGCCGGTCGCTTCGTTCGTGATCGTCACCTCGGCGCCAACGATGGCGGCGTCCGTCGTGTCGGTGACCAATCCGTCGATACCGCCCTGGATCAACTGAGCCTGGGCGGCGGGGCTGACGAGCAGGGCCACCGCGAGCAATGCGCCCGCGATCAGGCCTGCCAGCCCACCTGGTTGGGTTCTCATCTTTTCCTCCTGTCTGGAAATTGCGAATCTGCAGCACCGCGACGGTTCGCTGTCCGAGCCCCTGATCCGGATCCCGCCCGCGATTGCGACGACTGCCACAGGCTTACAATGTTATTACAACCCGGCCGGGAACACCAGCCGAAATCCGCACAAATGCCCGAAATCCGGCCGCCTGTGAACGAGATTCGAAAGGAGAGCCCCCAAGACCGATATCTGCCGGTCAATTATAACGCATCCAGACACCGTAGGGTTTCGCGGTGGTCACGGCGAGTCCGTCCGGCCCGGGATGGCCCCTAGCGCTTCGTCAATGCGTTCCACGAGACCCTGCTGGCCCCGGCGCTTGGCCTCGCTCCTTGCACTTCGGAACGCGGTGATCGCGGCGTTTCGATCCCCCGCTGCCAGTGTGGCCGCTGCCAAGGAGAACAGGTACGTGGGCGTCCGGTCGGACTGCTCCTTGGCCGCCGCGCGAAATGCTCGGACCGCCTCGGGCGCCCGCCGCTGGCGCATCCAGAGCATTCCGATCTTGTAGTGCGACAGGCCATGGTCCGGCCGGTTGGCCAGTGCGCGCCGGTAGCGGGCCATGGCCTCGTCGAACCGGCCGTCCTCCTCCAGCAATTGCCCGAGATTATGGTTCGCGAGCGCGTGGTCGGGATTCAAAGCCAGCGCGCTCTCGAATGCCTCGTGCGCTACCTCCCGCCGCTCGGTTCCGTAGGCCAGCACTCCGAAGTTGTAATGCAGCTCGGCGGTCGGCTCCCCGCTGGCTAGGCCGAGACGGTACTGTTCCTCGGCTTGGTCGGCCCTGCCCTCTGCACCGTAGAGAATTAGCAGGTTTACGCGGGCCTGGACCAGCCCTGGGTCCTCCTCCAGCGCCTTGAGGTGCAATTCGATCGCGGCGTCCACCCGGCCCTGCTCCTTAGCCTCCACGCCCTGCCTCAGGTACTCGGCCGCGGACACCCGGAGCGCCGACACGGCCGCCAGCAGCGGATCGTCGGCTCCGGGCTCGCCGTGGCGGTGCTGCTCGAAGAGCTCCATATGCCGCTCCGCCTCCGCACCCATGCCCAGTTCCGAGTAGGCCTGGGCCAGCGCGTAGTGGGCCGCTCCGTACCCAGGGGCAATCTCGAGGGCGCGCAGGAGACTGTCGCGCGCGGATTCCGCGTTGCCGGCTGCCGACTCCGCACGACCCAGCCCGTACAGAGCCCTGGGGTCGCCGGGAGATCTGTCCGCCAGACTGCGATATGCCATCAGGGCGGCATCGGCCTCGCCGGACTCGAGAAGCGCTTCCGCAAGGCGCCGCTCGGCCGGGACGAAGCTGTCGTCGATGTCCGTGCAGCGACGGAACGAGCTGGCTGCCTCCGCGTGCCTGCCGAGCTTGGAGAGCGAGATCGCGAGGTAGTACTCCCAGCGAAGGTCCTCCGAATCGATCGACCCCGCCCGCGTCAAGTATGCGACGGCTAGGGCGTGTTGCTCGTAGGCCTGCATAAGCATGCCCGCCCTTCCAGCGGCCTCCTCGTCGCGCGGTGCGGCCTGCAGGCGCTCGAGGGCGGGGCCGAGTCGCGCGGCCAGGCTGGGCGCGAGCCCGTCCAGGCTCACGGCGGGGAGCGGCGCCAGTTCCTGGCCCGGACCGGAGCATGCCGACAGCGTCGCGAGCAGGAGGGCAGCTCCTAGCAACCAGCGCATGCAGGCCATTCTAGATCGGGATGGCCCAGCACCTTCCCCTCCTCGCCTCCTGGGCTTGCCCGAGGAGGGCCGAGCTGCGGTTGACCGGTCACCGAATCCGGGGTTACCATGGGCAGAGCGGGCGTTTCGCGGCCGCTACCCCCTCTTTCTGTCCATGTCGACCAACACGTATATCCCGAAAGCCTCGGAAGTGGCTCATGACTGGTACGTCCTCGACGCGGACGGGCAGACCCTCGGGCGGCTGGCGACACAGGCCGCCACGCTGCTGCGTGGCAAGCACAAGCCCGACTTCACTCCGTTCCTCAAGACGGGTGATTTCGTCATCGTCGTCAACGCCGGCAAGGTCTGCCTGACCGGGAAGAAAGAGACAGACAAGGTGTATTACAGGCACTCCGGGTATCCCGGCGGCTTGAAGAAGGAAACCGCGCGGCAGGTGCGGGAGCGTCACCCGGAACGGCTGGTGCAGCGCGCCGTCGCCGGGATGCTGCCGAAGAACAAGCTCGGCAGGCAGCTGCGCACCCGGCTGAAGGTCTATGTCGGGGCGGATCACCCGCACGAGGCGCAGCAGCCCAAGCAGTGGCAGATCCAGGCCTAAGGAAGGAATCGAATTGTCCACCAGCCAGCAGCAGTATCTGGGAACCGGCCGGCGCAAGGCCGCCGTGGCCCGCGTGTTCCTGCGCCCGGGGACGGGCCAGATCCGGATCAACGACAAGGAGCCCGGCGAGTACTTCCCGACCGAGTCGCTGACAAGCAGGGTGCGCCAGCCCCTCAAGGCCAGCGAGACCGACGGCAAGTTCGACGCGCTCATCCGTGTTCATGGCGGCGGGAAGGCCGGTCAGGCCGACGCCGTGCGACTGGGCATTGCCAGGGCCCTGCAGAACTACAACTTGGAGCTTCGGCCGCTTCTCAAGAAGGGCGGCTATCTCACCCGGGACCCGCGCAAGCACGAGCGGAAGAAGTACGGCAAGCCCGGCGCGAGGAAGCGGTTCCAGTACTCGAAGCGCTAGGCGTCCCAGGCGTCAATCAACGAAAGCGGCCTGTGTCCAAATCCTGCTTGGAGGGACTCGGCTGTTCGGGGCGGCCCTGTATGGGCTGCCGCTTACCTGCGCACAGCCAGCATCGGAGGTAACGTGTCGCAAATCACAATGAAGGAATTGCTCGAAGCCGGCGTTCATTTCGGGCACCAGACCAGGCACTGGAACCCGAAGATGAAGGACTTCATCTTCGGCGAACGCAACAACATCCACATCATCGACCTGCAGAAGACCCTCAAGCACTTCAAGGAGGCCCTCCAGTTCATCTCCGAACAGGCGAGCCTCGGCAAGGTCATTCTCTTCGTCGGCACCAAGCGGCAGGCCCAGGAGGCCGTTGCCGAGGAGGCCAAGCGCTGCGACATGTACTACATCAACCATCGCTGGCTGGGCGGCCTGCTCACGAACTGGGTGACCGTGCAGAAGACCCTGGACCGGTTCAAGGAGCTCCAGCAGATGGCCGAGGAAGAGGGCTACGGGGGCCGGAGCAAGAAGGAGATCTCGCGCCTGGAGCGGGAGCGCAAGGCCCTGGACGCCAACATCTCCGGCATCCGGGACATGCCCGGCCGGCCGGACATGATCTTCATCATCGACACGAGGAAGGAAGAGATCGCGGTTCGCGAGGCCCGCAAGCTCAACATCCCGATCATCGCGGTGGTCGATACGAATTCCGACCCCGACGCGGTTGACTACGTGATACCCGGCAACGACGACGCGCTGCGCTCCATCTGGCTCTATACCAAGAAGGTGTCGGACGCGGTCCTGGAGGGCCGCGCGCTGATTCCGCCGCCGGAATCGGAGGAAGCCGATACCGACGACGAGGCGGAAGCGGTCGAAGCGGTTCCGGTCGAGACGGCCGAAGCGTGATCGGCTAGGCACGGGGAACTGGTTTCGTGAGGACTTCGGAAAGGACAGGTGCGTCATGGCAGCGATCAGCGCGAAGCAGGTGAAGGAACTCCGCGACCGGAGCGGCGCGGGTTTCATGGAGTGCAAGAAGGCCTTGGTTGAGGCCGGCGGGGACATGGCCGCCGCCGAGATCGAACTCCGCAAGAGAGGCGTCGCGATCGCGCAGAAGAAGAGCGGACGCGCGGCCAACGAGGGCGTGATCGGCAGCTACATCCATGCCGGAGCCAAGCTCGGCGTGCTGGTGGAAGTCAACTGCGAGTCGGACTTCGTGGCCAGGACCGACCAGTTCCAGGACCTGGTCAAGGATGTCGCGATGCAGATCGCCGCGGCGGACCCGCAGTACATCACGCGCGAGCAGGTGCCCGCAGAGGCTGTGGAGAAGGAGCGCCAGATCCAGAGGGACCGCGCCTTGCAGGAGGGCAAGCCCGAGCGCGTGGTCGACAAGATCGTCGACGGCCGCATGGGGAAGTTCTACGAGGAGATCGTGCTGCTGGACCAGCCCTTCGTCAAGGATCCCTCGACAACAGTCGGGGACCTCATCCAGTCCGCGATCGCCAAGCTCGGCGAGAACATGACAGTCCGCCGGTTCCAGCGATTCAAGGTCGGCGAGGAGGCCTAGCGGGCCGGGCGGGGCTGCGATCCGGGTAGGATGTTTGGGGCAGCCCCCGATGTCGCCGCCGCGCCGAATCCTACTCAAGCTCTCCGGGGAAATGCTCGGGGGCGACGGCGGGCAGGGCATTGACCCGGGCCGTCTCCGCTGGCTGGCGGAGGAGATCGGGGCCGCTCGCGAGGCCGGCGCCCAGGTAGCGGTGGTGGTTGGCGCCGGCAACTTCGTGCGAGGAGCGGCGGTTGCCGGGTCCGGCGTGAGTCGCGTCACGGCCGACTACATGGGTATGCTCGGCACGGTCATCAACGCGATGGCCCTGGCGGACGCGCTGTCCGCCAGCGGGACTCCATCGAAGGCGCTCAGCGCCATTCGCATGCAGCCGGCTGCTGAGCCCTACTCCAGCGCCGCAGCGCTCGCGGCACTGGACCAGGGGGGCACGCCCGTTCTCGGCGGGGGCACGGGCAATCCGTACTTCACGACCGACACGGCCGCGTCGCTGCGGGCCGTGGAGATCGGTGCGGACATCCTCGCAAAGGGAACTAAGGTGCCCGGCGTTTTCGACAAGGATCCCGCAGTCTTCTCGGACGCTCGTGCATACAGCAAGATCTCGTACGATGACGTGCTCTCGCGCCGGCTCGGCGTCATGGACGCCACTGCGGTGGCGATGTGCCGCGACAACAGCCTACCGGTGGTCGTGTTCGCCATGGACGATCCAGGCGCGCTTGCCCGGATCGCTCGGGGCGAGACCACGGGCACGTTGATGGCGTAAGCTGTATTCCTTGCAGGAGCCGTTTGCATGACACACATACAGGGGGAAAACGTCGAAGAGGTCCAGCTTGAGGCGGAAATGCGCATGGAGAAGTCTGTCAACGACCTCGGTCGGGCCATGGCTTCCATTCGCACGGGCCGCGCCTCGATCGCCCTGCTGGATTCGATCTCCGTCGACTACTACGGGACGGTAACGCCACTGAGCCAGATGGCCACTCTGGCGACCCCCAACTCCTCGACGCTTACGGTCCAGCCGTGGGACGTCTCCCAGATCGGCGCCATCGAGAAGGCGATCCGAGTCTCCGACCTCGGCATCAATCCGGCCAATGATGGCAAGATCATCCGGCTGGCCATCCCCCCCCTTACCCAGGAGCGGCGCCAGGCTCTGGTGAAGCAGCTTCACAACGTCGTCGAGCAGCACCGGGTCGCGGTACGGAACATCCGCCGCGACGCGAACGACGCCGTCAAGAAGCTCGAGAAAGCCAAGGAGATCTCCGAGGACGAGAGCAAGCGCGGGTTGGGGCAGATCCAGAAGGCCACGGACGAAGCCATCAACAGCATTAACGATGCGGGCGAGGTGAAGGAGAAGGAGATTCTCGAGATCGGCTAGGTTGATGCCGGTTCTCCGGCTCTAGCGGTCGAATTGGGGGCATGGCCGCCGATGGCGAACGCCGCGAAACGAGGGTCGGCCGTAGCGGCCCGCTTTCCGAGCGTCTACCCGATTCTGGACACCGAGCATCTTGCGTCGTCCGGCATCGGTGCCGTTCGATTGGCCGAGGCCATGGCTTCGGCCGGGATCCGGATCGCCCAGTACCGTCACAAGGGCAGCTTCACGCGCGATGTGTTCGAGGAGGCAGCTGCTGTCGGAGCTGTCCTGCAGTCTCGCGGGGCCCGGTTCATCGTGAACGACCGCGCTGACATCGCGATGGCTCTCGGCGCCGACGGCGTACATGTCGGGCAGGGCGACCTGCCGGTAGGCGACGTGCGCCGCATTGTCGGCCCCGAGATGGTAGTCGGCTACTCGACCCACAACGCGACGCAGCTCTCCGGCGAGGAGTGCTCGCACGCGGACTACCTGGCCATCGGTCCTGTATTCGCAACCTCAAGCAAGCTGAACCCGGATCCGGTTGTCGGACTGGACGGCGTGCGGCAGGCCCGGTCGCTGACCGACAAGCCTCTGGTTGCGATCGGAGGGATTGCGATCGAGAGCGCCGGCGAAGTGCTGCTCGCAGGGGCCGACAGCGTCGCCATGATTTCAGGGATCTCCGTCGGCAATCTGTCGCGGTGGGTCCGCATCGGCCTGCCGGGCTGAGCGCTTCAAGGCCGGCAGAGCGTCTGGGCCTGCCGGGATGCGGCCCGCGAATCGCGCCCGGTTAGCGGGTGGGGACCTCCGCAGTAGAATTGAAGTTTCCGCGTCCGGAGCGGATCGCCCGCTTCCCGAATGCCCATGACCGGCGACCAGATCCGTGAGCAGTTCCTGAAGTTCTTCGAGGACAAGGGGCATCGGCGCGTCGGCAGCTCGTCGCTGGTTCCCGCCAACGACCCGACCCTGCTGTTCGCGAACGCTGGAATGAACCAGTTCAAGGACGTCTTCCTGGGGAACGATGTCCGCGGCTACCGGCGGGCCACCACGTCCCAGAAGTGCGTGCGGGCCGGGGGCAAGCACAACGATCTCGAGAACGTGGGCCGCACTCGTAGGCATCACACGTTCTTCGAGATGCTCGGCAACTTCTCCTTCGGGGACTACTTCAAGGAGGACGCGATCCGGTTCGCCTGGGAGCTGGTGACTAAGGTCCTTGCCCTGCCGGAGGATCGGCTCTACGTGACGGTCTTCCGCGAGGACGACGAGGCCGAAAAGCTCTGGACCCGTGTCGCTGGCGTGCCATTGGATCGCATCCGCCGCTGCGACGAGAAGGACAATTTCTGGCAGATGGGAGACACGGGCCCCTGCGGGCCGTGCTCGGAGATCTTCTACGATTACGGCCCCGGCGGCCTCGAGCCGGGCGAGCCCGACGATCCGTTCCCGGCCGACGTGTCGCGCTATGTGGAGATCTGGAACCTGGTCTTCATGGAGTTCGACCGGGACGCCGACGGCAACCTGCATCCGCTGCCCAAGCCCTCCATCGACACCGGCATGGGCCTGGAGCGAACCGCCGCCGTCCTGCAGGGACAGCTCTCCAACTTCGATACGGACCTGTTCCTGCCGATCATCGAGAGGGCAGGGGAACTGCTGGGGATCGAGTACGGAGCCGCCACCGACACGGACACGGCCCTGCGGATCGTAGCGGACCACAGCCGTGCCGCGACCTTCCTGATTCACGACAGCGTCGTGCCGGCCAACGATGGCCGGGGCTACGTGCTTCGCAAGATCATCCGCCGTGCACTCCGCCATGCCCGCCTGGCCGGCTTCGAGGGGCTCTTCTTGCACGAGATGACCGGCTTTGTCGCCGGTCGCATGATGTCCGCCTATCCGGAATTGGAGGAGTCGGTCGAGCGGGTCGCGAAGATCGTACGCGACGAGGAGGTCCGCTACGAGCGCAGCTTCGTGGTTGCGGAGCGGGAGTTCGAGTCGGCCCTCAGCAAGGTGCAGAACGGGACCATTCCCGGGGCGGCGGCGTTCCGCCTCTACGACACCTTCGGCCTGTCGCTGGACGAGCAGCAGGAACTCGCCCGGGAACGCGGGCTCTCGATCGACCTTGACGGCTTCGAGTCCGAGATGGACGGCCAGCGCGCACGCGCCAGGGCCAGCTGGAAGGGCGGATCGCAGGGTGCGGAGGCGGTTGCCCCGGCTATCGTGGGAATCGCTGACAGCGGAGGCACGGAGTTTCTCGGCTACGACCGCACCCGCGAGGACGATCTTCAGGTCGTTGCAATCCTGCAGGACGGCGAATCGGTGGAAGCGGCCCGCGCCGGATCGCGGGCCGAGGTCGTCTTGGACAGGACGCCGTTCTACGCCGAGGCCGGCGGCCAGGTCGGGGACCAGGGCGTCCTCGCGCACGCGACGGGCAATGCGGCCCGGGTCGAGGACGTCCGGGCACCGGTCCGCGGGACCATCGTCCATAGTGCCGAGATCATCGAGGACATTGCCGTGGGGGACCGCGTGAAGGGGGCGGTCGATGCGTTCCGAAGGGACGAAGTGCGCCGCAACCACACGGCGACGCATCTCGTGCACGCCGCCTTGCGCCAGGTCCTTGGCAAGCACGTCAAGCAGGCCGGAAGCGTCGTGGACCCGAACCGCCTCCGGTTCGATGTCACGCACTACGCTCCCGTTGAGACAGGGGAGCTGGAGGAGATCGAGCACATCGTCAACGAGCGAATCCTCCGGGACACCGAGGTGACGACCGAGACCAAGGGCCTTGAGGAGGCGGTCAAGGAGGGGGCCATGGCTCTCTTCGGCGAGAAGTATCTCGACACGGTCCGCGTCGTGTCCGTGGGTGAGTTCAGCAAGGAACTCTGCGGCGGAACGCATGTCGGCCGGACCGGCGAGATCGGCCTGTTCCGGATCACGGCCGAAACCAGCAGCGCGGCTGGCATCCGCAGGCTCGAGGCAGTGACGGGCCACGGCGCGCTCCGGCAGTACCGCGAGTCCTCCACAGCGGTCCAGCGCATCGCGTCGATGATGCGGGTGCAGGACGGAACCGTCGTCGAGTCGCTGGAGAAGCTGCTCTCGGACCGGAAGCGGCTCGAGCGCGAGCTCAGCGAACTGAAGGCGAAGCTGGCCAGGGCGGGCGTCGCCGACCTCTTGGAGCGGGCTCGCGACATCAATGGAACCGCAGTGGTAGCGGCGCAGGTCCAAGGCGTCGATCGAGAGCAGCTCCGGACACTGGTCGACGACATGCGCGTGCGGCTCGGCACGGGCCTGGTGGTGCTCGGGACGGTGCAGGACGGGCGGGTCACGCTGATTGCAGGCGCGACCAAGGACATCGCCGGCAAGCCGGTCCACGCAGGGGCCGTGATCAAGGAAATCGCGCGGGCCGTGGGCGGTGGTGGCGGCGGCCGGCCCGACATGGCAGAGGCTGGCGGCAGGAATCCGGATGCCCTGCCTGCCGCGCTCGAGCGCGTGTACGACATAGTGCGCTCTCAACTGGGCGAGTAGCGGGCAGCCAGTCCGTCCCGTCCCCGTATTGGTTCATCCGAAAGCGGATTCCTCGCGCTCGGTCCTTCCTGCGGACCAGCGTTGAGGGGCGGCCGAGCTTCTCGGTGCTGCACTTCACGGCAGGCCTCCGGCCACGGAGCGTCTGGACCGGCACTTGTGGCCGCGCGTCGTCGCAAGTATCCTTGGCTCGGAGGAAAGACTGGAGATCATCTAGAGACGGCCGGCGAGCAGCCCGGCTGAAGGACGCCTATGGACCAAGCAAGCAAGCACTGCGAGGGGTTCAAGAGCCTCATCCCGCCGGGCAGGATCCAGCGGGCCGAGGATGTTGACGACGCCGTCGTCGAGTTCCCGGTCTCGAACGCTTCGAAGTACCTCGTCGGCACTGCAATCACCCGTGAGGGCGGGTGCGTGGTCCGGACGGCATCGGTCAACAAATGAAGCACAAGGGGCTCACCGGAATCGTCCCGGTCCTCCCGACTCCGTTCGATGGCCGAGGCGACCGGATCGACCTCACGTCCCTGGAGCGGCTCATCGGATTCTGCGTGGAGAAGGGCTTCGCAGCGGTGTGCTTGCCGGCTTATGCCAGTGAGTTCTACAAGCTCACGCTGGAGGAGCGCTACAAGCTGGTGGAGACCGCGGTCAAGGCTGCGGACGGCCGGCTCCGGGTGATCGCGCAGTCGAACCATTACTCAGCCAGGCTTGCCGCCGACATCGCCGAGCGGAACCAGGACCTGGGCGCTGACCTCATTTCCGTGGCGATCCCGCGGATGTTCGAAATTTCGGAAGCCGACGTGTACCGGTTCCTGGAATGCGTGCTGGAGCGGACTTCCGTGCCGCTGCTGGTCCAGGACTTCAATCCCGCCGGGCCCACGATCAGCGCTTCCCTCGCGAAGCGGCTCAACGCGGACTACCCCCGATTCCGGTATCTCAAGCTGGAGCAGCCTCTGATGGCTCCCAGGGTGAAGGAGATCCTTTCCGAGACAGGCGGCGCGGTCCAGGTGCTCGAGGGCTGGGGCGGCCTGTACCTGCTGGAAGGCATCTCGGCCGGGATATGCGGCGCCATGCCGGCGCTCGGGGTGGCCGACGTGTTGCAGGAGACGTTCGATCTCGCGGTGGAAGGCCGGACGGACGCTGCGGCCGACCTGTTCCAGAATGTCCTGCCATATCTGGTCTTCAGCCTCCAGAACATGGAACTGCTGCTCCAGATGGAGAAGAGGCTCCTGCGCGCCCGCGGCTTGATCGCCTCGGACAGGGTCAGGGATGCCACCCTCACGCTGGATCCCGCGACCGAGGCGCATGTCGAGTTCCTGACGCTGAGAGTGCTCAAGTTCTTGGATTCCCGGGACCGCGTCCAGGCGTAGCCGGCGGCCGGTACCGATCCGCATCGCGTCTTCAATTGAACGTCGTAGCAGCCCGGGCGTGGTGGGTCTCCACTGCCGATTTCGAGGATGCGGCCATCTGCCGGTTATGGCAGCGTCCATTTGCCGATTAGAGGACCGTCCATTTACCGGTTATCGTTGGATCGACGCAACAGGATCCGGGGCTGGCGAGCCGATTCCAACCCACATTGCCGGCGGCGGATCCCAAGTGCGCTTCTGGAGGCGCAGCGACTTGACCCTTGCACGCAGGCCATGGCACGCCTTGACGGCGGAGGAGCCGTGCGCCGAGTTGCACTGCCTGCTGTTTCGCTTCGACACGCAGCTCGGAGGGGACTGGCTCGCGGACAGGTGCACTGCACGGGCCGCCGAGGTTGGAACTCGTTGCCCGGGCCGCAGCGGTCCGCTCGATGGGCAGGGAACTCGCAACCCCGACTCCGGGCGGGATCCAGCGGTTGCACGAGACCGACCGATCCGACGCGCCAGTCTGGCGCCGGACCCCGATGATCGGGAATCCTGGACCCGCAAGGGTGCGGCGCCTGGAAAGGCAGGGGCCTCTTGCTAGGTCCGGGGTGTCGATCCGAACCTGGGCTCACAGGCTCTCGGCGAGATAGTTTTCCAGCTTCGCCTTCGCGTCGCGGAAGAATCCTGCCAACTCCTCGACAGGACCCCCGATCTCGAAGACCAAGAGGCCTTCGTAGCCGATCGCACGCAGCTTCCTGATGAGCCGTGGATAGTCGACGAAGCCGTGGACCAAGGGTTTGTGCTCGGCCCAGGTGTCGGGCTCGATGTCGTGGACGTGCATGTGGAAGATCTTCGAGCCGAGCTCGTCGATGATCATGTGGGTCACGTCGTTGTAGGCCCGGATCCCGGCCGGCGTGCCCTTCTCTTCCGGCTGCACGCGCGCGGTCAGTTCGGCGTAGTTCTTCTGGTGACCCACGTCGACCGTAGCGCCGACGCTCTCATGGTCGATCTCCTTCACCAGCCGCACGAAGTCCCTCACGGATTCCGGGTACCCGGTTTCGATGGCGAGCTTGAGCCCGAGGTCGCTGGCGATGCCGCCCCAGCGGCGAAATGTACGGACCAGCATCGGCCAGGCGTCTTCGAGGGAAATATGAGCCGAGCGCTGAACGTGCACGTTCGCTAGCTCGGCGCCGAAGAACGCCGACGCCTCCAGGGCGGTCTCGATCCGTCGCGCGCCGAACTCGTGCGACGGCTCGAACGGCGAGAAGTAGGGGGTGTCGACCCATGGCAGGTGCGTCGAGACATAGCGGAACGGCGCCAGCGCCTCCCGCAAGCGGCCCTTCTCGGCGTCGGTCATCCTCTCGAATTCGAACCCCGGGGGCATTCCCGGAGTTGCTGCGGGCGAACCCATCGGATGCAGCTCGATGGTCTGGAACCCCAGGCCGTGCAGGACTCCGATTGATCGGTACAGGTCGTAGCCGGGAAAGTAGGGGTTCGCGCCGATGATGGCCGGATCGAGGCCGCGCGCTGCGGCCAGCGCTCCCCCGGCCGGGAACATCAGGCTGGCGATTGCCGATTCAAGGAATTGACGACGTTGAAGCTGCATCCGGCCTCCTACGGGCGACTTGGTGGCCCGCCCCTCACCCATCCCGGGCCACGCCGAGATAGTGTAGTGCGTTGCGCATCAGCGCCGGCATCATCGGGCCCGCTGCCATAGTCCATCCTCGCGCGTACCACCCAGTATGGACGAACTCGCCTCTTTGCGGCGGCTCTCGGCTGGGCTCTTCCGCTGGCCTGTTGGGAAGCGGGTGCACGGCTGCATCCCCCGGCCGCCCTCCCGGCGATGGTGCCCCAACCCTGGCGACCGCCGGAACGTATCTGTGGCTGCATTCCGGCAAGCAGCGTGCGATCCCGGCGACGAGGTAGCCGTAGCTGCTGCGGAAGATCCGACGGTGCCGACCCTTCGCAGGTCGTGCTCCGAATACGCAGCCGGCCACGACCGGAGCCATGCTGCGGGAGCTTCGGTGCGGTCTGGGATCCGACGGTGATTGCCGCCCGGATTGCATCTCGAATCGGCATGGCCTTCGAGGTCTCCGCGCAAGCGATGACCCGTCCCTCGCGCCAGTTGGAATGCCTGCTGGATCTGCTCGCCCCGCGTCCGCAGCCCCGGGCCGTCATCTGTCGGTAGAATCGGATTTGGGACGTCTCGTTGGACGCTCCTCGGCTGGATCGCAACGAGCGATCGCCTCTCGCTGCCGGTGACATTCGACTCGTACCAGACAGACGGCTTCTATGACGAGCTGTTCCTGGAGGATGGTTCCCCTCGACCGGAGTTCCGCCGTCTGGTCGACAGGATCAACTCGCTTCCGCCCGGCGTGTTCGAGCAGCGCCAGCAGGCAGCCGAACGCAACCTGATGCACATGGGCATCACGTTCAACGTGTACGGCGACTCTCGCGGACAGGAGAAGATCTTCCCGTTCGACCTCGTGCCGCGGCTGGTGACGTCCGAGGAATGGGATTGGGTCGAGAAGGGGCTCAAGCAGCGGATCCGGGCGCTCAATCTCTTCATCCACGACATCTACAACGAGCAGAGGATCGTCAGGGACGGGGTGGTGCCGGCCGAGATCGTCCACTCGGCCGAAGGATTCCGCAAGGAATGCCTAGGCCTGGATCCTCCGCACGGCGTCTGGTGCCACGTCACCGGGACGGACCTGGTTCGCGACAGGGACGGCCAGATCTACGTGCTGGAGGACAATCTTCGGGTTCCTTCCGGCGTCTCCTACGTGCTGCAGAACCGGGCCGTCATGAAGCAGACGTTCCCCAACGTCTTCCGCGGCCTCGGCGTCCGCAGGATCAACGACTACGCCGGTCGGCTGCTGTCCATGCTCGAGGATGTCGCACCGCCGGCTGACGGCTCGATCGAAGTGGCGGTGCTAACACCAGGCCCTTACAACTCCGCATACTTCGAGCACTCCTTCCTGGCCCAGCACATGGGCGTCGAACTCGTCGAGGGGAGGGACCTGGTCGTCGAGGACGGAACTGTCTACATGCGGACGACCGCCGGGCTGGAACGGGTCCATGTCATCTACCGGCGGATCGACGATGACTTCCTGGATCCGACGACCTTCCGCCAGGATTCGGTGCTCGGCGTGCCAGGCGTGATGGAAGCCTACAGGCGCAACCGAGTTAGTCTCGTCAATGCGCCGGGCACGGGAGTGGCCGACGACAAGGTCATCTACGCCTATGTCCCCGCGATGATCCGCTACTACCTCGACGAGGACATCATCATTCCGAACGTGCCGACGTTCATGTGCTGGGACAAGAAACAGCGCGAGCACGTTCTGGCCAACATCGAGAAGCTGGTGGTGAAGCCCGCGAACGAGTCCGGCGGCTACGGTCTGCTGGTCGGCCCCCACGCTTCGGCCCGCGAGCACGACGAGTTCCGCCGTCGAGTGGAAGCCAACGGGAGGAACTACATCGCCCAGGAGACGCTCTCGCTGTCCCGCGTGCCGACCCACGTGGACGGCGGATTCGAGGGCCGGCACGTGGACCTGCGGCCATTCATTCTGTACGGACGCGAGATCTACGTCCTGCCCGGCGGACTGACCCGCGTCGCCTTGCGCAAGGGCTCCCTCGTGGTGAACTCGTCACAGGGCGGCGGCAGCAAGGACACCTGGGTGCTGTCCCCGCCATCCGATGGCGGGCAGCAGGCCGGCTCCTGATCCGAACGACGACCATGCTGAGCCGTGTTGCCGATTCCATCTATTGGATGAGCCGCTACGTCGAGCGCGCCGAGAACGTGGCCCGCTTCGTCGAAGTGAACCAGCACCTGATGCTGGACCTGCCGCCCGGCCTGCCGCCGCAATGGGAGCCCTTGGTGGAGATCACCGGAGACGCCGCCGCGTTCCGGGATGCCTACAGCGCGGCCGACCAGGATGAGGTCTGCTGGTTCCTGACCCTGGATCCGAACAATCCCAATTCCATCCTCTCGTCCCTCCGCGCGGCGCGGGAGAACGCCCGGTCGATCCGGGAGATCCTGTCTTCTGCCGTCTGGGCGGAGGTCAACGACGTCTACCTCTACGCGGAGCATCAAGCGTCGCATCAGGACGCTTCGCTGTACGAATTCCTGCGGTACGTGATCCGAGCCAGCCACAGCATCGACGGGGCGACCAGCGCCACGCTCTCTCACGGAGAGGCCTGGCACTTCGGCCGGATCGGCCAGCTGCTGGAGCGGGCCGACAAGACCACCCGCGTCCTCGACATCCGCTATTTCACGGTCCTGCCCTCGCTGAGTGACGTCGGCGCCCCCACCGACGACCTGTACTGGACCGCCGTCCTGCAATCCGTGAGCGCCTTGGAGATGTACCGGCAGCGCCACGGCAGCATCCGCACCGACAACACGGCGGCCTTCCTGCTGCTGGACGGTGAGTTCCCGCGCTCGGTCCGCAACTGCCTGAAGCGGGCGGACGCATCCCTGCATGCCATCACCGGGTCTCCGCAAGGGACGTTCTGCAACGAGGCGGAGCGCCGGCTCGGCCGGCTCTCGTCCGAGCTTGACTACACTTCGATCAAAGAGGTGATCGTCCAGGGCCTGCATGAGTTCCTCGACTCCCTGCAATCCAAGGCCAATGCCGTCGGAGAGGCCGTGCGGGAATCGTTCTTCGCTCCCGAGGTTCCTGCGGCCGGGTACACGAGGGGCGGTCTAGCCGAATGACGTTCTGTCTTGGAATCAATGTGAGCGAGGGGCTGGTCGGCATAGCCGACACGCGCATCATCTCCGGCAACGAGTGCCTGACCGCCCGGAAGCTCACGACCTACGAGGTCGACGGCGGGGCGATGTTCGTGATGATGTCCGGACTCCGCTCGGTCCGGGACAAGGCGCTGACCTACTTCGAGGAGGATCTGGGCCGGGACCGGGAGCCGATCGAACGGCTGTACCAGGCGGTCAACCTCTTCGCCGGCCAGATCCGGCGCGTCGCCACCGAGGACAAGGACCACTTGCAACGAGGTGGCACGCCCTTCACGGCCAACGCCCTCGTCGGCGGGCAAATGACCGGCGACCGCGAGCACAAGCTGTATCTGGTGTACCCGGAAGGGAACTGGGTCGACACGGGCCGCGGGACGCCGTACCACATCATCGGATCGAGCGGCTACGGCAAGCCGATCCTCGACCGGACACTCACCTACAACGACTCCATGCGCCACGCTTTCAAGACCGGGTGCCTGGCGTTCGACTCCACGAGGATCAGCGCGGCGGACGTCGACTTCCCGATCGATGTGGTGCTGTACCGGCCGGGCACGTTCCGCATGGTCGAGCACCGGTACGAGAAAGAGGATCTGGAGAACATTTCCAACTGGTGGCAAGAGCACCTGAGGGTGACGATCAGGGACCTTCCGACGGACTGGCTGGAGACCGCGTTCGCCAAGCTGGGGCCAGCTGCCGATGCCGGTCCGGATGCGAGTTGAGCTGCGATTCGCGGCGTTGGGATGAGGCTCCGAGTCAGTCATACCACCCGGTTCGACTACAGCGAGCCGGTATTCCTCGAGCCTCACACGATCCGGCTGAGACCGAGGAGCGACTGCAGGCAGTGCCTGCGGCAGTTCTCTCTCGAACTGGACCCGCGACCGGCTCTGCTCGCGGAAGCTGTCGATCCCGAGGGCAACGACGTCGCGCACGCTTGGTTCGAGGCTCTCACGGAGACGCTGGAGATCCGGACCGATTTCGAGATCGAGACCCTGCGCACGAACCCGTTCGACTTTCTGCTGGCTGCGGAGGAGGCCGAGCGGATACCCGTCCGGTACGGAGACGGCCTGCGTCGCCTCCTCTCCGCCGCGATCGGATCCAGCGGCACCGTTGATCCCGCCGTGGCGGCCTTCGCTGACGAAATGGCTGCCCGGTCAGGACGGCGGACGTTGCCCTTCCTGACGGGCCTGAGCGAGGAGATTCGCAACTCCCACAAGGTGGAGCCGAGGGAATCCGGCGATCCCAGGCCAGCGGCCGAGACGCTGCGGATTGGCGGCGGGGCGTGCCGGGATCTGGCCGTGCTGTTCGTGGAGTGCTGCCGGCACGCCGGCATCGCCTCTCGGTTCGTCAGCGGCTATCTCGCTGACGCGGACGACGCCAGCGCCAGCGAATTGCATGCCTGGGCGGAGGTGTTCCTGCCAGGAGGCGGCTGGAGGGGCTTCGATCCAACCCTCGGCCTGGCGGTCTCCGACCGCCACGTGGCGCTGGCGGCATCGACCGACTACCGAGGTGCCGCACCCACGAGCGGAACGTTTCGCGGCGGCGCCCGGGCCCTGCCGATGCAGGTGCACCTAAGGGTGGAGACGCTGGCGACGACGTTACCGTCTGCGAAATGAGCCGCCCGAAGCGGCGGCCGTGCCTTCAGCCGTTCGTCGATCCGTAAGCGTCCGGCATCGCTCGCAACGGGCTGGCCGCCCCTCGTTGGCCGCGGCCAGCTCGAATTCGTCGAAGACGGCCAGCACGCAGGCCAGCGGGATGGGCGGGGAGCGGCTTTTCAGGCGGCGGGCTGCCCCGAGGTTGCTGGCGTAGGGCTGGGCGTCCCCTGAGCCCGCGACCTAGCAGCACGTTTCCGGAGGCTCTTCGGGCATTGGGCGCTAGCTTTCGATTCGAGGCAGGATCTGAGCGTGGGGAAGCGACTCTTCCCTGAGATCGATATGCAAGGGTCGCTCCGCTGGGACCCATCTGGGCTCGCAACAAGTGACACAACCAGCCGCCCTCACGACAACTTCGAGCGGCCTGTAGAGTTGGTCCAAACCCAGCCTTGCCTCGCCATTTCGGTCGGTAACCGTCGCCTTGGTCGTACCATCCGGAACTGTCGCGGATACCTCGGCACCCGCGACCGGGCGGCCATTCGCGGTTACCGTGACGACATGCTGGTCAGGGGGCAAGCTCGGCCCGCGCATCATGCGCCACGGAAGCAGCTGTCCGGACGAACGCTCCTGGGCCTGCTCGCCTCCGTATGCTACTGCAACCTCGCAGGGCTGGGCCAGACGATCGAAATGACGGCGAACTCGTTCCGTTCCCCTGAACAGGCTGGCGGATGGCGTAACGGATGACTTGGCCTCAACAAGCGTGAGCCGGTCCGGACCTTCGATCACGAGATCGACTTCGGCCCCGCCCCGGTCCCGGTAGAAGCTCACGCCTTGGCTGAGGCCGGAATTCGCACGGTGCTTAATAACCTCCCCAACCGCCCAGGTCTCGAAGATGGCGCCGCGCAAGGGATGCGCCAGAAGATGATTCCTGTTTCGTATCCCCAGGAGCCAGCAGGCAAGACCCGAATCATGGAAGTACAGCTTCGGCATCTTCACCAGGCGCTTTCGCAGGCTACCGTGATACGGGGGCAGCCGGAATACGATGAAGCTTGCCTCCAGGATCCCCATCCAAGCCTTGGCGGTCGGCTGCGAGACGCCGCAGTCTTTCGCTAGAGAGGAGTAGTTGAGCAGTTGTCCGGTCCGCCCGGCGCAGAGCTGGACGAACCGTTGGAAGCTTGCCAGGTCCCCGACGTTGGTGATCGTTCGTACGTCGCGCTCTAAGTAGGTGGCGACGTACGACCCGAGCCAGTCCGAGGGCTCAAGTCTCCGATCCAAGATCCGAGGGTAGCCGCCCGTGAGGAGGGCGCCCTCGAGACTCGTGGGATACGCGTCGAACCGCGTGGTCTCGTCGCGGGTCAGTGGTAGGAGGTGATGCACGGCCGTACGCCCTGCAAGGGTCTGGCTGACCGATTGCAGTAGCGCAAGATTCTGCGAGCCACTCAGGATCCACCGACCGTGGGCAGGGTCCTCGTCAATCTCTGCCTGCAAGTACGAGAGGATCTCAGGAGCGCGTTGGATTTCGTCGAGGACCGCACCGTTCCGGTACTGCGCAAGGAACGCCCTTGGATCTTCGATCGCGAAGGCTCTGACGTCTGGTGACTCCAAAGATACGTATGGATGCCGAGGGAACAGCGCGCGGCAAAGCGTTGTCTTGCCGCTCTGGCGTGGCCCCGTCAACGTCACCGAGGGGGCCTGCCTGGCAGCCCTGAGGAGCAGTGGAACTAGGTCTCGGCGGATCATTCTTGCGAAGAGGACGGGGAAATTCTAGGCTAATTCAAAATCATATCTTGAATTAGCACAGTCTATCGAGATCTTCTGGCCTATTGAATGCGCAGATGCCCGCCTCCGGCCACGCATTCGCCGATCAGACGGGTGCGCATGTCCAGCCCTGTGTTGGGAAGGTGCTGTGGATGGAGCGGACCAACGCCCTTTGTCCAGGCTCACGACACGACACGCCTTCCACTCCCCCCGATTTTCGCGCTGACAAGGCCGCTCCCATAGGATCCGCGACGGCCGGGGATTCAACCGTCGCCGTTCCATTCCCCGACGCTACGGACTGGTAGCGGTGCTGCAACCTGCTCCGACGGACGACGCCCGCTTACCGACGGGGCTGGCTCGGCCGCATCTCCACGCGGCTCGCGAGATTGCGCGCCGGAGTGCGGAACAGGTGGATTGCCGTCGAAGCGACCGCGGCCGGGTCGAGCTTCCAGTCCGCTTCCTCGCCTCCCGGTCGGAACCCGGTCTGCACGCTGCCAGGCATGATGGTGCTGACGCGGATGTTGGCGTAGCGCAGGTCCAGCATCATCGCCTCCGTGAAGCCCGCCAGCCCGAACTTGGAAGCGTTGTACGCGGCCCCGGAGGCGAACGGGTGCTTGCCGGCGAGGCTCCCTATGTTGAGGATGAAGCCGCCGCCTCGACGCTTCATGCGTGGCACAGCCAGCCTAGAGCAGTAGAACGGGCCGTTCAGGTTCGTGCCGATCACTTCCTCCCATGCGGCCGGGGTCAGCTCGTCGACCGCGCCGAACCGGCCGACGCCGGCATTGTTGACGAGGATGTCCACCCCGCCGAGCTCGCGGTCCACGAAAGCGAAGAACTCTTCCACTTGGTCCGGCTGCGAGACATCGCAGGCGTGCCCGATGGCCTGCCCGGACTTGCTCAGGCTGCGGACGGCTTCGGTGACAGTCGCTGCGTCGCGGGCGCAGATCGCCACTTTCGCGCCCTCCGCGACGAGTGCTTCAGAAATCGCAAGGCCGATGCCACGGCTGCCGCCGGTGACGATTGCGATCTGCTCCGCGAGGTCAACCATTGTTCACCAGAAATGTTTCCAAAACCCGCGATCATGTCCCGTTTCGAGGGGCGCGAGCGACCGTCTCGGATTAAAATATCATTATCCCGGTCCCCGTCCGGGACTTGCTCGCGGGAGGGTCGGCCGCTGTCGCACCAGGACGAAATCCAATCGATCTGCCAGGCAGGTTCGGATCGTCTCTCTGAGGAGCTCGGTCAGGTCGTTGACCGCCTCGAGCGAGACGCGGAGCAGCGCTTGAACGCGGCCCGCGAGGCAGCCGGGGAAGACCTGGACGGCGTTCTTGCGGCCATTGCCGCTTCCATCCGCAAGATTCGCGCCGCCGACGAGCCAACCTCCGTCATGGAGGAGCTGGTCGATGCCGCGCCACAGTTCTGTCGACGGGCGGCAATGCTGCTCCACGGCGCGGGGAAGCTGATAGGCTTCCGCTCGGCGGGGGAAGGGCAGCGCCCCGAGCCGTCGGACTTGGAGCAGCTCAAGTTCGACGTCGCGTCGGCGCCGGCTCTTGCTCACGCGGTTGAGTCCAGGGACACGGTGGTCACCTCGGCGACGCGGCACAATCTCTCCCACCCGTTTTGCGATCGATTCGCATACGGGGAGGACGAGCAGATTACCGTGTACCCGCTGATCCTGCGAAGCACCGTGCTCGCCATCTTGATCGTTGATGGCGCGCAGGTGCGCGCGGCGGCAATCGAGGCACTCATTCTGTCTGCCGAGGCATGGATCGAGGCACTGGGTTCGCGACACGGGAGCAGTGCGAATGGAGATCAGCTCGGTAACTGAGGCGACGGTCAGGGGCTCAAGCCATCGGATGGAGACACAGCTTGCGCGGATGCGGGAGACGGCCCGCCTGTCAGCCCTGCTGGGGCTTCTGGCCCTAACGCTCGCCCCGTGGTCCTTGGCTTCGGCGGCGGCCGAGCTCGGGGCCCTGAGCCGGACTCTTGTCTCCCGGCCCACAGAGGCCAACTTCCAGGCCTTGCAGCAATTCGCGGATCGCGCCTCAGGCCGCGAGCGGGATCTCGCCCTGTACTCCATCGGCATGGCCCGGTACGGCAAGCGGGAGTTCCCCGCTGCCGAGAAGGCGTTCGCGGCAATCGGGGGCAGCATCGACTGGCTGGCCGAGCACGCGGCGTACTACCGGGCCCGCTGCATTGTCCTGGACGAGGCCTTCGAGCGGGCGCTGGGGCCACTGCAGGGGTTTGTCGGGACGTATCGTGACAGCCGTTTCCGGCCGGCGGCCGAACGGCTGCGCGCGGAGAGCCTGCTCCGGCTGGGTCGGCACACAGAGGCGCGCCGCCTGCTCGCTCCCGGCGCAAGCAGGATGGAGGAAGCTGTGCGCCTCTACCTCGCGGGGCGCGTGGAACATGTCACGGGGAATCGGCTCGAGGCGATCAAACTCTATCGCCGAGCGTATTACTACTATCCGTTCAGCGACCAAGCGCGAGCGGCCGAGTCTCATCTGGACAGGCTTCGCTCCAGCATGGGTGACGCGTATCCGGACGCCCCCGCACAATGGCGGCTGGCACGCGCGGAGGCGCTCCTCAAGGGCAGGAGCCATGCCAAGGCTTCTGCGGAATTCACCCGGGCACTCGCCGCAGGCCTCGCCGGGGAAGAGAGGGACAAGGCCGTCATCGGGAGAGGGGCTGCTGACTACCACCGGCGCCGCAGCTCGGTTGCCTATTCGGCCCTCGCCAAGGCCCGTCCGAGCGACCCGGGCCTCGAAGCCCAGCGGCTCTATCTGCTCTGCGCCATCGAGCGCCGGCAGGGACTGGTCGGGCCCATGCTCTCCAGCCTGGCGAAGCTGGCCGACCGCCATGCGGCTTCGTCGTGGTACCAGGAAGCCCTGCTGGCGGTTGGGAACCACTATTACCTGAAGGATGATCGCCGCGAGTACCCCCGCGTCTTCCGGCGGCTGGTGGAGGCATTTCCCAAGGGTGAGCACGCGCCCTACGGTCACTGGAAGCTGACCTGGCGGGCGTGGCTGGACCGCACGCCCGAAAGAGGCCGCCTGCTGACGGAGCACTTCGAGAGATTCCCATCCTCCCCAACGGCCGCAGGGGCGGTGTACTGGCTCGGCCGGCTGCACGAGCGGGAAGGGCGGATCGCCGAGGCCCGGGCATGCTACCAAGCCATCACGGCCGGGTTCCCGAACTACTACTACGCCTTCCTTGCAGGCGAGCGACTGGAGTCAAAGCCTGGCCCGATCGACAAGGAACTCGCTGAGCGGCTGGCCGAGTCGATCCCGCCCCCGAGGCGGCTCTCGCCCGAGCCCCGGGACAGCACGCGGGCGCTCCTCGACATGGGCCGCACCATGGCCGAGCTAGGGCTCCAAGATGAAGCCAGCGAGGCCTTCTCCCGGGTGGACTACCGGCAGGCGGATGCCCACTTCGCCGGCCACGCTCTTGGCCGGCTGCATTCGGAACAGGATCGGCATCACCTCGCCCTGCGGGCCATGAAGCGGTACGCATTCGGCTACTTGCGCATGCCGTTCGAGTATCTGGACGAGGATTACTGGCGCTACCTTTTCCCGCTGGGCTGGGAGGACAGCCTCCGCGCCCGGTCCGAGCGGCACGGCCTCGACCCGTACCTGGTTGCCGGCCTGATTCGCCAGGAGTCGGAATACCATCCCCAGGCGCGATCCCGCGCCGGTGCGCTCGGCCTGATGCAGATCATGCCCTCTACCGGCCGGGGCCTGTTCCGGCGGCTCGGCATCTCGGGATTCTCCAGCCGCAAGCTGACCAGCCCGGACCTGAGCTTGCGTCTCGGCACCTTCCATCTCAAGGAAGTGCTGGCCCAGTTCGACGGCCAGCTGGAGAAAGCGCTCGCCGGCTACAACGCCGGCGAAAGGCGGATCCCCCAGTGGATGCGGCTGGGGCCGTTCAAGGAGCCTGCGGAGTTCGTGGAGACGATCCCGTTCACCGAAACGCGCGGATACGTCCAGTCGGTGATTCGCAACCGCGAGATGTACGAGCGGGTGTACGGGGACTGAGCGTCCCGCCCGCTCGCTGGCCGGTTACTTGATCCGGCCGTCCTTCATCTGCACCACCCGGCTCGCGCAGGAGTTCGCTGCGTCGGGATTGTGCGTGATCATCAGCACCGTCTGCCCTAGATCCTTGTTGAGCGACTTCAGGGTGTCGAGCACGGCCAGCGAGTTCTCCGAATCGAGATTGCCGGTCGGCTCGTCCGCCAGGAGGATGCGCGGCTTGTTCACGATTGCCCGTGCGATGGCGATGCGCTGCTGCTCTCCGCCCGACAGGGCATTGGGCTTGTGACGAAGCCGGTGCTGGATGCCGAGGATTCGGACGACATGCTCGAAGTGGCCATTGTCGTCTTGCGTTCCGGCGATGTGCTGGGCGATCCGGATGTTCTCCTCGGCGTTGAGTGTCGGCAGCAGGTTGAACCGCTGGAACACGAAGCCCACGTCGGCCTTCCGCATCTCGGTGCGCTGCGCGTCGGAGAGGCTGGACAGGTCGTGTCCCGCAATGTGGACCGAGCCGCTGGTCGGAGCCAGCATCCCGCCGACGATGTGGAAGAGGGTCGACTTGCCGGATCCCGACGGTCCCAGCACCGCTAGGAACTCGCCGGCCTGCACGTCGAGCGACACTCCTCGAAGCGCCGGCACGTCCACCGTGCCGAAGCGGTAGACCTTCTTCAGGTTCTTGATCTGGATGATCGGGCCGTCCCCCACTGGCTGCTCTCCCATCGGACTACTCGTACGAAAGCACGTCGCAAGGATCCGCTTTCGCGGCCTTCCAGGCCGGATAGCTCGCGCCTGCGATCGACCCCGCGACGGTCAGCACTGCCGCCCCTAGCATCCAGTCCGGGAGAAGCAGCACAGGGACAAGCGGGTACTTCAGCGCGACCAGCCGCTGGCCCAGGACGCTCAGGCAGTAGCCGAGCAGGATCCCGAGCACGGTGACGACGATCGTTTCCCGCAGCACGATCGTCCCGATGAATCTCTTCGAGCCGCCGATCGCCTTGAGGATCCCGATTTCCCGGGTGCGCTCCAGGATGGCGGTGTACATGGCCAGCATCACCACGATGAAGCCGATCGCCACGGCGATCGAGATGATGATGTTGACGAACTGCGACGACATCTGGCGCACGTTGGTCGCGGTGAGGGCGAGGAAGTCCTCGACCGAGATCACCGAGCGGTCGGGCATCATCACGCGAAGCTGCTCGATCACCGCGCGCGACGTAGAAGGGTCTTCCAGCTTCAGGTAGATCTGGCTGAACCGGTCGCCCCAGCCCTGCAGGTCTGCCATTGTCTCCAGCGGGATAAAGACCCGCGACATCTTGCCGGTCTCCACGATGCCCACGACTTCGAACTCGTGGCCCATCAGTTCGATGCGGTCTCCCACGGACGCGTCCTGCTGGCGGGCGTACAGCTCGTCCACTAGAGCCTCGAAGGGCGCCTCGTACGGACGTCCCTCGAAGATCACGATCCCGCCGCTCATGCGGTCGAACTCGTCCCAGTCCACGCCTGTGATGGTCTGTAGGTTCCCCGCAGTGAACACCGTGGCCCCGAAGGCCTGTTCGATCCCTTCGATATTGTTCATCAGCACGGCCGGAAGCTGTCCGGAGAGGTCAGCCCCGGTGATCGCCGCTCCCTCGATCCGGGGACGGATGAGAATGTCGGCTCCCACCCCCTGCGTCCGGCGCAGCGACTCCTGGAGCAGGCCCTCCGAGACCCCGACCATCATGACGATCATCATGACCTCGACCGCGATCGCCAGGATCGTGAGGCCGGTCCGGACGGGCCTGTGGGACAGGTTCCGCAGTACGAGTTTCTGGATCATGGAAGGTGCCGGTCAGGAGTTCGGCGCCGACTGGCTGCCGACTCTCTCAATGGCGATCCCGGGAGGGAGATCGAGCCGGAACGATTCGTCCGGGACGGCTTCGTTCAAGCCCGGGCTGAGAATCTCTATTTCCAGCCGGTAGCCGTCCTTCGGCCGCTCGATGCGGATGAACTGCGGATACGGCAGGCCGTTGTCCTCCATCCACTCGCGGTACCAAGCGTCCGTGACCGGTTCTGCCTTGTCGTCGAGGATCATCATGCGCGCGAGCGTGAGGTCGGAACGGTTGAACCAGTACTTTCGCACGATGCGCCACTCGCCATCGGGGCCGGCTTCCACCATGTGGAGGATCTGGTAGCCGGACTGGCCGAGCGCGTTGAAGTCGAGCAGAACCTTCGTGTCCGGCCCGATTGGCTCTAGCATGATCGCATCCAGCATGTGCTGGGGCCGTAAGTTCTCCGCGCGGTTCTCCGAGATGTGCGTCACCGCCGTCTCGCCCTCGTACACGCGGTTCCGCCACGGCAGGTGGACCTGGAACACATCCCCGTTCGAGACCATGTCGTAGACGACCGCGATTCCCGCGGGGGTCTCGCCGTTCGTCCGGATCAAGCCCGGCCTCCGGGTTACCAAGGCGCCCTTTACGTTGCGGTACTGCGTTTCCTTGTCCCTGTCGTTGTTCTGGACAGTCAGGGTCACCTCGACCGACGCCCTCATCGACTGGACCGATGCGATACGCTGTATGGTGTCGACCAATTCCTGCTTGGTCGCGGTCCGGTAGGAAGGCGCGGGGGTGATGTCCGTCGTCGTCCTGAGGACGGCGCACGACACCGTCGACGCAACGCACACGACTAGTGCACTGAATCGGAAGAACACGGCGGAACTAGCGGGGGCGAGAGCGGATCGCCCCTGTCCTTAACAATTGTAACAAGCCGGGGCGGGACCTGTTCCGAACGCGCACCCATGGCGAACGCGCTTCCGCGCTATCATCGGCGAGTCGGCATGCAACGTTCGAACGAGTACGCGATCACGCCGGCAATGGACGATCTGGACCGCGTCGAGCGGCTGCTGGTCTTCCATCCCGCTCGGAACGAGAACCCCCGCAGCCTCACCCTCCAGCAGGTCTCCGACTACAATTCCCGTGGATACATTTCGGGAGTCCGGATCTTCGACAAGGGCGAGATCCGAGCGATCCGCGACCGCTTCGACAGGCTCCTCGAGCAGGTTCTCGAGTCTGGAGGCGACAGCTACTCGATCAGTTCCGCCCACCTGCGCTATGGCGATGCCTACGACCTGCTCACGGACAGGCGCATCGTGGGCTGCGTCAGCGACCTGCTTGGCGACGACGTAGTGGGCTGGGGCTGCCACTACTTCTGCAAGATGCCCCGGGACGGCAAGCGCGTCTCGTGGCACCAGGATGCCACCTACTGGCCGCTGACTCCAGCGAAGACCGTGACGGTCTGGCTGGCGATCGACGACGCCGATCCGGAGAACGCCTGCATGCGGTTCGTTCCGGGATCCCACTTGCGGGGCCCGATCGCATTCGAGACCGACGACTCGGACGCTTCCACCGTGCTCAACCAGAAGGTGAGCGGCATCGAGCAGTACGGCGAGCCCGTCGACAACGTGCTGGAAGCCGGCGAAGTCTCCCTGCACTCGGACCTGCTGCTGCACGGCTCCGAAGCCAACGAATCGGACCGTCGCCGCTGCGGCCTGACGCTGCGCTATTGCGCGGCCGACGTGAAGGCATATCTGGACTGGAACCGCAAGGGAGTGGTCGTGGCCGGCCACGATCCGGATTCCCACTGGGCGGGCCCGAGCCGGCCGCAGTGACCTGCCGTTTCAGGGCTGCGCGGAAGGAAGATAGGAGAGCTTCATGGACACTCTAGGCCTGCGAATCCCGGTGGTCGACTTGGTCATCATCGTCGCCTACCTTGCCGGGATCCTCGCTGTTGGCGTGCTGTCGGTCCGCCGGCAGCGGATGACCGGCGAGGCCTACTTCCTAGCGGGCCGCTCGCTGGGCTGGGGGATGATCGGCGCGGCCCTTTTCGCCTCGAACATCTCGACGATCCATCTCGTCGGTCTCGCCGCGTCCGGCTACAACGAGGGACTGGTCTGGGGCAACTTCGAATGGATGGCCGCCTTCACCCTGGTGGTCCTCTCGCTGTTCTTCGCGCCCTTTTACTTCCGCAACCGGATCGAGACCCTGCCCGAGTACCTCGAGCGGCGGTTCAATCCGGCCGCTCGGTCCTTCCTCGCCTTCATGGCGATCCTCGGAGCCCTGTTCATCCATATCGGCATGAGCCTGTACGCCGGCGCCACCGTGTTCGAGCAGTTCTTCGGCGTGGACGTGATCGCCTCGATTCTCATCATTTCCGTCGTGACCGGCATCTACACGGTGCTGGGCGGCCTCAAGGCGGTGGTGGTGACGGAGACGATCCAGACGGTGCTGCTGGTCGGCGGCTCGATTCTGGTCACCGTGCTGGCGATCGGGGCGCTGCCGGAGCAGGGCATCACAACCATGGCCGAGTTCGAGGCCCAGCTCAAGCCGCGCCAGCTCAGCATGGTCTGGACCGATAACTCCGTGGGGCTCGCCTGGTACTCCGTCCTGCTGGGGTACCCGGTTCTCGGCATTTGGTACTGGTGCACCGACCAGACCATCGTGCAGCGCGTTCTCGCTGCGAAGTCGGAGCACGACGCGCAGATCGGCCCGCTCTTCGCGGGCTTCATCAAGGTCCTGCCGGTCTTCATCCTCGTGATGCCCGGCGTGGTCGGGTACGTGCTCTACGGGGCCCAGATCGGGGACAACGCCAACCAGGTGCTGCCGGTCCTGATCCAGGAGCTTGTGCCGACGGGCCTGCGGGGGCTCATCTCTGCCGGCTTGCTCGCCGCCCTGATGAGCACGATCGCTGCCGCCCTCAACAGCTGCGCGACGCTATTCGCGGTGGACATCGTCGGCCGCATGCGACCCGGCACCAGTGACGACGCCAAGGTGCGAATCGGCCGCTGGAGCGCGGTGGCCGTCATGCTGCTTGCGATGCTTTGGTCGACCCAGGGGGACAAGTTCTCCAGCATCTTCGAGGCCGTGCAGGAGATCGGCGCTGCGCTTGCCCCGGCCATCACCACGGTCTTCGTCTGGGGAGTGTTCTGGAGGCGTGGCACGGCGCCCGCCGCGGTTGCCACCTTGGTGTTCGGATTCCTGATGGGCGCCACGGCCTTCGTGCTGGACTTCAAGGACGCGGAGGGCTTCAAGCTCATCACACAAGGCTGGGGAATCCCGTTCATGCTGCAGGCTTTCTTCATGACCGTGATCTGCAGCGCCGTGTTCGTCGGGGTGAGCAAGATGACGCCCCCGCCACCCAAGGAGAAGATCGACGGGCTGACCTGGGAGAATCCCCTTGCCGCGCTGACGAGGCGATGGACAGCCCCCGGGGTGGATCCCCGCAAGCTCTCGTTGGTGCTGTGCGTGACAATCGCGGTGCTGTACTCGGTCTTCCGGTAGGCGCGGGCACTTAGCAAACGGAAGGGAGAACAGGTGGATCTGCCGAGAATCGTAGTCCCGGATGACTATCCGCCCGTACTGGGGCCGAGCGCGGCGTTCCAGTCGCTGAAGGAGAGGGCCCGGCTCGAGTATCACGAGAGCCTGCCCGCGTCCAAGGAGGTCCTGCTGGACAGGATCCGCGGCGCCGAGGCAGTCTTGAACATCCGCTCCTCGATCGAATTCGACGCGGATGTTCTCGCCCAGTGCTCCGGGCTGCAGGTGCTGTCGCTCTGGGGCACGGGCACCGATCACGTCGACCTGGCCGCGGCGGAGCGGCAAGGGCTGATCGTCACAAACACGCCTGGCGTCTCTGCGGTGGCGATGGCCGAGCACGCCCTTACGCTGATGCTGGCCGTTGCTCGCGACATACCCAGGATCGACGCAAGGACCAAGAAGGGTGCCTGGCCGCGCGGCTTCGTGACACAGCTGCACGGCAAGACTCTGGGAGTGGTCGGGCTCGGCGCGATTGGCTTGCAGACCGCCCGCATTGCAAAGGGAATCGGCATGCGGGTCCTTGCCTGGACTCGGACGCCTGCGGGCAAGCCGATCGAGGACCTTGGCTTGGAACTAGTGGAGCTCGACGACCTCTACCGGCGCAGCGACGTCGTGAGCCTGCATGTCCGCCTTACTCCGGAGACCACCGGGATGGTCGGGAAGCGCGAGTTTGCCTTGATGAAGGACTCGGCGATTCTCGTCAACACGGCTCGCGGGGCAGTGACTGACGAGGCGGCGCTGCTCGAGGCCCTGCGCACCGGCGCTATTCGCGGTGCAGGGCTGGACGTGTTCGACCAAGAGCCGCTTCCCGAAGGCCATCCGCTAACGGAGCAGGCGAACGTCGTGATCACTCCGCACTCGGGCGGCGTCACGCCGGAGGCGTTGGAGAAGGGTCTGCAGCTTGCGGTCGATAACGTGTTCTCCGCGCTCGGTGGACAGCCGCGGAACCGGGTCGCTTGACCGCCATTTCGGTCCTTGCAACTGTCTTGCGCTCGCCTAGGCTTGTGGGTCCCTGAGGTATGCTGGTAATGCAGTCGGGCTGCCGCCCGACCTAGGACCTGCCGGTTCGGCGGTCCTCCCAAGCGCGTCGCCAGTCCGACCGCAACCTTCCCTTCATGACTGTAGGCGACTTGCACAAGAAGGACATTCGGTCCCTCATCGAGCTGGCCCGGGACCTCGAGGTCGAGGACATCGGCGGGCTTCCCAAGCAGGAGCTGATCTTCAAGATCCTGCGCTCGCAGGCCGGCGAGGGTGGACTGATGGGTGTGGAAGGGGTGCTCGAGATCCTTCCCGAGGGCTTCGGCTTCCTTCGGTCCCCGATCTACAACTACCTGCCCGGGCGGGATGATGTCTTCGTCTCGCCGCAGCTGGTTCGCCGCAACGGTATCCGCAACGGGGACACGGTGGTCGGCCAGGCTCGCGGGCCCCAGGAACGCGAGAACTATCTCTCGCTCGTCGAGGTCGACTCGCTCAACCGCGGATCCCCGGATGAGGCAAGATCCCGCATCCACTTCGACAATCTGACTCCCTTCTATCCGCAGAGCCGGCTGCGCTTGGAGACCGAGGGGAAGAATCTCAGCGGCCGGGTCATGGACCTGATCACCCCGCTTGGCAAGGGCCAGCGGGGGCTGATCGTCGCGCCTCCGCGCACCGGCAAGACGATGCTGCTGCAGTCCATCGCCAACTCGATCACGGCGAATCACCCCGAGGTGGTGCTCATTGTCCTGCTGATCGACGAGCGGCCCGAGGAGGTCACCGACATGCAGAGGTCGGTGGACGGGGAGGTTGTCAGCTCCACTTTCGACGAGCCGCAGGTCCGCCACATCCAGGTCGCCGAAATGGCGATCGAGAAGGCGAAACGGCTAGTCGAGCACAAGCTCGACGTCGTGATCCTGCTGGACTCGATCACGAGGCTGGCCCGGGCCTACAACACGGTCGTGCCGTCCTCGGGCAAGGTGCTGACCGGAGGCGTGGACGCCAACGCGCTGCAACGGCCCAAGCGCTTCTTCGGAGCGGCGCGGAACATCGAGGAGGGGGGCTCCCTGACGATCGTGGCGACCGCGCTGGTGGACACTGGCAGCCGGATGGACGAGGTGATCTTCGAGGAGTTCAAGGGCACTGGCAACATGGAGCTGCACCTCGATCGCAAGCTGGTCGACAAGCGCACCTTCCCAGCGATCGACATCCATCGCAGCGGGACCCGCAAGGAGGAGCTGCTGCTCGATCCCGAGACCCTGCGCCGGGTTTGGGTGCTGCGCAAGGTCACGAGCAACCTTGGGACGGTGGAATGCATGGAACTCTTGCTCGACCGCATGAGCAAGACCAGCGGGAACGACGAGTTCCTGGCATCCATGAAGGGCTAGCGGAATGCCGCCCCAGCGCGCCCGGGCGAGAGTTCGCGTCCGTTACGCGGAAACCGACCAGATGGGGGTGGTCTACTACGCGAACTACTTCGCCTGGATGGAGGTTGCGCGGGTTGAGTACTGCCGCAAGGCCGGCTTCGAATACAGGGACATGGAGCGCGTCGGTGGCGCCTTCCTCGTAGTGACCGAGGCGCGCTGCAAGTACAGGGCGCCTGCGCGCTTCGATGACGAGGTCGACCTGTACTGCTGGGTGACGGAGTCGCGGTCCCGCACGGTCCGCTTCTCGTACGAGATGCGGCGGGGAGAGGACATCCTGGCGACCGGGGAGACCCTGCACACGGTGACGGACACCGAGGGCAGGACGATCCGCATGCCGAATGCTTACCGGAAGTACTTTCCGCTGGACCGGTAAGAGTGCTGGCCCCGGCGCCCGCGCAGACGTCACGATTCGGCGATCGCTCCGGAACTGTCCGCTCACGGCATGGGCTACACTGGCAGGCACGATCATGCGAACCGCAATCCATCCCACACTAGCTGGCTGCCTGGCGCTTGCCGCCGCGTGTAGCGGGCCAGCGCCGACCGAGTCTCAGGAGGCTCCGGCCGAGGAGCACTTGATTCGGTACGAGGCCAAGGAAGGGGCCGGGAATGGCCGGCACATCGTGCTTGTTTCCGGAGACGAGGAATATCGCTCGGAGGAAGGCCTCCCAGCCTTGGCGAGGATCCTCTCGGAGCGCCACGGGTTCCGCTGCACCGTCCTGTTCGCGGTCGATCCGGAGACCGGGATCGTCAACCCGCACGTCAACACGAACATTCCCGGCACAGAGAACCTCGACACTGCGGACTTGATGTTCATCCAGACCCGCTGGCGGGTCCTTCCGGACGAGCAGATGGCTCCGATTGACCGCTATCTCAAGGCGGGCAAGCCCGTGATCGCGCTCCGAACGGCAACGCACGCGTTCAAGATGAGCGAGGACCTGCACGGGCAGGTGTTCGCCTACCTTCGGGAGGTTCGCCGGGCCGAGGATCCGGATTCGGTCGAGCCGCCCGCGATAGCCGACGAGGATTGGGGGCAGTTCGAGCACTACGGAGACGGTTACATCGGCCCCAAGCAGGAATGGCGCGATGGCTTCGGCCGGCTGGTGGTGGGCGAGCGCTGGATCGCGCACCACGGCCATCACAAGCACGAGTCCGCGCGCGGAGTGATCGCGGCTGACGCCGCGGACCATCCGATCCTGCGAGGGGTGAATCCGGACGCGATCTGGAGCGCCGCCGACGTGTATACCGTGAGGCTGCCGCTTCCGGGCGATTCGATGCCACTAGTGCACGGTCACGTGATGGCCCGTGCCGGAGACTACAACGAGGAAGACGCCCTCTATGGGATGCGTCCGAGCGACAGCGAGCCGGTCGAGGCAAAGAACGACCCGCCAATGCCGGTGGTGTGGACCAAGACCTATCAGCTGCCCGGCGGCACCAGCGGCAGGGTACTCTCGACTACGCTAGGCACGTCCACGGACCTGCTGGAGGACGGAATCAGGCAGTTGCTGGTCAATTCCGTGTTCTGGGCCCTCGGCGAAGAGGATGCGATTCCGGCAGAGGGCCTGGCGTCTGACCTGGTCGGCGACTTCAGTCCAACCCGGTTCAACAACCACCCTCCCGAGTACTGGATCGAGCGGGCGGTCCGACCGGCCGACTTCCGTTAGCCGAGGCTAGGGCGGGTCCCGCGTTGGCGGTCCTGTGGGGCGAGTTCCCGTCGGTCCGTCCTCCGCTGTGGCTGCGGCTAGGCTCGGAAGGGTGGCCTACCAGGCCGGGATGCCAGAGCCATGGGCAGAGTGGCGGCTGTGCCGGGGCTCGATTCGGATCGGCCGGCGACATCCAGGCGGCTGGCTAAGGTTCCCGCGGAGTCAATGAATGGGTGACGAGAGTAGCGTCCCTCGTCGCTACCGTCCCAGCCTGGCCCGCAAGCGAGCCGCCAGCCCCGAACCGCCTGGCGGGGGCGACGGACGCGTGGGCTCCTATCACGGGCCCTTGGAGCGGCCGATTGTGGGCCTGCGCCATCACCCTGCGGCTTGGATTGTCCCGATCATCATGCTCGTGCTGGCGATGGGGCACTGGCCGTATGGGTTCTACGTGCTGATGCGCTTCGTGGTGTGCTCGGCAGCCGGCTTCCTTGCCTGGCAGCAGTGGAGCGCCGACAACCGTCTTTCCGGATGGGTCGTGGTCTTGGCCGTAATCTGCTTCCTCTTCAATCCCGTCGTTCCGATCCATCTGACCCGGGAGATCTGGCGAGTCTTCGATCTGGCGGCAGCGGTGGCCTTCCTCCTGCATCTGCGATCCGTGCGCGCCCACATGCGCCGTGCGTCCCTCATCGAGCGGTCGGACCCGCCTTCTGCCTCGGAGTTGCAGCGCAGACGCCGCTCCTGACGCCGGTTCACGCGCCGGTGAGTCCCAACTCCGCCGACGGAGGAGTTGCGGCCGCAAGCGCCCGCAATCCAAGAGCTGATGGATCGCGCAATTCTGGATCGTCCCCAGTCCCGACTGCTCGGGACGACTTGTAGTCAGCCGTTCGACCGTCCGGCGCTGAGCCCTTGGATCGCGTCGACCGCATCGTGACCGCTTGGCATCTGGAACGCCCGAAGGTCGAATTCGTGGAGACAGGCGAACAGGTGGTCGAAGATGTCGGCCTGGATGCCTTCGTAGTTCACCCACTTCTTGTCCGCGCTGAACGTATATAGCTCGAGCGGTACTCCGTGCGCGGTGGGCTGCAGCTGCCTCGCCATCAGCGTCAGTTCCTTGTTGATATCGGGATGCAATCGGAGGTAGGCGACCACGTAGCGGCGGAAGACGCCAAGATTGGTCAACCGCCGGCTCCCGTCGGACAGGGGCCCTTCCGCGTCGCTCTTCTGGCTGCGCTCCTCGATTTCCGAACCCAGACCTTCGAGATAGTCCGCCACCAGCTCGATCCTCTTGAAGCGGACGAACATCTCGGGGGTGAGGAACCGCACGCTCGAAATGTCAATCAGAATGGAGCGTTTGATCCGGCGGCCGCTCGACTCGGCCATGCCGCGCCAGTTCTTGAAGCTGTGGGAGATCAGTGCGTAGGTGGGGATCGTGGTGATGGTGTTATCGAAGTTGCGCACCTTCACGGTATGGAGCGTGATGTCCATGACGTCGCCGTCGGCCCCGTACTGCGGCATCTCGATCCAGTCCCCGGGCCGGACCATGTCGTTCGAGACCAGCTGGATGCCGGCCAGAAGCCCTTGGATGCTGTCCTTGGAAATCAGCAGCAGGATCGCGGTCATCGCTCCCAGGCCGCTGAGCAGGAGCAAGGGCGATTGGCCTGTGACGATCGAAATGCAGATGATTGCCGCGCCGGCTGTTAGCAGGATCTTGACGACCTGCACGTAGACCCGGATCGGGAATCGGCGGGCGATCTCGAATTCGTCGTAGATCTCGTTGCCGACCGACAGCACCAGAGTGAACGTCAACAGAGCCGCGGTGATTGCGTAGATGCCCGCCGCGCGCTGTGACCACATGACCAGCCCCGGTGTCGTGAACGCTGCCGGGGCGAGCACGTAAATGACGAAGGCGGGCAGTACATGGGCTACTCGGCCGAAGACGCCTCGCTCGACCAGTCGGTCGTCCCAATCGGTCTGTGTGGCTCTCGAAATGTGTGCCACCACGTGGAGCATCACCCGGTTCGCCAGGTGATACGACACGGCCGCCGCGATCGCGACAACTGCGATCTCCACCAGGTCGGCTGCGATCCGCGCCGTGTCGGGAGACAGGCCCGCCCCGCCAAGGAATTCGATCAACCAATTGTTCATGGCACCGCCTCCTCCATCTTCCCGCACGGAAGGGGACGGCGCGACGTGGTCGGCGCCGGTCTCAGGCTTGCAGGGCTAGCCGGCAAACGATGCCGACGTCGTCGCAGTACCACATCCAGCCGTCGCGGATCGTCATGCCGTGGGGCAGGGGATCGCTGTCAGCCAGTTGGATCTTGGCATCCCAGGCGCCGGTTTCCGGGTCGAAGCGGAAGAACGCGTTCTCGTTCGACTCAGCGCACCACAGCCACTTGCCCTCCCATCCGAGTCCGTGGGGGCGGTTTCCGGCTGTCGCGAACTGCTTCTCGACCCGGAATCCGGCCGGGTCGATTCGGTAGATCAGCTGCGACGGAGGGTTCGAAACCCATAGCTTGCCGTCGCGCCACTCCAAGCCGTGCGCCCCGGTCGGGTTGCGCTGGCGGGGCGGGGCGGAAGCGTCGGGGGGCTTCGCGGGGGGAGCCAGCGGGCTCCTGCGCCCCACTGTCCACGCGACCACGCCCGCCCCGGGGGAGTCATAGCGGGCGATCGTCTTGCCGGTGTGTGCGTCGATCCTTAGGATCTCGCGGCTGTAGGTCGAAGCGGTCCAGAGCGCCTCGCCGTCGAACGTGATGCCGCTGCCGGCCTTGGTGTCCGTGTCCAGCGCCCGCAGGGTCCCGCCCTTGGCATAGTCGACCAGATAGGCCCGGTTGTCTCCTTGGTCTAGGATCCACAGGCCCTCCTTCGTTGCCTGGAGGCCATTGGGTTTGGGCCCCGGCGTGTCGAAGACTTTTTCGACCTTGGCCTCCCGGACGTCCGTCTTCGCGAACAAGCCGCCGACCGACAACAGCGCGGCCAGCTCCCTTCTGGAGATATAGGTCATGGAACCTCCCACGGCCCCAGCGAACGGGCCGGCCGCTGCTTGGACCGTCCCGATTATAGTGCCGACCGCGCGGCTATTCCACCATTTCCTTCAGAGCTACGTAGTTGTTGGGATCGGACTGCCGGAAGCGGCCTTCCTCGATCTCGACAAGGCGGCGTTCCGACTCCGACAGGTCCGAGAACTGGATCTGAGTGCTTGGGGCAGGGTTGTCCGGTAGGAGCCCGGCAAGGCGCGCCTTCGTGGCTGCGTGCTCCGGTACACCGGCTAGGTTCGTCCACTCCATCGGATCGCTGCTGTGATCGTAGAGTTCCTCGCCGTCCTGGTATCGACTGTATCGCCAGCGCTCCGTTCTCACGCTGGCACGGTTCGGGGCAAGACTGGTGATCGCCGGCTTGTTCCATGTTGTGTCCGGGTTCGCGAGCAGCGGCCTGAGGCTCCTGCCGTCCAGTTCCGGACGCTTCGGAAGCCCGCAAAGATCCACCAGCGTGGGGTACAGATCGAGTAGCTCGACTGTCCGTCCGCTCTTGCGGTTGCGCGCCGGGACCCCCGGCCCCGCCAGCATCATCACAACCCGTGCCGAGCGCTCCCAGAGCGTGAACTTGCGCCACTGCCGCTTCTCGCCCAGCTGCCATCCGTGGTCGCTCCACACGACGATGATCGTGTTGTCGGCATTCGGGCCTTCTTCGAGCGCTCGCAGCACCCGGCCCACGTTCGTGTCCGCGTAGTTGATGCAGGCGAGGTAGCCGGCGACCGCCTTCTGCCATTCCCCGTGTGAGGTGACGTTCTCGTGATCCCGGAAGCTCCGCAGGGCCGACTCAGGAATGTCGTCGATATCCCCGTCCAGGGTCGAGGGCAGTTCCGTGCGATCGGGCGGGAACAGGTCAAAATTCTCCTGCGGGGCGTACCAAGGAAGATGGGGCCGGTAGAATCCGACCGCCAGGAAGAATGGGCGATTGTGCTTCTTGCTCAGGTACTCGCCCGCCCAGGCGGCCAGCCTGGCGTCTGCCGTCTCGGACGCGTCGGCGTCGATGCCGCTCCAGTCGAAGTGGGCCGCCCGCGGAATTCCGTTCACGGGAGTCTTCGGCGGGTGCAGGAAGCCCTTGAACTGGTAGTAGGCCTCCCAGGATGCGGCCTCGTTCTGCGGGCCGTGGAAGGTCTTGCCGCCTCCCAGCACCTCGTAGCCGTGGAGCATGAAATGCTGCGGCAGCGTCACGGCGTCGGGGACGGTCCTGCGCCATGCGTCCCGGTTGCCGTAGACTCCGGTCGTGGACGGCCGCAGGCCTGTCATCAGGCTGGTGCGCGAGGGATTGCAGGACGGTGCCTGGCAGTACGCCCTCGTGAACGTGACCCCGCGTTCGGCGAGCCGCATCAGGTTTGGTGTCCTGGCCTGCGGGTGGCCGCCCAGAGGCTCGATCCAGTCGTTGAGATCGTCGATGCCGATGAAGAGAACGTTCGGGCCGCTGGCTCTCGCCGCCTGCGCGTGCGTCACGGCCGGCAGCAGTAGAGTCAAGATCGAAGCGGCGACTGCCATGGAAGCCAGCGCTTTCCGCTGGCGGGGTAATGGATGCGAGGCGTTGGCCATGAGCGTCGACGCGGCGCTGTCGCCGCGCGAATGCCCATGATACTGCCTGGGCAGCGGTGGCTAAGGGGATCTCGGTACGCTGGAAGGGAGTGGGGCGGATGCTTCGATCCGGTCTCCGCGATCCGCCCCGGTTGTGCTGTGAGTTCGAGACTCGACGCTAGCGATCGCGAGGCTCCGAAGGTGGCTGGCGGCGCCCTGCGCCGCTGGCTGATGGTCGCGCTTGGGAGCGTTTTCGTTGCTCTCGCTGCCGTTGGCGTCGTCCTGCCGGGCATTCCGACTACCCCGTTTCTCCTGCTTGCCAGCTACTTCTTCCTCCGATCATCGCCAGCGCTGCACCGTCGGCTGGCCGAGTCGAAGACGTTTGGCCCGATCCTGCGGGACTGGGACGAGCATCGGGGGCTCAGGCCCGGCGTGAAGCGCTTCGCCCTGGCCGCGTGTACTGCCGCAGTCGTGCTGTCCATCACTTTCGGGGGCCTTCCCTGGCCAGCCAAGGCCCTCGTCGCGGCTGCGGGGGCGTACGGCCTCTGGTTCGTGGCGCGCCTCCCCAACGCCCCAGGGCAGTAGGCCGCCGTTGGGCCCGGCGGGCTCTGGCCGGACAGTACAATGCTGGGAATGCTTCCGAGGGCTATTGCATCAGCCGCCTTGGCGCTGCCATTGCTGTGCGCTCCCTGCTCCGGTCAGCGACTGTCCAATTTCGTCGTGATTTTTGCCGACGACCTGGGCTTCGGGGACCTTGGTTGCTACGGGAACCGCCATATCCGGACGCCAAATCTGGACCGGATGGCCGCCGAAGGCATCCGGCTGACGAGCTTCTATGCCCAGAACGTTTGCGGGCCGTCGAGGGCCGCGTTGCTGACGGGTTGCTATCCGATCCGCGTCGCCGAGCCGGGCAACACCAAGGGCCCCCACACCATCCTCCACCCTCGCGAGGAGACCATCGCCGAGGTCCTGAAGGCCAAGGGCTACGTGAGCGCCCTCGTTGGGAAATGGCACCTCGCCGGCGCGGGCGCGCGCCAGAGAGGGCCCGGGACAGGACCCTACAAGAGCCAGCTGATGCCCAACAGCCAGGGCTTTGACTACTTCTTTGGCACTCCCTCCCACAACGGGACCACGCGGGAGGTTGCCGAGACGGGCTGGAAGACGGAACTGATGCGCAACGAGGAGGTGCTGGAGAGTCCGACGGACCTGGATCTCATCACCAGGCGCTACACCGAGGAGGCGATCGAGTTCCTCGAGCGGAATCGTGCCCGGCCCTTCTTCCTCTACCTGTCCCACACCATGCCGCATGTGCCCCTCGGTGCATCTTCCCGATTCAAGGGACGCTCCGAACGCGGCCTGTACGGGGACGCGATCGAAGAAATCGACTGGAGCACGGGCCAGGTCCTGGATGCATTGGAGAGGCTCGGCCTCGACAGCAGCACGCTCGTCGTGTTCACCTCTGACAACGGTCCTTGGATCGAGGGTCATCTTGGCGACTACGGCGGAAGCGCGGCTCCGTTGCGGGGTTTCAAGATGTCGACTTGGGAAGGCGGCCTGCGCGTGCCCGGAATCTTCCGCTGGCCCGGCAGGATCCCGCCGGGGCAGGTGAGCGACGGCATGGCCTCGACGCTCGACCTGCTTCCCACCTTCGCCGGCCTGGCCGGCGCTCCGCTTCCCAGTGGGAGGACCCTCGACGGTGTGGACCTGTGGCCCTGGCTCGAGGGACGGTCCGAGCGCAGTCCCCGCGAGAGTTTCTTCTATTTCGGCTACACCCATCTGCAGGCGGTCCGGGACGGACGCTGGAAGCTTGTCCTCAAGCGGCCCGCCGATCCGCCCTGGACCACTTGGTACGGCCGCATGATCGATGCGGTGGACCAGGCGGAACTCTACGACCTGCGATTCGACTGGGGCGAGAGCAGGAATCTCGCAGCGCAGAGGCCGGGGATCGTCGAGCGGATGATGCGGATGGCGGAACTGGCCCGCGCGGAGCTTGGAGACTACGACCGGACCGGGACCGGTGCCCGGTTCTTCGATCCCGGGCCGAGCCGGCCGGACATGGACGCGTGGCGTCGGTAGGCGGTCTCCGGCCCCGGCCGAGCCCGGCAGGACTTTGATGGGCGCCGGCGAATCCATCCGCCGCTTCCCGGAAATCGCAATCGCATTCCTGCGGCTGGGCTGCATCGCGTTCGGCGGGCCGGCAGCGCACCTGGCGCTGCTCGAGGACGAGTTCGTTGCGCGCCGGGCCTGGCTGTCGCGGCAGCGGTTCCTGGACTTGATGGGCGCGACCAACCTGATCCCCGGCCCGAACTCGACCGAGATGACGATGCACGTCGGGTACGAGCGCGGCGGTGTGCCGGGACTCTTCGCCGGCGGGCTCGGCTTCGTCCTGCCTGCGGCGGGAATCACGGCCCTGATTGCCTGGATCTACGTGCAGTTCGGAGCGCTGCCCAGTGCCGAGGCGTTTCTCGGGGGTGTCAGGCCCGCCGTGCTGGTGGTCATCCTGGGGGCCGTTCTCAAGCTCGGCCGCAAGGCGATCTCGAATGCTGGCCTTGGCGTAATCGCTGCCGCGGTGGCGATCGCTGTGCTCGCTGGGGCAGGCGAGATTCAGGCACTCCTGGCAGGGGGCATTCTCGGCGGATTGGCCCTGCTTCGGCCGCGCGGCGCCGGGACGGCTGCGCTTGTTGCGCTGTGCGTTCCCGGGACTGCGGTCGCCGCGAGCGGCCAGATCGCGGACTTGGGCCGGCTGGGCCTGTTCTTCTTCAAGGTCGGGTGTGTTCTCTACGGCTCCGGCTACGTGCTGATCGCGTTCCTGGAAGGCGGGCTCGTCCAGGACTACGGCTGGGTCACGCAACAGCAGCTCCTGGACGCGATCGCCGTCGGCCAGTTCACCCCTGGCCCGGTGCTCACCGCGGCTACGTTTCTGGGCTACGTCGTCGCGGGATGGTCTGGTGCCGCCGTGGCGACGGCGGGGATCTTCCTGCCCGGATTCGGTTTCGTGTGGCTGCTCAACCCACTGGTCCGCCGCTTGAGGAAGTCGAATGCAACGGCCGCCTTCCTGGACGCCGTCAATGCAGCGGCGGTAGGTCTCATGGCTGCGGTTGCCGCCGATCTTGCCCGGTTCTCGCTGGTCGAGGGCGAGGCATGGCTGATTGCTGCGTGCGCAGCCGCGGCCCTGTTCCTGGCCCGCTGGCCCGCTGCCTGGATCATTGCCGGTGCCGGTGCGCTCGGCCTGCTGTCGGCATTTGTCGGGCTGTCCTGAGCGAGGGGCGGTCGGTGATCGGGAGTGTCCTCGCCATCGGGCGGACTGCCTCGCCGGCCCAAGCGACGAGCCGTGCGGCAGCCGATGGCGGTAGGGTAGGAACTGCGGCGGGGAATGGCCCGCTGGGAGCTTGAGAGAGGTACAAATGAGCGATTCGCACGCGCCATTCGGGCGGTTGGAGAGGATCCTTGCTCGCATCGACTTCGCATGGCGGGTCAGCGGCGCAAACTTCGCCTACATCGCAGAGCACGGCATCTGGGGAAATCGGTTTCGGCCCGGAGGACCGCATGGCCTGTGGATCGCCGGGCATCTGGCCTATTACGAGGCCGGCGCCCTCCGCCTCTACCAAGGCCTGATAGGCAACCTTTTGGAGGACTGGAAGGATCTCTTCGGCAACGGCAGCCCGTGCCTCGACGACCTGTCCCGCTATCCCGATCCCGAGAGAGTGTACGCCCGCCTATCTGACGGGAGGGATGCCGCCCGCGACGTGATCGCCGAGCTGAGCGACGCCGATCTTGACCGGCCCGTCAGCAATGATCGTCTCGCCATTCGCGACATCCAGTCGCATATCGAGTTCGCGGCCTGGCATGACTCTCACCATGCCGCTCAGCTGGGTGCGATCGTGAACATGCACAAGGACAGCCTCTCCGGATAGGGAAGCTGGCAGGGATGCGCCGCCGGCCGGATCACTCGATGTCCGGCTTCGGACCTTCGTTCCAGTAGATCTTCAGGTTGTGCGTGCCGCGCCCGGCGGCCACGATTTCAGGCCTCCCGTCCGCATTGAGGTCGGCCATCGTCAGGTCCTCGGTCGCCATGCCGCCCCAGTCGACGATTTGGATGTCACCGGTTCGGGGATCGTAGATCGCCACGCCGGGGCGGTCGTAAGGCATGCTCCCCTTCAGGCGCCACCCAAACGCCAGTTCCTGGTCGCCGTCGCCGTCCAGGTCCCCCGTCCACAGCGCGTGGCCTCCGTTCAGCCTATTCACGACCTCTGACCGCTGCCACGGGGCGCGCGGCTCGGCGGGCTCGCTGTAAATCACGATATGGTTTGCGTGCCAGGGCTCGACCGTCGCGATGTAGCGCTTGCCCGAAGCTAGGGTGCCGAGCTTGACCTCCCCCGCTCCGCGAATCGAATCTCCCTGGAAGCCCTCGCCCAAGCGGATGCGCTCCCAGCCGCCGGCCGCTCCGCGGTCCAGCAGGTGAACGCCTTCGTACGAGGCGACGAGCAGTTCGTCGGCCGGGTCGCTGTCGAAGTTCAGGACCCAGAAGTTATGGGCGATATGGAAGGTGTCGTCGATCACCTCCTCGGCCCAGGAGGCTCCGGTGGGTTCCGCCGGCGGCGTGAGCGCCAGCAGCCGGATGCCGTTGCCGATCCAGTGCCTGGGCCCGCTCGTCCCCCTGCCGTGCAGCGGCGCGACGATTAGTTCGGATCGTCCGTCGCCGTTGGTGTCGGCCCATCGCATCCGGTGCGTGGTGGGCTCGTTTCCGAGCGGATGCACTGCCCACTCCGCGCTCTCGTCGCTCTGGCGGGAGATCCACTGCAGCGTGCCTCCGCCCTCGGTGTCGCTCGGACGCCAGGCCGCGCCGATCGCGAAGTCGAGCTTGCCGTCACCGGTGATGTCGTGCGCGGCGATCGAGACGTTGTCCTCCTCCGTCTCTCCGTCCAGGATGACCCTCTTCGTCCAGTCCGGGTTGCTCCACCAGATCACCTGTGTCTCGTTCAGGGCGACGATGTCGGCATCCCCGTCCCCGTCCACGTCCTCGCAAAGCACCGCGTAGCCGATTCCGAGCTCGGTCTCGATCTCCTGGTGGCGGAACTGGATGGCGCCTGACGCGCTGTTCGCCGCCAGCAGCGCGGCAGCGCTCAGGACAAGATTCTTCATGGCGTTAGCGTAGCAGGGGGCCTTGCCGGCGGGCCTGCGCAGAGGGATCGGGTCCGCCTGCCCTGTGGTAGAGTCTCGCAGTGGCATCTCGCGGCAGCCGAAGAGAGTTCCTGGCGGCGATCGGAGGGACGGGCCTGGCTGCCTGCTCGTCAGGAGGTGGGCCTTCCGTCCGCACGGCGCGCGAGTCGCCGTTGGACGGACCGCTCCCCGAGGCGAACGGTCTCAACCTGATCGTCATTTGCTGCGACACGCAGCGTCGCGACCACCTCGGCTTCTACGGAGGCGAAGCCGCTGCGACACCCAACCTCGACGCATTCGCCGAACGGGCGGTGGTGTTCGAGGACAGCTACGCAGCCGCCCTGCCGACACTGCCGATCCGGAGGCAGTTCTTCACCGGATACGGAATCCTTCACGAGAAGGACGGCTGGTGGAGGCCGCTGCGCCAGGATGATGTCTCGCTTCCGCAGATACTGGCCAAGGCAGGCTATCGCACGGGGCTCATCACCGACATCTATCACTACTTCAAGCCCGGGATGAACTTCCACCGCGGTTTTGACAGCTTCGAGTTCATCCGCGGACAGGAGAACGATCTCTGGGTCAACGGGCCCTTCGATTCCGTCGACCCCACCAGTCATTACCCCGCCCACCACGACAGCGGCCGGTACCGCCAGCAGATGGGGCAGTACTTGCTGAACACTGCAGGTATCGAGAGCGAAGACGACTACTTCGCCGCCAAGGTCTTCCGCGCGGCGTCAAGCTGGCTGGAGCGAACTGCCCGCCAGAGCCCGTTCTTCCTGTGGATCGACTGCTTCGATCCGCACGAGCCGTGGGACCCGCCTCCTGCGTACGCCCGCATGTACCGCGACCAGTGGGACTACGACCGCTACCTCTTCGGCTACCCCATTGACGTCACGAGCGTCCGCGAGTCGGACTATCCTGCGATCCGGGCGCTGTACGCCGGCGAGGTGACTTACACCGATCGATGGGTGGGTCGGTTTCTGGACAAGATCCGCGCGATGGGCCTTGACGACGACACCGTCGTGGTCTACTGCAGCGATCACGGCACCCACCTCGGGGAGTACGGCTGCGTTCAGAAGACCCCGTCACTGCTGACGTCCGCAATGACGCACCTGCCGCTCGCCATCCGGCACCCGGAGCCCTCGCTGGCGGGCAAGCGAGTGAATGGCTTCCTCGGGCCGAGGGACTACCTGCCAACCATGCTCTCCCTGCTGGGCCTCGAGGACCTGCGGGGCATTGAGGGGCGAAACGCCTGGCCGCTGGTCACCGAGCCGGGAGACCGGCTCTACGAGCGCCTTTTCAGTGGCTACGGTGCGTTCGGCGGCGTGCGCGACAGGAAGTGGCTCTACTTCCAGAATTGGCGGGGACGGAACACGGGAAAGGGGCCGGCGCTGTTCGACCTTGCGGCCGATCCCGACGAGCGGCGCAACGTCCTTGCGGAGAACCTTCCCGTGGCCGAGGAGCTGCGCGGGATCCTCGCGGATGCGATGGAAGTCCGCGACATGCCTGCTATCGCCGAACCTACTGCCGAAGCATAGGCCGGCTCTCGGCCCGCGTCAGTCCTCTGGCGAGAATTCCAGGACTTGGCCGTCCTCCAGCAGCCTGGCGCGCAACTCGTCGTAATCGACGTCCTGCACCGGGATTCCGCGCTGGATCGCGATCGCCGCCGCCGTCGCGGCGGACTGGCCGAGAATCAGGAACACCGGCTCCATGCGGATCGAGCCGTAAGCGATGTGCGACGAGGACACGCATACCGGCACCAGCAGGTTGGTCACCTCATCCCGCTTCGGTGTCAGCGACCCGTATGCGATTCCGTACGGGCGCAGGGGCCTCACCCCGATGTCGCCTTCGTTCTGCACGTGCCCCTCGTCCGTGACGTAGCGCTGGACGTTGTGGGAGTCCATGGCGTACGATCCCATGCCGACCGGTTGCGGCACTTCGCGCTTCGCAAGGCACTGGTGCTCCGTCATGACGAACTCGCCGGCAAGTCTCCGGGCCTCCCGGATGTAGAGCTGGTGCGGCCAGTTCCCGTTGTCCGTGAACTCATCGCGGGCGAGGCCCCACTGAGCGAACTCTTCGCGCACGTCTGCCGGCACGCGAGGGTCGTTGGCCAGGAAGTACAGCAGGCCCTGCTGGTAACTGACATGCTCTTCGACGATCCGCTCCCGGACTTCGTAGGAACCCTCCGGGTAGTCGTAGTTCATCCCGATGTTGTCCGTGCTGAACGGCCCGTGGTTGTTCGTGTCCGTCTTGGCGTTGGGAATGGGATCGAACTTCCGGAACGTCTCGCGCCAGCCCGTGTCGAGCACTCTCAGCAGCAGCTCGTACTGTCGCGGGTCATAGTCCGCAGGCTGGGCGAACGGCACCCGGTTCTCCGGGACCTTGGTGAGGCACATCCGGTAGCAATAGGCCTGGATCCTTCGGTCGCCCTGGCCGTTCTCTCCGGGCGGGTCCGGGCTGATGCGCGGCAGCAGGCCGTTTGCCGCGTCACCCGGGGTCACGTACGGGTCGACGCCGTCCGGGAAGAAATGACGGTGATGGCGGGCATCCTTCTGGACTCCTGCCCACTCCTCGCCGAACTCGTCCGTACCCTCGCGTCCGACGCGGTAGGAGACGCCTGCGGCCGCCATGAGGTCTCCCTCGTAGGTGGCGTCGATGAAGGCCGAGCCGGCGAACATCGATCCGTCCATCGTGGTGATGCTGCGGATGCGTCCGTCCTCGACGGCGACGCCGCTCTCCCTGTCGAGCCATTCCCGGTGCCGTACGACGACACCATGCTCGGCGATGAGGTCCTCGAAGACCCTCTCGGCCACATGCGGCTCGAAGATCCACATGGTTCGCTGCTCGCCGTCGACTGCGGGTGTGCCTTGTCCGCGATTTCCGTATTCCTCCCGTGTCTGCCACTTCCATGCCTCGGGGGACTGGTAGTGCTGCCAGACGCGGTGGTAGAACTCGCGGGCGAGGCCCCCGATCACGGCCTTGTTTCCGGTGTCGGTCCACCCGAGGCCGCTCGAAGAGAGCCCGCCGAGGTGCTGTTCCGGAGCCACCAGGACGACCGACTGCCCCATGCGGCTGGCTTGGACGGCCGCCGAGACGCCGGCGGACGTGCCCCCGTATACCACCACGTCGAAGGATTCCGCCGGCGTGGGTTCAGGAGCGGTGCCACAGCCGGCTGCGCATGCCGCGACGATCGCGGCAAGCGCTGCGCGGGGCGGGCACGTCGAGCGAATCGCGCAGGGCAGGCGGGGAGCAGGCATCGATGAGGATCCGGTCGCAGGGCCGGAAGGCGTCCCCAGTGTATCCGAACGATTTCCGGTGCTCTTCCGATGTTTCCGCTTTGACGGGGCGGGGAGGCGGGTACCGGCTCACAGATCCAGGATGTCCGTCTCCGTGTCCACAAGGTCCCTGCCCAATGCCCGCACGGCGTCATCCCGGACCGCGTCCAGAGTGCCCTGGATGCCTCCGGGCGTGCTCGCGACAGCCGCTGCCACGACCACAGAGTCCCGCCAGCTGTCGGCATGGGCCACCTCCGCGACGGCCACGTTGTGCCGCCGCTTCAGCCGGTCCTTCAGCGAGCGGAGAACCTGTCGCTTGTCCTTGAGGGAATAGGAGTGCTCCAGGCGTATGCGAAGGGTCAGGGCGCCGACAACGAATTCCATGGCTGCCACGCGGACTTGGCCCGAAACGCCCAGCTCTCGGCCGCTGGGCCTGCCCGATCCTGCCGGAGGCCGCCGGGGCTCAGACAGGAATCAGTTCGTTGATGTCCTGGGCGATCTCGACCGTCTTGAAGAGTTCGATCTCGTCGCTCTTCTTGACGTCGTTGTACCGCTCGAAGTGCATGCCGCATTCCTGCCCGGCCCGCACTTCCTTGACATTGTCCTTGAACCGTCTCAGCGAATCCAGCTTTCCTGTGTGAACGACGACGTTGTCCCGCAGCAGCCGCGCCGACGCGTTGCTGACCGCCATCCCTTCCTCCAGCAGGCAGCCCGCGACCGTGCCGACATTCGTGATGTTGAAGACTTCGAGCACGCGCGCGCGGCCCAGGAACTCTTCCTTGCGGATCGGCTCGAGCAGGCCGGCCAGCGCGAGCTTGAGCTCGTCGACTAGTTCGTAGATCACCGTGTGCAGGCGGATGTCGATGCCCTCCCGCTCCGCCAGCGTCGAGGCGGACCGTTCCGGCCGGACGTTGAAGCCGACCACGATCGCCGAGGAAGTGATGGCGAGCAGGATGTCCGACTCCTTGATCGCTCCGACCCCGGAATGGATGACCCGGACCTTGACCTTGTCGCTGGTGAGCTTAGCGAGCGTGTCCCGCAGGACGGTGGCCGACCCCTGGAAGTCGGCTTTCAGGATGATCGACAGCTCCTTCGCCCGGCCGGCTGCCAGCTGCTCCTGGAACTGCTCCAGCGAGAGCCGCGCAGTCTGTGCCATGGCCTGCTCGCGGGCCTTCTCCTCGCGGTAGCCCACGATCTTCTTCGCCCTATCGGTGTCGGCAATCACGGACAGCTGGTCGCCGGGCTCGGCTAGGTCTCCCAGCCCGAGCACCACCACGGCCGAGGACGGCCCTGCCTCCTTGATCTTCTTGCCGCGGTCATCCATCAGGGCCCGGACCTTGCCGAGCACCGAACCGACCACGAAGGTGTCACCGACGCGCAGCGTGCCGTTCTGCGTTAGCACGGTCGCGACGGGGCCCATGCCCCGGTCGAGCTTGGCTTCCAGCACGACGCCGATAGCGGCGCGGGCGGGGTTGGCCTTGAGCTCCCGCACATCCGATACGAGGTTGATCATCTCGAGGAGGTTCTCGATGCCCTCGCTGGTCTTGGCCGAGACCTGGCAGAAGATCGTGTCGCCGCCCCAGTCCTCGGGCACGAGCCCGCGATCTGACAGCTGCTGGCGGACCTTGTCCGGCTGGGCCTTCGGAACGTCGATCTTGTTCACGGCGACGATGATCGGCACGTTCGCGGCCTTGGCGTGGTCGATTGCCTCTATCGTCTGCGGCATGACCCCGTCGTCAGCTGCGACCACGAGCACGACGATGTCCGTCACGGCGGCGCCGTGGGAGCGCATCTTGGTGAAGGCCTCGTGGCCCGGCGTATCGATGAAGACGATCCGCTTGCCGCCCTGGACGACGTGGTAGGCGCCGATTGCCTGCGTGATGCCTCCGGCCTCCCTCGCCGCCACGTTCGTGGCGCGGATCGCATCCAGCAAGGAGGTCTTTCCGTGATCGACATGGCCCATCACCGTGACGACCGGCGGGCGGGTCTCGATGTCCTCGAGAGTCTCTTCCTGATCGATGTCGAGGACCGCTTCCTCCTCGAGCGTCAGCTCGGTCGCCGTCGCTCCGAAATAGGTGGAGATCTCCTTGATGCCGTCCAGCTCGAGCGGCTGGTTGATCGTTGCGAACTGGCCCTTCTCCACCAAGTACTTGATGATCTGGCTCGCCTTGATGCCCAGCTTCTCCGCCAGTTCCTTGACGGAGGTGCCGTCGGAGGCGAAGATCTCGGTGTTCGCGGCCTTCGGTACTTCTGCCTTCCGCTTGCGCTGCTGGATCTTGCTCTCCGCCAGGGCTTCGAGATCCCGTCGGCGCTGCTGGGGCGGTCTCGGGCGTCGCTGACCAGGTCCGCCCCTGCCCGCACCGGGTGGCCGGCCGGGCGGCCCGCCCGGTGGCCGCCCCGGCATCGGCGGGCGCATGCCGGGCCCGTGCCCCGGCCGCTGCATGTATCCGCTCGGCTGCCCTGGCGTGGGAGCGGGTATTCCGGGCATCGGGGAGGCCTTGACCTGCCGTTGCACCAGCGGCCGGCCGGGCACGAGCACATTGGCCCGCGCTCCCGACGGCGTCGCGGCGCGCTTTCCGGGCGCGCCGGGGCGGATCCTGGGCCCCCCTGGGCCGAGCGGCCGTACGGGCACGGGGGGACGGATGCTCTTGGTGAGAGGGCGCCTGGGCTGAGGCGCTCCTGGGACGGTGACCGGCCTGGCTGGCCGCACAGGCCTTACCGGCGGCATCACGGGTGGGCCCGGACGCGCAGGCGCCGCTGCGTGCTGCGCGGTCCCGGACTCGGGCGCTGCGGCAGCAGGCCCCGTTGGCGCGGCTCCCGGTTGCGCCTCCCGGTCGCCCTCCGGCTTGGCCGCTTCCGCGGCAGCCGCCGGTTCGGTCCGCCGCACCTGCGGCGTGGGTATCGGGGGCGCCGGGCTGTCGAGAGGAACCTTGGCGACATTCGGTCGCCCCGGCACTAGGTTGACGTCCGGGCGCGCCACCTCGGGCCCCATCTCCGCCACCGGGGGCGGCTCGGGCTTGTCCAGGCCGGGATCCTGCAGGTCCGTGGCGCGCGTCGCGGCGTCCGGCTTCGGTTTCGCCTGCGACGGCACTGCAGGCGGACTTGCAGCGGCCTCCGGGGCGGCGGGCGCCGCCTCCTTTTCCGGGGCCGGCGCAGGCTCTGCCGTTGCACTCGCCTCCGGCGCCTTGGCGAGGATGGGCGGGCGGAAGGCCTTGACGGGAGGGCGGAATTGGCTCCCCGCCGGCATCACGGGGATCGACGGCCGCGCCGATGCCGCTGTCCCGCGCCCGCCGCCGGCCGGCTTTCTCGACACGGCAGCGCGGGACCGCTTCGGAACGGGAAGCTCGAGTTCGGGCACGGCCGGCTTGGGATCGTTCTTCTTCCGCTCGCGGATCCGGTCGCGGACGGTTTCCGCCTCGGCCGGCTGCAGCGAACTGGAATGGGACCGCCTCTCGTCGTCGCCAGTTTCCTGGAGGATATCCAGGATTTCCTTGGACTTGACTTCAAGTTCCCGTGCTAACTCATTGATGCGAATCGTTCTTCTCCTCAAGACTCGGCTCGTCTGCCGCGTCCGCGACCTCTGGCTTCTGTGCCGAACCGACCGCCACGGGTTCCGGCGCGCCGTCGGCTGCGGACTGGCTCCCGTCCTGCCCCTCTAGCGGGAGATCGGCATCCGCGCTGGGTCCTCGATACCGGTTTATCTTACCAAAGCCCTCCAGCTCCTCCACGTCGAAGTCGAGGTCGTCGTCCTCCTCCTCCTCGCCTTCCTGGGCGCCGGACTCGGGAACGCCCGGCAGGACCGCCGGCGCCGCCGTCTCCGTCTCCGCCTCGTCCGCCTGATCGCCTTCGGCGGTCTCGGCGACGGTAGCCTGTTCCTCCTCCGACGGCACAGCCCCCACTGTCCTCGCCAGGTGCGAGTAGCACTGGCTGACGGCCTGACGGATGTGCTCGACCAGTTCGGGGCCGACTCCGGGGATCTCCATGATCTGTTCCGGAGTGCGGTCCGCCAGCGATTCCACCGTTACCGCCCCGGACTCGCTGAGCCTGCTGACCAGGCCGCCGCTGAGCCCGTAGTTCAGCAGCATGCCGATCGGCGTGCCCCCTCCGCTAATCGCGGCGTAGGCTTCCTCGATCTCCTTGCGCTTCTCGTCCTCGCTCTTGATGTCGATGCGCCAGCCCAGCAGCTTGGCTGCGAGCCGGACGTTCTGCCCCTTCTTGCCGATCGCCAGCGACAGCTGGCTCTCGTCGACGACCACCTCCATGTGGCGCTCGTCCGGATCGACCACATTCACCCGCGACACCTTCGCCGGGCTGATCGCCCAGCGGACCATCTCGATCGGATCCTCGATGTATTCGATGATGTCGATCTTCTCGCCGCGGAGCTCGCGGATGATGGTCTGGACCCGCATGCCCTTCATGCCGACGCAGGCCCCGACCGCGTCGACCTGCCGGTCCTTGGACTGGACCGCGATCTTCGTCCGCTCCCCGGCCTCCCTCGCGCAAGCCTTGATCTCCACGGTCTTGTCGTAGATCTCCGGAACCTCCTGCTCGAACAGGCGCTTGACGAGCTCCTCGCTCGCTCGCGAGGCGACGACCGCCGGGCCGCGGCCGGCCTTCTCGACCGACTTGATGACCACCCGGACCCGGTCGCCCGGCATGAAGCTCTCCAGGCGGGACTGCTCCCGCCGGGGCATCCGCGCTTCGGTCCGGCCCAGCTCCACGATGACGTCCTGCCCCTCGATGCGCTTGATGGTGCAGTACTCCATCGAGTTCACGCGCCCCTCGAACTCGGCGCAAATCGTCTCGCGCTCGGCTTCCCGGATCTTCTGGAAGATCACCTGCTTCGCCATCTGGGCCGCGATGTGGCCCATGCCGGCGGTGGACTTCTTGAAGCGGATCTCCTCCCCGATCCTGGCCTTCGGATCGTGCCGTCGCGCCTGCGCGAGGCTCACTTCCCTGGCCGGGTCGGCCACCAGGTCCGTGACCACCTTGACGGCGTACACGTCGATCCCGCCGCTGCTGGAATTGATCTCGGCGATCAGGTCCTCTTCCGTCTTGTAGTGCCTGCGGGCAGCCGCCACCATGGCATCCTTCACCGCTTCCAGGACTATTTCCGCGTTGATGCCCTTGAACTGGCTCAACTGCTCGATCTCCGAGAAGATTCCCCGCGCCATCGCTGCTGTTACCTCCGGCCCTTCAGGCCCGCTAGAACTCCACCACCAGCCGCGCCTGCTCGATGTCCTGGTACGCGATCTCGACCGTCTCGCCGCTCGCCGTCCGCAACGAGACGGCATCGTCCGAGCTGCCCGTGATCTGGCCTGTCATCTGCCGCGTCCCGTGGATGGGCTCGCGGACCCGAAGCTTCGCCTTGTGGCCCGAGAATCGCGCGTAGTCGGAGCGCTTCGACAGCTTCCTGTCGAGGCCCGGGGACGAGACTTCGAGGTTGTAGGTAGCGGGGATCGGGTCCTCCACGTCGAGCGCGGCCGAGAGCTGGTGCGAAACGCGCTCGCAGTCCCCGTGGGTGATCCCGTCAGGCTTGTCGATGAAGACGCGCAGAGTCCCGCGGCGCGACCCGCCCTTCCACTCGGCCTCGACCAGCTCGAGGCCTTCGGAAGCGGCGATTCGATCCGCAATTGCCCGGACCCGCTGCACCAACGTCTCCCTTTCGAACTCCATCGCCAAGCGGCCACAAAAAAAAGTGGGCCTGAGCCCACCTTCGGATTCCGCCGAAACTGCGACCACCCTCATTATATCCCCCGATTCGGGCCGAAAGCAAGCGTCGGACCGCCGGCCTCGCTTCCAGGAACCGGCGCATGTCGTCCAACGTGCGATGGGTCCGAAAGTCCGGGTTCGAGAGCACCCTCCAAGGATTTCCACACCCCCCTGCAGAGTTCCGTTCAGGCTCGTTTCGCGTTGGAAACAGCCCTCGCTTCAGGCTCACCTTCCATTGGAAAGAGGGAACCCGGCCGCTCCGGGCTAGAATGGCCGATCATGGCGGAATTCGAAGCGGTGGGCCGGATCGACCGGCTCGATCCATCAGTCGACTCGCTCATCGCGCCCGACGCAGTGGTCGAGCTGCTCGAAGTGGGGCTCGCCTGGCCGGAGGGCCCCGTCTGGGTGGCCCGAGGCGGCTACCTGCTGTTTTCGGACATTCCGCGGAACGCGATCCTGAAGTGGTCCGAGCAGGAGGGCGCTACCACCTGGATGCAGCCGTCCGGATACACCGGGATCGCCTACTACGGCAAGGAGCCCGGCTCGAACGGGCTGACCCTGGACGCCGAGGGCCGGCTCTGGGCCTGCGAGCACGGGGACCGGCGCGTCTCGCGGCTCGAGCCCGCCGGCGGCAAGATCACCATCGTCGACTCCTACGATGGCCGGCGCCTGAATTCCCCGAACGATCTGGTCCTCAGCTCGGGCGGCGACCTGTACTTCACCGACCCGGCCTACGGGCTGCACCGGCGCTACGAGGATCCCGGGCGGGAACTGCCGTTCTGCGGCGTCTACCTGGTCCGGGCCGGGGGGCGCGAAGCGGTTCTTGTCAGCGACGAGCTGGAGAACCCGAACGGGGTTGCCTTCACCCCCGACGAGCGGTTCCTCTATGTCACCCAGTCGAACCCAGAGCGTCCGATCGTCATGCGCTATCCGGTCCTGGAGGACGGAACGCTCGGTCAGGGCACCGTGCTGATCGACTTTTCGGACAGGGTCTCCGAGGCGCCCGGCCTGCCGGATGGCATAAAGGTCGATGGCGAGGGAAACATCTTCACGACCGGGCCGGGCGGCGTGTGGGTGGCCGGAGCCGACGGGAGCCTGAAGGGACGGATCGTCACGGGGCAGCGCATCGCGAACCTGTGCTGGGGCGATGACGGTTCGACGCTCTACCTCTGCTCGGACGACTATCTCTGCCGGATCCGGACCCTCACGCGCGGCGCGCTTCCGGGGCCCGGAGGCTAGTCCCCGTTGCTCCCGGGCGCTGGCGGCTGACTGACGGCAGGGCGGATCACGCGGACATCCAGCTTCGCGAGCTCCTCGCGCAGCGCTCGGTAGTGATTCTCGTCCCGGAAGGTTCCGATGATGGCCCCGCCGGACCCTGCGAACTTGCCGGTCGCGCCCGCCTTCCTCGCTGCGTGGACCATCTGCAGGTTCTCCTTGCTGACCCGGTAGACGCGGGCCCGCAGGTCGAAGTTGGCGTCCACGAGCTCCCCGAACCGGTCCGTGTCCCCTGCGAGCAGCGCCTCCCGCCCCTCTGCGGCAATGCCCGCCCATTGGTGCATCGCATCCAGCACGGCAGCCTCGCCCTCCTCGAAGCGGTGCCTGAGGTTGGTGTGGAAGACTTCCGTCCCCTCGCTGAGGTTCGTCCGGTAGGCCACGTACAGGTTCGGCAGCAGCGAGGGATCCAGGCGCTCGTAGGCACCGTATCCCCGGGATTCCATCAGATCCCGGTCGAAGTCCATGTAGACCAGGCCCTCGTAGACTTGCACCACGCGGTCCTGCAGGCCCGCCGAGACCCCCAGCTCCTTGGTCTCGGTCTCCAGCGCGAGGTTCGCCTGTATGGGCTGGGGAATCTCCACTTCGTAGAACTGCATCAGCGCCCGCAGCGCGGAGGTGATGATGGCGGACGAGCCCCCCATGCCGAGGCGAAGCGGGATATTCGTGTCGTACTCGATCGTGAAGTTGCGATTGTGCAGCTGGATTCCCTCATCCAGGCAGTAATCGCTGAACCGCACCAGCAGTGCCCGGATGATCCGGATCCCGCCGTAGTACCCGCGCCAGCGGGTGTGGGCCCTGAGCTCGGCCAGGTTCTCCCAGACCGGGACGTCCGCGGCTGACGGCTTGATCTCGAGCCTGGCGCTGGGATAGAGCAGTGTGCGGGAGCGGAAGTTCTTCAGCGAGAGCGCTATGGTCTTGCCGAAGTAGCCGTCCGATGGGTTGCCCAGGACTCCCGCCCGGGCATAGGCGACCGTCTCGATCACTTGGCCAGCTTACTTTGACGCGGCCGCAGTGCCCACCCCGGCGGACTCGCCGCCCTCCACGCCGGACTCGCTCGCCACGGGCATCAGCAGCCAGCACACGACATAGGCCACGATTCCCGGGAACAGGGGCGGGATCAAGGCCGCGAGCGACCACACGATCCGCACCAGCGTCACGTCCTTGCGGAGATATTGGGCGCAGCCCGCGCATACCCCCACGAGCATGCGTCCCTCGCTGGATCGGGCGCAGGGCCTGCCCGTTCCGAAGCGTGCTCCGCCTCGGATGGCGAATCCGCATCTCCGGCAGTAGAGATCGTCTTCCTCGATCTCCCCGCCGCATGCCTCGCAGAACATGAGCTGCTTTGAGACTAGCCTACTGTGATGCGGCTGGCAACCCGCATTCGGATGCCGGGTGCACGACACTATGTTTGGATTTGGGGTTGGAGAGAGGGGCTTTCGTTTCGCTCAGCCCAGAAGTCCTCGTAGTTGCCGCTGAGCACGCAGCAGCGCAGGGCAAGGATGGCATTGGCGCCGTCGACGGTCCAGAACATTCCGGAGCGCTTGAGGCGGCCGACCACGGTGCGGCAGCCGGACTCGATCACGCCGGAACCCACGCACAGGCCTTGCGCGCGGAATTCCGGATAGCGCATGCGGCTGCGGTTGTTCTCGATGTAGTCGGCGCAGTTGCCGGCTTCCTCGCAAGTGGGGCTGTGGGCCCGCAGCGTGGCGAGCAGGTCGTCGATGCGCCCCTGCTCGAGGTCGTCGCAGCGAGCTTGCGCCCACGGCAGGTGGCTGGCCTCGTCGCTGCCGAAGAGGGCCTTGGAGACGGTCCAGAGGTGCTCCTCGGCGTGCCAGAGATCAACGATCTGGATCGCGCCGGGGTATTCCTCGTCGGCAATGCGCCAGATCCAGTTGGCGCCGTCGCCTAGGATGACGCGGCGGGGAGCCAGCAGGAAGCCGCGACGCTGGGCCTCGCGGCGCATGCGCTGGGCGAAGGCGGAGGGATCCGGATCGGTGTCGCGGCTGGCGGCGCTCTCGACGGCGGCGTTGTAGCTGGCCGAGCCGGGATCGCGCATGGGATGGCCGTTGGAGTCGCGCGACTCGGCGGTCCAGACGACGGCCAGCTTGACCTCGCGGGTGCGGGCGGAGCCGTCGGGCTGCTTGCCAGGGCGGGAGGCGGTTTCGCTGGGGCGGACGGGGACGCCAGTGCCGTCGACACCGAGATAGACAGTCGGGGCCGGAGGCTGGGCTGGCGCGAGAGGGGACTGGCGTTCGGCGGCGGCGATGTCGCGGCCGAGGGCCTCGGCAGAGCGCTCGACGTGCTTGGTGCCAACGGGCAGGCCGGCAAGATCGTGGAGCAGGGAGCTGGCCTGGGCGAAGCTGACGAGGGCGGCGGCGGCTCCGGCCATGCGGGTGACGCCGGGCGAGAGGTCGGTGCGGGCCATGCCGAGAGCGCGGTCGCGGGGGAAGAAGCCGTGGTGGCAGACGGGGCAGTGGTAGTAGGCCCGCTGCAGGGTCAGCGGGCCGAGGACGGTGGTGAAGGTCTTGCAGCGACGGCCGGCATAGCGGGCCTGGTGGCCGCAGGGGCAGGTCCGGATCGGTCCGTGATGATCGCCGCAGTCGTCGTTGAAGCGCCGTTCGACGGCGTGGGCGGCCAGTTCCAGCGCGCGCTGGCGCAGGAGTGTCTCGAGGGCCTCGAAGTCGACGGAGTCGGCGGCCCCGGGAGCTACGAAGCGGTTGATTTCGGCATCGATGGCGGGGAGGAACTCCTGCTTGCAGGCTTTTTTTTGCGGCATCCGGGGCAGGGTTGGTGCCGTCGCTGCGGAGGCGGGCTTCGGAGATCCGCTCGCTGACCTCGATCAGTTCCGCGGTCAGGCGGCGCAGGCGCTGGCATTCGGCGACTTCTTCGCGCACGGCGTTAGCCTGCCGAGCGGGCAAGGAGCGAGTGATCTGCTTGCCGTCCGAGTTGAAGGTCAGGCGGAAGTAGGGGCCATGCCCGGGATCTCCGTCGCGGTGGCAGTGGCAGGCGGGGGTGCCGCACTTGGTATAGACCTCAGTCACCGAGCCGGGGCGCAGAGCGCCGATGGAGTTGATGCTGGCGAGGATGCTGGCGCGACGTTGTTCGAGGGCAGGGATGGAATCGGAGGGGGAGCGGGGAGCGGGCATACCTTGATAATACCCCTTATCAAGGTTCCGGCAATCGTCAAGCACAAGGGAATCGGTAGTTACAAGTCTGAGCCGACCCAAATCAGGCCGAAATCAAAATGATGTCGTGCACCCTCGGATGCCCGTTCCGGCGGCTCTGGGCAATGCCCCCGGATGCCCGCTCCGGGCCGGGTGCGCGGGCCTATTGCAGGTCTGTCGGAAGGATTTTCGGCTCTCGCCCCATCGCCACAGTCAGTTCGTACAGAAGCCTCGAGGCCTCCTCGATTGGCCAGATGTCCGCGATCGAAATCGGTGTCCGCCCGCCCTCGTCGATCGGATCCGGGTCGGCCCCTTTCTCGGCGAGGAACCGGATCACCTCGCAGATCTCGTCGGGAGTCGACACGAAGGACGTGAAAATGACGGAGGCGTGCATCGCCGTCCGGCCGATCTCTGTGGCTGCTCCGACGTCACTGTCCAGCGAGTACGCGTAACGAACGACCGGCAGCTTGCCGCTTCCGGCTGCCCGGATCAGCAGGGTGGCTCCGTCTTGGGACCGAGCCTTCGGGTCGGCCCCTGCATCGGCCAGCTGTCGCATGACCTTGATGTGCCCGCCCGCAGCGGCCGCCAGCAAGGGTGTGTCTTCCCCGGCCTGGCCTCGCAGGCTCCGGTTCGATTGGGAGTCCTGTAGTCGAGCAGTCGGCAGGTTCGGGTCGGCGCCGGCCGCGAGGAGCTTCGAGACCGACACGGTGTCCCCTTGCCTGGCGGCGTTGTACAAGGGCGTCCGCCCCTGCTTATCGATTGCCGAGGGGTCCGCCCCGGCGTCCAGCAGCGCGCCCAGAGCCACGGCATTGCCATGGGCTGCGGCGATGTTCAGCGGCACGCTCGCGTCGGCCTCTCCGGCGTCCGGGTCGGCACCGGCAGCCAGCAGCAGCCGGATGGATTCGACGTCATCACGAACCGCCGCGAATGCCAGCGGCGTGAAGCCCCCCTTGGAAGAGGAGTTGACTTCAGCGCCAGCCTCGATCAACGCGCGGACCACCTTTGGGTGGCCCTCCGCCGCCGCCCACATCAGGGCCGTCTGCCCATCCCGCGACTCCCTGCTCTCGAGTGGCGCGCCAGCCTCGGCCAGGATCCGCACCTCTTCGGCAAGGCCGCTTCCGGCTGCCAGCATCAATGCTGTCTCGCCGTTCCAAAGCCGCGCCTTCGGATCCGCCCCGGCCGCTAGGAGCCGGTTTACCAAGTGCGAATCCCCGTTCGCGCATGCCAGGGTCAGCGGACTGTTGCCAAAGTCGTCCGTGGTGTTGGCATCCGCGCCTTCGGTCAGAAGCCGATCCGCCGTCTCGCGGTCCTGAAGGTGAACCGCCCAGGCCAGGGCGGTTGTGCCGTCGGGCTGAGCGGCATCGAGCGCGACGCCTTGCTCGAGCAGTTCCCGAACCGCCGCACGGTCCCGGTTCTGCACCGCCTCCAGCAGTCGCAGGTCGCTGCTGCCCGCTGCGAGCGCAGCGGCGCAGCCAACAGTCGCGAGCAGACGGGCTGCGCGGAACGCGCGCGGCGGGGCATGGCCGGATGGCAGCACGCCCAATTCCTACCCGTGGGTCAGGCCCTCGAGCCTCCCGGTGCTGTCGCCCAGCCGCTCGGTCGGGACCCCGGCCAGGTCCAGCATGCTCAAGAGCAGGTTGTTCATCGGCGTCTCGCGCGGGTAGCGCAGGTGCCGCCCGCCGTGGATGCGACCGCCGCCACCGCCCGCCAGCACGATGGGCAGGTCGTGGTGGGTGTGCTTGTTCCCGTCCGCGATCGAGCTTCCGTACACAAGCATCGAGTGATCGAGCAGGGTGCCGTCCCCGTCCGGCGTCGACCGCATCCGCTCTAGCATGTACGCGAACATCGACACGTGATGCTTGTTGATCAGGACCGTCTTGGCGATCTTCTCCGGGTCGTTCGAATGATGCGTCATCGCGTGGTGGGCGTCCGGCACGCCGATCTCGGGATAGCTGCGCCAAGTGCCCTCCCGGCCCATCATGAAGGTGGTGACGCGGGTCAGGTCGGCCTGGAATGCCAGCACTTGGAGGTCGATCATCAGCTTGGCGTGCTCCGCGAAGCCGCCCGGGATACCGCCCGGCCGCTGCATGTCGGGCAATTCACGCTCGCTGTCAGCCTCCGCCCGCGCGATCCGCTGCTCCAGCGATCGGATGGAATCGACGTACTCGTCCAGCTTCCTCCGGTCCTGAACTCCGACCTCTGCCTTCAGCCGGCGCAGGTCCTGCTGCACGAAGTCGAGGATCGTCCGCTGCTCCGCTAGCCTCGCCATGCGTTCCGCCTGGTTGGTGCTGTCTCCGTCCCCGAAGAGGCGCTCGAACAACCGCCGAGGATTGTCCTCGACCGGGTTCGGCGTAGTCGGGCTACGCCAGGAAATGGTGTTGGTGTACGCGCAGCTGTAGCCGGAATCGCAGCCGCCGGCGACGCTTGCCTCTTCCACGCCGGTCTCCAGCGACCCGAACTGCGTGAGCTCGCCCAGCTTGCGGGCCGCGATCTGGTCTGCGGACACGGCGGCCCGGACGCCGACTCCCTCGGTCTTGACGGGACGGACTCCCGTCAGGAAGGTCGCCCCCGCACGGGCGTGGTCGCCGGCGCCGTCCGGCCCGGCCCGGCCGTTCACCTGAGCCAGGCCGCTGAGGAAGGTGAGGTGCTCGCGGAACGGGTCCAGCCCCTTCGTGATCTCGCTGAACTGGAAGCCCTTGCCATCTCCCTCGGGGGTCCATTCGCTCTGCAGGTCAATGATGCCGTTCGGCACGTACACGAATCCCATCCGCACGGGGGACGGGCCGGATGGCAGGCGGGACGCCGCCCTGGCCGGAACCATTGCGTCCAGGAGCGGAAGCGAAACGGAAAGCCCCATTCCGCGCAAGACAGTGCGACGCGAGATGGTTTTATTCGTCAGGATCACGATTCCGGAATCCTCCTCATCTGGAAGGGCATGCTCTTTGCCACGCCCGCGATCAGGTCTGCCAGCCTGAAGCCCGAGCCTTCCGCGTCGCGGACAATGGAGCGCACCGTAGCCTTATCGTAATACTGCAGGCCCCTTCCAAGGGCGTATGTGAGCAGCTTTTCGACAACGGTACTGGCGAAGGCCTCCCGGTAATGGGTGGCCAGGACGCGCTTCAAGCTCGCCGGACCGTCGAAGGTCACCCCGCCGGGCAATTCCCCCGATGCGTCGATCTCGGTCGGCCCGTCGGCGTCTCGCCAGCGGCCGATCGCGTCGAAGTTCTCCAGAGCGAACCCGATCGGGTCCATGCGGACGTGGCAGCTCGCGCAGGTCGGATTGCGGCTGTGCAGTGCCATCAGCTCGCGCAGCGGGAGCTTCTCTCCTTCCGGGGCGGCCTCCTCGAGCTCGGGTATGCCCGGCGGCGGGGGAGGGGGCGGCATGCCGAATAGGTTCTCGAGAACCCACTTGCCGCGGATCACGACCGAGGTGCGGTTGGGGTAGGAAGTCACGGAGAGGATGCTCCCGTGCCCGAGGAGCCCTCCCCGCCGGGTATCGTCCAAGCGCACCTGGCGGAATTGCGATCCGTGAATCCCGTCGATGCCGTAATGGTTGGCGAGCTGCTCGTTCAGGTAGGTGCGGTCGGAGTCGATCAGTTCCAGCACGCTGCGGTTGGACCGCAGGATTTCCTCGAAGAAGAGCTCTGTCTCTTCTTGCATCGCGAAACGCAGCTCGGCATCGAACTCGGGAAACAGCTTCTCGTCCGGCTTGACCGTCGAGACCTTGCGAAGCTCGAGCCACTGGCCGGCGAAGTTCTCGGCCAGGGCCCTGGCACGGCGGTCCGCGAGCATCCTGCGGACCTGGCGCTCGATCTCCGCCGGGTCGCTGAGGCGCCCCTCTTCTGCCACAGCGAGCAGGTGTTCGTCCGGCAGGCTGCTCCAGAGGAAGAACGAGAGCCGCGAAGCCAGATCGAAGTCCCCGACCCGGTAGACCGTGCCCTTCGCGAGGCCCTCGGGATCCCTCTCGATGCGGAACAGGAAGCGGGGAGAGACCAGGATGGCCCGCAGGGCGTGCTCGATGCCCCGCTCGAATCCCCCGTGCGCATGGGCGGACTGGTATACGCCCATCAGCGCGGCTACGTCTTCGTCGGTGACCGGGCGCCTGTATGCGCGCGCTACGAGGTTGGAGAGGATGCGTTCCGCGCAAGCCGTCTCGTCCGCCCCTTCCGCAGGGTGGCAGGAGAAGATCCGCCGCCTGCTGGGCGTGTCGCCGGGACCGGCCGCGTTGAACGGGCCCTCGATCGATATCGAACGGATCCGGAAAGGGATAGGGGAGTCCGGCAGGTCGACGAGCCGGAGGCGCCCGCCGTCGATCCGGATGTCGAGCGGAGGATGCGGCCGATCCACGTTCACGGACTCGCCCGGACGGGCGCGTTCGGGTCGCGACGAACCCTTGGGAAACGAAACCGCCAGCGTGTGGAGCCCGCCCTTGATTCGGACCCGCGCCTCGCTGTGGTCGTATCCGGTCCGGGAGTCTCCCCGGGTCAGAGCCACGGCGATCGTGTAGTCGGCAGTCTGCGGAAAGTAGTACCTGATTGCGGCTCCCCGGCCTGAACCGACCGGCAGGTCGTGCGCAGCGGCGCGGGCGTGCCCGGCGGCGCGGAATGCCGACTCCCGGTCGCGGACGAAGAGATCCCTGACCGGCCCCGAAGGGGCTACCCCGAGGGCCATGCGGCTGATTCTCCTCGCCGCGATCATGTAGCGGTCCAGCAGGGCCGGCGTGAGGGAGAGCACGTCGGAGATGTTGTCGAAGCCGTAGCCAGAATCGTCCACAGGCAGCCATGGGCTCGCGTCGACCTCGAGGTCGAGCAGGTCCCGCACCGCATTGGAGTACTCGGCGCGGTTCAGTCTCCGGGCCGGGGCGCTACCGGGGTTCGGGTTCGCGGCCGCCGCTGCGTCGAGGTCGCTCTCCAGCCGCCGGACGAAAAGGGTCCGGGCTGCTGGCTCAGGTGCGGGCAGGCCAGGCGGCGGCATCTCCCCCGACCCAACCTTGCGCAGCACCTTCTCCCAGATCTCCGGATGCGCTGCCGCAGCGGCCGCGTCGAGGCCCTGGAGAGAGACGCCTGCAGTCCGGGTCTCGTCGTTGTGACATGCGAGACAGTAACGTTCGGTGAACGCAGGCGCTGGCTGCTGCGCCGGAAGCGAGGGTACGCAGAGAGCAGTCGTGGCGGCACCAAACAGAAGAAGGGACCGATCCGTCACGGACGAGACCATCCTAGCGCGCAGGCGAGCGGGCCTGTTCGACGGGCGGGATACTCCTTGCCGGTCATGACGGAGCACGTTCGGCATCGCCGGCCGCGTCCGATTGACTGTGCGCCTGCCGATGTTGATCGCCGATTGGTCTGAAACTGACGTACCGGGCATCGGCGAGCCAGATTGGTCCGGTCCGGCACCTCTTGGATCAACCTAGGACTCAAATGAACCGAACATGCGCTTTGCGAGGTTCAGCCCTAGGTTCTTGCCCGAACGTCGCCGCTAGGGAGATCCGAGGCGCGGGCTGAACCCATTCGGTCGCAGCGACTCTGCGCGTTGGGCAACACGTTTGTCACTTAAGCCGGTTTGACCGACATATTTTGAAAAAAGTGTCGGTCAAGGAGCCTACTGCGTCAGAGGCGTCGCTCAAAGCACCTCCCGAGTTTCAGAGATTCTGCGGAGACACGGGAAGACGAGGAGAGCCGGACGACGGTCGCTCCTAGTTCGTAGGGTCTCTAGCGTGCGGCCCAGACAGATGCGGTCGAAGATCCTTTGGAAGTCGGTGTCTTGGGTGTAGCAACGCGAGCAAGCCACCGACCCATACTCGCGAAGCCCCACATCCGGCCGGCGGGTGTCAGGACTCGGCGGCAACCGAAACAGATCTCTCAACTCAGTCGCCTCGACCTGCAACACGTCGGCCTAGCCGCCGCCAGCCAATGGATCCCCACTCGACGTCGAGGCCCTGTCCCGATAACGCTGCCAGTCGCTCGAACGATCATCCAATCGAGCCGGCGCGATCTTATGATCGACTCCAGGCTTCCAACCGAGCAATTCGTATCATATGATAAGGGACAGGGCGGGATGAGTGGCGATGGCGAGAGCCTGAAGCCGCATTCTGGGATCAATGATGACACCCGGGCCCAATTGGTTCGGCAGATCCGCAGGGGAGCACGGTCGGCGGAGTTCTCGTGGCGAAGGCCGTCGAAGTGGAATCCCTCTGAGGTTCGGGATCCCCGCGGAGACGGCAATCTGTACTTCACCCTGGAGTCTGCCTGGGAATTCATCGCGTCAAGACTGGAGGATGGCCAAGAGGTCAGAGTCATCCCGCTTCGGAAGCCGAAGGGTGAGAGAGGGCTCGTGATGACAATTGACCTTGGTCCCGGCCTGCCGGAGCTGTATGTGAAGATCCAGTTGCGGGCAAATGGATGTGTGCTCGGGCGTAGCTTCCACTACGCCAAATGGTCTTCGAGGGGACGTTAGTCATGAATTCCGGCAAGAGCAAGACTCCTGCAGGCAGCGATACCAAATCTGCGCAAGAGTGCCCAGTATGCTACAGCAACTCAATCGAGACGTATACGCAGACTGACAGCTTCAAGTACGGCTCTGGAGAATCTGCAGCGGAACTGTCTGTTGAACTTCCTGTGCGCCACTGTGATTCTTGTGGCTTTGAGTATATTGATCGTGAAGGAGAGCGAGCTCAGCACAATGCAGTCTGTAAGCATTTGGGGATCCTAACGCCAGGAGAGATTGTCGACGTGCGGAAGATGTACGGAATGACGAGGGCAGAGTTTGCGCGTGTAACCGGACTAGGCGAGGCAACACTGGGTCGTTGGGAAAGCGGATCCGTGCTTCAGAACAAGGCCAACGATCGATATCTCCGCCTCTTGAGGGACCCGGCAGCAATGGGGAAGGTAAGACTCATGTCTGAACTTGATCCGGCGCATGAGATCGAACCTAGCGAGTTGTCCCAAAGGTTTCCGAGCCTCGCTTCTCTTGACACCAAGACTTTGATGTTGCGGAAGAAATATTTTGAATTGGTGCGTTAGCTGCCGTGTGGGTGACGACTTTCTATGCCTTCAAGGGCGGAGTAGGCCGAACGACCACATTGATCAATGTTGCTGTCGATCTAGCTCAACGAGGCCGTAGAGTCCTGATCGTCGACTTCGATCTGGAGGCACCCGGCCTTGACACATTCGGTCTGGGGCTTTCCCCTAGGACAAGTCGCGGTATTGTCGAATACGTCGTCGACTACCTTGCCATGGATCATGCGCCTGATCTCGAGCGCTACTTGTCGGAAGCGAATGGAATCGGAGACAGCGGCGGCAAGCTCTGGATGATGCCTGCGGGCAGGCGATCGACTTCCTACGCGGCTACCCTCGGTCGAATCAACTGGAAGGACCTTTACGCTCAACACGATGGATTCTTGTTGTTCGAGAACCTGAAACAACAGTGGCGACAAGTTGTGAATCCAGACCATGTGCTCTTAGATTGCAGTGCTGGCTATACCGATGCAGGAGGCATCTGTACTAGACAGCTTCCTGATACTGTGTTTGTTTTCCTGGTTCCAGACGCTCAGAACTCGCAAGGCCTGAAGAAGATCGTTACCGACATCCGAAAAGAGAACAATTCTAGCAATTCAAGTCGCTATCGCTACATCGATCTACGCTTCGTGGTTTCGAATGTCCCTTATATGGATGATGAAGAGAGGGTGTTCGACGTCCATATTGACCAATATCAAGAGCATCTAGGTTTTACGACTTATGATACAATTAGCAGGTATGATAGCTTCGATTTTCTCCAGCAGAAGATCTTTGTCAACAGCCGGCCGAGAAGTCGAGTCGCACGAGATTATCGATCAATTTCTCACTCATTCTTTGGCTACGAGGGGGAAGATCAAAGTGACCTCTGATTGTTTCAATCATTATTGGGTTATTTCGGTTATACTTTGCTCTCGTGTAGCGCATGGTTGACTCAATGATACGAGTCATTTCGTTGCCCGATATCTGCGACGGAATGTGACTGCCAAATCACTAAAATTATCCGAATCTTGCGATGAGCATTGCCTGCGTTTTCATGTATCTTCCTTGACCCGGCAATGCATCTTCTGGGCGTCAGCGCCGAGTAGCTCGCAATTCGCTTCACGGGATCTGCGAGTGCAGGAACTCGACACGAGACTCGTGACTCCATGCTTTGGTCGACTGCCGCATACGGCTGCCTGTGCTCGAGCTGACCCGATTGGCCGAAATGACCTGCTTTCGCTCAGCCGGGTTCTTACCGGTGGTCGGTTGCTTCACGCCGGACCCATGAACTTCCGCCGGCCGTCCCCGAATGGATGGAACCCGAATCCGTTACCATGTGCGTACCCAACTGGTGAGCCCCTAGCGGTTGGAGCGTCAGGCCATAGCGGTTCCCGTCCAGATGCATTTCCTCCGTACCATTTGTCTTCTTGCAGCCACCACCAGTGTGGTAGCACCGGCCGACTGGAATCGATTTCGGGGCCCGAACGGCGGCGGCGTGGCCGAGAGCGGATCGCTGCCTGTCGTCTTCGGGCCGTACTCCAACGTGCTCTGGAAGGCGCGGCTGCCCCCGGGCAAGTCGTCCCCGGTTCTCACGAGAGACCGTGTTTTCCTGACTGCGCGGGCGGACGGGAAACTGCTCACGATCGCGATTGACCGTTCCACGGGCGAGGAACTGTGGCGCCGCGCTGCGCCTTCCAGGCGGGACGAGCGGCTGCACCGGCTGAACGACGCGGCAGCATCCACGCCCGTCACGGACGGGGCCAGGGTGTTCTCGTTCTTCGGGGGCTTCGGGCTGGTTGCGTACGACGTCGACGGGAACGAGCTCTGGACCCTGCCGCTGGGACCGTTCACCAACTATCACGGCATGGGAGCCTCGCCCATCCTAGTCGCCGGGAAGCTTGTCATGGTCTGCGACCAGGACTTGGACGCCTACCTCATGGCAGTCGATCCCGCCAACGGGGAGATTCTCTGGAAGACTCCCCGCCAGGATTTCGTGCATGGATTCTCGACCCCGATCGTTCACCAGCCAGAGGACGGCAGCGTCGAGATCATCGTCGCCGGCTCGTACCGCCTGACCAGCTACGGCCTCGACGGGAGCGAGCGCTGGCGGGTTGACGGGCTCACGTACCAGGTCAAGTCCAGTCCCGTGCTGGACGGCGAGCGCGTCTACTTCAACGGCTGGGCGGTGGGCGGGGAGCCGGACTCGCGCCTGGAACTTCCCGCATTCGACGAAATGCGTTCCCGGTTCGACTCCGACGGCGACGCGGAACTGACGAAGGCGGAGATCCCGCAGGAGTGGCACCCGCACAGCTGGCAGATGCACGACCGGAACAAGAACGGAACCATGGACGCCCGCGACTGGGCGCATTACCGGGCCCGGCGGGTCTCGGAGAACTCCTGCATGGCAATCAAGCTCGGGGGGAGGGGCAATGTGACCGCGTCGCATCTGCTCTGGCGCTACAAGAAGTCGTTGCCCGAAGTCTCCTCCCCGATCCTGTATCGCGGCGTTCTCTACCTGGTCCGGAACGGCGGGCTCGTTACCGCCTTGGACCCGGCCACCGGCATCGTCCTCAAGCAGGGCCGTCTGCGAGAGGCTCTGGAGGCCTTCTATGCCTCGCCAGTAGCGGGTGACGGCAAGATTTACGTGATCAGCGACTTGGGCACAGCCGTCGTGCTCGAGGCGGGCCCGGACTGGAGGGTACTGCAGACGAACCGTCTCGGGGAGGATGTCTATGCGACGCCGGCGATCGGCGATGGGCGGCTCTACGTTCGAACGGAGAGCCGGCTCTATTGCTTTGGTTCCTCAGCCACCGTTCGGGCCGGCTCCGCGAGGCCGAACTGATCTGGGCACGGCCTGCGGTGGACCTTGTGGAGGTTAGACCCTTGAAGCAACTGAATCGGCGGGAGGTGCTGAAATCCTCGGCGACCGTCCTGGCTGCCCCCTTGGCCGCGTGCAACTCGGTCGGCCCCGCGCCGCCGGGAGTCGGCCGTCCGAACGTGATTCTGTGCATGGCCGATGACCAGGGCTGGGGGGATGTCGGCTACAACGGGCACCCCTACCTGAAGACACCGAACCTCGATGCCATGAGCCGGGCCGGGCTGCGGTTCGACCGGTTCTATTCGGGGGCGCCTGTCTGCTCGCCCACGCGGGGCAGCGCGCTGACCGGACGTCATCCGTTCCGATACGGGATCCCCACTGCGAACGCCGGCCACATGCTGGACGGGGAGATCACCTTGGCGGAGCTGCTCAAGGAACAGGGCTACACGACGGGCCATTTCGGGAAATGGCACCTCGGGACGCTGACCAACGACCAGGAAGACGGGCGCCGCGGCGGGCGCCGGCGTGCCCACTACGCCCCGCCCTGGGAGCACGGGTTCGACCAGTCCTTCTCCGCGGAGGTGCAGATGCCCACCTGGAATCCGATGGAGAACCAGAACTTTCCGTCCAAGTACTGGACCGGGCCGGGCGAGTACGCAACCGAGAATCTCGAGGGCGACGACTCCCGGGTCATCATGGATCGCGCCATCCCGTTCATCCGGGCTGCTGCGGAGAGCGGGACGCCCTTCTTCGCCGTGATCTGGTTTCACACGCCGCACAAGCCAGTCGTGGCCGGGCCGAGCCACCGCGCCATGTACGCCGACTTCAGCGAAGGTGAGCAGCACTACTACGGCAGCGTCACGGCGCTCGACGAGCAAGTTGGCCGCCTCCGGGCTGAGCTCAGGGAAATCGGCGTCGCCGACAACACCATGCTGTGGTACTGCAGCGATAACGGTCCCGAGGGCCGGGCGCCGCGGTCGAGCACCGAGTTCGGATCCGCCGGGGGACTGCGAGGGCGGAAGCGGAGCCTTTTCGAAGGCGGGCTGCGGGTCCCGGGAATCCTGGAGTGGCCGGAGCGCGTCGAAGCGGGCCGGACCACCTCGGTGCCCTGCTCGACGAGCGACTATTTTCCGACCGTGGCGGCAGCGCTCGGACTGGACGAGCCCGCGGATTCGCGGCCGATGGACGGGGTCAGCCTGATGTCCCTGATCGACGGGAACATGCAGCGCCGGGGATCCAGGATCGGGTTCCAGTGCCCCGACGGCGGGGAGCCGAGCAGGGACCGCCGGCTGGGTTCGCCCGATCATGCCTTGATCGGGGACCGGTTCAAGTTCCTCTCTTACCTGGACGGGGAGAGAGCAGGCGAGGACATGCTGTTCGATCTGGCCACAGATCCGGGCGAGCGGCACAATCTTGTCGAGGCGCAGCCCGAACTAGCTGCGGCGATGAGGGCCGAGCTCGCCGAATGGGATGCGTCGTGCGAACGGAGCAGCGAGGGCGCGGACTATCGGGCAGGGTAGGTCTGCCGGCGATGAAGGGGTCGGTTGGAAGGCAGCCGTGGTGTTCGGTGCTCACATCCAAACGGCAGTCCTCAGCCTCGGGACTCCTGCACTGGACGTAACGGAGGACACGCGGCAGGGGGAGCAGCATGACGGGCAAGTTCACCAGATCTCACGAGGCTAGGCGGGAAGACGTTCCCTGGGGTTCGCTAGCCTGGTTCAGCAGCCCCGGTGATTCCGGTGCGCAGTCCCTGGTGGTGGTCGAGGTCGACATCGAGCCCGGTACAGGGCACGACTTCCACAGGCACCCCAGACAGGAGGAGGTGATCTACGTGCTGGGTGGCGAGGTCGAGCAGTGGGTCGACCGGGAGCGCCGCGTGCTCGTTGCCGGCGACTCGGCCTATATCGGCCCGGATGTGGTTCACGCCTCGTTCAACGTCAGCGATAGTAGGTCGCGGATCCTGGCCATCCTCGGCCCCTCGATCGGTGAGGAAGGCTATGAGCTCGTCGACATGGCGGGCGAGGCACCCTGGAACTCCATCCGATCGGCCGATCGCGGCGCGTGAAGGATTGGCCCCCGGCCAGTTCCCGGCGATCGGCCGGGCTAGCTTCCCGACTCTATTGCCTTGAACGCACGCACCTGGTCAGTGATGGCGCGTTCGGTGGGTAGGCGCTCCACGCTGCTGGCGCCGAAGAATCCCGAGACCCCCCGGGTTCTCTCCATGACATAGCGCACGTCATCCGGCTCGCTGACCGGACCGCCGTGGCAGATGACCAGGATCTCTTCCCGGACCTGCTTGGCAGCGTCGTGAATGGCCTGGATCTCGGAGACTGATTCGTCGAGCGTCTTGGCTGTTCGCGCTCCGATCGTGCCCTTGGTGGTGAGCCCCATGTGGGCTACCAGCACGTCGGCACCCGCATCGGCCATGGCTATCGCTTCCTCGGGACTGAAGACATAGGGCGTCGTGAGCAGGTCCATCTCGTGGGCCATGCCGATCATCTCGACTTCCTTGGAGAAGCTCATGCCGGTTTCCTCCAGGTTCTGGCGGAACAGCCCGTCAATCAGCCCTACAGTAGGGAAGTTCTGGACGCCGCTGAACCCGATGGCCTTGACCTCACGCAGGAAGGCGTGCATCAGCCGGAACGGATCGGTTCCGCAGACGCCGGCAAGGACAGGCACGGCCCGGGCTACCGGCAGCACTTCGCGGGCCATCTCTACGACAATCTGGTTGGCGTCCCCGTAGGGCATGAGCCCAGAAAGGGACCCGTGTCCGGCCATGCGGAAACGACCGGAGTTGTAGATCACGATCAGGTCGGCGCCTCCGGCCTGGGCGCACTTGGCGGATATGCCCGTGCCGGCGCCGGCGCCGACGATCGGGATTCCTCGCGATTCCTGGTCCCTGAGTCGCGAGAGGATGACGTCCCGCGGGATTCCGGTCGGTGGGTCGTTGTTGCTCATGGTCTTGGTGTCGGCAGCGCCTACCACCCCTCAGCCTTGCGCGTCGCTTCCGTCGTGTCCGAGAAGCCGCAAGAGTCCTCCGGCGACGGCGTCAGCGAACGCTGGATCGTTGATGTTCACGTCCAATTCGAACACGGGAATGTCCGGGCGCAGGTTCTCCTTGATGGCGCCGAACAGAGCCTCTTCCGCTTCTGGCCACGCGAAGGGCTGGCCCGGAGCGGAAACCACGGAAATGCCCCGAAGCGGCAGGTAGACGGCAACGGGGCCGGCGGATGCATTGACTCGCTCCGCCAGCCGGCGCCCCAGCTCGGAGTTCTCCTCCGGAGTCGTTCGCATCAGGGTCACGTTGGGATTGTGCTGGTAGAACCGCCGCCCTTGGTATTTGGTCGGGACCGAACCGGGAGCCCAGAAGTTGACCATGTCCAGGCAGCCCGGCGCAACCACCGTGGGAATGCCTGCGCGCGCCGCCGCGCCCAGCCGTGTCGGGCCGGCGCTCATCACGCCTCCGCAGAGTTCGTCCGCCAATTCGGTGGTCGTCACGTCAAGGGAACCGGCAACGAAGCCCGCCGCGATCAGGTCCTCCATCGTCCGGCCTCCGGAACCGGTGGCGTGGAAGACGAGCACTTCGAATCCAGCCGCCTCCAGGCTCTTGCGGGCCGCCTCGACGCACTGTGTCGTGTTGCCGAACATCGATGCGGCCACGAGCGGCCTGTCATCGGACTCGGGCACCTCGGCATGCACCATCGCTGCGACTGCCGCCGCGGCCTGCGAGAAGACCTGCCGGCTGATCCGATTCATGCCGCTGACGTCGACGATGGATGGGATCATCGTGATGTCCTTGGTACCGACGAACGGCGTCACGTCGCCGCCAGCAATGGTCGAGACCATGACCTTGGGGACCCCCAGGGGGAGCGCTCGCATCGCCGCGGTCGACATCGTCGTTCCAGCGCTCCCTCCAAGGCCGATCACGCCTTGTACTTGGCCCTTCGCATAGAGTTGGGGGAGGATTGTCTCCGCCCCCCGGGTCATGGCGGTCACCGCAAGCCCGCGGTCTCCCGATGCTGCCAGCGCACTGACTCGTTCGCCCGCTGCCTCGGCCACCGCGTGCCTGGTGACGTCCGGCTCGAACGCGGGTGGGCCCACGACGCCCAGATCCACGACCAGTGTGTCGCAGCCCTGCGCTTCGATCCTGTCCTTGAGGAAACTGGCTTCCACCCCCTTGGTGTCGAGAGTTCCCAGCACGGCTACGGTTGGCATCTCGCATTTGAGTCTACGCAAGTCCCCCTCCGGAAATGCCCGGATTCGGGTAGCCGCGGGCCTTGCGGGCCAGCGATCCCACTGCTGGGCATGAGCGTGTGCTTCCAGAGGTGAGACACGAGGCGAGCTATACAAGGTCGCCGCCATCGATTGGTGGGACAATTGCGCCTGCACTGCATGCAGAGAGCGCCTGCGCCCTGTCGTTCCTGGCGGCTGGAATGCTCTCTGCGGTACTCCCACGTCCAGAGCTGGGCAGCCGAGTGGATGCGGGCACGTACAATGCGTAGCCATGGATTGCCGGTCAGGCGGGCGGCGGTGCTCGCCCGGTGAGGGGCAAGTGACCTTGGCGTAGGGAGCTCCGGCAGTTTGCGTGCCGCCGAAACGCATGAACCGGGAACAGAAGGGGGCCCCATGACGACCCACGAGATTGCAGTAGGCGGGCGGCGATCCGTCGTTGCCGCTCGCGCCGCGGGCATGCGCGGGGCCTTGTTCGTTCGACTCCTGCTTACCCTTGCAGCGCCCGTCGCTGCCGTGTCCTCCTGGGCCCAGGGCACGAGCGTCCGGCATGATCTCCGAGCGACAGTGGAGGCCTTCGGGAACTGGGACTGGCCAGTGTACCTGGGCAATCAGGGGAGGGGCCAGTACTCGCCGCTGGCGCAGATCAACGCCACCAACGTGCATCGGCTCCAACCGGCTTGGGTGTTTCGAGCCGGAGATGCCACTCAGCGCTCGACCATGTACTCGAATCCGCTGGTTGTCGATGGAGTCCTGTACGCCGTCACTCCGAGCCTCAGTGCGGTCGCGTTGCACGCGGCCACAGGTGAGCGCATCTGGCAATTCGACCCCTCCGTCCACAACAACGGAACAGTGATCCGCCAGCGGAATCGCGGCGTCACCTACTGGCGGGGGGACGAGGGCGCGAGGATATTCCACTTCGTCCGGGACCGGGCGTATGCGATCGACGCCCGCTCGGGCGAACTCATCCGGTCCTTCGGGAGCGGCGGCTACATCGACCTCCGCGAGAACCTTGGGGTCGACCCGGAAGGGGTAGCGCTGCAGATGACGACGCCTGGCGCCGTCTACGAGAACTTGCTCATTCTCGGGTGCCGGGTGAACGAGTCGTACGGATCGTCGCCCGGCCCTGTCCGGGCCTTCGATGCCGTCACCGGCGAGCTGGAATGGATCTTCCACACGATTCCGCGGCCGGGCGAGTTCGGGCATGACACGTGGTCGTGGCCGGAAGGGGAGACGTTCGGTGGAGGCAATGCGTGGGGCGGCGTGACGATCGACGAGGAACGCGGCTGGGTGTTCGTCGGCACGGGCGCCGTCACGGACGACTTCTACGGGGCGTTCCGGAAAGGGGAGAACCTGTTCGCCAACAGCGTCGTGGCCCTGGACGCCAGGACCGGGCAGCGCAAGTGGCATTACCAGGTAGTCCGTCACGACATCTGGGACTACGACCTGCCGGCCGCTCCGATACTGGTGACTCTCAGGGATGGCGACGGCGAGCGCGACGCGGTCGTTCAGCTGACGAAGATGGGCCTGACGTTCGTGCTGGACCGCGAAACGGGAGAGCCAGTTTTCCCGGTCCACGACCTGCCCGTTCCCCCTTCCGACGTTCCGGGTGAGGAGGCCTGGCCGACACAGCCGTTCCCGCTGAAGCCACCGCCCCTCGGGCGCATCGGCATCACCGAGGCCGACTTGACGAACATCACGCCCGAGGCTCGCGAGCACGCGTTGCGTGAGTTCAGGAAGTACCGGTCCGGTTCGATCTACACGCCCCCCAGCCTCCAAGGGACCCTCACCATGCCCGGCCATCTCGGCGGCTCCCAGTGGAATGGCGGATCGTTCGACCCGCAGCTGAACATGCTGTACGTGAACGTGAACGAGGCCCCCACCATCGGAAAGCTGCGGCCTGCCCATGGAAGCGATGCGAGAGAGCAGCAGACCAAGACCCAGCGGGGCCGTCAGATCTACGAGACCCGCTGCATGGCGTGCCACGGTTCCGACCGGCGCGGCACCTCCGAGCCCGGCACAAATCTTGTCAACCTCGCGTTGGAGCGCGCCGAATTTGACGCGGCCATCATCGACGGCCGCAACAACATGCCTGCGTACCCGCAGTTCGGGCCGGCCGAACTGGATGCCCTCTCTGCCTACATCGACAGCGCGCCCGACACCGCAGCGAGCAGCGGCGGGATCCGAGCGCACCGGTACTCGATTGACGGCTACTCCGTCTTCACAGACCCTCACGGCGTGCCAGCCATCGCTCCTCCGTGGGGCACCCTGAACGCGATCGACCTCTCGACCGGGGAGATTCGCTGGAGGGTCCCGTTGGGCGAGTACCCCGAACTCGTGGCCAAGGGGATCCGTGACACAGGGACTATGAACTTCGGAGGCGCCGTCGCCACGGCCGGCGGCGTCATCTTTGTTGCTGCCACGGCGGACGAGAAGTTTCGTGCCTTCGAGAAGCACTCGGGCCGCGTTCTTTGGGAGTACCAGCTGCCAGCCGGGGGCTACGCGACGCCTAGCGTGTACATGGTCGACGGGAAGCAGTATGTCGTGATCGCGGCTGGCGGCAGCGGCAAGAACGGCACCAAGGCCGGGGACTCGATCATTGCCTTCGCACTGCCCGAGGAAGAGCAGCAGGCGGCGGCGGGCTCGGAGTGGATTGAGCTCTTCGACGGCGAGACGCTAGACGGGTGGGTCCACATGAATGGCTTCCACCGGTTCACTGCCGAGGACGGCGCGATCGTGGGCCGGACCGTCGAAGGCAGCGCGGGCATGAACTCCTTCCTCTGCTCGCTGCAGCAGTTCGACGACTTCGAGCTGGAGGCTGAGACGTACCTGGACCCGATCACCAATTCCGGCATCCAGATCCGAACCAAGATCAGGCCGATGCCGGCAGCGGGCGACGCGGCGCGCAGGACTGCCGGAAGGGCAGGGAGGGTGAACGGGCCGCAGCTGGAGATCCGGCGCTACTACCCGGGGCAGCCCACGACCGGAGTTCTGTACGGGGAGGCCCTAGGTATCGGATGGATGTCCTCGCAGGAGAAGATCGACGCGGGCCATCGCCACTATGTCCCCGAGGGATGGAACAAGCTGCGAATCGTCGCGCGCGGGCCCCGGATCCAAACCTGGGTGAACGGTCACCTCGTCGAGGACCTAGTCAACGAGGAGGTGTACGAGACTCACAAGCAGGGCTTCATCGGCCTCCAGGTCCACGGGATCAACGAGAGGGACATTGCCAGGCCCGTGCACGCCGGGAGGGGAATCTCGACGAGCCAGCCCTTGGTCGTGAAGTGGCGGAACATCCGGGTGCGACCGCTGTCTCGCGAGGACTGATCGCGGTCCCGGCCCGTGGTGCCGGCAGTACAATGGAGGCGGTTCGCAATGACTTTGGAGCATTTCCGGGCGATTCAAGGCCGTCGTGAGTTCCTGCGCAGCGTCGGCGGTGGCGTGGGCATGGCCGCACTGGCGGAGCTGCTGGCAGCGGACGGACTCACGGCCGCCGAAGGTTCGGGCCTTCCGGGGCCGCATTTCGCGCCGAAAGCCAAGAACGTGATCTTCATGTTCATGGAGGGCGGCCCGAGCCAGTACGAGCTCTTCGATCCGAAGCCGGAACTGGAGCGCTGGGACGGGCAGTCGCTGCCGGAGTCGATCACGAAGGATCTGACCCTTGCATTCATCAAGCCCACGGCTAAGGTGATGGCGAGCCAGTACCGATTCGAGCCGCGCGGGCGCTCTGGCATGGAGCTCTCCGAACTGGTACCGCACCTCTCGACGGTCGCGGACGATATCTGTCTCGTGCGCTCGATGCACGGCGATGCCTTCAATCACCATCCCGGACAGCTCCTGCTGTTCACGGGCTCCACCGTGCCCGGACGCCCCACGCTCGGCTCATGGCTGCTGTACGGCCTGGGCAGCGAGTCGGAGAACCTGCCCGGCTTCGTCGTGCTGACTTCGGGCAAGGGCACTTCCGGTGGAACGACGAATTTCTCCGCCGGGTTCATGCCGTCCCACTACCAGGGGACGCTGTTCCGGAACCAGGGCGATCCCATCCTCTACCTGACGAATCCGCCCGGGGTAACGAGCGAGATCCAGCGCGAGACCATCGACTTTGTCAACGACATGAACCGATTCCGTCACGCGGAGACCGGTGACGAGGAGATCGCGTCCCGCATCAGCGCCTACGAACTGGCCTTCCGCATGCAGACGGAGGCACCCGACCTGGTAGACCTCTCGGACGAGTCACCAGAAACGATCGAGATGTACGGGATCGAGAGCGAGAACGAGCACCGCAGGCAGTACGCCACGAACTGCCTGCTGGCCCGCAGGCTGGTGGAGCGCGGCGTTCGGACCGTGCTGATGATGGACGCCTCTTGGGACGACCACACGTACCTGAACCAGAAGCTGCCCAAGCGCATGCAGGAGACCGACCAGCCCACGGCAGCGCTGATCACGGACCTCAAGCAGCGCGGTCTGCTCGACGAGACGCTCGTGATCTGGGGCGGGGAGTTCGGCCGCACGCCCATGGTGGAGATCCGCAAGCCGGAGGAAGCTGCAAACGCTGGCCGTGACCACCAGCCGACCGCCTATTCCATGTGGATGGCGGGAGGCGGCATCAAGGCTGGTCACGTCCACGGCGCGACGGACGAGCTTTGCCTGAACATCACCAAGGATCCTGTCCACGTGCATGACCTGCAGGCGACCATACTCCATCAGATGGGCTTCGATCACGAGAAGTTCACCTACAAGTTCATGGGACGGGATTTCCGGCTGACGGATGTCAGCGGAACGGTCCAGCACGGCCTGCTCGCGTAAGCTGCTTGTCGACGCGGTGGGTGGTCCGGCACTCTGTCGGGCGCTGGCATAATGGGCGGCGTTCCCCATGACTCGACTCGTGCCCTTGTTGCTTGGCGCTGCCGCGATTGCCGCGGCGCAGCCGGAGCGCCCCAATATCCTGTTCGCGATTTCCGATGACCAGTCGGCGATGCATGCTGGAGCTTACGGCGATATCGCCACCAAGACGCCTGCGTTCGACCGGATCGCGCGGGAAGGCGTGCTGTTCAGGTACGCATTCACGGCCGCACCGTCCTGCGCTCCCTCCCGCAGCGCGATCCTTACCGGTCGCAACATCTGGGAGCTCGAGGAGGGCGGGATCCTGCTCGGAATCCTGCGGTCGAAGTTCACGGTGTTCACACTTCTGCTGGAGGATGCGGGGTACGAGCTCGGAGCCACGGGAAAGACATGGGGACCGGGTCGGATGGAAGGCTGGGACCGCGATGTATTCGGCAAGCGGATCACGACCCATCAGCTGCCGGCCTCCCAGCGGCGTCCGGGCCTGAACCCGCTCGACTACGCGGCCAACTTCGACGAGTTCTTCGCCGCTCGGGACGAGAGCAAGCCCTTCTTCTTCTGGCTGGGAACCTCCGAACCTCACCAGAGGTACGACATCGGCGCATGGAAGAGGGCAGGGAAGCGGCTGGAAGACGCCCGCCTCCCGGGCGCCTTGCCGGACCACCCCGACGTGCGGGGAGAGATCCTCGACTACGGAATCGAGATCGAGCACTTCGACAGTCATTTGGGCCGTGCCCTCCAGACGCTCGAAGAGGCTGGAGAGCTTGATAACACTCTCGTGATCGTGACCAGCGATCACGGCAACCCGTTGCCGCGCTCGAAGTGCAACCTCTATGACTCGGGGACCCGAGTTCCGCTGGCGATGCGACTGCCTGGCTCGATACCTGCGGGCCGCGAGGTCGATGACCTCGCGAGCCTCGTTGACATCGCCCCCACGATCCTGAATGCAGCGGCGGTGGAGGTGCCGGGCGTGATGTCGGGACGGAGCCTATGGGAGATCGCACAGTCCGCCCGATCCGGTCTCGTGGACGAGTCCCGGGACTTCGTCGTGACTGCGTTCGAGCGCCACACGATCGCGCGTCGCGACGGGGTCGGCTATCCCATGCGCGCGATCCGCACCCACAAGTACGCCTACATCCGCAACTACGAGCCCGACCGCTGGCCGGCTGGCGACCCCGATTACAACGCACCCCCGCAGGGATTCTTCGGGGACGTTGATCGAGGGGTGACCAAGTCGTACCTGATGGCTCACGCCCTCGATCCCGAGATCCGCCCGTACTACCTAATGGCCTACGGGCGCCGGCCCGGGGAGGAACTGTTCGATGTCGAGAACGATCCCCACCAGCTGCGCAATTTGGCGGGGGATCCGAGCCTGACGGAAATCAAGCAACAGCTCGCCTGGCGCTTGGACGCATACCTGCGGGCGACAGGTGATCCCCGCCAGCGCGGAGACACGCCTTGGGACCATTACCCGTTTACGGGCTCGTGGCGCTTGCTGGCGAATCCCCTATGGAAGCAGGAAGGCATGCCGGCGCCGTTACCAAAGTAGCTGCGTTAATGCGCCAACTTGAGCGTTCCCCCGTCGTCAGGCAAGGAACTCGTCATCCCGTGGCTAGGTTCTGTCAGACGTCTTCTGCGTGATGGGACGACCCCGCTTTCGCTGGGCCCGCCGGAGATCCATGCATGTCTTCGGCCAAGTTCCCTGCGATAGAAGCACGCCAAGCGGGCATTCTGCCAAGCCAACGACGATGGCCCTCCGAATAGGGCTGTGCAGGGTCGAACCGGCTGCGGCACGTACGGAACTTCATTCGTCGACGAGGACCGCCGCGCATAGCCCCGTCTGAATGACCAACCTAGCGATCTCGATCATCCGCTGGCAGATCGGATTCCGCCGACTGCAGGAGACCAGCCTCCATGACGGGCCTGCACGTAGGGGGCGCTTGACCGCCTGTTGCCCCTGTGCGCCGTTGCTTGCCCGCCGGATGCTGCTTCGCCAGATGGTTCAGTCGCCTAGAATAGGGCCGTGGCCGTACTAGGGGGGATCAATTGAAGGGTATGGTGGCGAGGGCACGTAAGTGTTCCCTCGTGGGCCTCGTGCTCTGCTCCTCCGTTCTGGCGCAGGATGTCATCTCCGACGCTCAGCGGCAGTTTGCCACGGGCGTGAAGTACCAATTCGGCAGAGGTGCACCTCAGGACCATATCGAAGCTGCGAAGTGGTTCCGCTTGGCCGCCCAGCAGGGGCATGCCTTGGCCCAATACAATCTCGGTCTCAAGTACCGAAACGGCAAGGGCGTTATTCAGGACAATGCCGAAGCTGCGAAATGGTTCCGCCTTTCCGCCGAACAGGGGATTGCCAGGGCCCAATGCGATCTCGGCACGATGTATGAGAAGGGCATCGGAATACCCCAGGACCATCGCGCAGCTGAGAAATGGATTCGCCTCGCAGCCGAACGGGGTCTTGCCAGGGCCCAATACAATCTCGGTCTGAAGTACCGACATGGCAGGGGCGTTCCCCAGGACCTTGCCGAAGCCGCGAAGTGGTTCCGTCGTGCCGCCCGGCAGGGACATGCTTTGGCCGAATCCAATCTGGACAGTCTCGGTTTCGCGCACCGAGATGGCGATGGCGCGCCCCAGAGCCCTGCCGAAGCCGCTACGTGGCTCCGTCGTGCTGCCGACCAGGGGCATGCTAAGGCCCAATACAATCTCGGCGTAATGTACCGAGATGGCGAGGGCGTGCCACAGGATCACGCCGAGGCTGCCAACTGGTTTCGGCTCGCTGCCCAACAGGGTTATTCGGAGGCACAGTACAGTCTCGGCGTCAGGTACGCCCGGGGCGAGGGAGTGCCACAGGACCACGCCGAGGCCGCGAAGTGGTTCCGGCTGTCTGCCAAGCAGGGGCATGCAGGTGCGCAGAACGCTCTCGGCGTCAAGTACGCCCAGGGCGAGGGCGTGCCACAGAACCATTCCGACGCTACGAAGTGGTTCCGCCGCGCCGCCGAACAGGCGTATGCCGACGGCCAATACAATCTCGGCACCAGGTACCTTACTGGCCAAGGCGTTTCCCTCGACAATGTTGAGGCCGCCAAGTGGTTCCGCCGCGCTGCCGAACAGGGCCATGCCGAGGCACAGTCAGTTCTCGGCACCATGTACGAGCCAGATCTGGGCGTGCCCCAAAGCGACTCCGAGGCCTCCAAGTAGACCGGCTCGCCTCCCGTTGGGGGTTGCCTGATCCCGGCCGCTCTTTCGGGGGAAATGCGCATCCGTGGCCGAGGAAGAGGCTGGTATGGGTAGAAGCGGCGGCTGGAATGGGAGCACGTCGTCATCTGTATTTCGGCGAACTACTTCGAGCGGCACCTGCGGCATCGGCGTGCGCCCTTGACCTCGAGATCCGCCTGTACTACCCGATGGCCTACGGCCGCCGACCCGAGGCGGGAGTGTTCGATGTCGAGAGCGATCCCCACCAGCTACGCAATGTGGCTGGGGATCCGAGCCTGACGGAAATCAAGCAACAGCTCGCCTGGCGCTTGGATGCATACCTGCGGGCGACCGGCGACCCCCGCCAGCGCGGCGGCACGCCTTGGGACCAGTACCCGTTTACGGGCTCGTGGCGCTTGCTGGCGAATCCCCATTGGAAGCAGGAGGGCATGCTGGCACCACTGCCGCAGTGGCTGCTACGTTGCGCCTCGGAGGGCTGCGCATCGGCGAGAGCCGCGCAGAAGCGCGGTCAGCCCGCGCCGGGGAGGCACACATCCCGTGTATCGCGTCGAGGGAAGCACGAACCAGAATCAGGATCTGGTGAGGAGCCGCAAGCTGTGCGTCCGTTGTCGGCTGGCCTGCCAAAGGGTGCGCGCCCGTGCCCTTCCAAGCTCCATTGCAGCGCGGTTACGCCAGCCCTGTTCTGTGCGTCCGTTGGATTCGTTGGAGGACCCTTCGCTCCACACCCGCGTCGATTGCGAATCGATGCCAACTGCTCACCGCAGAAGTCACCTCGTCGAGAATGCGGCGTCCGACGAGTCTCTTGAGGCCCGACGAATCGGCAAGACTCAGAATGTCCTCGCGCTCGAAGTCGTTGCGCTTGCCTGCGAGGCTCATTTGGTGGTCGCCGGTCCATGCTCCTGAGGGGTTGTAGGCATACACGACGTCATACGCCGGTGAAAGCCTCCAATTCCCCTGCCGATCCATCAGGAAGGAGATGTTCTTCACATGGTCGTCTTGGTTGCGCGCGATGACGTTGAACACGGCCCGGCGGAATTGCTCCTCAACCGCCGATGTTCCCAGCCCTAGGTCGCGAACGGTATCGATCGCCTGCTCGTAAGAGTAGGCACCCGGCAGATTGAAATCGAAGTGCCGCAGTGCGGCCAACGACTGCATGTGGATCTTCCGGCCGCGCGAGTCGCGGTCGAAACGACGGGTCATGAAGTGGCTGCGAGGGCCCTCGTGGTGGAGCCTGCACTCCGCCATTGTGATTCCCGCTTCCACGGCCATGAGGTGGTACGCGTATTCGATCCGCCCGTAGCCCAGTGGATCTGCCAGTTCCCGGTCGAGACTGTTGGAAACGCCGTCGAACTTGAGAATCCAGTGCTCGAAGCCCTCGTCAGCGTCAACCTGACCGGATCGGAACTCGCCCGTCGTGCGGTTCCAGGCCAGCACCGCCTTGGCCCTCGCTCCCCCCGCGGAAGTTCCGACGGCGAGAATGCTCTCGAGCGCCTCGCTGTCATCCCTCCGGCCCAGCTCGCCGGAGAGTTGCGTCCTTTCCCGCAGCACCCTGTTCGCTAGGTCGACCAGCTGCGCCACCTCCACGGTGATGCGCTTGTCACGAGTCCGCGTGGCCGGCTGGAACTCGAGGGCACCGACGGCACGCCGGCCGATGTAGCAGAGCCGGTCTACTGGACTGAATTCTTCCTTGCGACGTCCGGTCTCGGCGAGCCAGGCGTCGATCAAGGCATTGCCGAAGGCGTCCGGCAGGGCGTCCCACAGCAGCCCGGGCAGTCCCTTGAATGTCTCGTTCCTGAGCGCCGGGAACGAGTAGGGAGCCTCGCGTACGGGCATCGTGATCGGAGCGACCTCGATGCCTGCCGATAGGAATTGAGGGTCGTACTGGAATACCCCTACAGAGCGATCCGGATCCCATGAGACCGCACTGATCCGGCGCCCCCATAGAGTGACGTTCGCGTCAGTCACGGGGCTCCTCGCCCCACGACCAAGGCTCGCTAGGCGTCTTGGCCGCCGCCGGCCGGGCCCGCTTGCGCTCCGCCCGCTGCAGGTCCATGCGTTCGATCGGTCGGATCTCCTGCGATGGAAGCGCGCTGAGAAGGTCCTCGGCCAAGCCAAGGGCGATGACGGTGCGCAAGAAGGAGTCCAGCGTCGATGACTGCCCGGATTCCAGGCGCCTGAGCGTTCGCAACCCGATTCCGGCTTCTTCTGCCAGAGCCTTCTGCGTGATGTTGCGGCCAAGGCGGGTCTTCGCCAGCCGCCTGCCGATCTCAGCATCGAGGCTCCGCGAAGTTCCATTCCATTGAGTCCCGATTTCTGCCATGTTGGGTTGCTCGTGCAATCTGAGCGGTCAGCCTGAACTCAATTCTAGGCTGCCAATAGTCTGTTGTCAATAGGCTATATATGGCCTATTGAGAGATCATATAAATTTTATAGGCCATAATAGGCCTGTTTTGTGGAATCTAAGCTAGGTATGCAGCGTGGATGTAGTGCCGCTGAGTGATCATGTCACCTGACCGGCGAGTTGTATCCGCTCATGGGTCAGGCGCGTGAGTCGCACCCGTTCTGACGGATCCCGGCGCATCGCGTTCGCTTCGGCACGCCAGCTCGGTCGAGGGCCTCAGGCAATCCTTGGAACTCCCGCTCCGGGTCATCTACTGCGGTTTCGAAGCGCTGGTGTCGAACACGGCCGATCGCCCCGCATGCCGGTCCGCTCCCGCTTCCTCCAGACCGTGCTCGGCGTTCCAGGCTGCAACCTCCTTGTCGGCAGCGCGCTCGAACCAGTTGTCGTAGTAGGGCCTCTCGGCCTCGTCCATCCACATCTCGAGCGTTTCCCACATGTGCTTCCGCGTCGACAGGTGGTCAGGATCGCTGAGGAGGTTCACTTCCTGGTAGCCATCCGAGTTCGCCCACAGCCGGTGCTCTCCTTCCTCGGTCACGGCATACGTGAATTCATCCGTGACGACCGCTCGCCACACAAGCTCGTGCCGGCTGCCTCCGTTGTTCATGTTCGACGGATGCGCGAGGAACACCGAGTCCGGCCTGGGTGCGTCGACCTCGCCGCGCAGGAGCCCGGACAGGTCAGTGCCAGGCAGTGACTCCGTGTAGGCCGCCGATTCCCCGAGATCCGTCACGGTCAGGCCGGCTAGCGACACTAGCGTCGGGAACAGGTCGATTACCGAATTTGGCGCCTCGACGCGAACGCCCGCCGGTAGCTGCCCCGGCCAGCGGACTAGCAAGGGGACGCGAGTGGACTCGTCGTTCGGATGCCGCTTCTGACCGTAGGCCACGCCGTCGATCCCTGTCATGGCCCCGTGGTCGGATGTGTACAGCAGAATCGTCTCGTCTGCGATCCCGAGCTCATCGAGGCTGGTCATCACCCGCCCCACGTCGCCGTCCATACCGCTGATCAGCGCGTGATAGTCCCGATGCTGGTCGAAGTCGCGGATCTCGTCCAGCGGATGGAACGGCAGCGCGTCCTCGTCCGGGTACAGCGCCTTCATCTCTTCCGGCGCGTCGTCGAACGGCCCGTGCGGGGGGTTCACCGAGATCACGGCAAAGAACGGTTGCCCGCTTCCGGCTGCCTCGCCTACCCACTCCAGAGCCTGCTCCGTCGTGGCAGTGGAATTCGACAGCCCTTCCCAGTCCACGTACGGGACGCCGTCGACCGAATAGCGGCACTTGCGGTGGTTGTTGGTCCCCGCCCAGACGATCGACCTGTCGAACCCGAACGGCCGAGCGTCGCGACCGCCCAGATGCCACTTGCCGAAATGGCCGGTCCTGTAGCCCGCGTCCTTGAACGCCCACGCGATCGTTCCTCGTTCCTGCTGCCCGTCCGGCATGTCGACCCTTTGGGCGAGCGACATGTGATTGGCCATCAAGCCCTGCTGGTAAGGCCACCTGCCTGTCATTAACAGGGCCCGGTAGGGCGTGCAGATCGGCAGGTTCACGTAGTGCCGGTCCAGGGATACCCCCTGCTTGCCCAGGCGCTCGAGATTCGGCGTCTGTGCATGCGGCGTCTGGGTGAAGGACATCGCGCCCCAGCGGTGGGTGTCGCTGACGAACAGGATCACGTTCGGCCGTGCCGGGTCCTCTTCATCGGGAGCGGCCGAACAGGACGCCAGGACCAGGACTACCAACAGGGCGCTGAGGGACCACCTGCGCATACTTCCTGCAATTCTAGGCAACCCCGGGGTCCGGGTGCAGGACTTGTGAGGCGGTCTCGCCGTCCTAGTGGACGATGACGCGCTTGCCTCCGTAGAGCTTGCCGATCTTCTTGTCCCTCAAGCGGACCTCGACCTGGCGGGGCGTGGGTTCCTCGCCCATACTCTGCGGGTAGTAGCCGACGATGTACTCGGTGTTGGCCAGTTGGGCCAGAGCCTTCAGGATGCTGCCGATCGCAGCGCTGGAGGGCATCTTCAGGTCGAAGCTTTGGCCACCGGTCTTTGCGCCCAGGTCGGCGAACAGTTCCTGCTTGCGTTCCCGCTCGGAGGTCCGCGCGGTGCGCTGCTGCCGAGGTGGCCGGTGGATCGGGCGCCTTCTCGAGAGGCTGCCGCCGCCGGGTATGTTGCGACTGTTTCTCCTGACCGTTTGCTGGTGCCCCAGAACGACAGGGTAGAGGGGGATTCCGTAATGGTTTGCCACCCGCGCGGCCAGATTCGGGTCGAAACCGGTCGTGCTGAGCCCGTCCGAGAACACGATCATCATTCTCGAAGCGCTCCCCTCTCGAAGGGAGACAGCCCTGGCTGTTCCCGCGATCGCCTCGAAGACCTTGCTCTGGCCCGCCTCCGAGGCGTATAGCTTCTCGAGCGCGTACTCCAGTTTCTCGGGGTTATTCGTTGGGCTTGTGAACCGTTTCAGGGTGCCGGCGAAGCCGTAGATCGAAACCTTGACGTTGTCGCGGACTTCCTTCAGGATGCCGTTCCGGATGGTGCTGATGTCCAGCAGTTTGCGTCGCATGACACTGTGGCTGACATCGACTAGGAAGACCAGCTCGATCGGCACCTGCCTGCTCGACTCGGGGTCCATGCCTGGACCCTCGACAAACGCGATCTTCTGGGCCGTTCCGTTCTCGAGCAGTTCGAACGCCTCCGCGCCGAGGCCGTCGATCGACTTCTTCTTCCGGTACACATGCAGCGGGACCACCACTAGGTTGGTCTCCGTGGTGATGATCAGTCCGGGCTCTTCCTCTATTCCGATGCTTGCGTCGGTCTCTGGCTCCGGTCCGCTGGTGGATTGGCCCGGGACCAGTCCCCCGGCCAGCAGCATCGCGACGAGGAGGCGCACGGGCATCTCGTGCGTCAGTCTATCAACCTACCGAGGAAGTCGCGTCCCCAAGGCACGCAGGACCGCGCCGCCAAGGACTGGCCCCGGTACCGTTAGGCGAGAATCTGCTGGACGATCCGACCCTCGTTCGTGGGACCGATCAGCCGCTGGTTCAGTCCTTGGTACGGGAAGTGGAATTCGTACGGGTCGAGGCCCAGCAGGTGCAGCAGCGTTGCCTGGAGATCCCGCGGCGTCACAGGGTCCTGGTCCACGTAGTAGCCGATATCGTCCGTCGATCCGTGGCTCACGCCGCCCTTGATCCCGCCTCCAGCCATCCACATCGTGAACGCGAACGGGTGGTGGTCCCGGCCGTAGTACTCGGTCCGGTCGCCCTGCCGGTTCTCCCGCATGGGTGTCCGGCCGAACTCTCCGCCCCAAACGATCAGGGTCTGGTCCAGCAGGCCCCGCTGCTTCAAGTCCTTGATCAATGCGGCCATCGGTCGGTCGATGTCACGGGCCCTCTCGGGCAGGTCGTAGCGGATGTCGGTGCGGCGCGCGCTTCCGTGGTGGTCCCAGCCCCAGTCGAACAGCTGTACGAAGCGGACGCCGTTCTCGACCAGCCGCCGCGCGAGAAGGCAGTTGTTCGCGAAGGATTGCTTGCCCGGCTCGGTGCCGTACAGGGAGTGGATGACGTCGGGCTCCCTGGAGATGTCCATGACCTCCGGCACGGACACCTGCATCCGGTAGGCGAGCTCGTACTGCTCTATTCGAGCGAGCGTGTCCGGGGCGCCGGACCGCTCCTGCTCCAAGCGGTTCAGGTCCCCCAGCGCGTCAAGCGTCTTGCGGCGCAGCGACCGGCTCATTCCCTCCGGGTCGCTCAGGAACAGCACCGGATCCCCTTGTGTCCGGCACTGGACGCCTTGGTATACCGATGGCAGGAATCCGCTGCCCCAGAGGCTCTTGCCGGCGCTGGGCGTCTTGTTGCCGCTGACCAGCACCACGAATCCGGGCAGGTCCTGGTTCTCGGTCCCCAGCCCGTAGGTCGCCCACGCTCCGATCGAGGCCGAGCCGAGCCTCTGGTTGCCGGTGTGGAGCAGCAGCTGAGCCGGGGCGTGATTGAACTCCGGCGTTGTCATCGATCGGATGATCGCCGCGTCATCGGCCACCTCGGCGAACCGCGGAAGCAGCTCGCTGACCCATGTGCCGGACTCGCCGGCAGGCGCGAACCGGTAGGGTGTCCCGAGCAGTTGCGGAACTCCCTTGATGAAGGCGAAGCGCTTGCCTTCCAGCAGGTGCTGCGGGCAGTCCGCGCCACTATGCTTCTGCAGTTCCGGCTTCGGATCGAATAGTTCCAGCTGCGACGGCCCTCCTGCCATGTGCAGGTAGATCACGGACTTGGCCTTGGGGGTTCGCTGCGGGCGCTTCGGAGCCAGGTTGGGTGGCTGCGCGGCTCCCGCCGTCCCCAGGGCCCCGAGGAACATCGACGCCAGGCCCAGATGGCACCCTTCCAGGAAGTGGCGGCGGGTCTGGCGGAGGGCGATTTCGTGTTCGTGAGGCATGGGCTCAGCGTTTCGTCAGGGTCTCATCGAGGTTCAGGACGACGTTGGCGACGACGGTCCAGGCAGCCCGCTCCACGGCGTCGCTCCCGGAGATCTCGAAGGCCGGCGGTCGAAGCGCGGTCAGCCCTACGTCGATGTTGCGCGAGGCGTCGGTGAGGCCGGTATGGATGGCGCGTACTGCCAGGACATTTCCGGTCGGGCGCAGGGCCGCTCGGGCTGCTGCGGCTATCGGATACGGGGAGTGAGTGCCGGAGCCGTCCATGTCCCTGGCGGCTAGGGCGCCATTGACGTAGGCCTCAAAGCCGCCGGAGTGGCGGATCTCGAGCCGGATTCCGTCCAGGCCGGCCTGATCCGCGTCGAACCCGAGCCGCATCCACAGGTCCGGCGTGTCCCAGTTGGAACGCAGGCTCGAGAGATAGGGATCGGAGCCGTCGCCCTTTCCCTTGACCAAGCCGAACCCGCCACGTCCCAGCTTCCAGCCCGAGTCGTCGAAAGCTGGGTCTGTCCATCCTTCCGGCGGCTTCTCGGGGGTGTAGCGCCAGGCCGGCGACTCGTCTCGCGTGTCCTGGACTAGCGTCTCCCGCCGATTCGCCGTGTAGAGCACGCGGTCGTAGCTGGCGAGCTTCGCGGCGCTGGATGACGACTTCGACAAGTCAGCGGCCGCTTCCTCCCGCAAGGTCAGGAGCCGCTCGCGCTCGGTCGCTGTGGGATTCCGCGCCAGCACCAGCCGGAACAAGCGCTCCAGGACGCCGTCTTCGCCGGGCCCGCCCTCCGAGACCGCGCGGCGCGCGAGATGCTGGGCCGCCTCCATCAAGGTAGGATCGTTGAGCGTCACCAGCGCCTGGAGGGGGGTGTTGGTCCGGATCCTCCGAATCGTGCACGTCTCCCCCGACGGCGCGTCGAACGTCGTCATGGAAGGATACGGGGACGTCCGGCGCCATAGCGTGTACAGCGCTCTTCTGTGGCGATCCTCGCCCGGACTCGTTTCCCACTGGCGGCTGCTGTACACGACCTGCCAGATTCCCTCGGGCTGCCACGGCATCACGGGTGGCCCGCCGACCTTGCGGCTGAGCAGCCCGCTCGCCGCCAGCGCCTGGTCCCGGACTGTCTCGGCCGGAAGGCGGAACCGTGGCCCCCGCGAGAGCAGCGCGTTGTCCGGATCGCGTTCCAGCCGGTCCGGGTCCGCGTCGGAGTGTTGGCGGTAGGTCGACGACATGACGATCGTCCGGATCAGGGCCTTCAGGTTCCAGCCGCTGCGCATGAAGTCGGTCGCGAGCCAGTCGAGCAGCTCGGGATGGGTAGGGGGCGCTCCCTGCGTGCCGAAGTCCTCCTCGGTCGGGACGATCCCCGCACCGAACAGCCGGGCCCACACGCGGTTGACGGTCACTCGCGCGGTGAGCGGGTTCTCCCCGGAAACAAGCCAATTGGCGAGGCCAAGCCGGTTCCGCGGCTGGTCGACGGGAAGGGCGTGAAACGCCGCCGGGGTAGCCGGCTCCACCCGCTCGCCGGGATTCCTGAAGTTGCCAGACCGGTGGACGAACGTCTCCCGCCGGTCTTCCGCAGGAAGCTCGCTCAGGACCGGCGTCGACACGTCATCGGAGACCGCCAGTGTCGGGCTGTCGTCGTTCTTGTCCGCGTCAGCCGTCTGGTTGAAGAACGCGTACAGCGAGTAGAATTCGCCGTGCGAAATCGGATCGTACTTGTGCGTGTGGCACTGCGCGCAACCCCAGGTGAGCCCCATCCAGACCTGTCCGGTCGTTGCGACCCGGTCCTTCACCGCGGCGTCCCGGAACTCCTCGTCGTCGGTCCCGCCCTCGGTGTTGGTCATCGTGTTGCGATGGAATCCGGTGGCGATCCGATCATCCTCGGACGGCTCTGGTACCAGATCACCCGCAAGCTGAAGGACCGTGAAGCGGTCGAAGGGAATGTTCTCGTTGAGCGCCCGGACCACCCAGTCCCTGTAGGGCCAGATCGTCCGGAGGCTGTCCTTCTCGTAGCCCATCGAATCCGCGTACCTTGCCAGGTCCAGCCAGATCCGCGCCCAGCGCTCGCCGTAGGCGGGCGAGGCCAGCAATCGGTCGACAAGCCTCGCGTAGGCGCTCTCCGAATCGTCCGAAGCGAACGCATCCGCTGCTTCAGGAGTCGGAGGGAGGCCGGTGAGGTCCAGCGACAGGCGCCGGATTAAGGTGTAGGCGTCTGCCTGAGGGGACAGCCGAAGGCCCTCGTGCTCCAGTCTCGCGAGGACGAACCGGTCGACCGGATTGCGCACTCGGTCGCTTGCCGTGACAGGGGGCTGGAGCCCACGCACCGGAGCTTCGAATGCCCAGTGCCGCTCGTAATCGGCACCGGCATCGATCCATTGCCTGAGCGTTTCGATTTCCGATTCCGTCAGGCGCTCGCCCGTCGGTGGCATCGGATTCCGGTCCGCCCGGACTCGCGCCATGATGCGGCTGCTGGAGCTGTCGCCCGGAATCAGTCCCGCATATCCTCCGTCACGCCCTGTCGCGCTCTCGCGGGTGTCGAGGCGCAGGTTCGCCATGCGGCTGTGGTCGTCCGGGCCGTGACAGGGCAGGCACTTCTGGAGGACCGGGCGCACTTCGGTCGCGAAGTCCGGTGCCGCGACTGCCGGCCGTCCCAGCGCGGCAAGAGCGAGTCCAGCGGGCAGCAACGAAGCTCGCAGGGCGTTCCCCATCCGTTCCATGCCGCTCGCGATTTCGAACACAGCGCCTAGCCTGGGACCGCCCGGTTACTGTCGCCGACAGGGGCGCCGCACAGGTCGGCAGCCCTCTGCCCGCCAAGCGGCACCGCCCGACCCTCGAGATCACTTCGGTCGGGAGCAGCCCTCAAGTGCACTGTAAGTCCAATTCCAACGCTTCGTCAAGAGTGTTCTGCCGGTTACAGCGACGATGCCCGCGACCGCCAGACTTATCCTCGTCCGCAGCCAACCGGCGACCATCCCGGCGGCGAGTCCTCGGAGCCAGAAGCCCTACTATGCCCGCCGCGACCGGCCGAGGACGGGGGTGAGGTTGGACACCAGATCCCTATAGCCGGATCTCATTGCTCCGGCGCGGAAGCGCCAAACGATCAACGCCAGCAGCGCGAACGCGGCAGTCCACTCGACCACTTGGACCGCCGGAGACCCGGAGGTCGACAGGCTGACCGGCAGCTGCAGACCCAACGCAATCAGTAGCATGTCGATGGCGACGCCAATTGCGGTCGTGGTCGCGATGACGCCCATGACGTAGACCGAGGCGAACCGGGCTCCGAACTGGCCCACGATGATGGCGATCGTGCCGCTGTTCGTTGCCGGCCCGGTCATAAGGAAGATCAGCGCCGCCCCCGGGCTGAGCCCCTTGGCCACCAGCGCTGCCGCGATAGGTGTGCTGGCCGAAGCGCAGATATACAGCGGCATGCCGACCAGCACCATGACTGGGTAGGAAATCCAGCGGGCGTAATCGCTCGACATCAGCCCGTCCGGGACTGCTAGGAACAGCACCCCGCCCAGCAGGATGCCAACGACCAGCGCGAAGAGGATCTCGTCCGCCACTTCGACGAATCCGTAGCGGAAGATATGCCTCACTACCTTCCCAAGCCCCGGCAATTCCTGTTGATCAACAGTAGTAGCGTTCCTGGCTGCGTCATTGGGAGTCGGTTCATCGCCCGCTTCGGCGTCGTAGGCAGGTCTCGCTCGGGTAGACCGGGCGCCTGCAACCCCTGGGACGACCGTCTGGTGCAGCCTCCGTGCCCAGGTCCGAAGCATCTCCCTGAATTGCGCCGGCGATACGTAACAGTCTTCCGACGCCGTCATCAAGGGTGAGTGTCCACCGTGGTCATGGCCGTGGCCCTCATGGTCCCTTCTGTGCGTGTCCTCCGCGCCGCTGTGGCAGTGCTCTCCGTTGCCTTCCGAGGCCTGCCTGCCAGTCTGGTCCCTGATGAGTCCGATGCACAGAACGCCCGTGACGACAGCGGTGACGAAGCTGACCACGGGCCGGACCAAGGCGGCGACGAACCCGAAGAAGGCGTGCGTGACTAGGATCGAGTCCGCGCCCGTCTCTGGAGCGGTGATCAGAAAGGACATGCACGACGAGCGGGAAGCTCCCTTGTTGCGCATCTCGGCCACGACGGGCACCACCGAGCAGCTGCAGAGCGGGATGGGGACGCCCACCGCGGCGCTGGTGCAAACCGATTTCAGGCTGTCGTCGCTAAGCCAGCGAAGCACTGCCGATTTGGAAATCGTTACGTGGATTAAGCCCGCTAGCAAGAGCCCTAGCAGCAGCATCGGGGACAGGAGCAAGAACGACCCCAACAGGAACTCGAGCAGTTCCAGCGCTGTATCGGGAAAGCCCACGGCTGGCTCGTGCAGACTGCGGCTCTAGCGAGCCATGAGCGACCCATTATAGATGGCGCCTCGTTTTCTCGAACTCGGACGGGCGCGAGGTCTAGTCGGTGGCGGGCCGGAGGGAGTCCTGGCCGACGCGTGGTATTCTGAGCGCGCATCGGAAGATGCTGGCAAGAAGGCTCCCGGTGGCGCGACCCATCCGGAATTCCCTGCTCACAATCCTGGCCGCGCTCTGGACCAGCGGCGCGCTGCTGCCGGCGCAGGATCCCTCGCTGGAGCCGGCCGAACCGCCCCAAGGGAGCTCGGCGGCGGCGCCTCGCCAGGTCATCGACGCCGAGCCCCCCGACAGCAACGAGTACAAGGAGACCGTCGCACCGATAGCCGTGGCGGTCGGCCGGCCCACCGGTCCGCGGCCCGCGGATTGGCTTGTGCTTGCGCGCATCACTGGGCGTGTCGTAACGGCCGAGGGTCGCCAGCCTCCGCAGGGTGTCAAAGTCGCTACGGTCTGCGCGGGGTCGTCGCAACCGCAGCCCGGCCCCAAGCAGACCGGCCACTTCGAGATCCGCCCGCCCCCGCATCCCGACTTGCTGAACGATCTGCAGGGGTCCCCCCCGACCAAGAGCTCCTCCGAGGTGCGCAAGCTGCTTGCCAGCGGCGTGCGAGTCTCCGTGCCCTTTCCGCAATTCATGCCCTCGTGCTTCTTGACCGCCCGCCTCGAGGGCTACCGCAACGTGAAGATACCGATCGGGTTCTTGACTCCGGATGACACCACCATCGTGGGGCGGAGAAGCTGGCTTGACATCGGCCTGGTCATCCTCCGGCCGGTCGACATGCCGGGAGGCAGGACGCTCAGCGAGGCGACAGCCCTGGCGCCTCCGGCTGCACGCAAGGCGTTCGAGAGCGCGGTCGACACACTGGACAGGGAGGATCCGGACTTCGGGAAGGCGATCAGTCGTCTGGAGACAGCTGTCGAGCTGCACCCCAGCTTCGCTGCTGCATGGGACCTGCTGGCGGAGGCCCGACTGGCGACGGAAGACCGGGGCGGCGCGCTGCAGGCCCTGACCCGCGCCATTAACGCTGATCCCGAGTACCTCTCCTCCTACGTCCTGATGCTGGGCATGGTCACCGCGAACAACAACTGGGAGGAAGTCACTTGGCTGGCGGATCGCGTCCTGCAATTCTCGCCGAATGCCCCGCTCGCTCTGTACCTCAGCGCGGTTGCAGCCATGAAGCTTGACAACATCGAGCTGTTTCAGGCTCATCTCGAAAGTCTGAAGAAGGTGGATGACCCGGCCAACTGGCCTGACGGCGAGTACTTCATGGCCCTGCTTCACGAATCGAAGTCCGAGTTTGACGAGGCGGCGCAGCTCTACGCAGCGGTGCTTCGAAACAGCAGCAACGAGAGCGTGCGAAGCGTCGCCAAGCGCAAGCTCCACGAATGGGGCAAGCTCGGAATCGTCCAGGAGCAAGAGGCCCTGCCTAGTCTCGCGATTCCCGAGATTCCGCCCTTGGAGCCCGCCGATCGTCCTCCGACACTGAAGCGCCGTGCACCTCCCGCGGCCCCATGACCGGTGTGTGGCCGTCCTGGAGCGAAATCCTTGCCGCAGGGCATTCCGGGTCCACCCGCCTTGGTTCGGTGGACCGCTCGAATAGACGGTTCCGTGGATCTCGCGCGGGGGCGTGCGCTCCCGGCCGCCGAGCGCTGATTCCCGCCGTCCGGAAGGTCGCAGCAAGCCCCTGAACGGATCGGACGGGGAACCCCGGTGCCCCCGCTGAACGTGCGGCACCCGGATCCGGACAGGCTCACCTCCGCAGGTGACGGTCGAACCACTCCACGGTCGCTGCCGCGTAATCCGGCGCGTCCGGTGCCTTGCCCGGGAACAGCGCGCCGTGCCCGCCGCCCGGAACGGCAACGAGTTCGAAGGCGACTCCCGCTTCCTTCAGCTTCGCCGCGAGATTCTCCGAATGATCGATCGGCACGATCGCATCCTGGTCGCCATGGATCAGAAGCGTCGGCGGGTCGTCCGGGGACACGTGGTGAATCGGCGAGGCGTCGTGCAAGGCCCTGTACTGCGGGGAGGTCTTCGGGTCCCGGGCCATGAGCCTCATTCCGAATACCGATGCGAACGTGCCGATGCCGTACGTGCCGTTGTGCCGGACCAGGTCAGTCGGCGGGGCCCAGGGAACGATCACCTGCAGGTTCCCGCTCTCGCGGTTGACGGGATCGGGATCGTCGGCGTCGCCTGGCGCGGGGTGCAGGCCCAGCATTAGCGTGAGGTGGCCGCCGGAGGAGCCGCCCACGCCGCCGATTCGGTCCGGGTCGAGCCCTTGTTCCCTTGCGTGATGCCGGATGAACCGGACCGCTCTCTGCACGTCCTCCAGCTGCGCGGGGTACTTGTTCAGCGGTGCCGTCCGGTGATTCACGGCGAACACCGTGTAGCCCGCCTTGACCAGCGGCAGGCCGAACACGTCGACCTGCCGGCTGGCCTTCTGCTGGGGAGCGTTCGCTGCGAGCGGGGAGTGCCAGCCACTGCCGGTTATGTGCAGGATGGCGTACCCGTTGGGGCTCTCCGGGCGGTACACGTCCATCAGGAGGGCTCCGCCCGAGACCATTCCGAACGGCACGTCCCGCTCGACGCCAGCCTCGGGCCCGGCCTTCTTCGGGGGAGTCTTGTCCGCCGCGGCTCCCCCCGACAGCTTGTTGTCGAAGAATCTCACCATCGCTCCCAGATAGTCCGGAGGGTTCTCGGCGCCCGGGAACGAAGCGCCATGTCCGCCGCCGTCGACCGTGATGAGTTCCGCGTCGACCCCGTCCGCTTCGAGCCGGGCGGCGAACTCGACCGACCTCGCATGCGGCACGCGGTCGTCGGCTGTCCCGTGGATCAGCAGGAACGGCGGGTCGTCGGGTGACACGTAGGCGGCCGGCGATGCCTCCCAGTACGTGCGGTACTCCAGCGAGGCAGGCGTGTCGTTCCGCCCGAGCCGGAGCCTCAGCAGTGACGACGTGGACGCGCTGGAGAAGCGGCCGTCGAATCGCGTGAGGTCGGTTGGCGCGGCCCTTGCGAATACGGCCTGCAGCTTGGCGCTTTGGCGCTCGACAGGATCGGGGCTGGACGAATCGCCCTGTCCGTCCAGCACTCCCAGCATGCTGATCAGGTGGCCCCCCGAGGATCCTCCGACACCTCCGATGCGCTCGCCGCCAATCCCGAACCGCGAGGCGTGATGCCGGACGAACCGGACCGCTCTCTGGGCGTCCTCCAGAGGCAGGGGGTAGGCGTAGCGCGGCGCCGCGCGGTGGTTGATCACGAAGACGGTGTAGCCTGCGGCGGTCAGCGGAGGCACGTAGAGCCTCGCGAATCCGGATGCCTTGAGAGGGGAAGCGTCGTATGCCAGCGGAGCGTGCCATCCGCTTCCCGGTATGAACACGATGCCGTGGCCGTTCGACCGTTCCGGGTAGTGAACGTCCATCAGCATCGCCAAGCCGCCGCGCATGGCGTAGACCACGTTCTCGTCGACGCGCGCCTGCGCCAGGCCGCAAGCGAGGGCCGCGAATACCAGCAGTCGGGCTAACATCATGCAAGCGAGTCTAGCCCATTCCGGCCCTCGCCCGGGCCTCTTCCGCGGCGTGCGGCGGACCGGCGCGGCTGGGATCGAGACTGCGCGTTGCGAATGACCACCCTGCCGGCCAGTCCCGGATCCGAACGGCCGAATTTCTTGGTGGTCGTCTTCGACGATGTCCGGTTCGACGACCTCGGATACACGGGTCACCCGTTCGTCAGAACGCCCAACTTCGACCGCGTCGCCCGCGAGGGAATGCGGTTTGCCAACGCTTTCGCCCCGATACCGCTCTGCTCGCCGAACAGGGCCTGTATCCTTACCGGCCAGCATGCTCGCGCGCACGGCATCATCGACAACGCGGATCGCAGCGCTCGGTCCCACCAATTGCTCACGTTCCCGATGATGCTGCAGCGCTGCGGGTACGAGACGGCCTTCATCGGCAAGTGGCACATGGGTCTCGACGACTCTGCCAGGCCGGGCTTCGACGAGTGGCTGAGCTTCCGCGGGCAGGGGCATTACACCAATCCGGAGGTCAACGACAACGGTTGCGCCCGGATGCTGGAGGGCCACGCCACGGACCTGCTCTCCGAGAGGACAGCGGAGTTCATCCGCCGGGAGCGTGACCGGCCGTTCCTGGCCTACCTCTCCCACAAGGCGGTGCATCCCAACCTGTTCCAAGCCGCCGACGGGAGCATCCGATCCGTTCCCGAGAATGGCGGTTTCGACCCGCCCCCGAGGCTGGCCGGCCTGTACCAGGACGATCCCATCCCGCGCCGCCCGAACGCGAGTACCTACGGGCTGGGGAAGGCGGCACTCGAGCGCAGCCTCCCAGGCGTCCCGCCGCTCGGGCCTGGAACCGGCACCCCGGATGATGTCATCAGGAACCGGCTCCGCATACTGACCGGGGCCGATGAGGCGTTCGGCACTGTGCTGCGGGCTCTGGAGGACACCGGCCAGAGCGAGAACACCGTTGTCCTGCTGACCAGCGACCACGGATACTTCTATGGGGAGCACGGGCTGAACGAGGAGCGACGGCTGGCCTACGAGGAGAGCATTCGCGTGCCCCTCGCGGTGCGCTGGCCCCGCGCGGTGCGCCGGGGATCCTCGTCGGACGCTCTCTGCGCCAGCGTCGACATCGCGCCGACTCTGATCGAACTAGCCGGCGCGGACCCGATTCCGGGCGCTCACGGGCGCTCCTTGGCTCCCCTGCTTCAGGGAATAGAGCCGAATGACTGGCGCCGGTCGGTGCTCATCGAGTACTTCACGGATTCCGTCTGGCCGCGCATGGTCCGCATGGGGTACCGCGCGGTCCGCACCGACCGCTGGAAGTACATCCAATACACAGACCTGGTCGGAATGGACGAGTTATACGATCTGGAAGCGGATCCCTACGAAATCCGCAATCTCTTCGGCCATCACGGGCTTGAGCGCCAGACCGAGATCCTCAAGCGCGAGCTGGACAGCTTGGTGCGAGAGGCCGGCGCCCCGCCTTCTTGAGAGCTCCGGGTCATGCCACGCCAGCGGGCCCGGACTCAGGGCGGCAGCACGCGTCGCCGTAAGCATCGGCGACCTATCGTTTAGGCTCGTTCGCCATCCGGAAGGCGTCCTCCAGGCTGCCTATCCCGTACTATCATGCTCCCAAGCCGATGAAACGCTCTGGGTTCTTGCGAGGTTCCGATGCCGCGCCCTTCGTTGCTCTGCTGGCCGCTGCAGCTCTGGTCGGCCCGGTTCCGGCGGTCGCCGAGGCCCCGCGAGCCAGCGAGTCAGTCCAGTTCGGCGGGGAATGGACCCGCACATGGACCCTGGCGGAAGGCGATGCATTCGAGTTGAGTGTTCGGATCGAGAGCCCGTCCACCCTTCCGCCCAATGCCCGCATCGACGCGATCTGGACAGGTCCCGAGCTGGCGCAGTGGCGATACGACGGCGATCGCGGCGATCCGGGAGTCGCTGCCACGGCGGACTGGTCCAAGACTCTCCATGCCTTGGATCCTGATGTCTACACGGTGTACAGGGCTCCCGTTTCCGGCGAGTACTCGCTTCGCCTGATCACGGTCGAGCATCGCGAGCAGCCTCTGGGCCCGATCCCGCACGATACGGGCCTGGCACCCCTGACCACGCCGCTGCCGGCCCGCACGCCGGCCGTGGAAAGCGTCCCGATCCGGATCGAGGTCTCCCCGATCCCCGCCCTGTCCGACGGGTCGCTCGTGCTCGAGGCGGAGCCGAACAACGCTCCCGAGCAAGCGACCGTCCTTGAGTTCGCCGACGCGGAGAGCGCGCTGCGCGTCGTAGGCGGTGGCGACGAGATCGAGTACTACAACAACACCAGGACCGGGCAGACGCCGGACGACTGGTACCGCATCGTCTACACCGGCAGCGAGCCTCGCTACCTGAGCGCCAACCTCCAGATCGTGGAGCCCGTGGTGAGCGCGCGCATCCGCTTCTACAAGGAGGGCGAGCCAACCGAGGAAGAGCTGCAGGAGCGGAAGCTGCCCAACAGCTACGACTTCGCCAACTTCAATCCCGTTCCGTACGTCCATCCGCCGGCCACCGTGATTCCGGGGCCGGTTCCCGTCTACACCTACGAGGAGGGCCGGGCCATCAACGAGCGAGCGCACCAGCAGGACCGCTCGTTCCGCACCTTCGTCACGCGCAAGCTCGAGCCGGGCAACACGTACTACCTGCGGGTCGAGGCAAACCAGCCGCATTACGAGATGCAGGTCCGGGTCTTCGATCCAGCCCCTTACGACGACCCGGTCCAGGCCGTCAAGCAGGCGATCTACTATCACTTGGCCGAGATCGACGCCTGGCTCATCCACAGGCCGCGCAACATCGCCCCGCACCGCCGGGTGCGAGACGCCACTGCCCTGTTCGGCGAGAACTGCATGAGCTGCCACACCCAGAGCGGGGTGTGGGGCGTGGCGGATGCCTTCCGCCACGGATACGGCCCGGACGGCGTCGAGCAGAACTACCGGCGGCTCGTCAACACGATGTACGAGTCCCTGCGGCTGACCAACGAGCTCAAGGACGCTGCTGTCAACACAAGCGTGGCCCCCAACGACCTCGGGGACGGTCCCGCTGGAACGCGCGTCGCCGGCCGCAACATCGTTCTCCACGAGCGGACGTTCCCGCCCAAGATGCTGCATGCCCAGTGGCAGCAGCGTACCGCGAACTACGTCCTTCAGACTGCCGACCCCAGGGGCATCAACGCCGCCGGCCGAGGCTCCAACTTCGGCCCCAACGTCGTGTTCAAGTTCTCCGCGGAAATCCTGGAGCGCGCTTGGCGGGACACCGGCGAGCCGCGATACTTCTACGGACTCGAGGAGAAGGGCCGCAAGATCCTCGCGACCGGCGACGACGTCCGCGTCACCGACGACTACGGTCACCGGATCGAGTTCGTCCACCGCATCTGGCCTGCGGACTATGTCGATCAAGTCCGGCGGCTTACCGACTCGCCCAGACGCGTGGCCGAGGCCGAGATCCTGGACCGGGCTCTCCGTGACCGGGCCGAGATCGACTTGCAGCGCCTTCTGGCCCTGCAGCGCGAGGACGGCGGGTGGGGATTCAAGGCCGGCAAGGTCGGTCCGAAGGGCGAGTGGGTCCGTCCCGAGGACTTCAGCTACCCGGCGGCGACAGCTGTTGCCCTCATCGCCCTCGAGGCAGCGGGCATGAATGCCGAAGACCCCGTCGTCGACAGGGGAGTCCGGTGGATGCTGAGCAACCAGTACCCCTACGGGCTGTGGAACGCAGCGGCCGCCACCGGCTTCGTGACTGGAGCGTACGCGATCCGCGCTCTCAGCCGTCTGCACCCGGCCCCTGAGGGTGGCGGCGACGCGGTCATTCGGCTGGACCCGGCCGATTCGCTGCCCGAGGCGGTCCGCAAGGCCCGTCGGGCGCAGGCAACCGGCGATCCGCGTCACGTCGATCTGTTCCTGGAGGCTGTCCGCAGCCCGCACCCCCAGGTCCGGCTCTACGGCCTGATGGGTCTCGGTGGAGCGCTGGTGCACGACGCCGTCCCGACGCTGGTGGAGCACCTCGACGATCCGGTCAAGAGCTGCCGCGAGGCTGCCTTCTGGTCGTTGCGCCAGTTGCTTCTGGACGGGGCGGGATGGGATGCCTTGTTCGCGGCCTTCCGCGAGGGCAGCGATCGGAGAAGGCAGTCTGTCATGCAGGCGCTCGTCACTCGGGCTCACCTGCCCGATTCCGGTGTGGGCGTGGACCTGTCGGAACTCGCAGGGACGCTGACCGCCGGCATGACCGACCGGCACCCGGGTGTCCGTGCCTTTGCCTTCAAGGCGGCATGGCACTGGTGGGTTTGGAATCCTCCGGTACGCGAACCCATCAGCCGGGCGTGGATGGACGCCCTTCTGCGCGAGGAGCGTGAGGCCAACGTTGCCATGGCCCTGCGCTACTCCACCATTTCCCTGTTCGTGGTGAACGGCCAGGTCAACAACATCACCGGCGGCAAGTTCCTAGCCCAGCAGTATCCGAAACTGTCCAGCCTGTTCCGCAACCTGCATGACTGGCGGGAGCAAGCGCCCGAGGAACTCCGCCAGCGGCTCGACCGCAGACTGGTTGCGATGGCCGCTTCCCACTACATGGAGCGCGCGAACCAGCAGAGTCCGGGTCAGTTCGCCTACAGCACGCCGGGCGCGACCGAACTCTTCGGCAAGGCCGTGCTCTCGGTCTACCGGCAGGAGGCCGACGGGGCAATCCCCTGGAAGACCATCGCTCTCGAGGGAGCGCGCAACATCACCCACAAGGCCCTTCAGGACACGGTCCTCGAATTGCTGCTCGCGGGCGACGAGGCGACGGTGGCGATCGCGGCGAGGGCCCTTTCCAACCCGGGAGAGCTCTCGCTTCCGGCCCGCCGGGAGTCGCTGGAGCCCCTGATCCGAATCCTGCGCCAGTTCGTCCGCGAGGGGAGGCAGAAGGACGCGGACGGGGTTGCGAACTTCCTCGCGCGAGTGGGCTGGGACTTCGAAGGCGTGTCGGAGGACGAGGAAGCCGAGTTCTACCGTCTGCTGCTGGGCTTGGACGGCTCGCACCGCCCCGGGACGGCCGGCCCCTCGGCGGGCCTCGCTGGCAAGCCGGCTCCGACCGAGGCTGCAATCCCCGACGAAGATCCATCTGCACCGCTAATCGCGCGCATTCTAGGGGAGAACCGGAGCCTTCACCGCAAGGAGGCGTTCCAGCATCTGTCGAGCGACCCTCGGCTCTGGCTGGACTCTACGCAATGGATGCTTGCGTACCAGGAGGGGGGCGAGACGCTCGAGGAGGCTGTCGAGGGAGCCGTCGAGGCGGAGGATCTGGAGGTGGCCGAACTCACCTTCGGCCGCACGACCGAGCAGATGATTCCGGGAGGCGTGGCCAGCAGGGACAGCGTCCTGATCTGGGAGGAGGGCAAGATCGGCGCCCACATCTCCTTCGGCATCGATGTCCCGGCCGAAGGGAGCTACGAGTTGCTCGGCGCCTTCCTGTACGGCGCATCCCACGGTATTGTCGAGATCTCGCTGGACGGTCGATCCGTCCTGGCGCAGACGGATTTCTTCCGCCCTGAGGTCACTTCCACCGGCCCGATGCCACTGGGGGTCTTCGACCTGCCGGAAGGCCGCAGCCTGTTCCGCGTGAAGATGCTCGGAACCAATCCGGAGGCGGAACCGGAGTTCAAGTTCGGGCTCGACTACCTCAAGCTCACTCCCCACGAGGGCGGGCGGTCCCTGTTCACCAAGGACGCGGCGGGAGTCGACGTGATCGATCCGATCACGGCCGCGAAGTCGCGAGTCGTGAATATGTTCGTGCAGTGGTTCTCCCTCGGAGTCCCTGAGGAAACCAGGCTGTTCGCTGCCAAGCTGGCGGGGGCACCTGCCCTGCGAGGCAACCCAGACGTGCGGAAGGCGATTGCCGCGCACCTGGAGCGCGAGCCGGTGCGCTCGATCCAGGCCCGCCTCAGGAACTTGCTCTCCAATGACGACGAGCAGTACGGCTTGGAACTGCGCAAGCTCGTCCGGCAAGCCGACTCGGAGCGTGCCGACTCGGCGGCCAGGAAGCTGGAGCCAAGCGACGAGTTCATTGCCGACATCCTGCACTTCAGGGACTATGTCTTCCCTGAGATGAACCGGATCAGCGCACGCGACGACCGGGCCTGCATCTCGTGCCATGGCGTGCCAGGTAGGGTCCCGACCTTATACCTCAATCCGCCGGACGGTGCCGGCCACATAGATGCCGAGGAACTGCTGACCAACTACCGCAAGCTGCAGGCACGGGTCGACATCGCTGACCCCGAGCGGAGCCTCTTGCTGAGAAAGCCGCTGAACGTCCAGACCGGCCAGGAGGAGGGCCACCAGGGAGGGCTGCGCTACCTGCCGGAGGACGAGGGGTACCGGATCCTGCGCGACTGGGTCATCAAGCAGGCCGACCTGCAAGCCAGCGGCGGTTGAGCCCGCTGCATCAGCCCCTCGGATCGCGCGCTTCGGGCCTGCCGCCTCCCGCCTGGATTAGTTGCGGGAGGCCACCTTGGGCGAGCAAAAGGGGGTTGACACATGCGCGGCCGCTTGATACAGTCCGCGCGGCAGTCCGGCTCCCCGCCGTGCGTCCGGCCGCAACGAGAGGATCGAACAGGCCCGTGCTGGCCCTGCTGGTTCGTTCCGGATTCGGGGCAGGAGGCCGAACTCCTTAAGGAGGTATCGGCAAATGCGTCGCTTCAGCAACCTAGGTCGCATCGGAGTCATTCTCGGCCTGGTCCTGTCCGGGGCCCTTTGCGCCCACGCCCAGCTGACCACCGCCAGCCTGACCGGCCTCGTTACCGATCCAGGCGGCGCGGTGATCCCAGGTGCCACGGTGGTCCTCACGAATTCCGACACGGGAGAGGAACGCCAGCAGGGATCGGGGGCAGAAGGACGCTACACGCTGTCCCAACTCAAGCCCGGGAGCTACGAGCTATCCGTGTCGACCACCGGTTTCAAGAGGTTCGTGCGGACCGGAATCCGGCTTCAGGCCAACCAGGACGCGGAGATCAATGCCACGCTCGAGCTTGGCGAAGTCACCGAGACGGTCGAGGTTACCGCAGCGGCAGTCATACTCGACACGCAGTCCGCGAACCAGAGCAACACGCTCAACAGCGAGGAGCTTACCGAGCTACCCATCAACTTCCGGAACCCGCTCGCTCTCGTCCATGCCAATGCCGGGGTGATTTCGATGTTCGCCCGCAGCGGGCGAACGCAGCTCCAAGACCGGGTGAGCGACCAGGACTACGGTCTCTTCTCGATGAATGGCGGCCGGGAGGCGAGCAACACTGTCAACGTCGACGGCGTCACCAACAAGGGCGGCGACTGGGGCGCGACGTTCGGTACGCCCTCGGTCGATGCCGTCCAGGAGATGCAGATCGCGCGCAACACCTATGACGCCGAGTACGGCAAGGTAGCCAACGGCGTGGTCAGCCTGGTGACCAAGGGAGGCGGAGACCAGTTTCACGGCTCGCTCTTCTGGTTCCACCGCAACGACAACCTGGACGCGAACCAATGGGAACGCAACCGGGCCGGGAATGCCAAGCCGGAGTTCAAGCGCAACCAGGTAGGGCTGAACGTGTCGGGGCCGATCTGGAACAAGCATGGGATCTACGGCCTGTTTGGGTACGAAGCCATGCGCCTGCCGTCCGCGCAAACGACCGTTCAGACGATGCCGCCCGCGTTGGAACGCGCCGGGGACTTCTCGCAGAGCTTCAACGGCAACGGCTCGCTGCAGGAGATCTACGATCCGTTCACCACCCGGGCCAACCCGGACGGCGCCGGCTTCGTCCGTGACCGCTTCCAAGGCAATGTCATCCCGGCCTCGAGGTTCGACCCCGTAGCGCTAAACGTGCTGAATCTGTTTCCCAGCCCGACCCGCGAGGGTGTCGGCGTGACCAATGTGAACAACTACTTCAAGACCGTCCCTTTCCAGCAGGAAGTTGACCGCTACGACGCGCGGGTTGACTGGTCGAAGAGCCAGGCATACAGCACCTTCGTGCGTTGGAGCAGGTCCGACCTGCTCAACAATAACCCCCGCTTCTTCGACAACGGAGCGGACACCGGCTTCGAGAACGGACAGCCGTTCTACAACGTCAGTTGGAGCAACACGATCATCCCGTCCCCGACCTGGGTGATCAACGTGAACGCTGGAACGGGCGGTGGCCATCGCTTTGCCAACCCAATTCCCAACGTCGACGGGACCAGCCTGACAGACCTTGGCTATCCGCAGTCTTTCGCCGATCAATTCCAGAACCAGAATCTCGGCCAGTACGCGCTGAGGGAGTACGCAACGGTTGGACGGGCGCGCCTGTTCCAGAACATTCGCCGGACCCACACCGGCGGCGTCAACGTCAGCAAGGAGAGCGGGAGTCACAGCCTGAAGTTCGGGTTCAATTTCGAGGCCATCCAGTGGAACTTCATTGACTCGCGCACGCCGGAGTTCTCGTTCGGCAGGGGTCCGACGACCGGGCCGGTCGCAGTGGGCAACAGCGGCATTGTCGGAAACTCCGTAGCCTCCCTGCTGCTCGGGGTTGGAGGCGGCAGCGTGCGTTTCTCGGGCGACCCGGCGTTCACCCAGAAGTACACCGCGTGGTACGCGCAGGACACATGGCGCGTCACCCCGGACCTGACCCTGACGCTCGGGTTGCGATACGAGCAGCAGCATCCGCGCACCGAGCGATATGAGCGTCAGGCGTACTTCGATTTCGACGTTTCGAATCCGATCGGAGAGGCCGCCGGATTCCCCGTGCGCGGAGGAATCCGGTTCACTGACGACAACGACCGCGGGATCACTGCGCTTGACACGAAGGACTGGGCACCCCGGTTCGGCCTGAGCTACAAGTTCAGCGACAGGCTGGTCATGCGCGGCGGGTACGGGATCTCCTACTCGCAAACCTACATCGAGTCCGGCGTCAGCGGCATGGACGGCTTCGACCTCAGGTCGACCTGGGAGACCAACCCGGACGGGGTGGTTCCGGTCAACCTGCTCAGCAATCCGTGGCCGAACGGTCCCGATCTGCCGACCGGGACCGAACTGGGGCTTGCGACCGCGCTTGGCGCCAACGTGAATGCCTGGCCCAAGGATCACCCGACGCCGTACGTCCAGAGCTTCAGCCTGGACTTCCAGTACGAGCTGGCTCCGGGTTCGGTGTTCGAGATCGGCTACTCCGGGAACCGGGGCCGGAAATTCGCGTGGGGCTCGAACCGGAACTTCAATCAGGTGCCGATCAACTACCTGGCGATGGGCGAGGAGTTGAACGATCGGGTGCCCAACCCGTTTTTCGGACTGATCTCGTCGGGCCCGCTGAGCGGGAGCACTGCGCCGCGTCACCGGTTCCTGCGGCTTCACCCCCAGTTCAACAACGTCAACGTTGCACGAAGCAGCAAGGGTGCGACCTCGAGCTTCAACGCCCTGTATGTCAAGTTCACGCGCCGCTTCGCCGATGGGCTGACGGTTCTAAGCAGCTACCAGTGGGCCAGGGCCGAGGACAACGCATCCGAGGACCAGGGCTGGTTCGTGAGCGATGCGTTCCGGGATGTCTTCGACCCCTCGAGCGACTATTCGGTGAGCGCCCACGACCTACCTCATGATTTCGTGACCAACCTCGTCTGGGAGCTCCCCGTGGGGAAGGGCAAGGCGATCGGGGGGAACATCGGCGGGGCCCTCGACGCGGTCATAGGCGGCTGGCAGGTGGCCGGCACCATCCGGTTCAGCGTTGGCGTCCCCCTTAATATCCGGGCCCCCAACACACTGGGCGCGTTCGGGTACGGCGTCAAGCGCTCCAATGTCGTCGGCGACCCCAAGCTCGGCAACCCTACGCCGGAACGCTGGTTCAACACGGAGGCTTTCGCCGCGCCTGGGCGCTTCGAACAGGGCACGGCTCCCCGCTACATGAATGACCTCCGGCAGGACGGCATCGCCAATGCAGACATCTCGTTCAGCAAGAGCTTCCGAATCCACGAGAGGATGGCGGCTCAATTGAGGGGCGAGTTCTTCAACATCACCAACACCCCTGTATTCGGCGTGCCGATCGCCGGCGGGCCGGTGACAGTGACCAACGGCGCATTCGGGCGGGTGGTCCGCACCATCGGGGCACCGAGGCAGGTTCAGATGGCGTTGAAGCTCATCTTTTAGCCCCGCGGCGGCCGGCGCTGCCGCTGATGGCTCGCCGAAGTGACGGCACCGGCAGTCATCGATAGACGATGAATTCGAGCAGGTTGCCGTCGGGATCGCGGATGTACCAGCTGGTCCCGCGATCCGTCCCGCCGCCTCGCCCGCCGGTGCGCTCGATCGGCCCCTCGACGACATCCGCCTCCGCCCTTCGAAGCACCTCCTGCAAGTCTGCAGCGCTTCCGTCCCAGACAAAGCAGAAATCGCCGCACGGCGGAACCGCTGCGGGAGCCCTCAGGGTGACGCTCGGGTCCTGCCAGACGGCTGGCCGGTGGAAGTTGATCTTGTGGTCGCCGAAGTGCACCGAGCAGATTCCCCTTCCTTCGTTCACGCGGAATCCCAGGCTCCGGTAGAAGCCCACCATCGCGTCCACGTCGCGCATCGGAGCGGCGACGTGGTCGAACCCGCTCACCCGGCCCGGCCCCTGCGCCCTGGCCCGGCCGCTCCATGCCGAGTGGGTGGCCAGTGCCGCGCCCGCCCCGGAGCCGGCTATCCGCCCGAGAAACACCCTGCGGAGCAAGTCCCTCATCGCCAAACCTCCCTATGTCCTGAACGTTCCGTCCGCAGTGAGGCGCGTTGGGTCCCAGTCGGCCACGCGCATTTCGTAGTGGTAGTCGTCCGAGACCTGCGTGTAGTACGCCGTTACCGCCCTTCCTTGCGCGGTCTGGACCGTGCTCGGGTATCCGCAGTCGGCGCGAGGGCAGTCCGCAATCCGCACCGGAGCGCTCCAGGTCGCCCCCTCGTCATCGCTGATCCGCACATCGACTCCGAAGTTGTTCCAGCACCGGTTGCCGTGGCTGAGCAGGACCCGCCCGTCTGCGAGCCTTGCCAGGTTTCCGGTGACCTGCCTGGGCAGGGTCAACGGCATGCTGCGTTCCCATGTCCGCCCGTCGTCGCTGGACTTGAACAGCTCCAGATGAACGTCGCGCCGCTCTCGGAACTCCCTGCACGCCGCGAGCCACCGCCCTCCGCCCAAGTGCAGGATGTCGGTCTCGTTGCCGCCGGGGTGGAGCGGGACGGCACCGCCCCAGGTATGGCCGTCGTCGGCGCTCCTGAGCAGGAAGCAGGACCGGGACTCGCCCCGCCTCAGGTATGCCGCCGCGCAGAGCGAGCCGTCGTCGGCGACGCGGATGTTCCCGAAGGGGATCAGCTCGTTACCGGGGCTGATCTCTGTCCGGGGCGGGGGAGGGAAAGTGCCCTTGACCGACCAGCTCGCACCGCCGTCCGCAGACCGGCAGACCCAGGCCCGCAACGGGCGAGCGTGCGGCGCAACCGGTTCGCCTCTCGGCCGTCGGTCCGCCCATCCGCTGCAAAGGGCCACCACGTCGCCATTGGACGCGATGCCGGCAGCGCAATTCATTCGATTCGTGCCGGGGGTGTGCGGCGCCACGCGACTCAAGAACCGCCACGTCAATCCACCGTCGCGACTCGCCCAGCAGTCCAAGTCCCCTTCCCAGATCCCGTGGCAGGGCTGGTTGAAGATAAGCGCCAGGATGGTTCCGTCCGCCAGGACCTGGCAGTTCGGCCATGCGCACACTCCTTGGATGGCGGTTCGATCGTCGACGCCCGGATGGCTGGGCTGCCCTGGCGCTGCGGCCGCAGCGAGGCTGGGCGCCAGCAGGCCCGTCATCAGTGCCGCCGGTCCTGCCTGCAAGCCCTTCAGCGCGTCCCGCCGACCAATTGCCATGGCAATACTGTATCCTCCCGCTCGATGCGATTCGGCATAATGGCCTCCAGGAACGGATCGAATGTGGTGTTAGCGATGCGAGGATCCTTGCTGGTGTTGCTGCTGTCTGCCGGGACGGCCCTAATCCCGGTCCAGCCCGTTTCCGCGGCAGTTGACTTCGGGCGCGAGGTCCAGCCCTTGCTCTCTGACCGTTGCTTCGCCTGCCACGGGCCGGACGAGGCCCAGCGGCAGGCAGGATTGCGGCTGGACCTGCGCGATGAGGCGCTCGGGGCATCGGCCTCCGGCCGCGTCCCGATAGACCCCGGAAGACCCGATTCCAGCGAGTTGCTCCGCCGGGTGGAGTCCCAGGACGCCGCGACTCGCATGCCGCCGGCCTACATGGGACACGCGGCCCTCGAGCCTGCGGAAGTCGCCGTCTTGAGGAGATGGATCTCCGAAGGGGCCGAGTACTCGGCGCACTGGGCTTTCACGCCGCCGCGGCGGCCTGAGGAGCCGGCCGTTTCGGACGAGGACTGGCCCAATCGCCCTATCGATTCCTTCGTGCTGGCGCGACTCGATGCCGAGGGCTTGGAGCCCGCGGGCGAGGCGGCGCCGGCCAAGTGGCTGCGGCGAATGAAGCTCGACCTGAACGGCTTGCCGCCGAGCCCGGCGGAGATCGACGACTTCGAATCGGCTGTCGCCCTGCTCGGCGAAGAGGCGTACGAGCTCGCGGTGGACCGCGCCCTGTCCTTGCCCGGCTACGGCGAGCGCATGGCAATGGACTGGCTGGATGTCGCTCGCTACGCCGATACGCATGGATTCAACAATGACTCGGCGCGCTCCATGTGGCGATGGCGTGACTGGGTCATCGAAGCCTTCAATGGCAACCTGTCCTACGACCGCTTCATCACCGAGCAACTCGCCGGCGACTTGCTACCCGGCCCGACGCTGGAACAGCGGATCGCGACCGGGTTCAACCGCAACCACGTCATCAACTCCGAGGGCGGCATCATCGACGAGGAGTACAGGGTCGAGTACGTCGCGGACCGGGTCCGCACGCTCGGCATGGCCTGGCTGGGCCTGACGGTCGAATGCGCGCGCTGCCACGACCACAAGTTCGATCCGATCTCGCAGAAGGACTACTACCGGTTCTTCGCCTTCTTCGACAACGTCCCGGAAATGGGGGAGGCGGGCAGGGTTGCCAACGCAGTGCCCATGATCCCGGCGCCCACCATGGACCAGAGACAGCGGATAGCCGGGCTTGAGGCCCGGGTCGAGGCGCTTGAGAGCCGGTCTTCGAGAGAGGCCCGGCACTGGGTGCCAACGCGCTCGGATCTTGCGGACATCTCCCCGCCCGAGTATCCTGCAAACGCCGACCTGTTCCTTGGGTGCGATGACGGGGATCTGCAGGGAATCGCGGGCAAGGCTTGCGGGCCTCTGGAGTTCAAGCCCAAGCCACCTCTGAAGCTCAAGGACCACGGCGCCTTTTCCTTGGCCCTCTGGGTGCTTCCGCGCTCTCGGCAGTCCGACGCCCCGCTGTTCTCGGCGATTGACTACTCCCCGGACCCCGCCTCGTCGAGATACGGCGCAGGGATCGAGTTGCGCATTGCCGGGGAAGAGATCGAACTCCGTATGAGCAAGCGGTTCCCGTCGTACTCGATCACCGTCCGGAGCACCGGCGCGGGCGTGCGTCCCGGGCAGTGGCACCATGTCGCAGCGGTCTACGAGGGATCTGAAGGCAGGGCGTCCATGCGGGCCGAGGCGGCCTGGGTTCGCCTCTTCATAGACGGCCGCGAGTACGGAACCGAGATCCTGCACGACGATGCCCAGTCCGCAGCGAGCTTCCAATCCCCGATTCGCCTAGCCCGCGACAACCATCCCCAGGAGCGTAGCTTCGACGGGCTGGTCGACGAGGTTGCGGTTTGGGCGGCCGCCCTGGACCCAGCGCAGGTCGTGCAAGCCTTCGAGGCTGTTGCGATGCCGTGGGCCGCGGACCGGCCGGATTCCGAGATCGAGCGCTCTTGGCTGTACCGGAAGCTCAATCCGGACAGGGAATTAGAACGGCTCCGCCAGGATCTCTTCGCATTGAAGCGAAGCCTTCCGACCACGATGGTCATGCAGGAGGCGGGCGGGATTCGCCAGACCCACCTCTTGATCAGGGGCAGGTACGACAGCCCGGGCGAGGCCGTGGATGCCGGCGTGCCGGAAAACTTGCTCGGATCCTGGCCCGAAGGCGCCCCGCCGAATCGCCTGGGACTGGCACGCTGGCTGACCGGCCGGGATCATCCGACGACAGCCCGTGTCGTGGTCAACCGATTCTGGCAGCAGGTATTTGGTACCGGCCTCGTCAAGACTAGCGGCGACTTCGGCTTGCAGGGAGAGGCGCCCAGCCATCCGGAGTTGCTCGACTGGCTGGCAGTCGATTTCATGGACTCCGGCTGGGACGTCAAGCGGCTGCTCAAGCAGTTCGTGCTGTCGGCGACCTACCGGCAGGACTCTGCGGCCGGGCCGGAGGCACGCAAGCGCGATCCCGAGAACCGCCTGCTCGCGCGGGGCCCTCGATTCCGACTGCCTGCCGAAGTGATCCGGGACCAGGCGCTCTGGCTCGCCGGCCTGCTGAGCGAGAGGATAGGAGGTCCCAGCGTCCGCCCGTACCAGCCCGAAGGGCTTTATGACGGAATTGTAGTTGGCGCCGACTATCCCGGAACCAGATGGGAGCTGAGCGAGGGGCAGGATCTGTACCGGCGGAGCCTTTATACCTTCTGGAAGCGCACTCTCCCGCATCCCACGATGACGGTCTTCGACGCCCCGGATCGAGAATTCTGCACCGTCCGGCGCTCCACTACGAACACGCCTCTTCAGGCTCTGACCCTGATGAACGACCCGACATTCGTGGAGGCGGCACGGAAGCTCGCTGAGCGTGCGCTGCGAGAGGCGGGGCCGACTCCGCCCGAGCGCGCCGCCTACCTCTTCGAACTGGCTACCGGCCGTCCACCCGGGGAAGGCGAAGCCAGGATCCTGGCCGAGTCGCTCGCCACCCTGCGCGGGTCCTTCGCGGCCAGCCCAGACGACGCCGCAGCACTGCTGTCGGTGGGAGCCTCTCCGGTGGCGGCGTCAATCGATGCAGCCGAGCTTGCCGCTTACAGCGCTCTCGCGAACCTGATCTTGAATCTAGACGAGGTGATCACGAAGGGATGAGCATCCAGAATCCGAGTCGACTCCTCTCGCGCCGCGATCTGTTGGTGCGGTCCGGCTACGGACTCGGCGCCATCGGGCTGCACGCCTTGGGAGCGTCCGACGCTTCCGCGAGCCCTGCCTTCCCGGGTTTCGCGCCGAAGGCGAAGCGCGTGATCTTCCTGTTCCAGTCCGGCGGCCCCTCGCAAGTCGATCTGTTCGACCCGAAGCCGCTGCTGCAGGAGAGGTTCGGCGACGACATTCCGGAATCCGTGTTCCAGGGGCAGCGTGTCACCGGCATGGTCGCGCACCAGGCCAGATTCCAGGCCATGCCGACTAGGTACTCGTTCGCCCGGCACGGCCAGAGCGGAATCTCGATGAGCGAGCTGCTGCCGCATACGGCTGGAATCGCCGACGAGATCTGCCTCATACGCTCCGTTCACACGGAGGCGATCAACCACGATCCGGCAATCACCTTCTTCCAGACCGGCAGCCAGCTGCCGGGCCGGCCCAGCATGGGCTCGTGGGTTGACTACGGGCTGGGCAGCTCGAATCGGAACCTGCCCGCGTTTGTCGTCCTGCACTCCGTCGCCAGCGAGGGCCCTGGCGGCCAGGGCTTGCTGGCCCGGCTGTGGGGATCTGGCTTCCTGCCCAGTCGACACCAGGGCGTCCAGTTCCGCTCGGACGGCGATCCGGTTCTGTATCTGAGTGACCCCGCCGGAATGACGCGCGAGCGGCGCCGCACGGTTCTCGACGGTGCCGCCGCACTCAACAAGCTGCACTTCCAAGCCGTCGGCGATCCGGAAATCGAGACCCGGATCGAGCAATACGAAATGGCGTACCGGATGCAGGCCAGCGTGCCGGAACTGATGAATGTTGCATCCGAGCCTGAATCGATCTATGAGATGTACGGGCCGGATTCGAGGAAGCCCGGCACGTTCGCGGCGAATTGCCTCCTTGCGCGGCGCCTCGCTGAACGAGACGTGCGCTTCGTGCAGTTGTATCACCGTGGCTGGGACCACCACGGCGACATTCCCAAGCGCCTGCCGGTCTCGTCCCGTGACACTGACCAGCCGTCCGCAGCGCTCGTCCGCGATCTGAAGCAGAGAGGTCTGCTCGAGGACACCCTCGTTATCTGGGGCGGGGAGTTCGGCCGCGCGCCCTACGCCCAGGGCGCGGCCAAACTGGAAAAGTACGGGCGGGACCACCACGGCCGGTGCTTCTCGATATGGATGGCGGGGGCTGGCGTGCGGGCTGGCCACGTGCATGGCGCGACCGACGAGTACGGATTCAATATTGCAGAGGGAGGAGTGTCCGTGCACGATGTCCAGGCCACCATCCTGCACTTGCTTGGAATCGATCACGAGAAGCTCGTGTACCGATTCCAAGGCCGGAGATTCCGTCTGACGGACACCGAGGGCCGGGTGATTCGAGGCATTTTGTCCTGAGAGGCAATGGACTGTAGCCGGCTCTGACCCGCACAGCGTTGCAATGGCGGGATCCTCGAGCTGTTGTTTATTATTGGAAAACTTAATTGACTTGACGATTGGAAGGGCCGACTGTTCATTATATGACAGTATTAATTAAATACAATGGCAAGCGCTGTTGCCTCGGAGGCATGCCATTAGGCAAACCGCCCATTGCAGTGATCCAAGGCGTCTCGAGACGCAACCGTGGGGACACCCGGCTTGGTCGACCGCTCAGGCGAAATTGATAGGGGGCTCAGTGACCTCTGGCCAACTGTATCGGCATACCCGCGATTGCCCTTCGGTTTCGCGGTGTGGCACTGCATCTGATCGGTTCGGTGAACGCCCTCGCGAGCCTGAGTCGGTCTCGCGTACAGGTCGGCCGATGGTTCAGATTCCGAGCTCCCAAGGAATGGGGCTCATCTTGGAAGGCAGCCAGGCCTGACTGTAGTGGGTTTCGACTGACTCAGCTGTGCGTCCAGTCGATGGTCAGGGTCTAGGGAGGGCCCGGTTCTGCGTGTCTAGGTCCTGCCGGAGCCCAGGGCTCCCGATCCTCGGATTCACGGGAGGCTTCCAGCGCCTTGGTGGCCACGGCTTCCATAGCGTCCAGGAGTGTGCCCTCCGTCCGGTCCATACGCTCCAATAGCCTGCGTTCCGAGTCTGTTATTGACTTCGAGATTCCGGCTTCCATGTTGTCCATATGGTCGGTTAGTTCCTTGCGCAGGTCGCTTGTCCGTTTCTCCGCAGCGCTATTCACTGCCCACAGGCCGCCAGTAGTGATAACGGCCAAGGCTGCGATCCCGCCAACTAGCCACCTAGCGCCCGGCATGCCCGTACCACCCGTCTTCATCGTAACGTCCGTGAGTCTACGTTCCGATATAATCCCCGAAGGAATCTTTCGCGTGAGCCTAGTCATTCTCGTCGTTGTTGCTGTCAGTACCGTGTTTGCTCAGTCTGGCGTGACATACCGGTCGGAAGGATTCATCGCTTTCCCGCCAGGTGTCGAGATAGGAGCTGCATCCGCAGTAGCGATCGGGAAGTCCGGCGAGGTGTATGTGTTGCACCGCGGCGAGCCACCCCTGCTAGCGTTCGATCCGAGCGGGGAGTTCAGCCACGGGTGGGGTCAGGGAGCCTTCGGCGTGGCGCATGGCCTCCGGGTCGACTCGGACGGGAACATCTGGGCGACCGATAACAGCCTGCACGTGCTCTGGAAGTTCGCTCCGGACGGCAAGGTGCTGGCGACCTACGGCGAGAAGGGAGTCGGCGGAAACGACGAACGGCACTTCCGCTCCCCGGATGACATTGCCTTCGCTACGAACGGAGACATCTACGTGGCGGACGCCGGCAACGGACGCATCGTCCAACTCTCGCCGGAAGGTGAGTTCATCCGGCAGTGGGGCCGCAAGGGCAAGGCTGAGGGGGAGTTCGCTGCTGCCCATGGGATCGGGATCGACTCAATGGATCGCATATACGTGGCGGACCGGGGCAACCACCGCGTTCAGGTGTTCTCCAAGGACGGCGAGTTCCTTGCGGCGTGGACGGGCTTCGGCAATCCGTTCGGCGTACAAGTCGTTGGCGACGAGCTGATCGTTTCCGACGGCGACGCCCACACCATCAGCCACCTGCGACTGGACAGCGGAAAGATGATCGAGCAATGGGGCGACGCCGAGATGCTCCAGCTGCCGCACCTTATGGACACAGATGCCATGGGACGACTGTTCGTGACCGAGGTGAACGGCAAGCGGGTGCAGATATTCTCCCGGGTTGAATGAGTGTCCGGGGGAGAGCTTCGTCGCTCGACCAATCCTCATCATCGGAGCTCGAAGTTCATCTCACGTGCAGCCTGGAGCGTTCCGCCCGCAAAGGCCGTAGCACGAACAACACCATCAGGGCGGGAAAGTGAATGGACTGCGAGCCGGTCTGGGTGGTCGGAAAAGATGTCGATCGCAGCTTCAAGGCACTCAATGCTCTGAGTGGTAGCGACCGTTACGGTTCGGTCCGTGCCGCGATCCCCCGCAACTGGTCTCTCAGCGTGCGGGCCTGCTCGAACGCCGGATCTGTCTCTATAGCTGCATTGAGGTGTGCGACGGCTGCTGCCCGATCCCCGGCCTGAGCGAGGAGGACTGCCAGGTTGTAACGCGCCGCTACGTATTCCGGATCTCCTCGGAGGGCCTCGCGCCACTCTGCTGCCGCGCCATCGTGGTCGCCTCGGCCGGCGAGGATCGCTCCGAGATTGAATCTGGCTTCCGCTAGGTCGGGCTGCAGGCGGATCGCTTCGCGAAGTGCGCTCTCCGCCTCGTCCAGCTGTCCCATCTCGGCCAGTGCCCCGCCTAGGTTGTTGTGGAGTTCGGGCAGTTCCGGGTCGAGGGCGATGCCCGCTCGACTCGCGTCCACCGCCTTGCCGTACAGGCCCTGCCTGGCAAAGTTCAAGCCTCTCTCCTTCGGGACGCGCGGGTCTGCCGGATCCAGCCCGGCGGCTTGTCGCAGAACGGCATCAGCGCGCTCGTGCTGGCTGGCACGGGACAGCACCGTCCCCAGCCTGATCCTGGCCAGCGCGAAACCCGGATCCTTCTCGATCGCCCGCTCGAACCATCGCGATGCCGATTCCAAGCGGCCGGCTTCTTCCAGCGCCACCGCCAGCTCGAAGTAGAAGCCCGCCTCGTCGGGCCGGTGATGGGTGATCGCAGCCTCTAGGCGTCGAATGCCCGCTTCGAGGTTGGAGCCCTGTGCGACTTGGGCAAGGGCTCCATACAGTTCGTCCACAGAGCCGGTCAACGTTGCAGGGAAGTAGAGATCGACGTTTCCTCGGTACCTGGTATCCGCGAGCGTGCTCCGCTCGGCCCTTGCTCTCGTCAGGCCTCTGGGAGGTCGGGACTGGATCCGGTGATCCGTCATCACCGCATGCACAACATCGTCTGTCCTGCGCTTCGGCATGTGGCAAGCCGTGCACTCCGAGCTCGCAGTGTGGTCGCCGACGGCAATCATGCCTTCGAGCCCCACTGCATGGCAGCCCATGCAGGCCTCGTTGTACCGCCGCGAGGCCTCAGGTGCACCGGAAGGCATGTGCGGGTCATGGCAAGTTGTACAGGTGATCGCGTCTCCGGATTCCACGAAGCACTTGGATTGCATGAGCCGGTACGCCGAATGATTGATCTCGAACTTGTCGTCCCAGCCGGTACCTTCGGCGTGATCGAAGTAGATCGCGTAGTCGGAGAGCCGCTCACCCGGCCTGAACGAGAAATACCCGCGGCCGTAGCGATGCACGATGTTGGGAAGAGGCCTGCTCGTAGGCTCCAAGTGGCACTGGAAGCACACCTCCCTCTGCCGGTCGGCTGGCAGCCGGGCCGGATTCACGATCGAAGCGATCACTTGGGCCGCGTCTGTGCTTCCGCTGCTTGCCGCGTCCACGTGTGCCGATCCGGGGCCGTGGCATCGCTGGCAGTCGATGCCTTCCGGTAGCGAGCCCAGGTACAGCGGTCGCATGCCCGGGTGATCCTTGCCCTCGCCGATCTCCGGGTAGGCGTTGTGGCAGAACATGCAATCGAACGAGATCACCCGCTGGAACCCGTCATGGTTGGGCCGGTCATACCCCGGGCTCATGGCCCAGCGGCCGCCGCCTTCGGAATACCATCCCAAGGGAAGCTGTCGAAGCGTCCCGGATGGGCTCATGTGCAGGAAGCTCCGGGCGTGGTTGCCCGATCCCATCACGAAGTGGATCTCCTTTTCCAGGACGTTGGTCTCGCGTCCCTTCGAGTCCCTCTGGAATCGCCGCTGGTAGTAGCGCCCGTCTCGCAGGACGTGCGTGTAATAGCGGTTCGAAGCCTCGTGATAGACCGGTTCGGCTGGGCCTGGCGTGTCGATGTGGTCGTCCGGCTGCCATCGCCGGAATGACCGCCCCATTCCGGTCTCGGCGTACGTCCGCCCGATCTCCTCATGGCAGGTGTTGCACGTGGCGGGATCGACGTAGTGGGAACTCGAAGCCTCTTGCGTGGACGCCGACTCCGATGGCGGGGTGGAGCGCTCGGACCATTGCCGGACAAGAACCCCCGTCAGCGCGGCGGCCGCGATGGCGAGGCCGGCCATTCCGAGGGCAGAGCGCTTCACAGGCCTGCGGCGGCTACCGGAAGGCGCCTTCGGCGAGTGCGGCTGCCGTCGGAGCTTCTGCTGTTTCGCCTTTCGTCCCATACCCGATCAGGCTCTCAGTTGCGAATGCCGCATACGGTCTCCACAGCTACTGGGAATTCTGGTCCTCGAACCGTTGCCTGATCGTACCGAGGATCAACCGCGAGCTTCGTCGCGTTGCGGCGGGACGCCCTCAGCCTGGACTCCGTCAGGCAATCAGGTCATGGACCACTCGGCCGTGCACGTCTGTGAGCGAGATATCCCGCCCGCCGAAGCGGTATGTCAGTCTCTCGTGATCTAGGCCGACCAAGTGCAGGATCGTCGCATGCAGGTCGTGAACGGTCATCACATCCTCTACGGCATGCACTCCGAGCTCGTCAGTGTTCCCGTACACCAGCCCCCTTCGGACCCCGCCTCCCGCCATCCAGATCGTGAATCCGGTCTCGTGATGGTCCCTTCCGTCGCCATTGCCGGTGTCGGGAGTCCGACCGAATTCGGTCGCCCACACCACGAGGGTCTCGTCTAGCAGGCCGCGGGCCTTGAGATCCTTGAGTAGCGTCGTGACCGGCTGATCCGTGATTCGCGCGTTCCCTTCGTGGCCCTTCTTGAGGTTGTCGTGCTGGTCCCAGGTACCGTTGTTCCCTCCGTATACCTCGGCGCAGGTGATTTCCACGAAGCGCACTCCAGCCTCGATCAGGCGGCGGGCGCGCAGGCACTGCGTCGCGTAGCGCCGGGCCTCCTCCTCGCCAGCCTCCAGTCCGTAGTCCCGACGGGTCTGCGCGGTCTCCTTGCTCAGGTCCAGGACGTCCGGGAGCAGGGATTGCATCCGGTAGGCCAGTTCGTAGTTCCGAATGGCCGACTCGATCGCGTCGTCCCCGCCTTGGGATCTGGCCAGGCCCCTGTCCTGCTCGATGATGGCCGCGAGTTTCGCGCGCTGGATGGCGTCCGTGTCGGCAGGGGCCAGGTTGCGGATTGGGACGCCTTCCGCGGACACGGACGTTGCCTGGTGGCTGGCCGGGAGGAATCCGCTCGAGAAGTTCTCGATTCCGCCAGGAGGGACCGCGCCCCCGTCGAGGAGCACGTAGCCCGGGAGATCCCGGTTCTCGGTTCCGAGGCCGTACGTGATCCACGAGCCCAGGCTCGGGTATCCGCCCACGTTGCGGCCCGTATGCAGCTTGATGTTGCTGCGCGGATGCAGCGGGAAGTCGGACTTCATCGACCTGACAATCGTCAGGTCGTCAACGCATGTCGCCACGTGCGGGAACAGTTCGCTCACCATTGCCCCGCACTCGCCGTGGGGCCGGAACTTCCAGGGGCTGCCCAGCCATTTCCGGTTGGGCCCTGCCGTGTAGTTGTCGAGATTGGCCTTCTTGCCGTCCAGTTCCGCCAGCTTCGGCTTCGGGTCGAACGTGTCCATGTGCGACACGCCGCCCGTCATGAACAGGAAGATCACGTTCCTGGCTGACGGCGCATGATGCGGGCCCGGTGTTGCGGCCAGGCCGCCATACGATGGATCCGCCATCAGCGCCGAAAGCGCTGTCAGCCCGAATCCCATCGACATCGAGCCGAGCATCTCCCGCCGGGAAACGGGCCGGGCCAGGCCTCCTACTACATCCGACTTGCTCTTCACGACGGGACCTCCGACGTCTTCGAGTCCGGGCGGGATGAGGATCGTCTCATCGGATGTAGATGAACTCCTTGAGATTGAAGATCGTGTGGGCCACATCGGCCCATACGGGCTCGGCGACCATCACACCATCTAGTGGCGTGTCGTGCAAGTCGGCCAGCTCCTCCACGAATGCCGTCATCCTCCCGGCTTCGTCTTCCGTCGGGTGCCGCCCTAGCGCCGCAAGGTACATCGATCGCAGGCGCGAAAGGACGGTCTCGTCCTCCTTGCTCGCAAGTGCCTTCGCCCAGTGGCGCGCCTCGTTGACCACGAAGGGGTCGTTCAGCATGGTCAGTGCCTGTCGCGGGACGTTCGTGACGTCCCGCTTTCCCCTTGCCATGGCCGGGGCGGGGAAGTCCAGCGCCTCGAGGAACGCGGCCCCTTCGTGCCGCGTCACCTTCAGGTAAATGCTGCGGCGCCCCCATCCGTCCAAGGGGCCGGAAAGGAGCTTCCTGTAGGGTTTCGGCTTCTCCCGGTAAGGATGGATGCTTGGCCCGTACATGGCGCGGTCGAGCTTCCCGGAGACGGCGAGAACCGAGTCGCGGATCGATTCCGCTTCCAGCCGGCGCGCGGGGTAGCGATGGAGCAAGTCGTTGCTGGGATCCGCCTCCGACGCGGCCGGGCGGGCGTCGCTCGCCTGGCGGAATGTCTCCGACATCACGATCCTGCGGATCGTCTTCTTGATGGACCAGCCGTCCGCGATGAACTGGCTGGCCAGGTGGTCGAGCAGCTCGGGATGCGTCGGACGCTCCCCGAAGCGACCGAGATTGTCGGTCGTCCGCACCAGTCCCCGCCCGAACAGGTAGTGCCAGATTCGATTGACCATGACTCGTGCGGTCAGCGGATTGCGCGGGCTTGCGATCGTCTCGGCGATTTCGAGCCGTCCGCTCCCGTGCGGACGCGCTTCGGGCGCCGAACCCTCGAGCAGCGAGAGGAAGCCTCTCGGCACGATCGCTCCGGGGGAGCTGGCGTCGCCAGACTCGAAGATCGGCGCGTCAAAGCCCGGGTCCAAGTCGGATACCCCCTGGACGACCCTGGGTAGCCCCAAGCGACGCTCCAGTGCCCGGTACGTGTCCACCGATTCTCGGAGAGCGGGCGTCAGGTACTTGGAATTGGCCACCAACCCGCTCTCGAGCAGCCAAGCGAGCCAGCGGCTGTCGTCATCGCTTGCGGTTCCGTCCCTCCACGCTCGAACCGCTTTCGCGGAGATCTCCGAGTACCTTGCTGCCAGAGCCGTCATGTCCGCAGGCAGTCCAGATTCGAAGAGCCCGTGCATATGCGTGAGCTCGTCCAGGGGCGCCTCGTCGCAGTCATGCAGGACCGCCTTCGTCACGCCGAAGTACGACCGCGGGTCCGCAATCGCCTCGTCGGTCACGCCCTTGAACCGATCGGGACGGTCCGGGATGCGGGGATTGTCGTGCTTGGTCACCAGTTCCGCATAGATCCGGAACTCGTCGTGCTCGTCGCGCAGGGGAATGCGGATCCAGCCGAGACTGTCCTGTTCGATCATGTCGTACCGCTCGCTGAGCATGCAGTTATCCAGGACCGTGCGCCACGCGGCCAGCCTTCCGCCAATCACCTGGAGGCTCAGGTACTTGCTGTCCCGCGGAAGATACGGCGAGCGGATCGCGCCGTTCAGCTTCTCCGAAACCAAATGGGTGTAGACACCGGCTGGGAAGATTCCCGAGACGACATCGGAACCGTTGGGGGCGACAGCGAAGCCGCCGCTGCCGGAAACGGTGGGCTCGAAAGCACGTCCCTCCGCATGCCAGCCGGACAATTCCCCGGTGCCGAAATCTGCCGCTACGTCAAACGAGTCCCGATTGAATGCGGCGTGCCAGCGGCTACGATTCTCGTACCGGGTCGCGAGCGCTTCCCACGCTGCGTCGAAGGATGTTCCGGAGTTCCCTTGCGTGCTGCCGGCCATCTCGATCCATGGTGCGAGCGGATCCCCGATGTCCGCATCGCCCTTCTTGATCAGGTCGTGGATGCGCTCGCCGCGCTCCGGGTCCAATGGCCGGTTAGTGCCGGGCGTGACGGTGCCAATTCCCGCGAGGGATGCGAGCAAGTGGCCGGCCAGCGATTCAGTGTCATCCAGCCAGGCCCTCGCGAGTTCCGCCCGGATGACCTTCTTGAGCTCGCGCATCCGCCCCTTGAGCCCGGCATCGAGATCATGGGTGTCGACGGTGCGAGTCACCATTCGCGAACTGTCCAGAGTCCCGTACAGCCCGTAGTAGTCTGCCGTCGGGATCGGATCCAGCTTGTGGTCGTGGCATCGCGCGCAAGCGATCGTCAGGCCTTGGAATGCCTTTCCGAGGGTATCGATCTGGTCGTCGACGACATCGGTCCGCACCTCTCGGAACATCGTGCAGTCATCGTGCCCTTGTTCGCCCAGGCGGAAGAAGAACGTACCGATCAAGGATTCGTTGACCTCGCCGTTCGGATCCAGCCGTGGGCTCTCGATGAGGTCGCCTGCGATGTGCTCGCGGACAAGTTGGTCGTACGGCACATCGGCGTTGAATGCCCGGATGAGGTAGTCGCGGTAGATCCAGGCGCCATTGTTCTCGTAGTTCCAGTCGTTCCCCAGTGTTTCCCCGAACCTCACGACATCCATCCAATGACGGGCCCATCGCTCGCCGAAGTGTGGGGAATCCAAGAGGCGGTCGACGGCCTCCCCGTACGTACCCGGGGACGGATCCAGAGCGAACTCCGTTACGTCCGATGGGTCCGGTGGGAGCCCTGTCAGGACGAAGCTAAGGCGCCGAATCAGCGCCTCGGGTCCCGCAGGTCCATTCGGGCCAAGGCCCGCCTGCAGGAGGGCCTCCAGGACGAACCGGTCGATCGGATGCTCGGACCACGGACCGGGCCCTGCAGCAGGAGGGGCAGGGCTCGCCACGGGCTGGAACGCCCAGTGTTCGCGTCGCATTGCATCGTACTGCTGGGCGACATCCGCCGATTGGGCACCGGCTTGCTCCGGGGTCCACGGCAGCCCTCGACGAACCCACTCCTCCAGAGCGGCGATTTCCGTGTTCGAGAGCCGCCCTCCGAGGGGCATCTTCAGAGCTTCGTGGCGGACAGCGCGGACCAGCAGGCTGTCGTCCGGTTCGGTCGGAGAAGCGGCCGGGCCCCGGTTGCCGCCGCTCAGGACCGCATCGCGGGAATCGAGGCGCAGCCCGGACATGGCGTTCGCCTCGCTGTGGCAGGACTGGCAGTTGTCTGCAAGCACGGGCCGCACCTCGCGCTCGAAGAACTCCAGATCCTGGGCCGTCCAGTCCGGATCCGCGGCTGGCAGCCAGGCGCAGAGGATGATCCCCAATGCCGCCCCGCGGCGGTTCCACCGGAGGTGGGCCTTATGCGCGTGCTGTTCAGGCATCACGATTCCCCGTAAGAGGGCGTCCGTTCATACAGTAGACCAGCTAACCGGCCCCGCGCGACCCTCGATTCCGCGAGGCGCTTGGTTGGACGGGAACCGACCCTCGCGTCGGGTCGCGCCTAGCTCCTGCTGCCGGCTATCGCGGGGCGGCTCAGCGTTCTCGCGGCGGCAGGCGACCTGACGGCCGGTCTTCCGCGAATTCCGGATTGGCGGACGGCATGTTCGCATCGACTTCTGTCAGCCAGGCGTCCAGGCTCGCTTCGAGCGCGGCGGCCATCTCTGGCTCCAGCCCCTTCATGTCGTATCGCTCGCCGGGATCGTTGCCCAGGTCGTACAGTTCGGTCGCCCCGTCCTCGTACCACCTGATCAGCTTCCAGTCGCCCATCCGAATCGCCGCGCTCGGCGCCCCGCCCTGGTTTCCGTAATGCGGGTAGTGCCAGAACATCGGCCCGCGATCGGAGTCCTCACCGCGAAGCAGCGGCACCATGCTCTGCCCGTCGACGTGCTGGTCGGGCCTAGCCGGCAGGCCGGCCAGCTGGAGCAGTGTCGGGTAGAAGTCGACGCTGGTCACTGGGTTCCTCACAACCGTTCCTGGCGATGACACGCCTGGTGCACGGATGATCATCGGTTCGCGGATTCCCCCTTCGTACATCCATCCCTTGCCTCCGCGCAGCGGAAGGTTCGCTGTCGGGGATCCCTCGGACGTGCTCAGCCCGCCGTTGTCTGACATGAAGACCACGATGGTGTTCTCTCGGAGGCCGTTGTCGTCAAGCGCCTTCAGCACGGTTCCGACTGCCGAGTCCAGGGCCTCGACCATCCCGCCGTAGACAGCGTGGTCCTGGACTTGCCGGGCATCCCGGAACTGCTCCCGGACCCACCTTGGCCCGGAGAACGTCAGCATCTCGGCCTTGGCCGCGTACTTGGCTTCCAATGCCGCTGTAGTCATGAGAGGCGTATGGACGGAGTAGAAGGACAGATATGCGAGGAACGGCCCCTCGCGATGCTCCGAGATGAAGCTCGCGGTCTCTCTTGCCAGTCGCTCCGGAAGGTACTCGCCGTCGGGCCCGTCCGCGAGGCTCGGATTCTCGTATGGCGAGAAGTAGTTCTTGCCGCCCCATGGACCGCCGTGCTCCCAGCCCCCCTTGTTGACGTCGAAGCCCTGGTCTTCGGGCCAGAATCCTTTCGGCCCCATGTGCCACTTGCCCCCGAAGAACGTGGCGTATCCGGCTTCCTTGAAGGCCTCCGCCAACGTCACCTCCTCTAGTGGCATCCGGTCGGAGTACGCAGATGGCAGCAGCCTCGTGTTACGGTTCCACGCTTCGGGTTGGTTTCCGCCGGACGGGCTGATGTAGTCGGTCACCCGGATCCGGACCGGATACTTGCCGGTCATGATGCTCGTCCGCGTCGGCGAGCAGACAGGGCACGCCGCGTACGCCTGGGTGAAACGCGCGCCCGATGCCGCGAGGGCGTCGATGTGGGGTGTCTCGTAGAAGGGGCTGCCGTAGCACCCGAGGTCGCTCCAGCCGAGATCGTCGGCTAGGAAGAACACCACGTTCGGGGGTGTTGCGGACGGAGCGCAGCCGAAACTTGCAATCACTCCCAGGATCGCGATTGCGCCAAGGGTAAGCCGGTGCATGGCCATCATTCTGTTGGCGAGCGTGCCGGCCTTGTCAAGGTGATGCGAGCGCCTAGGGGCAGGCACGCTGGCGCCTGCCAGCTCACTCGACCCGGCGGTAGGACTCTCTCAGGCCCGGGAGGAACTTTGGCGGGCTCTGGTACAGGTACCCCTTGAGGAACGTCACCGACAGATCCTGCGTGACCTCGTCCTGGCCCGCCAGCGCCGCCCTGTACGCCACGAAGTCCGGGCCGTCTCCTCCCATCGCGGCGATCTGGCCCGGCCTCGCAGCCTTCCAGTGCTCGTACCCGGCATAGCGGACCATCATGAACATCTCGTCGTAGTCCTCGCTCTCCGCAAAGCCGCTCTCGGCAGGGTAGACGGCCTTCCACTGCCCGACCATCCTCGCGCCCACTCTCTCGAAATAGGGCCAGACGCTCGAAACGGCTTGCTGGATGAGAGCTTCGGCCGCCCCCTTGTCAACTCGCCGGCGCTCAAGCGCTATGATCTCCGAGGCCGGCCAGTTGACGTCGTTCCGGACCGGGCGGACTCCGCCCTGTGCCTCGTCCTCGGTGGGTTCGTAGGTTTCCTCGACCGCAGGCAGGAAGTACGGCCTGGTGGATGCCGTAACTCCTTCCAGGAAGTGCGCTCCGTCGGAACCCTCCGAGTAGTGGGTTCTCGCCTGCAGCGATTCGCGATTGCGACGGTAGTCGGGGCCGTCGCCGCCCAGCAGCAGGTGCCCCTTCCGCGTGGCCTTCCAGTGCTCGTAGCTGGCGTAGCGGGCCAGCCGGTAGCCGTGATCGAAGTCCCGATCCTGCGGCGAGCCATCGGGATGGATCACCATCCACTGCCCCACGACCCGGCTTCCGATCTTCTCGAACCACGGCCAGACTCCGTCACGGCTCAGACGGAAGTAGGCATCGTGCCCGCCCTTTCGGAGACGCTGGTGCCGGAACACCAGCACTTCCGTCCCCTCGCGGTTCACCTCATTGCGCACGGGACGGGGCCTGACGGTCTGCTGGCCGTAGGAGATCGCCGCGAATCCGAATAGGCAGACGATGAGCAGGAGAATGGCGCGATGGGCGGTCAGCTTCGACACGGCCCCCACAGTCTAGTCAAGGCAGCCGGCCAACCTCTTGCGCTTCGCTGCGCGGGGGCAGCGGCACCTTCACGCTTGCCAAGCTGGATCCGGCCACCGTTCCGCGCGGCCAGCCATGGCCTCGGCCACGCTTGCGCGGCGGATGGCCGCGAGACGGACCCCCTTGGACGCTGCCGGCAGAACGGCCGCGCTCAGCAGTTTCGGGGCGAGCGGGACGGCGCCGAGAGCGATGTGTCCAGCCAACTCCATCAGCAGCCTCTCGCGGATGTCCGCGAGGCGATGCCGGACCTCTCTGTCCTCGACCTGGTCGAGGGCCCGGGACCAAGTCCGCTCTTCCGAGTCGATGTCGGCGGATCGGGACTTGGAGCGTCCCCACATCACCGCCGCTAGGTACCGGCCCAGGCTGATCCGGTGAGAGAAGCGGATCAGTCTGTGAATTCTGTCTCGAAGCGTCCAGTAGGCCGGGTCGCTGGTACTCAGCTGCCCCCGTCGGACGAACTCGAACAGTTCCGTGTCAAGGGCCTCCAGTCGGCTCCGGAGCGCCTCCACGCTGCACTCGCGGCAAATCCTGGCGATCAGGAGGGCGGCGAGCATGGCGATCGCAATGGTGCGTAGGACAACGGTTGGTTCCGATTCGATGGGCATAGGTTTTTTCTCCGGAGGGTGTTTCACCGAGACTAGCTCGGATCGCTATTTGTGTTCCTTCGATATTCGCATGGACGAATTCGATTGTCAATAGATGAATCATGAATTTTCGTAATTTCTTTCTGGCGACTCTTTGGCCGGGCGCTTCCGAGCATTGGCCGGCAGCACTTTGGCGAAATTCGCTGCGCCGCGGAATCCCCTTGCAGACTTCCGAGGCCTCGGGATCTGCCAGTCCGCGTGACGCCGTCCGCTTGGATGTGGCGGTAGCATGTAGCGAGCGCGCGCCGTCTCATTGCCTGTCCAACTGCGTGCAGGGGCCCGCCCGCGTCAATTTCGCCATGCACCCGCGCACCATGCTGCTCATCGCCTTGCCGACCGTCCTATCCGGATGCGGGCTGTTCGGACCGGATCCTACGGACGGCTTCTGGGTTCCGGACGGGTTCGAGATTTCGATCGCCGCGGCCGCGCCGCTCGTCGAGCGGCCGATGATCATCGCTCCCGACGATCAGGGGTTCCTGTACGTCGCGGAGTCTTCGGGCTCGAACGACGATGTCCGGAAGCAGCTGGAGGAACGGCCCCACAGCATTCTCCGCCTCGAGGACGTTGACGGGGACGGCGTGTACGACAGGCGGACTGTCTTTGCCGACAGGATGATGTTCCCCGAGGGCGTGTTATGGCATGACGGGTCCGTGTATGTCGCGGCGCCGCCGTCGATCTGGAAGCTGACCGATACGGACGGGGACGGCGTCGCCGATGAAAGGGAAGAGTGGTTCGACGCCAAGACCCTTACCAACTGCGCCAATGACCTGCACGGCCCGTACCTAGGGCTCGATGGCTGGATCTACTGGACCAAGGGTGCATTCGCGGAACAGACCTACGAGCGGCCGGGAAGGGATCCCCTCGTCACCAGGGCAGCGCATGTATTCCGCCGGCGCGCCAGCGGGGGGCCGGTCGAACCCGTCCTGACCGGCGGCATGGACAACCCGGTGGAAGTCGCGTTCACGCCGGAAGGAGAGCGGCTACTCACCTCGACGTTCCTTATTCACCCCCAGGTCGGCCGCAGGGATGGCATGGTGCACGTCGTTTACGGAGGCGTCTACGGAAAAGTCCACGGCGTCACGGACAGCCACCCCATGACGGGAGGGTACCTCTCCGTAATGACCGAGATGGGGGCTGCGGCACCTGTGGGCCTCGCCCGCTACGAGACAGGCACATTCGGCGAGGACTACCGGGGACGGCTGTTCGCGACTGCCTTCAACTTGCGGAAGGTCTCCTCGCACAAGCTGGTGGCGGACGGTGCAACTTTCCGGACAGAAGACGCGGACTTCCTTGTGTCGGATAGCCGCGACTTTCATCCGACCGACGTGATGGAGGACTCGGATGGCAGCCTGCTGGTAGTTGACACGGGTGGCTGGTACAAGCTCTGCTGCCCCACTTCGCAGCTCTCCAAGCCGGATGTACTGGGAGCCATCTATCGCGTCCGCAAGAAGGGAGCGGCGCCCCCGGCGGATCCGCTCGGAGCGCAGCTTGCTTGGGCCGACCTAGGCGCGGACGGGCTGGTCGGCCTGCTCGGCGACCGGCGACCGGCAGTAGTCAAGCGAGCCATCGCCGCGCTCGCTTCGGAGGGCTCGGTGCAAGCGCTACGCGGCGCGCTAGCAGGGAAGGAGTCGGCCGACCTTCGCCGGAATGCAGTGTGGGCGCTAACCCGGATTGACACTGAAGAGGCTCGAACGGCCGTGCGGGCGGCACTCCGCGACGACTCGCCGAGTGTGCGCCAGGCGGCACTGCACTCCGTTGCCCTGCATCGAGATGCGGCCGCAGTCGACGCCGCGATCGAGCTGCTCGCGGACCCGTCGGATGCAATCAAGCGAGTGGCCGCAGAGGCATTGGGCCGGATCGGCGATCCCTCCGCTGTGCCCCCTCTGCTGGATGCGGCAGGGTCGGGCGGGGACCAGATCCTCACGCATTCTCTGGTCTATGCGCTGATCGAGATCGGCGATCCCGGCAGGACTAGGGCCGGCCTAAGCGCCGAGTCGGGCCGGACCCGCCGGGCGGCGCTGATCGCCCTGGATCAAATGGAGCCGTCGGCGCTCGGGGTCGAATCGGTCATCTCGAGGCTGGACTCTCCAGACGAGTTGGTTTCGGAGGCTTCGAACTGGATTGCATCCCGCCACCCGGAATGGGGCGATCGACTCGCTGGGCACTTGCGCGGGCGCCTTCGGTCGTCGCAGGCTGGCGAAGGCAGGGAACTGGCCGACCAGCTCGTTAGGTATTCTGCGAGCCCGGAAGTTCAGAAGCTCCTCTCCGCTACCGTTGCGCGTTCCGGTCCTGTCGCGGCCCGCCTCACGGCATTGCGAGCCATGGCCGCGGCGCCGCTAGACGAAGCTCCCGAGGGATGGGCGGCCGCGATTGTGTCGGCATTCAAGCCCGCTGACACCCGGGAAGCGGCCCTGCTGGCCGCGCGCCAGCTTTCGAGACCCGAGTCGGGGCTTCCCGAACTCGACAGCGCCCTGTTGGATCTCGCCAGAGACGAATCGGCCCGCCCGGACATCCGGATTCGCGCCTTGGATGCGGCAGCGGGAGCGCTGATGGAACTCGAACCCGAGCTGTTTCGCCTCGCTGCCAGCCAGGTGTCCCCGACGAACGAAGTCAGCGCGAGGGCTGCAGCCGCGCGAGTGCTCTCGACGATCCCCTTGGACCGCGAGCAGTTGCTAGCCCTCGCGGACCTGCTGCCCGACGTTGGGCCCATGGAACTGCCGCAACTTGTCGCCGCGTTCGGTCGATCCCGAGACAGCCAGGTTGGAGGCCGTTTCGCGAATGCCCTATCGCGAGCCAGTGGCTTGGCCAATCTCCGCGCCGACGTTGCTCTTGCCGCAGCTGAGGGCTTCCCGCCCGAGGTAGGGCGGAGTGTGGATGCCCTGCTTGAAGGCGCCGTCGCAGGCCTGGGGAGCCAGGCAGAAGAGCTGGAGAGCATTCTCGAATCGCTGCCCCAGGGCGACATTGTTCGCGGACAGGCAGTCTTCAATCGAAGCGACACGGCTTGCCTTGCGTGCCATTCGATCGGATACGGGGGCGGGAAGATCGGGCCGGACCTGACAAGGATCGGCCAGATCCGGGAGAGAAGGGACCTGCTCGAAGCGATTCTGTACCCCAGCGCGAGTTTCGTGCGCAGCTACGAGCCGGTTGTGGTCGTCACTGCTGAAGAGAGTCTCAACGGACTCGTCCTGGAGGAGACCGATACGCATCTCCTGCTGGCGATGGACGCGGACAACCAAGCGCGGATCGCAAGATCCGATGTCGAGGAGGTGCGCCCCGGAACGGTCTCGATCATGCCGCTGGGCATGGCGGACCAGATCACCCGCCAGGAGCTGGCCGACTTGCTGGCGTTCCTCGAGGCGACGCAATGGGGGCCCCGCAGGGGTCCCAGCTAGAATCGAGTGATCCGGAGGCCTTGATGAACCGAACCATATTGGCGCTCAGTGCCTTGGCAATCTCCTTCGGCGGGTTCGCCCACCATGCCGTGGCCCAGGAGCGCCCCAACGTCATCTTCATCCTTGCCGACGATCTCGGGTACGGCGACCTCGGATCATACGGCCAGAAGGTGATCCGGACGCCCCGCTTGGACAGAATGGCTGCCGAGGGCGTCCGGTTCACGCATTTCTACGCCGGGGCAACGGTCTGTGCGCCTTCGCGCAGCGTCCTGATGACCGGCCAGCACATGGGGCACACGCACGTACGGGGCAACGCTCCGGGACCCGACATGACCGCCCAGTCGCTTCGGGAGGAGGACGTGACTGTCGCCGAGGTGCTGAAGTCGGCAGGGTATTCCACGGCCTTGTTCGGTAAGTGGGGCCTCGGCGAGGTAGGCCTCGAGGGCCATCCGCTCGAGCAGGGCTTCGACGAGTTCTTCGGGTACCTGAACCAGGTTCACGCCCACAACTACTATCCGGAGTTCCTGTGGCGCAATCTCGAGAAGTTCCCGCTTCGCAACAAGGTCGAACGTGTCGATCGAGTCTACGGGGGCTTCGCCGGCGGCTGGGCCACCCAACGCAACGAGTACTCCCACGATGTGATCATGCGGGAGGCACTGAAGTGGGTCGAGGGCCAGAAGGACTCCCCGTTCTTCCTGTATCTGGCCCTCACGATCCCCCACGCGAACAACGAGGGGACGCGCGCGACCAGGGACGGCGCGGAAGTGCCCGAGTACGGGATCTACGAGCGCGAGGACTGGCCGAATCCAGACAAGGGGCAGGCGGCGATGATCACTCGCATGGACCGTGATGTGGGCGTGCTGTTGGACCGCCTGGAAGAACTCGGCATCGACGACAGCACGCTCGTGATGTTCTCGTCAGACAACGGGCCCCACAACGAGTCCAACCATGACCTGCTCAAATTCCATCCGTCCGGAGAACTGAGGGGGATCAAGCGGGCTCTGTACGATGGCGGCATCCGAGTGCCATTCCTGGCGTGGTGGCCGGGCTCGGTACAGCCTGGCCGCGTGTCGGACCATATCGGCTATTTCGGCGACCTGATGGCGACTGTCGCGGAACTCGCCGGCGCCGATCTGCCCCCGAACACGGACTCCCTCAGCTTCGTGCCGACCCTGACGGGAGGCGAGCAGGCTCGGCACGAGTTCCTGTACTGGGAGTTCTACGAAGGCGGTTCGTCCCAGGCGGTCCGCCTGCGTCAGTGGAAGGGCGTTCGCAAGCCGATGTTCAGCGGCGGAATCGAACTCTACGACGTGCTGAGGGATCCGAGCGAGAAGTACAATGTCGCGCGGAACCACCCCGACATTGTTCGCGAAATCGAAGGGATCATGGAACGCGAGCACGTCCCGCATCCCAATTGGAGGCCCAGGCCCCCGAGGTAGGGCCGGGTCACTCAACCCCGCTCCCGCGACGCAGCGCCGCGCGGCATTCGGTCGATTGCGGCCGCAGGGCCCTTGGCGGCCCGACTCTACCGGCGCATCTCGGGAGATTCGGTTTGCCGAGTCGCTTCTTGCGACTCCCGACTGTGCTGTCGCACATCGTCTGCCTCGGGCGAGGATCCTTCTCGGGTGAGTCCCGCCGCGGCCTCCTCTCCTCTGGCGATCCGCTCCAAGGCCTTCGCGCTTGCCTCTGATTGTTCCTCGGCCACTATCCGGGCCGCCTCCCAGTGCTCCGCATTGGTCTTCGCGGCGACCTGCTCCGCCTGGCGGTGCCCGGCCGCATTCGTCCGTCTCGCAATCCTGAGCGCTTCTTCGGTCTCCCGCTGGATGCGCTCCCGGGCGGACGCCAAGGCCGTCTCGTATTCTTGCTCCCAGAATTCCTCCGACCGCAGGCGGAATTCCTCGAAGTCAGCCTTCCTTGCTGCCAGGTCCTCCTCGGCAACGCGTTCCCGCCGCGATTGCCTGCTTGGCCGGACCATGCCCTCCGGCGAGAGCTCGCCAGCGTCCGCCGGGCTGGCTCCTCGAACCGCCGTATCCTCCGCAGGCATCGAATTGACGATTGCTCTCCCGGAATGCCAGACGGCAGTCGCGAATCCCAGGATCCAACCCCAGGCCAAGACCCGACCGGTGAGTCGTATAAATCTCATAACTATCACGAACATTGCAAACCTCCTAACGTACATAGACCGAATATATCACGTTCAGGTTTCAATTGAGCATAGAAACAGGGTCCACCGGAGGTGCCTATGGCTGGGTTGGCAGCTGTCTCAGCGAGCCTGGGTCCACGCCCGGTCGAGCCTCGCCGCATTGAAAGACCTCTCCCGTGTGGCCACCCAGGGGTAGTCTCTTGCCCCATTGGTATCGGGGGGATTCCGGCGGAATGGGACTCGCCAGCCCGGGGCCGAGATTTGCCGTGCGGACACCCCGCGAGGTGGTACACTCAACCGGCAGATAGTCGTTGAGTGGGGCAGCGGGTCCGGGTTTGCTCTCTTGTTCCTTGCTGCTCCTGTATTGTGGTCGCCCGCAGCAGCGCTTGGGCGCTCTCGCGGGGACAGGAGGTCTACAGCATGCAGTTCAAGTCCATTCGGGCTGCCGTAACGGCGGCCATCAGTGCGGTCTTGCTACTTGGCTCGTTCGGGTCGCAGCCGCTTCCAGCGCAGATCCTATACGGAACGCTGGTCGGCAACGTCACCGACGGCACCGGGGCGGTGATCCCCGGCGCGCAGGTGACCATCACCAACGAAGGGACCGGCGCGACCCGCAGCGGCGAGGCCAACGCCTCTGGTGCCTACAGTTTTCCGACCGTTGCCAGCGGCACGTACCGCGTCGAGGTCCGGTCCGAAGGCTTCCGGGCCTACACGGCCACCGGAGTTGCCGTGGAGGCCAACGACGCGACCCGCGTCAACGTCGAGTTGGAAATCGGGCAGGTCACGGAAGTCGTCGAAGTCAGCGCGAGTACCGTGAGGCTGCAGACCGACCACGCCGAAGTCCGCGGCGAGGTGGGCACGCAGGAACTGCAGAACGTCCCCGTCCCGCTGGGGCGCAACTACCAGATGCTGCTCCAGACCGTCCCCGGGTTCTCGCCTCCGGCCAACGCCCACTCCGTTCCGGCCAACCCGACCCGTGCGGTGCGCTACACGGTCAACGGCACCGCTGACAACAACAACAACGTGAGGATCGACGGGGCCTCCAGCTACAACCCGAACCTGACGCACATGACAGGCATCAATCCGGCGCTGGAATCCATCGAGGTCGTCAATGTCACGACCGGCTCGTTCGATGCCGATCAGGGCTTGGCTGGCGGTGCTGCCATCAATCTCCAGATCAAGAGCGGAACGAACGAGACCCACGGCTCGGCCTTCTGGTACCACAACAACCAGCACATGCAGGCCTATCCCTACTTCAGCGACCGCGACATCGCGAAGCCGAAGTTCATCTACAACCAAGTGGGCGGCACGGTCGGGGGGCCGATCAAGAAGAACAAGGCCTTCTTCTTCGTTAGCTACGAGCGCACCTCGGAGAACTCCAACGCAACCAGATTCATCAAGGTGCCGACCGCCGCGATGCGCGCAGGCGACTTTTCCGCCTCGCCCCGCCCGATCTTCGATCCGCTATCGGCTGCGGTGGGCAGCGAGGGGGACCGGACCCAATTCGCGAACAACATGATCCCCGAGTCGCGGATCGCACGCGCGAGCCGCATCCTTGCCGACGATCCCGACTGGAGCCTCCCTGACCGGCCGGGCATCGGGTCGCTGGGCCTGAACCGCAACAAGCTGGCAGGCATCACCTATTCCTTCCTCCGCCACCAGATCGACAGCAAGGCAAACTTCAACCTCTCCGACAAGTGGACCATGTTCGCGCGCCTGAGCTTCTTCTACTACACGCAGTGGAACCCCGCCGCGTTCGGCAACCTGTCCGGAATCTCGGTGCATCCGACGAACTTCCGTACCGACAACGGGTTCGGGCCGACCTACAGCGGCACGATCTCGACAACCTATGTGGCCACGCCCAACCTGGTCTTCGACACGTACTTCGGTTCCACGCTGGTCGACAGCAACGCGTTCGCGGGTAACCTCGACCAGCGGATCGGCCTGGACGTGCTCGGCATTCCCGGCACCAACGGTGACGGCGTGCCCGGAGAGGCTGGCACCTTCTACGGCGGGATGCCGCGCATGCGCTTCGATTCGGGCTTCGGCAATCTCGGCTACCAGGCCACCTCGCCCTTCATCGGGCACGACTACCTGCACCAGATCGTCGCCAACGGGAACTGGACAAAGCGAAACCACGAAGTGCGGTTCGGAACCGACATTTTCTTCACCCACATCAACCAGGAAGTCGCCAACTTCCCCGGAGGCGACGCTCCGGCAGGAGGGTTCCGTTTCCGCAACAACACGACCGGGCGCCCCGGCACGAGGACGAACGACTACAACGCCATCGCGTCGTTCATGCTCGGCCTGCCGCGCGAGGCAGCTCGCAACTTCCTAAACGGCAAGAACCTGCAGACGCGTTCCGGCCAGTACGCCGCCTACGTCCGCGACCGCTGGCAGGTCCGGCCGGACCTGACCCTGTCCTACGGGGTTCGATGGGAATACTACCCGTTCCCTGTCAGGCCCACCCGGGGCGTGGAACGCTTCGACATCGACGAGAACGTCATGCTGGTATGCGGGATCGGTTCGGTCCCGCGGGACTGCGGCCTTCCGCAGAGCAAGACCCAGTTCGCCCCGCGCGTCGGAATTGCATGGCGCGCTACCGACACCTTCGTCATCCGGACTGGCTATGGCCTGACCTACAACCCGTTCAACCTCGGTCGGGACCTGCGGGGGAACTTGCCCACTCAGTTCTCGCAACTCCTGCCGGCACCTAACGCCTATTCGTATTCGACAACCCTCTCCGACGGCTTCCCCGATATTCCGCCAATCCCGACCGACGAGCGCATCGACATGCCGTTGCGGGCGAACGTGGCGACCGCCGACGAGAACTTCGTGCGCGGATACATCCAGTCCTGGAACTTCAGCATGGAGAAGCAATGGGGCGAGTGGATCGGAACAGCGTCCTACGTGGCTACCCGCTCGACTCGCCAGATGTCCCGCATCGAGGCGAACTGGGGCGACCTCGGCCTGGGCAATGCGGGGCGGAGGTTGCGCCAGCTGTACGGCCGGACAGCAGCGACCCTCTTCTGGGGAAGCATCGGCACCCCGATGTACGATGCCCTGCAGGTCAAGCTGGTGCGGCGAAGCCGTTCCGGCCACAACTTCAACCTTGCCTACACATGGGCGCACGGTCGCGGCTACACAGCGGAATCGTCGACCGCGCAGCCCCGGGTGAGGCACCCCGACTACTACTGGAAGAACCGCGGTCCGCTCAACAACGACATCCGGCACAACCTAGTGATTTCCAACACTTACGAGTTGCCATTCGGTCGGGGCAAGAGCTTCCTGGCGAGCGGTCCGGCTGCGGCGATTTTCGGGGGCTGGCAGGTCAACGCCCTGGCCGCGTTCTACACGGGCAGGCCCTCCACGCCGACGGCACCCGGAGGCTCCCTCAACAGCGCCGGCTCCGGCCAGTTCGCTGATTGTCTCGCCGCGCCGCGGAAGCTTGGCAGCCCGGACGGGTGGTGGGACGTTTCGACGTTCGCCGATCCTGATGATGTCGGCGGAACTCCGCGCTTCGGGACCTGCGGTTCGAACGTGCTGCGCGGGCCCGGCCTGATCAATGTCGACATGGGCATCTTCCGGCGCTTCCAGCCGACCGAGAGGGTCAGCATCCAATTCCGCGCCGAGGGCTTCAACATCTCGAACACCCCTCACTTCAGGAACCCGAACTCCAACGTCGCGAGTTCCGGTTTCGGCGTCGTGAACGGAATGGCGAACACGGGCCGCGACGGCAACGATCACCGCGTATTCAGGGTCGGGCTGCGGATCGGGTTCTGAGTCCACTTGCTGGCTGCGGAAGCGAGGCGCTCGCCCCGCAGCCGGCCCCGCCCGATCCAAGGCAGGATCGGTCCGAGAGATTCGCCGAAGGCAGGTTCGGCAGCCACGCTGCTGGCGGGCAAGGGACGACTATGCTGAAGTCCATGCGGACCTGGCCTGCACTCGCATCGATTCTGCTGGTAGCCCTCCAAGTTGTTGCACCGGCAGGAGCCGAAGAGCATGCCTTCCGCGTCCGCTTCGGACTGACCGACACCCAGCCGACCTCTTGGAGCGGCTCAGCGACCGTCACTGGTGGCGACATCACGCGATTGCGCAGCTGGCGCCCCCGCGGTGCTGACGAGATCGACGGCACGTCCTGGAAGCTCGCGTCCGCTCCGGGCGTCAAGTTCCGGTACCGGAACTGGGAGCCCGAGCCGCCGTTTCCGGTGCCTTCCTACCTGAATCTCCCGGGCCTGATTCTCACGGTCGAAGCGGATGCCGACGCCCGAGTAGACATCGCCACTTCGTCCGGGAATCTCTCGTTCCGACTGTCGGAACAGCCCGTAGGCACGCAGCGCCGCTACCTCGAGGGGGCTGTTGCAGTGGAGCGGGCGGCGGCCTACGAATCCGTTTCCGACCAAGCCTTTCACAACGGATTCGCCGATACCGTGGCCGGCGGCAACGGCTCGTACTGGACAGCGTGGATCGGATACCGGGATTGGGCCAATCACGTCTTCGCCCGGCGCCACGACGGGGCGGACTGGGGTCAGATCCACGAGGTCACGCCCGGCGATTCCGACGCCTATTACGTGCGGCTGGCCCGCGACGGCCAAGGGGGTATCCTCGCCGTCTGGTCGGATCGCCGAGACGGCAACTTCGACCTGTACGCCCGGCGATTCGATGGCGAGTCGTGGTCACCTGTCGAGAGACTGACCAGCGCTCCGCAACCGGACATCCACCACGTGTTGGAAACGGATGCCACGGGCAAGACCTGGCTGGTCTGGCAGGGTTTCCGCGACGGCAGGTCCGACATCCTCACCCGGACCTGGGACGGCACGTCCTGGTCCCACGAGTTGCGGGTCGCGCCCTCGTCCGCCGACGCCTGGCACCCCGCCATCGCTACCGACTCCAAGGGCGTCGTGTACATCGCTTGGGAAACCTACGAGAACAACGACTTCGACATCCGCATGCGACGGCACGCGGCAGGCGGCTGGCTCGGCGTGGAGACCGTAGCGGACACGCTGCGCTACGAAGCCTATCCGTCCCTGGCCTGCGACTCGGAAGACCGCCTCTGGGCGGCCTGGAACGAGAGCGGCCTGCAGTGGGGCAAGGACACGGGCTTTCTTCTCAATCGTCCGGCGACCCAGCTGTACCAGTCCCGGTGGATCGCCACAGCGGTATACCAAGCAGGCGAGTGGCGCGAGACGACCCGCAGCTTCGAGGACTCCCTGCCGGCGGAGCTAAAGGGCTTCAACGACTTCCCGAGGCTCCGGGCCGGTACCGACGGCAGGGTATGGGCCCTGTTCCGCCACCGCCACTTGCGCCAGCGCGAGGTGCCCCACACAGCTGCCTCCCATCGCGCGTCCTGGGAAACCTACGCAACGGCCTTCGACGGCCGCCGGTGGAGCACTCCTTTGCCGCTTCCCGCGACGGCCGGGCGCTCCGACGCGGGCTACGGCTTCTCGGCGGGGCCGGACGGATCACTCTATGCCGCGTGGGCGACAGACAACCGGATCTACGACGACTACTTCTACCAGCAGGGAGAGGTCTTCGCGTCCCGGCTGCCGGAGATGGAAGGCCCGGTCTATCCCGCGGAACTCAGGATGCGGACTCGCGACGACCTGAGAACTTTTCCCAAGCACCCGAACGAGCGGGAGGATATCGACCGCGTCCGGAACTACGAGATTCGCTCCGGGGGGACGACCTACCGGATCTACCGAGGCGACACCCACCGCCACACCGAATACTCGGGCGACGGGAACAACGACGGCGCGCAGAACGACACGTACCGGTATGCCTTGAATGTTGCCGGTCTCGACTATCTGGGTATGAGCGAGCACCACAATTCCGGCGGCCCGAACATCGAGTACATCAATTGGCTGCTGCAGCAGCGCGTAGACGTGTTCCACGTGCCGGGACGCTTCGTGCCGCTGTTCGGCTACGAGCGCGGCGTCGGCTATCCCAACGGACACCGGAACATCTTCTTCTCCAAGCGCGGCAATCCCACGTTTCCCGACCAGCCCAACGAGCGCCAGACATCGTCCGCGGCAGTCGGACTGTTCGACTACGTCAAGCGTTATGACGGTATCTCGATTCCGCACACGCCTGCCACGGGCATGGGCACTGACTGGCGCGACAACGACCCCGAGGTCGAGCCGCTCGTGGAGATCTACCAGGGCGATCGCGTGTCGGCCGAGTACGAGGGCGCTCCGAAGTCCGCGACGGCGGAGGACGTGACAAACCAAGCGGGCGGGTACCGGCCCAAGGGCTACGTCTGGAACGCCTGGGCGAAGGGATACAAGATCGGGGTCCAGGCAAGCTCCGACCACCTCTCCACGCACATCTCGTACTCCTGCACGATCGCCGAGGAGTTCACCCGCGAGGGACTGCTGGACGCCATGCGCAAGCGCCACAACTACGCGGCGACCGACAACATCGTCCTGGACTATCGAATGAGTGCGGATGGCGAGGAGTACCTGCAGGGCGACATCGTGCCGGGGAAGCCGGCGGAGGTCGAGCTGCGGGTCAGGATCCTCGGAACGGCGCCTGTCCGGCAGGTCGACGTGATTCGCGGGCAGGACTTCGTCTACACACTGCAGAACCAGACGGACGATGTCGAGTTCCGCTTTGTCGACCAGGATCCGCAGGCCGGCGAGCAGCATTACTACGTCCGGGTGCAGCAGGTCGACGGGCAGATGGCATGGTCCAGCCCGATCTGGGTGACCGCGCCGTAGCTCCCTCGCTTCTCGGGTCTTGACCGGGCGAGCCGCGGGCCCGCTCTGTACCCCGCCTTCGTCGATTCGCGCCTCTGCCGGGTACGGTATAGCAACGCTGGCCACTGGCCGAAGATCGCAGTCGGCAGCCCGTCGCGCGGTCCTGCCCCGGAATTGCCAGTCAGGCCGCGGGAGGTGGATCCGGCCCCCCTGCAACTGGTTTTCAATCGGTGGGCCGACAGCACTCCCGGACCCGGCGCTGATGGTCCGCGTGCGAGCGTTCCGAGTGCAAGATGCCCTCCACAGCCGCCAAATTCGCTGAATTCCACGCTTTTTTCTTAAAATCCGGGCAAAATTTCGAGACAGGAACAACCGGGCACGCGTAAGATCGGGGCGCCCTGGCAACCCAGCGCGGTGTCTCGGGTGACGTCGGCTGGGTCTCGTATTCGGGCAGTAGTTCGACGAAAGGAACACTTACGGAAATGCATTCCAGACGATTCGGTTCGTGGCCACTCATGGCCGTTGCACTGTGCCTGGCCTTGGTCGCAGTGCAGCCTCCCACGCAGGCACAGGTAACGACCGCCACGGTCTACGGCCGCGTGATCGACCCCTCCGGAGCGGTCATTCCGGGGGCGAGTGTCGCCGCTTCCAGCGAAGCGACTGGAGCGGAGTTCTCCACAGTCACCGGTGCGGGCGGCGAATTCACTCTCACCTTCCTGCCGGCGGGAACGTATACCCTTGCGATCACGGCGGAGGGATTCAAGTCGTATCTCGAGACGGGCCTGACGCTCGCGTCCGGCCAGCGGCATAACCGCGACTACGGGCTCGAGCTCGGCGCCACCGCCGAGACGGTCACCGTGACCTCGGAAGCGCCGCTGATGAACACGGTCAACGCCGAGCAGGACATCGCGCTCAACCAGAACCAGGTCGCCGAACTGCCGATGATCAACCGCGACATCACCGGCATCCTGACGCTGGGAACCGGTGCCTCGCTCACGGACGGCGGCTGGACGCTCTCGATCAACGGCCTCGCCCCGCGCGGCTTCACCATGACGGTGGATGCGGTCGACGCCGTGCCAGACGCCGAGTTCGCCGGCATGGCCCTCTATCAGAACTTCAACTTCATCAAGGGCATCAGTGTCGAGGCTGTGCAGGAAGTCGAGACGTCGAAGAACATCTTCTCGGCGGAGACCAGCCATACGATCGCCGGCAACGTCAACTTGATCAGCAAGAGCGGCACCAACGCCCTCCACGGCAGCCTCTTCGAGATGTACCAGTCCGGCGGCCTCCACGCGAACAACTTCCTCGTGGGGCGGAAGGCTCCCCTCGTCTACCACCAGTACGGGGGCTCGATCGGAGGGCCGATCAAGAAGGACGAGCTGTTCTACTTCTTCACGTTCGAGGGCTACCGCTTCGGCGGCAAGACCCCGGTGCCCGGCGACGTCTGGTCGAGGGCCATGCGGGAGCGGATCACGCAGGCGATACCGCGCGCGAGCGACTATCTCGCCCTATGGCCCGAGCCGACCGAGCCTGACGGTCCTGACCTGGATCCCAGCAATCCGGCTTGCGGGGACCTGGGGCCGAATGTCCGGTGCCTTTCGCCGACCTCGTTCTGGGGCGGCCAGGGCGACGAGACGCGCAAGGACGACCACTTCGTCGGCAAGGTGGATTGGAACGCGTCGAGCAAGGACTTCCTGACGTTCCGCTACGTCGGCGGAACGCCGCTGCGCAGGATCCCCCGCACGATGATCGGGAACGGCCGGCAGTGGGACGGCATCAACCAGAACGGCGCGTTCACCTGGACGAGGATCCTGAGCCCGACGCTGACTTCGGAGACCCGCTGGGGCACGAACGTCAACGCGATCAACCGTCTGGACGTGGCCTTCGCGGCGAACAAGATCCCCTTCCTGCGCGGATTCGGGAATCCGTCCGAGCCCGGCGCCGAGGTCTTCGCCAAGGACGGGCACACGTCCACCCTGACGCAGAATTTCTCCAAGACCCTCGGCAAGCACTCGATGAAGTTCGGTGGCATGTACCGTTACATGAGCGGCACCAGGGTCAACGAGGAATCACCCGTCTACTTCTTCGAAACGCAGGCGGACCTGCTCGCCAGCAACATCACAACCGCACGGTTCGTCTTCCCCCTGGAGAAGTTCCTATGGACACGCTGGTTCGTGGGCGGCTTCTTCCAGGACGACATCCGCCTGACGCCGAAGCTGATGCTGAACATCGGCGCGCGCTGGGACTACTCCTCGGTTGTGCGGTCGAACCAGGTCGACGGAATCTCCGACAACGTCTTCAATCGCGACGGGCCGTTCGGCCAGCCGGGCGCATCCCTGCAGAACCAGAACGCGCTCTTCCGTCCGGCCGACAGCGCCTGGGACGCCTACTACAGGATGTTCTCGCCCCGCCTCAGCTTCGCCTACACCCTGGACGATGACGGCAGGACAGTGATCCGCGGCGGAGCCGGCATCTTCTACATGCCCAACAACATGTTCTCCGGAGCGATCGAGATCCTCACCAACGGACCCGACGCGCCGGTCGAGCTGACCGCGTCCGAGGCCCAGGTCAAGACGCTCGGTCTGCAGTACGGCGACCCGAACGAGGCGGCACTGGCAGGCGCCCAGTCCAGCGGAGTCATCTCCGGCAGCTCGGTCGATCCGCAACGGCGCCCGCCTTACAGCATCCAGTACTCGCTGGGCATCCAGCAGCAGCTGGACCGCTCGACGGTGTTCGAGATCGGCTACGTGGGCAACCGCGGGGTGCGGACTATCTACAGCCCGGACTTCAACCGGGTCGTGCCGAACACCGGCGGCCAGCGCTTGAGCCACACGCTGGGCCTGGAGGGGAACTTCGCCCAGTTCCGCCATTACATGAACGCGGACTCCACCGGATACCACAGCCTCCAGACCTCGCTGAAGCGGCGGTTCGCGGACAGCTTCCAATACAACATCAACTACACGTACGGATGGAACTGGTCGCACTTCCGCGGAGACATGACCTGCTGCGGCCGGTCCGAGAATCCCCAGGACGAGTTCAACATGCGGCCGAACCGCGGACCGACTTCGTACCACATCCGTCACCGCATGACCACGGACTTCTTCTGGGAACTGCCGGGCAAGAACCTGCAGGGCGCGGCCAAGCACATCGCAGGCGGATGGACGCTCGGCGGCATTGTGGAGTTTCGGTCGGGATTCACGATCCCCGTCAGCAGCAGCACCTCCCTGAATCCAGGGGCGCGGCCGGACATCCTCACGACCCACGAGCAAGCCATCATGGGCAACTGGGGCCCGGACCAGCGCCAGTACCTGAACCGGGATGCATTCGCCCTGCCGCCCACGGACGACAAGGGCGTGAACATCCGGCCGGGCTCGATCTCGCGGCGCGCGCTGTACGGCCCGGGCTTCCGGAACCTCGATTTCGTAGTGCAGAAGAACCTCTACCCCGGCGAGAGCCAGCGGCTGCAGCTGCGCATCGACTTCTACAACATGTTCAACGCCGTGAACTTCACGCGGGTAAACCAGAATGCCCGCTCCGGCACGTTCGGCCTTCTTAACTCCGTTGCGCCGCCGCGTCGCGTGCAGCTCATGGTCCGCTACTCGTTCTAGGCACCGAGAGCGAATCCGAGGGGCCGGCCTCCGGGCCGGCCCCGCTTCCCGTCGTAACCCGCCGCGAACGGCTGCCGTCACCTAAGCCAGATGGGCGCGGGCGTTGGCCCGGTGCCGCAGGCGCCTCCCCGCAGCAGCGGCGCTCCCCGCGGGCCCTCTACTGAATCGAGCGAATGCCTGTAGACACGCAGCCCCGCGGGTCGAAGCGCAAGGGCGCCGAATATCGGCAGCGGGCCAGGCACCGTGGCCTGAAGTCCCTGCTTGCGGGACTGCTGCTCATCGCGCTGCTGTCCGGAGCGACCTGCTACTGGCTTGTCTTCGTCCGGGTTACCAATGGCGGCCTTGTCTTCGAGAACCCGCTGCTGATCCCCGAGCAGATCGCCGGAACCGTCCTCGACGGACGCCGGCAGGTGCACCTGACAGTCGCCGCAGGCAGCCGGGAGTTCCTGCCCGGCAAGCAGACGCCGACAGCCGGCGTGAACGGCCCGTACTTGGGGCCAACGGTGCGATTGCGGCGAGGGGAGGATGTCGACCTGACCGTCCAGAACGATCTGGACGAGATGACGACGATGCACTGGCACGGAATGCATGTTCCGGCCCGCATGGACGGCACGCCGCACCAGCGGATCGAGGCCGGGGAGTCTTGGACCGCGAGCTTCCAAGTTGACCAGCAGGCGGCTCCGCTGTGGTACCACCCGCATCCGCACGGCGCAACCGGGCGGCAGGTCTACCGGGGCGTCTCCGGCCTGATGTGGATCGACGATGACAACAGTGACGCGCTCGACCTGCCGAGCACCTACGGCGTGGACGACATCCCGCTCGTCATCCAGGACCGACAGTTCGACGACGACGGCGCGTTCCGCTTCGCAATCAACCAGGGCGCGGCTTACGGGGACACCATCCTCGTCAACGGAACGTGGAGCCCGTTCCTGCGGGTCGAGTCCCGCCGCATCCGATTCCGGCTCCTGAACGGCTCCAACGCGCGCATCTACTACATCGGGTTCGACGACGGCCGCGCCTTTCATCACATCGCCACCGATGGAGGGTTCCTCGAGACGCCCTTGCGAACCAACCGCGTGACTCTCGCTCCGGGAGAGCGTGCGGAGATCCTGGTTGATTTCAGTGACGGAGCCGAGGCGGTTCTTAGGAGCTTTCCGGAAGCCGGGCTGCTGCCAACGATCGAGTCGTTCCTTGGCGGCATCGGCACCGGGAGCTTCCAATTGCTCAAGATCCTGCCCAGAATGCCTAGCCGGCCATCGCATCCTGTGCCGGAGCGACTCAACAGCGTTCCTCGCATCGCCGCCGCGACCGCGGCCCGCACGCGTCCGATGGTGCTGGGAGGACCGATCCGCGGTCCGGCACAGGGGCCGCGGCGGGGGCGCGGCGGCCGTCGGGGAGGCGGGCCGGTAGGGCCGCCCATCAACGGCAAGATCATGGACATGTCGAGAATCGACGAGGTCGTGCGGCTGGGTGACACGGAGATCTGGGAGGTGGTCAATCGCGGTGGCCAGCCTCACCCGTTCCATGTCCACTTGGTCCAGTTCCAGATCCTCGATCGGAACGGCCAGCCTCCATCAGGCGCCGATCTGGGCTGGAAGGACACCGTCCTCGTGCCTACGGGTGACCGCGTTCGGATCATCATGCAGTTCATGCGATACGCCGATCCCGAGGTCCCGTACATGTACCACTGCCACATCATGGAGCACGAGGATAACGGCATGATGGGACAGTTCCTAGTCGTGGAAGAGCCAGAGCGCCTCAGCGGCATCACAAACCACCCCCCGGGCAGGTGACCTCCGTCCGGGGTCGAGAGTGGCCGGCAGCTCGACCGTTCCGCCCTCCGCGGAGCCGCCGTTGAGTCTCCCGCCAAGCGATCCGGTCCTGGGTCGATGCTGGGCGCCCGCTCTGCTGCACTACAATTGACAGCCAAGCGTCGGACCGCCTGCTCTCTTGCCTCCGGGTGCATCCGGGGCATCTGAAGCAGCTGCGATCGGACCGGCAAGAAAAGGGGTCACCATGACAAAATCTATTCGGCTTGCATGCTGTTGCTGGGCATTCGCCCTGCTAGCGGGGTCGCCGGTCTGGGCGCAAGGGGTGTCCGGCAGCGCGTCCGTCGCGGGCACTGTCACCGACGAGACCGGAGCGGTCATACCGGGTGCGACTGTCGTGCTCATCAATGTAGAGCGTGGCTCGGAGCGGGAACTGTCGACCAACGAGGCGGGCAACTACGTCTACCCTGACATCACCCCCGGATCGTACACACTGCGTGTATTCAGCGAGGGATTCGCGACGCAGGAAGTGACCGACCTGGACGTCCAGGTCGGTCAGCGCGCTGCCGTCAACGTCGAACTGGCGGTCGGCCAGGTGACGAACGTCGTCACCGTGGAGGCCGCCGCCGTGCTTCTGGAGACGGAGTCGAACGCGATCGGCACGGTGGTGGACTCGGACCGTGTCAACGACCTTCCCCTCGACGGGCGGAACTTCCTGCAGCTCGCGCTGCTGGCAGGAGGCACGGCACCCTCGGAGGGCCGGGCCTCGTTCGCCGGCCAGATCGGCCACCCCGGCCGGTTCGTCGTGATCGGCGGAGTGAAGGCGGCGAACAACAGCTACACGATCAACGGCATCCAGGTGCGGGGTGCGCGCGGCGGCGAGCTCGCGATCGGCCTCTCGGTCGCCAACGTCGACCAGTTCAAGGTGCAGTCGAGCTTCTTCATGCCGGACCAGGGGCCGAATCCCGCGATGGTAAACGTCTCCACCCCCGGCGGCGGTAACCAGTTCCACGGCCAGGTCTTCGAGTTCGTCCGCAACACGGTCCTGGACGCCCGCAACTTCTTCTCGCCGGGACCGGAGGAACTCAAGCGCAACCAGTTCGGGTTCGCCATCGGCGGACCGATCGTGCACGACAAGATCTGGTTCCGTGGCGGCTACGAAGGGATGCGGGAGCGGGTGGCTTTCACGCGGGGAGTCTTCACCCCGACGCAAGCGATGTTCGGAGGCGACTTCAGCGAGGATCCGTTCGTCATTCACGACCCGCTGACCCTCAACGAATCCGCGGGCACGCGCGAGCCGTTCGTCAACCAGACCGTCCCGAGGAGCCGCTTCAATTCCGTTTCCGAGAATCTCCTCCAGTACTACCTCCCGGGTGCGAGCTTCCAGCAGCGGCCGAACAACCTGTTCGTGAATCCAAGGAACACCATCGACGACGACCAGTTCAACGTTCGCATCGACACGCAGCTCACGACCAAGCAGAACCTGTTCTCGCAGTTCATCTGGTCCGATAACTCCGCCGTGCGGCCCGGCGCGTTCCCGCTGAGCGGAGCCTTCTATCCCAACGAGTTCGCAATGTGGATGTTCCAGCACACGTACACGATCTCGCCCAAGTGGGTCAGCACGATCCGCCTTGGCATCTCGCGCAACCAAGCCCTGTTCAGCAACGAGGCCCGGGAGGTCGGGGACATCCTGACGCCCCTGGGCATCACCGGGACGTTCGACACGCGAGGGGTCTTCTCGCAGGGGATCCAGGGGTTCACCGGGTTCGGACGCTCGAACGGCGACCTCGGCAACATCGACAACAACTACCAGTTCGACCCGGGGATGAGCTACATCACCGGAAACCACCAGTTCCGGTTCGGTGCGAGCATCCGCTACCGGCGGACATGGCAGCAGAATGCAAACGCGGGAGCGCACGGGAACCTGCGCTACAACCGCGTGTACTCCGCGCAGCTGACAACCAACGCGGCCGGGAACCTGGTTCCCGACGGCGTGAACAGCGGGAACGCCTTCGCCGACTATCTGATGGGCACGCCGGATCGCGGCAGCACTCGCGGGCTGCCGATGCTCCAGTACCGCCACACACAGTTCATGCCGTACGTGCAGGACACGTGGAAGATTCGCCGGAACCTCACCCTGAACATGGGCGTGTCGTGGTTCAAGGACACGATCCCGAATCCCCACGGCCGCGCCGCGGACTATCCGCACGGCTTCGACCCGGCCACGGGCCTGCTCAAGTTCGCAGTGCTCGGCGAGGTCGATCCTCGCGTCATCCAGCCCGACAGCGACAACATTGCGCCGCGGCTCGGTCTTGCCTGGCAGCTCGACGACAAGACCGTGATCCGGGCAGGCGCCGGCGCCTACTTCTCCGACATGCAGCTGATCGAGCTCCAGTTCTCAGCCGTCGGGCCTCCGTTCACCAACAGCGTCGATGCCATCAACACGGGCAAGCTGCTGCCCGAGTTCGTTCCCGGCGTGAACATTTTCCCGGTCATCCCGCTGCCTCCCATCGACCAGGACTTCGCCCGGAACCTCCCGTCCGGCCTCACCCCGTTCACGCTGCAGGAGGAGGGCCGCACGCCGTACGTGCAGCAGTGGAACTTCTCGATCCAGCGCATGCTAAGCGGGAACGACATGTTCGAGCTCAGCTACATCGGCAACAGCGGGCACCGCCAGCAGAACCGCTACGACAACAACCAGTGCGTCGTCGGCTCGGACCTCCGCTGCGACCGCGCGACGAGGCCGTACCTGCAGTACCGGGCGATCCTGCAGTCCGATTTCAACGGGAACTCGAACTACAATGCGCTGATCGCCCGCTTCCACCACCGCATGGCGCAAGGCATCGACCTGAGAACCGAGTACACGTTCGGAAAGGCCCTCTACGACGGATGGGAACTGGGCGGCGCGACGAACAACCAGATCGCGAACAACCGGGCGCTCGACAAGGGACCGACCTCGTTCGATGTCCGGCACCGTGGCGTGGTGAGCGCGCTGTGGGAGCTTCCGTTCGGTCGCAAGCGCCGTTTCGGGTCGGCCATGCCGCGAGGACTGGATCACGTGGTGGGCGGCTGGGTGGTGACGACGATCGCGACATTCTCGAACGGACTGCCGATCTTCATCACGCTTCCGAATCGGACAGGCAGCCCGTTCGTCGGCCACCGCCCCAACCGCAGCTGCTCGGGCGACCTGGAAGGGGCCGACCTCCGGCAGAGCCTCCTGTTCATCGACAGGAGCTGCTTCCAGGACACGGACCGGGGCTTCTTCGGGAACTCGGCAAGGGCTCCGATCAGCGGGCCCGGCCGAAACAACTTCGACATCGGCATCCAGAAGGACTTCACGCTCACGGAGAGCAGGTACGTGCAGTTCCGCATGGAGATGTTCAACGCGTTCAACCACGCGCAGTTCCTCAATCCGAACGGCGCTGTCGCGAACCGCAACTTCGGCCTGGTCAGCGCTGCGAGGCAGCCCCGCCTCATTCAGTTCGCCCTCAAGCTCGTCTACTAGGGAGGAGCCCGTGCCGGCCCCCCAGGCAGCGCTGATCCGCCAGAGCTGCGTCCGGGGCTTCGAACCTGGCTTTCGAGGCGATGTGTCGCCAACGGTCAAGCCGCTGGATGCCCGCTGCCAAGCCCGGTCATTCGCGCTGGACGGTCCAACCGTCATTTTGCCCATCGGCATTTGTCCGGACAGGATTGCTGGACTGCTCCCAGCACACGGCGTGATCGGAAGCGGCCCCGTCGACCCTGCGCGTATGCCGGGCGGTGCCCGTCGACGGAATCCTCCCGGCTGAACACGCTGCTCCCCGGACCCAGCGCCGACCCCTGCGTGCGGGGTTGGCTGTTCGCCCGCCGGAGTATTACGATATTGGCGGCAGCGGGCATCGAACCATGATTCGTCGGACATTCCTCGCCGGTGGCTTAGCGGCCCCCCTTGCATCCGCGCGGGCGCCGGGCCGAGCCGTTCGGATCGGTTTCCTCGGCGCCAGCCACTCGCACGCCGACGGCAAGATCCAGATCGCCAACTCGTCTCCGGAATTCGAAGTGGCGGGCCTGTGGGACCGCGACGAGCAAGTTCGCGCGAAGTACAAGGGGCAGGGCATTCCGATCGCCAGCCCGGACAAGCTGCTGGGTGATGACTCGATCGAGGCCGTTGCCGTGGAGGGCCCCGTTGCGGATCACGCCAGCGACGGACTTCGCGTCGTTGAAGCCGGAAAGCATCTCCATCTGGAGAAGCCTCCGTCGCTGGATGTCGAGTCCCTTCGCAGCATCCTGGAGTCGGCCAGGCGCAAGGGACTCGTTGTCCAGCAGGGCTACATGTGGCGATACCATCCCGGCATCAACCGCATGCTCGAGGCCGCCCGCAAGGGTTGGCTGGGTGACATCCATCTCGTCCAGGCGGCCATGCACAAGACGCTCCGGGATGACGCCCGAGTCGAATTGGCACGGTTCCGCGGAGGCCAGATGTTCGAACTCGGTCCCCACGTCATCGATCCGTTGGTGCGTCTGCTCGGACGGCCCAACCGGGTGACGCCGTATCTGAAGAAGCATGGGGAATTCGACGACACGCTCGCGGACAACACGATCGCTGTCTTCGAGTACTCCGGAGCGCTTGGACTTGTCACGGGCGCGGCCCTCGCTGCCAATGGCAGCCGTTACAGGAGCTTCGAGATTCACGGCTCGCTCGGCGTGGCGGTCCTGCGGCCGATCGAGGATCCCGAGCTGGTCGTCAATCTTGTCGAGCCTGCGGGCCCGTATCCGACGGGGCCTCACAAGGTGGCGCTTCCTCCCTATAAGCGCTATGTTGATGATTTGGCCGCCCTCGCGGCGGCCGTGCGAGGCGACGAGCCCTTGCACGTCTCTTTCGATGAGGACCTCATTGTCCAGGAGGCGTTGATCGCTGCCTCGGGCATGTAGGGCCGGCGAGGCGGGCCCGTAACCAAGCGCTGCTTGCTGATCGGAGCACGATGCCAATCACGACGCGGAGTTTCGGCCTAGCCGTTGGGTCTAGGCCCTTCGGCGCCCTGCTTCCGCTCTTCGTTGCCGTATCGGCCTTGTCTGCCGCGGACGGGCTCCCGCCTGCGTCGAAGGATCCCGTCGACTTCGAGGCTCAGGTCCGGCCGTTGCTCGAGCAGCGCTGTGTTGCGTGCCACGGTCCGGCAAACGCCATGAACGGCCTGCGCCTCGATCGCAAGGCGGACGCCATGGCGGGGGGCCATTCCGGCCCCGCCATCGTCCCGGGGGACTCGGCGAGGAGCCGCCTGATTCACTTGGTTGCCGGCTATCAGGTCAAGGTGCTGATGCCGCCGGCAGGCGACCCGCTCACCGACTCGGAAATCGGGCTGCTGAGGGCGTGGATCGATCAGGGGGCTCGGTGGCCGGAGGCCACCGGCGAATTGGCATCCGGCGGTCCGGACGACGCTGCCGGCGATTCGGAGCGGCACTGGGCGTTCCGGCCAATCCGCCGCCCCGGGATTCCGGCCGGCTCGCATCCCGTCGACCATTTCGTCGCTAGGAGACTGCACCAGGAGGGCTTGGAACTCTCGCCGCCGGCGGACGGCGCTGCGCTTCTGACGCGTGTCTCGCTCGACCTGACCGGGATGGTTCCCACTGTCGAGCAGCAGCGCTCGTTCCTGGAAGATCGGACCGATTCGTCCTATGACAGGGTCGTGGACCGACTCATCGCCTCGGACCACTTCGGGGAGAAGCAGGCCATGCACTGGCTCGACCAAGTCCGTTACGCGGACTCGGACGGCTATGCGAAGGACTACACCAGGCCCCATGCCTGGCGGTACCGGCGCTGGGTCATTGACGCGATCAACGCAGGCATGCCGTTCGACCGCTTCTCTATCGAGCAGATCGCCGGCGACCTGCTGCCCAATGCCACTGTCGAGCAGAGGGTTGCCACCGGCTTCCTCCGCAACACCCTGAGGAATCGCGAGGGAGGCGTGAATCCCGAGCAGTTCTTCTTCGAGGAGACCGTAGATCGTGCGAGCACGCTCGGCACGGTATGGCTTGGCCTAACCGTGGGCTGCGCTCAGTGCCATGACCACAAGTACGACCCGATCTCGCAGAAGGAGTTCTACCAGCTCTTCGCGTACTTCGACAACTTGGAGGAAGACCACATCCACGCGCCGCTCCAAGGGGAAATGGGGCCGTACCTGAGGACGGTGAACGAGTACCGCCGCAAGCACCAGGCGATCCTCGACGAATACGGCGTGCCCGCCCTGCAGGCTGCGTGGGAGGAAGGGTGCCTGAAAGCGGGTGCCGACCCCGGCGTCTATCTGGACTGGGACCTCGCCTGGCAGGAACTCGGCCTGAACACCGACGGCGGGCAGGAAATCGCGAAGATTCCCCAGGAGGAGCGCACCTGGCGCCAGGCCAACATGGTCACCTATTACTTCCTGCGGGCCTACGGCCTCATCGTGGGCGCGGATAAGCAGAAGGAGCTGGGATTCCCCGAGGCGCTGCGGAAGCTCGAGGCCCTGAACAAGCGGTACCCCCAGCCAACCGAGGCCCGCGTCGTCCACAACCGTGCGGAGCCGAAGCCTTCGTTCCTCCGCGTTCGCGGCAGCTGGGACAGGCCGGGCATCGAGGTCAGGCCGGAAACGCCGGCCGCACTGCCGGGCGGGCCCGAGCCCAAGCCGTCCCGTCTCGAACTTGCCCGCTGGCTTTTCTCCGACAGCAATCCGCTGACCGCCCGAGTCGCGGTCAACCGCATCTGGCAGGAGTACTTCGGGAAGGGGCTTGTCGAGACTTCCGACGATTTCGGGGCCCAGGGCGAGGAGCCGAGCCACCCCAAACTGCTCGACTGGCTGGCCTCGGATTTCCGTGATTCGGGCTGGGACGTGAAGCGCATCCACCGCCTGATCGTCACTTCGCAGACCTACCGGCAGGCGGCCCGGGTCTCCACGGAACACGCGGACCGCGATCCCGGCAACAGGCTCCTGGCTCGGCAGGTTCGGCTGCGGCTGCCGGCGGAACTGATCTGGGATCGCGCGCTGGCGTCGGCTGGACTGATCCACCATGATGTCGGCGGCCCCGGATTCCGCCCCGCCATGCCGGAAGGCACCACCGGCTTCAAGTCGGGCGGAACGGACTGGGAGCCGACCACGGGCAAGGAACGCTTCAAGCGCGGCATGTACATCCAGTTCCAGAGGACCCAGCCGTACCCGTTCCTGATGAACTTCGACTCGCCGGAGTTCCGGGCTCCCGCTTGCAGCCGCGAGCGCTCCAACACGCCACTGCAGGCCTTGAACCTGCTGAACGATCCTATGTTCTCCGAGGCCTGGCAGGCCCTGGCGGCCCGCGTGCTGACCGAAGTGCGCGGCGGACGCTTCGAAGACCGGCTGCGCCACGCGTTCGCGCTTGCCCTAGGCCGCGGCCCGACCAGCGGCGAGCTGGAGCGTTTCGCGGCCTACGTGGACGAGAGGCGACGAGATGCCGTGGCAACCGGCGAACTCGCGGCACTTCCGACGATCGACGGCCTCGACAAGGCTGACTTGGCGGCGTGGACGGGGGTCGGCCGTGTCCTGATGAACTTGGATGAATTCGTGACCCGACCATGAACGTACGAGACTTGCTGGCCATCCGGTCACGGCGCGACTTCCTCGACAACACGCTGTACGGCCTCGGTCTCGGCGTGCTGGGCCATCTGCTGGGCATCGAAGGCAGGACCGCAGAGTCCGGATCGGACCCCATGGCTCCGCGCAAGCCGCATTTCGAGCCCAGGGCCAAGAACGTAATCTTCCTGTTCCAGGCCGGCGCTCCGAGCCAGATCGATCTGTTCGACCCGAAGCCGAAGCTCCACGAATGGAACGGGAAAGCGCTCCCCGAGTCGCTGGCAAGGGACTTGCAGCTCGCCTTCATCAAGCCCACGGCCAAGGTGCTCGCCAGCCGGCGCGAGTTCCGCCCGGCCGGCCAGTCCGGGATCGAGCTGTCGGAATGGCTTCCTCACACAGCGACCATCGCGGACGACATCTGCCTCGTGCGGTCCGTCCATGGCGAGGCCGTCAACCACCATCCAGCGCAATCGCTTCTGATGACCGGAAGCTCGCTTCTCGGGCGGCCCACAGTCGGCTCCTGGGTGACATACGGGCTGGGCAGCGAATCGAGGGACCTGCCGGGATTCGTGGTGCTCAAGACGGGCAGCTCGACCCAGGGCAGCACCGGCAACTGGTCCAACGGGTTCCTTCCGTCGAACTACCAGGGCGTGCTGCTGCGGAGCGAGGGCGACCCGATCCTGCACCTCTCGAACCCGAACGGCGTCACCGCCGCCATGCAGCGTCGCGACCTCGAGATGATCCGGGAACTCAACCAAGAGCAGATCGCGCGTACCGGAGATGCCGAGATCGCATCCCGGATTGCCGCCTACGAGCTGGCGTTCCGCATGCAGGCGTCGGCCCCGGGCCTGATCGACATCGCGGACGAGCCAGAGTCGATCCGCCAGCTGTACGGCCTGGATGCCGACGCTACCCGAGCCTACGGCACCTCCTGCCTGCTGGCGCGCAGGCTCGTCGAGCGAGGCGTTCGGTTCGTCCTCAACCAGCACGCCCAGTGGGACCACCACTCGAACCTGGACAAGGGACTCAGCCAGAAGTGCCGGACGACCGACCAGGGCGCAGCCGCACTTGTCAAGGACCTGAAGCAGCGGGGCCTGCTGGACGAGACGCTCGTCATCTGGGCGGGTGAATTCGGCAGGACGGCCCTTGCCGAATGGCGGAACCCGTCCGATCCGGCCAGCATTGGGCGCGACCACCATGCCGACGGATTCAGCGTGTGGGTTGCGGGCGGTGGCATCAAGGGCGGTCAGGTGGTTGGCAAGACGGACGAGCTTGGTCTCACCGTTGCCGAGGATCCGGTCCACATCCACGACCTGCAGGCCACGATCCTGCACTGCCTCGGGTTGGATCACGAGCGACTGACCTACCGGCATGCCGGTCGTGATTTCCGGTTGACCGACGTCGGCGGCAGGATCGTTCAGCAGATGCTCGCCTAGCGCCGGGCCTGTTTCCCGCCCGGGTCGCTCTCCGATTTCCGGTCCACCCCCCGCTGGGCTTATACTCGCGGTGCAATGCCAGCGACCCGCCGAGAGTTCATCGCCGGTGCCGGGGCCTTGGCGGCTCTGAACGGCTGCCAGGCAATCCCGGGGCCGCGCAAGGCTGCCCGTCCGAACTTCCTGTTCTTGTTTCCTGACCAGCATCGATTTGACTGGGTCGAGTGGAACCCGGACGTGCCCGTCCCCACCCCGAACCTGGCCGCGCTGCGGGAACGGGGAGTCTCGTTCTCCAATGCGGTCGTGGACTCGCCGGTATGCGGGCCGTCCAGGGCGTGTCTCGCGTCCGGCAGCGCCTACGGCCGATGCGGCGTGTCGACGAACGCCGACAACTTCCCGGCAGACCGGCTGTCGTACTACAAGGCGCTGAGGAACAGTGGCTACCACGTCATGGGATGCGGCAAGCTCGACCTGCACAAGGGCGACTACTCCTGGGGGTTGGACGGCACCGGCAGCATGGAGGCCTGGGGCTTCTCGGACATGGTCGATAACGGGGGCAAGGGCGGCGGTGCCTCCGCCTACCGAAGGAAGCCTGCCGGCCCGAAGGATCCGTACTATGCGTACCTAGACTCACTGGAGCCCCCTCTCGGCCGCCCATGGGCCGAGGAAATCCGGCGGCTGGGCGAGGTCAAATGGAACCAGATTTACTGGCGCGAACCCAGCGCCGAACGCGAAGAACTGCTCCGGAACGAGACCTGGTGGGGCGAGACCCGGCCGGTGTTCCTTTCGGACCAGGCCTACTGCGACAACTGGATCGGCCGGACGGGGCTTGACCTGCTCGACAGGGCTCCGGACGGCAAGCCCTGGCACCTCGTGGTGAACTTCGTCGGTCCCCATCCGCCGATGGACATCACGCAGAGCATGGCGAGGCGCTATCGAGGCCCCGACCGGGTGATCGACCGGTTCGCCCAGCCCCACGGGTACGAAGGGCCCCTGCCGGAGGAGCAGCATGTCCGAATCCGGCAGAACTACGCGGCGATGATCGAGAACATCGACCGCTGGCTGGGGGTCTTCGTCGACAGGCTCAAGGAACGCGGTGACTACGAGAACACCGTGATCGTGTATTCCAGCGATCACGGCGAGATGCTCGGGGACGGCGGTCTCTGGGGCAAGAGCCTCCCGTACCACGCCTCGGCCGGCGTGCCGCTCTGCATTGCCGGCCCGGGAGTCCGCCGAGGCCTGGACAGCGACGCGATGGTGAGCCTCATCGACCTGACCGCGACCTTCATGGACTACGGCGAGGCCGGCGAGCTTGAATTCCAGGACGGCGAGAGCCTGAGGCCGCTGCTCGAGAATGCGAGCGACGAGCGCAGGGACTATTCGCGGTCCTCGCTGAACTTTCGCCAACGCACCTGGCGGTTCGTCCAGGACCGGCGCTACAAGCTCGTCGAGGGATTCGGCAGGGAGCCGAGCCGACTATTCGATCGCGAGGCTGACCCCTGGGAGACCGAGAACATCGCCGCTGCGAAGCCCGGCGTCGTCGAGCAGTTGTCGAAGCTGATGGCGAGCAGCTAGTTGCAGGCATAACGCCGGGAAGGACTCCGCCTCCCGCCCGCCGGCCAAGCCGTCGCTTGGCGAAACGACGTGCCCGTCGCAAGGCAGGATTCGCCGGCTCCAGCCTCGCCCTGTACGAGGGTTCGTGCGGGATACTCCCGGCTGAGTGGGTTCTGTACAATCATTACCGCAGGAGGCTTGCAACATGATTCGCTGGCTGGCACTGGCCGTTCTTTCTGTCTCGCTTTGCGGGGCGCAGACCCTCAAGATTCTCGTCGCCGGACAGAATCCCGAGACCATCGCGGACTGGCAGTCCGCTTCCGACAAGGTGAAGCTCGTCCGGGTGTCCTCCGACACCGCCATGAGCGAGATTGCCGACGCCGACGCCTACATCGGCAACATCTCCCCGGAACTGGTGATGGCCGGGAAGAAGCTCCGCTGGGTCCAGACGCTGAGCGCGGGAGTCGAGCAGGTCCTGCACAAGTCCGGCTCGGACGCCCTCGCCAGCAGCGAGATTGTCCTGACGAACAACCAGATCGTCCAAGGGCCGGAGATTGCCGACCACGCCATGGCTCTCTTGCTCACCCTGACGCGGTTCATCCCCACCTACCTGAGCCGACAGGCCGACGAGAACTGGCAGGGCCGGCCGTACACGCTGTTAGAGCTGAACGACAAGAACGCCCTTGTGATCGGCATGGGCGGTATCGGCCTGCAGATTGCGATCAGGGCCTGGGCCCACGGCATGAATGTGGTCGGCGTCGATCCGGAGGACATCGCGTACCTGCCCTACGTGGACCGCATCGTCAAGCCCGACATGATCGACAGCGTGATCGGCGACGCTGACGTAGTCTTCATGGCTGCTCCGCATACGCCCGAGAGCCACAAGATGATCGGCCCCAGCCAGTTCGAGAGCATGAAGCAAGGCGCCTACTTCATCGCGGTAAGCCGCGGCGGGACGTACGACCTCCCCTCGCTGGTCAAGGCGCTCGACTCGAAGAAGCTGTCCGGTGCAGGTGTCGACGTGACAGACCCCGAGCCGCTACCCAAGGGCCATGCACTGTGGAAGATGGAAAACGTCGTGATCACGCCGCACATAGCCGGTCGTTCCGACATGGACCGGGGCCGGATGCTGGGCATCGTGAAGTCGAACATCCAGCGGTTCGCCGACGGCCAGCCATTGCTGAACGTAGTGGACAAGCAGAAGGGCTACTGAGGCTGATCCGCTCGCTGCGGGGGATGGGCTCACCATGCGACGTCGCAACATTCGCCCTCTGGGGCTCCTGGCGCTGCTCGCCGCAGCCGGCTGCGGAGGCGGAGCCGAATCCCCGCCCGCGCCCCCGAACGTCTTGGTCATCATTTCCGACGACCACGGCTGGCCCGACTACGGATTCATGGGCCACGAGGTGATCCAGACCCCGAATCTGGACCGCCTCGCGTCCGAATCGATGGTCTACACGCGCGGCTACGTCCCCGCGCCGGTGTGCCGTCCCAGCTTGGCGACGATCGCAACAGGCCTGTATCCCCATCAGCACCAGATCACGGGCAACGACCCGCCGGGGGACACGCCCCGAGCCACCCGCACGCCGGAGGCCAGGGCCTCCATGGAACGTGTTTTCGCCCGCAACGAGAACGTGATGCAGCTGCTCGCCCGTTCCGGCTACGCCAGCCACCAGTCGGGCAAGTGGTGGGAGGGCAATCCTCTCGACCACGGTTTCACGGCCGCGATGACGCATGGCGACGTCACCCGCGGAGGGCGGCACGGCGACGACGGGCTGACGATAGGGCGAGAGGGGATGGACCCGATCTTCGAGTTCGTCCGCCACTCGGTCGAAGGGGCCCCGGCACATGACCAGAACAGCGTGGAGCCCGCACCGAAGCCATTCTTCATTTGGTACGCACCGTTCCTGCCGCACACGCCCCACAACCCGCCTGAGAGGCTCTTGGAAAAGTACTCGGCTCCCGACCGGCCGGAACGGGTCGCCAGCTACTACGCCATGGTCGACTGGTTCGACGAGACGGTCGGCGAGTTGCTCGATTTCCTGGACGGCAAGGGCCCCTGGCCGTCCGGAGAGGGATCCGCTCCTGACGATGCGAGCCTCGCGGCGCTGCGCAACACCGTGGTCCTGTACGTCGCTGACAACGGCTGGCTTCCGACCGAGCATCGACGGGACCAGGCGGTGGCCCGGGCCAAGATGTCTCCTTACGAGCTCGGCGTGCGCACGCCGATCATGATCCGCTGGCCCGGAAGGGTCGAGCCCGGCCGCGACGACCGGACTCTGGTCAGCAGCATCGATCTCGTTCCGACCATTCTCGATGCGGTCGGAATCGAGCCGTCCCAGAGCCTGCCAGGCATCAGCCTGCTGGAAGCGGAGGCTCTCCCGCAGCGCAAGCAACTCTTCGGCTCGACTTCCGCGCACACTTCCGTGGACGTGCTGGATCCGGCTGCCAATCTCAAGTACCGCACCGTGGTGCGCGAGGACGGCTGGAAGCTGATCCTGCCGCACGAGCCCAACAGGGAGGTGACCCTGCTGATCCGTGGGGACATCGCCGACTGGATGCATTTCGAGCCCGAGCTGTATAACGTGATCGACGACCCGTTCGAAACGAAGAACCTTGCTGCCGAGAAGCCGGAGATCGTAGCTGAGCTCCGGGACGCGCTGCGGGAATGGTGGCTGGTGCCGGGAGACTCCGTTGACGGGGCAGGGGACTGACGCAGTCGGACTTGTCCCGGTGCGCTATTCGCGGCGGTCCGACTGTCGGATCGTGACCACGCTTCCTTGCGGATCGGGAAGCGTTTGAGTGGAGCCGTCCGGCCACCGGACTGTGATCGACTCGCAGTGCTGGCCCTGCCCGAGGCCGAAGTGCAGGTCCGGCGCGCTTGACGAAAGGTAGCTTCCGTACGCTCCCCGGAAACTCTCCTGCTCGACCCCGTCCCCGGTCCGGACCCTGACGGTTGCCCCGATGGCGTCACGGTTTGGGGCATTTCCCTCGAGCCGGACCGCCATGCTGTTGCCGGCCGAGGACTTGTTCTGGAGAACCAATGCCGCACCGTCGTTGACGCTTACGGCCACGTCGACTCGGCCGTCTCCGTCCAAGTCGCCGAATGCCGCGCCTCGTGCGGCGAATTTCCGCTCGAATACCGCTCCCGCCCTCCCGGAAACGTCGTAGAACCGCCCGAACAGATTGCGAGCCAGCATCAACGGCTCCTCGTGAGCGAGCTCGGGATCTGAGTCGCCGATGTCGTCCATCACATGCCCTTGCGCCACGAACAGGTCGCGCCAGCCGTCGTTGTCGAAGTCTACGAGTCCCATGCCCCATCCGGACCGAAGCTCGGAGAGTGCGAGCAGACCGCTCTGCTCCGAGGCCGGCTCGAAGTGGGAACCGTGACGGCGATACAGCCAGTACCCCTGGCGTCCCAGGGCGTTGACCGCGATGTCGGCCCGCAAGTCCCGGTCGTAGTCGTGCCACGCGACTCCCATCCCCGCGTAGTCATTCCCCTCCTGGTCGTAGGCAACTCCGGCCCCTAGTGCGGACTCCACGAACCGACCGCCGCGTGCGTTGCGGAAGAGCTGCTGCGGGAAGGAGTCGTTCGCCACGAAGATGTCCACCCATCCGTCGCCGTCGTAATCGTTGAGCGCCACGCCGAGCCCCTTGCCGAGCTCGCTTTCCAGCCCCGCCGCTTCGGACACGTCCTCGAAGGTACCGTCGCCTAGGTTCCGGTACAGGGTGTGCTGCGCAGCAGGGAATTCCCGCGGGTGGCAATACGACCTGCTTTCCGGCAGGAACGGTCCGCAGGCCGGGCTGGTATCGAGAGTCCATTCGAGATAGCTCGCGACGAACAGGTCGAGCAACCCGTCATTGTTGAAGTCTAGGAACGCCGCCCCGGCGGACCACCCGGATCCCTCGATTCGGGCCTCGGCGCTGACGTCCCTGAAGGTTCCGTCACCCTCGTTGCGGAAGAGAATGTCGGGCCCGTAGTTGCTGACGAAAAGGTCCGCGTCGCCATCGCCGTCGTAGTCCGCGACGGCAGCGCCCATCCCGAAGCCACGGCCAGCCACGCCTGCTTCCCCGGTGACGTCCTCGAATCGCCAGTCCCCGAGATTCCGGTAGAGCCGGTTCCAGTGCGCTGAAGAGGACTTCAGGTAGGCGGAACCCTCGGGGCCGTCGGCAAGTTCAGCCCCGTTCACGAAGTAGAGGTCGAGCAGTCCGTCCCCGTCGAAATCGAGCATCGCGATCCCCGCGCCCATCGCTTCGACTAGATGCTTCTCGGGAGATCTCGAAGCGAAGTGGCCGAAGTTGACTCCCGCTTCGGCTGCGACTTCCTCGAATTCAAGCGCCGTCCCCAGCCCGAGGGTAGGGAGTACGCCGAGGAAGGCCCGGCAGAAGGCCTGCCGAAGGGATGGCACTGTCGAAGTTCCTGCGGCCTGATCGCGCCCTAGCCATCGCTCATCCGTCTCTGCATTTCTTCCAGCGGCACTCCCTTCGTTTCCGGCATCACCTTCAGAACCCAGATCAGCTGCAGCACCATCATGCTGGAGTAGAACGCGAATGTGTGCCCACCGGAGACCTCCGCGATCATCGGGAAGGTCCAGGAGATCAGCGCCGCGAACACCCAGTGCGTGAAGCTGCCGAGCGCCTGGCCCTTCGCGCGGACGCGGTTCGGGAAGATCTCGCTCAGGTAGACCCAGATCACCGCTCCCTGCCCGAAGGCATGGGACGCGATGAACACCATCAGGCTAGCCAGCACGACCATGCTGCCGAATGGAGTGAATTCCGTTCCGTATGCGTAGAAGGCTGCCGCCGTCGCAGCGAGGCTGACGATGTAGCCCACGGATCCCGCGATCATCAGCTTGCGGCGGCCGATCTTGTCGATCACAAGCAGCGCCGCCATTGTGAAGACTAGGTTCGTGCAGCCGACGATCACGGCTTGGGCTAGCGAGGAATCGGTCCCCGCGCCCGCCATGCGGAAGATATGCGGCGCGTAGTACATGAGCGCGTTGATGCCCGAGAGCTGGTTGAAGGTCGAGATCGCCACTGCCAGCAGCACAGGCCGCCGGTACTTTTTCTGCAGCAGCGGTTCCGACGTGGCTTGCGCTGTCTCCGCCAAGGACTCCTCGATTGCCCGCAGCTCGCCCGGCACGTCCGCTGCCCCCACCATCGTGAGAACGTCCGTGGCCTCTTTGCGCCGTCCCTGCGCGACCAGCCACCGCGGGCTGCGCGGTGTCGCGAACATCAGCGCGAAAAAGACGGCTGCCGGCGCCGCCTCGATTCCGAACATCACCCTCCACTCGATAGCGCCGAGGTCCATCAACGCCACCGAGTAATTGGAAGCGTACGCGGCCAGAATGCCGAAGACGATATTGAATTGGGTGATCGCGACGAGCCGGCCGCGGAGCTTAGGCGGCGAGATTTCGGCAATGTACATGGGAGCGACGACCGACGAGGCGCCTACGCCCAGCCCGCCCAGCCACCGGAAGAACAGGAACGAGTACCAATCCCATGCGACAGCGCTACCGACCGCCGAGACGAAATAGAGGAAGGCGATCCAGACCAGCGAGCTCCGGCGCCCGATCCGGTCGGCGGGAATCCCGGCGAAAAACGCCCCCACGATCGTACCGATCAGGGCACTCGCCACCGTCAAACCGAGTTGGAAGCCCTGCCAGTCCGCCGCAAACTCGAAACCCAGCACTTCGAATCCAAACTTCAGGCCTTGCAGGTCGAATACCTGTCGGAGATGATCCGTCGTGCCGGAGATGACGGCGGTGTCGAATCCGAACAGCAGCCCGCCGAGAGCGGCAATGATGGAGCAACGAAGCAGTGTCGCGTTCATGGTGTTTACTGAGATCTTGGGCCGCTAGATTCTGGCGGCAGGTCGAGGCGATGGTATAGCATCGCACAGGGGTCGTTGGGAGTTCTGCACTTGCTGCCCGCGTGGTACCGGTCGGAAGGCCTGGGGTCGCCCATGTGCTGTCCGGCCACTGCTGGTGTCCGGCCTGGAGGCCGGAAGCGCTCGTTCAGGCTGGTCGGTCGATCGCTGCTTGTTATCAGGGGTCTCCTGTCAGCGCTCTGCGCGGCGTCGGTGGCTATTGCCCAGCCGTCGCCCGATCCCGGCCGCGAAGCCGTCTACACGGTGCTGCTTGACGAGCCGTCCGTCGGCGAGCGCCTCGGCATTGCTCGGGCGAAGGACGGGAACGATCCGGCACCGCGATTCGCGCCGAGCAGGGAGTCGCTGCGGAGCGCCGTCGCCCTGTCGCAGGATCACTTGATCCGGGCGTTGAAGGAGCGCGGGATCGAGGTCGTTGGCTCGGCCCGCAGCGTGCTGAATGCGGTCTTCGTGCGTGCCTCGTCCGCTCAGGCGGACGTGATTTCGGCGATGCCCGGTGTGTCGGCCGTCCAGCCGGGCCGCCGCTACGAGCCCATGCTGAGGACCGCGTCCGAGATCGTGCGGGTCGCCGCCGCGCGTGTGCGGCCCCCGGACACCCAGCTCTTCGGGGATGGGCTCAAGATTGCAATCATTGACTCCGGGCTGGACTTCCGCCACGTAGCATTCGAGGACACTTCCCTGCCGGCCATCGATGGGTATCCGGTAGGGGATCCGCAGTACCTGCACCTCGCCTCGCCCAAGGTCGTCGCTGTCCGGTCCTACGTGGAGTCACTCAATTCCCGGACCATCCGCAGTTCCACGCCGGACGACAACTCCCCCTGGGACTCCGGGGGGCATGGTACGGCCGTGGCGATGATCGCTGCGGGGAAGCAGGTTGCCACTCCTATCGGGCTTACCGGCGGGATCGCCCCCAAGGCAAGGATCGGAGTCTACAAGGTCTTCGGGTCGCCAGGACTCAATTTCCAAACGGCCGACCATGCCGTCATCATGGCGATCGATGATGCGGTGGAAGACGGGATGGACATTCTCAATCTGAGCCTGGGCAATCCGACGTACTATCCGTGGGGCGCATCGGGCGCTGACTGCGGACGGCGGTTCTCGAGATCCCCCTGCGACCCGCTATCGGCCGCCGCCCAAAGCGCGGTCGAGGACTTCGGAAAGGTTGTGGTCGTCGCCGCCGGTAACTTCGGCTTGCGGGGGACGCATGTCATACCGGTTCGCACCACCATCAACTCTCCAGGTGATGCGCCTGCGGTAATCACCGTCGGGCAGACCCTGAACGGCGCCCGGCATCATGAGGCCGTCCGTGCCGGAAGCCAGACTTTCGCCGCAGCGAGCGGAACTGGCCCAGACGCCGAGGGACCGTTGACCGCGCCCGCCATCCTTGCCTCGGATGTCGGAGACTCGCTAGCTTGCGAGCCCTTTCCGGACCAGGCTTTCCTTGGCGGAATCGCTGTGGTGGACCGAAGCGAGTGCTTCTTCGTGGAAAAGGTCGAGAATGCCGACGCGGCCGGTGCAGCAGGAGTACTGGTAATCAATCACGAGGGCGACGATCTGGTCGAAATGGCCCTGCTCGAGGACACGGACATTCCGGCGTTCTTCGTCGGCGCTGCCGATGGCGCGTCAATCCGCGAAGCCCTCGCCGCCGGAGAGGCGGTCTTGACTCTCGATCCGACACCGGTAGTGTCCGAACAGGACTGGAACGTGGTCGCCCCTGCGAGTTCGCGGGGGCCGACGCTCGGATTCCATCCGAAGCCTGATCTGGTTGCCCCAGGCGACGCCGTTTACACTGCTGCCCCCCGCTTCAGCGAGCAGGGCACGGCATTCAGCCCGAGCGGATTCAGAGCGGTGAGTGGCACCAGCTTTGCATCGCCGGTGGTGGCGGGGGCCGCGGCCTTGGTCTGGGAGGCTTTTCCGACCATGAGCGCGCGGGAAGTCGCGTCGGCCCTCATCAACTCGGCACAACCGCTCACGCTCGAAGACGGTGCTGCCTACCCGCTCTCCTCGGCCGGGGCGGGCATGCTCGATGTCCAGGGAGCCCTGAGTCCGACGGCGACGGTGGTCCCTTCCTCGCTCGGATTCGGCCCGCTTCGGAACACGCCGTTCCCCGTCCGGCGCCAGATCGCGGTTCGCAACAAGTCGAGTCGCCCACAGTCCTACATGGTCACCGTAGAGCCGGACCAGGAGGATCCGAATGCGCGCGTGACAATCAACGGACGCTCCGCCGCCACCTTTCGGCTGGGGCCGCACGCGACGATCGACCTCAGCATTTCCCTAGGAGGCGGCCGCCCACTCGCCGGCGCGTACGAGGGGCGCTTGCGGGTCCGCAGCCTGGCAGGGTCCGGCGACGTGCTCGTTCCGTACCTCTATATCGTCCCGGACAGCGCTCCCTTCAATGCCATCCGGTTCCAAGGGCACGGGAGCATCGGACTGGAGGGCGAGGCCGAAACGAGGAACCTGGTGGCCCGCGTGCTGGACCAGTTCGGCGCCCCGGTCGCTGGCCGCCCCGTGGTCTTCCGGGCTACCGAGGGGGAACCCTCCGTTTCGTTCTCGTCCCCGACTAGCGGGACGAACGGGCTGATCTTCGCAACGGCTCGGTTCACCGGCGATCCGGGGCCCCAGACAGTCGTTGCCACGATCGGCGACTTGGAGATTCCGTTCTCCTTCGAAGCCTCCGGAACCAAACCCGCCATCCAGACGGTCTCGAACAGTGCCAGCCAGGCCTCGCCCCGTGGCTTGGCGGCCGGATCGCTGGTGACCATCCGGGGCGGGGAATTCAGCTCGCACGCCTCGGGCCCCCCTACAGTGACCGGCAGGTCCCTGCCGATATTGCGGAAGGGAGTGGCGGTTGCCTTCGACGCGCCCGAAATGGGCGTCAGCGTGGCCGGCAGGATCCACTCGGTCGACTCAGAGTCGGTCGTCGTGCAAGTTCCCTGGGAACTGGCCGGCCTGCCCGGGGCATACGTTAGCGTCCGTGCGGGAAACCGAACCGATCCGTTCGAGTTCCAGCTGGCCACCGTGGATCCGGGAATCTTCCATTACGACGTCGAGGGCCAGGCGTACGCGATCGCCTCGCATGCGGACGGAACGTCGGTGACGCCGGACCGGCCTGCTGCACCTGGGGAGGCGATCACACTCCTTATGACAGGGAACGGGCCCGTGCAGGCCACCCCGGGGACCGGGGAGGCGGTAGCGATGCCCGTGGCGACCGTGTGCGTGCCATTCGTGCAGATTGGCGGATTGGCCGCTCAGGTGACGTATTCCGGGCTGGCCGTCGATCTTGCCGGCCTGTACCAGGTCACAGCTGTCCTTCCCGACACGCTGCCCGCCGGCGACCATCCGATCCTGGTCACAATCGAAGGGGCTGCCAGCAACCAGCCGGTACTGCCCGTCCGCCTGGGCACGGACTAGCGGCGGTCCAGCAACACGCGGACTTCCTGGAGTTCGGGGACACGCCCCATCTGGCAGTGCAAGGCACCAGCAGCGCAGCCGAACCTCAAGGCGTCATCCTCGCCCCGGCCTTGGGCCATTGCCAGAGCGAACGCCCCGTGGAACACATCCCCGGCACCCGTGCTGTCCACGACTTGCACCGGGAAACTAGGCACGAGGCCGTCGCGGTAGGCCACGCCCCGCTCGCCGAGTGTCACTGCGCCCCAGGCGCCGAGTGACTCGAGCCGCTCAATCAGGGACTCCGCGCCGCCATGCAAGGATGCAAGATCCTCGTCGGCGATGACGTGGGTAGCGCGCCGCGCGATCTCCCAGATTTCTGGCCGGTCTTGGTCCATGTCGTGGACGATCGGAATGCCGTGCGCCGCCGCGAGTTCCGCCACGCGAACGCCGCCCTCCGGCCAGCGCCCGTCGATCAGGACTGCGCTCGCGCGTGCGACCGCTTCCTCAGGGATCCAGTCCGCATCCGCCGGCATTCCCTCTCCGAGGAAGGGGAACAGGTAGCGGTCCCCGTCAGGGGGGATGAAGACCTCGCAGGTCGGGCTCATGCCCGGGAAGGCCCGGTATCCTCCGATGTCCACTCCCTGCTCGACGAGCAGGCTTGCAATGCGATCGCCTGCCGCGTCGTCGCCGCGCCGGCCCCAGAACGAGGCCGTTCCGCCCAGCCGAACGACGGCAACGGCGCCAACTGTCGCAGGCCCTCCGAGGGCGTCGTATCTCTTGGATGCGCTCTCCCGTCGCTGGATTGGCGGGAACCTGGCCACGCACAGCCTGGTGTCGAGGAAGCCCATGCCGACGCAGAGCACATGCGCGGGAGTTCCATCGGGCGCGCCGGAGTACGTTTCTGTAGTCCGTTCCTCTGTGCGGTTGCTTGCCTTGAACATGGGACCACTCACAAGGCTATCCCGAAGGCGCCCTTCAGTAAGTACGCCGACAGGATGGAAATCACTAGGAACCAGACCAGCCAATGAGTTTCCCAGCCGGAAAGGCCGATGTCCCGCGACGGGTACCGAATGTGGATGCCCGATACCCGGATCGATGGGTAGCTGTCCTCCCCGGGAGCCAGCAGGAGCCGTCGCCACCACGAATTCGTCCGAGAAGTCGAGACATACACCATGCCTTCTCCGGCGACTGCGGACTTCGCGACCGTGCCTCCGGGGGTCCGCAAGGTGAATGCACCGGTCCCGTCTGCCTTGGCGCGAACCCTCCAAACGACCTCGCCAGACGCGCCTACTGCGACCGAGGTGCTGTCCACATCGAATGCGCCTGTTCCAGTGATCTCCAGGTCATCGCTTGCCAGGTCCGTCGTGGCAGCCAGGAGCGTGGCCTCCCCGACTCGAAGCGCGCGCTGACCGTACACGGAGTCGAAGTGCGCGAAGAGCACGACCATTGGCAACGCCAGGTACAGTGCCGGACGGAGCATGTGGCCGAGATACCGGAAGTTGTTGAGCAGCAGGTTGCCCTGCGCTCGGAACAGCAGGCCGGGCTCGTCCTGGTAGAGCTTCATCTCCAGCAGGTGGGCCTGCATGCGCTTCTTGGCGCGGATGATGGCTGGCTGGTTCGAAGTCTTTCCCACGACCCAAAGCATGGCGATGCCAACCGCGACGGAGGCGATTGCGAGACTCAGCAGCGGGTTGAGCCCACCGAACAGACCGGCATAGCCCGAGACGACCGCTCTCAGGAGGGCGTTGAATCCATCGATGACCAAAGCAGCCGTCTCGCTATTCGATATACCCGAGGCCTTGCAGCTTCTTCATGATCTCCTCGTCCGACGAGCCCTCTTCGATCTGCGCCAGTTCCTTCTCGATCACGTGAACGATGAACTCCTGCGGGGACGAGTAGCCTGCGGCGTCGGCGCAGCGCTTGACCCGGTCAAAAAGGGCCTTTTCCAGCTTGATGGAAATCGATGATCCGAACATGGAGAGTTCCCATCATAAGCCGCTCTCGTCATGATGGGCTTCCCGAACTGCGGCGAAGCTTCCCGCGAGCTGGCCGGCCAGCTCTTCTACTGCTTGCGGTTCGAGTGGGTCCAGCACCGGGATCTCGGCAAGTACGCTGGCCCCGCCGTAGTGCTCGATCGCTTCCCGGTTGGCGGCGTTCGGCTTGCCCACCATCACGACCCCGCCCACCGGAATGGAGCGGGCCCGCAATTCTGCCAGCGTAAGCAGGGTGTGGTTGATGGTTCCCAGGCCCGACCTTGCCGCGACTACGGCGGGCAGTCCGAGAGTCGCGATCAGGTCGGCGATCAGCTCTCGCTCGTTCAGGGGCACCAGCAGGCCGCCGGCTCCCTCCACGACCCAGAAACGGCCGTCGTCAAGGTCCGCTGTCATACCGCACAGATCCCGGATCGAGATCGTGCTGCCGGCCAAGCGTGCCGACAGGTGAGGGGAGAGCGGTCGCGGCAAGCGGATTCCGAACTCGGCCACCTCTTCGGGGGCGCATCTCGCCAGCCTCCCTACCTCCGCCGTATCGTCGTCGCATTCAATGCCGGTCTGCACAGGCTTCCAGTAGCCGACCTTGCCGGAATGGCGCAGGGATGCAACGGCGACGCTCGAGACGACTGTCTTGCCGACGCTCGTGTCGGTTCCGGTTACGAATACCCCGTTCACTGGTTGGTGCTTGCGAGGATCGATTGCAGGCAGAACACGAAATCCCCGACCTCCCTGTCCGTAAGGTTCGCATGCAGCGACACACGCAGGCGCGCGGTGCCGTCGGGCACGGTCGGCGGTCGGATCGCGCGGAGGTCAAAGCCGGCTTCGCGCATTCTCTCCGCCGTCCGGACTGCAGCCTCGTTCGGGCCGAGTATCACCGGCACGATCGGTGAGTCTCCCTGCGGCAAGTCCAGCGAATCCCGAACGGACATTCCCATCTCCCGAAGACGGCCGCGAAGCTCGGGCATCTCCGCCAGCAACGTTAGGGCCTCGTCGATCGCCTCCGCAACAGCGGGCGGCGGGGCTGTCGAGAATACGAACGGACGGGCGACCTGAATCAAGTAGTCAATGGCCCACTCCGGACCGCACACGAAGGACCCGCCGACCCCGAGTGCCTTGCCAGCCGAGTTCACAGAAAGGAACACACTTTCCTGGCACCCGAGTTCCTCGACGAGGCCGCTTCCAAGGTGTCCGTAGACTCCGACTGCGTGCGCCTCGTCCACGATCAGCTCGAAGTCGTGCTGCGACTGCATCTCGGCATATCGCTGCAGCGGCGCAAGATCGCCGTCCATGCTGAAGAGGGACTCGGTGACGACGAAGCGCTGACCGGCACAAGGCTCCGATGCAAGCAGGCGTGAGAGCTCCGAGACGTCGCAGTGAGGGAACACGACCCGCCGCGCCCGCGATAGCCGAATTCCGTCTATCAGGCTGGCGTGATTGAGCTCGTCGGAGAACACGACGTCCCCTTCGCCGGCAAATGCAGTGAGCACGGCGAGGTTTGCGGCCCATCCGCTACCTAGAAAAAGGGAAGCGGGCGTGCCCTTGAAGCGGGCGAAGCGTTGCTCGACGGAAGCGAACGCGGATCTATGCCCGCGAAGCAGGCGGGAACCGGTCGATCCCACGCCGAGATCCCGTGATGCGTGGGCAAAGCGCTCGGAGATCCTCGGGTGCCGCGCGAGGCCGAGATAGTCGTTCGAGCACAGGTCGATCCCGTGCGGCTCGGCCAACGTCCGCTTGAGGCCCTTCCGCTCCAGTTCATCGAGGTGGCTGCGGATGCGGTCCCTCAGGCCGGCGTTACCCTTCGGCATTGCAGGTTGCGCCGGGCGATCCCGTCCTCCGCCCGCTGGTGAGGCTCGGTCAGGACGCGGCCGGCGCCGTAGTCTGAGGCTCAGCGCAGAGTCGCATGCCCATTCGCGAGAGCAGTTGCTCGTCCGCGGAAGCCTCGGGATTGGGTGTCGTCAGTAGCCGGTCTCCCAGGAAGATCGAGTTTGCGCCGGCAAGCAGGCACAGGGCCTGGCCTTCGTCGGAGAGTTCCAGGCGTCCAGCGGACAGCCGGACGATCGATGCCGGCATGGTGATCCGCGCGGTAGCGATGATCCTGGCGAAGTCCAGGGGGCTAACCGGCGGCACGTCCTCCAAGGGTGTCCCGGGAACGCGGACCAAACTGTTGATCGGCACGCTCTCCGGGTGCGGCGCTTGCCGCGCCAGCTGGAGCAGCAGGCCCAGCCGGTCATCGACCGTCTCGCCCATGCCGATGATCCCGCCGCAGCAGAGAGTGACGCCGGCTCGGCGCACCCGAGCCAGCGTGTCGAGGCGTTCCTCGTACGTGCGGGTAGTGACGATTTCCCCGTAGAATTCCGGGCTCGTGTCGAGATTATGGTTGTAAGCGGTCAGGCCCGCTTCGGCAAGGCGGTCCGCCTGCTCCTGCGTCAGCATGCCCAGCGTGCAGCAGGCTTCCAGCCCAAGCTCCCTCACGCCGCGGACCATCTCGACAACCCGATCAAACTCCGCTCCTTGCGGTGCTTCGCGCCATGCCGCACCCATGCAGAATCGCGTCGCCCCGTTCTCCTTGGCGGTCTTCGCGATTGACAGGGTCTCCTGGACACCAAGGAGGCCCTGAGGATTCAGTCCGGTGTCGTACCTCGCCGACTGCGGGCAGTAGGCGCAATCCTCGGGGCAGTGGCCGGTCTTGATACTGAGCAGGGCACAGCCCTGGACGGAGACCGGATCGTGGTGCGCCCTATGCGCGGTCTGCGCCCGGTAGATCAACTCCGGCAGGGGCAGGTCGTGGATGGCCTGGACCTCCTGGAGAGTCCAGTCGTGGCGCAACGTCAAGTCTCCTATTCTATGCACCCCAGGGCTCGGGCACGTTTGGCACGCGTGTTTCCTCGGCCTTCGGACGTCCCGCGGAATCACCTCGTCCATCTACTATCCAGCGCCCAGGGGCTGGGCATCGTATCCGCCGGGTTGCGATGGTAGCGATCGGGCGGTCCGGCGTCAGGCCGTCTCTGTCTCAAACTGAGTCACGTTGCGAGTCTCAGCGTTGAACTCCACACCTACCAGATGAATCGGCTCTCCCAGTCCACGGTACTGGTCCGCGTACCCCCGTGCCTTCAGCTGAGCCATGGCTGCCTTTGGGCTGGCGCGCTCGCGCATCTTGAATTCGAATACGTACACCCGGCCGCAGCCTCGAACGCACAAGTCAGCCCGACCCCGACTTCCGCTCTCCTCCGCCCGCACCTCCAAGCCAAGGGCCGCAAAGTGCGCGTACATAACGCTCGCATACCAGCCTACGTAGTTCCCCATCGGATTCCGCCCGTGCCACTCGTGGGGAATCCCTGCCAGCAACGCTCGCAACTGCGCCTCTAAACCCTCAAGGTCACCGGCTGTCAGCACCTCGTGCAGGCGCCACTTCTGGGTTTCTCGCCTCCACCCGGCTCCGAGTAGGCTGTCCAGTAACGCCCCGTGCAGACTCTGGCGAACCTCGCGGTTCGGGCAGCCCAGCCAGTAGCGACTCTCTCCGTCGCGATGCTGACTTTCCAGTATCGTCAGGTACCCCGTTTGGAAGAGCAGCGCCTCCGCGGCGATGTCGCCTACGTCGAACTTCGAGAGCAACTGGTCAGTCGCCGGCATCCCATCGAGACGGTGCCAAGGAACGTCATTCTCAGCCAATGCCTCGATCAGGAACGTCGGAGTACCGGTCTCGAACCACCAATTCTTGAATTGGCGCTCCTCGAGCAGCAGGAGTACGTCGAACGGGTTGTAGACGCGCTCGCTGCCGCTCCAGCTGTAGCCGTTGTACCATTCCCGGATCCGCTCGCGGTCAAGGCCTTCTAGCTCGTCTGCGAACACCGTATCGAGGTCGCCTTCTGTGTAGCCGCAGATTGATGAGAACTCGGGCGCGAGGGTGATATCCCTGAGGTTGTTCAGACCCGAGAACAAGCTCACCTTCGAGAACTTGCTCACTCCCGTGAGAAAGCAGAATTGAACGTGCTCGTCCGAGTCCTTGATCGCGGCGTACAGGTTCCGCAGGTAGTCGCGGTTCGCGATGGCAACGTCTGGCTCCCGGAGCAGGTCCAGGATAGGCTTGTCATATTCGTCCACTAGCACGGCCACCCGGCATCCGCGCTGATCGTGGAGGGCTTCCAGAAGTTCCGCGAGCCGGCCGGGCCCGTCCTGAGACTCGAGGTGCACGTCGTTGCGGCGTTCGTGCGAACGGAGCTGCGCCAGAAGGCTGCGGTGTAGTCCGCCCGGTTCATTGAAGCTCCCGCCGCCGAACGAGAGGCGGACCACTGGTTGGGGAGCAGACCAGTCCCAGTGCGGCTCGATTGCCAGCCCTCTGAAGAGTTCCTGCCGGCACTCGAACAGGCACTTCAGGGTGTCGACGAGCAAGCTCTTGCCGAATCGCCTCGGCCGCGAGAGGAAGTAGCGTTGACCGCGCTCCAGTAGGTCTCTGAGATAGCCAGTCTTATCCACGTAGCGGCAGCCGAGCTCCCGGATCGAGCCGAAGGACTGGATGCCGATGGGCAGCAGGCTCCTCACGTTCCGTAGTCTAGCGGGCGGGATAGGACCGGTGCGGTGTTCAGCGAGATCGAGTCAGACATTCGACCTACACCCATACGAACCACTCCGGGATAGGAGTCAGCCCGTGGGCCCGACGAGCTGGCTCCGTAGGTCGCTATGCTGCCTGTCAGGCGCCAAGTCTCCGCGATCCCCCAACTCTAGAGCCGACAACCTCAAGGAGTCGGGATTTCGCTAGTGATCTACCCGCTGATTTGACGCTACTGGTGGCCCAGCTGGGCGGGGGTGTTAAAATTGATTGAATGCCGTGCGGGCAGATGCGCACTCAGGCAAGCAGTATATCTGGTGTGGACGGCTGTCTCTTGTGCAAAGCCCGCTGCGAATCGCATCACAAACGAGGTGCCTCCAGGATTGTCCGTGCCCAGAGAATGTATCTGCTTTAACCACATGCCCATTGCCGGCAGTGGCGCGGATCGTAGCTGTCACCCGGGTCCCGTAGATGGCTCTGTTCATTGGCAGGTGACGAAACGTCGGTCAACACCAAGCGTTGCCGCGGCTGCTGGGCGCTCTAGTAATGACTGCACCATGTCGGCCTTACACCGTGACAACGAGCTACACGCTGTTGTTCGCAGTACCTGCATTGATGTTCTTCATGAGGGTCTCTACGGCGTTGGCTTGAAGTAGTCGAAGACATGGACACTCCGACAGACTTCTGGATGCGAGGGGTTCGCTGTTTTCCTTATCACCACAGTGGATGCTTGAGGCCTATCACTCTCTTAATTGGTGAGAATAACACCGGAAAACCTACATTCCTAGGATGCTATAGTGCATTGCATAGATTATTGGACAGGGGGTTCAATTCAGATGCTAATTTTAATGAGGATCCCTTCAATATGGGATCATTCGAAGATATCGTCTACTCAGCAACTGATAGCCTCGTGGGCAGTCAAGACTTCAGTGTCGGACTGAGGATTCATCGTGACGATGATCGTCCCGGATACGAGTTGTCCGTAAGATTCCGCAGTGAGAAATCGCGGCCGGTCACCAAGTCCGTGCGATTCGACATTCGACGTTCCTCAAGACTCGGCATACCGCGAGACGAATTCTTAGAGATAATTCCGAAGAACGGAGGTACAATGCTGAGATCTCAAGAAATCGAGACGGAAATCGATTATTCGTATTCTAGGCATGCCCTGGATTATCTTTCATTCTTGTTGCAGACCAATAGGGACTCCACAGGCTTCCCATCCAACTCTCCAGAACTCCTTGCGCTCATCAAATTCATCGATCATCGGTTTCCGTTCCCTCCGGTGAATTCCGAGAAGACCTTGACTGGGCAGCATGCTAGCCCTAGTCTTTCCTCGTTGAGGTTTCCGTACACCTCGCTCCCTGACTTGGTTCCAGTCGCTCCGATTCGTTCGAAGCCTGCTCGGATGTACTACCCAGCTGAGGGATCACCGTCTTCGGAAGTCGACCACGCACCCGGATTCATGGGGCGTCTAGCCCACATGGATCCGGATCGCTGGCAGTCCTTGCGCGGAGGGCTTCGGAGGTTTGGTCTGGAGTCCGGGCTCTTCCAGGACTTACGGGTAAAGACTTCGGGTGAAGCGTCAATCGATCCTGTCCAGATTGAGGTTCAGGTGCACAATGGATCCCCCGTAGATTTGATCGATGTAGGGTATGGCGTGAATCAATGCCTGCCGATTCTGGTGGAGATCCTTGCTGGAGCAGAGACTGCGCGGGATGGCGAGCGAATGTATTCGCTACAGCAGCCCGAGGTGCATCTGCATCCGAGCGGCCAGGCTGAACTAGCAAGTCTCTTTGTCCATGCCTACCGTGAATGGGGAAGTCGATTCCTTATTGAGACCCACAGTGATCACATCATCGACCGCATTCGCATCGAGGTGCGACTCGGGCGATTGAATCCAAAGGATGTATCCATCCTGTACTTTGCGCCTCAGCGGGACGGGCACGAGGCACAGCAAGGTGATGTCGGCATACACACCATGACCCTAGACAAGTACGGTAACCTCGAAAACCCCCCTGAAGGGTACCGCGAGTTTTTCTCGAAAGAGACTGATCGGCTGCTGGAATTCACTAACTGATTGCTATTGAGATGTTTATCATTGTCGACGCTAATCGCTCTGGGGGGCCTTTCGAGAACCGCCTTGTAGAGACTCACGGCGCATGCGTGAGTGTCATGAAGACTCCGTCGCCGCACGTCGCTAGGGCTCTTTGCCACACAGTGCAAAGCATTCCTTGCGGTTTGGCGTACCTAGGACACGAGGATTGAGCAGGTGACCGGACTAAGCGGTTTGCATGAGGCTCTTCCAACGCCACTGCTGGTGCGCGTCACCGGGCTCGTCGACGAGTGGTCCAAGACCGGTGGCGTCCGCAGACTTTGGGACCGTGACGCGTCACTGTGGACCTCAGCGGAGGAGGAACGCTGGCTGGGCTGGCTCACCGTGGTGGACCGGCAGCTGGACCGGCTTGGCGCCCTAGGCGATTTCGCGGCCCAAGTTCGGGGACGCTTCACCCATGCGGCGCTGCTGGGGATGGGTGGATCCAGCCTTTGCCCCGAGGTGCTGAGCATGTGCTCCGGCCCGCAGGAGGGCTGTCCTGAGTTGCGAGCCATCGATTCCACCGTTCCGGCGCAGGTCCGGGCCGCCGAAGACTCGCTGCCCTTGGAGTCTACGCTCTTCCTGTCCGCGAGCAAGTCGGGCTCGACGCTTGAGACAGCGTTGCTCACGGACTACTTCCTCGACCGTCTGTCGGCGCAATTTGGATCGCAGCGAGCGGCCAGCCAATTCGTCGCCATCACGGATCCCGGCTCGCGCCTCGAGCACAAGGCCAGGCAGGCAGGCTTCGGACACGTATTCCACGGCGAGCCGCACATCGGCGGCCGCTACTCGGCCCTGTCCGACTTTGGCATCGTGCCCGCCGCCGTGATGGGACTGGATCTGTCCCGGCTTCTCAATGGGGCCAAGGCCATGATGTCGGCCTGCGGGCCCGATGTCCCGCCCGCCGCGAACCCGGGCGTTCGCCTAGGTCTCCTGCTCGGAGCGGCTGCGCTTGCAGGAAGGGACAAGCTCACGCTCGTCACATCCCCAGAGATCGCATCGCTCGGAGCTTGGATCGAACAGCTCGTCGCGGAATCCACCGGCAAGCTGGGGAAGGGAATCGTACCGGTTGACGGCGAGCGGCTGGGCGAGCCATCCGACTACACGAGCGACCGCGTCTTCGCAGTCCTCGACCTCGAGTCCGGTCAGCCGGCAGCGCCGGAACCTGCTCTGGAATCGCTCGCCGATGCGGGCCATCCCGTAATCCGTGTGTCCATTGGCACCGTCGAGGACTTAGGACAGGAGTTCTTTCGCTGGGAACTCGCTACTGCCGTTGCCGGAGCCGTGCTCGGGATCAACCCTTTCGACCAGCCCGATGTCGAGTCCGCGAAGGTGGCGGCTAGGGACCTGACGGCTACCTATGAAGCGGACGGGTCACTGCCTTCGGACGAGCCATTCTTTGCCGGAGACGGAGTGCTGCTCTATGCAACGGAGGCGTACGCTCAGCGGCTCGTTCGGGAAGCCCGGGCTTCCAAGCTTCCCGCCCTGCTGCGTGCGCATATAACAGCAGCCGGGGAAGGAGACTATCTGGCGCTTCTGGCGTTCATCGACAGGAATCCGGTAACCGTTGGGTCCCTGGCGAGAATGCGGGAGGCCATACGGTCGCGTTCGGCGGTTGCCACTTGCGTCGGCTTCGGCCCACGGTTCCTGCATTCGACCGGCCAGCTCCACAAGGGCGGGGCCGACAACGGAGTGTTCCTGCAGATCGGGTGCGCCGATGGCCCCGATCTGGAAGTGCCGGGCAGGGACCTCACTTTCGGGGTCGTCAAGGACGCCCAGGCGCTGGGCGACTTCCAGGTGCTCTCCAGGCTGGGGCGTCGCGCCCTGCGCGTTCAGATCGATGGAAGCCTGACCACGGGGCTGGTGCGGCTGGAAGCGGCGATTCACCAGGCCGTTCAATAGGACCGTGGCAGTCCCAGCACCTTTTCCGCGATGTAGGTGAGGATCAGGTTCGTCGAAATCGGGGCGACTTGGTAGAGCCTCGTTTCCCGGAACTTGCGCTCCACGTCGTAGTCCGACGCGAATCCGTAGCCGCCGTGGGTCTGCAGGCAGGCGTTCGCCGCCTCCCATGACGCGTCGGCGGCCAGTAGCTTGGCCATGTTGGCCTCGGCGCCGCACGGCTGGGCGGAATCGTAGATCTCGGCGGCGCGGAATCGCATCAGGTCGGCTGCCTCGAGATGGGCGTGCGCAGTGGCCAAGGGGAACTGGATGCCCTGGTTCTGGCCGATAGGACGGTCGAACACGACCCGCTCGCGTGCGTAGCCACAAGCCTTCCGCATGAACCACCGGCCGTCGCCGATGCACTCGGCCGCAATCAGTATCCGCTCGGCATTGAGGCCGTCCAGCAGGGCCCGGAAGCCGGCACCTTCCTCGCCGATCAGATTCTCCGCCGGCACCTCCAGGCCGTCGAGGTACACCTCGCAGCTGTGGTGGTTGATCATTGTGCGGATCGGCCGGGTCTCGAGTCCCTTGCCTCGTGCATCCTCAAGATCCACGAGCAGGATCGAGAGGCCCTGTGTCTTGCCCTGTACCTCCCTGACGGGAGTGGTTCGCACGAGAAGCAGCATCAGGTCCGAGTGCTCGATCCGCGAAGTGAACACCTTCTGGCCATGCACTACGTAATGGCCTCCACGCCTCTCGGCGCGCGTCTGCAACTGCGTCGTGTCCGAGCCGGTTGTCGGTTCCGTGACACCGAAGGCCTGGAGCCTCAGGTTGCCCCGGGCGAGTTGGGGAAGGTACTTCCGCTTCTGCTCGGCCGTGCCCCTGCGGGTCAGCACGTCCATGATGTACATCTGCGCGTGGCAGGCCGCGGCGTTGCCGCCGCAAGCGTTGATCGCCTCCATGATCAGGCTTGCCTCGAGGATGCCCAGGCCGCTGCCTCCGTACTCTTCTGGAATCAGCGCCGCGAGCCAGCCGCCTTCGGTGAGGGCACCCACGAACTCCGAAGGGTATCCCTGCGAGGCGTCCAGCGTGCGCCAGTACTCGCCCGGGTAGTCGGAGCAGACCTCGGTCACGGCGTCCCGGATTCGCTGCTGGTCCTCGCTGAGCCGATAGCTCATTCCGTCCCCTTGGGGCTCTTCGGGACCAGAAACGTGCGCTTGAGCGTGAGTACGGTCTCGTTGCGCTGGTTGAAGCCGCGGCTCTCCACGGAGACGAGGCCTCGATCCGGCTTCGAATCAGATTCTCGCAGGTCGATGACGCGGCTCTCGGCGTAGATGGTGTCGCCGTGGAACACTGGCCCGACGTGCTTCACTTCGCTGTAGTCCAGGTTCGCGATCGCCTTTCCGCTCAGGTCCGCCACGCTCATCCCCACCACGATGCTGAACACCAGCGTGCCGACCACGAGCCTCTGGCCGTGCTGCGTGCCGGCCGCGTAGTTGGCATCGATATGTACCGGATGCTGGTTCATCGTCAGCAGCGCGAACCAAGTGTCGTCAGCTTCGGAGATGGTGCGGCCGGGCCAGTGCCGGAACGACTGGCCGACCTCGAATTCGTCGAAATAGCGGCCGTAGGCCATTGATCGCGCCTCACTTTCTGGCGTTGGCCCCGTGGCCGCAACGCCCAGCGCTCCATTATGGAATGGAGGCCCTGCGGATGGACGCGTCCAGAATCCGAAGCATCCTGTTCGTGCCCGGCGACAGCCCGAGAAAGCTCGCCAAGGCACCAGGCACCGAGGCGGACGCGCTGATCGTCGACTGGGAGGACGCCGTCGGGGATGCCAACAAGGGCTTCGCGCGGGAGTTCACCAGGGCTGCGATGCCCGGCTTGCGGAGCCGGGAAGCCGTGATCCTTATCCGCATCAATGCCAGCGCTCCAGCGCTGGTCGACCTTGACTGCCGCGCGGTCTCCGAACTGAGGCCCGACGGCATTGTCATCCCGGGCTGTGAATCGGCTTCCCAAGTCAGGGACCTGACCGCACGGGTTCCTGGCGGTACTGCGGCCTTCCCATTGATCGAGTCCCCCCGGGGCTTGCTGAATGCCGCCGAGATCGCTGCTGCGAGCGATAAGGTTCGAGCCGTGATGTTCGGCGCTGAGGACTACTCCGCGGAAGCCAGGATCATGCGCAGCGAAGGTGAGCCGGAACTGGCATGCGCCCGCAGCTGCGTCGTCAACGCGGCTCGTGCGGCCGGTTGCGAGGCGTTCGACTCGCCTTCCATGCAGTTCGCGGACCTCGATGCTGTGCGCTGCTCGGCGGACCGCGCCAGGCGAATGGGTTTCTCCGGTCAGGCGGCGATCCACCCGGGCCAGGTCGCGATCGTCAACGAGGTCTTCACTCCTTCGGATAGCGAACTGGCGGCGGCCGAGGACGTGCTCAAGCGCTATCGTCAGCATGGAGGGGGTGCGTACGCCGCGGAAGGAGTAGTGGAGGACAATCCGGCAGTCAAGCAGGCGATCGCCGTGCTGTCCCGGCGCCGGTGAAGGTGCCGGGAATCGCACGCCCACGGCCTCGTCCGCCCCGGCGTTGCTCTCGGTATCGGCCGATTCCGTCGAATGCCGCCAGCACCGTTCCTTGAAGGTCTGCAGCCCGCTGGCTTGGAATCCCCAGTGGCGGGTCCCGGCCCCGAATTCGCGCCATTCGGTAAACTCGGGCGATGACTGTGCGCGAGGCCATGCGAGCCGGCCTGATCGCGGCGATTGCAGCGGGACTCGGGTCTGTTTCGGCGCTCGGTCAAGACTTGCAATCCCCGGGGGAGGCAGGGCCCGATGGCGCGCCCCCCGGGGCATCCGCCCCAACAGCGAACGAAGCTGCGGCGACGAGCCCGGACGAGGCCGCCCCTGCAGCCGCCCAGGGAAGCGCGGCTGCGCAGCGCACCAGCCTGAACCTTCTCGGCCAGGAGGACACAGGCTCCGGTGAAGCCCGAAGGAACGAGAACGTCCAGTTCAACCTCGTCGACACCAATACCCTGCAGGAGCTCAACATTCGGCTCGGCGCTACCGCGACGATCGTCACGGACTTCCAGCCGGATCGCGACTACTACGGAGCCGAGTACGGGCGCCGCGCCCGTCCGAACATCCACCTTCCCCCGGCCCGCGGGCAGGGCCTGCACGGCAACCTGTCTTGGACACACGGCAACAGCGCGGTTTCCGCGCGGTCCTTCTTCCAGGTCGGTGATGTCCGGCCCGCGAACGAGAACCGCTACGGATTCCGGCTGACCGGACCGGCCTGGAACGGTGCGCGGTTCACCGCTAATGCCTCCCAGCAGAAGATCCGGGGCCAGGTCAATGGCAATGTCCTCGTTCCCCTGCCTGACGAGCGGACTCCGCTCCTAATCGACCCGGCTAACGGCGACCGCACCGATCTGGAGACATGGGGCCTTGTAGAGCAGCTGCTGGACGCCTATCCAACCCAGCTGCCCAACCGCACAGACATCGATCCCCGCGCGCTGAATACGAACGCACTGCAGAGGGTCGATACCGATACCGCCAACCTCCGCCTCGACCAGGATCTCGACGACGCCGGAATGCTGGGCCTCAGCTACGTCTTCACATCCCAGAGCGTCGACGCCTTCCAGCTGGTTCGGGGCGCCAACCCCGACACGGAAATCAAGAACCACCGGCCGCGAATGACATGGACCCGCAGCTGGTCGCCCCGCACGGTCACCAACGTATCGGCCGGCTTCGACCGCGTCGGATCCTTGCTGATCCCGGAACCGAACAATTTCGGACCCACGGTCGGAGTGGCCAGGGCGATCGCAGGCCAGGGCCCTTCCCCTTTGATCCCCGTCGACCGGGCCATCAACTCCTACCGCTTTGCCGCCCAAGTGGCGCACACCTCGTCCAGCCACCGCATCAGGGCCGGGTTCCATTCCGCCCGCATCCAGCTAAACGGGGTCGAGCAGCAGGCGATCCGCGGCAACGTCCAGTTCTCGGACAACTTTGGCAACGATGCGATCACGAATTTCCGCCTCGGCAAGCCGGCTAGGCTGCTGAAGACCGTGGGTGGCTTCCATCGCGGGTTCCGGCAGTGGACCAGCCAGTTCTATGCCGCCGACACGTGGAAGGTGCGCCCGGACTTCACCCTCACCTTCGGGATTCGGTACGAGCTCGTCACGACCCCGCAGGAAGTGAACCGGTTCGAAACCCTCCCTTACGGCTGCGACTGCAACAACTTCGCGCCCCGGTTCGGATTCGCGTACCGACCGGGCGGGCGGTGGGGCACTCTGAGGGGCGCCTACGGAATCTCCTACGGGGAGATCTATCCAGTCACGTACAGCCAGTACCGCATCAACGCGCCGAATGTCGTCCGGCTCGTCGTGTTGCGGCCCACCTTGGTCGACATCATCAGCGGCGCGGCGTTCGCTGACGTGGCTCCCGGGTCACGGTCCACGCTGTTCGACATTGCGGACAATCTCGTCGAGCCGTACAGCCATCAGTACAGCCTCAGCTGGGAGACCTCGCTGTCGCGCACGATGAACATCCAGCTCGGTTACGTGGGAAGCCGAACGCACAAGGTGTTCCAGGCATGGTTCCTCAACCGCGGCGAACGGCCCGACGGGGTCCCCGTCACGGTGCGGACCACGAATGTCCGGCGCCCCGATGAGCGCTACAACGACGTGCTCCGCCTGCACAACGCCTCAAGGGCCTATTTCGACGCCGCCCGCGTCTCGTTCATCGCCCGCGGCCTGAAGGGCTTCACGATCGATGCCGCCTATTGGTTCAGCAAGTCGATCGACCTTGGCAGCGACTACACCAACACCATGAACGGAGGCGACGCGCGCCGTGCAGTGAGCCAGACTGCCTACAACATTCATTCCGACGTCAAGTCGCTCAGCTTCTTCGACCAGCCCCATTCCTTCCTGCTGCGGGCCGTGTACGATTCCCCCGGGGCTCCGGATGGGCGGGCCGCCTGTTCGGCGGCTGGCAGCTCTCCACTGTGACGCTGCTCAAGACAGGAACGCCGTTCACCGTCCAGTCGGGCTCGGACGGGCCCGGGTTCGGGAACGTCGACGGCGCCTCAGGAGACCGGCCCCACATTCTGGATCCCTCCCTGCTGGGGCGGACGATCGGCGACCCCGACACTTCCCGGCAGCTCCTGCCAAGGGACGCGTTCGCCTACCAGCAGATCGGGGACCTGGCCGGAAACCTCGGGCTGAGGACGTTCCGCAGGGGCAAGATCGCCAACGTCAATGCCAGCGTTTCCCGATCCTGGGCCGTGGCTTCGGACAAGAAGCTGACATTCCGCGCCGAGTCGGTTAACTTCTTCAACACGCCGCAGTTCGCGGATCCCAACCAGAGCCTGACATCGCCGAGCTTCGGCCGGATCACGAACACACTCAACGACGGCCGAACATTCCGCTTCACGCTCGCCCTGGACTTCTGACTCCACCGAATCGGCAAGCCTTGGACGGAGTTCTGGCTCAAGCGAGACCGATTCCGGACCGGCGCTGCCAACCCTCGCTACCTGCTTCCGCCCGCCAGCCGATACCAATACAAAAAAGCCCTTCCTAATGGGGCTCGCGGCTAGGGTCCGGTCGGGCTGACGGTCGGTATACTCGCAACTTATGGCTGCCTCGACTGCTGTGCGGGATGTCGCGAGCGTTCTGCACCCGTTCACGAACCCTTCTGACCACGAATCGCAAGGACCGCTCGTCATTGTCCGTGGCGATGGAGCCTGGGTCTACGGGGAGGACGGCAAGGCCTATCTCGAGGCAGCATCGGGGCTTTGGTGCGCCTCGCTGGGCTTCAACGAGCCGAGGCTCGTCGAAGCCGCCCACCGGCAGCTCAAGACGCTCCCGTTCATGCACCTTTTCACGTCCCGGAGCCATTCGCCCGCGGTCGAGCTTGCCGAGCGCCTCCTGGAGTGCGCTCCGGTGCCGATGTCGAAGGTCTTCTTCGCGAATTCCGGTTCAGAGGCTGCGGACACGGTTGTGAAGATCGTGTGGTTCTACAACAACGCGCTTGGCCGCCCCGACAAGAAGAAGATCATCGCCAGGGCCGACGGCTTCCACGGCTCGACGGTCGCTGCGGGCAGCTTGACCGGGATTGCTCGGAACCACCGCAAGTTCGACCTGCCCATCCCCAACATCCTCCACGCATCCCGGCCGCACTACTATCGCGGCGGCCTTCCCGGGGAATCGGAAGACGCCTACGCGTCGCGGCTCGCGTCGGAGCTGGACCAGCAGATCCGGGACGAGGGGCCCGAGACGGTGGCCGCGATAATCGCCGAGCCTGTCATGGGGGCCGGCGGCGTCCTGATACCGCCCAGAGGGTACTTCGAGAAGATTCAGAAGGTCACTGCCGAGCACGACATGCTGTTCGCGGCAGACGAGGTGATCTGCGGCTTCGGACGCACCGGGAACATGTGGGGCTCGCAGACCTTCGGCATGCGCCCCGACCTGCTGACCTCAGCGAAGCAGCTGTCCTCCGCCTATGCCCCCATCTCCGCCGTGCTTGTCAATCAAGCGGTCTACGATGTGCTCGTTCGCGGCAGCGAGGAGGTCGGCACGTTCGCGCACGGGTTCACCTACAGCGGCCATCCTGTCAGTGCCGCGGTTGCCCTGGAATGCCTCAGGATCTACGAGGAACGGGACATCGTCGAGCGCGTTCGCCAGCTCAGCCCGAGGCTGCTCGGAGGGCTGGAGGACCGATTCGGGGATCATCCCCTCGTCGGCGAGATTCGGGGCGTCGGGCTCATGGCCGGCATCGAGCTCGTCGAGGACAAGGACTCCCGCCAATCCTTCGACCCAGGCCTCGGGGTCGGCCCGCTCTGCATGCAGAAGGCGATCGAGCGGGGACTTGTCCTGCGAGCGCTCGGGGACACCATTGCGCTCTCGCCTCCGTTGATCGTCACCGAAGAGCAGATCGACACGATCCTTGATCGGCTCGGGCAGGCCCTCGATGACACGGCGGCCTGGCTCTCCGCGCGGTAGGCGATCTACGAACGCCGGGCGACGGACCGTTGCCCGCCACCCTTCCTTCCCGCTGCGAATCCGCTCAGTCGTCCGAGATATCGCGACGCGTCAGTGTCGGCCGCTCGTCCAGGTCCTCCTCGCTGGAATCCACCTCGCCCGGCAGGATCGGCTCGTCGTTCGTCTTGCGTTTCAGGGTGGGCCGGTTGGGATCCCGGACGGTTTCCTTCGACCTAGCGTTCATGGCCATGACCCGGGCTCTCACCTCGTCGAACTCGCTCGTGCTGACTGCGTATTCCGGCTGTTCCGGCAGCAGCTCGTCGATCACCTTCTGGACCTTCTTGATGCGGTTCGCGGTCATCGGGTGCGAACTGAAGGCCCGTGCCAGGAAGTTCTTGTTCTTCTTCTGCTTGGCCTTCAGGCGCTCGAAGAACTGGACCATCGAGGCGGGATCGTAGCCGGCCTTGTACATGTACTGGACGCCAAGGAAGTCCGCCTGCTCCTCGAAGTCCCTGGAGAACTTGAGCATGGTCATCGGGATCGCGAAGTTGGCCGCCTGCTGGATGCCGTAGCCTGCCCAGCCACCGATGAATATCAGGGGAATCGTTGCGAACTGCACGAGCTGGGACCGCGTGGCGTTGCGCGTGCCGTGCCGGGCGGCGACGTGCGCGATCTCGTGCGCCATCACTCCGGCCAGCTCGGCCTCGTCCTCCGCCAGCTCGATCAGGCCGGAGTTCACATAGAAGAAGCCGCCCGGCAGCGCGAAGGCGTTGACCTCGTCGGAGTCGATCACCTTGATGGTGAACGGCACTTTCGCGTCCGAGCTCCTGGCGATGTTCTGGCCGATGCGATTGACGTACTCGGCGATCACCGGGTCGTCCACGATCTTGGCTGTTCTCTCCACCTCCTCGGCGAGCTGCTTGCCGAGCGCGATCTCCTTCTCGAGACTGTAGAAATTGACGGCCTTGCCGACGTCTCGATCTCCGATCTTGGAAACGTCCTCCCTCTCGTTCCTTGGCTCGCGCTTGGTCTCTCCTTGCGGCTCACGCAGGTCGGCCATGGCTAGGCCAGCCGAGAGCGTCAGGGCAGCGGCGATGCAGGCGAATCTGGACAGAATGCGGTTCATGGTGGCTCTCCTCATGGTTGCTGTGGGTGCGTTTCCTCGCTATTTCAGACGCTGAGAGCGGCCGTAGCGTTCCATCCCTCGCGCCGGCTGCGGCCCGCGCCGGTAACCCGGAGCGTAAGGCGTTGGCCAGTATGTTTGGCAAGCCCGGATAATGAGGAGTGGGCCTGCGGATGCTTGCGCGAATCACGGCTGCCGCCCTCATGGCGGCTGCGGCGCTGGGTGCGACCCAGGGGGCGGAGGACCTGCGCCGGATCCAGTCACTGGAGCTGGACCCCGACCGCTGCTACCGGGTCCGGGACGTGTTCCTCCAGCGGGAGGACGTCAAGCTGTTCTTCACCGATGGCTACCTGATCTTCGCCAAGCCCGTGCTCGGCAGGACGATCGCTGCGTTGTTCGTCGCTACGGAATACACCGATGTCGGCGAGGTGCTGCTGATTCCCCCGACGCCCGCCGAGCGCCAGTCGACAGCGCGGTTCCTCGGAGAGTCGATCCTCAACGAGAAGTTCCGAAACGCGATGATGTTCTTCAGCGACGGAACCTCGGAAGAGCTCGAGGCCGCGCTCGAAGCCGCAGCGTCGTACCGCCTTGACCCCGAGGAGGGGGCCCGTATCGCTCCGCGCTGGTCAGTCGTGCTGCGCAACCTCATCGAAGGGTCTTCGACTCGAGTCCTGCTGGACTTGTATTCCGGCCGCGACCCGGAGCACGGCTTCTTTGTCGCAGCCATCCGCGGGGACACGAATGGTCGCTTCGACGTGGTCGTGGACTCGACCAATCCGGAACAGGTCGTGGCGGGCCAGTTGGTTCGGTCGGAAGGAAGGGCGTACTACGAAATCTGGACGCGCTTCGAATCGCGCTCGTTCCGCTCCGGACAGAGGGAACGATTGCCGCCGGTCGCCACCTTGGACGACTATCGCATCGAGGCGCGCCTAGCCAGCGACTTGCATCTCAGCGTACGGGCAGAGGCTTCGCTGCGCCTGCCCGAGGCCGGGCCCCGCGCGGTCGGCTTCGAGATTTCGAGCCGTCTCGAGGTGACGGCTGTCCGGATCGCCGGGCAGGATGTCGAGTTCCTCCAGGAGCACCAGCCGGTTCCGGAGCGAGGGCGGGGAGGCGACAACGATTTGCTGGTCGCGATTCTTCCTGAACCGCCTCTGGCCGCGGGCACGCACGCGATCGAGTTCGAGTACAACGGCAAGGTGGTCGTCGACGACGGTTCCGGCGTGTACTTCGTGGGGAACCGCACGAACTGGTATCCCCGGATCGGCTATGGCAAGGCGCGCTACCGGCTCACGTTCCGCCATCCGCGCAACCTGGAGTTGGTGGCGACCGGAAGGCTTCTCGACAGCCAGGTGGACGGCGGCATGATGACCTCTTACTTCGACAGCGAGAAGCCGATTCCGCTGGCCGGATTCAACCTCGGAGATTACGTGTCGTCGAGCCGGGAGGTGGATGGGTTCCGCGTGGAGGTGCGCGCTACCAAGGGGGTGGAGCAGCGCCTCCGGCCGCCTCGCGCCTCGATCGTGCTCCCGCCTGTGCCGCTGACGGGACGCAGGCGGTCTCGCACCGAAACGCCTGTCATGATCCTGCCCGAGCCGCCTGCCATGAACCCGGCGGAGGGCATCGAGCGAATCGCGGACGAGAGCGCGGACGCGTTCCGCTTCTTCAAGAGCCGATTCGGCGATCCGGCCATGCCCGTCACAGTGATTTCGCCTGTGCCTGGCGACTTCGGACAGGGCTTCCCCGGACTTGTGTACGCCTCGACTCTGAGCTACTTCCAGCGTGGTGACCGACTGCTGAAGGACCTTCCGCCGGACCGGCAGACCTTCTACTCCCAACTGCTCCGACCGCACGAGATCGCGCATCAGTGGTGGGGCAACGTCGTGAACTCCGAGCTTGACCGTGACGGCTGGATCATGGAGGCCTTGGCGACATACTCCTCGCTGCTCTGGCTCGAGCATCACGAAGGGGTGGAAGAGCGGAACCGGACGTTGGCAGAGTTCCAGCAGAACCTCCTTCGCAAGTCCGGCAACGAAACGGTCGAGAGCGCCGGCCCGGTCGTTCTCGGCCGCAGGTTGCGCACGTCCAAGCTTCCGGAGGCGTACCGCGTCATCGTCTACGAGAAGGGTGCCTGGATCATGCACATGCTGCGCGGCATCCTAGGCGACGAGGGATTCTTCACCATGCTGCGCAGCCTCTGCGAGCAGCACGCCTCGGAGCCGCTAACCACTGAGCGCCTCAGGGTCGTGGCTGCCGAGTTCGTGCCGGACGGTCATCACGATCCGGAACTCCTGGATTTCTTCGACCAATGGATCTACGGCACGGGAATTCCCGAACTGTCGGCTCGCTGGAAGCAGTCCTCCAGAGAGGGACGCCACCAGTTCCAGTTGCAACTGGAACAGACGGGAGTGCCCGATTATTTTCCGGTCAGTGTGCCGATCGAGGTGCATACCCTCCCCGGCCGGTCATTGGTCAAGACCGTTGTCGCTGGGGACGGGACAGACGAGCCGGGATTCTCGGTCGTCCTGCGCAACCCGGCCTCGCGAGTGGTCATCGATCCTGAGGGCTGGCTGCTCGCAGTCAAGCAGTGACGGATACGGGCTATCCTCGTGCCTGCTCCCGGCACTGCTACCCATGCGGCATCGCCATCTCAACCACCGCCGCTACTCGCCTGCTGCGATCGACAGCGTGATCACGCGCGGGGTCTGGCTCGACTGGGCCCGGTTGCGGCAAGCGGCACTGGCAGATCCGACGGTGCTGGAAGCGATAGCGACGGTATCTCATGCCTGTGCCAGCGATCCGTACTTCGGGATGCGCTACCGGTTCTGGAGGCAGTGGGCCGCAAGGAACCGCGTCCAGGGCACACCTGATGCTTCCTGAGTGGGAGCGGCTCCTCTCCGCCGCAGCCCGCCTCCGACGGGTTGTTCCCGGCGACGTGCTGGTAGGCAGCGCGGCCGCCGCGCTCCATGTCGGTCACCGGCTATCACAAGATGCAGAGCATGCCTTCAGTGACCTCAGGTCTCGCTTTGACTTTGTGCTGGCACAACTCGAATCCGTGGCCGGACGGGAGACCGCACGTACCCAGAAGCCGGTTCTCATCCTGGGCAGTCTTGACGGTGTCGAGACAGGGGTGAGACAACTCATCCGCAAGGAGCCCCTCGAAACAACAGAAATCGATGTTCCTGGCGGCCGCGTCACAATCCCGAGTCACCAAGAAATCCTTCGCATCAAGGGCGTCCTCGCGCTCCGACGGAACGCGACGCGCGACTACGTTGACTTCGCGGCTCTTTCCGATGGGCTGGGTCGGGTGCGGACCGCGAGGGCCTTCGAGCGATTCGATCTTCTCTATCCGCAGAAGAGTGGGCAGTCTGCTCTCCAGCAGTTGCTTGTACAGCTGGCCAACCCTCGTCCGCACGATTTGGACGAGCGCGGCGTACTGGAATACCGGGATCTCGAACCACGTTGGCATGCATGGCCTGCCGTCACCGCTGCATGCGCGGATGCGGCTGCAACGATCTTTGACCATGTGTGCAGCCTGGACACGTAGGACCCAGCGAGACCCAATTAAGTGAGCAGGGCGGTTAGCGCACGCCGTCTCAGTTGCCCCTGCCTACGGCGTAGAGCCGTTCTCGACCTCTCAGCAGGATCTCCCCGTCCACGATGACGGGAGAAGCAATGAAGGTCTCTTCCTCTATGGAGTTCGTCGCAATGACCTCGAAGGTCCGCCCCATCCTGATCACGAGCACGTCCCCCTGCTCCGTTGCGACGTACAGCTTGCCGTCGGCGCCGATCGGGGAGGCCTTGAGCGAATACGATCCCGGCAGCCGCTGTTGCTGGTAGTGCGCCTCGCCTGTGCCAGCGTCCAGCGCGGTGATGAGGCCGCGATCGGTCAGGAAGTACAGAATGCCGTCGTGGATCACCGGGGACGCGGTGTAGGAGTTGCCCCGCTGGTTGGACCAGAGCACGAATTCGGACTCCGTGATGTCGCCCTCGCCCCCGAGCTGGATTGCCAGCAGATTCGGATTGCGATGCCCGCTCATGGCGTAGATCACGTCCCCGTCCCTGACAACCGCCGGGATCACGTTCGACCCGAGCCCGGCGCATTCCCAGATCAGGTCTCCGGACTCGAGATCATAGCTGCGGATCTTGCCTGAGGCGGACACGGTGGCCTGCGTTCGGCCTCCATGCTCGGTGACAAGGGGCTGGGACCAGGCCGTGCGCTCGGCGCGTCCCCGCCTCCAGCGTTCCTCGCCGGTGCGCTTGTCGAGAGCGGAGATGAACGAGTCTCCCTGATGGTCGAACACGAGCAGCAGCGTGTCGCCATGGACAGTCGGGGCGCGTCCCTCTCCGAAGGTGCCCGCCATTCTCATCGCGAGCCCGTAGTCCTTCTTCCACTGGAGATTCCCGTCCAGGTCGTAGACGAACAGGCCCCTGGAACCGAAGGAGGCGTATACTCGTTCGCCGTCCGTGACGGGCGAGATCGACGCGAAGCTGCCGTAGCGGCGGTGGTGGCCCTCGTGCGGCGTCGTAACGACGGCCGTCTGCTCCCAGACCTGCTGGCCCGTGGCACGGTCCAGCGCGATCACGGCGAACCTGTGCTCGGGGATCGCCAAGACTGCGCGCCGCAGCTCGCGATTCACGCGCTGTCTCTCCTGGCGGCTCAGCTCGGAGAGTTCACGGCCGCCGGTGAGTTCCCGCAGGCGCTCGTCCCTGTCTGCCACCAAGCCCTGTCTCTTGGCAGCCTCCTCGACGGTTTCGGTTGGCACCGCGGTGGTGAGGAACACCCGATTGCCCCACACGACCGGAGTGGAGTGTCCGTACCCGGGTACGTCGGCTACCCACTTCATGTTCTCGGCGAGGCTCCAGGTTGTCGGTGCCTGGCCCAGAGCCACGCCGGTATTGTCCGGCCCGCGCCAGCGGTCCCAGTTCGCGGCTTGCGCTGGTAGCGCTGCCAAAACGACGAGAGCGGCGAACCTGAGGTGATGCATGCTGGGGCTCCTGAGCTGCGGGGATGCCGAACGGCGTCCCGGCCGAATCCCATTGAAGCACCAAGACGAGCCTTGGAGCACCGTGGGGCTGGCGGATTCCCCGTCAATGCCCCGGGGACGGGGCGCTGGACCTTCCGCAAGGGCCCGAATCGTAGGTCTGCGTTGGTAGAATCCAGCAGCCTTGGCGAGTACCGACACCAATGCCCGCCGCGTCACGCTGTTGTTCGCGGTCACCGTCGCCTTCATCACTTACCTGGACAGGGTTTGCATCTCCGTTGCGGCGCCGTTCATGGTCGATGACCTCGGCCTGACCAGCGTCCGGATGGGCTATGTATTCAGCGCGTTCGCACTGGCATACGGCCTGTTCGAGATCCCGACGGGTTGGATCGGCGACAGGTTCGGGCAGAGGAGACTGATGGCCCCGATCGTCGCCGCTTGGTCGATCTTGACGATCCTGACCGGGGCCGTGCGGGGATTCCTGTCCCTGGCCGGCATCCGCTTCCTCTTCGGCGCGGCGCAGGCCGGGGCCTTTCCTACTCTTACCCGAGCGCTCGCCCGCTGGTTCCCGGCCAGCGAGCGTGGCGGGACCACCGGCCTGATGTGGATGGGTGCCCGCCTGGGGGGCTCGGCGGCCCCGCCGCTCGCGGCGTTGCTCATTGCGCTGATCGGGTGGCGGTCCACGTTCGCCGTGCTGGGCGCGACTGGCTTGGTTTGGTGCTGGCTGTTCTGGCGATGGTACACGGACGATCCGAAGGACCACCCGGATGTCGGCGACGCGGAACTGGCGTACATCCGTTCGGAAGGCACGCCTCCGGCCGAGGCGGCCGCGATCCCGTGGCGTTCGATGCTCGCCGACGGCAACCTCTGGGCGCTATTCGGCATGTACTTCTGCTCCGCCTATGGCTTCTACTTCTTCGTTACGTGGCTTCCGACATACCTGATGGAAGAGCATGGCCTCACGCTGGAGCGCTCCGGCTTGTACTCCGCGATCCCGCTGCTGGCGGGAGCGGCGGCCTGCGTGTGCGGCGGCGCGTTCTCGGACTGGCTCGTCCGCCGTGCCGGCCTGCGGTGGGGACGACGCGCCGTCGGAATCGGCGGGTTCGCGTTGGCCGCGCTTGGCTTCGCGATGGCGGCCCTGGCCGGAGAGCCTCTTGGAGCCGTCCTTTGGATGGCGTTCGCCCAGGGGGCACAGGACCTGACACTGCCCGTGGCGTGGGCGGTCTGCGTGGATGTCGGCCACCGTTACGGGGGCACGGCCACGGGGTTCATGAACACCGCTTCCAGCGCATCCGCGGTGATCTCTCCGATTTCCGCCGCCTGGCTCGCATCCCGGTTCGGCTCTTTCGAGTCGATGTTCTGGGCGGCGACCGTTGTGTATGGTATTGGAGCGTTGCTCTGGTTCCTGATCGACCCGGAGCGGCGCGTCCGAGGCTGATCTCATGCCGAAAGTTCCGTATCTCTATCAGCACCATACCTGGCAGGAACTTGGCGCTAGGGTCCCGGAGCAGCCGGTCGTCGTCCTGCCGATCGGCTCGGTCGAGGACCACGGCCATCACCTTCCGCTCGATACCGACAACTTCCTGATCTGGAGCATCTGCGAGGAGGCTGCGAAGCGTGCCGACGGAGATATCCTGCTGCTGCCTCTGATCCCGTACGGATTCGAGACCCATCACATGGACTTCACCGGGACGATCGACATCAAGCAGGAGCACTTGCTGCATTTCGTGCTGGATGTCACCAAGAGCGTCGCCCACCACGGATTCGAGCGGATCCTGATCGCGGACGGTCACGGCTCGAACATGCCGATTCTCGACCTTGTGGCACGCCGGACGATTCTGGAGACCGATGCCCTTTGCGGAACCTTCATCTGGCCCAGCCTGGCCCGCGACGAGATCCGAAGGCATCGCGAGTCCGGAAAGGGGGGCATGTCGCACGGCGGGGAGCTCGAGACGTCCGTCTACCTGCACCTGGCACCGGACAAGGTCCAGATGGACAAGGCGGTGAAGGACATCGGAATGCCGGAGTCCGAGTTCATCTGGATGGACCTGATGGACAGCTCGCCGGTGCACCTGATGGACGAATGGACGCGCTTCAGCAAGAGTGGCACGTACGGGGATCCGACAATCGCGACTGCAGGGAAGGGCGGGCCGATCTTTGAGGCGGTTGTCGACGCCTTCGTCCGGCTAGCCCGGGAGTTCAAGGACCGTCCCCGCGGCGAGCGAACCGATTACCACCAGGAGCAATCGTAGGCGCGAGCCGCTACTCGACTTCTGCGCGGTCAGGTCGATCCGGGCGACGACCACGCTCCCGTCAGGCGCTAGGGTGGTGCCACGCCGCCAAGGACGCGTCCGGTCCAGCGGTAGCCGCAACCGCAGCGTGCCCTGCGCTCAACGGGTGGCAAAGCCGCTTGCCACGCCGCCGATCCCAGGCTAGCGGGTACAGCGGCCAGACACGCATCATCCGCTTTCGTCGCGTCCGTCATATCATCCGGAAATCGCCCAGTCTGCTTGCCGCAAGACCGCACGGGGCGATTCGGCGAGCCGCTCGTACCAGACTGTCACCAGTTTCCCGGAGTCCAGTTGCACTGTCGACGGGTAGCCGAGGTCGCTGCCATTGCCATCGCCGGAGACTGTCATCGGAGGGGACCACGAATCGCCCTCGTCCTCGCTCAGGCGGGCAAGGTTACCGAACGGAGGACGCCGGTGGCCGTATGTCATCAGCAGCCGTCCGTCCGTCAGCCGCAGCAGGTGTGAAGGAAGGCCCCACACCCCGATGGGTCGAGGCACGGACCACGACTGGCCTGCGTCGACTGATTCGGCTTGCAGGATTTCCCTCTCATTGGTCTTGTTGTGGTTCCGGATGTGCGCGACAAGGCGCCCGCTGGCGGCTTCCGCCACATGCAGTTCGTGGTAGTCCGCAAGGTCGTCGCCGTCTCTCGTGGGAATCTCAGCGAGCCAGCGCCAGCCGAGGCCGTCGTCGTGCGAGACCGCGACTCCGATTCTCTTGGTCTCGTGCCAGAGCCGCTTCCCTGCGTAGATGACGCTTCCGTCAGACAGGGGGACGGGCCCGTGCGGGCTGTTCACGGGAACGCGGTACGGTGCCGACCACTCCGCGCCCCCGTCCGTCGACCGGAGCATCCATGTGCCGAGCATCCGCTCGCGCTCCGCGGCGCGCACGCGATGATGCGCTGCACTCCACCGTGCGATTCGTTCCGGAGTCCAGTCCCGGGAGTCTTGCCCGGATCGCCGTTGCGCGTCTTCGAGCCGCTGCTGGTAGGCGAGCGACGTGAACGTGGTTACCAGCAGGGAGCCTCGCGCCGTCTCGCACAGTCCCGCGTCGCGGTCGTCGATCGGGGAATCCGATAGCACCCTCGGCCAGCTCCAAGACTGGCCGCTGTCGCGTGATCTCATCAGCTCGACGCGGCCGAACGGGCACACGTGTGCTTCACGCCCTCCGGACCAGACAACCAATAGCTCGCCGTTCGAGCGGCGTCCAAGCGTGGGCCAGCCGTGGTACAGATCGGACTGCTTGCTGATGACCCGCACCTCATTCACTTCGGCGGACGGTGCCGCTCGGGCGGCCCGAGGGGCAACCAGCCCGGGGATTCCCAATGCGAGTGTGAAGTTCAGGTCTCTCCGAGTGATCTGCGGTGCCAGCACGTGGTCGAGGGTACACGGTTTGGCGGTCCCGCGCGACCGTGGACTCACTGCCTGTGAACCCGGGGCCTGATTGGGGCCGATGTTCAGGGAGGCAGGTGGATGGCGCCCGGCTGAGTCAGGCGGCTGTCTCAAAACTGCAGCAATTGGCGAACCGCAACATCGAGCGCAGTCGAAGCGTCCCGGCGGCAGGCTGGAGATTTCGCCGGATGCGGACTCGAATCCGGACAGTCCATCCATCATCCGGGCAGTCAAGCGCAGGGCGACCAGTTGCCCGTTGCGTCACCGCAGGTCACCGTCCTGCGCGATCCCCGATTGACAGCCTGAGACCCTCTCTCCGCGATTCGGAGGGGATCAGTATTGCGCCTCGAGCGTTTGTGCCGGCATGCAGCAAGGGGCCGCTGGCGAATTGCGCGGAAACCTCCATTTGCGGCCACGCGCATGCACTTGACGAACGGGAATCCTTCCGTTCGACCTCAACCCGGCGCGATTTGTGACGCGGGTGCTCCGCAACTAGACCCATTCCAGAGCGGAATCCGATCTCGTGGGCTAACATTCGATCGAGCACGATCTGTTCGCCTAGGCAGACCGCGCCGCGGAAGTGAGTCGTACTGTGAACCCGCCCATCGCAGTCTCCATGCATGGCGTACCCCGATTCACCGCCAATCCAGATCAAGACACTGTCCTGCGGGAATCGAATTCCACGCCCGCCGAATGCCCATGAGCCTCGCAATACGCATTCTTGTCGCGGTCATCGTGGTAACTCCACTGGCTGCCCAGCGAGCCGCTCCCACTCGCCAAGATTTGACGTTCTCCGCCGATGTGGACGTAGTGAACGTGTTTGCCACCGTGAAGGACCGAAGCGGTCGCATTCTTGACTCACTCGGACGGGAGGACTTCATCCTCTGGGAGGACGGATTCGTCCAACACATCGGATACTTCGCGTACGAGACCAACCTGCCACTGAAGATTGGGCTGCTCATTGACACCAGCATCAGCCAATCGGCCTTGATTCCGGCCGAGCGCAGGGCTGGTGTGCGGTTCTTTCGTCAATTCCTGCAGCCCTCGCGAGATGCGGCATTTCTGATCACGTTCGGCTGCGAGGTCGAACTCCAGCAGGACTACACCGGTTCTCTGGAATCGCTCGAAGGGGCATTGGACGACTTGCACCACAGGCCGTGCATCCAGCATCACCCGCAGTACGGACCAGTCGTAGGTGGGCCTGTAGGCACCGCCCTCTATGACAGCCTTTTCTTGGCATCTGACGAGATGTTTAGCAATCAGGCAGGTCGCAAGGTAGCAGTATTGGTTTCGGACGGGCATGACAGCGGCAGCAAGGTGAGTCTCGAGCGCGCTATCGAGGCAGCGCAACGCGCCGACGTGGTGGTCTACTCCATTCAGTACCTTGACCCCGCATTCGACACTCAGCTCTATGGCGACCGCAGTGGGTCGGGGATGGCTGTCCTGAGAGAGATATCCGAACAGACGGGTGGCGGATTCTTCAGCGTTTCGGAACGCCTGCGCCTGTCGGACGTCTTCACGCAGATCGAAGAGGAGATGCGAGGCGTCTACAGCATCGGCTATACACCCAAGCGGGGTCTGGACGAGGCCGGTTATCGCAGGATTGAGTTGACTAGCCCTCGGATGGACGTGAGAGCGATTCAAGCGCGAGACGGATACTACGCCGGGAACTGATTGGCCGGGATGCCGTCATCCAGCCCTAGGCCACGGGAGACGGCCGGTCCCCCTCAACTGCGAGGCGAGAATTGGAAACTGCCGCCGGGCGCCGCCCGGTTCCCAGGAAACGGTTCGTTGGCAGCAACTGGTGGACTCTCGGATCTCGGCCGCCTACGAACGGTTGTGGCACGAACGGCCCGCATCGGCATGCGGACGCGTCGGGACGGAAAGGTCGCCAGCGAGCACTCTGGAGCGGCGCTCCCTTCCGATAGTGTGCTGCCGGCGCACGCACGGCCAGAGATCCGCCAAAGAAGTGGGTGGGCTCTGTTTTCCCGAAGCATTAGCGCAGCGCTGCCCGACGCTCGGCGAGAGCGGCCTCGATCAGCTGGCGCACGCCTTGGCGCGCTGTGTCTTCGACCGATCGCATCTTGACATGGCGCAGCCTCGCGCCCGTACCTTCCAGCAGGCCATTCGGGTCGGGCAGGGAAGTGCCGCGGAAGAAGCCGAGATTGACCCACGAGCGGTAGGCCATGATGTAGGCGTAGCCATCGATCATTTTTCGAGGTCCGCAACCGTAGGAAGCCGCCCTTTCGCCCAAGCGGACCGCTTCATAGGAATCCGGATCGATCGCGAGGACGAGCGCCCGCAATTGCTCCATGACTGGCCTGAGCGGCTCACTCGCGAGTTGCACGAGGTCATCGAACTGTCCGCGTCTGACACCCTGGATCTTGGCCATTGCTTGGATTCTCGCGCACTCGCGAACCCGCGTGCGTGACCGCTGCTGAGGCGACGCCCCATCAAGGCTGAGTTCAGCGACCGCGCCTCTTGCGATGGACCGAGATCGCGCGCCGCACACCACTTCCTAGACGCGACTGAGGCCGATGCCTGCCATTCTCGCGGCGATCACGAGGTGTGGTTCTCCCGGATTGCTACCCCTCTCGCGAGTCCCGCTCGATCAACTCGCTGCAACGCCTTTCTGCTCTCAGCGTCTCTTCGTCTGTCATTTGCCGTTTCGCGAATCGGCTGCTGGCCTTGGCGTCCGCGGAGCCATTTAGGGCGGCGGCAAGGAGCCAAGCCAGGCCCTCGACGGGCCTCTTGGGAGTGCCCTCGCCGTTCAGGTACATTTCGCCGACCTCCCGCTGGGCGCTGGAGAGCCCATGTCCCGCAGCCTTCAGGTGCCAATTGAAGGCCTCCCGGTCGTTAGCTGCGACGGCTTCGCCGTTGCGGTAGATCTCGCCCATCCCAAACTCGGCTTCCGGGAGCCCCGACTTGGCCGCCTCGCGATACCAGTACAAGGCTTCGCCGGCATCGCGGGGAATTGCAACGCCGCCTCGGTACATTGCGCCCAGCGCGAGGCAGGCGCGGGAGAATTCGGCCTCGCTGAGTCGATCTCGAACAGTCGGCATTCGCGATCTCGCGGCTTGATCGCCCTGCTTGGCGGCAGCGTTGTACCAGGCGTATGCCGTGATAGGGTCCGACGCTTCATGGATCTGGCCCAGCTCGCGCTGTGCCTCGGCATGGCCCCTCTTCGCTGCCTTGCGGAACCAATCGACCGCCTCCGAGCGCCGGGGCTGCACGCGGGTGGACTCCCAGAGCATTGATCCGATCAGATACTCAGCCTCAGCCAGTTCCGTCTCCGACATGGCCCTGATGACGGCAGCTACGTTCCATGCGGCGTCTGGATGGCCACTTGCCTCCGCCGCTTTGTACCAGACGAGGGCTTGCACGAGACTCCTGGAAACGCCCGAAACCCCGTATCGGAATTCTTGGGCAAGCTGGAACTGGGCCCGCATGTCCCCCTGTTCGGCCGCTTCCCGGCGAGATTCATTTGGAATGGGATCCGTCGGCCCCGTCTCGAAGTCGAACTCCACCTGCGTGCCCGGTTCCCGATCCGGGCCGCACGAGTCCTTGGCCCCTTCGGCTTGGGAATTCGGATCGGCAGCTGCCGCGGGTTCACGAATCTTCGGAAGCTCTTGCACGAATCGTTGACGACTCCAGTCGGTTGCCCGCGCCTCTTCGGCTGGCTCGCTTGGGCCGCCGATCCCCTTGACCTTCATGCCGGACCGAGCCCGCGCCATCTATATTCCTAGATCCGGAGTCCTGGTGGAAGATCGAAGCCAATCCCGAACCTGATCGTCACTCTCGATCCTGCCGCTCGAACCGGCGAGCGGCCTAGCCGGCCGCAGCGCGACGCCCGGGCGAGCCGGCGCTGGACCCAGACATGTGCCCAGCACGCGCTAGTCGCCGGGTGGGACCCCGCGGTCCATCAACGAGCCTCTCGAATTGCATCCGGCAAGGCGCGGGGGCGGAGATTGCATTGAGGGCTCGGAAACACAGTCGGAGAGCAAGTCCTGCGTCGCCCTCATGTTCCACCGCACCGATTGCCTTCGGCTGCGTCTCCCGGCGAGTTGGGAACCAGCACGCTGATCGTGCATCCTTAAGCAGGGCCCTATAGCGGCGACGCCGTTCCCTGGGGTTCCCGTCCACGGCTTCGATCATGCGCCTTCTGTCGCTCTTCTTCCTGTTCTTGCTGCCGCCGGCCTCTGCTCAACAGCCGAACATCGTGCTGGTCCTGGCGGACGACCAGGGTTGGGGGGAGACTGGCTACAACGGTCATCCGTACCTGAGCACCCCAGTCCTCAACGAGATGGCGGCCTCTGGATTGCGATTCGACCGCTTCTATGCCGCGGCGCCGAACTGCTCCCCCACTCGAACTTCGATCCTTACCGGACGCCATCCAAATCGATCCGGGGTCTTCTCACCCAACCACACAACCCGGCCGGAGGAAATCAGCATCGCCCAGATTGTCCGAGAGGCCGGATACCGCACAGGGCATTTCGGGAAATGGCACGTCGGCGCGGTCAAGGCTGCCTCACCGACGAATCCGGCGCGCATGGGGTACGAGGAGTACTTGGCGCACGACAACTTCTTCGAGATGGACCCGCCATTGAGCCGAAACGGAGAGCCCCCCGAGATCATTCAGGGGGAGAGCTCGGACATTTGCGTCGACGCCGCGATCGCTTTCCTAGAGGCGATTCGCTCCGAAGGGCCCGAGCCGTTCTTCGTCACGCTTTGGTTCGGCTCGCCGCACAGCCCCTACCGCGCGCTGCCGGAAGACGCCGCGCTCTACCGGGAGGTTCCGGGAGTAGACCTGGCGAACCGCTTCGCAGAAATCACGGCCATGGACCGGGCGCTCGGCCGGTTCCGCCAGTGGCTCCGTGACAATGACGTGGCCGACAACACGCTGGTCTGGTACGCATCGGACAATGGCATCACGGTCGAGGGAATCCCGGAGGAACAGCGCGTCGGGCTCCACAACGGCGGGTGGCGGGGCCACAAGGGGTCCCTGTACGAAGGCGGCCTGCGGGTTCCTGCCATCATCGAGTGGCCTGCGGCCGTGAAGGCTCCGCGACGAACGTCTGTCCCGGTCGTGACCACCGACATCTTTGCAACGGTCCTGGGCCTGCTGGGGCTGGAGCACCCGGATCCGGATCGCCCGCTTGACGGTCTCGACATCACTCCCCTGATCGTGTCGGACGATATGCGCGAGAGACCGGTGCCGATAGGCTTCTGGCGTTTCGACAGGAGCACCGAGTCCGAGAACGAACGCTGGATGGATCCGGAACTGACGCGAGGGACGACTCCGACGACTCGGAACCCGGGCATCGACTTCGTGAACTTCAGGCATCCCGTGGCCCGGACCAAGGATTTCGGAGGTCTCGCAGCGTGGATGGAAGGACGTTACAAGTTGGTCCGAGCACGCAGCGACGTTCCGGAACTGTACGACGTGGTGGCCGACCCGAGGGAGCAGTCGGACCTGGCAGCGCAGATGCCGGATCGGGCCGCCGCCATGATCGAGCGGCTGGAGTCATGGCAGCGTTCCGTTGAACGGAGCCTTGCCGGACAGGACTATTAGGCTCTCGGCAGCGTCCAGGGCGACCGGTACTGGCGGCCCAGCAGCCGGTTGGCCTCCGCATCGTTCCCGAAGCTCTCGGAGGCCGCATCGAACTGGAGCTTGCGATCCGTACGCCACGCGATGTTTCCGAGATGGATGAGCCCGGACGCGTGGTGGCCGATTTCGATGTCGCATGCAGGTCGCGAACCATCGCGGATGGCTGACAGCATGTCCCGCTTGTGCCGGATGTCATCGTCGGACTTGGCGCTGCCGCCGGAAGCCACAGTCTTGTTCCGCTCGTCGAAAGCGCGCCAGCTGCCGTTGCCGATCACGACGTAGCCGTTCTCCCCGTAGACCGCCGCGCCTTCGGCGTGCCCCTCCATCGGGGTCGGCTGCCAATTGCGCATTTCATACATGAGCGTCGCGCCCGGGTAGTCCCACGTCACCACGAGCGTGTCGGGCCATTGCTGGGCGTCGTCGAAGAAGAACTTGCCGCCCGCTGCCGAGACCGCAGTCGGCCAGGCGGGCAATTCCTTGCCCATGGCCGCGAACCCGGCTTCGAGGCCGCGCCGGGCGTAGTCCACGCGATGCACGCCGTCATTGCCCAGATCGCCCGTGCCGTAGTCGAAGAACCAGCGCCAGCGGCTGTGAAACCGGTTCCTGTTGAAGGGCCGCTCGGGAGCGGGCCCCAGCCACATGTCGTAGTCCACGCCGTCGGGAACTGCCTCGTCGGCAGGATAGCCGATGCCTCTCTGCCGTGCACTCTCCCATCCCTTGGCAAAGACAATCTTTCCCAGTGCTCCTGTGCGAATGTATGTGCAAGCTTCACTGTAATTCTCTCCGCTCCGTGACTGGATCCCGACCTGCACCACGCGATCGTACCTGCGCGCAGCCTCGAGCATTGCGCGGCCCTCGGCGATGTTATGGCCGGCCGGCTTCTCCACATACACGTGCTTGCCTGCCTGGCAGGCCATGATCGTCGGGATCGCGTGCCAGTGCGTCGGCGTTCCCATCACGACCGCGTCGATGTCGGGATCCTCCAGCAGCCGCCGGAAGTCCGTCTCGACTCCGGGAGACTGGCCTTGACGGTCCGCCACCGAAGCAACCGCCTCGTCGAACAGTCGCTGGTCGACATCGCATATCGTCTTGACGCGCACTTCCGGCAGCTCGGCGAACCCGTGCAGCAGCTGGCGTCCGCGGCCGCGAAAGCCCATCATTGCGACCGTGAAGCGCTCGTTGACGCTAGCAGAGCTCAGCAGCGCCGGAGCCATCGAGCCCGCTGCGGCCAGCATGAATGTCCGTCTCGTCGTCATGGCTGATTCTCCCGCTGCCAAGGTAGCGCGGTCCCGGTCCCGGCGTCGAGGGCCTGGATGAGGAAAGTGACGCCTATTTTCGCTGGGGGCCGGTCACGTCCCACCAGCGCCCTCCGCTTGTCGTCTTCAGCACGCCGCCCTCGCCCCCGTAGTACAGCGTCGGGGGCTGGGTCTTAGCGTCGAAGACCAGCGTCCATGTCCTGTTCGACCACTGGAGCCCCGCCCGCTCGAATGTGCGCCCACCATCGGCGCTGCGGAACACACCCTTGGTCGTGCCGGCGTAGAGGTGGCCTCGCTGGGACGGATCCGCAGCCAGGGCGAGGATCCGCTGCGCTAGGGGGCTGTCCGACCCGCTCCACGTCCAGCCGCCGTCCGTGGACCTGAATACCCCTCCCGGGTCGATTGCTGCGTATACCGTGCTGCCATCGGCAGGGTCGAGAGCTAGCGCTTGGACATCGACGTCGTACAGGCCCGCCGGGTTGGCCGCCCAGGTCTCCCCGGCGTCCGTGGATCGATACACGCCGTGCCACGTCCCGGCGATGAGCGTGTCAGGATTCTGCGGGTCCCCCACGAGGCAACGAAGCGTCTTGTCGATCAGTCCGCGGTTGACGGTGGTCCAGGAATTCCCTCCGTCCACGGTCTTGAAGATGCCGCCGCCGTCCGTGCCTGCGAATAGAGTCCTGGCGTTGGTCGGGTGAATCACCAGGCCGCGGATCCTGCCGTTGGTGATCCCTTGGCTGGCCCTCTTCCAAGAGCGAGCCCCGTCCGGGGACTTGTACACGCCGGACTCGTAGGTCCCGACGTAGAGCACTTCGGGATTCGACGGGTCCAGCACGATGCTGCGCGGGGAGAGTGCCTCCAAGCCGCTGGACGGCCAGTTGTCCTTCCCTCCGGAGATCGTCTTGCAAAGGCCCCTGGCGGCACCCGCGTACAAGATCATCGGATCCGACGGATGCAGGGCGATCGCTTGCGTCTCCCCGCCTCCGGGCGAGCCCATCTGGGCCACGCCGGGAACTACGAAGACCGTCGCGAGGGCGAAGAGGGAGGCTCGCATCTACTCGGCCTCCGATCTGCCCCAAGGGAGGGCGTAGCTCGGAGAGCCGGCAAATCGCTCCAAGCCGACCGTTAGCTCAGTGCCCGCGCCCGGCTCCAGCTCGAGCTGAAAGTACCTGCCGTCGATGCTTGACGCCTTCTTCCTTCCCGACTTCTCTCCCGGTGGATTCGAGCCCGGCACCCAGCCTGCCGGCGAAGCCTCGTACGAGACGTCCGTGATGCGATGCTCGCCGTAGGTGCCGCCCTGGACGATCATCCTGCGCCGTTCGAACAGGTTGGTATTGACGACTTCGACGGTGACAAAGTCAGGACCGATGGCGGTGACCAGGGCCGCCACGCCCTGCGGAAGCCCCGCCTGCCTCCGGTCCGCGTCGAAGTAGCGGAGGTAGGAGTGCAGCATCTCGCCCCGCTTGTGCACCGGAAGCCCCCCAATCGTCAGTCGCACCAGATTGTCCGTGGGCATGGGTTCGAGGGCCAGCCAGTGGGCGTCGTACCAGGTTTCAGGGTCGCCTCGTTCGTTGAGAATTCGCGCCAGCTTCCGCTGGACGGATTGCAGGTCCCGTTGCAGCGCCTCGAACGGGAAACCGGGATTTCGTCCTTTCAGGAAGTAAGCCCAGCCGAGATCCGCGTCCGCGGCTGCCAGTTTCCCGGTTCTCAGGCGGCCGAGGCGCTCGATCTGCTCCCAGTCCTGATCGGACTGGGTCATGTGCCAGAACTGCACGTATGCGTACGCGGATTCCGGCACGAAGTGGTGCCATTTGCGCTGGCTGTCATACCGGATCGGCACCAGCCAGGAGCCGTCTCGCGTCTCGCCCTTCGACCGAATCAGGGCCGCTTGGCTTCGCGGAAGCTCCATCCAGCGGTCCTGTCCCGTCAGCAATAGTGCCACCTTGGCCGCAGTCAGCGACGCCAGCACGATGTCCGTGCCGCCACGTGGCCATTTCCAGCCGTAGTAGCCGCCCCACCAGTTGCCGCCCGTGTACTCGCCGATCCTGCCGCTGAGACCGACGTTGTCAGGGGTGATCCCGCCGTTGGACTGAGTCAGCTCCAGCCATTTGTCCAGGTACTCGACAACCCAGCGCTTGTACTTGTCGTTGCCGGTGTAGAGGTAGGCGTTCGCCATCAGCGGGGCTGCAGTGAGATTGATCGGAACGTCCCCCTTGGCCATGCGATCGCTCATGGTCTGCACGATGCGGCCGAATTGGTCGTCCTCTTGTCCGTCGTTGATCCATCCCGTCGGGGACTCAACGCCCGGAATGTCATCGAACGGCAGGTGGTAGTAGACAAGGTTGGCGTTGGTGGGGATCCAGTCGCGCTTCGTCCACTCCATCTTCGGGCCCCGGCTGCCGTTCATCGAAGCCCGCATCAGCCTTGTTTTCGGATCGTAGTTCGGGGCCTCCGGATCCTCGCCCGTGTACATGGTGGCGAAGCGGACTGAGCGGTCGCGGAACGCCTCGTCGTACGGGTCGGCCATGCCCAGGGGATAGAACGAAACGTATCCCTCGCCGTGGTGCATCCAGTCCCAGTTGCTGTCGAATTCACGGTAGATCTGGCCGTACCGCGTGAACTGCCGGGTAATGCCCTCCCACACCGTGCGGTGGAGCCTGTCAAGCTCCTTCGAGCCGCCCAGTATGTGGTGGAGGGAGAAGCCGCGGAAGCCTTCGTAGGCGTCGTCCGACGAGTTCATGCCCCCTTCGTACCGCTCCTTCCATCGCAGGGAACCGTCTGGCAGAACGTACGCCTTGTAGAACTCGACACCGGCCCGGTCCATCGTTTCGATCAGATGGCGCTCCATCAGCGCCCATGCCGGGGCAGGTCGCGGTACATCCGCGCGGATGACCGGAATCTCCGCTGGCGCGGCGTTGTCATTCGGCTGGGCAATTGCTCCCGTTGCCAGCAGCAGCGCCCAAGTTCGCGCTGCTGACAGTCGCAGCAGCCAGGTCGGTCTAGGCATGGGTGTTCGCAGGTTCGCGGTCGGTCACTATCGGTCCGAGTCGCTCGACGGCTAGCGTATCGAATTGTTGCCGGCACGGCCAGCGGCCCGATCGCCCGGCCTCTGCGATCTGTCACTCCGGGGGACGGACCAAGGCATGCGAGCATCGCACGCCTTGGATCCGTGGCGCGAGGGGTCCGACGAGCGTGGCGACAGTCCCCACCGGATTGGGCCGACCCAACAGTTTCGGCGGCTCAACTCAGAGCCATTCGGTCGCTGGCAGGGTCCCAATCAGAAGTCTAGTCGGAGTCCCAGCTGGATGGTCCGGTTGCCTGTCACTGAAGTCACCTGGCCGAACCTGCCGCTCGTGACATTCGTGTTGATTCCGCCGACCTGGTGCCGGTTGAAGGTGTTCAGCAACTCGGCGCGGAGCTGGAATCGCATCCGTTCTCCGATCATGAGGTTCTTTTGCAGGCCGAAGTCCTCGTTGATCACACCAAGGCCTCTCGCCTGCGTGTACGCGAACGCCGAGGTCCCGAGCGTGCCCGGCTCGATATCGGAGAACAGATCCTTGTTGAGGTAGCGATTGCTTTCGCCCTGCGTGTCGAAGAAGTCGAAGTTCCTCCGATCGAAGGATCCGTTGACGATCGGGCCCGAACCGATGTGAACTCGGCGGCCCCTGCCGTTCCAGTTGATCCCGGTACGCGAGCCGATGAAGCGAAGGGGCTGCCCCGAGAAGTAGTTGGCGATGACCGAGATAGACCAGCCACCAAGGAACCCGTCCACAACCGGATGCCAGCTGGATCCCCACCGCTTGGATCTCCCGAACGGCAGGTCGTAGGCCAGATAGGCCTTGAACATGTGGGGCGTGTCACTCTGCATGACACTCTTCTCAAGCGCTAGGTTGTAGTAGTCGAGCGGCTTGTTGCCGTCCTCGCCTTCGATGGAGGAGTAGACGTTTGACAGGCTCTTGGTCCAGACGTAGTTGATGTACGTCGTTAGGCCGCGGCTGAACCGCTTGTCGAGCACGGCCTGGAGCTGGTGGGTGTTGGAGAATCCAATGGGTGTTCCGCGGATGTTCACCAGACTGTTCGCGCGCACCTGCGGGTAGGGACGCAGGGCGCTTGCTACGGTGCCTCGAAATCCATCGTAGGGATAGGGAACGCCGTACCGAGCCGCGTCTTCCGCGCTACGCACGGGCCGGGTGAGATCGCGGCCGAATTGGTCCAGCGCCGTGCGGTCGATCTGGTTCAGGGCGGCGATGTCGCCGGCCCTCAGCCCGGTGCCCTTGGTGCCTAGGTACCCGACGTCCAGGATGAGGTCGGTCGCGAGCTCGGTCTGGATGTTGAGGTTCCATTTCTGGATGTACGGCATGGTTCCGTTCTGCGGATCCCACATCCCCGGTGAGTTCCTGTTGCCCCACGAGAGATCGAATTCGCCTCCCGGCTCGTAGACCGAACTGGTCGGGAAGCCATCGTCGATGTTGAATATGCCCTTCCAGGGATCGATCGGGTCGGCCTGAAGGTTGTAGGTTCCTCCCCATGCCGAGAAGCCCGACTTCCCGATCTTGTTCCGGTTGTCAGCCTGTGCTTCGAAGTAGACACCGTAGGCGGCCCGGACCGTCATGCCGGACTTGGGGCGGTAGGCGAGGCCGATGCGGGGTGCGAAGTTATTCAGGTCATAACTGCCGAAGTACCGCTTGCCTGTGCACTCAGCGCAATCCCCTGCAAATGCCATCGCTCCCGGCAGCCTGCTGATCGGATCGATGACGTCAAGGCTCCAGCTGGACATGCGGTCGTGCTTCTCGCGCAAGGGCGAATACGTGTCCCAGCGGACGCCGAGATTTAGGGTCAGCTTCGGCGTGACCTTCCAGTCGTCCTGAACGAACAGCCCGATGTAGTCGGTCTCGTATCCCAGTCCGACGGGGTCGTTCAGCGCCGCCCGGTCGACGATGCCAAGCAGGAACGATGCGAAGGTGAAGCCCGTCTGAGTGCCGGAGAACCTCTCCTGCGGAATGGCGGTGGCCCGTGGATGAAACCACATCCTGGGGTACGGGAACTGGGGCAGCACCGCCAGATTGTGCTTCCAGTCGAAGCCGAACTTGACGAAATGGTTGCCCCGAGTCACGCTCACCGTGTTCAGTGCGCCCCAGACGTTGTCCTTCGAGTCCCCTTCCTGGGCGCTTCCCAGCGCGCCCATGTTGATGAAGGGGCCCGCTTGGAGGTCGATGTCGGGATAGCCGTTGCTGTCGATGCCTTCCAGCCCGTACACGTCCGCACCGTTCTCAGTGCGGTGCGAGTTCGAGTTATCGTTTCGGAATCGGTTGTAGAACACTTGGAAGTGATTGAGGACCGTGGGCGACGCGGTCCAGTCCCAGCTGGCCCGCACGTACCAAGTCCGCAGCCTCTGCGAGCGAGCCCGCGAGAGCGGGCCCCCGACACCGTCTTCGGCGTTCGGGTCCCAAAGGCTCCTCTGCCCTCCCGGGTTCGCGGTGAGCCTCGGGCGAAGGTTGTAGGACAGGGAAGTGGACAGCTTCTGCGCGCCGGAGATATGGTGGTCGACCTTGTAGGACACCTGCCACTGGTCGCGGATCGGAATGCCCTGCGCCGGGAATGCCATGTTGTTCTCCAGCGGGATCAGGCCGGAAGCGTCCCTCACGGTTGGCGTGTAGTGCCTGCGCAGGAGATCGGTGACGTTCCTTGCCACGCGGCTGAAGCGGGATTGCGGGATCCTGTTGCCGGGAAAGGCATCGCCGATCCAGCGGCCGTCCGGCATCTGGGCGAATGAGTTCGGATCGTAGATCGCTCCTGCCTCGACAGGTCTAGCCAAGGCGTCCTCGCCGACGATCCGACCCTGCAGCAGGCGGCTGAAGTCGCCATCGAGGAAATCCGGAATGGGCGCGTTGCGGCTGGGAGCCCCCAGCGCGAGGTTGGACTCGTGGTACCGCTCGTACGCGGAGTAGAAGAAGGTCTTGTTCGTCCCGTTGTAGATCTTCGGCAGGACGATAGGGCCGCCGAAGCTGAATGCGTACACATGGCGTCGGTCTGTCGCTCTTGGAACGCCGCGGGCGTTGTTCGCGAAGGTGTTGGCGTTGAACGCCTCGTTGCGGAGCATGCCGTAGAGGCTCCCGTGGATGTCGTTCGTGCCCGACTTCATGATGTAGTTGAACACCGCGCCCTGGCTGCGACCGTATTCGGCCGACACGCCGCTAGTCTGGATCTTGAACTCCCCGATCGCTTCCATGGAAAGCGACATCTCTCCGAAGTGCCCGGCCCGGTTCATTGACGCCGAAGCACCGTCGAGCAGCGTTTCCTTCGAGAACGCCGTAGACCCGACGATGAAGTTCCGCCACGAGCTACCCGAGACGCCGGGGACGATCTTGTACACCAGGTTCTCGGCCGTGCGGCCGCCGCCGGCGATCGCGAACGGCATTTCCAGCATGTTGCGACTCTCGAGCGTCGTGGCGACCTCGGGCTGGTCAGTAGCCAGCCGGGCGATCTCGGCGGTCACGTCAATGGATTCTGTGATGGCGCCGATTTCCAGCTGAGCGTCGACGCGACGCACCTCGGTCGCGCTCACCGCGACGCCACGCTGGACCAGCGTCTTGAATCCCTCCGAGGAGAACGTGATGTCGTATGTCCCGAAGGACAGAGCCGGCATCGTGTATTGCCCCGAGGTAGTCGTCTCGGTGGTGGAATCGATCATCGTTCCCGTATGGGTGATGATGACCTGGACGCCCGGGATGATGGAGCCGGTAGTGTCGGTCACCGTCCCGGTGATTGTTCCGCGGGCGGTCTGGGCGGAGACAGGGACGGCCGCCAAGGCCAGCAGCGGCAAGCAGCGTTGTAGCAGTGTCACGGTGGTGGATGCTAGCACAGATTTGGGCCATCCAACTGTAAGGAATGATGGGCGACGCCGTTTTTTTTGCGGTTGCTTGCGGGCACGCCACCCGAACAGCCGTAGCTGGGCCTGCGATGGTCGGATGCTCGTGCGATGCAGTCGCCGGCCGTTTTCTAGGCGATTCTGACGCGCCTTGGCGAAAGGGCCTGGCTGTGTGGGCAAGCCGGCAAGCTGGGGCGTGCTTGGTACGGATCGCGTCGGCCGTCCCCGAACTCGGTCGAGACTTGCCCGCTAGGTGGTGAAGGAGCCGCCACGGCAGCTGCAGTCCGTGGCGATGGCCGCCGACTGGGAGGCCGCCTGTGAGAACGGACTGCCTGCGCCGGAGCTATGATGGCATCCGACGCGCGGCAACCCAGTTCTCGAACGGAATCAGTCATGGTCGGCGGAGAATCCGCATTGCGATCCGAAGCGGTCCCTAGGCCGTCGGACGGTGCCTCGAGGCGAGCGGACCGGGATCCTCCACCGATCCAAGCGCTTGCCCGCATTCTCCTCTCCGTATCTCTACTGCTTCCGGCCTGGTCCCTCCACGCGGCGTCGATCGAGGAGGCAGTGCAGCACTTGGAAGCGGGTCGACTAGCTGTCGCGGAGGAGGTGCTCGGAAAGTTGCTGATTGACTCACCGCGCAGGGCGGAAGCGCTCTACCTGATGGGGCTCGTGAGGTTCCGAGGAGGCCGTCTCGGAGAAGCCCTGCCGCCGCTACAACGTGCCGTGCTTTCCGCCCCCGGAAACGTCCATGCTTGGAAGCTGCTAGGCATGACATTCGCAGCAATGGGGGCTTTCGAGGAAGCGGAGCAGCCCTTCCGCAAGGCCAGCGAACTGAATCCCGGCGATGTGGATGTCCTGTACTTCCTCGGACGCAACTACTTCTCGCTTACGCTGTTCGACGATTCCGTACGGACTTTTCGTGCTGGTCTCGAACTCGATGCCGAAGCATGGCGCCTGCACCGGGGTCTCGGCCTTGCCCTGGAGGGGGCCGGGCAGGCGCACGAGGCGGAGGCCCACTTGAGGCGGGCCGTTGATCTTGCCGGCAATGCTGCCCGCCCGGACATCGATCCGCGCGTCGATCTAGGGGGATTCCTGTTCCGGCAAGGCAGGATCGAGGACTCGGCCGGCCCTCTCACGGCCGCACTTGACGCCCACCCGGAGGTTGCTCGCACTCGATTCGAGCTCGGCCGAACCTTGTTCCAATTGGACCGCGTTCCCGAGGCTGCCTCCCACTTGGCGGCCGCCGTGCGATTGGAACCAAGGAACTGGAAGGCTCACTTGCTGCTGGGCAAGGCCTACTTCCGCCTGGGCCGGGAAGACGACGGAAGAAGGCACAGCGAACTCGGCCGAAGCGGGACCCTCGCTCGTGGGAACCCTGCCCAAGCCGCCCGCTAGCCCCCTTGCGCCTTACCGTGCCGGTTCCCGAATCGTGACGCGCTGGTTCGCCTCGACATTCGCCAATGTCTGCACTCGGCCGCTCGGCCAGTGAATCTCCACGAGTCTCGCTGTATCGCTGGAACCCAATCCGAAGTGGACTGCCTTGTCCGAGCTGCTCGCGTAGCCGACGGCGGTGGTGGCGTGGTTCCAATGCTCGAGAGGGCCTTGGCCTTGGATTCGGATCCGGGCCCCTAGACCGTCTCGGTTGCTCGCCGTCCCTTCCAGAAGAATCGAGAGCCATCCTCCAGGTGAGGCAGAGGTGTTGTGCCACACTTCAGCGGCCTCCCCCAGCCTGCTGACGACGGCGTCCAAGAGACCGTCCCCGTCGAGGTCGCCGAAGGCAGCCCCCCGGTGGCGGCCGAAAGTACTTCCGAGGGCTGATTCGGCGAACGAGCCATCCCCCTGATTTCGAAAGATACTGTTCTGCTGCCTGCTGGCGCGGCTCGAGAAGGCCTCTACATTGTCCTGCACGTCCCCGTTCGCAAGGAAGATGTCCTTGTGTCCGTCGTTGTCGAAATCGAAGAGGCCGCAGCTCCATCCGCCCTTGTCAACAGTCAGCGCGCCGAGTCTGCTCGGGTAGGTCCGGTCAGCGAACAGTCCGTCCCCGAGGTTGCGGAACAGGGGGAAGGTCTCGTTGGTCAGCGCAGTCACGATCGCATCTGGTCGCGAGTCGTTGTCCAGGTCCCGAAAGTCGACACCCATCGAGGAGAGCGCCCGCCCGTCGTCGTTGAATGCCACTCCCGCCTGGAGAGCGACTTCCCGGAAACGCTCTCCGGCTTCGTTGCGGAACAGGAAGTTCGGCAGGGTGTCGTTAGTCACCAGCAGGTCTGGGTCGCCATCGAGATCATAGTCGGCCACTGCAACGGCCATTCCCTTGCCGATCATCCCTCCGATCCCGGTCACTGCGGATACGTCGACGAAAGTTCCGTCCCCCTTGTTCCGATAGAGGCTGTTGGCAAGGCCGGCGTAGTGCCGTGGGTGGCAGTACGTGCGATAGGTCTTGCCCGCGTTACCGCACGCGACCTCCTCTTCGATGGCCCAGTCCAGGTAGTTGACCACGAATAGATCGAGCCATCCGTCATGGTCGTAGTCGAGCCACGCCGCGCCGACTGACCACAAGCCTTCGTTCGCTATGCCTGCGGACCTAGCGACCTCCTTGAACCGGCCATCGCCCGAATTGCGGTAGAGCAGGGAGCCGTGGACTCCGGGCAGGTAGAGATCGGTGTCCCCGTCGTTGTCGTAGTCGGCGGCTGCGACGCCCATTCCGTAGCCCTGTCCTTCCACTCCGGCGTCCCTAGTCACGTCCGTGAATTGCATTCCGCCCTCGTTGCGGTACAGGCGGTTGTAGTAGGCGGGATCGTCCTTGGTCATCGCCGGAAGCGCGGCCCCGTTGACGAGGTAGATGTCCAGCCGGCCGTCACCGTCGTAGTCGACCAATCCGACGCCCCCGGTCATGGTCTCGATCAGGTACTTGCTAGGCGTTGGCGAGTGACGGAGCTCGAACACCACGCCGCTTGAGGCGGCAACTTCGTCGAACCTCAAGTCCCCTTCGGCCAAGGCTGTCCCGCCCAGCAACGCGAGGCAGGTCAGGGCGCAAGCGCGGTGGGCTGGTTGCGCAGGCATGGCGGCGAGCATCGCGATCGGCAGGACTCTCGCTCGCCTGACTCACGCCTTGGAAGGGCGGCCAGTCACCCGAAGGCCTGGCCGCGCTCCGGGCGGAGTGCGACAACACTACCGCCCGCCGCAGGATCCCTAGCGTGGCTCGGCGGCTGTGCGACCGACGTATCGTAGCAACCCGGCCAATCTGGCCGCGTTCCGGAGCCGCGCCGGTCGGCAAGTCCTCGGCAAGCCGCCGAAGGACTGACCTGGCAGACCGGTCGCCTACTTGACGGGGATCAAGCGGGAGGTGTCCACGGGGGCGTGCTTGGCCAAGCGCAGGTCGAGGACGCCGTTCTCGTACTTGGCCTTGATCTCGTCGGGGTTCGCGTTCTCCGGCAAGCGGAACGTGCGGGCGAAGCGTCCGTGGCGCCGCTCGAGACGATACGTCTGCGTATTGTCGTCCGCTTCGGGGCGCTTGCGCTCTCCCCGGATTGTGAGAACGCCGTCCTCCACGCGGATCTCGATCGCCTTGCGCTCCAAGCCGGGAAGATCTCCGACCAATGCGTATTCCGAGTCGGTCTCCGTCGTGTCGAAGGCTGGCATCCACGACTCGTCAGGCTGCGGGGGACTGAAGAGCCAGTCGATGTTCCTCCAGGGGTTCATGGCGTCGAGGCGTAGCAGCGACATGGGTGTTCCTCCTATGGGGGCGGGTCTGAGAAGTTGGTTCAGTATCGCTGATTGTAAATATTTGTCAAGTACCGGCCGCCGCGCCTGACTGAGGCCTCGCCAGTCGGCGTCCCGATTTCCGGCCGGCGCGTTCTTCCTTGCACGACGTCGCTGCCGGGCGGCTGGGCACTTCCGCCTGCCACTGCGGATTCGGCGTACGGCCACGCTCGCCCGGGCACGAACCGAAGGCTACCCGGTGCAGCGTCCACGATTCGAAGCCATCGCGCCCCGTTGGCCTGACGGGAACCGTGATCCCGGGGGGATCCGGCGTGCATGCTATTATTCGGCCGGGAGGGATTCGGAGATGAACCGCCGTAACTTCATAGGAGGTGCGTTGGCGGGTGCCACGCTTGCCCCCGCGACCGCCACGGGCGCTGCTTCCGCACGAGGCGACATACCCACGCGCGTCTTCGGAAAGACCGGCGAGCGACTCACCGTTATCGGCCAGGCCGGCGGCCGCTTTCCGCTCTGCACCTTCGAAGAGGCCAAGGCGATCACCCTGCGCGCTTACGAACTGGGAATCAATTACTTCGACAATGCGCACGGCTACTGGAGCGGAAAGTCCGAGGAGGTGTTCGGCGAAGTCCTGCCTGAGTTCCGCAAGGACGTCTTCATCACGACGAAGAGCACGGCCCGTACTCGCAAGGAGGCCGAGGCTGAGCTGCACCTCTCGTTGAAGCGCCTCAGGACCGACTACGTCGACCTGTGGCAGATCCACGCTGTCGGCGAGATGGACGAAGTCGACACGATCTTCGGTCCAGGCGGAGCGATCGAGGCGTTCGAGGCGGCCAAGAAGGCCGGCAAGTGCCGGTTCATGGGATTCACGGGCCACCGCGACCCTCACGTCCACATGGCGATGCTGGAGCGGTACGACGAGTACGACACGATCCTGATGCCGCTGAACGCCGCGGATCCGTCCTACCTCAGCTTCGAGCAGATCGTGCTGCCGGAAGCGCAGAAACGGGGTCTCGGCATCCAAGGGATGAAGAGCCTCGCAAACGCCAAGCTGCTGCAGAGACTCAGCGTCCGGCAGTGCATCCAATACGTCCTCAGCCTGCCCATCCATTGCCTCGCGGTGGGCTGCACGACGCTCGGGCAGATCGAGGATGACGTGCGCGTCGCGAAGGACTTCGGGAAGTTCGGCGAATCCGAGATGAGCGCTCTCCGCGAGCGCGTGAAAGAACTTGCCGGGGCTTCACTGGAAGACTGGAAGCGAGACCTCGCCCAAGCCTCGAACCGCCCTGAGTACACCGGGGCCTGATCTTCCAGGCAGGCCCCGCTGACTGCGCCCAATCGGCGCCCGAGTCCACGAGTTTCCCTGGCGCCAGCCGCAGGGCTCCGGTGCGCGGTGTCGAGGGTCAGCCTCTCAATAGGGCAAGCGGGTCCTGGATGGCTCCCGGACGTGTAGTTCCGCCATACGGAATCGAATTCCGGCCCTATAATCGGTGCCATGCCGGACCGTCCCCGGATCCTCGCCGTTCTGCTGACGGTCCTGCTGGGCGGGATGGTTTTGCACCTCGCCATCTTCCCTCCGGGGCCTGCAGCTACTGCCGAATCGCTTCCATGGGGCGCGACCGACCCCACTTGGTCGCCTGACGGGGAACGCCTGGCATTCTCTCTCTTCGGGAGCATCTGGACGGTGCCCGCTACCGGCGGCACGGCGACGCGGCTTTCGTCGTCGGGCGGCTTTCACGATCACCCAGCTTGGTCGCCTGACGGCCAATCAGTCGCGTTCATCAGCGGCCCGAATCCACGGGGGCGCTTCGCCAAGATCCGCGGGTCGCTCGTGATCGTGGATGTCGAGACCGGTTCCGAGCGCGTTCTCGATCTTCCCGGTCCAACGGGCGGGACTCCTGATTGGTCGGCCGATGGCAAGACGCTGTATTGCCCCGTGTCGATGGCAGGCGCGGGGGCGCTCGTGCACGCGGTCGATCCGGACACGGGCAGTGCGGCCCCGCTGCATGGGCGGCCCCAGCGCGGTCCCGCGGGCTCGTGGGCAGAAGTGTCGAGTGGCACCGACGAAGTCTTGTTTGCCGGCCAGCGTATCGGCCCGCCCCAGGTCTGGTCGATCCCTGCACACCGGGACGGATTCACGATCCAGCTCCCGCTGACGCGGTACCTGCCGGAGCACATTGTCCAGCTCGACGGAGTCAGCGCCCTCGCCGGCGGCGGCGCAGTCTATTCCGCTGACGTGATCAATGGCCGTGGCAATTTCGAGCTCTATCGGGTTGGACCGAACCCAGGGGAGCCCGAGGCCCTGACGCGGACGGCCAGGCACGAACTCGCGCCCGAAGTCTCTCCCGACGGCTCGCGAATCGCCTTCGCGTCCAACGTGCTCGGCAACATCGACCTGTTCACAGTCCCCGCCGAGGGCGGCGATGCCCGGCATGTCGTCATCGACGGCCTCAGGTTCCGAGGGCCCTCCGGACGGGTCCGCGTGAAGGTGGTTGACGAAACGGGCAAGCCCGCTGCGGCGCGACTCTATGTCGAGGCATCCGACGGCAAGGGCTACTCGCCGCGCGGGGAGCCGATCTTCTACTACCCGCTGGACCCCTCTCGGGCGGGCAAGCGCGACGCATTCTTCGTGCTGGTCGGGGAGGCCGAGTTCGACGCGCCCGCCGGCAGCCTGCAGCTGACTGCCGTGAGGGGGTACGAGTACAGGCTCAGCGGCAAGCGGGTCGAGGTGGAGCCGGGCGGCACGACCCAGGTCACCCTCCAGCTCGAGCGCTGGACGAACTGGAACCAGCGCGGGTGGTACTCCGGCGAGAACCACTTCCACGCCAATTACCTCGGCTCGTACTACCAGCGGCCTGCCCAGTCGCTCGCGTGGCTGAAGGCCATGGACCTCAATGCTGCGAACATGATCGTCGCCAACGCCCAGGGCGCATTCGTGCACGACAAGGAGTTCTTCACCGGGCAGGTGAGCGAGCTCTCAACCGAGCGGCACTTCCTGTACTGGGGGCAGGAGTACCGCAACAGCGATCCGCTCGGCCACATGGGCTTCCTGAACATCAGACGCCTTGTCCCGCCGTCCTACACGAGCGTCATCGGCAGCAACTCGCCGTACGACTACCCGCTCAACACCATGGCCGCGATCGAGGCCCGCGGCCAAGGCGGGCTGGTGACGTACATGCACCCCATCACGGGGAATGCGCGCGATGTGTTCGATACGAATCTTGGCGCGAAGGAAAGCGTCGTCACTGCGGCACTTGGCGCCTTGGACACCGTCGACCTGCTGCCTTACGGGGACCCGGCCTACCATCTCTGGTACACCCTCCAGAACTGCGGCTTCCGGATCGCCGCGGGTGCTGGTACCGACGCCTTCACCAACTGGCGCGGCATCAACCGAATCCCGGGTGGCAGCCGGCAATACGTGAATATTGGCGGGACGATGAGCTGGTCACGCTGGATCGACCGCTACCGGGAGGGGCGCTCGTTCGCCACCACCGGCCCGTTGGTGGAGTTTGAAGTCAACGGCAGCGGGGTCGGCGAGGAAATCCAGTTCCGACCGGGTTCGACCTACCGTGCCACCCTGCGAGCGGACGTCATGTCCAGGACACCCCTCGAACGAGTGGAGTTCATCCAGAACGGCCGGGTGATCGAGACTGGCCTTGCTGGCGGAGCGGACCGCTATCGGCTCGAGAAGGAGGTGTCAGTCACCGATTCCAGCTGGTTCGCCGTGCGGGTGTACGGTCCGGGCTCGCCCGGTCTGACGACCCGGGCGATGGCCCATTCCAGCGCGGTCTACGTGCTTGCGGGCGCCGAACCTGTCCTCGTGCGCGAGGATCTGGAGATTGCCATCCGCTGGATCGACCGGCTGTGGGCCTACCTGGTCGAGAGGGACAACTTCGGATCCCCGGTGTTCCGCGAGGCTGCCAAGGAGATGATCGACCAGGCCCGGATGCACTACGCCGAGAAACTTCGAAAACTCTGATGAAGTCTGGCAGTTCGTTCACCGCGTAGAGGCATCCGCTCTGCCGGACCGGCTGATTCCGATCCGCACGCCGTTGAGCGCCATCAGGTCCTTTCCCTTGGCCGAGACGATCCGGACCTGCAGATCCGTCACGCCTTCGGCGAGCTCAACGGTGCCAATCGGGTGCTCTTCGAAGAACGTCCGTCCCGTCGTTGGCCGCACCGTGCCTTTCAGCTCGCTGTCGCCGGCGCGGACCGCGAACTCGCCACCCGCGTCGTCGTGGTCGCATCCGTATACGAGCGTCACTTCGTATTCGCCAGCCCTGGTCACGTCGATCTTCCACGAGACCGCCTCGCCGGGCTCGCGCCATCCCTCGATCGTGTCCCAGTAATATCCCCCAAACGTGTAGACAGTGGATTCCTGCACGGGCCGGTTTCCGATCGGCGACGGTGCGACCCGCCCCCGATGGCGGGGCATCACCACGCTTGCGTGCTGCCCTTTGTGGCGGGCCCAGCTGGGGAGCAGGTCCACGGGGTCTTCCAGCCTGTCGCCGACCGGGATCGGCACGGGCTCGAATGTCTGGCCGGCAGTGACTCCGGCCAGCCAGTCCTCAAACTCCCGTCGCAGCGAGGCGGCGATACCGGGCTCCCTGTCGGCAATGTTGACCCGCTCTCCCGGATCAGCCTCCAGATCGTACAGCTCGTCCCCGATCAGCTTGTAGCGCGGGCCGGCAACCGCCCAGCGGGACTCCATGCTCGGAGCATGGCGGTCCCAGATGTGGAAGAGGCGCTCGTGCGGGCTCTCGTCGGTCTCGCCGGTCAGCAGCGGCAGGAGGCTCCGACCGTCCTGGGTTCGATCGGACGGCACCTCGGCGCCCGCGATTTCCAGCAGGGTGGGGAACAGGTCAAGATGGGACCCCCTTGCGTCCGTCTTGCGCCCTGTCTCGAAGCGGCCAGGCCATCGGGCGAAGAACGGAGACAGCACGCCCCCTTCGTAGACCGAGCCCTTGCCGCCCCGCAAACCAGCGCGGTAGTGTCGACTGACGCCTCCGTTGTCGCTCATGAAGAGGACGACGGTCCGCTGCCGCAGCCCCTCGGCCTCGATCACCTCCAGAAGGCGGCCGATGGCCGCGTCGCACTGCTCGATCAGCCCGTAGATGCGGGCGTCGTTCGCATTCAGGCCTTTCGCCCGGTACTTCTCGTCGAGAGCGTCCGAGACGATCAGCGGAGTGTGGGGCACGTTGTACGTCAAGTACAGAAAGAAGGGCCGGTCCCCGCTCGACCGGACAAACGTTGACGCAGCGTCGGTCAGCACGTCCGTGAAATGGCCTCGCACGTGGACCCGGCGGCCGTCTCGTAGCAGGGCATCGGGCTCCCAGTAGCGCTCGGTATGGCCGGCGGAGAAATAGACGGCTTCGTCGAAGCCGCGCTGGTCCGGGTGATATCGCCGGTACTCCCCCAGGTGCCACTTTCCGAATATCCCCGTCCGATACCCGGCTTGCCGCAGCATCTCCGCCAGAGTGCGTTCGCCGGCATGGAGCGTGTCCCCCCCGAAGCGGGTGTTGTAGAGACCGGTCCGGACGTAATGCCGTCCCGTCATCAATCCTGCCCGGGTGGGAGCGCACACTGGCTGCACATAGAACCGTGTGAGCTCGACCCCTTCGGCCGCCAGGCGATCCATGTTGGGTGTCTCGATGGCCTCGTTGCCATGGCTGCCAATGTCCCACCAGCCTTGGTCGTCGGTCACGATCAGGACGATATTCGGCTGCTCCTGGGCGATCGCCAGCGTTGCCGCGCCGAGAAGCATCAGAATCGTGCGGAAGATTCGTCGCAAGTGGTCCACCCCGTGCTCAAGAGTCTATGCGAAGCGGCCGAGCCCATCGGGGCGGGGAAGCGGCACCTGGCGCTGCGGCCTCGCAGTTAGCGTCCGCATCGATCCGCTGAACCGCCAAATCAATCGACCGCGTCCAGCCGGCAGGCCAAGCCTTTCTTGAAGGGGCAATCCGGTCGGACGGAGTGCGGGGCGGACCGGTTTGTGCGTACACTGCGTTCGGTGACCAAGTTGAGCCAGGACGCCAGACTCCGGAACCGGCCCGGTGGCGGCGGAGATCGCTTCGAAGCATCTCCGCTCCGGACTCCAACGCTGACCAGACGCTCGTTCCTCGGAGGTCTCGGGGCAGCCGCGAGTGCCGCCGCCGCTACCCATCCGGTCGGGCTCAGTTTCGGGACATATGCCTTGTGGATGCTCAGGTGGGAGGACGCGCTCGAGCTGATCGGCCGCACCGGCTATGACGGGGTGGAACTGGCACTGATGCCGGAATGGCCGACATCACCGCAGAACCTCGGACGCACCGACCGGGCTCGCCTCCGAGCGGTGCTCTCGGACTTGGGACTAGCCGTCCCGGCGCTGCTCGAGAACCTACGGGCGATGCATCCGGAACAGTCTCACCGGGAGAATCTCGAGCGAATTCGGAGAGCGGTCGATCTCGGAGCGGACATCGCGCCCGGCAAGCCTCCTATCTTCGAAACCGTGCTCGGCAGGAAGCCAGCCGAGTGGGAGGACGTCAAGAACGGGATGGTCGAAGAGATCGGGGAGTGGACGCGAGTCGCGGCGGATGCTCGAACCGTGATCTGCTTCAAGCCTCATGTTGGCAGTGCTGTGAACGACATAGAACGTAGCCTTTGGCTCCTAAATCAGATCAATAGCCCCTATTTCCGTTGCACTTACGACTACAGCCACCTATGGCTGGCTGGCCTCGAGCTGGGCCCGAGCATGGAAGCACTGATTCCGGTGAGCCCCTATGTCCACCTCAAGGATGCGGCGGGCGAGCCAGGCAGCCACGAGTTTCTGCTCCCAGGGGACGGCGAGACCGACTACCCCTTGATGTTCCGAAAGCTGGGCGAACTCGGCTACCAGGGCCACGTGACCGTGGAGATCAGCGCGCAGATCCACAAGAGGGACGACTTCGAGCCGATACCGGCGACTCGGACCTGCTACGAGCGGATGGCCGCAGCGATCGACGACGCTGGGCTGCCAAGGCCTACTCGCTGACGCGGATTCCACTCCCGCGGCACGCTCGCCCTCGCCGTCCGTCCCGGGCCCTCACCGAGTTCCATCCTGGCTGAACCACCTGCGAATGCTGGCAGCGGCTTGTGTCCTTGCGCCCGCTGGACCCGATCAAGTCAACTCGACCCTGCGGGCGGCACCCTCACTCGTCAACCCTCGATGGTCCGTTCGGGAAGGGGTCCAGCCCTTCCTGGTAGCTAGGGTTGGGCATTGGGATGACTGCCTCGGTGTCTTCGAGAAATGCTTCGATGAGCCGATTCAGTTCCGCCACCGTGTCCGGACTGGATCCTGCCAGGTCGCGCGACTCCCCGGCATCGTCCCGCAGGTTGTACAGTTCGTAGCGATCGATCTGGGTTGGGCCGTCGCAGAAGAACCGGATCAGCTTCCAGTCGCCCCTGCGGACCGCCACGCTCGGACGCTGCATCGTAGCGGCCGTGTAGTTCGGAATATAGGTGAACACTGCCTCCCTGGCCAGCGTGCCCCCTTGGAGCGCCGGCACGATGCTCGTTCCGTCGAAGGCTTGGCCGTCGGGAGACGGCGTGCCCGTCATCTCCAGCAGGGTCGGAAAGAAGTCGACGCTCTGGACAATCTCCTCGCTTCGCGAGCCGGGTTCCACCCGGCCCGGCCAGGCAACGATCAGGGGCTCGCGGATTCCTCCCTCGTAGATCGATGACTTGCCGCTACGCAACGGCGCGTTGCTGGTGACCGGCACGCCGTCGTTGAACCGGTGGACCATCCCGCCGTTGTCGGAGAAGAAGACGATGATCGTGTTCTCGGCGATCCCGAGCTCGTCGATGGTGCCGAGCAGGGTCCCTACCGCGTCATCCAGGCTCTCTACCATCGCGCCGTAGATCGGGTTGCGCTGCGGGTAGTCGGGATCCGCCTTGTTGCGGTACTTCTCCACCAACTCCGCCTTGCCTTGGATGGGGGCGTGGACCGAGAAGCACCAGTAATTGAGGAAGAAAGGCTTGTCTCGATGCTCCCGCATGAACCTCGACGCTTCGATCGCCATCCGATCCTCGATGTGCTCGCCTTCCTTGCCCATTCCCGGCCAGAAGCGCCAGGGGCCGAGGTACCCGCCCGACGGCCCCGGACCGGGCATGTGCGGGATGTCGACCTCCAATCCCTGGGCAAGCGCGTCGTACGGCTCCCGGCCCAGATGCCACTTGCCGAAGTGGCCCGTGGCATAACCGGCGGCGCCCAGGCTCTCGGCGAGGGTGATGTACTCGAGCTTGAGCCTGGTCACGCTGCTAGCGGCAAGCGCCGGCTGGTTCTCGTTGCCGCGAGATCGCAGCCCTTTCTCGAGCACTTCCCGTTCGAGATGCCCGCTGGCTGTCGTCATCCCGAGCCGTGCGGGATGGAGCCCGGTCATGATGCTCGCGCGGGTCGGGGAGCAGATCGCAGCTGCAGCGTAGGCATTCGTGAATAGCATTCCCCGGTCGGCAAGCGAGTCGATGTGCGGGGTCTCGAAGAATTCGCTCCCGTAAGCGCCCGTATCGCGCCACCCCAGGTCGTCCGCCAGGATGAACACGACGTTCGGCGGCTGCCGGGACGGTGTGCAGCCGGCGGAAATCGCTACCGCGGCTGCAGCGACGCCAATCATGAACGGGTTGGTTGCGATAGTCATTGGTACTCAGGGGGCGGTCAGGGTCTTGCTGGTCTTCGCGCTCGTGCCCTGACCGTTCGGTCACGAGCCCCGTCGCGGCAACTGGCCGGCCCGGTGGCGGTTCTTCGCGAGGCCACGGAGAAATCCCGGCACCTGCATCTACGAGCCGCCAGTCCGGCCCGACCCGCCTGGAGGTTACGGGCCTCCCAGGATCTCGCCGTGAGGCTTGCCCTCGGCCAGTTCCGCGTACCGCACGCGCACCTGCTCCGCGAACCGGTCGGCGACCCAGTTGCTCACGTCCTCGGACAGTGTCACGGTCGTCGCGATTCCCGCTCCGTCCTCGACCGTGACCAAGTCCTCGAGCTCGGTGCCGTTCTCGAATTCCGCTCCGACGGCGTCATTGATCTCCTGGAAGAACTGTCGCTGGCCCTCCGCGATTTCGCGGCCGCCGTACGGGCCGTGGCCTGGCAGCAGAGTGTCGAACTCCAGCTCGAGCGCCTGAGTCACGACCTCCGGCCAGTTCCCCGTGTTGCCGTCCCCGGTGTAATTGAACGGCCCGTTGACGATCGCGTCGCCCGTGCAGAGGATCTTCTCGTCCGGAAGGAAGACCATTCCGTCACCGCGCGTGTGGGCCCATCCGAAGTGATGGAATTCCACCCGACGGCTGGCGCCTTCCAGCACGTGCGGCACCTCGCTGAATGTCTCCTGAGGCGGCTGCACGGTGTCCTCGCCGACTGCCGCGACATCCTCGCGCGACTCGGCTGCTCCCTGCCACCGGGCCGGCTCGTACCGCTTCATTTCCTCGGCTACGCCGATATAGGCGAGCGTCGTCGCACCGGCTCGCGTCCAAAGGGCGTTTCCGTATGCGTGGTCGCCGTGATGGTGCGTGTCGAAGACGTGGGTGACGGGCTTGGTCGTGACCTGGGCGATATCGTCCATCAACGCTTGGGCGCCGCTCGGGAAATTGGCGTCCACGACCAGCAGGCCCTCGCCGATATCGATGACAACGTTGTTGCAGTGTCCGTGCTCCCGTTCACCCATCCGGAACCAGACTCCGTCTGTGACGAGCTTCAACGTTTCCGTCTCGGACGGGAGCGGCGGAGCGGATGTGCAGGTCCATGCCACGCACAGGCCGATGGTCGCGAGTGTGATTAGGAAGTAACGCAAGAGTAAGTCTCCGTTCGCCCGACGACGGATCTGGGCGCAACGAATTGTAGCGCCGAACGCGTTCCTGCACAAGGCCGACTCGATTTCGAGGTCGACGCTTCGTTCGGCTACACGGCTCCGAGATCGCCTGCATTGCGGCCGACCATGGCTCGGTCAACGGGACCAAGACCGATTCATGCACTCCGGTTGGCAACCCCTGCAGGGCACGACATCCTCTTCAGGTCCACAGCCGCTCCAGAACGAAGGGACTACGACGACACGTGGATGGTAAGGTCCGGCGACCATGGGCTGTGGTCCGATGGCCTCCCGCTGCAAGCATCGGCCGGAGTCCCCATGACGGTCGCCGGCCCGGGAATCGCGAGGGGGGCCCGCACCTACGCGCTCGGAAGACTGATGGACCCCGCCGCCAACTTAATCGACTTGGCCGACCGTTCCGTGCCGGACGCGATGCAGAATCACTCATTTCGTCGGTTGCTCGAGCGCGGCAGCGGCGAACATTGAGACTATGCACGTTCCGTCTTCAAGGTAGAGCGCGCCCATGCTGCCGGTCGCTTCCGGTTGTGCAGGATTACCGCCGCAAGCCTATTTACGGTCACTTCGAGGTGTGGGCGCCGCTTGGTCGGGAGGCTGAACCCCTCGAAATCGTGAACATTGCCAAGCGCAACCCCGGCGAAATCGCTCGGTTTGTGAGGATCTACGCTTGTGCCTAGCGCGCGGGCTGGGCACAAGCTCGCAGCGACTCGGTCGAGGGTCAGGCAATAGTGGTTCCTGACTCAGTGGAGTTTCGGGGAAGCCTGCGACGCTGATGCAAATCCGTAGGACTACTAGGTCCTCCCTCCGGCCCAGCGGTTCGCGGACAGGGCCCCTCCGGCGGGTCCAGTGGGCCAGAAATAGGTGAGAAACACGTGACGTGGGGCCTATTTCGGATTAACTGAGATAAACACGTCATGTAAGGCCCTCTCAGCTAGATGGTCGTGATATTCTAGCCGCGCGGAATTCCGGTCGTGCAGCGTCGCGCGACCGGTGGGAGGTGGCCATGAATCGTTCTTGCCTGAAGCTGATCCTCATTGGGATCCTCGCTTGCGTTGTCGCGAGCGCTCAGTTCAGCGGTGCCGTGGAGGGATTCGTGAAAGACGGCACCGGCGCCGTGATTCCCGGCGCTGAAGTAATCGTGACGGACGAGAATCTCGGTCTTGAGCGCGAGGCAACTTCGAACGAAACTGGATTCTTCCGCGTGAGCGAGATCCCCGCTGGATCCTACGCGGTGACCGTAGCCTCACCGGGATTCGTCAGCTGGTCAACGACAGGGCTGCTGGTGCGAAGTGACGAGACGAGGACGCTGTACCCGGAGATGCAGATTGGCGAGGTTACGACCTCCATCACGATCGAAGCCGACACGAGTGCCGTCAACACGACCGAGGTGGACAACACAAACTATATAGACGAGGAGTCATTGAAGAACCAGCCGCTGCCTCGGAACACTATCTGGCAGCTCTCGACCCTTGTCCCTGGCGTGACAGGCTCGGGCGAGACCAGCGGGACGAACGGAGCCTTCGTCGACAACTACCAGGGCGAAATGGGTCTGCGCCTTAACGCGTCCGGTCAGCGACAGGGTGCCAATCTGGTCATGCTGAACGGGAGCTATGCGGAAGTTCCCTCGAGGGACGGAACATTCATGGTGAGCCCGATACCCGATTCCCTGCAAGAATTCCGCGTCGAAGCGCAGAACTTCTCTGCGGTCAAGGGAAGGTCGTCCGGGGCGTTCCTAGAGTTGGTGACCAAGTCGGGCACGAACGAACTGCACGGCACGGTGGGCTACCTGTACACGAACAACGCACTCACAGCGAGAACGATAGCGCAGAGCGAAATCACCGACTTCGCGCAGAAGAACCTGTGGGTGACCGCTGGCGGGCCCATTAAGCGCAACCAGACTTTCGTATTCGGGGCCTTCGACTTATTGCGCGCCAGCACCGCCACCACCGCTGTAGGCGTCGCCGAGACCCCGGAGCTTCGCAACTACGTGGCTTCGAACTTCCCCCAGTCGATTGCCGCAAGGGTCTTCTCTCTGTCCCCAGCGATCGACCCGACGAGCGACATCATCACGGTCGGGGAACTCAAGCTCAGGAATCCCGGACAATTCGATGCCACATCCACGATTCCGGATTCTCTGCCAGCCGTGGGTACAGTGAATGCGAACGCCTCGGTACCGAGGCAAGGCCAGCAGTACCAGATCCGAGTGGATCATCACTTCGGCGCCAATGACAGGCTGTTCGGCTACTACTACAAGTCGGACGGCAACAGGCAGTTTGCCAGTCTCATTCGTCCTGCGTACACCCGATGGTCACCAGTGCTCAATACCTGGACCAAGTTCGACTGGAATCATGTCTTCTCGGCCTCATTCATGAACAGCATGGGCTTCCGCTACTCGAGGCAGACGGGCGAGCAGCAGGCAGCACTTGGGGAAGGGGCTGTGGACGTGCCGAACATTGGGATTTCCGGCACGCAGGGATTCGGGGCTTGGGGACCTGGCGGCTGGACAACCCCCACGTGGGAGTGGCGCGACATGGCGACGCTTAACAGGGGCAAGCACACGGTTCAGTTCGGAGGCGAGTACGTCCGCCCTGATGACACGGTTCCTTGGAGGAAGACCCTGACTAGGCCCACCTTCAACTTCGCCAGTCTGTTGGACTTCGCGCAAGACAAGCCGACCTCGCAGTTTGGGCCGGCGGTGAACCTGGCCACCGGGGAGGTCGGAGGCGCTTTCCTGAGCTACCACACTGCGTTCGTTGGGATGTTCCTCCAGGACAATTGGCGCGTGCGGCCTGGCTTCTCTCTCAATCTGGGGGTGCGGATCGATAACTACGGCGAGGGAATTCGCTACACGGAAGCGTCCGACCAGGGCTGCTATCTGTTCGCCGGGCAGGGAGCCGATTCGATGGAGCGAATCGCGAACGGATTCGCCGAGTGTCGACAGACAGCCACCGATAGGTTGCCGTGGATGATCAGCCCTCGCCTCGGATTCGCCTGGGACGTGTTCAGCGACGGATCGGTTTCGATTCGTGGCGGGTATGGAATGTACCGCGACCGAATTGCCCAGAACTGGTTCTCGACGCTGAACCTGCTCGGGCCGCCCGCGACTGCGACTCCCAGCCTCAACGTGCTCCAGGGCGACACCCTGACATACGGCCTTGGCAACTGGGGCGAGCTTGACGCGCTTGCCCAGGATGCGGCACCCGACATCTGGCCCAAGCCAAACGTTGCCTACGAAATCAACGAGCGCGGCGGCGTGAGGGGCCTGAGGTCCAGCATCTTGAGCGTGGACCAGAACATGAAGATACCGACGGCCCACAGCTGGATGCTCAGCGTCCAGAAGCGCCTCGGGCCCGACTCGATGGCGGAGGTGAACTATACGGGCTCGGCAGACCACAACCTGACGGTCCACAGCGACATCAATCGATTCGCCGGAGATCTCCTAGACGGGAGGCTTGATCGACTCAACCCTTTCTTCGGCGCCGTTCAACGCCGATGGACGGGCGCGAACTCCAACGCGCATTTGCTGTCCTTGATGTTCCATAAGCGGCACACTCGCGGGCTGTCAATGCGGGCCGTCTACACCAATGCCAAGGTGTTGGATCACTTCAGCACCAGTGGCCTGCCGCAAGCTTCCGTCCCGTCCACGCCAGTGTTCGACGTGTGGAACCTTCGAGCGCAGCGTGGACGGGCTGACTTCGATGTCCGCCAACGCCTGACGTTCGATGCGATGTGGGAGGTTCGCATTGCGGAAGGGAGCGTGGCGCCCGCATTGCGCTCGATCATCAACGGCTGGCGACTGGGCACGGTAGGCGTGATGCAGTCGGGCCTGCCGTTCACCGTCCTCACTTCGGCTCCGTATCCCGCTGGCGACTTTAATGCCGACGGGCTGAACAGCGACGTGCCTGACGCGCCTTCGTTCGGCAATTCCGTTAGCGGCCTGTCGAGAAGCGACTACCTCACCGGAATCTTTCGTGCATCGGACTTTCCGCTGCCAGCGTCTGGCCAGCAGGGCAACCTCGGCCGGAACACGTTCTCTCATCCGGGCCTCTTCAACTTGAGCCTGTTGATATCACGGGAAATCAAGGTGCCCGGAGCTTCGGATGAGACGATCTTGCAGTTGCGGGGCGAAATCTTCAATGTGATCAATCGCGTGAACCTCGATCGAGTCGTCAGCGACATGACCAGCGGGCTCTTCGGCAGGGTCACCAACTCGATCGGCCCCCGCTCGGCACAGATTGGCGTTCGCCTTCAGTTCTGACTGGGAAGCGCTAGCATACTTGGTGAGTCTGGGTCGGTGGTGGCTCGCGGAGGTCACTGCTCGCGGATCGAGTGTTGCACCCGTCGAGGAGAGAACTGCTCGCCTTTATGGTGCCGGCCTTGGCACGTAGCCAAGGTGTGGCGACCCGCAACGTGCGTCCACAAGCGAGACGGACAGCGTCCGGGAGGCCCTTCGCCGCGAGTTTCGTGGACGTGGCTGCCCAGGCCGGGCTGCGGCAGCCGACGATTTACGGTCCCGTGGGCCGCAAGGATTACATCGTGGAGACCGTGGGGTGCGGCTGTGCGTTCATCGATTATGACAACGACGGATGGATGGACCTACTCGTCCTGAGCGGGTCACGAGTGGCTGGGGCTCCTGCAGGGACGAGCAGCAGGCTGTACCGAAACAACCGGGACGGCACGTTCGCGGACGTCACCGAAGAAGCCGGCCTGTTGCGAGAGGCCTGGGCTTCGGCCGTAACCGTGGGCGACATTGACAACGACGGCTACGACGACCTGTTCATCTCCGCCTTCGGGCAGAACATCCTGTACCGGAACAACGGCGACGGCACATTCACGGACGTGACCGGTGACGCCGGGTTGCTCGACACGGGGACGCGTTGGGGGGCGGGCTGTTCCTTCGTCGATTACGACCGCGACGGCAAACTGGACCTCTTCGTGTCGAACTACTGTCAGTTCGACTTCGACAATGTGCCCGCACCCGGGATGGGTACCTGCAACTGGAAGGGAGTCCCGGTCCACTGCGGGCCGCGCGGGCTGCCGTTCTCGCGTCACTCCCTCTATCGGAACAATGGCGACGGGACGTTCCGGGATGTCAGCGACGACGCCGGCATCTCCAAGGCACGGCCCGGCTACGGGATGACAGTGGCTGCCGCCGACTTCGACAACGACGGCTGGCCTGACATTTACGTGGCTTGCGATTCGACACCAAGCCTCCTGTTCCGGAATGGCCACGACGGTACATTCGAGGAGGTTGGATTGGTTACCGGGGTGGCTCTGAACGAGGACGGTCAGGAGCAAGCCGGAATGGGCGTCGGAGTGGCCGACTTCAGCCTGAGCGGAGACCTCGACATCTTCAAAACCCACTTCGCTGACGACACCAACATCCTCTATGTCAATGACGGCTCGGGCCGGTTCAAGGATCGCACGCTTTCGTCCGGACTTGCCGTGGAGGTCCGATCTGTCTGCTGGGGCGCGGGAATCGTCGACCTTGACAACGACGGCCTGCCTGACATCTTCTACGCGACCGGCAACATTTACCCGGAAATCGAGGCGCTGCTTCCGGCCTATCCGTACCGTACTCCGAATATCGTGTTCCGCAACCTCGGCGGAGGCCGGCTAGAGCAGCTGACAGACGGAGCGGGGCCTGCGATCGCCGCCGCGCATTCGAGCCGTGGCTGTGCATTCGGGGACTTCGATAACGACGGCGACATCGACATCTTGGTGGTGAACCTCAACGAGCCTCCGTCGTTGCTGCGCAACGATATCGATGGCGGCGGAAACTGGATCAAGCTTCGGCTCGTCGGGACAAGGTCTAACCGCAGTGCCATCGGAGCGAGAGTGGTCTGCGAGTACGGCTCCCGCCTCCAAGCACAAGAGGTCATGGCTCAATCGAGCTATTACTCGTGTAACGACCCCAGGCTCCACTTCGGAGTCGGGGACGAAACGAGTGTTGCATTGCGGATCCGGTGGCCATCTGGTACCACGCAGGCCATCGACAGTGTGACCGTCAACCAGATCATGACGATCAGCGAGCCGCCCGAGCAAGCCCAGGACTAGAGTCCCCATGTGTTGCACGACCGGGATCGGAAGAGACACTTATAACCGGCCTGACGCTCGACCGCGAGCCCGGCAGCTTGCAAGCAGGCCTGAGTCCCAGCCGGGAATGTCTGGCTGCGAGGGGGGCCTTGGACTCCGGCGACAAGTGCGCCAGTGGACAGTTCGCTTCTTGGTCCTTGGTCTCCTCTCCGTCTCGACGGTTGTAATCGAGATTCCCGTGACTCGCGCCGCAGAGACCGCGGATGGATTTCGGCACCTTCGCGAGGGACGCGTTGCGGAGGCCCTGGCGTTCTTCAGGGCCCGGCTTGGCGAGAGACCCGACGATGTTGCCGCACTTAACATGGTCGGAGCGATTCTGTGCCTCCGGGACGAGCCGGAGGCGTCGCTGCATTATTTCGAGGAGGCATTGCGGCACTCCCCGAGCTTCGTTCCGGCACGCAAGAACCTTGCTATTGCGCAATTCGAACTCGGTCGCTACGAGTCGGCAGCAAAGAACCTTCGAGAGCTGCTGTCATCGCCTGAGGCCAGTGCGCAGGCAAGTCTGTTCCTAGGCATGATCGCCTCGGAATCCGGCCAGCATGGCGAGGCTGTCCAGCTGCTGGTGAACGCGGGCGACTTGGTGGCGAGCCAGCCGCGAGCGCAGATCGCTTACGCACGGTCCCTTGCGTATCTGGGCAAGTCGGACATAGCGCGGGAATTCCTCCAGGCCGCGCGAGCCAGAGAGGATCTCACGGCTCCGGACTTGGTTGACTCCGCGCAGGTGGCTGCGCAGGCGGGGTTCTTCAGCGACGCTCTCAGCGACCTGGAAAGGGCTCAGTCGCTCGGCGCGGCACTTGAAGGAGTCGGGGGCCGAAGGGTTGAGGTCCTGATCCAAGCGGGCCGAGAGCAGGAAGCGCTGGCCCTTGCCCGACAGCTCATACATCAGGCGTCTAGCCGCGCACTACTTTCCCGTCTCGCGAAGCTGGCTGAGAGTGCCGGTGATCTTGACACGGCCGTGATCGCGCTGCGAAGGGCGGTTGGGGTTGAGCCGAAATCGGAGGACAGCTACATTGAACTCGCGGAGTTCTGTGTCAGGTACAGAAATCTGGACCTGGCCATTGAGATTCTCGACCTAGGGTTGAAGCGCTACCCGTCGTCGTATCGCTTGCTTGTGCAAAAAGGCATCACGCTGGGCCAAGGGCAGCGGTATGACGAAGCTCGACAGGAATTCACTGCTGCCATAGCTATGACGGATGAGCACTCGGTCGCATTGACCGCGCTCGCAGTAAGTTTGATTCTTTCGGAGAGCTTGCTCGACGCATTGGAAACGCTGCGCTCGGGAATTGCGCGCTTCCCGCGCGACTTCTACATGCACTACATCTACGGATTCGCCCTCGACAGGTCTCGAGCGGAGATCCGTGATGGAGGCGCGAAGGCCCTTGCGGAGAAGCACTTCAGGCAATCGATCGAACTCAATCCTGCGTTTCCGGGTTCCTACTACCGACTCGGAAAGCTGATGGCGGAAGACGACATGGAGGAAGCCATCCGCAATCTGGAGGAGGCGATCCGCCTCGACCCGTCACTGGTATCGGCGAAGTACCAGCTGGGCCAACTCTACCTGGATGCCGGCCGGCATGATGAAGGCGCGCGGCTAGTGAGGGAGGTCGGAGAGGCTAAGCAGCTGGACCTCGAGCATGAGCAGATGCCTCAGTTCCGGGTGGTCAAGGACCCGCCGGGCCAATGAGTCGGTCCCCGCGATCTGTCCATAGTTAACAGGCCCATAGCAAGCGAGAATGGATTTGGAAGCCATTGTTGCGGCTCCCGAGAGGCGGACGGTGCTCCGCAGCACCGTGCCGCCCCGCGATGCAACGGCAGCGTTCGATCCAAGCCTCCTAGCGTTGCCTACTGCCTCCGGCTTCGAGCCCTCGGTCGCACGTGCATCGATCGGACGAGACTTCGGCTAGCAGGCCTGGAGAGTCTCTAAGAAGGGGGGCACGTCAGGCTGACACACGCGGCCGACGAAGCTGGTCTGAGCGTCCGCAGGTGGACACCCTTAGCCCAGGCCGGCCACTTAGCCCAGGCCGGGCCCGCGGATGAGGTGCCCCATTGGTAAACTGTTACCCGTGAAGCTTGGACGCGTCTCTTCGGGGGCCCGCGCAGCCACTCTTGTCCTGGCTCTCACTTGGACTTGGACTGCGTCCGCGCAGGTCCCGCCGCAGTCAACGTCCGGCTCGGCGGGCGAAAGCGAAAACCGGCAACCGGGTCGGGCGGACCAGCCGGAACTCGAGCAGGTCCGGCGCGCGATCAGGGAGTTCCGCCGCATTACCACCGAAGCAAGCCTTCGGCCGGGACAGCAGAGGGACCGGCCTCAGCCGGCGGCGACCGGTGGCCTCGGCCACGTGTGGCACGGAAGGGTGTTCGAGTACTTCCGCAACGACCTTCTTGATGCGGTCCCGCACGAAGTGGTCCAGCAGGGAGGGCAGCGCAACCTCCGCCGTCGAAATCAGTTCGGCTTCACTGTCAACGGCCCGGTGCTGCTCCCGGAGCTTTACGATGGCCGCGGCTCGTCATTCTTCACGTTCTCCTACGAGGGGACAAGGGAGAGGGTGGGGCGGTCCTACCTGTACACAGTGCCGACCGCCCAGCAACGGCTCGCCGACTTCTCCGATCTCGTCAACCGCGCCGGGCGGCCATTGACGGTTTACGATCCCAACTCGACCCGGAGCAACCCCGAATACGATCGGTCGCGGAAGGTCAGCCGATCCAATCTGGAGTATCTCCGCGATCCGTTCCCCGGCAACCGGGTTCCGGTCACCCAGCTCGACCGGGTCGCACAGTCTGCCATTTCCGACTACTCGCAGCCCAATACCAACATCGGCCCTTTCCTGCGCAACAACTACTGGACGAATCCGTCCGAGCGCAACACCCCGGACGGCTTCATCCTGCGGTTGGACCACAACCTTGGCGATTCCCAGAAGATCGATGTCTCGGTTCGCGCTTCGAACGGCTTCTCGGACACCCCGGACTTGCTTCCGACGGCCGCCAATCCCGGCCGTCCTGACCGCAAGTTCAGGAACCGCTCCATCTCGGTCGCTGACACGGTCAATGCCACGCCCAACATCACCTACAACGGCCGATTCCGGGCGAACCTTCAGATCGTGGACACGCTTTCCCTGACAGAATCGCAGGATTTTCCCGAGCAGTTGGACCTGGCCGGCGTCACTGGTTCGGTGTTTCCGACGTTCCGGTTCCGAGGCTACCTTGGCCTGGGCTCGCCATCCCAGTCGTACCTCAAGAACTCCCTCACTGACTACAGTTTCGACAACGCGCTGGTCGTTCGGAAGGGCGACCACACCTGGACGTTCTCGAGTGATGGACTGCTAGTCCACTGGAACACTCTCGAACTGGACTCTCCCTCGGGGTACTTCTCGTTCAACGACCGCATCACCGGCCTGCCAGGAATCACCAACACGGGTGACGGCTTCGCGACATTCTTGCTGGGCCAGTCCTGGAGCGCCGAGGCGACGGATCAGCCGCACCCTGCATACCTCCGCCGGACAGGCTTCGAGAACTCCGTTGCGAACCAATGGCAGGTCAGCCCCAACCTGACGATGTCGTTGAGGGTCGTGGTGAGCGCCGACAGCCCGCGCACGGAGAAATACGACAGGCAGTCGTCGTTCGATTTACAGGCGCGCAATCCTGACACCGGGGCCAACGGCGCCTTGGTCTTCGCCGGCCGGGACGGCCAGGGACCGGCGTTCCAACCGTATCGGATCCGGGCCGAGCCGCGGCTCGGCCTGTCATGGAGCCCAACTGACCAACGCGCCACAGTTGTCCGCGGCACGCTCTATCGCACCTACAGTACGGTCGGCCTGCGAACCGGGCCGTTCGCCACCCAAGGCTTTTCCGGGCGGCGCTTTCCGATCTCGCCGAACCGCCAGCTCCACGCCGCTGTGAGCTTGGAAGACGGCTTCCCCGCGCTCCCGAACGCATTGCCCGACTTGCGCGGCGATTTCGCCAACAACACTGACGTCGACATGATCCCGCGAACCGACGCTCAGCCCACGTACAACCAAGTCAGCGTTGAACTGGAGCACCAGCTCCCGCTGGGCCTGACCGTGCGGGCCCGCAGCCGGACGATCCGCGGTCGCGACATGCTCATCGGTGGTCACCTTGCCGGCATCAACGCCATTCCCGTGACTGCGCTGGACAACCGAGACAGGCTGTACGACGAGTCCTTCCGGCGGTCCCTCCGCCCCTTCCCGCACGTGCAGCAGATCCGGACGAACTACCAGTACCCGGGGGGCAAGTACCGCTACGACGAGAGCAGGGTCAATGTTCAGAAGAGAACCGGGGACGGGCTCAGTTTCGAGCTCGAATACTCCTACCGTAAACGCTGGGACGACTACTCGGGGCCGGGCATTCAGGACCGGAGCGACCGGCGTACCGCGTGGGGGATTTCCCGCGGCTTCCGGCCCCAGAGGTTCTCCTTGGCGTACACGTACGAACTGCCACTCGGGCCGGGGAAGGCGATCGAGACGCGGGCCGGCCTATGGGCGAAAGTGCTGTCGGACTGGTCCGTGAGCGGCTTCACGACCTGGCTGAGCGGCGATCCGATCGCTCTCGAGCCTCTTTTCAACAACACGGGCGGGGTTGTTCCCTACCTGCGGGTGGATGCCGTACCCGGGGCGGATCCTCACGTTCCCGAGCCCGGGCCGGAAGCGTGGTTCAATGCCGCGGCGTTCGTCGATCCGGCGGACTTTGCCCTCGGCAGCGTCCCCCGGACCCATCCCACCCTGCGCAATCCCGATTACGGCAACCACGATATCGCCATCACGAAACGGGTGTCGCTCAACAGGCACCAAAGCGTCGAAGTCCTCGTGCAGGGGTTCAACTTCATCAACCAAGGCAACTGGAACGATCCGGACACCGAGATCGGTCCGGAGCATGCGCGCAATGTGAACGCCGGCAGGATCATAGGGTCCCGCGGCGGCAGAGTCGTGCAGCTAGGCCTGCGGTATCACTTCTAGCGCATGAGAACGGCGCTCCTGATCGCACTGGCCGTCGCAGTAGGGCCCGACCTGCAGTCGAAGGCGTTCAAGACTCCCGTCTGGGCGGACGGCCCGGCCCGGAGCTTCGAGGCCGCGATCGACGGCGAGCCGGCAGTTGTGGGCTCGGTCCAGACGCCTGATGACAAGCTCATCCTCCTGCTGGTCTTCGACACTGTCAACTACCCGGATCGGGCCGACCTCGCACAGGAGGCCGTGATCGCAAAGCTGACTGAGCTGGGACCCGATTATTTCGCGGGCGTGATGACAGCCCAGGACGGGCTGGCGGTTCTCCAGGATCCGGTGCGCGGTAGGAAGAGGCTGCGCGAGAGCCTCGAATCGATTGCCGTCCGTGGAGTTCCCGGTCTGCTGGATGTCGTTGTCGAGGTATCTCACCTGGCTGACCAGACCCTCAACGCAGCTGACATCCGGCTGGCCGTCCTGTTCCTGACCGATGGCCAGATCGAGGACTACCGCGGGGACTACACCATCCCGGTTGTCAATCCCAGCGACCGGCGTGACCTGAGCCGCCGGTTCGGTGGACAGTTGATCCAGCAGAGGATCCGCTCCATCGTGGACTCGCTCGAATCGGCCCAGGCGCCGCTCTTCTTCCTGCATCTCGCGCGCCGGTACGACGACCTCAACGAGGTGTACCAGAATGGCATCAGCGAGTTCGCTAGCGTCACCGGAGGCCGTGCGCTTTTCTCGCAGGGCCTTCACGAGATCCCGGCACTCGTCGGGCAGATTCTGGACGAGATAGCCGCCCACTCCGTGCTGACACTGGAAGCCGAGTGCGAGGGACCAGTTCGCCTGCAGGTGACCTCCGACGATGCGCCGGCGCGTCATCGCGATTCGTTTCGGTGCCAGTGATGGAGAATGGTCCCGCTGTACTCTCGGTGCTGGACCCTGGCCGCCGGCCGTCTCTGAACTTTCGCGGAGTCACACGCATGCGGAATCGTCTTCCACTTCTTCTTGGATTGCTTGCGGTGCTGGCGACCTCCGCGACCGTCTCGGCCCAGCAGGCGGAGCGGGGCGGGGAAGCCCGTCTCCCGCCCGGGATCGAGAAGCACGCGGACCTCGTCTACGCCACGATCGGAAAGCGGGAGCTGCGAGTCGACGTATACGCTCCCGCCACAAGACCCGAATCGCCTATCCCGGCCATCGTCTGGGTCCATGGAGGCGGCTGGCGGGGCGGCCGGAAGGAGGGCATCGCTAGGCCTGCTCCGATGCTTGAGCGGGGCTACGGCCTGGTATCCGTCGAGTACCGGCTGAGCGGGGAAGCGATCTTTCCTGCGGCAATTTCCGATGTGAAGGCCGCGATGCGGTGGGTGCGCGCCAACGCTGCGCGATTCGGATTCGACCCGTCGCGTCTCGGGGCATGGGGATCGTCCGCCGGCGGGCACTTGGTGGCCCTGCTCGGGACAGCCCACGAGGTCTCCCAGTGGGACGAGATGCACGAGGAGAATTCAGGGATTTCGTCGCGGCCCGACGCTGTGTGCAACTGGTTCGGCCCGACAGACTTCCTGCGGATGAACGACTTTCCGGGCCGCATCGACCATGACAGCGCGGACTCGCCCGAGTCGCGATTCATCGGAGTCCCGATCCAGGAGCATCCGGAGAGGACGCAGCTGGCGAATCCGATCCGCTATGTCACGCCCGACGATCCGCCGATGCTGCACATGCACGGCGAGCTGGACCGTGCGGTGCCGTACAACCAGAGCGAACTTCTCCACGCGGCCTTGGAGAAAGCTGGAATTGACACCGCGCTGTACATGGTGAAGGGCGCGGACCACGGGTTCCGCAACATGCAAGGGGACACCCCGGAGACCCTTGTAAGTCGGGTCGCCGAGTTCTTCGCCCGCACCTTGGGCAAGCCTTGAACCGGGCAGGTCGCGCCCGCCGGGGCCCGCGAACTGCCGTCCTGCGGGAATAACGGCGCTGCGTAAGCCGGGGGGTGCGGTAGCGCCGATTCCGGGGAACCAGGCTCAGCGCGTCTCCACGTGGATCCCGGTTTGGCTGGCGTATGCTTCCCAGTAGTCGGCCAGCCGGCGCACGATCCCCGGATTGTGTTGTCCGACGTCCGTGGTCTCGCTTCGGTCAGTCTTGAGGTTGTACAGCTCCCAGCGGATCTCATGCGGCATGCGCTTGCCCCAGACAGCCTTCCAGTCGCCTTGGATGACGGCCCTCGCTGCCTGATGCTCGAAGTACAGTGTCCGGCCGGGCAGGACCTCTCCGTTGAAAGCTGGCAGGAGGCTCACGCCCTCCTCCTGCTGAACCTCGCGGCCCTGGAAACCGGACGGATAGTCGGCTCCTGCGGCGGCCCGCAGCGTCGGCATCACGTCGATGATGTGGCCGCGCTCGCGCACCCAGGCGCCCTTGTTCGTGATTCCGGCAGGCCAGTGGGCGATGAACGGAGTATTCGATCCGCCCTCGTGAGTGAAGTGCTTGTACAGCCGGAACGGAGTGTTGCCGAGGTTGGCCCAGCCGCTCCCGTAGGAGTGATAGGTGCCCGGACCTCCCATCCGGCGCAAGTCCTCGCCGGTGTGGAGGACGGTCACGCCGCGCCTGCTTCGTTGATCGAATCCGTACGGGCCCCACTCGTAGCAGGCCCCGTTGTCGCTCAGCAGCATGATCAGGGTGTTGTCGAACTGGTCGGTCGCCTTGAGGTGCCCGACGATCTTGCCGATGCCCCGGTCCACATGCTCCACCATGGCCGCGAACAGCGCCATTCGCCGCGCAAGGTCCCGCCTTCGCGGCTCGTCGATCGATGTCCAGGCGGGGTTAGGCTTGCCGGAGAATCCATTCGCGATATCGTCACGGTCCACCGGTACGAGGGATCTCTCGGTCAGCGTCCACCGGTCGCCGTCGATGAGGCCGACCCGCTTCATCCGGGCGAAGCGCTCCTTGCGCAGCACATCCCAGCCGCGAAGGTAGCGGCTGAAGTACTTGTCCGCGCTCTCAGCGGGCGCCTGCACCGGGAAGTGCGGCGAGGAGTGGCCTAGGAAGACGAACCAGGGCCTGTCCCGCTGCTGGCCCTGCTTGATGAATTCCAGCGCGTAGTCGCTGAAGACATCGGTTGCGTAGAACTCTCCCTGGGGCGGGTCGATCTCCTTCCGGCGGCCTGCTGGCATTCGCTGGTAGTAGGCCGCGTCCCACTGATCGTGCGAATGGTCGAACGCGTAGCCGTAGAATTCCTTGAATCCCCGGCTGGTAGGGCCGGTCTCGTCGTGGAGGTGCCACTTGCCGACGTAGTAGCAGCTGTAGCCGGACTTGCCCAGCACCTCGCCGAGCGTGACGCACCGGTCGTTGAGGCGGCCGTAGTATGCCGGTCCGCGCGTCGAATGCGGCTCGCGGGTCGTGAAGCTCGCGATCCCGGTCTGGGGAGGGTAAAGGCCGGTCATCAGCGACGCGCGGCTGGGACAGCAGCGGGCCGAGTTGTAGAACGACTCGAAGCGGACACCACCAGCCGCGAGGGCGTCGATGTTCGGGGTGTCGATCTCGCCGCCGTAGCAGCCAAGGTCGGAGTAGCCGAGGTCATCGAGGAGAACGACGAGAATGTTCGGCTTGTCGTCTGCCACGGCCAGCGGGAGGACCCCTGCCAGGAGCCAGAGGAATGCAGCGATGCGGGGCATGAGCGAGTTTCCAACGGCCTTCGCCGCCAGTTGTCCCGGGCGACCGTTCATCGGAGCATACCAGCTAGGGCCTGTCCGGCCGGCCCCTGATGCAGGAACTCCTCATGCCCGAAGCGACATTGCAGGACCAGTGCGAAGGGACGGTCGCGAAGTCGATCTGAGCCGTCCCGTTGTGCCGGAAATCTTTGGCGAGGGATGCGGGGGCCCGGGACCGCGCTTGGCTACTTCACTTCGTAGTCCAAGCAGACGGTGCCGGTCTTGTCGTAAGTCCGCTGGCCAGTGAGCTTGAGCTGCACGTGTCCGGCCGGTTCGGCGATCAGCGGAATACCGCCGCCGAGGATCGTCGGGATGATCGCCACTTCCACCGAGTCGACGTATCCCTCTGCCGCCAGGCTGCGGAAGAGCGAGCCTCCCCCGAACAGCCAGATGTCCTTGCCGGGCTGCTCCCGAAGGGATTGCACGACCTGCTGCCAGTCCTGTCCCACGATCGTGACGTTCCTGTAGTCAGCTTGCTGCAGCGTGCGCGAGAAAACGAACGTTCTCGACCCCGGGCGGGACTCGTCCTTCCCTCCCATGACTTCGAATGTCTGCCGGCCCATCAAGTACGTGTCGAACTGCTCGTAGATCTCGTCGAAGTCGATGTCAGGGTCCGCGGTGATCCAGTCGAACTCGCCACCGGGCCCGGCAATATACCCGTCCAGGCTGATGGCGCAGGAGTACCGGATTCGTCGCATTGCTAGCGCTTACCGGCCCACTCTAGCGGATGCCAGGATCCGGCGCAGGCGTGAATTCATGCCCCGCCAGCGACCGGCCGGTGGCATTGCGGGGCCTAGTCAACCTCCACCTTCACGGTCACGACATCGGCCTCGTGATACTGCTGGTGGTGCACTGAGGATGAGAAGTGTCGCAACAGCCGCAGGGACATCTGCTGCTCCATGGTGGCCGGCGTGGCGGGATCGTCCAGCACGGCGAGCTGGTCCTGGAGGTTCCCCTCGCCGGACCCAGTCACGAATTCCATGACGGCCTGACGGTCCTGCCTCTGCACGCTCAGCAGCAGCCTGCGATTCTGCAATCCCCCTTCCTCTCCGATCTGCAGGATCGTTAGCAGTGTCTCTTCTGCGGCTGCGTGGATCTTGTCCATCGTGGGTGCCGACCATCCGAATCGGTGGCCGCTCTCGTTGAGAAACGCGACGACCTTGGGCAAGGCCGACACATCGGCAGCTACTTCGATCCGGCGGCTCCGGGACTTGCCGAGTTCCAGGAACAGGGACAGGCACATCGCAACCAGGCCACCGGCCATCATGCCGTCCTGCAAGAGTCCGCCCGCAAACTCGGAGAGGAACTCCGGGAAGACCAGCCTGCTCTCGACTCCGGCGCCAAGCCAGAACGAGATCCCCACCACCAGCCCCTTGCGGTAGTCGAGCTGGTCATGGATGACGATCCTCATTCCAAGCACGAACAGCATTGCCAGTGTCACCAGCACAAAGCCCGCGGCTACCGGCCCGGGCATCGCGAGAACCAGAGCGAGCAGCTTGGGGAAGAATGCGAGCCCGATGAATACGAAACCGACAGCCACGCCGACGTGCCGCGCGGCGACGCCAGTGAGTTCGGTCAGGGACACAGTGGAGGAGTACGTGGTATTCGGCACTGTTCCCGCAAGGCCCGAGAGGAGATTGCCGAGCCCGTCTGCGTTCACAGCACCCTGCACGGAGCGGAAGTCGATCGCCCGCTGCCTGCGCCAGGACACGCGCTGGATCGCGATCGAGTCACCGATCGTCTCGATGGCACCGACGACCGTCACGAAGATGAATGCGGGAAGATGTGTCCAGAACGCAGGCCCGAAGCTGAGATCCATCCCCGGCCAGGCGCCTTGCGGACCGCCGATCCAAGGTGCTTCCGCCACGCGGCTGACGTCATAGAGACCGAAGAACGCACCGACCAGGGAGCCGCTGATCACGCCGATGACAGGGGCCCAGAGCCTCAACGCGCCAGTAGCCAGCAGCGCAACGACAACGAGTGTGCCGAGCGTCGCCAGCATCGTCAGGCCGCCAGCGGCAGGATGGGTGCCCTCCGGAACGTCCCCGATCAAGCCTGGCAGGAAGGACATGATCGTCACTGGAATCAGCATGAGCACCGTTCCGCCAACGATGGGCGTCAGGATTCGTCGGAAAGCCGAGAGGTGCGCAGCGAGTGCGAACTGGATCGAGGCGGAGACGACGATCAGCGTTGCTAGCAGGCTCGGGCCGCCAGCTACAAGCGCTGCGGCGGACACGGAAATGAATGCTCCGGATGTCCCCATCAGCAGGATGTGTCCGGAGCCGAACCGGCCGACGCGGGCTGCCTGCACGATTGTCGTCGCGCCACTGATAATCACGGCGGTGAATACCGCCCAGGACAGGTAGGCCTCCGAACCGCCGGCGGCCCGCACCACGATTGCCGGAGTCAGGACGATGCCAGTGATGGCAAGAAGTCCGAATTGCAGGCCGAGCCCCACTGTGGTTGGCAGCGGCGGATGCTCGCCCGGCTCGTAGCGAACAGTTGAGGCAGTCCTGGAATCCTTGGCTGGCACGAAGGCTTTCCCGTGTCTCACTAGCATGACGGATCAATGGGCGCTGCCGGGTGCACAGGGTTGCGTCGACCTGTGGGCAGGGAATCACGCAACGCCGGTTCTAGCAGGACCTGGTGCATCCCGTGAAGCCGACGGTGCCGGCTGGTACCGCGGCGCACGGCTCCCGTCAATCCGAACCTTCCGCTGTGCCAGCGCGTCTGGCCGCCCGGTCTGGTCGGCGCTACAATCGACGGGTCTTGGCTAGCCGCTTCGCCAGTGCCGGCAAGGCTCGTCTGCCACTCTGGCGGGTGCTGATCCTAGCAGTGGCTGGCCTAGCCATGGCCGCGAAGCCAGCCATGCCCCAGGAAGCTACGATTCCACCCCGGGTCAATGCACTCATCGTCGATGGGTTCAGCAATCACGACTGGCGCAAGACGACAGCCTTCATCGCATCCACCCTGGAGGAGACCGGCATCTTCAGTGTCGATGTCACCTCTACGCCCAGCGAGCCAAGTGCCGAAGACTGGGGACAGTGGCGGCCGAGATTCGCCGACTACGACGTCGTGATTCTGAACTGGAACAACATTCGGCAGACCGACCTTCGCTGGCCGCAGGCCGTCGAGCGCGAATTGGAGGCATACGTGCGCGGCGGCGGCGGAATGCTGGCGTTCCATTCCGCAAACAACGCCTTTCCGCACTGGCCCGAGTTCAACCGGATGATCGGTCTCGGCTGGCGCGCCAAGGATCGAGGCGTGGCCCTGCGGCTGGATGCCGACGGAACCATCCGTCGCATCCCGCCCGGAGAGGGCGAGCGCACGAGTCACGGACCGCGTCAGGACACTGTCGTGATTCGCCTCAACGACCACCCGATCACGCATGGAATCCCACAGCGCTGGCTGACCCCCGATATCGAGGTCTACACTTTCGCCCGCGGTCCGGCCGAGGCGTTGACAGTGCTCACGTACGGCCGCCACGTGGAGACTGACAGCTACTGGCCGCTTGAATGGGTCGTTTCGTACGGGCAGGGCCGGGTCTACAGCTCTTCGTTCGGCCACATCTGGGCGACTGATGTCGGGATTCCCGACCGTGTCCTTTGCGTGGGCTTCCAGACAAGCCTGATCCGAGCAGCTGAGTGGCTCGCGACCGGTGCCGTCAGTTATCCGGTTCCTGACAACTTTCCGGCTGAAGACGCCATCTCGCTGCGTGGCAGGTGATCCCGCAGGTTGCGCTGGGTGATGATTCGACCGCGCGGCTCGCGCTCTTGAGGAGGGGCAGGCGCCCGCAGTGTCCACACGTCTTGACCAAGGTCTTGGGAGGAATTGCCAAGCCCGCCTTGATCAGGGCGCAGAACCGTGATTCTGCACTGATGGGGATGCCCACTGCTGGAGCAGCGTTCGATAGGGCCCAATTTTAATTCCGTCCGATCGTGCGATGGCGATGCCTTCGTGGCGCCTGATTCGGTAGAGTTGACGCAGGTGACGTGTCGTCCCGAAGCTCGGCCCCTCAGGCTGCTCTCACTGCTCGCTTGCCTGACTGCCCAATCGATCGCCGCCGAGGCCGGGGCGGAGTTCTTCGAGAGCCAGGTCCGCCCGCTGATGGCTGCGAACTGCTTCGCCTGCCACTCGGAAGCTGGCAATGTTGCCATGGGGGGCCTGCGCCTCGACTCGCGCGAGGGACTGCTAGCGGGCGGTAGCCGCGGACCAGCCGTGGTCCCGGGAGACTCAGCGGACAGCTTGTTGATCCGGGCGGTTCGCCGCAGCGACGAAGCGCTGGCGATGCCTCCTACGGGTGCGCTGTCGGAATCCGATCTGGCGATACTGGAGCACTGGGTGGAGATCGGTGCCCCTTGGGGGTTCCCGGCGCCGGAAGGTGCGGTCGAAGGGCACAGCCATTGGGCCATCTCGGCCCTCGAGACCCCTGACTTGCCCGAGGTGAGTGACGCCGGCTGGGTCCGTACGCCTGTCGACAGGTTCGTCCTTGCTGGACTCGAAGACAAGGGGCTCCAGCCGGCCGGTCCGGCTGACAGACGCACATTGATCCGGCGCGCCTACTTCGACTTGATCGGCCTGCCTCCGAAGCCGGAGGAAGTCGCGGCGTTCGTGCAGGACCAGTCGCCAGCCGCGTTTTCCCGGGTCGTCGATCGTCTCCTCGCCTCGCCCCGGTACGGCGAGCGATGGGGACGGCACTGGCTCGACGTCGCCCGCTACTCCGATTCGAACGGCGTCGACGAGAACCTCGTTTACAAGAACGCATTTCGCTATCGCGACTACGTGATCGACGCGTTCAACAAGGACAAGCCCTACGATCGATTCGTCACCGAGCAGATTGCAGGTGACTTGCTCCCTCCAACCACCGATCTCGAGACCCAGTTCGAGCGCTGGACGGCAACTGGCTTCCTGACGCTGGGGCCGAAGATGCTCGCCGAAGACGATCCGGTCAAGATGCAGATGGACATCGTCGACGAGCAGGTTGACACGCTGGCAAGGGCGTTCATGGGGCTCACGGTCGGCTGCGCACGCTGCCACGATCACAAGTTCGACCCGATTCCGGCCGCGGACTACTACGCTCTCGCCGGGATATTCAAGAGCTCGAAGACCATGGAGAACTTCAAGGTGGTCGCGGAGTGGCACGAATACGTGCTCGCTCCCAGGGCCGGCCGCGAGCAGCTTGCCGCGCATCTCGCTCTCATCGAGGAGAAGAGCGACGAAATCTCCAGGATCGAGGCCGAGCAGAACGAGCGCCTGGTGCTCGCCGGATGGAAGCGCGCTGGCGACTACCTCCTGGCAGCTCACGAGGTCCTTCGCTCAAAGGAAGTTGAGATTGAGCCGCTCGCATCCAATGGAGTCGAACTGCTGTCCGCGGCTGGAGCGGTGGTGCGACCCGCGGGCGAATTCGACCGAGGGAGCGCTGCTAGGAAGCTGGAACGCGGCAAGAAGAACAGCCAAAAAAGGGCCAAGGCCCCGTTCTACGCGGAATACGACCTTGAACTGGAGCAGGCGGGCGACTACCAGCTGGATTTCCTCGACCTCGCTACCGGTAGCGGAACCGCCGACATCTGGGTGAACGGCCTGCTGATGAAGCGCGGCTTGCCGGCAGTGAATAATCGCGTTGCCTCTCCGGATGAGCAAGGCTGGTCCGTCTCCGGAGTCTTCCCTTTCCGGTCCGGCAAGAACACGGTTCGACTCGAGCACAAGTCCCGGTTCCCGTATTTCAAGGCCTTGGCGATCGCTCCCGCCCGCCTGCCCCATTCGTCCGGCAGGCCGACGACCGAGGCCCAGGCTGCACGCAATTACGAGCTGAACCCGGTCTTCCTCGCACAGTGGGTGCAGCGGCTCGCGCGTGACAAGGGGGCTACGGCCTCCATCCTGCATGGTTGGCACGCGTATGCCAGCGGGGACTCGTTCCATGACTGGACATCCCCGGCTGCGGCACACTTCCGAGGCAGGGAGTACAGGTCCAGGGAAGAACTCGCAGGCCGCTACCAGGCGCTCTTCGACGAGGCTGCGGAGTGGTGGCGGAAGCTGCATCCCGAAGCGGCCTCGATCAATTACACGAACGAGCGGTACAAGGACGGATCGGACGATCCGATCCTGCCGGATCCGGGGCTCGAGGAGTTCCGGTCGTTCCTGTACGAGAAGTTCGGTCCTTTCCGGCCGCCGCGGAGTTTCCGCGAGCATTACCCGGACGATGTCCAGGCAGCGCTCGCAGGCCTGGACCGGGAGCGAAAGGACCTCCAGGACAGGACTCCCGAGTTTCCCAGGGCGATGGGCGTGCGCGAGGGGGCGGAGATCGGTGACATCCCGATCCACGTCCGGGGCAGTCACTGGACTCTCGGCGAATCCGTCCCCCGCGGCTTCCTGTCGGCCATCCCCGTCGCATCCGAGCCACGGATACCGGAGGGTTCGAGCGGAAGGTTGCAGCTGGCTGAATGGCTGGTGGCTCCGGATCACCCCCTCACCGCTCGAGTGATGGCCAACCGCCTCTGGCGCTGGCATTTCGGGAATGGAATCGTCTCGACGCCGGACAACTTCGGCCGGCTCGGCGAGGAGCCCTCGAATCAGGCGCTGCTCGACTGGCTGGCCCTCGAGTTCATTCGCAACGAATGGTCGGTCAAGCGGATGCACCGCCTGATCGTGCTGTCGAGCACCTATCGCATGAGTTCGGCGTTCGATGCCAGGGCGGCCGAAATCGACCCCGACAACCGATTGCACTGGAGGGCCAGCCGCCGTCGGCTGGAGGCCGAGCCCATGCGCGACGCGATCGTCCACATGGCCGACGACCTGGACCTGGCAGTTGGCGGGACGATTCTCGATGTGCGCCCGCGCGAGCGTGTCGCGTCCACCAGGGCGAAGAGCAAGCTGGACTATGACCGGAACCGGCGAGCAGTCTACCTGCCTGTTGTGCGCAGCTCGCTTTATGACGTGTTCGGTGCCTTCGAGTTTGCGGACCCTTCGGTCCCGAATGGCGATCGCGGCGAGGCCGTGGTGGCACCGCAGGCGCTGTTCATGATGAACGGATCGCTCGTGCTGCGGCACAGCCGCAGCATGGCGGACCGTCTGCTCAGCCGAGAGGACCTCGATGACGCAGGCAGGGTGCGGGACACCTATGAGCGGGTGCTCGCTCGCCCGCCTCGTCCCGACGAGATCGACCATGCGCTCACATTCGTGGCGAACGTCGAGAGGGTTCTGGAGGAGAGGGTCAGCGACCCTGCGGAGCGACGTGCACGGGCATGGCAGAGCCTATGCAAGGCGGTCATCGGCTCGAACGAGTTCCTGTACCTTAATTGATGTTTCCCATGAACCGGCACTGGAACCCGCTCACGAATCCCCGGAGCCGCCGGCAGCTGCTGCGCGACACCGCGACCGGTTTCGGAGGGTTGGCCCTCGCCGCCTTGCTGGGCGACGAGGCCCGCGCTGCGGCCGCCCTCGAACGGGATGCGTCCGATCCGCTTGCTCCTCGCGATCCGCATTTCCCGGCGCGTGCGAAGCGGGTGATTTTCTTGTTCATGCACGGCGGCCCGTCCCAGATGGACACCTTCGACTACAAGCCGCTTCTGCAACGGGACCACGGCAAGCCGCTGCCGTTTGAGCGGCCCAACGTGGTGTCCAGCGAGACCTTCAACCTGCTCAAGTCGCCGTGGGCGTTCCGGCAGCACGGCGAGAGCGGGATGTGGGTGAGCGAGCTGTTCCCCGAGGTCGCCAAGCACGTCGACGATATCTGCTTCATCAATTCCATGCACGGCTCGAATTCGCGGCATGGCGGCGCACTGCTCGAGCTGCATACCGGCAGCGACACTTTCGTACGGCCGAGCATGGGTTCGTGGATCACTTACGGCCTAGGCACGGAGAACTCCAACATGCCGGGCTTTCTCACGATCGGCCCGACCCAGAGCCATGGCGGCGCGAACAACTACTCGTCTGCGTTCCTTCCGGCCCCTTATGGAGGCACGGCTGTCGGCTCGGTGGGCATTCCCGCGAGGGATGCCAGGATTCCGTTCATTGCGAACGACGAGACGCCTCGCGACATCCAGCGCATGGAAATCGACTTCCTGCAGGGGATGAACCGGGACCAGATCGAGCGGACAGGGCCTGACCGCCATCTCGAGGGTCGCATCGAGTCGTTCGAGCTGGCGTTCCGCATGCAAGCCGAAGCCCCTCAGCTGCAGGATCTTGCGGGCGAGTCGAAGGCTACGCTGCGCATGTACGGGATCGACAATCCGGTGACGGAGGACTTCGGACGGCAGTGCCTCATGGCGCGGCGGTTCTCCGAAGCCGGTGTGCGCTTCGTTCAATGCAGCCACACCTACAAGTGGGACCAGCACAACAACCTCTACAGGGACCACTCCCAGAACGCCCGCGAGGTCGACCGCCCGATCGCGGCACTGCTGACGGACCTGAAGGCGCGCGGGCTGCTTGAGGACACCTTGGTGATGTGGGGCGGGGAATTCGGTCGTACGTCGACCGCGCAGGGCTCGGACGGGCGCGACCATAATCCGGAGGCCTTCACCTACTGGCTAGCTGGAGGGGGCGTCAAGCCGGGAATCCGGTACGGGGCGACCGACGACTACGGTTACTACTCGGTCGAAAACAGGGTGCACTTCCACGACCTGCACGCGACCCTTCTGCATTTGCTCGGTCTTGACCACAAGCGATTGACCTACCGGTATGCTGGGCGTGACTTCCGGCTAACGGATGTGCACGGTGAAATCGTGAAGGGCATCCTCGCCTGAAGCACGCGATTGTCCGTTGCCTGCTTGCGTCGGTCAATGTCATTGATCGCAAGTGGGTTACGGGTGGATCGAAGCGGATTCGATACCGAATCGAGCCCAGCTGCCGCAAGGCGTGCGCGAAAGCTGACATAGCTGCCCCGCCACTCTCTGGTGGCCATGTTCGTGACATCGATCCGCGCCGCTGCTGGAAGATCCCGATGGCGGCAGGCAAGGAACAGCATTCGGTGAGTGCCCGGACAGGGCCCGGTCCTGTTCGACGGCGGCGAGATTCGAACCGAGTTAGGACACGGCGGCTCGCCCGGTCGGGGCTTCCGAGCTGGGCCGATAGCGAGACGTGATGTGTCTTGCGCGCCATCCGCGCGTATTATCGTGGAGGGGAGGGACATGATTCTGAGGCTGCACAGGGCCTTGCATGGCAAGGCAATGCTGGGTTCTCTGGCCGTCCCGCGATCCGGTTTGAGCGGGATGGCTGGCCGCGACTCGTAGGAGAGCCTCAAGCCGTACCACCCATGAGTCAAATCCTTCCGATCAACATCGAGAGCCTGTTGGAAGGCAGTAGTGTCGAATCGCAGCGGATCGAGTTCAAGAAGAGTTGGGATCCGAAGACTGTCGGTCCGAAGGTAATTCTTACAATCTGCGCATTCGCTAACGACTATCACAACCTCAACGGCGGTTACATCGTCATTGGCGTGGATGAGGCGGATGGCCACGCGATCCTGCCTCCGCGTGGTGTCGATCCAATGCAACTCGAGAAGATCCAGCAGTGGATTCGAGGGCAATGTAACCGATTGGATCCGGTCTACTCGCCAGTCATGTCGCCGGAGGTCGTCGATGGTCGTCATCTGCTCGTAGTCTGGGCTCCCGCGAGCGACGTGCGACCTCACCGCGCCCCCGTCGGAGACGGTGGCCAACGTAAGTATTGGATTCGGCTCGGAGCCGAGACTGTTGACGCCGAGAAACGGGGAATGCTCGGGCCCTTGATGGAGCAGGCGGCAAAGGTGCCGTGGGACGACCGGAGAGCCTTCGATGCGTCCATGACCGACTTGCGGGACTCGAAAGTGCGGGAGTACCTCCGTGACGTCCGAAGCGGACTCTCGGATTTACCTAGCCTGGCGGATGTCTGTCGGCGCATGCAGATCACACGACGTGTGAACGATCACGAAGTGCCCCGGAACGTCGGATTGCTATTCTTCGCCGACGATCCCGCGACATGGTACCGGGGGGCGCGGATCGAGGTTGTTCAGTTTGCAAACGGCCCGAGTGGCGACGTGCAGGAGGAGCGGGTCTTCACTGGGCCTTTGGCAGACCAAGTCCGCGACTGCCTGCGGTACCTGCAGGGAATGCTGGCTACGCACCTGACCAAGGCAAGCGATCGCCCTCAAGTTCGAGGTTGGGTCAGCTACCCACTGCCGGCAGTCCGAGAGAGCCTCGTGAACGCCGTCTACCATCGCAGCTACCAGGAGGATACGCCGGAGCCGACGAAGGTATACCTGTATCCCGACCGAATGGAGATCATCAGCTACCCGGGCCCCGTGCCCGGGGTCGAGCCAGAGCACCTGTCAGCGGGTGCCAGCATTCCTCCAGTGCCGGCCCGCAACAAGAGGATTGGCGAGTTCCTTAAGGAGCTCAAGCTTGCCGAGGGACGCCTCACCGGGATCCGAAAGGTGTTTCAAGCCTTGCAAGACAATGGTTCGCCAGTTCCTATCTTTGATTTCGACATGAATAGGTCGTACTTTCGAGCGACTCTGCCGGCGCACCCGGAATACAGTGCAATAGCGGCGTTGCGCGATGCCGCGCATCTCCGGGCATTGGGAGATGACGTGGGCGCCTCCAAGCGCGTCGAGGCGGCGTGGCTGGCGAACATGGGCTCGGGAATCCTTGCCACGGAACTCATCCAAAGGTACGCGGAGAAGGGCGAGCCAGAGAAGTCGGAAGGGGTCTTCGAGGAGTTCAGCAAGCACGGACAGGCCTCCGCATCTCCGCATGTAGCCAATGTGCTCGCAGAGGTTCTCCTCGAGAACGGAGCCGGGGCGAGGGCGAGGAGTCTGCTTGAGAGGCATTCTCTGCTGGCATCTGGCCAAGACGCGATTGACTCAGCGATACTGGCGCGCCGACTGGGGGACACCAACCGGGCACACAAATACTTCGAGCGTGCGGGTGACGTCCTGCAGGGCGATCCCAGAGCGCTGCTCGAGTATGCCCAGACGAAACTCGATTCAGCCGGCAAGGCGCATCGCGACGGAGCGGCTTCAGTAAACCGGCGGTTGCTCAACGAGGCGCGACAGCTTCTTGAACGCGTGCTTCAGCTAGACACGTCACCGATTCGCCATGCGTGGGCTTGGCGCGAGCTCGCAAGGACGCTGAATTGGCTGCGCGAGCCCCTTCGCAGTGTGGAAGAGGCGTATGGCCATGCGATTCGTCTCCAACCCGACGATCCTCTGTTCCAACAAGAGCTGCAGCAGATCCGGTCCAGGCATGCGCGTCAGAGTACACCCGGCTCCCTCGGGACTAGGAATCGTCGCCGCCCGCGATCGTGAAGTGAGAACCGCGGACCTTCACAGGGGGGCGAGAGCTATGCAACCGGAGGCGAAAGTACCAGCTGCAGCAGTGCGGAGACCCCGATTCGGAAGTCCGCCCAAATCCTGACGGCCTCGAGCAGGGCGGGCCGGTACGCGAACGGGTCAACTCGTCTGAAGTGCGTCCGAACTGTACTATCCTAGGGTTTCGGCCCGTAAGAGCGGTTGGGGGCTGCGGGTACCTTCGGATCGACTAGCAGCAGGAGGATTTGTGCGTACACCTGTCGTAGCTGGGAACTGGAAGATGCACAAGACTGCCGCCGAAGCCGTACGCTTCGTGGAGGCTGTCAAGCCGCATGTCGAGGGAGGGGCTGACCGCGAGGTGATCATTGCGCCGCCGTTCCCGGCTCTGAGTGGCGCCGTGGAAGCGGCCCGAGGGACCTGCATCCGCGTCAGCGCGCAGAACCTACATTGGGAACCCAATGGCGCTTACACCGGAGAGGTCTCCGCGGACATGCTTACGGCCATCGGATGCACTCATGTGATCATCGGCCATAGTGAGCGTCGCCAGTACTTCGGGGAGACCGATGGATCCGTCCACTTGAAGATCCTTGCCGCTCTCGATGCCGGGCTGACTCCGATCGTGTGCGTTGGCGAGACGCTCGAGCAGCGAGAGGCCGGCAACACGGAGGCGGTCTTGCAAGAGCAGTTTGCGGGTGGCATCGCTGCGCTGGAGCCTGAGCAGTTCGGCCGGCTGATCCTTGCCTACGAGCCGGTATGGGCGATCGGAACGGGGCGCACCGCGACCCCGGCCATTGCTGAGGAGGCCCATGCGACGATTCGGTCCCTCGCTGCGGGGAGGTTCGGAGACGCAGTCGCGCAAGCCGTGCGTATCCTGTATGGCGGTAGCGTCAAGCCCGGCAATTTCGCGGGCCTGCTCGAGCGTGACGGCATTGACGGAGGCCTGGTCGGTGGGGCGAGCCTGGATCCGGAGTCCTTCGTCGCGCTCATTCGCGCCTAACGCCCGACGCTAGGGGCATAATGGAGTAAAGAGATGGTGATTCTGCTGACAATCCTGCACGTGGTGGTGAGCTTCTTCCTCATCATTGTCGTGCTCCTGCAGAGCGGGAAGGCTGCTGACCTCGCTGGCGCATTCGGAGGGATGGGATCCCAGACTGCGTTCGGGCCACGGGGCGCGGCGACGGTCCTGTCGAAGGCGACGACGACGGCAGCCGTGCTGTTCATGCTTACTTCGATCACGCTGGGAATCTGGCAGGGACGAAACGTCACCGGCCAGTCCGTGATCGAAACCACCGGTATAGCTACGGAGGCCGAGGAGTCCGAAGTGGCTCCTGCGGAAGTTCCCGCTACGGAAGTGACCCCAGTTCAGTCCGAGCAGTCCGATAGCGAGCAGGAAGATCAGTAAACCCTTTGGAATCAGCAGTCGTTCGCGATCCTCGTGAACCGATCGGAATCGTCCTTGCGGAGGTGGCGGAACTGGCAGACGCGCTAGCTTGAGGTGCTAGTGGGAGCAATCCCTTGGGGGTTCGAGTCCCCCTCTCCGCACCATTTTCCGGCGGTGTGCGAACAGTCCGAACTGATTGCACACCGTCTCGTCTGTCCGGTCGTCGCAACGCCAAGCCAAGTCCCGCCCCGAGGGCACCTGCCTGATCGACGGAGTGGTCGCCAGTGGTCCGCCGCATTGCCTGGCGAGAAGGTCTTTGGCGCTAAATGAAGGCGACGGAGCCATCCTCGCGGAAGCCGGTCGTTCGCTTCCACGGTCTGGGCGGATAGTACTGGAACGCCTCTTCGTTCAGTTCGACCCCCCATCCAGGCTTGTTCGGAATCTCGGCGTAGCCGTCCTTCACCATCGGCGGTTCGTCGAGCACGTCGCGACGCGCCTCGTCGACCGGAGCCCTGTACTCAAGGATCAGGAAGTTGGGGGTGGAAGCGGCGAAGTGGATGTTCACCATCGTGGCTAGCGGGCTCATCGGGTTGTGGGGAGCGACCATCATGTACTGCGCCTCTGCCATCGCCGCGATCTTCTTCATCTCCATGATCCCGCCACACACGCAAACGTCCGGTTGGACGACATCGAGTGCCTGGATGTTGATCAAGTCGCGGAACTCGAACTTGGTGTAGTTGCATTCTCCGGACGCGAGCGGGATGTTCACGTGGTCCGCCAGCTTCTTCATTGCATCGGGGTTCTCGGGACGAATGGGCTCCTCGAGCCAGAACGGATAATGCGGCTCGATCTCCCGGGCTACCCGAATTGCCCGCTGGACCTCGAAGTAGCGCGCGTGGATGTCGACTGCGATGTCGTGATCGGGGCCCACCGCTTCTCGGACCGCTCCGACGCGCTCGCCGGCGGTGCGGGTGACTTCGTTGTACGGCATCTGGTTGTCGCCGGGGTTGTGCGGAGACATCTTGCAGGCGTTGTAGCCGAATCGCTCGCGAAGCTCGACGGCGTTCTCGGCCGCTTCCTGTGGGCTGGAGCCGCCGATGGACTGGTAGAGCCTGACCTTGTTGCGGACGCGTCCGCCCAGCAGGGCCCAGACCGGCAAGCCGGCGGCCTTGCCTGCAATATCCCAGAGCGCGTGTTCGATGCCGCTGATCGCCGAGTTGACGACGGATCCGCCGGGAAACCGCGTCGTGTTGTACATGTAGTCCCAGAGGTATTGGATGTTGCGCGGATCCTGGCCGACAAGCCATCGAGCGTAGTCCTCGATGACCTTCACCGTTGCCTCGTCGGGACCGCACGAATAGGCCTCGCCGATCCCGTGAATCCCTTGGTCCGTTAGGATCTTGACGTAGACCCAGTTCCGACCGCTGATGTTGCCCGTGCCTCCTTGCTCTCCCCGGGTACTCCCCACTAGGAAGGTCTTGATCTCGGTGATCTTCATGGAGGGCTGGTTCCCGATCTGCGCGGGAGCCTGAAAGGGGGCGGCCGCCGCTGCGGCTGCCAGTCCGCCATGGCGTAGGAATGAACGGCGTTGCACGACCTTGAAGTGTGTCGAATGGCAAATGCCCTGTCAACTTGGCCCCGGGCTCTCGAGAGTTGCTCTCGGAGTGTGTGTACGAGTTGGCCTGCAGTCAGTCGGCCGCAGTGGCGACCGGGCGCTGCCCGGCGGCGATTCATCGAGTCTCAGTGCGAAGTGACCGATGAGGGCGAGGTGGAGTAGGCATTGCCACTCGCCCTGTATCCCGGATTGGCAGCAACCACCCTCTCGATGTTCGACTCCGCCGGGCGGGATTCTTGTCTGGCCAAACTGCTCGTTGCGTCCGAGGTGATCGGTTGTGCGCCGGCATCAGGCAAAGCTGGACTGCGGCGCCAAGCGGAAACCACCGCAGTGCGGTACCTGAAGAGTTCACAATCGTCTCTCGTACTCTGGCTCTTGCCGAGATGGTCGGCTGGTAGGCCTTGGGTGGCGCCGACTGACCTGATGGGTGCCCCCGCCGGATTCACTCGGTGGTCGTCGTTCCACCTGCTCGCTTCGCATAGGTTCGGGTTCGTTTGTCGCGAATCGCACCGCTCCAGTTGAGTCCGAACCCGAAGTCATAGGCATTGCCCGCAGCGTCCACGTGGGGTCTCATGTCGTGAGGGGTGTCTTCCGCCTGCTCTTCAACGGTTTGCATGTCTGCGGGCATCTGCAACGGCAGCAGCCCTGATGGCTCGACACTGCCGCTCAAGATGTCGAGCACCGCCTGGTCCTGAACGCCGAAGCTCACAAGGATCGCGTCGGCGCTCGGCTCGAATTCCGCCACGACCGTCGGATTCGACATCTTCAAGACGACGATTACAGGTTTGTCGCCGAGCCTCTTCCGAACATCGAGGACTGCCCGTAGGTCCGTCACGTTGGATGCGGTCACGCTCTTGCCCCGGTACGAGCGGTTCGTGAAGGGTTCGAGAGGATCGCCCCCGGCGATGCTTGTCGCACGCCCGTGGGTGGCCGTGTAGGGACCGTACTGCAGGGAAATCGGCAGGTAGCCGTTGCCGCCCCCCGTTGCGTCCGACGCTTCGTACCCACGGCCGGACTCCGGGCTCGTGATAACCACGAGACCGGCGTCCGCCTCGTCCGCATTGTCGGTCGGCGTGAAGTACTTCGTCGCGATCTCCAGATTGATTGCGTCTTCGTTCCTTGCTGGGGTTACCGTTCCGAAGAAGCTGCGGCTCTCCGGGACATACCGCTGGGGAACGTAGACCTTGGTGTTTGGCTGCACAGGAAGGGCATTGCCCTGATTCTTCAACAGCACCACCGACTTGAGTTGCGCCTCGAAGCCCGCGGCCATGAATTCGGGCTTTCCCACGGTGGCGACAGTGTCCTCGACGTCAAGATACGGGTTGTCGAAGAGGCCGGTACGGAAGATGTTTCTGAGTAGGCGGACAGCCGAGGCCTCGAAGCGGGCCCGCATGAACTGCTCGCCGTGCTCCTGCACTCCCATCTCGTACGCCTCGATAATGGGGCCGGCGTCATTGTTGCCGCCGAACTGGTCCACGCCTGCCAGCAAGGCCTTGTAGTGCCTTTCCGCCTCCGTGAGTCCTTCCACGCCCCAAGGCGATGAGCCGAAGCGATCGACAGCGGTATAGTCCCGGGTGACCCCCCAGTCGGTACAGACGACGCCGTCGTAGCCGTATGTCCCTCGCAGTAAGTCGGAAATCACGTACTTGCTGAAGGCGTTGCCCACGCTCTCCCCGTGATTCTTGTCCTGGCCGTGAGAAATCGTGTAGTACGGCATGACCGCCGATGCCGCGCCCGTTCCGCCGGTCAGGTTGAAGGCTCCCTTGATGAAGGGCAGCAGCTGGAGATCGAAATTTCCGCCCGGGTACACCGCGAACTTGCCGAAGCCGAAATGGGCGTCGCGGCCAGCTTCCCCGGGGCCCCCGCCCGGCCAGTGCTTGGCCATGGCATTGACGCTCTCGTAGCCCCAGCCGCCCTCGATCGTCGAGTTCGTGCCCGACGATTGGAAGCCCTCGACGTATTCGCGAGCCATGTCCGTTGCAAGATCCGGATCCTCCCCGAACGTGCCGCTGAAACGGAACCAACGGGGCTCGGTCGCTAGGTCAATCTGCGGGGAAAGGGCCGTCGCGATACCGAGCGCGCGGTACTCTTGCGACGCGATCTCCCCGAACTCTCGCACGAGGTCGGGGGAGAAAGTCGCTGCCAGGCCAATCGTGTCCGGCCACATGGAGATCGCTCCCCCCGCGCCGGCATTGAATTCGGCGTCGGCCCGCGTCTGATGCCGCGGGTCCGAACTGTTATTGGCCGGGATGCCGAACCCGATGCCTTCGACGAGCGCCTGCACGTTGTTGTTCCATCGCGCCGCCACCTCCGGGCTCTCCACCGAAGTGACCAGGACGTGCCTGACGCCGTCGCTGGCGAGGAAGTCCTTCTGAGCGTCCGAGAGATCCCAGGCGTTCGCGCCGCTCTCGGCGAACGGCTTGCCGCTGTACGTGGGGGTCCCGAAGAAGCCGCGGGTGGCTGGGATCGATTGATGGGAGCTGTAGAGCATCAGACCCGCGATCTGCTCCACGGTCATCCTCGAAGCTAGGTCCTTCGCCCGGGCCTCAGACGGACGGCGCCAGTCCTCGTACGCATCCAGAGTCCCGTTGCGATTCAGGTCCTTGAAGGCGAGCCTGTCGACTGTGAGCAGCCTCACGCCGGACGTAGCCGCGTACCCCAGTGTCCGGCCGCCTCTGTTGGTCACCGTCCGGATGATCCCGGACTCCGCCTCGCTCCACTTCTGGCCGCAGCCGGATAGAGCGGCCAACGCCAGCGCGAGCGAGAGAACGGCCGGCAGCGGCCGCCGAGCAGATTCGGATTTCATGGTCGATTACCCCTTTGCTGGCGTCCTTCACTGGGTCGTTCCGGCACTGGGTCCGCCAGGATCTGGTTATAGGTGCGCTGCCGCATCGGTATGGCTTCCAGCTGGGGCAGGGCCCCGTACTTGCCTGCCTCCTCCCACCACAAGGCCTGCAATTGCTTCAGCCTTTCCGGGTGCTGCGTGGCCAGGTCCCTCGTTTCAGTGAAATCCGCTTCAACATGGTAGAGTTCCCAGTGATCGGACTCGAAATCGGTCCCCGGCGTATGGAACGCCACCGCCTTCCAGCCCTTGTGGTAGATTCCGCGGCTGCCCCACAACTCGAAGAACTGCGTGTCGCGCGGTGCGGAGGCTCCCGGGTCGTCGAAGACCGCCCTCAGGCTCTTGCCGTGCATCGGCATCTGGCAGACGCCGTTGAAGGACTCCGGGGCATTGATTCCTAGGTAGTCGAGCACTGTCGGCGTTATGTCAATCACATCCACGAATTGCTCCCGCAATCCGGTCCTGCGTATGCGCAGGGGCCAGGAGACGATCATCGGAGTGCGCACGCCGCCATTGAACGGCCACAGCTTGTAGTACTTGAATGGCGCGCTAGAAGCCATGGCCCAAGGCCGGGGATAGAGCGGCTGCGTGCCGGGCCCGCCCAGTTCGTCGAGCCTTTCGTGCATTTCCTCGACGGTCGTGCGATCACCGTACGAGCGCGCGAAGTTCCCCTTCACGCCAGCTTCCGGAGCGCCGCCATTGTCCGAGACCAGAACGACCAGCGTGTTGTCGAACTGGCCATTCTCCTTCAGGAAGCCGATCAGCCTGCCGATTTGGTCGTCCGTGTGCTCGGTGAATCCGGCGTAGGCTTCCATGAAGCGTGCGTAGACCTTGCGCTCTGTCTCGCCAAGCTCGTCCCAAGCCGGGTCGCCCGGATTACGCGGAGGAAGCACGGCCCCGGAAGGAACGATGCCAAGTTCCAGCTGCTTGCGATAACGCCTGTCCCGGACCGCGTCCCACCCGTCGTCGAATGCACCCCCGTACTTTTCGATGTAGCGCTTGGGGACTTGGATCGGTGCGTGCGTGGCACCGAACGCCACGTAAAGGAAGAACGGCTTGCCCGGGTCGGCGGCCAGCTTCCCCTCGAGCATCGTGATTGCCTGATCCACGATGTCTTCCGAGAAATGGTATTGCGGCTGCTCGGGCACGGGAACCGCGTGGTTGTCCACCACGAGGTCCGGACGATACTGGTCGGTCCACCCGGACAGGAATCCGTGGAAGCGGTCGAAGCCCTTCTGCAGTGGCCAGTGCGTGCGATCCCCTGCTGGCGTCATATGCTCCCGGGGCACAAGATGCCATTTGCCGACTGCGAATGTGCTGTAGCCGTTGTGGTTCAGGATCTGGGCGATATTCGCTGCCGATGCCGGGATCCGCCCTCGCGTATGGGGGTAGCCTTGGTCTCCGCCTGGGAGCTCCTTCATCCCCACGGCTTGGGCGTTGCGCCCCGTAAGCAGGGAGGCCCTGGTCGGAGAGCAGACGGCCTTCGACTGGAAGTTGTTGAACAACAGGCCGCCTTCGGCGAGGGAGTCGATGTTGGGTGTCGAGACCGACGAACCGAAGCAGCCCAGGTCTCCGAAACCGGTGTCGTCGAGAACGATGTAGACGATGTTCGGACTGCCCGGCGCCGGTCGTTTAGGTTGCAGGCGCGACGGGGTGGACTCCTCGGCCGTTCGACCGATGATCCCTCCAAACCTCGGTCCCGGGGCGGCCTCACAGGGTTCGTGGGCTTGGGCTGCGGGTGTGACCATCCAGAGTGCGAATGCGGGAAGAAGTTTTCTCATGATTCCGATCGGGGGGTAGGGGTGATTCTGCCCCGGGCCGGCACCCACTGCCACTGGGTAGTATGTCGCACCAGCACACCTAGGGATCGCGTGCTTGACGGGTCCGGATCTCTCGCGGTGGGCACTTGGGTGGGCGCCAACCATGTGGATCCATGTGAATGCCCGCGGCAAGCGAGTAGCTGTCGCTTACTCCGCTTGGAGGGCGCAGCGCGGGCCGGAGCGCCAGTCGTGACGCGGCGACAAGGGCTTCCCGACACGCGACTATTCCAGCGACGCTGTCACACGGATTCTCAACCGCTGCTGACGCCACAAGGGCCCATGCAGCAAGACGAATGAGACTGGGAGCCGCCAAGTGCACGCCCCCACCGAATTCCGCCGCCTACTCATTGGCATCGTTCGGCCCCGCTGCGCCCTTGATGCCCGTTGATTCCGTGATCTCTCGGGACCCGGTAGAGATGAGCCTCTCCAAGCCATCCAAGTAGGAACGCCGCGTCGCTACGAATCGCTCGACGTCTGCAAGCGGGCCTTCAACTCCGCAAGTTCCGCCTCTGCCCGCAGCCGCGCTTGGTGTTCTTCCTCGCGAGACCGCCGCTCATCGTCCCGTTGCTGCTCGGCTCTCTGGCGAGCACGCGCTTCGGTTTCGAGTTGCTGTTCGGCTCTCTCCCGGGCCCTCGCATCCTCGCGGTGAGTCGCCAGATCGCGGCCCGTTCCTTCGCCTCGAAACCGTACGAGCTTACCCTCAGGCCGCACCCACAGTCGGAGGGTTTCGCTCAGGATCTCCCGACCGGGCCCGTCACTCGTGCCGCATTCCACGTACTGCTGTCCCCACAGGCGGTAGCCCGTAAGGCTCCCGTCCTGGCCGTCACCCTCGTCCTCCGGGTCGCCCGGGTCGAACAGGAAGTACTCCAACACTCCCAGCCCGGCGTACAGATCCGTCTTCTCCGTGCGGTCGCCCTCGCGCGAGGAGGGCGAACTCACTTCCAGCACGAAGGCGGGCGGCTTGCCTTCCTCCCAGAGCTTGTAGCTCGGCCGCCTGTGCCCATCCACGCCGAACACCACCATCAAGTCCGGCGCCACCCTCTGGCCGGGATCGCCTTCCACGTAGTACAGCAGCAGGTCGCTGGCGATATAGACCTTCCCGGAAGGTCTGTAATGCTGCTTGAGTGCCTCGAAGGCTGCTCGGATGGCGTCGGCCTGCATTTCGCTCTCCGCCATCGGCAATCCGTCCGAGTCCGGGTACTCCACCGCGGCCGGCAAGGCGGCAGCCAGGCGCTGGTCAATGATGCGCTCCTCGTCCATGCAGGCCTCGCGAGCGTCGGATCCTCGCTCGCGCAGTATATCAGCGGCGCTGCGATCCGAGAGCTGCGGCAGTGACGTGCCTGGGGGGATGTCCCGGCCGTTCCGGTCTGCCGCTCGGCAGGTTGTCAGTATCCGGGTTGGGTCCCGATTCGCGAGATCTGCGCCCTGCCGTAGACCCCCAGCGGACCTTTCGGTTCCAACGTGGCGCTGGCATACGGGTGCAGCGGCCGCCAGTGTCGCGCCGTCGGCTGAATGCGGCGGGACTACGGACGGGGCCCGGCGTCACTCGCAGTTCGCCAGCGTACCGTACAGTAAGATCCGCGGGTTGCCGCTGCGGGTGAGGAACGGGCCGCTTCGCAGCCCTAGGATCGCGTTGGCCCCTGCTTCCACGGCCGCCTCCCGCAGGGTCTTCATGCCACGGATCGCGCCGTCCGCCAACGTCCTGCCGCCGAGCGTGCCGGACGTCGGCAGCACCATCACAGGGAACTGCGCCTTGGGGCCGGTCAGGGCCGTGCACTTCTTGCCCGGGACCGTTTCCGTCGTGACGACATGGACATCGATTCCGGACTCAAGCGCGGGGGTGATAAGCCCGGTCTTTGTGTCGTAGTCCCCCTTGAGGTCGTTTGGCTGCGCGGCGAGCGGCAGGCTGGCCGTGAGGCAGGCCGCCAGCAGGAGGAAGGGCCTTGGACGTGTCCGTGTCATGATTGAGTTCGCTCCATCTTACCCAGCCGGTGGCTCCCCCGCTGTCTGCGGTCGCGACAAACGCTGGGCTCTCCCCGAATGGGGGTGCCTGGCGGATCTGGTGGTCCGGTCAGCCACCAGCGCGGACCTACACTTGCGGGTGGGGAGACTCGCGGTTCGAATGGGAGGTGTGCCGAAATGGCGCACTGTCCGCCGTGGGTGCGGGCCTCAGGGACTCGTAGCGCAGGTCTGCCCCGCAACGGGCGCAGGAATCGGCCGCTGCGTCTGCGGGTCCGGTCCTGCGGCGGCCGACATCCTGACGCTTGGGCGACTAACGAAGGTCGGGGACGGGGCCCAGCCGACAGGCTCTAGCGTCGCACTGCCCTGGCATCGATAAAGCTCAATGAGTTCTGTGAGTTTCGAGGCGATCACCGTGCCGGATTCACAAGGGCGTAGCTCGAATGATGGCCTTTCTGTAATCACGGTCATGGCAGTTAGATTTGCCATTAGCAGAAAAACGGGCATAGTACGTGCTTGGGCTTTCCGGCTGTCGTCAGAGAGGTATCGAAGATGGACGAACATCGCGAGTTACGACGAAGGCTAGGGCACTTCGCGCGGCCCAGGCCCAGCTGGCCAGAATGGCCATGCCGTCAAGTGCGCTGGCATCCGACGAACTGATCCAGCAACGCCGGCGCGAGGCAGCGCGGGAATCCGGCGATGCGTAGATCCGCCTTGGATGCATCGGCGATCCTTGCAGCGTTGTTTCGGGAGCCGGGCGCAGACCGGGTTGAAGAATGCCTCGAGCAGGGAATCGTGTCGGCCGTCAATCTCACCGAGATCGCAGCGAAGCTGGCTGACCGGGGCTTGACGGCGCGTCAGGCCGAGGACCTGCAGGTTCCGCTGAATCTCACTGTGCATGCCTTCGACGAACTTGCGGCGCTGACGGCGGCCTCGCTCCGGACTCGGACCCGCTCTATTGGGTTGTCGCTTGGAGACCGGGCTTGCCTCGCCCTAGGCCTCACGGAGGGTATTCCCGTGGTTACGACGGACTGTGGCTGGGCCGGGGTGGCTGACGAGCTGGATGTCGACCTGATCCTGGCTCGTTGATTCCGGTAGGGTGCCCTCGACCCACGAGCGGGTGTGCAACTTGCGGAAGCCGGTGCAAGGCTGGGCGGCAAGGCGTCACCGTCGCGACTGAGGTTGTGCCCGGTTCCGGCACTCTCTCTCGATCTGACAGCCTCCGGTGCTCGATGGCGCGTACAATCGGCATCGAGCTGTGAAGGAGCATCCTGTGCGTTCAACGACCAACCGACTTCGCTGGATCCTGGAAGTGCCCAGATGGAGGGCAGGTCTGGGTCCGCTGGTATGCCTTGCGCTTGCGATTCTCAGTCTGCAGGCAGGCTGCTCCGAGGCAGATGAGGCGGCAAGCGGCAGGGCCCTTTTCGCAAGCCAGCCGATCTGGAGCAGCGGCACTGAGGTCTCGGGTGGTGACGGCATCGCTCGGTTCATCGATATCGATCGCGACGGCGATCCCGATTTCGTCACCAGCGCGCCCGACCCGCGCCGATGGGTCGCGTACCGCAACGATGGCGGCGAAATCGAGACGCAGCCATTCTGGGAGTCATCGGAAACTACGGACTGCGACCACGTAGACGTGATCGACTTCAACGGTGACGGCTGGGCCGACCTAGCGGGCACGCATGAGAGCCACTGCACGCTGTACTTCAATCGCAATGGTGGGTTCCCGGTCATGCCTGACTGGGAGACCGGGCTGATCGCGAACGCGAACCAGATCGATTTCGGCGACTTCGACCAGGACGGCGACCTCGACATGGTCATGGCCGCGGGCGAGCCGGTGAACGGCGTTGCGGTGTTCGAGAACGAGACCGGCACGCCCTCGCCGCTCGTTTCGCGCAAGCTCGGGAGGGAAGAGTACTCGGAGAGCGCGATATTCGCCGATTACGATAGCGATGGCGACATGGACATCATTGCGGCATACAGGGAAGGGGCGATCGTCGTGTTCCGGAATGCGGATGGGGAGTTCGACGCAGGGACAACGATCTTCGAGGACGACGCGAGTCCTTGGACCCAGCGTCTCTACTGGCGTGACCTGGATGGGGATGGCCGGCCGGAACTGTTCTGCGCCAAGGGGCCGTGGGGCAACCGGCTCGGCACGAGCGTGCGTCTGGCCGTTCGGGACAGCGGCGAGACGGAGGTCCTGTGGAGCGGGCCTGAGGAGACCGCTTTTCACGGCTTCGAGTTCGGCGATGTCGACCAGGACGGCGATCTTGACATGATCGCTGCGGACTATGCCGACGGGGGCAGCGTGTATCTGTACCTCAATGACGGAGGGCGCCTCCCGTCCAAGCCGGATTGGTTCGCCAGGACGAGCGGGCCGGCCCACGAAGCGGTCCTGGCGGACATAGACAAGGACGGGGACCTTGATCTGGCCGTCGGCTGCCGCGACCAAGCCCACATCTTCGAGAATCTCCTGGCTGATGGCGCTTGAGGGCGGGTTTCGCCTAAAGGCCCAACTGGAATACGAGAGATTTTCTGGAAGCCTGCTTGCAGGCGAGGAGCAAGACGCTATGTGATGTAGAATAAAAAACGAATATATGACTACTCAAGACGTTCCCCAGCGGAACATCCGTGCGCTCGAGGCGCTGGTTCGCCAGTGCGGGTTCGGGCAGACCCTCTCCAGGCAGGGAAAGCAGCGCCGTTCCCCAGCGCCTATCGGCATCGAGTGGCTGGACGCCCGCCTGGGTGGCGGCCTGCCCCGAGGAGCCATTAGCGAGATCACCGGACCATGCTCGTCCGGGCGTACGGGCCTGGTGCTCGCCATGCTCGCTCGATCGACCCGGGAAGGGGGGATCGCTGCGTACGTCGACGTGACCGACTGCCTGGACCCGCGCTCGGCTGAGCAGGCCGGAGTGGCTCTGGAGCGGCTGCTGTGGGTTCGCTGCGGCGCGGAGCCGGAAACCCAACTCGACCGGGGCGCGCGGAAGCTCCCGCCCATGGAGGAGGCGTGGCAGGCAACGAATCTAGTCGTCTCGTCAGGCGGATTCGGCGTGGTCGCAGTCGATCTCGGGGGACTTTCGATGCGGCAGCTGGGTGACTGGCAGAGGCGGACGTGGGCACGGCTCAGGCATGCGACGAGCGACTCGCAGACGGCGCTGGTCTTGCTGGCCGAGAAGCACTTGGCGGGGAACGCGTCGGAATTGGTGCTGGAACTGCGCCGCGAGACAACCGAGTGGGAGGGCCTGCTGGGTGAGATCGGCGTTTCCGCGGAAATCTCGAGGGACAAGGCGCGCGGCGCGGATCGCGCCGACGGGGAGCGCGCGGCATGACGGCCGGTGCCCCCGACCTGTACGCAGCCCTGCAAGTGGCCGACTTCCCGGTTGCTGTGCTGCAAGCGGGGCGGAAACGCCCGCAGCCGACGGTGGTCGCTTGCGGGGAGCCGCCCAACCGGTTCGTCTACGCCGCGGACGCGGCCGCCAGGAAATGCGGCGTGAGCGAGGGGATGGCGCTGGCGGCGGCGCAGGCGCGCTACGGTTCTGCGGGGGCGGGGCAGCCGCTGCAGGTCCTTGACCGCGACCCGGTCGCGGAAAGGCAAGCCCAGGCAAGGCTCCTGCAACTGGCGGAGAGAGCGACTCCCCTGTTCGAGGATGTCGCCCCGGGGCTGCTCGCGCTCAATTTCAAGGGCTTGCGGGATCCGTACGCCTCGGCGTCCGAGCTGGCCGCCGGTGCGGACCGGCTCGGGCTGCGAGCCAGCGTCGCCGTTTCCCGGAACCGTTTCGTTGCCTTGTGCGCGGCGCGCACGCAGCAAGGCGTCACCCACGTGTACCCGGGCCAGGAGGCCGGCTTCCTGCAGGCGCTGCCGCTCGACACGCTCCCTCTGGACAGCAGGGACCTGCAGACCTTGCGGCGATGGGGCGTGCGCAGGATCGGGGAGCTGGCGGTTCTGCCGCCCGCCCAGATGACCGAGCGGTTCGGAGAGCGCGGAGCCCGCATGGTACGGCTGGCGCGCGGCGAGGAGGACTCGCTGCTGCGGGCCTGCCAGCCGGAGATCGAGCTGGACCTGAGCCGTGATTTCGATTGGGAGATCGGGGAGATCGAGCCGCTTGCGTCGGCGATGTCCGAGATGCTCGAGCAGCTCTGCCGCAAGCTGCAGAGCCTTGACAGGGCGGCGGGGAGCCTGACCACCCGGTTGCGGCTGGCTGGCGGAGGGCTTTTCGAGAGGACTATCGGCTTGCCGTACCCGCTGGGCGATTCGCGCACGCTGCTGACCTTGGTGCGGATCGACTTGGCGGCGCATCCCCCGGGAGACGCGGTTTCCGGCGTGCGGGTGTCCGTTGAGCCTGCCGAGCGCAGGCAGGTGCAGTCGTCTCTGTTCGAGCCGGACCTGCCGGATGCGGAGAGCCTGGCAGTGACACTGGCACGTGTGTCCTGTCTGGTCGGAGAGGAGAAGGTCGGCGCGCCGGTGGCGCCGGACACGCACCGTCCGGGAGCGGCCGCGCTCGAGCCGTTCCGGCCAGCGGCAAGGGAAGGCAGGGCACGGCGCAGGAAGAATGTCGGCGCGGTTGTGCGGAAGCAGGAAGGCGTCCGTCCGCGCCTGTCCCAGCCGTCCACTCCCTCGCGCAGCTCCCTGGTCTTCCGCTGCTTTCGCCCGTCCCGCCCGGCCGAGGTGACCTTGCGCGAGGATCGCCCGCTGCGCGTGGAGGCGCGCGAGGCGCGGGGGGCGGTGACCGCATGCGCCGGCCCCTGGCGCGTCTCGGGCGAATGGTGGACGCCGGGCGGATGGCAGTACCAGGAGTGGGACATCGAGGTCGCGGGGCGCCTGTACCGGGCCTGCTGCGAGAGAAGGACGGGGAAGTGGTTCCTAGCCGGGGAGTACGACTAGTCGCCGCGGGGGCGAACGGGCATGTACGTCGAACTCCACAGCGCGTCGGGCTTCAGCTTCCTCGAGGGGGCTTCGGATCCGGAGGACCTGCTCGGCGAGGCAGCGAGCCTGGGCTACGAGGCCTTGGCGCTGTGCGACCGGGACTCGGTTTCCGGCGCGCCGCGGTTCTTTCAGGCGGCACGCCTGGCCGGCGTGCGGGCGCTGGTCGGCTGCGAGATCTCGATTGACCAGCCGGGCGTCAAGAAAGGAACTCCCAACGCGGTGCTGGATCGCAGGCTGACCGTGCTGGTCGAGAGCCGGGAGGGCTACCGCAATCTCTGCCGCCTGCTTACCCGCATGAACCTGCGTTCTCCCAAGGGGGAGGGACGCGCCCGTTGGAAGGACATCGAGGAGTACTCTTGCGGACTTGTCGCGCTGCTGCACGATCTCCGCGACGAGGATCCGGTCCGGGGGATCTTCGGCCCGCGGAACATGTACGTGGAACTGCAGCGCCACCTGCTACGAGGGCAGGAACGGGGCAACCGGGAGCGGGTCGAATTCGCCCGCGCGCGCGGCCTGCCCTTGGTCGCCACAAATGGCGTGCGCTACGACACGGAGCGCCGCAAGTCCCTTTACGACGCCATGACCTGCTTGCGCTTCAAGCGCACCCTTGACAATGCAGGCCGGCTGCTCGACGCCAACGCCGAGCGCCACATCAAGCCTCCGCGGGAAATGGAGCACCTCTTTGCCGACCTGCCGGAGGCGGTCAGCAACACCGTCGAACTGGGCCAGCGTCTGGAATTCACCTTGGATGACTTGGGATACGAGTTCCCGCGCTACCCGCTGCCCGCCGGGGAGACGGCCACGTCCTACCTGCGCAAGCAGACCCTGCGGGGCGCGGCCGACCGATACCGCGGGCTGCCGCACCGCGACAAGGCGCTCCGCCAGATCGACCGGGAACTCGCCGTGATCGCGAAACTCGAGCTGGAGGGCTACTTCCTGATCGTCTGGGACATCGTCGAGTTCGCCCGGAGGAATGGCATTCTCTGCCAGGGTCGGGGGTCGGCGGCCAATTCGACGGTCTGCTATTCGCTCGGCATCACGGCCGTCGACCCGGTCGGGATGGACCTGCTCTTCGAACGCTTCCTGTCCGAGGAGCGCGGGGAATGGCCCGATATCGATATCGACCTGCCGTCCGGGGACCAGCGCGAGCGGGTCATCCAGCACGTCTACCAGCGCTACGGGAAGCGGGGGGCCGGCATGACGGCCAACGTGATCACCTACCGCGGCAAGAGCGCGGTGCGCGAGATGGGCAAGGTGCTCGGGTTTCCCGGGGAGATGATCGGGCGGCTCGCGAAGGGCATCAACGGGTTCGAGTACATGGACAGCAACGACGAACTGCTGTGCCAGGCCGGCGAGGCCGGCCTGGACCGGGACGATCCCCGGGTGGCCCACTGGCTGCGGCTCTGCATGGATATCCAGGCGCTGCCGCGCCACCTCGGCCAGCATTCCGGCGGCATGGTCATCTGCCAGGGGGACCTCGACGCGGTCGTGCCCCTCGAGAATGCGCGCATGCCTGGACGGGTCGTCGTGCAGTGGGACAAGGAGGACTGCGCCGACCTCGGCATCATCAAGGTGGACTTGCTGGGACTGGGGATGATGGCCGTGCTCGAGGAGTCGGCCGCGACCATCCGGTCGCGGGGAGGGGCATTCGATCTGGCGAGGATCCCGCCGAACGACCCTTCGACGTACCGCATGATCCAGCGGGCGGACACCGTTGGCGTGTTCCAGATCGAGAGCCGGGCCCAGATGGCGACCCTGCCGCGGATCAAGCCGGCCTGCTTCTACGACCTGGTGGTCGAGGTGGCCATCATCCGACCGGGACCGATCACGGGGAACATGGTGCATCCCTATATCAACCGGCGGCTCGGCCGCGAGCCGGTGCGGTATGCGCACCCGTCGCTGGAGCCGATTCTCAAGCGGACCCTGGGCGTGCCGCTGTTCCAGGAGCAGCTGCTGCGGATGGCGATGACGGCGGCGAGGTTTACCGGGGGCCAGGCGGAGCAGCTCCGGCGGGCGATGGGGTTCAAGCGCTCGCACGAGCGCATGAGCGAAATCGAGAGGAAGCTGCGTGCGGGGCTGTCGGGGAACGGCATCGAGGGGGAGGCGGCCGAACAGATCGTGCGGTCCATCAAGTCGTTCGCGCTGTACGGCTTCCCGGAGTCGCATTCAGCGAGCTTCGCCCTGCTGGCCTATGCCAGCTCGTACCTCAAGGCGCACTATCCGGCGGAGTTCCTGGCGGCCCTGCTGAACTGCCAGCCGATGGGGTTCTACTCGCCGGCCGTGCTAGTGAAGGACGCGCAGCGGCACGGCGTGAGGGTATTGCCGATCGATGTGAATGAATCGGAGCCGCAATGCACGGTCGGCGACATGCCCGGAGGTTCGCTGAGCCGTGCGCCGGGCGCTGCCTCGTGCGTGCGGTTGGGGCTGAAGTACGTCGGGGCCTTGCGGGCCGAGGGAGCCAGAAGGGTTGCGGAGGATCGGGGGCGGGATGGGAGGTACCGGTCGATCGAAGAGTTTGCCCGGCGGACGGGGCTCCAGAAGCACGAGCTCGACGCGCTGGCGGAGATCGGGGCGCTCAATGCATTGGGCGAAGCAATCCACAGGCGCGAGGCGCTCTGGCAGGTCGAGAGCGCATGGCGCCCGAAGGGGCCGCTATTCGACGGGCAGGACGAGACGCTACCCGAGCCGGGCCCATTGGCGGCGATGAGTCCGCTGGAGCGGCTCGAAGCCGATTACCGGTCGACGGGGATGACGGTCGGGAAGCATCCGATGCATTACTTGCGCAAGCAGGTGGCGGGCATGGGGGTGCTGTCGTCGCGCGAGATCGAAAGGGCCGCCAACGGCAGGAGAGTGAAGTTGGCCGGCGCGGTGATCACTCGGCAGCGGCCCGGGACGGCCAAGGGGTTCTGCTTCATCACGCTCGAGGACGAGACGGGGGTGGCGAACTTGATCCTGACACCGCAGGTGTTCGAGGCGTACCGGCCGGTCATCATGCACGAGACGTTCTTGCTGGCGGAAGGGGTGCTGCAGAACACGGAAGGCACGGCGGCCGTCAAGACGGAAACGCTGACGGCCCTGCATGCGAACGCGCTGGGGATGCGGTCGCACGATTTCCACTGATGTTGCAAGACGAACGTGCGCGGCAAATCTTCCGCTCCTTCTTCGTGACGCACTGCTCATCGGCAACGGGAACAGGACCGCGGATACGGGAGCTGCGAAACAGTACAGGTTCCACGGAACTGTTCCTAGGTATGCTCGAGACCAAAGGGGCCGGGGAGACCGTGGATTCCTCCGGTGGCGGGTTACTGTGAGCCCATGACTCTTGCCCGTGAAGACGGGACACACGATTGGATGCCGATCGTGGATCTCGAATCGTCTGCCGAGCTAGCCGTTGCCGAACTTGGCGCCTTGGCTCAGGCTTGGCCCGGCCAGCGGGAACGGCTACGGAACCTAGACGCATACCGCCAGTTCGAGACACGGCTGAAGCGTGAATGGGCGATCGAGACCGGGTTGATCGAACGCCTGTACGAACTTGACCGCGATACTGCCCAACTGCTCATCGAGAACGGGATCGCCGCAGCGCCAATTCCGCATGATCGCCACACCAATCCCGATGCGGTCGTGGCGATGATCTCAGACCACCAGACGGCCGTTGAGGGCGTGTTCGACTTCGTGAAGGGAGCACGGCCGCTGTCCACTAGCTACATCAAGGAGCTCCACTCCCTGATGACCAGGCATCAGGAGACTGTGGACGGCATTGACTCCCTTGGCAGGAGGACATCTGTTCCGCTGATTCGCGGCGCCTATAAGCGGCTCCCCAATAATCCGCTGCGACCTGACGGAACTGTCCACAGCTATTGCCCACCGGAGCAGGTCGATTCCGAGATGGACCGGTTGATTGCCATGCATCACCAGCATCGTGATGTTGCGCCCGAGGTCGAAGCGGCTTGGCTCCACCACCGGTTTGCACAGATCCACCCGTTCCAAGATGGCAACGGACGGATCGCGCGTGCGCTGTCGACTCTGGTGTTCGTCAAGGCTGGCTGGTTGCCGCTGGTGGTCCGGGATCGGGAGCGGGCGGAGTACTTCGGGGCGTTGGAAGCCGCCGATAGCGGTGACCTGAAGCCGCTGGTCGACTACTTCGCCCGTCTCCAGAGGGAGCAGTTCCTCCGCGCGCTGCACATTGCCGAAGACGTTCGGCAATCGCCTCGTGTGGCCGAGGCGATCGCCTGAGCACGGCAGTATCTGCAACAGCGCAGGGACGCCGTTGTCGTGGAGTGGGAATCCGTCAAGTCGACCGCCTCAGCGCTACGTGATCAAGCCCGGACCGGTTCTCGAGTTGTCCGGAAGACGCCATAGTGCTCGGTCTGAGGCTGTGGCAGGACACGGCGCTGTAGCAATGGTTCCAGGAACCCGCGGAAGATGCGGTTCCCGTTGAGGGCGACCGTACCGGGCTATCGGCTCAGACTCGTGGTTGGCGACTCGGCAAGTCCGACCAATCTCCCACGCTGCCATTCCTCTGCGCCGTACAGCCCATCCTGTGCGTCGCGGGGCCTGCACCAAGCTGTCTCCTGGCCCGTGCTACGTTGCTAGGCAGATGCAGGAATCGCTGACGCTGCGCTACGTTAAGTTCCTCGATCATGCGATTGCTCCTGCCTTCGCGCACGGGCCTTCCGAAGATGCCGGGATGGACTTGTTCGCGGCGGAGGAAGCCGAGTTGCCGGCGGGCGGGTGGAGGAGCGTCCGCACCGGGATCGGCATCGAGATCCCCCCGGGTTACGAAGGTCAGGTGCGGCCCCGCAGCGGGCTCGCTCGACGTCACGGACTGACCTTGCTCAACAGTCCCGGTACCATCGACCCCGGCTACAGAGGCGAGGTGCAGGTGACGCTCGTCAACTTCGGCGCCGAACCGTATCGAATCCAAGCTGGAGACCGCATTGCCCAGCTAGTCATCGGCTGCTACTCAGGCGTGCGATGGGAATTGGCGGAGTCGCTCGATGGCAGTGTCAGGGGGCTCGGCGGATTCGGCTCCACTGGCCGCTAGTCGTCAGGGCGCAGCGTTTGGAGGGTCCCGCCTGGCTGGCGGGACACCTTGGCCACTCGCTTCACGGATCGCCCGCTCGGCGATCTTCCCCTCCCAGCCAAGATCGAGAGCCGCCCAGGGCACCACTGTGCGTGTTCGACGGGGCATCTGCCTTCGAGGACCGCAGCCCCTTGGCATTTGGGTGCGTGCTTGAAGCAGGACGCTCTACGAGGCCCGAGTCCCGGTAGGACCCCGCTGTCGGGTGACGCCTGGAGTCACTGCCGGTACAGGAACTCGTTGAGGTTGAACAGCGTCTGGCAGAGGTCCACTAGGCCGGTCGGTGTGCTCTCAAGGAACTCCACCGCCCGGGCCTTCTCAGTTGCCGTAGGCTTGCGGGAAAGCGCGAGTTCGAACGCCCGGTCCACCTGGGCCGCTGCCACATGCCCGGCTTCCACCGCGACCCGCTGCGCGAAGTGCTTCGCTTGGACCAGCACCTCCGCGTTGTTCATGAGCAGCAGTGCCTGCGGCGCTACCGTGGAGCGGGTGCGCTGGCTGCATGACGAGACCATGTCCGGCTGGTCGAATGCCTCGAACATCGGGTAGCGGATCGATCGCTTCGAGAAGACGTAGATGCTCCGGCGCCAGCTCCCCGGATCCCCGATCGCCATGCCGGGCCAGGTCCGGTCGGTGCTGGACTGGAACAGGGAAGGATCAATGTACGGGCGCACGGCCGGCCCGCCCACCGTCAGATCCAGCGTGCCCGCCACCGCCATGATCTGGTCGCGAATCACCTCGACCTCGTGCCGGTTCCGGCTTTGCCGCCAGAAGTACTTGTTGTCGGCATCCTTTGCGAGGTTCTCCGCCAAATCCAGGCTGGAACTGCGATAGGCCCGCGATGTCACCATCAGCCGGTGCATGTGCTTGACCGACCAGCCGGAGTCCACGAATTCCAGGGAGAGCCAGTCGAGGAGCTCCGGGTGGCTCGGCTGCATTCCCGTCTTGCCGAAGTTGCTCGGTGTGCGCACGATGCCCTCGCCGAAATGATGCTGCCAGATACGATTGACCATCACGCGCGCGGTCAGGGGGTTGTCCTCGGAGGCGATCCATTCGGCGAAGTGCCTGCGCCTCCAGCTCGTGCCGGCGTGCTCCGGCGGTGTGGCGAAAGACGGCGGCGTTCTCGCCGCGACTGTCAGCACGCCGGGGCTCATGAGCGAGCCCTTGGTCCCGGGGTCCCCGCGGTGGAGGAAATAGGAGGGCAGGGGATCCCGGCTCTCCTCCGTCACTGTCCGTGCGGTCTCGTACGGTTCGGGTCGGGTGGCTTCCAGCGCCTTGATCCGGCGCTCCGTTTCGCGGTACTCGGATAGCTCCCCGGCATCCATCCGCGTCAGCACGTCCGATAGGTTGATTTGCTTGTACAGCGCGTCGACCTGCCGGGCGTTCAGCCGCTGGCCCTTGTCGCGCTTCTCCTCCGGGGTCTCCCACGCAGTCCGGTAGTAGGCCGGCAACTCGTCCAGCTTGGCTTGGAAGAGGAATTCCCGATGCGGCTTCTCAAGCTCGCCGAGGCGGTCCTTGAGCGGTTTCTGCTGGTCGCTCACCCTCTTGTTGAGCGCCTCGTGGCGTTCGACTTCCTCGCGCGAGACCAGCGGGTAATTGACTTCCTTGGTCGAGAAGAACACCGCCTGCATCTGGTAGTAGTCCTTCTGCGGGATCGGGTCGAACTTGTGGTTGTGGCAGCGGGCGCACTGCGCTGTCACGGCGAGGAATGTCTGGGCCGTGGTTGCCACGTTGTCGTCCAGCTCGTCCATGCGCGTCCGCTCGTCCTTGATGTTGTTGTCGAGCACCATCCGGAGGTAGCCGGTCGCGATGTTGGCCTCGCGTGAGTCCGGAGCGATCTCGTCGCCGGCGATCTGCTCCCGGATGAACTGGTCGTAAGGCTTGTCGTCGTTGAAGGCCTTCACTACGTAGTCGCGGTAGCGCCACATTGTGGGCCAGTCGAAGTCCCGCTCGTAGCCGCCCGAGTCGGCGTAGTGCACTAGGTCGAGCCAGTGGCGGCCCCATCGCTCGCCGTAATGGGGCGAATCAAGTAGGTCGTCGACCAGCTGCTCCCAGGCGTCGGGCGATTCGTCGTTCAGGTACGCTTCGGTTTGGTCGGGCGTCGGCGGCAGGCCGGTCAGGTCAAGGTAGAGCCGGCGAACCAGTGTCCTCTTCCCGGCGGATTCGCTCCGCTCCAATCCCTGCTCTTGCAGCTTGGCATCCAGGAATGCGTCGATCGGGTGTCCTGCGCCGTCCCCTGGAATGCTGTGCGACTTAGGATGGACGAATGCCCACCAGGATCGCTCTTCCTCGGTAATCGGGCGCTCTTCTAGCTGACGGAGAGCTTCCAGCCGCTGCGCCTCCTCGTCGGAGATAGTGGCGGCGGGCATCGGAGCGCCTGCGATGATCCACTTGCGCAGGACTTCGATCTGCTCGTCGGCAAGCTTGCTGCCTGGCGGCATGAATGGCTTGACTTGGTGGGTCACGAGCCTCCACAGCCAGCTCCCTTCCGGACTGGCCCCCACCACCGCCGCCCCGCGTTCGCCTCCCAGCAGAATGGCTTCGCGGGTCCGCAGGTCCAGCCCGGACTGCTGCAGGGCCGCCCCGTGGCAGATCTGGCAGTTCTTCTCCAGGATGGCGTTGGCCTGGTCAGCCAGGTCCGAAGCGGAGGCTAGGAGCGGCGAAGCCGCCAGCAGTGTCAGGACTCGAACTCGCATGGCTACAGTAGTCTTCCCTCGGGGCCGCGCCCGCGTGCCACGATCCGTTCTGATGGACCTGGGGTCCAAGTGCCAGACGGTTCCGACACGCCGCAGCTTTACAATACGTTTAGGCTAACATTGGGAACTGGGTAACGGAGTTTGCGACGCTGCTACTTCGACCACAACGCGACGACACCGGTCGACGCGCGGGTGCTCGAAGCCATGTTGCCGCACTTCGGAGAGGTCTACGGCAACGCATCCAGCCTGCATGGCTTCGGTCAGCAGGCTCGGCAGGCGGTAGAGCGGGCGCGCAGGCAGGTCGCCAAGCAACTCGGCTGCGAGGACCGCGAAGTGGTGTTCTCCAGTGGCGGTACCGAGGCCGACAACCTGGCGGTCTTCGGCACCGTTCGGCGCAGCCGGATTCCGAACCGGCATGTCATCACCAGCCGGATTGAGCACCCGGCAGTGCTGCACGCCTGTCAGCAACTCGAGCGCGAGGGCGTCGACGTAACCTACTTGCCTTCAGGTTCCGACGGCCTGGTGTCGCCTGAAGACGTGCGCTCGTCGTTGCGCCCCGACACCGTCCTCGTCTCGGTCATGCACGCGAACAACGAGCTGGGCACCTTGCAGCCCATCCGCGAGATCGGCGAGGTCACTCGCGAGGCCGGAGTCCCGTTCCACGTCGACGGAGTGCAGAGTTTCACGAAGGTGCCCACTCCGGTCAAGGAACTGGGCGTCGACATGTTCAGCCTGAGCGGCCACAAGATTTACGGGCCGAAGGGGGTTGGCGCGCTCTTTGTCCGCCACGGGCTGCAGGTCGAGAAGGTTCAGCACGGAGGCAGCCACGAGCGTGACCGGCGGCCAGGCACCGAGAACGTTGCCGGAATCGTCGGGCTCGGTGCCGCTGCGGAACTGGCCGGCGCCGGGATGGAGCAGGAGGGGAACCGGATCGCGCGCCTACGTGACCGTCTGGAGCGGGTGCTGCTCGAGCGGATTCCCGATGTATTGGTCCATGCGCGCTGCTCGCCCAGATTGCCCGGCACGTCAAGCGTCCGTTTCGCGCAAGTCGATTCGGAGCCGCTCCTGATCGCTCTGGACCTGCAGGGCTTCGCCGTCTCCAGTGGCTCGGCATGTTCCAGCGGAGCTGTCGAGCCTTCGCACGTTCTCCTGGCGATTGGCCTGAGCCGCGAGCAAGCCAAGTCGACGCTTCGGTTCTCGCTGGGCAGGGAAACGGACTCCGATCAGGTCGACTCGCTCGCCGAGACCCTGCCGGGGATCATCGAGCGCCTGCGCGCGCTCTCGCCGGCAGTGGCTTGAGATCTCCTCCTGATCAGCGTCACGGACCGAGCCTAACCTGGTTGGTAGGCATCGTCGCGCCCAGCGAATGATGCGAGCGGACTCCAGTGAACCAGCGCGGCCTCTGGGTGCCAATGGGCGCGTCAGCCTGAGCGCCAGGAAATCCGGCCGAACTGCCGCACCGTTGGCCGACGCTGTCTCCGGATCGCACTGGCCGTCAGCCAGCGGATCGACACCCGAGCCGGTCGTTCGAACAGGATCCCGCTCGCGCACTGCGGCGGCGACCGGTCCCGCTTATCGGGGAACCTTGGCCCCCGAGCTTCCGCCGCTCCGCCCGTACCGGCGGGAAGGTCGCCGGGGCGCGCCAGTGACTAGCCCTGCTCCTGATCTTGGTGGACGTTCCAAGTCACGCCGAACCTGTCCACCAGTGACCCGAAGTAACCGCCCCAGAACATATCCTGCATCGGCATCAGCACTTCCCCTCCGTCCGAGAGCTTCGCGAATATGTCGTCTGCCTCCTCCCGGCTGGTCGCGTCGACTGACACCGCGAAATTGTTCCCGAAGCGTGTCGGTGGGCCGAATCCCGGCACTGAGTCGCAGCCCATGAGTACGTTGGAACCGATCGGCAGGGATGCATGCATGACGAGGTCACGGTAGCGCGAATCAACGTTCATGTCGGCGGGACCGTCGCCGAAGGTTTGAAACTCCGAAAACGCGCCTCCGAACGCAGACCTGTAGAATGCGAAGGCCTCGCGGCACTTCCCATCGAACCAAATATAGATGTTGATACCCATGCGCACTTCCCATCCGCGGCCGCAGGTCCCGCGATTGGCTAGGATACAGCGCTAGCCTGCTCCCTTACCAGCGGCAGCCCTTCGGCACACCAGCATGACACGGGACGGGGAAGACCGACAGACTGGTTGACCAAGCCGGACTGACCGGACTCTCGGGTCAGCCACCGGGCCGTTGGGCGGAAGCAGGATCGGATGTCACGGTGGACCCCGCTCCGGTCACCGTTCCGCAGCCCGGTGCATGCGACCGACGTGGCACGGGTCCGGGTCCTCAAGGCTTACGAAATGCCGGGGCAATCGCCTCGGGACGACTCCGCGTTCGCGGCTTCGACCTGCATGGCTTGAATCCTCGGCGATTCCCGTCGCCGATCCCGCCCTTGGCCGTTTCCGTGTCTGACTGCATTCCTGGCGGGCCGCCCCTCTGATTCTGCCGCGTGCTGGCCGGCTCCTTGGAGTAGAATGGCAGCCGCGCGTGGAGCATGCCCTCCCATCGATCTAGCAAGCGGTTCGGGCTGGCGGCGCTGGCAGCGGGCGCCCCCGGGGAAGCCGGTCGTGCTCCCGAAGTTGCCGTTACCGCGCTGGATGCCTGGGCAATCCGTTCGAGTCCTGAGGCGACCCCCCGGTTGGTCATTGCTGTGCGAACCAGCACCGGCGTGACTGGCTACGGCGAGACCCTAGCCGGTAGAGACCCTGCTTCCGCAGTCGCTGATGCCCTTGGGCACGCTGGCGTGTTGACGGGCAGAGACGCGATGGCTGGCATGGCCGTTCGGACCGCGTTGTCGGCAGCGCCGCCGAACATTCGAGGCGTGGTCGACATCGCTCTCCTGGACATACGGGGAAAGGTTGCCCAGGCGCCTGTCTATGACCTCCTCACGGGACGGACCCGCGAGAAGGCGCGAGCGATGGCCGCACTGCGGGGCAGCACCGAAGCGGAACTCATTCACGAGCTAGGTGTTGCCCGGCAGCAGGGATTCCGGGCCTTCTCCGTGCCGCTGCTGATTCCTGAGGGTAGTCCCACGCGCGGAAGGGAGTTCTTTGCCCACACAGAGGCGATGCTTCGCCGATTGCGTCAAGCCGGGGCAGACGAAATCGTCCTTGACTGTGCCGGACGCGCCACCGCCTCCGAGGCGGCCGGGCTGGCCGCCCGTCTCGAGCGGTTCCACCTGATGTGGATGGACGAACCCACCAGCCAGATCACCGACTCGGCGCTGGAGAAGATCTCGCACGAGACTGTCACTCCGGTCGGATGGGGCCGCTTCCTGACCGCCAGCGGACGCTTCCAGGACCTGCTCCGAATGCAGGTCATCGATGTCGTCCGGCCCGACATCGGGCTGCATGGAATCAGCGGATCCCGCCGGCTGGCCGCCCTTGCGGAGGCCTACTACACGGCTGTTGCCCCGTTCCACCGTGGCACGCCCATCGGTACTGCGGCCGCGCTCCAGGTCGCCGCGTCGACTCCGAATTTCGTGGCCCAGGAAGTGGCGTTCACGACGAACGAAGCCGAGCGGCGGATGCATCGCGCGATTGCCGGGGATTCGCTGCCGCGAGTCGTGGAGGGTTTCTTTGAGCTGCCCACTGGCCCCGGTCTCGGCATCGATGTCGACGAGGCCGCATTGGAGGAGTACGCCGTATGAATCGACGGCAGTTTTTCGGAGGGGCCCTGGTGGCAGGCGCTTCGCCGGCGCTGGCGGCTCCGGCCCGGCGTGCCTCTACCCTTTCGAGCTGTGCCTGCGCAGCTGCTGCCGCGCCGGCTCTTGCGGCGGCTCCCGGCCCGATTCGCATCACCGGATTCAAGACCTTCGGCGTGACCTGGGAAGAGGATTCGGACCGTCCCTACGTATTCGTCAAGCTCGAGACCGACCAGGGCGTCGTGGGCTGGGGGGAGGCCACGCTCGAAGGCAAGGCCGGAGCCGTCCTGCAGACGATCGACGATCTCCGGGAGTTCTACCTCGGCCAGGACCCGATGCGCGTGGAGCACATCTGGCAGAGCATGTACATCCACGCGTTCTACCGCGCCGGCCCGATCCTCGGATCGGCGATCGCCGGCATCGACCAGGCCCTGTGGGACATCCGCGGAAAGGTCCTCGGCCAGCCGATCTACAGGCTGCTCGGAGGCCCCGTCGATCCCCGTGGCGTGCGGGGCTACTACCACGCCAGGGCGAACACCCCGGAGCAGCTCGCGGCGCTGCGCGAGTCCGCGGAGGATCTTGGGATCACGGCCTTCAAGAGCGGCATTCCCGGCTACTACGAGTGGATCGAGACCAACCGCCGCATCAACGATGCCGTCAAGCGGATCCAGATGCTGCGCGAGGGCCTGGGTGACGGGATCGATATCGGAGTCGATTTCCACGCCAAGACCAGTCCCACCGTGGCATCGATCATTTGCAAGGAGGTGGAGCCGCTCCACCTGATGTTCATCGAGGAGCCGTGCCCCCCCGAGAACTACAAGGCGATGGCCCGCATCGCCCGCAGGACCACGACGCCGATTGCCACCGGGGAGCGCCTCGTGGCGCACTATTCCACACAGCAGCTGCTCGAGGACGGTACCGTCGACATCCTCCAGTGCGACATCAATCACGTGGGAGGGATCACTGCTCTCTGGAAGGTGGGCGCGATGGCCGAGGCCTCCGGATGCTTCATGGCCCCCCATGCCTGCGAGGGACCGATAGGAGGCATCGCAACGCTGCACGTGGACGCTGCCATGCCCAACTTCATCGTTCAGGAAATCTGCTCCGGAGTCGAGCCAACGTTCAAGGAGCGGCTCTGGGAGGACTGGCTGGGCTTTCCGGCAATGCGCATGGTGAACGGGTACTTCCCCTTGCCGGACAAGCCGGGCCTCGGCTTCGATGTGGACGAGGAAGCGCTCGCCAGGCATCCGTTCCAAGGCACCAAGCCGATGGCCCGCGTCTGGCACGAGGATGGCAGCGTAGCCGCTTGGTAGACGGCGACCGGTCCCGTCTCAGAAGAAAAAGCGGGCTCCCAGCTGCACTTGGAACGGCCCAGTGCCGTAAACCTGAGAATTGTTGCGGTCGTAGCTTCCGTCGCTGGACCGGAGCCGGCCGAAAGACGGGTTCGGACCAGTCGAAGCTCCAGTTGCCAGATCCAGTCCCGGGCCGTAGACGCGGTTGAAGCCGCCGAACTCGACGTTATCGAAGTTCAGGGCGTTGAAGAGCTCGACGGAAATCTCGAGCCGCGATGTCTCCGACAGGGGGAACTGGCGCAGCACCCGCATGTCCAGGTTCCGCATGCCCCGGTTCCGGAAGCTATTCCGGCCTAGGTAGCGGCCGGGAGCTTCCAACGCGCGGTCGAACGCGAAGCGGTCGCCATTGAGATCCTGGCCGGCGGCGGGATTGAGAGGCGGCCCGCTCGTGGTCCGAAGGATCGCCGACCAGATCAGGCCCTTGGGCAGCTGCAAGACGGCGTGCGCCGTCAGCTGGTGGCGCATGTCGAGGTCCGAGGGGCCGTAGCCGTTTTCGGGCAGGGCGTGGTCGGTGTAGAGCGGCTCCCAGAAATAGCCTTCGTTGACATCGCTCGAGTAGGCCCGCGCGTACGTGTAATGAGCCACCAGCTCGGTGCGGTTGCCGCGGTACTTCCAAGTCGCTGTCGCCCCGTCGTAGTTGGCACGACCGATCGACTCCGTCACCTGAACCGGGCCCAGCCGGGGAGCGGGCCGGTTCTCCACGTCATAGAAGGGGATCTGCGCAGGATCGTCGGGACGCACGAACGAGACGGGCAGATTGTAGTCGCGCGAGCCGTGCAGCCGCGAAGTGCGGTGGCGCATCCACTGGAATCCGGCAACCATCTTGTCGGTCAGGCCGTACTCCATCGCGAGGTTGAACTTCACGGACCGCGGGTTGCGGAAATCGGCATGCACGACGCTCGGGCTGGCCCCCAGCAGGGGATCGCCGTCCAGGACGGCCGCGATCTCCTGCTGGGAGAACACCGGCAGCTGGCCCAGCGGGTACTGGTTGAGATCGATCCCGGCCGAGAGGAATTGCCCGTAGACCGTGGGCGCGAAGGTTGGCAGCGCGACCGAGAGAGCGAACGGGGGGTCGCGGAATGCCTTGGTCGCGTGATTGATGAACACCGGCGGTGTCACCGCGTAAAACACCCCGGCGCTACCGCGCAGGACGAATCTGCCCGCGAGGCCCGGGGGGCTGTACGCGAATCCCAGGCGCGGCATCCACTGCCGTGCCGAGTCGGGTAGGAACGTAGGGTCGAGGCGCCCGAACGGGTAGTTCCCGGCGCGCAGGCGTTCGATGAGCGGGTCGTTACCCACTCGCGGGTCCTGGTTGAATTGCCCCTCCCAGCGGAATCCCAGGTCCAGCGTCAGGCCCGGCAGCGCTCGCCACGAGTCTTGCGCGTAGACCGAGCCGTGCGCGAGAGCCTGCAGTCCCACCGTGTTGCCCATCTGGCGGAGATACAGGCCCGGCGCGTCGAAGCGATTGGCGATCCGCCCGCCCGGAGTGAGGATGTCGAGGATCTCGTCCGGGTCCGAGCTGAACAGGATGAAACTGCCGAACTGGTCGTAGCCGAAGACGTCGTCGATCATGACCCGATCGAACTCGCCGCCCAGCTTGATGTCGTGCGAACCCGCATGCACCATCAGCGTGCTGTTGACCAGCGGACGCACGTCCGTCTCGATTGTCGGCAGGTAGGACTTCGTTCCGAATGCTCCCAGCGCGGTGGAGACGCCAGGACGGGCGGCATTCGCTGACCGTGGCCGCTGCTCGCGAGTCACAGTGAACCGCAGCTGGTTGACGAGGTTCGGACCCAGAATGCTCGTCAGCTGGGTGGTGAGGAAATGAATGGAGTTCTGCTCCGTGCCGTTGTTGCTCAGCGCCTCGGTAGTGCGAGGGTGCTTCGGATCTCCAATGCTGACCGAGTTCACGCCCTCTCCGTTGCTGTAGTTGTACCGGGTCATGAACTGGCTGCCGCCCTTGAACTGGTAGTCAGCGCGAGGCGTGAGTGCTATGGCGTCGTTCGTGGCGTCGAACGGTTCCTCGAGGCTCTCGAAGTAGTCGAAAGCCTCCGGGCCGCGGCTCCTGTCTGCGACGTCGAGCAAGGGGAATTCCACGTACCGAGGGCTTGCGCTGTGCTGCCGCTCGATTGCGAAGAACCAGAACGCGACATCCCGCTTGAGCGCCCCGCCTGCTGACCCACCGAATTGCCGCAGGTCCTCCAGCACCTTCGCGCCGAACGGATCGGTCAGGCCGAGCCGCGGATGGCGGACTTGGAAGAATGCGTCGCCGTGCAGCTCGTTGCTGCCTGACTTTGTGGAGACATTGACGATACCCGATGTGGTGCGGCCGTACTCCGCTGTGAAGCCGGATGTGACCGCCTGGAATTCCTGGATCGCGCTCTGGGGGAGCGTCATGGCAGCTCCTGCTCGCTCGCCACCCTGGATTCCCCCGAAGAATGCTTGGTTGTAGTCGGTCCCGTCGACGGATACGTTCGTGTAGATGCCCCTCTGCGCCCCGAACGAGAGGTGTCCGGCAGCCCGGGAGACCTGAACGCCGGGCGTCAGGAGGGCGAAATCGTGGAAGCGCCTGCCGTTGATCGGAAGGTCATTGAACACCTTGCTGCCGACGACGTTGCTGGATACCGGCAGCATCGCGTCGATCATGGCAGCCGTGACCTCGATCTCCGTGAAAGTCTGCTCAAGGTCCAGCGCGAGGTCAATCTGGACGGCACTTCCCACGCGTACGAAAATGTTGCCCGCAGTAGTCGGCGCGAAGTCCGCGGAACAGGCCGTGACAGAGTACTCGCCAGGACGCAGCGAGCCCACTTGGTAACGCCCCGTCGCGTCGCTCTCCACGGTCCTCCGGATCCCGCTCCCGGCACCGAGGACCTCGATCTCGCTACCGGGGATACCCAGGCCGTCCGGCCCGGTGACCACTCCGACAATCCGGCCTAGGTTCGCGTCGAACTGGGCCCGCAACTGATTGACGATGGTTCCAGGAACGGCGAGGGCCGCGACGAGGCAGGCCGCAGCGATCGGCGCCCGGCGGCTCATCGCGACGCCGGCCAGGGCAGGCACCGCCGTTCGCGGGCGACGCGGCAGCGTTGCCGGCGCGGGAGCGGATCCATGCGACGCCAAGCCTCGATTCTATCGCCCCGCAGATGGAGAGGCGTCGCTGCGGGAGCTGCCGGCCGAGCCTGGAATCGCTCGAACTCCGGGGGCCTGGGTGACGGCACGCAAGCGGGCGATCCGCTAGGCCTCGCAGGGAATCTTCGAATTCGTGGCCGAAGGAGCGAAATCTTGACGGGTTCTTTATGGTTCGGTCGCGTTTTCCTGCCCAAGCTCAGATACGATGGGCTTCTGCGCCGGGCATGAGCGTCCCGTCTCGGATCCTCGTCAGCTTCAGACTGCGGGATGCTCCTGCGCGCAGCACGGGCAATCTGGCCGATCGCCCCAAGGAGACCATTCGCCCCATGACCTTCTCCCGCTCATTCCAGGACCTGAGAGATCCCGCTTGGACTTCATTCCGTCGCCTCTTGGCCGGATTACCCACCGTGGCTTGCCTGTGCCTGCTTGTCGGCGTCCCCGCGGATGCCCAGGAGTGTCTCAGGGTCGTCGTGCTCGATCCGACTGGAGCAACCGTTCCGAACGCCACCGTGGCGGTCGGGTCGCAGCAGCAGCCAACCGATAACCAGGGAATCGCGACGCTGTGCGGGCTGGGCGACGGTCCCCATCAAGTGCTGGCGACCGCACCGGGCCTGGCCCCAGGCGAGATCACGGTCGCCGAGTCCTCCGGCGAGGTCAGGATACCGCTGGCGCTGGCCACCGTTGCCGAGCAGATTGTCGTCATCGGCAGCCGGACTGGCGGGCGCGCTGTCCTGGAGTCCGCCGTTCCTGTCGACATCGTTTCGGCCGCCGATTTCACCCAGCAGGGCGATCCGGATGTCCTCAACCAGCTTAGGAATACCGTCCCATCGTTCAATTCCAGCATGAACCCCATCAGCGATGCCGGCACCATCGTGCGTCCGGCCAGCCTGCGCAATCTGGCACCGGATCACACGCTGCTGCTCGTAAATGGCAAGCGCCGCCATAGGGCGGCGGTGATCCACTGGCTTGCGCAGGGCCCGACGGAGGGCTCCCAAGGGCCTGACCTGACGCCCATCCCGTCAATCGCGATCAAGCAGGCCGAAGTCCTCCGCGACGGCGCTTCGGCGCAGTACGGCTCGGACGCCATCGCCGGTGCGATGAACTTCGTCCTCAAGGACGCAGCGTCCGGGGGGAGCGTCCAGGTCGTTGCCGGCGGCTACGGGGAAGGCGACGGACAGAACATCACGTTCGCGGGCAACGTGGGTCTCCCGCTTGGGGACGGAGGGTTCGCGAATCTGAGCGTCGAGTACGGGAACACCGAGCCCACCGACAGGGCCGTGCAGCGCTATGACGCCAGCCAGCTCATCGCGAACGGCAACTTCAACGTGCGCAGCCCCACCGCCCAGGTGTGGGGCCAGCCGAGGATCGACGATGACGTCAAGTTCTTCGGGAATTTCGGCAAGTACCTGCGGGGCGCGACACAGGTCTACGCCCATACCAACTACGCGAGCAAGCACGTTGACGGCGGCTTTTATTTCCGGAACCCTCACACGCGCGGCGGCGTTTACAGCGGCGACGGCGGAAACACCCTACTCGTCGGCGACATGCTGGACGCGCAGGACGGGATCCTGGATGGATCCGCCGGCTGCCCGACCGTCCGGGTGAGCGGTGGCCGCATCCTCGACCAGGACAATTTCAACACGGTCCTCAACGACCCGAACTGCTTCACGTTCCACCAGCCCTTCGCGGGCGCTCCCGACGGCCGGCCGGGAGGCTTCACGCCGCAGTTCGGAGGCGACGTGATGGACGCTTCGATCGTCGCCGGCGTCCGGGGAACGCTGGGCGCATCCATGGCCTGGGACGCGAGCTTCAGCCACGGCCAGAACGAGGTCGACTTCTTCATCTACAACACCGTCAATGCCTCCATGGGGCCTGACTCCCCGACTTCTTTCGATCCGGGCAAGTACACGCAGGCCGAGACGAACCTCAACTTCGACCTGACCTACTCGGCGTCGGACAACCTGCACTTCGCCACCGGCGCGGAATGGCGCAACGAGGAGTTCTCGATCGGGGGCGGCGAGCCGGCCTCCTGGCAGTTCGGCCCGCTCGCGCCGCAGGGCTTCACCGCCGCATCGAACGGTTTCTCCGGATTCAGCCCCATCACGGTGGGATCCTGGGGCCGCCGCAACGTTGCGGTCTACGGGGATGTGGAACTCGGCGGTCCCGACAGCCCGTACACCTTGGGAGCCGCCATTCGCGGCGAGCACTTCGCGGACTTCGGAGCCACGATCAACTACAAGGTCGCTGCCCGCGTGGAGGCGAATGAATTCGTTTCTTTCCGAGGCTCTGCCAGCAGCGGCTTCCGGGCCCCCACGCCCGGCCAGCAGAACGCCTTCAACGTCTCGACCGTGTTCGACGCGGCGGCGGGAGACTTGATCAACCGGGGCGTGATCCCCTCCACCTCGGCCGTGGCGGCCTTCGTGGGCGGCCTGGCGCTGCAGCCCGAGCGGTCTCGCAACTTTACGGCCGGTGCCGTCATCGAGAGGGGCCAGTTCAGCGTGGCTACGGACTTCTTCCGGGTCGACATGTCCGACCGCCTCGGTCTCTCAAGGAGCTACACGCTGCTGGAGAGCCAGGTCGACCAGTTGGTCGCCGAGGGAATTACGGACGCCTCGAACATCGGCACCTTCCGGTTCTTCACGAACCAGCTCGGCACCGCTACCCAGGGCGTCGATGTCGTAGCGACGTACGCGCCGGAGGTACTGGAGGGCGACACGGTGTTCAGCTTCCTCCTCAATCACACGAAGACCTCGGTCACCGACTGGGATCCGGAGACGTTCGGCCTCGACGACATCAACATCTACGAGAACGCCTTCCCCGAAACCCGGTGGAACTTCACCGTGCGACAGGACGCCGGGCGCTTCCGCATCATGGCGCGCCTGAACTACTTCGGGGATTTCTTCGATCGCGAGGACGCGCTGAACTACCCCGGCGAGTACCTGGTCGACCTCGAGGCGACCTACCGCCTGACCGAGTCGTTCTCGATTTCCGGCGGCGGCCAGAACATCTTCAACAACTACCCCGAGACGAATCCCGGGGCCTTCCGGGGCGTGGGCAACCTCTACCCTCAATCCTCGCCGTTCGGCTTCAACGGCGGGTACTACTACATGCGTCTCAACTACACCTGGGGACAGTCGTTCTAGCCCTCGCTGGCTCGGATAAGCAATGGCCGCCGCTCGCGATGCGGGCGCGGCCCGGCCACCCCTCGCTCGGGCGGGGCACGCAGCCACGCGGCAGCCGGGATCGAACGCGCCGCGGACGGCACGCAAACCGGGGGCGTGCGGCAACCGCGTCCGGCTGCGACAATATCCAGCATGCGCTTCGAGATCCTGTTCGTTCTAGCTGCAGTGCCTCTGCTGGTGCTCGCGGCGGGACGGCCTCCCACGGCAGAACTGAAGGACCTAGCCTTCGGGAAGCAGCCCGAACGGGCCAGGGACCTGTTCGAGTCGAGCCGGCCCAAGGGGGCCGAGCTGGACGCCGCGTGGCTCGAGGCCATGTCGTGGGTCGGTCGGGCCGGCGCGATCGGCGGAGACTGGAATCTTGCCGCGGAGTATTCCAAGCGCACCCTTGAAGCGTGCGAGCGCCTCCTCCGGACCCAGTCCCTGGGCGACGATCCCAAGGGTTCCTTCCCGATCGCCCTAGGGGCGGCGATCGAGACGATGGGCAAGTTCTACGTTGCGAAGGGGGATCCGGGACAGGCCGTGTCGTTCCTCCGGGAGCACCTTGCGAGACACGTCGGGACACCCATCGAGACCCGCTTGAACAAGAACTTGCTGCTTCTCGACCTCGAGGGCAAGCCCATGCCCGAGTTCGATGTGCCGGACTGGCTGAACGCGAGTCGGTTCGCGAGCGACGATCTCCGCGGCCAGGTCACGCTTTTCTTCTTCTGGGCGCACTGGTGTTCGGACTGCGCGGCCCAGAAGCCGATCCTTTATCGCCTGCTGGGCCGGTTCCGGGACCGGGGGCTCCGAGTCGTCGCGCCCACGCGCCGTTACGGCTATCTCCGGGAGGGGGAGGATGCAGGCCCCGAAGAGGAAAGGGCCTACATCGTAGCCTCGAAGGTTAGCAAGCATGCGATGCTGCGGAGCGTGCCCGTGCCGCTCAGCGAACAGGCATTCGTCGCGTTCGGAGTGAGCACCACGCCAACCTTGGTGCTGGTGGACCGCGAGGGCGTGGTGCGGCTCTACCATCCCGGTGAGATGCAGGAGTCCGATCTGGCGAGCCGGATCGAAGCCCTCCTGTAGGCCACGCCCGGCAGCAACGCCTGGCCCGGCCCGGAGCCCGGGACAGGCTCAGGGTGCGACTGCGTGCAGCAGCCGCTCGCCCCGCAGCCCGAGCCGGAGATTCTCAATCGAGACCCGCGCCATCTCGGTACGTGTCTCGACCGTCGCGCTGCCTAGGTGGGGCAGGATCGTGACGTTATCGAGGCCGAGGAGCGGGTGGTCCCGCGGCAGCGGCTCCGGCTCGGTCACGTCCAGGCCGGCGCTTTCGATTTCCCCGGTTCTGAGGGCCTCGTACAGCGCGTCCGTGTCGACGACGGGCCCGCGGGCAATGTTGACCAGGGTCGCTGTCCGCTTCATCGTCCGCAGCGCCCCGGCATCGATCAAGTGCCTCGTCTCGTCGGTCAGCGGGCAGGACAGGATCACGTAGTCGGATTCGCGCAGGAGCTCGTCCATCGACGCGTACTCGACTCCCAGATCGGCCTCGTCGGCCGGGCGGCGGCGCCGGTTCCGATACAGCACTCTCATGTCGAACGCCCGGGCGCGCCGGGCGACCTGGCGCCCGATGTTCCCCAGGCCGACGATCCCGAGCGTGGCCGAATGCACCTCGCGCCCCAGCATGAACCCGGGGTCGTAGCGCAGGAATTCCGGCGATCGGGCGTAGCGGTCACCGGTCACTACCCGCCTCGCCGCTGCAAGGATCAGCGCGAATCCGGCATCGGCCGTCGCGCCGTCCAGGATGTTCGGGGTGTTTCCCACGGGAATGCCGCGCTCAGCGGCATCGGGCACGTTGATGTGATCCACCCCGACGCCATAGTTGCTGATTACGCGGACGCCCGGTATCCGGTCCAGCATCCGGCCGTCAAGGAGGGGGTGGCCGTAGGTGTAGATCCCGTCCACGGCCTCGGATGTGCCACGGACCGCCAGATCCCAAGCGAGGAACTCGATTCCTTCCCCGGCGAACCCGAGAACAGTGTCGTCCAAGGGGCCGTCTGCGATGACGCGGAACCGTTTCACGGGAACTGGCATTGTACGCGGATCCGCCGCTCAGGCCCGCCTCCAGTGGGAGACCGTGTCGATCTCCACCTGCTGGACGCGATTGGCGAGTGCTAGGTACTGCAGGTGGGATAGACACTCCGCCATCGCGAAGCGGCGTTGCAAGGGTTCTCGGGCAGATTCCCAGATCTCTCCGGAGATCGCGTAGGCATCCAGGGTGCGCTCGCCAAGGGCTTCCAGGATTGTCTCGCACCGTCGAACGTGGTGCTGGCGTGTTCCCTCGATCCATTCCCGGTGCCCCTCGAACGGCCGGCCATGCGAGGGTGCGATGAGGCCTGCGTCCAGCCCCTCGAGCTTGTCCAGGGTGCGCATGTAGTCCCCGAGGGGATCCTCCTGGTAGAACCAATGCATGCCGATGTTGGGCGTGATCTTTGGCAGGATCGCGTCGGTGGAGAACAGCACACGCTGTTCCGGGCAGCGGAAGCACAGCAGGGCGGGGGAGTGGCCGGGGGCTGCGATGGCTTCGAGCGTACCCCCGTCGAACTCGAGACGCTCGCCCTCCTCGATTGCCCCGTCCACCACGAGGCGTTCGAAATGCCCGCGCCAAGCGCCGGTCCCGAGGCGCATCGCCTCGATATGGTCCACCGGTACGCCATGGCACCCCAAGAAGGCCGCTGCATCGGCGAAGAATGCCCGTCCCGGTGCCAGTGGCTCGACAAGCTTGGCCTCGCGAGCCGGCATTCGCACGGGGGCGCCGCTCCGCCTGCGGATTTCCGCAGCCGCTCCGATGTGGTCGGGATGCAGGTGGCTGACCACGATCTCGCGGATTCCGGCCCAGCCGGAGCCCAGATGGCGCAGCGCCGCCTCGAGCGATTGGAGCGACTTCTCCTCCCGGAGGCCGGAGTCGAGCAGGAGGAAGCCGTCCCCGCGCCGGAACAGGAACACGTTGACGCTGACCAAGTCCCAGGGCAGGGGAAGGCGGACCTGCCAGGCGCAGTCAGCTACAGGCCAGACCTTGGGCGTTGGCAAGCTAGAAGACAAGGTCTCGGGAACACCAAAAGTGGCTAGCCGACGCCATTGATTCTAGCAGCCGCCGGTTTGCTCCCGGGCTGTTACGCTGAATGCCATCGCCGGATCGCATGCGTTCGCCTGCCAAGCTGCTGCTGTACGGCCTGCTCGCGACCTCGGTGACGGCGGGCGCGGACGGCGATATCGGGTCGGAGCTGCGCTGCCGGGCAGTCAAGATCAAGCCCAGTCTTGACTTCGAGTATCGGTTCGTCATGGGCTACTGGTTCAGCGTCCCGGTCCGGCAGTTCTGGGGAGGCCCGGTCGGCATGGACCTCGAGATCGAAGTCCACCCGGTCAATGGCACCCCGGGCAAGTCGAACTGGATGGACAACCGGCTTCAGGCCGACCAGGCCGTGCCGCAAGGCACCAGGGGTGACCTGCATTTCAGTACCGGCGTGTCGGCTGGTCCGGGCGAGTATCGAATCGACTGGCGCATTCGCGACGACAGCGGGAGGTCCTGCGAGGGCTCCGACGAGTTCCGCGCCGCCCTGTCTCGCTCGGATCGCTCGGTCGCCCCGGCCCTGCAGCCCGGCGAGATCTTCGACACACGGATCTATCTGTTCCGCCCCGAGGAAGCCACTCCCAGGCCGTTCCTGCACTCCCCTCGTCGCCTCAAGGTCCTCGTGAGTCTGGACGTGCTGGGCCGCCGCGGGCGTCCCGTGCGTCCGAGGCTGACCCACTGGCTGCCGCTGTTCGCCGCGCTGCGCCAGCTCGGGCGCAGTACGAGCTTCAACGAGTTCTCGGTCGTCGTGTTCAGCTTCGAGGACCGGAAAGTCCTGCTGAGGCACGATTACCGGGACGTGTTCGACTTCCCCTCGCTTCGCGGCGTGGTCGGCGGCTTGGAACCGGAAACCGTCGATGTGTCCGCGCTCATGCAGGGCAGCGAGATGCGATTCTTCGAGGAACTGCTGTCAGCCGAGCTGCTGGGGCCCGAAGCGCCGGACTCGGTGGTCTTCCTCGGACGGGAGATGAGCTTCGGCAAGCGCCTGCACGCGTCCTCGCTCGAGAGGTTCCGCAGGACCGGCGCTACGTTCGCGTTCTTCGATGCGTCCCGGTACGTCTGGAGGGGCGCAATCGGCAATGTAGTCCGGGCCATGGACGGAAAGGAATACAGGCTCGGTCGCCCCGCGGACCTCGCCAAGGCGCTGAAGGGCCTCGAGAAACAGGTGCTGCGTGCAAGGGCGCAATAGGGTAATGCTGCGGGGTCGGCCGCTCGGGCCTGCCGCTACGGGCCCGGCAAGTCCGCTCCCGCCGCAGTTGACGCGGTTCCCGGAGGAGTCGAGATGACCAGGCTCGGGCGGCGCGGGTTCCTAGGGAGCCTCGCAGCCGGCTCGGCATTCCGCCAGAGCCCTCTGACGTGGGCCGACGAGGTTCCGGCGCGGCTGGGCCAATGGATGCCGTGCAGCGACCTCCGGGCCTTGGTCGATCCCGCGAACGACGGCTTCCGCGCCGAACAGCAGGCGATGCAGGTTGAGAGCATCCTCTCGCGGTTGCTGGATGACGGGAGCCTGCCTCTTTCCTCGAACTTCGACGGTCCGTCGCCGATGCCCCGGGAATACGTCCGGGAAGGACCCGTTCGGCTCGCGCGGTACCCGAATCCGGGCGAGGGCTTTTCCGAGGGCATGCTCCGCTGGGTCCGCTCTCTCGATGACGTGCGCCGCGCGGAGTTTCATGCCTTGCCGGGCGATGTGGTCAGGTTCGAGATCGCGTCCGGCGCTCCGGCCGGCCTAGAGTACCGCGTCGGTCACTGGCGGATGAGGTGGGACGAAGGGCTCCTGGACCACTTCGAGCCGCTCGACGAGACTGTCGCGGCGGCGCCTGCACCGCTGTTTGCCGATGCGACGGCGGAGCTGTTCGGGGCGCTGCCGAGCTTCCGGGACCAGCTGTCCAAGGGCATCCCGTACTGGCGCTCCCGTCTGGACAGCGCCGCGGGCGTGGGCGTCTACGGCAACCAGGGCATCGCCGTGGGCGACATCGACGGCGATGGCTGGGACGAACTCTACGTCTGCCAGCCCAGCGGTCTCCCGAACCGCCTTTACAGCCGGCAGGAGAACGGAGCGTGGCTGGACGTGACGCCCGGATCCGGCGTGGACGTTCTTGATGACACCTCGCAGGCGCTGTTCCTTGACCTGCGGAACATCGGGCGCCAGGACCTTGTCGTGCTGACTACGGCGGGGCCCCTGCTGTTCCTCAATGACGGGTCCGGCCGATTCCGCCACCGCGACGACGCCTTCCACTTCAGGACGGACGCGCAGGGAACGTTCGCAGGCATGGCAGCGGCCGACTACGACCGCGACGGGAGAGTGGATCTCTACCTCTGCTCGTACCTGTACTTCCAGAGCCAGGACCAGTACCGCTACCCCGTGCCCTACCACGACGCCCGGAACGGCCCGCCCAACTTCCTGTTCCGCAACGCGCTCGATGCCGACGGAGGCGGCCGGTTCGAGGATGTCACGGATGAGGCCGGACTGGGCCAGAACAACGACCGCTACAGCTTCGCTGCCGCCTGGTGCGACTACGACGAGGACGGCTGGCCCGAGCTCTATGTCGCGAACGACTTCGGGCGCAACAACCTGTACAAGTACCGGGACGGCCGCTTCCGGGACATCGCGGAGGAGGCGGGGGTCGCCGACGTCGGTCCCGGCATGAGCGCCGCGTGGTTCGACTTCGACGGTGACGGGCGACTGGACCTGTACGTCACCAACATGTGGACCGCAGCCGGCCAGCGGGTTGCGAACGACCCGGCGTTCGGACCGTCAGGTGCCGGCGTGGCGAGCTCCGAGTATCGGGGCCACACCAAGGGGAACTCCCTATACCGCAACCGCGGGGACGGCACGTTCGACTACGCGGGCAGCGAGCAGGGTGTCGAGATGGGACGCTGGTCCTGGGCGGGCGACGGATTCGACTTCGACCTCGACGGCGTGCCGGAGATCCTCGTCACGGCCGGGATGATCACGCATGATCCCGGCAAGGATCTCTGCAGCTTCTTCTGGAGGCAGGTGGTCTCCAATTCGCCCGCTGACGCGGCTCCGGCCCCTGCGTACGAGGAAGGCTGGAACTGCCTCAACCAGCTCGTCCGGGAGGACTACAGCTGGAACGGCGACGAGCCGAACGTCTTTCTCGCGCGACACGGTGGGAAGTACCGTGACCTTTCCGGAGTCTCGGGGCTGGACCGGGCACTGGACAGCCGGGCGTTCGCCGTGACGGACTTCGAAGGCGACGGCCGGCTGGATCTGTTCCTCAAGAGCCGGCTGGGTCCGCAAGTCCTCGCCTTCCGCAACCAGTCCACACGGGGCCGCGAGCCCTTGGTCCTGGAATTGGAAGGGACTCGGTCCAACCGCGACGCCATCGGCGCGATCGTTCGCGTCGAGACAGAGGAAGGCGTGTCGGCACAGGTGCTGTCCGGCGGGTCCGGCTATATCTCGCAGCACACGAAGCGGCTGCATTTCGGGCTGGGGTCGCGAGCGGCTGCCCGGCGGGTGACGATCTTGTGGCCCGCCTCCGGCCGGCAGCAATTCGAGGGCCTCGAGGCCGGGTTCCGCTACCGCATCCGCGAGGGCAACGGCCGCTTCACGCGGGTCCGCCTTGACGCCGGCCCCCAAACCCGCAGTCAGAGCGGGACGGTCTCGCCCGACAATCGGCTGGTCTTCGAGCCGACTTGGTTCCTCGATGCGGTGCCGCTGCCGCTGAGCGCCGAAGACGGATTCCTTGTCATAGCCGACGGGGAGGTGCCGGGCCTCCCGCCTGACGTGCCTCACAAGGTGATCGATCTCAGCCAGGGAACGGCTGACCAGGTCGCGGCCTTCTCCATCTTCCGGCGGTACCTGTTCGACTACCGGGCGGAGCTGAAACTGCCGCTGGTGCTGCTCGTGGGACTGCAGGGAAGAGCACTCAGGGTATATCCGTCCGTTCCCGACGAAGCGGTGCTGCGTCGCGACCTAGGGGCGGTGCGCGGGCCGACCGATCTCGCGCGCCTGGCCTTGCCTTTCCCGGGCCGCTTCCACGGAGGGGCAGGAAGGCAGCACTTTCGCATGGGATTCGCCTTCATGAAGGCAGGATTCCCGAAGCTTGCTGTCCCCTACCTTCGCGAGGCCGCCTTGGGATCGCGCGACGGATTCAAGGCGTGGCTCGCATACGGCCAAGCCGAGCTGCAGATCGGCAACCTGCGGGAAGCGGAGCGGGCCCTTCGGATCGCGCAGGAGCGGAATGCGGAGTCGGCCGAGGTATGGAACAACCTCGGCGGCCTTGCCATGGCTCGCGACGACTACCGAGGTGCGCTCGAGCACTTCCGGAAGGCATTGGCAATCGACCCGGACCTGCCGTATGCCTTGGTGAACGCGGCCCAGGCGAACACGCGGGCCGGCAATGTGAACGAGGCGGAGCGGCTTCTGATGCGGGCATTGGAGATCGATCCAGCGGATGCGGAGGCGGCGAACAAGCTGGGGCTCGTCCTGGCGAGGCAGGGGCGCCTCAGCGAGGCCAGGGCGAGGTTCCAGCAGGCGATCGAGAGCAAGCGCGACCATGCGGAGGCGATCAACAACCTCGCGGTATCGTATGTGCAGGCCCGGCAGCTGCGCGATGCGATCGCCGCCTTCCGGTACGGCATCGAGCAAGCGCCGGACTTCGAGTCCTTCTACATGAACCTCGCGCGAGTCTACGCCGACCTGGGCGAGTACTCCAGGTCGCGGGACGTTCTGGAGAGCCTGCTGGCTCGGAATCCGGCCCACGGCCAGGCGAGGCGGGCGCTGATGCAGATCCAAGGGCGATAGAGGGGTGACCCGTTGGACTTCATGCGGCTCCGCAGCGCTGCCCCGCGCCCTCAGGAATCGAATTGCCTGCGGTATGCCGTATCATGCACTTGCAGGAGGTTTGCCATCCACGACCCGCCTACACGCCGCCGGAATGCGCGCCTTCCCATTGCGTTGCCACCGAGAGCGGTCCCCTGCGACAGGTTTGGAACCGTCCACCTAGGGAGTACCGTCGGACAAATGGATGGGCGAACGGTCATGGCAATTCGTTCCGATTCCATCCCGGCCACGGATCGCTCTGCCTGCCAGGAGACAAGCTCTCCATGAGAGGTGACTCGTTCTCCAGTCGGAGGTTCTGTGCGTGGTCGTTCGGCTTGGCACTGCTGGGCCTGCACGCATGCGCGCCTGTCGAGGAGGCGCTGAAGTCCAAGACCTGGACAAACAGCGTGGGCATGGAGTTCGTCCGCGTGCCGGCTGGCGATTTCCGCATGGGATCGGACACCGAGACGGCGCATTTGAACGAGGGTCCGGTAACGGCGGTGAGAATCGACCGGGCGTTCTACATGGGCCGGTACGAGGTCACGCAGGGCCAGTGGGAGGCGGTCATGGGCAGCAACCCGTCGCGCTTCCGCCACTGCGGGACGGACTGCCCCGTCGAGTCTGTTTCCTGGCATGACATCAAGGAGTTCCTCGGAAAGCTCAACGAGGCCGAATCCGGCGGCGGATACGAGTACCGGCTGCCGACTGAGGCCGAGTGGGAGTATGCGGCCCGGGGAGGGACTCAGTCTGACACCGTCCTTGGCGATCTGACCGTGCTTGGTCGGCGGAATGCTCCATTGCTGGACACGATTGCATGGTACAGCGGCAACAGCGGCACCGACTATCAGGGAGCTGCGGACTGTTCGAGCTGGGACGAGTCCCAGAATGCCTACGAGCGGTGCGGGCCCCATCCGGTCGGGGGGAAAGCCGCCAACCCCTACGGGCTGCATGACATGCTAGGGAACGTTTGGGAGTGGGTGGAGGATCGCTACGCCGAGTATCCCGGCGGGAGCGTGCACGACCCTGTCGGGCCCGAGACCGGCCTGTACCGCGTGAGGCGGGGTGGAGCCTGGAACGGCGCTGCCGTCCAGTGCCGCGCTCCGTTTCGGATGGGATACCTGCCTGAGGAGCGGAAACGGAACCTTGGGTTCCGGATTTTGCGGACTGATGATTGAGTGCGCCGGCGCGGCGAAGGGCTCCCCGTCGGCAGGGCTGCAACCGGGAGAATCCGATTCGCCCTTGCAAGTCAATAGCGGGTAGCGGGCGGGTGCGGCTCGGAAGACGGGCCCGAGCGGGATCGCCGCTGGCGGCCCTTGGCGTCGACCTAGTTCCGGACAACGTCGACGTGCCAGGCACCAACCTTCCGCCCGTCAGTCTCCAGGGTGGCCTCGAAGGCGCCGTCGCCGGTCTGCAGGGTGATCCCTTCGAACCGGACCCGCTCGGCTCCCTCTTCCACTGGCAGTGTCTCCTCCGTCGTTCCGAAGGCGATCCGCGCGGTACCCGCTTTCCGTGCGGCCCTCGCGAACGTGACGGTGATTGTGTACGGCCCCTGGGACGCTGACTGGACCAGCCAGCGACCGGCGACGGATTGGTCGCGGCCCCATCCATCGGTCGTCATCATTCGCCAGTCCTGCCTCGTCAGCGTGACGTGCGGCTGGGCGTCGCTGCCAATCGCGAACCGGACAGCGTCGTAGCCTCGGGTCGACGATACGTCCTCCAGCCATGTGTCGTAGGCTGCTCGCAGGCGCTCCACCACCTCCGGATGCTCCCCGGATAGGTCGGTTTCCTCGCCTGGGTCCGCGAGAACGTCGTACAGTTCGATTGCGGCGTCCGGAGGGGCGGGCTCGCGGAAGCTCAAGGGCTGCACAAGCTTGAACCGCTGCTCGACCGCGGCGAATGCTCGGCGCGGCTGCGGCTCGTTCCCGCGATGCGCTTGGGTGAAGTAGGTCCGCGCTGGCAGCGCGTCAACCGCTCCTTCCCACAGCGGCAGCAGGTTGATTCCGTCGAATCGGACCGCGTCCGGCGCCGGCGCCCCCGTGGCTGCCAGGAGGGTGGGCGCGATATCGATGTGGGCCCCCATCTGGTCGGTTTCGCCAGGGGTCAGCCGGTCCGGCCACCGGACTAGGAACGGCACGCGGATCCCGCCCTCGTACACGGTCGCCTTCTGCGCCCGCAAGCCGGCGTGGTAGAGCCTCGTCGTGGGGCCGTTGTCGGTCATGAAGATGAAGACCGTGTTGGCGGCCAGCCCCTGCGACTCCAGATGGTCGAGGAGCTTGCCCACGTTGTCGTCGATGTTCGTGATCATTCCGTAGATCCGGGCGTCCTTGTCCGAGAGCCCTTGCTCTGCGTAGGGCAGGCGGTAGGAATCGGGAACCAGGTACGGCGAATGCGGTGCGTTGGTCGGAATGTACGCGAAGAACGGCTGCTCGCCGCCTTCCCCGATCCACCGGATCGCCTCGTCGAAGTACACGTCGGTGCAGTACCCGGAGTACTGCTGCTGCGAGCCGTTGTGGAATAGGACCGGGTCGAAGTAGTCCGAGCCGGGAGGGTCGGACGGCTGCCCGATCCCGCCGCCCTTGTGCACGACCGATTCCTGGAACCCTTGATCGACCGTCCGTAACGGATAGTTGTCCCCGAGGTGCCACTTGCCGAAGATTCCGGTCCGGTATCCGGCCTCTCCGAGCATCTCGGCTATCGTGACCTCGGACGGGTCCATCATGGCGCGCCCCAGATAGGTGTCGACCACCCCGGTCCGATAGTTGTAGCGTCCCGTCATCAGGGCGGCCCGGGTCGGGGCGCATACCGGGGACACATAGAAGCGCGTCATCTCAACGCTCTCGCCCGCCAGCGCGTCCAGCCGAGGGGTCCTGAGGACAGGGTCGCCGTGGAATCCGACCTGCGCCCAGCCCTGATCGTCGGTCATGATCAGGATCACGTTGGGCCTGCCGGCGGGAGTCTCGCCGGGGGTCCCGCACGTGGCGAGCAGGACCGTCAGGATTGAGAGCGGAATAAGTCTCGGCATTTCACTTCACAGGCTGACCGAAGGCCCGGCACGGAGTCAAGGAAGGATCCGCGCAGGCGGCCGGCCGACCGATCCGATGTGGCGGGACGGTGCCGTCCGCTCGCTGCGGTTGGAGGGCGGGAGTGCCCTTACTTCCAGGTCACCTCCATCGCGAAGAAGTGGTCGAACACTTCGCGATCGGGATGGTTGTTCTCGTTCTTCTCGGGGCTGCGGATATAGAAGTCGAGCTGCTGGAGGGCTGGATTGACCGCCCCGGCCTCCGAGGCCTTGCCTTCCAGCGGGTACCGGGCAACGAGGTCGCGGCCCCTCATTCCCTGGGTCACCATGAAGTGGATCTCGTAGTCCTGGTAGAGCGGCTCGCCGTTGAGAGTCGCCGATCCGATGCCCCAGCCGGCCACGTAGAGCAGGCTTTTCGGCCAGTTGGCGTCGCCGCAGCCGGAATCTCCGTGCTCGAACAGGTATGCCGCTATCCCGCCGTCCTGGCAGGGCGAGAACTGCTTGATCTCCTCCAGATCGATCACGTACCTGCCCTCCGGAAGATCAAGCTCGGCCCGGAACGTGCCGGTGTTTTCGATTTCGTTCACGTCGATTTCCGCCGTGCCGCCGACCGCCCTCAAGTTCGAGCCGTCGTTGCCCATGTGGTCCCACGGGCTCTCGTCGTCCAGCGTGCCGACCTGGTGGATCCGGGCTCCCGAAATGACGAACCGGCCGTCGTAGAGGTCGTGCTGGTCCGGCGCGTACAGGCTCATCGCGGCTCCGGGCTGCGTCCTCGGGCCTCGTTCCGGCGGGACCTCCGAGTTGTCCGATTCCGGGCGCGCGCAGCCCGCTACGAGGACGGAGAGAATCAGGACGGACGCCGCCGCCAGCAGCCGAGCGCCGGAGCCACTAGCGGCAATCCAGAGGCTGGGTGCGGGGCGGTCCGGCTCGAACTGATTGTGACGGTGCGCGTCGGTGTTCTTCATGGCTGTCAGCCTACCATCGCGTTTGGATCTCGACAGGTGCGAGCGTTCGGCCCCGCGAGGATCCGGGCGGAGCGCCCGCCACGCCCGATGGCGGACTGGGGACCCGCGCCTGGCAATGCAATTGTGCCGCTGGCCGCGCCCGCCGGGTCCGCGTCGACCGTCGGGGAAGTCGATTCTGGGATTGCCGCTCGGTGCCCGGGATGGACGTCGGCAACGCTGGCGTGTGAAGATTGAACGTTCCGGGTTCTCCTAGCGGATGCGATCCGCCCGGCTCCATGTCGCTAGTCCATCCTTCGGCGCGGATCGCCCCGACCGCCCGCATCGCTCCGTCGGCCCGCATCGGGCCGGAGTCGGTGGTTGGTGACTTCTCGATCATCGAGGACGATGTCGTCGTCGGAGCCCGCTGCCGGATCGAGCCGTTCGTCCTGGTAAAGCGATGGACGACGCTCGGCACTGACAACGAGCTGTCTTCGGGTGTCGTCCTGGGAAGCGACCCGCTCGACAAGTCATTCCAGGGAAACCGGTCCTATCTTCGGATCGGCGACCGCAACAGAATCCGCGAGCACTTCACGATCTCTCGCGGAACCGAGGCCGAGTCGGCGACGGTCATTGGCGACGACAATTTCATCATGACGTCGGGCCATATCGCGCACAACTGCCGGATCGGGAACGGCACCGTGATTGCCAGCACGACGCTGGTCGCGGGATATGTTGAGATCGAGGACAGGGCCTTCGTGTCCGGCGGGATAGGCATCCAGCAGTTCTCGCGGATCGGCGAGCTGGCAATGGTCGGCGGCATGACGCGGGTAAACCAGGACGTGACGCCGTACCTGACGCACGTGGGCCCGATGATGGCCGTTCACGGCCCGAACCTCGTAGGCCTGCGGCGAGCCGGTCTCGGCAGTGAGGAGATCGAGCGCATCCGGCGGGCCTACCGCATCGTGTTCCGGTCCGGATTACCGCTAGACGTCGCACTCGCCAGGGTCGAGGAAGAAGTCGACGGGCCGCACGCCAAGCACATGGTAGAGTTCATCCGGGCTTCCGAGCGGGGCGTCTGCCTGCGGAAGGGTCGGGAGAAGGAGGATAACTGAATGTTCAACGGAATCGAACACACCGCGATCGCAACGCCCGATCCGGAAGCCTTGGCCGGATGGTACGAGCGGATGCTTGAGATGCCGATCGTCCACCGCTACGGCGGGAATGTCTTCGTGAGGGCCAATGACGGTTCGATGCTCGAACTCATCCCTTCCGAAGGGGATGCGGTCGGCACGGAAATGCGCACGCCGGGAATCCGGCATCTCGCCGTCAAGGTCGACGACTTCGACGAGGGCGTCAAGGACCTCCAGTCCAAGGGAATCGAGATCGTCCAGTTTGTCGAGGCCGGGCCGAACCGCCTGGCGTTCTTCCTGGACCCGGAAGGCAACATCCTCCATCTGATCCACCGCAGCGAGCCGATCTAGCCTGCCCCGGCTCAGGCCTGTCCCTCCCGCACGGCGCCACCGGGAGCGCGTGCATGGTCTCGTTTCGCGGGAGACTGCGGTGCTGCTACCTGCCGGCAGTACGTCAGGGCGCAGCGTCGCACGCAGTTGCCGTGCCGGCGGTGCCTGGGCGCCCGCCCGGCCCTACCAGTTCGTTACCGACCCGTCCGGTCGCGCGAGCATTGGAATCGGTCGGGAGCGCTCGGTGACCTCCAGCACCAGGTCCGCTTGGCTCGCGTCGAACTCAACCCCCAGGCCGGCCCTTTCGTTCGGCCACAGCTTGCCGTTGCGGAAGTCGTAGTGGACGGGTAGGTGTGCATGGGTCTTGGCTCCAGGGCCAGTCATTTCCATCGTCACGGGCCCAGGCAGGGCCACGGCGCAGTGCACGAGCGCCGCTTCGGAGACCGGTCCTGTGAAGTGCGGGATCAGACCGATGTAGTGAGTCTCGCAGAGAGCGGCGAGCTTCATGAACTCGGTGATTCCCCCGCAGTTCGGAATTGTGACTCGCGAGTAGTCGAAGAGCCGGTTCTCGATCAGCACGTTGGCATCCCAGCGGTCGCCGTAGTGCTCGCCGACCGCGATCGGCACCTTCACCAAGGGCCTCAGCGTGCGGTAGACCTCGGGGTTCTCGGACCGCACGAGATCCTCGCAGAACATCGGCCGTAACGGCTCCAGCAGGGCGGACAGCCGAACCGCGTCAGGAAGGTCGAACCGGGTGTGGTAGTCGATCGCCCAGTCGCCCTCTTCCCCGACTCCTTCCCGGATCTGCTTGCACATCTCGAACGTGTCGTCGACCGCCTTGCGGTGATGGTAGGGCCCCTCCAGCCCGGCTCCCGCCCCGCCGGTGCGGAATGCACGGAATCCTGCCTCGATGCAGGCGCGGGCGGTGTCCCGAAGCGACCCCTGATTGGGGAACCCAGTCGAGTAGCACTCGACGTACTCTCGCGTTAGGCCGCCGAGCAGCTGCCACACCGGCACGCCGAGCGCCTTGGCTTTGATGTCCCACAAGGCGAGGTCGATCGCCCCCAATGCGTGGATTTTCTCCCGGCCCGGCGGGTAGAAGTAGCCACGGTACATCACCTGCCAGAGGTGCTCGGTCCGGAATGGGTTCTCTCCGATGATCATCGCCCCGAGCTGCTCGACGGTGTCGCGGGAGCCGCCCTCGCCGATTCCAGTGATTCCGGCGTCCGTCTCGACCGTCACGATATGGCCGCTCTGGTTGAAGATCGGGCGCGAGTCGGATACCCGGTAGTAGCGAACGCGCGTCACCTTGGCCGCCGGAAGCGCCGCGCGTGCGCGCGGCGCCGAGACCGCGACGGCCGGGCCGAGGATCGAAGATTGCAGCAGCTGGCGTCGATTCATGTTGCCCGGGATTATACGAGACCGGGCTGCCGGCTGGCCGCGGGTCTGCGGATTTCCGGGCTCGCGCATGTATTGCACGCTGGGACAGGGAGGTGGCCAGCGTGTGCAGGATTGGCCGGGAATCGCGCTATTCTGGCTGGCGTGCGGTACGCCTGCGTCCTGTCTCTCGCCCTCGCGGGCTGCGTAACCGAGCCGCCCGTCCCTCGGTACGTGGTCGAGAATGCCGAGAGCGTTGATGAGTCAAGGACCCAGCTGATCGTCCTTCGCGATGAAGAGGGTGGCATCGAGGCGGCCGTCGCGCCAGAGAGGGGCGGGGAACTCAGCGGCTTGCGCGTCCTGTACCGCGGCGAGTGGCTCGAAACGCTCCAACTGGCCCGCGACTACGCGCCAAGAGAGGGTTTCGGCGGCAAGGGGCCGTTCCTATGGCCGGCCACGGGGCGCAACTTTCCGGCGGACCTGATGGAGCGTCGCCGGGCCGGCGAGCGCTTCGACGGTGGCGCCTACGAGCATGATGGAATCTGGCGCGACATGCCGATCCACGGCTTCGCGCGCGACCTGCCATGGAAGGTCGAGGAGTCCGGCGCCGACGGGTCGGGAGCGCGGGCCGTCCTGAGCCTCGAGGACACCCCGGGGACGCGGGAGATGTACCCGTTCGGTTTCCGCTGCAGCGTCGAGTACCGGATCCGGGACGGCGCCTTGGAGTTGGGCTACTCGATCCGGGCGTCCGAGGGCAATGCCGAGGCGATGTTCTTCTCGATCGGCAATCACATCACATTCGTGGCTCCGCTCGTCCCGGGAAGCGATCCCGCTGCAATGGTGCTCACCAGTCCGGCCACGAAGGAGATCCTCAAGACGGATTACGGGATTCCGACAGGAGAGACGCGACCGCTTTCCTATGCGGACGGGTTCCGGCTGGGTGACTATCCCGCCCTGACTGCGACTTCCCTGACCGGCTATCCCCAAGGCCAGGATCCGTACGTCGAGTACAGCGATCCTGCCGGGCTGACAATTCGGATTGCGCATCGCGCGAGTGAGATCCCCGACGATCCTGTCATTCTTTTCAACGTCTGGGGTGATGTCCATAGCGGGTTCTTCAGCCCCGAGCCTTGGGTCGGGCTTCAGAACTCCCTTGTCCAGAGGCAAGGACTGGTCTATCTGGAACCGGGTGAGGAGTTCCATTGGGACGTCCAGGTCGAGTACAGTCAGGCCGTGGGGTAGGCTGGTTCGGGTCGAGGGGCCCCTTCGTCACTGTCCCTGAGCGTGCTCCCGGCTCGTGGCCGCCGCGGTAGGTCGCACCTGTAGGCTGCCGGGGCATCTGGGGCTGCACTCTCGGTTCTGCGGCGGCGGCACCGACACGGAGCGACGGGAATCGCGATGCGGCGGTCCGCGTAGACCTTTGGTCAAGCATCTGCGGATCTCGCCCTGGCGGCTCTAGATGGCGCTGGGACCGGCTTCCGGGCCGGCCCACCGCTGCTGCTTCCGGCGGGCCAGATACCGTGGTTCGCCCTGTCGTTGCAAGCGAGCAGGTGGGCTGGAATAAGATGGGGGTATAGGTGCCTGATGGCAGGAGTCGGCACTGTGGAACCCGCTCGGACTCTCGCCATAGACATCGGTGGCTCCGGATTGAAGGTCATGGCGCTTGGCCCGTCCGGGGAGCCGCTCAATGAGCGCTCTCGCTGCCTGACGCCGGATCCAGCTACACCGGAACAGGTTCTCCAGGTGCTGGAGGTGATGGCGGAGGACCAGCCCGGTTTCGACCGCGTGGCCGCTGGTTTTCCGGGTGTTGTCCGCGATGGAGTCACGCTGACGGCAGTCAACCTGCACGAGAGCTGGGTCGGGTTCGATCTCAGGGCCGCGCTGGAGCGGATGACCGGCAGGCCGGCTCGAGTGGCGAATGACGCTGACGTGCAGGGGCTCGCCGTGATCGAGGGTCGCGGCCTGGAGTTCGTGCTGACTCTCGGAACAGGCCTTGGCTCCGCGCTGTACGTTGACGCCCGGCTGGTCCCGAACATGGAAATCGCTCACCACGTCTTCCGAAATGACCTGACGTACGAGGACTGCCTCGGCAAGGAGGCGCTTGTGCGGTTGGGCAAGGAGGTTTGGAACCAGCGTTTGGTGGAGGCTGTCCAACAGCTCGAGCACGCGTTCAACTACGACAGGCTCTACATTGGCGGGGGGAATTCGGGCAAGGTGGCGAAGGACCTGCTGCCCGAGAACGTCACGATCGTTTCCAACAAGGCCGGCCTGCTCGGTTGCATCCGGCTCTGGGACAGCGCTGCGCCCCGTCCCTCCTAGCCGGGATCGCCCGGGCGCATATGGAATGTGCTTCTGGCCCGGGAGGGGCGAGTCCTGCCCGGCGTTCCTCCCCGCCGACGCCGACGAGACACGAGGCGGCAGCCCCCGGGTGCCGGGCGGTGTCGGATCAATCTCCGCACTGCATTGGGAGAAGCCTGCCGCGAGCCCCCCTTCGGCGTCCGGCTTCGCTCCGTTCGCGTCGAGCGCTCCCTGTTGCCGTCGACTCAGCCAACCGTCCTGTGCCGAGGGCTAGCGGTCAGCCCAGAGCGCAGTGATCTCGGGGCGCTTCTCGAGGAATTCCTCCGCGAGATCCGGGCCGAGGGCTATCAGTGCAGTGGCCGTCCCGTCCGCTTCCAACGCCGTCGGGGCGATTACGCTGACGGCCCGCGCCGGGTCGGCGCAGCCGTCGCCCGAGCGGCTCAAGATGTGGGAGCAGGGCCGGTCGCCAAGCCGGAAGCGCCGTTCGCGGCTCCCCGATGTCGAGACGCCTTCGTTGCTGAGCAGGAGCTTCCGTTCCACCGAGCCGCGCGGTCCCAGCCGGTCGAGGCCAATGGGCCAGCCGGCAGCGTCGGGCGGAGGGTCGCCGACGGCGATGTCGCCAGCCACGGCAACCATCGCGCGGGGAACACCCCTCATCCGAACCTTGGCGAGGGCCTCGTCCGCAATGTAGCCCTTCGCGATGCCCCCTAGGTCCAGCTGCATGCCGCGGTGCGCAAGCGAGACCGTCCGTGTTTCCATGTCCAGGCTGATCCCTTCCCATCCGGTTCGGCTCCACGCCTCGCGCAACAGCTCCTCCTCGGGCCCGCCAAGCGGCCGGCTCTCGGCCCTGAGTAGCCTCGTCACGCTGCCTAGCGTCGGATCGAACGCTCCGCCGGAGTCGCGGGCCAGGCGCAGTGCTTGCTCCAGCAAGAAGGCGAATTCCGGTGAAACGGGGACTGGCTCGCGCCAGGCGGTCGTCTCAAGGAGCCTCAGCTCGGAGTCTTCCCGGTAGCTCGAGAACCTGGCGGCGAGAGACCCTATGCGGTCGAAAGCCTCCCGGAACGTTCGAGGCGGGCTGGCGTCCGGAGGGAAGTAGGCGGCGATGCGCACCACGATCCCCATGTGGGTCTCTTCGGCGACATGCAAGCGCAGCGGCTCGCCGTAGGCGTTCGGCTGGAGCGCCGCGAGGCCTGCGCAGGCGATCCAGAGGCACCAGAGGCCCGGCCTAGTCCCTCCCGGTCGCCGAGTTCCAATAGCCATACATCTCTTCAGGGGATGGGACTCGAACCGGGCGGACCAGCCGGAATCCCAGCCATTGGGCATCGGTGTGATACCAGATGCTCTTTGGGAGCTGCGGATCCTGCATCTTCCACGAGTCGTCGGAGGCCCGGCGCGCTCCGCACCGCAGTGCGGGCGCGTCATCCATCCACGAGCCGCCGCGAGCTACGCGGGGGTAGAGGCTCTCGGCCCGTGCCCAAGGGTTGGCTGCGACTTCCGCTACGTCCGCGTACGAGGGCTCGTACCGGTCCAGGGTCCACTCCCAGACGTTCCCGTGCATGTCGAACAGCCCCCAGGCATTGGCCTGCTTCGTTCCAACCCGCTGGTACTGGGCGTCGCTGTTCTCCCAGTACCAGCCATGGTCGGCCAGGGCCTCAGTCGTGTCGCCGAACGAATAGGCCGACACGCTGCCTGCCCGGCAGGCGTATTCCCATTCGGCCTCCGTCGGGAGGCGGTAGAAGCGGCCCGTCTTGGCACTGAGCCATTGCGCGTACTTGCTGGCGCCGTGCTGGGTCATGCTGATGGCCGGATAGCCCGTGATTCCCATGCCAAAGCTCATCTCCATGTAAGGCGGTGTCGGGCTCGAAACAGCCGCCACCAACCTGTCCGGATCCGTGTAGCCTTCTGCCTCCCTCAGCATGAAGCTCCGATAGGCGTCCCAGCTGGTCTCGTGTGCCGCCATCCAGAATCCGTCTACCTGGACCCGCCTTTGCGGTCCTTCGTCGTCGCTCCGGCCGGCCTCGCCGGCTGGAGTCCCCATCACGAACTCCCCCGCCGGTATCGGGACCATGCGCAAGGCGGCGTTGGTTCTGGGAACGGCTTCCTCGTACGCGTCGAAGCCCTGCTCTTCCTCGGAGCGCTTGGCAATCCTGCGATGGATCTGGCGGACGACGTCCATTTCCTCGCTGTCGCGAGCTTCGGGCGAAGGTCTGGGTGCAATTCCGAGAGGGCCGCTCCATTCCGCACCGTCCAGTATCCAGGCACGCACGCTGGCGATTTCCGACTCGGTGGGCTGCGGACCGCCCGGAGGCATCGATCCGGGCGAGTCGGCAGGCAGTTCCATCCTGGCCAGCAGCGGGCTCGAGCCTGGCTTGCCCGGCAGGACCGACGGACCGCTCGCTCCGCCCGACCGGGCAGCCTCCTCCGTTTCGAGGCTGAGCCCGCCGAGCTTGTTGGCATCCAGATGGCAGGACAGGCAGCGCGCCTCGAGGAACGGGCGGATGTCCGCGTCGAAGTCCACCGCGCTCGCGACAGGAGCCACGGCTAGCGCTAACAGTAGCGGCGCGCGCACGGTCAGACGAACTCGGTCCGGCCCGGCCGCGCCAATGGCGGGACGTCCAGGGCCATGTCCCAGCGCAGGTCGTCGGGGAATCTCTTCTCCCGAGACTGCATGGCCTGGTCCCATGTCAGTTCCTGGCCCGTATACGCCGCCATTCTTCCGAGTATCGCAAGCAAGGTGCTGTGCGCCATCCGCACTCCGTCGTTGACGGGTTCCGAGCGCCGAATCGCTCGGAACAGCACGTCGTGCTCCACCTGGTACATGTTCTGCTGCTGCCCGCGGAAGACCCAGGGGCTCTCGCCCTCGATTCGGGGCATCAGGCCCCGGCCGATCGTCAGCTTTCCCTTGGTTCCGAGGATGTAGTCCGCGTTCTCGCGGTGGCAGCCGCTAATCTGGCGGCACGCCATGAAGGCCCGCACGCCGCCCGGGTACAGGTAGTTGACCTCGAAGTGATCAAAGATGTTGCCGTCGTGGGCCGGGATCTGGCGACCGCCCACCGCGACGCAGCTCTCGGGCGGCTTGTCGCCAAGGGCCCAGGCGATCTTGTCCACGCTGTGGACGGCCTGTTCCACGAGGCCGTCGCCGCAGGTCCAGACGAAGTTGTACCAGTTGCGGATCTGCCACTCGACATCGCTCATCCCAAGAGGACGCTCGTAGGCTGGCGGCATCGGCTTGACAGGATTCGTGTAGAAGGTCGCGTAGTAGGCGACGATGTCGCCGATCGCACCGGAATGGACCTGTTCCATCGCGGCTTGAATCATGTTGTTGTACCGCCAGCAGAATCCCGCGACGAGCGACAGGTCCTTGGTCTCCGCTATCCGCACGGTCTCCAGGACGGACCGCACTCCCGGCGCGTCGACCGCCATCGGCTTCTCGCAGAAGACGTGCTTTCCGGCCTCGACGCAAGCCCTCAGGTGCGAAGGGCGGAATCCCGGAGGCGTCGCCAGCAAGACAACGTCCACGCCGCTGTCGATGACGGACTGGAACGCGTCCAGGCCCAGGTACTGGTCCCGCTTGCGGACGCGGACTTTCTTCTTGCCTTCATGGCGCTTCTCGACCTCCGCCAGGCACCGGTCGATCCGCTCCTGGTCCACGTCCGCAACCGCTGTTAGGACCGCGTAGTCGTCCGCCTGGAGTGCTTGAGCCGCGGCGCCCGTACCTCGGCCGCCGCAGCCGACGAGACCAACCTTGATCTCCTGGCCGACCTCGGCTGCTCGCAGGAAGGCGGCTGTTCCCGCTGACGCGGCGGCCCCGTGCAGGAATCGCCGTCGCGACGGATTCTGGGTAGCGGGCATCTCGCCCCTCGGTGGTGTCATCGTCTTGCATTGTCGCCGATACCGCACGCTCGTTGCTCCCATCGATGACCCACGTCCCGGTACCCATGCTTACGAGTGCCGGCCTGTACCCCAGCCGCGACCGAATTCGTCCAATCAGTTGCAATCGCAGCAGGCCTGCGCCTTGCTAGGACGTGGCGTTCTCGCCACGGGGCGGGCTTGGGTGCAAGCGAAGGAAAGGCGGACTCGACGGGCTCCATGACTCCCATGCCGAGACTGGGCGTTGGCAGGCTGCGGACCACTTTGGGATTCGCCGGCCGTCGGCCAGCGATCCTCGGGGGCCTCATGGCGGCACTGATCATGTTCTGGTCCGGGCCCTTGCTTGCGGAGCCGTCCGGAAACGGGGAGCCGGGGCCCGATGAAGGCGAGGCCGGCTTGCAGCTCTTCGACGTCGTCCTGCTGGACAGCCGGGACGGCTTCGCCATCGAGCCGGACGCCAAGTTCCTGCCCGGCGAGCGAGTCCACCTTTACCTTCAGGTCTCGGGGTACAGCATCGGTCGCGAGGACCGCGTCCGATTGACGCATGAGTTGCGGGCCCTCGATCCTAGCGGCCGGGCCTTCTACCCTCCCGAGCGCGGGGGATACGACACCGAGCTCGCGCCTCAGGACGAGAACTGGAAGCCCGTCGTGAGGTACTCCCCGCTAATCCCGGAGCACGCTTTCGGCGGGACCTTCGCGATTCGCGTGAAGGTGACCGACGAGCTGGCTGGTGCGTCCGTCAGCGAGGAAGTGTCGTTCGAGGTCAACGCTCCGCGGATCGACCCGGATCAGGGTCTGCTGGTCCGCGGCTTCCGATTCCGGCACCACCCAAGCGATCCGTACGCATGGGAATCCCCCGACGACCCGGCCGGCGGCGCCCCGGAGCATTCGATCGCCCGCCCCGGAGAGCAGATCTCAGCATCGTTCTTCATCACTGGCTACGAGGTCCGGGACGACAACACCTTCGACGTCGAGTCGCAGGCCTGGCTCTTGGATTCCGAGGGCCGGAAACTCGTCGACTTCGGTGTCACGAGGGAGTCCGGAAGGCCCTACTATCCGCGCTTGTGGCTGCCCGGCAGCATCCGGATACAGCTCGATCCGGAGATTGCCCCCGGCGACTATCCGGTCAGGATCCGGGTTCGGGACCGAATCGCGGGCACGGAGAAGGTACACGAGGCACCTCTCCAGGTCCGCCCCTGAGGGGACGGCGGTATAATTGCCCGGTGGCACTGACAGAATCCACCATGCTGCCGCTTGGCACGGCAGCTCCTGACTTCGCTCTCGCCGACGTGGTCTCCGGCGGAATCGTCTCGCTCGCCGATGTCTCCGACGGCCAGCGTGGACTCCTCGTCATGTTCATCTGCGCGCACTGCCCGTTCGTGATCCATGTCCAGGACGAGCTCGCCCGCCTCGGCAACGACTATGCAGGGAAGGGACTCGGGATCGTGGCGATTTCCTCCAACAGCGTGGTCACCCATCCCGATGACGCGCCGGACAAGCTCAAGGCCATGGCCGCCAGGCTCGGGTTCGGCTTCCCGTACCTCTACGACGAGTCGCAGTCCGTCGCCAAGGCCTACACCGCCGCATGCACGCCTGACTTCTTCCTCTTCGATAGCGGGAATCGACTCGCCTATCGCGGCCGCCTCGATGCCAGCCGGCCCGGCAACGGGATTCCCGTTGACGGACGCGATCTTCGTGCGGCGATCGATGCCGTGCTGGCGGCCGACGAGATGCCTGCGGTCCAGCACCCCAGCGCCGGCTGCAATATCAAGTGGGCGCCGGGACAGGCCCCGGCCTACTTCGGCTGACCTCCCTCTCGTTCCCCCACGGGCGTGACTTCCAGGATCTCCCCGGCTGCCGCGTTTGCGCTTCTTCCCTTGGCCGTGCTGCCGACGGTCTCGCACGCGCAGGGCGTGTCCGAAATTGAGGAGGGAAGGAAAGCCTTCGAGGTCCACTGCGCAAGCTGTCACGGGGGTGACGGCAGGGGCGGGGAATACGCTCCCGACATCGTGACACCGGGCGTGGCCCTGGCGCGCTCGGACGACGAGTTGCGCGAAATAATCCGCAACGGACTGCCGGACCGCGGAATGCCCGGCATTGCCGTTGAGGAACCGGCACTGACCCGGATCGCGGCCTATTACGGGTCGCTGACCCGTCCCGCTGCGACGAGCTCCGTCGCCGGCGATCCCATCCGCGGGGAGGAGCTGTTCGCCGGCCTGGGCTGCGCCGGCTGCCACGTGCACGGGCCGCAGAGCCGGGTCGCCGGGCCGGATCTGGCGAGGGTAGGTGCCGAGCGGACGCTGGAGCAGATCCGCCGTTCGGTGCTGGACCCCGACTCCCTGATCGCCGACGGCTACGGCGTGGTCGAAGTCCGGCGGGCCGACGGCACCAAGGTCCGCGGCTTCGCAAGGAACCGCAGCAGTCTCGACTTGCAATTGCAGACCTTCGACGGCCGGTTCGAGTTCATCGGATCGGACGGCTGGCTCAGCGTGACCGACCATCCCGGATCCCTGATGCCCCGGCTCGATCTTTCCGACGAGGATTTTTCCGACCTGCTTGCGTTTCTCGGTCGGCAGGACGGTTCGGGCTCGCTGGCGACGCACGGGCGGCGGCAGTTCCAGGGGGGCGATGCCGCATTCGACCGCATCCTCCGACCCAGGCCCGGCGAGTGGCCGACCTACAACGGAAGGCTGGACGGCAACCGGCATAGCCAGCTCGACCAGATTCACCACGGCAGCGTCGCGAGCCTCGAAGTTGCGTGGATGTATCCGATGGAGTCTCCGAACCTGCTCGAGACCACGCCGGTCGTCGTCGATGGCGTCATGTACGTGACATTCGCCAACGAGGTCCATGCCCTCGACGCGCTACACGGCCGCCGGATCTGGACCTACAGCGAGCCCCGCACTCCGGGGATTCTCGGAGCCGCGGCCCGGGCGGCGAACCGGGGGGTCGCCCTGCTCGGCAACCGGGTCTTCGTCGTAACCGACCATGCCCACCTTCTCGCGCTCGACCGCCTAACCGGGCGCAAGGTCTGGGACGTCGAGATGGCCGACTACCGCCAGAACTACAATGCCACCGCCGCCCCGCTCGTGATCCGGGACCTCGTGATATCCGGGGTCTCCGGCGGCGATCAGGGCGTGCGCGGGTTCCTCGCGGCCTACGACGCCGCTTCGGGCGAGGAACGCTGGCGCTTCTGGACCGTCCCGCTGCCGGGCGAGGCGCTGTCGGAGACGTGGAAGGGATCCGTCCTGCCGCACGGATGCGCCACCACTTGGCTCACCGGCACGTACGATGCCGGCCTCGACCTGCTCTACTGGCCGACCGGCAATCCGTGCCCCGACATGAACGGAGACGAGCGCCTGGGCGACAACCTGTACTCGAACAGCGTGCTCGCCCTCCGGCCGGGCACCGGGGAACTGGTCTGGCACTTCCAGTACACCCCGCACGACGAGCATGACTGGGACGCTGTCCAGACTCCCGTCCTAGCCGACATGGATTGGAACGGCGAGCCGCGGAATCTGCTCATCCATGCCAATCGGAACGGATTCTTCTATGTGCTGGACCGCGTCGACGGGCAGCTGCTGCTGGCCGAGCCCTTCATCCGCAAGCTGACCTGGGCGGAGCGCATCGGGTCCGACGGCAGGCCGGTGCTTGTCCCCGGCACGCGGCCCACGCCGGGCGGCAACCTTGTGTGCCCGGGCTTGCAGGGGGCGACGAACTGGCCCGCCAAGTCCTTCGATCCGGCCTCGGGGCTGTTCTTCACGCTGGCGTCGGAATTCTGCCACGTCTTTACCAAGCGCAGCGAGACCTGGGAGGCCGGCAAGCCCTTCTACGGCGGCACCGCCAGGGAGCCGGTCGGCGAGCCGGGAGAGCGTTACCTGCGGGCGATTGACGTGTCGACCGGCAGGATCGCCTGGGAGCGGAAGCTCGGGGACTCGGTCCGCGCCAACTGGTCGGGGGTGCTGTCCACCGCCGGAGGCCTCGTCTTCTTCGCCGACAACCAAGGCACCTTCCATGCCGCCCGCATCGCCGACGGCCGGCTGCTCTGGAGCCGCCATCTCAACGCACGGGTCCGGGCGTCGCCGATGACCTACACGGCCGGAGGGCGCCAGTTCGTCGCCGTTGCCGCCGGGACCAGCGTCGTGTCATTCGCCGCGCGCGACAGCGGCGCCCGTTGAGCGGGCGTTCCCGACCCGGGCGCATTTCCCCCTCGTGCCGGCTGGGGCATTCCCGCCGGGCCGGGAGGAAAGTGCGGCGAGTGGGTCGGGCAGGGGCCTACGCGGCCTTGCTGTAGCCCGCCGGGGCTTCGGCCACGCCCGTGCAGTCGTACTCGTCCTGGCAGTACACGCAGAGCGTAGTCCACGGGATTGCCTCGAGCCGATTCGGGTTGATTTCGGCGCCGCAGTCCTGGCAGATGCCGTACTCGTTCGCGTCGAGCAGCTTGAGGGCCGTTTCGACTCCCCGCCGGATTTCCCAGTCGTTGTTGATCACGCTGATGGTTAGATCCATCTCGAAGCGGTTCTGCATCTGATCCATGGGATCGTTGCAGCGCTCGCGGATCAACTCGTCCCGGTTGTCCCTGCGGGTCAGGTCCTCGAGCTTCGCCAGCAGCTGCTGGCGAACGGTGTTCTTCTTCTCGTCCAGCATTGTCCTTCTCTCCTTGCGGTTGATCCAGAGTGAGCGTGTTTGCTGACAGGTCGCCGTCCGCGTAGCCGGGACGACTTCTCACTCGGTTCGATTGCCTTAACTCGATTAGTATAGATGGAAACCACCGGCAAGTGGTTGCACTCTTGTAAAAAAAATCAATTTATTTCGCTCCGCGGCCCCAAAATCGCGTCTAGCGGGCGTCCAGGACCTCCCTCGCGCCTTCCAGGACGGCAATCAGCATCGGTCTCGTGAGCCTGCCGGTCCGGGTGTTCTGCTGGCTGGGATGGTAGCTGCACAGCAGCGCCGGCCCGCCGTCGGGGCTATCGTAGCATGCTCCGTGGACGAAAGGCCGGTCCCTGGCTCGGATCCGGGCCCCGCCGTCGCGGAGCACGGCCAGGTAGGATTCCAGGGCCAGCCTTCCCAGCGCGACAACCGCACGGACCCGCGAGAGCAGTGCGATCTCGCGTTCCAGATAGCTGCGGCAGGCCGCGAACTCCTCGCGCGTGGGGCGGTTCTGCGGGGGCGCGCAGCGGACGGCCGCCGTGATGTAGCAGTCCCGCAGCACAAGGCCGTCGGCCCGGGATGTCGACGTTGGCTGGGAAGCGAATCCAGTCTCGTGCAGCGCGTCGTACAGGAAGTCGCCGGAACTGTCGCCCGTGAACATCCGCCCGGTCCGGTTGGCGCCGTGGGCGCCCGGTGCCAGCCCGACCAGCAGCAGCCGCGCCTGCGGGTCGCCGAACGAGGGAACCGGCCGGCCCCAGTAATCCCAGTCGCGGTAGGCGCGGCGCTTCGTGGCGGCGACTTGGCGGCAGTGCTCGACCAGCCTCTCGCAGCGCGCGCACTGCGCCACCTCGATCTGTAGCCTCGCCAGCGGCCCGGTTCCAGGAGACTCGCTCACGGTGCGCCAGAGTCTATCACAGGGGTGCCTTCCGTGCTGGGTCGTTCGCCCCATACGCAATGTCAAGTGTAATGTTTTGCAATGTGTACTAGATATTGTATTTTTGCCTCTGAACTACACGATCCATGGAATGCGACTCGTGCGAGCTTGCCACGTCTGGCCTGATCTGCTATAAAGCCTGCACGCTGAAGCGCGCCGGCCGCCGAATCTTGTTCAAGCGCTGACTGTGAGACTGACGACCGGTCGCTGGGGAGTACCTATGCCGATCAAGACGTCTTCTGCAAGTGCTGCAGCGGATAGCGGCCGTGGAGCTGCCGCGCCTTCGCGAGGGGCTCCGGTTCGTCAGAAACCGGGAAGAGCCTCGTCACGCAGGACCCGCGCCTTGCAGCGCACGGCCAGCCGCGAGCGTGCCGCCGAGGCCAAGCAGTCCGAGCAGTTCAACCAGGCTTCCGCGCTGTTCCAGGAGGGGAAGTTCGGTATGGCGAGGCGGATCCTCGAAAAGGTGCGGTCCGGGCCGAACGCCGGGCTCGGGCACCGCGCGGGCATCTACATCGAGATCTGCAATCGGCGGACGGCCCGGAAGCGGGTCCGGTTCGACACGCTCGAGGATCACTACAACTACGCCGTGACCCGCGTGAACGACGGATTCTTTGACGACGCGGTCCGGGTCTGCAACAGGGCCCTCGCCATCGACTCCGAAGCGGCCCACGTGCACTATCTGAAGGCGGTTGCGAGAATCCTTTCCGGAAGGACGAGTTCCGGCGTGGCTCCGCTGAAGAAGGCGATCGCACTCGACCCGGACCTCCGCTTGCATGCGTCGCGTGACCCGGATCTGGAGTCGGTCATCGAGACCCCCCCGTTCGCGAGGCTCATCGCCGACTGAGCGGGTCCCGGCGCCTGTCTGCTACGGCCCGGGGCTCGATTTCACAATTCGGGCTTTGCGAACACGATTATGTGCTGTGTCGGAAGGAAGTGCAGGACGCGCGCGAACTCGAAGCCGACTGGCTCGATTTCCTTCCGCACCTGCTTGATCGACATCTTGTGGAGCGGGTGAATCGGGATCGACGGATCTTCCTTGCGGTATTCCACGAGCACCAGGCGGCCTCCGGGCTTCAATGACCGCAGGACTTGCCGCATCGTGGCCTCGGGGTGCGCCAGCTCGTGATAGACGTCGACGAGCAGCACGAGATCGGTCGACCCGTCAAGCGGAATTCCCGGGTCCGCCTGCGTCGCGAGGACCGGCTCGACGTTCCCGATGCCGCGGCCTCGCATGTTCGCGACCAGCATCCGCAGCATCTCCGGCTGGACATCGGTCGCGATCACCTTGCCCTCGGGCCCCACTTGCTTGGCCAGCCGCCAGGTGAAGTAGCCCACGCCGGCACCGAGGTCGATGACGGTGGAACCGGCCCGGATCTCCAGCGCTGCCACCAACCGGTCCGGCTTCTCCTCGCGCTCGCGCTCCGGACGTGTCAGCCAGTCAGCGCCGAGATGGCTCATGACCGGCGCGATCTGCCGATTCGTGCTCTTGACCCGTGGCGCGGGGGACGGGCCCTGGCCGACTGCGCACGGAATTCCCAGCGCGAGCAGCGCTGCAATGAGGGTCCCGCGCGCGGGGACGGAAACGAGCGCGGGCCGGGAGGGTCTCATCGCTGCCGTCCCGGCTCGGCCAGCAGGTCGTGACGTGCCATCAAGGAGCGAAGATCCTCCTTGTCTGCAGACACCATCTCCACCAGAGGGGGGCGCACGCCACCGGCCTTGATTCCCGCCAGCTCCATCGCTGTCTTGATCATAGACACCTTGTAGCCGGGGCGGCGGTTCCGCAGCTCGTACATCGGCAGGACAAGGTCGTCGAGGATCGCGTTCACTGCCGCGAAGCGCCCCTCGCGGGCCAGCTCTCGGATCCGCAGCGTGACCTGCGGCATGAAGCAGGCCAGACCTGACGTGAATGTCCGCACGCCGAGATTCCAGTAGCTCGGCACGAACGGCTCGGCCATGCCGTTGATCCAGCGGAACCGATCCCCGAAGTGCCGTCGGACGTGCAGGTAGTGCGAGAGATCGCCGTTCTCGTCCTTGACCATCAGGATGTTCTCGACTCGGGCCAGCCTCTCCAGCAGCGACAGTGGCAGGACGCCGCTCCACTTTGTCTGGTAGAGAATGACGCTGGTCCCGGCGGCCTCGGCGACGCCGCGATAGTATTCGGCCAGACCCGGCTCGTTCGCGTCGCCCGAATAGGGGGCGATGCACAGGACCGCTTGCGCACCGGCCTTGCGCGCGAGATCGGCCTGCTTGCGTGCCGTCCTCCAGCTCTGGCCCACGCCGCACACAAGGTAGGCGCTGCCCGCGACTACGCTGCCGGCCACGCGGCAGATCGCCTCGTAGTCGGCAAGGTCGAGCCCGTGCTGCTCGCCATTGCTCCCGCAGAAGCACAGGGCATCGAGCCCGCTGGCGAGCATCCGCTGCGCATGGGCCTCAAGAGCCTTCTCGTCGAGACTCAGGTCCTGGTCCCAAGGAGTGACAGGGAAGCCGATAGTGGCTTCGGTCGGTAGCGTCCTTCCCGGCATGCGTTTCTCCTGCGCTGCTGGCGGAGCCTCAACGATAACAGCAAACCAAAGCGGGTTCGCACGGGTCGACCGTAGCGCTCAGGGACGGTCCCGAACGCTTCGGACGCGACAGCCTGGGCGAGGCGCGTCGCCGGGACCGCGCGCTCCCTTCGAATCCGGGCGATGGCAAGCCTGCCAAGCGCTCGCTTCGCCGCGCCCGAAGACAGGAGAACCGGGTAGGTTGCAAGGCCGGAATCCTATCCCGCGAACGGCTTCTGCGGCCGGTTCCGCCAGTCAGTGCTGCAACCCTCCGAATCGATTGCGTCGGGCAGTCCGGTCTATGGTAGCTTAGGGGTTCAGGGGTTCCATCCGCGCCTCCGGAAATGGTCCCCGTCCCGCAAGCCTTCACGGCCCGCAGCGAGCCCGGCGGCCCCGCGCCGTGCATCCGGTTCTCATGACCCAAGCAGTTGCCAACCGTTACGTCACTGCCCTAGCCGAGGTCGTGACGGAGCCCGGTTCGGACCTCACCCCGGAGGGCGCTCTCGGCCAGCTCGAATCGTTCGCGGACCTGCTGGCTCAGTCCGCCGACCTCGCCAACGTGCTGCGCTCGCCCGCGGTCTCTCCGCGGGAGAAGCGTGACCTGGTCTCCGAGATCGCCGAGCGCATCGGACTCGACCGCACGATCCGGAATTTCCTCTGGATCCTCGTGGACAACCACCGGATCGGGCAGGTCGGCGTGTTGCTCAAGGAGTTCCGCACCTGGCTGGACGGATTCCGAGGCAGGGTGGGCGTCGAGATCCGCGTGGCGGGCGAGATTGATGGAGCGCAGAAGGCAGCGATCGAGGATCGCTTCCGGGAATTGACCGGCAAGGACGTCCGGGCGACGTATGTCGTGGACCCGGCCTTGCTGGGAGGCAGTGCGGTGCAGGTTGGCTCGCTCCTGTACGACGGATCGCTCCGCGCCTCGCTGGGCGCCCTGGCTGGCGATCTCGGCAACGCGAATCCATAGCCCGCAGCTTGGCTCGCTACATGGAAGGGAATCGAACCGAATGGCGCAGATGAATGCATCCGAGATTTCGCAATTGATCCGCGATCGAATCCGGAACTACGAGGCTGCGGTTGAAGTCGCCGAAGTGGGCTCCGTGATCTCACTGGGCGACGGAATCGCGCGGCTGCACGGCCTGGAGCGCGTCATGGCCGGCGAGATGCTCGACTTCCCGGGCGGAATCGCGGGGATCGCCATGAACCTCGAGGAGGACCAGGTCGGCGCTGTCCTGCTGGGCGACTACTCGGGGCTCAAGGAAGGCGACCAGGTCCGTCGCACCGGCCGGATCCTCTCCATCCCGGTCGGCGACGCGATGCTGGGGCGGGTCGTCAACGCTCTCGGGCAGCCGCTCGACGGCAAGGGCCCGATCGATGCCGCCCAGTACAACCCCGTCGAGCGCATCGCTCCCGGAGTGATCGAGCGCGAGCCGGTGAAGCAGCCGATGCAGACCGGCCTCAAGGCGATCGATTCCATGATTCCGATCGGCCGCGGCCAGCGCGAGCTCATCATCGGGGACCGCCAGACCGGCAAGACCGCGATCGCCATCGACACCGTCCTCAACCAGAAGGGCGGGGACGTCATTTGCATCTATGTCGCGATCGGCCAGAAGCGCTCGACCATTGCCCAGGTCATCAAGACCCTGGAGCGGAACGGGGCGATGGACTACTCGATCGTGGTGGTGGCATCTGCGTCCGATCCCGCGCCGATGCAGTTCCTGGTCCCGTTCGCCGGGGCCGCGATCGGAGAGTACTTCCGCGATACCGGGCGCCATGCGCTGTGCATTTACGACGACCTGTCGAAGCATGCGGCGGCCTACCGCGAGATCTCACTCCTGCTGCGGCGCCCGCCCGGACGGGAGGCGTACCCCGGGGACGTGTTCTACCTGCACTCGCGCCTGCTAGAGCGTGCCGCCAAGCTGAGCGAGAAGCTGGGCGGCGGTTCCCTTACCGCGCTGCCGTTCATCGAGACCCAGGCGGGCGATGTTTCGGCGTACATCCCGACCAACGTCATCTCCATCACGGACGGCCAGATATACCTGCAGGCCGACCTGTTCAATGCGAACGTCCGGCCCGCAGTCGACGTCGGCATCTCGGTCAGCAGGGTCGGCGGCAACGCCCAGATCAAGGCCATGAAATCGGTGGCGGGCACCTTGCGGCTGGACCTCGCCCAGTACCGCGCCCTCTCGGCGTTCGCCCAGTTCGGCTCCGACCTGGACAAGGCCTCCCAGCAGCAGCTGCACCGCGGGGACCGGCTCGTGGAGGTCCTGAAGCAGAAGCAGTACTCCCCGCTCCCGGTCGAGAAGCAGGTTGCGATCATCTACGCCGGCACCAAGGGGTTCCTGGACGATCTCGCACTGTCCCAGATCGCGGACTTCGAGGCGGGCCTGTACGAGTTTCTCGACGCCCAGGGGGAGAACGGCGTGCTGGCTCTCATTCGCGAGCGGAAGAAGCTGGACGAGGATACGACCAGTGCGCTGGAGGATGCGCTCAAGACCTTCAAGGAGCGGTTCACCGCGCTGGCCACGATGGCCAAGGCCGGCTAGCGATGCCGTCCCTGATCGACCTGCGACGGCGGATCCGGTCCGTCAAGAACACGCAGCAGATCACCAAGGCCATGAAGATGGTCTCGGCGGCCAAGCTGCGGCGGGCCCAGCAGGCGGTCGTGAACTCGCGCCCGTACTCCGCCCTGCTCGACGAAATGATCGGCAGCGTTCTGGCGCAGGCAGGGGGCGATGACGAGCAGAGTCTCAGCCACCCGCTCCTGGAGCGCCGGCCGTGCCGGTCCGTCCAGTTCCTGATCCTTGCCGGCGAGAAGGGCTTGTGCGGATCGTTCAACAGCAACGTGTTCAAGGCTGCGAGCGAGTATCTCGACGGCCAGGAGGGCCGCCGCGTGGAGCTGGAACTGATGGGCCGCAAGGCCGTCGAGTTCTTCGGGCGCCGCGAGCATCCGATCAGCGGGTCGTGGGAGCAGGTCTTCGCCACGGTCGAGCATGACACTGCCCGGACCATCGCAGCCAAGGCCATGGAACGGTTCGCCGCCGGCGAGGTCGACGAGGTCTGCGTGCTCCACAACAGTTTCCGGTCCGTTCTCAAGCAGGAGGTCACGTTGAAGAGCATCCTGCCCGTCCTGCCGGCCGCAGGCGGCGAGGGCTCCCGTGCCGGGTACGACTACGACCAGCCTCCGGAACGGCTCCTCGCGAGCCTGCTGCCCAGGCAGGTCGAGACGCAGCTGTACGTAGCCATGCTGGAATCCGCTGCTGCCGAGCATGCCGCGCGCATGACCGCCATGGATTCGGCGACCCGCAATGCAGGCGAGGTGCTGGAGAAGCTGACGCTCCACCTCAATCGGGTGAGGCAGGCCAGCATCACCACGGAAATCATCGAGATCGTTTCGGGCGCAGCGGCGCTGGAGTAGCGCCGGGCCCAATCCACGAGGAAGCACGCAGATGGAAGTCGTAGGAAAAGTTATCCAAGTCGCCGGCCCGGCCGTCGACGCGCAGTTCTCCGAGGGAAGCCTCCCGAAGATATTCAACGCCGTGACTGTCACGGGCGAGGGATTCGACCTTCCGCACCCGGTGAACGTGACCTGCGAGGTGCAGCAGTACCTCGGCGAGGGCCGCGTCCGCACGGTGGCGATGCAGCCCACGGAGGGCCTGGTGCGCGGCATGCGCGTCGTTGACACGGGCAAGCCCATCTCGGTGCCGGTCGGGCCGCAGGTGCTGGGGCGCGTTCTCAATGTCCTCGGCGAGCCAGTTGACGAGCGGGGCCCTGTCGCCACGGAAACGAGCTTCCCCATCCATCGGGACGCTCCCACCCTCGCGGACCAGTCCACCGAGTCCGAGATCCTCGAGACCGGCATCAAGGTCATCGACTTGGTCGAGCCCTATCTCAAGGGCGGCAAGATCGGCCTGTTCGGCGGCGCGGGCGTCGGAAAGACCGTCATCATCATGGAGCTGATCAACAACATCGCTCTGCAGCATGGTGGGGTCTCGGTCTTCGCCGGCGTCGGGGAGCGCACGCGCGAGGGCAACGACCTGTGGCTCGAGATGCAGGAGTCCGGTGTCGTGAATCCGGACGACTACACCAAGTCCAAGACAGCACTGATCTACGGCCAGATGACCGAGCCGCCCGGCGCCCGGCTGCGGGTCGGCCTAACCGGACTCACCGTCGCGGAGTACTTCCGGGATGTCGAGGGACAGGACACGCTGCTGTTCATCGACAACATCTTCCGCTTCACCCAGGCCGGCTCCGAGGTGTCCGCGCTGCTAGGCCGCATGCCCTCGGCGGTCGGATACCAGCCCAACCTTGCAAGCGAGATGGGAGCCCTCGAGGAACGAATCACCTCCACGAAGAAGGGTTCCATCACGTCCGTTCAAGCGATCTACGTGCCCGCTGACGATTACACGGACCCGGCACCGGCAACGACCTTCACGCATCTCGACGCGACAACCAACCTGTCCCGCGAGATCGCCTCGCTCGGAATCTACCCGGCGGTGGATCCGCTCACCTCGACGTCACGCATTCTCGACCCGCATGTCGTCGGGGACGAGCACTATGACGTGGCGCAGTCGGTCAAGCGCGTGCTCCAGCGCAACAAGGAGCTGCAGGACATCATCGCGATCCTCGGCGTGGAAGAACTGTCCGAGGAGGACAAGCTGATCGTGGCGAGAGCCCGCAAGATCCAGCGGTTCCTGTCCCAGCCGTTCTTCGTGGCCGAGCAGTTCACCGGGACCAAGGGCCGCTACGTGAAGCTCGCCGACACGATCCGCGGGTTCCGGGAGATCGTCGAGGGCGAGCATGACGACCTTCCGGAGCAGGCATTCTACATGGTCGGCACGATCGAGGAGGCCCTGGAGAAGGCGCGCGATCTCGCGGCCTAGGGCGGACTGCGCCCGAAGTCCGCTGCCGGCGCGGCATGCCGCGCCCGGCTGGTACCCTCCGGAATTCGCTGGACCGGCTCCGCGGAGAAGGGAACCGGCCGTCGCCCCTGGTCCAATTGCCCCGGTCAGCGACAACGTGTTGCTGTAGGGTGGAGGGGCCGGCCAATGCGCGATCCGCGCGTAGCCCGTTGCCGTGGGGATTCTGGCACCTGCAACCCACGCCGGCGGTCCGCGGGAATCAACCCTCCGGATGCCTTGAGCGCAGTGGCAGCGCACCCCGGGCCGGCAGAGGAGCGAGCATGCACTTGGGATCGAGATCTCATTCTGCGGGGAGCAGATCCCCCATCCGCGGCGTCATTGCGCTTACATTGCTGGCATTGGCGGCGCCATTGGCCAGCGTGCACGCCCAACGGGAGGTGCGGCCCGAATTCGCCCCTGTCTCGGACGACCCGGGGCTTCCGCGCGTGCTGCTGATCGGCGACTCCATCTCGATCGGCTACACGCTGCCGCTCAGGGCCGCCCTCCATGGGGTGGCCAACGTGCATCGCCCGCCAGAGAACTGCGCGCACACCTGGAAGGGGCTGGAGAAGATCGACGAGTGGCTCGGCGACGGCAAGTGGGACGTGATCCACTTCAACTGGGGTCTCCACGACCTCAAGTACGTCAGCGCCGACGGCGGGCTTGCCGATCCTGCAGAGGGCAAGCAGGTCAGCACGCTCGCCGAGTACGAGGCGAACCTCGACAAACTGGTGAGCCGGCTGCTGCAAACCGGCGCCAAGCTGATCTGGCGACCGACAACACCCGTGCCCGAAGGCGCGTCCGGTCGCGTACCGGCAGACCTGGCCAGGTACAACCGGGTCGCGGCGAAGGTCATGGAGCGTCACGGGATCGAAGTCGACGACATGAACGCCTTCATCGCGGCGGAGGCTATCCCCCATGTCCGACCCGACAACGTGCACTTCTCCAAGGAGGCGTCGAAGCGCTTGGGCGAAAACTCCGCAGCCGCCATCCGGCGGGCGCTTCCAGGGAACTGACGGCGACCGGGAATGGAGCCTCCCGGACGCTACAATTGAGTCATAAGCGCTCCCGCGCCGGTCGCGAGCCCGGAAGTCCCCCATTCGTCCCGCGAGCGGGCCTTTCTCCGTAATGCCCGAGCCCATGATTCGAATCGAGATCGCCGTGCCTGACCGGCAGGTGCTGGACGTGGAAGCGTCGCACGTGCAGCTGCCGCTTGCCACCGGTTACCTCGGTGTCCTGCCTGGCCACGCGCCGATGCTGGCAGAGGTTGGCACGGGCGAGCTGGCGTATTCGGCGCCCGATGGGGTGGAGCACTACCTAGCCGTCGATGGTGGCGTCGTCGAGGTGCTGCCGGATCGCGTCAGGCTTCTGGCCGGCCGCGCCGAGCTCGCAACGGATGTTGACCTAGAGCGGGCGTCTCGGGCGTTGGAGCGCGCGAACGAGCGCCTCAGGCTGGAATCGCTGGAGATCGACGTGGAGCGGGCCCAGCGGTCGCTTGCCCGGGCCAAGGCCAGGATAGCGGCGGCATCCGGCCGCTAGTCCCCGGCGGCCGACAATGCCGCTCCCTACTCGCGGACGCAGGGATTCGTGAGATCCCCGATCCCTTCGATGCTCACCGTGCACTCGTCGCCGGGCTGCAGGTAGATCGGAGGCTTCCGCGCCATTCCGACCCCCGGCGGGGTACCGGTCGACACTACATCCCCGGGGTCCAGGGTCATCACCGTCGAGAGGTACTCGAGCAGCGCCCCGACGCCGAACACCAGCTGATTCGTGTTCGAGTCCTGCAGCACCCTTCCGTTCAGCGTGAGCCGGATTCCGAGGTTGTGGGGATCGGCAACTTCGTCCTTGCTGACTAGGCAAGGCCCCATCGGTCCAAAGCTGTCGAACGTCTTGCCGATGGTCCATTGCGTCGTGGCGAGCTGGTAGTCCCGCGCGCTCACATCGTGGACGCAGGTGTACCCGAACACGTAGTCTTCCCAGTCGGCCGCCTTCACGTGCCGCGCCCGCCTCCCGACGACAAAAGCGAGCTCGGCCTCGTAGTCGACCTGCGAGGACACCGAGGGAAGGACGATCGGGTCGCCCGGCCCGCAGACCGCGTTGTTGTACTTCGTAAAGACGGTGGGGATCTCCGGTATGTCCATCCCGGATTCGATCGCGTGGTCCCTGTAGTTCAGTCCGATGCAAATGAACTTGCCTGGTTCCGGGACAGGGGGGCCCAACCGGACCGTGTCCAAAGCCAAGCCCGCCTCGCCGCCGGCGGCAAGCTCTTCGGCCTTGCGGACAGCCCGCTCCCCGTCCGACAGGAAAGAGAGAACGTCCGGGTAGCCGATCGGCGCTAGCCGCACGACAGTTGAGTTGACCAGGATCCCTGCTTCCTGAGGGTCCTGTCCTTGCGAGAACGTGACGACCTTCATAACCACCCATCGTACGACGGACGGCTGGTGATTGCGCCAGCAGGGCCCGGGGCCGCTAGGCGCTATGCATCGCCCATACCAGCAGGCCGACTGCCGCCGCCATGGCGGCCAGCAGTGCTAGCGCGCCAGTCTGCCATCTAGGCAGCACGAGCGGCTCTCGGGACAGATGGGCATGCAAGCGCCTCCGTAGGCTGGGCCTGGTGTCCGGGTAGACTCCGGCCCGTAGGGCTTCCAGGCCCTCCCGGTTCGTGATCATGATCGTGCAGGCGTTGCTGCCCGACAAGGTCTCGCGCAGGCGCTTGCGGACGCCGGAAGGGCATTCATCGAGCGACCCGAACACCTCCGGGTCCTCGCGCGAGCCGATGATGATGCTGGAGGTCTTGAGCACCCACTTCATGATGCTTTGCGTGCCGTAGCCAGTCCCAGGCCGGTCTCCGCGGCGAACTCGCCGACGAGCTGTATGAATCCTAGCGCAGCCCGCGAGAGTGCCTTGTCCTTACGATAAATCAAGCCGATCGTGCGGATCATCGGGAGGGGGCGCAAGCGGATCGCGCAGAGCCGCCCAGCCTGCAGCTCCTCGCGCGCATTCGTGACTGCCATGAATGTTACCCCGAGATTGGCTTCGGTGAAACGCTTTTGCATCTCGCTCGACTCGAGCTCCATGGAAACCTTGAGCTTGTCCTCGTACGGATCCAGGAATTCATTGATCCGCGTGCGGGTCCGACCGGACTTGGGCAACAGAAGCTCCTGTTCCGCGATCTCCCCGGCCTCGACGGCCGCCTGGCCTGCGAGGTGATGCTTGGGCGATGTCAGCAACTGTATCTCGTCTGAGTAGACCTGCACGACCTCGAGACGCTTCTCCTGCAACGGGAGCTGCGTGATGCCGAAGTCGACGGAATTGTCGAGGACGGACTCGATCGTTCGCGCGCCGTACGACCTCACGACCTGGATCTGGACTTTCGGGAAGCGGCCCTTGTAACGGGCGAACACCGCGGGAAGCACGTGCACGCACGTCGCCTCATTGGCGGCAATCGTCATCTCCCCCCGCGGGACCCGGTCGAGCTCGCGGACCGCGTCCACGCCCTGGCGCTTCAGATCGAGGATGCCGCGGGCGTACTCGGCGAATGTCCGGCCGGCGATCGTGAGGGTGATGCGGCTGCCGAACCTGTCGAACAGCTGCGTTCCCAACTCCTGCTCGATCTGCCGGATCTGGGCGCTGATGGCCGGCTGCGTTCGAAAGCAGGTCTTGGCGGCCTTCGAGAAGCTGTTCAGTCGGACGATTTCGAGGAACGTGTGTAGCTGATCGAAGTCCACGCCCAGCCGTCCTCGCTCGCACCCGCCAGTCTGCGCTTGCATGGACGGCACGATGCGTTACCAATACTTTACGACAACCGGGGCGCGGCCCGCTCCGAACCAGGCAAATTCAAAGATTGCCTTGGACTGGGATTCGATGGGGTAAGAGCAGCTGACGGGAAGAGGGCAGCGGAGATGCGCGGCTCTTTGAGGTGGGCCGGCGCTGTTGCGGATTCCGGGCGCGATGGCGGCGACACAGTGCCGGGCCCGGTACTGCACTAGCGAGGCGCAGGTCGGCCGGCCCCGGCCTCCGCACCGGGGGCGGCAGGTTGGGGATCGAGTGGGTGCTAGCTGCCCGTCAGGACGTCGACAGCCCGCCAGCCGCAACGGTACAGGCTCCGGGTCGTGCGCTGGATGTTCCTCGCGCCCAGCAGCCGCAGGATGCTCAGCGCCAGGTTCGTCAGGGCTGCCAGCACGCGGGGCAGCGCGCCCTTGCGCACCCGGCTGGCATCCTCGCGCCAGGTCGTGTCGCGTACGTAGTGGACGCCGTTCTCGACCGCGCCCCAGTAGCCTCGCACGAGCCGCTCGAGCCGCTCGGGCCCGGCCAGCTCCGGCGGCAGGCTGGCCACGAAGTAGGCGGTCTCGGTCCGCCGCTCGCGCCCGTCCTTCTTGAACACCACCTCGCGGTGGATCCGGAACACGTGCGTCACGCCCGGGAAGGCGAGCCATTCGGGACAGTCCGAGATGTCCTCGGAGACCTGGATCGTGCGGGTCTCGATGCGACCGTGTCCCGGGCGGAAGACGCGCGTGCCGGACTCGCTCCAGCGGTAGTCCTCGCTGACCTGCTCCAGCAGCGTCGGCTGGTTGCCCTTGAGGCTGAACACGTAGTGCATCCCGAGCTCGCCGATCAACTCCGCGGTCTCGTGCTGGGTGTGCAGCGCGTCGGCGAACACGCACAGGCCCGGCCGCTGGATCGTGCCCAGCAGCTTGCGCAGCGCCGCGGCCTCGGCATCCTCCTTCTTGCCGGTGTAGCTGATCTGCCCGATCACGCAGCGCGAGTCGATGTCGACCGCCGACATCTGCTGCACCGGCGGCTCGTTGCGGACCGCGCCCTGCTCGTCCTGGTCGCGGTCGTAGGAGCCGCGCAGGGTCTTGCCATCGAGCGCCAGCGACTCGGCTTCGGGAATCCATAGCGCCATCCATGCGCCCGTGATTCGCTCGATCTCCTCCTCGTCGAGCGGCTTGAGGATGTAATGCAGGGTCGAGATGCCGGGAGCGGTCACCGTGCCACTGCCCGGCATGGCCCGGAAGCCGAGCCGTCGCAGCAAATCCTCGCTGAGATCCCGGCCGAAGTCGGAGATGTCGGTCAGCGTGCTGGCGCCCGCCAGCCGCGCGGCGATCACCAGCGTCAGCACGCTCGCCAGGCTGTAGCGCTTGCCGCGCGCCTTGCGCGGGTCGGGCAGCTGCTCGAGATACTCGCGCAGCGAGACCATCTGAGCGGGGGTGAGTTGCATCCTGTGCCTCCAGGGGACCCACTCGGGCCGCGCAGCGGCGGCGGCGAGCTGACGGCGGGCGTCGGGGTGCAGGGGATAGACCAGCGCGCGCTTGGGCCGGCCGTGGGCCTGGTAGCCGATGGCCCCGCCGCGCACCCGGCCGAAGCCGCGCGTGGAGCCGACATCGATCCAGTTCGCCGCCCGGTAGCAGGTGCCGGCGAAGAGGCCGGAATCGACGAACGTCTCGGCGAGCAGCAGGTCGTGGCCATGGATCGCGAGCCAGTCGGCGCGCAGGCGGCGCAGGCTCAGGCCGAGCACGCGCGAGGCGAGGTTCGGAACGCCGGCGGCGCCCGGCAACAAGACGTAGCGCGAGTTGTTGGCGACGAGGAACAGCCGCTGGCGCCGCTGCAGGCTTGACCAGCCGATCCATTGGTCGCGGGCGGCGCAATGCAGCGCCGCGGCGTGCCAGCCGAGCAAGGCCAGCCAGCGCTCGCCGAGCACGGCGACATGGCGCAGGCGCCGGCCACACAGGTTGCGGAACCCGAGATAGTGGTGCGCCCGGACGAGTTCGTTCCAGCGCTGCTCCTCGGCCTTGCGAACGGGTCGCACCTGCACGTCGAGCAACCGGACCGGGCCCTCTTGCATCGACCGACTTATCGCATATCCGGACCCGGTTTGTCCAGTCCGGAGTCAGGCCCTCCGCCCTCCTGCTCGTAACCTCCTCTCTGCCAGTGCCTTCTCAATCCTCTCGTAGCCCCTCCCGGGCGAACTTTGAAATGCCCTGGCTCCGAACGGGGCGCGGCCAGGCCCTGGAGGCGGGCGATAGAATGGGGCTTGCCACGGCCATGAAGCCTAGGATTTTCTCCGCGATGCAGCCCACGGGAGAGCTGCACATCGGCAACTACCTCGGAGCCTTGCGCAACTGGGCGCAGATCCAATACGACTACCAGCCGATCTTCTGCATCGTCGACCTGCATGCCATAACCGTCCCGCAGGATCCCCGCCGGCTCCGCGAGAGCTGCGAGCAGGTTGCGGCTCTTTACCTTGCGGCGGGCCTGGATCCGAAGCACTCCGCCGTGTTCGTGCAATCCCAGGTTCCGGCCCACGTCGAGCTCGCCTGGATCTTCACCTGCACGGTGCCGTATGGCTGGCTCGGCCGGATGACGCAGTTCAAGGCAAAGATCCAGCAAGCCGAGTCCGGCCAGGATCCGGTCGGCACGGGACTGTTCGTGTACCCGGTGCTCATGGCGGCGGACATCCTGCTGTACCAGGCCAAGGTGGTCCCGGTTGGCGACGACCAGTCCCAGCACATCGAGCTGACCCGGAACATAGCCCAGCGATTCAACAGCCTGTACGGCAAGACTTTCGTCGTTCCCGAAACCAAGCTGCCCTCGGTCGGTGCCCGCATCATGGGCCTCGATGACCCGACCAAGAAGATGAGCAAGTCGACCGACTCGCCCAATCACTCCATCAGCCTGCTCGATCCCCCGGGACGCGTCCGCAAGATCATCGGAAGGGCGGTCACGGATTCCCAGCCGGCTGTCAACTGGGAAGCCCCGGGTGCCGGCGTCGCCAACCTGCTGACCATCTACCAGGCCTTCAGCAGCTCGACGGACGAGGAAATGGAGGCCCGGTTCGCGGGAATGCGTTACGGAGACCTGAAGAAGGAAGTGAGCGAGATGGTCAGCGCGAGACTCGAGCCTATCCAGCAGCGTTATGCGGAACTGATGGAGGACCGCTCCTACCTGCGAGGCGTGCTTCGGGACAGCGCCGAGCGCGTGGCCCCGATCGCTGAAGCCACCGTGCGCCGGGCCAAGGAGCGGACCGGCCTGTATTCCGCCTGAGTGCACGGCGTTGCTGTACCCCGTCACGCTCCGCGGCTACCTGAAGCTTCTCGGGGAGTCCACCAATTTCCGCAGGCTCTGGATCGCGCAGCTGATCAGCGGATCGGGCGACTGGTTCTACTCGGTCGCCATCTACTCGCTCCTGCTTGAACTGACGGGCCGCGCCGAGCCGGTGGCCTGGGCTGCCATCCTGCAGATCCTGCCCATGCTGCTCCTCGGGCCCACGGCCGGGGCGATCAACGACCGGATCAGCCGGCGCAAGGTCATGCTCGCCAGCGATCTGGTGCGCGCCGGGCTCGTGCTGTGCATGCTGCTGATCGAGAGGGCGGACCAGATCTGGCTCCTGTACCTGCTGTTGCTGCTCGAAATCGGCACGGCGGCATTCTTCGAGGCGGGACGAAACGCCATCATGCCGAGCCTCGTCCGTCGCGACGCACTGCCTGTCGCGAATGCGATTGGCTCGACCACGTGGTCGCTCACCGTTACGATGGGCGCCGCGCTCGGCGGCGTCGCCGTCGCTTTCTTCGGCCGCAACTTCGTGTTCGTGGCGAATTCGCTCTCGTTCCTGGTCTCGGCTTGGTTCGTATCCCGCCTGTCGGTGTTCGAGCGACACCTGGCGGGAAGCCGGAAGCAGGGCTGGGCGGAAGCACTCAGCCCGAGGCCGATTGTCGAGGGCTTCCTTTACATGGTGCGCGACTGGCGCCTGTTCAGTCTCCTGACGCTGAAGTTCGGCCTCGGAATCCTCGGTGCCCGTGTCGTCCTGACGACGATCCTCGGCAGCCGGGAATTCGCGATCGGGGGCAGCGCCTCTCTCGGCATGGCGATGCTCTTCGCCTTCCAGGGGACCGGGTCGATCCTCGGGCCGATCCTGCTCGGGCGGCGGTTCAGCCGCAGCCAGGGCACGATGCGGCTGACAGTCCTGACAGGCTACATCGCGTCAGGCTGCGGCTATATCCTGTTCAGCCAGGTGTCTCCGCTCCCGCTGGCCGGGCTTTGCCTCGTGCTCGCGCACGCGGGGGCTGCCCTGGTCTGGGTCTGTTCCACTACGCTGCTGCACCTCAACGCCGAGAATCAGTTCCTCGGAAGGGTGTTCGCCGCGGATATGGGACTCTTCATGGCGACGGCATCCGTCTCGACGTACGTGATGGGGCAGATCCTGGATGCCGGTGTCGGGGCGCGGACGGGAGCGCTCGGCCTGGGGGCAGCGATGCTGGGCCCGGCTGCGGTCTGGGCGCTCTCGCTGCGTCGCTCGTGGCGCAGCGGCGACCGGCCCGTGCCGCAAGCGTCGGCTCCCGGTCAGGGCAGGTAGGCCCGCACGGCCACCGCCCGGTCGCCATCGACCGGGAAGCGGGCGGATTCGGCAGGGATTAGAAAAGCGTCGCCGCCAGCGAACGAGGTCGCGTTCATGGAACCCATGCCTCCCACGATGATCACCATCTGGCACCGGTGAGGGTCCGGCGTGTATAGGAAGGGACGGTCCCAGGTCATCAGTTCCGCGACGAAGTGCCGGCAACGGCCCAGCTCTTCGGTGCGGCACGGACTTTCCCGCAGATTCGTTGGATCGGCAAGCTCGGGACGCGAGGCTGTGTCGGCAGCCTGGATCCCGCGCTCGACCTGCAGCGCCCGCGGCCGCCCATCGAGGCCGTTCTGGCCGTAGTCGTACAGCCGATACGTGATGTCTGAGTTTTGCTGGATCTCGCACAGCACCACGCCGTTGCGGGCAGAGTGAACGGTTCCCGCAGGTACCAGCACGCACTGGCCTGCACGCGCGGGGACCCACCGGAGGAGTCCCTCAATGCTGCCGTCCCGCGCCGCGGATGCCAGCTGGTCCGGCGCCAGGGCCTCTGTCAGTCCCAGGCCCAGTTCCCCCCCAGGTTTGGCGCCGGCCACGTACCACAGCTCCGTCTTGCCTTGGGCCTGCTCGACGCGCTGTGCCCATTCGTCATCCGGGTGGACCTGGACTGACAGGCGCCCATCCGCGAAGATCAGCTTCCCGATCAGAGGGAAGGCGCTGGATCTCGCGGGAGCATTCACCTTGGGCATTCCCGAGCGGGCAGCGCCTCGGGGACGTCCCATGAGCCGCGGTCCGAATTCGGAGATGAGCGACGCGACAGACCGCCCTCGCAGCGGGCCTTCGGCGACTTCGCTGCCGTCGTGCAGGCACCATGCCTCGCCAAGCGGGTCCGTGAACGGCCCGATCAGCCCGGTCACCCGCTCGTGATCGCGAGTCCCCCAGACTTTCTCGCGCAGGGAGGGACGGAATCGCAGAGGTTCCAGTCGATTCACGTCAGAGCTTCGACAAAGGCTCGGATGCGGCGGATGCCCTCTTCGAGATCCTGCATGGATGCGGCATAGGACAATCTCACATGGTCGGAAGTGCCGAAGGCCTCGCCCGGTACCAAGGCGACATGCGACTCGCTCAGCAGCCGCTTGGCGAAATCCATGGCTGAACCGATTCCGCCCTGGCCGAACGTCGAGCTGATGTTGGGGTAGGCATAGAAGGCGCCGTTCGGGCTGGCGCATGTGACCCCGGGGATATCCGCGAGTGCCGGGACCACGTACTCCCGCCGCTTCCGGTACTGTTCCAGCATCCCGTAGACCTCGTCCATTGGGCCCAGCAGGGCCGCTAGGGCCGCTTTCTGGACGACGGAGGTGGGGTTGGAAGTCGCGTGGCTCTGCAGCTTGTTGACATTGCCGATCAGGTCCGCCGGGCCCAGCAGGTAGCCCAACCGCCAGCCCGTCATCGCGAACGTCTTCGACAAGGACCCGCAGACCACGACATTCGGTTTGGCTCCCGGCGATGCGGCTACGGAGAACGGATCCGAGCTGTAGTTGAAGTGGCTATAGCACTCGTCGCTCAGCAGCGTGACGCCCCGGCTCGCCGTGAGCTTCAGGATTCGATCAAACTCGGCAGAGGAGACCACCGCGCCCGACGGGTTGTTCGGCGAATTGACGATCACCACCTTCGTGCGGTCGCTCAGGGCGCCCTCGATGTCATCCGCAGTCAGCGAGAACGCGTTCGATTCCTTCGTCGCGACGCGGACCGGGACGCCGCCGTAGTAGTTGATGACGTCGAAGAACGTGACCCAGTAGGGAACCGGGAGCAGGACCTCGTCGCCTTCGCGGACCAGCGCTGCCAGGCAGTTGAAGATCGCGTGCTTGCCGCCCACGGTGGCGATGCATTCGCGTGGCTCGTACTCGGTGCCGAATTCGCGCGCATGCCAGCCCACGATGGCCTCGCGTAGCTCGGGAATGCCGCCGGCCGGAGTGTAACGGGTGAAGTTGGCGTTGATGGCGTCTATTGCCGCCTGCTTGATGTGATCCGGTGTCGGAAAGTCGGGCTCGCCCGCGCCGAGCGCGACGACGTCGACTCCGGCCCGTTTCAGGCGGCCGGCCTCGGCGGTCACTGCCATCGTGGCAGACTCGCTGATCCGACCGACGCGTTCCGAGAACTCCATACCTACAGACTAGCCGTTTCCGGCTGTTGCTCCCCACCTCGCGCGGAGCCGGTCGGCCACCCCCGGGGGCACGAAGTCGTCGATGTCACCCCCGTGCCGGCAGACCTCCTTCACCAGCCTCGAGCTCAGGTAGCTATACGCCTCGGACGGAAGCATGAAGACCGTTTCGATTTCCGGGGCCAGCTTGCGGTTCATCAGAGCCATCTGCAGCTCGTACTCGTAGTCGGAAACGGCGCGGATGCCGCGCAGTATAAGGCCCGCGCCCTGGCTCCTGGCGTAGTCCACCAGCAGGCCGTCGAAGCTGCCGACCCGGACGTTGTCCAGCCCGGACACTGCCTCCTGGATCATCGCGAGGCGCTCGTCAAGCGGGAACTCGGCTTGCTTGGAGTCGTGCCGCAACACGGCGACCACGAGATCCCCAAACTGTCCAGCCGCCCTCTGGATCAGGTCCAGGTGCCCCTTGGTGATCGGATCGAACGAGCCCGGGTAGATGGCGACTCGCGGCTCGGACACGCAGCCCATTGTACTTGGATGCCCGCTTCGGGCCCCTGGGTTCCCGCCGAAGGTCGCTCAGAGATGCTCGTTGAACCAGTCGATCGCGAGCTTCTGGGCCTGCTCGCGGGCCTCGCGGTAGATTCCGTAGTGCTTGATGCCTGGCACAGTGACGAGTTTCTTCACGCCCGTCGCGGCGGCATGGGCCTTGATTGCGTGGTCACGGTTGTCGAACAGCTCCTCGTTCTCCGCAATCACGAACATCAGGGCCGCGTGGGAGGCCTGCCTCGCCAGCTCGACGGGAGCATAGTGCATCAGCTTGTCACGGATGGGCGCGCCCCGCAGCGCCCCGACCTCGACCGAGCCGGGCTCGGGATAGGGCAGCTCGCCCCTAGCCCTCCGCGTGGCTTCATCCAGCGTCTGCGCCGTTCGCTCCTCGTCCGCAACTACGAATCGCGAATCCATTCCGCCTACTTGGCTGAAGACGGCCTTGACCCGCTTGTCATGCGCCGCGACATACAGCACGTGGCCGCCGGAATAGCTGCTGCCCCAGATGCCGATCCGCTGGCTGTCGCATGCCGGCTCTGCCTGCAGCCAGTGCATGGCGTTGAGCCAGTCCCGCGTCTGGTCGATCGGATCTACCACCTCGCGGACAGCGACCACCTCGGCCTGGATCCGGGTAGCCGCCCTGTCCGGTGCGGGCTGGGCGAGAATGACCCGTGCCTCGCTGTTTCCCCAGCCACGGTAGTCAAACGCCACGGCCAGGTAGCCGGCTCTGGCGAACGCCACCGCGTCCCGGCGCAGGCCCCGGACGGTGCCGCCCCAGCCGTGCGCCATGAGGATGCATGGAAGCTGGCGTCCGGCGTTGGATTCCAAAGAGAAGACCTCCGCGGCCATGCGCGTGCCCTCGCTGTAGATGTCGGCGGTCCGCCACTCGATCCCGTCCGGGGGGCTCCACTGCTGGGCCCCCGCAGCGCCAACGCAGAGCAGTGAGATGAAGAGGGTCGCGGTCCGGGCGGCTCGCATGGCGATCATCGTATGGCTTGGCCGTAATGGTTGTACAGGTGCTCGGCTAGGGCCACGTCCTCGATCGCCAGCCCCTGCGACTCGAAGAGGGTCACTTGGTCCGCCCCGGTCCGCCCCTGCTGAGTTCCCGCCAGCACATCGGAGAGTTCGCAGACGTCTTCCCAGTCCAGAACGCCTTCATCGGCAGCTTGAGTAAGGTCGCCCGCTTCCATGCGCGCCTGTTCCAGTGAGTCGACCGCGATCACGGAAGCCTTCCGAACGGTCTCGGCATCGAGTTCCCGGCGCATCACGTGATTGCTGCCGGCGGCGTTGACATGGGTGCCCGGAGGAAGCCGCTGTCCTGGGAAGACGGGCTTGCGCGCGTTGGTGACCGTCGTGACGATGTCAGCCCCTTCGAGCGCCTCTTCCGGCGAGCCTGCTGCAGCGATCTCGAGACCTAGCCTCGCGCTCATCCGCTTGGCGAAGGATTCGCGCCGTTCGGGACTCCGGCTGTACACCCGGACCAAGTCCAGTTCCCGGGCGCAGGCGACTGCTTCCAGCTGGGTCTCGGCCTGGAATCCGCTGCCGAACAGGGCGAGGCGCCGCGCGTCCTTTCTCGCGAGGTGCTGCGTGGCGACTCCGCTGGCCGCGCCAGTGCGGATCTGGCCCAGCGCGTTGGCCTCGATCGAAGCCAGCAGACGGGCGCTCTCCGAGTCGAACAGCAGGACTACGAAGTCGGGGGCGCCGATTCGCGGGTTTGACGCGTAGACCTTGATACCGACCAGGCCGCTTTCGTTGTCGCCTCCGGCCATGTAGTGAAGGAGTGTGCGCGTTTTCATCTGGACGCGTCGGCGAGGGTGGTTGACCGCGACGCCGCTTGCCATTCGGAGAACGCCCCGCTCGACCAGTGCCATAGCGTCCTGCATGTTGACGGCTTTGCGGACTTGCTCCTCGGTGATGCGGATCATGGTTACCTCCTCGCCCGGGCAGGTCAAGGAAACACGATCGCATACCTGCCCGAAACGCTCGACTGGCGACGAAGCGCCCGCCGCCTAGGCTCCGCGGCACGCATGATCACCCTTGATGATCGCCCTGCGGGAGGCTGAGGAGAGGAATTCCGGTGCCGTCTGGAGACTCCACTCTGCGGCACACTCGGGATGCCCCGGCATCTACGCCGCAAAGTGCGCTGCGTTCAGAATTGACGACTAGCGAGGGCCTGCTCGTGAGCCCACCATGGTCGCGCTCTCCGTCTCGCGTTAGCTGACGTGGACCGTCACGCACAGACGAACGTTCAGGGCAGCGATCATCCTCATTAGCCGGTCGAGCGTTAAGCGGTTGAGGTCGGCATTCCGGATGCGCGAGAAGTCCGCTGCGGCGAAGGCGGTCAAATTCGACGCCTCGCGTACGCTTAACCCGCGCCCGTCGAGTTCCGCGATGATCCTGGCCGCGACGATGGCCTTGGCCTGCTTCAGATCGGCATCCGGGTCTCCGAGGTCGCGAAAGACATTGCCGCTCCCTTCCGCTAGTTCCAACTCGTCGCTCATGGTAGAATCTCCCTCCTCATTCGCTGGAGGTGGGCGCGGAACAGATCAATCTCGGCCCTCGGCGCCTGGACACCGGTCGTCGATTCCTTCTGACTCGTGTGAACCACTCGCACACACCGCGATGTCGGTGCCCTTGACGAGATGCTAGGTGTCGGTGCGTTTCGGACGGCACTTCGGCTGTACTTGACGTATAGCGTACTCCTACGCCGCAGACGCCATATTGGTCGCCGTCTGAGGTCCGCAGTGCTCTCGCGAAGCCTGTGTCCCGACCAGGCTTCGGGGTGGCGCCCCGAAACAGTGCGCGGGACCCTTGGAACCCGGCGGCCTCTGACTACGCCGAGCTACTTTCGTAGATGCGAGGACGGCACGAGATGAGAAGACTCATGACCGCGATCGTAACCCACGAAGGGGACGGATACGTCGCCCTGTGCCCGGAAGTGGATGTTGCGAGCCAAGGAAATAGCGTCGCCGAGGCCCGGGACAACTTGGCCGAGGCGCTGAGGCTATTCTTCGAGGCAGCTCCCACCAGCGAATTGGAAGGTCGATCGCGAAGCGAAGTCTACCTGACGCAAGTCGAGGTCGCTATCGCGTAGGCTGCGGGTACTGTCCGGCCGCGGGGTCTCTACTGTCCTTGCGTCAGACGATTTCGAGAAAGAGAGACTGCGCGGCAGCCACCCTGTGATGCACGAGACTGGGGCTTACGCAACCACCACCATTCGAGTGCCTGGTGACTTGAGGAAGTGGATGGAAGCCGATCGCTCGGTCGCGGCGTAGCGCCACGGCTTCGAGTGCCTGGCGCGACACCCAGCATCTTGCGCCCAGCCGCAACCGGGCCGCGACTCCCCGGTGAGCTACGCGGGGTGCACTTCTTGCTCGGGGGGGGCTCCATCCCTTTGCCTGCGCCAATCAGCTTGGCTGCTCCGCCCCCCACAGCCCGCACTTTCGCACTCGCCGATTTGAGGTATCGACAGTCGTTGGGAGCCAGGCACGTTGGAAGCCAAACCGGGTGTCGCGGGGTCCCATGGTCTAAGATGGGGTTTGCAGGCGGGTTGCCCACGGCGGCCCGCTAGTCAGGCGAATCCATCCCGGGAGGGAGGTGGATTGGTAGATGGCAGAAGTTCACGTTACAGAGGGCGAACCGCTGGATATCGCCTTGCGGCGCTTCAAGCGCAAGGTGCAGCAGGAAGACATCATCAAGGATGTCAAGCGCCACTCGTACTACCTCAAGCCGGGCGAGAAGAAGCGCCTGAAGCAGGCGCTCGCACGCAAGCGGCTCCGCAAGCGGTCGCGAATGGCTCGCGACTAGAGTTCGGCCGCTAGCCCCGCCAAGTCCAGGCTCCAGGCGGAGCAGGAATCGGCCGGGGCCTTGCGGCTCTCGCCAATCGCCGTTACGCTCGCAAGGGCGAGCCTTCCAAGTTCACCCACGGCACGCTGTGGTCGCCATCGACTGCAAGCGTTTCTGGCGGCGAATCGATCTGGAAGATCGACCAAGGACCGGGGATAAACGGATAACGATCCACAACGGACTCGTCCACTTCCACCCCGATTCCGGGCTTGTCAGGCATCACCAGATACCCGTTCTCGAGGTGAAGCGGTTCCGTCAGGATCTCGTCAGCGGCTGGGAACGGGTACATTCCTGGCTTGCCTTCGTTCGAGTGCAGCGGGTACTCGAGCCACTCGACGACATCCTCGGGCCAGCACACGCCGAGCTGCGCGGCCGCGATGACTTCGAGCAGCGTGCCCCAGCTGTGGAAGGCGAACCGGATGCCTTGCCGTTGGGTGAATCCGAAGACCCGCTGGCCCATCGCGAACCCGCCTTGGCAACAGACATCCATTTGGGCGAAATCCACGGACCCCGATTCGATGAGATCCCTGAAGGACTCTTCGTCCGGTTCGTGCTCGCCGGAAGCCAGGGGCACGGGCTGAGCAGCGCGGAGCGCCGAGTATGCTCCGTGGTCGTCCGTGGGCAGTGGCTCTTCGACCCAGTACGGGTTGAGTGGGGCTAGGTCGCGACAGAGCTGCTCGATGGTTTCCGGCGTGTAGCTGCGATCTCCCATTCGCCACCATCCGTGGCAGTCGAGCATGATGCCGAATTCCGGTCCGGTCGCCTCGCGGATTGCCGCCGTAGTCCGCAGGTCGCCCTCGGGCCCTGCTGCCGGGCGAAGCTTGTACGCGGGGAATCCGAGATCCTGGACCGCCTTCGCTTCGGCGGCGTATCCCTCCGGGGACATGTACATGCCTGCCGATCCGTAGCACTTGATCCGATCGCGCCGACGGCCGCCTAGCAGGTCCGACATCGGCACGCCCTCGGCCTTGGCCGCCGCGTCGATCACGGCGACCTCCACCGCGTGGTAGGTCTTGCTGGTTTCGAGACCTGCCCGGAATCCGTAGTCCGCCCACTCGGCCGGGCGGCGTCCCTCTAGGAATGGTCCGATCGTCTCGTCAATTTCCTTGGCGGCCCGTACGTGTGCTGGTCCTGGCGCGAATCCAGTGATTCCTGTATCCGTGGAGACTCGAATCAGCATCGCGTCCCGCTTGAGGACGGTCCTGAGGCCTCCGTAGAAGGGCAGCTGAATCGGCTCCTCGAAGGGGCAGGACATCAGCAGCCCCTCGACATTGGTGATCTTCATGGGTCTAGTTGGCGGGTCGGGCTGACGGGCGGAAATGCTGCTGGCCGGCGTGCCTGAGGGCCGGAACGCAAGTTCCGGGGGCTCTCTGCCATCGTGCCACATCCGTACCAACACGAGGCCCGAGGTCCGTGCTCGCGTGTCCCCGAGACTCCGTTACAGTGCTGCGGATGTCGCGGACCTGCGGACCACAACCACTCGATCGATGCCGGCGAGGTCGGGGATGAATTCAGGAACCTCCCAAGCGGGCCCATCCAGCATCTGCTGGACGGCGGCGCGGGCGCTGTATCCGATTTCGGCTAGTAGCCAGCCACCTGGCTTCAGCACCCGGGGAATCTCCTTGGTGACCCTCCGCATGATTTCCAAGCCGTCCTCGCCGCCGTACAAGGCGATGGACGGTTCGTGCCGCAGTTCGCGCTGCAGGCTGCCAGCATCCTTGAGCGGGACGTAGGGTGGGTTCGAGAGGACGGCGTCGAACTTTCCAGGCAGGAAGCCATCTGCGATGTCTGCGGCGCAGAATGTCACGCTGGCTCCGAGTCGCTCCGAGTTTGCCCGGGCGACGCGCAGAGCCGGCACCGAGATGTCGGAGGCAGAGATGACTGTGTCGGCCCGCTCCAGTGCGACCGACACGGCAACGGCGCCGGACCCCGTGCCGATGTCCAGCACGAGGCCCCCTCGCGGAACCCGTTCCAACGCCGCTTCTACGAGGTGCTCGGTTTCCGGACGGGGAATGAGCACGTCCGGCGAGACGGAGAACTCGCGTCCGTAGAACTCCTGGACGCCCCGGATGTATTGGAGCGGGACACCCTCGCAGCGGGCGTGCACCATTGCCTCGAAGTCGGCCTGGCGGTTGGACACGAGGCTCTCGTCGGAGTGCGCGAGCAGCCAGGCCTGATCGCACTTCAGCACATCGCCCAAGAGGACACGCGCTGTCAGCTCGGGTGCATCGATCCGCTGTGACCGCATGGCGCTCGCTGCTTGGAGCAGGGCTGCGGAGACTGTCATCGAACCTTCATTGTGTGCTCAGCGCGCTCCCTTCCGGACATCGCAGGAATCTGCCCTCGCGGAGCAACGGGCCACCATTGACAGGATTGAAACTAGTCTGGTAGTATCTCAATTACAGTCGTTAAGTAAGTCCGTCGATCTTATGTGCGAGACAATTTTTCATTCTTCTGTCCCTAGGGGCCTGCCGCAGCGGCCTGTGCGGCTAGTCCTCGGGCTGGCGTGCCAAGCACTACTGAGTCCGGTTCTCATGGCCCAGTCGAAGCCGCCTCCGATGGATTCTGCCGTCCTAGAGCGCATCCGCCCAGCGGTCCGGGGCGCACCAGCGCCGGGTCCTTCGGGGCCCTTGCTGAGGAGCGAATCCCCTGTCGTAGTTTTGCCGCGTCTCGATGACGAGACAGTTAACGGGATGCGGTCACGGTTCGGACCGTCGTGGCTTGGGCCTACCAGATCGCTGCCCAAGGAGGCGAACGCAGCAATCGGATCCGAAGCCGCAACCCTTCGTCCAGGGCGTTGGGACCAGACCGACCAGGGACTGCTCGTGTGGAGGACAACGATCCGCTCGGCTGGTGCCGGTGCCATGAGAGTCCATTTCGAAAGCTTTGATGTGGACGGCAGGGTCTACGCCTATCCGCACGGAGGACGCGCCGGGACTCCGTTCGCCGGTCCGTACCAGCGGCTCGGGCCACAGGGCGATGGTGATTTCTGGAGCGATATCGTCCTCTCCGACTCCGTAACGATCGAGTTCGTCTTGCGACGAGGCGCGGAGCGGCCTGACGGGCTTCCGTTTCGGGTCAACGAAATCGCACACATCCGCCCCGGGGCATTTCCGAGCCAAGGCAAGCCCTTGGTCTGGTCGCCATTAACGCCATCGCCTGGAGAGCCTCGAGCGATAGTCGGATGCCACCTGGATGTCTCGTGTTATCCCGACTGGCAGAGGGCTGGATATGCGTCCGAGGCGCTGCTATACATCACTGACTCGGAGGGTACCGGATCCTGTTCCGGGACGCTCATCAACACACGATACGACTCGGATGATGTCCTTCTCATGCTCACCGCTGCCCACTGCATCAGTGACAATGAGACTGCCCAGAACACTGTGTTCTACTGGAACTACGAGACAGACAGATGCTACGGACAGCCTAGGCCTCTAGACCTAGTCTCCACAATCGGTGCGACGCTAGTGGTGGCAGGAGGTCCTGATCGATACGATGATTTTGCCCTTCTGAAGCTTGACATGAGTGATGTTCTTTCAGTCACGGGCACCATCATGAGGGGCTGGAGTCCCGGGTGGGTCCCGACTGGAACCGACGTTGTGAACGTTTCTCATCCGGACGGAGCGTTCAAGCGAATCGCATTCGGAGTGACGACAACTGTGAACTGGAGAGGCCTGAGCTCCATAGGTTTCGGGTCTTTGCAATGGTTTAGAGGGACTACAGAACCGGGGTCGTCGGGTTCGGGAGTGCTGCGCGAGCGGGATGGTCTCCTCATCGGCGTGTACGGCGGCTCGAGCATGGATCCCCCGTGCGATACCAGTCACCGAGGCTATTTCAACCGATTTGATCGCATATACGATGAAATAGAGCCATACTTGGAGTCCGAGTCTTCTCTTGTCGCAAGAAGGCGGATCACGATTCGATTAGGAACCAGCGGAGACCAAGTCACTCTGGTTGAATCGACAGGAGGTGGATATACACTTCATGGCGATCCAATTGAATCAGGAGAAGTCGTAACTGCCGGGAATGGAAACAAGTATCGACTTCTTCTCGACGGAACGGGGAATTGGACGGCAGTCTTTCTCGCGGAGGCAATCGAAGTCCCACTCAGTTCGGGGTTCGATTCGGTCACAGTGCTGCGAAATGAGGACCGCCGGTACCAAATTGGCGGGAAACCGATCTCTAACGGCTCCGTGATCGCCCACCACGATCGCGGCACCTACCGACTGTCGTCTGCTGCTGACGGAACCTGGTCAGCTGAGCCCATCCTCGCGGACGCCCCCGGAGCTGGACGGGGTTTCTCCATAGAAGCGGTTGCCGGTTCCGGGTCGTACGGGTTCCGTGGTGATGGGGGGCAGGCCTTGGCTGCGCGGCTTGCGAATCCGGTTGGCGTCGCGGTTTCCGACTCCGGGAACGTGTACATCTCCGATACGGAAAACCACAGGATTCGGATGGTCAGCCCATCGGGCGTGATCACGACCGTGGCAGGCACAGGCGCATCGGGCTCAAGCGGTGATCGCAGGGCGGCGACTAGGGCCCGTCTTTCGAGCCCGAAAGGGCTCGCCCTCGACGGAGCGGGCCACCTGTACATTGCCGACTCGGGGAACCACCGGATCAGGGTCATTGACTCCAGCGGAATCATCTCTACGCTTGCAGGCACGGGGCACTCCGGATTCACGGGTGACGGTGGTACCGCGGCCGAGGCGCGCCTCTCACGACCGAGTGCCGTCGCGGTCGATGCATTCGGCGATGTTTACATTGCAGACACCGGCAATCACCGCATCAGGAAGGTCGCGAACGGGATCGTGACGACGGTGGCTGGGAGTTCACGCTCCGGATTCGAAGGAGACGGCGGACCCGCCGATCTTGCGGCCTTGAGCAGCCCGGAAGGGGTGGGGGTCGATATGTTCGGAACCATCTACATAGCAGACACCCGCAATCATAGAGTGCGCAAAGTAGATCTGGACGGATCCATTTCGACGATTATGGGAACCGGTCAGTACGCCTATGGAGGGGACGGTGCGCCGGCGGTTCGGGCTTCCCTGACCCTTCCAAAAGGAGTTGCGGTGGACTGGAGGGGCGGGATCTACATTGCGGACTCTGGCAACGATGCCGTGCGGAGAATCAACGGTTCCGGGATTGCGGAGACTGTCGCAGGCATGGGACGGCGCGGGAGAGACGGCGACGGAGGTCCCTCGGAGCGAGCGCTACTGAATTCCCCTTCCGGCCTATCCGTCGACCTCCGTAGTGAGGTCTACATTGCGGATGCCGAGAACCGCTCGATCAGACGGCTGCGCGCGGCCTGGGAGGTCATCCCGGCTCGGGACGTCCCTGTTTCTGTTGTAATTCCGCTGGGGTGGAGCGGAGACGTTGCCAGGCTCTGGAGGTCCGGAAGCGAGTACTCATACCGGGGCTCGCCGTTTGCCCCCGGCGATTATGTCTGGAGTTCTGGTGACCGCTACCAGTTGACCAGCGCGCCCTCGGGCGGACTCCAGGCCGCGTATGCGCCTCCCGACTATTCCGAATTGCTGGAAGATTCCCGAGGGCCTGCCGAAGAAGGAAACCCCTTTGCGCAGTCCACGCTCGGGGCGCTGTACTACTTCGGCGACGGCGTGCCCGAGGATTTGGGCGAGGCATTGCGCTGGTTCCGGCTCTCCGCAGCCCAGGGAGTAGCCTACGCCCAGTTCTTCCTCGGAGTCATGCACGAGTGGGGAGATGCTGTAGAGGTTGATCTTGCCGGCGCGGCCGAGTGGTACCGCCTTGCTGCCGCCCAGGGTTCAACGTCAGCGCAGTATAGGCTCGCACGCCTGCTGCGGTCGGGCGATGGTGTCGAGCCGAATCACGCGGCGGCAGCCAGGCTCTTCCGGCTTGCCGCCGTGAATGACCATCCTGGCGCGCAGGTACGCTTTGGGCGCATGCACATGGACGCCATCGGCGTGAGCGAGGACCCTGCCGAGGCGGCGAAGTGGTTCCACTTGGCAGCCCAACAGGGCGATGCTTGGGGACAGGCAAACCTCGGTTTCCTGTACTACTATGGCCGGGGCGTGGAGAGGAACCAAACCGAAGCCGCGGCTTGGTTCCGCCGCGCTGCGGAGCAGGGGAGCGCGTGGGGCCAATCCTGGCTGGGATGGCTGTACGAGAGAGGTGAGGGTGTTCTGCGGAACCTGTCGGAATCCGCCATTTGGTACCGCGTGGCTGCCGAGCAGGGGTATGCGTTCGCGCAGTGGCAGCTCGGCCAGGCGTATTCGGAAGGAGCGGGCGTTGCTAGGAACGTGATCACTGCCTTCGTTTGGCTGAGCTTGGCAGCCGAGAATGGCGAGGAGGACGCCAGCAGTGACTTGGCCGTTCTGCGACGCACCATGACCACAGGCCAGATTCGAGAGGCGAATTCCCTCAAGGTGAGATGTAAATCGTCGGGCTACGAAGCCTGCCCGTAAGGCAATCGGGACTGAGTCGCATTGTTAACTCGCTCGCGCCTCGCTGGCGGGCTCGCGGCGTCTCAATGCCTTTGAGACCGATTCTCTCCGGGATGGGAGGTTGGATCGACGCCTGGTTCTGAGTCAGGAGGACGGCGTCGGCCGGTCCGTACGTGCAGCAGCCCTTGCGGCGGGAGGTCAGCTGCTGACATTCTGTAACCAGCGGCCCGAGCGGCGGTGGTCCGCGGCGACGGCCTCTACTCGGCTGGTCGGGCCGTCAGCCAAGTGCGTGGACGGACACTCCTTTCCGCGCCTCCGCTCAGTCCGCTTCGGTCGCGGCCCGACCCACGCGATGTCTCAGATCCCGGTCATGGGTCCCCATTCGGATCACGCATCCTTCCGTAAGCGCTGGGCGGCCGCGGCTGCCCGTAGTCGCGTCGCGGTCTGCATGGTTCTTGCTTTCGCCAGCTGCTGGTATGCGCAGCCGGTCGAACAGAGCCTCGTCCGCGGAATCTCCATTGCCCTCGTCGGCTTGGCGATCCGGGCGTGGGCGGCCGGCCATCTCCGCAAGAACGAGAGCCTCACGGTCTCCGGCCCGTACGCCTTCGTTCGCAACCCCCTCTATATCGGAAGCTTGCTAGCAGGGGTCGGCTCCGGCCTCGCGACCAACCAGCTAGTTCTGCTCGTCGCAGTGATTGCGGTGTTCCTGCTCTGGTTCCTACCCGTTGTCAGTGAGGAGGAGGATCACATTCGCAAGATCCTGCCGGGCTACTCCGATTACGAGGCCCGCGTGCCCCGCTTCGTGCCGGCGCTTGCTCCCCGCTACGCATCGCGCGAGAGGTTCGATGCGCGACTCTACCTAAGGAACCGCGAGTACTCGGCGTTAGGCGGCTTTCTGGTATTCGCCACAATCCTCTGGATCAAGCTATAGCCGGTACCGCCCCGACCCGGGTACCGTCTCACACCGAGCCTGCCGCGATTCAGCCGAATACGCGATAGGCGGCGAAGCCCGACACGTATGCCAGCGCAAGCATGTAGGCGAACTGCGCGATCGGCCACTTCCAGCCGCCAGTCTCCCGCCGGACGATCGCCACGGTCGACATGCACTGCATCGCGAACGCGAAGTAGACGAGCAGCGCGAGAGCGCTCCCGAATGACAGTTCCGACCGCAGCGCGTCTTGCAGGGCAGGGGAGTCCTCGTCGGCTTCCATACCGTAGATCGTCCCCAGCGTCCCGACAATCACTTCGCGGGCCGCAAGTGAGGTGATGAGCCCGATTCCGACCTTCCAGTTCAAGCCCAGGGGCTCCACCAGAGGCTCGATTGCCTTCCCGATCGATCCTGCCAGACTGTCGCCGATCTCGGGCGGTTGCCCGTCCGTGTAGGGAACGCTCGCTAGGAACCACAGCACGATCGTCGTCGCGAGAATGACCGTGCCGGCTCTCCGTAGAAAGATCTTCGAGCGGTCCAGGAGCCGATAGGACAGAGATCGCACCGTCGGCAGCCGGTACTCCGGCAGCTGCAGCATGAACGGCATGGGCCTGCTCTTCAGCACGGTTGACTTCAGCACCCACGCCGTTGCGCAGGCCGCGACGAAGCCTAGGGCATACAGCCCCAGCAGCACGGCTGCCCGTGTTCCTAGGAAGAAACCGAGCAGGGGGCGCTCGGGGATGAACGCGGCGATCAGCAGCGCGTACACGGGAAGGCGTGCGGAGCATGTGGTGAGAGGTGCGATGAAGATTGTCGCGAGCCTGTCCCGCTGGTTCTCTACGGTCCGAGCTGCCATGATCGCCGGGATTGCGCACGCATAGGAAGACAGCAGCGGAATGAAGGACCGTCCTTCGAGGCCCACAGCGCGCATCGAGCGGTCTGCGATGGCAGCCGCGCGCGCGAGGTAGCCCGAATCCTCGAGAATCCCGATGAACAGGAACAAGATGAGGATCTGGGGCAGAAAGATCACAACGGAACCGACACCGCCCCAGACCCCATCAAGCAGCAGCCCTTTCAGCATCGAGTCAGGCAGGGCGCTGCCGATCCAGCCGCCCGTAACGGCGATCAGCGAATCCACTCCATCCATCAACGGAACGGCTAGCGTGAAGATGCTCTGGAACACCGCGATCACCACAGCCAGGAAGACCAGCGGTCCCGCCACTGGATGCAGAAACACGCGGTCGAGCCTCCGCCCCCAAGCTGACGGCTCCGGCGAGTGGTAGCCCGCCTGCCTTGCGACCTCTCCGGCCCAGCGCCTTTCCGCTGGAAGATTGTTCAGTACCGGGAGCTCCACCCGTGATGGAGGTGCCAGGGTCCCTTGCAGGAATTCGGTGACCCGGTCAATCCCCGTGCCCCGCCGGGCGCTCACCAGCACCACCGGCGCACCTACCTGGGCGGCAATCGAACCGGCATCCACGCTGCCGCCCCGCGCGGCTAGGTCGTCCGCCATGTTGAGGACCACGAGGGTTGGGACTCCGAATTCGAGAATCTCGGGAACCAAGCGCAGTTGCGCCTCCAAGTTCGTCGAGTCCAGCACTAGGATCACCGCCGAGAGCTTGGGGATCTCGCTCGATCCTCCCCGGAGCACATCCATGCTGACCCGCTCGTCTTCGGACCGCGGGTGCGTGCCTAGGATTCCCGGTAGGTCGATTAGGCTTACGGCCTGCCCATCGGGGAGTTCCAGCCTGCCGATCCGCTTCTCGACAGTGATTCCCGGATAGTTCGCGACCTTCTGGTGCAAGCCCGTTAGCCTGTTGAAGAATGTGGACTTGCCGACGTTCGGCGCGCCGCAGATCGCCACGACCCTGGTGTCTCCGGCCTTGGGGTCGAACTCGACGGCAGCTGGCGCGTGGGCGCTAGACATCGGCCTGCCCTCCGAACGGTCGCTCCGCCTGCACGCCGATTCTCGATGCAGTCTCCCCTCGTAGGGCAATCTGCGTGCCGTCAAGCTGGTATACGGACAGGTCGCCAAGCGGGACGCGTCGTTGACAGGTGACGGAGGTCCCCGGAATGAACCCCAGTTCCATCAATCGCTGCGCGTCGGCCTCGCTGAATCGCAGTTCCGACACAACCGCTGTGCTGCCCGGCTTGAGATCCTGCAGACTAGCCATCTTCCGGCCGACCCCTTGGCATTGCACCATTCTAGATTCCCTGCGCGAACCCAGTCCCGAAGGAAGGGCGTGCCGGCGCTAAGCTGTTTGCTCATGAGAGTTGCGCGGCGGAATTTCCTGAAGGCAGGTCTGCTGGTGGGAGCACCGCCTCTCTCCGCAGCTGCCCAAGACCTCGACACCTACGGTGGCTGGACCCAGAAGCGGTTCCGGAAGACCGGATACTTCCGGATCGACAGGGACGACCGCTGGTGGCTAGTCACGCCCGAGGGAAACGGATTCCGCTCGTTCGGTGCCAACCACATCCACGGCGGCTGGTGGAAGGCCCCGTACAACGGCGATCACTGGGCCCGTGAGTTCGGAGTCAGGGGCCCGTCCGACCCGGAATTCAATCCAAGGCTGCGCTCGGAAATGATGCGGCTACTGCCGGAGCTCGGCTTCAACTCCATTGGAGTGCACAGCGACTTGCCTGTGCTCAACCGGCCGCGACCGTTCATCCCCTATGTCGGGCGATTCGTCATTATCGACATTCCCCACTGGAAGACTCCCAGCGAGCAGGACTTTCCAGACGTCTTCTCCAAGTCCTTCGAGGACCACGCTGTCCGCGTGGCACGGCGCGATGTCGCGCCGCTCCGGGACGATCCCATGCTGCTGGGCTATGCGATGACGGACTGCCCGATCTTCACGGACTGGGACGCCAAGGAGCGGGGTGACACTCTCTACGGCGCGCCGCGCAGGTCCCTGCCGACCTTCCCGCGCCTTCTGCGAAACCTCGACGGCGCGCAGCCCGGCAAGCGTGCGTATGTGGAGACGGTCCGCGAGCTGTACAAGGACTCCATCACAGCCTTCAATTCCGCCTACGGCACGGAGTTCGCTTCATTCGACGCCTTGGCCGGCGCCGTGCGGTGGCGCTTGCGATCCGATCCCGCAAACGGGCACGAGACGCGGGACAACACCGTCTTCCTGCGGAAGGTGGTCCGTCGGTACTACGAGGTCGCCCGTGACGCTATCCGCCGCTTCGACACGAACCATCTGTTCTTCGGGGACAAGCTCAACGGCAATACGGACGCGGCGGACACGGTCGTGGCCATCACTTCCGAATTCACCGATCTGGTGTTCTACCAGGCATACGGCCGGTACGACTGGCTTGAGCCATCTCTGGACCGCTGGAGCCGGATCGCCGCCAAGCCCCTGTTCAATGGCGACGCGAGCTTCGCGACCCCCGACGAGAACATGCCCCGCCCCTACGGGCCCTTGGCGGCCGACCACGACGAGCGCGCCGCCTGGACCTTGGAGTATGCCGAAAAGGCGTTCGCTCGGCCGGACTTCGTCGGGTGGAGCTACTGCGGGCTCATTGACAGTTGGACCGGGCTCTCCGAAGCGAAGAAGCTGCGCCAGCACGCCGGGATGATGACGCCCACCGGCGGATTTCATGGTCCCATGCGAAGGGCCATCCGGACCATTGCCGATCGCCTGTACGAATTCGGCCGGGACTGAGTGCGCTGCGAGCCCTGGCCACTGCGGCTTCGAGACGTGCGGCGACCAGCACTGCCGCGTCGCCGCACCCCTCTGTGCGAGTTGCAGGCGGAAGCTTGACCGGCGGCATCCGGCCGGGCTCCATGCTCGCTAGAATCGGGCTGGAATTTCCGCTGTTCCAGCGGAACAGGGAACGTGTTATTCTAGAATCATGCAAGGCCAGAGCAAGGTCATCGACCACTTGAACCGGGTGTTAAAGGGCGAGTTTACAGCCATACACCAGTACATAGTCCATGCCGAAATGTGCGACAACTGGGGGTACTCGAAGCTGGGCGGTCTCATCAAGCAGCAAGCGATTGGCGAGATGCGCCACGCGGAAGTGCTGATTGAGCGAATTCTCTTCCTGGAGGGAGTGCCCGGCATGGGCGAGCTGATGCCCCTGAACATCGGGGAGAACGTCAAGGATCAGCTATCCAACGACCTGCAGCTCGAGTACGATGCGGTCAAGATTCTCAACGCGGCGATCAAGGATGCGGTCGCGCTCGGTGACAACGCCTCGCGCGAACTGTTCGAGGTGATCCTCAAGGACGAGGAGGAGCACGTCGACTGGCTGGAAGCGCAGCTTCAGATGGTTGATGACATGGGTCTCGGCATCTACCTTTCCCAGCAGCTCGGCGACGGGGACGCAGCCCCGGCGTGATCGCGGACCCGCCGTTCACTGGTGTCGCTCACCACTAGGGTGAGGCTGGTTCGAATTCCAAGGCGCACTGTCGAATCTGCCTCCGCTAGGCGGGCCCCGCGAGTCAGGAAGAGGCCGCCGAGCTGGATTGACTGGCGAGATAAGTCCTTTATTTGGATTACGATACTAGTTCTCGGGAACATTGATCTCGGCCTGCGGGATCCAGGTGTCTTCCTACTAGCCTTCCGCCCCGGGGAAATAGTCGAGAGGCTGCTCGGACGCACCCACAGGCAGTTCCACAGTAGACCGTTTCCTTGCGTTGCGAGTCGTTTGCCCGACCGGAGGGCAACCGTTCAGTTGCGCTCGCAGGGCGACTAGGTCCCGCAGCCGCCGCGTGCCTAGGTAGTGTTGCGCTGCCGCCAGCGATCACAGCGCTTGCAGAGGGGTTGCAGCCGCAGGAGTCTACACTCACGAGCTGCCGGGGCTTCCGCTTGCAAGATTTCGTCAGGACGGGCACTGAATCCGCTCTGCACTGCGAATCGGTTCAGGCGCAGTTGCGCCGTGGCGGCACGCGGACCCAAGAGCCGGCCGGTTCGAAGCCGGCAACTCCTCCAATATGGGTTTCGGGTCGTTCTCCTGCGACAATGGCCGCAGGGCGACAGGTTCTTCTCAGTCTTCGTCCGAGGGGTCGGCAGCGACGCGAAGGAGGGGAGTCCGCCTCCTATTGAGCCCTTCTTCTAGATGGCATCCGTCCGTAGAAATCCCCATAGGGCTGACTGAGTGAACCGTTGCAATATGTTTGCATATTTTGGACGATTCATAGAGGGCAAGTGTGCCCCTATTTCTGCAATCCTGTTACAGTAACCCCGGTCAGCGATAGTTGGAAGCCGGCCCCGTGCGATGGGGCCCAGCTATCTCGACGACCTCCGCATCCGCTCGAGTCGATCCGCTGGCGACTTCAGGTAGTAGCCGAGTATGCGCACCTGATGGGCCCAGGTGAGACGCCAGAACCCCTCATCCCCCCAACGACGTGCGGAGGTGACGGCGGTGCCCCCGGCAAGCTCGACTCGTCCGAACCGCTTCAAGCGGCGGACAAGGTCAAAGTCCTCCATTACCGGCAGCTCCGAAAAGCCGCCGGCGCGCTGGAACGTCTCCTTGGTCAGGAAGATGGCTTGGTCACCGTAAGGCATGGCAAAGAGCTTGCATCGGATCGAGACCATTTGCTCGACCAGTCGCATCCGCCAGCCGCCCTCGTCCGTCGCGAACCGGAACGCGCCAGCCGCGACCCCCGGGTCCGAGAGAGTTTCCCGCACCTGCTCGGGGAAGCCGTGCGGCAGTGCGGTGTCGGCGTGGACGAATAGCAGGATATTCCCGCTGGACTCCCGCGCCCCGGCATTCATCTGACGGCCCCTGTTGGCACGCTCTCGGACCACGAGGGCTCCAAGTTCACTCGCGACTTGGACGGTGGCGTCGCTGCTACCGCCGTCGACGACAATCACCTCCCGTACGGGAGTGCCGTCGAACTGCTGGATGGCACTGCCGATCCAAAGCTCCTCGTTCAGGGCAGGAATGATGACGCTGATGGAAGCCCCTGCCTCCGCCGGAGCCTGAGCGCCCATTTCAGCCATGGCGCTTTAGCAACGCCCCCAGCAGCCTCCGCGCGGAGGGAGTGAGCCTCGTCCGCTGGTAGGCGTCCCCCGTCTTGCGAATCGCCTCGGCCTTCGTCGGGTACGGGTGGATGGTGTCGGCGAGCGCCCGCAGCCCTGCGCGGGAGTTCATAGCCACTGTGATTTCCGAAATCATTTCCCCCGCATGTTCCCCGACGATAGTCGCCCCTAGGATCGAGTCCGTACCTCGCTTGCAATGGACCTTGACGAAACCTTCCGTCCCACTGTCGAGCACGGCCCGGTCGACGCTCTCCATCTCCGTGCGGAAAGTGTCGACTGCGACGCCCTTCGTGCCAGCTTCCCGCTCGCTGATGCCTACGTGCGCAAGCTCAGGGTCCGAGTAGGTGCACCATGGGATGTTCAGCGCGCTGGCCCTGGCCCGGCCGAGGAAGAGTGCGTTCCGGACCACAATCCGGGCCATGGCGTCGGCAACGTGGGTGAACTTGTGGGAGGAGCAGACGTCTCCGGCGGCGAATACCCTCGGGTTCGACGTTCTCAGACGGTCGTCCACCAGGACACCCTTCAGTTCGTCGCAATCGACTCCAGCCTCCTCCAAGCCCAGATTCTCAACGTTGGGAACGCGCCCCGCAGCCACTAGTACGCGATCCACCCGAACTTGGCAAGCAAGGTTCCCGGGGGTGGACTCCAAGTCGATCACGGCCTCGGAACCTTCGGCAGAGACCCGCACCGCGCGGCAGTTGAATCGCATCACTACTCCGTCGCGCAGAAGCGATTTCTCGACCACGGCTGCCGCATCTCGATCCTCCCTTGGCAGGATCCCCGGTGCCTGCTCGATCAGCGTGACCTTGGCCCCGAAGCGGGCGAACGACTGGGCCATTTCGACCCCGATCGGACCCGCCCCGAGCACTGCGAGTCGCTCGGGCAGTTCGGTCAGCGAGAAGACAGTCTCGTTCGTCAGCGGACGGGCCTGTTCTAGGCCCGGCACCGGCGGTAGGGCGGGGCGCGTGCCTGTAGCGATACATGCCCTAGAGAATTCGAGCTTCGCATCGCCGACTCGTACATGGCTCGGCCCGCAAAACGAGGCCTCACCGAAGTACACGTCCACGCCCAACCCGGCGAATCGGCTTGCGGAGTCATGCGCGCTGATGCCCGCCCGCAACCGCCGCATGCGCTCCATCACGGCGCCGAAGTCGACTTGCACCGCATCGGCGGGGATCCGGATCCCGAACCTGCCGGCATTCCGGACGGACGCTACCGCCCGAGCGGCGCGGATGAGCGCCTTCGACGGCACGCATCCCGTGTTGAGGCAGTCGCCGCCCATCAGGTGGCGCTCGATCAGCGCGACCTTCGCTCCCACACCTGCGGCTCCGACGGCAGTGACCAGTCCCGCCGTGCCGCCGCCGACCACCACTAGTTGGTACCTCCCTGTCGGGCGGGGATTTGTCCAGTCCTGGGGATGGACGTTACTGACGAGACGCCGATTGTGCTCGTCAGCGGGACTAGCTTCGGGGATGGACTCTATGGGGGTAGGCATTCGGTGATCAATGCAGCCCGGACCCGAGCTGGGACTTGAATTCGGAGGTATGCTCGCGCCGCTCGTTTAGCGCCCAGTCGTATGGCAGCCATCGGATGCCCCGTACTTCCCCCCGTTCCGTCGCCCGCGCGAGCTCCGGGGAGTATCGTGCCGCCGCAGCCAGAACGGATCCGTGGATTTGCTCGAAATCCCCGGCGTACCAGCTGTAGACCTGCGTGAGCGCTGCTAGGCCCGTCGAGCGGTCGAATTCGAACCATCGGGGGCTGGCGTGGATCTCCTCGGCCTGGGTCTGGAGCTGCCGCTCGATCGTCGCTCCCGAGTACGCTTCCATTCGGAGCTTCGGACAGCCGATTGCGGCGCACACCAGCGCGAAATGGATGCGGTCGTCCAGGAAGTTCGGCCGGATCAGGAGGTTCTCGATCTGGTCCAGGCTGTAGAGGCCCCCGGCGACCCTCCAGCGCTCGGCCTCCCAGCGCTGCGGCCCCGGAATCGATCGAATGGAGTCGACAGGGTAGTGCTCCACGACGAGTTGGAGCGTGAATGCGTTATACGCGTTGATCAGCAGGGCGAGCTTCTCGTCGCGCCCTAGTTGCTCGAACGGCGCTGATCCGACTGCCGAGATGTAGGCAGCCAGCGCCTCCGAATCGTCTGCGAGTGCCGCGTAATCGACAAGGCCCTCCGGGTCGACATGCTCTGCCAGCAGCCGGTCCAGACCACCGTGGTCGAAGGTCGCCGTGCCCGTGTCGCCGGCGTAGCGTTCGATGATCTGCACTCTCGGCGGGTAGAAGTGCGCGCGGATTGCGTCGCGCTGCAGGAACGCGATGGAAGCGGCGACTAGGGCCGCCGCCGCGAGACCGAACAACCGGACAGGTCGGCCCGGCGGTACCCGGGACTCCCTCTGAGTCTTTTGGGGCGGTAGTTCCGCGGACCGTTCCGGAGCATGCCGGGCCACCGCCCTGGATGCGATGCGCGTGACGAACACCGTAACAAGGATGGTTGCCAGCAGGCCCACCGCCTGCAGTCCGAGCCTGAGGGCCTCCGTTCCCGGCGCTCCGCTTGCGGCTGCTGCAGCCTGGCCTCCTGCGTACCCGATGTACACGTAGAGAAAAGTCCCCGGCACCATGCAAACCGCGCTCGCGATGGCATAAGGCCAGAATCGGATCGCCGTGACGCCGAACAGATAGTTCTGAAGAGTGAACGGAAACACGGGCGACAGCCGCATGAGCGCGACAATCTTCCAGCCCTCCTCCCCTAGGGCGCGGTCCACGGCGGCGAAGCGAGGCCTTGCCTGCGCCATCGCTTCCACGCGGGACCGGGCAGCGAACCGAGCGACCAGGAACGACGCTACCGTCGCTAGATTGGCCCCAATCCAGACGATTGCGCTACCCTTCCAGATTCCGAACAGCACCCCCGCAGCTAGCGAGAGGGCCGAGGCGGGGATGAAGATTGTCGTGGCCAGTCCGTAGGTGGCCGCATATGCCGCCGGCGCCCAGAAACCCAACCCCGCAATCCATCCGCGGACAGACTCCAGCCATTCATTGACGGGCAGCGCTGCAACAACCAGCAGCGTGGCCAGCGCGAAGCCGGCATAGGCCCCTCGAGTCATCCACCTGGCCAGTCGCTCGTTCATTGCGGTGCGCGATCTCTTCCGGCCGCCGCACGCGCTCAGCCTACTCCCGTCTCGAGCGCAAGGTCGCTAGGGCAGTGGCGCCGCAGTCGACCAGGATTGTCTCTGCGGTGATGGCGGTGGCGTCGGATGCCAGGAACAGGACGGTGGACGCAACTTCCTCTACCGAGGCGATCCGCTGGAGCGGTGAGACCTTGCCTCCTTCCTCGAATGCCTCGTCCGGCCAGCCAGCGAAGCGCGTGCGGACAAGGCCCGGGGCGACGGCATTGACTCGGATGTCCGGGGCGAGGGCCCTCGCGAGCGATTTTGTCATGTTCACCATGGCGGCCTTCGAGGCGGAGTAGACGATGGAACTCCCCGCTGCCGAGTACGCCGATGCGGACGCGTTGTTCACGATCGAGCCGCCACCGCCCTTCCGCATCAGCGGCACGGCTGCCCGGCAGCAGTAGAAGGCCCCCCGCAGGTTGGTGTTTAGGGTGCGGTCCCAGATTTCGTCCGTGAGGTCCTCGAGCTTCCAGTGCGGAGTGAGCTTGCTCCACCCAGCGTTATTGACGAGGATGTCTAGGCGGCCCCAGCGGTTCTCGGCCGACGCGACCATTGCTCGCACTTCGTCGTCGTTTTGCACGTCCGCAGCGTGGGCGAAGGCTTCGCCGCCGGCTGCGCGGATTTTCTCCACCACGGCCTCTGCCGCCTCGGCCGACGCTCGAAAGTTCACGAGCACGCGGGCACCCTCTCTGGCGAGCAGGGCGCTGATGCCTGATCCCATCCCGGTTGCTCCGCCGGTGACGATGGCCACTTTGCCGCTGAGTCTCATAAAATGTCGGGTAGCGTGGATTGCCCCTTCCGCCAGTCCCTTGAAGGCCTTGCGGCCACAGGTTGCGCCAAATACTGGAGAGGCCACGAATCGCGGGGCGGGCTACTGCAGCCGATTATGGCATCCTAGGGGCCGGACCCGCGACCGGGCCCAGCGGACACCCGGGCCCCAGAAGTTACTCCGCCGTGGCTCCCCGAGTCAGACCGAGTTCCCCGGAATTCTTGCCAGTCCACCCGTACCGCAAGTCCTTCCGGGCGCTGGTTCTAGTCGGCTTGATCGCTGTCCTGCCCGTCGCCGCTCAGCAGGACTGTCCTTGGTGCGGCACGACAGGCGGTGTCGCTCCCGCCAGCATCGAGGGCGTCGTCGACCTCCACGTACACAGTGCGCCCGACAGCGGGCCCCGCTCGATCGGATCCCTGCAACTTGCGCGGATCGCCCGGGACGCCGGGATGCGCGCGCTGCTCCTCAAGAACCACTACGCTCCGACCGCCGGCCTCGCTTACCTAGTCGAGCGAGCGGTTCCAGGAATCCGCGTCTTCGGCGGCATCGCCCTGAACGCAGCGACCGGAATCAATGCCGTCGCGGTCGAGCACATGGCCCGTACGACGGGCGGGCACGGGAAGGTCGTGTGGATGCCGACCTTCGACTCCGAGCACTACCACCGTGTCCACCAGCCCAATCCGAACCGGGTCCCGGTCAGCAAAGACGGCTCTCTGCTGCCGAGCGTGCTGGAGGTCCTCGACGTTATTTCTCGGTACGGCCTGGCGCTCGCCACCGGGCACTCATCCCCGCAAGAGTCGCTCCTGCTGGTCAGGGAAGCGAAGGCGCGAGGGATCGATCGGATCATCGTCACCCATCCGCTGCCCCCGCCAGTTGGCATGCCCGTCGAGATCCAGAAGCGCGCGGCTGCCATGGGGGCCAAGCTCGAGTACTCCGTCGGAACCGCCCTTGCAACAAACCGAACCTGGGTCGGAACCGAGGAAGAGAAGCTGGCCGCCTACGTCAGTGCCATCCGGGAGATCGGCCCGGAGCACGTGGTGATTTCGAGCGATCTCGGCCAGTCAATGAATCCCATTCACACCGATGGCCTCGCCGTGTTCCTTGCGAAGCTGAGGAAGGCCGGCTTTTCCCAAGAAGAAGTTGACCAGATGTCCAAGGCCAATCCGGCCTGGCTGCTCGGGCTTTAGCGCGAAATGTTCGCGATCGACGAGCGCGGGATCCTGCGCTTCACGGGGTGGCGCAAGCACTCCTGGCTGGTCCATGGCTTCTCGACCCGTGCGACTGGCGACTTCCTCCAATGGCCGGAGGAGGGCGCGATCGCCGAGGCATTCGGAGTGGACGGGTTCGGAACGGCCACGCTGAGGCAGGTGCATTCCGGACGCTGGGTCCGGGCGAACGGGCCTTGGGGCGGGGAACGCCCTGAAGCCGATGCTGTTGTCACGGATTGTCCGGGTGTACTCGTCGGCGTTCGCACAGCCGACTGCGTGCCCGTCCTGCTAGCGGACCCTGTCGCCCGCTCCGTGGCTGCGGTGCATGCCGGGTGGCGAGGCGCCGTGGACGGAGTGCTGCCGAATGCTGTCCGTGCCCTCTGCTCCGAGTACGGGAGTCAGCCTGCCGACATCGAGGCCGTCATTGGTCCGGGCATTGGTGCCTGCTGCTTCGAGGTGGGGGAGGAAGTTGCCTCCCGCTTCGGCGAGTCGCTCGTAAGCCGGGCACGGCCTAGGCCCCATGTAGACCTAGTCGCTGCCTTGGAGTTGCAGCTTCGCGAGGTAGGGGTTGCGACGGTCGTGGCCTGCCGTGACTGCACAAGTTGCCGCCTGGACCGGTACTACTCGCATCGAGCGGAGAGTGGAGTGACCGGAAGGATGCTGGCCGCCGCGGGCTTGATGGCTGGGGCTTGCCGATGAAACCGCGTGCCCCGTCCCTCGGACGGATCCTTATCACTGGCGCACGGATCGCCGAACGCGTCCGGGAGATGGGCGAGGAGATCCGCCGTGACTACAACGGTGAGGCGCTGCAGTTCGTGGTCGTCGCCGAGGGCGGGCAGATCTTCGGCGCGCAGCTCAGACAGGCGTTGGGGCCCGAGGTCGACGTGCAGACCGCGGTCTTGTCCGCCTCGAGCTACGGAAGTGGCACCGCCAGCTCGGGTCACGTGCGGGTCTGCGGATCGGAACGACTGGACGTGGCCGGCCGCCATGTCCTGCTTGTCGACGACATCGTCGATACCGGAAACACGGCTCGCACGCTGCTCGAACTCCTCGGCCGGCTGGGTGCCGGATCGATCCGCTTCGCCGCGCTGCTGAGCAAGCCGGACCGGCGCGTAGCCGATGTCCAGGTGGACTACGTCGGATTCAGGATTCCCGACGAGTTCGTGGTCGGATACGGGATGGACTGCGATGGGGCCTTCCGCGACTTGCCGGACATCCGCGTCGTGTCAGCGTCGTCGTAGAGACGGCATCTCGGCTGCGACTTGCCGGGATGTTGCGCTATTCCGCGCCCGAATCTGCGTGTTCAGGGGCGATTCGGGTTCCCGCGGCTGCCAGCCCTGCCGTATAATCCCGGGTAGGTTGTTGCCATGCTGACTATTCCGAATCGCCACGCTGCCCGGTTTTGCGACGGCACTGCCCGCCGGGAATTCATGAAGATCGGCTCCTTGGGCCTCTTCGGATTGACGCTCCAGGACGTCCTGCGCCTCCGGGACAAGGCCAGCGCCTCGACCGGGACAGGTAGGTACGAGGGCTCTACCGGATTCGGTTCGGCGAAGTCTGTCATCGTTCTCTTTCTTCAGGGCGGGCCGTCCCACATCGATATCTGGGATCCGAAGCCGGATGCGCCGTCCAACGTCCGAGGCGAGTTCAAGCCCATCAAGACGAAGATTCCCGGCGTCCAGCTGAGCGAGACCATGCCGATGCTGGCAGACTCGCTGGACAAGTGCACTCTCATCCGATCCATGAGCTACACGCCGGCGGGACTGTTCAATCACACTGCGGCGATCTACCAGATGCTGACGGGCTACGAGCCGACGGAGGTCTCCCCGTCCGGCCAGCTCGAGCCGCCTTCGCCGAACGACTACCCGACCGCCGGTTCGTGGATCACCAAGTTCCGGCCCCCGACCGAGCCGGTGCTCCCCTTTGTCGAGCTGCCGCGGCCGCTGCAGGAGTCCAGCGTGATCGGGAAGGGCGGGGCAGCCGGGTTCATCGGCAAGGCGTACGATCCGTACCGGCTGTACCAGGATCCGGCCAAGCCCATTCAGCTGGACGACTTGGAACTGCGCAAGGAGGTTCCCGCAGACCGGCTGCAGCGACGCTTCGAGCTACTGCGCGGCATCAACGGCTCCATGGCCGCCCTGGACAAGGCAGTCAGCAGCTACGCGCTGGACAAGTACTATCAGAACGCCTTCGATCTGGTGCTCTCCGGCAAGGCGCGCAACGCCTTCGATCTCTCGCTGGAGACCGATGAAATGCGCGACAGGTACGGACGCTTCACGTTCGGCCAGGGCGCGCTGATGGCGCGTCGACTGGTGGAGGCGGGCACCCGCATGGTCCAGTTGAACTGGCCTTCGGTGGCGAACGGGAATCCCGAGACCACCGCCTGGGACACTCACGCCGCCAATTTCGGGCCCCTCCGGGACCTGCATTGCCCGAAGCTCGACCGCAGTCTCTCGGCCCTGCTGACGGACATGGACGACAAGGGGCTGCTAGACGAGACGCTGATCGTCGCAGTCGGGGAGTTCGGCCGCTCGCCGCGGCTCGGCGTCTCGACATCCGGGAACACGAACTCGCCGGACGGGCGCGACCACTGGCCGTATTGCTACACCGCGATGGTTGCGGGCGCCGGCATTCCCGGCGGGCGGATCTACGGCGAATCCGACGCCACCGCGTCCTCTCCCAAGGAGAAGCCGGTCCATCCGAACGACTTGCTCGCGACGATCTATTACGCACTAGGCGTGGATCCCAACCAGGAGATCCACAATCACCTCAACCAGCCGCGCGATCTCGTCAAGGGCAAGCCCCTGATGGAACTCTGGGTGGGATAGCCCGGATCTCCCGGCAGCGACAGAATCGATCCGTTCGTCGGACCCGTCCGGCTAGGCTGTCGGGAGGGAACCCTGCAAGTGGCGGGATTCAGCTTCCGGTCCAGGTCGGCTCGCGCTTCTCGAGGAACGCGCACATCCCTTCCTGCGCGTCGGCTGCCAGCGCGTTCATGCTCATGACTTCCTTGGCATAGTCGTACGCCTTGGGTTGGTCGAGGTCGATTTGCGAGTAGAACGCCTGCTTGCCCAGCCCGACGGTGAGGCTGCTGGCCGATGCGATGTCCGACGCCAGTTTCAGCGTCTCGTCCGCGAGGCGATCTCTCGGCACGACGCGGTTAACGAGGCCCCACTCGGCGGCTCGTTCGGCATCGATCATCGCCCCTGTCATCAGCATCTCTAGCGCCCGCTTCCTGCCGATGCTGCGGGTCAGCGCCACCATCGGCGTGCTGCAGAAGAGCCCGATCTTCACCCCGGGCGTCGCGAATCGCGATTCGGGGGAAGCCAGCGCCAGATCGCAGGTGGCGACCAGCTGGCAGCCGGCCGCCGTGGCGATGCCGTCCACCTCGGCGATGACAGGCTGGGGAATCGACTGGATTGCCGACATCAACTCCGTGCACACGTCGAACACGCGGCGGTAATGCCTCAGGTCCCCGCCGGTCATTTCCCGGAGGTCGTGCCCGGCGGAAAACACCGGTCCCTCGGCGCGCAGGATCACCGCCCTGGTCGAGCTGTCGCTGCCGATCTCCCTGACAGCAGAGATCATCGACGACATCAGCTCGAGGGACAGCGAGTTCCGGCGTCTGGGGTTCGAGAGCGTCAGGATCGCGACGGGAGCTGTACGCTCGACGCGCAGGGCTGACTCGGCCATTGTGCGCTCAGGATAGCAATCCGTTATATCCTTACTGGAACCTCATGCATCCGATTCTCATTCTCTTGATCGCCATGGCGGCGGTCTTCCTTCTGATCATCCGCTGGAAGGTCAACGCATTCGCCGCGCTCATCCTGTCCGCCATCCTCATTGGCCTGCTGTCCCCGCACGTCGCGGTGCAGGACATCATGGGCGCCGTTACCGAAGCGTTCGGAGGGCTGGTGGGCCGGATCGGGATCGCGATTGCAATGGCGGCGGTCATCGGCCAGTGCCTGATGGAGAGCGGGGGGGCTGAGAAGATCACGCGGCGCTTCGTCGACTGGCTGGGGGAGAAGTACTCGTCGTTCTCGATGGTGATCAGCGGATACGTTCTGTCCATACCTGTGTTCCACGACACGGTGTTCTACCTGCTGGTCCCATTGGCCCGTTCCATGAGCATGAGAACCGGAGGCCGGAACTACCTGCTGTACACGCTCGCAATCGGCGCGGGCGGCGTCACCACCCATATCTTCGTGCCGCCGACTCCCGGCCCGCTGGCAATGGCGGAGACGTTGAACATCGACATCGGCGTGGTGATTATCGTCGGCTTGGTGGTCGCCATCCCGTCCGCCCTGGCCTGCTGGGCCTACGCCTGGTGGATCGACCGCAAGCTCGACATCCCCATCCGGGAGGCTCCGGGCCTGACGCTGGAGGAGCTTCGGACAGTTGCCAACCGACCCGAGAAGGAGCTGCCTGGGTTCTTCGTCTCGCTGCTTCCGATTGCGATTCCCGTGATCCTGATCACTGCCAACACGGTCACCAACACCTTTTTCGCGGGCAGCGCTCTCGCGGGGGTCACTAGATTCCTCGGGAATCCGAACATGGCGCTGATCCTCGCCGCAGCTGCGGGGCTGTGGCTGCTTGCCTCCCACAAGGGCATGTCCCTGAAGGAGCTGGCGAAGCCCACCGAGGAGGCGATCAAGAGCGCGGGCCTGATCATCCTGATCACAGCCGGCGGCGGAGCGTTCGGCCGGATGCTGGTAAAGGCCGAGGTCGGGACCGTCCTAGGCGAATACGCGCAGAACTTCGGCCTCTCGCTTATGCTGCTGGGCTTCGGTATCGCGATGCTGTTCCGCATCGCGCAAGGGTCGGCGACGACGGCGATGATCACGTCGTCCGAGATCCTGGCCCCGCTAATCATCGCCAGCCCGCCGGGTCACCACTCGGTCTACATACTGACCGCAATCGGCGCAGGCTCGATCGTCGGGGGCTGGATGAACGATTCAGGGTTCTGGGTCTTTAAGACCATGACCGGGCTCACCGAGGTCGAGGCGCTCAAGACCAAGACGGTCTCGCTCTTCGCGCTCGGAGGCGCCGGGTTGCTGGCATCCTACATCGGTTCCGTTCTCTTCCCGATGCAGTGACGGGCCGGCGTTGTCGAGTCGGCCGCGCCCGCGTTCACGGTGCCGACTTGGAGTGCTCGTACAGCAGCTTGCCCTTCTCGTCGTAGAACCGGAACACGGCCCGCGCTGACGACCCCTCCGGGATGACGGAAATGATCAGGAAGCCGCCGCTGGCCTCCGGCGAGTGGTAAGGCTGCCGGATGTGCCCATCCGGGTCGGTCGTGTTCGGGTCGCCCGGGAAGCTGCCCAGGATGGAGTTCGCGTCGACGAGGGCCCCTGACGAGAACTCCTCGTAGCCGTCCGGACGGATCGAGTGGTACTGCCAGTGGCGGTCCCCGCAGGCGATGAAGAACTCCTTGCCGGTGATGCCGCTGTCGGCGAGGAAGTCGAAGAAATCATCGCCTTCGTGGCGATATCCGTTGAGATTGGTGTGGTTGTCGCGCTTGCTGCTGGAGTCGGGTCCGACCATGGGCGTCGCCGACAGCAGCAGCTTGAAGGGCGCGTCGCTCTCCTTCAGCGACTGCATGAGCCATTCCTTCTGCTGCGTTCCCCAGATTGTCTTTCTCGGCCCGTCCGGCTGGTCGAGCGGGCTGCGGTAGTCCCGCCCCTCCACGAGCCAGACCTGCAGGTCGCGGCTGACCCGATGCGTCCTGTAGGTGACCGGATCCCGGTCGGAAGGATCCACCACCGGCAGCTGTTCCTGGAACAGCTCGATTCCCAGTTCGTGGGATGGCAGGAAGCCCGAGCCTGACTCGCCTTCGTGGATGTTGGTGCGCGGGTAGTAGTCCAGTTGTTTCGGGGCGCGGATCCGCACGGCGTTGACCGCGTCGGAGTCGTCGAAGCGATGGTCGTGGTCGTCTTTCATCCAGTACGTTGCGACGCTTCGGAACAGATCCAGGAACCGGGGTTGCGAGTACTGCTCGTGATGCTTCTTGCGCATCTCGTGGCGCGTCTGGGCCCGGCCGCGATGCCCGGGATGGTCGTAGTAGACGTTGTCGCCGGTCCCCACGAAGAAGTCCGGCCGAAGCTTCAGGATCGAAGCCAGGGCAGGGTACCCAAGCTCCTTGTCGGGGCCCTCGTAGGGGTCCGTGCGGCTGCTGCCGGTGTAGTGGAAGAACGAGTAATTCATCCCTGTCACGACGGCGAAGCTATACGGAGCGGCGATAGCGGGCCCGGCTAGTGTCCGGAACGTTGCTGGATCCGACTGCCGGGTGTCACTCTTGTCTCGGCCGTACAGCAACCGGTAGTGGTAGCGCGTGGCGGGCTTCAGGCCGCTCACCTTGGTCTTGACGATGAAGTCCGAGTACGGTGAAGCCTCGATCCATTCCGTCAGCCGGCTACCGTCGAACGGCTCGTTGTCCGCGATCTCGAATCGGGCCCAGCCCCGCGCGCCCCGGATGCCTTCCCAGCGGGGGTCCTGGTGAGGATCGGTGGAGGTCAGGCGCGACTGGAGGATGACCGATTGCTCGCCGACCTCGCCAGCCATGATTCCCTGGCGGAGATTGATGGGGAAGTCGCCGGACTGGCCGGCGGCCAGTCCCGAGAAGAGGAATAGCAACGGTAGCGAGGTGCGCATTCGGGACGATGAGCCGCCATTTCTCGGCTCGCCCAATCGTACAGCAGGGAAGCGCCCTGACGGCCGGTGCGAACAGGGACCCTACGTGTCCTTCTTGGCGCCGGCCCGGAGGGCGGGCGCTTACGAATCCTCTTCCAGGTCCTCGACGCGCTTGCGGAGCCTGCGAACCTCGCGGTCGATCTCCGGCAGCCTGGTGTAGGCCGCCGTAGACCGGAGCCATTGCCGATTGTCGATGGCCGGCGATCCGGAGACCTTGGAATCGTCCCCGAGGTCGCGTCCCACCCCCGACTGCGCGGTGACCAGCACGCGGTTGCCGATGCTCAGGTGATTGATGATGCCCGCCTGCCCCGCAAGGATGCAGTCCGATCCCAGCGTGGTGCTGCCTGCGATCCCGACCTGCGCGCAGAGGATGGTGTTGGCCCCGACCTTCACTGCGTGCCCGATCTGAACGAGGTTGTCGATGATCGTACCCCGGCCGATCCGGGTCTCCCCCACGGCTGCGCGATCGATGCACGAGCCCGCCTGCACTTCGACGTCGTCCTCGATGACAACGTGGCCGGCCTGCAGGATCTTCTTGTGCGTGCCGTCGGGACGGCGTGCGAACCCGAAGCCGTCCGACCCGATTGTGACTCTCTGGTGCAGGACCACCCGGTTGCCGATCCTCGAGCCGTGGCACACCGTAGCTCCCGCATGCGCGACGAAGTCGTCGCCGATCCGAGCTCCGCGCCCGATCACGGCGTGCGGGCCGAGGGTGGCGTTCCTGCCGATCACCACATCGTCCTCGATCACGGCGAAGGGCCCGATGCTCGCATCCGGGCCGACCGTGGCCGTCTCGGCGATCACGGCAGTGGGGTGCCTGCCCGGTTCCCGCTCGGCCGGAGGGAGGAGTAGTTCCAGGGATCGGGCGAAGTCAAGGTACGGATTCGCCGACACGACGAACGCCGTGCTCACCCCGTCCAACGGGCGGTCCACGATCAGAGCCGCGGCCCGGGTCTGCGAGGCGAGAGAGGCGTAGCGCGGGTTCGAAAGAAAGGTCAGGTCGCTCGGGCCAGCGTCTTCCAAGCCCGCGACCCCGGTGATCTCAATGTCCGGATCGCCCACAAGGCGGCAGTCCAGCGCCTTCGCGATGTCGCCGAGCCTCATCCGAGAATCAGGCTCCAGTATAGGTCGAGGATCGGCTCTGCCACGAAGATCATGACCAGGGCGGTTCCCGCGAGATAGGACCCCAAAGGGATTGGATGGTCACGGTCCTTGCCGTAGAGCGTGATTGCGAGGATGCCGCCGAGCGTGGCCAGCCAGCTACCAATGATCAGCACGAGAGCCGTGGCCGCACTTCCCTGGAAGGCCGCGATAAAGGCAATGAGCTTGACATCGCCCAGGCCGAGGCCCTCACTGCCGCGGACACGGTAGTATGCTTCGCCCACCATCCACAGGCATCCGCCGAAGACGGCCGCAGCGAGCAGAGCCTCCATCAGGGAAACACCCCAAGCAGGGATGCCGGGCCCCCACAATCCGATGAGCATGCCGGCGGGGCCGGGGGGAAGAGCGAAGAACGGGCTGATCGCGATTCCCATCGCTATGCCGGTAAGCGTGACCTTGTCGGGGAGGATTCGGTGGTCGATGTCGGTGAAGACCAGAACCAGCATCATTGACGCGAATACGGTCTGCTTCAAGGCATCCGGCCCAGTGCCGAAATGGGCCGCGATGCTGGCGAACACTGCGGCGGTGAGGATCTCTACAAGCGGGTACCGCCACGAGATCGGTTCCCGGCAGGCTCTGCATCGTCTGCGCAGCGCGACAAAGCTGACGACGGGCAGCTTGTCGCGCCAGGCAATCGGAGCGCTGCAACTGGGGCAGAGCGAGCCGGGCCGCACGACGGACTGGCCGAGTGGCCACCGCCGTATGCAGACATTGAGGAAACTGCCGACTTGCAGGCCCACCACGAAGGCCAGGCCGACCATCAAGGCCATGTGTCAGTCCGTCCCCTCGATGACGAGGCGGTATGCGTCCATCGTCCGCTCGGTCATTCGCTTGATCGAGAACTCCGTCCGGATTCGCGCGAGGGCCGCGTCCGCGACCGCTGCGCGGAGCGGTGAATCCCGCTGGAATTCGAGGACCGCCTCCGAGACGCTCGCGAGGGTGTTGTCCACCAGCAGCCCGGTCTTCCGGTTGTCGATGATCTCCGGGATGCCGCCAACAGCACTGGCGATTACTGGCACTCCCATCGACATGGCTAGGAGGATCGCGGACCCGAGCCCTTCCGACTGCGTCAGGTACAGGAACGCGTCCCCTCTGGGCAGATCGTCGCGCAGGTTCTCGGACAGTAGTAGCCGGACACCGGCCCGCTGGCAGGCACTCACGGCAAGGTCACGGCCCTTGAGAGGATCGTCGAACTGCGGGCTCACCACGCAGAACTCCGACTCGTTCGGTCGGCCCTGTTCGGCCTGCGACCGGTTCATTGGCTGGTCCGGTTCGGGAGCGGCGTCGTACACGACGCTGATCTTGCGGGCTGGCACGCCACCGTTCTGCAGGATGCTGGCGACATGCTCGGACACCGCTAGGAAGTGTGCCGCTTGACGGTACTTCCACTGGGAGAGAATCCCTCTGCGTACCGGGAACGCAACCCGCCGGGCGACCACGACGGGCCTGCCGCTTCCGTGGAGGACAGCCAGGGAGTGCGCCTTCGCGTCGTGCGCATGGATGAGGTCGCAGCGGCGCGCGTGACGCCGGATCGAACGTCGACCCACACTCTCGACATCGCGCACGGACCGGATCCCGTCTCCTGCCAGCAGGGCCGGTTCGCAGCCTGCCGACAACTGCGCGTCATGCAGCAACAGGGCTTGGTACTGGCCCCCTCGCATCGTTCTGCCGGTATCGATATGAAGAATCCTCATTTACTGGCGGGTCGCGAGCTTGCGGGCCTTCGTGTACTTGAGGAACACGTACCAAGCGGCCATACGAGCGATCGTAAGGCCCTGTATGCCGTCAAGGAAGCCGAGCTGGAGCAAGTAAGACTTGACGAACGAATAGCCGGGACCGAGCACAAGCCTCCAGACGGGTGCTGACTTCCCGGACTCGCTGATCTCCCGGGCGGCGAGATCCGTGTAGCGGTCCACGTTCCTCTTGTGGTGTTCCAGCGTGTCGCAGGTGTAGTGCAGCAGGTTTCCTTCGAGGTGGCCCACCGGGCCCGCCACATCTACGGACTCGTGAACGTGCCGACCGCGCCACGTTGCCAGGTCCCTGCGATAGAGGCGGACCTTCCGGTCCGGATACCAGCCGGAGTGCCGAATCCAGCGGCCGCAGTACCTTGCGAGCCGTGGGAAGTCGTACCCCGCGCAGTCTGGGCCGCTTTCCTTGAGCCGGACGATTTCGCTGGCAAGCTCTGGACTCACGGCTTCGTCGGCGTCGAGCGACAGGATCCACTCATTGCGCGCAGCCTCGGCGGCGAAGTTCTTCTGTCCGGCGTAGCCTGGCCATTCGTTCGTCACGACCCTGGCCCCTAGGGACTCCGCAATTCCGACAGTCTCGTCCGTCGAGCCGGAATCGACGACTATGGTCTCGTCGCAGAATCCGGCCGAGCGGATGGCCCGTTCGATGTTGCGCTGCTCGTTGAGCGCAATGATCGTCGCTGAAATCCTCACGGTCTCGTGACTGTGTCCCGGCATCGCGCGAGGTGCGCTGTCGGCGAATGCTCAGCAGGATACCGGTTCGGCGCTGGCAATTCCGTCACCGACCATCCCGGGCAGGCGCCGCGTCATGAGTTCGGTGGCTTCGCCGATGATCCGGTCGAAGAGCTGCTGCACGGTCGGCACGTCCCGGATCATGCCGATCACCTGGCCGGCGGACAGCACGCCCTTGCCGAGATCGCCCGTCTCGATCATCTGCTTCCCTTCGAGGCCGGACATGAATTGCTTGATGTCATCGATGGTCGCATCGCCGCGCGATTCGATCTCCAACACCTTCTCGGTATTGGCGTTCGCGAGGAATCGTGCCGTGTTCCGAAGGGATCTCATCAGAAGCCTGGTGTCCCGCTCGCTCGCATTGACCAGCGCCTGCTTGACGGAGTCATGGACCGGGCACTCTGCTGTCGCGACGAAGCGCGTGCCCATGTTCATTCCGTCCGCACCGAGCGCCAGGGAGGCCACCAAGCCGCGGCCGTCTCCGAACCCGCCGGACGAGACGATTGGAATCCGCAAAGCGTCCCGGCAAAGCGGGATGAGGATGAGGGACGTCACGTCATCTTCGCCGGGGTGGCCGGCGCACTCGAATCCGTCGATGCTGACGGCGGCGCATCCGATTCGCTGCGACGTAATCGCGTGGCGCACCGAGGTGCATTTGTGAATCACCTTGATGCCAGCTTCGTTGAGCATCGGCATGATGGGGGCGGGATTGCGCCCTGCCGTCTCAATGAAGCGGACTCCCTCGTCGATGCAGGTCTGAATGTACGCGGGGAAATCCGGCGGCCTCAGCGACGGGAGGAAGGTGATGTTGACGCCGAACGGCTTGTCGGTCAGGTCGCGAACCTTCCGGATCTCGTCCCGGAGCTTGGCGGGGGTGTCGTGCGAGAGGGCAGTCATGAAGCCGATGCCTCCTGCCTCGGCAACCGCCGCGGCGAGTTCGGCCTTCGCCAGCCACATCAGCCCACCTTGGATGATGGGATACTGGATCCCGAACATCTCGGTGATTCTGGTCTTGAACATCTCCGACACGTAGGCCTCTCAAGCAACTCCGGGAGTTCGTATCAACATACCCGATTGCAAAGGTCTGCGGCCCTCAGGGGATGCCGGGTCGATTCTCAGTCGGCCGCGGTCAGTGCGGGCTCCCTGGATCGGGCTTGGCCAGTTCCGGGACATCGCATGCCTGGTCGTCCTTGGTCAGCAGGTACCGGTTTCGAGCGACTTGGTCGTAGGCCCAGTCCAGCAGGCGTAGCGGCAAGACGCGGGCCACGGATGCCAGCCGCCATGGCCAGTCCAGGCGACGAATGATGAACAGCACAGCCGCCGCCTTCTGGAGCGGCGCGCGGTCCGTCACGTTGCCGCTCGGTACGACCAGCAGGGACCCGAATGTCCCAGTGTCGATCGCGGACCCTTCGACCGCGCGGAGGCCGTCGTCGCTCATCAGAGGTGAGAACCGGAAGACGCGGCTACTGTCGGCTCCGGAAATGAATCCGACCGCCCGGCGACAGAACCCGCAATTCCCGTCGAACAGAATCAGGTGCCCGGTGTCGAGTGTCCGTTCAGCCACGGGGCCAATGCCTTCCCAGGGTCTGGCAACTGGTCGAGGTGGGTGTACCAGTAGCGCTCCCATCCTTGTTCCGGCAGGCCCGTGAAGAGCATCAGGTTCAGCGGATAGCCGGACGTGCCGGCGGAGTCCGTGCAGACACGGAAGTCGTCACGGAACAGAAATGTCGGCTTTCCCCATGCGATGGCCATGCCGAGTTCGATCATGACGCCCTCGTCCGGAGGACACCCGTTGACGACCGCGAAGATCCCGTCGGCGTTGCGGACGTCGTTCAAGTCGTCCTGCCCGATCTTGTACGACCAGTCGAGGGTGGTCTTGTCGACCTGGTTGTTGCGGGCGAAAGGTTCCCAGACCTCGGCACCTAAGCCCTCGAGCACAGTGACGAGATCCACCAGCGGACCGGTCCGCGTCTGGTCCGAGAAGCCGTATCCGCTGGCGAGGTAGATGGTTCTTCGCTGACTCATTGATGGTTGGGAGGAAACTGTGCTCAGCCTACCACCGACAGCTGGACAGGGTACGGGTGCTGCCCCGAAAGCTTGAGCTCGTGCTGGGAGCTGGGAACGACCCAGGCATTTCGCAACGAGTCGCAGCTCATGCGACGATCAACGATTGAGATGCGACGCTCCGGCTCAAGAGCGGGGACTGGTGCTAGTTCCGGTGCTTTTCCGACCTGCGACCATGAAGGCTAGGGATTGACAGTTGAAACGGATCGTGATCGGCATCAGCGGCGCTAGTGGCGCCGTCTATGGCTTGCGACTGTTGGAGCGGCTCTCTACCGCTCCGGATGTCGAGACCCACCTAGTCGTGACTCGCCCCGGCGAGAAGACCCTGCATCAGGAAACAGGCCGCACCCTGGCCGAACTCCGCCCCTTGGTCGCCGAGACCCACTCCGTAGAACGCATCGGGGCGACGATTGCGAGCGGCTCCTTTATCTTCGACGCCATGGCGGTTGTTCCGTGTTCCGTTCACACAATGTCCGCAATTGCCTGCGGGCTGGCTTCGAACCTCCTGACGAGGGCTGCTGATGTCGCGCTCAAGGAGAGACGGCGCTTGGTGCTGGTCGTTCGCGAGACGCCGCTCCACCTAGGGCATTTGCGGACAATGGCGACGCTCGCGGAAATGGGTGCGGTGATCGCCCCCCCGATGCCGGCTTTCTACTCCTTGCCGGAATCGATCGACGATATCGTGAACCAGCAGGTCGGTCGCGTCCTCGACCTGCTGGGGATCGAAGGCGACAACCTGAAGCGATGGTCCGGGATCTGAGCACACACCGAGGGCGCATCCCAGCGGTACTGGGGAGGCGGCCTGGACGCGCTGGTGGCGCTCAGCCCGGCACTCACCTCCGGGTGGCGGTCCGACTGCTGGCAGCATGTCTTGTGTTTGCTGCTGCCGGCGATGCTCAGGACTGGCCGCAGTTCCGGGGCCCAGCTCGAGACGGGGTGTTCCCGGGACGCAGCACGATCGAGGCGTTCCCTGCCGAGGGTCCGGAACTAGTCTGGGAACGGTCCATCGGGGCAGGATTCAGCGCTCCAGTCGCAGCTGGCGGGCGGCTGGTCGTCTTCCATCGGCTGGGGAATCAGGAGGTTGTCGAAGCCCTCCGGACGGAAGACGGCAGCGGCCTCTGGAAGTTCGCCTACGAAACGGCCTACAGAGACGACTTCGGGTTCGACAATGGCCCGCGAGCCACGCCGGTCATTGCCGACGGGAGGGTCTACACGTTCGGAGCCCAGGGCTGGCTGCACTGTCTGGACTTCGAAACAGGCCGCAAGATCTGGGGTGTCGACACCCACAAGGAGTTCGGTGTCCGCAAGGGCTTCTTCGGTGCTGCGTCTACTCCCCTAGTCGCGGATGGCAGAGTGCTCGCGAACGTAGGCGGCTCTGGGGCCGGCATCGTGGCGTTTGACGCTGCGACAGCGGAAGTCCTCTGGAAGGCCACGGAGCACGAGGCCAGCTATTCGTCCCCTGTGATGGCCCGCCTCGACGGAGAGGCCATGGCCGTGTTCTTCACGCGGGAGGGGCTGGCGGTCGTCAAGCCAGCATCAGGAGAGGTTACGTACCAGCGCCGCTGGCGTTCTCGCACCAATGCCTCCGTCAATGCCGCTACGCCGCTCGTCGACGGGGAGGTTGTGCTCCTATCGGCCTCGTACGGCACCGGATCGATCGCCATGAAGCTCTGCAATCGCGAAGTAGACGTGCTTTGGTCGGGCGAGGGCGTGATCGACAGCCACTATTCCAGCAGCGTACTCTCGGCGGGGACGGTTTACGGCTTCCACGGCCGTCAGGAGTACGGCCAGAGCTTTCGGGCGGCGGACCTGAAGACCGGCAAGGTGCTCTGGTCTCAGGACGGCATTCGCGCCGGCTCGGTCAGCCGGGTCGGGGACCGCCTTCTCCTCCTCCTCGAGTCTGGCGAGCTCGTGATGGCCGTCGCATCGCCCGAGAGCTTCGAGGTTGTCTCCCGTGCCCAGGTCCTGGCTCGGGAGACGCGCGCGTTTCCAGCAGTCTCGGGTGGCTCGCTGTTTGCCAGGGACATCGATACGCTCATCTGCCTGCGCCTCTGGAGCGAGTAGGCCCGGCGCTCGCAAGGCCGTCTGCCCGAGGTTCGCTAGAATGTCAGCGGCCAGCCGTTTCGGAGGCGGTTGCCGGAGGTCTGTTTTGAAATCCCGGTTTCTGTTGCTATTGCTACCTGCTGTACTCGCAGCCGCCCCCGGTGACACCGGGCATGCGGAAGACGCGCTCAACAACCCCTTCACGGGGGCTTCGGACGTCGAGGCTGGCGGTAGGCTGTATCGCTCGCACTGCGCCGTCTGCCACGGCATCGAGGGCGAAGGGGGGCGCGGAGCCGCTCTTACGACCGGCATGTTCCGCCATGGCGGGACCGACCGCGATCTGTACACGACGATTTCGGAAGGCATCCCCGGCACCGAGATGCCGGGAATCTTCTTTAATGGCAAGCAGTTATGGCAGATCGTATCGTACGTTCGGTCCCTCAGCGAGGGGCGCGGCGCCGACATGACACAGGGAGACCCGGACAAGGGTCAGGCTGTGTACGCTGCCAACGGTTGCAACGCATGCCACAGGATCCGGGGTGAAGGCGGCCGCATGGGGCCTGACCTGAGCGACATCGGTGCCATGAGATCGCTCGGGCATTTGCAGTCGGCCGTGCTCCGACCGGACGAGGCGGTCTTCCCGCAGCACTGGATGGTGCGGGCGAAGACCAATGACGGCAAGGCCATCTCCGGAATGAGGATGAACGAGGACACGTTCTCTGTCCAGCTGCTTGACGCTTCCGGGCAGCTACTGTCGCTGCAGAAGTCGGATCTTACCGAGTTCGAAGTCGACCGGTCTTCGGGCATGCCTTCGTTCGAGGGCAAGATTCAGGGGGATGACTTGGACAACCTGGTTGCCTTCCTGGCGAGCCAGCGCCTGAGGAGGGCGAGCAATGCAGATCAGTAACGTTCTCCGGACGGCGGCATTGCTGGCCGTCGCCACCGCCCAGGTCGGAGGCCAGGTCACTTCCGAACGCCTCCTGCGAGCCGAGGAGGAGCCCGGCAACTGGCTCACATACAACCGCACCTACAAGAGCCAGCATCACTCGCCGCTCGACCAGATCGACCGAGAGAACGTCGGCGACCTGGAGCTGAAGTGGGTCTTCCAGGCGGAATCGCTGGAGAAGTTCGAAATGACCCCGCTGGTCGTGGATGACGTGATCTACGCGGTGCAGATGCCGAATGACGTGGTCGCGCTCGACGCCGTGACGGGCAGAAGGTTCTGGGAGTACACCCATGTCATGGAGGGCAGGATCAACGTGTGCTGCGGCCGGATCAACCGCGGGCTCGCGATCCACGGCGACACCCTCTACATGGGAACCATCGACGGCAAGCTGGTTGCCCTCGATGCCAAGACCGGCGGGGTCGTCTTCACCAGGCAGATTGTCGACACGACCGGCGGATACTCGCTTACGCACGCCCCCTTGGTGGTGAATGACAAGCTGATCCTCGGGTCGGCGGGCGGCGAGTACGGAATTCGCGGCTTCATCGTTGCGTTGGACCCGAAGAACGGGGACGAGATCTGGCGCTTCAACACAATCCCGGGTCCGGGTGAGCTTGGGCACGAGACATGGTCCGGGGATGCTTGGGAGCGCGGCGGCGGCTCGATCTGGCTCACGGGCTCGTATGACCCTGATCTGAATCTCACCTACTGGGGCGTTGGCAACCCCGCGCCGGACTGGAACGGGGACGTGCGCCCGGGCGACAACCTATTCACTGACTCGGTGGTCGCCCTAGACGCCGACACTGGCGAGCTCAAGTGGTACTTCCAGTTCACGCCTCACGACGAGTGGGACTGGGACGCGGTTCAGATCCCCGTTCTGGTGGATCGCGAGTGGGAAGGCAAGCAGCGGAAGCTGATGCTGTGGGCCAATCGCAACGGGTTCTTCTACGTGCTGGACCGCGAGACCGGCGAGTTCCTGCACGGCAAGAACTTCGTCAAGGTGACTTGGGCCAAGGGACTCGACGAGAACGGCCGCCCGATCAAGATCCCGGAGGCGTCGCCGACGCGTGAGGGTACTCGGGTTTGGCCCGCCGTCCAAGGAGGGACGAACTGGTACTCGCCCGCCTATAACGAGAAGACCGGGCTGTTCTACGTCTCGTCCTGGGAGTACTCGAGCGTCTATCACAAGGGGGATCCGTCCTACACCCGCGGAAACCGCTATGTCGGCAGCTTGCCGAAGGGAATCTGGCCGAACACTATGGAGGACGAGGACGAGCAGCAGGGCTGGGGCGCCGTCCGCGCCCTCTCTCCGACAACCGGAGACATGGAGTGGGAGTTCCGCATGACCGGTGTCGGCGAGAGCGGGATACTTTCAACCGCGGGTGACATTCTCGTGACTGGCACGATGGAGGGCTACCTTCTCGTGCTGGATGTCTTCACTGGGGAGAATCTCCTGTCCATGAACCTCGGCGGCACTATAGCGGCGTCTCCGATTACGTTCACTGCCGGCGGGGAGCAGCGCATCGCGGTGTCCGCTGGGAACTCGATGTTCGTATTCGGCCTCCGCGAGTAGTCGAGCGGGTCTCGAAGCATCAACGGCGACGACCGGGTCAGTGGTCCCGTTCGATGCGCTGGCTTCGTATTTTGGCGGAAGCCACGCTGGCATTGCGGCTGGATGGTGCCGGCCGTAGAAGCTCGCCCTTGAGCTTGCCGGGCGAGGAAATCCCCGATCTTCGGTGTTTCCGGCGCTGGTGCGTATAGTCAAAGTGCGGGCTGTGTCCGCGTCCGGACCGTGCGGCTGTCGCCGACGTGTCTCCGGTCGACGGCCGGCTCGGCAAGGAGCACGACATGATCGAGAGAGGTCCTGCACGATTCGCGGTGGCGGCAGCTGTGGCGGGCATGGCGCTTCAGCCTGTGGCAGCCGCCCCTGCGATGGAGGAGGCCATGGAGGTGCTGGGCGCGGCCCGTGCGGCTGTCGCCGAAATCACGCTGCTCGCTGGCACGGAAGACCTCGACATCGAAGCCTTCCGCGAGGCGCTCCGTACATCCAGGGGAGAGATACCGTACGCAGGTTTCGAGACTGCCGCAGGAATCATCGAGGTAGCCAACACCGGGACCACAACGGCCCAGCAACTCGTCAATTTCAATGTTGCGTGGTCCGCGCTGGAGGTCAACTGGGCGTACGCGACTCTGTTGGGTGACGCCGAGGCTTCGTCCCGTTTGGGGCGGGAGAGCAATCTGCTGATCAACTACGAGGTCCAATACATGGCAAACGTGCAGCAGGGCAGTGCGGCGTTCGCCAGCTTCTACACACAGAGAGAGGCCCACGCTGTGGCGCTGACACTGCATAGCGCGGCGTCAGAGATGAACTTAATCGCCTTGATTCCCGACGCGATGGATACGGAGCGCTTCGTTAGGCAGCGCCTGCAGGTGGCCTACAACAGGCTGACGAACGCTGCCTCCTTCGTCAAGAGCGCTGGAGAGGCCTTCGCGATCTATTTCTAGCGAGGCCAACGCCTCGGACCGACGAGCCTCGGTGGGAAACTGGTCGGCCCGGTTCTGAAGGCATGCGCACTCCTGACTCTGCTCCGTGCTGCGGCCGGGGTCACCGTACCGCCGACTCAGCAACAGTGCCCGCATCATGACGGTACCGAGGGAAGCGCATCGCCCCGAGCCAGCGCTATGGCCGCAGCACACAACCTCGCTCGGCCACAGCGGGTAGGTGCGGGCCCCGGGGGTGCATCACCTACGACCTGCGAAGCCTGCGGTGGTGATCCTGCGCATCCCGCGCACGCGCGGAATGATGGGTTACCGACGAGGTCTCCGGACCGCGCTGTGCCTCCACCGCTCCGATTCCTGGATGCTCCGTCCGTCGCTGTCGGTACGTTTCAGCGATGCCCTGGCGCAAGCGGTCTCCTCGGACGCACGGGGCCGATTATCGCCTTGACCGCGAGATCGACCGCCTCCGAAGGATCTAGACTGTCCCAGCGTAGAATCGATTGATTCCTCTACGGGCAGACAAGCTGAGGCCGCACCGGCACTGGCGTCGGCTGAGCGGAATCAGGACTGCTGTTCGAGGTGATCTGAAGGTTACAATTCGAACACGGAATCCAAGTCATCCTGCGAGCGGCCGAACTCACGGCAGGGAACGCATGAGCATCCTTGCCTAGTGATGTGGCATGTGACGTCTGATCACAGGGATCGCAGCGTTGACGACACAAACGAGTTGCGGACGAGGCAAGAATGGCCGGTGGTGGAAGACTGAAAGTTCCGATGGTGCTGGCATTCGATCTCCGCCAGTGCTGGTGGCCGCTGCGGCTCGGCATCAAGGCGGAGCAGGAAACCTGTTTGCTAGTCACCCTCGGGCCTAGTGCGGGCCGGCAACAGGGTGGCGAGGCAAATCGACACGGCGTTGAACGCTTGCCCTGCGTAGGAGAATACGCACCAGCTTGCGGGCGAGCAGCAACGCGGTCAGGTGGTCGCGGACAGTTTCGAGTAATGCAGGCCACAGTACAAGCGCGGCATGTACATCACGTTCTATCACCGAAGGGCCCAGCACCTCAAGCGCTTCGCACAGAATTACTGCGACCGCCACCTAGTGCACCTTCTGGACTCGGTGGCCCGGTTGGCTGCACGGCTGAACCGGCTGCTGTTGAGGCAAGCAATGCTCGAGATGCGCGCTTGATCCGCCAACAAGCCATCCCGGAGGGCCGAGACTTTCCGGCGGGGGCATCGGGACCGCTGCAGAGCGGGCCGACTGGCAGTCGGTGCGCAAGTCCCGCCGCCCTGCTCCGCGACGGAGTTCGATTTGGACTCGGGTGGGCCCGGCGGGAGGCGAACCGAAGGGCACCTCAGCGGTCGAAAGCCCCGCAACGGGCCTCTGGGGCGGCTAATTCGGGCCCCACGATACCGGGAATGGGCCATCACGGCTTGAGCGAGGACGCACCCCAGCATTTCTTATGGCCCCCCTCAATTCACGTTTCGCTTACGAATCGAGCAGTTGGGTCTGTAAAACCTCTGCGAAGAGCCGGACAGCGGGCTCTAGCGGAGGCGGGCCTGCTCAGATCCTGCGGCGGGCAGACAGTGAGCCATCTTGAGGTTAAGATAACGAACGCGCAGTGCATCGGCTATAGATGCCATCAAGGACGACCAGCGTGGTCGCTGAGTGTCGAGCCGCACCTGCGGGCGACGGACTGACTATGGCTCGCGCGGATCTCATCCTCAATCTCGTCAGGGCGAGCCGTTTAGGGGACGAAGCGCAAGTCCGAAAGACCGTAGAGGCGTTAGCGGCCAACGAGCGAGCTAAGAATCACACGGTCTTGGCGGATCGACTCCTCGCCCAGCTGCAAGTGCCGAACGGCCGGTACAAGAACGCCGTTCCTGCCGCCCAACCGTCCCACGCACCGATGGTGGCCGACAAGGTTCCGTGTCGCCGGTTGGACGACCTGGTGCTGGCTCCGATGGTTGCCGACACCATTAGCGAATTGGTGACGGAACACCATAGGGCAGATTTGCTCAGGTCGTACAACCTGGAGCCGCGCAATCGAGTACTGCTCGCGGGCCCGCCGGGGAACGGCAAGACCACCCTCGCGGAGGCGCTCGCGGACGCCCTAGGCGTCTCGTTCTTGGTAGTCCGATACGAAGCCGTGATAGGTAGTTTCTTGGGCGAGACGGCACACCGCATCGCCAAGGTGTTTGAGCATGCCCGGTCACGACAGTGCGTTCTTCTATTCGACGAATTCGATGCGGTGGGCAAGGAACGAGGCGATGTCCACGAAACAGGCGAGATCAAGCGAGTCGTGAGCTCGCTTTTGCTCGAAATTGACTCGCTCCCGAGTTACGTCGTAGTCGTTGCGGCGAGCAATCATCCAGAATTGCTCGATCGAGCGGTGTGGCGGAGGTTTCAGGTTCGCCTTGAACTCGACCCGCCCAACCAGCGGCAGATCGAGCAGTGGTATCGCGCATTCGAGCAGCGGACGGGGCACTCCTTCGGGATGCAGCCGAGGGACGTGGCTCGTAGGCTGCGCGGGCTCAGTTTCGCCGAAGTAGAGGACTTTTGCACTGATCTCGTCCGGAAGCTGGCAATGGACGGAATTGATGCGCGCCCTAAGGAAATCCTCGAGTGTCGGCTACGCCAATGGAAGAGCCGGCTCGGAGTAGAGCGAGTCGATAGTATCTAATCGAACGCCTTACACATGGCCGAGAGCAACTACCCAATCCTGGTGTTTCCTGCGCCCGCGATTGCGGAACGGAACCTGAAGAGCCGCGGAGGCAGACCGCCAGGCCGTCCCGGAGCCCAGCGACAGGCCGAACGGCTAATGCCCCAATTCAAGCGCCTAGAAGAGGCGCTGGCGAACCGACGAATCGCATTGCAACACACTTCGCTCGGGATTGAACCCGAGCAGGTCTTGGTGCTCGAGACGGTTGGTTCGGTAGAGAACTTTATTCGCGCAGTAGAGAATATCGAGGGGCTCGAATGGCTTGCAGAGTACGAACTCAGCGACATTCCGCAGGGCGATGGATTCGAGGATACGCAGCATCCAGAGAAGAGCCTGAGCGGCCAACTCTTCCTGCTAATGTCCGACCAGCGAGCCTTGGAGGAACTACGGAGGGCGTTCGAACTTTGGTGCAAGGAACCTGATACCCAGTTCAGGAATGGCCTTGCGACTCTCAAGCAGGTCTTCGACCACCTGCGCCGAATCCGACCGTGGGACGTGGAGGACCGACTACGCGACACGGGCCTACTAGAGGACTGGAATGAGCAGTTGGCTCACGGTCAGGGCACGGTTTCGTTCGAGGCCGAACTCTGGTGCAGGCGTAATGAATCGCAGCGAAGCGATGCGGGCGAGCAGATCCACCAGGTTGTTGAGGAACTTGGCGGTGAGATCCTGCGAGAGTGTGTCCTAGAGGATATTGGCTATCACGCGATTCTCGGCCGCATCGGCATCGACCGCGTCAAGGAACTCCTCGAGCAGCCGACAGCCTACCCAGATCTGGAATTGTTCCGGTGTGACCAAGTCATGTACTTTCGACCAGTTGGGCAGTGCGGAGTCCCCATCCAGGACGAGCTTGCGGAATTCGAGCCAGCAGGTCAACCAAGACCGCAGTCCCGGGTACAGGGGACACCGGTGGTTGCGCTTCTAGATGGAATGCCGCTGACTGGCCATGTTCTACTGGATGGCCACCTAGTGGTGGACGACCCCGATGAATACGAGGACGCATACCAAGCCCGGGAACGGTGTCACGGGACGGCGATGGCATCATTGATTTGTCACGACGATCTTAATGGTCAAGGAATGGCCTTGGGTAGGCCAATCTATGTGCGGCCGATCATGCAGCCTCGCCGGGGATTTAATAACCGTTTCGTCGAGACAGTTCCGGATGACATCCTGCCAGTAGACCTGATCCATAGGGCCGTCACTAGACTGTTTGAAGGAGAGGGGGCAGAGCCTCCTGCGTCACCGGGAATTCGAGTGATAAATCTTTCGATTGGTAATCACGCGCACCCATTTGTAAGAGAGATGAGCAGTTGGGCGCGGCTCATCGACTGGCTGTCTTGGAAATACAATGTACTCTTTATCGTCAGTGCAGGAAACCACGCGTATGATATATTGTTCGATAAATCCAATCGATATCTACAGAACTTTTCAAAAGAAAAACGCCGGACATCGATAATTCAGGCGGTGGTATCCGACACAAAAAACCGGCGTCTATTGTCGCCAGCAGAGACGCTAAACGGATTGACAGTGGGGGCAATTCACACAGATGAATCTGGCCCAGTTCCAGAACACTTGGTCGATCCACTAATGACCGCTATGCCGAGCGTGTTCTCTGCACATGGTCCTGGTTATCGGCGGGCAATCAAGCCAGATATCCATTTGCCGGGAGGGCGGCAACTCCTCTCATCGCACCCCGCACCACCGGCTGGAACGGTCTTGCTAAAACCGGTCGAGTCGGGGCGCCGGCCTGGACAGCGCGTCGCGACTCCGGGCCAGTCGGGTACGTTGGATGCTACCCAGCATATGCGGGGGACAAGCAACGCGACAGCTTTGGGATCACGTTCTGCACATGTCTTCTACGAATTGCTGGAGGCGCTGCGTGGCCAGTCGGGAAGGGAGATCCCGACGGAGTTCGACGCGGTGCTGATGAAAGCGCTACTCGTACATGGTGCCGAGTGGAATGATGAGTTCAGAGAGTATCTGTCAATCTTGAAAGGGAATCGACGCGGTTCAAAGTTGCGGGAATACGGGGCTCGATTTCTAGGCTATGGCCGACCTGATATTGCTAGAGTTATAGATGGTGCGGAGCAGCGAGTGACGATCCTGGGCTTCGGTTCACTGTTGGACGGTGAGGCAGGAGAATTTTCTTTGCCGTTACCTCCAAGCCTGTCCGATTTCAATGCGCCGTGGCGCTCGATCGTGACCTTGGCGTGGTTTTCTCCGATTTGCGTCCGCCAACAGAAGTATCGGGCTGCCCATCTGTGGTTCGGTTTGCCAAGTGGAATTGAGAGAGATCAATCTTACACGGATTATCGTGCAGTACAACGGGGGACGGTTCAACATGAGGTTTTCAAGGGGAATTATTCACTCGCCGTTGGGGAAGGGGGAGAGATGGTTGTCAAGGTCAATTGTCGCAAGGATGCGGGAAACATATTCGGACCAATTCGATTCGGTTTAGTCGTTACGTTGGAGGTTCCGGATGAGCTTCTATTTCCCATTCCTATCTACGAAGAGGTCCGTGAGCGCATTTCTGCTCGTGTTCGAGTAGGCACAGAGGTGGGATGACTTCAAATATTCTGGGCCGGATTGCTTGTTGTCGCATTGCGCAAGTCTGGATCCGCTCTTATGTACGGTCAGTGCGACAGATTGCGGGGATTGTGCGAGTTCTGCCTTCGTCCGATTGGCGTCAGGGCGTGGGTGCCCTAGAGGCGCTCAGGAACAAGGGACTTGCCAAGAGTCCGATGGCTACGCAGCTGAGCACGCCCACCGCGCCGTAGAGGAAGAAGTGTAGGTCCGAGTGCTGCTGCACCCAGTACAGGATCAGCACGCTCGAGACTGCGCCCGTCATTGCGCCGGCCCCGTTCGCGCTCCGGAAGAACATCCCCAGAGCGAACAGTCCCGCTAGGCCGCCCCCGAGCAAGCCCATCATGCCCTGAAACGTGTCCCACAGGGATCCAATTTCGAAGGTCGCGAGGGCAATCGAAGTCCCTGTGGCGGCGATGCCGAGCCCCGCGGTTAGCAGGCGGGCCAGTGCCAGCCTGGTTCTCTCGCTCGAGGCGGGACGGAACCGTACGAAGAAATCCGTGACGAGCGCGGCCGAAACGCTGTTGAGGCTGCTGTCGAGCGTCGACATCGATGCGGCAAACACCGCAGCGATCAGCAGCCCGGCCACGCCCGCCGGCAGCTGCTGCGAGATGAACAGCGGGAAGATCGAATCGGTGGGCAGGGACGGGTCCAGCAGAGTCGGATTCGAACGGTAGAACGCCCAGAGTCCTGTGCCGAGCAGGAAGAGGGTCAGCGTTGACGGGACGATCAGGATCGCGTTGGTCCAAATGGAGCGTGCCGCAGTCTTCTCGTCCTTGGTCGTGAAGTAGCGTTGCACGACCGCCTGGTCGGAGGTGTATGGCACCAGATTGAGGAACAGGTTGCCGACTACCACCACCCAGACCGCCGTAGTTGTCCAGTCCCAAGTCCAATTGAACATGTGGAACTTGTCGTACTGCATGCCCTCTGCGACGAGTCCCGCGAGCCCGCCGTCCAGGCTCGTCAGTAGGATCCCCAGGCTGAGCAGAGCGCCGCCGTAGAGCACGAAGACCTGCACCACGTCCGTCCAGATGACCGCCTTCATGCCGCCCATCACCGTGTAGAGGGTCGACAGGATTCCCATCACGAGGATGCAGCTGTAAACGCTGATGCCGGTGACCGTGGACAGGGCGATGGCCGGCAGGAACAGGACGATCGCCATCCGACCCAGCTGGTACAGCACGAAGGAAACGCTCGCGTACAGCCGAACGGGCAGGTTGAACCGGCTCTCGAGGTACTCGTAGGCGCTCGTCATCTTCACCTTCCGGAAATACGGCAGGTAGAGGAAGACGACAGGGAATGCGATCATCACGATCGTCATCTGGAGCAGGAAGTAAACCCAGTCGGTCGAATAGACCTTGGCGGGCACGGCCATGAAGCTGATGGACGACAGCTGCGTGCCGAAGATTGAGAGCCCGGTCGCCCACCACGGCATTCGCCTCCCGGCGAGGAAGAAGTCCTCGGTCGTCCCGCCCTTGGTCGAGAAGTAGATGCCCATCAGCACAAGGACCACGAAGTAGACGATCAGGGTCACGTAGTCCAGCCGCTCGAATCCCGACGTCTCGGCCGCAAGGGTCGCGCTCAGCAGCTCCGTAGGCCCGTCATCCCCGCTGGCCATGCCCACGACGGTGACCCACCCGCCCAGCCAGCTCGTGACTGGTGCGCCCATTGCGCCTTGCGGGGACTCTCCCAGACTCACCCACGTGTCTGTGATCGTGTGATATGCGAGGGCGGTGGTGGCGGAGTCTCCATCGCCGCCCATGACAACGACGTGACTTGGCCCCATGGGGCTTGCCGACCCCAGCGTGGGGTAAGGGCTGCCCGAGATCTCCGTCCATCCCGAATCTTGAGCAAACCTGTATGCGTCGGAGAGGAAACCGGCCGCAACATCACTGCCAGGGACGGAACTAGTACCCCCGAAAAGGAATATCGCGCCCTCCAGCGCCGTCAGCCCCGCCGAGCGACGGGCTGGCCCCGGCAACGTCGCCGAGGCCTCCCAGGACGGCTCGGGTGCGTTCAGCTCCAATCGGAAGACATCGGCTGTTAGCTCCTGAGACGCTCCCTCCCGCAACCCGCAAGCGACGTAGATCTCCGACCCGGTGATGACCGCGCTCGCGTAGGCCCGGGGCTCGGGCAGGGAAGGCAATCGCTCGTAGGTGAGATCTCCGCCGCTGAAGCGGACCCGATAGGCGTCGCCGAGATAGCCGGAACCGAGTGCCGACGAGCCACCGGCGAAGACCGCGAATCCATTGGAAGAGGCCACCGCTCCGAACGCCGCTGGTGCCGGAAGTGGCGTAGTGGCCCGCCACTCTGCATCGGGACCTTCAAGTACCCATGCGCGGGCTGTCGCCACGGGAGTGGCATTGTCCTGGGTCCGCTCCGATCTGTCCAGCCCGCCTGCTATGACCAGTCTGCCGTCGACCGATGCAACGAATGCTCCCTCCAAGGCATCGGAAGGAGGCAGGGAGCCTAGAGCCGACCACTCGATTTCGGCCCCGTCCAGCGGTGCTGCCACGCTCCATGCCAGTGCCGCAGCGAGGGCGAACTGCCGTATTTGCAACGCGCCAGCCCTCAGACCTCGTGCTTCTTCCAGCTGCCGCGTCGGAACAGGATGTACCCAATGACCATCCACGTCGCTCCGGAGATTACCAGAGACACGTACACGCCCATCGCATCGAGCCCTGCCATCTTGGAGAGGAAGTAGGCCAGCGGAAGCTGCCAGCACCAGTACACGATGAAGTTCACCCAGGCCGGTGTCGCGGTGTCCCCTGCGCCGTTGAAGGCTTGGCCGAACACCATCGAGAAACCCGCGAAGACGTACCCGGCGCTGAGAGTCTTGAGGCTTTCGATCCCGTGGGGGATGATCTCCGATTCCGACGTGAAGATTCCGATCAGCGGTTCCGCGAACGCCCAGAACACGACTGCGATCACGCTCAGCATGGCAAAGTTCACCAAGCCGGTCATGATGACAGCCCGCTCGGCCCTGTCCGGCTTCTTTGCTCCTAGGTTCTGCCCGACGAGCGTCGCCGCGGCGTTGCTCACGCCCCAGGACGGCAGGATGGCGAAGTGAATGAGCCGCAGCGTGACTGTGTAGCCGGCCAGCACAGCCTCGCCGAACAGAGCGATGATGCGCGTTACACCCAGCCATGCTGCGGTCGCGACGAAGAATTGGAGCATCCCGGTGCCGGAAACGCGGAGCAGGTTCCTGAAGACTTCGCCGTCCCAGCGGACGCACTGCTTCGTGATTGTGACCGCGCCGCTTCCCCGGAACAACACCAACAGCTGGTAGGCGACGCCCGCGCCCCGGCCGACCGTCGTGGCCAGCGCCGCTCCCATCAGGCCGAGCTTGGGGAACGGTCCGATTCCGAAAATCAGCAGCGGGTCCAGCACGATGTTGATTAGATTGGCAAGCCAGAGCGCGCGCATCGCAAGCGCAGCGTCTCCAGCCCCCCGGAGAATCGCGTTATTCAGGAACAGCAGGAAGATCGTGACCGAGCCCGCGAATAGGACGGCCGCATAAGAATGACCGGCAACAATTGCTTCCGTGCCTCCCATCCAACGAAGCATCTGGGGTGCCAGCAACGCTCCGGCAAGACTGACTGGCACAGCACCGGCCACACCGGCGAGTACAGCGTGCCAGGCGGCCAGGCCGGCGCCCTCCGGGTCGCCTTCGCCGATCCGTCGGGCGACAGTCGCGGTGGTGCCCATTGACAGGCCCATGACGATCGCGAACACCAGGATGATCAGCGAGCCCGTCAGGCCGACGGTCGCAACGGCCGCTGCACCCAGCTTGCCGACGAAGTAGATGTCGACCAGCCCGAACGTCGACTCCATGACGAGCTCGAGCATCATGGGAATCGCCAGCAGGACGATCGCCCGCGGCAGCGGGACCTTTGTGTAGTCTTCCTTGGATCCCCGGATCGCGTCCGGCACCGCCCGCCAGAGCGACGTCGGGTATGCGGATCTGGCGTCGGCCGATTCCCGGTGCTCTTGGTCCATGTCCAGTACCGGCTCGGTCCGGGAACGGCTCAGTCGCCTATTGTCCCATAGGGGGCGCCATCCTCAGCTTGGAGGTTAGGAGCCCGCGCCACGCAATTTCGATTGTTGGATTGGGCGAACTACTTGAAGACAGAAGACGGAAGAGCGGGAAGGGTAAGCGCTGATTCGCTACGCTGGCTCAGCGCTCAAAGCCTCGACAGATTCCATTGCCGTACTCGTGCGGCAGGGAATTCGGCACACTGCACGAACGCACCGGTCGATTGACCGGCTCGATGCCCCGCAAGGAAGCACCCGCAGTTGCGTGCACGAGGTAATCCTAGCAGTACCGGATCGGATCCGCCTCTGGATCGTTCCGACCCTTCCGCTGCCGTCTCCAACTGGCCCGCCTCTCCCGGCCTGAGCGACCCTGCCAAGCGCAGTCTGTCAGTCTTCAGAGGGCCTCTGGCGGATGCCCAACGCCCTCATCTTGCGGTGCAGGTTGCTCCTCTCCAGCCCGAGCACGGCGGAGGCCTTGGTGACATTTCCGTTGGTCGCTTCCAGCGTTCGCTCGACGTACTCGCGCTCGTACGCATCGCGGGCCTCCCTCAGGCTGGAGAATCCGAGGCTTTGAGGGCGGGTGGAACGGCCCCCGGGCTTGGGGTCGGGCAGCTGACGCACGTCAATCTCGGTCGCGTCGCTGAGAATGACGATGCGTTCCATCAGATTCTTGAGCTCGCGGACGTTGCCCGGCCACGGCCGCGAGACAAGAGCATCGATCGCCCCTTGCTTGAGGCGCTTGCGCTTGCGCCCGTAAGTTGTCGAGAAGTGGTCAAGGAAGTGCTGGGCAAGCACGGGTATGTCTTCCAGCCTGTCCCGCAGGGCAGGGACATGGAACGGCACGACGTTCAATCGATAGAAGAGGTCCTCCCGAAAGTTGCCCTTGGCGATCTCCTCCTCGAGATTCTTGTTCGTTGCAGCGATCACCCGCACGTCCACCTGCACCGCTGCGCCGGCTCCAACGGGCTCGAACCGCTGCTCTTCGATCACTCGCAGGACCTTGGCCTGCGTCCGGAGACTCATGTCGCCGACCTCGTCCAGGAAGAGCGTGCCTCCGTCGGCGAGCTGGAACTTTCCGGTCCTCGATTCGTCAGAGGAGGCCAGCGCGCCTCGAGCATGTCCGAACAGCTCGCTTTCGATGTGGTCTTCGGGAATCGCCGCGCAGTTTACGAGAACGAACCGCCCGGCGGACCGGGGACTGGCTTCGTGGATGGCGTGAGCCACCAGCTCCTTGCCGGTTCCGCTCTCGCCGTAGATCAGCACCCGGCCGTTGGCCGGAGCCATGAGTTCAATCTCCTGGCGCACAGCCTGCATCGGCACGCTGCTCCCGATGATTCGGTGGTTTGCTCCGATCCGGTCCCGAAGAGACGCGTTCTGCGCCATCAGGCTCCGGTGCTGGACGGCATTGCGGACTGCCAGCAGAACCCTGTCAACAGAGAGGGGCTTCTCCAAGAAGTCGTGCGCTCCCAGCTTCGTCGCTCGGACAGCGCTTTCGACCGTTCCATGACCCGAGATCATCACCACAATGGGCCTCCCGGGGGATTCGATTCCGCCTATCCGGCCCAGCGTCTCGATGCCGTCGATGCCGGGGAGCCAGATGTCCAGCAGCACCACTGCGTAGGTCTTCACCGCGAGTCGGTCGAGGCACTCTTCCCCCGTCCCAACGACTTCTACCTCGTAGCCCTCGTCCTCCAGCAGATCCGAGAGCGTTTCCCGAATGGAGCGTTCGTCGTCGACGACCAGGATTCGGTTCGCCCTGCCGCCGGTCATGCGGCCGCCTCACGGGACGGGGATGCCGCGGGAACCTCGATGATGAACCGGGTGCCTGTCGGCTCGTTGTCCTCGATGCGGATCGAGCCCTGGTGGCCGTGAATGATGCTCCGAACGATCGGGAGTCCCAAGCCTGTCCCGCGCTTCTTCGTGGAGTAGTACGGCAGGAATAGCCTCTCCTTTTCCTCCGGCGAGATCCCGGGCCCCGAGTCTGCAACCGTCACCTCGATGCCGGATGAGTCCGCGGTCGCACGGGTGGAGACAACGATCTCCTTCACCCAGCTATCCTGCAACGCTTCGGCAGCGTTGTCGATCAGGTTGACCACGGCTCGCTTGAAGGGCTCGGGATCGACCCTGCCCGGAGGGCACTCAGGATCAGGATCCACCTGGACACTGGTGTCCTCAAGGCGGCCTTCGAACACTCCCACCGCCTCCCGGACCAGCCCATTCACGTCCGCTTGCTCAGGCCGGATCGAGGGGAATCGAGCCAAGTGCGAGAAGTCGTCGACAAGTGCCTGCAGGGATTGGACTTGCTGCTGGATCGTGGCCGTGCACCTTGCGAGACGGCCTCGGATCGCGTTGCGTTCCTTGTCGTTCTTCTCTGCGTCATGCCGATCGATGAGTCGGTCGATCGTCCCCGCTGCAAGCGAGATCGGAGTGAGCGGGTTCTTGATTTCGTGCGCAACCCTCCGGGCCACTTCCTCCCAGGCCTCGGATCGCTGGGCCCGCATCAGATCAGTCGTGTCCTCCAGCACCACCACGAATCCGTGATGACGGTCCCCGGGGTCTAGCGAGGACACCGTGACGTTGAGGTGCATCGGGCGCCCGTTCCGTTCGATCTCGAACTCCCTCGTCGCCATTCCAGTGCGGCCGGCGCTGCTGAACATGTGCTCGAAACCCGACCGGTCCTCTCCGTCGAGCAACTCGGTCACGACGCCGAGCGAGGATATGTCTTGCGGCTCCGCGATCTTGCGGGCGAGTCGTTGAACTTGAGGATCTCCCTGTCCGCATTGACGGAAACGACACCGGACGTGATGCTCTCGAGAATCGCATTGATGATGCGACGTCGGTCGTCCAACTGCGAGTTGGCTTGGGCTAGATCCCGGTTCTTCTCCTCGAGCTGGCGAGTCTTGCCTTCCAGGGCTTGGCCCATCCGATTGAAGGATTCGACCAGCGCGGCCAGCTCGTCCGCAGCCGCCGTTCGAACGCGGTAGTCCAGACGGCCTCCGGCCAGCTCTCCGGTTGCGGTCACGAGCGCCTCCACTGGACGGGTGATTTGCTTGGAAGCGAAGTGCGCGAGCCAGACGGCAATGAACAGCATGAAGAGCGTGATCATTGCGAGGATCAGCGCGTGGAACCGCCATATCAAGGGCCGCTCGGCTTCCAGCGCCTGCCATTCCTGCACTCGCGTCTGCATGAAGGCCAGCTCGCGGGCCATGGGCTCGCGGATGATGCGCGCGATCACGACCACCCCGGTTCCCGACGGCAGCGGCGCGGATGCGTAGAGCCAGCCACCAGCCGCCCCCTCGGCGGTTGCCTGCGCGCCCGGGGTGCCAATGGACCGAAGAGCCTCCGGAACAGTGCTCCCGCCACTGGACACTTCGGCTCGGTGCCCCGTGTTCCCGGACTCGACCACTGCCAAGTAGTCCGTGCCGTGCGAGGCCAGTAGGTCCCTCAATGCCTCGGACGCATCAGCCCCGTCCAACGCGCTCGAGACTTCGGGGAGCCCCGCCACGGCCTGGGCGGCCTCTCGAAGCTTGGCGAGACCCTCCGCTGTCGCCTGGTCCATCAGCTGTTCAGCGCTCTTGAGGACATCCACGGTCGGCTGCGAGAACCACTTGTCCACATTTCGGTTCAGCAGCGTGATCGAGAAGAACACGTGCAGTGCGATCGGGGCGGCGCTCAGGGCTAGGACACCGAGCATTAGTTTCGTCCTGAGCCGGGAGCCGAGGACGCCCGCGCGATGATCCAGATAGAGCTTGATCAGGCTCCGGAACACTAGGAATCCCAAGGCAAGCGTGCCCAATACGACACACACCGAGAGCGCCCAGAGCATGATTGTGACGCTCGGGCTCTCGGGCCGGAACCGCCCGAAGTTCAGGGATGTCAGCCAGAAACACAGAGCCAGGAGCACGGCGAGGGACAGTCCCCACGCTGTCGGGGCTAGGAATCGATTCCGGTTGGCCAACTGAGGCCATTCTAGCGGCCCGGCCCGAATGCCGCAGCGTCCGGTGACTCCCGCCCCGGTCCGAACCGGTGGCCGTCCCCTGCACGGCCGTGTCGGGCCTAGAGGTCACCGCTTCAGCCCTGCCTGGTAGGCTTGGACTGCCCCGCCGTCGTATCCCAGCTCTCCCATGATCTCGGCGGTGTGCTCCCCGGAGGACGGCGGCACCCTCTTCAGCGGCGGCCGCTCCCCGTCGAATCGTACCGACATCTTCATGTCTCGGTAGCCGGGAATTCTAGGGTGGTCCTGCGGTTCGAATATCCGGTTCGCCCGCACTTGGGGGTCGTCGACGACCTGCGCAATATCCTGGATCGGAGAGCAGGGCACGCTGTGGGACCTGAGCAACCGGGACACTTCCTCGGTGGGCAGCCTGCGGGTTCGCGACGAGAGCAGTTCCCTGAGGGCGCTGCTGTTCTCCACCCTTGACGGATTGTCCTTGAACCTCTCGTCACGCGCTGCCTCGGGAAGCTCGAGAGCCTCGCAGAGCCTACGAAAGATTCCGTTCGTTCCGCCGCAGATCATGATCTGGCCGTCCTTGGTCGGGAAGGCCTCGTAGGGAGCCACCAGCGCTAGCCCTGTGCCCATTCGCTCGGGCACCTTGCCGCTGGCCAGGTAACCCATCATGTGGTATCCGATCCACCCCAGCGATGTGTCCAGAAGGGAACACTCGATGTGGGATCCCACGCCCTCCTGGTCCCTCTTGCGCAGCGCCGCGAGGACACCCAGCGCGATCAGGTTGCCCGAGCCGATGTCTACCACCGAGCCTCCGACCCTGGCAGGCGGGCCGTCCGGATAGCCCGTGATCGACATGATTCCGCTGTAGGCCTGCAGCAGGGGGTCGTATCCGGGATCCTCCGCGTGAGGTCCCTCCGATCCGTAGCCCGTCAGCGAGGCGTAGATGAGCTTCGGATGCTTCGCCTTGATGTCCTCGTAACCGAACCCGAATCGTTCCGCGACTCCCTTGCGGAACGCCTGGACGAGCACATCCGTACGCTCGATCAGGCGCTCGACAATCTCCCGCCCCTGATTGGTTTGCAAGTCCACCTCGATGCTGCGCTTGTTCCGGTTGAACGCGAGAAACAGGGGGGCATCGCCGTCCCAGAACGGCGGGCCCCACTTGCGGGCAGGATCGCCTCCGGGCGGCTCGACCTTGATCACGTCCGCGCCCAGATCGCCGAGAATCTGCGTGGCCTGAGGTCCGGCAATGTTCTGCGAGAAGTCCAGAACACGGATACCTTTAAGAACCATGGTTTGATGTCCTAGATCGAGGTGGCCGGTGACACCTGCACAGCAGCGCGCTCGCGAACGACGAGCACCCGAGACGTCGACCTCGCGGACATCAGCGGGGAGCCTAGCTGTCCCGGTCGCCCCTTATGCAAGTATCTCGCGGATCACGTGTCCGTGGACGTCGGTGAGTCTTCGATTGATTCCGTTGTGGTACCAAGTGAGCCTCTCGTGATCCAGGCCGAGCAGGTGCAGCATCGTAGCGTGGAAGTCGTGAGCCGTCGTCACGTTCTCGACCGCCTTCCCGCCAAACTCGTCTGTGGCGCCGTAGCTGACTCCCCCCTTGACGCCAGCACCGGCGAACCAGACCGTGAAGGCATTCGGATTGTGATCTCGTCCGAGCGTTCCTTCTTGGTGCGTTGGCATGCGGCCGAACTCCGTCACCCACACGACCAGCGTGTCGTCCAGCAGGCCGCGCGAGCGCATGTCCCGTAGCAGGCCGGCGGTGGGCCCGTCCAGAATCGGGCAGTGGCGCTCGTAGTCCGCCTTCAGCGTCTTGTGCGCGTCCCAGTTCAGCAGCCCGTCCACTCCGGAGGCGCGCGACGCGCAATACAGGCTCACGAACCGCACTCCGCGCTCGAGTAGCCGTCGCGCCAGCAGACAGTTGCGAGCGTAGGCAGCCTTGAGCGGGTTAGCGTCGTCTGCTCCGTAGAGCCTCCGCGTCGCGGCGGACTCTCGCGACAGGTCGGTGACTTCGGGAGTCGACAGCTGCATCCGGGCCGCCAGCTCGTACGCGGCAATGCGTGCCCTCAGATCCTCCTCGCCGGGATGGCGCTCCGCGTGAATGCGGTTCAGGAATCCGAGGAAGTCGCGCGTCGCCCCGTCACGGCGTTCGGAGATCCCGGGAGGCCTGTCTAGGTTTCGAATGGGTTCCTGAGCGTTGAATACGACCGCTTGGTGCTGGGCCGGCAGGAATCCGGCTCCCCAGTTCGCTGGCCCGGCCGGTGGAATCCCGCGGATGTCGGGTATTGCCACGTAGGTCGGCAGGTTGTCATTCGCGGAGCCGAGTGCAAGGCTTGCCCACGAGCCTGCCGCCGGGAAGCCCTCGAGCACGAAGCCCGTGTTCATCAGCACGCACGCGGGCCCGTGCGTGTTGGTCTTCGATTGCATGGCATGAACGAACGCGATCTCGTCCACGAGCTTGCCGAGCTCAGGCAGCAGCTCGGTGACCATCTTGCCGCTCTCCCCCTGGGGCCGGAATGTCCAAGGAGAGCCCATCAGTGCGCCGTTCTTTCCTTGGAACGTTACCGCGTCCATCTCCGCTGGCGCGGCCTCGCCGGATCGTCGCTGCAATTCCGGCTTGTAGTCCCAGAGGTCAATATGCGAGGCGGCCCCGGGGCAGAAGATCTGGAGGACTCGCTTCGCCTTGGAAGGGAAGTGAGTGTTCTCGCCCTCGGCAGGTGCCCGGCTTGGCAGGAGCGTCGCCAGTGCCATTCCCTGCAGGCCGGTCACGAAATTCCCGAACAGCTCTCTGCGGGTTGCTGGCACGACCGTTGGGCGCATACTCTGAGGGCAACTCAAGTAGAACACAAGCGATGCGCGCAACGTCGCTGGACTAAGACTTCAAGTTTCGGTCCCCTTGGCCAGCGCAAGCCGGGCGTCGCTCGTCCCTTGCAAGTCCGACGGGTCCGCCGATCTCACTGGGCGCTTCTCCGGATGGCGGAGATTGCCAGCGCGGGTGGACTTCGGTTTCGACCGATAATGAACCGTCCCAGACCCAGGAACCCTTGGAGCGAGAAAGGATCGAGCGCTCCACGTAGCCTCGGGACACTCCGGGGAGGGCATTGAGTCCGAGGCTGGCGATCGCGATTGCCAGCAAGGGTCGGCACACGGATGTACAAGAACCTGGTCATTGGTGCCGTGATACCGGCATGCAACGAGGAAGACAACATCGGGCCTGTTGTGTCCGGGCTACTCGCCTTGCGGGCTGACAGCGGAGATGCTGTGTTCGATGAGGTCGTAGTCTGCGACAACGCCTCCACGGATGGCACTGCGGCTCGGGCGACAGATGCAGGTGCCCGCGTCGTCTTCGAGGCGTCCCGCGGATACGGCAGTGCCTGTCTCTCGGCCATTGCGGCGCTCCGTCCCGTTGACGTCGTGCTGTTCATCGACGGCGATCAGGCGTTCGATGTCCAGCAGTCGCTGGGCTTGCTAGCTGCGATCGCCCGAGGCGCGGACCTTGCTATCGGGTCGCGAGCATTGGGCCGAGTTGAGCACGGGGCGCTCTCACTGTCACAACGAGTCGGCAACCGAATTGCGGCTCGGCTCATCAGGACTCTCTGGGGGCAGCGCATCACGGATCTGGGCCCCTTCCGGGCTATACGCTTCGAGGCGTTGACTGGCCTCGACATGCACGACACTGCCTACGGCTGGACGGTGGAGATGCAAGTCAAGGCGATCCAGTCCGGACTGAGGGTGGTGGAAGTGCCGGTGAACACGCGTGCCCGCCGCTTCGGCCAGTCCAAGGTAGGGGGCACTGTAAAGGGGGTGATCGGCGCCAGCATTGGCATCCTCGGCACGATCTTCTGCCTGTGGATCCGGAACCGTCCGCGCTGAGGGGTCCGCGATACCTGGAACTTACGGAGGGCGCGTCCCGCCTGCCCGTCCAGCATTCGCGCCTTGCGGGGCTGGCTTTCAGAACAGGTATAGGAACTCGTTGGAGTTCAGCAGGGCCCGAGCCAGCGATTCGAAGCCCTCGGTGGAGGCGAAGGAGGTGGCTTGGGTCTCCTCCTGTTCGGATGGCGGCCGTCCGAACACCCGTTGCCAGGCGAAGTGGATCCCGTCTTGTGTAGTGCCGTCGGAGCGAGCCTGGACGAGATCGGCTAGAGCCGACGCTTGGTCCAGGATGAACCGGTTGTTGAGAAGGCTCAGTGCCTGCAATGGCGTCGTTGTCGCGATTCTCATTGGAGCGGGCAGGGAAGTGTCCGGGCAGTCGAACTCTCCGAGCAGTTCCGGCTTCACCGACCGGGCGTGCTGGTGGTACACGGACCTGCGGAAGGTGTCCTCGGAGAATTCATCCAGTGGGTAGTAGGTGGCTACGTTGTCGACCGTGTATCGGTACAGGCGGAATCCCGGACCGCCCATCCTGCGATCCAAGTTGCCGGCCGTGTAGAGGATCGCATCGCGCAGCTCTTCTGCGCTGAGCCTCCGAGGAGGGAACCGCCAGAGGTACTCGCTGTCGCGATCGATCAAGGAGGCATCCTCGCGGAACCGGCTGGACTGGCGGTAAGCAGCTGATAGGACGATGTCCCGTTGTAGCGGCTTCAACTGCCAGCGATGGGTGTGGATGAGCCTGTGTGCCAGCCAGTCGAGGAGCTCCGGATGGGTCGGCTCTCCTCCGTTGATGCCGAAATCGCTCGGATTGCGCACAATCGGCCGGCCGAAATGGTGCATCCACACGCGGTTGACGATCACGCGCGCTGTCAGGGCATTCTGGTCCGACGCAATCCATTCGGCGAGGGCCAGTCGTCGCTCACCCTCCGGGGCGTTGGCGTCCATCTCGAACGGCTCGAGCATCGCAGCAAGCGTGCTGAGGCTGCCGGGAGCGACCTCTTCTCCCTTGTTCATGGGGTCGCCGCGAACCATTACGAACGACGGCTCGCCCGGCTGCTCGAATCGCCCTAGGAAGGCCGTCCGAGGCTTCGGCAGCCGATTGAGCCTCCTCTCGGCCTCCCGCTTGGCATTCTCCAGTTCCCCCCATGCCTGCTTTTCCTCGGGTGAGAACACCGCATCCAGCAGCAGCCGCTCCTGTTCTTCCTGGGAGAAGGGCAAGCGCCCAGCTGACGTTGCGACCGTCCTCCACGAGCTACCGTCGGTCGAGACCTCGAGAGAGTACGACTCTGGCTGGGGGCGGCCAAACCTTCCTCCGAATCCCCCGAGCCGGTCCGAAGACCATTCCACCCGGTCGATCGTTTCCGCGTGCGGCAGTTCGACTTGGACCCACGCCGGCAACTGGCCGGCCGAGATCCAGCGCTTGTCGTACTTGCCGTCGACCAGATTCTGCGGTGAGTACGTTTCGGGGCTTGCGGAGTCTACCCGGGTCGAGCTTGCCGCAACTTTGCCCGTCCGTGCGGCGTTCCGGCTGTTGGTACCAGCAGTCCATACGGAGAACTCGTCCAAGTCCACCTGCCGACGGCCGCCGGTGGACTTGGTGATGGTCAGCCGCACGAATCGCGCCTCCACTGGACTGAAGGTCTCGACGGTGCCGGCGCTGTCCACGCTTGACCGGTACCGCCCCAGGATTTCGTCGCGGCGGGCTTCGACGCGGCTCTTCGCTCGTTCCTGCAGGCCTGCAAGGCCCTCCTCGCTGGTCCGAATCGCATCGGAGAGCGGACCGGAGGCAGCCTGGAAGGCCGTGACGCGAGCGGGCGAGTCCCAAGTCCGCTCCCCGTGCCAGACTCCCGCCAGAGCCGCCTGCAAGCGGTAGTAGTCCTCCGTCCGAATCGGGTCGAACTTGTGATCGTGGCACCTTGCGCAATGGACGGTCAGCCCGAGGAAGGCGGAAGCCGTGCCCATGACCATGTCATCCAAGTGATTGGCCCGCTTCTGCGCCTCGCCTGCGGGATTCTTGATCCCCACCGTATCGTGCGGTCCGGCGACAAGGAACCCCGTCGCCGCATGCACCTGCGGGTCGCCGGGGGCCACTTGGTCCCCGGCGATCTGCTCGACAATCATCCTGTCGAACGGCTTGTCCGCATTGAAGGCCTGGATGACCCAGTCCCGGTATGGCCAGGCGCTCGGACGTAGGTGATTCTGCTCGTAGCCGTTGCTCTCGCCGAAGCGAACCACGTCCAGCCAGTGGCGCCCCCATCGCTCGCCATAAGCTGGGGAACTCAGAAGCCGGTCCACAAGTCTCTCGTAAGCGGCAGGGTCTGAGTCCTGCACGAAGGCTTCGCTGGCTTCTGGTGATGGAGGAATTCCCAGCAAGTCGAAGCTGAGACGCCGAACCAACGTTCGACGATCCGCTTCCTCCGATGGGCTCAGGCCCTTCTCTCGCATCGCTGCGAGCAGGAATCCGTCGATTCCGGACCGCTCCCAATCTCCTGGCGGAGGGGGCGTTGGCGCTGTCCGGAGCGGTCTGAGTGACCACCACACGGCAGCCTCTTCAGTTGGCCGGTCCCCACTGTCGTCAACGGCTCCTGCCGCGATCCAGGCTCGGATCAGGTTCAGTTCCGCTGGAGAGAGCGGGTCTCCAATGGGCGGCATGGCAGGTTTCTCGCCACCGGCCATCGCCACTAGGAGGCTTGAGTCCGGCTCGCCCGGCTCGATCGCCGGCCCAGTCTCACCGCCGTGGAGCAGTTCGTCGACGCTGCCAACCCGGAGCCCTTTCTGTGCAGCTGCACCTTGGTGGCAGACAACACACTTGGATTCGAGGGCAGGGAGGACATCCTCGCTGAAGGATACGTTGTCGGCCCAAGCGTGGGTCACCAAAGATAGCAGGGCCAGGGCTAGGATCGGCCGGCCCCTTGGCGATCTTCGGAAGTTGTTGCCAAGGCTGCCAATCATGCAGGCGAGGACGACAGACGCTCCGCAGTTGCGATCACTCCGCTCGAAGGGCCTAGCCAGCATCGATCCCAATCGTAGTGTAAGTTCGGCCTGCATGATTGTGCGCCAGGACCTGCGACCTCGACTGCTGCTTCGTCGCAGAGTAGGGTCCGCAGGAAAACCGCGGCACCGCTTCTCGTGATTAATCAACGACTTCCCAGCGTTCTCCGGTTCCTTCCTTGAGGGTGTGTAGCGTGTTGGCGGAGACTCCTCGCCAGACTTCGCGGCTTCCGTCTGGCCACACCACGCCTACGGCCGAGATAGTCTCGGATTCCCCGAGACCGAAGTGGAGCCGAGGATCGCTTGCGCTTAGGTAGCTGCCGTCGGACTGTGCATACCTCCAAAGGGGATCCCTGGCATCACGAAGGACCGCAACGCGGGCTCCGTAGCCGTCTCGATTGTTCCTAACGCCTTCGAGCCTGACTTGAAGCCAGTTCTGGCGGTTCCCGCTCTGATTGAGCAGTAGTCTGGCCCGGCCGCTGTTGTTGGCTAGGACAATGTCCGAATCCCCGTCATTGTCGATGTCGCCAACGGCCGCGCCCCGACTGACCTCAGAGGCCTGCAGTGCAACACCCGCCGCCTCGGTGACATCCTCGAATCCCCGGCCCCCCAGATTTCGGATCAACCGGTTGCGCTGATGAAATGGGTACGGTTCGCCCCGATTCGCTTCGACGATCGTCACGGCGCCGTTCGCAACAAACAGGTCCAGCCAGCCGTCGTTGTCGTAGTCGATCCAGGCCACCCCGAAGCCGGTGTCCGGGAAACTGGCGCTACCGAGGCCGGATCCGTCCGTAACGTCCCGAAACTCCCCGTGCCCGTTGTTGAGGTAGAGGGTGTTCGTTTCCTTCGCGAGATGGGTGAGGAAGAGATCCTCGTCACCGTCGGAGTCGAAGTCACCTGAAGCGACACCCATTCCGGCCTCTGCCAATCCATGGGCGTTCACGGCTGTGCCCGACGGGAAGCCCACCTCATCGAAAGACCCAGCGCCCGTATTCCTCCACAGTTGATTCGGTGTGCCGTCGTTCGCGACATAGAAGTCCGGATGGCCGTCAGCGTTCCAGTCCGAGCACCTGACTCCTAGTCCGTTCCCGAACGCAGAGCCGATGCCGGCCAGCGAGGAATCGTCTCGGAATCCCGTCGGACCCTCGTTCCTGAGCAGCAAGTCCGGCACCGGATGGAAGAGGGTCGGGGCGCAATAGTCCCTCGCACCGGTGGGATCGAAGCACTGCTTGTTGTTCCGAACCGTGAAATCGATATAGTTCGCCACGAAGAGGTCCAGCAGTCCGTCGCCGTCATAGTCACAGAACGATGCCGACGCGCTCCACCTGTCCTCCCCGGTTCCCTCTCCGGTGGCGTCTGTGAACGTGCCATTGCCGTTGTTCCGGTAGAGTCGGTTCGCGCCGAAGTTCGTGACGTACAGATCCGGGTCCGCGTCGTTGTCGAAATCGCCGGCGGCGACCCCCATCCCGTACCCTTCGTGCGCGGGGCAGCACTGTTCCGTAACGTCCTTGAAGCGGAGACTGCCAGACGGAATCAACTCGTTTTGAAACATGCGGTTGCCGGGCCAGTGGCTGGCCGGGGCAGGGGATCGGGCACCGGCGAAGCGCTTCGATGGATCCAAGAGCATGCCCTGGAGGAAGTAGACATCGAGATCCCCGTCCGAGTCGTAGTCCAGCAGGGCGACCCCAGCCCCCATGATTTCCGGCATGAAGTACTCGCCGGTCGATCCTGTGAAGTGCTGGAAGTCCAGTCCCGCATCCTGCGCAGCGTCCACGAAGATCTCCTCCCCACCGGCAGATTCCATGGCCGTGGTTCCCGGGCCTGGCTCGCTGGATTGGCAGCAGGCAAGCACCAAGGCGAGGGCGGTTGCCAGTGTCAGCCGGAGCCGAGTCGGCCGACGCATCAGCGGTGCTTGTCCTGGCCCGCGATGGATTGCAGGTCGGTGCGGATTCTTGCTGCGAGCTCGTGCTGACCGTACGAGGCTGCCAACTGCTCGGCTCGCCGCCCGTGTCGCAATGCCTCCTCCGGGCGGCCCAGCTGGACATTGGCAGCCGCAAGGGCGTACAGGACCGTCGGAGCCATCTCGTCCTTTGGCTCCAGAGCCCGCTCGAAGGATGCGACGGCCTCTTCCCGCAGCCCCCGGGCGATCTGCATCCGACCCAAGTGGAAGTGTGCAAGCCGGTAATTCGGCTTGTTCGCCACCGCCTGAAGATAGTGTTCCAATGCCTCGGCGAGCCGATTCTCTCGTTCCAGGACCTGCCCTAGGTTGTTGTGAGCTTCCGCGTAATTCGGATTGATTGCGAGAGCTTTCCGAAATGCGGAGCCAGCCTCCCCGAAACGCGACCTCTCGAACATCAGCACGCCATAGTTGTAATGCAATTCGGCTTGGTCCGGATTCAACTCCAAGGCAAGGGCATAGTGCTCCTGTGCTTTGCCGAGACGCTCCAATTTGGCGTTGAGTGTCATCAGGTTGCTGTGAGCTTGCGTAAGGCTGGGATCGAGCTCCAGTGCACGCTCGTGCTCGGCGATGGCCTCCTGGGTTCTTCCTTGGGATGCCATTCGTATGCCGCGACTCACCCGATCCGGGGCGCTGTCCTTCAGCCGCCGCACTCTCGCCATGAATGGATCCGGTATGGCGGGAGGGCCGGAGTCGGTCTTTCGGTAGAGCGCGAACTGCTCCTCGGATTCGGCGACGAGACCAGCATCCCGGTACGCCAGAGCCAGGGCGTACCGGGCTTCCGCATAATCCGGGTCCAGTTCGCAAGCACGTTCGAAATGCGGGATTGCGGCCGCAATCGCTCCCCGCGAGACGAGGACATTTCCTAGTCCGAGATGGGCCTGAGGCAATTGGCTCTCGCGGGCAATAATCGACCTGTACTGGGATTCGCTCTCCACTGATTCGCCAGCCAGCGACAGTGACTCAGCGAAAGAGAGCTGCAATGGAACGAAGTTAGGGTCGATTTCCAATGCTCGGCGGAACAGATCGGCTGCCGCAGCGGACTTCCGTTGGCTCAACAGCACCGTTCCCAGGTAGTACTGCCATTGGAGCGATCCCGGATCGAGGAGATTCGCCCGTCGATAGCACGTTTCAGCGAGGGCGAGCTGGTCGTGGGCGTGAAGGACCATCGCCAGCTCTCCAGATGCCTGAGCATCTAGGGGGGACGCCTCTGCCGCGCGGAGGGCGGGCTGCAGCTTGGCGCGGACGTCCGGCACGAAGGCGTTCAGGTCAATCCGGGGGAGTGCCGGAATGGTCCCAGTGGACCGGACCTGATCCGTGCCGCAAGCGCCGAGAATCAGCCACGCGACGCAAATTCCGAGACCGATCCTAAGGCGAGAGCTGGGCGTCATGCCATGCGAGCGAACCACTTCATTCTGCCCAAGAGGCTGCCAGCGGGCAACCGATCCGACCGCGCGGCTAGCGATGGGCCGGCTCCGTCACTCATTACCTAGGCTGCGGTCCGAGTAGCTCTCGCATCGAAGCCACCGGCCGACGGCCGGTGACTACCGATCCCGGGATGCAATTGTCACCACTCGAACCGAATCCCGAGGCGGAACTGGCGCTGGTCCTGCCTCGCGCTTGTCACCTCCATGAAACGAGCACTGCTCACGTTGTTTCTGGGCCGTGCGAAGTGCGGTGTGTTCGTGAAGTTGTACGCCTCAGCCCGGAATTCCAGCACGTGCCGTTCCGTGACGGGAAACTGCCGGAACAGGCTGAAGTCGAAATTGACCACTCCGGGTTCGCGCAGGATGTTCCTTCCGGACGTTCCGAATCGCACTTCGTCGACCGGAACGAACGCGTCAGGGGAATAGAAGGGCTGCCCGGGGCCTACGCCCCCCAGTTTCCGCACTGCCCCGACTTGGTCGGCCGTCTGAGTGTTCCCAGGAGCGTTCAGCGAGGCTCCGGATGCTCGGACATCGAACCGCCTCCCTTGGAAGAGGGCGGTTACGCCGTTCACCTGCCAGTTGCCCAGCAGCAGGCTGGCCGCACCGCTGTTGGCGAACTTCTTTCCCTTCCCGAACGGGAGTTCGTAGACGTACCCCATCTGGAAGATGTGGTTCTGGTCGTATCCTGCCCGTGCGCGATTTCGCGAGAACTGGGAAGGAATGTTCCACATCACGCCCGCCCAGCCGTCGTCATCCGTCATGTTGATCGCCGCCGAGTACGTATAGGCCCCCTTCAGGGTCAGCCCGTCGGCAACGCGACGGTTGATCGTTGTTTGCAGCGAGTGGTAGTTGGTGCTCAGCCGACCGTTCCAGTCAAGCGTGTTCGCGGTACGGCGGAATTTCTCGAAGAACGGCCTCCCTGCGGTGCCAGTACCGGGCTGCGCGGCATTGATGTTGATGTCCGCAAAGCTCCGGACGGTCGCCGTGCCCACGTATCCCACGGAGCCAATGATCCCCCACGGCAGCTGGCTCTCCACAATGAAGTTCCACGACTGCACGTAGCCTCGGTTCAGCCGGTCCCCGCTGATCGATCGGTTGAGTGCCTCGGGCGGGAGTTCGACCTCTCCCACGTCAGGTGGCGGGCCGCTGAACTCGGGAATCCCCTGCTCGATCGGCCGGAACGGTTGGAATCCGTTGTCACTTGGAAAGTCCTGGGCGATGACCAATGGAAAGAATCCCCGCAACGGCCGGGCCAGCGGCATGGGATTGTAGGTGATGCCATAGCCTCCCCGAATCACCATGCTGTCCGTGACGCGGTAAGCCAACCCCACTCTCGGGGCGAACATTCTCTTGCTCGTGGCGATGCCGAGGTCCCGAGGGTTGCCTCCGGCTCCGCCGAGGGACACGATGTTCGTCTCCGGGTCCCAGAACTCGATGCCGCCACGTCCTGCCCTTGTCATCATGGGATAGAGCTCGTAGCGCAGACCTAGAGTCAGCGTGAGCTTGGGAGTGGCCTGCCAGCGGTCCCTGATGTACCACCCCAGCTGGGGATTGAATATCGCCATCTTCTCCCACTGCAGGCTCTTGCGCATGATCTGGGGAAGCCCCATCAGGAATGAGGCGTAGGCGTTGAACTGGTTTAGCGAGGGACCGCCGTTCAGGCCCGTGATCCCCCGGTTGAAGTCGAATCTCCCTCTGGGGCCACCCCCGATTTCCGGCTGCCAGTGATTCATGTGGTGCCGCAACCCCTGGAAGCCGAACCGGATGTTGTGGGCGTTCTTGATCAGGCTGAAGTTCTGGTCGATCGAGAAGGTCGTGTCCCCGTAGTAGTTCGGCTGCCACCCGCTGGGGTTGCCCAGGGTCTCGTATCCCGAGATCGAGAATCTGGGGATCCCGCTCTGTCGCGGGTCGGGTCCGTTCGTGCCGGGAATGCCCAGAACGTCGAGCCCGAAGTTCGTGCCGACTCCTACGAATGTGCCGCTGTTGTTTCCATGACGCGTCCAGCCGAACGTTCCGTCCCACAGGAATGTCGGCGAGAACGTCTTCGTGAATCCGAGCGTGGAGGTCTGGTCAACAGTGGTGTTCTCGCCTGCCGCACCGCTGCAAAGTCCTGGCCCCTGCGCCTCCCCTAGCGAGGGCGTGCATTGGAAATTCGCTCCGAGCGCGCTGTACTTGCCCCAAATCGCTAGCGAGTCACTCCGGTTCCAGTTGATCTTGACGTCGAAATTGTCGCGGTCGAGCTTCTGCGTTCCGACACGGTCTAGATTGGCGGAGACGCCAGGCTTGGTGGGCGCCGGGACCAGTTCCTGCATGCGGCGGGTGATCGAGCTCTGGCGACTCATCGGGATCGTGGCGTTGGCGAACGCAGTCCGGCCCGTGCCGTCGTGCGCCCCCGTTAGTGGATCGAACAGCGTGGTATTGAGGGCGCTGAAGTCCCCCATGCGCTGGTCCGCAGTCGCCACCGTCATGCCGATGCGCTCGAAGCCGAGCCTCTCGCGATAGCCCTCCCAGCCTCCAAAGAAGAAGAGCTTGTTCTTGGCAATCGGGCCGCCTGCCGTGAAGCCGTCAATGTTCTTCGTGCTCCGTGGCTTCTCGCCGGGACTGAAGAAGTTCCTCGCCCGCATCCTCTCGTTGTCGTGTAGCGCGAATACCGAGCCGTGGAACTCGTTCGTCCCTGACTTGGTGTTGACGGTAATGGCCGCGCCGCCGGCCATGCCTTGCTCTGCGTCGAAGTTGTTCGTGGAGATGTTTACGGTCTCGATTGTCTCGGCAGGATTGATGTACTGCGCGTGGTGAGGCAACCAGATGAAGATGCTTACCGCGCCGTCGACACGCGTGGTGTTGTTGTTGCGGTTCACGCCGTTGACGTTGGACGTCAGCGCCCTCGCCGGAGAGCTCCCTACAGAGTTCTGGAACCTGCCCGGAGTGGCCCCCGGGACAAGATTGATCAGGCTCTGGTAGTTGCGATAGTTCGGCAGCGGCATGTTGGTGATCGCTTTTGACTCGAGCTCCGCGCTGACGTCGGTCTTCTCGGTCTGGAGTGCAAGTGCCGCGGCCTCGACCGTGACGGTCTCGGTCACCTGGCCCACTTCGAGGGTCACGTCCACGCGCCGCACGGCGTTCACCGAAACTTCGAGCCCTTCCTGCGAATAGCCACGGAATCCTTCCGCGGTCACCGAGAATACGTACGTCCCCGCGAGGACATTCGAGAGCGTGAAGGAACCCGTGACTCCGGACTCCGTTTCCTGTGTCTGGCCGGTACCCGTGTTCCGGACGGACACCTGGGCGCCGGGAATAACCGCGCCGCTGGTGTCCTGGATTGTGCCTACGACCGATCCGTAGAGCACCTGAGCGTTCAGGGTGCTCGGGGCGGCCAAGGTCGCTAGGGCTAGGAGTCCCAGGGCAGTCGCCGTGGTGCGTGCCGACTTTGTGCGCAGCAGTGTAAGCATCGAATTCTCCCCCTGCACTCCCAAGACTGGAACACGCCGCTCCGTCGTCCCTTGCCGAGTGCGCCGTAAGTCTATGGCCGATTCTCCGGTCTGTCAAGGCTAAAGTCTTGTTCCTGGGCACGATTTGCGAGGTTTCGATCGCCGCCCCGCCAGTTTGCGCCTGAAACGCGTTCGAGCGACCCGTGAAATGGGCTAGGGGATGCCGACGGAAGGTGTTGAATCGCCAATTGCTCCGGCAGCAAGGGTGGCCTCTTCGATTGCCTTGTCGCTGAAATCGTCGGTGATCAGAACCACGTAGGAAGTGCGGCAGGCGTGTCGTCGGTACGCATTCGTTCTGGGTGGCGAGCAATCTGCGGGCCGGGTGGGGAAAGCGGGGTCTTGCGGCAGCCTTGCTGTTGGACGAGCCGGGCTTGAAGGAGTAGGGCCCGTCGTTGTGGCGCGACTCTTCGCCAGTCCGGGCGTCCCAAGGGCCCGGGCCACGAGGTGTAGGAATAAGGTCTCTCCGGGAGATCCTCAACCTGGACTGGTACCGGCTCGGGAGCGTCACGTCCGAGCGCGATCGCACGTGGAGGCGGGAGGCCCGAGACATCCTCTCGAGAAGGTCGCACCGTTCCGGGCTTGGACTCGTCTCGCCACTACACTGGTCTCAGATGGCATTTCGCCTGGCTTCGGAGTACACCCCCCGGGGCGACCAAACAACGGCCATCGAGCAGCTCGTCTCAGGGGTGGAACAGGGGGACGGCCACCAGGTGCTGCTGGGCGTCACCGGGTCCGGCAAGACCTACACGGTCGCGAAGGTGATCGAGGCCGTCCAGCGCCCGACCCTAGTCCTAGCCCACAACAAGACCCTGGCCGCCCAGCTGTACCACGAGTTCAAATCGTTCTTTCCCGACAACGCGGTCGAGTACTTCGTCAGCTACTACGACTACTACCAGCCGGAAGCCTACCTTCCCGCCAGCGACACCTATATCGAAAAGGAAGCGACGGTCAACGAGGATCTGGACAAGCTCCGGCTCAAGGCGACGAAGTCACTGTTCGAACGCCGCGACTGCCTGATCGTCGCGAGCGTTAGCTGCATCTACGGCCTCGGATCCCCCGACGCCTATTACGACATGCTTCTAATGCTCGAGAAGGGCCAGCGGATGCCGCGTGAGGAGATCGCTCGCCAACTCGTCAAGATTCTCTACAACCGCAAGGATGGCGGGGACTTCGACCGGGGCTCGTTCCGGATGATCGGGGACATTGTCGAGGTACACCCGACATATGACGACTACGCCTACCGCATCGAGCTTTGGGGCGACGAGATCGATGCGCTGTATCAGATCGATCCCCTGCTAGGGCAAGTCCGCCAGACCTACCAGCGGCTGCCGATCTACCCGGCCAGTCACTACGTCATGTCCAACGAGACAATGCTGAGGGCCGTGAAGAGCATTACGGAGGAGCTTGACGAGTGGTGCGGCAATCTCAGGAGCAACGGCAAGCTCCTGGAGGCGCAGAGGCTTAGCCAGAGGACACAGTTCGATCTGGAGATGATGCGAGAGATCGGCTACTGCCACGGAATCGAGAACTACTCGCGCCACTTTTCGCAGCGCAAGCCCGGTGAGCCGCCTCCTACGCTGCTCGACTACCTGCACCACGACACCCTGATGTTCGTCGACGAGTGCCACCAGACGATTCCGCAGATCCGCGCGATGTACCACGGGGACCGTTCCCGCAAGGAGAAGCTCATCGAGCACGGCTTCCGTCTGCCGAGCGCCCTGGACAATCGCCCTCTCACCTTCAACGAGTTCGAGGACCGGACATTCCAGCTGATCTACGTCTCCGCGACCCCCGGGCCTTACGAGCTGACCCGGTCAGCAGGTGTCATCGCGGAGCAGGTGATCAGGCCAACCGGACTGCTGGATCCCGAAGTCGAGGTGCGACCGGTCAAGGGCCAGGTCGACGACCTGCTCAGGGAAATCCGCGCCCGTGCCGAGGCCGGCGAGCGCGTTCTGGTGACGACCCTGACCAAGAGGATGGCCGAAGACCTCTCGGAGTACTACGCAGAGGCTGGCGTGCGATGCCGGTACATGCACTCGGAGGTCGACACGCTCGAGCGAGTCAAGATCCTCAGGGATCTTCGTCGCGGTGAATTCGACTTGTTGGTAGGCATCAACCTGCTTCGCGAGGGCCTTGACCTGCCCGAGGTGTCGCTCGTCGCGATTCTGGATGCGGACAAGGAGGGATTCCTGCGATCCACCGGGTCGCTCATCCAGACCATGGGAAGGGCTGCGCGGAACGTGAACGGGAAGGCGATCCTGTACGCAGACCGCATCACCGACAGCATGGCCCAGGCAATGGGCGAAACCGACAGGCGCCGCCAGATCCAGAAACGGTACAACGTCGCCCACGGCATCACGCCCGAGACGATCGTCAAGCCGGTCGACATGTCCCTCGCCCGAATCATCGACGCTGACTACGTCGACATACCCGAGGCCGATGCCGAGGACGAGGCCGTGCCCGCGACCAAGGAGGAATTCGATGCCTTGGTCGCCGAGCTTGAAGGCAAGATGAGGGATGCCGCGGCGAAGTTCGAATTCGAGAAGGCTGCCCAGATCAGGGACAGGGTTCGCGCCATGAAGGCCGAGGACTTCACGGAGGCACCGCTGGCAGGGCCCGCGTGAGCTGCAACGACTTATAGGCGTCCCTTGCGAAGTGAGGGTGCTCGCCTCAGGGACATGAACCAAGACTATACTGTGAGAACCGGGCCAGTGCAAGTGCTGGGAAACAAAGCGATTCTGCTGGGCGTCTCGGGCGGCATCGCCGCTTACAAGTCGGCGGAAGTGGTGCGCGCCCTGCGTGCCGAGGGCTGCAGTGTCCAGGTCGTCATGACCCGGGCCGCGACCAAGTTCATCTCCCCTCTGACGCTGGCGGCGCTTAGCGGCAACAAGGTCATCACGGACTTGTTCTCGGACTCTTCCGCTGAGGACACTCTCCAAAGCGCTGTTGCTCATGTCGACGCAGCCCGCTCGGCGGACCTGCTACTGGTCGTTCCCGCGTCTGCGGATGTGCTGGCGAGATTCGCATTGGGGCTGGCCGACGATTTCCTCACGACCGCGCACCTTGCCTTCGAAGGGCCGCTCGTGCTCGCGCCGGCAATGAACACTCGCATGTGGGAGCACCCGGCGACGCGCGAGAATCTCGCCGTTCTCCGCAACCGCGGTGCTCGGATCGTCGAGCCCGGTACCGGCGAGCTTGCCTGCGGCACGGTCGGTCAAGGTCGCCTCGCGGAAACGGAGCCGATCATGGCGGCCGTGCGGGCGGAGATGCAGGGGCCGGGCGACCTTGAGGGAGAGTGCGTGCTGGTGACGGCCGGACCGACACGAGAGGCAATCGACCCCGTGCGGTATATTTCCAACCGCTCGAGCGGGCGCATGGGATTCGCGGTCGCGTCGGAGGCCGTTCGACGGGGTGCCCGCGTGATCCTTGTCGCCGGCCCGGTTACCCTTCCGACGCCGGCAGGTTGCGAGCGAATCGACGTGCAGTCGGCGCAGCAAATGCACGAGGCCGTGATGTCGCGGCTGTCCGAGGCTACCGTGGCGGTCCTCGCTGCCGCCGTGTCCGACTACCGGGCCGTTTCCCCGGCCGGGCGCAAGCTCAAGAAGCGCGACGGCATCCCCTCTCTCGACCTTGAGGAGACGCCGGACATCCTCCGGGCGGTTGGGAAGGCGAGCAACAGGCCTCTCGTTGTGGGATTCGCGGCGGAAACTGACGACTTGGAGGCGAACGCTCGCAAGAAGCTGGCGTCCAAAGGTTGCGACGTTGTGGTTGCCAATCCCGTAGGCGGCGCTACCGGTTTCGAGACCGACCTGAATCAGGGCCTCATTCTCTCCGCTACCGGTGACGTACTCAGGCTGGGACCGACACCGAAGTCCGAGATGGCAGGCCGGATTCTCGACGTCGTGGCGGAATCTCTCCAAGCCAGCGAAACGTCCGAGGCGCTCGCGTAAGCAGCCATGTCTTCCGATGTGATTCGGGAATACTTGGGCTTCTATCAGGACTTGGGCATTCAGGAGGTGTTCATCGATCCTGACCCTGTTCAGCTCGACGCCGACAGGGCCCTTGAGGCCATCCGGGACGATATTGGGGACTGCACCCGGTGCCGCCTCCATCAAGGGCGCAAGACCATCGTCTTCGGCAGCGGCAATCCTAATGCGGAACTAGTGTTCGTAGGAGAGGGTCCTGGGGCCGACGAGGACGAGCAGGGCCTGCCGTTCGTGGGCAGGGCAGGGCAACTCCTGACCCGAATGATCGACGGGACCTGCGAGCGGATCGGCCTGCCGATCCGGAGGCCCGATGTCTATATCTGCAACGTCGTCAAGTGCCGGCCTCCCAAGAATAGGACCCCCGAAGCGGACGAGATGGAGGTCTGCGGGCAGTTCATGGCGCGGCAGATCGAAGCCATTCGACCCAAGGCAATCTGCGTCCTTGGGGGAACCGCGGCCAAGGCGCTGCTCAGGCCGAGTGCCGGAATTACCAGCCTGCGCGGCAAGTGGCAGGAGTGGGGCGAATTCAAGGTAATGCCGACGTACCATCCCTCCTACTTGCTCCGTGGCTACAACCCTGAGGCCAAGCGGCAGGCGTTCGAGGACCTGAAGAAGGTCTTCATGTACGTATACGGCTAGCGGGGGCGGCTGCCGTTCGTCGGCTGGTGAGTCACCGCCGGCACCCTGTTCGCCCTTCACCTCGGTGTCCGCCTGGGTAGGGCTGGCAGCGCTGGGATTCCGTGCCGTGCAATATGATTGGTGAACCCATGAATCTGCATGCCCTCTCGACAAGCCGATCGACCTGCCAAGATGCGGAACCGGTGGTCGCGGCCAGGCCCAGCTGCCCGTCTCCCGGCCCCGGACAACCGTCCGCTGACCACCGTCCAAGCCCGCGCCATCGAGCGGACTTCTCCCAGCGCCCGGTAGCCAAGCGATCGGGGCCGTCGGCCCTAGCGTGCCTGTTGGCTTGCTTGATCGGCTCGGCCTGGCTGATTGCCTGTACCCCGGCCGAGCAGAACTTTGAACCGCCGAACTTCCTGATCCTGATGTCGGACAACCATTCGTGGAATCACCTGGGCTGCTACGGAGACGGCACTGTCCGGACCCCCAACATCGATCGGGTCGCGGGCGAGGGCGTGCGCTTCACGCATGCGTTCTGCCCAGCGCCATCGTGCACGCCGGCTCGTGCCGCGATGCTGACCGGGCAGGACATCTGGAGGCTGGAGGAAGGTGCCAACCTGTGGGGCACGCTGCCCAGTCACTTCGCGGTCTATACCGACATGTTGGAAGAGGCCGGTTACCTCGTCGGTTACGAGGGGAAAGGGTGGGGACCTGGCAACTTCGAGGCTGGCGGATGGTCGAGGAATCCCGCCGGGCAGCGGTTCGGCTCGTTCGAGGAGTTCTACAACGAGCGGGAGCGGGGCCAGCCCTTCTGCTACTGGTTCAGTTCGCGCGACCCGCACCGGCCGTATCGAAGCGAGGGCGGAAACGAGGCTGGAATCGATACGGAGTCGATCGAAGTCCCGCCTTACCTGCCGGATGTCCCTTCGGTGCGTTCGGACATCGCTGACTATTACGCAGAGATCGAACGCTTCGACACGGACGTTGCGGGCTACCTGGCACTGCTGTCTGAGTTCGGAGCGGCCGAAGACACCGTAGTGATCGTCGCCAGCGACAACGGCTGGCAGATGCCACGCGGTTTGGCCAATCTCTATGACGCCGGCACGCGCATTCCGCTGATCATCTCCTACCCGGCGAGATTCCCGGGCGGTCGCGCGGTCGACGACTTCGTCAGCATGGCCGATTTCGCTCCCACCATCCTGGAACTGGCAGGCTTGGCGATCCCCGAGGACGTCACTGCGAAGAGCCTCGTGCCGATCCTGACTTCGGACCAGTCGGGCTCGGTGGACCCGGAGCGGTCCTTCGTTGTCACTGCCCGCGAGAGGCACGCGTTTGCCCGGCGGGGCGGTCCTGGCTATCCCGCGAGGGCGCTGAGGACCCGCGACCATCTGTACATTCGCAACTATGCGCCGGACCTGTGGCCGGCGGGCGATCCGCCCCTGTACGGCGACGTGGATGCCCATATGCTGCACTACCCTTCGCCCACCAAGATCTTCCTCTTGCAGCGGCCCGACGATCCGGAGTACCGCGCGATGTTCGATTTGGGGTTCGGAAAGCGGCCCGCAGAGGAACTCTATGTTCTGGGCGACGACCCGCACCAGATGAGGAACGTCGCCAACGACGCGTCGCACGCCGCGGTCAAGGAGGATCTCGCGTCGCAGTTGAGCCGCTACCTAGTGGCAACCGGTGATCCGCGGGAGGTCGGGGGCGACTTGAAATGGGAGGGCGCGGAATACTTCCAGGACCGGGACTTCACGCCCCAGCCGAGTCCCGAGGCGATCGAGGCCCTTGGCCTCCAGCAGCGGTACAGCTACCTCGAATAGGCGAACTGGGGCATGCGATCCGGTCTTCCAACGGGCTAGCGCCCCAGTCGGATGAGAGGATCAGGCGGTCCGCCATCTGAATAATGCCGAGGGCAGCCCCATCGCGTGCGGCTCAATGGGCGTTGCTCTGGTCCCGGGTGGTGCCGGCCCCGCTTCAGGTTCAGGCCGCTATCGCTCGACCCGCCCTGAACCGCCGCCCTGCATGAGTGCCAGAACTTCGTTGCGCGAGAAGCGGTTGAAGTCCCCGGGGACGGAGTGCTTTAGGCAAGACGCCGCCACGGCGAACTCGAGCGCCTGCCCAAGATCGTCCGGAAAGACGTGCAGCCCGCCGATCAGGCCCCCGGAGAAGGAATCGCCGCCCCCGACCCGGTCGATGATGTGGGTGATCTGGTACTTGCGGCTGAGATGGAACGTGCTGCCATCGTAAAGGCACGCCGACCATCCGTTGTGGGAGGCCGAGACCGACTCGCGCAGCGTGATCGCCTGCATCTTGAGGTTCGGGAACTCCGCGAGCATCTTCTTCGCAAGCTGCTCATAACGATCGACGTTTAGGCTTCCCGACTCCACGTCCACGTCGTCAACCGAGATCCCAAGGGACTTCTGGCAGTCTTCCTCGTTGGCAATGCCAACGTCGACGTGATTGACGAGTTCGCGCATGACTTCCGGCGCGGACTTGCCGTACTTCCAGAGCTTCTTGCGGAAGTTGTAGTCGCACGACACGGTCAGGCCCCGCTGCTTCGCTGCCTGCACGGCTTCGATCGACAGGTCCGCGCAGCCCTGGCTCAGGGCCGGAGTGATGCCGGTGATGTGGAACCACGTGGCCCCTTCAAAGACGGCATCCCAGTCGAAGTCGCCCGGACCCGCCAGTGCCATGGAGCTATCGGCTCTGTCGTACAGGACCTTGGAGGGGCGCTGGTTCGCACCGGTCTCGAGGTAGTACACTCCCACCCTGCCGGGCCGGCGTATGATGCGGCTGCAGTCGATCCCGAATCCCTGCAACTGCGCGATACAGCCGTCGGCGAGGAAGTTGTCATCAGGAAGCGCAGTGGCGAACGAACTGGGGATTCCGTAATTGGCAGTCGAAACTGCGACGTTCGCCTCACCGCCACCGAATGTCGCGACGAAGGTCGGCGACTGCAGGGGGCGCTCGAGATTCGGAGGGGCGAGACGCAGCATGATCTCGCCGAAAGTCACCACTCTAGCCATGATTCGTGAGTTGAGGGCGCCTACCGGGTATCCGGACGCGCTGGAATGTACAAGCGTACCACCGTGGTCACACGGCCAATTCCCAGCATGCTGGGGGCAGCGGCCCGTCCGGCCGAGGGCCCCGACGGGGCCGGTTCCGACCAAGCTGCGGCGGCTTGGGACTCAGCGGCCAGAAACCGTGTTCCGAAGGCTAGCGCGAAGGGCATCCTTCTGGACCTTGCCCATGGCGTTCCTAGGGAGGGAGCGCACGAACTCGACGCGTTTCGGAGTCTTGTAGCTGGCGAGTAATCGCCTGCAGTGCTCGATTACCTTGGCCGCCTCCGAGGCTTCCTCGCGCGCTACGACCACCGCCGTGACCGATTCGCCCCAATCGGGATCCGGCAGTCCTACCACTGCGCATTGCTCCACGTCCTGATGCGCTAGGAGAACCTGCTCGACTTCCGAGGGGTAGACATTGAATCCCCCACTGATGATCAGGTCCGTGCCGCGGCCCTTTAGCTCGTATCTTCCGTTTGCGTCTCGGAGCCCAAGGTCGCCCGTGCGGAACCATCCGTCCTCGGTGAAAGACTCGCGGGTCTTCTCGGGAGCCTTCCAGTAGCCGGAGAAGACATGCGGCCCTCGTGTCTGCAACTCACCAACAGTGCCGGCCTCCACCGGGTGACCCGATTCGGGATCGACGATTCGCATCTCCACCCGGGGCAGGGGAATGCCCACCTGCCCGGCGACGCGCTCGCCGTCCAACGGGTTCGAGAGCATGATTCCCGTCTCCGTCATGCCATACCGCTCCACGGGCCGCATGCCGAACCGCTCCTCGATTTCCCGGAACAGACCCACGGGCAGTCGATCGGAACCCGAAGTCAGCAGACGCATATGACGCAGGTCCAGTCGGCGCCCCTCAGCTGCGTCCAGGAGGCGTCGGTACATCGTCGGGACCGCCATGAATACGGTCGCCCCGCCGGTCTGTAGTGCTTGCAGCACGGTTCGTGCGTCGAATTCGGCATGCATCAGTGCCGTGGCAGCTGCGTGCAGTGCGCCGTGGAGGGCTACCAGCAGCCCGTGCACGTGGAATAGCGGAAGAGCATGGACGAGGACATCCTGCGCGGACCATTTCCATGCCTCGTTCAGCATCCCGATATTGGCGGTCAGGCTGGCGTGCGACATGCAGGCTCCCTTCGGTTTTCCGGTAGTCCCGCTCGTATAGAGCATCAGCGCGGTCGCGCCCGGATCGATTCCGACGCGGTCGAGGTCGAGACCGTGACTAGGGAGCAGGCCCTCGAACTTCTCGGGAATGATCGACACAGTCGCCGTTGGCGACCCTGTCGGGAGGGCGATCTCGCCGGCGGCGTCACTCAGGCCATTCGAGACGACAAGAAGCCGTGCCTCGGAGTCTTGAAGGATGTATCGGACTTCCCTCGGCGAGTACCCAGGGTTGACGGGGAGCGAGACGGCTCCCATGCTGCACGCTGCCAAGTGGACCTGGACGGCCGCGACGCTCTTGGGCAGGCAGATCGCCACTCGATCGCCGGCCTCGACTCCGTGCCCTGCCAGCCATGCAGCGGCACGCGAGGTGCTGCCGAGCAGATCACCGTAACTTAGGCACTTGTTGTCCGAGCCGTCGCGGAAATCGATTGCGATCTTTTCTGGATCATTCCGGCAGGTCGCCCGCAAGTGCTCGAGAAATAGCATCCTCCGAAGTATGACCAAAGCGAACGGCTCGGTGGGCAGATGGTCAGTGCCGCCGGGCTACTGTGCCGCCAGGGGGCGGGATCCCGAGGGGCGTGCCAGCTTGAGGGGCAGGGTCGCGGCTTGCGATCACTCCGATCCGTCCGCCGACCAGTACAGGAACCCGTCTTCCGCTCCCACCAGCAGTTCCCGCTGGCCGTCACCGTCCCAGTCCACAGTGGTCGGGCTCGTCGTATGCCCCGCCAGTTTCGTTTCTGCAAGGGCTCCCTCCTGCTCGAGGACGGTCCTTGTTTCGTTGGTGCCGATGTTCCTCATCAAGTCAGCGTTGGTGCTATTGACGAGCAGGTCGAGGTCCCCGTCCTTGTCCCAGTCCACCAAGTCGATCTTGCGGCGGCCGCTACGCCCCGCCCACCCGTCGTTGAGTCGGAGCCGCCCCGCGCTCGCGTTGACCGGCGCGTGCCTGCGGTCGAACACCGATGCGGGCTGGGAGTCAAAGGCGCGCCTGCCGGGTAGGAGGATCAGGCCGTTCTCTTGCCGGACACGTTCGAACAAAGCGAGGTAGCCCTCGTGGTCGAGCATGACCAGATCCGTCAGGCCGTCCCGGTTCCAGTCAACGGCCACCGGCCGGGTCCGCCACTGGCTGACCATCTCGGTCTTCCCGGGTGCCCACCAGTTCCATTCGGGCTTGAGGGGGTGTCCCTGCCAGTCGATCCGCACGGGCCGGGCTTCCTCCAGGAGCGGGGCGCGCTTCGATCCGACATTCCGGTACCAGACAATCCGCCCCCATATCGAGTTGGCAATGATGTCCAGCAGCCCGTCGCCGTCCCAGTCGCCGACGCTGATGGTCGAATAGCCCCACTTCGCCTCGCATGGCCCTTGGATCGAACCGTTCGGCCCGGCCTGGATGCGAATCGTCTCGCCGCCGGCAGTCAAGTGGCGCGGCGCCGCGAATCGAGGGGGCATTCCCCCGAGATTCTCGATGAAACCGATGTAGCCTGCGGTGTTGCCAGCCACGACGTCCTGGTCGCCGTCGCCGTCCCAGTCCACTCCCTGCGGCGTGACCAGTGCCCCGAACTTGACGAATTCGGCCTCCTGGCGGAAGTACCGGGGTTGGGAGAACTGCGGTATGCCGTCTCGGACCATTCCTTGGTTCTCAACGAAGGCAACCCGGCCGTCCTCGTCGCCGACAATCAGGTCCCAGTCCCCGTCTTGGTCCCAGTCCACGGCAGTGGGCGTGATCATCTGCAGGTCCATGCGTATCGGCTCACCGTCAGTCTCGAGCCGCCGGCCTGCTGCCAGCCGGGGACGCCCTCGCGTACCGATGTTCTCGAAGTACGTGAAGCCGTCCAGGAACTCCCCGCAAAGCAGGTCTAGGTCGCCGTCCCCGTCGAAATCGGCGAGGCTCGGGCTTGGCATGCCGTAGACATCGACGGGCACGCCGCCGGCCAGCACCTTCCGCGGCTCCCCGTAGCTTCCGTCCGGCTGCCGGATGGCTAGGTAGACAAATCCATGCAAGGGGCCGTTGGTCCAGGTTCCTGTGCCGTCGAATGCGTCGTCCCAACCGTAGTCACCCCAGTCGCCGACCCCGATCAGCAGATCCAGGTCTCCATCGCCCTCCCAGTCCGCGAGCTTCCACTGCTTCGCGCGGATTCGCCCCGTCGAGGCGTATACGGTGCCTGTCTCGATGCCCAGGCTGGCTGGCCTGCCGAAGGAGTGCTCCCGGAAGCCGTCATGTCGCTCGTTCGGAGTCGTCACGACCGCGGGGCGGCCTTCGGCGTGGGAGACCTGTGCGTTCGTCCGGTACTCGCCAATGCGCACTCCCGGACGGAACACGGGCATGGGATCGCGGGGGTCCGGCCCCCCCGGATTCTCGAAGAAGTACGTCCCTTCATACGGCAAGCCACCGCTCGAGACGACGAGGTCCATGTCGCCGTCGCTGTCGTAGTCCATGGGAAGCGGCCACGCCCACAAGCCCACGCCAAGGTCCACGACGAGTCCCGGGTTGTTGTAGCGGACGCGTTCGAGTTCCGAGGGCTGGGACGGCGGAACGAGAACGAGCGCGCAGATGGCTAGGATCGGTCGCACTAGGACACTGTGCCACTTGAGCCGGCACCAGGCAACACCTGGTCCCAAACCGGCGTGTCCGCGTGACACCGCCCAGCGATGCGGAGGCTGGTACGCCGCTCGGACGGATGCGGCCTGCCCGTCCGCGCCGGCAGACCTCCTGATGCCGCTAGAATCCAAGATTGGGGCCGGTGGGCACATGAGCCAGTCGATTCAGGAAGTCCACGGCGAGATCGTCGACGAATTCGAATTCCTTGACGACTGGATGGATCGCTACCAGCACATCATCGATCTCGGGCGCAAGCTTCCCGAGTTCCCCTCTGAGTTCCAGACCGACGACTACAAGGTCAAGGGATGCCAGGCCCAGGTCTGGTTCCGTTCCTACCAAAGTGACGGAAGGCTCTATTTTCAAGCGACAAGCGACGCAGCGATCGTATCCGGTTTGATTGCCATGCTCCTCCGCGCGTATTCCGGTTTCGAACCCCGGACCATCCTCGATGCAGGTCACGGCTTCATCGATCAGATTGGGCTCACGGAACACCTTAGCCCGACGCGCGGCAACGGCCTGCACGCGATGCTGCGCACGATTCGGCGATACGCGGCGGAAGCCTGCGTTGGCTGACCTTCCAACGGCCCCCTGACGGCCCGCGCCGGCCGTTCCGAGCAGTCCAGAACCGAAGGTCCCGCCAGGGCACCGGAGCGTCTCTCACCGTCTCCAAACGCTTCTCGAGGTACGGGTCGCGGGGCCCGGATTGCGGCCCGAAATCTTCAAGTTAGAATCAGCGTAGAGGGGTCCGTTTACGGGTCCGCGCGGTTATGGCATACCATCCCGACGGCGTTAAGTTCGTTCTCACTGCTCCCGACACCGAGAGCACCGAGCAGGCGTTCAGCCCGTGGAAGCAGATGATGTACGCGTCTGCGCCGGCTCAGTTCGTGCCTCGTTTCTTCTACAAGAGCAAGTTCGAGCAGCCCCGCTACGAAGACGGCAGCGCGAAGGTAATGCCGTACGGCGTCAGGGTGGCGGAGGAGATCCTACGTCGCAATTACCCGGACGATGACGTCGCGGTCTGCTACCCCGATGACCTCGATACCTTCGTCGGCCGTCGGACGGTCGCCGTAGGAGTCGGTGCCCACAACCCGATCGGCACGGCCTTCTCGACTGGGGTCTACTCGAACATCTTCGGCTCGTCTGCGCGCCCGATCAACGCCGCCGAGTCCGAGAGGGTGTACCTGCATCCAGCCATCCGCAAGTATCGGCCGAAGGTGATCGTCGGGGGTGCCGGTGCCTGGCAGGTCGACAAGACCGGATCCCGCGAGCGGCTTGGCATCGACTGCATCATCAACGGCAGGGCGGAGTCCAAGATCCTCGAAGTGTTCCGGGCGGCCGAGGAAGGGGAGGAACTGCCCCCGACAATCAACGCCCCGGAGCCGACGGTCGAAGACCTGATCATCCCGAGGAAGCGCTCCACGTATGGGATTGTCGAGATGAACAGGGGCTGCGGGCGCCAGTGCGCGTTCTGCTCCCCGACGCTCGAGACGCGGATCTCGGTGCCGATGCCGGACGTGCTCTCCGCAGTCCGGTCGAACACATCCAACGGCGGCAGGATCATATTCCCGGTTTCGGAGGATATCTTCATCTACGGCGCTTCGGCGCCCTTCTACATTCCCAATCCGAACCAGCTGCTGAACTTCTACGGTTCGATCGCCGAGGAGCCGGGGGTGGACTACCTTCCTCTCTCGCATGCGACGATCGCCCCCGCGGTGGTGAATCCGGGCCTGATTCGGGACCTGTCCAAGATTCTGCTCGGCAAGAGCGCCCTGCAGAACCGCAACTCGTCTCATCCGGACAAGAGGTTCCTCGCCCCCCTGATCGGCATCGAGACCGGCTCGCCCCGCCTAGCCGCCCTGACGATGTCGGGCAAATCGCTCCCGTTCGACATTCGGGACTGGCAGGAAATCGTCGTTGAAGGAACGAACATCCTCAATGACAACAACTGGTTCCCGGTGTATACCTTCATTGTTGGATTGCCGAACGAGACCGACGATGACATCAGGCAATCGCTTGAGCTGCTGCACCGGCTGAAGCACAACAGGGTGCTGTACGTCCCGTCGATCTTCACCCCATTGGAAGACACGCGGATGGCTGAGGGCCATGCCATGAAGGCTCGCGAGCTGACGCAGCTGCAGTGGGAGTTCATCATGACTGCCTGGAAGCAAAGCCGCGACTTCGGCGAGATGAGGGACCGTTCCCGGAAGTACTTCAAGATCGGCACGAAGGTCTTCTACCACCTCAGGGGCAAGCACGTGCACGGCCCGGCCTTCAAGTGGCCTGCGATGCGATTCGCCGGCGAGCCGGAAGAGAAGCTGTCCAAGCATCTCCACTTGAACTGGGATCGCGAACCCAACAACACGGCGGTCCCGCCCCGTCTGATTCCGAAGCACCGGAATCAAACGCTGGAAGAGCTAAGGCAATTCAACGACCGGCAGCCATTCCACATCTACGGCACTTCGCGAATACGGGACGATGCGTCGCTGCCAGCGAGCCCGCTCGATGTTATCGTTAACGAGGCCACGGGGGAGGCTGCTACAGAGAGCCCGATTCGAAATGATGGCCTGGCGCACGCAGTCCCGTCGGGCGTCGACGAGCGCGATTCGGAACGCGTTTCCAGGGATTAGCTCCCTTCTCGCGCCCGTTCTCAATTAGCGCACGTGGGTGAGCCTTATTAGGCCCGACGTTCCCATGCTCGCCCTCGCGCCGGCTTGGAACGTCAGGTGAACCTCGACTCCTGTCGCCAGCAATCGTCGACTCGGAGCATCGAGCGGAGATCTGAACGGAATTCGGGCCGACGGGGATCGGCCTTGTGGAGGCGCTGGGCACGGCCGGCCGTTTGGCTTGGCGCTTCGGGGTGGCCGGATTCCCGCCCCGCTTGCGATGGCATTGGGATGGCAGCGCCCGGCCGGGTCGTCTACTACCGGCCGCTTGCGGGCAGGGCCGCGCGCCAACCGGCGTGTAACTGTCCGGCAAGGCGTGCCACTACGTCGTCGTGCTCGCCGCTGGGCGCGAGGTTCACGGTCTCGGTCGGGGATGACAGGAAGTCGTACAGCTCACGGCCTGTCAGGCTCCCCTCGCGGTCCATCCATTCCGTATATCGATAGCGCTCCGAGCGCATGCTGTAGCCCATCTGCTGCCAGTCTTCGCTGGCGAGGTAGGGCCGTGGAATCTGGTTGAATGCCGCCCGCTTCCAGGGGCGCTCGGGGTCGTCCAGCAGGGGCAGCATCGAGAGGCCCTCGAGTCCGTCCGGCGCTTCGATCCCGCAAGCCTCGCACAAGGTGGGGAACAGGTCCACCAACTCCACGAACCGCGAGCTCGCCCGTCCCTTTGTCCGCATGCCCGGGACGTGGATCATCAACGGGACGCGCGCCGCCAACTCGAAGTTCGTCGTCTTTGCCCAGAGATCCTGCTCGCCCAAGTGCCAGCCGTGATCGCCGAAGAGGACGACGACCGTTCGCTCTGCCAGGCCAAGGCTGTCCAGCTCGTCTAGCACGCGCCCGAACTGGGCATCCATGAACGACGTCGCCGCGTAGTACCCGTGCAGCAGCTCCCTGGCCTTGCCCGGGGGCAGCGGGCCCTCCTTGGGGATGTCCGTGTAGCCCCTCAGTTCCTGCCAGCGTGTAAATGCCGTGCTCGGAGCGTCGACCGGGCGATGGAAGTCCTCGGGCACTGGCAGAGCGTCCGGACGATACAGGTCGAAGTACTTCTTCGGGGCGGTGAACGGCAGGTGCGGCTTCTGGAAGCCCACGGCCAGGAAAGAGCGCTCGTCTCTCAGGTTGCGCAAGGCCTCGACCGCCCGGTCGGCGACCTCCCCGTCTTGGAGAGCGTTGTCCGGCACTACCGTTGCTTGCCACGAGGCTCGTTTCTTCCACTCCAGTGTCGGAATTTCCTCGCCACGGAGGCGTCGCTGGGGTGCCGTCGCGTGGAGCGCCGCCAGCCCGTCCTCGTCTACGTACTGCATGCCCGCCTGATTCCCCCCTGGAGGCCATGCGGGTGCGCTCCAGGACGGCGGGTCAACCTGCCGGCCGTGCAGCACCTTGCCGAACGATTGCGTGTGGTATCCCGACTGCCGGAATCTCTGAGGGAGCGATACGACTTCCGGCAGGACGTCGCGGAAGTGCCGCCGGTTCCCCCAGACCTTGGTGGAGTCCGGGCGCAATCCGGTCAGAAGGGATGCCCGCGAGGGACCGCAGACGGGAGACTGGCAGTACGCGCGGCGGAGGAGCAGGCTGCGGCTGGCAAGCCTGTCGATGTTGGGCGACCGTATCAGCTGGTTTCCATAGCATCCGAGTTCGGGCCGGAGGTCGTCGACGGTGACGAACAGGACGTTCCAGTTACCCGCGTCCGCGGCTGGGGCACTGCGGAGGCAGGCTGCGCCGAGCCCGAGTGACAGGATGTCCCGACGGCCAATCACTGTGCTGCACTCTCTCCGCGACGGGTCCAGGTGTACGATTCCGGATCGAACACGAACGCGTTCTTTCTCAGCGCACCGGGAGCATCGGTCGCGGGGATCCACTCCTTGTGACGTGCGATTTCCGCAGCGTACGCGGGTTCCGATGCGAGATTGGTCAGCTCCCCCGGATCCTTGTCGTGGTCGTAGAACTCTTCCCCGCCATCGCTGTATCGGATATAGCGGTAGCGCTGCGAGCGCACAGCGTGGTTCCCTCGGCCGAACGTCATCACTGCCGGTCGATCCCACGCGCCCGACGGATCTACCAGAAGGGGTCGCAGGCTTACTCCCTCCAGATCGGGATTCCGCGGTAGCCCGCACAGATCCGCAAGCGTAGGGAAGATGCTCAACAGGCTCACCGGCCTCGCGGATACGCCTCCCGGAGATGTCACGCCGGGCGCAACCACCGCAAGCGGGACATGCGACGACCGTTCCCAAAGCGTGTCCTTGGCGAAGTGGTGCTTCTCACCGAAGTGGTACCCGTGGTCGGACCAGAAAACGATGACCGTGTTCCCGGCATAGGCACTGGCGCCCAGCGCGTCGATGACTCTTCCGATCAGATAGTCGGCGTGGCGGATACAAGCTGTGTATGACCGAACCACCTCTCCCAGATCGCCGTTCTCGAGGATTAGTTCCAAGTCGGCGACCCGTGATGCCGCCATCCTGCGACCTGCCTCGGGAACATCCTCGAGGTCCCCCGGCGAGTCGACCGGCACTGGTGCTTCCCCTGGCCCGATCTGGTCGTAAATGGCACGGGGAGCGTAGAACGGCAGATGGGGCTGGAACATGCCTACGGCAAGGAAGAAGGGCTGGTCGTGGTCTCGTGCGAGAAACTCCTCCGCCCAGCGAACCGTCGCGCCGTCGCCCATCTCCATCTCGGACATCTCCAAGGGGCCCCAGTCAAAGCTCGAGATATGGCGCGGCTGCCGATATGGGATTAGGAAGTCCTCCGTCCTGAGGTCGTCCACCAGCTCGAAGTACTCGTCCCACGAGTCCGGCGGGTTGAATCCCGGCGTGTGGTGGAAGACCTTGCCGCCGCCGGCGGCGTAGTAGCCGTGATCCTTGAAGTAGCGTGGCAGCGTCACCATGTCGGGGAAGTTCGGTCGCCACCATTCGCCGTTCCCGTAGATGCCGGTCGTGGAAGGCCGGAGGCCCGACAGTATGGCCGTTCGGGATGGATTGCACTTCGGGGAAGGGGAATGCGCGTTGGCGAACAGCACGCCGCGCGCCGCAAGGGCGTCGATTCGTGGGGTCTCAGCTGGATCGTATCCGAGAGCACCGACCCAGTCGTTCATGTCGTCGACGCTGAGCAAGAGGACGTTCGGTGGGTCTGGGGCGCTCGCGACGCAAGCTGCCCCTAGCAGAGTGCAAGCGGCGAGAGCGATCACCAGAGCCCGGGCCCGGGAATCGCGGCCAAGGTCAGTCCGCGACATGGTTCGAGGTGTGCCGGCTTGGTCGAATCACGAAGGGCACCGTAACGATCCGATCATCGGGACGTCGGCTCCGAGCCGGCCTTGAGCCAAGCGGGTGTCGCGGGCGCGAGATAGGCGCGGTATTGCCACCCGTCGGGACGGGTGTAGCTGCCGTCCTTGAACGTGGATTCGACTTCCATCTTGAGACGCTCGACGCTTGAAGAGTCCAGCAACGGATCGTCCGTTCTCTTTCGCCAGTTCAGCAGACGGGTGCGGAGGTCCGCCATGACTTCCTGGTGGGCTGGGCTGTCGGCTAGATTCGAAAACTCGTAAGGGTCCCGCTCTAGGTCGTAGAGTTCGAATTCCGGGGGCGCTGCCATGCGCTCGTAGGCGTCTCGGACCGTTGGGTCCGCTTCTGACAGGGCCTTGGCCATCTCCCCGTCACCGATGAACTTGTCGACGGTGAACGCGTAGCCGGGATTCTCCTGGCCGGGCATGAGATTCCAGATGAGCTTGTAGCGCTTATCTCGAACCGATCTCTGGGGAAAGTAGTTGTGGTTCGAATGAAGGTGGTACTCCGTGAACAGGTGCTCCCTCCACTCCGCGGCGTCGCCTGACAGGAGTGGCTCGAGGGATAGGCCCTCGAGGCCGTGGATCGGATCCGTCCGGGCGGCACTCAGTATGGTCGGTGCGAGATCGAGCGTCGAGACAAGTTCCTCGCGGACCTGTCCCGCTTGCTGTCCGTCAGGCCAGCGGACGATCAGGGGAACGCGGACGCCGCCCTCGTAGCAGGTCCGCTTTCCGCGCAACAGATCTGCACCGTGGTCGCCAAGGTACACCACCAGTGTGTTCCCGGCCCGTCCTGATTGATCGAGCGCATCGAGGAGGTCTCCCACCAGTGCGTCCAGCCGACTCAGTGAGTTGTAGTAGTCCGCTGAGTCCCGGCGGAGGGTCGGCGAGTCAAGACCCATGTACTGCAACGCATCCACGTCCGATTCGGTCACCGGCTCTGCCGGGAGCCCATCCACCTGCCGGAGGAACGGCCTATGGGCGTCCGGATAGTTCACGGAGAGGAAGAAGGGCCCGCTTGACTCCTCGAAGAAGGCCGAGGCCGAGCGCGCATACGTTCCCAGGTCCTTGCGTTGGAAGTTCGCGCTTGACTGGGCAAGGAAATCGAAGGGAAACGCGTCCTTCGGATTCACGTGCAGCTTCCCGATGATGCCAGTGCGGTAACCCGCTGCCTTGAGGCTGCGAACGATGTTGGGGGTGTCCTCTCGGTAGAGTCCGAATTTCCAGGTTGCCAGTCCGATCTGTCCGTTCTGGTGCGGGTACAGGCCGGTCAAGAACGCCGCTCTGGACTGGCTACAGCCCGCCTGCGGCACGTAGGCGTTCCGGAACAGGACGCCTTCCCGCGCCAGGCCGTCAAGAACGGGTGTCCTGGCGTATGGATCCCCGTAGGCGCCTAGTTCCGGGCCGTTGTCTTCCGAAACAATCAGAAGGATGTTCGGCGGGCTCTCGTTCGGACGGTTGGAGATGGCCGTGCACGCCGCGATGCCCAGCGCGAGAATGCTGAGGAGGAGACTCGGCAGGAGTATGTCCCTTTGGGATCTGAGTCTTCGAACCATTGTCAGCGCCCGCTCGCCCGCGAGCCCTCGTCCTCGCTCGCAACGGGACTCTAGGCCGGGACTATAGCACTTCGGGCTCGTATGGATGTCGCACCGCCAAGGAACCTGTCCTCGTGACTTGCGAGGGCACCTCGCTTGGTTCGGGCGCGGCCTGTTCGCTCTCGGCTCAGATTCGCCTTGGTATGCTTCGGGACACGGTCGGCTGCTAGCAGCGGGAGCCGCCGTTGCCGATTGGGTTGACGGGAAAGCTCGAGTCGAGCCTGGGTCGCGACCTGCGAGAGCTGGCGGGCCGCCAGCTGGCCGACTACGACGCTGCCACGCCGGGCAGGATCTTCTCAGGTCCCGGCCCCGGCCTCACTGTCGACGAGGCCTACCGTCTGCAAATCGAGATTGCAAGGCTCCGCCAGGCTCGAGGGGAGGCGGTTGCTGGCTACAAGGTCGGTTGCGTCAGCGAGACCGTTCGGAACCAGCTGCGTGTCGACCACCCCGTATTCGGTCACGTCTTCCTCAGCGAGATTCACGGCAGCCCGGCCAGCCTCGATCACACATCGTTCTGCAATCCTGCGGTGGAAGGGGAGATAGCTGTCACCTTGAGTGAGGATGCGGACAGCCCGGAGCAACTCGCGGCCGCTCCGGAGCGCTTCGTCCTCGACTGGATGCCGGTCATTGAACTCCACAACTACCTGTTCCGGGGGGCCGAGCCGTCCGCGACCGAGCTGGTCTCGAACAACGCCCTACATGCCGGAGTTGTGTCGGTGCCTGGCGGGGCCGTGGCCGGGGCAGGGAATCCAGTCCGCATTCGTGTCCAGATCAATGACAGGACTCACGAGTCCGACGCCTACGACCCTCTTGCGACGCTCGGAGACCTGGCGCTTCGCCTCGCTGCCTACGGTATTCGGCCGCGCCGTGGAAGTCTACTGCTGACCGGCTCGCCGCTGCCCCTGTTCGCCGTTCAGCCCGGAGACTTCGTTTCCGTGAGTTGCGAGGGACTGGAACCGGTCAAGGCATCCTTCCGGGCGGCTTGAACCCGGACGGAGCGGCGCCGACTTGGCGAGTGCGCCCAACCTATGCCGCTATTCGTCACGTATGCCATTGTTTTTAATGATTTGTGATTGGCTGCTCATCATTCACTTTAGGTGCACCTGTGGGTCGAGGGAGCGGGCTCGTGCTCGACCGTTGCTGACTGCAGGCAGTCCCATATGGGCTTGCCGGCGTAATCCGCCACAGAGAGTTCCGTGCGAACCGCCGGAAGCAAGTTGAAGAGGGTGTTGGGGCAGGGCCGAGTCGTCCTGATGGCGTGACGGCCAAGAAGGGCATCGACGTGCCTGAAGGCGTCGGGGAAACCGTCAAGAGCGCAAGCGAAGGTGAAGGGAAGACCTCCCTCGACAGAGTACGGCCGGGTCCCAACTCAGATGCCGCAACCGGGCGGCACTCCCAATTCTTCGAGCCGCAATGTTGCAACCCGTCTTGTTGCAATCAGCGCCGCCTGCGTCTACGCGGCCTTGATGCGCGCGGTGCAGAAGTAGCTCTTTTTCGTTGCTGCGAAGGGTCTTCCGTGTAATTGCAGTCCGGCCAGTTTGAACAGCCTCGGAAGCGGCCGTACTTTCCCATCCTGACCTCCAGCCAGCCGTCGCAGATAGGACAGGCCTTGATCGTGCCGTCGCAGTCGTGGCAGCGGCAGGTCCTGCCGGACCTGACCGGCGGACCGTTACCGCAATTCGGGCAAGCCCGTACCGTGTGTTCGCAAAGGGGAGCGTTCGAACATTCAAAGAAGGCACTGCCATCGCGCCGGTTCTTCCGGCGTCTCAGGCGCCCGCCCTTGCAGCGAGGGCACGGCATGGGCGTTTCGACCTGCGACGGACGGCCGAAGACTTCGACGTCATATCCGCCGCTGACCAACTCCTGGACGAAATCGGAAGGCGAGCCGCCGTCGGCAAGCAGGAACACCTGCCGCCTCGCCCGCGTGATTGCGACATAGAGCAGCCGTCTCTCTTCGGCATTCGGGTGGACTTCGGGCACCGTGAGGACTAGGTCGAGTAGCGGGTCATCCTCAATCTCGGTGGGAAACCCGTACTTGCCCGAGCAAAGACCCAGCACCACTGCGTAGTCAGCCTCGAGGCCCTTGGATCCATGAACGGTCATCCAAGTAATGCGGAGGCCCGGATGGTGCCTCTTGAGTGCGTTCAGATTGCTTGGCTCCAGGTGGCGGTAGCGGCCCAGCAGCAGGACTTCCGACCTGCCTGCGTGGCGGCGAGCATCGTCGGCGACTCGATCGAGCGCCTCGCTCAGAAGCGAGCGTTCCTGCTCTCCCGGAAGCCCGACAAGTATGGCTGGCCGGTCCGCCTTGTGCGCCGCCCGGATTGTCCTGCGAATTTGCGCTGGGTTGCGCAGGACGAAATCCGCGGCAAGCGCAGCAATTCGGTCGGCGCAGCGGAATGTAGTTGTGAGGTCGATGCGCTCGAATGCGCCGAATCGGTCTCCGAACTCGCGAATGACGGAGATGTCCCCGCCCGCGAATCGGTAGATCGCCTGCCAGTCGTCACCAACGGCGAACAGTTGGGAACCCGGCGAACTGTCCAACAGTGCCTTGAGCAGCCGTGCGCGGGACGGCGATATGTCTTGGAACTCGTCGACGAGGATGTATCGGAACGCGGAGCGGTAACGTCCGGCCTCCACGAGATCGATTGCCCGGTTGACCATGTCGTGGAAATCGATCTCGCCGGAGCGGGCAAGCTCCTCCTGATAGCGCTCGAAAATCGGTTGGAACACCGCAACGAACGCTAGTGCGCGCGACCTGCCGTGGTGCTTCTCGGCGCGTTCGTTGAGGTCGGCGAAGGAGAGCCGTCCGCCCTTGAAGTGCTGCAGGAACGTCGCCACCAGTCGAATGAACGGAGTGATGCGGCCCTGTCGCTCGAGAACGGCGAACACGTCCTCGCGCGGGACCGGCGAGAGCGTCACGCCGTGGGACGCGAGCTTCTTCGTCAGGTTGCGTAAGAGCTTGCCGTCGGTTTGCTCGTGACTGAAGGTCTCAATCAGGACCGTGCCGTGCTCGCGATGGACGCCACGCTTCCATTCCATTTCCTGCCGATACTGATCCCGGTCGACGAACGGTGCCGTGTTGCCGGCGGCGTCGATCCCGAAATGCTCGATGTAGATTCCCTGCTCCGGAAGGTGGAAGTCGGGCTTGTACTGGCGTTTCTCCGAGGTCGCTAGGTCGTGCTCGTAGGATGCCTCGTACTCATAGACGATGCCGTTGAGGTAAAGGAAGTTCGCGATCTCGCATTCCTCGTAGCTGCGGACCGCTTCTCCATTCAGCGACAGGATGCGGAACTTTCGGATGTAGTCGTAGTACTCGCCCCAGTTGCTGAACTCCAGTTGGCTCTTGTATGGCGCGAAGCCTATCTGGAACCACTCACGCACCGAGGCCGACACCTTCCGATCTGCGAGAAGATCCTCGAGGATGCCCTTGAGCAGCCCGAACAGCTTTATGTCGTTCTCAGCGGTCGCTGAGAGCGAGGGACGCTTGCCTTCGGCCTTGCCGATGATTGCCAGGCCGAGCCTGTGGAACGTGCTCACCTCGACGTCCTGCCCGATTGAGGCTCCGAGACGCTTGCCAATCCGCACTTGCATCTCCTTGCAGGCGTCTCGCGCGAAGGCGAGCAGTAGTAGCTCGGAAGGCTTGCGGTACCCCTTGTGGATGAGCCACCCGATCTTGGCCACGATGACCGAGGTCTTGCCGCTTCCAGCAGGAGCGAGCACAAGGCTCCGGTCTGCGTCAATCGCGACGGCCCTGCGCTGTTCTTCCGTGAGCGGTCGGGCCTCGATCTGGTCGAACAGATCGCGCGAGCGTTCCATCTCGTTGGCAACGAACGCGTCGTTCGCTCTCGAGCATGCTTCACCCGGCGCGTCGAGGAATTCGAGGATCTCTCGCAGTATTCGGACGCGAGGGTCGCCGGAAATTGACGGCGGCCATCGCCCCGGGAATCCGCCGCAGGCCGATCGGGCAGCGGTCTCGAACTCGCGGAGTGCGTCGGCAGTCAGGTATCTCGGCGGATCGGCCAATGCAGCCAACCGTTGGTGCATCGAGCGGAGCCTGCCGAGTTGGGACTCAAGGTTCCGGTGCCACCACTCGCATCTCGCCGCTTCCAGAGCATCGGCCACGGCCCTAGCCGCCGGTCGCGACAACCCTTGGACACGCGCGTCGCCCGCGGCATGACGAATCCGAATGCCGGAAGAGAACCTGCCGACCGCGGTATCGACCAATTCCACATCGCCCAGCGGTATTTCCGAGTAACGTGAACCTAGGAGCAACCGGACCGCTTCGGTGGTCACCCACGCCGCTCTGGGATGGTGCGGACGTAGGATCGCAAACAGGATCCTAGCTAGGCCGGTTCGCCTAGCACCAACTAGGATGCCCCAAGCGAATGTCGATCGGTCGCCGGAAGCCATCGCGGGCAGTGATTTGGCCCTTGCATCCCTAGGATCGGGCCAACACGCCAAACTCAATACGGGCGGATCCGCTCGGGTAGAGGATCGCGTGCTGCGATAACCTTGCGCAGCAACTGGACCCTCATCTTGGCAAGCAGGTTCGCGTGCCCCTCATCCTGGGCGACGTTGCGGATCTCGTACGGGTCCGACGAATAGTCGAATAGCACCTCCTCCCCGTTCTGGTCGATCCAGTACTTGGCCGCCTTCGTCCGGATCATCTGATTGCTGATCCCCTGCATGTAAATCAGATCCCGGCCGGGCTTGCCTGCCATCACCGGGACGAGGGATGCGCCTTGGTTGCCCTTCGGGGCTTCGATTCCCAGCATGTCGAGCAGCGTGGGCATCACATCCACAATCTCGGCCAGCTCGTCGATGGCCACGTTGGCCGGCACTCCCGGGCCGCTAAGGATGAGCGGGATCCGAAGCGCTCCGTCGTACGGCCTGGCGCTCTTGCTGAGCAGGTTGTGGTCACCGAGGTAGTCCCCGTGGTCGCTCGTGATCACGAACAGGGTCCGTTCGCCGACCCCGGCCCGCTGGACGGCACTCACGATGCGCCCGATGTTCTCGTCCAGATGCGTGACCATTGCGTAGAAGTGTCGGCGGTAGGCGTCCCACGTTTCCTCCGGCGTGCGCAGGAATGCCGTCATTGTGGCGGCGAGCCGTCTTGGCAGGTGCTCCGCTTCGTCCGCGGCGAACCGCCTCGGCGGAAGGGGCCGGCCCCGGTATTGTTCCAAGGAGGACGCCGGCGGGTTCAGGGGCGGGTGCGGCGCATAGAACCCGGCGTGGACGAAGAACGGTCGGCCGGGATGCCGCGCCAGAGTGTCCTCGATGAAAGTGATGGTCTCGGTGGCTACCCACGACGCATGCGTCGTGCGATCCTCCCCCTCGAAGACGTAGTACTCGAACCGCGGTCGGTCGCCGGGCATGTTGACCCGGGCCTGCTCGCGAACCTCCTTTCCCTGGGCCCAGAGCCACCGGCCGTATGCGTCGTCATACGGCCCGGGCTCGTCGGAAATCCTCATCTGATGGAACCCGTAGGGAGGATGCGGCTCGCGGTGGTTTCGGTCCTTGTGCGGCCAGAAGTGGAGCTTGCCCATCTTTCCGGTGTAGTACCCCGCGTCGCGCAGAACGTGCGTCAGCGTCCGTTCGTCCGACGGCATCTTGATGCCGTTGCTGATCACGCCATGGGCGTTCGGGTACCGGCCCGTCATCAGCGATGCACGGTTCGGGGCGCAGGCGACACCCACGGTGAAGTGGGACCGGAACGTCACCCCATTGCGGACAAGGTGGTCCATGTTGGGCGTGATGATCGCCTCGTTGCCGTTGGCGGCTACGTGGTCCCAGCGCAGATGGTCCCCCGTGACGAGCACGATGTTGGGGAGTTCTTCCATCGACGCCACGGGATCGGGCGGGAAGAATTCGGCCTGGGCGGCGGTTCTAGCGGGCAGCAGCAGGCTGGAAGCGAGCGTCAGCAGTGCCGCGACATGCCCCGATGACCTGTGGAAACCTCCGCTGGCCACGTCTGATCTGGTGTCTTGTCGCCCGAAGCGGAGTAGTGTTCCGGCCATCGCTGACAGCATATCCGAGTCCCTGAGCTTCCTGCCCGCGGGAAGGCCCCCCGGAGTGCCTTGCTGTCTTCGGCCCGACGGATAGTGGCGCGACGAACGCATTTCCGAGTTCTGGAAATCACCGGATTCCCTGCGGGCCAGAGTCTTGTTGCCATGGCCAGCGGCGGCGCATTGCCGGGCCGGCGCGGGCGGGTTGCGTGCCCCCGCCCGGATCGAGTTGAATGGTCTGACAGTTCGAATCTCCCCCTCGGGCCCGTCCGCGGGATAGCCGAGGCAGCCGCGACCGGCGGGAGGCGATGGGTTGCTGCACAGCCTTCGGATTCATGCAGGACGACTTGGTTTCCCCCGTACCGCTCGCCATCGAGCGCGACCAGATCACGCTGCAGAGGGAGCCGCCGGCCCTGTACCGGCTGGACATGGACAAGCGGGTCTCCTCGGGCGTGTACCAAGTCCGCCTTGGCGAGCTGCAGCTCAGCCTCAAGGAGGTTGCGCTTTCCTACATCACGCAAGGCCGCCGAGCCGTTGTGGTCTTCGAGGGAGGCGATGCTGCGGGCAAGGGCGGGGCTATCCGCCGGATGACGTGGCCGCTGGATCCGCGCGGCTTGAAGGTCTGGCCTATCGCGGCCCCGAACGACGACGAGAGGGGCCAGCATTATCTCTACAGATTCTGGAAGCGCCTTCCGAGGCCAGGCCAGATCGTCATTTTCGATCGTTCCTGGTACGGCCGGGTGCTCGTGGAGAGGATCGAGGGGTTCGCGTCGGAGGTCGAATGGCGTCGCGCCTACGATGAGATCAATGAATTCGAGAGGATGCTCCTCGACGATGGCATCTGCCTCGTCAAGGTATATCTCCACATTTCGAAGGAAGAGCAGTTGAAGCGGTTCCAAGCGCGCCTGCGGGATCCACTCAAGCGCTGGAAGCTGTCCGAGGAGGACCTCCGCAACCGCAGGAGGTGGGATGAGTACAGCGTAGCGGTCGACGACATGTTCAGGAAGACGTCGACGGTGGCCAGCCCTTGGAGGCTCATCCCGTCCAACGACAAGAAGTACTCGCGGCTAGCCGTGATCGAGACGGTCGTCAGTCGAATGGCTTCGGGCGTCGACATAGAGCCTCCCGCCTTGGATCCCGAGTTCGAGGCCAGGCTCCGGTCGGAACTCGGCATGTAGGCGAGCGGGCCGTGCGGTTGCTCGGCCGGCGCTTCCCGACGAGACAGCCTCCTCGAGTCGACGCACCTGCGGGGCTCGATCGCTGCCGGACCTGCGGGAAGGGCGGTCAGTCGCCGGTCGCGGATTGCATGGCCGCTGCCGGATCGGAGGTGACCCAGAGCCTCCGCAGCCAACGTCCGAAGTCGTCCAGGATGACGTAGTACGTCGGAAGCACCACGAGCGTCAGGACGGTCGAGGCCAGCAGCCCTCCGATTACCGTGCGGGCGAGCGGGAAATAGTTCATGCCCATCACGTTGGCGTCGCCCCAGCCCAGCGGGACCAGCCCCACGACCGTCGTGGCAGCGGTCATGCAAATCGGCCGGAAGCGCTCCCTGCAGCCGCGCAGGATTGCCTCCCTCCTTGCGAGCCCCTCGCGGCGCAAGGTGTTGACGTGATTGAGCAGCACAATGCCGTTGTTCACGACGATCCCGATCAGGATGATCATCCCGACCTGTGCCATCGCGTTGAACGGCGTGCCCGTCAATAGCAGGAACAGCACGATGCCCACCAGCGAGAAGGGAAGAGACAGCATGATTGCGAATGGGTGCAGCACGGACTCGAACAGTGCCGCCATCACGAAGTACACCAGCACCAGTGCCAGCATCATGTTGAAGACGAACGCCTTGACATCCTCGTTCTGCTGCTGTGTCCAGAATCCGTACGTCCAGCCGTATCCCGGCTCGTACGGGAGATCGTCGAGGACCGACTTGACCGCCGCGCGACCGTCCTCCAGACGGTCCCCCTTGTACACGATGGCGATCTCGCTGTAGGTTCTCCGGTTCTCGCGGTTCACCTGCCCCGGCACTTTCTCGATGCTCAGGTCGGCGACGTGTCCCAGCAGCACCTGCTGTCCGTCCGGCTGCCCTCCCACCACTACCGACTTCAGGTCTTCGACGCTCTGCATGTCGGCGGGGTCAAGTCCGACCCAGATTTCGACCTCGCCTTCAGCCGTCCGGTAGCTTCGCATCCGCTGGGACCGCACTGTGACGGAGAGGATCTGGGACACCGTGCGCGGCGAGACGTTGAACTTGCGAGCGAGGTCGCGCCGGAGGCGCACCTGCACTTCGTCAGCCGCCCCCGTGAGGTTGGCGTGAACCTCGGACACTCCATCGGTGGCGAGCAAGGCTTCCCGGGCCTGCCTCGTGAGCTCCACCAGCTTGGCCGGGGAGTCGCCGTAAATGTTGGCGTTGATCCATTCGCGGTCGTTTCCCTCCTCCCGGCCGAGGTCGATCCGCGCTCCGGGGATCACGGGAAGCTCCTTGCCGATCGCCTCCCGAATCGACGCCACGTCCTCGGGGCCGACACTGTCCGTGTCCAGGAAGGCGCGGGTCCAGGCCCAGTTGTTGCCGTAGGCGCTGGAAGTCGCCTTCAGCCTGAACCGCTCCATACCGGAATGCAGGAAGCCCTCGACCGCGTTGACATAGTCGTTCTCGATCTTGGCGTAGTGGTAGTTCTCGGAGAACTCGTACGAGATCCGGATCGACGACACCGTGCTGGCCGTCGGCGAGTTGTCCGGTACGACATTCACCAGGGCCCATCCCGCCAGCCACAGCAGAGCCGGGACGACTACCAGGCCCGTAGCGTAGCGCCGGTCAAGGTGCCAGCTCACCATCCGGAGGTAGCCCGCGACGAAGCCACTGCCCGTCACTGCCCCTCGGCCAATCTTCGCCAGCCCCATGCGGACGGGTGCGGAGATCCACCTCCAGAGCCTGCGATCGAAGTTCGTCTGGCCGTGGGCGTCGCCCTTCAGGATCTTCGTCGCAACTAGAGGAATCAGGGTCAGGGAAATGAACAGGGAGCAGAGCAGGGCAAAGATGATCGAGATTCCAACGTGGCCGAGCAGCAGCGAGATCTGAGAGTCCGAGTCAAAGACCAGTGGAACGAAGATGATCATCGTCGTCGATGTCGCCGCGATGACCGCAATCGTGACCTCGCCCGCTCCCCGCCGGGCTGCCTGTACCGGGGATTGGCCCAGCTCGAGCTTCTGGTAAATCGACTCGAGGACCACAACCGCGTTGTCCACAAGCATCCCGGCGGCCAGCATCAGGCCGATCATCGACATCGTGTTCAGCGTGTTGCCGTTGAAGTACAGGAAGCCGATGGCTGTCAGCACCGACAGCGGGATCGCGAGACCGGTTGCCATGCTGGCGTCGAGCCGGCGCAGGAACGCAAACAGGACAACAATCGCAAGGACCGCGCCGATGGAGCCGGCCTTGAGAAGTTCCCGGAGAACCTTCCGGATCTCATCTCCCGAGTTGTGCCACCAGCGGACTGCCAGGCCTGACATCGCAGGATCGTCGCTCCAGGCCGCGAACGCGCTCTCCACCTGGTCAACCGCCTCGACCGTGTTGGCGTCCGATGTCTTCTGGATTGCCAGGCCGACGGCGTACGTGCCGTTCTGGTGCCGCCCTTGGTTCCGGGGCCGCTGGTCAAGCACGACGTCGGCGACATCGCTGAGGACGAGGTTCTGCCGTCCGATCGGAAACTGCGCGATGTCCTCGACGGATTCGACTGTGCCCTTGACCACTGCGGAATAGCGCCGCCCCCCGTCTGAGACCCGTCCGAGGGAGAGGTTCGCGTTCGATCCGTCCAGCGACCGGAAGATCTGCCCTACGTCGACGCCGTGGCGCTTGATGTCGTCGATGCGCAGGTAGATGTCCACCTGCTTTCGGTCCGCCCCCCAGAGTTCCACGTTCCCGATGCCGGGAATGCGTTCTAGGGGCTTCTTGACGCGGGCGTCAAGGAAGTCGAACTCCTTGCTAAGGTTCCGGTCGGCAGTGAGTGTTCCCTCGAGAATCGGGATGTCGTCAGTCGAGAAGTTCATGATCTCGATCTGGCGCAGGTCCTCCGGCAGGGTGTCGCGGATCTGCTCGATCTTCTCCCGCATCTCCGCGCGGATCATCGAAGTCTCGGCGCCCAGCCCGCACCAGATCTGGATCGACATTCCGTCGCTGGCCGACCTGGAACTCATGCGCTGTACCCCCGGGACAGTCGCGAGAACCTCCTCGATCGGCTTGGTGATGGACTCGAGGACCTGTCCGGGTGTCGCGTTGTGATAGTGCGCCCGCACGAACATGACCGGCGCGTCGAGCTGCGGCACGAGCATCAGCGGAATCCGCTGCACGGCGATAAGGCCCATCGCCACGATCGACACGAAGAGCATGCAGACGGTGACGGGATGGCGGATCGCCAGGCCAACGATCCGTTCGCCGGCCCCGGAGAGCCCTTGGCCTGCTTTGTCGCGGGCGGTGTCCATGTCAGTGGTGTGCGGCGGTTCCAAGATGTCCCTCCGGGTAGGCATCGGGACGGCTTCCCGGCCTTGGAGCCGGATCCGGCGCGACCCGCTTGCGGTCGAGTGCTTCGTAGACCACCGGTATCACTACCAGCGTAAGCGGCGTGGTGCAGAGCAGGCCGCCGATGACGGCGATCGCCATCGGTGCGCGGACTTCGTCCCCTTCGCCCCAGCCGAATGCCATCGGGGCCAGGCCGAGCAGGGTTGTCAGCGATGTCATCAGGATCGGGCGCAGGCGGATCCTGCATGCCCGGACCAGCGCGTCCCGCCTGGAAAGGCCCTGCAGTCGGAGGCGGTTCGTGTAGTCCACCAGGACTATCGCGTTGTTGACAGCGATGCCAGCCAGCACGATCGCTCCCAGAAGGACCACGACACTGAGGTCGGTCCCGGTGAGGGCTAGCGCGAACACCACTCCGACCAGGCCCAGTGGCACGGTCAGGAGGATCACGAACGGATGCAGCAGCGACTCAAACTGCGAGGCCATCACCAGGTAGACCAGGAAGATGGCAAGCCCCATTGCGAAGCCCAGACTCCGGTAGGAGACCTCCAGTTCCTCGTTCTGCCCGCCGATCGCCGCGGTCGCCCCGACTGGCAGTTCCCCGCTCAGCTCGTCCAGTGCATCCCGGATCTCGGCCGATGCGCTCCGCAGGTCTCTTCCGCTGAGGTTCGCCCGCACGACTGCCGCGCGCTGCGAGCGGATCCGACGGATTTCCGCGGGTCCTTGACGCACCTCCACGGCGGCGACTTGCCCGAGCCGGACAGGTACGAAGCTGCGGCTCGTAGCCGCCGCTGCCCTGGCGCCCGGCTGGTCGGCTGCGCTCCCGTTGTCCTGCGTCCCTGCTGCGTCTCCCGTGGCGTTGTCGGGCTGCTGGGGCTCAACCATCCCGGCGCGCCTGGGCGCACTATTGATCACCATGCTCCGGATGTCTTCGACCGCGTTGCGATCGGGCTCGTCCACGCGCACGAGAATGTCGATCTGGCGTTCGTCCTCGCGGTACCTCGAGGCCACGTCCCCCCGGATCTTATTGCGCAGGATTCTCGCCACCTGCTCTTCCTCCAGACCCAGGCGGCTCAGGCGTCGGCGGTCAAAGCGGACTTGGATCTCCGGGCTGCCGAGGCGGGTCGTGCTCTCGATGTCGCTCAAGCCCTCGATCCGGGCCATGCGCGCGGTGACGAGGTCCGAGGCCCTGCGCTGGGCATCCAGATCGTAGGCGAAAATCTCGACCTCGATCGGCGTCTTGAAGCTGAAGAGGGTCGGTCGCTCGAACTGCTGCTCCGCCTCCGGCAACTCTGCAATTGCTTCCCTGATCTGCCGGATCGCGCTGCCCTCCGCCGCCCTGTCGTTGCGGTCCTCCATAACCACATGCAGCGTTCCGACATTCTCTTCCAGATCGCCGCTGGCGAACTGGTTCTCCTGACTGCCCCCGATGCTGGAGAACACCGTTCCGACACCGCGGACCGACTGCGCGTGCGACTCGATACGACGCATCGCCGCGTCCGTTGCCTCCAGGGCCCTCCCCTGCGGCAGCGTGACCCGGAAGGAGAACTCTCCCTGCGTGAGCGGAGGGATGAGCTCGGCTCCGAGGAACAGCGTTGCCGCCAGTGCCAGCGCCACCGTGCCGAGGATCGATGCGAAGACCGTGCCCTTGTGGCGCAACGCCAGATCCAGAACGGCTGAGTAGCGCGCCGTCAGGCGCTCGAATGCCAGGTCGAAGCGGTTCAGCAGGGGACCGGTCGCCCGACCGAAAACTCGCGAGAATACAAGCACAAGCCTCCGGAAGTCGGAAATGATGATCCGCGGGGCATCGTAAGTCGCGAACCTCAGGAAGCCCGCGCCGAGCCGCAGCAGCCCGCCCCGGCTCCCTTCCTCCGACTCCCCGGCTTCGGTGTCGGGGAGGAGGTCGTCGCGCTTGAGCTGGATGGCAAGCAGCATCGGAATCACAGTCAGCGCCACGGCCAGCGAGGCTAGCAGCGAGAAGGTGATCGTCAGTGCTTGGTCTCGGAACAGCTGCCCGGCGATTCCCTCCACGAAGACAAGCGGCAGGAATACTGCGACTGTTGTCAGCGTGGAAGCCGTGACGGGCATCGAGACCTCCGACGCGCCGGCGTAGACCGCCTCGGCCAGGCCGATACCCGGCTTGCGGTGCCGGTGCACCGCTTCCAGCACCACGATCGAATTGTCCACCAGCATCCCCACGCCCAATGCCACGCCTCCCAGGGACATGATGTTGAGGGTGATCCCGGACTGGTACATCGCGGCGAACGTTGCCATGACGGAAATCGGGATGGACGCCGCGATGATTGCCGTGCTGCGTCCGTCGCGAAGGAATACGAACAACACGACAGTGGCCAGCAGCCCGCCCGCTACGGCCGCCCATAGCACGTTGTTCACGCTGTCGGTGATGAAGCGTGCTTGGTCGAACACCACGTCCAGCTCGACGCCGGCAGGGTAGGTTGGCTCGCCCTTCATGGTTTCCAGCCGTCCCTGGACAGACCTGGACACTGTCACCGTGTTGGCGTCTCCCTCCTTGTAGACGGCAAGGGCGACGCTCTCCTCTCCGTCATAGCGGGCTATGATTTCGCGTTCCTTGGAGCCGCGCCAGATCCGCGCGATATCCCGGAGCACGACTTTCTTGCCGCCCTCGTCGGAGACGACAATGTCGCGCACCTCGTCGACCGACCGGAATTCATTGACCATTCGGACCATGTAGTTCAGGTCCAGGTCGTAGAGGCTCCCGCTTGCCTGGTTGAGGTTCTCTTGCCTAAGAGTCTCGGTGACCTGCGTGATGGGAATGCCGAGTTCGGCGATGCGCCGCTCGTCGAGCTCGATGCGAATCTGCTCCTCTCGGCCGCCCACGACCTTCACCGCCGCGACCCCCTCGACGGATTCCAGCCTCTTCTTGAAGTCACGCTCCGCGATATCGCGCAGCCTCTGCAGCGTCAGCCCTCCGTGCATCTGGAGGCGGAGGATGGGTTCGTTCGCGGGGTCGAAGCGGAGGATGACGGGCCGCTTGGCGTCACGGGGAAACTCGATCAGGTCGAGCTTCTCCCGCACCTCGATCGCCGCGAAGTCCATGTCGGTGTTCCAGTTGAACTCCAGGATCACCTCGGACTGGCCGGGCCGCGAGACCGAGCTGATGCGGTTCAATCCCGGCACGACGCCAACCGCCTCCTCGACCGGGCGCGTCAGCAGCGACTCGATCTCCTCAGGGGCCGCGTCCTCGAAGTCGGCCTGGACGGTGAGGGACGGGTACGAGATCTCCGGCAGGAGATTGAGCGCCAGCCGGTCAAGGGAGACCCAACCGAACAGCACGACCGCAGTCACTGCCATGAACACCGTCACGGGGCGGCGGATGGCTAGTCTGCTGAGTTTCACGGCCTCGTTCTTGATTGCCCCTGAGTGCGATCCGCCCGCCCTGGCTGGTGCCTAGTTCGCGACGACTCGGGTCAGGTCCCCGTCCTTCAGCTTGCCCTGTCCCGCTACGACTACGGCATCCCCGGCCTGGAGTCCGACAAGCACTTGAACGGCAGTCTCGTTCTGATAGCCCAGGTCGACTACGCTCCGGCGCGCGATTCCGTCCTCGTCAACGATCACTGCGTACGTCCGGCCGTCCTCTTCCACGACCGCCTGCTTCGGAATCAGGACGGCGTCCTCGCGCGTGTCCGTCTCGATCTCCACACGGACGAACGAGCCGGGGCGGAACCCGGATCCCGGAGCATCGAATCGGGTTGTCACCTTCACGGTCCCGGTCTGCTCGTCCACGACGGGGCTCACCCGCTCGACTTGGCCCATTGCTTCAGCCGAGTCGCCCAGTCCGAGCCGGATCCTCACCGGCTGCCTGGCCCTGACCGCGCGAGAATCCCGCTCAGGCAGGAATACATCCGCATACAGTGGCGTGAAGGATCCTAGTTTGTAGAGCTTGTCCCCCACCCGCACCGACTGGCCCAGCTCCACGGTGCGCTCCGTGATGCGTCCGGCGAACGGAGCCGCGATCGAAGTCTGCGAGATGAGCAGCTTGACCTTCTCGATTTCGGATTCCAGTTCGTCGATCCGGTGACGGCTCTCGCGAACCGTCGATTCGACCACCCGCACCTCGTGCTCGAGATCTTCGATCTCGTGGCGCTCGACGGCAACCTCGGATTCCGCCAGCAGCCCTTCGGCAAGGGCGTCCTCGTTCCTTTCGAGCTCGGCGCGCTTGTTGGCCAGCTTGACGACGGTCTGTTCCTTGCGGATGCCTGCCGCTTCCAACTGGATCCGAGTCTGCGCAAGCCGTTGCTCGGCCAGTTGCAGGTCGATGCGCAACTCGCGATCGTCCAGCGCGCACAAGACTTGGCCCGCCTCGACGAAGTCGCCTTCCTCGACTCGTACTTCCGTGACGATTCCCACTGCGCGCGTGGCAACTTCGACCTCCCGCCGTGCCCTAAGGTTGGCGGTGGAAGTCATTGTTTGCGAGATGGTTCCCCGCATCGCTTCCTCGACAGCGACCGGTATTGCGCCAGCCGGTTCGCCATTGGAGCCTTCGGCGACGGATTCGCCATCGGAGTCGCTTGGTGATAGGTGGCCCTGAGCAAAGTAGGCGCCGCCACCCAGGACGATTCCCGCCGCTAGGAGGGCGTAGGCCTTGCTTCGATTACTCATCGGCTGGGAGGGGGGCGAGTCCGGGGAAGGTGTGCGAGCCGCCTACTGCCACGTAAACGCCGCGAGGGAGCGGACCGTTAACCGTGGCCTGCCGGCCTGCCGCCCGCAAGTGGAGGAGCGCTGACTGCGTTAGACGCACGGAGCCTCGCGAGTGTTCCTCTCCGCCGGGCGACCCCGCATTTCGAGCGGCGGGTCGCTGAACGACTGCTCGATTCGATCGTCGCGACCCACTGTCTTCATGGTATGGGATTGCTCGACGGAGTCCGCCGTGCGCTTCGAAACGGTGCTAATCCCCGTCCGCCGGCCTCATTCGATTGCCAATGGTCCTGGCATGGGCGGCGGGCCGGCCGAGTTCCGGTGCCGAGACCGACGGGCTCGGCTAGGATGGTCCGAGCGCCGCCGCTTCCGCGGTCTGAGGCGAGCACATGTGCGGACGATTCACGCAAGACATCGACGAAGACGACCTGGAGAGCCTGTATGACATCAACGCGCTCGACATGCCGGCCCTGACAAGGCGCTGGAACGGCGCGCCGACACAGGAATTCGCCCTGTGCCGGTCGAGTTCTTCCGGCCTGCGGGAGGTTGCAAGACACCGCTGGGGCCTGATACCGGCATGGGCCCGGGACATCAAGATCGGAGCGCGGCTCATCAACGCGCGATCCGAGACGGTCGATTCCAAGCCGTCCTTCCGAAGCGCATATCGGCATCGTCGCTGTCTCGTTCCGGCGAACGGCTGGTTCGAATGGCAGAGGGTCGGCGACACGAAGCACCCGTGGTGGATTTCTCTTGGCCGCGAGCCATTCTCCTTCGCCGGGTTATGGGAGGTCTGGGACAAGGGTTCCGGTCCGGTCCGGTCGTTCACGATCCTGACCTGTCCCGCTAGCAAGTCGCTTCATGAGATCCATCACAGGCAGCCGGCAATCATTCCCCGGGACTCCTATGACGAGTGGATCCGGCCCGGTCCGCCGCATCCGGGGCTCCTCGACCTTGTTCGGGAACCGCTCGACGGCCCTTTCGAAGCCCGGCGCGTCGGAACGGAAGTCAACAACGTGCGAAACGACCGCCCCGAGATCCTACAACCTGTCTGATCCGTGGCCGGCAGCGCGGGGAGCTATTGCGGGAGCGTCTGGAGGCCGTCCTGGACGGGGATGCCGGCCATCCTCATCAGCTCGACCGCGTTGCCTTGCGTTGCCGGGCCATCGTGGAGCTTGTAATCGAATTTCATTTCTCCGTCTCCGAAGACATCGCGGAAGTGCATGTTCGCGACCCGCTCGGAACGCTGCTCGGCCCACCTCGTGACATTCCTGTCGTGCGTCGAGAGGATCGCAAGCGCCGATTCGAACTCGAGCAGATGCTCGCCCAGTGCGGCTGCTCCGGCGTGGCGGTCATACGAATTCGTGCCTGCAAACAGCTCGTCGATCAGAACGAGCGTCGGCCGGCCGCGCCTCACGCTGTCCAGCATGAGCCGGATCCGTTGCAGTTCAGCCGCGAAGCGCGACTCCCCGCGTTGCAGTGAATCCGCCACGCGAATCGAGGTGACCAGTACGAGGTCGGACATGGCCATGGACGCGGCTTGCACGGGCGCTCCCGCGTATGCGAGCGAGACACTTACGCCAATCGTCCGCAGCAGCGTGCTCTTTCCGGCCATGTTCGCGCCGCTGATGACTAGGATGGGTTGCCGACGGTCCAGCGTGATGTCATTCCCAACTGCCGACGGGCCGAGAAGGGGGTGACCGAGCTCCCGGGCGTGCAGCATCGGGCCTTCGTCAGATAGTTCGGGGAAGGCGTAGTCCTCGTGGACAAAGGCGAATCCGCCGAGCGAAGAGAACGCCTCGAATTCCGCGACAGCCCCGAGCCAGCCGGGCAGGCTGGCGGCGTGCTTGGCCCTCCAGTCTTCCACCATCAGGGAAACGTGTGTCCCGTACAGGACCGCCGGGCCGAGGATCGCGACGATCTGGTTCCGGCGGGCCTCGTGCAGAGTGAGAACGCGGCGGAACTCCTCCAGTGCCTTGCTGGCACTGCGCCCTCCCGCTCGAAGCGGCTCAGTAATCTCCTGCATCCGAGCCGCTTCGAAAGTCTGGGCCTCGAGGATCCGGACGAGGACGAGCAGCCGGGAGAAGTCCTCATGGAACGCCTCCGCCTCGATTCCGGGGATGTCGAGAAGGGTGCTGGCTCGCCGCCGGAACCATAGGCACCCCGCGACGGTAGCAGCCACAATCGCGAGCGTCACCGAGGAGGCGCTGAACGCCAGTGCAACGATGCTTGCAAGAACGGCGAGGCTTAGGGTGGCGGCTGTTGGGCGGATCCACGCAGGGATCGTCTGAACCTCCTTGGCAGCCCACTCGAGAATTGAATCGGTTCGGATGAGGCGCCCATTCCGGGCTCCCTCGACATGGAAGCGCTCTCGTAGGTCCAGCATCGGCGCCAGTTCGCGAACTGCTGCCTGGCGTCCGTCGATCGTGCGCATGCCGGCAGGCGTTGTCAGCAGTTCTGCCAATCGGCGCACGCCTCCGATCGTCGAGCCGAGACTAATCTTGTCGAGCAGACCGCCCGGCTCGAGAAGGTCCACATCCAGCGCGAAGGGGTGGTCGTCTCCGATACTCAATCCCTTTGCAAGCTGTTCCGGACCCCCGTCAGTCTGCTCGGTGCGAATCGTGCCGTGCACGAGCCTTCCGTAGTGGAGTTTCGCCAGGCCAGCGTACTCGATCCGCGATTCAAGCCTGGACAGCGCAACCGAGGAACAGACGAAGGCAGCCCCAAGCACAGCTAGCGTGGGCCAAGTCAGAGTCGGCCAGTAGGCCTCGGCCAGCCACACGAGGGCGAGTCCGAATGCCGCGCCGGCCAGCCGGCTGGTTCCAATCATCGAGTGCAGGCGCTTCAGGCGGACCTGCTGCTCCTCTTGGGCCTTGTAGCGCTCGACGCAGACTTGGACGTTGCTCATGGGACCTGTGCTTGCGATGCGGCTATCCTGGCACCCCGGGCGGCTAGCCTCCGCCTGCAGGCAGCTAGGGGAGTTCTGAGGTCTCGGATGCCGGCGGGCCATCGGCCTCGCCGGCCACGTTCATCGGGCCGTCCCGCCACTCCGCAGGCTCGAACCCCCAGTAGTTGCACAGCAGCAAGCCACTCTCCGATTCCAGCACATCTCCGACGTCGACAGACTTGCGCACGTCGTCGGCCCCTGGTTCGTTGCTTTCGCGAAGTGACTTCCAAAGCGCGTACGGATCCGCGGCGCAGACCTCAGGTCCCTCCTCGTAGTGAGAGCGGCGGATCGCGTAAGGAGGCTTCTCGCCGGTCTTGCCCCGGAAGGCTTCGCTTCGCTCGCGCGCGAGGTAGAAGATCCGGAACTTGGGCATCACGATTCCTGCCATTGTGAACCATCGGCGGGATTGCCCTTGTCAAGCGGGCTGGGACTGCTCCTCCCAGCCCGCATTGTTCGTCCCGAGTGGGTCGCTGCAAGGGCCGTGTCGATACCCCGGCGGCAAGTTGCAATTCGCTCCTGCCGGACCGTGACTCGCGTTCGCCGTCAGCGTGCGCGTGCACCAGTCATGCGTCCTCGTGAACCGCAGTCCTCAAGGACGCCTGCAGATGAGGTGGCGAGACACCTGCCGTCCTCGCGGCCGGTGCCCCGCCGCACAGTCATTCGAAGAACTTCCGAACCGTTTCGCTCGACAGTACCAGCAAACCCGCCACGACCCCGCTGATCATCGTCCAGACCATCCGCATGAGGCTCCGATGCATGGAAATGATCCCATCGATCCTTGTACTCATCTGCCGCATTTCTTCCGAGTGCTTCGAGTATCCTGTCTCGACTACGCGACGCAGGTTGTCCATCCCGGTCCGCTCCGCCTCCGATTCCTTGGTCACCAGGTCGCGGAGAGCCTGCATCTCGACACTTAGCGTCTCCCGGAGGTCCTGCATCTCCCCACGCAGCACTTCTCGGAAGCTCTTGGTCTCGGCCCTGACCGGCTCCGATTCCTTGGCCAGCGTCTCCCGGAGAGCCTTCGTCTCGACGCTCAGCGTCTCCCGGAGAGCCTGCGTCTCGCTGCGCAGCACTTCCCGGAAGCTCTTGGTCTCCGCCCTGCGCGCCTCCGATTCCTTCGCCAGCAGGTCGCGTAGAGCCTGGGCCTCCGATTGCCGCGATTGCGATTCCTGGCGCAGCATCTCGCGCAAGTCCTGCGCCTGGGTCGCTTGCACGTCGCGCATGCCTTGCAATTCCCGACTGAAGTGCTCGCCCTGTGCCGCGACGGTCATCCGGAGCGATTCGACTCGGTCGCCGAGGGCCTTGATGTCGTGTCCCATGGCGTCGAATCGGGCCCCGAGCCGGCCTTCTAACTCTTCAGCATCCATGCGTCGATCGGCCCGAGCCATCGTCCTGATGTCCTCGGCAAGATTATACGCCTCCGACCGTTCAAAGCCTCGCTTCACGAGTACTCCGATCAATCGTCCCTGACCAGCCTCAGATTTTTGGGTTGCATTTGCCATGATAGTCTCCTTTCACCCCACAAGACCAATGTCAAGCACGCCTACACTTTTACATTCTCACGATAAACAAGTATATAGCGAATAAATTAGGAAATCCATAGAAACTTGGAAAAAGAACATATGTATCGTCTGGCAATTGACGTCGTTCCCTGGCGCCGCGTCCGGGCCGCAGTGGCGGTCCAGCTGCCCTCCGGGTCTACGCGTCGGCCACCGGCACCTCGCGAGATCCGGCTGGCATTGGCAGGACCCGACTACGGTGCAGGGTTGTCTGGGGCAGCGAGCAAACGGACCGACTTCGAGTGCGTCAGCATCGCCGTTGCCGCGTAGGCGAAACCGCCTAGGAACAGCAAGACCACGGGCAGGCCCATCCAGTGGCCAATATGGAGGGTGATTGCCAGGCAGATCGCAAAGTAGCTCGCCGCCAGCAGATTCAGGGCGACCCTCCAGCCCCCGCGCCTGCCGTAGACCTGCTGGGCTCGCCGCGCGGCTCCCGGTTCGGCACTGTACTTGGCAGTACGTTCGAATGGCGATCGGAATCCTAGGATCGCGCTCGCCGCTGCCCTCGAATTGTTCAGAGCCAAGCCTATGCCCGCCGCTACGAGCAAGGGCACCAAGTGCAGGTGCCGGTGGATGCCGCCGCGACCGAGTTCCCGCTGTGCCAGGGCGTAGAAGCTTGCCAGGGAGCAGAATGTCATCAGGAATGCGGGCAGGTCGAGCCAGAGCAGGCGGCCGTCAAGGTGGGAGTACCGCGAGAGGATGGCCGGGAGGACCAGCAACGCCATCAGCAGCATCAACGGGTAGGCGACATTCCCGGTCAGGTGGAAGACGGCCTCGGCCTTGACCGCGAACGGAAGTTTCGCGCGAAGGATCCGCGGGAGGAGCTTGATTCCGGTCTGTATCAGTCCCTTGGCCCAGCGGTACTGCTGGACTTGGAAGGATGCCATGTCGGCCGGGAGTTCGGACGGTGACTCGATCTGCGGGGCGTACAAGAACTTCCACCCCTTGAGCTGCGCCCGGTAGCTCAGGTCGGTGTCCTCGGTCAGGGTGTCCTGCTGCCATCCCCCCGCGTCGTCGATCGCGGCCTTCCGTAGCACTCCGGCAGTGCCGTTGAAGTTGAAGAACCGCCCCGAGCGCGCCCGGGATCCGTGTTCGAAGACGAAGTGCCCGTCGAGCAGCATCGCTTGCAGTCTCGTCAGAATCGATGCATTCCGGTTCCGGTAGGTCCAGCGGGCCTGCACCATCCCGACCGACTGGTCCGTGAAGTAGTGCACAACCTGCTCGAGAAAGTCTGGACGGGGCGCGAAGTCGGCGTCGAACACCGCAATCAGCTCGCCGGTTGCACGTCGCAGCCCGTACTGTAGCGCCCCGGCCTTGTATCCCTGCCGGGTCGCCCGGTGGATGTACTCCACAGGCTCCCCGGCGGCCCGCTTGCGTGCCACGGCTCGCTCGAGGATCGGCTTGGTCTCGTCGTCGGAGTCGTCCAGGACTTGAATCTGCAGCAGTTGCCGCGGGTAGCGCAAAGCGCAGATCGAGTCCAGAAGGTCCTCCACCACGAATCGCTCGTTGTAGATTGGCAGCTGGATCGTCACGCGGGGCAGGGAACTGAACTGCTTCTGCGGGGGTCGCAGCTCATTGCGCCTGTGCCGGTAGTACAGGTAGACGAGCGTGTAGCGATGCAGCCCGAAGAGGCTGAGTACCCCCATCAGCCCGAAGTAGGTGCCCAGCAGGACGAGGTCGATCAGGTCCATCTGCGATAACCTTGGTGCAAATCTTGGGTCTGCGCGCTCAATGTCCCGCGAACAGGATTCGCGTGGGGTGGGACGCCGGCAAGTCCTTGGTTGCCCTAGGGGCCTGCGCCTTGCTCATCGAGACGGGCCTCCTAATGATCATGGGGCTTGGACGGCCCGCCAGCCACGTCCCTGAGTACATCGCCTATTATCTACTGACCTCCATTCCCTACGTGGTGGCCTGCTGGCTGGTCCTGGGCAATCCCAGCCTGTCGTCATGCCGTCGAGTCGTCCCTTGGGTCTGGGCGGCTGCCTTGGTGTTGCGGCTGACTGTCCTTCCCCTGGCTCCCAGTCTCTCGGAAGATACCGCCCGGTACCGCTGGCTTGGAATGCTCCAGGAAGCAGGCGGGGACCCATACCTCGACCTGCCCCAGGACCCCGAGTGGGCCGGGCTGCGCGACGAGACCTGGTCTCGGGTCACGGGCAAGGACAAGCCGTCCGCGTACGGGCCTGTCGTGGAGCTGATCAACCGCTGGCACTACCGGATAGCCAGCCATGCGACAGCCGATCCGTGGACTCAGGTTTGGCTCTTCAAGCTTCCATTCGCGATCGCCGACCTGCTCGTCGGCCTGGCGTTGATGTCCCTTCTCGCAGCCCTCGGACGGCCGCTGACATGGGTGCTCGTCTACCTATGGTCGCCGCTTCCGGTCACGGAGTTCTGGATCGAGGGGCACAACGACTCAGTCGCATTGGTCTTCGTAGTCGCCGCATTGGCACTGGCCCAAAGGCAGAAGTCGCGCCGGGCACTCGCTTCTCTGGCAGTGGCCACCATGTGCAAGTTCTGGCCCGTAGTCTTGCTGCCGTTCCTAGTGCTGACCCGGCGGGAAGGGCGGTGGAGCGTGCAATGGACGGGGGGTGTCGCCTTCGTTGCCGTTGGCGCCTGCCTTTGGCTGCCGTACTGGGACAGCTTGGCCGCTGTCGAGCATGTGCTGACAGGGTTCACCGAAGGATGGCGGAACAACGACAGCCTGTTCGCGCTGTTCCTACGGGTGGCGGGCGGCGACATGGGAACTGCATCGGACATCTCCAAGTGGGTGTTGCTCGCGGCGGTCGCCTTGGCGCGCTTCCTGCCCATGCGCCCTCTCGCCGGGGAACTCACCGCCATCTCCGTACTGCTTCTGGTGTCGGCGAACTGCCTGCCTTGGTACCTGACTTGGATGCTCCCGCTGCTCGCAGTGCACGCCGTCGCCCCGCTGCTGCTCTGGACCGTACTGGTTTCGCTTGCATACCACGTCGTCCCGGGGTACGAGGCGAACGGAATCTGGGAATACGATTCCAGCCTGCTGCGGATGGAGTACGTGCCGACCTTGACGTGGCTGGCCGGGATTGCCGCCTTGGGCGTGCGGAACCTTATTCGCAGCGGCGCTCGTCCGGCGGGGCCGGCTCCGCCGGACGGCCCAAGCCCGGCCGTCAGGCAGTCGCCGCGGTGACGCTGATCATGCGTCCCTTGCGGCCGCGATCCCGGAACTCGACAATGCCGTCCACCTTTGCGAACAGCGTATCGTCCTTGCCGCGACCGACATTGAGCCCCGGATGGAACTTCGTTCCGCGCTGGCGCACTAGGATGCTCCCGGCGGTAACGAGTTGTCCCGCGAACCGCTTCACTCCGAGTCGCTTTGACTGGGAGTCGCGTCCGTTCCGGGAGGTGCCTTGCCCTTTCTTGTGCGCCATGGTTGCTCCTGGGTGCTCTCTGCTCGGCTATGCCTGAATGGAATCGATGCGGAGCTTTGTGTAGTCCTGCCGATGCCCGATGCGGCGCCGGTACATCTTGCGCCGCTTGAACTTCAGTACGTCGATCTTGGCTGCGCGTCCTTGATCGGCGATTGTGGCCGACACGGTTGCCTTGGCATCGCTTCCAGTCCGCAGGCTCCCATCCTCGCCCGAGACCGCGATCACCTTGCTGAGTTCGACGGCCTCGCCAACGTCGCCGTCAAGTTTCTCCACACGGATCTGGTCGCCGGGAGAGACGGCGTATTGCTTCCCGCCGGTTTCGATAATCGCGTACATGGGAACCGCTCCAATCGGGGTGGGATCACCTAGATTCCCGAGCGACAATGCCCGGTACTTCTGTTCATGATAGGCCGTCCCGAGAGGCTGGGTCAAGCAGCCCGCAGCTCTTCCGGGTGCGGCCGTTAAACAGCTCGCCATCCGCCGTGGGCCGGGTCGTCAGCCTGGGGTTGGCTGGAAGCCGGATTGGTTCCCCCGTCGCTTCAGGAATCTTCTGGCAGGATCAACTGTTTGAATGGCTTGCGGAATCGTCGGCCGTTGGGTTCAACGACTTGGACCCAGATTGATGAAGAGTTGCAGCCGGCACCGGCGGAACGGGTTGATGAGTTTGGCAGACTGCCCGGCCGTGAACGAGCAGATCGCGCACGAACGAAGGTCTGACCGATTCCGGGGTGTTATGCTGGGCAACCCCTGTCCGGGCGATGAGCAAGCGTTTCTTTGACCAGATCGAGGTTGGCGAGACCCACGAGACGACGGGAATCACCATCACGGACTGGCACGTGATGAACTTCGCGGCCGTCTCGATGGACTACTTCGAGCTACACACGAACGAAGAGTATGCAAAGCGCACTGATTTCGGGCGTCGCGTGGCGCACGGACTGATGGGCTTGGCGATTGCGGACGGCCTCAAGCATCGCTCGAGCTTCCAGGTGGAGGCGATTGCATCTCTCCATTGGGAGTGGGACTTCGTTGCACCCATCTATGTCGGCGATACAATTCGGGCCAGGCTTCGCGTGACGGAGATGCGGCCATCCAAGTCAAGGCCGGATCGCGGGATCGCAGCTGTCGAGTACGAGGTGCTCAACCAGCGGGACGAAGTCGTGCAGAAGGGACTGAACAGAATGATGGTGAAGAGATGCTGACCCGCCGGGTGTTTCTAGCAACGGGCGCAGGCTCGCTTGCGCTCGGCACTGCTGCCGCGAACTGGCCGCAGTTTCGCGGCCCGGGCTCGACCGGCGTGCCGGCCGACGAAACAGGACTGCCGCACACGTGGAGCCGTTCGCAGAACGTTGCCTGGCGGACCGACATCAGCGGACAGGGCTGGTCGTCTCCCATCACTTGGGAGAACAAGGTCTTCGTGACGTCCGCGCGGACGAAGGGGGCGTCAGCGGTTCCGCAGGCCGGCTTCTACCAGGGAGGTGTCGAGAGCCCGAGATCCAATGAGGAGTTTGTGTGGATGGTGCACTGCTTCGATCTCGGCAGCGGGAGCCCGCTATGGGAGACGGAAATCCATCGCGGGATTCCGGAGACAGGCCGCCATCGCAAGAATACATACGCCTCCGAGACTGCAGTCGCCGACGGAGAGCATGTCTTTGCCCACGTCGGTGACGTCGGGACTTGGTGCCTGAACCATCAGGGGGCTGTCGTGTGGTCGAGGGCCTGGAGGCCTGTCAGGACTCGATGGGCCTACGGGACCGCGTCCTCGCCAGCCCTGCACGGCGGCCGGCTGTACATCGCGAACGACAACGAGGAGGAGTCCTACCTCCTGGCGTTGGACAAGGAGTCCGGAAAGGAAATCTGGCGCGTTGACCGGGACGAGCCGACGACTTGGTCCACGCCCTTTGTTTGGGAAAGCGGCAGGAGGACGGAGATCGTCACTGTTGGCCGCAACCGGGTCCGGTCCTACGACACCGACGGCACCCTGCTATGGGAACTCGGACGCCTGTCCTCACTGGCCATACCCACACCGTTCGCGACGGGAGGCCTGCTCTACGTCTCGTCGGGTTACATGAATAGCGACGACCGGCCGATCTATGCGATCCGGCCCGGCGCTTCCGGCGACATCACCCTCCCAGAGGATAGGACGTCCAGCGAGTACATTGCCTGGAGCGTTCCCCGGGGAGGCCCCTACCATCCGTCGGGCCTCGTCTACAACGGTCTCTACTACACGCTCTTCGACCAGGGCTTTCTGACGTGCCACGACGCGCTGACCGGCGAGGAAGTGTACGGGAAGCAGCGGATCTCCCGGGAATCCGGGAACTTCACAGCCTCTCCCTGGGCCTACGGCGGGAAGGTGTTCTGTCTCGACGAAGCGGGGACGACGTTTGTGATCGAAGCGGGTCCGACCTTCAGGCTGCTCGATACCAACGAGCTAGGCGAAATGTGCATGGCCACTCCGGCGATCGCGGATGGCAGCCTCCTGATACGAACGCATTCGGCGCTCTACAGATTCACCGCCTAGGCCCGGGTTTGCGCAACCTGATTGGTTCCGCGGGCGAAGCCGGTCGGCCCAGCCTAGAGCCGGCCTAGCTGGCCCAAGGCGGCTGCTCGGGAAGAAGCGCTTCGAATTCCGCGACTCTCTCCGCCTGGTAGGCCCCGGCGAAAGTGCCGTCGAAGAATCGCCCGAGCCCCTCCTCGCAAAGCCGCTGCCAGGACTCTTCCTCGTGGCCCGGGTTGATCGGGTAGAAGAGGCATTGCGTGGCTTCGGCCGCCTTGCGGTCCCCCGGGGCGTCGCCGATCATCAGCTTCCTGTCGGGTCCGTAGCGGTCCCCGCCGGCCATGGCCCGGAGGTGCTCCGTCTTCTTGCCGAGTTCCTGTCCGGCAATGAGTTGCGGATAGTGCGCGATCTCGTTCTCGTCCCACTCTCGCTGCAATGCCTCGCCGGGAGTGCCGGAGACGACCACGAGATCGGCCTTCGCGACCACCTTGTCCAAGGTCTCTTGCACGCGGGGGAATGGCGGGACTCCGGACACGATGTCCTTGACTGCCGTGTTCACCGCGAGGCTCCAGTCCATCGTCAGGTCGAGCAGTGGATGAGGGAACTTGGCGCGGTAGTCCTCAAGGCCCGCGTTGCTGGGAGGGAATTCGGAGTCAATGAAAGCCTGCAACGGCCCGAGATCCGGCACTTCGATCCCCCGGGCTGCCGCTTCCGGCCAGTCCTGGACGAGCCGAAGCGAGCGGACGCATACCGGAAACCGGTTCATGCCCCTGGTCTTCGAGTACAGGTTCGCGAACTCCCACGCGCGTCTCGCATACTTGGCTGCGGCCTGGAGGCGCCAATGCTTGATGAACATCGGCGTGAAGCACTCCTTGTGCTTGATCTCCATCGAGTCAAAGACGCAGCCGTCGGAATCGAGGCCGACGAAGTAATCGCGGGAGGGCCGAAAGTCTTGAAGGGTCTTCATGGCGTGCCGGGTCAGGTGTGCGCGGGGCTCGCAGTCCGGCCTAACGGGCCCACTGCGTGTGGAACACACCCTCCTTGTCGAGTCGCCGGTAGGTGTGGGCCCCGAAGTTGTCCCGCAGCGCCTGCAGCAGGTTCGCCGGCAGGAACTCCGAACGGTAGCTGTCGAGGTAGGCCAAGGTCGCGCCGAAGCAGGTGGTCGCGACGCCGGCCGTGTTTGCGACTTCGACGGCCCGGCGCAACGAGGGCAGGGCACTGTTGACAATGCCCGCGAAGGACGGATGGACGAGGATGTTGTCGAGATCGGGCTGCTCGAGGAACACCCTCTTGATGGGGTCGAGGAGCTTGGACCGGATGATGCAGCCCTGCTTCCAGATCCTCGCAACCTCGGCCAGGTCAGTGCCGTAATCGAATTCCCGGGAGGCGGCTTGGATGAGGTGCAGTCCCTGGGCGTACGAGGAGATCATCGCCAGGTGCAGCGCGTCATGCAGCACTTGGACCAGCTCCTCGCCACCGGCATTGCGAGAAGCGGCCGGCCCGGCTAGAATCCCCGACGCCTCGACCCTGGCCGGCTTCAGCCCCGACAGGATCCGCGCGTTCACCGCTTGCGACAGCGTCGGGATCGGGATTCCGAGATCCAGGGCGGATTGGGCGGTCCACTTCCCCGTCCCCTTCTGGCCGGCGGTGTCGAGGATCTTCTCGACCAGCGGCTCACCCGTGTCGTCGTCGGTCTTGGCCAGGCACTGGGCCGTGATGTCGATCAAGAAGCCGCCCACTTGCGGGGACTCCGTCCAGCGCTGGAAGATCGACTGGATCTGAGCGGTAGGCAGCCCAGCGGCGCGGCGCAGGATGTCATACACCTCGCAGATCAGCTGCATGATCCCGTACTCGATGCCGTTGTGGACCATCTTCACGTAATGGCCCGCGGCGTGGCGTCCGCAGTACGTCACGCAGGCCCCGTCATCCTCGGTCTTGGCGGCAATCTTCTCCAGGACGGGGGCGATCCGTTCGTAGGCATCGCGGTTCCCGCCGGGCATGATGGACGGCCCCCACAAGGCGCCTTCCTCTCCGCCTGAGATTCCGCATCCGACGAAATGCAATCCGGCTTCGCTGAGCCGCGTGGCTCGTCGGTCGGTGTCCGGGAAATGGGAGTTCCCGCCGTCGATGACGACGTCGCCCGCCTCCAGGTGATCCATCAGCGCGTCGATGACCAAGTCCGTGCCGGTACCTGCCGTGACCATGAGCAGGACGCGCCTGGGACGGTCCAGAAGCGAGACGAATTCCTCGATCGACTGGGTGACCGTGACGGACTTGCCCGCAGATTCCTCGCGCATGCGCTGAGCGTTCGCGTCGCTGCGGTTGTACGCCACGACCGGGAAGCCGTTGCGCTCGATATTCAGCGCCACGTTGCGCCCCATCACGCCGAGACCGGCGACACCGAAATTGTCAATAGCCATTTGATTGTTCCTTGCCGGACGCGCTCTGCGCTGCGTCGGTATGAGAATCTCCCCCGGGAGCAGGGCCCGGCAAACGCCTCCTCGACCCTTGGGGCGTATGAGCCCGATGCGGGCTCGTGTGCGAAGGAAGACTTCAATTGTAGCCAATCCGGGATTCTGATGCCGGCACGCGACTCAGGGACGCTGCCGATCCCGATCCCCTCCTGAGCTCTGCTGCCAGTCCGTTGGCTGCCTCCCTCTGTCCTGCCGGTCGGTGATGCGCCTGCGGAAAGCAATTCGCCCTCCCACCACCCGCCAGAACGTTCTCCGGACCACATTCCAGGCATCACAAGCCCGCCCCGAGCGCTTGTCGTCCGGTCCCGTTCCAGCCATCCGCCCAAGTGCCAGAAGCCGGGCTTCGGGCCTGCCCGCGGTCAACGCCAACAAGCCTCGGGGCAAGAGGGTCGAATGGCGCTGTGCGCACACTGTCTCGCGCCCCTGCGCGGCGGGGCGACTCTCGGCGGACCGCGCCGCTATGCCCTTTGGACAACCATCAGGGAAGCTAGGGCGTGATCAGGCGGTCTGGGTGTCGTCGAGGATGCTCAGGAGTTTGGGACAGGCAAGAATCGCTGCCCAGGAGCCGCCGCCGGCGCGAATCTCGGTCAGGATGCCGGAGGATCGCACCTGGTGAAGGATTCGGTGCGCGGTCGAGCCCGGCAGTTCCGTTCCCTTTGCGAACTCGGAACCGGCGAACACGGGCCGCGAGAAGATACAGTCCAGGGCTCGGATCGCGTGCCGTGACCGGGTCGCGTTCGAGATCTGCCGCCTGAGACGCTCGCAGAGGTCCAGGATGCCCCGGGCCTTGGCCAGACTGTCGACTGCCTGGTCGCGGACGGCCTCGAGAAAGAACCGGCACCAGCTTGGTTGGTCGATCCGGCTCCGAGTGTTGAGACGGGCGTTACGTTTGTCCCCGGGCACTCCATCTACCCCCAGCCTGTAGGTAGCGATTGCCCATGGAGTGTACGCAATGCACATGGCTTCCCGCTTCGATGCCATTTCCGGGACATTACGGGGCTAAGGGCCCGCTGGCGGACCAAGGCGCATGGTTTCCCACTTCAGTGCTATTTCCGGGACGTTATGTACCTGGTGTCCCGCGGCGAGCCACAAACGCAGCCGTAGAGCTGCGTCAATTCCACTTGTGTCCGCTCACGCCGCGGAAGCTGGTGCCGCAAGGCGCAGGGGCTCACGGAACGTTCCCGGGAGCGGCGGGCCATGCCAGCCCTACTCCCGCCAATCGAATCACTGCCGCGGGCGGTCCAGGATCCGACGTCGACATCTGCGTCTGGGGACCGGGCTCAACCCGTCCGAACGCTCCAAGTGACCGGCCTATCCGAGCCGGTACGCTACTGAGCGTGAACGGCCCCGCATGAACGGGGAAGGAGACGCTAGCGCTCGCAACGCGGCTGCTCAAGCCTGGCGGGTCTCGTCAGCCCTACGCCCCGAATGCCGTTTTCAGAAGAAGAGCTGGACCATCTGGCCGTCGATCTCGTCCAGTGTCGACCGGACCGCCGGCCAGCTCGGCTCGGCCAGTGAAGCGTTCCAGGATTCCAGCGCGGCTTCGAGCTCAGCCACGACCGCAGGGTTCTCGCTGGCGACATTCCGCGTCTCCCCCAGGTCGGAGGAGAGGTCGTACAGCAGAGTCATCTGGCCGTGAGGCGAGTCCTGGGGCCATGCCTGCCGAGGCAGCCGACTCGCCCCGCGATCGGTGACAGCGGTGAAGTCGAGGTCCGTCCGGTTCACCTTCCACAGCTTCCAGTTGCCCCTGCGGACAGCGATGTTCGGCCTTGCCCGCCAGAACAGGTACTCGTGCGGGCTGTCCTCGGCTTCCCCCCGAAAGTGAGGCAGAAGGTTGACGCTGTCCTCGGTCGTCGCTCCAGAACCGATCGCAGCCGCGACCGTAGCGTACAGGTCCAGCGAGATCACCGGCTCGCCGAAGCGGATCCCCCGAGGCAGCCTCGCCGGCCACTTCACGATGAACGGAATCCGGACCCCGCCTTCCCAGTAGTACCGCTTGTTGCCGCGAAGCGGGCCGTTCGAGCAGCGCTCCACCACGTATCCGGCGCAGCCGTTGTCGGACAGGAAAACGAAGAGCGTGTTGTCCTCGAGGCCGTGTGCCTGAAGCCTTTCCGTCACTGCGCCCACGTAGTCGTCGACGGCCGATACCATCGCCGAAAAGATTCGCTCGTTGTCATTGTCGAGATGCCGGTAGCGATCCAGGTACTGCTTCGTCGCCTGCAGCGGCGTGTGAGGCGCGTTGGGCGTGAGCATCAAGAAGAAGCGCTCGTCCTTGTGCCGGTCGATGAAGTCGACTGCCCTGTCTCGGAACACGTCGGTGAGGTACTCCTCGACCTCGACCGGCTCGAAGCCGTCGTAGATTGCGTTGGATTCCCCCCTGCCGGTCGGAGGGTTCTCCGCCGGCCACGACTCCACGCCCTCTCTCCTCCCGTCGATGTAGGAAGACCCTCCGGCGAGCATGCCGAAGTATTCGTCGAATCCCCGGCTTAGGGGGTGGTGCTGTTCCAGCTTTCCCAGGTGCCATTTGCCGATCAGCCCTGTAGCGTAGCCCTGCGCGCGCGCCATGTCGGCGATCGTCGTCTGGTCGGTGGCCATGCCCGTGTGGGTGTCCCGGCCGGCAATGTTGTATTCGAAGCCGTGCCGCTGCTGGTGCTTCCCGGTGTACAGGCCGGCGCGGGATGGGCTGCAGACCGCGGCTGAGACGTAGCCGTCGGTCAGCAGAACACCGGCTTCGGCCAGCGCGTCGATATGCGGAGTCCGGATCACCATGCCCCCGTTGGCTCCGATGTCCCCCCAGCCGAGGTCGTCCGCCATCATGATGATGACGTTCGGGGGCTCGTCGGGCCTTGTACCGCAGTTCGCGAGCACCATCGTTCCGACCAAGGCAGCTAAGAGCTTCACGGCGACATTCTACCCGCGTTGCGGCCCGCAGCAGCGCTTCGAATCGCGCCGCCACCGGGTTCGGGTATCATGATCCGCGTGACAGGCACGTCCAGCAGGGCAGGAAGGCTCACGCAGCCCCTAGTGCGGACCAGCGGCTCGCTCCGTCCAGCGACATGGGACGAAGCGCTGAACCGGGTCGCGGAAGGGTTCCAGAGAGCGATCGATCGCGGGGCCGAGACTTCGTTCGGAATGTTCAGCTGCTCCAAGACCACCAACGAGCTGAACTTCGCGGCGCAGAAGTTCGTCAGGACGGTTCTAGGCAGCAATAACATCGACAGCTGCAACCGCACTTGACACGCCCCGAGTGTCGCCGGTCTGGCGGCAGCGTTCGGGGCTGGCGGCGGTACCAGTTCGTACGAGGAGGCCGAGAACACGGACCTTGTCGTCCTCTGGGGGTCGAACGCCCGCGAGACCCACCCGATCTATTTCCATCACGTGCTGAAGGGAATCCGGAACGGTGCGTCGCTCTACGTCGTGGACCCGCGCCGGACCACTTCAGCCCAGTGGGCCGATCGCTGGCTGGGACTCGACGTAGGCACCGACATCGCGCTGGCTCACGCAGTGGGGCGCGAGATTCTGGCCGCCGGACTGGAGAACCGCGAGTTCATCGACCGTGCGACGAGCGGCTTCGAGGAGTACCGGGTCTCTGTCCAGCCCTTCACGCTCGAGTACGCGGAGCGGGAAACCGGGGTGCCCTCTGAGGCCATCCGCGACTTGGCGCATGCGTACGCCAAGGCTCCGACCGCTCAGCTGTGCTGGACGTTGGGGATCACCGAGCACCATAACGCCGTCGATAACGTGCGGGCGCTGATCAACCTCGCTCTGCTGACGGGGCACGTGGGCCGATACGGCTCCGGACTGTGTCCGCTGCGCGGCCAGAACAATGTGCAGGGCGGAGGGGACATGGGCGCGCTGCCGGACCGGCTGACGGGGTTCCAGCACGTTGAGAACCCCGACCTGCGGCGCAAGTTCGAGTCTGCCTGGAACTGCAGCATCCCGTCGAAGCGAGGATGGCACCTCAGCCAGATGTTCGATGCGATGGAGCGCGGGGAACTGACGACCCTCTACGTCCTCGGCGAGAACCCGGTCAGCTCCGAAGCCGACAAGGACCGGGCCCTGCGTCTGCTCCGGAACCTGGACTTCCTGGTGGCGCAGGATCTCTTCTTCACCCAGACGGCCGAGATTGCAGACGTCGTTCTGCCCGCCCAGGCGGGCTGGGCCGAGACGGAGGGCACGGTCACGAGCAGCGAGAGGAAAGTCCAGCGAGTGCGTCGGGCCCTGGCACCGCCGCCCGGCACGCGGGACGACCTCGAGGTCATCTTCGAGCTGGCACGCCGGCTCGGGCACGACTGGGGGGCACCGGATCCGCAGGCGCTCTGGGACGAGTTGCGGACGCTGAGCCCCATGCATGCCGGCATGAGCTACGACCGCTTGGAGAAGCTGGGCGGAATCCGCTGGCCGTGCTACGACGAGACTCACCCCGGCGAACTCTTCCTGCACGGCCGACTTTGGGCGGACCCGCTGATCGGGCCCCGCGCTCCCTTCGCGCCAGTCCCGCACGCCCCGCCTGTCGACAAGCTCGACCGTCAATACCCGATTCGCCTGACAACTGGCAGGCGGCTCGATTCCTACAACACCGGCGTCCAGAGCAGCCAGTACGAGTCCCCACTGCGCTGGGGAGAGACGCTCGACCTGTCGCCAGAGGACGGGGAGGCGTACGGCTTGGAGGAGTTCGAGCGCGTTGTGGTCAGCTCGAGGCGGGCATCCCTGGAGGCCCGTGTGCGCTTCGATCCCGGCCTGCGTCCGGGACTGGCGTTCATGACGGCCCATTTCCCCGACGAGGTCGACACGAACCGGCTCACCATCGACGCTGTCGATCCGAAGTCGGGCACAGCCGAGTTCAAGGCTACCGCGATTCGCGTTGATAAGATAAGTGCCGGCGTTTCCGGCGACTGAAGGCAGGCGCTCCGCATGGTGCAGACTCGGCCGCATTCCGGAACTCGCCGGCACGCGGGTTTCGAGGGAGCCGGCTCGACCACTCGGGGGGCTGGAGGATAGTTGGATCTACACTTCACTGCGGACACGCCGAGTGACGACGAGATATCCGCTGTCGACTCCGTCGTAGGGCGAGCCTCCTCCAGATGGTCGGGTGGAGATCGGACAGATCCCGCTGAGGGGCAAACCTCGGTGGGAGGGCACCGGACCGGCGGCCGCCGCCACTTGCTGCTGCCTGTTCTGCACGCCATCCAGGACCGCGTTGGCTGGATCAGCCGGGGGGCGCTGAACTATGCGTGCCAGAGGCTCGAAGTCCCGCCTGCCGAGGCATTCGGGGTGGCGACCTTCTACGACATGCTGTCGTTGGAACGGCAGCGGCCAGTGGTTGCGCGGGTATGCGACGACATCGCATGCCAAGCGCGCGGTGCGAACAAGCTCTCCTCGGAACTCGAGAGAGCGCTAGGGCCGCCCGGAGGGTCCGGAAGTGCCGACCCGTCGCGCTGGGTCCGCTCCCCGTGCCTCGGGCTATGTGAGCGGGCGCCGGCGGTACTGATCACAGGCGCGGGAGACCCGAGCTGGAGCCGGGTAGCCGCTCCCGCGACGGTCAGCGAAATCGAACGATGGACGGAGTCAGGACATGCCTCCGAATGCGACGACCACCCCGTCGAGTCATCGGTTCCGCAAGCCGGAGACCCGTCGCTTTCCTTGCTGGCCCGCGTCGGCACGCGGGCCGGCCGGAGCCTCGGTGGCTACCGGGACTCGGGGGGCCTGGCAGCGCTCGAGTTGGCGCAGGACAAGGGCCCTGGCTGGGTGATTGCGCAGGTCGAGGCCTCGAAGCTTGTCGGCCGTGGCGGCGCGGCATTCCCCGCAGGCATCAAGTGGCGGGCAGTTGCGGACGCGGGGTCCGAGAAGTATGTCGTCTGCAACGCCGACGAGTCCGAGCCGGGCACGTTCAAGGACCGCGTCTTGATGGAGGGCGACCCGTATGCGGTGATCGAGGCCGTCGCGATCGCCGGAATCGCCACCGGTGCTGCGCGTTCGTACATATACATTCGCGGCGAGTATCCGAGGTCGACCCAGCGCCTCCAGGCCGCGATTGATGAATTCGAGGCCGCAGGCTTGCTGGATTCGTCATGCCCGATCGAGATCCGCCGTGGGGCCGGAGCGTACATCTGCGGTGAGGAGACCGCGCTCTTCAATTCGATCGAGGGTTACCGTGGCGAGCCCCGCAACAAGCCGCCGTTCCCGACGCAGGCCGGCCTCTTCGGCAGGCCGACTTTGGTGAACAATGTCGAGACGCTCGCCAACATTCCGAGAATCCTGCTCATGGGAGGTGCGGAGTTCGCGGGCATAGGGACCGAGGGTTCCAGGGGGCCCAAGCTGTTCTGCCTGTCGGGACACGTCGCCCGGCCCGGGGTGTACGAAGCGCCGTTCGGCATCACAGTCCGGGGCCTGATCGAACTGGCCGGCGGCGTCGCGGGAAGCGGAACGCTGCAGGCCGTCCTCGTGGGAGGTGCCGCCGGGGCGTTCCTGGCTCCGGCCGAGCTGGATGCCCCTTTCACTTTCGAAGGCATGCGGGCGATCGGCGCGACTGTCGGGTCCGCCGTGGTGATTCCCTTCGACGACACCGTCGACCTCGGCTCCATCCTGCTGCGGATCGCCGAGTTCTTCCGACACGAGAGTTGCGGGCAGTGCGTGCCGTGCCGGATCGGCACCGTGCGTCAGGAAGAGCTCCTGAAGCGGCTGCGAAATGGACGGACGGTTGGCACCCAGGAACAAGAGCGGGCATTGCTGAGGGACATTTCCCAAGTGATGCGGGACGCCTCGATCTGCGGCCTGGGACACACCGCGTCCAGCGCAGTGGACACCGCCTTGGCTCGATTCCCAATCCTTGCAAGGAGCACGCAGTGAGCAGTCAATCCAGAGCCGACGCACCGGTCCTGACGGTACCGATTCCGCGCGGCCCCATCCCCGAGGCTCCCGGCCCGGATAGCGGGCCGCCCGTCACCCTGACCATCGACGGCCAAGCTGTCACCGTGCCCGCCGGTTCCACACTACTCGACGCGTGTCGTCAGCTCGGCATCGACACGCCGACGCTTTGCTATCTCGAGACGCTCTCGCCGGTCAACGCATGCCGCGTTTGCGTCGTGGAACTCGAGGGCTCGAGAACACTGGTGCCCGCGTGCTCGCGACCGGCGACGGCCGGGATGTCGATTCGCACCGATTCCGAGCGGGTGCGCCTCAGCCGGCGTATGGTGCTGGAGTTCCTGGCGTCCAGTACGGACGTCGAGACCGCCCCGGAGCTGAACGAGTACGTGGAGCGGTACGGGGCGGACCCCACCCGGTATGGAGACGATCAGTCACCTGCGGCTACCCAGCGGCAGCCGCCCAAGATCGACAACGACCTCTACATCCGCGACTACTCGAAGTGCATCCTCTGCTACAAGTGCGTCGAAGCCTGTGGCGTGGATGCCCAGAACACTTTCGCCATTTCTGTCGCCGGCCGCGGCTTTGACGCGCAGATCGCCACCGAGTTCGATGTCGAGCTGCCGGAGTCCGCCTGCGTGTACTGCGGGAACTGCATCGGCGTCTGCCCCACGGGCGCATTGATGTTCAAGACCGAGCACGACCTTCGAGAGCAGGGCGAGTGGGACGAGTCAAAGCAGGAGGCCACGGACACGATCTGTCCCTACTGCGGGGTGGGGTGCACGCTGACCCTACACGTGCAAGAAAACCAGATCGTCAAGGTGACCTCGCCGCTGGATCAGGAAGTGACTTCCGGGAACCTTTGCATCAAGGGCCGTTTCGGCTGGGAGTTCACCGGCCGTCGCAGGACGGACGAAGCGCCTGGGGAATCGTCCGGATCCTGACCGGGCCAATCAACGCCTTCAGAGCGCTGGGGCCCTTGCGGCCGACGGAAGCCTGCCGGTGCGGTTCACTCGCTGTCCGCGTCGTCGCTGGGTTCCTTGCTTGCGGTACTGCTGCTGGGTTCCTTGCTGACCGTACCGAGGATTCCCGGCAGGTCAATGCCGGCCTGTCGGGCTAGGTCATGGAGTGGAGGCAGCGCCGATGCGAGGCCGCGGACGAAGTCAGCCGTCGCTCCGTTTTGCCCGGTTCCGTTGGCTCCCCTGCCGGATCCGGAATCCCAAACGGTCACCTTGTCGATCTTCAGGTTCTGGACGGCCTTCACCTGCTCGGCGACGAGGTCGGGGAGCTTCTCGACGACCAGCAGAGTTGCCGCGAGATCGGGGCGCTGCTCGCAGACCTTGAGCAGTTCCCGGTACCCGTCGGCCTTGGCTTCCAGCACCCGCCTGACGCCGTCGGCCTCTGCGTTGTACTTTGCGAGCACCGCATCCGCTTCGCCCTTGGCGACCCTGCGCACTCTGTCCGCTTCCGCATCGGCTTCGATCTGAACCCTCTGCCGCTCGACCTCCTGCAGGCTTAGCTGCTCCTTCTCCAGACGGGCCAGTTCCTGCTCCTTCTCGGCGACCAGCACGTCCCGGGCGGCCTCGGCATGGGCGACCTCTCCGCGGCGCTTGGCCTTTGCGCGGCGCTCGGACAGAGTTGCGTTGTAATCGGCGATCATCGCCTCGGACTCGTTCTCTCCCTTGACTGCGTCGGCCTCGAGCGTTGCGATTCGGACCCGTTGCGATGCCTCGGCCTGCTTCTTGCCCTCTTCGCTCAGGGCGTCCTGCTCGGCGATCGCGACTTCCTGTTCGCGTCGGGACAGAGCCTCTGAAGCGAGGCCCTCGGCCTCCAGCTTGGCAACGCTGATCCGCTGCTCTCGCTCCGCCTGCTTCTGGCCGATGTTCGACGCGGCCACCTGGTTCGCGACTTCGACCTCCTTGGCGCGATTCGCCGTCGACTCGCCGATCGCACCCTGCTTTTCCTGCTCGGCGACTTCGACCTTGGCCTTCTGGATCGCCTCGGCAGCGGCATTCTTGCCGATGGCGTCGATGTACCCGGACTCGTCCGTAATGTCGCGGATGTTGACGTTGATCACTTCCAGCCCGATCTTCAGCAGTTCGCCGGCGCAGAACCGGTTCACCAGATCCAGGAACTTCTCGCGGTCCTGATTGATCTCTTCGATCGACAGCGTCGCGATCACGAGGCGCATCTGTCCGAGGATGATGTCGCGGGCCTGCGCGGAGATCTCGCTCTCGCGAAGCCCTAGTAGGCGCTCCGCAGCGTTGTTCATGATCGTGAGTTCGGTGGAGACCCCCACGGTGAACGTGGACGGCACGTTGACGCGGATGTTCTTCTTCGAAAGGGCGCCGGTCAGTTCGATGTCGATCGTAACCGGCTCCAACGACAGGTACTGGTAGTCCTGGAACAGCGGGATCACGAACACGCCTCCGCCGTGGATGCACCGAGCCGCCTGGTTCCCGCCGACCTTGCCGTACACCACCAGGACTCGATTGGAGGGGCAGCGACGGTACTGGCGGACGACGAACATGAGCACGCCGGTGACAAGAAGCACCGCGATCAGCAGCAGCATGATCGGTGACGCAAGGATCTGTGCTGGAAGTGGCTGGATCATGGGAGTCCTTTCTTCGGGGCCTGCCGGCGGTGCGGCAGATGCCTCAGCCTCGGGGGCCGCCCCTTACCGGCTTGGTCCGAGGCACATCTCCGCTCTCGACGACGAATACGTTGCCCTTCTTGACATCGACGACTCTCGCGGCGGCGAACGCAGGGATTTCATCGGCAGTGCTCACTGCTGCCATGATCTTCCTCCTGCCGGAAACCGCCACCTCGATCTGCCCCTGGCCTTGCCCTTTGGGCGGGATCGTGAGGTAGACCTTCGCCGTCTGGCCGAGCGCTGACCTTGCTTGGTAGCGGGGAACATGCGCCATGCGGCGCAGGCCATACAGCATGCCCGCTGTCCCCGACAGCAGCCCTACTCCAAAGCCCGCGCCCAAGCAAGCCGAGAGCAGACCGCCGAACTGCCAGTTCACGCGGCTGACCAGCCCCATCCAGCCAACTCCCATCAGGAACGCCAGGATCGAAAGGGAAGAGAACAGCGAGAATGTGCCCACGCCATCCACTTGGGCGTCGATACCGTCTGCTTCGAGACCGGCCGGATCGTCCCCGCCGATGAAGCCGAGGCCGAGCTTCAGCAGGTAGGCGAATGTCGACACGATCGCGAGGACAAAGTACATCGCGGCGTCGAGCCCGACGGCCAGGTATTGATCGAGGTCGAACATCAGGTTCCGGTTCGGCCGCAAGGCGCGGCCCCGCGGCTCCAGCATGCCCACTGGATCAACGCTGTCGGGGCGCCCGACATGCACAGCTAATTATGCACCAGCGGTCTTGGCGCGCTCGGCTCCTTCCAGGCTCCGTCGGGTCACCAATCCTGGATTCCTGCAATGGTTGTAGCGAGCTGGCCTTTCAACGAGGGTCCGCCTCCGTCGGGGAGCGGAATTCAGACGGCTGCACGTGCAACGGGAGCGTCTTGGGCGGGTCCGGGGCGAGGCCCGGGCACGTTGGTGGCCTTCGGCTACAGCCTTGGCGGCGAGAATGACGTAAAAGCGCTTTCTGGTCGAGGAGCGAGGGCGACTGAGGAGAAGGGACGCTTCAGCGACGCTCGCTATTGTTGGGCTTGCCTTGCAGTTGCAGCTAGCTCTGCCTCCAGTCTTGATCGAAACTGACGTTCCTCCTCCAGTTTGCGTTCGACCTCCTGGCGGGCACGCATCTGCTCGTCCCGTTCGCGCTCAGCCTCGAGGCGGCCCTGCGACTCCTCCTGGTGCAGCGGCAGGTCCTTGCCAGTGGCTGGATCCCGGAATCGCACGAGCTTGCCCTCCGGCCGCAGCAGCAGCCCGAGCTCCTCGCTCTCCAGCTCCCGGCCCCGCTCGCTGCTCTCGCCGCTCTCGACGTACTTGCTATCCCACAGCCGGTAGCCCGACAGCTTCCCGTCCTGCCCGTCGCCCACGTCCTCCGGGTCCCCCGGGTCGAACACGAAGTACTCCCGCACTCCCAGCCCCGCGTACAGTTCCACCTTCTTCGTGCGGTCTAGCTCCCGCGACGACTGCGAGCTCACTTCCAGCACGAACTCGGGAGGCTTGCCCACTTCCCACAACTTGTAGTTCGGCAGCCCTAGCATCCGCACGCCGAACGACACCATCACGTCAGGCGCCACATACGTTGCCGGGTCCCCCTCCCGGCAATACAGCATCAGGTCGCTGGCCATGCCCACTTCCCGTCCCGGCTTGTAATGATGCTCCAAGGCCCCGATGGCAGCGAAGATAGCGCGCGCCTGGACCTGGTTCTCCGCCATCGGCAAGCCGTCCGAGTCCGGATACTCTACCTCGGCCGGCCAGGCAACGGCCGGGCGCTGCTCGATTGTGCGCTCCTCGTCCACGTCGGCCTCGCAGGCGACGAATCCGCTTCGCCGCAGTATATCAGCGACGGCGAACGGCCATCCGGCGCTGTGGTCGGCGTGCTGTGGCCAGCGCCTGTCCTCCGACTTGCAGCCACCGCAGCGAGCGACTGCTACGGCGTAGGTGACGGGCGTGGGCCGGGCAACCTCGAGCATCTCTCCAAGGTCAGCTTCCAATCCATCCGGTGCCTAGTCTGCGTTCTGCGCCAAGGGTGTTGGCCTCGACTGCGCTGTCGGCTGAGTCGCCAACTGGCCGGCGGGGGCCCACTACAATGTTCGAGGATGAGGCACACGATTGTTGCAGCCGGGGGGTTGCTGGTGGCGATTGCCCTAGGGTTCCTATTGCGGGTGCCCGAGTCGCCTGCGAGCGAGGCGCGGGCCCAGGATGCGGGGCAGGGCAACTGCCCATCCGTCGGCGCAGTGGTCTTGCGCCTGGGAATCGGTGATGAGGCTCCCACCGACTGGAGCGGCACGGCCCAAGGCTCGGTTGCGTCCTCAAGCGCTTCTTGGGAAGCAAGGTCCGAGTCGAGTCCGCTCAAGCTTGCGGGGGGTGGACAATCACCGCGAGTGCTCCCAGCATCGGTTGACTTGAGCCTGCCGGCCACTCCCTGTGGAAGCGAGGGGGACGGCACCCAGTCCATACGGGTGAGTACGGGACAGGGCGATTTCGAGTTCGCGCCCTATGCGATTCCCATCGGCACCGCCATGCCGTTTCTCGGGGGCCGGGCCGAAGTGGAGCGGATCCCTGCCGGGCTGCCGGTAGCCAGCGGCTCGCTGGAGCAAGACTACCCTGCGTGTGCCGGCTTGCCGGACGGGTCGATTCTGTGCGCTTACGTCGAGTACGCGCCAGGACGGCCGATCAATCAGGAAGCCGCTCTGGCGGGCGAGTTCGACTCGATGGAGTTCGACGGCAACGGAGACAGGATCGCCATCGTCCGGCGGGTAGGGGCCCGCTGGAGCTTTCCCACGTACGTAACGTCAACTGGCAAGGACGTGTGGCGCCCGGTCGTGACGGTCCTTTCGAACGGGCACGCGGCGGTGCTGTGGTCCGAGCAGAGAAACGGGAATTGGGACATCTACAGTCGCGAGTACCGGACGTCAAGCGGGGTTCTGGGCCGCGAGCAGCGCCTCACCACGGCACCGCAAGCGGACTTCAACGTGGTGGCGAGCGGTGACTACTTCGCTTGGCAGGGACGCCGCGATACCGGGTTCGAGGTGTTCGCGGGCCGAATCGGCGAACGGCCTGTGCTGGTGTCAACGAGCGACGCGAATGACTGGCGCCCCTCGATAGCGACCGACTCGACCGGGTCTGCCTGGGTGGCCTGGGACACTTACGATGCCGGCAACTACGACATCTACCTCAGGCGCCTTGAGGGCGAGCGCCTCAGCGAGCCGATCGCCATCGCAACGTCACCCCGGTTCGAGGCCCGGGCCTCCGTCGCCGTGGATGGCCGCGACCGCGTCTGGGTCGCATTCGAGGACTCGGACGAAGGTTGGGGCAAAGACGCGGGGGACCGCTGGACAGGCAAGCAGTCGACCCCGTTGTACCTCAACAAGAACATCCTGGTCCGTGTCTGGGACGGGGCTCTCAAGCAGACGGTGGCTCCGCCCCGCGCTCCTACCGTGGACTACTATCACGACGACACCCGCATCGCGACTAGCCAGCGTCACAAGATCAGCATTCCCGCCTTGGCCTTCGATGGGCAGGGGCGGCCCTGGTTACTTTTCCGGAGGCATCCGCTGCAGACCGGTAGGGGCGAGCGATGGCGCAGCTACGGAATCTTTTTCGAAGGCGGCGAATGGTCGCGACCGACGGCCTTGCCTGCTTCCGACCACCTGCTTGACCGCCAGCCGGCCCTTGCGGCCCTTCCGGACGGTGGCTTGCTCGCGGTCTTCGCCGGCGACAAGCGAAACCAGGCGCGGGACAGGCAGGACGGTGACATCTTCGAGTCAACCCTCGCGGCGGCCGGTGAGCCAGAGGAGGCGCAACTGCGCCAGGCCGACGCCAGCCGTCCCCTCAAGGCGGCGCCAGAGGTGCACCCCAACGAGGCGGAGCGGATCGACCGGGTCCGGGCCGAGCGCCTAGTCCTGAGAGGAAAACCCCTGCGGTTCCTGCGGGGCGAGTTCCACCGGCACAGCGCCTTCTCTTCACACAGGGACTGGGACGGCCCGTTCGAGGATGTCTGGCGGTACGGCCTGGACGTCGCCGGCCTGGACTGGATCGGTCCCGGCGACCACGACTATGCCGTGCGCCACGACTATATTTGGTGGCTACAGCAGAAGGCGTCGGACCTATACCACGCACCGGGCGCGTTTAGCGCGATGTTCACCTACGAGCGGAATGTCAGCTACCCGAGTGGCCACCGCAACGTCATGCTGCCAAGGCGGGGGATCCGGCCCCTGCCGCTCATGCGGGGCAGGCAACGGATCAACGGAACCGAGGAGGACGGATCCCCCGACATCCAGAACCTTTACGAGTACTTGCGGCATTTCGGGGGCATCTGCTCGTCGCACACCTCGGCAACGAACATGGGTACGGACTGGCGGGACGGCGACGCCGAAGTCGAGCCGGTCGTGGAACTGTTTCAGGGCCACCGGCAGAGCTACGAGGTGTCCGGCGGGCCGTTCGCTGCGACCGGCCCGGACGACACGATCCAGGGGTACAGGCCGGCCGGCTTCATCTGGGAGGCATTTCGGAAGGGGCGCCGGCTCGGGTTCCAGGCAAGCAGCGACCACGTGTCGACCCACATCAGCTTCGGCATCGTCCTGGCGGAAGAGAATTCGCGCACCGGGATCATCGACGCCTTCCGCCAACGGCATTCCTACGCTGCGCAGGACAACATCGTCTTGGTCGTGCGGTCCGGCGACTACCTCATGGGGGATGAGTTCTCCACAGACGTCGCTCCCCGCCTGCGAATCGAGGCCAGCGGGACAACTCCGATCGACAGTGTCGAGATCATCCGCCAGGTTGGCCTGGGCATGCCAGCGGTCGTGGCCTCCATGACGCCGGAGAGGCAGGAGATCGACCTAGCCTGGTCCGATCCGGCAGCCGCGGCCGACGAGTGGAACATGTACTACGTGCGGCTCAAGCAGCGGAACGAAGCGATGGCGTGGGCGAGCCCTCTTTGGATCCGCTACGAGCCGCAATAGGTGCGGATGTGCATCTTGCGCGGTTCCCTGGCGGTGCCGGCGGGCGTCGATCAGAACTCGGTCATTGCCCGGAACTCTTCGAAGCGTTCCTCGATCCGCTCTCGATCCAGGTCCTTCAGCCCGTCCACGCCGAATCGCTCGCAGCAAAAGCTCCCCATCACCGAGCCGTAGATCATCGCCCGGCGCAGCTCTGCCTTGCTCACTTCCTGAGTCCCGCTGCCCCCGCGGCTCGCCAGGTAGCCCATGAAACCACCCGCGAAAGCGTCGCCGGCGCCGGTCGGATCGACCAGTTGTTCCAACGGGTAGGCTGGCGCCATGAAGCACTCGCCGTTTCCGAACAGGGAGGCACCGTGCTCTCCGCGCTTGATGACCGCCGTGTCAGGCCCCATCGCCTGAATCGCCAGAGCGGCGTGCCGCAGGTTGTCGATCTCCGTCATCTGCCGCGCTTCCTCGTCGTTGACGAGAATCGCGTCCCAGCGGCGGATCGCACTTGCCAGATCCTCCGGTGTCCGTTCGATCCAGTAGTTCATGGTGTCCCCGGCCACGAAGTGCCGCTCGGAGACCTGGTCTAGCACTAAAGACTGCAGGTCCGGCTGGATGTTGCCCAGCAGAATGTGCGGAGTGTCCCGGTAGGATTCCGGCAGACGGGGACGGAAGTCGGCGAAGACGTTGAGTTCCGTCGCCAGCGTGCGGCGCTGGTTCATCTGGCGCAGGTAGACGCCCTTCCAGTAGAAGGTCTTGCCCGGCGCTCTCTCGAGACCCTCTAGGTCGACGTTGTGGCGACGGAGGATTTCCTCGTCCTGGGGATCGAAATCGTCTCCGACGACGGCCACGAGGCGCACGTCGGTGAACGGACTGGCAGCGAGGGAGATGTAGGATCCCGCTCCCCCCAGCACCCGGTCGACCTTTCCGTGAGGGGTCTCGATGCCGTCGTAAGCGACGGACCCGACAACAAGCAGCGACATTCTCGATTCTCGGAAACGCCCTTGCCTACAAGTACTTGCCGGCGAGCACGGAGTACTTCTCGCGCACCCGATCGGAGATGGTAGACCGATCGGTGATTATCGCGTTGCGCAGGGCCGATGCGTAGGGGCTCGGCGTGTCGGGGATGTTCTTCACTGCTTCGATCGCTACCTTCTGGGCATTGGCGGCATTCTTGGTCAGGTATTCGATTACCGTGTCGACCGTCACGGCGTCATGATCTGGGTGCCAGCAGTCATAGTCGGTGACCATGGCGACCGTGCAGTACGACATCTCGGCCTCGCGCGCGAGCTTGGCTTCCTGCAGGTTGGTCATTCCGATCACGTCGAATCCCCAGCTCCGGTACAGGTTCGATTCCGCGAGCGTCGAGAAGGCCGGTCCCTCCATGCAGCAGTAGGTGCCGCCGCGGTGCACAGTGACTCCCGCCGAGCGGCATGCGGTTTCCACCACGCCGGCGAGTGTCTCGCAGATGGGGTGCGAGAAGGTGATGTGCGCGACCAGCTCGTCGTCAAAGAAGGTGGACACCCGCCCCCGTGTTCGGTCGAAGAACTGGTCTGGCAGGAAGAAGTGAATCGGCTCGAGTTCCTCCCGCAGGGAGCCCACAGCGCTGAACGAGAGGACGTATTCGACGCCCAGCTGCTTGAGTCCGCAGATGTTGGCCCGGAAGTTGAGATTGGACGGCATGATCCGGTGCCCCCTGCCATGCCGCGCGAGGAACGCCACCTCGCGACCTGCGAGCCGGCCCGTGACGAAGGCGTCGGAGGGCTGGCCCCAGGGAGTATCCAGACGCACCTCGCGCCGGTCTTCGAGCGCCTCCATCTGGTAGAGGCCGCTGCCTCCGATGATGCCGATCCGGATCCCCACGATCACACCATTCTATCGGGCGACCTTCTGGTGCTCGGCAGTCGGGCGGCCTCGACCTCCCACGCGATTCACCGGTCCGGTGCCGACCGTCGCGGCGTGGTCCCCGTCGTCCTGCGAGCAGGCGCAGCCGTGCCCGGGCGAGAAGGGGCAAGGCAGGGGCCGTAGTCTACATTGGATGGCTGATGGCTGACTGGCTCACCGTCGAGCAACGGCGTCGGGTCATGCAGGCCATCAAGAGCAAGGACACCGGGCCGGAGATGGCGATCCGCAGGCTCCTCCACCGCCTCGGCTACCGATACCGGCTCCACAAGAAGGGATTGCCGGGAAAGCCGGACCTCGTGTTTGGTAGCCGCAGGAAGGTCATCTTCGTTCACGGCTGTTTCTGGCACGCCCACGATTGCCGGTACGGCCGGGCTCCGGAATCGCGTCAGGACTACTGGCTTCCAAAGCTGCGGCGAAACAAGGAGCGTGATGCCGAGAAGCTCGCCGAGCTCGAGGCGCTCGGCTGGGAGGTTCTCACGATCTGGGAGTGTCAGATCAAGGCCAAGGACCAATCCGGCCTAGTGGACACCGTCACTGCCTTCCTTGACGGGAACGGTGGATCGACGGCACCGAAGCGGGGCGTCAGGACCTCGGCGCTGGACGAGAAGTCTGGAAGTTCCAATGCCTGACAGGCCGCTCCGGGCTCCCGTGTTGGGCCGTATGGGCTTGGATTGACCCATGGACCACAAGATCGTGTTCGCGACCCTGTGCGGCCTGTTCTGGATACGGGACGCGCGGTTGATCGCGACTCGTCCCAAGCTCTTCCGCGCCTATGTCCCAATGCTGCTCGCGACAGCGGTTGTCTGCGCGTGGGTCGCAGAGTATCTCTCCTTCGACCAAGTCCACGGCATGTTCACCGACGCTCGGCTCTGGGCGCTGGCGCTAGCCATCCACGGCTTCCACATGTTCCGCAGTGGGAGGATGAGCCGGCAAGGGGATGCTCCCGAATGGTGGATGTTCGCACCGGGGCCTGTGCTCGCTGCGGCGTTGATTGACATCTACCACTTCGGGCTCGCCCGAATCGACGGCAGCACGGGATTGACGCTGGCCGTGGCGCTCAGCGCGATCCAAGCAGGAACCGTCGGGCTGATTGTCAGGATCGGCGCTGTGCATGCCGACCCTATCGCCGCACTTCGCTTCGGCGCAGTCTCCCACTTTTCCGCTCTGGCCCTGCTTGCGGCACTGGCCCTGCCCGACAGGCCGATTGCATCCCAGAGCGTTGACTGGACAGCCGCGTCATTGGTGCTTGGCTCAGTTGGCATGCTGGTAGGGGCCTCCATTCTTTGGCACCGCCTGCGGCAGCGTCAACTGGAGCGGTGCGTCGCCGAGCGCCGGGATGCCGGAAGCGAGCGGGGTGCAGGTGCCCGGCGTTCCTGACCTCGCGCTCTCGAGTTGGCACAATGAGCGAGTCAGCTGTGGGGTCACCGGCTCCGGCCGGACGCGCCCTCGAACTTACGATCGGGGGATTGGGAGGGAACGGAGCAGCAATGAGGCACGATCGACTGAAAGCTGGACAGAGAAATGCCGGTATCGCAGGCGTCCTAACCGTTCTTGCAATCGCCGGCTGCGGGGACGTGCACCCGGAAAGCGTGCTGGAATTGCCGGAGGTAACGCAGGCGGCCGGGGCAGCCCTCGTGGATCTCGATCGACGAATGGTGTGCTGGAAGGGTTCGACGCCCGAGTTTGACGGTCGGATCGGCGAGAGCGAGTATACCGACGCGGTGTCATTCCAATGGGATGCCGACTGGATCGAGGCAATGAAGCAGGACATCACCTCGCGACAGGACCTTGACTTCCGCGGTTGGGTTAAGCATGACGGGGAACATGTCTACATCGCCTTCGACATCACGGACGACGTGTTCTACGGGATCGAGACCGAGCGATGGCTTCCGCCGCAGGACGAGTTCGCGCACGTGATCGGGGAGCGGCAGCGAGGCCGCCCTTGGTTCGGCGACATGATCGAGATCCTGACCTACGGCCGGATGCTCGACATCGGCGAGCCCGTGGCCGACGTGACCGGCGACGGCCGCGGGATTCAGATCATCTACAACCTGACCAAGTCGCTGGAGGGTGGGGTAGGCGTTCCGGGAATGCTCCCGCACGGACCGAATCGCACGGCCGAGAACTGGGAGAACAACACGCGCTGGATTCTGGACGACATCATCGAAGCCAAGACCCAGATTCACGAAGCCGAGGATCGATACACGGTGGAGGTGCGGATTCGACTGGACGGCGGCATGGAGATCCGCGAGGGGGAGTACTGGTTGGACGGCATGCCCGACACACCAATCGGCTTCAATCTGGCAATCGGCGATGTCGATGAGGCCGAGAAGGCGCCCGACGGCCTGCTGCATCACGAGACGTGGTGGGCAGGCAAGACCGCTCCGCATGATTCTGGTCCGAGGGTGAAGCTCTGGGGCGTACTGGTGCTCACCTCCAAAGCAATGCCGCAGCCGACAGGCTAGGCCGTACCTCGCCCTGGCGAGTCCTAGTTCGCGACGATCGCGATCAGGGCGCGTACCGCGCAGCACCGCGCTTCGCTGGGTGCCGGACGGCAACCGATCCCGGAAGCGGGGTGGGCCACGGTCTCGAGGATGAAGACGTTGCCTGCGGCTAAGACTCCCATCATTCCAATCCGAGGTGAGTCCGGAGGAATCGGAACGTCCCTTTTCCGTGGATCTCATGGGGCCCGTCGAAGAATTCGATTTCGGCGCGGTCCCCGAGCCCGAGACGGTTGAAGAATCTACGCACCTTCGCGAACTCGTATGCGACCCACTCGTCCGGAGCTACGCCGTCGGAGTGGCCTCGCTCGACCATGAACGGGCGCGGTGCCATCAGCATTGCCAGTTCGCCGTAGTTGACGACATTGGCGAAATTGAACTCGAGCATGTCGTACTCCTGCGTGAACAGGTAGCTGTAGCGGTCCGTTGTGCTCGTGTTCTTCCACACCCATTCATTGAAGTCGGCCGAGCAGATCGAAAGCGCATAGCCTGGCAGCAGCGGAGGCACGCGAACAGCGGTCTTGCCGCCGTAAGAGAGTCCATAGAAGCCGATCCGGCCGGGATCGACGAAGGGCAGGCCTTGTAGCCATGCCAGTGTCTGCTGGTGCTGGCCCAGAATGAAGGAGAACAGCGAGACTCCCAACGGATGCGCCTTGCGCTGGATCTGGCGGAACCGGTCCCGTCCGATGTACGGATTCTGCGGTGCGTAAACCACGAATCCCTCCTCTGCCAGACGGGCTCCGTACCGGTGATACGCACGGTGGTCGGTCTGCGGGTCCGTCAGGTCGGAAGGCCGGCCCTCCAAGCCGTGCTGGGCGACAATCACCGGCCGGCGCTCTCCGGGAAGGATGTCCTTCGGGACTAGCAGGATGCCGTAAGCGAAGACATCCTCCCACACGTCGAGAAGTACCTCGTAGCCGGTGAACGTATCGTTGTCGTAAACGACTCTGGTCCGCGGCCGGGCGGGATGGTCTGGATCCGGCAGTCGACCGATCACCTCGTCCCAGATGTAGTTGCGGTAGAAGCTTGTCGATCGTTCCCACGCATCGACCGACGAGGGATCGGCTCGGGACCAGAATTCCGACCTTCGTTGCGGCGAAGCCCGCACTAGGCGGTGGTTGAACTCCACGATCTGGTCGAACTGGCGGCGCATCCTGGTTGCCGGGTCCGGAAGCGGTTCCAGGAGCTTCGGAGCCTCGCCAGTGCTGGGATCGAGGTTCGTTCCGACCAGAAGCCGCAGCGTCTCGTCTGATCCCGGGAGAGGCTGTCCCCCTACGAGGTGAATTCGATCGTCGGCGGCCAACCGGTCGTAGATCCGCATTGCGCGGCCGACCTCGGCAGTCACGGAGGCAGCTGTCGGGGATTCCAGGCGTCCCGACGCCGCGCGGTCACCAGTCGGTTCGGGCGCGGGGGGCGGCCCGGAGACTTCCGGGCCTTGCGAGGCTTCAATTACCAGCGTTCTCGGCGCAATCAGTCCGGCAATCTCCGCGTCGCCGAACTCCCTGAGCAGCCTCCACACGTTGCGGTCGATCGTTTCCATCCAGAGGCCTTCCCGCTGTTGGAAATAGCCGCTCACCGCCGTCGATTCGATGCGCGAATCGACAGCCGCTGCGTAGAGGGCCAGCAAGCCTCCTTCGCCGTACCCGATCACTGCCACGGGGGCCCGCCGGACGCGGTTGCGCGCCTCGAAGAAGTCGATTGCCGAGAGGATCTTCTGGACTTCGTAGCCGATCAGATGACGCCCGAGCTCGTAGCTCATGCGGTACAGGAACTCCCGGTGCGGGAGGTTCGTTCTCCGGTAGCCCTCGAGGCCCGTCCAGCGCGCGGTCCGGTCGATCAGGGTTGGGACGATCACTTGGCAGCCCCTTTGAGCCAGACGGCGGGCGAACTGGGCTGCCGGTGGGACACCCTCAACGAGTCCGGCGAGCATCTCGGGTTGCCAGGAGGCATCGGGGATTGCCACGACCCGTGCTACGGGAGGCCGGTTCGGCTCCAGCAGCAAGCCCTCGCCGAAGATCCCTGCGAGCGATTCCCAGCGGACCTCGTGGACTTGGTAGCCTTCGGCCGCCGCAACCTTCGAGGGGCGGCTGGTGGTTGCCGTGTACTCAAGGGCCTCGATAGGGTGCCGCCGGTCGACAAGGCCGAGGATGGTTCGCAGCCGGCTGCGATTGGGCTCGACCGAGCGCTCGTATGCTTCTGCCGTCGAGTAGTCCGGGTCCCAGAGGCGATTCCGGCTGGGTATGGATTCCAGCGTGGCCCGGTCGAGGTAGCGGTGAATCCCCTCCACCATCTCGGCTGCGAGGTCGCCGCTGGCTTCGAGCGGCGCTGTCGTGGGTAGCAGTCCCTGCCCAGTCGCCGGCCTCGCAAGCCAGATCAGCGCCAGGGCTCCGGCGAAAGCAGCGCCGCGACTTCTCACCATTGCTCCGCCTAGGCTCCTCAGCATTCGCTCGCGGGGTCTCAACTCCCAAGTCCGCTAGCTGTCCCTGATCCGTCGCCTCTTGGCGTCGTACTCGACACAGCGGCCGCGCACGAAGCTTTCGTCCGCAAGGATCGCCGCGATCGAGTGGTTGTAGCCAGCCTCGATCGGTGCGTGCGGGGTCTCCCGTGAGCGCATGCACCGGAGAAAGTCGAGCATATGCGGCGTGCTATCCATCTCGGCAATTGACTCTCCATCGCGGATCCGGTCCTCATGCTCGACCGTGCTGCCGCTGATGGCGAACGGTTCGCCCCACCGGCTCGCGTCCATTTCGCCCCGCGTTCCGAAGAACTTCAGGTGGCTGTTCCCTCGGACGCCGAACGTTGAGCAGTAGCGGACCAAGAAGCCTTGGTCGGGGTATTCGAGAGTCGTTTCCACTGAGTCCGGCACGTCGAACCCGTCCTCGGTCCAGCAATAGTTCCCCGCCATGGTCACCGCGCGCGCCGGCGGTCCGGAACCGGTAACGAAGTGGACGAGGTCGAAGAAGTGCACGCCAAGGTTGGAGTGCGGGCCCTGCGAGAAATCCCGGTAACCGAACCAGCCAGCGTGCTGCTGGGCATCCCACGGGCGCTGCCGCCGGTGCATGAGAAAACGCTTCCAATCGGTGTCCTTCTCGTCAAGCGACCGCTCCGCGTAGCGATACCAGTACGGTCGGAAGGAGTTGCGGGCCTGCTCGATCTTGAAGATGGTGCCCAGCCCGCCACCTCGCACAAATTCCCTTGCCGCGACCGAGGAAGGGAAGCTGCGGACCTGAGTGCCCATCTGCACCACTCGGTCGGACGACTTGACTGTGTCGTACGCCTTCCTGAGTTCCTTCAAGTCCATCGCTAGCGGCTTCTCGACGTACGCATCCTTGCCGGCACGCACAGCATCGATCAGTTGAGTGCAGTGCTGGTGGTCCGGCGTGCCGACGACGACCGCGTCGATGTCATCGCGCGCGAGCAAATCCTGGTAGTCGTGGACCGCGGCAGGCGCCGCACCGCTTGCTTCTCGGACCCTCTCAGCGGCGTCCTCGCGGTGGCGGTTCCAGATGTCGCACACAGCACGGACTTCGGCGTTCGCCGCATTCCGGTGTTCGAGGACCTGCCTCAGGAGGTTCCGGCGGCCGCAGCCCAGGATCCCGATCCGGATTCGGTCGTTAGCCCCTTGCGTCCGTGTGGCGGCGAGCGCTGAGATGCCGGCCGCCGCGCTGAAGGTTCTGCGGGTCATGACCAGAGTATAGAGATTGCCCCTCGCGCACGGTCCGAAAATGCAGGTCTCGGGCTTTGCGCGTCACTTCAGAACCGGTTCGGACCACGCTTGGATGGACGGACGGAATCGATCAACACCAGGGTCTGCAGCTGGGACTACACCCTGCGTTGTTGTGCCATCGCATAGCCGCTCGAATGACTGCCGACGAGAGGCCGAAAGAGCAAATCGCTCGACCGGCATTCCCTCAAGCCAACCGAGAGTCTCCTTGCGCCACTCGACTACACTTGCAGCGCGGTCCAGCCATTGGGCCCGTCCCACGCGCCAGCCGGCGTGCGCTGGTTACTCAACTGGGGTGACGCGGGCTGGCGGAGTGCTGCTGCACTGGATGCTCTCTGTCATTCCGGCCGAAATAGTCGCGCAAGCCGTATCTGTGGCCGTGCGAATCGCCTCTTCCTGTGTCGTACCCGATGCAGTGGCGCAATTTGTCCGGCCCTGGTAGTCCATGCAGACTTCGTATGTGAACTGGCGGAGCCCCATGGAGGAGTAAACGATCACGCCTAGGACAGCCGCGCCGAAGAGGATCGCTGCCAGTACGGGCTTCTTCATGTTCTCGGCCATTGTACTGTGGCTCCCATCATTACGGGACGTGGCCCCACGGGCTTGCGCCTGCCAGCGTTCGCGAGTCGGGGGGCGGAATCCCCTCGGCCGCCTCGCGCGTCGTGTGGGCGTCCGGTACGAACTTGACCCGCTAGGGCCGCTACGATGGGAGTCATGGCGGCTTTGTGTGCGGGCGAGCAGGCCCCCGACTTCAAGCTCTCGGACGCCGATGGGAAGGAGTTCCACCTAGCCGGCCAGCTCAGGTCTGGTCCGGTTCTCCTCACCTTCTTCAAGACTGATTGTCCGACGTGTCAGTACGGCTTGCCGTTCCTTGACCGTTTCGCCCGGGTACTGGAAGGCAAGCCTGCGGAAACGGTCGCCATTTGCCAGGACTCGGCGATCGATGCGGAGCGGTTCAACGGTCAGTTCGGCTACAGGACTCGAACTGTCTTCGACACGCAAGAGGCCGGCTTCCCCGTGTCGAATGCCTACGGCCTCACAAACGTACCCACGATCTTCCTGATCGGGCAGGACGGCCAGATTGCCCATGCTGCCGTCAGCTGGTCGAAGGCCGATGTAGAGGAAGTCGCCGAAAAACTGGGAGTGGAGCCTCCGTTCCTGCCGGGCGAGAGCGTGCTGCCGTTCCGGCCCGGTTGAGGTGCCCGCAACTAGCTCCGGTCGGGAGCTGAATCCTCGGCGTCAGCCGATCGCCCTGCCAGGCCTGCGGGGTTCTCGTGCACCTTCTCCTTGCGCCCGTGGCCGAGGGCCGCCGCGAGGCCCACCGAGGTTTCGCCGAATCGGTCCCGCAGCATGTCAACGGCCTGCAGGGCTTGGGTCATCTTGTCGTGGCGCTGGCCTTCGAACAGGCCCTCCTGATGGTGCGGCGCTGCCTGCAGGGCCCCCGCATGCACCCCAAGCAGTCGGATCGCCTTTCCGGGATGCCGGTGACGCTGGCAGAGCGAACGAGCGGTCTCGAGGATGACCGAGTCGAGTTGCGTCGCTTCGTCCAAGGAATGCGCGCGAGTCGTTGTTGAGAAGTCATCAGTCCGAATCTTGACCTGTATCGTGCGCGACCACAGGCCGTGCTCGCGGAGGCGTCTTCCGACGAGCTGAGACAGTTTGGCCAGGGTTGCATCGATCAATGCCGAATCCCGCGTGTCCGCCGGAAACGTGGTTTCGTGACTGATCGACTTCGGCGCGTCGCTGCGGGAGAACCCCGGACCGAACCATGCCCCCGCGTCTTCCCCGCGAGCCTTCCTGGCGAGTTCCGGGCCGAGCTTGCCGAAGTGCTGCTCCAGGAAGCTGTCCGTCTGGCTGGCTACGTCACCGATTTTCCTGATACCAAGCTTGTTCAGCTTCTGATCCATCACCTTCCCGACCCCGGGGACGCGGCTGATCGGGAGCGGCGCGAGGAACGCTGACTCCGTGCCGGGCGCTACGTAGAGCAGCCCGTTCGGCTTGGCTAGCCCCGAGCATATCTTCGCCACCAGTCGCGAGGTTCCAATGCCGATCGAGCAGGGTAGGCCCGTCTCGGAAGCTACCGCCTCGTGCAGCGCGTGTGCCGCCTGCAGCGGTGGTCCGAACAGCTTTCGAGTGCCTGTCAGGTCCAGATAGGCCTCGTCGATCGAAGCCATCTCGACTGCTGGCGAGAACTGCTGGAGGATTCCCTTCACCCGACGCGAGTACGCGAGGTACTCGTGCGGGTTGCCATCGAGGAACACCGCTTCCGGGCAGCGCTTGACCGCTTCCGAGAGCGGCATGGCGGACCGGACACCGAACTTCCGTGCCGTGTAAGAGGCGGCTGCCACAACACCTCGTTCTCCTGGCTTGCCCCCTACCACCACCGGCAGGCCTTTCAACTGTGGTTTCGAGAGTTCCTCGACCGATACGAAGAAGGCATCCATGTCGAGATGAAATATCACTCTTCGGATCGGGCCACCCTTCCCGGCCTCTGCTGGCCTCTCGATTATAGGAGATGACAAAGCGAACAGCCACTTTTCGGCGCGAGTCGCTCCGGGCGTCCCGAGACGGAATGCCGTATGAGGCAGATCCGGCTTGGCGAGGAGCCGATGGGCTGCGCCGGCATCAAATGGCCGTAGGCAGGGGGCGGGGCACTCGCGGCCAAGCGCCCTGCGGGCATAACCCGGGGCCGGGTCCCCCCACGGCTCCGTATACTGGGTATGGCCATCGGAGCTACTTGCGTGTCTGTGTCGGTAAAGCGTTGGATTCGGCTGGCGCTCGCGGGAGTGATCGTGGCGGCCCTCGTCTACGTATTCCTGCAGACCCTTGTGGCCGCTGCAGTGGGCGCTCTCGTCGCCACGCTCGTCACCTACGCCATCCTGCGGTATCAGCAGCGCAAGGCCCAGGCGCCATCGTCCAAACCCGATCCCCGCATCGAGCTCATCGGAATGCTCGATGGGCTGGTCGGTTTGAACATCCGAATGCGGGAAGAGGGCATTGACGGGGATGTGCTCTCGCGAATGGAAGGGATCGTCGACAAGCTCCGAAGCTTGCTCGAGGAGATGAACGAGCGGCACCCGCGACACGAGCTGACCTGGACGCTGAACCAAATGGCCAAGCAGTACTTGCGCAAAATCACGGATCCTTACCTGGCACTGACGCCACCGGACCGGGAGAATTCTGGCGGCGAGATCCTGCGAAGCCTGGACGGCCTGGAAGCGGAGATCGAGAACGTGGCCGAGTTGGTGCAGGCCGAGAAGATGGGCGACTTCAAGGCGAAGGCCGCTTTCCTGCGCGCCCGGTTCGTCCAGGCCCCGTGAGCCCCATAAGGAGAGCAGATGAATTCAGTCGAACCGACACAGTCCGGCAACGGTGCCGCCGAAACCGCGCCTGTCGCCATCACGCCCAAGCCGCCGACTGGCATCGATGACGGATCCCAGGAGCAGCTGGCTGGGAAGGCCGAGCAGCTTGCCTTAGCCGTTTTCGAGGATCCCGGGGATCGCAAGCTGGGACGCCGGGTGAGCGCCCTGGGCGTGCGAGAGCAGCAGAAGGCTTCTAACGAGATTGGCCTCCTCAAGACCCGGGTCGGGACCCTGCTATCCCAGATCGACGGGGAGGGTGCCGAGATACCCAAGACCCTTGTCGCGTTGCGCCACACGATGGACGAGATCAATCCGCAGGTGCTGGGCCAGCCCAGCGGAGTCGCGAAGTGGCTGGGCAAGGCTCCGGGTGTCGGGCAGGTCCTCAAGCGGATCGCGGTGAAGTACGAGTCCGTGCAGACGCAGATCGACCAGATCATGAACGGTTTGCGCCACGGCAAGGACAAGCTGCTCCAGGACAGTGCCGAGCTCGAGAACCTTTATGACCAGGTCCAGACGGCCCAGAATGGCGTCCAGCAGGCCGCATACGTCGGAGAGCTGCTCATGGAGCGGATCGAGCAGGGTTCGGCAGAATCCGAGGACATGGCGCAGCGGCAGAAGCTCCAGACCATGGCCCATCGGGTCTCGATGCGAGTGCAGGACCTGCGCACCATGGAACAGGTCAACCTGCAGTTCTTCGCTTCGATCGACATGACCCTGCAGAACAATGACACGCTCTGCGAGCAGATCGATCGAACGGTCATGGTGACCCAGAGCCTTCTGACCGTCGGCCTGGCGATCCAAGCCGCGCTCGCGAACCAGAAGCAGATCGCAACGGCCGTCAAGCAGGTCCAGGACAGCACCGCTGCCATGCTGGAGGCGAATGCAGCCGCGATCGGCCGCCAGACTAGGGAAATCGGCGAGATGCAGAACGACCCGGTGATCGCCCTGGACCGCGTGAAGAACGCTTACGAGTCACTGGTCTCGGCGATGGACGAAATGGAACAGATCCGATCGACCGGGACCGCGAAAGCGAAGGCTGGAATCGCGGAGCTCTCCCGCATGTCCGCTGCCCTTGAGCCGAAGGTGGATGCTTTGCAGGCCGCCAGGGAACTTCCGCCTGCTGAAATACCGGGTGCACTCGAGCCGGCATCGGACTAGAATCAATTCGGTCGCCGGTCATCTGAGATGCCTTCCCTCCTCAAGCCCGCGGAGCGCACCCGCTACGACGAGCAGTTCGCCGCGATTCGCCGGATGCCCGAACCCATTCCGCGCGCGGAGCGCTACAACGCCTCGATCGAGGACGTCGGAGTCGGTGGCTACATTCGCTTCGAGGGCAAGTCCTACGCAGTCCAAGGGGTCAACGTTTATGAACGCCAAGGCGTGCGGTGGCCGGAACTCTCTCTTTTCTGCCTCAATGACGGCAAGACACAGTACCTGGAATGGGAGAAGGAGGACGAGATATCCGTCTATGTCTCGCGCGAGAGCCTAGCCTTCGACCAGGTCGGGCTCAGAGGCAGGGAGCATCTCTGGGAACTCGCCGAGGCGGAGGAGGGCGAGGTGCGTTATGCCGGAACGAGATTCCGGTATCACGAGGACTCCGCAGTGACCTTCTTCCGCGACGGATGCGCCGAGGGCAAGGGATTCCACCAGTACCTGTTCGCGAGCACCGACCGAAGAATGTTCGTTTGCGTCGAAGAATGGGGCGACGACGACTCCGGATACGAGCACAACGTCGTCCTGAGTGGCTACTTGGACCCGAAGGCCATCGAGGTGGTTGCCCAGAAGGGGCGAGCGTGACGCATCTGCCTTACAAGGATTCCTCGGCCCGGGCGTTGCGGCTGCGCTTGTATGAAGGGCCTGTCGGTTCGCATGGCCCGCAGGTCTTGGCGAGTGGTACAGCGAATCGGGATGACATCCGGATCCACGCTTCCGTGATCGGGTCCAGCCACGTGATGGAGGTCCGCGGCCGCGACGTCACGCTGACCGAATTGCTGGCCTGCGAGCCCCTTGCTACTGGATCCCCCGTCGCCTTGTGGGAGCCAGGCGGTCCGGTTATCGAGTACGTAGGGCGGGAGGGCGTGCGTTACAGCTTCGAAGCGCGGACCATGGATTGGGACCGGGCCGTTCCGGAGTTCGACCTCACTCGCTCCCTCATCTTGAGCGCCGAAGACTCCTCGAGTGAACTAGGGCTGGCCTTTCGATTCCCTGGTGGACGCAGCAGTCACCGCGCCGCGGAGACGCTGGTCTGGGCTGCGGCCTGTGACGGTGGAGTCAGGGCCCGCACAGTGCATTCGTATCCGACCGAGGGCCTTGTGGTCGTGAGCGAGACCACGATCGAGATGGCTCGGACGGAAGCTGTGGGCCCGCAGGCCGAAATTGGCGCTGCCGCCTGAGGGGAGGTCGGGGGAATGGAGAAATTGATCCGAGAAGCCAGGCTCTTGTCGGCTGCGCTGGTGCTTGTCGTTCTGTCGGGTTGCGCTGGGTTGCCCGAGACGTTGGTGAGGGAAGCCGCGAGGACTCAGGCGGGCATCGAGGAGGAGACCCGACGAGTCGAGAATTCCCAGAGGCAGTACGGGGCCTTCCCGCAGTCGGCAGAGTACGGCGAAATCGGCGAGTACGCAGAACGCGAGAACTGGGCCGATACCTTCGCAGTGGCCCGAGCCAAGGTCGATGCAGCTAGCAGCATTTTCGACGCCGAAGTAGCCCCTGCCATCGAGAAAGACGATCCGCAAGCTGCCAGCGCGGTGCAGGCCGCGCTGCAGAAGGTCGCGCCCCTACTCACCAGCGCACGGCAGTCCGCGCAGCATTGGCTCGAGCGGAGGGACTTCTTGGTGGATGTTCTGAAGACTGCTGACACGCGGATGCGCGAATGCGAGTCCGCCCTTGGCCGACTGAAGGACGAGGCGCCCGGCTTGACCGCTAGGTCGCAGCGCGCGAAGCGGGATCACGAGGCTCGCGGGGCTGACATCGATGAGCTGGTTACGCCCTTGACTGGACTGCTCGCAGCCTCGGAGGAGGCGTTCGAGAGGGCGAAGGCGGAGTTCGGGGATCGGGCGGCCGGCCGGGCATTCGACTTGGCCGCGTTCGGGGACTCCTGCGAACTTGTCACCGCCAATTCGCAGGAGTTTGTGACGCGGGTTCCGGACCTTGTCGCGAGGCTTGCCGAGCTCGATCGCAGCTACTCCCGCACTCTGATCGACATGAAGATCGAGTACGGCCTCCTGATCCGTCGCGAAAGTTGGGACGACGGTCGGGACTATCCGACGAGTCATCTACTTGATTTCCGCGTGACGAATGTCAACCAAGAGGCGTTCGAGCATCTCGCCAGCGTCGAGGGATCCCTTGCCGGATTCTCGCATTCCATCTTCGGATCGCGGTTCTCCCTGCGGTCGGGAGCGCAGGAGGGACACTGGAACTCGCTTGGGATCGATCCGCTCCAGCAGTGGCCGCGAGGGGATAACAAGGCTGAGTACTGGGTCCAAGGGGACGAGTCCCGGTACTTTCACAAGTATCTTGTTCAGGAGAACGGCGAAACCGGGGAATCGGACTGGATCGAGGTGACCGAGAGCCTGTTCTTCGCCAATATCGACAACCTGGGAATGGACGTTGAGGCGAAGGCGTACGGATCGTTCGCCTCGGAGAAACTGACGCATGCGGCGCCTCCTGGCATGGCCTACGTCGGCAATCCCCGCTACGGTCGGTGGGCTTCGGACGGTGCCGGCGGATCGGTCTGGACCTGGATGGGGCCGTACCTCTTCTATTCGTCGCTGTTTGGCCAGCCGATCCGTTACGGCCGGAGTGAATGGGATACTTGGTCGGGCGGGTACCGCGGATCGCGGCCGTACTACGGAGGCAGCACCGAGGCGCCTCGATGGGGGACGCGGGGGCAGTCCACCCGGACGTCCCCGAAGATGCAGGGATCGACTTTCGCCCGGACCGGTGGATTCCGCCGTCCGGCTTCGACCGTCCGCGGGGCAGGGCCGATGTCGCGTGGCGGGTCGTTCGGGGCTAGCGGGAAATAGCGAGGTCAGGCTGTGCTTGAAATTGCCGAGACATTGATCCAGGGCATTGCCGACACCCTCTTGGTGTTCGTTGTCCTCTTGTTGGCGAAGAAGGCCAGTGACTGGCTGTTCCGCGCAGCTCTGCTCAGGGGCGGTATGGAGGACTCGCAGGAGCTGACCGTAGACCATCAGATAGAAGAGACGAGCAATCTCGCCGTCGCCCTGCGGAAGTGCGGGCTCGGCGTTGGCTTCGGCCTGGGTCTTGCGGGCGTCGTGAGCGGCGGCGTCGCCCGGTTGTCTGACGGCTGGGAAGCTGTCCTGAACAACACCGGCGAAATCCTCGCTTACTGTGCCGCGCTGCTCGTTTTCTTCTTCATTGCGCAGCTGCTGGCCGAGCGCGTCGTTCTGGGCCATCTCCACAATGCGCAGGAGCTGTACCAAGGGAACCTTGCGGTGGGCTTTGCCGAGTTCGGGATTCTGGTGGCCACGGGCCTGATTGCGTACGGATCCTTCCACGGCGAGGGCGGGGGATGGGAAACGTCCCTGGCGTTCTTTGCGATGGGTCAGGTCGCGCTGGTTGCTTTCGCATTCCTGTACGAGTGGGTCACGCCGTTCGACTGCCTGGGCGAGATCAAGGCCAACAACACCGCTGCGGGACTGATCCTCGGGGGCACGCTGATGTCACTTGGGGTGGTGCTTGGCTTCGCGGTTTCCGGGCCCTTCACTGGCTGGGCAGAAGGTATCACGGGTTTCGCCGTCAGCGGTGCCGTCGGCATGGTCCTGCTGGTGATCTTCCAGTGGCTGATTGACAAGGCGTTCCTGCCGAACACGACGCTGAAGATCGAGGTTGAGCGGGACCGGAACGTCGCTGCGTCGTCGGTGACTGTATGCGCCCAACTCGCGCTCGCGATCATGATCGGATCGCTAGTGGCGTAGGGCAGGGAGCGGAGCCGGCAATTCCGGCGCCCGGGGCGGGGTTCGCTGCGGGACCGCTATGCCGATGCGTAGTCGAGGTTCCGGTACCCCAGCCGAAGCAGGATGCGCTCGGCCGCGCGACAGCCGCGATAGAGTGCCTCTTCGAAGATCGAGATTCCGCTCAGGTCGGAGTTCGCGAACTGTACCGGACCCTTCATCTCGCAGAGCCGGTGCCTTGCCTCTGAGGAGAGAAATCCCGGTACCGGGCGGATCATTCCGTGGCCGAACCTCATGATGTCCAACCGGGAGACGCAATCGCGGACGTCCGGGTGGGCCTTCTCGATATCGAGGAGGACCTCTTCCTTTCGTTCATTCCAGTTCATGCCCAGCAGGGCGTGCCGTGCGAGGCGCGGGTCCTGTCCCGCAAGAGCCCGGTAGTAGGTCCAGACGGTCGGTGCGCTAGAGCCGGTTCCCGACTGGTGGGTCGCCACGACGTAGCCAAGGCCCGGCGAGTCGTAGATGACGTTTTCCCACGCGGGCTCCACCCCGTTGCTTGCCGGCTCGCGGTCAATCACCAGATTCGCTGTGTACCACGGAGAGTAGACGAAGCCGTCCAAGGCCGGAACTGACTCTCCCATCTCCCCCATGAGGTAGGGAGCGAGGAAGGTCGGAGCGGCGAATACGACGGCTTCGCACTCGAACGTTTCCGTTGCCGTCACGACCGCCAGGCCCCGATCTCGCTGCTGGATCCGGTGCACCGCAGCGCCCGTCCGGAGCCAAGGCGCGAGCTCCGCTGTGAGCCTCTTGGTGATCCAGCCATTGCCCTCGGGCCATGTCAGAATCTGCGAGTCGTCCTCGGCCCTGGCGGCGAAGTAATGTATGCCGGCCCAGGCCGACGCCTCGCGGTAGGAGCAGCCGTAGTCGTCCCGGCAGGCGTAGTCCACGTACCACCGCAAGCGCTCGCTGAAATAGCCCTCCTGGACCATCCACGAGCGCATCGAAATCCGGTCCAGCCCGCCCGTGTGAGGGGCGGGTCCGATCGGGATCGTGAACTCTCCGCCCTTCCGGTAGTAGTCCATCCGGTCCCAGAATCGGTTGAACTGGTCTTGGTCAGCTTGCATGGCGGAGTCGAGCGGTTCCAGGCCGGGGACCCACTCTCCTGCCGCGAACAGCCGAGCGAGAGGCTCGCGGCACAAACTGCTGGGATCCCAGCGTCCGTCCTTGAGCACCCCGAGATCGCCAAAAAGATCATCTACGAGGGGAATACTCCGGTCGGGCACAGGCACGTAGTGCGCTCCCCAGGGGTAACCCGTCACCTCGTTGCGACCAGATCTGGAATTGCCACCCGCAGCGGCCTCCAGTTCGAGGACGACGAAATCCTCGAATCCGTGGCGTCGCATCCGCCAGGCTGCCGCGAGCCCAGCGACTCCGCCGCCCACGATGACGACGGGCACCCTTGTCCGTTCCCGGCCTGGCCGTACCGGCTGCCCGTCCCGGATGGCGTGCCCGACCTCGTGACTGCGGTCCACGAAGGCTCCCTCCACGGGGCGCGGCTTCCGGAAGAGAAACGTCGCAGTTCCAGCGCCAACGATTCCCGCTCCTGCTCCGGCAGACCGCAAGAAGCGCCGCCTGGTTTCCGTGTGGGCCAAGCGCCATGGTATCGTCTGGCGATTCCAAGCCTCGGCCCCTGCAGGGCTGATGCCGTTACGAACTCGCTCCGAGGACTGGAGTCTGTACTCGGGACCTACCTGACAGCAATTCGAGGATTCGAAGGTGGCTTCCGGCTCGACCCTCTCGGCGAGAGTGTCGCACCGCGTGTCCTGGCCAGGTGGGGGTGAGTCCAGCCGCGCCCACTGCAAGTTGCAGCAGCCCGGAATGCGCCGATGCTGGTGCCGGTCCGGATCACCAGCAACGCCCTCGAACTTGTCTTCGTGAAGCTGCACCAGAGGGCCCGACGGACAATCGTGCCGCCACCCCAAGGCCCTGCGCGTTCCCGCGGGTAGCTGCGCTGTTTGAGCATTCCGATAATCGATCCAGCCACACTCTTGCACCTTGAACCCTGAATCGTTACAATAAGCGTCCTTCAAGAGCCCATCAGCGGCTTGGCGAAAATGCACTGCCAAAGACTCACCATTGTGGGTCAGTACAATCTGACCGCGCGAGAGGCTAAGGATACAAGGGATGACAGTTAGCGGTCAGGACCGACAACTTGTTTATCAGCCATTAGTGGAGCTATTCGGATCAGTATGATCGCGATAGAACCGCGGGAGATCCAGATGAATTCAATGCGAGTCAAGAGAGCCTCTGACCGAATTGTCAGATGGTATTCCGGTGGCGTCGTGCGCACCATCAGGGAACTCACATGACGACGGAGCCGACCCAACAGGATCTGCTCGAGATCTACAAGCTTCACGCCGAATTGGCGGACCGAGTGAGCCAACGTAGGGAAGGGGCTAATCGGCTGTATATCGGCCTGCTTGCAGGGTTGATGGTGTTCGTCGTGGCATTGCTCCGATTCGGGACTGGTGATGGACCCGGCAGAATCGTCGTATTTGGCATTGGTACTGCCGGAGCACTGCTTTCATGCTCATGGTATTTTGTCATCCGTTCCCATCGCCAGCTCAATACAGGCAAGTTCGAGGTGTTGCAAGACTTGGAGAAGCAACTGGCCTACGATTTCTTTACCCGGGAATGGGATCGATTGTCGAAGGGCCGAAATCGCAGACGCTACTGGAGGCTGACGGAGGTCGAGACCAGTGTTCCGTGGATTTTCCTGGCGATGTTCATAGGGTTGGTCGTTCTCTCGTGGCTTCAGTAAGGCGCTGCGAGTGGCATAGCGCGAACGTGTCGCTCGCGGGTTGAAATACGTCATACCCCAGAATGACCCCACAGAGTGCACCGTGCGGGAGACACGGAGTCCCGCAGACGGTTTGATATTGGGACTTCATGACCTTCAATTGCCACGAGCAGTGCTGCTGTTCGTTGGCAACTGCCAGCGTTGCTGGAGGGTTGGAATTACAGTGAAAACTTAGTGGTGTCAAGCCAAATATGTAATTGAAGAGATCCATTACGATGTCCACAACAGTTAACCCTCGCTTGGCAACAATCCTACTCGGATGTTCGATGTTTCTTACAGGTGCAAGCGGATTCATCTTTGAATGCATCCTGAGCACCGTTGCGACCTATGTTCTCGGAAACAGCATCGAGCAGTTCTCAGTGATTATCTCGCTCATGATGTTAATGATGGGGATCGCCGGAATTGCCCAGCGTCGAATCAGCGACGACCGCCTCATCGAGAAGTTCCTGTTCGTTGAGATGGGTCTCGCAATCCTCGGGGGATTCGCACCTATTGCTGTCTATGCAGCATACGCAGCGATGGATACGCACTATGTCCTAGTTCAGTACGTGTTCGTACTCTCTATTGGATTCTTAATCGGTCTCGAAATCCCCCTAGTGTTGCGAATCAACCGACGCTTCCTTCCAAGTCTGAAGTCCAACATCGCATCCATTTTCAGCACCGACTACCTTGGTGCCTTCGTCGGAGCGGTTATCTGGGTCTATGTCTTGCTCCGCCACTACCCATTGACGGAGATCAGTTTCTTCGTGGCGAGCATGAATTTCGGCGTTGCCCTCCTGACATACGCCTACTTCGCACGACGTGGGGTTGCTTCGCGCAAAGCCGGTCCGGTTGCTGCGATTGTAGCGACGGCGGTTGCGCTCGCGTACGGGTACTGGGAGAACCGAGATTGGAGTCGACTGCTGGAGCAACGGTTCTACACCGATCCGATCGCGTATTCGACGACGACGCGGTACCAGCACATCGTTCTGACGGGCAGGACTGACCCGATCGACTACAGGCTGTACATCAATGGCAACCTGCAGTTCTCGAGCCTGGACGAACACATCTATCACGAAATGCTGGTGCATCCCGCGATGGCGCTCGCCGCCAGCCGGAGCCGTGTGCTGATTCTCGGGGGCGGTGACGGGCTGGCGTTGCGTGAAGTCGTGAAGTATGACCAAGCGCGTGAGGTGGACCTGATCGACATCGACCCGGGGATGATCGAATTCGCCAGCACTTACGACGTGATGGCTGAATTGAACGGCAACGCGTTTGCCGATGTTCGGGTGGTGGCGAGCGAGTTCCCCCACAACGAGGGGGAGACTGCGGTGCGACCCGTCTACGAGTTTGCAAGCAGCCAGGGGATTGATCCGGCAGACACCTTGGAGAAGTCCGCATCCGTAACGGTATACACGGTTGACGCGGACAGGATGCTTGACCTCTTGGACGGCGTCTATGACGTGATCATTGTCGATTTCCCAGACCCGAACTCGATAGAGCTATCCAAGCTGTACAGCCGCGAGTTCTACTTCCGGTTGAGGACACTCCTCGCGGACGGCGGCATGATCGCGGTGCAGTCCACTTCTCCGTACCATGCAAAGGAGTCCTTCCTCTGCATACTCCGCACGATTCGTAGTGCCGGATTCCACGCAATGCCCTATCACGACAACGTGCCGAGCTTCGGTGACTGGGGGTGGATCCTCACATGGAACCCAACCGATCGGGCCATGCCGCTCGAGAGCCGGCTCGCAAGGATTCGGGAATTCGCCGTGCCAGCCGATTCCCTCGAGTACATCACGCCAGACCGCTTCCGGGCATCCCTGACTTTCGGAAAGGGTTCCTTGGTCTCGGACAACGAGGATGTCAACACGCTGATGGCACCGGTCCTGCTTCGCTACTACCTGACAGAGAGCTGGCGTCGTTGATGGGATGGCAATTGGGTCCGGTCAGGTCGCGCGTCGTCGACTCACGAATTCGCTGCCCGTGACGAAGTAGCGCAGGGGGAGGTCTGTAGCCTTGGTGATGCCGATTCTCGGCGACGATCCGATGGCGACAGGAGCGGGCTCGCAGGGCATCCTGATCGTCAGTGGCCCCGCAATCAGGTCCGCTCCGTAGGTCTTGATGCCGATGGCGAGTGCGCGCGTGAGCTTTCCGGGCCCGTTGCCGATCTCGACACGGGTGCGGGCGTTCCTGTTCTCCTGCATCGCCCGCACGCCGCACACAGGCTGGATGGCGCGGACCAGCACGCAACCGGGCCGCCCGTCGGGCTCGGCGACGACGTTCAGGCAGTAGTGCATCCCGTAGATTCGGTAGACGTACGCGTGACCGGGAGGCCCGAACACAACGGCTGTCCGCGGCGTCTTGCCGGCGCAGCTATGCGCAGCCGGGTCGCCTTCTCCGAGATATGCTTCAACCTCCACGATCCGTCCTGCCAGCAGGCCGGTGGCGGTTCGGTGGCACAGAGTCGCGCCAAGCAGGTCCCGGGCCACGTCCTGCGTGGGCCTCGAGTAGAAGCGACGCGACGGCAGCCGCGTCGACGCGGTGAGCTCCCGCTCTGTCAGTTCGGGGCCCGGCAGCGGGTCGAGTCGTGCCCGCTTGGCGGTCACTGCGCAAGGCCGAGGCGTCGGAGCAGGGCCTCCGGGTCGGGATCGCGCCCCATGAACTCCCGGTAAAGCACTTCGGGATCAGCGCTGTTCCCACGCTCCAGGATGCTGCGCCGGTACGCGTCGCCAGTTCCTCGGTTGAGGATGCCCTCCCGAGCGAACCTCGTGAAGGCGTCCGCATCCAGCATCTCGGACCACTTGTACGAGTAGTAGCCCGCGCCGTAACCGACCGGACTTGCGAACAGGTGCGTGAATGCGGCTACCGTCGCGCTCTCGGACGGGAGCTCGACCGGTGAGTGGCTCTGGAGGATATCGCGGGAATAGGCCAGGACGTCAGTGCCGGAATGGGGATCGAATCTAGTGTGCAGCGCGAGGTCAAGCGTCCCGAAACCGAGCTGGCGCATCTGAGCGTTGGCGCTGCGGGCGTTTCTCGCCCGCAGCAGCTTGTCGAAGAGGTCGTTCGGAATCGGCTCGCCTGTCTCGTAGTGCCCGGCGAACATGTCGAGAGCGGACCGCTCCCAGCACCAGTTCTCCATAATCTGTGACGGGAGCTCGACCCAGTCCCAAGCGACGTTCGTGCCGGCGAGGCTCTTGACCTCGACCCGGCTCAGCAGGTGGTGCAAGAGGTGACCGAACTCGTGAAAGACCGTCTCGACTTCGCGGTGGGTCAGCAGCGCAGGCTTGCCGGCGGTCGGCGGGGTCAGGTTGCCGCAGGTGAGGCCCAGGTGCGGGGAGAAGCCCGTGGACGTGGGCTGGCCTGTGATCAGCGAGTCCATCCACGCGCCGTCCCGCTTGTTCTCCCGCGGAAAGTAGTCGGTGTAGAACGAGCCCAGATGGGTCCCGTCCTCGTCGTGGATGTCGTACGCCTGCACACCCGGATCCCAGACAGGCATGCCATCCCGCTTGGAGATCCGGATCCCGAACAGCCGCTCCGAGATCTCGAACATTCCGCGAAGGACGCCTTCGTACGGGAAGTACGGTCGCAGATCCTCCTCGTCGAAGTCGTACCTCGCCTTCCGAAGCCTCTCGGCCTGGTATGCGACATCCCAAGGCTTCGCCAGGGATCCGCTAAACTCCTCCAGTTCCGCGTTCTCGCGCTTGAAGGCGTCTTCGGTCCGCTTCCGGAGGTTGTCAGTGAAGGCCCAGGCCCTTGCGCCTGACTTGGCCATTCGGTCCTCAAGGACCAGGTCGGCAAAGTTCGAGAAACCGAGGATGCGAGCCTTCTCCTGACGCAGGGCAAGGATGCGGATGACATTGTCGGTGTTGTCGTACTCGCCGCCCGCTGCCCGGGAAGCATACGCCCTGTACATCCGCTCGCGTACACCCTCGTCGTCGAGGTATGTCATCACCGCTAGGAAACTGGGGGCTTGGAGGGTGAACCTCCAGCCCTGCTTGCCCTTGCGCTCCGCACTCTCCCGGGCCGCGTCGACGGCCCTTCGCGGCAACCCCGCCAGCCTCTCCGCGTCCTCGATGACGAGGTCGAAGGCATTCGTGGCGTCGAGGACGTTCTCGGCGTACTTGGTTGTGACCTTCGCGAGTTCCACGTCGATTTCAAGGAGCCGCTGCTTGCTCGCCGGATCGAGGTCGGCACCGCTTCTGCGGAAGTCGCGAACGGTCTTTTCCAGAAAGCGTCGCTGGGTGGGGCTCAGCTTGCCGGCTTCGTCCGAGCCGTCCAGCGCGCGGATCCGCTTCCAAACGGCCTCGTTCAGCGGAATGGCGGAAAAGAACTCGCTAACCCTGGGCTGGACAGAGTTGTAGGCCGCCCGAAGCTCAGGATACGTCGCGACACTCTCGAGATGGGCGATCACGCCCATTGCGTGTTCCAGCCTCTCGCCCAGGGACTCCAAGGCGGCGAGGGTATTGGCATACGTAGCCGTGTCGTCGCGGCCGGTCAGGGCCTCCAGCGAGGCTCGCGCCTCGTCCAGCAGCTCGTCGATAGCCGGCTCTACGTGCTCCGCGCGGATCTTGTCGAAGGGAATGTCGAATTGGATCTTGGTGAGGGGGTTGGACATCGATGCTCTGAGCCCAGCGTATCAGCGCCTTCGGTCGGAACAGCGGGCGGTTGGGTGGCCCCGCCGACGTCTAGGGAAGCTGACGACATCGTCCTGCCCGTTTTGGCGGAAACTAGGGGAATGCCCGTTCTGCCGTTCACAAAGCTCCACGGGGCAGGGAACGACTTCCTCGTGGTGGAACGAAGGGACATCGAAGGCTTGGGGCTCTCCGAGACCGAGATCCCGGACCTGGCGCAGAGGATCTGCAGCAGGCAATTCGGAGTCGGCGCCGACGGGCTGGAAGTCGTTGGATTCCCGGATGTCTCCGAAGCGGTGGCAAGCGCCCATCTGTGGAACAGTGACGGCAGCGAGGCAGAGATCTCAGGGAACGGGACGCGCTGTGTCGCGGCTTACCTCGCCGACCGTCATTCAGTGCCCCGGAAATTCGTGATCGAGACCGGTGCCGGGCCGAGGGAGTTGGAGACCGTACTCTGCGCGCCACCGGAGTTCGAGTTCCGGATGACGACTGACCCGGATTCATGCCGCGTGACCGACGGCGCGCTCTGGCTCGATGCGGGCGGCGGTCGGCATCTGGTCACCGCAGTGGATGCAGGAAACCCTCAATGCGTGAAGCGGGTGGATTCCTTCGACTTCGATTGGGAGGCGCTAGGGGCTGCCTTGGAGAGGCACCATTGCTTTCCGGCCGGCTCGAACGTGTCGTTCGTTGTCGTTGATCACGGCGCTCCCGGTGGGCCTGCCCTCGACGTTCGGTTCTGGGAGCGCGGTGCCGGAGCTACCCTCAGTTCCGGGACCGGTTCCTTGGGAGCGGCGCTCGCGGCCCGGCACCATGGCTGGATTGAGGGCAGTGCCACGATACGAACCGAAGGCGGCACGATGACCGTCGACTGGACGAATGGAGTCGGCTTGGCCGGGCCGGCGCGTCTCGTGGCCCGGGGCGAGTTTGAGATGGGGGCCTGAGGACCGGGACCTTCCAGAGGGTGTTGGCGCTCCCGTGGCTGCATGCCTGTCCCGTCTGCCAACCTATATGGGATGAGACTTCCACTGGCATTCGCATTGACTGTCGCCGCCCTCCACGCGCAGGATCCGGGTGACGAGGGGATCCTGACGAAAGGGCTCGCCGTCGAAACGTTCTCATGCGGTGACTTGGCGCGGACTTGCAGCGGCACGGCGCGGCGATTCATTGAAGCCCGTTGCGGGACTGTCGTCGCCGAGGACGGGACGCGCTTGCAGGTCCCGGCGGTACCGGCCGACGGGCCGAACCCCACCGACCTGTACAACGATTGCGCCGGTCCCGGGCACAATCCTACGCACCTAGAGGATCTTGAGACCGTGGTGATCGATGCCAATGGGGAGGATGTCACGGGCTACGTCTTCGGAGACAACTATTACGAGCTCTACGTCAACGGAAGCATCGTCGCCCGCGACCCAGTCGGGTTTGTCCCGTTTAACTCCGGCGTCGTTCGCTTCAGGGCTGAGCGGCCCTTCACATTCGCTGTCAAGCTGGTCGACTGGGGCACCCACCTCGGCGTAGGCATGGAGTATGACCGCTGGAATGTCGGTGACGGCGGCTTCATTGCCCGCTTCAGCGATGGCACAGAGACCGGTGCTGACTGGAAGTGCCGGGCATACTACATCAGTCCGCTCGAGGACCGTTCGTGCGTGAAACCAGGGCCCGACACGTCCGCCTGTCCCGAGCGTCCCCCGTGCGTCGAACGGGATCCAGCCTCGTGCCTGGCCCTGCACTATCGGGTTCCCGCTGACTGGGCCTCGCCCGGTTTCGACGATTCCGCCTGGGATGCCGCGTCTACGTATCCTGCCAGCGCTGTCACCAACCAGCGGGCGTACCGAGACTACACCGCGGAATTCGGCGAGGCTTCATTTATCTGGTCGCATAACCTTGACCAGGACAACCTCGTGCTGTGCAGGGCAACCGTTGATTGAGGTCCGGCCCGCAGGCCGGGACGCTCCTCTTCGCGGCGCCGGACTGCCGGGAACCGGATGGCAGCGTCGTCGCTAGGAGGCTTCGGCGGGCGAACCGGATTCGTCCGGGGCAGGCTCCGGGACATCGATCTGCGTGGCTGCGCCATTCTGGAGGCACAGTCCCCGCCTTCCGTTGAGGATCGCCAGGAGTTCCTTCCCGACCAGGTCCACGACCCGGGCTTCAAGCACTCCTGATTCCCGCAGCGCGGCCATGTCTTCGAATTGGCCCCGCAGCAGCGCAAGCATCTTGGTGTCGTCTGCGAGAAGCTTTGCCGGGATGCGATTATCCGCTGCAAGGGAGTTCAGGAAGCATCTCAGGACAACTTGCGCGGCCGCCTCTTGTGGCGTGGCGCTGCGCGGCCTCTCGGGCCGCTCGTATCCGTCCGGCTGGGACGAGAGTCCGGCGTGAACGGCTCGCAGGATTCGCTCCCCGCTTCTCGGACGGTTCGATATTCCCAGCCCGCGGAAGTCGGCGAGCTGGCTGGCCTGGCGAGGGCGCGCGATCGCCAGCTTGACCAGGACCTTGTCCTCGGCCAGCCAGCGTCGGGGAATATCCAGTCGGCTCGCCTCCCGTTCGCGCCACGCAAGGAGCTCTTTCAGCACGGAGTAGGACGTCGCGTCCAAGCGGCGTCCTTCGGCGAGCTTCCGCGCCACCGAGCCGGGATCCATCTGCTTGCTCGCCGCCTGTCCGGCGCTCGCGGAGAGTTCCATGGCCCATTCCTCGCGGCCCAGCTTGCGGAGCCTCTTTCGGAGTAGCCTTGCCGCCCGCGGTAGGTGGGCGACATCCTCGGCAGCGTACTTCATCATCGTTTCCGGAAGCGGCCGCTTTAGCCAGTTCGTGCGACTGTAGCCCTTCTGGATTTCGATGCCTAGCAGCTTGCTCAACAGAGTCGAAAGGCCGATTTGGTCCCCCATCCCGATCAGTGCCGCAGCTACAGCGGTGTCGAGCACTGGTTCCGCGACACGCCCGTAACTGCGTAGGAGGCAGATTTGGTCCTGATCGACAGCGTGGGCCACCTTGAGCGTGTTCGGCGAAGCGAGGACGTCCACCAGCGGCGCCATGTCCTTGGCGTCGATCGCCAGCGGGTCGACGATCCATGTCGACTCCGTGTCGGCCAATTGGATCAGCCCCAGCCGGGGCGAGTAGGTGCGCTCCCAGAGAAATTCCGTGTCGAAGGCGATCAGGGGCTCCTTCGATAGGTTCCGGGCCAAGACGGCCAGATCCTCCGGGTTGTCGATGTAAGGGCTGGCCTCCTGTGGAGGCTTGGAGTTCGGACTGGACAAGTATATGTCCCTTCACCGTATCAACTTTCGCTCCCAGCGGTTCGCTCGCGCTCGGTTCCGGTCTCGCTGCCTGGGTGCCGGATGCTACGCTCGCCCGACGCTGCGGTACAGGGAGATCGCTTCGGTCTTGCTCGGGCAGGATGTCTGGGCTCCGTGCCGGGTCACGCTGATTGCAGCCGCTGCGCAGGCGAATCGAACCGCATCGGGCAACGGCCGCGCCTCGATCATCCCGACGGCCAAGGCCGCGTTGAACGTGTCGCCAGCCGCGGTCGTGTCGACCGCCTCCACGGCGAACGCAGGGATCCGGGACGCTCCCTCCGGACCTTGAATCCAGGCGCCCGATGCGCCGGCCTTCATGACAACCCGCCTCGCCCCGAGTCGGGACAGGCCTTGGATCGCATCCCCGCCATCCGTGAAGTCGCTGCCCAGCAGCATGGCCGCCTCCGTCTCGTTCGGTGTCAGAAAGTCGACCAGCCGAAGGCATGCTTCCGGCAGTCGGCGGGCCGGGGCGGGGTCGAGGATGCTGGTTGCTCCAACGGACCGGGCAATCCGAAGAGCCTCTTCCACCGCATCGAGCGGGCTCTCCAACTGGCACAGCACGAAGTCATCGCGCTGGAGCCCGCCCAGCTGATCGCGTACGGCGGCGGGGGTCAAGGCGGCGTTGGCGCCGGGAGAGACCACGATCGAGTTATCGCCATTCGGCAGGACCTGGATGAATGCAGCACCGCTGGGGCGGCTGGACATGCCGATGCCCGAAGTGTCGACACCCGATCGCAGAAGGCTTGCCTCGATGTAGCGCCCGTCCTCGTCGTCCCCCCGCATCCCGACCATTCGGGCGCTTGCGCCTAGCATGGACGCGGCAACCGCTTGGTTCGCGCCCTTGCCGCCGGGGTATCGCAGGAGATCTCCACCGAGAAGCGTCTCCCCGACCTGCGCAATCCGCCCGACCGGCAGGACATAGTCGACGTTCATGCTTCCTACGACGTGGATGGATCGCATGGTTCCTCGGTGCGCCTCCCGTTCTCGGGGGAAGGGGATACTCAGCTTGCGAGCTTGCGAATCTTCGAGCGAGAACCCGCCCGGGCCGCGAGCCAGTCTGGCGAGGTTCCGAACCCGCTCAGTACAGCCGCGCCGATCGCGATACCCCACACCGCGACCAGGACCATCCAGCCGATGACCGGGATCAGTTGGATCACGATCACGATCGCTGCGGCCAGTTGCGTCCCCACGATGCGCGACCGGTTGGGGAAGAGGTTCCGCCCTATTCGGTAGCTGATTCCGCTATACCCGACCACAGAGACGAGGGCAAGGACTGCAATGAGGGGCACCGAAACAGGGAGCATGATCGCAACCGTCAGGGCCGCGATCAACATCAGCAGGCATGTGCCGAGGCCGCATAGTAGGCAAGGCACGAGGTTTCCGTCCAGCGCCTCCGCGATGGTTTGCACACGATCCGATCCGAGGATCAGGACTGCCAGCGCGTTCAGCACAAGCAGCGCCACAAGCACGGAAACGGCAGAGATCGCCAGACCGGCTAGCGCCCCCGAGACGACCAGCCTGCCGAATTGCTCTCCGGCGACGCGTTCGATCGAGCCGCCGACAGCATCCTCCGAGATGCCCGACTGGCGACCCAGTATCGTGACCGCGTTCCCCCCGATCGACACGTCCGGGGACATCGCTTCGAGACTGCCTAGAACCGTTATGGCGTCGCCACCGACGTCGGCGAGCAGCCGCAAGTTGCCACCGACCACGACCGACTTGCCCAGCACCGAGCCCGAGGATTCGAGGGGGCCCCCGATCACGATCGCGTCCCCCTCGATGGACCCGCGGTTCTCCAGCGTGCCGAGCACGACGAACACCCCGTTCGTCACAACCCCGTCGACGCGGATCGAACACGCCACGCACATGGCTTCACCCAGCGTCTCGTCGGGCCCCACGTGGATCGATTCCCCGACCATGATCCGGCGCTCCTGGGCAGCCGTGGGGCTTGCGCCGGCGAGGGCGGTCGCGACCGCCAACCACGGGATCAGCCAGCGGACCTTCCAGCGAAGCACTGGCTCCATGCTACAGGACCGATCGGCGGGTCGAGGCAGTGGCCCGCAGTCGGCGCTGGCTGCGGGCGGCTCGGCCGGCAAGCCTCAATCGCACCGCTGCAGGCTTGCCAGAGCTAGGATCAGGCGTCGAAGTCCCAGGTCCCGGCCTTGCGGGTCGTACCATTCCCCTGGCGCGTGGGTGTTGCCTCCGCGGCCTCCCGTCCCCACCGCCACGGTGGGCAGGCCCGCTGCGAGGGGAACGTTGGCGTCCGTAGACGCGCAATCGGACGCTGATGCGATCCGCAGGTGATCGTCCACCGCGCGGAAGCAGTCCGCAACCGGGTTGACGGAGAGGGCTCGGGCCGCTGGGCGACTTCCGATTTCCCGCAGCTGGAATCGACTCAGTCGCTCGGTTGCGCGGCGGTTCTCGGCGAGCACGGCGATCCGAGTTGCATCCTCCACTATGCCCTTGGTCTTTGCGATCTCGCGCTCGTCGAGAGACCGGACATCGATCTTGGCCCTGGCGGAACTGGGAATTGCGTTGACGCTGCTGCCTCCGTGGATCACTCCGACGCTGAGAGTCGTGCGGGGCTTGCGGGGGAGCTTCGCCTGGGTCATCAGATCCACGGCGCGGGCTAGCGCGTGAACCGGATTCGCCCGGCCGTAGTCGTTCCAGCTGTGGCCCCCGGGACCTTCAATGAGCAGCTCGAACCGCTTGCTGCCCAGCGCGGCGGTTGTGATGTGGCTGATCGACGCCCCGTCCAGGACCACGTAGCGGTCGATTCTCGCCGCAAACGGGGAGTGCTCGGCTAGGTACTTGATTCCGTGCAGGTTCCCTTCGCCTTCTTCGGCGACGTTCGCAACGAGTAGGATGTTCCGGCGCGGCTCCTCGACGAGGGGCCGGGCAAGGATCTTCGCAAGAACGACCAAGGCCGTCAGGCCCGTGCCGTTGTCGGTTACTCCCGGACCTCGCATCGTCCCGCTTGCGTCCATCTGGATCTCGGACGCGCGGGAAGGGGAGAGAATCGTGTCCATATGCGCCGTGACGGCGATGAACGGAAGGCTCTCGGAGTGGACGATCGGCACGACGACATTGCCTGCCGCATCGATCTTCGGCCTTTGGCCGAGACCCGCGAGCACGCGGCGCAGGTGCTTCGCCCGCTCCCCCTCTTGGAACGTGGGAGCCGGAACTCGACACAGTTCGAGGTGCTGCTGATTCTGCCAGGCGTGGTCGCGGCTCACCAGCTTCCAAGCCTGCTGCACGCCGTCGAGCGCGGCCGCGGAACGGACTCGACTAGCCCATGAGTTGGTTGCGCGGACGAACCCGCGAGCCTGCGCTGCGAAGCTGACCACTCATAAAGGAGTTTAGCAACGCCCCGCCCGGAGCCGGCCCGAATCGCTCCGTGGTACTTTGCAAGTGTGGGTTAGCGTGCCAAGGGCTGTCTCGCGGAGTCCTAGCCGGCGGCAGGGACCCGGACGGGCCACGACCGACACGCCTTGCTCACTTCGGGCCGATAGACCCCTAGGGGTGGCGTCAGCCCCTCGCAGTTAGGAAGTCCTCGATGGAGAAGTCCTTTGACGTCGTGGGCGTGGGCCTCAACGCCACGGACACGCTACTGCTGGTGCCGCAGTTCCCGGCCTATGGCGGCAAGGCCCCGTTCGTGCGGGAGATCCAGTCCCCAGGGGGGCAGGTCGCGAGCGCGATGGTCGCTTGCGCCAAGCTAGGGCTCCGAACCAAGTACATCGGCAGTGTCGGCGACGACAACGGGGGGCGGATCCTGATGCGAAGCCTTGACCAGGCTGGGATCGACATCTCCCATGTCCAGCTGAGGCGAGACTGCCCCAACCAGTCCGCCTATATTGTCATCGACCAGACGACAGGAGAGCGGACTGTGCTGTGGCAGCGCCCGGACTGCCTGAGGATCATTCCCGAGCAGATCGGTCCCGAGCAGATCTGCTGCGCCAAGCTGCTGCACATCGACGGTCATGACACCCCGGCCGTCGAACACGCGGCGCGGATAGCCCAGGAGAACGCTATCCCGGTCACGGTGGACGTCGACACGATCTACCGTGGATTCGACCGGGTGCTTCCGTATGTCGATTACCTCATCGCCAGCACGAACTTCCCTGTCGAGTGGACGAGCGAGCGCGATCCCTTCCGGGCGCTCGAGCTCATTCAGAAGGAGTACAGCATGCGGGTCGCGGCCATGACCCTTGGCCCGTACGGGGCACTGGCCCTCGCTGACGGAAAGTTCCATTACTCCCCCGCATTCGTCGTGAACTGCCAGGACACGACCGGAGCTGGCGACGTCTTCCACGGAGCGTTTTGCTACGCGGTGGTCAAGGACTACTCCATTGACGATGCACTGGAATTCTCCAACGCGATGGCGGCCTTGAATTGCAAGGAACTCGGGGCGCAGGGCGGGATCAGTGGCAGCGAAGCGGCAGAGCGTCTCATCCGGCGCGGGGAGCGCCGGTCCAAGAAGGAGTTCGCCGACAGGCTGTCGAAGTCCTGACGGCGCGAGGCCTCCATGATTCCCATCCGGGACGACGCCCCTCGACTGACGGTGCCCGTCGTCACTTGGTTCCTCATCGCGGCGAACGTCGGGATCTTCCTCTATCAGTTCTCCCTTGGCCTTGGTTCGCCGCGTGCGGAGCTGGCCTTCATTGGCTCGTACGCCGTCGTGCCGGCTCGCGTCACCTCCGCCCTCACGGGTTCCGGGCCCTTCGTGGCCGGCCTGCTGCCGATCGTGACCTCGATGTTCCTGCACGGGGGCTGGATGCATTTGATCGGCAACGTCTGGTTCCTCTGGATCTTCGGCGACAACGTCGAGGACGAACTAGGGCACGGAGTCTTCCTTGTCTTCTATTTGGGGTGCGGGGTGCTTGCCGCGGTCGCGCAGTTCCTGGCCGATCCAACATCGAGCATCCCCATGGTGGGCGCGAGCGGGGCGATCGCGGGAGTCATGGGAGCGTACCTGATCCGCTTCCCGCGTGCCCGCGTCACCGTCCTGCTGCCGATCGTGATCATCTGGACCACCGTCCAGCTTCCGGCGTTCCTGATGCTGACGTACTGGCTGGCCATCCAGGTCTTCAGCGGCGCGGGCAGCGCAGCCGGGGGTGGAGTCGCTTGGTGGGCTCACATCGGGGGCTTTCTCGCCGGGGTAGGGCTCGTCCTGACTCGGCCTCGCCGCCGGGCGTGGGTCCACAGATGGCGAGGGTGAGCGAGCACGGCGGGAGCGAAGGCCCCGCGAGAATGCATTGCGGGCCGCGGGGCGCGGCCGCGGACGGTCCGCTGGCATACTGAGACACGGCATGCCCACGGTCATCCTGTACTCGCGGCCCGGCTGCCACCTGTGCGACGCGGCCAAGCGGGAGTTCCTCGCGGCCGTGCCGGGCGTCCACGTGGAGGAGGTCGACGTCGATTCGGACTCGGAACTGCGGCAACGCTACGGCAACGACATCCCGGTTGCCGTAGCCGGCGGTCGGGAACTGTTCCGGCACCGGTTCGACCCAGCGAGCGTCCGATTGCTTCGCGGTGTGTGAGGGCAGGTGAACATGACCCGAGACGGCACACCCACGGAACGCTCTGTCGAGATCGCTACCTCGAATATCCGATTCGGGTCGGGTGTGACCCGAGAGATTGGACCCGAACTCGCGGACCGAGGCATCCGGCATGCCATGTTGCTAACCGATCCCCTCCTCGCGGGTCTGCCTCCGGTCGCGACGGCCCTGGAGTCCCTCGAAGATGCCGGCATTCGGGTGACCGTCTACCCGAAGGTCGAGGTTGAGCCCACGGACCGGTCGTTCCGGGACGCGATCGATCAAGCAGCCCAAGCGTCTCCCGAAGCATTCGTTGCGGTCGGCGGAGGCTCGACGATCGACACGGCCAAGGCCGCTAACCTGTACTCGACCTATCCTGCGGACTTTCTCGACTATGTCAACCCTCCCATCGGCAGGGGCTTGCCGGTACCCGGCCCGCTCAAGCCGCTCTTCGCGATACCGACCACGGCCGGCACGGGGAGCGAGGCGACCGGGGTCGCGATCTTCGACTTGGTCGACATGCATGCAAAGACCGGCATCGCCGATCGCGGCCTGAAGCCAACCCTGGGCCTGCTGGATCCCGACAACACCCGGACCCAGCCGCTTGCAGTGGCCGCATCGGCCGGCCTAGACGTCCTGTCCCACGCGATCGAGTCCTACACCGCGATGGACTTTCGCAAGCGGACTGCGCCTTCGCGCCCAAGGCTCCGGCCTGCCTACCAGGGGGCCAACCCGATCAGCGACGTGTGGGCGCTCCAGGCCCTCCGCATGGTTCGGACCTACCTGCCTCGGGCAGCGAAGGACCCCGATGACGATGAGGCGCGGGGAATGATGCTGCTGGCGGCCTCCTACGCAGGAGTGGGATTCGGCAATGCCGGCCTGCACTTGCCGCACGGCATGTCGTACCCGGTGTCCGGAATGGTCAGGGAGTTCCGAATGCCGGGATACCCGACCAGCCATGCCATGGTGCCGCACGGCATCTCCGTGGTACTCAACGCCCCGGCCGCGTTTCGCTTCACTGCCGTTGCGAGCCCGGCCCGGCACTTGGCAGCGGCGGACGCCCTGGGAGGCGATGTCCGTGGGGTGCAGCCTGACGAAGCGGGCGACGCCTTGGCCGAAGTCGTGACCGGCTACATGCGCCGACTCGGAGCGCCGAACGGCCTGGCGGCGCTCGGATACGAGAAGGCGGACATCCCGCGTCTCGTTGCGGGCACGCTTCCCCAGCATAGGGTGACCAAGCTCTCTCCCCGGCCCTTCACCGAGCAGGATCTGGCAAGCATCTTCCAGGACGCAATGACGGCTTGGTGAGCGCTGCCAGCCTCGACCGGGAATCGGCCAATCTCACGCTCGCCAATCCCGAGCCTGTCCGCCGAGGCGCCGCAACGGTGATCCGCAGCGCGCAGAGACCGGGCTCCCAGTGCCGGGGCAGAAGGGCCTGCCGGCGAAGGTCGGGTTTAACTGCCGCGCCGCACCGCAGCACGCTGGCCGGCAAGCACCGCCGCGCCCTGCGTGACCGCGGTTTCCCCCAACTCGGACGCGACAATCGCGCAATGCCCCCGGAAGTACGGAACGACCTGGGTTTCCATGCGCGCCTGCAGCAGATCCAGCAGGCGGCTGCTCGACGTTCCGACACCGCCGCCGATGACGATGCGGTCGGGGACGAGAAGGTTCACGGTGACAGCGAGCGCGGAAGCCAAGCGGTTCGCGGCATGCTCCATCACGTCCGTAGCGAACGTGTCACCGGCCTCCCACGCGTCGACGAGGCGCTTGCTGCTGACAGGCGCGTTCCCGCTGTCGGCCGAAAGGCTCGAAGATGCCCACCGATCCGGCCAGCGGGCGGCCAGCTGCCCGCACAGGCTGGACAGTCCCGGACCCGAGCAGTGTGCCTCGACGCAGCCCCGGTTGCCGCATGCGCAAACCGGGCCCTCGGGATCCACGACCACGTGGCCAATCTCGCACTCACCAAGATCACCCAACGCGAGGATCCGGCCCTCGTGAACGAAGCCCCCTCCGACCCCTGTGCCGAGGGTGACGTAGAAGATCGATCTTGCGCCGCGCCCCGCGCCGAAATGAGCCTCTGCCAGCGCCGCAAGCTTGCAGTCGTTCTCCACGTGCACTGGAACGCCGAACCGGCCTTCGAGTTCGCGCACCACGTCGACCTCTTCCCATCCGTCCTCGTGCAGGCAGAGATGCGGGCTGTTCGTCGACCTCCGTACCGTCCCGCCGAACCCGAAGCCGATGGCTCTCAGCGAGCGGTCCTTGCAGGACGGCCGCGACAGGAGCATTTCCGCTTCCTCGACGATGCGGCCGAAGCTCTTCCGGGCCCTGTCCGCCGCAGCGCGGCGAACGGTCCCGACATCGGCGATCCGCCAGTCGCTGCCGGCCACGCCTGCGACGAGCTTGGTGCCGCCTGTCTCGAACGCGAGGAGGACGCCGTCGTCGCTCACGAGCGCTCCCGGATCCATGCGAGCAAGGCCCTGAAAGCCTTCCCCCTGTGGCTGTGACCCCACTTCACCGCGGGGGAGAGCCGGCCGAAACTCCTGCCAAGAGGCGGGTAGTGGAAAAGGGGATCGTACCCGAAGCCCCCGCTGCCCGAGTGCCGCCTCAGGACGCGCCCCTCGGCCTCACCGCGGAAAGTGGCTGCCGGCGAACCGTTTCTCAGCAAGGCGATCGAACAGACGAAACGGGCCGTGCGCCTCCCCTGAGGGACGCCGGCCAGGTTCTTGAGCAGAAGCCGGTTGTTCGCTAGGTCGCTCGCTTCGACCCCTGCGTAGCGCGCGGAGTGAATCCCGGGCGCGCCCCCCAAGGAATCGACTACCAGGCCCGAATCGTCGGCGAAGAGCCACTCCGCTTCGTTCACAGCGGCGTAGCACAGGGCCTTTTGCAGCGCGTTTGCCTCGAACGTGTCACCGGTCTCCGGGCAATCCAAGGGGCCGCATCCCCGCAAGAGAATGCGCTCTCCGGCAGCGAGCTGGAACTCGGCAAGCTTGTGACGGTTGGAGGTGGCGCAGACAAGTTCCAGCACGCTATCAGAACTCCACTAGCTTGCGCTGGGCTTCAATCAGCGCCTCGATGGCCTCCCGGGCGAGGCCCATCTGCGTGTCGAGCTCGGCGGCCGAGAAGGTCTTTCCCTCTGCGCTGGCCTGCACCTCGACGAACTCGCCCGAGGATGTCATGACGACGTTCATGTCGACGTCGGCCTGCGAGTCTTCCTCGTAACAGAGGTCGACCATCGGCGTGCCGTCCACGATTCCAACGCTGACGGCCCCCACGTAGTGCTGGATCGGCGTGCTGTCCACGGCCTTGAAGTCGACCAGTGCCTGAATGGCGATTGCCATGGCCACCCATCCGCCGGTGATGGATGCCGTGCGGGTCCCCCCGTCAGCCTGCATCACATCGCAATCCACGATGATGGTGCGCTCTCCTAGCCGGTCGAGATCGACCGCGGCGCGCAGGGACCGTCCGATGAGGCGCTGGATCTCCGAGGTCCGGCCTGACGGTCGCCCACGCTCGACTTCGCGCGGTGTCCGCGTGGATGTCGAACGCGGCAGCATGCTGTACTCGGCGGTGATCCAGCCCCTGCCGGAGCCCTTCAGGAACCGCGGCACCGAGTCCTCCACAGTCGCCGCGCAAATTACCTTTGTGTTGCCAGCCTCGATCAGGGCAGAGCCCTCTGCCGTAGCCAGGATGCCGGGCTGGATTCTCGTTTGACGCGCCTGGTCGGGGCGCCTGCCGTCGAATCGCATCAACCGCCCATTGTCACCTAATCCCGGCCGCGTCCGGATTCGACGCAAGCCGATCTTTGCCGAATTCTCACCGGCCGATCCTCCGATCGAGCTTTTCTCTCCTTAGCTCTGATGAAACAGGAAGTCTATATTGCCAAATGATCTGATGACAGGCTGCACCTCTCCTGCGCTGCTGCACCGGCGGTATCCTAGTCCGCCAAGGATGTTGCCTTGGTGATCAGGAGCCCACTTCTGTGGCCACTTGCACCCTCGGCGGCCTGGCCGGGTGCGGGTTGATCCCAGACGGTTCGAACGGGCGCTGCAGTAGCGACGTCAGGTCGCTTAGCGGCAAGAACCTGAGTTATCTAGCCAACGACCTCACTAGCGCAGACAAGTTCCCCTGAGTGCGAGCCAGACGGAGCGTCAGCTAAAGGATCAACTCACGCGACGATTCACCGAGATCGCGGGTCCCGCCGGACCGTAGTTTGACAGCACCCAAATGCGGATTTGCCGTATGTTGTTGCAAAGAATGAGCTTAAGAGAGTCCTCCAGAACACTCCCAGTATCTAGGACTTGATCGACTCAGTCGATCCTATGGATCGCGGCAGGCTCGTCTAAGCCCAGTGTTTCCACTATGTTACGGGCCTCCAGAGACGGCTTTGTCACCTGCCACACCGTCCTGTCAACGCTCAACAATTGCGCCAATTGGATCCGCTTGAGCCGGTCCCGGACGTTCCGCTATGTGTCCCCGCATGCCGGTCCGCCATCCGCTCCAGATTCAGTTGATATGCAGGGGGTAGCGGTGGGGCATGGCGGCGCGCAGGGCCTCAGCACGCTGCCAGTGCAGGGCCTCGATGGCGAGCAGGAAGCGGTCGTAGAGGGCAGGGGTGGAGCCGGTCGAAACGGCGATGCCTTGGCGGGCGAGCTCGTCCTAGACCCCCTCGCGCCGGAGATGGCGGTGGTAGCGCGCCAGGCCGACCGCCACGATCAGGTCGTGGCCGAAGTGCTGGCCGGAAGGGGCGAGCGCGGCCAGCTGGCGGAAGCCGGCCGGGGCGGACAGGCAGGTGCTGCAGCGCTGTTGGATCTCGCGCGCCTGCACGGTGCATACGGCCAGAGTGACCAGCTGGCGGGTCTAGCTCCTGTACGGGCTGAGGGGCAACCTGCATTCGGCGCTACGGCACCGCCCGGCAACGAAGTCGACGCGCATTGGAATTCCGTCGACGACTGCAAGACGCTGGACCGCGTCGCCGGACCAGCCAGCCTCGCGGGCCTGCTCCCGTAGAACATGGAAGAGAAGAGAGATCCCGCTAAGAGGCTCCATTGCAACGACTTGCAGACTTTTGGCCGAATTCTGACGCGGTAGCTGCTACCTCGGTCAGAGCCCCCACCCACCTGCGCGAATACAACCACAACGACCGCCTCTGCACCGCCTTTTGACCGGCCCGCTTTGATCGCTTCGGCCCGTTCCCGATCGGCAATGCTCATTGCTCTCGCAACCGATTCCCCTCCGCCACCGTCCAGGGCCTGATCCGCGAGTCCGCATACGGCTTCCCTGACAAGCAGCTCCGCTTCCTGCTGCATGTCCAAGTGCATGCATACCCCGTGGGAGAGGCCGTGCGTCAGGGCTGAGTCCGCCATCAACAAGTCGGCGGCGTGTTTGGCGATTTCAACGCCGACTTCGGAATTGGTCTGACCAACCGGCGCGCAGCGGGCCGCCGACCTGATCTCCGGCAGTAATTCCGAGTCCATCGATTCCATACAAGTGAACCGCCGGTCAACTCGAACTCGAACCAGAGCTTGCCTGTTGGCAGCGAGACCGTGTGTGCAGCATTCGAGGTTGCTAAGAGCAAATCGCCATCATTGGCTCCGGCTGGCTGGTGACCATCTGGACAGTAGTTCGTCTGGACCAAGATAGACTACATCAACTTTCTGTGCGTCCGGCGAAACGCTGGCACGGATCAGCCCTAGTCGGTCTCGATTAATTGAGGCTTGGAGCGTACCTAGGCGAAGGCCGTCAGATGCCAGCACAAGCGACTGGTCCCCTGATCGATAGATCTGGACTGGAGTTCCAGGTGCCGGCGGTGTCTTGGACCATGCAACGTTGAACGAGTGGCGCTGATTCCTCCAAGTTCGATCGTCACTAAACGTGACTGTCTTCGTAAGCTCTACCCACATCGTCGCTGTATCCTTGGTCGGCCAATCGGGCATCTCGCGCCATTCGGCAGATGCATCTGACTTGAGCCATGACCTCAGTTCTCTCGCGGTGGTGAATGTGGCCCTCGTGTCGTCTATGGCCTTGATGGCAGCCTGCCTTGAATTGAGTCCAGCCTGAATCAAGACCGTGGCGGACCGGTTGACAGTTCCAGTTTCAACGGCAGCAACTGCAAGGCCAAGGTTATAATTATCGAGCGTTAAGCCATATACGGCCTCGTCGTTCGCCTCCGCTCGCACACGTACAGCTTCCAAGGCCCAGGACAGACGATAAGCGAGTCCCTCCTCAATGAAATGGAGGGTTTCTGACTCGTGTCCAGGCGAAAGGTCAGACATTGGTTTGCCTTGCAGCCACTGACGCAGCAAGGTACGCCAGTTCTCGGGCTGCGACCTTGGCGTAAATGGATGGAATGCGAAGACCATCTCGGCAATACTACAGACCGCATCGATTGCAATCTCAGAGTCGCCGGAAAGGATCGCGGAATTGGCGTTGACCAGCAGGCGGTTCGCTTCCGTCGCAATCGCATCAAGCTCATGGCCTGTTCTCAATCCGACACCGGCAAGAAAGTAGCCCCTCCTCTGGGCCGTGGTAGAATGCAAGCAGATGAATTTGCTACGCGAGATAATTACGGATCGCATCACCCGCCGGTTCTGCTCGCTTTTCCGGAGCAGCCTACGCTGCCAAAGAGATGACGCGAGGACTTTATCTATAGCATATTCGACTCCGCCATCCAAGGTGCCATCGCCTCCGATCAAGCTCAGGATTGCAGTATCTAGTGTATCGATGTAGCGCTCCCACTGTTCAAGTGCGAGGGGCCGTTTCGCGGGAGGATGCGCGGAATGGTCGGGAAGCGTCCACGCAGAAGAGTTATTCATGACATATTCGATTAGACGCGACGAATCACCACCGATGTGCTCCTGCATTTGATGTAGAAGCTTGTTGACCAAGAGGACAAGGCCACTCTCCATCTCCCAAGCGGTTGCATTGTTGGTAATTGTCTTCCAGTTACGCATCCTCTTCCTGTGCGAATCAAACATTGGATGAACTACAATGCCCTCTGTGTCGACATAGGCCCGACCTGCTCGGCCAGAAACGTTTCTGAACTCCGAAATCTCAATGAGGTTGCCATTGCGGTGCAATGAGTGCATTACAAGAGCTGTGGCCGTGAGGTTTAGGCCTTGCGCAAGTGTCGGCGACGAAATCGTGACCTTCAGAATGCCTTTCCGCAGGAGGCGTTCGACCTCTCTCCGATAGGCAGGTGGCAGCGCACCGTGATGTAGAGCAATGCCTAAGGTGAGGCATCTTAGGATGGCACTGTCCGGAGCGAGCCACTCCTTGCCAAGGGTCGTTGCACGGCTCAGCACACTCACGTCACCCTCTAGAAGTGATCGAAGTGCTCCACGCTCGTGCAGGTCCACGATATCGTCGGCGAACCTATCAACGCTCTTCCGTAACGGGCAATATATCAGCACCGTCTGCCCGTCATCGACAAATCGCCATGCCGTAGCAAGACAGAGTTCGCGCTGATTGCTTGGGAACGGTCGGGTGCGTGGCCGCTTCGGAGGCACGGCCTTGGGCGGGACCGACTCGATAAGGAATCTCGGAATCCAAGTCTCTTGGTCGCCGACGCGAAGGTTGAGCCGAGCAGCCCCGGACTTCCACAAGACTTCGCCGATTCGCAACCGAGTTGGTCTCCAGTCGTTCTTGATGCTCTCCCCTGGGATATCGCGTCGAAGCCACGCGGTGAAATCATCCATCTGATCGCCAGAGGGAAGGATGGCCGAAAGGCAAACGATACGTCGGTTGTGTGCATCAGCACGCAGCAGGAGCCGTTGGATCTGAACTTCATAACGCACCTCGCGTTCGGAGAGTCCGATCATGTGACCTTCGTCGAAGATTAGGAGGCCAACATCATTGAGTAGCGCCGGATTGCTTCGGAGCGCGAAGTCAAGCTTTTCGGGTGTGGCGACGACGATGTCGTGATTACGAAAGGCGTCCTCATCGCGGCCGCTGAACCCAATGCTCCCGTAGAGTGCCGAGACCGTCTTTGCGAGTGGGCCAAACGTTCGCCGAAGCGCGGCCTCTGTCTGGGCAGACAGCGCTCTCAACGGCGTCACAAAGACCGTGCGTTTGCCGGCGGCAAGGCAACGGAGGATGCAGAGCTCGGCAATGCGCGTCTTCCCCGCTCCTGTCGGCAGGGACACAACTAGGTCGTCTGATTGGTCGACGGCGCGACTCGCAGCCTCGATTTGCGATGGCCACAGATCGATCTCAGCTCTAGGCCGACACAGCATAGACGAGACGAACATGTCTCGCATGGCAGGCCACTCCGGAGCCGTACCACCACTCGGTACCACCGGCAACCTCACGTGGAAGGAGCTCGACCAGAGATCAGCGAGGAGATGGATTGAAACGCGGTGTACCCACCAATATGGTACGAAGTTCAACTCGCTGCAAACTCTCAGACTGTTTCGGAGACTTTCCAGAGCCTGATCCAGCAGTTCACGTTCACCCCGGTCCAGCGCGTGCAAGAACTGGGCGATGCCACCGAAGAATGTATCCGTTAGGGCAACGACCACGTTGTCAAACAGAACTGTGTCTACGTCGGGAAGTGCATAATCCTCTTTGTCGCCTCCAGTCAATCGTGTCTGGATTGCCGCGACTATCTGTTCGTCATCTCCGGTACCGGAGATCTTGAAGTCAAAGACTACTTTGCGGACCGCCTTCATGTCACGACGCATCAAGAGTGCGAGTGTCCGCTCGATCGGTGAGAAGTTGCGATCTGTCGTGACGACAGATAGAAGCGAGAATGACCTCGCCGACAAATGAGCTAGATGACAACAGGATGCAGCCAGGATGACGTGGAAATCTCGATCGGCCGCTTGGCGACGACCCCTAGTGACGACGGACTCGAGCGCATTGGCCGCCTGTTCGAATGCCAAACGGGCTTGTGCGGTGTCCCCTCGGAGCTCTCGAAGACTTAGACCGAGACCAAGCAGGGAATAGCCGTATGAATGAAGATCAAAGCTAAGCTGTGGGGAAAAGTCAGGGGCGCCTTGGGGAACAACACCATCCCGCCAAATCATGGCGCGTGCCTGCCCGCGCGTAATCAGGTGGGCGCGAAACCCCTCGACTACCGCTTGTTCAATGGCTGCTACGATTTCCTCAGCCGTTCTTGGCATTGCTGATTACTCGCTCGTATACAGCACCAATGAAGGCTTGATGCCCAGCTAGTCGTAGGCCAACACCCCATTGAGTGATTTTTCCATGATATGCTTGTAGTGAATTAGTCAGTAAGTCATGTTGTGCGTTTTCGGAAAATACGAACAGAAGATGGCATACATCCTGTCTTGAAATGCCGTGCTTCAGCAGGGCAGCGTCTATGGCATCAGCGAGAGGAAAGGTGCCGATCTCTTTCAGCCGTGCCGAAATGAAGGCAAGCCCGTGTGGAGACGGGAGTCCATTATCTTTGTCAAGTTGGATTCGAGCATCACGGAGGACGTCGGGAGTCAGTTTGCCACGGCTTTTCGCTTCTACTTTCATGAAACGTATCCGCCCTGATCGTTGATCCGAGAGAATCGCGATTACGTCGTCTCCATGCATCGGCATGTCGCGATGGTCCTTCCAACGCAATCGATTGATTGGGGCGGAGTAACCTCCGCTATGCTCTCTGATCCATTCGGTCGCGTAGATCTCCCCGAGATCTCCAGATCGTATCGTTTGCCTGGTTGGTAGCATTGTCTCGATCAGTGCGGCAGCTGCGGATTTTCCGAGGCGAGCGAAAGCCCGAGAGATCTGTTGGTCATCGGTATAATGGCTTGGAATGACTGCTGCTGTTGCGGTGATCCCCAATTCATGATTAGCAGGTTCTCCTTCGAGAAGAGAAAGCTTGTGATTACCGAGAGCGAAGCTTTGAATGATGCACCATTCACTGAAACGAGCCATCTCAGGCCCCCTTCTCTCGTATATCGTTGCCATGGACATCGATACTTGGCGCCACCTTGATCCGCTCCCGTTGCCGGCAGATGCGGCACAAGACGCTAGTTACGGAACAACGGTGCTCGCGGGCCAGTCGGTCAAGCGATACGAGTGGCCGCGCTTCAGCTCGGAGCGGCCGTCGGTTGACAGCAACGATCCACGTCGCGAAAATCTGGTCGCTGTCGGCGCGGCGACTCAGCGGCCCAAGGACGATGGCGGTCTCGTCTGCCTCCAGTGCCTGTACGGCCCTCGGATATCGGGTTTCGGCTGACATCGATCAGGCAGGAAGCTGGTCCGGCACACTGTACTCAACAGTTGGACGTGTCAGTTGTGGATTCCCGGTACTCAATCTTGTCTCCCTACGATAGCAGTATTGTGGAAGGGGTTACGGGGAGTGCCTGTCTCCTGTGTACTTGCAATGACGCACCCGTGGGTTACGGATTTCACTGCCTTCGACTTCCGGCGAGAGGAGTTGGGCTTCTCCGGGAGCCTGTAGAGAACGTTAGAAGATGGCTGGCCCTGCAGACGATACTGTTTGGTGGCGGCCAGTAAGTTAGGCCGTCTGGGAGGCGCGGCTGCAGTTGGACTGCCAGACGGACGCCCAACGTCGTCACGGGAGGCTAGTGGTTTGTTGGGGCCGCAGCCATGTGTACTTCCTTCGCAACTTGATCTGGAGGGATGCTCATGCCGCTCACTGGCCCGGCGTTACCGAATGCCTTGAATTGGTCGAGGAGCTAATTGAACCACTGTCTGTTAGGCGAGGATTTCTGTTTTCACCTCGCCTTCCACGTCGGTCAATCGGAAGTCGCGACCGCTGTGCCGGAAGGTCAGCCGGGTGTGGTCGAGGCCCAGCTGGTGCAGGATCGTCGCGTGAAGGTCACGGACGTGAATCCTGCCTTCGACCGCCTTGAACCCGAACTCGTCGGTCGACCCGTAGCGGACACCCTTCCGGAAGCCTCCGCCCGCCACCACCACGCTGAAGCCGTGGTTGTTGTGGTCACGGCCGGCATGCAGCTTCGTCACGCCCGCGATTTCGACGGTCGGCGTGCGGCCGAATTCCCCGCCGATCAGGACGATCGTCTCGTCCAGCAGCCCGCTGGTGTCCAGATCCTCGATCAGGGATGCAATTGCCCGGTCCGAGGTGGCGGCCAGCTTCCGCATGCGCTGGATGTCGTCGTGCGTGTCCCAGGGCTGCATGTTGCCGTAATAGACCTGCACTACGCGGACTCCCCGCTCCACCAGTCGGCGGGCAATCAGGCAACCTTGGGCGAAGTCGCCGCTTCCGTAGCGCTCTCGCACTTGCGGGGTCTCCCGGCGCACGTCGAATGCGTCGGTTGCCTCGGCCTGCATTCGGAACGCGACTTCCATAGCGTGGATCGTTGCCTCGAGCTCGGGAGCAGCGCCCTCGCGCTCGAGATGGATCGAGTTGAGCTGCCCGAGGAGATCCAGCTGGCCGCGCTGGGCATCCATCGACAGGGACGGATTTCGGAGGAAGGGGACCAGCTTGTCGGGCTCGACTTCCGTGTTCCGGACGTAGGCTCCTTGGTAGATGCCTGGCAAGTAGGCCGACGTCCAAAGCTGCGGGCCGACCACCGGGAAGCCAGGGCACATGACCACGAAGCCCGGCAGGTTCCGGTTCTCCGTGCCGAGGCCGTAGGTCAGCCAGGAGCCGTAGGATGGGTGGCCCGCGATCCGCTGGCCGCAGTTGAACATGAACAGCGACGGCTCGTGAAACGGCACGTCGGTATGCATGGAGTTGATGACCAGGCACTTGTCGATCACCGAGCCCAGGTGCGGGAAGATCTCGCTGAGAGGGATCCCGCTCTGGCCCGCAGGCGAGAACTCGAACGGAGACTTCATCAGCGAGCCCGTCTTCCGTTCGGTTCGCAGGTTGCCGCCCGGATAGGGCTGGCCGTGGTACTTGGCAAGCTCCGGCTTGTAGTCGAAGCTGTCTACCTGTGACGGTGCGCCATTGAGGAAGAGGTGAATGACCCGCTTCGCCTTGGGCGCGAAGTGCGGCGCCCTCGGAGCGAGCGGATCCGAGGACGACTGATCCGCGATCGCGCGTGACAGGCCCACCATGCCGAGTCCCGCCCCGGTGAGTCGGAGCAGGTCCCGGCGGGTGCAGTCAATTGACGTAGCGAAACTCATTGGAACTGAACCAAGTCTGTGCCAGTCGGGGCCAGCCGTTCTCGGCCGCAGCGACGAATTCCCGGTTGATTGCTAATTCCTCTTCGGTGGGCGCCCGACCGAATACGAGTTTGTAGCCGAGGCGGACTCGCTCGTCAGTGCCGGGGCCGGCTTCGGTCTCGAGACGGCTTGCCAGCGCACTTGCCATCTCCATGAGGAGGGGGCTGTTCAAGAAGAACAGTCCTTGCAGCGGAGTGTTGGTGCCAAACCTCTTCGGGCTCGTCCGATTGGGGTTAGGGAAATCGAACAGACCCAGGCGGACATCCAGGCGGCGCCGGCTGACGAAGCCGTAAACGGTTCGCGATCGTGCCGTCACCTCGCTCCATTCTTGTGCGGGGCCCCCGGCCTTGGAAGACAGCCGACCGGCTAGCAGCAGCATCGAGTCCATCATGCTCTCCGCATCGAGGCGCTTTCGGTTCGCCCTCCAGAGCAGGCGGTTGTCAGGATCCGCCTCCCGGCTGGCCGGCACGTCCCGAACGGATCGCTGGTAGGCGTCGGTCAGCAGGATCTCCCGGTGAAGCGCCTTGACCGACCAGCCGCTATCGACAAAGCGCGCGGCCAGATAGTCCAACAGCCGAGGGTGGGTCGGCCGCTCGCCCATCATGCCGAAGTTGCTTGGGGTCCGCACGAGTCCATGTCCGAACAGGTGCAGCCAAACGCGATTGACCATGACCCGGGCGGTCAGGGGATTCCGGGGCGAGGCAATCGCTCGGGCAAGGTCGATCCGCCCGCTGCCCGTGCGGAATGGCGCTGGGTCGCCGTCGCTGAGAATCCGGAGAAATCTCCGCGGGACTTCGTCCCCGAGGTTGTCCGCGTTGCCCCGTATTCGGACGTGCTCGTTGGCTGGCGTCTCCTTGTCAGCCAAGGCATGCAGGAACGCGTACTTCGGCGGCATCGCCGCTTCTAGTTGCGCCACGCGTGCCCGGCCCCTGGCTACGTGGTCCTGCCAGACACCTGAGAGGAAGCGCTCCAAGTCCTCCCCCTGGAAGTAGAGGATGCCCGTGCTGGCTGGTTCCGGCAGGGACCGCGAGTTCGGTGAGGCTACGTCGTTCCAAAGGTAGAAGTCGTCCCGCGGGAGGGCGAGCAGCGCAGTACGGCGGATATTGCTGCCCGAGTGGTCGCCGCGCAGCCGGATGTCATTCTCCCGTTCGATGCGCTTCTTCTCCGCGATCAGGAAGAGAACTTGTTCCTGGATTCTTGCCGCGAAGTCCCCTACTGCATCTTCCGGGCCTCTCATCGCCAGCAGGTGCTTCCATTCGTCGAGCAGCGGGTGCTGCTTCGGCCATCCGCCCAAGTAGGCGACCCATCGCTCGAGCGTCTCCCGGTCCAAGCCGCCTGCCGCGGCGGAGTCGGAGATCTCGGCCCCCTCGGGCCCCGAGACTCTCCAGGCGGCGAGGATGTATTCTGCCGTTCGCGCGGCCAGCGCGTCCACTAGTTGCTTGGACTGCGCTTCCAGGAACTTCTCCAGCCGATCCTTGGCCTCGTCCAGCAGCTTCTTGCGCTCTGTGTAGGACTTGACAACCTGGCTGTCCGCCAGCGGGTGCTCGCTCGTCTCGCAGCTGTTGAAAACGCCGAGCAGGGCGTAGTAGTCCTCGGTCGGAATCGGATCGAACTTGTGGTCGTGGCACTCGGCGCAGGCGATTGTCAGGCCAAGGAAGCCCCTCCCTGTGACATCGATCCGGTCGTCTTGGAACTTGGGGCTGAGCCCGAACATTCCCAGCCCTGCCATCAGGTCTGCCCGGGGCCAGGCCCCCATTTCGTCCTCGCTGAGTTGGTCGGCAGCCAGTTGGGCCTTCACGAACAGGTCGTACGGCATGTCGTCGTTGAACGCCCGGATCACCCAGTCCCGATAGCGCCAGGAATTCTCGTACGGCTCGTCCTGCGTCGAGTTCAGCCGGTCGTCGGAGTAGCGGGCGACATCCAGCCAGTGCCGTCCCCAGCGCTCGCCGTAACGCGACGAGGACAGCAGCCGGTCCACTAGGTTGGCGAAGGCAGCCGGAGAGTCGTCGGAAACGAATTCGTCGACCTCGGCCGGGCTGGGTGGCAGCCCGGTGAGGTCGTAGAACGCGCGACGAACCAGGGTCCGCCGGTCGGCCTTGGGTGCCTTCTCAATGCCCGCCCGTCGCAATCGCGCGTCTACGAACCCGTCGATCGCGCTAGCTGATCCTGGCGGCGGATCGGCCCGTTCCACCGCTCGGAATGCCCAGAAGTTCCTGTGCTCATCCGTGATCACCAGCTTGCCGCCTTGCCTGTCGAGGGCATCTTGATCCGCCTCGGGCCATACTGCTCCGTTCTCCACCCACTTCGTCAGGATCGCCACTTGCTCGGCCGATAGCTGCTCGGCCGGTGGCATCTTCAGCCGTTCGTCCGAATACCGAATGGCCCTGATCAGCAGGCTTCGTTCCGGCGCTCGCGGCTCGATCGCGGGGCCGGAATGTCCGCCCTTCAGCAACGCCTCGCGCGAAACCATCGCCAGACCGCCCATCCTGGTCTGGGTGTGGCAAGCGAAGCACTTCTCCGCCAGCAACGGGCGCACTTGCACTTCGAAGAACTCCATCGCGCTCTGCCCGCTGGCTGCCGGCAAGGCAAGGGCAGCCCAGCAGGCCCACAACGATACGCGAGCAATGGACCGCCCAAGTCGCGCCGCTGCGCGCGGCCGATCGGCCTTCGCGTGGTCTGTGGCAAGCTCTGTGCGTAGTCCGTTTCGCAAGGCAGGGTCTCCCCGCGACCGAGGCCCCAACCGCCGGGCATTCTCCGAGAACCGGCTCGGCACCGGTCCTATCCTACAACGGATACGGGTATTTCGAGAGGGACTGGGACCGGCCATAACCGGCGGGAGAAGGTCGCAAGGGCCGGCCGTCAGCTACCGTTTCCGCAACCGACGTACTAAGTCGGGCGGCGTCTTCTCCACAAGGGAGGCGATCTCGCACGCACGCAGAGTCCGGCTTGACGTTTTCGGTTGCTGCGGCCTCGGTTGGATCCCGTTTCGAACCGGAGTCGCCTCCGGCCTGGAGGCTTGAAGGCCGCGCGGCGCGCAGAGACGGGATCGCAGCGGCATGCAAAGTGGCAGTGCCGAAGGGCCAGCGCCAGCGAGGCTATAGTACGCTATCGTTTGTAGGGTTCCCGGCTTGGTCTCGAGCGTATGAACCTGCCGAACATACTCACGGTTTCGAGGATCTTCCTCGTGCCGCTCCTCGTAGCCGTCCTGCTCCGGAAGGAAGCGGTCGAGTTGGATACGGGATGGCTGGTGGTCACGCGCGAGGTCATCGCGCTCTGGATCTTCCTTGCGGCAGTGTTCACGGACCTGCTTGACGGTTACCTCGCGAGACGGCGTCGGCAGGTCACTACGACCGGAAAGCTGCTGGATCCGATCGCCGACAAGATCCTGGTGTCCGGCGCGCTGATTTCTCTCGTCGAACTTGATCGGGTAGCAGCGTGGATGGTCGTGCTGATTGTAAGCCGTGAGTTCGCGGTGTCGGCGCTCCGGAATGTGGCACTGACCCAGGGGCTGACAATAGCCGCAAGCGAGTTCGGCAAGGCGAAGATGGCGGCCCAGGCTCTGGCCGTGTCCCTCCTACTGCTGGCGCCGCGCTCGCCTGTGATCGAGCAGCTGGGCTATATCGCGCTGTGGTTCGCGATCCTGATCACGCTGCTGTCCATGATCGATTACATCCGGGTGTTCTGGCAGCGTCCGGAGGAGCGGTCCAAGATGGCTGGGCAGGAGACGGCTCCGTAGCGGGAAAGCAAGCGGACTCCAGCGCGGAATGGCGGCGTTCCGACGTGTCACCAGCCGCTCGGTCCTGTCGCGATCCTGCGACCGCCAGCAATGACGTGGCTGGGGTGACCAGAGTCCCGTGTCCCGTAAGTCGTTGAGCCGAAGGTAGTAGTACCCACAGTTGAAACCAAATGGGGTGGACTGCCGGCAGTGATGTCCCAGCTGCCAGTGGGCATCGGGAGTCCGGGCAGGGAAGGTGTTGAGAAGGTACTGCCCGCCCACAACCGGCGCCAAGGCGGACGTGAGGTTGTGCGTGCCCTGGTTGACGGGCAAGTGATCGCCCGGATAGCCGCAGGTCTCCTTCTGATCGAAGAAGTCTCTCCAGTAGCCGAGCCGGAACACGAGACTGAATCGCCCGTCTCGGTGCCGGACCGTGGAGTTCCATCTGGAATTCCGTAGGGCTTTCTGGATCAGGTTGATCCTCGTGGGTGTGACGGTCTCCCGACTCAAGGCCGCGACCGCTGTGCTCGCGTCATTCAGGAGAACGCTGAACACTGTGCCTGAGTTACAATGCCGATCTGCGAATGGGACTAGTGAGGTCGGTCGAATGGTGGCGTACGTCCCAACTCTCCTGGGTCGGATTGGCTTCGAATGGATTGCCGGTCCTCGTCCTCATCATGGGGGTGCTCATCCTAGCCGTAGTGTTCGACATTTTGGAGGATCACTACGATTATCTGGGTCTCCAAGACGAGGGAAAGAGTGCTGTCCTGAAATACCTCGGATTTGCAATCGGCGGGTTGCTAGTAGCGATTCAAGCGACGGCATCCCACCGACGCGCAATAGCGATGGAGGGGGTCGTCAAGCACCAGGCAGAGGCGACCCGGCAGAGCGAGTCCGGGCTACGACAGGAACGCCTCAAGAATGCACTAGAGCATCTCGGAAGCGACTCTGAATCTGTGCGGCTCGGGGGCGGCTACGAGTTGTTCCACCTTGCTAGGGACGTCAAGCCTCTTCGGCAGACGATTCTGGACATCCTCTGCGCTCATGTACGCGAGAGAACGAGGCAGGACCACTACCGGGAGAAGTACACGTCGAGACCGTCCACCGAAATAGAAAGCCTGTTGGCTCAGGTGTTTGTGCACGAGCCTAAGATCTTTAGGGGACATCGGGTCAACTTGAGAGAGAGTTGGCTAAACGGTGTCGACCTGCGAGGATCGCAACTGGTAGGGGCAGACCTGCGATCGGCTCAATTGAGCATGGCGCGCCTTGAGGATGCTCGCTTGGAACGGGCGAACCTGGCCGGAGCCCGGCTCAATCGGGCTACTCTTCGAAATGCGTGCCTGCGGGAAGCATGCCTCGAGCTTGCTTATCTGCGTGGGGCGCAGCTTGAAGGCGCAGAGCTTCAAGGCACCAACCTTCGAAGTGTGCGCCTAGGCGGTGCGAGAGTTCGATGCGCTTCACTGCAGGGTGCAGACCTCACCAGTGCCGAACTTTGTGGAGTGGATTTTGTCTTGGCACGCCTCGAAGGAGCGAATCTATTATCGGCGCGTCTTCAGGGCGCCACCCTTGACTCTGCAAATCTACGGGGGGCGCTGGACGCTGAGTGGAATTACCCATCCACGTACAAGGAACGGATTCAGGCGTCGATAGGGAGGAAGAGTACCTTGTCGAAGCTTCCAGCAGGCGGACTGGAGAATGCCACGGTTGATGAGATCGTTAGCCAGTTGGAGGGTACGTACGGAGTCTTGGAGCGGCTTCGCCCTTATGTTGGGCAGCCGGAGCGTACCGGGTTGCCGGATGACCATGGTGCAGTCCTCGGCTCCTACGGCCCGGAGGACGCTCAACGGTGGATCGCTCAACATGAGTCCGAAATGGAGGCGAGCGCTGAGACCAGGCGCCCTGAAGGGGCCCTGTGATCAAGCACCTTCGTCTCCGGCGGGTGCGACTGATCCGAGTTCGCACCCTCTGCCGGCCCGGATGATGAGCATCATGCCGTGATTGGATTCTGCAGTTCCGTAACGCCTTCCGGATCCGCGCTCTGCTGCGTGTCTAGCTCGCGTTCCGCATGACGCGTGAGGTCCTAGGTTGTCCGCTTGGAATTACGGTCGTGTCTGCTGGCGAATGGCTCTGTCGCTGACAGGGGCGGAGGCCGCTTCCTCGAATCGTGAATGGCTGCGAGACGGACCAAGAGTCGACAGAGGACGATATGAGAGGCCCGTCAATCGAGCGACACGCATGCCACGACGGGTGGAACCACTTGCTGTCCTCACAGCATGGAATTGACAGAGTGTATGGTCTGGCGTCCCAATCCGGTACTCGATTGGATGCGGGGGCGCAAGCAGCCCGCCGACAATTCGATGAAGGGCCTGGGCTGCCGTCACTCAAGCGATGGCTGTGATTTCCTCCCACAGCGGGCGCTTCGGAGGTGGGTTGACTGACACGTCAAGCCTAGGCCGCCTATACGCATACCCTGGTCTATCGTCCTCATGGGCGGACACCTGAACTGTTCGCCCTTGCTTCTGCCACTTCTCATGGAGGTCGTGAAGCTGGTAGGTCTTCATGATGACGGGAGATGTGTCTTCATTTAGGTAGACATCGACTCTCGAATCGTCGGTCCGGGGATGCGCCATGGCACTCGTATCCTTTCCCGGGAACGACACCTGCCGACTAACCGGCAATGTAGTCGCCTGCCGCCCCCTTCAATTGCCTCGGTTCCATCTTAAGGTACACCACTGGTAGGGGCTGACGCGCTAGCGATTTCAAGTATGAGTTCTCTGGCTAGGGCTTGAGGGCTGCTACGCAATCAACCGCAAAGCTGAGGGGCCCCTCGGGCGAAGAGCCCCATGGCCGAGCCGGGCCTAGCGGCCGCGCAAGGCCGTGGCTGGAGCGTGCGGCGGGCTTGATGGGGACGACGACGCACACCGCCGTTAGGAAGTCTCCTGGAAGAGTTCGCGGCAATGCAGGTGGGTTCCAAGCATGACGGGTCAGTAGGAGGCCAGTTGGTCGCCCCGGCTAGGTAGTCAGCGATTGGCAGCGTTGCGATCCCATTCCACGGCTTGCTTTGTTCCTGGATGCAGCCGCCGCGCCGTTGGATGGACTTCAGCACGATTTGGCCTGGCGTTGTCCGTCGGTGACGAATCGCTGGCGGGACCACTGGGAGCAGGTCACCCCGTCGTATCCCTCGCCCGTAGCGTCTGCCAACTGCTGGACGGGACCCACCCGATCGAGAGCATGTAGAGCCGGGTCGCAACGGGCGGTAACGGCTCTGCACGGGTCAGCCAGTGCCCGAATCGTACCTATTCGGAAGCCGCTCGAACCGGAAGGCTCTCCTCTGGCTGCCGCCAAGCAGTTCCGACTTCACGGAGAACACCTCTCGCACGATCTCCTTCGAGAGCGCGTCCAAGGGAGGACCGGACTCCCTGATCGTTCCGCGGTGCAGGACGAAGACGCGGTCTGTCGAGCGGACGACACTATTCAGGTCGTGAAGCGCCAAGAGCACTGACCTGCCGGCGGATGCTACCGTCCGGACATGATCCAGGATGGCGAGGGAGTGCTCGATGTCTAGATTCGCAATCGGTTCGTCCAGCAGCAGATACGGTGCGGCCGTGGCTAGGCTCCGGGCCAGGACGACCCGCTGGAGCTCGCCGCCGGAAAGCTCGTTCAAGTAGCGGCCTGAAAGGTGACTGCAATCCATCAGGTCTAGGGCGTTACGGATCGCATCTCGGTCCTGGACGGACTCCGACTGGAATCGCCCCCTGTGGCAGTAGCGACCCATCGCAACGCACTCACGCACCGTGAATCCTGCTACTGGTGGCGGATTCTGCGGCACGAAAGTGACCGTGCGTGCCAGTTCGCGACGCCCCAGTGACTCGATCGACCGGCCGTCCACCCGAACCTCCCCCTTGCTCGGCCGTAGCAGGCCGGCCAGCATCCTAAGCGCGGTTGTCTTACCGGCTCCGTTCGGCCCGACGATGGACGCAACTTCCTTCGGCTTGAGGCCCAAGGTCAGTCCACGGACAAGCCATGTGCCGTCCACGGCGTATCCTGCTTGGTCCGCTAGCAGCATTCTCAGAACGCTTCCAGCTGCCTTCGGCGCATGTGGAGCAACCAAACGAAGAACGGCGCGCCGAATGCCGAGGTGACGACACCGAGCCGCAGCTCGGTGGGGGCAAACGCGGTTCTCGCCATGACATCGCAGAGCACGAGGAAGCCGGCGCCGACGAGCGCGGATCCGAGCAACAAGTGCCTGTGGGCCGGCCCCACGACCAGCCGCACGATGTGAGGCACAACCAGTCCCACGAAGGCCAGCACCCCGCTGACCGAGACCGACGAGGCGATCAGGAGCGCCGCTCCGACCAGGACGCGCTTCGTCGTCAAACGAATGTCCGCTCCCAGAGTTTGAGCGGATTCTTCGCCCATCTGCATCAGGTCAAGGTTTCGGGTGCACAGCAGGATCATGGCCGTGCCGGCCGCCCCGAACGGAAGCGCGATCCAGACATGGGTCCAGGTTCGGCTGTCCAGTCCTCCCATGAGCCAGTGCAGGACCTGGGAGGCCACCTGCCAGTCAGCGAACCGGAGCGAGATCATCAACGACACCATTGCGTTGAAGAACGCCCCGCAAGCAATCCCTGAGAGGATCAACGTAGTGACCGTCGTCCGCCCCCCTCGAGTGGCGATGGTGTAGACGAGAAAGACTGCGAGGAATGCCCCCGCAAACCCTGCGAGTGGCAGCCACAGCGCCGACTGCAGGGCCAGGCCCGAAACTAGAGCGAGCGCCGCTCCGCACGCGGCCCCCGAACTCGCACCGATGATTCCGGGCCCGGCCAGCGGATTTCGGAACAAGCCCTGCAGCGAAGCTCCTGCGACCGCGAGAGCCGCTCCCGAGAGCATCCCAACAAGCAGCCGCGGTAGCCGCACGGACCAGACGATGAACTCGTCCGTTGCGGTGAAGTCTCCGTCAATGGCAAGGAATCGCGAGGCAAGCACCTCGGGGATCACGCTCCATCGCACGGACGTCGACCCCGTGGAGATCCCTGCGAGAGCGGCAAGGGCGAGTAGTGCAGTGGCAATCGCGAGGAATCGCGTCGGCCGAATGCGCGACTTCAATCGAGATCTCCTGGGACTTGCCTACGAGAATCCGGAGACGGATACAGTGCGTCCGCAATCACCCTCATCGCTACGAGAATGTGGTGCGACATGGCCAGCAGGTAGCGATCCTCGATCGCAAGAAGCCGACCCGACCGACCTGCGGCCGTCAGTGCGACAGCCGGGTCCGCAGCCAACGCCGCCAGGGCCTCATCCTTGGTCCGACCTCCGGCAGCGGTCACGATCCAGTCCGGATTCCACGCGGCGATTTGCTCCGGGTCGATCTTCTCGGATGCTCCCAGTCCGTACTCGGAGCACACATTGACGCTCCCCAGGGCCAAGATCATGTCCTCGAACAGCGATTCTTGGCCGAAACAGTGGTAGTACGACGTGAGGCCCAGCACACGCGGTGGGTCCACGCTTGCCGTCACCCTCTGTCGCAGTTTATCGACAGTGGTACTGAACCTGGCGATCGAATCCAGGGCGCGTGGACGCTGCCCGGCAAAGTCGCCGATCAGTTCCATGGAATCCTCGATGTCGCCGAGCCGAGCGACGAGCGTGCGCATCGAGAACACCGGGACCTGCGTCGAGCGCGCCATGCGCAGGAAGTCGGGTGACGAAATCTCCGAGACAAGCAGCAGCGACGGGTCGATTGCCAGGAGAGCTTCCGCGTCGCTCACTGTGGGCAGGTCCAACCGCCGCACGAGTTCGTGAACGTTGCTGAACTCGGGCAAGTGGGCGAAGTCGCTGACGCCTGCAATCTGGGACTCGGGCAGGATCTCAAACAGTAGATGGTCAATCGCGAGGGCACGCGATGCGACCGACGTCGGAGCCGATTCTAGTATCACTGAGTGGCCGAGATGGTCCGTCCACTGTTTCGGGTAAGCCGTCCGTTCAGGGACTTTCTGTGTGCCGACCGAAGGACGTTCATTCAGTGAGAGAGCGCCGCCGGCGTCCCCGATCCAGGCGACGACCCCTGCGGCTGCGGCGAAGGCCGCGGCGAGTCGGACAATCCAGGGCACCTGCCTCATCGCGCGCATCCTTCGAGGCAATCTCCAGGTTGCGCAGGCCATTGGGGTGCCGCCCAGCGGCGAGCTGCGTCGATTGTTGATCGGCTCCGCCTCGGTCGGGCGTCGAACAAAGCGTCACGAATCAGCGCTGAGTGCTCGCGGCTGCCGGGAAGCCGGATCCCTCCGGGAACCGTCGCCCGGAGCGCTGGACCGACTCTCGCCGAGGCGGGCAGTGCGGACGGGCAGGGGATCCTGCTCCAAGTTTGGTACCCGTCCCCACGCCCTCCGGATTCGGGAGCGCAGTCACGACTCAACGAATGTTCCGAAAGTGGCCGGTCGCCACAAGTCGACCTGCGCTCGGCCAGTGTCAGAGCAACCCCCGCGCGTTGCCGCCTCGACAGAATGGGCCACTCTTCGGGCCTGTCTGCCGAGGGTGGGACGCGGGAATCTTGTTGAGCAGGGTGATGTCGCTCGGCAATGATGGCTCAGCCTCCGTATCCCGCGGAAGTTCTGCTGTCCATTCGCAGGTAGGTCTCCTGGCTCGCAACTCCCCGCGGTTCGGAACCGCGAATGCCGCTACGGCGCCTTCCCCGGATCCAAGTCCGAGTGGCTTACCGCCGCAGTGGCTCGCTGCTTACAGTGGCGGGACCGCGCCGGCCTTCAACCGGCTTCCCCTTTATGCCCCGAAGGGCACCTGCGTAGGATTCGCTTCGAGCGTTCCAGCTCAGGACTCGATTCTAGGCTGCCCCGCGGCCGGGCGTCAAGATGCCCTCACAGGACCGGATCTTGGGGTAGGGCGGGGAGTCCGCGCTCACTGGGTCAGACGTTCCACGGCTGACCGGAAATTGCCTTCCAGGTTGTCGAACCAAGCCTGCTCCGAGCCTTGATGCTCCTCGCGAATGACACCGTCCCGGTCCAGGAAGAGAATGTACGGGTAGTAGATGCGGGTCATGATGGAAACGCCCGAGATTCTCGAGAACTCCTCGCGGGACGACAACGCGAGTGGAAAGCTGGCCTGGAATCGCTGCGCGAATTCCTGCAAGCCGCTGTTGTCTGTGGGATTGAGCGAAAGCCCGACGATTTCGAACCCTCGCTGGCGCAGCGAGCGGTACAGGGGATCGATGATCAGCGCCGTGCGCTGGCAATGGGGGCAGTCGGTGGAGAAGAACATTAGGACCGACGGCTGGCCCTTGAGATCGTCCAGCGAGACTTTCCGACCGTCGTAGGAGACCCCCTCGAACGGCTGCGCCGGTCGTGGCGCTGCCGACGCACCGGCTGCCAGGGCAGCCGCCATGGCGACGTGAGCGATTGATCGCAGCATTCTCATTTCCCTCCAGTCCCGTCGGACGGCAGCCCCTCGACGCTGCGCACGGTGTCACCTTCCAGCTCGATCCAGACCCGACCGTCAGCTCCTACGCCCTCGCAACGGTCCCGACTCGAGTTGACCAACTCAAGACCGTTCCATTTTCGCTCGCAGATCTGGCGATAGAGGTTATAGAACTCTCGTGCCGCCTCCGGATCCGCCCAGCGAACCGCGTAGTGGAGCACAGCTCGGCCCGTGCGCTTGTTCTCGAAGACTTTGAATCGGCCGCCCTTCCACTTGTCCAGCAGGTCCCTCCTGTCTCCGGCACCTAAATGCTGCTCGAGAAGGATCCTGTGATCGAGTTGGCCGAAGGTTCCCTCGTAAACACGGCGGAATCCCTTTGGGAGGGCAGCCCGCGGCAAGTCGGGGTGGTCGGGTCCGGTCCCCTGCAGGTACAGGTCCGGTTGCAGGATCTGCTGGGTGGTTAGGGGCGGTTGCTCGAACACCCTGCTCAGGCCGTCCGTGCCGAATCGCTCGATCATTTCGTGCTGGAAGAGCAGCCCGTCCGTATAAGGGAAGATCAGCACCTCGCGGAAGTACAGCGGAGTGCTCTCGTAGACCGGGAACTGCTCCGCTTCAAATCGCGTGGCCGTCGCAGTCGTGGCCGCTAGCAGACGATTCCCCCTGAGAGATTTCCCCGACTGGCTCATCACCCATTCGGTCATGACCCATGACGCCTGGCCTTCGACGACGGCGAGCCGCGCTAGCTGCTGCTCCGACAGCTTCGCGCCCTCGACGTACTTCCGGAGGTTGAAGTTCTGATCGTCGATCGCATGGACCAATTCGTGGACGAGGGCGAACTCCCGGGCCTCGGTCGGCGCCCACTCTGAAAGGTACAGGGTTCCCTGCTTGAAGTCGTACAGAGCCCAGGCCTGCTCGCCCATGAGATCCAGCATGGTCTTCTGGTAATCGAAGTCGTCTTCGACAAAGCCGAACAGCTTCAGGAAGAGTTCCTCGCCGTGAATCTCCCGGGGACTCTGCTGCTCGTTCATGCGTTGCTCGTACAGCGCTAGGAATTCGGCCTTTGAGATGGTCTTGGCCTTCACCGGGCTGCTTGCGCCGAGGTGCATGATCTCGCGCAATTCCTCCACCAGCGCTTCGATCTGGCCAAAGGGCTCCGCCCAAGGCGCCGCCCCGGGGGCTGGGTGGTCGTCCGCCGCAGCGGGGGCAGCGGACCGCAATAGCAAGGCCAACCCGAGCAGCGCGACGGGCCTGGCCAACTGTCGCACGGCCTTGTTCAGGACGCGGACGGCCGATCGTCCACGCTCGGGATGCATGAGTGGGGGCACGAGGAATCGTATCCGCGGGAGAATTGCGCGCGGCTTGCCGGAGGCGCCAGGCTGGCTTGCCGACTCAGCGCTGCTCGCCCTGTTCATCCTCGACCACGTCGCCGAACGTGATCACCGACGTTCCCTTGAACCGCTTGTAGTTCTCGTACTTGATGATCATGCGGATCCGCTGCGGGCCAGAGTCGAAGTCGAGCGTGTCGTCGGCACTGGTGTAAACAGGGAACCAGTAGGTGCCGTCGATTTGGTCGCGGTACGTTTCGAAGCGCGGGAATCGCTCGCCCTTGTTCCCCCGTCCGAGCAGGCCTACGCCCTTCCCGTAAGTCTTGACGATCTGGAGTCCTAGCTGGTCGACCCAGATCTGACCCTCGAAGTAACGCTTGCCTTTTTCCATCTTCTTGGGCTTGACAGAGAACATGTAGGTCTCGATCTCGTCGACCTGCTGCTCGCCCAGGTAGTCGATCCGGTAGTCCGAGGCATTGGCCTTGGTCATGACGAAGGGCTGGACGCTGCGGAGATCCTCCATGTCGTTCGGCGTCATGATGATGTTCTTGAGCGACGGTACCGGGGCGTAGACCACCCGCTCGATCCGCTTGCCGTCTGCTCCGAACAGGATGTCCTGGACCGATTCATAGCGGCCGCGGACCCCCCCGGAGTTGTTGTACTCAAGCACCTTGACCGTCTGCCGGTAAATGTACGCCTCCCTCGCCGCGGAGAACTCCGTCTCCTTGTCGATGAACTTCTGGATGATTTCCTCGACCGGAACCTCGGGCTCCGTCTTGGCCCATGCGCTCGTCCCAAGGATTGCGACGCACGCAAGAAGCAAAGGCAGTCGGATGCGGTTTCGGGCAGGCATTGCGATTTCCTTGGCCATTGTACAAGTCGTATAGACGTCCCCGGGATCTAAATCGTTCCTTCGTCTCGACCGGTCGCGGCTTCCGCCTGCGGCCCGTTACCGCACGCTTGCGGCATCCCGGCCAGTGTCCTGTTCAGGCGGGAGGCCTCTTCTGGAAGCGTCAGCCCTGATGGCCGCCAACGCACAGCGCCGTCGCTGTACGAGGTAGGGGCGTCGTGCCGCCGCGTGATTTGCTGTGCGACGAAAGACCGGCTCCAGCCCGGGGCCGGACCGCCGCACTTGGGGATTTCTCCACCGAGCTGGTTGGCATCCGCTCAGTGAGCGACAATGGCAGGACGGCCCAGCCATGCCTTGGCCCGCCCGCCGGTGAGCTGGATGCGCTCCGCGACCGTATCGTAGGGCCCGGGGCTGGAATGGTGCCAACTTCGAAAGAGACAGACTAATGACGAAACGTTCCCGAAGCAACCTCGCAGCCAAGGCGGTGCTACTCGGCGTCGCACTGCTCGCTTTGGCGAGCGGCACACCCGCCGCTGGCCAGTGCCTCCAGATCCAAGCTCTTGACCCGGCCGGAGGCCAACTCCCGAATGCCGTGGTCTCGGTTGGCGCGAAGGAGGTTCCCGCCGACGACAGCGGCATCGCCGCGCTCTGCGATCTTGGACCGGGTCCGCACTCGGTTGTCGTGATCGCGCCGGGCTTCGAGCCAAGGGAAGTCGTCGTGCAGCAGTCCACCGGCTCGATCACGGTCACTCTGCAGATCGAGACGGTGGCCCAGGAGCTGGTAGTTATCGGCTCTCGGGCCGAGGCCCGCACTGTGACGGAGTCGTTGGTCCCGGTCGATGTGCTTGGAGCCGATGAATTCGTGCAGCAGGGCGGTCCCGACTTGCTTTCCCAGTTGCGCAATGTCGTGCCGTCGTTCAACGTGAACCGGCAGCCGATTGCCGATGCCGCGACCATCATCCGACCGGCCAACCTCCGCAATCTGGCACCCGATCACACCTTGGTGCTGGTCAACGGCAAGCGGAGACACCGGGGCGCCGTCATCTCGTGGATCGGCGGCGGCGTGGCAGACGGCTCCCAGGGTGCCGACATCTCCGTCATCCCGTCCATTGCGCTGAAGCAGGTCGAGGTGCTTCGCGACGGCGCATCGGCGCAGTACGGCTCGGACGCAATCGCGGGCGTGCTCAATTTCACGCTCAAGGACTCTCCGAGCGGCGGCAGCGTGGAGGTCCGCGCCGGTACCTTCCAGGGCGGGGACATCGACGGGCGAGGGCCGGACGGGCAGAACATCACGTATGCCGGAAACGTCGGCATGCCCCTGGGTGAGAACGGCTTCGCCAACCTCAGCTTCGAGTACGGGAATACCGACCCGACCGATCGAAGCGTGCAGCGAGGCGATGCCGCCGCGCTCATCGCGGCCGGCAACACTGCCGTGCGCAACCCGGCGCAGGTCTGGGGCTCCCCCGAAGAGAGGAACAATGCCAAGTTCTTCGGCAACTTCGGCAAGCTCGTGGGCGGGTCCACCCAGGTCTACGCCCACACGAACTACGCCACTCGCAAGGTCACTGGCGGCTTCTTCTTCCGCAATCCGAACACGCGCGGTGGGGTATTCAGTGGTGATGGCGGCAGCACCCTGCTGGTCGGGGATGCCCTGGACGCACAGGACGGCGTCCTAGACGGGTCGGCCAACTGCCCGGTGGTGCCGATCGTGGACAACGTCCCCGATCAGGGCGCGCTGGGCCGAGTGTTCTCCGATCCGAACTGCTTCACGTTCCAAGAGCTCTTCCCGGGCGGTTTCACTCCCAGTTTCGGCGGCTACTACATCGACAACTCCATCGTTGGCGGTGTCCGGGGCCAGTTGGCGGGCGGACTCAACTGGGACCTCAGTGCCAGCGTGGGAACCAGCGAAGTGGATTTCTTCATCAACAACACGGTCAATGCATCGCTCGGCCCTGATACTCCGACGGAGTTCAAGCCCGGCCTGTACCGGCAGGAAGACTTCAACGTAAACTTCGACATCGCTTACGAGCTAGGCGAATTCGTGCATTTCGCGGCTGGCACGGAGTACCGCAACGAGGGTTTCACGATCGAACAGGGCCAGGCCGAGTCGTGGCAGTTCGGCCCGTACGCGCCGCAGGGATTCAGCGCGGCGTCCAACGGCTTCCCCGGCTTCAGCCCGATCGCGGTAGGGAGTTGGGACCGAAGCAACTCCGCTTTCTACGCCGACTTGGAAATCTCCGACGCGGAGGAGCGCTTCATTCTCGGCGGTGCGCTGCGGTTCGAGCACTTCGCGGACTTCGGCAACACCGTGAATTGGAAGACCGCCGCCCGCGCGGAACTGTCCGACAGCTTCGCGGTCCGGGCCAGCGCCAGCACTGGGTTCCGCGCGCCGACGCCGGGCCAGCAGAACGCGTTCAACGTGAGCACGCAGTTCGATGCCGTGACGTCGGAGCTGGTCAACCGGGGCACGATTCCGTCCAACTCCAAGGTGGCCGCCCTGCGAGGCGGAATGGGATTGCAGCCCGAGACCTCCATGAACTTCACCGCAGGCGCGGTCGCAGAGGCCGGGATCTTCACCATGACCGCCGATTTCTTTCGCATCGCCATCAGCGACCGCCTGGCGCTGTCGCAGGACTTCAATCTCAACGATGCGGAAGTGGATGACCTGGTTGCCGAGGGGGTCACAAGCGCAGCCAATCTGAGGTCCTTCCGATTCTTCATCAATGACTTTGACACGGTCACGCAGGGAATCGACATCGTGGCCGTTCTGGCACCGACGGCTCGGACCGAACTCAGCTTCCTCTACAACCACACCAGCACCGACATCACGGAATACAATCCGGTTCTGCTTAGCGATGAACGAATTAGGCAGCTGAAGTTCACGCTTCCTATGAATCGGCTGAACACCACGTTGAGGCAGCGGGTCGGGAAGTTCCGCCTGATGGGCCGGCTCAGCTACTTCGGGAGCTGGTACGAGCGCAGGGACCGACACATCTATCCCGGCGAGTGGCTCGTGGACTTCGAGGTCGACTACCGGATCGGCAGGGGCGTGTCGATCGCGGGCGGTGCGCAGAACGCTCTCAACAACTTCACCGCAGTCAGTCCGAGCCAGTACGCGGTGGGCGCGCAGTTCAGCCAGGCGTCACCGTACGGATTCAACGGCGCGTACTGGTACACGCGCCTGAACTATTCGTGGGGCGCGAGCTTCTAGGCCGATTCCGAGGGCTTGCAGCGTCTCTCCGCCCAGGACGGGGCGGGGAGGTGGGCCGTCGTGCGGGGTGTCGCGCCACGGCGCATGTGGCGGTGGCTTGACCGCAAGACATGCCTGCCAGCCCCTTGCCGGGGGCTTCGATACCATGGTGCCCATGCTGAGTCGCTCCGCGTGCCTTTTCGTGCTCGCCGCTTTCGCTGCAACGGCGGCGGTCACGCCGGTCCCTGAATCGGTGGAACCGGCAAGAGTGGATGGGGCCGAACCCCGCAATGTCGTGTTCATCCTGGCCGATGACCATCGCTACGACGCAATGTCATTCCTCGGCCATCAGTTCGCCAAGACCCCGCACATGGATGCGATGGCCGAGAGCGGCGTGCACCTCAAGAACGCTTTCGTCGGCACATCTCTGTGCTCGCCCAGCCGGGCATCGATCCTGACTGGCCTGTACACGTTCCGCCACCGCGTGATCGACAACAATCGCCTAGTGCCCGAAGGCACTCTCTTCTTCCCGCAGTACCTCCAAGAGTCCGGCTATGCCACGGCCTTCGTGGGCAAGTGGCATATGGGTGCCGCGAACGACTCTCCGCGCCCGGGCTTCGATCACTGGGTGAGCTTTCGCGGGCAAGGGCACTACCTGCCTCCGAATCCCGACTACACGCTGAACGTGAACGGAGAGCGAGTGAAGCAGAAGGGCTACATCACCGACGAGCTCACGGACTATGCCGTGGATTGGCTGAAGGAGCAGGAGCCTGCCGAGAAACCGTTCTTCCTGTACCTGTCGCACAAGGCCGTCCATGCCAACTTCACCCCTGCCGAACGCCACGAAGGAAGTCTCGACGACGCTCCGTTCGAGCGTCCCGATAGCGAGGCCGACACCTTCGAGAACTACCGGGGCAAGCCGCGCTGGCTGAGAGACCAGCGCAACAGCTGGCACGGCGTCGACTTTCCGTATCACAGCGCCCTCGACATCGAGCGCTACTACAAGCGCTACAACGAGGCCCTCATGGCGGTCGATGACAGCCTGGGACGGGTCATGGACCAGCTCCGCGCGATGGGCATCGACAAGGAGACCCTCGTCATCTACATGGGCGACAACGGCTTCATGTTCGGGGAGCACGGTCTCATCGACAAGCGGGTCTCTTACGAGACTTCCATCCGCGTGCCCATGCTCATGCACTGTCCGGACCTGTTCGCCGGAGGCACAGTCGTCGACGAAGTCGTGGCGAACATCGATATCGCGCCGACGGTCATGGAGGCGATGGGGCTCCAGAAGCCCCCCCACATGGACGGGCAGAGCTTCTTGCCGCTGGGGATGGGCAAGGACATCCCATGGCGGGACTACTTCCTGTATGTCTACTACTGGGAGAAGAACTTCCCGCACTCGCCCACGCAGTTCGCCCTGCGCGGAGACCGGTTCAAGTACATCACGTACTACGGTCTCTGGGACAGCGACGAGCTGTATGACTTGCAGGCCGATCCAGGCGAGACGCGGAACCTAGTCCACGATCCGGAGTTCACTGCGACTGCCAAGGAAATGGAGGCTCGCCTCTACGAGATGATGGGCGAGTTGGGCGGCATGTCGATACCGATGAACGCCCCGCGGGGGAACTCGCAAAACAAGCGCCTCCGGAGTCGCGGCGGTAAGAAGGCTGCGGACTTTCCCTCGGTGATGGTGCTCGACCAACCGGTGCACCGTAACGCCCAATAGCGTCAGACCCCGCTGTGCTAGCATCTTCTCTCGCTCATGGCTGACGCACAGCACCAAGATCCGTACGCACTTCCGCCTGAGCACGTAGCGGATCCCCCGAGGGCGCTCAGCGGCATCGTCCGGCTGATCGGGCCGGGGCTCATCCTCGCGAGTTCGATCGTAGGCTCCGGCGAGCTGATCGCGACCACGGTTCTCGGGGCCGAGAACGGCTACATTCTGCTCTGGCTGATCATTCTGAGCTGCCTCGTCAAGACGGTGGTGCAGAACGAGCTCGGACGCTACGCCATCGGCACTGCCAAGACGACGCTCGAGGCATTCGACCAAGTTCCCGGTCCCCGGGTCAAGGTCAGCTGGCTGGTTTGGATGTGGTGCGCGATGGTCACGTTCACGCTGTTCCAGGTGGGTGCGATGCTGGGCGGGATTTCCGAGATTCTCAACCGGGCGTTTCCGGCCGTGCCCATCACGGCGTTTGTCTGGCTGCTGGCGGGACTCACCATGGTGCTGCTCATCGTGGGCAAGTACGTGCTGGTCGAAAGGGTCGCGATGGGGCTCGTGGTCAGCTTCACGGTTCTGACGGTGAGTTGCTGCTTCCTGCTGTTCAAGCTCCCGCAGTACTTTGACTGGGGCGAGGTGATGACCGGCCTGACATTCCGGCCGCCCGAGGGCGGGATGGCCACTGCGGTTGCGGCCTTCGGAATCACCGGCGTGGGAGCGACGGAACTGGTGATGTACCCCTACTGGTGCATCGAGAAGGGCTATGCCCGCTATGCCGGAAGCCGTGACGACTCGCCGTTGTGGACGAAGCGCGCGCTCGGCTGGATCCGTGTGATGGGCTTCGACGTGCTCTTCTCGATGGTCGTCTACACGTTCGCGACCGTGGCCTTCTACTTCCTCGGCGCCGGCGTCCTGAAGGGCATGGGCTTGGTGCCGGAGGGTTCCGAAATGGTACGGGTGCTGTCAAGCATCTACACCGAGACTCTCGGGGGATGGTCATTCGGCCTCTTCATGGTCGGAGCGTTCGCCGTTCTGTACTCGACGGTCTTCGCCTCCACAGCCGCGCATTGCCGAGTCTGGGCCGATCTGGTTGGGATGCTCGGGGCCTACGACCGGTCGAACTACCGGCTCAGGCTGCGAGCGATCCGCGTGTTTGTCGTGATTCTCCTTGTAGTTCCGTGCCTATACTTCATGTGGATCAAGGAGCCGGTCCTCATGGTCAAGATCGGGGGAATCGCGCAGGCGGTCATGCTGCCCGTGATCGGTGGATTCGCCCTCTACCTGCGATACAGGCGGATGCCGCGCAGCATCCTTCCGAAGGGGTGGATCACCCTCATGCTCTGGGTCTCGGCGGTATTGATGACCCTGCTGATGGGCTATTCGGCGCTGTCCCGGCTCTGAGCCTCCCGCCGACCAGTCGGCTGGATCATGCGTCTGCTAGTCCAGCGTCTCGCATCCGGCAGCGAGGATCCGAACGGACTCCTCGAGCCATCCGGTTTGCCAGTGATGCGCCCTCTGCGGTCCGTCGCGATAGGCGTGCGGTATCCCGAGCTCGTCGAGTAGTAAGTGCATGGACACGTGGTGCGCGCGAAACCCGGCCGCGTAGCCCGTCAGGACCAGCCGACACCGACGGCGGAGTCGCTCTGCACGAGCGTGGACCAGCTTCGTGATCTTGTATTGCTCGAAGTTCTCGAGGCTGCCGAAAACCGGCCCCATGCCGTACTTGTCCGGTGATGCCTGCATCAGGGGAGCGTCCCATGCGGCTGCGAGCCCGAACACGTCGGGATGCCGAAGCAGCAGTGACCAAGCCCCCCATCCGGACTTCGAGAATCCGACAAGGAGCCGGCCCTCGGGCCGCGTGTCCACCGGATACTCGCGTTCGACGAGGGGCAAGACGTCATTGAGGAGGTAGGATTCCTGGCGCAGCCCGGGGACCGAGGGATGATCGGCGTACCAGGGCAGCGCCGAGAACGTCGGCAGCGCCACCGCGAGTCCGTAGCGATTGGCCAGGTCCAGGCGGCGCACCTCCTCGACCGGGTCGCCCCACCGGGATTCCGAGCCCGCCTCAACCGGAAGAACATAGAGCGTCCGGAGCGGTGTGCCGGGAGTCTCGCGGTCAGGGGTGAAGACCCGAACGGTGGTCTCGCCGGCCTGCCGCGGACTCCGTAGCCTGTGGAGGTCCTCTCCGGCCAACAGGAGGATCGGAGAGCTCGCCGCAAGAATCAGCAGGATTGCCGAGCGGTGGGTGCGGCCCATTGGTCCCGAGGCATTATCGTCGCATTGATCCCTCGTCATGCCGGTGCCTTGGCAAGACTGTAGCGAACCTCAGCGGGAACCAACGGGAGCGTTTGGGACCGCGGCGGAGCCCGACCTGGAAGCTGCCACAGAGCCGACGGCAAGGATGCCTCGAGTTCCGCCGCCGCGCGAGATTTCATGTGCCGTTTGAATCAAGGCGGGACTCAGCCCGGCTCGGCTGAATGCAACGGACGGCCCTGCCTGTCCATCACCCGACGACTCCGCCAATCCGTTGCCGGTGGCGACAGCGCTCACGGCATCAGTTTGCTCGGTAGCCAGAGCGCGACCTCTGGGAAGACTGTCGCCAACGCAAGGGTCGCCGCGTTCGCGGCGAGGAACGGTGCCGCACCTCGGAAGATTCGCCCGATCTCCATGTTCGCGACTGCCGCGCAGACATTCAGGCAGGTTCCAACAGGGGGAGTGCACGCACCGACCGCGAGCCCTGAAACGAGCAGGACGCCGAAGAGGATGGGAGACACGCCGAGGCTGTCCAAGGCAGGAGCGAAGACGGGCGTGAGCAGAAGAATTGCCGGGCTCACGTCAATCACAGTCCCGGCGATGAGGACGATGAGGTCGACAAGCAGCAGCGTGCCGGTCGCTCCGAGTCCCAGGTCGACGATGAATCCCGCGATTGCCTCCGGCACCCTTTCAAGGGCCAGGATCCAGATGTAGGCTTGCGACATCGCGATGACGATCATGATCTTCGCGCTTGTCAAGGCCGAGGAACGCAAGCAGTCCCAGAACTGGCGAACGCGAAGTGCCCGCGTGAGCAGGAAGCCCGCGAGCGTTGCGTAGAGCACTCCGAGTGCCGCCGACTCCGTGGCGGTCGCAATGCCGAAGACCACGGACCCAACCACAACGACTGGCATCAGGAGTACCGGCAGCGAGCGGGCCGTGCGGATGACGGCGGAATGCAGGGACACAGACTCCCGCCCGCCGTCCGAGGGGCCACGGAGCAGCAGCTGCACCAGGCCCATCTGTATCAGGCCGACGATGATGCCCGGGAAGACCCCGCCTAGGAAGAGCTTGCCCACTGACTGCTGCGCTACCACCGCATAAAGCACCATGGGGATGCTGGGCGGAATCACCATCCCCATGGTGGACGAGGCTACCGTGATGCCGGCAGCTACCTCCTTCCGATACCCGCGTTTCTCCATCTCGGGAATCAGTACCGAGCCGATGGAGGCAGTATCGGATGCAGAGGATCCGGAAATACCGCCGAACAGCATGCTGGCAAGCACGTTAACCAGCCCCAGTCCATTGCGGAACCTCCCCGCGACGACCATGCTGAAGTCAATCAGGCGCGAGGTGATCTGGGACGAATTCATAACTTGGCCCATCAGGATGAACAGCGGTAGGCTCATCAGGGCGTACGAGTCGAACCCCGCGAACAGGCGAAGCGGCATCACGAGGATGAGCTGTGGGTCGGTGACCGCGATGTAGAGCAGGGCCGAAGCACCCAGGGAGTACGCGATAGGAACACCCAATGCAATGAGCGCCAGCAGGCTGACCAGGAGCAGGAAGGTCAAGGGCCCGGCTCCGTGCGCGTGACTCGTAGCATTCGGGTGAAACAGAAGAGGGCCGACAGTCCGCAACCGAGCGGCACGCTGGCCTGGGCCACGTACCTCGGGAGCTGGCTGGCCGGCATGGGAATGTGCCCGGTTGCGCCGATCCAGGGGATGCTCGTTAGCACGACCGTAAGGTTGAGCAGCGCCACAAGTGTCAGGACAGCCAGTTCGACGGCTGTCTTGCCCCGGCGTCCCAGCCGCTGGGACAGCAGGGCGACTCGAATATGGTCCTGCCGCCCGACCGCAACAGCTGCTCCAACCGAGGAGAGATACACAAATGCCACCGTGGCCATCTCGTTAGCGCCGACCAGCCCCGACTGGAACAGGTAGCGCATCACGACCAAGGTGACTATGACCAGGAACACGACAAGCATGCCTGTCGCCAGCAGAGCCTCGAGTGCACTTGCTAGGCGGCGTTCCAGCGCCTCTGCGGCTGCTGGCCTCATTCGCCCCTAGCGGCCCTCCGTGCCGCGTCAATGTCGTCCCACGTGAAATACCCCTTGTCGACAAGAATGCCGTAAACGGGCTCCACTGCCTCGCGGAATTCCCGCAGGGCCTCCCCTTCGATCCAATTCGTGTCGAGCACCTCGGAGAGCCTCTCGATGTAGATCTGTTCGCTCTCGCGGTTCAACCGGTCGCTGTAGGCAATTGCCTCCCTGGCTGCTTCATCGAAGACCATCTGCAGGTCGGAAGGCAGGGACTCGTACCAAGTGAGATTGACGATGAACGGGTCAGGACCGGCCATGTAGTTCGAGATGCTCAGGTACTTCTGCACTTCGTGGACGCGCATTTCCCAGATGTTGGATGCGGCGTTGTCCTGGCCGTCGATCACTCCGGTGCGTGCGGCCTGGTACACCTCCGTGAACGGGATCTCCTGGGGGTTGGCGCCGAGAATCTCCGTGGCAATGATGTTCGGCTCCTGGGGCGGGACGCGGAGCTTGAGGCCGCGGAAGTCTTCCGGGCCTCGAATCGGTCGGACACTGGTCGTATGCGCGCGGAATCCCTGCGAAATCCCGCAGGCGGGCACGTGGAAGCCGTTCGTTCGGCCCTCGGCATTGACGCCGGCCATGAACTCGCTGTTCACGAGCCGCAGAGCCTGGTCCCAGTCCTGCACGAGGAAAGGAAGCAGCAGAACCATGTATCGCGGGCTGACATCAAAGAACAGGCCACCGCGGGTGCCCTGCAAGACGTTCAGGGCAACCATGTCCATCAGTTCGCGTTCCCGTCCAAGGCTGCCGCCGAAATGGTTGTCGACCTTGATTCTCCCGCCTGCGCGCTCAGCTAGGACCTCCTCGAAATAGACCATGGAACGGCTTCGAGGGTGCTGTGCCGGCTGGGAATTGGCGTAGCGAAAGAGATATTCCTCTTGGACCGACGTGCACGCGGCAAGGCCCACGGAGAGGGCTAGGGGCAGCAGTCGCGAGAGGTTGGCGTGCCCGGCCATGTAGAAGTTGGGCTTCAGCCCTCCCAATTCAAGTCGTAGAGGTTCCCGTCGGGGAGTAGGTAGAGCAGGTCCAGGGCGACTCCGGCCGGGTCAGCCTTCTGGGACGCCCTGCGCTCGAATCCCCCCGTCTTGCCGAAGATCCTCAAGGCTGCGGAGTCTGCCGACCATTGCATCGAGAAGGATCGGGTGGACTTGCCGTCGTGCTCCCGGAGACTGATCAGGACCGGTGCGCGAGGACTCCCTATCTGCCAGGTGTGGATGCTGAAATACCCTGCCACGAGGGCACCTGAACGCAGCAGCGCTGCTCGGCGCCCGTCAGGAGCTACCGCCAGGGAGTGACCTGGCATGAGGAACTTCCACTCGTCCTCGCCGCCATCGGATCCGTACAGCGCGGCCTCGGGGCGCAGAGCGGGGTCGGCCCAGCTTGCCACGTAGCGGCGCAGCTTCTGCATGGGCGGAACAGCCCAAGGCTGCCATCGCTCGTAGATGATCCGTTCGCCGGCCCACTTCGGCCGAACGATGACGTGTCCCGCGGGAATGCGGGCCTCCCGCGTACGGCTGCCGTCGAGCACGAACATGCGCTGGCGCATCGATGCGCCGGAAGCCTCCTCCGTCAAGTAGATCGTCCGCTCCCCTGACTCCTGGATCCACGTGATTCTGCCGGGCAAGCCTAGATCATGGGACACGTCCGCCGGCTCGACGGAGCCGCCGGGAGCGGCTTCCGCACTCGAGAACTCGCTCCGGTAGCGCTCGACGACAGCGTCGGGCTGCTTGAACTCGGGTAGGGCCTCTTCAACTCCAGAGCCCCAGGTCCCTGGTCCCATTACGGCGATGCATGTGGTGTGCAGGACCAGGGCAGGGAAGAGGACAGCGGCCGAGACCGCCAGGACCCAGCGGTGATCATTCATCTTCGAGCGCATCGGATGTCCGATACCCCGATCATCGCAGAGTCCCTGGGCATCGCGACGCAGCCCGCCGTCCGAGCATTCGCGGATCAGCCCGGATCGTCGAGTGCTGCAGCGTGGAAGTTCAGTGGGCCCTTTCCATGGCCCAGTCCCGGGGCCGTTTCGATGGCTCTCGTGACGAACGCCTTTGCTTCTGCGACGGCGTCACCGAGGGGCCTTCCGAGCGCGAGCAGAGCCGAGATTGCGGCGGAGAGCGTGCATCCGGTCCCGTGAGTGCTCGTCGTCTTGATCCTAGGGGCGGAGAATTTGCGGGCTTTGCCGTCCAGCCAGAGCAAGTCGATCGGATCGCCGCCGAGGTGCCCTCCCTTGATCAGGACGTTGCGTGCTCCCAGGCGTGCGATTCGATCGGCGGCGACTTGCATTCCGCAGACATCGGAAATGCTCATGTCCGCCAGCAGTTCGGCCTCCGGAAGGTTCGGCGTCACCAGCAAGCAGAGTGGCAAGAGCCGCTCGACAAGAGCCTCCAGGGCACCGTCCGAGGTCAGCCGCTCCCCGTGGGTAGTGACCATGACCGGATCCAACACGAAGGGGGTGCGGCTCGCGTCAGCCCATTCGGCGACAGCGAGAACATTGTCTGCCTCACCGAGCGCCCCGCCCTTGGCGACGTCCGGCGGGATGTCCTGCTGCAAGCAGGCCAGCTGATCGCGAACGAGGCCCGAGTCGATTGAGTGAACCGAGCGCACGCCGCACGTGTTCTGCACTGTCAGTAGCGTCGGAACTGCCATGCCAAACACCCCGAACTGATGGAAGGTCTTCAGGTCTGCTTGGATGCCGGCTCCACCCGAGGGATCGGATCCAGCGACAGTCAGGGCGATTGGCACGGAACTCGACACGCCGCAGTCGATCATGGCCCACTGATGAAAGACCCTACCCACTGCTACCTAGCGACACTGCAAGCAAGTGTTGTCCGGGGAACCCTAATCCAAGTAAGCCTAGGTGTGCCAAGTGCCGAGCAACTATCAGCGCGAATTGAGTCCGGAAGGAATGCCATAGACGCAATTTCACATCTCGGAGTGAGTAGATCGTGACACCGTTGGAACCGAACCATAGAACCACATTCTGGTCAATCCTGTTCTCTGGTGCTTGCCCTTGCTGGGTTGCTTTGCGAGACAATCTCCAAGCCACTGCCGAACAAACCCCTCTCATTGCCGAACTCCTACACTGACGCGTTACCCACTTGCCTTTCGAAGGCCTGCCGAACGAGACCCATGACATAGGGTAGGTCTGCCGGGCGGGCTAGGCGAACCTCAATATCACCGTTACCCCAACGCCCCAAGTTAGTTACGTCTTTCGCTTGCCCTCTTGGATCGTGCAATTCGTGAAACTGCATATTGATGGACAAGCGAAGTCCGCTCTTCTGTGGAACGATATCCACAAAATTTGTTTCTGCCTTGTAGGCAATGTAGAGTTTCAAGAACTCCTCCGACACGCACGGGTCGAGTGCTCGAACTTCTTTGCGCACGAGTTCAAAAAGATCTCGCATAGGTGAACCCATTCGGAGATATGGGTAATCGTTGATCGTGTACCTAGCGACCTTCTCGCCCGATACGCGGTGTGATTCGAGTGCTTCGGCTCCCACAGAAGGCCTCGCCCATACACGGATAGCTAGGTCGGCAAGGCGCTCAGAGCGGTGCTTGATTGCTGTCTCATCCCACTTATCTAGGCCACCAAGCCCGTCATTGAGCCTCAGAGGACTCTCCTTGAATCCCATGCTCATGTCGCGCTTTCTTGAAAACGATCGGTCGCTATACTCGGCGTTGTAGCCAGTAAGCGTCAGGTTTCCAAGCGTGTGCAGCCACCTCTCTTGAACGCGCTTCCACTCGGGACCGAGATCCTGCTTCCATCTTTCGGATAGATTCTCGTTTTGCGGGAGAATATGTTCGATCGTGTACTCGTCGACAGGCACACGCTCTTTACGACCATGGTTTTCAAGTCGACGTAGCCAGTAGCTGCGGCTCCGGATATTGTAGAGGTCTCGAGCGCAGAGGTCGCGCTTGAACTCCTCATCACTCGGGAAACGGCGATAGGAAGGGAGCGTTAATAGGTGAGCTTGGACGTGCTCGATGGTGCGAGAGTCCGGCAGAGACCATCCGATGCTTGCGAATGTTTTGTTAAGGGAATTCGTAGGAATCGCACATACTGCCCGACGGAATACGTACGATTCGATTAGGCGGACGGCGGCTTCGAAATCGGCTGTCGAGAGTCTTTCATCTTCGTAATCGGCGTATAATGATAGCAAGAACGGATAAGCTACGTCCACCTTTAGTTCTCGGAGGTCCTGAAAGGCCTGAGCAAGCAGTTTGACTGACTCACTGCCCAGAGCCATTGCACAATAGTAGCCGGCAAATTTGTGAATATCTTCGACTAGTTGCTCGATTCCTTTATTCATTATATCTGGTGTAGTGGCGTAAGACTTGAATGCTTCATACACCGCTCTGACGTTTGGGATATTTCCGGTCTTTAGCGTGAGGTAGTGTCGCATGAATCCGTCGAAGTGTGATCCATATGCTTTCTGGCCAAAACTCACCTCCATAGGTCGCCAGTGATTTTCATATAGAGTTGTTTGACGCTCAGGATCTAACCCCATTAAGATGAAGTTGCGGATAAGGTCAGCCTGGCTGAGCTCGCGACCAGTCGAGTTCATGCTTTCGAAAATGAGTTGGGGGTTATCTTGGTCTCGACTCAGCGCTATATCCACAACGACGAGCTTCGCGAGTCCGTGACAAAGCGCAGGAACATCGTCACGAAGATTCTTTACCTGCTCCTCGAGAAACTCAAAGTTCTCGGTGAGTTGTAGGGAAGGGCTGGTTGGTTGCGGTCTCTGTTGGATTAATGCCAACAGGCTTGGTTTGTCGGTCTGTGTGAGGAGGAGCTTGAATCTCCGCTCCCCCTCCTCCAGATCGTTCAATAGGTAGTAACTGCGCAGTTTCTTCGCCGAGAAGCCGTGGACTGGCTCTTGGTCGACAAGTGCACGCGCTAATGCTTCGAGAATCAACGTCACAGTGGTCAGTCTTTGCTGGCCATCGATGACGAGGAGGCAAGATTGACTCGAAACTTGGTACAGCCCTTGTTCGATGTAGACGATGGAACCGAGAAAATGGGCCGAGATTGCATCGTCGCGGCCGGTACGTACGATGTCATCCCAAAGCTGACGACATTCACGCTTGGTCCATGAGTACGTGCGCTGGTAGACGGGGATGACGAACTGTGGTGACTTCTTGAGGAAGTCGAGAAACTTGGCTTCGGTGGCTTTCATTGTGTTGCGTGACGATAGATCGTGTTCGAGTCCGGATCTTGCTAGGGGGCGTTGCACCCGTAGCAGGGTCGCGATACTCTCCGTGGTACTGCGAAGATTGTGTGTCGCCGATCTGCCTTCGGCGGTCGTCTTGCTAGTATCGCTCATAGGAACGGAGGCTACGCCCACGATGCGAGCCCCGCGAAGTGTATTGCTAACGCCCCTGGCGGATTCGTTGGCATACGGTCGCAGGGAGGCTCTGTCGGCGAGCGTCTGATGGGTGAGTGAGTACCCGGGAACATCCGCTTGCTTCCGTGCGGCACGAAACGCGTCTTGGGCTGCTGGGTCTGACCGCACCTCCTCATCTGGTCTGGTTTCTGCAGCCACTCGTGATGGGGTTCGTCTCGGCCCCTCCATCCAGATCAATCATCCACGTCCCGAGATCAGTACTGTTGTTCCGCTCCGGGCAGACTCATGGGCGTTAAGCCCGCTTCGTGATCTTCCGTTCCAGATCGAGTCTTGAGGCTATTCTTCAGCCCATTTCCAGGGGAAGTTCCATACGCGAGTCGACCGTTCGATCAAGGCGAACCGATGACCCAAGCGATTCCCGCGCCCGTTCCATATGCGACGGCGGCCACAATCACGCCTAGCAGCAACATTTCGAGGCCACTGGCCCACCATCGACTCGCCGTCACCCAGGAGCGCAGCGCGCCTACGCCGAACTGTGCCACGAGCGCGAGAGCCGCGGAGATGGCGAATCGCGCTTCGAGGTCTGGAATAAGGTACGGCACGAGCGGAATCGCTCCGGCAATCGCGAAAGCAACGAACGTTGCGAAGCCGTGCCGAATCGGCGAGGCCTCCTGCTCGGGAAGGCCCTGAGCCTCCAGCGCGCTCTCGTGTGCCCTGATGCTGAGATAATTGCCTACGCCCATCGACAGGCCATCGGCGAACAGATTGGCGATGCCGACGATCAGGACCGCGTTCGTGGACAGATCCCCGCCGGACACGCCGGCGACAACGGCGAACGTAGTCAGAATTCCGTCGTTGGTTCCGTAGATCAGGTCCGCCACATAGTGCTGCAGCGTCCCGTAAAGTCCGTGCGGGACCTGGTGGACCGAGGGGCGGGTCTTGGCATTTCGCATCGGGTTTAGCCTCCCGATCCAGCATAGGGCCGGGTTGACGCCCGGAGCCCGATTCTGGCCGCGGGCATAACAGGAGCGGAGTTCGGTGGACGGGTGGACGTGGCCTGTCCGTCGGTACCCGTTGCTCTTCCTTTCTGCCGGCACGGGCGGCGCCTGCGACTCGGTCTTGGCCGAATCCGACGCGGAGCGGGTACGATAGCCCCATGCGCACAGCCGGTATGGTTGGGCTGCTCGCTTGCCTGACCTCCTGCTCTTCTGCAACTGATCCTGCCCCTGGCTTCAAGCCCAAGGGGCCGAATATCGTGATCCTGCTGGCCGACGATCTCGGCTGGACGGATGTGAGCTTTCACGGCGGCAACATCGCTACGCCCAACATCGACAGGGTCGCGGTCGAGGGAGCGGAGCTGGCCCGCTACTACGTAGCTCCGGTGTGCTCACCGACGCGCGCGGGGCTGATGACCGGCCGCTACCCGATCCGCTACGGTGCCATGCGGGCGGTGTACCCGCCTTGGAGGACGGGCGGATTGGACACATCGGAGTGGACGATCGCCGATGTGCTCGCCGAAGCCGGGTACCGACACCGGGGAATCTTCGGCAAATGGCACTTAGGGCATTCCGACAAGAAGTACCATCCGCTCCGACGGGGCTTCACCGAGTTCTACGGCCATTTCAACGGAGCCGTCGACTACTTCACCCACGAAAGGGAAGGTGAAGTCGACTGGCACGACGGCTTCGCGCCCAGCGACGACCAAGGATATGCCACGGACTTGATCGCAGACGCGGCGAGCCGGTTCATCCGCGAGCACGCTGCCGGTCCGGATCCTTTCCTGTGCTACGTACCGTTCAACGCTCCCCACAGTCCGTTCCAGGCGAAGGATGAGGACCTGCCCAGATACGCGGGCCTGCCTCCTGCCCGGGGATTCTTCCAGGCCCTTGAGGGAGTGAACATGGATTCCAGCCACGGGAGGCGGCACACGAGCCGCAAGATTCTGGGGGCGATGATGCATTCGCTGGACCAGGGTGTCGGCAGGATCCTCGACGCAATCGATGAGACCGGCATCGCGGAGAACACGTTCGTGCTGTTCAGCTCCGACAACGGAGGCGTCCCGGGCATCGGCGAGAACTCCCCCTTGCGCGGCGGCAAGGCCACCCTGTTCGAAGGAGGGATCCGCGTAGCGGCAGCCGTGCGCTGGCCCACTGTGATTCCTGCGGGTGCAAGGATCAACGTGCCGCTTGCCAACATCGACATCCTCCCAACGCTGATGCGCATCGCCCGAGTGGAGCGTTACACAGGCAAGCCCCTTGACGGTCTGGAGGTGTTCGACGTCCTGACAGGCAGGAAGCCCGAATTGGATCGCGAGCTCTTCAATTACATCGGCCAGGATGGGCCGGACCGAGAGTACGTCTCCTATATGACCAACGAGTGGAAGATGATCGTCTACGGGCCGGATGTCACCGACAGTGAGGCCGACGACTCCGCGCGCCAGCGCTTTCTGTTCCGGATTGCAGAGGACATCGGCGAGGAACGGAACGTGATTGCAGAGAATTCTGAGCTAGCGGACTCTATGTATCAGAAAATCAGGGAGTTTCGATCCCTTCAGCCGGAGGGTGCCGTCCGACCGTACAGGGAAGGACGCGATGACCCTAACTTCGTTGCGCCTACACACTGGCGAATGGCCGGCGAGTAGCCCGGACCCAGTTGCGGCGCTCTCTCCGCTGGTTCTGTGCGACGCGGTCTCAGCCGCCGCCCCTGGCGCGGAGGATGCCATTGATGCCTCGCCGCTTCAGTTGCCGAATTGTCGAGTTCGCCTGGTTCCGACTGCCGCCGATGACGATGACTCGATAGCGCGGAGCGTCGCCCGCGCGGTACTCCTGCACATCGGTGCGATGGCCCCACTTGCGGACCCTCTCCGCTAGGGCCCGCGCGTTGCCACGGCCGGCGAATACGCCGATCTGTACGTCGAACTGGCCTTCCGACCTGGCGGACGGCGGCTGCCGGGGCTGTCCGCGCTGGCCGGTGGCCTCGCGAACGTCCCTGCCAGGCGGGCGGACCACCCTCAGTCGGACTCGAGCCGTGCCCGAGCTGATCATCCCGATCCTCCCGGCCGCTGCCCGGGACAGATCGATGATGCGGTTCCCGACAAACGGCCCCCGGTCATTGATGCGGACCCTCGCCTCGGCGCCGTTCGTCAGGTTCGTGACCTCGACCCATGTGTCGAACGGCAGCCGCTTGTGGGCAGCCGTCATCTTGTTCATGTCGTAGACTTCGCCGTTGCTCGTCCTGCGTCCGTGGTAGGGCTCCCCGTACCAGCTCGCCACGCCTGTCTCCGTCCATCCGAGCCGGGGATTCACTGGGGCAGGAAGCTTGATCTTGCCGCCGCTCTTCCGGCCCCCGCAAGCTCCGGCCAGCAGCACCGCCACAACGGTGCCCGCCAGCAGCCACGCACTCGGTCGGGCGGCGCCGGGGCACAGGGGGCCTGCAAGCTCCCGGCTGCTGCCGGCTCGCTGTGATACCATTCGGCCTCCGTGCCGCTCCACAAGCGAATGTTCCTGTATGGAGGCGTGGCTGCGCTGGCTGCCTTCACGCTTGCCTGGATCGCCGGCCAGACCGTCACGGGCGGCAGCGCGCTTGTGCTGGCGTTCGGGCTGCTCGCAGTATATTTCCAGCTTCACCCCAAGCTGAACATCATCGCATTTACGTTCTGGGTGTTCACGCTGACAACCTGGGGCCTGTACTTCCCAGCGCACTTCACATCGTGGGGTGATTTCGAGCTCGGCAGGCTCACCGTACCGCTCATCCAGCTCATCATGCTCGGGATGGGCGCGACTCTGAGCGTCGGCGACTTTCTCCGGGCGCTGCGAATGCCGCAGGCCGTCCTGATCGGCATGGCCTTGCAGTTCAGCGTCATGCCGATCCTGGGATGGGCCATCGCGGTGTCCTTCGGGTTTCCCGACGAGATCGCGGCGGGAGTCGTGCTCATCGGCTCGTGCTCGGGCGGGGTGGCGTCCAATGTCATGGCATTCCTCGCCAAGGGGAACGTTGCGCTTTCCGTCACGATGACCGCCTGTTCCACGCTCATGGCCCCGCTCATGACCCCCCTGGCCATGCGCCTGCTCGCCGGCCGTTTCATCGAGATCGAATTCGTGGCGATGATGATCGCCGTCGTCGAACTCGTGATTCTCCCGGTGGGGGCCGGGCTGGTGCTCAACCGCCTTCTCGCCGGGAGGCGTGGATTGCTCGAGCGTATCCTCCCGGGAGTCTCGATGGGCGGAATCTGCTTCATCCTCGCAATCATCGCTGCCGGCTCGCGGGATGAGTTGCTCCGCAGCGGGGCGGCTTTGCTCGGGGCGGCCCTGCTCCACAATCTGGCTGGGTACGTCCTTGGCTACTATGCGGCCGGTGCGTGCCGGCTGAAGGAGACGGACCGCCGCACGGTGGCGTTCGAGGTTGGCATGCAGAATGGAGGCATGGCGGTGGGTCTCGCGACTACGGTCCTGAAGAGCCCCGCCGCCGCACTGGCCCCCGCGATTTTCGGGACCTTCATGAACGTGACGGGATCGGCGGTTGCTTCGTGGTGGCGTGACAGGCCGCCAGCGGACAGAGCGTGAATCTCGAGCTCGAGGTCTTCCGGAACCTGTTCATCTCCATTGCGGAGGAGATGGGCATCGTTCTCCGGCGGACCGCATTCTCGCCCAACATCAAGGAGCGCCGCGACTACTCCTGCGCCGTGTACGACGCCGAGGGCCGGACTGTCGCCATGGGGGACCACATGCCGGCGCACCTCGGGGCCATGCCGGCGTCTGTCAAGGCGGTCACCGACGGTGTCCAGCCCCGCCCGGGCGAGATCTACTTCCTCAACGACCCCTTCCGGGGCGGCACCCACCTGCCTGACATCACCTCGGTCTCGGCCGTGTACGCCGGGCAGGAAGCCCGGCCCGCGTTCTACCTGGCGACCAGGGCCCACCACGCGGATGTCGGAGGGATGGTGCCCGGTTCGATGCCGCTGGCTACCGAGATCTTCCAGGAGGGGCTGCGAATCCCGCCCGTAAGGCTCGTGCGGGACGGCGAGTACGACGCGGCGCTGCTCTCGATTCTTCTCGCGAACGTCCGCACTCCCGACGAGCGGCTCGGGGACCTAGGTGCCCAGGTCGCTGCCCATCGCGTGGGAGAGCGCAGGTTGGCGGAGGCGGTCGACAAGTACGGGGTCGGCGAGCTTTCCAGGCAGATGGCTGCCTTGCAGGACTACGCGGAGGCCGTAATGAGCAGCCGCCTCCGATCCATCCGGGACTGTGAGTGCGCGTACCGCGACTCGATGGACGATGACGGATTCGGGTCCGGTCCTGTCGCCATCCATTGCAAGCTCTCGATCCGCGGTTCCTCGGCGACTGTCGACTTCCGCCAGTCCGACCCCCAGGTGCGCGGTGGTGTCAACGCGAACCGGGCCGTCACGACCTCGGCGGTGATGTTCTGCTTCCGCTGCCTGGCGGACGACGGGATCCCTTACAACGCCGGCATGCTCCGCCCGATCGAGATTCTCACGCGGCCCGGAACCATGTGCGAAGCGTTGCTGCCTGCAAGCACCGCGGCCGGAAACGTCGAGACGTCGCAGCGCATCGTGGACGCCGTGCTCGGCGCGCTGCGGCAGGCACTTCCCGGTCAGCTTCCTGCCGGCAGTTCGGGCACCATGAACAACGTCAGCTTCGGCGGCATGGATTCCGCCGGCAAGCCGTTCAGCTACTACGAGACCATCGCCGGCGGGATGGGTGCTTCGGCTCGCGCGGACGGACTGAGCGGCGTCCACACCAACATGACCAATAGCCTCAACACCCCGATCGAGGCCTTCGAGAGCCAGTATCCCGTGCGCATCGCGCGCTACGCCTTGCGACGCGGCAGCGGCGGCGAGGGCAGGTTCCGGGGCGGTGACGGGGTCGTCCGGGAGTTCGAGTTCTTGGAGCACGCGTCCCTGGCCATTCTCTCCGACCGTCGCAAGCTGGCACCCTCGGGCGCGGAGGGCGGGGAAGACGGCTCTCCCGGCAGGAATCTGCTGAACGGTCGCGAACTACCGTCGAAGGGGAACTTCCAGGTCAGGAGTGGGGACCTGCTGCGCATCGAGACCCCTGGCGGCGGCGGCTATTTCTCCAGGACGAAGTTGCCCACGTAGAGCGCGTCGATGCCGGAAGCGTAGAAGCTCCGCACTGCCGAACGCGGATCGTTGACCAGCGGCTCGCCGAACAAGTTGAACGACGTGTTGTAGAGCACGGGCAGGCCGGTCTTCCGTCCGGCCTCCTGCAGCAATTCCCAGTACAGCCTGTTGTCGCCCTTCCGCACCACGTGCACCCGGATGCGTTCGTCGTCGAGCAGCGCCGACTCGAAGGTCTTGCGATGGCTCGGTTTCACGCGCGAGACCGTCGCCAGGTACCTCGACGCCGGACGGGTCTCGAAGTACTCGTCCGCGGCCTCCTCCGGAACGGAGGCGGCGAACTTCCGGAATTGCTCCCGTCGCTTGATGTAGACGTTAAGGTTCTCCGTCGAATAGGGGTTCAGGGGCGATGCCAGTATGCTGCGTCCGCCGAGGGCGCGCGGCCCGAACTCGGTGCGCCCTTGGAACCATGCCAGGATCCGGTTGTCGGACAGGCAGTCCACTGCGGACGCCACAAGCTCCGCATCCGTCAGCAGGTAGCGGTATCCCACCTTGCAGTTGTCCAGGACCTGCTTGATCTGCTCGCTGCGGTAGCGGGGGCCCAGGAAGAGATCGGCCATCGGCACCCGCTCCGATCTCTTCAGTACCTTGTGCCAAGCGTGGTACAGGCTGCCCACGGACGTGCCGGCATTGCCTGCCGCAGGCTGCACGAAGACCTCGCCGAACCGACCGCTCTCCTCGAGCGCCTGCACCAGCAGGGCGTTCATTGCGACGCCCCCGGCAAGGCAAAGCCGTTCCGCCTTGCCGGCTAGTTCTAACAAGACCTCGGCGACCGCCGCGTGGACGCTGGCCGCCAGGTCCCGGGTTGCCTCCGGAGACAGCGGCGCTGTCGTGTCCAGTCCCACTGCGCGGTGGAACTTGTCGCTAAATGCGCCCTGCGTGGGGCGGGATGTATCGAAATAGCTGTGGTCGAGGCTCGGAAGCCTGCCGTCCCCTCCGCCCATCATCTCGCGGAATACTCCGCTGTGCCTTGGCTCGCCGGCCAGCGAGAGCCATTGGACCTTGTGCTCCTCGCGCCCGGAACGGAACCCAAGCAGTTCCGTCACCCGGCTGTAGACGACTGCAGGGGAGTCCGGGGCGTACAGATCCTCAACTGGCTCTAGCGAGGTTCCTTTCCCATGCCAGACGGCGCCGCAGCGCATGTCTCCCAGCCGGTCCAGTGTGAGGACGCGGGCCTCCTCGAACGGCGACGCGTAGTAGGCGCTCGCGGCATGCGCGTCGTGGTGGTCCGTGACGATGATCCGGGCATTGGGGAAGAGTGCCTTCAAGTGAATGTGAAAGCTGTTCCCGGTGCCTTCTCCGAGCGGGCGCACCAGGGACACGCAGTCCACTTCGGCTGCCTTGGCGCCGGCGAATTCCAGGCAGGCAGCGATCGCCTTGGCTGGAAGCCCGCCGCGATGTGCCTCGCGGACGAGCTTTTCTTCCTCGATCGCGGCCAGGACGGTCCCGTCCCGCATGATCGCGGCCGACCCGTCGTGCAGCCAGCCCCCGATTCCCAGCAGAAGCATGGTCCGATTCGCTCCCCGCCCCTACACGGCCCGCAGCCGCTCGATCGTCTTGGCCCTGCCAACAATGGTGAACACGCGGAAGGCGCTCGGACCCACCGTCTGTCCCGTCAGCGCAGCGCGCGAGCCGTTGATGAGCAGGCCCGCCTTCAGGCCTTGCTCCTCAGCGAGCGATCGCAATTGGCGCTCAACCGATTCCTCGGTGAACTCAGGCGTCGCATCGAGCCGGTCCGCAAGGACGCGAAGCCCATGGCGCACACCGTCTTTTTCTAGGTTCGTCATGGCCTTGGCGTCCACCCCGAAGTCGTCGCGGAAGTACGCCCGGCATCGTTGCGTGAAGTCCGTTAGCAGGTTCAGCCTGGACCTGAGATCGTCGACAGCGCCGCGGTACCAGGCGCTTTCATTCCCGCCGAACTCCTCGCGCCACCAGCCAGCTTCGCGGAACAGCGTGTCGACGTACGGCAGCAAGTCGTCAACGGGCATCGTGCGCAGCTGCTGCCCGTTCAGCCATACCGCCTTGGGGTCGACCTGGGCCTCGCCGGGTTTCTCGCCGACCTTCACGACCGCGTTCGTGCGCAGCACCTGATCGATGCGAAAGGACTGGACAAGGTCTTCCATTGAAAGGACTTCCCGGTTGTCTTTCGGGGACCAGCCGAGCAGGCTGAGATAGTTGACGAACCCCTGCGGCAGGAATCCCATTTCGCGATAGTTGGTGACGCTGACGAGCGCTCCGTGACGGCGCTTGGAGAGCTTCGAGCCGTCGGGCCCGAGCAGCAAGGGCAAATGGCCGAATTCGGGACGCGGGTATCCGAGCGCCTCCAGTACCTGGATGTGCTTGAAGGTGTTGGTGAGGTGATCCTGCCCGCGGATCACGTGCGTGATCCCCATTTCCCCGTCGTCGACCGAAGAGGCGAGGTGGTAGGTGGGCTGCCCGTTGCTGCGCAGTAGCGCAAAGTCCTCGATGTCGGCGAACTTGCGGAACTGCTTGCGGAATACCAGATCCTTGAACGGGATGCCCCCCGGGTTGTCGTGGGGTACCCGGAACCGGACCACGTGGGGTTCGCCGGCTGCAGCCCGGCGGTCGCTCTCGGAAGGGGCGAGATCGCGCATGCCCGGATTGCAGAGCCACGCGGCCCCGTCGGAACGGGTTGCAGCGCCCTCGGTCTCCGGGGTGAAGTCCCGGTACGCGATCCCCTTCGCCAGCAGGGCCCGCGCCGCCTCGATGTGCGAGTGACGGCGCTCGGACTGGCTGTGCTGCTCGTCCCAGGGCAGGCCCAGCCAGCTCAGCCCGTCAAGGATGGAGCGCAGCGATTCCTCGGTGTTGCGCCCCGTATCGGTGTCGTCGATCCGCAACAGCGCCCGGCCTCCGGTCGAGCGTGCGAACAGCCAGTTGAAAAGGTAGGTTCTTGCTCCGCCGATGTGCAGGAATCCCGTGGGGGACGGCGCAAATCGAACCCGGTTCATCGCCTAGGGGGGCTGCGGCCGCGCTCTTGGTCACGCCCGCGCTTCTGCCAGTATATCGCCGCGAGCCGGCGCCCCTACTCCGGCACGATCACGATCTTGCCGAAGTGCTCTTTGGCGTGCATGCGTTCATGCGCGCCCCGGACGTCGCTCAACGGGAAGCTCTGATCAATGACGGGCTTCAGCAGCCCGCGATCGAAGAAGCGGAGCAGGTCGTACAGCTCGCCCAACGTTCCCATGTACGAGCCATGCAGGCTCAGGTGCTTTGCGAAGAGATGGCCGAGATTGAGCTTGGTCTCGAATCCAGTCGTGGCCCCGCAGGTCACAAGGCGCCCTTGGCGGGCAAGGGAAGCGGCCGAATGCCCGAACGTGGCTGCACCGACATGCTCGAACACGAGGTCCACCCCGCGACGTCCGGTGATGCGCTTGACCTCGTCCTTGATCGACTGCTCGTAGTGGTCGATCACGTGGTCGGCCCCGAGTTCGCGGGCCATGGCCAGCTTTCCCTCGCCTCCGGCCGTGGCAATGACCCGGCAGTGATGGAGCTTGGCGATCTGGATGGCTGCGATCCCCACGCCGCTGGAGCCGCCGATGACGAGAACGTCCTCGAGCATCTGGATCCTCGCGATTCCAACCAGCATGTGCCACGCCGTCAGGAACACTAACGGGACCGACGCGGCCTCCTCGAAGGTGAGCCGGCCCGGAATCGGAAGCGCGTTCTGCTCGGGAATTGCCACGTACTCGGCGTTCAGGCCGGGGTACACCGATCCGAACAGCCCGTAGTCGGGAGCCGCGTTGTCTCGGCCGTGAGCCGTCTCATGGCCGCCGGAAAGGGTCCGACCCGGTGCGACGAGAATCCGGTCGCCTGCCTTGCAGCGAGTGCATAGGCTTCCCACCTCCACCACCTCGCCAGCGGCGTCGCTGCCCAGCACCCACGGGAAGGCGAGCTGGAGATTGGGGATGCCGCCCCGGACCCAGAGGTCGAGATGGTTGAGGGAGCAGGCCCGGACCCGAACCAGCACCTCGTTTGCCTTCGGCTCGGGAATCTCGGCGTCCTCGTAGCGGATCACTTCCGGACCGCCGCATTCGTGAATTCGCGAAGCCTTCATCAGGAGACAGCCGCCTAGCGGCCAGCACCCGATTATAGCCGCGGGACCGTGAGTTGCTCTTGGCCAAGCCGTTCGCCATGCTGAGAGGAGATGGAGGGCCGGGATCTTGCGAGCCGGGTCATTGGCGCTGCTCCCGGCTCGCGGGCCTTCGTCGCGGCCTCGCGGGAACTCGCCGCCCTCGCATTCAGCAGCGATCCCGGAGTCGCGGGACCGGCCACCACGACAATATTCCGCGACTTGGTTGAGCCGTGGTCGGATCGGTTCGAGCCGAGCCTTTGCGACACCTACGCGGTCTTCATGGCCGAGGTGCTGTACGCCCCCGCCTCTCCGGTTGCCGCGCCCCTCGTCGACCTTGGCTATGGGGGCCCACGGGACCTGATCGAGAGATATCGAAGAATTCGGCGTGGAGCCACTGCGGAGCCGTTGGACCGCGAGTCGGTCAGGGCGGTCATCGTCCTCTCCAGGGTCACGCTGGGAGCCGACATTGCCGTCACGAGCCCTGTAATGCGGGCTGCCCTCCTAGCCTTCCCGGCGGCCCGGGTTCATTTCGTCGCGCCGAGCAAGAACATAGACCTGATCGCGGGCGGAGAACGGGTCGTCGGTCATCCCATCTCCTACGGCCGTAGCGCACTGCTAGCCGATCGCCTGGCGACTTGGTCCCAAATCAGGTTGCGGATTCGGGCGATCACCGAGGGGCTGGCCCCGGGCGAGTGGATTGTCGTCGATCCCGACAGCCGCCTGACGCAGCTGGGCCTGCTGCCCGTTGCCGACGACGACCGGTACGATTTCTTCGAGAGCCGGGCCGCCGAACCAGAGTCTCTCTCTCCGCTCGGAACGCTCTCCGCACAATGGTGCGCGGAACGGTGGCGGGTTGACGCAAGGGCGGCCACGCCCTTCGCCGGGATTCGCACTGGTAACGACGGCGTCCACGAGCAGCTCGCGGTCGACCGCAACCGTCGGGTCGCCTGCGTGAGCTTCGGCGTCGGGGGCAGGCAGTCAAAGCGCTTGGGGGCCGAATTCGAGGACCGCTTGCTCGCCCTGCTGCGCGATAGGGGGTATGCCAGTGTTCTCGACTTTGGATCGGGCGACGCGGAGGCGCGGGACGCCATCGAGCGGCGTCGCTCATTTGCCGGCACGAAATCGCACTGCGACGAGGGAGACCCGCCCGGAGGGGAACCCGCGGAACTGGTCACTTGGAGAGGCAGCTTGGCGGGCTTCGGGGAACTCATCAGCAAGTCCAGCTTGTTTGTGGGCTATGATTCGGCTGCGGCGCACTTGGCGGCCGCACACGCGATTCCGGTCATCTCCGTGTTCGCAGGCGCTCCGAGCGATCGCTTCCGCTTCCGCTGGACGCCGTCCGGTCCCGGGCCGGTGCGGGTGATCCCAGCGGACGGGCAGGTCGATCTGTCTTCCGTGCTGACAGGCATCGCTGCGGCTCTCGATGAGTTCGAGGCGGGTTCTCGCGGTTCTAGGAATGATCGGGATCGACGCTGGTAACCGCTTCGACCGCCCCCCGACCGGTGTCGCGGTGTACGCACGCAACCTCACTTCCCATTTGGCCCGCGCGCATCCGCAGCGGCAGTTTGCTTGGTTCCTGCGCAGCAACCGATTCTTCAGGTCGTTCGGCTCCAGCCTGCCACCGAACGTCCGCCGCCGGCTCCTCGAGGGGCCAGCGATCCGCCTGGCCCGGAGCCGGCTCCAGCTGTTCCACGGCCTGAACCAGCGGCTTCCGGCCGGCTTGCGTGCACCCGCGGTCGTGACCTTCCACGACCTGTTCGCGATGACCGGCGATTTCTCGACCGCCGAGTTCCGCGAGCGATTCGCGAACCTAGCCCGCGAGACCGCCGAGCGGGCCGATCGGATCATTGCCGTCTCGGCGCATACGGCGGACCAGGTTGTCGGACTACTCGGCATTCCGCGTTCCAGGGTCGAGGTTGTCCACCACGGTGCCGAGGCGCTCCATGTGCCCGCGCCATCGCTGCGCAAGGCGATGCTGAGTCGCCTCGGTGTCTCGAGGCCGTTCGTGTTGCACGTCGGCACCCTGCAGGTGCGCAAGAACATCGAGCGGATCGTGGCCGCATTCGAGGCGGCTGGCGGTTCAGCCGAACTCGTGCTTGCCGGCTCGCTCGGCTACGGGGCCGAGGCGATTCTCGATCGAATCGCGCGCAGCAGGGCCCGCAGCCGCATTAAGCATGTAGGGCATGTCAATGACGAGGTGCGAGCGAGCCTGTTCTCCTCGGCAGAGGCGCTTCTGTTTCCGTCCCTCGAGGAAGGCTTCGGCCTACCGGTTGTCGAAGCCTTCTCTGTCGGACTCCCTGTGATCGGATCGAATGTCTCGGCCGTTCCCGAGGTGGCCGGCGACGCGGCCCTGCTTGTCGACCCGCTCGACACCGACGGGATTGCCGGCGCCCTCGAACGAGTGCTGGCTGACCAGTCACTCCGTGACGAGCTCAGCAGGAAGGGAAGGGAGCGGTCGGGACGGTTCACCTGGGAGCGGTGCGCCGACGAAACTTGGAGAGTCTACGAGTCGTGCATGCGCGGCCGTCCGGAGGCGGAGGCCAGTCGCTGCTAATGCAGGACCATGGGGGTTGCTGGCCGATACCTGCCGCCTCGGGGCGGCGGGCGGGCGCCGGGGAGCCTACGTCTGCGCCGACCGTGCAATACTCATAGCTACGGTCTGCTGCTCCTGCAGCCTTGACCTACGAGATTCCAAGCGCACGTCCCGAGCCGCAAGAGCTTAGGCATCGCAAGAACTCCATGGCATCCAAGCGCGAGGCCGCCAAGGTCAAGGCCCCCCCGAATCAGACTGTCCCACTGTCCAAGCGGCTTCCCCCGGTGGTGCTGGCTTGGCTGATCCCCGGAGCGGGCCACTTCTTCCTGAAGCGGCAGGCGCACGGCATTATCCTGCTCGCGACGATCGCCGGCATGTTCCTCGCCGGGATTCTGATGCAGGGCCGGATGTTCGAGCCTTCCAACGGAGATCTGTTCACCACGGTGATGACCTACGGCGGATTCGTCGGGGACGTCTGCAACGGCTTGCTCTATCTGCTGACGGTCGTTGGCCTGGGATACGACCAGCAGGCGCTGCCCGGGGCGGTTCACGACTATGGAACCAAGTTCATCGTCTGCGCCGGCCTGCTGAACCTCCTGGCGATGGTCGACGTCTACGAGATCGCATCCGGCAAGAAAGAGGCTGCATGATGTTCAATCCCTCCCACTTGCAGGCGGCAGTCCTGTTCGCGTTGTTCGCTTCCGTCGTGATGGGCATCGTGGGCCGGTCAACCGATCGCGAGCGCATATCGTACGGGCTGTACTGCTTCGCCTACTTTCTTGGCGCAATCTTCGTTCTGGGCTGGCTGATGCGCATAGGGCACGGGTAGTGCCAGACGGCTCGGGCGCGCCGGCCCGTCGCGTAGCCTTTTACGACTTCGACGGCACGCTCGTGTCGGGCAACGTCGTGACTCGATACGCCCGGCTCGCGCGGCGCCATCCGGACCTGTCACAAGCGAGGTGGCGTTATATGAAGGCGCTGCTCGGGGTCCCGCTCTGGCTCGCGCTGGATGCGGTGTCGCGCCGCCTGTTCAACGAGGTCTTCTTCCGGCAGTATCGAGGCCTGGACGAGGCCTGGCTGCGAGCGGAGGCCCGAGGCCTCTTCGAGTCCGCCATCCGCGGGGAGCAGTTCCCTCATGCTCGGGAGCGTGTCGAGTTGGACCGTGCCGAAGGCTACCGGACGGTGCTTGTAAGTGGAGGCTTGGATTTCCTCTTGGAACCGGCCGCGGACTATTTCGGTTTCGACGGCCTGCTGGCGAATCGCATGTGCTTCCGCGAAGGATCGGCGACGGGCGAGTTGGTTCCACCGCTTCTCGCCGGTGACGCGAAGGTCCGGGCGATGAGGGACTACGCATCTTCGCACGGACTCGACATGCGGGAGGCCCGCGCCTACTCCGACAGCGGCTCGGACATACCGATGCTGCGCTGCGTCGGCAGTCCAGTGGCGACCAACCCGGACCGGCGCTTGAAGAGGGCGGCACAGTCGAGCGGATGGCCGATACTTGACCTGCGGCGGTCACCGGAACCGACTCGCCGGTAGGTCGCGGGTGGCCAAGGCTTGAAGGCGAGCCAAGGATTCCCGGCTCGGCCCCCCACCTCGATGCGGCCTTCTGCGGGGCTCGCGAAAACGCCGGATTCCCGCGCGGCTCCGCAGGTCGCCCGGACCGAGGCACCATTGGCCGGGCAGTCCTGTTGCCCGGGGCCGACGGGACCCTCGGGGACATCACCCGGCGAGGCCTGACGGCCTGTCCCTCCGACCGAGTAGACTCATGGATGCAATGACTGGTTCACCTGCCAGTTCGGATCCTGCGGTGCCGTCCGGTGAGTCGGTGTTCGGGGACCCTACACCGAATGCCGTCGGCCGTCTGGCGCTGGTCCCGGATGACGGCTGCGTGCGGGAATTGACCGGATCCTCGACGGAGCGCCTGCTGTGGTACGGCGAGGACCTGATCCGCGCGAGATTCCCGGCCGGATCCCGCGTGGTGTACCCGAAGCCAACCATTCCGGGACTGAAGGACCGCGAAGCAGCGATTCGGTACGCATTGGAGCACCCAGAGCGGGCGGACCCGCTGCGTTCGCAGCTCCGCTCGGGCATGAAGGTCACGATCGCCATCGACGACCTGTCGCTGCCCCTGCCCAAGATGAACCGGCCGGACCTGAGGCAGTCTATCCTCACCCAGCTCCTTGCGATGCTCGAGGAAGCCAGCATCCATGACACGGAAATCGTGATCGCGAACTCCTTCCACAGGCGCATGGAGCCATTCGAGATCCGCTGGTGCGTGGGCCGCCGGATCTTCGATTCCTACTACCCGCACCGGCTCTACTGCCATGACGGCGAGGCCCCCGGCGGGATGGTCGAGCTGGGCGAGACGGAGCTCGGCGAGAAGGTTCGGATCAACCGGCGAGCGGCGGAGTCCGACCTGCTGATCTACGTCAACATCAACCTGGTTCCGATGGACGGCGGGAACAAGTCGGTAGGGGTGGGGCTCTGCGATTACGAGTCGTTACGCGCGCACCACAATCCGCAGACCATCCGAGCCTCCGACTCATACTTCGACCACACGCGTTCGCCGCTGACGGACTCCTGCAACCGCATGGGCCGGATTGTCAACGAGAAGCTCAACGTGTTCCACATCGAGACGGTCGTGAACAATCAGATGTTCGACCCCCGGATGGAGTTCTTCGTCAAGCCGGAGGACGAATGGAACGCCTTGGACAAGGTGTCCTTCCGGGTCGCCCAGATCGGGCTGCAGGCATTGCCGAGGGCGACGAAGCGCAGGTTACTCTTCGCTGTGCCCGCTCCGTACGAACTGATCGCTGTTCATGCGGGAGCGACCGATGCGGTGCACGAGAAGACGCTCGCGTACAACTACCAGCAATACTGCGTGCCGGTCCGGGGCCAGTCGGACGTGGCCGTGTTCGGTGTCCCGTTCATCTGCCCGTACAACGTCCATGCGCCGATGAACCCCCTCCTTGTTCGCTGCCTCGCGCTGGGCTACCTGTTCAACATGTATCGGGGAGCGCCGATCCTCAAGCGCGGCGGGGTGTTCATCCTGACGCATCCGCTATACAACGAGTTCAGCGGCTCCCACCACAGCGCGTATCACGAATTCTTCCATCGCTGCCTGCCCGAGAGCCAGGACTCCGAGCTCCTGCAGCGACGTTACGAGGAGGAGTTCGCCCGCAGCCCGGAGTACATCGACATGTACCGCAACGGCTTCGCATACCACGGCGTCCATCCCTTCTATATGTGGTACTGGGCCGAGAACGGCGCCCAGCACTGCGGCCAGGTGATCGTTGTAGGCGCCGAGGACAAGACGGCGGCGCGGGTCATGGGCTGGGAGTGTGCCGACTCGCTCGACCAGGCCCTCGCGATGGCGGAGAGCTTCCTCGGGCGCAAGCCCAGCGTGACTCACGTTCACATTCCCCCCATCAGCATGGTCGATGTCGCGGTCTGAGCCGTTCGGACACCGTTCTCGAGCCGGTGCTCGCCCAATCCAAGGCACCAAAAGAATCTCTTATGGAACGTATAGAAAATATCAACTTCCATCCTTGCGTCTACTCCGGATAGACTTCTAGAGACGGGACGAATTGAGGCCAAGACGCCTCGCAATCCAAGCCTGCAACGCGGCACGGAGTAGTTGCAGATCCTGATTCCTCGCGGCCCAACGGCGCGAGCAAAGGATGCTGCCCGTCACTGCAATTGCCACAAAGAACCTGCGGTCGCAGTGCGTCCGCAATGAGATGGAGGTTACAAACCAAGCCATGAGAGAAAGAGTTTCACCAACGTTTCGACTGTCGAACCGGCTCCAGAAGTTGGCGCTGGCGGGCTTGCTAATGGCACTCACCGCCGGTATTGCTTCCGCGCAAGAGAGCGCGGAGGCATCCCCGGAGTCACTGCAGTCCGCGATCGAGACCGTGCAAACCCACGCCAATATCCTCTGGACACTGCTGGCCGCGTGCTTGGTGTTCTGGATGCAGGCAGGCTTTGCATTCGTCGAATCCGGGTTCACGCGAGCAAAGAATGCCGCTCACATCATGATGAAGAACATGCTCGACATGTCGATGGGGGCCATATCGTTCTGGCTCATAGGCTTCGGGATCATGTTCGGCGCGACCAACGGGATCTTCGGCACGGACCACTTCTTCCTGTCTCCCGATAACGGTACCGGCGACGGTCAGTGGGAGTACACGTTCTGGATGTTCCAAGTGGTGTTCGCCGCGACTGCCGCGACCATCGTGTCGGGCGCGATGGCTGAACGCACCAAGTTCTCGGCCTACTTGGTCTACAGCTTGGCCATCACTGCGGTCATCTACCCGGTCTTCGGTCACTGGGCCTGGGGCAACCTGCTGCTGGACCAGGCTTCCTGGCTGGCGGACATGGGATTCATCGACTTCGCAGGCTCCACGGTCGTTCACTCGGTTGGAGGCTGGGCTGCGTTGGCAGGAGCCATCGTGGTCGGGCCCCGCATCGGGAAGTTCGCCAGCAACGGGGCTGCGCGAGTCATCCCCGGCCATAACATGGCAATGGGAGCTCTGGGGGTCTTCATCCTCTTCCTGGGGTGGTTCGGCTTCAACGCCGGTTCCACTACCACGGCCGACGGGACGATTGCCCGGATCGCGGTCAACACGTTCCTTGCCGCCTGCGCAGGCTCGATCTTCGCGATGCTCACCAGCTGGAAGTGGTTCGGCAAGCCTGACGTCGGCATGACTTTGAACGGCGTGCTGGCAGGATTGGTAGGCATCACCGCGCCCTGCGCCTCGGTGACCCCGCTGGGGGCCATCATCATCGGTGCGATTGCGGGGATCCTGGTCGTTCTGAGCGTCCGCTTCTTCGATGCAATCAAGGTCGACGACCCGGTTGGCGCAATCTCAGTACACGGAGTCTGCGGCGCTTGGGGCACCATCGGCGCCGCCCTGCTGCACGAGAACCTGTTCCTCGGGCTGGAGTACGACCTGCTGGGCACCCTCATGGTGCAGCTCATTGGCGTGGTCGTTGCGTTCATGTGGACCTTCGGCACGGCGTTCATCCTGTTCAAGGCCATCAAGGCGATCGTAGGCCTGCGCGTCAGCGAGGCCGAGGAGCTTCAGGGACTGGATGTCGGCGAGCACGGCGCCAGCGCCTACCCGGACTTCGTGGTGTCGAACTAGCCGCATGTCCGGAGCGAGGCCCGGCATGGCGGATTGCGGCCTTCCTGCGAGGGACGCCCCTTCTCCGCCGCGCCGGGCCAACGGCCCAGCGGGTGACCGGCATGCTCCCGACGGCCTGCGCCTATCCGTTGTTTCCGGCCGGGAACTGGCGACGCGGGAATCGAGGGAGCTCATGCGTCGCGCGCACTAGCGCCATTCGATGGCAGATGAGCGCGAAGTGAGCAAGAAAAGTCTGGAGCCAAGGGTGACGGGAGTAGATGAGTAGATGCGAATGCAAGGAAGCAGCCGGCAGTTCTCTGGCAGTTCGAATGAAGTGGCCAAGTGGGAATTCGATTCGGTACGTAGCGCTGCTTTCAGCTCAGTGTCTCACGGCGAAATCCATTGCCATCAAGGTACCGAAAGGACATGAAGCAATGCCCGGCTAGTCCGGGCGGGAGGAAGAGGAAATGAAGAAGATCGAAGCTGTCATTCAGCCATTCAAACTGGACGATGTACGCGAAGCCCTAAAGGCAGTCGGAGTGGACGGAATGACCACGTACGACGTCAGAGGGCATGGCCGCCAGAAGGGCCACAAGGAAGTGTATCGAGGACAGGAATACACGGTGGACCTCCTGCCCAAGGTCAAGCTTGAATCAATCGTTGCCGATGATCGCGTGGACGAGACGGTCACCGCAATCGTCGAAGCCGCCAGGACCGGCAAGATCGGGGACGGCAAGGTGTTCGTCTCAGAAGTGGCGAAGGCATACCGGATTCGCAATCTGGAGAAGGACGACGAGGCGCTGTAGCTCGCCTCGGGCCTGGCGTGGCGACGGGCAGGGCCACGTCGCGGCGCCAGGCCTCTGCCTCTGCGGCCCTCCCGCCAATAGAAATCTCTGATAGGTTCGATGCTGCCTTTGGATCGCCCCTTGCCGGCCTACAATGTCGAAACGACGTTCGGACGCTGCGTCGCGGCCGACGGAAGAGCCTAGTGGCTCATAGCACGGTTTCCCTCAGGATCGATCGTGCCGGATTCCAACAGGTCCTCGCGACGTGCCGTGGAACGGTTTTGGTAACGATCCGAAGGGAGTGTGCAGATGAGAAAGACAAAGACAATCAGCATGACGCTACTCGCCGTGCTGCTGGCGCCTTGCATGGCGTCGGCTCAGGACGGCATCGACACGGGGGACAACGCGTGGATCCTCACCAGTTCCGCACTTGTCCTGATGATGACCGGTCCCGGGCTGGCGCTCTTCTACGGCGGCCTGGTCCGCAAGAAGAACATCCTGGGAACGATGATGCAGTCGTTCGCGATGATGGCGGTGATGACGCTGCTGTGGGCGGTGTTCGGCTACAGCCTCGCATTCGCGAACGGCAACGCGTTCATAGGGGGCTTGGACCACCTGTTCCTGGAAGGCGTCGGGATGGAGCCCAACGGCACGATTCCGCACCTCACGTTCATGGTGTTCCAGCTCATGTTCGCCATCATCACGCCGGCGCTGATCACCGGGGCGTTCGCCGAGCGCATGAAGTTCTCGGCAATGGCGCTGTTCCTGGCGCTCTGGGGCACAGTTGTGTACTTCCCGATGGTCCACATGGTCTGGGGCGGCGGCCTCATGAGCGGTGACGGGGCCATTCCGTGCCTCGACTTTGCGGGCGGCACGGTCGTCCACATCTCTTCCGGCGTTTCCGCCTTGGTAGTTGCCATTTACCTCGGCAAGCGAATCGGCTACCCGTCGGAACGCATGAGACCCCACAACCTGACCCTTGCCTTCATTGGCGCGTGCCTGCTTTGGGTCGGCTGGTTCGGATTCAATGCCGGCAGTGCGCTGGCTGCTGACGGGCTCGCCGCTGCGGCGTTCGTGAACACGCACTTCGCTGCATCGGCCGCGGTTGTTGGCTGGCTCGTTGTGGAATGGCTCCGCGACGGCAAGCCCAGCTGCCTCGGCGGCATCACTGGCGCGGTGGCCGGCTTGGTCGCGATCACTCCGGGATCGGGCTTTGTCGGCCCGATGGACTCGATCCTCATCGGCCTGTTCGCGGGAGTCTTCTGCTACTACTGCGTCGCAGTGGTGAAGGCGAAGCTCGGCTACGACGATTCGCTCGATGCCTTCGGCGTCCACGGAGTGGGAGGCACGGTCGGCGCGGTCCTGACCGGTGTCTTCGCTCGCGAGGCAGTGGGAGGCAGTACGGGACTGCTAGAGGGCAACACAACCCAGTTCGTCAACAACGCGCTCGGCGCGGCGCTGACCTGGGTCCTCGCGGCGGTCGCTACGATCGTCATCCTGAAGATCGTGGACATGCTGATCGGCATTCGCGTCTCCGAGGCGGAAGAGCACACCGGGCTCGACGTCACGCAGCACGGCGAGGAAGCCTATCAGCTGTAGCGGGCTAGAATGAGGAGGAATTTGTCATGAAGAAGATCGAAGCAGTCATCCAGCCCTTCAAGCTGGACGATGTCCGCGAGGCGCTCAAAGGGATCGGCATCGACGGGATGACGATATACGACGTGCGCGGCCACGGACGCCAGAAGGGTCACAAAGAGGTCTACCGCGGCCAGGAGTACGAGGTGGACCTGCTGCCGAAGGTCAAGATCGAGGCGATCGTTCCCGGCGATCGCGTCGACGAGACTGTCGAGGCGATCGTCGAGTCTGCCCGAACCGGCAAGATCGGCGATGGCAAGGTCTTCATTTCGGATGTCGCAGCCGCGATTCGAATCCGCAACGAAGAGAAAGACGACGACGCCCTGTAGGGACTAGTCGATCCCCCACCCCCTTGTGCCTGCGTGCTCGCGAATCGTGCTGTCGCGAGCACGCAGGCCGGAAAGCAGCCCCCGGTCCGTGGCAGCCTGATTGTCTGAGCACTCAATGAACGGCCTAGGCACCTACCACGTCCAGCAGATGGAGCGGATCAGTACCGACTTCTTCGAGGAGGGCGACGGTCTACGGGCGGTGGCGCGACGGACAGATACCGTTGACGACATCGTCAGCGGGAGGTTCGACGAGGAGTTCGGCGGTGAGGGCGGGGGGATCGCAGCCGTGGCGGTCGGCGGATACGGCCGGTGCGAGCTCTTCCCGCATTCCGACATCGACCTGCTCTTGCTCTTCAGCAGGGCACGAGAGGCGGAGGCCAGGCGGGAGAAGATTGCAACCCTGCTGACGACGCTCTGGGATTCGAAGCTGCGCATTTCCCACTCGGTCCGCGACCCGCGGGAATGCGCGAAGCTGATGAGCGACAACGCGGAACTTCACATCAGCCTTCTAGACACGCGCTTCGTCGCCGGCGACATGGGCTTTTACAAGGAATTCTGCCGGACGACCCTGCCGAGATTCTACCTGAGAGAGCAGCGATCGATCGAGCGAATGCTCGCCGAGACCGCGCGCAAGCGGCACAAGACGTTCGATCACACGCTGTACCACCTGGAGCCGAACGTCAAGGAGAGCCCCGGCGGCTTGCGGGACTACCATCTTGCCTGCTGGATGGCGCAGCTCGAGAACGTCGAGGACGACCGGATTCCCTGGAGCGAGGAGCATCTTCCGCGCCAGCGCGGCTGGGACATAGACGAGGCCAAGGGCTTCCTCTTCGCTGTCCGCTGCTACCTGCATTTCTACTACGGACGCGACAAGAACCAGCTCAGCTACGACATGCAGGACGCGATCACTCACGCTGGACGGGGAGCCGTCTCCGTGGGCGACCGCGGGGCGGCCGATCTGATGCGGATGTATTTCCGCCACACGCGCCGGATGTTCGGACTGGCGCTTCGCCTCATGGAAGAGTCGGCGACTCCTTCGAACGCTTTGCTGACGATCCTTCGCAGACGGAAATCCCGCCTGTCGAACCGCGATTTCACCGTCCACCAAGGCAAGGTGTACTTCCAGGACCCGCGAGCGGTGGAGTCGGCTCCCGAAATGGCTCTGCGAGTGTTCGAGTTCGTGGCGCGTCACGGCGTCCCTCCGGCTCGGCAGACGGAAGTGCGCATCCAGGACAGGGCCCAGCAGTTGCGGGAGCACTTCGCCGCCAGCGGAGCGTACTGGCCGCTGCTGCGGCAAATCCTGCTCCTGCCGCATGCCTACCAGGCGCTTGAGGGAATGCGGGAATGCGGGCTCCTCTATGCGCTGCTTCCTGAGTTCGAGCTGATCGACTGCCTCGTAATTCGCAACTTCCACCATCGCTTCACCGTTGACGAGCACACCTTGGTTACGATCCGGGTGCTAAAGGAACTACCCGGCACAGCGGATCCGATTGACGGGCGTTTCGCGAGCCTGCTCGCCGAAGTGAGTCGAGCGGACTTGCTGTTTCTTGCGCTTCTGTTCCACGACATAGGGAAGGGCGTCGAAGGCGTTTCCCACGACGAGGCCAGCGCCGAATTGGCGGATGTTGCCATGCGTCGCATCGGCGTGGATGATCCAGAGGACCGAGACACGGTTGTGCACCTCGTCCGGCACCACGCGTTGATGTCGACGGTCATGACCAAGCGGGACATCAGCGAGAACGAAGTGCTGGCGGAATTCAAGACTCAGGCCGGGTCGGTAGAGCGGCTCAAGTTGCTGACGCTCATGACCTATGCGGACAGCTCGGCCGTGAATCCGACGAAGCAGGGCAGTTGGAGAAAGACCCTGCTCTGGCAGCTGTACCTCGGCACCTTCGCTGTCTTCCAGCGTGATGACGGGGACCAACGGATCCAGTCCGGGACCGAGGTCGACTGCTTGCGGTTGGCGGGCTCGGAGTCCGAGAGAGAGCGGATCAGGGGATTCTTGGGCGGATTTCCCGAACGATACCTTCGCACTCACGACGCCAAGCAGATCCTGGAGCACTTCCAATTAGCCGCTCGGCTGGACAAGGGCGGCTCTCAGGTGGTGTCCAAGTGCGTTGACGGCGGCTTGGACGTGGTTGTGATGGCTCCGGAACGGCAGTTCCTGTTCGCCTCGCTGTGTGCGGCGATCGCCAGCTTTGACTTCAACATCGATCGTGCGGAGGCGTTCTCCAACGAGAGCGGCTTGGTCCTTGACACGTTCCGCGTCACTGCTGGTCCGGCCGCCGCGCAGACAGAAGTGGATGCGAGCGAGCTCGCAGGCTTCGAGCAGCGGCTGCGCCGGGTCGCTGAGGGCAGCCTCGATGTGAGGGAGCTGCTCCGAAAGCGAGGCGGAATCCGCTATCGCCGGCGCAATGCCGTGGAAACGCGGGTGTCCTTCGACAACGCCACGTCTTCCAGGGCCACGATCTTCTACGTGCAGACGACAGACCGCGCAGGCCTCCTCTACGATCTCGCCAGTGCCTTCTCCGAGCACGCCTGTGACATCGACTTGGTGCTGTGCGATACGCAGGGATTCCGGGTGGATGACGTGTTCTATGTCCGGCAAGATGCCAGCAAGCTCCCCATCGAGACGTCTGAGGCACTGCGGGAGTCGCTCGTCCAGGCGTGCGACAAGGATTCCCGGTCGTAGCCTGACCGCTCTATCCGGGAGCGTTCAGTCCGCTTCGTCTCCGTGATAGACCCTGTCGACGACCTTCACGGCATTGCGGAGGATATCCGGCTGGTCCACGGTTAAGGAATGGGCGCCAGCTTCCAAGGCGAGGGTCGCTGCCACCGTCACTGCGGCCTTCCGCTCGGCCGCGCTGGAGCGTACCGACTCCACCAGGAACCGCTTACCGGCAAGGTCGGCATGGATACCCTGCCCACGGGGTCCGAGTTCGCTGAGGGTCCGGATCAGGATGAAATTCTCGTGGCCGCGCTTGCCATGCTCCAGGCCCGGGTCCAGAACGATTCGCCGCACCTCGATGCCCGCCTTGTGGGCGCGCAGCAGAGATGCCCTGAGATCAGTGCGCACTTGGTCCACGAGTCTCGTAAGCGGCTCCAGTCGGGGCCACTGCGAGGGAGTCCCTCGCATGTGGCCGAGGATCAGGCCGGCGTCGGTCTCGTTCAGCGCCGGGGCCATTTTCGTGTCGAATGCCAGCCCGGTCAGGTCATGCACGATCGATGCGCCCAGCCCGACCGCGCGGACTGCGGTCTCCGCGTTGGCCGTGACCACGCTGATGCGCGCGCCCAGGTTCGGGGCCAGCTTGCGCAACACGGGTACCAAACGAGGCAATTCCTCGTCTGCGGACGGAATGGAGCCCGTTAGCCACCGAGGTCCGGGATTGAGCTCGACGATGTCCGCTGTCGCATCCTCGAGGGCTTGGGCCGCGTCGAGGACGGCAGACGGATCCGACCGGGACACCTCTCTGCTGCTGGCAAGGTCGATACGGCCGGTGAGCAGAGTGTTGACTCCGAGAGTCAATTCCTCGCCCATCACGCGCCAGAGCGCCTTCGTTCGCTTGAACGCCATGGGCTATCCGAACTCGAAACCGGCGGTCGCAAAGACCTGGCCAGGCGGGAATTGGCTTGCCGCGCCGCCGCTAGCCGTGTGAACCATACGAACGAGTCGTCTCACGGGTCGGAACCCGAATCCGGACGCCAGCCGGGTGGCTGCGGCGTTCGCGGGCAGCAAGTCCCAGTATGCGTGCTCGCGGTCCGGCTGTGCGAGTAGGTCGGACAGCAGGGCCTCGGCTGCCGTCGCGGAACAGGCAACGCACGGGCCAACGAACCACGCTCTCGATCCCGGTCTGCCCATGGCGAATCCTGCCGCAGACTGCACGCCGACGACTGTTTCGTCCGAGACCAAGTCTTGGATCAAGGCCGAGCGGTCGTATCCGAACGCCCGGCAGTCGAGGGCAGCCAAGCCCTCTTCGAGAGCTTCCAGCGGGCCGGCCCTGCTCTGCGTCTTCGGGGCCGGGCAGTCCGCGGCGGTCCGCTCCCAGCGCTCGATTGCCTCCTCGTCGCTGAATCCGAGCTCCTTGTACAAGGGACGCCCCATGTCCGTTGCGTCCAGGCGAGTGGTCGCCACACCGCTCTCGCTCAGCCACCCCATGGTGTGCTGCATCAACGCCCTCGCGATGCCTCTGCGCCGGAATTCCGGATGGACGAGCACCATGCCGATCCATGCTAGGTCGCTGCCGTAACGGACCGCAGTCGCCGTGCCCGCGACAACCCCTGCGCGCTCGTCGACAAAGCACCCTTCGGGTTCCAATCGGAGCAGCCGCATCCAATCCGCCTCGACCTGGTTCCAGGCAGCGGCTTCCTTGAGGCGCATAGCGCCCTTGATGTCCGCGGTTCGCATGGGGCGGATCACGTCTCGGCCTGGCTCCGCCTATAGAGCGCAGCCACGACCAGCAGGAGGCCGGCAGCTATCGCAATCCATACCATTGCAGTGTAATCGCCGTCGTAGGCCTCGGAACCGAATAGCGTGCTGAGCAGCAGGGCCGGCATCCGGGCGGGCACGCAGAGGGCAAGGAACACTGGAAGGCGCAGCGCCGTCAGGCCGGCACCGTAGGACATCGCGTCCTTCGGCATGCCGGGCAAAAGGAAGAGGACGAATATCGCGACCCGGCCCTTCTGTGAGCGCAGCTGGCGATCAACTCTCGCGAGGCGCTCTTCTCCCAGGACCCGTCGCACGACAGGCCGGCCCACTGCCCGGGCGAAGCCGAAGTCGAAGGCCGACCCCAGGAAGATCCCGATGATGGAATAGAGGAAGCCCCACCAGGCACCGAAGACGTAGCCTGCCGCGATTTGGGTGATCTCGCCGGGAATGGCGAAGATCACGACTTGCAGGAACTGGATTCCGATGCAGATCAGAGGCCCGGCCGCCCCTTGGCTGCGCATCCATTCAACTAGCTGTCTGTGGTCCAGCAGGGAGCCCATCCATCCTTGTTGCCAGACCAGCAGCAGGGTCGCGGCCAGGCCTGCTGTTGCCACCGCCGCCCACAGCCAGCTTCGTGCGCGACTCTGTCGCGCGTTTGAGGAGGTAGGGTTCATTCCGTATTCTATCGAGCATGGACTTGCACGAGCCGATGACGCTCTTGACCGACTACGCGCTAGGGCTGCTCTGCGCAGTGCTGGCGATACGGCTCTTTCGTGCCGGAAGCGATCCAAGCCGTTCCTGCTGGGCGGCCGCCTTGGCGATTTGCGCAGTATCTGCTTTCGCAGGAGGCACCTACCACGGATTCCTTCCTGTCTTGGATGATGTGGAAGCCGATCTCCTGTGGACCGCGACGCTCATGTCGATCGGTTGCGCAGCGTTCTTTGGCACGGTCGCCACGGCTCGTGCACACCTTCACGCCACATGGAGGCGACGAATCGAGCTAGTCGCGGTTCTGCAGCTGGCTGTGTACTTGTTCGCGACCACCCGCACGGCAGACTTCCTGATTGCCATCGTCGACTATTCGGTTTCGTTCGGATTCGTGCTGGTGGTGCATGCAGCGGTTTGGCTCAGGACTCGGAACGTGCCTGCGGCTTGGATCGTTGCCGGGGTGATGGTGTCATTCTTGGCAGCCGGAATCCAGGCTGCGGGGATCGCTCCTCACCCTGCGTTCAACCACAACGATCTCTATCACGTCGTGCAAATGCTCGGCATGTGGATGCTCTACAAGGGTGCTGCCGGTACGGCAGTCCGGACTTGAATTCGGTTCAGCATCGTCGCTGCTGCGCTCGCATAGCCGCTTGCGTACGGTGCTCCGACCCGCGGGCATCGATGTAGGGGCAAGGGCTGGACACATTCCATGAACGGGGGGCACGGTCGCGCGCCGAGCGCGATTGAGGGAGAGGTCGGGCTAGCTCGGTGCAACGCCGTGAGACCCCATACGGGCTGGAGCCCGTCACGAGCCGCCCTCGAGCGGGTGACCCCCACACGCCCCGTCCGAAACATCCGAAGAAATTGGACCAACAATCGGGATTTGGACCTTGGGGCGTCCCCGTCGTCCAGACAACTCGCCCAGCGCACACCGTGACTGGTTGCACAATCGCCGATTCGGAGAGGGAGAACCAGAAATACTTGATCAGTAGATCGAGGCTCTACCACCGTCGGACCGGTCGAACTGGCTGTCAAGTCGAATCACTATGCTCGGGAGATCCCAGGGTTCCGGATGACCAGCGCCGGGAGCCGGAACGCCGGTTGCCGCAGCGGAAGGAATCAGAGGCGACGTTCGGGAAATGGCGACAGCTCTCGCGAGATGCCTGCGGCCCCTGGCCCCCATCGCCACCGACCATTCGAGCGGCGTCGAATTGCTCTGCACATTCGGAAAGGCGACTGCCGTTCCTTGATGGCCGGTAGGGCACCGGCCACCTTAAGCCGGAGGACCTTCCAAGGCTAACGGTCGGGCTTGTTTGCTGCCTCGAGTTCCGAGATCCGGGATATCAGCCGCTTTCGCTCCTCCTCAGCTCTCTCGCTTGCGATTGCCTGCGCCCTCAACTTAGCTTCCGCAGCGGCCCGTCCGTCGGCTTCGGCGCGTGCGCGGGCCTCTGCCATCTCCCGTGCCTCAGCCTCCTCTAGAAGCCCTCGCAAGTACCCGCGTGCAGTTGGATCCCAGATCCGCAACCGCTCCTCTTCGTAGCGGAATTCCAGCCCTAGAACGGTGCTCTCGATCGCGAAACCCGTTCCCGATGACCGCTGTCTGGGAACTGACTCGTAACCGTGCCCTCGCAATTCGAATGCCTGCAGCCGCGGATCGTGGAACTCGCCGATCGGGTCGTCTAGCCAATACTCTCGGACCCCCATCCGCTCATAAGTTGTCTTCTTGGTCGTTGCGTCGTGAATCGCCGTAGACCTCGAAGCGACTTCCATCACGAATTGCGGCGGCCCCTCTTCCCAGACTTTGTAGTTCCAGCGGTGTCCAGCCTCCGCGCCCAAGGTCACGAACACGTCCGGCGCGACCCTCGCGTCCCTGTTGCCTTCCTCGAAATAGACAAGTAGGTCAACGGCGACGAAAACGTCCCTACGGTGCCGAAACCAATTCCGAAGGATCAGGAGCAGGTCCGTCATCGCTTCGGCCTGCCAAGTGTTCTCTGCTCTAGGCTGTCCGTCCGAACTGGGATACTCGTCGTCGTCCTGCAGGTTGGCTAGGGACGGCGGCAGCGCGGCAGGCGCCGACCCCCTCCGCCCGGCAGGAGCCTGCTGGACCACGTTTGGACGGGCATCGTCGACGGGCATGCAGGTTTCATCGGAGACTTAATCTCGAGCGCCTGGACTATATCGCTCCCGCGACGGGACACCTTCCATCTGAGTTGACACTCCTCTCTGGAAGTCGCCGAAGCTTCCGAGCGCTCCGGTGGAGGATCCCAAGACAACGAGCTTGTCGTAGGAGTCCCTGGCAACGCGACCGCAGTGATCGGTCGGCTGCCGAACGCCGCGGATGGCGACGTCCCTATTCGGCCCAGCCGTGGGCGTCCTGGACGGCCAGCATGACGCCAAGGATGTCATTCCAAGTCTGCGGGTTCATCATGACATCGTTAGGGAACATGCACCCGTCCCAGCAGATATGCCGGCAGGTCCTGGTGAGCTCCCCACTGCCGTCCCGCAGCCAGAAGCCGGCATGTCGTGCGATATCCAGCTTCCCGTTCGGGTCCAAAGCCTGACAGTGTCGCCCGGTCCGGTCGTGGCTTCCGCTGCCGAACACTGTCCCATCGTTCTGGGCGACATGGAAGTCGTTGGTCCACGGGCGCAGGGCGTCCGTTAGGGTGCGAAGGGCGTCATCGAGCAGGCCTTCGTCATCCCACGCGAAGTCCTGCGGGAGGATTGCGTGTTCCGGCGCGTTGTATCCGAGCGTGTAGAGCAGGGTATGGGCCATGTCGGCCTGGAATCCTAGAGCCTTGTCGCTCACACCTTCCAGGACCTCGAGCATGTACTTCCAGCTATGCATCGCTCCCCAGCAGATCTCCCCCTCGGCGGAAAGGACTTCGCCGTGGTCCTTGGCGATCAAAGTGGCCTGAAGGAACGTCTCGATCACGTTCGCAGTATTGCCTGCTGGGTCCTCGGCCCAATCGCCGACGCCGCTGGCCGAGTCGATCCTGACCACGCCGTGAGGGCGGATCCCCCATTCGCGGAGCTTCTGCGCGATCCGGCATCCCTTCATCACCGCGGTCAGGAACGAAGTCCGGCCTTCCCCGGGGTCGATCGCGGCCCCTCCGCCCGTCGGACCCCAGACCGGGGCCACAACGGATCCAATCACCAGTCCGCGGTCGGAGAACTTGTCCGCCCAAGCCTTCAGATCGTCGTCGGAGATGTCGATGCTGATGTGCGGATCGTAGAGGAACAGGTCGACTCCGTCGAACTTGCGGCCGCCCACTTCTGCTTTGGCCGTCAAGTCGAGCATGGTGTCGAGGTCGATCGGAGGCTCGGAATCGGGGCCCTTGCCGACCACCCCCGGCCAAGCGGCATTATGGAGTCTGGGAAACCTAGAGGGGCTGCTCATAGCGAAATCGAAACAATCATATCGCACCTACCTCTCGGGGGTGGGCCCAACAGGTGGGCCCAACGATCTCCGCCACGCTGTATGCCCCCTCGGAGAATGCGCGGCCACGAAGTCGGTGGCGATGGATCCTGGTCCCGGCTGCGCTTCTGAATTCCGCGTGCTCAGGCGCGCACCACCCCGAGGGACGAGGGGCTAAGTCCTCGTGCCGGTATTCCGGTCACTCCGCGCCTCCGCAATGTCGCCAGAATCTGTCGCATTGATCGTCCTGGCGACGAGACGGGATTCGAGCGAGAGGTTCTGCCACGGCCTTGTCACGTGCCGAGGTGCGCGTCACTCCGGGGGGGTGATTTCCAAGGACGCGGAGGCCTCGATCGCTTGGCGCGCCCTAGCCTCCAAGTCCCGGTACGCGGAGAGCGCCTCCCTTGCTTCCGCGCTCATGCCCAGGCGCTGGTAGGCCTGCGCGAGCTGGTAATGAATGCTGCCGTCCGAGTCCGTGGCGGCGGCCGCCAGCAGATGCGACAGGGCCTCCTTCGGATTCCCAGTCGCCAGAAGGGCCCGGCCCAGACCCCTTCGTGTGGCGTTCGTCGGATCGGGGAGTGCAAGAGCGGACTGGAGGAGAGGGATTGCTGATTCGAATTCCTGCTGCTCCACAAGCAGGCTGCCAAGCATCGCCGGCCACCTCGGATCTTGAGGGTCCGAGCGGAGAAAGCGCTCCAGCAAAGGCTGGGCCTCGTCGATCCTGCGCGCCCGGTACAGCAGCTCGGCCAGCTGGCGCTCAAGGCTCCCGTCCCCGGGCCGAAGCTCCAAGGACCGCCGGATGGCCTCAACGGCCTTCGGGAACTCCTGCCGGGAGGCTAGGATGTCGGCAATGAGGCGCAGCTGGTCGACTGACCCGTCGAGCGCGACAAGCGCCGAAAACTCCCTTTCGGCCAGCCGGGCGGATGCCCTCGCAGCCCAGAACAAGTCCTCCTGAGACGGGTCCCTGGGCAGGCGGGCAGCCTCTTCGAAACGACCCTCGGCGAATGCGCATGCCGCCGGCTGCGCGGAGGAGCAGTCGACTCGGGGCAGGGCAGTCGACCGCTCCCGCTCGACTGCGGCCCATTCCTCCCGTCCGGCCTGATCGTAGATTTCCGCGATTGCTTCGTGGGCGGACCGCAGATCGGGCTTGCGCTCCAGCGCTTGGCGGAACAGGTAGAGCGCGCTGGGGTACTGGGCGGCGGCGAGGCGGGAGTGGCCATGCAATCGGAGCACATAGTGGGATTCCGGGTCCCGGCGCGTCAGTTCCTCCAGTGCCTGCAGCGCCAGTTGCTCATAGCAGCGCGCCATGCCGGCACGCGGGTACGGATTGCTTGGCTCGAGCGTCGCAAGCGCTTGCCACGCCTCGAGAGCGGCGTCGAACCGGCCGCTAGCCTCGAGTGAGTCGCCCAGCAGGGCCTTGGCGAAGGCATGGCTGGGATCGAGCCGTGCCGCATGGCCAAGGGGTTCGATCGATTCGCGGTACTGGCCGAGTCTCGTCAGGCTCGCCCCTAGGAAGAAATGCACCTGGAATGAGGAAGGCATGGCCGACGCGGCCTGCCGGAGCGGACCCAGGGCCTCCTCGTCGCGTCCGCTAAGGTGGAGTGCCATCCCGAGATTCGCCTGAAGGGACGGCTCGCCGGGAAAGCTATTGGCGAGTTCCGAGTACACGTCTGCTGCTTCGGAAAAGCGACGCTCGGCCATGGCCTGGCGAGCCTGATCAGCAAGCGCCGCAGGGTCCGACTGAGCGAAGGACGCCGTTGCGAGGGACGCAACGACCGCGCACAGAGCCCCAGCCCGTTGCCGAATCGCAGGCGGTTTCGTCCAGATCCGTGCGACTGCCATGCCGGTCAGTCTCATCGTGGCATAGTTGCTGGGCCCAACCGGCGGTTCGGGTCGGAAGACCGGTCTTGCGGCATGCAGACGTAAAGAAAAGGGGCCTGCCCGAAGGCAGGCCCCTGGGGTGATTCTGCTATCTGCTCTGGCCTAGAAGCTCACTCGCAATCCGATGCGGATCACGCGCTGGTTCGAGGCGGAAGCAATCGTCATGAATCCACCGCTGGCGACGCTGCTGTTGAACTGACCGAACTGCGGTGTGTTAGTGAAATTGAAGAACTCCGCGCGGAACTGCGCTTCCGACTGCTCCCCGATCGGGAACTTCTTGAAGATGCTCAGGTCCAGGTTGGTCACGCCCGGGCCATCCAAGATGTTGCGGCCCGAAGTTCCGAAGCGCTGTTCAGTGACCGGCGCGAATGCGGCGCGGTCATAGTAATACTGGCCGGGACCCACGCCTCCGAGCTTCCGGACCTCGCCAACCTGATCAGCCGTCTGCGCGGCGCTCGCTGCGTTCAGCGAGGCAGGGCTGGCGGAGATCGTGCGCGGGCGGCCTGTGAACATCGCAACGATGCCGCTGACCTGCCAGTTGCCCAGCATGGTCCCGACCGCGGTGTTGTTCTGCTTAAGGAACGGCAGGTCGTACACGAAGCCCATCTGGAACATGTGCGTCCGGTCGTAGCCGGCCCGTGCCCGATTGCGGTCGAACACGTCCGGGTGGTCCCAGGCCACACCGGCCCAGCCTTCGTCGTCCGCCATGTTCAGGGCCTTGGACCACGTGTAGGCGCCCTTGAGCATCGCACCGCCCGGCACGCGGCGGTTGATGGCAATCTGCAGCGAGTGGTAGTCCGAGTCGAGGTAGCTGTCCCACATGTTGATGGCCTGCTTCCGCCCGGTGATTGCTGCGTAGGGCCGGCCGGCGTTTCCCTCGCCGGGGCGTGATGCGTTGATGTCCTGGTCGGCCAGCATGTCCCGCGATGCCGTGGCGACATAGCCGAGCGACGTGATGATGTCGCCAGGAAGCCGCCGCTCCAGCGTGAAGTTCCAGGAGGCGATGTATCCGCGGTTCAGGGTTCCCTCGTAAGGGCTCCGGAATCCGGCGTTCAGCGGAACCTCGATCACGCCTGTGTCCAGATCCGGCCCGACCACCGGCGGGATGCCGTCCGAGAGAGACCGGAACAGGGTGAACGTGTTGTCGCGCGGGAAGTCCAGCGCGACGGTCAGCGGATACTGGCCTCGCATCGGGCGCGAGAACGGCATCGGGCTGTAGTTCAGGCCGAACCCGGTCCGGATCACCGTGTTGTCGTCGAGGCGATAGGAGATGCCGCCCCGGGGGGAGAGGAGCGCCTTGCTGACATCGATCCCCGCGTTCACGGGAGTGCTTCCCCGGCCGCCAAGGTACATGAGATTCGTCTGGGGGTCGTAGCGCTCGATGCCCTTGCCGCCGGCCCTTCTCATCAGCGGGTAGTACTCGTAGCGCAGGCCGAAGTTCACCGTGAGGTTGGGAGCGGCCTGCCAGCGGTCGGTTACGTACCCCGCGAACTGCCACTCCGCTCCGGTCGCCAGAATGTGCTGGATGGCCTTGCGCATCCGCGAGGACTCGCCGAGCAGGAATGCGGCGTAGGTATTGTACTGATCGGGAGCGAGAGCCCCGCCCTTGAGCGCCGTCACGTCGCCGTTGAAGTGGATGTTGCCGCGGGGGCCTCCTCCGAGTTCGGGTTGCCAGTGGCTGAGCTTGAGAAGGATCCCGTCGAACCCGAAGCGGACCTGATGTGTTCCCGTGACCCAGGTGAAGTTCTGGCTGGTCGTCCAGTTCTCCTCGACGCGCTCCAGGGGCTGCCAGCCGGGAGAGCCGAACGCGGTGTACCCGGGACGGATGTTCGGGAAGCCCTTTTGGCGGGGATCGGGACCGCCGATGCCGGGAATGCCCAGGTCGAAGTCCTTGCCGAAGTCGGAAGGATACACGCTCTGGTCCTGCCGCCAGAAGCCGAAGACGCCGTCATAGAAGAATGTCGGGGAGAACGTGTAAGTGTGGCCGAAAGTGGCCAGATTCACGAGCGTTTCCGCGTTGCCCGGGCTTCCGCCTGGCGCGGGCCCGCCAGCCTCGCCGAAGATCGGCGTGCCCGAGACGGGAGCGTCCATCAGCCCGTGCTTGCCCCAAAGGGAGTACTTGCTGGACACATTGAAGTTGATCTTCGTGTCGTAGTATGCCCTGTCGAACGGCGGGGAGTCCTGCGAATGGAAGTTGTTGTTCGTCCCCGGCTGGTTCGGCTCCGGGTAGTAGCTCTGCACCCGCAGTGCGATGGGATCCTGCAGGCTCGCCGGAATCGTGTTGTTGGCGAATGGCTCGCGGCCCGTGCCGTCCGGATTCCCCGTGTAGGGATTGTAGATGACCGTGTTGGGCAGGTAAGCACTGAAATCACCCGCCTTCTGGTCGGCGGTCGGAACCTCGTCGCCCGTCCGGACGCCTGCGATGGCCTGCGCCGTCTTGTCGTAGCTGAAGAAGTAGAAGACCTTGTTTCGCTTGATCGGTCCGCCTATCGTTCCACCGAAGTTCTTGAACTGGCTGGAAGGCTTCGACCGTGCGAAGTAGTTCCTGGCCCGCATGCTGTCGTTGTCGAAGAAGTAGAAGGCCGACCCATGCAGCTCGTTCGTGCCGGACTTGGTGATCACCGTGGTGGAAGCGCCGCCGGACAGGCCTTGCTCGGCGTCGCCCGAACCGGTCGTGATGTTGACCGTCTCGATGGTCTCCGCAGGGGCGATGTAGCCCGCGTGGTGAGGCAGCCAGACGTTGATGCTGGCGGCCCCGTCAATCCGCGTCACGTTGTTGTTCCGGTTCGTCCCGTTGACGTTCGTGCTGAGCGCCCGGGCCGGCGTGTCTAGGATCGAGTTCTGGAACCGCGCCGGCGTCGCGCCGGGCACTAGGTTCACCAGGCTCTGGTAGTTCCGGAAGTTGGGTAGCGGGAAGTTCGTAATGGCTTCCTGCGTGATCTCCGACCTGGTGTCGGCCTTCTCCGTCTGCAACTGCGTGGCCGATGCCTCGACCGTTACCTGCTCGGTTACCTGCCCGAGAACCAGATCCACGTCGACGCGCGAAACCTCGTTCGCGGTGACCGTCACGTTCGACGAAATGTGGGTCCTGAACCCGTCGGAGGTGATCGAAACGTCATACATGCCCACTTGGACGTTGACGATCCGGAACAGGCCGTCCGCACCGGTTGACGAGGTCAGTTCGAGCCCCGTCGCGGTGTTGACCGCCGATACGTCCGCGCCCGGCACTACAGCTCCCGTTCCGTCGGAGACCGTTCCGACGAGCGAGCCATAGAGCACCTGGGCTGACGCTGGCGCCGCCCATGCAAGGACTAGCGCGACAGCGAGAATCATTCCCTTCCGGAAACCGGAAGCGGCGTTTGTCATTGTGGATTCCTCCGTACCGAATCTATGCGACGTCCTCCGTTACAGGCGTCGCACTTCAACCGTGTAGCCGGTGACTACGGGGGCACCGCGCGGAGCCCTACCGGGCGGCTACACTAGCTATAGTCGCACGCTGAGGCCCGGGCTGTCAAAGGTCGTCATCTGCTTCGACACAATGGGAGTCGTGCCGGGCTATCCCGGCGGTTATTGCAGCGGTTGGGGGGATCGGCTGGTCCTGCCAGCCGATCCGGCGATTATCGTCCCGTGAATAGGAGTTCGTCTGGAAGGCAGTCCTCGGATCTGCGGTGGATGTCTGTCTCCATGGCGATTGCCATCGCGGCCTGCCCGCTGGCATCGCCGCGGCCAGGCCAGGCCGCCCAGGATGATTCCGCGGAGATTCGCTTCGAGGACGTGACCGAGGGTTCCGGAATCCGGTTTTCCCTGTCGCATGCGCCCACGCCCGAGAAGCGGATGATCGAGACGATGGCCGGGGGGCTGGCTGTCTTCGACTACAACGGCGACGGCCGCACCGACATTTTCTTCACCAACGGCGCCGCACCGGGAACAATGGCCAAGGCGGCACCCGAGTACTTCAACCGCCTTTATCGCAACGACGGGAACCTGCACTTCTCCGACGCCACCGAAGAGGCCGGTGTGTCCGGGGTCGGGTACTCGATGGGTGCCGCCGCCGCCGACTTTGACAACGACGGGGACACGGATCTGTTTGTCGCCGGGGTCTTCCGCAGCATCCTGTACCGCAACTCCGGCGACGGCACGTTCGAGGACATCACGGCCGCAGCCGGCATCGATGCTTCGGAGTGGGCAGTCGCCGGCACGTGGCTCGACTACGATGGCGACTCCCTCCTCGACCTGTTCGTCGTCAACTACGCTGACTGGTCCCTGGACTTCGACCGTTACTGCGGCGACCGGGAGCGCGGTCTCCGCGTCTACTGCCATCCCAAGTACCTCCGGCCCATTGCGAATCGCCTCTACCGGAATCTCGGATCCGGACGGTTCGAGGACGTGAGCGGCGTTTCCGGAGTGGGCGCCCATGAGGGGCGGGGCATGAGCGCGGTCTCGGCCGACCTGAACGGCGACGGCCGGCAGGACGTGTTCGTGACGAACGACAATCTCCCGAACTCGCTCTTTCTCAACCAGTCGGACGGCACCTTCCTGGAAGACGCGCTGCTGTCGGGTGTCGCGCTGCTCGATCACGGACGGCCAGTCGCGTCGATGGGAGCGGACATTGGGGACTTTGACAGCGACGGCCTGGCGGACTTGTCCGTGACGGCCCTCAGCAACGAGACCTATCCTCTCTTCCGGGGCCAGCCAGACGGCACATTCCGCGACGCGACCGTCCCCAGCGGGATCGCCCGGGCCTCCCAGCGGTACGCGGGATGGGGCAATGTGTTCGCCGACCTCGACAACGATGGCTGGGTCGACCTGTTCACTGCCAACTCGCATGTGAACGACCTGATTGAGCATTTCGAGCCGTTCGTGTATCTCCAGCGGAACACGGTGTTCCGCAACCGGGACGGCAATTTCGAGGACGCCCGGGAGTTTGGCGGCCCGGCAGCCTATCGGGGGGCGGCCGCCGCCGACTTCGATGGCGACGGGCGGCTCGACCTCGTCGTGACCGCTTTGGGGGGCCCCGCCGGACTGCTGCGCAATGCCACGACCGGACAGGGTAACTGGGTGGGCGTGCTGCCTGTCGGAACGCGGTCGAATCGCGACGCGATCGGCGCGGTAGTTCGAGTGGGACGCCAGACCCGATGGGTGACCAGTTCCGCCGGGTATGCCTCCTCCGTGATGCGGCCCCTTCATTTTGGCCTCGGAGAATCCTCGAATGCGGTCACTGTCGAAATCACTTGGCCGAGCGGGTTCGTACAGTCGGTCGAAGGGGTGAGACCGAACAGGGTGCTCGCGGTCAGGGAGGGGCCGTAGGCAGGCGCTCGCGATATAGCAACCGCATTGGCTACTCGTAGGCGAGGGTGCGGGATTGCCGGCGCGACCGGTCCCCGAGTCCGGACGTGTGGCCGGCCGCCGAACATGTCTGGCTCGCACCTGATCCGGACGGGTTGGCTGCGCCGTTGGTCCGCAAGGGCCGGCCGGTTCCGCTCACGATCTTGGACGGCTCGTTCATGCCGCTGGAGCACGGGCTGCATCCAGCGGCGAACTCGGCAATGGTTGCCCTGCGGGGCCGACGTCCGTGAATGCGCAGCGTGAATGCGCAGCGCTTGCAATCACGTGCATCAGACGGGCAGACTGACTGATAGCGTCGCCAGGCCAGCTCGGCCGGGCGACCCACGAGGCCATCAATGAAATCCACTTCACCTATCGGCGGGAATCCGACCCGGCGGAACGTTCTTGGCTACTCCGGGGCGGCCGCCGCCGCGTCCCTCGCGTCCTGCTCGGCGGGCTCCGTAGCCGACGAGGAGGCTTGGACCCGCGCGGTGAACGGACGGATCCGTCACTCGGTCTGCCTGTGGTGCTTCGAGTCGTCCGAGTGGGCGTGGGATCTGGACACGATGTCCGGCCACGCTGCCGATCTCGGTCTCCAGAGCGTGGAGTTGCTCACGCCGGAGCAGTGGCCGACCGTCAAGGAGCACGGCTTGACTTGCGCGATCGCAAGCAATGGCATGCCCGGCGCGCCCTTCATGAAAGGCCTGAACAATCCGCGCTATCAGGAAGAAGTCATTGCAGTGACGAAGAAGACGATGGATGCGTGTGCGGAGCAGGGGATTCCGAGCGTGATCGCCTTCAACGGCTACAAGTGGAATGACGCGGAGGATCCCGCCAGCGGCGAGATCTCATTGGAGGAAGGCGCGCGGAACACCGTTGCGGGCCTCAAGGAACTCGCCGCTTACGGCGAGGAGAAGGGTGTCACCGTCTGCCTCGAAATGCTGAACACCAGGGATGACACGCACCCGATGAAGGGCCACCCGGGCTATCAGGGCGACGATATCGACTACTGCGCGGACATCATCCGCGAGGTGGGCTCCCCGCGCGCGAAGCTGCTCTTCGACATCTACCACGTGCAGATCATGAACGGGGACGTCATCCGGCGAATCGAGCAGATGCACGATCTGATCGGCCATATTCACACGGCAGGGAATCCCGGCCGTAACGAACTCCATCTGCGCCAGGAAGTTCACTATCCGTCCGTCATGGAAGCCTTGGTCGACGTCGGCTACCAGGGCTTCGTCGGCCACGAGTTCATTCCCACCAGGGATCCGCTCGACTCGCTCGCTCAGGCGGTCAAGCTCTGCGACGTATAGCCGGCAGCGTCCGGGCCCGCCGGCCCGCGTGCCGGCCTCGCCGCGATTCTCGCTACCATCGGAGTTGGGGGGCCGCGCGGAAATGGCTAGAAACGCTCGGGTCGGGATTGCGGGATTCACGGGCTACAGCGGAGCGGATCTTGTCCGGATCCTGAAAGCTCATCCGCACGCCGACCCTGTCCTGCTCGAGCACCGGGCAGTCGCCGACTCGGAACTCCCGTTCGGCGAGAGCACGCCAAGAATTCCCCTGGAGGCCGGCGCCCTGCGCGACGAAGGGATTGACCTGGCTTTCCTGGCGACATCCCTTGAAGTCTCGATGGCAACCGCGCCGCTCGCGCTGGATGCCGGCGCCCGCTGCATCGACCTGAGCGCAGCGTTCCGGCTGCGGTCGATTGCCAATTACAAGCGCTGGTACGGGGTCGAGCACACCAGACCCGACCTGCTGACCGACGCGGCCTACGGGCTTCCGGAGTTCTTCCGGGAACTGGTCAAGGTGTCGCGTCTCGTGGCGAATCCGGGGTGCTACCCGACCGCTGCCAATCTGAGCTTGCGGCCGCTGGTCGTGGAGGCGGTCCTGGATCGGAGCGCCGGTGTTGTCTGCGATGCCAAGTCGGGTGTCAGCGGTGCCGGTCGCAAGCCCTCGCTCAAGGCGCACTTCTGCGAGGTGACCGAGAACTTCTCCGCCTACGGCGTTCTCAATCACCGGCACGTCCCGGAGATCCTGCACACCACCGACGTGGACGAGCACGAGTTGAGCTTCACTGCGCAGCTGCTGCCCCTGCACCGGGGCATCCTGGAGACGATTTACGTGCGCACGTCGGAATCAATCGGGTGGTCGGACGTGCGTGCCGTCTACGAGAAGTACTATGCCGACGAGCCGTTCGTGCGGCTGTATCCCGAAGGCCGCTTGCCCGATCTGCGCGGCGTTCGCGGGACGAACTTCTGCGACATCGGATTTCAGATCGACCCGGCAAGCCGGCGCTTGGTCATCGTCGCGGCCATCGACAACCTAGGCAAGGGTGCCGCAGGCCAGGCCGTGCAGAACATGAACCTGATGCTGGGGTATCCCGAGACGGCCGGGCTGCTGGCTCCGCAAGCGTAGGGACGGCCCGGATTCCGATGAGACTACTCGTCAAGCTCGGCGGGACTCTGCTCGAATCCGAGCAGAGAAGGGCGTCGCTCGCCAGCCAGCTCAAGCTCCTGCTCGACGACGGGAACCGAGTTGTCGTCGTCCACGGAGGGGGCAAGCGCCTTAGCCGCTACCTGGCGGGCCTGGACCACAAGAGCGAGTTCCGCAGCGGCCTCCGGGTGACGCCTCCGGAGATCCTGGATGCAGTCCTGCGGGTGCTCGCGGGCTCGGTGAATCGACAGCTGGTAGCGGAGTTACAGCGGGAAGGCTTGAATGCGGTCGGACTGACCGGCATCGATGCCGGGACGGTCATGGCGTCGCAGCTGGACCCGGAACTCGGCTTGGTGGGGAAGGTCGAGCGAGTTGACCCGTCCTTGCTCGAGTGCCTCGCCGATCAAGGCTACCTTCCCGCGGTCGCTTGCATCGCCGGCGGGACGCAGGGCGCGATATACAACGTCAATGCTGATCAGATGGCGGCCGCATGCGCCGCTGCCCTCGGCGTGGACAAGCTGGTGTTCCTGACGGATGTCGGAGGCGTGCTCGACGAGAACGGCACTCTGATTCCGGCATTAGGAGCGCGCGAGGCGGAGGACCTGATCGACCGCGGTATCGCTGTCGGCGGCATGGAAGCAAAGCTCCGCGCGGCGATCGAGGCGCTGCGCGGCGGAATCCGGGAGGTGTCGGTTGTCAACGGGCAGGACCCGGACGTGCTCGCACGCACCGTTCGAGAGGCCGGTATTGGCACGAGCCTGCATGCCTGAGATTGTCGATTGGCAGCTGTGGTGACGCGTCGACGGAGGATTTACGCCGCAGCCTCTCTGCCGGATTCCGGCGCGTCCCGGCCGGGCGATCTCAGCTCGTAGCAAGCGAGAAGTTGCGGTAGGCGAAGAAGAAGGCCACGGCTGCGATGCCGGCCGCGCCGATCGCGATACCCTTCCAGATCGCCTCCTTGTCACCGTCGTGCCCCGGTGAGCCGCATACGTACGCGAATCCGAAGCCGGCCGCGAGGCCGCCCAGGTGCGCGGCATTGTCGATTGCGGGGAAGAGCAGGCCGAAGACGCCGATGGCGATGATCCAGCGCAGCGCCACTGAACGCAGGGGCGAGTTGGGATTGATGCGTCCGTACGCGTAGAGTGCCCCGATCAGCCCGCAGATCGACGCGGAAGCGCCGATCGAAAGGGAGTTCGACCACACAGTGCTGAGCGCGAACCCGCAGAAACCGGTCGCGAGGTACAGCACGATGTAGCGGGAAGTGCCGAAGATTTCCTCGCCGAGCGGGCCTAGGTTATACAGCGACATCGTGTTGAATGCCAGGTGCAGGAGGCCGCCGTGCAGGAAGTTCGCCGTGATCAGCCTCCACCACTCGCCGTGAAGCTGGATCGACAGGCTGAACTTCGCGCCCAGCATGTGGAGCACCTGCCCGTCGATGCTGCCCAGGAAGTCGCTGCTGCCGGCGAACCGCGTGCTCAGGATCCACGAGACCGCGAACAGGGCCGCATTGACGAGCAGCAGGATCATGGTGGTGAACCCGACCTGGGCCCCGGCCCTGCTCAGCCTCTCCTCGCGACGTAGGCGTCGGCCTGCGGTCATCGGCAGCGGGTTGTCGCAGTACTCGCAGACCTTGGAGCTGCTGTCTACGAACGCCCTGCAATGCGGGCACATGCGCGGCTTCGACATGGGCGAACTTTCATATTGGGATGAGCGCCAGCCGAATGCAACCTGCCCGCCCGGCCACCGGGCCGCCGGCCATGGCCGTGCCGGTGATTCGGATCTTGCTACGCGCCGCTTTCCACGCTCTGGTACAGGATCATCCGCTCGCCCGGCACTGGCTGGCCGAATCGCTCGGCAGGCCGAAACTTGCACGTCAGAAGGGCGTTGGCGATCTGGCCTTGCATTCGGATGTCCAGCGGCTCGTCGCTCGCGATCAAGTAGTCGTAGACCGCCCCGCGGTGGTCGATGTATGCCAGCACGATCAGGTCCCTCGACACCGGGTACGGGGATGCCGCGGTCATCTCGGGCGCAGTCTCCACCGGCTGGGCCAGGATCTTCAGGGGAATGTCGTTGGCGTGGGCGACCGGCTCCGTCCAGAAAGCGGACAGCAGTGCCGGCACTGCGACCAGCGCGATCAGCAGGCCGCCGACACCCGGAACGGCTACCGGCCGGATCCAGTTTGAGAGCCTGACCTTCGTTCGATTCCATCTCGCTGCAGGCTCGGACCGAAGCAACTGCTCCCTCGAAAAGGCGCTCAGGATCCGGAACTCCAGCGACGCCGACGGCCGCTCTGACGGGAGCCTCCCGAGCATGGCGGTCACGGGCTCGAAGTGCTCGTACCGGTCGTAGCAGTCTTCGCACCGTCCGAGGTGGAAGCGCATCAACGCTCTGTCGATCGGGCCGAGGGCGCCCTCGATGTACCGACCGATATTGTCTTTGGCCCAACCGCACCGCATCGCCATACTCCTTATTCCGGCTGCCACCGCACAGACTGCGGGACAACGGAGGGAGCGCTGCGCTGCAAGGCGCTCCTGAGTGCCTCCCTCCCTCGCAGGATCCGGGACTTCACCGTTCCGAGAGACAACCCGAGTGCCTCTGCGATCTCGCTGTAGGTGAGTCCGCTGATGTCGCGCAAGACGACCGCTTCCCGGTAGCGCGGATCCAGGCTCTGGAGGGCGTCATCGAGGATCGCCCTCCGCTCGAGGCTCTCGACGCGGTCGAAAGGGCCGAGTGTGGGATCAGCAAGCCTCCAAGCGATCGATTTCGGATCCGTCCCGTCCATCGATTCCATGACCTCGCGCCAGCGGTGCCGGGAGAACCAGCGCCTCCGGTTCGACGCCTCGTTGGCCGCGATCCGATACAGCCACGTCTTGAAACTGCTGTCCCCGCGAAAGCCTTGGATCTTGCGGAAAACCCTGGTGAAGATGTCCTGAGTGAGATCCTCCGCCTCGAGCGAATCGTTGATCAGGCGGCAGACATAACCGTAGATCGGGTCCTGGTAGCGGCGGAGCAGCAGCCGGAAGCTCTCTTCGTCGCCGCTCTTCAGCCCTGTCACCAAGTCGGCGTCGGGATCCGGCCCTCGCTGCTTGCCCTGCAGTTGGTTCGGACCGCTCATGGCACGTCGAACGGGCTCAGCTTAGCACCGCCCAAGGATGGCGCAACCCGAGTCTCGCTCGGGTTTCCTCGCTCACTGGGAATGACACCGAACGGGTGCGAAATGTTCCCGGCGCGCGCGGGTCCTTCCTAGGTCTCGCGATTTGGAGGCCTGGTCCGGATGCTGCTCCTGAGCGTAGGGCCCGACCCCTGCCAGCAAGGCGACACCGACCACTGCGGTGTCTCGAGATCTCGAACCCTGGATAGCGCTTGCTGCTTTCGTGCGTTCACCAATTTCGTCTCCTGTGGTCTCGGCACTGCGCTGACACGCTGCCGGCAACGCTGTCACTCAACAAGTGGCTCAGCCAACGGCAGGTCCGTTGACGTCGACGCAGCGGCGGCTACCGTCAGACTGGGATGGAGTCTGGCAGGGGCGGCGCGGCCATATTCAAGTCAGAGAGAATCGAGAGCGTGCGAGCCCCTGTTTCATCAGCAAACGACACTCGCAGGGAAGTTGCCATGGACTCCGTCCACGGCGGGGGAAAGCGTCCGTGAAGAGAGCCCGCTGGCTGGCTCCCTGATGTTCCATGATCTCCAGAGTCCGAAGCGGCTACTTCCGCTGGTCCAGGCAGGAGGAGTCGGACGGGGGGCAGAGCGAGGCGGAGTCAGTGGCCTGAGCCTCCCTTACGACGCGCTGGACCTCGACGTAGTAGGCGCCAGCCAGCAGCTGGCCGCCTTCGTCCAGGAACCAGCTCTGGAGTTGCGTTTCGCCCGGCTCCAGATTGGCTTCGAAGACGACCTCCCGCTCGAGCGGCTTGACTTTCCTGGTCCATTCCGCGGCGCCCACTCCCAGCCGCGCTTCCGCGATCGGCAGCGCCTTGCCAGCAATCAGGTCACCGTATCTTCCGTGGAGGGGCGGTGCCGGATCGCGCAAGGCTAGCCCGGACTCCTGCGGCCAGCGGCGCAGCGAGATGCGGTAGCGCCCCGGCCGCTCGACTCGGATCTTCCAAGGCCCCGAGAGCCGTTGCGCGCCTCTGACGCAGCGCGGGTTGTCACAGTAGACGCCGTTCCAGTCCGCAGCGCTCAGCCGCGCAGGGTTCTCAGCCCTCGCACCGACCACGATGGGCTGGTATTCATTGGCCGACGGCATCAGCTCGTCCCACCACTCGTCGTAGTGGGCCCGCATCCTAGCGACCGTGTCCGGGAACTTGCCGGCAACGTCGTTCTTCTGCCCCGGATCCTTGCCGAGGTCGTAGAGCTCCTTTCCGTTGACGAGCCGCCACTTGTTCCACATCACGGCAGCATCGCGATGCTTCTCGAAGACCCCGCCGTACTGGACGACTAGCATGCGATCGCTCAGATCCTGCTGCTCCCCCTTCAGCAAGGGCCCGAGGCTCACGCCGTCAAAATCGGCCTGATCCGGGGCGGGGACAGCGCTGAGGTCCAGAAGCGTTGGGAGGACATCCTGCGCGTGCGCCAATGCGTCAATGTCCCGAGGTACGCCGAGGTCACCTGCCGGCCAGCGAACGAAGAGCGGCACGCGATGCCCGCCGTCGTAAAGAGAGCGCTTCTTGCCGCGCATTCCAGCGTTGAAGACGGATTCGCCTTGCGCGGTCCCGTTGTCCCCGAGAAACACGAAGATCGTGTTGTCGGCGACACCCAATTCGTCGAGCAGTTGGGTCAGCAGTCCGATGTTCTCGTCGATGTTGGCAATCATCCCGAAGAACTTGGCTACCCGGGACTCGACTCTTCCCAAGTACGGTTCGACGTACTTCTGGGGTGCCCACAGCGGCACGTGCGGAGCGTTGGTGGGCAGGTAGACCAGGAAAGGCCTCTCGGCTCGGGCCTGGCGGCGAATCCAGGACATCGCCTCTCGGAACCAGACGTCCGTGCAATAGCCCGTGTACTGCTCGATGCGGCCGTTGTGGCGGTAGTGGTCGTTGAAGTAGTCGTTCCCGAAGTAGTCGGCAAGCGACGTGATGCCCCATGCCCCGTGGTGGACGGTCTCCAGAAAGCCGCGGTCCTGAGGCCGGTACGGGAAGTTGTCGCCCAAATGCCACTTACCAAAGTGTCCCGTGGCATAGCCGACGTCCCGGAAGACTTCGGCCATTGTCGGCAGGTCCTCTCGAATCAGGGAGCGCCCCATGCAGACGAACGATGCGCCGTTGTCGATCGCATCCCGGCCCGTGAGCAGCTGGCTGCGGGAGGGCGTGCACATCGGCGCGACGTGGAAGTCCGTGAACCGAATGCTCCGGGAGTGGAGATTGTCCAGGTTCGGCGTCTTGAGAACAGGATTCCCATGTACGGACAGATCGCCGTAGCCTTGATCGTCCGTCATGACGACGATCACGTTCGGGCGCTGTTCCGCCCGGCAGAGACCGGCGAGAAACGCCAGTGAGGCGATCGCGGGAACTGAGCGAGCGGTCAGAATTCGAAAAGATTGCAGCATCGTTGGCTCCTTCCTCACGGGCGTTCCGGCACAGCCTCGAATTCGTCAACGCCCATGAGTTCCCGCAGCTTGGGGAGGTCTCCGGGCTCGGTGACGAGCGGGCGAGCCGTCTCGCTCTCGCCGGGAGGCCTGCGGTTGGCGGCGACTTCCGCCGCGTGATCCTCGAGCAGCGCTCGCAACTCTTTCACTCGCGCCGTATGCACTGCCGACAGATCGTTCCTCTCGCCCACGTCCGCGTCCAGGTCGTAGAGTTCGAATCGTCCCGAGTCTCGGCGGACAAGCTTCCACCTGCCCCGTCGCACGCCTTCGTCCTCGTAGAACAGGAGCTCATGCGGCGAGCGCGCCCCTGGCCTGCCTAGCAGAACATCGAGTGCGTCCTTGCCGTCGATCCGGCGCTCGGGTAGATCAGCCCCGACGAGCACTGCCAGCGACGGCAGGATGTCGACTGCCGTGACGATCTCGTCCGTTGTGCGGCCAGCCGGGATCGTCCCCGGCCACCAAGTCACTGTCGGCTCCCGCATGTGGCCCTCGTACTTGGGACCGCCCTTCCCGCCGCGCAGGGGCCCCATGCTCATTCCGCCGGCACCGCCGTTGTCCGACGTGAAGATGACGAGGGTCTGCTCCGCCAAGCCGTGCGCTCGCAGCGAGTCGAGCACTCGTCCAACGCTGTCGTCGACCTCCTCCACGACCGCCCGGTTGATGTTCCCCTCGGCCCGTTCCGCGATTTCCGGACGTGCGTATCGCGGCCGATGGACGAATGCGTGGGGCAGGTAGAGAAAGAAAGGCTGGTCCCGATCCCTTCGAATGAACTCGATTGCCGCGTCGGTGACGGCCTTTGCGAGCAGCGATTGGTCCGCGCCGTCTGCCACATAGGCAACCACCTCTTCGTTCCGCAGGACCGGCAAGGGCGTGTACGGCTCCTTGGTGTGGCGGTGGCCCTTGAGGTTTCCCGGCCACATGTCGTTCGAGTACGGAATTCCGAAGAACTCGTCGAAGCCGTGCTCGAGCGGCAAATGCTCCGGCTGGTCACCGAGATGCCACTTGCCGAAAGCGCCTGTCGCGTAGCCGGCTCCCTTCATGACCTCCGCGATCGTCGTCTCGTCCTGGCTGAGACCTCGGCGTTCGCCCGGAAACAGCACCTCGCCGTCCATGCCGATCCGATGCGCGAAGGTTCCGGTGATCAGTGCCGCCCGAGACGGAGTGCAATTCGTGTTGGAGGCGTAGAACTGGCGCAGGGCGAGTCCCTCTGCCGCCATTCGATCCAGATGCGGGGTTCTGTTGGTGGTCGAACCGAACGGCCCGATATCGCCGTAGCCCAGATCGTCGATGAAGATGAAGACGATGTTGGGCTTGGTCCCGTCAGCGGCAATGAGGGATGTCGCCGGGAACCCGAGCGCCGTGGCCAGTGTCAAGGCACAACCCGACAGCGAAATGGCTCGTAGGGCTCGCTTGCGACTCATGACTCGCTTACAGGTTCCGCTTTCTGTGGTCCGTCAGGTACTGGTTGTAGTCGTAGACCGACTTCTCCGACCACGGCGCGTTGACCTCGGGTAGATGAGAGGCCAAGCGCTCCTTCGTTGCTTGGTGGGCCGGCTCACTGGCGATGTTGTTCCACTCGTGTGCGTCGTCTTCGTGGTCGTAGAGTTCTTCGGACCCGTCCTCGTAGCGGATGTAGCGGTAGCGTTCGTCGCGGACACTGTGGTTGTTGCGGCCGTAGGTCGTCAGGGCCGCATGCCGCCAGTCCGGCGCTGTCGGATCGTCCAGGACGGGGCGGAGGCTATGGCCCTCGTTGGCGGGATTCGCGGGCAGGCCGCAAAGGTCCAGCAGCGTCGGATAGAGATCGATCAGTCCCGCAGGCTTGCGAGTCGTCCCGGATGAGATCTCCGGGCCGGCGATCATTAATGGCGTCCTGGTCGCCTCCTCCCATACGGAGTGCTTCCCGAAACGGTTCTTCTCGCCGATGTGGTACCCGTGATCGCCGCACAGAACGACGTAGGTGCTCTCGGCGTGGGGGCTCGCATCGAGCGCGTCGAGGACCTTGCCGACCTGTGCATCCACGAAGGCGACGCACGCCAGGTAGGCCTGGACGATTAACTTCCACTGATCCGACTCGATCGCCCAGTCCGCCGTCGGCATCATCGGCAGGGCATGGAGCTGCCGGGAGATCTCAGGCACGTCGTCCTGATCGCCGGGTTGGTAGGGCGGCATCTGCAGGTCGCCCGGCGGGAACAGGTCGAACCACTTCTTCGGCACGTGCCAGGGGACATGCGGGCGGAGGAAGCCGGCCCCGAGGAAGAACGGTCTTTCGCGCTCGCGCTGGAGCCGTTCCACCGCCCACTTCGCCGTGCCGAAGTCGGGCATCTCCTCGTCGCTGTCCGGGAAGGGTCCCCAGTCCGTGCTGGTCCCTTGGCGGTCCCACTGCATGCGTTTCTGCGGCCGGGGCCCGAATCCGCCAACCCGGCCGCCCGATTCGGCGAAGGCGCCTTGCGGGGCGTGCTGGTGGAAGAGCTTGCCGACGCCCATGGTGTGGTAGCCGTTCTGGCCGAACCATTCGGGAAGGAATGGCGTCGAGCCTGTTTCCGGTGAGGCCTCTCGCAGGTCGCTGTCCGGGATCTGACCGTAGATTCCCGTGCTGGACGGCAGATAGCCGGACATGAGGCTCGCTCGCGACGGCCCGCAAATCGGTGCCTGGCAGTGCGCGTTGTGGAACACGACCGAGCGGTTTGCGAGTCGATCGATGTTGGGAGTCTTTGCCTGGGGGTGGCCTCCCATGCAGCCCAGCCATGTATTGAGGTCGTCGACCGCTAGGAAGAGCACGTTCGGCGGAGCGGGTTGTTCCGCCGGCACGGGCCCGTTCGAACACGCTTGCGACGCTACCGCAGCGGCGGAGAGTCCGAGAAATCGGCGGCGGTTGATCATGGCCGTGACTGCCTCCTGCTATGCGCTGAGTCCGTGAAGTAGCCCAGCCCTTGTTCGCGCTTCAGCCATGTGGACTGCAGGCGATAGGCCTCCATCGCTTGGATGCTGGCGGTTCCTCCCTTGGAGAACAGATCAAGGTTCATCTTCGAAGGATCCGGATCGAAGAGCTTAATGAAGGTGACTTCGGTTCGATTGGCGTAGACTTCGATGGAGGCTCGGTCCACGATCATGCGCAGCTTCAGGGCTCCGTTCGCCGTGGGCAGGGATGCATTCGATACCATGAAGATCAGCCGCTCGTCCGCGAACGAGTACGCCAAAGTCTCGCCTCTGATCCGAAGGCCGACCCTCTCCGCCTGGCCGGGCTCGATCTCGGCGATGATCTCGAACACGCCGCCGTCCAGCTAGGCGAGGAGGTTGTCGCCAGGACTGACCTGCTGGTCGCTCCAGAAGTGCGAGTCACATCGCAATTGCTTGATCGCATTGACCGAGTTCCTCTCAGACCGTCGCTTGGTCGACACGTGCACTCCCGGGCCGCATGAACGCATCGATCTCATAGTGCAACTAGCCATTCCGGCCCCAACCCGTAACCGACTCGGTCCAACCATACCAACTCGGCTGGTGCTCGGCACTGCGGCCCGTTCCGGGGCCGTCCTAACCTCAGTTTCCGAGTACGCGAACCAGCGATCCCGACAATTCCCGCCTCGCATCGCTGCACCGCTAAACTCCGCCGCAACGCGAGAAGCCCAGATCAACTGGTCTAAAATCAGCGCCACTATTGCCCCGATTTCTGCAAAATACGGAGTGTCTTGACCGTTTCTCTATCCTTAGACGAAACCTGCATGTGTTCGTGCTGCGGCTGCTCAAGGTGGCAGAGGACGCACAATGATCGTAAATTAGATCTATCGTTGTTGGTCTTGACACCGTCAATGTGGTGCACATGTAACAATCGATGAAACTCCCTCTGGTGAAGATCGACACCGCACTCCTCGCACACAAAGTTGCGCAATTTCTTGTAGCGTCGAGATACTTGAACCCAGTCCGATGAGTACAGTCCGTCGAAAGTACCTGCCCTCCGTGAAGGGAGCTGCCTGAATTGTGGGCTGTACTCGTCAAACAGATCGCCCCACTGAAATTCTTCCAAGACTTGCCTCTTGTTGCCATTGTATCCCCTGTAATTCAGTTGCTGGAGGCAATGCTTGCACACAGAGAGCTCAGCTGTCCCTTCAAAGGATTGTCCGAGCATGGTCTGTCCCGTGATGTAGAACTCTCCGCTAATATTGTTAGTGACCACATATCGCTCGAAACGCCCAGCAATCTTCATGGATCGTAATGTCTGACAATCGGAAATATGCACCTTGTTCCCATCTTGTGGCTGCTCAACCACTGACTCGGCCCGAAAAGAATGATCTTGAATATAGAGGACAACCTGGCGCCCTCGGTACGTTAGTAGTCCTGTATCCGGATGTGCTTCAACTTCAGACAGATCGTCGATCTCGATGCCGTCTCGCAATTTGATGTCTATTGGCTCGAGAGGATCGATTCCACTGCGAACGTCTATGGCCAGGCCTACCGGCAGTGAAGCAGCGCCCATGCGTCGCACTGCGTCTTCTAGGGCCCGAAAGTCTACTAGGAGCCGCATGTCAGAGTTCACTCTTCAAGAATTGTGCGAATCTGGGTTTCCGCGTTCGTGACGACCCGGAACAACACCCGACGCGACCGTTCCGGCTCCTCTCGGCCAGCACGGTCGACCACGAGCCGCGACGAAGATAACCCGACCGCCGCCACCTTGAGCTTCACCCAGCTTCGATCTCTGGTTGCGGCGGGCAACGCATAGACGTGCTCCAGCACCGAGCGGGTGCGGCCTTGGGACAGCCGCATGTTGTTGAAATACGCTTCGTCCGCTGTAGCAGCCCCCCAGTCACTTGAGGTGTGACCTTCAATACACACTTCATCAATCACACTGTCGAACTTCAACAGCACCTTTAGGTAACGCGGGAAAAAGTCGTCTAGAATTGTGATGAATCTTGGTCGTAACCTAGTGGATCCGGCTTCAAACAGTACCTCGGGTGACCGGAACTCAAACACTAAATGATCGGCATCTATAGCTGCGTCCCAATCCCTCAAATCGGTTGCAAATTCCTCCTGCAAAGCCTCATTTATGGCGACTTGGCTCTCACGATAGGCAACGGCAACCTCCCGCATTCGATCTCGATCTCGAAAGGCACTATGCATCAATGCGATGGAAATGAGGAGAAATACCATCATTAATCCAGCCATTAAATCTGAGATCGTAAGCCAGTGCTCCCCGCCTGCTAGTTGGCTGGAGCCAAACAAGCGATTTGGCCATTGTTTCACGGTCTAGTCCCCGCTTGGCCAATCTTGATTATCCGCTTCATCGCTGTCACTAAGGTCGAGTAATCCTCAACAAATTTGCCCGAAATCTGCGCCAGTGCATTGCCCATTTGTTGCATCACCCGATTCAATTCCTTGGACAATGCGTCGTCCAGTGCCTCGATCTGCCTTGTGAGGCCGTCACCAGTTCGAGATACGGCTTTTCGCGTGTCGTCAATCGCGGCCTGTACCAGTGTATCGGTTGCCTGCCGTTGCGCTGTGATCGCTTCCTTTAGTGCACCTTCGACTTGTGACTGCATACGCGTGATTGCGGATGCAATGGAATCTTGCACGGCTTGGACATCTGCCTGAAATCGGGCGCCAGCCTGCGCGAGGTGATCCAGCCTCTCGCGGGTTTCGCGAAGCTGCGTGTCGGAAGCGCTCTGCAATGCTGAGAAGCGCTCGGTAGCCGAACGGACGGCCGCTTCGATGTCTTGCGTCATGGCCTCCACATGCTTCTGAGCCTGCGGCACGGCTTGCACGGCGCGGTCGCGCAATTCTGCGAATGCAGCGAGATGGCGCGCGAGTTCGTCGGTTTGGAGGCGGGCCGTCCTTACCGTTCGGCCGAGGTGCTCCATCGATTCCGGGATGCTCTCGCTGCGCTCTGCGATTTGCGACACTGAAGCTTCTATGGTCGAGATCTGCTGCACCGACTGGTCGTACAGAGAGTGGAGTTGTTCGAGCTGCCTGCGGTAGCCTTCCTGCCATTCGACGAGCTTCTCCACGGAGGCGTCGAGCTTCTTGAAATTCTCCCCAAACTGCTCCGTGAGATTGTGGTTGAAGTCAACGATTACCCTCTTCAGAGCCTCGATCACTTGCTCCGTCGCTGACTTCGACAATCTCTCCGCGAATTCGGTCAGGTGCTGCCATAGCGTCTCTTCGAACCGTTCGCGATATTCCTTGTCTTGCCGTTGACGATCAGATAAGTCTGTCCGGAGTAGTCCCAGCTGCCCAGCCAGACTGGATTCCTCCCTACCGGCGATTGCGTCGCGGGTCGCTTGGAGCAGTTGTTTTTGTTGCTCAAGTAAGGCAACAACCTGTTCCGGGCCAACCTCGACGTCCGCGCTCCCCCGATCATTCTTCATCAAGGGTTCCAAGACTCTAAACGCGAGGCTTGCCGACAGACCAGCAATACTGCTGATGAAGGCGGTCTTCAGCCCCTCCAGAAGCCCACCAATGCTCCCGTCCAAATTCTTCGGATCGAATTCCAGCAGCCCCACCACGATTCCAATAAAGGTTCCTAGGATGCCCAGCGAAGCAAGCAGGGTCGGCGAATGAGCCGTCAGCGCTGGACGCTTCCCTCTCCAAGACCAATACGCTGCGAGGCAAAACGAACCTGCCACGAGCCATAGGAAACTCTCCGTGACATCACTAGGTTCGAGCGAGCTCAAGAATTGCTCTAATATCTGTGTCATTGCGCTCAACGTCGAAAGTGCTGTGGCGGTTGGCCGAGTTCGGTTTAAGATCCCTTGAACGGATCAAGGATTGGACGAACAAGAATAGAATATACGGAGACCATACTCTATTTGCTCGCTAGAGCTTAGAGATGTGGGAGTGAAGTCGCTGATCCCTAGGCTCGGTGATCGATGATTCCACGACGCCGATCACCTCTCGAATGAAATAGCGGTCGCAATATGGAACCATCGCTAGAGGCATCATTCGTTCCCCTAGGATATAACAGTTCACTTCGGGCTGACTGTCTCGAACGGGGAAGTGTCGAACAGGGAAGGGACCTCATATTGGGACTTGCCGGATCTGTCAGATCGTGCGGCCAGCAGGCGGGGGGCTGACGGTAGTGTCGCTCAAGCTCCCGTCAGGTAGTCGGAGGCTCGTGCCGGCATTCGCCGAGCGGGTCTGTCTGTTTGGGTGCGTCCGGCGAGTGCCTTAGGGCGCGGCTCTGACCGCGGGTGGCTTGGTGCAATGCGCGTGGTCAACGTCTTGGATGCCTAATTGGGAAGGAGGCTCTCGACCGACGTGGGTATGGCGTCGACCAGCGTGCGGGCGGGGTTTGTGCGGGTTGTGATCATCTACGTGGTGTCGAGGTCACGGCCGGGCTCGGCGGACGCCTACCGGTGGTCGGCGGGATCGGGACCGCCCGTGCAAGTCAGGAGAGTGTCAGGCGATGCTTCTCTAAGTCGGTCTCTCGGCAGAGCAAGGGGACGCAACAGACTACCGCGAGGCACCCGTTCCCAAGCGGAAAGGGCATTTGTAGCCACATTGCTATCAATACGGTTCGCAGCTGGCGGGCCTAGCGCCGGCCAACCCGCAGGTTCCGCCGTCCCGGGCTAGGGGCCGCAATGCGTGGAACGGTGCGCACCGTGATCGCCCAGGCCTTGCCGAGGCCGCCCATCAGCCATAGTCACTCTCGAGCCAGGCTGCAGTCCGGCCCTGTCGGTCATGACCAGCACGGCCTGATTCCGCCCACGATCCTGGGCGCGATCGAAGATCTCGCGGCAACGCCCGGTCAGGCTCGGGTTGTCCGAGAGTCGCTCGGCCACCTGCCGCCGCCATTGTCGGATCTGTGCCTGCCAGTACTAGAGATCCCCGTCCCCATCGCAGTGGTCGATCTTGAGCATGTGCTCGATCACCCTGCTCCGCCGGGATTCGCAGGCATTGCGCTGCTCGCTCCCCAAGGATTCGATTTCCCCTATCATTTTCTCACGGCCCAGTGCCCCAGCGTCACGCCTGACCGACGCTCCCATAGCGCTGCATTGGGCTGGGGATTTCCAGCAGACACTGCCGGGAGAGCCATCCCACGCAACAGAGGGAGACGCTTTAGCCTCCTCACTACACACCCTTCAGAGTCCCGACTGCAAAATGCGAGCGCTCCACCGGGTCCCCGCCGTTCACCTGATGCCCGCAGGTCCGCCCAAGTACGATCAGGGGCCGTATGCTACTCTCTCGCATCGGGGAGTCACATGGCGATCGAGATGTTGTGGAGAGTAGCGCTTGCAGGCATCGTCCTTGGAGCCGGGAGCGTTTCGACGGCACCCGCTCAAACCAACGGTATGTCCAATCCGTATCGGATGGTCGACGGGTGGGCGAAGATGCCCGAGGGCAGGCAGATGGGGGCGGCTGGCGGCGTGACCGTCGATCCTGACGGCAAGCACATCTGGGCGGTCGTCCGGTGCGACGCCGGGCGGGAGTTGTTCGGCCGCGAATGCCTGGACTCGGACCTAGACCCCGTCCTCAAATTCGACATGGACGGCAACGTGGTTGAGAGTTTCGGCGGAGGGATGTTCATCTGGCCTCACGGCATCGATGTCGATCCCGCCGGCAATGTCTGGGTGACCGATGCGGTGACCCCCGCGAGGACGCCCGACGGCACCCGGGGGCACCAAGTGATCCAGTTCAGCCCGACCGGTGAAGTGCTAATGGTGCTCGGGACGCCCGGGAAGGCGGGTGGAGGCAAGGACCGCTTCATGTCGCCCGCGGACGTCGTAGTCAATGACAGCGGCGAGATATTCGTCGCCGATGGCCATGTCGAGGACGGTAACAATCGGGTCGTCAAGTTCACCAAGGATGGCACGTACATCAAGGAGTGGGGCAGGACCGGCCACGCGCCTGGCGAGTTCCGCACGCTGCATGCGATCGCGCTCGACAAGCGGGGGCGCGTGTTCGTCGCGGATCGCTCGAACAACCGGATCCAGATCTTCGACCAAGAGGGTGAGTTCATCGCCGAGTGGTCGCAGTTCGGGCGCCCCAGCGGGATCTACTTCGACGACAAGGATCGGATTTACGTGGCCGACTCCGAGTCCGACAACGTGCAGAACCCTGGCTGGGAGATGGGCATTCGAATCGGCGATGCGCACACAGGGTGGGTCCATTGGTTCATCCTGTTCCCCTGGGGCGACCCGCGGTCAACTGCGGGGAACGGAGCCGAGTTCGTGGCGGCCGACGGAGATGGGAACCTCTACGCCGGGGAGCCGTTCCATCGCGTGATTCGGAAGTACGTTCGGGTCCGTCCCTGAGGGGGCGCATCCAGCATCCGCACTAGGCGCTGCGGACGGTCCGCGTGATGGGCCTACTCTGGAATCGACGGGGTGACCTGCACCATGCCGGATCAATTCATCATCGGAATCGACTTGGGGGGCACCAAGGTCGCAGCGGCCGCGTTTGGGCTGGACGGAACCCGCTTGGGCAAGATTGCGCGTCTGCCGACCATGGCCAGCCAGAAGGCGGCCGTCACCCTGATGAACATCAAGCGCGTAGTCAAGCAGGCCGTGGTAGAGGCAGGAGTCAGCGGCCGCCCAGCGGCGATCGGGATGGGTAGTTCCGGGCCATTGGACACCGAGAACGGGATCCTGCTCGACAAGGACTCCCTGCCGAACCTGATGGGCTTCAACATTGGCAGGTTCTGCTCCGAGCAGTTCGGCGCCCCGCTGTACCTCGAGAATGATGCCGCCTGCTTCGCTCTCGGAGAGGCGGTTCGCGGTGCCGGCCGGTCGCACGAGGTCGTGCTGGGAATAACGCTTGGGACGGGCTTTGGGTGCGGAATCATCATGAACGGACGGCTCTATTTCGGCGTTTCCCACAATGCCGGAGAGGTAGCCTACTGCCGTGTCGGCGACTCCGACTTCGACAATGCCTGCTCCGGCCTGGGAGTGGTCCGCGAATTCCTGCGTGACAGCTCCTCCGAATCGGATCGCGAACTCGGCGCCAAGGAGATCGGCGACCTTGCGGAGCAGGGAGACAGCCGCGCGGTCCGCGCCTGGAAGGACTACGGGGGACTGGTCGGGACTGCCATCGGGACGATCTGCTGTGTCATCGATCCGTCTGTTGTCGTTCTGGGAGGGTCGGTCAGCAGCCGACTTCCGCTGTTCATAGATCCCCTCATTAGGTCGGCGCGCGAGATCATGCCCGAACCGATGCGGGATTCCGTAGGTGTGGAGCCTTCGCAACTGGCCGATGCTGCCGGACTGACCGGTGCAGCCGAGCTGGCGAGGGCGGAGGCTGTTGGGGCCCCCTCCCCGTGAAACCGTTTGCTCGAATCCGGCATCCTATACTCAAAAGGGAGGTAAACGGCAATGGCAAAACAGAGTGACGGCGGCAATGTAGCTTGGTTCCTGGCTGGCCTGACAGTTGGGATTGCAGGGGCGATCCTGTTCGCTCCGAAATCCGGCAAGGAGACACGGGAATCGATCGCCGACGCGGCTGCGAAGGGCCGCGACTTAGCGAGCCGCACGGGACGCGAGGTCGCCGATCTGGGCCGTGAAGTGCTCGACCAAGGGCGCAGCCTCGCCGACGAGGCGAAGGACGCTGTCAAGAAGGGCAAGAAGATTCTCGAGGATCTGTCCTCGAAGCCAGACGAAGACACGGTCGCGGCGAATTAGCGAGCGGGTGGCACGGCCGCCGCAATAATCCCCGGCAGCCCGGCCGGCCATCGGCGGCGTGGGCTAGAATGGTGATACTGGCGGGGCGTAGCGCAGCCTGGTAGCGCGCTTGCTTCGGGAGCAAGAGGTCCCGAGTTCAAATCTCGGCGCCCCGACCAGCGTCTCTCCCATTCCGCCCTCGGGGCAGGCCCTATCTGTGGGCCACTTCTTCGTCGCATTGCGGCACGCGGCCCGACTTGACGAGGGGTGTCCGCAGCGAGTATCTTTCAGCCATGACACGGAAGCAATTCCTGGCCACTCCACTCGTCGCAGCCGGAGCGGCCGCAGCCGCTACCGCCAAGCCCAAGCGGGTGAATCGCGCCATCGAGCTGCTCGAGGCGGGTCACATGATCTTCTACACCGGCGGTCGCGGCGGGTACGAAGAGGGCAAGGGCCTCGCCGGCACCAAGTACGACTACATCAACTACGAAATGGAGCACGGCGCGCTGGATTTCACCGCGCTACGCGGCTTCATGCGCGGACTCGTTGACGGCGGTCCCACCCGCAGCGGCCACCGGACGCCTGCGGTGATCGCAACCCTTCCGGTGCTGGGGATCGACGAGATTCACATGCGGGCCAACTTCTGGGTCGTGCAGCAGACACTTCTGTGCGGGGTGCATGGCATCCTCCTGTGCCACGCCCGGGATCCCGAGGCGATCAAGTGGATGGTGCGGGCAGCCCGCTACCCCAATGCTAAGCCCGTCGTCCCGGAACTTGGCGAAGGGATGCTCGGCAACGGGAGCCAGGGGTATCCGTCGGAGATCTGGGGCGTTTCGCGGGAAGACTACATGCGGAAGGCAGACCCCTGGCCGCTGAATCCGGAAGGGGAATTCCTGCTGGGGCTGAAGATCGAGGACAAGTACGCCTTGGCCAACGCCGACAAGGTCGCGGCCGTTCCCGGCATCGGCTTTGCCGAATGGGGCCCGGGCGACATGGGCCTGTCGCTCGACCTCCCGGACGGGCACGGCCCCAACCGGTCGCTGCACCCCCGCATGCGGGAGGCTCGGGCGACGGTACTCAACGCCTGCAAGAAGAACAAGCTCGCATTCCTGAACACCGTCCGCGAGAATGACGTCACGGACATGTTCGACGAGGGTGTGCGAATCGGCGCTGGTGCGAACGAGGCGACCATGGCGAAGGGGCGCGAGCACACCGGGCGCACGATGCCGTGGTAGCGAGGCACCTGCCGGCAGTTTCGGTTCTTGCTCTGGTCGCCGTTGGCTGCGGCGGCACGACCGGCCCGTTGGAGCTTCGCTTGGCGCATGTCGCGTCGCCAGGCTCCCTGACTGCGGTTTCCGCGGAGGAGTTCGCCAGCCGGGCGAATGCCCGCCTCGAGGGAACTGCTCGCGTGACGGTCTTCGGCTCGAGCCAGCTCGGCGACGACGAGACCCTTCTCATCAAGCTGAAACTGGGCACCGTCGACCTCTCGCTTCCCTCGACGATCATGTCATCGGCTGTCGAGTCCTTCGGCCTCTTCGAGATGCCGTATCTCGTGCGGGACCGGGACCACATGAGCAGGATCGAGCGGGAGGTTGTCTGGCCCCGACTCGCGCCGGACGCAGCGGCGCGCGGCTTTGAGCTGCTAGCGGTCTGGGAGAACGGATTCCGCCACATCACGAACAGCCGGAGGCCGATCGAGGCTCCCGCCGACCTGCAAGGAATCAAGCTACGTACCCCACGGGGCCGCTGGCGGGTGCGGCTGTTCCAGACCCTCGGGGCGAACCCCACCCCGATGTCGCTGGCAGAAACGTTCATGGCACTCCAGACCGGCGTGATCGACGGCCAAGAGAACCCCCTGAGCCAGATTCACAGCCAGAAGTTCCACGAGGTGCAGCAGTTCCTGACGCTCTCGCGTCACGTGTACACTCCCGCTTACCTTCTCGCGGGGCGCGACCGCTGGAACGCCCTGCCGGAGACGGTCCGGGCGACGTTACGGGGCACGGCGCGGGAGGTGCAGGAGTTTGTCTACCAGAGAGCCGAGGCGCTCGACGAGGAGCTACTGGCTGACCTTCGGGCCCGGGGGATGGAGGTCAACGAATGCGACCGCGAAGGCTTCCTGGAGGCCGGCCGGCCGATCTTCGACCAGTTTGCCCGGGACGTCCCGGAGGGCGGGGAACTGATTGCCCGCTCGCTTGCCCTCGCCTCCGCCGAACCGCAATACTAGCCGCTTGGCGGCCACCCGACTACGGACCATTCTGTCGCGCTTCCTGGAGAGTGCGGTCGTGGCAATCACTGCTTCGCTGGCCTTGCTTGTCGTGGTCGGCGTCCTCAGCCGGAAGGCCGGTCACTCCCTTGTCTGGTACGACGAAGTAGCGGCGATCCTTCTGGCCTGGCTGACATATTACGGTGCGGCCCTCGCGGCCCTGCACCGAGCCCACCTCGGCGTGCCTAACGTCGTTCAGAGGGCTCCGCGACGAATGCGACTGGCGCTGACGCTGCTGCGCGAGGCCGCAATCATCGGCTTCTTCGGGCTCGCTGCCTGGATGGGCTTGGAACTGCTGGCAGTACTCGGGGGCGTGTTTCTCGTAAGCTTGCCGTGGCTGCCCGCGGCTGTCGTGTACTCGGCGATTCCTGTCGGAGCAGTGCTGTTCATAGTCGCCGAGCTGACAGTGGCCATCGAGACCTGGGACGGGGCCGCATGACCCTGCTTTGGGTTCTGGTGGGGCTGCTCGCCCTGGTTCTCGTCGACGTTCCCATCGCGGTCGCACTGGGGCTTGCAGCGGTCGGCGCCATGGCCCTCGAAACCGGCCTCCGCGACATCCCCAACGTCCCACTGACCTTGTTTGACGGCGCCGTGAAATTCTCCCTGATCGCGGTGCCCCTGTTCATCCTGGCCGGAGCGATCATGAACGCCAGCGGGATTTCCCGACGGCTGATCGCCCTGACGTCCTCCCTGATCGGGTTCGTGCGCGGCGGGCTTGCGATGGTGACGATCGGCACTTCGCTGTTCTTCGCCGAGATCTCCGGCTCGGCCGTTGCGGACGTCGCCGCCCTGGGCTCGGTTCTCATCCCGTCGATGAAGAAGTCCGGCTACACGAAAGAGTTCGCAGCCGCCGTGACCTCGTCAGCTTCGACGCTGGCGGTGATCATTCCGCCGTCGATTCCGATGATCCTATATGCGGTGATGGCGGGGGCTTCCGTTGTGGAGCTCTTTGTAGCTGGGATCATTCCAGGTCTGCTGGGAGGCCTTCTGCTGATGGCGGCAGCCTATCGCGTGGCTGTTCGCCGCGGTTTTCCCGCGGATACCGCTTTCGCATGGCGCAAGGTCAGGCAGTCCTTCCGCGAGGCGGTGTGGGCACTTGTGCTCCCGGTGATCATCCTAGGCGGCATTTTCAGCGGCTGGGTGACAGCGACCGAGGGAGCAGGCCTTGCGGTCGTGGCGGCAGCCGCCATCGGGGGACTGGTCTACCGGGAACTGGACTGGAGACTGCTGCGGAAGGCAACAGTCGAGGGTGCCACGCAGACTGCCGTCGTCATGCTTCTCGTATCGACATCGGCGCTGCTAGGCGAGTACCTGACGGCGGCACAGGTCCCGCAGCAGTTCGCCGAGCAGTTGCTGGCATTCACGCAGAGCAAGTGGGCCATCCTCGCGCTGCTGAATGTGTTCTTCCTATTGATCGGCCTCTTCCTGCATTCGGCAGCGGCCATCATTCTGGTAGTTCCCATCGTCATGCCCTTGGTTCATCAGACGGGCATCGATCCAGTGCACTTCGGACTGGTGGTCACGCTGAATCTAGGGATCGGCCAGCAGACCCCGCCAGTCGCCAGCGTGCTACTCACCGCCTGCTCGATCGCAAAGGCTCAAGTGTGGGATGTGAGCAGGGCGAACGCCATATTCGTCGGTGTTCTGCTGGTGGTCCTGCTGCTCGTGACGTATCTGCCCTTAATCCCGATGTCGCTTGTCGAGCTGCTCTACCGATAGCCGTCACCGACCTGCCGTCTGACAGGCTAGTTGTGGCACTGCTTGCAGGCCCGTTCCTTGGCCATCAGCAACAGGCTCTCCGCGCCCGACCCGTGCGCTTCATGGCACATGCCGCAACTGGGAATCTCGTGCGGCTCGTGGCTATGGGTCCGAATGAACTGCTCCGCCGCATGACAGGAGTCGCATCCGCCGCTGAACCGGAACCGCCCCCGGCGACTGACTCCGTGGCAGTGGGTGCAGGCGATTGGGACTGGCGGATGATCCACGAACGGCCTCGTTCCTTCGGCAGGAGGCGACGGACCGGAATAGAATGTCACCTCGTCCGAGGCGTCCGGCGACTCGAGCCGGATCACGTGCTGCCCGGCGGGCAGTGGCATCCGGATCCGGAATACGCCGGGGAATGGCTCCTCGGGATCGAGGGCCTTCCCGTCGAGGAGCAGGCGGGCGCCGGGAGCCTGCGCGATGATTTCCACCGCGTCTCCTGGTATCCACGCTCCGTCGGCAGGCTTGACGATCGAGCCGGCCCCCTCGATCGAAGGGGCGAGCGCAAGGGCGGCCGCGATAGCCGGCAGGCTACAAGTGGATGCGGCAGATCGCGCCGGCATGCGTGCTGAGGTTGTCCTTGTGGCCTGGGGCGATACCCGCGTCGCAGTAGTAGAGCGCACCGTCCCAGAACGTCATGCCGTGCGGGTCGGGATCGCTCCTGTCTAGTTGGACGGCGTCGAGCACTCGCCCGGTCCGGATGTCGAACTTCAGGATCCGGTAGTCATTGGAGAACATGCACCAAATGTCGCCGTCGTCCCAGCCTAGGCCGTGGGGCCGGTTGAGCGGTAGGTCGAAGTCGTGGAACGTGTTCAGGTCGGCATCTGCCTGGACCACCTTCATGGGCCGGAACTGCGTGATCCAAAGCGAATCCTTCGCCCACAGGACTCCGTGCACGCCGCCGCCGTCTGGCGTCTGGAAGTTCATGATGTGCTTGCCGCTCTTGGCGTTCAGCTTCACAATGCGACCGCCCTTGGCAACGTCGTGAGCGCGGCGCGGCCGGAGTTGAGCGGGACCGTTCGCAGCCATGAACACGAAACCGTTGCCGGCTGCGATGCCGCTGGTGTTGGAGGACTGGGTCTCGTACTGTGCGAGGGGAGCGCCCGTCTCCCATTCGAGCAGGTAGGCGCGATCCGTGACCTGCTCGCCCACCCAGAGGCCGTCCTCGGTAGCCTCGAGGCCGTTCGGGTGCCCGTCCGGCGACTGGTAGAGGATCTCCACCTTCTTTCGTCTCCGGATCGGATACGAGCCCCGTTCCTCGGCCGCGGCCTTCCAAGCGCCGAGCATGGCCGCCAGGCCTGCGCCCGAGGCCGATGAGAATTCGCGTCTTGTCATGGTTGCAGTCCTCCTTGATAGGACCAGTCCCGCCATCGGACCAGGCTCGGGCTGATATCGGCGATCCGGGCGACGCCGGACATGCCCATGTCCAGTGCGAGCTCTGTCTTGAGCAGTTCGAGCACCCGCGCCACTCCTTCGCTGCCGAAGCAGGTCAGGCCCCACAGGTACGGCCGGGCGATACCGACCGCAGTGGCCCCGATTGCAAGTGCCTTGAGGATGTCGGTGCCCCGCCTGAATCCCCCGTCGACCAGCACTGGAATCCTGCCTCGGGCGGCTTGGACGCATTCGGGGAGCGCTTCGATCGTCGAGCCGGTGTGGTCCAGCTGTCGCGCGCCGTGATTCGAAACGACGACGGTGTCCGCGCCCACTTCGACGGCCTTCTCGACATCCTCCGCGATCATGAGCCCCTTCAGCATGATCTTCAGGTCCGTCATGTCCCGGAGCTTCCTGACGGTCTCCCAGGTTGGTGTCGGCGAGACCCGGCCAGGGTACTCTCCGGTGACCCATGTGCGGTCGCCCTCCTCGCGGATGAGCTTGCCGTCCTCGTCGCGCGGTATCTCGCCCAGATTGCACCACGTCCGGACCAAGCCGTTGTGAATGGACCGCTCTCGGTGCGAGACAAGCATGTTGTCGACAGTGAAACAGATGCCGGTGCAGGTCGAGTCCTCGAGGCGCTCCACGAAATCCAGCATGGTGTCGTCGTCGCGGAACTGCCCTCCAGTGGTGTACTGCCACCAGTGGTCCGGGGCGCCGTCGCTCGCCAGATAGCTCTCCGCGCCGCCGTTTGTGATGTACATTGCGTTCGCGAGGGCCGCGCCGCGAGCTGTCTGCTCCTCGCCGCCGGGCCGGAAGCAGTTCTTTCCACCGGCCGGGCACACGTACACAGGGGAGTCGAGCTTGCGTCCCAGCAACTCGGTGGAGACATCGATCTTGTGGACATCGGTCAAGAATCTGGGGCGCAGGATGATGCGCCGGAACGCGAGGCGATTCTCGACCAGCGAGATCTCGTCCTTGCCGCCCTCGTCCATGTAGTCGAAGGCGACTGGATCGATCAGCTTGCGGGCGAGCTCCCGGAAGTCGAAGACGTTGGCCAGCTTGGTCGAGTCGGCGAGCTCGGGCTTCTCGATGTCCGCGAGGAGGGGGGAAGCGAGCATGAACGCCGTGAGCTGGCGAAGGGCCTCCCGGCGGTGCAGGCTGTGGCTCATGCCCCTAGGAAGGTATCACCGGGCGATCGGCGTGTCAACGGCAGGGGCCGCCTGCCGCTGGCCTAGGCGGTTTGCTTGCGGGCCTCTTCGAGAAGCCGCCGGGCACGCGCGGGATTGTAGACACCGCAGGGGCAGAAGCGGGCGAGGGTCGCGACCGCTTGGTCGGGCGTGCGCCGGCCCTCTCGGACCATGTCCAGCATCTTCCGAGCCATGTTGAAGGAGACCATTCCATGCCCGCACATCGTGGACAGTTCCAGCACCTGGCTGTTCGGCAGGTGGTCGTGCGGATCCCTGAAGCCGAGCGAATACTCGACGCTGTGGCGGGGGATGCCGCAGCATTCCGCCACTTGCTTCGCTCCCGTCACCGAGGTGCTCATGTTCACGGAGAGGCCCAGGTCCGCGTCAATCACCTCTCGCAGGCAGGCTTCCGCCTTCTCCTTGGAGTCGAATACGGCCGCCGCCGTGCCGGGCTTGGACACGCCTTCGATCACGCCCTCCCAGTCCGGGGAGAGGTCGCGGTTCCAGTGCGACCTTGGGTCGAGATGCCTCTCCGGATTGAAGCTCCCGCGGTTGCCGTTGCCCATGTTCACGGGCCCGTGCTTCGCGCAGATCCGCAGGAAGGCCTTCTGCTTCTCGACCGCCCCCTCGTCATTCTTTCCGGGCGAGGGGATGCAGAACAGGATGAAGTCGTCGCGAAATGACGATGCGCTGCCGTACCGGTGCAGGGTGTTCGTCATGCGGCCTCCTGATTGGTCAGCCGGCCGAGGCCGAGATTTGTCTTCGCACGCTCCGCCCCGTATCCCAGCTCTTCCAGCAGCGACGCCAGCTGCCGCTCTTCGCCTTCGGAGTCGCAACGGGTCGAGATGCCGACCGCCGTGACGGTATCGATCTTCCGATTGACGTCCTCGACCGTTGTCAGGACGTCCTCGACCTGCTCCAGCCTCGTCTTGATCTCGACGATCCCGGAGAGGATCTTCTCGTCGAGGATGTCCTCCCTTATCGCGCCGGTCGACTTGTCCGTCATCAGGTGGCTGATGGGATTCTTCTCCTCGAACTCGATGCCTAGCCCTGCGAGAGCCGTCGTCATTTCCTGGATGTCCCGGAAGCGCACGCCCACGCCGGGGCGCCCGAATTCGATCGTGTAGCCGACCTCGCCGATTCCGACGCGCGGGTTGACGTCATTGGTCTTGACCTCTTCGGTGCCGCGACCCTTGATGCCGGTGGACTTGTGCTCGACGACCGGATCCGAGAACACCTGCCGCACTAAGCGCGGCATCGTGAGCTCGTTCATGACAAACGCGGCAGTCGGGCAGACGTCGGGCTCCGGCTCGAAGCGGAAGCGGAACAGGCGGGCAATCTTCCGAACTGTCCTGACGATGGAGGGGTTAAGGTGCTCTTGGCTCATGCCCCGGAAGCACGTGCCGCACTCCACGCACTCGTCTTGGTTGATGGTCGCCCGCTGGATGTCGGGGTCAATGTAGATCGCGCCCATTGGACAGACCGGAACGCAATTCGCGCAAGCCACGCACTTGTTGACATCGATCAGCATCGGAATCTCCGCTTGCTCCAGGGCTGTCGCCACCGCCGCACGCGAACGAATCCGCGTGTCGAGGCCGTCGCCGCTTGGATGTAGGTTACCAGCCCGGCCGGGCGGGATGGATCCGAGAGCAGCCTTGTCCTCCCCATCCACTGCTGAAGCAATCGCGCCGATGGGTTGCGCAGGTCGGGCTCTTGCTGGAGCTTCCGGCCTGCGCGGAGGTGCCGTCCGTTTGCTGCAGCGGCCGCGCGGAGCCCCTCTGGTTTCATCGTCCTCCCTGCCCAGGGCGGAGAAGTCCTGGCTGCGGCTGCCGCGTGATAGAATTCGACGGCAATGAAACTGCGATTGGCACTGCTGCTGCTGGCCCCTCTGGTCTTGGTCGCGCAACGCCCCCTGGCCATTCGCGGCGTCACCCTAGTCGACGGCAGCGGCGGACCGCCCGTCCTCGACGCGACGGTGATCGTCGTGGGAGACCGCATCGTCCAGATCGGCGAGGGCGGGACGCTGGTGATTTCGGACGATGCCGAAATCATCGACGGGAGCGGCAAGACGCTGGTTCCCGGCATCATCAACCTCCACGGTCACGTGGGCCTGACGAAGGGGCTCTCCCAGGCCCAGGAGCACTACACCCGCGAGAACGTAATCGAGAATCTCCGCACGTATGCCCAGTACGGCGTAACCACCACGACCAGCATGGGAACCGATCTGGACCTTGTGACCGGCGTCCGCGACGCGGTGGCGCGAGGCCAGCTGGCCGGCTTGGCACGCGTCGTGACCGCCTTGCAGGGGTTCACCACGAAGGAAGGCTACCCGACGCACGTGCCGGGAGTGAAGGGGCTGGCCCTCGAGGTGGCAACGCCGAGCGAGGCGCGCGAGCAAGTCGACCGCCTAGCGGACAACGGAGCCGCGCTGGTGAAGATGTGGGTCGACAGCCACCACGGCACGTTCGAGAAGCTCCAGGCGAGGGCCTTCCAGGCAATCATCGACCAAGCTCACAAGCGCGGAATGCTCGCGGCCGCTCATCTGTACGAGCTGGTCGACGCCAAGCGCCTGGCGGATGCGGGGCTGGACCTGATCGTCCACAGCGTCCGCGATGCCGAAGTGGACAGGGGCTTGATCCGGCGACTGCTGGCGCAGGACATCGTTTACGTGCCGACGCTCACCCGCGAGCAGTCAACCTTCGTGTACGCCGATTCGCCGGCGTGGCTGGACGACCCTTTCTTCTCGGCGCGTGTCGATCCGTCGATCATCCAGGGTCTCCGCACGACGATGCGCGAGAACCAGTCCAAGGATCCCGAGCAGTCGATCAACCGGGAGAACTTCCGGATCGCGATGAGGAATCTCAAGACGCTCGCGGACGCAGGGGTCAAGATCGGATTCGGTACCGACACGGGCCCCCCCGCTCGCTTCGCGGGCTATTTCGAGCACTGGGAGGCCGAGCTGATGGTCGAGGCAGGCCTGACGCCCATGCAGGTGATCGTCTCCTTCTCCAAGAACGCTGCGGAGGGTCTCGGGATCGACGACGATTTCGGGACTCTCGCCGAAGGGAAGGTGGCGGACATGATCCTGCTGAACAGCAACCCGCTCGGCAACATCCGCAATCTGCGCGACATCCACTCGGTCTTCATCGGCGGGCGGGCCGTCGAGCGCTGACTGGCGGCGCGCTTAAAGCGTCCGTCCCAGCCACGCGACCCTGCCGACGATAACGCAGTCGGGGCCCAAGAGTTGCGGCGGGTAGGCCGTGTTGTCGCTGTGGATGAACCACTCGGCCCCTTGCTGGCGCAGCCGCTTGACGAGTAGGTCGCCGTCCCGCCGCACGGTGTAGATGCCACCGTCGCGCGGCTCTTGCTGCCGCATGTCTAGCAGCACGACATCCCCTCCGTGCAGGGTTGGCTCCATCGAGTCACCCTGCACCTCGATGACGGCCATATGGTCGGCAGCGAGCCGCTGCTCTCGCAGCCAGCTGCGATTGAAGCCCAGATAGCCCTTGACGCTCTCCGAGTCCACAGGCGAGCCGCTGCCAGCTGCCGCCAGTACTTCGTACCGCGGCGCGGACACGTATGTCGTGCCCTGGTCGATCTGGAGCGGCCTCCGACGGTCTTCGGCTTCGATCCGCCGCGCCTCCGATGCCAGCCGCTCCAGTTCCCGGGCGAGCTCGCGGATGCCGAGTCTCGTGCCGTGCGGCGAGCGGGGCGGTCCAACGTAGAATTCCAGATCGAGGGCTTTGCAGACCTCTGCGAGCCGGCGGCTGCTGGGGGGGCGCCCGTCCAGGATGTAACGGATCGCGTTGACCGACCACCCATTGTCCCTGGCGAGGCGCGTCGGGTTGGTGCCCTTCCGCTTCAGCGCCTCTTCGATGGCGCGCACGATGTCCGAACTGTCCATTCCCTCAGCCCGAGTCTAGCGCGCCGCAGCGGTTCCCCGGGGCGGGCGCTTGCGATCCCGGGGGCCTCCCCGGGCTCCCCTCCCCACCCCGGCGGCTCGCTCCCCCATCAAACAGAGAGTGCCCGGCGAGTCGCAACTTGCAGGCGGGTCTCCGCTAAACTCTTGCGGTGGACTATCGATCGATCCGTTTCGCCGTTCGCCACAACGTGGGACACATCGTGCTGGACCGCCCGGACGCGGCCAACGCGATCACGGAAGACGTGGCCCGGGAATTGCTTGACGTTGCGATCCGCTGTGACGAGGATGCCGGCGTCAGGGCCGTTCTCCTGCGTGGGAACGGTCCCATGTTCTGTGGCGGAGGCGACTTGAAGGCGTTTGCGACCAGAGGCGAGGATCTGCCCGGCTACTTGAAGCAGACGACAACGTACCTGCATGGCGCGGTGTCGCGGCTTGTCAGGCAATCCGCTCCCACGGTCTGCGCCGTCCACGGCTTCGCCGCGGGGGGCGGATTCAGCCTCGCCATCGCGAGCGACCTGGTCGTCGCGGCAGAGTCCGCGCGATTCACGATGGCCTACACCAAGGCGGGACTGACGCCCGACGGCTCTTCGACATACTTCCTTGCGCGGCTGGTCGGCCTGCAGCGAGCTATGGACCTAGCATTGACGAATCGTGTACTCAGCGCATCGGAAGCCCTTGAATGGGGCCTCGTCTCTCGGGTGGTCCGCGACGAGGAGGTAGTCGATGCGGCCGAGGCGCTCGCGCGCCAGCTGGCCGCGGGGGCGACCTGGGCCCTTGGAAGAGCGAAGGAACTGCTGCACAGGGGTCTCAACGAGTCCCTGGAGACGCAGATGGAACTGGAAACCCGGGCAATTGCGGATTCCGTCCGCACGGCAGACGCCTCAGAGGGCATCGCGGCCTTTCTGGAGAAGCGCAGACCCGTCTTCGCGGGCCGCTAGGTCCGCTGTGCCGTCGGCCGCTCGAACGCCGCTCGCAGGGTGTCGATGCTGACCCGCTTCCAGCATCCCTCGATGTGGTCATTCACCATTCCCATCGACTGCATGAACGCGTAGGCTGTTGTCGGCCCGACAAACTTCCATCCTCGCCTCCTCAGGTCCTTCGACATCCGGCTCGACTCTCGCGAACTGGTGAGGCTCCGCAGCGTCGGGTAGTCGATTCTGGCCGGGCGCGCCGCTTCGTCAGGCTCCCATCCCCAGAAGTAGGCGGACAGCGAGCCCGTCTCCGACGCCAGCGCGCGGGCCCTCCGCGCATTGTTGATTGTGGCCTCGATCTTTCCCCTGTGACGGACAATGCCGGGATTGCCGAGCAAGCGCTCCACGTCTGCTTCGGAGAAACCGGCGACACGCTCGAAGTCGAATCCCTCGAAGGCCTCGCGGAAGTTCTCGCGCTTGCGGAGAATCGTCAGCCAGGAGAGTCCTGCCTGGAAACCCTCCAGACAGATCTTCTCGAACAGGGCGCGGTCGTCCCCGACCGGCATGCCCCACTCGTGATCGTGGTAGGCGATGTAGTCTCGATCCGTTCCCGCCCAGAAGCAGCGTCGCTCGCCGTCGCTTCCCTCGACCAGTCCGGGTGCCGTGTCCGATCGATTGTGCGGGTCTTCCATCCGGGCCTAGGCCGCCTTCCAGCCCATCATATTGCGCGTGGCCGGGCGGCTCGCGGCATGCCGGCGAGGGTGTCCCGCCTGGACTGATACGATCATCGCGATGTCGTTGGCAATTGGCGCGCGCAGGCGGGAAGGTCGGCTCCGGCCGCCTGTCCGGCGATTCTTGCGAAGCGGCAGCGCCGGTCGCTCCATCTTGCTCGTCGCCCTTGCTTTCCTCGCATGGGGGTGCGCGGGCTCGCCGTCCGCGCTACCGGGCGAGCTGCACTTCGTGCAAGGTCCCGCCAACGGCGCTGCAATCGAGCGGGACGGCTACAGGATTGTGTTCTACGGAGACCCTCGAGGGGAGTTCGAGAACGTCGAGAAGGTACTGCTGACTCATCACAGGCGGGATGTGGCTTGGGCGGCGCTTGGGCCTGCCGGTCGCGGGGCGCGGGTCGTGGCCCCGGCCGCCGAACTCCCCCTGATCGCCAACGCCGAGGGCTTCTGGGAGGAATTCCGCGCTACCCGGTTCCATGACTACGCCCAGCAGTCCACCAAGGTGCTGGCAGAGGACCTGCAGGTCCCCGAGCCGGCGCGCGGAGGCAGGCCGGTCGACTGGCGAGGTCTCACCATCCAGACGCTCGACACTCCCGGCTTCACCCGCGGGGCGGTCTCTTACCTGTTGGAACTGCAGGGAACCCGGATTGCCTTCACGGGAGACCTGATTCTTGCCGGCGGGCGCGTCCTCGACCTCTACAGCATGCAGGACTCCATCGAGGAAACAGAGACCCGCGGCTACCACGGATACGCAGCGCGGGCTGCCGACCTGATGAAGAGCCTGGAACGAATCGCTGCCGCCAGCCCGGATGTGATCGTTCCGGCCCGGGGTCCGATCATCCACGAGCCCGAAGCACAGATCGCGCTGCTCATCGACCGGCTGCGCCGCCTGTTCCGCGCCTATTTCCGGACGGATGCGCTGCGGTGGTACTGGGGAGAAGACAACCTCCGCAAGCGTGCCCGGCGAGTATTGGGCGACACGCCGGTGGAGTGGATGCCGATGGCCGTCAAGCTGCGCCAGACGCCCCCGAGGTGGTGGCACAAGTTCGGCACCTCTCGGCTGCTGGTATCGGAATCGAAAGCCGCGTTCCTGATCGATTGCGGCAGCGAGCAAGCCGTGGGCGAGATCCGCCGCCTGAAGCGCAGGGGAGTGTTCACGAAGCTCGAGGGCATCTTCGTGACGCACTTCCACGACGACCACACCGAGCACGTGCAGGCCATGGCAGAGCAGGAGGATGCGCCTGTGTACGCCGGCAGGGAACTGCAGGACATCCTCCAGAACCCAGGTGCGTACCGCATGCCCGCGATGACATTCAACGCTATCCGGCCGGTCCGCGCACTCTCCGAGGGCGAGACGATGCGCTGGCGCGAGTTCGAATTCCGGTACACCTACTTTCCCGGCCAGGCGATCTACCACGGCGGTCTCGATGTTCGACGGGACGGCGGCGAGCGGTACTTCTTCATCGGTGATTCGTTCAGCCCGTCCGGCCTGGACGATTACTGCCTCCTGAACCGCCACCTCCTGCACCCCTCCACGGGGCATTTCCTATGCCTCGACAAGGTCAGCGAAATGCAGGGAGACTACTGGCTCGTCAATCAGCACATCGACGAGGTCTTCCGTTACGACGACGAGCAGATCGCGACGATGCGCGAGGTCTTGGAGGAGAAGAAGCGGGTGATTGCAGAGCTGGTGCCGTGGGAGGACCCCAATTTCGGCGTCGACGAACAGTGGGCCCGCTTCTATCCGTACGGTGTCAACCTGGAACTGGGAGAAACGGCCGATCTGTACGCGGTGATCCTCAACCACCTGCCTGAAGCGGAGACGTTCGTCGTCCGACCCAACGTGCCGCACGGCTGGAAGTGCGTTCCCCCGTTCGCCGAGCTGCATGTGGGCCCGCGACGAGAGCAACAGGTCCCTTTCACACTCACGCCCGGGCCGGACGCTTCCGGCATGAGCGTGGTGACAGCAGACGTTTCGTTTCGGGAGCACGACCTTCGGCGCTGGATCGAAGCCCTGGTACACGTGAAGCCCTAGAAGGGCCGATTCGGGAGGCTACAGGAAGTAGATCGCCAGTTCCTCATCCTCCAGGGACGCCCCCCCGACCGCCTCGTCGAGTTGCCGCCGGATGTCGGCGATGACCTCGTCAGGGACTCCTCCATAGCGCAACACGCGCTTCCTTTCCAGCAGTTGGCCCGGCCCGATCTCCCGAAGGAGTCGCTCGCGGACGCTGTCAAGACGGTTCTTGTGGACTATGACGGTGCGGAAGCCCAATTCCCTGAGCCGACGCAGGTCCAGGGTCGCCTCTGCCTCTGGAGTTCCTGCCAGGCTTCCCAATGCGGGCTCCCGGCTCATGTGGGCCTCGATATCAGGCGGATAGCTGGACAGGTATCCGCCCGAAATCGGCCGGCCGTGGACGGTCTGGGCCACCATGTTCGGCACAGTGCGGCTGCGTTGGTGAAACGGGATGTCGAGGACGGCCCCCGGCCGGGACTGCACTTCCCGCAGGAGCGAAGACTGCTCGACCGGCTGGACAGGGAAGGGAAGCCAGCTGTACTCCGCCAGCAGGATGATAGCGACCACGGGCAGTGTCAGCTTCGAGCGGATCTGCAGCGAGCTCCAGCCGTACCCGGCGAGCACCGCAAGGCCGAGGCTGGCCAGGATCATGAACCGGTTCGCGACCCGAAGGCTCTCAAGCAACGGCAGCTCCGCGAGCGCTGCGAATGGCAGGACGATCTCCTGACGGAGCGTCCCGAACCACAATGGGTTGGCTCCGAGGGCCAGGACCAGTCCTCCTGCGAACACGGCCAGCCAGCCCAATGCGTGTCCCCCGGCCCGCCACGCCCCCACGGTGGCAAGAACCAGCGGCACGAAGCCGAGGTAGCAGACGAATCCGGCCGCCTGGTACGCGCGGTCTACATACCTGGACTCGACCACGGAACCGAAGACCGGATTCGCATAGGTCGGGGTCAGGAGGTAGCTGGCGTCGATGCCCCTCGCCACGCCTCCCTTGAGGTGATAATCGCTACCGGATGCGATCAGCGTGGCCATGGGGGCAAGGAGCGGGAGGACGATGAGTGCGGCCAAGGCTGCCGCCATGGCCATCTGGAGGCAGGCCGGGCGCCAGCGACGAAAGTTTCGCACTGCAAGGAATCCGATCCAAGGGACAACCACGAGGGTGAGCTTCAGACCGAGGTGCCAGCTGCAAAGGGCATTGAGGCCGAAGCACGCCCCGAATGCGAGAGCATCGGCCGGGCGGAATGACCGCCCCCAGCGGACCAGGTAGTAGAGCGACAGAGGAATGAATTGCAGGGAAAACAGGTTCAGGTGCTCCAGGGTCTGTTCCATGGTCTGCGGGAAGTATGCGAAAACGAGGCCGGCCAGGAACGCCCCGCGAGGGCATCCGGTCAGTTCCCTTACCAGCAGGTAGGTGCCGAATCCGGACAGGGTCAGCGCGACAAGGAGGCAGAAATTGTAGGCTGCGGCTTCGCCGAAGAGAAGGTTCACCGGCATTCCAAGCACCTGATTGAACGCGGAATGCGTGTGGAAGACCAGGTCTGCGCCCTCCGGGTGGAAGAGCATCGGGGAATGCAGGGGATTGATCCCTTCCAGCAGGCAATGCTTCCACCACCAGAAATTCCAGTAGTTCTGCCAAAGGTCCCCCGATCCTGCCGGCAGCGCGCTGGTCCACCGCAGCGCCAGCGGGAATGTCATCAACAACGAGAGGGCAGAGAAGAGCAGTAGGACCAGCTTCGGCTGGTCAATCCGTGGCGGAGGAACAAGGGGAGCGTCAGATGTACGGGCTAAGGCCATGGAGCCAGCGAGGGGGTCGGCGCGAGAACGGCGCACGAGAGACCGAGACTTCAATTATGCGGCTTCGAAAGTCGCTGTCGAACCGCCTGCCATGGCGCGGCTGGAAGCACCGGCAGGACTGCCGCTTAGACGCAATCGGCGAGTTACGAAGACTTCCCGATCCGTTCCGTAACGCCTTCGTTATGAATGAATTGCCTTTAACTGGTGCGACCGTGCATTAGCGTGTGCCGTCTCGGCTTTGGAATGGCCTCCGTGAGCCGAGCATTCCGGATCGCTTGGGTGGCGCTCCCCGCACAGCCGTGCTACGCGGCCGCAAGGGCCGAGTGCGTTGGTGCTAGCCTGACTGCATGTGCCGACAGGTGAGTTTGGCGGTTCTCGCCGTTGCCCTGGCGCCCGTGGCGGGCCTTCCGGCGTTCGGACAGGACTCCCAGCCAGGGATTCAGGAGCCGGAACCCGCCGTTGCAAGGGTCACGGTGACCAATCTGATGAAGGGCCAGATCCTCACGCCGGCAGTCTTCTTCTCCCATAACGCGCAGGCACCGCCGCTGTTCGTCCCGGGCCAGCCGGCCAGCTCGGAGCTCGCGGCGCTTGCGGAGCGGGGCTACACCGCCGGCCTGGCCGGCAAGTTCAGGGCTGAGCAGGGGGTACTACATGTGACCACGCTCGCTCAATTCGTCCGGCCCACCGCGACTGCGACAGTGCACGTGCAGTTCGATGCCGATCACCGGCTCATTTCTTCCGCGTCGATGATCGAGATGACCAACGACGGGTTCGTGTCCTTGCTTGGCGTAGAGATCCCTTGCGAGGGGTCCAGTACGCACTTTGTGGGCGGCTGGGATGCTGGTAGCGAGGCGAACTCCGAGCTCTGCAGCGAGATACCGGCTCCGTGTCCCGTCCCTGCACGTCCGGGGAGATGCGATGTCCGGGGCCCAGAGGGTGCCGTCCACACTCACGGCGGAATTCACGGTTGTGGCGGGTTCCCGCCGCAGACCTACGACTGGCGCCACCCCGTCGCAATGATCCGGATCGAGCCGGCACCGGACCAGTCTCCCGAGGGTGCGTTGCACGCGGCATGCGCTGGCCCCGATCCTGCCGCCTCCGGTGCTATTGGGGGTTCAGACGGCGGGGACGCGGGCACGGTCGGCACGACCGGCGGTGGAGGGTGATCAGAGTCCGAGCCCCTGCTCGAAAACGATGTCGACTGGAATGTCGGCGGCCTCGATGCGAGCGAGATCGTTTTGAACCGACTCGCTAGCCGTGCCCAGCTCACTCAGGAACTCGACCGCCCGTTCGTAGGCCCCGTCCCCTTGGATGCGGAGTATCTCCGCGGAGAGGCCGTTGACCGCGCTCCGCATGTTGGCTGGATTGACGGTATAGGTGCCGGTCTCGCTGTCGCGAGTGAATGCATTCGCACGCTCGAAGTAGTTGAAGCTCAGCGTGTTGGCTGTTCCGTGCGCGCTCGAGGATCCGAACCGGATAGAGCGGAATATCCCCGCCATGAACGTCACGTAGCTTCTCTCGAGCGATCCCGCAGGCAGGTCCCCGGAGTCGGTCAGCCGGCCGATCAGGTGCAGGCCGAGTATGTCAGCTTTCGCCTCCTCCAGAGCCGGCCCGGCCTCGCGCAGCGCGTCCCTGACAGTGCCGGATCCGTCCAAGGTGTTCTTGGCCCCCAGGCCGTGAGCGACCTCGTGAAACATCGTGTTGGCGAAAAAGGAGTCGAAGTTGACCTTCTCGCGCTGAGATTCCGAGACCACCGTGCCTGCGATCGGGACCAGGATGTTGTCGAACTTCGCCCGCATCGCGTTCTTGAGCTGGAGTCTGCGCGACCCCTTCTCCAACTGGACCTGCTCGTCGTTGGGCAGGTTGATTGCAATCGTCTTCGCCCCGGCATTGCAGTCGCCCGCGTAGAAGATCGCGTCGTAGGCGTTGAGCTGGGAGTCTCCCCCGGGCTCCTCGGACTTGTATTCGGGCGGAACCGGCAGTGCCTGCTGCAGTTCCGGGAGCATGGCCGAGTACTTCTCCAGCCTGGCGCTCCAATCCCTGTCCTTGATTAGCACATAGGCCTCGAACGCAGTCTTGGTGCCGAGTAGCCTGTCCTCGTAGGACTCGATGGGGCCGATGACGATGTCGATCGCGTTGTCCCGCATGTCCATCCAAGCAAGGTCGCTCGGCTGGTAGTCGCTTGTTTCGAGAGCGGTCGCTCGCAGTTGGAGATACCTCCGGAATTGCTCGTCTTCGGCCAGTTCCGCGGCATTCCGGAGCAGATCCGCGGCCTTGGCAAGTTCCGCTTGATACGCCTGGTGATAAGGGACAGCCACCAGCTTGCTGCTGTCGTCGCGACGGACTAGCGTGTACTGGCTCATCAGGTCCGGGTCGGATTCGGCGGCTGCCTCGAGTTCGCTCCTCGACATGCCGGCCGGATAGTAGTTCGCGCCCGGTGGCTTCGGACCGAAGTCGGCGAGGAACGGGCGGTTGCCGTCCAGCCGGTCCCAAGGCCCGTAATTGATCTCGGCGAACCGCCGCGCGGACGGATCCTGGATTTCCGACAGGAGGGCGTTCCTGTCTCCGAACGCCTGCCTCCAGAACAGCCCGTCCATCACCTCGGCTGCCTCAACTAGCAGCGGGAGCATCTCCCGCTGGCGCTCGGAGAGGCCGCTGAGGTCGGCTTCGAGCCTGACCGATACGTAGTCGTCCAGCTTTGCCCTCACGTCGATCCCTGACTGGCCCGTCTCGTTGCCTGGAGTGCCGCAACCTAGCAGCCAAGCGGCCGCGAGTCCGACAGTGAGCTGACGCATCGCTTCACTCTAGCGCAGCGACCGGACTCGCAGAATCGCTACCGCAGGACGCGGAAGGGGCTCACGGCGGGGCGGGGCGTGTCGGTCGCGGATTCCGGCAACGGCGGCTTCCGACCCGTCACATAGAGTGCGCCGACCCTTTGAAGCCCTTCCCTCCGAGCGAGTTCCGCAGGCGGCTTCCCGGGCGAGATGGCTGAGTCGTCCGGGATACGATCGGTTGACACGCTTTCGAAGCCTCCCTGGCTGAAGTGCTCCTCCCATGCCTTGGCATCGAGGCGTAGCAGCGGCAAGCCCGTCTCTCGGTCCCATCCCTCCGAGTACGGATTCTCGGAGTAGTAGTTGATGAGAATGTGGAACGTGCCTCCGAAAGTAGCCACGCGGTAAATCTCTCTGACGGCAGAAGCCAAATCAGGCCAGTAGTATGCCGATTCGATGCTCAGAATGTGGGTAAAGTAATTCTCGGCCCATGGGATCTCGCTGGCCGGAGCCGGGGCGAAGAGCACATTCTCGAGCTGCTCGCAGCGGGCCCTGGCCCTGCGGATCATGTCATCGGACAGGTCGATGCCCACAAAGGCGCCATCGGGAACAAGAGGTGCCAGCAGCTTTCCGGTCCAGCCATCCCCGCACCCGATATCCAGTACTCGCGCATCCGAGGCCACCTCGATCCGCTCGAGCATGAGCTCTGCGAGACGCTTGTGCCGTCGCTCCATCCCATCGGCCTTTCCCTCTCGCACCCAGGCGTTGAAGGTGTCTCTGACTCGATTTTCCTGTTGGTGGAACTGGTTGGCTGGCAGCATGGCTCTCCTTTGCGCCGGGACGCGGTGGTGCCTGTGGCGGGCGGTGCTTGCGGTTGCCTGCGGGGAATCACTCCGCAGCACTGCCGCCATCCGGCGAGTATGGGGGGAACTCGGCCTTCCGTCGCTCGATGAAGCTCTTGGCGCCTTCCTTGACGTCGGGCCGCCCGAACGAGAGGACCATTTCCTCCAATGCGCCTGCCGAGGCCGCTTCGATCGATCTCTCGTAGTCCCGGTACACCTGTCGCTTGATGACGGCCATCGAAGCAGGGGAACAATGGCTCGCTAGCTCGTCGGCGTATGCCACGCTCCTCTCCAGCAGTTCCTCCGAGGGGAAGACTCCGTTCACCAAGCCGAGGCGCTCGGCTTCCTCTGCGAGGACGACGCGGCCCGACAGCAGCAGGTCCAGCGCCCGGGCCTGACCGACCAGCCGCGGCAGCAGCCAGGAAATGCCGTACTCCGCGATGAGTCCGCGACGGGCGAAGGCTGTCGTCAGCTTTGCACCGGATGCGGCGAAGCGGATGTCGCAGCATAGCGCGTGCACCAGCGAGACGCCCGCGCATCCGCCGTTGATGGCGCAGACGATGGGCTTCGGGCAAGAGAGCGGATAGTGCACCGGGCGGCCGGGTTCGCGGATCCTCTCGATTGTGTGCGGGCCGGATGCCTCGAGGGCTTGGATGTCCGCACCGACGCTGAACGACTTGCCGGCTCCCGTCAGGACGATCGCCCGGATGCTCGGGTCGTCACGACAGCGGTCCAGAAGGTCAAAGTACTGGTCGCGCATGGCCGGCGTGATGGCGTTGTTTCGCTCGGGTCGGTTGAAAGTGAGTACCGCCACGCGGCCCTGCGTGTGGAATAGCAGATCTTCTGGCATGAGCGAGAAGTCATTCTAGCGCCGGCTCGGCGGAATGCCGTTGGCATCGGATGCCGTCCCGATCTGTCGAGCCCGAGTGTCCGCGACGGCTGCCCGGGACCGTGCCGGCGCGGAACCAATCGCCCGGGCTCGATCAGTGACTGTCGCAGAGACCCAGGGGGAACTGGCAAAGGTCCGGGATGTCCAAGGTGAAGAAAACAATGCACATCTCGTCGGTCGTGGATTCGCCCCAGCCGACAGGGATCGGAGGATTGTTGGGGTTGTGCGGGTTGTTGGACGAGTTGTCATAACTTGCCCGCACGACGAGCCGATCATCGAGATGGAGCTTCATGGGCTCTTTGTAGGTGTAGAAGTCTTGCCAGTCGAAGTCCCAGTCATCGATGTAGACCATCGGGGTGGTCTCCCCGGAGGCGGAGACCTTGTCCATCCGGATCTCCTTGCCAAGCAAGTGCATGTGCGGAAGCACGTTGATGATGTCTAGCGGAAAGAGCCCGCTGGACTCCAGCACGCTCCTGAGCGAGTCAGGGATTAGGAATTCCCCGACTCGCTGGAAGTTGAACTCGGCCGCCACCTCGTGACGTTCCGCGCCTGGCGGGATCTGGAACGAAGTGTTGATCGCCATCAGGACACTCGCGTTCCTCGGAGTCCGCTCGTCAGCGAAATGAAGCCCGATGCGCGTCGTGTCCGACTGCTCGGTTCCGTCGGGGTGGTAATGCAACTGGATCGCGATCCGCGAACCCCGGCGCAGGTACACGCCCGAACCGTCGGGAAGGACCTGCGGGCGTGCCCCCGGGGCCCAACCTCCCATGAAGTAGGACTCCACGCCCCAGGTGAATCCCGCCGGCGAGATATTCGCGCTGCCGAAGCACTCGTAGCCCGGCAGGCCGTCGGTGCTTGCCTGTTCTAGCCCCCTCGATTCTCCCAGCGGATCGCCAAACAGGATCAAGTGATGGACGATCTTTCGATTGCCCGGCCTGATCTCGATGCCAGTAATGCTCTTGCTCTCGGTAATGCTCTCCGGCAATGCGACGCTGAAGCAGCGGTAATCGTCGTTCACGTTCGGGTCGGGCGTGTATGCCGGCGTTTCCAGGACCAGGTCCGGCGTTCCCAGCGACCAGTCGGAATCGAACTGCAGCGGATCCGGCAGGTCGCGGGGGTCGCCTTCGGGAGCGCCCGCGTCGACCCATGCGGCGATCATTTCGATTTCCTCGTCAGCCAGCCTGCGCTCGCCCATGAATTCGCCGTGCCCGGGAACCGGCTTCCATGGCGGCATGTACCTCCTTGCGACGGCATCCTTGATGGGCTCCGCCCATTCGGCTGCTGCTGCATACTCGATCAGCGAGAACGGCGCGACCTCGCCTGGCCTGTGGCACTCCTGGCAGTTCTGCTGGAAGAGGCGCGAGATCTGGTTGCTGAACGTGACAGCCGCCCCGGTGGAAGAAGTGAATGACACCTGCACGGTGTTCGCTGTGTGTCCGTCGGCGGTCAGCACGACCTCGACGAGTTCCCGGTGAGCCAGCTGGACCGGCAGCGGACCGACCTGGACCTCGTCCAAACCTGCGGAAAGGCCGCCTTCGCTGCGGCAATTCGCCGGAACGTCGACACCGCCGATGGACACGTCGACTTCCGACGCATACCGGATGCCGGTACCGCGCAGCCTCAGGAACAGCACCGCTCCTTCCGCCGCAGGGTTCAGCGGCACAGGGCGGTAGGTCCCGTCGCTGCTTTCGAGGTAGGCGGCATCCTGCTCGAGGCGCGTGCCTCGGACGAGGTCGACAATTACCGCCTGAGCATCGGCCAGGCCGCCGCCGCTCCCCGCGGCCGAGAATAATCCCGGGCTCACCGTGCGAACCTGGAACTGCCCGTCCGAGACCGTATCGCTGCCTCGCTTGACCTCGATATGGGCCGTGCCTGCGGGCACGTTCGGTACCAGGAACCGCAGCTGGCGCGGAGCGACCTCGAAGATCGGAGCGGCCAAGGTCGTTCCGTCAGAGCCCTGAATCGCGACGGTGAAGGAATCGAGCTCGGCTTGCGGCTGGCCGTCGGGCGCGGTTGTCGTTCGGTCTCCGAACTCGCCGTCGACAATCGCAATCGAGTTCGGAGCGACTGGTTGCTCTCTGTCGAGACTCGCGGCGGAGTAGACCGCGGCCGGCACCTCGTGGGCTGCGGCGTCGCCTGTCGCCAGGAAGCCTAGTGCCGCAATCGCTGCAATCACTGTCAAGCAGCGTTGCATGGTCGGGTAGGTGGAAGGGCTTGCAGCAGGCATGCGTCTTCCATCAGCGTAACCAATGTCGTGTAGCGCCGGACGTGCGGAATATATCGACACGGCTGACTCTCAAAGCCGTGCCGGCCGGTAGCGGCCGGCCGTTGCGATAATGCGGAATACGCTCATGGCGCAGGGGCCCCTCACATACGCCGCCGCAGGTGTGGACATCGACGCGGCGGAGAGCGCCACGAGCCGAATCCGTGACTTGGCGCAGCGGACGTTCAATGAGCGCGTGCTGACGGGAATCGGCTCTTTCGGGGCCGTGTACTCGCTTGCAGGGCAGGGGCTCGACGAGCCAGTGTTGGTGAGTTCGGCTGACGGCGTTGGCACGAAGCTCAAGGTCGCTTTCGAGGCGAAACGGCACGACACCGTGGGTCAGTGCCTGGTCAACCACTGCGTCAACGACATTGCCGTCCAAGGCGCCCGTCCGCTCTTCTTTCTCGACTATTTCTCGTCCGGCCGGCTCGAGCCGGGCGTCGTGACCGACGTGGTTGCGGGAATCAGTCGCGCATGCTCGGAGAACGGAGTGGCCTTGATCGGGGGCGAGACGGCGGAAATGCCGGGAATGTACAGCGATGGCGAGTACGATCTCGCCGGCTTCATCGTTGGAATCGCAGAGCGCAAGGACCTGCTGCTAGGCTCCGCAGTCGCTGAGGGAAGCGTGCTGATCGGCCTGCCCTCCGACGGACTCCACACGAACGGGTACTCGCTGGCCCGGAAGGTTTTTTTTGAAGTTGCCGGCTTTGCCATCGACGAATGGAGAGAGGAATTGGGCACCACTGCCGCTGGTGAGCTTCTGAAGGTACATCGCAGCTACCTGAAGTCCCTGAGTGCTCTCAAGGGTGCCGGCTGTCTGGAAGCTGCAGCGCACATCACCGGTGGCGGCATGACGGACAACGTTCCGCGAATGCTGCCCGAGGGGCTGCGGGCCCGGATCTGGACAGACCGCTGGGTGGTTCCCGATGTGTTCTCGTTGATCAGGGATCTCGGCCGCGTCAGCGACGCGGAAATGCGGAGGACCTTCAACATGGGCGTCGGTCTGGTCGCCTGCGTGCCCGCAGGTCGCAGCGCGGAGGCGCTGGCCGCCCTAGAGGGGATCGGCGAGGAAGCGTTCGAGATCGGGGTCGTGGAGAGCGGCGAGAAAGGCGTGGCATACGTCCAATGAAGCGTCTCGGCATCCTGCTCTCGGGACGTGGCTCGAACTTCGAAGCCATTGCCGACAGCATTGACGCAGGCTCCCTCGACGCGGAGATCGCGATCGTGATCAGCAACAATCCCAACGCACCGGGACTCGAGGCGGCGAGGAACAGAGGGTTGCGGGCCGAGTATCTGCGGTCGAGGCGAATCGAGCGCGAGGCCTATGACCGTCTCGTCGTGGAGCGCCTCCGCGACGCGCAGGTGGATCTCGTCGTGCTTGCAGGCTTCATGAGGCTTCTCAGCGCGTACTTCGTCTCGGAATACCCGCGGCGGATTCTGAACATCCACCCATCCCTGCTGCCCTCGTTCCCGGGCCTGGAAGCCCAGGCCCAGGCCCTCGAGCACGGAGTCAAGTATTCCGGCTGCACCGTCCACTTCGTCGACGAGGATCTCGACGCGGGGCCGATCATCATCCAGGCAGCGGTGAGGGTCCTCGACTCCGACGACGAAGACGCCCTGGCGGCCCGGATCCTAGAGCAAGAGCACAGGATCTACACCGAAGCGATCCGGCTGGTCCTGAGCGGGAACTATCGCATCGACGGTCGGCGGGTCTTGAGGGCCACATGACAATCGACCAGCAGCTGGAGTACCTCCGCAAGGGTTGCGCCGAGGTGATTTCGGAGTCCGAGCTCAGGGACCGCCTTGCGCAGTGCGCGAAGCAGGGCCGGCCCCTCCGCGTGAAGGCCGGCTTCGACCCGACCGCTCCGGACCTTCATCTCGGGCACACAGTGCTGATTCGCAAGATGAAGCATTTTCAGGACTTGGGACACACGGCGATATTTCTCATTGGCGATGTAACGGGACTGATTGGAGATCCGACCGGAAGGAATTCCACGCGGCCGCCGATGACACGCGAGCAGATCCTCGAGAACGCCGAGACGTACAAGAGGCAGGTGTTCAAGATCCTGGACGAGGAGAGGACGGAAGTTCGCTTCAACGGCGAGTGGCTGCTCGAACTCGGCACGCTCGGAATGATCCGGCTGTGCGCCAACGCCACCATCGCCCAGTTGCTGGAAAGAGAGGATTTCACGCAACGTTACCGGCAGGGCAGGCCGATCAGCCTTCACGAGTTCATCTACCCGCTGACGCAGGCGCAGGATTCGGTCGCGCTGGAGGCAGACGTCGAACTCGGAGGGACCGACCAGAAGTTCAATCTCCTGCTGGGAAGGGAACTGCAGGCAAGTCACGGCCAGGCGCGCCAGATCGTGGCGATGATGCCGATCCTTGAGGGGCTTGACGGGGTCCAGAAGATGTCGAAGTCGCTGGGAAATTACATCGGGATCTGCGAACCGCCGGAGGTCATGTATCGCAAGGTGATGCAGATTTCGGACGAGCTGATGTACCGCTACTACGAACTGCTCACTGACGTTCCGGTGCGTGACATTGAATCCATGCGAGCCAAGGTCGACTCGGGCACGGTCCATCCGATGGACCTCAAGCACTCGCTCGCAAGTCGAATCGTCACGGACTTCCACGGTAAGGCCGAAGCCGCCCGCGGCGAGGATGCATTCCGTCGCGTAGTCCAGAACAGGGAAGTGCCGACGGACATGCCGGAACTCGACCTGCCGGAAGACATGAGGAACGAGCCAGCGATCCGGATCGACAAGCTGCTCCGCGTCGCGGGCCTGGCCAAGTCGGGCGGCGAGGCCAACCGGAAGCTTCGGGAGAACGCTGTCAGCGTTAACGGCGTGAAGCACCGGGATATGGGCTACGTGATTCCGGCTGATGTGTCAGAACTGGTCTTGAAGCTCGGCAAGAAGTGGGCTCGGGTGCGCCTCTAGGTCCGCTCTGGAGGCGGCCTTGGGGTGATGGATCATCCGGGACGGCGGCGCGGCGCGGCGCGTGCTCCCGATGCCTTTGGGGGGCTGTCGGGGATCGCAAAGCATCGCCCTCCCGCAGAATTTCGACTAGCCTAGGTACACGGCACTGATGCGCGATTGGGCTGCGGCCGATGCGAGGCTCTCTCAGCGCTCAGATCTGGATGCAACATGTGCCGCCCTGGAGCACGAATGCGCGTCGCGGCTGCCGCTGCGTTGACAGTTCTGGCGTCCTGCGCCGCAGATGCACCGGACCCGCGCGCGCCCGCAGCCGCTATCGGGAGTCTCGAACTGTACCCGGGTTTGGAGGCGACATTGTTCGCCTCAGAGCCGTTGCTGTCGAATCCGACCAACATGGACATCGACGAGCGCGGCCGCGTCTGGGTCTGCGATGTCGTCAATTACCGAGAGCACGGCCGCAGCGACCGGCGGCCCGCAGGGGATCGCATCCTGATTCTCGAGGACACGGACGGGGACGGTGTCGCCGACACCTCGAAGGTCTACTACCAGGGCCGCGACATCGATGCGGCGCTGGGGATCGCAGTTCTTGGCAACCGGGTCATGGTGACTGCCGCGCCCAACGTATTGGTGTTCTTCGACGAGGACGGCGACGACCTGCCGGATCGCAAGGAAATCTTGTTCACCCAGTCCGGGGCACCGCAGAATGATCATTCCACCCACTCGCTCTCGTTCGGGCCGGACGGAAGCCTTTACTGGAACATGGGGAATTCCGGAAGGCACGTTCACGACCGGACCGGTCGACTGGTCGTGGACCGTGCCGGACATCCGGTAGTCGACCGGAACTTCATTCGGAGGCTGGCGGACATGCCCGTCGGCCGAAGATCGGACCTTGAGGAGTCGCTCGCTGGCCTCTCGAGCCCTTATCAGGGCGGCATGGCCTTCCGGTCCGGGCTGGACGGCGGCGGCATGGAAGTCCTCGGACACAACTTCCGCAATAACTATGAATTAGCCGTGGACTCCTTAGGCGGCCTGTGGCAGTCCGACAATGACAACGACGGTAGCTACGCCTGCCGCATCAACTATATCCTCGAGTACGGAAACTACGGATATCGGGACGAGGTCACGGGCGCCGGCAACCAGGTTGAGCGAACGGGCCAGCACGAGGAAGTCCCCCATCGCCACTGGCACCAGAACGACCCCGGCGTGGTGCCGAACCTTCTGATCACGGGGGCCGGCTCTCCCACGGGCATCACTTCCTACGAAGGCCGACTTCTGCCCGAACTCTTCTGGGACCAGATCCTCGCCACCGACGCGGGCCCCGGGGTCTTGAGGGGCATCGTGGCGCAGAAGGAAGGGGCCGGCTACGCAGCCCGCGCGGTCAACATACTCCAGGGCGAGCGGGACCGGTGGGTGCGGCCTGTGGATGTGGCGGTCGCCCCCGACGGCTCGGTCTTCGTTACGGACTGGTACGACCCCGTAATCGGTTGGAACCGTCAGGCGGATTCCGATCGCGGGCGTGTCTTCCGGATTGCGCCGACCGGTAGGGGCTACCACCCTCCCTCGCACGATTTCGATTCGGTGGCCGGTGCCGTCGAGGCGCTCCGGAGCCCGACTTACGCGGTCCGCTACCTGGCTTGGCAGACCCTGGCCTCGAACCTCTCCGCCGCCGAGCCGGCACTCATGAAGATGTTTGACGGTGGGCATTCCTTGCGACATCGTGCCAGGGCGCTGTGGCTTCTGGCGAGAAGTCCCGAACGCGGGGTGGAGCACCTCGCCAGGGCGCTACGGGATCCTGCGGAGGACATCCGCGTTGTCGCGATTCGGGCGGCGCGCCGCTCGGGGCTCGACATGGCAGCGATTGTCGATTCGCTGGCCTCGGATTCCTCCGCGCACGTGCGGCGGGAATGCGCTATCGCCCTGAGGAACGTCGCTTCTTCACGGGCAGCGGAAACCTGGGCGCGCCTCGCTGCCCGCCATTCAGCGGGCGATCGCTGGAGCCTAGAGGCACTTGGCATCGCCGCAGATGGACGGTGGGACTCGTTCTTGCAGGAGTGGCTTGTCCAGATGGCGGGGGACTGGGACACGCCGAGCGGACGGGACATCATCTGGCGTTCCCGTGCGGCAGTGACGCCCGAGTACCTCGCACGGATCCTCCGGCGACCCGGCAGGGAGGAGGGCGCTGCCGCGCGCTACTTGCGAGCGTTCGACTTCCAGTCCGACAGCGCGCTCAAGCGCAGCAGCCTCCGCAGCTTGGCATTCGGGGGCGCGGACAGCGGTGGGCAGAGTCCGTTCTTCGTTGCCGCCGAAGCCGTGCTTCGGCTCCCCGACTTGGACCTGACCGGTGACGGCAATTCACGCGAGGCGGTGGCAAGGCTCCTGGAGCGGGGGGCGGGAACTCCCCAGTTCGCCCGCATAGTGAGGAGATTCAAGCTGAGCGAGTACTATCCGGCGCTCGTGGAAGTCGCTTCGCGGAATCCCGGCAACCCTGTCGGCATCGAGTCCGCGCGCACCCTGTTGGAAGCTGGGCTGGGGGAGTCCGTCATCGGGTTCGTGCGCTCCGGATCGGCCCTGTCGGCTGACGCAGTTGCTGCGCTGGGGAACACACGCTCCGATCGCGCAGCGCCAATCCTGAGGCGCGTGCTGCTGGATGCGGACCTACCCTTGCGAGTGCGTGAACGGGCCGTGCGATCGCTGGCCGGGTTCAGCCAGGGAGCGGAGACGATCGTGGACCTGGCACGCGAGGGGGCGTTCCCCGTCGAACTGGCGGAGGTTGCCGGCGCCGCGATCTCACGCTCCATGCACGTGCGACTGCGAGACGAGGCATCCGGGTACTTTCCTGTCCCCCCCTTGAAGAACCGCCAGCCGCTTCCGCAGATGACCGAGCTGCTGGTCTACGAAGGGGACGCCGTGAGCGGTGCCAGGGTATTCGACGGAGCGACTTGTCCCGACTGCCATGTGGTCAACGGCACCGGCACCAACTTCGGTCCGGAGCTGTCGAGGATTGGTGACAAGCTGTCCAAGGCAGGAATCTACGAAGCGATCCTCGACCCCAGCGCGGGTGTCTCGCCAGACTTCGACCTGGTGCACCTGGCATTGGCGGGCCAGGAGGAGGCGTCGGGGTTCGTCATCAGCGAGACGGCCGACGTGCTGACCCTGCGCATGGAGGGCGGCGCTGTCTCGGAATTCGACAAGAGTCGGATCCTAGACCGGCGCACATCCTCGGTGTCCGCGATGCCGGATGACCTGCAGGAGCAGATGAGCCTGGATGAATTGGTCGACCTCGTCGAGTACCTCAGCCGCCTCCGCTAGTTGGCGAGCCGCCTCGAACGCCCGCGCAGCCGTGAGTGCACGAGAACGTGGCAGGCCTCGGCGAACTGCCACGGCTCGCCGGCCGTGCTGGAATAGGAGGCAGGTGCCGAGGTCGTTCAGCATCAAGAATTTCGGCTGCAGGGCGGCCCAGGCGGACGGCGCAGGCATCGCCAGCGACCTGGTATCTCGCGGGCTGCTCGCGACTGGAGACCCGTCCTCCGCGGACATCGTGGTGGTCAACACCTGTACGGTCACTGCCGAGGCGGACCGTGACGCACGTCAGGCGATTCACCGGATCCACCGCGAGAATCCAGGTGCCGAGATCCTGGTGACCGGCTGCTACGCGCAACGCAGTCCTGCGGCGCTGTCCGCTCTCGATGGCGTGAAATGGGTGGTCGGAAACTCGCACAAGCACCACGTGGGGGAAGTTGTCGCGCCGCAGCTGGTCCGGATTGCTGGTTCCGCCATGGAGTCACTGCCCTACCACGGGGGGATCGCGGCCGGAGGGACGCTGGTCGGCGATGCTTCCCGGCAAGCGGGCTTCGCTGCGATGCCTGGGGGCGTACCGCTGGGTCGGAGCCGGCCCAACGTGAAGGTCCAGGACGGCTGCAACAATCGCTGTTCGTTCTGCATCATTCCGTCAGTGCGGGGCCGGAGCCGCAGCGCATCAGTGGACTCCGTCATCTCCCAGGTGCGCGACCTGCAGGAGGAATACCCCGAGGTCGTGCTGACGGGCATCAATCTGGGGCGCTGGGGCCGGGACCTCGAAGGGCGGCCTCGGTTCCCTGCATTGCTTGAGGCCTTGCTCGCCAGGACCGACGTGGCGAGGATCCGGCTCAGTTCGGTCGAGCCCATGGACTGGAGCGAGGGCCTGCTGGAACTGGTGGCCTCGACGCCTCGGATTGCCAAGCACGTCCACATGCCGCTGCAGTCCGGATCGGATGCGGTGTTGCGCCGCATGCGTCGCCGGTACCGGGTTCGCCATTACGAGAGCCGCCTGGCGCTGGCCCGCGCCTCGATGCGGACCGCTGCCATCGGGGCCGACGTGATGGTTGGCTTCCCGGGCGAGTCAGCCGAGGAGTTCGAGGAGACCAGGGCTTTCGTCGAACGAATGCCGTTCACCTACCTGCACGTCTTCTCGTACTCGTCGCGAGAGGGGACCGAGGCGGCGGAGCTCGGACAGCAGATCCCAAAGGCGGTGAAGAAGGACCGCAACCGCATCCTTCGGGAGCTCATCGCTAGGAAGAACACGAGGTTCCGCCAAGGGCTCGTGGGCACAACCGTCAGTGCAGTGACGCTTGCAGGGAGCGGGAAGGGCGGCAAGGCCCTTACCGAGAATTTCATCGAGGTGGACTTGGCCGGTACGCCCAATCGCCACTCCAGCTTGGTAGCCATCCGTATCGAGCAGGTGGATGGCCCGCGAACAACCGGTGCCGTAGTGGCGGGCTAGGCGCTGGGGCCAGGCCCGTGCCGCCTGTTCGAGCAGCCGGCATTCGGCTATCATCTTCGGAATGCCTGTGGACGATTCGGACGCGGTACGCTCCAGGGCCGCCCGCTACTTCGCCCGATGGCAGAGCGCTGACCTGCCGGAGGCCCCGACGCTCGCTCCCGGCCAGTGGAAGATCCTGATCGGCCCGGGCCTGCTCTTCGCGGGCAGCGCGATCGGCGGGGGCGAGTGGCTCTTCGGCCCCATCGTCACGGCCCAGTACGGTGGGCAGCTGATGTGGATCGCGTTGATCAGCATCCTGCTCCAGGTCACCCACAACCTCTGCATGATGCGTTACACGCTCTACACGGGCGAGCCCATCATGGTGGGCTTCTTCCGACTGGTTCCCGGCCCTCGGTTCTGGGTGGCGTTCTACCTGCTGCTGGACCTGCCCGGGATCTGGCCGTACCTGGCGTCGAACGCAGCGGTTCCGTTGGTCGCGGCTTTCCTCGGGGAACTTCCCGGCCCGGAGCACGAGAGTCTCCTGCGGTGGGTCTCTTACGGAGTCTTCATGGCCGCGTTCTTGCCGCTGGTCTTCGGCGGCAAGGTCTACAACATGGTCGAGAAGGTGATGGTCGCCAAGATCGTCCTGGTGCTGGGCTACCTCGGCTTCGTATGCCTGTTCCTTGTCAGCTGGGACACGTGGGTGGCGGTCTTCACCGGATTCCTGAGGATCGGTTCGTTCCCGGACAAGGAGATCGATTGGGCCACCCTGGCAGCTTTCGCGGCCATTGCGGGGATGGGCGGCATCACCAACACGGGGTTCTCCAACTACGCGCGCGACAAGGGCTGGGGCATGGGACCGCTGGTCGGGGCCATCCCTAGCATGATCGGGGGCAAGAAGGTCCAGCTCGCGCATGTCGGCAAGGTCTTCCCCCTCACGGCGGAAGCGATGCGGCGTTGGAAGGGCTGGATGCGCCATATCCTGCGCGACCAGATCTGCATCTGGGCGGTCGGCTGCGTCATTGGCATGGCCCTGCCTTCGATGCTCTCGCTCGAGTACATAGCCGGGGCCGAGGTTCAGGGGCACGCGGCAGCTGGCATGACCGCACGCGGCATTGCGGATCGATCGGGCGAGGTGTTCTGGTTTCTCACGCTGCTATGCGGGTTCATCGTGCTCTCGCCAGGGCAGATCTCGGACATCGACAACATCGTCAGGCGCTGGACAGAGCTGATCTGGACCGGCAGCGGCCGAGTCCAGCACCTGAAGGGCAACCAGGTCAAGTACATCTACTACTCGATCATGGGCCTTTACTTCCTGTGGGGCTTGATCGCGCTCCGGCTGACTCCCGACCCTCTCTTCCTCGCAGTCCTGACGGGGTCGCTGCGGAATCTCGGCATGAGCGCGACCGCCCTGCACGCCCTCTACGTGAACAAGAGACTGCTTCCGGCGCCATTGCGGCCGCCCCTGTTCATGCAGTTGAGCCAGGTGGCCTGCTTCGTGTTCTTCCTGGGCATTTCCGGGATTGCGTTCTACCAGCAAGTCGGCAGGGTGATTGCGAACTGATCAAGCATGAACGGACGGCTGGGCCTGCGCCTAGCCCGTCACGGTAGTCCGCCCTGACCCGGCCGACCCGCCGCAACCATTCGCTTCGGCGGAACCGTAGGGCGGACAGGTCGACCCATAACGTCTTGAACACGCCAGGGCCGACGCCACGCCGTCTCTCGAAGCCCGCCTGCCTCGACTTCGGTTGGCGGATGATGCCGTCGTTGCGCGACGCGCCCAGTCGACCCGAGTAGGCCGACGGCGCCGGAAACTGCCCGCTTCCGAGTCCCGTTTGCCAGAATTTGCACCCAAACAGGCTTGAATCCTCGCGAATTCGGGCTATGCTGGCGGGCGCACATGGATGTGACCTGAGTTCACAGCCGCCAGAGGAGGTCCGTAATGTCCTTACGCTCGGTTTCCCAACTGCTTGTCGTGACGGTGCTTGTCTTGCCATTTGCGGGACCCGCCCCGTCCCAGACACTGGGCACCGTCCTCGGAACCGCCACTGACAACACCGGAGCGGTCATCCCGGGGGTCAAGGTGGAAATTACCAACGAGGAGCAGGGAACCTCGAGCGTTGTCGAGACCCAAGGCGATGGGACGTACTACCTGCCCAACATGAGGCCCGGCTCCTACGCAATTCGCATGGAGTCCGACGGTTTCCGGCCGCATCAGGTGAGCAATCTCCGGCTCGAGGTCGGCAGCGTGCTGACGTATGACGCCGTCCTGGAAGTCGGGGCCCTGACCGAAACCGTAACCGTCGAGGCGGCCAGCCCCTTGGTCGAGACGTCTCGCGGCTCGCTCGCGGCAGTGGTCGAAAACAAGCGCGTGCTCGAGCTGCCGCTGGTCAACCGGGAGGTGTTCGATCTCATCGACCTGACCCCTGGAGCCCAGAGGATGCGCAACAGCAACCGCGCCGGCGGCGGCGACGTGACGATCGCAGGCGGTCGGACGCGGTCAGCCGGGGTGTTCATCGACGGCGTCGTGAACAGCCGCACCGGCATCGGCGCGACGATCACGGAATTGAGCCCTCCCGTGGACGCGATCTCGGAAGTCCGCGTGGAGGCGAATGCGCCGACGGCCGAGTACGGACGGTCCGCGGCGGGCTTCATGAACGCCACCACCAAGTCGGGCACGAACGACTTCCACGGATCCGGCTACTGGTTCGGCCGCAACGACGCGCTCAACGCGCGGGGATGGGATGCCAGGAGCAAGACCAAGCTGCGCCGGAACGTACCCGGTGGCACGCTCGGCGGCCCGATTGCGCGCAACAAGGCGTTCTTTTTCTACAACTACGACATCACTATCCAGAACCTGGAGAACCTGCGGGTCCGCAGCGTCGGCCTGCCGGCTTGGAAAACGGGCGACCTCTCAACGATGCTCCAGTCGAACGGCAGCCTCAGGAGAGTCTATGATCCGCTCACGTCCAATGGCCGCGGTGGCGAGCAGCAGTTCCAGAACAATGTCATTCCGAGCTCGCGCCTGGATCCGGTCGCTCAGAACGTCCTGGCGTACGTGCCGTCAGCGAACCGCAGCGCTGTCGACGTCTCGAACGAAGGGAACTGGGTGAGCAACCTTCCCCGGGAGCTGCGGCGAACCAGCCACACGATGCGGGTCGACTACGAGCTCACAGACAGCGACAAGCTGACGTTTCGCTACAACCTGTTCATGCCAGTGACAGACGATACGCAGCCGTCGCCGGACTGGGGAGAGGCGGACCCGAACGCGCAGCGGCTGCCGCAGCGCCAGCAGAACATCCTGCTGTCGTATACGAAGCTCTTCTCGCCAACGTTCTTCATGACCGGCACGGGCGGCTTCTTCCGCTATCGGAACCATATTCAGGGCCACAACCTCGACGAGGACCTGGCCTCCCAGATCGGACTGACCGGTGTGGGCATCGACGCGTTCCCGCGGTTCAACATCGGAGGCAATCCAGGCTTTACGAGCATGGGACAGGCGGGGGCGCAGCAGAGGCTCTTCGCGTTCACGAATTTCGAGTACACGGCCCATTTAACCAAGGTCAGCGGCTCGCAGACACTCAAATTCGGCGTCGATTACCGCAAGTACCAAGGCAGCGAGCTCGGGCGCCAGCAGGCGTCAGGCGTGTTCGACTTCGCCAATACCGACACGAGAGGGCTGAATCCGGACGGCAGCGCGATTCCGGGGACTGGAGCCGACCTTGCTTCGTTCCTGATCGGCCAGGCGGACCGGGCTCGCGTGCAGGCGAACCCCTCGTTCGGTCGCCGCTCTGCATACATCGCTGGATTCTTCCAGGATGACTGGCGCGTCAACGGCAACCTGACGCTCAACTTGGGTCTGCGGTACGAGTACGAGGGGCCTTACACCGAAGTGGCCGACCGCGTCACCGGATGGGACCCCGGCCTCCCGCTTCCGGCCGCCGGGACGAATGGAATCCGGCCCGACCAGACCGGAGCGTTCTTCTTCGCCGGCCGGGACGGATACCCGAGGAACCCCGTCCGGGCCGATCGCAACAACTTCGGCCCCCGCTTCGGCTTCGCCATCAAGCCCGGCAGCGGCAGCAAGACGGTGGTGCGAGGCGGGTTCGCCGTCATGTTCGGCGGAAACTATGACGGCAACGTCCTGCAGACCGGAAGCCAGGGATTCGGCGGGGCAGGGAATATCGGTGGCGGACAGGTGCCGTTGCTCAAGGACGGCATGCCTCCGACCTTCCTGCAGATTCCCGACGAGTCCGAACTGACCCACGATTTCGGGACGCGCGGCACCAGGTTCACGCAGGGACGCGTGGACTTCGTCGACATCAATCACAGGACCCCGTATGCGTTCGACTGGAACCTGACGTTCCAGCACCAGGCCGGCGAGCAGCTGTTCGAGGTCCGCTACTACGCGAAGTTCGCCAAGAAGGTGAACCTCCGGAGGATGAACCTCAACCAGATCCACCCAGCCAACCTGCACCGGGTGGGCCTGGCGGAGTTCGGCAACCAGACCCAGAGGCTGCTGAAGCCATTCACCCAGTACGGCGGAACCGGACAGATCCGCATGAACAACCCGAACTTCTTCAGGTCCGACTACCAGGGCATCACCTTCAAGACGGAGCGTCGGTTCAATCGGGGCGTCGGCTACATCTTCTTGTACACGTTCTCGCGCTGGTACGACAACGCCCCGTTCGTCGGCGAGAACGCCGCTTCGCTCGGGGACCACGACTGGTTCCAGAACATCTACGACTTCTCCTCGGAGTGGTCGCTTTCCGGGAACCACGCCCCGCACCGGATCGTATTCAGCCCGGTCTACGAGCTGCCGTTCGGACGCGGGAAGCGCTTCGGCTTGCGCGGTCCTGCGAACGCAATCGCCGGTGGCTGGCAGATCTCGGGGATCTACACCTTCCAGAGCGGTTCGCCTTTCGGGGTTACAGTCTTGAACGGAGCCCGCGACCTGAAGGGGGACAACGCCGCAGACGCGACGCTGTACGCGAACCTAATCGGCAATCCGAATCATCCGAGCCGCGGCGAGCCTGCGGTCGGCGGGAGGCGCGGCATTCTCTGGACCAACGAGGACGCGTTCGAGGCTCCGGCGCCCTTCACGCTAGGCAATGCCGGCAGGAAGGTTCCGGGCACACTCGGGCCGGGCACGCCTCACATCTTCAATATCGCCTTGTCGAAGAACACTCAGATCACGGAGGGCCTCAGGATGCAGTTCCGGCTCGAGACGTTCAATAGCTTCAACACGCCGGAGTTCAACAATCCCCGCGACCAGGTCGGACAGTCCGGCTTCGGCGTGGTCAATGCCGGGAACTCGCATCGCGAGATTCAGCTCGGGTTGAAGTTCTACTTCTGATCGATGTTGCCAGCGGATTGACGATCAGAGACTTGAGGCCCCCTGGGTGTTGCTACTGCCTGCTTGGCGTTGCGCGGGCGAGTCGCGTGTTCCCGCCATTCCGATTCGCCCCGCTGGACGGACCAGCGGACGCCCCGCGAGCGGGTCAGGGCTACAGAAAGACCATGTCGGAGTAGTTGCCCGGCGGGATCGGGGCGCCCCTCGGAATCGCGTGACGCGCCACGAAGTCCTCGTCGATCTCGACCCCCAGGCCCGGACCGCTGGGCATGCCGACCATTCCGTCGTGGATCCGGAGCGGCTTGGCCAGCAATCCGTCCACGAATGGGTTCCCTGTCTGGTCGATCTCGACCGTCAATGAGTTCTCGGTCGAGGCAACAAGGTGCATGTTCGCCGCTAGGGCTACGGCGTCGCTCCAGGTGTGAGGCGCCACCTGCAAGCCGTGGGCAAGCGCCCTGTCAGCGATTCGACGAGCCTCGGTGAACCCGCCGCATCGGCAGCAGTCCGGCTGCACGATCTGCGCGGCGCCGGAGTCGATAATCTCGCGAAACCCCTGCAATCCGAATTCGTTCTCCCCCGCTGCGAGTGGCACGCTGCCCCTGTCGGGCTGCAACTCCAGGAACGAGTCGATATCCTCCGGTGCGAACGGCTCTTCGAGCCAGAACACCGAAGCCTCCTCGAAGGCAGGGATCATCCCGCGGGCCTGGTCCAGGCTGTACCGCGCGTTGCCGTCCACCATCAGCCGCGCCGCGGGCCCGATCGCGTCCCGGACGGCCGCAAGGGCGGCGCGGTCATAGCCTTCGCTCCGGCCCAGCCGCATCTTCATCGCGCGAAATCCGCGGGCCGTGTGCCGCTGCGCCTCCTCGGCCAACTCGGAAGCGCTCTGCCTCCAAAGGAGGCCGCTGGCGTACGCCGGAACCTCCTGCCGTTCCCGGCCGGCCAGTGCGCAGACGGGCTTGTCGTTGACCTTTCCGGCAATGTCCCAGAGCGCGATGTCGACGCCGCCCAGCGCGGATACCGCAGCTCCCTTGCGGCCGTACCAGCGAGTGAGGTTGTAGGCCTTGTCCCGGATGCGCTCGATATCGAGCGGATCGTCGCCTACTAGCGCGGGGCGCAGCTGGCCCTCGATGATCGTGCGGACGAGCTCCGGATGGGAATAGACGCTGCCCAAGCCGACCGGTCCATCGTCCGTGAAGACCCTTACCAGGCTCGTGAGGCGTCCTGTGCACACTCCGCCGGCGTACCGGAATCGTTCGCTCTCCGGGTACTCGTAATGGAGGTTGATGACTTCGATATCGCGAATGCGCATCGGGACCTGTGGAGGCGCCACGGCGCCGCCGCTACCGAAGGCTACCAAAGGACAACGAAGCTGAGCAGGATCCCGGCTAGGCATGTCGCGGAGCCCATCAGGGCCGGTAGCCATGCCTGCCGTCCACTCTCCTGCTCGGGCCTTCGGACCGCAGACCGGCTCTCCTCCAGCCATCCGTCGCTCTCAAGGCTCCTGGGCTCGGAGGACGGCTCGCGACCCCGCACGATCGTGACCGCAGCCATGGCGGCTGCCGTCAGAGCGAGGCTGAATAGCGTGCTCGCGTAGTTGTTGACCAGAGCCGGCGGCAGTATGGTGACTCCGTGGTGCACGGCGAGGTACGGCGCGAGCAACTTGAGCGTGCCGTAGAGGATCCCCGCTGCCAGGCCTGCCGTGGCGCTGGACCGGTGGGCCCGGGTGAAGGCTCCCATCAGGTACACCGCGAGCAAAGGCACCACGAATGCACCCACCCACTCTAGGAACACCATCAGCATTCCGCGCTCCTGCAGCAGCATCGGCACGAACGCGAACGCCCCGAGGATGACGACCGGCGTGAGCAGCCGGCCCGCGGCCACGTAGTAGGAATCGGGCCGGTCGCGGACAATGACCCTGGCAAGTACGTCCCGCACTAGCAGCGATGGCACCGTCGAGCCGATGGAGTCGAATGTCGACAGCGATGCCGCGACCACCCCTGCCACCACAATCCCCCGGATTCCCACCGAGGTCAATTCCCGGACCAGCAGCGGGAAGATCGAGTCGCGGACCTGCATCGATTCCGCCAGGGGCATGAGACTCGGATCGGGATACAGAGCCCTCCCCAGAACGCCGATCGACAGATTCGTGAAGTTCAGCGCTAGGAGGATGACCCCCGACAGCACCACTGCCATGCGCATGTCCCGCTCGGACCGGGCCCCGAACAGGCGCATCGACTGTGTGTGGTTCACGATCGAGTAGCTGAGTCCGAGGATGATCCATGCCATCGCGACGACCCAGGCGGGAGTTGTTGTGACAATTTCCTCGGCCCCGGAATCGTAGTGCCCGCCAAGGGTGAGGCGGCGATCGATTTCGTCAGGGTCGGCGCCGACCACCGGCTGTCGCGCGACGTTGTCGGTTCCAACGTGCAGCAGCTGGCCGGCCAGTCCGCTCTGGTGGGCGTCAAGCCTCGCTCCGGCACCGTCCCATCCTCCGGTTGCTGCCCAGGCTGCGAGGAACAGCACCAATGAAGAGGCAATCATGAACACGCACTGAAGTGCATCGGTAACTGCCACGGATCGGAGGCCTCCGAAGGCCGTATAGGCGGCGGCCAGCGCGGCGATTCCGGCGACTCCCCACCAAGCCCAGGGCCCGAGGCCGCCGGTGATCGAGAGGACCAGATAGAGGGTGGCGGCAATGATGCCCAGCACGAGGGTCCGGTACAGAGCCTGAACTACCGCTGACACCACCCGTGGCGCTAGGCCGAACCGGGCCTCGAGATACTCGGCGTTCGTGTACATGCCTGCCCGGTACATCGGGATGGCGATGCGATTGGCCAGCAGGGCCCAGCCGCCGGTGACCCCCACCCAGTTGGTAACGAGATAGCTCACGCCGACCGCGTAAGTTCCGCCGGCATCGGCAACGAGGTCGCTGGCATCGATTACGGTGGCATACAGCGACAGGCCGATCACCCACCAGGGAAGCGTGCGACCTGCCAGGAACCACTCTGCGCTCGTCTTGGTTTCGCGCCCGCGCAGGAGGCCGTAGGCCACGATCCCTCCGTTCAGGGCGACGACGATGGTCCAGTCGATGGCTTCCATGCTAGGCTTGCCCTTCCGGAGTGAACCTGCAGAAGGTAGTGCAGCTTGCCGCAGTGCTGGCTCTCGGCCTGCCGGTGGTGGCCGGCGCGCAAGGGGACAGCTTCTTCGAGAAGCGAGTTCGACCGATCCTATCGAATCGGTGTTACGCCTGTCACGGTCCGCACGCTGGGGACGGCCAGGCGGGGCTGCGGCTTGACTCGTTGGAAGGGATGCTTCGCGGCGGGCGGTCCGGTCCCGCAATCGTGCCGGGCCAGGCCAGCAACAGTCTGCTGGTCCACGCAATAAACCACGACACGGCCCTGCAGATGCCACCCAAGGCGAAGCTGCCGATTGCCGAGGTGGTCGCGCTAACGAGGTGGGTGGATGACGGAGCAGCGTGGCCCGGCGCTGGCAGGGCGGCCGGCTCCGCGCGGCGGGCCGGGGGGGCCGCTTCAGGGTTCACCGACGAGGAGAGATCCCACTGGGCCTTCCAACCCGTTCGTGAGCCCGTGGTTCCTGCAGGAGGGTCGACCGCAATCGATGCCTTCATCGAGGGCCGCCTCCTCGAGGCCGGACTTCAGGCAGCCTCGAGGGCGAGCAAGCGGGCCCTGATCCGTCGCGCCACATTGGACCTGCATGGCTTGCTCCCAACCCCGGACGATGTGCGCGATTTCGTGGAGGACGACTCGAGCCAGGCCTTCGAACGGGTCGTGGACCGCCTCCTGGCGTCCCCGCGATACGGCGAACGCTGGGGCCGCCACTGGCTGGATGTGGCCCGCTACTCGGACAGCAACGGCATGGATGACAACATCGTCCATGGAGACGCTTGGCGCTATCGCGACTACGTGATCCGTGCCTTCAATCGGGACAAGCCCTACGACCGCTTCATCAGGGAGCAGCTGGCGGGCGATGTCATCACGGACTGGGGCGATCCCGACCGCTCCGAAGGCTTGATCGCGACAGGCTTCCTGATGCTGGGCCCGAAGATGGTGGGCGAGGACGACCCGGTCAAGCAGAGGCTGGACTTCGCCGACGAGCAGCTCGCGACGATGTCCCGGGCGTTCCTGGCATTGTCGGTGGACTGCGCGCGATGCCACGACCACAAGTTCGATCCCATCCGGTCCGCCGACTACTACGCCATGCTGGGCATGTTCACCAGCACAAAGACCGTCCTCTCGTACCGCGTTACGTCGAAGCTCAACGCGACCGCGCTAGGAGGGCCGGAGCAGGACCGCATCCTGTCGGAAATCGAGCGCAGGTTCGACTATCACAGCGATTTCGTGACGAACTACAACCGTGCGACCACCCCCGATCTTGTCGTCGAAGCTCAGCAGGAGGCTCACGACGAAGCGCTGGAAGAGTATTTTCAGGTGCCGAAGGCGATGGCTGTCAGCGAAGGCGAAGCCGGGGACCTGCCCGTCATGATTCGCGGAAGCCATCTCACCCCGGGCGATTTGGCGCCGCGGGGCTTCCCGGCAATCCTTTCACGTGTCCCGGCGCCGTCGATCGGCTCCGGGAGCAGCGGGCGACGCGAGTTGGCGGCTTGGCTGACCGAGCCCAGCCATCCCCTGACGGCAAGGGTGATGGCCAACCGGATCTGGCAGTGGCATCTCGGGGAGGGCATCGTGCGCACCCCCGACAACTTCGGGACCCTCGGGGATCGCCCCGATCATCCCGAGCTGCTCGACTGGCTGGCGGCGCGCTTCCGCGAGAGCGGATGGTCCCTCAAGACCATGCATCGGACCATCATGCTCTCGGACGCCTACCAGCGCTCGTACGGGCGCGATGCCCGTGCGGAAGAGAGCGACCCGGGGAACCGGCTCCTGTGGCGTGCCAACCGGCGTCGCATGGATGCGGAATCGATTCGTGACAGCCTCCTGGCGGCGTCCGGCCGGCTGGACAGCCGCATGGGCGGCAAGGCCATGCGGCACAGGAACTTCACCAACCTCAACGGCAACGCGCTCTCCCGTGATCCGGAACTTTACCGTTCCAACCGGCGGACCGTTTACCTGCCGGTCTTGCGCAGTGCGCTGTACGAGGTCCTGGCGGCGTTCGACTTTGCGAACCCGTCCACTTCCAACGGCAGGCGAGGTACGACGATGGTGGCACCGCAGGCGTTGTTCATGCTGAATGCGAGCATTGTGGATGAATCGTCCCGTGAACTCGCCCTGAGACTGGCCTCCGAGGCGGGCGGAGGCGATGCCGACAGGATTCGCCTGGCTTACGAGATTGTGTATTCCCGGCCCCCGACCGGGGACGAGATCCGTTCCTGGCTGGGATTCCTGCCCCGCTACGAGGCTGCGGCTGATGGCCGTGCGGCTGCCTGGCGGGGGCTCTGCCGCGTGCTGCTGGCATCGAATGAATTCCTGTACGTGCAGTGAGGCTCTGAATGCGCAGTCCCGAACACCAGGTGCCACGACACGGGCGGCGTGAAGCGCTGCGTCGCATGGGGGCGGGCTTCGGCAGCCTCGCCCTCTCGGCTCTTCTTGCCGAAGAGGCCTCCTCCGCCGACCCGCTCGCTGTCCGGACGCCGCACTTTTTGCCCAGGGCGAAGCGCGTGATCATGCTCTTCATGTTCGGCGGGCCCTCGCACATCGATACATTCGACCCGAAGCCCATCCTGAACCGGGACAGTGGGAAGCCGCTGCCGTTTGCCAGGCCCCGGATCATCTCCTTCCCCCGTCGGGCGGGGAATCTGATCGGCTCGCCGTTCGAGTTCAAGCGGCACGGCCAGAGCGGCGCCGAGGTCAGCGAACTGTTCCCGCATGTCGCCGGCATCGCGGACGAGCTGGCCATCGTACGCTCGATGCACTGCTCGAACCCACGCCACGGCGGCGCAGTGCTGGAGTGGCACACCGGCAGCGACACGTTCATTCGCCCCGCGATGGGATCCTGGCTGACCTACGGCCTCGGTTCGGAGAACCAGAACGTGCCTGGGTACATCACGATCTGCCAGGCCCTTGCCGAAGGGGGAGCGAACAACTTCGGCTCGGCATTCCTCCCAGCAGCCCATCAGGGCACGCCGCTCGGCTACGGCCATGTCGCGTCGAAGGATGCCACTTTCCCGTTCATCGGTGACGCGAGCCGGACCCGACTGCAGCGCCTCGAGCTGGACATGCTGGCCGAACTCTCGCGCAGGCAGGGAGATCCCGGGACTCCGGACCGTGAGATGGAGAGCCGGATCGCGACGTTCGAGCTGGCATTCAGAATGCAGACCGAGGCGCCGGAGATCCAGAGGCTGGATGGCGAGCGCGAGGTTACGAAGCGGCTGTACGGGCTCGACGATGCGGTCACCGAGGACTTCGGCAGGCAATGCCTCATGGCGCGGCGGTTCAGCGAGCGCGGCGTTCGTTTCGTGCAGTGCAACAGCAATGGCTGGGACCATCACTTCGACCTGCGGAACCAGCTTGTGAAGATGTGCGCCCGGGTCGACAAGCCGATCGCGGGATTGATCAGGGACCTGCGCGCCCGCGGCCTGCTCGACGAGACTCTCGTGATTTGGGGCGGGGAATTCGGCCGCACGCCGACCGCCGAGAACGCGGACGGCCGCGACCATAATCCTCACGGCTTCACGATGTGGCTAGCTGGCGGAGGGGTGAAGCCGGGGACGACGTACGGCCGTACCGACGAATACGGGTACTACGGCGTGGAGAACAAGGTGCACTTCCACGACCTGCACGCCACGATCCTGCACCTGCTCGGCCTGGACCATTCCAGGCTCACGTTCCGGCACGCTGGACGCGACTACCGCCTGACGGATGTCCACGGGGAGGTTGTTCGCGGGCTCCTGGCATGACGACCGCCGGGGAGGCTTGCCGGCGCGAGCGGGTTGCCCGGCCGACCGGGAGCGTGCGTCCGAGCGGGTTCAGCCGGACCGTTTCAATCCGACCAGTCCTGTCAACCCGGGCCACCGCAATAGTCGGTATAGCCGTGAACGCGGAGGATGGCGCCGTCGCGCTCGAGTGGGAGCCGACCCCCGCACGCACCTTCCTCCCTGCTGAGTCTCCTACGCAGGAAACTGCTGACTGCACAGGAATCTACAGGTCAAGAGTCCACGGGCTGCGATAAGGCTTCGAGAGCCACTGGTCGGCTTCGGTGTCGGATACGAAGCGCTCGGCTCGCGCATTCCACTGAAGAGTCCGCCCCATCCGAGTGGCGATGTTGCCAAGGTGGCAGAATACCGCTGTCTTGTGGCCGATCTCGACATCGGCGTTCGGCCGCTCCCTGGACTTGATGCAGTCGAGGAAGTTTCTGATGTGGTGAGCGTTGAGACCGCGCTGGGCTCCCTCCGGACGCGACTCACGGTTCGCGACCTGCAGCGGGTCCTTGTTCTGCCACTTCTGTCCGCGGATCGTGTAGCCCCGCCGGCCGAGTTCCAGATCTGCCTTCGTGCCATGAAATACCAGGTACGCGCCGCGGGTGCCGTTGAGCTCGCGGACAGACCAAGTCAGCACGCCATCGTCGAGTTCGTAGAGCACCTCTTGGACATCCGGCGTCTCGCCGTTGTCCCGGATCGCGTAACGGCCGCCACATCCGGAAACGGACTTCGGGGCCTCTACGCGCAGGCCCCATCTTGCGATGTCGATGTTATGGGCACCCCAGTTGGTCATCTGCCCGCCCGAGTAGTCCCAGAACCAGCGGAAGTGGTAGAGGCCGCGTAGCGGATTGTACGGCCGGTCCGGAGCCGGTCCCAGCCACATGTCGTAGTTGAAGTCCGCAGGGGCCTTGCTGTCTTCCGGAGTGCCGAACCCGGGCATCGAGTTCCGCTCCAGGCCGGCTTCGACGTGGTGGACCGTCCCGATCTCCCCCGAGCGAACGATCTCGATGGCCTCGCGGTAGTGCGGTCCGGACCGCTGCTGGCTGCCAGTCTGCACCACCCTGTCGAATCGGCGGGCGGCGTCCACCATTTTCCGGCCCTCCTCCACCGTCAAGGAGAGCGGCTTCTCAACGTAGACGTCAAGCCCCGCCTTGCAGGCCTGGATCGTCTGGATGGCGTGCCAATGGTCTGGCGTGGCAATCAGCACCGCGTCAAGGGGCTTGTGCGCGAGCAGTTCCCTGAAGTCGCGGTACGCCTTGGCCTCGCCCTTCGCCATGCTCAGGGCCTTCTCGAGATGCGGCTCGTAGACGTCACAAGCCGCGGATGGTTGCACGTCAGGCTCTGACAGAACCTGGCCCCAGATCTGGCTTCCGCGGTTGCCGGTTCCGATGATCCCGATGTGAAGCCGGTCGTTCGCTCCAGCAATCCGTCCATACGATGCGGCTGTCATGGCCGCTGTTGCGAGAGCTTGCCTTCTGTCCATCGCCCCACCTTAACGCATGGGCGGCGGGTTTGAAGCGACCGGGAGTGGACATTAACGGCTATGGCCGTTGCCCGCCACTCGCTCTGCCGGGATGCGGCCTCAAGGGGATGGCCTGGCTGTCGATCGTTACAACCAGCGATCCCCGCAGAGGCCACGGATTATCAGCTGACAGAGAGGCAAGGCGAGATCGGGTATCGCCCGTCGTCGCGAACACGAGCGCGGGCGGCACATACTTGCAAACGGTTCCTGACACAGGACGCTCGGTTGCCGAGGGAGCGGTCCAACCATCTCCGTGGTTCGTCTGGCGGAAATCTATGGGGCAGCCTCATAGACGACTCGCCCTTCCGAAAGCGCCGGCTTGATCACGAGCGCATGGCTATCCCTGTACCGTTGGAGGTCAGTTGGCGTCACGGCTACCAAGTCCACCGAGGCACCGACCCCACGCAGATTCTCGTAGATTTGTTCCGTCAGCTGCCTCCGGTGAATGCCATCCTTTACCACCAGCAAGTCAACGTCGCTGTGCGGGCCCATGGTATCCCGTGCGGCTGAGCCAAAGAGGATGATCCGCTCCGGGTGTGAGGCCTCCACCACACGGCGAACGATGTCATCCAGAATGTGCGGGTCGAGCCTCGATCCCACTGGGCCATGCGGGGTACCATCCAGCCGTCCCGGCTTCCTGTCACGGTCTGCCATTTGCCGTTTCGGTGCAGTACTTTCCGCTTGGAGGCCTACGTCGCGGCCTTGTCTCCAGCATGCAACTCGGACTGCGCTCGGCACGCTTATTGTCTGTGGTGCCGCAGCTTGCCACTTGTCGCGGCGACCAGCCGGAGGCGTGCAATTCGAGCCCGTCGCAGCCCTGCTTCCCAAGGGACTCGAGTTCCGCTGGGAGCCCGGCGGGTCTATGGTAACCGGAACGGCGAGCAGGAGCGTCCCGCCCATTCCGAAGCATGGTCCGGACGCGCCCCCCCGAAGGCAACAATCCGTAAGACCACCTCCGAACTTGCTCGCCCACTGTGTCGGCCGACAGAACGGACCGGTCGAATGCGGATGATCGCTCAGTCCTCGCGCAATGCGCCTGCGGGGCTGACCCGCCCGGCCCGTACGGCGGGAAGCGCCGTAGCCGGGAGCATGCACGCCGTCAAGGTGGCCAGAGTCCAAGCCAAGACGGTCCAGTCGAACGGATCGACTTCGTACAGCAGACCTGCCGAAATGCGCCCGACGGCCGTTGCGACCAAGGCTCCGACGGCCGCGCCGAACGCCAGCAACGCAGCGGCCCGGCGGATGACTAGCCCCGCGATGGCCCAGCGCGTAGCCCCGAGCGCCATCCGCAGCCCGAGTTCTCGGACCCTATTCCGAACCATCTGGCTGCACACTCCGAATAATCCGACAGCGGAGAGCAGAACCGCGATCGCCGCAAACGCCCCGACGAGCCTCGCTAGCATCCGCTCTATGGCGATGCCACGCTCCAGGTGCGTCCGAACCGACTGGTATTCCGGATCCACCGGTATTCCGGGCGCGGCTGCTTCGATTGCGTCGCGCAATGAATCGACAGCGCGGGAAGTGCTTGCCGACAATCGCACGGCCAAGGTCTGCAGGAATCCCTCGTAAGTGGTTGCAGGCCGGTACAGCACCGGCGGTGGATCGTCCCGGACATTCACCTGCCGGACGTTATCGACAATCCCGATGATTCGATTCGCATCGTTCACGATTGCGCCCAGCGCGGGGCGCGCCGGGAAGAAGCGATCGGCAAACGCTCGGTTCACCACGACAGTGCCACGCTCGTCACTGGCAGGGAGCCGCCCTTCGAGCAACCGGATGCCCAGTGTTCGAAAGTAGTCTTGCGAGGTCCACACATGGATGACAGCCATGTTCTCGCCGTCAGCGGGCGTATAGCCAGAGATTGAAATCGTACTGGCACCGAAGTTCCCAGCCAGGGGCAGGGATCCCGTGAATGCAGCCGATTCGACCCCGGGAATGGCGGCGACCCGTTCCAGAATCCTGCGACGCATCGAAGGCTGGGCCTCCGGACGGAAGCCACCTCCCTTGGGATCGACCCTGATCCCGACCACTGTGTCCGCGTCGACGCCCAGTTCCACCGCACGCAACTCACCGAGCGTTCGCAGGAAGAGGCCGGCAGCCACCAGCAGCACAACCGAAAGGGCGACTTGGCCCGAAACCAACATGCTTCTGGCCCGGATCTGTTCGAATCCGGAAGTGATTCCTGCGTGGAGCATCCGCAAGCCGTTGCGAATGCTGGACCTGGCGATGAGCATGGCGGGGAACAGACCGGTCGCGAACACAGTCAGAACTCCCGCCCCGGCAGCAAACAGGAGTTCCGGTGCCGCGATTTGCGGGTCCAGCGCGCCCGCGTTCCTGACTTCCAGGAGCCAGCGTCGCAGGAGGGGCAACAGCCAGAACGCCAACGCGATACCGGCGATCGTACCGATTCCGGAGAGGACCACGCTTTCCGCAAGGACCGGCCGCATGAGATCCATGCGACTCGCGCCCATTGCCAACCGAACACGGAAGTCGTCCCGACGCCCGCTCGAGCGTACGATCAGCAGGCTCCCGAGATTCGCGCAGGCGATCAAGAGCACCACGCCTGTGGTTCCCCAGAGAAGAGCCAGAGGCCTGCCAGCGGACTTACGCCAGCGGGACAGGCCTCTGCCCGCGAGAGTGAGGGGGACCTGGATACGCGCCAGCTCCTCCCGGCGCCGGGGGCTGACCCCGTCCCCTGCGTGGTCCAGGAAGATCTCCTGAAGCCGGGCGTTGACGGCTGTTTCGGCCTGCGGAAGCGAGACTCCGGGCTCCAGGCGCGCCAGGATATTGAGCCAGTAGGTTTCTGCCGGGACAGTTCGCACTAGTCGAGACGGGCTCAGAGTGACCTGCTCCTGCATCGCCATCGGAACCCACAGGTCGACCGGAATCTCCACGGTGTGGCCGCGGAACGACGGTTCGGCGATTCCGACGATCGTGAATGGAATGCCTTGGATGCTGATCGAAGAGCCGACAGTTCCCGGATCCCCTCCAAGCCGCGTTGCCCAGAACGCGTGACTTAACACAGCCACTGGACTCGCGCCTGGCGCCCCGTCGTCATCTGGCTCTAGCAGGCGCCCGCGAAACGGTCGCACGCCGAGCAGCGGAAAGTACGATCCCGTAACGAGAAAGCAGGAAGCCCTTGATGAAACGTCTCCGGGGCCGGTATCTCGCCCCCAATAGACTCGGCTCTGAAAGGTGGGGACGGCGGCAACCGCAGCCAGCACTCCGTTGCTGTCTTCGGCCAGCGCCGTGTACTGGGAGTACGAGAAGACCTCGGCCTGCGGAAGGTCGCTCCTGCTGAAGATGCCGATGGATCCTGGCCCGAGCAGAGCCAGCTCGCCCGGACGCTCGACCGGAAGTGTTCGGAGCATGAGGGCTTCGAATAGGCTGAACACTGCAGTTGTAGGTCCGAGACCCAAGGCCAGCGTCAGCGTCGCTACCGCGAGGAATCCCGGGTTCCGGCAGAGCGTCCGAAACGATTGGGCGAGATCCTTGATTGCTCTAGCCATTGGCCGTCAGCGCCTCGAGATAAGGGCGGATCACGGTGCGGACCCCGCCTGCACTTGCCGCCCTCGCGATCTCGGCTGGTGTCGCCTTGCGTTGGCGCAGGGCTTCCTGCAGGCCTTCAATGGCGACCGATAGGCCGATCTTGCCACGATGCCGGAAACAGTCAGCAACGGTCTTCGCCACGCCGAACACCTTGACCGACACACGTTCAATCACGTGCGTTTCGACGCTCTCGGCAAGCAGGGTGTTCGAGAAGCGCAGGACCCGGATCGGGATGTCGCTTCGCTTCGGCGTCCAGGCGTTTCTGCCGATCGCCACCCAGACCTTATTCGGAAGCTGGTCGGTGAGGCCATGGAAGGCGAGCGCCGAAACGAGGCAGATCACACCCTTGGGGAAGCGCTTGGCCGCTTCAGCCAGGCTATGGCTTGCGTCGAGCTCTGCATCGGAGAGCTGGTAGAGACCGCGCCCCAGGCGGATCAACTCGCCATTCCTCTCCATGCGGCTGACCGTTGCTGCGGTCACACCGCAATCCCGAAGTTCCGCGAGCCGAAGAATCCCACGGTCCTCGAGGAGATCGCGGGCTACTTCGCGCTGGGTCCGAGGTTGGCCCATTGACATATGTTCTAGCACCCCGCAAGTCACAGGGCGAGGTTCTATATCAGAGGCAAATAGGGGCTGGGAGTCCAAGCGTGATTCCGGCCCTGCGAGGGCTCGATACGGACACGTCCGCACCGGTCGAGAGCGTGTGCGCCGAAGCCCCCTACCCCTAGGGCCATCCGCACGGCACGCTCCATGCCAAATTCGATGGCAGGATCTCTTTGTTGCTTCCGGAATGATCGAAGCTGGCGTACTGCGACGTGATCGAAGGTCGCTCGAAGCGCCGATCAAAGCCGACCCTGACGCGATCACTGCGCTGCGCTGCGCCCGACACGCTCGTCGCTTCGCGAGATTCTGGGAGGATCAGGCAGCAGCCGAAACCTCACAGAACCGTCAGGCACCGCCTACGCGGAATGCAGGGCATCCTTCCGGGGTATCATGCGAGGGCATTCGATGCTCGCCGGGCTTCGGACCCCAACGTCCCAGATGGTCTTCCGGATCGCTTTCGCGCTTTTCGTGGCTTGTGCCCTGACGGCCCAGACAAGGACCAACGTCGTCTTCGTCTTCATAGACGACATGGGCTACGGCGACCTCAGCTGCTACGGCAATCCCGACATCAGCACGGAGAATATCGATCGACTCGCCGAAGAGGGCATTCGCTTCGAGCAGTTCTACGTCGCGTCGCCGATCTGCTCGCCGTCGCGGGTTGCCATCACCACCGGGCAGTTTCCGTCCCGGCACCTCATCCACTCCTTCTTGAACTCCCGCAAGCGCAACCGGGAGCGCGGAATGCGGGATTTCCTGGATCCGTCCGTTCCAGTCGTGGCCCGGACATTCCAGCAGGCCGGCTACGCCACCGCGCACTTCGGGAAGTGGCACATGGGCGGCGGCCGGGATGTGCACGACGCCCCTCTGCCCCAGGCATACGGTTTCGACGAGTCGCTCGTTTCGTTCGAGGGGCTGGGTGACCGGATCCTGCCGCCCGGGGGCCTCTCCGAGCAGAGCAGGGGGCTTGGCCGGGGTGTGATCCGGGATGTCCCCAAGCACAGGATGACCGAGATTTACGTGGATCGCGCGATTGATTTTCTCCGGCGCCATCGCGATGATCCCGTTTACATGCATGTCTGGCTGAACGATGTGCATGACCGCTTTTCTCCCAAGCCGGGACTTCTGGAGAGATTCGAGCGGTTCTCGTCTAACCCATACAGGCAGCAGTACTTCGCTGTCATAGACGAGATGGATCGCCAGCTGGGCCGCCTGTTCCGCGAGGTCGACTCGCTGGGGCTTGGCGAGAGGACGCTCCTCGTGCTCGCTAGCGACAACGGCCCGACGGCCTGGAAACGGTACTACGACGAGGGGTACGAACCGCCCGGCAGAACGAATGGCCTGCGCGGCCGCAAGTGGAGCCTGTACGAAGGCGGGATCCGCGAGCCGCTCATTGTGCGGTGGAAGGGGACCGTGCCGCCGGGCAAGGTTAATTCGGCAACGGTGGTTGGCGGAGTCGACTTCTTTCCCACGTTCTGCAAGCTGGCAGGGCTCGAACTGCCGGATGGCGCGTTTGACGGCATCGACATGAGCGCCGCGTTTCGCGGCGAAGAGCCCATCCGTGACCGTCCGCTCTTCTGGGAGTACGGCAGGGACTCGACCTACCTGCAGCCCGGGCTTGAGATCGATCGGAGTCCGTCCCTCGCGGTCCGTGACGGGAACTGGAAGTTTCTCATGGACGCGGATGGCAGCCGTGCGCAGCTGTACGACTTCCGGGACGGTTTCGGCGAGCAATCGAACGTTGCGTCCCGGTACCCCGAGATCGCGGCGCGTCTCCGGTCGGCCCTGCTCGATTGGTGGCGTTCGCTGCCTACACTCATGTGAGCCATTAATGAGACCCATCATCGACGCCCACCTCGACATCGCCTGGAACGCCCTCTCCTTCGACCGCGACCAGCTCCTCGAACTCGGTGAAATGCGACGGCGGGAGGCCGGGATGAGCGGCGCGCAGCGCGCTAGGTGCACTGTCAGCCTTCCCGAGATGCGCAGGGCAAGCGTGCGCATCTGCCTTCCAACGCTGCTATGCAGGGCCTTTCCCGCTGAGTTGCCGGAAATGGACGGCAACGTGGGTGAACTCGGAAACCGGCGCCGCGGCGAGATCATCCTTCGCGAGGACCTCGATTACGCCAACCAGGCCATCGCCTGCGCCATGGCGCAAGGACAGCTGGCGTACTACCGCGTGCTGGAGGAACAGGGGCACTTGCGCCTCATCCGGAACCGGGAAGACCTTCAGCGAATCTGGTCGGACGGGGACGCCCCGTTGGGCGGGATCCTGAGCATGGAGGGATGCGACCCGATCATCGAGCCGGGCCAGGCCGCCTGGTGGTACGACCAGGGGCTGCGGACTGCGTGCCTGGCCCACTACGGGCCGAGCGCTTACGCGATGGGGACGGGAGGCGACGGCACCCTCACGCCGAAGGGCAGGGAACTGGTCCGCGAATTCGAGCGCCTCGGCATCCTAGTCGACCTCGTCCACACTGCCGACACTGCGATCGAGCAGATTCTGGAACAGTACGAGGGTCCTGTGTTCATCAGTCACGGGAACTGCCGGGCGCTCGTGCCGCACGACCGGCAGATCACCGATGAACAGCTCCGATGGGTGGCCGAGAGAAGTGGAGTGATCGGAGTCGTGCTGGACGAGTGGATGCTCGTGCCCGGGTATGTCCGGGGGGAGCCCTCGCGGCCTCGCGCCACACTCGAAGATGTCGCGAATCACATTGACCACATCTGCGAAACTCTCGGTTCCTCCCGCCATGTGGGGATCGGCAGCGATCTGGACGGCGGTTTCGGAACCGAGCAGACCCCGCTCGACCTCCAGAGCATCTTCGACCTCCATCGGCTGGAGGACATCCTTGCCGGCCGGGGCTACCCGGACGAGGCCATCGAAGGCATCTTCAGCGCCAATTGGTACCGGTTCTTCGCGGAGAACCTCCGGTCCGAGACGGCAACCGATTAGGTCCCTCGAACCGGCCCTTGCGGGCGAACGTCCCCAGGGCCCGTACCGGGCCAGCGCGGTGGCGGAGCAGCGCCCTGGCGCGAAGCAGCGACCGGCTACAGGGCCCCGCGCGCAGCTGAAAGCGCCGCGTCGTAATTCGGATGCTCGGCGACTTCCGGCACGTACTCGGCATGGACGATGGTGTTGTGAGCGTTCACCACGAACACCGCCCGGGACTGGATCCGCAGGTCGTCGATCATCGTCCCCCATGCCTCGCCGAAGTTCCCGTCCTTGTAGTCGGAGAGCGTCGTCACCTTGTCAACTCCTGCGGCGGAGCACCAACGCCCTTGCGCGAACGGCAGGTCGCAGCTAACGCAATAGACGGAGACCCCGTCGAGTCCCGCAGCCTCCTCGTTGAAGCGCTTGATCTGGGCGTCGCAAACCGGGGTGTCGAGAGAGGGCACGACGTTGAAGATGCGCACGCCGCTTGTGTCGCCCAGCGAAACCTCGCTCAGGCCCTCGCCGGTCAGGGTGAAGGCGGGCGCGGCGTCGCCCGGGAGCAACTCCTCCCCGCACAGGTTCAGGGGATTGCCCTTCAGGGTCGTCTGTCTGCTCATGGAATCGGTACCTCGCCTTCGATCAGGGGAAGACTTCCAAGCTATCAGTCCGGTCTGCCACGGGTCAACGCTTGCACGCTGCGCCGTTTCGAGGCTGACGCCCGGAGGCCGTTTCGGCAGCCATGGCCGACCGCTTGACGGCTTCCGGCCAACGCCCGTAAATTGGGAACTGAGGGGCGCTTGCATCCGCTGCGCCACAGATCTCTCCCGACTGGCAGGAGTCTTCCACCCGGACATGGCAACCTCAGCTGAAACACGAAAGTTCGAAGCAGAAACAAAGCAGCTGCTGGACATAATGATTCACTCCTTGTACACCGACAAGGAGATTGCGCTGCGCGAGCTGATTTCCAATGCGTCCGATGCCCTGGACAAGATCCGGTTCAGCGCGCTGACTTCCCCGGACCTCCTCCCGGAGGGCGAGGAACTCGAGATCCGGCTCGAACCCGACGCGGACAAGCGGACTCTCACGATTCACGACAACGGCATCGGAATGTCCCGCCAGGAGGTCATCGACAACATCGGGTCGATCGCGCGATCCGGCACGCAGGAAATGCTCAAGCAGGTCGCCAAGGGTGACACCTCGAGCTCGACGCCCGAACTCATCGGGCGGTTCGGCGTCGGCTTCTACTCGGCATTCATGGTGGCCGATTCCGTGACGCTGGAGACCCGCAAGGCGGGCGAGGAGGCGTCCACGCTCTGGACATCGAGCGCCGACGGCGAGTACACGGTGTCGGACGGGTCCCGCCGGAAGCAGGGCACCAGCGTCACGCTGCACCTGAAGCCGGTCGATGCCGACGGCGGCATCGAAGACTACACGGACGAATGGGTGCTCGCCAGGATCATCCGGCGGTACTCCAACTTCATCGCGTATCCGATCCGGCACAAGGTGCGTCGCGAGCAGCGCGAGACCGACGAGAAGGGGATCGTCAAGCCCGACGGCGAGACGACAGTCACGTTCGAGGACAAGACCCTCAACTCCATGCAGCCGATCTGGACACGGCCGGAGTCCGAGGTCAAGGACGAGGAGTACAGCGAGTTCTACAAGCACATCGCGTCGGACTGGAACGATCCGATGCTGCACATGCGGGCCAAGGCGGAAGGGATTTCGGAGTACGAGTCCGTCCTGTTCGTGCCCTCGGAGAGACCCTACGGCGTGGACCAGTGGGGCTACGAGTACGGATTGCAGCTGTACGCCAGGCGGGTGATGATCATGGAGCGCTGCGAAGCGGTGCTGCCCCGATTCCTGCGATTCGTGCGAGGGGTGGTGGACTCGTCCGACCTTCCGCTCAACATCTCCCGGCAGACGCTCCAGGAGAACCGGCACCTCGCGCGAATCCAGAAGTTCCTGAGCAGGAAGATCCTCGACAAGCTGGCTGACATGAAGAAGGACGACGAGGAAAAGTACCTTGAGTTCTGGAAGCGCTTCGGGCCCATCCTCAAGGAAGGCGTCGGCACCGGCCACGACCACAAGGACCGGATCGTTCCGCTGCTGCTGCTGGAGTCATCCAATGACCCGGAGACACTCTCGAGCCTCGCCGACTACGTTTCGCGGATGAAGGACGGCCAGAGCGAGATCTACTACATCACCGGCGAATCGCGGGCGCTGGTGGAGAGCTCGCCGCTGATCGAGGCCTTCCGCAAGAAGGACTACGAGGTCCTGTTCCTGACCGATCCCGTCGATGAGTTCGTCGTCGACAACCTCCCGGAGTTCGACGGGAAGAAGCTGAAGTCAGTCGCGCGGGGCGAGGTTGACCTAGATGAAGGCGACTCCGAGGGCGGGTCCGACCGCAAGCAGCAGGAGCAGCACTTCCGGGATCTCTTCGACCTGATCGGCAAGCATCTCGAGGACAGCGTGAAGCGCGTTAGGCTCTCGAGCCGCTTGACCGAGTCACCCGCCTGCCTGACCGTGGACGAGCACGACATGACCCCCCAAATGGAAAGGATGATGCGGATGGCCGGGCCGAACGCCCCGAAGCAGAAGCGCATCCTCGAGATCAACGGGTCGCACGATGTTGTCAAGGGCCTGCGCGAGCGCTTCGACAAGGACAAGACCGATCCCGTCCTGCGGGACTTCTCGCAGCTTCTGTACGGCTACGCCATGCTTGCGGAAGGCGCTGAGATCGAGGATCCCGGGCCGTTCAACCGAGCGCTGGAGGGCGTGATGGCGCGCGTCGTTCAGGGCCCCGTCCCCGAGGCCTGATCGCATGCAAGGTCAGAGCCGGCAGGCGCGGTTCGGCATCGGCCAGCTGGTACACCACCTGCGCTTCCACTATCGGGGAGTGGTCTACGACGTGGATCCCGTGTTTTCGGGTACCGAGGAGTGGTACGAGCAGGTCGCGCGGTCCCGGCCCCCCAAGGATAGGCCCTGGTACCGAGTGCTCGTCCATGGAGGGAACCACGTCACCTACGTAGCCGAGAGACACCTCGAGCGGGACGAGTCGGGCGAGCCGATCCGCCACCCTGCGGTTTCCCAGGTATTCGAACGCTTCGAGGACGGAGCCTACGTTCCGCGCAATCGCGTCCAGTAGCAGGCCTGCAGGGGAGTCCTCAGTCCCGGATATCGCCTCGCTGCACGTTCGACTCGTACCACTGCACGGCTCGCTGGAGTGCCTCTTGCACCGGCGAGGGTCGGTACCCGAGTTCGCGCTCTGCCTTGCCGCAATGCGCATACATGGCCTTGCGAGCCATTCGGACGCCATCAAGCGGGATTCGAGGTTCCCGGCCGGATACGTTGGCAAGTGCTGTGCTTACTGCACCAGCGATCCATCCGACCATGTACGGGATGCGAACCCGCGGTGCCGGGCGGCCGCTGACCGAGGCCAGCAGTTCCAGGATCTGGCGGAGGCTGAGGTTCTGCGAGCCCAGCAGGTACCTCTCCCCCGGCTTGCCGTGCTCCAGGGCCAGCCAGTGTCCCCGCGCGACATCGCGGACGTCGACGAGGTTCAGGCCCGTATCGACGTAGGCCGGCATGCGTCCTTCGAGGAAGTCCACCACGATTCGCCCGGTAGGCGTAGGCCTGAAGTCCCTCTCCCCGACAGGAGCCGTCGGATTCACGATGACGACCGGCATGCCTTGGGAGGCGAACCTCTCGGCCAGCCGCTCGGCGAGGAACTTGGAGCGCTTGTAATGCCCGACCATCTCGGAAAGGCTCGATGGCGAATTCTCTGTGACCGGGACCCCGCCACGCTGCGGGGCGATAGTGCCGACGGAACTCGTGTGGACAAACCGCTCCACGCGTGCGTCCCGCGCCGCTCTCAGGATGTTGCGAGTTCCTTCGACATTCGAGCGGTACATGGCTTCCGGCCGCCTAGTCCATAGCTGGTACTGGGCCGCGACATGAAAAACCGCCCGGCATCCGCGGACTGCCGCGCGGAGCGAGTCCGGATCCTCGAGGTCGCCTACGCAAACTTCAGCGTTCAACTCCTTCAATGACTTACGGTTGCTGGACGAGCGCACCAGCACGCGAATGCGCTCGCGCCGGGTCTGCAGGTAGCGGGCGACATGGTTGCCGACGAAGCCGCTGGCACCAGTGACTAGGATCATTGGCGTCTGACGCTCCGTATCGCGTCCCGGACTACACTGATGGGCAGGAGACCACCCTGATGCGACCTGAATCCCTGCGGACGCGTTCCGCTACCGTCCTTGCGTTCACGCTGCTCGCATTGTCCTGCGGGCCCGCCGAGACAGAGGCCCCAAGCCAGCGCGCTCTCGCGACGGCGGAATTCGGAACCGTTGGCGGAAAGACCGTCAGCGAGTTCACCCTGACCAATAGCTCGGGGGCCGAAGTCAGAATCATCGAATACGGCGGAATCGTCGCTAGCGTGATGGTGCCGGACCGCGAGGGCACCCCCGGCGATGTGGTGCTTGGATTCGACAACCTCGAATCGTACATCGAGAATAACCCGTACTTCGGTGCCATCACGGGCCGGTACGCGAATCGCATCGCTTCGGGCCGGTTCGAAATCGACGGCACTGCTTATGAGCTCCCTGTGAACAACGGCCCCAATTCGCTGCACGGTGGAGTCAAGGGCTTCGACAAGGTCATCTGGAGCGGGAGGCCGCTTCCATCCGGGGATGGCGTCGAGCTGACCTATGTCAGCGCTGACGGGGAAGAGGGGTATCCGGGCGCGCTCGAAGCCAAGGTCACGTACACATGGTCCGACGAGAACGAGTTGCGGATCGAGTACGAGGCCCGCACCGACAAGCCTACGGTCGTCAATCTCACCAACCACTCGTACTTCAACCTAGCGGACGGTGGTGCGAGCTCGATTCTCGGCCACGAGTTGATGATCAACGCGGATGGCTACACGCCCGTCAACGAGACCTTGATCCCGACGGGCGAGGTCGCACCCCTCGAGGGCACGCCGCTGGACTTCCGCGTCGCGACCGCAATCGGAGCCAGGATCGGGGACGAGCACGAGCAACTCGGCTATGGTTCCGGCTACGACCACAACTACGTGCTGAATCGTGAGTCGGAAGACCTCGCTCTCGCCGCGACGGTGCACGACCCGTCGACGGGCCGCACGATGGACGTGCTAACGGAGGAGCCCGGTATCCAGTTCTACAGCGGGAATTTCCTCGATGGCCAGCTGACCGGCAAGGGCGGGGTCTCCTACCAGCACCGGAGCGGCTTCTGCCTCGAGACCCAGCATTTCCCCGATTCGCCAAACCAGCCCGATTTCCCATCGACACTTCTGCGTCCTGGAGAGACTTACTCGACCGAGACGGTCTACAAGTTCTACGCGAGGTGAAGCCATGAGGCCTCTGACAGCATTGACCCTTGCAATCCTGCTGCCGGGCCTCGCGGGCCAGGTTCTCGATTCGCTGCCGGCTCCGACCGGCGAAAGTATCGTGGAGCCCGGTGCCAGGTTCGAGGTTCTCTACACCCGTCCGGAGACCGACGCGGGCGGCCTCACCGAGGGGCCTGCTGTCGCCCCCGACGGCTCGATCTACTTCTCGGACATCCTGCGCGGCGAGAACCGGGGGCGAATCCATCGCTTTGTGCCGGGTTCGAGTAGTGTCGAGACCTTCGCCGACAACAGTCATAAGTCCAACGGCCTGATCTTCGGTCCCGACGGCTTCCTGTACGCCGCCGAGGGTGCCGACTATGGCGGCCGGCGGATTTCGCGGTGGGATGTCGAGACGAAGGAGCGAACCTTGGTGGTGGACAGCTATAAGGGCAAGAAGTTCAACTCGCCCAATGACATCTGTGTCGATCGCGAAGGGAATCTGTATTTCACGGATCCGCGCTATACGGGGCATGAGCCGAGAGAGCTTGACCACCGCGCCGTGTACCGCGTGACTCCGGGCGGGGAGGCGGTCGAGGTCACCCGCGAAGTCACCAAGCCGAACGGCATAGCTCTCAGCCCCGATGGAACGACCCTCTATGTCGCCGATACGAACAACGGAAGCGACGGCATGCCGGGGACGGAGCCGGGAAACCGCGGGCCGATGCGCATCTATGCGTTTCCGCTCGATGACAGTGGATCGGTGTCCGGCGAGCGGAGGCTCTTCCATGATTTCGGGCCGAAGTTCGGGTGCGACGGGATGACGGTCGACGAGAACGGGAATCTCTACCTGACCGTCAGGGAGCCCTCACGGCCCGGTGTGCTCGTGCTGGATCCGGAAGGCGGCGAGATAGCCTTCCTACCAACATCGCCTGGCGTGGAATCGGAGGAGTCCCCGCTGTCGGACAAGGAGGTCCAAGGCTTGGAGAGGCCGCCCGCAACGCCCTCCGGCCTGCCCAGCAACGTTGAATTCGGCTTGGGCGGTGAGAGCAACGTGCTGTACGTGACAGTGGACCGAAGCCTCTATCGGATTCGCCTGAAGGCCCGAGGCCTGCATCGCCAGCATCCCGAATAGTGCTTGGCAGCGATGCGTGCGAAGACGATCCTTCGCAGGCGTCCACCGTAATGGAGAACTCGCAGCTCATGCGGACACTCTGCACCGGTACGCTCTAGCTTCGAAACAAGCCAATTAGACGTGTTCAATCAGAGCTTGCAATTGCCGTCTGCTGCTAAGCAGGACGCGAGTATTCACAGCTACCAAATTCCACCAGCGCTACGAAGTACGGCCTCGATATCTGATTGCCCAAGAGCGTTAGCCCAGGTTAACGGAGTATCGCCGTCTTCATCCCTAGAATTCACGTCTGCGCCACTTGCTAACAGAATAAGCACCGTCCGGACTGACCCAAATCCCGCTGCAATGTGCAATGGCGTCGCTCCAATACTGCTAACGGGATTCGGCATTGCGCCACTATCCAAGAGAGCCTGTACGGACAATTGTTTGTTGTGAAATGCGGCATAATGCAAAGCGGTATGGCCTAGAACATCCTGGGCTTCTGTATTGGCAGGTTCGGAATTATCATTAGACGCTACAAGGGAAGCGACAACCCACATTGCACGGTCATCTGGAAGGGCGATCATAGCTTGATGGAGGGCCGTCTGCTGGTTTTCTTGATCTTGTATCGCGTCAACATTTGCGCCGAAGGATCGAAGGAGGGTGATATATTTCCACGCATCGTCATGAATCATCACTGCAGCCAATCCGATTGGAGTTGGAGAGTGATCGTCAGGCCTGAACTCAACATTGGCACCATTATAAAGCAACGCTTGTACTGCATTTGTATCGCTCTGTGGCCAAACTAGGGCAAACCAAAGTGGCGTAATCTGACCGTTTGTGAGAGCCTCAATTTTTGCACCGGCGCTCAATAATGCATTCACAACTGATCCACTTCCGGACCGCGCTGCCCAATGTAATGCAGTGGAACCGTCTATCCCGTGTGGCTCATCTACTGCAGTTCCTGCAGCAAGTAGTCGGGTTACCTCTTGCAGATCACCGTCACCCGCCGCCCAGTGTAGCGCGCTGAGCGCAGACGCTGTCGAGCCAATGGATACCCGCCGGCTCAAGTTGGCAGGCATCATTGAGCTGATCTTCGCAGATGGATGCCTGAAATTAGCGCGAAGTGAATTGATTGAACCGAGCTGGAGCACTGAATCCGGTGCGGCTATCGCCAGAGGCATCAGAGCGACGACGAGTCCCGAGGATAGTAGGCGTGGACGAAGACGCATGAATCTCATGGTAATTCAGCCCAGTGGTCTATCGCAACCAGATGATTGATCGATGACTAGGGTGTTGGCAATGCGATCATATTAATCTCAGTCTGATTTTGGGCTGCCGAGCCAGGATTCGGCTACGGATCCGTGCGCAGGGTGTCGGGAGGGCAGAATTTGGGGATGAGGGGTAGCTTCGGAGTGGTGTCGGTGGCCTAGGCGCGGTTGTGTTTCCGGAGGCTTGCGTCGCGGTTGTTGCGTTGTGGCATTTGGGAATTCGGGTGGTGTTCGAGAGTGCACCGGGCAGCAGAAATGTCATAGGCCGCGATGTAGAGGATTCGCACGTAGTCGAGATTCGGCAGGTTGGCACCGAGGGTGGTGTGAGCGGGCTGGTCATTGACCTCGCAACTGAGGCGGCCCGGTCGGGGCGGCGCCGGTGACGGCGGTCGGAGTCGATTACGGAGCGCAACCGCTGTTGGCGCGCGCGAGGACCGACAAACTGCGTTTCCGTTGGCACGCGTACGACGGGCGGGTGGGCCTGATCGTCTCGGTCGTGGACGAGATACTTGAGGGTGACCAAGAGGTGTGGGGCTGGTTGCGGGAAGGCGGAATTCGGCCTGGGCGTGTGAAGCGTGTCCGATAGACGGTGTAAGTGGGGAAATGTTCCAATTGGCGGCAAGGAGGATTCCCCATGGGACAGATGCCCAACGGAGTGATCGATCAGTTGCTGGAGGGCTAGGGGAAGCCGGAGGATAATCTGGGCAAGGACGGGCTGCTGGCTGCTCTGCAGAAGGCGGTGGTGGAGCGGGCGCTGTAGGCGGAGATCACGCACTACTTGGGCTACAGACCAAATGAGGCGGTCGGCAGCAGCGGCAGCGGCAACAGCCGCACCGGTGTTGGAGGCAGGACGATGCTGACGGACTCGGGCGAGTTCGAAGTGGAGGTGCCTCAGTACCGAAAGGGGGCTGTTTACTGACAGGAACTTGCTGTACGCAAGGGTGGACCAGCTTCTTTACCGGATGCGTTCTGAAGGCGAGAGGGTTCCACCGGCAGCATCGCTAGTGACGCCCGTCGTCCGCTCTGGGCTCCGCGGGTGCCTTAGCGCATACGATAGAGGGTGAGCCTACCGCGCACACCGATGCTCGGGCCGCTCGACTTGGCGCGACGGCCGAGAGCGGTGCAGATCGGGGGCTTGTCCGCTGCCCCCCACGTTGAGGGCACTTGCCGCGGGCAAGGCAAGCGATCGCCCAGCAGCGATTCCCGCGGCCCGGCCGGGCTGAGCGGGCCCTCGGTCTTCCTGGAGCCGGGGCTGCGTGCGCGGTAGCCGCGATCTATTTCGGTGGGCTAGGTCGGAGTCGTTGATCCTGGAGGAGCGCATGGACTGGAAGCGAGAGTACGGATACGAGCCGGGGCAGGACGCAGCCAGCCGCGACCTCGACCGCCAGAACACGAGGCAGTACGTGCGTCTGCGGCTAGCGGCGAGTGGCTTGGCGTCTGCGGGCGGAGCGTCGGTCGACTTGGCGCAGGGACTGCTCGCTCACTACCGGGAGCAGGCCCGGCTCCTGATCGATCATCGCTGCGGGGCCGACCAGCGAATCGAGAGTTTCCTCACCGGCCACCTCCGGGATCTTGGACTGACAGTCTCGCACTGGCTTCCGGGTAAGACCTTGGTCCTGGACCACCATGGGATGGCCCGCGAACTCTCTCTGCCCGCCGACGGAGAAGAGTTCGTTTCCGAGTACGTGAGCTCATACCGCGTCGCGAACGGGGTGCTCCACAACCCCCGCCACGACCGTCGCACGACCAAGGGGACGTTTCATGTGGCCGAGGGTGGCCTGCCGATTCCGGCCGACAAGAAGGCCGTTCCCAAGAGAACGTTCGCGGAACTGCTTCGGATCGCCATCAGCCCCCCGGAGGAGGCTCTTCGGCTCCCCTTCGACCCGGCAGCGAAGTGCTTTGTCTCGCTCCTGTTGCGCCCGCTCGTTTCGCCTGCAGTACCGGGTTACTCACCGGCTCTGAGGATGGAAACGCGGTTCTTCGCCCCTGGCGGGTTTGTCAGCAACCTCGACTTCGTCGAGTCGATCTTCGGGAACGCTGGCGACCCGTATCTTCCGGAGAACGACGCCGGTCTCGATGTCGAGGGCTGGAGCGGACACACAGGAGCAGTGATCCTGGCTCCGCATCTGGAGCGGGTCAGCAAGAGGTCCGTCGGCCTGCCGCATTTCGACAACGCCACTGAGCGCCAGCGACGCGACGGGATGTGCTGGCAGGAGGAGGACGAGCTCTACAACGAGGGATACCCGTTCAAGTTGACCTGTCGCACGGACGAGGGTGTCATCGTCACGCTGATTGCCGACAACTACTTCGGCTATTGCAAGAAGGAGGTCAAGACGCAGCTTGGCTACGCGGCCAATCTGCTGGGGAATGTCGAGGAAGAGCACGCTGGCGGCGCCATCGCCTTCCCTAGCTACAACTTGGGGCGCGTGTTTCACGTCAACTCCGGAAAGTACAACGACCTGACGCTGGCCGAGGCAGCCAGACAGCACTCGGAGACCATCCACCTGATGCCGGAAGGGTATGGCAAGGACCGAAAGTATCCGAGTCTGCTCTATATCCCGGAAGACTCCACGGTTGACCTAGGGACCCAGGAAATCCGCTGGAACAGCCATGGCGCGTGCCAGTCCATTGCCTTGATGCCCGAAAGGATCTACATGGCGCCGTCCGGATACCGCATCCGGATGGAGAAGCATCCGGCCGCGCCCACCTGGCGACTCCGCGGCACTCGTCCCGAGGGAGTGTTCTGCCACAAGCCGTGCACCGTCAGCGGTGGTGGGAAGAGCGAGATCAGCAAGCCGATCAGGGACTACATGCTGTACGGACCGGTTTACGTGGCCGATTTGGAGCGGGACCTCGACGCTGCGCACGAGATCTTCGAAAGGGACTATTCCAACCGCTGGCCTCGCGACTCGCCGATCCGAAGGATCTACGAGGACCGGGCCAGCCGGCCGATCCTGAGTCCAGCTAGGTCACTGGGAAGCGTGATCAAGCTCCTTACGCCGTCGAGCGGTTACACGGACGAGTTCAACAACTGGCTCGAGCGGATACCCAACCACGTGTACTCCATCGTGCTGATCATCAAGCTCTTCTACGAGCCGGACTGGGGCCCGAACTGGCGCGAGCACTTCGGCGTCGACATCTTCAACGGATCTCCCGGCCACGAATTGAAACACGACGACCGCAAGCTGGTGGGCACCTACCTGCGGGTGGGGCTCCTCGGCAAGACGGCATGGCGGACATTCAAGTGCCGCCAGGACTTCCTTTCGGCCCAGAAGGTACAGACCGAGGACGACATCAGCGCGTCCATCGTGGTCCCGTCCCGCCACCTGACCGGCCTGCCGCGCGGGGCTGGGCAGAGCGTGAAGTTTGCCGAGAACTGCGAGTTCCGACTGTTCCAGCGGCCCGACGACGCCATCTTCCGCGGCCTCGACAAGCGGACCGAGGCCGACCTCGCGCAAGGAGGGGTGTTCCTTTCGAACTTCGAGCCGCTGAGGGCCGACCAGGTGCGGGAGATGACCGAGCGGGTCACCCAGTTCGAGCGCTTCACCGAGCCCATGCGCCGGTTCCTGCTGGACGTGGCCGAGTCCGGAGACGGCTTCGCGGTGTGCTCGGCCAATCCGCGCCTCGTGAACGCAGTGCCGACGAAGAACCCCCGCTACCTCCAGAACCGGCCCGACATCGAGGAGCCGGTCGAGCGCCATGCAGCGGAAATGGGCGTGCGGCTGTCCCGCGGAATCCCATCCGGGGACCCCATCCACCTTCCGGTGTCCTCGGTTCTCGTAGGGCGCCGGAACAATCCGCCCGATCGCGCTGCTGGGGTCCGGGGCCTTGCGGTATACAACCCGATTCACTACCAGGAGCTCCCGGAACTGTTCATGGACTTCATCGCCTCCCTGACGGGGAAGAGCCCTTCGACTACCGGTTTCGGCAGCGAGGGAGCGCTGACCAAGGGGCCGTTCAACGCCTTGCGGCCGGCGGCGGACCTGAATGCAGCGTTCGTCTCTTACGCCGTCACGGGTCTGGGCGGGTTCTCGACGGCGGCCGGCTACATCGGCCCCGACGTGAAGATGATGCATGACATCAGCCTGCTCGTCCCGGAGATCTGGTGCCGGATGACGCCGGAGGAGCGCGAGCCGGAATGGCTCATCGGGGAGGGGCTTCTCGACAGGGTCGAGGATTATGAGGATGGGGATGGCCCGGTGCTGGCCAGCCGGCTCGGCTACCGCATTAATGCCGCGTTCGTCCGCAGGTTCGTAGCGCGGGTGTTCGACAATCCCACGAAGGTCTTCGACGAAGCCATCCTGCGGCCCGAGCTCCAGGATCCGCCAGCGTTCGCAGACGGAATCCGCTACATCACCGAAGCGCACTCCGCGACGGCACGACTGTATTTCGAGGACGGTTCCGTCGAAGCAGTCTGCCCTCCGGTGAAGGCCTTGCTGTCGATCATGGCCTTCGGGGACTGCGACGGCATGAAGGTCGGCGACCCGGAATTCCGGGCCATGTTCACGCGCGAGGCAGTTCTGGCAAGTCCTTGGTACCGCCAGCGCCTCGAGGCGGCACAGGAGCGTGCGATCCGCCGATGCGAGCGGATCATCGGCCACATTCAGTCGGTTTCCGAAGGGGATCCGACCGGTGAGATCCGCGCGAGGCTCGACATCGAGGGACGCGCGGAGCTGGCGAGGGCGGAACTCGACAGGGTGGGCGATCCAGAGTATCTGGAGGGCATGGTCGGGGCGATCGGGGCGCAGGCGTTCGGGTAGGCGCCTGGGCGGGTCTCGAAAGCGGGCTGCGGTGCGACGGCTGGGGTCTCAGGCCTGACGGAGCCGATCGGCAAGCCCGGTGCTGCCACCCACGTCGGTGAGACGGAAGTCACGGCCGGTGTGCCGGTAGGTGAGCTGCGAGTGATCCAGGCCCAGCAAGGAGAGGATGGACGCATGCAGGTCGTTGAGGTGCACCGGATCCTCCGCAGCGCGAAGGCCCAGCTTGTCTGTTGAGCCTATGACCTTTCCTCCGCGAACGCCCCCGCCCGCCATCCAGAGCGTGAATCCGTACGGGTTGTGGTCCCGTCCTTCGCTGCGTCCCCTGCCTCCGTCGGATGTCGGGGTGCGGCCGAACTCTCCGCCCCAGATCACGAGAGTCGATTCCAGCATTCCGCGCGCCTTTAGGTCAGCAAGCAGACCCGCCACGGCCTTGTCTGTCTCCGCAGCGCGATCCAAGTGGTTCTGGTCACATCCGGTGTGCCCGTCCCAGTCGATAGCGTTCTGCCCGTTGCCAGACCAGACCTGCACGAACCGGACCCCGCGCTCAACGAGCCTGCGAGCCAGCAGGCAGCGCCCCCCGAAATCGGCGCTGACCGGGTCGTCCAGGCCGTAGAGCTTCTTCGTGGCCACGGACTCGGACGAGATGTCCGTGGCCTCGGGGGCCGCCATCTGCATGCGGAAGGCCAGTTCGTAGGATTCGAGGCGAGCCGCGAGTTCGCTATCGAAGTTGCGCTTGCGCAGGTGTCGCGTGTTCAAGGTCCGCAGCGTGTCCAGGAGGTCTCGCTGCTGCGGGAGCGACCGGTCCTGAGGAGGGTTCAGATAGAGGATCGGATCCGGCCCCGGCCGGAAGGAAGTGCCTTGGTAGATGGCTGGCAGGAAGCCTTCCCCGTATACTTCCGGTCCGGAACGGACCCCGCCCTGGAGCAGCACAACAAACCCGGGCAGGTTCTGGTTCTCGGTTCCGAGACCGTACAGGATCCATGACCCAAGGCTCGGCCGGCCGATCCGTGGCCAACCGTTGTGGATCAGAAACTGCGCCTGGGAATGCGTGAAGCCCTCGTGATAATTGGAGCGGATGACGGCGATGTCATCGGCCCGCTGCGCGACGTGCGGGAAGAGGTCGGAGACTTCCAGCCCTGATTGGCCGTGGCGTCGAAAGACGCGCTTGGAGCCCATCAGGGTCAGGTCCCGGAACTTTCCGTTCTGAAAGTCCTCGCTGCCGAAGCTCGGCGGCGGGTGCTGCCCGTCGAGGGTGTTCAGCAGCGGCTTCGGGTCGAAGGTCTCGACCTGGCTCGGCCCGCCCTGCATGAACAGGTGGATCACGCTCTTCGCCGTGGCCGGCAGCGGTGCCGCGCGAGGGGCGAGCGGCCCGGGCGCCGGAGTGTCCTGGCCGAACAGGTCCATCGCGGCCAGCCAGCCGATTCCCAGGCCGGAGCCCTGCAGGAAGGAGCGCCTGGAGTCGTCAGTCCACATAGAGGAACTCGTTGAGATTGAGCAGCATCAGGCAGAATCGGGGCAGGGGATTGCGGTCAAGGAACGCGAGCGCGGTCGCCCGCTCCTCCGAGTCCGGCAAGCGTCCGAGCGCAATCCTCCAAGCGGCATCCACCAAGCTGCCGGACGCTCCGTCGGTTTCCCGGCGGAGCCGGGAGGCAAACGTGTCAGCCTGGTCGAGCACGAAGCTGCTGTTCATCATCGCGAGCGCTTGCGGCGCCACCGTCGAGGCCTCTCGCCGCGCACAGCTGCGGGCAGTGTCCGGAGCGTCGAAGATCTGCAGCATCGGCACCGTCAGAGAGCGCTTCATCTGAAGGTACACGCTGCGGCGGTTGTATTCCTCCGGATCGGGGTTCGCCGGCCAAAGATGCGGCATCCGCGCCGCCAGGATCTCCTCCTTGGACAAGGGAGGGATCACTCCCACGCCGCCCATCTTGAGATTCAGGGCGCCCGACACGGCCAAGAGGGAGTCGCGGATTGCGTCCGCATCCAGCCGTCTCCGGTTGATGTGGCTGAGCAGGCGGTTGTCGGGATCGACTTCGATCCCCCGGGGCGAGGCGACGCTCGCCAGCCGGTAGGTGCTGGACTGCATGATGAGCCGGTGCATCTGCTTGATGCTCCAGCCTTGTTCGGCGAACTCGACGGCCAGCCAGTCGAGAAGCCCGGGATGAGTCGGCCGCTCTCCCTGGCTGCCGAAGTCGCTGGGCGTTCTCACGATCCCTCGGCCGAAGTGGTGCTGCCAGATCCGGTTGGCCATGACCCGGCCCAGAAGGGGGTTCTCCTCGGATGTGAGCCACTCGGCGAGTGCCGCGCGCCTCCTCGGCACGAAGCGCTCGGCCTTCGGTTCTCGCAGATCCGGGCCCTCGGAGAGGACCGAGGGAAAGCCGGGCTCGACGCGCTCGCCCTTTCGCCGGAAATCGCCGTGCGCCAGAACGAACGTCTCGGGCACCCGCCCCTCGTAGCCGAGCACCTTGGCCGACGGATACGGCTCTGGCGCCCTCAGATAGGCCTCTCCCAGCCGTTCCATCATTGTCTTGCGCTCGGCGGGGGTCCATGCCTTGCTGGATCTCTTCGCCATGCGCTTCAGGATCCGTGCCTGTTCCAACAACGGGAAGCCGCGAGTGCTGGACTGGGTGTCGAAGAGGCTGACGAGTGGAATCTCCACTTCAGCGCTACCGGCGAAGAATGCTGTCATGCGGTAGTAGTCGCGCTGGCTGATCGGGTCAGACTTATGGTCGTGGCAGCGCGCGCACTCGAGAGTCAGGCCCAGAAAGGCCGAGCCGACCATGTCCACAGCCTCGGCCCGCCACTCGGCGCGGTATAGATCGCCGTAGTAGGTGTACTCGATCGGGAAGGCCCCTAGGGTGAACAGGCTTGTTGCGATCCTGCGATTGACGTTCTCCTCCTTGTTCGGCGGCAGGTTCAGCGTTCCCTCGAGGTCCATGTCGGTCGACCACAGCTCGTCCGCCGCGACTTGCTCGCGGACGAAGTCCGTGTAGGGCTTGTCCCGGTTGAACGACTCGATCACGTAGTCGCGGTACCGCCAGGCCGTCGTGTAGAAATGGTCCGTCTCGAAGCCGGAAGTGTCCGCGTACCGAACAAGGTCCAGCCAGTAGCGGCCCCACCTCTCTCCGTAGCGTTCCGATTCCAGCAGTCGCTCGATCAGGCGTTCCCAGGCCTGCGGTGCGGCGTCCTCGAGGAACTGGTCGAGCTCGTCAGGAGAGGGAGGCAGGCCGTGGAGATCGAAGTAGGCCCTGCGGGCGAGCGTCCTGCGGTCGGCGGGTGCCGCCGGCTCGATGCCCGCCTCGCGTAGCTTGGAGAGCACGAAGGAGTCGATGGGGTTCCGGACCCAGCTGTCATTCTGCGTGTCCAGCTCGGCCGGTCGCTCGGGCTTGCGGAACGACCACCACGCCGGCTGGTCGGGGATTGCCTCCTGCTGGACCCACTCGGCCCCGCTGTCAATCCAGGTCCGGAGGATTTCGACTTCCGACTCGGGCAGCGGGGTGCCTCCGGGCGGCATTGACAGCGCTCCTGTTCCGGCCACCGCACGCACAAGCAGGCTGGCTTCCGAGTCCCCCGGCACTATGGCCGGACCACGGGTGCCTCCTTGCAGGGCCGCCTTGGAGGTGCGGAGGTCCAGGCCGGAGATCCTGGCGTTTCCGTGGCATGCGAGGCAGTGCGTCTCAATCACGCCCCGAGCCCGACTGGCCAAGGAATCCGCAGCGGCCGGCGTCAGCCCTGCGGGCAGGCAGAGCGACACGGCCGCAAGACGTATGGCAGCAGAACTCATTACAGGCGCCTGGTACCGAGCGGGCGGACCGTTGCTTGCTCCATTTGCCAATCCTATCGCCAAGAGTATACTTCGGCGCCGCCTTGCGCCATCGGGCCGGCAGCTGGCCCGGAGCGAGCGTTGGTCGCGGTGCAATCGATGGTTGGTTTCGGCACCCGCCGGCCTTGTTGACGCGGAACGGCCCCGGAAGCATCATCAGGGCGTGCCTCGAGGGGGGATCGGTGAGATTCGAGAAGGCCTGCCGGCCGGGACGCGGTGAATCGGCCCCGGGCGCCACTCAGGCCTGGCGAAGCAGCGCTGCCATCTCTCGCAAGCCGACCACCTCCGTGTCCTCTGAGAGCGGATAGTGCGCCTCGCCCGAATACACCACGTAGGAGCGCTCGGGCCGCAGATCCTCCAGTGCATTGTGATAGCCCTTGCCCAGAGCAACGGACCGGCCACGCTTAATCTCGATCGCCCACGGCGCTGGACGTCCGGGGATTTCCAGCACTAGGTCCATCTCGGCTCCGGCGGATGTCCGGTAAAAGGAGGCCTTGGTGCCAGGAGGGGCGACCGCGAGCAGATTCTCGATGACGAAGCCCTCCCAGCTCGGTCCCACGACCGGATGGCCCAGCAGCGCGCCGAGATCTTGGATGCTCAGCAGTGCGTGTACGATCCCGCTGTCCCGCACGTAGACCTTGGGCGACCTTACCAGCCTCTTCTTGACATTGGCGCTGTAAGGCGGCAGCCGGCGGACCAACAGGAGGCTGCAGAGCAGGTTTAGATAGCTCGTTACGGTAGGGGCGCTCACTCCGAGGCCTGACGCGAGCTTGGACGCATTTAGCACCGTCCCTTGGCCATGACACAGCATGGTCCACAGATTCTCGATCGTTTGTGGCGCCACCGGCCGGCCCAGCTGGGGCACGTCCCGCTCGATGTAGGTTTGGATCAGGTTCTGCCGGAAGGCGAAGCTGTCGGCGTCGCTCCCGGCCAGGAAGCTGTCCGGGAAGCCGCCGCGGGTCCAGAGCGACAACAGCTCGGATGCGCCGGTGGCGACCTCCAGTGCGTCGAACGGATTCAGACTCACGTATTCAATCCTTCCGGCGAGACTCTCGCTGGACTGTTTCATCAGTTTCATGGATGCCGAGCCCAGGATCAGGAACCGGCCCGTACGGTGCCCCTGCCGACGTCCGGAGTCGATCACGCCTCGGAACTCGCGGAAGATCTCCGGAGCTTGGTGGATCTCGTCGAGAATTACGAGACGGTCCTCGAGTCTGCCGAGAAAGAGCGCCGGGTCGGTGAGCCTTGTCCGGTCGGCGCTGGTCGCAAGGTCAAGATACTCCGCAGGCCGGCTGCCGGCCACCTCCAGGGCGAGCGTCGTCTTGCCCGCCTGGCGGGGTCCCAACAGTGCGACGGCGGCTTGGCGTCGGAGCCCTCGCACTATTGCCTGATAGGCTCTCCGCTGAATCATGCTTGTATTTTATAAATCTCACTTTCAATTTGCTAGGATAACTGCGCTTCTTACCGAGAGGATCTCGCGGTTCGCATCTGCAGTCAGCGTGGCGGACTCGCGCCAGCGCCGGAAAGTGCCGTTCGGACCGTCACGGCCCGTTACCGGGGGCTCGCCCCGCGGGGGCAGTCCCGAACCCGCGCTTACCAGTGCACGCAGGGATGGCTCTGCCATCACTGTGCTTGCCGCTGCCATCGCTGGAACCGACCCCGAGCGGGTGTCTCGGCAAGTTCTGTGGTACTTTGAGGCTGGCTGGCTTGGCTGCGTCCGATCGGGCCGACGGCCTGCCTGCGGAGGTAGCAATGCTCGTGAAGGTGCCGCGCGGCTGGGAAATCCCAGAGCGCGAAGCGACCCCGGAGGGTCAGTTCCAGTCCAGGCGGAACCTGCTGCGTTCGCTCGGCTACGCAGGCCTCGGCGGAACGCTCGCGAGGTCGCTTCCTGCTGCAACCGAGGCGGATTCGCCGTATCCGGCCGGACGCAACACCAAGTACACGCTCGACCGCCCGATCACGGCTGAGCAGGTAGCGACCGGCTACAACAACTTCTACGAGTTCACCTTGGACAAGCAGCAGGTGCGCTTCCGGGTCGACAAGTTCAAGATTGATCCCTGGAAGGTCAAGGTCAAGGGGCTCGTCAACAACCCGCGGACCTACGACATCGACGACATGATACGGCGGTTCCCGCTGGAGGAGCGCCTCTACCGCTTCCGCTGCGTGGAGGCCTGGGCGATGGCTGTGCCGTGGACTGGCTTTGAAATGTCGGCCCTGATCAAGGAAGTCGACCCCAAGCCCGAGGCGAAGTACATCCGGCTGGTGACGGCCTACAGGCCCCGGGAGATGCCAGGCATTATCTCGCAGCCTCACTACGACTGGCCGTACCAGGAGGCAATGACGATCAACGAGGCGATGAACGAGTTGGCCCTCTTCGGCACCGGGATTTACGGCAAGCCACTGCCGAAGCAGAACGGCGCCCCGATTCGTGCGGTGATCCCTTGGAAGTACGGCCTGAAAAACATCAAGTCTATCGTCGAGATCGAGTTCACGAAGAAGCGCCCGCCGACGCTGTGGAACAAGGCCGTGCCGACTGAATACGGCTGGTACTCGAACGTGAATCCCCAGAAACCCCACCCGCGCTGGTCCCAGGCCCGGGAGCGAATCGTACCGACGGGCGAGATCCGCCCGACGTACATGTACAACGGATACGAGGCGTTCGTCGCCGAGCTCTACGACGGCAGCGAATATTGATCACGGATAGCGTGGAAGTACGGCTCCGTCGAGCCGTGCGGATGGTCGAGGCTCCGCACGGAGGGCTAGCATGACCCAGTGGGACGACGACCCCATCTTCGACGAATCTGACGCCGCGGATCAGCCGCAGGGAACGATCCGACAAATCGGTGTCCGGTTCGTGGCCCTGCTGCTCGTGCTGTCCTTGGTCGGGACTTTCTACGTAGCCCTGCGCGGCATCGAGGACATCCTCGTAGTCATCGGACTGCTCCTTGGCGTGGCGTACGTGGCTTCCAAGCTGCGGAAGCAGCGCGAGGAAGAATATCCGTACCGATCGGACCAAGTCCAAGAGCACGAACTCGATTGATTCCAACCGTCAATCGATGATTTGTTCCATCTGTGCCTGCAGTCGTCGACGGGTCTCGTCGTGGCTCTCTTCGTCGGCGAGGTTGTTCCATTCCATCGGATCGACCCGGTGGTCATACAGTTCCTCGCTCCCGTCGCCGTAGCGGATATACCGCCAGCGATCGGTCCGGATCGCATGATGCTGTCCTTGTTTCGTAGTGACCGCCGGCGTGTCACGAGACGCCTTCGGATCGGCCAGGAGGGGAGTCAGGCTCTCGCCGTCGAGGCCTGACGGGGGTGTTAGGCCCGCCAGTTCCACAAGAGTGGGATAGAGGTCGATCAGGCTGACTGCGCGTTGCGAGATCCCCCCTCGAACCGAAGCCCCGGGAGCGACGATCACCAGGGGCACGCGCGTGGATTCCTCCCAGAGGGTGCTCTTGTGATACTTCTCTTTCTCCCCGATGTGATAGCCGTGGTCGGAGAAGAGTACGACCACGGTGTTGTCGGCATACGGGCTGGCCCGGAGCGCGTCGAGGACCCTTCCGATCATCGCGTCAGCGAACGTTACCGATGCAAGGTAGCCTCGCGTAGCCGACTGCAGGGCGTTGTGCTTGCGGATCATCGCTTCGTAGCTGTTCGCCGAGCGTGTGTACCGCTTGGCGATCGGCGGAACGTCGTCTAGGTCGCTGCTCAGGATTGTGGGCAGTTCCACGCCGGCCAGCGGATGCTCGTCGAAGTACTCGCTGGGAGCGTACTGCGGATCATGTGGCCGGTAGATGCCGACCGCTAGGAAGAACGGCTTGGAATGGGTCGCTCGGAGCTGCCGCACCGCCCATCTGGACGTCTGCCCGTCTTCGGTGACGTCCGCCTTGAAGTCGATGGGGCCCCAGTCCCAGTGGTGGTTGATACCGTTCCGGTGCGTGTCGATCAGCACGGGCGCCATCGGCAGCTGGATCGTCTTCGCCGGGAACCGCTCGTCCCACGCTTCCGGCTGGCCGAAACCGCTTCGGCCTGCGTACGGCGCGCCTTCCTCCCGGGTGAGGGCTCCGCGCCAGCCGCCGTGGTTCGCGTGGAAGACCTTGCCCGCGGCGGCCGTGAAGTAGCCGTTGCGCCTGAAGAATTGCGGGAGGGACTCCGAGCCTCTTAGCGATGCGAACGTCCGCCAGTCGTCATTGTTGCCGACCACGCCCGTCGTCGTGGGACGCTTCCCGAACAGCAGAGCGGTCCGCGAAGGATTGCACAGCGGTGCCGCGCAATGGGCGTTGGCGAAGAGCACGCCCTCGGTTGCGAGTCGGTCGATATTCGGGGTTTTCGCCTGCGGGTGTCCGGCGAGGCAGCCGACCCAGTCATTGAGGTCGTCGACCGCGATGAAGAGCACGTTCGGCCTGTCCTGGGCCTGCGCTGTTGCCGCAAGGACGAGAGCCGCTGCAAGGGCCAGCCGAGTGAGCATGGTACCCATTGTCGTTAGACACCTCAGCGAAGTCCAACGCCGCTCACTCTCTGACAGTCGCCCGCAAGTGCGGTATGGGAGTGGGAGCTGGGGCGGCTGCCGGCCTCGGATCTAGCGGAGGACGAGTACAACTAGGCGCAGCGGAAGTACGGCACTCGGACCACCGACAGACGGCTGTGCGAACAGCTGGAACGGATGGGACAGGTCAAGGAGCGGCATCCGCGCGTGCCTCTGCCGGCCATCCTCCCCATCGAGGCGTAAGCCCGGGTGGCGGTGCGGCTGCTGTGCAATGATAAACCCTGAACGAAACTGCGCTGGAGCCGGGCCGCTGAAGGAACACGATTGGGTGTGTCACGCGAGGGACTGAGGCACCGACGAGGCGCAGCCGCACCACGCGAAAGCGGTCGGCCAACACCTACTCCCCCTCGCTAAGGTGCGCGCCGCTCCTCGACTCTACGCAGTAGACGCGCCATTTCTGGTCAGTACGTAGTTCACTGCCTCGCACCCCGACTCACCCCCCTAGAACCACCACGGGTTGTCATCAGACCGCCTCTCGGAACACGCTGAGTCTAGTGTGTTCAGGTGACAGATATCCGGCACCGGACGACTCGATCCTCAGTTCTACTCTGGTATGACCTGTGGTTACTATGCTTCGATGGAGGGTGCTACGTCCGTGTTCGAGGAGGTGGAACGCTATGCGAGTCAGAGGAAACATACTGTATTGCGCGCGGGTGCCCATGCTGCTTGCTTTCATCATCGGTCCCGCGCAAAGCCAGGTGCAACCGCCATCCACAGACCAAGTCGAATGCATGGAAGCCCTTCGGGCCTTCGCGCTTGGCGACTTCCGAGGCGCCGTCACGAAGATGGTCAACGCGCAGGCTGTCGACCAAGATCGGAACAATCCGTGGCTAGAGTTCTGGGAGGGAGTCATCAGCGCTCAAGACAGCAGTGCCTCCGACAGCGGAGTCGAAGCGGTCGCAAGCAGCATCAATTCCACCATCTCTAGGGACGGTTCGGGAATACTGGCTGCGGAGTTGGAATTGCTTTGGAAACTTGACTCGCAGCAACGAGGAATGTTCGCGTTTATCCACAGGAACTACTACTGTAGTCCCGACTCATTACAACAGTATCAGCCGCCATCGCCGCCGGATGTGCCGGATATGACGACTACAGTGGACGATCCATCGCAGGAGAAAATTGTACTCCGATTGGGGTCAGAGGGTTACATCTATTTTGAATTTTTTGAATTGCAAGGCGTTTCAACCGATAACACGCGGCTGTGGAATGGCGAAGTATATGACTACGTAAGTCATGGAATAATAGCGAGGGGAAAGCCTGAAGCTGAAGTGTCATGCCACCGAACCAAATGGGAAAGATGTGCAGTGGACGATCATGACATACTCAACCTTGATAGCGGCAGTTCGTATGTTGTCAGGTTGATCGACGGTGTCTGGCATGTGAATGTGTTTTCAGCACCCTAAGGGTGCTCAATTGATCCTCGACCCTTGTCATCTATTGCACGGAAGCACTCATTGTGTGGCGCAGGGTTTAGCAGGGGTGATATGCGATTCGGCTGCAGGAACTCGGCTAGCGGGGTGAATCAGCCTGCCAATGTGAGGGCCGTGGGAGGCTCGTCGGCGGTAGCTGGCGTCGGGTGTGAGCCCGTGGCCTGCCAGCCGACAGGAGGCTAGCCGTATGCTCGCTGGCGTCGCCTGCCCATCCACCAAGGCAACTTGGGGGCGATGTGCGGGGGCGGTTCGGCGCGGTTGAGGACGCGACCGACGAGAATGTCAAGTACCCAAGTGTAGCTCCAATTCCAATTTTTTCCGAGCGCTTGGTCTCGCGATTCTATTGACCGTCTGCAGTCGGACCTGATCCACCACCAATCTCCCTGTCGCCTCCACATCTCTCCGCCTGTTCGCAGGTAGAGAACAATCCGAGGGACGTTCCCTTCCCTTTGCCGGAGTATTCCGACAAACCTCTGTTCCGACCTTCCGCGATCCAACAGGTTCAGGTTGAACCCGGCACCCGGGCCGGAGCCGGCAGAGACGGAATCGACGCGCTAGCCGGCGGAACCAGGAGATTCCGTGTTGGCTGCAGGGCTACACTCGAATGCAATGCCAGATTTTTCCCGCCGCCAATTCTTGGCCGGTTCCGCCGGAGGCGCGGCAGCCGCTTGCGTCAGCCGCGAGGACCATCAGCGGCCGCCCAACATTCTCTTGGTAGTGCCGGACCAGCACCGCTACGACTGGACCGGCCTCAATCCAGCGATCCCCGTCCGCACACCGCACCTCGACGCCCTCGCCGCAAGTGGCGTGAACTTCCAGAACTGCTACTGCGCATCTCCGCTTTGCGCCCCCTCGCGCGCATGTCTTGCGGCGGGAGTCGAGTACGACCGCTGCGGAGTCCCCGACAACAGCCTCAACTACCCCCTGAGCCAGAACACGTACTACGGGATGTTGCGGGAGGCCGGCTATCACGTAATGGGTTGCGGGAAGTTCGATCTTCACAAGCCGGAGCCGACCTGGGGCGTTGACGGGCAGTACTTGCTGCCTGAATGGGGGTTCTCAGCTGGCATCGACAGCGCTGGGAAGTGGGACGCCATCCGTTGGGGCATGGACGATCCCTGCGACCCCTACACCGCCCACTTGCACGGCACGGGCCGGGTGGCAATGCACAGGGATGACTTCTTGAGGAGACGGGAGGAAGGGACGTTCGCGGCCACGTTCCCGACGCCCCTGCCGGAGGAATCGTATTGCGACAACTGGATCGCGGCACAGGGTTTGCGCCTGCTGGACGAGGCCCCGCAGGACCGCCCCTGGCACCTCGTCGTCAATTTCGCGGGGCCGCACGAGCCCGTCGACATCACCACCCGCATGGATGGGCTGTACCGCGACGTCGACTTCCCACAGCCCAACCGGAGCACCGAATTCACTCCTCGCAAGCACGTGGAAATCCGCCGCAACTATGCCGCAATGATCGAGAACATCGACACTTGGCTGGGCAGGCTTCTCGCGGCGGTCGAACAGAGGGGCGAACTGGAGAACACGCTCGTGGTCTTTTCCAGCGATCACGGAGAAATGCTGGGAGACCATGACCTGTGGATGAAGCGGCTGCCCCAGCAAGGGTCTGTAGGCATCCCCCTTGTGGTGGCCGGCCCGGGAGTTCGCAGCGGTGTTACCACTCCCGCCTTGGTGAGTCTGATCGACTTGGCCGCCACTTTCCTCGACTATGCGGGCATCGGGACTCCCGAGGCCATGGACAGCCGTTCGCTCCGAGCTGTCCTGGATGGGTCCAGCGAATCACATCGCGAGTTCCTCCTCAGCGGACTCGATCCATGGCGATGCATTACGGACGGACGCCTGAAGCTGGTTCGCGGATACGCCGGCGGGCGGGCAATGGGCGGCAGCGGACTTCCGGCGTACCCCGCAGCTGACGCCGAAGCGGAGCCGCTTCTGTACGACATCCAGCAGGACCCGTTCGAGAACCGCAATCTCGCTGCCGGAGCCCCCGCTGACGTCAGCCGCCTTACCGAAGCCATGCATGGCCTGATTGGAATCGGATGATGCAGCGGGAGCTGAAGATTCCTACCGGCAGGTACTCGCGCCACATCCTGCTGTGCGCCGACCAGACGAAGCCGAAGTGCGCGCCCAGGGAGGTCACCATCCCGGCATGGACATCGCTCAAGGACAGGCTCGACGAGATCGGCATCGCTCGCGGTGACGGATGCGTCTTCCGCTCCAAGGTCAACTGCCTCCGAGTGTGCGACCGAGGGCCGATCGCGGTTGTCTACCCGGACGGCACCTGGTACCACTCGGCCAGCGGTGAGGTGCTCGAGCGGATCATCGTGGAACACCTCCAAGGAGGCAAGCCGGTCGAGGAATTCGTGTTCGCGCGGAACCCCCTGCCGCCGTCCGAGGGGAATGGGCCAGGCGACGCCGGGGGCTGACGCTCCTACCTGCAACCCGGAGCGGCAGGAGGGCGAGCGACTCCACGAGAACGTGGTCATTGCTCAGACGCATCGCATCGACCGATTCCCCCAATCCCTGGCGGATTCGTTGACCTGTAGCCCTTGCGGCTGTTAGATTCTTGGCATGCGATTCCTGCCGTTCCTGATTTCTGCCGTGATGGCCTTAGCGGCGGCGCTCGGAGCCGACTCCGGAGAGGTCAAGAAGTACTTGTACCTCAGCATGCCGGACGGTGCCCAGAAGGAGGGTCGATCGAAGCCAGGAATCCTGATCTTCGACATCGACGACGGGCACAAGTTCGTCCGGCGAATCGACATGCCCATCTTCGAAGAGGGACTTCGGGGATTCGCGGGGAACCTGGAGAAGCACAGCGTCTATTACTCGTCCACGAACCATCGCCTGGGACGGTTTGACATCGAGAGCGAGAAGAAGGTTTGGGAGCAGGTCTATGACGCGGGGTGCGACCGGTCATCGGTGACGCTGGACGGGAAGAAGATCTACGTTCCGACCGGCTGGTGGTACAAGGGCGAAGACAGCGGGTTCTTGGTCGTGGACGGCGAGACCGGCGAGCTCATAACGCGCATCAAGGTCGGCACCCAGGCTCACAACAGCATCGTCAACCTGAAGGGGGACAAGGTCTACCTCGGCACCACGACGACCCTGTCCGTGTTCGACACTGCCACTGACGAGCTCATCATGCAGGTGAAGGATGTCGGCGAGCGCGGGATCTTCCCGTATACCATCGACAGCCGCGAGAGGTACGCGTATGTCTGTCTCGGGAACCATGTCGGATTCGATGTTGTGGACCTCAAGGCCGGCAAGGCGATCCACAGGGTGTTCGCCGGCGAGGAGAAGATCCCCAACCGGACGCACGGCGCCGGAATGACTCCGGACGAGACGGAGCTGTGGATCAGCGACCAGAAGGGGAAGAAGCTTTTCATTTTCGATGCGACCAAGATGCCTCCCGCCCCGAAGGGGCACGTGGATCTTTCCCAGGGCGGGCATGGCTGGGTCACGTTCAGCCTGGATGGCAAGTATGCCTGGAGTCACACTCCGGATGTCTTTGACGTCAAGACCAAGAAACTGGTCGCGACGTTGAGGGACGAGAGCGGACAGCCGGTCAGCGGGTCGAAGTTCGTAGAGGTCCACATGCGCGATGGCAAGCTGGTTTGGATCGGGAACGAGTTTGGACTGGGCCGCAAGTACGTCGACTAGCGCAATTCGAGGAGCTGGTCGGCAGGCCAGTAGTCCGTCCGTCCCGCGTTCTCGCGGCGGACTCGCTCCACTTCCTCGGCGGTAACCCGTGGAGATGGTGTCCCAAACCGGGCGCGGGTGTACGAGGCGAGGGCCGCGACCTGCTGGTCGGACAGGACACGTCCGAATCCGGGCATTTCGCGGTCATACGTCCTGCCCTTGACCTCGATCCGTCCCTCCACCCCATGGAGGACGATGCGGATCAACCGGCCCGGCGGCCCGTTGACCCATGGCGAGTCGTCGAGCGGGGGCGCCTCTCCCATTCCTTGGTTGTCGTACTGGTGGCATGCCGTGCAATTGGCTTCGAAGAGCTTCGCCCCGGAGTTGGAGCCTCGCGCTTCATCCTGGCCGCGGACGATTCCGTGGCCGATCGACAGAGCGGTGGCGAAGCCGGCCGCTACGAGACCAGCGGAGCGCCTGCCTGGGCGGGTCCAGCCAGCCACAGGTCGGTCCCTCAAGCCCCGCTCTTCAAGAAGTCCAGAAACTCGTCGACCTTCCTGGTCTGACCGGAGAACACGGCACCGACGGATCCGTCCGTGCGCACTAGTGCATAGAACGGGATGCTGGACGAGCGGAATCTCTCCACCTGGAGTGCCTGGTGCTTCTCGCTCTTCTCGTCGTAGCCATCGGTGTAGAGTTCCACGAGCACGAAGTCCTTCACGACCTCGCTCACCTCCGGCCTGGTGAACATGTTGGCCTTCATCCACTTGCAGTTGGAGCAGGAATACCCGGTGAAGCTCACGAGCAGAGTCTTGCCTTCCGACCGCGCCTGCTCCATGGCGCCCTCGAAGTCGTCCTTCATCCAACTGAGCTGGCCGCCGCTGCCGCCTAGGACGGCCGTCTGGGCCGGCTCGGGTACGAAGGCCTCCAGCTCTCCGAGGCGTCCGCCAAGCATTCCGGGAACCAGCCTGAGCGCGAACGCCAGGAAGAGTAAGCCCACCCCGAGCCGGGTGAGGCCGATGTTCGAGGGCTGGCCGTCGCCGTCCATTCGTAGGACGCCCCAAAGGTAGAGCGCGCCGCCAACACCCAGAGCGAACCAAGCCGCGAGGAAGGTCTCCCTGCCAAGCAGGTTCCATCCGAAGACCTTGTCGGCATTGCTCAAGTACTTGAGCGCGATCGCCAGAATGACGATGCCCGCTACCCGCTTGGAGACGGCCAGCCACCCTCCGCTGCGGGGCAGCCGGTTCATCAGGGCAGGGAACAAGGCCAGCAGGAAGAACGGAGCGGCAAGCCCGATCGAGAACATGCTCATTCCCACGACCGGGAACTCGGCTCCGCCTTGCCCAACGGAGCCCGCGAGAACGGATCCGATAAAGGGTCCAGTGCAGGCGAACGAAGCCAGCGTGAACACGAGGCTCAACATCAGCGTTGCCGCTACTCCCGAGCCGGCCGAGCGGGCGCTTGCGGCGCTCGTCCAGCTGCTGGGAACCGAGATCTCAAACGCTCCGAGCATGCTCAGCGCGAACGCTGCCATGACCGCGAAGATCATGAGGTTCACCCAGGCGTTGGATCCGATCTGGCTCAGGCCGAACGGACCTAGAATCGCGCTGAGCGCGCCCCCGATCGACGTGAAGAGCACCACCACGCCGAGGCAGAACATGCCGGCCTGCAAGAGCACGGACCGAGATGAGCGCGTGCCTTCGCCCAGGAAGCTCCCGATGTAGATCGGGATCATGGGAAAGACACAAGGGGTGAATATGGCCACGAGCCCGAATCCGAGCGCCATCAGGGCAAAGCCGAACAGCCCTTCGTCCCCGGATCCGAATCTGGCTGGCGCGGCTGATCCGCCGGTGCCAGCCGCCGACTGCCCTGCAGCCGCCGCGGGGCGCCCGTTCCGGCGCGCCGGCTGGTAGCCTTCCGGAATGTCCGCTGCAACGGCGACAGCGTCCGGCGAGATGGCCAGCGACGCCTTCGCGAGCTTGCTCTTGGGCGGCAGGCACTGCCTTGGATCGCAGGCTCCGTATCGCACGGTCGTCTCGAGTTCCAAGCGCCCGGACGCCTCAGGCGAGAGATCCAGCTCGACGAGGAATACCGGCTCGTGGGAGTACCACTCGACATTCGCTTGGAAGTTCGGGTCGAAAACCACGTCTGGGACGGGCTGATAGACCCTCCAGCCGACGATCGCATCGGAATCGGAGACTGCCACGTCGAGGGGAATTCCTTCGGGAGTGGTGGACGAGTAGATGTGCCAGGTGTCGTCGATCGAAGCCGTCAGGCGGGCCAGCACTGTGCTGCCCGGAGCGGCCTCCTCGGCATCGAAGTCGAGCCGCCACTGCACGGGATCGAAGATCTGGGCATGAGAGACTCCAGCGATCGAAGCGAATGCCACGACGAGGCATGCCAGCAGGGACAGGTTGCAACGGCGGGGTTCGTGCATGGAGAGCTTGCTTTGGCAGACGCTTTAGCGGTCAGCACCTGCAGGGACGCCTTCCCCTTCGGGCCTGCTTTCAGCGCAGGCATCCGCAGGCCCGTGACGTGAAGCTGCCCTGCACCCAGTCTACTCTGCGGACGGGCCGGACGGCCCCTTTCAAGCGGGATAGGATCAGCCACTTGGCCCGCACTGTCGAGCGGCGGGGAGGCACAACCGGGCCAACCAGGGACGATTTCCCGGCCGCGGCCATGGGCGGCATTGCGGATTCCGCCGATCTGGCACACGTCCGGCTAGCCCGGTGGGGGCAATCATCTGCGGATGCCCGCAACAGCCGATCGGCCCGGTTCCCGCTCGGACGCCAAGGCCCGGCAGTCTCGAATCTAGTCCTGCCGGCCCTTGGCTGCGCCAGGGGCCGGCAGGAGCGATTGACGGAACTCGAGGAACTCAGCAAGTACGGCTCGGTACTCCCCGATGTCTACCTCGCGGTCGCAGCAGACCATCATCAGCAGTCCGTCATCCCGGAAATTCCCGTCCCAAGCGCGGAGGCGGTCGTCATCCCACGCCGGATCCACCGACTCCACGCGTTCCTCGTCAAAGGAGTCGAAGTATGCCCTCAGGTTGACGTCAGTCTCGTCCGGAGGATGCCGGTACGGAGCGTCCTCAAACCGCCTCTTCGGCATTTGCGAGTCTCAGCCGCCGACCCGGGTCTATTGCCAGCCAGAGCAGGGCACTGACTCCATAGTAGGCAGCTGACACCAACAGCGGGAGTTCCCAGGTCCCGGTCCGGTCCACCATCAGTCCAATGAGCCACGGAGCAAGTGCTCCGCCCGTCTGACCGAGCGAGTTCATCGTCCCTGAGACAACGCCGGCTGCCGATCCGCCGATGTCGAGGCAGGTTGCCCAAGTGATCGCCAGAATCAGTTCCGCGCAGCCGAAGCTGAGGCCGAGGCAGGCAAGAGCCCATGCGTTGTTCTCCAGTGTCGCCGCCAATGCTAGGAAGACCGCCGCGCCGAGCAAGCCGGCTAGCGCCGGTAGTCGACGCGCCGCTGCCAGCCCCACCCTCGGTGCAAGTCTGTCACTGAGCCATCCGCCTGCTAGGTTCGCCACAGCCCCTGAGAGCAAGACCGCTGCCGCCACGGGGCCGATCTCCGGGAGTTCCAGGCCGCGAGCCTGCTGCAGATATGTAGGCAGCCATTGGATGTAGAAGTAGAGCCCCCAGGTGTACCCGGAATACATCCCGCAGAGCGCCCAGACATTGCGGCTGGCCAGCAGGGAGCCCCACGAGATTCCCGCCCTCCCTGCGGTGGCGGCGCGCCCGTCGCGAATCGAGGCGAGTTCCTCGGCGCTGACCGAGCGGTGCCGTTCGGGCGTGTCCCGGAACCAGCCGCTCCAGCCGACGGCCCAGGCCAGGCCCAGCACGGCGAAGATCCAGTACACGCTGCGCCAGCCGTGGGACGCCATCAGGGCGATGACGATCCAGGATGTCATCGCGAAGCCGACACGGCTGCCGAACATCACGATGGCCTGCGCCCTGGCGAGCTCGCGGCGGGGAAACCAGCGTGCGATGGCCGAGGCCGCCCCGGGGAACGCTCCTGCCTCCCCGCAGCCGAACAGGAACCGGATCACCACCAGCGAGGCCAGATTCCAGGCGATACCGGTCAGCGCGGTGAAGACCGACCACCAGACCACGATCCGGGTCAGCATCAGCCTGGCGCCGAACCGGTCGGCCAGCCACCCACCGGGAATCTCGAACAGGACATAGCCCAGCACGAAGAACGACCCCGCCATGCCGACCTGTTCAAGCGAGAGGCCGAGCTCCTCGGACATCGCGCCTGCCGTCGTGCTGAAGCAGACCCGGTCCAGATAAGTGATCATCATCAGGATGAACAGGAATCCGAGCGCACGGTAGCGGACAGGCATCGGTCGAGGTTCCGGGCCCCTCACCGGCGTCGCCGGCGCGATCCCGAGGCGTCAGCGGATCAAGTCCGCCAACGACGGACCGGCGGACCCGGGTTGCGGAGATCGCTTCTTGGTAATCCCTGCGGGGCTCAGGCCATGGTCGCTTCGGCAGGCATGGCCATCATCTTGCCCTTGTCGAGATACCGGCTGGTCCTCGCGTATTTCTGAGCCCTTGGGTCGTGGGTGACCATTATTACGGTCTTGCCGTGATCTTTGTTCAGGATGCTCAGGATCGACAGGACCTCTGTGGCCGACTCTGCGTCGAGCTCGCCCGTGGGTTCGTCGGCCAGCACGATGGCCGGATCCGTCACGAGGGCGCGGGCAATTGCCACCCGCTGCTCCTGGCCGCCCGAGAGCTGCTTCGGTAGGTGCTCGACCCTGTCGCCCAGCCCGACAATGCGGAGTGCAGTCTGCGCCCGGTCCAGCCGCTCCTTGCGGCTCATCTTCGTGAGCAGGAGCGGAAGCTCCACGTTCTCCAGCGCCGTTAGGACCGGAATGAGATTGAACGTCTGGAATACGTAGCCGATGTTCTCGCTCCGCCAGCTCGCCAGTTCCCGCTCGTTGAGCGCGCGGACCTTGGTGTCGAGCACCTCGATTTCGCCCTCTGTCGGGCGGTCAATGCCGGCGATGAGGTGCAGGAGTGTGGACTTTCCGGATCCGGATGGGCCCATCAGGCAGAAGAAATCGCCTTCGTTGATGTCGAGCGTGATGTCGTCGAGGGCGATGATCGAGAAATCGTCCCGCCGGTACTCCTTGTGTACATCCCTGAGGGATACCGCTGCACGGCTCATGGTTCGCTCCTCTTGATCCTGTCCCCGTCGGCCAGATCGGCGGGAGGGGCCAGGACAATGTCCTCGCCGCCGGCCAGCCCTTGCTCGATCTCCGCTGTGTCGGATGTGGTCCGGACAACCCGCACGGGCTTCTTTGCCACCCGGTCCTGGACCACGACGAAAACGGCGTTTCCGTCGACCAGCGCGCTAGATGGGATCCGGATGAGGGGAGCCTGCTGCGACGCGCCCGCACCGTCCTGCCCCTCCGATGGCGCGAGGAACGAGACGTTCGCGTTCATTTCGGGACGGATCAGTTCGTCCGGCTCGAGAACCTGGACCTTGACCTGCACCGTTGCCTTCTGGCGGTCGGCCTCGGGAGAGATTTCCACGACCTGGCCCGCGTACTCCCGGTCCCGGTATGCGTCGGTCGACACGATCGCCGCCTGGTTCATGAAGGTCCGCGCGAAGTCGTTCTGGCTGATGTCGAGCTCCACCTGGATGTCGTTGAGATCCGCCATCGCCACCACGTAGCCCTTGGCGCCTCGGTCTCCTACAAAGCCGGTGGTGACGAGCTCGCCGACTTCGACGTTGCGCTCGAGGACGGTCCCGGTGACGGGCGCCCGGATCACGGTGGCGTCCACTAGGGTGCGGTTATAGGCCAGCGTGCCTTCGGCGCGGCTGACCTCGGCCCTAGCCGAATCGATCTCCTCCTGGCGGGGCCCGAGTCGAAGCAGTTCGAGAGTCTGGGCCAGGGAATCAACGCGTTTCGCGAGCGCCTCGAGGCGGTACTGGGCCTCGTCATACTCTGCAACGGAAATGACGCCCTCGTCCTTGAGTTCCTTCGCCCGACCGTAGCGCAGGCGCGCCTCCTGCAGCTGGGCCCGCGCCTCGGCAAGATCCGCCTCGGCACGCTCGACTTCCTCCGGCCGCGAGCCCGCTTCCAGTTCCGCGAGGCGCGCCTTCAGGGAACGCAGGGTCCCCATGGATTCCAGCAACCGGGCCTGGTACTCCTCGTCTTCGAGGCGGACGATGGGCTCTCCCCCGGTGACGGAATCCCCCTTCTCCACTCCCATCCACTTGACCCTGCCGACGACCTTCGATGCGACCTCAATCCGGTAGTGGGGCACGACGTAACCTGCCGCCTGCAGAACGATCTCGGGTCCTGCCGAGCCCGCTCGGGGCACTACGACCCGGTGGACGTCCACCTCCGCGGCACCGAAGTAGACCGAGCCGATCCTCCAGCCGCCCAGCAGTAACAGGGCGCTCACGCCGATGGCGATCCAAGCCTTCGAGAGCCGACCGCCGCGTTGCGCGGGCCGCTTGGTGCGGTCGATTCTCAGGTCGTCCAGACCCGACTTCAGGTCGGGGGAATCAGGCATCAGGCTCTTTTACCGGTCCCCTAGCGACGCCAGGACTTCCTTCCGGGCAGCCAGCCTCGCGGGCACGAAGCCGCCGAACACCCCCATCACGGCAGCGAAGGCCATGCCAACCGCCAGATATCCCGGAGTGACCGCGAACGCGAACGTAGTCTCGGCGAACGTCGCGAAGTTCCCGATGCGTCCCTCGAGGCCGTTGAGCGGAAGGACCAGCAGGCAGCCGACCGCCCCTCCGAGCAGGGAGAGCAGCAGCGATTCCAACATGAAGGAGGTAAGGATGCTGAACCGCGAGAACCCGAGCAGCCTCAGCACGCCGATCTCCCGGGCGCGATTCGCCACGGCCGCGAACATCGTGTTCATCGCCGCGAAGCAGCTGCCCACTGCCATGATGACTGCCACGAACATGCCCAGGATCTGGACCGGCTGGGCCGAGCTCATCTGCTTCGCGTAGTATTCGGTCTCGCGTTCCGCCTCCAGCGTGAGGCGCTGGTCGTCCGCCACAACATTCTTCAGCGCCTCCGCCGCCTGGTCATCGGCGGCTCGCACCAGGACGCTGCTGAGGTTGCCTTCCCGGCCGAGGTCCGCCGCTGCAAGGTTGGCATCGACCCAGATCTCGCTATTGAAGGGCGAGCGGCCGGCCGTGAAGACCCCCACCACATTCCAGTCGTCGCGACCGAAATACAGCGTGTCTCCGACCGAAGTGCCGTCCCGCATCGTATGCACGCCACTGCCGACGACCATCTCGCGCTTGCCCGGCTCGAACCATCGCCCCTCGACCAGTTCCGCGCCGTCCCGCATCCTGATCCCGACCTGGGAGAGCCCTCGTACGATGACGTTGGCGACGGAAGCCGGATCGTCGCGGTGCGGAAGATTGATGACCGAGACCACCTCGTGGGAAACCATCGGCTCGCCGTCCAGCCTGGCGATGCGCTGGTCGACCTTGAGCACATCGAAGCTGTCCTTGGTGACGACGCTCACCATCTCGGCCGTGGAGCCTTGCCGCATCACCACGAGATGCAGGGGGTTGCCACCCGACTCCAGCGAGGACCGCAGGCCCTCCACGAGAGCGCCGATGCCCAGGAGGACCGCCACGGTCAGGCCGATGCCGAGCGCGGTCATCAGCGTCGTGGTCTTGCGAACCCGCAAGTTCCTGAGGTTGTAGGAGATGGGAACAGCCATTCGTTCGTCCGGGTGCTTAGCCCGTGTGCCGCAGGGCGTCGACGATCTGCGTGCGGGCAGCCACGATCGCTGGAACCGTCGAGCTTCCGACGCCCACGACCAGTGCCATCGCGAAGCAAACGGGCACGCCCCAGGCGGGCATGGTGAAGCCCGTGAAGAATTGCACGGCGAAATTGGACGCGGCCATCGCGGAATTCGCCGCCCAGGTCAGCGCGATTCCACCCAAGCCGCCGAGAATCGCGATCGCCACAGCTTCCCCGAGAACGAGCCCGAGGACCGAGGCGGCGGGAAAGCCAAGCGTCTTCAGCACGCCGATCTCCCGGGTCCGCTCGCGAACCGACATAGCCACCGTGTTGGCAGAAACCATCAGCATGGTGAATACGATCGCGCCGGCTATCGACAGCAGGAAGAGCTTCACGTTCCCGAGCTGGTTGATGAAGCTGAGCTGGAAGACGGCCTCTGTTTCGGTCTTGGTGGGTTCCGGCGCGTTGCGGAACATCGCGTCGACGGCCTCCGAGACGGGCGTGGCGTCCTCGGCCGCACGCAGCCGGACCACATATGCGCCGACCTGGGCGCCGTAGTCGTCGGGAATGGATTCCTCGAGATACTTGAAATGGAAGAAGGACTGTTCGTCGTCCTGCCCTTCGAAGATCGCCCGCACCGTCAATTCCGGATCGAATGGGTAGATGTCGCCCTTGAACGTGATCCGCTGGCCGAGCTGGAGGCCGACCCTGTCTGCGACGGACTTGCCAACGGCGATCCCCTGGCGGTCTCTCTTGAACGCCTCCAGCTGTTCCGAAGGGGCATCGAACTCGCTGTAGATCCGGAAGATCTCTTCGGGATCCACCGCGAAGCGAGCGAACATGTTCTCCGGCCGCTGGTCGATGTAGGTGCCACCGAACCAGTTCAGCGGGCTCACTGTCTCCACCCCGTCCACTGCGGCGATCTGCGCACCGTAGTAGTAGGGGAGCGCCTGGGTGAGCGAGACGCTGTGGCGGGTGATCAGCCGCAATGCCGATTCCTCTGCGGCATCGCGTTCGTACAGCATGCCGTAGACCGAAAGCAGCGTACCGATCAGGAACACCGAAATCACGGAGCTGAAGACCGTGAGCATCGTCCGCCGCTTGTTCCGAGTGAGGTTCTTGAGGATCAAGAAGATGTGATTGCCCATGAACAGCCCCCGAACAGCGGTAAGCGGTGCAACAGCTGACGCCTTGTCCCATCGGGGCGTTCCGGCCTTGCAAGCCCTTACCCCGTAGGACGCAGGCCGCCGAAGGCCCCGCTAGGCATATTCTCGCACGCGCGCTTGGGGGTCGCAATGAGGTTACGCCTGTCCTACCGAGTCGGCCAAGGGTATTGACGGTCCAGTCCGACAGTCGTTCCGGTCGGACCGAGGCGTGTGCAGAGGATGCCGGCCTGCCGTGACGGGCAGGTGTTCGCGAGCCGAGGCCCTGGCCGAATTTGACGGGCCACGTCTACGGACGCGGCAGTCGTTGGCGTGCGTCGGGGTTCTGCGGGCGCTCGGAGAGGGGTTCCGACCGATTGCCGAGCGTTGAGGGTACCGACCCGATCTCGGATTTTGCCGCACGGAGCGGAGCGAATCCGCCAATCCCAGCGAATCTCTGGACGCGGGGAGTGCCTTTCGCGCTCGCAAGGTGGTACGATCGCGCACGATCGCCGGGTCTGCCGAGCTTTCGCCGGAGGAGCCAGCGAGTGCGGGGAGCGAACCAAGCACCGAATCACCGAATCAGGGGCGTGGCGTGCCCGCTGCGCACGCAGCGGTGGCCTCCGAACGGACCGATCCCGGCGCCAGCACGCCGCGTCCGGGCCAGAGCAGGAGAGGTGCGAGATGAACAAGCTCGTCGCGCTGGTACTTGTTTCAGTTGTTTCAGCCCTTACGGCCTATGGCCAGTCGACCGCCGGGGAAATCGCGGGCCTGGTCTCCGACCCGACCGGCGCAGCCGTGCCGGGTGTCCAGATAACGTTCACGAACGAGAACACCGGCGAAACCAAGGTCGTCGAGTCAAGTGCCGCGGGCGAGTACCTCGCCACCCAGCTCCAGGTCGGCACCTACCGCGCCGAGGTGCGCTCTGACGGTTTCCGGACGGTCGATCGCCCGGGCATCGCGCTGTCGGCTCTCCAAAGCCTGCGAGTCGATTTCGTCCTCGAACTAGGACAGGTCACCGAGACGGTCACCATTACGAGCCAAGCGCCGCAGGTCGACACGCGGTCGACCCAGATCGGAATGACCGTGGACGACAGGCGCATCAAGGACCTCCCTCTGAACGGGCGCAACCCGCTGGATCTAGTCCGTCTCGTGCCCGGCGTGCAGCGCGTGAGCACGACCATCCGCCCGTCGTTCGGCCAGCAGAACATGAACATCAACGGCGGGCGTCACTTCTCGGTGAATTACTTGCTTGATGGCGGGTCGATGAGCTACTTCCACCGGGGGCAGGGGCTGATTCTGCCACCGCCGGACGCCGTCCAGGAGTTCCGGGTCTCGACGACCGGCGTCACCGCCGAGCACGGAAGGGGCTTCAGCGTGATCAGCGCGGTGACCCGCTCCGGCACTAACGACCTGCATGGCAGCCTCTGGCACTTCCTGCGGAATGACACCCTGGACGCCCGGAACTTCTTCTCTCGCACTGTGCCGAAGCTCCGCTTCAACCAGTTCGGCGGCACCGTCGGGGGTCCCATCAAGAAGGACCGGTCGTTTTTCCAAGTCACGTACCAAGGCCAGCGGATCCGCGAGGACCGGCTCAAGACGGCCTTCCCCGCGACGGCGGCAGAGAGAACCGGCGACTTCTCCGAGTCGGATCCCATCAAGAACGCGGATACCGGCGAGGCCTTCCCCGGGAACCGCGTGCCTGCGAGCATGATCGACCCGGTGGCGGCGCACATGCTGGAAGGCTGGGTGCCCCTGCCCGACAGGTCGGACGGAAGATTCGTGACCCAGGTCAGCCAGCCGAGCGACGACGACCAGTATCTCGCCCGAATCGACCACAACCTGACGGACCGCAACAAGGTCAACTTCCGGCTGTTCTACGACCACAACCAGGGCGCCGACCCTTTGCGGAATGCGGACTTCATCAACTACGGGCCGAACCCGCGCTTCAACCGGATGCAGACGTACACCCTCGAGGACACGCACCTGGTGACGCCGACGCTCGTCAACACCTTGCGGCTGACCTACACCCGCTTCAATTACCAGGAGAGCATTCCCTTCGACGACGATCTGGCCGATTTCGGCGCGACGGACTTCAACCATGCGGGCGGAGTCGTCAAGAGCCGCCCGCTCGTGACGGTGACGAACCGGTTCCAACTCGGGCCGGGCCGCCACCGCCAGCGCCTGTCACAGAACTACGCCTTGTCCTGGAACATGAGCTGGCTCAAGGGCAACCACAACATGAAGTGGGGCCTCGACACGCAGCGGAATCAGTTCCTGTACCGCGACAACCGCGCCACTGGAAGCGAATGGCAGTTCACCGGCAATCGGACGGGCGTGCCGATGGCCGATTTCATCACGGGCAAGGCGCGTCGCGTCCGCCAGGCGTCTCCCATCGAGTTTGACCATCGCTACATCCAGACCGGGATGTTCTTCCAGGACAGCTTCAAGATCCATCGCAATGTGACGATGACGCTTGGGGTTCGCAACGAGTTCTTCCCGCGCTGGGAGGAGCAGCAGAACCAGCAGACCGCACTGGTGCCGGGTGCGCAGTCGTCCTTTATTCCGGATGCTCCGGCCGGCCTGATCTGGCTCTCCGACCCGCAGTTCCCCTACCAGGACGCTCTCGTCAACGTCGCGCCGCGATTCGGCGTGGCGTGGGACGTGTTCGGGGACGGCAGGACTTCGATCCGTACAAGTTACGGGGTCTCGTACGATCCCCTGACGGCGGAAATGGCTGGAGGCGTGCAGGCATTGCAGCCGTTCGGCGCGTCGGTCGACATCAACTCCCCGTTCGCGCTGTCGGCTCCGTTCCGGGGGCGCTTCAACCCGTTCCCGTTCGTGTTCGACCCGTCCGACCCAAACTTCGTTTTCCCAGTGACCATCCCCAAGGGCTTCGCTCCGGGACTCCGCAATCCCTACATGCAGACGTACAACCTGACAATCCAGCAGCAGGTGTCCGACAACTTCATGATCGAGGTCGCCTACGTGGGGAACGTCGGCCGGAACCTGACCTACAACCGAGAGCAGAACAGGGCCGTGTTCGGACCTGGCGCGACCGGCGGGAATACCGATGCGCGCCGCATCCACCAGGGCTTCGGGAGCATCGGGCAGTTGAACAGCGGGGCGAATTCGGTCTACAACAGCCTGCAGATTCAGTTGCAGCGCCGTTTCAGCCGCGGGCTGACCTTCCAGGTCGCCTACACCTACGGGCGAGCGATCGACGAGGTCCTGACGAGCTCGGCCTTCGCGACGGTCACCCAGAACGGCCTGCAGGACCCGAACAACCGCTCCCCAGAGCGCGGCCGCGGCGACTTCGACATCCAGCAGCGCGCGGTGGCGTCTGTCCTATACGCGATACCCGCCCCGTTCGGCGGCGTGGCCGGCACGGTGCTCGGGGGCTGGGAGCTCGGCTCGATCATCACCATGCAGGAGGGCCGTCCCTTCCATGTCGACGCCGGACGCGACCGCTCGCTCACAGGGGTCCGCCATGACCGGTCTCAAATCGTCGGAAACCCTTCGCTGCCATCGAATCGCACGAGGGGGGAGAAGATCCTGGAGTGGTTTAACAAGGATGCCTTCGCCTTGGCTCCGGTGGGCTCCTTCGGCAACTCGGGCAGGAATAACCTCCAAGGCCCCGGCCTGTTCAACCTCGATGTCACCCTCAGGAAACGGATCTCGGTCGCGGAAGGGCACTCCCTGGATCTCCGCGTGGACTTCTTCAATGTCCCCAACCATCCCAACTTCGGACTTCCGCGGAGAGGCAGCGCAACCGACAGGCGGCTGGGCAGGATCACGGGGGCTGGTTCCGGACGGATCGGGCAAGTGTCGCTGAAGTACTCCTTCTGACCTCGGCGCCCCCCTCAGGGGAGTCGAGATCCCCGCGAACGGCCGCGCTGCTCCTTGTGCAGCCCCTCAAGCCCGTCCTGCCGGCCGGCGTTGTGTGCTTCGGGCCCGCCGGGGCTGGCTTCGTTGCGAAAACGGGCATTGCGCTCCCGACTGGAACTACCCAACCTGCCCTGTCGGGATGACAAGCGGCCCTCACCGTGCCGCGAGTTCCGAATCCACAACGCGAACGGCGGCATGAGCACTGTGGTATGTTGCCCGCCAGGAAGGGTGTGTCGGGCATGAAGCAAGCCGCATTCGTCGGGGTATTGGGACTGCTCCTGGTCCCTGTTTCGGTATGGGCGCAGCCAGACGTGGCTCTCCAGCCATTCGCGCAGCAGGCAAGGCGGCTCGAGCAGGCTCTGCTTTATCTTGGCCAGCCCCTGTCAGCGGAAGCTTCCAGTGCCATCAACGAGGCGGTCGGGATGGAGGACGAGGGCGAGGCGGTTCGCGCGATCGAGAGTGTCCTGGACAAGCTCGTCCTCGTGGAGGTCGAGATCAACCCAGAGAGCCGCGTGAAGCTCCGTCAAGGCGCAGCGCGGCCGGCCTTGGTGGAACAGGGGACGCGCCTCTTCCTGGTCAAGGTGCTGAACCAAGCGGGCGTGACCGCGCCGCTGCGAGTCTTCAGTCCAAACAGCGGTCCCACCTCCGTCCCTTCGCGAGGGGAGGCCGAACCGCCGATGGAGCTCGGCAGGGCAGAGGTTCGCGAGCGCTGGGCCGACATTTCGATCTTTGCCGAGCCCCCGATGGCTGGTCGCCTGAGCGGCCTCACCGTCGAGTACGAGATCCTCCAGGTGTACAGCCGCGACCGGGGCCAGCGGTCAGCGAAGATCGCGATGGATGTGGGGCAGGGAACCCAGGACATCGGCTTCCGCAACGACATCCTGGTGGTGTTCGATATCGCACCCACCCGCGCCATCCCATTGCGGGTGCTCGACGAGAGCGGCAAGTCGGGCATCGCTTCCTTCGTGTTCCGGGACCGGCAGGGCCGGGTCTATCCCAACCCGTCCAAGCGCTTGGAGCCGGACTTCCCCTTCCAGCAGCAGGTTTACAGATTCGATGGCGAGGATGTGCGTCTGCCGGCCGGGTATTACACGGTCGAGTACGGCGGCGGGCCGGAGTTCCACACTCGGACCAAGGAGTTCCCCGTGACCGCGGATGAGCCTGAAGAGATCGGGGTCCAGCTCCAGCGCTGGATCGACCCGTCGAGCTACGGCTGGTGGTCGGGTGACCACCACGTGCACGCTTCCGGCTGCGCCCACTACAAGAACCCCACCGAAGGGGTGGGGCCGCTGGCCATGCTCCGGCAGATCCTAGGAGAGAACCTCAACATCGGCGCGGTTCTGACATGGGGGCCGTCCTGGTATTTCCAGAAACAGTTCTTCTCGAGCTTCGACCACCCCCTCTCGAAGCAGCGTCGCGTCATGCATTACGACGTGGAGGTCTCGGGCTTTCCTTCCAGCCATGCGGGACACCTTGTCCTGCTGGGCCTGAAGGAGGACGACTATCCCGGCACTACCCGGATCGAGGAATGGCCGTCCTGGGACCTGCCAGTCCTGCAATGGGCAAAGTCGCAGGGTGCGGTGACGGGCTTCTCCCATTCGGGCTGGGGCCTGGAAGTCAGCGCCGATTCGCTGCCCTCCTACGAGATGCCGGGCTTCGACGGAATCGGAGCCAACGAGTACATCGTGGATGTAACGCACCCCGGTGTGATCGATTTCCTCTCGGCGGTCGACACGCCCTATTTCTGGGAGATGAACATCTGGTACCACGCGCTGAACGTCGGATTCCGGACGCGAATCTCCGGCGAGACCGACTTCCCGTGCATTTACCAAGAGCGCGTCGGGCTCGGACGCAGCTACGTGAAGCTCGACGAACTGACGTATGCCGGATGGGTCGAAGGCGTCGGCAAGGGCGCGGCATACGTGAGCGATGGCAAGAGCCACCTGATCGATTTCGAGGTCGACGGAGTCGAGATCGGGAATGGGGACCCGGAACTGGACCTCCGTGCCCCCCGGGAACTCCGGGTCCGCCTGAAGGCGGCTGCGATGCTGCCGAGGTATCCCGACCCGAGCTTCCACGGCCTGCCTGCGGACGAGAAGCCCTACTGGGACGTCGAGAGGGCTCGGATACCCGAGACCCGGAATGTTCCGGTTGAACTCATTGTCAACGGGCAGGTGGAGGACACCGCCATGATCACGGCGGACGGCAGCGTCCAGGAACTGGCGTTCGCTTTCACGCCCCGCCGGAGCTCATGGGTCGCGGTTCGGATTCCGATGTCCTCCCACACCAATCCGATCTTCGTGACAGTCGACGATGAGCCGATCCGGGCGTCCCGCAGGAGCGCCGAGTGGTGCCTCGCAGCGGTTGACCAGTGCTGGTCGCAGAAGTCACCGCGTATCCGCGGCTCCGAGCGGGCCGCAGCCAAGGCAGCATATGACCATGCAAGGTCCGTCTACCGTCAGCTCATAGCTGAATCCCCGGTGCCTTGATCGCTGCTCACCGAGCGGTCGCGCCGCCGTCAACGACCATCACCTGCCCGGTGACCCAGCTCGATTCGTCGGAAGCGAGGTAAAGGGCAATGCCGCCTAGGTCGCTCGTCTCGCCCAGCCGTTGTATTGGCTGACTCGGGGGATACTGAGCGCCTTCGTCGAGATTGCTCCAGAAGTACGAGCTGAAGTCCGTGCGGACAAGCCCCGGAGCGATCGCATTGACTCGCACCCCGTGCGGGCCCCATTCATCTGCCCATGTCCTGGTCATCATGATCAGCCCGGCCTTCGTGAGGCTGTACAGAAGGCCCTCTCGCTGCGGTCGGAGGCCCGCGATAGACGAGATATTGATCACGGAGCCTCCGCCTTTCTCGATCATCTTCGGCACCGTCAGGCGAAGGATGCGGACTGCGGAGAGGACATTGATCTCTACCATCTTCATGAGGGCGGAGTCAGTGACGTCGAGCGACGGCCCTTGCTGGATGTTGGTTGCCCCGTTGTTGACCACGATGTCGATGGCCCCGAAAGCCTGCTCGGCCTCGGCGACCGCCGTCTCGATCTCTTCGGGCTTTCCGATGTGGCAGCGCACTGGCAGCACTCTGCCGGCCAGCGATGAGAATTCGTCGGCAGCGGCCTGAAGGTTCTCGGTCTTGCGGCTCGCGATCACCACGTCGGCGCCAGCCTCGACGAATCGCCTCGCAATCTCCTTGCCGATGCCGCGGCCTCCCCCAGTAACGAAGGCGACCTTGCCTTCCAGGCTGAAACTCATCCGTTGCAAGCCTCCTCTCGAACGCCCCAAACCATAACACGGCGGGGGGGGGCATCCAGAGAACGGGTTCGCCCGGCAGTCGCCAGCGGCCCCGCTCTCGGAGCAGCCTCATGGGCGCGGGCAGCGAGCCGTCGCGCTGGGGTGGTCCGGTCCGCAGTCCCGCCCCCCGGCTCGATGCTCAATGGGCCTCCCGCCCATCCGTGCCCACTCCCCCCTGTTCGCTACAATCGCGGGACTCCGCGCGGATGGAAGCACAGCCGACCACGATCCCCGTCCGTGAGGCGCACCGGTTCGACGAGCGTGCGTTGGTGGCGTACCTCGAGCGGCACCTGCCGGCTTTCCGGGCACCGTGCTCGATCCGTCAGTTCGAGGGGGGCCAGTCGAATCCCACCTTCCTGGTCGAGACCAACGACGAACGCCTAGTTCTGAGGAAAAAGCCTCCGGGCCGCCTTCTGCCCTCGGCACACGCAGTGGAACGCGAGTTCCGCGTGATGCAGGCCCTGCGAGAGAGCGACGTGCCGGTCTCCTCGATGCTCCTGCTCTGCGAGGACGCCGATGTCATCGGGACGCCGTTCATCGTCATGGAGCACGTTGCCGGGCGCGTGTTCCACGATCCCACCCTGCCGGGGCTCCGCCCGCAGGACCGCGCAGGCGTCTACGCGCACATGAACGAGATCCTCGTGGCGCTGCATCGCATCGAGCCCGAAGAGATTGGCCTTGCCGACTTCGGCAGGTCCGGCAACTACTACCAGCGCCAGGTCAGTCGATGGTCACGCCAGTACCAGGCATCCGAGACGCGCCCCATCGCGTCCATGGACCGGCTGGTGGACTGGCTGCCGCGCAACGTACCGTCATCGGACGAGGCTTGCATCGTGCACGGCGACTACCGGCTGGGAAACATGATCCTCCATCCGACCCGGCCGCGGATCGCTGCCGTTCTGGACTGGGAACTATCCACACTGGGGCATCCGCTTGCCGACCTGTCCTACAACTTGATGTCGTACTACCTGCCCAGTCGCCGCAATCAGACGCTGGTAGGCAACGACCCCGCTGTCTCGGGAATTCCGTCATGCCAGGATCAACTCGAATCCTACTGCCGACTTAGCGGAAGAGATGCGATACAGCACTGGAACTTCTACCTGTCGTTCTCGATGTTCCGTTCCGCGGCCATCGGCCAGGGCGTCTACAAGCGCGGGCTCGACGGGAATGCCAGTTCCGCCACCGCCCTGGAGCTCGGCCGGGAGGTCGAATCCACAGCCGACATCGCCTGGGCCGCGGCGAACGGCGAGCTTTGATGTTCGAATCACCCGCGCTTCGGGTCCGGAGTCGTTTCAGCGGCAACGTCCGCTAGACTCAAGGGGACGGATGCGGTACATGTACCGGCAGCCCGGCATGTCGTCCGGCTTCGGCATGCTGCCCAGCACGCCCCGCTTCCTGAAGAAGCTCCTCTGGGCGAACTTCATCGCGTGGTTCGTGTTCGCTGCGGGCATCGCGATCGGCTTCGGGCCTCTCGTTTTTCTCTTTCGCTGGCTCAGCCTCACACCGGACTACTTCATCCGGGGCGCGCTCTGGCAGCCGGTGAGCTACATGTTCCTGCACGACCCGCAAGGGCTGTGGCACGTTGGCCTGAACCTCTTCGCATTGTGGATGTTCGGCGGCACGCTTGCCCGCGACTGGGGCGCCGACCGCTTCCTGCGGTTCTATTTCGTCTGCGGCGCGGGCGCAGCGCTTGTCGACATCGCGGTCCGATTGCTGACCGGCACGTCCGGCGTTCCCACCGTAGGGGCGTCCGGGGCTGTGCTGGCGATCGTCACGGCATTCGCCGTGACCTATCCCAACACCCCGATCCTCATCTCGTTCATTCTGCCGGTCCCTGCCTGGGTCGTGGCGGTGGCCTACGCTGCCATCAACCTTCTGGGGGCGATCCAGGACCTGTCGCGCGGCGGGAATCCATCCGGCACAGCGTTCATGATCCACCTGGCCGGCATGGCGCTGGGCTATTACTACGTGAATCGGCGATCCCGTCTGCCGCGATTACCGGTTCTGGACGTGGATCGCCGTATCCGGGAGTGGAGAATGCGACGGGCGCGACGGAAGTTCGATGTCTACATGCGAGGCCGGGACAAGGGGCGAGGGCCGTGGGTAAACTGAAGCAGTTCGCCGGAGGCCTGTCGAGCCGATGCGAGGCGTTGACGGCAGCCCCGGCAGGTAATAGAATGTAGGGACAGAGACATGGCACATCTCGAATCGTTCGCGGCCTTGATCTTCGGGCCGATCGGCATGCAAGAGTTGGTCATAATTCTCGTGATCGCTCTTGTGATCTTCGGGGGCAAGAAGATTCCCGAACTCGGCAAGGGGCTCGGCGATGGAATCCGCCAGTTCAAGTCTTCGCTTAAGGGCGAGGAGCAGGCCGAGACCGCCGCACAGGATAAAGAGCCCAGCAAGGCCTCCTAGGTTTCCGGCCCCGCCTGTCCGGGCGGCTGGCCAACACGGTACGGCGACTGCGCCAAGGGCCGTGGCTGCAAGGAGAGCATAGGCCGGTCAGCATGGCGGGTCCGAAACCAGCATGGGCTAGGGCGTTTCCCTCTTTGGCTCCCGGGACGGTGACCCAGCCCCTCCGCCTTCCTCGGCCCTGTGCGGCTATGCGGTGTAGTTGAGATGCCCAAGGCGATCCATGTGATCGGGGCCGGGCTTGCCGGGCCCGAGGCGGCGATTCAGGTCGCAAGGGCCGGCTTGCAGGTCGTGCTGCACGAGATGCGGCCGGGCAGGAGCACTCCAGCTCACCAGACCGGGGAGCCCGGCGAGCTGGTTTGCAGCAACTCCCTGAAGACAGAGACCCGCGGTAGCGCTCCGTGGCTGCTCAAGGAAGAACTGCGCAGGATGGGGTCCGTTTCGATGCAGGTCGCCTCGGCCTCGCGCATCCCCGGTGGAACAGCCCTTACGGTCGACCGGAAGCAATTCTCGAAGGGCATGGCGGATGCGCTTGCCTCCGAAGCCTTGATCCAGTTCCAGAGAGGGGAAGTGACCGACATACCGGTCGATTCCGGAGATGTCTGGATCATCGCAAGCGGCCCGCTCACAAGCGACGCCCTGGCCGAGTCCATCGCTTGCAGGACAGGCACCGAGAGACTGTTCTTCTACGATGCCATCAGCCCGATCGTCGACGCCGACACCATTGACATGACTGTCGCGTTCCGCGCGTCCAGATACGGCAATTCGATCGACGGAACGGACGACTACATCAACTGCCCGATGTCCCGCGAGCAGTATGAGCGCTTCCTGGCGGCCTTGCTGGAGGCCGAGCAGCATCAGTCCAACGACTTTGACAATCCAAATTACTTCCAGGGCTGCCTGCCGATCGAGGAACTCGCCCGCCGCGGGCGCGATACCCTGCGTTTCGGTCCGATGAAGCCCGTTGGCTTGCGGGACCCGCGGACCGGCGAGGGCGCCTATGCAGTCGTGCAGCTTCGCCAGGAGGATGCCCGGGCTGGATCGTACAATCTAGTCGGATTCCAGAATCACCTCAAGTACGGGGAGCAGAAGCGACTGCTGCGCATGATTCCGGGGCTTGAGCGAGCGGAGTTCCTGCGGTACGGCCAGATACATCGCAACACGTACATCAATGCTCCCGCCCTGCTGCTGCCAACCCTGCAGTGGGAGCAGCATCCGAACGTCCTGTTCGCCGGTCAGATTTCCGGCGTGGAGGGCTACGTGGAGTCCATCGCTACCGGCCTGGTAGCGGGGTGGAACGCTGTCCGGCTGGCTCGCTCCCGGCCTCCGTTGTCGTGGCCGCGCGAGACTGCGCACGGCTCCCTGTGCCACTACATTGCGAACGCGAGCCCGAAGAACTACCAGCCCGCCAACATTACGTTCGATCTCTTGCCCGCGGCCTCGCCGGAGTTGAGGAAGCGGTACGGGCGGCGCAAGAGGGAACGCCGCGCAAAGCAGTGCGAAATCGGGATTTCCGCGCTGGAGGAGTTCCTGGATGCCGGACGGGCTGCAGCCTGAGTCCAGCCTCGCCGCTGCAGCGGAGCGCTTCGTCGGTTCGCTCCGCTTGAGGAACGCTTCCGCCAACACAGTCCGGAACTATTCGAGCGACCTGGCACTGTTCGTGGAGCATCTGGCGGCCGGCGGAAAGCGCTCCCCGGAAGTCCGCCAGGCCTCGCGCCTGGCAATCAGAGAGTTCATGGCCGAAGGCAAGCGACGGGGCCTCGCGCAGTCGACGCTGGCAAGGCGGCTGTCCGCCCTGCGGGAGTTCTTCGACTATCTGATGCGCGAGGAGGGACACGCGACAAACCCGGCCCGGGGCGTTGCGACGCCCAAGATCCCGAAGAAGCTACCGGCTGTCATCAACACCGAGGACGCGAACCGGTTGGTGGATGGAGTGAAGTATGACAGCGAGCGCGACCGCAACCCTGCCTCGGTCCTGCGCGATCGCGTGATCTTCGAGCTGCTGTACGGGGCGGGCCTCCGGGTGAGCGAACTCGTCGGCCTGGATGTCGGGGATCTTGACCTCCGCGAGCGTTGGATCCGGGTCCGTGGCAAGGGGCGCAAGGAGCGTCAGGTGCCGTACGGCCCGAGCGCCGCCGACGCCCTCGACCGGTATCTGGCGGAGAGGGCCAAGCTACAGCCGCCAGCGACCGAACCTGCCCTGTTCATCCACCGATGGGGAGGTTCGCTGAGGCGTCTCACCTCGCGCAGCGTCGGGCTGATTCTGAAGAAGTACTCCAAGGCCCTGACGGGGGACCCGTCGCTGCACCCTCATGCCCTGAGGCATGCCTTCGCCACCCACTTGTTGTCGGAAGGGGCGGACCTGAGAGCGATCCAGGAACTGCTCGGGCATGCAAGCCTCTCGACCACGCAGAAATACACCCAGCTGTCGATGGAGCAATTGACGAAGGTCTACGATTCCGCGCACCCAAAGGCCTAGTGCCGCTATTCGCTACATTAAGATTCAACTGCCCGGGGCTCGGGCGTTGGCCGGCCGGCCGGAGCCCGATCTAGGATGCCGAAGCGAACCCTGTTGCTGAACCCCCCTTCGTACGAGAACTTCGACGGGGGGGCGAGTTCCCGGTGGCCGGCGACCCGCGAGATCGAATCCTACTGGTACCCGGTCTGGCTCTGCTATCCGGCGGCCCTGCTCGCCGACAGCCGGGTCGTGGACGCACCCCCGCACAAGGTCACCCCGGAGGCCGTGCGCGCCATGGCGGGCGACTTCGAGTTCCTTGTCCTGTTCACATCGACGCCTGGGTTCTCGAAGGACTGCGCCCTGGCGGAGTCCATGAAGGCGGTGAATCCCGACCTCGATGTCTGCTTCGTGGGTCCGCACGTGGGAGCCAGGCCGGAGGAGAGCCTGAGGTCCTGCCAGGCGATCGACTTCGTGGTGCGCAAGGAGTTTGACTATCAGGTTGTCGATTTCGCGAACGGGAAGCCTTTCCGTGAGCTGGGCGGCGTCAGCTTCCGCAGGCGCGACGGGGAGATCGCGCACAATCCGGACGTGCCTCCGATCGAGGACTTGGATGCCCTCCCGTGGGTGACACCGGTGTACCGCCGGGATCTGGAGATCGAGCGGTACAACGTGCCGTTCCTCAAGCATCCGTATGTTTCCTTCTACACGGAACGGGGCTGTCCCGCGCTGTGCACGTTCTGCCTCTGGCCGCAAACGATTTCCGGGCATCGATGGCGGATCCGGTCAGCCGAGGACGTGGCTTCGGAAGTTCGCTGGACACTCGACAACTTCCCCGGCATTGCCGAGATCTTCTTCGACGATGACACGTTCAATATCCGCAAGGACCGCGTCCTGGAGCTGTGCGCAAAGCTCAAGCCGCTCGATTTCACTTGGTCTTGCACGTCGAGAGTGAACGTAGACTATGAAACCCTCAAGGCCATGCGGGATGCCGGCTGTCGCCTACTGATCGTGGGCTACGAGTCTGGCGATCCTCAGATCCTAAAGAACATCAAGAAGGGCGCCACCGTGGAAAGGGCGCTGAAGTTCACGCGCGATGCGCACAGGCTCGGACTGACGATTCACGGCGACTTCATCGTCGGCTTGCCTGGCGAGACGAAGGAGACGCTACAGCGATCCCTGGAGTTCGCCAAGCGGCTCGACACCGAGACGATCCAAGTGTCGGTGGCCCACCCGTACCCGGGCACGTCGTTCTACGACGAGGCGCTTGCCAACGGTTGGCTGACTGCAGATTCCATGACCGACGAGGCGGGGCACCAGCTCCCCAACCTCCGGTACTCGGATCTGGACCAGAAGGAGATCCTGCAGTGGGTCGAGCGCTTCTACGACGAGTACTATTTCCGGCCCAAGGCAGCGTGGCGGATTGTACGAAAAGCGCTCCTGGACTCGAAGGAGCGCCGGCGACTCGCCAAGGAAGCTCGCGAGTACCTCGCTCTCCGGTCGAAGCGCAGGGAATTCCGTCTCGAAAGCAACGCATGAACTGGACTCGCGATCCGCTGAGTTCATCGTCTGCGGGTTCGCGTGTCAGGCCTTCCTTCCTTCAGTAATCGGCGTTTTCCACAGTTCGTGTGGAAAACATGGAGGAGCGCCGTGGAAAACCGAGGTTCGGACGGCCTTGAACGCAAGGCCCGGCAGGATTGGGCTTGCTGTCGTCAGGATTGGCCGGAGCGAGACTGCTGCCGGCTAATTCAGGCCGGTTCCGAGCCCTTGAGGGCGAAATGGCGAATCAAGACCATCGCCGCCGCAAGCCCGGCTAGGGAGAGAAGCAAGCTGTCCGCCGCCGGAATCGGAATCTCGATTCCGGGTAGGACGGTCTTCGGGACCGCGATCAGGATTCCGGCGATTGCCTCGCCGGCGATGAGGCCCGAGGCGATCAGGACTCCATTGCGCTGGGCGGCTTCAGAGTGCTTCTTGAGGCTCTGCGAGATCAGGCCTCCCAAGAAGATCGGCACCATCAGAGCGATCGGCAGGTAGATTCCCACGGCCACCGGCATCACGTGGGCTCGGAACCGGCTGCCGGCGCGCTTGAGGAAGCCATCCAGAACCACGATTCCGATCGCGATGAGTGCGCCAATCCACACCATGTTCCACGGCAGGTCCGAGTCGCCGAACAGCGCCTTGGCAATCGAAGCGAAAAGGGTGGCTTGCGGAGCGCGCAATGCCCCCTCGGCGTCGGTGCCGATCCCGTATGCGCTGTGCAGGAGAGTCAGGACCGGGGCGATCGTCAGGATCGGCACCACGATTCCAGCGAATTGGGCCAACTGCTGCTTGACCGGCGTGGCTCCGACCAGGTAACCGGTCTTCAGGTCCTGCGACGTGTCACCTCCTGTCGCGGCGGCGCAACAGACGATGCTGGCGACTCCCAAGGCCCCCAAGGTCCCCGTGGTTCCCGACATCCCCAGGAGCAGGAGGACCCCTGAAGCGAACATCAGCGCGCAGATCGTCATGCCTGAAATGGGGTTGTTTGAAGAGCCCACCAGCCCGCAGATGTAGCTGGAAACCGCGACGAAGAACAACGAGGCGACCAGCATGACGACCCCGGCAGTGAGCGCAACCGCGAGAGAGCCGGTGACAGAGCGGTAGAGAACGAACGTTCCGATCGCCACCACGAGGAAGAGACCGCCAATCGCGGGCTTCGGCATGTCCCTGTCAGTCCGGGACAGATTCTCGCGGGCTTGCCCGAAGCCGGAAACCAGCTGCTGGACGGCCTTCGCGATGCCGTGGCGGATCGCCCACATCGACGAGAGGCCGCCCACGACCATCGCGCCCACACCCATGTACCGGATCTGCTCGCTCCACGTGTCCCATGCCGCGTCCATCGCAGGCACCCCTGGCGCCGGGTTCTGGAGGATGTACAGCGGGATTGCTACGAGCCAGGCAATCGCACTCCCGGCGAGGACCGCGACTCCGATCTCTATGCCGACGATCACTCCCACGCTGACCAGCGCGACCGAAACGTCGGTTCCCATGTACAGGACCGTGCCTCCCAGGCGGAAGGCGTACTCGGCCGTCCCCCGAAACACCGCGACGAGGCCAACCAGTGACTTGAAGGCGAGCCCCCCGCCCAGCGCGCCGAGGATCTTGCGCATCGAGCCCCCACCGGTCTCTCCCGCCTCGAGCACTCGCGCGCAAGCGACCCCCTCCGGGTAGACCACCTCCTTGTCGTCGACAATCAATACCCGTCGTAGCGGGATCATGAACAGAACGCCCAGCGAGCCCCCCAAGAAGCCGATCAGCGATACCTTCCAGAACGGGAACTCCGTCCATGCGCCGGCGATGAGCATCGCCGGCACGGTGAAGATGATGCCGGCCGCGACCGCCTCGCCCGATGAGGCGATCGTCTGGACGATGTTGTTCTCGTGGATTGTTCCGCGCTTGAGCATCCCGCGCAGGACTCCCATCGAGACGATTGCAGCCGGGATGCTGCCGGAGACCGTCATGCCGGCGTACAGCCCGAGGTAAGTGTTGGCCGCTGTCAGGACCGTTCCAATCAAGAGTCCAATTACGAGGGCCTGGAGGGTGAATTCTCGAACTGGGGTGGGCTGATCCATCGTGGACGTTCCGGAGGAAGGGCGTTAGAGGTTAGTGAAGGCCCCAAGGCCTGGTCTCGGGAGCCGGCGGAGTCCGCAGCAGCTAGTCGAGGCCTAGCTCGCGCTTCTTGGCGGCGAGCCATTCAGAATACTCTTTCCGCAACGCCTCGTCTCGAGGGCTGGGGTACAGCTCGCTCGCCTTGTAGCGTCCGGTGGCGAGCTTGCCCTTGGTCCAGACATCGTGCAGCTCCGTGATCTTGGCCTGCTTCGCGGCCTCCTCGACCACCTGTGGCGGCACGAAAGTCAGGCCTTCACGGTCCCCGACGACCAAGTCGCCGGGCATGACCGTTGTCTCCCCTATTCGGACTGGAACGTTGATTCCCATCAGCATGACGTCGGCGATGGCCGAAACGTGAAACCCGCGAACGTAGATGGGGATGCCGATCGGGTGGATCCCGTCCAGGTCCCGGACCGCTCCGTCGATGACGAAACCGTTCCCGGTTGCCGCATGGATCGCGGTAGCCAGGTTGTCGCCGGCGAATGTGCCGCCTTCAATCTTGCCGAACAAGTCAACCACCAGCACGTCCCCTGGCCGGAGGATGTCGATCACTCTTTGGTTGTCGTTTCGACCCAGGCCGCGGTTTTCCGCATCCTCCTCAATGATCTCGTCCAGGTCGGGACGAACCGGCATGAACTGCGCCGTAACGGCCCGGCCGATGAGCTTCTTCTCGGGGTGGACGATTTCCCAGCCGCCAGACCACTGATGCTCGAATCCCGCGCGGCGGAGGGGGCCCCACAGCATTTCCGAGCTTGCCTTTCCGAGGGCGTCGATCAGTCGCTGTGGAACGTTCGGGCGGCCGTCGCCGAGACGGTCGAACGGGTTGTTCCGGGTGTACTTGACCAGATGGTCCCTGCCAAAGCCATCTACCTGGGCGAAGACCGGTGCGGCCACTGCCAAGAGCGCCATCAGTCGGAGAATCGGCACGCGCAAACTCTAGCACAACCACGAGATGTAGGCGTGCCCCGCATCCGGACCCGGGAGCACTCACCTTGCCCCGAGTACAATTGGTCGAACTGGCGATGAGAGAGCAGTTCCGCGTTGGCATTGATCCAGGCTGGGCCGGTTCGTTCGAGTCCCTGCTCGGAAGATTCGTCCGGGAGTACTTTGAAGCCAGCCCGGATTTTGCCTGGGAGATCATGGAGCCTCCGGTGGACGGCGTCGTGCGAGCCGAGGTCGCCGACCGATATGACGGCGTGCTGATCCTGGGGGCTGGATTCGACGCCGGGACCTTCGCCGGCGTTCGCCGGCTCGCCTGCATTGCGCGCTGGGGCGTGGGATTTGACGCGATCGACACAGCGGCCGCAACAAACGCGGATGTCCTGGTGGCGCTGACTCCGGAGGCCATCACGCGGTCCGTCGCCGAGGCGCAGATCGCGCTGATCTTCGCCCTTGCGAAGACGCTGCCAGACCTAGACCGGCGTACTAGGTCCGGAACCTGGCGGACCGAATTGCCGATCCGCGGCACGGTGGTCGCGGGCAAGACTCTCTCCTCGGTCGGATGCGGGAGAATTGGCAGCGAGATGTTCAGGATCGCCCGCGCTCTCGGCTTCGGCCGCTTGCTCGCCTACGACCCGTTCTGCCCGCAGGAGCGAGCAATGGCGCTGGGCGTCGAGCTGGAGACCCTCGAGACCGTCATGGCGGAAGGGGATTTCGTCACCGTCAACGCATTCCTCAACTCGACCACCAGAGGCATGGTCGGCCCCCGCGAGTTCGCGCTCATGAAGCCGGAAGCTTATTTCATCAACACGGCGCGCGGGGCGATCGTTCAGGAGGCGGCATTGATCGACGCCCTCGCAGAGGGCCGCATAGCAGGGGCGGGAATCGACGTGTTCGAAACGGAGCCGCCCGCACCGGACAACCCACTTCTCTCCATGGAGAACGTCATCCTCTCGCCGCACAGCATGGCCTGGACCCAGGAAGGCTTGGCGGGCAACAGCCGGGAGGCCTGCCAGAATCTGCTGCTCGTGGCGGGCGGCAAGGTGCCGCCCTGCCTCGCGAACCCCGAGGCGGCCGAGAGGGAGGGCGTGCGAGCGAAGCTCGCGCGATGGAGCGCATCATGAAGCCGAACCGAGTACGTCAGGCAGGGGTCGAAGGACGCGTTCCTTTGGGCCATATGTTAATGGAGTTCGATACTCCGGGCATCGCGAAGCTCTGCGATCTGGCTGATCTGGACTTCGTCCTGATTGACATGGAGCACGGCCCGCTGGACATCGCCCAGGTCGCAGGCATCATTTCCAGGTTCAAGTCGGTCCCGGCAAGCCCGATCGTGAGGGTCCCGGCTTCCGAGTACCACTTCGTCGCCAGAGTCATGGATGCGGGTGCTCACGGGATCATGGCACCGAACGTTCGCGATGCAGAGCAGGCACGGCGGCTCAACGACGCGATGCGCTATGCGCCGGACGGCAACCGCGGACTCGGTCTCGGGACCTCCCACAACGACTTCGCACGCCCGGACCCAGAGCAATACATGGCGGATGCCAACCGCAGCAATATCCTGATCTGCCAGATCGAGAGCACGACCGCCCTTCGGAACCTCGACAGCATCGCGTCCGAGCCGGGGGTCGACTGCCTGTGGGTCGGGCACATGGACTTGACGCAGTCCATGGGCATTGTCGGCCAGCTCGAGCATCCCGCTTTCCTCCAGGCGCTCCGGGATGTGGTGGAAACCGCCAAGGGGCATGGCCAGCTCGCAGGCATCCAGCCAGGCACCCCCGGCCAAGCCGCGGATTGGATGGAGATAGGATTCGACATGATTTCCTACGGCGCGGACATCTCGGTCTACGGAGCGGCCCTCGCGTCAGGCCTTGAGGCCGTCAGGGCTGCATTGCCGCAAGCCTGAAGATGCGTTGGCGGGGTCCGACGCTGCCTGTACAGCCCCCCGCGATCGTGAGCCAGGCGTTGCCTGCGGGGGGCGCTACAGTGCCGGCCCTCAGGCATTCGCGTCGCGCAAGACCATCATTTGCAACGAATTGAAGCTGACAGCTGAAGCGATCAGGCCGGGGCTGCCCGCAACTGCCGGAGCCGAACCCCAGATCGCAGTCCCGGCGAGGCAGGCACGGCGCGAGAGCACCCCTGTGCCATCATGATCCAGTGGGCGACCTAGCCAGGCTGTTCGGCTACGTCCGCCCGTACTCCTACCGCATAGGCGCAGCGGTCGTTCTCATGGCTGTGGTGGGAGCCAGCTACGGGCTGTTCGCGCTACTGCTGGAGCCCTTGCTGGATCGCTTTCTCAGCGCGAATCCCAGCACCGCGCCCATCGAGCTGGTCACGATCCCGTTCACGGGCTCCACCCTCAACCTGGATGACCTTCTGCCGGTGTCTCCCGGCGAGGCGTTCGGCCCGTTCTGCGCGCTCTTCCTAGCCGTGTCACTGCTGAAAGGGCTCTCGGACTTCACTGCCAGCTATCTGGTCAACTACGCAGGCTTCGCTGCGGTGCGGGACGTGCGAAACGACATGTATCGCACCGTCCTGAACCAGTCGCCAGCGTTCTTCCAGACCAAGCATACCGGCGAGCTGATCTCGTCGCTGGTCAGCGACATCGAGAAAATCCAGTCCGCCTGCTCGCACTTCCTGGCGGACCTGATGAGGCAAGCGTTCACGGTGGTCGCCCTGCTATTCGTCCTGCTACAGCGTGACGCGCTCCTGACGGCGGGCTGCGTGGTGGTCCTGCCTCTCGTTCTCTTTCCGGCATCAAGGATCGGGCGGCGACTCCGCTCGACATCCACCAGGGCCCAGGAGTACTTGGCCCGGCTCGTGAAGATCATGCAGGAGACCATTGCGGGCAATCGAATCGTCAAGGCCTTCGCGATGGAGGCCTTCGAAGTCGGCCGGTTCCGGGCAGGGGCCGACAGGCTGTTCGGAGAGAGCATGCGGATGGTGAAGCAGCAAGCCATGGTCTCGCCCATCATCGAAACGCTCGGGGCGGGGATGATCCTCTGCCTGCTGATCTACGTGCGAAGCCGGATTCTTGCGGGGGCGATGACGACCGGGCAAATCGTCAGCTTCGTTGTCGCACTGGTGATGCTCCTTCAGCCCGTAAAGCGCCTGATCGGGATCCACAATATCTTCCAGCAAGCGCTCGGGGCGGTCCAGCGAGCGTTCGAGTACATGGACCATCCCCACGACGTGAAGGAAGCGGACACGGCGACGCGGATGCCGCCGTTTCGACACTCGATCGAATTCGACAGCGTCACGTTCCGTTACCCCGGCTCAACGGGCAGGCCTGCGCTGGACAAGATCGACTTCCGGGTGAAGGCCAAGGAGGTGGTCGCCCTTGTCGGGCTGAGCGGGGCAGGGAAGACGACCCTAATGAGCCTCATTCCGCGGTTCTTCGATCCTGAGCAAGGGGCGATCCGCATCGACGGCACTGACATTCGGCACCTGACCGTAGGGTCCCTGCGGAGCCAGATCGCAATCGTGACGCAGGACACGATCCTGTTCGACGACACGGTGTTCAACAACATCGCCTACGGCCAGCCCGGCATTGCCCCGGAGCGCGTCCATATGGCCGCATCCGCCGCCTACGCAGCCGAATTCATCGAGGCACTCCCTCGGGGATACGACACGAACCTAGGCGAGCAAGGACATCGCCTCAGCGGCGGCCAGCGACAGCGGATCGCTATTGCGAGGGCCTTGCTGAAGGACGCTCCGATCCTGCTCCTCGACGAAGCGACGTCACACCTGGACAGCGAAGCGGAGACCCTGGTCCAAAGGGCGCTCTCCAACCTGATTCACGGTCGGACGGTGATCGTCAGCGCCCACCGCTTCTCGACAATCCGAAGCGCAGACTCGATTCTGGTGATCAACGAGGGGATGATCGCCGATCGAGGCACGCACGAGACCCTCATCGACAAGCGCGGCCTGTACAGCCGCCTTGTCGAACTGCAAGCAATGGGATCCTGATGAGCGGCGCTAGGTCGATGACAGGATTCGCCGAGGCAAGGGCCGAGGCGGGCGATCACGCCGTCAGCCTGATCGTCCGGAGCGTGAACAACCGCTCGCTGGACATCCGGGTGCGCGCTCCATCGCGGGTCGCCCGCCTCGAGACGGGCATCCGCCGGAAGGTCCGTGAGCATGTCCGCAGGGGCAGCGTTCAGATTAGCCTTGAAGTGCACTCCGATGGCCCCCTGACAGCACAGATCGATCTCGCAGCGGTCAAGGCGCGGCTGGAAGGGTTCCGACAGGTAGCCGATCTTTGCGGAGTGGATGAACGGCCAGACCCGAACGCCCTGCTCGCCTTGCCGGGCATGCTGCAAACCGGGCGGCTCGAGATCCCGGACGAGACCTTGGAAGCTCTGGTAGCCGACAGTCTCGACCGGGCGCTGTCCGCATTCGACGGGGCCAGAGCCGACGAGGCTCAGGCTATGGTCGCAGACATTTCCGGGCAGGTGGATGCCATCGAAGCGGAAGTGGATGCGATCGCCGGATCGGTGGGCGACGTCAACGATCAGTGGCGTCTGGCCTTCGAGAAGCGGCTAGGAGACCTTCTGGCTGGCACGGGCATGGATCCTGACCGAGTGGTCCAGGAGGCCGCCCATCAGGCGGCGCGAAGCGACGTTTCGGAAGAACTGCTCAGACTCCGCGCCCATGTTGATGCGGTGCGCAAGCTCCTCGGCGGGCCCGCCGAAGTCGGGAAGCGAATCGATTTCCTGGCGCAGGAGATGAACCGGGAAGCCAACACCCTGCTGAGCAAGACCCAGTCGCTGGGAGAGGCTGGGCTTGGCGTCACGGAAGCGGGCCTGCGCATCCGCCGCGCAGTCGAGAAGATCCGCGAGCAGGCCCTGAACCTGGAATGAGAGCCGGGTCGGTACGCTCCGGATCCGGGATGGCTGCCAGGAAACAGGGCCCGGCCTCCTCCTCCGGTTCCGGCTGGGAAACCAACCAGGGGCAAGCCGTTTGCCTGCGCCCGTGACCCCATCGCCATCGGCTGGTCGCAGGATGCGGCGCAACGCACTCGGAAGCGCAACGGGCGGCAGGAAGCCACGGCAAGCGCCACCCGCGCACTACGGCGGCTACTTGCGCCGGGATCCATAGCTGTCCTTCCTGTTGTCGGTTCATTGAAGAGAGTCAATGCAATGAGTAAGATTGACCTTAGCCTCCATGTCGATCGTGTTCGTGGTGTCGGCACCTTCAGGCACCGGCAAGTCGACTCTCGTGCGCCGACTCCTGGACCGCGACAGGAAGCTCAAATTCGCAACGTCCGTCACAACCCGGCCCCGAAGGTCCAGCGAGGTCGACGGAAGGGAATACCTATTCGTGAGCGAGGAGCGGTTCTTCGCAATGCGCGGGGCCGGGGACCTGCTGGAGTGGGCGGAGGTGTTCGGTCATTACTACGGAACCCCGCGTTCGGGCTTGGAGGATGCGCTGGCCCGCGGACAGGATGTCGTACTGGACATCGACGTGCAAGGTGCGTCATCATTAAAGGAGACACTCCCGGAGGCAGTGAGGGTTTACGTCCTGCCGCCAGCCAGGGAGGCTCTGGAACAAAGACTGACCGCGAGGTCGTCGGACGCTCGGCCTGTCATCGAGAGGAGGCTCGGCGAAGCGGCCCGCGAGGTGGCAAATTTCAGTTCCTACGATTACGTGATCGTTAACCGGAACATTGACGAATCGGTGGACGCACTGCATTCGATCGTCATTGCGGAGCGCAGCAGGACGGCTCGGATGGAAACTGCCATCGGGCCCATACTCGCGAGCTTCGGCATCGAGCCGAGCCGGGGAACGGAGGGGGACGAATGAGCGAGAAAGATCAAGATCTGTATTCCGATTACGAGAAGCCCCCCGACCAGCTCTGGACGATACCCAGTGACCCTGAGCACGGAGTCTACCGGTTCGTCCTCGCGGCAGCCCGTCGGGCCAGGCAGCTCCAGAGCGGCGCGAAGGTGAACATCGCCACTACATCCCGCAAGCCGACCAAGATTGCCATGGAAGAGGTGCGTTCGGGCTCGGTAGAAGTCGAGATCATCCCGGAAGACCAGCCTTGGCCGCCCCCGCCTGCATTTGCGGAGGTCCCGGAGGGCGAGGAGGATCTCACTGCGACCCTGGCCGCCGCAGACCGCCTCCTCGGCGGCGAATCGTAGGCCGGTTACGGATCTTCCGCACGCGATTGCGGAAAGCAGTCTCGCCTTGAACATCCCCTCTTGCGCAAGGGCTGGGCGGGTAAGCTAGACGAAGGTAGCGTTCGTTGCGGCTGCTAGTGCATGGCTTGCTCGTATTTCTCGCGGCCTGCGCCGTCGCGCAGGAGCTGAGCGTTGAGGACTGGCAGCCGCGCTCGACGTTAGTTGCCGCCGAGCATCTCGTCCCGCGCGCCAAGTTCCCGGTCATTGACGTCCACAGCCATCACCGCAGCTCGACCGATGCTGCCAGGCTGGACGCGATCGTCCGGGAGATGGACGAGCTGAACCTCGCCGTTGTCGTGAACCTGAGTGGCGGCTACGGCCAGCGGCTTCGGGAGACAATCGCGAACTTCGGCCGGCATCCTGGCCGGTTCGCCGTGTTCGCGAACCCGGATTTTGGCGGCATCGGCTCGCCAGGCTGGCCCGAGCGGGCCGCGCGCCAGCTCGAAGAGGACTTGGCGGCCGGGGCCCAGGGCCTCAAGATCTTCAAGAATCTAGGCATGAGCGTCCGTGACCAAAGGGGCAGGCGGGTGCCAGTCGACGATCCGGCGCTGGATCCGCTGTTCCGGGTCTGTGCGCGCCGAAGAATCCCTGTCCTGATCCACGTAGCCGATCCGGCCGAGTTCTGGGCACCGCACGACGCTAGGAACGAGCGCTGGCTCGAGCTGAAGCTGCGCCCCCGGCGCAAGCGTTCGGCGCCGCCGGGGTTCGAGGACCTGATGGCGGAGCGCGACCGGCTCATCCGGCGGCACCCGGACGTGAACTTCATCCTCGCCCACATGGGCTGGCACGGTAATGACTTGGGTAGGCTCGCGAAGCTGCTCGACGAGCACCCCAATGTCCATGTGGACATAGCGGCCGTGCTGTACGAACTCGGGCGCGTTCCGTTCAGCGGCCCGGAGTTCCTCAACCGTTACAAGGATCGAGTGCTGTTCGGCAAGGACTCGTACGTGCCGAGCGAGTTTCCGTACTATTGGCGGGTGCTCGAGACCCGGGACGAGTACTTCGCATACTACCGCCGGTATCACGCCCACTGGAACCTGTACGGCCTCGGCCTGCCCGATGAAACGCTCCAGCACATCTACTGGAAGAACGCCTTGCGCCTGATTCCGGGGATCGACCCGGCTCCCTTCGAGTAGCCCCTAGCGGCGGAGGCCGAGTTCGTCGCGCGCGAGCACCTCCACCAGTTCCGCAACCGCTTGAGCGTCTCGCAAGTCGGCAGTCTCGACCGGGCTGTGGGCGTAGCGCAGGGGGAATCCGATTGGGATATTCGCGGTCTCCAGGTACTTGAAGACCGAGCCGTCGTTCCCTCCGGCAGTGATTCCGCGCTGGAGCGGGATCTTGGCCTTCCGCGCAAGGGCGAGGACCCGCGCAACTTCCGGCGACGGGGTCATTCCGCTCTGGTCAAGTGCCCGCAACACCGCCCCTCGTCCCAGCATTGCGGCGGCGAGGTGTTTCGGGCCGAACGGGCTGTCCGAAGTCACGAACGTGTCGATCGGGTAAACGCGAGCGGGGCGCGTGCCCTTCATGTAATGCCGGGCGCCGTGCATGCCAGTCTCCTCCTCCACGCTGAACACGAAGTCGACCGCCCTGCGAGCCCGTGAAGCCGCTCTGGACAACCGGCGTATCGCTCGGAGCAGCACCGCGCAACCCAGCCGGTCATCGAGCGAGCGGCCGCTGATGCGGCTGCCGAGCAGCTTTCTGTAACGCTTCGGGACGGTGACCGCATCTCCGGCCTTGACGCCCATGGACCGAAGCTCGTCCGCCGAAACGCCACCGAAGTCGAGCGTGCCTGCTCTCCGCATGACGGCCGGCAGGGTCCCGTAGCTGCCGTGGACGGAAGCCGGCTGCCACGAGAAGACTTCCTGCAGCCCGCCGCCCCTTGAGAATGCCGACACCGATCCGTCGGCAAGTACGTTCTGGATTTGGAAGCCGATCTCGTCCATGTGGGCAATGAAGGCAGCCGAGGGTTCTTCTGCACTCCCAACGCGGACGATTAGGTTGCCCTGGGCGTCTGTTCGCGACCGGTCGCCCAACTCGGCAGGCAGAAGACTCCGGATCCGGGTCCTGATCCGGTCCTCGCTTCCGCTCAGTCCTGGCTCGTGCACCAACGCGGCGATCGTTCGCTCGAGCGTGGTGCTGCCAACCAGATCGGCATCGGGTGCGTCCGACGGGGCGCTCGCCTCCAGCCTGCCGTCCGGAGGCGCGCGGCTGGCCCGGAGCCCAAGCACCCGTTCCAGGACCGATACGAGCAGGCCCAACTCCGCTGCGCTGACCGACTCCGCCGGTGTTCCGGCGTTGCGGCTTGCGGGCAGGAGCACGGTAACTGGCTGGCCAGCCGTCCATGGCCGCGATCCCTCGAATGGGCCGAACTGCAGGGTATGGGAGGATTTGCCCTCCAGCCGCAGACCGGCTTCGGTGGCCGCGTGCAGGTATGCCTGCGAGTCGTCGGCATCGGTGCCGCTGGCTGGCGCGACTGCGGAACGGGGGCCGCCGCTGGGTCCGATCAGGAGCACGCGATCGGCCGCCACCGAGCGCAGGACTCTCGACAGTCCCGCGTTGTGAGGATACTGCTGGGTGACGAAGGCGAGGCTGACGGTGCCTTCGAATGAAGCCTCTTGGAGGCGTGTGCCCAGTTCCAGCAGGATTGCGGCGCCGCTCCGGCTTGAAATCCACGGCGATGCAATCCACTGGTTCGGCAGCAGCGCTACCCGCTTCTCCAGCGTCACCCTGTTCAGGATGTGGACGCCGGCCGCGACTGCTTCGTCGCGAGTCGACGCGCCGATGTCGGCCAGCAGCGCGCCGGCGGCCCCGCCAGTCGCTGAACCGGGCGCCGAGCGGAAGTGGACAGACCGCACTGCCGCGACGCCTGGACGCATCGAGCCGGCCCCGGAGGATACGCGCAGGTGCTGGCCGCGGAAACGCGTTGCGAGGTCGGCCGCTGCACGCGACTCCACGAGAGGATGCAGCCAGAGGTAGCCTTGCTCGTGGATGCCTGAGACCGCGAAACCCGGCTCGTCGACGCCGGCCACCAACAGAGTCCTGGGAGCGCCCTCCCCGAAGCTCGCAACCAGCGAGCCGTTGGCCCCTATGCGCTGGTCGCCTCCGACCCGCTGCCGAATGTATTCGATCACTCGGCGCTCGTCCCCGGAGGCACCGTCTATGGCGGCCAGCTCAGACAGGTCCGATGCGTGAGCAATCGGTGCCAATAGATGGGCGGCCGCTGCGACAAGCCACGCGTTTCGCCGCTTGGCGCCTCCCGAATCCTCGCGCAGCACGGTCAGGCGGACGGAACCTCGCGGAGAATGCGGGAACGCGCGAAGCTAGACTCTCTGCGGGCCACTCAGGGGCCTACCTCGTCCAGCGCCGCCTCAAGTTCGCTCCGCGCGTGCTGATTGCCGGTCCGGTTGGAGGCTTCGATTCCCTTGCGGTAGACGTCCCTGGCCTCGTCGAGCCGGCCCAGCCGCTCGAGAGCTTTGCCGGCATGGTAGTACGCCGCTTGGTAATCCGCGTTCTCGCCCAAGATGCGCCGGAACTCGCCAATTGCGGCCGTGTCCTCGCCCGCCTTCACTAGTTCCTGAGCCAAGCCGTAGCGGACGAAGTGGTTGTTCGGGTCCGCTTCGAGCAAGTCCCGCAGTGCCGCGAGGCGATCCATGGTGGAACGAACAGGATACAACGCCAGTCCGAGCAGGTTGCCTCCCTTCGTCACGGGCTGTCTTCGGCGGGTGGCCGGCGCGGCTCGTCATGCCTGGCTGGCAGCCTATGCCGGAGAAGGCCCCGTAGGCGCGGCAAGTACTGCAACGTTCACACCGGATACGATGTCCGTGTGGCTTGCCCGTGGTTCGAGCCCTCGAGGGCAATGGCCTGGCGAGTCTGGCCGGGCACCTACCGACCACCCCTCGGCCGACCGTTCAGCGGGCACTGCAAGGCCATTCCCGGGGAAGCCTTCGAGCCGCAGGGCGACCTGCTTGTCCTTGGGTGCAATGTCGGGTACGCCCGGCACCAGTGTGGGCGAATGCCTCCAGACGGGCCGGATGCGGCTCGATTCTGCCTGACCAACTCCGGTCTCGTCCGCTGGGTCCTCGAAAAGGCCCACCGCCCGGAGTCCGCTGGACTCGCGGCTCGACGCACACCAACTGGTGCGGGCGCCGTTCTCGATCGCCAGGTCGAGGCCTATTTCGTCGCCTGTGAGGCGTCCGGGGGGACGCCGGGATGACGGAACGGCCCGGCTGCTGACCCAGTCGGAACCCCTCGGCGGGCAGCTGCGGTTGCGCGACCGAGGGGCGAAGCGTCAGGCCGCAGGGCGAAGAGGGGGCGGGGAACCACGCCTGTTGCGGATTCGCGGATCAGCGGATACACTCATCAACAGGGGCCGGTTGCCCCGCAGGGAACAGATGCCAGAAAACGAAACCCCGAACCATGTTGCGCAAGAGATCGACCGGCGCGAGTTCGCCAAGACGGCAGCGGCCATCGGCGTGGCTGCGACTGCGGTGGCGAACGGTCCGCTGGCGGGGCGGGCAAAGGCATCGGAACGGGTGGTCAACTACGCGATGATCGGGCCCGGAAGCCGGGGCCGCAGGCTGCTCGAGAGGCACTTGGTGCACATGGATCACGGCAAGTGCGTGGCTCTGTGCGACATTTACGAGAAGAATCTCAACAAGGCCCTCGAGGTCTTCAACAACGAACCCCGGGCATACCAGGACTACAACGAGCTGCTCGCCCAGGACGATATCGAGGCGGTCTTCATCACCGTTCCGCTGTTCATGCACTTTCCGGTGATGAAGGCGGCGCTCGAGGCCGGGAAACATGTCTTCTGCGAGAAGTCCCTGGTGTTCACGCCTGCGGAAGTGCACGCCCTGCGGGAGCTGCACGAGGCACATCCGGAACTGACGATCCAGGTCGGACTCCAGAGGCGCTACAGCCTTCTCTACCAACGGGCGAAGGAGATGATCGACGCTGGTGCCATCGGCGACGTAACGCACATTCAGGCGCAGTGGCACCGCAACACCAACTGGCGCCGCAAGGCCTCCGAGGAGTTCGAGGACCAGTTCAACTGGAGACTGTATCGAAAGTACTCGGGCGGGCTTTGCGCCGAGCTGATGTCCCATCAGGTCGATGTGGCCGATTGGATCCTGGACCAGCATCCTAGATCCGTCATGGGTGTCGGAGGCCTCGACTACTGGAAGGACGGGCGTGACATTTACGACAACATCCAGCTGATCTTCGAGTATCCCGGAGGCCAGAAGCTCCAGTACAGCTCGATCATGACGAACCGGCACATTGCCGGTCGCAGGGTCCCGGGCGACGGGTGCCGCGAGACAATCCTGGGCACGGACGGGGCGATTGAGCTGACGCTGATTCCGTACGGCGACGGCATGTACTACCGGGATGCGATGAAGGTGAAGATGGAGGACGAGTCCAAGCAGAAGGAGGTCGAGGAGAACTGGGTCGCTGGCGCCACCGTCGGGGCGGACACCGCGGACCAGGGAGACGGCTTCCCGATCGATCCCGAAGCGGTGGACCCCGACGAGGTCGGCTTCATCGAGAAGGAAATGTTTTACCTGCGGACCTGGGCCTACAACAAGGGAATCCTCCGGCCCAGCGAGACTGTCGACCCGGAATACGCAGAGCTGTCCAGCTTCCTCAAGGATGTTGCGAGCGGCACGCGCCCACGAGCCGACATCGAAGTGGGCCTCCAGGACTCGGTCGCTGTCATCATGGCCAACCTCGCCATGGACGAGCAGCGCAAGGTTGATTTCGCCGAGATCCAGAGCATGGGCCGCGACGAGGTGATCCTGTCGGGTAAGGATGCCAAGGCCAGCGCTTGATCGCTGCTAAGTTGGACAGCCCGGCTCTGGACTGGGCCTCAAGGACCGGGCTTGGGCTTGGGAGGCGGTGCCATCACCGTGAGCACGACCAGTCGGCCCGTGCCGGTGTTGGCTATACCGTGCGGCTGGCCCGATTCGGCTAGGACCAAGTCGCCCTCTCCCACTTGGTCGGTTCGATCGCCGACCGTCACCTTTGCCTTTCCCGCAAGCACGAGATACAGCTTGTCCTGATCCGCGTGCGTGTGGAGAGCGTGCTGCTGCCCGGGGAGAAAACAATTGAGCCCTGCGAACAGCTGGTCGCCCTGGCACAGCGTTGCCTTGCCCATCCGCGACTGCGCGAACACCGCCTCACTGGCGACGCGTCGAATGATCATCGGCCTTCCAGGCTCGCCTGGATGATTTCCTCGAAGATCTCGTTCTGCTCGGCCGTGAGGTGGTTCGAAATGCGCCGGCGCGCCTCGAGTTGGTTCCACTGGAGCTCGCCTAGTAGGTCCGCCTCCTGCATGATCACGTCATCAAGAATCACCCGGACCTGCTCCATCTGGCTAGGGTTGAGCCGGAGCTGGTCCGCAAGATCCTCCAGCGTTGCCTCGATACGGAAGTCGTCGGCCCTGCCGGGGGACATCAGGTTCGATGTCAGAAGGCCGGTGGCGAACCCGCTGAAGAAGACGAGTGCCAGGATTCCCAGCGCCTTGGCAACCGACGACGCGGGATGGTCCCTCACTACCAGCCTGTGCTCCCGGACACCATGACGGCCGCCAGCATGAGGCTGCGGTTCGTATCGAGGTCAGCACCGAGCCGGACGTTGCAATAGGCCTCGCTCGCTGGCGTGCCGCAAAGGATCGATTGCGAGTAGCTCTGATTTGACGCCCTCTCCGGCATCGGGTAGTAACTCGCAACCACCCCTGATCTCTGGTGGTAGCCCGCGACGATCTCAGCTGCCTGGTGGGCGCTCGGGGCTTGCTCGGCCATCTGGTAGGCGCCGGCCGAAAGGACTAGGAACAGCCACGCGCAGGAAGCGTAGGCCACTCGTTGCATGGCCAGGGGCTGGAGGAAGAAGCTCCAGAAGGGCTCGGTTCGCTGCTCTTCGACTCTCGCACGCACGGCGGCATGAAAGCCCGGAGAGGGACCCAAAGGGGCATCTTCCGGTGCTTCGAACGCGCTGAAGCAAGCAGAGATCCGCTTCATCCTCGAGATCGACTTGCGATCACGGGGGTTCCGAGCCATGCAGGCATCGAACTCCGCGCGGTCACGCTCGCTCAGGCGCCCGTCGAGGTACTCCTCCAAGCGCTGCTTCAAGACCCTATTCATCGCTGTGTTCCTCGCTCGCCGCCGCGTCTGTGGATGTTATAGCGCATCTGGCACTCCGCGGTGTTCGAGTTTCTCCGCTTCCTTGCTGACTCGCTTCCGGGCTCGGAACAATCTCACCTTGATGGTGTTCTCGTTCATCCCGGTTTCATTGGACAGCTCCTCGATGGTGAGGCCGTCGACTTCCTTGCGGAACAGGAGGGTGCGATCCTGCTCGGACAGGCATGCAGTCAGCTTGACAAGGTAGTCGCGCTGCTCGGCCCGCTTGTCGGCCCCCGGGGTCCTGTCAGCGGAAATCGAGGAGTCCGACATCACGCCGTCCGAATCTTCGGCCAGGTCGCCCTCGAACAGCACGCGGCTGCTCTTCAGCTTCCGCAAGTAGTCGAACGACTCGTTCAGGGCAATCCTGTAGATCCATGTCGAGAGCTGGGACTTGCCGTTGAACTTGCTCAGCGAGAAATAGACCTTCACGAAGACCCGCTGGGCCAAGTCCTCGGCGTCGATCTGCCGTCGCACCATGCGCCGCACCACGGAGAAGACCATATTCTGGTGCCGCTGGCAGATTTCCTCGAAGGCCGGCTCGTCGCCAGCCACGGCGCGACGGACAAGGTCGGACTCAGGGGCGCTGCCAATTGACACGTGGCGATCCGCAGTAGCCGGGCCTAGGTGGGCCATCGAATACCCGTTGCCGGAGAAAGCACTCGTCGACGCTGCCATAGGAATCGATTGGACGTGCCGTCAACGCTGGGGGTTGCAATCTATTGCAAGAATTATGGCTCAGGTCTAAGCATAGCGGCTGGGTGTCGGGCGCCCGGCCCTGGCTCGCATGGCCGGCCGGCGATAGCTCGGAGCAGGGAATCGGGCGAGCGACGTCGCCGTTGCCGGTTCGTCCTCCTCTTGGTGTCGGGGCGATTTCCGGCTGGCTGGCGACCGCCGTCCGCAGCGGCGCTGCAGCTTGTCGGGGCCGTTTGCGCATCGCAGTTAAGCAACGTCGGGACATCCACCCCTGCTCGGCAGCTGATGGCGGGCCGCCGGCTTGATTGCTCGGAACTTGCTGCGAGCGTGCGCTGGCCTCGGCATGCCGGTCGAGAGTGCGGCGTGTCACGGCTTGTTCACTGTCTTGCAGGACGGGTTGTCCAGGCGACAGCGCGGTGAGCTGGGCCGAACAGCGGCAGCAGTGCCTCCCAGTCGGGGCGCTCCGCCGACCGGAGCATCCTGTCCTGGCAATCGACAGCCAGCATGATCCGTCGATCTGGATCCTAGTGTTCAAGCCGTCGTTCGGACTGCTGCCGGGCGCGTCAAACAGCCCCAGTCTGCAGGTCGTCGTTAGCTCTGGAATCGGCCCGCAGGGCATGGCTTCCCACTCTAATGCCGTATCCGGGAAACCAAGCCCGAGCTCCCGTCCCCAGCTGGCAAGATCAATGGCGTTCCGATTCAGACAATTTTCGGGACACAGAAGCTAGCTCCTGCCCGATTCCGGGCTGCAACCGCGCAACTGGTGGGTCCGCGCGGCGTTGTTTGGCGCTTCCGCCCACGGTTCTGCTTGGGGTCCTTCCTTACCGGGCTCCTCCGCCGCCTGACGCGCCGACCAAGGCGTCGGCGCCTGCTCCACTTGGTTCGCCCCCATTGGGTTCAAGGTGTCGCGCCACTTCGCCCTCGACGGCACTCCTTGGAATCCCGTCTGCGGCCTCTCCCCTGCACAGGTCCTGGCTGCCATGCCCGGCGAAATTCCGCACCAGCTTCAGATTCTGGCAGCCCGCCGTCCCCTCGGGCTCGCCGCCACGAGTTCGGGCACCACCGTCGCCGGAACAGGCGCTGGCGCCGCTGCTGGCGGGTCCAGCCGAACCGGCGGTCGCGTGCCGCGCAAGGCAGCACCGCTGCCTGCTTGCCGACCAGCGCCAGCGAACGGTCGCCTTTCGCCGCCACATTCCTCAGGCGGGTCCCGCAGAACTGGTCGAACCCGACATCGTCGCGGTCGCGAAGCAGCGGGTTGAATCGGTCTTGCTCATCCGGACGGAACCGGCAGACCTGCACCGCTGGCAGCGCGATCGGGGCCGACGCAATGCCAGACTCGGGCCGGTTCTGTCCGGCCGGCGCGCACAATCTCCATGCGCGCGCGCTTCGGGGCCGGCATCAGGCCGTCCGCCCCGAGGCTCGCTCCGCGTGGCACCCCCGATGCATGGCTCTCCCGTCCCTCTCGGGAATTGGGCTGCCTTGGAAGGCCCGCCTTCGGCCTGTCTTAGTGATTTAGAAATGAGCCCGTCTTCAGGCATTCCGGACCCAACAAGGTCTGGTATAATTGCAACTTACAGAGCCGCTCCGGGCAAGCCGGCGGTTCCAGCCCTCCGCTCAGGGGCGGATGCGCAAGGTCCTGTCCCTACGCCATGCCCCGGTCAAGGCCGTTCGAACGCGGAGCCTAGGCCTAGGCCGGACGATTCCCTAGATTCCGCGGGGTACTGTCTCGGCTCCGGACCTCTATGTCAGACGCAGACTCCAAAGGGAGCCAAGACACAGACAGTCGCTCCGGTTCCGAGCTCAAGGACACCGCGACAAGTCCTGCCACCAAGAAGAAGCGAGGCAAGGGAAGCGTGAAGGAGAGCGGCCAGACCGGGCGATCCAAGCCTGCGCAAGAGGCCTCGGGGAAGGGCAGCCCGAAGACGAGCAAGGCAGGCACAGCGAAGTCGGGAAGGGCGCCAGCCCCGGAGCAGGCGGCTAGCTCTGGCGCCAAGCCGGGCAAGGCGGCCGCGGGCTCGAAAGGTCGTTCGGCCAAGCGTTCCGTGCTTCCGGGCCCGGAGATCAAGCGAGCGGCCAAGAAGGCTGCGAAGAAGGCAACAACGCAGGAGAAGCTCGCCACGGTCGAGCAGCAGCCCTCCAAGACGGGTAGCCGCCCGCTCGATGGAATCCGGATCCTCGACTTGAGCCGTCTGCTGCCAGGGCCCTATGCCACGCATATCCTCGCGAGTTTCGGCGCCGAGGTAATCAAGGTCGAAATTCCGGGAGAAGGGGACTACTTGCGGGAGTACGAGCCCAAGGCCCAGGGGATGAACGCCGTGTTCCTCACGATCAACCGAGGCAAGAAGAGCATCGCGATTGATCTGAAGCACCCAGACGGGAAGGAAGCCTTCATCGCATTGGCCCAGACCTCCGATGTTGTTCTGGACGGCTTCCGGCCGGGAGTGATGGAACAGCTGGGGCTCGGATACGAGCAGCTGAAGGAAGCTCACCCAGGCTTGGTCTACGCCGCACTGACCGGATACGGGCAGACGGGCCCGCATGCGAATCGTGCAGGTCACGATCTCAACTACGTTGCATTGGCGGGCATGCTCGATCTGCTAGGGGAGGCGGACGGGATGCCGGCTGTTCCCGGCGTGCAAATCGCGGACGTGGCAGCCGGCGCGCTACCGACTGTGATCGGCATTCTGCTGGCATTGCAGCACCGGACGAACAGCGGCACCGGCCAGTTCGTCGACGTCTCGATGTTCGATTCGATTCTCGGGCTGATGCCTGTCCAGGTGGCGAACTACACGGCGACCAAGCGACGCCCGAAGAGGGGTCACGAGCGTCTGTTCGGATGCTACGCGTGCTACAACGTCTATCCGGTCAGGAATGGGCGGTACGTGACGGTCGCCGCCTTGGAGCCGAAATTCTGGAAGGAGCTTTGCGAGGCCCTGGAGCGGCCGGACTTGATCGAGGACCAGTACGTCGAGGGGGATGCACAGCAGATCCTCATGGCGGAGCTGACGAGGACCTTCCAGAAGAAGGAGGTCTCCGAATGGATGGAGATCTTCGAGGATCGGGACGTCTGCGTCACGGAAGTCCGCGACATCTCGCGCGCCTTGCAGGACGAGTGGGTAGCGGAACGCGGCATGTTCACTCCGGTGCGGGGCAAGAACGATTCCGTCTACGAGCAGCTTGGAGTGTTCCCGAAGCTGAGCGAGGCTCCGGGGTACATCGGCGGCGACGCGCCCGCTCGTGGCGAGCACACGAGGGAACTGCTCGGCTCGCTCGACTATCCGTCCGAACGAATCGACGAAATGCTGGCTGGCAGGGCAGTCGAGCAGCCTGGCGACGCGTAGGAACGAGTCGGCCCCCTGCGCAGCGGCCGCGATCCCTCAGCCGAGTGCCGTGCGGCTCAGCGCCGAACGGAGCAGCGAGGCAAAAGTCGAGACGTCAGGGCGCCCGATGTTCAGGGGCGGACTGATTCGGATGACGTTCCCGTGAAGGCCGCCCTTGCCGATCAGCAGGCCATGCTCTCGGGCGCTCTCCATCAACAACGAGGCCTGGCGCCGAGCCGGCTCCTTGGTGTCCCGGTCGGTGACGAGTTCGATCGCTTGCATCAAGCCCATCCCTCGTACGTCGCCGATTAGAGGGAACTCGTCTTGCAGCGCCTTGAGCTGCTCTGCGAGGTACTTGCCCGTATCCTTCGCATTCTCGAGGAGTTTTTCGCTCTCGATAAAATCCAGCACCGCTTTCGCCGCAGTGGCGGTGACGGGGTTTCCGCCGAATGTGGAGAGGGTGAGGTAGCGAAGCGAATCGGCAACCTCCGCTCGGGCCGTTGTCGCTCCGATCGGAAGACCGTTTCCCAGCCCCTTGGCCATGGTGATCACGTCCGGAGTCACTTCGTAGTGCTCGATGCCGAACCACTTTCCCGTTCGGCCGCAACCTGTCTGGACCTCGTCGCAAATGAAGATCCCCCCATGCTCGCGGATGATCTCCGCTACCACGCTGAAATACTCCCGCGGCGGCGTGATGAATCCGCCGACGCCCTGGATGGGCTCGGCAAGGATGCCCGCGACGGATCCTGATGTCGAGGTCTCGATGAGGTCCTTGAGGTCTCGTGCGCATGCCAGGTCGCATGAGGGGTAGGTTTTCTGGAAGGGGCAGCGGTAGCAGTACGCGTTGTGCGCTTGGACGAAGGCTGTCGCTCCTGGGGCGGGACCGCGCCAAGAGGCGTGGCCGGTAGCAGCTCGGCCTGCCAGCGTCCGGCCGTGGTACCCGTGACGAAGTGCGACGATTTCCGAATTGCCGGTGTAGCAGCGGGCCAGCTGGATCGCGGTTTCATTCGCTTCCGAGCCGCTGTTGGTGAAGAACGACTTGGTCAGACGGCCACTAGGAGAGATCTCGGCGATGCGGGCTGCGAGATCAACCTGCGGCCGGGTAGGGAACAGCGTCGAGACGTGTTGCAGGGTATCGATCTGCCGGTGGACAGCGCGGTTCACCCGATCGTTCTGATGGCCCACGCTGATCGTAACGATCCCGCCGAAGAAGTCGAGGTATTGGTTCCCGTCCGAGTCCCAAACGTACTGATTCTTGGCCTTTTCCACCACGAGCGGCTGGTCGAAGTAATGGAAGACGGCCGGAAAGAGGAACTCCTTGCCAGCCAGCAGCAGTTCGTCGCGCCAGTCAAGTTCTCTCGACATGATCGTTTGTCCCGGGCAGGTCATCTCCATCGTACGCGGAGGGTAACCGCCCTTCGCCACAACTGGCCGGACGGCCAGTGCGGGCGCCGATGCGCAGTGCCATGCTGCTGGCTGGAACTGCTGGGGGCCGAGGGCCGCGGACTGTGCCGGCTGTGCCGATGCGAAGAGCTAGCGCCCGAGGACCTTCGCAAGCAGGTCGGGCCTGTCGGTGATGATGCCGTCGACTCCGAGCGAGAGCAAGCGGCGCATCTCGGACTCGTCGTTCACCGTCCACGCATAGACTTGGAGATCCTCGTCGTGCACTTCCTCGATGAGTTCACGGGAAGCAAGCCGGAACTGCGGAATCACGAAATCAATCGGGCTGTTGTGCCGCAATTCCTCGTCCTGCGTGCGGTTGTAGATGAAGCCCAGCCGCACACCCGGAATCAGCTCGTAGACCCTGTTGAGCATCTCGGTGTGAAACCCGCTCACCATCACCTTCTTGGTGTCCGCGTACTGCTTGATCAGCTCTGCCGCGGCCTCCTCGAATCCGGGCTCCTTGAGTTCAATGTCGAGGAAGGTCCGCCCGGCGAGTGTCTTGAGAACATCCTCGAAGAGAGGGATCTCGTACCCGTCCGGCAGAGTCCGGTAGCTTTCGTACGGGTTTGACTTGACCGCCACGCCTCCTGCGACGGAACTGTGTACAACGACCAACCGGCCGTCGCCGGACTGCCGGACATCCAGTTCCACGCCGTCGGCGCCGAGTTCCAAGGCCAGCTCGAAGCTCGGGATCGTATTCTCCGGGTGCCCGTGGGCCCCTCGATGTCCGATGATTCTGGCTTTGTGCATGGAACTAATACGGGAAGAGGACTCAGAGGGTACGGTCCGCTTCTGAAGTTGGGAGGAAGGAAGGAGAAATCCAGCGCGCAAGGCCCAGGATCCTGTGGCAGTGGGTCCTCGCGCTTCAGATTAGTATACAGCCGGCCGCTTGATGTACTGTAGTTGAACTCATGCCCGAAGACGTCAAGCGCCGTTCCATCCTGCAGGGTGCCGCAGCGGGGTTCGCAGCTTCCGCAGCCCTCGCCCAGACCGCGTCGGCGGCCCCAGTGCCCCTCAGCGAGAGCCTGAAGATCACGAAGCTAGAGACATTCCTCGTCAAGCCGCGCTGGCTGTTCCTGAAGATGCATACGAATGCTGGTCTTGTCGGCCTCGGTGAGCCGATCGTGGAGGGCAGGGCAAAGACCTGCGCGGAGGCTGTCCGAGAGATGGAGCCGTACCTGATAGGCCAGGATCCCCGGCGCGTGCAGCATCATTGGCAGGCAATCTACCGGCACGCCTTCTATAGAGGGGGGCCGGTCCTCACCAGCGCGCTGAGCGGAGTCGAGCAAGCGATGTGGGACATAACCGGGCAGGCCTTCGGCGTGCCAGTCTACGCCTTGCTGGGCGGTCCGACTCGCGACCGGGTGCGCCTGTATAAGGGCGGCACGACTCCGGAGACGATCCGGGACGACATTTCGGAGGGCTTCACCGCGTTCAAGGTCGGGCCGTTCAAGGAGCGGCCGGCTCGCATCGTGGAGAACCGGGCATTCATCGAGAAGGCGGCCGAGCACTTCCGCGCCCTCAGGGAAGCCGGCGGTGACGAGGTCGATATTGGCATCGACTTCCACGGTGCGATCAGCCCTCAGACCGCAAAGCTCCTGATCAAGGCGCTCGAGCCGTACCAGCCGATGTTCATCGAAGAGCCGATCAACTGCCAGAACCACGACATCATGGCAGAGATCGCGCGGGGCACCCACCTGCCGATCGCGACCGGCGAACGGGTCTTCACGAAGTGGGGATTCCGCGAGGTGCTCGAGAAGGGAGCCGCCTCAATCCTGCAGCCGGATCTCTCCCATTGCGGGGGAATCATGGAGGCGAGGCTGATTGCCGGCATGGCGGAGGCGTACTACGCCGCCTTGGCGCCCCACAATCCTCTCGGCCCCATCGCGACCGCCGTGTGCGTGCATCTGGATGCAACCATCCCGAACTTCATGTGCCAGGAATTCCGGTCACTTGGAGATGGATACCTCAAAGAGCCCATGCGGTTCGCGGACGGGTTTGTCGAGTTGCCTACGAAGCCAGGTCTCGGCATCGAGATCGATGACGAGGCGATCGCCGACAAGATCGACCACGACTGGCTCAACCGGGAGACGTATGACGCGTTCGACGGCTCCGTGGTGGACTGGTAGGCAGGATTCGCGAACGGTGCCCAGGACTGCCTACAGCGCCATCGGCTCCGCGGGAGCATGCCATAAGGGGCCAGAACGGCCGGTTTGGGCCGCGAAAGGGGAAGGGAATCGCTGGTTCCGTTCGCTGCGAGTCAACCTGCGGTTGCGGACCTAGCCGCCTAGATCGGATCCTGTCCCGGTAACGATGAGAGTACCTGCGAACGTTGATTCGTCTGGCGTGCGACTCGGCACACGCTCGTCGCAGTTGGTTCCACTCCTCCTGCAGCGCTAGGACTTGCTTCGTAGGCGGTCCGGCGGCATCTCACGAACTCTCGCGGCGTCGAGATCGTGCGTGCATCTCCGCCAAGAGCGCTTCTAGCTCAGCTACGCGCGTCTCGCTGTTGATCCGTGCCGTGCGCTCGTCCTGCAGGGCGCTGTCGGCGATCCGCCGTTCCTCTTCTGCCTTACGCCGTGCAACTGTCTCCTCGCGATGCTTCGATTCGGCCCGCTGCAGTGCCTCTTCCGCGTGCTGCCGGGCTTCGACCTGCTCTTCGAGAAGCGGCAGGTCCTTGCCTGTCTCCAAGTCCCGGAACCGCAGCAGCGTCCCCACGGGTCGCACACGCAGGCCCAGAGTCTCGCTCTGCAGCTCCTGTTCCCGCGAACGGCTCCGGCCGCACTCCAAGTAGCCCGTGCCCCACGAGCGATAGCAGAGCACCTCCCCGTCCGGGCCGTCCTCCGGGTCTTCCAAGTCCTCCGCATCCTCTTGGTCGCCAGGGTCGAATAGGAAGTACTCCCGCACGCCCAGGGACGCGTACAGGTCTGCCTTTGTTGTGCGGTCCTTCTCGCGGGAAGACGGGGAACTCACCTCTAGAATGAAGTCCGGCGCCTTGCGTTCCTCCCAGAGCTTGTAGCTCGACCGTCTCCTCGTCCCGACGCCGAACACCGCCATCACGTCCGGCGCAACACTCTGCGTCGGGTCCCCTTCGACGTAGTACATCAGCATGGCCCCGGCCAGCAGGGGTCGGTTCGGGCAGGACAGGAAATGCCCCTTCAGAGCGAGGTAGGCGGCCCGGATGGCATCCGCCTGGACCATGTTCTCGGCCATGGGCTCGTCGTCGGAATCCGGGTACACGACCGATTCGAGCCGGGCAGGGGCCGACCGCTGCTCAATGATGCCGTCCTCGTCCATGCTCGGCATCCTGGGCCTCGGGTCCGGCCAAGGGCAGTCTAGCACCAGCGCTCGCTCCAGGCGTGTTTCATGCATCTCCGAGGCTTGGATCACGGTCGTAGCGTGGACGACGATTCGCTCTCGCCCTGGTGTCGCACAGCAGGGCAACCGCCGAGTGCCCAGCGCAAGGCCCCGACACTGCGGGTGGTTGGACGCTGTGGCCGTCTGCTAGAGTTGGCTTGGGAAGTCTCGGGCCGCTGGGTCACTTAGTTAACATAATCCATGTTATCGGAAATATTATTTCGGCGAATTCCGGCGGTCTGCGGCCTTGTCTTGGCACTTTCCGCCCCCTTGGCCGCCGAAACCGTTCGCGGTCAGCTCGAGCCGCCTGCTGACGGAGTGCCGCTCCGGCTGGTCACTGGCGAGGGTGTATCCGTGGAACTGCTCACGGACGAGGGCCTGGAGCTTACGCTGAGGGATCCGCAACTGGCTGATCGAACGTGGGAGGTGCGCGGGAGCCGCAGCGACGACGGGCGATTCCAAGTGGAGAAGATCTTCACGGTGAAGGACGGCGAGCTTCACAGGGTGACGTACTACTGCGAAATCTGCCACATCACGACACATGAGCCGGGTCTCTGCATGTGCTGCCAAGGCGACACGGACCTACGCGAGATTCGCGGCGAGTGAATCGAGTCCGACCCTTCCCACGAGAGCGCTGCGGTATCGTGAGACCCGGAGATCGCGTCACGCTAGGAATCGCAGCGCGCCGGGCGGCGGCCCGCTCGGACGCCCACTGATTCGGACCCGGGCGCCGAACATCACATCAAACATCCATGTCGCAATCAGCATTCCACAGAGCCGAAAGGACCCAGGTGGAGGGCTTAGACGTCGTTCGGCTGACGGGACCTGACGGCGTGAGTGTGTCGGTCGCTCCGGAGATCGGCAACAACGCGTTCGAGTTCCTGGTAAACGGCAAGAATGCCTTCTGGTTCCCTTATTCGTCGGTGGGTGATTTCGCGGCAAGTCCGGAACTGTGCGGCAACCCCTTCCTGCACCCGTGGGCCAACCGCCTGGACGAGCATGGCTTTCATGCGGGAAGCGTCCGTTACGAGCTGACCCAAGGACTCGGAAACTACCTCAAGGACCAGGACGGTCAGCCGATTCACGGGCTGCTGACCTTTGCGCCGCATTGGGAGGTCCAGGAGATTCGTGACGGGAACGGCTCTGCAGAGGTGACCAGCCGGCTGGAGTTCAGCCGCTATCCGGAGTGGATGGCGCAGTTCCCTTTCGCCCACTCCGTGTCGATGACCTATCGCTTGTCCGGCACGGAACTGGAAGTTCGGACAGCCATCGAGAACCAATGCGCTGCGCCGATGCCGGTCTCGATGGGCTTTCATCCCTACTTCCAGCTCCACGACAGCCCGCGGGACTCATGGAAGATCGGTATCGCCGCCCGGAGTGTCTGGGATCTCGACGAACGCTTCACTCCAACAGGGACCAGGCGGCAAGTGACAGAAACCCTGCCCTTGGATGAAGAGCTGGCGTTGCGTGGCCAGTTCCTCGACCACGTCTTCGGCGACTTGGTGCGCGACGACGACGGTTGGGCCCGGTTCCATGTCCGGGGCAAGCGGGAGCGGCTCACCGTTGCGTACGGGCCCGAATACCCGATTGCCGTGGTTTACGCCCCGACTGGCGACAACCAAGGCTTCATTTGCTTCGAGCCGATGTCCGGCGTTACCAACGCCTTCAATCTTGCGCACCGCGGCCTGTACGACGCACTGCCGGTTGTGGAACCGGGCATGTCGTGGACGGCCACGTATCGAATCTCGGTGGATGGCTTCTAGCGTCTTCGGAGGCGCTCATGACCTTCCACGGGGCCCGATCGGGCAGTTCCCTGCCCCTTGGCACGGGACCGGCATTCGAACGGCGCCCGCGGACTTCGATTACCGTCCCACCCCTCTTTAGAACGCCGCTTGCAAGGTGAATCGAAATGTGCGGCCGTCGTTGAGGGTGTTCGTGATGGCCGCGAAGGTGCGGGATGCCAGATTGATGTCCGGTTCCGCGAACTGGGGATGATTCAAGAGGTTGAGTGACTCGGCTCGCAGCAGGAGAGAAGCCTTCCGTGGCAGCAGAATCCGGCGGGAGAGCGCGAGGTTCACGTTCCAGACGCCGTCCTTGCGGAACGTGTTGCGCCCGAGGTTCCCGGCTGCGTCTGTGGGCTCGATGAATTCGAAGGCACTCCTCGGCAGCATTTGCTTGGCGGTGTCCGGATGATTGACCACCCGGCTTAGAATCGAGGCGTCAACTAGGTTCGGACGGTCACTGCCAGCACCGTCCACATTTCCCACCCCGGGCGAATCGGAGCCCGAGCGCACCCCGAACGGGGTTCCGGACTTCCAAAGAATGACCGAGCTCCCCTGCCAGCCGCCAAGCACCTGCCGCAGCTGACGAGGCAAGACCTTGCGTCCGGGAACCGCGTACGTCAGCCTGGCAAGTATGGCGTGCGGCTGGTCGAAGTCGCTCGGACCCTTCATGTAGCTCCAAACGTCGAATTCGTTCGGACTGCGGGCGTTTCGACCGTCCCTTCCGACGGCGGTGTTGGTGTAGTCTGCCGCCAGGTCGATGGCCTTGCTCAGCCAATACGAAGCCTCCAGGTTGAGTCCGGCCCGGCTTGGTATGCGAAGCGTCGCCTTGGCTGCGTCAAAGTACCCGATCGATCCGTTGACAACGTGCAGGATGTCGAAGTAGCGGGGATCGGCCCGGCGGAGGTTGATGGTCCGCGTAGTCTGGGCAATCCCTTCTACCGCGTGGGCGCGGTTCAGGTACCGCTGATTGAGCAGCCGATGGGACCGGCTGCCGACATAGCCGAGTTCCAGCGTCCAGTCGGGGAGAGGCTCGAGGCTCCAAGAAAAGTTGTACTGGTGCGAGTACGGTGTGGAGAGTTCGGGGTCGAGGCTGAACCGTATGCTCCGCGCGGTCGGGTCCAGGTCTGCCGGCGAGAGGTCTCGCAGGGGATCCAACAGGTCCGGCGCATTGACGACCAGCGCCAGCACCCCCGGCGTGTTGAACCTTGACTGCATGAAGGTGGCATTGAAGACCTCCCCGTAGTGCAGCCCGTATGCCCCGCGAAGCACGCCCCACCCGCCACGCGGGCTGAAAGCGAAGCCGAGACTCGGCGCGAAGTTGTTCAGGTCGCTGTCGTACGGAATCTGGGTCAGGCCGTTGACCTCGCCGGGCCGGCCCACCGGCTCGTATCGCAGGCCCGACTCGATTGTCAGCGAGGGTGCGATCTTCCAGCTGTCGCGCAAGTACGCCACGAAGGCTGTGTTGCGGAAGCCTCGATGCGCATTGCCCACAGCGAACCGGTACTGGCTCGGAGTTCCCTCCAGCAAGTTCCCGAGCGCACCCCTTCCGAAGTCGGCGCGAAAGCTGAAGGTTCCGCGGTGGTCGTTGCTCTCGAATCCATTCACCTGCTTGCGCACGACCTCGGCTCCCACGCTGAGCTCGTGGCTGCCCCGGTAGCTCGTCATGCGCGCCCCGTAGCGGTAGAGGTTCTGCACGCGGTCGATCGGAATGTTGCTGCTCGGGCCGATCGACTGCAGGATGCGGCTGAACAGGTAGAACACCCCAAGCGAAGTCTCTTCCGGGACAAGGAGTGACCCGATGCGATCGTATGAGGCCGTTAAGTCGAAAGTCGTGTACGGGCTCCAGGAATCGTTCCACGTCAGCCGCGCGCCGTGGTTTTTCGTCGTCGTGTCGGGATTCTGTCCGCCAACCAGCTGGAAGGCCTCTACGTGCTGCAGGGTCACGTTGTAACGCAGCGACAGCCTGCCGTCGCCCAGCGCCTGGTCGATCACGGCGCTGGCCCGTTCGTTGCGAATCTTCTGTGTCGCATTTGTATTCAATGCCCGCTCGTTGATGTCGGTGCGATTCGGCAGTTCCGCCGGGTAGGCGCCGATGATCCGCTCCACGATCGCCCGCTTGGCGGGATCGGTCGTTGTCGGAACGCGCTCGTCGGCGGCTGGTACCAGCACGTTGCCGTTCACCTGCCCCAGCAGCCTCCGCTGGCTCATCTGCACCCCCAGCGCGGAGCCGTCCCACAGCGGGGCCCCGAAGCGGAACCCGTAGTCGTTCGTGCGTGCCGGTCGGACGTCACCTACCTGAAAAAAGGACCGGGCCGCGAGGGCGCTGTTCTGATGGCTCCAGGAGAGCTCGCCGTGCACGTTGCTTCTGGTCGCTTTGGGCAGGTGCAGGCTCGGCGCCGCTGCCCCACCGTATTCCAGTCCGAAGTACGACTGCTCGGCTTGGAAGCTCCTGATGATTGTGGCAGTTGCTCCCATGCGCCTCAGCAGTTCCTTCAATACGTTGTTGTCGATCAGGGTGAGCCGAACGTTCTCGTTCCGCTGAGCCTCGCCGGACTTGGTATCCACTTCTCCCAGCAGGTTGAGCCGGGTGCGCTCGCCTTCATCCCCTGCGCTTACAGGGACAACCGATTCGGGCCGTCTGGTGGACCCGGAGTCATTGGGGTCCGCGGTCGAGGATTCCCCGGCTCGGGCAGTGCCCTGCTGGTGTGCAGCTGCCGCGGGTCCAGGCGTAGCGAATAGGGTGGCAGCTAGGAAGCCCGCTATCAATGCACCCATGTGGCGCCGAGGTTTCACGTAGACTATGGCAATCATGACACGTCGACACTGGCTGGGAAGCCTCCCGCTCGCTGCGATCGGGTCACGGCTGGGCGCCCAGCGATCCAAGGATCTTGTGATCGAGCGGCTGACTCTTCACACCAGCACAGTCGGGCCGCGCGCCTGGGTGCTTTGCGAATTGAAGACGGCCGGCGGCCTGACCGGCCTCGGGGATGCCTCGGCCAACGAGCGCGTTCCGGTGAGGGCCTCGTCCGTAGCCCAGGACCTATTCGAGGTGATCCGCGGGCGCACTCCCTTCGAAATCGAGCGCCTTCGAGAGGCGGCTCTGGCGATTGTAGCGAAAGCCGGCGCCAGGGAGAAGCGGCACACGGTCGCAACGTGCTCGGGCATCGAGCAGAGCATGTGGGACCTGCAAGGGAAGGCGCTGGGGCTTCCCTGCTATGAATTGTTCGGCGGCAAGCTGCGCGACCGGATTCGAAACTACGCCAACATCAATCGCGCCACCCGTGGCGAGGACAGGACAGAGACGGGCTTCGCGGCGAATGCCCTCCGAGGGGTCGAAGCGGGCTTCGACGCCTTCAAGCTGGCCCCGTTCGACCACATGGCCAGAGTCGAGACGGATCCGACACGATACGAGGAAGGGGTCAGCCGCGGAATCGGCTTCGTGCGCGCAGTGAGGGAGACGATCGGCCCGGACAGAGACCTTCTCATCGACGGACACAGCCGCTTCAACGCGGCCCAGGCCATCGAGGTTGCCCGCAGGCTGGAGCCATTCGACCTTTATTGGATGGAGGAGATGTGCCGGGAGCCAGAGGATCTCGCTCGTTTCAACGATGCTGTCCAAGTCCAGACCGCGGGAGGCGAATCGCTATGGAGTGTCGGAGAGTTCTCTCCGTACATCCAGTCCGGTGCCGTCGACGCTGTCATGCCTGATGTCAAGTTCTGCGGCGGGATGTATGAGTTGAAGAAGATCGCCGCCATGGCCGAGGGGGCCGGGCTCTTATGCTCGCCGCACGGTCCGGCGAGCCCTGTCGGCAACATGGCGGCCGCTCACGTTTGCGTGACCATGCCCAACTTCGACATCCTCGAGTTCGCCTACGGCGAGATTGCGTGGCGAAATGAGACCGTGGTTCCGTCCGAGGACGCGCGGGACGGGTACCTCACAGTCACCGATAGGCCGGGAATCGGCTACGAAATGAATCCGGAGCACTGGAAGCCCTACGAAGGCTGAACGGCAACGTCACGCTGCGAGGAGTTCGCGGATCGCAGCCTCCAGCACATGTAGGATTGTCGCGAAACTGCGGCTGTCGAGCTTGTCGAGCGTGTCGGCCGAGGTGTGCCAGTAGGAATTCCGCGGTCCGTAATCGAAATCAATCAGGTTCACGCTCGGGATGCCGATGCCTAGGAACGGGATGTGATCGTCTTCCACATAGCCGGTACGGCGTCCGAACTCTTGCCGGTAGCCAAGGCCCGCAGCAATGTTCCAGACCGTCTCCCGCAGGGCGGGATCGGAGTTTCCCTCGTAGACCAGTTCCAAGTCGCGATCGCCGATCATGTCCACGTTGATCAGGGCCCGGACCCTCGCTGCCGTACCGTCAGCGGCCCAAGTCCCAGCGAGCCTGCGACTGCCGTACGTGTGATCGAGGTTCCTCCACACGGTCGTGCTCTCCTCTCCGTCGAAGAACACGACCCAAACGCTTCCCAACTCGAGGGCATCCAGGCGCTCGGCCAGCGACATCAGCAGGCCTGCGGACGATCCGCCGTCGTTGGCTCCCACGAATCCCTCCATGCGCAGGGTGTCGTAGTGACCCGAGACAACGACGACTCGATCGGATCCGGGCGGGCCGAAACGGGCGATCACGTTGCGCATGGCCAGCCTCCCGACAGGCGTGGCCGCGACGAACGCGTCCTGCTCGACGCGGCAGGACAGGTTGCCCAAACCATCCGCAATCATGCGCTGCTGGACTGCCAGGGCTTCCGATCCGGCCGGGCGCGGACCGAGAGCCACAAAGCGGCGGGTCCAGTCCAGGGCACGCTCACCGGCCCTCAGGTACTCTGCCGGGGGCTGGGCCGGAGCCACGGATGGGGCGCAGGCACTGGCGACGATCAGCAGCGCGAGAATGCCGCATGAGCCGTGAACGGTAGCGGCGGCCGCGGAGAGGGCCGCTTTGCGGCTCCTCGCACGCGGCAGTGCGGGCCACGGAGTGGGAAGTCCTGACCGCCGCTCAGCCGTCTTCCCTGTGGGATTGCTGCTCATCCGCCCTGCGTGCTTCCATCATCACGAATCCAGCCGGGCCGTTGACGGCCCATGACCGCAAACCGTGTTCCACCGAAGCTACCAGCATTCCATAACGGGCAAAGCTTGCAGGCTGGATGGCGGGGGACGGCTACCGGGTGCAATTCGTAGCGAAATGAGCAGGGGATCTGCCACCGGCCCCGAACGCTGATCTCTCGGAGCGTACGGAGCAGCGCGGCCGACCTGCAACGTCTCTCGCGCCAGGCGTCAAGGCGGAACGCACGTTCCTGGGGATATCACGGGCGCGTCGGCACCACCGGCCTGGCCGCCGGCAGCCGAGCGGACCCCGCCGGGTCGCTAACTGGTTGCCTGGTGGGGGATTGCAGGTACGGAGCTCAAGGCGACTGCAGTCCCGCTTGATGCCGCTCGGGCGACCGTGAGCGGCAGGACGCTGATCCGTGACAGCACTCTGGGCTGCACTTGTATATTGATTGTTGGGCATCCCCTATGCTGACCGTCGGCGAACAACTGCGAGATGCGAGACTCGACAAGAAACTGACGGTTGAGGAGATCGCCGAACGGACGAAGATTCGCCCGGCGTACCTCAATCACCTGGAATGTGGCGAGTACGCCGAGTTGCCAGGCCAGTTCTTCGCGATAAGCTTCGTCAATCAGTTTGCTGCCGAGGTCGGACTGGACGGGCCGGAACTTGCTGCGGCGGCTCGCTCCGAACTGCAGCAGAATCACGAGCTCCCGACGGAGGAAGCGATGCCTGCGCAACCGCGCGCGTCCGCGCTTCCCTTGAGTGCCGTGCGGTCGCGGATCCTGGATCGATTGCGAGCAAATTCCTACACTGCCCTCAAGGCGATCGTGCCGGTGATTCTGATCGCGGGCGGGCTGTTCCTCGCCAATACCAGCATCCAATGGCGCGGGGGGCTTGGCTCCGATGGGACACAGACTGAGCAGACGGCAGCGGGGCTGGCAGTGGATGAGGCACCGGTGCCGGTGCCCCAAGGGTTGGACGACTCCGCACCGGCCCTGTCGAATGGCCAGGGTGCCGGCAATGCCGCGAGCCCGGATGCGCAAGCGGCCGCGGCAACTAGCAGGCCTGCCGGTGTCTTCGATGTCGAGATCCGGGCGAGCGACACCGTCTGGGTCCGGACGGTAGTCGACGAGCAAAGCAGAGAGCCCGTCACGTTGCAACCTGGCCAGCGGCTTGCCTTCCGTGTCCGCTCGACAGCGTATGCCTCATTTGGGAACGCAGGCGGCGCAATCCTGTTGATTAACGGGCAGGAGCAGGAACCCATCGGAAGCGGCGGCCAGGTGCGGCACGTTCGGATCACGCAGCAAGGCTGGACGCGGGTGTACAGTTCCGACTTCTGACTTCCGGGGGCGGTTCCCGCTGGCAAGAGCAGTCGGGTATTCCGCGCCGGAGCAGACGGCACCGACGGGCCCCAGCGAAGCGGCGCCCGCGCGATCCACGAGGGGGCAGTCCGCCTCGGAAACGCGATCGGATCGCAACGGCAACTTGGGCTGTCAGGGTCGGAGCACGGATGGCGGGCTCCCAACCTGTAGAATCACCTTGTCGGCCGCGCTCGCCCGAGCGGCGGCGGAGCACAGAGATCATGGCTGCCAGTCGTCGTCAATTCACCCGGTCCATCGTAGGCGGAGCCGCATGCCTTGGAGCTGCGCCCATGGCTGCTCCGCATACGCCGAGGCCCGGGACGCGCATACGCAAGGTGGACATCCTGCCTGTCGGGATCCCATTCCGGAGCCAGTTCCGGATCGGCGTCGGCACGGTAGGCGGGGCTTCGAAACCCGGCAAGTACGTGATGGTTCGAGCCGAGACGGAAGACGGTCACGTGGGATGGGGGATGACCCTCACGATCCCGGCGTGGTCCTACGAGACCATCGAGGCGGTCGTGGGGACGCTTCGCCACCATCTGGCACCCATGGCGATCGGAAGGACGCCCTTCGAGTGGAACTCCCTGAAGAGGCAAATGGACGAGGCTATCCGCCCGGCCGTCAGCAACGGTGCTCCGTTCGCCAAGAGCGCTCTGGAAATTGCGTTCCTGGACCTCGCGGGCAAGGTCGCTGGCGTTCCCCTGCACCGTTTGCTCGGAGGAAAGGTGCGGGAGTCGGTCGAGCTCTGCTACGCCGTCAGTATCGACACCCCGAGCGCGATGGCCGAGGAAGTGAAGCGCTGGCCGGCCTGCCAGTGCTTCAAGGTGAAGGTTGCCGGCGATGCCGACGAAGACCTTGGAAGGCTCGAAGCCATTTCCCTGGCCCGGCCGGACATCGACATCTGGCTGGATGCGAACCAGTCGTACCAGCCCATTCAGCTCGAGCGATTCCTCGACGGGCTCCGGGACTTCGACAACGTCCGCTGCTTCGAGCAGCCGGTGCGAAGCGAGGACTGGATGGGTCTGCGACGCGCTCGCGAGAAGAGCCCCTTCCCGGTCGCGATAGACGAGGGCTGCTTCTCTTCGTTCGACGTCGCACGGGCGGCGGAAATGAGGGCTGCCGACCTAGTAGTGCTCAAGGTGGCCAAGAGCGGGGGCGTGACGAACTGCGCCAAGAGCGCTGTCGTGTCCGAGGCACACGGGCTGGGTCTGCTGGGAAGCGGGCTCACAGACGGCGGGGTAAGCCTGATGGCATCGGTGCACTTGTACTCGACCCTCGACCTGCTGCTTCCGCCGGAGCTGAACGGCCCGCAATTCCTCGCGGACCTTCTCGCGGATAACATTCGCATGGACGGGGTTAGCGTGACCGTGCCCGAGGCGCCCGGACTGGGTATTCGCGTCCCTGAGGACCGCGTTCGGGAGAGTGCGTTGCAGGTCGGCTGAAGGCAATCCGGCAAGTGCCGCGGGCGGGCCTCTCCGCCAGTCCTCCTGTTCAGAGCTTCCGGACCAGCGTCAGGCCGTCTCCCACGTGCAGCATGACGCTCTCCACGCGGCTGTCCCTGAGCACATGGTCGTTGAACTCCCTGATGCCGACGGTTTCCGGGTCCTGGTTGGCCGCATCCATGCCCCAGTTGTGCCACATCACATTGTCCGCCGCGATCAGGCCGTTGCGCCGCACTCGAGGCAGCAGTGCTTCGAAGTAGGCCACGTAGTTCACCTTGTCGGCGTCCAAGAACGCAAAGTCGATCGCCGGCTCGTCCGGCAGTCCGCTGATCGTCTCCAAGGCGGGCGCGATCCGGAGGTCGATGCGATCTGACAGACCGCATCGGCGCCAGTATTCGGCCCCTATAGCTGTCGATTCCTCGTCGATGTCGCAGCAGACGAGCCGCGCGCCGGCCGGCATCACAGAGGCCATGCAAATCGCGCTGTAGCCCGTGAACGTTCCGATCTCAACCGCGAGCATCGGAGCGAGGCTGGCAACCAGAGTTCGCAGCAGAATTCCCTGCTCTTCCGAGACCATCATGCCCGCGCTCTCGCCGAGCTTCTCGCGTGTTTCGTGACGGAGCTGCTCGAGCATGCGGCCTTCTGGCGATCGATTCCGCAGCATGTAGCGGCACAACTGCTGGGTGAGAGCGGTGAGCTTGGCCATGCCTCGAATGTAGCGAATGGCCCCGGCACCCGCCCTCGAGAGGCCCCAGCGCCGCGCGCCGGAGATTGCGGCCAGGCCCGAGACAGCCCCGCCCCGAACGGGGCGTGTCTCAGCAACGACAGGCGGGCGATGGACACTCGCCCAGCAGGTCGCTAGACTAGAAGGACGAGGGATGCTGGTCCCGGCACCGTTCGTCGAATACTTGGCCAAGGAGGTCACCAAGCGCCTCGGAGCGCGTAGCTGCGCGATCAAGCAACCTGAAGTAACCTCTAAGAGTTTCGAGGCTATCGTTCTCGAAGAATTAGGATTAGAGGACGAAATCAATGCCGAGGCCAGGGCGTTGCTGTCTCAGTACAGCGAGTACATGCGGCATCAGGACATCTCCTACCATGAGATGTTCAGCAGGGTGAAGCGCAAGATTCTCGCGGAGAGGAGGGTGGTGTCTGCTGCTGCGGATGGGCGAGGCCAGCGGACCATGAAGCTCTCTCGCGATAAGGTCCTCGAGATCTCGCACAAGATGGCTTCGCAGCTGCCGCGCATTTCAGGAACGCGCTTGACAAAGGGGTGGAACGAGACGCGCCTCGAGATTCAGAAGCACCTGACCGACATCCTCATGCTGGAGGAGAGGTGCGATCAGATGGCAAGGCAGAAGATCTCTTCGCAGAAGCGAGAAATACCGGAGGGCAGCGAGGAGTGGCAGGTTCTGCACCGGAACTACTACGAGGACGAGCTCAAGAAGCTCGGGGTGCACCTCGCGCCGGAGATCCCGCAGGAGCCTGTCCGCTAGCCCTCCTGCGTCTCGCAGATTCCAGCTAGCTGGCTGCAGCGGTCCGGGCCCGCAGTCGCCCGCCCGTTCTCACGTCATCCATGACCGATTCCCTTCTTGTGATGAAGTTCGGGGGGACCAGTGTGGGCTCTCCCGAAGCAATCGCCCGCGCGGCGCGACTCGTCTCGGCAGAGTCCGGTCGACGCAGCGTGGTCGTGGTGGTCTCAGCAATGTCACAGGTCACGAATCAGCTCCTCGCGGTGCTGGATGCGGCCGCTGCTGGCGATTCCACCGCTGTCACGGACGGCCTGGAAGGCATCCGACGGAAGCACCTCGACGCCTGTGCGGACCTATTGCCCGAGAACCGGCAGCCGGAGGTACGCGAGAAGATTGAGGCGATTCTCGACGATTTCGCAAGGATCGCTAGGGGGATGCTGCTGTTGCGGGAACGCCCGCAGCGCTCGGTGGACGAGGCCGTGCCAGCCGGAGAGCACCTCTCGGCCCTTCTGTTGAGCGAGGTGCTGGCTGGGTCGGGAGTTCCGTCCCGGGCCGTGTCGGGAGGGGACTTGATCGTGACGGACGCGGTCTTCGGGGGTGCCGATGCGTTGATGGCCGAAACGCGTGCCAGGGCGGAATCGCGGTTGCGGGCGCTCTGGGATGAGGGAATCGTGCCGGTGGTTACGGGCTTCAACGGATCGACACGCGACGGAATACCGACCACCCTCGGACGCGGCGGCTCGGATTTCTCAGCGGCGATCGTCACCGCCGCGACTCGAGCTGGCGAACTCTGGATCTGGACCGACGTCGACGGCATTCTCAGCTGCGATCCGGCGATTGCACCGGATGCACGGCTGCTGCGCGAGGTCACCTACAGCGAGGCTGCGGAACTCGCCTACAACGGGGCGAAGGTACTGCATCCCAGGACACTCTCCCCTCTCGCTGGATTGGGCATTCCGGTGCGCATCCGGAACAGCTTCCTGCCAGAGCGATCCGGCACGCGGATCTCCGACAATCCCGCCGCTAGGCCCGGAGTCCACGCAGTCACGTCGCTTGCGGACGTCGTTCTGATTTCCATCGAGGCGGCTGACGCGTCCCTGTCCGGGGCCCAGCTGATGGCGCGTGCGCTCGAGGCTGCGGCACGGGCGAAGGTGGAGGTCCTTCTCCTCACGCGTTCCAGCTTCCGGCAGAACTTCTGCATGCTAGTCCATGGCGGCGAAGTCGAGTCCGTCCTAGACAGCCTGCGCGAGGAACTCGCCCTCGAACTGGCTCACGGCTATCTCCGGCCGATTGGCGTGGATCGGAGCGTGGGCCTGCTCGCTGCTGTCGGCGAAGGCATGCGCGGGACGCCCGGGCTTGCCGGGCGCTTGTTCACATCCATCTCGAGAGAGAACGTGAACATCATTGCAATCGCTCAGGGATCCAGCGAGCTGACAATAGCGATCGTGGTCAACCAGGGGGACTTGCGAACTGCGGCGTCAGCGATTCATCGCGAGTTCCGGCTCGGCGAGCCCACGCCAGAGGCGGTCGCCTGAGCACATCGGCGGCGGGCCGGCAATGCAACGGCCGGCCGAAAGCCCTCGCAGGTTCGAGGGTGCCGGCGTCCGGGTGCCGGAGATGACGCGACACGTTAGAGACAATGGTTAGCGGAATGCGCCGGGGCGTGCGGTTCGAGCTATACGTGGCCTTGCGGTACCTCCGCGCGAAGCGCAGGGACCGGTTCCTTTCGGTCGTGACGGTCATATCGGTCGCAGGGGTCGCGGCCGGAGTGGCAGCGCTGATCATCGCGATGGCGATCAACAACGGCTTTCACGCAGGCATTCGGGATCATCTCATCGGAGCCAGTTCCCACATCAACCTGGTCGAGAAGAACCCTGAGTACGGCATCGAGGACTACCGCCCGCTGATGGAGAAGCTCAGCGGCTTGGAACATGTCGAATCCGTTTCGCCGGCCCTGTACGGCGAAATGATGATCTCGACACCTCTTCGGCCGAAGGGTTGCTTCATCAAGGGAGTGGACCCGGAAGCGGAAGGCCGCATGGAGGGCCCGCTATCGAAGATCGTGGACGGATCCCTCGCGGGCCTGCGCTCGGTCGAAGGCGAGTATCCGGGCATCCTGCTGGGGAGAAGGCTGGCGGACGGAATCGGGGCGCGGGTCTCGACCATTGTCACCGTCCTCAACCCGCAAGGGGAAATGACGCCCCTCGGACGGATTCCCGCGTTCAAGCGCTTTCAGGTCGTTGGAATCTTCGAAACGGGATACTTCGATGTCGACAACCTCTGGAGTGTCTGCCTGCTCCAGGACGCGCAGCGGGCGCTCTCGCTCGATGACGTGGTGAACTCCCTGGAATTCCGCCTCGATGACCTTGACGCCTCCGAGGCAGTGGCGGCCTCGATCGAGGAAGTCGCCGGCGACGAGTTCTCCGTGAGCACGTGGATGTCTCGCAACCGCGTGCTGTTCAACGTGCTTCAGACAGAGAAGCTGGTTACGACCCTGATCATCGGCATGATCATGGTGCTGGCAGCGGTGAATATACTGATTTCCCTCGTGATGATGGTCGTCCAGAAAACCAAGGAGATTGCCATCCTCAAGTCGATGGGATCACGTCAGGGACAGATTCGACGAATCTTCATGTGGCAGGGCATCATTATCGGGGCCCTGGGCACGGGCATAGGACTGGTGCTCGGCCACGTGATTTGCTGGGCCTGTGATCGATACCATCTGCTCCGGCTCAATGCCGAGGTGTACGGCTTCGAGTACGTGCCGTTCGCGCCTCGCCCGCTGGACGGGGTGTTCGTCGCGATCGCCGCGCTGGTGATCAGCTACCTGATCACCATCTATCCGTCGAGCGGCGCTGCCCGGGTTGCACCTGCGGAAATCCTGCGGTACGAATGAGCCCTCGGAGCGCAAGCGCACACGGAGAGCCCCGGCTGCCTGGCTCCCGCCCGGTCTCGGCCGGTAGGCTCCTCATCGCCGAAGCCGGTCGCTGCCGCTGCTAGTCTCCCAGGCTCCCGTCGCTCGGGGTTGATGTGATCGGGAAGGCCGGATCCGGCTCCGGCTGATTCGCCGGAGAAGCCGGGTCGGTAAAGGCTCCGAAGCGGTACGGATTCTCGAAACCGCCCTGGCTGCGGCCGTAGTCGCCCTGATCCAGTTCCGGGAACTCACTGAGGTATTCCACTTCCGGCACGAGCCCTTCGGGCACGTCCTCGCCCTTGATCCTGACCCGGCGGTGAGCGTCAAGGCCCGTGCCGGCTGGGATCAGCCTGCCCACGATGACGTTTTCCTTCAACCCGCGCAGCTGGTCCGTCCTGCCCGCGACTGACGATTCCGTCAGCACCTTCGTGGTGTGCTGGAACGAAGCTGCGGAGACGAAGGAATCCGTTGACAGGGATGCCTTCGTGACTCCGAGAAGCAAGGGCCGACCCGATGCCGGGGAACCGTCCCCGTCCCCGATCTCGCGATTGGTGGCCTGGAAGCGGAACTTGTCGACGACCTCGTCGACGAGGAACTCGGTGTCGCCGACCTCCTCGACCTTGACCCAGCGCATCATCTGGCGCACGATCACTTCCAGGTGCTTGTCGTTGATGCCGACGCCCTGCACCCGGTACACCGCCTGCACCTCGTTCACCAGGTAGCGCTGCAGTTCCGTCTCGCCCAGCACGTTGAGGATGTCGTGCGGGTCGCGCGGGCCGTCCATCAGCGCCTCGCCCGCCTTCACCCGCTCGCCTTCCTGCACGTTGATGTGCGCGCCGCGCGGGATCGAGTACTCCTTCGACAGCGCATCCCCGGACGCGTCCGGCTCCGCCTCCACCGTGATCTTGCGGTGCCCCCGGCTCAGCTCCCCGTAACGCACCGTCCCGTCGATCTCCGAGATCACCGCCGGCTCGCCCGGCCGGCGCGCCTCGAACAGCTCCACCACCCGCGGCAGGCCGCCCGTGATGTCCTTCGTCTTCGTCGTCTCGCGCGGGATCTTCGCCAGCACGTCCCCGGCATGCGCCGCGTCCCCGTCCCGCACCATCAGGTGCGCGTTGGTCGGGATCAGGTACCTGCGCAGCACCTGCCCGTCCCCGCTCCGGATCTCGATCCGCGGCTCGCGCTTCTCCTTCTCGTCCGGCGAGTGCGTCACGATCCACTGCGACATCCCCGACACCTCGTCCACCTGCTGGTGCAGCGTCACCCCCTCCTGCAGGTCGTGGAAGTGGCACTGCCCCTCCGACTCGGTCAGGATCGAGAACGTGAACGGATCCCACTCCAGCAGCAGCTGGCCCCGCTCCACCTCCTCGCCGTCCCCCACCCGCAGCTTCGCTCCGTACATCACCTGGTAGCGCTCCCGCTCCCGGCCCTTCGCGTCCACAACCGCCAGGATCCCGTTGCGGTTCATCGCCACCAGGCCCCCCTCCCGGTCCTGCACCGCGTTCACCCCCACGTACTTCGCGTACCCGTCCGACTTCGCCGCCTGCCGCGACTCCTGCCCCACCCGCGTCGCCGTCCCGCCCACGTGGAACGTCCGCATCGTCAGCTGCGTGCCCGGCTCCCCGATCGACTGCGCCGCGATGATCCCCACCGCCTCGCCCCGCTCCACCAGGCGACCCGTCGCCAGGTTCCGCCCGTAGCACAGCTGGCACACTCCCCGCACCGTCTCGCATGTCAGCACCGAGCGGATCCGCACCCGCTCGATCCCCGCCGACTCGATCGCCGCCGCCAGCTCCTCGGTCACCTCCTGGTCCGCCTCCGCCAGCGTCGCCCCCTCGTAGTCGCGCACCTCCTCGGCCACCACCCGGCCCACGATCCGGTCCCGCAAGGGCTCGCGGATCTCGCCCGACTCCACCAGCGCCTCCACCATGATCCCCTCGCCCGTGCCGCAGTCCGCCTCCGTCACGATCACGTCCTGCGCCACGTCCACCAGCCGCCGCGTCAAATACCCCGAGTCCGCCGTCTTCAGCGCCGTGTCCGCCAGCCCCTTGCGCGCCCCGTGCGTCGAGATGAAGTACTGCAGCACGTTCAGACCCTCGCGGAAGTTCGCCGTGATCGGCGTCTCGATGATCTCCCCCCGCGGCTTCGCCATCAGCCCCCGCATCCCCGACAGCTGCCGGATCTGCTGCTCCGAACCCCGCGCCCCCGAGTCCGCCATCACGTAAATCGGGTTCAGGCTCCCGCTCGACTGCATCCCCGCGAACATCTCGTCCGACACCCGGTCCGTCAGCTTCGACCAGATCTCGATGATCTTGTTGTACCTCTCCCCGTGCGTGATCGCCCCGTCCAGGTACTGCTGCTCCACCTTCATCACCTCCCGCTGCGCCGCCCTCACCAGCTCGTCCTTCTGCTCCGGCACCACCATGTCGTCAATCCCGATCGACATCCCCGACCGCGTCGCGTACAGGAAGCCCAGCTCCTTGAGCTCGTCCAGCATCGCCACCGTCTGCTCCCGCCCCAGCTGCAGGTAGCAGTACGAGACCAGGTCCGTCAGGCCCCGCTTCTTCAACAGCCCGTTCACGTACGGCATCCGCTCCGGCAGCCGGTCGTTGAGCACCACCCGCCCCACCGTCGTCTCCAAGTGCTGCCGCCGGTAATGCACCGGCTCCGTCTGCCGCAGGCTCTGCCCCCCCGAAATCGTCAGGTCGATCACCGGCCCGCTGTGCAGCAGCTTCACCGGAGCCTGCGTCTCCACCTCGCCCATGTCGTAGGCCAGCAGCACCTCCCGCACCGACCCGAACGCCCGGCCCTCGCCCCGCGCCCCCGGCCGCTCCTTCGTCAGGTAGTACGCTCCCAGCACCATGTCCTGCGACGGCGTCGCGATCGGCGAGCCGTTCGCCGGCGACAGGATGTTGTGCGCGCTCAGCATCAGCACCTGCGCCTCCACCTGCGCCTCCGGCGACAGCGGCACGTGCACCGCCATCTGGTCCCCGTCGAAATCCGCGTTGAACGCCGTGCATACCAGCGGGTGGATCTTGATCGCCTTGCCCTCCACCAGCACCGGCTCGAACGCCTGGATCCCCAGCCGGTGCAGCGTCGGCGCCCGGTTCAGCAGCACCGGGTGGTCCTGGATCACCTCCTCGAGGATGTCCCACACGATCGCGTCCTGCGACTCCACCAGCTCCTTCGCCTGCTTGATCGTCGTGCACAGCCCGCGCTGCTCCAGCCGCTGGTAGATGAACGGCTTGAACAGCTCCAGCGCCATCTTCTTCGGCAACCCGCACTGGTGCAGCTTCAGGTCCGGCCCCACCACGATCACCGAACGGCCCGAATAGTCCACCCGCTTGCCCAGCAGGTTCTGCCGGAACCGCCCGCTCTTGCCCTTCAGCGTGTCCGCCAGCGACTTCAGCGGCCGGTTGTTCGACCCCCGCAGCTGGTGGCCCCGCCGCCCGTTGTCGAACAGCGCGTCCACCGCCTCCTGCAGCATCCGCTTCTCGTTGCGCACGATCACGTCCGGCGCCCGCAGGTCCATCAGCTTCCGCAACCGGTTGTTGCGGTTGATCACACGCCGGTACAGGTCGTTCAGGTCCGAGGTCGTGTAGCGGCCCCCGTCGAGCTGGACCAAGGGCCGCAGCTCGGGCGGCAGCACCGGCAGGACGTTGAGGACCATCCACTCGGGCCGGTTGCCGGACTTGCGGAAGGCCTCGGCGATCTTCAGGCGGCGGGCGTGCTTGACACGCTTCTGGATGGAGGTTTCCGAGCGCATCCGCTCGCGCAGCTCGTCTGCCAGCCTGGAGGGCTCGATCTGGCGCAGCAGTTCCTGGATCCCCTCGGCGCCCATCAAAGCCGTGAACTCGACTTCGTCGTCGTACTCCAAGTCGCGCTTCTGGTCCTCGGTCAGCACGGTGCCCACGGCCAGCGTCTCGGGCTCGTCCGACTCGACCACTACATAGGCCTCGTAGTACAGGACGCGCTCCAGATCCCGCATGGTCATGTCCAGTAGCAGGCCGATGTGGTTCGGCGGCACCTTCAGGTACCAGACGTGCGAGCACGGGGCGGCGAGCTCGATGTGTCCCTGGCGTTCCCGCCGGACCCTCTTCTGGGTGACCTCGGTGCCGCACTTCTCGCAAACCACGCCGCGGTGCTTCGGCCCCTTGTACTTGCCGCAGAGGCACTCCCAGTCGGTAACCGGGCCGAAGATGGCGGTGCAGAAAAGCCCGTCGCGTTCGGGCTTGAAGGTGCGGTAGTTGATTGTTTCCGGCTTCGTGACCTCCCCGAACGACCAGCTGCGGACCTTCTCCGGCGAGGCGAGGCCGATCTTGATCGCGTCGAAGTCGGCCTGCATCGGCCCTTGATCGAATTCCTGTCTGTCGAACAAAAGTGCCTCCCTAGGCGTTAACTTGCCCCGGCCGCCGCGAGTTGGCCGCGAGCGACCGGCCTGTCCCAAACTGTGCCGCCAAGCACGGCCTGCGGGCTTGATCCAACGGCCCGTCGATGGGGCACCCGCCGCGACCCGTCAGAATCACTCTCCCGCCCGCAACGCAATCGCAGCCCGCGTCCGGCTGCACGCTACTCGACCTTCCCGGAGCCATTCGAGTCGGCAGCGGCGGGATAATCCCCCGCTTGGAGCGTCGGCCCCATCGAGGGCCTTGCCGCGCCAAGAGCCGCTCCGGGCAGCGACGCGATGTCGTCCCCAGGCCAACGGCCAGGACCGTCCGCGAGCCCCGGAAGATCGTGCAGGTACTCGACTTCCGGAACAATCTCCTCGGGTAGTTCCTCGCCCACGATCTTCACGCGCTGGTGAATCTCCAAGCCCGTGCCGGCGGGTATCAGTCGACCGACGATCACGTTCTCCTTGAGGCCCCGCAGATCGTCGATCTTCCCGGCCACGGAAGCCTCGGTCAGAACCCGCGTGGTCAGCTGGAATGATGCGGCCGACACGAACGAATCAGTCGAGAGGGATGCCTTGGTGATTCCCATCAGCAGCGGCCGCCCCTGGGCGGGCTCCGGCCTGCGGAACGTCGCGGGCCGAGGGGCCTGCCAGGATGCCGCGAGTACCGCGCGTCCCTCGGGCGGCCGCACCGCAGAGCCCTTCGCAGCGTCCGGCGACCCGTCGGTCGCATCCCCTGCCGCGTCGCCGGACCGCTTCTTCGCAAGCTTCGCGTTGGCTGCTCGGAAGCTGGAGGCCCGCACGACCTCCCCGGCCTTGAACGCGGTCTCGCCGGGATCGTCGATCCTGACCAGCGAGGGCGCGCCCTTCTTGTCGACCATCTTCTTCCTCGCCTGCTCGAAGCGCGACGCCGCAACCCGCGATCCGGTCTCGAATTCCGAATCGCCGGCGTCGACAACCTCGATCCAGCGGGGCGAGCCGTCGGGGCGCAAGAGATCCTTGTTGGCCTCCTCCACTTCAGGCGGACTCACTAACTGACCGTCCCCCAGGTCCGTGCCGCCGCCCGAGAGGACGCGCAACCACTTGGGACGGCCCTCTTCGTCGAACAGGCCGCTGTTAGCGGCCTCGATGCGATCCTCTGCCAGCCGGTCCCCGGAACTCAGGTCCGTGTCGCCGGGGTCGATGACCTCGAGCAGGGGCGACTCCCCGACCTCGCGGTTGGTGGCCTGGAAGCGGAACTTGTCGACGACCTCGTCGACGAGGAACTCGGTGTCGCCGACCTCCTCGACCTTGACCCAGCGCATCATCTGGCGCACGATCACTTCCAGGTGCTTGTCGTTGATGCCGACGCCCTGCACCCGGTACACCGCCTGCACCTCGTTCACCAGGTAGCGCTGCAGTTCCGTCTCGCCCAGCACGTTGAGGATGTCGTGCGGGTCGCGCGGGCCGTCCATCAGCGCCTCGCCCGCCTTCACCCGCTCGCCTTCCTGCACGTTGATGTGCGCGCCGCGCGGGATCGAGTACTCCTTCGACAGCGCATCCCCGGACGCGTCCGGCTCCGCCTCCACCGTGATCTTGCGGTGCCCCCGGCTCAGCTCCCCGTAGCGCACTGTCCCGTCGATCTCCGAGATCACCGCCGGCTCGCCCGGCCGGCGCGCCTCGAACAGCTCCACCACCCGCGGCAGGCCGCCCGTGATGTCCTTCGTCTTCGTCGTCTCGCGCGGGATCTTCGCCAGCACGTCCCCGGCATGCGCCGCGTCCCCGTCCCGCACCATCAGGTGCGCGTTGGTCGGGATCAGGTACCTGCGCAGCACCTGCCCGTCCCCGCTCCGGATCTCGATCCGCGGCTCGCGCTTCTCCTTCTCGTCCGGCGAGTGCGTCACGATCCACTGCGACATCCCCGACACCTCGTCCACCTGCTGGTGCAGCGTCACCCCCTCCTGCAGGTCGTGGAAGTGGCACTGCCCCTCCGACTCGGTCAGGATCGAGAACGTGAACGGATCCCACTCCAGCAGCAGCTGGCCCCGCTCCACCTCCTCGCCGTCCCCCACCCGCAGCTTCGCTCCGTACATCACCTGGTAGCGCTCCCGCTCCCGGCCCTTCGCGTCCACAACCGCCAGGATCCCGTTGCGGTTCATCGCCACCAGGCCCCCCTCCCGGTCCTGCACCGCGTTCACCCCCACGTACTTCGCGTACCCGTCCGACTTCGCCGCCTGCCGCGACTCCTGCCCCACCCGCGTCGCCGTCCCGCCCACGTGGAACGTCCGCATCGTCAGCTGCGTGCCCGGCTCCCCGATCGACTGCGCCGCGATGATCCCCACCGCCTCGCCCCGCTCCACCAGGCGACCCGTCGCCAGGTTCCGCCCGTAGCACAGCTGGCACACTCCCCGCACCGTCTCGCATGTCAGCACCGAGCGGATCCGCACCCGCTCGATCCCCGCCGACTCGATCGCCGCCGCCAGCTCCTCGGTCACCTCCTGGTCCGCCTCCGCCAGCGTCGCCCCCTCGTAGTCGCGCACCTCCTCGGCCACCACCCGGCCCACGATCCGGTCCCGCAAGGGCTCGCGGATCTCGCCCGACTCCACCAGCGCCTCCACCATGATCCCCTCGCCCGTGCCGCAGTCCGCCTCCGTCACGATCACGTCCTGCGCCACGTCCACCAGCCGCCGCGTCAAATACCCCGAGTCCGCCGTCTTCAGCGCCGTGTCCGCCAGCCCCTTGCGCGCCCCGTGCGTCGAGATGAAGTACTGCAGCACGTTCAGACCCTCGCGGAAGTTCGCCGTGATCGGCGTCTCGATGATCTCCCCCCGCGGCTTCGCCATCAGCCCCCGCATCCCCGACAGCTGCCGGATCTGCTGCTCCGAACCCCGCGCCCCCGAGTCCGCCATCACGTAAATCGGGTTCAGGCTCCCGCTCGACTGCATCCCCGCGAACATCTCGTCCGACACCCGGTCCGTCAGCTTCGACCAGATCTCGATGATCTTGTTGTACCTCTCCCCGTGCGTGATCGCCCCGTCCAGGTACTGCTGCTCCACCTTCATCACCTCCCGCTGCGCCGCCCTCACCAGCTCGTCCTTCTGCTCCGGCACCACCATGTCGTCAATCCCGATCGACATCCCCGACCGCGTCGCGTACAGGAAGCCCAGCTCCTTGAGCTCGTCCAGCATCGCCACCGTCTGCTCCCGCCCCAGCTGCAGGTAGCAGTACGAGACCAGGTCCGTCAGGCCCCGCTTCTTCAACAGCCCGTTCACGTACGGCATCCGCTCCGGCAGCCGGTCGTTGAGCACCACCCGCCCCACCGTCGTCTCCAAGTGCTGCCGCCGGTAATGCACCGGCTCCGTCTGCCGCAGGCTCTGCCCCCCAGAGATCGTCAGGTCGATCACCGGCCCGCTGTGCAGCAGCTTCACCGGAGCCTGCGTCTCCACCTCGCCCATGTCGTAGGCCAGCAGCACCTCCCGCACCGACCCGAACGCCCGGCCCTCGCCCCGCGCCCCCGGCCGCTCCTTCGTCAGGTAGTACGCTCCCAGCACCATGTCCTGCGACGGCGTCGCGATCGGCGAGCCGTTCGCCGGCGACAGGATGTTGTGCGCGCTCAGCATCAGCACCTGCGCCTCCACCTGCGCCTCCGGCGACAGCGGCACGTGCACCGCCATCTGGTCCCCGTCGAAATCCGCGTTGAACGCCGTGCATACCAGCGGGTGGATCTTGATCGCCTTGCCCTCCACCAGCACCGGCTCGAACGCCTGGATCCCCAGCCGGTGCAGCGTCGGCGCCCGGTTCAGCAGCACCGGGTGGTCCTGGATCACCTCCTCGAGGATGTCCCACACGATCGCGTCCTGCGACTCCACCAGCTCCTTCGCCTGCTTGATCGTCGTGCACAGCCCGCGCTGCTCCAGCCGCTGGTAGATGAACGGCTTGAACAGCTCCAGCGCCATCTTCTTCGGCAACCCGCACTGGTGCAGCTTCAGGTCCGGCCCCACCACGATCACCGAACGGCCCGAATAGTCCACCCGCTTGCCCAGCAGGTTCTGCCGGAACCGCCCGCTCTTGCCCTTCAGCGTGTCCGCCAGCGACTTCAGCGGCCGGTTGTTCGACCCCCGCAGCTGGTGGCCCCGCCGCCCGTTGTCGAACAGCGCGTCCACCGCCTCCTGCAGCATCCGCTTCTCGTTGCGCACGATCACGTCCGGCGCCCGCAGGTCCATCAGCTTCCGCAACCGGTTGTTGCGGTTGATCACACGCCGGTACAGGTCGTTCAGGTCCGAGGTGGCGAACCGCCCGCCGTCCAGCGGCACGAGCGGGCGGAGTTCCGGCGGAATGATCGGCAGCACGTTGAGGACCATCCACTCGGGCCGGTTGCCGGACTTGCGGAAGGCCTCGGCGATCTTCAGGCGGCGGGCGTGCTTGACGCGCTTCTGGATGGAGGTTTCCGAGCGCATGCGCTCGCGCAGCTCGTCCGCCAGGCTCCCGGGCTCGATCTGCCGCAGCAGCTCCTGGATCCCCTCGGCGCCCACCAGGGCCGTGAACTCGACATTGCCTTCGTAGTCCAGGTCGCGCTTCTGGTCCTCGGTCAGCACGGTGCCGACGGCCAGCGTCTCGGGCTCGTCCGACTCGACCACGACATAGGCCTCGTAGTACAGGACGCGCTCCAGGTCCCGCATGGTCATGTCCAGCAACAGGCCGATGTGGCTGGGCAGGACCTTGAAGTACCAGATATGCGAGCACGGCGCGGCCAGCTCGACATGGCCGAGACGCTCGCGCCTCACCCGGCTCAAGGTGACCTCGGTGCCGCACTTCTCGCAGACCACGCCGCGGTGCTTCATGCGCTTGTACTTGCCGCAGAGGCATTCCCAGTCGGTCACGGGGCCGAAAATGGCCGTGCAGAAGAGCCCCTCCCGCTCCGGCTTGAAGGTGCGGTAGTTGATCGTTTCCGGCTTCGTGACCTCCCCGAACGACCAGCTGCGGACCTTCTCCGGCGAGGCGAGGCCGATCTTGATCGCGTCGAAGTCGCTTGTCAGCGGCCCGCGGTTGAATTCCCTTGGATCAAACAAAGCTGCCTCCCCGGTTGTTCCTGCCCCCCCGCTCCCCGATCGACGAATCGGGGAACGGCAGGCTCCCGCTGCCCTCCCGCCTGGGAGCGCTTTGTCAGTCGGCCGCCAATGCGGTCTCGATCACGTCCTGCTGGGACTGCACCAGCTCGACGTCCAGGCATAGCGCCTGGAGCTCGCGAATCAGCACGTTGAAGGACTCCGGGACTCCGGGCTTCATGACGGACTCGCCCTTCACGATGGATTCGTAGATCTTCGCCCGGCCGTACACGTCGTCGGACTTCGCGGTCAGCAGCTCCTGCAGGATGTGCGCCGCGCCGTAGGCCTCAAGGGCCCACACCTCCATCTCGCCGAAGCGCTGGCCGCCGAACTGCGCCTTGCCTCCCAGCGGCTGCTGGGTGATCAGCGAGTAGGGGCCGATCGACCGCGCGTGGATCTTGTCGTCGACCAGATGGCTGAGCTTGAGCATGTAGATGACGCCGACCGTCACCTCCTGCTCGAACGGCTCGCCCGTGATCCCGTCGTTCAGGGGCGTCTTGCCGGAAGCTGGCAGTCCAGCCTGCTCCAGGTGCTGCTTGATGAGCTTCTCGCCGGGCCCCTCGAATACCGGGGATGCGAACTTGAGGCCCAGGGCGTGGCCGGCCCAGCCGAGATGGGTCTCGAGGATCTGCCCGACATTCATCCGCGACGGCACGCCAAGCGGGTTCAGGACGATCTCCACGGAAGTGCCGTCCGGGAGGAACGGCATGTCCTCCTCGGGCAGGACACGGGCGATCACGCCCTTGTTGCCGTGCCGGCCTGCCATCTTGTCTCCCGCCGAGAGCTTGCGCTTCATGGCCACGAAGACCTTGACCATCTTGATCACGCCCGGCGGCAGCTCGTCACCCTTCTTGAGCTTCTCGATCCTTTCCTTGGTCAGCTTCTCCAGCACTTGGATCTGGCGAATGGTCATCTCCTCGATGGAATCGAGTTCATCCGACCGGTCGCGCGCCACGCCGGCGCCGTCCCCGCCCTCGGCGAGGTCGAGGCGCAAGCGCTTCAGGTCACGCGCCCGCATGCGGTCGAAGTGCTCCCGGGTCAGCGCCTCGCCGGCGGCGGCCAGCCGTCGGTTCGTCTTCTCGTCGTGCAGGTCGGCAGCGACGACCGCACCGCTGAAGAGCGCTTCCAGCCTCTCGGCCCGCTGATCGAAGAGTATCCTCTTCTCATCCTCCAGGTTGCGTTGCAGGCGCTCGATCTCGCTGGCCTCGATCGCCATCGCGCGAGCGTCCTTGTCCGTCCCCTTGCGCGAGAAAACCTTGGCTCCCACGACGACGCCCGTCACTCCCGGCGGGCAGCGCAGCGAGGCGTCCTTGACCTCGCCGGCCTTGTCGCCGAAGATCGCGCGCAGCAGCTTCTCTTCCGGCGTGAGCTGCACGTCGCCCTTGGGAACGACCTTGCCCACGAGAATGTCGTCCGGGCCGACGCTCGCTCCGATGCGGATCACCCCGCTCTCGTCCAGGCTCCGCAGGAAGCTGTCGGAAATGTTCGGGATGTCGCGCGTGAGCTCTTCCGGGCCGAGCTTGGACTCGCGCGCCTCCACCTCGAACTCCTCGACGTGCAGCGAGGTGTAGTAGTCCTCCTTGACGAGCTTCTCGCTCACAAGGATGGCGTCCTCGAAGTTGTAGCCCCGCCAGGGCATGAAAGCGACCAGGACGTTGCGGCCCAGCGCGAGCTCGCCCTTGTCGGTGCAGGGGCCGTCAGCGAGAACCTGGCCGCGCTCCACGTACTCGCCGGTCCGCACGACCGGCTTCTGGTTGATGCAGGTGTTCTGGTTCGAACGCCGGAACTTGATCAGCTGGTAGATGTCAGCGCCGACCTCTCGGGAGAGCTGCTCCTCGTGCCCCGTGTCCTCGACTCGCACGATGATGCGCTCGGAATCGACGGAGTCGACCACGCCGCTCCGCTTGCAGAGCACGACCGCTCCGGAATCCCGGGCGGTGATCCGCTCCATGCCCGTCCCGACGATCGGGGAATCGGCGCGCAGCAGTGGCACTGCCTGCCGCTGCATGTTGGAGCCCATCAATGCCCGGTTGGCGTCATCGTTCTCGAGGAACGGGATCAGGCTGGCTGCCACCGAAACGAGCTGCTTGGGGCTGACGTCGACGTACTGGACTTCTGCCCTCGTCTTCAGCTGGAAGTCGCCCGCCACGCGGCAGTTCGCGAATTCGACGGAGATCTGGCCGTTCTCGTCGATCGGGATGTTCGCCTGGGCGATGACGTACCTGTCCTCCTCCCATGCCGACAGGTAGGAGCAGTACGGCTCCCATTTCATGGCGGCAGGCCCGTCCGGAAGCGCCTTGTTCGCTTCGAGAGCCTCGTCGAGGCGCACCACATCGCCCGGCCTGAACTGCGATTCGCCCGCGTAGGTGACGCGAACCTCTTCCACCACCCGTCCGTTCTCGACCCGCCTGTAGGGACTCTCGATGAACCCGTACTCATTGATGCGAGCGAAGCACGACAGCGAGCTGATCAGTCCGATGTTCGGTCCCTCCGGGGTCTCGATCGGGCAGATCCGGCCGTAGTGCGTCGTATGGACATCGCGTACGTCGAAGCCTGCGCGCTCGCGCGACAGACCGCCCGGGCCCAATGCGGAAAGCCTCCTCTTGTGAGTGATTTCCGAAAGCGGATTGATCTGGTCCATGAATTGCGAGAGCTGGGACGACCCGAAGAACTCCCGCACCGCCGCCATGACCGGCTTGGCGTTGATCAGGTCGTGAGGCATCGCGCTGGTCATGTCCTGGAAGACCGTCATCCGCTCCTTCATCGCCCTCTCCATGCGGATCAGGCCGATCCGGAACTGGTTCTCCAGCAGTTCGCCAACCGCCCGCACCCGCCGGTTGCCGAGATGGTCGATGTCGTCGGTCGAGCCTAGGTTGCGGCGGAGCTTGAACAGGTACTCGATCGTTGAGAAGAAGTCGCTAGCGTCCAGCACCCGCCTGTCCAGCGGCGTGGCATCGGACTCGCCGTGAATCTTGATGTTGAACTTCATCCGCCCGACGCGGGAGAAATCGTACTTGCGGCTGTCGAAGAACATGCCGTGGAACAGGTCCCAAGCCGTTTCCTTGGTCGGAGGGTCCCCGGGCCGCAGCTTCCGGTAAATCTCGATGAGCGCTTCGTCCTGCGTCTTGACCGAGTCCTTCCGCAGCGTCTCCGACAGCACCACGCCGCACTCGTCGGTCTCGGGGAATATGACGTTGAACTCCTCGATGCCAGCCTCGGTGACCCTTTCCACCGCGCTCTCGTCCACGTGCGAGTTCGCCTCGCACTTGCCGATCACTTCCCCGCTCTCTCGGTCGACCACGTCGTCGGCGAAGATCGCCTCCGAGAGGTCTTCCGGCGAGCACGGCAGCCAATCGATTCCCGCTTCCTTGAACTGCTGCAGGAGCCGGGGATTGACCTTGCGTCCCTTGCGCCCGATCGGCCGGCCCTCCACCTTCACCTCGCCGGCCAGCCGCGTGCCGAGCAGGCTCTCGGAAACTTCCCGCTCCAACGCTCCCGACTCGCCGACGCGGATCCTGTCGACGGTGTAGAACTTGCGCAGTATTTCGGAATCGTCCTTGAGCCCCAGCGCGCGCAGGAAGACCGTGCCCAGGAACTTCCGCTTCCGGTCGATGCGGACATGCAGCAGGTTCTTGTGGTCGTACTCGAATTCGACCCAGCTTCCGCGGTAGGGGATGATCTTGCCGAGGAAGTAGGTCCGGTTCGAGCACTCGAAGAAGACTCCGGGCGAGCGGTGCAGCTGGGACACGATGACGCGTTCCGTTCCGCTGACGATGAAAGTGCCCTGGTCGGTCATCAGCGGTATCTCGCCGAAGAAGACCTCCTGCTCCTTGATGTCCCGGACCGACGGCTCGTCGGCGCCCGATTCCTTCTCGAAGACCGTGAGCTTGATGGTGACCTTCAGTGGCGCGGAATAGGTCATGCCGCGCTCCTGGCATTCGTCGACCTCGTACTTGAGCTTCAGGCCGACCGGATCCCCGCACTTCTGGCAGAACGTGACGTTGTTCGCGGTCATGCTCCCGCAGTGGGGGCAAAGCAGCTGCGGCGGGCCCTTGGGATCGCTCTGGATGGTCTCGTGGCAGTGCTCGCAGCGTGTCCGGAGATGGTGCAGCCCGGCGAGCGCGCTGCACTTGCACTCCCAATCGCCGATCGAGTAGCTGACGAACTCCAGCTCGCTCATGCCCCGGAAGTCCGAGATCGGGAACACCGAGCGGAAGACCGCCTCCAGCCCGACCTCATCCCTCTCGCCGGGCAATAGGTCCATTTGCAGGAATCGCCGGTAGGACTCCTGCTGCATCTCGATCAGGTTGGGGATCGGAATCGCCGTCCGGATCGTAGAGAAATCGTGCCGGTCACCCCGGGGCGACACGGGCGGGGCGCCGTTTACGGTTGGTACCACCGATTCGCTCACACCTGCCTCCTCATGGCTGCTACGCTTGGAAACCTGGCCGCAAGGCCAGAACGCCGGCGGACGTTTGTCGCGCCGGCGAGTCGGCGAGAGAACAGGCGAAGGCCGGTCCAGGGCGCACTTCGTCCGAGAACCAGCATCCGGCTGGATCGGAGAGACACCTCGACCGGCCTATCGCGTCCCGTCTCGGCAAAACCTGCTGTTGTTGGGATCAGCCGCTCGCACCGCCTGCAAACAAGCGAACCCGTTCCCGCATTGTACACGCTCCGAGAGAGCGCTGTCCACCCGCAAGCGAACCCGGGCGGCAGCCCCCTCTCGGCGAGACAGCGGGAGGGCTCCGCCGCTACTGGATCTCGACTTCGGCGCCGACTTCGGCGAGCTTGTCGCGAACCTGTTCGGCCTCTTCCTTCGGAACGGCCTCCTTGACGGGCTTGGGGGTCGAGTCAACGAGATCCTTCGCTTCCTTGAGTCCCAGGCCAGTGACTTCGCGCACCGCCTTGATGACCTTGATCTTCTGCTTCCCGAAGTCCTTGAGCACAACGGTGAACTCGGTCTGCTCGGCCGCGGCTTCCGCCTCGGCGCCGGCTGCGGCCGCGGGCGCTACCGCTACAGCGGCCGCCGCGGCGGATACGCCCAGCTCCTCCTCGAGCTTCTTGACCAGTTCGGAGGCCTCAATCAGGGTCAGGCCCTTGATTGACTCCGAGATTGCTGCAATGTCCGCCATCCTAGATACTCCTTTGTTGCTTGGCTGCAAGCGAAATCACTCGCCCCGCTGCTGCGCGGGGCCGGCCCCAACGGGCCTACGCGCTGAACTTCTGCTCTTCGACTCCCTGATGGATCACCCCAGCGAGGTTCCTGCCCGGGGCGTTCAGCGTGCCCAGCAGGCGCTGGGCCGGGGAATTGATCAGGAACAGGAGCTGGGCGTAGATCCCTTCCCTGCCTGGAAGCTTCGAGAGCTCGACGAGTCCGTCCAGATCGACAGGCCTCTCCTCCACCACGCCGCTGCGCACGGAGAAGTGCTCCTGGTTCTTTGCGAAGCCGACGATGGCCTTGGTCGCCTGGATCAGGTCGCCCCCCAGGAAGGCCAGGCCAGTCATTCCGCGCTGGCCCTTCAGCGCATCCTCGAAGGGCGTTCCCTTCGCCGCCTGATGAGCGAGGCGATTGGAGACGACCCGGTAGCGCGACTCCGTCGAGCGGACGACTGCCCGCAGTTCCTGGTCCTCCGCGACAGTGAGTCCGTCGAACTTGCAGATCACCACGGCGCTGCACTGGGCGAATTCGCCCTGGAGGTCCTCGAGGATCGACTTCTTCTGGCCCTTGGTCTTCATGGCTTCCCCTCTAGCCTCCGAACTCCGCGGCGCTGAGGGGCAGCGACGGGCTCATGGTCGAACAGATCGAGGCCTTCAGCAAGTAACGGCCCTTCGCGGCTTGGGGGCGGGCCTTCAATACGGCCGCGACCAAGGACTCGACATTCTCGGCAAGCTTGTCCGACTCGAAACCGAGCTTTCCGACCGGCGCGTGGATGACGGAGCCCTTGTCGACCCGGAACTCCACCTTGCCGGCCTTGACCTCTTTGACAGCCGAAGCCACGTCGGTCGTAACCGTGCCTACCTTCGGATTGGGCATCAGGCCTCGCGGCCCCAGGACCCGACCCAGCCGGCCTACGAATCTCATGCTGTCCGGGGTTGCGATGCAAGCGTCGAAGTCGAGCCAGCCCTCCTTCGTGATTTTCTGGACGTACTCATCGGTGCCGACATAGTCGGCGCCCGCATCGAGCGCCTCCTGGACCTTGTCGCCCGACGCAAACACGAGGACTCTCTTTGCAGTGCCGAGGCCGTGCGGCAGCACGATCGTCCCGCGCACCATCTGGTCGGCATGCCGCGGATCGACGCCGAGGTTGAGATGCACCTCGACCGTCTCGTCGAACTTCGAGATCTTGTTGGACTGAAGCAACGGGATCGCCTCCCGCAGAGGGTATGGACGATCCTCGATTTGGTCCGCGAAGGCGCGGTACTTCTTCCCTGCCATATGCCACCTTGGTGCAAGCGACCGCCCGGAACCTGCCGGGCCGGTCTCCCACGGGGTCGAGTATCCCGATTATACCACCTGCACTCCCATGCTGTTGGCTGTGCCGCGAACGCACTCGACGGCCTGCTCCAGCGTGTGGCAGTTGAGATCGGGCATCTTCTGCCTCGCGATCTCCTCCACCTGGGCCAGGGTGATCTTCCCGACCTTGTTCCGGTTGGGCTCGCCGGAACCCTTTGCCAGGTTCGCGCTGCGCTTGATCAGGACGGCTGCCGGCGGCGTCTTCGTCACGAAGTCGTGCGTCCGGTCCTGGTAGACGCTGATCACTACCGGCACGATCAGTCCGTCGAGTTCCGGCTTCGCTGTCCGGGCGTTGAACTCCTTGCAGAACTGCATGATGTTCAGGCCGGCCTGGCCGAGAGCCGGGCCCACCGGAGGGGCGGGTGTCGCCTTGCCGGCCATGATCTGGAGCTTGATCTGCTGCTTGACCTGTTTGCCGGTCGACTTGGGGGCTGCCATCGTACGAGTCTCCTGCCCTTCGCGCCGTCGCTCGGCGCGCTGAGGGCTAGCTTGCCTTCTTGACCTGGAAGTACTCCAGCTCGACCGGAGTGCCCCGCCCGAAGATCGTCACCATGACCTTGAGCGTGCTGCGGTCGGCATTGACTTCTTCCACCGTTCCCGTGAAGCCGGTGAACGGGCCGTCCACGATGCTGATGCGATCGTTGCGCGCGAACTGCACGCTCGGCCTCGGGTGGTCCTTCGAAACCTCCTGCCGGTGCAGGATCTGGTTGACCTCGGTCGCTGTCAGCGGGGTCGGCGTCTGCCCTCCCCCGACGAAGCCGGTCACCCGCGGGGTGTTCTTTACCGCGTGCCAGACATTGTCGTCCAGATCGAGCTCGATCAGGACGTAGCCGGGATAGAGAAGCCGCTTGACGGTGACCTTCTTCCCGTTCCGCATTTCCACCACGTCCTCGGTCGGGATCAGGATCTGGCCGATCCGCTCGGCGATGCCGAGCGCCTCCGCCCTGGACTCAAGGCTTTCCTTGACCTTGTTCTCGAACCGGGAATACGTGTGGATGATGTACCACTTCAGATCCGCCGGAAGCGGCTGCTGCGCTGCGGCCTCGCCGCTGCCTGTGGCGTCCGAATCCGGGCCTTCACCCGACCAGTTCGCTTCCTGCACTTCGCTTCCTCCTTGCCAGGCTCAGGTGAGGGTGTCGTACAGCAGGCGCTGGCCCCATGCCAGGAAGTAGTCGACGATGCCGAAGAACAGGGCGAATGCGAACACGCAGACCAACACGACGAGCGTCCCGGCCCTCACCTGCGCCCTGCTAGGCCAGGTGACCAGCCGCAATTCCCGCATGACACCGTCCAGGTAGCTGCGCACCCGGGCTGGGAACGCTGCATTCTGTTCGGCCTTTCTCTTCAATGCCTTGGCCATGGTGCTAGTTTCTCGCGGAACAGGGCGCAAACCCGGTCAGTGCCCTTGCCAGAGGAGTGGCAGGGGCGGAGGGAATCGAACCCCCATTGGCGGTTTTGGAGACCGCTGGTTTACCGTTAACCGACGCCCCTCGACGCGAGTGCCTGCTTCCAGCTTACTTCATTTCCTTGTGGAGGGTGTGCTTGCGAAGCCTCGGGGAGTACTTCATGAGCTCGATGCGCCCGGTCTGCTTCTTCTTGTTCTTGGTGGTGGTGTAGTTCTTGTCCTTGGTGACAGTGCACTGCAGCGTGATGATTTCTCTTGCCATGGTTGCCTCCGGGAAGCCCGCTATTCCACGATCGAGGAGACGGTGCCGGCGCCGATGGTGCGGCCGCCCTCGCGGATCGCGAAGCGCAGTCCCTGCTCCATCGCGATCGGCACGATCAGCTCCACGTCCAGCTCCACGTTGTCCCCCGGCATCACCATCTCCGTCCCCTCCGGCAGCTGCGCCACCCCCGTCACGTCCGTCGTCCGGAAATAGAACTGCGGCCGGTACCCGTTGAAGAACGGCGTGTGACGGCCCCCCTCCTCCTTCTTCAGCACGTACACCTGCCCCTTGAATTTCGTGTGCGGCGTGATGCTGCCCGGCAGCGCCACCACCTGGCCGCGCTCCACCGCGTCCTTGTCCAAGCCCCGCACCAGCAGCCCCACGTTGTCCCCTGCCTGCCCCTGGTCCAGCAGCTTCTTGAACATCTCCACGCCCGTGATCACCTTCTTGTGCGTCTCCCGGATCCCCAGGAACTCCATCTCCGTCCCCACTTTCACCACCCCGCGCTCGACCCGGCCCGTCACCACCGTCCCGCGCCCCGAAATCGAGAAGATGTCCTCGATCGGCATCAGGAACGGCTTGTCCACGTCCCGCTCCGGCGTCGGAATGTACTCGTCCACCGCGTCCATCAGCTCGTCGATCCCCGGCTCCGCACCCGCGTCCCCGTCCAGCGCCTTCAGCGCCGACACCCGCACCACCGGCACGTCGTCCCCCGGGAAATCGTACTCCGACAGCAGCTCCCGCACCTCCAGCTCCACCAGCTCCAGCAGCTCGTCGTCGTCCACCATGTCCACCTTGTTCAGCGCCACCACGATGTAGGGCACCCCCACCTGCCGCGCCAGCAGGATGTGCTCCCGGGTCTGCGGCATCGGCCCGTCCGTCGCCGCCACCACCAGGATCGCCCCGTCCATCTGCGCCGCACCCGTGATCATGTTCTTGATGTAGTCCGCGTGCCCCGGGCAGTCCACGTGCGCGTAATGCCGGTTCCCCGTCTGGTACTCCACGTGCGCCGTCGCGATCGTGATCCCCCGCTCGCGCTCCTCCGGCGCGTTGTCGATCGAATCGAACGAGCGCACCTCGTTGCTCGGGTCGTGCTTGGCCAGCACCCGCGTGATCGCCGCCGTCAGCGTCGTCTTGCCGTGATCGATGTGACCGATCGTCCCCACGTTCACGTGCGGCTTCGACCGGTCGAACTTTTCCTTAGCCATTTGTGTCTGTCCTCATGCGCCGAGATCCGAGGTCGGGAATTGCCGGTCCACTGCGGGATGGTGGACGGGGAAGGATTCGAACCTTCGTAGGGCGTAGCCCGACAGATTTACAGTCTGTTGCCTTTGACCGCTCGGCCACCCGTCCGGAAAGCGATGCCTCGGTTCTCGTCCTTCGTGGAATGGAAAAAGCACCGCAGCGTCAGGCACGCTGTTGCTGCAATTCGACAGCAAGAGCACGCCCGCCGCTTGCTGCGGCGACTTCATTTAGACTAGCACCCGTTCTGGATGCTTGCCAAGAGGGAGGCTGCGAGCGGTCCTGAGGCCGAAGACCCGGCCGGGCCCGGCAGGCTCGTCGGAGCGCTGCTGCGGCCGACCGGCCTCAGGACAACTGTCCATCCCAACCCGGAATGCCTTGGCGCGCAACGCCGCGAGGCCAGTCCGGCCGGATCCTGACCGTGCACGCGATGCTCCTCGAGTCGACCTCGAATTCCAAGCCTGGCTGGGCGTTAGCTCGAAGAGCCCATCGCGCCAAGGGTATGCCTGCCCCGTAGCGCTGGACGAGCTTCAAGACCCTCATGGCCTCGGCGAGATTGGGATTCCTGTAGCTGGTGAGCCCCGGCGTGCCGAAAGTCTCCGTGGTTATCTCGCCGTGTGGACCGCCCGGGTTGATGATCTCGATCCGGTCAGTGAACCAAGACACATGGACAGGGGCGGTGGAAGACTCGAAGTCTCGGTGCAACACTGCGTTGCGCGCCAGTTCCTTGAGCGCGTCCAATGCACATGTGGATCGCCGGACCTCGGTTCTGCCGGAGGTGATGTCGACGGAAGTGCGGACATGCAACCGCATCGCCGAATCCAGCTCGCGCATCGCCTCCTCGAGCGGCCCGTCAAACCGCTGGGCATCGATAATCTCGTCCGACCGGTCCACCCCGTCGAAGCGCAGGAACTGGACGAATGCTCCCGGCACGAACTGCATCGGCTTGGGGCAGAGCGTGAGGATTCCCAGCACAGTTGGCGTCGGGTCTTCCACGCCCAGGATCATCTTCGTAGCCGCAAGCCGTTTCTTCGAGCGTGCGGTCGTTGCGTTCCAGTACTTCCCGGTCGAACGCCCGCGACAGGTAGAGGTACTGGAACCTAGGAAGGTCGAGGTCGTCAAGGGTTGCGCTGCGGACGGGGCGGGTATCGAAGGGCGCGTCGCGATGCCTTCGCTTCTCGTTCAGAACACGCTCGTCCTGGGCCGTGGCCAGCGCCCTTCGTGGCCCGCCCCGGATCCAGATCCGTCCGCGGTATCGCACCGGCGGAGAGTCCGACGGCGCGACTGTGACAACAGCGACCTCACGTCCGGAGAGCCTGTGGCGCACCACGGACATCGTGGGAGGCGGAAGGATGTTGCCATCCGACTTGCAGTGGGCAAGCTTGAGCAACAGCGCATCATTGACGTCGAGGCCCGTGGGCTCGCCCCGGTCGTCAACGCCGACGAAGATCACTCCGGCTCGTCTGTGGTCCGGCAAGTCGTTCGCGAAGGCACAGATGGCTTGGCGGACTGAATCTGGCGCCTGCCCGTCAAGGCTTGCCTTGCGCTCGACGGTGTCGGACTCGCCAGTGGCCAGCATGTCTTCCAACTGGCGGTCAGAGTACGAGCGGAGCGTCACGCGTCTAGCTCAGCCGGGCAGAGGCTCGGCGAGGTTTTGTAGTATATATTATAATTAGGTCTTGCCGATGCGTACCGTGCCCCTCATGACCGCCAATCAGGAGTTCTCCAAGCTGATCAAGCAGGTCGAGCGTGGCGAGGGGTTCCTGATAACCCGGCGTGGCCGCCCAATCGCCAGATTGGTCCCGCACACGGGCGAGAAATCGGCCGACCCCAAGTGGCAGGCCGCATTTGGGCGCATGATGGCAAGGTTGAACGAGGGCGCTTCCCTAGGTGGGCTCCGGATCGTTCGAGGAAACCACTATGAGCGTTAAGGGCCGATTCTCGCTCGACACCAACATCCTAGTCTGCGCCGTGGACCGCGACGCCGGTGAGCGCCATGACCAAGCAGTCGACATCGTCGGGCAGTCCGCCCATCGCGATTGCGTCCTAACGGTCCAGGCGCTCGCCGAATTCTTCCACGCTACCACCAGGAAGGACCTACTGGAGCGTTCGGTGGCGAGCGCATTTGTGCACGACTGGCTCGAGTTGTTTCAAGTTTCGTCCGCTAGCCGGACGGCTCTCACAGAGGCATTCAATGTAGTCCATCTGCACCGGCTGTCGTTCTGGGATGCGATGCTCTGGGCAACAGCACGTCAAGTAGGCTGCTCAGTGATTCTGAGCGAAGACATGCAGGATGGCCAACACTTGGGCGGTGTAGAGATAATCAACCCATTTGCCTGCGGCGCTTCAACTCGTCTCGCCCCGCTGCTCGAGGCATGAGTTCCCGCAGGCGCCAAGAGTCCAGGCCGATCCTGGTCGCCATTCTGGCGCCCGTTGATTCCCGCGAGTTTCTTACAGGCCGGCAACTTAGCACAGACCTCCCCGTGCTTGGCTCAACCTGCCGAGCTGATTGGACCTCTTCGCGGTCGCGAGTCGGGTCCCAGCAGCTGTTTAGCCGCCGGTCGGCAGCGAATCTAGGATCTCCAGAAGGATGTCGTCCTCTGACCTACCGTCAGCGTGCGCATCAAAATTCAGAATCACCCGGTGGCGGAGCGCCGGCAGCGCCAGTGCCCGGATGTCCTCGGCGCTCACATGCAGACGCCCGTGAATCAGCGCCCGCACCCGCCCGCAGAGGATCAACGCCTGGGCGCCGCGGGGAGAGCTGCCGTAGCGAACGTACTTGCGGGCAAGGGCGTTGGCAGCGCCCGGCCTGGGTTGCGTGCCCAGCACGAGGCTGATCGCGTAGTCGCGGACATGCGGGGCAACCAGCAGTGTCGAAGCCATCGAGCGGAGCTCTAGGATCTGCGCGCGGTCGAGGACAGCATCCACGCTGGGCTTGACGGGCGTCGCCGTCCGCTCGACGATCGTCACGAGTTCGTCCCGCTCGGGGTACTCGACCAGGATCTTGAGCAGGAACCGGTCCAGCTGGGCTTCGGGCAACGGGTATGTCCCCTCCATCTCCAGCGGATTCTGGGTTGCCATTACCAGGAATGGTTCCTCCAGGGCATGGGTGGTGGTGCCGCTGGTCACCGTCTTTTCCTGCATCGCCTCCAGCAGAGCCGACTGGGTGCGAGGTGTCGCGCGATTGATCTCGTCGGCCAGGAGCAAGTGCGAGAAGACCGGCCCCCGCTCGAATCGGAGCGATTTCGCACCGGCCTCGTTCGTGTCCATGACAACGCTTCCGAGGATGTCGGCAGGCATCAGGTCGGGAGTGAACTGGATGCGGGAGTAGTCCAGGTGGAGCGCTTGGCCGAGCGTGCGGAGCAGCGTGGTCTTTCCCAGTCCCGGAACACCCTCGAGCAGCACATGGCCGCCGGACAGCAGGGCGGTCAGCACCCCTTCGACGACCTGCTCGTGGCCGACGATGACCTTGTGGATCTCGGTACGGACCCTGTCGATCTGTGCAGTGGCATCGTCCACCAGCGATTCGGTCGCAACCATCTAGTCGGAGTTCCTTCTCAATGCTTGGAAATAGTTCTGTATGTAAGTGCGGTACTGCACAGGGACCTCGTCCCTGCTGATCGCACCGCCACGGTCGGAATGGACAGTCGCTCGCTCGTTGTAGGGGACGCTGGCAGACTGTTCGGCCTTGCGGGTCTCGATGGTGACTTCGCCCTTCATGTTCTCGGCCCGCTCCATGTAGAATTCCTCGAGGGCTCCGAGCACTTCCATCTGCTCAGCCTCGGCGAATTCCTTCGAGCCTTCGCTCGTACCCGCAGCAGAGGCGTTCTCGCCGCTGCTTTCCTGCCCGCTGCTGTCCTCGCCAGTGGTGTTTCCGGCTGACGCCGTCTCGCCGGATTCCTCGCCTGGCTGGCCGCCCTCCATGCTCGCCTCGGCAGTTTCGGACGCCATCTCCTGGGCGGCCTCTCCCGACTCGGCCGGATCGCCCTCTGCAGAGGACTGTTCCGCTTCACCGCTTCCCTGCTCCTGGCCCTGCTCCGAATCCGCGGTCTCCACCGATGCCATGTCCAATGTCTGCAGCATGTTCTCGAATGCCTGCTTGAGTTTGTCCAGAAGGCTCTCGGCCTCTTCGCTCCATGGATCTTGTCCGGGGTCCGGAGGGCCGTCCCCTGAATCTTCCGGCCCGAGGCTGTCCTCGGAATCCATGCTCTGCAAAGACGGATCCTCGCTATCGCCCGTGGCCGGAAGCTCGTCCACGGGTATGGTGACCAGTCCGTCCACTTCCGGCATCTCGTCGGCCGTCTCGGGCGGCTCGTACGATTCATCGGGCAGTGGGCTGTCGGATGCGCCGGACTCTTCCTCTGGGCGGTCCGCTGGCCTCTCGCGATTCCCGTCAAGAGATTCCTGGGCATTCCGTTCGATTTCGGCGACGGCCGCCCGCTCGGGTCGTGGCATCTGCGGCTCGTAGCCGAACAGCGACGTCAGCAGGATCGTCGCCAGCGGAGGCTCGAACGAGAACGACGGCTGAAGGCCCGCCCGCAGGCCAAGCAACACCAGCGCAGAAGCAAGCAGGATAACTGCCGGGCGCTGCGTCGCGGGCGCACGAGCCGGAATTACCGAGTCGGGCCGGATGCCGGCCGCCGTGCGTGCGGCGCGCTGGTACTGGGTTTCGGCTAGGTCATCCGAATGGGCCCCGCCCGCCAGTCGGAAGTGGTATGCGGTGGCGACCTGATCGTTCAACCCCTCTTTGGAGTCGATCCGCTGGGCCACGGCGTACTCGTCCGGCATGGACTCCCTCCAGCGCCGGACAGCAAGCCAGGCACCGATAGCCGCGACCAGAGGAAGCGTTACGAACGGCACGTACCTGGTTCCCATCAGCAGGACAGCGCAGATCCCAAACAACGCTACGCCCGCAGCGAACAATCCTTCGCTGCGGGAGATCCGAGACGCGATCCTGGCGCGGCAGGATCGCACCAAGGCCTCGATCGGGCCTGAGGTTGCCGGTACTTCGGGCATTACCTATCGAAATGGCGTAACTCCCGATTATATGTTGGCTAGGCCGCTCGCCGCGCTCAGTCGCGGGATGCAGACTCCCTGGCTTGCGGGTCGGTACACTGCAAGCACGGATGCGGGGGAGATCGTGAACCTGGCCGCGCGCAGCTGCATCGCAGCGCTGCTGACGGTCGCAGGCCACCAAGCCGCATTGGCGCAGGCTGCAGCGGAGCGTTCTGTCACCCAAGCCGCGGCCGCGCTCCGGGACGGAGACCCCGCGCTGGCAGCGGGGATCGCAAGCGAAGTGCTGGCCCGGCCCGGCGCGCCCAACCGAAACGCATTATGGATCCGCGGGAACGCACTCGAACGGCTTGAACGGTATTCGGAGGCCGTGCTGGACTTCGACCGCCTCGCCGAGCTTGAGCCGAATCGGCCGGGTTTCCTGCTTGCCTTGGGAGGGGCCCGCTTCAAGGCCGGTGACATGGCCGGCTCCATCGCCGCATTCGATGCTGCTGCCGAACTCGACGGCACGCTGGCTCCCAAGCTCTGGCAGAGGGGGATTGCGCACTACTACGCGGGCCGGCTCGGTGACTGTGCCAGGCAGTTCGAGATCCATCGGACGGTGAACCCGCAGGATGTCGAGAACTCGGTTTGGCACTTCCTCTGCGTCGCTGCCTCGGACGGCTTCCAGGAGGCCCGCGGGCGCCTCATCCCCGTCGACCGGGACGGCAGGGTGCCCATGATGGAAGTGCTGGAACTGTTCGCCGGCTCCGGTTCGGCATCTGGTGTCCTCCAAGCGGCGGAACGAGCCACGTCCTCCGGCATGGGTGACAGCCCGCTCTTCTACGCTCACCTCTATCTGGGCCTCTACTTCGAAGCTGCCGGTGACAAGGCGGCTTCGCGCGAGCATATCCGCAAGGCTGTGGACTTCCGCAACCCTGCGAATTACATGTGGCAAGTCGTCCGGATCCACCGCGAGCTGCGCGAGCGCGGCAAATGAACTCCTCGCGAATCCCCAGACCAAGCCGGCCGCGTTGCCGCTGATCCGACAAGCAGGGACGGCGCGGCTGGGCCTGATGCGAAGGGCGGTCGCCCGTGAGCCAGCCGCAAGGTCAATCGCCTAAACTCAATGAGCTAGGGGCCGTGAACCGAGTCGGCAACCTAGGGGCAATGGCAGCCAGCGATTCCAGTCACCCGCCGGCCGAAGCCGGCCCGGGGACCACGGCCGGGCCGGACATTGTCTTCGAGGCGCGGGAAGTTACCAAGGTCTATTCGATGGGCGAAGTGGCTGTCCACGCTCTCCGCGGCGTGGACCTCCGACTGTTCGCCTCGGAATTCCTCGTGCTGCTGGGCCCGTCCGGCAGCGGCAAGTCGACCTTGCTCAATATCCTCGGCGGCCTGGACCTTCCGACGGACGGCAGCGTCGAGTACCGGGGCACGGACCTGAGCAGCGCCGACGACGCCGCCAGAACCCAGTACCGCAGGCGGCACGTCGGCTTCGTGTTCCAGTTCTACAACCTGATACCAAGCCTGACCGCCAAGGAGAATGTCGCGCTCGTCACCGAAATCGCCCGCGAGCCGCTTCCGCCAGCCGAGGCCCTGCAGATCGTTGGGCTTGGCGACCGCATGGACCACTTCCCTGCCCAGCTCTCCGGCGGCGAGCAGCAGCGCGTCGCAATCGCCCGGGCGATTGCCAAGCGCCCGGACGTGCTCCTCTGCGACGAGCCGACCGGTGCCCTTGACATTTCAACCGGGGTAGTGGTCCTGGAGGCGATCGAGCGCATCAACCGGGAGCTCGGCACCGCAACCGCGGTGATAACGCACAACGCCGCGGTGTCAGCCATGGCGGATCGCGTCATCCAGCTCTCGGACGGCCGGATCGTCGGTGACCGCCGCAACGCGGAAAAGCTCTCGGCCAGGGACTTGAGCTGGTAGCGCATGCAGGCACTGACTCGGAAGCTGATCCGCGACCTCTGGCGCATCAAGGGCCAGGCGCTCGCCATCAGCATGGTGATCTGCGTCGGGGTGCTCATGTTCATCATGTACCTGAGCGCATTCGACTCACTGCAGCTCACTCGCGCCGCCTACTACGAGCGCCAGAGATTCGCTGACGTCTTCGCATCGCTGAAGCGTGCGCCGCTTTCGCTGCATGCGCGGATCGCAAGCATTCCGGGCGTCTCGCAGGCCGAGACGCGAGTCGTGATGGACGTCAACCTGGACGTCGAGGACTTCGAGGAACCCGCGACGGCCCGCCTCGTTTCGATTCCAGACCGGCGCAGGGAGATCCTGAACGACATCGTGCTGCGCGAGGGTCGGTACATCGAGCCGGGCAGGCCCGACGAGGTCATCGTCAGCGAGGGATTCGCCCAGGCCCACGACCTGCGGCCGGGAGATTCCGTGCGGGCGGTGCTGAACGGACGGCGCCGGGAACTGGAGGTCGTGGGGACCGGCCTCTCGCCGGAATACGTCTACACCATCCGCCCCGGTGACTTCATTCCCGACGATGCGCGGTTCGCCATCATGTGGATGGAGAGAAGGGCCCTGGCAGCGGCCTTCGACATGGAGGGCGGGTTCAACGACGTCGCCCTGCTGCTCATGCCCGGGGCGCAGGAGGCAGAGGTCATCGCCGCCCTCGACCAGATCCTCCAGCCGTACGGCGGATGGGGGGCGATTCCCAGGGCGCTGCAGCTGTCGAACTGGTCCGTGGAGAATGAGCTGAAGGGTCTCCAAGGGGCGGGCGTCGCAATTCCCGCGGTGTTCCTTGCGGTGGCCGCGTTCCTGCTCCACGTCGTTCTCCGCCGGATCGTAGCGGTGCAGCGGGAGCAGATCGCCACACTCAAGGCCCTCGGCTATTCCAGCGGGGCCCTCGCACTGCACTACACCTGGTGGGCCTTGGCCATCAGCTTGCTTGGAACGCTGGCCGGCACCGTTGGGGGCGCGGCCCTGGGAAACGGAATGCTGGGCATGTACAACCAGTACTTCCGGTTCCCCACCCTCGAGTACCGCCTCCTGCCGGACGTGGTGGCCGGAGCTGTCGCTATCGGCATCGTGGCCGCGATCATCGGCGCCAATTCGGCCGTCCGGCAGGCGGTCCGCCTCCAGCCCGCCGAAGCCATGCGACCGGAGCCACCGGGCAAGTACAGGATCAGCATGGCGGAGCGGCTGGGGCTGCAACGGGTACTCTCGCAGCCTGCTCGCATCATTTTGCGCAATATCGAGCGACAGCCCGCTCGCTCGGCGATCTCGATCGGAGGCATCGCGCTCGCGCTCGCGATCCTCATCGTGGGGATGTTCTCGATCGATTCCCTGGACCTGATGATGGACACCCAGTTCGGCCTTGCGCAGCGCCAGGATGTGCAGCTGTCTTTCGTGGAGGCTGTGTCGCCCCGGGGCGTTCACTCAGTACAAAGGCTGCCCGGCGTCACGGCGGTCGAACCGATGCGGACGGTCCCTGTTCGGCTGACGTCGGAGGGCCGCTCACGGCAGGTAGCGATTTCCGGCCTCCCCGCGAGGGGTGAATTGTTCCGCGTCCTTGACGTCGAGACCCTCCAGCAGGTGCCGCTGCCCGAACACGGCCTGGTCCTGAGTTCCAGTCTCGCGGGCGTGCTGGACATCGCCCCGGGCGACACTGTCACCGCCGCCGTCCTGGTCGGGCGGCGACCGGTTGAGGCCCTTCCGGTGGTCGGGATCGTCAAGCAGTACATGGGGCTGTCGGCTTACATGCACATCGACGCCGTTCGGCGCCTGATGCACGAGGGCGCGACCCTGTCAGGAGCGTACGTTGCAGTCGATTCGGCCTCGCTGGCGGCCCTGTTCAGAGCGGTCAAGGAAACGCCTGTCATCGCCGGCAGCGGGCTCAGGGCCGCGGCGCTCGAGGCGTTCAACAACACCTTCGCCGAAAACATCGGGATCATGATCTTCTTCAACGTGCTCTTCGCGTCAGTCATATCGTTCGGCGTGGTGTACAACGCCGCGCGAGTGTCATTGGCGGAGCGCAGCCGCGAACTGGCGAGCCTGCGGGTGCTGGGCTTTACGCGAGTGGAGATTTCCGCGATACTCCTAGGCGAGCTGGGGGTGCTCACGCTCCTTGCCCTGCCATTGGGAATGCTGCTCGGCTACGGACTATCAAGCGTTCTCGTAACGGCGCTAGAGACCGAGCTGTATGCGATTCCGTTCACCGCTTCTCCGCGGACATACGCGGCGTGTGCGCTCGTGGTTCTCGTCGCCACGTTCGTCTCCGGCCTGATCGTGAGGCGGAAACTGGACAGGCTGGACCTCATTGAGGTTCTCAAGGCGAAGGAGTAGGCGATGAAGATCCGACCGACCCGAATCCTTGTCTGGGCCGTAATGGCGGGCGTTGGCGTCGCGTTCTACTTCGCCTTCCAGCCCCGGCCCTTGGAGGTCGACATTGCAACCGTGACCCGCGGCCCCCTCAGGGTCACCCTGAATGACGAGGGCCAGACGCGGGTCCGGGACCGCTACATGGTTTCCGCTCCGCTGGCAGGAAAGGTGCTGCGGATCAACCTCGAGCCCGGGGACCCGGTGCGCGCCGGGACCACCGTCCTTGCTAGGTTCCAGCCGTCCTCGCCGGGCTTCCTCGACACTCGCTCCCAGGCCGAAGCCGAGGCACGGGTCCATGCGAGCCAAGCCGCGGTGGATCGCGCGAGGGTCGACCTGGACCGCGAACTGGCCGAGCGCGACCACGCGGAGTCCGAACTCGCGCGGCACAAGCGACTTCACAGCGAAGGCCTGGTCGCCGACAACGAGCTGGAACTGGCTGGGCTGCGGGCCGAAACCACCCGCGAGGCGGTGCGCTCGGCTGAATCCAGCATCGCGGTTGCAGAAGCCGAACTCGCGACAGCCAGGACCGCGCTCATCCAGGCTGGCTTGGCCGGGCCTGCGGAACGCAAGGCGATCTCGCTGCACGCTCCGATCAACGGAGTCGTGCTGCAGCGCCTGCGCGAGAGCGAGTCGGTAGTGCCCACGGGCGAGCCGCTGATCGAGGTCGCCGATCCGGACAAGCTCGAGATCGTGTCCGACATGCTATCGACTGACGCGGTCCGGATCTCGCCGGGTAGCCCCGTCCTGATCGAGCACTGGGGTGGGGACAGAGTGCTGCGGGGCTCGGTTCGGCGCGTGGAGCCCTTTGGATTCACGAAGATATCCGCACTCGGCGTCGAGGAGCAGAGGGTGAATGTCATCGTGGACTTCGACGATGTCAAGGAGGCGTGGGATGCGCTCGGCGACGGCTACCGGGTCGAGATTGCAGTCGTCGTGTGGGAAGAGGCCAGCGTGCTCAAGGTGCCGGCCAGCTGCCTGTTCCGCCAGGGCGAGGCCTGGGCGGTATTCACTGTCGACCCGCTCGGGATTGCCAGGATCCAGCATGTCGAGATTGGCCAGCGGAACGGACGCGAGGCGCAGGTGCTGGGCGGAATCGACGAGGGCGACACTGTGATCATGTACCCGTCCGATCAGGTCGAGGACGGAACGGAAGTGGTCGCTCGAAGCACTTGACAGCGGCCCTCCCGCAATTCCGCAAGGGCATTTTCGTGCCCATTGCCGCTGGGCGGAGCGGAGCCCGAAGTCGGTCACCCTCTGCGCTAGGCTAGATGCTAAGGGCGTCGCCCCTACCGCTCTGCCGTCCGTCCCGACTCGGTCGCTTGCTGACCGCCACAGGATCCCGGCGCGGAACGGACGCCCGAAGACCCGCTCGCCCCGCCGGGCCAGGACCAGCGCTGCACTGCAGGCCCGGCAAGATCGAGGATCCAGCCCGCATGTACGTTCGCAAGAGTCGCTTGCTAACCCCCGGCCCCACGCCCCTGCTGCCGTCGGCGGTCAGGGCGATGGCAGCTGCCGACCTGCACCATCGCACCAAGGACTTTCGGGATGTCTACAGCGGGGTCATCGCTGACCTGCATTACTTCATGGGCACCGAAAACGGCATCGCCCTCTTCTCCTCCAGCGGCAGCGGGGCGATGGAGGCTGCGGTTTCGAACCTGTTCTCCCCAGGCGACAAGGCGGTGGTCTGCGCCGCGGGCAAGTTCGGCGAACGCTGGCTTCAAATCGCCGACGCGTTTGGCATCAAAGTGGTCCCAGTGAAGAAGCCGTACGGGGAATCCGTGCTTCCCGAGGAACTCGAGGCCGTGCTGAAGGAGCACCGGGACGTTCAGGGGGTCTTCGTGCAGGCCACCGAGTCTTCGACTGGAATCTCCCACGACGTGGAGGCCATGGGCAGACTCGTCGGGGCGACGGAAGCCATCTTCGTGGTCGATGCCATCACCGGATTGGGCAGCAGCGAGATTCGAATTGACGATTGGGGCCTCGATGTCGTGATCGGCGGCTCCCAGAAGGCCCTCATGACCCCGCCCGGCCTGGCCTACTGCTCCGTCAGCGACAAGGCCCTGCGAAGGACCGAGTCCGCGAGGAACAGCCACTTCTACTTCAATCTCCGCAAGCACATCGATTCGGGCCCCACGGGAGATTCCCCGTGGACGCCGGCCTCGTCGCTGATCCTTGGACTCGCAGAGGTGCTCCGCTACGTACGCGAGATCGGAAGGGACCGGCTCGTGGCGAACGCCCAGCTACTCGCCAAGGCCGCTCGATCGTCCGCCCGGGCGCTCGGTCTCGAGCTGTTCGCCCGGAACGCCGTGCCGGCCGGCGCGGTCACGGCCATTCTCTCTCCCGAAGGAATCGATTCCGGCCAGATCGTTCGCGGCTTCAAGGATCGGTTCGAGTCCGTGATCGCGAACGGGCAGGGCTCGATGAAGGGACAGATCTTCCGCTTTGCGCACCTGGGCTACTTCGACTTCCACGACCTGTTCGCTACCGTTGCGGAACTGGAGATCATTCTGCACCAGCTCGGCCGGAGCGTAGTCTTCGGCAGCGGGGTCACGGCTGCGCAAGCGGTTTACATGGAAGCACTTGCAACGGAAGGCCAGGGTTCGGAATGAAGGTTCTTTTAGCCGATGCCGTACACCAGGCGGCGATTGACCTGCTGGTGGCCGAGGAATCCATCGAAGTCATCGTCTCGAATCCCGCAGAGTTCCGCTCGCACCTGCCCGAGGCGGACGCCCTCATCGTTCGCAGCGGGGTGAAGGTCACCAGCGAAGTGCTGGAGGAGGGTCCGAACCTGAAAGTGATCGGGCGCGCCGGCATCGGCGTGGACAACATCGACTGCGAAACGGCCACGGACCGGGGCATCGTCGTCATGAACACGCCGGGCGGGAATTCCACGTCCGTGGCGGAACACACACTGGCGCTGATTCTCTCACTCGCCCGGAACGTCCCCACCGCAGACGCCTCTACCAAGGCCGGTCAATGGGAGCGCAAGCGGTTCCAGGGGAACGAGGTCTTCGGCAAGACACTGGGAATCATCGGCCTGGGCACGATCGGACGGCAGGTTGCGGAGCGCGCCAGGCCATTCGGCATGGAGGTAGTGGCCTACGACCCATTTGTCTCCAGCGACGCCGCGCAAGGCTGCGGGGTAGACCTGGTCGACTTGAACGAACTCCTCCAAACGGCGGACTACGTGAGCCTTCATCTGTCGCTTACGCCCGAGACGGAGGGACTCATCAATGCCGGGACCCTCGACAAGATGAAGCCTGGCGTGCGGATCGTGAATTGCGCCCGGGGGGGCCTGATCGACAGCGTCGCGCTGGAGTCAGCCCTGGCGTCCGGGAAGGTGGCCGGCGCTGCACTGGATGTCTACGACAGGGAGCCCCCTTCCGACTCGCCGCTACTGCGATTCGACCAAGTGGTGGCGACGCCTCACATTGGAGGCTCGACGGCCGAGGCGCAGGCAAAGGTCGGCATCAACATCGCGATGCAAGTCCGTGACTACCTCAAGTCCGGGGTCGTCGTCAATGCCGTGAACACGCCCTCAGTGACTGCCGAGCAGTATCGCCGCCTCGCACCCTATCTTGAGCTCGGAGACAAGCTCGGTTCGTTCGTGGCGCAGACGTCCGCGGGAAGGCCCGTGCGCGTCAAAATCACGTACATGGGCGACTTCGACGAGACGGATGCGACGATCATTCGGAATGCGGCCCTAAGCGGCATGCTCAATTGCTTCCTGTCGCAGAAAGCGAATGTCGTCAATGCCTCCCAGATTGCGCGCGAACGGGCAATCGGGCTGAACGAGGTGCGGCGCGGGCGGACCCATTTCAGTGATTCGCTCAAGCTGAGCCTGAAGACCGAGGATGGCGAGCGCACAGTCGAGGGAGCCGTCTTCCCGGATGGCTCCCCTCGCCTGCTGAGCATTGACGGGATTTACATCGAGTCCTTTCTCGGGGGCTCGCTCCTGTACGTGACCAACAAGGACGTCCCCGGCGTGATCGGGCGGCTCGGGACGGTGCTGGGCGAGAACGGCATCAACATCTCGAATTTCGCGCTCGGGCGAGGCCCGCAGGAGTCGGACTCGGAACCAGCCCAGGCGGTGGCATTGGTCCAGACGGACCAGCCGATTCCAGCCTACGTGCTGGAGCGGCTATACAAGATGCAGGCGGTCATCTTCGCCAAGGCAATCAACCTATAGATCCCGTTCTAGGCAGAGTTCTCCGCACTCGCCGAGTTGCTTTGGCGAACCTCGCGGATTGGAGTGATCGATGGAAAAGAAGTTCAAGAGCGACGAGTTGCCACTGGCGCAGCTGCTAGGTCTGATTGAATGCGGTCAATTGCAGCTACCGGACTTCCAGCGAGGTTGGGTGTGGAGCGACGAGCATATCCGGAGCCTGCTGGTTTCGATCTCGTTGTCGTACCCGATTGGCGCAGTAATGACCCTGGCGGCTGGCAACCCCGAAGTCAACTTCAAGGCGCGATTGTTGGAGGGGGTGACACTGGCCGTCACGCCAGAGCCCGATGTGGTCTTGCTCGATGGCCAACAGCGACTAACGTCGCTGTTTCAGGCCCTGAAATCTCGCGACCCCGTTCACACGCAGGACAATCGCGGAAAGAGGCTGTTGCGCCACTACTACGCACACATTGGAGCCTGCATCGACCCGTCACTGGACCGGGAGGAAGACGGGGGAATCATCGGCGTCCCCTCGGATCGAATCATTCGGAGCGACTTCGGCCGGACGATCGAGTTGAATCTGAGCACCCGCGACCGCGAGGTTGCAGAAGAGATGTTCCCCCTAGACATAGTCCTCGACAGTGGCGCAATGATGGATTGGCAGATGGCGTACCTGGAATCGGGACCAGGCGAGCAACCGGAACGAGTCGAGCGGTGGAAGCAATTCCAGCACGCGATCGTCAAGTCGTTCGAGCAGTACCAAGTGCCGACGATTGAGCTCGCCAAGTCAACACCCAAGGAAGCAGTCTGCCAGGTATTTGAGAAGGTCAACACGGGTGGCGTCTCGCTAACGGTATTCGAACTACTGACGGCCACATACGCCACGGAAGATTTCGAACTACGGAAGGACTGGCATGCGCGTCACGAACGACTCGCTGAGCATGAACTCCTAGCGAAGGTCGACGCAACCACGTTCCTACAGATCGTCTCGCTGTTAGCCACCTATGATCGGCGCCAAACGCATCTCGGGGCACACCCGGAGGACGACAGGGCGCCTGCGGTGTCATGCAAGCGGCGCGAGATCCTGCACCTGCCGCTTGACGAGTATCGGCGATGGGCGGATCGGGCCGAGGACGGGTTGCGTAGCACCGTACCGTTCCTCCACGGCCACTGCATCTTCCGCTACCAAGATTTGCCATATGCGACGCAGTTAGTACCGTTAGGGGCCATTTTTGGGTGGACGGGAGACAGCGTGGACACTTACGCGTCTCAGCAACGGCTCGGGCAGTGGTTCTGGTGCGGGATCCTTGGCGAGATGTATGGTGGCGCCACGGAGACCCGGTTTGCCATCGATGTCGAAGACTGCATCGCTTGGATCAACACTCCCGGTGACCCTGACCAGCCCCGCACGGTTCAGGCTGCGCAGTTCCAAGCCGAGCGACTGCTTACATTGCGCACGCGAAATAGTGCCGCCTACAAGGGATTGCACGCGCTCCAGATGAAGCAGGGGGGCCGGGATTTCAAAACGGGGCGGCCAATCAATGTCCACGCTTACCTAGAAAACGCCATCGACATCCACCACGTGTTTCCGCGGGCGTGGTGCGCTAGCCATACACCGCACGGAGAACAAGCAAACGGCGGCAAGACACCCGTGGAGTCTGGGATCGCTGACTGTATCGTGAACAAGACGGCGCTCGACGCCCACACGAGCCGCCGCATTGGCGGCCATGCGCCCAGCGTCTACCTCTCACGAATCGAGACCGGCGACCGTATGAATGCACAGGTGCTGGACGGCTTCCTACGTTCCCACGACATTGATCCAGCGGCGCTGCGTCGTGACGACTTCGCGCAGTTTTTTGATCAGCGGTTCGAATGTCTCTTGCGACATGCAGCAAGGGCCATGGGCAAGCCAGTTAACCGGCGCCCGGATCACGATGAGAGTCCATTCGCTGACCAAGACTCGACTATCGAAGAACGCGTGTGGTCGCTCATCAAGGGCGGAGAATCCGCGGTCGTCGAGTTCAAGTCGACGGCACGGCACAACCTCCGCACGGGCGCGCGAGACGATGCAGTCACTTGGGCGGTGGTCAAGACGATTGCCGCCTTCATGAACACGCACGGAGGGACGCTACTCATCGGAGTCGACGATCGAGGCGATCCGGTAGGCATCGAACCCGACTACCCGCATGTCAAGGGAAAAGATCGCGACGGCTGGGAACTTTGGCTCACCGCAGCCGTCAAGAACGCGCTGGGAACTGTTGCCGCCACGGATGTCCCCGTTTGCTTTTGCACCATCGGTGGCCACTTGATCGCTCGCATCGATGTCCATCCAAGTGCGGAGCCGGTGTTCGCCAAGCGAAAGGGTGACCCTAGGGAAGTCTTCTTCGCGCGACTCAACAACGCGACGGAGGAACTCACGGGACCTGAGCTGCTCGACTACAGAGCGAAGCACTGGTGGGAGTAGGCCGTGGGCGGGCTCTCCAGCTCGAGACCGACCGACCTAGCGAGGTAGAATTGGTGGGAGAACGCTGTCGGGCAGTCGCCTGATCGCAGTGGCTTCAGAGGGCCGGTGGCAAGCCAGCGCCATCCCACGCTGGCGCACGCAAGGTCAGAACTTCACGCCGTTCTTTTTAAGCTCGTCAAGGACCCTGTCGATTCCGCGACGGTTGACGATCTTGATGCCCTTGGCACTGATCCGGAGCTTCACCCAGCGACTCCGGCGGGGCGACCAAAAGCGCTTGTCCTGCAGGTTCGGATAAAACCTTCGCTTGGTCTTGTTGTTGGCGTGAGAGACATTGTTGCCCGACATGGGGCGCTTGCCAGTAACTACGCAGATTCTTGCCATCTAATGCTCCCGGAGCCGGTCGGCCACCTAGCCTAGAGTCAGAATACCATGCGACCTGCGGTCGCTGCCGCAGCGGGTGGTCCCAAGACCGTGGCAAGGGCCCCCGCGCCGCGAGGCAGTCCAGCGCACGCGACGGCGGATTTCGCCGCCCTGCTATCCTCAGCGCTGAACGGAAGCGCAGGTTCCACACATGCCCCGCACAGCAACGTCCCCTCCCGCTGCCGTCGAGTACCCGTACTCGGACGGCAAGATGATGGCCGAGGCACCGCGGCACGGGGACGCGATTGTCTACGCCCTGCAGTCGCTGCGGGCCTGGTTCGGGGGCCACCGCCGGGTGCAAGTGGGGGCCAACATGTTTCTCTACTACCAGCAGGGCGACCCCGGCAAGCGGGTTACTCCGGACCTGTTCGTCGTGCGGGGGCTGGAGGCTCTGCCGGAGCCCTCCTACAAGCTGTGGGAGGCCGGCAGGCCGCCGACGTTCGTGCTGGAGGTGGCCTCGCCGTCGACCGAAGATCGTGACCGGGGCGAGAAGCAGGCCCTGTACGCGTCCCTGGGGGTTAGGGAGTACTGGCGATTCAATCCGACCGGGGTGCTGAAGGGGGCATCACAGGAAGGCGCACGGCTGGAAGGCGGGACGCTGCGGGGCCTGGGCTACGAGCCGCTGGCCCAGCAGGAGGACGGGGCGGTGCACAGCGCTGTACTGGAGCTGGACGTGCGGGTCGACGAGCGGGAGGGTAAGGGCCACCTGCTGCGGTTCCGGGACCCGAAGACGGGCAGCGACCTGCTGACTTTCGGCGAATCGGAGAGACAGCGGCTCGAGGAGAAGCGGCGCCGGCTGGCGGCCGAGGAGGGGCTGCGCGTCGAGAGTGCAGCGCGGCGCAGGGCGGAGGCCGCCCGACGCCAGTTAGAGACCGCCGGAAAGAAGGCGGAGGCAGCCCGGAAGGAAGCGGAGGCCGCCTACGTTGAGTCCGAAGCAGCTCGCAGCAAGGAGGCAGCCGCTCGGCTGGCAGCGGAGAATGAACTTGCGCTGCTGAAGGCGCGAATCGAAAAAGCGGAGCGTCGTGGAACGACCGATCGCCAAGCTGGAGACGCGTAGTACGGCACCACCGCCCGAGGCCTAGCAGGACAGTCGCCAATGCGACTGGGAATTCCGGTCAGGGACGGGTCCCGTCGGATTCTGGCGCCTCCGTTGCCCGGTTGGCCGTGCAACGGAGGCATGCTGGTCACGAGTCCGGCTCAGTTCCTTCTCGCGGCGCCCAGTGTCCTTGGAAGGGTGAGGGCGATTGGCACGCCAGCCAGAGGCAGAATCGCAAAGGCCCAGAAAACGACTTCGAGTCCGACGATGTCCGCCAGCAGACCGGCGACCGGGACAAACACTATTCCTGCCGTGCCCCAACCGAAGCCCATCATCAGGGCGGAAGTCGTTCCGGCCTGGGATGGCACGAGTTCCTGTGCCATGACCACATTCACCGGAATGGTCGTCAGCAGCAGGCTGCCACCGATGAACAGGGCAAGCATGGAAATCCAGCCCTCGGAAACCATGAAGGCGGCAAGGGGCGGCACGCAAGCGACCAGCGAGCAGAAGATGACGGCCCGGCCCCCGAACCGGTCCGCAGCGGCACCCCCAAGAAAGGCCCCGACCGAGGTGCTGAGGAAGTACACGGCCAAAGCTGCGCTGGCAGCCCGGAAGTCAGCGCCACGGACCTGCACCATATAGAGGGTTAGGAACTGCGCTAGGCCGACCTGCACGATCGAACGAAGCACCACCAGCGCGTACAGGGACGTCAGTGCCCTGCCCTGCCGTCGCAATGCCTTCCAATCGACCGCTGACTTCAATCGGCCGGGCCGCCGAACGGGCTGCGGGACTCGCCACAACAGTGCCGGGAGGAGCGCTACCGCCGGGATTGCCGAAATCCAGAGCCTCTCGAATCCGAACCTCTCGATGACTGCGGTTAGGTACAAGGGTCCCAGGCCCAGCCCTGCCGTGCCGCAAGTGATGAAGACGGCAGTCGCGATTCCCTTCCGCTCCGCTCCCAGCCGGCCCGCCTGGCTGGTGCTGTGGGGATGGTACGCGGCAGTTCCCAAGCCGCCCGCAATGAGTAGCGCCACGACGGACGTGAAACCCGTTGCCAGCCCAAGGGACGACAGGAAGACCGCAGCCACTACCGGGCTCAGGACCGTGAACTGGCGGCTCTGGAGCCGGTCACTGACTAGTCCGAATGGCAGCTGTGCGAAGGACGACGACAGCATCCAAACGCCTCCGAGCAGGCCGGCCTGGGCTAGGGTGAGACTGAACCGTTCGACAAGGACCGGCTGAACAGTCGGGAGAGCGGAAGAGAAGCAGTCGACGAGGAAGTGCGTGAGCAGCAGCAGCGCATATGCCTCGCCGGCACGCCGGCGCGCACTGAACCCCGCGACCTTGAAGGCAGGCGCTGCTACGGGCTCGCCACTGCCCGCCACGGCTCCCGAATCAGTTTCTGCGGCCCTCGTCGGCTGCATTGCTCCCCCATGCGAGGCGCGGGCGGCGCAAGCTGCCCGGTTCTGGCCTGAAGCCCGCGCGCGTCGACGCGACTACGCAGGAATGTCCTTCCAGAGCCCGGTCTTGATCTCGTTCAATCGGTGCTCGGCGGCATCCCGGATGTAGCGGTACTGGTCTTCACTCGCGACGCGCCCGAGTTCGGACTCATCCGTCAGCAGCTTTACCGCTTTGCGACGGATCTCCTCGTCGCCCGATTCGCGCATCAGCCGGTGGTAATGGACTTCGTCGGGACCCATCTCGCGGAGAGCCGCGAACGCTTCGTGGCGGACGAACCACTCCCCGTCGCGGACGATGAGGTCCGTCAGAATCGCTGGATCGGTGATCTCCGCGATCGCGTCGCGACGGACATCCGGATCAGAGTGCCGCCATTGCGGGCGGAACAGATTAAGCAATCCCATTGAGGGTAATCACCTGAGTGGCAGTCGACAGGTCGCGCTCACTCCCCGTAGCTGATCCGCCAGATCTTCCGGCCGCCGTCGTCGGAAACCAGCAGCGAGCCGTCCTTGAGTTGGAGCAGCCCCACAGGGCGGCCCCATACATCGGTGCTGCCCGGATCCATCATCCAGCCGGTGAGGAAGTCCTGCGGGCCGGACTGCGGCCGTCCGTCCTTGAAAGGAATGAATGTCACGCTGTAGCCTACACGCTCGGAACGGTTCCATGAACCGTGGAATGCAAGGAACAGCCCGCCCCGGTACTTCTCCGGGAACTGCGTCCCCGTGTAGAAGCGAATGTCCAGCACCGCTACGTGCGCCCCCAGCAGCACATCCGGGTAGAGGGTGCTCTTGACCTGGTCCGGGGCAACGCCCTTGTGGCGAGGCTCCTCGTGGGGGCCGTTGTAGGCGACCGGCCAGCCGTAGAAGGCCCCTTCCTTGACGTTGACCAGGAAGTCGTTCGCGAGGTCGTCGCCAAGCCCGTCACGCTCCTGGACCGCAGCCCAGATCTGGTCGGATCCGGGGTACCACTCGAGTCCGATGATGTTGCGCAGGCCCGTCGCGACCGTCTCGTGGCCAGTGCCGTCCGGGTTGTACCGGTGCAGGGCCGCCCGCTTCGGATCCTCGCCCAAGTCGATGTTAGATGCCGATCCGACGGTCACGTAGAGCTTGGTGTGGTCCTTGTTGAAGAGCAGCGACCGGGTCCAGTGCCCTCGCCCGAAGTCCTTGTAGGAAATGATCTCCTCACCGCTGCCGACGCTCATTGCTTTCTGGTCGTAGACGTACCGCTTGACAGACGTCGTCTCGGCGACATAGAGCCACTTGTCATGGAATGCCAGGCCGTACGGACGGTCAAGTCCCTCGATGAGCTTCTCCAGGTTGCCGTCGTGCCTGACGTAGACCGCGCCGTCGGGCTCGTTCCGCGAACCGGAATCGGAGAACACCAGCTCATCGCTTGGGCCCAGTGTCATGAATCGGGGGCGCTGGAAGTCCCCCGTAAGGTACTCCTCAACCTTGAACCCCTCCGGGACGCTCAGCGTCGCGCCGTCGGGACGATCGATCACATTGGGTCGGTTCCTGGCCGATTCCGTGTGAAACGGCTCCGGAAGGCCCTCCCAATTCACCGGCTTATTTGGCTCGCCGGCCGCCAGGGCAGCGAATGCAAGCCCTGCCATGGAGACGCTCAGGCAGATTCTCATGGCTACTAGAGTAGCGGATTCCGAGCCCTCCGGGATAGGCAGCGAGCGAGAAACAGGTCTAGCCGCAAGAGGCGGGCACTCCTAGCCGCGACCCGTGATTTCGGAATACCATGACAGGCGCCGGTGATCGCGAGGTTTGCCTCGGCGGCAGCCCGACCGCGAGCACACCATAACCTGCTCGCCGGCGGGTCACTCCGGGATTGCAACCTCGTTCGTGCGCTGCCCGGACGGCTGCACCGGCGCCTCGGGGACATTCGTGGCGGGTAGCCAGCGCTTCAGCTCCGCCTTTACTGCGCGGTAGTTCTCGTCATTGGCGAGGTTCGTCCATTCCATGGGGTCCACCCGGTGATCGTATAGTTCTTCCTCGCCGTCCGCGTACCGAATGTAACGGAAGTCCTCGGAGCGTACCGCGTGGTTCTGCCGGCCATGCGTGGTGACCGTCGGCTGCCACGGCAAGTCCGGATTCCGCAGCAACGGGACCAAGCTTCGCCCGTCCAGTCCTCCGGGAGCATCCAGTCCGGCAAGATCGACGAGGGTGGGGTAGACATCGAGGAGGTTGACCGGTCGCGGGGACACGGCGCCGCCACGTGTCCCTTCTGGAAGGCCCGGGGTGCCCGCAGGCGCGGAGATCAGCAGCGGCACGCGCGTCGCCTCCTCCCAGAGCGCGAACTTGCGCCAGTGATGCTTCTCGCCCAGGTGCCAGCCATGGTCACCCCAGAGCACGATCACGGTGTTGTCTGCATGGCCACTCTCCTCGAGTGCGTCCAGCACGGTGCCAAGCATGTCGTCTGCGAAGTTGATGGACGCCAGATACGACCGGACGGCCTCCTTCCACTGCCCGTGCTCAATCACTCGGGCGTGGTCCCGCCCGGGCCTCGCCATGCGAACCCCCGCTTCGGGAACGTCGGCCAGATCGCCATTGAAGACCCGCGGCAGCTGGATGGTGTCGATCGGAAAGCGGTCCATGTAGTTCCGCGGCACGTGCCATGGAAGGTGCGGCCGGAAAATGCCGAAGGCCAGGAAGAACGGCTTGTCGTGGGATTGCCTGAGCCTCGCCGCGACCCATTCCGCCACCTTGGCGTCGGACATTTCCGAAGCATCCACGTCCAGCGGCCCCCAGTCGAAATTGCCCACGCCCGGAATGCCGTTGGCGGGCCGCTGAGGCGGCTGCGGGTCCTCGCCGCGCTGCTGCGTCTTCGAAGGCCAGTATTCGTCCCACGACGGCGGGTCCGGGTAGACTCCGTGGTAGATCTTTCCCGCGCCTCCGGCCCAGTACCCGCCTTGCATGAACGCCTGCGGCAAGGTCACTGCGTCTCGCATGGCCGGCCGCCACGCCTGGCTGTTGTTGTACACGCCGGAATGGTATGGCGCGATCCCGGTCATGAGCGCGGCCCGGGACGGATTGCAGGCCGGGGCGGCCGTGTAAGCGCGGGAGAACAGGGTCGACTGCCGGGCTAGCCGCGAGAGGTTGGGAGTCTTCGCCTGAGGGTGCCCTCCCATCGGCTCGATCCAGTCATTGAGGTCGTCCACCGCAATGAAAAGCACGTTTGGGCGCTCGGCATTCGAGAGTGCCGGGCCCAGTGCCAGCGCCAGAATGCTAGCCAGGAGTCTCACGGGGGTCCATTGTAGTTCCGACGCTGCCTATGGTCGCCGCCCCATTCTTCCGGCACCCGACATCAAGACCGCAGCAAGGACGGTTGCAATGCAGCCGAGCGGGTTGAGCCACAGGAAGGCCAGTCCCGGATAGGCGAGCTTGGTGCCCCAAACAGCGACCAGGCCGAATGCGGTCCCCCAGAACGCACCTGCGCTCGTGACGCGCCGGAACAGGAATGCGAGGGCGAACACCCCGAGCATCGGGCCGTAAAAGAGTGATCCAACGAAATTGACGGCCTCGATCAGCGATCCCAGCCTCGACCCGTAGAAGGCGAACGCCGCTGCGTAGGCGGCCCAGCCGATCGTCGACCAGTGCAGCGCCTTGCGTGCGCCGGCATCACCCACTCCCGGGCGCACGTAGCGCAGATAGTGGTCGACAACGGTGGACGTGGCCAAGGAGTTCAGTTCCGAGGAGACGGTCGACATCGCAGCAGCGAACACCCCGGCGATGATCAGGCCGACTAGGCCGGCAGGCAGGTATCCCAGCACGAAGGTCAGGAATACGTAGTTCGTGTCGTTGTAGCTGCCGGGGCCGGAGTCGCGCTCCGCGAGGGCGATCGCCTCGTCGCGGATTTCCTGGACCCGGCGGTCGGCCGCCCCGAAGGCTTCCGCCTCGACCGACCCGTCCGAGTCCAGCAGGCGGCCGGCAGCGGCCCGCCGTTCGGCCAGGGCCTGGGCGAAGCGGGTGTCGAGACTGGCCATTTCCGCAGGCTGCGCCTGTTCCAGCCGGGCCCGCTCCGCGGGATGAAACAGCATCGGAGGAGGCTCGAACAGGAAGAAGCAGAAGACCATGACCCCTGTCAGGAGGATGAAGAACTGCAGTGGGACCTTCAGCAGCGCATTGAACAGCAGGCTGATCCGGCTGTGGTCTAGGGACTTGGCCGTCAGGTAGCGTTGCACTTGCGACTGGTCCGTGCCGAAGTACGCGAGTGACAGGAACGTCGCCCCGACGAGCCCGGACCACAGCGTGTACCGGCTGCTCCAGTCGAAACCCGTCTCGACGGCATTCAGCTTTCCCGCCGTGCCGGCCAGCGCCAGCGCGTCCGCTATGGAGACTTCGTCGGGGAGGTTGAGCACCGCGCTGGTGAACGCCACCGCGATGCCTGCGAACATGACCGCCATCTGCAGCGCGTCCGCCCGCATCACGGCGCGAATGCCGCCCAGTACCGTGTACGAAGCGACAATCACCACCGTCGCCAGGATTGTGATCCATTCGGGCACGCCCAGGACCACGGACAGCACGACGGCCGGCGCATAGAGTGCCAGCCCGACACCGAGCCCTCTCTGGACCAGAAAGACCCAGCTGGCCAGGGTGCGGGTCCTGCCGTCGAACCGCTTCTCCAGGTACTCGTAGGCCGTGCGGACGCCCGAGCGATGGAACTCCGGTGCTGCAATTGCAGCGATCAGCACCATCGCTATCGGCAGGCCGAAGTAGAACTGGACAAAGCGGAGCCCGTCCGCGTAGCCCTGGCTCGTGGTCCCGATGAACGTGATCGCGCTAGCCTGGGTCGCCATGATCGACAACCCGATCACCCACCAGCGCATCTGCTTGCCGGCCGAGACGTAGGCATCGACAGACAGGTCGCGACGAGCGCGACGCAAGCCGTAGCCGACGATGGCGGCGAACGAGGCAGCTAGGACCAGCCAGTCAAGCGGACTCAAGAAGCGCCCCCGAAGATCCTCGAGAACAGCCAGAGCCCGGCAATCCAGGCGGCCAGGTGGACCAGAACCAAGGCGTACGCTGCCCGCCAGCGTCGCGGCCGGCGGTTCGCTTGACCCCTCTGCTCGGCGCCGGGACTCGGGGGCACGGGAGCGGCCATCAACCTCTCAACTGCCTCCTAATTGGAAAGCAGCAGCGACTCCGCGGGGATCAGGTTGCTGGGAAGGTAATCTCTGGACTCGAGATAGTCGTCGAACCAGCATGCGTCCGGGTTGCGCCGGAACAGCATAAGGCGCCCCGCATTCCGCGGATCGGCGGCGCGGTGGTACTTGAAGATGATCCGGTCGGCTGTCAGCCCTACGATCTCGATCTTGCCGGTCGAATGCGACATGGAAAACCGAGCCCGCTTGGCCAGTCCGGACACCCGGTCGACAGCCGACGCGAAGGCCCGGTAGCCTTCCTCGATCGGCACGGAATAGCTCTCGTTCCCCTCGGTCGGGCGGCACTGGAACACGTAGTACGGCGGCACGCCAAGGTAAGAGAGCTCGCTCAACAGCTCGCTCAGGACGCCGGGACTGTCGTTGATCCCGCGAATCATCGGAGTCTGGTTGATCGTGATCACGGAATGGTCCTGGAGGCACTGGAGGCCTTGCTTGGCCACCGCCGTCAGCTCGGCCGGATGGTTGAAGTGGCACATTACGTAAATCCGGCCCGCATCGGTTGTCGAGTATCGGTCGAACATCTTGTGCAGTCCCGGATCCTCGATGATGCGGTAGGGGTTGAAGGCCGGCATCTTGCTTCCGAGCCGGATGATCTTCACGTGAGGGATTCCCCTGAGCTCGGCAATGATCGGTTCCAGCTTCGACGTCGACATGATCAGGGGATCGCCCCCGGTCAGCAGGACGTTGGAAATCTCAGGGTGCTGCCGGATGTACTCGATTCCGAGGCTGACATCGCGCACCACCTCGTCGTTGTCGTCCATGAAGAGCCGCTTGCGGAAGCAGAAGCGGCAGTAGGCCCCGCAGACGTCGTTGCATAGCAGGAGGGCCGTGTCAGAGTACTTGTGCTCGAGGCCGGGAACCTTCGTGTAGTGGCCCTCGAACGAGGCATCAAGCTGGCCCCATTCATTGAGCTCGGTCGAGTCAGGGATCACCAGCTTGCGAATTGGATCGTTGGGATCGTTCCAGTCAATCAGGCCTTGGTAATACTCATTGGTGCGGAAGACGAACTTCTCGCTCACCTTGGCGCCTACGCGCTTCTCGCTCTTTGATAGTTCGGGGATCTTGTCGACGGATGTAATGTACTTCGGCTTCGGCATAGCGAGGTCTCTCGCGACGCGCTGCGGGGCGAGAGCGGACGCGAGTTGCTACGGGGCGTCGTGGACCAACTTACGGCGTCCAGTGTCCGCCAAGAGCCGCTTATTGAACCAGAACCGACTCGCGATGTCAAACCGGCACGTGCCCGTAGGTTCCGGCGGCGGCGGAACTCCAAGTACAGAGGCAACTTGCTACAGATGGGTTCCAGCAATTGGCCTGCGGCGCATTGACCGCGCCAGGGCCTCCCTCATGGGCTGGAGGGTTGGAGCGCCCGGCCCAGACTCGAGGATGGCCGGGAAACCTGGCTCGGCTGCGCGATCCGCTGGAACGCGGGCATATCACGCATGCCCGCGAATGCACTGTCCCCTGCAATCTTGCGGGGGCCGCCGAAGCCTTCCTCGAGCGCCTTTCGCAGGTACAGGATGGCCCGCTCCCAAGCCTCGATGCCCGCGTACGCCTTCGCCATGAAGTAGTAGTACTTGCCGCGGTTGCCGACCGAACGCTCCTGTAGCAACGTTCCGAACGTGCCTCGCGTCTCGAACACGTTCGGATCGAGCTCGAGTGCCTGCAGGTACGCCTTCGATGCGTCCTTGAACTTCCTTCGAGCAAAGTACGACGTGCCCAGGTTGCTGTAGACGGAAGCGGAATACGGGGAGATCTCCAGAGCCCTCTTGTAACTCCTGATCGCTTTCTTGTAGCTACCCTGCGCGTGGTGCACCGTCCCTAGGTTGTTGAGTGCTTGGCTGTAGCTCTTGTCGAGCTTCCAAGCCCGCTCGTACTCCCTGCGAGCGCTGCCGAGCAGCATCAGCTGGTGGTAGGAGATGCCGAGCTTGTTCACCAGCTTTGCCGAGCCGGGTTCGTGAACCAAGGCTTCCTTGTAGGTGTCGCTAGCTTCGCGGTACATCTTCCGCGCCATGTAGATGTCCGCGCGTCGTTCGAGGGAGAGCTCACTCGATCTCGGATCCGGTCCCGCAGCTCCCTTGGTGCGATCGATCAACTGCGCTTGGAGGTGGCTAGACAGTGCCAGTCCGACCAACATTGCAGCCCGGGCTAGCGTTTGGCTGTTCATGGTCCGCCTCCTATGCCCTCATTGAATCACACTCCCTTCGAAGAATCAGCACCGATTGCGGGGGCAGCGCTGAAATTGCGCCAAGTTGGGGCTGCGGACCATCGCCTGCGCGCAGCGGGTCAAGCCGGAAATGCCGGCGGAGTGCCGTAGCCAGGAGCCGCCGCCTCCCTCAGTTCTTTGCATCCAGCCTCCGCCACATGGCCGCAAGCTCCTCCACGCCAAGCTGCTGGGCCCGCAGCCCTGCGCAAGGGTCTTCGTCCAGCTGGGCTCGCGGGTAAGTTCGTGACAGGTTGTTCCTGAGAGTCTTCCGGGGATTCCGGAAGCATGCCGCAAGGAAATCCAACAGCCCGACCTGAGGGGGGGCTGGGAGCATCTCGAAGCGCACCAAGGCCGAATTCACCCTCGGCGGCGGCGAGAATGCTGCCGGCGGAACGCAGAATAGCTTTGCCGGACGGCTCGAGAGCTGGCATAGGCAGCTTAGGTACCCGAATGACTTCCCCCCGGGACGGGCGACAACACGGTCCGCGACCTCTTCCTGGATCAGGAAAGTTGCGGCGCGAACCGAGCGGCCCGCGCGGAACACCTTCCTGAGCACCGGAGAGGTGATGTAGTACGGGAGGTTTCCCGCTACGACAAGAGGCTGGGTATCGGTTGGTTCCAGAACCTCGTTCCAGTCGACCCGGAGAATGTCCTGATGCAGCACCTCGAGGTTCGGCGGGTGAGCGCATCGCGAAGGCAGTTCGCTAGCGAGTGCATGGTCGACTTCCACTGCCACCACCCGTCTCGCGGAACGGACAAGGTGGACCGTGAGTGCCCCTCGACCCGGCCCGATTTCCAGCACAGTGTCGCCCGGGTCCGCCGCCACCGCCGCGATTCTCTCGAGAACGTGCTGGTCGGTCAGGAAGTGTTGCCCGAGTCGAGGCCGGCCAGGCATGGGTTGAGTGTATCGGGCGGGCGCCGTGAGGAGTCGCTCCGGGTCGCGACCGCGCGCACCGTCCGCCGCCCGAAGCGGCCTTGCGGCAGCAATGCGGGAGCAAGGGGAGCGGCGGACCCTGCGGTAAAATGCAGGATTCAGCTCCCAGTCCGACTCGGAAGCTGCCCTCCGTATGCCACTACCCTTGGCTTGTCCCGAAGAGTGCCGCTTTGCGATGGACGTTGAGATCCCCTGGGAGTTGGTCGAGCGGGAACGGAGGCGCTTGGTCGGGACCATCAGCAAGACCGCGCGCGTCCCCGGCTTTCGGAAGGGCAAGGCGCCAGAGGGTGTCCTGGTCCGTCACTTCGAGCCGGAGATTCGCGAGGCGCTCGAAGACAGCTTCATCCCGCAGTATGTGGCTCAGGAAGTCACGAAGCGAGATGTCGAACCGGCTACAGGGCCGTACATCGGGGAGATCCACTACCTCGAAGGGGCGCCACTGAGGGTGCACGCGGAGTTCGAAGTCTTCCCGAAGTTCGAACTGGGCGAGTACAGGGGTCTGCGCATTCCCCAAGTGAACACGGACGTCGATGACGAATTGGTTGAGATCGGCATCGAGGGCCTGCGCAAGCGGCACGCAACCTACCAGAACCTGGACCCGCGGCCAATCGTTGACGGCGACATCGTAGCCACCAGCATCAAGGGCTTCTTGGAGGACGGCAGCCTTGTGATCGAGTCGGAGCAGACGTACTTCGAGGTGGGCTCAGAAGATTCTGACCAAGAAGTCTCTGAGTTGCTGGTCGGCAAGGTTCCAGGCGACAACCTAGAGTTCCGGAAGACAGCGGATGACGAGCATCCGGACCAGCGCATAGCCGGCAAGAAAGTGAACTACCAGGTAGAAGTCACTGGCCTGACGAAGCGCGAGCTTCCCGAGCTTGACGACGAGTTCGCGAAGGAGGTCGACGAGAGGTTCGAGTCGCTCGAGGCTCTAAGAGGCCATATGCGCGAGACCATCGAGGAGTCACTCGCAAGGAGCGCGCAACAGCAGGAGTCGGACCAGGTCTGCCAGGAACTGGCCATCGCTCATCCCATGCCGATGCCCCCCGCCTACATGACAAACCGCGGGCTCGAGGCGCTCCGTCAGGCCAAGCGCGATATTGAGGGCGACTCGAAGGGCGTGGTTTCGGAAGATGACGCCAAGTACATTCTGGGGCGCGAGGAGATTCGAGTCCGAGCCGAGCTCGTCCTCGACCGGATTGCCATGGTCGAGGGAATTTCCGTTTCCGACGCCGAGGTCGCGGAAGACGTCCAGCGTTTTGCGCAGTCCAATCAACTGACACCGCAAAAGGCATACGAGGCCCTGCAGTCGGAAGGGCTGCTGCCGCGCTTTGAGATGGACCGTCGCAGGGCGAAGACGATTGCGTTCGTGCTAGCCGAAGCTGACCGCCGCCCCTCGGACGAAACAGGGCCAGTCGACGACACGCCGCAGCCGGAAGGCCAAGCGGAATCCGCTGAATAAGGAACCCCCATGCCGCAGTCCGTGGAACACCACTCCAGTCTCGTGCCGATGGTCGTGGAGCAGACCAGCCGGGGTGAACGAGCCTACGACATCTACTCGCGGCTCCTGCGGGACAACATCATCTTCGTCGGATTCCCCATCGACGACTCCGTAGCGAACCTCATCACGGCGCAGCTCCTCTTCCTCGAGGCCGAGAACCCCGAACGGGATATCTGGCTGTACATCAATTCGCCGGGCGGCTCGATCACGGCGGGCATGGCGATCTACGACACGATGCAATTCGTCAAGCCGGACATCACGACGGTATGCATCGGCCAGGCGGCGTCCATGGCGGCGGTGCTGATGGCGGCGGGGGCAAAGGGCAAGCGCTACGCCTTGCCAAACTCGCGCTTCCTGCTGCACCAGCCTTCCATGTCCGGCCTCGCCGGCCAGGCCACGGACATCGACATCCATGCGCGCGAAATCCTGCGCATGCGCACAAGCCTGAACGTGCTTCTCGCCAAGCACACCGGCCAGAGCGCGGAGAAGATCGAGCACGACGTGGAGCGCGATTTCATCCTCGAGTCGGAGCAGGCGAAGGACTACGGGTTGATCGACGAGATCATAACCAGCAAGTGACGCAACGCCCGCGGCTGGCCCCTGTCTCCCATCCAGGCAGCTTGGGACTCGCTCTGTTAACCTACCCCGCATGAAGCTCTGGCAGGTGACCCGCTACGGTGAGCCGGAGGAGATGACTTTCTCCGACGCCGCCGAGCCCGTTCCGTCGGAGGGCGAGGTGTTAATCCGCAACCACGCCTGTGGCTTGAACTTCTTCGATCTCCTGCAGTGCCAGGGAAAGTACCAGGCGAGGCCCGCGTTCCCGTTCACGATCGGCGCGGAGGTGGCAGGGACGATCGCAGCGACGGGCCCGGGCGTAGATGGGCTTGCGGTTGGCCAGCGCGTGGCTGCCCTGCCCCGCGGCGGGGGCTTTGCCGAGTGCACGGTCGTGCATGCCTCCAGGGCATTTCCAATCCCGGACAGCATGACCTTCGAACAGGCAGCGGCGCTTCCCGTCGTCTACCAGACTTCCCTCTTCGCGCTTGACGAGCGGGCCCACCTGGAATCCGGGGAATGGCTGCTGGTCCATGCCGGGGCGAGCGGAGTCGGGACTGCCGCCATCCAGCTCGCCAAGGCGAGGGGCGCTCGGGTGATCGCTACCGCGGGGAACCCTGAGAAGCTTGCATTCTGCAAGACGCAGGGAGCCGATCACTCACTCTGCTACGCGGATCCTTCCTGGGTGGAGGCGGTCAAGGGGATCTGCGGGAGGTTCGGAGCGGACGTCATTTACGATCCGGTCGGCGGCGACGTGTTCGACCTGTCCACGAAGGTCATCGCGCCGGGAGGCCGGCTACTTGTGGTTGGCTTCGCGAGCGGGCGCATTCCGTCTCTCCCTGCCAACCGGGCCCTGCTCAAGAACATGTCGCTCGTGGGGGTCTTCTGGGGCCGGCACTGCGACGAGAACCCGGGATACATGGAATCCCTGCACCGCCAGCTGGTGGACCTGTTCGTCTCAGGCGCCATCCGACCGCACGTGGGAGCCACGTATGCGCTCGGCGACGCCCCGCAGGGAATTCGCGATCTAGCGAACCGCAAGATCCAAGGCAAGGCCGTCCTAGTGGTCTAGAATCCCGGCCCTGCCCGTTGCTAGATGTTGATTTCCATCGGCACGGGCACGAAGCACAGGACGAACAGTCCCGCCACCGCGATGGCCACCCTGGCACGCGTGGGATCGAGCGGCGTTGCGTCGTCAAGCGTCGGCGGATGCCTCAGTCCCATGAAGAACAGCAGCACGATAAGGACTAGGTACTGGAAGGCATAGACGGCACAAATCACCGCGAGGATGATGAATGTGGCTCTCGCCACCAGGACGCTTCTCGCCCCGAAGGCCGCGTGCGAGATGTGGCCGCCGTCAAGCTGCCCGATCGGAAGCAGGTTCAGCCCGGTCACGAAGAGCCCGACCCAGCCTGCGAACCCTATATCGTTCAGCATCAGCACCATGCCCTCTTGGGACGGACCGAACGAGAACCACTCGAAGAGCCGGAACATCAGGGGGTCCCCGAGGATGACTCCCGGCGTGTCCTCACCCATCACGACCCGCTCCGAAGTCATCACACCCACGAAGCTGATCGGGATCGCCAGCACGACGCCGGCAATCGGGCCGGCGGCCGCGATGTCGAACAGGGCCCTGCGGTTCGGGACGAGCGGCGACATGCGGATGAAGGCGCCCATCGTTCCGAAGATGAACGGAGCCGGGATGAAGTACGGAAGGGAGGCGGGAACCAGATGCCGCCTTGCCGCGAAATAATGACCGAACTCGTGGGCCGTCAGGATGGCCATCAGGCAGGCCGAATACCGAGGAGTCACGAAATAGCTGGTCGAAGCAATCGTGGCAAGAAATAGGACGAGATGGAGCCAGCGCCGGCGCTTTGCGCGATCCGCCTGGGCCCTCCAGAGCATCTCGAGGACCGCTTGCTGAGGAATCGCCTGGTCACCGGCCCCCGCATGCGGGGGCCGGGAGCCGTGCGAGACATCGGCCTGGCTAGGATCGCGCTCTTCAGGACTGCCTTCCGGCGGCAGCCAAACGGCGCCGTCCTCGCCGTCGTTCCGGTTGGCTGGCAAGTTCGCGGACCGGTTCAGGCGGCGGCGGAACTGCGGCTTCCGACAGAGCTCAGCCAGCCGTAGCGATCTTCCTTGGCCCCGGACGTGATGGCGAGGAATTCCGACTGGATGTGCTCGGTGATCGGTCCGCGACGGCCACTGCCGACCTCGATCTTGTCAACCGAGCGGATCGGAGTGACTTCGGCGGCAGTCCCGGTGAAGAACAACTCGTCGGCAATGTACAGCCACTCGCGCGGCACGGCCTGTTCCTTCAGCGGATATCCCAGTTCCGTGGCGATTCTGATGACCGAGTCCCTAGTGATGCCGGGCAACACGGACGAGCTCAGCGGAGGCGTGTAGATCACCTCGTCGCGGATCAGGAAGAGATTCTCGCCGCTGCCCTCGGAAACATAGCCGGCTGCGTCGAGGGCAATGCCTTCGGTGTAGCCATGCATGTTCGCCTCCATCAGGATGAGCTGCGAATTCATGTAGTTCGCGGCTACCTTCGCCACTGCGGGAAGCGTATTGGGGGCCATTCGCGTCCAGGACGAGACGCAGACCTCGACACCCTCCTCGAGGGCCTCGGCCCCTAGGTACCTGCCCCACTCCCAGCAGGCAATGTAGAACTCGATTGGATTTTCCAGCGATCGAACGCCGACGTCGCCGAACCCGCGGAACGCGACAGGGCGGATGTAGCACGAGGACAGTCCGTTGACATCGATCGTGCTCTTGCATGCCTGCTCGATTTCCTCCCGCGTGAAGCCGAGGTCCAGGATCCGGTAGATCTTCGCCGAGTCGAACATCCTCCGGACATGCTCCTGCAGTCGGAAGATGCAAGGACCCGTGCGCGTGTCATAGCAGCGAATGCCCTCGAACACACTCGTGCCGTAGTGCAGTGCGTGCGAGAGCACATGCACCTTTGCGTCATCCCAGGCGATAAACTCGCCGTTGTGCCAGATCTTGGCTGTCGGCTTGATCATGAAGGCGAAAATAAGCTCCTGCCTCTAGTATGGCACCAGCGCACTTCGTTCACGAGGTTCCGAAACCCAGGACGCGGAAGGCAGCAAGCCCCCTAGCGCCGGGTCCGTCCGGGACAGGCCGCAAGTTCCCCGCTAGTCAGGGCGTACACTGATTCGCTGATGGACCAAGTTCGTCCCCGCCTGTTTCTCCTCGACACATTCGGGCTGATATTCCAGGCCTTCTACGGTCGCGCAAGGGCCACGGTTCCCAGTCTCCGGGCATCATCCGGCCAGCCCACCGAGGCCATCTACGTCTTCAACAACATGCTCAAGCGATTGCTCGATGACCACCAACCGGATTATGTCGCAGCGATCTGGGAGGGAAAGGGGCCTACGTTTCGGGAGGGGATCTTCCCGGACTACAAGGCGAATCGGGCCGAGATGCCGGAAGACCTCGCCGCACAGCTGCCTTTCATCCAAAGGCTTCTGGAGGCATGGAGGCTTCCGGTAGTGGCGGAGGACGGCTATGAGGCTGACGACACGATCGGACTGCTGGCCCAGCAGGCGGCAGGGCAGAACGTGCAGACATGGATCGTCTCTTCGGACAAGGACCTCATGCAGCTAGTCGGAGACGGCGTGACGATGTTCAATCCGAAGAAGAACGAGGCCATCGGCGAAGCGGATGTCCTGCGCCATCTAGGCGTTCGCCCCAAGAATGTCACCGACTTTCTCGCATTGAAGGGCGATGCGGTCGACAACATTCCCGGCGCTCCGGGGATCGGCGACAAGGGAGCGGCGGAGCTCATCGAGGCGTACGGGGACATCGAAGGGATCATTGGCCACGCAAGCGAGGTGAAGCGGAAGGCATACAGGGAGAGCCTCCAGAACAACGCCGATCAGATCCGCCTGAGCAAGCGCTTGGCTTCGCTCGACACCAGCGGGAGCCTGCGGCTGGACCTCGAGGGACTCCGCCGGGCCGATCCGGACAACCAAGCCCGTCTCGCGCTGTACCGCGAGCTCGAATTCAATAGCTTGGCGGGGCAACTAGAGAGTGCCTCCGGCGCAACCTCTTCCTCACTGACTGTCCGGACGTTCGAGTCGGCAGCTCAGGTCTCGGAGTGGCTGGCGGACTCAAGCGCTCCTGTCTCCGTCGCCCTGCCAGACCCATCCGACGAGGGATCGCAGGCCGTCGGCCTCGGACTCTCTGCGGACGATGAAGAGGCGTGGCAGCTGCCCCCGGAGCTGCTTGCGCACGCGAAGGAGCTATTCGAGTCCAGCGAGCGGGAGATCTGGGTCCACGACTGGAAGTCCGCCATCCATCATCTGGGAAGGGCGGGAATTGCGTTCCCGAGGGCCGCAGACGACACGATGCTGATGGCGTTCCTGCTGGACTCGAGCCGTACCAATTACACCCTTCCTAAGACGGTCGAGCGCCGATTCGGGACTGCTTGGCGGCCGGACGTGGCCTCGGCTGCCGGCCAAACCCGTGCGCTGCGGCAGGGCCTCCGCGCGGAGCTTGATGATCAGGGTCTCGGCGAACTCTACGAGTCGATCGAGATGCCGCTAGCGCCGGTGCTGGCCAAGATGGAATCGGCAGGGGTACGTCTGGATCCTACCGTTCTGGAAGATCTGTCGTCCCGCCTCGGGCACCGGGTAGCGGAGCTCGGCGAAGAGATTCACGAGCTCGCCGGTCACGAGTTCAACATCGGCTCCCCAAAGCAACTGGGTGAGGTCCTGTACGAGGAGCTTGGGCTGCCGCGCCCGCCCAAGCGCGGCAAGACCAGCACCCCCTCTACGGCATCCGACGTCCTCGAGAGCCTGGCACGGCACCACCCGATCACGACAAAGGTCCTGGACTGGAGACAGCACACCAAGCTCAAGAACACGTACGTCGACGTGCTCCCCGGCTTGGTTGCGGGCGACGGACGGCTCCACACGACCTTCAACCCCACCGGATCGGCAACCGGAAGGCTCTCCTCCCTGAACCCGAACCTGCAGAACATCCCGGCGCGGACCGAGCTTGGCCGGGAGATCCGCAAGGCGTTCGTCGCGCAGCCAGGCTGCAGCCTCGTGGCAGCGGACTACTCACAGATCGAGCTGCGAGTGCTTGCGCACATGTCCGGGGATCCGAAGCTAGTCGACGCCTTCCGTACGGGGGACGACATCCATGCGAGGACCGCTTCCGAAGTCCTGGGTATCGCCCCGGCCCTGATCGGCCCGGAGGAACGCTTCAGGGCCAAGGCGGTGAACTTCGGCATCATCTACGGCCTCAGCGCGTTCGGCCTCGCCAAGCAACTTGCCATCCCCCAGCAAAGTGCGCGCGAATACATCAACCTGTACTTTGAGCGGTACGGCACGATCAAGGAATTCTTGGACGGTCTCGTCGAGAAGGCCCGAGAGTCTGGGTACAGCTATACGCTCTACGGGCGCCGCAGGCCGGTGCCGGACCTTGCGAGCAAGAATCCCGCAGCGAGGGGCCTCGCGGCCCGGATCGCCCAGAATTCGCCCATCCAAGGCACGGCTGCCGATCTGATCAAGAAGGCGATGGTGTCGACAGACGCTTCGCTCGAGCGGCTCGGCCTCCGCAGCAGGATGCTGCTCCAAGTCCACGACGAGCTCGTGATCGAGGCTCCCGACAGCGAGGTGGCGCAGGTCGGGGCCCTGGTCAAGGCCGAGATGGAGGCGTCCGCCGACTTGGAAGTCCCCTTGGTGGTGGACGTCAAGGCGGGACCGAACTGGCGGGACATGCAGCCCGTCGGATGAGGCTGCGCGGAACCGGCAGCTAGCGGTAGTTGCGGGTCACCCACTCGGCAACCACGCACGGCTTCGTGGAGCCCTCGAGCTCGACGTGCAGCAGCCAGACCATTTGCACGCCCCAGTCATGGTCCTCCACTGCTTGCGGCGTTATGTGGCCCCGAATCCGCCCGCCTGACGGGACCGGCGCCGGGAAGCGAACCCGGTTGAGGCCGTAATTGATGGCGTGCCGAAACTTGCCCGCAACCTTGACGGTGCCCATCATCATGGCCGAGAGCATCGAGAGGCTGAGGAATCCGTGCCCGATCGTTGTCTTGAACGGGGATTCCCTGGCCGCCCTGTCGACATCGACGTGGATCCATTGGTGATCTTCGGTCGTGTCGGCGAACCGGTTGATGCGCTCTTGGGAAATCTCGAGCCAATCGCTGACCGCGATCTCGCGGCCGATGCTCGCCCGCAGCTCCTCGATGGGGACTTCCCTTGCCATGCAGTCGAGTGTATCGGATTGCCGCCGCTGCCACTGCGGGTCAGCGGATGATCGACTGGCGGCGGCTTGAGCCGCGGCTGCTACGGATGCGGCACAGGAGTGCAGATGTTTCCCGGCCAATGATCGATGCCATGCTGCACCGATGCAGGGCTCGGCTGGGTCGTGGCTATAGTGACTTGACCTTGTTCTCGCCGAGGATGTATCGCAACGCCACGAGAATCAGGATGGATCCGTTGAACCTAAGCACATTACTGGCGCCAAGCTTCTCGGCAGCGAATCCGCAGATCACGTTGCTGATCGGCATGACCCCTCGGAATGCCGTGTTGAAGACGCTCATAATGCGCCCCCGCAACTCCTCGGGAACGTTCAGCTGGACCAAGGAGGTCACCATCGTGAAGACCGCAAGGATCGCGCCGCCGTTCAGGAACAACAGGATTGCTCCCGCAGGCAGCCAACTCGTGCTGGCGAACGCAATCAGCGCGGCACCGAGCCAGATCTGCATCCGCAGTGAGCGGCGCCCCTTTCGGGGCTCGTTCCCACGGCGCGCAACTTGGAGAGCGCCGGCTACGGCCCCTGCTCCGAGCACCGCACCCATGGCGCCGAAACCGCCGGCGTCGAGGCCGTAGACATCGCGGGCGAAGACTGGCAGCAGGATCTGGAGCGGCACGCCGCAAAAGGCCGTGACGACCGCGAGCAGCATGAGCGACCGAAGTGCGCTGCTCGACTTGAGGGCCCGAATCCCGTCCAAGAAGCTCCGCACCATATTCGCGGTCGTTCTCGGCACGAACGGAATCCGCATGACTAGCAGGGAAACAATCACAGCCATGAAGCTCATGGCATTCACCAAGAAGCACATCGTCGGCCCTAACGCCTTGAACACCGCTCCGCCGATCGGTCGACCCAGCGTGCCGGCAAGGTTGAATTGGATCGATAGCAGCGCGATCGCGTTCGGCAGGTGGCGTTTAGGAACAAGCGATGGCATGAGCGCTTGGTAGGCAGGGCCGCCGAACGCCTGGCCGAGGCCTGCCACGAACGCAGCCACAAGGATGTGCCAGACTTCGATCCGCTCGACGTAGAACAGGAGCGCCAACCCCAGGGCCGCACCCATCTGCAGGACCTGCGACCCGATCAACAGGTGCCGCCTGTCCATGCGGTCGGCCAGGACGCCCCCGACAACCGAGAACATGAGGATCGGCAGCCCGTTGAGGAATGCGGCCAAGCCCAGCAGGCCGGCCGAGTCGGTTTGCTCGTAGACGTACCAGCTCTCCGCCGTCTGCGCTACGAAGTAGCCGGTCGTCGACGTGAACGCCCCGCACCAGAGCCAGCGGAAATTCCTGTACCGGAATGACCGGAACGTCTGCGTCAGGAGGCCAATTCGTCGACTGTGCCTAGGCGTCTGCTGCATGCGCCGCACCGACGGCTCCGCGGATCGCGGAAGCGGCGAGCGGCCGCCGGAACCCTATCTTGCCATAGCGCGCGTTGCGGACTGCTGTGGTTAGCGTCTCGCGTGTCGCGGTAGCCAGAGCCACGATCGCGACGCGAGTCGTGCTCGTTCGTCATCGCCGACGGTGAGATAATGCAGTCGCGGCCATGCAGCGGCTGCCGCGGGGCTCGCGGTGGTCAAGCCGCGCGTCAGTTCCCGGGAACCCTGAACGTGGAAGCGAACCAACTCCATCTGCAAGGCCGACATCCGAAGGGACTCGTAGTCCTGTTCGCCTCCGAGGCGTGGGAGCGGTTCAGCTTCTATTCGATGCTGGCCCTCTTCATCCTATACCTGCGGGATCCAGTCGAGGGCTTCGGTTGGACCGAGTCAGAGGCGATCCGACTCTACTCCTGGTACCTGACCTTCGTCTACGCCAGCCCGCTGGTTGGCGGTCTCATCGCTGACCGCTACCTAGGCTACCTCCGCACGACCATGATCGGAGGAGTCTTCTTCATTGCCGGCCACCTGCTGCTCTCGTTCCAATCCCTAACGATCGTCTACGCTGCGCTCACCTGCCTCGTCATCGGTAACGGCCTCTTCAAGCCCAACGTTTCCACGATGGTGGGCAATCTCTACCCGGAGGGAAGCCCGCTGAAGGACCAAGCCTTCGTCATCTTCTACTTCGGAATCAACGTCGGGGCATTCGTGGCTCCGATCGTCATGGAGATCGTTAAGGCGAAGGCAGGCTACCATCCGGCCTTCGCGGTCGCGGCGTTCGGAATGGTGATTTCCGTCGTCACGCTCTACCGCGGCCGTGGCCTCGTGCGAGTGGCGGACGCTCCAATCTCGCCGACGGAGACTACGAGTTCTGGCACCAGCCCGCTGGACACCGTCTCCGATACGCGCCGTATCGGTGCCCTGCTCGTGGTGTTCCTGATCGTGGTCGTATTCTGGATGGCCTTCCACCAGAACGGGTCGACTCTGACGTATTGGGCAGATGACAACACGGACTGGGAAGTCTCTGGCACGATCGCCAACGCCATCAACCCGGCCTGGATCCTGATCCTGTCCTTCCCGCTCGTCCAGCTGTGGCGAAAGCTCGACGAGCAGGGCCGGGAGCCTTCCACGCCAGCCAAGATGACGATGGGCATGCTGCTGACCGGCATCTCATTCTTCGTCCTGTACGCGGCTGCCTCATTGGGCGAGGCATCTGTGACCGGACCGGATCCGTACGCCTACGAGGTGTCTCCCGCCTGGCTGATCACCTCGTACGGAATCGTTACGCTTGGCGAGCTGATGCTCTCCCCCATGGGGCTATCCCTGGTTTCGAAGGTCGCGCCGTTCCGCCTGCGCGGGATGATGATGGGCGGATGGTTCGTCGCGACAGCGGTCGGTAACAAGCTGACGGCAATCGGCGTCTACTGGACCCGTTGGCCGCACTCGGTCTTCTTCGCCGTTCTCGGCCTCATGTGCGTTGCAGTGGCCGGCCTGCTGGCCGTGCTTCTGAAGCCGCTCAAGAGGGCTATGCCAGGTGTTTGAGACTGGCCCGCCGACCCAGACAGATGGACCGCTGTTCGGTCCGACCAGTCTGCCCAATGGCACGGCCCCCATCGCTGTGCAGCGGGAATGCAGGATTCGCAGCTCGCGGCCGGTCGCGATCCAGCCGACCACGATCAGTCACGGGCTGCCGGCCGCCACGGATGGCGGGTTGCTTGCTGCCATGAATTGGACCGGACGTATGCCCAGCGGGACCAGCCGTTGGCACGGGAGTCCCGCAAAGGCTTGTGTTCGGGTGATCTTGCGATGCGGGCTCCGACCAGGCCTGGCGGCCTTCCTACTCTGCATGGCTCCCCTCGGCTTGGCTCAGGGCCCAACCGAGCGGGTCGAACAGGCAAGCCACGCAGCAGCGTTGCGCGCCACCGAGATTCTAGATCGGACGCTGGATCGTACGGAACAGCAGAAGGAATCGAAGATCGAGCTGGCGTTCGAGTGCGTCGTCGACACAATCGTGGAGAGGCTCGACGAGGCGGGCGGGATCACGGACACCGAGGCCGAGCGATTCCTGCGATACCCCCTCGAAGGCTACTTGTACAAGGAACTGGTGGAACGCGGGGGCGAGCCCATTCCTCCCCGCCAGGCACAGAAAGAGCGTCGCAAGAGGGCCGAGTTCGCCCGCAAGGCCCGGGCGCATGCCGCCCGTGGCGAGCGGCTGGAAGCGGAAGAACGGACAGTTGTGTTCGATCGCAAACTTATGGCCCGGTATCGGACAAGGCTTGCCGGCAGCGAGGAGCTTCCAGTCGGTGCTTGCTGGGTGTTGCATTTCGAGCCCCGCGAGGGCAGGCTGCCGAGGAACGGCCCGATGGATCGAGCGCTGAACCAGACGTCCGGGCGGCTGTGGATCCTGAAGTCGAACGCCCAGATTGCGCGTGTGGAGTTCGGGATGAATTCAGCGGTCCGGTACGCATGGGGCCTGTTCGCGACGTTGCGGAAGGCAGATGGCCGGATGGAGTTCGCTGAGGTGGAAGAGGGATTGTGGATGCCGAGCCGGTTCCGGATCGAGATCGATCTCCAACTGCTCATGGGCGCGAAGACGTTTCGCAACCGAATCCGCAGCAGGTGGACCAACTACAGACGGGTCGATGCCACCATCCGGTCGCCTTTCTCGGACTAGGAATGCACATGCATTGAGCCGGCGCGTCCAGTCCCTCGCGCGCAGGTGGGCATGCATGATGGCCGCTCTACATGGCCGCTCTACATGGTCGCTGTCACGGTTGGGCTGCTGGAGTTCGGCGGAGCACCGAATCGCCACAGCGTGCCACCGTCGATGCCGTTCATCCTGGGCTTCAGGCGCCGCTCGAGGCGAAACTGCCGGGAGGCCGAGTCGGGATCTCCAGTTCGGGATTATCGAAGCGACACGAGACCTGAAGGATTCCGCCTGGTGCCCGCTTCGAGAAACGTCTTTCGCCAACCGTCCTGCCGCCCCGTTCTCCCAGCAGCCCCGTGGTACACCGCCTGCGGGGCAGTGGCTGGCCGTCAAGCAATCCGAGCACGGACTCCGCAGATTCAATTACTGGGGCCCATTAGAAGCGTAAGAATCTGACAGTCCTCCGACACGGCGAGGCGCGGTTCGGGCGGCGCAGGCATGTGACGCCCTGCCCGCTAGTCACGGACCATCGGGATCACTTCGTCGGCTCTTCATGGCTGCGAGTTGCGCTTCAAGTCTAAGCCGCTCACGGCGCTCTTTCGCTCGCCGTCGCTCGGCCTCATCCCGCTGCCGCTCGGCTTCAATCCGCCCTCGTTCGGTCTCGTCCCGCTGCCGCTCGGCTTCAATCCGCCCTCGTTCGGACTCACGGAATGCCTCTGCATCCTCGCGGTGTGTCCGCAAATCCTTGCCGCTGGCCGGGTCCCGGAACCGCACCAGCTTCCCCTCCGGCCGTATCCACAGGCCGAGAGTCTCACTCTCCAACTCGCGGCCGGACTCCTGGCTCACCCCGCAGGCAACATACTGCCGCCCCCACAACCGGTATCCTGCCAGCTCGCCGTCCCGGCCATCCTCGGCCTCCTCGGCGTCTCCAGGGTCGAAAACGAAGTACTCCCGCACCCCCAGCCCCGCGTACCTGTCCAGCTTCTCGGTCCGGTCCCGCTCCCGCGAGGACTGCGAGCTCACCTCCAGCACGAAGTCCGGCGGCTTGCCCTCCTCCCACAGCTTGTAGCTTGGCCGCCTGTGCAACCCCACGCCGAACACCACCATAAGGTCCGGCGCCACCGACTTCTTCGGGTTGCCCTCCTCGTAGTACAGCAGCAGGTCGCTGGCAATATAGGGCTTTTCCTGCGGACTGTAGTGCTGCTCCAGGGCGCCGAAGGCAGCGCGGATAGCATGGGCCTGGACCTCGTTTTCGGCCATCGGCAATTCGTCCGAGTCGGGGTACTCCACCGCCGCCGACCAAGTCGCGGCCGAGCGCTGGTCGATGGTGCGCACCTCGTCCATTCGCGCCTCTCCTGAGCCAATTCCGCGCTAGCGCAGTATAGCAGCGAGTGCCCTGCGCCAGGAATTGCTCCGCAAGTCCTTCCCTGCTGGCCGTGTTGGCGATCCGGAACGGTCTTGAAGGCCCGGTCGCGAGTAGCCGGTTGCAACGGCATTCCGCTCCGAATCCGCCGCTCGCATCGTTGGCGGTGATACACTGCCTCCGAAGGTTTGGTTGGCCCGGAAGGGCCGGCCAGTGTGGGGCTGGGGCCGTCTCGCCTTGAAGGAAGACCGTGGCGGGGCGTTCGTCACGGGTAAGCGAGGCGAATGATGGGGGTGATCATGTTGTTCAGGAATACGATTCTGGTCCCGTGCTTGGGGCTGCTGATGACGATCGGAGCGTTCGGCCAGGCCACGGGACTGATCCTCGGGACGGCGCAGGACGGTTCCGGCGCGGTAATCCCGGGTGCCGACGTACTTGCCATCAACGAACTGACCGGGATCGAGCAGTCCGCGCAAACGGATGCGCAGGGACGCTTCAGCTTTCCCCGGATGCAGGTCGGGAACTATCGAGTCGAGGTGCGGAGCGACGGTTTTCGGACGTTCTCCTCCGGAACCTTCCGGCTCGACGCGGACCAGAGCCGGCAGGTCACCGCGACCATGGAGATCGGCCAGGTGACGGAAGTGGTGACTGTCGAGGGGGCGGTCGCCCAGGTCGAGACATCGAACGCGACGCTCACCGAGATCATCGACGAGCGCCGCATTACCGAGCTGCCGCTGAACGGCCGCAACCCGATCCAGCTGATCATGCTCGTCCCCGGCGTCAACACCGGCCCAGGGGGCGTCATCTCGCAGTTCGGCGCATTCAGCGTCAACGGCGCCCGGGCGCAGTCGAACAACTACATGCTCGACGGCGGCGACAACAACGACCACCAGGGCGGCGCGCCGATGATCGTGCCGAATCCGGATTCGCTGGAGGAGTTCAGCATCCAGACACAGAACTTTTCCGCCGAGCACGGCGGCGCGATGGGGGGCGTGATCAACGCAGTTACCAAGTCCGGAACGAACGAGTTCCATGGCAGCGCCTTCAATTTCCTCCGCAACGACGTGCTGGACGCTACCAGCTTCGACGCGAACCGAACGGGTGTGAAGAAGGGAAAGCTGCGCCGGAACCAGTTCGGAGCCACGCTCGGCGGACCCATCGCGAGAAACCGCAGCTTCTTCTTCTATTCCTTCGAGGGCACTCGCACGCGGCAGGCGCAGGCATTCCTCCACAATGTCGCGACGGACTTGGAGCGCGGGGCTGATTTCAGTAGGTCCCGCAATGCCCCGAGCGATCCGGACACCGGGGCGGCGTTCCCAAACGCGATCATTCCCCAGAGCCGCTGGAACCATGTCGCCCCGAACTACCTACAAGCCCTGATTCCAACCGCGAATGTCGTCAATACGCGCGGTGACGGCACCCTGCTGGGCCGGATCGGATTCAATCGCCCGGACAATCCGGACCGAGACCAGCACATCGCAAGGGTCGACCATCAGGTCACGGACAAGCAGAGGGGAACGTTCCGGCTCTTCCGGAATGTGGACGACCGGTTCCGAGCGGCCAACGTACCGACACTCACGCAGAACGAGGGCTTCAAGAACTGGAATCTCCAGGGCTCCCACACATGGACCATCTCACCAACGCTCCTCGGCGTAGGCCGTTTCACGTGGAACGAGGTGGATCAGCTGCGCGGGGGGAACCCGATCATGTTCGACGGCCAGATCGCGACCTACGAGACTCTCGGCGTCAACGCTCAGCGCGCAGCGCCGTTCAGCCCGGAGGAGCAGGCCGTGACATGGCGCGGCAGCGTCCAGGGCTTTTGGAACCTCGGCCAGGTAAACGTGCTGGACACGGACCGCCAGACCTACCACGCCGTCTATGACTGGTCATGGACCAAGGGCGGCCACATGATCAAGTTCGGCGGGGACTACCGGTGGTCAAAAAGCGACCGGCTGACCAACAACCGAGTCGATCCGCAGTTCACTTTCAACGGAAACCGCAGCGGCAATGCGCTGGGGGACTTCTTCCTTGGCTTTCCTTCGCGGTTCGTCATGGGCTCGCTCCGCATCAACCGGATCCGAAACATCGGGTCCAACATGTACTTCCAGGACGACTGGAAGGCTCTCCCGAACCTCACCATCAGCATGGGGCTTCGCTGGGAGCCGTATCACCAGTTCTACTCTGCTGACGACGAGCTGTCCGTGTTCATGCCGGGCCAGCAGTCGCCTTCTTACCCCCAAGCCCCTCCCGGGCTCCTGTACGCTTCCGACCCGGACATTCCCAGAGGCGGCGCCCCGAAAGACTGGAACAACTTCGCGCCGCGTGTCGGCATCGCGTGGCAGCCCACGGCGGACTCCAAGACCGCGATCCGTTTCGGATACGGCCTGTTCTACGACATGCCTCCGTTCCACTCGCTCAGCCAGTTCGTCAACAACCCGCCGTTCTCCATGCAGTTTGACCGTCGCCAGGCCGATCTCAACGCGTCCGGGGCCACATTCGACGAGCCGTTCCGGGGACGCGTCAACCCGTTCCCGTTCAGCCCTCCTCGGACAGACCAGGAGCGAGGCGCATTCGAGTTCGTCACCCCGATCCTGTTCGGCCGGAGTGTCAACCCCGATCTGGTGGCGGGCTACAACCAGCAGTGGAACCTGAATGTCCAGCAGGAGCTTCCGTACCGGATCCTGGTCACCGCCGCGTACATCGGCTCCAAGGCTTCGAATCTCCCGATGGTGCTCGACATCAACGTCAGGCCGGCTCGGAGCAGCGGACGCCCCAACGTGCGGCCGCATTCTGACTTCACCGCGATCCGCGAGTACCAGTCCATTGCGTACAGCAACTACAACGCCTTCCAATTCACCCTGAACAAGCGGATGAGCAGCGGCTTCTCGATCCTGACCCACTACACGTGGTCGAAGACCATGGACCTGTATGCGACGAACGACCAGTTCAACCCGCAGAACATCGAAGACCTCGACGCGGAAAGGGCGCTGGCCAATTTCCACCATGCCCACAGGGTTGTCGCGTCCTTCGTCTGGGACATCCCGTCACCCGTGAGCAGCGGTCCCGGCAGTTGGCTCCTTGGCGGCTGGCAGATCAACGGGATCTACTCGACGCAGACCGGCGACCCGGTAAACATCTTCCACGGCCGGGATCTCGCCGGCACCACGATCGGCGGCGGGCAGCGGCCCAATCTGGTCGGAGACCCCCTGTCAGGAGTCAATCGAAGCAGGGAGAACATCGTCAACGGCGGAGCCTGGTACAACGTCGGCGCATACGCCCTGCCCGAGCGGGGGTTTTTCGGGAACCTCGGCCGGAACACGATGATCAGCCCGGGCGACTGGAACCTCGACCTCGGCATCTTCAAGAACTTCGACGTCACGGAGCAGGTCAAGATCCAGTACCGCTGGGAGATGTTCAACTCCCTCAATCACGCCAATCTGACGAATCCAGTGGGGCGCATCATCAGCGGGACGGCTGGCGAGATCAATAACCTGACCGGTCCGAGGATCATGCAGATGGGGCTGAGAGTGGAGTTCTAGCTCCCCGAGCGAGCCCGAACGGAGCGCCGGGGCGGCCTGGCGGAGAGATCTGGATCCGGCGCAACTGTGGTATTCTGAGTGAACCAAGGCGCGGTCGCTGTGGCAGGGGCCGGCTAGCCGGGGGCGTAGTTCAGTTGGTTAGAACGCCGGCCTGTCACGCCGGAGGTCGCGAGTTCGAGTCTCGTCGCTCCCGCCATTCCCCCACTCCGCCATTATGGCGACGAGCATAGGGGCGCGGGCCCCGGCGTAAATCCCATGCAGAACAATCACGTCAAGCGCAGCTTGCAGGCTGGCGGAACAGTGCTTGGCACCTGCCTCACGGATTGCTTCAATCCTGAGATCGTCGTCGCAATCGAGGCGGCCGGCCTGGACTTCTTCTTCATCGACACGGAGCACAGCAAGACGGGGTTCGACGACGTTCAAGGACTGGTTCGGGTTGCGAAGTCGACAGGCGTCGTACCGCTCGTCCGGGTTCCCCAGCCCGAGTACTTCTTCCTGGCCAGGATGCTCGATGTGGGCGCGATGGGCATCATCAATCCGCGGACGGAGTCCGTCGAGGAAGTCCGCCGGATCGTCGCGGCGATGAAGTTCCCGCCGCTCGGGCGTCGAGGCTACGGTCTGCGGAGCATCGTAACGGACCTTCACCCTCGAGGCGCCGCCGCCGAAATGGAGGCCGCAAACAAGGAATCCATGGTCGTTGTTCAGATGGAGACGCAGGGCTGTGTCGACGCCATCGATGAGATCGTCTCGGTCGAGGGCGTAGACGCCACCATGGTGGGCCCGTTCGACCTCTCGGTGGCGCTTGGCATTCCGGGCGACTTCGAGAACCCTGCGTTCTGGTCGGCGTTCGACCGCATGGTTGCTGCCTGCGATCGTGCCGGCGTTGCTCCAGGCGTCCACTTCGGCAATACCAAGATGCTGCAGAGGGCCCGAGACCACGGCGCCCGGTTCCTGGTGTGCGGCACGGATATCTCGGTCCTTCTGAACGGCTTCCGGGCGATTCGGTCGGAGATGGAGACGGCGCCGGCAGCGGAAGCCGTTGCTGGCAAGTCCGGCGGCTACATGTAGCGCCGCCATGGGGTCGGATCCCTGCCGCCAGACAAGATCCAGTGGCAGTCCGCGCAACAAGGTGAATTGATGACACCCGTCCGCTGGGGAGTACTCAGCACGGCCAGGATCGGCTTGGAGAAAGTCATCCCGGCCATGCAGCGGTCAGAGGCCTGCCAGATTGTCGGCATCGCATCGCGAGACGGCGCGCGTGCCCAGCGCGCGGCCGAATCACTCGGGATTCCGAAGGCCTACGGCGCTTACGAGGAATTGCTGACCGACCCAGATATCGAGGCAGTCTACAACCCGCTACCGAACCATCTGCACGTGCCGCTGTCAATCGAAGCGGCGAAAGCGGGCAAGCACGTTCTCTGCGAGAAGCCGGTAGCGCTGGACGCAGCCGAGGCCCAGACCCTCATCGAGGCGCGCGACGCCGCCGGAGTCCTCATCCAGGAGGCCTTCATGGTGCGCTATCACCCGCAGTGGCTGCGTGCCCGGGAATTGGTTCGATCCGGCAGCGTCGGCGAGCTTCGTGCGGTCCAGGGCTTCTTCAGCTACAACAACCGGGACCCCCGGAACATCCGCAACATGGCCGGGATCGGCGGCGGAGGGCTGTACGACATTGGCTGCTATCCGATTACCGGTTCGCGATTCCTGTTCGAAGCGGAGCCGACCCGGGTGGTCGGCTTGATCGAACGGGATCCGGAATGGAAGATCGACCGGCTCGCGTCCGCGATCCTCGACTTTCCGGCCGGGCAGGCTACGTTCACTTGCGGGACGCAGATCACGCCGTTCCAGCGGATGCAGATCCTCGGGACGGACGGACGGATCGAGATCGAGATTCCGTTCAACGCCCCGCCGGATCGCCCGTGCCGGCTTTTCGTGGATGACGGAAGTCAGCTCGGCAATGCGGGCGTGACTGTCGAGGAGCTGCCGGTAACCGACCAGTACACAGCGCAAGGCGAGGTTGTTTCCAGGGCCATCCGCTACGGGGAGCCGCTGGAATTCCCTCTCGAGAACGCAGTGCAGGGCATGAGGATCATCGACGCCCTGTTCCGGTCCGCCGCCAGCAGCAACTGGGAGGCGCCGTAGCCACCGGTTCCGGCGACGGTCACCTCACGAGAACGATCTCAGCCAGATCCCGGTCGAGATGCACGCAGTATCCGCCGTCCTTGGGGTGGATCCAGATTCCCTGGTCCGCGCCGACGTCCGGAATCTGGCCTGCACTTGCGACGACCATGCCCCCCGTGTCGTCGACCTCGGGGCTCAGAGGCCCGATGTGAATGTGCGCATGGCATTGGGTGCGGAAGTAGTGACTGTTCTGCGCCAGGCCCCAACGTCCCGGGTACAGCTCCTCGGCGCGACCCGCTGCGGCGCGCCAGAGCTCGGCCCGGAGTGACTCCGAAAGGTCCGCGGTGGACTGGTAGCCGCGATCGTGCGCCCGCGGTAGAGCGAGATAGCGATTGGGTTTGTGGGGATTGATGTCCTTGAGGAAGTAGACCTCGGCGGACTGCTTCTCCGCAGTCCCGCACAGGCTGCACACGCGACTCGACAGGCTCTCGGGGGCTGAGTGGTCGCAGGGGCAGTCGACAATCGGCATCGGCACGAGGGGAACCAGACCCCAGCAGAACAGTGCGGCGACGCTCATACGGCGCAGCCACCGCCAGCTATTCGACCGCGCGGCAGGTCGCCTCAACGCTCTCGCCTCCGAGCAGCTTGTGGTGGCAGTCGAGCAGGAACGAATCGGTCATTCCTGCCACATAGTCGCAGACAAGCTGATGCAACGGCTCCGTCCCGATCTGCTCCGCGTAACCCGCCGGCAGCGAATCCGGGTGGCTCACGTAATGCCGAAACAGCTCGCGCAGCTTCTCCGCGTAGCGCCTCGCGACTCGCTGGGTGCCCATGGCCGTGTAGTAGCGCTCGGTCAGGAGACTGCGAATGTCGCCCAGCGCCTGAAGTGTCTCGGCATCGGGGCGTACAATCCGTTCCCGCAAGTCGCGGACATCCTTCCAGTCCGTGGCGCCTGACTGCGCGACCGCCTCCCGAATGCCATGGATCAGGCCGCGGACCAGCATTCCGACGAGGCGCCTGTGAACCTCGCGCAAGGTACGCCGTCCAGAGATTTCCGGATACGCGACCTCGACCTCGCGAACTAGGGCCGCGACGCTCGGCACGCGTTCGCAAAGCGTGTCCCGGCTGATCATGCCATTGTCCGCAGCGTCCTCGATGTCCGCGCTCAAGTAGGCGATCTCGTCAGCAAAGTCGATGATTTGCGCCTCGAGGACCGGGCGCAGGCCCGGAAGGTACTCGTTGTATCGCTCGTCAGCGGCGTCGATCTCGCGAGAGTGCTTGAGCAGCCCCTCCCGGACCTCGAACGTGAGGTTCAGTCCGCGGAAGCCGGCGTAGCGCTGCTCGAAGTGGTCCACGATGCGCAGCGCGTGTAAGTTGTGATCGAACGACGAGCCGTGCTTCTGCATTTCATCATTCAGGACGGCCTCACCTGTGTGACCGAATGCCGGATGGCCCAGGTCGTGCCCTAGCGCCAGCGCTTCCACGAGGTCTGTGTTCAAGCCCAGGGCCGTGGACACCGTGCGCGCCACTTGGGAGACTTCGATCGTGTGCGTCAGCCGAGTGCGGCAGTGGTGGGAGTTGGGCAGGGTCGTGACCTGGGTCTTGCCGGCAAGGCGCCGGAAGGCCCGCGAGTGGATGATGCGGTCTCGGTCCCGCTGGTAGGGGTTGCGGTACGAGTCACCATCGGCAGGCTCCCGATGTCTTCGCAGGCGGGACTGCTCGGTCGGGAACCGCAACCCTTCCGTCATCGCCCCTGCTTGGATCAGCTGCCCTCGTTCAAAGTTGCAAGCAGCTCCGCCGCCATCGGGCCTGCGGGGCTGTTCCGCGTTTGGATGTCGTCCAGGATCTCCCGGGCCCTATCGGGATCACTCGCGGCGTATGTCCGCGCCAGCTCTATCGAGGCCTGATCAGTGGACACCATCATGGCGGGCTCGTCGGCAACAGCCTGGAACTGCTCTCGGGCTGCTTCGACGTCTCCCTCGTCCAAGAGCAATCCACCCAGAGCCATCCTCGCGAGGGCTATGTACTCCGCGCTCTTGCCCCGGATGGCTTGCTCGAAGTGCGCCTTGGCCTCGGCGGAGTTCCCTTCCTCGCGGTCGAGGAGACCCGAATAGTACATCGCGCCTGCGGCGGCCTCCGTGCCCGAATGGTCCAGCGCAACGCCGTCCAGGGCCCTGGTCACCTGGTCGACCCGGTCCGCTTCGGTCGGGAACGTCTTCAGCCCCGGCTGCTCCTCCACGCTCACCACACCATGGAAGAGGTCAAGCGCATCCTGCAGCGCGGCCTGGGAAGCGGCGGCCCTTCGGCTCGCGTAGGACCAGTACGCTACGCCGCACACCAGCAGCACCACAACACTCACGCCGCCCGCGATGAACTGGTTGCGGTGGCCCGAAAAGAATTCGACCTGATGCGAGACTTCCTCGACGAATCGGTCGCGCTTGAGGTCCTTGCGACGGAACCTAGCCAATGGATCTACCCACCCTTCCGGCGGCCGACCCTGCCGGGCCGACTCGCATTCCCTCCATTCTAGCCGCTCGCCCCCGCTCGCCTTGATGGCCCGGACCGTCAGGCGACCAGTGCCTGCACGACACGGCCGTGAACGTCCGTGAGCCGGAAATCCCGCCCGGCGTAACGGTAGGTGAAGCGTTCGTGGTCGAATCCAAGCAGGTGCAGCATTGTTGCGTGGAGGTCGTGCACGTGGACCCTGTCGACCTCGGCACGGAATCCGAATTCATCCGTGGCGCCATGGACGTATCCGGGCTTGACCCCGCCTCCGGCAAGCCACATCGAGAACCCGTAGGAATTGTGGTCCCGGCCGTTCTTGCCGGCGTTGGCACCGAACGATGTCAGCTCGACGACAGGGGTGCGCCCGAACTCGCCGCCCCAGACAACCAATGTGTCCTCGAGCATGCCACGCTGCTTCAGATCGGTCAGCAATGCTGCGATCGGCCTGTCGCACTGACCGGCCAAGCGCCGGTGGTTGGCCTCGACCTCGCTATGCGAGTCCCAAGGCTGCCCTGCCCCGTGCCAGACCTGGACGAACCGGACACCCTGTTCCAGCAGCCTCCTGGCAATCAGCATCTGCCTGCCGTGCAGGGTGTCGCCGTAGAGATCGCGCACTGACCTTGGCTCGCTCCCGATGTCGAACACATTCGCCGCCTCCATCTGCATGCGGAAGGCAAGCTCGAAGGACAGCATCCGGGCCTCGAGGAGCTCGTCACCCGGCCGGTCCGAAGCGTGATCCCTGTTCAGCTTCTGGAGAAGGTCGAGCTGCCTCCTTTGGGAAGCCTTGCTCGAGAAGCCGCTGCGTACGTGGGAAATCAGCTTTTCCGGAGCCGTGTGGCGCGTGTCGACATGGGTCCCTTGGAACGATCCCGGAAGGAAGGCCGACCGCCAGTTCTTGGCACCCCAGACCGGATACCCGCCCGGGCACAGGACGACGAATCCGGGCAGGTTGCGGTTCTCGCTCCCGAGCCCGTACGTAAGCCAGGACCCGAACGAGGGGCGCGACTGCTGCGTCGTGCCCGTGTTCATCATCATCAGCGATGGGCCGTGATTCGGCACTTCGGTATGCATCGAGCGGATAACGCATAGGTCGTCGGCGTGCCTGGCCACATGCGGGAAGATCTCGCTCACCTCGATTCCGCTATTGCCATGGCGATGGAATGCGAACGGCGAAGGGAATGCCGCGCCAGTCTGGCGCTCGGTTCTCAGATGGACCGGAAGGGGCGTGCCCTCGAACTTCGCAAGCATCGGCTTCGGGTCGAAGGTGTCGACCTGCGAAGGCCCTCCGTTCATGAATATGTGGATGACACGCTTGGCCCTGGCCGGAAGCGGCGGTGCCTTCGGGGCAAGGGGGTCGGCCGGATCGTACTCAGCCCCGGCCCTCTCCGGTGCGAGCAGCGCGCCGAAGGCGCATGCGCCGAAGCCCATGGTGGCATCCCTCAGGGCGGCGCGGCGCGTGAGCACACTTGTGGGGCGCATGGCGTTCAAGCCACTCCATGATAGTCGCGAATGCGGGCCGTGCTCATCGTCTGCGCGCGCAATTGTTTCTCGGGGCGAGCGATTCGGCCAGGGTCAGTAGATCTGCTTTGTCTTGGCCTCGACCCGCTCTGGAGGCACCACGCCGTGCGCAATCATCACCCGCCGTATGGCATCGACGGTCACTTGCGAGGGCTTGAAGTTGCCGAAGCGGTAGCCCGTCGCAATCACTAGCGGGGTCCACCCGAACCGATTCGCCGTGTTCCAGATCCTGATGTCCGCCCCCCGCTCCGACAGATACTCGACAACCCTGGGGAGGTTCTTGTAGGCGGCCGCATGCATCACCGTCTCCCCGTTGTCGTCCACGGCATTGATGTCCGCGCCATGCTCCAATGCGACCGCAACCGCCTCGAGCACTTCTTCCTCGGTGCCGGCATCCTCCCCCGGCGAGCGAGTACCCAGGCCGGCAGCAGCATGGAGCGGGGTGCTGTTTTCCGAGTTCGTGATCGTTACGTCGGCCCCTAGGCCAGCAAGCACTCGCATCAGATCCGCATCGGCGGTCTGCGCGGCGAGCATGTAGGCTGTCGCCCCTAGCTTGTTGAGACGAGTGTTTCCCACCTTGACGTTCTTCGTCATCCTCGCGTCGAGATCCGCTCCGCGCTTGGCGATTTCCCTCGCGAACTCCAAGCTCGACACGCTACCCGAGCCCTCGGGCGGAGGGTCGTTGTCGCCAACCCCTGGCTTCCGCACCCGGGTGAGCGCGTGCAGCGGCGTGTAGCCCGTCCTCGCCGCATTGGGGTCTGCACCGGCGTCTATCAGATCCAAGGCCAATTCAAAATGGCCGTTCTCGACGGCAATTAGGAGCGCGCTCGCGCCGAACGGGGGAGCGCCGGTGTAGCCGCGCGGGGCACTAGCCTCGTCATCCGGGGGCCGGATCCAGTCATTCGGGTCCGCTCCGGCATCGATCAGGGCCTTCATCGCATCGATCCTGCCTTCGCGAGCGGCAAAGAGAATCGGCGTGAAGCCGGACCCCAGTCGCGCGTCGATGCCGGCTCCCGCGGCGATCAGGGCCTTGACGACATCAGCGTGCCCCTCGGCAGCCGCCCACATCAGGGCTGTCTGGCCACGAAGCATGTCACGGGCGTTCGGGTCTGCTCCGCGCTCGAGTAGCACAGTCACGCCTTCGACCGCGCCGGTGCGCGACGCGGTCATCAAGGCAGACTCCCCGCCCCGCAGGGTCGCGTTCGGGTCCGCGCCCGACTGGATCAGCAGCTCGATCATCGCGGCGTTGCCGTTCTCGCAAGCTAGGAACAGCGGAGTGACACCGTAGCGGTTCTTGCTCTTCGCGCGGGCCCCTGCACCGATGAGCCGCCGCGCGAGGGACGTGTCGTCCCAGTAGGCGGCCCAGTGCAGGGCCGTCATGCCGTCCGGCTGGACCCCGTTGGCGTCGGCGCCACGTTCCAGCATCTCGAGTGCCGTCGATACCTGGCCGTGCTCGGCCGCGTCCGCCACGGACAGCACGGAGCTTGCGGCGCTCACTTGCAGCGCGGCCAATGCCACGGTGAAGCCGAGGCCTCCGATCCTGTAAGCGGTCCCGCGCATGGCTTGCCCCCTTGGCCAGTGCATCAGATGCTCAGCGGAGCACCGAGCTCGTCGACCATCCCGTCGCTGTCGGCGAACTTGTCGATCCGCACACCGACCTTGTCCAGCAGCGTGAGGTGCAGGTTGGCCAATGGTGTCGGCTCCGGATACTTGATGTGCCGTCCGCCCTTCAGCCCGCCCGCCGCCCCGCCGGCAACGATGATCGGCAGATTCGTGTGGTCGTGGACGTTGGGATTGCCCATTCCGCTCCCATACAGGTACAGGCTGTTGTCGAGAAGCGAAGCGCCGCCTTCCTTGGTGGACTTCAATTTCTCGAGGAATCCTGCGAACAGCGAGACATGGAAGGCGTTGATCCGCGAGACCTGCTCGATCTTCTCCGGGTTGTTGCCGTGATGGGTCAGCGGATGGTGGGGCTCGCTGACACCGGCTTCCGGATACGTGCGCGTGCTCGTTTCGCGTGCCAGCTGGAAGATGATAACTCTCGTGATGTCAGCCTGCATGGCCAGGACCTGCAGGTCGAACATGAGCTCGGCATGGTCCGCATAGGCGGCCGGGACCCCGATCGGGCGATCCAGGTCTGGAAGCGCCCCTTCCGTCGTCTCGGCTTCTGCCTTCTGGATGCGGCGTTCGACCTCGCGGATCGAGGAAAGGTACTGATCGATCCTGTGCTGGTCTTCGGGGCCGAGCTCCGACTTCAGCCTGGCCGTGTCCTCCATGACCCAGTCCAGGAGGCTCGCCTTGCGCCGCAGCGCTTCCCGTCTGTCCGCGGCGGTTCCGCCTTCGCCGAACAGCTGCTCGAAGACGATCCTAGGGTGGGCCTCCGCAGGAAGGGGCGTGGTCGGCGATGACCAGGACAGGTTGTTCTGATAGACGCAGGCGAAACCGTTGTCGCACTGGCCGACCATCGAAATCAGGTCCATCGCCATCTCCAGCGAGGGGAGCCGGGTCTGCTGTCCGATCTGCTGCGCCGCGATCTGATCGGCAGTCGTGCCGAGGTAGTAGTCGGTGCTCTCGGTCCACTTGGCCTTCGCCGCGCTCAGGAAGCCGGCATTCGAGGTGGCGTGAGTGCCCGGATAGGAGTTCTTCAGCTCCATGTTCGTGATTACGGTCACGTCATCGAGCACCGGAGCGAGGGAACCTAGAATTGGGGACATCTCGGCGAGCCTGCCCTCGCCCGGCGGGGTCCACCTCGAGATGTCGCATCCCATCGGCATGTAGACATAGCCGATCCGGCGCACCGGCTTGGCCGGGGTCTTGGACAGGGCTGTCAGCGAGGGAACCATGGCGTCAAGCAACGGCAGAGACAGCGTCGCGCCGGTGCCCCGCAGGAACGTCCGTCGCGGGAGTGCTTTCTTCGAAACGATCATTGCGATGTCCTCATCTGGAATGGCGTGCTCTTTGTGATCCCCAGCACGAGGGACGAGAACCGGTAGTTCTCCTCTGCGGCATCCCGGACAACCTTCCGGATCGCCGGCGCGTCGAAATACTCCACGCCCCGCCCCAGCGCGAATGTGAGCAGCTTTTCGGCCAGCAGGCCGGAGAACAAGTCCGGCCGCTTCAGCAGTGCCTCTTCCAGTCCGTTCGCGTCGGCCACGTGAGTGCCGTCGACCAGCTGGCCGGACGGATCGATGGGCTCGCCCCCGTCGTCTTGCCGCCAGCGCCCCACAGCGTCGAAATTCTCCAGGGCGAATCCCAGTGGGTCCATCGGATTGTGGCAGGCGGCGCAGGCCGGGTCGGCACGGTGCTCGGCGAGCCTCTCGCGCACCGAGAGCTTTCCGGAAATCGTGGTTTCCTTGAGTTCCGGGACATCGGCCGGCGGCGGGGGCGGGGGCATGCCGAGGATGTTCTCTAGGATCCACTTGCCGCGAATCACGGGGGATGTCCGCGTGGCGTACGACGTGACCGTGAGAATGCTGCCGTGCCGCAGCAGCCCGCCCCGTACGCTCTCCTCTCCTAGGTCGACACGACGAAAGCGGCTCCCGTACACGTTCGGAATCCCGTAGTGCTTGGCAAGGCGCTCGTTCACGAAGGTGTAGTCTGCGTCCAGCAACTCCAGCACGCTTCGGTCCTCGCGCATCACGGTCCGCAGGAGCAGCTCTGTCTCGCGTCGGAAGGCCTGCCGGAGGTTGTCGTCGAAGTCCGGGAACAACCTCATGTTCGGCCTGACGGACGCAAGGTTCCGCAAGTGCAGCCACTGCGAGGCGAAGTTGTCGACGAGCGACACGGACCGCTCGTCCGCCAGCATCCTACGCACCTGGCGCTCCAGCCCTTCGCTCGTGCGGAGCGCGCCACTCGTCGCGGATGCTAGCAGCTCGTCATCGGGAATGCTGCTCCAAAGGAAGAAGGAGAGCCTGCTCGCAAGTTCGAGATCGCTGACGCGATAAGCGGTGCCGGGTGCAAGGCCGGGTGGGTCCCGTTCGATGCGGAACAGGAACTCCGGACTCACGAGGATTGCAGAGAGGGCGCTCTCGATGCCTGCCTCGAAGGCTACGCCGCCGATGGCCTCCGCCCGGGCCCGCCGGAAGAATCCCATTGGACCCGCTAGGTCCGAGTCCTGCGCGGGCCGGCGATAGGCCCGCGAGACCAGTGTGCGCAGGATGGTTTCGGCGCAAGCCTCCTCTTCCGAAACCTCGACCGGCTGGCACGTGAAGATGCGTTCGCGGCTGGGAGAGTCCCCGGAACCCTGCGACGACAAAGGGCCGACGATCGTGACCGAGTAGACCGCCGGCTGGGTGCGGGGATGCCTGTAGTAGTTGAATCGCGCCTGATAGGGCTGCCTCTGGGTCTCGATCAGGACCGAAGCCTCCTTGAGGAAGGTGGCCGCGACCTCGTGGGGGCCCGCGCTGACCCGCACGCGCGCCTTGAGATGGCTGTCGACCAAGCGGTGGTCGTCTATTCTGTTGCGAGGCGGAACGATGTCCAGCAGCGCGACGCGCTCGCGATCCACAAGGATCTCCATCTGGTGCGGACGGGTGAGGCCTTCTATGTCCTCGTTGCGATCCCTTGCCAGCCTCACCGAAATCTCGTACTCACCGTCAACCGGGAACGGGTACGGCAGAACCGTTCCGCCGCGCGTACCGATCGGAAGCCCGTGAAGATGTCTCTCCTGGGTGAGCTCGGGCGGCACGCGCACGGTGTGTGCGTCCGGGAACTTCCCCGCCCTTCCGACGGCCAGCCGGCTGATTTTCTCGGCCGCGGAGACATAGCGCTCCAGCAGCATCGGGGGGAGGTCTCCGACGGTGACGTTGTCGAATCCGTGGCTGGCCTCGTCGTTGGGGAGGAGTGAGTCCACGTTCACTTCGACAGCGAGCAGATCACGAATGGCATTCCGGTACTCAGTCTTCGTCAGCCTCCGGAACGTCGCGATCCGGCCCGGATTGGGCGTGGATTCCGCGTGCATGTCCAGTTCGCGGGCGATGCTCGCAATCGCGGCGCGATAGCCCGACTCGTCGGGTCGCGGCATTCCTGCGGGCGGCATTTGGCGCCCATTGAGTTTTCTGACGACGCTCTCCCAGACCTGAGGATGGCTGGCGATAGCGGAACTCCTCATTGAGACGAGATCCAAGTTCGCAGTCTTGACGGAAGGGCTGTGGCAGCCGGCGCAGTACTGGTCGATCAGCGAAGCACGGCCAGCATTGATCAAGTCCTTGGCGCGAACTCCATCCTGGCCCTGTACACCAGAGGACATCAGCGCGGCCGCAATGGCTGCGGCAGGGCCAAGGAGCCTGATCCGGCTCAATCCACGAAATATCGGGATCACCGCAATTGTTACGCTAGCACAAGCCATTAAGCCTAATACGCTTCTGACGCCCGAACATTGCTTGATCTCCATGCTGCGGGACAGCAAACTGTCGGAACATGCGCTGGATGATGGGGATCACCCGCGAACTCGCCTGCGGGCGAAACAGTGGGATCGGTTGCTGATCTGCGTTGATGCCTGATTCCCTTGCTCGCAGGTACTGCCGGCCATCGCGGCGGTGGCTACTCGGTCGCTGGAGACACACGTGATTCGCCGGATTCAGGCGCTGCACTTCCTCTGCATGCGCTATGTCGACATTCGGCTTGATCGATTCCATGTGCTGATCGGCCCGAACGCCAGCGGGAAGAGTACGCTCTTCGACACGATCGCATTCCTGGGCGACCTCGTGAGGGACGGACTGGAACAGGCGATCGAGAAGAGAACCGCGAACTTCCAGGACCTGGCCTGGGGCCGCCCTGACGGTGAAATCGGATTTGAGCTCGCCATCGAAGTTGACGTGCCTCAGGAGCTGCAGGGAAGGCTGCCGCCGGAGAAAGGCTTCGGTGTGTTCCGGTATGAGATTCAGGTTCGCGAAGGCCGCGAAGGGCTGCGGATTTCCTCCGAACGTGGGCTTCTGATGCCGCCGTCAACCGCTCCACACCCTCGCCCGCAACGAGAGTTGTTTCCGAGTCCGCCCTCACCACCCACAACGATTCTCCTGGGAGGGGGAAGAGCTGGGATGAGAACCGTGTTGAGCAAGTCGGATCAGGGAACCGACAGCTACCATGCCGAAACCACGTCGAGAGCGGGGAAAGGATGGGTAACGGCTATCGCGTTCGGTCCAGTCCGCTCTACTTTGGCCAACCTCCCAGAGTCCCCTGAAAAGTTCCCTGTCGCCACGTACTTCAAGAGAAAGCTGGAAACCGGAGTCAGGCGCGTCTTCCTCGACAGCGAGAGACTGCGATCTCCAAGCCCACCGGAGTACGGAGCGAGGGGATTCGCAGGCGACGGGTCAAACCTGCCATGGGCGGTAAACGAATTGCGCCAGGGTCATGAGTCGGAGTACCAAGAGTGGTTAGAACACGTTCGGACAGTACTCACGGACTTGACAGAGGTTCGCGTTATCGAGCGGCCGGAGGACCGCCACGCGTACATCGCTCTCCGGTTCGCAACCGGATTGAGCGTACCTTCATGGGCCGCATCCGACGGAACCATGCGTTTCTTGGCACTCACGCTGCTGGCGTACCTCCCCAACAAGGGGGAGACATACCTCCTCGAGGAGCCCGAGAACGGCCTTCACCCATTGGCGCTGGAAGGCATTCGCGATTCGCTTTGGTCTGCATACGACGCTCAAGTCCTCGCTACGACACATTCGCCGGCACTACTTGAGCTGGTCGAACCTTCCGAAGTGTTGTGCTTCGCCATGGACGAAGGCGGTGCAACCGACATTGTCCGTGGCGATGATCACCCAATCCTCGCGAACTGGCAGGGCTCACTCGACAAGAGCGTCCTGTTCGCCAAAGGCATCATTGGATGACGGTGCCGGGCCAGCCAGAAACGCTCATCGTCCTCGCTGCGGACAGGGAGATTGAGGAGACCATGAAGGAGCTGCTTGGCCGACCCAAGAGTCTCGGAATCCGACAATTGCACTTCAAGGTTCAGCGCTACCCTGGCAGAGATGCTGGATGCAGGACGAACGCGGCTGACTTTCTCCGTTCATTCCGTAACCGATTCAGCCACGCGCTTGTGGTGTTCGACAGGGAACGGTGCGGGAGCTTCGAGACTCGGGAGAGGATCGAACAGGAAGTGGAGGCTGATCTCGCTCGCAGCGGTTGGCGGGATCATGGCAAGGCCGTCGTAATCGATCCGGAGCTTGAAGGATGGCTGTGGTCGGATTCACCGAACGTGCTCAAGGGCCTTCACTGGCGCGGGGCATTCGATGAGCTCAAGTCTTGGCTGGAGCAGCAGGAGGTGTGGGATCACTCGTCGCCGAAACTCCATGACCCCAAGGCGGCCCTAAGGTGCACCTTGCGGCGCACACGCCGCCGAAAGTCCGCCCGAATCTTTGGCGAAATAGCCAACCGTGCGTCGCTCAAGGGGTGCCGGGACCCCGCGTTTCGCAAGCTGAAGTCCGTACTCGGAGGTTGGTTCGCCTCGCGGTAGGTACGTCTGAACAGGCAGCGCCCGCGGAGACCAGTCGTCAACTGAACGCGGCGCGGCGGGGCATGCAGGATGGCGGCAGCACCGTGAGTCATCCGAGGCTCGGCGTGCCGTTGTTAGGAGCGTCCCATCAAGTGGCGCGTTTGGGACGAGCTAACGGGCCGCGGTCCGTCTCGCGCAATATGGATCCAAGACCAAGTCGCATCATTCCCTGAACGCGAACTCGTTGGTCATCAGCAGCACCTGCGCATACTGCTCTGTCGGCGTCAGCGGGCGCTCGACAGATCCCGGGAATCCCTCTTCAGCGCTCCAGGACATCGGCTCCATTCCCGACGCGCGCTGTGCCGCGTCCAATACTTCATTGATCTCCGGGGACCAACGGAAGACGTCGGACTCGTAATCCCCGCGAGCATCAACCACAAAGTCGAGATGCTCTCCGGCTGCCACGCGCAAGTTGTGAATGCTTGTGTCAACCTCGAAGCCCTCTACGGTCCATTGCGCAAGAACGCCTCGCCTGCTCGAAACGACCCAGCCCCGGATGCCGTTCGAGTGGCCGAATCGCAGCGCTTGGTCCCCCATCGGGTGATTCAGCTTCCCCAGCACCGAGACCTTCAGGGCGCGAGGGGCGGTCCAGCGCCGCACGACCGAGGACTCCTTGCTGTCGCCAGGATGACCGCCCGATGCCGTCAAGCTCGCGCGCCCGACTCCGGGAGCTGCGACGGCCGGCACCTGCTGGAGACGGTCCTCCAACCGGTACCGCATCGGCCGGAAATCGACCACAGATCCTGCGTCAGGGTCCAGCTTTGCCGTGCCGTGCTGCCAGGCTAGCGTTCCTGCCATCTCCACCTCTGATTCCATCTCGGAGCCTCCTGCGACAGCAATGAACTGCCGGGCCTCGGCCAGCGCCTCGGACCTTGGAAGCCTACCCAACACCCGGCGGTGGATGCAGTTCACGGGCTCGGGATCTCCTGCGCAGGATGCTGCGACTGCCCTGGCCTGCTCGGCCAGAAACGGACTGTTCATCAGGAACAGGGCCTGCTGGGGAACGGTCGTGAGTTGCCGGCGCGGTGTATGCTCCTCTGGGTTCGAGAAATCGAAAGTCCGCATCAACGCGGACGGCTCCTCCCGCGATACGTAGGCATAGACCGAGCGCCTGGGTGAGGACGGCACCGCCTTCAGGTCGAACGGAGGGCCTCCCACGCTTCGGTCCAGGCGCCCTGCAACGGCCAGCATCGAGTCTCGCAGTGCCTCGAAGTCCAGACGCATGCGGTTCTGGCGCCACAGGAGCCGGTTGTCCGGATCCACCATTGCACCTTGCGGCGAGTCCGCACTGGCTTGGCGATACGTGCTCGACAAGACCATCTGCCGAATCAGCTTCTTCACTGACCATCCACCGGCTATGAACTCGCTTGCCAAGTAGTCGAGCAGCCCGGGGTTTGACGGGGAGTCGCCCCGCGTGCCGAAGTCGCTAGGCGTGCGCACGATGCCCTCACCGAACAGGTGTCCCCAGATGCGGTTCACCCATACCCTCGCTGTGAGCGGATTGTCCCCGCTCGCGATTGCGTGCGCGAGTTCCAGGCGGCCAGTCCCAGAGCGGAACTCAACCGAACTTGGAATGGCGGACAAAAATCGCGGCTGCACCTCGGCACCCTTGTCGTGCTGGTTCCCACGGACGAAGACGTATGCGGGTTGCCGCTTGGGCGCATCCCGGACAACCATGGCATGCTTTGGTCCGTTGCGGTAACTCCAGTCGTGCAAGGCTGCATCGTACTGCCACTTCAGCCCCTTCATGACATTGGAGTCGCCTTCGTTCTGGATCCACCAGAAATCGTCCACCGGTATGTCGGTAGGCGTGCCGGTGCCACGGAGCGCAAGGCGAAATGCTTCCTTGAGTGGGTCAGGCCAGCGGTAGAGGCTGTCCGCCTCGGCCATCCTATTCGCGACTCGGTCGACCCCTCCCGGTGAGTCAAGCTCGCGGAACGCCTCTACTGAGGGTCCGATCAATCCGGTCAAGTACGTTCGCCAGCGATCGAGCAGGTAATGGTTCAGGTTCCGCTCCTTGGCGAGAGCTTCGAATTCCCGATTCGCCATGCCCCGCGACTCCCAGGCCGCTGCTAGGTAGCGGGCGAGGGTCTCAGGCTTGCGGAACTCACCGATGTGCTCGGCGAGCCGCTCCTCTCGGAACCTGTCGAGCCAAGCCCGCCGCACGGCGAGCTTCTCAAGAAAGAACGATGTCTGGGAGTCCTTGCCGTACTCCTCAAGAGGCACAGGCTCCAAGACGCCTGGAGAGTTCAGAAAGACGCTGTAGAGAGAGTAGTAGTCGCTGGTGGGTATCGGATCGAACTTGTGGTCATGGCATCGAGCGCAGGCGACCGACAAGCCGAGAAAGCCCCTCGTGACGACGTCAATACGGTCGTCGATGTTCTCGGGGACGTCGGTCGGACGGGGAAGATTGATGCCGATCGTCAGCATTCCCAGCGCCGCCAAGTGCCGCCGCTCGCCGCCGATCAGGTCGGCGGCCAGTTGCATCCGGATGAAGTCGTCGTACGGGAGATCCTCATTGAAGGCCGCGATCACCCAGTCGCGGTACGGCCATCCCATGGCGAATGGCCTCGCTTGGAATCCCTCGTCCGAGTAGCGGACTACATCGAGCCAGTGGCGGGCCCAGCGCTCCCCGAAATGCTCGGACTCCAGCAGGGCATCGACAATCTCCTCGTACGCCTGCGGCGTCGGGGACCGGGCGAATTCGTCGGAGACGTCCGGCGCCGGAGGCAGTCCCGTGAGGTCGTAGTGGACGCGGCGCAACAGCGTCCGGGGATCCGCTTCGCTCGATGGAGAGAGCCCGGCCTCAGCGAGGCTGGCCTGGACGAATCTGTCGATCGGGCCCAATGCCCGCCCGCCGGGAGATCCGGGAGGGTCGATCCTTAGCGGCGGGACGAATGACCAATGACTGCGGCCGCCCGCGTCGGCAGCGGGGCCGGATGCCCCTTCCGGGAAAGGCGCACCCATCCGAATCCATGACTCGAAATGGCCAATCTGCGTCTCTGTGAGCTCTCCAGTGGGTGGCATTACGATGCCGGACGCGCCGCGCAGGAAGCCAACCATCAGGCTGCTTCGGGGATCGCCGGGAACAATCGCAGGGCCGCCGTTCCCGCCTCGCAGGAGCGCTGAGCGGGAATCGACTCGCAGCCCGCCCTGCGGCGACGGGCTCGTTGCGCTGTGACAGGTGTAGCAGCGCTCGGCGAGCACGGGCCGAACGTACCGCTCGAAGTAGTCCTCGGCCGTTCTCTCTTGGCCGCGCAATCCGGTTCGCGCAGTTAGCAAGAGCGCGAAGCAGATCAGGCAGGGATGGAGGCGCCTAAGTCTCAACAGGTGCAGTCTAACAATGACGCGCGTTCGGGGGGCGGGCACCGTACCTCGATGCAAGGCGTAGGCAGGTGCTGGTCCCATGAACTCCACCGGCGAGGAGGCCTGCGCTTCCACGCGTCGCCTGCTCCTAGGCCGGCCTCATCAAGTACACAGGCTGAATGCGCCAACCTGAACGCGGGCCTTGGATCGCAGGGGCGCACAGCTTCCAATGGGCTGGCGCCTAACCCTCAACAATCGTGCCGATTACTGCAAGTGCTTGCCGAAGAAGTCGAGCGTTCTCTTCCAGGCAAGCGATGCCGCTTCCTCATCGAATCGGGGCGTCGTGTCGTTGTGGAAGCCGTGGTTCGCATCGGCGTACATGTGCATCGCATAGGTCTTCCCTCCTGCCTTGAGGGCCTCCTCGTACGCCGGCCAGCCCTCATTGATGCGGGTGTCCAACTCGGCGTAGTGGATTAGGAGCGGCGCATTGATCTCGGCCACCGCATCGGCTGGAGGCTGCCGGCCGTAGAACGGTACTGCGGCCGCTAGGTCCGGATTTCGGACTGCGAGAGCGTTGACGACGAACCCCCCGAAGCAGAAACCGACCGCACCGACCTTCCCTGTGCAATCGGCGTGGCCCTGCAAGTGCTCGACCGCTGCCGCGAAGTCCTCGACGAGCTTGTCGCGGTCCAATTCGGCCTGCAGCCGGCGCCCGTCGTTATCGTTTCCCGGATACCCACCCTTGGGTGTCAGCCCGTCAGGCGCGAGGGCGAGGAAGCCGGCGGCGCCGAGGCGGCGGGCAACGTCCTCGATGTAGGGATTCAAGCCTCGGTTCTCGTGGACCACCACCACTCCCGGCAGCTTCCCCTGGGCAGAGGACGGGCGGACGAGGTAGGCGCGGATAGACCCATGGCCGTTGGGCGAGTCGTAGCTGACACGCTCCGTCCGGATTCGGGCGTCGCTCTCGGGAACCTGCTGGGCAAGGGCGTAGTTCGGGCTCAGGCTTGCCAGCACGGCTGCCGCGCTTGCTCCAGCGGTGAAGGGTCTCGCCCGGTCGATGAAGTCCCTCCTGCTCAGAGCCCCGTGGACATAGGCGTCGAAGAGGCGCAGAACCTCGGGATGGTAGTCGCTCGCGCGCATGCGTTCCATTGCAGAATTCTCCTGTCGGCAATCGGCGTGCAGCTAGGGGCCCAGCCGTCCGGGGTCCCGGCTGGGAGCCGAGTCTTCCCGGGCATGGAAGTGCCCGGTGGTCAGGTCCTTGCCGGCCTCCAGATAGGCGTCGATCCTGGCACTGAGGTCGGCGACGACTTCGGGATTCTGGTCAGCAACGTCCGTGAGCTCGTCGGGGTCGTCGGTCCGGGAATACAGCTGCGAGTTGTAATCGTAGCCGAGCTTGTCTCGGTCCATCACCTTCGAGAACTGCCATTCCTTGGTGCGGATCGCCGCTACCCAGCCGTAACCCTGCACCAGGCCGTCATGCGGACTCTCCTCTCCGTTGGCGAGGCCCCAGAGATTCTTGCCGGTGGCGCGCGGTGGCGGATCCAGCTCAAGGAGGCTGAACAGTGTCGGGAGGACATCCGGGTGATGTATGAATCCAGATGCCTTGGTGCCGGCCTTTTCCTTTCCGGGCAGGCGCACGAGGAATGGGTTGTGGGTCACCTGCCGGCGGATGCGCGTGGGGCCCTTGAGGAACTCACCCTGCTCGCCCAGCAAGGACCCGTGATCGGAGAAGAAGACCACGACCGAGTTGTCGAACAGGCCCAATTCCTCGACCGTGGCAAGGATCTCGCCGATCCAGTAGTCGACGCACATCGACTCGCCCGCGTAATTCGCCCGCAACCGATCGACGCCTTCCTGTGGCACCTCGATGTTGGAGTACGGGGGCTCCCACCATGTCGGCCCCGTGGCGTCCGGCATGTATTCGTCGAGGAAGCGCTTGGGCGGGTCCCAGGGCTCGTGCGGGTCGAATGCTTCCAGATGCAGGAAGAACGGCGTGTTGGCGTGGTTCCTGCGGAGCCAGTTGATGACGTTCTTGGCCGTCAGTTCGATGATGGCCTCGCACTCGGTCTCGTAACGCTTGCGATTGGCCAGGAACTGCCGCATGAATGCCGGGCGGCCGGGATCGAGTTCCAACCAGCGGTCCCAGTACTCCTGCGGATAGTGTTCTGGCACGATGTCCGAGTCCGGCAGGTCCGGCGCGGCCTGTTCGTAATAGTCCACCTCGTGGCCCCGCGACCACTCGTAGTAGCGGTAGCCGCGATGGAAGTTCTTTCCGGGCCGCTGCAGGTGGGGAATGTCGGCGAAGAACGCCGTCTGGTAGCCGGCCTCGAGCAGTGTCTCGGCGATGGTCTGGTCCTCGTAATAGAGTTCGTGCCAGCCCGGTGTCTGCACGGGCTCGTGCTGGTGAAAGTAGTGATACGGCAGGATCCGACGACCGGTCATCAGGACTCGCCGGATCGGGATGGTCGGCATGCCCTCCGGATAGCAGTCCTCGAACACCACGCAGTCCTCGGCGAACTGGTCCAGTCGCGGGCACCTGACTAGGCCGTTGCCGCCGTAGGCCTGAAGGTTGTCCGCGCGGAAGGTATCGGTGTTCAGGAAGATGAGGTTCTGGCGGTTGCCCTTTCCCCTCTGATCTGGCGGCCTTTCCCACACGCCGCCTGATATCGAAGAGCCGGCAGGGGCCGCGCAACCGCTGATGCCTGCAGTCGCCCCGGCCGCCGCGCCGGCTCCCATCGACGTCCTTGCAATGAAGCTCCGGCGCGAGACGCCGTCCTGCCTAGAATTTCCCATACGTGCGAAAGGCTAGCACACCGAAGTCGCTTGGCCACGACGCCGGGAGTCCCCGCGCGAGGCGTCTGCGGACGATCTCGCCTGCCCGGTCGAGCGGTGAGGCTCCGAGCGCCGAATCGGTGCCATCCGGATTGCCCAGCAACCGCTAGGCCGGCAGGAACGTGAAGCAGAGCGCTCCCAGCCCGACCCAAAGAAGCACCCAGATGTAGTTGTAGCCGATGTATGTCCGAAAATCCATCCTGGCGATGCCGGCCGCAATGACGGCCCAGAATGGCGAGACCAGATTCCCTACGTGGTCTCCCACGCTGAGCGCGAGGAGCCCCCTCTGCGCCGTCACTCCGACGGCAAGCGAGGCTTTCGTGGTGATGAATCCTTGAATCACCCACTGCCCGCCGCTAGATGGAACGAAGACGGAGACGACCGCCGCTGAAGCGAGCGTTAGCAGGGGGAAGGTGTACTCGGTCGAGATCGATGCCAAGTACTCGGCGAAGGCCGTGCCGATGGAGGTCTTCTCGAGGAGGCCCGCGACGCCAGCGTAGAGGTGATAGAGCACGATCACCGGCCAGGCCGTGACGACCGCCCTCGGAAGAGCCTTGGTGAAGTTGTAGACGCTGCCGTGGAGGAGCAGCCCGAGTGCCAGCAAGGCCGTGATCAGTGAGTTGAGCTGCAGTCCCCCGCCCTCGACGATCACGTGATAGAGGAGCCAGCCGATCAGCGATGCCGTTAGAATCGCGCAAGGAAATCGGTTCGTTTCCAGGCGCTCGGCGAATCGACTGGAAGGAGGCGTCTCCGAATCGGATTGAAGCATCTTGTCAAGCGTGTCGTCGGCAAGCTTGCAGGATTCCGGGAACATCGAGATTGGGCGAACCTTCTTGGGCATCAGCAACCGCGCGAGGACGAACACGCTTGCAAGGTAGGCGGCTAGGTAGAAGAGCGTCGCCGGGGCCCAGATCGTGGTGGACAGAGGCATCAGGCCCGTGATGTGCTCGAGAAAGTGCCCCGGGGTGTTCATCAGCAGCGGAGCGCTGGCTGAGAGCCCGAACTGCCAGATCGCACCAGCCGCTGCGTTCGCCGAAAGCAGGTACGGCAAGTCCACCGGGTGGCCGTTGCGCTCCGACTGGCGGGCGTAAGTGACAGCGACAAGCGGCGCCAGCGCAAGGTTGAGGCCCCAGAAGCAGTACGCGAGACAGCACGTCGTGGCCATGGAAAGCGCGATGGTCTGTCCTTCGCTGCGGGGCAAGCTGGAGAGGGTGCGAACCATGCGGCCGAAGAATCTGGTGGAAGCCAGCGTCGAGCCTAGGACCAGGATCAGGGACATCTGCATGGTGAAGGGCAGCAGCATCCAGAGCCCTTCGTAATACGCGCCCATGACTTTGAGGGCCGGGTCGCCCATCAATAGCGCGGCCACTGCCAGGACGGCCATCAGCAGGATCGCCATGGTCATCGCATCGGGAATGAAGTTCCCGATGAACTGCGCCATGCGGAACAGCCGGTCCTCAGGGGGCGAAGGCCCCGCACCGGGAGCGGCTTGAGGATTGTCGGGCATCGTTGCGAGAGTATACAGAAGATGCCGTTGCCGACCTACGAGGCGTTCATGCTGCCCATACTTGAGGCCATCGCAGACGGGAACGAAGCACGGCTCTCTGAAATCCGCACGCGAGTCACCGATGCAGAGGGGTTAACGGCGGAGGATCTTGCGCTGAGGCTCCCAAGCGGCGGGCCCATGTTTGGGAACCGTATTGCCTGGGCCTTGCTCGGCATCACGAAGGCGGGCCTCGTAGAGCGGGTACGTCGGGGAGTCTATCGGCTGACCCCTGATGGGGCTGAGTTATTGGCCAGTGGCCCCTCACGCGTCGATGACAGGATCTTGGCCAAGTACCCCGCATTCGTCGAATGGAAAAAGCAAGTTGCACTGGGTCCCAAGCAGCCGTTGCCCGACGAATCGGGACCAACAGAAGGAAGCCCCGCCGGGGGAACACCAGAAGAATCGCTCGAGTCCGCCGTCTCTGCGCTGCGTCGCACGCTCGAGGTGGAATTGCTCGACCGTGTCCGCCAGGCCGACCCCTCGTTCCTTGAGCGGGTGGTCGTGGATCTCCTCATTGCCATGGGCTATGGAGGAGGTGACGCCTCGATGGGGCGCGTGACAGGCCGTTCCGGTGACGGCGGGATCGACGGCAAGATCCGCGAAGACGCGCTAGGGTTGGATGAAGTCTACGTGCAGGCGAAGAAGTACGGCCCCGGGAATTCGGTGGGTGAGGGTGACCTTCGAAACTTCGCCGGAGCGATCGATGCTGCGGGTACCACTAAGGGTGTATTCGTCACTACCGCCCGCTTCACCCAAGCGGCGAGCGACTACGTGGCTCGCAGCCCGAAGCGAATCGTCCTGATCGACGGCGAGATGCTCGCTCGCATGATGGTCGAGCATGACATCGGCGTGCGCGCCCGAGTTCGTTACTCGATCAAGCAACTCGACGAGAATTACTTCGACCAGGAAGGCGAATAGCCCGTGCGGCTGTCGTGGAACGAAGTCCGCTTGCGGGCCGCAGCCTTCTCTGAGGCGTGGAAGGACGCGTCGTACGAAAAGGGGGAGACGCAGAGCTTTTACAACGACTTCTTCGCCGTCTTCGGCGTCCAACGGCGAAACGTCGCGCGCTACGAGCAGCATGTCGCCAAGCTCGACAATCGTTCGGGCTTCATCGATCTGTTCTGGCCGGGCGTTCTGCTGGTCGAGCAGAAGAGCGCCGGGCGCGACCTTGCCCGGGCCTACGAGCAGGCGGCGGAGTACTTCGACGCGTTGCCGGAACGGGACCGCCCCCGTTACATCCTCGTCAGCGACTTCCGCACCTTCGATCTCCACGATCTCGACGAGCGCCAATCGGTGACGTTCCCCCTTGCTGACCTGCCGGGCAAGGTGGAGGCATTCGGCTTTATCCTCGGCGTCCAGAGGCGTGCCTTCCGCGACCAAGACCCGGTCAACATCCAAGCCTCCGAACTGGTCGGCCGCCTGCACGACGCGCTATCGGATGCGGGCTACAAGGGGCACGATCTCGAGCAGTTCCTAGTCCGGCTGGTGTTCTGCCTATTCGCCGACGACACGGGGATCTTCGAGCCACGCGACATCCTGCTCGATTTCATCGAGACGCGGACGGGCGCCGACGGCGTCGACCTAGGCCCGTTGATCTCGCAGTTGTTCCAGGAACTCAACACGCCCGAAGACGGCCGGCTCGCGACGCTGGATGCCGACCTTGAGCAGTTCCCCTACGTGGACGGCGACCTGTTCCGCTTCCCGCTGCGCATACCCTCGTTCGACTCCGAAATGCGCCGGAAGCTCCTCGACGCCTGCAAGTTCGACTGGTCGGGGATCTCGCCAGCAATCTTCGGAGCGCTGTTCCAGTCAGTCATGGACCCGGCGGAGCGCCGCGCCCAGGGCGCGCACTACACGACCGAGAAGAACATCCTGAAAGTGATCGAACCGCTGTTCCTCGACGACCTGCGTGGGGAATTCGAACGCCTGAAGGCCCGTAAGGGCAGCAGCCGGCTGGCCGGGCTCCGGAAGTTCCAAGCCCGGCTCGGGGATCTCACATTCTTCGATCCAGCGTGCGGATGCGGCAACTTCCTGATCATCGCCTACCGCGAGCTCCGACTGCTGGAGATGGAGGTGATCCGGGAGATCCGAGTCGTGACCTCGACGACCGGGCAGGAGGTGATTGACGTCGGGTCGGAGTCGATGGTCGACGTGGACCAGTTCTACGGCATCGAGATCGGGGAGTTCCCTGCCCGAATTGCCGAGACGGCGCTCTGGATGATGGACCACGTCATGAACAACCGGCTGAGCCTCGAGTTTGGCCAGACCTATGCCCGGATACCGTTGCACAAGTCGCCGCACATCGTCCACGACGACGCCCTGGAGATCGACTGGGGCGCGGTCCTGCCCCCGGAATCCTGCTCTTACGTGTTCGGCAACCCTCCCTTCGTGGGGGCAAAGCTCCAGACACCCCGGCAGCGGGAGCAGGTTCGCCGGACCATCGCACTGGGAGGCAACGGAGGCACCCTAGACTACGTGGCCGCCTGGTTCGTCAAAGCCGGGGAGTACCTGGACCGGACCAGCGGTCGCATCGGCTTTGTTGCCACGAACTCGGTCACCCAAGGCGAGCAGGCGGGGCAGCTGTGGCCGGTCCTGTTGGGCCGCTACGGCCTCGAGATCGCCTTCGCCCACCGCACCTTCGCATGGGGCTCGGATGCGAGGGGTGAGGCCCATGTCCATGTGGTGATCCTGGGCCTTGACCGGAGGGAACACGCCAGACCCCACAAGCGCCTGTTCACGTATCCCGCCCTTGATGCAGAGCCAGAGGAGAGCCGCCCTCGCGCCGTGTCGCCCTACCTGATCGACGCTGCCGGCCTAGCAGACCCTCATGTCACGGTGCGCGAGGAGAATGCCCCGATCAACGGCATGCGGCGGCTCGTGATCGGCTCGAAGCCAATCGACGGCGGACAGTACATCTTCGACGCGGCACAACGCAGGGCATTGCTCGAATCCGAACCCGGGGCCGCGCAATTCCTGCGACCCTTCGTGGGTTCGCGGGAGTACCTGCAGGGCGGCGAGCGCTGGATCCTCGCCCTTCACGACGCCAGCCCCTCGGAGCTGGCCCAGCTGCCGTTAGTGAAGCAGCGGGTCGCGGCGGTCCGCCAGTACCGGCTGGCGAGTGACAGCGAGCCGACGCAGCAGCTCGCGCAGACGCCGACCCTCTACCACGTAAATGTAGTTCCTACAGTGCCATTCCTAGTGATTCCTGAAGTGAGCTCGGAACGCAGGGAATACGTGCCGATCGGATGGCTGGAGCCACCGGTGATTCCAAGTAGCCTCGTACGCGTGCTGGAGGGCGCGACCCTGCGGGATTTCGCCCTGCTGACCTCGGCCATGCACATGGCCTGGCTACGCCACGTAGGCGGACGACTGAAGAGCGACTACCGGTATTCCATCGGCCTCGTCTACAACACCTTCCCGACGCCACCTGCCGGCAAGGACCGGTCCGTGCTTGAGCCGCTCGCGCAAGCGGTCCTGGATGCCCGCGCCGCTCACGAAAAGGCGGTGCTGGCCGACCTGTACGATCCCGACCTGATGCCGCCTAGGCTGCGTCGCGCACACCAAGCGCTGGACCGGGCAGTCGACCGCCTTTACCGCCCCAAGCGGTTTCAATCCGAAGCGGAGCGCTTGGAGCACCTACTAACTCTCTACGAGGCATTGCGCAGGCCGCTGGCCGCTGAAATGCGAGCAGGGCCGCGACGGAGGGCCAAGCGGCGGGTCGTGTGAAGCCGAGAGCCATGCCCCATGGCGCACCACGAAGCATCCGTCGTCGCCGCAAGTCATGGCCGCGACCACTTCGGGATGAGCCCTTGCGCACTGATTGCGTTCGCTGCCTCGGACAAGTCCAGGCTCGGAAGAGCGTCTGCCATCCCGAGTAGACACATACCTCCTCACCCTCGCGGCTGGCAGCGAGGCGTGCATCCCGTCCGCGGATCGCCTTGATCAACTACACTGCGAGCGATGACAACGCGTTCCGCGCTCAGCGTCGCGCTTCTGGCTGGGGCAGGCTGTGCTCCCGAAGTTCCGCAGAAACCCAATGTTGTCGTGATTCTGGCTGACGACCTTGGGTACTCCGATCTCGCTGTGTACGGAAGCGAGCGCAATCGAACGCCTCACTTGGACAGAATGGCGGACGAGGGACTCCGGTTCACCGACTTCCACTCGAACGGCCCGATGTGCAGCCCGACGAGGGCAGCGCTGCTGACCGGGCTGTATCCCCAGAGATTCGGCCGCCAGTTCGAGAGCGCGCTCTCGGGAATCGCAGATTATGACGCCGGCTTGCCACTCGAAGCGGTCACCATCGCCGAGGCTGTGGGGCAGCAAGGATATGTCACGGGCATGTACGGGAAGTGGCATCTCGGCTACCATCCGCCCTACATGCCGGCCGACCAAGGATTCGACGACTTTCGTGGGCTCGCCAGCGGGGATGGGGATCACCATTCCCATATCGACCGCTCGGGGCGGAAGGACTGGTGGCACAACAGTGAAATCAAGATGGAGGACGGCTACGGAGTCGACCTGATCACGAATCACAGTGTCGACTTCATCAGAAGGCACCGCGACAGGCCGTTCTTCCTGTACGTGGCGCATCTGGCCATCCATTTCCCCTGGCAGGGCCCGGACGACCGCGGGTACCGCGTCGAGGGCGGCAATTATCACAACCTCACCAAGCTCGGCGAGCTTGAGAGCCTCGACGTCTCGTCGCAAGTCAACAAGATGGTCGAGGCTGTGGATGGCAGCGTTGGCAGGATCCTTGACGCTGTGAAGGACCATGGCCTCGATGAGCGCACCCTCGTCTTCTTCACATCCGACAACGGCGGATACCGGACCTATCAGGGCGGGTACCACAACATCTCGGAGAACGGCCCGCTACGCGGGCAGAAGACCGATCCTTACGAAGGCGGCCACCGCGTACCTGCGATCGCGAGATGGCCGGGGAGAATCCAGCCCGGAACTACCGATGCGCTCGCTGCAACATTCGACCTGTACCCGACGATCATGGAGCTTGCCAATAGTGGGTCCGTTCGCGAAACGCTCGACGGCGTGAGCTTGGCTCCCTTGCTCTTCGAGCGGAGGCCCTTGCCAGAGCGGAGCCTGTTCTGGCGCATGCGAGGGGAGGCGGCCGTGCGCCAAGGCCAGTGGAAGCTGGTCAGAAACCCGGCCTCGCCCCTCGAACTCTACGATCTCTCTGCCGACATCGGAGAGAGCCGGGACCTAGCCGGCTCCGAGCCGGAAAAGGTCGACGAACTCTCCGTCGCGCTGAGCGAGTGGGAGTCGGACGTCGACGGCAGTCTCCGGTAACGACTGGCAAGGATCGTTCGTGCTCGCGATTCTCAGGAAGCCGGGGCACGCCCTCACCACTTCCCTTCACCCGCGTCCCAACCCCAGCCGCACAGATTGGCTCAAGCGTACTGCGCATCGGCATGAAGCTACCCAGCGGATCGAACCCGGCGCGCCTGCGGAAGCTCGTAGCTCGCCTGCATCCGTATCCCGTGATCGGCGATCCCCCAACGGATCTCCTCGAGCGCCAGCGCCATGCTCGCCGACACACTCGCCGCGCGGTTCAGCAGGCGCGACAGCGTGGCGCGCTCTCAGCCGAGGCGTGCCGCCGCTTCGGTCAGGTTCCAGCCCGCCTCATCCATGCTCTCGCGGATGACTTCGCCCAAGTGCGGCGGGTTCTGCATCGGAACCCGGTAGAGGAACGCTCTCGGCAGCGCGCACTTCAAGCGTAGTCGTTGTCGGTAACAATCCTGCGCTCATCGATGCTCGTCCAAGCCGCGTATGCGAGCTTGGTTGCCTCGACGGAGAACTCCGCGTTCAGCGCCGGCTTGGAGCCCTCGCGAATCGCGCGAAAGAAATCCTCGTACATCAAGGCTTCCATGCTGAGTCCGCCGGACTGTCCAGACCCCAGGTCCAGTACGCGCGGGCTCGCACCGGTTTCGCGGATGACGGCCGTCTCCTGGTCGAACTGCAGGGAACCCTTACTGCCGGTGATGGTCATGTGCCACGTGGCACCGGGCGCACATCCGCAATAGGTGTGCTGCAAGCGAACGTCCCCGTATTCGGCGATCACCGCGATGTTGTCTTCGGTGGTGCGGTCCGGCCAATGGACCGCTCCGCCCGTGGCGGCGCAATACGTCAGCGGCCGACCGATCATTTCGTACAGGAACGCATACGAATGCACCGAGAATTCCAGAAGGCTGGAGCCGGCGAGTGACCGGAGGTGCCTCCACGGAGTCGTTGCTCCGCTTGCAGGGTCCGTCCATCGCCACGTCCGCGGGTTCCAGTCCCCGCGGTATTCGTTCAGGGCAAACAGGTACGGAGTGCCGATCTCGCCAGACTTCACGGACTCGATGATGCGACGGTACTCGGTCTTGAAGTAGCGCTGCATCCCAACGGCGAGGACACGGCCGCTCTCGCTGGCCGCATGCTGCACCCTCAGCGCCTCCTCGTAGTTGAGCCCGATCGGCTTCTCCATCAGCACGTGCTTTCCGGCTCGGAGTGCGGCAATGGCCATTTCGGCATGCAGGAAGTTCGGGGCCGTGATGACAACCGCCTCGACCCGGCTGTCCGCAATGAGTTCCCGGTAGTCCGTGTACATCTCGGCGTTCGCAGCTGGCCCCTCGCGCTTGGCCCGCATGCGCTCGGACTGAATGTCGCTGAGCGCTGCGACCTCGACGCCTGCGAGTTCTGCGAATGCGTCCAAGTGCCTCGTGCTGCGGTTTCCGAGCCCGACGACACCGAGAGCCGGAGCCGGGTGCGGAACGCCCGCCTGCGCGGGCGCGCGCCGAGCCGCTGCGGCAGCCAACCCGCTTGCCAGCAATGTTCTTCGCGATAGTTCTTCGTGCACTGGAGCCACCCCGCGTCGGTTGCACAGACGGTATCTGCGCCGCTCCTATTCTGGCAGGTCGGTGTCTTTCGTCTCGGGTCCCGCCACGACCACCGCAGCGCCCAGAAGAAACAGCAAGCTGAGAAGCGAAGCGGACCCGCGGAGCGTCATTCCAGCGTCCCGCTGGAGCCAGCCGGAGAAGAACAGCACGGGGGCCGCGACGATCCGGGCGAAGTTGAAGCAGAGCCCCGCCCCGGTGCTTCGGACCCTCGTGGGAAACAGTTCCGGAAAATAGACTGCATAGCCGGCATGCATGCCGAGCGTGAAGAAGCCGAACACCGGAAGCGCGACAAGCAGCGCGGCAGGCGAGTGAATCCACTGGAACAATGCCAGCCCGGCCCCAAGGCCGGCGAGATGGTAGAGGACAAACGCCCTTCGCCGACCGATGCTCTCTGCGAACGCACCGAACGCCAGCAGGCCGGCGCCGCCCCCTCCCGAGGCCAGCAGCATCCCCAGCATTTCCCACCGCTTCAGGCGAGCGAATAACTCGTCCGACGCGAGGTCGCTCGCGATGCCGGGCGGGGATTCGACGACAATCCGCTTCTCCATTTCGGCCCTGAGCAGGTCCTTGCCGTAGATGTGTACGCCCCAGAACGTTGCCAGCCCGATAGCCGCCAGGGAGATTCCGACCAGCGTGCGCCTCCTCAAGTCGGAACGGAAGAGCTCCACGGCCCTTCCGGCCTGGCCACCGCTCTTGAGCCGGGACTTGCTCCAAGCCTCCGTCTCCCCGCGCAGCTTCCAGCGAATCAGAAGAATGAGCAGGGCCGGGGCGGCGCCTGCCGCAAAGCCGACACGCCAGCTAGCAACAGCTTCCTCACCCGCGAAAGGCAACCGGAACTCCCGTCCGGCCACGATAAACGCACCAACCGCGACCGCGAGCCAGGTTCCGAAGACACTGGAGGCGTGGAAGATCGCCAGTGACCAGGCGCGCTCTCTCTTGGGGAACGCTTCGGCAACCAGCGACGCCGCGACGGCCCACTCCCCGCCGACGCCCATGGCGACGAGGAAACGGAAGCCGACCAGATGCCACCATTCCGTCGAGAATGCCGAAACGAACGTGAATGCCGAATACGTCGCGATTGTCAGGATGAGGGCACGGACCCGTCCGATTCGATCGCCGAGGATTCCAAACGCCACGCCTCCGGCGGCTCCGCCCAGCAGGAACGCGCCGAACGCAATGTTGTTGAAATAGGCCAGCCGGCCCGCTCTCTCAGCCGGATCGAGGCGATCGATGCCCGGCAGCAGGTCCGGCATTGCCTCGTTCATGCTCGAGACATAGACCTGGCCCTCGAACGTGTCGAAGACCCAACCCAGCGAGGCAATCAGCAGGACGGTCCACTGTTGCCGCGTGATGCCGTGATACCACGGGAGACTGCGGTGCGCTTCAACGCCCATTGCTTCCTCAGCCACATACTCTACTAGCCATGACGCCATCGATTCCCGGGAGTGCTCCTGGCCGGCGAGCTGCCGAGGTCAGGAGGCTCAATCAGCTCGCGCCGGCTGAAGTCCTCGGACATGCGTCGGGGCGTTTGCACGTTGTCGACACGATTCACGACCTGCACCTGCATTTCGCCAGGTCGATCGCCTCGGTCGTCCGCCGCGGCAGGGATGCCGGGCGCGACCTGCCACTGATCCTCCCCTGGGGGCCGGTCGGCCAGTACTCAATCCTCAGCGAACTGCTCTCCCAGGAGCGACTTCCGCTGAAGAACTGTACGCTCTTGTTCATGGACGAATACGCCGATGCCTCCGGTGCTGCCGTCCAGCCTGACCACCCTCTCAGCTTTCGGGGGGCGGCATTGCGGTGGCTGTCCTCACTCCCTCCCGCGTTACGCCCGGATCCGGCGAACGTGCTGTTTCCGAATGGCACGAATGCGGAGTCGATCGACCGGCGCATCGCGGAAACGGGTGGCGTGGACACCTGCTTCGGGGGCGTCGGCATCCACGGCCACATTGCGTTCAACGAACCAGAGCCCGGCGTTTCGAATTCCGGTATCCGTCGGGTGGCGCTGAACGAGTTCACTCGCACGATCAACGCGATCCGGGCTGGAATCGGCGGGGATCTGGAGAACTTTCCGCGGGAGGCTTGGACCCTAGGAATGAGACAGTGCCTGGCGGCCAGGCGGATTCGCCTCTATTGCAGGAGCGATACGGGCCTGGATTGGGCGAAGAGTGTCCTCCGGCTGGCTGCTCTCGGCGCGCCCGGCGACGACTATCCCGTGACGTGGGTCCGAAATCACCCGGACTACTTGATTGTCACTACCCAGGACACGCTCGAGCCGCCCGCCCTTCAGTTGCCGTAGGCGGGGAGGACTCGCGCCGCTGGGAGCTAGGAGAGGATATCCTCCATCGGCTGCCCGTGGTCTGTGATCGGGACCGGACGGCTGTTCGCGTAGAGATTCCTCGCCGGGTCGATTCCCATGGCTGAGAAGATCGTCGCGAAGTAGTCCGGCACGCCGATGCGCCGGTCGACGATCTCGTTACCGAGCTCGTCCGTCGTGCCGACCGCGGTACCGCCGCGCACGGCTCCGCCGGCAAACAGCGTGCTGAACGCATGCGCCTGGTGACCGCGGCCTCCATAGGCATCGAACTCGGCGGGCCGGCCGAACTCGGTCGACACGACGACCAAGGTGCGGTCGAATAGCTTGTGCCGCTGCAAGTCGTCGAGCAGGGTCGAGAGCGCCCGGTCGAGATCCCGAATGAGCAGGTGCTGTTTCAGGATCCCGTCCTGGTGCACGTCCCAGCCCGTTCCATTGAGGAAGTTGAGGTTGAACGAAACCTCGACGAAGCGTACGCCCGCCTGCACGAGTCGCCGTGCAAGAAGGCAGCGCTGCCCGAATTCGCTTCCGTACGAGTCCCGAAGGCTCGCCTCTTCCCTGTCGAGATGGAAAACATCCATGAACCGCTTGCCCGCCATGCGAAAGCCCTGCTCGCTCACCTCGGCCTTCGCCCGGATGAGCGCATCATCATCGTTACGGGACAGGTAGTCGGCGCGCAGCCGGCCCAGAAGGATCTCGCGTCGCTTCTGCCGTGCGCTGTCGACATCCGGAGCCGGACTGAGCCCGGAGGGGCCGGTTTGGATCTGGGTCAGATACACGTACCCGCATCGCGCCCCAAGGAAGCCCGGATCCCGCATGATGTTGGGGTAGCCCATCACGACGTAGGACGGCACGTCATCGGACTTTGCACCGAGTTCATGCGACACCAGCGACCCGACGGAAGGGTAAATGATCGTGCCGCTTGGCTTGCGGCCGGTATGCATCAGGTTCGACGCCGCGCCGTGCTGGCTGTTCAGGTCATGGCTGACCGTGCGCAACAGGGCGCAGCGGTCCATTCGGTCCGCCAATTGCGGCAGGTGCTCGCAAAGCTCGATGTCCCGGGCAGCCGTGGGGATGGCGTCGTAGTAGGAACCGGGAGTGTCCTTTCCGTCGCCCTTTCTCTTGGGATCGAAAGTGTCGATGTGGCCCGCGCCGCCTCCCAGCCAGATGTAGATGCACGCATCGGCCCTTCCGGCTCCCGGACGGCGGCTCTCGGAGACGGCTAACCGAGAGCTGGCCAATCCGGCCAGCGCGCCCTTGCAGACATCGCGTCTTGTCGGCTGCATCGTACGTTCCTCCAGCTAAGGGATGACAGTGAATTCCGGGGTGTTCACCAGTGCCCAGACCATGTCTTCGAACCGCTCGCGGAACTCCGCCGTCAGCCGGGCCGTCGGGGGATCCCCCATTCTCACCTTCCGCTCCTCGTCCATTCGGATACGGCTGCTCTCCGGATCGAAGTGATTCCCCCAGGAGACCCTCTGATCGGTCTTCTCGTCCGTGCCAGCGCCACCATAGTCACCGCTGGGCGCTACGACCCGCTCGGCGAAGTGCGGGCCGAGGTGGTCTGTCATTGCCTTCCTTTCCGCCGGCGTCGGCCACCGAGTCAGCGTGCGGAGGAAGGCTTCGTCCACCATGCTCTCGAGCGAACGGTCCTCAAGCGCGAGCCGGGTGAAGTAACTGTCGTCGGACATTCTGGTGACCCGGACGCCAGCGGAGCCATTCGCCAGGGCCAGGGCCTGCATTGGAGACGGGGAGTCGTCCCGGCCCGATGCGGGGCTCTGGCGCGACTGCCGCCATCCATGGGACGACAGCATGTCAACGATGGCTTGGGCACGCGGAAGAGCGAGGCTCGGACGATCACGCTCGTTGGACAGGGCGGTCATCTCCCAAGCCCTCCTAGGCGCTCCCATGTTGAGGAATTGCCGCAGCGACCGGTTTCCGAGCGGGTTGAGGTTGAGCTCTTCCGAATCAAGCCCCTTCCCCGCCACAGCATGCAGCGAGTCCACGAGCTGCTCCGCTGACATCTGCCGCCGGGTCGGGCCGGCAAACAGCCTTGCAGCCTCGCCCGGAGACGACGGGTCGTCCGTCACGGGGCGCCGCTGGTAGGTGTGCGAGCGGAGGATCAGCCCGCTGAGGCCCTTCAGGTCGTAGCCGCCACGGACAAACTCCCGAGCGAGATAGTCAAGCAAGGCTTGGTTGGAAGGCTCTGCATCGACCCAATCGTCGACCGGCTCAACGATTCCGTGACCCATGAACCGCGCCCAGACCCGATTCGCGACGACGCGGGCGAAACGCGTGTTGGCCGGGTGGACCATCATCGAGGCCAGCATGTGCCGGGCCTCGACAGCGGTGTTGCGGGGCGGAGTCGCTACGCCGTCAATGGCGTCGATGCCTCCGAATGGCCAGTGTGGGTCGATCGACGCTCCGGCCTGCAGGGTGATCTCGACGTACGGCTCCCGGCCCCCTTCCCGGACCGGGACCGTGCTCGATGCGGGCAGCTCGACGGCGTCGCCCTTGAGCATGGCCGCCATACTGAACAAGTCCTTCTGGCGGAACGGGTGGAAGGGCGCGTCGTGGCAGCGTGCGCAGGAAAGCTTGTTCGCTAGGAACGCTTGCGACAGGATGTCGGCCTTGGCCGCCATCGGGGCATCGTTGAGGCTGGCCATGCCAAAGCCGGACGGCGCTCCCTGGTACAGGCTCCCTTCCATCTCGATCAACTCGACTACGAGCCGATCGAACGGATAATCGTCCGCGAAGGCCTGATGCAGGTACCACCGGAACGGCCCGGTATTGTTGAGATCCGGCTTGAGGATCCCAGGGTTCTCGGCCAGCACGTCCTGCCAATAGGGCACCCATGAGTCCGCCCAGTGAGGGCTCTCAAGGAAACGGTCGATTGCCTGGGACCGGCGTGTGTCCGCCGGCTGGGCAACGTACCATCGCACGTCTCCCGCGGAAGGCACCAAGCCGGTCGTGTCCAGCGCGAGCCGCCGCAGGAATTCCAGGTCCCCGACGAGCGGGCTTGGTGTCAGGGACGCCCCCGCGAGCTTGGCGTTGACGAATCGGTCCACGTCGTTCTGAATCCACTTGGCGTTGCCACCCGCTGGAATCGAGGGACCGGGCCTGGATCGCAACCACTCCCGAATTGTTCGATGCCGCTCGGCCCAAGCCGCTTCCACGGCATCGTCGGAGGCTCTGCGCCTGGCGATGTCGTCACGACGGTGGCGCAGGGCGGATGCCGAGGCGAACTGTTCCCAGTCCGCATCGGTCAGCAGGGGTGCCTCGGCCCCGCCGATCACGCGGTCGATCTCACCCGGTCGAGCCATGCTCACGGAGAGCTCCCCGGGGAATGGAGCGAGGCCCTTGCCCCCGATGACGGCAACCAGCCGAAAGTGATGCGCCCCTGCTTCAAGGGAAAGAGTCCCCAGCACGTCCTGATGGGCCGGCGGGGCAGCCCGGATCACGCCGTCGGACTCGGAGCGTTCCGGCAAAGCGTCATGCGAAGCGGTGTTCCGGACCTGCGCCTCGGTGCGAAGCAGTGGCTTGCCGTCCACAAGGAAGACTGCCAGGCCCTTCGAACGCAGGCGAAACCGATAGTCCCCTCGCGGCAGGTCCTTCACCATCTGTGCTTCGATCGAGAACGGCTCGGAGCGGTCCAGTTTGAGCGCGTTGCGGCTGAACTTCGCCGGGACTTGTACGAAAGCAAAGCCAGTCTCGGAATACGAGGAGGTCGGATCGCCCTGGGGTGCGAGCCACGACTCCTCGGCGAGATTCTCGAAAACCCGCACCGCCACGGGACCGTGTGAGGCGGTAGATGCCGAAACGAAACCGACAAGGAGGGACGCCGCGAGCACTCCGAGCGCGTGACTTGCCCCGGAAAGGCGCACAACTCGTTGCTGATTTCTTGCCAGACCAACCTTGAGCACGCACCCATTGTATTGGGAACGTGCTGCGCAGGGACGGCATTTTCGCGTCTTTGCGGGCACGCTGGGGGTTCAGGTCCCGCTTTCGAGCAGCCAGCCCGGGTGAACGGTCGCACCTCGGAGGCATCCGGGCTTGCGGGTTCGGTTCACGGTAGGCGAGGCTGCATCCTTGCGTGGACGCACAGAGGCCGCGTGCGCCTCCCGGCCCGCAGGGCCGCCGCTGCTGAACTCGGGCTTGCCCAAGAGTCCAGGAAACCGGAGATTCGCAGCTTGGCTCGCATCGGGTTCCGCACTCGCCCGTATACTGGCAGGTACGCGCGTCGCGCCCAGCCTGAACCTAGCGGCCGAGCGGCACCCATTCGATGAATCCTGATGAGCGTCCAGCCGTCCAGCCGGCGGACTCCGGCCGCCAGGCAGCAGGCTCCGCCGGCAATGGCGAGGAATCGGCGAAGCAACCGGATTCAGGCCCGGGAATCTTTCACGTTCGCTTGGACGGCTACGAGGGACCTCTCGATGCCCTGCTCGACCTCATCAAGAAGCAGGGCCTCAACATCCTGGACATACCCATCGCAAAGATCACGGAGCAGTATCTGGAATCGCTGCGCGTGACCCAGGAACTGGACTTTGAAGTCAGCGCGGAATTCGTGATGATGGCCGCAACGCTGATTCACATCAAGTCGAAGGCGTTGCTGCCGGTCGCGCCATCGGTCGATGAGGATCCACCGGAAGAGTCTCAAGAGGATCTCGTGCAGCGCTTGCTCGAAAGGGAGAAGTTCTTGCGGGCAGCCCAAATGCTGAGGGAAAAGCGGGTCGTCGAGGAGAACGTCTGGACGGCGGGGGCGAAGGAGTCGATCGACGGGCCCGACGAGGACACAGCTGCGCTGGAGGTCTCCCTTTACGACTTGGTGCAGACGTTCGGCGACGTGCTTGAGCGACTGAAGAACGAACCGGTTGTCGAGCTAGAGCAGGAGCAGGTGTCGGTTGGCAGCCGGATTCAATTCCTGAAGCAGCTCCTCCTGAGCCAGGACGGTCCAGTCTCGATCCATGATGTGCTGCGTAGGTTACGAAGCGCACGGGCGGTGGTAGCGACTTTTCTGGCCCTGCTCGAGATGGTGAAGGCCCGCGCCATACGGATCACGCAGGAAGAGGTGTTCGGGGAGATCTCGATCGACAAGCACGAGGAGTTCGATCATGCGTTCCAGGCTGGGGCGTTGTTCCACGATCCGGATGCCGCGATGGAGTATTCAAGTTGAGCCACCTAATTGTCGCTTTCCCCGGTGCTCAGGGTGATGATGAAGCCAGCCAGGCAGACCTCTTCAGGGAGCAGCGGATGGCCGTACTGGAAGCGGTCATTTTCAGCGCGGAGGAACCGCCGACGGCAGCGGGGCTCGCTGCGGGTCTCGACATGTCGGAGCAGACTGTCAAGGACGACCTAGAGGCTCTGATCGCCACGTACAAGACCGACTCCCGGGGCATCGAGCTCCGCGCGGTGGGGGGCGGCTATCGGATCTTCACCAAGGCGGAACACCATGAGGCGATCCGCGCTTTCGCCAAGTCCGCAAAGCCCCGGCTCCGGCTTTCGATGCCGGCGCTCGAGACTCTAGCGGTGATCGCCTACCGCCAGCCCGTGACCATCCCGGAGGTCCAAGCCGTCCGTGGCAAGACCAGCGTGGCAGGGGTGGTCCATACGCTGTTGCGCCACAAGCTGATAGCGACGGCCGGGCGCAAGAAAGTGGTGGGGAGACCGATGCAGTACAAGACGACTGACGACTTCCTGGTCCACTTTGGCTTGAATAACCTCTCGGAGTTGCCGACACTGAAGGAGATGGAAGAACTGGGCCGCTCGGCCCTGGAGGACGACGGCCAGGTCGCCTCCGGAGTTGAGCGGGATGCAGACTCGCCCGACCCTTCCTCGCCTCCCGCGGATCTGCCGACCGACTAGGCCTGTCCGCCGGTCGCCCGCATCGCGACGGGACAAAGGCAAGCCATGCCCGAACGACTCCAGAAGATCATTGCGCGTGCAGGGATAGCCTCCCGCCGGAAGGCGGAAGAGCTGATCTCAGCCGGCCGTGTCACGGTAAACGGCGCCGTCGTCCAAGAACTGGGCACCCGTGCGGATCCTGCAACTGACAGGGTCTGCGTGGATGGGAAGGATGTTCAGGGCAGCGAAAGCCGGCGGTACCTCGTGATGCACAAGCCGAAGGGCTGCATTACCAGCACGAGCGATCCCGAAGGGCGAACCACGGTGATGGACTTGATCGGCACCGATGCCTCCCGAGGGCTCTTCCCGGTCGGCCGGCTTGACTACAACAGCGAGGGGCTCCTGATCGTGACGGACGACGGGGAGTTCGCGAATCGCATCCTCGCAGCCAAGAACAAGATTCCCAAGACCTACGAAGTCAAGATCAGCGGCCGGCCATCCGTGGAGGCGATCCAGAAGCTTCGCGACGGGATCAAGCTCGATGGCAGGCTCAGCGTGCCGGAATCGATTCGCCTCATCAAACCGGCAGCCAATCCGTGGTACGAAATCACCCTGGTCGAGGGCCGCAACCGGCAGATCCACCGGATGTTCGAGCGCATCGGGTTTCTCGTGGAGAAAATCCGTCGCGTTAGCATCGGCAACCTCACACTCAGGGGACTCGAGCCCCGCCAGGTGCGGGAACTCCAGCCCCGGGAGATCGAGCGCCTGTTCGAACCCCGCCCGATCGAGCGGGCGCCGCGCAGGGCGATCCGTCCGGACGGGAGGAAGTTCGGGCGAGACGACAGCGGTCGACGGGCCGGGCGCACGAGACCCAATCGGTCGGCGGGCCCTCGAAGCGACGGGGAGCGACGCAATGGCAGGTCCCGGACTGCGGAGCGACCGCCCCGCAGGGACTCCCGGCCGGCCGAGAGGGAGTTCGGGCGTGCCGACAGGGGCCCGCGCACCGGGCGCACGAAATCCGACTGGCCGGGAAAGTCTCGGGGCGGCAGCGATCGGAAGGAAGCCCGCTCCCGGCCGGCGCAGGGCCGGCCCAAGCGCTCATCAGGGCCGGGGGTCAAGCGAGCAGGAAGACCCCAGCAACCACGAGCATCGCGCCCGCCCACCTCCGCGCGGTCACCCGCTCGCGCAAGACCCAGCGGGCGAGCAGGGTCTCCACGACATAACTCAACGCGGTCGCGGGCACCGCGAAGCTCACGTCCTGGATCGAAAGCAAGGCCATAAAGCCGAAGAAGGAAACGGCATACGCGAGGAGCGACAGCAGGAACCAAGCATTGCGAAGCGCGACGAGAGCGAATTCTGCCAAGACGCTGCCGCGGAACGACTCCGGCGGACCTTGCCGGCGCATCGCATAGGCCTTCAGGATGTCGCCGAGCACGGCGCCAGCCACCACGAGCAGTAGAAGGAAGGCGGTCATGCGATTAGGCCGGCGGCGCCGTAGACTCCGGCGTGGAGCCAACGATCGCCACACCGCAAGCGATCAGAACCGTGCCTGCCCAGCGCATCAACGGAACCTGTTCACCTAGGAAGACTGCACTCAGGACGGCCACTAGCACGTAGCCGATGGACGTCACCACGAGGACGTAGCTGAGGTCAGCCCAAGAGAGCAGCAATGTGTGGGCAGCGAAGAAGATCGCCAGCAAGGCCACTCCACCCAGCACCCACGGATTCGTGAGGCTTGCGGCTCCGGCATGCACCAGCTCCAGGGGCGAATACGAGGAAATGTCGCCAATTCGGCGCATGCCGTGTCCTAGCAGGACATTGCCGAGCGCATTGGTCACGATCACGAGACCCAGCAGAATCCGCGTCCTGACCTGCAAGAACCGAGGCTAGCATCCATGCCACGGGCCGGGTCGCCACTCGCACCGAAACAGAGCAGGCGCGGAGCGCGTCTGATAGGATGAGAACGGTCGCCGGAAGGCGACGGAAAGAAAGGGGGGCGCACAGGCTTCGACGGAATTGCTATTGCTGTTGAGAGGCATGCCGGGTTCCGAGCACCCGTAAAACGATCGGACAACAAGAACTGCCAACAACACGCAGTTTGCCTACGCTGCCTAAGCTTTAGGCGGCCGCTTCCGCCGGCGGGCCCGCACGTCGGTACGAAGCGTCACCTCGCGGGATAGGTACCGGGGCTTCTGCTCGTAGCCTCGAGGCCGAGATCAATCGAGCTGGACCGCGAACGGCTTGTTCATTTCCAGTGAGCGGTCGAGACTTTCGAATGAACTAAGCATGTAGGCTCTTTTCGGCGATCCTTTTCGGACGCGGGTTCGATTCCCGCCGCCTCCACCATTCTCTGAGACGCAACGCGTCTCTCCGAGTTCTTTCACGGCCATACCGGTGCGCTTCGCTTGCGTGGGCCATATGTCCTGTCGGCCCGGGGCGGCGAATTTGATCGAGGAGCGATGGCGGTTCTGGCGCTGCCGGATCGCTCTGAGGGGGCCTGCCCGTGCGAGACACCGATTCCCTCTTGGCCCTTCCTGCTGCCAAGATTCCCGACCATCACCGTTCATCCCACCGAATCCCCTGTCAGGACATTGAGGTACTCGGAATAGGCGAACGCGCGTCCACGCCCCTTCCCAGTAACCTCCCGCAGAATGCCCAGGCTCTCCATCAACCCGATTGCCTTGCGAGTTGGCGGTGCCGTAAGGCGGAGCAGCTCCGACGCCGCAGGCACGGTGACAATCGGATGGGATGGAAGACACTCAAGCAGCTTGATGGCAGCTACTGTGGACCTCTCGTGCGAGAGGATACGACCGCGGTCGCACCCAACGAGGCGATGAAGCGATCGCGCGACGCGAACACCATCGTCAGCCGCATCGCGCACGCAACTCAGAAAGAAGCGGGTCCAGCCCTCCCAATCGCCGTCGCTGCGAACTGCCGCCAGTCTCGTGTAATACTCCTGTTGTTCCGCCTTCAGGGCCAAGCTGACATAGAGCAACGGCTGATCGAGCAGGCCCCAGTGCTCGAGCAGCAGTGTGATGAGCAACCTACCGATGCGGCCGTTCCCGTCAAGGAACGGATGAATGGTCTCGAACTGTACATGGGCAAGCCCGGCCCGCACCAATGGCGGGAGATCACTGTCCTCGTGCCACCATCGTTCCAAGACACCGAGCGCATCCGGCACCTCCCCGGGCGGTGGCGGTACGAATCGGGCGTTTCCGGGCCGACTGCCCCCAATCCAGTTCTGTGATCGGCGAACTTCACCTGGCGCTTTGTGCTTGCCCCGGGCGCCGCGCATCAAGATCCGGTGAGCCTCGCATAGCAGGCGGATGCTGAGTGGCAGCCCTTTTGGGCCGGCAAGTTGTCCGCGTGCGTGAGTGAGAGCATCCACATAGTTGCAAACCTCCCGGACATCGTCGGGGCGATCCGTCTCATCCGTGGCCTCGAACCTGAGAAGATCACGAACGGTGGCTTGGGTCCCCTCGATCTGCGAGGTGAGAACCGCCTCCTTGCGGACGAAACCGAACAGGAACCAGTCGACGTCCGGCACCATCGAGCCTGCCACCCTGAGCCGAGCCAACGCCGTCATCGCCGCTGCATGGAGACCCGCCATGACCCCCTCCATCACCAGCGGCGGACCGTCGGGTGGCAACGGCGAGGGCACGAACGCCCGGACATTCTCGCCAAGTGTGCTCACAATGCGGCAGTGTCCGGTTTGTCGCGCCAAGGAAAGCGTCCTTTCTCCATGCCCACTTTATTGAAACGATCGTTTCCTAGTCAACACTGCTAGGAAACGGGCGTTTCCGTAGTCCGCCAGGGCGGACCGGTCACGAGGCGTTACGGTCCAAGAGCACCGATCCCTAACGCGCCCACCCCGGGAAGCAGCCAGCTGGCTATTGCCCCTTCCGGCTCGGCTCATGCGCCCGGGCCTTCATCTCCAGCGTCGGCGGGCTTGGCGGTCGTGCCGCGCAGGCATTGCGGCAGACACCCCCTAGCTGTCAAGCAATTTCCGACACAGGACACCAGATGGGGTGCCCATTGGCCCGCTTCCACGACGGACCGACGGCACAGCCCCCGCCCCGCCTGACCTCGGCCCCCCGGCACGGGAGACGTCGCTGCCATGAGAGGGGCTTCGATTGGTGTAGCTTCTATAGCGTGACCTACATCTCTCTACCAACATCGACGGAGCGGCTGCCCCGAGGTCGTCGCCGGGGCGATTATGTCGCGTCGCGACGAGGTCACGGAATCCGAACGGCCGCCGGGGTGTTCGCTGCTGCGCAGGTCGCAATCCTATTCTGCAGCACCGCAGCCCTAGCGGAGACTGCCAAGTACGAGGGCGATGTCACTGACGTGCGGACAATCCGGCGCGTCACACAGCACCCCTATGCATGGCGGGTCTGGCAGCCCTTCATCATCCAGGGCACCCGACAGCGAGATCTGATTGTTGCGTTCGGAGCAATGGTCAATGGGAAGAAGGACATGGGCGACATCATGGCTACCGTCTCGGGTGACGACGGAGACACGTGGGACGAACCGGTAGCCGTATTCGATCATCGAGAGCGCCAAGGGGCCATCCAGTTTGCATATGCCAATCCGGTTCTCTACCGCGCTCCGGGCCAGGGAATCGTATGGTGCTTTGCGATGCGGTGTCCCATCTCCTTCCGGAACAGCGAGGAATCGCAACTCGTAGCCGCCTACACAGCGGACGGCGGACGGAGCTGGACGCCGGTCGAGCTGGCCATGCACTACACCGGTCCCCTGATCACCAACGCTGGCCTCGTCAAGACTGAGATCGGCGGCCGGGAACTCTTCCTATTGCCAGCTCACCGCAACACCCTCCAAAACGACCCGCGAGGATCCCGCGACCATTTCATCCTCAGCAGCACCAGTCTGCTGGAGTGGAAGCTCGAGGCCTACATCCCGCAGCCAACCACCGCTCGTGTATTCCTGCACGAAGGCAACATCGCGCGGGGAAACAGCCCGGGCGAGCTCAAGATCGTCATGCGAACCGCAAACTACGACGATTCCAGCCTGACGACGGACCCGCCACGGGCGTATTCCAGCGTTAGCAGCGACGGAGGCAAGACCTGGGGTGTCTCAAAGGAGGAGCCCGAGTTGCACAACGCGAAGTCCAAGGCATTCTTCGGCCGAGCCAGCGACGGCACGTACATTTACGTCTACAACGATGGTCCCGCGCAACGAGAACCCGGCGGGCGAATGGCCCTTCGTTACAAGACGATGGCACCGGGGGGCGGGTGGAGCGAGCAGAAGACTTTCTACGACGCGGGCATCAAGAACTCGTACCCGACTTTGGTTGAAGTCGCTCCCCGCGACTTCCGAGCCGTCTGGGACAGCGGGACTCCCGACACGCCGCGAACCCACATCCAAATGGGAAAGCTGCGATTGGGACCCTAACGCGCCGGCACCTAGCCTGCGACCGCTTGCCTAGTCGACTGAAGCAGCTACCTGCGCCTGAAGTTCCGTCGCAGGGCGGTCGATAGGTCAGGGCCCCATGAAACCCCGCCATGGAAGACGAAGACCCTCTTCGGCGGCGACTCGATTCGAGCCGGCACTGAAGGGCGGGCGTGAAGGGGACTCGCGCTTCCAAGTACCTGAGCGAGGAATCCCCGCGATCCGACAGAGCGCGGTTCTGTCCATAATGGGACCGTAGGGTAGTCCCCTGTCGCGATCGGAGTTCTGCTGATTGGCGTCGGTGGAACACGAGTCCGTGGCCGTTTCCAGCACCGTCCGATCCGGCCATTGCGACTGAGTCGTGGACCCTTAGCCTTGTGGCGCGCAAGTTGAAATCCGTCATGATCGCTGGGCCAAGCGGTCGTCTCGAAGCACTGCTCGAGGAGCCGGATGCCCCGGGAAGGATCCGGCAGGCGGTGGTAGTCTGCCATCCCCACCCCCAGTTCGGCGGCACGATGCACAACAAGGTGGTCTATCGCATGGCCAGAGCAGCCCGAGGGGATTCAGCTTCGGTCCTGCGATTCAACTATCGCGGTGTCGGCGGGAGTAGCGGCACGTATGATGCCGGACGGGGAGAGCAGGACGATCTGAGGGCCGCAATGCGATACCTGCAGGAACGCCACCCCGGAATCCCTCTCGTCGTCGGAGGGTTCTCGTTTGGTTCCCGCGTCTCGCTGCGAGTATGCTGCTCGGACCCGAGCGTCGACCGAGTGATCGCGGTCGGAACTCCGGTGGATCGGGGCGACTTCGGTTTCCTCAGCCATTGCAGTTGCCCGAAGCATTTCATCCACAGCTCGACCGACGAGTTCGGTTCTCGCGAGAACTTGTTGCAAGTGTTCGAGCTGGCAGCACATCCGAAACGCCTCAACTGGGTTCAGGCGGAGGACCACTTCTTCACGAACGCTCTCGATGAGCTCGAGTCCGCAGTACGCGAGGCGCTCCGATAGGTCGGTCGGGTCTGGCTAGTGAAGTTTGCGATCTACGGCACTGGCGCTGTGGGCGGGTTCTTGGGGGCACGCCTTCTGGAAGCCGGGCACGAGGTCCACTTCATCGCAAGGGGGCCCAATCTGGAGGCCCTCCGCAAGAACGGCCTCGCAGTGCACAGCCCGGTTTTCGGCGATCGCCGCTATGATGTCAGCGCAGCAGCATCGGCGCACGACATCGGTCCGTCCGACTATGTCGTGCTAGGCGTCAAGGCGAACGCGCTGTCGCAGGTTGCCCCGCTAACCGAGCCATTGAAGGGTCCGGGCACAACTTTCGTTTCGACCCAGAATGGCCTGCCTTGGTGGTACTCGCTAACCGGGCCCGGGCAGGACGAGCCGATCGAATCGGTGGACCCAGGCGGCGTCATCGCCCGCCACATCGCTGCTCGGAGCGTGGTCTGCTCGATCGTCTACTTCTCTTGCTCGCTCAGCAGTCCTGGAGAGGTGGTCCATACTACGGGCGTGCGGCTGCCGCTGGGCGAGCCCGCCGGCGGACGCTCCAAACGCGTGCTCGCACTGTCCGAGGCACTCAGGGCGGGCGGCATCAAGGCGCCTGTCCGCAACGACATCCGGCACGAACTTTGGGTGAAGCTGCTGGGAAATGCAGCCCTAAACCCGCTCACCGCGCTTACACAGACGACCCTTGCAGAGCTCGTCGAATCGAAGGTCGGATTCCGGCTGGTGGCTAGCGTGATGGATGAGATCCGCGAAGTGGCTTCCGCTGCGGGAGTTCAGATCGCGCTCTCGAACGAGCGCCGGATCGATGGAGTCCGTTCGGCCGGCCAGCACCGCACGTCCATGCTCCAGGACTTGGACCGCGGTCGGGAGCCAGAATTGGAGGCCTTGGTGGGTTCGGTCCTGGAACTCGCCGAGCGCAATCATGTGGAGGCTCCTACGCTCAGGGCCGTTTACGCCGCCACCAAGGTTCTCTTCTCCAAGCGCAGCAAGTCCGAAGCGAGCGAATCCAGGAAAGCCCCATGAGTGACTTCGCTCTGTCGTGGGATCATCCCCAGGTTCGCGAACTGATCACCCTCGCGTTGCGAGAGGACATCGGCGGCGGGGACGTGACAACCGAAGCCTGCGTATCTCCTGAACTTGCAGCAAGCGGGGCCTTCCTCGCAAAGCAGGATCTCGTCGTCGCGGGCACCCCACTGCTGGAACTGGTCTACGACCAAGAAGAGGTCGAGGTGCTGGAGCCCGACGGGACGGCGGTCGAGAGAGGTCGCGAGCTCGCTACGGTTCGAGGATCCGCGCGGCGCCTGCTCACGCTGGAGCGCACAGCGCTCAACCTGCTACAGCGAACCTGCGGTGTAGCAACAACCGCGCGAGCCTTCACCGAGGCCATCAAGGATACTTCCTGCAGGCTGCTCGACACCAGGAAGACCTCCCCCGGCATGCGAATCACAGACAAGCTGGCAGTGAGAGCCGGCGGCGGACGCAACCACAGGCTCGGGCTATTCGACGCGATCCTGATCAAGAACAACCACATCGATGCTGCCGGCGGCGTCAAGGCAGCCATCGAGCGCGCCCGGAGCACAGGACATCCCGCCGAGATTGAAGTCCGGGATCTCGCGGAACTGCGGCAGGCGCTCGAATTTGGTGCCGACCACGTGCTGCTGGACAACTTCTCCCCCGAGGCAGCGGCGGAGGCCGTCGCAATGGCTTGCGGCCGCGCCGTGATCGAAGTCTCCGGCAACGTCTCCCTCGAGAACATCGAGGCCTATGCCAAGTCGGGGGCCGACTTCGTGTCGGTCGGAGCATTGACCCATTCGGCCCCGGCTGCGGACATCAGTTTCCGGCTTGAAAAGGATACTCCGACGACCTGAGCGTTGGTTCCCTTAGTCCCACTCCATCGAGAAGGGTTCGGCGTATCCAGTCATCTCGAGATACCCGCGACCGGTGACCGACTTCCCCGCCCGCCTTCCCGCATACCGCACAGCGCCTTCCCAATAGGTTGGCGTGAATCCGCTATCGCTGATGATTTCCTGGGAATCCAGCAAGGGACTGACACTCAACCGCAGACCGAGGCTGTCCACCGAGATGTTCCACTCAAGCGGGTAGGCCCCGCCTGTCTGCGGGCTCCGCCACGAACGGCCCGCGTCCAGGCGAACATCATCAGGACCCAGGGGCGTCGACTGCCCGACGCGATCCACGAACGTCCCCGAAGAGTAGCTGCTGTGGCTTCCATCCGCCTGCCGCAGACCGTAGAGCATGAGTTCGGTGCCGTCATCCAGTTGGATGCTGAACCAGTCCCAGCCAACCAGGTTCCTTGCGAGTCTTTCGCTGAAGTACTCGTGATCCATCCAGGACAAGCCCTCAACTTCGTAAGTGGCCCCTCCGAGCTCGATTGTGCCTTGCGTTAGCAGCCGCGTGAACGAGAGGTAGTGGGAGGCCTGACCGTCCGCACCGCCTTTCCGGCTGATACCGTCCTCGCCATGGATCACCACAGGCTTGGCGGGCCGGAGTTCGAGGTCCAAGACAATGTCCCCGTGACCTGCCCAGAGCCGCTGAACCGGCAGTTCGGGTTCGTCCAGACTGTACTCGACACTCCAGTTGCCGTTCCAGATCGTCGACTTCGACAGCGATGCCCCTGCCAAGCCCGGACCGCTCCTGTTCACCCGCTCGGCCTTGTGCAACCGGCCCGCCGCGACATCGGTTAGCGCAAAGTGAGCTAGGTAGACCTGAGTCAGGTCCCACGCCGACCGTGGCTCGGTCTGCTGGACTCGATCGAGGCCAATCCGGAAGAACGTAAGTTCGTATCCGAATGCACGTCCGTCCCTAGTGTCTAGGTTCCCGGTGTAATACCACCACTCGGCCCGGAACTCAGGATGCGCGAAGTAGTCCGCCGGGAAGACGTACTCGTACCCCGGCCTGACCTGCAAGTAGGCCCCTGCGGCACCTGTGATCACGCAGGCGAGCACGGCCAGGGCCGACAGAGGCGGCGCCATACGGCGAAACCACCTGTCAACGGCTGGTGACGGGCCAGACTTTGTGACTCTAGGCCGGTCCCAGCTGGCCTTGGGGTAATTCACGGCGTTCTTCCCTATGCTGCGAGCTTCGAGGCCAAGTTCCGTCTGGTCTGTCCCGACGCCGTCGCCCTCCCGGCATGCCCTTGCGGTCAACGGTCCGCGGCTCCGTCCGACCCGGAACGATTCCGGCCGTGCCTGGCCGCAAAGACGCTGGACGGCTCGTCCGAAATCAGACGGCCGTCACTAATCGACAGCACCCTGTCCGAATCCATCGCCCCCTCGATGCTGTGCGTTGCCATCACGATTGTGGTGCCCAGTTCCGTGTTGACACGCTTGAAGAGGTCCATGATGGCTGCAGAAGTGTCGGTGTCCAGGTTCCCCATTGGCTCGTCGGCCAGCAGCAGCCCTGGGGATGGGGCTAGAGCACGGGCAATCGCGACACGCTGCATCTGTCCGCCCGAAAGCTGATGCGGCATGCGGCCTCCCATGGCTCCCATCCCGACAAGCTCCAAGAGGTCGAGCGCCCTGGGCCGGGCGTTTGGCCGGCCCGAAAGTTGAAGCGGCACTTCAACGTTTTCGACGACGCTCAAAGTCGGGAACAGCCGGAACAGCTGGAACACGAATCCCACGCGTTCGCGGCGGATGCTGGTCATCCGCTCGTCGTCGAGGTTCTGGGTGGAAAGCCCGTCTATGAAGACCTCACCGCTTGTCGGCAGGTCCATGGCCCCAGCAAGGCTCAGGAAGGTGCTCTTACCGCATCCGCTTCGGCCCACGAGCGCAACGAACTCTCGTTTAGCAATTTCAACCGACACGTCCGTCAGCGCCTGCACAGACTGTTCGATGAGTGTGTAGGCCTTGGAGGCTTGATCAAATCGCAATACGCTCAAGTTAAGTTTCCGGAAGGATGGTCAGTACAGGGACCGCAAGGCCGCTACTTCCATGCTCGCAGATGCTGTCGCACTTACTCTTCGTGGAGCACTTCGACGGGATCCCGGGCAGCGGCGAGCCTTGCCGGATATAGGCCTGCCACCAGGCTCGCGCCAAAAATCGCCGTGATCGCGAGCGCCAGCAGGGCCACCGGCCAGTGGAACTGGATCGTCCAGCCGAACGACTGCTTGTTGATGACCTTGACCAGAACCACCGACAATGCGCAGCCCAGCCCGAAGCCGATCAGGTTCGACAGCAGTCCCAAGATCCCTGCTTGGGCGAGCACCAGGCTCCGTACTTGGTACCGGGACCCTCCGACCGCTCGCAATACCCCCAGTTCGGCACGCCGGTCGATCACCAGCGTCAGCAGGGCCCCGGCCATGCCCAGGATCGCCACGAAGACCGCAAGCACCTCCAGTGCGTAGGTGATCGCGAAAGTCCGGTCGAAAACCACGATGGCTCTCTCCCGGAGCTCGCGGTTGCGCGATACCCTTACCTCCAGACCCGACACTGCTCGGATCACATCGGATCGCGCCGCCTCCATGTCCGCATCGGCATCGAGGTAGACCGCCAGGCTGGTCAGGCGCTCGTCCGGCAGGAATTCCTTCAGAATTCCTCTATGCCCGATCACGAACCCCCTCTCAGAGGAATAGTCGTAGTAGACGGCCGCGACCTCGAAGCTCTCGGACCCGCCTCCGATCGGCAGCTCGACGGTGTCCCCCGCATGGACGCCGTGCTTGCTGCTGAACGCCTCGCTAACGATCACGCTCCTAGTCTGCTTGACGCGTTCCGCAACCGCTGCGATTGGAGGGCCTTCCAGCATTCTCATGCGGGATTCCGCACCCAACACTTCGAAATCCGCCAATGCGAGAGTAGCCGGCAGACCGCCATAGCTGATCGGATAGCTTCGGAACCGATCGATCGCGCGGACCACGGGTAGGGCTGCGATGGCATCCGCGACGGTTCCGTCCATCGTCGGCGCATCCCAGGCACCCGGGCGCCCCTCTGGCTGCACGTAAAGGTCCGCCTGCAACTGACTGTCCATCCAGACCAACAGCGTCTCCTTCATGCTCCCGACCATGATGGCGACGCTGACCATCATCGCGGTGGCGGTCGAGAGCGCCGCTACGATCACCGCAGTGCGTGTCACCGATCCCGCCAGGATCCTTGCCCCGAGCATCGGCGCGACCCCGAAAGCTCGCAGGAGCGGGCGCGACACCACCCGGATCGCCCGTACGGCTACCCACGGAATCAGCATCGTGACGGATGCGATCATGCCAATGGCCGCGGCGTAGGCTGCGTACGGTATGCGTTCCCAGGGCGGAAGCAAGCAGAGTCCCACCGACACTACCGCGCAGGCGAGTCCCCGCCCTGCCCACAAGCCACTCGAAGACAGCGTCTGATAGTCCAATCGGGCTCTTGCCATGGCCTCCGAGGGAGGTACGGCCGCAGCCTCCCGGGACGGCCACCACGCAGAGGCGGTGGACACCCCGAGGCCCGCTGCAGCCGCGATCATCACGGTCCACCCACGGACCTCGATCTCGCCGGGAGTGCTGCTGACATAGAGCGACTCCACCGTCCGCCCCATCAATTCCACCGCGCCGAGCGCCATCGCCCTGCCGAGCAGGAGCCCCAGGCAGGTGCCGATTGCACCGAACATCGCGCCTTCCGCGAGAAAGCCCGCTCGCACCATCCACGCTGGCATGCCTAGGGCCCGGGCCAGCCCGATCAGGTGCCTCCGCCGCACTACGGAGACCGAGATCGTGTTGTAGACGAGGAACGCTCCTACGATCAGAGCGATATAACTGAGGATTCTGAGGTTCCACCGAAAGGATCGGAGTAGCTTTCGGTTCTGGCGCGAACTGACGCCGACAGGATCGACCGTAGCAGGCTCCGGTACGTGCTCCCGAATGGCAGCCAGCCAGTCCGGGGCGTCTCCCTCCGGTGTCCTGACATAGATCCGATCAAGCAGACCGATCTTTCCCAAGGTTCGCTGGGCCAGTGCGATATCCATCAGGATCATCGACCCAAGCGACTCCGACTGGAACGAGGTGTCTGTCAGAACCCCCCGCACTTCAAACTCCTCGAGGCGGTCTCCAATGAGCACCTCGACCCGGTCGCCGGCGGGCACTCCAATGGATGGACTGACCCACACAGGCCTTGCCCCAGCCAATTCGGGTAGTTCTATTGCCTCTTGCTCGACCCTCTCCCGAAGCGACTCGTCTCCGAGCAGGTCCACCCCGAAGAGCGGGATGCGCTCGCCAGTCGAATGCAGGGTGGCATAGCCCTCGACGCGGGGGTAGAACCGCAGGGGCTGCCGCAGGCCAACGAGTCCCGAAAGCACTGACTCCGGGACCCCGCCGACCTGACGGACCTCGTAGCTGGCGCTGCCCTGGAGCGTCTCCATCGAAGACCGGAAGGAGCCCGCCGAGGCTTCTCCCGCGATGTCAATTGCCACGACAACGGCGACTCCGATCGACACGCAAAAAACCGTCAACGCCGTCCGAAACGGTTCTTGCATGGCGGGACGGCAGATTAGCCGATACAGAAGATTGGCGATCCCCTCCGGGCGGGGACCCTCGAACCGCTCCACGGATTGTCTGCTTGCGCTCATGGCCTATCGTCGAGATGCCGGGCAGGCCGGCAGGCGGGTGATTGGCGCACTCTGCGCAATGGGCCGCCAAGTCTCTGCTCTGGATACGGCTTGCAGAGAAGGTTCGAGTCCTTGGCCCGGATCAGGAACAGCAAGCAGACGCAACAACCCCACATCTTCAGAGTAGTTGCGCGCCGGTGATGCCCTCATTCCAAGCCTCTCTGACACCGGTCTGTACGGGTTGGCGCGTGTCGAACGCTTGACTGGAAGCAACGCGGCCGCACTTCTTCGGTAGCCCTGCGATGCATCGGATTCAGCGTCTGACGGCCCATGGTGCCGGCGAAGAGCCTGACAGGGATACACGCGACCAGCCGCACCGCATTGGCGAGAATACAGTTGGCACAGGGTCCCGGCACAGCGTCGGCCCTGGCTCGGCTTCGATGGCAAGCACTCGGCAGTGCGCCCTGATCGGCGCGAGGAGCGCCATGGTGATGGCATTGGCCGCTGCCCACGCAACCGCGGCCCCCACCCAATGCGAGCAGTGCCATCCCGACGCCGTGCGGCAGTACCAGGCCAGCGGGATGGGCCAGTCGATTTCGAGACCGGGACGGAACCACCCGGCAGGCGTTTACAGCCACGGCTTCTCCGGCACAACGTTTCGCACGAGCTCCACGGACAAGTCGCTCGTTCAGGAGATCGATCGGGGCGGGCTGAGCGCGATGTACGAAATCGAATATGTCATCGGCTCCGGAAACGCGGCCTTCGGTTACCTCGTACGGGTCGGGGATGCGCTGTTCCAGTCCCCCGTCACCTACTACACGGGACGCCGGCGATGGGGCATGGCGCCCGGAATGGAAGAGGAGGCGGATCCCGACTTCGGCCGCCCGGTTACTGCCGAGTGCCTGTGGTGCCATGCGGGCCGCCCGGCGCATGTGCCCCACTCCGTGAACCGCTACCGAGACCCTCCCGTGTCCCCGGAATCTATTTCCTGCGACCGCTGTCACGGCCCCGCAGAGCAGCACTTGGAGGAACCAGCCGCGGCCACAATCTTCAATCCTGCCAGGGCTGCGCCTCGCGAGCGCGACAGCGTCTGCGAGCAGTGCCACTTGGGCGGCGCCATCCGAATCCTGAATCCGGGGAGCCACTTCGGATCATTCCGTCCCGGAGACCGCCTCGAGGAACACTGGACGGTGTTTGTGGACCAGCCGCGCTCTGGCGACACGCAAGGGAGATTCCAAGTAGTCAGCCAAGTCGAACAGCTGGCCCTCAGCCGTTGCGCAACGGAATCGGGCGATTCCCTATGGTGCGGAACGTGTCACAACCCCCATGAAATGCCTGCGGATCCGAAGAGGTACTTCAGCCAGAAGTGCCGGCAATGCCACGAAAGCGCGCTACCCACAGATCACGCGGGCCGGACCGGCGACTGCATTTCCTGCCACATGACTACGAGGCAATCCCACGACAGCGGCCACAGTGCGTTCACGGATCACCGCATCAGCCGATTCCCGCCTCCCGACACCGATGCCGAGGCTTCGCTGGAACTGCGGCCGTGGAGACCGGTGCCCGCCGCGTTCCGATCACGCAACCTCGGAATCGCTCACGTACTCCTTGGCCAGGAGCGCGGCTCTCCGGAGATGCTGAGAAGGGGGCTCGACCAGTTGAAGGCAATCTCGGGTTCGTTTCGATCGGATCCGGCCCTGCTCGATGCGCTGGGGACAGCGCTAGCGCTGAACGGCTCCTCCCGTGCTGGCCTGACGACATTGCGGCAGGCCGTCGAGTCCGGCCCTGTCGGAGCCCTGCATTTCAACGCGCTAGCTGCGGCATGGTGGGCCGTAGGGGATGAAGCCCAGGCCACGGCGGCGCTGGAACAAGCGATCAAGGGGGAGCCCACCCTCGAGTCCAGCTATCGGATGCTGGCCCGGGTGCACCGCGAGCTCGGCCGGTCCAGGGAAGAACGGGCGACTTGGGAACGCCTTCTGGTAGCGCGCCCGCGGCTCATCCAGGCACGGCAAGTGCTGCACGACCTGAACACGAGCCGGTAGTCCCGTCGAATCCGCCGAACGTACCGGAACCGGGAAGCGCTCCCGTTCGACGTACCCGGAACTCAAGAACGCTTGCCTTGTCTGGTTCCTCGCTGCTACCCTGCCCGGCGACGGGACTTCCTTCCGCGAGGCCGCTTAATGAGTTCCAAGGTTCGCATTGACCGCCGAACTGCCGTAATGGGGACGCCCGTGGCGGCCCTACTGGCCGGAGCATGCCAGAGCGTCCCGGAAGAGCCAGAGGGCAGCGCAGCATGGTCCCCGCGTATTTCGGAGAACATCGGCACCCTCGACGAGCGGACGCTGCGGTGGATGGCTCAGTTGGGCTTGGAGTGGGTTGTGCTCCAAGGAACGGATTCCGTGGATCGCGACGCCAAGGGCCACTGGTCCGAGCAGGATGTCGCAGCCGTTCAGGAGCAGTGCGACAAATACGGGCTGCGCCTGCACTCTCTCATGCTCCCTCTCGGCTGGCTGAGCAACTCGATGCTGGGCAGACCGGAACGGGATCGGGACATTGAGGCGATTCGCACGAGCCTCGCCGCTGCGGGCGCAGCCGGGGTGACGGTCGTCGAGTGGCGCTGGTCGCCGGACTTCAAGTGGGGCGAGGACGTAGGCTACTACACCAAGCCGGGCCGGGGAGGGGCGACGTACAAGGCCTTCGATTTCGATCGGGTGCGAGACGCGCCTCCCTTTGAAGAGTACGGCAGCATTTCTAGGCAAGAGCTCTGGGACAGAATGACTTATTTCACCGACGGCGTGATGGGCTCGGCCGAAGAGGCGGGAGTTAAGATGTCCCTGCATCCGAAGGACCCGCCCGTCAAGGCGATGCGGGGGGTGAGCCGGATCCTGACCAACACGGAAGAGATCCTGTCCTTCCTGGATGCCGTACCGAGCCCCTCGAACGGCTTCACATTCTGCCAGGGGACAGTGACCGAGATGGGCGTTGACGTGATCGACGCTATCCGACGCATTGGCGGGCGGGGCCGAATCCATCACGTCCATTTCCGGGCAGTCCGCGGAAGCGTGCCGCAGTACGAAGAGACCTTCATTGACGAAGGGGATGTCGACATGCTGGCCGCAATGCGCGCTTACAAGGAAGTCGGCTACCGACACGCAATCGTTTCGGACCATAGTCCAGACATTCCCGGGGACCTGCCGGGCCGCAAGATCGGGCGCTCGTTCTCGCACGGCTACATCCGTGGTCTGGTGCAAGCGGTGAACGCATGACCCAGCGGCGCAGGGACCTTCTCCGTGATGCTGCGGTGCTGGCGGCGGTCACCGCGATCGCCAAGTCGGCCGGAGCGCAGGAGCCTCAGATCAAGGTGGGCAAGGGCCTGCGGGACCTGTCCGACGAGACGCTCGATTTCTTCCGCATGCTGGGCGTCCGTCATGTCACGATGCCGACCTCGTACTCGGTCACGCAACGACGACGGGGCCTAGTGCCGGCGACCGACACTGGACCTCGCAATGACACCCCAATTCAACCGTGGGACCGCGAGTTGTTGCGACGGATAAAGGGCCGCATCGAGGACAAGGGCCTGATCCCGATGATGATTCACCTAGGCAGGGCCCATCGGGTAATCCACGGGCGGCCCGACGCCGCCACCGAGATCGAAGCGGTCAAGACCAACATCCGGATCGCCGGGGAGCTAGGCATACCCGTCATCGAGTACAACTTCATCGCTCTTCGAGGCTCCGAGGGCTACGGGCGTGCGGAGGGAACCGCGGGCATGGGTCTTCGCGATTACGACGAGGCGCGGACTCGCAGCCTGCCACCGCTCGAGAATGTCGGCACTCACACGAGGGAACAGCTGTGGGAGCGGCTTGACGGCTTCCTTCGAGCGGTCATCCCCGTAGCTGAGAACGCGGGAGTGCGGCTCGCAATGCATCCCAACGACCCGCCGATTCCCGTCTATCGTGGCGTGGCGCAGCCGATGCGTACCTTGGCTGACCAGAAAGAACTGATCCAGCTCCTCGACAGCCCGTCGAACGGCATAACGCTCGATACGGGCGTGACAACGGAGATGGGAGAGGATGCAGCAGAGGCGATCCGCTACTTCGGTTCCCGCGACCGGATCAATCACGTGCATTTCCGCAACGTCCGTGTGGAGGTGCCGTATTACAAGTACCTCGAGGTTCCCCACCATGCCGGTGACTGCGACATGCTTGCGTGCATGAAGGCCTTCAGAGAGGTCAGCTACCGGTATCTGGTGATTCCCGACCACACGCCGGAGTTCACGGACGACACCGTCGGCTCGCAAATGGGCTGGGCCTTCGCAATCGGGTACCTCAGGGCGCTTCAGCATGCCGCAGAATCGTAGCCATCCCAGGGCCCGCTTCCCGCAGACGCTCGGAATCGCGACCCGTGCAGATGCGGCGACTGCCACGCCGGGCAGGCGGGGAGGCTTCCTTCTGGCAGCCCGATCCGTACTGCTCGCATCAGCCCTTGCAGCCGCACTGGCCGCAGACATCGTCGAGCACGGCCCGAACGACTCAGCACCGTCAGGGCTTCACGCAGGGGTGGCTCGGGCGGACATCACCCCGCCCGTCGGCGTGGCACAGATGAACTGGGGATCGCAGACGCATGTCCGAGCCGTAGGCATCGACCCGGCGGGCATGAAGGCTACCGCATTGGTCCTGTCCGACGGCAATCAGCGATTCGCAATGGTCGATGTAGACCGCATCCTGGTCGCGGGCCTGGAGCCGGCCATCGCCGAGGCGGCGAAGAGAACCGGAATCCCGGAAGCGCACATCCGCATCGGCGCCACCCACACGCACGCCGGCGTCATGGTCAGTCCGGCAAAGGGTCCGCCGGGCCTCGACCTCGCTCCGCTAGTCGACATGGCCGAGCGCTACCGCCTCGGGCTCATTGACAAGGTTGCGGGACTGGTCGCCGAAGCCAACGGAAGGCTGGAACCCGCGCACATGCACGGCGGCAGGGGACTCGGGACCATCAACATCAACCGCAGGGTCCGCGCCAGCGGCGACAGTCCGCCCGCTGTCGGCCGCAATCCGGACGGTTTCGTGGATCCCGAGCTGGTCGTCTTCCGGATCGATGACGCGCAGGGCCAGCCGATGGCTGTGGTGGCCAACTTCCAGTGCCACGGCACGGTCCTTGCCTACGAGAACAAAGTCATCTCCCCGGACTGGGTTGGCATGACACGCTCCACCGTCGAGCAGGCGTTCCCCGGAGCGCTGGCTCTCTTCTTCCAAGGGGCAGCAGGCAACCAAGGGCCGATCGAGGGCTTCTCGGGAGACCTTGCGGTCGCGCATCGGCTCGGCCGCACCCTCGGTCACCAAGTCGCGGCGATCGCCATGCAGATCGAGACGGTGCGGAGGGTACCGAAGTTCGAAGGCTTCGTCGAGTCCACCGCCTTCCAGGCCAAGCAGCACTGGCGGGTCCAGGGTCCGCGGGATGCCACGCTGCGCTTCGCCTCGCGTGTTGTCGACGTGCCGCGCCGAACCTACTCGGAGGACGAGGTCGCGGGAATGCGCGCGAGGTTGCGAAGGGCGGAGGGCCAGCTGGAGCGCCTCCCACACAACGCCAGCCCGACACAGCGACATCAGGCCGGAGCGCGGGTCCGTCGATTCGCGGACCTTCTGGCCCAGTGGACGCGGCCTGCCGATCCGTCCCCGCTGCAGATCGAAGTGCAGGCGCTTCGGATCGGCGAGCTCGCGCTCGTGGCGATGCCGGGCGAGCCGTTCGCGGAGATAGGAAAAGCCGTCAAGGCCGCATCCCCATTCGGATTCACGATGTTCTGCGCCTACTCGGACGGAATCGGCGGAGACTACGTTCCCACCGACGAAGAGTACGCCTACGGCGGATACGAGGTCGAGCGATCGCCATACAACCCAGGCACGGCAACCAAGCTGATTGACGCCGCATCCGAGCTGCTGGGGAGCCTTCGATGACAGTCCGGGCAGAGTGTCGGCTGGACCCGGTCCGGATGGTTGCCATGGGCCGCTCGCCCCGATCGCCGCTCGCCCCGGATTTCGCCAGCGCAATGGGCCGGATCGTCCGGGGCCCGGTGACCCGCTATCCCATTCCTGCCGGGTAGGGCACCCAGCCGGGGGATCGCGCGGGAATGCTCCAAAGCTCCCCTCCGGCCGTGATGAATAGCGTCTTCCAGTCCGCGCCACCGAAAGCGCAGTTGGTCACCTCATCCGTCGGGATCCCTACGAAACCCAAGAGATCCCCGCCGGGCGAAAGCACGTAGACGCCCCCTCGGTATCGATCAGCAGCCTCGTAGGGAGGTCTTGCAACGTTCCGACCGCCAGCCACGAAGAGCCTTCCATCGCGGTCCATTTCAAGTCCATCCGGGCCGCGACCGTCGCGCCAGTCGAAGACCAGTGTCCGGCCCGCCGGATCGATCGAGCCGTCTCCGCGCAGCGGAAACTGCCACAGCTTCCGGGCTCCGCCCACGGTGCTGTTGTTGTTGTCCGCCACGTACAGGTATTGGTCTCCCGGCGAGACTAGCAGCCCGTTGGGCCGATCCACTTCATGGGTAATGACTCGCGCAACCCGCCCGGGAGCATCAATTCGGTAGACACCCTCCACGGTCCTGCCGGTACTATCGCGTATCTCCATGCCGTCCCTGGATCCGTAACGTGGATCGCTGAAGTAGATCCGGCCGCTGGAATCGATCGTGAGGTCGTTTGGGGAGTTGAACCGCTTCCCCTCGAAACTCTCCGCCAGCACGGTGATGCTTCCATCCACCTCTGTCCTGGTGACGCGTCGCGCCCGAGACTCGCATACTGTCAGGCGGCCCTGGCGGTCGATGAGGAGTCCATTCGCCCCGGCATTCTCCCGGAAGACGCTGACCGCCCCCGCTTCGTCACGCTGGGTGATGTCGCCTCCGCCGGTGAAATACAGCACGCCGCGGGGATGCCAGACGGGCCCCTCTCGGGCATTGATGTCGCCGTGTGGCACGGGTTCGGCAGCCGCGAATGGCTCCTGCGCACTCGCGAGCATCGCCCCTGACAGGCCCGCAAGGATTTGTCGCCGATTCAGCATCGGTTGATTCCGCGACCCAGCGTAGGAGAGCCTGGGTCGCCCGCGCAAGGGCCGTAATCGCCAGGCTCCGACGGGACTCGGCCTTCGGCCCAGCGCGTCAAGGCACCCTTATTGGGAGTGTCTGGCCTGCAGCGCATGAGGGGGTGTCTCCAGCCCCCGCCCGAAAAGCCGGTTTGCGGTTCACCCCTGTGTTCCCGGTTCAGGGTCTCCCGTGGGACGCTGCCGTTGACCGGAGTGTCCCGCCTACAGTATCTTGTGGTCTGTTCGGGGCCAAAATCGGCCCGATCACGGAATGCGGCTTCTCGATCGGGGAGCCGGAAGGAGCAAACAATGAAGACATTCCCGTCAGTCCTCGCGGCCGTTGCAGTCGCCTGTCCGTTGATGGCCCAGGACAATCCCCTGAGCGGGGAAGCCCAGCGCGCTTGGAACCGGACGAAGAACCTCATCATTGCCGCGGCCGACAAGATGCCCGAGGAACACTACGGCTTCAAGCCGGCACCCGAGAGCCAGAGCTTCGGTGACCTGGTGGCCCACACGGCGAACGCCGCGATGGGATCGTGCTCGGGCCTGAGCGGGGAGAGGAAGCGCGCCGGAGTGAATGGCAGCTCGTCCAAGGCCGAACTCGTTGCGGCCATTGCCGCAGCGATGGCCGAGTGTGACAAGGCCTACGGCGCAACCGATGACAGCAACGCAACGGACATGATCCGTGGCAGGCGCGGACAGAGCTCCCGTCTCGGGATGCTCTACCGAAACACGATCCACATCGAGCACGAGTACGCACAGATGGCCGTGCATCTGCGATTCAACGGACTGGTTCCACCATCTAGCGAAGGCCGGTAGGTTCCCCTGTTGGGTCCGCTCGACACACTGCTACCGGTCAGGAGCTTCCGGGCGGGCGTCCAATGGGTTGTCGCAGTCCCGTCTGTCGCGGCAGCGCGTCGTGAGCACGATTCCCGCAGCTGCGGACCCGCGGCAGCTTTCCGGTGACAGGCTCGGCTTCCAGCCCGTCCGGCGTTGACGGTAGGGCAGCAGGCACGATCAGGAAGCACGGCTCCTCCGTGCCGTGCCATGAGTCCGGCATCATGTGGTCGCTCCGGCCGAGCCGACTCACCTGGTTCACTCTCCACTATTGTGGTAAACAGACCTCGAGAGAAGGCTGGATGCGCCAATCGCTGCGATCAATCGGAGTCCGGCTTTGATGGGGCATTCCGTTCGCAGTCACCTCGGCATCGAGATCCGGTCGTACGACAAGACAATCCGCCGCTTCATACCCGGATACGAGGCGATGCTCGACGTAGCGGCCCGCGAATTGGTCTGCGGCCGCCCCAGCCTGGTGCTCGACCTTGGCGCGGGCACGGGAGCGCTATCCGAGGCCGTGCTGTCTGCCGACGAGGCAGTCGTCATGGAATTGATCGACATCGATGCTGAGATGCTCGTTCAGGCCAGAGCCCGACTCTCGGGATTCACTGGTCGAGTGCGGTTCAGGGAGGCTTTCTTCCTAGAGCCGCTGCCCCTGTGCCAGGGGATTTCGGCCTCTCTGGCGCTGCACCACATACCGACGATGGACTTGAAGCGAGCTGTGTACCGCAGGGCCTACGAGGCTCTGGAACCGGGCGGTGCGTTCGTCAACGCGGATGCGACGGTGCCGGCGGAGCCAGTCGCGCGAGAGTCAGCCTACCGGTCTTGGGTCGAGCACATGATGGCACAGCAGATCGGCGAGACCGAGGCCTACGAGCATCTGGAGCGGTGGGCAGACGAGGACACGTATTTCCCGCTGGAAGAGGAGCTCACGGCGGTCGAGGCAGCGGGCTTCGCCGCCAGCTGTCCTTGGCAGGACGGGCCGATGGCGGTCGTCGTGGGCAGGAAATCGCACTGAGGCCACTGCTCTCGACAGCACGGTGAACACCTTCGGCAAATGGGGCTCGTAGGGCGCCAAGGCTCTAACCGGCGCGGTATGCTGCCCCGGCGAATTGGCTCTCCGTCGCCGCACTTCGCTTGAGGGAACTGTCAGCCCGCCTGCATCCGGCCGGACCAGCGCCGGGCGACCGCGATGGAGCCGGTCACCAAGGCGTGCAAGCCCCTGTACTGGCAAGCCGGGTCGGCCAGCCCTATTGCCAGTCGACCCAGACCGGACTCACCCACGCGTATTGGTCGCCGGCCTGCCGGACCCTGAGATAGGCATAGCTGGCCCTTCCGTCCGATCGAGGCCCGGACTGATCGAGGAACTCGAACTCCGTCGATTTCCCGGTCCCCTTGGTTGCATGGATGACCCTGTGATCCTTGACGATCTCGATCATCTCGGGCGATTGCTCCCCCTCCAGCCGCACACGCATACGCAAGTGGTCACCGCGGCTGACCTCGACCGACTCTCCCATGAATGCCCCGTTGACCCGGAAATCGATCATGAAACGTGCTCCAGTCGAGGCGAAGACGCGGCGAGCCCGGATTGCCTCGAAGACGCCATCCCTCGTAAATTCCTTGACGTAGGCACCAGTGATGCCGTTGTCCTCGCCTGTTCCCATCCAATGGGAATCCCCGGAACCGACGAAGCCGATCCGGTAGCCCCGCTCCAGAGCCTCCCATACAGCCGTTACCGGGCCCTGCTGCTTGAACTCGACAGCCTCCTCGCGAGCCTGGCGCCAGGCGGACGTGATCTCGAAGATCGGCTGCAGGTCCGGATCGTACCCTGTCCAGTTATTGTGGTGCGGCTGCAGGATGACGTTCCACGGACGGATCAGGTTGAACAGCTTGTAGACAGTGTTCGACGTCACCGTCGTGGAACGGAATATCGGTGCGTCGTCATCCAGGAAGTACATGGCGCGGTGCCCGCCCCGTTCGTCCTGGGACTCCGTCGTCCACTCCCAGCCGCTGAACGCCACGCGGTCGGCAGCATCCTCGTACACTCCGGCCAGGGCTTGCACTTCGGCCCACTCGGACTGGGTGAGGAAGTCGGGGGTGAAGTCGTGATTGGCAGAAGCGACGAAATCCATGCCCGTCACGAAGAGCCCGTGAGCGTAGTACATGTCGAACGTTCCGATCCCGTCGTTCTCGGTGTGCCCGTGCAGGTCGCCCCACACAAGCCGGTACTCCGTGTCCCCGACCACGAGGCTTCGGGGCTTGTCCCTCCGGTAGGCCCGGGGCTCCAGGGCCGGAATCGGCTCTTGGTCGTCCACGACCTCCGGGAAGCGCATCCGCCGCTCGTCGAGATCGATCCGGTGGGAATAGACATCTGCACCGTAGCCTCCAGGCCGCTGCGTGATGTCGAACGCCCATAGCCTATCCGCGATGTGGCGCCGCCTGGGCACCTGATAGGCCATCCACAGCCAGCCGTCGGGGTCGTCGACGGCCGTGACGAGCTGGTTTGCCAGCGGAACCTGATACGGCCCGCGGCCACTGGAGGCCAAGTCCACGCCGCTTCGAACCGACGGCAGCTGAAATGCCGTGTATGGATTCGGATCGTGAAACAGCAGCCTCGGAGGGGACCATTCTCCTCCGCGCAGCACCCGGCCGGAGAACGACACGCTGGACATCCGCCCCCCGCCAAGCCAGAACAGCCAAAGGTCCCCGTTCGTGCGAGACAGCAGCTGCGGATAGCGCTCCTCGCTCATGGCATGCGCCGCCCAGTACGAAGAGTGTCTGGTGAGCCGTCCCGGGTCCGCAGACATCTCGAACGGGGACGGAGCCCAAGTCCAGCCGCCATCGCCGGACACTTTCGCGAAGATGCTCCGGCCGCGGTAGGAAAACCGCCCGCCAACAGTCTCGCGACGCTCCCAAGCGATCCATGTCCGGCCGTCGCCGTCCCGGGCCTGGGTCGGGGCCGTGTCCCAGAGGTCCGAAGTGGTCAGTCTCTCGACCGGTCCGTCCGTGCTCCGTGCGAATACGTCGTAGTTCCCGTCCCGCTCCTCGTCCCACGCCACGCTCCAATCGCCCTCCGGCAGTGCGAGGATATGCGGGCGGAAGCAGCGGCCGACGCCTTCATCCAATAGCGCGGGCTCACCCCAGGAGCTGCCGTCCAGCTCGAATGCCTGCAGTTCGATCCGGGGCGGTGCCAGCTTGCGTACGACAGCCAGTGCTCTCCCCCCGGCCAGCGGCGCGGCCCGAATCTCCAGTGCGCCCTGGCTGCCCGGAAGCATTCGCTCCGGGGACCATGACCGACCGTCGTGTGTCCGCTCGTAGGCGGCCCAGCGGCCATCGCGCCGAGCCGTCCAGAAAACCCGAACCCCGCTGCTCAGAGCCACCACGGCCGGCCGATGGTTGACGCCGGGAACTTCGCTCACGGTTTGCTCGTCGCTCCAGTTCTCCCCATCGAAGCGCCGCACGAAGATGGAGTCCTCGCCGTCATCCGGCCAGTTCCACGCGTCGATGCCGGGATCGTCGATCGGCCAGGCATCGGTCTGAGGCCGGCAGGAGGACCAGGCGATCCAGACGGAACCGTCCGCGCCCCTCGCGATCGCTGGCCGTTCGGCATTCTCGAGCCGGTCGGCAGTGATCTTGCTCGGAAACGTCATCGGCACCGGCAGCCAGTCCCTCGACGGCTCCGTTTCCGGCTGGTAGAACTGTCCCTGCAGGATCGCGGCCATCCCCAATGGCAGGACGAGATTCCGAACTGCTCTCATAGCCTCCCGATTCTAGCCCCGCACGGACAGGAGGCGAGCGTAACAGCCACCTATTCAGACCGCCGAGCGAACGGTCACGGCACCCTGCTCGGAACCTCCCGCGACGATTTGCCCTGCCCTGATCCAACGCACCGCAGGGCCTAACGGTCCTGGCTCGATTCAAAGCAGGCACGGCGTTCCAGACCAGCCAGCCGTCCCGGCCCCCAGGTGCGATTGCGCCGGAAGCAACGCGGGCTACCGCGTTGTAGAATCGGCACATGGCGCGCGTGCTCGGTGTCTCGAGGACGTTTGGCCCGACGCCCGGGCTAGCCGGCGGTGCTCTCCGGACGCGGGCGGTGAACGCTGCCAGGGCGTTGCCGCGAGCCCAGGGTGTTGCACGGACTCCGCTTCGAGCGAGCCTGAAATCGGCAGCGCCCGTCAGCAGCCTTGGCTTGGCTGCACTGCTGCTGTCCGGGGTCGGTCCCGCGCCAGCGCGTGCGGCCAGCTCCCCCGATTTCGCCGGGGAGCTGTACCCTCGCCTGGAGTCGCACAACTGCCGGGCGTGCCACAACTCCTCAGGCGTGGCATCCGAGACCCGCCTTCACTTCCCCGAGAGCGGGTCATCACCAGAAGTCGTTCAACAGTTCGGGCTCAGCCTGTTTCGGCTTGTCGACCGGAACGACCTCAACAGCTCGCCGCTCCTCGTCAAGCCCACCAACCGCGTCCCGCATACGGGCGGGCCTCTGATCGCCGTTGGAAGCGAGGACGAGCGATTACTGGCAGAGTGGGCCGCTCACCTCGCGGCACTGGACGAGTCCGAGGCGGTGGGAGCCGGAGTGGGCGAAGCGAGCGCCCCGGAACCAATCCGCAGGCTGACCCACGCGCAGTACGACAACACGGTGCGTGACCTGCTCGGGGACAGAACCAAGCCGTCCAGGAACTTTCCGCCCGAGGACTTTGTTAACGGCTATACGAATCAAGCCTCCGCCCAGACCATCTCGGCCTCACTGGCGGAGGCCTACAGCCTCGCAGCCGAGAAGCTGGCCCGCAACGCGTTTCGTTACGGCGACGAGAACGGACTGCTTCCGTGCCAGCCAACCGGGCCGGCAGATCGCGGATGCGCGGAGATGTTCGTCCGGGATTTCGGAATGCGGGCCTACCGTCGCCCCTTGGACGGGCCGGAGGCAGCCTCGCTCGCCGAACTCCTGATCGAGTGGGCTGGCAGGGAGGGAAGCTTCCTAGCGGGCGCCGCCACAGTGGTCGAGGCGATGCTGCAGTCCCCCGACTTCCTCTTCATTGCGCCCGATGGCCCGGAGAGCCGATACGGTCAGTTCGCGATCGCATCCCGGCTCTCGTACGCGCTCTGGGACACGCTGCCGGATCGCGAGCTCTTCGCGCTTGCAGCCGCCGGGCGCCTAGCCGGAGTCGAGTCACTGGAGCGAGCGGCAAGGAGAATGCTCGACCGTCCTGCGAGTCGCGAGGCGATGGACAGGTTCTTCGCGCAATGGATGCGCTTCGACCGCCTGCTGGACTCTGTCAAGGACCGGAACCTGTTCCGGAACTACAGCCGCGAGGTCGCCGAGAGCATGACCGAGGAATCCCTGAGCCTGTTCCGCCATCTCGCCTGGAACGATCTCGACTTCCGGGACCTCTTCTCGGCCGACTACACCTTCGTGGACGATTTCCTGACAGCCGTCTACGCGATGCCTGACCCGCGGGCACCGTTCGTGAAGACGAGCTACCCCGAAGGCTCGTTGCGCGGGGGCATTCTCGGGCACGGCACGTTCCTCGCGCAGACCGGCAAGCCTGTCAGTACCTCGCCCACCGAGAGGGGCCTGTTCATCCGCGAGCACTTCCTGTGCCAGACGATCCCCCCTCCTCCCCCGGGCGTGGACGCCTCCCTGCCCCCTCTGAAACTCGGTGCCAAGCCGATGACAGTCCGGGAGACCATGACGACACTTCACGCCTCGCAGGAAGCGTGCGCATCGTGCCACAGGCTGGTTGACCCGATCGGTTTCGGCTTCGAGCATTTCGACACCATTGGCGCCTATCGGGAGACCGAGCCGGTACGCGTCGACCCCACGCCGCAACAGGAGCAGCAGGGAATGGAGCGGGAGACGCATCAACTTGCCATCGACCCCTCGGGCTTCATAGCGGGGATCGCCGATTCCCAGTTCGATTCCCCGCGGGAGGCCGGCTTGGTGCTGGCCGACGCCCCAGCCTGCCAGAAGTGCGTCGCAAAGCAGCTGTTCCGCTATGTCTTCGGCCGTCACGAGACGAGTGCGGATGCGGATCTGATCGATCGCGCCTATAATCGGTTCCAGCGATCCGGATTCCTGTTCCGGGAACTCGTTCTCGGACTCGTCGTATCGCCGGAGTTTCTCCGCACAAGCCGGGAGATCTGACCTGTGGCAAGCCAACCCATCGACCGACGCGCATTCCTGGCGGGAATCGGCCTCGGCGGGTCCATCGTTCGAATCGGACTGCCGCCGCTGGCCTGCATGTTCAATTCCGCAGGCACGGCTTACGCCGCGCGCTCGGAGGGCGGCGCGCCCGTGCCGGAGAAGCGGTTCGTCTTCTGGTTCAACGGCAACGGCATCCCGGAACGCTACTGGATCCCGCGCGACGAAGGCGCCGACTACACGCTGACGCCCTGCCTGTCGCCCCTGGCGCGGCTCCGGAACGATGTCCAGATCCTGTCCGGACTCGACAACCCGAACGGCCAGACCAGCGGCGTGGGCAACGGCCACCAGCGCTCTATGAGCGCGCTGGTGTCCGGAGAGAAGTACACCGGCACGGGGGCCGGGGGGCCTTCCATCGATCAAGCCGTCGCGAACGAGATCGGCGGCAACTCGCGATTCCCCTCGCTGCAGATCGGTGTTTGCCAGGAGTCCTTCGGCACGAGCATGCAGCGGAACATGAGCTGGGGCGCGAAGAACCGGGCGCTGCCGCCAGAGGTGATTCCGCAGAAGCTGTTCGACCGCTTGTTCGGGCAGCTTGACGAGGGCTGGGTGGACCGCAAGCGAAGCGTCTTGGATGCCGTGCGCACGCAAGCGGGACGACTGCAGGCCCGCCTAGGCGGCGAGGACTCCCGGAGAGTCGACGAGTACCTGACTTCGATCTTCGACATCGAACGCGCCATCGCCGGGTTCCCGGCGGAGTACGCGCGGAACGTGGAGGCGCCGGAGGCGGGCGGGGACCCCCGGGACTACCCGCGGATCGCCAAGGTGCAGAGCGATCTTCTGGTCCACGCCTTCGCGTCGGGCCAGACGCGGGTCGCTTCGTACATGCTTACCAAGTGCCAGGGCCTCACGAGGTTCCCATGGCTCGGACTCTCGTTCGCCAGGCATCACGAGTACTCGCACCTGGGCGGGGCGCACAGGAAGCGCCAGCAGGAAGTAATGCGTGACATCTGCCGGTGGCACGTCGAGGAGTTCGCGTACTTGGTCGCGAAGCTGAAGAGCACGCCCGAGGGCGCAGGCTCGCTGCTGGACAACTGTGCCCTGCTGTACGTTCACGAGCATGCCGAGGCCAATGTTCACAAGAACAGCGGCGGTGCTGTGATCCTGGCCGGCCATGTTGGACGGCTCCGTCCCGGTCACCACTCGCGAGTGACCGGAACGTTCGGAGACCTCTATCGGACCGTTGCTAGAGAGGTAGGGGCGCCGTTGAAGCAGTTCCCGACTTCGTACGGCACCGTTCCCGAGGCCACGGCGTAGGCTACCCGACAGTCGTCGGGTCAGTGAATGACGTCTCTGCCGGGACGTGCTGCAAGGAATGCGGAGATACCTTCCGCGGACAGTCGAGCCCCGGCCGCGACGACTCGTCGCAGGGTCGGATGATCGGCAAGCGCAGCCAGGCCCTCATCTCCAAAGCGCGTGTAGGACACGTTCAAGGCCCGCAGAGCCTGTAACTCGCCCAAGGGTGGACCTGCGGCGTCGTCAATTCCCTTGGTGTGAGACAGATCCAAGTCCTCGAGGTGCCTCAGCGGCCGCAAGCTGCGGATCCCTGCCGCCGTGAGGCTTGACCTTGTAAGGTTGATCCGTCGCAGGTTGGCAAGCCTCGCCAACTGGGCGGCGCCGAAGTCCGTGACGCGAATCGCGCCGCGCAGCCGCGGCACTCCGCTACTGACAGCATCCACATACTCCTTGCTGGGCGAGGCCAGATTCAGGCTCTCCAGCCCGGCAAGATCCGCGATCTCGTCCAGATTCAGGTCCGTGACCGTGACCGCCCAGATGCCGCTGTCAGTCTCCTGGGCTCCGCTCAGGTCGAGGTGCTTGAGCCGCTTCAGAGAGCGCAGGCTGGAAATGCCGACCTCCCCGACCCGGTTCCCGCCGATCGCAAGGTGCTCGAGCTCAGGCAAGGCTTCCAGCAATTCGATGGTGGCATCACTGACCTCGGTGATGCCAAGATCCAGCGAGCGCAGGTGCTGGAGCTCGGTAAGGAACTTCACGCCCGAATCGCTGATCTTCGTCCCGCGCACATTGAGGCGCTCCAGCCTCGAAGCCTGCCGAAGAGTGGAGGCTCCTGAATCCGTCACATGCTCGCAGAAGAACAAGTCGAGATCCCGCAGGGCCGGCAGCGTTCCCACCACGTCCAGCGCTCGGTCGGTCACGTGAGTCTGTGCCAGCGCCAGACGCTCGAGCGTGGCAATGCCGGCGAGGCGGCCGAGATCGATGTCGCCGATCCAGCTGCGGCTCAGGTCGATCCCGCGGATTTCCCCGTCCGGGCCGCGAGCCACGGTCCCGCCGAATCCGTGTACCCAGGCCTCGGTTTCCTGCGGGCCGGCACCGGAAGGAACGGCCGGGACGAGTAACGCGCACCCGAGCAGGAATCCTCGCCGCGAGCCCCGGGCCATCCGCGACCTACCTTCGCCGCGTGGGCTGGGCCGAGTCCCGGTCCCATGCGATCTCGCAATCCGGCAGCGCGGACTGGAGCGATGCCACGCCATCCTCTGTCACGAGCGTGTGATAGAGGTTGAGCGACCGAATGTCTCCGAAACCCTGCAACGCCGCGATCGCGCTGTCGTCTACATCAGTGTTGTCGAGGCTCAGGTACGACAGCCGGTCGTTGGGTTCCAGCATCGCCAGGCCCTTCGCCGAGACCTTGGTGTAGTCCAGGTTCAGCCTTCGGAGCGATTCCAGCCCTTCGAGGGATGCGATGCCCTTGTCCGTCACGCGGGTGTTCGCCAGGTCCAAGTCTGCCAGTTCCCGGAAGGCGGACAGTCCCTTCATGCCTTCGTCGGTCAGGTCGGTGAACGCCGCGGAGAGGCGGCGCAAGCCCGTGAGCGGAGCCAGTGCGGCGAGACCGGCATCGGTCAGTCTGGTGCCGGTTAGGCCGAGTTCCAACAGACCGGTCAGACCTGCGATCGCATTCGCCCCCCCGTCGCCTATCGGCATGTAGTCGAGATCGAGCACGCGGAGCCCGTCCAGCTCCGCCAGCGGCGCCAGGTCGTCGTCGCCGGCAGGGACCCCCTTCAGCGACAATGCCTTGAGCCGCTGCAAGCCGGCTAGATGCGCGAGTCCCGGCCCTTCCAGCAGTGTCTGGTCCAGCACCAGCTCCTCGAGGGATTCGAGCGCGCCGATTGCCGGCATGCCGGCATCGGTGACTCGCGTGCTGGCCAGATCGAGCCTGCGCAGGCTCGGAAGCGAATCCAATGCGACCACCCCTAGGTCGCTGACGTCGGTCGCAGAGAGGTCAAGGTCCGTGATGGAAGGGAAATGCCTCAGTGCCGCAAGATCCCGGTCGCCGACTTGCACAGCGCGCAGGGACAGGGCCACGGTGCCGTCCCGCCTGAGCGTGGCCTTCCCGCCGGCTGCCTCGGCCCAGTCGGCCAGCGCCCCTACCCCCTCGGCCGGCGGTTCGGTTACCGTGCCGCCCGAGACTGCCGGCTCCGTGTCCACGTAGGCGATCGTGATCCCAGGGACCGCAGCCTTCAGTGCCCCGACTCCGGACGAGGTCACACGGCTGTAGCGCAGGTCCACGCTGCGAAGCGACGGCAGATCCGCAAGCGCCGGCACGCCGGCGTTCGTGACTCGCGTCCGGTAAAGGTTCAGATCCGCAAGCTGCTCCATGCCTGCCAGATGGGCCAGCCCGGAATCCGTGACCGCGGCGCTGCGGAGGTTGAGGACGCGAAGGTTCTCCAGCCTTGCCAGATGGGCAATGCCGGCGTCGGTCAGCTCGAGATCGGCGAGGTCCAGCTCGACCAGCCCGGACAGCCCGGAGATCGCAGCCAGGCCTGCGTCCGTGACGTAGGTGCTGCGCAGCCGCAACGTTCGCAGCCCGGCCAGGCTGGCGATCCGGCGAAGCCCCTCGTCATTCACGTCTGTCTGCGTGGCATCCAGTCGCTCGAGGTGCTTGAAGGCATCCAGATGCACTCCGGTGATGCGGGTCGATTTCAGTTGCAGTGACCGCAGGTTGCTCAGCGACTTGATCTTCTCGATGCCGTGGTCGAAGATCCGGATCCCCTTGAAGACGCTCATGAAGTGGTGGCTCAGGTGCAGTGACTCCAGCGACTTCAACCCGGCAATGCTCTCCAGCAGCTCGCTGTCATCGACATTGCCAAGCTTGCCGCAGCAGACCGGATTCCACATCGTGCCCGGCAGCGTCAGGCTCCTGAGATTCGCGAGCGGAGCAAGCCTCTCGAGGTCGCGCGGGTGGACCAGGGTCCCCGTCAGGATGATCTCCCTGATCTCGAACCCTTCGGCAGGCAGGTCGGCGGCGTGTCGAAACTCACCAGCGATTCCATGAAGCGACAGCTTGCCGCCGTTGGACAGCACCCAGGAAGCGACGCGGCTCTCGGGACTGGTTTGCGATTGCGTCGCAGCCGGCACCGCCGGCGGCCGGATAAGCGCAGCCGCCATCAGAATCAGCAGGGCGCGGGCGATTGTCATGTCATGCACCCCGGGCGGACGGCACCATCTCCCTCGGGGCCATTGTAGTATCCGGAGAGCCGGCACCGGCCAAACGGCGAGGCCGACGCGTGACTTCGTGTCTTGGCCAGGACGTGCTTTGGCGGACTCGGTCCGGTCGTGGCCGCACGAGCGGCGGCTCAAGTAGCGCTGCGTGAACCGGTAGCTGCCCGGGTGCAGCCCAAGACACGTCAAGGTATCCGGGCTCGGAATCCCGGAAAATAACAGAAACGGGAAGCCATCCGTCACGCAGCCCGGAGGGAGGTCCCACGCCATGGCGTCCCGAAAGCAGTTCAAAGTGGAACGCAATGCGCACTAGGCACATTCCAGCGGCCATCAAGACCCACATGCTGCCGATAGATGGAGCGCCCGGCGCCAAGCGCCGCGTCGGCTCCAACGCTAGGGCCCAGATCGACCAATCAGGCTGGCACCGCTCGCGCGAAATCCTCTCGTCCCTCCCGAGAATCGGATTGTCCTCGCTGCCCGGTCAGGCCAGCTCGTGGCCTGTCCCGCAAACGAAGACCTCGATACCGAGTCGACGAAAAGCGGCGACCTTGGCGCTCAATGCGACCCTGGCGCTGCTGAGATCCGGTGCGTAGGCCACTTGGATGTGATTCGACTTGTGCCGTCCCATCATTCGATCCCGGCTGATTCCGCGGGTTACTGCATGCATGATGGGCCATTGCGGGGTCGTGATGCGCCAGCGCCGCTCCGTCTCTTCCTGCGGGAGCTCTACAACCTCGGCGAGCCCTGTGTCCGCCTTGAGCCGGCCGTCCTCGATGAAGATGCGGCTCCAGACGACTTCTCCCGGCTTGCTCACCCCCTTGATTGTTCCTCCGCCGAGCGGGAAGTACATGGGCGGCTGCCGCTCGCTCACTGCGCCTGAGTACTCTCCGATTAGGTGCCGAGGAGGCACGGAACCGGATATCTCGAAGACCCAGACGAACTCCTCACTGCCCCGGACATCAAACGGCTCCCCGTAGCGGAGGTCGTGGAGGGTCGTCTCAGGATCGTATCCGAGCCGGTTCCATACCCGGTTGGTGACGAGGGCGTCCAGTCCGGCGCATTCGTCCACTTCGTTGAAGTGCGGCAGCGCCCGGCCCTCGAACAGAACTCGCCCGTCCTCGCTCATTGCCGGGGGGCGATCGACGTTATTCAACAGGCCCTCGACTAGATCGGACGCCGGGCAGATGTCCTTCAGCCCTTGCTGGTATTGAATGCCGATCGCATCGCAGCCGAACTCGTCGGCGATCCGCAATGCGGCTATGTACATCCTGCACTGCATCAGGACCTGGGCATCCGTCAGGTCGGCCGCCTCGTCGGGCCCGGTGAGGAAACGCATTCCCCTTGCCTCGAGCCAGCCCCTGACACCCGAGGCTTCCTCTTCCCCGACCCGCTGCATCGCGGCCCAAAGCGCCGACTGGCTGAGCCGTTCCTTGAAGACCCCTGCAGGATTCAGGAGATGGTCCGGAATGATGGCGTTGTACATGCCCATGCAACCCTCGTCAAAGACTCCTAGGATCGCCTTGTCGGAAAGGAGCTGGTCCGCTGCCTCGTGCCCCGCGAGCATGGCCCTGTGTGGAAGGACCATGTCCTGCGCAGGGCTGACGTGGGGCTGCTTGTGCTGGATTTCGTTCCCGTCCATCCAGCTGCGAAGGTTGCTCAGGAAGAAATCATCCCCGAAATCCTCGCTCCAGAGCGTCGAGTAGGCGACCCCTGCCTTGGTGAGACTTCCGTTGAGGTTCAGCATTCCCACCAAGCCGGGCCACTCCCCGCTCCAGTTCGCCACGGTCAGGATCGGGCCCTCGTGGCTCATCAGGCCGGGAAGGATGTGCTGGGAGTATTGCCAGACCGCCTCGGCAACGACAAGCGGGGCCTTCCGGTCGATCGAGCGGAACACCTCGAGGCCACGCTTCTGGCTGTCTATGAATCCGTGCTGCTTCGTCGCGTCGTACTCGTGCGCTCTCCGGACGCTGCCGCCCGCACCTTCGATCGCAGCCGCCAGACCGGCTTCCATGTTCTGCTGGGCCGGCCAGCATTTCCGATTGGCGGAGAGTCGCAGGTCTCCGTTGGCAACGAGAAGAACTTCCTTGGACATAGCGTGGGTTTCAACCTCGACTGTCCCCATTATCCTGAGTCATCGCAGCCGGGCGCGCCCGCGCTGCGGCGGTCGTGCCGCGCGGCTTGCTTCCGAGCTGCAATAGCGTCAATTCAGTCACGTAGACTATCGGGAATGCACCCGCTCGCGGATCATCCTCGCGGCGGCGGCTTGAGGCGCCGGCTGCACCACATCATATTCGGCGTCAGAACGCCGGCCGCGAAGGCCTTCGACGTTGCCCTGCTGGTCGTGATCCTGCTCAGCGTCCTGACCGTGATGCTCGAGAGCGTGCCTTCGATCAACGCTTCGCACGGCAAGTTGCTGCGGGCGGCGGAATGGTCGATCACCGTCATCTTCACCGTCGAGTACGCCTTGCGTCTGTGGACGGTGGGCCACGCTCGATCCTACGCGCTCAGCTTCTTCGGGATCGTCGACCTGCTCGCGATCCTGCCAACCTATCTGAGCGCGCTCGCAGCAGGGTCGCAGTCCCTAGCCGTCGTCCGCGGCATCCGATTGCTGCGCGTGTTCCGCGTGCTCAAGCTCGTCAGGCACATGGGAGAGGCCCGCGCCCTGCTCACGGCGCTGTCTGCCAGCCGTCCCAAGATCGTCGTCTTCCTCGCGGGCGTCCTAGCAGTAGCCAGCATCTTCGGGACTGTCATGTACCTGGTCGAGGGTGATGCCGCCGGCTTCACGAGCATTCCGACGAGCATCTACTGGGCTGTTGTCACCATGACTACAGTCGGCTACGGTGACATCGCCCCCCGCACGCCACTCGGACAGCTGCTTGCTCTCATGCTGATGGTCCTCGGCTACGCCATCATCGCCGTTCCGACCGGGATCGTGTCGGCAGAACTCGCACGGCCCGCAGTCCCGAAAGAGCCCCAGACCGCATGCGGCAAGTGCTCGCGCAAGGGCCATGCAAGGGATGCCGCTTACTGCGACAAGTGCGGGGCGAAGCTGTGACCGGGCCGGGCCGCCAGGCAGCGATCAACTCTTTCGCAAGTTCGCGACGCTGGGTCGCAGCTTGGCGAAGTCCGCTCCGGAGATGACGTAATACCAGGCCGCGAATCGGGCCCGCAGCTCGTCGGCCAGTTCCCTGCCCTTCTCCGCGTCCCCCTCGTGCTTCTCGGCCAAGTCGCCGCTGAAGTCCACGCTGATCATCAGGTAGCGGCGCTCGCCCTCCTCGCCACCCGACCCGCCCGGCGCGATCTCGCCGAATCGCAGCACGTACCGCAGGCCGTCCTTCGATTCCACAATGATCTCCCCCTCGTTCGACAGGATCTGGCCCGTGTACGGATTGGGGAAGAATCCCTTGCCCTGCAGAGACATGAAGTTCTCCCGCACGGGCCGGATGCCTTCCTCCGCCTGGAGGTCCGCAGTCAGGCCTGAAGGCTTCGGCTGGACATCGACGATCCGGAGATTGTCGAGGGAAGTCGTCAAGTCGCTCATCGTCTCGGAGTTCGGCTTGCTGCCACCCAGCTGCCACTCCCCGTCGTTCTTGACCAGGAGGGTCCTCTGGCGGTTCTCGATCCGCCCGAGCCTCTCGTTGATCGTGTATCGGTTGATCTCCACGCGCCGAAGGTCGAACGGGGAAACTTTCAGCAGGTCGGTCTCGATCCAGTCCTCGAATCGCGCCGACACATCCGCCTCGGTCTTGACCTCGTAGGTTCTCTTCTGCCCGGGAACGCGCAGGTAGCGGTACCCGCGCTTGCCTTCCACCTCGTCGCCCACGATAAAATCCGCGAGCACGCTCGATTCCGCGTCGAGGATCCGCACGCGCTTGCCCCTGCCGGCAAGGGACGCGGCCTGTTCGTCCAGCGGGTCGATCACCGCGTACTCGGCGTGATCCTGCGCGAGATCCGACACCACCCGGTCCTTGCGAAGCTCGATCAGCGCCCCTGCCGTGGTGGCGAGGCGCTCCTCGGCGTCGGCAGGGTAGTCGTGATGCGACGGGATCACCCACTTGTTGTCCCGGAACTCGACCTTGAGCGGCGTTGCCGTCGCCGTCGATTCGTCGTAATCGATCACTTCGATCGAGCGAGGCGCCTGCGGATCCGTGAAGCCCTCGAAGAACACCTCTCCGACATCGTCGAAGATCTCGGGCCTGGACTTGCTCGGATCGACCACCACGGCCGCCGCGGCGGCCACGACGGCGGCCAGGACGAAGTACAGGGTTCGAGTCGTTTCGCTCATCGCTCGGAATCCTCCACCAGGCGCGCTTGGGCAACGCCTATCTGCTCCTTCTTGCGGCGCTTCACGGACACGAACAGGAACATACCGAACGCAGGGACCGGCGAAAGGGCCACGGCAAGCAGCTTGATCGTGTTCTGGATGGCACGCACTGCGCCCTCCATGTCCCCGCGAGCGGCCTCGATCAGGCGCTCCTTCTCGTCTTCGATGTTGCTGCGCGCCACCGACAGCCGCCGGTTCTCGATGCGCTCCTGGTTCGAGATCATGATGCGCTTCGTCTGCGCGTCGAGGTCGCTGCGCTCCTGCAGCTCCTGGACGGCAGCGTCCAGCCGGGCCTGCGCCGTCTTGAGCTTCTCTTCCGCCTCCTGCTCGGCGCGACGGGTCTCCTCGAGCCGGTCCTCCTCGTAGCTGCGTGTCCTGGCCTCCACCGTCTCGAGCGTCCGGTGGCGGCGGCGGCGCTTGCGCAGGTCGATGAACGAGTCGTCCCCCGCTAGCCGGTCAACCGCGTTCAGCAGGAAGGTGACGTTATCGAAATTGAGGTCCTCGACCCCCTGCCGGCGAAGCTGGAAGAACTGCTCGCCCATCATGTCCGCGTCGGCGATCACGATTGCGTGAATGGCGTTCTCCTCTGCTTCCGAGTACACCCTTGCGGCCAGCACGTGGCTGTCCTCGTCCGGCTCGTGCGGCAGGTTCGCCGCGAGCTGGGTGCCGAAGATCGATTGCTGGACCAAGCGGAACCATAGCGTCGTGCCGGAGTCCGTGCCGGTCTGCAGCAACGGCTGAAACACCGTTCCGGCCTCGCTGGCCTCGGCGGGCTTGAGAACGCCCCCGTACAGGTATACGACTTCCTGCAGCCCGGACGTTACGGCCTCGTCCGGGTTGAACGTGCCGTCGTAGCCGTTCCCGGGCCCGAGGAAGACAACCTCTTCGGGGAGGCTGCTGAAGGTGGGGTGGGGATTGTACTTGTCCCACGCGATCCGGTCGGTCTGCCAGTCGATGCCGAGAGCGTCCATCAGCGGCTTGGTGTCGGTCGGCACCCGCTGGGGCTGGCCCTGCTGGAAGGGGCTGGGAGGCATTTGCTGGGGCGAGGATTCGATGCTGAATGCCGGCAGCGGATCTACGACCAAGAGCGTGGGATTGCCGGCCTGGACCCAGGACGTCAGCCGTTCCAGGCCGTCTGGCTCGAGCGTGTTCGGGAGCACTGCGACCAGCACGTCCAGGTCCTCCGGGTATTCGGCCTCCGCCGGCACCTGCACGACCTCGTACTGCTTCTCGAGCTCGGAGACGATCGACCAGGACCGAGACTGCTGTCTCGTTTGGAAGTCGAATCCGCCGAATAGATTCACGCCAGTCCGCAGGACCCCGACCCGCTTTCGGTCGGCCTGGGCCACCACGCGGACGGAGCGCATGATCTCGTACTCCACCGGCAGGCCGACATCGAAGAACGGGATGACGAATTCCTCGCTGCCCGCGCTGAAGACCAGCCCCATGAAGATCTCGTCCGGACTGCCCTGCGACTGGTACATCGGGGGAACCGCAAACGGCGCGATATTGAAGCGCTCGCGCGCCTCGCGCGATTCCGGCGTGAACTTCTCGGTGGCGATGATGTTGGCGTGGATGCGGCCACCGCCCCGCGAGTCGAACTGGCGGAGCATCGAGATGATGTTGCTGCGGGTCTGGACATACCTCCGCGGCACTTCCGGGCTGATGTAGGCCTGTATGAAGACAGGGCGGTCCGAGTCCAGCCCGCTGATGAGTTCCCGCGTGTCCGGCGAGAGCGAATGCAGCCGCTCCGCGGTGGTGTCCACCCGTCCCCCAAGCCGCCCCACCAGCACAGTGACGCCGGCGACCCCGACCAGCAGCGCGACCCCTCTGACAGCGTGGTGACGTCCGAGGCGCGGAGCGTCCTTGCCGGTCGCCCAGTGCCGGCGCCCGAGCACGGATACGTTGATGTAGATCACCGCCGCGGTGAACCCTAAGAAATACAGGACTCCCGAGAGCGGCACGACCCCGTCCGCGAAGTCGCGGAACTGCTCGACGAACGAGAGGCTCTCGAGCAAGCGCCGCAACCCGCCCCCGACGACGTTGCCGGCATGCTCGATGAAGACCGGCACGGCGCACAGCAGGGCGCCGCCGATGTAGGCGACAGTGAGGTTGGTCGTGAACTGCGAGGCGAGAATGCCTACGGCCACCAAGGCCGCCCCCATCAGCCAGTAGCCCGCGTATGTGGCGAGCAGCAGGCCCAGATCCGGGCTTCCGAGCAGCAGCAGCACGATCACGTGGCTGATCGAGAACGCCAGCGCGACGGTGTAGACACCCAGGTAGGCGGCGTACTTGCCGATGACGATCTCGAAGTCCGTCGCCGGCAGCGTCAGGAGGAGCTCGTCCGTCCCGTGCAGCCGCTCCTCCGCCCAGGCGCTCATGGTCAGCGCCGGCACGAGGAATATGAGCAGGTACGGAAAGTAGAGGTTCAGCGTGTCGAGATTCGCGAGATTGCTGGCAAAGAACGCCTCCTGCCAGAACGCTGCGACCGCGCTGAGGAAGACGAACAGGGAGATGAACACGTAGCCCGTGGGGCTGCTGAAATACGACGTCAGCTCGCGCCGCGTCACGGCCTGCGAGACGTGCCATTGCTGGTTCACTGAACACCTCCGTCCTCGGGCCCCGGCACCTCGGTCTCGACGGAGTCCGGGCCCGGCGGCCCTGCGCCGCCCGTCCCCGGCTGGGATTCGGGTACTGCAGCCCCGACAGCCTCCGCCGGAACGGCCGTGCCGTCACTCGCCTGCCGGGTCAGGCGCCAGAATGCAGCGTCGAGACCCTCGCCGCCAGCCATTTCCGACGGCGTGCCATCGAAGACAATCCGGCCCTCGCTGATAATGATGACGTGATCGGCGACCGCCTCGACCTCCTGCAGGATGTGCGTCGACAGCAGGACGGTCTTTGTCGCGCTGAGCTGCCGGATCAGACCACGCACCTCGCGGATCTGGTTCGGATCGAGCCCGGCCGTGGGCTCGTCCATGATCAGGATGTCCGGCTCGTGAAGCAACGCCTGCGCCATGCCGACCCTCTGCCGGTATCCCTTGGACAGCTTGTGGATCGCCTTCTCGAGAACCGTGTCGAGTCTGCACTGGCCCACGACGGTATCGATCCTGGCCGCAAGCCTTCCGTCTGCCAGCCCTCTTGCCTCGCCGAAGAAACGCAGCAGCTCCAACGGCGTCATTTCGGGGTACAGCGGGCCGTTCTCAGGCAGGTACCCGATGCGCGAGGCCGCGTCGATGCGGTGGGTGGCGATGTCCATCCCGGCGATCCGGGCCGCTCCCTCCGTGGCCTGCAGGTAGCCTGTCAGGATCTTCAGCGTGGTGGACTTGCCAGCACCGTTCGGCCCCAGGAATGCCGCGACCTGGCCGGTCGGGACCTCGAAGGATACGTCTCGAATTGCGGCAAAGTTCCCGTAGAACTTGCTGAGTTGGACAGCCTCAATGGCGGTTGTCCCCGTCGTGTCCGTCATATGGCTTCAGGTTGATCTTGGAAATCCGGCATGCGGCGGTGCCCGCTCTCGAATCCGCGAGGTGCCGGCACCTAACGCCCCCGTCGCCGGCCCCCGGCCTGTAATCAAAGATAGCCTAGCTGCGGTCGGCCTTCAAGCTGCGGGACTGGCTGGGGGGCCTGCCCGTCCGGACATGGGGCGCCCGTCGGTGCAAACGGAGGCGCCCGGGCCGCTCTTGGGCGCCGCACAGGCTCGAAAAACCGGTCGCGGTCGGGCTACAATGATGGCGATGACCCGACTGTATCGAATCGCGAGCTTCGGGCTTGCCCTGGTCGCCGCGCCCCTGTTCGGACAGGAGCCTCTCGCAACCCTGGACGGTGAGCCAATTCTGGAATCGGATCTCAGTTTCGACCGTGACTGGCGGAAGCTGGAGCAGCAGACCTACCAGAAGCGCGAGGAGGCCCTCAACAGCGCAATCGCGACCCGGCTGCTCAACAAGGAGGCCGAGCGAAGAGGCATCAGCTCGGCCGAACTGATCGAGGCCGAGGTCTCCCCGAAGGTGGGCCAGCCGACGAACCAGGAGGTCACGGACTTCTACAACCAGCAAAAGAGCCGGATCAACAAACCGCTCAAGGAAGTGCGGGATGAGATCGTTGCGGTCCTCAGAAGGGCGAAAGCCCAAAGGCACCTTTCGGACTTCATCAAGGAACTCTGGTCTGGCTCGGACGTCAAGGTAATGCTCGAACCTCCGCGGCTGCCGGTGAACATGGAGGGCGTGCGGACGAGGGGACCGGAGGACGCTACGGTCACGGTCGTCGAGTACTCCGATTTCCAGTGCCCTTACTGCCGGCAGATCCAGCCGGTTCTGGCCGAGCTCGCGGCCGAGTACGAGGGCAAGGTCCGGTGGGCCTTCAAGGACATGCCCCTGGCGGACATTCATCCGGAGGCAACCAGGGCCGCGATCGCCGGCCGGTGCGCCGACGAGCAAGGCAAGTTCTGGGACTTGCGGACCAAGCTCTTCGAGCAGGAGTTGTTCACGGACGGGATGTACTCGGCTGTCGCGACGGAGCTCGGCATGAAGACAGAGCCCTTCGTCAAGTGCATGGAATCCGGCAAGTACGACGGCGCGGTGCAGGCCGACTTCAACGAGGCTCGCGGCTTCGGGCTGGACGGCACGCCCGCGTTCCTGGTGAACGGCGTACTGCTTTCGGGCGCGCAGCCGATCGACATGTTCCGGAAGGTGATTGACCGGGAGCTTGGCCTCGAGGTGATTCCGTAGGCCCGGGCGCAAGGCCGCGCTAGGCCTGCGGCGAGGAGTGTCGAAGATGCAGATGCCGGTATCGCGGAGGATCTTCCTCGGAGGCGGGGCAGGCGTGCTGGCCCAGGCCCAGAGCGTTTCCCCGAGCGACCGCATCTCGGTCGGGATGATCGCTGTCGGCTCGCGCTCCCACGAGCTGCTGGAAGCGATCAAGCAGGTCGAGGGCACCGAAATCGTATCGGTGTGCGATGCGTACCAGGGGCGCGTGGAGCGGGCCGTCGAGCGCACCGATTCCCGGGCGAAGGGCTCCGGGAATTACAAGGAGATTCTTGACGATCCGTCTATCGATGCGGTGACGATCGGCACGCCGGACCACTGGCACAAGCAGATGGTCCTCGAAGCGCTGGCGGCCGGCAAGGACGTGTATTGCGAGAAGCCGCTCACCTACACGATCGACGAGGGCCTCGAGATCGCGGCCGCGGCCGAGAAATCGGGCAGGATCGTGCAGGTCGGAAGCCAGGGCGTCAGCGGCGACAGCCAGCGGACCCTCCGCCAGTGGATTCGATCCGGGAAGCTCGGACAGGTCACGATGATCCGCGCCGCCTACAACCGCAACAGCAGGGGCGGCGCCTGGATCTACCCGATCCCCGCCGACGCTTCGCCGGAGACCGTGGACTGGGACGCCTTCCTGGGGCCAGCCCCGAGGCGCGACTTCGATCTCGAGCGATTCTTCCGCTGGCGCTGCTACAAGGAGTACTCCGGGGGCATCGCGACGGATCTCTTCGTGCACGCCTGCAATACAGTGCACTTCCTAATGGATGCCGTCATGCCCGCGGATGTCTTTGCCATGGGGGACCTGTATCGGTGGACCGAGAGCCGCAACGTCCCTGACACGCTGAACGCAGTCCTTCGGTACCGGGAGGGATTCACGGTCAACCTCAGCTCGACGTTCAACAGCACCGCAGCAGACGGCTACATGTTCGAGGTGCTGGGAACGGAAGGTTCGGCAATCCTCGGCTTCAATGAACTGACGTTCTATCCCGACCCGGGCTACGACAACAATTCCTGGATCGTCAGCGCCTGGCCGTCGAGGCTCGAAGAGGCTTACTACCGCACGCCCGCCGGAATGGCCGAGCAGCAGCGTCCGTCACCCAGCGAGGAAGTCTACAAGAGCCGGGGGCCGTCCTCGACCGTGGCCCACTTCCAGGACTTCTTCTCGGCGGTCCGGAACCGGGGAGCCGTCGTGGAGGACGCCTGGGCTGGCCACCACGCGGCCTCGTGCGCGCACCTGATCAATGCGTCGGTCGAGACCGGCTCGGTCGTTCGCTGGAACTTCCAGAAGCACCGCCAGGCCTAGCAGCCGCTTGAGACTTCCGCTGGAAGTCGCCCGCAGACAAGGAGTAACCCGATGAACCAAGCAGGACTTGGATGGCTAGCGTACGCCCTGATGACCGTTGGATGCTGGGGGCTTTACGGAATCTTCCTGCACGGGGGGCAAGTCGGGATGGCCGATCCCGTAAACGGCCGCTACAAGGCGTTCCTGTTCGTCGGCATCGCCTACTTCCTATTCGCGGTCCTGGCCCCGCTGGGGGTTCTGCTCGCGTCCGGCTCCGACTGGAGCATGCCGATGAAAGGCATGTCCTGGTCGCTGATCGCCGGAATCGTAGGGGCCGCGGGAGCATTCGGAGTGCTGCTGGCCTTCGGGGCCAAGGGCACTCCAGCCGTTGTGATGTCGATCGTGTTCGCCGGGGCACCCATCGTGAACGCAGTCGTTTCCATGGCGCTTCATCCCCCGGCCGGCGGCTTGGGAGGAATCCGCTGGCAATTCGCCGCGGGAATAGCCCTCGCAGCCATTGGGGGCTGCCTAGTGACCCTGTACAAGCCGAATCCGGCACCGCCCGCGGCGTCGGTCTCTCAGCAAGGCCCTGCTGTCACGGCACAGCCCGGGGCTTCGCGCTAGCCGGCACCCGCCCACCGAACGGAGCACCCGCCGGGCCGTGCCGACCGAGCCACCCAGGAAGAGCCCGGAGGGCAGCCAGATCGGGCGCGGCATTGCGGGCGGCGCCTTGATGGGGCTCGCCAACCTCGTTCCCGGCGTCTCCGGCGGGACGATGCTCCTGGCCGCCGGCGTCTACCCGCAGTGCCTCGACGCATTCGCCCGCCTGGCGATGCTGCGTCCGGACCGGAGGGCGGTGGCGCTGCTGTTGTCCGTGGCCGGTGCCGGGTCTGCCGTGATTCTGCTGCTCGCAGGGCCAGTCAGGGACCTCGTGGTGGATCACCGCTGGGCGATGTACAGCGTTTTCCTCGGCTCGACGCTCGGTGGCGTGCGCCCACTTTGGAAGCTGATTGGCGGGCCGGACGCCAAGGTCTGGATCGGCGCGGCGACCGGCCTTGCCGCGATGGCCGCAACCGTCATCGTTCCAGCCGGCTCCCCCGGCGTCGGATCAGAGCAGGCCCTGATCCTCTTCCTGGCCGGCCTTGGCGCCTTCGCCGCGATGATCCTGCCCGGCTTGTCGGGAGGGTACGTGCTGGTTCTCAGCGGCCAGTACGTGCCGATACTCGGCGCGGTTGACGGACTCAAGGCGGCAGCGCTGGGGCACGGCGGGATCCGAATGGAAGCCCTTCTCGGTTCCGCCGAGGTGCTGGCGCCATTCGCACTAGGAGGACTGCTCGGGCTCGCTGGCATAACCGGCCTCGTCCGGCTGCTGCTGCGAAAGCATCGGTCCCTGATGCTGGGATTCCTGCTCGGCCTGCTGGTGGGCGCTGTCCTGGGACTGTGGCCTTTCGCGACCCCGGCGGCTGCCCTGGCATTGCCGGCTCCGCTGCAGGGGCTGGCGGCTCTCGCATTGGCGCTGCTGGGCTTCCTGGCCACAAGCGCGATCGGACGGATCGGCGGCGCGGACCTGCCCGCCTGACGCGTTCACTATGATGGGGCGTATCGGCGATCTGGGCGATCATCCACGGCCCCGTTACCGGACTCCATGAAAGCACTCCAGTTAGTCGCTCCTCAGCGGCTGGAAATGGGCACGCTGCCCGATCCCCGGGATCCGGGCCCCGGAGAAGTGCTCGTGCGGCTGCGGGCCACCGGTGTCTGCGGGAGCGACATGCATACGTTCAGCGAGGGTTCGGTCGCCGGCACGACGGCGTCCTATCCGTCAGTCCTCGGCCACGAACCCGCCGGAGAGGTCGTGGAGACCGGTCCCGGCGTCACCGACCTACCCTCGGGGACGAAGGTTGCGGTAGAGCCGTTCGTCGTGCGCACCGAGTGCGAGTTCACGCGCACGGGCAGGCAGAATCTCGCTCTGAACAACGCTTTCATGGGAAAGGACTATCCCGGATCGTTGAGGGAATACGCCGTGATGCCGCGGCGCAACCTGGTTCCGATCCCGAGCTCTATGTCCTTCGCCGACGCTGCGTTCATCGAGCCTCTGGCGGTCGTCCTCCATACATTCGAGCTCGCCGAGCTGAGGATGGGCGAATCGGTTGCAGTCATCGGAACGGGCCCGATCGGCTTGATCGCCGTCGCGGTTGCCAAGCTTGCAGGGGCATCGGTCGTCATTGCTGCCGACAGGCTGGCGCACCGGCTCGAGCGCGCGGCCAATCTCGGTGCTGCTGCGACCGTTGACGTCTCGACGGAATCGCCTATCGACGCCGTGATGGACCTGACCGGCTGCGGGGCGCACGTAGTGGTCGACGCGGCAGGAAACGCCGAATCGATCAACGCCGCCATCAGTTGCCTGCGGCCGGCAGGCCGCATGGTGCTCGTTGGCATCCCTTCCGAATCGCTCATACCGGTGAACTTCTGGACCGCATTGGACCGCGAGGCGCGGGTCCACGTGCAGAAGCGGTCGAACGGCAACGATCACGACGCACTTGACCTGCTGGAGCGCGGACTGATCCGATCGGAGGACATCATGAGCCACCGCTTTCCGCTTGAGCGCGGGCAGGAGGCGTTCGAGTTGTTCGCAGGCTACCGCGACGGAGTGATCAAGCCCCTAATTGAGTGGTGATCCGCTAGGGCCCAGAAGCCCCGGGCCGGGCCGCGAGGGGGTGCTGCCGAGCCGACCCTCAATCGCTACACTAGGGAGCATGCAACCCTTCGTATCCCGACGCCGGTTCGCGGCGTCCGTCGTTGCGGCTCCCGCGCTGCTCTCCGCCCAATCCGCCGGCAGCAAGGTCCAGATCGGATGGGTGGGCCTCGGCAACCGAGGCGGTCGCCACATACGAACCATGATGAAGGTCGCGAAGGACGACGCGACGATCAAGGCCATCTGCGACACGTTCGAACCGCGCCTCGCCAAGACCAAGGACGACGTCATTACCGACCAAGGCACGGCTCCCGAAACCTACAACGACTACTACAAGATGCTCGCCGACCCCGAAATCGACGCGGTCGTGATCATGACGCCCGAGCACCTCCACCGCGACATGGCCATCGCCGCGCTGGAAGCGGGCAAGCACGTGTACTGCGAGAAGCCGCTTTCTCACACCATCGAGGAGGGGTTCGAGATCCTCGAGGCCGTCGAGAAGAGCGGAAAGCTCTTCCAGGTCGGCACGCAGCGCAGGAGTTCGCGCCTGTACAAGAAGGCCAAGGAGATCTACGAGTCCGGAGTGCTTGGCAAGGTTGTCTACGCCCGCGCCTTCTGGTACCGCAACAGCGCGCTCACCTCCCCTGCCTGGCGCTACACCATCCCGGACGAGGCGGAGCCGACCAACACGGACTACGCGAAGTTCCTTGGGCCGGCGCGAGCGACATCCTTCAACAAGCAGCGCTACTTCCAGTGGCGGCTGTACTGGGACTACTCGGGCGGGATCTCCACGGACCTGCTAGTCCACCAGACCGACGCCATCCACATGATCACCGGACGGCACTTCTGCGACTCGGTGACGTGCAACGGCGGCATCCACTACTGGACGCAGGACGACCGCGAGGTGCCTGACACAGTGTCGGCAGCGTTCGAGTACGACGACCATTTCCACATCAGCTACAGCGCTGCTTTCAGCACTTCGCACTACGGCTACGGGGAGCAGCTCTGCGGCAGCGAGGGAGTGATGGAGATCATGGGGCTGCGCTATCTGAACGTGTATCCCGAAAAGGCACGCGGCTTGCCCGAAACGGTGACCTCCCGTCCCGAAATGCACTTCGACGCCCGCAGGGACTTTGACGAGAGCAACTCGACGAACGACCACCTCAAGAACTTCGTCGACGCCATTGCGCACGGAGCGGAGCTGAACTGCCCCGCCCAGCTCGGCCACGAGGCAGCCGTGACGGGGCATCTAGCCACGATCGCCTTGCGGTCGAACAAGAAGGTCTACTGGAACCAAGGCGAGGGCTCCTACCACTTCGGCTAGCGCCTCTTTCCTTAGAGTCCGGCCGGGCAGCCGGCACACCCAACCGGGACCGATTCCATCGCCGGCGAGCCATGAGCGCCGGTCCGGATCCCGGCCATGCACTGCACGGCAGCAGCGTGTAACAGACGCCCGGGGCACGAGGGACTTCGAATGCCCGGCGCGCGCGTGCGGCCGCACCGGTAGACTATGGGCATGGTCCACCTGCCTGCCCTGCGCTGGGGAGAGCCGTACGAGAGCCTCGACACTATGGAGGCCGTGCATTTCGACACGGGCGAGCCTGTTGCGCGGATTAGCAGCGTGCTGTCGGCAATGGTCCGGCACGACCTCAAGCACGCTCCCCGGGCCCAGGCGGCACTGCGGTCCGAGCCGCCCGCGAGCCTCGTGGAACGCATCGGGCGCGCCGGCGAGCTGTTCATGGAGGCCGAACTGCCGCTGGGCAGCAGCAGCCAGACACCCTCGGAGTTCGTTCACCAGCAGTCGTCGACAACCGGGCTCCCGGAATCGATGTGCCGCGCGAACATGGGGAAGCTCGCGTTCGTGTGCCAGGAGATGGGCAGCATCCTCGACTCCCTCACGCGCGGCCTCGACCTTGGAATCCTTGCCCAGGGGTACGGTCGGGACGCCGCCGGGCGCATGCTCAGCTACCAAGCCCAGTCGGACGTGGTCGGCGCGGTCCTGCCCAGCAACTCCCCGGGGGTTCACACGCTCTGGATTCCTGCTGTTCCGCTGCAGGTCGGCCTCTGCCTGAAGCCCGGCTCGCAGGAACCCTGGACGCCGTACCGAATGGCTATGGCGATGATCGAGGCCGGGATTCCGAAGGAAGCGGTCGCGGTGTATCACGGGGGACATGACGTCGGGCAGGCGATCGTCCAGCGCTGCGGGCGGTCGCTGGTGTTCGGGGGCCAGGCCACGATGGATCTTTATGCGGCGAACCCAGCCGTGCAGGTCCACGGTCCCGGCTACAGCAAGATCCTGATCGGCGAGGATGCAGTCGACAACTGGAGGGAACACATAGACACCATGGTGGACAGCGTGTTCCTGAACAGCGGGCGTAGCTGCATAAACGCGTCTTCGATTTGGGTGCCCAGGCATGCCCGGGCCATCGCGCAAGCGCTCGCCGAGCGGCTCGCGGGAGTGCGGCCCAAGGACCCGCAGGATCCCGACGCGTCACTGGCCGCGTTCACCGTTGCTGGTGTCGCCGAGGCCGTTTCCGGAATGATCGACAGTGCACTGGCGCAAGGCGGAGCGACCGACATTACGGCAGAGATCCGATCCGAGTCGCGGGCCATCACGAGGGAGCACTGCTCCTACTTGCTGCCGACGGTCGTCCATTGCGAATCGCCGGAGCACGCGCTCGCCAACAAGGAATTCATGTTCCCGTTCGTGAGCGTGGTCGAATGCGAGGAGAGGGAGATGCTGAGCCGCATCGGCCCCACCCTGGTCTGCACGGGCATCACCGATTCGCCTGGATTCCGCGACCGCCTGCTGGCGTGCCCGTCGATCGACCGGCTGAACCTTGGCCCCGTCCCCACGACCAAGCTCGACTGGCTGCAGCCTCACGAAGGGAACATCGTCGAGTGGCTCTACCAGCCCCGATCGTTCCAGCTCCTCGCGTCATAGGCCGTGCCCGCAGCCTGGAAGACATCCTTCAGCGGCCTGCGTGACGACAGATCCGAGAAGCGAGGCCGGGATAACGCCCGCCCTGCCTGATTCCGCGCCCGCCAGGGCTTCGCTCCGCGATAGGGCCATTCACGCGACGGCCCGAACCCTGCTCGGCGTCCTCCGGGCTCTCCCGGTCTCTCTCGCGGTGCGAGTGGCGCAAGGCCTCGGGAGCGCATGCGGGCGAGCCGTGCCCAGGTGGAGCAAGGTAGCGGAGTGCAACCTCCAGCAGGCCCTGCCCGAACTCTCGCCGCAGGAACGGAAGGAAGTCATCCGGGGTGTGTTTCGCAACCTCGGCAGGGTGGCGTTCGCCCTGGCCAAGCTGCCCTGCTGGTCGCCGGAAGAGGTCCGGAAACACGTCGAATTCGTGGGCCTTCAATATTTCCGCGAGGCTGCTTCAAGAGGCCGCGGCGTAATGTTGCTGACTGCCCATCTGGGCAACTGGGAACTCGGCGCGCTGGCGCACGGGGCGATCGAGGGCCCACTCCATGTAATGGTCCGGCCTATCGACAATCAGTTGGTCGACAGCCTGGTGGAGCGCCTCCGCCAGGCCCACGGGAATCGCGTGATCCGAAAGCGAAATGCAGCGCGGGAGGTGCTGCGGGTACTCAAGGCGAACGGCACGGTCGGCATTCTCGCCGACCAGAACGCGGTCTGGGACGAGGCGGTGTTCGTCGACTTCTTCGGCATCAAGGCGGCCACGAACAAGGGCTTCGCCCAGTTGGCGCTGCGGTCGGGCGCCTCGGTCGTCCCGGCCGTGGCTTGGTGGGACGCCGCCGCGATGCGCCACGTGGTGGAGTACGGGCCGACCATCGAGCTAATCGACACCGGCAACCCGTCCTCGGACCTCCAATCCAACACCCAGCGCCTCCAGGACGCCCTCGAAGAGAGGGTGCGCCGGCATCCGGACCAGTGGCTCTGGATCCACAGGCGCTGGAAGACCAGACCACCCGGTGAAGTGCCATCCGCCCGTCCCGACTGATCCGGGTAGTCGATATACTGGTTCCGAACGAATGTCTCATCTGTTCTCGGCCCCTAGGGCCGGATTGCACAGGCACGCCCCTCCGTGTCTAGCCCGTGTCGCAGTCTGGCTGCTCCTTCTCTGCCTGGTCGCTGGCGGGCGGCTGGCAGCCCAGGAGGCAGAGAATCCTGAGATAGACCGCAGCAAGTCGTATTACCACTTCGCGCTGGGACACCTGTACCACCAGTTCGCCCAGCAGTTCATGAACGACGAATACGTCGAGCGCGCCATAGCCGAATACAAGGCTGCGCTCGCCAGCGATCCCGGCTCAATGGTGATCCGGATCGAAATGATCACTCTCTACGCTGGCGCCAACCAGCTCGGCAACGCGGTCGAAGTCGCGGAGGATCTCCTAGAGGAGGATCCCGAGAACCTGGAGGTTCGTCGCCTGCTGGGGAACATCTACCGCACGTTCGCCACCAAGAACCCTAGGGGCGTCGACATGGAGCTTCTTCGGAAGGCGGTCGGGCAGTTCGAGCGGATTGCAGAGATCGAGCCCGACAAGGCGGAGAATCACATGCAGCTTGGCCTCCTGTACCGGTCGACAGGCAAGATATTTCAGGCCGAGCGGTCGCTCCGCAGGGCCGTGGAGCTCGATCCATCACAAGCAGACGCCAGAGTGAATCTCGCGTACATGATGCTGGAGGCGCGGAACTTCGTGGAAGCGATCGGCGTTCTGGAGGAACTTGTCGACAAGGACCGTGGCAACCAGCGGTACGTGACGGCTCTTGCCGACGCATATCAACAGGTTGGCCGCTTCGGAGACGCCGCCAGCCTGCTTGAGCGCATCCTGGCTCAGGGCGGGAACACGCTGGAACTGCGGAGGCGGTTCGCGGACAACCTCTACTACTCCGAACAGGTCGGCAAGGCGCTGGAGCAATACGAAGCTCTGGTGCGCACGGATCCCGAGAATCTGGAGTTCCACACTCGAATCTCGCGGATCCATGCCTACCGCGGCGAGTTGGAAAAGGCGTGGGAGGCGCTGGAACGGGCGCGCAGAATCGATCCGGAGTCCCTAGACGTGCAGTTCGACTCCCTCGGCCTTCTCGAAGCCGAGGGGAGGACCCAGGAGGCGGTCGACCAAGCGACAGCATTGCTCGACAAGACCCGGAAGCAGGAATACACTGCGGCGGAGCGCAGGAGACGCACCGGCCTGCTGATGCGGCTGGGCACGCTCCAACAACAGCTTGACTCCCCCGAGACCGCCATCGCGACGTTCCGGCGAATCGCGGACGCCGACCCCGAAGCCAAGCCCCAGGCGCTTGCGCAAGTGGTGCAGACGTGGCGGCAGGCGGGCAACTTCGCCCGGGCAGAGAAGGAGGCGCGCAAGGCTGCGGAGGAGTCCGGCGGCAATCCGCTCCTCGCCGATGTCCTGGCTGGCGTCCTCTCGGACCGAGGCAAGACCCGGGAGGCGATCAAGATTGTCGAGCGCAGATCCAGAGGGCAGGAATCGAACATCGCCACCTTGCTGGCCAAGGCGCGAATCTACACCCAAGGCCAGGACTTCGGGAAGGCCGTGGCGCACATCGACGAGGCTAGGGACCTAGCGGAATCGGAACAGGATCGCATCGATGTCCTGTTCGCCTACGGCTCGACCCACGAGCGCGCCAAGCAATTCGAGAGTTCCGAAGCGAGCTTCCGGGAACTCCTCAAGATTGACCCGGAACACTCGACGACGCTCAATTACCTCGGATACATGTTCGCTGACCGCGGCGTGCATCTCGACGAAGCGCACGATCTAATCCAGCGCGCGCTGGACTTGGAGCCGAACAACGGAGCCTACCTCGACAGTCTGGGCTGGGTCTACTACCGCCAGGGGAAGTTCGACCTCGCAGCCAAGTACCTCGAGCGGTCACTCAAGCAGTACGGGCGGGATCCGGTGGTGCACACCCATCTGGGCGACGTGTACTTCAAGCAAGGTCGCGTGGCCGAGGCCAAAAAGCACTGGAGCCGAGGGCTCGAGGAGTGGAGTCGGTCCGCACCCGCCGACCGAGACGGGGAGGAGATGGAGAGCCTGCGCCGCAAGCTCGCCGAACTCGAGCTCTCCATGGCCAACGGCGGGGAAGCCGGGCAGCAAGAGGACGCGGTCAAGCGTTGACCGCAGGAGCCCGATAAGTGGAGTCAGCCTGCGCCGATGCGTGGGCAAGCGTGCAAGGAGAGAGACCGTGAGAATCTTCATCGACAGCGCCAATCTGGACGAGATCCGGAAAGCGGTTGCATACGGAATCATTGACGGAGTCACGACGAACCCGTCACTGATCGCCAAGGAAGGGCACGACCACCACGACCAGATCCGAGCCATTTGCGGCATCTTGGACGGGGACGTCAGTGCCGAAGTCGTCGCCACCGACGCGGAGGGAATGATCGCCGAGGGGCGTGAGCTAGCCCGGCTCCATGATTCGGTTGTGGTGAAGATCCCGCTGATCCGGGACGGCATCAAGGCCGTGGCAAAGCTGGCAAGCGAAGGAATCCGGACAAACGTCACGCTTTGCTTTTCGCCGCTGCAGGCGCTGCTAGCCGCGAAGGCGGGCGCCTATCTGGTCAGTCCGTTCATCGGGCGCCTGGACGACATCTCCCACGACGGCACGGAACTGATCCGCGACATCACGGAGATCTACGACAACTACGGCTACCCCACCCAAGTCCTCGCAGCCTCCGCCAGGGGGCCCTTGCACGTCAAGGAGGCAGCGCTGGCCGGAGCGCACGTCTGCACGCTGCCGTACAAGGTCTTCGACCAGATGTTCAACCACCCCTTGACCGACATCGGGCTGGAAAAATTCCTAGCAGATTACCGCCGGTCCGTATCCGCGGCAGTCTAAGGGCCCGGACACGAAGCGAGGAACGAGCCATTGCCCGGCGCAGCCGACAGCGGCGTGGGGGACCGCCCGACGAACGTCCGTCGCCGGGTCATGCTGGGACTCTTCCTGCTCTCGGTCATCACGTACCTGGACCGTGTCTGCATCAACTCGGCCGGGCCGGAGATGCAGCGGGCGCTGTCGCTATCGAACGCCCAGTGGGGAATGGTACTAGCTGCCTTCCTAGCCGCCTACGGAGTCTTCGAAGTGCCGGGCGGCTGGCTCGGCGACCGGTTCGGCCCGCGCCTCATCCTCACCCGCATCGTGGTGTGGTGGTCGGGCTTCACGGCGCTGACGGGCGTCGTGCGGAGCTATTGGCAGCTGCTGGCCGTCCGGGCGCTGTTCGGCGCGGGCGAGGCGGGGGCTTATCCGAACTCCTCCTGCGTTGTATCGAGGTGGTTCCCGCCACAGCAACGCGCTCGCGCGCAAGGCATCGTGTTTCTTGCGTCCCGGCTCGGTGGGGCCCTCTCGCCACTGCTCGTGCTGCCGCTGATCGCGAACTGGGGCTGGAGGAGCGTTTTCTTTGTCTTCAGCACTCTAGGCGTTTTCTGGGCGGTCTGGTGGTGGCGCTTCTTCCGCGACTACCCCGCCGATCATCCCGGGGTGAACCCGGCGGAGATCGCGGAGATCGGCCCCCCGCAGGAACGACGGCCGCATATCGCCGTAGGACGGGTGCTGGGAAGCGGGAATTTCTGGGCGATTCTCGGCATGTATCACTTCTTCTGCTATGCGTCGAACTGGTACTTGTTCTGGACTGCCAGCTACCTGTCGTCGCAGAAGGGATGGGAGAGTTCCGAATTGGCAGCGTACACGGCCCTGCCCTTCCTGCTCGCAGCGGCGGCAAACTGGGCCAGCGGCTCCCTGAGCGACTATCTGGTCAACAGGATCGGCCTGATCTGGGGCCGCAGGATTGTGGGCATTGCGGGCGTCGGCACGGCGGGCATCCTTATCCTGCTCTCGCTCGCCGTTGAGGACCGAGTCGCGGCCAGCCTGATCCTGGCCCTCGGCTTCGCGTCCTCGGACGTGATGCTTCCGGTTGCGTGGGCTGTCTGCGTCGACGTGGGACGGTCAGCCTCCGGCACTGTCAGCGGAGCAATGAACACGGCAGGCCAGGCGGGCGGCGTCATCATGAGCATTGGCTACGGCGCCCTGATCGATTCCTACGGATGGAACTTCCCGCTCGCGCTGGTGGCGTGCTCGTGTTTCCTGTCAGCGGTGTTCTGGCTCAAGATCGACCCCACGAAGCCACTGCTCGACGAGCCAGCGCCTTAGGCAACGGCCCGGAATCCCGGCTCGATGCAAGAGCCCGATCGGATCCCGCCGGGCACGTGCACAAATCAGACCGACACACCCCTGGCAGATAGACTGTGCCTCAATTCCTCGAGCGCAGCAATGTCTCCAGTTCCGCGACGCGTGCCTCGACCTCGCGCCTCGCCGCTGCCGCGGCTTCGGTCGCGGCCTCTGCTCTCCGTCTCGCCTCGGCCTCAGCCTTGGTTGCAGCCTCCGCTCTGTGTCTCGCCTCGGCCTCAGCTTCGGTTGCGGCCTCCGCTCTCTGTCTCGCCTCGGCCTCAGCCTCGGCCTTCGCATGCGCTGCTTGGGTTGCTCTTGCCTCGGCCCTTCTGAACCTCGGGATCTCATCAACCCACGCATAGTCCCGACCGGTGACGAGGTTCCGCACTCGGAGCTTCGACCCTTCCACGCGCAATGACACTCCCAGCCGCGTACTGCGGATCGCACCGCCCGCGTCCGCCGGTAGGCGACAGTACCGTCGACCCTCCAACTCGTAGCCAATCAACCGCGGGTCCGGTCGACCCGAATCCGGCTGGAAGAGGAAGTACTCACCGATGCCCAGGCGCTCGTACAGCTTGCGCTTCGTCACTGCGTTGTGCACCTCGCTGGACGGCGAGATGACCTCCAGCGCAAAGTCCGGAGGCTTCCCTTCCTCCCATAGCTTGTAGACCCGGCGCCCTTCAAGGTCATGGTCCAGCACCACGTACACATCCGGCGCGATGCTATCCAAGGACCCCTCCCGGTAATAGATGAACATGTCACCTTCCAGCACGACACGCGGCACCATCTCGAAATGATCCTCCAGCGCGACGCGGACGTCCATGACCGCGCGGGCCTGAAGCGGTGTGGCGGGCAAGAAATGGCCGTCCGAATCGGGATAGTCCATGCTCGCCTGGACGGTCGGGGCGAGATCCCCGACCGCCCCGGCAGCGGCTTGCTTCTCTATGGCCTTGTCCTCCGCCATGCCTTGCCGCCGGGCGGCCTGCCCTCGGCAAGAGTAGCATCACCCCTGAAGCGCGGAGTCGGTCGGGCTGAGAGTTCGGGTGGCTATACGCAGTGGTTTCGCTGGAACGGCATGGCGACAGGAAGCAAATGCGCTCTTGGTGGCCCGGGGGCGTTGAAGGTGAACCTCCGTCGCTGTCCCGCAACATCATTCCCTGGCCGGGCAGTGGACGAGATACCCGTGCCCGTGCAGGAGTGCTGCGGGCACCCACAGGCCTCGACAGCCTGACCGCACGAGCAACCCACCGAATGCGATCAGGACATCCTCGTGCTGGCAGACAACAAGGGCCCTGTCGGAGGCCCTGCCGACCTCGAGACCGGCATTCGTTGCATGAGTCCGTTGATGGTGCGCACGGTCACGCTCGCCTTCGTCCGCTGGCACTCATCCGCATGATCGAGGAGATTGAGGCCCTAGTCCCGGCGGCCTACCCGAAATTCGCTTCGCCGTCCCACAAGATGCGACGTGTCTCCACATGCGGGCGCATCCAACAACATTCCGTGCAGCGGCCTCGAGCCCGTCACGGATGTGTAAGAGCGTCTGGCGTTGAGACTGTCCGGGTGGGCTGGAGGCACGCCTTGCCCACCGGCGGCAAGCCGAGGTTCACCGCTTGGTCCACCGCCCGATCAGCGAAGGGAGCGAGAGCCTACCCTCGGTGCCAACCCCGGCGGCCTTCCTTGCTCATGAATCCCGGGATGAGCAGCAGATGACTACCGTCGGTGGCCTGGGATCGCGAAGTCCACCAATGGCCCACCCTTGGTCGATGGTGCCGGCACACCCGTTGATCGTCTCGTGGAATCAAGCAGCCGCATCAGCTCGGCCACGGTGTTCCGAATATGCTCGCGGGTCGCCCTCTCGGCCCAGTCGCCGTCGCGAGCCTCGAGCGCCCGGACTATGCTGTCGTGCTCTTGGAACGCCACTCCAAGCCGTTGTGAGATACGGAACGAAGTCTGCTGAATCCATCGGACGCGTCCGCGCCAGACTCCCATCAGCCTTTGGATCTCGGTGTTACCGCAGAACTCGACGATCACATCATGGACTACGTCTCCGGTGTCGCTGAAGTCGCCACCGTCGATCCGGGACCTCAGCATCTCGATGTGCTGGCGCAGCTGATCGACCCGCCCCGAAGGAATCCGACTCGCGGTCTCTCGCGCGGCGACTCCCTCCAGTGCCTCCCGAACCTGGTACACCTCCCGTACGAGTTCGGCATTGAACGCAACCACGCGAACACCGCGCCGCGGCTCCTGCTCGAGAAACCCTTCCTGCACCAAGCGGCGCACGGCCTCCCTCAGGGGGGTTCGGCTTACGTTTAGCCTCGTCGCGAGACGCTCCTCTCTCAGGCTGCTACTGGGAGGAATCTCGCCGCGAATGATCAGCGCGCGAAGGACGTCGGCGACGTGGTCCCGAAGAACGGTTGAAGACATGGTCGTCCTCCATTGCATCAAACAGCGGGAAATGTGTGTGACCAGGCAGAAATCGGCACGCAAGGACTTGCGCTGCGACAATCTGTATGCAATCGTGTATCCACACATGCGCTGGAGTGCCAAGCAGTCCCTGCCTTGGCCGAGATAGCGGATAGGAGCATCAAATCCATGAGAAACACAGTCATCCTCGCGTTCGTACTCCTCCTGATCCCCGTCCAAGGATTCGGGCAGACAGTTACAAGTTCCGTGACGGGTGTCATTGTCGACCCATCTGAAGCGACAGTCCACGGAGCGCAGTGCATCCTGACTTCCAGCACGACAGCGTCAGCGTTCGTGACGCAGTCAAGCGCAGACGGCTCGTTCACGTTCAACAGCGTTCCCGCAGGAGCATACACCCTCACGGTCGAAGCTGAAGGATTCCAGCTCCTCGAGGTGGCCGACGTCAACATCGCCATCAGTGACGTGCGCTCCCTCGGCCTCCTAGTCCTTGACGTCGGAACCGTCACTGAATCGGTGAGCGTCACTGCCAGTCCGGCGGCTGTCCAATTGTCGAGCGCAGAGAAGTCCGGGACGCTCACCGGTGATCAAATCGACCGTGTTGCGGTCAAGGGGCGCGACTTCATGGCCCTTGTCGCCACCGTTCCCGGAGTCGTTGACACGGTACCCGACTCCCGGGACGCGTCATCGCTTGGGGCCGGCAGGGGAATTCATATTAATGGCGGGGCACAGAATTCCAAGTCAGTGATGATGGACGGTCACAATATTCTGGACATAGGCAACAACACTGAACTACAGTTCCAGCCCAACATGGACTCCATCGCGGAGATCAAGGTCCTCACCAGTAACTATCAGGCGGCATTCGGTCGAAACAGTGCCGGAGTCATCAGCATCATCACGAAGTCGGGCTCGCAGGAATTCCACGGCACTGGCTACTTCTTCTGGCGTCACGAAGGCCTTAACGCCAACGAGTTCTTCAGAAATCGGACAGGCACCGCCAAGACCCCTTACAGGTACCGGATCGGCGGCTTCTCAATCGGGGGACCTGTTTCAATTCCCAGAGCTTTCAACACGCAGAAGGACAAGTTATTCTTCTTCCTGTCACAAGAGTGGGTCCGGAGACGTGAGGACTACGGTACGAGATTCGTCAACACACCGTCCCAACTGGAGCGCGCCGGCGACTTTTCACAGAGCTTCGACGTTAACGGAAGGCTCATACCCATTCGAGACCCTCAAACCAATTCACCATTCCCTGATAACCTAATTCCTCAGAACCGTATTGATCCAACGGGACAGGCGATATTGAACTTCTTTCCTACGCCAAACTACTCGGATCCTGACCCGCGTCAGTTCTATCGAAGGAACTACCGCTCCAGCCACAGTGGGGGCCATCCAAGGTCCGACACCAATATGCGATTCGATGCGAACCCAACCTCGTCGCTTCGATTGTACTATCGCTTCGTTTGGGATACTGAAGAAGTCAGCACGCCATTTGGAATATGGCAAGCCAATCCAACAAACTATGACCTGACTCCTACGGAATTCTCTCATCCTAGCAAGTCCCACTTAGTCCACGCAACGAAAATATTCTCTCCTACGCTGATCGCGGAGTTCAGCTTTAATACGAACCTAACGGAATACATTTATGACCGCCCTGTCGACCGATCGCTGATGGGAAACCCTCCTCGGTGGTTTGCCCCTGACTCGAGCGTTGCGGATCGTATTCCGGATGTCCAGTTCGGAGGCCAGCCAGTCAACCCGATCCGTGTCGGCCTCAACAATACTCCATTCTACAACTATATCCAGCCGTACACATTCACATCTAACTTGACTAAAGTCTGGAATAGCCACAACATCCAAGTTGGATCATATATCGAAAGGGGAAATCAATTCATGGGCGCTCTCTTTGGCAACAGCGGCGGCGTGCAAAACCGCGGTGCCTACAATTTTTCGCGGAATGTAAATAACCCGTGGGACACTAATCACAGCTTTGCCAATGCACTCGTCGGAACTTTCAACAGTTACACCGAGAGCAATAACAGACCGACCGGCGACTACCTGTTTTGGAACGTGGAATTCTACGCGCAGGACACTTGGAAGGTAAACCGGCGATTTACGCTCGATCTCGGCCTTCGCTTCTACCATCATCCCCCGCAAGAGGACCTGGAGCGCAACATGGTGGACTTTAGTCCCCGCTTATACGACCCGGCCCTGGCGCCGGCACTCTATGCTCCGACTCGCGATTCGAGCGGCAGGCGAGCGGCACTGAACCCGCTCACCGGCGCCGAAGGACCAGCGACACTCATCGGTAAGTTCGTTCCGGGGTCCGGAGACCCGGCGAATGGAACGGCAATCGCTGGCAAGAATGGATACCCGAAGGGCATGTTTACGTGGCCAGCGCTCGTACTCGCTCCGCGGATTGGCTTCGCATACGACCTGTTCGGCAAGGGAACGACGGCAATACGAGGGGGATTCGGGACCTATATTGACCGGGCCTCGGGGAATCTCGTTTACGGGTCCGGTCCGCCGATCGTATACGTTCCAACGCAGTTTTACGGACAGCTCTCTGAGTTGGAAGGGAGCAGTGGTGTCTTGAGCCCAACATCTATCAACAGTCGCTCCAACGGCGAAATGAATCATCCAACAACAATGAGCTATAGCTTCGGCGTTCAGCATCGTTTCTGGAACACATTGGCAGACGTCTCCTACGTTGGCTCGCTCGTGCGTCACGCCATCATTCAACAAGATATCAATCCGATTCCATTGTACGGTCGGTTTGACCCCGCAAACAGGGATCCAGCAAGCCCTACGAGGCCGTTACAAGACAATTTTTTCCGGCCGTATTCGGGCTGGGGGACCATCACGGCCTTCGAGACTACAGGAACCACAAATTACCATGCTCTGCAGGTTTCCGCGAATAGGCGTTTCACTAGAGGCCTGCAATTTGGACTCTCCTATACTTGGTCAAAGATCATTGGTTTGGTTCCACTTCAGAGCGGAGGGGGCAGCGCTCGAGTTAGTCCGTACTTTAGCCACAAGGATTGGAACTATGGTGTGCTGAGCTATGATCGGACCCACGTTCTTAGCCTGAATTACATGTATGAGCTTCCGGATGTCGCGGCTAAGCTGGGCATGCGCCCGGCAAGATGGGTGTTGGATGACTGGGAGATCAGCGGCATTACGACCCTGACGACCGGCTCGCCGATCACCCCGTCATTCCGAACGACGGACGGGGAGGACATCACGGGGTCGTCCGAAGGACCTAGAATCACGGTTCTCGGCGATCCGGTGTTGCCTAAGAGCGAGCGCACCTTCGAGAGGAATTTTCGAACGGAGATGTTCGCCCGCACTCCAAGCCGAAGCTTTGGCAATTCGGGCATCGGGATATTGCGCGGACCCGGCATCAGCAATTGGGACATCTCGATCGGCAAGCGCTTTCCCTTGCGGAAGGAGGGTCGGTTCCTCAGATTCCGGGCAGAATTCTATAACGCTTGGAACCACACTCAGTTCTCGGGAATCTTCTCGACAGCGCGGTTCAATCAGGCTGGCGACCAAGTGGATCGAAATTTCGGTGCCTACTCGAGGGCACGACGTCCCCGCATCATCCAGCTGTCGCTCAAGCTCATATTCTGAGGCCTCTACGAAAGCTCGCGGCATCCGTAGCTGTGGACGCGCAGCCATCCAGCCACTGAATTCCGAACATGTGACCAATTAGGTTTGTCCCAGTGTCGGCGGAGTCAGGGGTTGACGAGGGGGCAGGACGGAGGTGTCGGGATCGCGCCGGCATCCTCGTTCGGGGCGCTTCGGTACTAGGGACCCGGAGTGGGCTGGAGTCGGAGGCGGGAGCCGATCTGCCATAGCCGGGCAGGGCTCACAGGCGTGGGCGCAGCCAGGAATGGTCATGTGCACTAGGGAGTTAGCTGGTTCGGGCGGCCCGTGGTGCGCCCCTCTGCAAAGCAACGGTCTGCGACGAACCAAGGGAGCAGTGCCGCTCAGCCGGAACGAGCGGGGCTCGCCGGCAGGCCATCGGCAGCGAGCGGATTCTCAGCGCACGACTGGACATCCAAACTAGTCAAATTGTCGACACCGGCGCCGACGCGGGACGGAAGGGAAATCGCACAAGCCCCTTTGAATCAGTGAGTTGTGCCTGACCGGCAAGCGGGAGCGAATTGCCCATGTACGGAAGTCAGAGCCAGCTCGCTCACCCGGGTTCCGGTCGAGGCTTGCGGTGCCCGGAAGGTGTGAGGCGGATCCCAGAAGCCATCCGGTTTGGAGGGTTGCAGGGGCGGGCTCCATGGCATCGCTACTTTGGATTGCGAAGTCATCCCGCCTTCGGCCGCGCAGTTCCCTCGGGTGTGGAGTGATTGCAGGGCGCCAACGAGAGCCTATCGGCCCAGCCCTGAACGGACCGGACCGATGAGCGCGAAGGGCGGTGCTGGTAGCGCCTCACCACAGGCATCGCCAAGAGCACTCTGATTGGATTCCACGGCCCAGACTAGTCCATTGCCCACGCTGACAATTCGTGCTCCCCGTCGGCAGTCCGCTGGCTCGCGATCGGCCAACCGGAGGTCCCCGTTGCGCCAGTTCCGGCGTCGGGCCCAACCGACGAGTGGGGAGGCACTGCAATGACGGTCTCGGGCGGGTCGCTGGGGCCGTGAGGCGGGAGAGTCCCCTCGATTCGCTCGGGTAGAATGAGCCGATGTTCAAGGAAATCAAGGACGTCTTGTGGGCATTCGACGCCGAGTGGGTGCCCGACCCTCAGGCCGGTCGTATCCTTTACGGCTTGGATGACGACCTGCCCGATAACGAGGTGATGGAGGAGATGTGGCGCCGCAACGGTGCCACAGAGGAGAACCCCAGGCCGTATCTCAAGACCGTGCTCTGCCGGGTCGTCTCGATCGCGATGGTGACGCGCGTTCGCGATCCGAGCACGAACCAGATCAAGCTGGACCTCCGCTCCCGACCAAAGGACCCGAGCGTGTTCGAGGAGTGCGAGGAGGCCTCGATCCTCGAACGGTTTCTGACCGCAATCGGGCAGGTCTCGCCTCAATTGGTGGGCTACAACTCGTCTAGCGCCGACCTGCCGATACTCATCCAGCGCGGAGTCGTAAACGGTGTCCGGGCAGCCGGCTTCTGCAAGAGGCCGGACAAGCCTTGGGAGGGCCGTGACTACTTCGCCCGCGACAATCAGTGGCACGTTGATCTGATGGGCGTCGCGAGCCCACGCTGGGGCGCGGCTCCGAACCTCAATCAGATCGCGACCCTTTCCGGCATTCCCGGCAAGATCGGATTCGACGGCAGCAAGACCTCGGATGCCTGGCTGCAAGGGGATGTCGGGCGCATCGTGAAGTACAACGAGCACGACGCATTGACGACCTACCTGCTCTGGCTCCGCATGGCGCATTTCGCGGGCCTGATCAGTCCTGAGGCCTACCAGGAGGAACAAGGCCTGCTGCGCTCCCTGCTAAACGAAAGGGCAGCGGAGGAGCAGAATGACCACCTCCGCGAGTATCTCGAGGAGTGGGATCGGCTGCAAGCGCGGCTAGCGCCGGCCTGAGGGTACGCGCAAGGCGATGGAGCGAGACGGCCGAGAAGAACGGCAGCAGGGTGCCTATCCGGGATTGAGGCCGGCTGGCGACCCAAGCGCGCTGAATCTCACACTTGGAGAAGCGCGGCCATCACTCCAACGCCGCGATAGGGCCGGCCCCCATTCGCTGCCACCCGCCAATCAAGGTAGCGACCATCCATCGGGCGAGCGCTGCCACCCGCCATCGACGAGTCGCCTGCCTCGCGCGGGCAGCGCTACTTGTCAGCCCTCGAGCAGGACCGGCACCACCAGCGGCTGACTCTGCCGGGATGTCTGGCGCGCGACATGGCGCCGAACCGCATCCCTTACCCGTTCCTCCATCACGCCGAGATCGACCACTTCTTCGCGAGTGCTCGACGCGACCGTGTCGCGAATTGCGTCACCAGCCCCGGCGACGATCGACTCGGATTCCTCGGACACCACGAAGCCGCGCGAAATGATTTCCACATCCGATGCCTTCCCGGTCCGCTCGTCGATCGTCACAACCGGGACGAGGACGCCGAACTCCGAGAGCCGGCGCCGGTCGCGCACGACAGCCTCTCCCAGGACTTCGCTGCCGGTCCCGGCATCGATGAGTCGGTGCCCGACAGGGACGCTGGACTCCAGGACACGGCAACCGAATTCGTCGAATTGCAGCACTTGCCCGTTGTCCAGGACGAATGAGTCCTCCAGTTCCTTGCGTCGCACTTCCATCGCGAGCTTGCGGTGCCGAGCCAGTTGCCGGTAGTCGCCGTGGATCGGGAGGAAGTACCGGGGGCGCACCAAGTTCAGCATGAGCTTGAGCTCTTCCTGGCAGGGATGCCCCGACACGTGCAAATCCGGGTACTTGCCGCCGTAGAGCACCTCGGCACCCCGGCGGAAGAGGTGGTCGACCATACGGTAGATCGTTGCCTCGTTGCCGGGAATCATCTTCGCGCTGAAGGCGACAACGTCGCCTTCCTCGATCTCCACGGTGTTGTGGCGTCCCAGCGACGCACGGGACAGCGACGACAACGGCTCGCCCTGCGAGCCCGCGATGATGGTCACGCGCTCCCGCCGCGGGTACGACACCATGTCCTGCGGTCGCACCATCGTGCCGGGAGGCACTCTCAGCAGGCCGAGATCCCGGGCGATATCGCATGCGCTCGAAAGGCTCCGCCCGACGAAGGTGACTTTCCGGCCGTATTCCACGGCATGGTCAACGATCTGCTGGACCCGATGCGTGGCCGACGAGAAGCACGTGAAGAACAGCGCATTGCCGGCGTCGGCGAAGATGTGATCCAAGGCCCGGCCCACGGCCTGCTCGGACTTGCTGAAGCCGGGGACGTCGGAATTGGTCGAGTCGGAGCAGAGCAACGTCACGCCCCGCCTGCCGTACTCGGCGAACTTCTCGAAGTCGAATCCCCGGCCTTCGACCGGAGTCTGGTCAATCTTGAAGTCCCCGGTGTGAATCACGAAGCCTACCGGAGTCGCGATCGCCAGTGCCAGGCACTGCACGGTGCTGTGAGTGACGTGGATGCCCTCGATCTCGAAGCAGCCAAGCTCCAGCTTTTCGCCCGGCTCGATCTGCACGAGCCGGGGGCGCTTCTGGAATGTGAACTCCGATAGCTGCTTGCGCACCAGCCCCAGTGTGAAGGCGGTGCCGTAGACCGGCATGTCCAGCTGGGTCAGGACGTAAGCAACCGCACCTACATGGTCCTGGTGGGCATGGGTCAGCACCAGGCCGCGGACCTTCTCCTTGTTGGCGAGGATATGGCTGATATCAGGGACGACTACGTCGATGCCATGGCGCTCGGCTCCGGGGAACAAGGTCCCCGCATCGATCAGAATCATGTCGGCGCCGGACTCCAGCGCCATCATGTTCATCCCGAATTCGCCCAGGCCCCCGATTGGGATGACTCGCAGTTCCTTGCTCAATTCTCACCGCTCAGTAGAATTCCAAGCTATCACAGCGCGCTCCGGTACCGTCTGGCGGGTGAAGAAACGGTTCCCCGCCCTCGACTAGAGCTCGTCTGGAGCGATCTCGATTTCCATTCGCAGCAGGCCCGCTCCGAGTGTCTTGCCCTGTGCGTCGGCCCGAAGGGAGAGCGTGCCGCCGCCACCCAATGCGCCGTGCAGCAGGAAATTCAGCGCACCGAGGTTGGGCAGCTCAAACCGCTCGACGTCGCCCGCACAAAGAGCCCCGAAGTGCGCCTTGACCCGCTCGGATGTGACTTCACGCCGGAGTGCAGGGTAATGGCGATCCTCGATCGCGATCAAGCCGATATTCGCGGTGTCGCCCTTGTCTCCCGAGCGGGCATGCGCGATATCCGACAGCCGCACGCGCACGTGAGGATTGTACTGCCTCGGCACAAAGCGGCCCAGGGGCCGCCCGGACGCTGCGCTCTCTGCCGCAGGACCGCCGACTCAGCGGGCCAGCATCCGGAATCCGGCCTCGCCAACCCCGAAGGCCCTCCCGGCTTCTTCCACGCGCGAGCGGATCGCGCTCAGAATCTGTGCCTGGAAGCAGGATTCGTGCCACTCCCTGAAGCCCTGTGCGTCACTGACACGCAATCCCTCCGAGCGGGTAGTGGCACCGCTGGGCTTTGCGCTCCTGGAATGCAGCGGATCGGCTATGACACCCCGGGACGTGCAGGCCAGGGCGATCTCAGCTAACCTGACCGGATCGCAGGGGAGGATCGGGGCCAACGTGCAGTGCACCGGTATCCCCGTCTCCCGCAGCAGGCTGATTGCCTCCACTCGCTCGCCTACGGGCTCGCAGTGCGGCTCGTACAAACGCCGCACGTCGTCACGGTCCGTCGTGACCGAGAGGCTGATTCGCAGCCTCGTCCGCTCGGCCAGGCTCTTGAGGATCTCGATGTCGCGGAGAACCAGCGTTGCACGGGTCTGGATGGCAATCAGGGTTGGAGGGCGCTCGCAGAGCGCCTCTAGGATTTCGGGCATCAGGCGTTCGGTCGCCTCGGCCGGTTGATACGGGTCTACCAACGGCGAGCAATAGATCGCCTGGGAAGGCCGCAACTCCTTGCGCAACAGCGCCGCGGCGTTCGACTTCAACGTCGTCTGGCGGCCCCACCGCAGCCAGTCGATCGGCTTGAGGCCGGCACGGACCCTCAACGTCGGAACGTAGCAGTAGGTGCAGCCGTAGACACAGTTCCTAGCGGGATTGAGGGAATGCGTGAATCCCGCACGGGCGATGAAGCCGCTCGTGCGGCTCAGGATCGTGCGGGCTGGGTTCCTGTGGATGGAATACTGCCGCGGTGTCCCCTGCCCAGTCAAGTGTCGCCGCGTCCGCTATTGTACGCGGGCGGCTCCGCACTCCGGCAAACTCCGGGACGAAGCGCTGCAAGCCCTTGTCTTCGAGCCGGTTCCGTTTGTCGGAGCCGGTCGAAAAACTCTTGAAAACTCATCGTTCGACAATCACCTGCGGAACCGGCAAAATGAGAGTATTGGGCTTGCACCCTTATGTCCGACAGGAACCAAGCAACTTCCACTGCGACGCCCCGGCCAGCCGGAGAACCCGGACGCAGTGGCGAGCTTGAATCGCTGGCAGCCGGTGCCGAGCGGGAAACGATTCGGCAAGTCCTGGGCAAGCCGAAGGCGATTGTCGGGATCCTGCTCGGCATCGCGGTCGTGGGCATTGTCATCTTGCTCCAGAGAGGTCCCTCCGCACTCACATTGCAGCTCCCGGAGGCCAAATACGAGTTGCTTCCGAACCAGGGCCTGACAGCGGGAGTCCCCATCGAGATCCATCTGGGCCCACTCACCCTGTTCCAGATCAGCGACCCCATGGCCGGCGGCGCTGGTGCGGGGCGAGCCAGGCAGATCGTGGAGAGTCTCACTACTGCGGTGGAGGAGCTTAGGGACAGCCCGGGTCGGGTGATCACGATCGATTCGGCGCCGGACGGGATGCCGAGGATCGTGCAGAAGGAGACCTCGGACGCTGAAGACGCATTCGAGATCATAACGGTCACTTCGGACGACACGGCCTTGATGCAGACGGACGACGCGAAGCTGCTGGCCCGGATCTGGGCTGAACGGCTGGTCGACAGCCTAAAGGTTCTTGTCTTTGCCCAGCCCCCGGAATTCTCTAGGGACACGGAGTTCGGCGCGGCACTCGACACGCTCTTCGGCACCGCCGACCGGGAGAGCGGCTCGCTCACGTCGGAGGTGCTGGCGGAGACGTTCGAGCAGCTGCCAGAAGCCCAGAAGGAAGCCCTGACAACCTTCCCGCCGCTTCCGGAAACCGCCGATCAGGCGTCCGGCTCCGCAACGGACACGGGCGCCAACGGCAGCTAGCTTTCTCGATTCCCGGGCCTCGACACGCGAGCGAGGAGAGCCTTCTGCGCCAGCTGCAGTTCCGGCACCCGAGCGAGCCGGCAGATCGCGTACAGCACGGCAACCCCCAACGGAACCGCCAGTGCCAGAGCGCCGAGGCGCCCCGCGAAAGTCCCGTGCCCGAGCCCGGCCTCGACAGCGCCGGCACCAGCCCAGCAGCATAGGCCCATCACACCGGAAGCCGCGCCGATCTTCAGGCCCGAGGCCAGGAGCCGGCGCCCGCCGACGCGGTGGATCTTGGCCCGCATGAGCGCGAAAAGCAGCGTGAAATTGAGCGTTGCGACGAGCGCGGTCGAAAGGGCCAGGGCCCAGTGACCGAGACCCAAGGTGTCGATGAAGACCTTGTTCAGGGTGAAGTTCAGCACAATGGAGAACAGGGACACAGCCACCGGAGCCCGCACGTCGTGCAACGCGTAGAATGCCGGAGCTAGGATCTTCGTCGCGGCATAGGCGGCGAGCCCTAGGCAATAGAACGACAGGGCGAGTGCGGTCTGCTCGGTATCGAACGGTGTGAACTCCCCCCGCTCGTAGACAACCCCCACAATCTGGCGACTGAGGACGAAGAGGCCTACCGCCGAAGGGATTGTCAGCAGGAATACCAGCCCCAACGACCTTGAGAGCGTCTCTCGGAACTCGTCGATTCGCCCTGCCCCAGCTTCCCTGGAGATCGCCGGAAGGGTCGCCGACGCCAGGGCGATTCCAAACAGGCCCAGCGGCAGCTGCATGAAGCGGAACGAGTAACCCAGCCAAGACACGGGACCGTCGATGATCTGGCCGGCGGCATCCGTGACCCGCGACGCGAAGACGCTGTTCACCATCACGTTGACCTGGACAGCGGCGGCGCCGATCGCAGCGGGCCCCATCATGCGCAGGACTTGGCGCACGCCGGGATCCCCGAAGCCCGCCAGCGGCCGGAAACGAAGCCCGGTGGCACGCAGGCTGGGAATCTGGCAGCAGTACTGCACGGCACCGCCCGCCAGCGTGCCGACTGCCATTCCCAGGATCGGCTCGACTCCCAGTTCCGGCCCCAGGACGAACCCCACGAACACGCCCGCGGCCACCGAAGTGATGTTGAAGAACGCCGAGGAGAGTGCGGGCACCCCGAACCTTCCGTGCGAGTTCAGGACACCCATCGCCTTCGCAGCCAGCGCGATCAGCAGCAGGAACGGCATGAGCACCCGGGTCAGCACGACAGTGAGTTCGTACTTCCCCTCGATGGCCGCGTAGCCGGGGAACATCCACTCCACGATGGCGGGTGCGAACAATGTCCCGAGAAGGCAGATGCCGGTGACGGTCGGAACCAGAAGCGTGGTGAGACGATTCGAGAGGGCGAACGCATCCTCCCGCCGGCGGGCCGACAAGGTCTGCGAGTAAGTGGTAACGAATGCGGCCGAAAGCGCGCCTTCCGCCAGCAAGTCGCGCAGCAGGTTCGGGATGCGGTAAGCGGCGACAAACGCGTCGTACTGCATGCCCGCTCCGAAGAGGCCCGCGAAGACGGTCTCCCGTACCAGTCCGGTGATGCGGCTGAGCAGGACCGCCAGGCCGACGACGCCAGCCTTCCGCACAATTTCGGCGTGGCCGGATTCCTCTCCAGTCGCGGGCGGTGGAGGCATGCAGGTTCCGGGACTGGAAGCGCGGCAGGGAAACCCGGCTACAGGGTAGGGTATCACCCTAGCTCACGGGGCAATTGCGCTCCCAATTGCTCTCCCAATTGCGCAGCTGTCCTGCTGGCGACGCACGCCGCATCAGTTACCGGACGGGCGAGGAGCGGGCGCTCGACCGGCGACCCAGATGCAGCTGCGGTTGCACTGTGCCAAACGACCCGGCCACTGCCTGCGCCAAGTCAGTCTCGGGACACGCTCGCTGAAGGCCCGGGCGAGGCCTGTCTGCGCCAAGAAAGCCAAGTTACGTAGGACCGGCCACCGGATGGGATCGGCGGTGTCGATATCACCAGAGAGTCCCCATCCATGCGATACATGCGGACCTGGTCAGTCGCGACCCAATTGGGATGCCAGCTGCCCAGCACCCTGTGCGTCACGGTTCCCGCCACGATGTCGACAGCATACGTGCCGTAGTAGCCCAGATATCCGAGAAAAGCCTGCCTCAGCTCGCGCGCCGTAGCGCGTCGCGCACCGCTGGCCAGCGGGGGCACGCCGTTGCGCATCAGGTGTCCCGTCACGTATCCGTCGCCTGTGTAGACAAGCAAGCCCTCGGGAGCCTCCCCGTACGGAAACTCGATCTCCCCGTCGGACCAGCGCTTCTCGCAGCTCAGCAATCGGTAGGTGCCTTCGAGTTCCATTTAGCATCATCTCCCGCTTCGGTCCTCCAGATTGCTGGCCCGTCCTAGGGGAATGACAGCGGGCCGGTCAAGAGGCCGCCCGGCAGAGAGCAGCTGCCAAGCAGATCCTGGAGCCCTGCAGCAAGAACTCTGCGGGCACAAACTGCTTGCGCCTCGCCACTGCCGCCACCGAATGAAGGCGGACGCGCCCCCGGGGCGACAACGGCGGCTCCGGCTGGCCGGTCAGGAGACCTGAGCGAAGATGAAGGCCCAAATGTCCGCCCACTCGTCGACAACCTTGTGCAGGGGCTTGCCCCTCCCGTGTCCTGCCGATTGCTCGTAGCGAAGCAGGATCGGCTCGCCGCCGGAATTGGCAGCCTGAAGCCTCGCCACCATCTTGCGCGCATGCATGGGGTCAACGCGTGAGTCGGAATCAGCAGTGTAGATCAATGTCGCCGGATAGCTAGTGCCTTGCTCTACGCGGTGATACGGCGAGTAAGCCCGGAGCCACTCGAAGTCCTCCGCACGCTCGGCCGTGCCGTACTCCGACACCCAGAGTTTCGCCATGCGGAACTGGTCATAGCGGAGCATGTCCAGAAGCGGCACTCCCGACACCGCCCCTCGCCACAGCTCCGGGCGCTGGGTCAGGGCTGCGCCCACGAGCAGGCCTCCATTGCTGCGACCGTGGATGATTAGGCGTTCGGGGTCGACTAGTCTCTCCCGCTTGAGGTACTCGCCTGCGGCGATGAAGTCGTCGAAGACGTTCTGCTTGTTGGCCAGCATTCCGGCCTTGTGCCACTCCTCTCCGTATTCGCTGCCGCCGCGGAGGTTCGCAATCGCGAGCACGTTCCCGGCTTCGATCCACGGGAAGATCCATGTCGAGTAGCTTGGCGTCAACGCGATGTTGAAGCCTCCGTAACCGTACAGCAGTCCGGGCACGGTTCCGTCGGCGGGAGTGCCGTGCCTGGCGATCAAGTACATCGGAATCCGAGTACCATCCTTGCTCTCGTAGAAGACCTGCCGAACGTCGAAGGCGCTGGAGTCCACCGCTGATTCGATGCCCTGCCAAAGGGCCGGCTCGGCTTGTTCGGCATCCATTCTGAAGATCGCAGGCGGTTGCACGAACGAGCTGAACGAGAGGAACACCTCATCACTAGACGGCTTGGCAGAGAAAGCCCCCACCGTGCCGAGCCCGGGCAACCGCACCTCCCTCTTGTCGGAGCCGTCAAGGGCAAAGGAATGCAGTTCCGAATGGGCATCGCGCATGCTGCCGACGAACAGCCTGTCGGCGGCGACGCTCGCGAACTCGATGACCGCGTCGCTTTCGGGAACCACGGTCGTCCAGTGGGGACGGCCCGGCCGCTTCAGGTCCACAGCCACGACACGGTAGCGCGGAGCGTCAGCATTGGTGAGGAGGTACAGCGTGTCGCCGACGATCTCGCCCACGTAGCTCGATTCGCCGTCCTCGGCGATTGTGATCGTGCGACCGGTCTTGACGTCGCGAACATAGAGGTGGTTCTTCCCCCAGCCGAGAAACGTGTCCAGAAGAAGATACCGCTCGTCGTCGCTCAGCGTGGCGTCCGGTATCTCGGCTCTCTCGAGGCCCTCGCCGAAAACCACTGGATCCTCGTCATAGTGACGCCCGAGCACGTGTAGGTAGACCCTGCGGTCATAGAGCTCCTCGCCGGGGCCGATCGATTCGACGTCCCGGGGACGCGAGTAGTAGAATCCGGATCCGTCCTCCAACCACTGCGGATTGGCGAAGCGAACTTTCGGGAACTCGTCGCCTAGGTTCTCGCCGCTGCTGATGTCCAGGATGAACATCGTGCTCGTTTCCGTTCCCTCGACGGACTTCCCGTAGGCGAGCAGGTCACCGTCCTTGGACGGCACGTACCAATCGATGGTCGTGGTGCCGTCGTCGCTCATACCGTTCGGGTCCAGCAGCACTCGGTCCTCGCCGTCGAGACCTTCCCGCATGTAGACGACGGGCTGGTCCTGGCTTCCGTCCCGGCGGGAATAGAAGTAACGTCCGCCGGCCTCGCGGGGCGTGGAGATCGACCCCGAAGCCAGGATTTCTGCCATCCTGTCGCGGATGGCATCGCGCTCAACCAGTTGCTCGAGATAGCCGTCGGTGTACTCGACCTGTGCCTCGATCCACTGCCTGGTCTTGTCGCTCTCGCCATCCTCCAGCCACCGATAGGGGTCACTGATCTTCACGCCATGAAGGACTTCCTCGACCATTTCCACCTCGGTTGCGGGCGGGGGGCCCAGCGACGGACCACCACAGCTCAGAATTGCGAGCGCAGCAGACGCCAGCGCGGGGACAGGCGACAGTCGAAACAGCATCCTGCCTATCCTAAGCCGAAAGCGCCCGGAAACCGCTCGCCTCCGCGCAAACGGTTCATTCCTGATGCCAGCGTGGTCGCGCCCAATCCCTCGACGCCCTGCTCCGGCCGGCAGGGATCCTGAGGCCGGTGCGGGGCATCGAGTCAAGCGCTGACTGCAACTTCTTGCGGGCGGGTATCGAGCCTGCATGCGCGGAGGGCAAGGGCTGCCTCTCGTCGGGGTCCGCCCGTACGTCGAACAGTTTCCCGTCCCCGTAGAGCTTGTACCGCTTGTCGCGAACGAACCACACCTCCGGATGGGTGTACGGCGTGTCGAATTGGTCGGCGAACGGTCGCGGGAAATAGTAGGTGTAGAGCCACTGGCGCGGATTCCCCGGCCCGCCCTGCAACCGGCCCCAGAAGCTGCGTCCGTCGATTTCGTCTCCCCCGGGAACCTGCAGGCCAGCCGCCTCAGCCAGCGTGGGCAGGAAGTCGGTGAAATCGATCAAGTCGTCCACGACCCTGCCGCCGTGGATCATCCCGGGGGCATTGACGACCAAGGGCACATGAGTGCCCGCGTCCGTCGGAGCCCCCTTGTCGCCGCGCACCGTGCGGCCCGGCAGGTCGGATGAAAGCCTGTGATGGGTGCCGTTGTCGGCAGTGAAGACGAACACAGTATTCCGTAGCAGGCCCAGCTGCTCGAGCTTGTCCTGGAACCTGCCGACGATGAAGTCGATGTACTCCACCATGTCGACGAAGTTGGCCTGCTCGTCCTTGGAGCCCCGATCCATGGAGTGCGGCGTCGGCTCGAACGGGGAATGCGGAAGGATCATCGGGTAGTAGACGAAGAAGGGACGGTCCCGGTTCTCCTCCAAGAATCGGAGCAGGAAGTCCGTGACCACGGCCGGGCCGTAGTGCCCCTCGCCCAGGTCCAGGATGCGGCCGTTGCTCTCGAGCGAGGGATTCCAATAGCGCTGCCGGCCGGTCGCCGCAGTGTTCCACAGGCAGTATTCGTCGAAACCGCTGCCAGCCGGCAATCCCTCCGCGTCGCTCCCGCCCTGCAATTGCCACTTGCCTCCGACGGCCGTCGCGTAACCGCCATTCCGGAAGAGGTCGGCGAAGGTGAACTGGTCAGGGGACAGCGCCCCGAAAGTCACGTAGTTGCGGGCATTGCTCTTGCCCGTCATCAAGGCCACGCGACTCGGGGTGCACAGCGGGGTCGAGTAACAGTTGGTGAAGCGCACGCCGGCGTCAGCGAGTTGGTCGATGCGGGGGGTCCGGTACTGGCGGCTGCCGTACGCGCCGAAGCACTCGTAGCCGACATCGTCGGCCATCACGAGAATGACATTCGGGGGCCCGCCAGCGTCGCGGGCAAGCAAGGGCCCTCCAGCGGCCAGGAGGAATGCAATCAGGATGCGCATCAGCTAGGCGCCGCCCTGGCAATCGCTCAAGCCGCAGCGGCAGTCGACATCCTATTCTGGCTCAGGCTCGTCCTCGGCTAGCGGCTCGAGGTCTTCGATCTCTTCGAATGAGATCGTTGCCTCGGCAGTGAACCTGCGATAGAGCCGGAACTCTAGGTCATTACGCGTCAGGAGCCGCCCGCTGCGAACATAAGCCTGTGCCTTGAGGGGCAGCAGGAACGGCTGGCCGCTGAGCTCGATGAAATCGAAGTCGAGCCGGCTTCTGGCCTCCTGCATGGGGAAGCTGCTAGGGATGTCCGCCGCCTCCATCACGATGCGGAGCACCCGGCCGGATTCCTTGCCGATATACACGAGCCCCGTGTAGCCTGCCCGGATCCGCCTCATTCTCGGATCCCCGCCCGGGCTGTCGCTCGAGGAGAGGGTCCAGCTCGACCGGGACTGAGGCACTTCCAAATGGAACACGTACACCGGCTTGCTGCGGAGCAGCGAATGGCGGGCCCACCGGAACTCGGCGGCCGTCTCGAGGGCGAACAGGCCATCCAGGATCGAGCCGAACTCGCCCGTGCTCGTAGTGCCACCGAGGTCGGAGAACCCCTTGTTTGACACGACATTATTCACGCTGAGGGTTTCGTAGTTCTCCTGTCCGTCGTAATAGCTCAGGCGCGTCTTGATCTCGTCATGCTTCAGCCAGTCCATTTCGAGGCCGGTCGGGTCATAGTAGCGACGGGTGACTTGAAGGCAGACATAGTTCGGTAGCTCGTCCGTGTACACCTTGGCCTGGCGGCGAGCCTCTTCGATGATCCGCCGTTGCTCCTCCTCGCTCGGCGGGGGAGGCTGGCGGGGCCCCTTGCTTGCCGCAGGCTTAGGCTCGGCGGCCGGGTCAGGCAGGCCCTTGGTGGAAGCCTGCATGGCCTCCAGCACCTTCAGCGTGCGGGGGCCGATGCCCCATCCCACGAATTCCTCCACCAGGCGATCGCTGATGGCGAATCGCACGACCTGCCGCCTGAGGTAGTTGGCAACCTCCTTGTCCTTGAGGTTCTGCTCGACCGATGACTTGATGAATTGCCTGAGCTGCCCGTAGCTGAGGCCGGACTGCGCCAGCAAGCCCACCGCCATGCACGGCACAAGGAGGAACTTCACCGCCGGGCGCATGCCATCATTCTAGGCTCCGCAGCAAGCTGACGACCTCTCGCGTTCGCTAGCTTCACTCGCAGCGCGGACTGTCCGGGCCCGCCGGCCCGGAACGTCGCCGGCGCAATCAGAAGCCAATGGTGAAGCTTGTGTAGCCCACGTGGGACCGAAATCCGCGCGTGCCTGCGATACGTTCGAAGTACGCGTAGTACTGCCACGCGAGGTTCCAGGCCAGCTTGCGGTGCAGGCGCAGCGAGACCAGCACCTGGGGGGACTGGTATGACATGGGAAGCCGGGTCATCAGCAGCCCGCTCTCCAGCCGGAACGATTCCTGGGGCGCGACACCCGGTTGTTGGTCGCCCCCTCCATCCCGGGTAACGTTGTAGCCGGCGTGGAGCGTTGCCCGCTCGCCGAGGGCTGAGCGAACCGCGAGGCTGAGGTTGTGGATGCTGGCGGCGTAAACGCTGCGCAATGCTTCCGGCTCGTCCCCAACGCCGAAGAGATTCAGGATCCCGGCAGACACATCCATCTGCAGCCAGTTGTAGGAGCCATCGAGAACCAAGCCTCCTCCGGCGGGCGTCCAGGATGCGTGGGCGCTCTGGCTGCGGCTTCTGGAGCTGTAGGCGAGCAGCTCCGTCGGGCTGTCATTGGCGCGATTCTTGAACTGTCCGCTCAGGCTTAGATTCCCGCGCCGCCAGCTGAATCTGGCCGACTGGTTGTGAAACCGCCGCTCGCTTGTCGGGGCCAGCGGACGGTCGGCACGTCCGATCTCGGCATCGAACGAGGCCCGGAGGTTGCGGCTTGGGAGCCACCTGATCCCGGCTGCGCCGGAGCGTGTGCTGTTGTCGACGGCTACCAGATCACTGCCGAATCCGAAGTCCGGGTAGCGCAGTGCATCGGAGGAGCGGACACGGCGGCCCGTGAGGCGGTAGGCGCCGAACACGGTCACGCTCCGCCCGGCACGGTAGATCGCCTCGGTCGCATTGGAGATGCGGCGGATTGCCAAGTGATTGAAGCGAAGGTACTCATCCCGGAAGAAGCCCAGTTCCACGAATGATGCCGAGCCGTCGATGCGGGTGTTGTGGAAGGCGGTGGTGTTGGTGATTGCCCAGCGCGCCGACGGCAGGAACACGACCGAGGCCTCGCCTGAGGCCTGCTCCCTGTCGGCATCGCCGACCACGAACGCCTCGCGGAAACCGGCTGCGGTCGTTGCACTGTCGGGTGCCGAGATGCTGTCCATCAGGCTGGAATTCCTCGAACCGCTCGCATAAACGAAGCGGGAATGGAATCCCACAGGCCGGTCCTCCTTCCCGCGCAGGGCGACGGTCGTGATCGGCGTCCTCCCGTGAAACGCCTCCGAGCGGTCGAAGCGATCGACCGGCTGGACGTTGGTGGCAGCCGCGGCTTGCGAGGACGCATCGACCTGGGGGCCGTCTTCCTCGTAAAGGTCGATCGCATGGGTCGCTGTCAGTGCCAAGCCGGCCAGCCGGGCGCTGAAGCCGGCGCGGTACTGCCTGTTGGCCTGCCGGAGGTCCGTCCGGTACCGCAGGAAGTTCCTAGGCTCGAGGACTCCGAAGTTGTCGGTGGTGCCGACGGAAGCGAACCCAGGCCCCGTGCGGGCGTTGCGCTCGAATCCGAGCATCAGGGCGAATTTTGCGTCGGGAAACAGGGTGAGATCGTGCCCCTGCATCATCCGCTCGACCGTCAGTCCGTGCTCGCCACGCCACAGCGCCGGCAGCCGGTTGTGGTACTGGACCAGTCGATGCTGCATTTCGTAGCGGTACAAGCCATTCCGACCGGCACGGACCGCTAGCGCTTGGTAGGGATCCCCGCCCATGCCCGACCACCGGATCGATAGCTCGTCCATGGCAGGCTGCTTCCCGTCCGTGGAATTGAGCCGCACTCGTCCTTGAAGCAGCCGGAGACCGTTTCCGAAATTCACGCTCGCGCGGTACAGGTCGTGGTCTCCGCCGACACGGGCGAAGCGGTAGCCGACGTCGAACGCGGCGCTCGACACCATGTACGCACCGGCATTCGGCGGCGGAACCGCCGATTCCTGCGAGAACGCGACCGGCGGATGCACGGCGGCGGAACACAGGACCAGAACAGCCGAGGCAAGGCGAGTCATCGGCGGAACAGGGGATCGGCGTTGGAGCCGTGGATGCGGGAATGGCATACCACGCAGTCGCGGAACGCAGGATCCGCCAGGTTATGGAACCAGTTGGACGGGCTTGGGATTCCGTTACCCGCAAGCCCGAAGCCGACGACGTCGTTATGGCATTCGAGGCATAGCGTGAAAGCTGCTGGCCGGTTCAGCAGCCGCGGGTTGACGCTTCCGTGGGGATCATGGCACGCAGGGCACCCTTCGACCCGCACAGGAGGATGCTCGTGGGCGAACGGCCCGCGCTTGTCCGAGTGACACCCTGTGCATGGGAGGTCATTGCCCATTGCCTGGGAAACCATCCGGGGAGCATGCGCCGTGCGCCAGGTAGCAGTGGGCGAGCCGTGTGGATTGTGGCAGTCGGTACAATCCATCGCCCCTTCGTTGACGCGATGCTTGAACGGCATGTTGAAACGCGCCTCGATCTCGCGGTGGCAGCCATAGCAGACCGTGCGCTGCTCTGCCTTCAGAAGAGTCCCGGACGAGTGCGGGCTGTGAATCGAATGGCAACTGGTGCACCCGATCTCGCCGGTGAGGTGCGCGGAACGGCGAACGTGCATCTTTCCGAAGTCCCCGCTGTGGCAGCGCAAGCAGATATCCTGGCCCTGGCCCGGAGAGATTTCGGGGAACTGCAGGATCGACGCGTTGTCCGGATCGATGACGTGCAGCCCGGCGGGACCGTGGCAGCCTTCGCAGCCCGTTCTCGCCGCCGGCTCGGTTCCCTTCGCGACCGACCGGAAATGCGGATCCTGCGGGAACGATTCCCAGACGCCCGCGTGGCAGCCCTGGCAAATCCCGCTTCCCAAGTACTGCTGGCCGGGCGGCCAGTGCGCCTCGTCGAAAGCGCGGGCAGCTTGTTGCGCCGGGGGCCAGGCGACCTGGGCACGGGCCGGGGCGGGCCCTGCGAGCAGCGCCGCCACGACCGCCGTCATGGCAGCGGCAGAAAGCGGCCCGCCAGTGCTGACGCGAGGGCCCGGTCCCGGCGTGCGGCCGCCGGCCGGCCGCCACCGCGTCCCCTCGCCCGCCCGCATTCGCTACCACTATACAAGCCGCAAATTCCAGCACGGGCTCCGTCGCACACCGTAGGAAATCGCCCCTGTGGGCTGCCCCGCCATCCGGACGGAGGCCCGTTCCCCGCAACCCTCCGGGCGGCCCGCTTCCGTGCACAGCCAGCGCGTCGAGCGGCTGGCGGCAATCCGGCTGCCGCGCGACACTCCTGCCTTGCGCCCGCGCCCGGTTGGGCCCGACCTGCTATACTTTCAGTCAGGCCAAGCGAAATCGGAACAGGAAGGAGACCCGAATCGGGTATGCCACTCGCGCCTCAGGCAAAGAAAGAGATCGCAAAGACTTACGGAACACACGCAGACGACGTTGGGTCGTCGCAAGTTCAAATTGCATCTCTTACGCACCGCATTGCGGAACTCACAGAGCACCTCAAGGTCCACCGGAAGGACTTCTCGTCTCGCCGGGGGCTGCTGAAGATGGTCAGCAGGCGGCGAAGCCTGCTCAGCTATCTCAGCAAGAAGAACCCTGGAGAATATGTGAGGGTCGTCGAGTCATTGGGACTGCGCGGTTGACGCGCAGCCACGTGCGACCCCGCATGTCGTATGCCAAGGCGGCGATCCACCGGCGAGAGCAGGAATCCCACTGCCACTGCTGGGCAATCCAGCGACAGGCAGGGACCCGGCTGACCGCGCAGCGCGGTACAGCCTGATCGACCGCACAACCCTCCCCTTACCGATCCTCCGCGTGGCCGCGAAGAGGGGATCCGCCGAGACAGGTGGATCCAGAGCAGGGGAAAGCCAAGAAAATGAAGCAAATTGTTGAATTCGAGCTAGACGGCAAGACCGTTTCGCTCGAGACCGGTCGTCTTGCCAAGCAGGCAGGCGGCGCGGTGGTCGTCCGTTGCGGCGACACACAGGTACTGGTGTCCGCCACGGCAGCAGCCGACCCCCGGGAGGGGATCGACTTCTTCCCGCTGACGGTGGACTACCGCGAGTACACATATTCGGCCGGGAGATTTCCGGGCGGATACATCAAGCGGGAAGGGCGCCCGAGCGAGAAGGAGACCGTGACGTGCCGGATGATCGACCGGCCTCTGCGGCCGCTATTCCCGGACGGCTTCCGGAACGAGACGCAAGTGATCGCTTTCGTGCAGTCGTCGGACCCGAACCATGATCCCAGCATCTACGCAATGATCGGCGCCTCGGCCGCCGTGGCCATTTCCGACATTCCGGTCGTCCTCACGACCGGGTCGGTGCGGGTCGCCCGGCTCGGCGACGACGAATGGGTCCTGAACCCCACCTACGAGCAAGTCGCCGACGCGGACATCCACATCACAGTGGCAGCGGCGAGGGACGGAATCGTCATGGTGGAGGCCGATGCGAACGAGGCCGACGAGAGCGCGATGCTCGAGGCCATCCGGCGAGGGCACGAGGGCTGCACGAAGGTAGTCGCCGCCATCGAGGAACTCGTGGAGAAGGCTGGCAAGCAGAAGCGTGAGTTCTCCGCTCCGGAGATCGACCAGGCCGTCCGGGACGAGATCGAGGCCACTTGGGGAGAGCGTGCCGAGGAGGCGCTCGACACCAGCCGCCACCCGAAGCTGGAGAGCTACGCTCTGTTCCGCGCGATCAAGAAGGAAATCAAGAGTGCGCGCGGGGAGGACGCCCACTGGCAGGCACAGGCATCCGCTTTCTTCGATGCGTGGCAGGAAAAGATGTTCCGCAAGCAGGTCTTCGAGCTGAAACGCAGGCCGGATCATCGCGAGCCCGAACGGATCCGCGAGATCACGTGCGAGGTGAGCGAGCTTGCGCGGGCGCACGGCTCGGCAGTCTTCACGCGAGGGGAGACCCAGGCTCTGGTGACGACCACGCTCGGCACCAAGACGGACGGGCAGCGCCAAGAGCGGATCGAGGCGCCCGACTTCGAGAAGACCTTCATGGTCCACTACAACTTCCCGCCCTTCAGCGTCGGGGAGACCGGGTTCATGAGGGGAGCGGGCCGTCGCGAGATCGGCCACGGCCTTCTGGCCGAGCGCGCCCTGACGCCGGTCATTCCGGGCAAGGAGGAATTCCCTTACACCATCCGCGTGGTCAGCGACATCCTCGAATCCAACGGCTCCAGTTCCATGGCAACGGTATGCGGTGGAACGCTATCGCTCATGGACGCCGGGGTCCCGATCAAGGCACCTGTCGCCGGTATAGCCATGGGGCTGGTGACGCAGGACGAGGAGTTCGTCGTCCTGACGGACATCGCCGGCGCGGAAGATCACTACGGGGACATGGACTTCAAGGTTGCGGGCACCGAGGACGGGATCACGGCGCTGCAGATGGACATCAAGCAGCCCAAGGTCAGCCTCGAGGTGCTCTCGAAGGCTTTGGAGCAGGCCCGGAAGGCCCGCTTGGAGATCCTGGAGAAGATGCTGGACACGCTGGACGGGCCACGCGAGGAACTTGCCGAGCATGCCCCCCAGATCACGCAGATCCAGATCCCCGAGGCCAAGATCCGCGACCTGATCGGTCCCGGCGGAAAGGTCATCAAGGGCCTGCAGGAAGAAACCGGCGCGAAGATCGATGTGCAGGACGACGGGACGGTCAGCGTCGCGTCATCGGACCGGGCCAAGGGGAAGGAAGCGATCGAGCGGATCAAGGCCATCACCGCTTCTCCCGAGGTCGGCAAGGAATACCTGGGAACGGTCACCAAGACCACCACGTTCGGCGCCTTCGTCGAGATATTCCCGGGCACCGAGGGCCTCCTTCACATCAGCGAGATTTCCGAGCAGCGCGTCAGGGAGGTCACCGACGAGCTCAACGAGGGCGACCAGGTGCTGGTCAAGTGCCTCGCTCTCGAAGGAAACCGCATCAAGCTGAGCCGCCGCGCCGTGCTGCAGGAGCGGCGGGGCTCGTTCCGGGGTCGCGAACGCTCGTCCGGCCGGGACCGCCCTGAGGGCCGGGAGCGGGGTTCCGATGACCGGCCGAACCGAGGCCGGTCGGGACGTGGTCGGCGACACGGCCGCAGCCGGCACGGTCATTCCGACGAGGGTCGCTCGGACTGAGGCCGGGCCAACCTCGATCGGCGCGCGCGCTTCAGGGATTCGAGCCCGTAGAGGCGCGCGCGCCAACTCGCTCGAGACACTCCTCCAGGATCATCCCGTCGCGGAATCCTCGGATCCTGAGGCGGGCCGGATCCCCGCCTAGGGCCGCCCGCGGGACCAAGCCGACCAGCTCGGTGTCCAGTACGGTCACGCCGAGCCTCAAGGCCTCGCGGGAAACCGCGTCGAACGCGGCGAACACCGGGGTCTCGTCGAGCCTGGTCAGATTCATCGAGACCTGCGCGACGCGAGCCGAGGGGAGATACAGGCCCAGGGCCTTGACCCCTGCCAGCCCGCCATTCGACTCGCGGACCGCAGACGCGATCCTGCGCGCCAAGCGATCATCGCTACCGGCAAGCTGCACATTGAATGCGGCCATGGGAGCCCGGACGCCGACGCAGCAGGCGCCGGCAGACGGATGCAGCGTAGGGCCGCCGACGTCCGGGAGCGATTCGCCGTCCCGGATGCGCTCACCGAGACGCTCGAAGCCCAGTTTCCGGATCGATTCCAGCCGGGCGCGCGCCGCCGTTCTGGCAGCCTTGCCGTAGTAATACACCGGAACTCGCAGTTCTTCCCACAGTCGCTCTCCGATCTCTCGCGCCGCATCCACGCACGCCTCCCTCTTCGCAGGGTCCAAGGGGACGACCGGGACCACGTCGATCGCTCCGACCCGGGGATGGGCGCCACGGTGGACCCTTAGGTCGATCCCTTGCACCGCCAGACCGGCCGAGGCGAGCACGGCCGACTGGAGTGCGGGGAAAGAGCCGGCAAGCGTGTAGACGGACCGGTTGTGGTCCGGATCGGCGTGGCGGTCCAGCAAGGCAGCACCCGCCAACTCCATCGCTCCGCCGAGGCGGTCAAGGAGGGTCGGGTCGTGCCCTTCCGAGAAATTCGGCACGCATTCGGCTGGGCAGGACATGGACCCTGCACTCCATTGTCGCGTCAGCGCCGCTGGCGGAGTCGGTCGCACCGACCCGGGACGGGGCCGCGCTCCGGTACACTCGAATGTGGCGGTGGAGTTGATGCGCTCGGCAGTCCCAAGGCCGCTTGCGGCGGTTACAGCGCTGCTGCTGCTCGTGTCGATGTACCTGATCTTCGCGTGGGTGCCCACGGAAGCGTCAATGGGGATCGTCCAGCGGATCTTTTACATCCACGTCTCGTCGGCCGCGGTCGCCTTCGCGGGTTTCTTCCTCGGCGGCTTTGCCGCGATCGGATACCTAGCGAACCGGGCCACGGCCCGTGACGACCTCTCCGTGGCATGCAACGAGGTCGGGCTGCTGTTCGCTTGCGTGAACCTGATCACCGGCTGCCTGTGGGCCAAGCCGGTCTGGGGCGTGTACTGGGCCTGGGATGCGCGATTGACAACGATGCTGCTGCTGGCCTTGATCTACGCAGCCTATCTCATCCTTCGCGAATCCATTTCTGAACCGGGCCAGCGCGCTGTCGTTTGCGCAGTCGTGTCGATTTTCGGGATGGTGGACGTGCCGATCGTCTACATGGCGAACCGCTGGTGGCGAACACAGCATCCCGCACCCGTCATCGGCGGCGGGGGCTCGCTGGACCCCCGCATGCTGTTCGTCCTGCTCTTCACAATGTTCTCGCTCGGAATGCTGTACTGGTGCCTCGTGCGGCAGAGGAGAAGACTTGAAGCGCTTGGGAAGCAGGCCGACGCTCTGCGTCGGCAGGTCCAGGCCATGGCCTGACAGGAAGGGACGCGAGGCGATGGAAGAGAACCTGAAATGGCTGTGGGCGGCGTTCAGCGTCGCCTGGGCATTGCACGTGGCGTACGTGTCCCTGCTCTCGTCGCGAACCAAGAAGTTGGAGCAGCAAATCGAGACATTGCGTTCTCAGGTGACGGAGGGCGAGGCACGGCCCGAATAAAGGGCCCCCCGGGCGATGGCGAGGCTCGGGCGGCGAGCGCCTGCAAGACCTCTCCGGTTGGACCCGGGAGGACATGGCCGGGCGGGTGGGTCCCTGCACCAGAGCAAGGCGGGCAACCTGCGTGGACCGGCAGTCCGCAATGAAGGAAGCTCCCCTGCCAGGCTGAGCGCGCCCCGCCGGCCTCGCATCCGCCGAGGTGCGTAGACGGCAGCCCTTTGCTGCGGAGGGAGCCCTGCTCCCGATCATGCCATGCAGGCCGGGGTCGGGATCAGACCTGTTCCGGCACCACCCAAGGATCGCGGTAATCCCTTGAGAGCAACGTGTTGGCCCCGAAGTTCCCGACAAATCGTTCACGCTCGGCGTCAAAGAGAAGCTTGTCGCCGGTCCGGTAGGAGATGTTCGCCAAATGGCAGAGTGCCGCTGAGAGGTGGCCCTCGAGGACGTCGCAGTTCAAGTCGCTATGGCGCCGGCTCATGACCGCCTTGCGGAAGTTCTCGAAGTGCAGTGCCGTGGTGTCCTGGCGCGTCGACTTCATGCTCGGCCCTGGGTGTCGCTTCTCCCCGAGGTACGTCTTGTAGCCGCCGCCGTAGATCGAAAGGAACCCGTCGCTGCCGAAGAACAGCACGCCAATGGTGTGGGCGCCGCCGCCCGAGTCCTCGAGCATCCTGCCTTCCCCGCCCGTGATCAGGCCGCGCACTTCGAACTGGAGCATTCGCTCCCCATAGTCGAAGACGGCGTGCTGGGTGTTTGGAGTCTCCTGATCGTCGTCATAGACGTAGTGGCCTCCCGCCGAATAAGCGTGCTGCGGCAGGTGATCAAGGCCCAGGCCCCAGCGAGCAACATCCATTTGGTGAACACCTTGGTTGCCGATATCGCCATTTCCGAACGCCCAGTGCCAGTGCCAGTTGTAGTGGAACCGGTTCTGCTTGAACTCGTAGGGCTGCGCGGGGCCGAGCCAGATGTCGTAGTCCACCCCTGGAGGCACGGCGCTGACCTGCGTCGACCCGATGGACTTGCGCCGCTTGTAGCAGAGGCCCTTGGCCATGTATAGCTCGCCAATGGCGCCCTCGCGAAGCTGCTGGACGGCCTCTATCACGCTCGGCGTCGAGCGGGACTGGTGCCCGATCTGGACGATTCGCTTGTGCTTTCTGGCGGCCTCCACCATCTTCCGGCCTTCCCAGATGTTATGGCTGGCCGGCTTCTCGCAGTACACGTCCTTGCCAGCCTGGACCGCCCAGATCGTGGAAAGAGCGTGCCAGTGATTCGTCGTCGCGACCGTCACGACGTCGATGTCCTTGTCCCCAAGCATGTCCCGCAAGTCGCGGTACTCCCTGGGAGCCTCCGGCTGGTACTGCTTGGTGTACGCCGCGGCCTTCTCGGCAACGGACTGGTCGATGTCGACAACCGCCGCAACCTGCATGCCGGGATTCTCGGCCGCTGCGCGGAGGTGGGACTTGCCGCGCCCATTGACTCCGATGACAGCCGTTTGAAGCCGGTCGTTGGCCCCGAGCACCCGCGAATGCTGTGCGGCCGTCAGCGCTGCCGCAGCGGAGCCCGTGGCAGACAGGAACTTGCGTCGATTCATGGTTTCCCCTCCCCTGGATCGGTACAGATGATTGTACGGCAATGCTCGCCCTCCGCTGCGGGCGAACCCGACTGCAGCGGTTGGTGACGGCCGGTACGGAGCGGAACCGTGCCGCGAGTAGTTCAGGCCAAGGGGACCTCGAAGTACTCCAAGGCCCATTCGCGCATGAACCGCACCCGCGTCGGCCGGATGCAGTAGAGCATGAACTCTGGATCGTCGATCGACTCGAGGAACCCCCGCAACAAGGGGTTGCTGTCCCAGATTCGCTGGCGTAGCGTACCCTCAGTGACGAGTTCGGCGATTCCCTCGATCCGAACCTGATCGTGGCCTTCGTCGAGGTAGCAGAGCTCCACTGCAGGGTTCGCAGCGAGTTCCCCGGTCTTGTGCGAGCTTCGGAAGGACGCGACGAAGACGGTGAAGCCTTCGACGGCAACCGGAGAGACCGGACGAAGCCGCGGCCGACTCCTGTCAACCGTTGCGAGCATCGGGAACCGCGCCCGCGCCATCGTCGACTGGGCGAGTTCGACCAGCCGGGACGGATCCACGGCGACGGGTTCGGGGCGCATGGATGTAGTCTAGCTGCGACACTCCTGGAACATCCCGGTCTCTCGACTCCGAAACGGGCCCTACGTCGGGCGGTTGGCCCCGGGGGAATGGTCCGGCCCCGGCAAGCCGGCAATGAATCGCTTCAGCAGCCCATACCTCATGTTCGATCGTCAGCGGGTACCGGGCCGGCCGGGCTCACACCTGCTGCGTTTCGTCGTGCTCCTGGCCGCCACTCACTTGCATGCCGTTCCATGGGAATCCGGGCGCTGACTAGAATGGAAGGCTCGGATGGGCTTGCTGGGTATCCTCTTCGCGCTGGCCGCAGCCTATGCGCTGTCATCGAAACGCTCGGCGGTGCGTCGCCAGACCATCGCCTGGGGACTGGGACTCCAAGTGGTGCTGGCCCTGCTGGTGCTCCGCACGCCGTTCGGGAGGGCCTTCGAGGTTGTCGGGCAAGCCTTCAATCGATTCATCCTCCTCTCTGAAGAGGGTACGAGATTCGTCTTCGGCGATCTCGGCAATTCCCAGAACGGCGTGATCTTCGCCTTCCAGATTCTTCCGATCATCATTCTCGTTTCCAGCATCTCGGCAATCCTGTACCACCTTGGCGTGATGCAGCGGGTCGTCGCAGTCCTCGCTTTCGTCATGCAGCGCGGCATGCGGGCCAGCGGCGCCGAGTCCCTGAATGTCGCCGCGAACATCTTCCTCGGCCAGTCCGAGGCGCCCCTGACGATCCGGCCCTACCTGGATAGAATGACCCGCTCCGAGCTGATGACGGTCATGGCTGGCGGCATGGCCACCGTCTCGGGTGCCATGCTCGTTGCCTACGTGCAGATTGGCGGGGCTACTCCGGAGAATCTGGTGACTGCAGTGGTGATGACTGCGCCGGCTTGCGTGATGCTGGCCAAGATCATCGAGCCCGAAACGGGAACTCCCGAGACTCTGGGCCGGATCCCCACGCAATCCGGGTCAACTGATCGGAACATCATTGACGCCGCGACCCGCGGGGCAAGCGAGGGCCTCAATGTCGCATTGCAGGTGGCGGCTCTGGTTCTCACTTTCGTCGCGTTGATCGCCGTGCTGAACGGCATGATGGCCGGGATCAAGGGCATGCTGGACTGGGCCTGGCTGCCGGGAAGCGTGCAGGCCATCGTCGGGCCCGCGCTGGCCCCGGTGGCATGGCTGCTAGGCGTGCCATGGCAGGACGCCCCGGTTATCGGCAACCTGCTAGGGACCCGCTTGGTGCTTAACGAGTTCATCAGCTACGCCGAGCTTGCCAGCATCAAGGAAACGCTGCACCCTCGCTCGTTCCTGGTGGCGAACTACGCCCTCTGCGGTTTCGCCAACATCGGTTCGATCGGTATTCTCATCGGGGCGCTCGGAGCGATCCTCCCGACCCGCCGGGCGGAACTCGCCATGCTCGGAATGAAGGCGATGATCGCGGCAACGCTCTCGAACTTCACCACCGCATCCATCGCAGGACTGATTGCGCGCACCCCGCTACTCTGACCAACACACACGCCATGCCGATCGACACGACTTTCCTGCTTCAGCTCGCCGCTGCGTTCCTGTGCGGCTCGATTCCCTTCTCGGTGATAGCGATGTGGGGCTCGGGAACGGATATCCGCAGCATCGGCTCGGGTAACCCGGGCTTCAACAACGTACTCCGGTTCAGCAAGAAGAGGGCGCTGATTGCGTTGGTCGGCGATGTCGGGAAGGGCTTCCTGCCAGTCTGGGCGTTCTACTCTCCCGACCAGTTCATCAACCTGGGCTGGGGCTTGGCCCTGTGCGCCGTCTTCGGCCACTGCTACTCGCCCTGGCTGGGATTCCGTGGCGGAAAGGGAATCGCCACATCTGCGGGCGCGATGCTGGGAATCGGCATCTATCCGTGGGTGACTGTGTCCGCGCTGGCCTTCTTCGTGGTCGTGAGGCTGCTCGGCAGCAAGGCAGGGCTCCACGAGCGCGGGGCGTGGGCATCCATGCTGACCTGGATATTCTTCACGGTCCTGGTCCACATCCAGTTCGGGATGCCGCACACGAGGTACTCCCTGCTGATGACCGTCTTCCTCGTGTGGCAGCACAAGTCCAACATCGGCCGCATCCTTCGCCACAGGACCGCGCCGGCAGACTGAGCAGGCGCCGTCTGATATCCTTCCGGTCTGATGGCAAGAGAGCGAAGCTACTGGCTCGTCAAGTCCGAGCCGAACGCGTACTCCTGGGACGACCTTGTCAAGGATGGCTGGACGTACTGGGACGGGGTCCGCAACTACGAGTCGCGCAACAACTTGCGTCAGATGTCGGAAGGAGACCAGGTGCTCTACTATCACTCCGGCAAGGCCATGTGCGCGGTAGGGGTCGCCGAGGTCATTCGCGAGCACTACCAGGACCCAACGACAGATGACGGCCGGTGGAGCGCGGTCGACATCAAGCCTGTCCGGGCCTTGCCCCAGGCGGTCACCCTCAAACAGATCAAGGACGACCCGCGCCTGGCGGAGATGCAGCTCGTCCGCCGGGGGCGGCTGTCCGTGACGCCCGTGACCGAAGCCGAGTACGGCATCGTGCTGGCGATGAGCGGGCTCGCCGCGGAGAGCGACTGACAGGAATCGCGAGCCAGGCCGCGCCGCACGCGGGCAGCAGCAACGAGCTAGTGCACGACTAGGCGGCGGCCGCCGTAGAGCTTGCCGCGCACGCCTTCCCTGAGGCGGACCTCGACCTCGTGCGGCGTCATTTCCTCGTCCGTGCCGGTCGGATAGTAGCCGACGACGTACTCGGTCGCGGCCAGTTGCGAGAGCGAGCCGAGAATCTGCCGGATCACCTTGTTGTTGATGATCTCGAGGTCATAGCTCCTGCCGCCGGTGCGGGGCCCGAGCTCGGCGAAGATCCTCATCAGGTTTTCCTGCTGCCTGCTGACGGCCGACCTGTTGAGCGGATTGGCAGGCCGCTGGTTCGGGCCGAACTGCGGCTCTCTTGCCGCCCGGCCCGGGTTCGGCTGTCGCCCTACGCCGGTGCCCCCCGTAGGGATCCCCTGCGCCCTCTTGCGGATCCTGTCGTGTCCCAGGATGACCGGGTAAAGCGGAATCCCGAACGCATTCGCCGAGTGGACCACGAGGTTGTGGTCGAGCTTCGTTGTGCTGAGCCCATCCGAGAAGACCACCATCATCCGGGACACGTTGCCGCCGCGGCTCGAGGCGTCCCGCGCGGTCTGCATGATCGCTTCGTACACCTTGCTGCCCCCGGACTCCGAGGCGAAGGACTGGTCCAGCGCCCATTGCAGCTTCTCAAGGTCGCGAGTCGGCCCGGTGAACCGCTTCAAGCTATGGGAGAACCCGTAAACGGAAATCTGCACGTCTTCCCGGAGACCGTTCAGCATCGCGCTTCGGATGGTCTGGAAGTCAAGGAGCCCAGGCGTCATCACGCTGTAGCTGAAGTCGATGAGAAAGATGATCTCCGTCGGAACGGACCGAGCGGTCGCCTCCTCGCCCTCTCCTGGAGGGCCCTCGACAAAGGCAATCCTCTGCAGCTTGCCATCCTCGTACAGTTCGAACGACTCCTCGCCTAGCCCGTTGACCGAGTCCTTCTTCTGGTAGACGTGCAACGGAACTACAACGAGGTTCGACTCGGTCGTGATCACGAAACCGGCGTCCTCGACTGGGGGAGGAGGTGGCGGCTCTTGTGCCGACACAGCCAGACAACCCGCCAGTGGCAGAAGAAACAGCCGTGCGATTCCACTTAGCGCTTTCATCGTGTCACCTCGATACGCTCCCCAAGATGGGCAATTCTGCGGGACGGCTGGCGCCGCCAACGGCAATCCTTTCGTCCGCAATGAATCACAGGGAGCATAGCAATCCCCCTGCCACTCCATCAACCGCCGACACCGGCCGGGTGCGGGCCACCAGGAAGCTGCTAGACCTCGGATCCGACCGGAAGGACCTGAAGGGCCAGCAATTCCAACCATGCCCTTCCCTACTCCGTGCCACCCGTAAGTCGAGGATAGTGTAGCGGCAACGGAAAACTGTAAAGACGATGGAAAGATTCGGCCCAAATGACGCGAACCTCTGCGGACGAGCGATCAACGCCGCCCATGCTGCCCCCAACCCGAGCGTGTCGAATCACACATCGGCCGCAGTGCGGTACCATTGACCGACTCGAAGGGGTGCATGCAAGTCCATTGCGTTGCGACCCGCGGGACGCTCGGCTACAACAAAGAAGGGTAGGAGAGAACCATGTCCACCAAGGAACGAGTTTCGCGGAGAACATTCCTGTCGGGAGCCGCATCGACCTCGCTGGGATTCAGCATCGTCCCGGCTTCAGTCCTAGCGAAGCCGGCCCCGAGCGATCGCCTGAACTTCGGCCACATAGGGCTCGGCGGCCGGGGACGGCGCTTCCTGCGCCCGCTGGTGAATGTGGACCAGAAGGTCGTGCCGTGGGAGAACCTCGGGGGAGCGGGCGACCGCTACATGCGCCCGGCGCTTTCCACGGCACTGTGCGATGTCGACTCCGGCCGCCTCGACATGTCCGCGACGATGGTGGGCGGCAAGCCGAGACTTTTCAAGGACTTCCGGCGACTGCTCGAGCTCAAGGACCTCGACGCGGTCTTCATCGCGTCGCCGGACCACTGGCATGCATTGATGACCATCATGGCCTGCCAGGCCGGCAAGGATGTCTACGTGGAGAAGCCCGCCGCCAAGACCGTCGAGGAAGGCCGCGCCATGGTGACGGCAGCGGAACGTTACGGGCGGGTGGTTCAGGTCGGTTCGCAGGGCCGTTCCCAGGAAGCGGCCTACCACGCCAAGAAGTACATCAATAACGGCCAGATCGGGACGGTGAGCGAGGTCAAGTGCTGGCACTACGAGAACCCGCGCGGCGACTGGACGCCGGATTCGGAACCACCGCCCAACCTGGACTACGACAAGTGGATCGGCCCGGCAAGAGAGGTCCCGTACAACTCTCGGAGAACGCATGGCAGCTTCCGCTGGATGCTGGATTTCGGAGGCGGCCAGATCCGCGACAGGGGCGCTCACGTCATGAGCTGCGCGCAGTGGATCATGAACGCGGATCGGAGCGGGCCGGTGAGCGTCGAGGCGACTGGCGACCCCCACCACGGGGGCATCTACGACTCTCCGCAGCACATGACGGTGACCTACCAGTTCAAGGATCCCGACTGGACCTTGATCTGGGCCCAGCCGGGCGACCCATCCGAGGAGCTGGAGGCTCGATACGGAGCGGTCTACTGGGGCGACAAGGGCCGCTTGACTCTCACATACGGTGATCGCAACACCACCGATACGGAGCAGCAAGCCAAGGACTACGAAATCCCGTACGGCGGGGTCGAGGTGTTCAAGAGCCCCGGACACGGCGAGAACTTCGAAGACTGCATCATGTCGCGAGAGAAGCCGATCATGGACATCGAAGCCGCGCACCGGGTGTCGATCCTGTGCATCCTCGGCAACATCTCCTATCGGCTCCAGCGGAAGCTGGACTGGGATCCGGTGGCCGAGCAGGTACGCAACGACCAAGAGGCCAACCGCATGCTCAGCCGGCCCGGACGAGGGCCGTGGCATCTGTGACCGCGGCATGCCGGAAGGCAGTTGCGGAATCCGAGCGGGAAACTGAACAAGAGGGAGTCTCAAAGATGACGAAGCCGGAATCAATCTCGACACGGGAGCACGGCGGGCGCGGACTAGCCGTCGCCGCCACCGCCTTCGCGGCGGCCGGGGCAGCAGTCGCAGCCGAGGCGGAGGACGCCTTGCTAGAGGGCTTGCGGAGCGACGACGAAGCCGCGAACTACGCCGCTTGGTCCAAGGCCGCAGACGTGGAACCCAGCGTTATTCCTGCAGTGAGCGCGTTGCTGACCTCGAAGAAGCCCAACGTGCGCAAGGCGGCCGAGGAAGCCCTCAAGAACATCGTCCACGCGGTCGGAAAGGTGATCGATCCCAGAAGCCTGGCGGCCAATACCGGGCGCCCCGACGACCCGGGCCGGATGGATCGGAGGCAGCAGGTTGTGATGCACTTCCGGTCGATCGTCGACGGCAAGGCCCACCTGACGGAGAAGGTCACGGCCTTGCGGCACCTGTCGTTGATCGCGACCAGTGACGACGTCCCGAAAATCGCGGCTCACATTCACGACTCCGACTTGAGCGAGGAAGTAGCCTTCTGCTTGGAGCGCATTCCCGGGAAGTCGTCCGAGGAGGCGCTGCTAGCTGCGCTCCCGGCCGCGGCAGAGGACTTCAAGCCCAGGATCCTCGCAGCGCTGGGCCACCGGCGGGCAGACGAGGCGGTGGGCGCATGTGTCGATGCCATGGCGTCAGCCGATTCGAACATCGCGATGGCAGGCATGAAGGCATGGGCCCGCATCGGGACCGACGCGGGCACGGAAGTCCGCTTCCCCGAGCGTGACACCCTCAACGTCTGGCAGAACACGGAGTTCGACGACAGCATGCTCCGATATGCGGACGCCCAGCTCGAAAAAGGGGATCCAGCCGAGGCTGCGAGCATCTACCTGGAAGCGCTCGACCGCGAAGAGGAACACCTTCAGTGCGCGGCGATCATCGGCCTCGCCAACATCGGGACCGCAGCGGCCGCGTCCGCAATCTTCCCGAAGCTGAGCAGCGAGAACAACACGGTTAGAATCACCGCCCAGCAGGCGTGGGCCAGGCTAGCCGGAAGCTCGGACGAAGACGCCTGATTGACGGTCGGTGGCGGTCCGGCACGGTCGGACGCCAACGGGCCGGTTCTCGGTCCTTGGCAAGAATCCCGAGGAGCCGCTGGTGACGAGGGGACGCCGAGAGGACCCTGTTTCCGAGAAGGAGAGTGTCTCCCGCATCGTAGTGCGTGTGACGCCCCGCGCCGCCAGCGACCGCATTCTTCCTGAATCCGGCACAGAAGGCGCACTCGGCTTTCGCGTTTGGGTGACGGCCGCCCCCGAGAAGGGCAAGGCTAACCGGGAGGTTCTCCGCTTGGTTGCCCAGGAAATAGGGGTGCCGCCGTCCAACCTCGTCATCACTCGGGGAGCCTACCACCGAACCAAGACCATCTCGATCCGGCAATAGCCGCAAGCAAGCTGGCATCTCCGCCCAACGAGCCGACCCGGCGGGACTGGGAAGAGGACCAGTCCAGGACCAGCCTCCGAGCCGCGCTGAACGTCACGGGAAGACGGCCGTCATGGTGCGACGAAACGGTGATCCCGCCCAATCCACGCATATTTTGCGTCGATTAGGCGGGATAATCGACGCACACCGAGTAGATGCATTCGCAGGGTCTCATCTACCACTTGGACGCCTGGCCCGACCTCCCATGGCGGTGACAGCCCTGCGCCCCGTCCGGCGAGTGATGGCACATCCCCACGACCGACCGCACCTAGAGAGGGTCGGATCCGATATCGAGGGGACCAGAGGCGAAGCCGTCGCCCGGCCAAGCGCGACGGCAGGCTACGCGAGGTCGACCCGCCTCAGGTCAATCGCATCGTCGCCAAAGACGCCCAGTCCGAAATTCGACGCGAGCTCGATGTGCTCGACCTGGGCATTGAGCCACCTGCTGTCCTCGTCAGGCTTGAGCAGAGCGATCGGAGCCCTGCCGACCTCAGCTCTCTTCTTGTCGATTGCCTTCCAGCCCGTCTTGTCCAGCGCCACGGGATCCGTGGCGAAGTACATGGTTTTGTGCTCCCAGGTGTAGCGTTCGACGCTCCGACCGGGCCCCCCGTGGTAGGCCGCCTTGACACCGTCGAGAATGTGCAGGACGAGCTTCTCCCGGACGACCGGCAGGTCGACGACCGCAGGAATGAATATCCCGCAGACGTTCGCCGTCGTTGTCGCGTGGCTGCGGCTGACGTTGTTGACCAGTCCGTGGGACATGTTCTTGAGAGCGAGCGTCACGCCGGCGGACTGGTGGTGCTTGACCACGCACAGGTTGATGACCTTGTTGACCTCCTTTGTCAGGAACCTGGCAACGTATGACCGCCTGGCATGGGCGTCGCTGAGGTCGTATTCGGGCGCGTAATCCGGGTGGACCAGCGGCATCTCCATGTAGACGTCCGGATCGTATCCGTCCATGTCGAGCTGGATCCTTGGATTCGTTGGAGACCCCGATGTCCAGCGAACTCCCTCTGGCAGCCACTCCACGAACCCTGCCCGCTGGAACTGCTCGCCGTATCGGTCATAGGCTACGATGTCGCGGCGCGGAATCCCGATTTGCTCCAGAGACCGGATGATCGGGTGCAGCACCTCCGGAGCGGAGATGACATGAGGCATGCCGACCGGGTTGAGCTTGATTCCCACGACATCGCCGGGCTCGAAGAACTGCCTCCAGGCATCGAGAGCTCCGTCGGCACCAGTGAGCTCGCGCATTCCGCGGTCGATCATCTGCTCGACAGGCTCGGCTTGGTAGGCACCCGAGACCATGCTGCCGGGGTGGTGAATCGCTGCAACGCGGCCCGGGTAGGGACCCGGGATACCGAGCCGGCCCGCTGCGCCAGAGCCAGACTCCTGGGCGCGCGCGAGTCGCGCTGGCATTGACGCTAGAGTCGCGCTGACTGAAGCGGCAAGGAAGCCGCGCCTATCGAATGACATCACATCTCCTGTTCTGCCCCGGCGGACGTCGAATCGGCGTCAGCGGATTTGCCTCCGGCCACGATTCGCGCGACAGCCGCTGCCGGTTCTGATCATAGCGAGTTGCGATCCGCAATGGCGTCCCGAGCACCCATTCGGCCGGATCATTTGACGGTAGGGTGACCGTGCGACACGCACTATCGAGCGTTCGGTCACTCCTCGAGCGCCCGGGAGGTCTTGTCGACATCCTCAAGGAACGCTCGCCGCGAGACTTCGTCAGGGAATTCCAGGTCTCCGGAACGGTAGTAGCTGACTTCCTGGCGCCACCTCTCTCGAATCGCCTGCCGCGCCGACTCCACGCGAACCGGATCGCCGTCACGAAGCATGTACACCGGATTCGTATGGGCTTGGATGATCGGCTCGCCTTCCAGGGTTCGCGCAAACACGCGCGCCGCGAGCCACGAACTGTCCTGCAGCTCCAGTCGAATGTCGAGCTCCAGTGCCTCCGCCGAGCCGTCTCCCACCCTGCGGGCAACGACTTCTCCGTTGCGTACAATCTCGATCTTCTCGATGGGCCGGAAATAGGCCGCGCTTGCCCTGCAAAGGACTTCCTGCGAGCGACCACTCCAGGACACGCTGGCACCTGTTGAGCGCCCGTTGACCGAAAAGTCCAGCAGCGGGCCGTTCGTCACTACTGCGGCTCCTCGCCGCACACCGTCTGCCCATGCGGCGTACGCGGATTCTCCCGGCTCTGCTCGCACCAATGCTCGCTCCGGTCCCAGCAGCGGCAAGACTCTCGGCCAGGGTCCGAAGCGGGAGACGTTCGCGGGAAAATCGCTCCCGGCCATGCCGACAACACGGAACCCGGCATTCAGCAGCTCGTACCATTCGGCCGTCTTGGCTACGCCGAACTGGAACACCTCGACGAAGTCGATCGCGCCGTGGACGAGGTTCAGTAGAAGCGTCGAGTTTGGCTGGCTGCCGTACAGGTGCGCAAAGCCAGTCAGCGCGCCGAGGCGACGCCCCTCGGCAAAGAGCTGGAGCGGGTTGGGTAACGCCCGCCGGCTATTCGCGTATTCGAGGCCAATGCTTAACGGCTCAATCATTGCGCGCGGGCCCAGGAAGAGGGTGTGGCCGTAGAAACGGCTGCGAGACTCGTGCCCGGACCGGATCGAGAAGCCGGCGGCACGCGCTTCGGCCTGCTCGCCGAAGCCCCACTGCATCGCCGCATGCTGCTGCCGCTGGAGTTCCAGGAAGTTCGCGACCGCGAGGTTCTCGGCCTGCATCCACTTCAGGAAGACGGGGTCATCCTCGGGTGCGCGCACGAGGTGGATGTGAGCGTCGCCCGCAAGCCAATCAGCCTGCCGCCGGGGCGCGATGGGGTCAAGACTCAGCGCGATCTCCGATTCCTCGCCGAACTTCAATGCGAAGGACTCCTCGGCGGGCCGGAAGAACGTTCCATGGTACGCCTCGACTCTGTAATCGTCCGACGCCGGCAAGTCGAAGCTGCCACTGCCCTCCAGCAGAATGAAATGCGAGCGATCCCTGGCCGTGACTTCCAGTACGGCCGGGCTTTCCGTGCGGCGCCACAATCGCTCCCGGTAGAACAGGTCGGGACGCAGTGGGAGCATCGCGTCTACGGGACTCAGCCGGAATTCCCGGCCGCTCTTGAACAGGTAGACCCGTGCGGATATCGCCGCACCGGTGTCGGACCTGCGAACCGTCAAATGAAGCTTCACGGAGTGGCGCGGCCGCAGCGATTCGATCGGGCCCGTGCAAGACAGCAGTGCGGCAAAGCCCATTCCCACCAGCAAGCAGCCCCGCATGACGATCGAGCGGTTCATGCCAATAGCAGCGAGTGCGCGTGCAGGCCTGAGTCCTTCGGGACAAGGCCGCGCAAGCATGTTCACTGGACGGACCTCAGGGGCAGAGCTGAGTACAGAGCCCGCAGAGCGGCTCCGCAACAACGCTCACAGGCGCTCTGTCGGGATGCTCGCCGCTCCGTACAGTTTCCCGGCCTTGACCGTGGCAACCGGACGGAGCAAGCGCCGACCGATCCGCGTCGCTCCGAGGGCATCCGCAAACCTGAACTCCCCCTCGTCGATCGAGAATACCGCGATGTCCGCTTCGGCGCCTTCTCGCAGCGTCCCGAGCTGGTTCAGTCTACCGAAGACCTGCGAGGGATTCGAAGTGACCCGGCGTATCGCCTCCTCCAGGGTCAACCCCAGATGCAAGAACTTGGAAACCGTCGTCGCCAGATCGAAGACCGGCCCATGAACATTGAATTGGTGAACATCGCTTGAGATCGTGCCGGGCAGCAGTCCCTGCGCCAGGACCCTTTCGGCCGTGTCGAACGAGAAGCTCCCGGCACCGTGCCCGATGTCGAGATGGACTCCGGAGGAGACGCTCTCGAGGATCTCGTCATGCACCCGGCCATCGTGGTCGAGAATCCCGCCATCCCCGCCTCGAAAGCTGTGGGTGATCACGTCGCCCGGCTTCACCAGCGCCAGGATTTCCGGCAGTGTCGAATGCGAGCCCCCAATGTGGATCATTACTGGCAGTCCGGCCGCATCCGCGGCTTCCCGCGCACGCCGCAGCACTTCCAAGTCGTGCTCTCCGGCGATGTTGCGCGTGAGCCTAACCTTCATACCCACAATCACGTCTCGGTGCCGCTCAATGGTCTTGGCGGCGAGAGCCGCGTTGGCGTAGCGCAGGTCGAGAAGCTCGCCCCACGGGTTGTCCCGAGAGAGGGTCGACTGGCCGACCACTGAGATGTTCAGCAGGGCGAGGATGCGGGTGTCTGCGGACTTGATGACATACTTGCGCAACCCGGGGAACGTGTGGGCTCCGGCCGAACCCGCGTCAACTGCCGTCGTGACTCCCTTGGCGATGCAGTTGGGGTCGGCGGGAATTCCGAGAGGCGCCACGCCGTCGTAGACGTGGGTATGGATGTCGATCCAGCCAGGCGTCACGATGCGACCAGAGGCGTCGATCACGTGGAGAGCATCGCTGTCTGGAATGGACTCCGCCATCTGGACGATCTTCTCTCCGGAGACCGCGATATCGCGCCTGGCCGAGAGCCCGCGCGACGGGTCGATAACCGTGCCGCCCTTGACGAGCAGCGAGTAGCGGTACGAGCGGCCCGCGCTCTGAGCGCAGACGATGTCCTCCAGATTCGAAACGGCGGCACCGATGACAAGCGGCCCGACGGCCTGCCTGATGAATCTTCGGCGAGTGTGCATGGTAGCGGCCCTTCAGGCCGTTGGATTATAGGACGAGTTGCCTGAGCCGGGACCAGCAAGGCCCGTGGTGTCGGCTCGGCGTCGGTTCGAGCAGGTACCGCCAGGCCCGAATTACCGTCGAGTCCCGCGAACGGCCTCGCACAGCATCGTTGGGACCCAAGCGGGCCGGTCGATCTGGAGCGATTCCACGGAACGCCAGCCCGGCGTCGGAGCCGATTTGCAGGGTGCGGGAACCGTGCGTTATCGGATGCCTCGACACGCAGGCACTGGAAGCCCTCCGCCTCTTCGCGAATACCAATGTCGACTGGTGAGCCGCTGAAGGCCGGCCGGCGACGACGACCAGCTGGTGATTGCGCTGGAACCTCAGATTCCGGCGATGCTACCCAACCGGGTGACGGCGTTTATTTCGGCAGCCCTGCGAAACTGCACGAAGCCCATGGAGCGGGCGGGATCCGTCAAACTCGGAATTCGACGGCCACAATGCGACAACCGCAAATGCCTACCGCATAAGGGCTTACACGCTGTATGCGGGTGTCCGGCCAGCCGCTCTGGACGCCCCGTGGCGTAGAAGATTTGTCTCGGTGGTTGCGGGGGAGGGATTTGAACCCTCGACCTTTGGGTTATGAGCCCAACGAGCTACCAGACTGCTCCACCCCGCTCAATAATCGTAACAATCGCGCACTCGTTTGTCAAAGGGAATAAATACCGAAAGGCCGAGATGCTACTGCCGTGCTGGGTGGCGGTAGATTGGCCCAAGCATGGCCTGGCCCGTTCGCGCGCGATCATGCCGTCTGTGGCCGGGACGGGCAACTATCTTTCGGCCGCACGCCACTCCTCGGGCGCTGACCAGCCCGGAGGAGTCGGGGCTGTCATCGGAGGAACGCCTCCTTCTTGCCGCAACGCCCTGAAGCTGCGGAGCTTGTCCAGCATCGACTCGACTCGCGCGGACTCACTGGACGACAGGTCCCGCTGCTCCAAGGGATCTTGATCGAGGCGGAACAGCTCGACCCTCTCTTGCGGTGGCTGCCTGTTGCGTTGCCCGGGGGGCGCGGCGTCAGCGGGATTTGGGCCGAGGATGGGAGGCCCACGGCGCACAAGCTTCCAGTCTCCGTCAATCAGCGCGAGCTGCTCGTCCCCATAGCGCTCGTAATACGAGTAGAAGCGCCTTGGACGTGGATCCTGCTTGCCGACGATCAAGTCCAGCACATCCTCGCCGTCGAGTGCCTCGCCGGGCCCGCCAGAGTCTCCGAGGCCCGCGATTCGTCGCAAGGTAGGCCAGATGTCGAGATAGCTGACAAGCCCGGTCACCTTGCGCCCGCCTCCGGGTATTCCGGCAGGCCAGCGGACAGCGGCGGCCACGCGGGTCCCGCCCTCGTAGACCGTGCCCTTGCCCGCCCTCAGCGGAGAGTTGTCGGCCAATGACTGGCCACCGTTGTCACTTGCGAACCAGACCAGCGTGTTGTCCTCGACGCCGTTCCGACGCAACGCATCGAGTATCCGGCCGATAGCATGGTCCATCGACGCAACCATTCCCATATAGACTCGACGCCGCTCGTCTTCGACGGCGGAGAAGGCAGACAGCCACTGATCCGGCACTTGCAACGGTGTGTGCGGCGCGTTGAACGGGACGTACAGGAAGAATGGTCCCGCCCCTGAATGCTCGTCGATGAACCGGACCGCCTCGTCCGCGATCAGGTCCGTGGAATAGCCCTCGTCGTAGTTCGGCTCGAAGCCGCGGTGCCAGTCGAGCTGGCCCTCCCGATGGTGGGTGTAGTAGTCGATGTTGCCATTGAAGTGGCCGACGAAGGAAGTAAAGCCTTGGTTGAGGGGATGGTATTCGCGGAACGCATGGCCGATGTGCCATTTCCCGGCTATCCCGCGGTGACGGTAACCAGCCCTGCGGAGCATCTCGGGCAGGGTCTCCTCAGAGTCCGGGACGCCCACCTCCAGGAACGGCCTGCATACGGCCCTCTGCATGCCGAACCGAATCGGGTACCGGCCCGTCATCAGACCGGCCCTGGTCGGCGAGCAGACCGGACAGGCGTAGAAGCGGTCGAGTTCCACGCCCTCCGATGCGATCCGATCCACGTGCGGAGTCGGGAGATCGCCTCCGTGGAAGCTGACGTCGTTCCAGCCGAGATCGTCGGCGAGGATCAGGACGATGCTAGGCCGAGCCGACGCGGCGGTGCTGCCCAGCAGCACGAGCCCGCAGAGAACAAGATGCTTCGTCACCGCAATCCCTCCCACTTCCCTCTTACTGGACAGTAGCTGAACCTGACAGCATCCTGTCACGGACGAACTTCACCAGTGCATCCGAGCAAAACGATGGTGGTTCCACGTGAAAAACTGGCCGTTCATCCAGCAATTCATTGGCAAAGCCGTCCCATTCCGGCACCGCCAGGGAGGCCGGAGGGAGGACAAACGCATCGGCTGCGGGAGCTAGGCGCTTGGCGCTGACCTTGCAGTCGTCGACCTCCCGCTGCAGGACCGACACGTAAGCGTTCGCCTTCCAGTGGTCCACGATGCTGTTCGACTCGAACAGCACCGTCTCCGTACCTTCGAGGCGGTTCCGGATCGCCGGCACCGCCTCTGCGAGCCGCCCGAGAGCGACGCGGACCCAGAGGACTCGCGAGGCGCCGGCCGCCAGCATTCGCGCCGTGTCGGTAGTAGGCACCAGGCCGCCTTCCTCCTCGATCTCATACGGGCATTTCGGGTCCGAGACTGCGCATCCGCACGGTCCCCCGCTCTGCGAGCAGACCCCGTGCCCGAACTGAGTGATCTTGACGGCTGTCCAATCGAGGTCCCGGCATGCCGAGATGATGGACACGGCGAGCCCCGTCTTGCCGACATTCCGGCTGTTCCCGCCGATAACCAGCGATCTCACGATGCCTCGAGCTCCTCGACGCGCTGTCGCAGCCGCTTGACTTCGTCAAACAGGCGTGAAAGGCGGTTGACGTTGGCCTGGCTCTTGAGCTGCTCGCGGAGCGGACGAGCTGGCGTGCCCCAGTACGCCTCACCGGGCGCAAGCCTCTTGTCCGGCAGCAAGCCGACCTGACCGCCGAGTTGCGCTCCCCGCCCGATCCGGGCGCGGTCGCCGATCCCGGCCTGGCCTCCCAGGACGGCATAATCCTCAACCACGACACTGCCGGACAGGCCCACCTGGGCCGCCATCACCACGTGGCGGCCGATCTGGCAGTTGTGCCCGATGTGCACCAGATTGTCGAGCTTGCTCCCCGCCCCGATGCGAGTATCGTCCAGCGCCCCGCGGTCCACGCACGAGTTCGCGCCGATCTCGACATCGTTCCCCACCTCAACACCCCCTACCTGCGGGAATCCCTCGTAATGGTCGGATTCGAGGACCAGGCCGAAGCCGTCAGATCCCACGACCGCTCCGCCGTGCAGGATTACACGATCCCCTAGCCGCGCGTTGCCGTGGACCTTGGCACCTGGATGCAGGCGGCACTCGCGGCCCAGCACAGCGCCGCTGCCGACGTACGCGTGGGGGCCGACCATGGACCGATCTCCGATCGACGCTCCCGCCTCAATCACAGCAAGAGGGCCGATCCAGACCCCTTCTCCGATCTCCGCCAAGGGATCCACGCTGGCCGACGCATGAACTCCGCATCTGTGCCCAGCCGGTGCCGAGAGCTTTCGAAGGACCCTTGCGAAGGTCCTGCGAGGATGCCGGGAAAAAATGAGCGTCCGCCCACTCGCACGAGTCTCGGGGTCGACGATCACGCAACCCGCTTCAGTGTCCGGCAAACTCTCCTGCCCGGGCCTGCGCTCCCAGAAGGCAACCTGGTTGCCTCGAGCCTTCTCCAGCGTGTGCCCGGACTCAATCTCCAAGCTTGCATCGCCTACAAGTTCGCACTCCACCAGTGCGGCAACTTCCCCGGCGGTCATGGTTCAATTCGGGCCGGTCGGCGGTACGGTGTCGCACTCCCCGGAACCGCGCCCGCACGCACTATCCTACAAGTGTGGAACATCGTCTGCTTCTGCGTGCCGGGCTCGCGCTCCTCGCGTCGGCAGTGTCCGTCCCGCCCTTGGTCGGCTGGAGCGCCAAGGGGCACAGGATTGTGGCCCTGGCCGCGCAGGAGCAGTTGAGCGAGAACTCCAAGCGACGCATCGGGTACCTGCTGGGAAAGGACGTAGGGTTGGTCGACGTGGCGGCTTGGGCAAACGACATCGTCGTGGACCGACCGGAGACGGAAGCTTGGCACTCGATCACCCTTCCAGCCGACGCGCAGCATGTCGACCTCCAGCGCGACTGCCCCTTGGGCGACTGCGTCACTGCAAAGCTTCGGGAGTGCATCGGGATCGTTCGGCTCGCCATCCGTCCAAAGTCCGAGATCGTCGAGTCCTTCAAGATGCTCGTGAACCTGGCGGCGGACATGCACCAGCCCATGCTCAACGGATACCCGCCGGCACAAGGCAAGGAAGAAAGCGTCGTCGTGCTGGACAACGACGACATGCCGCTGTTCGACGCCTGGGAGAGCGCGCTCTTGCAACGAATGGGGCCGGAGGAGGAAATCGCCGCGCGGGTGCGCCAGCGGATCGCACAGTCGGACACCGAGACCTGGAAGCTGGGCACCTACCGGGACTGGACGTGGGAAACCCACAGGCTCGCGGTCGACCGGGTCTACCCGATGATCCGGGAGCCTGGCGGCAAGACAGTTCTGGAGGGCACGGTGCTCTCGGAGGCTTCGGAATTGCTGTTGGATCAGCTCGCGAAATCCGCCGTCAGACTCGCGCACGTGCTCGACATCACGTGGCCATAGGCCAAGACGCGCCCCGGCCTTGGTTCCCTGCCCCCAGGCGGTGAGCCCGTCGCGCTCGAAGACAGGGGTGACGGCCCTCCGGCTAGGATGGTACGAACGTCGCACTCGCCTCCAGGCAACGAAGGCATTGGCATCTACGTGCCGTAGGTCGCGAATTGACGGGTTCGTCACTCTTTGGCAGGTCAGTCTGTGGGTCAAACCTACGCAAGCGTCTCCAAGCCGATCGAAACGGCGTCGTCCGCTGTGCAGCGAATCCCCGATGGCGCTTCGGTAGCGATAGGCGGATCCGGTGCAGGACATGCCATACCGGATGCCCTGCTTAGCAGTCTTGGGGAGCGATTCCGCGCCACGGGCACGCCGCGCGAACTGACCCTGCTCCACCCGTTCGGTGTCGGGGATCAAGACCAGAAGGGCCTTCAGCAGGCGGCCTTACCTGGCATGTACCGCCGAGTCATTGGCGGCCATTGGTCGATGGCCCCCAAGATGGCGAAGCTGGCGGCGGAGAATCGCTTCGCAGCGTATTGCCTGCCGGCAGGCGTGATGGTCCAGCTCTTCCATTGCGCGGCAGCGGGAAGCCCGGGCTGGTACTCTCACGTCGGGCTGGACACCTTCGTCGACCCCCGGTTGGAAGGTGGCCGGCTGAACGCCTCTGCCACGGACCAGCTCGTCGAGCACGTGCAACGAGACGGGAAAGACTGGCTGTTCTACAAGACCCTGCCCATCGATATTTCCCTGATCCACGCCTGGGAGGCGGACCCCCAGGGGAACCTGTCCATGCGGCACGAGGCCGGGTTCTGGCACAACTGCGCGCTGGCGCAGGCGGCCAAGGCCTCGGGCGGGCTGACCATCGCAGTGGTTCGCAAGATCGTGCCGGAAGGCTCAATCGATCCGCGTTCAGTCCATGTCCCCGGGTGCTTCGTGGACGTGCTCGTCGTCGACGAGGAGCAGGGACAGACGTACCAGACTGAGTTCGAGCCGGCGTACTGCGGGGACGAGCAAGCGACGGAGGACCGGTTCTCGGCGATGCCGTTCGGCCCTCGGAAGGTGATCGCGCGCCGGGCAGCCCAGGAACTCACGCCGGGAGCCGTGATCAACGTCGGCTTCGGCATGCCGGACGGAGTGCTCGCAGTAGCGCAGGAACAGGGCTTTGTCCGGGCCCTGACCCCAACCATCGAGCACGGCCAGTTCGGCGGAGTTCCGGCCGGCGGCCTGGACTTCGGTGCGGTCTACAATCCAGCCGCGATCCTCGAGACGGGTCACATGTTCGACTTCTACCACGGTCGGGGTGTCGACCAGACATTCCTAGGCTTCCTCCAGATCGACCGTTCCGGCAATGTCAACGTCAGCCGGCTGGCGTCCCGGATCATCGGTGTCGGAGGATTCATCGACATCGTTCAGAAAGCGGACAAGGCGGTGTTCTGCGGCACGCTGTCGATCCGCGCGAAGACCGCCATCGACAACGGCCGACTCACATACGAGTCCCGCGGCGGGCCGAAGATCGTGGAGTCCGTGGCGCAAGTCACGTTCAGTTCCGCCTACGCTCGGCGAACCGGGCAGGAGGTCGTCTATGTGACGGAAGCCGCCGTCTTCCGACTGAACGCGGATGGCCTGATATTGGAGGAAATCGCGCCTGGCATCGACCTAGCGGAGGACTTGCTCCCGCAACTGGGATTCGAGCCGGCAATCAGTCCAGACTTGAGGCGGATGGATGCTGCCTTGTTCGTGCCAGAGCGGCTGCCCGACACAGCCTTCCCACGGTTTCACTCCTAGCGCATGGAGGTCGCGAAGGCACGCCGACTCGGGCCAGGCGAACGTCAGAGGAGTCACCACTCGGGTTTCCGCGACTGGTAGTCCTTCCGGCTTCACACCATATCGAATCGACCCCACGGTTCCCGCTGGGTGACTTCGACTGTGACGGGCCATTAGTCGTCGGCGGCCACGGGCTTCTATTCGAGACCCAGCTCGGCCATCCTGGCCCTGAGCCGCTGCAGCTCATGCTCCGCTTCCAGCCGAGCGGCGACTTCCTTGCGACGGACCGCCTCGGACTCGCCTAAGGCGGCTTCCGCCTCGCGCTGGGCGGCTTCCGCCTCGCGCTGGGCGGATTCCGCCTTGCGCCGGGCGGCCGCTTCCTTGCGACGTGCGTGCTCGGCCTTGTGCCGAGACGCCTCCGCCTTGTGGCGGGCGGTCGTCTCGGTGCGGAGCCCATCCTCAGGGTGTGTCAGATTAAGTGTGTAAGTGGATTCTGCGCCTCTAGGCTGAACTCCTTCCTTGTAGCCTTTCCCCGAAGAGAATGTCCAGCTGATTGAGCGCCTTTCTCCAGCCCGCCACCGGGGCCTTCCATTTTCGCTCGATATTGCGGATCGCCAAGTACAGCAGCTTCGCGGCGGCTTGCTCGCTGGGAAAGTGGCCGCGCGTCTTGACCGCCTTGCGCAAGCCTCGATTGAGGCTCTCGATCGCGTTGGTCGTGTACAGCAGCCGGCGCACGTCCGGGCCGAAGGCAAACATCGGGATCACTTGCTCCCAGTTGTTCCGCCAACTGCTCACCACTGAAGGATAGCGCTCGCCCCACTGCTGCTCGAACTCGTCCAGCCGCAAGGCGGCCTCGTCGACGCTGGCGGACCGGTAGATCGCCCTCATGTCCGCGGCCATTTGCTTGGAATCCTTCCAGTTGCACAGGTTCAGCCCGTGCCGCATCAAGTGCACGATGCAGGTCTGCACCTCGGTCTCGGGGAACACGCTCTGGATCGCCTGCGGGAACCCCTTCAGCCCGTCCACGACCGCGAACAGGATGTCGCGCACGCCGCGGCCGCGCAGCTCGGTCATCACCCGTAACCAGAACTTGGCCCCCTCAGTGCTTTGCATCCAAAGGCCTAGCACCTCCTTCGTGCCGTCCGAGCGGATGCCCAGCGCCAAGTACACGGCCTTGTTGCACACCATGCCCTCGTCCCGGATCCGCACCCGGATCGCATCCAGGAACACCACCGGGTAGACCGCGTCCAGCGGCCTCTGCTGCCACTGCTGCAGCTCCTCCACCACCGCCTCGGTGACAGCGCTGATCAGGTCCGGGGACACCTCTACCCCGTACAGCTCCTCGAGGTGGTCGCGGATGTCGCGCTGGGTCATCCCGCGCGCGTACAGCCCGATCACCTGTTGGTCGAAGCCCTCCAGGCGGCGCTGGCGCTTCGGCAGCAGCTGCGGCTGGAAGCTCCCCTCGCGGTCCCGCGGCACCTCCACCCGGAACTCGCCCGAGTCCGTCAGCACCGTCTTGCCTCCAACGCCGTTGCGGCTGTTGCCGCTGCCCCTGCCGGCCGCCTCGTGCGGGCCGTAGCCCAGATGGTGCGTCATCTCCGCCTGCAGCGCCCGCTCCACCACCGCTTTCTGCAGCGCCGCCAGCAGCCCGTCCTTGCCCAGAATGTCCTCCGGCTTCTCGTAGCCCTCCAGCAACTTGTCGATCACTTCGTTGGGTATCTGTCCCATAGGGAATCCTCCTTGCCATCAATTGGAACATTTCCCCACTTACACGGTTTATCTGACACTCTCCATCCTCAGCCAAGATCCGGCGCCGCTCCGACTCGTTGTGCGTCAGCAGATCCTTGCCCGTCTTCGGATCCCGGAAACGCAGCAAGTGGCCCTTGCCCTCCCGCTCGTCAACCCGCACACCCAGCTCCAGCACGGCGCTGTGTACCGACCCGTCCTCCTGCCTGGCCAGCGGCTCGTAACCCAGGCCTCGCAGCATCCCGCCTTCCAGCCGTACGCCTACCTGTGATGCCCCCTTCAGCACCCCGGTCGGATTGAATCGCCAGTACTCCCTAACTCCCAGAGACGCGTACAGGGCCTGCTTCTCGCCCCGGTCACGATCCTCGGTCGACGGCGAGGCCACCTCCAGCACGAAGGTCGGCGGCCGGCCAGCCTCCCACAGCTTGTAGGACGGCTCCGGCAGAGCCTCCAGCCCCCGCACCACGAACAGGTCCGGCGTGACCCGCTTGCCCGGGTCGCCCTGCTGGTAGTAGACGAACATGTTGGCTCCCACCTGCACCCTGCGGTGGCCCCCGAACCAGGCCCGTAGCGACTGCAGGGCGTAGACAATCGCGTCCCCGTGACGCGGCGCCTCGGCCATCATCTTGCCGTCCGAGTACGGGTACTCGACGGCCGCGGCAGCCGGGGGGGACATTGCTGTGCGGGGCATGAGGGGAACCTGCGCGTCCGTCCAGCGCTGAGCATAGCAGCCCCAACAAACGGACGGCCAGTAGAAGCGGATGGGTCCCCGGCCCGCCGCCAAGGGTGGCTGATGAATCAGGGTCCAGGAGCCGGGTCAGGCCTCGGAAGAAGGGGAACGCGCTCACCAGCGAAGACGAAACACCGCACTACGAGGGCCAAGGGGGCCCCGCGCACGTACCGCGGCGGGCCCAAGCGCACTCCTACACGTAGCCAGGCCGATCGAAAGGGGAGCCGGACCCGTCACGGAGGCACGTGGCGTCAGGGAATGCGACCGGCGCGTTGGAGTGAAGACCGGCATGGGAGCGAACCGTCGGTCCAAGGAGCGTAAATCTCGAGTCAACCCGATGCGGCTAGCACAGGCGATGGACTTGCCGGTGGAGTCCGGGGCCGCCCCGGACGACCATACCGATCCCCACCCTGGGGCCGCGCGGGCCGAGACGCTCAAACGCACCGGTGCTGGGCAACCTCTCAAAAGCCCTACCCGGATGAATATCAGGCAGGCGAACTCTAGCTCGCCGGACCACTTCTGGGCGATCCTACCGCAGCCGTGTGTTGGCCGTCACCGTAGCCTATTGCAATGCCGTAACTCCTGGCAGCTCCTTGCCGCTCAGAAACTCCAGCGACGCGCCGCCGCCGGTGGAGATGTGAGTGATCCCGTCCCCTACACCTGCCGCGCGGATCGCTTGCTCGGAGTCCCCCCCGCCGACGATACTCACGCAGTCCCCGGAAGCGCCGTCGACCGCCCGCGCGACGGCGAGAGTCCCGGCTGCGAACGGATCCATCTCGAAGACCCCCATCGGACCGTTCCAGACAATCATCCTGGCCTCGCCAATGATCGACTCGTACTGGGCAATCGTCTCTGGCCCGATATCCAAGCCAAGCCAGCCCTCGGGGATTTCGTGGCGCACGACACGCGCACGGGCATCCGGACTGACGCGCTCCGCAATCACATGGTCGACCGGCAAGATGATTCTGCCGGCCGCCCCGGCCAAGAGATCCGCAGCCAAATCGGTCTTGTCCTCTTCAACCAAGGACGCCCCTATGTCAAGTCCCTGCGACTTCAGGAACGTGTAGGTCATTGCGCCACCGATCAGCACCTGGTCCGCAAGAGCCAGCAGGTTGCGGATAACGTCAATCTTCCCCGAGATCTTGGCACCGCCGACGATTGCGACGTAGGGGTGCTTCGGGGCCGATGTCGCGAGGGACAGGTATTCCAGCTCCCGCTGCATCAGCAGCCCTGCGGCTCGCTCCGGCATCAGCTCTGCCACGCCAGCCGTCGAGGCATGGGCCCGGTGCGCAGCGCCGAACGCATCGTTAATGTAGACATCCGCCAGCGACGCGAGTTGCCGCGAGAATGAGGGATCGTTCCCTTCTTCCTCGGAGTGGAAGCGAAGGTTCTCCAGGACGAGCACCTGGCCAGGGGCAAGCCCTGACGCCATCGACGCGGTTTCCGGGCCCACGCAGTCGGGAGCCATTGCGACCGGGAGGCTGAGCAGCTCGCTCAGCCGATCAGCCACCGGGGCGAGGCTCATTCTGGGTACTGGCTGCCCCTTCGGCCGCCCAAGGTGCGACGCCAGAACCAACGGGCAGCCCTGCTCCAGAACCGCCTGGATAGTCGGTAGCGCCATGCGGATTCGCGTGTCGCTGGTAATGGACTGTCCGGTCTCCTTGTCGAGCGGGACGTTGAAGTCCACTCGCATGAAGACCCGCCGGCCGCGAAGTTCTATCTGGTCGAGCGTTCGGTACGTCATGATCTCGGCGCGGTCCTCGGGCGCAGGAACCGGTCGGACGCCAGAAGCAATTCAGGCGGCCAGCTTGGAGACCAGGTCGATAACCCGATTCGAGTAGCCCCATTCGTTGTCGTACCACGAGAGGACCTTGACCATGTTGCCGCCGATGACGCGAGTCATCGAGCCGTCCACGATCGACGAGTTCGGATTGCGCATGAAGTCGCTCGAGACCAGCGGTTCGTCCGTGTATTCGAGGATGCCCTTCAGGCCCCCTTCCGCCGCGGTGCGGAGAGCAGTGTTCACCTGCTCCTGGGAAACCTCTGTCCTCAGCTCGGCAACGAGGTCGACGACGGAGACATTCGGAGTCGGCACGCGGATCGCGAACCCGTCGCACTTCCCCTTCAGGTCGGGCATTACCAAGCCGATTGCGGACGCAGCGCCGGTCTTGGTGGGGATCATGTTCAGTGCAGCTGCCCTAGCCCTCCGAAGGTCAGAGTGCGGCAGGTCCAGGGTCCGCTGGTCGTTGGTGTAGCTGTGCACGGTTGTCATCGTGGCCTTGGTGACGCCGAAACTGTCGTGCAGGACCTTCGCGACCGGGGCCAGGCAGTTCGTCGTACAGGAGGCGTTGGAAATCACTGTGTGCGCATCGGTTACCTGGTCGTCGTTGACTCCCAGCACGACTGTGATGTCCTCGTCCTTTGCCGGGGCCGAGATGACTACGCGCTTGACTGTTCCGCCTAGGTGCTTCTGGGCCAGCTCGCGCTTGGTGAACAGTCCGGTCGATTCCACGACGATTTCAGCGCCTACGGACTCCCACGGGATCTGGGCAGGGTCGCGCTCCGAAAAAACCTTGAATTCGTCGTCGTCGACCCGCAGGCCCTCCTCCGTCACGGCGACATCGGCGTCGAGATTGCCGAGAACCGAATCGTGCTTGAGAAGGTGCCTAAGGGTATTCCGGTCGGTGATGTCGTTGATTGCCACCACGTCAATGTCGGGGTTGCCCATCTGGGCGCGGTAGACGTTCCGGCCAATCCGGCCGAATCCGTTGATCGCCACTCTTACAGCCATGCTGTCCTTGATCTCCTGTCGTTGGGAATGCTACGAACTCCGCGCCCAGCCGGCCCGGTGGCTCGATTGCGCCACAGGGTCGCGGTTACGCCTAGAGCCGAATGCCGTCGCGGTGTGGCCGACAGCGCCGCCGATCTTCCGCCTGGAGCGGCGCAGGACGCTTCGGCCTACTCCCCGATCATAGCGAAACCGCCGCTACTCACCCGTGCCGCGCGCCCCGCTGCCAGTGGAGGCTCCTGACGGCCCACCCTTCGATCGCCCCGCCTCGGGGGCTCATGCGATAACGGAATGAATGCCTGCCTATTCGGAATCGATCCTGGCCCGCGCCTCTAAGGTCCGGCTTCTGCTCATGGACTGCGACGGCGTCCTGACGGACGGGACCATCTATTTCCTGCCCGGCAGTGACGGCACCATTGCGGAAACAAAGGCCTTCGACTGCCATGACGGGATCGCGTTGGCCTGGGTGCGTCGGGCCGGCATCGACACTGGCATCATCACGGGCCGGGGAGGCCTGGCGGTGCAAGAGCGCGCCCGGTCCTCGGGCATGAAGTATCTCATCGAGGGCCGAACCGACAAGCTGGAATCGTTCAACGAGATCCTGGAGGATGCCGGGCTCGACGCATCGGAAGTCGCCTATGTGGGTGACGACATCACCGACCTGCCCCTGCTCAAGCGGGCCGGCCTCGCCGTCGGACCCGCGAACTCGCGCCCCGAGGTTCGGGAGGCGGTTCACGTCCTCACTGAGGCGGGCGGCGGGCACGGCGCCATTCGCGAAGTGGTTGAGCTCATACTCCGAGCCCAAGGCCGGTGGGCCGACACCGTGGCCCGCTACGACGTCTAGCTGACGCTCGAATTGCCCTCGCCCGTCCGGGCTTGCGCTGCACTTGAACGTTCCGCTACGCGACGAGCCGGCTCGCTTATTCCCCGGTGTGCGGGGGTGTGCGGAACCCTCCTAATCGGAGATAGCACCAGCTGGCTAAAGGCCCCAAGCGAGTCATTCGTTGGCAATCTCACGCTTCTGGCGCGGATTGGATCAGAAATGAAGGCTCCCAAGAAGGCCCCCCGTGCCATAATGCCAGCGGTGGTCGAGGTGAAATCACAGGGAATTCCCAGGCGCTTCGTCACTATCCTGCTCGCCGTGATGGCCGCGGCCATGCTCGCTCTCGGCCAGCAGGCCGGCCCTGAGCACATGCGGGAGGAATCCCTCACGCCGGAACAGTTCCGCCGGGCACACGCCCCGCTGGTCCGAGGATCGGATCCGTCGACCGACCCCGCCCAACTCACCCGTCAAGTGGCCGCTCCCGCTGCTGACGTGGCAGTCGCGCCCGCGGTCCGGAAGAACTTCATTGACGAGCACATATTCGGCAAGATCGAGCGTGACGGCATCCCGCATGCTGTGCCGTCGGGCGACGTGGAATTTCTCAGGAGGGTCCAGCTGGACCTGATCGGGCGCATCCCAACACCGGCCGAGATCCGTGACTTCGTCGCAGACACCAGCGCGGACAAGCGCGAACGGAAGATCGACGAGTTGCTGTCGAGAGAGGCATTCAGCGAGAAGTGGGCTTACTTCTACATGGATCTGTTCCGGGCGAACGGCAAGATGGGCCGCGGCCGGGAACTGTTCCACTACTGGCTGAAGGAGAACATCGGCTCGGACCGTCCGTATGACGAGTGGGTCCGGGCGCTGATCACGTCGGCGGGCAAGAGCAGCAACGTGCTGGCCGCCGCGAACGTAATCGCCAGGGAGCACGTGCAGGGCAAGGCCCAGCCCGACGACGGCCACGACATGGGCATGGTGCACCAGCTCGACACCCATGACGAGCTGACGGTCCTGTACGGCAAGGTTTTCCTAGGGATCAACCTGTCGTGCATCTCGTGCCACGACGGCGTGAACCACCTCGAGGAGGTCAACGTCTACCTGACCGGCAAGACACGCAACGACTTCCACCGACAGGCGGCGTTTCTCGGAGCGACGCGCTACCTCATGTACTGGGAAGACGGTGACGTCAAGGCCAACGAGTTCCTGATCGACGACTTGGCACCCGGATACGACACGGCCGGCGGAAGCATGCTGCGCATTCCGCGGTGGGGCGGCGACTCTACACCCAAGTTCGTCCTCACCGACGAGGCTCCGGCCCCCGGCGAGAACCCGCGCGAGGCGTTTGCGCGGATCCTGACGGCGCACCCGCAGTTCGCGCGGGCCACGGCGAACATGTTCTGGAAGCAGTTCATGTCGTACGGGATCGTCGAGCCGCACGACGAATTCGACCTAGCGCGGCAGGATCCCGACAGGTTGCCCGACGGCTGGCAGCTCCAGCCCACCCATCCCGAGCTGCTCGACGCTCTGGCCGCGGCGTTCCGGTCCTCCGGCTACAGCCTTCAGGACCTGCTTCGAACGATCTGCAATTCCAGCGCCTACCAGCTATCGGCACGCTTCCCCGCAGAGTGGCACCCGAGCTACAGGCCCTATTTCGCGCGAAAGTTCGTCCGGATGCTGACGGCAGAGGAACTGCACGACGCGATCGCGATTTCGACCAGCCGGCCCGGCAAGTTCCAGTTCGGGGACGGTGTCGTCGGAATGGCGATGAAGCTGAGCGAGCCGAAAGGCGACACGGATCTCAAGTACCTCCTGCGGACGTTCGGCCAGTCGACGCGGCGGAACCCTCCCAAGCCGCTCAATGGCTCGCTGCGGCAACCGCTGGCCCTCATGCAGTCGCCGATCGTCAGCGAGAGAGTCCGGGCCGGGAAGGACAGCCGCACCCAGAGACTGCTTGACAGCTACGGAGACGACAGCATGGTCGTCGAGGAGATCTTTCTCGCTACCCTTTCGCGAAGTCCGTCCGAGGAAGAGCGACAAGTTGCCTTGGCCGAACTCGCGGACGACCGGGCCCGCGGTGCCGAGAATCTCCAGTGGGCTCTGATCAACAATGTCGAGTTCTTCTTCAATCACTGACGAGCAAGACGGAGTGAGTGCGATCCGATGAAGACCGTAGCCGAAACATTCGGGACTAGGAGGGAAGCTCTGCGGCTCGGAGGCGTGGGGCTGGCCTGCGCGGCCGCCGAGGGCATTCTCCCGGCAAGGATGTCCGCCTCGTCGAAGGTGAACCCGCGCGGGAACGCCCGGAACGTGCTCTTCTACGAGATCAACGGAGCAATCAGCCACCTCGAATCGTGGGACTTCAAGGAAAACGCAGGAACGCCGCCCGACCTCGACATCACCGAGCACAGGGACGGCCTGTACCTGTCTGAGCGGCTCTTCCCGAACTTCAAGAAGCAGATCGACAGGTTCGCGATCCTGCGCACGCTGCTCAGCCACGAAGAAGTGCATTTCCGCGGCCAGACCTACGTGCAGACCGGACGCCCATTGAATCTCGCCTTCGCGAGCGAGATTCCAGCCATCGGTTCGGTCGTCGCGATGGAATTAGAGCCGCGACGCGGCCCGAACGACACATTCCCCACCTACATGTCCTTCAATCTCGAGAAGGCATTTCCGGGCGCTCTCTCCACCGGTTTCCTGGATCCCCGGTTCTCGGTCGTGGACATCAATCCGGAGATAGCGGGCCAGGCCAGTTCACTCAGCGACTCGGCTCTGGATCTGGTGGAGGAACGCTGGAGGCTGCTCACCAAGCTCCGCGCCGCCCAGCGAGGCAGGGTGCAGTCGCTCGGGCGCCGCATGGCCAGCTACGAGAACTTCTACGACGCCGCCCATCAGTTGCTCTCCGACGAGCGCTGGACCGCTGCCTTCCGAGTCAGCAGCGACGATCGCAGGCGGTACGGCGACTCCCAGGTCGCCACGTCGTGCGTGCTGGCGCGGAACATGCTCGCCGCCGATGCCGGGACGCGCTACGTCCATGTCTGCCACCCTGGCTGGGACCATCACAAGTACATTTGGGACCGTTCGGCCAAGACGAACCATTACAAGCTCTGCGCCGAGTTCGACCAGTCATTCTCGGCCCTGCTCGAAGACTTGGCCACGACCCCCTCCCCTACGAACCCAGCGAACTCCGTCCTCGACGAGACGCTGGTCGTTGCAATGAGCGAGTTCGGACGCACGCCGGGGGCCCTGAACAACCTCGCCGGCCGCGACCACTACAACAAGGTCTACCCCGCCCTGTTCGCCGGAGCCGGGGTCCAGCAGGGACTGATTCTCGGGGAAACCGACGCGGACGGGGCGCAGTGCGTCAAAACGGGCTGGCACCGGAAGGAGCAGCCCCGAATCGAGAACGTCGTCTCGACGATCTACTCGGCCCTCGGAATCGACTGGGCCAAGAAGATCCACGATACGCCCTCGAGGCGCACGTATGCCTATGTGGACGAGCTGGGAGCGCCTGGATGGATTCCGACTGACGAGATCCGTTCCCTCTATGGCTAGGCTGTGGACGCTGGCGCTCATGGCGCTTGCGCCCCTGCTTGCACAGGACCGAGACTTGGTCCTGATCCCGGAGGGCACGTTCGAGATGGGCCGCGCCCATGCCCACCCCGACGACGGCCTCAAATGGTTCCCGCACCTGCTCCGGGACGACCGCCCCGTCCGCACCGTTGCCGTGCGCGCGTTCTCCATCGACAGGCACGAAGTCACGAGCCGCGAGTACGCCCTGTTTGTCGACGGCTCCGACTCGGTGCAGGCTCCTTACTACTGGCGCGACGGCAGGCCGCCGGCAGGCAGGGAAGACGAGCCCGTGGCCAACGTCACGTGGGACGAAGCCGACGCGTACTGCCGCTCGCGCGGCATGCGCCTGCCGACGGAGGCGGAATGGGAGAAGGCCTGCCGGGGAGGAGCCCGGGCTGGGAAATTCCCTTGGGGCGATTCCGATCCTGACGAGACGAAGGCTCACTTCGATTCGGTCCAAGGACCCACAAGAGTCTGCTCTTACGAGAGAACCGGGTACGGTCTGTGCGACATGGCGGGCAACGTCTGGGAATGGACGGCGGACATTTATCGCCGGGACTACTATCGCGACGCCCCGACGGACAATCCGACGGGCCCTCAGCAAGGCCGATACCGCGTCTTGCGCGGGGGTTCCTGGTCCGACGTCGCGAAGTTCCTGACCTGCGCGCACCGGAGTTTCGCACGGCCTCAGGAACGAAGCCCGAACATCGGCTTCCGGTGCGTCAAGCCATCCCACTAGGAGCGGGCCGTCCCAAACCGCGCGCGGGCTCTGGACCCTTGCCCGCAGCAGCCATCCAAGGGCCGATCGGGCACCGACAATGGATCTGCGAGAATCGAATTAGGGCACCGGCCGATCAAGGCTGCCCTTGGAATATCAGGCCCCCCGATGAAGGTCGCAGTACCCAAGGATTACCGGCCAGGAGAGCGCCGGGTGGCGCTCGTTCCGAAGGATGCGGCAGCCCTCCGCAAGCGCGGCGCCGAGGTCGCGGTGGAGCGAGGGGCCGGCGAAGCTGCGTATGTCGAGGACGATTCGTACGCCGAGGCGGGAGCAACCCTCGGCGACCGTAACGCAGTCCTCACGGGTGCCGACATTGTCCTGACGGTCAATGGAATCCCTCCGCAGGAGGCAGTCGGGCTCAAGGAAGGCGCGACGGTCGCGGGCTTTCTGGCGCCGGTCGACGATCCGTCAGGCATGCAGGAGTTGGCCAGCCGGGGCCTGTCCTTGCTGTCGGTCGAGCTGATTCCCCGCACAACCCGCGCTCAGTCGATGGACGCTCTGAGCTCCATGGCAACAATCGCCGGGTACAAGGCCGTGCTGCTCGCTGCCCAGCACGCCCCGTGCATGTTCCCGCTGATGATGACCGCCGCCGGGACACTGCGGCCGGCCAAGGTCTTTGTCATCGGCGCGGGCGTCGCGGGACTGCAGGCGATTGCAACGGCACGGCGGCTTGGCGCGCTTGTCGAGGGGTACGACATCCGCCCGGAGGTTCGCGAGCAGGTCGAGAGTCTAGGCGCGAGCTTCGTGGTTCTCGATGTCGGGATGGAGCAAGCCACGGGGAGCGGAGGATACGCGGCGCAGCAATCCAAGGAGTTCTACCGGCGCCAGCAGGAAGCACTGGCGGATCACCTGGCCGGAGTCGATGCGATCATCACGACGGCGGCGGTTCCGGGCCGGAAGGCCCCCATGCTCCTGCCTGCCGAAGTCACGCAGCGGTTGCGGCCCGGAACAGTGCTCGTTGACCTTGCGGCGGAACGGGGCGGGAACTGCGCCCTGACAGTTCCGGGAGAGGTGGTCGTGCGCGAGGGGGTGATCGTGGACGGCCCGGTCAACCTGCCATCCACGGTGCCTGCCCATGCCAGCCAGATGTACTCGAAGAACCTGCTGAACCTTGCGTCACTGCTGGTCTCCGACGGGGAGTTCCAGCTTGATCTCGAGGACGACATCATTCAGGGCGCGCTCGTGGCGCACGCGGGAGAAGTCACCCATCCAGCGGTCCGCGAGGCCTTGGACCGGTTGCAGGCCCCTTCCTAGGAGGAGCGTTCCATGGAATCATTCCTGATCTCCATCACAGTGTTTGTCCTGGCGGTTTTCGTCGGTTTCGAGATCATCACCAAGATCCCGTCGACTCTCCACACCCCTCTCATGTCCGGATCCAACGCGATCTCGGGGATCACAATCGTGGGTGCGCTCGTAGCGGCTGGCTCCGGGCGAGGCGCCCTAGCGGAGTATCTGGGCTTCGGAGCGGTCGTGCTGGCGACAGTGAACGTGGTTGGAGGCTTCCTCATCACCAACCGGATGCTGGCCATGTTCCGGCGCAAGAAGTAGGCCGGCCATGGACGTAAACCTGATCAACGCCACGTATCTGGCAGCCGCGATCCTGTTCATCCTCGGGCTCAAGGGGCTCACGACTCCGCGCACGGCAGTCCGGGGGAATCTGCTCGGAGCGTCGGGAATGCTCCTGGCGATAGCGGCGACCCTGCTGGACCGGCAGATCGTCAGCTTCGAGATGATCGCCCTCGGGTTCGGCCTCGGGGCCGTGATCGGCACGATCTGGGCCCTCCGGGTGCAGATGACCGCCATGCCGGAACTGGTCGCGGCGTTCAACGGCTTCGGGGGCGGCGCGTCGGCGCTGGTCGCCGGTGCCGCGGTCTTCATGCCGGGGGCCATCACGGGCGTGCCCGAGATCCAGGTCCATATTTCCAGCGCGCTGTCCGCATTCATCGGATCGGCAACGCTGAGCGGCAGTCTGATTGCCTGGGCGAAGCTGCAAGGGATTCTCCATTGGCAGCCTCGGGGATTCGCGTTCCAGACCGTCAGTTCCGGTTCCGCGGTGGCTGGCATCGCTCCCGGGGCGTGGTACGTCCTGGACAACGAAGCGGTCTGGGCCTTCGGCGCGGCATGCGGGGCGGCACTGCTGTACGGTGTGCTCCTCACCGTGGCCGTCGGCGGCGCGGACATGCCGGTGATCATCGCGCTGCTGAACTCCTGCTCGGGCCTGGCCGCCGCTGCGACCGGATTCGTCCTTGGCAATAACGTCCTGATCATTTCCGGGTCGCTGGTAGGGGCATCGGGGTTCATCCTCACCCAAATCATGTGCAAGGCCATGAACCGATCGCTGTGGGACGTCCTGCGCGGCGACCTCGGGGAGGCGGCCGCCAGCGGCCCCAAGGAGGACCTGTACACCGGGCGCGTCAAGAGCACCAGCCCGGAAGAGGCCGCCCTGCTCTTCGACACGGCCCGCATCGTGACGGTGGTTCCCGGATACGGAATGGCTGTCGCCCAGGCCCAGCACGCGGTTCGCGACCTCGCAAACCTGCTCGAATCACGTGGCGCGGAAGTTCGCTACGCAATCCACCCCGTGGCAGGCAGGATGCCGGGCCACATGAATGTCCTGCTGGCCGAGGCCGACGTCCCGTACGACCGACTCTACGACATGGACACGATCAACCCGATGTTCGCGGAGACCGACGTGGCGATCGTGCTGGGCGCGAACGATGTCGTCAACCCGTCGGCTCGGGAGGAGGCCGGCAGCCCCATCTACGGCATGCCGATTCTGGATGTCGACAAGTCCCAGGTAGTCATCGTGATCAAGCGCAGCCTGAGCCCGGGCTTTGCAGGCATCCCCAACCCGCTGTTCATCCGCGAAAACACGCTGATGTTCTTCGCAGACGCCAAGAAGGCACTTCAGGATCTCAGCCGGGAGATCCGCGAACTGTAGTCCAGCGAGCGACGACAACAAGGGGCGGGGCGCCGCCCCGCTGGAAGCCTAGCGGATCAGGATCAGTTCCGACTGCGGCTCGTGCAGGCGCTCAGCGCCGCTTGCGGTGATCACTACGTCCTCCTCGAGGCCGATGTGGATTTCGCCCATGTCCTCGAACTCCGCGTACAGGATCGGCTCGACGGCGAAGGTCTGGCCTTCCTCCATCCGGAGGAAAACGGTCGTCCCGTAGCGCTCCGGCCAGTCGGGGCAAATCAGAGGCCCCACGTCGTGCACCACGAAGCCGATCGGATGCCCGGTCCCGTGCGGCGGGCCCTCGTACCCGGCGTCCACGAGCGTCTTCCGCGCGATCGCGTCAATCTCCACGCCGGTAACGCCCGGCTTCATCGCCGCGATTTGCCGGTCCAGGGCCCGTCGCGAGGTTCTCCACATTCTCTGGATCTCGGCAGGGGCCTCGGATTCGCCGGTGTCCAGCACGTAAGCAGTGCGCTGCAGGTCCGTCGAATAGCCTCGCAGCGTAATCCCGAAATCGATCCGCACCAGGTCCCCGCGCTGAATCACGCGGCCGCTGGGATCCGCATGGCCCCTGGCGGGGCCAGCCACCACGCTGATGAATGGAACCGTCGCCCCCAGCATCGAGGTTCGGCTGCGAAGGTAATCCCCGACATCCTGCTCTGTAGTGACGCCCGGAGTGATCACAACCCGGGAGAGCGCGTCGCGCATCAAGGCATCCGTGTGTCGGGACGCCTCCCTGAGCACCTCGACTTCTTGCGGGAGCCTGCGGCCCCGGAACGATGCCACCAGCGGTTCCGACGAGACAAACCGGGCGGCCAGACCCTCGCCCAGCACCTCCTCCAGATAGGCCCGCATGCCGGTGGTCAGGCCGTCGGCGATCGGCATGTCCCTCGAGGTGTTAACCGCGATCCTGGCAGGGTCCAGGTCTTCGACGAACTCCCGGAGATGCGGCTTGATGCCTTCGCTCTTGTAGCTCAGCACCGCGTCATAGATGCCGGTTTCCTCCAGCGGGGTGATGTCGTAGCTGGCTGCGATCGCGGTCTTGCGAAACCCGCCGCCCTTGCGGTCAAACATCAGCGCCATGCGCGCCACTGCATCGCCTCCTCCGAGGTCCTCCGCGAGAGGGTCCTTGGACTCCTCTCTGGTGAACACGATCCACAAGTCGACGTCATGGGCTTCCAGCGCGTGCGGCAGGAGCTTGTTCACGCGCTCTCGCAGGACGCCCAGATCCGCGCCCCAGCTCGGGAGGGCGCAGAGTGTCATGGCAATCAGGGGGATGTGTCGTTTCATGGTTCGCCCGCTCCATCGACGAATAGCACGGGCACGCCTCCGTGTGCAGTGGCCCCCAGCCGGGCGCAGGGGATTGCGAGGGGCTGGGCTAACCTAGCATGGTGTCCTCGCTCGTCGCAAGAGACCGCGCATGTGTCTGGCACCCCTTCACGCAGATGAAGACGGCACCGGACCCGCTCGCCGTCGTGGGAGGGGACGGGGCGTACCTGATTACCGAGGACGGGCGCCGCATCCTGGACGGAATCTCTTCGTGGTGGGTCAACGTGCACGGTCATTGCAACCCTCGGGTGGGGGAGGCTGTCGCAGCCCAGGCCTCGCGGCTCGAGCACGTGATGTTCGCCGGCTGCACCCACCCGCCCGCCGTGGAACTTGCCGAGCGCTTGGTCCCGCTGGTCCCGGGACGATTGACCAGGGTGTTTTATTCCGACAACGGCTCGACCGCGGTCGAGGTGGCGCTCAAGATGGCCTACCAGTACTGGACCAACCGGGGCGAGCCGCAACGCCGCACATTCCTGGCGCTCGAGCACGCCTACCACGGCGACACAGTGGGAGCGATGTCAGCCAGCCACAAGTCGCTGTTCACCTCCAGCTACGCACCGCTCCTGTTCCGGGTGGAGAGGGTGGCCGTGCCGAGGGACTACCTGGCCTCAATGGACCCGAGCCGGGACGGAACGGCAGCCGAGCCTCTCGACGGGATCCGCTCCGCCCTCGAGCGCTCGGCAGCCGACATCGCGGCAGTGATCGTCGAGCCAATGCTCCAGGCGGCTGGTGGCATGCTCGTCTGGAAGCCGGAGTTCCTCAGGGCCGTCCGCGAGCTCTGCGACGAGTTCGGCCTGCTGTTGATCGCGGACGAGGTCATGACTGGGTTCGGCCGGACGGGGCCGATGTTCGCGTGCGAGCACGGTCCGGTAGAACCCGACCTGCTGTGCCTGTCCAAGGGCTTGACATGCGGCTATCTGCCCCTCGCTGTCACCGTCGCCTCCGAGAGGATTTACGAAGCCTTCCTGAGCCAGGACCGCCGCAAGACCTTCTTTCACGGGCACTCCTTCACGGCGAACCCCCTGGGTTGCGCGGCCGCGCTGGCGGGGCTGGACATCTTCGCTGACGAGGATGTCCTAGGCCGCATTGAAGGCATCTCCCTGAAGATGCGATCCCGGCTCCAGGCGTTCGTCGGGCGCAAGCACATTCGCGATGTCCGGCAGATCGGGGATGTCGGAATCGTCGAGTTCGAGACCGGCGGGCGAGGCTATCTCTCCGAGATCGGTCCCCGCATGGCAGCGGAGTTCCTCGAGCACGACCTGCTCCTGCGGCCCAACGGCGGAATTCTCTACTTCATGCCGCCCTACGTGGTGACCGACGCGGAGATCGACTGGGTGTTCGACCGGATCGAGGAGGTCGCTGATGCTGTCATGCGGGCGAATCCGTGACGCCCGCCTCACCTTCCGCCCCGACCGAACCTCCGTCCGCCCGCTCGGGGCGGAACATCGACAGCCGGTTGCTTCCCACCTTGACGACGCGCGCTTTCGCGAGCGACCCGTATCGCTCAGCCAGCTCGAGACGGTGGCCATGCTGCGCCACCACCCATTCAGCCGGCTTCTCGGCCAGCAGTGCCAGGGTTCGCGCGTACTCGGACTCAGCCTCGTAGGGCGGGCCGAGGAAGTAGATGTCGGCCTCGATTTCGCTGATCACTTGGTGGACCTGAGCGAGCCGGACCACTGCCTCGCTGCCGATGCCGAGCGTCTCGATGTTGCGCCGAATCACTCGCGACGCGGCAGTACCGGACTCGACGAACACGGCACGCCGGGCCCCCCGGCTCAGAGCCTCGATTCCAACGGCCCCTGTCCCGGCATACAAGTCGGCAAAGACCCGCCCCTCGATCACGCCTTGCAGGATGTCGAAAAGGGTCTGCCGCATTCGCGCCAGCATCGGGCGGGTGGATGTTCCCGGCAGCGATGCCAGCACGCGACGGCGGTACCGGCCTGCGATTACCCGCATGGGACGGGGCCTCTCGCCGATGCCACAGTTCCGCCAGCCCTTGCCGCCTGACGCTAGGCTGGTCGCGTGGCGGGACTGGAGGGCGAGAGAACGCTCCTGACGATGCGCTCGACCGCATCCCGTCCCTTCACACGCGCGTCTTCGAAATGCCTGAGGCGGGCGGCAGAGCCTAGGATCGTGCCTTCCCGGTGCCAATGTTCGAGGCCGCGACCGACGGCGTAGGTCCCCGCCAAAGCGATCAGTCCCTTGGGCACTAGACCGATTCCAGCGGGGACCTTGGAAACGGCCTGGCGCGCAATCGCTCGCCAGCCGAACGCGGCCCCGGCAATCGATCCAATCTTGATGCTCTGGCTGTCGAACCCCACGCTGTGCCCGTGAGCAGCGGCCAAGAGGAACGACAGGCGGACCTGATTCACGGTCAGGAACAGCGTGTCGGACGCGAACTCCCCGACTGCCCACGGCAGGATCAAGGCTGAGGGGACCACGTTGGGCAGGGATGAGGCGACGGTGCAGAGCGCGTTTTCCCTGGCAATCTTCCATATGAAGCGGTCGCTGACCGCCGACCGGAATCCGCTGAAATTGCGCGCCAGCGGTATCCAGTCGCTCTCGCAATCGTCAAGCAGGGAGGCGGCCGACGAATCCGGGTCTGCCCGGTCGAAGGAATAGAAGTGCCGAGGGTGGGGAATACCCCTCTCCGCGAAGCCGGCCGTCACCCGGTCGAAGTCTCGATCGGAGGTGATCCGGATGACCTCACCGGGAAAACCGCGCTGTTCGTCAGGCCGAAGGAATTCCTGCATGGCGGCGACGCAGTCATCGTCCGCAGCCAGGACGCCAAATGCGATCGGACGCTCCGCCGCAGCGTTCACCGCGTCAGGATTCAGCGCTTTGATGGCGGCCCTGAACTGACCGATTAGGGGCATCGGCATCCAGCCTCATTATAATTGCCTCCCTCTTGGACCAACTCCTGCGAGGCCAAGCCGAGTCCAGATTGGCGGTTCGCGGCTGCTGGTATACTTCGGCGGAGCGGGTCCGTCGCTTGCGAGGCCGACGTGGACGAGGAGCGCACGATCGAGCAGCGCCCGGCCGTTGCCTGGCCGGCCGAGGTCGAGTATCCGGACTCGGACGGCTTGCCGATGGCGGAGAACACGGTCCAGTGCCGCGCCATCCGCGAGGCGATGGGGGCCTTGGAGAATCATTACAAGCCGGGCCGGGAGGTGGGCATCGCCAGCGACCTGCTGCTGTACTACCGGCAGGGGGATCCGGCAACCTCGGTGGCGCCGGACCTGATGGTGTCGTTCGACGTGCGGATGCTGGGGCTGCCGAGCTACAAGCTGTGGGAGGTGGGCAAGCCTCCCGAGTTCGTGCTGGAAGTGAGCTCGCAGTCGTCGCGGGAGCTGGACCGCACGAAGAAGGTGGAGCTGTACGCGGGGCTGGGAGTGCGGGAGTACTTCGTGTTCGACCCGGGGGACCCGGAGGACGTGGGCGACGGGCAGGACGGGAAGCTGTCGGGCTACCGGCTGTGGGGTAGCAAGTACGTCGAGAGCGGCGAGAGCACTGAGCGGGGACGGGAGCTCGAGAGCGAGCAGCTGGGGCTGCTGCTGCGGCCGGAGGGCAAGCTCGTGCGATTCCGGGACCCAGTCACGGGCAAGGACCTGCCGCTGCACCAGGAGGAGTCGCAGGGCCGCCTCGAGGCCGAGCGCGAGCGGGACTCGGAGATGCATGGCCGTCAGGAGGCCGAGCGCGAGCGGGACTCGGAGATGCATGGCCGTCAGGAGGCCGAGCGCGAGCGGGACTCGGAGATGCATGGCCGTCGTGAAGCCGAGCGCGAGCGCGACGCGGAGATGCATGGCCGTCGTGAAGCCGAGGAGCGCCTTGCCGAAGCCGAGAAGCGGCGGGCGGAGGCCGAGCGCAGGTGGGAAGAGGAGCGCTTAGCTCGGCTGACGCTGGAGGCGCGACTCGCCGCAATTCAGGATGGATCCAGCGGTACCGGGAATTCGTGAGGTCGAGCACGACCCGGCACGACGACCGCCGCAACACGCGGGTCAAGTGCGCCTAGGACTCCCGATCAGCCCGGAAGAATCGTTTTCCTTTCCCGGTCAGGCTCCCAGGGACCGCCGCACGTCACAGTGCTTGCGGTAGGATCGACTGGCCTTGGAGCAGGACGATCCTCAAGGGGCTACCGTACCCTCCGCAACGCCTGTAGGTGGCGTGTCTCGTCGACCCTCCCCTTCAGGCTCCTCGTCCGTTGGAGCAGGCTCGCGCTCGGTGCGGCAACGCACCCTGTTAGGCTGAGATCCGATTCCGGAGTTGATCGCGGTGAACCGTCGCAGCGAGAGGCTACTCCAGTGAGTGCCGGCCTGCCAAGCTCTGACCGAAGGCAATCGCTTGCACGGGACAGTGAGGACACGCCCGAACGCTGCATCCTCGCGGGGCTGGATCTCCGGCCGCGGGGAGGCCCGAACCCGGCCGGCATTCAATCCCTGACAGCGTCGGAATCGCTCGCGGAGCTCGCCGACTTGGCAACCGGAGCTGGCGCGGAGGTTCTGGGTCACGCGCTTCAGGTTCGCGACCGGGCCGTCGCGGCGACCCTGCTGGGCGCCGGAAAGCTCCAGGAGATCCGGGCTTGGGCCGCCACGGAAGGATGTGACTTTGTCCTGTTCGACCAGAGCCTCAGCGCCTCCCAGCACCGCAATCTCGAGCGCGAGCTCGACTGCCCGGTGCTCGACCGGACCCAGCTGATCCTAGACATATTCGCGAAGCACGCACGCTCCAAGGAGGGGCGACTGCAGGTGGAGCTGGCGCAGCTTGAGTACCTGCTGCCCAGGCTGGCTGGCCGCGGTGCATCGATGTCGAGGCTCGGAGGAGGGATCGGAACCAGGGGCCCGGGCGAAACGCAGCTCGAGAGCGATCGACGGAAGATCCAAAGGCGCATCGTCAAACTTCGATCGCAACTTGAGAAAGTGCGCTCAAATCGAAGGCTGCAAAGATCAAAGAGGGTCTCGGTGCCGATTCCGACGATTGCCCTTTGCGGGTACACGAATGCCGGCAAGTCGACACTGTTCAACGCTCTCACGACCGCGAATGTCCTCGCTGACAAGCGAATGTTCGCGACACTTGACCCGACCCTGCGGAGGCTGAGGCTGCCATCGAACCGCCCGGTGATCCTCTCCGACACCGTCGGCTTCATCCGTGACCTGCCCCCCACCCTGATCCAAGCGTTCCGGGGCACGTTGGAGGAAGTCACGGAGGCAGCTCTGGTGATCCACGTCGTCGACGCCTCGGCCGAGAACCGCGCCTTGCACCAAGAGGAGGTGAACCGGGTGCTCGCCGAACTGGGCGCAAGCGAGAAGCCCCAGCTGCTCGTCCTCAACAAGTGCGATCTCCTCGACGAGGAGGCAAGGCTCCGGGAAGTGGGGCGAGAGAGACAAGCCGGCGCGGCCGCAGGCTGCGTGGGGGTGTCCGCCAGGACAGGTTCGGGCCTGGACCGGCTGCTGGATGCGGTCGACCGGGTCCTGGCAGCCGGCGCCATCGTCCGGAGGCGCTACCGCCTGCCGTACAGCGAATCCCGGAACGTCGCGAAGCTCTACGAGAGGGCTCGGATCCTTGCGCGGCGCGACCTCGACGACGGCGTCGAACTGGAGGCGGAAGTCACGCCGGCTCTGGCTAGCCGGCTCGATCAATTCGCGATACCCGACTGAGGCTCGCGTCTTCGGGCGAGCCGGCGTCAGGCGCAGACGGCGGGCCGACGGGAGCGCCACGGCCTTGCGGCCTCCAGCTGCGACGCCAGCCGGAACAAAGTAGCTTCGTCGCCGAAGCGCCCCGTGAACTGCACACCGACCGGCAGGCCATCGTGCCAGTGCAGCGGCAGCGAGACTGCCGGCTGCCCGGTCGCGTTCGCGATCTGCGTGAACGGCACGAACTCCCTGACGCGACGGGCGTAGACCTGGATGTCACGCTCGCCGGCAGGAGGGTGCAGGAATCCGATCCTGGGAGGAGGAGACGCCAGCGTCGGCGTGAGCGTCGCGTCGAATCGCTCGAAGAATGCGGCGACGCTGTGGTTGATCGCCTGGATTCCGGATACGGCCTCGACATAGTCGGCGGCGCTGTAGCCCGAACCCCTCGCGCCGAGGGACAGGCTGAACGTCTCGCAATCCGACTCGGAAACCTCGTGCCCCAAGAGGCCGGACAAGCTCCGGAGACTGGCTGCCAGATTGGACAGCCAGACCGTCGTGAACGCCCGTCGGAACTGACTGTCGTCGTAGCCGGGAGCGGCCTCCTCGACTTCGTGGCCCAGGTCCTCCAGCAGCGACGCGGTGTCTTCGACCGCCTTCACGCAACTCGCGTCGACGCTCGTGCCGGAGGGCGACTCCGCGCAGAATGCAATTCGCAGGACACCGGGCTCGGCACCGACTTCATCGAGAAACGGTCGCTGTTTGGGCGGAGCCCAGTACGGATCCCCCGACGCGGGGCCGGCCGTGGCGTCGAGCAGCGCCGCACTGTCCCTGACCGTGATCGTCAGGCCGTGCTCGACCGCGAGCCCGACCATCGCGTCCCCCGGGATCGGGCCGACCGGGCAGCGGCCGCGTGTCGGCTTGAGCCCCACCAGTCCGCAGCATGCTGCCGGTATGCGGATCGAGCCGCCGCCGTCATTGCCGTGCGCCATCGGCACGATCCGAGCCGCCACCGCAGCGCCCGAGCCGCCGCTTGAGCCGCCGGGAGTGCGGCTCAGGTCCCAAGGATTCCGCGCCGCCCCGAAGAAGTCGGGCTCGGTCGTCGCTGTCAGGCCGAATTCGGGGGTGTTGGTCTTGCCGACGCAGACCAAGCCGGCCCGCTTGTGCCGGAGTACCAGCTCGCTGTCCTCCGGCGCAGGCACGGAAGCCAGCCTGCGGTTGCCGCTCGATGTCGGAACGCCGCCGTAGGCTGCGCGGAGGTCCTTGAGCAAGAACGGCACGCCGGCTAGCGGGGCTCCTGTCGCGACGTGTCGGGCTTCCCGCCGCGCCTCATCGAACATCGGCGTCACAACGGCGTTGAGGTCCTCGTTGGTGCGGTCGATCGCATCGATTGCGGACCCGACCAGTTCCGAAGCCGAGACGTCGCCGCGCCGAACCATCTCCGCCAGTCCGACAGCGTCTTGATCGAGATCAGCGAGGCGCAGGGGCATCCGCTTTATGGTAGACGCGGACCCTACAGCGCCGGCTACCGGCCGTCATGCCCGCTGCGGGAGGCTCGGATTCGGAAAGCCGCCGCACAGGCCCCAGAGGCCGCACAGCTCACGGCCAGCCCGGCAATAGCGTCGACGGCATAGTGGTACCGGCCGTACACCGTGGCCAAGGATATCCCCAGCGCCAGGACGGCCATTGCGATCCCGTAACGACGCCGTTCCGGCAGCGCAAGCAACAGTCCGAAGGCTCCTCCGAACGCCGATGCGGCGTGCCCGCTCGGAAACACGCTGGTGTGAATTCCCCCTGCGTCCAGGATCGACCAGTTGATGCTGCGGAACAGGCCGTTGTAGCTGCCCGCCAATTCGCCCGGGAAGGCTGTCCGAGGAGGCTCGGAAGGAAAGTACGGATAGAGGGCATACGCAGCCACTGCCGATGCCGCGTAGCACGCCATGAAGCAGTCTGCCCGGTCGAACCGGCGGTGGAGCGCGAGCACCAGCAGTCCGGCGGGAGCGACAGAGTATGTCAGCAAGTACAGGAACTCAAGCGTTTCCGGCAAGATCGGCCCCAGTGCCTCAATGGCTTCGCCAAGCTTCCAGTCCGAGAGCAGGAGCCGGTCCCATCGGACCCATCCCAGTTCCAGGCCCAGTGCGTCGCGCGGCTGCGCGAACCAGCCGATCTGCTTGTACGCAAGCAGGACTCCGCCGACCAGCAGCGCACTGCGGGGACCTCCGGGCATTAGCCGCCGATCAAGCCTTCCCATGCAAGACAACACAGCCAAGGCTCCGAGGCTCGCCAACACGGACCTTAGGCGAAGGCCTGCGGGAGCCGGTAGCGCAATGGCAAGCACGGCGGTGTACGCGAAGTACACGGCGAGCACCCATTCGGTAACGAGCGGAGCGTTCCTAGTGCCTGCGTGTGCCATCCGTCTAACCGTAAGCTCAAACCTCATGAAATGCATTGCAAAACGGAAATCCAATGCGGCTCAGGGCTTGGTCGGCGTGGTAGGCTCTGGCGTGAGATTGCCGTGCTCTTGTGTCAGCACTCGGACGGACGGCCGCGTTCTTCTACGTCTTGAGTGGAAGCGCCATGCTTGGGCCGACCCGACGCCGAGCCGGAGGATCATCAACAAGCTGGGCGAGGCGATCACCGAGCACGGCTGGGAGTGAGCGCACGGTTGGCCGGGTGCCTACCCGGCAGGCCGGACGCTGGTCGCGCTGAAAGACCCGCCGATTCCATGCTGAAGCGAGACTCACCCAATGGGACCTTGGCGTCGGAAAAAACAGGTTCCGAGCAGCTTAGGGCTCTGTCGCCGTGGTAGGCTTTGGTAGGAGTTTGCTGTGCTCTTGAAGAAGCATTTGGACAGACGCCTGTTCCTGCGCGCGGCCGGTGCGGCGATAGCCCTGCCATATCTCGACGCGATGCGGCCCGCCCTCGCGGCTCCTCGACGCTTGTCGGGCCGGGCTCCCAGACGGCTCGCGTTCGTCTACGTCCCGAACGGAGTGATCCAGGATGCGTGGACGCCGGATTCCGAAGGCTCCTCATACGAATTCACGCGCATCCTGAAGTCCTTGGAGCCTCACAGGGACGATCTCCTGGTGATGTCGGGGCTCACCCATAACACCGGCCGAGCACTCGGGGATGGTCCCGGAGATCATGCAAGGGCCGCAGCCAGCTTCCTGACAGGAATCCACCCGAAAAAGACCTCGGGTGCCGACATTCGCCTAGGCGCTTCGGTCGACCAAGTCGCTGCGAACGAGATCGGAGCCCAGACTCGTTTCGCATCCCTTGAGCTAGGCATCGAGCCCGGGCGCCTTGCAGGCAACTGCGACTCCGGGTACAGCTGCGCGTACTCGAACAGCATATCCTGGCGCGGCGAGAAGACACCGAATCCTCCGGAGATCGACCCTCGCCAGGTCTTCGAGCGCATGTTCGGCGACGTTGAGGCCCCGTCCGACCCTGCGACGCTGGCCCGCCGCAAGGCACGCCAGCAGAGCGTGCTGGACCACGTGCTGGACGATGCGAACCGGCTGCTAGCCTCCGTCGGACCGACTGACCGGCAAAAGCTCGACGAGTACTTCACCAGCGTGCGCGATGTCGAGCAGCGCATCTCAGACACACCGGAGTCAAAGGGCGGTCCGACTCCGGAGATGGCCAGGCCGCAGGGCATTCCGGCCAGCTACTCGGCCCACGCCAGGCTCATGTACGACCTGATGGCCCTTGCCTTCCAGACCGACATGACTCGGGTTGCAACATTCATGATGGGACGCGAGGGCAGCAACCTGACCTATCCGGAGATTGAGGTCACCCGCGCGCACCACGGCATGACCCACCACCGCGGCGACCCCGGCAAGATCGAGGACATCACGAAGGTCAACACCCACCACGCCGAGCAATTCGCGTACTTCGTCGACAAGCTCGCGTCGGTGGGGGACGGAGACGGCCGCTTGCTCGACAACATGATGGTTGTGTACGGCTCGGGAATCGGCGATGGCAACCGTCACACCCATCACGACCTTCCGGTGCTCGTGGCCGGCAGTGGCGGAGGGTCGCTGCACCCCGGCCGTCACATCCGGTATCCCGCGGAAACGCCCATGAATAACCTGTACCTGTCGCTGCTGGACCGTGTTGGAGTCCGGCCCGAATCACTCGGAGACGGAACCGGGACTCTGCAGGATCTCGGTGACATCTAGAGTTGTCCCGGAAGGCTAACCTCGCCAAGCTCGAGAGTGGGGCTGCGAGCTTGACGGCCCGTCGCAACAGCGCTGCCGGGAACAGTCCGGCTGGCTGTTTCCAGAACGAGACGCGATTCTCAAGACAGTCGCGGTGAAGGATTCCATCGACAAGCCGGAATCAACCGCGGTGGTGCTTCTCCAGCTGGGCGGCCCGGCTTCGCTGGACGATGTGCAGCCGTTCCTGGAGGCGATGTTCCGGGACCCGGACCTGATCCGACTTCCCTTCCCCCCTCGCTTGCGGGCATGGCTTGCCGCGAGGCTCTCGGCTTGGCGCGCGCGGTCATCGAGGCCCCTGTACGAGGCAATCGGAGGCAAGTCCCCGATCGGCGAGATAACCGGCCGCCAGGCGGCATTGCTGGAGCGCGCGTTGCGTCCGTCTCTGCGCTGCAACGTGTTCGTTGCGATGCGCTACGGAACGCCGTCCACCCAAGCGGCGGTCGAGGCTGTGCTTGCGTCAGGATGCTCCCGGGCCCTCCTGCTTCCGCTCTACCCGCAGTTCTCGACCGCGACAACCGTAAGCTCGATCCGCGAGTGGGACGCGAAGTGCCAAGCACGCGGGCTGGAACTTCCAACGGATCGGATCGACTGCTACCCGACTCACTCCGGCTACATCGAAGCGGTCGCCGAACGGGTCCAACAGACCCTCGCTCGCTTCGCGTCGCTCCCGCCTCCCCACCTCGTGTTCAGCGCCCATGGCTTGCCCGAGGCCTACATCCGCAAGGGAGACCCCTACCGCGACCAGATCGAAGAAAGCGTCCGTCTCGTCCGCCAGCATTGCGATACGAGGCTGGACCACACCCTGTGCTACCAGAGCCGGCTCGGGCCGCAGCGATGGCTCGGGCCGAGCCTCACTGCGACGCTGGAACGCTTGGGTCGGCGAGGCGTGCCGTCCGTACTGGTCGTGCCGATCTCCTTCGTCTCCGACCATCTCGAGACGCTGTCCGAAATCGACATCGAGGCGCGCGCGCTGGCCCAGGCCTGCGGCATCCGACATTTCGAGACGATGCCCGGACTGAATGACAGCGCCACCTTCATCGCTGCGCTCCGCGACTTGGTCCTCGCCCGTGCTGGCGGCACCGCGAGCGCCCCGAGGGTGACTCAATCGAGCGCCTAGCGCGATCCGGCAATCTCAAGAACGACGTTCCAGAGAATCTCGACGTAGTCCTGGAACGGCTCTACGTACAGGTACTCGTCCTTGCCGTGGATTCCGCTCGCGAGATCCCATTCCGGCCTTGCCGGACCGAAGCCGTAGGTCTCGATCCCGGCTGCCCTCAACTGGGCGGAGTCGGTCGCGCCGGTCGACATGGTCGGCAGGACGGGGACTCCGGGGTAGAGCCTCCCGAGGGCGCGCTCGAACCCTGCGAAGGCGTCGTTTGTCAGTGAAGATGGGGCATGGGGGGTGCGGGTGACTGCGTGGGGAATTAGGTCCACCGCAGGCTCGTTCATCAGGCGCTTCAGGAACGAGTAGAGTTCCTCGGGATCGGTGCCCGGAAGCGCTCGGATGTCGACTGTAGCCCGTGCCTCCGACGGGATGACATTCTTCAGGTAGCCCCCTTGCAGGATGGTCGGCACGATCGATGTCCGGACCATCGAGTTGTAGACCGGCGACAGCTCGAAGAGGCGATCGTAGTCCTCCGGCTGCGGGTCGTCAGAGAGGATGGCCCGGAAGACCTGCGCCTTGTCGGGCTCGGAAATCTCGGCTAGCCGGCGGAAGTACTCCCTAGTGGTCTCGTTGAGCTTGGGGGGCATCTGGTGGTCGAACAGGCGGGCGATGGCCCGTGCAATGGTCCCGACCGGGTTGTCGCGCAGCGGAATCGAACCGTGTCCCGAAGTCCCCGCCGCCCGCAGGTCGATCCGCGTGGGCGTCTTCTCCGCCGTTTGGATCTCGAACCGCACGTAACGGAGATCCCTGTCGAAGACACCCTTGCCACCCTCGTTGATGCCGAATTGCGCATCGATCTTGTCCCGGTGGTGATCGAGCATGAAGTTGATGCCATGCAGCCCGCCTGCTTCCTCGTCGGCGACCCCGAGGAAGATCACGTCACGGTCCAGCATGGTCTTCTGGCGATGCAGTTCCAGCACTACGTGAAACGATCCACTGACCACGCCCTTGTCATCAGAGGCGCCGCGGGCGTAGAGGATGCCGTCCTTGACTTCCCCTGCGAACGGGTCGAAGGACCATTCGTCCCGCTCCACGGCGACCACGTCCAAGTGCCCGAGGAGCAGCAGCGGCCTCTTGCTGCCGTTGCCCCGCACCCGTGCCACGATGCTGGCCCTTCCCGGCTCGGACTCGAAGATCTCGGACGGAAGGCCCTCGCGGTCAAGGATCTCCTTCAGGTGCCTTGCGGCCAGGATCTCGCGGCCCTCCGGCTGAACCGTCTTCAACCTCACCAGGCTGACAAGCGTGTCCAATGCCTCTTGCTTGACGCTCGGCCAGTCCGGGTCCGCGGCCAACCCGCTCGCAGCGAGCAACAGGGAAAGGGTTCCGGCAAGGGCTCTCATGAGATCCACCATATAATGGCACGCGGAAGTGCGGCTCTCGGGCCGCTCGTTGTCCTTGGTTGCTATGCTTCTTGCGCATAGGTCGCCCCAAGACGGCCTGCTCGTCCCCGTCACACGGAGGTTCGCATGAATGCGGCTTGCCTGTTCCGCTCCGCCGGTTTCCTGCTCGTATGCGCGCCCTCGCTCGCGCAGCCAGTCCTGGATCGAATGGAGCCCCGTGGCACACAGGCGGGTGGCTCTGCCCGCCTGCTGCTGACCGGCGATCGACTTGGACCCAATCCGCGGCTGCTGACTGAGGCGCCGATCACGGCCACACCGCTGGCCGGATCGCAGCCGGACGGCCAGATGCCGCCCTCCGAGCTGGGGTACCTGGTCGAGACAGACCCGGCGGCGGCCCCAGGCGTGTACCCCCTGAGGATCGAAACTTCAGAGGGACTCTCGAACGCGCTGCTCTTCACTGTAGGGACGTTTCCTCAGGTACTGGAAGCGGAGTCCAGGCCCGACGCGGACGAGCAGCATCGCAGGAACGACTTTCCGGCGACTGCCGAGGCAATCGTCCCTCCGGTCACTGTCGACGGGCGACTCGAGGGTCCAGAGCGTGACGTCTTCCGGATCTCGGTCGGGAAAGGGCAGCGGCTGGTCGCCCAGGTCTCGGCGCGCAGCGTTGGATCAGCCATCGATCCGAGCCTCGAGATCCTGGACAGCAGCGGGGCCGTCATCGCCCGCAACTCAGACGCGGCCGGCCTGGGCCTCGATTCCCGGGTGGTGTTCGAAGCCCACCAAGACTCGGACTACTTCGTGGCGGTCCGGGACGAGCGTTTCAGCAGCCAGGACGAGAATTTCTACCGCCTGACCGTGGGAGAATTCGAGTTCGCCGACCACGTGTTCCCAATGGGCTGGACCCGGGGCGGGACCGTCGATGCCGAGTTCCTTGGAGGGAGTCTGGAGAGCCCCCTGCGGTCGGCGGTCGAGCTGACCTCGGTTCCGGAGGCTGCAACGCAGACGCGGCTGGCGGTTCCAGGCACCCTGTCGTTCGTGCCATTCATCGTTAGTGACAGCAAGGAGGCACTCGAGGCCGAGGCCGGGGGGATGCTCGAGGACGGCGTGGTGATCAACGGCCGCATTGCGGCCGCAGGCGAAGTCGACCGCTACAGGGTCCCAGTCCAAGGCGGCGACCAGTGGGCCTTCGAGCTTCGCTCCGGGGAGCTTCCGGGCTCGTCGCTCTACGGCGTGCTGACAATCTACAGCGGCGAGAATGTCCTCGCGGTGGCCGGCAAGCACGCAGGTGATCCGAATCCGTACGTCATCACCTCAACCGGCGTGACAGCAACCTATCCGTTCGTGAACCTCACGGTTCCGCCGGAGGCCTCGGAACTCAGCGTCACGGTCGAGGACCTTCTGGGCCGGGGCGGTTCCGACCTCGCATACCGGCTCGTCGCGCGCAGGCAGGCGCCGGACTTCCTGGTCACGATCAACGAGCCCTACCTGAACATCTCGAGTGGCGGTTCCGCCATCGTCACAGTGACGGCAGAGAGACGCGGGTACTTCGGCCCGATCCAACTGTACTTGCAGGACGGTCCGGAGGATATTGAAGTGAGCGGCGGTCATATCGCCCCCAGATCTACGCTGGGCAACGTCAGGCCGCGATTCGAGACCGGTCGACTGACACTCACAGCCAAGTCCGGGGCCAAGCCCGGGCTGGTCAACTTGATCGTTCGCGGCAAAGCGACTGAGGAGGGCCACGAACGTCTCGACCGGCAGGCAGCCGGCCCCGGGATCAAGGTCGACGTGAAGGGAACCCGGCAGCCGCCTGTGACCGCGAGCTGGCTCGGCTACGGCCTGCCGGCAAGGATCAACCCGGAGCAGCCGGCGCACCTTGCATTCACCACACCGCGCGCCCTGCGCCTGGTGCAGGGCGGGAAGGGACTGGTCGCGAAGTGGAAATACACGGCCCGGAAAGCGGGGGTGCGGCTCGTCAAGCCGGCAGAACTTCCCCGCAACGCGGGCAGCTTGCGCCTCCGGCGCACTGGTGATTCCGATCAGAAGGAATCGGGCGAGTTTCGGATCTTCACCCACGAGCGAACATCGCTCGGCATGGTGAACTTCAGCCTCTCGGCCACGGTCTCATTCGGAGGACGCGATTGGACCGTCCTCTCCAAGCCCCTGGAAGTCGACGTGGTCGACGGGTACGGGCTCCTTCCGCCCGCCTCGCCGCTGGAGATTGCCGCCGGCGGCGAGGTGGCCTGGCGAGGATCGATCTGGCGCGACCCGGAATTCCGTCGTGCGGTAACGGTCAGCGCTATCGGGCTGCCCGCAGGCGTCTCATGCCAGCAAGCCAGCCTGGAAGGCGACCGCGAGGAGTTCGAGCTCAGCTGCACTGCCGACCCGGCCGCGCAAGCCGGGGAGTACCGGGCGGAGATCCGCGCGGAGTCGGTGCTGTCGGACGAGGGGACGACGAAGTACACTGCCGATCCTGTGGAATCGACGGTGTCGGTCACCCGCTAGCAGACCCTACCGCTGAGGTCTCTCCCGACGCGTGCCCGGGGCGAGATCCAGCTTGAATTCCTGTGAGGCAAATGCCGGATTAATCTCGACTTCCGCATAGGTATACAGCCGGTAGTCCTTGGGATTGCGCTCGTACAACTTCAGTTGCACCGGCTGCCAGAAGGCCTTCGAGACCCACATCTCCAGCCGGCGGTTGTTCACGCTACCCGACGGGTCCAGCGGTCGCAGGTCGAGATGGACGGTTTGCTGGCCCGCCACCTCCCGCTCGCCCTCCACGGAAATCTCGTAGGCCTCCGCAAGATAGGTGCCCGAGGCGCCGAAGCCGATCAGGAGCGCGTTCTCGAGCGCGTCCTTGGACTTGGACAGGTTGTATTCTTCGACGGTCTTGATCCGAGGCTTGTAGATCTCGACTTTCGTCCCGCTGACCTTCAGGAAGTAACGGGTGGGCACCAAGAACTCCAGCAGCATCTCCACGCTGCCGGAACGCAGCCGCCGGACCGCGATCCGTCCCGACTCGACGGTCTCCTCGTCCACCAAGGACCGGTACCGGGTCCACGTCACCTCCGAGCGCATTCCCCGCCAGGACTCCGCGGCGTCGTCCATCCGGCCAATGACGTCCTGCAAGGGCGGAGCCGCCCGCAGGCCCGGCAGAGCCACGACTGCCATCAGCAGCAGGGCTACCCGCGGTGACGGGGGTCGACGGCAACGGGGGCGAGGCAGGCCCGGACGCGCCGCGGCGACAGCACGCGAGTTGCTGACGGGTCCCACGGCTTGGTGGCTATTGGGCATAGACCAAGTAGGCCCTGATGTTGCCCGCCTGGTCCCGTGCCGGCTCGGTTCGGACAACCCGCAACGTCTCGCCCGACTGCTCATTCAGCAAATGCTCGAGCCGCGGCTCGACTCCCTCCGGATCCGCCCTGTCCAGGGCACCGGGATCGATCCAGAACACCCTCGTGTCGCCGTCCGCATCCTGGATTTCATGGAATATGGCCGCGCTCGGCCGGTCGTTGAACAAGTGCTTCGGGGTCAGGAAGATAAATGCGAGGATCAGGGCGACGATCAGGTCGTAGCGCAGCGATCCGCGGCGGCACTCCCAGAAGATCGCCGGTCGCAGCCTAGCCCAGATCCGGCCGATCATGTAACCAGTGTATTCTAAAGCCTTGAGCCTCGCGTCGCGCGGGGCTTTGGTGAATTCGGAATGCGTCGCCTACGGCAATCCGCGAGACTGTGGCTGCACAGCCAGCTGCTGCCTGCGCTCGAAGCCGCCGACGACCCGCTCATCGGGGGCCAGGCGGTCATGGAGGGGGTCATGATGCGGACCCCGACGGCGTATTCCGTCGCCGTCCGGTTGCCGGATGGCAGCATCACCAGCAAGGAGGCCACGGCACGGAGGCTCTCCGAACGGAGCAGGTTCTGGAAGCTTCCGGTCATCCGCGGATGCGGCGTGCTCGGGCAGTCCCTCGGCCTCGGGATGAAGGCTCTCAACTACTCGTCAGCGATGCTGATGCAGGCGGAAGAGGGAGGCGACGGGCAGAGGCAGAAGGAGCCATCCGCGTGGGTCATGGCAATCAACATCGCGGTGTCGGTCGGTTTCTTCATCCTCGTGTACAAGTTCCTGCCGCTTGTTGCGACCAGCCAGCTGGAGGGCTGGCTCCCTTCTCTCGGCAACCAGGCTGCGTTCAGCGTTGTGGAGGGCATGATACGGCTGGCCATCTTCCTGGCCTTCCTGTTCGCGATCTCCAGACTCGCCGACATCCGGAGAGTGTTCGAGTTCCATGGCGCGGAACACAAGGTCGTCTTCAACTACGAGTCGGGCAAGGACGTCGACGTCACCACGGCCCAGGGATTCGAAACGTGGCATCCGCGTTGCGGCACGAGCTTTCAGATGGTGGTGATGATCCTCGCGATCGCAGTCTACGCTCTCGTTCCGTTCGAAGGTTTCCTGGGACAGTTCGCGGCGCGAATCGCGCTGCTGCCGCTGATCGCCGGGCTGAGTTACGAGATCATCCGCTTCGCAGCGAAGCGCGGCAATAGCGCCTTCGCGCTCCTCGTGCGGCCAGGCCTCTGGCTACAGAGGATCACGACCCAGCCGCCCGACGACAGCCAGGTCGAGGTCTCGATCCACGCCTTGCAGACGGCCTTGGAATTCGAGAGGGTCTCCGGGGGAGAGCCGGTCGTCGCCTAGGCCGCTCCCGCGCGGATGGCGGGAGGCGTTGCCGCACGCCATGATGCCGCCGGAGTGGCCGGCATCGAACGATCATGGAAGGCTGACATGGAATGGATCGGGAAAATCGAGGAAGTCGAGGCGCGTTTCGAGGAGCTGTCCGAGAGTCTGGCGGACGCGTCTGCCCTCTCTGACCAGAAGGCCTACCAGCGGCTGGCCCGGCAGCACTCGGAACTAGCGGGTGTCGTCGAGAAGTACCGGACATGGAAGCAGACCGTCACGCGCGTGGAGGAGACACTCCCGATGCTTGATGAGGACGATCCGGACCTCGTGGAAATGGCGAGGGAGGAGATCGCCTCGCTCCGCTCACTGCAGGAATCCCTCGCGGACGAGATCCGGGTCTTGCTCCTGCCGGTCGACCCCGCCGACGAGAAGGGCGCCGTGCTGGAAATCCGCGCCGGTACCGGCGGAGACGAGGCCGCCCTGTTCGCTGCGGAGATCTACCGGATGTACTGCAAGTACGCCGAGATGCAGTCCTGGAAGATCGAGGAGACCGACCGGAGCGACTCGGGCATCGGCGGCGTCAAGGAGGTGATCGCCCTGGTGACCGGGAACCGCGTGTACTCGAAGCTGAAGTTCGAGAGCGGCGTCCACAGGGTGCAGCGCGTCCCCAAGACGGAGTCGCAGGGCCGAATCCACACCTCGGCAGTGACAGTGGCCGTCCTGCCGCAAGCGGACGAGGTGGACGTCGAGATCGACGAGAACGAGCTGCGCGTGGACACGTACTGCTCGTCCGGTCCGGGCGGCCAGTCGGTGAACACGACTTACTCGGCAGTCCGCATCACGCATCTGCCCACGGGGCTGGTGGTCACCTGCCAGGACGAGAAGTCGCAGATCAAGAACCGCAAGAAGGCGCTGCGGGTGCTGCGATCCAGGCTATTCGAGATCGAGCGTGACCGCCAGCACTCCGAGCAGGCGGAACAGCGGCGAGCGATGGTGCGCAGCGGGGACCGCTCGGAGAAGATCCGCACCTACAACTTTCCGGAGATGCGCATCACCGACCATCGGATCGGCTTGAAGATCCACCAGCTGGCAGATGTGATGAACGGGAGCCTCGACATGATGATCGAGCCCCTGACCGCAGCTCACCAAGCCGCAGCGCTCGCCGACCAAGCCGCCTGACCTCGGCGCCACTGCTGACGCGCACGGATTTGCGCTGCAACAATGGTGTACCCGTGCTGATCGTCTTCTTGCTTGTGCCGGCTCTCGCTGTGGCCACAGGGGAGGCGCTGCCCGGCAGCGCCCCGCCGGCCTCCGACGAGGCGTACCAGTCCCTGTTCAACGGGAGGGACTTGACCGGATGGGACGGCGACCCTGAGCTGTGGCGGGTCGAGAACGGGGTCATTGTTGGCTCCACCGACGGCCGTCCCCTGGTGCAGAACTCGTTCCTGATCTCGGAGCAGTCCTACTCGGACTTCGATCTGCGGCTCGAAGTCAAGCTTCGCAACGGCAACAGCGGAGTGCAGTTCCGGAGCGAAAGAACCTCCGGCTGGACAGTCCGGGGCTATCAGCTGGACCTAGCCACCGGCAAGGGGTGGGGCAACCTTCACGGCGAGGGGCTGCCCGGGGGATTGATTCTCGACGGCTGGCAGGACAAGGCCGAGTTCCTCGTCAGGCCAGGCTGGAACCGGATCGCGGTCCGCTGCGAAGGCCATAGGATCCGGATCTGGGTCAACGGAACCGTCGTGAACGACGTGCTCGACCCCGGCGCGCTGGAGGGCGTGCTCGCCATGCAGCTGCACAGGGGCGAGCCGATGCGTGTCGAGTACCGCAATATCCGGCTCCTGGCCCTTCCGGTCCGGTGACAGGCCGAAGCGCCGGTCACGGCGCTACTCGGCCAGGAGGTTGAGGGTATAGGCCGCCATCCTCGTCGCGAGCGGCTCCCCGTCCGCGCTTCGAATCGCGGAGGGACGCAGGTCGTACACCCAACCCTCTCGCAGATCCTCGACATTCAGCGACACGCGCGTCCGGTCCTGAGAAACTGCGGCGGCGCCGACGCTGACCGGGGTCTGGTCGGTCTTGGGGGATCCGTACTTCGAGTGGTACCGGTAGTAGTACCTCGTCAGGGAGTAGCTTGCCGGGTCCGACGCCCCATCCACTTCGACCGGCTTGGTGAAGGTCAGGTCGAAGCCGTCCCGCGTGAGCCGCATGGAGAGGATATCGAATGGCAGGCTTCCCTGCCACACGATCCTCTGAAGCCCCTCGGTCGATCCCCAGATCCGCGAGGTCTGGGCCACGTAAAGGCTCCGCCCGTCCGGGGAAAAGGCCAACCGGTTGTTCGCCATGCGAAGGCCGTTGCCCTCGACGAACAGGAACGCCGCTCCCTGGTACTCGCCCCGAACCTGCTGCAGGTCGACTCTCAGAATCCTCGGATACGTCCACTCGGCGACGAACATCTGACCCGCATAGGGACCGAAGGCGCCCTCCGTCAGGTCGAACGCCTGGCCGGCGGTGGAGCCGCCCATGTCTCCCTGCGGGAAGAGAACTGCAGGAGGCTTCCTCCGGCGATCAAGCTCTGCCACATTGGCCGCGACCGGGTTGATGCCCAGAAACTCCGGATGCCAGTGCAGAGAAGCCGGATGCCCGTGGAAGGCGCCCTCGGTGACATGGTGCAAAGGCGATGTCCCCACCCAGTCGCCTTGGTTGTCCGAAACGAAAATCTCTCCCAGCGGGCTCGCGACGATGCCGTTCGGCTGGCGGAACCCGCATGCGACCGGGCTGACTGTGCCGTCGGGCCGGATCCGCAGGGCGCAGCCTCGGTAGGGTGTCGGCGAGTAGTGGCCGAAACTGTTCACAGCGCCCTCGACCGGCTGCACGGCCCGCCGGGGCCTTCTCGTCAGCTCGCCCCGCACGGGAAGCCGGGGATCGGCATTGCCTGACGAGAGCCCCAGGGTCACGTACAGGTTCCCTTCCCCGTCGCGCACCGGGCCCGCGATGAACTCGTGGTAGTTGCCCGAGAGGCCCCACTCGTCGGAGATCGTCTCGAACAGATCGGCTGTTCCGTCCCCGTCCGTGTCGGCAACCCGTGTCAGCTCGGGGACCTGCGCAACAAGGAACTCGCCCGGCACCTCGCCCCTAGCGAATCCCAGCGGGGTGTGCAGGCCTTCGGCGAAGCGGCGCCAGCGCTTCGATCCGGGGTCGTAGGCGTAGATGTACCCCCGCCGGAACGCGGCATAGAGCTTGTCGTCGTGACCGAACGCGACCGCGGATATCTCAGGCTCGATGCCTCGAGGACCGGGAACCGTCTCAACCCTGTAGGCACTCGCCGGGACCTGGGCCGTAGCCCATGGCGGTCCGGCCAGCCAGGCCGTGAGCACGGCTAGCACCAGGGCGCCGCTACTGCTGCGATACAACTCTGACCTCGAACGTCACGACATCGCCCACCGGTATCGAGAACTCGTCGAGCGTTGATTCAATCTCTACGCCAGCCGTTTCTGCGGGGACGAACCACATCGGCTTCGTCACGCCGTGAAGGCGGAACTGGCGCACCAGCGCGCTTCCCGACGCCAAGATGCGCTCGCGAACCGGGACACCTTCAACCTCGTAGCGGAACTCGGGCGTCCCTTCGACCAGCCGATATCCCCGGAAACGCCGCTGCGGTATCCGTGCCCGGTCTCCGATACGGATGGGGAACGACCCTTCCCGGAAGAACACCTCGCCAACGATCCTCGCGGTCTCGGTCAGGTTCGTCTCGCGGTTCTTCTTCGTGAGCAAGGTCCGGGACATGTCGAGGAAACCGCCTCGCCAGGCATAGCGAAATCGCGACTCGCCCGCATCGAAGCAGTAGGACAGCCCGCCCGGCAAACCCACCGCGATCGCGGCCGGCGTCGCCTCGGGCAGGTCCCATCGAATCACAACTGGCTTGTCGCTGGGGACCGGCATCGCTTCCGAGCCAAGCTCGGCATCGGCTGCCTCGAAGCCGGCGGGCGGGGGAAGCCCGCGAGCGGAAACGAACGCGGCCCAAAGATCGGCAATCGCGCCTCCGGCCCGGGGGCCGTCGGAGTCCCCGAAATACCTTGGCATTGACGTACCAGGCAGTATCCGGCTAGGGTCGCGCATCCAGCGTACGAACCAGGGCCACCGAAGGCGCCGCCCCGTCAGGGCTAGGTTGGGGCCGTTTTCGCCCAAGGGTGGATACCGGCCCCATCCGTGGCAGCCGATACACCCCATGCCACCCTGGGCTGCGTCGACCCCAAGCAGAGCGTGCCCGGCTTGAGCCTCGCCGTCGGCCGGGCGGTCTTCGGGCCGGTCAGGGTCCACTCCGCTGGCCTTCGCCAAGGCATCCGCTAGCCAAGCGGCATGCGAAGGCCCGAAACTAGGCATCCTCAGCTCCTGCCAGTCAAGGACGCTGTTCTCGGAAGCGATGGCATCCTCAATCGAGTCGGTCCGGAGCTTGTCCCCGACTCCGGTCAGGCTCGGGGCCGACTCTGCGATTGGCCCGGTCGGCGCCTGGCCGTCAATCTCATGGCAGGCCCCGCACCGGAACTGCGCGAGACGCCGCGGCAGGTCGTAGGTAGGGGCCGGGACCTGGTCCGGCACCGCCTTGTAGCCGGCGACAAAGTCCCGCAGCGCCCTCCGCTGCGGCTCGCTCAGCCGGTACCTTGGCAGGCCTGCTGGCACGGACTCGGCAAGGCACCCCCGGAACTCTGCCAAGGAAGACAACGGAGGCGCCTCGGTGTCGGATCGGAGGCCATCCAGTTCATGACAGGCCAGGCATCCGGACGACTGCACCAGCATCCGGCCCGGCACCGCGTCGCCCGGACGGGTCTCCTGCTCGAGAGCCGGACTGCGTGAGAGCGACAGGAACGCGGCAAGCTCGAGTGCCTCGGTCTCGTCAAGATGGAATGCAGGCATGCGACCGTCGGGCGAATACCGGATCGGATCCAGCAGGTACTGCCGGATGCGAGCCACCGACATCTTCGATCCCAGCCCATCCAGCGGCAGTTCCCGGGCATGGCATGCAGCGCACCCGAACGACTGGAACGTCGTGCGACCGCGCTCCTCGTGGGCTCCTGCCACCCTGGGACTGTCGACTGTGTCGCTGACCTGCGTCGCCAGAAACGCAGTGACGTCTCTCCGCTCGGAGCGGGTCAACATTTCCGGCATCGTCGCCCACGGGCGCACGGCCGCGGGCGAGTCCAGCCAGTGCCCGATCCAGGCTCGCCTGACTCGGCCGCCCACGCCGGTGAGCAGGGGCCCGGGACGCTGCTGTATCGATTCGGACTCGGAGAGATGGCAGTTGGAACACCCGAGGTCCTCGAACAGGGCCCGCCCGTCCCACGAACGCCCCTCCATCGGAACATGGGACAGCAACCTAGCAGGAATCGGCTCGCGAGCGAAACCCGGGCCCTGCCACTCCACCGAGAAGCGACCGCTTGCAGGCGGACGGTCCAGCCGGTATTCGAAGCGATGGGTTCCCGCATCGATGCGGACCGGACCGGCGCCAGCGGCCTGCCCTCCGACAGTCAGATGACCGGATCCAACGAAGAACCGGTACTCTCCCGCGCGGTGCACGGAGATGCTCCCGGACAGGACGATGCCGGCATCGGCGGACCCGGGGAAGAATCCCTCCCCGGGGCCCAGCGCGATTCGAGGTGACGGCCGCACCAGCGCTTGCCCGCCGCCGACCGTCTGCAAGCCCGGTGCCGCCGAGAGCGCTTGCGACACGGCGAGCAGGTATGGGGCTAGGATTGCAGGCTTGGGGAGCCGCATCACCGGGCCCTTCGCGGTGAGAATTCAACGCTACCCATGGAGCGGCATCCGAATGCTGTCCCGGCATAGCGCTTGGAGCGCCCAAACGCCTGCCTGCACGAGCGGTAGGCCCCACTGTCGCAGGGGTTCCCTCATCAGCATTGTAGTAACCGACCGGCTCGATTCGCCGACGGCTCCGAGCACGGACCGGAACCTAGACGCGACCGCGAATCCGCAAGACCGCTCCGGACGCGCATCATGCTAGAGTATGTGCCGGAGGAATCTCGACAACATGCCGATCACACGAAGGGACATGCTTACCGGTTGCGCCGTGGCCGGAGCGGTGCTGCCAGGGCTACGCGCGCAATCGAGCCCGACGCTCTACGTTCGCTACAGGCAGGACGGCAAACCCGGCTTCGGTGAACTTGAGGGAGACGCGGTCTACCCACTCGAGGGGTCCGTATTCGACTCGCGGAAGCGCTCGGGGACAAAGGTCGCCCTCGAAGACGTCAAACTGCTGTATCCGGTGGCCTCTCCGAAGGTGTTCGCGGTTGGCCTCAACTACAAGAGCCACCTCGGGGACAGGCCTGCACCCGAACGGCCGGAGATCTTCTACAAGCCGAAGACATCCCTGCAGAACCCCGAGGATCCCATCGTGATTCCTCCGGGCTCGGAGAACATGCACTACGAGGCGGAGTTTGTCATCGTCGTCGGGAAGGCAGGGAAGAACATCCCGGAAAGCCAGGCCGCTGATCACATTCTCGGTTATACGTGCGGAAATGACGTCTCCGAGCGCGACTGGCAGGACGGCGACCTGCAATGGTGGCGGGCCAAGGGATGCGACACGTTCGGGCCGATGGGACCTGCGATCGCCGTGGGCCTCAACTATATGGAATCAGAGATCAGCCTGCGCCTGAACGGCGAGACCAAGCAGCACCAGAAGGTCAGCGACCTGCTGTTCAAGCCCGAGAAGATCGTCAGCTTCATCAGCCAGCATGTCCGCCTCGCAAGGGGAGACTCGATCTTCACCGGGACCCCGGGTTCGACCAGCGCGATGAAGCACGGCGACGTGTGCGAGGTCGAGGTCACGGGCATCGGGGTGCTCAGGAACCGCGTCCGCCGGTCCAGAGCTTAGGAGTCTCACCCAAACACACTTGCCGTGCTGCCAGCCACTCCGCAGGTGGCGGCACGGCACGGTGGAAGTCCTCCACCCGCTCCTGAATGAACGCGAGCTGTGCGTCCCAGTCCGGGTGCTACCGCCCTCCCAGCATGTTGCGAGTCTCGTGCAGGCTATAGCCCCGTGCTTCCAGCAGCCGGTTCACTCTACGCTCGCTCACAGCTTGCCCCTCGCCCCGGCGGCGTCCGTACCAGCCACTTCCCGTGAACCCGCCCTCACCGTGTCCCGGGCGTTCGCGGTCCTATACGCCACCAATCACAATCCCTCCCCGACCGATCGCTTTGGCCTCCGCCCTCAGCGATAGAGGTCGCGCCCGCTAATCCGGTGCCGGCCCGTGTGCCTCGAGCCTCGACTCGACTTGCTTGCATCGGGCATTCATGGCCTCGATTGCATCCAGCCAAGTCAACATGACGCCGATTGTGTTCTGGCTACCGTCTCGATTGGTAGCCTCGGCGTCGTGGTAGGGCACGCCCTAGCTCCTTGGTAGATGGTGCCGAGAATCGATCTTGCCGAGGCATGCCCCTGTTCAGCGGCGAGGCGGAACCACATCGCAGCCTCGGCAGGGTCCTCAGGCGCGCCCTGGCCTAGGAGGTAACTGATGCCGAGATTGAATTGGCCGCTTGCGCTACCCTGTTCGGCAGCGAGGCGGAACCACTTCGTGGCCTCGGCATGGTCGCGGGGCACACCCTCGCCTGTTCGATACATCGTGCCCAGATTGTCTTGGGCGGCGGCATGACCTTGTTCGGCAGCCAGTCGGAACCACCTCGTGGCCTCGGTTGGGTCCTCAGGCACGCCGACGCCCTCTCGATACATGACGCCAAGATTGTTTTGGCCGGCTGCATCGCCCTGTTCGGCGGCGAGTCGGAACCACCTCGCGGCCACGTCAGTGTCCTTGGGCACCCCGCTTCCCTCCCGATACATGACACCAAGCCTGTTTTGGCCGGCGGCAATTCCTTGGTTGGCGGCGAGCCGGATCCACTTCGCGGCCTCGGCAGGGTCCTGAGGCACGCCCTGACCGAACAAGTTTAGGGTGCCGAGAACGAATTGTGCCTCGGCATGGCCCTGCTCGGCGGCAAGGCGGATCCACTTCACGGCCTCGGCAATGTCCTGGTCCACGCCCTGGCCGGATAGGCTCAGGGTGCCGACAAAGAACTGTGCCGCGGCATGCCCCTGTTCGGCGGCGAGCCGGAACCACCTCGCGGCCTCGGCAAAGCTCTGGTCTACGCCCTGGCCGGCCATGCTTAGGGTGCCGAAAGAGAACTGTGCCGAGGCACGCCCCTGCTCGGCGGCGAGCCGGAACCACTTCGCGGCCTCGGCGTAGTCCTGGCCCACGCCGTCGCCGTCTCGATACCTGACGCCAAGATCTTCTTGAGCACCAGCGTGCCCCTGCTCGGCGGCGAGCCGGAACCACTTGGCAGCCTCGGCGGGGTCGGGGGGCACGCCCTCGCCCCGGGCGTACCTGATGGCGAGATTGTTCTGTGCCGTGGCCTTCCCCTGTTCGGCGGAGAGCCGGAACCACTTCGCAGCCTCGGCATAGTCCCGGTCCACGCCGTCGCCGTCTCGATACCTGGCGCCAAGACTGTTTTGAGCATCAGCATACCCCTGCTCGGCGGCGCGCCGGAACCACTTGGCAGCCTCGGCGGGGTCCCGGGGCACGCCCTCGCCCCGGGCGTACCTGATGGCGAGATTGTTCTGTGCCGTGGCATTCCCCTGTTCGGCGGAGAGCCGGAACCACTTCGCAGCCTCGGTGTAGTCCCGGGAAACGCCCCCACCCTGAAGGTATCTGAAGCCGAGATTGTTCTGCGCGCCAGAATGCCCCTGGTTGGCGGAAAGGCGGAACCACTTCACGGCCTCGGCATAGTCCAGGGAAACCCCCTCGCCCTTGCGGTACATGTTGCCGAGGTTGTATTGGGCCGCGGGATGCCCCTGCTCGGCGGCGCGCCGGAGCCACTTCACGGCCTCGGCATAGTCCCGGGAGACGCCCTCGCCATTTCGGTACTTTATGCCCAGATTGCTCTGCGCCGTGGCATTGCCCTGTTCGGCGGCGAGACGGTACCACTTTACGGCCTCGGTGTTATCCCGGGAAACGCCCTCGCCCCGATCGTACCGGACGCCGAGATTGTTCTGCGCACCAGAATGCCCCTGTTCGGCGGCGAGACGATACCACTTCACGGCCTCGGCATAGTCCCGGGCAACTCCTTGGCCAGTTCTGTACATGTCGCCGAGATCGAATTGGGCCGTCGCATCCCCCTGTTCGGCGGCGAGCCGGAACCACTTCACTGCCTCGGCGTAGTCCTGCGGCACTCCCTCGCCTTTCCGGTACCTGACGCCGAGATCGTATTGGGCCGTGGCATCCCCCTGTTCGGCGGCCAGGCGGAGCCTCCTAGTGGCTATGGGAGTGCTCTGGGGCGCGCCATCGCTGTCTGGGTTCCCGAAGCCGAGACTGGCGAGACTGGATTGTGCGCCAGCGTGCCCCTGCCCAGCGGCGCGCCGGAACCACTTCACTGCCTCGGCCAGGTCCCGAGGCACGCCAATGCCATTACGGTACATTCGGCCCAGAACGAACTGGGCCGGGGCACGCCCCTGTTCGGCGGAGAGGCGGAACCATTTCGTGGCTTCGATAAGGTCCCGCGGAACGCCCTTGCCGTTTCGGTACTTCAGGCCAAGATTGTATTGGGCCGCGGCATGCCCCTGCTCCGCAGCGAGACGGAACCACTTCACTGCCTTGGCATGGTCCCGGGGCACACCCCTGCCAAATTGGTACTTCGAGCCTAAGGAAAACTGCTCAGTTGGGTCGGTAATGACGTCCTCCGCCAAGACCAAGGAGCAGAGCACGACACACAGCGAATACCTAAACACCTTCATCGCCAGCGCTCTCATGTGATTCCCGCAGGACGGCTCTGCCGTGTTGCTACCGTAAGCAGGATACACCCTGGGACCAACCCTACCTCTTACATCCGGGGCCGCGTGCTCACATACTTGCCCGGGCCGTCGGTCAACTGCTCGGCATCTCCGCTGGCAATGTGAAGTCGCCAGATTTCCCAGTTCCCCGTGCGGTCGGACTCGAAGACAATCCACTGACCATCTCTTGAGAACCACGGATGCCCGTCATTGCCTTGCGCACGTGTGAGGTTGCGTACCTCGGAGCCATTGATGCGCGAGAGGAAGATCTCGTCGTCGGCGCCTCCTGCGTTGGTCTGCCAGGCCATCCACTCCTCGTCGGGCGAAACAGCGGCTCTCCTGTGGAGGGCGGAACCGTCGGTGAGGAACTCTACGCGGGTGTCCGCCCCGCGGCCGACAATGTGCGCCAGGGACACTTCCCGGGGACTCACGCCACGGTTCTTCTCGTGCATGGCGATGATGCCGCGGCTGGTGCGAACGCCGTTGGTCGCCTGCATGGTTGTCTCGTAACGGTCCCTTCCTAGTCCGATCATCTGAGCGAAGCGCGTTCCGCAGTTGTAGTGATATGCCAGCAAGTCCCGGACAGGCGAGAGGCTCGCGTGATGCAGCGCGCAGCCCTCCTCCTCCGCCAGAACTTCCTTCTCGCCCGTGTAAATGTTGATCTTCACGAGCCTCCCGCCTTTCTCCTCGTCGAGAAATCCGACGGCGAATTCCGCATACAGGGCGTGCTGCTGGTCGGAGTACAGCGATGGATGCTCGTCGTAGCTCTCGCCGAAGGTCAACTGCCGCAGTCCCGTGCCATCTGCTTCCATGACCCAGAGCTTGCCGTTTCGGAGAATCTTCCCGTCGCCCGAGAGTTCCGCCCTCTGGAAGACAACAGGATCGTCGAACCGCCTCACTTGCGAAGCTGCCGGTAGGGTGCCGACCAGCAGGAGGATGATCGCTATCGGGATTCTCATTCCGTCACCTCGCGAAATACCCGCAGGAGATTAGCGCCTAGGAACTTCCGGACCCGGTCAACCGACCATCCGCGATCCAGCATCCCGGCAGTCAGGAGCGCTAGGTCCGATGCATCCTCCATCGGCTCGGGCAGCGTCGGACCTCCATCGAAATCAGTGCCCAAGGCAACGTGATCGTCACCGACCAAGTCGATCGCGTACTCGACGACCTCAAGCCAGTCGCTCACCGACATCCGCAGATTCGGAGGGGGAACCGGACCGACCGACGGATAGCGCGACGTAACCATGCCGTCTATCTCTGCGATCGACTTACCCCGGACGCGATCCTCAACATCGGTCGTGTCCCAGAACGCGCGGCCTTCCCGAGCGCTCTTCCATTCGAAGAACGCGCGGCTGTGGAACGAATGGCCGATGTGGAATCCGATCACGCCGCCCTTGGCCGCGAGTCTGCGAAGGAGGCCGTCCGGCATCACCCGCGGGATGTCGTTGAAACGCCGCAGCCCGTGGTGAGTGGCGACCAAGGGATCCCGGCTGGCGGCGATCGCCTGCCGCAGTGTCTCGTCGGAGGAATGCGAGACGTTGATGATCATCCCGAGTCGGTTCATCTCCTGAATGAAGGTCCGGCCGTGATCGTTGAGTCCATCCCAAAGATGCTCCGCGCAGCACGAATCGGCATACGCGTTCGGCCAGTTGTGGGCCGGCAACTGGAGACTGCGAAGGCCCAGCCGGTGGAACATTCTCAGCACGGCGAGATCGCCATCCAGATCGATCGAGCCCTCTAGGTCCAGCACGGCGGCGATCCTGCCGTCACGCACGATCCGCTCGATGTCGGCGGCGTCCAAGGCGACCTCGATGCGGTCGGAATGGCTCTCGATCTGGCGCAGTCCGGCATCCATGATACGGAGCGCCTGCTTCGTCTCGAACCGCGACGGATAGTAGGCCTCCGATGTCGAGAGCGTGAAGAACATGGCGTCCACCCCGCCCTCGATGAGGCGGGGCAGGTCGACATGGCCGTCGGCATAGCGGTCGCCTAGGTCAAGCCCTTGGTAGAACTGGCGATTCCCAATGTGAACATGTGCATCGAACACCAGCGCCTGCTCGTGGAGGCGCAGTGCTTCTGGTGACGGTGGATGCGCGGACAGTGCCGCAGCGCCGAGCAGCGCGAGCCGCGTGAGTCTCATGCCTCGCAGTATGGTAGCCGACAGCAGCTACCCAGCGGGACAGCGGAGACCCGGACGAATCCCGACCACGGAATCGCGTGATGTATGATTGACCAATCGCGACATCATGGGCCTACACAGGTGGACCGACGTCCATCGCGTGCCTATCGAAGTTGGCGATTGAATCCCGACCGTCTCTGCCAGGACTTACGACCGTGGTCATGGGGTGATCGACAATTGCCAGTTCCCAAGGCTGACGTATGAAGGCCTCAACCAGCTCGTAGGCGGGTAGCGACGGCCTAGGCAACTACGAGGATCGATGCACACGGTACTTGTCACCGGCGCAACCGGCTTCCTCGGCAAGCACCTGATCCAGTTGCTGCTCGATTCGGATTCCGGGCTGCGCGTACGCGCATTCAGCCGTTCCCCGTTCCAGGCGGACGGCAACGGACGTGTCGACAGCGTTCGCGGCGACATCACAGTTGCGGACGACGTCGCATCGGCGCTAGACGGTGTTGACGAGGTCTACCACCTCGCCGGAGTCGTGGACCGTTCGCCGTCCGACCACTGGCTGCCCTACCGCACGCATGTGGACGGAACGCGGAACCTGTGCGAAGCGATGCGCTCGGCCGGGCCTCGGCGGTGCGTGGTCGTTTCGTCTTCGGGGACCGTTGCCGTTAGCCGCGAACCGGTAGTGCATACCGAGGATTCCGGCTACAAGCAGAGTGTCGTCCAGGAATGGCCCTACTACCTCAGCAAGATCTACCAGGAAAAGCAGGCACTTTGGTACTGCGAGCACCGCAACCTGCCCATCGTCGTCGTCAACCCAAGCCTGCTTCTCGGTAGCGGGGATGAGCGATTGTCATCGACGAACGATGTGCGCCTGTTCTTGAAGGGCCAGATCAAGCTGATCCCAACCGGCGGGCTGAATCTGGTGGACGTGCGAGACGCCGCGGCCGGCTTGATCGGGGCGATGCGGAAGGGCGAGGTAGGCGAGCGCTACCTGCTTGGCGGGGAGAACCTGACCTTCCGGCAGTGGATCGCCCACACGGCGCATTTGGCCGACGTGACGCCGCCCCGGTTCCAGCTACCGGAACGCATGGCGCGCTACGGCGCATCGGCGCTCCGGCTCCTCTACCCTATGGCGGGCAAGCAGTTCGAACTGGACGACGCCTCGATCAGGATGTCTTCGTTATTCTGGTATTGCAACTCGGCCAAGGCCCGGAAGGATCTCGGGTTCACCTCCCGGCCTGCGGACGACACCCTGCGGGAGACGATCACCTATCTCCGGTCCCTGGGCGTCGCATAGGAGAAAGCGCGGCATTCGCAATGGCGGGAACCAAGGAACAGACATCTTTCGACGTGCAGGCTGACCTGCTCGCGATGCTGGACGAGGCAGCTCGAAAATACAGCCTGCCGGACCGGGACAAGGCGCTGCGATGCGTCCTAGACTACGTCGCAACGGACGGCAACTGGGACGAGATCTTCTCCGAGATTCGCTGCCTACGGTGTGGGCGCCGCCCTGGCTGGACACCGCAAGCCCCGGCCGAAGAATGAGCCAGCGGCGGTTTCTAAAGCCGACTGTCATTCTTAATCCCCGTGCCGCCAGCGGCAAGGCCAAGCGACGCTGGCAGGGTCTCAAACCGCGGCTGGAGGACGCTCTGGGGCCGGTGGAGGCCCGGTTCACCGAGGCACCGAACCATGCCACCGATCTGGCCCGCTCCGCCCTGCGTGGCGGTGCCGACCTGATTGTCGCGATCGGAGGGGACGGCACGTTCAACGAAGTGCTCAACGGCTATTTCGAGGACGGCCGGGCGGTGAGTCCGGAAGCCTCGCTGGCCCTGTGCCCTCTGGGTACCGGGGGCGATTTCAGGCGCTCCGCCGGGATCCCGCCATCCCCGCGGGAAGCGGTAGACGCGATTGCCCGAGAACCAGTCCGCCGGGTCGACGCATGCAGGATCGTACTCGCAGATTCTGATGGCGGCACCGTTGAACGCTACTTTGCCAATGTGATGAGCTTCGGGATGGGCGGCACGGTCAGCGTTAGTGCGAAGCGGAACTTCCTCACTGGTGTCAGCGGACGGGCGGCTTTCCTGTGGGCCACCGCTGTGGCACTCCTCCGCTGCCGCGCGCACGACGTTGAGATGAAGCTTGACGAAGCCCGAACAGTGCGCGGCCGAGCCATCCAGGTCGCACTCGGGAACGGCTCGTTCCAAGGCGGGGGAATGAACGTCTGCCCCCTAGCGAGGCTCGATTCGGGCCTGTTGGAAGTCACGACGATTGGCGATGTCGGCCTAATCGAGTTCCTGCTTTCCCTGCCCTTGCTGTATTCCGGCCGCGTCTACGAGTCGCCGAAGTGCCACCACTACCGGGCAACGCGGGTGACGGCGAAATCGGCGGAAGCCGTCCTAGCGGAAGTAGACGGCGAAGCCGTCGGACAGCTGCCCGCCTCGGTCGAAGTGCTGCCGGGCGCCGTACTGCTCGCAGGGACTGACCAAGCGTGAGCCGCGGCTTGCGCTCGATGCGGCTGGGTACCCGCAAGCAGCATGGCGCAATCCCGACTGCGAGGCTGCTTCTAGCCAGCGCTCGGCCCGCGATGGTGGTCTCGTGGGTAACCGCGAGGACCGGGGATCGCAGCCGAGAGTCTCAAGAGGTCTTCCGGGAGTCCGCAGAGCATCCGCACTTGAGCCATTTGCATTGGCAGCGCACCGGGTGATTCGCAATTGAGCAAACTTACTCAATAGAGCACTTCAGCGACCTTGCCAGTCGAGTCGTGGCCTCCACCTCGCAGAACATTTGTCGCTGGTCGTTGAGTCCGACTCGTTCTTTCCCGCCAACGCATTCTTCTTGCGGCCGGCGACCTGAAGCTAGCGTCGCAGCAGCCCCTTGTCCGGCTCAACCAGCCGCCAGCGCGGGAACCTCGCAGCTCGCGGGCCGAGTGCTCGTAGTCCGCGACCGACCCGGCGGCAGCAACGTCCGAGGCGGGCTCGTTTCCAGGAACCGGCGCATGTCGTCCAATATGCGATGGGCTTGCAGATCCAGCGGCAAGTTCATCTTCCGAGTATTCCCCCGTGGGGCCCGCTTCAGGCTCATCTTCCGTTGGAAAGAGGCTCAGGACGGGCGTCCCCGGCGCCCATGCTAGAATCACCGAAGCGGATCCTGTCGCAGATGACCTCCGACATATCCCTCGCACGGCAACTCCAGGAGTTGGACGAGCGGATAGACGGCCTCACGCGGGAAATCGACGGCCTGCCCCGCCATATCGCGGCCATACAGGCCAAACTGGCCGCTCACAAGCAGCAACTTGCGGATTCGCAGGCTGAGCTTGCGGACAATGCCCGCGAACATCGGAGCCTGGAAGGCCAGATTGACGGTTTCAGGCAGAAGATCGCGAAGCTGCAGGACCAGATGAACTCGGCCAAGACGAACGAACAGTTCCGCGCCTTCCAGCACGAAATCAGTTACTGCAACAAGAATATCGACGAGATCGAGGAGCGCATTCTCGAAAAGATGGAACACGCCGAGGCCTTGCAGCAAGGTGTTGCCACAGCCGAGGCAGACCTCAAGGTCGAGAGCGCAAAGGTAGACGCGGAAGTCGAACGCGCAAAGGCACGGATCGCCGCCGACCGGGACGAGCGCGACCGGAGGAATGCGGATCGGGAAGGCCTGACCGTACGGATCGGTTCCGCTACCCTCCGAACCTACGAGCGCATCCGAAAGGCCCGAGGGAGGGCTGTGGCACCAGTGGAGGGTGAGATTTGCGGCTCGTGCCACGTCCGCCTCAGGCCGAAGTTCCTGCAGGATCTCGGCGGAGCCGAGAACGGCGTCCTGACCTGCGAGAACTGCGGGCTGATCCTCTACCTGCCGGATGTGGGCGATCAGGACTCCGCAACCATCCAGGCGGCGGCAGACGTGGCCGCTCTACCTGCCAGCCATTAGCGCGGATGCAACCGCTGACCGCTCTCAGTGACGACGAGTCCCTGTTTGTGGATTCGCTCGTCGAGTTCTCCGAGAAGGAGATCGGTCCCCACGTCCGGGAAATGGACACCGCCGGAGCCCTGCGGCGGGACGTGGTCGACAAACTGTTCGACTTCGGCCTGATGGGCATCGAAGCTCCCGAGGAGCACGGCGGTCAGGGCGGGACGTTCTTCGATGCTGTACTCGCGGTGCAGGTACTGTCGAGGGTCGACCCCTCGGTCTCGGTGCTTGTGGATGTCCAGAACACGCTGGTGATCAATGCGCTGCTCCGGTGGGCCAGTGACGAGCAGAAGCGCAGCTACTTGCCGAGAGTGTGCCGCGACACGGTCTGCAGCTACGCCCTTTCGGAGGCCGGCTCGGGCAGCGACGCGTTCGCCATGACCAGCTCGGCCGTTCGCAGTGGCGACGGGTTCGTCCTAAACGGGCGGAAGCTCTGGATCACGAACGCCATGGAGTCCGGACTCTTCCTGGTTTTCGCGAACGCTGACCCTGATGCGGGATACCGCGGAATCACGGCATTCCTCGTCGACCGCGACACGCCCGGGTTCCGGGTCGGCAAGAAGGAGGACAAGCTCGGCATCCGCGCATCATCGACTTGCGAGTTGCAGTTCGACGACTGCTTCGTGCCGGCATCGAACGTCCTAGGCAAGGTCGGCGAGGGCTACAGAATCGCGATCGAAACACTCAACGAGGGGCGCATTGCCATTGGCGCGCAAATGGTCGGCATAGCGGAAGGTGCGCTGGGCCATGCCTTGGCGTATATCCAGGAGCGCAAGCAGTTCGGAAAGCGCCTTTCCGACTTCCAGGGAATCCGCTTCCAAGCGGCGGAAGCCGCGACCGAGATCGAAGCCGCCCGCCTGCTGGTCTGGAACGCCGCACGGCTCAAGGACAGCGGCCGGCCATTCCTTCAGCAGGCGGCGATGGCCAAGTACTACGCCTCCGAGATGGCGGTTCGCGTCACGGCGCGTTGCGTGGACTTGTTCGGCGGCGTGGGATTCACCGAGGACTACCCGGTAGCGAAGCTCTACAGGGATGCCAAGATCGGCACGATCTACGAGGGGACGACAAACATGCAATTGCAGACAATTGCCAAGGAGCTCCTCGAGGGTTAGGTTTCCGTCTTGATGGCTGCCGGAGACCCGCTGGGTGGCGACGCCCGCGAGGGCGGCGGCCGGACTCGCCAGCCTTGGCGCTTCTGGAAGTTTCCGGTGCAGTTCGGCGCTGGTCTTGCTGCGCTGCAGTTGCTGGTTCTCGCAACGCGGTTCGGTCCTTCCAGTTCAGCGGCAGCCGCCCAGCGCGGGCTGCTGCCGTTCGGGTCGGGTCTTGTCGTCTTCTTCATTGCCGGGACCCTGGCCGGGCTGTTCGTCCAGCGCCTGCTTCGAAGAGCGGCAGGCTGGTGGAGACGGTTCCTGCTCGTCGCCATGGCGTTGGCAACTCCCACCGCCGTGTGGTTCAGCCTTGTCGGGGGATTGTTCGGACCGCCCGGAGTGGTCTTGTACGCGCTGGTGCCCTACCTGGTGCTGGCGGGATTCCCTGCCCTGGTCCGGGCGGTCTGGCTGAGGCTTGCCAGGGACGAGAGCCGCCCTGTGGAGTAGCACAGTCGCCTGCGCGCTCCGGGGCACCAGCATCTGAGGACAGACGGGCACACCGGCCAACTGCCGCCCGGCCGACTTGCGTGCTCGTCCGAATTCCCTCCGAACCGGAGCCCTCGGCGTATCAACGCTGCCCAGCGGGCACCTGGTCAATTCACGGAGCGTCGGACTAGCGCTACCCAATCCTGCCCAGGGTCTCGGGCGACCGGCCCGATCCGGACGATGCCAGGGCCCGACACGGCGACACCCTCGGCCAGGGGCCCACCCTCGGCCGGGTTGAACCAAGAGACGTCAAACTCGGCCGCGTGGTCCTCCAGGTCAAGCTCAGCTCTGCCGCCGGACGGAATATAGATGGCGTAAGCCTCCCCGGGCTTGGCTAGCACGAAGCTGTCGTTGCCCTTCGCGAGCTGATCGGCCGACACCATCTCCTGGAACGGCAAGTGCTCGTGAAAGAAGCGGACGGCGTGCCGGGTCATCGACCAGATTTCGGAGCGAGAACGAAAGTCTTCCAAGTTCAAGTCGTTGTTCGGGTACATGTAGCCGAAGTACCACTCGATGCCCCAGCTGCCGGCCATGAGCGTCGCCCAAAGATGGTCTCGACGCTCGTCGTGCCGCGAATCGTCCTGCGCGTCTGGTGCGACCCCGTCGCGGCCGGTACGCTGTTCGTCGAATGACACGATCCAGGGCCGGCCAGCTTCGCGGGACCTGCGCATCCACTCGATGAGTGCCGTGTGGACTACGGAATCGTCGCGAATCTGCATTGACGCGCCCTCGAAATCCTCGAAACCGAGTAACGGGGCATAGTGCCTCTCGTGGTGATGTACAGCTGCGTGGGTGTGCATGACGATGGGATGGTCATACGGATCGAGGCGTCGCAGTGCAGAAGCATGGGCCTTGCGCTGCTCTGTGGAGTTGGTGTTTTCCTCGCCGAGATTCCAGATCAGGGCGGGATGGTGGGCGAAGCGCGCGACCAGCTCTCGGTAGTAGAGCCTGCGGTTCGGACCCAAGTCGCCGCCGTCGAGCAGGTGGTCGTTCTCCGTCTCCACCGTGACGACATGCAGCAGGATCCCAAGGCGGCTCGCATGGGCAAGGGCAATCTCCCACTGGTCGAGCTTGCTGACGTCGAACCGATCGAACACGTTGCGATCGACCCAAGGCCAAGTGTCATCACCGTCGCCTTCAACGTTCTGCGGCAGGAAGTAGATCGAGTTCACTCCGACGGAGGCAAGATAGTTGAGCGCCCCGATCAGGCCCTTGCCTTTGCCCTCCTGCCATGAGGGATCCCCCTCGCGCCAGTCCTGAACGTGCGGTTCGTAACGGTGGAGGAAGGCTTCCTGTCGTCCCGACTCGGCGTCGTGATCGCGGGTCCCGTCGAAGTCCACGTACGCCAGCAGGTTCTCCGGGCTGTCTGCGCCTCCCTTAAGGAAATAGGTGCCGTCACCTGCGAAGCGCGGATAGCGGCGGCCCACGTATTCGAGTCGTCCCCGGGCCCGGAAATCGGGCCGCTGCTTGTCAGAGGACTGGACCGTGAATGCTCCCGACGCACCGTCAAAGGCGTTGGGCTCGCCCGCGCCGGGATGATCCGCCAGCGCAACTCCGGGACCTTCGCGGAACGAGGCGCGATAGCGCCATTCGCCTTCGGCGTTGGGCGAGAACCTTGCCTGCCACTTCGAACCCGATTCGGCCGATGTCTCGGCGGAGCGGCCGTCGGCAGCGAAGAACCCTGGGACGACGAACTCGCCACCGGGACCCGAAAACGTCACGTCAAGTCGATAGTCGATGAACGGGTTCGGATCGGCCGTCTCGGACACCTGCGGTCCGTCAAAGGAAAGCGTGACGGTGTGCCATGTCTGCAGGTCGCCCGAGACGTCCGCTTGCGGTCCAGCACAGCCCAAGAACACCGCGACAATTGCCGATGTCATCCATGCGCGCATCGCCCGATTGTAGTCTGCTCCGTGGTCGACCGGCGGGAGCGCGCTGAGCGAAACACCCTTCTGCCTGGATCCGGACTGGAGTCAGAAGGCCAGTGGGAGCTTGCGAGCCTTCCTGCCCGTGCTTCCGAGAAAGGAGAAGTCGCAGCCCTCGTCCGCCTGCAGGACGGTATCCAGGAAGAGCTTGCCGTACCCACGGTCATAGTGCGCATCACGAGGCCGCCATGCCGCCTTCCTGCTTCGAAGCTCCTCCTCGTCCACCAAGAGGTCCAGTCTCCTCTCCGCAGTGTCCAGTCGAATCTCGTCCCCGGTCCGAACGAGGGCCAACGGCCCCCCAATCGCCGCCTCGGGAGCAACATGCAGCACGACCGTGCCGTAGCTTGTACCGCTCATTCGGGCATCCGAAATCCTTAACATGTCGGACACCCCCTGCTTCAGCAGCTTCGCGGGAATCGCGAGATTCCCGTATTCCGGCATCCCGGGGGCTCCGACCGGTCCCCCGTTCTTGAGCACCAGCACGGAACTGGCTTCCACGTCGAGGTCAGGCAGGTCGATTCGCTGCATGAAGTCCTCGTGATCCTCGAAGACGACTGCACGGCCCGTGTGCTGGAGCAGACCCGGCGTAGCGGCGCTCGTCTTGAGAACCGCTCCACGGGGACACAGATTCCCATGCAGGATGACCGTCCCGCCCTCCGACTGCAGAGGCCGGTCCCTCGGGAGAATCACGTTCCTGTCGTGGCATTCGGCGGATGCAACGTTCTCGCGGATGGTCTTGCCGGTCACCGTCATCGCATCACCCCGAAGCTGGTCCAGGAGATCGTGCATCACTGCCGGAATCCCTCCCGCATAGAACATGTCCTCCATGAGGTGCTTCCCGGACGGCTGCACGTTCGCAACGACGGCCGTCTCCCGAGAGATCTCGTCGAACCGCTCCAAGGGCAGGTCGATGCCAAGCCGGCCGGCGAGGGCCTTGATGTGAATGATCGCGTTCGTCGAACCCCCGATCGCCATGTCCACGCGCACCGCATTCTCCAGTGCATCCTGCGTCAGGATCTGCGACGGCCTTAGATCTTCGCGTACCAGTTCCACGATTCGCTCGCCGCTCCGGTGCGCGATCTCGTACCGCCTCGAATCCGCAGCAGGGATGTTTGCGCAGCCAGTCAGAGTCATGCCCATCGCCTCTGCAAGGCTCGTCATCGTGGAGGCCGTTCCCATGACCATGCAGTGGCCGGCCGAGCGCGACATCGCGCACTCCATCTCGCACCACTCTTCCTCTGTGATCCGGCCCGCGCGCAGCTCGTCCCAGTAGTGCCATACGTCGGTGCCGGAACCGATTTCCCTGTTCCTCCAGATGCCCTTCAGCATCGGCCCGCCAGTGACGAAGATCGAAGGCAGATCGGCGCTGGCAGCACCCATGAGCTGGGCCGGGGTGGTCTTGTCGCAGCCGCAGAGCAGGACGACTCCGTCGAGTGGATTCGCACGGATCGACTCCTCCACATCCATCGCCATCAGGTTGCGGAACATCATGGTGGACGGCCGCATGAACGGCTCTCCGAGCGAGATCGTCGGGAACTCGAGAGGGAATCCCCCGGCCGACCATACGCCGCGCTTGACTGCCTCCGCGACTTGGCGGAGGTGCGCGTTGCAGTTCGTCAACTCCGACCATGAGTTGCAGATCCCGATGACGGGCTTGCCCGAGAACACGCTCGTCGGGAAGCCCTCGGAACGCAACCAGGACCGGTGAATGAATCCCAGCTTGTCCTTGCGTCCGAACCATTCCTGGGATCGCAGCTGTGAATTGCTGTCAGACATCCGCGCCATTATAGAGTCCGGCCCGTAGTCCGGCGGGCGAGGCCCCAGGGCGTGGCCCCAGGGCGATGAGCGACCAAGCCGGGCGGGGCCCGCAGGAAGAACTCGCGTCAGAACGGCTTGCACGAGGACTCCGGAGCAGTCCAGGTCCCGCTGCCGCAGCGACGTCGCACAACTCAAGCGATCAGCAATGCAATCGACGGCAGACTGCGCTCATGCCATCCTCGACCTGCCTAATGCGTGCTCACCGGAAAGCAAGAGAACTCTTGGACCGCACGGACAGACTGCCCGCCTCTCCGACAGGAGATCCGATCAATGCGTCATGCACTCACCGCCCCCGAGGCCGTTGCCTTCGGAACCCGTTCAAGCGTATAGTGAACCAGGCCGCAGGAGGCCTCCGGAAACATGCCGAACGATCTAACCCGACGAAAATTCATTGGAGGGGCGGTAGCTGTCTCGGCGGCGTGCCAGTCCGCTCCCCAGCAGCAGGCGGAGGCAGAGGGTGCGGCGACCGCACTGCCCTCCCGCACCCTGGGCAGGACCGGGGCCACTCCGTCGGTCCTCGCGATCGGATGCGGCAGTCGCCTCTCGATGTACGAAGAGGAGGAACGCGGGGTCGAAGCGCTCAATCTCGCCATCGATTTGGGTATTACCTATCTCGACACTGCCCAGTCTTACGGAGGCGGTAACAGCGAGAAATGGGTCGGCAAGGTAATGGCCCAGAGGCGCAAGGAGGTATTCCTCGCCACCAAGATCCGGGTCCGGGACTACGACGAGGCCATGCGAGCCACCGAGGCAAGCCTGGAGCGACTGGCGACCGACCAAATCGACTTGATCCACATCCACGGCCTTTCGGACGAAGAGGATCTAGCCGCCGTCGAGGCCGGCTCCCTCCGGGCCCTCATGGAACTGCGAGAGCAAGGTGTTTGCCGATTCGCGGGGATCACCAGCCACACCCACCCCGATGTCCTCGCGACTGCCTTGGAGCGCCATGATTTCGACTGCACTCAAATGGCTCTCAATGCAGCCAAGCAGGGGCGGAGCGGCAATTCGCGTGAGGCTGTCGATCACCTTCCGGAGGACAGTTTCGAGGCGGTAGCCCTGCCCGTAGCCATCCGCAAGAACATGGGAGTCCTAGCCATGAAGGTCACCGGACAGGAGTCTCTGGTGGGTGAGGGACCGGGCAAGGCGGGCATCGGGAGGCTCCTGCAATACGCTCTCTCGCTGCCAGTCACCACTGCGGTGGTGGGAATGCCGACCTTGGAGTTCCTGCGGGAGAATGTCGAGGTCGCCCGCAACTTCACGCCGATGCCTCCTGAGGAAATGGAGGCATTCTCCGCAGAGATGGCCGACCTGAACAAGCAGGCGCTGGACCGCCACTTCTGCTGTCACATCGACGCCTGACCTCGGCGAGGTTCCCGAGGAATCGTACAGATGGGCGGGTTCGTTCCCCGCCCCGGCGCCGGCGCAATAGCGGGTGGGATGCGCAGAGTCAAGTTCCCCTGCGAGCCGTCCCGTAGGCTTCCGGCCCGACCCGGCGGCCGCCGACTCGCGGCCACCGCAAGATTGCCGCTTCAAAGTCTCGTAAAGTACCCTCTTGGTAGGTTGGGAGCCCTGCCCAGCCGAGCAGCCGCAGCGGGATGCTACCGGCACTCCAGCCTGCGAGCCGCCCCAAGGAGCGAACCGTGAGAGTTGGGCGCCTACCCGTTGCTGCCCTCGCAGTCCCACTGATGGCCATGTCCGCTGTCCGACCCATCCCCACCGCCGGGCGTTCCGCCGTCGCGGCTAGGAACGGCATGGTCGCGGCAAGCCAGCCCCTCGCGTCGCAGGCTGGACTGCAGGTCCTCCGCGACGGAGGGAACGCCATCGACGCCGCGGTCGCCACGGCAGCGGTCCTCGGACTCGTCGCGCCGATGATGACCGGACCGGGCGGCGACATGTTCGCCCTGGTCTACATGGCCGACACGGGAGAACTCGCCGGTCTCAACGGAAGCGGCTTCGCCCCGCGAGCCGCCAGCATCGACTTCTTCCGCAGTCGCGGACTTGACGCGATTCCCATGAAGGGCCCTTTCTCGATCACTGTGCCCGGGGCTGTCGACGGATGGACTACCCTGCTGGATCGATTCGGGACGATGCCGCTATCGCGGGTTCTGGAGCCGGCCATACAGTATGCCGAGGATGGGTTTCCGGTCTCAGAGATCTTCGCCGCGAACTGGGCAGGGAGCGGCTCGGCGTTCGCTGGCGACCCGGAATTCGTCCGGGCGTACTTCACGGACGGCAAGCCCCCGGAGCACGGCGACGTCTTCGTGAACAAGCCGCTTGGCTGGACGTATCGCCAGATCGCGAGCGGGGGGCGCGATGCCTTCTACAAGGGCGAGATCGCTCAGAGGATTGTTGATCACCTGGGCAGCCTCGGCTGGCCGATTACGATGGAGGACCTCGCCTACCAGCGTTCGGACTGGGTCGAGCCGATCAGCACCACCTACCGGGGCCACCGAATCTACGAGCTGCCGCCAAACGGACAGGGGATGGCAGCTCTCGAAATGCTCAACATCCTCGAGGGGTTCGACTTGAAGGCGATGGGCCACAACTCGGCCAAGTACCTGCACCACTTCGTCGAGGCCAAAAAGCTGGCCTTCGCCGACCTTGGCGCATGGCTGGGCGATCCAGCCCGCGCGGACCTCCCCATTGCCAGGATCATTTCGAAGCAGTACGCGCGTGAACAGAGAAAACGCATCGACTCGGAGAAGGCGGCCAGCGACGTCAACAGCGGCATCCAGCAAGAGGTGCGGTTCATCGAGGGAGACGGCGACACTGTCTACTTCACGGTGGTCGACAAGGACCGGAACGTAGTCTCGTTCATCAACAGCATCTTCCACGCCTTCGGCTCCGGAGTCGTTGTGCCGGAGACCGGCCTCCTCATGCAGAACCGCGGTGCGCTCTTCTCCCTCGATCCGGGCCACCCGAATCGCATCGAGGGGCGCAAGCGGCCGTACCATACGATCATTCCCGGGATGGCCTTCAAGGGGGACAGGCCCTGGCTCTCATTCGGCGTGATGGGCGGGGACCTGCAGCCGCAAGGCCACGTCCAGGTGCTCCTGAACATGATCGAGTTCGGCATGAACGTGCAGGAAGCCGGCGAAGCCCCCCGGGCCAGCCACAGCACGGCTGGAGGAGTCGGGCTGGAACCGGGAATCGATCCCGAGACAGCCGTTGAACTGGAGAGGATGGGCCACACGGTTGACAAGGCCGGCCCCATGGGGGGGTACCAAGCCATCGAGATCGACTGGGAGCGGGGAGTTCTGTTCGGCGGGACAGACCCGCGGAAAGACGGGACGGTGGCAGCTTGGTAGCCAAGGGAGTCGCTTCGACCGCCCGCGAATGTGCCGCCGGAGTGAGGGGTTGGGGAATCGCGAAGCGTCCGGTCGTTGGCGCGCCGCCCTACTCTGCCAAGCTGTCACCCCGGAAGGCGGGGTGTGCAATGGGAGCAGTCGTTTGAGTGGGATCCGCAGCCGTGCCCCAGAGGCAAATCGTCCTGAGGCTTGCCGCGCTGCGGCACAGAGCGGAGTAGCCCCCCGGCACGACGACTACGCCCACGGATCGAACTCGTCTCGGATTGGGTCCGCTAGAAAATTCGCAGCATGTAGCTGAAGCGGATGCCGCGCCCAATCTCCGGGGCAAGGTCCTTGATGAATGACGAGTGATTGCGATAGAGCTGGTCGCCGATGTTAAACACATTGGCCGAGAACTGGTGAATCGCCCCCCTTGTTGGGATCGTGTAAGACGCTCGTAGATTGAGGAGCGCGTATCCGGCCGTCGGCGTCTCGAAATCAAACGTCTGGCCCTGGCGGTTCGCCAGCACGAGTTCGGGCCGAATGCTCAAGCCTCGGCCCCGGAATTCGATCCCGACGCGACCGCGCAGCGGCGGGATGCGTGGCAGAGGAGTGTTCGTGACGGTCGCTCGCGCGTCCACGACATCCATTCCGAGATTAAGCCGGAGGAGTTCATGCAAGCCGACGCCGAGACGGGCTTCCGCTCCGGTGAAACGGCTGTCGCGCTGGACGAAATCCACCACCTGCAGCCCGTCCCGCTCCTCGCCCGTCACGAACGGAAAGACAAAGTTGCGGAAATCGTAGTAGAACAGGTTGACCTCGCCATCGACTCGTCCGGCCCGCTGCCTGAGCGACAGGTCGATACCATTGCCGCGCTCGGCGTCGAGGCCAGGATTGCCGATGTCGAAGCTCAGCGTTCCGGCGTGCGGTCCGAAGTTATAGAGTTCCTCGAGGGCCGGGGCGCGATAGGAGTGGGAATAGTTCGCAACGAAGGCTCCGCCTCTCCACAGGTCGGCGTGGATGCCCGCTGCGACCGAAGCGCCAGTGAAGCGACGATTGACGGCGTCCGGGACTTTCTCCTCGTGCTCCTCGTGCTCGGCCATTCCACCCAATTCGCCGCCCTCATTCTCTTCATGGCCGTGCTCGTCTTCATCATGGCCCTGGCCGTGTCCGCGCTCTGCGAACGCAGGAACGTAGGCGGACGTTTCCAAGCGGCCGCCGAACTGAAGCTTGACCCGCTCGAAATCGAGCTCCTCGAGTGCGAACAGAGCGAATGAATTCTGATCGGCTGGCGGCGAGAGCGCTTCCTCGCCCTCCGCCTCGTAGTGGCGGTCCATGCCCCAGAACCCGAAGCGCCCGGTCAACGGTCCGCGTCTGTTCTGTTCGAACACGCCTCGATAGACGATCTGGTCGTTGTTGAATGTCGTGCCGATCCTGCGCTCGTCGCCTTCGAATTCGACCTCGTCGTGCCGATAGCTCGCGTAGCTCAGCTTCATCACGAAACTCTCGAACGCGGGTCCGAGACCCCGAAGCCCCCAATTGACTTGGTAGACCGGTTGACGCATGTCGACATCAATGCGAAGTTCCTCGTCGTGCTCGTCCTCGTGCCCGTCCTCGTGCCCGGCTTCCATCCCCTCTTCAGCATGGTGTTCTTCGCCTTCTTCCTCGTGATGGTCATGACTGTGGAATCTGCCGCCGTAGGGAGTCCCGTAATTGCCTTGGTTGGCGCGAACGCCGGCGCTGACGAAGGCCCGATCGCCAAACCAGCCGAAGCCGCCATAGCCGTTCGAGGACTGGGTGCGGGAATTCTCGACCTTCCCCCCAGGCGCGGAGTAGTCGCCAGTGCGGAGGCCATTCGCCCCGCCCCAAGCCCGCCACGGGCCTCGGGCGAAGTCGAACCCGGCCGCACCTCCGGCCAGGGCGTTGCCCGTGCCCGCTGAGCCCTGAAGGTAGCCCTGCAGGCCGTCCGCATGCGAGGCGAAGCCCGCATGGCTGCTGACGGCGTTAACGACACCTCCCATGGCGTTGCTGCCGTACAGCAGGGTCGCGGGCCCCTTCACCACCTCGAGCCTGTCAAATGCGAGTGGATTGAACGTCTCGGCGTGATCGCCGGAGTTGGACGAAATGGAGCCCGTCCTGAGTCCGTCGACCAGGATCAGCACCCGGTCGCCGTCGAAGCCGCGAACGATGGGGCGCGACGAGCCCGGCCCGAACCCCCGCTGGGCGATGCCCGTGCCGATCTGATTGCCGAGCACTTCGCCCAGGCCGGCGGCGATGTTCTCCGCCCTGGCCACCTCGAGCGAGGTCAGCGAGTGCGTAGGCTGGATCGCCTCGAATGCGGCCTCGGCCCGCCCGGCCGCGCTGACGGTGATTTGGGTCTTGTGCGTCGAGAACGAGAGCAGCATCTGCACCTGAGCCGTCCCGCCCGGAGCGACCTCGATCACTTCGGAGATGCCCTCCAGGGCGCTTTCGAGGTCAGCGTGCAGATGGTACCGGCCCGGCCGCAGCCTCTCGAACTGGATCCACCCATCCGAATCGGCAGTGGTCGAAGCCCCCGTTTCGAGGAGAATGACCGTCGCGCCGGGAGCGGGTCCACCCGTCTGCGCGAACAACACCCGGCCCTCGATGCTGCCTGTTTCCTGCCCCCAGATCGCTGAGACCGCGAGCAGCGCCGCCACGCCGCCCCAAAGCATTCTTGTCATTGGAAATATCTCTCATCACTCACTCAATAGCTGACACACAATCCGACCGACCGGCTTGCGCCTTCGCATAGCCGGTTGTCGCTACTGGACGAGAATCAGAGGGGAGGGGCGCGGCCGCGACTCCGCCTCAACGGCGGTGCGGCGGTCGCTCTCTGGCTGGGCACCGCAGAAGTGCGCCGAGCCGGCAGCAGTGAACAAAGCAGTGCGGAGTCCGGAACCTGCGGCGAGATGTGGGACAGCGGGCAGAGCTCGCAGGCGCCTTCTTCGCAATCCTCCAGCTCGACGCTGCAATGAACCTGGGCGAAGGCAACCTGCCACAGGCCCAAGGCGAGTAGCAGCAGGAGACATCGGCGCATCATGGGGACGGGTCCCCGGTTTCGCAATTTGCACACTGCCTGCAAAGACGAAGATTGACTAGGTGAGCCGTGGCGATCAACGCGGCTCCAGAGATGACCGTCAGCGGCTCCACTGACTCACTCACGGGCCCCATCTTCGCCAAGGCGAGCAGGACCGCCCCGCCGGCGAACAGACCGAGGCACCGCTTGCGGCGATGCCGTCGCCAGTAGCTGGGTCCGAGGCTGAAGGCGGCGATCCCGATCGCGCCGGTCACCATCAACGATTCCGTCGATTCGTCGAGCAGCCACCCGATTGGCAAGCTGACCGCCGCTCCAAGTAGCAGCGGCGTGACGATGCAATGCAGCCCACAGCAAACCGATAGCACCGTCCCAGCGCAATCGATCGCCACGCCGATTCCGTGCCGCTCCTGCACCGGCCGTGCCAACCACCACTACGGTACGCCATAGACCCAGCGAGACCCAGCCGCAAGAACAGAATTCTTGCCAGCGGGCGGGATCATCTGGCGAGCAGTCACAATGCAGTGTGAGCGGGCGGGACGGTGCAGGTCAGCAGGCCCGCCTGACGGGCCAAGCGCGTGAGAATTCGACCGACGTGGGCGCTGCAGCTGCTGCCGGACTCGCCTTCGGCCCAGGCCGCTCGGAGCGGTCGGCCAGCATAGCCGCCGGGGTAGGTCCAACCGCGCGCCTTTGCCTGCCTCGGCTGATGGAGGGCGGATCAGGCTCATATGCTCGGTGCCCGAGCTCCGTTCGTCGCGTGGGCGCCGCGGCAACAGGCTCGACAGGGCGGCCAACACCCACTCAATTGCCGAACGTCCGGCGGATCGAGGAGTCCGCCAGCAGCTCACGTGAAGCTTCCGCTAGCCGCCGAGACTGATCATTTCGAGCTTTCGGACGGAGTCGGGCCGGTACCCTTCCGAAGACGAGATCGCAGCGAGCCTCTCCTCTGAGAACCGATCGGTCCTTCGTCGCCAGATGCCCGCAATCGTCTCGCGGAGATCGTCGTCCGTGGCGCCGTTCCGCATCGCCGCCTTCAGGTCGTGCCCCTGTCCCGAGAACAGGCAGGTCACCAAGCGGCCGTCCGCGGTCAGGCGGGCGCGGGTGCATGCCCCGCAGAAGGGCTCGGTGACGGATGCGATCACGCCGAATGTTCCGCCGCCATCCGAGAACCGGAATCTCTCCGACGGGGCGCTTCCGCGATGAGCGACGACCGGTTCGAATCGATAGCGCATGGCGACCCGCTCAAGGATCTCGCTCTTGGTGACGAGCTTGTCCGACGACCACTGGTTGACGTTGCCCACGTCCATGTACTCGATGAACCTGAGTTCGCAGCCTGTGGCCCTTGCGTAATCGAGCAGGTCCGGTATCTCGTGGTCGTTGACGCCTCGCTCCACCACGGCGTTCAGCTTGATCGGATCGAGGCCAGCCGCCTTGGCCGCCGCTATCCCTTCTAGGACGTCGGTGACGCTTCCGCGCTGCGCCATCTTGCGGAATGTACCCGGATCGAGCGAGTCTACGCTGACCGTGACGCGCGCTAGGCCAGCCTTCCGCAGCGAGACTGCCTTGCCGGCTAGCAGCGAGCCGTTCGTGGTGAGGCATAGGTCCTCCATCCCGGCCACGGCTGCGAGCATCCCGACCAGCGCGTCGAGATCGTTTCGAAGCAGCGGCTCCCCGCCCGTGACGCGAAGCTTGGTGACCCCCAGCCCGGCAAAGACCCGCACCACCCGGAGGATCTCCTCAAAGGTCAGAATCTGCTCCCGGCCAATCCAGTCGTAGTGGTCGAGCGGCATGCAGTAGGTGCAACGGTAGTTGCAGCGGTCCGTGACAGAGATCCGCAGATCCTGCAACGGCCGGCGAAAGGAATCGAGTGGCACTGTGGACGACGGGGATGCCGGATACGGCCATTTTACTGCCCGGAACCCGTCCGAGCCCGCCGCTGGGTCCGGCCGGAGCGGGAAGCCGTGCGATGCGCGTATCATGAAGGAGACGATGATCGACGTCACTCCGAGCGCGACGAATAGGATCCGGGGGATGCTTGCGAGCGAGAATCCCGGGGGTATGCTGCGGCTCGGCGTGGTCGGCGGCGGGTGCTCGGGGCTGCAATACAAGTTCAAGTACGAACGCGAGGCGCGTGCGGCCGACACGGTCTTCGAGGTCGACGGGGTGAAGCTTTGCGTCGATCCGAAGAGCTTCTCGTTTCTCGACGGCATGACCCTCGATTACACCGAGACGATTCTCGAGCAGCGTTTCCTGTTCAAGAATCCGAATGCCGGAAAGAGTTGCGGGTGCGGGAAATCGTTCCAGGTGTGACGGGGATCACCGCCCAGCGCGGACATGCCTGGAAGCATTGAATCCTCGAGGGTAGCGGAGTCGAGCCGCATGCAACCATTGCCGCTGAGTGACTGGTACGACACGTTCAACCGAGCCGCCGGCGATCTGTATCCCGGCAGGTACACGCGCGAGTACACGGCACAGCTGACAGATATCGCGCGCAGGATTGCCGAGCTGGCCGTGTCGAAGCGGTCGCTGATCGTCGCGCACAATTACCAATTCCCCGAGCTCCAAGAGGTGGCGGCGGAAGTCGGCGACTCGCTGGGCCTGAGCCGCTACGTGGCTCGCCAGACGTCGCCGAGAGTGGACTTCTGCGGCGTCTGGTTCATGGGGGAAACCGCCAAGACCATCCTCGGGGACCGCGCGAAGGTCTACATGCCAGACCGGCCCGGCTGCTCCCTGGTGGAGTCGATTGACCACGCGCGGATCCGCCGCTGGAAGCAGACCTGCCCGGAGGGCATTGTCATCTCCTACGTGAATACGGACGCGACGACCAAGGCGTTGAGCGACTACATCTGCACTTCGAGGAACGCGGCCCGCGTGCTGGATCATGCAGCAGAGAGCAACCCCGGCAAGCGCATCCTCTTTCTGCCGGACAAGTTCCTCGGTTCGGTCTCGATCGCGCAGAGCGAGGTCGTGGACCCTTCGCTGGTCGACCTGTACGACGGCTGCTGCCACGTGCATGCCAAGATCGGGGAGACTGCGCTGGAGGACGCATTCGACCGACACCCGGAAGCGGAGCTGCTGATCCATCCGGAATGCGGCTGCGCCTCCCACTGCATGTCCAAGGTCATGCAAGGCAACTCGCCGTACCAGAAGGCCTTCTTCCTCTCAACCGAAGGCATGATCCGCCACGCAGAGGAATCGCCGGCCCGAGAATTCATCGTGGGCACTGAGATGGGCATGGTCTACCGCCTCCGGCGGCGCCTGCCAGGCAAGGTCTTCCACCCGGTAAGCCCGGACGCGGTCTGCGAGTTCATGAAGATGAACACGCTGGAGAAGCTGCTCGGATCCCTGGAACGCGACCAGATCGAGGTGACGATCAAGCCCGAGACGGCGCGCCGGGCCCAGCGTGCCATCGACCGGATGCTAAGCATCCAGTAAGCCCCCGGAGACACAGCGCTCCCAAACCCTTCCGGCCACACTGCCACCCTCTTCCGAGCGGTTGCTCGCCCGCAGGATCGTCGCCGCTGTGCGAAACTCACGCTGGAGGTGCAGCCATGCCCCGCAAGACCATCCGATCCCTGCTACTGGCCGTTCTGGCTTCGTCTATGCTCGTCCTCGGGCAAGGAAGGCTTCCGGTCCGTGGGACCTTCGACGATCGCCTCGAGGCGATCGAGGGGCGCCTCGACGCCTTGGAGGACCGGATGGCAATAGCCGAGGAAAGGATTTCCAGCCAGCCGCGGCCCGATCCGGACCGTCTCAGCCTAGAATCGGAGGCAAAGCTTGACCGCCTCGAAGTTCGCCTCATCCACCTGGAAAGCAACCCTCCTGACTGTGACTGCGGAGGCGAGAGCGCACGCGCATTGCTTGGCAGGATCCGCGCGGTCGAGCGCCAAGTCTCACGGCTCCGCTTCTCTCCCTCCCGGTAGAATCTTTGCAGGGTGCAGCAACATGCGAATCGCGACGGCAGCAGCAATCTCCTTCACACTTGCGGGTTGCGGCGCAGCCATCAACCACCTCGAGGAATCGCGCCAGGCAACCGGCGTGAAGGTCGGCGAGGTCACCTCGACGTCGGCCGTCATCTGGACCCGGATCACCGAAGCCGCCGAACGGCGGCCGGACGGCGACCCGGCACGAGGCCGTCCCGAAAAGACCGAACCGGGGGAGACGATCGTGCAGCTCGACCCGAGAGACCTCCAGGGATCCGCTCCCGGCGCTGCCGGACTCGTGCGAATCCAGTACGCCAACAACGTTAACTTCTTCGACCCGGTCACGACCGGCTGGGTCGCGGTCGATGCTGCCGAGGACTTCACTCACCACTTCCGACTGGAAGGCCTCGAGCCCTCGACCGTCTACTACTTCGAGAGCCAGACAAGCAACCTGGACGACACAATATGGCACAAGCCGCTGAACGGCCGTTTCGAGACAGCGCCGCCCCCTGAAGAGTACGGCCGAATACTGTTTACCGCAGTGACCGGCCAGGCGAACCGGGACCACGACGCCCCGGACGGATTCAAGATCTACAAGTCGATGCTCGACCTAGCGCCGAACTTCATCGTTCCGACCGGCGACACGATCTACTACGACAGCGACGCTCCGCTGGCCACGTCCATCGACCTGGCCAGGTTCCATTGGCACCGCATGTACAGCTTCCCTTCCCTGGTTCGATTCCATCTCAGCGTGCCGGGCTATTGGGAAAAGGACGATCACGACTCGTATCACAACGACAACTGGCCCGGAATGTCCCGGGAGTACATGGGAACCTTCAACTGGGACCAAGGACTGCAGGTCTATGCGGAGCAGGTTCCGATGAGCGACCTGCCGTACCGCACTTTCCGCTGGGGCAAGGGGCTCCAGGTATGGGTTGTCGAGGGCCGTGACTTCCGCTCCAGCAACCGCATGCCTGACGGCCCTGACAAGACGATCTGGGGGCCGGTCCAGAAGCAGTGGCTCAAGGACACTCTGACGGCCAGCGACGCGGACTGGAAGGTCCTGGTGAGCCCGACGCCGATAGTGGGGCCGGATCGGACGAACAAGGGAGACAACCACTCGAACACGGCCTTCCAGCACGAAGGCGACGAGATTCGGTCCTGGTTCGCCGCCAACCTGCCCGACAATTTCTTCATCGTTTGCGGCGACCGGCACTGGCAGTACCATTCGGTGCACCCGGGAACTGGCGTTCACGAATTCTCCAGCGGGCCGGCAACAGACGAGCACGCTGGAGGCAGCCCCGGCGAGGACGAACGCTACCACCGGTTTCACCGTGTCAAGGGTGGATTCGTGTCGGTCCTAGCCGAGAAGGTCTACGACGAGAGCCGGATCGTCTTCCGGCTGCACAACGTGGACGGGGGAGTCGAGTACGAATGGACGCGGTCCAGAAAGCTCCAGGACTCAGCGCCCGCCCAGTGACGGCGGGCTCGCCGCCAAGCGATCAGATCGGTCCTTCCTGCAACTCAAGTGCCCTGGTGATCCGGGAATAGACCCCGGTGATGGCGTGGTTGCCGTCCACGAACGTGAGGATTCCGAGCTGCTTGTACAGGTCCAGCAGCGGCTTGGTTCGGCTGTGGTACTTCCGAATCCGGCGTCGGACCGCGTCCGGATGGGAGTCCGCCCGCTTCGTGTACCCGGACCCCCAGCCGGCCAGTCCCCGTTGCAACACCCGGTTGAAGACCGCATCGTCGGCAAGATCGAGATAGATCACCTGGTCCACGTCCCAGTTCTGCCAGACAAACTCCGCCTGCGCCCTGGTCCTGGGGAAGCCGTCCAGAATGAAGCCGTAGTTCCAGTCATGCTGTTCCAGACGCCGCCGGACAACGTCCATCACGATCTCGTCTGGGATGAGGTTGCCCGAGTCCAGGATCGCGCGGATTCTCGATGCGAGCTTGGTCTTTTGCTCGAGATGCCAGCGGATGATGTCACCCACGGAGATGTGGACGAAGTCAAAGCGCTCGGTCAGGAGCCGGCTCTGGGTGGATTTGCCGGATCCTTGTGGGCCCAGAATGACGTACTTGTGCAAACCGGGCCTGTCCCGTCGGGCCGGGGCCCGAAAATCCGAGTCTAGCGCACGGCAGGAGCAACGAGTGCGGGACGCGCCGCTCGCCGAGGTCGGCGATGGCACGCAACCCCCGACCGCCAGGTCCATCGGAGCCGGCACAGCGGCGGCCGATGGGATAATCGTCGCGTCGGGGACCTGTCGCGCGCATGAAGCCCTCACCGCCGGAATTCGCGATTCTCGGAGCGGGCGCCGTCGTCGAGGCCCGCCACCTGCCGGCTCTGGCTGCCGTCGGCGGCCGTGCCGCAAGCATTTTCGACCCGTTGCCGGGCGCCGCCGAGAAGCTCGCCCGGGCTTTCGGCATTCCTCACGTAGCGGCTTCGGCCGAGGACGCGATCAGCGACCGGCGGGTGGAGGCCGTGCTCGTCGCGTCTCCCAACGCCTTCCACCGGGAGCAGGCGGAATGCGCACTTGACGCGGGCCGCCACGTCCTCTGCGAGAAGCCCGTTTCGCTCACACTTGCCGACGCCGAGGCCATGGCCAGGGCTGCCGAGAGGGCCGGCCGCGTGCTGCAGCTGGGCTTCCACCATCGCTTCAGTGCGGAACACGAGTGCGCGAAGCGCCTCGTCGGCTCCGGGATTCTGGGCGACGTCCGCGCATACAGCGGAACGATATCGGAACCGTTCGACGTCATCCCGGGCGGCACGAGCAACTACCGGCTCGACGCCCGGCAGGGCGGCGGGCTCACGCTGATCGATGTCGCCCAGCACCGGATCGACCAGATTCGCGACCTTCTCGGGGACTTCGCGACAGTGTCGTGCGAGATGGGCTCTGTAATGGAAGGCCACGACATGGACGACAGCGTGGTGCTAGCCCTGAGGATGCAGTCCGGGGCCCTCGGTTCGCTGAGCTGGCATCGATTCTCGCGAGCATTCACGTCGCCGCTAATGCTGTTCGGCACCAAGGCAACGCTGGGCTGCAGCGCCTTCATCACCGCACCGTTCCAGTCAGCCCCGGTCTCGGTCTATCTGGAGGGCGACCCGTCCAAGGCCCTGCCGCCCGAGATTCTCGCCTGGACGAGACCCACGAGATGGTGGGGCGACGTCCAGCCCGGCTGGGTGGACATCTGGCCGCCACGCAACAGGACGTTCGAGGCGCAGTTCAGCAACTTCTTCGAGGCGATCGAAGGCAGGGCCCATTGCAGGGCTGATGCCGCCGACGGCTACAAGGCGCTGGAACTCGTCCAAGCCGCCTACCAGTCCTACGCGGAGGGCCGGTCCGTTCAGGTTCCGCTCGAAGACACCGCCCACAGGGAGCCGCCGAGATGGTAGGGGCGGACGTTTCCGTCCGCGGATCGGAATTCCGGCTACGACGCGCCCACGCGGACCAAGCCTTCGAGGCTGAAATCCTCGTCCGTCGCGTCCGATAGCGGCAACGTCAACTGCGCTTCCACGCGTATGCAGCTGGCGCTGTCGCAAGCCTGGGCCCGCACCTCGACGGTGGCCGGGCCCGCCCCGGTCCGCCGAACGCGGCTCACCAGCAGGGACCGTCCCTCGAACCCGAACGAGTACCAGCGAAGTTCGGGCTGGGAGAAATCCTCCGGCGCGGTCTGGTACCAGTCGCCGACCTGCTCCAGCCCGTTGCGCACGAGGATCTCGGTGTTCGCCTCCACGCCGAGGGAGGTCTTTCCTGCCAGAGCCTCCTTCGCGCGCTGCTCGTTGTCCATCGCATAGACGTGCCAGCCCTCGACCGGCAGCACCTCGACTAGCAGGTAGTCTCCGGCGAGCCTTGCCCGGCAGGTCACGAGAGGGCTGCCATCGCGGGCAGTGGCTTCGACCGGCATGGACCAGTCGCCTGCCCAGCCGGCAGCGCTCAGCGCCAGGAGAAGGGCGATTCGACAGCTTGCGTTCATTTCCGGAAACTCATTCTCTCGGTCTTGAGCGGCAGGGCCAGCCGCTCTCCGTCCCGCAGGACGTGCAGCGTCACCTCGCTGCCAGCCTGTTTCCTCAGCTTGATGAACAGGTCGGCCGTGTTGGCGACCTCGTCCTCGACGGCGTCGTCCACTCCGTAGATGACGTCGTCCTGCTCGAGCTCATGGCTGCCCAGCAGGTCGGCCAGCGGATCGATGGACGTCACGCGGCTCGCGAAACCGTCCGTAGCGAAGCCTAGCCGCCCCTTCTCCTTCGGAGACAGGGGCTCGGACCGGAAATAGACCCGTGGATCAACGGAGAGATTCCTGTAGGTGAGATCCGTGTGCCACCAGAATGGCGGCAGGGCAACGTCGAGGGTGACCGCTTGGCCGTCCCGCAGGACGGCTAGCGCCATTCGCGTCTCGGTGTGCGGCAGCTTGCCGTATTCCCACTGCAGATCGCCGAAAGTCCAGACATCGACTCCGTTGACCGCGCGGATCTCGTCTCCCGGCAGCATCCCGGCGGCGGCGGCGCTGCCGCTCGCGGCCGCGACTCGCAGACCCTTTGGAATGTCCAGCTCGATGCCAATCTTCTTGATCTCTGGGGCCCGGAACAGGTGCTTGAGCTTGTCCAGCGTGCCGTCACGCTCCCGCTGGACATTCTGGAGATCGCCGATAAGGTGGCACTCCACGCACCGCCCGCGCCCCGCCGTGCGTTCGTAGAGCGCCGGAATTTCGCGCGGGTACAGCGGCTCCGGGACGGGCCGCTCGGGCAGCTTCCCCTCGCCGTGGAGTCTGTGCAGTTCCAAGCCGCGCTCCAGGGCCAATTCGAGGCTGTCGAGGTTCAGGTACGTGGTTGGGGACTGCACGTCCCTGCCCCCGTAGCGCAAGTAAATCCGCTCGTCGGCGTTGAGCGCGAAGAAGTACAGGGTGTTGTAGCGGTCGTAGTCGAACAGGCCGATGTTGATGCCGTCCATCCGTGTGACGCGCGCCGTCACGTACTGCTGCAGCAGACGTCCCCTCTTCGTATCGCTCTCGGTCAGCACAACCTGTGCGTCAAATACCCGCCCGGCCCTTCAAGGGGCGCAGCGGAACTCGAGGAAGATGGGCTTCCCTGTCCGCCGCGCCTCCGCGAGCGCCTCGTCGTACGACTCGATCCAGGTCACGGCCTGCTCGGCGCGGGCCGGGAAGTGCGCCGGCGCCGCGAGAACCAACGCAACGCCGCAGAGCCATCGGACAGCCATCGTCGCCGGCCACTCGGAATGCTGCAAGGGATGGGTGCTTGCGCGGACCGTCCGCCGGGAGAAACGCTGCCGCGCCGCCGCCATCAAGCGCATGCCGACACCCTCACGTGGATGGTCCTCGTTCGAGGCCGGTTGTCGAAGTCAAGCAGGATGACCTGCTGCCAGGTGCCGAGGAGGAGATCGCTCCCGCTCATCGGCACGGACAGCGACGGCTTCATCAGGGCGGCGCGCAGGTGTGCGTAGCCGTTGCCGTCACCCCATGCCTGGTTGTGGTGGTAGTCCGCGTCCATGGGCGCGATGCGCTCCAAGGCCTCCTTGAGATCGCGCACCGCCCCCGGTTCGAACTCGATCGTCGAAAGGGCAGCCGTCGAGCCGGCCACGAAGACATGGGCCACGCCGTCCCGGACCCCGGACCGCGCAGCGGCGCTGCGCACGTCCCCGGTTATGTCTACGATCTCGTTGAAGCCTTGCGTGGAGACGCTGAATGTCATGTCATGACCCCTGCCCGGCTCCGGTCGCCGCGAGGACGGCGGCGAGAAGGTCGTGCTCTTCAGTCTCGAATACCGTGCGCAGGTCCAGCAAGAGCCGTCCCTTCTCGATCCTAGCCACCACCGGAGGGTCATGGGCGCGCAAGGAAGCCTCGACGCTGCCGACCGTCATTCCCTCGGGCGGACGGATCGCAACCAGCACCGACTCCAGCGTCAGCATCGGCGTGGAGCCGCCGCCGAGCAGGGACTGCCCCTCGACGACCGAGGCAACCGGGACGTGCAGCATCTCCAGCCGCCGGACGAATCGGCGGGCGCGGGCGGCCAGCCTGCCCCGAGCGGCCCTCGCGAGGCGCAAGGCGGGGATGTCGTCGTGGCGGCCGGCCAGATGGCTGCGGAGGGTGGAGGACAGCGCTGCCAGGGTCAGCTTGTCGACGCGCAGCGCGCGGAAGAGCGGGTTCCGGCGGATCCGCTGGACCAGCTCGGCCCTGCCGGCGATGATGCCGGCCTGCGGCCCGCCAAGCAGCTTGTCCCCGGAGAACGTGACCACGTCAACTCCTGTCGAGAGGCTCTCTGCGACCGTCGGCTCGCCGTCGGCGCCCGTCCCTTCGAGTCGCGAAAGGCAACCGCTGCCGAGGTCCTCTACCAGCGGGACGGACTCCGACCGCGACAACGCGGCAAGATCCGCCAGCGCAGGCCGGCCCGTGAAGCCTATCTGGCGGAAATTGCTGGGATGGATGCGAACGAGCGCCCTGGTCCGCGAATTGATCGCTCGTCGGTAGTCTTCCAGCCCTGTGCGGTTCGTGGTGCCGACCTCGCGGAGGGTGGCCCGGGACGCCTCGAGGATCTCGGGGATGCGGAAGCCGTCGCCGATCTCGATCAGCTCGCCGCGGGAGACGATCACTTCTCCGTCCCGGGCCAGCTCGTTCAGCACGAGGAAGATGGCAGCCGCGTTGTTGTTGACGACGATCGACGGGGCGCCGAGCAGAGTCTCGAGAAGGCTGCCGCAATGCGCGTCGCGGTTCCCGCGACGCCCGGTCGCAACCTCGTACTCGAGGTTGCTGTAGCGGCCGGCAGTCTCGACGATCGCCTGGATCGCAGCAGCACCGAGCGGAGCCCGCCCCAGATTGGTGTGCAGGATCACTCCCGACGCATTGATCACCGGGCGGAGCGTGCCGCGCAGCAGGAGGTCGATCGCTGCGCCGACTCGGTCGTTGATGTCCTCGGCCACGCCGTCCGCGGACTGCCGCCTGCCCGCCAGCACGTCGGCGCGGATGCCGCCAAGCGCGTCGCGAACCATGTCTGTCACTCTCGGCCTTGGCAGGCAGGCGAGCCACGGCTCCGCGTCAGCCGACCGGAGCAGGTCCTCCACGCTCGGCAGCGAGCGCAGGATCGCGGCACGCTCGGGGGCTGTCTCGACGCGCTCTGAGCCAGCATCGGAACGCAGCGGTGTCGGTGCCGGCGACGCCATCTGTCCAATAGTCTGGCACGCCTATACTGGTGCGGTGAGACGGCGCACATTCCTCCTCTCCGCCGCTGCGGCATGGGCGGCACCGCTGCCATTCCGTGCGGTCGACACGCACATCCACCTGTTCGACCCGAACCGACCGGGCGGCATCCCCTGGCCTCCCGCCGACGACCCGATCCGCTCCAAGCCCACCTACCCGGACCGCTTCCGCAGCGTGGCCGGCAGCCACGGAGTCGACGGCGCGATCGTCGTGGAATGCAGTCCCCGGATCGAGGACAACCAGTGGGTACTGGATATCGCCGAGAACGACCGGTCCGTCCTCGGACTGGTGGGCTTCCTCGACGCCGGCAAGCCGGGCTTCGGAGCCGATCTCGACCGGTTCTCCAAGAATCCGCTGTTCAAGGGGATCCGCTATGGCGACCTCTGGGGGCGCAGCCTCGTCGAGCAGCTGGGCAACCCGAGTTTCGTCGGCGACATGCGGACGGTTGCGGAGCGGAATCTCTCGCTCGACAGCGCGAATCCGAACCTCGACCTGCTCGAGGCCATGCTCAAGCTCTCCGACCGGGTCCCGGACCTGCGGATGATCGTTGACCACCTGCCCAAGATGCCCGTGGCCGCCTCCGACAGGGGCCGCTACGAGCGGGTGCTGAGGGAATTCTCCGACAGGCCCCAGACGTACGTGAAGATCTCCGCAGTCCTGCTCGAGAAGGACGGAAGTGTTTCCTACGACTTGGACGACTACCGATCCACCATCGACGAGATCGCCGGCGCATTCGGGCCGGATCGCGTGCTGTACGGAAGCGACTGGCCCAACAGCGACCCGCTGGGCACTTATGCCCAGGTGCTGGGAATCGTGCGCGAGTACTTCTCGGAGAAGGGGCGCGAGGCGATGGAGAAGTACTTCCGCCTGAACGGCCAGGCCGCCTACCGATGGACGGAGCGCTGAGCGGGGGAATCGCGCCGGGCCCGGCCCTCGATCAGGCTACAGCTGCCACTCCAGACCGATAATCGGGAAACGCCTGAGCCCGCCGGGGAACTCCGGGGCGTTGGTGACCCTGTTCCACAGCAGCGTCGTTGGATTCTCCCTACCGGTGACGTTCTGGATTCCCACGTAGAACAGCAAGTCCTTTTCTCCGATCCGGAAGGTTCGGTCGACTCGCACGTCGGCGGCGAAGTAATCGTCGAACCGCGACCCGTTGACGCTTTGGAGGTCGAATACGCCGCGACGCTGCTCCCTCGACAGTTCCAGGTCGAACGGCGTGTAGGGCCGCCCGGTGAGATACGCTATCCGCAATCCCAGTTCCCACTTCCGCCCAAATCGACGCCCCCCCACGGCGTTCACCACGATTGGCCTGTCGAAGGCTCCCTGGCGCAGCACTCCGTCCAAGCCGGCGTGCCGTGCGCGCGAGTAGGCAAAGTTGGCCTGTCCGAACCACTTCCCGCCTGACTTCTTCTCAGCGAAGACCTCTATCCCGCGTGCCTGGCCTCGGCCGGAGCTCGCCATCGGGTAGAGAATGTCCCGCACGTCGAATGTGTCTCCCACGTTGGCGAGCGAGAGCGCCGGAAACTGCGTTGCCACGGCGTAGTCCCGGTAGCGCTTGGAGTACGCCTCCACGGTGACGCGGAGGTTGCGCCCGGGAGTCCAGGCCAGCCCCGTCACCCAATGATCGGACCGGGCCGGCTCGAGGAGCCGGTTCCCGGGAAAGGCTGCCAGGAACAGGTAGACAGGCATCTGGTGGTAAATCCCCCAGCTCGTGTTCCACGACAGGTTCTCCGAAACCCTGACCGCGAGCGCGGCCCGGGGACTGAAGCGGGCCCGGGAGACCCCGAAGTGTCCGTAGCGGTCGAACCTGCCGCCGAGGGTGAGCCTCGCCCTCCCCGCCAGCTCGGCTGTCCCTTGGAGGTAGGCGCTGTTCTGTGTCGCGCCGAAGCGCTCTTGCAGGTCGATCGGGTTGATGTCGGGAACGAGCGTGAAGGGGCCGTCGTAGCCAAGCGGCGAGAGCGTCAGGTAGTTGTTGGCGAAGTACTTCGACGCGCCTCCCATGCGGTACTCGCCGAGCCGCCCGCCGTGCAGGATCAGATCGTATTTCACGGTCGTCTCCGATTCGGTGGAGTCCTGGCGGAACAGAACGGATCCTTCGGCCAGCACCTGGTCGAGCGGCTTCCCAGTCTCGGGCGGCCCGTTCCGCAGCAGGTCCTTCGTCGTCGAGTCCACTGCGGCGCTGGAGTGCGTCAGCCCCAGCAACCCGACGCCGCGGGCTCCGAAGATGCGCTGCCAGTTGACGCCCGTGGCATTCCGCTTCCCGCTGTAGCGGATATCGAACGCACCCAGCGGGGAATCCTCCTCGATCCCATCCGCGAGGCCGAGGCGGATGTTGTCGATCCCCGTGATGCTCGTGACCCAGATCCTGTCCCGGGATCCGATGTCCCGCACGGCCTTTCCGGTGAACGAGTAGAAGACCGGCACGCCGCCCGTGCCAAGGTCCTCGGTGAAGACATCGAGGAAGCTCCTGCGCGCAGAGACGATCCACGATCCCTTGCCGCCGGCCCAGGGCCCCTCGAGAACGGCTCCGGCCCCGGCATAGGCGAGTGTCAGTCTCGTGCGAATGCGGTCCCGCCTTCCCTCGCGCTGCGCGACCTGCATCACGCTGGAGAGCCGGTTGGCGTACGGCGCGGGATATCCGCCGGTCAGGAAGGTGACATCCTCGATGAGCTGGACATCCAGCAGGCTGACGGTTCCCCCGGCAGAGGCGAAGTTCGCGAACGAGTTGATATTGGGGATCTCGATGTTGTCCACGACGAAGAGGTTCTCGAGCGGACTGCCGCCTCGCACGATGATGTCGTTCCGGAAGTCGGCCGAACCGGTCACCACCCCGGGCAGCGTCGAGACGTAGCGCGACACGTCCTGGAGCGTCCCGGCCCCCTTCTCGATCTCCAGGCGACGGATCTGGACGCCGGAAGTCACGACCTCGTCGGGCGCCACCACCTCGGTGGCGCTGACGGTGACCGAGGTTTCGACCGTTCCTATCTCCGGCAGGTCGAGCTGGATCTCACTGGTCTGGCCGGCGCGCACCTCGACCGCGCCGGCGAGCAGGGCTTGGCCGGACTCGACCCTGACTTCGAGTGCGATAGCGCCGGGACGGGCGTCGAGGGGGCCGAACCGGCCGACACGATCGCTCAGCGAGCACTGGTCCGTACCGGAAACGCACACCTGAACGGCCGCCGAGGGCGTTCCGTCGCTGCGGGTGACAGTGCCTCGAATCGAACCTGTTCCGACCGTGTCCTGGCCGGCCGCGTAGGTGCAAGCCATGGCTGCCAAGAGCGCCACCCGTCCGAGCGATGCCAGCGAGGAAGCGAAGGGACGCCGGTTCTGGACTGCTCGAACCGGCACGACTGAACTCGACCCCATACTTCTTACAATTGCATGGACCCGACGCGGCAACCCCAAGCACGGGTATCCGCGGCTGCTACCCTTCGTCATGGCAGCGGCCATGGCCAGCGGAAATCTCGACCTCAGGTGCAGTCGGGACTGTCGGGAGACTCGGCGCGAGTTCTTGCGGTCGATGCCTTCGCGGATGGCCACTCTCCCTGCGGCGACAGCGCTAGCGGGAATGTCGGCGGCCCAGGACGACCGGCTCGCGGGGCGTCGGGGAAGGGTTCGCATCGTCATCGACACGGACGCGGCAAACTACTTCGATGACCAGTTCGCAATCGCCTATGCTGCGCTCTCGCGCGAGGCGATCGAGATCGAAGCCCTATGCGCCGCACCGTTTACCAACCAGCGAGTGAGCCAGCCGGAAGCCGGCATGGAACGGAGCTACGAGGAAATCGGAAGAGTTCTCGAGATGCTGGGACTGGAGGGACGGATTCCCGTCCTCGAGGGGTCGAGGACCATGATCCAGCAACCGGGCGTCCCGGTCGACAGCCCGGCCGCCCGCGACATCGTAGAACGGGCCATGCGCCCGGACTCTCCCGTCGACTACGTCGTGTCGATCGGCGCTGCGACGAACGTCGCCTCGGCCCTTCTGATGGAACCGGAAGTAGGCCGGCGAACGACCATGGTCTGGCTTGGCGGCACGCCCTACCACTTCCCGTCCGCGTCGGAATTCAATCTTTGCCAGGACCCGCATGCGGTACGCACCCTGTTCGATTCGGGAGCCCGGCTCGTTCACTTCCCCGCTCCCGGCCTGGCAGAGAACCTGCGCACCACCCGCGAGGAAATCGGGCGGCGGCTGCGCGGCACGCCGGCAATCGGCAGCTACCTGGCAGAGCTGTTCCTCTCGCTGAGCGAGCTGGGGCACTCCCCTGGCGGTCTCTCGAGGACGATGGCGATCTGGGACCTGGCCCCTGTCGCCTGGCTCGTGAATCCGGAATGGGTCGAATCGGTAGGCACCTCGAGCCCCTCGCTGTCGGAGGACCTTACGTGGCTTCGGAGTCCGTACCGCCATGGGGTAAGAGTCGCGACCAGACTCGCCCGCGACGAGATCTTCACGGACCTGTTCGCCAAGCTGGGCGCCGGTCCGGCTTGATCGGCAACTGCGAGCCCCACCCGCGACCGCCACGCGAGCCACAGTCGTCCTACGTTTCTCGAGAGCTCCCTGGCCGGAGGACGGCCATCCGCGGCCGCCTGTGTTCCTGGGCTTGTGTCGGGGATCAGGCCCGCAGTAGATTGTGGCAATGCCTCGCTTGGTTGCCTTGACACTTGCGCTCTCGCTCTCCGGCTCGGCGCAGGAGCCGGGCGCGGGCCGGGACAACGTCGTCCTGATCTACATCGACAACGTGGGCTGGGGGGATCTCGCCTGCTATGGGAACCCCGTCGTCCGGACACCCAATATCGACCGACTCGCGTCCGAGGGCGCGCGGCTGACGGACTTCTATATCCCCTCCTCATCGTGCTCGCCTTCGCGCGGAGCGCTGCTGACCGGCCGGTACCCGGACCGGAACGGCCTCACCCACCAGCTCTCGGTCGAGGAGAACTGGACTGGGATCGGCCTACCCCACAAGGAGAAGCTGCTGCCCGAGTACCTAGGGCAGCACGGCTACTCGACCGGGATCTTCGGGAAGTGGAACATCGGCTTCGCGGAGGGGAGCCGGCCTACCGATCGGGGATTCGACGAGTACATCGGCTGCATCTCGGGAAACTGCGATTACTACACCTATTCCTACAACGGCCGGCACGACATGTATGTCGGTACGGAGCCTGCCGAGATGGAAGGCTACACGACCGACATTTTCGCCGACGCAGCGGCCGGATTCATCAGCAGGAACGCGGAACGGCCCTTCTTCGCATTCGTTCCCTTCAACGCCGCACACTACCCGAATCCGAAGAACAAGGCTCCAGGCCAAGCGTTCCTGTGGCAGGCCCCCGCAGAATTCTTCCGCTTGTACGGGTACGATCCAGCTTCTACCGTGACGGAGCACGGCTACCGGGCCGTGCTCTCCGCGCTGGATGCCGGGATCGGGAGGGTCCTGGATGCGATAGACCGAGCAGGCCTCCGAGCCTCCACTCTAGTAATGCTCGCCTCCGACAACGGCGCCTGGGTGGGCCCCCGCCGGCCAGCCTTGGAAGTGGCGTCGAACGCGCCGTTCCGCGACGGGCGGACATCGCTTTACGAGGGCGGCGTCCGGACGCCGGCCATCATTCGGTGGCCGGGAAGGATTCCTGAGGGTTCGGTCATCCGAGAGCCGGTAGTGAACATGGACCTATTCGTCCTGTCGCTGCGGGCCGCCGGACTAGGCTTGCCGGCCGACCGGACTATTGACGGGCAGGATCCGTTGCCTACTCTGAGGGACGACGCACCGTCGAAGCACCGGAACATCTATTTCCGATACCGCGATCTGGGCGCCATGCGCCAGGGGCGATGGAAGCTTGTCCAGGGCGCCGGCGGCCATCCTCCCGAGCTCTACGACTTAGAAGTCGACTTCGGAGAGACCACGAACATCGCTGCCCAGCACACTGGGTTGGTGCGCAACCTCCAGCGGGAGTTCGCTCACTGGCTCGCAAGTGTCACGGCAGACTGAGGACCCTGTGCGTCCGTTTGTCGGATCCGCCCTTGGCAGGGTCGCGGTAGCCCTCCGGGGCCTGTTCTTCGTTTGACAGAAGGCGTGGAGGCCAGTCGCGGCACAGGACTGCTCATGCCTGCGGGCCGGGCCTTGGGCTGTCGGTTCGGATCTCGCGAACCGGGTGCGGACACTGCGCACGGGACGGGCGAAGCTAACCTCGCCCGGTCTGGCGGACCACCTCCCGGCGCCTAGCCACGAACTCGGGTGTTCGAGCCGGAGCGTCTGTGCCGGATGGTAGGGGATGCTTACGCGTGCCGGTGCTGGGGACCGGCCTGCGGCCATCGCCACGGCGCTGCTGTTCATCCGCAACTGAACGGCCAGTTCAAAGCCGAGCGCGCAAAGTCTGTCGCTCAGCTGCCTAGGACGAGTGTCGGTAGGGGCTGGTACGATAGCGGCTCTCCGGCTTCAGACCACGCCCATGCGATCCATCGCCAAATGTGCCCCCAGTCTCGCTCTGCTGGCGTGGGCAGCTGTCGCTGCCGCCGAGTCACGCCCGATCCGCGTAGCCGATCCCGAGTCGGTTGGCATGTCTAGGCAGCGATTGGCACGCATCGACCAATGGCTCGACCGCCTGGTTCGGGACCGTCATGCGGCCGGATTCGTATCGTTGGTAGCCCGGAAGGGCAAGGTCGTGCATCACCGTTCGACCGGGACGCTGGGCATGGGCGTGGACGGCCCCATGCCGCTGGACGCGCTGTTCGATATTGCTTCGATGACGAAGCCGCTGACCGCGGCAGTCGCCCTGGTGTTCTACGAAGAGGGCCGCATCGCGCTCGGGGGACCCGTGGCGGGCTACCTACCGGAGTTCAGCGAGCCCGTGATCGCCTCAACCCGCAAGAAGCCGACGCCTGCGCAGCGCGTGATGACGGTCCGCCACCTGTTCACGCACACGTCCGGAGTCCGGGACCCGAGGAACCGCGTCGAGACCTATGCCTTCCCCACCATGGAAGCCTACATCAACGAGTTCGCCAAGCTCCCACTGGAGGCCGAGCCGGGCTCGAAGTGGATCTACGGCGATTCCCTGGACGTGCTCGGCTACCTGGTACAGCGGGTGTCGGGCCAGGGGCTCGAAGAGGTCATGCGGGAGCGCCTTCTGGAGCCGCTGGGAATGGCCGACACGCATTACTGGCCGCCCGCCGCGAAGCAACAGAGAAGGGCGCTGCTGGTTGTCGAAGGCAAGAACGACCCGACCCGCGAATCCAGAGAGCCTCCTGAAGCGGCGACGAATGCCACATTTGTGTCCGGCGCGAGCGGACTTCATTCGACGGCAGCCGATTACTGGCGGTTCTGCCAGATGCTGCTGGACGGGGGACAGTTCCGCGGAGCCCGCGTGCTCGGCCCTAGAACCGTCCGACTGATGGCCGAAGACCATCTCGAGGAGGGGACCGCATTCCGGCCTGGCCAGCGCTTCGGCCTCGGAGTGGCGGTCGTGACCGACCGAGCCCGCTCGGGGCTGCCCTACTCCCCGGGTTCGTACTATTGGGGCGGATCGCAGGGAACGCTCTTCTGGATCGACCCGGCAGAGAGGCTTGTCGGCGTGCTGATGGTGCAGGTTCGACCGTCGACGCACTTGCGGCTCAGGGAGAAGTTTGGGGCGCTTGTCTACTCGGCGATCATCGATTGAGCCCGCCGCCGAGACGGGAGCGGATCGGATGCTGGGAGCCGCACCGTGCGACTCCGCCCAGAGGCGCGCAACGCACGGGCGGTAATAGTATTATGGGCGGAATGCGCACCGACTTAGATCATTCCGGAGCAACAGCAATGGGCCGTATGTCTCTTGCGGCGCTCGCCCTGCTGGTCGCGAGCCCGGCCGCCGCAGACATCTTTCCGGACAAGAATCTAGAAGCTGCCGTCCGCCAGTACGTTTTTGAGAAGCGTCACAACGACGAGCCCATCACGGCCGAGGACGTGGCGCAGATCTCGACGATTACCGCGCGTGAGAAGGGGATCAAGGACCTGACGGGCCTTGAGCATTGCAGGCGCCTCATGCTGCTTGAACTGCCCGGGAACGAGGTGTCCGACCTCTCGCCGATTGCCGGACTCGAACTGCTGCAGAGCCTGACCCTGACCGGGAACCGAGTCGAGGACATCTCGCCGCTCGCCGGGCTCAAGCGGCTCCAGTACGTCGAGCTCTCCGGCAACCAGGTCAAGGACATTACCGCCATGGCCGGGCTGGAAGCGATGAACTCGGCCTACCTCGCCGGCAACGAGATCGCCGACCTGTCACCCGTGAAAGGGCTTGCGAAGCTCTGGACGCTCGATGCGGCCGACAACAACGTGAGCGATGTCGGCCCCGTGGCATCGCTGAAGAGGCTCGGCACTCTGAATCTGGACAATAACCGGGTCTCGGACCTCAAGCCGCTTGCGGGCCTGACGTCCTTGCAGCGGCTGTCCCTGAAGAACAACCGGATCGAGGACATCAGTGTGCTTGCCGAGATGGCAGAAAAGGATATCGCCGGAGATAGCCGCTTCGCACGGTACTGGGCCGTGTCCCTGCAAGGGAATCCACTGAACGCCGTGTCGAAGGGCGAGCACGTCGCAACTCTGAAGGAGCACTCGCACCGCATCGAAGCGGACGACTAGCGGGAACCGAGGCCGCCTCGGACCAGGCTTCCAACGCTACGCAACCCGTAGCCTGTTGACGGCTTCCTCGTCCAATTCCACCCCCAGCCCGGGCTCGTCGGGAATCGCTAGCCGGCCGTCCCGCGCGCAAATCCGCTGGCGGGTGATCTGGTCCCGGAGCGTGGTCTCCTCTTCCGCAACATACTCCGCGATCAGCGTGTTCGGAATCGAATTGAGGAAGTGCAGCGCCGCTGCGACGTTGATGTAAGTGGTGAATCCGTGGTTGGCGACGGGCCGCCCCCGATCCTGGGCCAGCGAGGCGATCTTGACGGCCTCCGTGAAGCCGCCCGCGCGAGTCAGGTCCACCTGCACCACATCGACCCGCCCGCGGTCCATGAGTTCCACGAACGAGGTGCGCCCGCTCTCCTCCTCGCCGGCCGCAATGCGCGTGTCGACGGCCCCGGCCAAGCGCCGGTAGCCGTCGTAATCATCCGGCTGCAATGGCTCTTCCAGCCAGTAGATCCTGTGTTCCTCGAATGCCCGCACCCTCCGGATGGCGGTCTTCGCGTCCCACACCAAGCCGGCGTCGACCAGCAGATCGGCACTCTCGCCCAGCCCCTTGCGAGCCTCCCGGACTAGCGCGATGTCCGTGGCCTCGTCCCTGCCCATCGGGTCCCATCCGAACTTCACGGCATCGAAGCCCGCGTCCACGTAACGTTGGGCGAGTTCTCGTGTCTCGCGCGGAGTCGGGCCCCAGAGTGAGCTCGCGTAGCATCGGATCGAGTCATGGAAGCCGCCGCCGAGGAGCTTCCAGACAGGGAGGCCAAGGGCCTTTCCCTTGATGTCCCAGAGGGCAATGTCGATACCGCTCATGGCGTGGAAACCGACGCCCCGGCGGCCTCCGTAGAGATTGCCGGAATACATCTTGTGCCAGATCCTCTCGGTCTCGAATGGGTCTTCCCCGAGAACGATCTGGCGCAGCCCGCTCGCCACCGAGTGGGAGTACGGGCCCTCAATCGCGCCCTTGGCGGCAAGCGGGTTCGAGTCCACCTCGCCCAGTCCAGTGATCCCGGCGTCGGTGTGGACTCGAACAATCAGGGCATCCTGGCCCGAATCGCAGACTTCGCGTACCTGCGCGGACCGTACGTAGATGGCCTCCACATCCGTAATCTTCATGGCCAGCAGTGGGCAGACCTAACTGCCCGGCCGGGGCAGCCGTCATCCGGCCGACCACCAGCGCTCTCTGAGGATACCCGCTCCGGAGGAGGAAAGGCGCGAGGCAGGCTGGAACGCCGGCCCAAGTCGCTGTGGATCGCCCGCAGCCGTCAGGCTAGTATGGAGCCACGAGTCGGACTTGAACCGACGACCTGCGGTTTACGAAACCGCTGCTCTACCAACTGAGCTATCGTGGCCCGGAGGGAATGGAATTGCCGGCAGCGCCTTTCCTTACGCTAGCACAGCGTGGCGCGCCACCACGGGGCGGATTCCGGCGGGCCCGCCACGCCCCTCCTCGAGTTGTGGATGCCCCCGCAGCGGCAAACGCGACGAGACTCGCCACTGGGATTGCCCTCGCGCTGCTTGCCGGAGGGCTGATGCTCCTGCCCGGCCTGCAGGCCGATACAGGGTATTCCCTCGAAGACGGACGGCGGTTCCTACGGTCGCATTGCGATTCTTGCCATCAGGGAGAATCGCCCGCGGCAGGGTTCCGCACGGATCTTCTCGATTCGGAGGCGTCCTTCCGGGAGCACCCCGAGGCCTGGAGAAGGCTGGCGGCACGTGTCTTCGAGAACGAAATGCCACCGGAGGGCGCGCCCCTGCCCGGGTTCGAAGACCGGCTTAGATTCGTGGAATGGGTAGAGGCCACAGGGCGGTCGGAAGCCTGCGCAGCCGACCTCAAGCCAGAACCGGCGCCGTTCCGCCGCCTGAACCGCGATGAATACGCCACCACGGTTCGCGATCTGTTCGACCTCCAGATCGACGTCAGTGAGATGCTGCCTGTGGATGGCGCAGGTGGCGAGGGTTTCGACCACTCAGCCGAGACGCTCTTCATCTCCCCCCTGCTCACGGAGAAGTACCTCGAAGCCGCAAGGTTCGTCGCGGACGCAGCCTCGAAGGAATTCAAGTCCAGAAGGCAGATACTGGTTGCGCTCCCGGGGCCAGGCGTCAGCGAGCGGGAAGCGGTGCAGCGAATCCTCGCCCAGTTCCTGCGGCGGGCGTTCCGAAGGCCTGTGGGGGCGGACACCGTCGAACACTACGCCGGGCTGGTCCGGAGGGCCAGGCGCCAGGGCCTGGAGTTCGAGCCTGCTGTCTTTCTCGCGCTGCGGGGCGTGCTGATGTCACCGTCATTCGTCTTCCATGTGAGCGATCACGGAAACGACGCGACGATCCGCCAGTACGCGCTGGCGTCCCGGCTGTCGTACTTCCTCTGGGGAACGATGCCGGACGAGTTGCTGCTGGACATTGCCGCGGCCGGCAAGATGGACGACCCGGCCGTCCTCAGGCGGTTGGTACCGAGGATGCTCCGGGACGACCGGGCGCTCGAGTTCGCTACGCGGTTCACCGAGCAGTGGCTGCGAACGAGGCTGCTGGAAGGGGCAGACGGTCCCGACCCAGCGCTGTTCCCGAAGTATGCCGCGAGCGCCGAGTTGCGTGGAGACATCCGGCTCCAGCCGGTATTCTTCTTCCGCGAGGTCTTCCGGGAGAACCGGTCGCTTGTCGATTTCCTGGAGTCGGACGGGACGATTCTCACGCGCGGCCTGATCGAGCACCTCGGACTGCCGATGAAGAAGGAGCGCGACGGCAAGAACCCCAACTGGATGGAGCTGCCGGAAGGGGTGGCCCGCGGGGGCCTGCTCAGCATGCCGGCTGTCGCCGCCGTGACTTCGCACCCCCATCGCACGAGCCCGGTGCTGCGCGGCGCATGGATCCTGGATTCGATTCTGGGAACGCCACCGCCTCCCCCGCCGCCGGACGTGCCGGAACTGGAGGAGCCCTCCGGCGGCCCGGCTGCCAAGTCCCTGCGGGAGGCGCTTGCCCTGCATAGTGCGAGCCAGGCATGTGCGGGCTGTCACGAGCGAATCGACCCGCTCGGATTCGCCTTGGAAAATTACGACGTCCTGGGCAGGTGGCGCGACACCGAGGGCGGGGTGCCGATCAATGCATCGACCAGCCTCCCTGACGGCACCGCCCTGGACGGGCCGCAGCAGTTGAAGCGGGCATTGGTGGACCGAAAGGACGTCTTCCTGAGAAACCTAGCCCGCAGGATGCTCGGCTATGCGCTCGGGCGCGGCCTAGTCCCGGCGGATGCGTGCGCCGTGGAAAAAATCGTCGACGCCGTCACAAAACAAGATCTCAGTGCCTGGGAGCTCATCAGCCAAATCGTGACTAGTGACCCGTTCCGAGATTGACCGCGCTTTGTTGACGGAGCAATCAACGAGAGACTACTATGTTGGCTGGGTTGAGAGAGTTGCCGGAATTGTGGCAACCGGGGATCCAGGGTCAGGTCAGAGGAGTCATTTCATGAAGACAGCGCTACAGTTGTGGGCCGCAAGCCTTCTTCTCGCGGCGGCTTCGTTCGCACAGACAACCGGCACCATTCAGGGCACGGTAACCGACGACACGGGAGCAGTGATCCCGGGCGCCGAGATTACCGTCTTGAGCACCGAGACAGGAGCGGCTAGTGCGGTCACGACGAACGAAGTCGGCTTCTACACCCTACCCGGCTTGAACCAGGGGCTGTATTCGGTGACGTGCTCGTCCGAGGGCTTCGCGAGCAAGGAGTTCGCGGAAGTGCGCCTCGAAGTGCAGCAGACAATGCGAATCGACTGCGCGATGACTGTCGGCTCCGTCACGGAGACTGTCGAGGTCAGCGCGGCCGCAATCCTGATTCAGTCCGAGAAGACCGAGGTCGGTCAGGTGATCGACTCCAAGCGGATTCTCGAGATGCCGCTGAATGGGCGCAACTATCTCGAGCTCGCCAAGTTCTCGGTTGGCGTGCTGCCATCCCGGGAAATGGGCAAGGGCACCCGGCACGACGGGGTCCGAGGCGGCGAGGGGGGCATCCTGGCCGTCGGGATGAACGCAGCGCAGACCAACGTGCTGCTCGACGGCGCGGACAATTCCTCGCGCAATTCAGGAGGCGCACTCGGCTTCCAGGCCCAGGCCACCAAGCCATCCGTCGACGCGGTGGGCGAATTCAAGGTTGTGACGAACAACATGTCCGCCGAGCACGGCTACAGGATGGGAGCGAAGGTCCTGGTGAGCACGAAGTCCGGGACCAACGATATCCACGGATCCTTCTACGAGTTCCTCCGGAATGACAAGCTCGACGGAACGAACTTCTTCGCGAACCGGGTCGGCGCGGACAAGCCGACTCTCCGGCGCAACCAGTACGGGGCAACGATCGGCGGCCCCATCGTACGGAACACCGTGTTCGGATTCTTCAGCTTCCAGGGCACCAAGGACCGAGCGGGCCAGAGCTTCACGGCCTCCGTTCCGAGCAGGGCCGCGCTGGGCGGCGACTTCTCCGACCAGCCTAATCCGGATCGCGACATTTTCGATCCGCTCACCCTGGAGAACGGCGTGCGCTCCCAGTTCCCGGGGAACGTGATCCCGGCGTCCCGTTTCGATCCGGTCTCGACGGCGCTGTTCGGCAACTACCCCGCACCGAACATTTCCGGCCGCGAGAATCTCCGCAACAATCACTTCTACGCTCCGGCCGACACCATCGACCACAACCAGTACGACATGCGGTTCGACTGGAACATCAACGACAGCACCCGGTGGTTCGCGCGCTACTCGATCCGGGACGAATTCGTCCTGCAGAACGGGAGCCTGCCGCTTCCCGCTAACGGGGGCAACGGCCAGACCATCGATCTTCCCGGGCAGAACTGGGCGTCGGCGCTGAACTCGAACTTCGGATCGACAATGTTCAACGAGCTGCGATTCGGCTATACGTTTTTCCCGACAAGGTTCGACATTCCGTTCACCGAGCCGCTCAATGCGCAGTTCGGCGTCCTGGGCGCCCCTGGCGACTCGATTGACGACGGCCTCGACCACGGTTACGCGCTCTCCCTCGTCAGCGGCTTCCAGAGCGTCGGCCCGCGCGCATTCTGGCCCAACGTCAACAAGATGGACAACCTGCAGATCTCCGATAACTTCACGATCGTGAAGGGCAGCCACACCATCAAGTTCGGCGCCGAGTACCGCAGGACCCAGATTCCCCGCTCGCCGTCGCGATTCCGCCGCGGCCGGTTCCAGTACACAGGCGTCTACACGTCCGAAATGCCGAACGTCGCGGCCAGCCGGGGAGCAACGGGCAACGGCCTGGCCGACGGGCTGCTCGGCTGGAACCTGAACGGCCGCTGGGGCTGGCCGAACGGCGAGGAACAGGTGATCCCCTACTGGGGAGTCTTCGTCCAGGACGACTGGAAGATCACCCCCCGGCTCACCCTGAATCTCGGCCTGCGGCACGAGATCTTCTTCACGCCGACCTTCCCCGATCCGCAGAATCACTCGCTGAACAGCACGGTCGTTCGCTTCATCGGCGAGGTCAACGGACGCGCCATGGACCCGGGCGAGCGCCTTCGGGTGCGCGACGGCGGATGGGGCGAAGCGGAATACCTCCCGCACTTCCAGACTCCCTCCAGCGGTTCCGACTGCGCTTGCCAGAACGACATGAACAATTTCGCTCCCCGTGTGGGGCTCGCCTACCGTCTGAACGACGAAACGGTCTTCCGGGTCGGGGTCGGGCTGTTCTACGGCGAGCACGACAACACGGGAGGCGAGTCCGCGCGCTTCAACACCGGCGCGCCGCAATCCAACGAGTTCGATAACGCGCAGCCCCGAACCTTCAGTACCTTCTTCACGAAGGATGGCTTCCCTGCATCAACAAGGGCGGGCCTTCCGCGTGCCGGACTGAACGTGAACGTGAAGACGGACGGGGTCTGGCCGAGCTTCTACGCGGCCCAGTGGTTCTTCGACATCCAGCGCGAGCTGCCCGGCAACACCTTGCTGACAATCGGATACAACGGATCCTCGACATCCCAGGTCCATGGTTCTATCAACATCAACCGGCCCCTGACCCCGCATCCCACCGACCGCTGGCAGGATCGCAGGATCCGGCCCTTCTTCAACTCTGTGGGCCTTCGCGGCGTGCTCTTCCTGAACCAGAACTACAATTCGCTGACGATCAAGGCCGAGAAGCGCTTCACCGGCGGCTTCACGTTCCTCAGCTCGTTCACATGGGCCCACAACATCGACGTCGTCAACGAAAACCTGACGACCGGTACCACGTCCCAGCAGCGGTTCACCTACAACCAAGGCATCGAGCGGGGCAACGCGTCTCTGGACCGCCGCCTGGCATGGGTCACCAGCGTTGTGTACGAGCTCCCGTTCGGCCCCGGCAAGCGGGCGCTGACGAGCGGCCCCGGCGCCTGGATCCTGGGCGGCTGGCAGCTCGGCGGCATTCTGAACCTGCTGGGCGGAACGCCGGACAGCCACTCCTTCAACCAGGACACGACGAACGTCGGCGGGGCCGCGCGGGGCGATCTGGTGGGCGAGCTCAACCTGCCCAAGAGCCAGCGGACGATCGATCGCTGGTTCAACACCGATGCGGTGGTCGCCGGACAGTCGGGCGTTCTGGACAATGCGGGTCGGAACCTGATCTGGGGACCCTCAACGTTCGCCCTGGATGTCTCGGTGGCTCGGAGATTCGCGCTGCCTTGGGAGGGCGACTACATCCAATTCCGCTTCGAATCGTTCAACTTCACGAACACCCCCGTGTTCGGCCGACCCGACACTCGGATCGGAAGGCCGACCGCCGGACGCATTGTGACCGCGTCCGAGCCGCGCCGGATCCAGTTGGGTCTGAAGTGGATCTTCTAGAGCCGGACGCAGCGACAGCTAGCCCGGACCGAGCGGGCGTCGCGACGGCGCCCGCTCGTGTGACGCACAGCCCTTCGATCGCTTTGCGAAGCGCCTGCGGGAATTGCGGCGAGTGAGGCATATCGCATTCTTCGCCTGGTACAGTCCGACGCGAAGTTCGGTGTAGGTGCGTGAAGTCTTCTGGCGGCAACGACCGTGCAGGTCCGCCGCAGCCATTGACGCAAAGAGAGATTTCGAAGGCCCGGACCGATTCACAAGCGTTCTCGTCGCGGGTCTCGGCTAGGATAATGCCTAGGTGCCATTAAGGCAGCAGGGCCTTGGGACTCAGGGTAACCGTCCAAGTCCCCGAACAGGCGCGGGCCAGCAGAAGGTCTCGGGGCTGGTGAGGGCGAACGGCGGCCATGCCCGGAACTGATCCCTGCAGGCCAGCTGCCGCGAGGACAGAACGATGAACGGAATTCGGATGCCGCGGATTTCGCGGCGCGCACTCCTTCGAGGAGGAGGCGTTGCTCTGGGATTGCCTTGGCTCGAAGCCATGGCCGCATCCCGCGGTCAATCCCATGGTGGCGCGCCACCGGTTCGCATGGCAGCTCTGTACATGCCGAACGGGGCGTATCCCGAGACCTGGACACCGGAAGAGCGGGGCCGGAATTTCGCGCTCACGCCGAGCCTGGAGCCAATCGGAGACATCCGCAGGGACGTGACTGTCCTGAGCAACCTCTGGAACGAGCAAGCGAAGGACGGTGACGGGCACTATGTCAAGGAGGCGTCGATCCTCACTTGCTCGAGAATCAAGAAGACCCAGGGAGCGGACCTACGGAACGGCGTGTCCTTCGATCAGGTGGCGGCCAAGGCGAGGGGCCACCTGACGCCTCTGCCTTCCCTGGAACTCGGCGTCACGCCCGTAGCTGTCGGAAACGACGCAGTGGTCGGATATACGCGCGTATACGGTTCCCACATCTCCTGGTCCACCCCCACGACCCCGCTGGCTCGCGAGCTGAACCCGAAGGCCGTCTACGAACGCCTCTTCCGGGCCGGAAACGGCTCCCCCGCATCGGATGCGAAGCTCGACACACTGCTGCTGGACCGGGTTCTCAAGGACGCCAAGCGCCTGAGGAGCCGACTCGGTAGCGATGACCGGTCCCGGCTGGACGAGTACCTCTCGTCGGTCCGGTCACTCGAGGCCCGCGTCGAGCGCTCCTCGAGCCCCGGCCGGAGCGCATGGAAGCCGCGCGCCAGGCTCGATCCCGAAGGTGCTCCGACGGACAGGCCTTCCGGCCACGTGGAGCATGTTCGGCTGATGCTGGACATGATCGCCACCGCATTTCAGTCGGACACCACACGGATCGCGACTTTCATGTTCGGTAACGCGGTTAGCAACGTCAGCTTCCGATTCCTGGAAGGCGTGTCGTCGGGACACCACGAGACATCGCACCACGGAGGCAACGAGGAGAAGCTCAGGCAGTACAAGCTCATCAATCGCTGGCACGTCGAGCAGTTCGCATACCTCCTCAAGCGACTCGCGAGCATGCCGGAGGGCGAGTCCACGGTGCTGCACAACTCGATGGTCGTGTTCGCATCCGCGCTGGCGGACGGCCAGAAGCACGATCCTCACAAGCTCCCGGTCCTGCTGGGCGGACAAGGAGGCGGCCGAATCGACTCGGGCCAGCACTTGGTCTACCCCGAGGACCACCCGCTCGCGAGCCTGTACCTGTCAATGCTGGAGGCCTTCGGCGCACCTGTCGAGCGGTTCGCAGACAGCACGGGACCGCTGGCCGGGTTGCTGCATGCGTAGGCGCCGGCTGCTTCAGATTGCCGCCGCCTGCGCACTGGCCCTGCCGCCCGATTCCTTGGGGGCAGCTGACATTTCAGGAACTTGGATCGGCACGATTCCGAAGCGGGACAGGGCTGCTGCAAGAGACGTAGCCTTCCGCTTCGTCCAGGAAGGAACCGCCCTGCGCGGCAAGGCCTACAACGACAGCGGCTCGAGCGACCCGATCGTTACAGGGTCCGTCTCGGCCGGGAAGGTCGAATTCGACGTCGAGGCTAGCGAGCAGGCGGGGAATCAGATCAACATCGTGATCTATCGGTTCCGGGGGACCCTCAAAGGGACAGGAATCGAACTCGAGCGAGAGCGCCTGTCCGCTCGGGACGCATCAAGCGGTGCGGATGTGCCGGTCCGGAGGCCGTCCGATACCGCCGAGGAGGATCGCGCGAGGCGTTTCCGAAGCTTCCGACTGGAACGGCTGTTTCGATAGCAGGGCCCTCGCGGCAGCGGCAGACCGCTCCCTGCGGGGCTGGGGAGTGCTGGCGCCGGCCCGGTTCAAGGCCGGGAATTGGCGGCTATCATGGTGATGACCCGGGTCAATCTCCCGACAAGGCGCCAATCCGACCCGGCCGCCATCATGTCCGGCTGTATCCCCTGGAACCGCGGAGTGCCCGAGGGGGGCGAGATCGCTCCAAGCTTTCCGACGCTGTTTCGGTCGCAATGCCTCACCTCTACACGCAGCCACGCCGGCGCAGCCGCAGTCGTTGGCTCCTCTCGGGCGGCGAGCAACGGAGTGGCGTTGACTGATCGCAAGAGCGCCTTCGGACGGCGGCGAGGGCCCGGCTCGCCTTGCGGTGCGAAACCTCGAATCGCCTTGAAGTGGGCAATCGGCGGCATCTGGCTGGCCTCGCTGGTCTTGGCGCCGGAAGCGTACGCCTTCCGGCCCCAGCCCGTCCACGCAAAGCGGGCCATGGTGGTCACCGCCGAGCGTAACGCCACGCAAACCGGTGTCGACGTGCTCCGCAACGGTGGGAACGCAGTCGATGCCGCAGTCGCAATCGGCATGGCGCTCGCGGTCACGGAACCGAACGCCGGCAATCTCGGCGGAGGGGGCTTCATGCTGCTGCGGATGGCAGACGGCCGGAGTTCGTTCGTCGACTTCCGCGAGCGCGCCCCCGGAACCGCCAGCCGCGACATGTACCTCGACGAGGACGGGAATCCCACGGAGGACAGTCTGGTCGGCTACCGCGCAGCAGGCGTGCCCGGCACGGTGCGTGGCCTCGCGCTCGCCCTGCGCAAGTACGGAACGAAGAGCTGGGCCGCGATGCTGCGGCCGGCACGGCGGCTGGCCGGAGAGGGCTTCGCCGTGACCTGGGATCTCTCGCGATCGCTGAAGGCAAGTTCCCGGCTGGGCAGGTTCGCGGAATCCAGGCGCATATTCCTCAACGGTGGCCGGTACTTCTCGGTCGGTGACACGCTTCGTCAGGCAGATCTCGCCGCCACGCTGGACCGCCTGATCGAGAACGGGCCCGACGAGTTCTACGAAGGAAAGACGGCCCGCCTGATTGCAGAGGACATGAGGGCGAACGCTGGCACGATCCGCGCCGAGGACCTAAGGTCCTACCAGCCCGTCGAGAGGCGTCCAGTCACCGGCACCTACCGCGGCCAGCAGGTGCTTAGCGCTCCCCCGCCCAGTTCGGGTGGTGCGGGCGTCATCCAGATCCTCAACATCCTCGAGCCATTCGACCTTGCCAAGACGGGAGCGGGTTCGGCGGCGACGATTCACGTCGTCGCGGAAGCGATGAGGCGGTTCTTCGCGGACCGGGCGAAGTTCTTTGGAGACACTGACTTCGTCGAGATCCCGCTGCAAGGCATGCTCTCCAAGAACTACGCGGACGCCAGGCGCATGACGATTCGCATGGACCGAGCAACACCTTCCAGCGAAGTGGGCAACGGCCGTCCGTCCGGATACGAGAGCGACGAGACGACGCACTACTCGATCGTGGACGCGGACGGCAACGCCGTGGCAGTCACGTACACGCTGAACGGCGGGTACGGCTCCGGCGTGACAGCGAGGGGCACGGGAGTGCTGCTCAACAACGAAATGGACGACTTCACTGCAAAGCCCGGAAGCCCGAACGCTTACGGACTCCTGCAGAGCGAGAACAATTCCATCCAGCCCGGAAAGCGACCGCTGTCGGCAATGTCCCCGACTATCGTGGTAGCGGACGGGGCACCAAGACTGGTGGTAGGGGCCCAGGGAGGACCCACGATCATCACCACGGTGACCCAGGTGCTTCTGGGCGTGATGGAATTCGGCATGAACGTGCAGCAAGCCGTCGACTTCCCCCGGTTCCATCACCAGTGGATGCCCGACCTGCTGTATATGGAGCCATCCGGCGTTTCGGCAGAAACCCGCAAGGCGCTCGAGGGCCTGGGACACAAGCTCCATTTCGGCCGGTCCCTCGGGCACGTCGAAGCCATCGAGGTGGGAGAGGAGATTCTGATGGGAGCGGCGGACTCCCGCAGCGAGGGAGTTGCGGCCGGGTACTGAGAGGGATGCGGGTGCTGTTCCCGGTTGAGTTCCTCAAGCTGCACGGAACCGAGTTTCCGGCGTGGAGCCCGGAAGAGTCGCGGCGCTACACGCGCCTGCTTGCGCGCAGGCACTACGAGAATTTCCCGCTCGTCAGCCTCCTTGCGCCGCGCCGGCTCAGGCAGGACTATTGCAATGTCTATGCGTTCTGCCGGTGGGCGGACGATCTCGCGGATGAGACCGGGGATCCGGAACGAAGCCTGAGCCTGCTGTCTTGGTGGAAGTCCGGACTGCATGCCGTTGGATCGGGCAACGAATACCATCCGGTCTACGTCGCGTTGCGGGACACAGTCGCCCGGCACTCCCTCCCTCTCTCGGACTTTGATGATCTCCTCCGAGCGTTCGTGCAGGACCAGTCGGTCAGCCGGTACGAGACCTATGACGACCTGCTGCGATACTGTCGGTACTCGGCGAACCCTGTCGGCCGAATGGTGCTGCGGCTCAACGGGAGCTGCCAGGACGCCCTGCTAACAATGTCGGATTCGATCTGTTCGGCTCTGCAACTGGCGAACCATTGGCAAGACGTCCGACGGGACTGGCACAACGGCCGGGTTTACATCCCCCGGGAAGTGATGAGGGACCATGACTACTCCCCCGAACTCCTTGGCGCGGACATTGCGAGAGGTGCCGGATCCTTGAATTTCCGTGCTGTAATGCGCGACTTGGTCGGGCGGGCGAGCCGCCTGTTCGAGTCGGGCCTGCCGCTAGGCAGCCGCTTTCGCGGAAGGCTGGGCTTCGAGATCGATCTCTACGCCCGGGCGGGCCTGGCCGTGCTGGCTAAGATCCGAAAGCAGGGGTACGACACAATCGCCACCCGGCCAACGCTCGGTGTTGGCGAGACCATCGGAATCGCGCTGAGGACCGGAGCCCGGCGCCTTGCGCGGACCGGATCGGCAACCTGAATGCTGGAAACGGACTCGTCCTACGCTCACTGCCGCAGCGTCGCGAGGAAGCGGGCGCGCAATTTCTTCTACTCATTCCTTCCCCTCCCCCGAGCCCAGCACAACGCGATGTGCGCCATCTACGCGTTCATGAGGCGGTCTGACGACTACGCGGACGATCCGAGTAGACCGCTAGCCGATCGAAGAGCCGAGCTGGAGCGCTGGCGTGGCGAGGTGCGCGGCGCTCTGGACGGCGACGTCCCGAAGGATCCCGTCCTGCCGGCGTTCCGTGATGCAGTGGAACGTTACGTGATTCCGCACGAATATTTCTTCGCTCTCCTGGACGGCATGGACAGTGACCTGTCAGACCGCACTTACGAGACTTTCGACGAGCTGTACCAGTACTGCTATCAAGCGGCGGCGGTGGTCGGGCTCACCACGGTTCATGTGCTCGGATTCGAACAGACCGCTGCCCTCCCGCTCGCCGAGAAGTGCGGGATCGCGTTCCAGCTCACCAACATCCTCCGGGATGTCTCCGTCGACGCGGAACTGGGCCGCGTGTACCTTCCGTCCGCGGATCTGAGGGACTTCGGCATGAGCCGGGAGGAGGTCCTGTGCGGCAGCCTCGATTCGCGCGACGACAGGTTCCAGCAGCTGATGGCCCATCAGTGGCTTCGGGCGAACAGGTACTACGACGAATCGGAAGGGCTGCTTCCGCTGGTGAGCCCCTCCGGGAGGCCTTGCCTTTGGGCAATGATCGCAACCTACCGAGGCCTCTTGCGGCGTATCCGAAGCGCCCGATTCGCTGTGCTCGGGCGCCGCGTGCGGCTGCCAGCGTGGCAGAAGCTCTGGATCCTCGGAAGGGCACTTGGCTTCCGGGTCACGGGAGGGCTGCCGCCATTCCCCGCGTGATGATCATCGGAGGCGGGCTCGCCGGGATGGCAGCGGCGGCTCGGCTCGGAGAGTCCGGCCTTGACGTCGAGCTACATGAAGCGCGGCCATTCCTGGGGGGCCGCGCCGCTTCCATCCCATTGCGCGGCAACGGGGACGGGACAGAGAGGATCGATAACTGCCAGCACGTCCTGCTGCGCTGCTGCTCCGCCCTCCTGGACTTCTACCGGCGCTGCGGCGTGGACTCGAAGATTCAATTCCACGAGGAAATCCATCTGGTGAGTCCGGGAGGGACAATTGACACGATCCGGCGGGACCCGCTGCCCTCGCCCCTGCATCTGCTGCGTTCCCTACTGGGTCTCCGCTGCCTCGATTGGCAAGACAAGCTGTCGCTGCTGCGCTGCCTGCGGGCCGCGCCCTCCGCCCGACGGCGGCCGGAAACTGACTCGCGGACGTTCACGGACTGGCTCGCGACCAACGGCGCAACGCCCCGCTCGATCGCGAGGTTCTGGCGGCCGTTCGTCGTCAGCGCGCTGAACGAGGAGCCCGACATCGCCTCGGCAGCCGCAGCGCTGCAGGTGTTCGACGAGGGCCTGATGGGAAGCCGGACAAGCTACGAGCTGGGGGTGCCTGCAGTTCGATTGGAGGACCTATACTCGTCCGCCCTGGCGGGAAGTCTCGGTCCGGGAGTGCATGTTCACCTTGGTTCGAAGGTGAGCCGAATCGACGCTAGCGACACTACCGCCGACTACTACATCAGCGCCGTGCCGTTCGATCGCGTGGATGCATTGATTCCGGGACTGGAAGCCGGGAGCCGGCTCGCGGCCTTCCGCCACTCCCCGATCACCGGCATACATCTGTGGTTCGACCGGCCCATCACCCATCTCCGCCAAGCGATGCTCCTTGACCGGGAGATCCAATGGATCTTCGACAAGGGCAGCGGATACTACCTCGTTGTAGTGAGCGCCTCGCGGAGTCTGGAATCGAAGTCCACGGACGAGATTGTTGCCTTGGCACTCCGGGAGCTCACTGACTTCTTCCCGGCCGCGCACGAGGCGGCACTGAAGGACAGCCGCGTGATTCGAGAGCCGCGCGCTACCTACTCAGCCCGGCCGGGACTGGAGGGTCAGCGCCCCGGGACGGTGACCCGCTACCCAAACGTGTTCCTAGCCGGAGATTGGACCGCCACGGGCTGGCCCGCGACCATGGAGGGCGCAGTTCGAAGTGGATACCGAGCCGCGGAAGCTGTGCTGACCGCTTGGAGGCAGAGCGGAGCCCGAGCCTCTTCCAGCCCGCCCCCAGCCGCAGTTCCCTAGAACGCCAGGCGAAGGCCGAACTGGAACTGCCGAGGGTCGAAAGCCGAGGTGAATGCGAACGGCTCGGTGATCGGCAGGCGCTGACCGACAAGCCGGTCAGGAAGATCCTCGATCTCGATGTCACCGACCGTGCCGTTCACTTGCCTGAAGTTCGTCTTGTTCAGGACATTGAACGCCTCGGCAACGAACTTCAGCGACACGCGCTCGGAGAGGTTGAAGGTCCGGGCGAGCCTGAGATCCATTCCGAAGAACGCAGGACCGATTCCGACGTTCCTTCCGAGTCCCCACGGACGGTGCGTGTCGTTGTGACGGTCGTTGAGTGTGTCCGCGCCGGTCTCGATGTTGAAGGGGGCGAATGATCGAGCCACGAGAATTCCCGAGAGCGTGAAGTCTGCAAGGAGGTTGTGACCCGCCCCGCGGCCTCTCGCGGATTTCCAAGGTGACTGGGCGACAGCGTTCATCACGAACCGGTGGCCGCGATGGAAGTGCGAGAGTGCCAGTTCGTCCCGTGCGTTCGTCTGGACCTGGGGCTCGTACGACGAGTTGTAGTCGGTGTTCTCGTCGATCGTCTTGCTCCAGGTGTGGTGGGCCGTCACGGTAAAGCCTCGCGAGAACCGCTTCTTCAACTGGACGATCATCGCGTGATAGAAGGAGTTCCCCCAGCTGCCGTATGCGTTGTCCTGGTAAATCAGCGGGTCGTGGAATCCGAAGACTGGCCGTCCGTCATCGGTCGTCCCGGCGTCGTAGATGTTCAGGTCGAGCGGCCTGGTCAGATGCACTCCACGGTTGTAGTTGTAGGCCGCGGACAGGGAATACGTGCCGATCTCGCGCTGAATCTCGAAGCTACCCTGCAGGGAGTACGGATTCACGAAGTCATCGACGACTCGGAATCCAATCTTCAACGGGAATCCGGGTCCCGGGACAAGACCCACCTGCGCCAGGTCGTCTTCCGTCACGCCGCGGGTGCCCAGCACGCCCCGGCTCCTCAGGGAGCCGTAGATCGTGGCGGAAGTGATGGGCTCGCCAGTCTCGGGGTTCACCACGCCGGGGGCCCCGGTCAGGGGGATGAAGACCTGGTCGATCTGCGCGTTGTTTCCGAACAGGTCGTTCACGTAAGCGATCTGTCCGTCGATCCGCGAGTAGTACACCCCGAAACCGCCCCGGATCACAGTCTTCGAGCCCGGGCTCCACGCAAAGCCTGCCCTCGGGCCGAGGTTATTGTTGTCGCGGGGGAATGCCGTCTTCGGCTCGAGTTCGTACCGGAGGCCCAGGGTGAGCAGGAACTCGGGCGTCACGCGGATCGCATCCTCCACGAAGAAGTTCGTGCGGTGCGCCCATCCGGCCCAGTTGGGGGGGCCGAACCCCTGCTGGTAGACCAGCGGAAGGCCAAGCGCGAAGGATTGGACGGACGATAGCGGCCTGTCGACGTAACCTGCCAGATCCGTCAGCCCGGCGGCCGTGAGCGATGCCTTCAGCAATGACGACAGCGGCGCGCCGGCTGCTTGGTCGATGATGTTGCTCAGCGGGATCGCCTCGCCGAAGATAATCCTGCCGCCCAGGAAGGTCCCGACCTCGGCCGCATCGCGCATCGGGTTGAAGTCGAAGCCGAACTTCAGCGTCTGCCGTCCGGAGAGGCGGATGAAGTTCTGGCGGACCTGGAATACCCGCTCCACGACCCTTGCGGGGAGAATGAGGTCCCTGCCGAAGAAGCCGAATCCGTTGATGTCGATCCCGGGACCGTCAGGATCATTGGGAAACGTTCCGAAGTCGTGATATCCCAAGCCGATGCGGGTCTCGCTAACCCAGCTGGGACTGATGACATAGGTATCCCCCAGCCCGATCGCGAAATCGCTGACGTTCTGGTTGAAGCCCCGGCTAAGGCCCAGCTGCGCACCGAAATTGCTGTTCGCCGACTCCTGCTGAGTGGTGTTCGCCCGGAAGAATGCGTTGTGGCCATCCGAGAAGGCGTGATCCAGGCGCGTGATCACCTGGTGGCGGTGCTCCGAGAACGGGAACACGCCGCTGTTCTCCTCGAACAGTTCCACCACCCCGGGCGTGTTCGCCGGAACCAGCGCTGTGGACAGCTGCTGGACCAAGGGCCGAAGGGCCGGGGGTGCGCTGACGCTGAGGGTGTCCGCCAGCGCCTGCTGGTGGGCAGGGAGCTGGTAAAGGAAGGACGGATCATCAAGCAACGGGACAATCTGGGACTCGTTGCGCACCAGCAACTCATAGCCCCCGAAGTAGAACGTGCGGTTCCGCTCGATCGGTCCGCCGACCGACCCGCCGCTCTGTGTCCGCGTATACGCGCTCTTGCCGGGATCAAAGTAGTTGCGGGCCTGGAAGCTCCTGTTCCTGGCCACGCCGAATGCCGTTCCGTGGACCTCATTCGTGCCGCTCTTGGTCACGACATTGACCGCACCGCCGGGAGCGCTTCCCTGCTCTGTCGAGAACGAGTTCCGATTCACCTGGAACTCGTGGACCGCCTCCTGGCTGATCGAGGATCGGATCGCGCCCGAATTGTAGAGATTGTCCAGGCCGTCGATCATGAACGTGTTGCCGCGCCCGTTGGTGCCGCCAATACCGAGACCGGAGGTCGGTGTCGGGATGATCCGGCGGTCTTGCGAGTTGGCGATATAGTTGGTATCCACTACCCCCGGCGTTAGCAGAGCAAGGTCCAGGTAGTCGCGACGATTGATCGGGAGATTCTCGATGCGAACCGAGTCGATGTGGTCCGACTGCTGGACCCGCTCCGGCTCGATCGCCGATCGCGCGGCATCCGCCGAAACGACCACTTGGGAATCGGTGGCGGCAACGGCGAGTTGGGGGGCAACTGCCGCAGTCTCCCCCACTCTGACATCGAGACCCTCGATCGTGAATGGGGCGAAGTTCGGGGCATCGAACAGGACGGTGTACATCCCGGGCTCTAGGAAGGTGACCGCGAATTCGCCCGAGCCGGATGTCGTCGCCTGGCGCTCCGTGCCTCGGCTCTCGTTCACCGCAGTCACCGTGACGCCCGGAATCACGGCCATCGTCTCGTCGTATACGGTGCCTCGGATCCCTCCTGTGTTGGTCTGGGCGAGCATTGCGAGAGGCACGGTCAGGGCCAGCAGAGCGACTGCGAGTGGGACAAGTCCACCTGAGAACGCCTGAAACCGCGCGACGCGGCCTGATTTCTCGGGAGTGGCTTGCGATACCATACGGAATAGTCTACCGGAACCCTGGCCGCTCCTCCCCTTGATTCGACGCTGTTCCGGCACCTCCCTCACTGGATCGGCAAGAGCAGGGCGTGGCGAGCGCTTCAGTTCCAGCAATCGCGCGATGAAGGGCCCGGATCGAACATCCTGGCCGGACCGGATCTCGGCGGCCGGCGCGCGAATCGCCCAGCACTTGCGCCCGACGCCGTTGGTCCGCTCGGAGTTCCTCAGCCGCCGGATCGGCCGGGAAGTGCTGCTGAAGCTCGAATCCCAGCAGCCGGTAGGCGCGTTCAAGGTGCGCCCCGCCTTGAACAGCATCCTCTCGAATCTGGAGCAGTGCCGCTCGCGGGGGGTTGTCACGAATTCTTCGGGGAACTTTGCCCAAGCGGTCGCCTACTCCGCCACCAAGCTGGGAGTCGACGCTTCGATCGTGATGATGCGCGGAGCATCTCGCTTCAAGCGCGACAGGACGAGTTCGCTCGGAGGCCAAGTGGTCCTCTGTGACGACACTTTCGAGTCCCGCTCCAGCACCACCGAGCGTATCCGGGCCGAGACGGGACGAATTCCGGTCCACCCATTCGACTCGCCCGAGAGCATTGCCGGGAACGGCACGCTCGGCCTGGAGCTACTCGAGCAGCTGCAAGGGGACTTCACCCTGTTCGTACCGGTCAGCGGAGGGGGCCTGATCGCGGGCACGGCCCTTGCCGTCAAGGCTGCGCGCCCTCATTGCAGGGTTTACGGCGTGCAGGCGCTGGCGAACCCTGCGATGAAGCAGTCACTGGAGGCCGGCAAGCCCGTCCGAACGGTGCCGTCGCCATCGCTTGCCGACGCCCTGACCGTTCCGCAGCCGGGGGCGAACACATTCGCGGTAATCCGAAGGCTCGTAGAGGATGTCCTGCTAATCGGCGAGGACGGCCTCGAGTCGGCGATTCGGACGCTGGCAATCGAGCAAAAGCTTGTCGCAGAGGCCGGCGGGGCCGCCTCGGTCGCGGCAGCGCTGGAACACGCAGGCGAAGACGGCGGCGACCCGATCGTTTGCGTGATCAGCGGCGGGAACATCGCGCCCGCAGATCTGCGGCGGATTCTGGCGAACCGCTCGTGAATGGCCACAGACGCCGACCGGCACTGTGGCGGGCCCGGAGGGATTCGAACCCCCGGCCTGCCGCTTAGGAGGCGGCCGCTCTATCCAGCTGAGCTACGGGCCCGTCCCTGTAGCCATTCTTGCACGGCCCGGGAAGCGGCGGCTCGGACGGACGTGGATGCCCCGCGCTTCCGTTGCGGTGCTACGCCAAGATCTCCTTGACGACCCGTCCGTGCACGTCGGTCAGCCGGAAGTCCCTACCCGCATAGCGGTAGGTCAGCTTCGTGTGATCCAGCCCGAGCTGGTGGAGCATCGTTGCGTGCAGGTCATGCACGTGCACCCGATCCTCTACGGCCACGCCGTGCACGTCGCACTGCCCGTATCGGGTCCCGCCCTTGACACCGCCCCCGGCCATCCACATCGTGAACCCGCGGTTGTTGTGGCGCCGGCCGTCCGACTGGGGATTCTGCTCGTAAGTCGAGCGACCGAATTCCCCGCCCCAAACGATCAGCGTCTCGTCGAGCATGCCCCGCTGCTTGAGATCCGTGATCAGGGCCGCGATCGGCTGGTCGGTCGCTCCCGCAGTCTGCGCGAGGCGCTTGCGGAGCGAGTTGTGATGGTCCCATCCGCGGTGGCCCAGTTCGATGAAACGGACCCCCTTCTCCGCCATTCGCCGGGCCAGCAGGCACTGCGTCCCGAATTCGGCGGTCTCCTTGCGGTTGATGCCGTACATCTCGCGGACACTCTCCGGCTCGGAAGCGATGTCCATCGCCTCGGGGACGGCTGACTGCATCCGGAATGCGAGTTCGTACGACTGGATGACTCCTTCGACTTGGTCGCTGCCGTCGGAACGATCCAGTAGGCCGTGGTTGAGTTCCTGGACGTAGTCGAGCTGCTTGCGCTGCTTCGCGACACTCATCGTCGCGTTGCGGATGTTCTCGATCGGATCCTGGCCCTTCGCGATGTTCAGCCGGGTGCCCTGGTAGGACGCTGGCAGGAAGGCGGGCCCGTACAGCAAGGCGCCGCCCACAGGAGGCGGGTTCATCGTGACGAACCCCGGCAGGTCCTGGTTCTCCGTGCCCAGGCCGTAGACAACCCAGGCGCCCATGGAAGGCCTCACGAACGTGATGCTGCCCGTGTGGGTGAAAATGGCTGCCTGCGGGTGGGCCGGGGAATCCGTGTGCATGCCGTTGAGCAGGCACATGTCATCGGCGTGCTTGCGCAGGTGCGGGAAGACTTCCGAAATCGGAAGGCCGCTCTGCCCGCTCGGCAGGAACTCGAAAGCGGGCGCCATGATCTTGCCGCCCTGCGTTCCGCTGGCCAGCTTCGATTGCGACTCCTGTCCCGAGTGCTTGGCGAGCTCGGGGTTGTAGTCGAACGTCTCGTGCTGCGTCGGCGCCCCCTGCATGAACAGGAAGATGACCCGCTTCGCCTTGGGCTCGAAGTGCGGCTGCTTCGGCAGCAGCGGATTCGTGCCGCCGTTCGCCTGCAGCGACTCCAGGGCTGCGAATCCTGCGAATGCGGTGTAGCCGAATCCGGCCGCCGCGTGTCGGAGAAAGTCCCTGCGGTTATGGAAGGCGTCAGACATGTGAAACTCCTTGATTCTGCACCGGCAAGCCTGTCAGTTACGATACCTGAACTCGGCGCTGTTGTAGAGCGCGTGGTAGAGCCAGGTCCACGCTTGTTGCTCCGCGTTCGCGGAGCCGGCCATCTGGACTTGGCGGTCGTTTCGGGAGCGCTCCTGGCGGCTGGCGCGCCATGCCTGGAGATTGTCGCGAGCGACGGACTTCTCCTCGTCGCTGAGCTGGCGGCCGATCACCGTCTCGACCATCTGTATCAGCGCGGGGGAATTCGGCCGCCGGAGTCCTTCCCGCATGGCGCTGCCTACAGCCTGAGCCGACCTCTTGGCGCCGGGACGGTCACTGGCCAGGTACTCCATCGCAGCGGCCATCTCGCCCTTGGTGGGCCGGCTGTCCAGGAAGGCCGCCAGGAACCGGCCAAGCCACGCCCTCGCAGCCGCCCGGACCTCGGCCGGATCGCTCTCGGGGGCTGCCGGCGCACCGCGAAGCTCCTGGACCCTGGCGATCGCCCTGTCCAGCTCGGACGGGCTCGGGTCGCGGGACAGCGCTTGCCGGAAGGCGTGCCGGATACGGTCGGAGTCGCCGCGCCGGGACGCCAAAAGCCGTTCGGCCGCCACGTGGGCGTTATTGCGAACGAAGTCGTTGTTCATCATGAACAGCGCCTGGGCAGGCCCGGTGGTCACTTCGCGGGCGCCGTGCGTCTCGCTGGGCTCCGGAAAGTCGAAGGACTCGAACAGGCGGTTCGTGGCGTTCCTGATTACGGGAACGTATACGCTCCGGTAGTTCTCCTCAACTTCCCACTTGCGCATCTGCCGGTTACCGACCCGCAGCAGCTGGTTGCGGTCGAAGGCATGCACCGGCGAGGGTGGCGGGGCTCCGGTCTCCAGCTCCCCGCTCACCAGCAGCACCGAGTCGCGGAGCGCCTCGACCTCCAGGCGTCGAATGTTGGCCCGCCAGAGGTAGTCGTTGTCGGGGTCGATCTGGAAGTTCTCCGGGACGGTCGCGGTCGCCAGCCTGTAGGTTCGACTCATCACGATCTCGCGGATCAGGCTCTTCACCGACCAGCCTTGATCCATGAACTGCACGGCGAGGTAATCGAGCAGCGGCTGGTTCTTCGGGAGCCGGGCCATTGATCCGAAGTTGTCGACATCCGACACGATTCCGCTGCCTAGAAGGCTGTGCCAGATCCGGTTCGCCATCACGCGCGAGGTGAGCGGGTTGTCGCGCCGGGTGAGCCAGTGCGCGAGCTGCAGTCTTCCGCTCTCGCCTGCGCCGATCGCCGGCAGGTCCGCACCGTCATTGAACAGAACCTGGACGAAGCCGCGTTCGACGGGCTCGCCGAGCGTGTGCGGGTCCCCGCCGATATTCACCTTGGTCGGTACCGGCTGCTCGGCCTCCACGACCCCCATGGCCAGGTTCTCCGGGATCGGGAGCTTGCCGAGCGCGCGGGCCAGTTCCCGGCACTTAACGCGGTCCCGGGCCTCCTCGGCCGCCTGCAGCTCGGTCCAGAGCCGATCGCGCTCGGTGCGGATCTCGGCCGCGTCGCTGCGGGTGAATTCGGGCACGCCGTCGAGAGCCACCAGGCGCTGGGCCCGGAAGTACCCGGCATTGAAGCGCGGCCTGCGACGCAGACCGCTACGCACATCGGAGCTGCGGAAGATCGCGGCCATGGCGTAGTAGTCCTTGGTCGGGATCGGATCGAACTTGTGGTCGTGGCACCGGGCGCAGCCCACGGTGAGCGCCAGGAAGGAGCGGGATGTCACGTTGATCATCTCGTCCGCCACGTCCATTTCGAACTGCTTGGGATCCGGCTCGTTGAGGTCGTGCGCACCCATCGCAAGGAAGCCCGTCGCGACCTGGTTCTCAACCCGCTCGTGGCGGCTGTCGTACGGAAGCAGGTCCCCGGCCACCTGCTCGCGCACGAACCGATCGTACGGCTTGTCCTCGTTGAAGGACCGGATCACGTAGTCCCGGTACTTCCACGCGACGGGGAACGGCAGGTTCCGGGTGCGCCCCACGCTGTCGGCGTAACGCACCACGTCCAGCCAGTGCCTGCCCCATCGCTCGCCGAAGCGGTCCGACTCGAGCAGTCTGTCCACGACATCGGCGTAAGCTCGGTCGTTCGGGTCCTCAAGGAATGCACTCAGATCCTCCGGAGTGGGCGGCAGTCCCGTCAGGTCGAAGGTGAGGCGCCGGAGAAGGTCCGTCTTGGCCGCATCCCGGGTGGGTCGCAGGCCCCGCTCTTCCAGTGCCGTAAGAACGAACTGGTCGATCGCGCCCCTGGGCCAGGAATTCTCGCGGACCGCGGGTGGCGGCACGCGGGCGGGCGGGCGGAACGCCCAGTACTCGCGGCCCTTGTCCAGATCGATCGTGCTCTGCGAGGCCTGGACATCCGTTTCGCGCGGGTCCGGGGCTCCCATGCGGACCCACTTCTCGAAGTCCTGGACAACTTCCTCGCTCAGCTTCCCAGTCGGCGGCATCTTCAGGCCGCCCTCGTAGCGAAGGGCGCCGATGATCAGGCTCGACTCGATGTCGTTGGGAACCACGGCGTGGCCGCGCTGCCCGCCCTCCCGGATACCGTCCTTGGTATCCAAGGTGAGGCCCCCCATCCGAGTCTTGGCATCGGCGGAATGACACATGTAGCACTTCGTGGCGAGGACTGGCCGGATCCTCGACTCGAAGAACTCCAAGCCGTCGTCCGCAATCGCCGCAGGAGCCGCGAGGATCGCAGCAATCAATGCAAATGCGAGCAGGGGAGCCTTGAATTGCATGATGGTGTCATTGTACGCAAGGCTTTCCCTCTCACTCAACTGCGGATTCGGGAATAATTTCGCACCTTTGCTCATCCTTTACACGTTCCGTGATCCGTAGCGAACCCAGAGCGAGGCAGCGATGCCGAGACCGCTTTCCGTGAGCGCCCCCCCCTAAACGCGGACAGATGCACGTCGGGAGCCGGGCAGGCCGCACGCGGTAGCAGCTAGTCCCTGGGGACCGCTGCCGCCTCGGTCCGCTGCGAGGAGACCCGGCCTTGTCTAGGGCAATTGCGGGCTGCAGTGGGGAGAGCGGCCGCCACGCTCACTGCTCCAGCGGAGTGACTGCGGCGTCGAGGAATTCGAGGATTGCCGAGACCACCTGAGGGTTCTCCGCAGCTCGGTCCGTCTCCTCGCCAATGTCAAGCTCCAGATCGAACAGCTCGAGCGGCGCGTCCGGGCTCTCGCGAACTGCCTTCCACCGGCCCCAGCGCACGGCTTCGGCATTCCCGGGGGTGCCGCCCCAGTACAGGAACCGGTCCCCGATGGACGGATCCCGGCCCAGCAGTTCCGGCAGGACACTCTGACCGTCAATGCCCTCGGGCGGGTCGAATCCGACCAGCTCCGCCGCGGTCGGCAGGAAATCCGCGAAGTACCAGGGCAAGTCACTCACCGTTCCGGGCGGGATCCGGCCCGGCCATCGAACGATCATCGGGACGCGGATGCCTCCGTCGTGCAGCGACCTCTTGTAGCCCTGCAAGGGTCCGTTGGAGTCGAAGAAGAACGGGTCGTTTCCGCCCTCGGCGTGCGGACCGTTGTCGGAGCTGAAGAACACCACAGTGCCCTCGTCCAATCCCAGCCTGCCCAGCAGTCCGAAGAGCTCGCCAATGCCGGCATCCATTCGGGTGATCATGGCGGCCGTTCCCTTTTGCGGGCCGGGCCAGTCCTGGTCTCCGTACGGTCCGGCATCGGGCACCTCCATGCCGATCCGCTCGCGGTGTTCTCCGATATCGGCCGCGACGTTCTCGAGTCCCGGATTGCCTCCTCCATCCCGGCTGCCGGCCTCGTTGTTGGCATGCGGGATCGTCAGCGCCAGATACAGGAAGAACGGCGACCCTGCGTTGCCCTCGATCCATTGCAGGGCATCGTCCATGAGCAGGTCGTGGGAATAGTCAAGGCGCTGGGTCGCAACCCCGCTGAGGGCATTGGGGCGATCCGCCGGCACAACGACGTTCCTCAACGGAACGCGCTCGCCCATGCGCATGAGGAATTCCGGATAGAAATTGTGGGCATGGCGCTGGCTGAGGTACCCGTAGAAATGATCGAAGCCCTGCTTCCAAGGCGCTCCCGGAGAGTCCTCCATGCCCAGCCCCCATTTACCGACCAAGGCCGTGGCATAGCCTGAATCCCGCAGCAGTTCGGCCACGGTCACATCCTCGTCGAGCAGTCCCGGAGATCCGTTGCGCCTCACTCTGGTGTGGCCGGTATGCTGGCCGGTCATCAGAACGCTGCGGGAGGGAGCGCAGACTGTGAAGCCAGCGTACGCTTCGGTGAAGCGCATACCCTCATCCGCCATGCGGTCGAGGTGCGGGGTCTGGATCTGCTCCTGGCCGTACGAGCCGAGGTCGCCGTAACCGAGATCGTCAGCCAGGATCCAAATGATGTTCGGCCGGGTCTCGGGGCTGTTGGCCGTCCCGCCGCAGCCGGCGACGACGAGCAAGCCGGCGCTCGCAGCACCTCGCAGGGCCAGGCGCGACAGGCGCGACCCTCGGCGCTCACCTGCCGGCCCGCACGGTGCTGGCCGCGCTGTTCTCCACCTGATCGATCCACTAGGTGCCATGAGAAATCCAGTCTAGTGGACGCCCGGTGTCGGGCGCGGCCGTTCATGCGCGTCGTTTCCGGTGCCGCGCGTACGGTGCTCCGAAGGTTGGTGGAGGGCTGCGGGTCTCGGCGCTCTCGCTGAGAACCCGGGAGACCAGGGATCGCCGACGGCCCACGCTACTGCAGGCACGGCCCCGTCGGCGGCGATGGAATCCGCCAGAGCCAGCTTGGGAAGACAGCTGATTGGGATCGCAAGTTCAATCAGTCCCGTGCCCGCAGGGAGATATAGCCGCCAGTCCGCCGGATGGCGTCGCCCTAGTCCTGCTAGAATGCCGACTCCATGAGCGCAACGGTGGATCGGAGAACCTTCCTGAGAGCGGCGGCGACCGCAGTCGCCGCATCATCGGCACGGTCAGCGCAGGCTCGCGAGGTCGGGTTCGAGCGCCCCGACTCCCTCTATCACGGGGACGAGTGGGAATCGCTCAACCCCGGCTATTGGAAGGTCCAGGGATCGGCGCTCCGCCGAAGGATCCACAGCTACGGGGACCGTGCGAGGAGAACCGGCTTCCCGTATCACTACGAGACCCACGGCGACCGGCTGGGAAGTCACAGCATGCCGGTCGACTACGACCCGACACTGCCTGCAGGCCTGATCTGGCACAGGCACTGGAAGCTGGAGGGCAACTACGGCCTGGAAATGTCCGGAAGGGTCCATGCGCCGGCCCACGGGCCTCTGGAATCGGACGACCCGAAATGGCGCATGTACCAGCCGGGCTACGGGCTGCTCGGACTGGCGTTCGGATCCGCCACCTTGTACGAGTCCTTCGGCTTTTCGGGTCCGAACGGCAAGGCGGCATGGATCGCGGCTTGGACGGACGACGGCTATTTCGGCATTCGCGAGCACGGGTCCGACACCGTCATCGGCATCGAACGGGTCCCTGCACCGTCCGCCGGGGACAGCTTCCAGATCGCGGTGCTGGTCTCCGGCGCCGAGGGCGGCACAGGCAGGGTCACAGCATCTCTTGAGATCGAGGGCAGGGGCCGGGTGGCCGAGGTCACAGTCGAGGACATCGACCGCGCAAAGCACCTGCAAGGATTCGTCGGCGTCGCCGGCCGGGGGCTGGTTGACTTCGAGGTCGGCAGGTTCGCGATCGACGCCGGCGGCAACTCCCCGCTCGAGCCCCGGACCAATGACTGCCACGCGTGCTACGCGCTGGGTGACACGCTGCGCGAAACGGAGAGCGGCTGGCAGGTGCGTTTCGTGGGCCTGTTCCGCAGCGACGGCGAAAAAGCCGCCATACGGGTCTCGGACAGTCCGGACCCGCCGGAGGGATGGGAATCCGTGCCCTTGGCGGGCGAGGCACCGATCGTGAACAACGATTTCCGCCGCAACACGGCCGTGATCGACGCAACGCTGCCGCGGAACCCCGCCGAGACGAACCTCTACTACACCGTCTGGAAGGACGGGCAGGACGTGACCGGAGATCCCAGGCTCGGAAGTGACGGTGTGGGGATTGGCACCGGCCTTGTCGGCGAGGTTCCCGCTAGCGGGGACTACGTGGGCCGGCTTCCGAGGCTGACAGCGCCGTACAAGCTGTGCGGCCTGTCCTGCCACGCGATCCACGGCGGGGGACCGAAGCTGCCGGACGCCGGACGCGGAGGCGGATTCTTCGTCCACGACCAACCCACGCCCGGCGCATACCGCCACCTGGAGGAATACGGATTCCAGGTCATGATGTGGGAGGACGACGTATGGTACATGGAACTCCTGCTGTATCCGCCGTCTCCCGACGATGCCTACAAGATCGTGACCACGACCCTGTGCGGGCCGACGACACGCTGGCAGATGATGCGGCACTGGAACACCATCAATCCCGGCGACCACGACTACGGAATGGACGATGTCAAGGGTCCGGAACAAATCGCGATTCGATCCGAAACGAACCTCGGCCAGGATCGAGACTACATGCGGCGCAACTTCCAGATCGTGCATCACCTGGTGACCGGGGACGACGCGCCTTCCGGCACGGCGAACCCCAAGAAATGGCGGCGCTGGAAGATGCCGGAGGGCGACTTCAGCCTGCTGATTGTCGACTCCAGGCTCTGGCGGTCCAGCCAGGACACGAACATCTGGGACGACCAGGGCTGGGGGGCCAAGGAAAGCCTGTATTCCAGGACGGACGTAACGCGCAGCCTGCTCGGAGAGGAGCAGTTCTCGTGGCTGCAGGAAACGATTCGCACTGACTCCTCGCCGCTGATCTGCCTCACCGGGATCAACGGCATCCACACGATCTGGACCGGTGACGGCCGAAGGCCGGACGCCAAGACCGTCCTTGGCGAGCGTGACCGGGTCGCAGCCGACTACGCCGGCTGGGTAGCGGCGGGTGCCGACCGCGTCCTGGAAGTGCTCGGCTCGCGCAGCGGGGTGACGACGGTCTACGGGGACGTGCACGTCGGAATGATCCTGCAAAACCGGGACCAGCGCGTCTTCGAGTGCTCGTTCGGGCCGATCGGCCGCAGCGGGGGGCGCGGCGTCAAGGAGGGATTCGGGCCGTTGATGAAGGACTTCGACGGCAGGGATGTGGCGGTCAAGGCCCTCTACCACCAGCAGTACGACACGCCGGACCTGCGCAAGGTCGATGGCCCGTTCTACTGGAACTTCCTCGAGATGGAGTTCGATCCGCGAGGCGAGGATCCGACCATCGGCCTGCGCGTCCGGAACCTCGTTGACCCTCCGACAGAGCAGCCTCGCGGCGGCGGCTCCGTGCAAGAGCGCGCTTCCCGCACAGGACGGATTCCTTCTTGCTCGCTGCCGGCGACCAAGCTCCTCCCGGACGCCGATGTCCTGCTCTCGCGGGAGGACGGCAGGCCCCTCCGCGGCGCAAGGACACTCGCGGACGGAACGCTTCCCTTGACGGGCCTTGTCGGAGTCGAGCCGGGAGCTACGGTCTTCGCAACCGCGCGGTCAGGCCCGCGCGTTGAAGCGAGGGCTATCGTGACAGGCGAGCCACCCGCCGAAACCGGTTAGCGGGGCCCGCAATCCTCCGGGACGAATTCCCGCATGGACACCAGTTCCACGTCGCGAGCCTCGATCAGGGCCCGGACGTCCGGGTCCGTCCACGCGTTGAGCACGGCTCCCCGTCTCCGGTACCAGTAATCGCCCCGTACGCTGTCGACGGCAAGAAGCTCCGGCGACCGCACGGCTGGATGCCCCACATACAGGTGGAGGCCCGGTTGCAGGCCTTCCAGCGCTGCCAGCAGCGCCGCCTTCACTCCCGCGTCGCTGTTGTCCTCCGGATACTCCGGTGCGAACCGTTGATCGCCGTACAGCCCGGCGCTCGAAACGGCGAGGCAGTGCTCGTCGGCAAGGCGCAGGGTGATCGGAAGCAGTTCCTCCCGGCAGGCGAAGCCCATGTGGCAGTCGATGTAGTCCAGACGCAATCCCATCCGTAGCGCGTGCTCGATCTGTGAACGGAACTCCGTCTCGACCTCGGCAGGTTCCGGCGGACGCGGAGCCCACCCAGCGCGGCTCGCAGCGGAATTGTCAGGCCTCGGACGATAGTAGCCCGAGGCCCAGAAGCGGCCGTCCGGCGCGAGCAGGCTGGGAACCGCCGCGGCTGCGGACACAGGCCCCCACCGGAGGCGATCCCACTCGCTGGTGATTGTCAGGTGGACACCGAGGCTCCAGTCGGCCCGGCCCGTGGCCAGCGCCGCCGTCTCGGCAAACCACGGACCGGGCACCAGCAGGCTCGCGGATGTCATGATCCCGTCCTCGAAGGCCATTCGCATGGCCTCGTTCGACGCGTGGGTGTAGCCGAAGTCGTCTCCGCGCACTATAAGGCGGATGCGTTCCTGCCCGGCAGGGCCTGCGTGCAACGACGGGACAGTGAGAAGCCAAGCCCATCCGCACGCGGCAAGAAGGCGAGACAGCCCCATGCGGGTGGACCGGCGACGCGCTGGCTAGGCCGGAGGGGACGGCTGTGCCGCTGGCTCCACCGAGCCCGGCTGCTCCATTTGCTTCTTCGGCGGCCGGGGCGTCTTTCTCGGGCCGATCATCATGCTCATCGTCCGGCCTTCGATGCGCGGCTGGGTCTCCGGATTGCCCAGTTCGGAAACGTCGTCAGCCAACTCACGGAGAATCCGCTCGCCGATGTTGGCGTGGGTGATTTCCCTGCCCCGGAAGAAGACGGTCGCCTTGACCTTGTTGCCGTCCTGCAGGAAGCGCAGCGCATGGTTCTTCTTGAACTCGTAGTCGTGCTGGTCCGTGTTCGGGCGGAACTTGACCTCCTTGACCTCGATGCGATGCTGCTTCTTCTTGGCCTCGTTCTTCTTCTTCTTCTCGATGTAGGAGTACTCGCCGTAGTCGATGACCTTGGCGACCGGAGGCTGGGCCGTGGGGGACACCAGCACTAGGTCCAAGCCAATGGCCTTCGCCTGGCGAATCCCCTCCGTGGTCGGCATGACCTGCGTGCGGCCATCCGGGAAAACCACCCGAACCTCGCGGGCGCGGATGGTCTCGTTGACATTCTGTCGTCGTGCCCGACGAATCGGACGGTAACGCTTTCGGAAAATACTATCCCCCCTGCTTGCAGCCAGGCCCGGGAACGCGACGCGAACTGCCCGGCACCCGCTCGCCACGCGGCATGCAAGCTCCAGTGTCTACCCGATCCGTCAGACGCGCCTGTGCAGCAGCCTGCGCCTAGCGCGCAAGCGGCCCGCTCTCTACAAGCGAACTAATCGTACCATATGAGGCAAGTTCATCCGGTTCTGTCGCGCAAGCACCACGGGCGATCCGGACCGCTGAAACAAGCGCGACAAGCTTGATCGCAAGCTAGCGACAGTTACACTAGGAACATCCAGGCACTGCCGATTCCGCTTTCCCATACGCCCATGATCAAATCCGACCTCGTGAACTCAGTGATCGCAGCCACCGGCCTGGGCAGGTACCAGTCGGAAATCGCAGTGGACACGATTCTCGGAATGCTGAAGGGTGCGATGCTGCAGGGAGAGCGGATCGAGCTGCGAGGGTTCGGCGTCTTCGAGGTCCGGCCCCGCAAGACGGGCCTCGGACGGAATCCCAGGACCGGCGAGGAGGTCCGGATTCCCCCCGGCAAGACCGTCCGGTTCAAGCCCAGCAAGCTCATGCTGGGGGATTAAGAGCCCAATTCGCTGACTGCAGGCTCCTCGGCCGGCTAGCCGGCTCGCGTCTCAAGCGTAGGCTTGGTTGGTGGGAGTGATCACCATCTCCGGGATGCACGCTCTGGGATGGAGCGTGGCCACCAGAAGCGCCGCCTCGGCGACATCCTCCGGCTGCAGCATTGCCGCGCGCTTCTCGTCGGAAGGCACGACAGGCCTGCGGTCCAGGATCGGGGTGTTCACCTCGCCGGGGCAGATCACGCACGTCCGGATACCAAGCGGCCCGTCCTCGAGGTGCGCCCCTAGGCTCAGGGAGCGGACGCCGTGCTTGCTCGCGCTGTAGCTGGCACCGCCAAGCACGGAGGTTCGGACGCCAGCGACCGACGATACGGTGATGATCACGCCGTCTCCACGGGCGCGCATGCCCGGAAGGACTTCGTGCATCAGGTAGAAGGCCCCGTTGAGGTTTACCTGGACGACCCTATCGAAGTCCTCGCACGTCAGCTGGGACAACGCCCGGTTCGGGATGTTCGTGCCGGCGTTATTGACGAGAATGTCAACTTGCCCGATCCGGGACTCGGCCCATGCGACCATCTCGCGAACCGCCTCAGCCTCCGACACGTCCAGCGCGTAAGGATGGAGCCTCCCGGTAGCCTCGCCAGCCAAGCCCTTCGCACTCTCAAGCTTGGACAGGGTCCGGCCGACCGTAACGACGTCAGCGCCCTCTTCCGCGAAACACCTCGCCACTGCCTCCCCGATGCCGCTTCCGGCTCCGGTCACAATGGCGCCCTTTCCCTGAAGTCTCATGCTCGGTCTCGCGCCGTGTCGCTCTATCGTAGCGCGGCCGGCATCCCGAGCCACCAGCCGTGCGGGCGCCCTCGCAAGACGCCTCGTCGCGGGCCGTTGCGCCGCCGCCTGGAGTCCTTGAGTGAAGGTATAATCAGCGACTGGCTACGAGCATGCAGCAGACGATCGTCGTGATTGAGGACGATCAGGATCTTTGCACCCTCCTGGAATACAACCTCGGAAAGAGCGGCTATCGCGTCGTTACCCTCAATCGTGTCGGGGGCGCGTTGCAGGAGATCGAGAAGGTGCGGCCGGACCTGATCCTCCTGGACGTGATGCTACCCGACGGTGACGGGTTCGAATTCTGCCGGGAGATCCGCGCGCACTCCCCTACGTCGCGCGTGCCGGTCCTGTTCCTCACTGCCCGCAGCCAAGAGACGGACCGAGTGGTGGGCCTGGAGATTGGCGGGGACGACTACATCACCAAGCCGTTCAGCCCGCGCGAGCTCACTGCGCGCATCAAGGCCAACCTGCGGCGCCAGAGGCAGAGCCCGTCCCGCAAGGTGCTGTCCACCCAGGGTCTCGTGATCGACTTCGACGCGAGGCGCGCGAGCCTGGAGGGGAGTCCGCTGACGCTCACCGCCACGGAGTTCGCCTTGCTCGAGTTCCTCGCCGACAATCCCGGCAAGGCCTACACTCGCCAGCAGCTGATCGGGAAGATCTGGACCGACGGGACGCACGTCACCGTTCGCAACATTGACGTGCACATCCGCCGATTGCGGGAGCAGATCGAGAAGGATCCCAAGCATCCCCAGTGGCTGCACACCGTTCGCGGATTCGGGTACCGCTTCGACATTCCGGCATGACTGCGCGAATCCTGTTCAAGCTCGCCCTGCTGACGATCCTGCCGCTTGCGCTCACCGCCACCGCGGTTCTCTTCCTGGTTACCAGGGTCACGGTCGCCAATCTCGAGAGCGGACTGGAACAGAGCCTCTTCGAGAAGGCTCAACTGGTTGAAACGAGCCTGCAGGACAAGCAGATCCCGGACTACCAGCGGATTGCGCTGGACCTTGCCGAGCGCAGCAGCGCCCGCGTGACTGTCATCGACGCAACAGGGATGGTGCTGGCAGACTCGGAGGCCACTCCAGCCAGTATGGAAAACCATGCGGACCGGCCGGAATTCGCGGAGGCCCTGCGGGGAACGACCGCCGTGAGCCGCCGGTTCAGCAGCACCGTCGGCGCGGACTTCCTGTACGTCGCGGTGCCAATGGCCGGCGGCGGGGCCGTCCGCCTGGCCCTTCCGCTGGAGGAGGTCAACGCTCTTGCCAAGGACAGCAGGAACAGGACCACGACGGTGGTCCTGTTGATCGTCGCGCCGCTCATTCTGGCCACTGCGTGGTCGGCGCGTCGCATCTCCCGTCAGCTCTCCGACATCATTTCGCTATCGACCTCGATCGCGCAGGGAAACTTCGAAGTCGGTCACTCCGCGAGGAAGCGAGGCGACCTGACGGAGCTGAACGACCTGCGGGCGAGCTTGGAGACGACTGCCGGCAAGCTGCGGGAGAGCTTCAATCAGGTCCAGGAGGAGCGGTCCCGGTTCGCGGCCGCGGTGAACGGGATCGGCGAGGGGATCCTCGTCGTGGACCGACAGGGACGGGTCGTGCTCTACAACCCCGCGATCCAGCAGATGTTCCCCCACGAGAACCTGCAGATCAACGCCTCGATCGCCGATTGGAAGAACGGGCGGATCAGGGAGATCTTCGACTACGCCATCGAGAACGAGAAGTCGTATTCCACGGACCTGCCGGGTCTCGAGCCCAGCCAGCGCTCCTGGAGGGTGTCCTGCGCGCCGATCATGAGCCGCAAGGGCAATATCAAGGCTGTCGCCGCAGTCTTCCACGACATCACGGAGCTGGAGCGGGTGGACCGCATGCGCCGCGACTTTGTCATCAACGTCTCGCACGAGTTGCGGACACCCCTGGCCTCGATCGCGGGCTACGCTGAAACCCTCATGGACGGTGCGATCCACGACAAGGAGAACAACCAGCGCTTCGTCAAGATCCTCTGGCAGAACGCCCAGCGGCTGGCGCAGCTCACGTCCGACCTGATGACGCTGTCACAGATCGAGGTCAAGGCCCGCGAATTCGAATACCGCAGCCAGTCGCCAGCCCAGTTGCTGCGGGCCGTCACGGACGGCATGCGCCCGGTCTTCGACCGCAAGTCGCTGAAGCTGACGATCCAGCCCCTGCCCGAGGACACGATGGTCGAGTGCGACGCGGGCGCCGTGCAGCAGATCATGGGCAATCTGCTCGACAACGCGGCCAAGTACACGCCCGAGGGAGGCCAAGTTACCGTGGGCATGCAAGAGAGCCCTCGCGGCCTGGATGTCTTCGTGCGCGATACGGGAATCGGCATCGCAGAAGAGCATATCTCGAGGCTGTTCGAGCGGTTCTACCGCGTGGACAAGGCCCGCTCCCGCGAGCTGGGCGGCACGGGGCTGGGCCTCGCCATTGTCAAGCACTTGGTGCAGGCTCACTACGGAGAGGTCTGGGTCGAGAGCGAGGTCGGGAAGGGATCCACCTTCTGGTTCTCCCTGCCGCACATGCAGCCGCCGGCAGCGGAACTCCCGCTGATCCCGGAGGTCGGAGCGGAACTGCGGCTGCAATAGCCGGCGGGGCACCCTCGGGCCCGCTCGGAGGCGGGGTCGGCAAGCTATCATACGTGCATTCCCTGCCGGGACTCGCAGGGACCCAACGGACTATGACACCCTCCCGTACAGAAACCGCCGCCTCGGTTGCGGCACTCATCGTGGCGTCGGCACTGGCAGCCGCTCCGCCCGCCGGCAGGTTCGTCCCGATCTTCGACGGTGTGTCTCTCAAGGGGTGGGAGGGCGATCCCAAGCTGTGGAGCGTCGAAGACGGCGCCATCGTGGGCCGCACCAGCGCCGACGACCCGATCCCGCACAACTCGTTCCTCGTCTGGCGGCAGGGAACGGTCGACAACTTCGAGCTCAGGTTCGAGTACATGATCGACGGCGGTAACTCTGGCGTCCAGTACCGCAGCTTCGAGAAGCCGGCCGAGTGGGGACAGCACGTCATGGGCGGCCTTCAAGCCGACTTCGAGGCTGGCGAGCGCCACACCGGCGGGCTGTACGGAGAGCGTTCCAGGAGGATCCTGGCAAGGCGCGGACAGAAAGTCGAGATCGGCGCCGACGGCAAGCCAGCCGTGACCGGCAGCGTCGGCGATCCGGCCGAGCTGCAGGAGCGCATCAAGTCAAACGGATGGAACCGCTTCCACGTCATTGCTCGCGGCAACCACTACATCCACAAGATCAACGGGCACGTGATGGCCGACGTCATCGACAACGATCCGAACGCGCCGGTCTCGGGACTGGTCGGCTTGCAGGTTCACCGCGGGCCGCCGATGACGGTCAAGTTCCGCAACATCCAGCTGAAGCGCCTGGAAATGGCGGATCGCAAGAAAGTGGTGTTCATCGGGGGTCCCAAGAGCCACGGCTTCGGAGCCCACGAGCACTCGGCCGGGATCAAGCTGCTGATGAAGTCCCTGCGCCAAGGGTTCCCGGAAATCCATTCCGTGGCGTACCTTGACGGCCACCCTGAGGATCCGACGGCCCTAGACAACGCGGACGCCGTAGTGCTGTACAGCGACGGCGGGATGCGGCATCCATGGCTGGCGGCGATGCGGCAGATCGATTCCCTGGCGGCGCGCCGCGCGGGGATCGGCGCGATCCACTTTGCGGTGGAGGTGCCGGAGGGCGAGCCGGGCTCGAAGTTCCTCGACTGGATCGGCGGCTACTTCGAACGATGGTGGTCGGTCAACCCCCACTGGACCCCCAAGAGCGTTCGCCTTCAGCCCGGGCACCCAATCACGAACGGAGTCGGCCCGTTCGAGGTCAATGACGAGTGGTACTTCAACATGCGATTCCGCCCTGGCATGCAGGGCGTGACGCCCATCCTCCAAGCTGTGCCGCCCAAGGAGTCCATGAGCAGGCCGGACGGGCCGGCGTCAGGCAACCCCTATGCGCGCGCGGCGGTGCGGAGAGGTGACATCCAGACGCTGATGTGGGCGAGCGAAAGGCCCAACAGGGGCAGGGGCTTCGGGTTCACAGGCGGCCACAATCACTGGAACTGGGCGCACCCCGGATACCGGAAGCTCGTCCTCAACGCTATCGCATGGATTGCGGGGGCGACCGTGCCCGAGGATGGAATCGAATCCGGACCGCTCTCCATGCAGGACATGATGGCGAACCAGGACTTCGCGCCATGGGGGCGGTACGACAAGGCAGAGGTGGAGAAGATGCTGGCCGAGTGGGCCAACTAGAGCCCCTCCGGTCGATGAACTTGGCAGCTGGGATCGTCGACCCGGCTGTAGAGGGACCCGCAATGAAGTGCGCGGACTCGTGAATTCGCACACTTGACGGCCCGTACTGCCTCTGCGCGACCGCCACGATCGCACCCGGCTAGGGGTTCCATAGTCCGGCGATTCAACCCAAAGGGCATGGCCCGCACTCCCTCAGGCCCCTTGGCATCCCGCGGCCTAGCGGAATGCGGACCGGCCATCCACCGTGGGCGTCGGCGTGTCTTGCGCATACACGTTCTCGTTCACTACGGATAGCGGGGTGATGCAGCCGTTCGCGCCATCGTCACCGCAGTCATGGAAGACCCGGTATACCTTGCCGGTGCGTCTGTTGAACAGGTAGACATTGCCGACTACCGGGGATCCCGTCAGTCCGCTCGAGAACGACTGTCCACCCCCGGCACTGCCGCCGGTGCCCGCCACGCGCTCGGAGATCATGTCCCAGTCCGCAGATCCACCCGCAACTTGTGCGGGAGTCCGTACTGATGCGATCGCCAGCGCGATAGCGCCAACTGCAACCGATGCCCAAATCATGTTATTACTCATTTTCATTTCTCCCTTCTCAATGAGTGCAACGAATCAACAGGGTAGCACCTGTCACTTATTAAGGCAAGTAAATCAGTACCACTATTTACTATGCTTACATTAGAACAGCGTCAGCATCGAGTCGGCATCTCGGATTCCTGCATCGCCTCAGGCGTCTCTGCGATCGGGCCAGGCGAGGATTCCCGGCCTGATTCCAACGCACAGAACCGAAGGACCAAATCGCAAGGAGCACCTGGTGCCACGTGAAATCGGTCCCATCTTGCCGGAAGGCAACGCCTCGGTCGCCGGAAACGGGGTCCACCCGGAGAATCCCTGACGGGCCGGGTCACCGGCACGGACCTGCGCCTGGGTTCGCGAGCCGGAATCAGCCGCGCACGATCGCCCTTGCCGGGACCCGTCAAGCACGGCGGCCACTCGCGTCGCCTTACTCTTCGCCGCCGGGTTTCTACATACTTGAACGATGCACGCAATCGCTGGGGTCATGAGCGAGTTCGCGGCGTTCGCATGGGGGCCATGGCTCTTGGCCCTGCTCCTTGGAGGGGGCTGCTACTTCTTCCTGTATTCGAGGCTGCTCCCGTTCCGGCATCTCATGCATGCGATCCGGATTCTCTCGGGCAGGTACGACAATCCGGGCGACACCGGTCATGTCTCTCATTTCCAGGCGCTGTCCAGCGCTCTTGCCGGCACCATCGGAATGGGCAATATCGCCGGCGTGGCACTGGCGATACAGACCGGCGGTCCGGGAACGATCTTCTGGATGTGGGTTTGCGCCTTCGTAGGAATCGCGACCAAGTTCTTCACGTGCAGCATCGCGATCCAGTTCCGCGGGCCGGACAGCCGCGGAGTGATCCAAGGCGGGCCGATGTACGCCATCGTCCAGGGACTCGGACACCAATGGAAGCCCATGGCCGTGTTCTTCTCGGTCTGCTCGCTCTTCGGCACGTTGCCGATGTTCCAGGCGAACCAGCTGACGCAGATCCTGCGCGACACCCTGGCCATACCGTCAGGATTGATTGCGGATCCGTCCCGGCCCGGCGGATTCAACCTCGTCGTCGGCCTCACGACTGCCGCCATCGCGGGTTGGGTCCTGATCGGCGGAATCCAGCGGATCGGCCGCGTGGCGTCGCAACTCGTCCCGGCAATGGTCGTCCTGTACGTGGTTTCGGGCCTCGCGATCCTCGCGATCAACCTCGATCAAGTCCCGGCGATGGTCTCGCTGATACTGAGCGACGCGTTCACAGGAGAGGCCGTCGCCGGCGGAGCTCTCTGGACCGTGATCGTCACCGGCGTCAGGCGCGCCGCGTTCTCGAACGAAGCCGGCATCGGCTCGGAGGCGCTGGCGCACGGGGCGGCCAAGACCAACGAGCCGGTGCGGGAGGGCCTAGTGGCGATGCTCGGCCCGATCATCGACACGCTACTGGTCTGCAGCTGCACGGCTCTGATCATCCTGTGTACCGGGACTTGGACAGACACGGCGAAGAGCGGCGTGACTGTGACCGCGGCGGCGTTCGAGCAGGCCCTACCGGGCATTGGCACGTACATTCTGGTTCTCTGCGTAACGTTCTTCTCGATCACCACGATCCTCACCTGCGGATACTACGGCGAGAAATCCCTTGGATTCCTCGTCGGGGCCCAGCGGCAAGGCGCCTACAAGTACATTTACGTGGCGGCCATCACGATTGGTGCTGTGACGTCCCTGAGCGCCGTTATCGACTTCATCGACGGCATGTACGGCTTCATGGCGATTCCGACCATGGTCTCGAGCCTCTGGCTGTCTCCACATGTCATGGAAGAGGCTCGGCGCTATTTCGGGAGACAGCGGAGTTGAGCGACCCCGGCGCGGTCGGCTGCGGGCTGATCCCAGCAAAGGCGCCACGCGCGCCCCGCTTCGAACTGCGGGGCATTCGCGCCGGGACGATGTCCAGCCCGGGCCCGTGCGCCGGTGGAGACCAATCGATCAGGCCCGGCCGCTGCGGGCTCGGCCGACCCATGCGCCGGGCCTCCCTCAGCGTGGCAAAATGGCCCGGATGAGACTCAGCGCGATCGCCCTGTTCCTCGCCATCACGGGAGCCCTGGCGGCCCGTCCGCCGAACATCCTCTTGATCGTTTCCGACGACCAAGGGTACATGGATCTCGGATCGATGGGCAGTTCGGACATCCTGACGCCTCGGCTCGACCAGATGGCATCGGACGGAGCCCGGCTCACGAGCTACTACTCGGCGTTCCCGGTCTGCACGCCGTCGCGGGGGGCTCTGTTGACCGGCAGGTATCCGCAACGCAACGGCACCTACGACAATTTCCGCAATGACCGGGTGAACGACGGATACCAGTATCCGGCGTACGAGTACGAGATCAGTCCCGAGCGCATCCTGGGAATGGACACCCGGGAGGTGCTGCTGTCGCAGGTCCTGTCCGAGGCCGGCTACGCGACCGGAATGTTCGGCAAGTGGGACCTGGGATCCCTGAACCGCTACCTTCCGCTTCAGCGGGGCTTCAGGGACTTCTACGGGTTCGTGAACACCGGCATCGACTACTGGACGCACGAGCGATACGGCGTGCCCTCGATGTACCGCGGCAATCGCCCGACCAAGAAAGACAAGGGCCAGTACACCACGGACCTGTTCGAGCGCGAGACTCTCCGGTTCATCGACGAGCACCGGGACGGCCCGTTCTTCGTTTACCTCTCCTACAACGCGCCGCACGGAGCTTCCAGCCTCAGCCGGGGCATTCGCGGCTTCGTCCAGGCTCCCGGAAGATGCCTGGACCGCTACCCTTCCCCCGACGGACTCCAAGCCGAGCGCCGGCACAAGTTCATGGCCGCGGTTACCTGCATGGACGAGTCGATCGGCAACGTCCTCGACCGCCTCGACGCCCACGGCCTGCGGGAGGACACCATCGTGATTTTCGTCTCGGACAACGGTCCCGGAGGAGGGGGCGACGCGGGCCCGCTCCGGGGCAGCAAGGGACGGATGTTCGAAGGGGGAGTCCGGGTGCCGTTCCTGATCCGCTGGCCTGCGCAGGTCGCCCCGGGCACGGTCAGCGACGAATTCCTCAGCGCCCTCGAGGTCTTTCCCACGCTGGTGGCAGCGGCCGGGGCGAGCTTGCCCGAAGATGTCGAGCTCGACGGCTTCGACATGCTTCCCGTCCTGCAAGGGACCGAGACCTCAAGGCGTGAATCGATGTTCTGGGAGCGGCAAGGCGAGTACGGTGCCCGGGTCGGCAAGTGGAAACTCGTTGCGTCCCGCAGGGGAGGCGGACTGTTCGACTTGTCAGAAGACCTCGGTGAGCAGCACGACCTGACCACAGAGCTGCCAGACGTCCTGAAGCGCATGCAGGGATCCTACGAGAGCTGGAGCAGGGCCATGGCCGATGCCGAGCCGCGCGGCCCGTTCAAGAACTACTGATGGCCCGGACTCGGCTTGGACCGCCAAGGCTGCCGATACACTGCAATTAGGAAGCCATGGCGGGATTCGACCATCCGCGGCCGACCGAAATCAGGAGACACGGCGCGCACGATGTCTCGATTCGGTGGAACTCAGGGGAGGAGGCTGTATACCCGGCCCGTTTCCTGCGAGGCCAGTGCCCTTGCGCGACGTGTGTCGACGAGCTCACGGGAAAGCGCATCGTGACCGAGAGCGTCCTTCCGATCCTTGTGTACCCGACAAAGATCGAGCCTGTCGGCCGCTACGCCATCCAGATCTTCTGGAGCGACGGCCATTCGACCGGCATCTACACGTGGGAGAGCCTCTATGGCATGCTGCCCCGCTTGCGGGACGGCAGCCCGGCCGAGGCCGCCCCCGGAGCCGGGAACTGAACTAGCCCCAGCGTGACTTTCGGCCCTGCTCGACGATGTAGTCACTGGCCCTTGCCGTAATCGCCATCATCGTCAGCGTTGGGTTCTGGCAGCCGATCGACGCCCAAGCGGCCCCGTCCGTCACGAAGACGTTGTCCACGTCGTTCGTCTGCGCCCAGGTGTTCAGCACGGACTTCTTCGGGTTCGCTCCCATGCGAGCCGTGCCGACCTCGTGAATGCAGAAGCCGCCGACGGACTGCGAGCCGGTCAGACGCACGTTCTTGTGGCCCGTTGCCTCGAGCATCTCCGCCGCTTGGTTGCGGGCATGGTGCCACAGGGCCTTGTCATTGTCGGACCAGTCGAAGTTGATATCGAGCGTCGGAATGCCCCATGCATCGCGACGGTCCCGGTTCAGGGCCACATGGTTGTCGTACTGGGGCAGGCACTCGCACCAGGCCCCGAAGCCCGTGCCCCAAACAGCCTGCTCGTGAACGGCGCGCTTGAATCCAGCGCCGAACCCCTTGGCCGACAGGTTGAAGGAAGGCCCGGACCCGCCCTGGTACCCGTAGCCGCGGATCATTCCGTCAGTGTGCGGGCGGTCGATGTTCACGAAGCGCGGGATGTACATTCCATTGGGCCGGCGAGGCATGCCCGCCCATGGCTTCGCCGGCATGTCGGGCAGCCGCCCGGCGGCCCCGCCGCGGTAGATGTGGTCCATCAGGTAACGGCCGAGCACGCCGCTGGAGTTGAAGTCGAGCCCGTGGTCGCCGGAATGCATCAGCAGGCGCGTCGATTCCAGCGTGGAGGCGCACAGCACGACCACCTTGCCGCGAACCTCCCTCGGAGCCCGCGTGTTCCGGTCGATGTAGGCCACGCCCGCCGCCCGGCCCGTCCTCGGGTCCCGTGTCAGATGGCTCGCCACCGCATCGACGACCAGATCGCAGTTGCCGGTCTCCAGCGCCGCCTTGAGCGTGGTGGTCGGGCTGTTGTAGTACGAATGCGTGATGCAGCCCTGCTCGCACGGGCCGCAGTAATGGCACGCCTGGCGCCCGTTGTGCGGCTTGGTGATGATCGCGCTGCGCCCGATCGTCGCCACCCGTCCCATCCGCGCCTTCAACCGGTTGCGGAACATCACCTCCCCGCAGTTGAAGGGCATCGCTGGCATGAAGACGCTGTCCGGCAACTGCTCCAGGCCCTCCTCGAGCCCGGAGATTCCGATATAGCGCTCGACTCGCTCGTAGTACGGGACAAGGTCCTTGTAGTCGATGCCCCAGTTCTCGCCGTATCCGTCCCGGTCGGCGCAATGGAAGTCAATGTCGCCCATCCGGTAAGACTGGCGGCCCCATGACAGCGAGCGCCCCCCCAGCACGCGCATGCGGATCCAATGGAAGGGCTGCCCCTCGGGCGTCTGGTAGGGATTCTTAATGTCGTCCACGAACCACTCGTGGTTAGATTCCCGGCAAGCGTAGACAAGCCCCTGGATGGGTCGGTTCCGCATCAGCACCGGCGACTTCGGGATCCCGCCGACAAACGGCGACGAGTTCCCCCGGTACTTGAGGTCGTAAGGCATGACGTGCTCGGTGAAGTCCGAGTCCGTGATTTTCGGCCCGGCTTCCAGCACGCAGATGCGGAGCCCCGCCTCGGCAAGCAGCCAGGCCGCCACGCCGCCAGTCGCCCCGGAGCCGACGATCACGGCATCATAGACGTCCCGGTCACGGGCGATCGCTTGCAACATCCCGTCCAGTCTAACAGTCAGCCGGGCTCCCGCCTCGGCATCGAAGGTGTCCCGGACCGAATGCGTAACTGGATGCGAACAAGCCTCTTACGAGCGTCTTGGATCTGATCGGGACCGCAACCGCACTTGATCTCGGGTGGCCCGGCGGGGGCAGTCTCGCTTCAGTGGGCGTACCGTCCGGCCCGCGCCGTGACCCGCTCGCACCCTCAGAATTCCCAGCGCAAAGCGAGCTGGACTTGGCGTGAAGTCGTGCTGGTCGAGGTGATGCGCCCGGCGCTCCCGATACGGCTTCCGCTGGCCGAGAAGAGAGCCCGCCCGACGGGTACCTGGAAGTTGGGATGGTTCGTCACGTTGAACGCCTCGCCCCGGAACTGGAGGCTCTGCCGCTCGGTCCGGAACAGCGTCTTGTGGAGGGCCAGGTTCCACATGAAGATACCCGGGCCCCGCAACGTGCCGCGTCCAAGGTTGCCCAGGAAGCCAGCCTCGGGCAGCGTGAATGCATTCGGATCGAAATAGCGGGCGGGATCACCGAGAACGATGTCGCCCGCTGCTCGTCCGCTCGCCAGATCCGGCCTCTGGCCCACGTCGCCGAAGCCGGGCCGGAGACGGGCGCGGTCGAACCCGACGCGGGGCGCGAACGGCGTGCCGGCCAGGGCTTGGATCAAGGAGTGGAGTTCCCATCCGCCGAGAACGCGGCCGACCGCTGCACCCTCCCCCTCCCAGATGGACCAGGATAAGCTTCCCGCGAGCACGTGATCCTGGTCAAAGTCCGACAGCCCGCGGTTGGCCCTGTAGTTCCAGACCGTGGGCACCTGGTCGCTGGCGACGAAGTCGTTGAACGTCTGGCTGGACGCCTCGTCGATGGACCGGCTCCAGGTGTACTTGCCCCGGAACGAGAGGCGGTCGCCCAGACGGCTCTGAACGCTCAGCGTCAGGCCATGGAAGAACGAATTGAACTGCGATCGCCTCATGCCGATGCGGGAGAACGCAGGATTGACGTAGGGGCTGCCTGCCGGGAAGTACAGGCGCCCGTCGCTCTGCCGCTCGGGGATCGGGGAATTGACGCTGATCAGCTGGCCCATCAGGTGGATGCCCCGTGCGCCGCTGTAACCCAGCCGCAACATCGTGTCGCGGGCGATCTCCCGCTCGAGGTTGACCTGCCAGCGAGCGACGTATGGCTGGTTGAGGTTGTAGTCGATCCCGTCCATCGAAGTCGACGGGCGGCGCCCTTGGGCAGCCTGCAGGATGTCCGGGAAGCCCGGGCGGCCGAACACGAGGATGCGATTGAACAGCGGCGGCGTGCGAACGCCGGCGATCGTGAGCTCGCGGCTGCCGAGCAAGTCGAAGAAGATCCCGGCCCCGGCCCGCAGCACCGTCCGCGAGTCGCCGACCGGGTCCCAGGCGATGGACGCGCGCGGCGCGAAGTTGTCCTTGGAAGGGTTCCTCCAGATCGGCCCGCCAACCGTGGTCTGCGGATCGTTCACGAAGTCCCGGAGCACTGCGATCTTGCCGTTGACCTCGGTCGGAGCGGACACTGCCTCGTAGCGCACGCCCAGGCTCAGGTCCAGCCGGTCGCTGATCCGGAAGTCGTTCTGCAGAAATGCAGAGAACTGGTTGTAGCGCCAGCCCCGAATCGTGTCGGACCCCGGCTGCATCACCTCGGCGATTCGAGGCCGGGCTTGCAACAGCAGTGCCAGCGAGTCGAACGTGTAGGAGCCTACCGCGCTGAGGTCGGACCGCTGGTTGAAGCGCACCCTGTCGTAGCCCCCTCCGTATCGGAGCGTGGATCTTCCGGAGGTGCGCACCACGGAGGCGCCGAACTGGTAGCTCTCGAGGATGAACCGCTTCGGGAGGGCCCGGGCTGCGGGCCCTCCCATGTGGGAGAGGCCGTTGACCGTGATGCTGCCCATAGGAAGCCCCTGCACGAAGGAGAGGTTCCCGGGCACGTTGGTGTTGCTGTACTGGAAGTTGTGGACGCGGCTGAATGCGGCGCGCCAGGTGGAAAGCGTCTGGGCCGAATGGACGTGCTTGAGCTGCGTGTGAAGGAAGTGATCGGTCGAATCGAGCACGAAGTCCCACAGGCCCATTGACCCGGGCGTGCTGCTCGTCGCCTCGTCGAACGTGTAGCGACCGGACCACTGAGTCGCCGGGCTGAGGACAAGATCCGTCTTTCCGGAGACGTACGACTCGTCCGTGCGGTCCCCCACCTGCCGGACCGAGGCCGCGGTTCCGTCGCCGAAGTCGCGTCCGTTGGGCAGCGGATACAGATCCAGGTAGGGCCGCACCTCAGGGGCCACGGAGATGGTGGCGCCGGGCAGATTTCCCAGCCTCGCCTCGGCGGTGGGCACTGCGGGGCGCGCGGTTCGCGACCGGCGTTCCCTCAAGCCCTCGTAGTTTGCGAGGAAGAACGCTCGCTCCGGGACGATCGGGCCGCCAGCGAGCGCCCCGAAGTGATTGCGACGCAGGGGCGGCGCCCCCGCAGCCGGGGAATCGAAATAATTTCGCGCGTCCAGCGCGTTGTTGCGGAGGTACTCGTAGGCGCTGCCGTGGAACTGCGGACCGCCGGATCTCGATACTGCGGTGAACACGCCGCCCGCCGTCCGGCCGTACACGGCGCTGTAGGGATTCGTCACCAGGTGGACCTCTCGGACCATCTCCAGGCCGAGCACGTTCCCGGAAGCGCTGGCCGGCGATCCCGACGCGGCGTCATTGACGTACACGCCGTCGAGCTGGAAGCTGTTCTGGTTCGGCCGGGAACCCAGCACGGAGATCTGCCGCCCGATTCCCTGGGAAATCGCCATGCGCGCGGAAGCTGGCACGGTAGCCCCGGGCTCCAGCGCCGACAGCTCGAAGAGGTCCCGACCGTTCAGCGGCAGGTCCCTGAGATTCCCTTCCGGCACCAAGCCTCCCCAGTCGGAAGCGTTCGTGGACACAAGCGGCAGCACCGCCCGAACCTCCACTTGCTCCTGTCCGGCGCCCAGCTCGAGGCGGACATCGTACTGCCGCGCCCTGCCGCTCGCGAGTTCGATGCCAGCCGCGGCAACGGGACGGAAGCCCTCGTGCGCCAGTTCGAGCGAGTAGGTGCCGGGCTCGAGTTCCGCGACAAGGTAGCGGCCGTCGGCGCCTGTCTGGACGGTCCGGACGACACCGGTGCTGACCTGGGTCAGGCGAAGCTCCACGCCATTGACGACCCTCCCCTGGGGGTCGGTCACCGTTCCCGCCAAGTTGGCGTCGCTCTGCGCAGCGAGCATTGGCGGCAGCGCCAATGCAAGTCCCGTAGCGGCCGCCGCCAGGCGAATGCGTCGCCATGACTGGCCGCGCAGCCGTGCGATTTCGCGATTATTGAGCATCGTGCCGCCTACTCGACCCTGCGCATTGTCCACTCGCGCATGTCGCCGTCTGCGGAGTGGCTGTCGCGCATGACCAGCGTGTCCCCTTCAATCCTGACCTCCCCCGGGAAGGTGCGGTCCTCGTAGTAGGCGGACAGGGCAAGGACGTTGGTCCGCTCGATCCTGGTGCCGGAGAGAGTGTAGCGGTAGAAACCGGCGCCGACCGGCTGCTGGCTCATGATCTCCTCGGGCGACATGTCGCTGAAGGACTTGTCCAGCTTAGGCCGTCCCTCGCCCGCAAGCACCACCATGTGGTGAGTCTCCCCGAACAGGTAGTACTCGCGCCGCAGCGGCTGTTCCTCGCCCTTCGCGAGATTGCGGACCGAGGTCACCTCCCACAAGCCTTCGATCCCGCTCTGCCGCGGGACCGTCTCGGCGGGTTCCGGGGCATGCCCTTCCTCGGGCCCCGTCTCCAGAATGGTGACCGCGGCCGCGCCGAGACAGAACCCGACTGCGAGCCCGGCGATGAGCTGATTCCTTGCTTGAGCCATCATTCCCCCTGCCGCACGTCGCCCTCTAACCCAGTTGATCGCACTTCGGGCAAGATTCGCTGCGACTTATAATCGTACGATCAATTCAGTCCGCGGATGGCCGCCCGCTCATCGAACACCCCTGTCATGCAGCAGTACCACGCTGCCAAGCAGGAACATCCGGACTGCCTGCTCTTCTTCCGGCTGGGAGACTTCTTCGAACTGTTCTTCGACGACGCCGTCACGGCGTCCCGGGAGCTCGAGATCACACTCACCAAGCGCCGGGACAGCAAGAACGGGACGATACCCATGTGCGGGGTGCCTGTGCACGCCGCAGACGGCTATCTGGCGAAGCTCCTGCGCAAGGGGCATCGGGTCGCGATCTGCGACCAGGTCGAGAGCCCGAAGGCAACTCGGAAGCTCGTCCGAAGGGAGGTGGTCCGGGTCCTGTCGCCCGGAACCTCGAGCGACCTGAACGTCCTCACGGCCGGCGAGAACAATTACCTGGCGTGCATCCACTCCCGCGCCGGAACAGCGGGACTCGCCTACGTCGACGTGTCGACGGGAGAATTCCGGGCGACGCAGCTGCCGTCCTCGGAAGTCGACGACATGCTCGAGTCCCTCGGAGCGAAAGAGATCCTGCTCGAGCAGTCCGCACCCTTCTCGGACCCCGCCGAGCCGCATGGCACGGACGGGGAGAGCGCGTCCAGGACCGTGACGAGGCTGGACTCATGGGCCTTCGACTTGGAATACGCGGAACGGATTCTGCTCAACACGTTCGGGCTGCACAACCTAGACGGACTCGGCATTGCGGACCGCGAACTGTGCATTTGCGCAGCCGGGGCGGCCGTGCACTACCTCAAGGAGACACAGCGGACCGCCCTGCCGCATCTAGACCGGCCAACGTTCTTCGAGCAGCAGGACTGGATGGTGCTGGATCCCGTCACGATCCGCCACTTGGAGATATTCGATTCGCAATTCCAGGAATCCCGGACCACGCTGCTTCACGCGCTCGACCGGACCTGCACGCCCATGGGGGCGCGCCTGCAGCGCAACTGGCTGCTGCGGCCCAGCCTCGACGCCGGGGAGATCGACCAGCGGCTCGAGGCGGTCGACACGCTCTGCGCCGCGACGATCGCCAGGAGCGAGCTCAGGCGGAAGCTGGAGGAACTCCATGACATCGAGCGCCTTCTGGCCAGGATCACGCTCGCCACGGCCGGCCCCCGCGACGTAGCGAACCTCGGAGTGTCCCTGCGGCTCGTCCCGGCTTTGAGGGAGGGGCTCGGCGGGCTCGGCGGGGAGCGGATCGCCGGGTTGCTTGCGCGGACCGACGCGCTGGAGGACGTTAGCGGGAGGATCCTGTCAACCATTGCGGAGGAGCCGCCGGCGACTCTGGGGGACGGCAGCGCCATCGCTGACGGCTTCGACGGGGAGCTCGACGAGTTGCGGGGCATCCGGAAGGACAGCCGCGGATTCATCGCCGGCCTGGAGCGCCGCGAGCGCGATGCGACGGGCATCGAGTCGCTGAAGGTTCGCTACAACAACGTCTTCGGCTTCTTCATCGAGATCTCGAAGGCGAACATCGCGAAGGCCCCGGAACACTACGACCGGAAGCAGACCCTCGTCAATGCCGAGCGGTTCACAACCCCAGAGCTCAAGGAACTCGAGGCGAAGGTCCTGGACGCGGAAGACCGGATCGCGATCAAGGAGGCGGCGATCTTCGAGCAGCTCCGCCTCGAGATCACAGGACAGGCCCGACGCATCCGTGGGACGGCTTCGGCCATCGCGGAACTCGACGTGCTGTGCGGACTGTCGCACGTCGCTGTCGAGCACGACTACACGCGACCGCGGTTCAGCAGCGGGCTGCAGCTCCAGGTCGAGGGCGGACGACATCCGGTCGTCGAGAGGATGCTGGAGCAGGAGCGAGGGGAGCGGTTCATAGAGAACGATGCGTATCTCGACGATAAGGACCACCTGCTCGCGATCATCACGGGGCCCAACATGGGGGGCAAGTCGACCTACCTGCGCCAGACGGCACTAATTTCCGTGATGGCCCAGATCGGATCGTTCGTTCCCGCCCGGAACGCCCTCCTGCCGCTCGTCGACCGGATCTTCACGAGGATCGGCGCAAGCGACAACGTGGCTCTCGGCCGCTCCACCTTCATGGTGGAGATGACCGAGACCGCGCAGATCCTGAATACGGCCACCGAACGGAGCCTGGTCCTGCTGGACGAGATCGGCCGAGGCACGTCAACGTATGACGGTCTCGCGCTCGCCTGGGCAGTCGCCGAACACATTCTGGCCAAGGTGAGAGCGAAGACCCTGTTCGCAACGCACTACCACGAGCTGACTGCCCTGCCCGACACCGGCAGCGGGAGCTTCAACCTCCATGTGTCCGCCAAGCAGTCAGGAGAGAAGCTGGTGTTCCTGCGCAAGATCGAGTCGGGAAAGGCCGACCGCAGCTACGGCATCGAGGTTGCCCGGCTCGCCGGCCTGCCCAGGGCCGTCCTGGAGCGGGCCGAGGCGGTCCTGGCGCATCACGAGCAGGGGGACCGCGCCGTAGTCGCAACCGCCGCTCCCGCGTCAGACCACCAGCAGTCCACGATCTTCTCTGCATTCCCCGAAGGCATCGCCGAGGAACTGCGCAACCTCGACGTGGACGGGCTGAGCCCGTTCGAAGCCCTCTCGCTGCTGTACGAGTGGAAGGGGCAACTCGACAGGGACTGAGGCCGTCCATCCATGGCGGTCCGGGGCCGGGCGGTCTGGTAATCTGAGATTTCGCCAGATCGGAGGCTCTTCGTGGCAAGTACCCACACCCTCACTTTCACCGACCAGGACTTCGACTCCGAGGTCCTGCAGTCCGACCAGCCCGTCCTCGTGGACTTCTGGGCCGTCTGGTGCGGCCCGTGCCGCCAGATGGCACCCGTCATCGACTCGCTCGCCGAACGCTACGCAGGCCGAGTCAAGGTCGGCAAGCTCGATGTCGACCACAACCCCGGATCGGCCCAGCGCTACAGCGTGCGGGGCATCCCCACCATGCTGCTGTTCAAGAACGGTCAGCCTGTCGAGCAGATCGTTGGGTCCGTTCCCGAGTCGCGCCTGTCGGACACCATCGAATCGCATCTGGCCTGAGGGCCGCCACAGGGCTCGGCGCAATGCCTGCGGGCGTTGACTTCCGGGCATGCCGGCGCGACAGTGATTCCAATCCCGCCACCGGTCCCGCCGTGAGAGAACGCTCGCAATCGTCCCGTCGCGAATTCCTTCGCACGGGAGGGCTGTCAGCGGCTGCGGCGGCAAGCCGTGCGAGAGTAGCGGCCCAGCGGCGGGAGTCCGGGTCCGCCGCTCTGAACGTCCTGTTGGTTCTGGTCGACGACCTGCGAACCCAGCTCGGATGCTATGGAAGCGCGCGGGTCAAGTCTCCTCACATCGACCGCTTGGCGGAAGGGGGCCTGACCTTCCTGCGCTCATACTGCCAGCAGGCAGCTAGCGCCCCCTCGCGAGCATCGCTGCTGACAGGCCTGCGGCCGGACACAACCCGCGTCTACGACCACACGACGCATTTCCGCCGCACGCTACCGAGCGCGGTCACCCTGCCAGAGCACTTCAAGCGCCATGGATACAGGACGACCGCTTTCGGAAGGGTCCTCGACCGCCCTGCGATGGATGATCTCCCGTCCTGGAGCATCGCGCCGTGGACCCCGGGAGCCCCGTCGTGGCGAAGCGAGCAGGCCCGGGAGGAGGCGCGTTCACGCTGGGACCGCCTGAGGGCCGGCGGCTGGAGGATGGACAGCACCGAACCGAGCGCGGAACCCGGCCCCAGCTGGACCCGCTGGGACGGCGACGAGGCGGAGCTGGAGGATTCCCAAGTCGTCCGGCAGGCCGCCGAGGCGATGGCCTCGCTGAAGGACGATCGCTTCCTGATCGCGGTCGGACTCCGGGGTCCTGGCCTGCCCTTCGTGGCTCCGGGCCGGTACTTCGGCCTGTATCCCAGAGGGTCCTGGGGTCCGCCGCAGGCGCCCGAGCCGCCGCGGGACGCCCCTTCGTTCGCTCTCCACGGCTCCGAGGAGATCCGCGCGTACGCCGACATACCCAGCGAAGGGCCGATCGGCGAGGAGAAGGGGCGCCAGCTGATTCGGGCGTACCGCGCGTGCGTCAGCTTCACCGACGCTCAAATCGGCGTGCTGCTCGACGCACTCGCTGAGCACGGACTCGCCGGGAACACAGTGGTTGTGGTGGCGGGCGTGAGCGGCTCGCATCTGGGCGAGCTCGGCCTGTGGAACAAGAACTCCAACTACGAAGCGGCCACTCACGCACCTCTGGTCGTCAGGGCTCCCGGGCAGCTGAACGCCGGACGCAAGACCTCGGCCCTTGTGGAGTCTGTCGACCTGTTCCCGTCCCTGTGCTCTGTTTGCCGGATACCGTTCCCGTCGAACCGGGAAGGCTCGAGTTGGAGGGGCCTGTTCGACGACCCCAAGCGCCTATGGAAGCGGGCAGTCTTCAGCCAGCATCCGAGGATCATCCCCGGGGTGGGCGCGGGAATGGGATATTCCATGCGGACTGCCCGCCACCGGTACACCGAATGGTCCGGGCTGGAGAGCCCCTACAGCACCGCAGAGCTATACGACTACAAGGAATCGCGGTACGAGCTGAGGAACATCGCGAACCGGCCCGAGCACGGATCGCTGGTCAACGGCCTGGCGCACATGCTGCGCGAGGGCTGGCGGGGTTCGCTCCCCCCTCCGGAACTGCCAACTTCCTCCAGGGCCTGACACCACGGAGCGAGGCTCCGGGACCACTTCCTGCATCAACTGGAGCCGGGCCGGACCAGCTCCTCATAATCCGAGGGCCTGTCCACGTCAACCAGCACGCCGCGATCGTCCAGGTCCACGAACAAGGCCTCGTCATAGTGGCGCCTGACAACGTCCTGCGGGCTGCTGCCGGAATCCAGCGCTGCCAGTTCCTCAGCGACCTTCGCCGACAGCAGCACCGGGTGCCCGCGCTTCCCGCCGAATCGGGGAATCACGACGGGAGCCCGGGAGTCCCGCGCCAAGCGCAGCAGCTGGTCCAGAGTCCGGCCGCGCACCGCCGGGTGATCGACCAGCATCCATAGGATCCAGTCCGCCCCGGCGGTCTCCGCCAGTCCTGCCTGAAGCGAGGAGAGCATCCCCAACTCGTACTGCCGATTCACGACGGATCGCACGCGAGGGGTAGCAGGCAGGCTTGCCTCGACGCGTTCGGCGCTGTGGCCCAGGACCACGACCACTGAATCGACCCGCGGGAGGGCGAGATAGACCAGATGGTTCAGGAACGTCCGGCCGCGGTAGTCCAGCAGGGCCTTGTCCTGGCCCATCCGCGACGACCGGCCAGCAGCGAGGATCAGACCGGCCGTCTTCAACCGGAACTCGCCAGGACTTCGGCCTCGGTCTCGGTCCTCGCCTGGGCCTCGGCTGGGCGCAGTGCGTTCGGCACGCCGTCCGAGAAGACCGAAAGGGACATCGGCGACCAGCCCCTGTCGGGGTTTCGCCTGCTGGCGATCATCTCCGAGACCACCGCCACGGCAATCTCCTCGGGCGTGACCGCTCCGACATCCAGCCCCATGGGAGCGTGAATCCCAGACAGGCGCTCGAGTGCCACGCCCTCCCGGAGCAGGTGCTTGACGACCTCGATCGTCTTTCGCTTCGAGCCGATCATTCCGATGTACCGGAGCGGCTGCTCAGCGGCCCAGCGCAGGACGCGCATGTCGTCCCGGTGGCCGCGGGTGACGATGATCGCGTAGGTCGCGTCATTGGCGGGAAGCTTGGGAAAGACGTCCTCGTACTCTGCGGCTATGACCTCGGCCGCCTCGGGAAACCGCTCGCGGTTCGCGTAGCTCTCGCGATTGTCGATGACAGTCGTCGCGAAGCCCGCCAGCGTCGCGACCTTCGAGAGGCTCTTCGAAATGTGGCCGGCACCGAAAATGAGGGCTCGTGGCATTGGAAGCACTGGCTCCACGTAGACGTTCAGCTGGCCGCCGCAGATCAGGCCGTTGTCGTAGGCCGCATCCTGGCCGAGATTGAACTGCAGCATGCGGGGCTTCTCGGAGTCAATGACATCGCGAGCAGCCTGCCAGACTTCGGCCTCGGTACAGCCTCCGCCGATTGTACCGACCATGCTGCCATCCTGCCGGATGAGCATCTTGGCGCTCTGGAAGCTTGGAATCGACCCCGCGACCTCCACGATCGTCGCGACGGCGCATTTCTGGCCGGCCCGCCGGAGCTCGACCAGCTCCTCGTAGACATCCATAGGACGAGGCATTGCCAGTAACATATTAGCCCGCGGCTGGGTGGGGAAGGCAGGCGTGACGAGGATGCGCCTCTCGAAGCATCGCGCCGGAGGAGGCCTCCAGCCGCTGTCCGGCCACAGGCCTATGGCCGAGAGATTGCGGAGGCCCGTGCCCGTCTCGGGCACCGCAGTCGCGGCCTTGCTGACACGCCGCGAGACGGCCGCGACGGTGGAGAGGCCGTCCGCTCCCACGCAGCACGGACGGTCGGCACAGTGCGGCCCGAAGGGCCTACATGGAGCGTCGCGGACGAGGGCTCTTTCGAGTCCGGGACGGGCCCGTTGCAGGGAAATCCAGCCAAGCAGGCCTGTTGTACATTGGACTTGTCAGCTTCCATTCTCCTTATCCATGCAATTAGAAAAAGCCTACGACCCCTCGCGCATCGAGCCCGCGTGGGCCGAGTGGTGGGTGAGCGAAGGCCTTTTCCGAGCCGACGCCGCATCCTCGAAGCCCGTCTTCTCCCTCGTCATTCCCCCTCCCAACGTGACCGGGGCGCTGCACATGGGCCACATGTTCGAGACCTCGCAGGTGGACATCACCATGCGCTGGCAGCGCATGAAGGGCCGGAACGTGCTCTGGCTCCCCGGAACCGACCACGCGGGCATCGCCACCCAGATGCTTGTGGAACGGCAGCTGGCCAAGGACGGGATTGACCGCCGGGACATCGGCAGGGAGAAGTTCCTGCGACACGTCTGGGCGTGGAAGGAGAACTACGGCGGCAGGATTGTCGGCCAGCTCAAGCGGGTCGGCGCGAGCTGCGACTGGACACGGGAGCGGTTCACCATGGACCCCGGCCTCTCCAGGGCCGTCACCGAGTGCTTCGTGCGCCTTCACGAGCAGGGCTTGATCTACCGGGGCGAGTACATGGTGAACTGGGATCCCGGAACGCTGACCGCGATCTCCGACCTGGAAGTCGAGTACGAGTCCCAGCAGGGGTCGCTGTGGTACCTGCGCTATCCGGTCGCAGCATCCGAGAGCGAGCACGTGGTCGTGGCGACCACTCGCCCCGAGACGATGCTGGGGGACACCGCGGTCGCGGTGCATCCCTCCGACGAGCGCTACAAGCACCTGCACGGGCGTCAGGTGACGCTGCCACTCGTTGGCCGGAAACTTCCGGTCATCGTCGACGACTTCGTGGATCCAGCGTTCGGGACCGGGATCGTGAAGATTACGCCGGCTCACGACCCGAACGACTTCGCCGCGGGCCAGCGGCATGGCCTCGAGTGCATTACCGTGCTCGACGAGAGCGCCCGCATCAACAGCCATGGCGGCGAGTACGAGGGTCTCGACCGGTACGACGCCCGCAAGCGGGTGGTCTCGGATCTCGAGGCGCTGGGCCTCGTCGAGAAGGTCGAGGAGTACACGAACAACATCGGCAGGAGCCAGCGTTCGGGCCTGGCCGTCGAGCCGAGGGTGTCGACCCAGTGGTTCGTCCGCACGAAGTCCTTGGCGGACGCCGCGATTCGCGCGGTCGAGGAAGGGGAGACGCGGATCGTCCCTGACCAGTGGGAGCGCAACTACTTCGAGTGGATGCGAAACATCCGCGACTGGTGCATCTCCCGCCAGCTTTGGTGGGGCCATCAGATCCCCGCCTGGCACCTGGAGGACGGATCGATCGTCGTCGCAAGGTCCGAAGAGGACGCCGAGCGCGAGGCTCGCAGCCGCGGCTCGGCGATCTCCCATCGCGAGACCGACGTTCTGGACACGTGGTTCAGTTCGGGCCTGTGGCCCTTCTCGACGATGGGCTGGCCGGACAAGACCGAGGATCTCGCAGCCTTCTACCCGACTTCGCTGCTCAACACCGGATTCGACATTCTCTTCTTCTGGGTCGCCCGCATGATGATGCTCGGCATCGCGATGACCGGCAAGGCTCCCTTTGGCGAGGTCTACATTCACGGGCTGGTTCGCGACGCCGACAAGCAGAAGATGTCCAAGACAAAGGGCAACGTCATCGATCCGATCGAGATGACCGAAAAGTACGGCACCGACGCCGTCCGGTTCGCTCTGGTGGCATCGGCGGGCCAGGGCTCGGACGTGGTGCTGAAGGAGGAACGCATCGCGGGCTACCGGACCTTCGCGAACAAGATCTGGAACGCGCTGCGATTCGTCGGGATGAGCCTCGAAAAGGCCGGTGCCGAGGTTTGGACGCCGCCGGACCCAGGGGAGTTCCGCCCCCTGCCGGACGAGTCGACCGGCCAGGTGTCCCTAGCCGACCGCTGGGTCTTCTCGCGGCTGAGGACCGTCTGCGCGGAGGCCAACGAGCACATCGAGCGATTCCGCTACCACGAAGTCGCGGGAGTCCTCTACCATTTCTTCTGGCACGAATTCTGCGACTGGTACATCGAGCTCAAGAAGCTTTCGTTCGAGGCCGACTCCGGACTGACAAACGGCTGGAAGAACATGCTCGCAGCCACCGAGCGGTCATTGCGCCTGCTGCATCCCGTGATGCCCTTCATTACCGAGGATCTCTGGCAGCGCCTGAGCGCGAAGGCCGCAACCCGTCCGAAGTCGATCGCCTTGTCCGACTATCCCGTGCCGATCGACGGCGACGCCGACCCGCAGGCCGAGCGAGAAGTCGCGATCCTGCAGAGCCTTGTGACGACAGCCCGCAACCTGCGCGCAGAGATGAACGTGCCGCCAAAGGACCGCCTGGCCGGTACGGTCTTCAGCGAGAATCCCGATGTGCTTGCGGTAGTCTCCGGACAATCGGATGCCCTGCTCCGTCTCGCGGGCGTCCATCTCGCCGGACGGCAAGGCAAGGCGGCACCCGGCGAAGCAATGGGCCACACCGCGGAGTTCGACCTGGCGATCGAGCTCCCCGAGGATCGGAAGCTGGCCTTGCGGTCCAAGCTGGAGAAGCAGCTCTCGCAGCTGGACAAGGCCGCCCGGGGAGCACGAGGCAGGCTAGGGAACGAGGCCTTCCTAGCCAAGGCCCCGGAACATGTCGTCAGTTCGCTGCACAGCAAACTCGGCGACTACGAATCCCAGATCGACCGGATCCGGGCGACCTTGGCCGGCCTCTAAGGACCGGCCAGCCGCCGGATCCGTCAATGGCTCAGATCCCGCCGGCGTCGGCAAGCTCGGGCTCGGGGCTCTGCTGGTGGGTGGCGATGATCTCGCCTTCCCGCACCCCGGACGTGACGGTTGCCTTCGTGTCGCTCATCCGTCCGATCTCGACAGGCCGCACCGCGAAGCTGTCGCCGTCCTGCACCCAAACGACGTGACCCGAGTCGGTGAGCCCGAGCGCCGCGCGGGGGATTACGAGTGCGTCTTCCTCCTCGGCCACAAGGATGTCGGCGCTGGCCGATAGATCCGGCTTGATCCGGTCATCCAGGTCCAGGACCTCGATTTCGATGGGCACCTTTCGTACCCACTGACCTGTAGAACCGCCCCTGGATCCGCCGCGCATGCCCCGGCCACCGCCTCCGGAGGAGCTGCCTGCTACCGCCATTGCGCCCACGGCGCTGACGCGCCCCTCGAACTCCTGCCCCGGATATGCGTCAAGCCGGACAACGGCGGGCGCGCCAAGTTCTATGAGCTGCGTGTCTGCCTGGTTGACATCCGCGAAGACTGCCATGCTGGAGAGGTCGACAATCCGCAGGAATTGGGACCCGGGATTCACCTGGTCCCCGGCGGCGGCCTGCGAGAACGAGCCGCCGCGATACGAAGTCTCCGAAACGACTAGACCGGAGACAGGTGTCCGCATCTTCATTTTCTCGAAGTCATTCTTCGTCCTGGCGAGCGTGTTCTCGCTCTGCTGGACGTCGATCTCGATGCTTCGCAGCGTCGCCGAGTTGGCGATCTCCGTCAGTTCCAGCTCCTTCTCCAGCTGCCGCGCAGAGGCTTCGTCCTGCTGCGCACGAAGGGCAAGGATCTCAGCCTGGATCTCGGACTTCACTTCCGCCGTCCCAAGCTCGAGGACAGCCTTCTGCGCCTCGCCCTGGGCCACCCGATACGACTGCTTGAGAGTTTCCGTAGAAACGATGAGACTCGCTTGCTGGCTAGCGGACCGTCTGCGCACCTGAGCCAAATTCGACTCAAAGCGGTCAAGCATTTCCGCCGTTCTCTCCGACTCGAACACGGCGACAACGTCTCCAGCCTGCACCGTGGATCCAGGTTCGGCGAGGGACTCGATTGTCAGCCCGCCGCCACCGCCACCGCCACCGCGATCCCGGGCGCCCCGCATTCGGGGCGCACGGATGGTTGCGAAATTGGTTGCTCCCAGCGTTCCACCGGTTCGGAACGTATGCTCGAACCGCTGCCGGCTGACCGGCACAGTCTCGATAACGGCAGGCCCGGCGGCAGAGGGCGTTGCGGGACGGTCAGACACTGCTTCGAAGACCGCGATGCCGAGCACGGCGCCCGCGGCGATGAGCCAGGGCACGGTTCGGCGAGCGGAATCGGGAGCTTTTCTCGGTCGCCCCCCTTTGGGAGGCACGACGAATGGCTTGGCCGGGGCGTCGGCGGGGAGGGCCTCCTGGTGACTGGGCGGACGGACCCGCTCCAAGCCGGGCGGCAGTTCACGACGGTCTGGATGGTTGCTCATGGTCTCTCCGAACGAACTGGGTCGCTACCAACAATAGGCGATCAGACCATCCGTCAGTGTTTCAGGCAATTCGATTCTTCTTGTAAGGGTTTGGAAAAACAGTCTGGCCCTTGCGAGTTCCGCGAGGTCTTGGTCCGGATGTGCCTCGCGAAGTGCGCTTGAGCCATGAGCTGGCGGGATAGCGGGATTGACTCCAAGCTCGCCTCCTCGCTCGTGATTATCTCCACGGTGTGCTGACAGCAAACCGGCGCCGGTATGGGCGCCCTGTCCCGGTGGCTCAGAAAATGCCAGAAATACACTCCGACCCGATTCCGGAATTACCGGCAGGCACGTAGGGAGACATCCCGCCGCTGCGGACTGGACAATTCGGCGTTGGCGCTCGAAACGCGAGACGTGAAATGCTTGCTCCGTCGAAAATTGTGATGAGGCTGCAGCGCTTTCGCGAGCAAGACAGGCAGATCCAACCGATTCCAATGCATGTCCTTCAGCGCACCGTACTTCAGCTGAAGGCCATCGACTGATGCGAAGATGCGTGTCCGGCGAAACAAGCAGGGGCCTCCGGAGAGGCCCCGCGCCCTGCGGTCGAAACCGCAAGGGGTGCTGACCTCATTGTAGAGGCCTCAACCACGGGAATCATGCCCAGTAGTACACATGGTTGCAGAACATGGTCCCGCACGCGTGGGGAGAAGGCGGGTTTGCGTGGGACGAGGGCGACTGGGTACGCGCTTGCAATCCCGTGAGAGATCCAAATTACTGCCAAGCGCCACCGAGACCGAAGATTGCCGCAAGTCTAGGGAAGGTGGCCCCTGCGGCGGTAAGATTCATACGTCAACAACGAGAGGTGCGCTCCATGCCCGATTCACTCGATCCCGCCGCCCTGGCCGCCCGTCGCGACGAACTGGTGCGGCAACTGGCCGCCATTGGCGACTTGCGGCCAGGCTCGTTGGTGCAGAATTACCGCCGCTGCGGCCGGCCCGATTGCTTCTGCGCCGACAAGCAGCAGCGCGGCCATGGTCCCTACTGGCTGCTCACCTGGTCGGTCGACGGCAAGACTCGCAGCCGCTCCATCCCCGCTTCGCGCGTCGCCGCGACCAAGGCGCAGATCGCCGAGTGCCAGCGTCTGCGGCGCCTCGTCGCTGAACTGATCGCTGTCAGCGACGAGTTGTGCCAGTCCCGCCTCCCGCCAGGCACCAGCGCGGTAAGGGAAGAGCCTGCCAGCACGAACCCGCGCTAAGGCCCGCAACGGACGCTAACCATAGCCGCGGTGCGAAGTGCAGCCGCGACCTGGTTCGAGTCCCTGCTGCCTCTCGAGAGCGGTAGGCTGCCAAAGGACGGACGAGCTTCCATCCTTTGTGGTAGCTTGGCAAGGAAATAGGCGAGCTGACTTGCGACAGAGCTTGCCAAGCGCTGGCTAGAAGGAGTTGCGCAAGCGCCATGTCAAACCTAGCCAGGCGATCCGACCGATTGGCGCGCTGCGCCCTGTGGCAGTGCCATGCGAATGGCGAGCCCCGGGTTGCGGAGAGCCTCTGAGATTCGTTCCAGCGTGTTTCCAGGCGACCCCAGTTCGAGCGCACTCCTGGGACGATATCCCGGCCCCTTCGCTCCGCGCCAGCGACTCGGACGAGCAGTCGCGGCTCCCAGAGTCCTGAACGGGTAGCCTCAGAACCGGAAATGAGAGCCCTCGCGGTTGTATCGTGCGTGGTCGCGCTGGCGGTGCTGTTCTCCGCGAACGCGCGCTACGCCTATCCTGACGTTCCTGGTGCCCTGCCCCGCCTGACATCGCGGCATGTCGTCGATTCCCGCTTCGCAGGCTCAACCTTTCAAGTGGCAGGCCGCGTCACCACCGCCAGCATGACGAGCAGGGGCATCCAATTCATCCAAATCCATGATCCGGTCGAGGACGTTTACCTTGACGCGCCAGTGTTCCCATCGCTCGGATGCCTGCCGGTCAGGCCACAGCGCGGCGATACCATTCGGGTCACGGGCAACTTGGGATCTTACGGTGGACAGCCGCAGATCCGGCCATTGTCGTCAGCCCACGTGGAGGTCCTGACCTCCGGCGGCCTCGAGGGTCCGATACCGCTTGCAGCGGCGCTGGCACGGACCGGGGCGAAGGTTCGTGTCGGGCCGATCACTGCAACGGCGGTCCAGCGATTCGTAAGCAGTTCCGACCGCGAGCACCTGCGACTGGTGCTCGCGGCTTCCGCAGGACGGACACAGGAGCCGGCGACCGCTCGCGGCATCATGTTCCAAGGCGCATGGAGCCAGTGCGAACTCGACCTGCTTCGCTCGGGCGCGCCCATCGTCGTGACTGCAGAAGTCGGGACCTTCCAAGACGAGCCCTCTCTGACCGTGGCCCAGGTCGCGGCATTCAAGTAGGCAATGCTCGTTGGCGCAATCACCGGCACGCTGGCCGGGATCCTTACCGGCCTGACGCCTGGGATTCACGTCAACACGGTTACCGCGCTTCTGCTCGCGAGCAGCGCCGTCTGTGCCCCGCTTGGCATCGAGTACTCGACCCTGCTCGCGTTCGTCTGCGCTCTTGCGATTTCCCACACCTTCTTCGACGTCGTACCGGGCCTGTTCCTAGGCGTCCCCGGGGATGACACCTTCGCTCTGTTGCCCGGCCATCGCATGGTCCGTAACGGAGAGGGGCTCGCTGCGGTCCAGCTGTCGGTGATCGGCTCTGCGGCCGGGCTGGCCTTGGGCGTCGCGGCGCTGGCAACCCAACTCCAGATCGGAAACCTCGTCGGGAAGGTCGAAGACCTGATCAATCCCTTCCTGTTCTGGGTGCTACTCGCGGTTGCGGTCGCCTTGATCGTGACCGAGCAGCGCCGGATGTGGTCGCTGTTCACGTTTCTCGCGAGCGGACTGCTCGGAATCGCGGTGTTCGGGTCACCCTTGGTCGCCGGGGGCTCGGATGCCCCTGTCAATGCGCTGTTTCCCAGCCTGGCGGGACTCTTCGGAGTAGCCGGCCTGTTGTTTGCGATCGCCACGGACCACGGCTCTTCGGCAGCCGCCCCAGCGGGCAAGCCGACACGGATCCGGCCGGGCGGCGTGGCGTGGCCCAGCGTCCGGGGAGGGTTCGCAGGCCTGCTGGTCGGCCTGCTGCCAGGCCTTGGCGGTGCGAATGCAGCAACGTTGCTGCTGCTGGTGGAGCGGCGGAAATCCACCAAGGACGAAGAGGACCGCGCTTACCTAGTAACGACATCTTCGCTGAACACTTCTGAAGCGATGTTCGCCATCGCAGCCCTATTCCTCATCGGCCGCAGCAGAAGCGGCGCTTCCATAGCGGTGGAGCAGGTCCTGGGCGGGGTGATCAACCGATCCGACTTGTGGCTGATCGCCGTCGTCATGATCGGTGCAGGACTATTGGCCTCGGCGATCCTGTGGCGACTCGGGCCGCTGATGGCCTCGTGGGTTCAGGCATTTGACAGCAAGGCCCTCAACGCAAGCGTGGTCACGTTCCTGACGCTCTTGACCGCGCTGCTACTGAGCGTTGGCGGGCTGGCGATCCTGATCGCCGCAACCCTGGTCGGCTTGATCCCGCTCGTTCTCGGTGTCCGGCGCGCTCAACTGATGGGCTTCTTCCTTGTCCCGACCATGCTCTACTTCTCCGGGCACGAGATCCGGATCGTCGAATTGCTGTCGATCGGTCGCCGAACCGCTCCCCTCGACGCACAAGGTTCCGTACTGGGGATGCTGCTGGCAGTCGCCGCTGCGATGGTCGGAGCCGCCCTTGTCTATTGGGTAGCCCGGAACCTGCGGGAGCGGTTTGGCGTCCTCCGAGTGGCGTCGTCGCACCCGGTCGCTGCCGGTGCGGCAGCCGCGGGGTTCGTGATGCTGCTAGCGCTGGCCGGGCGGGCCTACCCACCGCCACCGGAACCGTCGCGCATGCCCGATCCGGCAGCCGCCCTGACCGGACGAATCGTGAGGGTTGTCGACGCGGACACATTCGAGATTTCCAGCTTGTGCAGGAGGTTCAGGGTCCGGCTCAAGGGCGTTGACGCGCCGGAGCTTGGCACGCCGCTCGGGGACCGCGCAAGGGACTGGGCCGCAACCAGATTCACGGGCCTTGAAGTGACGTGGAGCCCGGTCGGCGTGGACATTTACGGCCGGGTCCTTGCCTACGTCGCCCGTGTGGACGGAGCCAACGTCAACAGCGAGATCATCCGGCTCGGCTATGCCAAGGCTATGGTGCGACCACAGCCGGGAAGCTCAAATTCACCACCTCAACCGGCAGGCGGCGGGCAGCCAGCGGTCAATGCCGTCGGAGACGTGGATTCGAGTGCGGCAAAGAGCCAAGATACCGGCGCAGCAGCGTGGGACGACAACGGGGACGGTCGCGTGACGTGCGCAGAGGCCCGGCGGCACGGGATCGCGCCAGTGAGGCGGGGCCATCCGGCCTACCGGTTCATGCGGGACAGCGACGGCGACGGCGTCGTGTGCGAATGAGTCGCAGCGCTCGCCGGCGCCTACAAGGAACACCGCCGGGCTCGAGCCTCCAGCGACGGACCAGCAGGTCCGGCAGCCGCGTCATCATGCCACCGGGTGAGATCTGGACCCCGTGCCGGCGAACCGCCTGCGCATGGTTGGCGCGCTAGCTAGCCCTGGTGGCTGGAAGAATCGCAGCACCGGCCCTGTGTCCAATGGCGACTCTCGCCATGAGAACCGGATCGCGGAGACAGCAGTCCCCTGAGAGCGTCCGCGAGGCGCCCGAGGGGAACCAGCGCTACGGCTTCCGGCCGTTGGGCGGCCCCTAGTGTTGATAGGTGCCGTGCAGCGGCCGGTCGCGATTCGACGATCAAGCCCGCCCTTATCCCGCCGGCGCCCTACCGCTGGCTGACTTGCTCTGCCAGCCGAGAGGTCACTGCCGGCCTAGGGCGTAGGTTCAGTGGGCCATGATCGGGAGCGTGGCTGTCGTCGTGTCCCAGACGATGCTCAGCGTCCCGTTCGAGCCCTCGCCCGCTTCGATTCCGATTGTCAGCTGCTCGGTCGATTCTTCCGACGTGCTGACTTCCATGTCGACCCGTCCGAGGTCCTGGGCCTCATCGTAGTTCGTGCCCCATTGATCCCATGTGTTGTTGACAATCAGGGTCCACTTCTCGGCTGAAGGGATCGTATAGAGGGAGTACTTGCCCGCAGGCACGTGCAGGCTGCCGAGCATCAAGTCGCGATCCGTCTCCAGAGTCGTCGCCTCATCAGCACCCGTGCGCCAGACGGTGTCGAACGGCACCAGCCCGCCGTAGATCTCGCGCTCCTTCTTGTACGGCCTCCCATAGGTCACCGTGATGTTCGCTTCGCCGACCATGCCCGAGACGCTCTCGTGGGGGCTCAGCCGTTGAGGCTCGGAAGCGGCTTCCGCTGTCTCTGCCTCGGGAGCCTCGCTCGGGCCGCCGCTGCAGGCAACACCGAATGCGAATACGGCAGTGACAATGCCGACAAATACAGTTCTTCTGAATTTCACCGGATCCTCCTTCGAATATCCCTCGGGGAGCCACGCCCTCATGGGCGCTTGCTAAGCCCCGATCATTCGATGGTACACCAACCAAGACCGACGCCGCAGGAGGCCGAGACGCGCCCGCAACGACCATTCGCGAGCGAGAATCGCGTTCGGGACCGCGCGGGCCCAGCCTCCCCAGCCTTACAATCGGGGCGATGCATCGTGCTGCCCTGCTCGTAGCGGTTTCATTGGGAACGCTCTCCGCGCAGCCAAACGTCGTCCTGATCATGGCCGATGACATGGGCTACGAATGCATCTCTGCAAACGGTGGAACAAGCTACGCCACCCCCGTCTTCGAGCGGATCGCACGTCAGGGCATGCGGTTCACCCACTGCTACTCACAACCCGTCTGCACTCCATCCCGGATCAAGCTGATGACAGGCAAGTACAACTGGCGCAACTACTTCCGGTTTGGCCATCTGGAGAAGGGCCAAACAACCTTCGCCCACCTAATGCGGCAGGCCGGCTACGTCACGGGCCTAGCCGGGAAGTGGCAGCTCTGGGGCGGTCCCGACACGCCGAAGCACCGGAGCGGGATGACCCCTACCGAGGCCGGATTCGACGAGCACATCCACTGGGCCTACAACTTCGAGCTGTCAGACGAAGAGATGGAGCGCTATGGATCCGCAGGCCTTCCCGGCGCCAAGCAGACATCGCGGTTCTGGCACCCGGGAATCCTCAAGAACGGCAAGTACCTGCACACTTCCGTGGACGACTACGGACCCGACATGTTCTCGGACTTCGCCCTGGATTTCATCGAACGGCACCGCAACCGCCCGTTCTTCCTCTACTACCCCATGGTCCTGACACACGCGCCGTTCGTGGCGACGCCGCACAGCGATACCCTGACAGAACAGTCGAAGTTCAAGGGGAGCCCTAGGTATTTTGCGGACATGGTGAGCTACACGGACTTTCTCGTGGGACGGCTGCTGGACCGCCTCGTCGAACTGGGGATCGCCGAGGACACCTTGGTGTTATTCACCGCCGACAACGGCACGGATCGGAGCCTGGAATCCAAGCTCGGAGACCGGACCGTAAGAGGGCGCAAGGCCTATCCGGAAGACGCTGGCACGCACGTTCCGCTATTCGCCCACTGGCCGGGCCAGGTTCCCGCTGGCCTCGTATGCAGCGACCTTATCGAGTTCAGCGACTTCTTCGCAACGCTGGCGGACCTGACCCAGCAGGGCCTTCCGGCTGGAGACCACTTCGACGGCCGCACTTTCCTGCCGCAACTGTATGGAGGCGCGGGAAATCCGAGGGACTGGATCTTCGTGCACTACGACAGGGACCCCTCGAAGGCGATCGTCCCCTTCCCTAGGATCAGATTCGCCCGCACCAAGCGGTTCAAGCTGTACACCCCAGTTTGACAGCACCTAGATATAGATTTGCCGTATGTTGTTGCAAAGAAAGAGCTTAAGAGTGTCCGCCAGAACACTCCCAGTATCTAGGATTTGATCGACTCAGTCGATCCTCAGGATCGGGGGAGGCTCGTCTAAGTCCAGTGCCTCCAATATGTTACGGGCCTCGGGAGACGGTTTTGTCACCTGCCACACCGTCCTGTCACCGCTCAACAATTGCGCCAATTGGATCCGCTTGAGCCGGTCCCGGATGTTCCGCCACGTGTCCCCGCATGCCCGCTCCGCCATCCGCTCCAGATTCAGCGCCAGCACCGCGATCGCCACATGCGCGTGAATCCGGTGCGGCGCCCAGTGATACACCGGCCGCAGCCACAGCCCGCTCTTCAACGTCCGCCAGGCCTGCTCCACCCGCTGCAGCTGCTTGTACCCCAGCGCCATGTCCGCCCCGCTCAGCGTGTCGTCGTTGCCGTGCACCACGAACTTGCCGTCCCTCCTCTCCGCCGCCTGCACCTTCTGGCGGTCGATCGCCAGGCTCCCGTCCGCCCGCGTCTTCAGGTACTTCCCGTAGCGCCCGCTCGCTCGCAACTCGCATTCGCGCTTGCCGTGCCTGTGCTGGTCCTGCGTCCCGGGCTCCCCGGCTTCCTCCCCGCCCTGCTTGGTACGCTTCCCCTGTCCGCGCTCCGCCGCCTTGCGCCGCTTCTCCGCCATCTCCGCCAGCTCGGCCTCCAACTCCTCCAGCACCTGCTCCCGGTGCCGCTTCTGCCGCTGCCCCTCCTGCGGGTTGTGACACACCGCGTACCGCTTCCTGCGCTCCCCCTCTCCCAGCGTCACTTCCTTCACCCGCAGGTTCTCCGCCACCTGCCGGTACCGCCCCGGCCTCCCCAGCGCCTCGTACGCCTCGCTGCCTTCCCGCAGCGACTGCCCCACCAGGTACCGACCCCCCGCCGCCGCCAGCGCCTGCAGGTTCTGCTGCGACACCATCCCCGCGTCCCCCACGAACACGATCCGCGTCAGCCGCCACCCCGCCAGGTCCCGCTTCGCCTGCTGCACCGTCTCCACGTCCACCGTGTTCCCCGCGAACACCCAGTGCCGCACCGGAAACCCCTCCCGCGTCACCGCCAGCCCGATCACCACCTGCGGCGCATCCCCCCGCCCGTTCTTCGAGAATCCCCGCTTGCGCAACGCCGCATACGTCCTGCCGCCCGCCTGCCGGCCCGCCGTCACTTCCCCCCCGTCCTCCTCGTCGACCTCCCAGTGCAGCGAGGTCGTGTCGAAGAACAGCAGTTCCGTGTCCAATTCCAGAAGCTGCGCCGTGTTCCAGAACACCTCCTCCTCAACCTCCTCGCGGTGCGCCTCCAGGAAGTCCATCGCCCGGTACATGTGCTGCAGCGACAGTTCCGGCAGTTCCGGCACGCACACGTCCTGTGCCAGCCACTGCCGGAAGCAATGCAGCTTCGAAGCGGGCGCGCAAGCGCGGTTGGCCACCAGCACGAACAGGGCGCGCTCGACATCGAACTCTATCCGCCGGCCCTTGCGGGCCCTTTCCAGGGCCTGGGGAATGCCCAGGCGCTGCCACAGCGCCTCCAGCACATACAGGTCGCCGTAGGGCCAGGCGCCGGCCAGTCGGCACTCCAGTTGCTGGGCGGCGACGTCTTGCGGGTCGCAGCGAGCGAGGATGCTGCGGGCCAGGCGTTTGAGGGCGTCGAGGGAATCAACGCTGTCGGCGCGGCCGACGTTGTGCAGGATCTGGACGCGGGAGCGCTTGGCGGCCGGGTCCCAGCGGTTGTGGGCGAGCTGGAAATGGGAGAGGTAGCTACCATCGCGGCGTTTCTGGCGGGTGACGCGCAGATACATGTGCTCAGGATAGGTGTTCTAACAGGTTGCTGTCAATAGGGAAGCGAACAATCCATGTATCTATGGAAACGGCCCTTGGCGGCGGTCCTGAGCGACTCCCGGGCGCGGAAAGTGCTTATCTTGCAAGGACTTAGCAAATCGACCCCCGCTGAGATGTGCCTAGTAACTGTCAAACTCGGGGTACAGCGACGGACGCTTCTTCGACGTGCCCCACGACTGGGAGGAGCAACGCCCGATCCCGACAGAGAAAGCGCAGCCAGATGCCTTGGGGATCCGGGCGACGCTCCAGCGCGTTCTGGACTCCATGCCCGCCTGGAACGCGGCAGGCACCGAGCTTCCGGCGCGCTAGCCGTCTCCCAGGGCCCGGTCGAGCGCTTCAACGAAGAAGTATTCCCCCCACATCACCGACTCGCCAACGCCAAGCCCAAGATTGAGGTGATAGATGCCTTCTTTCAGGATTCCCTCCCAGCCGGGCGTCTCCGATGCCAGGTAGGGCGGTTGGGAGAGCGTGAGCAGGATTCGTCGGGCAGCCTGGTCATACAGGATCCCCTTGCCTCTGTCCGGCGTGAGGCGCGCCAACCGCAGCAGCGCAGCCGCTGTGATCGCAGCGGCGGAAGACTCGTCGCGATGATCGCTGGCAGGAGCGTCGAAGTCCATCGGGGTCATCCCGTTCGGGCCGACATGCTCCAAGAAATAGTCCGAGCACAGTTCGGCCGTTTGCAGGAACCTGCTGTCGCGTACGAGCTTGTAGGCGGAGGTGAATCCGTAGATCGCCCAGGCGAGTCCGCGCGCCCAGCACGAGTCCGACCGCCAGCCCTGCTGGGTCGACTGCCGAAGGAACTCCCCGGACTCCAAGTCGTAGATGCCCTCGTGGGAAGAACTGCCGTCACCCCGGATCAAGACCCTCCGGGAGGTTAGGCTGTGCTTCATCGCAACGTCCATCAGATCCCGGTCGCCGGTCTGCAACGCCGTATAGAAGATGATCCCGACGTTGGCCATGATGTCGATGAATATGGACTCGGGGCCCATGAAGGACGACATGTACTCGCCCTTCTCCTTGAATCGCAGGGCCAGCGTGCGTCCGGCCTGCAGGACGACCTCGTTCAACTCGGACCGGCCCGTGAGAGCATGCCACCGGTGGTAGGTGGACAGGAAAATGAAGCCTAGGTCGTGAACATCCCGGTCCATCTTCCGGTGCTCCAGAGGAGTGGTGTACTGCTCCGCGAGACGCATCCACTCGTCGTCTCCGGTGCGTTTCGCGAAGACCCACATCATGCCCGGAAGGAATCCGTCACACCAATGGGTCCAAGCATCCTTCCCGTGGCGCCAACGGCCCTGCTCGGTGTACATCGGATAGAAGCCAGGATCTCGCTCCGCAGTGGCGCGCACCTGATGCTGGGCGAATTCCATGGCCCGCTGGAACACGTCGCGGGAGCCGTCCAAAGAAGTGAGTTCGATCATCGAATCGAACAGTCTAGCACCGCCCCTGATCGATCCTTTGCGGGTGACGGCGGCAGGTCCGTACAGGGATTGCTCTCCGTGCGCGATGACCGCGGGGCGCCGACTCGGCGCGGTCACCGCTGCTAGTCGAGCGGTATCTCGAAGTAGAAAAGCTCCTTGCCGTTGGTGATGTCGTAGACTCCCGAAATGTAGACCGACGCCCCTGCCAGCGATTCGGTGTCGCCGACCCAGTAGTAGAAGAACCCGCTGGCTGTACTCTCGGGCGTCACGATCGGCGCCCGAAACTCGTTCACGGTTATCTCGGGGCGGTTCAACGGCCCTTTCTTGACCCTGTTCCGACTCAGGCCCGGGACGCCCGGCACGTTCCTGCGGGTAGGCTGATGGCCCTTCGGATTGAAACCGGCCAGGTCTTCGCCACGGACCGGCTCCAATCCCTCGCGGCCGGCGGTGATGAGCCGCACCTTCAGGTTTTCCAGGGAATAGCTGTTCGTCCCGATGTTCGACATAACCACAAGGACCGGCGTCACGCCGTGCTCGACAGGGCTGACCTTGCCGAAGGCGGCCCTCTGGTCTTTCTTGGAGACAAACGGCTTCGCGGCGACAATGAGATCGCCTTGCTTCTGCCTCGCCGGATACCTGTCGGCGGTCTTTGCCCGGAATTCCAACTGGGCTAGCACCGGAACCTGGAACGGTATCGCCAGCAAGATCGCAAGTGCACCCAAGCGCGTTGTCTGTGTTGACATAGTGTTCTCCCGTCCGCTGCCGCTTGACGCAATTCCTCTACGACCTGCTACTGACTCTACTGGCTCCGGTGGCGGTTCCGGTCTGGGCCGTCCGCAGCCTGGTCAAGGGCCACTCCTGGGCCAGCTTGAGCGAGGCCCTGGGCAGGATCGCCGCCCTGCAGGGAATCTCTGCCTTGGAGAATACGACACAGAACCCGCCGATTTGGTTTCACGCCGTGTCGGTTGGCGAGATCCAGTCCTCGATTCCGCTGCTGCGGAGACTCCGCGACCGCATGCCGTCCGTGCCGATCTACGTCAGCACGGGGACTCCGACCGGGCGCAGGCTGGCAGAGGAGCGGCTGGCCGGGCTGGCAAGCGGTGTCTTCCGCGCTCCCCTGGACCTGCCGTGGTGCGTCTCCGGCGTGCTCTCTGCCCTGCGTCCCCGGCTGCTGGTTGTTTCGGAAACGGAGATCTGGCCGAATCTCTTCTTCCAGGCCAGCCGGCACGGAGTCCCGGCGATGATCGTCAACGGCCGTATCTCCGACCGCTCCTACCCGAGGTACCGCGGCCTGCGCCTCGCCTTCCGAGCCGTGCTCAAGTGCGTGGACTCGATCCTTGCCCAGTCCGAGACCGACCGGCGACGGTTTGTCGACGCCGGCGCGAGAGTCGCCACGACCAAGGTCGGCGGGAACCTGAAGTACGACGTCGGCTCGGAGGCGGCGATCCCCGAACTCAGTGCCGATCTGCGGGCGTACATCGAGGCGGCGGATCCCGGCTTCGTGCTGGTGGCCGGCAGCACTCGGGAGGGCGAGGAGGCGGCCTTGGTGCCGGCACTCAGGCAGGTGGCCGCCCAGGCAGAACGCACGCTCATCGTTGTCGCGCCTAGGCACCCGCAGCGCTTTGACGAAGCAGCGACGGCGCTTCGAGACCTGCAGTTGCCGCTGGTCCGTCGCACGGATCTGACGAAGGGCTCTCCGACAGACCTGCCCGCCGTGCTGCTTCTCGACAGTCTTGGCGAGCTTGGTTCCTTGTACCGTCGCGCCGACTTGGTGTTCGTGGGAGGGTCGTTGAACGGCTGGGGGGGGCATAACGTTCTCGAACCGGTGCTCTTCCGCAAGCCGGTGGTGGTCGGCCCCTACATGCAGAACTTCCGGGAGATCGCGGCTGGACTGCTGGCCGCCGGCGGCCTCGTGCAAGTCGTCGACGCGGTCGAGCTCGGGAGCAAGCTCCCCGCCCTTGCCCTAGATACTGGAAGGCGCGCTGCCATCGGACGTACCGGGGAGGCGTTCGCACGTTCGCAGAGGGGTGCGACAGACAGGGCAACGGAGGAGGCGGTCCGTCTGTACCGGCGCGCCATGCCTCGGATCCCGCCATCCGCAATCCGGTACGCAGCCCTGCGGATGCCGGCAGCACTGTGGAGTGTCGCGGCAAGGGCCAGGCGCTGGGGATATACGACCGGACTCATCAGGAGCGGGAGACTCTCGGTCCCGGTCGTCTCCGTGGGGAACCTGACGGCCGGCGGGACCGGCAAGACACCCACTGTCGCCTGGCTTGTCGAGCGTCTATGGGAGCAAGGCTATACGGCAGGCGTCCTGACGAGGGGCTACGGCCGCTCGGACCCACGCAGGCTCATTGTGGTCGAACCCGGCAGCGGGGCCGACCCGGCCGACGTGGGGGACGAGCCGGCCATCCTGGCCCGCAGATTCGGAAGAACCGCACCGAAGGCGCTGCTAGCTGTCCATCGGGACCGGCGAGCAGGCGGCCGGCTGCTTGCGGGCCGAGCGGGAATCGACGTACTGGTGATGGACGACGGATTCCAGCACATGCAGCTTCACAGGACACTGAATGTCGTCCTGCTGGACACCACCGCGCCCATTGGGAACGGCTACACCCTCCCCCTCGGGATGCTGCGTGAATCGGTGGGCTGCCTTGCGGCCGCCGATGTCGTCCTGTTAACCCGCTGCGAATCGGATCGAGACGATGAACCGATCCGCGAGTTGATCCGCGAACACAACCACGGAGCCGAGATCATTCGATCCAAGATGGTTGCAACGGGTCTGCTCGATCTCGGATCCGGACGTTCCGCGCCCCTTCAGTCGCTGGCCGGGGCGCGCGTTGCCGCGTTCTGCGGCATCGGGAACCCCGACTCGTTCTGGAGGGAAGTTCGAAGCCATGGCTGCGAAGTCGTCTTCCAGCGGTCGTTTCGCGACCATCATCGGTACTCGACCGCCGACAAGATCGCGTTGGCCCGAGCGGCGACGGAACACCACGCCGATCTGTTGCTGACCACCGAGAAAGACGGGATGAACCTCGGGCGGCTTGCGGAGTTTCGCGTGCCGGTCTGTGCCTTGGGAGTCGAGCTGCAGGTCGAGAATCCGGAGCCTCTCATGGCGCGCCTTCTTCGGGCCGCGAAGCCCTGACCTCCGGTGCGCGTGTCGAGTACGAGCGAGGCGGCCTACTCCATCGTTGATCCGGCGAAGAAGTAGGCTGCCGCAAGTCCCCAACAAAGTCGATGCAGACCGAACTCCTCGCTCCGCTAGTCGGAATCGCTGTCGTGATGACTTGGACGCCCGGCCCGAACAACGCGATGCTCAGCTCGTCGGGCGCCACCTACGGCTGGCGCCGCTCCGTGCCGCACGCGATGGGCGTAGCGGTCGGATTCCCGGTCATGCTGATTCTGGTGGCCGCGGGCGTCGGCAACACGCTCCGTGCGTTCCCGATAGTCCTCGATGTCCTGAGGTGGATCGGTTTCGGCCTGATGCTCTGGTTCGCATGGCGCATTGCCACTGCGGATCCATCGAACTCAGCCAGCCAGAGCCGGCCGCTCACGTTCCTGGAGGCTTGCGGCTTCCAGTGGGTCAATCCTAAGGCATGGGCACTTGCGATCTATCTGACCGCAACCCACGCTACCGGCGAGGGGGCTCTGGCGATCGCACTGGTCGCCGCCGCGGTATTCGCTGTTTCCGGCCTGCTCTCGTCGCTGGCATGGGCGGTCCTCGGCGCCGGCATCCGCAGGGTGCTGGGTCGAGGCTGGCGCCTGCGGGCGTTCAACCTGACAATGGCCCTGGTTCTCATCATCAGCACGGCCGGGATGATGATGGACAGCTAGGCTGCGTGCCCTCGCAGGAGGGATGGACGCACTCGGAGGCGCCTGCGTCCACTTCGCCCGGAGCGTCGCTGTCAGCGCTTTGCAAGAAGAGTCAAGTGAATCCCTGCGCGTTCGGGCGCTGCTCTGGCATGGAGACATCCGCGGCGGACATCGGCGTTCCGTTCCCGAAGCGCGGGCTTCCGGCACTCGTGAAACAGGGTCGGAAGGTATTCGCGATCACGCGGGTCCGACGATTCCGCCAGTGCCGCTCGCATAGGCGCAGGTTGAACTCGACCTGCTGCCAGTGTGATCTCGCTGCGGCTCAGATTCTCACGCGACATGCGATCTAGCGGACGGAATACTAGGAATGCAGCACGTTTTGGAATGGCAAACCTTCATCTTATTGTCTAAAATAATAATCATTATAGATATTTGTGTCTAGTTTTATAGTCATTAACATGGCAACCGTGAAATCGCTTCCGATACCTGCAACGCGGGCTCTGCGCAAGCTCGGTGCCGATTTGCGTGACGCCCGTCGACGCCGACGCATCCCCACGCAGATCATGGCGGAGCGCGCAGGCATCACCCGCACGACCCTGTCCAGAGCGGAGAAGGGCGAACCGGGAGTCTCGGCAGGCACTCTGGCGACTTTGCTGTTCATCCTAGGACTGGACGACCGGTTGGCGTCCCTGGCAGACGTGCGCGCCGACGATGTCGGCCGCGACCTAGGAGACGAGCTGCTCCCTAAGCGCATCCGCGCACGCCAACGCGAGAGGTCCTAGTCGTGGATCGAGAAACGCTCGTCTATGTTGCCCTTGGAGATGAAGATCGACTGGTTGGGCGTCTGTGGTCGCGGGTACTTCGGGGCCGCGAAAACGCCAGCTTTCGGTACGACGATTCGTGGCTGAGAGACCCTGAGCGGTTTGCCTTGGAACCGGCCCTGGCGCTAGGCACCGGTGCACACCAAACCGGCGCGGGCCGCGCCCTGCTCGGCGCGCTGGGCGATTCGGCACCAGATCGTTGGGGTCGCGCGCTGATGCAGCGCGCCGAACGTCGAGACGCCCGGCTAGAAGTACGCACGCCTCGAGCGCTCACCGAACTCGACTACCTCCTACGGGTCAGCGACCGCTGCCGACAGGGTGCGCTGCGCTTCACCCACTCACCGGGCGGTTCGTTCCTCGGGGATCCGGGCAGCGACCCTGTGCCACCGATAATCGAGTTGCCAAGACTACTTGCTGCGAGTGAGCGTGTTCTGGGCGAGGGCGACGACGCGCTCTTGGCATTGCTGCTGGCACCTGGATCATCGCTTGGCGGCGCCCGTCCCAAGGCATCTGTGCTCGATGTGGACGGCGGCCTTGCGATTGCTAAGTTCCCCAAACGCGAGGACGAAATCGATACCGTCCGATGGGAGGCGGTGGCCCTGACGCTTGCGGAACACGCGGGCATTTCCGTGCCTCGATGGCGAATCGAACGACCCGGCGAGCAGGCGGTGTTGGTCCTGCAACGATTTGACCGACAGGGGGACACTCGCATCCCCTACTTGTCTGCGATGAGCATGCTCGGTGCAGCTGACGGCGACCAGCGGAGCTATCTCGAGATCGCCGATGCACTGCGCCAACACGGCTCGGAGTCGAAATCCGACCGTCAGGCGTTATGGCGACGATTGGTCTTCTTGATACTCATTTCCAATACAGACGACCACCTGCGCAATCACGGCTTCCTCTGCGATGGCATGCTGGGCTGGCGCCTCGCGCCAGCGTTCGATATGAACCCAACCCCGGTCGACCTGAAACCACGGTTCCTTTCGACGGCAATCGACATGGAGGACAATGCCGCGTCAATCGAACTGGCTCTGTCCGTGGCCCGACACTTCGCGCTCGATGATGCCGCCGCTCGTGCTATCGCAAAGGAGGTGTCGCACGCTGTCTCGGAGTGGCAATCCGTGGCCATCTCAATCGGACTCTCCAAACACGCATGCGATCGCATGGCAAGCGCGTTCGAACACGACGAACAAGAAAACGCATTAGCCCTTTCGCCCTCGTTTGCCTTGGGCAGTGTGTGATTCGGCTACAGTCGCCACTGCGAGCTGTGCCGGGCCCGGAGGGCACCGCTGCTCCAGACTTCGTGAAGTGGACGGGTCGGGGAGCCGACGGCGCCTGGCGAACCGCGTAGGCCGCTGGCACTCCTCATCGAGTACCGGGGCCACCCGCATCGCCGGCGTTGCCGTTGGCCTGGCGACCGGGGCGATAGCGCGGGCAGCACGTCGGCAACAAGGGTCGCGAACTAGGCCCGCAGGGCCCGTGCGGCTTCTCCGACCACCTCGCCAGCCGCGAGCGGTGGCCAAAGACGGCCGGAAAGTACGAGTGCAACCGGCCTGTTGCGGCTGCCTCGCTTGGGGCAGCCAGCGTCTCGGGCTCCAAACGCCATCGGAGCGCCCGGATCCCGGCCGGCAAGGCGCTACTCGGCGATCCCGCCTTCAGTCATCGCAAGCGGGTCAAGCAGGCGGTCGAGTTCATCACCGCCCAGACCGGTTTCTTCCGCCGCAACGTCCTTCACGCGACGGCCTTCTGCGTAGGCTCGCTTGGCGACCTTAGCGCCCGTCTCATAGCCGATCACGGGATTGAGAGCAGTCACGAGGATTGGATTCCTCTCCGCAAGGTCCCGGGATCGCTCTTCATTGGCCACGAAGCCTGCAATCGCCCGGTCCGCAAGCACGCTTGCCGCACTGCCTAGGAGCCGCGCACTCTCGAGAACATTGTGGGCCACGACCGGCAGCATCACGTTCAATTGAAAATTGCCCGACTGCCCCGCAACAGTGACAGTCGCGTCGTTACCAATCACCTGTGCACAGACCATCGCCACGGCCTCGGGGATCACCGGGTTCACCTTTCCCGGCATGATGCTGGATCCGGGCTGCAGGGACGGCAGGGCGATATCGCCGATTCCCGCGATCGGCCCGCTATTCATCCAGCGCAGGTCGTTGGCGATCTTCATCATCGAGACAGCGACCGTCTTGAACTGACCGCTGAGTTCGACGGCAGCGTCCTGGCTGGAGAGGCTCACGAAATAGTTGCGGCTCGAAATGAACGGAAGGCCCGTCTGGGCAGAGAGGCGCTTGGCCACGCGGGGACCGAATTCCGGATGAGCGTTCACGCCGGTGCCGACCGCCGTCCCTCCCAGTGCAAGTGGCGAGACTCTGGAAAGCGACGCCCGAACACGCTGCTGGCCTTGGGCAATCTGCTCCGCCCAGCCTCCAAGCTCCTGGCTCAAGCGGATCGGAAGCGCGTCCATGAGATGAGTGCGGCCCGTCTTGACCACTTGCTCCACGGAGGCTGCCTTTTCGACCAGGGTGCTCCGGAGCCGCTCCAGCCCCGGCAGCATCGTGCCCGCCGTCTCCATGTAGGCGCTGACGTGAATCGCAGTCGGGATCACGTCGTTGCTCGACTGGCCCATGTTGACGTGATCGTTCGGGTGCACCGCCGAGCCGAGATCCCGCGAGGCGACTGTCGCGATCACCTCGTTGGCGTTCATGTTGGTCGATGTGCCGGAACCTGTCTGGAATACGTCCACCGGAAAGTGATCGTCGTGGAGGCCGTCCGCAACCTCGGTGGCCGCCGTTTCGATTGCGGACGCCATGCGTTCGTCCATTAAGCCGAGGTCACGGTTGACGGCCGCCGCCGCGCCCTTGATCAGGCCAAGCGCCCGGATGAATGTCCGAGGGAAGCGGATTCCGCTGATCGGGAAGTTGTCAACGGCACGTTGCGTCTGGGCCTTGTACAGCGCATCCGCTGGGACGCGCACCTCGCCCATCGAATCGCGCTCAATGCGGTATGAGGTCTCATCGGGCATGGCTAAACCCAGTCAAATTCGCTCGGGGCCCGGTCGCAGCCTGCTGTCGAGTCCCGGCCACGGCCTGACTTCGTACCCGGTACCACCGCGATCGTTGAGAATGCTAGCTACAGCCGGAGGCATGACGTCGAGCCGGACCTCCGGCTTGCGCTCTTCAGTGTCGTACGCGGTCACCTCCAGCAGCCGGTAGGGGCATGCTCCAGGCAACATCGCATCCACGCTCCGCCTGTGCTCGCTCTGGGCCTTGGACCCGCGCTGAAGCCCGGCCCAGCCGGTGATGGCCACGACCGCATCGTGCCGTCCCTGCTCCCAGGCGAGGCCGGAGATCTCGCGGTACCGCCCGGTCAGGCTGGGGTTGGCCTTCAGCTTCCGGGCCATCTGCATCCGCCATTGCTGAATCTCCGACTCCCAGTGCACGAGGTGCTCGTCCCCTTCGCAGTGCTCGATCTTGAGCATGTGCTCGATCACCCTGCCGCACAGGGACACCCAGGCATTGCGCTGCTCGCTCCCCAGCGACTCGATCTCCTCTGCCACGTTCTCCCAGTCCAGCGCCCCTAGATCCCGCCGCCGCAGGGCCTGAGTCTGCTGGACTGACCAAGCGTGGAAATCCGCCTCGTAGATCCCGGCCTCAGCCGGCATCGCCTCGCGCGGATCCTGTACGGGAGAGAGGGACATTGACACCCCGCCTAGCCGCATTGTACATCCGCTAGCGAGCCCGCGGCGCCGCCTTCGGAACGGGCTCAGCAGCGCTCCAGAAGTCGCTGCGCTGCTCCGCGGCCAGTGCGCCACTCGAGCCCCTCGCCTCGGGCCGACGCCGACTTTCTGCTCTACAAGCCAGTGGCGGCCACTCACCACCCTCCGGGTGGCACGTGAGAACCACCGGGCAGGACGAGCGGCGTTGTGCTCGGATCCGGACTGGTCCGTCGGGACTGGAGAAGCACCGCGCTCACGCCGCTAAATTCGGGCGGCTAGCCCGGGACCCCGACCAGCTTCCCACCGGCCAGGATCGACTCCCGAGCCGCCTCGCAAACCGCTTCGTTGTAACGACTGTTGGCGGGAGTCGCGACGATCCCCGCGAGTTCGATCCCCGCGATCAGTGCCTTCCGGCGCTCGAGCGTGTCCGCTTCGCGCTCCACCCGCAGCGCCTCCTCGACAATGTGACGAACCGACCTGACACCGTAGCCGGTCGGAACCAGTCCGGGCCCTCCCAAGTCTTGGTACAGAAAGTAATCCGGACTCGGCTCGGCATACTGTGTCCCGCCGGGCCCGGCAACCGGCTCGCCGTAGGTGTACGAGATGCCCCGGTACTGGTCCGAATGATCGATGAGAGCGCCCCGCCCGCTGCCGGTGCAATACAGAGTCATGCCCTGGGTATTCGGTCCGGGTCCGGCATCCGGAAAGCTGAGAGAGTTCTGGACGTTAAGGCAGGCATCGTTCTCCCACAGCACCCGCGCGTCCGTCCACAGGTAGCCCTCGCGGCCGCCGGGAAGTTCCTCGGCCACTCCGTAAACGGAGACTGCGCTGGGCAGCAGGCCGGTGATGAAGTGCACAAGGTCGACGTAGTGGCAGCCGATGTACACGAAGGAGTCCGTGGCATCGGCGGTGAACCAGTTCTGAAAGTTGGAGTCCCTGTAATGCCACTTCTCCATGAGGCGTGCCGTCCCCAGCCGGAAATCCCCGAACAGGCCCTGCCTGTACCGGTCCCGCGCCATCAGGCTGCGTGGGTCAAACCGCTTGTGATACTCGACTCCCACCAGAAGGCCCCGCGCCGCCGCCTCCCGCTCGATTTCGCGGGAGTGCGCGACGCTCAGCACGAGCGGCTTCACGCAGCAGACGTGCTGGTCGGCTCTCAAGGCATCTAGGACGATTTCGCGGTGGAACTGGTCGGGAACGGCAACCACCACGACACTGCGAGGCGGAAGCGCCTCGAGGGCCGTCCTGTACAGTTCGGGATGCGGGGTGTCGGGATCCGAGCCGGGTGCCGTAATGGGCGTGAACCCTATGTCCGGAAAAGCCTTCCGGATCGCCGGAGCATCTCCCAGCTCCTGAACCGACCGGTTCCGCTGCGAGCAGACGGAGACGTCTCCAATCGCTCCTTCGCGGCGCATCTGCAGGAGCGTCGGGAGGATCTGGTCGTGGGCGATCATGCCCGCCCCGATCAGAAGAACCGGTGTCTCGGCCATTCGCGGACGGAACCTTACTTGCGGACCGTCGCCGCGGGCTTCGGGGCGCGCCGCAGAACGATCCTCGCGATGCGCTCGAGCATCGCGCGGAAGTAGGCTCGGTGACGCTTCTCTGCGGGCCAGGAATCCTCGAGACTCGAAGTGTCGGGCAGGCCGTAGGTGAACGGGAACAGGTTCGCCGTGCGGGAGGGGACGAAGCTCCAGCCCGACGCTCCCTGCAGGTATGCCTCGGCAATCAGCCGTTCCCGTTCCAATTCCTCCATGGTGGCGGCCGATCCGTTGCTGTCACTCACCATCAGCACGGGGCGGCCGTACTGCTTGAACTGCCTCGAGCGAGCGAGCTTGTCTGCGGCGCTCCTCCCGTTCCCCTGCAGGAGCACAACATCGCAGATCCGGGCCAGCGAAATCGGATACAGCATCCCGGAACCGCTCGAGGCCCCGATGGGCAAGCTGAAGTCGGCGTGCTGGAACTCGTGCCTGACGGAGCGGATAAGGTATTCGACGTAGCGGGGGATGAAGCGCCTGTGGTCCCACCGTCCCTGGGGCTCGTCCCACGCGTCCGCAACGTCGATGATGACGTTGCGAGCGTCACGGGCAACCAAGTGGCGCGCCACGTTCTTCGCCGCCGCCACCACCGCCTCCGGCGACGAGAGCACTTCGTCCTGGTCCTGTTGGAACAGGACCAGGCACACAACGAGTCCCTGGCGGTTGGCAGCCTCGATGAGCCGGTCCAGCCTTGCCAGCCAATCGGGCTTGAGCGTTCCGTCGGGCCGGTACGCGCTTACGAGCGCACCTGACTTCTCACCGAGATCGGCGCTGGACCCGCGCTTTACACCGTTGGCCTCCGCCGAGTAGCCAGGATCCTCCCCCTGCAGACCGACCACAATGCCGCCGATGCCGTAGTCCTTATACGTCGCGAGTGCTTCGATCACGCGGTCCGTGTTGGCCTCGGGATCGAATGTCCGCTCGTCAAGCCACTCGTCGTCGAACAAGGCCTGGGACACTCGCAGCAGGGCGAGGCTGCCTCGCACCTTGCCGCGATAGCGGGAAGCTGAGTAGGTGAAGTCCCAGTTCGCCCCCGGACCGGTCCGGGTGTAGAACTGATCCTGCTTGTATCGCGGCCCCAGCATGGAGCCGGTCGCGATTTCGATTCCGGCCGCCGGCACGGCTAGCGCCGTGAGCAATCCGGCCAGGACCGGGCAGCCGAGGAGCCTCGAGAAACGCATGCGGTCAGCGGAGAGCTTGTAAAGAAACGATATTACCACGACGTGACCGGGCCGATCCGCGCGCGCCGGCGATGCTGATGACGGGTTGAGGGTACGCCGCAAAGGGTTGCTCGTTGGCGGGACACGAGCAAGAGCTTGCCGGGAGGCAACCCGACCTGCCCGGTGGCCGGGCGGCCGGCAGCATGGGCGACCGGACCGCGCAAACGTCTGCGAAGGGGCATCCAGGAGGGTTTGCTAAACTTCACTTTCGTCCGATTCTGATCCTAGGAGGTGCGGAATTCTAATGGCAAGACCTGTCACGCTGTTCACCGGCCAGTGGGCTGACCTGAGCCTTGAGGTTCTAGCCGAGAAGGCCAAATCGTGGGGCTACGATGGCCTTGAACTCGCATGCTGGGGCGACCACATGGATGTGTTCCGCGCGGCGGAGGATCTCGACTACTGCGAGCAGCAGAAGGAGATCCTGCGCAAGCACGGCCTCCAGCTGTTCGCGATCTCGAACCACCTCGCCGGCCAGCTGGTGTGCGATCCGAACAACGACTCCAGGTCGGACCTCTTCGCGCCGGCGGAGGCAGCGGGCGACCCGGAAAAGAAGCGCGCATGGGCAGTGGAAGCCATGAAGAAGTCCGCCCGCGCCGCCAGCAACCTCGGGCTGAAGGTGGTGAACGGATTCACGGGATCCTCGATCTGGCACATGCTCTACAGCTTTCCGCCGGTCTCCGACGAAATGATCGACGAGGGATTCGCGCACTTCGCGAGGATGTTCAACCCGATCCTCGACGTGTATGACGAGGTTGGAGTCCGTTTCGGCCTTGAGGTGCATCCGACCGAGATCGCTTTCGACATCTACACGGCTCACCGGGCGCTGGAGGCAATCGGGCACCGGGAAGCCTTCGGGTTCAACTTCGATCCCAGCCACCTGCACTGGCAGCAGGTCGATCCGGTGATGTTCATCCGCGAGTTCAAGGACCGCATCTACCACGTCCACATGAAGGACGCAGCCCTGCAGCTCGACGGAAAGGCGGGGATACTCGCCTCGCACCTGAACTTCGGCCACCAGGACCGCGGCTGGGACTTCCGCTCCCTGGGACGCGGAGGCGTGGACTTCGAGGAGATCATCCGTGCGCTGAATCACATCGGCTACGACGGCCCGCTCTCGATCGAATGGGAGGACAGCGGCATGGAGCGCGAGTCGGGAGCGGCGGAGGCCTGCGAGTTCACCAAGAGCATCGACTTCCAGCCGTCCACAGTTGCCTTCGACGCTGCCTTCGAAGAGTAGGCCGCGAATGCGATGACGGCCCTGATCGGCATAGCCGCGGTCCTGTTCGCCATCGTCCTGTTCGATATCGCCCAGAAGAGGCATGCGGTAATCCGCAACTTCCCGATCATCGGGCACTTCCGGTACCTGCTCGAGGCTGTCGGGCCGGAACTGCGGCAGTACATCGTCACCAGCAACGACGAGGAGCGGCCATTCAGCCGCGACGAGCGGCGATGGGTCTACAGCACGGCCAAGCGCGAGAACTCGTACTTCGGCTTCGGCTCCGACAACGTTCTCGACAGCGCAAGCAACTACATACTGATCAAGCACTCGGCCTTCCCGGCTGACGCGCCTCCCGAAGGGGACCCGCCGGACTATCCGCTGCCGTGCTCGAAGGTGCTTGGCGGGTTCCGGAACCGGGGGAAGCGGTTCCGGCCGTCGTCGGTAGTGAACATCAGCGGAATGAGTTTCGGCTCCCTGAGCGGCAACGCGGTGGAGGCGCTGAACAAGGGGGCCCGGATCGCGGGCTGCCTGCACAACACGGGCGAGGGCGGTATCGCCGACTGCCACCTCCATGGGGGCGACCTGATCTGGCAGGTAGGGACCGGCTACTTCGGCTGCCGGGACGAGAACGGCCGCTTCGACCTGCGCCGGTTCAAGGACAGGGTTGCGGAGAGCCCGGTCAAGGCGATCGAGATCAAGCTCAGCCAAGGCGCCAAGCCCGGTCTAGGCGGGGTGCTTCCAGCGGCCAAGATCACGCCGGAGATCGCCCGGGTCCGAGGCATTCCCATGGGCCGGGACTGCGTCAGTCCGAACAGCCACAGCGCGTTCGGAGACGCCGACAGCATGCTGGACTTCGTCGAGCTGCTCGCAGCGGAAACGGGGCTCCCGGTCGGGATCAAGTCAGCGGTTGGGGAGATCGACTTCTGGCAGGACCTGGCGCGATTGGTTTCCGAGACGGGCCGGGCCGTGGACTTCATCGCGATCGATGGCGGCGAGGGGGGCACCGGCGCCGCGCCGCTCACGTTCGCCGACCACGTGGCCCTGCCGTTCCGGCTTGCCTTCCCAAGGGTCTACCGGGAATTCGCAATCCGGGACCTGCAACACAGCATCGTGTTCGTCGGCTCCGCACGGCTCGGCTTGCCGGCAAACGCGTTGCACGCGATCGCCATGGGCTGCGACATGATCAACGTGGGCCGCGAGGCGATGATGGCTGTCGGATGCATCCAGGCTCAGCGCTGCCATACCGGTGGCTGCCCGACCGGCGTGGCCACGCAGAGCCCCTGGCTGACGAGGGGCCTGGATCCCGAATCCAAGTCGCACCGTGCGGCGAACTACATCATCGGCATGCGCAAGGAACTGACATTGCTGAGCCGTGCCTGCGGGGCTCACGGGCCCGCGATGGTGTCACCGGACCACATCGAGATCATGGCGGCCGGAGCCGAGGCGCGGCCCCTGCGAGAGGTCATCGATTACCTAGGCGGCTGGGGCACCCACCGCGAGGCGCGCACCGGCGGTAGCCCCGATGCCTGAGGATACGAACCGAGCGGGCACGGACTCGCGGCCGGCCCGCCGGGAGGCGATGGAGGCGGCCACGCTCTGGGCCCTGGCATTGGTCGCGACGGTCGGGCTGTCGACATGGCTGGGCGCTAGCCAGGTGGACTCCGTGCTCGGCGTGCCGCGCTGGGCGTTGTTCGGCGTCTTGTGCCCTTGGGCGGCGTTCTTCGGGCTGCATCTGTGGTTCTGCCGCGAGCGCAAGGATAGCGGCCGCGAGTCCTGAGTCCCAGCCCGAATGTACGAGTCCGCATCATCCGTGCAGGTCGCGTTCGCGGTCTATATCGCGCTCACTTTCGGGCTTGCATACCTCGCCCGGCGCCGGGCCGTCCAAGGCGGCTTCCTGACGGAGTTCCTAGTCGGCGGACGAACAATCGGGCCGTGGGTCCTCGGCCTGACTTGGATCGCAACTGCCGCGAGCGGGGGAACGTTCATTGGAGCCCCTGCCCTCGCTCACGCGAACGGCTGGTCCGTCATGCTCTGGATTTCCGGCTACATCGTCGTCGCGACTGTGGGCTTCGGACTCCTCGGGAGGCGGATCGCCGAGCTCGGACGAAGGACCGGCGCGCTGACGTTCCCGGACCTATTGCGCGACCGCTTTCACAGCCGCTTGATCGGCGTGATAGCGGGCATCGCGATGCTTGTGCTCCATACGAGCTTCATCGTCGCGCAGTACATCGCCGGCGCGCGGGTGCTCGAGGCCGTGATGGGAGTCCCGTATGCGGCGGGCGTGGTGTCGTTCGCTGTGATCGTAGGCCTGTACACCGCATACGGCGGATTCCGGGCCGTCGCCTGGACGGACAGCTTCCAGGCCGTGGTGATGCTGCTCGGCGTACTGCTGACGGCGGGATTCGGGCTCTACAAGGTCGGCGGGCTGCAGGCCGTTTACGACGGTCTCGCCGCGCAGTCGCCGGACCTGCTCACACCGGTGGGGCCTGACGGGTTCCTGCCGCTGTCGGCAGCGATTTCCTTCTTCTTCATATGGCCGCTGGCGACGGCCGGCGGTCCGTCACTGATCTCGAGATTCCTGGCGTGCCGCGACACGACTTCGCTGCGACGTGCGACCCTGCTCATCGGCGTCTACATTCTCCTGCTGTATCCGGCCGTCATATTCGTCGGGATTCTCGGCAGGGTCCTGGTTCCGGAACTCGCAGCCAGTGACCACGCCATGCCCGCGACGATCCTTGCGGCCGTGCCGTCGGCCCTGGCCGGACTGGTCCTGGCGGCCCCGATGGCAGCGATCATGTCGACGATCAGTTCGTTCCTGCTGGTTGCCGCGGGCGCGATCGCACGCGACCTGTACGAGCGCAATTCCCGCCAGGCCGTTGGCGAGGCGCGCGCCCGGACCGTGACGCACCTCTCGATCCTCGCGGTGGGCCTCGTTGCCGCTGGCTTCGCGTTGCGCCCGCCCGATTACTTGCAGTACATCGTTATCTTCTCCGGGACGGGCCTGGGCGCGACGTTCCTCTTCCCGACCCTACTGGCGATCTACTGGCCGCGCATGAACCGCAACGGCTGCATCGCAGGCATCGTGGCGGGCTTCGTGTCGTTCCTGCTCCAGTACGCGGCCTACGGGACGCGAAGCTTCCTCTCGCTCGATCCGTTTGTCTGGTCCCTCGGGATCAGCGCTGCGTGCTGCATTCTCGGATCGCGGGCGGGTCGTACGGAGCCCCGGTCCGTCCTGGAGCGATACTTCGCGGACGAGGAGATTCAGACGCTTCGGTAAGTGGGCGGCCCACCGAGTTCCGTGCTTGGGCGTTGGTTGCGCCAGGCCAGTCTCCTTGGCAGGTAGGAAAGCGGGTGGGACTGTCCGTTGAGGGCCGACCCTTGTTGGGCGGGACCTCGCTGTCGGATGCGTCATTCGCCAACAGCGAGTGCGCTCATAGGAGTTCGCCAGCGGGACCGAGCGTCACCGCATCAACGTGCCTGCGAGGGATTGAGAGGTGGTAGCGTGCATACCGATTCTTCCCGGACCTGGTCAGCGCGCCCTTGATGACCAGATCGCCGAGATCGCGCGTGGTCGTGGCAGGCGGAGTGCCGGTGATGGTCATGTAGTTCTTCGCGCTCAAGCCGCCGGAGAAGCCCTCTGGCCCCTCGCGCAGCATCCTCAACAGGGCCTTCTCCTGGCGGCTGTTGACGTTCCCTCTCAGGCGTTCCAGCAACCTCGCCTTGTCCAACAGGAAGCTAATGCGAGCGTTGCTCCGACGCTGGGCCTCGACGGCAATGCCGGCGAACCAAGCCAGCCAGCGTGAAATCTCGTTGCTCCTGTTGGCCGCCCCCAGTGCAGCGTAATACGCCTTGCGTCTGAGAAGGATGGTCCCCGCCAAGGCACTCAGTGCAGGCTTGCCAAGCCCTTGAGCGAGTGCCTTCTCCGAGATTGCCCTGCCGATCCGGCCATTTCCGTCCTCGAACGGATGCAGGGACTCGAAATACACGTGCGCAACTCCGGCCCGTGTCACAGCGGGAAGCGGGTCCGGCCCGCCGGGCGCGGTTCGATTGAACCACTCCACGAAATGCCCCATTCGCTCCGGGATCTCCGGGGAGGGCGGGGCCTCGAAGTGCACCCTCGGGGAGTACATCGGGCCCGAGACCACCTGCATCGGTTCGGTGCTGCGGCGGTAACGCCCAACATCCTGGAGGTCCTTTCGTCCGGCGAGCATCATGGCGTGCCATTGGAATAGAGTCTCGTGGCTGAGCGGACCCGCGAACGAGCGATACAGGTCCACCAGCATCCCGGAGATGCCCTCCTCGGCCGGCTTGGATCGCGGCCGGTCCGACTGGAGCCCGAATTCCTTGCGGATCGACGACTGGACGCTCTCTCTGTCAAGCATCTCCCCTTCGATCTCGGACGTGCTCATCGCTTCGGCGCAGATTGCCTCGATGGTCACGCTCTCGCGGCCAGGCTCGTCTAGATGCTGTAGCGCCCCCAGCACAACGCCTCCGCCAATGAGGAAGGCATCCTCGGCCCGACTCAGGCGCTCCCTGTCCCAACTGAAGTCAGGCCAGTCCGATTGCTGCCAGTTCCAAGTCATGAGCGATTCCGGATGACTATATCAATCATCATAAACTCCTGAATGATCGATAGAAGCCGTTCCTATTGATCATCCCCCAAGCCCGCATGGAATTTTGCCGATTCCCAACGGGGTCGCGTCGACAGAGGTTTCTTCCGTTGCACGATGGAACAGGTAGGCGGGAGTCGGTCTCTCGCCACGGTGCGGAGCGCAGGGCGCGTTACGTGTTCGATGGCCGTCAGTCCCTCCCTCTGTCGGAACAGTGCTTGAGGCAACAGACAACAGAAACATGCCCATTCGCCCCAATGCCACACTCAGCGGGCGGACGGTCGGCCCGGACGAACCGGGTGTGCAGGATCAGTCAGAACGTACTGACCGCTATCGACAACGACCTGCCGGCCTTCGCCCTCAAGATCGCGGGGACTGGCGCGAAGACTCCAGAGCGAGGCAATAGCGATTCCACGTCCAGCGCTCGCGAGGGCGGTGTTCACCGGTCCCCGTTGGAAATTCTTGCTGCCGCCCGCGAATCGTCTAGGGACCCACAGCTGCGGAAATCCGATGCACACCAACGTGCGGAATTGGCGCAGATGTCGGATGTGGTCAGATCGTTTCAGGTATCCGCCCCCACACAACTTATCGATGCCGTTTCCCTTGTCTAGTTCTCGCTCCGTCCCGAACCCTTGTCGGCCTGGACAACTCAACAAGTTTGGGCATCCAATCCTTACATCCTGGCCATCTTCTCGTCCGCGGAACGATTTGCCGGCGAAAGCCACTATTTCCGCCCGGTAATCGAAGTGCGCCGATCCCAAGGCCTCTGTGGTGATCCGGATTTGTGGCTACGCCTCCGGACCGCTCCGGAATGCTGCGATCCGGTTCCCGCTCTGCACCCCCACCTTCGCTGAGCCCGTCCTACCAAGGCTTCCCGAAGACGAGTGCAAGCGATCCGGACGGCCTCTGTCCTAATTCGCGCCAACGTCCGGATCCACCCATAAGATGAGACGCCCGTGACATCGGAATACAGAGGCAAGGGGACGTCCCCAAGATCCGGCCACACTACAAGCCATGGAGGAAACTCAGCCTACAGTCCAAACCAGGGAGGCGAGACAGGCCGCATGACGGGCTGTCACATGACGGTCCAGAGTGGGGACGGCGGCGTCGCAACACGCTTCCGTCTAGCTCCGCATTGCCTTGGGAAATCGGCTTAAGGGGTTTGCCGCTTCGCATACCATCTCACAGCGCGGAGGTCGTTGCAAGCCTCCACTCCAGCACGGCTGAGAGTTCTCCGACAAGACTGTAGCCTACTCCTTAGAATCTCGCTATCCTGTAAACAGTTTGCTGATGTCTGCAAGGTTGGTATGGGCAACTTGGATGCGTTGGAGGCACCCTGGGCGAACTCGCGGCTCGAGACGATTCTGGCAGGGTCATTCATCGGCTTGCTACCAATCTGCAACCACTTCGATCAAGCCCGGGACGGGCTCGGCCCGTTCGAGACGAATCACAGGACCCGGGAGTACTAGTACTTTGCGATTGCGTAGAACCGGGAGGCAGCCCCAATCTACAGTCCCGGGACGTCGACTGTCGCGACGGTATAGAATCTGGACTTGGCCGCAAGCGTGGGTAATCATGAGGATCCGGGCTATGGCCGATGGCAGTAGCATTGCCACCGTAGCCCTGTTGCGGACCACGCCACAGCCTGGCGTCACACTTTGCGGTGCACACAGATGTCTGGTGATCGTCGATGAGTCGCACCGCATGTCGCGGTCGCCATCAACCAAAAAGAACGCAGGTTACTTCCGGCTCACTAAGACACAGTGCGGGGGACTGCGGGCGCCAGCCGCGGGTCAGCCGGATCCAATGGACCATACCGGACCCTCTGTGCCGACGATGTTGGATCTCGGTGGTCGAGTGCGTCTTCTGGAGTGTCTTCGACGCGGCTATCTGTCTAAGTAGAGACAATTCTAAAGGAGATCCGCTATGCCCCGAGCCAATAGGAGAGGCCCGTCAGTGAAGACGGAACTGATCAACAAGTCTCGGGAAGCAGCTCTAAACGCTGTTCAGGTCTTCAACAACCCCCTCACTACATTCAAGACGGAGACCTTTATTGTCCTTATGATTATCGCTTGGACGTACCTATTGCACGCATATTACCGGGAGCATAGTGTCGAGTATCGTTACTTTACCAAGGGACGAAAGCGACGAAAGTTTGATCGAACGAAGTCGGGTTCATTCAAGTACTGGAATCTCGAACGATGCCTCAATGACGATACATGTCCACTCGACCGTCCAACTAAACAGAACCTTCAGTTTTTGATTGGCCTACGACACGAAATCGAGCATCATCGACCTGCCGGTGTAGATCATTCGTTTTCAGATCGCTATCTAGCGTGTTGTCTAAACTTCGAGAGATATATCTGTGAACTGTTCGGACCGCAGTTCTCCTTGGGGACAGCAACCGCCTTCACCCTTCAGTTTCGCGATCTTGCTAAGACTGATGCCCCTACTGAGTCGTTATCGCCACTGCCCTCCAATGTCACACACTACCTCGAACAATTTGATGGAGATGTTTCAGATGAAGATCTGCAGTCACCGCATTTTCGACGCCGATTTCTCTTGGTTCCAGTGGTAACTAGTAAGAAGGCACAAGCTGACGCAGTATTCGAGTTCGTTCCAGCCAACTCTGATCTTGGATCGGAGGTCAATCGTAGATATTTGATGCTGAAAGAAGTTGAGCGAAATAAGCTACTACCAAGCGAAGTAGTCCAGGCTATGCGGAACGAAGGATTTGCGAATTTTGGGATCTACCACCACACTCAGCTCTGGAAGAAGACGGCAGCTAAGAGCCCCGGAAAGGGATATGGAGTTCAAATTGCCAAGACGTGGTATTGGTACGATCGCTGGGTAAAGAGGGTTCGGGAACACTGCACTAAGCATAAAGGAAAGTACACTTGAGCTGCCTTCCACGTTCGGGGGCCTCCACGTCAGCAGGAGCCGATCGACCGGCGGACGTACACTACCGTAATAAGCAACCATGGGCTCTCTCGACATCCTTAGATCCTCTCACGGCAGTCGGATCAGACCCGGAGAGTACCTGTGGGGTCTCCTGAGGCTCTGCTTCGCGCTAGCGTTCTTGGCGCTGGCTTGGTGCCCGCAAGGCGAACTCGCGCACGGCCAGGCAACGGACGGGCATCTCGTTGGAATGGTCCTGGACCAAGCCGGGGGAGCGATCCCGGGGGCCGAAGTCCGGGTGGAGAACGTCCGCACGGGGGTCACTTGGGACACCGAGACGGATGCGCTTGGCGCCTATCGCATCAACCACCTTCCTGTTGGCACGTACGAGCTCTCCGGCACCGCCGACGGCTTCGCGACAAGGCAGGTAGCAGGCGTGACAGTCGCTCTGAACCGGCCTACGACCGTCAACCTAGTCCTGCAACTGAGCGAAGTGCGGACGGAAATCGAGGTGAGTGCGGCGGCAGCGCAGATTGACACAACGACGTCGACGGTGGGCGGGTCGTTCGACGACCGCCAGGCACTGTACAGCCCGTCCACAGACCTGCCGTTGGGCGTCCTCAACCTCTCGTTGCAAGGCGCCGGTGTCGCTTCCAGCGGCGGCACGGGCCTCGGCGAGGGGCCGTCGATCGGCGGGCAGCGGCCGCGCAACAACAATTTCATGATCGAAGGCGTCGACAACAACGCCAAGAACGTCACGGGCAGCGTCGTCGTGGTCCCGAACGAGTCGGTCGCGGAATTCTCGCTGCTGCAGAACCAGGTCGGTGCGGAGTTCGGGCGCTCCACGGGCGGCCACTTCAACACCGTGCTCAAGACCGGCACCAATGAAGTGCACGGATCGGTCTACGAGTATCTTGCCAACCGTCACTTGAACGCGGTCGACCAGTCCAATGCCCGACGGGGCATTACCGAGAACCCGCGCTTGGACGACAACAGGTTCGGTGCGACGTTCGGCGGGCCGATCGCGAAGAACCGGCTCTTCGGGTTCGGCAATGTCGAATGGAACCCGGTCGGCGAGGCCTCGTCTCCCGGCCGGCCGTTCTCGTCTCCCACAGCGGAGGGCTACGCGGCGCTCGATCGCACTCAGGGGCTATCGAGCACCAATCTCGAGGTCCTCAAGCGTTACGTGCCGGCTGCGCCGACCGCTACAGGAAGCACGACGGTTGCCGGCTCGGAGGTGCCGATCGGGACACTTCCGATCAACGTGCCGACTTACCAGAGCAACACCAGCTGGCTGGCCAGCGTGGACTACAGCCGGCCGGCGGGCGACCAGCTGCGATTCAGGGCGATCCGCAACGCCAGCCGGTCAGTCGACCCTTCAACCGTCCCGGACCTGCCAACATTCGTGAGCGAGCGCAACCTGTCGCGTCAGTTGGTTTCGGCAGCATACCTGCGCCCGCTCTCGTCCCGGTGGTTCAGCGAGACCAGGCTGGGCTACACCCGAACGAACGACAGCATCCCTGCCGGGGACTTCGAATTCCCCGGCCTCGATTCGTTCCCGAACATCACGATCGAGCAGGACCTGGACCTGCAAATCGGGCCGTACCCCGTAGCTCCCCAGAGCGGAATCCAGAACACGTACCAAGTGGTAAGCAACGCCACTTTCCATGGCGGGCGCAATACCCTTCGGTTCGGCATCGACGCGCGCCGCAACATCTCGACCGAACTCTTCGTCCAGCGACAGAGAGGGGACTACAACTACTCGAACCTCGAGCGGTATCTGCTGGACCTCAGCCCGGACATCCAATCCGAGCGAAACACAGGTGGGGGCGTGTATCACGGCAATGCCACCGAGCTCTATTGGTACGCCGCCAGCGAGATCAAGCTCCGACGCAACCTTTCGCTCACGCTCGGGATCCGGCACGAGTACAAGGGAGTTCCATTCAGCGACAAGCTGCAGCGCCTGAATGCGATCTCGAGCGTGCCGAACGTCCTGGAGTTCGGTGAGCCGCAGGCGCAGAAGCTGAATTTCGCGCCTCGCATCGGCTTGGCGTTCTCGCCCGGATCGGCGGGGAAAGTGGTGTACCGGGCCGGATTCGGCATTTCCTATGACGTGTATCCGACAAACCTCGGCATCCTGTCGAAGCCTCCCCAGCTGGAGAACACCTTCCGAGGGGATCCGACGACGGAGACGCGCAACTTCCTGGCCGATGGCGGGATTCGTCCGGACCAGAGACCCGAGGAACTAGGAGAGAGCACGGCGCGGGCGCTCACGTCGTCGTACATCCAGGATCAGCACCTGCCGTATTCCATTCAATGGAACTTCGGAATGCAGCGGGTGCTCGGGCGCGACTACACGGTATCCGCGCGCTACCTCGGCACGCGAGGAGTGCGGCTGTTCACGCAGGCGATCATGCCGTTGGTGGCACGGGCGAATCCGAACCGGTCGCTTCCGACGTACTTCGGCCGGCCCTCGCAGAGCGAGCTTGACTCCCTGGAGATGACGCTCTCGGACATAGACGCGCAACCGTTCGCGCTGCCCGAGTTCACCGAAGCGGGTTTCGGCCCGATCCTGTTCTCCTTTCCCAACCGGGGCAACTCGATCTACCACGGACTCGCAACTGAGGTGCGGCGCAGGTTCTCCAGCGGCGTGCAGTTCATCGGAGCCTACACGTGGAGCAAGAACATTGACGACAGCACCGCGGACCTGTTCTCGACGCTGCTTGCACCCAGGCGGCCCCAGGATTTCCAGGACATGAGGGCGGAGCGGGCGCGGTCGTTCCTGGACCGGACGCACCGGCTGACTCTCGCCTGGGTCTACGAGCCCGAATGGTTCCGGGACTCCGGAACCTGGTTCCTGAAGAACATCGTCGGCAATTGGGTCCTGTCCGGAATGTACACGGCCGAGTCCCCCCAGTACGCAACGGTGCAGAGCGGTCTGGACTCGAACCGGAACCTGGACGGCGCGACGGATCGGGTGGTGGTCAATCCGAGCGGAACCGACCGCACAGGCAGCGACGTCACGCCTCTAACCAACAGCGAGGGGGAGGTAGTGGGATATCTTGCCGACAATCCAGCTGCCCGGTACGTCAAGGCCGGCGCCGGCGTCCATCCTAACGGTGGCCGCAACACGCTGCCGCTTCGCGGAATCAACAATTTCGACATCGGCGTCGGCAAGCGCTTCGCACTCGGGGACTCGAAGATCCTCGAGTTCCGGGCGGCGTTCTACAACGCCCTGAACCACCCTCAGTACGCCCCGGGTTCGCTGAACAGTGTCCGCGCAGTCTCCTCGTCCGCCACCCGAAACAACCTGATTCCCGGCCATCCGTCATTCAACCGTCCGGATCTGGTCTACGACAGCCACGCGAGGGAGATCCATCTGGTCGCACGATTCGTCTTCTGACCCGCTGGTTGAGCGCCCCAATCGTGCGCGCCACGGCCCGCGAGCGGGTAAGGCTGCGTGGCTTACCTGGATCCTTCAGGCGTTACGGAACGCACGACCCTGCATGGCGGGCATGGATCGTGGCGTAGGTCGGCGGCTTGACAGCGGTTCTTGGCAGATCGCAGACGACTACGTTATCGTCGGAGACGCATTGAGCGGAGCCGGGATCGGATTCGCAGCGCCGTCTGTGCGTCTCGGGGCGGAACAAGCCCCAGCCTTAGGCCCATCCGGTGGGATCCGGCGCATGCCGGCACGATGAGGAAATGCAGGAATGAGGGATGCGGGAACGACGTCGAATGTCTTGGTGCAAGCGCGCATCGACGGCGCCGTGAAGCAGGAAGCGGCAGCAGTGCTGGCGAGGATGGGGCTGACGGTATCGGATGCCGTGCGAATTCTACTGACGAGAGTGGCGCAGGATAAGGAGTTGCCGTTTTCGCCGTTGATCCCCAACGAGGAGACGATCGAGGCAATCCTGGAGGCCCGCCGAGGGGGCCTGCCTGGTTTCGAGAGTGCGCAGGACCTGCTGGACGACCTACGCGCAGATAGTGAAGAGAACACCGAGGGGGAAGACGTCGCAATTCCGTAGCCTGAGCGTGCCGGACAACCAGCATGCGGAGGATTGAACGGACCGGTCGGTTCAAGCGCGAGGCACGGGCCGGAACCGCCAGATGAAGCCGGACCCGGTACTGCTCCACTGGAAGCCCGGCGCGCATACGCTGCGGATAGTTCGCTTGGCATTGCATGCCGCGTCGAGCGTGTGGTTTCCGTCAGGGGCTGAACTGAGTCATTGTCTCCTCTCGGCCCGGTGCGGACAGCAACCTAGCCTACGTCGTTTCTACTAGAGTTCCAGCTTCCAAGGCGGTCTATATTCGCGCTGCAGATAGGTCTGCGCTTCCTTGTTGCCCGTCGTCTCGGAATCCGGATCCCAGTCCACCCTCTGCCGACTCCGAAGGGAGACATTGCCGAGCAGTGCCATTGCGGTGGACCGATGGCCGATCTCAATGTCGCAGATCGGCTTGGTGCGGTTCCTGATCGCGGCGATGAAGTCGCGCCAGTGGTCATCCGTGCTGGGGTTCGAAGCCTGCCCCCTAGAAGCTTCCATCCGCTCCTCGACGCGCGGTTCGGGCTCGCGGTAGCGACGCTGCTCGGGAGTGATCTCCCAGTATCCGCGGTTCACGTACAGAGTGCCCTCTGTGCCGTGAAAATGGATGCCGTAGCTTGGCAACCCTCCGGTATGGGCATTCGCGACCCGGTTCTCATACGTGCAGACGAAAGACGGGAATTCGTAGGTTGCCTGGATCGTGTCCGGCGTCTCCCGGTTGTCCAGCAGGGCGTACTTGCCGCCATAAGTGCTGATCGAAACCGGCCCCGGCTCCGCCATTGCCCAGAGCACGATATCGAGCAGGTGGACGCCCCAGTCGGTCATCATTCCGCCGGCATAGTCCCAGAACCATCGGAAGTGGGCGAATTGGTACGGGTTCACCCCGAACCGGTTCTTGTTGAACGGGCGCTCCGGAGCGGGCCCTTGCCACATCTCCCAGTCCAGATCCGCAGGCGGTTCGGTGTCGGGCGGCTGGCCGATCCCACCCGGATACGCATTCGAGTAATTCCACGTGCGCACGAAGCTGATCGTGCCCAGCCGACCGCTCTGAACGATGTCCTTGGCTTCCTGAAAGTGCTTCCCGGAACGCTGCTGCGTCCCGACCTGCACCACGCGGCTGTACTTCCGTGCGGCCTGGACCATCATCTGCCCTTCGTGCACCGTGACGGAGATGGGCTTCTCGACATAGACGTCCTTCCCTGCCTTGCAAGCCTCGACCGTCATGTAGGCATGCCAGTGGTCAGGGGTAGCGATCAGGACCGCATCGATGTCGTTTGCGGCAATCAGGTCTCGGAAGTCCGGGTACACCTTGGCATTCGGCACCATCTCAAGAGCGAGCTCAAGATTTGGCTTGTACACCTCGCTCAAGGCGACAACTTCGATACTGTCGCTGAGCTTCAGGACGGACCGAAGGTTGCTGCGCCCTCGGCGTCCGCAGCCGATGACCCCGAGTCGGATTTTTCCGCCCTGTTCCTGAGCCTGGGCGCTTGCCGCTGCCACCGTGGCGGAAACCGCCATAAACTTTCTGCGTTCCATGGATTGTCCCTGGGATCCCCCTGCCATCGAGTTCGTTGCCCCGAATGCGAAACGCGTCGGGCCTGCGTTCCAAACTCCGGGAATTGCAAGCGCGAAGCGAAAGCCCGAGGGCGTCCGCACCGGCAACGCACGAATCATCGTATCAGCGCCACCTACCCAGTGCAGTGGGGTGACGCTCCAGATTCACTGCCCTGCTGGAGATCGGGAGTGAAGGGCGGCCCCACGCCGCCGGAAAATGATTCTGGCGACCGTCGATCGTTACCAGCCCGCATAGGAGAAGGACCGAACTGTCAGTCTGGCCCCTCGCCCGAAACCTGGAGATCGTGCCTATCCTCGAGTTCTTCGATCAGGCGCACCACTAGGGCTTTCATCCCGTAGTCGAATTCGTCCTTGGCGGGCTCTGGATCGTGAATGGCGATCCAAGCCTTCAGCAGCTCGGTGACCGGCTCGGCGATCGCCTCCTCCGCCCCGGGCTCGAAGCGAAGCGGAATCTCGGCGTTGCGGATCGTCTCGAGCAGGAGCTCCGAGAACTTCATCGGGTTGCCCTCGACGCCTAGACCGGCTCGCCCGCGACCAACGCCTTGAGCGCGGGTACATATGGCGTCTTCGCCACGCCGTTCTCCGTAATGATCGCGGTCACGTAGCGGTTTGGCGTGACGTCGAACGCTGGATTGCAGACGGATGTTTCGACGGGAGCGATTTGGTGGCCCCGGACCTGCGTGACTTCATCCGGCGACCGCTCCTCGATCGGGATCTCGTCACCGGATGCCAAGCTGAGATCCACTGTGGAGGTGGGAGCCGCGACGTAGAACGGGATCCCGTTCTCCTTGGCCAGAACCGCGAGCGAGTAAGTGCCGATCTTGTTGGCCACGTCCCCGTTTCCGGCAATTCGGTCCGCTCCAACCACAATGGCGTGCACGCGCCCCCGCTGCATCAGGTGCCCCGCCATGTTGTCCGTGAGGAGGGTCACCGGAATGCCGTCCTGCTGGAGTTCCCAGACCGTCAGTCGCGATCCCTGCATGAACGGCCTGGTCTCGTTGGCCAGCACGTCTAGATCGTTCCCGTTCTCGACTGCGGCACGGATCACTCCCAGTGCGGTGCCGTACCCGCCCGTTGCAAGCGCACCGGCGTTGCAGTGGGTCATCACCGTTCCGCCCTTCGGCAGCAGGGCTGCGCCGTGGCGGCCAAGTTGCTGATTGATTCCGATGTCCTCGGTCAGAACCCGTTGTGCCTCCTGGACCAAGCCCTGGCGGATCGTCGCTATATCGGCACCCTCGCCGCGTAGCCTCGAGTGCACGCCCTTCATCCGCTCGATCGCCCAGAACAGGTTCACGGCGGTCGGCCGTGTCCCGGCTAGCACGTCACAGATCTCGCTCAGTTCTGAATCGAAGTCCTGTTCGCTCGCCTTGAGGGCGCCGATGGCGACTCCCATCGCCGCAGCGCAGCCGATGGCTGGGGCACCGCGGATCACCATGTCCCGGATGGCATCGGCCACCTCGCGATAGTCCCGGCAAGTGAGGAACGTCACCTCGGAGGGCAGCTTGCGCTGGTCGATCATGACGACGCCGTCGTCAGTCCATTCAATCGTGTTGACCATGAGAGGCGGATGTTCCGCAAGGCCGGGCCGAACGGAAATCCAAGTCTAACCCAGCTGCTCACCGAAGGAGATGAAGACCAGGAACACCAATCCGTTGTAAGTGGCGTGCGCGATCGCACTCGCCTTGCACGATCCACTCTGGATCCGTACGGCACCGAAGACAGTGCCGACCGCAAGCAGGACACTCAGCTGCTGCCACTGCCAGCCGTACTGGGCCCCGTGCAGCGCCGCGAAGGTCACGCTGGTGATTGCGAGGGCCGTCCACCTGCCGTGGGCGTGCTCGAATGCATTGAAGAGGAAGCCGCGGAACAGGACTTCCTCGAACACCGGCGCCACAAGCACGCCGAACGCGGCCAGAATCCATATCGAATCGCGGTTGGCGAGCAGTTCCTGCATCGGGTTCTCGCGTGACGGGTCCGCAATGGCGATGCTGGCCAGCATCGAACCCAAGGCCAGCATGATGCCCAGCCTGACGTATGACCTGGCGGGACTTGGAGGCGTGATCCACGCCAGCCCTTGGCCTAGAGGCATCCCGTATCGCTTCTGTACCACGAGAGCTAGGTAGGCCAGCACCGGTAGCCATCCAAGGAACTGGACGGGGATAGCCAAGAGCGGCTCGCGACGAAGGAGTTCCTCGGCTTCGTCCGTCCCGGAAGCGCCCAACTGCTCGGCAATCATCAAGCCCACCACGGTTGCCAGCATCTGGGAAAGCAGGCCGACCGCCACCAGGGCCAGCACTTCCCGATAGCCCCAATGCGGTGCCCGCAGCGCCGGGGGGTCTGGATTCGGGACAGGAGAGATCATCGGATCGCGATCTTCGGTCACTGAATTCCGACGCCGCGCAGCGCCCTTCCCGTGTGGCTCGCTTCGACTGCCGCAATTTCTGCGGGCGGGCCCATGCAGACCACCTCGCCGCCGGCATCCCCTCCCTCGGGCCCCAGATCGACGATCCAGTCGGCCGACTGGATCACGTCCAGCTGATGCTCGATCACGATCACGGTATTGCCAAGATCTACCAGCCGTCGCAGGACCGTCAGAAGCTTGCGGACGTCGTCGAAGTGCAGGCCTGTGGTCGGCTCGTCGAGGATGTAGACCGTCTTGCCGGTCTGGCGCTTGCTGAGTTCGCGGGCCAGCTTCATGCGCTGGGCCTCGCCTCCTGAGATCGTGGTCGAAGACTGCCCCAGCTGGATGTAGCCCAGCCCCACGTCGACCAGCGTCTGCAATCGCTTCCGAACCGCGGGCAGGCTGTCCATGACCCGCAGAACCTCCTCCACGGTAGCCTCGAGCAGGTCGGCGATCGAATGGCCCTTGTACCGGACCTGCAGCGTCTCCAGGTTGTAGCGCCGTCCCCGGCAGGTCTCGCACTTGACGAACACGTCGGCCAGGAACTTCATCTCGACCCGCTTGAACCCGTCCCCGTAGCAAGCATCGCAGCGGCCTCCGGCTACGTTGAAGCTGAACCTGCCCGGAGCGTAGCCGCGGGCGCGCGCCTCCGGGAGCATGGCGTAGAAGTCTCGGATCGGGGTGAAAGTCCCGGTGTAAGTCGCCGGGTTCGAGCGGGGCGTGCGGCCGATCGGAGTCTGATCGATGCGCACCACCTTGTCGATCGCTTCCAACCCCTCAACCCGGTCGTGACTGCCGATTGGAAGTTGGTTGGCGTTAGTCCGGGTCAGCAGGGCGGGATACAGGATGCCGTTCACGAGCGTCGACTTGCCGCTACCGGATACTCCGGTGACTACGCAGAAGTTTCCGAGCGGGAACGTGACATCGACGTTCTTGAGGTTGTGCTGGCGCGCCCCCCGCACGACCAGCTTCCTCCGTTTCGGTGCCTTCTTGCCGGCAGGCACGTGTGCCACTTTCCGGCCGGCCAGGTAGTCGCCGGTCAGAGATCGCTGCACTCCCACCAAGGAATCGGGGGGGCCCTCGGCGACCAATTCCCCGCCCAGCCTCCCCGCTCCAGGCCCGAGGTCGACAACGTGGTCGGCCCGCTCGATGGTGGATTGGTCGTGCTCGACCACGATGATCGTGTTACCGAGGTCGCGCAAGCCGGTCAACGTGTCCAGCAGCAGGCTGTGGTCCCGCGAGTGCAGACCTATCGACGGCTCGTCCAGGACGTAGAGCACGCCCCGGAGCCGCGTCCCGATCTGCGTCGCTAGCCGGACCCGCTGGGCCTCCCCGCCGGAGAGGGTGTTGGCAGCCCGGCCCAGCGCAAGATAACCCAGACCCACATCGCAGAGGAAACCCACGCGCTCGCGCACCTCGTCCAGCACTCGCTCCGCGACAACCTGCTTGCGACCGTCCAGGTCCAGCTCGGACAGGAAGTCCGCCAAGCCGCGCAACGGCATCGTCGCGAGATCAGAGATCGAGCACCCCCCGATCCGCACGGCCAGAGCCTCGGGACGAAGGCGGCTGCCGTCGCATTCCCGGCAGCCGGCATGGGCCATGTAACGGGCGAAGCCCTTCCCGGGCTGATACCCGGCACTGATGCCGAAGTAGCGCCGCAGTTCGGGAATCACCCCCCGGAAGGCTAGAACCGGCGCGTCTTTCTTGCCCCGCGTGCGCTGGCTACCGTAGAGGATCCAGAGCCTGTGAGTTGGAGAGAGCGTGTTCCAAGGCTTGTGGACTGGAATACCTCCTGCAGTCGCCAGCGTGATTACATGCTTCAGGGTCGTCTGGAACACTCTGGGCGCCGGCCAGCCGCACTCACTCAGTGGCCGGTCCGGATGCCGAATCAGTGCATCCGGGTCCAGGTCCCAAGCCACCCCCAAGCCTCCGCAGGCGCTGCACGCGCCGAAACGGCTGTTGAACGAGAATGACCTAGGTTCGAAGTCCGGCAGGCTCGAGCCGCAGCGGACGCAGGCCAGCTTTTCCGAATACAGCTTCTCCGTGCCGTCGCCCTCCACGACCAGCACCAGCCCGCTGGCGAGTCGCGAAGCCGTGCGGATGGAGTTCTGCAGGCGCTTCTCGATTCCCTCCCGGACCCGGAGTCGGTCGACGACCACCTCGATGTTGTGCGCTTTGTTGCGGTTGAGGCGGACCGCAAGGGGGTAGTTGTCCAGCCGCTCCATCTGGCCGTCGATCCGGGCCGCAACGAAGCCCTGGCGGGCCCAGTCCTCGAGTTCCTTGCGGTAGTGCCCCTTCCGGCCCCTCACGCATGGCGCCAGGATCGTGACTTGCTCGCCGAATTCGGCTTCGGTGATGCGGGCAGCCAGCTGCTCCGACGACTGCTTCTCGATCGGCAGGTCGCAGTCCACGCAGAACGGAGTGCCAATCGAAGAGAACATGATTCGGAGGTAGTCATAGATCTCAGTGACAGTCCCTACCGTGGAGCGGGGGCTGCGGCTGGAGGTCTTCTGCTCAATCGCGAGCGCCGGACTTAGGCCGTCGATGGAGTCGATGTCGGGACGTTCCAACTGATCAAGGAACTGGCGGGCATACGGGGAGAGCGTCTCGACGTACCGCCGCTGTCCCTCGGCGTAGATCGTGTCGAACGCGAGCGAGGACTTGCCGGAGCCGCTCAGTCCTGTGATGACGGTGAGGCTCCCCCGGGGAATCCGGACATCGAAGTTCCGGAGATTGTGCTGCCGCGCACCGCGGACCTCGATGTTCTCTAGCATTATGCGGGCAGGAGTCTGAACTAGTTGGTTCCCAGGCGGAATTCGACACGCCGGAGCTCGTCGGCGGCCAGCTCGACCATTCGACTCGCCCGGAGGTCTCCCCGGACTACGCGGATCTCGTATCGGCCGGGCCCGAGGGCGAGGCCCGTATTGGTCTCGTTGCCGGTGTCCTGTCCATTCACGAATATTCGCGCTCCGGGCGGTACGCTGCTGACGAACAGGGTCGGGCCAATGCGCTCCATGTTCAGGTTCACGGCGAGGCCGCCATCCTCGACGGTGATCGTGCGCCGATGCAACCCGTAGCCACTCCGAGATGCGAGGACTGTGTGCTCCCCCACCGGAATATCGGCGAGTCTGCACGGCGTGATGCAGCGCCACGACCTGTTAGCGTCCACAGTCACCATCACGCCGTCCACCGAACTGGTGAACATTACGGGCGCGAGCCCCGTCGGTACTGTCTCGGACGCCACCTGCGGCGGCTCAGGGAGTTCAGGGGCAGCAGCCGGTGTGGCAGCCTCCGCCGCAGCGAGCCCTTCCCCTGCAGGCGGCTCGCCTTCCGATCTGGCACCCGCATCGAGAACCTGGGTCTCTTCTGTCGGCGGGCCGGGCGGGCTGGTCTGTTCTACAGCGGCGCCGTCGGCGACCGGCTCGTCAACTACGACTTCCGGTGGGACGCCTGCATCGTCGGAGGGCGGAGGAGTGACTGCGGCAGTCTGGTCTGGTTGGCTCCGGGCGGCCTCCCGACTCTGAATCCCGTCCATGAGGCCGATCGGGTCCTCCAGCAGGCCCGGGTTGCGGACGAGCAGGAGGGATAGGGCGCCAATTGCGACCAGTAGAGATGCGAAGATCAGCAGCGGCCAGCGCGATTTCACAACATCGTCGTCGGAGGCCATCGGCCTTGCCGCGCTCGCCGTCGGCGGCAGTGCTGCCGAGCGTCGCGGGGACTGGCCGGCCAGCGGGGTGTCCGTTGCCGATTCGTCAACCGTCGTGGAGTCGTGAGGAGGCGGTGGTGCGGCACCACTGCCCTCGCCGGCTACCCGATCCTCGGCGACGGACGAGCCGGTCAGTCCGGGAGCCATTGACACGCCGTTGGCCTCGGAGATCCCCGCCGCAGCCGCGAAGGACTTGGCGAAGGATGTGCAGTTAGCGAAGCGGTCCGCGGGCTGCTTCGCCAGCGCCCGAAAGACCACAGCCTCGAGGTCACTCGGGATCCCGGGATCTAGCGAGCGGATACGCCCGGGCTCTTGGTTGACAAGCTTGTAGAGGGTCGTCGTGATGTTCGGGGCGTCGAACGGCTTGCGGCCAGACAGAATCTCGTAGACGATCACCCCCAAGGAGAACTGGTCCGAGCGACCGTCAATGGGCTCGCCCCGCACCTGCTCCGGGGACATGTAATTCGGCGTACCGACGATCGTCCCGGTCTGGGTGAGCTGCGAGGACGAGATCCTGGCTACACCGAAGTCCATGATCTTGACGCCGCTGGAGGTGAGCATGATGTTGGCCGGCTTGATGTCGCGGTGCACCACGCCCTTGCCGTGGGCGTAGTCGAGCGCGGATCCGGCCATGTCGAGCAAGTCGCACGCGAAGCTGATGCGGGCTTCGGAATCGAGTTCGGAAGCCGGGTACTCGGAGAGCTTGCGCCCCTCCACGAGTTCCATGGTGAAGTAGGCGAGCCCGCCCTCTTGGTCCGCGTCGAAGATGGTTACGATCCCGGGATGGGAGAGGCGGCCCGCGGACTGGGCCTCCCGGAACAGCCTCTCGCGCAGGCCTGCGATCTCTTCGGGGTCGGCGTGTTCGGCCAGGCGAACGGTCTTGACGGCCAGTTCGCGTCCAATCTTGGGGTCGCGGGCGCGGTATACAACGCCCATCGCCCCGCGGCCCAGTTCGGAGACTATCTCGTACCTTCCGATCCGTGCCATTAACGGAAGTCGCCCTTGCATTCTATCGCGTGCGGAATCCGCAGCGATCGCAGCGGCATCGGCACAGCCGGAACTGCGCTATATTCTGGGGCATGCCAACTCGCGCCCTGTCTCTGGCGGTGCTGCTGGCCGCCTCCCTGTGGGCCGGGGAGTGGCCTCAGTTCCGCGGTCCGGAAGGCACTGGCATAGCGGAGGGCAACCCCCTTCCGGATCGTTTCGGAGAGGACGAGAACCTAGTCTGGAAGACGGCACTTCCTGCCGGGCACTCGTCGCCTGTCGTGGCGGGCGACCGAATCTTCCTTACCGCCTACGAAGAGGAACGGCTCCTAGTGCTGATGATGGACCGCGGGACGGGCGAGATCCTGTGGATCCGCGAGGTTCCGCGGCCCCGAAGAGAGGGCTTCCAACAGACCCATGGACCGGCGTCGCCGTCCCCGGTCACGGACGGCACGAACGTCTACGTGTTCTTCGGCGATTTCGGGGCAGTCTCGTTCGACGCCCAAGGCAACGAGCGCTGGCGCCGCCCGATGGGCCCATTCGTCAACCAGAACGGGCACGGATCCTCTCCGATCCTGGCGGGTGACAAGCTCCTGATCGTTTGCGACCAGCAGGTGAACTCGTATCTGATCGCGCTTGACAAGGAGACCGGCGAAACCATTTGGAAGACTGACCGGCCGATGACAACGCGCGGATACGGGACGGCGGGGGTGTTCCGGCCCAAGGACGGCAATCCGCAGGTGGTCGTGCCCGGTGCGTACCGCGTCTCGGCCTACGACCTCGAGACCGGCGAGGAACTGTGGTGGGTCAATGGTTTCGCATGGCAGCTCAAGTGCGTGCCCCTCTTTCTGGGGGACACCATTTTCATCAACGGGTGGGAGATCGGCGGAGACCCCGGCCAGCAGAAGAAAACAGAGTCCTTCCAAGACGTCATTGCGAAACATGACAAGGACGGAGACGGCCTCATCTCCCAAGACGAGGCACCCGAGGAGCGGCTCAAGGCCGCCCGCCCGTGGGCGGAGGCGGACCTTGGAGGCGATGGCGTGATGGACGAGCGCGATTGGTATTTCTACGCGGCTCGTCGGGCCCCTATCAACAACCTTGTCGCCATCCGGCCCGGGCAGATGCGAGGGGACATCAGCGAGAAAGGCGTGCTGTGGCGCTACACCAAGTCCCTGCCCAACACTCCGTCGCCCCTGCTGTACCAAGGCCTGATCTACTTGGTCAAGGACGGGGGGATCTTCAGCAGCATCGATCCGAAGTCGGGCGAGTCAATGCGGGTGGACCGGCTGCGAGACGCCATCGGCAAGTACTGGGCCTCCCCCGTGGCAGGTGACGGAAAGATCTACACAATCAGCGAGGACTGCACGATCAGCGCAATAAAGCCGGGTGCGGAGTGGAGCGTCCTCGAGACCAGTGGCGTGGAAGGCACCTGCTTCGCGACCCCGGCGATCGTGGACGGAACTGTCTACATCCGCTCGCTGCAGGCGCTTTACAGCTTCAGCGTTCAATGACGCAGTCCCGTCCGGGACCATTCCGATTCGGAGCCAGGTCAACTGGCTGCCAGTCGTTCGCCTCGATGGCGGCGACGCTCGCCCTTTCCCTGCCCGTCCAGGCGCACGTCCTGAGCATGAGCCAGGGCGAACTGAGCGTCGACGGCGCTTCGGTCCGCTACGAATTGCGGATGCCGCTGCTGGAAGCCCCTCAGGGCGGCGACCGCCAGAGCCTCCTGATGGGAGCGTTCCGGGTCTTCGCTGACGGCGCCGAAGGCGCGCCGACCGACGTCTCCTGCAGCGAGGACGCGGGTCAGGGCCTGTACGTGTGCGAGGCATCGTTTCGATTCGAGGCACCACCGTCGAAGGTGAATGTCCGCTGCGACTTCCCGTCCGTGACAGTTCCGCAGCACGTTCACATCCTGCGCTCTGGGGAGGGCGAGGTGGCTCGCCAGACCGTGTTCGACATCACGGTCAGAGAGGCCGAGATTCGATTCGTACCGCCCACCCGGATGGAAGTCGTCAGGACCCAGGTCGCCGCAGGAGGGCGTAGGACGATCACCAGCCCGGAGCTGTTGCTCTTTCTGCTCGCGCTGGCTCTTGCCGGCCGGTCGTTGAGGGAATTCCTCGCCTGCGGAGGCTCCTTCCTGCTGGCCCAACTGCTCGTGTCGCTGGGTGGCCGGCTGATCGGGTGGGACCTTCCGATGGGATTCCTTGAGGCTTCTGCGGCCCTGAGCGTGGCGTACCTCGCTTCGGAAGTGCTGTTCCTGCCCGAAGCGAGCAAGAGATGGCTCGTTTGCGGCGCGATGGGATGCATCCATGGTCTATTTCTGGGAGCGTACCTCGGTGCATCCGGAATGAACCCGGCTCTGTTCCTGCCCGGAGCATTGGGAACAGAGGCAGTGCTGGCCGCCGGTATCGGATGGATGCGTCTGAAGCTGGCTAGCAAGCGGTCCGAGCAACTAGTGGGAATACTGCTGCTGGTCACGGGTTTGGGTTGGTTCGGGCTGCGAATCCTCGGGTAGCGAACTGGCCAGCGGTTCAATCTGTTCAAATCCACGTACCGTGCGTCGTCGCGCCCGAGCCAGCTGTCATCCAGTCTCGCGACTCACTCGAGTTCGCCACTTCCATCTGGCTCCTACTCTTTATCGTTCAACAAGCTCAATAGCTTCATGTGAATCTCTCTCCAGTTCCGCGAGAGATCGATTGAACATACCCGGATACGACGCCCTGCAAGCCGAAAGCGGAAGTCAAAATCGCCATCAACCGCCGCGTACAGGAGCCACCCCTCCAGCCCGGCCTCGCGAGCAGGCATCGCGGCGGCCAGATTTGTCACGTAGGCGAAAATCTGGTAGAGGTGGGCAGACTTTACGCGATCAACTCCGTACGGTGCATCCAGAGGGGTTCTGTAGAACTTGGTGTCTACGATGATGGCGCGGTCGGCTGACTGCAGCAGGATGTCGGTCTGCATGCCGGGAAGGTGTTGGAGATCCGCCTTGCTTCCCCCCGCTTCGAACCAATCGATCCTAGGTGCGCTTACTCTGTAATTCGTCTCTCGCTCGCAGAACGTCCTGACGAACTGCTGGAACACAAGTCCCATCTTCCGTTCGTCCTCGCGGAAATCCTGGAACTGAACCGCCCCCCAACTTTCATTTACCAAGAGATTCTCTTGGATAATGCGGCAGAGGTTCAAGAGGAAGCGATAGAACTGGTTATTGCGATGGATCTGGACCGTACGGAAGAGACGGGCGGTTAGCGGGACATCAGAGACCGCATCCATCTTCCGGTACATGCGCTCGGCTCGATGTCTCTGGATCGGGTCCAGAGCCGCTACCAAAGTCAGGTGCCGCAGGGTTGCCTTTATGATCCGATTCTGCGGTACGTCGTAGCTCAACTCGTCGAAGGCACAGTGCGTGGATCCGTTGGGCAGCAGGTGCCGCTTGATCGTCGTCGCGAGATCCAGCTTGCCCTTGATTCCCCGGATGTCCTCGTGAATCGCGAGGTAGTCGCGATCAAGCCCACGAGATATCAGCCGCGAGACGCCATCGTTCAGTACCTTCGCGAACAAGTCGACCAGTCCCTCAAACTTCTCGGATCCGACGTCGATCGCTTGGCCTATCCCGATATGATCCCAAGCGTAAGAGAGAAGATAATAGACGTTACTAACCGGAACTTTCACGCCAGCAGAGCCCGGATCGCTTCATTCACGCGATCTGGACGGTCGAACCAGTATTCTCGCAACAGTGGCTCGATCTCACGCCGTATGATCGCGTGGTACCAAGAATCATCAAATCCCCCATCATCCTCACCAGGACAGAAAAAACTGTGACCGATCTCGAAGCCTGGACCGAGGTTACTGCGGTCTTCACGAATACTCTTATTCAGATCCAGAAATTGGAGGTTGATCTTACCAACGAGGTCCTCAGGAACACCTGATCCAATCAAGAAGTCACTAAACTGATCACTCCCAAAGGCAGGCTGAAGTCGTATGAACGCAAACCGCCGCCGGAGCGCGTAGTCCACCATCGCCAAAGATCGGTCTGCCGTATTCATCATGCCGATCAAGTAGAGATTGTCCGGGACATAGAAGGGATCAGAGTCGGGGGAATACGTGAGCGGCACTGCAAACTCTGGCCCTCGCTTGTCTGCCTCAATAAGCATCATCAACTCGCCAAATATCTTCCCGAGATTACCCCGATTTACCTCGTCAATGATGAACACATACCGATTCTCAGGATTTGCCATTGCTAGTCGGCAGAATGAGAAAAACGTGCCATCTCGTAATTCGAAAGCCCCATCTGGGCTTGGCCGATATCCTTGGATGAAGTCCTCGTAGGAGTAGCTCTGATGGAACTGGATCATCCGCACTCTATCGGGTATTTTGTATCCAATCACCCGGTAGGCCAAGCGCTTAGCGATAAAGGTCTTACCGACCCCAGGAGACCCTTCCAAGACAATATTCCTCTTGCGCTCCAAAGCGTCAATGATGTCGTCGAATTGCGCTTCAGCAAGAAATAGTCCTTCCAACGCCTCATGCCGACTGTAAGGATCCGGACTAGGTTCTGTGGGACCACCAGCCTCTTCCATAATCCGAAAGGCGGTCCGCAGCCACTGCTTGTCGCCGCTATAGTCAGTGAGTGTCTTCGTTGCGATGGCACCTGACTTGGGTAGTTGCCAGCGACCCGTCCTCTCCCACCTAACGCAACGTACGTGCTTGAATTCGGGACGACTCTCATCAAAGTCGTAGTCGGACTCGATGACGCCGTGACCCAAGAGCAGCCTCCTTCCCTGCTTAGCCACGACATGGTCTCCCACTTGCATCTCCTGGGCGAACTGATGGCACGCGAGTGCGTCGTGTTTCGGATCCGGCTTGTCGAGGATCCCACGAAGTCGGTCGTGAATTTCCTGTTTGTCGTCAAACGCTCGGAGATCACCGACTTCATCCCACCCGATCGCGATGATCGCATTCTCCCGGAACTCAGTCCAGCGTTGCGCTCCCGCTCCCGGGGCGAAGACCCATACGCGAGCTGCGCCAAACGTCTCCTTATACCAGTCCCCCGCATTCTCGTGAGGCACCGGGGCCTCGGGGCCTTGCCCGGATTCGGGTCGCCAAATCTCCAAGTATGGTTCGTCGTGGAAGTCGAAGTCGGGAGCAGCACCTTCCCCCTGCAGCCGTTCCCGGATGGCAATGATCTTCCGATCAAGCGCGATCCGTTCCTTGTATCTGAGCGCCTCCATCTCTTCTCCAAACTTCTTTCCGAACGCCCGAACAATCTTTTCCTTCTGTGAGGAGGAGGCGAAGGGTTCGAAGTGGCCAGGAAAGAGCAGATACAAGAGAATGTCCCTGAGCTGACGAGATCCTGTTTCGTCCTGCTCCTCCAACCATCTGGCAAGATCCCACGGGTCCGCAAGCCGTTCCTCTCGCTGCGGCGACGGCATTGCTGTCCACTCCCCCATGATTCGGATGAAGTAGCGGAATTCTCGCCATCGGTGTGTGCCGTAGGCCGTACCAGGATTTCCAATGCCGAGTTGGAGGGCCTCGTCAAGCACAAACGGAGCGTTGGGAAGCTGCTCCCCCGACCATTCCCAGACCTGACGGATCTGTTGGCGCTTTGTCCCGGGCTGCATCGAGCGAGGCATGGGGAATAGGTACATCACCCAGAACATCTCGGCAGCCAACCGCTTCGCAGACCCTGGCGCACCGGCTAGCTGGTTTTCCAGCTTTTCGAGGAAGGTCCCCTCTCCATAATCCAAGTTCTCGACGAAGTAGTCCACAAGGTGTCCAACGTTCTTGGAAGTCCACAGATGTTCATCGGTAAACACTGATCCATCGCGTATAAGGCACCTTTCACGCCAGAGCGCAGCTGCACGTAGAACGGGGTGATCTGGCGATAACCTAGGCATTTCTGCGAGCCTGTCTCAATCTGGACGTTGTTGCGAAACGACTGGAAAGCGTGACGCACGAGCCCTTGAGCCAGCCGTCAAGAGCTGGTTCAGTGTTGCCTTCGAAGCAAGGGTAGAGTGAATCGGGCCAAGTTTCGGCACAGACGCGACCGAAGGCCGATGGCAGCATTTCGCGGATCCACTCCGTTGCGATCAAACGGCCACGCGTACTCCCCCATGCGCGGACCAGAGCATTCGGTGACTCTCTCTGTCGGTACGAACGCAGGGGCACCTCAGCAGCAGGGACAACCTGACTCGGAGCGCCTGTCAGCGTCCGCGTCGGTCCCGGGTTCGCGGATCGAGGTTGCCTCGTGGGCACCACCCCTCTAGCGGACACTGCCACGGGTCCGAGTCCGCGGCCTACCGTCTGGTCGGTGCCATTGCCACCAATGTGTCTCAGCGGCGGCCGTGCTTTGCAGGAAGGAATCACTTCGGAACGACTGGCCACTGATTTCGTGCGGCTACGCCTCGTACCCCTTCGGAGCCCGGAATCTCTGCCGCGTGGTCACTCGCTCCGGGTGGCGGTGAACGTCATCCCGTACTGGTCCCAGGTCCCCCGTCCGGAGAGCTTGCCGTCCTTCAATGTCCCCTCCACCTCCAAGGTGGCCGAATAGCCCGCTTCATTTGAGTTGAACTCCCCGGAGACCTTCAGCTTGTCGCCATGTAGCGTCCCGGACAGGACCTGTCCCTCGGACTTGACGGTCAAGTTCTCTCCCTCCTGGGCAATAATCCACTCGCCGTGGCGGATTCCCCCTTCGGTGTCCCACACGAGATTCCACTTTCCCGAAATGTCAGCGGCGCCGAGGATGACCGTCAGGCACGCACAGAGCAGTGCCAACCGAGCGCCACGAAGCAGACGAACAAACATGGCAGAGAGTCTATCACAGGGTCCCGCCAGAACTTGAGGTCCCTCGCATGCGGTTCCGGGCGACCGCCTACGAGCGCAGCGAGCCTCAAGTCGAATCACTTGGCGAATCATTCCTGGTGCCTCCGTGTGCCTTCGCTAGTCGGCAAACTCCAGCCCATCCTGGTCATCCCCGTACTGCTTGCGCAGTTCCACGATGCGGTGCTTGAGGGCTTCGATTCGCGATCTGTGGGCCGGGTCGTGGTAGAGATTCCTCACCTCGAGTGGGTCTTCCTCCAGGTCGTAGAACTCCCAGAACGGGTCTCTCACATTGGTCCGCGCCCCTCGAGCGGGCGTCCGGCCATCGGGTCCGATCGGGCTGTCGTAGAAGTAGATGAGCTTGTGGCGCATGGTCCGCACGCCAAGGTGGGCGGGGATATTGAAGTGGGCCCTGTTCATCCAGTAGCGGTAGTACACGGCATCTCGCCACTCCGGCAGGCTCTGCCCGAGGGCGAGGGCGAGAAAGCTCCGACCCTGCATGTCAGCTGGCACGTCAAGATCCGCGGCATGTAGTAGCGTCGGCGCGAAGTCCAGGTTCTGCACCAGTTCGTTCACGACCGTCCCGGCATCAATCTCGGCTGGCCACCGCACTAGCAGTGGAATCCGGAAGGCAGGCTCGTACATGAATCGCTTGTCATACAGCCCGTGCTCGCCCAGGAAGAAACCCTGGTCTGACGTGTAGACGACAAGGGTGTCTCGGGACAGCCCGTTCTCCTCCAGGTACGCCAGCACCCGTCCCATGTTCTCGTCGATCGAGTGCACACACTGGAGGTAGCGGCGCATGTAGATCTGGTATTGGGCCTTCCTGAGCGCTGCCCCCGCGAGCCCTGCGAGTTCGCGCTCCCACCGCGCGATTTCGTCCGGCGCGTACCGGACTCTCCGCAGGTACCAGCGCCATTCGGGCACGCCGTAGGAGGTGTGCCGGTGCCCGATGGTCTCGACGGTCTCGCGAAGGGCGATCCGTTCGGAGACATCCTCGTTGAGTGTCGGAGGCTCGGGAATCGGGTCGCTGAACATCCCCTCGTGCTCCCGTTTCGGCACGAAGATGTCATGAGGGGCCTTGTGGTGGTACATGAGGAAGAACGGCTTGTCTCGAGGGCGCTCTTCCAGGAACCGGAGCGCCTCATCCGTGATGACATCCGTGACGTAACCGGGGTGACGCCGGACCTCGGGCCACTCCCCGGTGTGCCTCAGGGTCGGATCGTAGTAGAGCCCCTGACCGGGCAGGACGGCGTATTCGTCGAATCCGGTCGGCTCGGTCTTCAGGTGCCACTTTCCGACCATGCCCGTGTGATACCCGGCCGCCTGTAGGTACTTCGCCAGCGTTGGCTGGGATCCATCGAACGCATCCGGCAGCGTCAGGACGCCGTTCCTGTGACTGTGCTTGCCGGTAAGCACGACAGCCCTGCTGGGAGTGCAGATCGAGTTGGTGACGAAGGCGGCGTCGAACCTTGCCCCTTCGTTGGCCAGACGGTCAAGATTCGGGGTGGAGATCAGACCACCGCTGTAGGCACTCAGCGCAGGCACCGCATGGTCGTCGCTCATGACGAACAGGATGTTGGGAGCCGCGACCCCAAGTGCCGGCAAGGCGGCCAGTACGAGATTTCCCAGAAGGCGCATCTGGTGAAATCCTACCGGACGCCGTCGTCGGCGCGTTCAAGAACCTCTCGCCGGCGGCTCCCGCCCAATCGTTCCGCATTGTTCCGCGGCGGTGGTCTATCCGGAAGAGGTCTTCGACCAGCGATCCAGTTCCTCCCGCAACTCGGTCAGGTGGCTGGCAAATGCGGGCTCGCCAACCAAGTTCCGGCTCTCCAGGGGATCGGCGTGCAGGTCGTAGAGTTCCTCTTCCGGACGAGGCAGCGGATACCCCTGGCGAAGGGTCTCCTCGTCCATCCCCTGCCAGTTCCGGATCACCTGGGGCCAGATCAGCGGATCCTGCCTCGTGTGGTTCCGAATGAGCTTGAACCGGCGCCCGCGAACCGCGGTGAGGTGATTCCGCTCGTGATGCTCCGAAAAGACATACTTCCGAGCCTCGACCGGACGTCCGGCAAGCCTCGGGGAAAGGTCCGTCCCCTGACATGAGGCCGGAACGGACCCACCGGCGAGCCCCATCAGGGTGGGTGCGATGTCGACGGTCGAGGCAAGATCCAGGTCCGCTCGACCGCTCCCGGAAATTCCGGGCCCACGGACTATCAGGCTTGAGCGCGTGCCCCAGTCGTACAGGGTGAACTTCGCCCTGTGCATCGAGGGACCGTGGTCCGTCAGGAACATGACAACCGTGCGGTCAATCTCGCCGGTCCGTTCCAGCGCGCCGAGCAACTGGCCGATCTCGTCATCCATCTTGCTCGTCTCGGACAGGTACCAAGAGTAGTGATCCCGAACCTGCGCCGTGTCCTTCAGGTACGGAGGAAGGCACTCGGCGACCTCGCCGGCGGGATACTCAAATCCCGCATGCGCCCGGAAGGGCCGATGGGTGTGAGTGGGACAGAAGTACAGGCAGAACGGCCGTCCTTGCCGGCGCTGGAGGAATGCTTGGGATTGTTCCAGGTAAGTGTCACGGCCGGGGAAGGCCTGGTCGAAGCCATGCGCTCGCGGGCCCGCGGTCGAGAGGTGCCACTTCCGTGCGGCCGCGGTCTCGTAGCCAAGCCCTCGCAGGCCGCGGGCGAACGTCCACAGATTCGCGGGCATCGAGAGCCGGTCAGCGTCCTCGCCTTGCACGAGGTGGGTGACACCCGACACGTGCGGATAGAGCCCGGTCAGGACGGCTCCCCGTCCGGGGCTGCACAGCGGTGCGGTCGTATAGCAGTGGGTGAACCGAACGCCCTCGGAAGCCAGCCGGTCCAGATGAGGAGTGCGGATGAGCGGGTGGCCGTAGCAGCCTGCATCGTTCCATCCGTGATCGTCGGCCACGATCACAACGAAGTTGGGCGGACTGGCCTGTGCTCGCGCAGCCACGAGCGGAATGCCGCCCAGCAAGCTGCGTCTGGAGATGCGGACAGGTGCCGGCAAGGCGGGTGCATGGTAGCAGCCTGCGCCAGCCCTGTTCCGACGAGGCCTGTCAATGGCAACCGGATGCCTCGCGAAGATCGAGAGCCGTTCTCGCGGTCCAGTGAGCTATGGTGGTGATCCCGATTCGGTGGAAGTCGCCATGAAACGCAAGCACTCTCTTTTCCTCGCAGCGGCCCTTCTTGCGGTAGCGCTGCCGACTCCCCATGCCCCTGCCGCTCCGGCAGTGCTTCCGGAGCCCGAGTCCGCGGGATTCTCCTCGAAACGGCTGGCGCGAGTCGACAAGGCGCTGCAGGGCTACGTCGATCGCGGGGAAGTCGCGGGCGTCGTCGGGCTCATCGCGCGGAGCGGAAGGGTCGTCTACCACAAGAGCTTCGGGCACCGCGACGCAGAAGCGCAGGCCCCGATGTCGAACGACACGATCTTCCGGATCGCGTCGATGACAAAACCCATTGCATCGGTAGCGGCGATGATGCTTTGGGAGGAGGGCCGCTTCCAACTCCGCGATCCGATTGCGAAGTACCTGCCGGAATTCAGTCGGATGCAAGTCGCAACCGCCGTGGAGTCGAGCGATCAAGCGCGCGTGCCATACAAGACCATGGAGGCTACGCGCCGGATCACGATCCAGCAGCTTCTGACGCACACCGCCGGCCTTCCGAACCCATATCGCGGAGTCACGCGGGACCTGTACGACGAGGTCAGGCGGAACCGAGAGCCTGGCGGCACAGTCGGGGACTATGTTCGGGCCCTTGCCAACCTGCCCTTGAATTTCGAGCCGGGAGAGCGCTGGGAATACGGACCAGCGACGGACGTGGTGGGCCGGCTCGTCGAAGTCCTGTCAGGGATGACCCTGGATGAGTTCCTGCAGCGGAAGATCTTCGCGCCCCTCGGCATGGCGGACACCCACTTCTACCTTCCGCAATCGAAGCTGCCGCGCCTCGCAGCCCTCTACCGGCCCGGCGAGGACGGCCGGATCGAGCTGCAGGAGAGACCCGACGAGAACAGCCGCTGGGTCAAGGAACCTCACGTGTACTTCAGCGGGGCGGGAGGACTGGTCTCCACCACGGCGGACTACTTCCGCTTCCACCAGATGATGCTCAACGGCGGCGAACTGGACGGGGTGCGGATTCTCGGCCCTCGCACGGTACGCCTGATGACCGCGAACCATACCGGCGACAAGTCGATCTGGCTTCGCGGACCGGGCAGTGGCTTTGGACTAGGCTACGCCGTCGTGACAGACCAGGGGCCGAGCGCGTTGCCAGGGGCGGAAGGGACGTACAGCTGGGGCGGCGCGTTCTGCACGGTCTTCTGGGTCGATCCTGCCGACGAGCTTGTCGGTATCTTGATGACGCAGGTGAGGCCCTACACCCACCTGAACATCCGCAAGGACTTCCAGACGCTGACCTATCAGGCCCTGGTCGATTGAGCTTGCGCCCCGCGCCAAGGCCGTTAGCGAGGCGGTGCAAGCCTTCCAACGGGCCGGCGGAGCCATGGAGGCTGCGGCGACACTGAGCACTGCCGCTCGCGCTAGGACCTAGAGCCGCGAAACCGCGGAGTCGTTCGCCTTCGTTGGACAACGAGGCGTAGATCAGCTCACCGCTTTCCTGAACGCCGAGCTCAGGCACTCGCAAGCGGAACAGCCCGGGCCACGGTCGAAAGACGCTGCACGCTCATGTTCTCGGGGATCTTCTCGGGGACTCCCCGGGTAGAGACGGCGTCAGGCTGGTTGGAAGCAACCCCTCGCTTCGGGCATCCATTGGAATTGGCTACCGTTGGCCGCAAACTGCTCAGAGGATAAAATTATTGCAATTGCTGATTTGCAATAATCAGCCTGCTGCTAGGGCCGTAATGTCCGCACTCTTGATCGGAAGCCGATTCAAGGCGCTGCGCGAGGAGCGCAACCTCTCACAACACGACCTCGCGCAAATCCTTGGCTTCAAGGACCGTCAGACCGTCTCGGCCATCGAGACTGGCGCGCGTCGCGTCAGGGCGGACGAGCTGGTCCTGGCAATGGAAAGGCTGGATGCCACGCTTGAGTACTTCACCGATCCGTTTCGGCTCGTTGGCGAGGGCCAATTCTCGTGGCGCCATACAGGGGTGGGTGCCGAACAGTTGAGAGAGTACGAACGCGTCGCAGGATCCTGGATCGCGGCTTTTCGGGCTCTAGCGCCGCGGGTCGGGCGCGAGCTCCCGTTGATGCGGCGATCGCTGGGCCTCACCCGACATTCGCGTTTCGAAGAGGCGATGCAAGCGGGCGAGCGGTTCGTAGCGGAATTCGCTCTCGGCAAGGTGCCGGCGGCGGGTTTGGCCGAGGTCATGGAGCGGGAACTGGGCATCCTGGTGCTGATGGTGGATGCCTGCGTCGGCACTACCGCGGCGGCTTGCCGCCTGCCTGACTTGGACACCATTCTGATCGCACGCCGAGAAGTCGAAGGTCGCCGCCACTTCGACCTCGCACACGAGCTCTTCCACATCCTTACGTGGGACGTGATGCCGCCGAGCCATTCCGAGGGGACACAGGAGACCGGCGGTAACCGGGTAGAGCAGCTCGCCAATAACTTCGCTGGGGCATTGCTGATGCCCTCCGAGACCTTGGATCGGTACGAAGGCTGGAAGTCGCTGGAGGAGAGGGAGTTGATCTCGCGGCTGAACGCTGTTGCAGACGATCTGCGGGTCACGTCTTCGGCTCTACGCTGGCGGCTGGTTGCGCTCGGCCAACTGAGGCCATCGGTCGCGCGCTCACTGCCAGAAGCGGCGCTGCGCAACAACGGTCGCGGCGTCACCGCGAGCGCCCTGCCGACCCTGTATTCGAGGCCGTTTGCCGATGTTCTCGCCCGGGCGATCGACGAGGGACATATATCGGCGCGACGTACAGCCGGCCTACTCGATCTTCCTCTAGATGACTTATCAGACCTGTTCACATCTCATGGCGTCAAGCCAACCTTGGAGTTGTGAACTGCGATGGCGAGAGAGCGCTGACACTCACCGGCGTGTGACGAATATCGGAGAGGACCAAGCAACCTCGCCCTCCTTGTCCAGTTCCCGGGCACTGTAGCTCTGGATAATCCGGAGGTAGTAGAAGCTCTCGCTGGGGTCGGGCCGCGGCCGGATCCCGGTCTCCGGCCGGGACCAGTCCGAGATAGTCACGGTCGGTCCCATCGAGGTGTCGTCGAACTCGGCGTCTCGGTACTCGAACTCGACGTCGCTGCTTCCGTCGCCCCGGTAGGTGTAGACGGACCGGTTGTTCTTGACAACCTCTACAGTCCGAATGGGCTCGGTGCCCCGCACCTTCACCGTGAACACCGGCGACTCAGAGGAGCCGAGTACGGATCCCTGGTGCTTTCCGTCCGCATGGAAGTCGACCGCGATGTTGTCGGTGGAAGCGTAGGTGCGCCGCTTCCGGAAGGCCTCGAGCAGATCCTCCCGCGTAGTCACCCCGTCCGGAACGATCAGGTTGGCGTACGAGATGTGGGTCGAGTAGTGGTCGCTAGACGCGATGAAGCCCATCCTGTATCCCACCCCGAGGGCATTCTGCACCAAGCCCCTTTGATGGGGCGGCCGCCCCGCCGATCCACGCCCCGGGCCTTCCGGCAGCGCCGCGCGCGGGCCGCCCTGGGTCTCGTAGGAGTTCCGGTCGCCCTGGTAGATCTCGGTGACGGGAATCACCTCGTCGTTGCGGCGCTTCCAGTCCGTGCCCATCGTCGTTGCCGGCGTGTGCGGGATTCCGATGCCGCCGGTCCGGCGCAAGTAGTCCCAGAGCCTAGGCGGGTCCGCTTCGATAAGCTCGGGGCTCTCCCGGACGTGGAGCTTCGGCACGCGCAGGCTGAACACGCCGCGCCGAGCGTGGAAAATGTTGCGGTGGCCTAGAGGGAAATTGGTCGTCCGCTCGTACCCGTACAGCGGCGTGAACCTTCCCGGGACACGAAACAGGTCCGCCGATTTCTGCGTGCGCCAGAACTGGAACTCGTTGTCCGAAGTCGGGTCGTCCGGCCCGTCCGTGTCGAGCCACTGGCCGTAGTTGTGATCGCTCACCCCGAGAAAGTCCAGCTGGGCGGCATCGAGCGCGTAACGGTACGCATCGACGAGCGAGCCATCGATCGCGCCGTCCATGGAAATCTCCGTGTGCCGGTGCAGGTCGCCGCGCACCACTTTCCAGGACTTGTCCTCCAAGCGGATTCGATGCCCCCGAATCCTAGCCAAGTCGCCCGCCTCGTTCCTGTGGGTCGGTTCGTAGTCCGGCGCTTCCGACGGAGCCAGCGGCTCGAGCTCCGCCCGGCCCCGGTCCCCGTCCACCGCGTGCCCGTTGATCCGGACGACCGCCACGTCGTGGTGCTTGGGAAGCCCGACGGGCATCCGCCTTCCGTCCCCGACTACCGCGGCGATCAGGGATTCGTTGTCGGCCGGGACAGCAGCTACCTGGGTATCAAGGCGTCCCGTGCTGCCGGTGAGCAGCACGGGTGCAATCCACTTCCCTCCGGACCACGTGGTGGCGTAGAAGTCGAAGAAATGGCCGCCCCACCGCCCCGCGGGGCGCCACTGGTGACGTAGCAGCACCCATGCGTGCCCACCGCCATCGACGGCGAGCCGGGGGTTTTGGAACAGCCTCCGGTCTAGGAATCCCGGTGCCTGCCCGGCAAGGGGACGGCTCGGCTGCAGCCACTGGCCGTTCTCGAGGACTGCGACCCTTGCGAGCCTTGGGCCCCTTGGGTCATAAAGGCGCGAGCCGTTCTTGAGATTGATCCTGTGCTTGGGGTTCCCGTATCCGAAGTCCTTGCCCCAGTTCACGGAACCTTCCTCCCAGGAGACCCAGACCCGATCCGCTCCGTCGACGGCGACGTCGGCTCGCATTTCCGCGAACGGGGTGGCGGACACCTCGATCACGGCGTCCTCGTCACTGACGGTGACGCTGCGGAGCAGCAGGTCAAATCCGTTGCTGCGATAGCTGTCCCAGGCGACCCATGCCCGGCCAGACGAATCCGTCGCGACGGCAGGCTCCCAATCGTCCTCGGGGGATTCCGTGAGATTCACCTCCGGCCCCCATCGGGATCCATCGAATCGTCGCAGAAGGATGTCGCTCTGCGGCATCCCGCCGTTAGGCGAATCCCGGAAACCGGCCCAGACCAGGTACATCGTCCCGTCGGCGGCCGAGGCCAGATCGTGAAACGCGTCCGGCCGGGTGTCGCTGCTGAGCTGGGTGGCCTCTGATTCGCCCGGTCCGTCCAGCGGTCTGCCGTATAGGTCGAAATTCCCAGTACCCGATTCGATCTGCGTGCCGTACACGCACCAGACCCGTCCCTGTGCGTCCTCGCCCAGGCTGACACGGAAGTGGTCTCCCCAGGACGTGACAGCGGTCGGCTCGGACCAGGCCCGCCCGTCTGCGCTGCGCGAAACCATTACCCGGTCCCCTCCGTGAAGGTACGGACCGTCGCGGCGGAGCGTCCGGTACGCGATCCACGCCAGCCAGTACTCGCCGGCCTTCGTCCGCAGCAATGCCGGGTCGTCGTCTTCGGTCTGCGGCAAGGAGACCACGACCGGTACCGGAACCCTCTCGATGACGACATCTCCGCCGAAGCCAGCCGGGGAATGCGGCAGGCCGAATGGAATGGACGAAGGAGTGAACTCGGTATTGCCCTGCCGCGTGAAGAACGTGAAGGGGACGCTCTCAGGCGCATTGACCTCCAGGATGATCGCCGGCGAGGCCACATCACCGCCGACAGACTGAGTCAGGATGTCCCACCGGCCGGGAGGCTTGAGCCGGTCGTCGTCATGAAGGTGCCATCCTTGCATCGAACGGAGTTGCGAGGCATCCTCGACTCCTCCGTTCCAGACCCGCCCGTGGACGCGATTCTTCGCCGAGAACGTGATCTTGAAGGCCGGCTCTGCTGTCGCTGACAGCGCACTCGCCGCCAAGAGCCCCAAGCCCACGAGGCCCCGCCCGAAACGATGCGCTGCCCTTCGAGGCCTGCCCAATCCCGGGCCTGCCGCCCGAGCGTCCCGGGACGGGGCCCCACCTCGTGGTCGGCGAACTGGTTCTCGAAGCATCGAGCAACATTCTGGCACTGGGCGGGCCAGCAGGCAATTCGTGGCGCGACCGGCAGAATCGCACCCGGACGGACTGCCCGGGATCCCTGCAATATGATTGGGGCAGCGGCCCCCAGCCGAGCCAGCCGGCCGATTGCCTGACGGACATCACTTGACAGCCAAATATTCATCGTGCGAATATACAGGGAACAAACTCGACGAATGGCGCGAAATACCCGCTGCTAGGACACAATCATGGCCACAGCATCCGATATCACACTCCAAGCGCAGCCGGAGTCGGGTTCGATGACACGGCAGAGCACCGGACCCATAGCGCCGCGGGACACCTCCCTCGGCGGAGTCATCGAGCGATTCGAGGCATTGAAGGGCCAAGACGACTCTCCGGTCGCCGCAATCCATAGGCGGCCGCCTCGGGAGGCCCGCCACGCACCGTTACCCGAGGCAATCGATCCCCGCCTGCGGGACGCGCTTGCCCAGCGCGGAATCGAGAGGCCGTACGTGCACCAGGCCGAGAGCTGGGATCGAATCGCCCGCGGCGAGAACGTCGTGGTCGTCACTCCGACTGCCAGCGGCAAGACGCTCTGCTACAACCTGCCCGTGCTGAACGCGCTCGCCGCCGACCCTGCCACTTGCGCCCTCTACCTGTTTCCCACGAAGGCCCTGGCCGTCGACCAGTTGGAAGAGTTCAACACCCTCGGGAATGCCCTCGGCGCGGATGTCCGCGCGTACACCTACGACGGGGACACTCCCAGCGATGCGAGGAGAGCGATCCGCCGACGGGCGAATGTCGTCCTCAGCAACCCGGACATGCTGCATGCCGGCGTCCTGCCGCATCACACCCGCTGGGCCCGCTTCTTCGAGCACCTCCGCTACATCGTCGTGGACGAGCTGCACGCCTACCGCGGCGTGTTCGGGAGCCATCTGGCCAACGTTCTGCGGCGGCTCAAGCGCATTGCTGCCTTTTACGGCTCCAAGCCGCAGTTCATCTGCTGCTCGGCAACGATCGCCAATCCGAAGGAGCTGGCCGAGAGCGTTGTGGAGGAATCGTTTGCGCTGATTGACGACAACGGCGCTCCGAGCGGCGAGAAGTACTTCGTCTTCTACAACCCGCCTGTGGTGAACCAGCAGCTGGGAATCCGCCGCAGCTATGTCAACGAAGCCCGGCGCATGGCCCAGATCTTCCTGGAGCGCGGGCGGCAGACCCTCGTGTTCGCCAACAACCGCCTCGCTACGGAGGTGCTCACCCGGTACCTCAAGGAGTCTGTCGGGCGCCGGGCGGGAGGCGACGCGCCCGTGCGGGGCTACCGCGGAGGCTACCTCCCCAAGGAGCGTCGCGAGATCGAGCGGCAGCTTCGCGAGGGCGAGATTCTGGGGGTGGTTGCCACGAACGCCCTCGAGCTCGGGATCGACGTCGGCTCCTTGGATGCCGTGGTGATGGCCGGATATCCCGGATCCATAGCCTCGACCTGGCAGCGTTCCGGCCGCGCGGGGCGTCGCAACGACGCGTCGGTGAGCGTCCTCGTGGCCTCGTCGGCCCCCCTCGACCAATACGTCGTCGAGCACCCGGAGTACTTTTTCGACTCCTCACCCGAGGAGGCGCACATCAATCCCGACAATCTCGAGATCCTAGTCAACCACCTCAAGTGCGCGGCATTCGAGCTTCCGGTCGAGGACGGGGAGACATTCGGCCCGCACGGCACGGAGGACCTTTGCCGGTTTCTCGAGGAGTCCGGCGTGCTCCATCACGCGGGAGGCGCGTGGCATTGGACGTCCGAGTCGTATCCCGCCGACGCAATCAGCCTGCGGAAGATCTCGAGCGACAACTTCGTCGTCGTCGATGCAAGCGACTCGTCGCGCGTGATCGGCGAAGTCGCATTCCCCGCCGCGCTAACGTCCCTGCACGAGAAGGCCATCTACATCCACGAGGGGAAGCTGTTCCATGTCGAGCGGTTCGAGTACGACGAGCGGAAAGCCTACGTCAAGCGCGTCGATTGCGGCTACTACACCGACGCGATCGAGCACTCGCAGGTCGTGCCGCTTGAGGACTTCGACAAGCAGCTGCAAGGAGAAGCCACCGCGATCCACGGCGAGATCCGCTTGACCCGCCGAGTCGTCGGCTTCAAGAAGATCCGCTTCTATACCAACGAGAACGTCGGCGACGGGAAACTCTCGATGCCGGAACAGGAGATGCACACCACTTCGTTCTGGCTCCACTTCCCAACGGAGTTCCTGGACGCCCTGCCCTACGCCACCACCGAGAAGCGCGACGGCCTGACCGGGCTCGGAAACGTCCTTCGAACGGTCGCGACAGTCGCCTTGATGTGCGACCCGCGAGACCTCGGCGTGTCGACCCGCCATTCCCACACGGGTCCGGAGGCGCCTCTGGACCCCGAGCTGTTCCTCTACGACAACTACCCGGGCGGCATCGGACAGAGCGAGCCCTTGTTCCGCATGCGGGATTCCCTCGGAGTCAAGGCACAGGAGCTTCTCGAGGCCTGCCAGTGCGAGTCGGGCTGCCCCAGCTGCGTCGGTGCCCCCGGGGAGGTCGGAGACAAGGCCAAGGAAGTGGCCTTGCTACTGGCGCGTTCGCTGATCCCACCACAGCACGGGATGTCCGCCTGACGGCTTCGGGTATGCAACGCATCGGGCCGGAGGAAATCGAGGCGCTCCGCCGCCGGATCAACCTCTCGATCGAGCGGAGCATGCGTGACAAGGCCCCTCCGATCAAGACTGCGCAGCAGGTGCCCGCACCGCGAGCGAAGCCCCGTCCGGAAGACCTGACCATCGAGGGGACCGAATGCGACGGTCCGCTCGGCAGGTTCCTGTTGCAAGAGCGCAGCTATGCCAGCGCGAGTCGGCACGGGAACTTCCCGATCGAACGTCTCGGGTCGGCATCGGCCGAGTGGATCGCCGCAATCTCCCGGCACGAGATCGCGGCTGTCGACCCGAGCCGCTGGGTTTTCCTCGACACGGAGACCACAGGGCTGGCTGGCGGCACCGGCACGTGCGCATTCCTGGTAGGAGTCGGCGCAATCGAGGACGGAGAGTTCCGCGTGCGGCTGTACTTCATGAGGGACTACGACGAGGAGCCCGCCATGCTGGCGGCACTGGCGGAGCACTTGGCCCGGTACGAAGCGGTGGTCACCTACAACGGAAAGTCCTTCGACATCCCGCTGCTGGAGACAAGGTACCGGCTGAAGAGACAGCGCTGCCCATTCACCCGAATGGGCCATCTCGACCTGCTGCCCTGCACCCGACGCATTTGGCGCGAGAGGATGCCGGACTGCCGGCTCGGCACGCTCGAATCGCGCATTCTCGGCTTCGATCGCGAGGGAGACATACCGGGGGCTCTGATCCCCCAACGGTACTTCGAATACCTGCGGTCGCGGCGTTCCGCTCCGCTCGCTCCCGTTTTCCTCCATAACGCCCTGGACATCGTTTCCCTCGCTTGCCTCGCATGGGAGACGATGGCGATCTATGCAAGGCCCGAGGAGGCGCCGCTTCGGCACGGACAGGACATGCTGGGCCTAGCCCGCTGGCTGCGCAACTCCGGCGACGAGGCATCGGCGAGGCGACTTTACCGCAAGGCGATGCTGGCAGGACTCCCGCCGGCCAGCCTGCTCGACTGCCTTTGGGAAGCGGCCCACCTCGAACGCCGCGCCGGCAACCACCAGGCCAAGGTGGAGCTGCTGCGCGACCTCTCCCGATCCGGCAGCACGGTGTACAGGACCGATGCGCTCGAGGCACTCGCCAAGCACTACGAGCACAGGGAGCGGGACTTCAGCCAGGCGCTGGACCTGACCCGGGAAGCCCAGCAAGCCGCTCCGTCCACGGAACTCGACCACCGGGAAGCCCGGCTGCTCCGCCGGATCGCCAAGTGAGCCGGACTGCTCAGGAGCGCCGGCCGCCGGCTAGGCCGAGTTCGCGTTCCAGTTGCATTTTCTGGCCGAGCAGCTCGGCGATCCCAGCCTGATCCCCTGACTTCTCCGCGGCGACGATCTTGCGCCGCACCTCGCGGTAGCGCGCCTCCGCAGTCTGACGACGCAGGGCCTCCAAGGCGTCGCGCCCTTCCTCAATGGAAGGAGCGGGCCGGTCTTTGTCGAAGACAAGCTCGGCCAGCTTGTCTTGGTCTAGCTGCTCCAGGCGCCCTTCCACCGCCGAATAGTGGAATGTCTCGCCGGGCCGATCCGCACCTCGTATCGCAGCCAGGATCCTGCGGCTGGAGAGCCCTTGGTCGGCGACTTCCATCGCGCCATCCAAGAGTTCGGCCCGGGCGCTGCTGTCCTGGACCAGAAGCACCAGCAGGAGCCGCTCGCTCGGAGAAAGGTCGTCAGCCGCCTTGGGCGTCGGCCCCTGCGACCGCTCCCGCTGGTTGGTGCCCTGGCGGAGCCTGCTCAGGGCGACGCTCTGCTGCAGGCCAATGTGATCGGCCAGCTCGGTGACAGTGGTGACGCGCTGGATCTCGTCCGGCAGGAGCGTCACGGACTGGAGCAGGCGATCGAACGCCGCGGTCCGGCCTTCCGATGTGCCAAGGTCGAACTGGGTGCGGGACCGGTCCAGGAGCCAGTGGAAGTACCGCGGCGCGCGCTCGAGCTCGGCAAGGTAGGCGTCGCCTCCGTGCGCATTGCAGTACTCGTCCGGGTCCATGCCGTCCGGCAGCTCCAGAACGCGGACGTTCAGGCCCTCCCGAAGCAGCATTTCCACCGACCGCTCCGCCGCGGCCTGGCCGGCGGCGTCTGAATCGAAGTTGACAACAACCGTGTCGCAATGCCTGCGGATGAGCGAGATCTGCTGCGGCGTCAGCGCCGTGCCGCAAGTGGCGACCGCATTCCGGATTCCGGCCTTCCATACCCCGATCACATCCATGTAGCCTTCGACGAGCACCGCCAAGTCGCGCTGGCGCATGGCCATCCGGGCCCGGTGCATGTTGAACAGCACAGCGTTCTTGCGATAGATGGGCGTTTCGGGCGAGTTGAGGTACTTGGGACCGCGGTCACCCTGGCGCTGGCGCCCCCCGTATGCAATCAGCTTGCCGGCATCCGAGTGAATCGGGAACATGAGCCGGTCCCGGAACCGGTCATACACGGAGTCGCCCTTCTCGGACGCACCGACCAGCCCGGACTCCAGCACATCGCCACGCTTGAAGCCCCGCCCCTTCAGGTGGGCTAGCAAAGCGTTCCTGTCAGGCGCGTAGCCGAGCCCGAACTCTTCGATCTCTGCGCGTCCCAAGCCTCGGTCGCGAAAGTACCTCAGCGCCCCGGCCCCGCCGCGAGCGCGCAGCTGCGCCGTGAAGAACTCCTGGGCAATCTCGTGGATCTCGTGCAAGGCTGAGCGCTTGCGCGCAGCGGCGTCACTCTCCGGTCCCCTGCCCTTGGCGGGCATCGGCTTGCCCTGCTGGTCAGCGAGGAGCTTCAAGGCCTCGATGAACGTCAGGCCCTGGATTTCCATCAGGAAACTGAAGACATCGCCGCTCTTTCCGCAGCCAAAGCACTTGTAGATCTGCAGGACCGCGTGGACCGAGAACGACGGGGTCTTCTCGGAATGGAACGGGCAGAGTCCGAGATAGCGATTGCCGCCCTGCCGCTTGAGCTGGACGTGGGCTCCGACAACGGTGACGATGTCGGCCGCCGCCTTGACCTCCTGCGCGAAGTCCATTGGACGCCGCTCCCGCGGCCACTTGCCGCCGGGCAGGCGGCTAGTCGAGAACCTTGATGCGGATGTTCTTGTACATGACCACGCTGTTCGGATCGTGGCCCTGGAGGGCGATCAGGCCCGAATCGAGCCGGCGCAGCGGGAAGTCCATGCCCCTGCCGCTGGCCCGCGGGCGCACCCCGTCCCAGTCATCGGGCTGCACCCAGTTCGTCACCAGGTCGTCATTGACGTAAATCTTGACCGTGTTCCCCTTCACGACGATGTGCTCGGTGAACCAGACGTCGTCACCGACAGGCGCCTGCACGTAGTCAGCGACGCCGTACAGGCTGCCGCTCTTGCGAGGGTCCCGTGCGAAGGTGTTGTTCACCTGCACCTCGAAGCCCTTGGCGGGCCAGCCCTCGTCCTGGAACTCGGTGTGGAAGTAGATGCCGCCGTTGGAGTTGTTCTTGGCGAGGACGTCGATCTTGAGCTCGAAGTCCTTGAACTTGCCGCCGTTGACTTCCCCGACGTAGTAGAGGTGCGCCCTGGGGCCGTTCGCCACGATTGCCCCGTCCTTGATCTGGAAGGTCGAGGGATTGTCCGAGCTGACCTTCCAGCCATCGAAGGTCTTCCCGTCCCAAAGATCAACCCAGCCTTCGTCGGCCGCCAAGGCTGGGGTAACCGCAAGCGCGGTCAGGCAAAGAATGGCAAGGAACTGTTTCGTCACGCAGTCATTGTACAGGAGCGGGCACGGGGGCCGAGCCCGACCGCGCAGCCCCCGCCAAAGCGGCCAAGCGCGTCGCTTCAGGCCTCGGCGAACGCCTTGTTGAACACCGCCCGCACGGATTGCGTTGTTGTCTCGACCAGTGATGCGAGAGGCCTGTCGGCGAGTTCCGATGGCAGCCAGCGGGCCATCAGCTCCTGCAGCAAACGTTGCTGCCACTCCGTGGGAGGCAGGCTGCTTGACGACACCCCCCGGTTCACGCGCACCGCGTGATCGAGCGACCGCAAGACGCTGGTCGACGCGAGGAGGGCGTCCAGGTCCGCGACGCTGGACGGATCGGTCTTGCGGATGATCTCGATGCGCTCCGGAGTGTTCAGCGACTCGTAGAACGCCTCCGCATGAAGGAGGCGCCAGTACATGAGGATGAAGTCGATGTCGTAGTAGCCCCCGGGGCCCGATTTCAGCGGCCGCGACTCACCCTGTTCGACCTCCAGGCGATTCCGCATCTTCACCAGCAGTGACGCGAGGTCCTTCCGAGGGGCGAACCGCTGCCAGATCACTTGCTGCAGGCTTGCCAAGAACCGCTTGCCGGCGGTCGCGTCGCCCGCGACCGACCGCGCCTTCATGTAGGTGAGGGCCTCCCAGGATTCGGCATCGTCCGCGAAGTACCGGAGGTACTGTCCCTCGGTCTGCACGAGCTCGCCGTCCCGGCCCTGGGGGCGCAGCCGCGGATCCACGGCGAACATCTGCCCGTCGGCGCTGTAGCTGCTGACGATCCCGATAATCCTCTTGGCGACCTGGGTCCACATTTGCCGTCGGTGCGCCTCGCCATCGGGAATCACGAATATGAGGTCGGCATCCGATCCGAGATCGAATTCGCGCATACCCAGCCGGCCCAGAGCGATGATCCGGAGAGTCCCAGCCGACTCGATGCTGTCGGCCTCTGCGGCAGGGATCTCGCGCAGTGCCAGTTCGTGCGCGGCGCGGAGAATCCACTCGGCAAGGGAGCTGAGCGCGGACATGGTCGAGAACACGTCCTCACCCAGGCAAATGCTGCGGGTCTGGATTGCGAGCATGCGCCGGCGGAAGAGCCTTCGCAGCATCGACACCGCCTCCGCCGGATCCAGGCCGGGTTCCAGTGCCGGACATGGCGGGTCCGCCCCCTCCGCATCCTGGCCGGCCTGAGAGGCACCGTCTGGATCCGCGGACGCGATCATGGACACGTCCTCGGGAAACCTCAGCAAGTACCCCGCAAAGTAGGGGCTGTACTCCATGATTTCCCCGATGTGAGGGACTAGGTCCGGCTGGGCATCAAGAACCTCGATCACTTCAGGCATGTCCGTGATCTGACCGAGGAACTGCTCGAGCGAGCGGTTGCCCCAACGCAGCACCACGGTTTCGAACTCGTCCGCCAGGTTGGCCGACGCCCTCCGCAGATCGGGGAGACGCGTGCGCCATCCGGCGGAGGCGACCGGCGCCGCGCGGATCTCCTCCGCGGCCTGAGCAGGCGTGGGCGCAATCCCCGCCTTGGGCCGCGGTCGCGGCGCAGAGGCCCGCTGGCTGCCGATGACCCGATGATAGATTTCGCTGACAGCCTTGCGATGCGCCGCGATCCGCGCATGCAGCGCTGCCGCGGCCTCGTCGCCCCCTCGTTCTCCCATCTGGATTGCAACGCGGCCAACTTCCTCATCCGACCGCGGGAGTTCGTGCGTCTGCCGGTTGTCCGCGAGCTGGAGTCGGTGCTCCACCTTGCGCAGGTAGCGGTAGGCGTTGAATAGCTTTCCGTAGTCCGCCGTTCCGAGGTAGCCCTTCTCCCGGAGGCGGTGCAGGGCGTACATCGTCCCGCCGCTGCGCAGGAACCTGTCCTGGCCGCCGTAGAGCCGCTGGAGGCACTGCACCAGGAACTCGACGTCGCGAATCCCACCCGGGTCCAGCTTCACGTCGAGGGTGCCGCCTCCTCGCTGCCGGCGCTGCTTCTGCATGCGGTCGCGCGATTCGGAGAGTTTCTCGATCTGCGAGAAGTCCGTGGTCGTGCGATAGATCCGGGGCGTCACGATTTCGAGGAACTGCCGCCCCAGACTGATGTCCCCTGCGACGGGCCTGGCCTTGAGGAGCATCTGCAGTTCCCAATCGCGAGCCCTGTTGAAGTAATAGTGGACCGCGGACGAGAGCGGCACTACCAATTCCCCGGCATTGCCTTCCGGGCGCAAACGCAAGTCGACACGGTAGATGAATCCGGCGCTTGTCGTCATCGAGAGCAGATTGGTCAGCCGCAGCGCCAGCTGCTTCGTGAAGTCGTCGTTGGACGTGAACACCGGCCCGGTGGTCAGGCCGTTGCCGGTGTGGATGTACATCAGGTCAATGTCCGAGCTGTAGTTGAGTTCGCTGCCCCCCAACTTGCCCATCGCGAAGACAGCGAAGTTGCACAGGATCTGTCCCGACTCCGTCTCGCACAGGGGCCGCCCGAACCGATGGACGAGCTGGTGGCGGATGTGATCGTGAGCGCCTTGGATCGTCACGTCCGCCAGGTTCGACAGATCGAGAGCAATGTCGGCGAGCGGGGCGACGGCGAGCAGGTCGCGCATAGCGATCCGCAGCATGTGCTTTCTCTTGAAGCGCGCGAGAAGCAGGGCCGCGTCCTCGTCGCTGTAGCGGACCCAGAAGGACCCAAGATCCGAGCGGAGCTCGCCGGCGGGTATCGTGCGCTCGAGGTTCTCGGGATCGAGCACCCACTCCAGCAAGTCCGGGGAATTCTGCAGCAGGTTCGAAAGATAACGGCTGTTGCCGAAGGCGGTCAGCAGCGCGTAGATGGACTTGCCGCTGTAGTCGGCGGGCCGCGGCTGCCGGGGCAGGCGCCGGTAGAAGTCGATCAGACGCTGAAGCGCCCCGACCGGATCTGGCAGGTCCCGTAGCAGCTGCGGAACCTTGTCGGCGGCCTCGGCAGGCACGTGCTTGCGGAGCCCGTCCAGCAGGGGCCCGACCCGCTTGTCCGTCGCTGGGCCGACATCGCTCTCCATCGCCGCAACTAGGCCAGAATACCCCAGCGACCCAGGCCGCTCGCCGACGGTGCGACAATGCAGCCAGGCAGAGGCGAGGCCAGCAGTCCGAAATGATCAGCCGGAGAACCTTCGCAATGAGCTGTGCCGGTGCCTCGGCACTGAGGGCCGAAACCCGCCAGGAACAGGCGGAGCGCCTCGTTCGCGAGGCCTTCGAGGCGATCGGGGGGCAGAAATTCCTCGACATCCAGACCCAGGTGCGGGCAGGACGGGCCTACTCGTTCTACAACCGGCAGGTGCGGGGCCAGGCACGGATCACGATCTACGACCGATTCGACGGATTTGATCCCGAAGCCGGCGAGGAGTGGCTCCCGCTGCGACGCCGTGAGGTCTACACCGATAAGGGAGACTACTACGCCCTGTTCCTCAACGGCCAAGGTTACGAAATCACTTACCGCGGCGCCGTGCCCCAGCCCGAGGACTACATGCAGAGGTACCGGCTCGCTAGCCGCCGGGACATTTTCTACTTCATGCGCTATCGCATGTCCGAGCCCGGCCTCTACTACTACTACAACGGAACGGAAATCATCGACAACGTGCCCAGTCATTCCCTGGACATCGTCGATGCGGAGGGCGAGGCGATCACGCTCTACCTTCGACAGTCGGACGGTCTGCCGCTCCGGCAAGACTATCTCCGGCGCGACCCCAAGACCCGCATCCCCTACGAGGAGAAGTCCGTGTTCGGCCGTTACCGTCCGATCGGCGATGTCCTCCTGCCGTGGATCATCCGGCGCGAGCGAGACGAGGAGCGAGTCTTCGAGCTGTACGCCCAGAGCTACGAAATCAACGTACCGCTAGGGAGCGACGTGTTCTCGCTCCCGAACAACCTGCCACTGCTGCCGCCGAATCCGTGATCGGACGCCGCAGCGCCGACTGGCGCCCGTGCGGCTATCGGGCCTCGCTGGCTTGGTTCAGCCAGCGATTTCCGTGCCGGTGCACGGCGATGAATATCGCCACGAGCAGCAGGCAGGCGGCGGCAGCCAGGTGGACATTCTCCATGGCAAGTGACATGGCCCGCCTGCCGTAGTGGACGGCCAGGAAGACAACCCCGAAGTACCGAAGGACGCGCGAGAGCGCGATTGCGGCGCAGAAGGAGGGGAGCGGCATCTGGAAGATGCCCGAGGCGATCACGACTGGCTTCATCGGAAGCGGAAGCGGGATCAGGGTCACGGGGATCAGGAGCGCGGCCCCCCACCGGCCGACCAGCTCGCCGAGGTGGCGGATGCCCTCCGGCGACACGCGCTTGCCAAGCATCGCCTGCCCCGCCCTCCGCGAGAGCAGATAGAGGGTGACGCTCCCGAGCGTCGAGCCGACTACGGCCAGGCCCGCGGCGAGGTAGGCAACGGCCGGGTCCGCAATCCCTTGCGCCAGCAGCAGCGCGTCGACCCCCTGGGGCATCGGGATGAAGGCACTGTCCGCCAGGGAAACGAGGAATACCCCGCCTGGCCCAAGGAATGCGGCGGCTCCCGCAATCCACTCCCCCAACTGCCGAATCCAGGACAACGGTGCCGCTGCCCCCCATTGTGACGCAATCCTGCTGCCCGCCGAACCGGCCAGCCGCCTTCGACCGGTAGCGCTACGCAGCCCCGTCCAGAGTCGACAGAAACTCGAGCAGGTCGATCAGCTCCTGCCTCGACATCGCGCCGACAAGATCCTCCGGCATGATCGAGAGTTTCCCCTTCCGCCGGCTCACGATATCCGCAGGGGTGAGATCGATCCGCTCGGCCGCCTCGGTGCGCAGCACGACCCGTTCCGGCGTGTCTTCGACCAGAATCCCCGTCACGAGCCCGTGCGAGGTCGTGTCAAGGATCCAAGAGGCGTATTCGGGGGCAATTCCGTCACTCGGATGGAGGATCGCGTTCAGCATGGCTTCTTTCCCGTACTTGGACGCGATGGCCGCAAGGCTCGGTCCGACGATCTCCTCGCCAACGGACAGCGAGTGGCACTTGACGCAATTCGCGCCGTCCTTGCGGTGGTAAACTGCCCTGCCCCGCTCGGAGCTGCCGACGCCTTCGACGATCTCGCGAACGCGCACCACGGGGCTCTGGTTCCTCTCCCTCGGCGGAGGCAGGACCTGTTGCGCCCGCGACCGGACTTCCGGATCGCGGGATGCGTTGACGAGGCTGCTGGCTGTCGCCCGCATGTCCTCCGGCAGATCGAACGCCTCTTCAAGGTCCAGAATGAGGTGCTGGCCCGTCGAACGGCGACCGAGCGCCCTCAGGGCAGCGCTGCGAACCTCGTTGGGAGCATCGGAGAGCAAGACTGCCTTGAGGGTGTCGACAAGGTCATCCGGAGCAGCTGACTGGAGCCCCTCGACGGCCGCGATGCGCACGGCGACGGGGCCGCTCTCCAAGTAAGCCTTCATCACCTCGGCGGCACTGTCCGTCTCGAGCCGCCCCAGTGCTCGCAGCGCCACGACGCGTTCCGACTCCGCGGCCGACTCGTCGCCCGCGATGCGACGCAGCTCCGGCTCCAGCAGCGGATGCACGATCGTCTCGGCGAGCTCGAGCGAAGCGGCCCGGGTATCGCTGTCCCGCAGCGCGCCCGCAATGGCGCGTAGCACGCGACGGTCACGGCGGAGGTCGCTCCACTCGCTGTTCAGCTGCTTGCCCAGGAAATACACGCCGCGGTTGCGGAGCTCGGGCTCGTTCGAGCGATCGGCGACGATCGAGGCAACCGTCAGGCCGACCGACTCCAGCGGCTGCCAGCCGAGGGCGTCAAGCGCCTCCACTCGGCGGTCCGGCTGGCTCGATCGGTCCCGGACCAAGCCCGTCAGGTAGGGAACGGATGCCGGCGCCTGCAGGATCCGGTACAGGTCGGCGACATCCGAGTTCCAGTCGCGGACCCGCTCCCGGAGCGCACGGAAGATTGCGTCCTCGGCACCGGCGGCAGCGATTCCCAGCGCGCTGAGGTACCACCTGTCCTCCCCGTCGTAGCCATCGGCCAGATCCATCCAAGTGCCGACCTTGGTGGCGGCGTCGGAGTCGCGAAGCATCAGCGCGGCCTCGCGCCGGACCTGCGGGTCGGTGTCGGTGGCCAGGACCGCAATCCGCTCTGCGAGGCCTAGTCGATGTGTCCGTGCCACCCGCAGGGCTAGGATCCGGAACCTCGGATCCGAGGAATCGAATGCCTCCGAGAGCGCTCCCGCCCCCTCCTCGCCCAAGGCTGCCAGCAGCCACAAGCTGCGTGCCTTGGTGGTCGCGCTCCCGTCCCGCCAGGCCTTCAGCAGGACCCGGAGCCGGTCACCCTCCCCGCGCAGCGTGAGCTCCTGATAGGCGCGGTAGCGTGTGGCCTGGTTGGGCGATCCGAAGGCGGCGAGCAGGCCGTCGTCGGTCTCGAGGTCCAGTTCCGGGAGGGAGTGTGGGCTGCCGGCGGGCGCGAGTCGGAAGATCCGCCCGCGCTCGATGTCCAGCATGTTGTGACCGCCCACCACTGGATCCTGCCAGTCCGCTACGAAGACGCTGCCGTCCGGCGCGACAGCGATGTCGCTGGGCCGGAAGAGGGGATCCGTGCTGATTACCGTGTTCTCGGCGTCCATCGCGTAACCGGCTCCGTCGGGACGGACGGAGAAGGTCTGAACAAGCCGCTTTCCGGGCTCAGAATGCAGCAGCTGGCCGCGGTACCTCTCCGGCAGGAGGTCCCCCTCGTAAACGACGAGTCCCGTCGGCGAGCCGGGACCGGTTCTAGCCACGTACGGGACCGTCTCCGGACGCTCCTCGTGGAAGTGGGAGCCGCGGTCCTCCCGCCAGCGTCGCCCTCCCGGCCCCCAGTAGCCGAAGTTCGCCCCCTCCATCACGTACAGGAGCCGTGTCCATTGGTTCCCGTCATCGTCGTTGTCGGTCTGCCAGATCGATCCGAAGGAGTCGAAGGCAATCTCGTACGGATTCCGGGCGTTGTGGGCGAGGACCCGGAAATCTGTGCCGTCGGGATTCACGGACTGGACCGTCGCGGCGTAGTAGGGCCCCTCCCGACTGCTGCGGAGGGTCCGTCCCGAGCGGTCGGTGGTCTCGAACCCCTGATCGCCCGAATTGAAGTAATAGCGCCCGTCGTGCCCGAACAGGACGGCGTGCAGCCCGTGGTCGTGGTCGATCCCGCCCCATCCCGAGAGCAGCGTCTGTTTGGATACGATCCGGTCGTCCTCGTCCTTCGTGTAGACGAACAGGTCCGGGGACTGGGAGACGATGACCTTGTCGCCCAGGACGGTGATGCCTAGCGGAGCGAGCATCTGGGAATGCTGGTCGAAAACCTTGCGCGAGTCTGCGCGACCGTCCCCGTCGGTGTCTTCGAGAATCACGATGCGGTCGCCGGCCTCGTCATGCCAGGGCCTGCCCTTCAGGTCGCTGCGGTAGTTGACGGACTCGATGAACCAGACCCGGCCGCGCTCGTCGATGTCGAAATTGGTGGGATTCACCACGAGCGGCTCGCTGGCCCACTCGGTCATCTCCAGGCCCGGCGCCAGCTCGAAATCCTCGCCGACCGGAGGCGGCCCGAGGGTGCAGCCGGCTATTGCCAGAACGGCCGCCAGCGACACCATTCGAAGGAACGTCATTGGGACGATTCTAGCGGCTCACCAAGGGGTCACTCTGATGCAGAGCGGGGCCAGCCGAACGGGGGAGAGCGCGTTCCGGGCCGGCGGGAACCCCCTACTCATGAGGAGGGAACGGGCGTTCTGACGCTCGGCAATCTGGTGGTGGCATATATAATGTCCGCAGCATGATGCGCCGACGACTGCCGAGCCCTTGCCTTGCACTCGCATGCCACGCTTTGCTCGCTGCCGCGATGCCGGCCGCTGTCAACTTCCAGTCGGAAGTGCGGCCCTTGCTGGCAGACAAGTGCTTCCAGTGCCACGGGCCCGACCCCGCTACACGCTTGGCCGACCTGCGCCTGGACCGCAAGGAGGGGCTGCTAGGCTCCCGCCAGAGCGGCGTGCCAGTCGTGCCGGGCGACCCCGAATCGAGCCTGCTGTACCAGCGCATCGTGCATCAGGACGCCGCCCTGCGGATGCCCCCGGAGTACTCGCACAAGTCGCTTCAGCCTACCGAGGTGGAGACGCTCCGGGCCTGGATCGAGGAAGGAGCGGAGTGGACGGGGCACTGGTCCTTCCAGATTCCGAAGCGGCCGGAATTGCCATCCGTCAGCAACGAGGACTGGACACGGAATCCCATCGACCGGTTCGTCATGGCGCGGCTGGATCGGGAAGGCATCTCGCCCGCTCCGGACGCCGACCGGCGGGCCCTGGCTCGGCGGGCGGCCCTGGACGTCACAGGGCTGCCGCCCAAGCCGGAACTGCTCGGCGAGTTCCTCGCGGACGGAGAGCCGGGAGCCTACCAGCGCTATTTGGACCGCCTTTTCGGTTCGAAGGCCTACGGCGAGCACCGTGCCAGGTACTGGCTGGACGCGGCCCGCTATGCGGACACGCACGGAATCCATATCGACAACTACCGGGAGATGTGGCCGTACCGCGACTGGGTCATCAAGGCATTCAATCGCAACATGCCGTTCGACCAGTTCACCGTGGAACAGGTCGCCGGGGACCTGCTGGACAACCCGACGATGGACCAGCTGATCGCCTCGGGATTTCACCGCTGCAACGCCACGACCAACGAGGGCGGGGTGATCCCCGAGGAGTACGAGGTGATCTACGCCAAGGACCGAGCCGATACCACCGGCACGGTGTTCCTGGGCCTGACGGTCGGCTGCGCGACTTGCCACGACCACAAGTTCGATCCGATCACCCAGCGCGACTTCTACGCGATGACGGCGTTCTTCCGCAACACGACGCAGTACGTGATGGATGGCAACATCTCGGACACGCCGCCGTACATCATCGTGCCGCGGGACGAGGACCGGGAGCACTACGCCGAACTCCGGGCCCTCGTGCGCGAGACGCGGGCTGCACTCGCCGAGTCCGCCGCATCGCCCGGGGAGAAGTTCCGGGACTGGCTGGGCGCGGGCCGCTACACGGGCCTGACGGGACCGCTGGGCTCGAACGGCCTCGCGCTTCAGGCGACCGCCACACACTTGATCCAGGGTGAGTCCAAGGAGCCGCTCTCCCTCGACGAGGGTGTCACGGTTGGCGCGGGACCTGCCGAGAACCTGGAGGCGCTCGCTTTCTCCGAGCAAGGGCATGTAGAACTGGCCGCTTCCGAAATCGACACCGACCGCGCGTTCTCGCTGGCGCTGTGGGTGCGCCATCCCAAGGACGCCGGAAGTTACGTGGTCGCAAGCCAGACCGACCCCGAAGAGAAGATGCGCGGGTGGAACCTGACGCTCGGGGGGCGCCAGATTGTCTTCACGATGAAGGCGACCAAGGACGGTGAGACCACCAGCATTGAGATCCGGCCGAACAACCAGTACCAGCTGGAGCCGGGCACGTGGAAGCACGTGACAGTCACCTACGACGGCTCGGGCGAGCGGGCGGGCCTGAGCTTCTACTTCGACGGCGAGCGCATGCCGTTCCAAGGCAGCGAGTACTTCGCCAAGATCGAGGGAGGCGCCGCGCCCTACCGGCCCATTCTGCTCGGCCGGGGGTTCTACAGCGAGGACAAGGAGGTCAAGCACCGGGGCCTGGCTGGCGGGGCTGTCGCCGATCTGAGGGTCTACGATCGCGAGCTGAGCGTGGAAGAGGCCAACGTGATCGCCAACTGGCCTGCGGTCAAGGCGGCTCGCTCCAAGCAGCCGGCGGACCTAACGGCCGAGGAGGAGCGGGTCCTGGGGCTGCACTACCTGAACGTCTACGACGACGGCTATCGATCCCGGTTCCTGGCGGTCAAGGACGCCGAGCGCGAGATCCGGGAAGTCCGCCGCCGGGGCGCGGTGACCCATGTGATGCAGGAGCGCGACGGCAGCTCCGCCGAGGCCCACATTCTCTTCCGGGGGATGTACGACCAGCGCCGAGAGAAGGTTCCCGCCGCAACGCCGGGCTTCCTGCCGTCCGACGACGAGTCGGGCCCGATGAACCGGCTGGACCTCGCCCGATGGCTGGTCGACGAGTCGAATCCGCTGACCGCTCGGGTCGCTGCCAACCGGTTCTGGCAGCAGCTGTTCGGCACGGGGCTGGTACGGACGAGCGACGATTTCGGAGCTCAGGGCGAGCCCCCTTCGCATCCCGAGCTCCTCGATTGGCTGGCCGTGGAATTCCGGGAGAGCGGATGGGATGTGAAGGCGCTGCTTCGCACGATGCTGTCGTCCTCTGCCTACCGCCAGGCCGCCGTGGCCGACCCCGCCAAGCTGGAGAAGGATCCCGAGAACAGGCTCTTGTCCCGCGGACCGCGATTCCGCATGGATGCGGAGACGCTGAGGGACTACGCCCTGGCGGCGAGCGGGATCCTCGTGGAGAAGGTCGGCGGTCCCAGCGTGAAGCCCTACCAGCCGGACGGGGTCTGGGAGTCGGTGGCGATGCTGGGCAGCAACACCCGGTTCTACAAGCGGGACGACGGCGACAAGCTGTACCGGAGAAGCCTGTACACCTTCTGGAAGCGCGCCGCCCCGCCCGCATCGATGCAGATCTTCAACGCTCCGACCAGGGAGCACGCGACTGTGGCGCGGGAACGGACGAACACGCCCCTGCAGGCGTTGGTCACAATGAACGACACCCAGTTCATGGAGGCGGCCCGCTTCCTGGCCCAGAAGGCGATGCGGGAGGAGCCTACCGGCTTCGCCGGCCGCCTCGACTACATGACGATCCGGCTGCTCTCGCGGGAGCTGGACGAGAACGAGCAACGCGTCGCCAAGGAGAGCTTCGAGCAGTTCCGTCAGCACTACGAGGCCGACGAGGACGACGCGGGCAAGCTCCTGGCGACCGGCCAGTGGCCGCTGGACGAGGAATTGCCGCGGCCCGAGCTTGCAGCCTGGACGATGGTGGCCAACCAGCTGATGAATCTGGACGAGGCGCTCAACAAGTAGGAGTGGACCGGCTGGCATGAACGGCCGCCAAGAAGGGACCTAGCAATGAATCCACTGGTGCAACAAGCGATTCGGACCGAGACGCGGCGGCAGTTCTTCTCCCGGCAGGCCCGGGGGATCGGGGGCATCGCGCTGGCCAGCCTGATGGCTGACGAAGCGACCGCCTCGAAAGCCGAGACGGCCCGCTCGGGCGGCCTGGCAAACCTCCCGCACTTCGCGCCAACCGCCAAGCGCTGCATTTACCTGCACATGATGGGCGCGCCGCCGCAGATGGACCTGCTGGACTACAAGCCCGGGATGAAGGACTGGTACGACAAGGACCTGCCCGAGTCGATTCGCCAGGGCCAGCGGCTCACGACCATGACCTCCGGCCAGGCACGCTTCCCGATCGCGCCCTCGGTCTTCGATTTCAAGCAGTACGGCCAGAGCGGCGCTTGGATTTCCGATATCCTTCCGCTGACCGGCAGCATGGCGGACGAGATCTGCATCGTGCGGTCCATGCATACCGAGGCGATCAACCACGAGCCGGCGATCACATTCATCCAGACCGGGCGCGAGCTTCCCGGCCGCCCGTGCATCGGTTCGTGGATCTCGTACGGCCTCGGCAGCCTGAACCGCGACCTGCCGACTTTCGTGGTCATGAATGCGGAGCGAAGCCACCCCAAGGCCGGCCAGCAGGCAATCTCCGCCAAGCTCTGGAGTTCCGGCTTCTTGTCGCCGGAGTTCGCGGGAGTGGGGCTGCGGGCAGGAAGCGAGCCCGTGCTGTACGTGAATAATCCCGAGGGCGTGACGCAGACCGTGCGCCGCCGCATGCTCGACGGGCTGGCGCAACTGAACCAGATGCAGCACCAGCGCATCGGCGATCCCGAGACGCTCGCGCGCATCGAGCAGTATGAGATGGCATTCCGCATGCAGACCTCGGTCCCCGAGATGAGCGACCTGTCGTCGGAGCCGGAGAGCACCTGGAAGCGCTGGGGCGAGGAAGCCCGCGAGCCCGGGAAGTTCCAGAACGCGGCGCTCATGGCCCGCAGACTAGTGGAACGGGGCGTGCGCTTCGTCCAGATCTACCACCGGGGCTGGGATGTCCACAACAACGCTCCCGAGGTCCTGCCCGCCCAGGCACGCGACGCGGACCGGGGCGCGTGGGCGCTCGTCCAGGACTTGAAGGAACGCGGCCTGCTCGACGAGACGCTCGTGATCTGGGGCGGCGAGTTCGGCAGGACCATTTACTCCCAGGGGCAGCTCACGCCGACGGACTACGGCCGCGACCACCACCCTCGCTGCTACAGCCTCTGGATGGCTGGTGGCGGCATCAAGGGCGGGACCGTGTACGGGGAGACGGACGAGTTCTCCTACAACATCGTCAAGGACCCGGTGCACATCCGCGACTACCAGGCCACCCTGCTGCACCTGTTCGGGATCGACCACGAGCGCTTCACGTACCGTCATCAAGGTCTCGACGCCAAGCTGACCGGCGTGGAGCAAGCGCACGTCGTGAAGGCACTGCTGGCCTAGGCGAGGGGCCTATAATCAAGCCTGGGTCGGTCGTCCGGGCAGTCGCTCCGCCGTGAGGCGGGGAGGAAAGTCCGGTCTCCGCAGGGTAGCGTGCCGGCTAACGGCCGGGCGGCTCCCTCGCAAGGGGGCGTCGACGGAAAGTGCCACAGAAAAGATACCGCCCCGGGTATCCGGGGTAAGGGTGAAATGGTGCGGTAAGAGCGCACCGCGTCGCGGGCAACCGGGACGGCAGGGTAAACCCCACGCGGAGCAAGACCAAATAGGGGGCGATGCGGCGGCCCGTCGCGCTTGAGCCCCGGGTAGGTCGCTAGAGGCGCCTGGCAACAGGCGTTCGAGATGAATGGCTGCCGCCTGTCCCCGGACAGGAACAGAAACCGGCTTACAGGGCGGCCGACCCCCTTCCCTGTTGCGCTGCAGGGGCTGGGACGCCCGGGCAGCAGTCGGCCGGACACTGGTCGGGCAGCGGGGGGAGGTGACCGACACTGGCGCGGTCCGACCCGCCGCGCAGGCGCTCCTCGATCAGGCTGCAGACCCCCGCGACGAATTCCGGGTGCGTCCCGACGGTTCCCGCCCGGCGGAACTCGATGCCCAGTTCCGCGGCAGCCTCCAGCGCTTCGACATCGAGATCGTACGCCACTTCGAGGTGGTCGGAAACGAATCCAATCGGCGCGGCGCAGACGCGCGTCACGCCTTCGTCGCGCAGTTCCGCGAGCCGGTCGCAGATATCGGGTCCGAGCCATGGCTGGGAGGGCGGACCACTGCGGCTCTGGAAGGCCAATTCCCAGGGCCCGGCCCCGGCTCGCTGGCTCACGAGCGCCGATGCCTCGCGAAGCTGGGCGACGTACTCGCACCGGTCGGCCATCGCCATCGGAATGCTGTGGGCGGTGAAGACGGTCGTGGGAACGGCTCCGTCGGCGAAGCCGGACAGCGCCTCGCGCACCCGGGAGGCCATCGCCTCGATGAATCCCGGGTGATTGAAGTAGGCCCGAATCTTGTCGATCACCGGAGCGGCCCCGTCCAGGGAGGCCCTGGCGTTCTCGATGTTCTCGCGGTACTGGCGGCACCCCGAGTACGAGCTGAAGGCCGACGTCACGAACGCAAGTGCCCGGCCGACGCCGTCCCGCGCCATGTCACCCACCGCATCGGGCAGGAGCGGGTGCCAGTTGCGGTTGCCCCAGTAGACCGGAAGGTCGATGCCCCGCTCCCGCAGTCCCGTACGGACCGCGGCGATCAGGGCGCGGTTCTGGTCGTTGATCGGGCTGCGCCCGCCGAACCGGTAGTAGTGCTCCGCCACCGCTTCGAGCCGGGCACGCGGTACGCGCCTTCCGCGCACGACGTTCTCGAGGAACGGCATGACGTCCTCGCGCCTCTCGGGACCTCCGAACGAGACGAACAGTATGGCGTCGTATTCGAGGCGCACCACTAGTCCCAGTATGGAATACCCATTACGGGACGGTCCGAATGGCAGGTCAGGGGGATGCCGACCGTCCGGCCAGATACAGGCCGGCGAAGATCTTCGGATCCAGCAGGCACCCGTCGCGCTCCCGTTCCCGCAGCCAGGCCAGAGCCGCTTCGACCGGCACCAGATGAACCGTGATGTCCTCGTCCCCGACTCCCCCGCCACCAGATACCTTGGCCAGGCCCTCGGCCAGGATGAAGGAGACAACCTCGCTGGTCATTCCTCCTGAACTCGGAGCCCGGGCCAGCAGCGTGAGCCTCTCGGCGCGGTACCCGGTCTCCTCCTCGAGTTCCCTGTTGGCCGCATCGAGCACGTCCTCGTCTGCCAACCCCTCCTCGTCGCCCACCAAGCCAGCCGGAAGCTCGATCATGCTCGCCTGAACGGGAATCCTGTACTGCTCGACGAGGACGATCTCGTCGTCGGGAGTGATGGCGACCAGGACGGCGACGTCCCGGACGTTCACCCGGTCAACGTACTCCCACTGCCCCCGCTTGACGAACCGCAGGAAGCGGCCCTCGGCGATCACCGACGGAGATCCGCTCATGTGAGGTCGCGCTCGGACAGGATCCGGACGCCGGCTGCATCCATCTCCTTCCAGGCCCTGTCGACATCCCCGGGAGTCAGGTCGATGCCCCGGCATCCCTCGCGGATGACCGACGTTCGGAAGCCCAGGGACGCCGCGTCCGTCGCGCTGTACTTGAGGCAGTAGTCCGTGGCCAGGCCCATCAGGCAAACGGCGGTGACGCCAAGGTCCCGCAAGCGGCGCTCCAGGCCGGTCGCGCGTCGGCGCGCGTTATCGAAGAAAGCGCTGTAACTGTCCAGCTCAATGTCGGTCCCCTTCTGAATGACGCCGTCCACGGCGACTTGGTCCAGCAAGCGGTGGAATGCGGCGCCCTCGGAGCCCTGGATGCAGTGATCCGGCCAGAGCACCTGCTCCAGTCCGTGCAAGTCGATCACGTCGCCGGGCCTGCAACCGGGGTGCTGCGACGCGAAGCTGAGATGGCCGGCCGGGTGCCAGTCCTGGGATGCCACGACATATTCGAACCTGCGGGAGAGGCGGTTCGCGACCTCGACGACCTCGTCTCCCTCCGGCACAGCAAGCGCGCCTCCGGGCATGAAGTCGTTCTGCAGGTCAATCAGGAGGAGACACTCCATAGCCATGCCGCTCCGGCGCGCCCCCGGGGGCCAACCACTCCAATATAGAGTGCCCGGCGCCGGTCCAGGAGCCGCCGCGCACCTGGGCTACCGCTCACCGGACTCGGGGTGGCTCTCGAGAACGCGCCGCATGTACTCCCTCACCCGTGGCCCGTAATCCGGGTCGGAAACGGCGAAGTCGATGAACGTCTCGAAGTAGCTGGGCATGTTTCCAATGTCGTAACGCTTCTCCCCTGGACGCAGCTTGACCCCGAGGACAGTGCCTCCCTGCTCGGCGACGGCGCGAATGGCATCGGTGATCTGGATCTCGCCCTTGCGGTCCGGCCTGACGTCCCGGATCCTGTCGAAGATCGCGGGCGAGAACACATACCGGCCAGACACGGCCAGCCGGCTGGGTGCCGCTTCGGGGTCGGGCTTCTCGACCAAGGTCCGGATCCGGAACGTCTCCTCATCCGCCGCCGGGGAGACGATGCCGTAGAAGCGGACATGATCGGCTGGAACTTCCTCCACGGCGATCACGACGTCGGCCTTGCGGTCGACAAACGCCTCCGCCATCCGCCGGCAGGCGAGCGAATCCCCGCGCAGCCCTATGATCGAGTCGCCGAGCGCGACGATGAAGGGCTCCCGCCCGGCAAAAGACTCGCCGTGCAGGATCGCGTCGCCCAGGCCGCGCTGCACGCTCTGGCGCGTGTATAGGATGTTCAGCCCCAGTCGCTCGAAGTCCAAGGCAACCTGCAAGTCCTCCTTGCCCGCACCGCGCAGGGAGTCCATCAGCGCCGGGTCCGGGTCGAAGTGGTTCTCGATCGCCGCCTTCCCGCGCCCCGTCACGAACAGGAGGTTGCGCACTCCGCTCCTAGCCAGTTCCTCGGCGACGTACTGAACGATCGGCTTGCGCGCGACCGGCAGCATCTCCTTGGGCTGCGACTTGGTCGCTGGCAGGAGCCTCGTTCCCAGTCCCGCTACAGGGACAACAGCATTGGGAACGGGGCAGTCCATGGTCCGGCGCGTCCGCAGCTAGGCGGTCGGTCCCCGGACCGGAATTTCATCGAGTGTCGAGCTCCGGTCCCAGAGGTCGACGAACAAGGTCCGCATCGCACTGGCGAGGCTCCGGTGCTCGAAGACCAGGGCGGTGATCTTGATGTCGGTCGAGAACGGATCGTCGAGCGAGATCATGCCGCTGTGGCTGTCGAATAGCGCCAGCTTGATAGGAATGTTCCGACCCAGACGCACCTCCGCGCCGGCCGCTTCGAGGCGCTGGAGCTTGGCCCTTCCATCCGCATCACCCGCCTCCATCGCGTCGAACATCAGCCGGCACGTCAGCCCCCTGTCGGCCAAGCCCCTGACGATGGGTTCGTGGCCCGGGTCCACGGCGTACGGCGGTCGCGCGAACTCCAGGTACTCGTTACCTGTCTGCAGCAGCATCTGCCGGTATTCCTCGACGATCTGGCCGGTGTCCGCGACGATCCGCAGGTAATCCAAGGGGCTGCGACCGTTGGATCCGTTCAGGAACGCAGCCGCCAGATCCGAGCTGAGACGGGTCGCCAGCTCGCGCCGATCCTCCCATTCCCGCAGGAAGCGGTCACGCCTCCTGTTGAGATAGCCATCCAGGGCCAGCCGGGGCTCGACAGCGGAGAACTGCTTGGTCTTCCCTTGCACGACCCGCACAAACCCCTTCTCGGCGAGGCTGTTCAGAACGTCGTAGATCTTCGCGCGGGGGATGTTGGCCCGGCTTGCTACATCGTGGGCCTTGAAGTGCGAATGGCCGATCAGCACCAAATAGGCGCTCGATTCGTACGCATTCAGGCCTAGGTCGTGGAGCCGCCGCGCATCGGGTTCCAGTTCCACTCCTAGGGATTATACCGACCTGCTGCACCCGGCAATCCGGGAAGCCCCGAGTCCCCGGGGCGGCATCGCCGGTCAATCCGCCGCGCTGGCGCGGACTACTGCACGGAATCGGGCGGGAAGTAGCCTCGGCGGTGGTAGAGTTCCACGTTCGCGCCGGAGAGTCCCACCTCCACATCGATCAGGCGGAACTGGCGGTCGTCGAAGGGCCGGCTAGGCACATAGCCGAGGATGTACTGGCTCTGCACGTTCCCGGCCACGTCAATGATCGCCTCGTACAAGGCCTGCAGCTGCGCCGCGGCATAGCCGCCCGTGCCCACCTCGTACTGGTAGTTTCCGGCGTCCTGCGGCTTGGACAGATATCCTGCCACGTCCTTGTGGACCTTCTGCATGGGCCGCACGACGCGCCCTCCCGTCTCGCGGGCAAGGCGGAACAGGTTCGACTCCTCTTCGTGGTGGTAACCCCAGCCGACGGTGCTCACCGCATAGATGGTGACTTGGTGCAGCTGGGCGGCGTGGATGACTTCGTCGATCGAGCGCTTGCTCGCATTGTCGTGCCCGTCCCCGATCACCACCAGCACCTTGCGGGGCTCGCTCGCGCCCTGGTAGGGCACCGACACGAGCTTCCCCATGCAAGCGTCGTAGATAGCGTCGAACATTGCGCTGCCGCCGCCGTGCTTGAGGTTCTCCATCTTCTCGGTCAGGATGACCGGATCGTCGGTGAAGTCCACGAGCTCGTCCACCTCGGTGTGGTAGCCCAACAAGAAGCCCTTGTTCCTTCCGCCCTCCGGCACGAGCATCCAGGCGAGGTCGCCGATGGAGCTCTGGTAGGTCTTGTAGTAAAGCCTGGCCGTGTTGCTGAGATCGATGATGAAGCCGGCGTGGAGTGGCGGCTTCTTTTCCTCCTCCACGCTTCGCGTGAAGTAGCGGATCTCGACCTGCTGCCCGTCCTCCCAGACGGTGAAGTCCGACTTCTTCAGGTCAACGATGAACCGGCCTTCGTGGTCCGTAACGGTGATCGGCAGGTTGACGACATTCACCTCGACCCGGATCGTGCTCCCGGGATCCGTGCCGGCTTCCTGGGGTAACGCAGGCACGGCCCACAGTAGCGGCAGCAGGCAGAGGCTCCATCCGGTTCGCATGCCGCCATTATTCTATACCACTGCCCTCGCGAGCCATCCCGGAGCTCCGTGGCGGCAAACCCGGCCTGCGGTCCTGTCCGGAGGCGGCGTACAGCGTTGTACGATGAGAGCTGCTCTCCGTCGGCGTGCGATGCAGGAATTCCTCGATTGGGCCGTCCCCGGCAGCGATGAGTGGCGCTTGGCGCGCCAGCTCGAGCCGCATCGGCTCCCCAAGCACATCGCCGTCATCATGGACGGTAACGGACGCTGGGCGAGAAAGCGCCTGCTCCCCAGGGCAGCCGGCCATCGCGCCGGCGTCAAGCCGGTCCGGGAGATCATCGAGGCCTGCTGCCGGCTGAACATCGAGACGCTGACCTTGTACGCGTTCTCTGTGGAGAACTGGAAGCGACCGAAGGCGGAGATCGAAACGCTCTGGATGCTGCTGCGCCAGTACCTCCGGCGCGAGCTGCCGGAACTGAAAGCGAACGGGGTGCGATTCCAGACAATCGGCAGGATTTCCGCCCTGCCGCAGGAGGTCTGCGACGATATCGACAACGCGATCGTGGAGACCTCGGCGAACGACGGGATGCGTCTCAACATCGCGCTCAACTACAGCGGCAGGTCCGAGATCACCGAGGCGGTCAACGGCTTGCTGCGCCAGGCGCAACGGAGCAAGGAGCCGCTGCAGATTGACGAGCGCGCCTTCGCCGACCTCCTGCACACCGGCGGCATTTCCGATCCCGACCTGCTGATCCGAACCTCCGGAGAGTACCGGGTCAGCAACTTCCTGCTTTGGCAAATCGCATACTCGGAAATCTGGGTCACCGACCGGTTCTGGCCGGACTTCCGAACAACCGACCTGCTGGACTCACTGCTGGCGTACCAGAAGCGGCAGCGCCGCTTTGGCGGGCTGCCGCAACAGCCTTCGAGATCCCGCTCCGGACACGGTGATGCGGAGAGCGCCGAGCTCGTGGCCGTGAGCAAGTGAGGCTCGGCTGTTGAAGCGAGTCATCACTGGCGCGGCCCTGGCGGTGGCCGTCTGGGGGATGGTCTTCCATGCCCCGCCTTGGATCTTCCTGCTGTCGGCGGTGGCGATCTCGGCGGTTGCGTTGCGCGAGTTCTTCGCGATCGCGCGCGCGGGCGGCGCCCAGCCGTTCGTTGCGGCAGGCCATGCAGGTGCCGTGCTGTGGCTGGTTCTCCCGAACCTTGACCGCGGGTACTTCGTGACGATGTTCGCGATTGCGATCCTCGGCGCTGCGGTTCTCGCCCGGCTTCCGCTCGAAGCAGTCCTGCCCGCAGCCAGTGTCACCGTCGGAGGCCTGCTCTACGTCGCCGGCCCCATGCTTTGGGGCATTCTGCTCCACGGGGTCTCCCCCCACTGGCTGTTCTTCGTGATCCTGGTCGTCGCTGCGGGCGACATTTCGGCGCTGGCGGTAGGACGCCGGTTCGGCCGCAGGAAGCTCGCGGCCCGGACGAGCCCGAACAAGACCTGGGAAGGGACGATCGCCTCAGTGATCGCGAGCACCGGGGCCGGAGCGTGGTACGCTCACGCGTTCCTCGAAGCGGAGATCGCCCTTGGAGCGGCCGCTATGCTTGCGATCGTCGCGAACGTTGCGGGGCAGATCGGAGACCTCGTCGAGTCGGCGTTCAAGCGTGCTGCCGGGGTCAAGGACAGCGGAGGGATCCTCCCGGGACACGGAGGCGTGCTGGACCGAATCGACGGCATGCTGTTCGCGATTCCGGTCGGGTACGGGTACGTCCTGCTGTTTGGGTGAGGCATCGCCGGGTGCCGCGCGAATGACGTGGCGGCAGCCCGATCATGCGGTCGCTGGGTAATGAGGCGAATACAATCTGCCCTCGGCGCGAGGCGCAAGCCTGCCGCCCTTGAGGTACGGCTCGCCGCGTTCCTCGAAGTGCGCAACCAGCCTCGAGCGCCAGAGGCGAAGCTGGCCGCTGCTCGACGCCAGCCCGGCTAGGTTTCGCTCCTCGCCCGGGTCGGCTCCGAGGTCGAAGAGGAGTTCCTCGCCGTCCAATGCCCGGTAGACGTACTTCCAGCGCCCGTCAGTGAGCGCGTTCCAGTGATTGCGCGGGCTGTAGCAAACATTGTGCTCGAGGTCGACGTAATCGCGCCACGGCGCGGCGCCATCTGCGACGGGACCGAGCAGGCTCTGCCCGTCGACCGAGTCCGGGACATCGACTCCTGCCGCGGCAAGAACGGTGGGCATCACGTCGCGCAGTTCTGCGACCTGGTCGAGAACCTGGCCGCGATCAGCCGCTACCAGGCCGTCGGGCCACCTCAGCAGCATCGGAACGCGGGCGGACGCCTCGTAGGCGTAGCACTTCCTCCAGTGATGGTGGTCCCCGAGCATGTCTCCGTGGTCGGATACGAACAGGATCAGCGTGCGATCGTAGAGGCCCTGGCTCTGGAGGGCCTCCAGGATTCTTCCGATTTGGTCGTCGATGAATCGGATCGATCCGTAGTATCCCTGGCGGGAATGGCGGATCTGGGCGGGTCCTAGATCGCCGTGCCACAGGCTGGGCAACTCACTGCTCCGGGGCCGGTAGGATTGCGCCCAGTCGCCGATCGACGCGGCCGGGATGTCGGCGTCTCGGAACTCGCGCATGTATCGCGCGGGAGGATCGTACGGGCTGTGGGGCCGGGCGAACGAGACCTTCAGGAAGAACGGCCGGTCGGCCGGGCAGGTCTCGAGGAACCGCACTGCCGTGTCCCCCGTCCACGTGGTCGGATGAAGGCGCTCGGGCAGGACGTACTCCCCGGCCGTGCAGTCGTTCCAGCCGATGCCGGTCGCGTCCGGGTCCAGATTCGGGGCCTGGCTCCAGAACCAGGAACGGTAGTCGCTCCGGAAGTCTTCGGATTCCGAGCGGCCTGACTCGTCCAGCAGCACCTTCTCGTAGCCGTGCCGATTGCGTTGCGGATGGAAGTGGTTCTTGCCGATAGCGCAAGTGAAGTAGCCGGACTCGGACAGCATCCTCGGCATCTCGTGCGGGTATTGCCGCGCGACCCTGCCGTACCCGAGCATGCCGTGGTGCCACGGCGACTGGCCTGTGAGAAGGCATGCCCGTGCAGGCGTGCAGCTCGGCGTGCTCGAGTAGGCATGCCGGAACCTGGCGCCCTCGCTCGCTATGCGGTCCAGGTTCGGTGTGTGGACCGCCGGATGGCCGTCCGCGCCGAGGCAGTCGCCACGTTGCTGGTCGGTCATCAGCAAGAGGATGTTGGGTCTCTCCGCGGCCGAGGCAGAACGGCTCCCGGCAAGGGCCGCAGCGCCCAGGTGGATGAATTCGCGTCGGTTCATGCTTGTTCACCGGATCCTGGCTGGCCCGGTTGCCATTGAGTGTAGACGCAGATGCCCCCGGCTACGAAGTGCTCGAAACCCGTCCTGGACCCGCACCCGGTCCACTGCCCGAGGGTGGGGACGGCAATTCCACGAGCGCTGCTCAAGCCTCCGGTCCGGCCTTGCGGGGTGCATTGCGGGAGGCTGGTCCGCTAGCCCCGTCGCCAGAGGTTCGCTCTCTCGCGGGCAGCCTGCCGGCCTCGCGCAGGGCCGTGCGCAGGAGATACTCGATCTGCCCGTTGAGGCTCCGGAACTCATCGTCCGCCCACCGGCGGAGTGCCTCCAGGGTCCCTTGATCGGTTCGCAGCAGGAACGGCTTGCGAGCAGGCATCTGCCTAGTTCCCCTGGCCCTCCCAGAGAGCCCGCCTGAAGCCCTATTGGTACAGCGTGCCCGCGTTGAGCACCGGCTGAGCGGCCTTGTCGCCGCACAGCACTACCAGGAGGTTGCTCACCATTGTCGCCTTGCGTTCCTCGTCGAGTTCGATGATGCCCTGGCTCGAGAGCTGCTGCAGGGCCGCCTGCACCATTCCCACAGCCCCTTCGACGATCTGTCCGCGGGCTGCAACGATCGCACCGGCCTGTTGCCTCTGGAGCATGGCAGACGCGATCTCCGGCGCATATGCCAGGTGCGTGATCCGAGCCTCGATCACCTCGACTCCCGCAGCCTGCAGCCTCTGCTGGATCTCGGTCCTGAGCTGCCCGGCGATCTCCTCCGTGTCGCCCCGGAGCGAGAGCTGGCGCTCCTGCTGCGTGTCGTATGGGTATTGCGTCGCGAGGTTGCGGACAGCAGCCTCGCTCTGGACACGCACGTAATCGACGTAGTCATCCACCTCGAAGGACGCCTCGGCCGTGTCAACGACCTTCCAGACCACTACCGATGCGATTTCGATCGGGTTGCCGTCCGTGTCGTTCACCTTGGACCGCTCGGTCTCGAAGTTCCGCACACGGACCGAGATCCTGCGCTTCGAATAGAAGGGGTTGGCCCAGCGGAGCCCCTGCTGGCGAACCGTGCCCACGTACCGGCCGAAGAGCTGGAGCACGCGAGCCTCGTTTGGATTGACCATGAAAAACCCTGAGACGGTGATGAGGGTGGCGATCAATGCCACTACCGCAACCGCTAGGACAACGGGAATGCCTACCGCGGCATCGCCGCCTCGAGCGGTTGCGACAACCATCGCAATCACCAGCGCGACCGCCCCGACCAGAGCGAGCACGACGGGCCCGCCACTAACTCCGTTCACAGATCGTTCTTGCATCACTCCTCCTTGAATGCTATTGCAATGATATCACAATCATATCATATCCCTCGGTCCGCCGCATGACGCGCCACGGACGGGAACAGATCCCCGGGGGCTGCCGGAGGCAGCGAACGGGCCGGCAATCCAGCCCGGCGAGCGGGCGATGGCCGGGGGTTCTCGCTCGGTGCCGCGGACTGTCGGTCGAGGGCGGCGTCGGCTGGATGCACCAGCCAGGAATGCGCGGGCTCAGGCAGTAGAATGGTGGCGGAATCCCGGCAGGGCAATCCAGGCCGCTGCAGGCCTGTCTGCCCGGTCCAAGGGATTCCGCAGCGGTCTCGGCCTCTCTGGACGGTTCGGGCAACCAGGATGGAATCGCCAGACCAGCAACAGGACCAGCGGCCCCCTCCGAACCGGCCGCCCCAGGACGTCAACGCGCTCGCCCTGCAACGGGGCATGCCGGCCAACCTAGAAGCCGAGATGTTCGTTCTCGGCACGGTATTGCTCGACAGCGAAAAGTTCGCGCAGGTAGCCGGATCGCTGGTTGAGGAGGACTTCTCGACCGAGAAGCACCGGCGGATCTTCCGCTGCATGAGCAGCCTTCAGGAGCGGGGCGAGCGGATCGAGTACCTCACGCTCGGCAACGAACTGGAGAAGTTCAAGCTGCTCGACAAGATCGGCGGAATCTCCTACATCGCGGGACTCACCGACGGCATGCCGCGCCTTGCGAGCATCGACAGCTACATCCGGATCGTCAAGAGCAAGTCGACCCTTCGCAAGCTGATCGACGCTGCGAACTCGATCGTGGCCGACTGCCTCCAGGAAGGCCGCGAGGTGGACGACATCCTCGCTGATTCCGAGTCGGCCATCATGAAGGTCGGCAGCTCGCTGCTCAAGTCGGGGCTGCAGACCCCGGAACAGGCGATCGAAGAGTCCGAAGGCGGGATGTCCGCATTCATGGATCCCAGCAAGAGGACCCATGGACTGGAGACCCCGTTCTACGATTTCAACGAGCTAACCAACGGCATGCGCGGCGGGCAGCTCATCATCCTGGCTGCCCGGCCGGCGATGGGGAAGACGGCGATGGCGCTCAACATCGCCGCGGATCTGGCAATCGGCAGGATCGACAGGCCCCCCAAGATCGTTGCTGTCTTTTCCCTCGAGATGTCCAGGCAGGCGCTCCTGACCCGTGTGCTTTGCTCGGAGGCGCGGGTCGACCAGTCTCGCTTCCGCCGGGCCACGCTGGGAAAGGACGAGAGAGCCCGGCTCGCAGAGGCGTTGCCCCAGCTCGTAAAGGCGAAGCTGTACATCGACGACACAGCTAACCTCAACGTCATGGAAGTCGCAGCGAAGTGCCGACGCCTCCAGTCCGAGCACGGCCTGGACCTGGTCATCGTGGACTACCTCCAGTTGCTTGGATCGAAGGGCCGCGTCGAGAGCCGCGTTCAGGAGGTCTCGACATTCTCCAGAGGCCTCAAGCTGCTTGCGCGCGAGCTGGAAGTCCCGGTGCTCGCGCTCTCGCAGCTGAGCCGCGGCCCGGAGAGCCAAGGCCGGAAGGACGCCCGTCCGAGGCTGAGCGACCTTCGCGACTCCGGGTCAATCGAACAGGACGCGGACGTAGTCTGCTTCATTTACCGGGAGGAAGTCTACAAGCCAACGGACGCGTCCGTGGCCGGCGAAGCGGAACTCATCATCGGAAAGCAGCGGAACGGTCCCACGGGCAGGGTCAAGCTGGCTTTCATGAAGAAGTTCGCAAGGTTCCAGAACAGGTCGGAGGAGAAGGATGAAGACGCGGGCGATGCGCGCGAGGAGGAGCCAGAGCCGGCGTACGAGGAAAGCGATGAGGCAGTGCCGTTCTAGGAAGGCCTGACTCGTGACACGCAGACTGGATTCAATTCTAGACACCGTAACTCGCATGATTCAGGTCAGTTTAGTCATGGCACGCGATACCAAAAGATAAAAACTCTATCCAAACAATATCGTAACTTTGAATGGATATGTGGAGCGCATGCTGCGGTGATTAGCCCCACCCAGTCAGCTTCAGCTCTCTATCCCGCTCTTACAGTCAAATCTCCCATCTAGCCGTCTTAGATTACACCGAGACACTCTCTGGGATCCTTCCTTGCCAAATTCCCTCCTGCCGTACTTCCGTTGCCGAGCGGGTCGACTCTCCTGCTTATGCTTGTGCGTGGGGCCCAGCAGAATCTCGCTACCGCGCTCTTAAGCAGTCCCACACGGCACATCTTATTCCTATCGCTGCAGTCACTATGTCTGCATCTGAGTCACGGTCGAATCGTGTTCATCCGCTAGCACCGCATTGAGATCATTCGCGATTACTTGCAACTGTTGCTCCATATATGGATCGCAAGATCTTTCAAAGTCCTCGGTAATGTCCGCCGTAGACCGCACCTCACACCACCCACCACTGAAATTCCCCGCTGAGCTGACACAACAAAGCGACCTCGAAGCAGTTCAGCTAGTCCGACTCGCGCACCGGACAGGTGCACGATAGACTCCCGCCAGCCCTACAGTTCCACACTCTCGTCAGTGCCTTAGGCCCTGCACGACGAGAGTAACTTATCGAAAACAGGGAGCGTATTAGAGTGCGCCGAGGCATCGGACTCAGCACATAGAGACTGAGCCTAACTCTAGCCCCTAATCCTCGGTGACTCTTGACGCAACTACTAGTGCCTCACGTTTAGCGCCGTCGGCTTCACGCCTTACTTCGCATCGGCGCCCCACCCCTGGTCGTCCCCTGAGTTGTCGGGCTTGTTTGCCGCATTCTGGCGGTCGTGGCAGAATTGCCTCACGGTCAGCCCGCCTCCCTCCAATGCCGGCAGTCACTAGTGTCGCGTTAAAAGTAGTTGAGAATAAAGGGGTTAAGTTAGAGGCCGTATTTTTTTCTGCAGCGATGCCGTAGCGTCCTCCGTTAAACGCCGTGTTTTCAATGGCGTGGTGTTTTCGCGCAAGGTCGCGGGCCTTGCAGAAAGTGTAGGATTGGAGGACTGGATCAGTACTCTCGCACTCGGATCCGGTGCGGGACTCGGGCTCATCGGACTGCTTCGAGGTCGCCTGACGAAGTCAGCGGGGGATGCCTGTGGCCTGCCGTCTCAACATTGCGTCCAAGACTTCAAACACCCAGCACCGTGACAGCTCTCGCAACCCATTTATTCATAGGACGTTATTCCAGTCCTCGGAAGTCCTCAACGCACTAGTGTCGCGTTAAGATCATGAAACTGTCCCGTAAGTGACTGATAACAATGGTGTTATTGGGAATTTCGGGTGTTATAGGCTTGAATTCTCTGGCCGCAGCGCGATGTGTCCTAGCCTTGGGCAATGTATCAAGGCCAGACCCTCTTTTCCCAAGTCCTGAGGCCGGTGCAGTGGACGACCTTCGCACGCATCGTAGCCCGCTACGAGGGTGACCGCCGCATTCGCAGTCTCAGCTGCGCTCAGCAGTTCCGTGCCATGGCCTTCGGGCAACTCACCGAGCGACGCAGCCTGCGCGATCTCTGTGCATGCCTGCAGGCCGTCCCGGCCAAGCTCAGCCACGCTGGCTTTGACGGCCCGGTCCACTTCTCGACGCTCGCCCGTGCCAACGAACGACGCGACTGGCGCATCCACGCCGACTTCGCCCAGCGCCTGATCGCTCGCGCCCGCGACCTGTACGCCGGCGAGGATTCCGGCCTCAATCTGGACGACACCGTCTACGCACTCGACTCTTCCACTATCGACCTATGCCTCTCGATGTTCCCCTGGGCCAACTTCCGCGCCACCAAGGCGGCAGTTAAACTCCATACCCTGCTGGACTTACGCGGCTCGATCCCTGCCTTCATCCATATCTCCGACGGCAAGCTCCACGATGTCAACGTGCTGGACATGCTCGCTCCCGAAGCCGGTGCCGTATATCTCATGGATCGCGCCTATGTCGACTTCCAGAGGCTCTACCGCCTGCACCAGGCCGGCGCGTTCTTCGTCACCCGCCTGAAGAAGAACATCCTCTATCACCGGGTCTACTCCTTTGCCAAGGACACCGAACTCGGCATCCTCGCCGACCAGAGCATCGCCTTGGACGGACGCGCCACGAGCGCCATGTATCCCGAGCGACTGCGTCGGATTAGCTTCCGCGATCCCGACTCCGGCCGGAAACTCGTCTTCATCACCAACCGCACCGACCTCGATGCTCCCACGATCTGTGCCCTGTACAAGCAGAGATGGCAAGTCGAGCTCTTCTTCCGTTGGGTAAAAGGACACCTGCGGATACAACGCTTCTACGGCACGTCCGAGAATGCAGTCAAGTCGCAGATCTGGATCGCGGTCTCGGTCTATGTGCTCGTGGCCATTGTCCGCAAGAAACTCGGGATCCCGGCCTCGATGCACGCCATCCTGCAAGTACTGTCGGTCATGCCGTTCGAGAAAGTGCCGTTGCGTGAAGCACTTACGAAACCATCGCGGGTTCCCGTCCCCGACCCTTGCCCGGAGCAGACGAGCTTCGATTTCGAGACCGCCCCCGAGAGCGGGGCACGTTCTCGCCCGATGGCAGATGCTTGATTTCTACACTTCTTCCGGGAGCCCGCGCCTTGAGCGGAAAGCTCAAACCATTGAAAACAAAGCACTTTCCGGAGGGCGTGACGGCATCGCTACAGAAAAAAATACGACCGTCAATTTAAGTCCTTTGTTTTGAACGACTTTTAACGCGACACTAGTGTCCTCAACGCAACTCTGGTTGGAGAGGACGGCTTGGCCACGGTCCACTTGCGGACACGGTAGTGGAAGCCGCCGGTTGCGAACCAAACCGAGCCGACGGCTCGGTCGGCGCACGCGGTCTCAATTCTCTAACACCCCGAAGGCACGTGTAACGCACTGAATAATAGAGCTTTATCCTAATTCTTCGACGTGCTCAACGCGACACTAGTGGCCGGCAGTGGCACCGAGGACATCCATGTCTCGCCGTCGGTCCTTCAATCCCTTCAGACTTAGGCGACACGATACCCAGCTGGCCCACGTAGGGCAAGGTATAACCACATTGCACCGAGGCAGTTGCACACGGTTTCTAGCTATCTCAACGAGACCCCAACGATTCGATCAAATTACCCAGAAGTCCGAGAACTATTCCTAGGATTCCGAACATCATCTGCACAATAAATACAAGCACCATTAAAAGCGCTGTGCCCAGTAGCATGACGAGGAAAAATGGGACAAATGCGAACATCAGGGACAGCCAGTTGTACATTGAATTCACGAATACGCTTCGTATCTTTACAAATGTACGCTCAATGGCAGATGCTCGGCGATCCTCAAATGGTCGCCTTGAGATGTTGGGGTCTCCACTCCTCCGTTTATTGGCAATCCAGACGCGTCGCGCGATCTCTATATCATTCCTGGGATGGCCATACATATGGATTACGCGCGGCCAAACGCCCATGTGTCTAGCCGCACCTGGAAGCGACTTTCGCGGGTCTAGCTGCGCATCCTCAAATCCAATGAGTGCACATCTCCAACTACACGAAGGGAAGGGTAGGCTGTGACGGCGGCACATATTCTTGAGAGTGTAGTGTGCGAGACTCGCATGCCATGCCACGACTGTTGCACCAGTCAACATGGCCTCTAAATCCGCATGGATGTCCTTAAAGGGAGAACAGTCGCGCGACAAAGAACGCATTCTTTCCTGGGAAGCTGACTCTGGCATGATATGCTCCCACATCAACGTGTCGCCCGAATTCGCATCCACAATAACAATCTGACTCGGCCATTCGGAAGACTCTCCTGTGTCTTCAATCGCTAAGAAGAGTATCCGATTAGTGCGGTGATTTGTAGCCATAACGACGTACGTATACTGGATGGATCTGGAATCCCTGATCGTCGATATACGACGAAGAGCTCAGCATCTCTTCTACAATAGTTCCTGTCGGTCAACCAAGACCAATGCCTGAGTGCGTCGAGTCGTTGGTTGGCGCCACTACATTCGGCGAGGCGGAGTGGAGCATTATGGAACTCTTGGTTTCATCAGGCACGTCGGACTTGCGTTAGACTATATCATATCCTGAGGCTACTGCACGTTAGGCTCGTCAATTCGGACGGGTGTCTGGTGCGGGTCAATCGGACAGCGTGGAGATCCCTGCAGAATGGTACGTATGTCGGGTCAGAATTCGCTAGCGCGGCCGTGCGGACAGGCACCTTGGGGTGGAGCCTTGGCAGATGGCAATGCACTCGAGAAGTCGCAGGTTGGCGGCCGATGCGGTCTAAAGTGGGTTGGTCCTTGGTGTCTCAGCCGAGACGGACTCGTCAGAGGCGGGACGCAGGCTGCGCTTGGCGTGGGAGCAGACATGTTGGTCGTCCTCGCTGGTGCCCTGGACGACCGCCATGGCCTGAAGGCCGAGTCCTCAAGACGAGCCGGCCGCCAAGGTGGTAGCTTTCGGACGCGAGCAGGGGCGAGGATGACGGAGGGTTGGACGTGCCGGTGGGCTACACTCGGGACGCCTCCGGCAGGGTCTCGCAAGGCGGTCCTGCGACTCACAATCGCCGCTTCGCAGGTTCGTCGGCGTCCCACTCCGCTCCCGGACCAATTCGCAAGTTCCCGAGTCACCTCAACCATTTCGCAAGTCGATTGGTGCGGGACAACGGGCTGATCACAGCCAAGAGGCTGCGGGTGCGGAACATGAACTGGGTGCGCGCGGGACCGCCCGAAATCGAAGATCGCATGTGACGGGGCAGTGGTGATTTGATCGAAGCATCAGCTAGCAGGCTTGAGAGAGCTTCGCTCGCAGCTCTCGCACAAGGCAGAATGGGCCGGGCGGGAGTTTGTTGAGTTCGATCTGAGAAACACGTCCCGGCACTGTCATGAGTGCAGGCGCGCCGAGACGAATCTCGGCTCGATGACGGTGAATCGCCGCGCGCGGCACTGTCATGAGGCGGACTGCGACTGGAACGCCAAGAGAAACTTCCTTGCGGCAGGGGTCTTGGCTCCGGTGCGGGAACGCGGGTCGGTGGACCGGGTGCCGCAGCAGAACTGCAGTCGAACGCTGCCTAGCGATGGGTAAGATCTTATGTGAGCTCATGGAATCTGAGTCTCACCGGTATGGAGCGTTGATGGCACGGTTCGATGACCACTTACTGACACGGCGGCTGGCACTGGGCGTCGGCTGGGTCGCGACGACTGGCTATCATTTCCTGCCGCTGGTCCAGCCCCGGGCACGGGCGGGCAGTTGGGCTTCCCCGGCGGGAAAGGCCCGCTTCTGCATCTTCGTGATGCTCGAGGGAGGCCAGTCCCATGTCGATGCGTGGGACTTCAAGGAAGGGCCGTGGACTCCGCAGGACTTCGACGTGCGCGCCATCGCGGGCATCGGAAAGTGGCCGATGGGGCTGTACCCGGAACTGGCCAACCGACGCGACCGGTTCTCTCTGCTCCGCTCGATGTCGACCCGGGAGAGCCAGCACAGCCACGCTCAGTACTGCGTGCAGACCGGGCACCGGCACGACCCGGCGCTATCGCACGAACTACCGGCCGTCGGATCGGTCGTGGCGTTCGAGCATGCGTCGCGGCGCCGGGAATCCGACTCGCTGCCACCGTTCGTGGGCTTGAACACGTATCCCCAGATGGGACTGATCGGCTCCGGATTCCTGCCCGGAGCCTGCGCGCCGTTCCACGTGAACACGTCGTCGGAGATCCCCGTGCTGGCGCCGGACCGAGAGGAGCCGACGGAGTTCAACCGGCGCTGGGAGCTGCCCCGGAGGTTCGATGCGCGGCTGAGGACGGACCCAGCCCCGGAGAGGAAGGCGTATCGCGACTTCCACAGCCACTACGAGGGCGCGGTCGAGATCATGACCGACCCTCGCAGCGCAGGGATCTTCTCGATCGGCGATGACGACAGGGCCCGTTACGGGGCGAACCCTGTCGGCGACTCATTCGTCCTAGCCCGAAACCTTGTCGTGGCGGACGCCGGAACCAGCTTTGTCTTTCTCACTCACGAAGACTGGGACCACCACGGTTCGATCTACAAGCGCGCCAACTTCTACAGGCGCTCGCACGAACTGGACACGGCCCTGAGCCAGTTGCTCGACGACCTCGAGGCTGCCAAGCGCGACGACGGTTCCTCGGTGCTGGACGAGACCCTAGTGGTCTGCGTCGGGGAGTTCGGCCGCACCCCGGGTGAGCTCACCAACATCGCGGGCCGAGACCACTACCAATACGCATTCACAGGCCTCTTCGCGGGTGGCGGAGTCCGTCCGGGACAAGTGCTCGGGTCGACGGACGAGTCCGGAGCCGAGATCACGGACTTCGGATGGGACGGCAACCGTCCGGTTTACCCGGAGGATCTTGTCACAACCATCTACTCCGCCATGGGCATCGACTGGACAAAGACCATCGAGGACACGCCTTCGGGGAGGGCCTATCACTACATCGAGATGTTCTCCCCGACCGAGATGCTGGCCAACCGCGTCGTGCGCGAGCTGTTCGCTTGAACCTGCGACCGGGACTCGCGCCTCGGAACGGCCGTTAGGACTTGCCGGCTCGAAGCCGGCCAGCGAGGCGCGCGAGCCGTTCGGATAGCAGCATGACCGGAAACATTGCACGCTGGATTCGGCTCAGGACCGTGGCGCGAAGGATGCGCCGGGACTGGGACCGGCGCGCCAAACGCGACGCCCTGCACTTCGTCAACAACTCCCAACGTGACTGGGACGAAGACGCATTCTTCGCCACTGGTCAGCAGAACCTCCGCGAGCAGGTGCTGAACGACATGCAGAACATTTGCCGGGGGCGGGATCCGGAGACGATGAAGGTTCTGGAAATCGGCTGCGGCGTTGGCAGGATGACAAGAGCGCTGGCATCGGTATTCGGCGAGGTGCATGGCGTCGACATCAGCGACGAAATGATTCGCAAGGCCCGTGACTACCTGCACGATGTTCCGAACGCTCATGTCCACAGGAATTCCGGAACCGACCTCCGCGTGCTCGGCTCGGCAGAGTTCGACTTCGCGTATTCGTTCATCGTGTTCCAGCACATTCCGAGCCTCGCGGTGATCGACAGGTACGTCGGCGAGGTCGCCCGCCTGTTGCGGCGAGGATCCCTCTTCAAGTTCCAGGTACAGGGCTACCAAGGAGCGGGTGCGGGCAGGCTGGGCCACGACACCTGGCTCGGCGCAAGCGTGTCGGAAGAGGAAGCGGCCGCCATGGCCAGGCGACACGGATTCGTGCTTGAAGAGAGCGCCGGAGCGGGCACCCAGTACTACTGGCTCTGGTTCTACAAGCCATAGGGCCGTTTCGTCGCTGCGATTCCGGCCCGACAGGCCAACGGCGACCCGCGGGCCGCGCAATCCGGATCGTGGCTAGCCGGACCACTTGGCGGGCAGCCGGGGAGCCAGTCCGATTCGGCGAAGGATGCGGTACGGAAGCCGGCGAAGCTCCCGGCTCATGCTGGCCTCCACCTCCGCATGGCGCGCTTCCAGGCTCGCGATCCACTGCTCGAGCTTGGCGATGTGCAGTTCCCTCTCGCGCAGGATGTTGCCGGAGTCAGGCACGTAGACAAGGCCGGGGAGGCGATCCAGCGTGCCGTTCGAGCACGCTGCAACGAAGAAGTGGGCGGATGCCGGATCACACGACGTGCTCTCGACCCTGGCGTCAGCCCCGGGCTCCTCTGCCGAGGTAAGGCAGACAGCGGGGACGTGATTCTGGAGGTACACACGGGTGACGCGGAACGCAGAACTCAGCGCCTCGCAGAACTCCTCGTAGTCGAACTCGTGAACATGAAACGGATTCGGATCACGTCGCGCTGCCCGGTAGTACGGACGGTTCGGGGTGGAAACCAGGAAAACGCCTTCAGGAACGAGCACCCGCGCCGCCTCGCGGATCAGGTCCGCCCAGCGATCCAAGTGCTCGATCACCTCGAAGGCCACCAGTAGGTCCATCGAGCCATCGGCCAGCGGCATGGCAGCGCAGTCGCCTTGCACGAACCGCACGCGCGAGCAGGATTCCTGGCCGTGGCGCAGGGGGTCTCCCGCGATGTCCAGGCCACACACACTCGCTGCTACGGAGGAGAGCCGGCTCGAGCCGTAGGCAGTGCCGCAGCCGGCGTCCAGGACTCTCTTTCCTGCTGCGAGTCGCTCCGCCAAAGCGTAGCGAGCAAGATGCTCGTTCCTCAGGTCGTCGTCGCTGTGCTCGAGGACGAGCCGTTCCCCGGTCGGCTCCATCGCGGAATCCCTCAAGTATCGCAGGGACTCGGGACGGCCATGCCGCCGCCCGGCTCCTCGAGACTCACGAGGGAGGACCCAAGGTGTCCCGCTCCGGCCTCCAACGCACCGAGCGGCTACAGCGTACTCGCCGGTGTTCCCAGCCGGCCCAGTTGGAAGCGGTACCGTAGGAGGCTGACCGTGGACACCCGCCAGAAGATCGTGCAGCGCGATTCCCTGCCCTCCTCGCCGGCCACCGTGCGGCTGGCCAAAGGCTGGTTCGATGCCCTCACAGCCGAGCACTGCGAAATCCTCCGGAGCATCGAGAGCCCGGATTCGTCTCTGGTGGTCCTGGTGTACACCGAGACTCCGGCCCACCCCTGCCCTCTCAAGGCGTTCGACCGGGCACAGCTGATCGCGGCGCTCGATTCGGTCGACTGGGTGTGCGTGTGCGACGCCTCGGACGCGCGGGAAATCGAGGCGAGCATCCGGCCCGAATCGATTCTGGACGTGGAAGCTGTCCAGCAACGCGACGTGGTTCGCGATGTATTCGAACGGCACTCCAACGGCTGAGCCCTCGCCGCGCATCCTCGTGGTGCGGCTGGGCGCAATGGGAGACGTGATCCACACCCTTCCGGCTGTCGCCGACTTGCGAGCCAGCCTTCCTGCGGCACGCATTTCGTGGCTAATCGACAGTCGGTGGAAGGAATTGCTAGACGGGAACCCCAGCATCGACGAAGCCATCCCGATTCCCCTTGGCAGATGGCGAAGATCCGGATTCAGCGCAGCGGCCTGGAGCGAATCCTGGTCACTCTTGAAGCAGATTCGGGCGAGGGAGGCTGACGCGGCGATCGACTTCCAAGGGCTCCTAAAGTCCGCGGTACTCGCCGGACTTAGCGGCGCCAGGCGAGTTAGCGGATTCGAACCGGGCCTGCTAAGAGAGCCTCTAGCCGGGCTGCTCTACGACGGACGCTCCGGCACATCCTGCCGACACGTCGTGGACCGCAACCGAGCGCTGGCGGCGCAGGTCTCGGGCGTGCGCACGGGCGAACCCGCAGCCTTCACGCTTCCGCCCGGAGAACTCAAGGACGGCCTGCCCGGACGATACGTGCTGGCGAGCCCGCAGGCGGGCTGGGGCTCGAAGCAGTGGCCGGCTGAACACTTTGCCCGCTTGGCCGCGCGAATCTGGCAGGGCTTCGGCATTCCGCTGGTGGCGGACTGTGCGCCCGGACAGGAGGGACACGTCGAGGAAATTCGTCGGACGGCGCCCGCAGGAGCCGTCGTAGTCCACGCTTCCACGATCCCTCAGCTAATCGGCGTGACCCGCGCCGCGACAGCAGTGGTGGGCGTCGACAGCGGGCCCCTTCACCTCGCCGCAGCGGTCGGAGCGAAAGGGATCGCGATCTTCGGCCCGACCGACCCGGCCCGCAACGGGCCTTACTGCGCCGGAATCGAAGTCCTCCGTGACGAGCGCGCCGCGACCACGTACAAGCGCGGCGCGCACCCCAGTGATTCCATGCGTGCCTGCACCCCTGACCGTGTCTACGAGGCCCTCAGTCGAATCGTCTGTCTTGGTTAGACTCGTAGCTATGCGCCAGCTTTGGCTACTACTCGCTCCCTTCCTGGCGCTCTGGATCCTGCCGGCCCCTGCCGGGGCCCAGGAGATGCTCAACAACCGGGAGGCGCACCAGCTGCTGCGCCGGGTTTCCGACCTGCTGGAGGCCACCCGCATTGTCATGCCGGAGCTGTCGCGCGCCGGTGCGCCACTGCAAGAGAACTTTCGGCAGGGAGTCGTGACGCTCGAAACGGCCCAGCGCCGGAACCACACAGGCATCATCTACCGCATGCTCCTTAACGCGCAGGCCTACCTGCAACTCGCCGACACGCTTCCGAAGCCGGCCGACTTCTCGGACGACATCGACGGGCAACTTGGTGAGCTCAGGAGATCGATCCGGCAGCTCGAGGCGCACTTCCGCGCGTCGCTGGACGGCCTCGAAGAGCAGGCGCTAGGTTCGGACTGGGACAACCGGAGACGCTACGCGGACGAGAACCGCAGGGTCGGCCCGGTTGCCGACGAAGGCCCGCGGGTGGTGTTCCTCGGGGACTCGATCACAGACGCGTGGGACCTCAACCAGTACTTTCCGGGCAAGCCCTATTACAACCGGGGCATCAGCGGGCAGATCACAGGGCAGCTGCTCGGGCGGACCAAGCCGGATGTCATTGACCTGCAGGCAGCAGCCACGGTGGTTCTTGCCGGGACCAACGATCTGGCCAGAGGCGTCCCTGACGCCACGATCCGAAGCAACCTGGAAGCGATCGGCATTCTGGCACAGGCAGGAGGAGCAATCCCGATCATGGCCTCGATTCTCCCCGTCAGCGATTACCACGAGAACGCCAATCCCCGCTTCCGCCGGACACCACTCCGCAGTCCTGCGCGAATCGAAGGGCTGAACAAGTGGCTGGAGGAACTGTGCCGGTCCAAGGGCTGGCCATTCCTCGACTATCACGGGGCGATGACTGATTCCAGTGGTCGCCTTCGCGAGGATCTGTCGGACGACGGACTGCATCCAAACAGCGAGGGCTACAAGGTGATGGCGCCGCTTGCACAAGCCGCGGTCGACGGCGCACTCCGCCCTACCGTCCGCCGCCCGCGATGGCTCTTCAGATAGCTGCGACCGCTGGACCGTTGCGCAGAGGCAGGCCCACACCAGCTGAGCTAGCACCCGCATGAACCGGCTGCTCCGGCAGGCTGGTAAGCTTTACTAGCAGTGGGTTCTGGCCTAGCCTGGCGAAGGAGTTGTTGTGTCACTTCTTGACTTGTTCCGACCTACTCCCAAGTGGAAGCCGACCCAGCCCAGTGAGTCGGAGACCTTGCGCAAGATCAGCAACGCCATCGAGGAATTGCCTGCGAAGGAAGCGAAGTTCATCGCTGCGTTCGCGTTCATCCTCGGAAGGGTCGCGAACGCCGACCTGGACATCAGTGACGTCGAGGTCGCCGAAATGGAGCGGATCGTCGAGAGGGTAGGCGGGCTGCCAGAGGCCCAAGCGGTCCTAGTGGTCCAGATCGCCAAGGCACAGCACGCGCTCTTCGGCTCCACCGAGAACTTCTCGGTGACCCAGGAATTCAACCGGACCGCGACGAAGATGCAGAAGCGGGCCCTGCTGCACTGCCTGTTCGCTGTCTCGTCCTCGGATCACGCGATCAGCGTGACGGAGGACAACGAGATTCGGGCCATCAGCCGCGAGCTCCGGCTGGATCATGCCGACTTCATCGCGGCCCGGTCCAACTACAAGGAGCATTTGACCGTCCTCAAGGACTGACACTTCCCCTGGCTGCGGCGGAGCAGAGGCGCGGTCGGGGGAAGGAGCGCAGAGTCTATGATGGGCAGGGGCATGCAGCATCAGATGGCAAGAGGGCAGGCAACGGAATCGGCCACATTCGGAGCCGGGTGCTTCTGGGGCGTGGAGGTGGCATTCGCAAGTGTCCCGGGGGTGAAGTCCACGACCGTGGGATACGCCGGCGGCACTCTTGCGGACCCCACCTACCACGATGTCTGCCGCGGCGACACGGGCCACACGGAGGTTGTGCGAGTCACGTTTGACCCCGCCATCCTGCCCTTCGAGAAACTCCTCGAAGCCTTCTGGTCGTGCCACGACCCGACCCAGAGGAACCGCCAGGGTCCGGACGTGGGATATCAATACCGATCGGTGATCTTCTACGAGAACGATGATCAGGCTGCGACGGCGCGCGAAGCGAAGGAACGCCTCGAAGCCAGCAACGGTGCATCCAGGCCGATTGCGACTGCGATCGAGCCAGCGGGCACGTTCTACCGCGCCGAGGAGTACCACCAGCAGTACCTTGCGAAGCGGGGGATGGCTGCCTGCCACGTGTGATCCGCGGTTTCGGCGACCGTTGCCACCTAACGCGAGCGCGACAACTCCGCCCACGCCGGGACCGGAATCGGACGCCGCGTGCTGTCGTCCTCCGCTCGAACCGGGCTGTTGTCCTATGGGACGGAACCCGCGCACCCGACGACGGCGCAAGGGCGGCTCGCGGCCCGGTGGCTCGAGATCTGAGAGGTAATCGGAAATGTCCCTGATGCTCAAGGAGATTCACGAGCAGCCGGCGGTGCTGGAGGGGATCCTGAACACCCCGCCGCGGGCGCTGGCAAGCCTCGAAAGGCGCTTCTCGTCCGACCGCCCCGCCATGGCGGTCCTTGTCGCCAGGGGAACGTCGGACAACGCCGCGCTGTTCGGTCGCTACCTGTTCGAGATCACCTTGGGCATTCCGACAGTGCTTGCCGCCCCCTCGGTGTCCACGCTCTACCGCAAGCTGTCGCTTCCGAAGGACGCACTGGTCATCGGAATCTCGCAATCCGGGGAGTCAACGGACATCAATTCGTACCTGGAATTCGCCAAGAGCCTCGGTACCCGGACAATCGGGATCACAAACGAGCCCCGCAGCACGCTCGCAACGCTCGCCGAGGACGTGCTGCCGATTCAGGCCGGGAAGGAGTCCAGCGTCGCGGCAACGAAGACCTACACAGCCCAGATGATGGCACTTTGCTGCCTCGCTAGGGCGATGGGTGCCCGGATTCCTGAGCAGGATCTCCGGAAGATCCCGGAAGCGGTCCGATCGCAACTCGACCGCGAGGGCGAAGTACGGCAACTCGCATCGGATCTCCGCGATCTGTCCAAGGCAGTTGCGATCGGGCGGGGCTTCAACTACGCCAACAGCTTCGAGTTCGCGCTGAAGCTCATGGAGACCAGTTATGTCGTCGCCGCCCCATTCTCAGGTGCGGACTTCGCCCACGGCCCCATCGCGATCGTCGAAGAAGGCTTCCCGGTGTTCGTATTCGCGGCTCCCGGACCGACTGCCGGCGAGACCGGGAAGCTCGTGGCACGGCTTAGGTCTCGAGGCGTCGACACGATCGGTATCGGCCCGCCCTCCGTGCTGGACGGCCTCGGCTGCTCGCGCCGAATCGACCTCTCGGGCCCGTTGCCAAAGCCGGCTGGATTGCCCGAGGACCTGCTAACGCCGATCCCGGCGATCGTCCCTGCGCAGTTGTTCGCGGCCCACCTAGCCGCCGCCAAGGGACTGGATCCTGACAAGCCCCGCATGCTCACGAAGGTGACGCAGACCCTGTAGCGCCGGAGGTCAGTCGCCGTCGGCCGGAGACTCGGTTCGCGCGCGGAACATGCCGCCAAGCAAGCGCCCCAATCGGGACTGGCCCCGGCCCGCTCCGTTTGCCACCTCAGCCTTGCGATCGGCCAAGGCCCGCGCGAGTGCTTCCGTCCCGTGGTACCGCACGCCCTCTCCTTCGACCGTGCGGGACTCCAAGTACCCCTTGGCCTCAACGCGGTCGAGGACCTCCCGGAAGCTTCGCACACCGTAGCGGCCGGTCTCGAATTCGGGGTCCGCTTCCCGGATGGCAGAGCGGAGTGCGCTTCGGGTCATGCCCTTGCTCCAGACGGCGGAATGGCTGGCCAGGGACCGAACGAGCAGGTGCACCGCTTCGTCCAGGGAATGCGCTCCACCCCCGACTCCGGACGGAGCCGCCGCAGCGGATGGCGTGTCCTATGGCGGGCCGGGCTCAGATTCGACCGCGGATTCATCGCGCCCGGGCGAACCCTGCCGTTGCGGTCCAGCGCTAGGTCCAGTGGAACTCTCCTGCCGCAGCCGCCCGGGTCCATCAGAGCCTCCCTCGGCGGAAGGGAGACTGTAGATTGCCCTTCCGTCACTGTCGCGAGATTCCGTCAGCCGTCCGATCTGGACTGCCTGTGCGAGCAGAGCGGAAACAGACTCCCTTGGGATCATGGCAGCCTCCGAATCAGGAAGGCCCCGAATCATTGACTCGACCTCCCGGCGTGAGACGCCGGTGCGGAAGCGATCTCGGTTGACTTCGAGGACCGAATCGATGGACGCATTCTCACTGTCCACGAGTTCTACCGCGAACCCGCCGCCGGACGACCTCAGCCGCAGACGCCCGTCCGCAACGAAGCCGCTGAGCAGGGACCGGAAGTCGCGACTGCCGGAACCATATTCCCGGAAGCGAGAGTCGATGTCGGTCACCGCCCTGTAGAGGAGATCCAGCTCGGCGCTCCTGCCCCTTGACTTGATGTCTCTCACCGCTTCTTCGACGACAGCCAGGGCTCGTACCGGGTCTCGCGCCTGAGCGGTCTCCCGCGCAGTGGCCTTGGTGCCGGCAAGTCGCGATCGCCTCGACGCGGATGGCCGAACGTGTCCTGCAGCGGTGCTGCGATCGCGCCGGACCGGCGAACGGGCCTCAGCCGCAGGCTCGACGATGCAGAATCGATGCTCCCCGATCATTTCCCGTTCGAAGTGTCCCGCGTTCACCAGGCGGATCATCAAGTCCTTGAACGTCTCGAAGCCATAGCGGTGTTCGTCAAAGTCCGGATCGAGGCGGGCTATCTTCGAGCGGATCTGGTTGATGTAGGTGATTTCCCCCGCTGCTCGCATCTCCCGAATGGCGCGCCCGACAGCCGGCACGGCGTTCCGGATCGGCTCGCGCATCGGGCCCGCTCCTCCGCCCGTCTCCCCGGGCGGGAGTAGCGCTGCCCCCTGCGGATCGGACAGGCTCTCGTAACTGACGAACTCGTGGCAGTTCCGCCTCAGGGCGTCGCTAGTGAAGGAGACCCCGGCGACGACCACGACCCGCTTGTTGTATCGCTTGAGCTTGTGGACCAATGGCAGGAAGTCGCTGTCGCCGCTCACAATGCAGTATGCATCGATGTGCTCTTGGGTGAACACCAGTTCGAGCGCGTCCAGCGAAAGGGCGATATCCGCTCCGTTCTTGCTCCCTGCCCGGGCGGTCTCGAGGTGTTCCATGCGGACGCCGAGATTCGCCATGGTCCGCGACACACTCCTCGCGCCGACGTGCGTGTTCCAGTTTCCGTAAGCAACTTGGGCGAAGATCTCGCCCCGTTGGAGGAGCCAGTCTCGTACCGATCCGTAATCGAAGTTCAGTCCCTGTGCGTCCCTGACGCCGATCGACACGTTGTCGTAGTCGATGAAGACCGCAAAATGTGGTTTCTCTGCCAACCTTCCCCCAAGCGAGTCATTCCAGTTTCTCAGCGCTCTGGCCGAACCGCCTTACACGCGCCGCAACTGAGAGCCAGCGCCTCTTCCATGCTTGCACCGGGGCAGCCGGGATCATCTCTTGATGGTTCGGGGCCCTCAGTGCAGCGGGACTGCGTCAAACTGAGCGCTCGCCAGTGACGCGGACCGAACCGGCCGTGTCCCTCCGGCGGCCTGCGACGTGCAAGGGCAAGCTTCAAGCCTCGGATCGGGAAACGTCGGAACTAGGCTCGAAGTGGACGCAGCCCGACGGCGCGTCTAGTCGTCCAACTTGATGCTCAATGCCCTCAGGAACTGCTGGTCCTGCTCTGTGAGGTTCCTCTCCAAGTCCTCGTGGGTGAGGACACTCGAGTTGTCCGACTCGGACTCCTCCTGACGCTTGCTGAATCCAATCGTCGCTTCCAACACGAGCAGGACGTCGTAGCCTTCCTTGCGGATCTCCCCAATCACTTCGGAGATCGCATCGGATTGGGAGAGCGATTGATCGATCGCGCCACCAAGCCGTTTGATTAGGTGCTTTAGTCGCTGCTCCACGTATACGAGCCCAGTGCTGCTTTCCCAGCCGCGCTGTCATGCTAGCACGGCTCTCTCCTCAGTGTCACACTCACTCACTTCGCAGGGGCGATTGCCGACGATTCGCGTACCACCGGGACTTCGCAATAATCGCGAACTAGCGCAATTCAGATAACAGCGCGTCGAAACCAGCCCTTCCGGCGCTTGGGTCCGGGCCAACTGCCTCAACCGTCGAGACCGTGGTTCCGGATTTGCACCGATGCGCTCCAATCCTCACTCCGTCCCTGCGAATCACCCCCAAGCCCGCTAGGAGGCTGTGAGACTGTTGTCGAGAATCCCATCGAGAGCGACGGGGCGTGGTACGGCGGAGATTCCAGTCGCAGCGACCATGGCGTCTTCAGATCCCAGCAGCGTGGAGGGTGTCCCGTTGCGGCGCTGGCATGGCCCGGGCTACCGGCGTCCGGCCACTTGCGGGGCTCCGCACGTCGCAGGGACAATGGTGGCCATAGACGGCATGACGGCGAGCGAACGCACCGCCCTTGCGCAAGAGATCGCTGCGGCCGCCCTAGGCGTCGGCCAGTCGCATTCCTGCGCCTGCAACGGCGATGCAGCAAACGCCAACGGCACGTCTGGATGGAAGGACTTGGCGGGCGCGATCGACTGTTCCCTGGAGTCACCCCAAGCCAGCAGGTCCGAACTGCTCGACTTCATCGGAGTCGCCCGTTCGCAGAAATTCCGGTCCGTTTGCGTCCCGCCGCGCTGGACGGCCCTGTGTGTCCGGCAACTCCGCGACCAGCCGACCAAGGTGACATCCTTCTTGGGGCATCCCGGCGGGGCATCGCTGACGCCGGCGAAGTGCGCGGAGGCTGAGTGCCTGCTGCGCCTCGGGGCCGACGAACTCTGGATGGTGGCCGACACCGGCGGAATCCGTTCGGGCGACCTTGACGCCGCGTACATCGACATCCGAGCGGTTGCCGAAATCGCCATGCGCCGAGGGGCCCAGCTCAACGTCGTTCTTGACCTCCCCCTTCTCGACCGTCAGCAGAAGGTCGCGGCATGTGCGGTCGCGAAGCTGGCAGGGGCGGCCGGTGCGGTGTCGGCGTCCGGACAGGACGGTTCCGTCTGCGACGTTGCGGATGTTTCGTTGATGCGGGATGCTATCGGGGGCGAACTCGACGTCATCGCGGCCGGGGGTATCACGAGCGTCGGCGCTGCCCAGGCAATGCTGAACGCCGGTGCGACGCGCGTTCTGGCGGTCCATGGCGGGCCTGGGTGAAGGCCCTTGCCGGAAAGGCACCGGCATGCGATCCGGGAGGCGAGCGGTCATGGTTCGCCACCGTGAGCCGAGCCGACCTCGATGCGCTTCGTTCGGGTGTAATCTGAGAGAGGACGCGCGCAGCGCCGTCCACTTGAACCGAAGCGGACACGGTGCCGCGATAGGCAGCGAGTCCGGGCGGTCCCGCATTTCGGCGAGCCGGCCTATCCGGTCCGTTCCGATCTCGTAGCGATGAGACGAAATGACGGGGATCGCCCACCATGCAGCCGCTGTAGAAGCGGTCGATGACTCGAACTCGCGGATCAGGATCCTCCTGAGGGCGTCTGAGATTGCTGCCGCCCATACCCTCGATTTCGACGCATTGATGGCCGGGCTGGCCGGGCTGGTCCGCCAGATCGTGGACTACGAGATGTACTCGGTTCTCGTACCGACCGACGACGGCCGTCTCCGTGTCGCCCACTCGGTCGGCTACACGGAGAGTCTGCTGCGGGACCTCCGCGTCCCGATCGGAGACGGCATCACCGGCAGGGCTGCGGCCACGCTGTCGACCGTGCTGGTCAATGACGTCTACACGGAGCCGACTTACCTGCGGGTTGTGGATGCGGTGCGCAGCGAGCTCGCGGTGCCGCTGGTGGCGCGCGGCCGGTGCGTCGGCGTGCTGGACCTACAGTCGGCGGACCCCAACGCTTTCGACCGAAGGGTCTCTGACCTTCTGGAACTCGTAGCCACGCGGTTCTCGCTCGCGATCGACGTGTCGCAGCTGTACCAGGCCCAAGCGAGACAGCATTCGATCCTGACCACTCTCCGGCAGATCGCTCAGGAATTCGCGAGCATTCTCCAGCTCGACGAGCTCCTCGAGAAGATCTCGACACTGGTGCGGACGCTGATCCAGTACGACGTGCTGGCGATTTACCTCAAGGATCCGGACAAGCCCTTGCTGCGCCACTACTTCGGGGTGAAATTCGACGAGCAGGTGCACTGGCGCAACATCGCGATCGGCCAGGGCCTCGTCGGTTCGGCCGCCGCCGCGAAAGAGTCAATCCTCGTCGGCGACACGACCCTGGACCCGCGATATATCGCTTCGACTGCGGGCATCCGGTCGGAAGTGACAGTGCCCCTCGTGCTCAAGAACCAACTCATAGGTGTACTTGACCTCCAGGCTGCCCGGCCGTCGGGCTTCGCCGCCGAGGACATGGACACACTGACCCTTCTTGCGCCCCAGATCGCAGCTGCTATCGAGAACGCGCGTCTCTTCGAGGAGAGAGCCCGAAGCGAAGCCCGGCTGGAGCGCGACCTGGTTGCCGCGCGCGCCCTGCAGAGCCACCTGCTGCCCGTAGGAACCCTACGCGGCCCGGGAATCGAGATCGCCGCCCGAAACGAGCCGGTGGCACTGGTGTCGGGCGATTTCTACGACTTCTATAGCGGGGATTCCACCGTGAGCGTCCTCAACGGGGATGTGAGCGGCAAGGGAGCGGCCGCCGCACTTTACGCGGCCCTAGCCAGCGGCCTGTTCCGCACAGCGGCGGCCTCCGGCGTGCAACCGGCAAGCCTGTTCGGCGAGGTGAACCAGTCGCTCTTCGAGCGCCAAATAGGCGGTCGGTTCCTAGCCGCCCACTTCATGACATGGCACTCCCAGGAGCGCAAGCTGGTGCTGGCCGGGGCGGGCCTTCCCTTTCCACTGGCTCTCAGGCGGGGTAAGATCGAGGCGGTTCGGATCGAGGGCATCCCGCTCGGACTGTTCGCGGACACGGAATACGCAGAAACAGCCCTGGCACTGGAGCCAGGCGACTTCGTGGTCTCGGTGTCGGACGGATTCAGCGAGAGCCTGGACGACAGCGGCCAGCCCTATGGCGACCAGCGCCTGGCGGACGTGGTGGGAAGCCTGAGGGGATCGTCCGCGGACGAGGTGCTGGAGGCACTGTTCGACGACGTCGGCCGGTTCTGCGGCAGCTGCACGCAGACCGACGACAGGACTGCGGTCGTGCTGCGAGTCTTCTAAGAGGGCGAGAGCATGCCAGTGCACGGGTTCCAATACATCGGAGGCAGGCTCCACTGCGAGCGGGTTGCGTTGGGCGATGTCGCGGAGGCGTGCGGGACCCCCACCTACGTGTACTCCTCCCAGGCGATCCGCGAGAACCTGCGCGCCTACGACCGGTCACTCGAAACGATCCCGCACGAGATTCACTACGCGGTCAAGGCAAACTCCTCGCTAGCCATCCTTTCGCTGCTGGCCGGCGAGGGAGCCGGATTCGACATAGTGTCCGGAGGCGAGCTGTACCGGGTCCTGCACGCAGGAGGCGACCCTGCACGAGTCGTCTTTTCCGGCGCGGGCAAGACGGCTGAAGAACTGCGGTACGCCCTGGAGAGCGGGATCGGGGCGTTCCACTGCGAGTCCGGGCAGGAACTCGACCTCCTCCGGGAAATCAGCCGCGAGATCGGCGCCTGCCCGTTGGTCGGTCTCCGGGTGAATCCGAATGTAGACGCCAGGACCCACCCGTACATCGCCACCGGCCTGAACGAGCACAAGTTCGGAATCGCGCTGGAGCAGGCGGAGGGGCTGTACCGCGACCCGGACCGGTGGGCTCCCCTGCGGTTTGCCACGGTGAGCTGCCATATTGGTTCCCAAGTCTTCGACATCAGCGTCTTCCGGGACACCCTCCAGCAGATGATTGCGCTAGCCTCCCGCTTGCGCGACGCCGGGATCGCGATCCGCACCATCAACCTAGGGGGCGGCCTGGGTGTTGGCTACGAGTCCGGACAGCCGAGCGTGCCGATCGAGCAGTACGGCAGCATGCTGAGCGAGGCACTCCGCGGGACCGGCTTCAACCTCGGCCTAGAGCCAGGCCGGTCGATCGTAGCCCAGGCCGGCGTGCTGGTGACGGAAGTCCTGTACTGCAAGTCGACGGGCACCAAGTCCTTCCTGGTGGTCAACGGGGCGATGAACGACCTGATTCGTCCTGCGCTATACCGGGCGCACCACGAGATACTCCTGGAGCGGGAGGTTTCGGGCCCGCTGGTCCGCTGCGATGTTGTGGGGCCCGTTTGCGAGTCGGGAGACTTCCTCGCCAAGGATCGCGACCTGCCCGCCTGCAATCCTGGCGACCTCCTTGCTGTGGCGACGGCGGGAGCCTACGGCTTCGTGCAGTCCTCGAACTACAACTCCCGGCCGAGGGCTGCGGAGGTGCTCGTCGACGGGGACGGCTTCAGAGTCGCCCGCGAGCGGGAGTCGTACGAGGATCTGATCCGGGGAGAGACGCCGTAGCCCTCAGGAACGCGGCTCGAACGGCCATTTCGCGGTCGTGGTGTAGCCCCCGTCCGATGCGATCACCTGGCCGGTAATGTAGTCCGAAGCGGGGCTGGCAAGAAACACCGCCAAGCCGGCAATGTCGTCCGGAGTTCCCAAGCGTGGGTTTGCCTGCACCGTGCCGAGCCACTCGGTCATGTGCGCAGGCTGCCACATGTCTCGGTTGAGGTCGGTGAGGATGAACCCCGGCGCGATGCAGTTCACCTGGACGTTCGAATGCGCCCATTCCGCAGCGAGGACGCGAGTGAGGCCCGCCAATGCGCTCTTGGTCATGGCGTAGATCGAGAGGTACGGCAATCCGAGCAGCGACGTCAAGCTGCCAATGTTTACGATCTTGCCGCCCTCCCCGCGCTCGACCATCCGGGATCCGACTAGTCGCGTGAGCCGCGCGATGCCGTGGAGGTTGGTCTGCATGATGAGGTCGTACTCTTCGGGTGTGTAGTCCTGGAACCGGCGACGGACGTTCGTGCCCGCGACATTGACGAGGATGCTCGCGTCAGGGCATGCCGCGGCAGCGGCGTCGATCGAATCGTTGTCGGCGATATCGAGTGCGAGGGCACTCGCCGAGTGGCCGGATTCGCGGAGCGCCGCAGCCTCCGCCTGAAGCGAGTCAATGGAGCGCGCAGCCAGCACCGTCCGAGCGCCCTGGGCGGCCATGGCACGGGCAATTGCCAGGCCGATGCCCCGGCTTGCTCCAGCTATCAGGGCGGTCCTGCCCTCAAGCGAGTACATCTTCGAGTAGTCCATGCGGGCAGGCCATCTTACCAGTACGCCTGGCGTCTCGCTGCCGCCGGGGCAGTGGCGCTACGATGAGCACGCAATGAACGGTGCCAGACCCGAGTTCGAATCCGCCCGGCACGAACTCTCCTGCCTGCTCGGCGCGCGCCTGTCCACTTCCGTCTACGACATCGAGAGTCATTCCAAGGACGAGTCCTTCCATCCCGCCGCCCCTCCGGACGCAGTCGCGTTCCCAGAGACGAGCCAAGAAGTCTCGGCCATCGTGACGATCTGCCAGGCGTACTCTCTGCCGGTCATTGCGTTCGGCGCGGGCACGGCCGTGGAGGGCCACGTGCAGGCCGTCCGAGGCGGGATTTGCATTGACCTGTCCCGTATGAACCGGATCCTCGACCTGCAGGCGGACGATCTGGACTGCCGCGTCCAGGCCGGGATCCGCCGCGTCGCCCTGAACCAGGAGCTGGAGAAGCAGGGGCTCTGGTTTCCCGTCGACCCCGGAGCGGACGCGTCTGTCGGCGGCATGGCCGCAACCGGTGCTTCCGGGACCACCACGGTGCGGTACGGAACGATTCGCGAGAACGTGCTCGGCCTGACGTGCGTGCTCGCCAGCGGCCAAGTCATTCGGACAGGGGGCCGTGCCCGCAAGTCGTCAGCCGGCTACGACCTCACGAGACTGATGCTGGGTTCCGAGGGAACGCTGGGGATCATCACCGAGCTGCAGCTGAAGCTGCATCCACTGCCAGAGTCGATCTCAGCGGCGGTCTGCAGCTTCCCGAGCGTGGCGGCATGCGTCGACTCGGTCATCGAGATCCTGCAGTCCGGCATTCCCGTAGCCCGCTGCGAACTGCTGGACGGGGCGTCGATGGTCGCTGTCAGCAAGTACGCCCAACTGTCGTTCGCGGGCCTGCCTACGCTGTTCCTGGAATTCCACGGAACGCCCTCCGGCGTCAAGGAGCAGTCGGAGCTGGCACGCGAGATCGCGGCAGAGCACAAGAGCACGCAATTCCAATGGTCCTCCGAGCGCGAGGCGCGGGAACGGCTTTGGCACGCGCGCCATCACGCCTATTACGCGATCAAGGCGCTCCGCCCCGGGTCCTACGGCTGGGTCTCGGACGTCTGCGTTCCAATCTCCGAGCTCGCGGCCTGCATCTCGGCCACGCAGCGCGACGTGGAAGCCGCAGGCTTGGTCGCCCCGATCCTAGGGCACGTCGGTGACGGGAACTTCCATGCCATATTCCTCGTGGACCCGGATGACGAATCGGAGATGAAGAGAGCACGGGAGGTGAACCAGCGGATGATCGACCGCGCTCTCGTCACGGGCGGCACGTGTACCGGCGAGCATGGAATCGGTATCGGCAAGAAGGACGCGCTGATTGAGGAGCACGGCGAGTCCGTAAGGGTGATGACCGCCCTGAAGGCGGCAATGGACCCCGGCGGAATCCTGAACCCCGGAAAAATCCTGCCCTGAGGCCGGGCGCCAGCAAACGCAGCGCTAGCGGCTTCTCCCGGCCGACCGGATCCTCTCGAGGGCCTGTTCGAGACGCGTGGCAACGGCCGGGTTGCGGTCATACACGTTGCGCCTCTCGGAGGGATCGGCCTCGAGATCGAAGAGCTGGTAGGGCCGCCCGAAGGGCTCACCGGAAGGCTTCTCCCGGCCCCCCGATCCATTGCCGGCCACAAGCTTCCAGCGTCCGTCCCGGATGGCGAACATGCCCCCGGACGAGTGGTGGATGACTGGAGCCCTCTGACGATCCCAAGTGCCGCCGCGCAGCAACGGGAGCATGCTGAAGCTGTCCTCGGCTGCATCCTCGGGCAGGTCCGCCCCGATGACTTCTGCAAGAGTCGCAAACACATCCGTGAGGCAGACGGTTGCGCGCTGGACGCTGGACGGTCGTATCTCGCCGGGCCAGCGAACGAAGAACGGTACCCGGTGACCGGCCTCCCAAATGTCGGCCTTGGTGCCGCGGAAGACGTAGTTGGCCGTGTGGTTGAACGAACGATACGCCTGGATCGTCGGGTCGTCGGTGTGATCCTTGTCCGACAGCTCGTCCCGTCGGTACATGAACGAGCCGTTGTCGGATGTGAAGATTACCAGCGTGCTGTCGCGCTTGCCGGAGTCGTCAATCGCCTTGAGCACCCCCCCGACAGCAGCGTCCACCTGCACAACGAAGTCGCCGTACGGACCGAGGCCGGTCCGGCCCTGGAACTGCTCGACGGGCCAGACCGGCTTGTGCGGCGCCGTCAGCGGGACGTACAGCAGGAAAGGCTGTGGATCTTCCGGCTGAGCACGGATAAACTCCGCGGACTGCCTCACGATTTCGTCCAGGACATCGGCCGGAGAAACGTTGGAAGCGATCTCGCCGGCCCGCATGAACCTAGGAAACTTCAGCGCCGGCTGACGGCCGAGCGGATGTCCGGTGATGTTCCCGTTCCGGATGAAGACGTACGGCGGGAAGTCCAGCGATGCCGGGATTACGAACGAGTCCTGGAAGCCGTGCGTGTGCGGCCCGTCCGACACTGGCTGGCTGAAATCGAATTCGCCGTCCGCAGTCTTGGCAAATCCCAGGCCCAAGTGCCACTTCCCTACGATCCCGGTCCGGTAGCCATGCCCTCCGAGGAAGGTACCGATGGTCTCCCGGCCGGAAGCGAGCAGAGGTTCCCCGTATCCGTTCAGAACGCCTCGCTTGAGGCGAGTCCGCCACGAGTAACGGCCCGTCAGCAGTCCGTACCGCGTCGGAGTGCAGACCCCCGAAGGGGTATGCGCGTCGACGAAGGTCATGCCAGCGGCCGCGAGTGCGTCGAGATTGGGGGTCGGAATCCGAGAGTCGGGGTTGAGTGTCCCGACGTCGCCGAATCCAAGGTCGTCGGCCAGGATGATGACCACATTCGGCGAAGCCGCTAGGGCGCACCAAGCAGCCAGCGCGAACCACGCGGCGAGCCTAGCGCATGGGAATCCGAATCGTGAAAGCATGTAAAGTTGAGGATATCAGCACAAGGGAGCACTGCGGCGCAGCCAGCCGGAATTCAGCACTCCCAAGCCGCCATTCGGCGATACACCGACCCCGTACCGACCGGCAGCGTCGCAATGGCGGCAGGCCGGACAGGTGAATTTCGATTCGCGACCTAGCTAGTCGGCCCTCTTGATGCGCCGCTTTCCTTCCATGTCCCGGCGCTCGTTCTCCATCAGGAACTCAAAGTCCTCGACAGCTTCGGCCAACTCCTCGTTCTCCAAGTGGGGCTCTCCCCACTGCTGTGCCATGTTCACGACGTGTTCCCGGATCTTGGGATCGTTGATGCCCTCCCGGTCGAACATGACGGATATGTCCAGCAGCAGGCGCGCGACACCGAACGCGACCACATTGGACGGAACTTCGATGGGCCCCGCCGCGGCCTTGTCGGACAGTTCCTGGAAGTCCAGGTCTCCGGCGAGGGTCGACAGCGCGGTGAAGATCCCGCGGTTCAGTGTCTGGGTCTCCATCGCGGCAGACTGCGTGTCCACCCTGTTCCCGCCCTCAACGCTGGCCAGAATCGGCGAAACGCTGCCGTTGCCACTCGGAAGCGGAACATCCAGCATCACGGTTTCACCCGCGTCAACCAGATTCTTGACGGGACCCACGCCCTCTGCAAAAGCGATTGCGTTGATCCGCGTCCGGCGACGGTACTCGTTGATCGACGGCTGGAATTCATCCAGCATCGCGGGAGTGACCTCCGCTCCCGTGATGTAAGCGTCAGCAAGCGTGTCGTAGCCCAAGGCCAGACCGCCAGTGAGCACGAACCGCCAAACACCCGCGTAGGCTCCAGCCTCGCCCTCCGCCGCCGTAGCCTCCTTGAGCTGCTCGACAGTCTTCGTGAAATCCGGTATCGCGTAATTGTCCCTCGCGGCGTCCAAGTACCACTCTGGCGTGCCCTGTGCCGGCCCGGCAGGCTCGCTGCTGCAGGCCGTGCCGAACAAGCAGGCAACGGCAACGACCGAGGCCAACCAGTAGGCAAATTTGGAATGCTTATAGGTGTCGGGCATATCTTGTATGCCTCCTTTCGTGGCACAGTCTCTCAATTCGGGGAGTGGATTGCAACCGGGGCGGAGCGCAAGCTCCCTGTCATCAAGCCTCTTCGGGGCCGGTCCCCGATCATCCACGCCCGAATTCCACGCGGCGTCCCGCCCAGGCGGGCGGCGCTGGCGTAGGTCGGCGCCGTGACGGAAGCCCGAAGCAGTGGTCCGGCCAGCGGGCCAGGCCCGGACTTGCCGAACAGCGCCTTCGTCTGCGGTTACGTGCTCGTCGGAGGAAGGAGTTCCCGCTTCGGGTCGGACAAGGCTCTCCACACGGTCAAGGGACGGCCGATGGCACTGATCGTGGCAGACGCGATTCAGGAGCTTCTAGGCGATGTCACGCTGGTAGGGGATCCGGCCGTCTACTCGGGACTGGGGGTTCCGGTCATTGCCGACGCCACGCGGGGTGCGGGGCCGTTGGGCGGGATCGTGGCCGCCCTGAATCACGCTCGCTCGCCCTGGTGCCTGGTGGCGGGATGCGACATGCCCAGGGCGGCGTCCGCACCGTTCCGACTGATGCTGCGGGAAGCCGCCCGATCGCGAGCGGACGCCGTGGTGCCGAGGACACCGGACGGACGCTTGCAACCGCTTCTCGCCTTGTACGCCAAGCGAGCCGCGGGTCCGCTGTCCCAAGCGCTCCGAGATGGCACCTGGAAGCTCTCCGAGGCGCTCGAGAGCATTTCATGCCACGAGCTCCCCGTGAAGGAGCAAGTGCCGTTCCTGAACGTGAATCGCGTCGGTGACCTAACTGCGATCGACTGACCGGCTGGCTCATTCCGAGAGTGCTTCGGACAGACGGGCCAAGTCGGCTTCGTTGTTGAAGAAGTGCGTTGACACCCGCAGGCTGCCCTTGCGAACGGAGACCGCCACCTTGCTGGCCTCGAGCTGCTCTCGAAGCCGCGCCGGGTCCCGATGAGGGAAGGAAGCCGAGACAATCGGGGAATCGCAGGGCGAGATGGCGGGATTCTCGCCGCCATGGGCGCGCAGGATCTCCAGGCAGCGGTCGGCCAGCCCCAGCACCCGACGCTCGATCGCGTCGGGGCCGCACTCGAGAATCAGGTCCACGGATGCCTCCAAGCCGAACTGCAGGGCGAACCCCTGGACCCCTCCCTCGAACATCGCCGCCTCGTCCGGGAATTCCGGGCGTCCGTGGTGCAGGCACTCGAAGTCCCTCCACGTGCGGTGGCTTCGCCAGCTCACGATGCTGGGGGGCAGCCAAGTTCGAGTGCGTGCCGGCACGTAGGCGAATCCTGCCCCCGGCGGTGCCATGAGCCACTTGTATCCATGCACGACCAAGTAGTCCACGGACGTTTCCCGGAGGTCTAGCCGCAGCGCCCCCACGCTTTGCGTCGCATCGACGCAGAACAGGACTCCACGCTTGCGCAGTTCCCGACCGATTTCCGTGATCGGAGCCCGGAGGCCGTTGGAGTAGTTGACCGAGCTCAGCAAGACGAGGCGGGTGCGGGCCGCAAGGGAGTCGATGATCAGTTCCGGCTCGAAGTGGCCCCGGGGTGCGGGCAACGGACGGAACCGAACGCCTTGTCGTTCCAGGACGAGCGGCGAATAGAGGTTGTTCGGAAACTCGTGGTCGAGCGCTAGGATCTCGTCGCCCTCCTTCCAGTCAATTCCCCGTAAGAACCACGAGAGCCCCGCTCCGGCGCTCGGGCAGAAGGCGATGTCCGGCGCCTCGGCGCCAATCAGGCGGGCAATCTTCGCGCGCACTCGGTCGAGCCTCTCGAACCAATTCATGAAGTCGAGTGAGGCGTTTTCTCCATGCGCAGAGAACTGGCGGTTCATCGCATCGACAGCAGTTGTGGGCAGCGGCCCGAAGGCAGCGGAGTTGAGATGAGTCCAGACCTTGAGAACCGGAAACAGGGAGCGGACGGATTCCCAGCTGGGAGCGTTCATCGTGTAGCCTCGTCGCTCCGAGGTCGCTCAGGGGGTCAGTCCGAGAGCGAGGCAGGGGCGATACTGTCGAGCCTACAGGAATCGGCAGCCAGGCCCTCGCGGCCAATGCGGGCAGTCCCGAGCCGACGGCGGCCGGCGCTGAGGAGGGTCGGTAGCGCAACGCTGCCTTGGCGGAACTCTACCCGACAACCTGCCACGGTTGGGCGAACCGGAGGGTGCAGGCACACTCCCGGACTCGGCGAAATCGCGAACGGTCGTCCGGGAGCCGGATCCCGAATCGGGGCGGTCGTCCGGTAACCTGATAGGTCCGGATCCTAATGAAACGCGCAAGTGCAGGGATCGCGAGCGAGTGACTTCTCCTGCCGCGACTCCCCCCGGAACGGGACATGGATCAGACAGTCCGTGGCGCAAGGCCGAGGACGGCGCATCCTTCTTACTGCTGGCACTGGTTGCGCTGCTGCCTCTCGCGGAGGGGGCGGGAAGGCTGGTCGGACTCGGAAACCTCATTCCAGGATCGATTCCGATCGTCCAGCACCTCATCCTACTGATCGCGATGGCTGGGGGGGCGCTGGCTGCCCGCGAGGAACGGCTGCTCGCGCTGTCGACCGCAACGTTCCTACCGGATCGCATGCGGGCGCCGGCCCGGATCCTCACTTCCTGCATCGGCGTCGCCGTTTGCTGCTGCCTTGCCTACGGCTCGTGGACGTTCGCGATGGTCGAGCGCGACGCTGGCGACATCGTGGCATTCGGACTGCCGGTCTGGCTGTTCGTTCTAGCGATGATGCCGGGCTTTGCCGTGATCGGTGTGCGGATGGCATGGAAGAGCTCGAACTCCATCGCCGGCCGGGCGATCGCCATCGGCGGAGCCGGGATCCCGATCGCACTCGGACTGTGGGAGACCCTGGGCGACCTTCCGATCGTCCAGTTCGGAGTGCTCGCACTCCTTGCTGGGGCCCTGCTGGGACTGCCGATCTTTGCGGTTATCGGAGGGCTGGCGGCCCTGCTCTTCTGGTTCGAATACACTCCGGTGTCCGCGGTTCCACTAGCGGCCTACCAACTGTCCGGACAGCCTCTGCTGCCCGCAATCCCGCTCTTCACGCTCGGGGGCTACATCCTCGCCGAGGGAGGGGCGAGCAGGCGGCTCGTGCGGGTGTTCTCGGCCTTGGTCGGCTGGCTTCCGGGAGGGCTCGCCATCACGACCGCGTGCGCCTTCGCCTTCTTCACATCCTTCACGGGAGCGTCCGGCGTCACGATCCTGTCCCTCGGAGGGCTGCTCCTACCGGTGCTGGTCTCGTCGCGCTACTCCCGCAAGTTCTCGCTCGGACTCGTCACAGCCTCGGGATCGATCGGCCTGCTGTTCCCGCCGAGCCTTGCGGTCATCCTTTACGGCGTGTACTCGCGGACGCCAATCGACGAGCTGTTCCTGGGCGGGTTCCTCCCGGGCTTGCTGCTGGTCGGGCTAGTGGCGCTCCTTGGTGCCCGCCACGGCTTGCTGGCAAGAAGCGAGCGGCGGCGATTCGACATTGGGGAAGCGCTCGCCGCCGTTTCCGAGGCCAAGTGGGAGCTGCTGCTGCCGCTTGTGGTGGTCGGAGGGATCTTCGGCGGCGTGGTCACGCTGGTGGAGGCGGCAGCGGTGACGGTGCTGTATGCCTTCGTCGTCGAGTGCCTGGTGTACCGGGACCTTCCAATCCGGGGACGGCTTCCTCGCGTATTCGCCGAGTGCGCCACCCTGGTGGGAGGCGTCCTGCTGATTCTGGCCGTCGCGCTTGGATTCACCAACTACCTGATTGACGCCCAGATCCCAGACCAGGCCCTGGAGTGGGTGCAGTCCCACATCGAATCCAAGTATGTGTTCCTCCTGGTCCTGAACGTGCTGCTCCTCGTGGTCGGATGCATGATGGACATCTTCTCGGCGATTCTCGTCGTTGTCCCTCTGATCGCACCGATGGGAGCGGCATACGGTGTCGACCCGGTCCATCTCGGGATCATCTTCCTCGCCAACCTCGAGCTTGGCTACCTGACGCCGCCGGTCGGACTGAATCTCTTCCTGTCGTCTTACCGCTTCGGCGAGCCGCTCACCAAGACTTACGTCTCGATCCTGCCCTTCCTCGCAATCCTGCTGCTCGGGGTCCTCTTGATCACCTACGTGCCCGCCCTGTCCCTCGCCCTGGTCCGCTGAACGGGCGGCGAGAGCCCTTGCTAGACTCAAGAATCGCGGGCTAGGCGACGCTCCGCCGATGGCGATTTCGAGAAGGCAATCCGCCTCTTGCGCGGTTGGAAGCGTCCGGGTCGGGGGTGAGAGCCCGATCGTGGTCCAGTCGATGACCAACACCGACACCGCCGACACGGCGGCGACGGTGAACCAAGCGGTCGCACTCGCGCGCGCGGGTTCCGAACTGGTCCGGATCACGGTGAACCACGACAAGGCCGCCGAGGCGGTTCCGCGGATTGTGCGCACGATTCGCGATTTCGGATGCGACGTTCCGATCGTGGGCGACTTCCACTACAACGGCCACCTGCTGCTGCGGAAGTATCCCGAATGTGCGCGGCTGCTAGCCAAGTACCGCATCAACCCGGGCAACGTCAACATCGGGAAGAAGCACGATGACAACTTCCGGACGATGATCGAAGCGGCGATCGAGTTCGGGAAACCGGTCCGGATCGGAGTGAACTGGGGGTCGCTCGACCAGCAGCTGATGACGGACCAGATGGACGAGAACGCCAAGCGGAAGCGTCCTTGGAGCGCATCCGAGGTCATGCACGAGACGATCGTGCTCAGCGCGCTGCGGTCGGCCGAGGCCGCCGAGACCTACGGCCTGGGCCACGACAGGATCATCCTAAGCGCTAAGGTCTCGAACGTTCAGGACCTGATCGCGGTCTACCGGAAGCTCGCGAGCCGTTGCGACTATCCGCTGCACCTAGGGCTGACTGAGGCGGGTATGGGGGCCAAGGGAATCGTCTCTTCCACGGCGGGGATGGCCGTGCTGCTCCAGGACGGCATCGGGGACACGATCCGGGTGTCGCTGACCCCGCAACCCGGCGGCGATCGCTGCGAAGAGGTCGAGATCGCCAAGCAGATGCTGCAGTCGCTGGAGATTCGGCACTTCACCCCGCAGGTCACGGCCTGCCCGGGCTGCGGCCGCACCACCAGCACGTTCTTCCAGGAAATGGCGGAGGAGATCCAGGGATACCTGCGCAGCCAGATGCCTGACTGGAAGGGGCGCTTCGAGGGCGTCGAGACGATGGACGTAGCCGTGATGGGATGCGTTGTGAACGGACCGGGCGAATCGAAGCACGCGAATATCGGAATCTCCCTGCCCGGCACCTTCGAGGAACCCGTGGCACCCGTTTACGTCGACGGACGTCTCTATCGGACACTCAGGGGCGATCGGATCGTCGCGGAGTTCATCGAAATCCTCAATTCGTACGTCGCGGAACGATACGCACCCAAGCCGGTCGCGATGGCCGCGAATTAGTCGCGGGCCCCGGGGGCCTCGGGCCGTCTATGCCTCCGGTGCCGTGCCTTACCCCGGCCGCCGGCGGGGATCGGGCCGCGCCGGCTCCCCACTAGCCTGCCGCTCGCCAAATCCAGGCGCCGGGCTCGATCGCAGGCTCCACTGCAGGCTTCCCGAACCAAGGAAACTCGGGACTGAATCCGTATCCGTGGTAGAGGCACAGATACGCGATGATGCCCCCGATCACGGCGAAGAACACGAGCAGCACGATGAAGATGCGCAGCCACGGCAGGCTCCGCCCTTGCCGTTTCAGGACAAGCAGCCAGCTGGCGCCGATGCCAATGAAGTAGAGCAGGATCATCGGCCCCGCGAACAGGGTCATCGTCAGCGGGTCGCCAGTGGGCGTGATGATGGCCGCCGCCACGAACATGATCAGCACGGCGTAGCGGACATTGCGAAGCAAGAAGCTCGGCGATGTGAGCCGGAGCAGCGTGAGGAAGAAGATCAGGACCGGAAGCTGGAAGATCAGCCCGAGACCGATCTCGAGGATGATGAACAGGTTCAGGTACATGCTGACGGAAATGAACGGCTCGATCTGGTCGAGCGAGAGCGTCAGCAGGAACTGCAGCGTGACCCGCAGGGCAATGAAGTAGCAGAAAGCCCCGCCGAGAATGAACAGGCTGGCGGTGATGAAGATGAAGGGCACCGCCCATTTCTTCTCGCGCTTGTACAGGCCCGGCGAGATGAACTGCCATGCCTGGTACATCAGCCACGGGGATCCGAGGAAGACCGCGGCGACCAGCGGCACCTTGATGTAGATGACCTGGAACTGTTCCAGGGGGTTGATGTTGATGATCCGGATCGGGTCGCCCGACTTCGTGGTGATTCCCTCGACCGCCGCGTAGAACGGAGTCAGGACGAACTCGAGCAGGTCCTTCGCGAATGCCAGGCAGCCGACGTAAACGACAAGCAGGCCGCCCAATGCGCGAAGGATACGGGTCCGCAGCTCCTCGAGGTGCTCGAGGAATGACATGCGCGCCATGTCATCCTCGTCCTCGTCGTCATCATCGTCGCCGTTAGCAGGCGGAGGCGGCTTGCTCGGCGGCTCCGAGCCGCTGGCACCCTCGGACGGTGGCGGCTCGGGCTCGTCGTCCGAGCCAGGTGCGCCGGCATGAGGATCGTCGTACGGGTGGTCCGACTCGTCGTGGTAGGGATCGTCGTAGATCGAGTGATCCTCGGTAGTGTCTCCCTGGTCTGGACTCTCGGGGGTTTCTGAGGCGCGACCCTTCTCCGGGACGCGCCAGTTAGGATCCTTCTTGTCCGAACTCATGAGGCGGTTCAGTTCCCAAGCATCAGTCGTTACGGGCTAGGAAAGCGCGAGAGCAGCTGCTTGTCAGGCCGGCTTCGAAGTGGCGACGGACTCGGCTTCCGGCAAGCCCGAGACCGGCTCGCCAGAGGCTTCCTGGACATCGCCCGAAGGAGCGGGTTCCCCGGACGAGGCCGGACCGTCGGTTGTCGCAGTCTCGGTTTCCGCCGCGGAACTCGCTGACGACTCGTCGGCCGAGTCGGCGGCTGCTCCGTCCGCCGACGGATTGGATTCTTTTTTGTCCGTCCCGTAATCGTAGTCGCTGTAGTAGTCGTCCTCGTAATCGTCGTAGTAGCTCGTGCTGATGTCCTTGTTGATGTCCTTGGTCACGTCCTTGGCGAGGCCCTTGACGTCCTTGGTCTCGTGCTCGATGTTGTCCATCTCGCGCTGAAACGTCGTCTTGAGCTCGTTCGAGGCACGCTTGAACTCCGCCATGCCCTTACCGAAGGTCTTGCCGAGTTCCGGCAGCTTCTTCGGGCCGAAGACCAGCAGGGCCACAATGAACAGGACAACGATCTCACCCATGCCGAGGGGGCCCATGCGAATCTCCGTGAATCGGACCCGGGCGTTCCGGGGCCGGACGATGTAATTTGATGATACCGACGCGCGCGGGCGGATTCAACAGCAGTCGGCCCGGCGACCGATAGACCGATTCTCACTGTCGGCGCAAGCGATTCCCGTCCCATTGTTCTCGGGCGCGAACCAAGGCCGACTCGGAAACCACGGAATACGCCCAGGCGTTTCCGGAAGTGCGTCAGCCAGAGGCCTCGGACGGCGGCATTGGGGCAACGCTGCCCAGCCGGCCCCCCATGAGAGCGGACGGGCGTCGCCCGCCAACCGCAGGCGAGCCGGTCCAAGCGATACAGGGTCGGCCATCGCATCTACAATGGCCCGTATGGATCGAATCGGACTCAAGCGAATGCACCATGTGTCGTTTGCGGTGGCGGACCTTGCGGCGTCCAAGCGGTTCTTCTGCGAGGTCCTCGGCCTGCCCGAGGACGAGCGGCCGGCGTTCAGTTTCCCCGGGGCCTGGCTGGCGGTCGGGGACCGGCAGATCCACTTGATCGAGGACAGCAGCGCGGGGCGAGAGGTCCGGGGCCGGATCAGCCGCTCCGACCACCTGGCGATGGAGGTGAAGGATCTGGAGGCGGTCAAGGCCCGGCTTAACGAATGCGGTGTCTCTTTCGAGTTGGGGGGCAACGACCGCTTGGGCATGAGCCAGGCGTTTTGCAGCGATCCGGACGGACACACCATTGAGTTCGTCCAGTATCATTGACCGAGCGGGGCGGCGACCAGGGCGCAGCCTGCCAGCAATGGCCTAGCAGCCTGGTGTGAGTGAACCGCTCGGTTATCGGGATCGGTCTGGGCTGCTGGGGAGCAGCGGATCGCGCGTCGAGAAGCGGGCCCCCGCACATCGGAGTGGGCTTCTTGGAACTATCGGACTGCCGAACTAGGCGATAATGGACCGAAATTCGATACTGGAGTGCATTCTGAGAGTTACTTTCCCTGCCCTTGCAGCCGTTCTCGCGCTAGTCCATTGGATCGGGTGCGGACCGCAGCCCGCGCCGGAACAGGCGGCTTCGGACGAAATCGCCTTCACCGGCTCGGTCGACGCTGATCTTCCGGCGATCGACGAGGTGATTGCTGCCGGTCCGTTCGCAGCTGACTGGGACTCGTTGGCCGGGAACGGTGTCGCCGACTGGTACCAGGACGCGAAGTTCGGCATCTTCATCCACTGGGGCGTGTACGCTGTCCCGGCGATCGGCAACGAGTGGTACCCACGACGCATGTACCTCAACGAGACCGACCGTCGCCGCAACCTCAATTACTTCGAGCATCACCGCAAGACCTGGGGCCCTCACAAGGAGTTCGGATACAAGGACTTCATTCCGATGTTCAAGGCCGAGTCCTACGATCCGGACAGCTGGGCGGCCCTGTTCGAGGAGGCGGGCGCACGGTACGTCGTGCCCGTGGGCGAGCATCATGACGGATTCCCGCTCTACGCCTCCAGTTACACCGAGTGGGACGCCTCCGAGATGGGGCCCCGGCGCGACGTCATTGCCGACCTCGAGAAGGCAGTCCGTGCCCGCGGCATGAAGTTCGGCGTCAGCAGCCATCGCGCCTTCAACTATGGCTACTACGCCCGCGACGAGTCCTACGACACGGTCGACCCGGCGGCCGCCGGACTGTACGGGGAGCCGCGCGAGGACCTCGAGTTCACGTCGGGCCAGAACTTCGACTGGTTTCCGCAGAGCGAGGCGTTCCGCGACGACTGGCTGGGGCGAACTGCCGAGCTGGTGGAGAAGTTCAAGGCCGACCTGATCTGGTTCGACTTCGGCATCGGCCCGAGGCAGCAGGTCCCGAACTGGGAGGCGAATCCCTACGCGCCGCATCTCAAGCGTTTCTTGGCCTACTACTACAACCGCGCTCATGCTTGGGGGAAAACCGGCGTCGTCAATTACAAGTTCACAGCCATGCCCGAGAATGTCGCGGTGCTCGACCTCGAACGCGCGAGGCTCTCCGGTAAGCGCGACCTCTTCTGGCAGACCGACACCTCCGTGGGCTTCAACTCCTGGGGGTACGTGAGAGACCACCGCTACAAGGACGTCCGACTGATTCTGACGGAATTCGTGGACATCGTCTCGAAGAACGGCTGCATGCTTCTAAATGTCGGCCCCAAGGCCGACGGGACGATTCCCGAGCACGAAGCCGAGATGCTGCGGGAAATCGGTGCCTGGCTGAGGGTCAATGGAGAGGCCATCTACGGCTCACGCCCGTGGAAGATCTACGGCGAAGGGCCGACCGAGACCGTCGAGGGACACCTGAGCGAGCAGCGCAACAAGCAGATGGGGCCCGAGGACATTCGGTTCACCACCAAGGGCGACGCGTTCTACGCGATCGCTCTGGGCCTTGCCGAGGAAGAATGGACGATCGAATCGCTGCGAGCCGGATCCGAGCACCTGGAGGGACGCGCCGTCTCCGGGATCCGCTTGCTTGGCTACGACGGAGACCTCGAGTGGTCGCAGGGAGCAGAGGCGCTGGCTATCCGCAGTCCCGGACCGGACTCCGGCAAGCACGCCTACGTATTCGAGGTGACGTTGGAATAGGGTCTGTTCGGATCCTATCGGTTCCGAACTGGCTCGGCCGGGACCTTGCCGCTGGTGCCCTTCGCTAGCGGGAATCGACGGTTGGCTTCAAGCCCGTGCCAACCGAGGAACCGAGTCCGGACGGACGGATCGATAGCGCCGCAACTGGCCAAGGCTCCAGCCTCGCCGGACGCTGCGTAGGATCGGCAGGCGGGCGCTCGCGGTTCGGAGCTGACGGGAGGAATCCTAGTCACTCGCGCGGGTTGGACGTTATCACCGCCACAAGGGTGATCAGGCCGTGAACCGGCCCTCCGGAAACCCGAGTCGGTCGCCAGGCGTCCGATCTGTTTCAAGCTCGCCAACCACTGGCACAGGATCAAGCCCCGGCAGGACGAATCCATTCCGCGGCTATGATGAGAACATCCCCGGAGGCAATTGATGAGACCAGTCTTGCTTAGCTTCGTCGCGGGCGCCTTGCTCGCCATTCCTGCCATGCCTCAATCGGCCGAGCTCGGCATCTCCGGCGGCTATGGCTCACTCAACGACAACTCCCTCAGTACCGATTTCATCCAAGACGTCTCCGGGAGCGTCGAGTACTCGCTCTCCAACGGAGTCCGGGTCGGCGCTCGAATGGCATTCAATCCGCGGGCCTTCATCGGTCACGAGATCTCCTATGCCTACCAGCACGCGCAGCTGGGCTATTTCGAGTCGATTGAAGGATCAAGCTATTCCGAGGATGTCGGGGCGATCAGGGCTCACAACATGTACTACAACATGGTGGCCCACGCAACGCGCAGCGGATCGCCGGTCCGGCCGTTCGTGACCGGGGGCGGCGGCTTCACGTCATTCTTCCTTCCTGGGGTCTCCTCGCTCTCAGGCGGGGGCAACACGAAGTTCGGCTACAACTACGGCGGCGGCGTCAAGTTCAACTTCTCGATGTACGGGTTCCGCCTGGACGTGCGCAATCACGTCACGGGAAAGCCGTTCGGCCAGTTCCTGCCGAATGTCGAGGGCAACCTGAACAACCTCGAATTCTCGATGACGTTCTCGCTACTGATGTAGCCCAGCGGGATTTGCCCCGCTCGCAGGGAGACTCCGCTCGGCGCGGAGCGGCCGCCCGGTCGTAGAATGCGCGGCCCAGCGCGCAACGCCGGACCCGAACTGAATTGCGCCGTGTGCCGGTCGCGGCCTAGAAGCTCGCTACGGCCTCGGCCTCGTCGGTGTGGGCCTCGAACACGGTGTAGAGCTTCGTGATCTGCAGCAGATCCTGGACCTTCTCCTGAACGTTCAGAAGCTTGACCGTGCAGCCTTGTCCCTGTGCTGTCGTGTAGGCGGAAACCAGCTCGCCGAGACCGGAACTGTCGATATAGGTAACGTCCGCCAGATTGAGCAAGAGCTTCTTCACGCCCGTGTCCAGCAGGTTCCTCACGGTCGAGCGCAGGCTGCCAGAGCCTTCACCCAGTGTGATCCGGCCCGCTAGGTCGACCACCGTGACATCAGCGACATTGCGACTCGCGATAGATAGACTCATTGATCTTTCTCCTCAGATTCCCTTCTTGCACCCTCAGTGCGGTACTTGACCAGACGAACCGTCGTTCCACATCCCTCAGCCGGAGTGACCTCGACTTCGTCAAAGAACGCTCGCATCATCAGCAGTCCGCGCCCGGACGGCAGCAGCAGGCCCTCGTCCCCGCACGGATCCTTGACTTGCTCCGGTGCAAACCCATCACCTTGGTCCGTGACACTGGCGCGGAAGGCGTCCTCGTCAACAGATGCCTGGAACTCCACGGCCTTGTCGGGACTGAACTCATTCCCGTGCTTGACGGCGTTTACCATCATCTCACGAACGCCCACGCCGATTTCATGCACCTGATCCGGCGCGAACCCGTTGATATCGGCCATGCGCTGGACAATCAATTCTGCCGCCTCCACGCTGTCGAGAGTACTCTCTAACGAGAGCCGCAGCTTCCTAGCATCTGTCATCCAGAGCGGCTGGCAACCGGCCAAGCGACTCGCCCGGCTGCGGCGACGAACTCGAAACGATGCCACACCGGGCACTCCGATGTCAAGGACTGGACAGTCGCGAAGGCGGGCCGGGCCCATGTTCGAACCGAGAGGGCAGCGAGTCCAGCCGCCCTGGCGACGCGCAGGAAGCAACCGTTCTTTGACCGCCATCGGACGTGCGGTACGATAGCCCAGCGAGGAGACCACAGATCCATGAATGCCAAGCCACTCCACCTTGCCGCGGCGGTGGCGCTGATCGCCGCCTGCAGCGCCCCCCCGACCGAAGAACCGCCACCTCAGGAAGGAGCGGGCACGATCCTGAGGAGCAGCGACGCGCTGGACGCGCTCGTACCACCGGACGCCAAGATCGAGAAGCTGGCCGGCGACATGATGTTCACCGAAGGACCCGTCTGGGTGACCGAGGGCGGGCCGCACCTGCTGTTCAGCGACATCCCGGCGAACCGCATCTACCGCTGGGCGGAAGGGGACACGGAGGCAACCGTGTTCTACGACCAGATGTACCGGGGAGAGCCGCGAGAGGGGTCATCCGGATCGAATGGCCTGAACTTGGACGGACAGGGCCGACTGCTCGCGTGCGAGCACGGCAACCGCCGGATTTCCCGGTTTGCGGACGGAGAATGGGAGACTGTCGTCGACAATTTCGAGGGCAAGCGACTCAATAGTCCCAACGATCTGGCGTGGCACGCGAACGGCTGGCTCTACTTCACGGACCCGCCGTACGGCCTGGGCCAGCAGGACGAGGATCCCATGAAGGAACTCGATTTCAACGGAATCTTCCGGCTGAACTACGAGACCGGCGAGTTGCAGCTGCTGAATCGTGACCAGACCAGGCCCAACGGCATCGGGTTCTCCCCTGACGGCAAGACTGCGTACGTGGCGAACTCGGACGGTGCCATGAAGGTGTGGATGGCGTATGACGTGACGGACGATGGAATGTTCGAGAATCCACGCGTGTTCTTCGATGCCACCGAGGTCGAGGACCCGGGCATGCCTGACGGCCTGAAGATCGACACGGAGGGCAACGTCTATGCGACGGGGCCGGGCGGAGTCTGGATTTTTTCGCCCGACGGTACCCACCTGGGAACGATCCAGCCCGACGAGATTCCCGCCAACGTGGCGTGGGGCGATGACGGCAGCACGCTGTACATGACGGCCCGCACCGGGCTCTACCGGATCAAGCTGCTGGCGAAGGGATCGATGCCGGCCGACATGGCCGGGGAGTGAATCCGGACGCCCTGCCAATGCCACTCTCGGGCGCCCGAGCAGCTAGGACGACGGCCAGCGGGCCTTGGGACGCACGCTCAGGGAACCGGGGGCCCCTGACCAAGCCGGCCTCGAACGGCCAACTGAGAAACACCGACGCCCTCAGAGTCTTCTTGGTTCCCCTTGCCTCTTGCAGCAGCAGCTTGCGCAGTCCACGCACGAGCTCGGCGGGCAGCGCCTTGATGCAGGCAATATCGTAGTCGCGGTCGCCGATCCGATGGTCGATCTCGACACTGGACATGTCAGGTCGGGTCCGACGGGCGGCCATCGGCCGCTCGAGGTCGTCTTGCGAGTGGAAGCTGGCGATTATCCTCGACTCTTCCTCGGTCGGCCTGTGCCAGTCGGTGTTGCCAACCTGCAGTCAAGGTTGCCGGACACGGAAACCCTTCGACTTACGCCAGCCGACACCGAGAAACCATAGGCACCGCCCCGCTGCCTCGCTCGCGTTCCATCGAGGCAGCTCGCCAAGCCCCGCTGTGAGTCTAGCCGTGAGGTTGCCAGAGTGCCGGAGAACGCAGGTACGGGCAGGTGCCGGTCAACTAGAGCGGCGAGCCCGGAAAGCACACACGGAATCGTAAATCAGAAAGAAGAGCCTACGCCATGCCCACCCGACTAGCACAGTCACCGCGGGCAGGAAACCAGGCCATCCAATCCACGGATACGCTAGGGCCGTGCAGACGACAAAGGCAGCGAGCACAATCCTCTCTGATTTCCTCTCGGGCCAGTAGTTGCGATCAAGGATGCCAGCCATGACGATTGCCTGCCTGAACGGCCATCGTAACCGAACCCTGACGATACTGTCGATGCTCAGCCACCACGGCTTTACTCAGCGACAGATTGGCCGCTCGCTCCATGGGCACTTCTTGATCAAGCAGGGGATCGTGGGATTCAGTGCAACCTCCGGCTCGCTCGATTCCGTGCGTGGGCGTCCGTCTCCCTATCGAGGAACCAGACTTCCCCGCCGATCGACCGGAACACGGACCGCACGTCGAGAAGTACGGGGTAGCGGCGACCCTGATCATTCGCCTCGACGGGTCCGATGCTGCCGCGCCTGGCCTCAACGGCCAATAGGGGCCGGTGCGGCTACGCAGGCGGCCAGGCTACCAGCGCGGAGCGCTCCACCCGAAGCGACCGACTCGGCGGACGGCGGCGCGCGCTAACCGACTCGCGCCATCGTCACCGCTGGACCCGCCGAGTTCAGGACGCGAGTCACGATGGCGGCCTCGCATACGCGCTTGCCGGCACTTGGCCACCAATGGAGCATTGCCTAACCTGAGTCTGGTGGAGAAGTTGGATCGAATCACGATTGAGCCCGGAAAATGCAGCGGCAAGCCCTGCATCCGCGGCCTGCGCATCACGGTAGCCGACGTGCTGGAGTACTTGGCGTCCGGCATGACTGAGGAGGATGTCCTCCAGGATTTCCCGGACCTGTCGCGCGCAGACATTCGGGCCTGCCTCGCGTTCGCCGCGGACCGCGAGCGGAGACTGTTGGCGGGTGGCAGCCATTGAGGCTGCTCTCCGATCAGAATCGCTCACCCCGGGCCTGCGCCAGCCTCCGTGACACTTGGGCATCTGTGTTCTCGTTCGGGCTGTCGGTCTAGCGGCGACGGACGACTCGGCCGTCTGGGCGTACGCGAGGCAGCACGGCTTAACTGTCGTGTCGAAGGACCGCGACTTCAGTAATCCTTCCGCTCGGAACGGGCATGGCCGAAGGTCACCTAGCTGGCACTCGGCAACTGTTCGATCGATCCTGATTGCGCCGCATCTTCGGGGCCATCGCGAGGAGACCGAGACCTTTGTCGTCGAACCGGCAGAGGCGTTGCTGGTGATTGAGTCCGACCAAGCGGTCAGTGCATCGCAGGCCGACGGTGGGGAGTCCGTCTCGACGTGGCGGTCCAGGTTTCTCGCGGTCGATCACGGTCCGGCCGCTGCTGGTTCTGATACCTTGGTTCGCTATGCAACGCACGCGGGCACTCATGCCGGCCCTTGCCATCACACTGTGTTTCTTCGCCCTCGTAGGCTGCTCGGGCGGGTCCGCCGCATTCGAGAGCCACTGGGACGAGGGCGTGGAGAGACCTTGGATCGGGCCGGATTACTGGTCGAATCCCCTTCAGGACTGGCGGGTCCGGAACGGTCGCATCGAGAATTTCCGGCCGGGAGGCGACCGCAATGTCTTTCTGCTCACAAGGGAAGTCGGTGATCAGGCCGGCAACCTCTCGATGCGGGTCCGGCTCGGACAGATCGAAGAGGATGGCAGCGAGCCGAAGGACGGATGGGCCGGCTTCCGGATCGGAATCCGCGGCTCGTTCAATGACTATCGCGACAGCGCAGTTCGAGGCGTGGGCGTTAACTGCGGCATCACCTGGGACGGCCGCCTCTTCATAGGCTCTCCGACCGAGTCGGCTCCCGTCGCAGCCGGTGCCCTCGACGGCGAATCAGCGCTCTCGCTCGAAGCCGAGCCGGCCGGGGAAGGATACAGCCTCACCCTTGCGGTCGAAACATCCCAAGGCACGCAGCAACTGACGAGAGAAGTCGAGTCGGGCTGGCTCGTCGGGGGCCTGGCCTTGGTTTCGAGTTCGGGAACCGTGCCAGACTCACCCCCTTCCGAGAGCGCCATCCGCGAGACTGGTTGGAGCCTCAAGCCCGGAACCCGTGCGGGCGGCACGATGCGGGCCTGGTTCGACGACTGGACAGTGTCCGGGTCGAAGCTAACCGCACACCCCGACCGGAAGTTCGGACCGATCATGTTCGCCATGCACACCCTGAGCCGAGGGGTGCTGAAGCTCAACGCGATGATCGCGCCGGTTGGAAATGGTCCCCGGGAAGCGGCTCTGGAGATTCTTGACGACGGGGACTGGATTCAGGTCGCGACTCAGGATCTGGATCCCGAAGCGCGCACGGCAACCTTCCGCGTCGAGGGATGGGACGACTCAGCCGACACCCGTTACCGGGTCGTCTACGCAGACGATGCCTGGGAGGGCACGGTCCGTCAGGACCCGAAGGACCAGGAAGAGATCGTCGTCGCGGCCTTCACCGGAAATAACGACCTCGGGTTCCCGCACGCAGACATCGTGGAGAACATGCGATTCCACCAGCCCGATGTCATGGCCTTCACGGGCGACAACGTCTACGAGCGCGTCGGCGAGTACGGCATCGTGCGAGAGCCAACCGACATCGCGATTCTCGACTACCTGCGCAAGTGGTACATCTTCGGCTGGGAGTACTCCGAATTGCTTCGCGAGATCCCGACGGTGGCCCTCCCGGACGATCACGACGTCTACCAGGGAAACATCTGGGGAGCGGGCGGCCGCAAGGCGAACGGCTACGGCAAGCCGGGCCAGGACCAGGGCGGCTATGTAATGGATGCTCGCTTCGTGCATGCCGTCCAGACCACGCAAACCGCCAACATGCCGGATCCATACGACCCCACGCCGGTCGAGCAAGGCATCGCCGTGTATTACACGGACATGCTTTACGGAGGCGTCAGTTTCGCGATCATCGAGGATCGGAAATGGAAGGACTCCGCCACAGCCCTTCTGCCAGGGTCGGGAATCATCAACGGCTGGGCGGATGACCCCCGTTATGACGCCCGCAGGAGCTCGGACAACCCCGATTTCCCGCTGCTAGGCGAGCGCCAGGAAGCATTCCTCGAAGCCTGGGCGCAGGATTGGAACGAGGCTTGGCTCAAGGCAGTGATCTCGCAGACGATCTTCGCCAACGTCTGCACGCTGCCGAAAGGCACCACCACGGATGCCGTGACGGGCCAGCTGCGTGTCAACGCGCCTGGCGAGTACGCACCGAACGAGGAGCCGGTCCAGGATCACGACTCGAACAGCTGGCCCCAGTCCGGGCGCAACCGGGCCGTCCGGCTGCTGCGCAAGGCGATGGCGGTCCACATCGCGGGCGACCAGCACCTCGGCAGCACGATCCAATACGGGGTCGACGAATGGAACGACAGCAGCTGGGCAATCTGCGTGCCATCCGTGGCCAACATCTTCCCGCGCCGCTGGTTCCCGACCGAAGAGGGCCGTAACAGGAAGCCCGGGGCGCCGCGCAATACAGGCGAGTACCTCGACGGCTTCGGGAACAAGATGACCATTCACGCCGTTTCGAACCCGCAAACGAACGGCATCGAGCCCACCGCCCTGCACCAGCGGGCGCCTGGGTACGGGATCATCAAGTTCAGCCGGACCGAGAGGGAGATCGAGCTGGCCAACTGGCCTCGCTGGGTGAAGGCTTCCGAGCCCGACTCCGAGCCGTACCCCGGCTGGCCGATCCGCATCCGCCAAACGCAGAACGGACTGCCGAGCGCTTACTCGCTTCCTGCAATCGACGCCAATGGAGCGGTAGATCCGGTCGTGCAGGTGATCGACGAGTCGGACGGGGAGGTTGTCTACACCCTCCGCATTCAGGGCAGCGAGTTCACACCCATGGTCCGCGAGGCAGGCTCGTACACGGTACGGGTGATCGATACGGAATCCGGCGAAACGACCGAGGCAACAGGACAGGCCGCTACCAAGAACGGGTAAGGGATCTTGCTACCTCGCCTGCCCGTGGCTGCCACTCGGAACAGGCGGCAGGGGTGTTCACGCGGGTGTAGCTGCGTCCTCCTTGGGGAGCGCACCTCGGCACCTGGCGGATCACTTACAGGGTCCGAGTCCCCTCTTCCCCAATCTTCGAATGGACGTCAGGCCCGCCCCGGGACCGATGCCTCCCCAGTGGCCGTGACCAGCGCGCCTGGGCTCGCAGACCAAGCCGGGGCTCGCGGGCATCGCCGACGCGAGGAAAGACAGCTTCGGCCCCGGATCCGGATCGCACCTGCCGCGTGCAACGCGGCCTTCACCTGACCTGCAATTCATCGGGGCGAGGAGAGTCAGGTCCATTACTCCAAGCAGTCGGACGGCTGACTCGCTCCCAAGCAGGCACGAATCAAGGACGGCGCAGCCGCTGCTTCAAGCCGTTCACCCGGTCTCGCAGCTCGCCAAGTGCCTCGGCGTAGCCCTTGGCAGTCACGTTGCCGGCAGCGCAGAAATCGAGCACTACCGACTCCGCAGCGCAGAATTCCTCGCAGACATCAGCGACCTCGCCGGCGATCTCTCCCGGAATGTTCGTCACGCCGTTCTGGTCGGCATGCAGCAGGTCTCCCGGATAAACACCCAGCCCGCCTACATGAACAGGCACGAGGAAGTCGATCAGCCTCGGGTACCCGTGCGAGCAGATCACTCCGTCCGCGAAACAGGGCAGGCCGACTGCCCGAACCTGGTCAAGATCCCGCGCCGCACCGCTCGTGATGAGCCCGGCCGCGCCGAAGGACTTGTACGACGCGGCCATGACCTCGCCGAAGGTAGCCGACCTAGTCGGCTCGTCCAGGTCCTGGATCACGACGATGGGCGGTCCCGGGACTTCACCGAAGCGGGAGATCTGGTCCGAGAGAGTGCCGTAGGCTGCCTTGCCCTTCGGCTCCAGCGCCGAGCGAAACGTGGCTGTAGCAGCGTAACCGCAGATGGGTCCCATTTCCGGGAAGCAGGCCCGGATGCGCTCGTCCATGTAGCCCTCCGTCTGGGGACGAATGGCAAACAACTCGATTACGTTGCAGATGGTCGGGGTGTCGTAGCGGCACAAGGCCGTGAGTTCCTCAGTCGACAGCTGGCGGGCAGGCATAAGCACTTATCGTAGTGGATTGGGAATAGTCTGCCGCGCCTGCCCTGCTGTGGGCAAGACTCGGGAGCGGACGTAGCGCGATTGCCTGGGATGGCGGGCAATTCAACGACTTAAGTACTGGAATGTCAACCAATTAGTACTACCGCCTCGTGAGCGGCTAGAAGTGGACAGGCTGGGTGAAGGCACCGTTTCCGGCCGAGTCCCAGGCCGCGAACCGCACCCACTTCTTCCCGTCGGCATCGAACCGGACGCGGAACGCCTTGCGCCCGAACGACCCCAGCTCGGTTGTCGGCAGGACCTGCCTCCCCGTCGACTTCCCGTCGCCCCAGACCACTTCCACGAACTCGAGCGGGAACGTCCATTCCACCTCCGCGACCAGAGTCCTGCTGTTGCCCCTGCCCTCGACCGCGAATGACGGCAGCAGGACCTCTCCGGTCGAAACGAAATATTCCCCCCGCCGCATGGCCTCGGTGATCGGGCTCCAGTCCTCGTCGAACCGGGGAAGCCTGTCGAGCCGGATGTAATTCACTGTCAGATGGGGGTAGATCTCGTCTTCCGGGTACTTCGTATAGGTGTCTCCCTCCGCGATCAGGTACTTCGGGCCGGCCCAGTTGTTCATGTCGTCGAGCGTCCCGAAGCAGCGCTGTTCGCAGATCCTGGCCTGCGAGAGATCGCCGGGAAGCGTCTGGAACGCCGCCCCCAAGTACCGATCGCTGAGGAAGTGCGGGGCGTCGCGCACCACGTCCGGATAAAAGGTCGATCCCTTGGTGCGCGGATGGGCCTGCCAGACCAGGCCTTGCTCCGCTTCCAGCAGGGCCAGCATCTCCGCTGCGGACCCCACTCGGTAGACCTTGCCGTACCGTGAGTCCGTCGACTCGAACTTTGCGTCGCCTGAGCGCACCTTGGACCAGTACACGGGCCGGGGGAAAACCAAGGTGTAGTGTCCTCCGATGTGAGCGTTCGGCTCTTCCCCGGGCATCAGAAGGAAATCGGTGTCGGAGTGCCTCCGGCAAGCCTCGAAGTACTCCCCCAGTTCTCGAAACCGGATCTCGCCCTCGTCGCTGGGATGGCCGTCACCGTGGAAGTCCGACATCATGGCGATGTTGATGCCCAGCCCTCGAAAGGCCGAGACCCACCCCGGGCGAGCGTCGAGCGAACCCAGGTCGGTGAGCTGCTCGGCGAAGTGGGTGTGGAAGTGGCTGACGGCCACTTGGTAGCCGTCGAGCGGCTTGTACCGGTCGCCGTTCGTGTAGGCGAGGACCTCCTCCAGGGTCGAATGCGTGTCTCGCGGGCCGAGGTAGTAATAGACCGCCATCCGCTGCATCGTCCCGGGCGGAGCGTTGTAGAGGGCGAAATTCCCTTCCGCGAACCGGCGTGACTGCCGCACTCGCTTCGCCCAGGTTTCTTCGGAGGCTCCCCATGGACGGTACATTTCCTCTCGCTCGCCTTGCCGCACGCCCACGTCGAACCTACCGTCCGGTCGCTGCCGGTACCACACGTACCCGAGATTCATCTCGATCTCGCGGGCGAAGAAGAACTTGTGCGAAGGAGGAAACACCGCCAGGGCCCCGCGCTCCTGCTCAAGCAGCAGAACACGGTTCCTCGCCCGCAGGGGCACTGGACCGTCATTCGCCCCTCCGCCGAATCGGTAGTGCTGCCAGTCCCGGGCCACGTCCCTCCAGCGCATCCGGCCGTAGTTGTCGTTCCGGAGTCCGCTCAGTCCAGCGCGGTACACATACGCCACCGAAGGGTTGGAAGTCGCCGCGACAGCCTCCTGGCGGACGAGGTTCGACCCCTCGTAGACAGTGAACCGAAGGCTTCCGCGGAACGAGCCGAGAGTCAGGCCGTCGAAGGAGATCTCGAGCCGGACGCCGTCGCGGCGGACCGTGCAGCCCGTCACTTGGTATTCGACATCACTGCGCTGCACTTCGGACGGACTTCTCGGCAGCCCGGGATTCACCCCCTCGAGCCCGGGCACGTTCAGTGGAGCGTCCCAGAAAACCTTCCACTTCTCCTGCTCTACGACCTCAGGAGTCGCCTCCCGACCCAGGTCCCTCATCGGGTTGAGCTGCTGGTTGGAGATCCGCCGCATGCCCTCGACGACATGGAATTCCGGCCGCGCATCGCGCACGAGCGGTGCCCAGTGGCCGGCTCTCGACAGGACCGCCATTTGGCGAATGATCGGCTGTCCCTGTTGGAGGCCGAACGAGGCCCGCAGAGTGGGGGACCCGGGCGGCGCGTCCGCTGGCCCGGCGCCATCGTCGATGCGTGCTCCGCCCCACTCGACGAGCACGTCGCCATCCACTGCCTCAGCGCGCAGACTTCCGAAGGCACTATAGTCCCTGAAGTCACACGTCAGCGGCTCCGTGCGTGCAGCGCCGCATAGGACCATCGACAGGCCCGCAAGGAGGGTCAGCGGGCGTCGGCCCGTCCGGCTGGTGGCTGGCATGTGCGTACGCCAGCGTACCGCAGCAGTTGCGCCGACAGGAGCCCTGAATCAGCCCTGAGTCAACCCGACCGGGCTGAATGCTCTCGCAGGCTCGCCAGACTTGCCTCGCCTACGGCGTTGCTATAGCGTTCTCGTACCAGACCACGTTCCGGGAATTCTGTCCGGCAACTAGCACGTCAAGGTCGCCGTCAAGATCCATGTCGACGAGTCGAATGTCGTACGCCGCCTGATCGTCGTGGATGACATGCTTGCTGAAGACCCCGTTGCCATCGTTCTCGTACCACGCGACTTCGTAGCTGTCCTTGCCGCAAGTCACGCCGTCTGTATCACCGTCACCGTCTATGTCGCCAATCGCCAGGTCGTGCGGCCCCTCGATCTCGGAGTCGATCTCGTGCAGGGCGAAATCGGGCCCCTCGAACCAGAGAACGCCCTTGCCGTGACCGCGCGTGGCGAAGATGTCCATCGCTCCGTCACCGTTCAAGTCTGCGGGCAGGACGTTCGTGGCCCCGGTCTGATTCACGGCGATCGTGCGCTTCAGCCACGGAGTGGAGCCGTCGGAAGGCTGCTTCCACCACGCGAACCAGTTCCCTCCCCCGGTCACGGCGTCCTTCCCCGCCGACGCGATGTCGGCCTTTCCATCGCCGTCCAGGTCCCCGATACCCAAGTAGTGACTCAACCCGGGGGCGTCCTGATCCGCGAAGACGTAGCGGATCCATTCCTCGGCCGAACGCGGATTCTCGGGGATGCTCCACCAGACGAGCGAATTCGGGTATGGCTCCTTCGGCTGGGCACTGTTGCCAGCGAGATCGTCACGGCCGTCACCGTCGATGTCCCCCTTGACGAGACCGTGGATCCCGTTCACCTCGTTGTCGACGATCCGCATCGTCCAGCGGTCCCGCAGGGGGTCGTCCGGCCGCTCAAGCCAGAAGACCGGTCCCGGGGAGTAGACGGCGCCGATGTAGTCCGGATCGCCATCCCCGTCGACATCCATGACCTCGCTGTGGATGGTGTTCCTCTCGCCCGGTCGGAAGGGCCACTTGCCGTCGATCACGACCTTCGTCCAGGACGGCGCGACATACAGATGCGTTTCCCCGTGCGCGTCCACGATGACGTCAGGCCTGCTGTCTCCAGCAAAGTCAGCCGCGACCGCCGTCTGGCAGGGGAAGCCGGTGGCGATCACGTGGCGGTCCCAGTTCGCGCCGCTGCACACTAGAGCGGACGCAACCGTCAACGGGAGAATTGTCCAGAGTCTGCGGAGTCCCATGCTGTCCATCCTGTCGGGATCTGCCGGAGCAAGCGGCGACTTCCCGCCCCAAGAGTATCTCGCACCGAGCCTGCCAAGACACGGGGGGAATCGCCGGTGGCTGCGAGGCTCTTCCCGCCGAAGGGGCCGTCGCAACGCGATCTGGAGAGGAGGTTCCCAGTGGCCCGCCCCCGCGCCTGAAGCAGTCGCGGTAGGGCCACGACTGACCAGACCCGGTTCCTATACTGGGAGTTGCCTCCGCAAGCGGCAGACGAAACGCTCGACGTCATCGTCGTCGGAGCCGGGCCCACCGGGCTCGCTTGCGCGATTGAAGTAGGAAGAGCCGGCTTTCGGGCGAAGACTTTCGACAAGGGCTGCCTTGTCAATTCGCTGTACCGCTATCCCACAAACCTCACGTTCTTCACCACTCCCGAGCTGTTGGAAATCGGCAACATTCCGATGACAGCGGTAAGGGAGAAGCCGACTCGGGGCGAGGCCCTGAAATACTACCGTCGCGTCGCGGGCCACTACAGCCTGGACATCCACCAGTACGAGCAGGTCGACACAATCTCGGGCGAGGATGGCTCGTTCATGGTCTCCACCACCGACCGAACGGGCCGAACGGGCCAATACCGCGCGCGCAAGGTGATTCTCGCCACGGGCTTCTACGACATTCCTGTCCGGATGGACGTGCCGGGCGAGGACCTGCCCAAGGTCCATCACTACTATCACGAGGCCCACCCGTTCTACGACTGCGACCTCGCCGTGATCGGAGGACAGAATTCTGCGGCGATCTGCGCCCTGGACTGCTACCGTTCCGGGGCGCGCGTCACCTTGATTCACCGCCATCCGGAACTCAGCCCCAAGATCAAGTACTGGATCATGCCCGACATCTCGAACCGGATCAAGAACGGTGAGATCCAAGCATTCCTGGGCACTCGGGTCACCCGGATCGAGCCGGCATGCCTGCACCTCGACACTCCCGACGGGCCGACCGTGATCCGCAACGACTTCGTACTGGCGATGACCGGCTACAAGCCCGACACCGACTTCCTGGCGTCCTTGGGGATCGTGTTCGACGACTCCACCCGGAAACCGCGGACGGATCCGGACACGCTGGAGAGCGACCGGCCGGGAATGTACCTAGCAGGTGTCATCGTGGCCGGCATGCATACCAACGAAATATTCATCGAGAACGGCCGATTCCACGGGGGTCAGATCGCAGCCGACATTGCGGCAAAGCTCGCTTCGTAATTGCCAGCGAGGTGCGCCACCGGTGAGCGCGGCTATCCGCCCCGGCGAAGCGACTCGTTCCCAGGCAAGGCTCTCAGCCGCCGGGCCCTTCCTATAATGGGCAGCGGGCGCGCCGGCCTCAGGACGGCAGACGGTGCCTAGGCGCCGAGTGCCGCCGGGCAAGGCGCTCCTCCGCAACCCGAAGATCGTGACGCCTCCAGAACGCATCAATCCGCATGGCGAGCCGGTCGGGGGTGCGAGTCCGCACTTCGCGGGACTCCGGATGCCGCTCCTGAATCTGGTCGCCGTGCTCGCATTGGCGTCCCTGAGCTGGGTCCAGGCCCGGCCCGCCGCCGCAGAGACCATCGACTTCAACGGATCCTGGTCAAAGGGGTGGGACCTGCTAGCGGGCGAGACCGTCCGGCTAGGCGTCGGCCTCGCCAGCCCCGGGCGCCTTCCCGACAACGCCAGGATCGAGGTCCGCTGGAACGGGCCGCCCACTGCCGGGGGCGATATGGGGTCGAAGCGCGGCGACCTGGTGCCGGGCATCGACAACGGCTGGACAAAAGTCCTCCATGCGCTGGACCCGGACGTGAACTTGCTGTACCGGGCCCCCGTTGCAGGACGTTACGAACTGAGTCTCGACACCCTGGCCGACGCAGCACCCAGAGTCTCGCAGTACCACCGCGATACCGGGCTGGCACGCCTCGCTACCGCCGTGCCGACCACAACGCCGCCCGTCGAGCGGGCCGAAATCCGTATCGATGTGCGGCGGGTGAGCGCGACGCGCGCCGGGGACATCGTGCTCGAAACGGAGCCGAACAATGCGCCAGAGCACGCGGTCGTGCTTCCATTCCAGCCGGGCAGCGAAGATCAGGTCATTCGCGTCATCGGCGGCGCGGACGATCTCGAATACTTCGACAACCCGGACTCGGGGCAGTCTCCCGACGACTGGTACCGGATCGAGTACCGCGGGGACCGCCCGAAGCTGCTCACGGCGAACCTGCAGATGCCAGAGCCCGTCGTGAGCGCGCGGATCCGCGTGTACCAGCCGGGGGTGCCCACCGCCGAAGAACTCAAGCCGCGGGAAGCGGCGAAGCGCGAGGACTTTGGCAACAGCAACGTCGTGCCCTACATCCATCCCGACACGGAGGCGATACCCGGGCCAGAGCCGGTGTACAGCTACTACGACGGACGTGATGTGAACGAGCGCATCCACCAGCAGGACGACAACTTCCGGTCATTCGTGACGCGCCGCCTTCATCCCGGAGGGACCTACTTCCTGCGGGTCGAGGCGAACCAGCCCGGGTACGAACTCGAAGTGCGCTTCGTCGATCCCGCGCCGTTCGCGACGCCCCGCCAAGCGCTCGAGCAATCGATCTACTACCACCTCGCGGAAATCGACGCCTGGCTGATCCACCGGCCGCGCAACATTGCCGTCCATCGCCGGGTGCGCGACGGCTCGAGCCTGTTCGGCGAGAACTGCATGAGCTGCCACACCCAGAGCGGGGTGTGGGGCGTCGCCGACGCGATGCGCCACGGATACCGTCCCGACGGGACCATCCAGAACCACCGCCGGCTCGTGAACACCATGTACGAGAGCCTGCGGCCCACAAACCACCTCGTCGACGCGGCCGTCAATACATCGCTCGCTCCGAATGACCTCGGAGACGCGCCGGCAGGGAGCCGCGTCGCGGGCCGGAACATCGTGCTGCACGAACGCACGTTCCGGCCGAAGCGGCTGCACTCCTACCAGCAAAGGAGGACGGCCAACTACGTCCTCCAGACTGCCGACCCCCAAGGCATCAACGCAGCCGGCAAGGGATCGAACTTCGGCCCGAACGTGGTCTTCAAGTTCGCTGCCGAGATCCTGGAGCGGGCCTGGCGCGACACCGGCGAGGAGAGATACCTGGCCGGGATCGTCGACAAGGCCGAGAGGATCGTCGCGACCGGGGATAACCAGATCAAGGTCGCGGACGACCTCGGCCATCGCATCGAGTTCTTCCACGACCTGCTTCCGCGCCAGGAACTCGAGGAGTTCGCCCCGGACTCGGAACTCGGCAAGCGCTACGCCGATCTGGTTCCGGCCTTCCAGCGGCAGGTTGACCGGGACCTTCGCCGACTCCTTGCGCTACAGCAGGAGGACGGCTCGTGGGGATTCGACTTAGGCGTCCACGACGAGGCGTCGGACACGTGGAGCCGGATCGACGAGGAAGGCGACGCGGCCCCGACCGCCGTCTCGCTCATCGCCCTGCGGGCGGCCGGGTACGGCACGGACGATCCTCCCGTGAAGCGAGCGGTGAACTGGCTTCTCCAGAACCAGTTCGAGTACGGCCTCTGGAACCGGTCAGCCCAGACCGGGTTCGTGACGAACGCCTATGTCATCCGGGCCCTGAGCCGCCTCTACCCGGGCGACGCCGGGGCATTCAAGCGGGCCGACTTCGAGCCGGTTCCGGGCGAAACGCCGCTGGAGCGACTCTCCAGGGTCCGGGCGCTGCAGTCCACCGACCGGGCGGACTTCGCGGAGCTCATGATCGACGCGACCGAGGACGAGATGCCCGAGATCCGCTACTACGGCTACCTAGGCATCGGCGGAGCGCTCGCTCCCACGGGAATTCCGGCCCTGATCAGTGGCCTTTCCGATCCGGTGAAGGCCTGTCGCGAGGCGGCTTTCTGGTCGATGCGCCAGCTGCTTCTCGACGACCAAGGCTGGCCCGCGCTACTGGCTGCATTCCGGGCCGGGGACGAGCGCGCGCGGCAGTCGGTGCTGCAGGCGCTGGTAACTAGGGCCGACCTTGCCGGCCCTCGATCGAGCGTCGACCGTAACGCTTTGGCCGACCTGTTCCGGGCCGCGATGCTCGATCCCTTCCCCGGCGTGCGGGCCTACGCCTTCAAAGCCGCTTGGCGATGGTGGGTCTGGAACCCGGCCCTGCGCCAGCGCATCAACCGTGGCTGGGTGGATGCCCTGCTGGCAGAGGAGCCCAACGCCCATGCGGAGAACGCACTGCGTTACTCCACTGCCTCGATGCTGATCGTGAACGGTCAGATCGCCAACCAGACCGGTACGGACAACCGCCCGCAGCAGTACCGCGAGCTGGAGGACCTGTACGCCATGCTGTCGGCGGCGCACCGGAATGCGGGGGACAGGCTCGAGCTGTTCGAGCGCCGGCTGGCGGCAGTGGCAGCGACCCACTTCGAGGAACGCGGCAATGACGGGGGGCCGGGCCAGCTCGGCTATTCGACACCCGGCGCCACCGAGGTCGTAGGCAACATCCTCCTGAGCGTGTACAGGGACCGCGAGAGCGACGGCGCAGTGCCGTGGCGATCCATTGCGCTGCAGGGTGCTGCCAACGTGAACTTCCGTCCCCTGCAGGAGCACCTGTTCGCTCTCCTTCGTAGCGACGACCTTGACCAGGTGGCCGCAGCCGCGAAGGCCTTGTCTAATCCGCGAGCGTTCCAGCTGGCGGCCCGCAAGGATACGATCCTCCCTCTGCTGGACAGCCTGGATGCATTCCTGCGGGCGGGGCGGCACGACGACGCCGAGGCGCTGGCCCGGTTCCTCTCTAGGGTCCGCTGGGAGTTCCCGGAAGGGGATGAGGCGGTTGAAGGCGAGTTTTTCGAGCTGCTCGTGCCGCCGGCCCAGGCGCCCCCAGTCGCGTCGGCACCCTTCCTGTTCGGGCGCCCCGCGCCATCCGAGGCAGGCAGCCCGGACATCAGCAACGAGCGGGCAGTGCTGCTGGGCAAAGTGCTGGGAAACAACCCGACCCTGCAGCGACGCGCCGCCTTCGACCATGTCGGCGGCGACCCGCGGTTCTGGCTGCCCTCTACCGAATGGATGCTTCGCTTTCAGGAGGGAGGTCCCACCCTAGAGGATGCCGTCGAGGGCGCCACGGAGGCCGAGGACCTGAAGGTCCTGGAGTTGACCGGCGGGCGCACGACAAGGCAGTTGGTGACCGACGGCCTGGCGAGCCGCAACACCATACTGTGGTGGCGCGAGGGCCTGCCGGGAAACCACCTCACGTTCGAACTCGAGGCCCCTGAAGCCGGACCGTACGAAATCGTGGCGGCTTTCCTGCATGACCGGGAAATGGGGACCGTCCAGCCACTGCTAAACGACGAGCCGTTCGGCGACCCGATGGACTTCTACCGGCCCGACCTGACCGCTCCCGGGCCCGTCTCGCTCGGCGTCCACAGCTTTGAGCAAGGCCCCAACCAGCTCACCTTCCGCATGGTGGGGGCCAATCCCGACGCCGAGAGGAACTACATCTTCGGCCTTGACTACATCAAGCTCGAGCCCGGCGAGACTGCCGGCTCGCTCTTTACCAAGGACGATCTGGGGATCGACGTGATCGACCCGATTACCGAGGCCAAGGACAGCCTGATCCGCATGTTCACCTCGTGGTTCGCAGCCGACAGCCCCGAAGAGGTGCGCAAGGAAGCCATCGCGCTGGCCAACAAGACGGCCCTGCGCCGTCACCCCGAGGTGCTCAAGGCGCTAGCGGCCTGGATCGAGCACGAGCCCAGCCCGGTCTACCGGACGCGCATCGAGAACATTCTCAACAGCGACGACAAGGTCTACGGCGCCAAGCTGCGCGAGCTGATCCAGCAGGAATCGGAGGGCCAGCGCTCCGGCGAGGTCCGGCCTCTGGAAGCCTCCGATGAATGGATCGCCGACATCATCCGCTTCCGAGACTACGTGTTCACGGAAATGACGCGGATCGACCCCAAGGACAACCGCGCCTGCATTTCTTGCCACGGGGTGCCGGGCCGCGTGCCGACGCTGTACCTGGAGCCTCCCGACGCGGCAGGCTACATCCCGCCCGAGGGCCTGCTCGGCAACTATCGCCGGATGCAGCAGCGCGTCGACCTGCACGACGTGGAGAAGAGCAAGTTCCTGCGCAAGCCGCTGAACATCCAGTCGGGCGAGGAGGACGGCCACCAGGGCGGCGTCCGCTACAAGCCGGACGAGGAGGGCTACCAGATCATCCGCGAGTGGGTCCTCGACCAGGCCAAGCTGCAGGGGCCCTGACGTGCGAGGCGATTCGTCAGGCGGTCTCGATGCCGGCTGCCTTCGACAGGCCGAGCAGCTCGACTTCGCGCGCGCGGATCACGAACTTCTGCACCTTCCCAGTCACTGTCATGGGGAATTCGTCCACGAAACGGAGGTGCGCGGGAACCTTGAAATGCGCGATCCGACCGGCACAGAATTCCCGGACGGCCTCTTCGGTCAGGCTGGCGCCGTCCCGTAACTTGATCCAAGCGGCGACGCTCTCGCCGAGCCGCTCGTCGGGAAGCCCGAATACGTACACGTCGGCAATGTCCGGATGCGTGTACAGGTACTCCTCGATCTCGCGCGGGTAGATGTTCTCCCCGCCCCGGATGATCATCTCCTTCGCCCGGCCCGTGATGCGGAAGCACCCATCGTCACGCATGGTCGCCAGGTCGCCCGTGCGGAGCCATCCGTCCCCGTCGATGGCCAGCGCGGTGTTCTCGGGATCCTTGTCGTACCCTTTCATGACCAGGTAGCCGCGCGTCAGGAGCTCGCCCCTCCGCCCGGCCTCCACCGTCTCTCCGGAGTCAGGGTCGACGATCTTGACCTCGGTGCAAGGCAGTGCACGGCCGACAGTAGAAGTGCGCACCTCGATCGGGTCGTCGCAGGTCGTCTGCGTGATCGCCGGAGAGGCCTCTGTCAGCCCGTACGCGATGGTCATCCCGTCGCAGTGCATCTCGCTCACGACGCGCTTCATCAACTCGACCGGGCACGGCGAGCCGGCCATGATCCCGGTCCGGAGGCAGGTCGTGTCGAAGTCCGGGAACTCAGGGTGGTTCAGTTCCGCGATGAACATCGTCGGCACGCCGTACACCACGCTGCAGCGCTCCTCGTGAATGGCCCGCAAGGTGGCCAGCGGGTCGAACTGGGCGGACGGCAGCACCAGCGTCGCGCCGAACACCAGGACTTCCAGGGAACCCAGGACGCAGCCGAAGCAGTGGTACAGGGGCACGGGCAGGCAAAGCCTGTCCGCCGAACTCGCCTGCAGCGCCCTGCCCACCAAGTAGGCGTTGTTGACTAGGTTGTGGTGGGTCAGCAGGACTCCCTTGGGCTTGCCAGTGGTGCCCGAGGTGTACTGGATATTCACTACGTCGTGCTTGTCCCTCGGGCCCGGATCCGGGCGGACGCCACCGTCGACCATTGCCTGCCACTGGTCGGTTCCCAGCAGCACGGACGCTTCAAGGGAATGCTTGCCAAGGCGGCAGGCTTCGTCGAGGACATCCGAGTAGCAGACCCTAGAGTCCCGCTCGTTCAGGAAGATCGCCTTCATCCCGGACCGCTCCAGGATGTACGCCAGGTCGTGGGCCCGGTAGGCGGGGTTCACGTTGACCAGCACGGCGCCCAGCTGGGCCGTGGCGACCTGCAGGTAGACCCACTCGGCGCAAGTCGAAGCCCACATTCCAACGCGGTCGCCCGGCCGGATGCCAAGGCCCCAGAGACCGGCGGCAGTGCGTTCGACTTCCCGGGCAAGATCCGGATACGTCAGGCGGATGCCCTGGTGCCTGGAAACGAGCGCTTCCTTGTCCGGATGGGCCCTGACGCTGTCTGCGAGGACTTCGCCGATCGTCTTGTCGAGCAGCGGGATCTCCGGGCCGGCCGAATAGCTCTCCATCATCAGGAAACGACGATTGTACAGGTCCCGCATCCGGCGCATCCAGAGGCCGGCTTCCGCCTGGTCCGCGATCCGGCGCGCTCTGCTATCTTTGTGTACCTGTGCATGTTGTCTCCGAGGATCACGCCATCAATCGGGATCGGCGGGAGCAGATCAAGTACGTGGGATTCACAGCCGTCGTCGGCGTCCTGCTGCTGCTCAATCTACTCGGAATCTTCGATACGTTCGCCGGCCTCGACACGGCGATCTTCCTGGCGCTTCTAGCGGGCTACAAGACCTTCTACCGCGCGATCTCCGAGCTCCTCGAGCGCAAGATCTCCGCCGACCTCGCCATCGTGATCGCGGCCGGCGCCGCGCTTGCGATCGGCGAGTACCTGGCCGCCGCCGAGGCGATGTTCATCATGCTTCTCGGGGAAGGCCTGGAAGCGTGGGCCGCGGGCCGCACGGAGCGGGCGATCCACCGCTTCGTCGACCAGTTGCCGCATCACGCACGCGTGATCCGGGACGGATCGGAGGTCGAGGTCCACGTCGAGGATCTGCTGCCCGGCGATCTCATCGCGGTGCGCGCCGGCGAGCGGATCTCGGCTGACGGCATCGTCGAGAAGGGGGAATCCTCGGTCGACGAGAGCCCCATCACGGGTGAATCGGTCCCGCGAGACAAGACCTCAGGGGACGAGGTCTTCTCCGGAACCGTGAACGGTCACGGTCTGCTGCACGTGCGGGTCACTCACGCCGGTGACGAGTCGACGCTGGCCCGCCTGATCCACTTGGTCGAAGAGGCTCGCGATCATCGGACGGCGCCTGTCGTGCGGGTCGCGGACCGCTACGCGCGGTACTTCCTGCCGGCGATTCTCCTGGCAGCGGGAGCCGTGTACTTCCTGTCCGGCAGCGTCGAGACAGCCGAGCGGGTCCGGCGAGCGGTAGCGGTCCTCATCGTGGGATGCCCTTGCGCCCTGATCCTGGCCACGCCCGCAGCGATGGTGGCGGCGATCGGCGGCCTGGCACGGAGGGGACTGCTCGCGCGGGGCGGGCAGGTCGTGCAGAAGGCCGCCGAGATCGACACGGTCGTCTTCGACAAGACGGGCACGCTGACAACCGGGGAGTTCGCGATCGTCGAGGTCATTGTCGCCGGGGGCCGGACCGAGGAGGAGGTCCTCGCTCTGGGAGCGACCGCCGAGGCAGGCTCGGATCACCCGCTTGCGAGGGTGATCGTGCGGAGCGCAGAGGAGCGCAGCCTAGCCCTCGAGGATGCGCGCGACGCGAAGATCGTTCCCGGCCGCGGAGCGCAATGCGTGTGCAACGGCCGGATCGTCAGGGCAGGAAACGAAGCCTTCCTGGCGGAGGCGGGCATCGAGGGCCTCCAGGAGTACCTCGAGGCCGCCGACAGAGCCGGCGCGACGCCCGTTCTGGTCGCGGACGGAAACGCCTTCGCAGGGGTCATCCTGCTGCGCGACACCCCGAAACCGGGTGCCCACGACGCGATTCACGAGATCGAGGATCTCGGCCTCGCCAACGTCATCCTGCTGACCGGCGACCGCCGGAAGGCGGCCGACGCGATGGCCCGCGTGGTCGGAATCAGCCACGTGGAGGCCGAGCTGCTGCCCGAGCAGAAGCTGGACCGCATCAAGCAACTGCAGGTCCAGGGCCGGAAAGTGGCCATGATCGGAGACGGGGTCAATGACGCGCCGGCGCTCGCAGCGGCCGACGTCGGCATCGCGATCTCCGGCTCCGGAGCGGACATCGCAGCCGAGGCGGCGGACGTCGTCGACCTGAACGCGCAGATCACGAAGCTGCCCAAGCTGTTCGGCGTTTCGCGAAGGGCCGTGACCACGGTCTGGCAGAACATCATCCTGTTCGCCGGCATCGTGAACGTGGTGGCAGTGTACGTGGCCGGCAAGGGCTGGATGGGGCCGGCGCTGGCGGCGGGAGTGCACCAGATCTCGTCGATCTTCGTGATGCTCAATTCGGTCCGGCTGCTCCGCGTGGAACGGCCGGCCGGGCAGATTTCACGCTGGCGCCGCCTGTGGGAGTTCGCCGGCCTCGGCTACGTCTGGGAAGGGCTGCTAGCCATACTGAGGCGAATCGACCCGGCAGCCGGCTTCGCGTGGCTGGTGGAGAACCGTCGGCAGCTGCTGAAGCCCGCCGGCGCGGCTCTGCTGGCAGGGTGGGTCTCGACGTCGGGATTCATGATCGGCACCGAAGAGGTCGGCGTGATCGAACGGTTCGGCCGCAAAGTGCTCCCGCACCGCGAGCCGGGCCTCCACTTCAAGCTTCCCTGGCCGGTGGACCGGCTGACGCGAGTCCGGGCCCGCGAGGTCCGGGTGATCGAGATCGGCTTCCGGACCTCGCGCGGCGGAGCGTTCAGCGAGCCGCCCGCGTACGAATGGAACCTCCAGCACCGCGACGGGCGGATCCAGCTGCGCGAAGACGAGACTCTGATGCTGACCGGCGATCAGAACATGATCGAGATGACGGCGGTCGTGCACTACGACATCGAGAGGCCCGACGATTACCTGTTCCGGCAGATCGATGCCGAAGGAACGATCCGAGCCGCTTCTGAGGCCGCGCTGCGCTCGGTGGTGAACACGATGCATCTTGATGACCTGCTCACGTCGGGCCGGCGGGAGGCTGAGCAGCTCGCGGCACGGCGCCTGAACGAGATGCTGGAAGCCTACGAGGCCGGAGTGCAGGTGCTGCAGATCCACATCCAGGACATGCACCCGTCGGTCGAGGTTGTCGATGCGTTCCGGGAAGTTGCCGGCGCCCAGGAGGAGAAGAACCGGATGATCAACGAGGCAGAGGGCTACGCCAACGAGCAGGTCGCCCTGGCTCGCGGCCAAGGCGAGGCACTGGTTCAGGAGGCCAAGGGCTACAAGGTCAGCCGCTCCGACCGCGCCGGCGGCGACGCGGCCCGCTTCAGCCAGCTGGAGGTCGCCTACCGGACCGCTCCGGATGCGACGTCCACGCGGCTCTACCTGGAGGCGATGGAGCAGATCCTGCCAGGACGCAGGAAGCTCGTTATCGACTCCAGCGGCGGGAAGCGGACGCTCTGGACGATGGACGACGGCGTCCTGGTTGCTCCTGCCGGGGCCCAGATGCAGCAGCCGCCCCCTCCGTTCGAGCTGCCCGAGCACGGAGAATAAGCGATGCACGACGAAGGCCACACCCACAGCCACTCCCACGACCACCACGGTCACTCGCACGGCCATCATTCCCATGCCGACGGCAACGACCACGGGCACGCTCATCGGGCTCCGTTCGACTGGCGCGGATTCTGGGACCGGAACCGCGTCCGATTGCTGGCGCTGGCCGGTCTCCTGGTCGCCTGGTCGGCGCTGTTCACGGTCCGAGAGACGGAGTTCGCGCTCGTCACGCAATTCGGCGCGCCCGTGCGCACGATCACCGAGGCCGGCCTGAACGTCAAGGTGCCCTTGATTCATCAGGTCAGGACCTACGACCGCCGCTTGCGGGTATACAACCCGCCGCGTTCGGAATTCCTCACCAGGGACAAGAAGAACCTGAGCATCGACAGCTATGCGCTGTGGCAGATCGCGGATCCGGAGACATTCGTGCAGCGGCTGGGCAATGAGCAGGCTGCGGAAATGCGCCTGCACGACCTCGTCTGGGCGGGACTGGCAGCGGCGATCGCCAGGCTGGATCTCGAGGAGATCGTTTCAACCACTCCGAAACTGGTCAGGACCGACGACGTCCTTGACCGCCTCGCACACGAGAGCGGGACCGAAGCGCTGGAGGAATACGGCATCCGCGTCGTGGACGTCCGGCTGAAGCGGCTGAACCTGCCCGAGCAGAACAAGCAGAGCGTCTATGCGCGCATGAGGGCCGAGCGAGAGAGGATCGCCCGCCAGTACCGAGCAGAAGGCGAGGAGCAGGCACTCCGAATTCGCGCCGAAGCGGACCGCCAGAGGGAGGAGATCCTCGCAAAGGCCTACAAGGAAGCCGAGACGACCAAAGGAGAGGGGGATGCCGAGGCGGCCCGGATCTACGGGACCGCTTACTCGGGGAACCAGTCGTTCTACAAGCTGACGCGGACGCTGGAAGCCTATCGCAAGGCTCTCGACGAGGACACCACGGTGATTCTCAGCTCGGACTCCGAGCTGCTGCGGCTGATGACGCGAGGGCAGTAGCGGCGGTCATGCACCAGCATTCGCAGCATTCGCCGCCAGCGGTGCAGCCCGCCTACGAGAGGGCAGCACAGCATCTCCGGTCCGTTTCGTCGAGACACGTCCTCGCTGCTGCGGTGGCAATATGGCTGCTCAGCGGCGTCTACGTCGTTCCTACCGAGGAGCAGGCAGTGCTCACGACATTCGGCGCCGTTGCCGACGACCAGGTCCCGCCGGGGGTCGGCTGGCATTTCCCGTGGCCCGCCGGACGGGTCCAAAAGCTGAAGGTCCGCGAGCTCAAGCGTGCCTTCATCGGGGGCGAAGTTGCGGACGAGGCGAACGCGATCCCGGCCGATCCGGTTCTGTCCCAATTCCTTACCGGGGACCAGAACATCATCAACGTCCGCGCCGTTGTCCAGTACAGCGTCGCGGAGCCGGCGAGCTACCTGTTCCAAGCCCGCGATGCCGACCAAGCGGTTGCTTACGCGGTGGAGGCGGCTCTGGAGCGGCAGGTCTCGTCCCGCGCCGTTGATGACGTGCTCACGACCGAGAAAATCGCAATCCAGGAGGAAGTCCGCCGGGTCGCCCAGGACCTAGTCGACCGGTTCGACCTCGGGGTGGTCCTGTCCACCGTCAACATCCGGTCGGTCAGTCCCCCCGCTGAGGCAGCCGATGCATTCCGAGACGTCGCCTCGGCCAGGGCGGACTCGGCGCGGATCGTGAACGAGGCGGAAGGCTACAGCAACGACATCCTGCCCCGAGCCAGAGGCGAGGCCCAGCAGCTGCTGTCTGCATCGAGGGGCTATCGGGCCAGCAAGATCCAGCAGGCGCAGGGCGACGCGGCGCGGTTCGAACGGCTCGCTGCGGAGTACCGGCGCAACCCCGAAGTCACTCGCAGCCGGCTCTACCTCGAAACCATGGAGGAAGTGCTTCCCCGGCTCCGCAAGACGATTGTCGACGAGAACGGCAACCTCGACCTGACCATCATCCGGCGGGGGCCGGCGACCCGTTCATTGCAACCATGAGCAAGGATGCCCGCGCCCAGGCCGTGACGGTTGCCCTGATCGTGGGTGTGCTGGGATTCATTGTCTGGAACCAGGGCGGATTCGACGGACTGGGGAGCGGTTCCCGCGACGGAGGCACTTTCTTGGGCATCGGCTCTTCGAAGGAGGTCGAGCCGCGCGACGTGATTTACGCGATGCTCGACGCCGCGCGGGACGGAATCGTCGACGACTACCTGGACTGCTATTCCGGCCAGATGGAGCGCACCCTTCGCCAGAGCCTGGAGGAGATGGGCTCGCAACGGTTCTCCGACTTCCTCCGGGAGCGGAACCGGGACATCAAGGGCATCGCCATGAATGCGCCGGTGGAATCCGGAGAGGAAGCGGAAGTCCGAGTCGAATACGTGTACGCGGACCGCAACGAGGTCCAGGAAGTGTACCTGCAGCGATTCGACGGAGACTGGAAGATCGCGCGCGTAAGCGACATCCGACGGGTCGAGACACCAGTGCCGTACGGAACTCCCGTGTATTGATTGAGCCTGCGTCGCCGACCAGTCCAGTCCGGGACCGCTACGACCGACTCGTCCGGGCTAGCCTCGGCTCGACGAGCCGGCCGGCGCCTTCCATCCCGGGTTCTGCTGGACGTTCACCCAGACATGGACGTGCGGCGCTCCCCGGAAGTACCAGACCATCGACGGGCTCTCGAGCTTCCAGACATCCCACACGCCGTCCATGCCAAGATCCTGGTTGCGATAGAAGGCCATTGTCAGCCCTTCGATGCCGCCGTTGGCCTCGATCAGCCTCAGCGCCTCTTCGCGATCAGACTGCCGGAATGGCGAGAGAAGGTCGCCAAGCGTCTGCCTGACCAGTTCGCGCTGGTCCCGCGACATGTCCGAAACGGATAGGCCGTCAGGAGTCGCTGACGGCTCAACCGTATGCACGCTCCGCTCTCGCGGGGCACGGAGTTGGAGTGCCTGTGTACGCTGGTGGCGATCCAGCGCGCGGAACACCTCGTTCGCCCGCTTCGCTTGGAACCAATAGACGTTGTTCGGGTGCGTCGGGCTCTCGAAGAAGCTCTCGCCCTCGTGCCCGTAGAAGATCGGCCCGCCGAATGCGGCCCCCTCCACGGAGTCTCCGTCGCAACGGGCAGTGCAGTGACGCCCGGTGATGACGAACTCAAACTTGCCCGACCCGGGGTCGCCGAAGAGGGCCACGGACAGGTTCCGGACGCTACCGAAGTCGTCGGCAACGTGCTTCCTGAGCGAATCGTGGAACTCCGGCGCGTGCAAGTCCATGAAGATCTGTTCAATCAGAGCCTGCTGGTCCCTGTTGAAGAAGCGGCCGACCCTTGCATTGGTAATGTGCCAGTTGTTCTCTACCCGCGAGCGGAGCGGGCTGTCGAACGGCATCACGACCGTCCTGCGCTGCTCGTCGGTCAGGCTTTCGTGCAATTGGGCCACAAGCGTCTCGGACTGATGCTTGGCGCCCGGCGAAGCCGCGGAAGCCACTGCGGCTAAAGGGGACGCAAGGCTCGCGGCAGCGAGAAACTCACGACGATCGATCTTGCTATTCGTGTCCATGGCCGTTGCCTATTACTGACCCCGGATCGGCCGTCTCGGTTACTGCCTCGGCGAGCCCAAAAGACCTCCCGGGGGCCGCAGGACGCGCAGTACTGCGCGAATGCGCGTACCCGCTGCGGACGCTTCGCTCGGCCGGCCGAATTGCTTCAGGGTGTCCGGACCGGATCGGCTGGACGCGTTGGCCGCGGACGGGGATCCTCCCGAATTCTCTTCAGCACCTCCTCGATGCCACGCTCGAGCTGGGGGTCCCTGCCCGCCAGAATGGCCTCCGCGTCGTTCTCAACCACGATGTCAGGATCGACCCCGTGCCCCTCGATGATCCACGAACCGTCAATAGCATTCGTCGCGAACTCCGGCACGCGGACGTCGCCACCGTCCATCAGGGGACCGTGCGAGGTGATGCCGATCACGCCTCCCCACGAACGCTTCCCGATCAGCGGGCCCAGGCCAGCAGCCTTGAACCGGGCTGCGAAGATGTCGCCGTCGGACGCAGAGTTCTCGCTGACCAGGCACACCAAGTGTCCTAGGAAGACTTCGTTGGGGTAGGTCCGGAAATCCGCATTGGTGCGCGAGAACCGGGTGCCGAGCAGCTTGCGGCTGAGCCGCTCGATCAGCATTTGGGACACATTGCCCCCGCCGTTGCCGCGGACGTCCACGACCAAGCCTTCCTTCCGTAGCTGCGGGAAGTACCACTTGATGAACTCGCTGATGCCGCTAGAGCTCATGTCGGGAACGTGAATGTATCCGACCTTCCCGTCGGTCGCCTCGGCAACCGCCTTGAGGTTGCCCTCGACCCAGTTCAGGTACCGCAGCTTCGACTCGTCCCGGATGGGTTGGAAGACAACGGTGCGGGCGCCGTCAGGCTCAGGCTTGTCATTCAGGAGCAGCTCGACCGGCCGGGACGCCTTGTGGCGCAGCAACCGGTAGGGGTTCTCGCCGGCCAGCAAGTCCTCGCCGTCGATTGCGAGGATATAGTCCCCTTCCCTCGCGTCGACTCCGATCTCGGTCAGCGGCGCCCTGTACTCCGGCTCCTCGTTGTGGCCTCCCAGAATGCGCGAGATCCGGTAGCGGCCGCTTGCGGCGTCCAGTTCGAGGTCGGCGCCCATCAACGCGACCCTCGGACGCTCCGGCGACTCATAGTCCCCGCCGGAGATGTACGCGTGGCCGACGTTGAGCTCGGCGATCATCTCGCCGATCACATAGTTGAGGTCCGAACGGTGCCGGACATGCTCGAGCCAGGGCCGGTACCTCTCCCGGATCGCCGGCCAGTCATACCCGTGCATGTTCTCGACGTAGAAGAAGTCCCGGTAGCGCCTCCAGACCTCGTCGAAGATCTGCTCCCATTCCTGCTCGGGCACGAGGTTGACCCGCAGTCCGGAAGTCGAGAGCGTCTTGGGGCTCTTCGAGTCCGGCTTCACGTCGTAGAGCTTGTAGGCTCCCTTCTGCCGTACTAAGACCTTCTTGCCGTCCTGCGACAACGCGTAGCCGCCGCCTTGGGTGACTGTCTTGAATTCTCGTTTCTGCAGGTCGAAGATCTTGATGTCCGCCTCGCCCCCGGAATCCCGGCCGTAATAGAAGGGCTCGCCGCGTACGAGCAGCAGGGACCCGTTGACGGCGGCCAAGCCTCCGTACGGATAGTTGTCAGCAGGCACCGGCACGCGAGCGACACGATCCGCAAGACCCTCGAAGTCAATCCGGATCGGTTCCTTGCCGGATTCCTTGTCAGCGGACTCATCCTGCTTCCCTTCATCCTTGTCGGCATCGGGGCCGCCGCCGCCCTTGGCGGAGTCATCCTTTTCGTCTTGCTCGGAGACCTCGGCCTCGTCGCTCTCCGGCGGGAACGGGTGCGGCACGTCCTTTCGGAGGGCGAGAGCGAAGACGCCCGTCTGGCGGTTGGTGGCGAAATTCCATTCCGTTGACGAGATCAACGGCGAGAACTCCCTGTCGCTCAGGTAGTAGAGATAGTCCCCCTTCGTGCCCCAGGCCGGACTGTGCTCGTCGAACATCTCGCCACCGACCTGGTGAAGGGTCTCGCTCGCAGCATCCCAGATGAACACGGAATTCGCCCGCGCCGAAACGCTGACGGTGAAGGCCAAGTAGCCACCGCGGGGGGACCACTTGTAGTCGGTGATCCTGCCGCGGGGCTCGTCCGCCACTTCCGTGACGCGCTTGGTGCCCACCTCGAGCACGTAGGCTTTCCCTTCTTTGTCCGAGAAGGCGATGCGGCTCGAGTCGGGAGACCATGCAAGGCGATACAGCCGCCCCCGGACCCCTTCGGTCAGCTGCTCGGGTTCGCCCCCGTCCTGATCGACAACATAGACCTGCTCCTCACCGGACGTATCCGAGACGAATGCGATCTTGCGTCCGTCCGGAGACCAGCTGGGAAGCCGGTCATGGGCATCGGAGGTTTCGGTCAGATTGCGCGTCGGCCCCTTCTCGGCCGGGACGCTGAAAATATCCCCTCGCGCGCTGAAGGCAGCACGCTTGCCTTTCGGGCTCAACGCGTAGCCCTCCATGGTCCCGGCCGCCGAGACCCTTCTTGGCCGGCGCGAGCCGCCTTCACTCGGGACTTCTATGCTGATCGCGCGCGACCGCCCCGACTTGGCGTCGTAGATCTGCAACTCCCCGTTGAGTTCGTAGACGATGCGTCCCCGGGAATCCGAGGATGGCCAGCGGACGTCCCAAGTCCGCTCGCGGGTCAGCTGGGTAATCTTCCCGGACTTCGAATCGAAGCGGTAGAGATTGAGCGTACCGTCGCGGTCTGAAGCGAAATGCACGTCTCCTCCGATCCACATCGGATCCCTGTCGGTCCGAACATGGTCGGTAATGCGCCGGGTCGTCTTCGCGGCCCTATCGAACAGGTAAAGGTCTTGAGCCCATCCTCCTTGGTAACGCTTCCAGGTCCGGAAGTCGCGGAAGAGCGGCGAATACGCCACCATCGTGCCGTCCGGCGAGATGGTTCCGGCCCCCGAGACGGGCATCGCCAGCGGAGTCGGCAGGCCACCGTCCAGCGGAACGGTGTAGAGCCGTCCGTCCTTCGCGCCCCAGTAGGAGCGGGACGAGCGAAACAGGACAGAGGAACTGTCCGGGGTCCAGCCATGGACATGGTGGTCGTAGCCCCAGCGAGGGGCGAGCGGCCCGCGCGCTGGGTAGAACGTGAGCTGGCGTGGTTCCCCGCCGTCAGCGGGAATGACATAGACCTGCTCGTCGCCGTCGTACTGGCCGGTGAAGGCGATCCATTGTCCGTCCGGCGAGAACTTCGGGAACAGCTCGAGCCCTTCATGGGCCGTGAGTCGAATCGCGCGACCGCCCTCGACAGAGGCAGACCACAGGTCGCCGGCATAGACGAAGGCGACTCGGTCGCCCTGGATATCGGGATAGCGAAGCAGCTTGGTCTGAGCGAAGGCCAAGGTGGCCAGCAACGGAACTAGCGCGAGCAGTCGGGTTCGCATCCCCGGATTCTACCAACCGACCTGCTGACACCGATGCCGGCTGGATGGACTCTCCAACCGGTTCAGGATCGTCGCTCCGGACTAGGCACAGCACCCTCGCGGTCGGTCGGTTTCGGACTGCAGCTGGACCGCCGAGGTAGCGCTCTCGATGAGATGCCGCACGGTCGCGGTTGACGCGGCAGGGCCGGACTTGAAGTCCCAGCCGTCTGCACGCAGGAAGCAGGTGAGGCGGCTCACACGGGGGAGCCACGCACGCAACTCGCCTGCCACGGCTGCTTCAGAGGAACGCGCCACAAGCCGCTGGCCGAAGGCCTTTCCTTGGCACGCGATCGTGCCAAGCCAGTGCCACAATGAGGGCGTGTGCGCTGCGTCGACCAGCGCACGCGCGGCCACTGGAAAGGCAGCCGCTTGCGGGAACGGCATCTTCCGGAGGACGTCGCCGGTCTACTGGAGCAGGTCTTCCCCGTCCTCAAGAATTACCTTGACTCCGGGAAGTTCGTAATCGGCGGAGGGTCTGTTCTGGCCGCTCGCTGGAGGCACCGCCGCAGCTTCGGCGTGGATTTGCTCACGGTCTCGTCGGAAGCAGCCAGATCTGCACTTGCAAGGAAGCAAGAACTGGAATCGGAGCTGCGAAGGAATTGCGGTGAATCGATCGCAATCGACGTCGGATTCAACTACGGAAGAGTGATCCTGCCGGGCCAAGGCAGCGTGGAATGGGCGGTGGCTCGGAGGATCGTCCCCGTACCGGATCGGCCGGAAATCGAGCGTCCATTCGGCTTGCGGCTGGACTGCACGGAGGAGATCCTGGCACACAAGCTGCGATCTAGGGTCTTCGAGAGTAGCAACTACCCAATTCGAGATATCTTCGACCTAGCCTGGGCCGCGTGCCACGAGCAGCCGGCAGTCCTGCAGCCGGCACTGCGGTCCTTCGAACCGGCAGACCAGAAGGTCCTGATGCTTGTAATCGAAGGGCTACTGGAAGGCTGGATCCGGATGGACACCACTGCGCCGATCATGGAGTCTGCCCTGCCGGATTTCGAGGGTAGAGCACCATCGATCCTGCTGGACTTCCTTTCCGAGGCATGGAAGCAGGAGCCTCGGCCAACAGGGAGCAGCTGATGAGCGATATCCGCTGGGACCGCTATCTGGGTGTGCGCTGGGACCACGTTGACTGGCTGTATGACCACCCCGAGCACATCGATCGAGAGTCACCGTCTCGGGAAGAAGCGATCGCGCTAAAGCGAGTGATCGCAGGCGACCGTCGAATCCTCGTCAACTGCGGCTGGCCGACGATCCCTCCTCCTCTCTCACATTTCGACCGACTACAGTACCACCGGCGGCCCGCAGAAGGCCCTGATCCGCACCATCGCTGGTTGCGCTTCCAACTGGCCTGTCAATTCGCGGGATTCCAGGACCCACCGGATATCGAGCGAATGCAAGTCTGGCTGCGGGCCGAACGACCGGACCCGGGCGCGGTCCCGGCGCTGTACAACCTGTTCACCTGCATGAACCCCAGCCAGATCCCGCACCTCCTCCTAGGCGAGAACCTGACTGTCCACGAGCTGGTCCGTGCAATCCATATCTCCGGCGTCCGCAGCGAGTTCCTGGCTGGCCAGATGGAAGCCATGGCCGACCCGCCCATCCGTCCCCCGCTACCTTGAGGCCTGGGAGGCCGATGTCGGCGGCGGTGAGTCGTTCTCGTGAGTCGGTCGGATCCAACACGCCTACTGAGTGACATCACTCTTGGGCGGCAGCATCAGGGTCGAGCTGCCAGAATTCGGGTTGGCGCGGCCTTGTCGTTGAGCCAACGGAGTTGTGCGCAGGCAGGCCGAATCTAGACCGCAATCTGACGGATTGGCAGGGAGTACAGGGCCGGCCGAAGGCCTTCGGGCCTTTCCAAAGTAGCCGGAAGCGCCAGCCGATAACGCTGGCCCCAGTCCCATGCAGGCTCGCGGGATCCGGGGACAAGTGCAGCGCCCGCCGGGCGGAGGCCTCGCACAGCCCGCCGCTGGGTTTCGCCGGCCCTACTGCTCGCAAAGACCCGACCGAGTTGCATCCCACGACAGTTGCCCAGCCCGCAGTTCCTTGCGCATCGAATGCACGGCGTGAAGCCATAGTATGCGGAAGTCGATCCACACTCCCAACTCGACACTCTCTGACCGATCTCCGTTAGTCGTGTCCTGTTGCGAGACTGCCACTTGGGGCCATTTGGCTCTGCCCGATAATGCGGAAGTGTCCGAGTTGATCGATCCCCGCCCGGTCTTCACGGTCGTAATGGGCTGCGACGGTGTCGGCAAGACCATTTGGAAGCGGGACAATTATGATTCCCTCCCAGACCGGTACTTCGACCTAGACTCGATGGCCGGCGGCATCGGGGACTGGAACAGCCCGGAGGCACGACTCCGGACGCGGGAATACGTGGACGCTCAGATCACAGAGTCGATTGAGAAGCGCTTGGATTTCGGCACCGAGAGTTCGTACTCCGACCTGTGGGGACCAAGCCTAGTCGAGCGCGTCATCGAGTCCGGCTACCGCGTCGAGGGGTTCTATCTCGGAACCGAGGACCCTGGTATCAACGTGGAGCGAATCCGCTACCGGGTGTTCGCACGCACCGGCCACGCAGTGGACCCCTCAAGGATTCCCGGGCGCTGGAAGTATTCGCTCTCGAATCTCCGGAAGACTGCGGAGAGATTTGATCTACTGCGGATCTTCGACAACTCCGACGATGACGAGTTCCACCAGCCCTGCCTAGGGGAGCAGTACCGCTTGGAACGGGGAAATGTGGTCTGGAGAGCGGAAACGCCGATTGAATGGTGCGCGGACTGGATCGAGAAATTGACCCGTCGCCAAGAGGAACTCGCACGCAAGGCGCGCAAGCCTGGCGGCAAGCTGCCGCATGCGGAGCCCCGAACGGGAGGGTCGAGAGGGTAACACTCCCTCTAAGCCGGAGAGACCCACTTGCGCGAGATGGCTTCCGCCCGGGACCGCCTCTTTGCAGAGTGGACGGGACGCTGCGGCCCGTGAACCTCCGCTGTCCCCCGCGGAGGAAATCGGCGTCATCGAGCCGCCTTCGAAGTCTCTCCGGATCAAAGGGTAGCTGCACTCGCAGGGGAATCGGGAGCCAGAGCGCTGTCAAAGAACGCCTTCATCGCGGGGTATGTCAGCAGTCTCTGTTGCTGGAACACGCCGTGGCCCTCGTTGTCGAAGATCATGTAGCGAACTTCCTGGGCTCCGGCCTCCCGCAGGGCCTTCGCGAAGCGGTCGGACTGCTCGATGGGTACGGTGCGATCCGCAGTGCCGTGAATGAGGAGGAACGGCGGGGCGCCCTCACGCGCGTAGGTGATCGGCGACGCCTGCCTGGCACGGTCCTTCAGTGCACCGTCGGGGCCGACCAGGAATGATGTCGAGAGGCGTTGCGGCAACACGCCGGGCCCTCCCCAGTTCAGGAAGTCGGTGGGTGTCGCGGATGCACAGACTGCCTGCACCAAGCTCGACTCGTCCTGGTGCGGGCCGCTTCCCTCGAGGCCGTCCGTCTCCTTGACGAGGCCAAGCAGGGAAACCAGGTGGGCACCCGCAGAGTTGCCGTAGGCACCGAGCCGATCGGGGTCCACCCGATACTCGTCGCTGTGAGCCCGCAACCAGCGTACAGCCGCCTTGACGTCTTCGATCTGGGCGGGCCAAGGAGCCTCACCGGTGAGGCGGTAGTTGACCGAAATCGCTACGTACCCGTCACTGGCATAGCGAGCCGGAATGGCCGCCCATTGACCACGGCGCTTGTCGCCTCCCCTCCAGCCGCCGCCGTGAACGACCACGATTCCCGGGCGTAGCCGCTCAGAATTGTCCTCTGGCAGGTAAAGGTCCAGCTTCTGGGCGGCACTCTGCTCGGCGTAAGGGACATCCAGCCGGGCCTCCACGCCTGGCGGAAGTTCGGGTGGGCCAGCCGGCTGCTGGGCCTGGCCAAAGGCCGGAATCGCAAGTGCCAAGCTGGCAAGGATTAGTCTGTGCATCGACGTGTCTCTCAGTCTCGATTCGCCTGCCGCATGGGCTCGACAGCCATCCGCCGGAGCCATGATCCATCGACAGGCTCGGGCTGTACCCGGAGGTGCTCCCGCAAGAAGGCATCGGCGTCCCGGTTCGCCTGCAGGGCTTTCTCCGGATCCCGCCCCCGGCCCCAGTAGAACCCGTGCGGCTCGCCGGGATATGTCTTGACAGTCACCGGCTTCCCAAGTGCCTCCATTTCGGGCACAAACAACCCCAGATTGAAGGCCTTTAGGGCGTGTACGTCGCCATGGAGGATTAGCGTGGGCGTAGACAGACCCGCCAGCTTGCTCCGCGTGCGCTTCTGGATGCCGGCGTCATAGAGGACCGCCGGATCGGCATTCATGACGTCCCAGCGGCGGTCTCCGGTCGGGTTGCCGTCAGCGTCAAGGACGATGTGGGCCCGCGTGAACATCCCCATATAGATGATCGTCGCTGGCTCTCCCGCGATGATCGCCGCCAGTTCGTCCGAAACACTCGCTACCTCTAGCGCGAGCGTGCCGCCTCCGCTGCCTCCGTACAGGGCGACGCTCTCTTCATCCACGTAAGGCAGCTTCCTCAGGGCGCGGACAATCGCGAGAGTGTCGTCAACGACTCCGCGGTCCTGCGGGTCCCGTCGAATCTCCCGCCGGGTGGCCGTAACGGAGACATACCCCCAAGCCAGGAAGCGAGCCTGCGCTGGCTGCTGCACCGCGTCCCTGCGGAGGGCCGCCACGGGGCTCCGACCAAGGCCGCCGTGCATGAACACGATTGCCGGGAACGGTCCCGCTCCCGGTGGCTTGCGGACCGCAGCGTAAGCAGTCTCGGTCACCTTGAGTTCCGTGACCGGGATCCGCTCTTCTGAGATGACCGGGTAGGTGGCCTCTCCCGCAAACGCGAAACAGCTGGCCGCTAGGCCCAGAATGCCGAACCTGCCCGTCACGCGCCTCCCAAGTCGGCCAGTATTGTAGCCTAGGGCCTAACCGGCCCGGTGCCCCCTCGATCCGCCCGCCGAGAGGCCTCGAGATGGCTCGGCTGCGCTTCGAACTCAGAATCATGCCAGCCCTAACCCGCCGCGCCGCTTTTTCGGCCATCTCTGGGGCGGTCGCATCGGCCGCCGCCGGATCCGATCGTCAACCGAACGTCCTGCTGGTCGTCTCGGACCAGCTCCACCACGGCGCAATCGGATGCGCTGGGAACGAGGTCGTCCGGACGCCCAACATCGACCGCCTGGCGAGCGAGGGCGTCCGCTTCGAGAACGCCCTGTGCCCGACGCCGTTTTGCAGCCCTACGCGAGCTTCGCTGATGACCGGGCTGTACCCGCACCAGCACGGCATCGTCAAGAATCTCAGCAGGGACAGCGCCGGGCTGAATCCGGACCTGCCAACCACGGAGCAGACGCTCTTGGATGCCGGGTACGTCGCCCGGCAGTTCGGGAAATGGCACCTAGGCGAGAAAACGCGGGTGCCAGCCTACGCCCAGAATCCGGAGCAGAACTACCGACAGTACTTCCGCTCGGTCGCGGAGGGGATGCCCGCGCCTCCCGACGGTCCGACGAGCCGTGTCGGACGGCCGATCTTTCCGATCGACGCCGTCAAGTCTGCCAACGCCCAGTACGACGGCAACGGTCCAAAGAACACGTGGATCGGCCGAACCGACGTCCCGGTCGAGCACACCGAGGAGGCGTGGATCGCCGACCGGGCGATCAAGGCCTTGGGGGAAATGGCAGGCAAGCCGTTCTTGCTGACTGTCAGCTTCCCGGCACCCCACGCGCTGTGGGTCATCAACGAGCCGTTCTACAGTCTGCACGATCGGCAGAGGATCCCGCTGCCCGCAAACCGCCATTCGGTACGGGACGTCGATCGCAGCACGTCTGCTTGGCGCTTCGGCCAGCTCCTCGGCGAGGACGGCATGCGGGAGTACCTGGGCGTCTACTACGGAATGGTGTCGATGATGGACGCCAATCTCGGGCGCATCCTCGAGGAGCTGGAGCACTTGGGAGAGGCGGACAACACGTTGGTGGTCTTCAGTTCCGATCACGGTGACATGCTGGGCGGCCACGGCATGTACGACAAGACCAGTTACTCAATGTACGAGGAGACCACGAGGGTCCCTCTGCTGCTGCGATGTCCGGGCCGGATTGCAGCCGGCAGGACCGTCAAGACTCATGCCGGGACGTGCGACCTCTCGCCCACGATCCTGGACTATCTGGGGCTCGGGGTGCCGGATGCTCTGGGCGGCCGAAGCCTCAGGCCGTTCATCGACGGGAGAGAGGATCTCGACCGGCCAATGTTTGCAGAGCGCGACCGCTCAGCCTGGGGCTCGGAAGGTCCGCGCAACTTCCAGAGGCTGGTCCGTACTCACGAATGGAAGTACGTCTACCACTCGCGAGGAGACTCGCAGTTGTATGACCTTGCGCACGACCCGGGCGAGACCCGCAATCTCATTGCCGAGCGATCAGTCCGCAGTAGGCGGATGCAACTCCACGACAGCCTTGTCCGCTGGATGAGAGATACCAACGATCCCAGGATCGAGGAAATCGCCTAATCCTGAGTGTTCTTCGAGGCAATCTTTGGCCCAGGTGATACATCCCCACTCCAGCAATGGCGGCTTCGCCCGGCCCGCTTCAGCGTCGGAAAGCATTTTTTGTCTCGGCGCTGGCTTCGCATGCACGTCCTATGTGACGCGCCGGGGAGGACTCCTGACCCTCAGGAATCCGTGGTTCCGCTGGGTCCGCCGCGTAGTGCGGCCAATTCCGCCTCGAGCCTCAGTCGAGCCAATCGCTCTTCCTCCCGCCCTCGCTCTGCTTCCTGACGGGCACGCATCTGCTCGTCCCGTTCGCGCTCGGCCTCCGCCCGCCGCTCCTCGGCTTCGAGGCGACCATCCAAGTCCTCCTGGTGCAGCGGCAGATCCTTGCCCGTGACCGGGTCCCGGAATCGCACGAGCTTGCCCTCCGGCCGCAGCAGCAGCCCCAGCTCCTCGCTCTCGAGCTCCCGGCCCCGCTCGCTGCTCTGGCCGCTCTCCACGTACTTGCGGCCCCACAGCCGGTAGCCCGACAGCTTCCCGTCCTGCCCGTCGCCCACGTCCTCCGGGTCCCCCGGGTCGAACACGAAGTACTCCCGCACTCCCAGCCCCGCGTACAGCTCCACCTTCTTCGTGCGGTCCAGCTCCCGCGAAGACTGCGAGCTCACTTCCAGCACGAACTCGGGAGGCTTGCCCACCTCCCACAGCTTGTAGCTCGGCAGCCCCAGCATCCGCACGTCAAACGACACCATCAGGTCCGGCGCCACCGAGGTTGCCGGGTCCCCCTGCCGGTAGTACAGCAGCAGGTCGCTGGCGATGCCCACCTCCCGGGCAGGCTTGTAATGATGCTCCAAGGCCCCCATCGCCTCGCGGATGGCGCGGCACTGGACCGTGTTCTCCGCCATCGGCAAGCCGTCCGAGTCCGGATACTCTACCTCGGCCGGCCAGGCAACGGCCGGGCGCTGCTCGATCGTGCGCTCCTCGTCCACGTCGGCCTCGCAAGCGACGAATCCGCTCCGTCGCAGTATATCAGCGACGGCGAACGGCCATCTGGAGCCGTGGCCAACGCTGAGGCTTAGGCCGGCGGCACTAGATCGCCCTGGCTAGTCGGGCAGGAACAGGCCATGGCGGCTCGAGCCACGGGACCTGCGACTTGGTACCTACTCAGCGAACGCAAAGGCCTCCACGGGCGAAGCCAGCGAGGCATCGTGATAGCCCGTTAGGCTGGGAGCCAGCTGCCGAGAGTCGTCTCACGGAGACTCCAGGCATCCCGCAGGGCGGCTGCAGGACCATGGCAGCAGTGACTCGTAGATCTGCCGTTTCAACCCTCGCCGGCGCGGTGACATCGTTCGGCGCCGATAGGGAGCGACGCCCCAATGTTCTGGTCGTGGTATCGGATCAGCTTCACCACCGGGCATTGCGATGCGCTGGCAACGGCATCATTCAAACACCCAACCTAGACAGGCTGTCGCGCCAAGGTTCCCGGTTCGAGAACGCGCTCTGCCCGACGCCATTCTGCAGCCCTACCCGCGCCTCCCTCAGGACAGGAATGTTCCCTCACCAGCACGGAGTCATCAGGAACCTACGCCGCAATGACCCTGGCCTCAATCCCGACCTGCCGACTACCGAGCAGGCACTCATCGATGCAGGATACGTCGCCCGGCAGCTTGGCAAGTGGCACCTCGGAGACAAGACACGTGTGGCAGCGTATGCCGAGGATCCGGAACTGAACTACCGACAGTCCTTCCGCTCGGTCGCAGAGGGGATGCCCGCGCCTCCCGACGGTCCGACGAGCCGTGTCGGACGGCCGATCGTTCCGATCGACGCCTTCAAGTCCACCAACGCCAGTACGACGGCAAGGGTCCAAAGAACACGTGGATCGGCCGAACCGACGTCCCGGTAGAGCACACCGAGGAGGCGTGGATCGCCGACCGGGCGATCAAGCCCTTGGGGGAAATGGCGGGCAAGCCGTTCTTGCTGACTGTCAGCTTCCCGGCACCCCACGCGCTGTGGGTCATCAACGAGCCGTTCTACAGCCTGCACGATCGGCAGAGGATCCCGCTGCCCGCAAACCGCCATTCGGTACGGGACGTCGATCGCAGCACGTCTGCTTGGCGCTTCGGCCAGCTCCTCGGCGAGGACGGCATGCGGGAGTATCTGGGCGTCTACCACGGCATGGTGTCGGTGATGGACGCCAATCTCGGGCGCATCCTCGAGGAGCTGGAGCACTTGGGAGAGGCGGACAACACGTTGGTGGTCTTCAGTTCCGATCACGGTGACATGCTGGGCGGCCACGGCATGTACGACAAGACCAGCTACTCAATGTACGAGGAGACCACCAGGGTCCCTCTGCTGCTGCGATGTCCGGGCCGGATTGCAGCCGGCAGGACCGTCAAGACTCATGCCGGGACGTGCGACCTCTCGCCCACGATCCTGGACTATCTGGGGCTCGGGGTGCCGGATGCTCTGGGCGGCCGAAGCCTCAGGCCGTTCATCGACGGGAGAGAGGATCTCGACCGGCCAATGTTTGCAGAGCGCGACCGCTCAGCCTGGGGCTCGGAAGGTCCGCGCAACTTCCAGAGGCTGGTCCGTACTCACGAATGGAAGTACGTCTACCACTCGCGAGGAGACTCGCAGTTGTATGACCTTGCGCACGACCCGGGCGAGACCCGCAATCTCATTGCCGAGCGATCAGTCCGCAGTAGGCGGATGCAACTCCACGACAGCCTTGTCCGCTGGATGAGAGATACCAACGATCCCAGGATCGAGGAAATCGCCGAATCCTGAGTGTTCTTCGAGGCAATCTTGGGCCCAGGTGATACATCCCCACTCCAGCAATGGCGGCTTCGCCCGGCCCGCTTCAGCGTCGGAAGCATTTCTTGTCTCGGTGCTGGCTTCGCATGCACGTCCTATGTGACGCGCCGGGAAGGACTTCTGACCCTCACGAATCTGTGGTTCCGCTGGGTCCGCCGCGTAGTGCGGCCAATTCCGCCTCGAGCCTCAGTCGAGCCAATCGCTCTTCCTCCCGCCCTCGCTCTGCTTCCTGACGGGCACGCATCTGCTCGTCCCGTTCGCGCTCGGCCTCCGCCCGCCGCTCCTCGGACTCGGCAAAGCGCTTCTCGGCCTCGGCAGAGCGCTTCTCGGCTTCGCGTCGGCCATGCATCTGCGTGTCACGCTCGCGCTCGGCCTCCGCCTGTCGCTCCTCGGCTTCGATGCGGCCCTCCGTCTCTTCCTGGTGCAGCGGCAGGTCCTTGCCCGTGACTGGGTCCCGGAATCGCACGAGCTTGCCCTCCGGCCGCAGCAGCAGCCCGAGCTCCTCGCTCTCGAGCTCCCGGCCCCGCTCAGTGCTCTCGCCGCTCTCCACGTACTTGCTACCCCACAGCCGGTAGCCGGACAGCTTCCCGTCCTGCCTGTCGCCCACGTCCTCCGGGTCCCCCGGGTCGAACACGAAGTACTCCCGCACTCCCAGCCCCGCGTACAGTTCCACCTTCTTCGTGCGGTCCAGCTCCCGCGACGACTGCGAGCTCACTTCCAGCACGAACTCGGGAGGCTTGCCGATTTCCCACAGCTTGTAGCTCGGCAGACCCAGCATCCGCACTCCGAACGACACCATCAGGTCCGGCGCCACCGAGATTGCCGGGTCTCCCTGCCGGTAGTACAGCAGCAGGTCGCTGGCGATGCCCACTTCCCGGCCCGGCTTGTAATGATTCTCCAAGGCCCCCATCGCCTCGCGGATGGCGCGGCACTGGACCGTGTTCTCCGCCATCGGCAAGCCGTCCGAGTCCGGATACTCGACCTCGGCCGGCCAGGCAACGGCCGGGCGCTGCTCGATCGTGCGCTCCTCGTCCACGTCGGCCTCGCAAGCGACGAATCCGCTCCGCCGCAGTATATCAGCGATGGCGAACGGCCATCTGGAGCCGTGGCCAACGCTGAGGCTTAGACCGGCGGCACTAGATCGCCCTGACTAGTCGGGCAGGAACAGGCCATGGCGGCTCGAGCCACGGGACCTGCGACTCGGGACCTACTCAGCGAACGCAAAGGCCTCCACGGGCGAACCCAGCGAGGCATCGTGATAGTCCGTTAGGCTGGGAGCCAGCTGCCGAGAGTCGTCTCACGGAGACTCCAGGCGTCCCGCAGGGCGGCTGCAGGACCATGGCAGCAGTGACTCGTAGATCTGCCGTTTCAACCCTCGCCGCGGCGACATCGCTTGGCGCCGATACGGAGCGACGCCCCAATGTTCTGCTGGTGGTATCGGATCAGCTCCACCACCGGGCGATACGATGCGCTGGCAACGGCATCATTCAAACACCCAACATTGACAAGCTGGCGCGCCAAGGTTCCCGGTTCGAGAACGCGCTCTGCCCGACGCCATTCTGCAGTCCTACCCGCGCCTCCCTCATGACAGGGATGTTCCCCCACCAGCACGGAGTCATCAGGAACCTACGCCGCAATGAGCCTGGCCTCAATCCCGACCTGCCGACGACCGAGCAGGCACTCATCGATGCAGGATACGCCGCCCGGCAGCTTGGCAAGTGGCACCTCGGAGACAAGACACGTGTGCCAGCGTATGCCGAGGATCCGGAACTGAACTACCGACAGTACTTCCGCTCGGTCGCAGAGGGGATGCCCGCGCCTCCCGACGGTCCGTCGAGCCGTGTCGGACGGCCGATCTTTCCGATCGACGCCGTCAAGTCCACCAACGCCCAGTACGACGGCAAGGGTCCAAAGAACACGTGGATCGGCCGAACCGACGTCCCGGTCGAGCACACCGAGGAGGCCTGGATCGCCGACCGGGCGTCAAGGCCTTGGGGGAAATGGCAGGCAAGCCGTTCTTGCTGACTGTCAGCTTCCCGGCACCCCACGCGCTGTGGGTCATCAACGAGCCGTTCTACAGCCTGCACGATCGGCAGAGGATCCCGCTGCCCGCGAACCGCCATTCGGTACGGGACGTCGATCGCAGCACGTCTGCTTGGCGCTTCGGCCAGCTCCTCGGCGAGGACGGCATGCGGGAGTACCTGGGCGTCTACTACGGAATGGTGTCGGTGATGGACGCCAATCTCGGGCGCATCCTCGAGGAGCTGGAGCGCTTGGGAGAGGCGGACAACACGTTGGTGGTCTTCACGTCCGATCACGGTGACATGCTGGGCGGCCACGGCATGTACGACAAGACCGGTTACTCAATGTACGAGGAGACCACTAGGGTCCCTCTGCTGCTGCGATGTCCGGGCCGGATTGCAGCCGGCAGGACCGTCAAGACTCATGCCGGGACGTGCGACCTTTCGCCGACGATCCTGGACTATCTGGGGCTCGGGGTGCCGGATGCTCTGGGCGGCCGAAGCCTCAGGCCGTTCATCGACCAGAGAGAGGATCGCGACCGGCCAATGTTTGCAGAGCGCGACCGCTCAGCCTGGGGCTCGGAAGGTCCGCGCAACTTCCAGAGGCTGGTCCGTACTCACGAATGGAAGTACGCCTACCACTCGCGAGGAGACTCGCAGTTGTATGACCTTGCGCACGACCCGGGCGAGACCCGCAATCTCATTGCCGAGCGATCAGTCCGCAGTAGGCGGATGCACCTCCACGACAGCCTTGTCCGCTGGATGAGAGATACCAACGATCCCAGGATCGAGGAAATCGCCGAATCCTGAGTGTTCTTCGAGGCAATCTTTGGCCCAGGTGATACATCCCCACTCCAGCAATGGCGGCTTCGCCCGGCCCGCTTCAGCGTCGGAAGCATTTCTTGTCTCGGCGCTGGCTTCGCATGCACGTCCTATGTGACGCGCCGGGAAGGACTCCTGACCCTCACGAATCCGTGGTTCCGCTGGGTCCGCCGCGTAGTGCGGCCAATTCCGCCTCGAGCCTCAGTCGAGCCATTCGCTCTTCCTCCCGCCCTCGCTCTGCTTCCTCCCGTTCCCGCTCGGCTTCCTGACGGGCACGCATCTGCTCGTCCCGTTTGCGCTCGGCCTCCGCCCGCCGCTCCTCGGCCTCGGCAAAGCGCTTCTCGGCCTCGAGGCGGCCCTCCGTCTCCTCCTGGTGCAGCGGCAGGTCCTTACCCGTGGCTGGGTCCCGGAATCGCACGAGCTTGTCCTCTGGCCGCAGCAGCAGCCCGAGCTCCTCGCTCTCCAGCTCCCGACCCCGCTCGCTGCTCTCGCCGCTCTCGACGTACTTACGACCCCACAGCCGGTAGCCCACTAGCCTCCCGTCCTTCCCGTCGAGGACGTCCTCCGGATCCCCCGGGTCGAACACGAAGTACTCCCGCACTCCCAGCCCCGCGTACAGCTCCACCTTCTTCGTGCGGTCCAGCTCCCGCGACGACTGCGAGCTCACTTCCAGCACGAACTCGGGAGGCTTGCCCACTTCCCACAACTTGTAGTTCGGCAGCCCTAGCATCCGCACGCCGAACGACACCATCACGTCAGGCGCCACATACGTTGCCGGGTCCCCCTCCCGGTAATACAGCATCAGGTCGCTGGCCATGCCCACTTCCCGTCCCGGCTTGTAATGATGCTCCAAGGCCCCCATCGCCTCGCGGATGGCGCGGCACTGGACCGTGTTCTCCGCCATCGGCAAGCCGTCCGAGTCCGGATACTCTACCTCGGCCGGCCAGGCAACGGCCGCTCGCTGCTCGATCGTGCGCTCCTCGTCCACGTCGGCCTCGCAAGCGACGAATCCGCTCCGCCGCAGTATATCAGCGACGGCGAATGGCCATCTGGAGCCGTGGCCAACGCTGAGGCTTAGGCCGGCGGCACTAGATCGCCCTGACTAGTCGGGCAGGAACAGGCCATGGCGGCTCGAGCCACGGGACCTGCGACTCGGGACCTACTCAGCGAACGCAAAGGCCTCCACGAGCGAAGCCAGCGAGGCATCGTGATAGTCCGTTAGGCTGGGAGCCAGCTGCCGACAGTCGTCACGCGGAGACTCCAGGCGTACTGCAGGGCCGCCGCAGGACCATGCCATCAGTAACCCGCAGATCTGCCATTTCAACCCTCGCCGCGGCGGCGACATCGCTGAGCGCCGATACGGAGCGACGCCCCAATGTTCTGCTCGTGGTATCGGATCAGCTCCACCACCGGGCGATACGATGTGCTGGCAACGGCATCATTCAAACGCCCAACATAGACAAGCTGGCGCGCCAAGGTTCCCGGTTCGAGAACGCGCTCTGCCCGACGCCATTCTGCAGTCCTACCCGCGCCTCCCTCATTACAGGGATGTTCCCTCACCAGCACGGAGTCATCAGGAACCTACGCCGCAATGACCCTGGCCTCAATCCCGACCTGCCGACGACCGAGCAGGCACTCATCGATGCAGGATACGTCGCCCGGCAGCTTGGCAAGTGGCACCTCGGAGACAAGACACGTGTGGCAGCGTATGCCGAGGATCCGGAACTGAACTACCGGGACTACTTCCGCCCGATTGCAGAAGGAATGCCCCCGCCCCCGCAGGGCCCTCGCAATCGCGTCGGTAGGCCGATTTACTCGACTGAGGCAGTCAAGCAGGCAAACGCAAGATACGAGGGCGAGAGGGGGCCCGCGAACAGCTGGATCGGCCGCACCGACGTCCCGGTCGATCAAACCGAGGAAGCATGGATCGCCGACCGCACCATCAAGACGCTGGGCGAGCTGGCAGGCAAGCCGTTCTTCCTCACGGTCAGCTTCCCCGCACCTCACGCTCTCTGGGCGATCAACGAGCCGTACTACAGTCTCCATGATCGTCAACGCATCCCGCTCCCCAGCAACCGAGACTCGGTGCTGGATGTCGAGCGGAGAACGGCAGCCTGGCGCTTCGGAACGCTGCTTGGCGAAGACGGGATGCGGGAGTATCTGGGGGTCTACTACGGCATGGTGTCGATGATGGACGCCAACCTCGGCCGCATCCTCGACGAGCTGGACAGGATGGGAGAGGCCGACAACACGCTCGTCGTGTTCACGTCCGACCACGGCGACATGCAGGGTGGCCACAGAATGTACGGCAAGAGCACCTACTCGATGTACGAGGAGACCACGAGAGTCCCGCTGGTGGTGCGCTTTCCCGGCAGGGTCCCAGCGGGCAGGACAGTCAAGACGCATGCCGGAACGGCAGACATCTCGCCTACGATCCTCGACTATCTCGGACTCTCCGTCCCGGATGGCCTGGGCGGGCGGAGCCTCAAGCCGTTCATCGATGGCAGGGAAGACCTTGACCGTCCCATGTTTTCCGAGCGGGACCGCTCCAACTGGGATGTGGAGAGCCGGGCGAACTTCCAGAGACTGATCCGGACGCACGAGTTCAAGTACAGCTACCATTCGCGCGGCGACTCGCAGCTCTACGATCTCGCGAACGACCCTGGCGAGACCCGTAATCTCATCGACGACCCAGCCGCCCGCAGCGTCAGGCGCAGGCTGCATGAGAGACTCGTGCGCTGGATGAGGGACACGAGCGACCCACGCACCGGGTCCGTCGCCGAAGCCTGAACTGTCTGCCGCGAGGCCCCGTTCCCACGCGGGAGCGGAAGCGCATTGCGCTATGATTCAATCGCCTGTGGACTTGGCTCCAGCCAGGGCAGCATCGAGGCCCTGGCAGCGAAACGCCGGCAGGCACCCAAAGGGAAAGTCGGAGGATCGAATGACTTGGAGAATCGAGGCGGCCGCATGCCTGCTCGCAATTGGCGGCACGCTCGCCTGCGCGCCAGCGGACACACCGGAACCGGCGGAGGAGTCGGCCGCGGCAGCGGAGCCCTCTCCCCACGTCAAGGTCTACTTCGAAGAGGGCATGTTCGGCGGGTGGCCCGCCAATCACGGTATCTGGAGCTGGGACAACGAGATCCTCGTCGGCTTCGGGATGGGGCATTACAAGGAGCAGGGCCTGAACCACCACATCGATCGCGAGAAGCCGGAAATCCCCATGCTGGCGAGGAGCATGGACGGCGGCGAGACTTGGGCCCTCGAGGACCCGGGAGCCAGCGGCTACCTGATCACCGAGGGGGGCTACCTGCACGGCGTCACCAGGCCGGGCGTGACGATACCGGAGATGCGCGAGAGCGAAGGCGGAATCGATTTCACCCATCCGGACTTCGCGCTCACCGTGCGCACCAACAGCATTCACGCGGGAACCGGCCGGGTGTTCTACTCGTATGACCGCGGCCGCACGTGGGACGGGCCGTTCCGGCTGCCCAACTTCGACGCTCCGGGAATCGCCCCGAGAACCGATTACATAGTCGACGGGAAGGATACCTGCACGCTGTTCATCACGGCTGCCAAGACCAACGGACGGGAGGGCCGGCCGCTCTGCGTCCGCACCACCGATGGCGGCAAGACATGGGAACGGGTGGCATGGATCGGCCCCGAACCCGAGGCCTTCTCGATCATGCCGGCCTCGCTGCGCCTCTCCGAGACGGACATCCTTGTGACGGTGCGGATGCGGGACGAATCGAGGCGGTGGATCGGGACCTACCTGTCGACCGACAACGGATCGAGCTGGGAGTATCTCAACGATGCCGTGGCGGACACGGGCGTCGGTAACCCGCCGGCGATGATCCAGCTGCAGGATGGCCGGATCTGCGTCGTATACGGGTACCGGGCCGAACCCTTCAGCATTCGCGCCACCCTGAGCAGCGATGGCGGCAGGACCTGGAGCGAGCCCGTCACACTGCGCGACGACGGGGCCAGCCGGGACATCGGCTACGTGCGGGCCGTCCAGCGGCCGGACGGCAAGGTGGTGGCGGTCTACTACTTCACCGACGAGGCTTCCGGTCCCGAGCGTTACATCGGGGCGACAATCTGGGACCCTCCGCCAGCGTAGGGCGGGCAGGTCCCGGCACGCTCGAAAACGGTTCAGGGGCTGAGGTGGCCGTTCAGGAATTGACGTCGAAGTAGATGCAGTCGGGATGCTGGAAGACCAGCGCGCTGACACTGGCTTCGGGATCCATCATGCAACCGTCCGTCAGCGTCACGCCGATCTCTTCCGGCCCCAGGATGTCGAACAGCGCCCGCTGGTTCTCGAGGTCCGGACAGGCGGCGTAGCCGAAGCTGTAGCGGCGACCCCGGTACTTGGATCGGAGCCGGTCCGCCATCGTCATCCCTTGAGGATCGGCGAAGCCCCAGTCCTCCCGAATCCGGCGGTGGAGCCATTCCGCGCACGCCTCGGCCGTCTCAATCGCAAGCGCTTGCACCGCATGCGACTTAAGGTACTCACCGGCGCCTTTCAGTGTCGCTGCCCGCTCCCGGATTCCCTGCCCCGCCGTGACGCACATCAGCGCCAGCGAGTCACGGTAGCCGTTCGGCTGAGCCACGTAGTCGGCCAGGCTGAGGCCATCGTCCCGGCGCTGACGCGGGAAGGTGAATTCGTGCAGGAGCGCGCCGCCGACCGGGTCGTAGAGCCGGATCGAGTTCCCGCTCGCTTCCGCCTCCAGGAATCTCCACACGGCGCGGACCGCCATGAAGCCCTCGGCCTCCACCATTACCTCGTCCATAGCGGCCTTCAGGGACATGGCCTTGTCGTCCCGGGACGCAAGCGCCTTTTCGAAATTGCCGCGGAAGCCCAGGTGGCGCGAGTACAGCATGGCAGGGTTCAGGTACAGCCACAGGTCCCGGAGCTGTGGAACGTCCACCTTCTGCCGCCCCGGGTAGGGGCACCGCAAGGGGGGCACGGAGGCCCGCGCCCGAGTGCTGCGCCTCGCTTGTTCAGCCGCCGACGGAGCGGCGCTTGGACGGGGATCGTCCGATACGGGTGCGTGCTCCAATTCCATGGCCTCCCGCTGGGCGGGTTCCGAAAGGCGGTCCAACAGCGCCAAGCCGCTCATGGCGTCCTTCGCATAGCAGGTGAGGCGGCCGTAAGCGGCCGCGATGCGCTTGCGGGTGAAGTTGGCGCTCAGTGCCGCGCCGCCCACGAGCAGGGGAACCTCAACTCCCGCGGCCCGGAGGTCCTGGGCCGTGACGACCATCTGCTGCGCGCTCTTCACTAGCAGGCCCGACAGGCCTATGGCATCGGGCCGGTGCTCTCGGCTGGCCTGGACAAGGACCTCGGGCGGAACCTTGATGCCGAGATTCACGACGTCGTAGCCGTTGTTCGAAAGGATGATGTCGACCAGGTTCTTGCCGATGTCGTGAACGTCGCCCTTGACGGTCGCCAGAATGACCTTGCCCTTGCTCGAATCCGCCGATTTCTCCATGTGCGGCTCGAGGTAATCGACAGCCGCCTTCATCGACTCCGCCGACTGGAGCACTTCGGCAACGATGAGCTCGTTGTCGTTAAACAGCCGCCCGACCTCTTTCATGCCGGCCATGAGGGGACCGTTCACAATGTCCAGCGGGGCCATTCCCTCGCCCAGTTTCAGATCCAGGTCCTTGAACAGGCCTTCCTTCGTTCCCTCGACGATATAGCTGGCGAGGCGCTCGTCGAGCGGCAGCTCCGCCAGGTTGCTCCGACTGCGCTCGATCGCACCTCGGAAGCGCTCCGTGAGGCGGGCGATATGCAACTGGTTGAGCGCTATGCGATCCTCCGATCCCTGATCGCGGTAGTCCCGGGGGGCCTGAAGATCGGCGCATGGGTAGTTGTAGAGGAGCCCTTCCGCCAGTTCCCTGTCCTCGTCGGACAGCGCCGCGAAGCGGTGCAGCCGCTCGGTGTTGACAATCGCCAGATCCAAGCCAGCGCGGGTGGCGTGGTGGAGAAACACCGCGTTGACGACCTCGCGAGCGGCAGGGGGAAGCCCGAAGCTGACATTGCTGATCCCGAGCACGGTCTTCGCCCTGGGCATTCGCTCCTTGATGAGCCGCAGTGCAGCGATCGTCTCGACAGCGCTCCCGATATAGTTCGTGTCACCCGTCCCGCAAGGGAACACGAGCGGGTCGAACACGATGTTCTCTTCCGGAAAGCCCCAGCGCTGCGCCAGGAGAGCGTGGGCACGCTCCGCGATCGCCAGCTTGCGCTCGCGAGTGACGGCCTGGGCCTGCTCGGGATCCTCGTCGATCGTCCCGACGATCACGGCCGCGCCGTACCGTAGCAGGAGCGGCACGACCCGGTCGAACCGCTCCTCCCCGTCCTCGAAGTTGATGGAGTTGACGATCGACTTGCCCTGGCAGTAGGTCAGCGCGCGCTCGACAGCCTCGGGACTGGTCGAGTCGATCATGATCGGGGCCTTCACCTTGCGGGAGAGCAGACTGTAGAAGGCATCGATGTCGGCAAGCTCGTCACGGTCGGGGTTCTCGAGATTGACGTCGATGATCTGGGCTCCTCCCTTGACCTGAGCCCGCGCGATTTCGGACGCCTTCTCGTACTCTTCCCGCGCGATCAATCGCTTGAACCGCCGGGATCCCACCACGTTCGTCCGCTCCCCTACCAGCAGCGGTCGGTTGTCGTCCGCAGCCTCGACAACGTCGATTCCGCTGAACTTGGTCCGCCGGACAGGCACGTGCCGGCGCGGGGCGTAAGATGCGGCCATTTGCGCGATTGCTCGGATGTGCGAGGTCGTGGTCCCGCAACACCCCCCGACAATGTTCAGCCAGCCGTTGCGGGCGAATCGTTCCAGAGCCTCCGATAGCGACTCCGGCGTCTCCCCGTACTTTCCGTCCTCGTCAGGGAGTCCCGCGTTGGGATAGCACGACACCATGGGCAGGGCCGTCTCGTGCATCGTGCGCAAGTGGTCCGTCATGAATTCCGGGCCGGTTGCGCAGTTCAAGCCGATGCCTAGGGCGTCGATGTGCTCCAAGGAGACGACCAGGGCCTCCACGTTCTGGCCGGCCAGCATCGTTCCCATCGGCTCGATCGTGCCGGACACGATCACAGGCAGGCGCAGGCCGAACTCGCGGAGCGCCTCCTCGACGCCAAGCAGGGCGGCCTTGACATTACGGGTGTCCTGGCAGGTCTCGAGAATGAGCAGGTCGGCATGGTCCGCGAGCGCTAGGGCTTGCTCGCGATAGGTGGACACCAGCTGGTCGTAAGTGACGCCGCCGGTCACGGAAATTGACTTCGTGGACGGGCCCATGGCCCCGGCCACGAAGACTGGTCGGCCCGGCGACGAGTGAGCGTCCGCCGCCTCGCGGGCCAGCCGTCCGGCTTCCGAATTGATTTGCGCCACCCGATCCTGGAGGCCGTACTCGGCCAGAACGAAGTCCATCGCGCCGAAGGTGTTGGTCTCGATGATGTCGGCCCCGGCCTCGCAGTACGCTTCGTGGATGCCGCGAATGAGATCCGGCCGGGTCAGGACCAACTGCTCGTTGCAGCCCTCCAGTCCCGGGGCGCCGAAGTCCGCGGCAGTGAGCTCGGCGTCCTGGATGGCGGTTCCCATCGCACCGTCAAGAATGAGGATGCGTTCATCGAGCGCCTCCTTGAGGAGGCGGATGCGATCGGACCGGGTCTGCATGCCGCTCGGGCGCGGCCGGGTGGGCCACACCCTGCCATTTTCCCATTATGTGGTCCTTTACAATCCGTACCGCAGACAGGAACGAGTCCCGCGAGCCTGACCTGAACTCGATCCCACGCTGCCGGGCACCTAGCTTTCGCCGCGGATGCTTCCCGTGCGAGTCGTTGCCGTGCGCGTCGCTGTTGACCGGCTCGTGCTGGCCAGCTGAAGCGGCAATGGCCGCCTAGCGTCCGGTCACGCGGCTTGACAGCACCTCGCGAAGGACCGCCCGCTCGGAAGCCGCCATGTGCGCGGAGACACCGGAACTCCCGCGGCCATCGAGGATCGCCAGGATCCGCTCCTCCACGTAGCGCCGGACGCGATCCGGCAGCTCCTCGTACGCACGGGACTGGATCAGGAAGCTGCAGCGGAAACGGAACAGCCGCGAATCCAGATCGAGTTCCCTCAGCGACGGACGGACCCCGGCAGCGGCGTCCCTCGCTTGGAACTCGGCGGCGAAGCCCGAATCGCCTCGCACCGGCCCGCCGAGCTGGGCCTCGTCGAGCAGCAAGAGATCCCGGACCAACTGTTCCGCGGGCCTCTCGATGCGGCGCTTCACGGACGCCAGCAGGGACTCGGAGGGCGCTCCGAACAACTGCGTCATCTCTTGCTGGTATGCCAGCGCCCTGCGAGCCTCGACCCCGGCCTTCGCGATCGCGTTGTGGACGCGGGTCTGATGCGCGAGCACGAGGTGAGCCACGACGTCGCTGTGCGGCGTCAGATAGCGGTCCGGATCGAAGAACTCGGAAGGCCGGCGGCCGAGCCGACCTGCTTCGAACGCACCAAGCATTCCGGCCGGCCCGACAGCGTTGCCCCTGTGCCGCATTGGAATCCTCCCGGTGACGAACCAGCCGCCCCACCGGGCATCGACCGGCGTCGCGTGGTCCACGTCCACCGTTCCGTGAGCGAAGTGGGGCAGCCCGTCCGGTGCCGGGAAAACCGAGCGGGTGAGGTGGCCGGGGACGCCGAGCGTTCGCCTGCTCTCGTGGCACTGCAGGCACGCTCCGTTGTCGCGGACGAGCCGAGGGCGCTCGGCAGGCTCCTGGGCGAGGGTGTAGAAGGCTGCCGTGCCCCCGGGGACGGCGGTCGAGACCTCCAGGAAGCGTCCGCCGGGCACCCATCCGACATAGATTTCGTCGTTGAAATAGATCGCGCGAGGCGTCCTGGCGGAAATGAGCCGGAACTGCGCGCTCGTCTTGGAGAAGACCAGCAGCTGCGAGGAGCGCGGCACATCGAGCTCGTCCAGCAGTGAGGGCAGGTATCCCCATTGGGGGTGGAATCCAAGCGTAGCCTCGCCCCGAGCCAGGCGCAGGTCAAGCTCTTCGACCGGGTCGGTGGCAGCGCTGGCCGCCGTCACGGCGAGGGCGATCGCAATCAGGCACCGCAACCTCTGATTCTAGGCCCGCAGCGGCCGACCTCAGGCCCTCTGCCATACTGACCGTGCCATGAGCCTGACCCGCCGCTCGTTCGCTAAGTCCGCGCTCCTGTCCGCCGGGTCGGCGGCGTTGCATGCAGGCAGGGCTGCAGACGCTCCCACGAACGTCCTGTTCGTGACCGCGGACCAGATGCGCGGTGACTGCATTGGATCGCTGGGGCACGCGAACGTCCGGACTCCCAGCCTGGACCGGATGGCACGCGAGGGGACGGTCTTTCGCAGGGGCTTCTCCAGCGGCCCGGTCTGCGTGCCGAGCCGCAAGTCGTGTTTCTCCGGCCGGCATCCGCACGAGCACGGATCGCTGACCAACAACGACGGCGACAGCCTGGCATGGGGGAACTCCATGATGGAGCACTTCTCCCGCCGCGGATACCAGACTGCATGGGTCGGCAAGAATCACACCTACGACAGGGACTCGATGGGCAGGATGGACTACACAGACATCCGCAGCCGCGAGCCGTTCCGCGCCTACAACGGCTACGTTCCGCCCCATTGGCATTCCTCGGTGTACTGGCCCGAGGAGGACTGCTTCCCGCATGTCAACACGGAGTCGGCGATCGGATTCCTCGACAGGGTCGGGAGCGATCCGTTCTTCCTCCATGTCAGCTACTTCGATCCCCACCCTCCGTACATGGCCCCGTCGCGGTACGTCGCGCGCTACAACTCGAGCGACATGGTGCTGCCGGAACGAATCGACCCCGCGGCGCTCGGCGCCCGGTTCGAGCGCTACTCGCGTGCCATGGGCTTCCCGGAGCTGGACCGCGAGGACCTGACCGAGACGATGCGGTACTACTACGCCCAGATCGAATGGGGCGTGGACCGTCCGGTGGGGCGGCTCCTGCGGGCGCTCGAGGATCGCGGCCTGGCCGAGAGCACTGTCGTCGTCGTCACCGCGGACCACGGCGACTTCATGGGGGACTACGGCATGGTCCGGAAGGGAATGTTCCTGTACGACTCGCTGCTGCACGTGCCGCTGCTGTGGTGGTCACCCGGGCGCATTGCGCCGGGGATGCGTACGGACGCGCTGACGACCTCGGCGGATCTCTTCCCGACACTCGCCGAGATCACTGGCGGCGAGCCCCCTGAAGGAGCCACCGGCACGTCACTGGCCGGCACATTGCTGCGAGGGGAGCAGGGCGCCGACCGGATCTTCACCTCGGCTGCCTATGGCGATCTGGCCGCTGACGTGCTTCCGCCCGATCTCGCTCCCGACGAGGAGGAAGCCAAGCCCCGGCACACCCGAGTCCTGAGCCCCACGATGCGTGCGATGCACCGCACCAAGATGGTGCGGACTCAGGAGTGGAAGCTCATCCTCAACGAGACCGAGCCGCCCGAACTCTACCGGCTGGCCGAAAAAGCCCCCGCCGAACGGAGGAATCTGGCGACCGCCCCTAGCCACGCGTCGACGCGCAGGGAGTTGGAACGGCAGCTAGCCAGCTGGTGGCCGTGGTAGGTCAGCGTCTGCCCGTCTTCCCCGCCAGTGGCAGGAGGCCCGAAGATCCGCACAGGGCCACGCCGGTTTCCTTCAGCGCAGTGAGCAGGTTGTAGATCAGCGCGTAGACGACCTGCTCGGTCATGGCGCGCTTGCCCGGCATTCGGTACTCGGCAGGCAGTTCCGTCGAAACCGAGATGCGCAGCCGGTCGCGCTGCAATTCCTCGCCATCGAAGCAGTTGGAGAGGACCAGCGGCGTCTGGAGGACGACTCCCGATGTCGAGTCCACGTAGAACTGGCAGCGCGAGAACCAACCGACGTTCGCAGGATCGCTTGCATCGAAGAGGAGCAAGGGGCCGACCGATTCCTGGGCCAACACCTCAAGGCTGATGCGCCTGCGCTCGGCGACGATGTTGCACGAGTACCCTGCTTGATTGACCAGCTGCCGGAGCGTGTCGTTGTCCGGGTCGAGCGCCACCAGCTGCCGCTCGCCCGCTTGCAGGTACCGCATTTCAAGCTTCCCCTTCCATTATTGCCCCATGCCCGCTAGGTTACTCGAACGGACCGCCGCCAGCAGCGCAGCAACCAGTCCCTCCGTCGTGTACGACGATGCCTCGGCCGACACTGCGAGCCCGATCTGCCGGGCAGTTGCCGAGGTGACCGGTCCGATCGTGGCGAGCTTGGACCGTCTTAGCAGGGCTAGCGGCACGAGCTGCGATAGGTTGCGGACCGTGGAAGAGCTCGCGGCGGTGATCCAGGCCGGAACGCCGGCGGAGCTCCAGTGGATTGCGGCGAGTTCGCGGGACTCCGTCGGTAGCACCGTGCGATACACGGGGACGACGTCAACCTCCGCGCCCATCCGCGCCAGTTCCGTTGGAAGCACCTCCCGGGCCTGCTCGGCCCTAGGCACAAGGACGCGGGCCCCGCGGAGTGACGCGCCCCGGATCGCTTCGACGAGCCCCTCGGCAATGTAGTCCTCGGGCACCAGGTCGACTCTCAGGTGGAGCGACTGCAGCCGTTCCGCCGTGGCCGGGCCGATCGCGCAAATCCTCGGCGGCAGGTCGCGCAGGTCCCGTGGCGAACTGTCGAGCCGCCGGACGAACGAGTCGACGCCATTGGCGCTGGTGAAGATCATCCAGTCGTAGTCACGGAGGTGTCGAATCGCGCGATCCGCGGGACCCCACTCGGTCGGCGGCTCGAATGCAATCGCGGGTATCGAAACGACTTCGGCCCCCAAACGCCGCAGAGTCCGGCACAACGGGCCCGCCTGCGAGGATGCACGGGTGACGGCGACCGACTCCCCGCGCAGAGGCAGCTTGTCGAACCAGTCGATTTCCTCCCGCAACCGGACGATCTCCCCGACCACCACCAGCGCGGGCGGCTTGAGCCCTTGCTGCTGGACGGCCGCAGGCAGCCCCTCGAGGGTTGAGACCACGACCTTCTGGTCACCCCTGGTCACCCAGCGGACCGCAGCGGCGGGCGTGCCGCCGTCCAGGCCCGCTCCGACGAGGCGCGCCGAGATCTTCCCCAAGGACATGAGTCCCATGAATATGACCAGCGTCTGCCGTCCGGCGAGCCGATTCCAGTCGATACGGTCCACATCGTGCCCGGTCAGCATCGTGACGGACTGCGTGTGGTCCCGGTGCGTGAGAGGCATGCCGGCATAGGCGGCAGCGCCCAGGGCGGACGTCACTCCAGGCACGACTTCGAACGGAACACCTGCCTCGACTAGCTGCTGGGCCTCCTCGCCCCCCCGTCCGAAAATGTATGGATCCCCGCCCTTGAGTCGGACAACCGCCTTCCCTTCCCGGGCCGCGGCAACCAAGGAGGCATTGATCTCGGACTGGGTGATCGTGCGCTCGGCCCGCTTCTTGCCAACGTAACGCCGCTCGCAACCCGGGCGCGCCAGTGCTAGCACGTCAAGCGACGTCAGGTTGTCGTAGAGGATCAGGTCCGCGCCTTGCAGGAGCTCGCAGGCGCGGAGCGTAAGAAGATCGGGATCGCCGGGCCCGGCCCCCACGAGATAGACCACGCCGGGCACTGCGCCGGCAGGCTGTCGGGGATCCGGCAATGCAAACAAGTATAGAATGCCTGTCTTCCGGCCCTGCGGGGAGCGACCTGCGGTCCAGCACCCCACCCGATCGCGGCAGCGCCGCCTCGATTCGGGTGACTGATTCTCCGCGCTCGCTCGCAGGGGAGACGAGGAGATTCCGCTCGAGGCGCTCGGTCCCGCCGGATGTACGGACGGCCCTGGACTGAGCGAAGGAGTGCCTTGGAAGGCGCGGCCCCGGCTCCGGGACGCTGCGGGTCGCTAAAGTCAGTAGTGCCGTAGAGCGATTCCTCGTGCAGCCAACACTCTCGGTAGTAATTCCCGTCTACAACGAGGTGGACACGCTGGGCCAGGTCGTCCGCCGCGTTCAGGCTGTCGGGATCGAGAAGGAGATCCTGATCGTCGACGACGCTTCCACCGACGGCTCGGCAGAGGTAGCGCAACGGCTCGCGGGCGAGGCGGACAACGTATCCGCCCTCCGTCACGAGCGGAACCTTGGCAAGGGCCGCGCCCTGAGAACGGGTTTCGCCAGCGCGACCGGGGACTTCGTCATTGTGCAGGACGCGGATCTGGAATATGACCCGGCGGACTACCCCAAGCTGCTGAACCCTCTTCTTGAAGGCAAGGCGGACGCTGTGTACGGATCCCGGTTCCTGACGGCGAGCGAGCACCGCGTGCTGTACTACCGGCACTACCTCGGCAACAAGCTGTTGACGATGCTCTCGAACTTGGCAACCGACCTCAATCTGACTGACATGGAATCGTGCTACAAGGTTTTCCGGCGGGACCTCCTCCAGTCTCTGGTCCTGGAGGAGGATCGCTTCGGGTTCGAGCCGGAAATCACATCCAAGATCGCCAAGGCCGGCGCGAGGGTATACGAAGTGGGCATCTCCTATCACGGCCGGACGTACGCGGAGGGCAAGAAGATCCGGCCGCGGGACGGGATATGGGCGCTGTGGTGCATCGCAAAGTACTGTCTCAAGCCGCTGCGGCGGCAATAGGCTAGAGGCGGCAAGGACCAAGCTGCATCGAGATGGACGCCTCGATTCCCCAAGCGCTGAGCGAGCTGGCGAGCGTGGTCGCGGGCGGTGCCCTGACGGTCCTTGTCGCTACTCTGCTGGGTCGCACGGCGCTGGCCAGAATTCCTTCGCTACGCGGACAACTCACGGTCGCAGAGGGATGGGTCTTCGCTTTCGCGGTCGGGTCTGCGCTGCTGAGCACCTTGATGTTCGCGCTGTGCGCCGCCCGCTGGGTGTTTGACGCCACCATTGCCGCGACAGCCGCCGCTGTCGCGGCTTGCTGGTTCCGCTGGGGCCGCTGGACATGGCCGGGCCTGTCCACGCCCCACGCCCCTCTCGGCCGCACTCTGGGGCTCCTGGTGGCGGTACCCGCTGCGCTTTACGGAGGAATCTACGCCGTGCACACGCTGGCGCCGGAGACGCGCTGGGACGCAATGGGATACCACCTAGGGCTGGTCCACAGGTACTACCGCGACCACGGATTCGTGCCGATCACGACCAACGTCTACGCCCAGCTCTCGCAGGGCGCGGAGATGCTCTACCTGTTCGCGTACGCCGTCGGGAGGGAGTCTGCCGCCAAGCTGGTGCACTTCTCGTTCCTGGCAGCCTCATGCGGCGCGATCCTGTGCCTCGCCCGGAGGTTCCACGCGCAGGCGGCCGGCGTCTTCGCAACCGTCGTGTTCTTCACCTGCCCGGTGGTGATTCCGGATGCCACCTCGGCCTACGTCGACTGCGCTCTCGCGTTCGCCTTGCTGATGGTGTTCTACGCCGTCGCGCTGTGGTGGCGGCACAGGACCGTGGAATGGCTTGGGATTCTCGGGCTGCTGATCGGGTTCTCGTATGCCGTCAAGTACACGGGAATCGTGGCCGTAGCGGGAGCAGCCGCAGCGGCCCTAGTAACGCTCGCGAGCACGCGGAGAGCTTGGCCCGCACTGAGGGCCCTGGTGATCCCGGGGGTCGCAGCAGCGGCGGTGGGCTTGCCGTGGATGGCAAAGAACCTAGCCTTCACCGGCAATCCGCTGGCTCCCTTCTTCAATGCATGGTTCCGGAACCCGTTCGTCAGCATCGAATGGGAGCAGGCCTACACGTTCGCGATGAAGTCGTACAGGGAGGGGCCGCTGGACCGCTGGGAGCAGTTCGCCGCGGCTCCATTCGACCTCGTGATCGGCGAGCGCTACGCCGGGTCCCTTGGGTGGCTGCTGCTGGTGGCACCGATCGCCCTGCTGGCGCTGCGAAGGCCCTTCGGGCGGGCCCTGCTGGGGGCTTCGTTCCTCTGCGCTCTGCCATGGCTGTCCAATGCCGGCGCCCGATTCCTGATCCCCAGCGTGCTGTTCGGCGCCTTCGCGCTGGGCCTCGCGATCGAGTCCGCGCCACGCCTGTTGCGGATGCAGCTATTGGCTGCCCTGCTCACCATCCAGTGCGTCACGTCCTGGCCGCCGAGGCGCGCATTCTGGTATCACCCGGACGTCTGGACCGTCGTCGGCCTGCCCTGGCGGGCGGCCCTGCGCCTCGAGCCCCAGAAGTGGCATCTGGCTCGCCACGTGAAGCATTTTCTACTCGCGGACAGGCTCGATCAGATCGCGGATCGCAACACGCGGGTCCTGAGCCTCTTCAACCTTCCCGAGGCTTACTTCCAGGCGGAACTGCTGGTTTCCTTCCAAGGGCTCGAGAATCAGGACCTCGCCGACCGCCTGCTGGAGTCGACCGGGCCCGGACGGGGTCCGGAACGCCTCCTGCGGGCGTCCTGGGAGCCCCGCGCGGTGCGAGGCGTCCGGATCGAGCAGCGGAGCCCGCCCCGAACGAGGACATGGAGAGTCTCGGAGGTGCAGCTCCTGCGAGAAGGGGCACCAGTCACGCTGCCGGCGGAGACGATCGCAGATGGATTCCCGCACCCTTGGCATGCCGGGCGGGCCTTCGACGGCGATGTCTTCTCGGTCTGGAACTCGCGGGAGCCCCCGGCCGCAGGCATGTTCGTCGAGGCGCGCTTCGGCAGCGAAGTGACCTTGGACGGCGTCGAGCTGGTGTATCCGGGTCCCGGATCCCGATCGCAGTCCGGCATCCGAATCAGGGGACTTGGCCCGGGCGGCGACTGGAGCGACATCCGGCCCGGCCGAGTGGACGCGCTGGACCGGCCCGTATCCCTGACCGCCGCGCGGGAGGCGGCTGCCGAGCTGATCCGCAAGCACCGTATTCGGTACGTGGTGGTGAGCATCGATCCGGAAGACCCGTACTATCCCGAGTCCCGGATCATCGCGACGGAGGCGGACGACTGGGGGCTGCGCCGGGTGTTCCTGGACCGCTCGGCGGTCCTGCTGGAAGTCCTGCCGCGTGCTGCCCCATGATCGGAGAGCCATGGCACGGCCGCGGCCAGCCGTCTACGGCGCCCGCAGGTCGTAGCACAGCAGGCGCGGCGCCGCTGGTGGATCAATAGACCGCGAGTTCTGGCTGACATACAGCAGGCCGCGGCTGATCACCGGAGGGCTCCACGTCTCCCTTGCCAGGAACAGCCTTGTGCGATCGAGGATCCTCGCACCGGAAGGGGACAGGTCCAGCCACAGCAGGTGACCATGCTCTCCGAGCGCCAGGAACCTGCCGTCGACCTTCAGGAGATTGCCCCGGTACGGGCTGCCGTAGATGGTCCGCACTTCGCCCTGCACGCGGACTGACTCCTTCCACTCGAGGGCTTCGCGCCAGACCGTCTCGCCGTCCGAAGCACGGACGCACGTGAGCATCGCATCGGGCTCGTTGCGCCCCGAGAAGGCGTAGAAATGGCCTCCCTCGTATACGGCTGTAGTCCAGTGCAGGTCGAAGTCGGAGTTCTCCCAGAGCTTCTCGAAGCCCTCTTCGCTCCTGAGCCGGAGCAGTGCAGCGCCCGTCCGGTAGGTGGCCGACACCAGCACCGTGTCGTTCACGACGACCGGGCAGGAGGCGTTGACCGACTCGTAGCTGCGGCTCCGCCACGGGAACCGGAACTCCAGGCTGCCGTCGGCCGGGTCTATGGCCAGCAGCCCGCCCGACGGGGGCCTGCTCTCCCCGCCCGCCAGGACGAACACGCGGCGCCTGCCCTGCACCTCGCGCACGACTGGCGTGGCATAGCTCGGGCCCCACTGGTCCCCAGCGCCCCAGAGCATCCGCCCTGTCAGCTTGTCGAACGCCGCAACGGCCGGACCTCGTGGCGCCCCCACGTTCAGGATGAGCGCGTCACCGTCGACTACGGGGTTCGAGGCCGTTCCGAAGAAGTCCTGCTGCACCCCGAACTCGCGCGCGATGTCGCGCTTCCAGACGAGCTGCCCAGTCCTCAGGCGAAGGCAGTGCAGCTTGCCTTGGGCCCCGTAGAGGTAGACATTCTCCCCGTCGATGACTGGGGTGGCCCGCGGTCCGTTGTTGTAACCGTAGCGGTCCTCGAAATCAGTTGGATACTCGAACGTCCAGTAGCTCTCGCCGGTCTCGGGCCGCAGGCACTCTACGATCACGCTCGAATCCCTGCGGTGCATGTAGACCAGGTAATCGCCCTGGATCGAGGGCGAGCTGTACCCGGTGCCCTTCGCTAGCTCCCAAACGAGGGGCGGGCCTGACGGGCCGAATTTCTCTAGCAGGCCCGTCTCATCGGAGACGGGCTCGCCCCGAGATCCGAGGAATGCCGGCCAGTCCTGCGTGGTAGCTCGCGGCTGCAACGGCTTCGCTGCGGCATGGAATGTCACCCCCGGATGCTTGCGGGGTTCGGCCGCCGGCAGCGGCTCCACATCCGGGGACGCGGGCGGATTCGGATCCTTGAAGCTGGTAGCAGCCAGCAGGCAGGCCGCGACCAGAAGGACGCAGAGCGCGACGGACCTCAAGCCGCGATTGTCTCACAGCGGCCCCGGCGTCAATCGGCCGGAATCCGCGATCATCCGCGCCCGACAAGCGGCATCTTCGTGGCCATCACGGTCATCGTCAGCACATTCGTGTCGAGAGGCAGGTTGGCCATGTACAGGACCGCCCGGGCGACGTGGTCCGGGTCCATTCTCGGTTCCGGAGCAACGGAAAGGTCGGCCTGCAAGACCCCCTCGGCCATCCTGGCCGTCATGGGTGTCGCGGCGTTCCCGATGTCGATCTGCCCGCACGCTACATCACTTGCACGGCCATCCAGGGCCACGGACTTGGTAAGGCCCGTCACCGCGTGCTTTGTGGCGGTGTACGGCGCGGAGAACGGCCGCGGCGTCTGGGCCGACACGGAGCCGTTATTGATGATCCGGCCTCCGCGAGGCACCTGCCCCTTCATGATCCGGAGGGCTTCGCGCGCGCAGAGGAACGCGCCGGTCAGGTTGACGTCCACGACGCTCTGCCAGTCCGCTAGGGAGAGATCCTCAAGAGGCACGGCAGGCACGTTGCCGCCAGCGTTGTTGAACAGGACATCCAGCCGCCCGAAACCCTCCACGGTTTGGCGGAAGGCGTCGGCAACCGCTTTCTCGTCCGTCACGTCAGTCGGCAGAACCAAGCAGCGTTCCGGGGCTTGCGTGAGGTTGGCGGTCTCCTCGAGCGCGGGCTTCCGCCTGCCGAGGAGCGCCACGCAATACCCGTCGGCAGCAAGGGTGACTGCGCTGCTGCGGCCAACCCCGCTCCCGGCACCCGTGACCAATGCGACGCGCCGCTGATTCGAGTTCATGCTTCTAGATCCTCCATTCCAACGAGCATAGCCCTGTCACGGTTCGCGTCCCGTCTCCGTCATGGCGCGAGGCACGTCAGCCGCAAGGGGGCGCCCCTTGGGCGACGGGCGACTGCCGTGCCTGTTCTGTACCCGCCGTCGGGTGGCAGCAACGCGGGCGGTATGATGTCCGCGTTCCTGATGCGCTGCTTCTCTTCGATTCTGCGCGTGCCGGCGCTGGTCGCCGCGCTTCTCGGAGCGGCCGGCGCGTCGGCTGCGGAATTGCGCGTCAACGCGGTCGGGCAGGACGGGGAGCCCGTCTGGGCGAGGCTCGAGATTCGCGGCGACGACGGCCGGTTGCATCAGCCTCCCGATGCGCTCCGGGACCGTACCGCCCGCAACCGCCCCGGCGGCGGTCCATGGTACCTAGGCAGCTTCGTGGCCGAGGGCCGTACCACTGTGGAGTTGCCAGCCGGCCCCTACACGGTGGTCGCGGAACGGGGACCCGAATACCCACGCCTGGAGAGGAGCATCACCGTCTCCGACGACCAGCCAACCGATGTCACCGTGCGCATGGCTCCCTGGATCCGCATGCACGACCTGGGCTGGTGGTCTGCCGACTTCCACATCCACCGTCCGCCCGAAGACGCCGCGAAGCTGGTGCTCGCAGAGGATCTCAATCTGGGCGTGGTCTTCACGATGTGGAACAAGCGGGATCTTTGGGAAGGCAAGGAATTCCCCGGCCGCCAGGATGTCGGGATTGACTCTCGTCACGTGATCACCGTCCTCAACGCCGAGGACGAGCGGGGCGGCGGGGCATGGATGCTTCACGGGCTGCGCGAGAAACTCGGCCTCGCCGTAGACGGCCGATGGTATCCGGCCGGACTGAGGTTCATCCGTGAGGCCAAGCGGCAGCGAACGGAGGCGGGTGGATTCCCGTGGTTCGATTCCGAGAAACCGTTCTGGTGGGAAGTGCCCGTGGTGATGGCGCTGTCGGCGCCCGACTCCCTCGGCGTGCTGCACAATCACTTCAACCAGTACGGAATCAACGACAGCGAGGCCTGGGGGCGGCCGCGCGACCGGGAGGGATTTCCGGGATGGGAAGGTTTCGTCGAGGCTTCGCTGAGCTTGTACTACCGATTCCTGAACCTGGGCTTCCGCCTTCCCCCCTCAGCAGGTTCGGCCAGCGGCGTCCTGTCCAATCCGGTCGGATACAACCGGATCTACGTACGGATGGAGAAGCCGTTCACCGTCGAGAGCTGGTATGAAGCGTACCGCGAGAACGCTTCGTTCGTGACGAACGGCCCGATGCTGTTCGTCGAGACGGTCGCTGGCCCGAACGGTGGCGTGGAGGTCCAGATCGACGCCCGCTCGCGCGACTCCCTCGACAGGGTTGAAGTGATCGCCAACGGGAGAATCGTGCACCGGATCCCGGTTCCCGGCGGCAACTCCGCCTTCCATACCCGGGTCACTGTAGACGGCAGCCAGCACACCTGGCTGGCTGTCCGGTGCTTCGCCGGGTCGGATTCGACGATCCGCATGGCGCACTCCAAGCCGGTCTACCTAGACAACGGCTCGTGGGATGCCCGCACCGATGCGCAGTTCTTCGTCGAATGGATGGACGAGCTGATCGAGCAATCGAGGACCGAGACCGACCGCTTTGCGAGTGATTCCGAGCGGAACGCAGTGCTCTCGATCTACGAGCAAGCCAGCCTCTTTTACAGGAATCTCGCCGATTAACGGCGCGGCCGCGCGAGAGTCCCATCCCCAGCCGCCGTCCCAGCCGGCTGCAACTGGAGGCGCAGAGTCTGTCGCCCGACCGGTCTGACGGCACGTGTCCACGGATTGGCACTTGCCCTGCCAGCTACGTCGCATCCGCTCAAGTCGGCGCTTCCATTCCCAAGGTTGATCGCCACGGACCACAGACTCACAACGGCCAGTCGCAGTGCTCAGCCGCGATTGACGGAACGTATTGAGCTCAAACGCCGCATACCCCCTGCAACGCGGGAATCGAGGGCCGGTCCGTCCCTCGGAATGGGGGAAGATGAAGGAGCAATGGCCCAGATCATCCTGGCGCTTCTGCTTGTCGCGGGATCCGCCGCGGGCCAAGGCGGCTTCACGGACCTGTTCGACGGCTCCACGCTCAATGGCTGGCATGTCGAGCCCCGGAAGAACGCAACGGGAGCTTGGCTGGTGGAGGGGCAGGTCCTCGCGGTCAAGGGCAGGCCAGGCAACCTCGTCTCGGAGAGCGAGTTCGGAGACTTCGACCTACGCCTGGAGTGGAGGGTCGGCGCACTGGGCAACAGCGGCGTCTTCTACCGCGTGCAGGGCAGCGGGAACCCTGCCGCCTCGGCAGTCGAGTACCAGCTCGCCGACAACGCGCGAGATGCATCGCAATCGGACCCGAAACGCCGCGCCGGCGCCGCCTACGGGCTATTCGCTCCGTCCGCGGACGCTGCCAGGCCGCCCGGGCTGTGGAACTCGCTTCGCATCGTCGCGCGTGGCAGCAGGGTGGAGCACTGGCTGAACGGCCGCAAGGTCGTCGATTACGACGCGGCGGGCCCGGACTTCTCCAAACGCGCGGAGGCTGCTGGAAGAAAGGCCGGCTTCGGCCAAGCGCAAAGGGGCCGGATTGTGCTGCAGGACCACAACAGCGAGGTCCGTTTCCGCAATCTCAGAATCCGGCGCCTCGACTAGCCGCGCCCCGCCCGTGCCGGCCTGGCACGGCTCCGACGGGCCCGGATGCCGTCTGCAACTCTCCCGGCCTTGGCGCCGGTATCCCGGCAGGCGCAACCAGCCGCCTGGCTGCTCGGCTATTCTGATGGCATGGGACTCCGCAGACGGCACTTCCTCCTCCTCGCGACAGCCAGCCCGCTGGCTCTCGTTACGAAGGGCCCGGTCCGGGGCGCCGACATCGAATTCCGGGACGTGGAGGCCCAGTCGCGAGAATTCATGCGCTGGCATGCCGAGATCCGGCTCACGCCGGCTCAGGAGGCGGTCAAGAAGGCGGCACTCGGGCCGATACCCGCCCCCTGCTGCTCGGACAACAGCTCCTACACTTGCTGCTGCTCCTGCAATATCTCGCGTACCATCTGGGGGCTGAGCCAGTACATGATCGCCAAGCAGAACGCCACCGCCGAGCAGGTTGGACGGAAGGTGAAGGAGTGGATCGCCTTCATCAACCCGAGAGGCTTCAGCGGGAGCGCCTGCTACCAAGGTGGGTGCCCCCGACCATTCCGCGAGGGCGGCTGCGGCGGGATGAAGGCCGACGAGCTGGTTCTCTGACGCGCTGGACCTTGCCCCGCCGCTCTGTGTCCGCTACAGTCTAAGCCTTCCCAATGAACATCCCCAAGCTGACTCGCACCCAGTGGCTGATCTGCTTTGTCGCTGCCCTGGGCTTCGCGTTCGACATCTACGAACTGCTGATGCTGCCGCTCATCGTGCGGCCGGCGCTGCTGGAGCTGGCCAGCGTCCGGCCGGGCACGCCGGAGTTCAACCTTTGGGTAGGGCTGCTGTTTTTCGTCCCAGCAGTGTTCGGAGGCATCTTCGGACTGCTCGGTGGGTGGCTGACTGACCGATTCGGACGCAGGTCCGTGCTGGTCTGGAGCATCCTCCTGTACGCCTTTTCGGCCTGCGCGGCGGGCTTTGCGACCAGCTTGGAGCTGCTGCTCTTCTTCCGATGCACGACATTCATCGGCGTGGCGGTCGAATTCGTGGCAGCCATCGCCTGGCTCGCAGAGCTATTCCCAGAGCCGAAGAAGCGAGAGGGGGTCATCGGGTGGACCCAGGCCTTCAGTTCGGTCGGCGGGCTGCTTGTAACCGGCGCCTATTTTCTGGCGAACACCTACGGCGAGATGCTGCCCGAAATCTACGGCGCGCACGAGGCGTGGCGCTACACACTGATCTCCGGTCTGATTCCCGCCATCCCGCTGATGATCATCCGTCCCTTCCTCCCCGAGTCGCCGATGTGGGCGGAGAAGCGGGCGGCCGGCACTCTGCGCCGGCCTAGCGTAGCGGAGCTGTTCCAGCCCCGTCTGCTCCGGACAACGGTCGTGACGACGATCATCATGGCCTGCAGCTTCGGAGCGGCATTCGGAGCGATCCAACATGTCCCCCGAATCGTTCCGGGACTGGTATCCGACCTGGCCCGTCCGGCACAGGAGCAAGTCGTGGCGGCCGTCCAAGGCATCCAGGAAATCGGAGGTGTGGTGGGGCGCATCGTGCTGGCCATCCTTGTCGTGATGGTGGCTGCCCGAGGCAATCTCCTGCGATTCTTCCAGTTCGGGGGCCTGATCGTATTCCCGCTCGTGTTCTTCTACGCGGCGACCAACGATCTCGGGATGCTGCGAATCGGGATGTTCCTGGCAGGGCTGTTCACGGTGGCGCAGTTCAGCTTCTGGGGGAACTACCTGCCCCGGGTCTATCCCACGCGGCTGCGCGGCACGGGCGAATCGTTCGCGGCCAACATCGGGGGCCGCATGCTCGGCACGTTCGCTGCGATGCTGACAACGACTCTCGCGAACTACACGCCGGGCGATGACCAGTTCACCAAGCTGGCCTTCGCGGCAGGACTGGTTGGCACGGCCGCCTACGTCATCGGCACGATCGCCAGCTTCTGGCTGCCTGAGCCATCAAAGGCCGAACTCCCGGACGACTGAGACGGCGCGACTGCCGCCGGCTTGGCACTGGCTATGCGGCTGCGGCAACGGCCTGCCGCCAAGGGACCGTCCTGAAGAGTTCTCGGGCTACTGTCCGGTCTCCCGCTCGGCGCGCTCCGCTGCGTATTGCTGCCGCCACTCGTCTATGTGAGTCTGGCGCCACAGCGGAACTCGGATGCGGTAAGCCACGCGGGCGATCGCATGAGCTCCCACCGGAACGGTGACCAGCAAGAACACAATGGTCAGCAATGACAAGGAAATGCTGGTTGCATCGCGGAATTGCACGGCCACGGCCAGGAAGATCAGACCGGCCCCCAGCGTGCCGGCCTTCGTGGAGGCATGCATCCGGATGAGCACGTCCGGCAGGCGCAGGATGCCCAGTCCCGCCACGAACAGAAAGAAGCCGCCGCCAAGAAGCGCCGCTGCGACGATCCAGTCGGTCCAAGGTGTTGCAGCCGGCATCAGGCGCCTCGCCCCTCGTTCTTGGAGTCACCTTCCGAGTCGAGCTGGGTCGCTCGACGATCGATGAACCATGCGAACGCCACGGTCGCCAGGAAAGCCACCAGGGCGAGCGCGATCGCCACGTCAATGAACGCCGAGCGCTGACTGGCAACGGCCAGTATGCCGGCGAGGGCAACGGCGAGGATGGTGATGGCGTCAACCGAGACCACCCGGTCGGGCGTGGTGGGCCCCAGCACGAGCCGGATGAAGGCGCAGAACAAACCCAGCAGTGTCAGCATCGCGGAAATGTTGATCGCCCACCCCACGACGAGCGAATGACCCTCCAAGCCGATCATTCCATCGCCTCCTTGACCAGTCGCTCGAATCCGCCCTTGATCGCGCCGCGGGTCTCGTCCGCATCGTCCACGAACATGCAATGAACGTACAGCGTCCGCCGGTCCGGACTCACGTCGAGGCTCAGCGATCCGGGAGTCAGCGAGATCAGGTTCGCCAGCACGGCGATCTGGACGGAGTCCTCGATGTCGAGCGGAATCGCAAGGATTGCGGGACGCGAACGATGGGTCGGCGTCAGCACGTCCCACGCTACGAGCAGGCTGGACTGCACCAGCTCCCACAAGAAGTGCAAGCCCAGCTTGGCCATCCTGACGACGGTCCCGAAATAGCCGGTGGGCCCGAACATCGGGCTGGCCACGCTGAGGGCGCCGAATCCGATCAGGAAGCCCCAGACCAGGTTCAGAGACGAAAACTCCCCCCACATCGCACACCAGCCGGCCGCGAACAGCAGATTGACGCGGAAGAGGCCAGTCATCGGACGGCTCCCCCTGTCCCGGGCCGGCTTCCAACCGCGCCCGCGGACGCCCCTTCGCCCAGCACTGCCTCCAAGTACTCGGTCCGGTCCAGCAGCTGGCCCGCGGCGCGGTCGGCGAACTCGTAGAACGGGCCGACGTAGAAGCCAATGGCGAGAGTGATGATCGCCAGCCCCGCAACCGGGAGCATCAGGAAGCCGCGCCGACGGCTCGACAGCGGCGTCGGCGCGGGAGCGTCTGCCGGCCGGGCCTTCCAGAACGCGTTGAGCCAGATCTTGGTCATGGAGTACGCAGTCAGGAGGCCGACCACCAGGGCGGTCGCGGCGATCGCGTACTGGCCTGCATCGAGAGAGGCCGTGATCAGAAGGAACTTTGCCCAGAACCCGGACAATGGCGGGAAGCCTGCGAGAGAGAATGCCGGAATGAAGAACAGAGCGGACAGCAGCGGGTGGTCCCGGAACAAGCCGCCGAGACTCCGCAGCTCCGACGAGCCTCCCACTCGACGCACCACGCCCGCCACAAAGAAGAGATTGGCCTTGACGATGATGTGGTGGACGACATAGAAGATCCCGCCCAGCAGCCCGAGGTGGGTGAACAGGGCCAGGCCGAGGAGCATGTAGCCGATCTGGCTGACGATATGGAACGACAGGATCTTGCGCAACTCGTCCTGTGCAGCGGCACCCAGCACGCCGGTGACCATCGTGAATCCCGCCACCCACATCAGAATCTGGTGGGTGTACCCGACATCGTGCGTGAAGATCAGCGTGAATGTCCTCATCAGGGCGTAGATGCCCACCTTGGTGAGGAGACCGGAAAATACCGCCGAGACCGCGAACTGCGGCGTGTGGTAGCTGGCGGGCAGCCAGAAGAACAGCGGGAACACCGCGGACTTGATTCCGAAGGCCACGATGAAGATGACAGCGATCACTGTCAGTGTTCCCTGGTCGTCAACTTCCTGGACCCGCAAGTGCAGGTCGGCCATGTTGAGCGACCCAGTCAGGCCGTACAGCAGCCCGATGCCGGTGAGCAGCAGCGCTGTCGCGATCAGGCTCAGGGCCGTGTATCGCACGGCGCCATCCACCTGGGCAGGAGTCCCGCCAACGACCAGCAGCGCGATCGACGCGATCAGCATCACCTCGAACCACACGTACAAGTTGAAGATGTCCCCGGCCAGGAAGGCCCCGCAAACGCCGGCCAGCAACACCAGCAGCAGCGGATGGAATACGACGAAGAGTCCTCTGTGATCGACGTCCCCGAGGGAATACACGATCGTCGCCAGGCCGATGACGGCCGTGATGAGCACGAGCGCAGCACTCGTGTAGTCGGCAACGAGGGTGATGCCGAACGGCGCGGGCCAGCTTCCGACCTGCGTCGCAATCACGCCCTCGCGGGTCACTTGCACAAGCAGGGCAACGGCAGTCCCGAGCAGCGCGATTCCCCCGCAGAGGCTCACCACCTGCCGCCGCCGCCCGGAGCCTCCCTGGACCCCGGCGATGATCGAGGCGGCCAGGGGAATGAGTATGGGACCGACCAGGAGCCAGCTCATGGGATTCGAATCGCTCCAGCCGCCTCGCCATCGAGGTCGGCGCGGTCCGGCTCGGCGGCGCGCATGCGGTCTGTGTCAACTGTCTCCAGCATCTGGTACGCGCGGCAGGCCAGCACCAGCGCGAACGCCAGGATGCTGAACGAAATGACAATCGCTGTCAGGATGAGTGCCTGGGCGAGTGCGTCCGATTCTGACCGGCCCATAGCAGCCGCACTTCCGGTCACCGAATGGACCATCGAACTCACCATGCCCCCGCTGGCGAAGATCAGCAGGTTGGCGGCGTGCGAGAGCATTGCCAGGCCCAGGATGAAGCGCACGAGGTTCGGGCTGAGCATCAAGTACACGCTCGAGGCCATCAGCACGCCCACTAAGACCGCAACGATTGTCTCCATGGGTCAGCCCGCTTTCCCTCTCGGTGATCCGGCCGGTTGCCTCACCGTTGCTCCTTGATGCCCAGCACGAATGTCAGGGCCGCTCCCAGAACGACCAGATACACCCCGACATCGAAGAACAGCGGCGTTCCCAGCTTCTCGCCGCCGACCGTCGCCCAGAAGGATGTCAGATAGGGTTTGCCCGCGGCCACGAAGCCGCCGAACCCAGAGACGATCGCGACGCCGAGCCCGGTCGCCGCGATGGTGCGCGGATCGACCCGCAGCAGGCGCCGCAATGCGGGCGCTTCGGCTACGAATCCATACAGCGAGAACGCGCTCGCGGCGATCAAGCCCCCCACGAAGCCGCCGCCAGGCTGGTTGTGGCCGCGCAGCAGCGTGAAGACAGAGAACACCAGCATCAACGCCACCAGGACGCGGGTCGTTTCCCGGAGAATCAGCGTGTTCAAGGCAGCTGCCTCCGTCCGCTCACTGCGCGTTGCCCGGCGGTGGGGTCCGCAGCGCCCCGCGAGAGCCGGGGAACCCGGTAGCGCCACCGAATCAAGGCGTAGGCCCCGATCGCCGCGATCGCGAGAACCGTGATCTCGCCCATCGTGTCCAGGCCGCGAAAGTCCACGAGGATCACGTTCACCACATTCCGGCCGAAGCCCTCCGGGTACGCGATCTCGCGGAAGCGATCAGTCAGGGGCCGTTCCGACGGAGCCGCTGTCACGGAAAGCAGCACGAGCGTGATCGTGAGGCCGACCGCCGAGGAGACGACCCGGTCGCGCCACCGGCCGGTGGCGGACTGCCGGATGTCCTCCCTGAAGCTAGGCAGCCTGATCAGGACCATCGCAACGATGACGACCACCAGCATCTCGACCATCAGCTGGGTCATGGCGACGTCACCAGCCCCGTAGACTAGGAAGATCAGCGCCGTTCCCGCGCCGACCACGCCGAGCGAGCAGATCGCGAGCAGACGGGACCTGGCCATGACCGTCACCAAGGCCGAAGAGGCGATCAGGATCGCCAGGAGCCAGTCGACGAAGGACGCCTCCGGAATGGCGGTCGGCAGAACGACCGCATCCTTCAGTGCCAGGGTCACGCCGAGGCTGGCGCCCAAGGTCGCGAAAGCAACGAGGAGGTACCGCCGCTGGACTCCGCTCTGCAGCCATCGAGTGTGGATGGTCGAGAAGCGCGCGATCCCGTCCATGAACGCGTCGTAGGCGCGATCCCCCGTCAATGGAAGCCGCGCCAGGCCCCGGGCCAGAGCGCCCCGGACGCGCAGCGAGTGCCAAGCAAGGAAGCCGCCGCAAGCCGTTGTGAGAAGGGAAAGCAAGAACGGCAGATTGAAACCGTGCCACGCGGCAGCCTCGTAGTGCGGAACTTCGCCGATCACCGACCCGGCGGCGGGGACGAGCACGTGCTGGAACGCAATCTGCGGGAAGAGCCCGGCAGCCAGAGCGATCCCGCCGAGGAGGGTGGGGCCGATCCAGAGAGGCCAGCGCCCCTCGTGAGCGTCCTCCAGCGAATCGAGAGGCGGGCCTCCGAAGGGTCTCTTGGACACGAGCACCGCAGCGGCCACGATCATCGCGTTGGCAGCAACGGCGGCGGCAGTTGCGAAGGCGGGCATTGACGAGGAAATGGCGCTCTCGTACAGGAGCTCCTTGCCCACGAACCCGATGAAGGGAGGCAGGCCGGCCATCGATAACGCAGCCAGCACGGTGGCCGCGAACGACCAGGGCATCGCCTTCCGGAGGCCTCCCAGATACCGCAAGTCCCTAGTGCCCGCCGAATGATCCACCGTGCCGGCCACCATGAAGAGCGCGGCCTTGTAGAGCGCGTGGACGAAGACGAAGCAGACAGCCGCAACGGGCCCCAGCGGCGGGTGGCCGTCCCCGGGCCCCGCTGGCAGCCCGATGAACATTACGCACACGCCCAGCGCCATCACGGTGGTGTAGGCGAGAATCTGCTTCAGATCGTTCCGCGTCAGTGCCACGAGGGCCGCGTAGACGGCCGTGACAGCCCCGGTAATCGTCAGAACGAGAGACCAGGTCTCGCTGTTCCCGAGGACGGGATTGAGGCGGGCCAGAAGGAATACGCCCGCCTTCACCATGGTGGCCGAGTGCAGGTAGGCAGACACGGGCGTCGGCGCCGCCATTGCGTTGGGAAGCCAGAAATGGAACGGGAACTGCGCGGACTTGGTGAAGGCACCGGCAAGAACGAGGACGACGATCGCGAGGTATTGGGGATGACCGGACAAGTCCGTCGGTCCGGCAAGCATCTCGCGGAGACTGTAGGTGCCGACCGCGCCTCCCAGAAGCACGAATCCGGCCAGCATCGCCAGCGCGCCGGCGGCGGTCACGATCAAGCCCTGCAGGGCCGACCTGCGGGCCGTCGCGTCCTCGTGGGAGTAGCCGATCAGCAGGAACGACGTGATGGTGGTCAGCTCCCAGAAAACGAACAGCACGACCAGGTTGTCGGACAGCACGAGGCCCAGCATCGCGAGCATGAACGCAACCAGGAACGCCGTGAACCGCCCCACGTGCCTGGCCCCCCGCATGTATTCGCTGGCGTAAAGCAGGATGAAGGTCCCGATGCCGGTGATGAGCAGGCCAAACAGCAGGGCCAGGCCGTCAATGCGGAAGCCGAGCGCAATGCCCAGCTGGGGGAGCCAGCCGAGTTCCCAGTAGCGCTCACCCCCCTGCGATACAGAAGGGACCATGGTCGCCAGCCAGGCGAACAGGCCGGCAGGTAGGGCGACCACGAGGCGCGAGTAGAGGGGAGCCTTGCTCTGCGTCCTGCCCGCTGCCATCCGCTGCATCCGATCCCGAACGCACGGAGGCGGGGGAGGATCGGCTCCCGATCATCCAAGCTACCATCATTTCCCGGGCCGGAAATTCGGCCGAGGTTCCTATAATGGTGCCGTGGTGGGCCGCACCGCAGTCCGGCTAGTTGGGCTAGCTTCATGGCTGGCCTGCCAGGCGGCGTTCGGCACCGACCTCACGGACAGTGCCAAGGGCTACTGGGCCTTCCAGCCCCCGGCATCGGTCGATCCACCGCCGGCAGCGACGACCTGGGTCCGGAATCCGGTCGACTCGTACGTGTGGCGGCGGCTCCGGGAGAACGACCTCCTGCCTTCGGACGAAGCCGCCCGGGAACTCCTGCTGCGCCGCGTGAGCCTGGACCTCACGGGCCTGCCGCCGACTCCGGAACAGGCAGCCGCTTTCCGTCTCGACGATTCCCCGCAGGCCTACGAGAGGCTGGTCGAGTCCCTGCTGTCCTCGCCCCACTACGGGGAGCGCTGGGCACAGAAGTGGCTGGACGTCGTGCGCTACGCGGACACGGACGGCTTCGAGCTGGACCGCTACCGCGAGCATGGATGGCGCTACCGCGACTATGTCGTCCGCTCATTCAACGCTGACAAGCCGTACGACCGGTTCGTGCGCGAGCAAATCGCAGGTGACGAGCTATTCGCCGGAGACGCAGAAGCGCTGCTGGGGACCGGGTTCCACGGAGCCGGGCCGCGGCACGTCGTGGGTGGCAACCAGGACAAGGACGAGGCGCGCCAGGAAGTCGTGACGGAAATGGCGCTCGGCGTGGGACAGGCCCTGCTCGGGCTCACCGTCCAGTGCGCACGCTGCCACGACCACAAGTTCGATCCCATCAGCCAGAGGGACTACTACCGCCTGGAGGCCTTCTTCGGCGCCACGGATCTCAAGGACGTTCCGACGGCCACGGAGTCCCAGGTCTCGGCCCACGAAGCGGCCGCGGCGCTGTTCGAGGCTGCGACCGGGCCAATCAAGGACCGGATCAAGGAGATAGAGGCGCCTTATGCGGCGCAGGCCCGCAAACTCAAGCGTGCCGATCTCGGGCCCGAATTCCGGGCGGCCCTTGCCGTCCCCGAGAAGCAGCGAACCGAGGAACAAGAGCGGCTGGCCAAGGAAGCGAACGACCAGCTCAAGCCCGCATGGTACGAGATCCTGCCCCTTCTCCCTGCGGACGTGAAGGATCGCAGGAGAAGGCTCCGCGACCGCCTGCACGCACTGGATCTGCACAAGCCCGAGCCGCCCCGGGCTGCCTTCGCCGTCGAGAACATGGAAGAGGATCCGGGAACCTTCATCCTCGGGGGCGGCGACTACCGCCGCAAGGGCGACCCGGTGGCGCCGGGCTTCCCCGAGATCCTCGGGCCGCTCGGATTCGAGGCTCCCGCCGGGAGGGAGGGCCGAAGGGCAGCCCTTGCGCAGTGGCTGACGGCACCAGGGAATCCGCTGACCGCACGCGTCATGGTCAACCGAATCTGGGAGTTCCGGATGGGGCGCGGCCTGATGGCGGACCCGAACAATTTCGGAATCCTAGGAGGATCGCCGACGCACCCCGAACTCCTGGACTGGCTCGCAGGCCGCTTCGTCCGGGACGGATGGAGCGTGAAGGCGATCGACCGCCTGATCGTGCTTTCCAGCGCCTACCGGCAGGGGTCGGGAATCGACGCGGAGCGTGCGGCAGTAGATCCCGCCAACCAATGGTATTGGCGTGCCCACCGGCGCCGGCTGTCGGGCGAGGCCATCCGCGACAGCGCGCTGGCAGCGTCCGGGCGGCTCAATCGCGAGGTCGGCGGCAAACCCGTGCGCATCCCCATCGAGCGGGAGGTGTATGACCTGATCTTCACCGAAGCGGAACCCGACAACCTCTGGCCGGTGACGCCTGACACCACGCAGCACGACAGGCGGAGCCTGTACCTGCTCAACAAGCGGACCGTGCGCCTGCCGTTTCTCGCCAATTTCGACCAGCCTGACACGATGACATCGTGCTCCGTGCGCCAGACCTCGACCCATGCGCTGCAGTCGCTGAGCCTGCTCAACAGCGGGTTCATGCAAGAGCAGTCGAGCTCTCTCGCGGAGCGCCTTCGCAGGCAGTGCGGGAACTCCGACACGGAATGCCAGATCGCTGCTGCCTTCGACTTGACCCTGGCACGCAGGCCGAGCGCGCGGGAGGAACAGCTCGCCAGTAGGTTCCTGGAAGCGCGCCCCGAGGGCCTGGACGATTTCGCCCTCGCCATGCTGAATCGCAATGAGTTCGTCTACCGGCCCTGAGGCGGGAGCCACCCCGCGCGGCTTCTCGCGCCGCCAGATGCTCCTGCAAGCCGCAAACGGCTTCGGCGCTATCGCTCTGCAGGACCTTCTCGCCCGCAGCGGCCGGGGCGCCCAGACCGAGAACCCACTGGCCGCCAGGGAACCTCACTTCGAGGCAACGGCTGACGCGGTGATCTTCATCTTCAATGTCGGCGCCCCGAGCTCGATGGACACTTTCGATCCGAAGCCCCTGCTCAACGAGCGGGAAGGCGAGAGGATGCCGGAGAGCTTCGGCAAGGTCGGAGGCCAGTTCACGGACGGCAGCAACCCGATTCTAGGAACGCCGTGGGGATTCCACCGCTACGGGCAGAGCGGGCTCCCGGTCTCGGATCTCTTCCCCAACGTAGCGCGCCACGTCGACGACATCTGCTTCGTCCGGTCGTTCTTCACCCGCAGCGTGGTGCATGCCCCGGCGATGTACGAAGTGCATAACGGGCGGCTGTTCGCAACGCACCCGAGCATTGGATCGTGGGTCAATTACGGCCTCGGCAGCATGACGGACAACCTGCCGGGCTACGTGGTCATGCCACAGCCGGAAGGGACGCCGGAAGGAGGCACGTCCTGCTGGAGCCAGGGCTTCCTGCCGTCGGTGTACCAGGGCACGCTGCTCCGGCCCGGACCGAACCCCATCCTGCACCTGCGGCGCCGCGAGGGCATGACTGCCGGGCGCCAGAGGGCCATGCTCGACCTGCTCCAGGAGATGAATGAAATCGATGCGGGAGAGTTCGACTCCGAAATGCAGGCCCGGATTGCGGCCTACGAACTCGCGTTCCGCATGCAGGCGCACGCGCCAGAGGCGGTCGACCTCGCCCAGGAATCGGCATCGACGAAGCGCTCCTACGGACTCGACCAGGAGCGGACCCGGGAGTTTGGCACGCGCCTGCTGCTCGCGCGAAGGCTGATCGAGCGCGGGGTCCGTTTCATCCAGATCTATTCCGGCGGCGGCCCGATCAGCATGCAATGGGACGCCCACAAGCACCTCAAGGAGAACCATGACAAGATGGCCGGCCACAGCGACCGGCCGGTCGCGGCCCTGCTGCAGGATCTCAAGCAGCGCGGACTCCTCGAGAGGACCCTGGTGATCTGGGGAGCCGAGTTCGGCCGCCTGCCAACATCCGAGAGCGGGAACGGCCGCGACCACAATCCGCACGGTTTCACGATGTGGTTCGCGGGCGGAGGCGTCCGCGGAGGGCAGACGATCGGAGAGACGGACGAATTCGGGCTGCGCGCGGTCGACCGCCCCTACAGCATGCGCGACTTCCACGCCACGATCCTGCACGCCCTCGGACTCGACCAGAACCGGCTGTGGTACCTGCACAACGGCCGGCACGAGAAGCTGACCGACTTCGGCGGGACGGTCATCGAGTCGGTGTTCGCGTGAACTGCCGCGCTTCCTTCGCGCTGGCACTGGCCTGGCTGGCAGGATGCTCGGCTCCGCGAGACCGGCCGCCGAACTTTGTCGTCCTGCTCTGCGACAACCTCGGCTACGGGGACACGGAACCGTTCGGGTCCCGGCTGCATCGCACCCCGAACCTGAACCGAATGGCCCGCGAGGGCCGCAAGCTGACGCACTTCTATGCCAGCGCCGGCGTCTGCACGCCTTCGCGGGCGAGCTTCATGACGGGCTGCTACGCCCAGCGGGTGGGGCTGCACTACAACCCAAGAGACGGTCACGTGCTGCGCCCGGTCTCGTCGTACGGCATCAGCGACAAGGAAACGACACTCGCGGAAGCGCTGCGCGATCGCGGCTACGCCACCTCGATCATCGGCAAGTGGCATCTGGGCGACCAGCCGGAATTCCTTCCAACGCGCCACGGCTTCGACTCCTACTTCGGAATCCCCTACAGCGACGACATGACCGAGAGACGAGGCGGCGGTCCGTCGCGCTTTGCGGGCGGACCCTGGCCCCCGCTGCCCCTGATGGAGGGGGAGACGGTCATCGAGGCACCAGTGGACCGGAACCTGCTCACGAAGCGGTACACGGAGCGGGCACTGGAGTACATCGGCGAGAACCGGGACCGGCCATTCTTCCTGTTCCTCTCGCATGCGATGCCCGGCAGCGAGCGCGTACCCTTCGCGAGCGAGGCGTTCCTCGGAAAGAGCCGGAACGGCAACTGGGGAGATGCGGTCGAGGAACTCGACTGGTCGACCGGCCAGATCCTCGACAAGCTGGTTGAGAACGGGCTGGACGGGCATACACTCGTGCTCTGGACGTCGGATAATGGCGCTCCCCTCGCCCGGGACATCGACAGCCCGTCTCGAGGGAGCAATCTCCCGCTCCACGGACGCGGCTACACGACGGCGGAGGGCGGATTCCGGGTCCCCGCAATCGCGTGGTGGCCGGGCACGATCCCTCCCAGCACGGAGTCCGGCGAGCTGATGAGCCTGATCGACATGTTGCCGACTCTCGCCTCGATCGCCGGGATCGCACTGCCCGAGGGCCCCGTGATCGACGGGCTGGACGTCAGCAATGCCCTCTTGGGACGTGGCGACGCCAGATCGCCCCGACGGGACCTCTACTACTACCACCAGCAGGAATTGCACGCGGTCCGCTCCGGTCCGTGGAAGCTGTTCGTGCCACTGCAGGCGGCGAACGAGCGCCATCCGCATTTCGGCCGCGGCGACACCGGTCGGCCCATGCTCTTCAACCTCGTAGAGGATCCGGGAAGCGAGACAGACCTGGCAGCGGCGAGGCCGGAAATCGTGGCAGAGCTGACGGCGATCGCGGAGCGGGCGCGGTCCGAGCTCGGGGATCGAGACGCGCCTGGCCGCGGCCAAAGGGCCCCGGGCCGGGTCAAGAACCCGCTGCCGGCGACGCGGCAGCGCTGATTCCGGGCCTACCCTGCGCTATCGTGGCAGGTCCGATGGAGCCCGTGGGAATCCGTCACCGCGAGCCGCGCCCTTCGGGCAACGCCGGACTGCACGCGCACCGGCTCGTGCTGGGCATCGGAATCGTTCTGCTGGGATGGCTCGCGTCCTGCGGTTCTCCGGAAACGCCGCCGGTCTATCCTCCGAACATCGTCCTCGTGCTGGCCGACGACCTCGGGTACGGGGACATTTCGATCCAAGGGCACCCGCTCATTCACACGCCCCACATCGACAGGCTCGCGCGGGAGGGCCAGCGGTGGACGTCCTTCTACGCCTCGGCACCGATGTGCAATCCAAGCCGCGTGGCACTGCTCACAGGAAGGATGCCGATACGCATTCACGGGAACGGCAGGAACGCATGGGCCGACGTGCCGGACTCGGAAGTCACGCTGGCCGAAATGCTGCGCGAAGTCGGCTACGCCACCGCATACGTCGGCAAGTGGGGCCTGGCCGCGCGGTTCGACTATAGGGGCGCCCATCCCAATGACCAGGGATTCGACGAGTTCTTCGGATTGGTCGGCAGCAACGACGCTCCGCTGCGGGACGGGTTCCGGCGCACCTACGAGAACATCAGGACCTCGACGAGCGCCGACTTCCCGATATCGCTGTACCGGCAGAAGGAGGCCGTCGAGACGCCGGCGTTCCAGCCGACGCTGACCAGGCGATACACGGAGAATGCCGTCGAGTGGATCCGCGCGCAGGGCGAGGGTCCGTTCTTTCTTTTCCTTGGGCACACGATGCCCCACGTGCCGATCTTCCGGTCGCCGGAATTCGAGGGCCACAGCGACGCCGGGCTGTACGGGGACGCGATCGAGGAGATCGACTGGTCGGTCGGGGAGCTTGTGCGAGTCCTGGAGGAGACCGGCAATGCCCGCAACACCCTGGTCTGGTTCAGCAGCGACAACGGTCCTTGGCGGACCTATTTCGACCTTGGCGGCTCGTCCGGGCACTTCCGGGACGGGAAGCTCACTTCCTGGGAGGGCGGATTCCGCGTTCCCGGCATCTTCTGGTGGCCCGGGACGATCGAGCCGTCCGTCGTGGACGGGATCGGCGTCAACGTCGATCTCCTCGCCACGACGGCAGCCCTTACCGGCGCGACGCTGCCGCGTGGGAGGGTACTCGACTCGGTTGATCTCTCGCCGACGCTGCTCCGGGGCGAGCCAAGCCCTCGCACCGAATGGTTCTACTACGGCCAGCCGGGCAACCTGTGGGCCGCAAGGGTGGGCGACCACAAGCTTGTATTCGAGTCCTGGGAATCGCTGGGAACGGAGACACAGGCCGGCTGGCGCGGGTACGCCAACCACCGCACCCACGATCCGCCGCTGCTCTTCGACCTGCGCAGCGACGCGGGCGAGCGGTGGGACATCCGCGCACGCGCACCCCAGGTTGTCGACTCGATTCGAGGTGCGATCGAGCGCCACAACGCACATCTCGCCCGCCGGGACACCCCTTGAGCGACTCCCATGCCCGCGCTGTGGGCCCGGCTTGGAAGATTACGGCCGGTTCAGGGGATCCGTCGGAAGGACGGCGGGTTGGCGAACAGATCCATGCCGATCTCCAGGGTGCCGCCGGAACCGGGCTCGAGCAGCACCTCGAAGCGATGGCCGTCAATCCGCGATCCGGCGCCGCCGGCCCTCACCTCGGTGAAGCGGTGCTCGCCATAGGCCCCAGCCTGCACGATCACGCGACGCGACGCGGTTGCGTCCAGGTTCACCAGGCGAAGCCGGACGCTGGCTGGCATGATGCGGTCCACGAGCGCCGCTACTTGGTCCGGCAGCCCGGTCCTCGACCGGGCCGGGTCGTAGTAGAACAGTCGCGCGTGGAGGATATTGCCTGCCCGACCAGGCGGGTTGCCGCCCAGGGCCAGTTCGACAAGCGAGTCCGTGACGGCCGGGTTGAATCGTTGCGAATAGTCCGACGGGCGCTCGTAGTCGACGGAATCGTCCGCCCGCATCGCGTCGAGCCTGGCGCGCACCGCGCCCAGGTCGGCCCGCAGCGCCTCGATCGGATAGCCGGGGTTGTCGCCGTCAAGAAATCGGATCCAGGGATCGCCGGCCAGCCCGTCAAGTCCCGAACGGTCGAACGTAAACAGGTAGACATCGCGCTGCACATCCAGGTGCTGGCCCCCCGTGTAGCCGTAGAAGCCATCGTCCCCGTGCTTCCTGGGCAGCAGGACACGGCCGTCCTGTGTCCTCTTCGCTGCATAGAGATTCGCAATCTGCCGCCGGAGCGGCTCCACGAAGCGACGGTCCCCGGTCAGCAGGACGCCGATGCCGAATGCGATCCGGGGGCCCCGGATGAAGTAGTTGCGTCCGTCGGACTGGGGCCAGAAGTTCCATCCGAACACTCCTCCGTACCACTTGCCGTCCCATTCCCCTCCGATCGTCCCGTCCAATCCGATGTTGGTCGGGATGTTCCCTCCGTTCGCTAACACCCGATCCCGCCATGCGCGGGCATACTCCACCGTCCAGTCCCTGTACCGCCGCTCTCCCGTGAGCGCGAAGGCGTTGAAGCCGAGGGCGGTAGAGCAGAGATTCAGAGGGTGGTCGCCACGGATATTGGACGCGGTGGAGTAGCGGGACAGCCGCTCCGGCGAGCCAGCGACGGGAAGCCCGCCCCAGTCCGCCTCGCTGGCCGGCGTGAGCTTGGCCCCCCGGCTCCCGTTGTGCAGGCTCTTGACGATTCTCAGTCCCCGGTCATAGTTGTCGGCATCCGGGTCCTCCCCGGTGTAGAACCCGGCGAAACGCGTCGCCCTAGACCTGTACAGCGGGTCCCGAGGCGACGCGAGTCCGTACAGGTGGAACGCGGCAAGCGCCTCACCGGTGTGCTCCCAGTCGAAGGAAGTGACGAATTCGCGCCAGTACATGCCGTTCTCGGCCATCTCGATGCCGGGAGCGCGGGCCTCCGTGTACTGGCGGATGTGGCCCTCCCACGCCCGCTTGTACAGGGCAAGAGTCTCGTCACTGCCGCCAAGCGCGTGCAGCAGCGTCCAGCCGCCGAAGTTCTCCATGGCATCGTCGGCACCGTCGTTCCCGCCCCAGCGCTCCACGCACTTCAAGTAGCCGCGACGGTCCACGAAACGGTCGAAGAACGCCTGCACGCCGTCGGACGCCGAATCGAGGAGAAGGCGCTCGGCCAAGGCCCACGGCGGGGGCGCCATCGCCTCGTCCATCACGAGCACTGGCTGTGCGGCCATGAAGGCCGGCAGAGACAGGAGCAAGGCGGCTGCCACCAGGCGGAAGCCCGAACGGGCCGGCGGTCGCGCAACTGCCGAGCGATTGTGAGAATGCCGGTGATGCGAGTCACCCGATCCGAGCGGGCCGCAGTCAGTGATCATGTCCACACGATACACACGAGGCCGGCGAACTGCATCGTGAGGTCTGTCCATCGCGGTCCGCACGCGCCGTCAGCGCTCGATCCCGAAAGCGTATAGGTATCCGTCAAACGTCCCGATGTAGACCCGTCCGTTGGCGACCGAGATCCCTCCCCAATGGTTCCAGCTGGCGATCTGGTCCCCGCTCGACCACAGTTCCTTTCCGGTCCGGGCGTCGAGAGCGTACAGCACGGCGTTCGTCGACCCTGCGATCCGCTCCTCGGCGGTGTTCGTCAGCCCGACGTCCGGCATCGCCTGGTGCGTGTCCTCGCCATTCCCGTACGCGAACACGATCCCGTTGGCGATGACGGGCGGCTCCGCGCGGTTCATGTCGCGGGAGATCCACGCGGGCGCGAGCCACAGGCCGCCGGCCTCCGTCTCCTCGACCGTGAAGGCGACGATCGCCCCCTCGCGGACCTCGCCGTGCTCGATCGGCGCGTGGAAGCGGGAATGCTTCGGGCCCCAGATCGGTGCCAGCACCCAGACGGTGCCGTCCGAGTCCTCCCAGCTGGCCATGGCCCCCCAGACGCCGGCCGACGCGAAGTTGACCTCCTCGTTGCACACCAGCGGGGACCGATACAGCGGGGTCCGGTGGTCGTCGCCGCCAATCGATTCCAGGTCCATGAGGTAGATGACGCATTCCTTTCCGGCGTCGACCATCAGCTCGCGACCCTTGTAGCGAAAGATCGCCGGTGTCACCTGCATGTCCAGATCCCGCTTGAAGAGCCATTCGGCGTTGGACGGCCCGTAATAGTCGTACAGTTCCAGTGCTCCGGAGCCGGGATCCATCTGCAGGCCGATGATGCCGTTGCCGAACACGCCGTTCTCGGGATCCCACACTCCGTCTCCGGTGCCCGTGTACATGACCTTCTCGGAGCTGAGCGCCGGCCCGGTCCGGCCCCACATGCCGCCTCCGGCAGGTCCCCAGCTTCCCACCCGGTCCGTCCCGAGGTCATAGACGTACGCCATGTTGGGGTTGCCCCCGCAACGCTGCGCGCTGTGCGTGTAGATCACGTTGTCGACGAGGTTCAGCGCATACGGCTTGCCGTTGGGCGGCATGAACTTGGCCGGCGGGTACAGATCCTCGCCGTCAGCGAGGTTGAGCCTCCGCAGCCTGCCGTCCCAGGAGGCCGCATAGACGACGTAGTCGCCGTCGGCCTTGCCGGGCCCGATCACGGGCGTCGCAGTCATGCCGCCGGGACAAAGCAGATACGGCGGCCTGCCGCCGGGCGAAGGCTCCCAGTCCCTGTCGAACTGCCGCGACCAAATCATGGTCCCGTCGCTGGCATCGATCGCATAGAGGTTGTCGGACACCCCAGCGACGAGAACGACTTCCTTCGGCCCGCTCGCCGTCCGCACGCCCTCGGCCACCAGAGCCGGCAGGAGCGCGTGCATCTGGCGCGGCTGGTTGTCAAGATGGACCTTCCAGAGCAGCTTCGTCTCGCTGACGCTTTCCAAGGTGAAGAAGGTCTCGTCCTTCTGCCAAGCCGTGCGCTCGGGATTGCCCCCGTCCGTCAGCCAGTCCGCCGAATAGGCAGCGGCGCAGGTCAGAAGCATGGTGGAGAGGAAGCGTCTTGGGCACATGGCAGCTCGATCCGCTGAACCATTCTAGTGGCAAGGGATATGATTGAACCGTTGCGCGGGCCGTGCCGGCCGCGCCAGCAGGAGAATTCTATGCCCAGGGCCACTTTTCTCGCAGCGACGGCGGTCGCCGGACTCCTACTGGCCGCGACACCAGCCCAGTCCGACGACTGGACATCGCTCGGCGCTGACGCCCAGCGGTCTTCCTGGGTGCGCGCCGACGTCAAGACTTCCCCGCAGACCGTGAGCGCTCCCGGATTCCAATACCTGTGGAAGCTCGACCTGCCGAACGAGGCGAGAAGCGGGAACGCTGTCAGCGCTCCGGCCCTGCTCGACTTCCTGATCAGCCACCGGGGCTTTCGGTCGCTCGCGTTCGTGGGGGCCAGTTCGGGCGCCGTTTACGCGATGGACACGGACCTGGCCCGGATGGAATGGGAGCGGCATTTCCTGCCGAGCCCCGGCGAGAGCTCGCCCGAGTGCCCGGGCGGAATGACAGCGAACGTCACCCGGCCGACGGATGCGGCCATGCCGTCTGCGCTCGGATTCCAGTCTCGCGGTCGGCGCTCGCCAGCCAAGAGCGCGGTCGGGAAGCCTCACGAAGGAGCGGTGACTCTAGGGGAAGCCGGCGGTGGCGGGCCGCCTCCCCAAGGCCGGCCACGGCCGGCGTCCCGCGTACGGCCTCCAGCTCGTGCCTCCCTGCGCGGAGTGACGCTCGTCTACGCCCTTTCTGCTGACGGCATGCTCCATGCGCTGTACGTCTCCAACGGCACGAACCACGCGCCGCCGCTCAGGTTCTTGCCCGCGAACGCGAACGCCCGCGGCCTGATCGTAGTAGACAACGTGGCGTATGTGGCGACATCGCACGGATGCAACGGGACCCCGGACGGCGTCTGGTCACTGGAGCTGGATTCCGGCGAGGTCCGCACGTGGAAGTCGGAAGGCGGATCGGTCGTCGGCCCTACAGGCGTCGCATTCAGTCCGGACGGCACAGTGTTCGCTGCGACCGAGAACGGATCCTTGGTCGCCCTGGAAGCCGGCTCGCTCCAGCCCAGGGCGTCCAGCCAGGTGCAGGGATTCCGTTCCTCTCCAGTGGTGTTCGACCACAGCGGCAAGGACTTCGTCGCCGCGCTGGCGGCGGACGGGTCGGTCAGGGTTTTCGACGCCGGGTCGCTGGAGCAGCTTGCCGCCAGTCCGCCAGCAGACGGACCGGCACCTCCCGAGACGGCCCTGGCGGCGTGGCGGGACCGGAGCGGGACGCACTGGATCCTCGCCCCCTCGCCGGGATCTGTCACGGCCTGGCGGGTGCTGGGGGAGAATGGCGCAACAGCACTCGAGAAGGGATGGGAATCGCCAAGCCTGGAAACTCCCCTTCCCCCGATCGTGGTGAATGGCGTGGTGTTCGCCCTGGACGGAGGGGTGGCTTCCGGCTCGGCGAGGCTCTATGCGATCGAGGGAACCAGCGGCGAGCCGCTCTGGGACAGCGGGGATTCCATCGGTGCTCCTGCGAGGGGCCACGCCCTGGCTTCCGGCCCCGGGCACGTCTTCCTCACCACGTCCGACAGTGCGATCCACGCGTTCGGCTTCCCGATGGAGCACTGAATGAGGCCCCTCGCGACGGCATCGCTCGCGCTGGTACTCGCGGCATCAGGGCCGGCGGCCTCCCTGCCCGACGGCCCGGGACGGGAGGAAACCGAGCGGCTCTGCCAGGGCTGCCACGACATCGCCCAGTCCGTTTCCCTGCGACAGGATCGGAACGGCTGGGCCGCCACGCTCACGAAGATGGTCGGCCTAGGCGTCAAGGCCACAGACCAAGAACTCCTCGCGCTGGTCGATTACCTGGCCACGCACTATCCTGCGGAAGAGCTGCCACCCGTGAACGTCAACGAGGCCCGGGCGATCCTGCTCGAGAGCCGCCTGTCCCTGAAGCGCTCCGAGGCCAGGGCCATCCTGCGTCACCGGGCAGAGAACGGTCCCTTCCGCACTCTCGAGGACTTGCTCGCGGTGCCGGGCATCGACGCCGCCAAGATCGAGGAGAGGAAACACCGGATCTCCTTCGAATAGCGCACGTGCCCGCGAGCCGTGACCTATCCGACAAGGGCCTCAGCCCGACTCCGCCAGCGAGCGGGTCTCCTCCACATAACGGCAGTATTGCCGGCGAAACTCATTGATGAAGCCATAGAGAGCGGAGTCGGATGCCGAGTGCGACACGTGTTCTGACAGGCGGAACGGCGGATAGATCCTCGCCGCCAAGCGGGCCCTTGCAATGTCCTCGTCGAAATTGGCAACAGCAATCGGTACGACTAGGGGCTCGGGCTCGGCGCTGCGGGCAATGCGGAACGCGCCCGCACGGAATGCCATCGGCGACGAAGCTGTTGTCGTCGAGCCACCTTCGGGGCAGATCACCAGATTGCGGCCCGCCGAGAGCTCGCGGCGCGCGTCCTGCAGGAACCGCTCCCGCAACTCCGCCGCCACTTTCCTTGACTCCTCCGGTGTCCCCTCGGGGCGGCCCGAGGTAACGGTGATGTAGCCGAACCGGCCGAAATACCTCCTATGCCCCGCCTCGTCCGGCGCGGCCTGACGAACGACGCGCAGGGGAGGCTCGCGGTACCGCTCGAAGAGGATCATCGCGCTGACGAAGTGCGTGTCCAGCGTCAGCTGGAACTGATTCGGCAGGGTGTTGGCCGGGTGATTCGACAGGTGGTTCATCAACACGATGAAACCGGGCTGGGCGGGGAGATTCTCCCAGCCGGCAATACGGTAGTCGGTGAGCGCGTACAGGCGCTGGAAACCCGTGCAGCAGATGCGACGGATCTCTTCCGGGGTGGCTGCGTCCGGGGCCTGGGCCACGGTGTCGTAGATCCGCTGCAGCTGCCGGTAAACACGGGCCTCGCGCTCGAGCCCGGCTACCACCAGCCGGCAGCGTGCCGCCAAGTCCCGTTCGAGTGGATCGGCCGAGAGCGCGACTTCGTCCAGCGTGTCGAAGGCGTCCGCCTCGGTGAGGCGGTTCTCGAGATAGAGGGGAATCTTGTAGAGGCGCGAGTTCACGCCCAGCCTCTCGCCCTGGTCCGCGAGCAAGGCCCGCACGCGATCGGCCTCGCGCGATCGCGAACGGGTAGCAAGCTGGGCCTGCCTGTCCCCGATCCGATCTGCCATCGCTTGCAGAACGCGCTTGACGAATCGCAGCCCGAAGTCGGGACGCGCCTCGCACATCGCCTCGACGACATCCCTGTCGAACGCCAGCATGCGGGTAGCCTCGAGCGCGGTGGCCGTGGCACGGCATACGTACGGCTCTGCCATGGCGGACCAACCAATGAGCGATCCCGGCTCGTTGACAGCGTGGATTTCGATGCTGCCTTCCGATCCGGCGACTTCCGGGTCCATTTCTCCGGATTCGGGAGGCACTCGGAACGACAGTTGCACCGCTCCGGAGACCAAGATGTAGAACCGTTGAGCCGGCTGCCCTTCCTCGACGATCCGATCCCCCCTGGAGAAGTCCTGCCCGGCCGCCTCCTGGGCCAAGGCAACGACATCGGCTTCATTGAACCCTTCGAAGAATCGCGAGGCTCGCAGCAGGTCGTAGGTCGCGCTCAAGGCACCCTCCGGACGCCGGGCAGGGCCCTACAAGCAGCCGGGGGCTTCGTAAGGCATTCGTCCCGATGCGCAATCAGGCGCCAGTTGCAGGCGAGTGCGCTCGGGGACCGCTGCAGGCACGGCCGATTCGGTTGACCTCCATGATACGCGCCGCACGGCACCTTACACCCTGCGGTCCGCCTCGGAGCTTTCCTGTCCCGTTCGCGGCCGGCGGAAGTCCCGGTGCCTGATGGTCGGCAGGACGCTCGAGGAGGGGAATTTGAAATCTCGCCTCTGCCCGTCCGAGGGCCAGCCGCAGCACGCTTCGGACCCTGCTGCCGCGGGCCATCCGCATTGGGCGGAGCCGGCGGTCATGCCGTCGGCCACTACAATTGTCGGGAATTGCCCTGTCGCGCCCCGGCGGGGGTCGATCTCGTCACCGCGGCATTCGGCAGAAGTACGATGAGCGCATTCAGCCACGACTCGCGCGGGACGGTGACGGTGGTGGTCCCTACGTTTCGCGAGGCGGCCAACATCGCCACCTTGGCGGAACGTCTCGACGCGGCCTTGCTGGCGGCTGGTATCGGATGGGAAATGATCATCGTCGACGACGACTCGGAAGACGGTATCGAAGACGTCGTCACCAAGCTGGCTCGCACGCTGCCGGTTCGCCTGGTGGTCCGTCGTGAACGTCCCCGAGATCTGTCGCAGTCCGTGGTCCTGGGAATTTCCGTGGCCTCGCGCGGGCGGGTTGTGGTGATGGACGCAGATCTGTCTCACCCGCCGGAGCGAATCGGACGCCTCCTAGCCAAGCTCGATGACGGCTGCGAGATCGCTCTCGGCAGCCGGTACCTTCCTAGCAGTTCCATCGAACAGACCTGGGGGATAGGACGGTTCCTCACGTCGCGGGTCGCGACGGCGCTTGCCCGCCCCCTCGTCCGATGCTCGGATCCGATGTCCGGATTCTTCGCAGTCGACACCAGCAAGTTGCCCAGCCCGAGCGAGTTCCAACCGATCGGCTTCAAGATCGCTCTCGAACTCATTGTTCGAGGCCGGTTGCGCGTCTGCGAGGTTCCCATCGACTTCCGGGATCGCGCAAAGGGGAGCAGCAAGCTGAACTTGCGCCAGCAATGGCTGTTCCTGCGCCATCTGGGTCGCCTCTATCGGCTCCGGTACGGCGACCTGGCCCGGTTCCTGTCATTCGGACTTGTCGGCGCCACCGGATTCGTGATTGACCTTGCCGGCTATTGGGGCCTTCAGGCGCTCGGAGCCGACCACTCCGTGGCCCGCCTGCTATCTTTCTGGCCAGCAGCGACTTGGAACTGGTGGTTGAACCGGAGGTCGACATTCACGGACCGCGCCAAGAGACCGTGGGCGCGTCAATGGATCGAGTTCCTGGGCACCAGCATTCTGGGTTTCACCGTTAACGCGGGGACCTACCTCGGGCTGACGAGCTCGTTCGAGTACTTCCGCGCGGCGCCGGTCACGGCACTGATCTGCGGCGTGATGCTCGGTGCGGCCGTGAATTTCGTGGTCGCCGCGAAGTACGTGTACCGCAGGGCAGCCGACTAGCGCCGCGGTGCGGGTGCTCGGCCTTCGACACGCCATCGCGCGCGGCAGCGTGACGGATACTCGCACCGGTCGCCGATGACAAGGCCCGCACCGCAGCGTCCACCGGCCGCGCTCCTCGCCCCACCTCACCCATTCCGGCGCGCTCGTCCAACCGCTCGCGCCACCCTCGACCAGGATTCCCATAGACAGTCGACCGCCATCGCACCGCCACCTGACGGGCCCCCACCGGTGCATCGCGGGACATTGCGCCACGGCGATTCGAATCGGCCCGTGAACCGCTCGCCGGATCCGCGCCGACCAAACACCATCCTGCTGCGATCATGACCTGCAGCCTGGGTAGGATACGATCCCCGCATTGGTAAACTTGGAACCGCCCCGCAACAGGGACCGAGAATGGCAAGGGAGCCTGGCGAACGGCCCGGTCGGCGCAAGAGGCGCCCTCGCGATCCGGGATCGGGACCGATGAGCGGTCAGGAGGCCGGGCCGCGCGGCAAGGCTGTTCCGCAAGAGCCTAAGGAAAAGGCGGAAACAGCCGCAGTCGCTCCCCGAGGCCGGCAGGCGCTAGAGATCGCGCTCCTATGCCTGCTTGTATGTGCCAGCTTCCTGCCGGCGGCAAACGGCGGCTTCGTCTGGGACGACCAACTGTTCCTCAACGCCGCCGCAGTCCAGGACCCGTCCGGCCTCTCGGATATCTGGTTCCATCCCAGCAAACTCAAGAGATCGGAAGGCCACTACTGGCCGGCTGTATACACGACCTTCTGGATCGAGCACAAGCTGTGGGGCTTCGATCCGAGGGGCTACCACATCGTCAACATCCTGCTCCACCTCGCGAACACCCTTCTGCTGTTCCGCATCATGCTGCGCTCGAGAGTCCCCGGCGCCTGGGCTATCGCCGCCGTCTTCGCGGTCCACCCCGTGCACGTCGAGTCCGTCGCCTGGGTGATCGAGAGAAAGGATGTCCTGTCGGGGCTGTTCTACCTCTCCGCCGCCCTGGCCTGGCTCCGGTACTGCGACCGGGGGCGCGGATCGCAGTATGTGCTGGCTCTGGGCCTGTTCGGCCTCGGACTCCTCAGCAAGTCCATTGTCGTGACCCTCCCGGCCGCTCTGCTGATCTGGCAGTGGTTCAGGAACGGTCGCGTGACATCCCTGGACGTGGTCCGAACCGTTCCCTTCTTCCTGCTCGCCGCCGCCCTGACTGCAGTCGACCTGGCGCACTATCGCTCGCTGGAATCCATCTCGTTCGACTACTCGGTGCTGGAGCGCGCGCTGATCGCCTCGCGGGCGGTGTGGTTCTACTTCACGCAGTTGCTCTGGCCCGCAAACCTGATGGTGATCTACCCGTCCTGGGACGTTTCCGTAGACAACCTGGCGGCTTGGACGTACCTTGCCGCGGCGCTGGCGGCGGCAGGCCTGCTGTGGGCGTTCCGCTCCAGGACCGGTCGCGGACCGCTGGCCGGAGCGCTGTACTTCGTCATCACGCTCTCGCCGGTGCTGGGATTCGTGGACTACGGCTACATGGAGTTCTCCTTCGTGGCGGACCGCTACCAGTACCTAGCCAGCATCGGGGTGATCGTGGCAATCGTCGGCTCCGCCATGCACCTGGCGGGCCGACTTGCCGATCGAGCGAGGCTGGGCGCCACGGCTGCCGGGACCGTCGTGATCCTCCTATTGGCGAGCCTCACTTGGAGGCAGTCGGGAATCTACAAGGACGACATTACGTTCTACCGTCACATCGCCGGACTGCACCCGGAAGCGCACCGCGTGCAGTACAACCTCGGGAATGCACTGCTCAATGAGGAGGGGCGTATCGACGAGGCAATCGAAGCGTTCCGCGGCGCGCTGGAGGTGAACCCGCGCGACGCAGACGCTCGCACGAACCTAGGGCTCGCCCTGTCCAAAGCGGGGGACGAGGAGGGTGCAGAAGAACAGTACCGCCTGGCCTTGGAGATCGATCCCAAGCACGCCGACGCGATGGTCAACCTCGGAAACAGCCTACTGGGCCAAGAGGGGAGAGTGGATGAGGCGATCGCCAGCTACAGGCGAGCGCTGGAGGTTGACCCCGAAAAGGCCGTGGCCCGCACGAACCTCGGGCTCGCCCTGTCGGCGGCGGGAGATGCGGAGGGATCGCAACAACAGTACCGCTCGGCCCTGGAGGTCGATCCCAGAAACATGGAGGCGCTCAGCAAATTGGGCCTTTGGGCGTTCCAGGAGGGCGATTGGAGCGAGGCTGGAGAGTACTACCGGCGAGCGTTGGAGATCGATCCCGGGAACATGGCAACAATCCTACAACTCGCGGCCATCCGGAGCCAGCAGGAGCGCCACGACGAGGCTCTGGATCTGTATCGATCCGCATCAGAGATTGATCCCAATGCATCCGTTCCCATGGCGGGGACAGCCAGGGAGCTCCAGCGCATGGGGCGGCATCAGGAGGCGATCGACCAGTTTGAGATTGCACTGGCGACGAGTGAGACTGAGGCGGAATCGGCTCTCGACCGGTCGCGGGTCCGCATGGATATGGGACTCGCATTCGAGGGGCTTGGCCAGCCGGCCGAGGCTGCACAGCAGTACGAGCTCGCTATTGAGCAGAATCCCCGCCAGCGGGACGCGATCAACAACCTAGCCCTGATCCGGACGCGCGAGCAGCGTTTCGAAGAGGCGATTCGTCTCTACGACTTAGCGCTGGAAGTTGATCCTGAGCTCGCGAGCGCACATGTCGGTAAGGGTGTCGCGCTCTTCCAGACGGGCCAGCCAGAAGATGCGCTCCGGCACTTCGAGACTGCTCTGTCGCTGGACCCCGACCTAGCATCGGCACGCTCGAATCGTGATCGAGTCAGGGCGCTCCTGCGAAGCTCCCAACCGTGAGCTGACAGGTCGGCAGAGAGCCGCTATGCTTCGCGGGACACCCGGTCCAGACTGGGTCGGATCGTGACGAATCGGCCTGCCGATGGCCGCTTGCGACCTCGGTCAAGACCCTGTGGTATCTCGGACCGGCCGGCCAAGAACGCATCGCACCGCAGCCACGACATGTCCGATGACCAACTTCTGACACTGGGCCTCGTGAGGTCGAAACGTGCTGCCATAGGCCCGACAGTCCCGAGGGCGCTTGCCCGTACGGCTCCGGAATCGCCCCCGGCTGCGGCCAGGGCCTAGCCAGCCGGAGCCAGGGAGCCGGTCGCCGGCAGAGGTCACAGTAGTCCCAACGGGGACGGCGGAGCAAGGTCGGGAGCGGCTCGGGCACACAGAGACTGGCTCGCAGTTGTTGTTGCGAACCTGCAATGGGTGGGGAATGCGGGGCGCCGGCGAATCGTCCGGAGCAGTGTTCGAGGGAGAGGGGCATTCAATCGGACGCGCTGCTCAGAATCGAACGGGACGAGTATCCGCTATGCCCGCTAGCATCCAGCCGACCGCCTCGCGTGCCTCCCTCGGACTCCCTGCACGCTCGATCCGGAACAGCGCATCCGCCACGTTCGCCCGGTCCCCGGGCAGCTCCGGCGCCGTCCTCGCTGTGACCAGCACGTACTTCAGCCTCTGCCCGTACTCGGTGAGTTCCTCCATCGCCGCCGGCCATTTCCCTGCTAGATCCTGTCCCGCCGTCCAGTTCCGAGGACCCGTGTAAATCACCACCGGCAGCACCGCCGGCACTTCCCAGGATTCCCTGCTCCCCGTGTGCTCGCGCTAGTGCTGCTCCGACCTCATCGCGATGTAGGCTCCCCTGGCCCTCCGGCGACGGACACGCAGCGGTTCCTGACACCAAGCTGGTCTGGCGACAGAATGCCAAGCAGCGTCTCGACCAGGAAAACAGACTCCCAGCCTCGCCTGCGCGTGTGGCGGATACTGCCGCATTCGCGGACCCGAAGCCGGTCGCTTCCGCGTATAGTAGAGGGGGCGGGGCATTGGCGCTACCGTCAACAGTGTTTGCTGAGGGGTCTTGCAGACATTGAGCAGGGGCAGGCAACCCTGCTCGATCGGCTCATTGAGGGGGAACTATGACGAAAACCTTAACCTTCCTGCGTTCATGGAACATTCATGCGCTCGTGTTCGCGACCGTTCTGATCGCGGTCGCCGGACCGGTCTGGGCACAGGACCAAGGTCGCCTGACGGGAACCGTGACAGACAATACTGGCGCGGTCATCCCGGGAGCACCGGTCACAGCGCGGAACACCGCCACGGGTGTGGAACAGAGTTCCGAGAGCAACGAGAACGGCGTGTTCCTGTTCACTTACGTGGCACCGGGCGAGTACGAGGTGACAGTCGAGTATTCCGGATTCAAGACGGCCCGGACGGCAGTCACCGTGGAAACGGGCTACACCCGCACTGCGAACTTCGCCCTGGAGATCGGCGAGCTCACCGAGGTCGTTACGGTCGAGGCGACTACGCCGTTGCTGGAGTCAACCACTTCGTCGGTCGGCCAGTTCATCGAGCGCGAGACGGTATTCAACATGCCTCTCCAGAGCCGGCGCAGCGCATCCCTAGTCCGGCTGATGGGAAACATCGCCTTCCGTTCGGAAGACGGCGGCGAGCAGGTTCCCAAGTTCTCGATGGCCGGCGGGCGCTCGCAGAATCAGATGTGGACGCTGGACGGCTCGGTCGTGCAGAACATGGCGATCGGCACCCAGCAGCTGGCGCTCAACCCGCCGGCGGAGTCCCTCCAGGAGTTCAAGGCCGAGATGAACAACTACTCGGCCGAATACGGGCGCGCAGGCGGCGGCTTCATCGTCATGACAACCCGCAGCGGCACCAATGACATGCACGGCGCGGTCTACGAGTTCTTCCGCAACGACGCGATGGACGCCCGGCCCTTCTTCGCCCGCGACCTGGCCCCCCTCCGCTACAACATCTTCGGGGGGTCGCTTGGGGGCCCGATTGCCAAGAACAGGTCATTCTTCTTCTTCAATTACGAGGGCGCCCGCCGTCGGGATGGCGTGACCTATTCGAATGACGACGTGCCGCACCCGATCGAGACGACCGGGGACTTCTCCAATCGCGCGGGCCTGACACTGATGGATCCGATCGCGGGCAGCCAGTTCCCGAACAACACCATTCCTCAGGACCGGATCGACCCGCTGGCTCGCCGTATCGTCGACCTCTACCCCGCCCCCAACGTGGCGGGCGACATCACCAAGGCACCGGCGAACAACTTCGTCAATAACGCTTCCAACGGCCTGGACCAGAACTTCTGGACGGGCAAGTGGGACCAGAACATGGGCGACAGCGACCGCCTTTCCGTCCGGTTCATGTACGTCGAGGCACCACAGACCATCCCGGCCGTCTATCCGAACGACTTTGCCGACCCGCGAGCGGGGATCCGCAAGAACCGCCATCACAACACGACGGTCAACTGGATCCACAACTTCTCGCCCACGGTGATCAACGAATTCCGGTTCAACTGGGGCGACCGCCTGCACATCAACCGTTCGGCGGCGCGGAACTCCGGCAAGAACGGAGAGTTCGGAATTGCCGGCGTGAATCCCGAGTCCTTCGCGCGAATCGGCGTGAACGGCCTCACGCAGCTCGTCCCGGGCAACCAGGAGAGGATCCAAACCCCCATTCGCACGATCGAGATCGTCGAGAACCAGACGGTCGTACGCGGGTCGCACCAGATCAAGTACGGCTTCACATGGCGCTACTCGCGGAATATCGACGACCAGAACAACCAGACGGGCGGAGTCTTCAACTTCGGCAACCGGGCCACGGGAGTCGGCCTGGCCGAGCTGCTTCTCGGTCACGTCGGTTCCGCGTCGATCAACGACGCCGACATCCTGGACCGCCGAACCGACTACTACGGCTTTTTCGTACAGGACGACTGGAGGGCAAGTTCGAAGCTGACGCTGAACATCGGGATGCGGTACGAGCTCGACACGCCGCTGTGGGATCGCAACAACCGCATGAACGGCTTCGACTTCGACCAGATCAACCCTGTCTCGGGCGTTCCCGGCGTGATCACGTTCTTTGGCCGGGACGGCTTGGACAAGTACTCCCACGACTATTATCTCGGCGCCTGGGGTCCTCGCGTTGGCATTGCCTACCAGCTCACCGACAAGACTGTCATCCGCAGCGGGTACGGCATCAACTACTACGGTGCCTACCGTGGCGCGGTGCCCAATGCCTTCTCGCTCGGATTCAGCACGCAGGGCAGCTATATTTCGCCGGACGGGGGATTCACCCGCGCACTCACGCTTTCGGACGGCATGCCGACCACGCAGGCGGCAAACCTGGGCCCCGAATTCGGTTCCGTCGAACTCGGCCAGAGGCCAGCGGTAGCGCCCCAGTTCTTCCGCAAGGAGCACCGCAGCGCGATGGTCCAGCAGTGGAACTTCGGCATCCAGCACCAGCTGCCGCAGGACTTCCTGATCGAGGCCAGCTACATGGCCAACATGGGGCACAGGCTGGGCGGAGCAAACGTCAACTGGAACGTGACTCCGCTCGTGAACGGACAGGGCCCAGCGAGGCAGTCAAGGAATGATCGTCGGTTCCCGATCTTCAACAACGTGAGCCAGCGCTCGGCGGACTGGGGCAACTCGGCCTACCACTCCGGCAATCTGAAGATCGAGAAGAGGTACTCGGGCGGTTTCAACATGCTGATGAACTACACGTGGGCGAAGTATCTCGACGACGTGGAAGGCGGCTCGGAGCTCGCCGAGTTCCAAGGCAACCGCAACACGCACCCTGAGCTGCGCCATCTCGACCGCGGCTATTCGGGCAGCGACATCCGGCACCGGCTGGCGCTGAGCGCGGTCTACGAGCTGCCGTTCGGCAAGGGCCGGCGGTTTGACACCAGCAACGGCGTCCTGGACGCTATCGCGGGTGGCTGGGGCCTCGGTATCATCACGGAATTCCGGACCGGGTCCCCGTTCGTGGTCATCGAGAACACGAACCGAAGCAACACGTTCGCCGCCGCCCAGCGGTCCAACATCCTGGGCGACCCGGAGCAGCAATCGCAGTGGCGCGACAACGTGAAGGGGGAGACCTTCTTCGACACGAGTCTCTTCGAGGCCCCGGGGAACGGCATCGTGGGCTCGGCCCCGTCGTCGATCTGCTGCGGGCCAGGCCTGGCGAACATCGACGTCTCGGTTCACAAGTGGTTCGAATTCACTGAAACCATGCGCCTGCAGTTCCGTGGGGACTTCTACAACTTCCCGAACCATCCGCAATTCGCCAACCCGGAGGAACGGCGCGGGAGAGGCGGGTTCGGCAGGATCGCAAGCACCCTCCGCGGCACCGGCGGACGGGTCTCACAGCTCTCCCTTCGCTTGGAGTTCTAGCCGTTCCATCAGGCCAAGGGCCGGAGGGCCGCCGGGAAGGCCGGTGGCTCTCCGCGTCCTGCGGTCACTTGAATCGGCGGGCTCATGCAGGCTTGCCAAGTGTCCGCCTACGGCCCGCAGGTGACGTGTCCGGCGAGAACCGCAAGAAGCCTTGAGCGCGGTAGCCGTCCGAGGGCAACCGTTCCGGGGCACCTCGCCCGGCAGACGGTCCGCGCTTCGCCAGTCGGGACGTAACTCCGACAGCACCCGCGATGCAGCTCAATTCCCCCTCGCTGAGCACGCCGGATGACTTTCTGGAGTTCTGGGATGCCACGGCCGCCGAGCTCGAGACCGTCTCCCCAGAAGTCGAGAGTGAGCCCTTCCGACACCACCAGCAGTCGGGCCTGACCGGACTCAAGCTGTCCTTCCGCTCGCTGCGGGGAGCCAGGATCCGCGGCTACGCGCTCGGGTGGGACGACAGCAGGCCGCGCCCGCTGGTCATGCACGCGCACGGCTACGGCGGCAGGTCCGTCATTCAATGGCTATGGGCGCGCAGCGGTGTCAACGTCCTGGGCTTCGATGTCCGCGGATTCGGCGAGTCCTATGACGCGGTTCCTGCTCGTTCGCCGTGGGGCTACATGCTGACGGGGATTGAGTCGCCGCGGGAACATGTCCTTCGGGGCGCGGTCTGCGATTACATGAGGGCCTCCGAAATCGGCGCTAGCCTCTTTGAAGGACGGGTTCAGCGGACGGTGTTCCACGGGTACAGCTTCTCCGGAGCGCTGGCCCTGATGACCGAAGGGATTACGCGGACGGCGAGCCTGCTCGTGGCCGGAGTGCCGACTTTCGGATGGCACGAGGGCAGGCACAGGCTGGTGCAGGGCGGGAGCGCCGCCGAGACCCGCAGATTCGTCGAGGCTCACCCGGACCGGAGAGCGGAGGTCATGAGAACTCTGAGCTATTTCGACTCGATGAACTTCGCGCCGCTCATCAAGTGCCCGACCTTTGCCGCATTCGGCCGCAAGGACTCGGTCGTACCTGCCGAGACAGTGCAGGCGATCCTAGCGCACCTAAGATGCCCGCGCGAGACCATGTCCCTGCCGGTCAGTCACACCGACGAACCCGCAGAGGCGGCCTGGGAGTACTTCGACGCCACCTGGCTGGATCTCGCGTTGCACGGCATTCCGCAGGACTTCGGCTCGGAACCGAGCCCAGTGCATGTCAATTTCCCGCCCAACAGCTGAGGCCGGCACCCGCTGCGTGACATCCATCGCCACGTCAGGGAACTAGTTCAGGAAGCTGAGCTCGTTCGCTCCAAGCAGCACGTGCGCGATTTCCGCCCAAGGCCGACGCTCCGCATCCTGCTGCCCATCCTCCAGATAGCGAAGCGCCCGGACGACTTCCCTGCCCGCGGGGTCGCGGCCGAATACCCTCCGGTACATTGCGGCAACGCGCTCGGCGGGATCCGGGATGGCCGTTAGAGTGTCCGCGAGATAGGCTCCCCGAGCCTGCATCCACGCGCTGTTCAGCACAAACAACTGCTGCAGCGGGGTAGTAGTGACCTGCCGGAACGGACTGTGCTGAGTCGGGAGCGGGAAGTCGTACAGCCTCAGCAGCGGATGGAGCCTTCCCCGGCTAATCCTCGCGTAAACGGAGCGCCGCGCTGGGTCCGTGCTGTCAGCTTCCGCCGAGGGGCCGCCCATCGCGAGATCGAGTTCGCCCGAAGCACTGAGAATCGAGTCCCTCCAAGCCTCGACATCCAGCCTGCGTGGATTCATCCGCCAGATCCAGCGGTTGGTGGGGTCCCTGCGCAACGCACCATTGTCCGGTCGGCTGCTCTGACGATAGGTGGCGGAGAGCATGATCTCCCGGTGCAGCCACTTCAGCGACCACCCGCTGGCAACGAAGCGGGCAGCGAGGTCGTCGAGCAGGTGCGGGTGCGTTGGCATCTGGCCCTGCTTGCCGAAATCGGAGGGTGTGCGCACCAAGTGCCTCCCGAAGTGCCAGCCCCAGACCCGGTTGACCCAGACGCGCGCGGCGAGCGGCCCGGCCTCGCCGACGATCCGGTTGGCCAGCTCGAGGCGGCCCGAGCCCTGCCTGAACGGCCGCGGCTCGGGGGGCTCGAATACGCTGAGGAACCGCCGCCGGGCAGTGTTTCCCGGGCTCGACACGTTCCCCCGGATGAATACGGGCAGATCCCGGGCTACCCCCGGCCGCAAGTCCATCCGGGTGACGGTTGGGATCGATCCGTCAACCCAGACGCCCCAGTCGACGATGGCCGGAGTCAGGGGTGTCTCGTCCGCGCTCAGGTCCCGCTCCAGCGCCTCGTACTCGGCCTTCATTGCGAGGACCATCGCGTGCGCTTCCTCGGCAATCGTCGCCAGTTCCTTCAGATTGCCGTGCGTGCCCTTCAGGCGGTAGAGCCTCTCGTGCTGGACGGTCAGCCGGTCAGCCTCTTCGGGATCCATGTCGACCATCGGCCGTCCTACCTGCCACGTGCTGGCGAAGACACCGGCCAGGGCGTAGTAGTCCTCGGCTGTGATCGGATCGAACTTGTGGTCGTGGCAGCGGGCGCAGGCAACGGTCAGGCCCAGCAACCCTCGCGTCACTGCGTCGAGCCGCTCGTCCCAGTCATCGCTGGCGATCGTCTCGATCACGTCCCGTGAGAGCCGGCGGTCCTTGTGGTAGACAGGTGCGGTCCCGATATACCCGAGGGCGCGCATGTCGGAGGCGACAAAGCCCGGCATCAGATCCGCTGCGAACTGCATGCGAATGAAACGGTCGTAGGGAAGGTCCTTGTTGAACGCCTCGATCACCCAGTCCCTGTACCTCCATGCGAAGGGGAACGGCCGGTTGGTGGCCTCGCTGGTCGGATGATCCTCGGCCCAGCGCGCGACGTCCAGCCAGTACCGGCCCCAACGCTCGCCGTACCGGGGCGACCGCAGCAGGCTCTCGACGAGGGCCCCATAGGCGTCGGAAGACGGCTCGGCGACGAACGCCTCAATCTGGTCATACGTGGGGGGCAGTCCCGTGAGGGCGAGATAGGCTCGCCGGACGAGGGTTCTGGGGTCCGCTTCCGGCGAGGGGCGCATGCCTTGCTCGTCGAGCCTAGCCAGCACGAACGCGTCCACCTTGCGACGGGTCCAGTCGGGGTCGGAGACCGCGGGTGCCACCCCCTCCTCCAGCGGCTGGAATGCCCACCACTTCCGTCCCTCCTCGATCGGAGTCCCGGGTCCGGCTTCCAGCGGCTCTTCGCCTCGGACGCCCTCGTCAACGCTGTCTCGCGGGTCCGGAGCGCCGGCAGCGATCCAGGCCCGGAAGTCCTCCACGATGCGGTCAGGGAGCTTGCCTGTCGGCGGCATCTTGAGGACGGGATCGAGGTAGCCCAGCGCATTCATCAGGATGCTGGCATCCGGGTCGCCGGGAACCACCGCGGGGCCTGAGGCCCCGCCGGTCCGCAACCCCGCCCGGCTGTCTACCTGCAGGCCTCCCATGGGCTCGGGGAGCCGGGCCGAATGGCAAGTCTCGCAGTGCTCGACGAGTATCGGGCGGATCCTGCGCTCGAAGTGGTCCAGCTCAGGGCTTTGGGCCCCGGCGAATCCGGCCATTGCGAGCAGGCACAGGGGGTATCTCACGCAATCAGATCTCCCTGGACAGTGCCGTGCACGTCCGTCAGGCTAAAGTCCCTACCGGCGTAACGATAGGTCAGGCGCTCGTGGTCGAAACCGAGTTGGTTGAGGATCGTAGCGTGCAAGTCGTGAATGCTGACACGGTCCTGGACTGCCTGGAAGCCGAACTCGTCCGTGGCTCCGTAGGCGAGGCCCCCACGTATGCCGCCCCCGGCCATCCACATGGTGAAGCCGTACGGATTGTGATCCCTCCCGTCGCCGGCCTCGGAAACCGGGGTGCGCCCGAATTCCCCGCCCCAGACGACCAGGGTCTCGTCCAGCAGCCCGCGCCGTTTGAGATCCCGAATGAGGGCTGCGGACGCTTGGTCCATGTCTGGGCAGCGCTGTCTTAGGTTCTTGTTGATGTCCTTGTGATCATCCCAGGGCTGGCCAGGGCCGTAGTAGATGTGAACGTAGCGCACGCCCTGCTCGACAAGCCTCCTCGCCAGCAGGCAGCCGTTCGCGAATGGCGAGGCTCCGTACTCGTCGCGGACGCTGTCCGGCTCGTTCCGCACGTCAAACACGTCAAGCGCCTCGAACTGCATGCGGAACGCCGTTTCCATCGCCTGGATCCTCGCGTCTAGGTAGGCGTCACCCCCCACTCTCTGCTGGTGGTCCCGGTTCAGTGCCTGGAGCAGATCCAACTGCTTGCGCTGCGCCACGGGGCCGAGCCTGCTGTTGCGCAGGTACTGGATCATCTCCTCCGGATCGGTCTGCTCGAGGTTGAAGTGCGTGCCCTGGTGCTCGGCCGGCAGGAATCCCGATCGCCAGAGATTGCCTCCTCGCCGGCCGGGGCTGAGGACCACGAATCCGGGGAGGTTGCGATTCTCCGTGCCGAGGCCGTAGGAGACCCATGCTCCCAGGGAGGGCCGCGTGGCGGCGATGTTGCCGGAGTGGATCAGGTTCCGCGCGGGGCCGTGGGTCGGGTTGAATGTGTGCATGGAGCGTATCACGCACAGGTCATCCACGACCCCCGCGAGGTGCGGCAGCAGCTCGCTGACTTCAATGCCGCTCTGTCCGTGGCGGCGGAATTCGAACGGCGACGGCAGCAAGCCGCCGGTCATGCGCTCCGTGCGGAGATCGACCGACTCGGGCCGCTGGCCTTGGTACTGCAACAGCGCCGGCTTGGGATCGAGCAGGTCCATGTGGGATGGACCGCCGGTCATGAAGAGGAAGATGACTTGCTTCGCTCGCGGCGCGAAGTGCGGTCCAATCGGACGCGGGCCGGCCGCCGCCAGGGACTCCTGCAGCATCCCGGCCAGGCCTACCGAAGCGAGGCCACCGCAGAGTGACCCGACGAAGCGCCGACGGGTGCAAGACGGCTCGGTACGTAGGGCCATCCCGGTTCGAGTATGAGTATATCGTGACACCAGCGCGCACATTCCACATGCCGGGCGGACTGCCCCTCGCTCACCTAGCCCCTGCTAGGTCCGCCGTGCAATTCCCGCCCGGCCCTGCAAGCGCCTCCGCCGCTGTCTTCTCCTGCGGATCCCAAGCGCCCGTTGAGATCGCTGGATCCGACGCGAACCCTGCATTCCCAGGAGTCACGGGCCCAAGCTTTCCGGACGCGCGAACGGCCGGATCGACAAGACACGGGTCGACGGGCGCCGCCTAGTCGACGGTAACGTACCGCTCGAGACGCTTGACCTCGCTGTCATCCACGTACTTGCCGATTTCCCGCCGGAATTCTTCGATTCCGCGGTAGGGCCGATACTCCTTGAACTCGTGGAGCATCCGGTTGCCGAGGTTCGGAATCGAGAGAATGTCCTCGTCGCTGGCAGTGTTCAAGTCAATTGGAACGAAGACGAACTGCTCCAGGCGTGCGACTTCGTCGTCGTCGACGTACTTGCCGATCTCGCGGCGGAACACAGGAAGACCGGCGTACGGCCTGTACTCGTCGAACTCGTGAGCCATGCGCCTGCCTACACCGGGGACCAGGTGGATCTCCTCCTCGGTCGTGTCGTTCAAGTTCAATGGAAGAAACAGCCGCGAGTACAGCTCGTCCTGCTGCTGCTCAGTCAGGGACGCCCCAACGAGCTTGTGGACCTCGAGCATGGTCTGGAAGGGACGCTGCTCGACAATCGAGGACGCCTTTGCGGCGCTCATGTGCGGGAGCGCGGCCATGTCGCCTTCTGAGGCGGTGTTCGGATTGAGCACGCCCGTATTGCGCCCGACCTGCGCATCGACCGGGCCGCCTGCAAGGACGATCAGCGCGCCCGATAGCATGACCGCGCGAATGTGTGCATTGGAAGTCATCGCGAATTCCTTCTTTCTGTCTGCTTCACTTTCCGGAGGCCTCCGACTCTTGGCCAGCTGGAGCGGCAAGACCCGGATGGCCGTATGTGTACAGGAGCCCGACTAGGCCAAGCTGGACCATCGTGCCTGGCGCCAGCGCCGGCATCGCTCCGCTGAGAGACGCCCAGATCAGCGACCAGCCTGCGGCCGACGGGTCCATCTCAAGCTCGAACTCAAGGTTGCTCTCGTAGTGCAGCCAGATGCCGACCAGACCGGCCACGACAAAGACAAGCATGGACACCTGGAACACGCGCAGGACGGCCCGAGCCTGCGAGAGGAACCACATTGCCAGCACGACCAGGCCGGCGAGAATCGCCCCCAGCGGGACCAGCTGGGCAAGCTCGGAATAGTGCTCGAGCAGCACGAGTTCGATCGCCGTGCCCAGCGCTCCCAGCAGGAACACCGCCAGCAGCATCGTGCGCAGAACGACCGATTGCCGGGGAAGCTGGCCACCGGGTCCGGTGGGCATAGCCTGGCTCATCCGTGCAGACCTCCCAGCGCGCTGCCAATCGACCGACGGCCATCCTCGGAGCCGCCGCCATAAGCCGCGTAAACAGCCACGGTAACGGGGGCCGACGCAGGTCCGCGGCCAGCATGCGGATCGGGCTGGCCTCCGGAATCCTCGTGGGACATGCCGACCGGATCCGTCCTCCACGGCGAGCCGAGACACCCGGAATCCCGCGGCGAAGATCCGGGTGACCTTGGCGGGCCTGAAGATCCGCGAGGCACAGGGCCTCGGCCGGCATGCCCGCTAGTAGCCGATTTCGAAGACAGCACGGATCTTGCGCTTGACGCCGCGGTAGAACACGCCGTAATGAGGACTCGCGAGATTCTCCTGCACGTCCTGGGGATTGAAGTTGTTGAGCAGGTTGAACAGCCGGATGCCGGCCCGGAACCGACGGTTCTTGCCCTTGAAGGGGATGCTCACCTTCTTGGTCACCTGAAGATCCAGCGCATTGAAGATTGGGAAGCGGCCGGCCCGGTTGCGGGGGCCTACTAGCCTCCGGTACTCGTCCAGATTGGAATACGGGAACCCGCTTCGCACGTCCCACACGGGTATCGTCTTGAGGCCCCACGGCAGGTTGAACTCTGTCCAGGTCAGCATCCGGTGCGGCACGTCGAAGCGCAGGGGCGCGCGTTCATTGGGCAGGATCAGCGCTGTCGGGGTGGGCCCGTAGATGGAGCCGAGATCATTCAGGTCGCCCGACGAACTGGAACGGACATACGATGCGGTGATGTGACCCGTCCCGCTCAGCCGGTAACGCAGCGAGAACTGGAATTCCCGGTAATAGTCGCGTCCGGTGCTGCTCATGGAGAGCACGTCCAAACCCGTTCCCGCCGGATCGTATCGGGGATTGATGAGGAAATTGCTGTCGGTGCGCCGGTACTGGAAGCCAGTGCGGAGGAACAGGTTGTCAATGATCTCGCGATCCAGCTGGAAGTTCCAGCCGAAGCTCCTGGCGTTGCGAACCGGCCCCTCGAACCGGGGCTCCAATCGCCGCTCCCAGGCCACTCCGCCGTCAGGGGCGAAGCGCGACTCGATCCGGACCGGCATGTCCCCGAAAGTCGGCACTAGGAGGCTGATCCGGTCTACGAAGAGCCCGGAACCGCCACGCAGGACGGTCCTCGCTCCGGGACCCAGGGCATAGGCAAAGCCTGCCCGGTAGGAGGGGTTCGCCCGGCCCGAAATGGAGTCGCGCTCGATCCTCGCACCGAGATCCAGGGTCAGCTTGTCGTTGACCTGCCACTTGTCCTGGATGAATGCCGACACGTCCGACTTGATCCCTCGGACACTCGCCGGAGCGGTATAGCGGAGGCCCAGCACGGGGCGGTCGGCCAGCCCGAGCCATGTGACCGGATTGAAGACCTGGTCTCCGCGGTAGGACTCCCAGCCCCAATCGAAGCCGGTCTTGAGCTGGTGATTGCCGAGAGGCCTGAAATTGTATAGCTCGGATAGCTTGCGCCGGGTCGTCCAGCGAGCCTGGCGGTTGAAGAACGATCCGGACACGCGGTCGATGCCGATGAGGCTGGGGTCGACCCCGAGGGGCTTCACCTCGTTGGCGATCCGCTGGAACGAGAAATTCGAAAGCAGCACGCCGCCCGACGCGAACTGGTGCGAGTCCTTGATGGTGTACAGGAAGGCCCGCTTCCGCAAGTCGGCGGTCGAGGCCTGCGGCGTGAACCCGTTCAAGCCGAAGTAATTGAACTTCTCGGGATAGATGAGCGCCGTGAACGCGGCTCGGTTCGTCTCGGACACGATCACGTCGAACTGATTGAAGACGGTGATCATTTCCTGCTCGACATCGCGCTCGAGCAAGGGGAGGTTGGCGTCCTCCTGGTCTGCGCGCACGTACTGGTACTCGGTCGCGTGAAGCCACGCGATCCGGTTCGCTAGCAGGGGGGCATTGACGGTCAGCCGAGGAGTGCTCGACTCGATTCCCATGACGTTACCGGCCCGCCGCCGGATGCGTGGCGTGAAATTCTGGAGATCGAAACGGAACTCGGAGATGTCGGCAGCCTTCGTCTCCACGGTCGACATGGCTCCGGCGAAGCCGCCGTATTGGGCGTCGTACGGGCTCGACAGGACTTCAACGCTGGAGACGACGCTCAGCGGCAGCGTCATCTCCGAGGTTCTCGCCACGGGATCGGTCACGTCGACGCTGTTGAGCTGCGACCCGCTCTGCGTGGCGCGGACGCCGTTCATGTTGATCTCGCCGGCACGTCCCCTGAGCACGCCGGGGATCAGCGGCATCACATCCTCGATGCTGCGGTTGGCCTTGGGGGCGTTGTCCAAGGTGGAGACGCCCACCGACCCGGACGAAGTCGTCTCGGTCGGGTCGATTTCGATCACCGATGCGGTGACCTGGACCGATTCGACAACCGTCTCCACTTCCATTTGCAGGTCGAATCGGGCCGGGTCGACTTCGGCGGGGAGGCAGACGAAATCACTCTGCCCGCTCAGTCCCGGGGATGTGCCGGAAAGGAAATAGCAGCCCGCTGCGATTCCATCGAACCGAAACAGGCCCAGTTCATTGGTCTCGGCCAGAACGGGGCCAGCTGGAGCCGGGCTATCCGGATCCGGCTCGGCCTCCGAGACCGAGTGAAGTTCGACCGACGCTCCGGCCACGCCGAAGTGCTCGCCGTCGTCACCGGTGAGAAACGCCTGCCCGACCAGGGAGTACGTCTCCGACTGCGCCAGAACCGCAGCGGGCCGCCCGAAGAGACCGCCCGCGATCAATAACGTCGCTACCGCCGACGCCCGCAACGCCTTGCCGCAAACGCCTTGGCTCATCGTAACTTCCAGACTACCAGCAGACTGGTGATCTTGCTTGCCGGAGACCATCAAACCCTGTGGCAAGGCCGCGTGACCGCGAGACCAGGCGCAATCGCGTCCAATCCAGCGTGCCGGGTGCATAGATGCCGGGCGAGACGTTCCGCCAGCATCGGCCAATTGTACAGACGGGCGAAGTGCTGGGGTTGGGTACAATCAGGCCCGGAAACGGGCCTGACCCATGCAATTCTCATCCCCCGAACACGTAGGGCAAACGACCACGATCGGCTACCTTGCAGCCGCAGTCCTGCTGGTGGGCACCTGCTCTTGCGGTGGAAGCGGTGGCAGCCAACTGCTGGCGGGAGCCGCTGCCGTGGACATCACTCCCGATGCCTGGCCGCTCCCAATGGTGGGATCGTTCAGCTACCACCCTGCATCGAGTGCGCATGACCCGCTGCATTCGCGCGCGCTCGTCGTGCGCAGCGGCGACTCCACAGTTGCGATCGCCGTAGTTGACAGCTGCTACGTGCCGCGTGCCACTCTCGACGAAGCCAAGGCGCGGGTTCGCGAAGCGATCGGGCTGACAGCGGACAGGATCCTGGTCTCCGCAACCCACACCCACAGCGCTCCCCCGCCCGCGCCCGGCCTCGGCCTGCGGGGCCTCGAGCCCGAGCGCCACCAGGAGAACGAGGAACGGTATTCGGAACGCCTGATCCAGGGCATCGCGTCTTCCGTGATCGAGGCGCATTCCCGTCTCGAGCCCGCGGAGATCGGCTGGGGCACTGCCTCGCTTCCGGACCAAGTGTTCAACCGGCGGTGGTTCATGAAGGACGGAACCATCCCGCCGGATCCCTTCGGCGGCACGACGGATCGCGTGCGGATGAATCCGGGATTCGAGAACCCGGGCCTTATCGAGCCATCTGGGCCGGTCGACCCCGAGGTGGTCATCGTATCGGTGAGGTCGCTCTCCGGAGAGCCGCTGGCATTGCTGGCCAACTACTCGCTGCATTACGTCGGGGGCATTCCGGCGGGGCAGGTCTCGGCGGACTATTTCGGGGAATTCGCACGCGTGATCGGTGAGCGCATCGGAGCAGGCGAGGGGTTCGTGGGCATACTGTCCAACGGAACCAGCGGCAACATCAACAACCTCGACTATTCCAAGCCCCGGGAGCGCAAGGAGCCGTTCGAGCAGGTTCGTCACGTTGCGGCCGAACTCGCCAGCACGGTCATGGCAGAGTACGGCTCGATCGAGCACGCTTCCGAGGCCACCGTGGACATGGCTCAGACCGAACTGGTGCTGGCCCGGCGCAAGCCGTCACCCGAGATCCTTGCAAGATCCAGGAAGCTCCTCGATGACCAGCCGGACTCGGCGACGGCCCGCCAGATCATCTACGCGCAGCGCGCCGTGGACCTGCACGAGGGACCGGACACGGTTGGAGTGCTGCTCCAAGGCCTGCGGATCGGCGAGATCGGGATTGCCGCCCTGCCTTTCGAGACTTTCGTCGAGACAGGCCTGTCGATCAAGCGGCAGAGTCCGATGCAACCGACGTTCGTGATCGAGCTTGCGAACGGCGCACAGAAGTACCTGCCGACTCCCGAGCATCGCGAGCTCGGAGGCTACGAGACGTGGCTGGGCACCAATGTCGTTGAGAAGCAGGCTTCCGTGAAGGTCGAGCGCGCACTGCTGGACCTGCTCCAGCAGGTCGCCCCCAACACGGACTGAGTCCGGGTGACGATCAGGGATCAGGCCACGAGTTCCCGGATCAGTTCCCCGCCCGTCTGGCTGAGCTGCTTGTCCCTGCCCTGCGCGAAGTAGGTGAGCCGGGTGTCGTCGAGTCCCAGCAGGTGCAGCAGTGTCACGTGCATGTTCTTGATCGGGTGGACGACCTCGACGGCCGTGCGCCCGGTCTCGTCGGTGGCACCGACGATCTGGCCGCGTGGCGCACCGCCCCCCGCCATCCAGAGCGGCATGGCAGGGGCATTGTGATCGCGGCCGAATGCCGTTCCGCCGCCGCGGATCCCGTTGTCGGGCGAGCGCCCGAACTCGCCGGCCCACACGACGAGGGTTTCGTCCAGCAGGCCGGTGCGCTTAAGGTCCTTGAGCAGGCCGGCCATCGGGCGATCGATTGAATCGAGCCTGGATCCGTGAGCCTTCTCAATGTAGTCATGCGAGTCCCAGCCGGACACGATCACCTGCACGAAGCGGACGCCTCTCTGGACGAGTCGCCGTGCCAGCAGGCAGCGGCGGCCGATGGAGTCCTCCGCGGAGTTGTCCGAGCCCAGGCCGTACATTTCCTTGGTGGCTTCCGGCTCGGAATCGATGTCGATCGCTTCGGGCATCTCGGCTTGCATGCGGAACGCGAGCTCGTAGCTCTCGATGCGCGCGGCGAGTTCCTCGTGGCCCGGATTCCGCTCCATGTGGCGCCGGTTCAGCTGGCCTAGGAACTCGACGGTCTCACGCTGCTGGAATTCGGTCACATGGTCGGGCGGCCTCATGTCCAGCACGGGGGATCCTTGGGAGCGCAGCGGCGTGCCCTGATAGTGAGCCGGCAGGAACCCGTTCGACCAGTTGCCGGCGCCGCCCTGGGGGTAGGCCAGGTCGGGCAGGACCACGAATCCGGGAAGGTTCTGGTTCTCGCTGCCTAGGCCGTAGGTCACCCAGGAGCCGATCGCAGGATCGCCGCCGAAGCGGTTGCCGGTGTTGAGATGGTAGAGCGCGGTCGGGTGGTTGACCGATGTCGCTTGCAGGCCCCGGTAGAAGCAGACGTCGTCGACGCAGTCGGCGAACTGCCGGAGCTTCGCGTTGATCTCGATCCCGAGCTTCCCGGCGCGCTGGAACTGGAACGGGCTCTGCACGAAATAGCGCTTGCCCGTATTCATGGTCGCCTCGAACTTGTTCTTCTCCTTGACGAATTCCGTCAGGTGAAGATCGACCAGCTTGGGTTTCGGGTCGAACGTGTCGATGTGGCTCGGCCCGCCCTCCATTAGCAGGAAGATGCAGTTCTTGGCCTTGGCCTCGTGGTGGCCGCGCTTCGGGGCCAGAGCGCCGGCGTGGGCGCGGTCGCGCTGCAGCATCGCAGCCAAGGCAATCCCGCCCAATCCCATTCCGGACTGGTACAGGAGTTCCCGTCGCGAAGGCCTCGCTGTCAAGACTTGCTGTTTCATGTCAGTACACGTATGCGAACTCGTTCGAGTTGAACAAGGCGAGGGCCAGATCCGCCAGGGCTCGCGTCTCGGCCGATGCCTCGCTGGGATGCGGGTTGTGCTCGTAAGGCCCGGAGTAAGCGGGCTGGACGAACTCGAAGCGCTCGCCGGTCAGCTCGCTCGTGATGTGGTGAACGATGTCGTCCGGCCCCCGCCTGGGCGGTGCCGGGTTATCGGCGTGATGGGCCTCCATTCGATTGAGGAAGGCGTTCGTCCATGCACGCTCGTCGGACTCTGCGGTGCGTCCGTATGCGAGCCGGAATGCGGCGTCGACACGGTCGGACGCCGGAACGGTCTCCAAGCGCTGTGCCATGATCAGCGCCATGTCCCTTGACTGCTCGGCGTTCAGCAGGGCGAAGGCCTGGGTGGGCACGGTGGAGGATTCGCGACGCTCGCAGGTCAGGTCCGGGTTCGCGCCGTTGAAGACCTCGACCATGGGATCGATCAGGCTCCGCTGCTGGAAGCTGTAGACGGAGCGCCTGTTGCGGCGGTTCCTGGTGGGCTCGGGCTCGTACACGGGGCGAAGCGTGCCCATGGCGTGGCGAGGCTGGTGCGCGACATCCTGATTGATCTGCGGGTACGTCCCGGGGCCTCCGCTGAGATCGCTGAGCTCGCCGGCAACGGAGAGCATGCTGTCTCGCAATTCCTCCGCCGCGAGGCGTCGCGGCGAGAAGCGGGCGAGATACAAGTTGTCGGGATCCTCCCTGTCCAATGCCTCCCGGTCCGGATGATCGCTTGCCCGTCGGTAGGCCTCGGAATGAAGGATCACCCGATGCACTGCCTTGACGCTCCAGCCTTGCTCCACGAAGAAGCCGGCCAGCCAGTCCAGCAGTTCCGGATGCGTGGGCTTCTTGCCCATCTTCCCGAAGTTGTTGGCGTTCGCCGCCAGGCCGCGGCCGAAGTGGTACTGCCAGATCCGGTTCACCATGACCCGGGCGGTCAGGGGATTCCTCGAGTTCGCGATCCACTTCGCGAGCGCAGACCGCCTTCCGTCCGTCGTCTCGGGTATCTTCGGAGCGGCCAGCTCGGAGTAGCGATCGACGGCCTCGAGCGCTCCGGGAGTGACCTCGTCTGACGGTGCCTGCACGTCGCCGCCGACCAGCACGAACGTCTTCGCGCTCTCGTAATCGGCCTCCTTCATGTAGCTGCCGCGGGATGCAACCGTGTCCCAGTCGCGCACCAGTCCGTTCGACACGGTCATGGCCAGCGGCTCGAATCGCAGGACGGAAAGCTTGTGCATCGTCACGCGCTTGCGCAGCAGCTTCAGCAGCTCCGCTTCCTCCTTGTCCATGTGGCGCTGAAGGACGCCGCTTGACGCTTTGGCGGCGGCTTCCGCTCCCTCCGCCCTGGCCAATCGCTCGCGGGCTGCCTCGTGGAGGTCGTTCATTCGCCGCTGCAGTTCGGAGATCCGGTCCTGGAACGGCTTCCTGCCCTCGTTGTGTCCGGCGGTTGACTCGGCTGCGAGGAACGGAAGCGGACGCCGGGCGAACGCCGTCCTTGCGAAGACCGCCTGCATGCGGTAGTAGTCCTTGGTAGGAATCGGGTCGAACTTGTGGTCGTGGCAGCGGGCGCAGCCGAGCGTGAGGCCGAGGAAGGACTGGCCGACGTGGTGCGTGACGTCGTCAAGGAAGAGCTGCCGGGTGATGGCAGCCACCGACATTCCCGTATGCTCCCAAGGGCCGGTTCTCAGGAATCCGGTCGCAATGATCGCATCTGGGTCGTTTGGAAACAGCTCGTCGCCGGCGATCTGCTCCAGGACGAACTGGTCGTACGGCTTGTCCTGGTTAAAGCTCCGTATGACATAGTCGCGGTAGCGCCAAGCATTCGGCCATTCGAAGTCATTGGAGTAGCCGGCGGTGTCCGCATAGCGTGTCACATCCAGCCAGTGCCGACCCCACTTCTCTCCGTAGCGGGGGGAGTCGAGTAACCTCTCTACCAAGGCCTTGTAGGCTCCCTCCGACTTGTCCGAGAGGAACGCGTCGACCTCTTCCGGGGTCGGCGGAAGGCCGGTCAGGTCGAAGCTAAGGCGCCGAATGAGGGTCAGCCGGTCGGCGGCAGGTCCTGGAGCGATTCCCTTTTCCGCAAGTTTCGCCAGCACGAAGCTGTCGACCGGGGTCCTGACCGACGCCAGATCGATTCCGTTTGTCGGGGGAGTGACGCGCTTGACGGGCCGGAACGCCCAGAGATCCGCTTCCTCGAATTCCCAATTCGTGGCCGCTTGGACGGCCGAGTACGGCGCCCCAGCGCTGATCCACTGGCGGAACGCCTCCCTAACGTCCGGACCCAGGGCCTTCTCCGGTCCGCCTGGGGGCATCTGCAGTTCCCCGCCCTGCTCGATAGCTCGGAGCAGCAGGCTTGACTCGGGATCCCCGCTTGCAATCGCGGGGCCTCGCTGGCCGCCCTTCAGGGCTCCTTCTCTTGTCGTCAGGTCGAGACCGGCAAATGTATTGCCCTCGCCGTGACAGCCCAGACACTGCTGCTTCAACGTCGGCTGGATCGTCGAAGCGAAGAGATCCTCGCCAGAATCGGCTGCATGGCCGAGAGCCACGCCCCACAGGGCCAGAATGACCAGTCGGAGTTTCAGTAAGCCTTGCATTTCCCTCTGCGCTTGGCTCCCGGCTGGAGGCTGAACGCCTAGAGGCCGGGGAATCTGACCCGCATTGTAGGCCACGCAGGAAAGCCCGAACAACACTCGTCTGTAAGGATGCTGTAAGGGCAACAGTCCGGCTCATCCGGGTGAACCTTAGGGTCGGGCATTGAGCGGGCCGGGTAATTCCGGCCCTCCTTGCATCCGCTGCCGAGCTCATTGCTGTCTTAGCACGGAGTCTGCTTGCACTGCATTCGCTCCCCTCGTAGCCCTAGAATCGAGGGAGCAACGCCTTGCCGGCCGGGTGGTTCGTCCTCGGCCGGGCGCCGGACAGACCGCCGGAGGGCGGAGCCGTTCAAGGCAATCGTCCTATGTCCTTCAACCGCGCCGCCGTGTTTCTTGCACTCGCAACTTCCCTTCTCGCGCAGGGCCCGGGAAGCGAAGGGACGGTTATATTCGAGCAGCACTGCGTGCTCTGCCATGCCGGGGATGGGCGTGGCACGAATCGAGGGCCAAGCATCCTTCCGTTCGTGCGCGCCAGCGAACCGGGCGCAATCGAGGAGATCGTCCGGCAAGGCCGCCCTGACAAGGGGATGCCGGCGTTCCAGCTCGGCGACGGGGGCCTCCGCAGTCTCGCCAGCCATTTGAGATCCCTGGCCTCGCAGTCGGCGGAATCGGCGGTGCGGACCGACGATTCGCTCCCGATGGCCGGCCGGACGGCCATTCGGGGAGAGATCCTCAACGAGAGCGGCTTCGACGCTCAGTTACGGGACTCCGACGGACGGGTCCGCTTACTCCGCCGAGTCGGGGAAGCGTATCGCGAAGCGGTCCTCAAGCCGAGCGCCGACTGGCCGACCTATCACGGGAGTTACTCCGGGAACCGGCATAGCGCACTGGACCAGATTCATCTAGGGAACATCCGAGACCTCGAGGTGGAGTGGTTCTTTCCCGTCGAAGACCAGGCCATGATCGAAGGCACGCCTGTCGTCGTCGACGGCATCATGTACGTCACCGGGGTGAACCAGGTATTCGCCCTGGACGCCGAGACAGGACGGGAGATCTGGAAGTACTCCCGGCCCCGCACCGAGGGATTGATGGGGGACGCGGCAATCGGGCTGAACCGGGGTGTGGCTGTGCGGGGCGACCTGCTCTTCACTGTCACGGACCACGCCCATGCCATCGCACTGGACCGGTGGACGGGCCGTCTGGCGTGGGACGTTGAAATGGCCGACTACCGCGATCATTACGGGGCGATCGCCGCACCCCTCGTCGTAGGAGACCTTGTGTACTTCGGCATCTCCGGGGGAGACACCGGGCTCCGGGGTTTTCTGGACGCATACCACGCTGACTCCGGGGAACGCGCCTGGCGGTTCTGGACGATCCCAGCGCCCGGGGAGCCGGGGTCCGAGACCTGGGGGGATCCGGAAGTTCTCGAGCGGGGCTGCGGAGCGACATGGCTCACGGGCAGCCATGATCCGGATCTCGACATCCTCTACTGGGCGACAGGGAATCCCTGTCCCGACCTGAACGGGGACCGCCGACCGGGCGACAACCTGTACACGAATTCGGTGCTGGCTCTCGATCCTGCGAGCGGCGAGTTGCTGTGGTACTTCCAGTTCACGCCGCATGACACGCATGACTGGGACGCGCAGGAACCCCTCCTGCTCATCGACGAGGATTTCCGTGGCCAGCCCCGCAAGCTGCTGGTCCAAGGGAACCGCAACGGATTCCTGTACGTACTGGACAGGGTGACCGGGGAATTCCTCCTCGGGGAGCCGTTCATCGAGCAGACATGGGCGGAAAGAATTGACCCAGACGGCAGGCCTGAGGTGCTGCCCGGCAGCGATCCGACCGAAGAAGGCAGCGTCGTGTGCCCGGCGATCCGCGGCGCGACGAACTGGTGGTCGTCGTCGTACAGCCCCGAGACCAAGCTCTTCTATCTCATGGTTCACGAGTCCTGCATGCTCTACGCGAAGCACGACAGGCCGTGGGAGCGGGGCAAGTCCTGGCTGGGTGGAACGTTCCGCCTCGCGGACGGCTCACCGAACCAGCGACACATCCGGGCGCTGGACATCCAGACCGGGGAGACCGTCTGGAACTACGCGCAAACGGGCGATTCGACGACCTACTCCGGCGTTCTCTCTACATCTGGCGGACTTGTGTTCTTCGGAGAGGACAGCGGGGCATTCGCGGCGCTGGACGCGGAAACCGGCGAGCCGGTCTGGCACTTCCAGGCGAATCAGGACTGGAAAGCCTCCCCCATGACGTACATGGTGGGCGGGCGGCAGTACGTTGCCATCGCCTCGGGCCTCGGATTCTGGGCCTTCTCGCTTTCCGGCTCGCCCGCGGACGGCCCGGCGAGGTAGGCCACCAACAACGGGCCGGCTCGGCCTCAAAGGGTCAGTCCGACGAGCCCGAGCTGCGGTTGGAACGGTATTCCATCAGTTCCCCCGCGGCGCGTGTCGCGGTAGCCTTGTCGCCAACCGCCTCGGCGGCGCGCTGCAGTCCGATGAGCGATAGCGCCCGCTTCGGCGCCCGGCCGAGCGAAATCTCGAATGTCTCAAGGGCTTCCTTGTTGCGGCCGAGACCTAGGAGGGTCTCTGCCAGCAATTCGAATGCCGGCTTGACCGGGAACGGAGGACCGTATCCGAACGGCGTCTTCTCCTCTAGGGCGGTTGCCTCGCGGAGACGCTCGATTGCACTGTCTTCCTTGCCTTCGTGAAGGAGCAGCAGCGCCTCCAGCTCCAGCGCGGCGATGGGAAGCGAAGTCGCCTGCGTCCCGTGCGACTCTGCCCTGGCGCTCAACTTGGAGTGCCACTCGCGGGCGAGGTCGATCTCACCAACCTTGACCGCACGGATCCCCTCTGCCAAGGCGTTGGCGCCGAAGGCCCTGTGCTCAAGCCCATCGTCGTTGACTGGAGCGAGACCCGCGTCCCATTGCTCGGTCTCCACGAGGAAATGGGAGCGGAGGTATGCGTGGTGGTTGCGGGAGTGCTTCGAGCCGGAGCTGGCAGCGTCTGCCTCGATGATCGACAGCTCGTCCCTCGCCTTGCCGACAAGGCCCTTCTGGAGATAGCTGTACTGCAGCCACCACAGCGCATGGTAGCCCCTGTCATCGCTGCCGAGTCCCAGCCGCTTCACTCGCTCTTCCGACGAGTTCCACGAGTCGATGTTCGATGAAATGCACTCGTCCCACATGCCGAGTGCCAGGAAGACGTGGGAGGGCATGTGCTGCGCATGCGGTGCGGCGGAGGCCACTCCCGCATAGCGCCGCGCGTACTTCAGCCCGAGAGGCGCGTGAATCGGGTCGTCAAAGGCGTGGATCAGATAGTGCAGAGCCCCGGGGTGGTCCGGGTTCTTGTCGTAGACCTGCTCAGCGATCGATGCGATCTTCATGTAGGTGCGGGGGTCTCGCTTGCGTCCGGTCCCGCCGAACAACGAAACGGCATAGAGGCTCTTGGCCTCGTCATCTTCGGGATGTTCTCGGGACAGCTGATCCATGGCGGACGAGTAGCGCTTCCAACGCTCCTCGCGCTTCCCTCGCCCGAAGAGGATCTCGGCGGCGCGGAGGTATGCCTGCTCCCGCTGCGTCCCCTTCTCGGCACGCGAGCCCTTGGCTAGCGCTGCCCGGCCCTGCTTGAGGTTCTCGCGCCCCCACACTGGCCGGTAGTGGGAAAGCGCCTCGCCCCAGTACGAGAGCGCGAAGCCGGCATCGGCCTTCTGCGCTTCCTGGAAGGCGGAGGCAGCGTCAACGTACTCGAAATTGTGCAGCAGCAGCACACCTCGCAGGAACGGCTCCTGGGCAGCCTCTGAACCACTGTTCGGGAAGTCAAGCACACCGAGTCTCGGCTCACCCAGCAACGGGCATGCCAGCACGGCAAGGAGTGCAATCGCGCGTCTCATCGTCGCCCAGACTAGCACGCTGGCAGCTCAGGTCAACCACCGCAGACGGCTCGCGCTGCGACGGCGCCAAGGACGGATTGGCCCGGCCGGAACAGGCAGGAACGCGCAGCATGCGTTTGAGCTCAAGGACTAACCCACGCCTCCCAGCAGGGAGACTCCGTTTCGGGAATCGGAAGCCGCAATCGGCCCCTGAGTGGAACCCAGACCATTCAATGGTCTGGCCGTCGGTTCGTAGTCGGCGCGCCATCCCTCTCCGCTCGGCTTCACCTGTGTCCGGTTGGGGCGGTGGATCGGATCTGCGACTGGAAGGGGGCGGGGGGCGACGCGCTTTGGCTTCTTCACGGTTCCCCAAGAGCAGTGACGGCAGGCATCTGGTCCCACGTACGGCCGTCCAAGACGCGCCCTGCTCGCTTCTTGAACACGCCGCCCCACTGCTTGAAGAAGAAGGGAACTCCCCCGTCCAGGCAGGAATCGCGAATCTCCCTGACCCAGGCCGCTTGGACCGGCCGGGCACCTGGGCCCGATTCTCCGCCGACGATCACCCAGTCAATACCGGCTAGGTCCAGTCGCGAAAGCGGGCCCAGCAAGGGCTCCAGCGACAGGAACTTCTTTCGGGCTCCCGTGCCGACCAGGATGTCGCGACGAGTCAGCCAACGCTGTGACTCGATGCTAGTGCCAAGCCAAATGTTCGGAGTCCAGCTCAGTCGTGAGTCAAGCGCCATTACGCGCTCGGGTCGCTTGGTCAGGATCTGGAACGTGTGCTGGATTGCCCGGTTCATTGTCTCGAACACGGACTCGATGAAATCGGACGGCACGGCGTCGTGGAATAGATCCGACATCGAGTTCACGAACACTAAGCGCGGCCGCCTCCAGCGGAGCGGCTCGTCAAGCGCTGACGGGTGGATCCCGACTTCGAATCCTCGCCTGTACTTGTCCACCCCCATAGCCTGGAGCCGTACTGCCATCCGCTCGGCATAGCAATTGGCGCATCCCGGGCTGACTTTGGAGCACCCCGTTACTGGGTTCCAAGTGGTCTCAGTCCATTCAATGCCGGATCGTTGAGCCATCCCTACAGGCGTGGAGATTGTGACTGGCTTGGTCCTTCACCGTGCCGCTTCGAAGCTGCCGGTTGCAGCCAGGGCTGGCTCGTCGATCTCGACACCGAGCCCCGGCGAGCTTGGCACCAAGTACTCGGCGCTACGGATCGCGAGGGGTCGCCTCAGGAACCTGTTGGCAACGGAAAAGACAGACGGGTTGTACTCCGCCAGATCGACGCTGGGACATGCCGCGGCGAAATGCAGGGCCGCAGCGATCTGAGGCCCCATGGCGATGCTGATGTGCGGAACGATGCGGACGCCGGCAGGGATCTCACTGGCTTGGTCGACCGCCTCGGTCAATCCCCAGCGCCCCAGATCGGGCTGCAGCCAGCCCACGCAGCCTTGGGCTAGGAACGGAGCCATTTCGACCCGCGAACGGTAGCTTTCCCCCAAAGCGATCGGGGTGTCGATCCGGTCTGCTAGGCCGGCGTGGGCGGTGGCAGACTCAGGCGGAAAAGGACACTCCAGCCAGAGGGCGCGCAATTCGTCGAGTTTCGTGCCAAACTGGACCGCTTCACGCTCGTCGAGCCGCCAGAGGGCGTCGACGGCCAGCCCCGCCTCAGGACCGAGGGTTTCGCGCAGCCGGTGCAGGAGGTCGAACAGCTCCGCTTCCGTCCGGTCATGGAAGAGCTTGAAGATGCGGAATCCGACATTCCAAGCCTCGGTCGCTCGGGCCAGCCGTGCCTCGTTGTCCCTGCCGGGGAGGCCGGATAGGTAGCAGGGGACCCTCTCGTTAGCCGTGCCCGGCGCGAGCAGCTGGGACACGGGCTTGCCAAGGATCTTGCCCGCCAGGTCCCAGAGCGCGATGTCGACCCCAGCGATGGCGTCGAGCATGAATCCGCCAGTCTGGCCGCGGACTCGCATGGTCGAATACATCCGCTGCCGCAGCAGCCGGATCGAATCGGGTGAACCGTCGAACTCGAGGCCCTCGACTGCCGGCCGCAGGAGTCGTTCCACAATGAGGCAGGCCACCTCGGGCACGAGCGGTGCTTGCGGCTCCCCCCATCCGACCAGCCCCGAGGTCAGGGTCACTTTCACAAGGGCCGCTTCGAAGTTGACGGAATACAGGGTGCCGTTGGTCTCGGACCAGCGGTAGTCGAAGTTGCTCGCTGCGAGGCTGGTCGGCGATCCTGCGGTCCCCCGCACGGCTTCTGCGTCGCGCGGCAGCCTAATGGCGAATGTCTCGATCGAATCGATCCGATCTACGGGCATGATCGCCAGGTCTGCCCGACCACTGCTCGCAGCTCATGCAGTTCCCGCAGGCCCTCCTTGTCGAGCGAACGCGTCGGATGCCGCACCGTGGCATGCTCGAGGACGCCCGCATGGACAAGGTTGTGCTTGACTGCCGAGACGCCCAATCCGGGCTGCAGCTCATAGCGGATCAACGGCAGGGCCCGCTGGAAGGTCCGCCAGGCCAAGTCGGGATTGCCGTTCTCGAGTTCCTTCCAGACCGAGTAGAAGAGCCATGTCATGTCGGCGGCCGGCATTGTCCCCCTCGCGCCGCGCCGCCACTCCTCGATCATGAACTGACCGTTCAGTCCGCCCAGAAGGGTCAGGCTGTCACCCGCAGCTTCACGCGTCCGGGTGATCTTCGGCGCGGTCGGCGGCGCCTCCACCTTTGCATACCGGACATGCTCGATCTCGCGAGCCATGCGAGCCAGCAGTGCCGGAGGCATCGCGACCTGGGACAGCATGGGCGCGTCTTGGACCATGATCGGAATTCCGATCGCGTCGCTGATCGCCGAATAGAAGAACATGACGCCGTCGGCATCCGGCCGCAGGTAGTAAGGGGGGAGAACCATCAGCCCGTCAGCGCCCTGGCCTTCGGCCTCGCGGCAAGCTTCGACGGCAGCGAGGGTGCCAGTAGCCCCCACACCGACAATCACGGGCGCGCTCCCGTCCAGGTGGCGCACGATGGCATCCAGCAGCGCCCGCTTCTCGTCGGCCAGCAGCGCGTAGCCTTCACCGGCGTTTCCGAACACGCCGAACCCCTCGCTAGCGCCGTTTGCGGCCAAGTGGTCGACGACGCGCAGCTGCGCGGGGACGTCAATGCTGCCGTCCTCCTGGAACGGAGTGGCAAGGATCGGGATGACGCCTTGGAAGGACTGCTTCATAACGCGTGACCTAATGCTTGCCTCTCGGCGCCTTTCAGCCGAGCCTGGGACGCCCGGATATCCCGGATCAGTGCCGCCTTCCCCCGTTCCACGTGAACGGCGAGGATACTTGCGAGCTGACTTGCGGAACGCTCGCGCAAGGCTTGCACCATGGCTCTATGCTCCGACTGGGCCCTGGGTACCCTTGCAGCCCAGTCCTTGCTCGAGACGTGGACGCTCGCGATCTTGAGGTGGGCGTTCAGCTGCTTGTACATCTCGTGCAGCTTCTCGTTGCCGGAGAGCCGGACGATCAGGAGGTGGAACTCCCAGTTGAGCCTGTCATGTCTGCCCATGCCTTCGCTGCCCAGAGCGGCGAACCCGTCCATCTCCTCGACAAGGCCCTCTAGGTCGGACAGGTCATGGTCGGTGACGTGCTCGACGGCGGTCTCGGCGGCCAGAGCATCCAGCGCCCGACGGATGTCGAACGTCTCGGCTACCTCCCGCTCGTCCGCTTGGGCGACAAACGTGCCGCTGCGCGGCCGGATCTCGACCAAGCCCTCTTCGCTGAGCCGGTCGATCGCCTGCCGGACCGGCATCTGGCTCACATCCAGGCTGCGCGAGAGTTCGGGGATCGAGAGGCGCTCGCCGGGCTTGAAGCGGTGCTCCAGAATGGCATTAAGAACCTCCTCGTAAACCTGGTCGGACATGCGCCGGCGCTCGATGGGCTGGAAGGGGCCATCCGTCGGCCTGCCATTGCGATCTTGGACGGGATTCGGCCGCGGCATCAGTCACCGCCCTCCTCTCCCACTCCGCCCTTCGCGAGCAGGTGCAGGATTCCCAGCGCAATCGGATGCAGGAACGCCATCACGAAAAAGATCGCCGTGTACGAGTACCGCTCCACCACGACACCAGTGATTCCGGTGAAGATCACGCCGCCCAGCGAGCTGCCGAGCCCGACGATCCCCGCTGCCGAGCCCACAACGGCTGTCGGGTAGACGTCATTGGTCATCGTCATTAGGTTGGTCTTCCAGGCCATGTGAGCGAACGTCACCCCGCAGATGGCCGTCACCGCCACGATCGACGAATCGCTGGTCGGCACTGCCAGGCTGAGCGGCATCACCGCGGCAGCAGGCAGCATGATCCACTTGCGGGCCCGGACCGGATCCATGCCGCGCGCGATCAGCCTTCCGGACGCCCAGCCGCCCGCGATCGCGCCGAGGTCGGCGGTCAGGAAAGGCACCCAGGTAGTGAGGCCGATCGCCACGATGCTGAAGCCCCGCTCGTCACTGAGGTACTTGGGAAGCCAGAAGAGGTAGAACCACCACACGGGATCCGCCAGCACCCGCGCAAGGAATAGCGCCCAGGTCTGCCGGAACCCGAACAGTTGCGCCCACCGCACGGATTCGCGGGCCGGAACGCCCGGGGCATTCTCGATCATGGATCGCTCTTCCGCGGTCACCCGGGGATGGCGGGCCGGAATCCAGTACCAGCGCAGCCAGAACACAAGCCAGACGAAACCTAGCGCGCCTGTGACGACGAATGCGACGCGCCACCCCCACTGCGTGAAGATCAGCACGATCAGGGGCGGCGCGAGAATCGCCCCCGTGGACGCCGCAGCGTTGACCAGCCCGTTGGCAAAGCCGCGTTCCTTCGGAGGGAACCATTCCGAGATCGCCTTCTCCGCGGCGAGGAAGTTGCCCGACTCGCCGAGCCCGAGCAGTGCCCGGAATACCCCTAGCCCGACAAAGCCCCGGGACAGGGCGTGCCCGGCATTTGCGAGCGACCACCAGACCATCGAGATGGCCAAGGCTACACGCGTGCCCCAGCGATCGATGATCCGTCCCCAAACCATGTACATGCCGGCGTAGCACACGAGAAACGCCTGGACGATCTGGGAGTACTCGATGTCGGAGATCCCGAGTTCGCTGGTGATTTCCGAGGCGAGCACCGAGAGGGTCTGCCGGTCGATGTAGTTGATGACGGTCGCGCCGAACAGAAGTGCAGCGATTCGCCACCGGACGTTCGGAAGGGGCTCTCTAGGCACGTTCATGCCACCGTGTACCTCGCCAGTTCCTTCTCGTCGAATTCCGCTCCGATGCCGGGGCGCTCGGGGACGACGGCCTGTCCTGGACGGGATTCCAGCGGCTCGCGGAGCAGCCCGTTGCCGAACGGCCGCTCCAGCAGGGTCCCGCCCTCCATGATGACGGTATTCGGCAGGTGCGCCGCAAGGTGGACGGACGCAGCCCAGTACAGCGCGGTGCCCGTGCTGATGTGCGGCGAGAAGAGCACACCGTGAAGGTCCGCCAGGATTGCGATCCGGCGGCATTCGCTGATCCCGCCCGCACGGCAAAGGTCGGGGTTGACCATGTCGACGGCCCCAGCCGCGAACAGGTCGCGGAACTGGTAGCGGTTCGACAGTGTCTCGCCGGCGCAGATCGGCGTCTTCAGTGCCGACTTGAGTTCCCGGTAGCCCGGGATGTCCTCCGGGAGCAGTGCATCCTCCCACCAGCCGATGTTCGATAACCTCTCGAGCTTGGCGCCGACCGCGCGCGCCTCGTGGATCTTGTATGCACCGAGAGAGTCGACGAGCAGCTGACCGCTGCCGCCGATCGCTTCCGAGACGGCCTCGACTCGTTCAATGCTCGAGGTACCCGGGCCCTTGCTCAGGCCCATCTTGACGGCCGAGAAACCCTGCCCGATCCGCTTGCGGGCCGACGCGGCCAAGGCCTCGGGAGTGGAGCCCCTGATGCCTGAGTAGGTAGGGACCGAATCCCGGTACTTGCCGCCAAGGATGCGATACAGAGGCTGGTTCAGGTACTTGCCGAGCAGGTCCCAGAGCGCGAGGTCGATTCCTGCGATTGATTCGGTGTAGAAGCCGGTCGCGTAGCCACGCATGCGCTGGCTGGAATAGAGCCGCTCCCAGAGCGGCTCGACCTGCCGCGCGTCCTGGCCGATCAGGATCGGGGCAAGCAGGTCGCTGATTACCGTTGCGTGGACGCGCGGAGCCGCAGGCGCATGGCACTCGCCCCATCCGACCAGCCCCTCCTCGGTAACGACCTTGACCAGCGTGGCCTGTGTGGCGCCACGAAATCGGCTTGGCGAGGCGTGATCAAGGCGGTTCCACAGACCACTCCCTCCTGTCGGGTGGCCTACGGGCGCGATCTCCAGGTACCAGTCGGCAGGCTTGTCGGCGGGAGGCGTTCGGATGACGACCGGCTCAACGCTCCGAATCCTGAGCGGGGCGTTGCCGGTAGCGAATAGCCTCTGCCCCAGTGCTGAAAGCGAGGAGCAGCCCGCCAGTCCGGAAAGCAGCTGCCGGCGGGAGGGAGGGACCGAAAGGGGAGTTGCGGTCACTGAACATCCTGCACGCACCGGAAGCCGAGGTTCGGCGTGCGTTGGTTCGGCCGCACCCAGTTCCGGAAGTAGACGGTAATCCGGTTAGGGCCGTCGGACCACGCTCCGCCCCGGACGATCCGGTACAAACCCTCCGCAGGGCCTCTCGGGTTCTCCTCAGGGCTCTTCGAATAGTAGGTCCTTTCGAACCAGTCCTGGCACCATTCCGACACCCCGCCTGCCATGTCGTGCAGTCCGAAGCCGTTCGCTGGATGCTGGGCCACCGGGCCCGGACCCGCCTGGGTCGAGTAGCGTGCCCTGGTGCGATCCGGCTTCGCCTTTCCCCATGGGTACTGCTCGCCGTCCAGTCCGCCGCGTGCCGCACGCTCCCACTCGGCCTCGGTCGGCAGGCGCTTGCCCTTCCATGCGCAGAAGGCGCCCGCGTCGTCCCAGTCCAGGTTGTAGGCCGGGTGACGCCCCAAGGCGGCGGGCATCTCGCCTTCGGGCCAATGGTACGGGGCCCTGTGCCCTGCCTTGGCGACGAACTCGGCGTAGGCGGAGTGGGTGACTTCCGTGGCGTCCATCCAGAACGCATCCAGCCGGACCTTGTGAGCCGGACGGTCGTCACGAAGCACGAGCGGGCGCATTCCCGACTCGTCGTCACTGGTTTCGAAGGTGCGGCCCATCGTGAACTCGCCGGCCGGAACCAGAACCATGCCTTCCGGCGCGGCCCCTTCCTCGACGGGTCCGCTCTCCGCTGCGATGAGAGGGATGCAGGACGCGACCAGCGCAGCCAGAAGGCGCGTGGCCATCAGGCGAACAGTTCCTCGATCTCGTCGGCGATGCACGGCTCGGTCGCGCCGAGCGGGTCGATGAAGCGGTAGATCCGCTTCGAGGGAGTGTTCGTGACTTCCTTGAGCCAGTCGATTCCGAGGGCCGAGTACACCGATGCCACGATGTTCTCCGTCTTCGGCTGCATGCTGTACTTCCAGCCGGTCTCGACGGCATGCTCTCCGGCCGCGTCCGTGCGCCCGACAATCTGGCCGCCTTTGACGCCGCCGCCGGCGAAGAGGCCGATGTAGACCTGGTTGTAGTGGTGCCGTCCGCCTACGAGGTTCAACGCGCCGGGGACGCGGCCGAACTCCGTCGGCACGACGACGATGGTCTCGTCCAGGAGGGTCTTGGAGGGATCGCGAGGCGACGGGCTGGACTCGAGGTCCTGCAGCAGGCTCGACAGGGCGCGGTCGAGGTCGTTGCAGTGCTTGTAGTGGTTCGAATTCGCGTCGTGGTCGTAGATCCGCTTGTGGTGGTCCCAGCCGCCGTGCTTGACGTGCACGTAGCGCGTGCCCGCATCGGCCATCACTAGGTTGCGCGCCAGCAGGCAGCCGCGACCGACGTCGTTGTCCCCGTACCGCTGCTTGTCGGCCTCCTCCATCGAAAGTGCTTCGGGCCAGCGGGAATCGCCCAGCACGTGGTACGCCTCTTCCTGGAAGGAGCGGAACGCGCTCATCGCCGGGCCCCGGGAGCCGAAATCCCTGCGGACGGCGCGGTCGAGGTCTCCGAGCAGCCGGAACCTCTCCTCGAGCAGGGCCAGAGCCTCGCCCTGGGCGGCGACGCTGCCGGCACCGCCTCCTGCATCGATGTCCAGGCCGGAGAAGCGGGGATGGTAGAAGCCGCTCGGCAAGGCGAGATTCGCGAGATTGCAGGTCACGAAGGTCGGGAACGTATCGCTCTCCCGCCGCTGGGAATCGAGTTCCGCGGCGACCACGGTCCCAACCGGAGGGATTTCCGCGGACTGGGCCGGATTGAGCGGCCTGCCGGCCCGCGTGTAGTACTCCCCGCGGAAATGCACGACTTCGTGGCTCTTGAAGGTTCGGACGATGGATACCCGGTCCATCATCCCGGACAGGCTGGGGAAGAGCCTGTAGGGCAGGTAGAGGCCCTTGCGAACCTCGCGGACATCGAAGTCAGACTGCGTGCCGGCGTCTTCCTTGAAGTCGAAGGTGTCGACATGGCTGATCGCGCCGGCAGCTTCTACGACGATGGCAAACCGGGCCGTGCCGCGCGGATTGGAGCGTCCTGCCGCGCGGACCCTGGCCGGCCAGAGTCCTTCCCCGACAATGCCGCCCAGCAAGCTCGTCGCGCCCAGCCGCAAGGTGTCCCGCCGGGTCGGGGCAAGGTCTCGAACTGTGCGCATGGTTGGCCTCCGTGACTTGGTCAGGTCAGTAGTTGAACAGGAACTCGGGCTTGTTCAGCAGCGCCCATTGCAGGTTCTCGGCCCCCTGCTCCAGGCTCTTGCCCAAGGCCCCCAGAGCGACGTCCATCTCCCCTGGGACGGGGCGCCTGGACAGTGTCGACAGGTAGAGCTTCTCAACGATGCCGCGCTGCACGGCGGCCTCGGCGCTTTTCGGCTCGGGAGCCTGTCCCGTAGCCGTCTTCCAGGCTGCGGCCGCTACGATCCGGTCCTCGTCGAGAGAGCCCAGGATCGCCGCGACCCGGCCCGCTCCGTCGGACTGCACGCGGTCCAGCACGGTGCGCGAGTTCATCATCAGCATGGCCTGCAGGGACGAGCCCGCCACCCGCGCCGGGAACTCGTCCCGGCTCTGCTGGCCGAAGGCGCGCAGGAACTCTCCCACCTCGCCCTTCACGTAGGCGGGATCCAGCACCTGCCTGGCCATCCCCACCTCGAAGTCGCCGCTTGAGTAGGTTCCCGGCACGGCCGTGGCCGTGACGATCGCGTCGTGAAGCTGGACCGAGCTCAGCATCCGGACATTGCGCCGCGCGAAGTAGCGCCCGTACTCCGGCTTCCACTCGTGGCCGTACTGCGACGAGAGCTGGTAGGCGCTGGACCGGACGATGGTCCTGACCAGATGCCTGAAGCTGAACCCGCTTCGCTGGAAGTCCCGAGCCAGCTCGTCCAGCAGGTAGGGGTGGCTCGGCTGCACCGTCCAGCCGTCCGGCAGATCGGCATCGGGATAGTACCGGACGAGGTCGAACCCGTCCAACGGCTCGACAATGCCGACGCCCATCAGCTCGGCCCAGATGCGGTTCGCCGTTGCCCGTGCGAACTGGATGTGACCGGTGAGAAGGCGGGCCAGCGCGTCTCTGGGCATTTCGCCCGGCTCGGCCGGCCGGTCGTCCAGGATGAACTTCGGCTCGTTCGAGCCGCCCGTCCGCGGGACTCGCAGGATGCTCTCGCTGGTCGTCGGATAGCCCGGCTCCACGTCGTCGACCGTGTACTCGGTGTTCGCCTGGAAGCCGTTCTCCCAGTTCATGATCATGCGGGTCCTGCCGAAGAACGCGGCTTGCCGGAAGAAGTCCTCGCGGGTCTTGCCCGTGAGGTAGAGATTGACCTGCTCCAGATGGTTGGCACCGTCGTGGCAGGAGATGCACCCCAGGTTGATGCCGAGGAAGGCCTTTCCGTAGGTGACCGTGAACTCGTCGACCGAGTCGGCGCGGTTGACGAGGTCGTGAGCGTCCGGCTCGTCGGGGTCGTCCTTCGCCTTGACGAAATCCCTGGCGAAGTACAGGGCGCCGGGAGAGGAATGGCTGCTCTTGGCTCCGTGGGTGAGCAGGTCCGTCACGACATCGGCGTACGACCGGTCCAGAGTCAGCCACTCCCGCATCCAGAAGCGGAAGAGGTTCTTGCCGTGGCCCATGCGGTTGCCCGCACGGAACAGGTCCTCGAAATAGTAGGCCCAGCGCTCGACGAACTCCTCGCTCCCGATGAGCCGGTCGATCAGCCGGTCGCGCTTGTCCTCAGTCGAGTCCGCCTCGAATGCGAGCACCTCCTCCAGCGTCGGGATCCTGCCGACGAGGTCGATGTGCACCCGGCGCAGGAACTCGCCGTCGCTGGCCAGGCCGGCGTGGGGCACGCCGTCCCGGTCCATTTTTGAGAAGAGCGCTTCGTCGATGAAATTACGTCGCAGGACGGGCGCGTCCGAGGCCGACACCGGCCGCAGGCCCGAGGCCTGCGAGGTGACGGCCTCGGCCACTTCGGAAGCGGAAGGAGCGGCTCCATCGATGGCTCGGTGAGCCTGTTCCGCTTTCGCCTCGGCAGCGGGATTGAGCTGCGGGGCTGCGATCGGCGCCGAAGCAAGGCCAAGCGCCAGGACGGACACGAGAAGCCGAATCCAAGACCGACCCAGAACTGTCATCCTCGCTGCCATCATCCTAAGCGCTCCTGTCTCGCGATGCCGTGATCCGTCCCCGCAGCCCCCGTCGCTAGAAGATCACCTTAAGGCCGAACTGGACAACGCGGGCGTCGCGAGCGGCAGCGATCGTGGCGAATGTGCCGGAAGCGTTCAGGCCATCCGCTCCAGCCCGGAAGGACGTGTTCGGATTCCGGAGGTTGACGCTGTTGAGGAAGTTGAACGCCTCCGCCCGGAACTGGATGTTGAGCCGCTCGCCCACGAATGTGTCCTTGATGAGCGACAGGTCGAAGTTCATGGTCCCGGGACCGCGCACGTCAGGCAAGGCACGGCCGACGTTTCCGTACGTGAAGTCCGGCGGGTTGACGAAAGCCCCAGTATCGAACCAGCGCTCCGCGGTCGGATTGTCCAGCTTGGCACTCTGGCCAGTGGAGTTCGGACGGTTTGCCTGGAAGTTCTCCGCCCCGCGCACGACCAGCGGCACGCCGTCCTGCATCGTCCCGATGGAGTTGATCTGCCACCCGCCGATCAGCTTGTTGAGAGCCGAACCGGAGCCCTGGCCGAAGGGTAGTTGGTATAGAACGCTCACGACCGCACGCTTGGACACGTCCGTCGGATCGATCGATTTCTGAAGGAAGCGGCTGTAGAGGCCATCCTGGTAGCTGTTCTCGTTGACCTGCTCGACTGGCCCGAAGTTCACGGGAATCTGCGTGGAGTCGCTGATCTTCTTGCCGCCCGTGAACGCGAAATGGAGCAGTAGGCCGTCAGACAGGGGGCGCTTGAGATTGAATTGCACCTGGTGAGAGATATAGTTCCCCATTCGAGGGTTGCGCACGCCGACCGAGCTAAAGTGCGGGAACGCGCGCAAGTACTGCTCGTAGGTTATTGTCCTACCTCCCAATCCGCCAGGGACGAGGCCCCGATTGGGGTTCGGGACCCGGTCGAACAGCGACTGGCCAAGCTGCGAGCGCCAGTCGGGGTGGAGCTGGTTCAGGTTGTAGCCGTTGGCCGAGAAGTGATTGCCCTTGTTCCCTGCGTACGCCATGTCCAGGAACCACTTGCCTGCCTGATGCTGGATCGAAGCGTTCCACTGCTGCGTGATGGGCGTGGTCGCGTCCGGCTCCCTGAGGCTTACGCTCTGGCCAAGCCGGGCGCCCGGGCCGGCGGACGCGCCGGGCGACTCCGCGAACCCGTGCGGGAAGCCCTCCGTGAATTGGAATGCCTTCTCGCCCGGAGTCGACGTGCGGAAGTTCGTCCGGGTGCGGGAGAACAGGTTGACGTCGCCTGTGAAGTTGCGGAAGAAGATGGATGCGTAATAAACGCCGTAGCCTCCGCGGAAGACTGTCGTGCCCCGGCCTGTCAGGTCATAGGCGAATCCGAGCCGGGGACCGAAGTCGTTGTAGTCCTCGTCCATGAAGGTCCTTGGCTGGCCGTCCACGCCTGCGAAGACGGTGCATCCTTGCAAGCCCGTGGTCGGCTCGGTGCAGCCGGGATCGAAATTGATCTGGCCGTTGTGCCGTTCGTACGGCTTCTGCTGGAAATCCCAACGCAAGCCGAGGTTGACCGTCAGGCGGGGAGTCACCCTCCAGTCGTCCTGAACGAACCAGCTCCAATTGAAGCCGTGCCAGGAATTTCCTAGGATACGGTCAATCCCTGCGAAAGAAACGTCGCCCGTCAGGAACTGGGCCAAGTCATGTCCGGTGCCTCGGGCCTGCTGCGGGTTGATCGTCAGATTCCGGAACTGGTAGAAACCCGAAAGAGCCCCGCCCTGGCGATTGCCGCCGTACAGGTCGCGCACGTTCAGGCCGAATTTCAGGGTGTGGTTGCCGCTGATCTTCGTGAGCATGTTCTGGATGTCCCAGTTGAGCGAGCTGCGCTTGCCGAGCGCCCCGCCTCCGATGCGCGGGTAAGGACGAACGTTGATGTCCGGCACTTGATCGGGCGGCACGCTGTCCGGCAAGCCGATCCTCTGGGCATAGCCCATGTAATTCCCAACCGTCTCGAACAGGAAGAGCTGGCGGCTCGTTCCCACGCGGAGGGTATTGATCAGGGTCGGGCTGAAGGTGTGGGTGTCCTGGATGACGAAATTCCGGTTGGTCTGGTCGTCGAAGCGGTTCCGGCCCACGTTGGGATCGGTGAAGACGTCGTTACTGGAAGGCTGGTGGCGGGCCGAGGTGTAGCGAGCGAACATCGAGTTCTTGCCGCTGAATCGATGGTCCATCTTGAGGTTCCATTGGGACCAGTTGACCCGGCGGTTAATGGAATCCTGGAAGTTCTGGCTGAAGGTGAACTCGTTGGACGGTGTCCGGTTCGGCGCCGGATACCAAGGAAGCACCTGCTGCGCCGATGGATCGAAGCTGGACGCGGGAACCTGGTTGCCGGGGTACGGATCGCGAACGAGACCGCCGCCGTTGGGATTGGGGCGGGTCGTGTCAGGGTCGTAGATCGTGATCAGGTCGCCACTGGCGGTGCGCAACCGGCTGAAGTCGCCTCGCAGGAACTCCGGGACGGGCACGTTGCGAATCCTCGGGCTGCTGCGGACCAGCCGGTACTCCTCCCAGTTGAAGAACCCGAACGTGCGGTTCTTGATGATCGGGCCGCCGACGGAAGCCCCGTACTGGTTGTAGCGAAGCGGCAGCCTGGTCCTGGCGAATGCATTGCGCGCGTCGATCTTGTCATTGCGCAGGAACTCGTAGGCCGTGCCGTGGATGTCGTTCGTTCCGGAGCGGGTCACGAGGTTGATCGCGCCGCCCGCGGTGTACCCGAACTCTGACGACATTGTTCCGCTCTGGACCTTGAACTCCTCCACGGAATCCACGGCGATCGGAACGCCGACCTCGCCCACGTAGCTCAGGATGTTGTTGTTGCCGTCAAGCATCTGGGCATTCATCGAGTTCGGGCTGCCGTTAATCGAGATCGAGGACAGCTGGATGCCTCGGTCGCCAAAGCCCGAATTCGTAGGCCCGGCGTTCGAAATGACGCCGGCGGTGAGCATCGTCAACGCCAGTGCGCCGCGGCCGTTGATCGGCAGGTCGGATACCCGTTTCCGCTCGATCACCTCGCCGATCGTTGCCCCGCCAGTGTCGACCAAGGGCGCCTCGCCGATGACCTCCACGACCTCGGTGACCTGGCCGATCTCGAGCGTGACATTGATTTCCGCGTTCCGGCCCACCTGGAGGGTGACACCCGAGCGCACGCTGCGACGGAACCCATCGGACTCCACCGCAATCTCGTACTCGCCGACAGCCATGCCGGGCGCAACATAGAGCCCGTTCTCGTTGGAAGAGGTCGCGAACACCGAGTTGGTACCGACGTTGCGAACCTCCACTTGCGCACCGGGTATGACCGCTCCCTGCTGGTCAGACACGGTACCGGAAATGGTTCCCGTGCTCTGCTGCGCGAACGATACCGTCGCCACCAGCAGGGCAAGAACCAAGAATCGAAGCCCCTGATAAGCCTTGGACATGTAATCCTCCTGCAATCTGTTATAACAGTTGCCCGTTGAGCATAGCCATATCGGCGCACCGATGTCAAGAGGAAATTTGGTGGAAATTTGGTGGCAGGATTTGCCGGCACGAGCTGGCTTGCTGGCGATGCCGAATCGCAAAGGCGCGCACGGTTCGCGGCGACAACCCGGAACTGGCCCATTCGAGCCAGCCGGGACAGCGAACGGACGCCAGGCTCACGCCGGACTTGAGCGCAAGGCCCCTTGGAGGATACGCTGAGGCGTGCCCAGCTCCCTGCTCCGAAATCGCCGGTTCCGGCTCGCTTCCGGATTCCTCGCCGTATTGGTGACAAGCCTTGTAGTCAGCACCGCAATCTCCCAACAGCGACGGCGTGGCTCGGGGCGCTTCGTAGAGATGGAGCGCCGAGCCCTCGCGGAACCCTTCGTCGGCGTGCGCACGGGCGGACAGACCACCCCCGGCCTGTTCGCGATCGGCCCGACCGGCATACCGACCACGCCCGTCGTCACGGCAGCCACTTCCTTCCTGGCGGCCCTGACATCGTCGCAGCGAGACCGGGCCAGCTTCGCGGTTGACGATCCGGAGTGGCGCCGCTGGGCGAACCAGCACAGCTATCCCCGCCAGGGCGTTTCCTTCCTGGATCTCGACGAGCGGCAGAGGGAGGCCGCCTTCGCGCTAATGAGGGCCGGCCTCAGCGACAGAGGCTTCCGTCAGAGCCGCGACATCATGCGCCTGAATCACAGCCTCGCCGAGATCACCTCGAATTTCGACGAGCTGGGCGAGTGGCTCTACTACCTGACCGTGATGGGCGAACCCTCAGACGAAGCACCGTGGGGCTGGCAGCTGGACGGGCATCACTTGATCGTCAACTACTTCGCCCTCGGTGACCAGGTCGTCATGACACCGACATTCATGGGATCCGAGCCGGTGGTCGCAGAGGCCGGCAAGTACGAGGGAGTGTCGGTGATGCAGGAAGAGCAGCGACGGGGCCTGGCCCTTGCGCAGTCGCTCAGCCCGTCCCAGCTTGAAAGCGCCGTGATCGGGACTTCCAAGGATGGCAACAACGCACTGGCTGAGGCGTTCAAGGACAACCTCGATCTCGACTATGCCGGTATCGCAGCTAGCGATCTAAGTGCCCGGCAGCGAGAGTTGCTGCTTGACGTGGTCGAGGGCTTCGTGGGCCATATGTCGGACGGCCACGCCCGCGTGAAGATGGAGGAGGTCCGCCGTCACTTGGACGAGACTCACTTCGCCTGGGTCGGCGAAACGGGCGACGACGCAGTCTTCTACTACCGCGTCCACAGCCCAGTGGTGCTAGTGGAGTTCGATCACCAGAGGCCGGTGTTCATGCGGTCGCTGCCCCGGACACCGCAACGCCAGCACGTGCACGCGGTAATACGCACTCCCAACGGGAACGATTACGGCAAGGACCTGCTGAGGCAGCACTACGAGCGCAGCCATCGGGCCGAATTGGACTAGCGGGACCAGACGAGCGGTTCGCCGACTTGATCCGGCGCGGTCTGCCGCCAGCCGGTTCAGGTCTGGTCAGGCAGCCGTGTCGGCCCGACCGCAGGGCGGTCGAATGAAATGCTCTTGACGAGCGCGTAGACCCTCGTTCCCGCACGCAGGCCAAGGTCCACGGAGGCATCGCGGGTGATCCGGGCCCGCAAGCGTGACCCGCCCACATCCACCAAGACTTCGGCAAACGCGGTCTCGGAGTCCTCCACAACTTGCAGGACCGTTCCTGCCAGAATGTTCCGAACGCTGATCGCCTCCGGTCTCGATGTCGCCAATGCGACGTCCCGGGAGCGGATCCGCATCCTCACCTCGTCACCGACCCGAAGGTCGACACCGGGGATTGCGATCTGCTGGCCGTTCAGATCCAAGCGGGTCATCCGGAATTCAGCATCGTGGGCCGCGACCCGGGCCCGCAGGACGACTCCGGCCTCGAACGGCTCCTCGGCCAGGTCCAGGTCGAGCCGACCAAGAATCTCCTCGATCGGTCCCGAGCAGACGCGTCGCCCTTCGGACAGCACGACGATCACATCCGCCAGCCGCGCCACCTCGCGAATGTCGTGGCTCACATACAGAATCGGGATCGCGAGCCGCTCGTGCAGGATCTCTAGGTACGGAAGGATGCCCTCCTTGGCGTGCTGATCCAACCCGGAGAGCGGCTCGTCCATCAGCAGCAGCCGTGGTCTGGACAACAAGGCCCGGCCGATCGCGACACGCTGGCGCTCACCGCCCGACAGAGCTGCAGGGGACCTACCCAGTAACGCGCCAATGCCGAGCAGCTCGACGACCTCGTCGAATTTCAGCCGGACGCCCTCCGATTCGGGAGCCGCCCGCCGAGCGCCGTACCGCAAGTTCCTCTGGACCGAGAGATGAGGGAACAGGCTGGGCTCCTGGAAGACGTACCCGACAGACCGCTCGTGGGTTCGCAGGAAAATCCCGGTCGCGTCATCCTGCCAGACCTCCGAGCCCACGCTAAGGCGGCCTGCGAGCCGCGTGAGGCCGGCGACGGAGCGCAGCACGCTCGTCTTGCCGCAACCGGATGGACCGTACAGGGCTGTGATTCCCTGGGCCGGTGCCTCGAACGCGACATCCAGGACGAATGCCCCCAGGGAACCGGAGAACCGAGCCGAGATCGCTTGCTGGGCCACTCTCATGCGTCCCTACGAACAGCACGGCCCTGCTGCACCATCACCAGCAGGATCACCGCAAACGAGAAGGCCAGCAAGCCGCCTGCGAGTGCGTGCGCCTGCGCCCACTGCAGGGTCTCGACGTATTCATAGATGGCTATGGAAAGGACCTTGGTTTCCCCCGGGATGTTGCCCCCGATCATCAGCACCACGCCGAACTCGCCGATCGTGTGCGCGAAGCCCAGGACGGCGCCGGAAACGATTCCGGGCCGCGCCAGCGGTACCGCCACAGTCCAGAAACCGTCCCAAGGAGTCGCACCCAGAGTGCTCGCGACCTCCAGGGGGCGATTGCCGACCGCTTCGAAAGCGTTCCGAATGGGCTGCACCACGAACGGCATCGAATAGATGACCGAACCGATCAGGATCCCTTCGAACGAGAACGCGAGCGAGCGGCCCCCGGCGAGTCTGGCCAGCCAGCCGCCCGGCCCATCCGGTCCGAGCGCGATCAGGAGGTAGAAGCCCAGGACGGTCGGCGGAAGCACGAGCGGCAGGGACACCACTGCCGCGACCGCCTCCTTCCAGCGCGCGGTTGTCCGGGCCAGCCACCAGGCGATCGGCGTGCCGATGAGAAGTAGGAGAACGGTCGAGACTGCGGCGAGATTGAGAGTGAGGAGAATTGGCGGCCAGAGTTCGGCTGCGTCAAACAAGGCTGGATCACTCCGGGCGGCTGTAGCCGTAAGCGTCTAGGATGGCACCGGCCGTCGGTTCACGCAGGAACTTCAGAAACGCCTTGGCCGCCTCGTTGCCCCGCCCCCTGGCCAGCAGGACCGCGTCCTGCCGGATTGGCGAGTGGAGACTGCTCGGGACTACCCAGCGGGACCCAAGTTCATGGCGGACAATCTGTGAGAGGGCGACCAGGCCTAAGTCGGCGTTTCCGCTGTGGACGAACTGGTAGGCCTGGGCCACGTTCGCACCGGTTACGATCCGGTCGCTGACCGATCCGTACACGCCGAGGCGTCGCAGCGCCTCAATTGCTGCCACCCCGTAGGGCGCGGTTGACGGCTGTGCGATCGCAAGCCTCGCGAAACGCCCCTTGCGCAGGGTGTCCGGGCCGGTCACGAGGCCTCGGTCGGAACTGAATAGCGCGATCCTGCCTACAGCGTAGGTGAACTGCGTACCCGGGACGCCGAGGCCCGATTCGACCGTTCTGGAGACGCGGGCGGAATCGGCTGCCAGGAACGCGTCGAACGGAGCGCCTTGGTCGATCTGGGCGTACAGCTGCCCGGTGGACCCGAAGCTGAAGACTACCGAGTCCTCGCAGGCGGATTCGAACGCCGAGCCAATCTCGGTGGCGACAGCGCGGAAGTTCGCCGCGACAGCGACGCGCGCTTCGCCAGCCAACGCTGGCCCCGCGACTGCCAGCAGGCCGATGGCAGCGGCGAGCGGAGGCGAGACCGTGGAGGACGTCCGGGATGAGGGACGGTCATCGGGCATGTTCCGAAACGTCCTCACCACAGCCCGAACATCCACTGAGTTGAGCGTCCCGGAAATCCCGAGGCCGAGCAACCGTGTTCCATCTCGGTCGAACCCAGTCTAGCTGGGGATTCAGACCACCGTTGCCCTGCTGGGCGAGCTGCGGGAGTCCATTGCGTTCCAGCCGCTCGGGCCACCGGCCCAATCTACCCGGTGCCCGTCGATTCCCCGGCTCGGGCAACGCTCTCCGCAGTCAGTTCAAGCACCTGCCCGGGTGGCAGCTGACCCGCGATTTCCTTTCCTGCGTAGCGCACTGTGAATGGCTTGCCCAGCCGGGACTCGATACGGGCCCGCACCAGACTTGATTCCTTCCATTCGATATCCACCACGAATCCGCCGCGGGCCCTGAGACCCCGCACGCGACCGCTCGACAGTGCGGCCGGCACTGCGGGAAGCAGATGCAGGAAGCCGGCCCGTCCCTCCTGCACGTCACTCTCGCCTAGCGGCGAGCCATGCGGGTCATGACTCTGGAGGAGCATTTCAGCAATGCCCGCAGTAGCGCCGAAGTTGCCGTCAATCTGGAACGGGGGATGGGCGTCGAAGAGGTTCGGATACAGCCCTCCCCGGCGACCATCGAGGCCGGGCTCGTCCGTATCCGGCACGGGTGCCAGAAGTCCTTCGAGGATCTTGAATGCGCGGTCCCCGTCCAGGAGCCGAGCCCAGAAATTGACCTTCCATCCCATCGACCAGCCGGTTGCCCCGTCGCCCCGGAATTCGAGCGACTTGCGGGCTGCATCGAAGAGTTCCGGCGTTCCGTACGGCGTGATCTCCACGCCGGGATGCAGGCCGAAGAGGTGGGAGACGTGGCGGTGCTTGTTCTCCGGGTCGTCAATGTCTTCCAGCCACTCCTGCAACTGCCCGTGCCGGCCGATCTGGTTGGGTGCCAGCCGCGAGCGAATCCTCGACAGTTCCTCTCGTAGGTCCGCATCCAGGTCGAGGATCTCGGACGCCGCGATGGTGTTGCCCATCAGGTTGCGGATGATCTGGTGGTCCATAGTCGGGCCCATCACAAGGCCACCGTTCTCGGGGGAGTTGCTGGGACCGGAAATCAGCCACTTGCCGTCGGGGGACTCGACCAGCGCGTCGACGAAGAACTCACTGGCGCCCCGCATCAGCGGGTATGCGGTCTCCCGCAGGAATCCCTCGTCCCCGCCGAACAGGTAGTGCTGCCAGAGCTGCTGGCAGAGCCAAGCCCCGCCGGTGGGCCAGATGCCGTGGTTGGAGTGGTTGATCGGGGCCGTGCCGCGCCACAGGTCGAAGTTGTGATGCAGGACCCACCCCCGGGCGCCGTAGTGATCGCGGGCTGTTTCCGCCCCGGATTCCGCGACTTGCCGGAGAGCCGCGAACAGGGGCTCGTGGGTCTCCGGAAGGCCTGCGGGCTCGGCCGGCCAGTAGTTCATCTCCGTATTGATATTGACGGTGTACTTGCTGTCCCAAGGCGGGGTGTCCAGCTCGTTCCAGATCCCCTGCAGGTTGGCAGGCTGGCAATCCCCGCGACTGGAAGCGATCAGCAGGTAGCGGCCGTACTGGAAGAGGAGGGCCACGAGTTGCGGATCCGGCCGGGAGGCGAATTGCTCGATCCGCATGTCCGTGGGATCATCCGCGGCTTTGCTCCTCCCGAGGTCCAGCCAAACGCGATCGAAGAGCTCGCGGTAGCTGGCGGTACTCTCGTCGCGGATATCGTTGAAGGAAAGCCCTGCAGCGGCCGCGAGCGCTTCCTCGTTGCGCTTGCCGGGATCCGCCGAGACGTCCCGGAAGGTAACGAAGTTGGTGGCACCCGCCAAGAGCAGGGTGGCTTGGTTCGCCTCCTGGACAACGACCCGGTCCCCTTCGATGGAGACTTGCCCGTCGGAAGAGACCGCGAGCCTTGCCTCGAACCGGATAGCTCCGTCTTCGACGCGACCCGCCATTCGAAGGGTGCCGTCATCGCCTTCAACGGACTCCACGGGATGGGACGACCGCAGCCAAGCGGAGAACCCCAGCTGGCGTTCGCCACTGGCCCGGAGCTGCACAACGAGCAGCTGGCGCGGAAAGCTGGCAAGGGCCTCTTGCACGTGCCGCACCCCGCCGGAGGCGAACTCCACACGAGCAACCGCATTCTCGATGTCGAGCGAGCGACGGTACTCGGTCACGGCATCGTCGTCGACTCCGGCTCGCTCGATCACCAGGTCCCCGAATGATTGGTAGGCCTTCTGTCGCAGCGGCACGCTCATGAACCGCTCCATGGCAAGGGCCTCCGCCTCTTGCTGCCTGCCCTCGAACAGCAGGGTCCGAATCCGGCCTAGCCAGCGACGGGCGTCCGGGCGAGCGTAGCTGCGAGGCTCGCCTTGCCACACCGTATCCTCGTTGAACTGGATCCGTTCCGAGGCAGTGCCCCCGAACACCATCGCTCCGAGCCGTCCGTTACCGACAGGAAGCGCCTCGGTCCACGTCCCTGCCGGACGCCGGTACCAGAGCTCGAGCCGGTGCTCTTGGCTGCGGGAATCGCAAGCGGCTGCGCCAATGGCGGCGGCGGTCGAAGCGAGAAACTGCCGACGATCGATGCGTGCTCCCATTTGGAACAGTGTAGGCCGCAGCTCGAGACTGCCACGCTTGCTCCGATCCATCGGATTCCAAGGCGGTCACCAGCAGCACGGGCAGTCGTGCTGGCACGGGTTCCACCGCTTGCCTTTGGCTTGGACTGCTCGTACGACGAGCGCGCATCCCGTGACTTCCGAGGGACTGGGGCCAGGGCGAACCGGACGAAATGGTCGCGCCTCGCTTGGCCGGCACTCGCGTCGACTGACCTTCGAGGGGCCTGACGTCCCAGTCGAGCCTGGCGTGCGCCATTCGGCACCGAACATGTCGATCCCAGCGATCAGCCAGGCTCTTCCGGTCCGTTTACTGGACCGCCGTCCGGCAAGGCTGCAAGGACGGCGCGGACCGTCGCCTCGCCAGACGTCGCCTCGCTAGTAACCACCTCTCTCGCCCCGGCGGCTCTCAGCGGCTCCGCATCCATTTCAAACTGCCCGCGGACGACGATCCCGATCTCGGGGAACGATTCGTGAATCGCGCGTACCACCAGTTCCGTGGTCCGTGGATCACTGATGCACAGGACCAAGAGGCGCGCATCGCCACATCCCAGTTCCTCTAGCACCTCCTGCTGCGTGGCGTCACCGAGCACGGCCCGGTCCCCAACGGCCCTGGCCTCTCGGACATGGTCGGGGTTCGCGTCTACGGCTACGTAGGCGAGGCCGTGGGAACGGAGAGCCCTGCAGACCGCCCGGCCCGTAGTTCCGTAGCCGACAACGATGACGTGATCGCGGTGCGGCTCTCGGGCATCCACTCCGGGGGGCTCCGCTTCGAGGCGCCGGTTCAGCCATGGAACACGCGCCGCCCGGGTAGCCAGCTTGGGGCCGAACGAGATCGCCATCGGAGTTAGCAACATCGACAGAATGATCGCCACCAGCACGTTGTGCTCGAGTGCGGGATCCAGCAGATCCGTACCCGAAGCCGCGGTAAGGAGCACGAAGGAGAACTCCCCGACCTGGCACAGCGTCGCGGCGGACAGGATCCCCACGCGGAGCGGGAGCCTAAGCACCCAGGCCGATACGAGGACGATCACGAACTTGCCCAGCAGGATGGCCGCCAGCAGGCCAACGGTATCGGCAAGCTGGCCGAGCACGTCGGAGACGTCAAGGAGCATGCCCACGGAGACGAAGAACAGGCTGGCCAGCACTTCCCGCGCAGGGATCAGGTCCGCCATCGCCTGATGGCGGAATTCGCTGCCCGCCACGACAAGCCCGGCCAGGAAGGCCCCGAGGGCGATTGACACACCAGCAGTCGAGGCAATCCAGGCCGTGCCGAAGCACACGAGAAAGACGGAGAGTATGAAGAGCTCGCGTTCCTTCGTGCCCGCAACGAAGGAAAGCATCCGCGGGACAAGGTAGCTGGCTGCCACCAGTACTCCCGCGAGGATGCCGATGGCCGTTGCGATGGTGACCGCGATATCCCCGGGGGACCCGCCGCCGCCTGCCAGCAATGGCACGGCAAGGACCATCGGAATGACACACAGGTCCTGGAACACCAGAATGCCGACCGCGAGACGGCCGTGCGGAGCTTCCAGCTCACCGCGCATCGAGAGGCCTCGTAGCACGACCGCCGTGCTCGAGACAGCGACAATGCATCCCAGGAAAATCGCGGACTCCACGGCAAGACCGAACCACAGAGCGCAGGCCGCAGTAATCGAAATGGTGATCGCCACTTGCGTGCCGCCGCCGACGATGATCGCCCTCCAGAGCCTTCGCAGGCGATCGAGCGAGAGTTCGAGCCCGATCCCGAACAGCAGAAGGACGACTCCGATCTCGGCCAGAACCTCGACCTGATGGGTGTCGTCGACCAAGCCTAGGGCAGTGGGCCCGACCAAGGCTCCCGTAAGGATGAAGCCCGCGATCGAGGGCACCATTACCCGGCGAAGCACGGCCACGACTCCAACGGCCGCGCCCATGATGATCACCAGATCCTTCAGGTAGTCGATTTCTGGCACCGGGAAGTCTCCTTCAACCTAACAGCCCGTCATCTCGGGGACGTGGAAACACTGGACAGCCGGGCCGATGCCGCGTCCCGGGCAACCGGAGCCGGTAGACGGTTCGAATCCGGCTCCGCACCGTCCATCGGTTCGAGGCGCTGCCCGTACTGGCTGCGCAAATGCCGGAATCGCGGTCGCCCGGCAGCTTGCTGCAAGGCTCAGGCCGTGCGGCGGGCAAGGTCTGTGTGGAGCTTCAAGTGTTCGTTCCCTTGATCTTCTGAGCAAGGACGTCCCCCGCCGGAGTACGACGATAGCGCTGATTCCTGCTAGTGGGTCTGTCCGGCAGGGTCATTTCGACCAGGCCCGCTTCAATCGCGGGGTTGAGGTAAGTGGAGAGGAAATTCTGTCCATCCCTAAGCATCATCCTTGCCTGCATCTGGATTCGGTTCATGTCTCGACTGAGAGTGCGACTCAGCCTCTCGACATGCTCGCTAACTTGTAGGGCATCTTGTAGGGTGTCTTGTAGGGTTCCCTGCGGATCAGGAGCCGATTTCTCCAACTCTCTCACTGCCATTTCGGGTTACTTCAGGGGAGGGAGTCGATTGCCACGGGGAGGCTCGGGGAACCGGTCGAGAGTGAATCAGGACTCGCAGATGGCGAAGCGATATGGTACTCAGATAATGCCGCTCCTTTCCCCATCCCGCTCTTGGAGCGGATTCTTGCCCCGGCAAGCGCGGAGGGTCCGCCAAATGGCGGCTTCCACATCGCGATTCGGCAGAGACGCGCCCTCGGGCGGTACGGGCAACTGCCGCGCGACCAAGGCACCAAGTCATGGGTACCTACCCATCACCCCTGCCTTCGCCGCCTTCCTCCTGAGCACCGCATACGCCCAGCCACTTCCCCCCGGACATATCGACCCGCTGCCGGTCCTGGACGCGGCAGCAACGGCAATGGGCGTGGGCCAGTTGAAGTGCATCAGCCTATCCGGGGAGGGCTACGCCGGGATGGTCGGCCAGAATCTTACGCAGAATACCGACTGGCCGCGCGGGGAGCCGCTCGCGCAATACACCCGATCGATCGACTATGTGCAGGGGACTTCGGTCGAGAGATTCCAAAGGGCGCCCGGCAGGAACCCGGCCTCATGGAAGTACGGCCCCGGCTGGCTGGGTGGAACTCCCCTCCAGCGCCACGAGAGCCAGACATTCGCGGTGGCCGGCAAGCACGCCTGGCACGCGGACGGTCCCGGAGGCCCGGTAGCAGCGCCGGAGAACGCCGAAATCTGGCAGCTCGACATCTGGATGACCCCGCACGGCTTCGTGCGGGCCGCGCGGATGCCGGGGGCCAAGCCGACCGCAATCTGGCGATGGGAGCTTGGCGAGAGCGGCCGGGACGGATCCACCACCGGCGGCATTCCCAAGGTCGCGGTCGTGTCCGCGACGGTTCTGGGCAAGTACCGGGTCAACGCCACAGTCCGAGAGGGCAACATCGTGCAGCGCACGCAGGTACGGGTGCCCCACCCGGTTCTGGGCGACATGAACTACGAGCATGAATTCACGGACTGGAGGGACCTCGGGAACGGTATCCGGTTCCCTGCAGGCTGGCACCGTCACGACGGCTGGGACGACGAGCGGCAGGTCCCGGTTCTGACGGGTGGGCACAACAGCTTCGGCGGCAGCTTCCCGCGTCTGGAGGCGAACGATTGCGAGCAGATCGAGGTTCCCGCCGGAGTTCGCGATGCAGTGGCGCCCGACGGGCAGGTGGAGCCGACGCGCCTGGCAGATGGCGTCTGGTTGCTGGGTGGCGGAACCCACAACAGCGTCGCGGTCGAGTTCGCGGATTTCGTGGCGGTCATCGAGGCCCCACTGGACGAAAGGCGGTCTCTCGCGGTCATCGACAAGGTCGTCGAACTGGCCCCGGACAAGCCAATCCGCTTCCTGGTCAACACCCACGACCACTATGACCACCTGGGCGGGCTGCGAACCTACCTGCACGTCGGCGCGACCATCCTGACGCACCAGCGAAACCGCATGTTCTACGAGGGCGAACTGCTCAACTACGTCCCGCGCACGCTGGAGCCGGACATGGTCTCCCTGTACCCGCCGACGGAAATCTCCGAGGGATACACGATGGAGGACGTCGACGAGAAGTACATACTCGGAGACGGCAGGCGATACCTCGAGATCTACTACGTCCAGGGCCTCGGCATCCACGTCGAGGGCATGCTGATGGCGTACCTGCCCGCGGAGCGAATCCTGATCGAAGCGGACCTTTACGATCCGGGACTTCTGCCGGGAGACCATCCGCGCCCGACCGCGGTGGAGAGCGCCCTATACCGCAACGTCCAGCAGAACAGGCTGGAGCCAGAAGTCATTGCCCCGATCCACGGGAAAGCGACCCCTTGGAGCGAGTTTCTCCGCGAGACCCGCCAAGGCCCTTGAGCGGCGAGAGGTCAGGCGATGAGCTCCGGAATGAGCTGCCCGCCGACTTGGGAGAGCTGCTTGAAGCGCCCTCCGTGGAAGTAGGTCAGGCGGTTGTCGTCAAGACCCATCAGCCTGAGCCACGTCACGTGCAGGTCCCGGATCGGATGCACGACCTCCACCGCCCGGTTGCCGACCTCGTCAGTCGCCCCGACGACCGTGCCGGCCGGCGTGCCGCCGCCAGCCATGACCACCACCATCGCGTCCGCGTTATGCCCGCGGCCGTTGGCGTCCACGCCTCCGCGACGGTTGTTGTCCGGCGTCCTGCCGAATTCCCCGGAGCAAACCACCAGGGTCTCGTCGAGCATCCCGCGCTCCTTCAGGTCGCGAATCAGGGCGGCCATCGGCTTGTCGACGCTGCGGATCCGTGCCGAGTGGTTGCGCTCCAGGAAGTCGTGGCTGTCCCAGCCGCCGGAAAAGATCTGGACGAACCGCACGCCCTGCTCGACCAGCCTGCGGGCTAGCAGGCACTGCCGGCCGAACGCCTGGGTGACATCCTGGTCGAGACCGTAGTCTTCCTTCGTCGCCTCCGATTCGCGGCTCAGATCGACTATATCGGGCACTTCCGCCTGCATGCGGTAGGCGAGCTCGTAGCTCTCCATGCGGGCTTCGAGCTCGGCGTGGGAAGGGTGGCGCTCGGCATGCCGCCGATTCATCGCGGCCAGGACGTCAAGGCTGCGCCGCTGCTGCTCGCGGGTCTTCCATTCGGGTGGCTGCAGGTCGAGCAGCGGCGATCCGGACGGGCGCAGCAAGGTGCCCTGGTGGTGGGCAGGCAGGAACCCGTTGGACCAGTTCCCCGCCCCGCCCTGAGGGAAGGCGAGCTCCGTCATTACCACGTAGCCGGGAAGATTCTGGTTGAGGCTGCCCAGACCGTAGGTCATCCACGCGCCCACGCCCGGATCGGCACCGAGCGTGCTCCCGGTATTGAGGTGGAACAGGGCGTCCGGGTGATTGACGGACTGCGCCTGGCACCCGTGATAGATGCACAGCTCGTCGGCGACCGCTGCGTCGGCCATGTGCACGAACTGGTCGCACATCTCGATCCCGGAATTACCGGTCTTGCGGAATCCGAACGGACTGCCGACATAGTAGGTCTTCGCCGTCAGGTCGACGAGCACCTGGTTCGGGTCCCTGGTCGACTCGGTGAGGTGCAACTCGCTGAGCTTGGGCTTCGGATCGAAGGTGTCCATGTGCCCCGGACCGCCCTCCAGCACGATAAAGATGCAAGCCTTCGCCTTGGCCGGCAGCATCGGATCCTTCGGCGCCAGGGGCCCGACGGCCGCCACCGCGTCGCGGGCCAGCAGGTCGGTCAGGGCCAGCGAGCCGGCGGACGCTCCCAGACTGAAGAGAAGCTCCCGGCGGCCCATCCGGCGGATCTCCCTTCCGGCATCCGGCGAGGCGGACGCAATCGTGGGTTGCTTGTGATCAGTAGACATAGGCGAACTCGTTGGAATTGATCAGGAGCAGGCAGAGGTCGGCCAGCGCTCGGGTCTCCGGGCTGACTTCCCAGGGCCTAGGGTCGGGCTGGTAGTCCTCGTACGCGGGCAGCCACTCCTCGTACTCGAACGGATCCCCGGTGAATTCCTCGACAAGCGAACGCGTGATGCGAGTGGGGAACGCAACCGGCCGGGGAGGGTGCGCTCGGTGGTGGCCTTCCATTTCTGCGAGGTAAGCCGAGAGTTCGCGCGCCATCTCCGGGTCTGGAGAACGAGCGAATGCCAGCCGGTACCCGCGCTCGATACGCTCCGCCGCGGTCTCCGCCTCGCGCTCGAGGCGCTGCGCGAAGGCGATCGACCGGTTGGTCAGGTAGGAGGAATTCATCATCGTCAGCGCCTGCGGGCTGACGGACGACGAGTCCCTGCGCTCGCACGAATCGTTGGGAGTCGGCTGGTTGAAGACCTCCATGAGAGGGTCGGCCTGGCCGCGGACTCGGTAGGCGTAGATCGAGCGTCGGTTGCGCTCGTCCGGGGTCCGCGACGGCTGGTACGCTGGCGCGATCGAGAACTGGATCATGCGCGGCTGGAGCGCGACGTCCAGGTTGATCTCCGGCATCGACGGCACGCCGCCGAGTTCGGGATTCAATTCCCCGGAAAGCAGCAGCACCGAGTCGCGAAGCTCCTCGGCTGCCAATCGGCGCGGCTCGAAGTAGGCCAGCAGCTGGTTCTGCGGGTCCTTCTCCCTCACTTGCTCGATGTCGGGCCGTTCCGTGCTCTGCCGGTACAGATCGGAGCCCATGATGACGCGATGCAGCCGCTTGATGGACCAGCCGTTCTCGACGAAGTCGGAGGCGAGCCAGTCGAGAAGGTCCGGGTGGGTTGGCTTGGCGCCCAGCGCGCCTAGGTTGTTCGGCGTCGCCACCAGCCCGCGCCCGAAGTGGTAGGCCCAGACACGGTTCACGATCGAGCGGGAAGTGAGCGGGTTGTCCGGATCCACGATCCAACGCGCCAAGGCCAATCGCCGGCCCTCGAGGTCCGCCGGCAATCCGAACGGACCGGATTCGGTGTCGGAAGCAGTGGGAAGCGCGGTAGCGCTAAGCACTCCGGGGGTCACCGGCTTGCCCGGGGCATGGACCGAGCCGCCCTGCAGAATCGTCGATTCCGGGCGCCAGCTCGCGTCGATCTTCTTGGGCACGCGGAGCTTCCGCCCATTGCCCGGGATGTAGTCCGGCCCGTTGAAGACGGTCTGCGCCATGGGCTCGTAGCGCTCGAGCCGGCGGGTCCAGATCCACTCGTCCTGTTGCCGGACCTTGAGCCGTCCCTCGTCGGACGGGGTCAGCCCGAAATGCCGCGGCGGCTTCTGGTCGTCGGGCAAGTCCTTGCGCTCGGCGCTCGGGACGTACTCGAGTCCGCGCTCCGCGAACCATTCCCGAGCGGCGTCCTCGATCTTGGCTTCGAGCGCCTGCTTGTGCTCCGTCGCGAAGTCCCGCAGCTTGCGGACATGCTCGCGTCCCTGCTCGAACCGCGCTAGGTTCTCGTTCGGCAGGAAATCCGCCGGGCGCTCGGCCATCTGCGTCGTGGCGAAAGCAGCGTAGAACCGGTAGTAGTCGCGGGTCGGAATCGGATCGACCTTGTGGTCGTGGCATTTGGCGCAGCGCAGCGGCATCGAAATGAATGTCTGCCCGACGCTGTGCACGACATCGTCCAGATAGGCCTGCCGCGCCATTTCCTTCGGGACCATCGCCGACCCCCAAGGTCCCATCCTCAGGAATCCAGTGGCGACCCTCATCTCTGGATCGTCAGGGCTCAGCTCGTCGCCGGCGAGCTGCTCGATGACGAATCGGTCATAGGGCTTGTCCGCATTAAAGGAGCGAATGACGTAGTCGCGGTACCGCCAAGCGTTGGACCGCTCGTAATCGTTTGAGTTCCCGGCCGTGTCCGCGTAGCGGACGACGTCAAGCCAGTGCCGGCCCCACTGCTCGCCGTAATGCGAGCTCGCAAGCAGCCGCTCGATCAGTCGGCTCCACGCTCCCTCGCCGGTGTCGGAAAGAAACTCTCGGGCCTGCTCGGGAGTCGGCGGCAAGCCTGTCAGGTCGTAAGTGGCACGGCGAAGCAGGGCGAGCCTGTCGGCTTGGGGAGCGGCGTCGATCCCGGCCTCCGTCAGCCTGGCTTGGTGAAACGCGTCTACGGGGCTCTCAGCGCTCGAGTCGGGCAGAGCCGGATTGCGGACAGGCTGGAAGGCCCAAATGTCCTCAGGCTTGTAGAGACGCTGCGTCCAATCTTCACTCTCCCCGCCACTGGTTGCCACCATGACGCCGCGATCACCACTCCGATCCTGAGGCTCGCTCCGTATAGCGGCGACCTGGGCATCGTCGGGCCAAGGAGCCCCGGCCTGGATCCACTCCCGGAGAAACGCAATCTGCTCGGCGCTCAGCCGGTCGTTTTCCTTGGGGGGCATGGCGAGATCCGGATTGGAACCCTCGACCGCAGCGAGGATCCGGCTCTCCTCAGCGTTTCCAGGTACGAGCGCCGGCACGCCGGACTGCCCCCCCCGAAGCAGGGTCTCGCGAGTAGTGAGGTCGAGGCCGCCGAGCACAACTTCGGGGCTCTGGCCGTGGCATGCGAGGCACTTTGCGGCCAACAGAGGCTTGATTTCGAGCGCGAAGAGCCGATTTCCCTTGTCGATGGCTTCCCCTTCAGAAGCACCGAACGCAGGCACGGATACGGCGACAGCAATCGCCCATAGCCAACGGACCAAGGTATGAATGGATTGGGACCGTTCCATTGTCGAACTCTGCAATGAGGCAGGGAGGGGTGCGGGAACGATTCGGAATCAGATCCGACCCTGCTCTGCCCGTTCGCCTCCCCAAGGCATTGTACAACCCGAGGGGAAATCGTCGGGCGACTCGTCTGCGTCAAGGAGTGGCTCATGTTTGTCAATCAGGCGTGAGGCATACCTTCTTGATGTCTCGATGTGAGCCCGCTGCGTGCCAAGGGAGACGCCAGTTGGCCGCCTCAATCGTCTGTCGAAGACTAGCAGGGTGCCCTCAATGAGATTCACGTTCTATTCGGAGACTGAGGGTCTGAGGAGCATCGGACCCAGCGGCGTTGAATCTGCCCGCCGAGTCGGACCGGGGGCGCCGACCGTGCTTTCCACACGCTGGGGACTGCGCCATCTGTTCCGGTCCCCGATTCCGACTCCGGGACGGCGCGTCATCTGGCGCGGACGGAAGGCTTCTGGGAGCAATGGCGTCGACCGCGGCCCGAGAACACGGTGGCGAACCTGCATTGCCCCCGTGCTGCACGGAGCTCCCCGCCTAAGCCAAATGGGGCCGGTCGCTACGGACGCGGCCATTCAATGGCCGCCGAGAAGCCGTTCTCCCGCCACGAGAGAGCACGGATACGGAAACACGTGGAACAAGTGCGCGCCAACGCTAGAGCATGAGGGGCCATCCTGCCCGAACGCTCAGGAGATCCACTCCGTACGCCTCGACGAAGGCCCCGTAGAGCCAACCCTGTCAGCATCAATCAGGTGGCCCGTCAGCGACCAAACCCTATTTCGCCTTCGTGAGCCTTGCTTCCAGTTCGGCAATCCGGGCCTGGCTCCGACGGAGAGCCTCACGCTCTTGCAACAGGGCGTGCTTCGATTCGTCGCGGGCGGCTACGGCCTCCTCGCGGGCAGCCTCGGCTTCGTCGCGGGCGGCCACGGCCTCCTCGCGGGCAGCCTCGGCTTCGTCGCGGGCGGCTACGGCCTCCTCGCGGGCGGCTTCGGCTTCGTGTAGTCCATTCACGGCTTCCTCGTAGTCCGGGAGGTCCCGGCCCGTCAGCGGGTCCCGGAACCGCACCAGTTTCTCCTCCGGCCGCAGCCACAGGCCCAGCACCTCGCTCTCCAGTTCCTTACCGGAACTGCGGGTCGTGCCACAATCCATATACTTGTTTCCCCACAGCCGGTAGCCGAGCAGTTCGCCATCCTGGCCGTCGTCAGCGTCCTCCGCACCGCCCGGGTCGAACACGAAGTACTCCCGCACCCCCAGCCTTGCGTACAGGTCCCGCTTCTCGGTCCTGTCCGGCAGGCGCGATCTGGGTGCGCTCACCTCCATCACGAAGTCGGGCGGCTTGCCTTCCGCCCAGAGCAGGTAGTTCGGCCGCCGCCGAACCTCCACGCCGAACACCACCATCAGGTCCGGAGCCACCCTCTTGGCGATGCTGCCCTCTTCGTAGTACAGCAAGAGGTCCCCGGCCACATACGCCTCCCCGGACCGATGGAAATGCCGCCTCAGCGCTAGCTTGGCTGCGATCATGGCGTCGGCCTGGACATCGTTGTCAGCCATCGGCTGGCCGTCCGAATCCGGGTACACCACGACCTCGGGCCCAGCAGCGGCGGAGCGCTGCTCGATGATGCGATCTTGGCCCATGACCTCCCGAATGCAACCGATCCGTGCCCGCGCATTATAGCGGCGGAAACTTCTGCAGCACTCCGTCACCGTCGCTGCTCGGCCTGCCCCACGGACCGCGCCAGCACGCCCTCTTGAACCACGTCGGGCCCGCCTCACAGCAAGGCTCCGGAGTGACGCCAGATCAGCGATACAGCCGAAGTCATTCGGAGAGCGCTGACCAACAGGTATCATGAGAGTTCCTTCCGTGCGCCCGTAGCTCAGCTGGATAGAGCGCTTGCCTCCGGAGCAAGAGGTCGCAGGTTCGAATCCTGCCGGGCGTACCACGAGCCCCGATCTCGGCCTTGCAGGCGACCAGCCGGGACGGCCACGGCTGGAGGCGCCCGCCCGACTCGCTGACACTGCCCGATGCGTGTCGACGGGTAGGCCGGAGGGCCGGTCAGCGGTTGTACTGGGGGATAGGCCCGCGAAGATCCTGCCAGGCGGTGTCGCATGCCTTGAGCGCGTCATCGGGCAGTGCCTCTTGCTGCGATGCTTCGATGTTCGCCTGCAGGTGGGAGAACTTCGAGGCGCCAAGAATCACGCAGTCAGCCCCGGGCCTGTGGCAGACCCAGCGCAGGGCGAGGGCGGCGAGCGTGGTTCCAAGGCCGGCAGCAACTTTGCCGAGAGCTTCGACGGCCCGGAAGTACTCCGCGTGCCAGTACCGCTTGAGGTACATCTGATTCCCGTCGAATCGGGTACCGGGGAGCGGTCCGCCTTCGAGGCGCTGCTTGCCGCTCAGCAAGCCGCCAGCCAGAGGGTTGTAGCAGACGTTGGCGATTCCGAATCGCGCAGTGAAGGCGATGTACTCCTGCTCGATCCCGCGGGCCAGCGCGTTGTACATCGGCTGCGCCACCAACGGCTCCTGGTAGCCGCGGTCACGCGAAATCGCGGCGATTTCGGCCATTTCCCAAGCTGCGTAGTTCGACGTGGCGACCCACCGAATCTTGCCTTCCCGTCGAAGCCCGTCCATCGCCTCGAGCGTGTCAGCGATCTCAACCGACCGGTCCGGCTGGTGCAGGTAGTAGATGTCGATGTAGTCGGTGCCGAGCCTACGCAGACTCTCCTCGACGCCTCGCCGGATCGCCGCGGGACTGAGTCCCCCGTACGAGCCATCGCCCTCGCCCATGACACCGCGAACCTTGGTGGCCAGCACGACCTTGGACCGGCGGGGCCCTAGAATCCTCCCTGTGATCTCCTCCGAGAGGCCCTGGTTGTATACATTTGCGGTGTCGAGGAAATTCACCCCGCTGTCGAGGGCGTAGTCGACCAAGCGTGCGGAGTCCGCCTCGGAAACCTGCGACCCGAACGTCATCGTGCCCAAGCAAACGCTGGAGACATCGAGACCCGTCTTCGACAGGGGAATCGTCTTCATGGCATGCTCCTTGCTTCCGTCGGTCGCGGACGGCTACCGGCGAACCGGGTTCACGAAGGCACCGTTCGCGGCAACGTCCCAGACAGCGATGCGGGCCCAGGTCCAGCCCGGCGCCCGCACCTTCCAATCGTACGACCCTGCGCTGAACTGACCTGTCTCGGAGAGGTCAACCAACTCGCGCTGGGTTCCGCGCCCGTCGCCCCAGACCACCTCCGCGAACTGGAGCGGGAAGGTGCCGCGAACCTCGACACTCACATCGATGTCGTCTTCTCTGCCAGAGATGGACCAGGACGGTAGCAGGACCTCTCCCGTGGTCACGAAGAAGTCCCCCCGCCGCATCGATGCCAGCAGGTCTCCGTAATCCCCGAAGCAGGGCAACGTGTCCGCCTTGATGTAGTTGACGTTCATGTGGGCGTAGACCTCGTGCGTGTGGTCGAACTGGAACACGTCGACCTCGCCCAGCAGGCGCTTGTCCATGCCCCAGTTCTGCATGTCGTCAACCAGCCGGAGCGTCCGCTCGCCAAGCCGGGGCGACGACAGGTCGGCAGGCATCGCCTTCCAGCCGGCACCGAAGTACCGTTCGTCCCGGAAGTGCTCCGTGTCCCGGATCGCATCGGGAAATCCCGTGGAACCCTTCGTCCGGGCATGCGTCTGGTACATCCACCCGTCCTCGCGTCTCACCAGTTCGAGCAGTTCCGCAGCGTCGGCGGTGCTGTAGACAGTTCCGTACTCGCTGTGCTCGGAAACGAACGCGCCGCCTTCGGGCCGGTTCATCCACCAGTACACCGGTTTCGGGAAGATGAGGCCCCAGTGGCCGCCGAAATGGACGTTCGCCTCCTCGGACGGGATCAGCAGGAAATCCTTGCCGGACTGCGCCTTGCAGAATCTGAAGTAGTCATCGAGCTCCTTGAGCCGAAGCTCGGTCAGGTCGCGCGGATGGCCGTCGCCATGAAAGTCCATGATGATCGCGGCATTGACGCCCATGTCCCGCAGCACGGACTTGAACGGAGGCGTCCACTCAATGCCCTTCTCCACCGCTTGAACGGTGTACGCAAGGTGGAAGTGCGCCGCGAGGGTCTGGAATCCGTCCAGCCTTGGGAATACGTCGCGGTTGGTGAAGCGAAGCACATCATCCAGCAGCGCAGCGGGAGCCTCTTCTGAGAGCAGCAAGAAGAGCGACATGCGCTGCTTGCTGCCCGGTGGGGCGTTCGCCCAGGGATAGAACCGCCAGTTGGTGTCCCGGACCTGGCGGATGCCGAGGGATACCCGGCCGCGCCATGACCGATGCCAGTTCTGGGAGAGATTGGACGTGAAGTCGCGCGGAACGAAGTACTGGTGGGGCGCGGGAAAGGCCGCTACGCTGCCCTGCCCGGCCTGGGAAGCCAGGGCGCGGTATCGAACCTTGTAGGGAATCCGTTCCGGCTGCAAGCCGTTGGCGGTCTCCCGCCGCAGTTGGCCGCTCGTGTCGTAGTAGGCAAGGGGCGTCTGCATGTTGCGGCCGATCTCGAGCTGCTCGGGCGCTGCGAATTCTATTCCGGCGTCGTACAAGTACGCGACGGACGGTTCATCGGTAGAAGCTACGGCCTGCTGCAGCACCAGCCTGGAGCCAGCGAAGAAGGTGTAGACGATGGTTCCGCTGAACGGGCCTGCCGAGAACGCACCGCAATGCACGCGAAGGCGGCTCCCCGCGGTCTCGAGCCGGATGCCGTCCAGCGCCAGCCTGCCGAAGAATGCGGAAGTGCCGTCCTGGTGATCCGGGGGGTAGTCGAAGAACGCATTCCATCCCTTCCTCCGGACGCCTGTCTCGACGGCAATGAAGGGCCGCACATCGCGCAGGATGACCTCCTCTCCTGCAGAGACGGTTCGGATGAGGGGCTGGTCTGGCTCGCGACTGAAGGCTGCACTCCACTGGCGATCGGTCTCGTCTCGCCACGTGACTTCGACACTGGACTCGCTGACAGTGGCTGAAACCGGGCCGCCTTCGTAGTCACTCAAGTCCACCGGAACGGCGGCTGCAGCTGACATGCAGAGCCCGAGAACCAGGATGGCGAGTACCGGGAAGCGAGCGGCCATGGCGCCCATGATAACGGAGGGGTCCGGAACGAGCCCGCATCCGCCGGCAGTGGCGGAGAACGCCCCGTGCGCTGTCGGGACCGAGAATCCGCCGGCGGGCTAAGATTCGCCGAGTCCATCGCGGGCGGGGGCTTCGCGCCGGCGGACTGCGCGCAATTGATCCCCCGACATGCAAGCCGCAGAGGGGGTTCAGGCATTGGCTGGCGGTTCTTCAAGAATGCGGTTTCGTCCGATCCCGTAACGCTGTATCAACGGCCCTTGGGGCCACGAAACGGGTTGATCGAGCCGGCTGATTCCTCTACACTGCAATCGGCGGAGGCGTATTCGATGTCGTGCAAGGTCTTGGCAGCGTTGACAATGGCCGGCGCACTGGGCGCGGGACTGGCTGCGGCGACTCCTGATTTCGCGAAGGAGGTCGCTCCGATCCTCGAGCAGAAGTGCCAGCAATGCCACGGCGAGAAGCAACAGCTCTCGGGCTTGCGGCTGGACAGCAGAGACTCCTTGCTCCGGGGGGGCGGCCGGGGGCCTGCCGTAGCGCCAGGCGACTCGTCGAACAGCCTCCTCTACCATCACGTCTCGGGGCAGGCGGAGCCAAGAATGCCGTTCGGCGGCGAATTGTCGTCGGACGAGATCACAGTCCTACAGCGCTGGATTGACGCCGGGGCCGAATGGCCTGCGCAGCCAGAACAGGCTGAATCGACGAGAGTTTGGTGGGCGTTCAAGCAGCCCGACAGGCACGTCCCGCCCCAGGGCGAGAGGCATCCCATAGATGCGTTCCTATCGGGGAGGCTGCGGGAAGAGGGCTTGACGCGCGCCCCGCGCGCTGCTCCGCAGACCCTGGTTAGAAGGGCGTACCTCGACTTGGTCGGGCTCCTGCCGCCGCCAGATGTGGTGGAGGCCTTTGGCGAGGACCCGTCCAGAGAGGCATTCGCCCGCCTGGTGGACGACCTCCTGGATTCCCCCCGGTACGGGGAGCGATGGGGCCGGCACTGGCTGGACGCGGTTCGCTACGCCGATTCGTCGGGATACGAGCACGACTACGACCAGCCGAACGCGTGGCGGTACCGCGACTATGTCATCGATTCCTTCAACAAGGACAAGCCCTACGACCGCTTTGTGAAGGAGCAGCTTGCGGGCGACGAGCTGGACGACGAGAGCTTCGAGACCCTCACGGCAACCGGAATGTTCCGTGTCGGGCCGCGTGTGCTGTTCCGTGAGAAGGACAACCCGCAGTACCGCTACACGTATCTGGACGACATCATCGCCACCACCAGCCGCGTGTTCCTGGGCCTGACCGTGGACTGCGCCCGCTGCCACGACCACAAGTTCGACGCGATTTCCCAGATGGACTACTACCGCATGATGGCGGTGTTCTTCCCGTACGTCCGGTACGACTTCCCGCTCGCGGACGAGCAGACCATCGCCCGGCACGCGGCTGCGACTGAGGCCATCCACGCAGAAGCCGAGCCGCTCAGGAAGCGCATACGGGAAATCGAAGCCCCCTACCGGAAAGCCGCCCGGAAGCGGACGCTTTCGAATTTCCCCGAAGAGATCCAGCGGGCCGTGAACACTCCCGAGCAGGAGCGCACCCCAGGCCAGCAACTGCTCGCCGCCCAGGTCCAGTCGATCGGCAACAGCAATTTCGCTGACCTGCTGACCGACGAGGACGCCGCGCGAATCAATGACCTGAAGCGCCGGATCGAGGAACTAGAGGCCGGTCTGCCAGCCCCCCTTCCGGCTGCAATGGGCATTCGCGACGGCGACTACCGGTTCGCGCCGGACGGCCTCGGGGACGAGCCCCAGCCGGGTAAGGGCGACCGGGAGGATTTCAGCGGCATCGAGGGAACCTGGCTGCCCGCCAAGAATTACGCGCCCCCGCCCGCGCATTTCCTGCCCAATGCCGACTACCGCAACAAGGGCGACGTGGTAGAGCCCGGCATCCTCGAGGCCCTGACCGGGGGGCGGCCGTTCGAGCCCAAGCCACCGGCCCACAGAGTGTCTTCGGGCCGCAGGCGGGCGCTGGCCGAGTGGATCGCGTCCCCCGAGAACCCGCTCACTGCCAGGGTGATGGCCAACCGCATCTGGATGCATCACTTCGGCGAGGGCATCGTCCACACGGCGAGCAACTTCGGAAGCATGGGCACCTACCCGACTCACCCGAAGCTGCTGGACTGGCTCGCGACCGAGTTCGTCCGCGAGGGCTGGAGCCTCAAGGCCATGCACCGGCTGATCATGACGTCGGAGAGCTACCAGATGGCATCGTCCCACGCAGACCCCGCAGCCGCGGAGGCGGACCCCGAGAACAAGCTTCTGTGGCGCTTCCGCCAGCGGCGTCTGGAAGGCGAGGTGATCCGCGACATCATCCTCGACGCTTCAGGCAAGCTCAACCTCGAGGCGGGCGGTCCCGGCTACTTCCCGCCGATCGCGGACCAGGTGAGAGAGGCGTTTCCGAAGGGAAAGTGGGACGCGGCGGAACCCGGCCCCGAGAACTGGAGGCGCAGCGTCTACGCCTACGCCAAGCGCGGTCTCAGGTATCCGTTCTTCGAGGTCTTCGACCTGCCGAACATGAACGTCACCTGCGAGCGCCGAACCACCACGACCGTGCCGACACAGGCGCTGACGCTGCTCAACAACCGGTTCACTCTCCGACAGGCGCGCTACTTCGCCGAGCGCGTGGCGGCCCTCGAGGACGGCTCCGAGGCGAGGGTCCGCCGGGCCTACCGCATCGCGCTCAGCCGCTCTCCGACCGATCACGAACTGGAGGCGAATCTCGCCTTCCTGCGGCAGCAGGAGGACTACCACGACGGTGACGCGGTGGCGGCCCTCACCGATCTCTGCGACGTGATCCTTAACCTGAACGAGTTCCTCTATGTCGGCTAAGCAACGCTTCGTGCCCCGCCGGGACTTCCTGTTCCGGGCAGGCGAGGGAATCAGCGGGATCGCCCTGGCGCACATGCTGCAGCAGGACGGGCTGCTGGCGGCCGAGTACGCGTGCGACACACAGGGCATCGAGTCTCCGACGGCGCCCCGCGACGCGCATTTCCGCCCGAAGGCCAAGGCGGTGATCTCCCTATTCATGAGCGGCGGCGTGAGTCACGTCGACACGTTCGACTACAAGCCGATGCTCGAGAAGCACCACGGCAAGCCGCTGACGGGCAAGGGACGGGTCCGCGTGCGGCAGGGTTTCCCCGGTCCGCTGATGAAGAGCCCGTTCAAGTTCGAGCGCCACGGCCAGTCCGGGAAGCTCGTATCGGAACTGTTCCCGCACGTCGGGTCGATGGTGGACGATCTGGCGTTCATTCATTCGTGCCACGGCCGGTCGAACGATCATGTGCTCGCCCATTACGAATGGAATACCGGCTCGGTCCTGATGGGCCACCCCAGCGTTGGCAGCTGGGTGACCTACGGGCTCGGTTCGGAGAACCAGAGCCTCCCGGGATTCGTCGTGGTCTACGACCATCGGGGCGGCCCGTTCTCAGGGCCCGCGAACTGGAGCAGCGGATACCTGCCGGCCACTTACCAAGGGACCGTGTTCCGCTCCAAAGGCGATCCGATCCTCGACCTGACGCCCCCCGACGACATGATGTCGCCGGCCCAGCAGCGCGCGCGGCTGGACCATCTGGGGAAGCTGAACGAGGAGCATGCGAAGCAGCATCCCGGCTCCTCCGAACTGGCCGCCCGCATTGCGTCCTACGAGCTGGCATACCGCATGCAGGGCTGCGCGCCCGAAGCGGTCGACATCTCGCAGGAAACGGAGCAGACGAAGCGGCTCTACGGCATGGACGATCCGGTCACCGAGCCTTTCGGCCGGCAGTGCCTGCTCGCGCGCCGCCTGGTGGAGCGCGGCGTGCGGTTCGTGCAGCTGTACAGCGGTGCACTACGCCAGCAGAATATCGACACTTGGGACGCCCACAGCAACCTCGTGGAGAACCACACCCTCCACGCGGGAGAGGTCGACCGCCCAATCGCTGGCCTGCTGACGGACCTGAAGAGGTCCGGGCTGCTGGACGAGACCCTGGTGGTGTGGCATTCGGAATTCGGACGGATGCCGATTTCCCAGCGGGGCCTGGGGCGGGATCACAACCCGCACGCGATGACCGCCTGGATGGCCGGCGGGGGCATCCGGGGCGGGCAGTCCATCGGGGCGACGGACGAGTTCGGCTACAAGGCAGCAGAGCAGGTGCTGACCTATCACGACCTGCACGCAACCATGCTCCATCTGCTAGGCATCGACCACAAGCGTCTGACCTACTTCTTCAACGGTCGGCACATGCGGCTGACAGACGTGCATGGCGATCCAATTCCGCAACTGATTAGCTAGGCGCAGAAGCGCCGCCGGCGCTGGCTGGCTCCAGTCCTCCGCGCCTGACACACAGGGCGGGCGGGCCCTGTCACAGGGGTGCAGAGAGCCTGATCGGATCGGATGGCGTCGCCCCGGTCCGGCCCAAACGGGCCTTACATTAAGATGGTGAGGTCGCGGGCGCGTAGCTCAGCTGGATAGAGCATCTGCCTTCTAAGCAGAGGGTCCCAGGTTCGAGTCCTGGCGCGCCTGCCACGCAGGGCGAGCAACGGACGCCACGCGAGACATCCCAACCAGGTTGCGGGCTTGCTGGATCGCCAGGCTGGATCCCGGTGTGTGTGTCGCGGGCACCCTGGCCAATCGCAATCTGAATTGCGCCCGGAGATGCTGACGGGAACGCGGCGCGGGCCCGTCTCCGCTTTTCGCAGGGGATGCTCCGGCAGCCCTTGAGATGCCCAAGATTCCCCATGGCAAGGGGGGACTTGAGCGGCGTTCGGTCCGCAGGCGGCAGCCCGGCGGTGGCAGAATGGGCGCATGCGGCTGCTGCTTGCGATCTCCCTCGGCCTGCTATCGACTGGCTGGATCCATGCCAAGCCCCACATCGTGGTCTTCCTCACCGACGATCTGGGCGGGGATGACACCACTGTCTACGGCTCGAAGGATGTGAGCACACCCAATATCGAGCGTCTTGCCGCGATGGGAATGACCTTCGACCGCGCCTTCGTGGCGTCCCCGGCCTGCGCCCCGAGCCGCGCCGCCCTCCTCACCGGCCTGATGCCGGCTCGCAACGGAGCCGAGGCGAACCACACCTATCCGCGACCGGCAGTCCCCTACCTCACGACGGCGATGAAGGGCCTTGGCTACGAGATCGCCTCATTCGGAAAGGTGGTGCACGGCAACAACAAGGCCGAATATGGCTTCGACTACTACTCCCATCCACGGGTCGGACTCGCCGGCAACGTTAGCGACTACTTCGACCAGAGGCAGTCGGACAAGCCGCTCCTGCTGATGGTGGGCGATCGAAGGCCGCATGTTCCGTGGACCACCGAGAGCATCTACCAGCCGAGCGAGGTCAGTCTGCCGCCTTACTTCATCGACACGCCGGAGACCCGACTTCACCGCGCTCGGTACTTCTCCGACATAGCTGGCCTGGACAGTGAATTCGGCGCTGTCATGGCGCTCGCGGGGGAGCGCCTCGGTGACGACGTGATCTACGTCTTCACCAGCGACCACGGCGGCCAGTGGCCGTTCGGCAAGTGGAATCTGTATGACGCAGGGATTCGAGTGCCCCTGATCGTCGCCTGGAAAGGTCGGATCAAGGCCGGGACCCGCACCGACGCCATGGTCAGCTGGGTGGATCTCATGCCGACCCTCATCGATCTGGCCGGGGGAGCGATTCCTGACGGGATCGACGGCCGGTCGTTCGCTCAGGTCTTGACAGGACGGGAATCCAGCCACAGGGACCTCATCTTCACTACGCACAGCGGTGACGGAGTCTTCAACGTCTACCCGATCCGCAGCGTCCGTACAGCCAAGTACAAGTACATCCTGAACTTGCTCCCCGAGCACATCCACACCAACCATTCCGACATCCTCCGCAAGGACGGGGCCGGCGCGTTCTGGGACTCTTGGGACGAGGCCGCCGACAGCGACGAGAGGGCGGCCGGGATCGTTCGGAAGTACTTCCAGCGTCCTTCCGAAGAACTGTACGACGTCTCCCAGGATCGGCTCGAGCAGGTCAACCTGATGGCGGATCCAAAGTTCGCTGACATAGCAGGAGCGCTGCGGGCGGTTCTGGAGGATTGGATGCAGGAGCAGGACGACCAACAGACCGTCTTCAACGACCCGTACCCTGCATCCGGTCCCAGGCCCGACGCCAAGGCTGTGGGCAGATAGCCTCCACGGGAGATAGCCCTCATGCGAATCTGCCGAAGGGCAATCCGGCGGCGGTTCCAACCGATTCCGACCGTGCGCGGGCACTGCGCGCCATTCTGGGCAACCGGGCGGTGGATCCGGGCGACCGGCATGGGGAATACCGTGCGCTCAATTCCGCAGAGCAACAGAGGACGCCCAGCAAGGACGTCACCATCCCCGTGGAGGACTCAAGGTCCAGCAGTGACCGGCAGCGGCCCGATGCCCGTGTCCGATCCCCGGGAACTGCGCTACGGCTCCACAACCGGGAGGAGGATGTGGGAGGGCCTGTCGGAAGAGTGGTGAATCGTCTGCCGGGCGACCACCGGATCGTCGCTAGTCCCGTAGGGCTTGCCGTTGTTGAGGTTGCGGGCGAACTGCGGGAAGTGGCTGCTCGTGACATGCACGCGGATTCGATGACCCGCCTGGAAGCGGTTGGCCGTGCCAATCATGTCGATCTCGAGTGGGTAGACCTCTCCCGGGACCATGTCGACTTGCCGTTCCAACCCTTCCCTGTGGCGAGCGCGCAGTATCCCTTCCGCTATGTTGATCGACCGTCCATCCGGATACACATCGATGAGCTTCGCCACGAAATCCGTGTCTACCGCGCTCGAGGAGGCATGTAGCACCAGCTTGACCGGCCCGACAATCTCCACGGACTCGGAAAGCATACCGGTGGTGTAGACGAGCACATCGGAGCGGTGCTCGATCGGCCGCTGGTCCCTCGGCCCCGAGGGCGTGCCGACCCCGCAGCAGTTCGCCCCCCCAAGGCTGGGCACCGGATTGCCCGGGTCGTACGAGTAGGTGTCGGAAGCCGAGCCTGCGGCCGGAGAATCCCAGGAAAGCCGCCCGTCGCCGTGCGAGCCGTTGGCGTTGCCTCCGCTGTGCAGGTACAGGGGCGTGTATTCCGTGCCGGCCAGCGGATACTCGCTCTCGTAGCGCCACTCGTTCCGTCCCATGACAAAGACCTTCACTGGCGGCTCATCCGCAAGCCCGTTCTGCATTCCCTTCAGCCAGTAATCGAACCACCGCAGCGCCAGGGCATTGGTGTCGACATCCGCAGCCGCCCCCCAGTCCATGTCGCCAACTGTCTGCGAAACACCGTGCTCCCAGGGCCCGATCACCATGTGGCTCCCCTTGCGAGCCTTCTCGCCGGCACCGGACTGGCTCACGCCGACGTACCCCCGCAAGGTCCCTTGGGCGAATATGTCGAAGAATCCGCCCATAGTGTGGACTGGAACGGAGATCTTCCCGAAATGCTCCTCGACGTTGAGCAGCCGCCAGTAATCGTCGTAGTCGGGATGCGCCAGCCAGTCCTTGTAGAACTGGGCGTTCCGACCCACCAAGGCCTGCATCTCGTTCAACGGGAGGTGCCAGACTACCTTGTCGTAGCTAATGCCCTCGGGCCCCCCGGCCATCGTGTGAGGCCCCGTGTTCTGCATGATCCGGGACTCCTGGCGCACCGGTCCCCAGCCGAAGTTGAACGCCAGCCGCCAGCCGCCATTAACCGTGATCCAGTCGTGGTAGATGCTGGTCGACGCGACGCGGGGGAAGATCGCCACCAAGTGCGGCGGGGCCGCTTGCGCTGCCCGCCACTGGACCTGGCCGAGATACGACCCGCCGTCCATGCCGACCTTGCCGTTGGACCAAGGCTGCTTGGCCGCCCATTCCACGGTGTCGTATCCGTCCTCGATGTCGTCGCGAAACGGCTCCCAGCGGCCTTCGGATTCGTGACGACCGCGTACGTCCTGATAGACGTACACATACCCGCGCCGCGAGAAGTAGACAGCGGCAGCGTAGGCACTCGGGTACCGCTCGGTCGAGTACGGGGTCCGGGAGACGATCACCGGGTAGGTTCCCTCCCCGGCAGGCCGGTAGATATCCGCGTAAAGGATCACGCCGTCGCGCATCGGAATGGCCACCCGGTTCTCGACGAGAATGTCGTTCCGGGGCGGGGGCGTGACCGGAAACTCGTAGGCAGAGGCAAGTCCCGCCCACGCGACCAGAAGGACGAAGAGAAGGACAGGCCGTGCCGGGACGGTTCGGGCGGAATGGATGCAGCTTGGTGACATGGTGGACTCGCGGCGGCACGGCAACCGTGCCGTAGAAATGATACCTATCCGGTAGCGCCGGGACGAGCTTGGAATCACTCCGGACTTTTCTCACCGGGCCATGCGCGCAGCGCGATTCACCCACAACTCGATCGACAACAGGGGCATCAAAAGGGGCTTGTGATCAGTGAGTTAGCAGACTATCATCCGGATATGAAGGGCTCGGATCGCCGATTCATCACGCGCTCGCCCGAGAACAGCGAGACTCCGATCGAGGCCTTCCGGAACTGGATCACTCCGAACGATCAGTTCTACGTCCGAAACCATTTCGACGATCCCGACATGGAGGATCCGGCATGGACGCTGCGGATTGAAGGCTGCGTTGACCGGGATCTGAGCTATTCCAAGGAGGATCTCGACGCCATGGTCCAGTCCAGTCTTGTCGCGACCCTCGAGTGCGCCGGCAACGGCCGCTCCTTCTTGGAGGGAAGAGCCCCCGGAGTGCAGTGGGGCGCGGGAGCAGTGGGGAACGCCGAGTGGTCAGGCGTGGAGGTGCGGGCGCTGCTGGAGCCGGCCGGCATCCAGGACAAGGCGTTGGAGGTAGTCTTCGAGGGCTCCGACAGCGGGGTCGATTCCGAGTCCGATGGCGCCGTGCGCTTCGCGAGAAGCCTTCCTCTCGACATGGCCACCCATCCCGACACTCTCGTTGCGCTGCGCATGAACGGGGAAGCGCTCTCCAAGGAACACGGCTATCCGGCGCGGCTGGTCGTTCCGGGCTGGTACGGGGTCGCTTCCGTGAAGTGGCTGAGGGCCCTGCGCGTCGTTTCGGAGCCGTTCCGGGGCTACTTCCAGACGACCAGATACACCGTCAAGCGGAAGAGCGCAAGCGGCCTGAGCGACGACGTGGTGGGGATGATGCTTCCCAAGTCCGAGATCACGCGACCGCGCCAGGGAGACACGCTGGCGCTCGGGACACACTTGGTAGAGGGCGTCGCCTGGGCCGGCCCCGAAGCCGTCGCGGCTGTCGAGCTCAGCTGCGACGGGGGAGACTCCTGGCATCGCGCCGAGTTTGTCAGCCCTCAGCGACGATACACATGGACTCACTGGCGCGTCGAATGGGAAGCGTCGCAGCCGGGAGCGTACAAGTTGCTCTCCCGGGCAATCTCGGCATCCGGGGAGATCCAGCCGGTCCGACACAATCCGCTCCACGGGGGCTACCACATCAACTTCAGCCGCCCTCTGGAAGTCGAGGTCTCGGCAGAGGCGAAGAGCAAGCGGCTCGTGTTCGCGATCTAGCCCGCGCTCTCGGGCCGGCGGCCATGCGGCCACACTTCCGGGGTCTGCGGGACGCCGACCCCAATAGCTTCTACCTGTGCTCTGACAGGCAGCGCGATCGCATCGGCATGTCGCAGGGCGGCATCAGCGGAGCGCCTGCGCGACAGTGTGGTGGCGCCCCGAGATAGCCACCCTGTCTAATCCCCAGCCATCGGCAGGCTGTGGCAGAATACACACGCCTGCCGGGTAGCCGCCCCGATAGCCAAGCGCACGATGCTACCGAGTCCAAGAGCCCAAATACGCGTTACGACCGCCTGCACGGTCCTGGGACTGTGCCTCGCGGCAGCCTGCTCCGATGGAACCGATCAGGTGGCCCCGGCCAGCCCCCAGCCCTCCGGACCGCGGGCACCGAATCCCATGCCCGCGCCCTGGATCACAGCAGTCGAGCCTCACGAGGGCTTCAACGACGAGCCGGCCATGGCTGTCACCGAGGCCGGCGAGGTGTTCGTGGGATGGATCAGCTACAGGGACAATGCCGACTCGCTCGTGATTGCCCACTACTCCCATGACGGCGACCGCTTCCAAAAGCTCCGGGAATGGACCGCTGTGTCCGGCGAAGGCACTTACCTGCTCGGGCTCCAGTCCGTCGCCACGGCAACGGGAGCGTACTTCGTTTACGCACAGGAAGTGAACGGAAACTGGGATGTCTTCGCAATCCACGCGGACCCGTCAGGCCCCCAGGACGCGATTGCCGTAGCCACCGGCCCGACTACGCAGGTGAAGCCGTCAGCGGCGTGGAATGACGACACCCTGTACGTTGCCTGGGAGGACAACCCGAACGCACAGCGCCACATCCGACTCGCAGCGTTGCGCGGCGGAAAGGTGGGCGAGCCGGAGTCGGTTACGAGCGAGAGCTATTCGAATTACGGCCCGAGCGTGGCCGTGAGCGCCTCGGGCCACGTGTCGGTGGCATGGCACAGCTTTCGGGAGCACAACTACGACATCTACCTGCGCCAGCGGTCCCCCTCCGGCGACTGGGATGCCCGTCGCCGTCTGACCAAGGCCCCAGGGATCGACCGCCACGCCAGGCTCTTCACCCGCGGCGACGACCTATGGTTCCTCTACGAGCACGCCATCATGGCCAAGTACTTCGTCGGACGAACCGACGAGCGGCACACGGTCGTCGCCAGGGTCACGCCCGGTGGGCTGGAAGCTCCTCCCGGCTACTGGGAAAACTCGCCTCTTGCCAAGAACCGCTCCGAGGCGGCCTCGGCAGCGTTCGATAACCAGGGTCGGCTGTGGATCACCTACCAGCAGCCCCGGGAGCCGCGGGGAGGCTGGTCCGTCCGCCTAGCCGGCTATGCCGGGGAGAAGTGGATCAACCCGCGGGGCCTGTCCCAGCGCCGTTCCATGGACCGCCCGGTCCCCATCGCGCCCAAGGGCGACCGGCTGCTAATGGCCTTTCAGGCGGACAGCTTCTCGGACTCGTGGTCACCGTCAGATCCGGACCTCACGGACAGCGCGCGATCCCAGATCCTGCTGGTGTCGGCCGACACAGGCCAGTCCCAGCCGGCGGCGCCGTCGATGAGGCTCGAGCCGCTTGTCGAGCCGGATTCGCCGTTCGATCCCGCGCCGCTTCACGAACAGTACGGCGAGGACGCGGACACTCCGTCGATGACATACAACGGGGAGACGTTCTACCTGTACTACGGCGAGTTGCACGAGCACTCCGACATCTCCATCTGCAACCGCTGCGGGGACCAGTCCCTCGACGAGAACTACCAGTGCCGACGGGACATCAACCGGCTCGACTTCGTTGCGATGACCGACCATGGCTACAACATCGTTCCGTACCTGTGGAACTACTCCGCCAAGATGGTCCGCGCGAATCACGACCAGGGGAGGCTGGTGACGTTTCTCGGGGAGGAGTGGACTTCGAGCTTCGAAGACTATGACGAGAATCGGCGGTGGGGCTACTACGGCCACCGGAATCTCGTGTTCGCCGATCCGTATTTCCCGAAGTGGTGGTCCGCGTTCAATGGCGACTCGCCGTCGGATCTCTGGGCCGAGCTTCGCGGGATGAAGGCGGATTTCGTCCAGATCCCCCACCAGCTGGCAGACACCGGCAATGTACCGATCGACTGGGACTACGCCGACGAGGCGGCGCAGCCCGTGGCGGAGATCTTCCAGACGCGCGGCTCGTACGAGTACGCCGGCGCGCCCCGCCACGCGGGCAACGCCACCGGCGAACCGGGCAATTACATCCAGGACGCATGGGCCCGCGGCCTGAAGATCGGAGTGATCGCGAGCCCCGACCACGGGGGCGGGGTTGGCAAGGCGGCGGTCTGGGCACGTGCCAAGACTCGCGCCGCCATCCTAGAGGGTATCCGCGCCCGGAGGACCTTCGGCACGACCGCCGCCCGGGTCCGCATGGACTTCCGCGTCAACGGGCACCTGATGGGCGAGGCGGCCAAGAGAGCGACAGGGCCCGTCAGGGTAACGGCGGACGTTGCATCCCCGCGACCGATCCGGGCAATCGAGATCTGCCGCAACAACGAGTTCGTCTACTCGACCCAGCCGGGCGGGCGGGAAGCGTCGATCGACTTCACCGACCGAGAGCCGCCGCCCGGAGCCGGCTACTACTACCTGCGGGTCATCCAGGAAGACGGCGAGATCGCATGGTCCAGCCCCGTCTGGCTCGAACCGTAGGAACTTCGCCGCCTGGAGCCGTCAGTCGCCCCGGGGCGACGTCATGAGCGGATGGCCGAGCGTGTCGCCATTGGCCTCGAAGCCGTCTCGGTCCACGTCCACGAATATCGGATTGGTGTACGCCACCGGGTGCATCTTGCCGTATGGATTCAGCCCCCAGCCCTGCTCGATCGTGGAACCCTCCCCGATCGCCACGACGATCACGTGGGCGTCCTGCTGCAGCGTCACTCGGATCGTCTCGTCGAAGTTCACGACGCCCTCGCGGAACATTTCCGGATGCTCCGACCGACGGAAGTTCAGCTGCTCGGGCTGCCGTCCGTTGAGCAGGACCTGCACGCGGTCGAACTCCAGCCAGTTCGGAGTCTGCACGCGCACCTTGATGTCTAGGAAGCCTTCGGCAATCACCGTCGACCCAATGGGCAGGCCGTCCGCCGTCTCCACCTCGAGGAAGGGGCCGTTCGTGATCATCATGCGACCGGCCTTCGAATTGCCGATGATCTCCTCGTGATCAATCTCGGCGGGGCTGTCGGTGGAACTCGGCACGTAGGTCCGCCATCCCCCTACACCGTTGTCGAAGATCCTGTGGGCATCGCTGACCGCGACACACCAGACGCGCCGGCCCTGGTTCAGCATCTGCAGCCAGCCGAATGTCCGGTTAGCCCCTGTGCGGGTGCTGTAGCGAGGATCCAGGTTGAGAATCTCGGCGCTCCAGACCTCAGCCGCGTCGATGAGATCCTCGAGGCCGACGAAGCCTCCGTCCTCCACGCCGTCGCGATTCCTGTCGAAGAAGACGCCGCCGACGTCGGGATGGTTGGCCTGCACCCAGCGATCCCGCCCGCCGCCGAAGAGCCCGATTCGATTCCTGGCGTTCGCTCCGGGATCCACCCTGGCTCCGCCGTCGAGGGTGGGCGTGCCCCAGTTGCGCAGGGTGATCGCGTTGATCCGAGGATCGAAGTGCCACTGCGGAGCCCCGCCGTTCTGGGCGAGCGGGTCGGGCTTGATCGGGAAGGAATTGAAGTGCTGGCCGCTGCCGGTCAGCTCGATGCCGGGAATCGTCTTGATGCGGTCGGACAGGCCAAGCGCCTCGATCTGGGGCGTCCAGTCGAAGAGCCGCTGGTGTTCGGTGGTCGGCGCGAATTCGATGTGCTCCGCCGCGAAGTTGATGATCCGGTCCCTCGTGCTGCAGTAGTTGTCCCCGCTGGGCGTCGAGTGCGCGTGGTAGTCGGTGCTGACCCATCCGGCCGTGTCGACGGTTCGTTCCATCACCGCATCCACTTCGACGGTCTCCCCGCTATCGACCTCAATCCGCCTCTCTACGACATCGTGCTCGGGCCCCAGTGACACGCGCAGGAGGTAGCTTCCGGGAGGCACCTGCTGCTCCACGCGACCGTCGTGGGTCTGGTACTGGTGATTGCCTCCGTGGGCCCGGTAGTCGGTCCCGAAATTGGGCGTGCTCGTCCCGTCCACGCCGATGAACTGCACCTTGCCCGGGGACGGATCCCCGTTCGCATCCCGGATCGCGACCTTGACGAGGGAGGCCGTGGGCACTTCCCAGTCGACACTGGTCGAGCGATCCCGCCGGACCTCGATCTCCCGTTCGAAGTCACCGCGGCCGATGTCCTCGAAGCGCGCCTCGTGGCTGCCCGCCGGCAACCGGAATGCTACCCGGCCCTCCGCGTCCGGGTACTGAGACACCCACTCGCCGTCGATCAGGACCTGCAGGGCCCCATGAATGGCCGGCCTGCCATCGACACCCTTGACAGTGCCTTGAACCTCGCCCGTCGGTCCTCGCTCCGCAGCCGCGACGCCGTACGCAGACAGAGGCGAGTCCCCCACGGCGACCCGGATGGCGAATTGCTGCTCGTCTCCAGGCTGTAGCGTTTCTTGCTCCGGAAGGTCGTCGGCACCGGCCGAGGCCACGGAGTACCCGCGCTTGTCGAACGGGTCGATGCTGTCACCAAGGAGGATGCCTCCGACCTGCTGTTCGCTATCGAGGCCCTTCCAGACTGGCGCCGGGGCGATTTCGACCGGGGCCTGGGACTCGTTGCGGTAGGTGGATGTCACCAGCAGGTACTGCCAGCCAGGCTCCAGCCTGTACTCGTGGCGGGTGTAGAGCCCGCCGCTCATCGCCGCCGTGCGGACAGCTTCCACGACTGCGGCACCGTCCGATCCATCCGAGACGACCCGGACGAAAGACAGTTCTCCTGATTCCCCGCCGGGTCGCAGCGCAGTGAGCTGGTCGTTGGCCCCGCCCCGCAGGTCGAGGTCGAACAGGCATCCCTGCAAGACCGAGGCGTACTCGGTAGTCATGTTGGCGCGCCGGAAGGGCTGCGCGCCCGAAACCAGCGCATGCACCTTGTCGTTCCTGAGGACAAAGTCGCCGGGAAGGCCGTCGGCCTCCTTGCCGGCGGGCATCTGGTCTGTCTGGTCGCGACCCACCTCGAAGGCCTCTGCACGGTCCCGCTGGGCGCTGGAACCCCAGACAAGCAGGATCAGGAATACGGTGACAAGGACTGGTCGGATTCTCATGGGACTCCTCTTGGGCGGATACGCCCTGAGGGACATTTTAGGCTGTAGGCGGGCCGCAAACGGGAGAATCCAGTCCATCGCACGGCCGGTTGGGACCTCGATCGCGATAAAGTCCTCGCAGCGGCGTATGGTCCAATAGCGAGTGCCCAAATGCACAATCGATTGCACGCAGCCATACCGTTCGCAATCCTTGGCCTCTGCCTGACTGCCTGCACCGACTCCCCGGAAGCGGGATTCCTGACGGTCGCCGAAACCCCGACGCAAGCCAAGGCCGCCGATGGCCAGTACGTCTCGTGGCGAGAGCACATCGTTGATGACCTCGCGACCGGAGGCGTCGCGATCGCGGGGAGCGACGGCCTGGAGATGGCCGATCTGGATCTCGACGGGCACGAGGACATCGTGTCTGTCCACGAGTCCGACACGGAATACGACGGCGTGGCCGACGGCCACATCCGGCTGGCATTCGGCTCCGAGGATCCTGACCAATGGACGCTAGTCACCCTGGCGGAGGGCGAGGAGGCAGGCGCAGCCGAGGACGTGTCCATCGCCGACTTGAACGGTGACGGCTTCCCGGACATCATCGCCGCTTGCGAGTTCGCCCACCTGATCTACTTCCAGAACCCTGGCAAGGACGCCCGCTCCGCGCAGTGGAATCGGATCATCCCGTCGGTCGCCAGCGGGAAGGGGTCGTACATCCGGGTCTTCTTCGCGGACTTCAACGGAGACGGCCGGCCCGAGGTCGTGGCACCCAACAAGGGCACTCAGGCTGGCCGTAGCGACGAGACCATCCCGCGGGCAATCAGCTGGTTCGAGATCTCGGGGGACCCGCTCGACGACAAGTCTTGGAAGGAACACGAATTGACGAGGGTGGCGGTGCCGATCAACTCGCGTCCCGTGGATCTCGACGGCGACGGGGACATCGACATCCTCGCCTCCTCGCGTGCCGAGGCGCGCTTGTTCTGGTTCGAGAACCTGGATGGCGACAGCATCGCGTTCGAGGAGCACCGGATCGACGTGGCCGCCCCGGAGGGGGACAGTGTCAGCCGGATGACCGGCTTCATGTTCGGATTTCACGACTTCAGCGGCGACGGCCGGCTCGACGTGCTGCTCTCGGAAGGCCGCACCAACGTGGTCTGGCTGGAGCACCCGGCGGACGGGGCCGAGCCGTGGCAGCTCCACCGGGTCGGCAGCATGGAGCCGGACTCAGCTACCGGCCTCACGCTCGCCGACATCGACGGGGACGGGGATCCCGACATCTACTGCGGGAGTTACAGTGGCCCGCCGCGCGACCGGGACGGCGACCAGGTCACTGCCGCGAGTTCCCTGGGCAGGCTCGCTTGGTTCGAGAATCCCGGCCGGGACGGTGAATGGACTCGGCACGACATCACGAGGCGAAAGCGCGGTATGTTCGACATGGCCATCGCGCGGGACATGGATGGCGATGGCGACATCGACTTCGTGGGCACACGAGGCAACAGCCTCCCGTACGACGGCGTGTACTGGCTCGAGCAGGTGAGGTCGCCAACGCCGCAGCCAGCATTCGCACGGGCCCGCGAGACCGACAGCCAGGAGATGCCGCTACCCTAGCCAGCGGAGGCTGGCTGCTGAGGGTCTGGTTTCCTCGATCCCGCGCAGCGCTGACAGCTGTCGATTCCGGACGCGCTACGCGCTCGGGCCCGGAGCCCGCCTTTCGAGGCTGCATGCCGCCTCCCGATTCGGCGGGTTTGCGAGTCGTTCGGACAATCGTTGACGATAGGAGGCTATGGCCGATCATGTTCTTGCGTGCGACGAGGGAACCAGCAGCGCCAGGGCGGTCGTGTTCGACAGGGAAGCCCGTGCCGTCGCTACCTCGCAGCATCCTGTAGCCAGCGTCTTCCCCCGCAGCGGCTGGGTCGAACAGGACGCGGAGTCGATCTGGAGCACCCAGCTCAAAGCGGCCAAAGAGGCGGCAGGGCAGTGCGGCGGCTGGAACTCTGTCGCCGCGGTCGGGATCACCAACCAGCGCGAGACGACCATCGTGTGGGACAGGGAGACCGGCAGGGCCGTGGCCCCGGCAATCGTCTGGCAATGCCGGCGAACGGCCGACGCATGCTCCGCGCTGAAGGAAGCCGGGCATGCCGACGAGGTGACCGAGCGGACAGGCCTTGTCGTGGATCCTTACTTTTCGGGGACCAAGATCCGCTGGATCCTCGATAACGTTCCGGACGCGCGGCAGCGCGCCGAGGACGGGCAGCTCGCATTCGGCACGGTCGACAGCTGGCTCGTGTACCGGCTGAGCGGCGGCAGGGCGCACGTCATCGACCGCACCAACGCCTCGCGCACGATGCTGATGAACCTCCGCACCGGCGAATGGGACCAGGCCATGCTCTCGATGCTCGGGGTGCCGAAACAGATGCTCCCCGCCATCGTGCCGTCCTGCGGCGTCATGGCGCAAACGGACGGCGACACTCTAGGAACGGAGATCCCCATCGCCGGGATCGCCGGCGACCAGCAGGCCGCCCTTTTCGGACAGGCATGCTTCCGGGAGGGCTTGGTCAAGAACACCTACGGCACAGGATGCTTCGCGCTGATGCACACCGGCGCGGAGGCCTCCGAGTCCAGACACAGACTCCTGTCGACTACCGCCGCGTCGCCTCCCGGCAGGTCGGAATTCGCCCTCGAAGGAGCGATCTTCGTTGCGGGGGCGGTGGTGCAGTGGCTGCGGGACGAGCTGGGCCTGATCGCGACGGCCGCCGACTCCGAAGCCGCGGCTCGATCCGTGAGCGATGCGGCAGGCGTCTACGTGGTCCCGGCGTTCACCGGCCTGGGCGCCCCTTACTGGAACGCGGAAGCTCGGGGCCTGGTGACCGGGCTGACCCGCGGCGCCCGACGGGAGCACCTCGTGCGGGCCGCGCTCGAGTCCATTGCGTACCAGACGCGAGACCTTGTCGAGGCGATGGAGTCGGACTGCGGGACGCGCCTGGCGGAATTGCGAGTGGACGGAGGCGCGACAGCCAACGATTTCCTGATGCAATTCCAGGCCGACATCATCGGCGTGCCGGTCGTCCGCCCGGCCTACGCCGAGACCACGGCACTGGGAGCGGCGTTCCTTGCCGGACTGGCGACCGGATTCTGGAGCGGTACGAACGAGCTTGAGCGGTTCTGGAGCGTGGACCGCAGGTTCGAACCCGCGATGAGCGAGTCGCGCCGAACGGACCTGTACGAAGGCTGGAGGGCGGCAGTCGGGCGGGCGCTTTGACGAGCAGGGCCGTTCAGCCGTCGATCGGCGCCAGATACGGCTCGAACGCCTCCCGCACTACTCCAACCCCGAGACCCGGAGCGTCCGGCAGGTGCCATCGGCCCTTCTCAAGTCGGATGGGCCGCTCCACGATCTCCGAGCGGAACGGATTCTCGGTCCGGTCGCATTCGATCAGCTTCGTTTCCGGAGTCAGCGTGAAAGGCTGCCTCGGCCGCGCGGCGTAGAAGTGCAGAGCCGCGGCCTGGCCGATCGCGGAGCCCCAGGCGTGAGGAGTGACATGTATCCCGGCCAGCGAGCCTAGCGTGGCGATCTTCATCGCTTCGGTGATCCCGCCGCACGAGCAGATATCCGGCTGGGCGTAATCGAAGGCACGCATCCGGAACCAGCGGTCGAACCCGAACCGGGTGTACTCGCACTCTCCGCCAGCAAGAGGTATCGCGGTCTTCGCCTTGACTTCCAGGTAGGCCCGAGGGTCCAGCGGGGAGACAGGCTCTTCGAACCAGTGGATCCCGTGCGGCTCGACCAGCCGGGCGAGACGGATCGCCTCGGTCGGAGAATAGGCATGGTTGGCATCGATGGCAATCTTGGTACCCGGCCCGAGCAGCGTCCGCATGTGACCCACCAGCTCGGCATCACGGTCGATTCCCTGCCCGACCTTGACCTTCACCGCCTCGAATCCGGCATCGATGCAGGTTCGCGCCTCGCGTTGCCAGCGATCCTCCAGCGGCTCGTCGCCCCCGAAATAGAATCCCGTCCAGTAGCACTGGATGGACTCCACCGCCTCCCCTCCGAGCGCACGATACAGAGGGAGTCCCGAATCCTGCGCCTTGAGGTCCCAGCAAGCGATGTCGATCGCTGACAAGGCTGCCAGCATCACGCCCTTCTGCCCGTAGTCGATCGACCGCGCGTAGAGCAGCTCCCAGAGCGCCTCGACCGCGCGCGGGTCGCGCCCGACAATCAGCGGTCCGAGGAAATTCTTGACGATCGGCGCCGTTGCCGCCGCCGGGCCGTAGGCCTCGCCCCACCCTTCGCGCCCGTCATCCGTCGCCACGCAGACGAGCATCGCCTCGCGGTGCGAGTACGAGAACTGCGAGAAGCCGAACGGCTCTTCGAGGGCGGTGAGCAGGCGGAATAGATCAACGCGGCTGATGCGCATCGAGTTGCTAGAATACCGCTTCTGTCATGAAGGCGATTCGAATCCACGAGCACGGCGGGCCGGAGGTTCTCGCTTACGAGGACGTCCCGGAACCCGAGGCGGGGGCCGGGGAGGCGGTGGTTCGAATCGATGCCGCCGGAGTGAACTTCATCGACATTTACTTCCGCACGGGGCTGTACCCAGCCCAGTTGCCCATCACGAATGGCCAGGAGGGTGCCGGCACTGTGACAGCCGTCGGCCCGGGCGTCACCCAGGTGAAGGCCGGGGACCGCGTGGCGTACACCGGGGTCCATGGCTCGTACGCCGAGTACGCTGTAGTGCCGGCGGATCGGCTTGTCGCGGTGCCCGGCTCGGTCAGCACGAAGACCGCGGCTGCGGCGATGCTTCAGGGGATGACCGCGCATTACCTGACCCGGTCCACGTTTCCTCTGGATGATTCCCACACTGCCCTGATCCACGCCTGCGCCGGAGGGGTCGGCCTGCTTCTGGTGGGAATGGCAAAGAAATTCGGCACCCGCGTCATCGGCACCTGCTCAACCGAAGACAAGGCCGCCAAGGCCAGGGCTGCCGGCGCGGATGAAGTGATTCTCTACACCGAGCAGGACTTCGAAGGCGAGTGCAAGAGGCTGACGGACGGTAAAGGGGTGGATGTCGTGTACGACTCGGTCGGCAAGGCGACGTGGGAGGGAAGCCTGAACAGTCTCAAGCCCCGGGGAATGATGGTGACTTTCGGGAACGCGAGCGGGCCCGTGCCGCCGCTAGCGCCCTTGGAGCTAACGAAGCGGGGGTCTCTGTTCCTGACGAGACCGTCCTTGTTCGCCTACGTGGCGAAACGGGACGAGCTGCTCTGGCGGTCTTCGGAGGTGTTCGAATGGATCGAGGCCGGGGACATCGAGATTCACGTGGGAGGGGAATTCGCGTTGAGCGATGCCGCCGAGGCGCAGACACGCCTGGCCGGCCGCCAAACCATGGGCAAGTTGCTGCTAGTCCCGTAAGCGGCTCGCTGGCCCGGCACCCAGGGGTGCGGAACGCGGGAAACGCCCGTCACACTACTAGTCCCCCGCCCGGGCCAATGTGCGGCAGCCGATGCGCGCGGACTGCTTGCAGCGCGCCGGGTGTCGCGCCAAGGACGGCTTCCCAGCAGCTGCGCATGCGCGGTGGGCCGAATGGCACTTATATAATGTCGGTCGAAACTAGGGATATGCATCTGCTGGCCCTCATTCTCCTGTTTCCTGCGCTGGCCCTGGCAGCAGAAGGCGTGGACTTCGCAGAGAGTGTCGAGCCCATATTCGAGGCCAAGTGCTACGCATGCCACGGTGAGCAGCAACAACTCGGCCAGCTGCGGCTGGACTCGCGCAGCGTCGCGATGGGATCGGGGCCTAGCGGACCGAGGATTGTTCCCCACAAGCCCGAGGAGAGCAGCATCTTCCAGCGCGTGGCAGGCATCGGCGAGGGCAACCGGATGCCAATGGGAGGCGAGCTGTCCGACGAGGAGATCGCCGCGATCCGGTCCTGGATCACGCAGGGCGCGGTGTGGCCGGAAGGATCTGGCACTCAAGCCGGGCTGGACCAACACTGGGCATTCGTGCCCCCTGCACGCCCCGACCCACCCGGAATCAAGAGCGACTGGGGCGCAAATGCCATTGACAGTTTCGTGCTGGCGAAGCTGGAGTTGGAAGGGCTCCGGCCTTCGTCCCGAGCATCGAGGGAAACGCTGCTGCGGCGGCTCAGTCTCGACTTAACCGGATTGCCGCCGACCGTCGAGGAGACGGAACGATTCCTCGACGACAGGGGTCCGGATGCGTACGAGCGTGCAGTCGAACGACTTCTCGCATCCCCTCATTACGGCGAGCGCTGGGGCCGGACCTGGCTGGACGCCGCTCGCTATGCCGACTCCGACGGCTTCGAGAAGGACAAGCCGCGGCAGGTCTGGTTCTACAGGGACTGGGTAGTAGACGCCCTTAACTCCGACATGCCCTATGACCGGTTCGTCATCGAGCAACTTGCGGGCGACTTGCTGCCGGGCACGTCGCAAGCACACCGGGTCGCAACCGGGTTCCTGCGCAATTCAATGATCAATGCCGAGGGAGGGGCCAACCCGGAGCAGTTCCGGATGGAGGCCATGTTCGACCGCATGGATGCGATCGGCAAGGCCGTCCTCGGGCTGACGGTGCAATGCGCGCAGTGCCACGACCACAAGTACGATCCGATCACCCAGCGTGACTACTACCGGATGTTCGCATTCATCAACAACTCCCACGAATCGTCCGTTCCGGTATACACGCCGGCCGAGGACCGGCTGCGGGCGGAGATCTACGAGGGCATCCGAGAGATCGAGGACGAACTCAAGCGTCGCACGCCCGACTGGCGGGAGCGGATGGCAGCCTGGGAGCGCGACGAGGCGAGCGCGCAGCCTGAATGGACCGTGCTGGACACCCACATCAAGCTCGGAAGCGGCGAGAAGTACACGGTCCTCGCCGACAAGTCCATCCTTGCGGACGGATACGCGCCGACGCGCAGCGTGGTGAGCCCGGAGGGGCGGCTGGAGTCGGGCGCGGTCGGGGCGTTCCGCCTGGAGCTGCTGCCCGATCCCCGGCTTCCCCTCGGAGGCCCGGGACGCTCGTTCCGCGGCACGTCGGCACTGACGGAATTCACGGTCGAGTATGCCAAGGAGAGCAAGCCGAAGGCCTGGAAGAAGCTCGCGATCTCCGGGGCTACCGCGGACGTGAATCCGCCGATCACCTGGCTCGATCCTTTCTTGTTCCCTGACAAGGAGAACAAGCGCAGGGTCCTGGGGGACGTCGGCTTCGCAGTCGACGGGTTCGAGATGAGCGCATGGCTGATCGACGGCGGTCCCGGTCGGCGCAACGTGCCCCGCAAGGCGGTCTTCCAGCTCGACAAGGCGCTGGTGGCAGACGAGCCGCTGCTCCTGAAGTTCAACCTCTCGATGAAACACGGGGGCTGGAACTCCGACGACAACCAGTCCCTCAACCTGGGTCGCTACCGGCTGTCCTACACCGCGGACACAGGCGCCGTCGCCGACCCCCTGCCCGCGGACGTGCGGAGAATCGTGTCGGACGTGCCGGCGAGCCAGAGATCGCCGCAGCAGGAATCGGTCGTCTTCAGCCACTGGCGCACCACCGTGCCCGAGTGGGCCGACGCCAACAGCCGGATTGAGGAGCTTTGGCAGAAGTATCCCGAAGGGTCATCCCAGCTCGTGCTGAACGAGCGCAGCGAGACCCGAATGACGAGTATGCTGCAGCGCGGCGACTTCCTCCGCCCAACAGAGGAAGTCGAGGCCGGAGTGCCCGGTTTTCTGCACGATCTGCGGGAGCAGGGCGACTTGCCGGGTCGGCTAGCCTTCGCGAAGTGGCTGGTGGATCGGAACTCGCCGACGACGGCACGCGCAATCGTGAACCGGATCTGGCAAGGGCACTTCGGTACGGGGATCGTCGAGACTTCTGAGGATCTCGGCAGGCAGGCGGCCGACCCCTCGCATCCCGGCCTGCTCGACTGGCTAGCCGTCGAGCTGATGGACAACGGCTGGAGCCTCAAGCACATTCATCGCCTCATCGTCTCGTCGGAGACCTATAGGCAGTCTTCCAAGATTCCGGCGGAACTCCTCGAGAAGGACCCCAATAACCGCCTGCTCGCGCGCGGCTCGCGCTTCCGCGTCGACGGTGAGCTGGTCCGCGATATCGCACTCGCCTCGAGCGGACTGCTCACGGCGGAAATCGGCGGCCCGCCCGTCTACCCGCCCGCGCCGGAATTCCTGTTCCTCCCGCCAACCAGCTACGGTCCGAAGCGGTGGTACGTTCCCGAGGACGGGCAGCGCTATCGCCGGTCGCTGTACGCATTCCGCTACCGTTCCGTTCCCTACCCCGTCCTGACCACTTTCGACACGCCTGTCGGGGATTTCGCGTGCGTGAAGCGGGACCGCTCGAACACGCCGCTGCAGGCCCTCGTCACGCTGAACGAGACAGTCTTCATGGAGGCGGCGCAAGAACTTGGCCGACGGGTGCTCGGCGAGGGCGGGTCGAGCGATCCGGAGCGCATCGAGTACGCCTTCAAGCGAGTCCTGGCGCGAATGCCGGCGGAGACGGAAAGCGAGGAACTGCTTACCTTCTTGAACGGGCAACGGCAACGCATCGAGGACGGACAGCTGGACCCATCGGAACTGGCGGGCGAAGACAGCACCCTGCTCGCAACCGCCGACAGATTCAGCGAGACCGAACTGGCGGCCTGGACCGCCGTGTCCAGAGTTCTGCTGAACCTGGACGAAGCGATCACGAGGGAGTGACACCACCATGCTGAACGCTCAGAATGCCGCCAACCCGCTCGCACGCCGGTGGTTCCTCCAGCAGTGCGGAGTCGGCCTCGGTGCCGTTGCGCTTCGCGACCTGCTAGAAGCGTCTGACCCGCTGGCCCCGAAGAAGCCGCACCACGACCCGACCGCCAAGAACGTGATCTTCCTGTTCATGGGCGGCGGCCCGAGCCACCTCGAGCTCTTCGACCACAAGCCGGAACTCGGCAAGCACGAGGGCACACTGCCGCCCGAGGGCCTGCTTGAGGGCTACCGGGCGGCGTTCATTGACCCGAATTCGACTCTGCTGGGTCCCAAGTTCAAGTTCGCCAGGCACGGACAGAGCGGGGCCGAGCTCTCGGAGCTGATCCCGCACATCGCGTCGGTGGCGGACGACATCGCCATCGTCAAGTCCCTTGTCACGGACGCATTCAACCATGCGCCCGCACAGGTGATGATGAGCACCGGCTCGCAGCAGTTCGGCCGGCCCTCGATGGGGGCCTGGACGCTGTACGGCCTCGGCAGCGTGTCGAGGGACCTGCCGGGGTTCGTGGTCTTCAGTTCCGGGCAGAAGGGGCCGAGCGGCGGAAACAGCAACTGGGGAAGCGGGTTCCTCCCGTCGATGTACCAGGGAGTGCAGTTCCGGACGAGCGGGGACCCTGTTCTCTACCTCTCGAATCCGCCAGGGGTGGATCGCCGTCTACAGCGGGATTCGCTGGATTCCATTCGGAGGCTCAACAGCATCCACCTGGACGAAACCGGGGATCCCGAGATCACGACGCGGATCAACTCATTCGAGATGGCTTACCGGATGCAGGAGAGCACGCCGGAACTGATGGACATTTCGCAAGAGCCGCAGCACGTCCTCGACATGTACGGAGCCGAGCCGGGCAAGCCGTCATTCGCGAACAATTGCATCCTTGCCCGCCGGCTCGTGGAGCGCGGCGTACGGTTCGTTGAGCTGTTCCACGAGTCGTGGGACCAGCACGGGAGCCTGATTTCCGGACTGACCAAGAACTGCAAGGACACGGACCAGGCTTCGGCCGCACTGGTCAAGGACCTGAAGCAGCGTGGCCTGCTGGACGACACTCTCGTTCTCTGGGGCGGCGAGTTCGGCCGGACCCCGATGGTCCAAGGGGGCACCGACGACGGACGGGACCATCACCCGAACGCATTCACCATGTGGATGGCTGGCGGAGGAATCAAGCCTGGAATCACGATCGGAAAGAGCGATGACCTGGGCTTCAACGTCATCGAGGACCGTGTCCATGTGCATGACCTGCACGCCACGATCCTCCACGTCCTCGGCTTCGACCACACCAGACTCACTTACCGGTTCCAGGGCCGGGACTTCCGCCTTACTGACGTTGCGGGCGAAGTAGTCGAGAAGATCCTCGCGTAAGCAGCACAGGGTCAGACCTGTCGAACGGAGCAAGTCGCTCCGGCACGGAGCGTGTCGGGCCTTGCCACGACACGACGCGGGCAGGCGCAATTTCATGCGGGTCGCCCAGCAAGCTACCGGTAGGTCTTGTCGTCGACACGGCTGAGGTCGATTCCGTCCTTGAAGACGCCCAGCGTCACGATCGCGAACGTGAACACGTTCGTTCCCGGCTCGAGATGCCCTCCGAAGGCGTGATTCTCGTCCGTCAGGGTCATGTGGGCATGGATACGGCCGTCGATCACGTAGCCGTTCATGCTGACGATGTCGGCGGGCTTGGTCGGATCCTTGGTGAAGATGTTCTCCGACGGGAACACGCGATTGCTGACCGCATGGATGTGATAGTTGCGGACCGAGCCGATCCCGGCAAGGATGACGGCATTGCGAATGCCGCGTTCCTTCACCATCTGCTCGAACGCAGCCAGCAGGTCGGCCTTGTACTTGAACCGCAGAACCACCACGCGCTCGAACTCCCCTTCGATCGCAATCCCGTCCGGAATCTGGTCGCTGTTGGGCTTGGAGTCTTGCTCCGGCGTGGTCGCCTTGGTGACGACCGTCTGCGTGATCTGGGTGAGTCCGACACTTGCCGTCACCAGAGCGATCGCAATCAGTCTCGTAGTCATGCCTTTCCCCTCGCACTTTCGCCGGGCGCGAGCCCGGGGTCCGACGCGCCGAGCTACGTCACCGAGCCCGCAGCTTCTGCACCCGCTGGTTCTTGATCTCGCTGGCAAAGATGTTGCCCTTCGAATCGAGGCCCAAATGGTGGACAAAGTTCAGATCCCCGGGCATGCGCCCATTCGTCCCGTACGCTCCGAGCACCTTCCCGTCGAGCGTCAGCTTCAGGATCCGGTCGTTGTGGCCGTCGGCCAGGAACAGGGTTCCGTCCGCTTGGATGTCGAGACCCCACGGCGAGCCGACGTGGCGCCACTGCTCCAGGAACTTCCCGTTCGCGTCGAACACCTGGAGGCGGTAGTTTTCGCGGTCGCCGACATAGACTCGTCCTTGCCCGTCGACGGCGATTGAGTGCGGGAGGTTGAACTCGCCCTCGCCATCGCCCTTCTTGCCCCAGGCCATAAGGAATCGACCGTCCTTGGAGAACCTCACGACGCGCGAGTTGACATACCCGTCGCTCACATAGAAGTCTCCGTTGGGCGCGAACGCCACGTCCGTAGGCCGGTTGAAGAGCTCGTCGCTCTCGCCGCCCTGCCCCCGCCGCCCGATCACCATGCGGACCCGGCCCGTCGGATCCATCTTCAGGACTTGATGCGTGTCGTTGTCAACGGTCCAGATGTTCCCGTCCGGATCCACGCGAATGCCGTGCGGGCGGATGAACATGCCGGTTCCCCAGGAGCGGAGCAGGCGACCGTCCGGCAGGAACTCCATGATCGGATGCTCGCCGCGGTGGAACACGAAGACATGGTCCTTCGCATCGACAGCGACGCCGGCCACCTCGCCGAAATTCCAGCCAGCCGGCAGTGCCGGCCAGTCCGGGTCAGCCTCGTAGTGCATTGCGGGAAACTCCGTTTCCGCAATCGCTGCGGTCATGCACAGCAGCAGCAGGCCCAGTGGCCGCACCAGGGATCGCATGGTCATCCTCCTTCGATCAACAACTGCCCAATCACGTGTCGCGGGCGTGCGCTACGCGGCGGGGCGACCCGTTCCAGCCGCCGCTGCCCGATTGAACGATCACGACCGGGGGCTTCTCCGGCGCCGCTACTGCAAGCGTCGGGCCGACGCCTGTACGGCCAGCCGCTCGGGCGGGGTCAGGCCCGCCGCGACCATCACTTCCCGGATCGCTTGCTCGGCGACCGGATGGGGCCGGATGGTTCTGGTCCCCTGGTAGCCGGCCGCCAAGGCCAGGGGCGTCGAACCGTGCCGGTTCTTCCGGTTCCAGATCTCAATGCGGGCACCGTTCGCAGCGAGGAACTTTATCGGCGCGGCGCGGTCCCGGTACGCCGCCGCGTGCATCGCGGTCTCGCCGTCGGCGTCCACGGCGTTGATATCAACTCCGAGATCCAGCAGCAGCTCCATCACCTGCACGACCTCCTGGTCCGAGCCGATCCTGGCGCCGGCGAGCATGAGGGCGGTACTGTTGTCCCCGTCGGTCAGCAGCGGATCGGCCCCCAGTTCCACAAGAGTCCTCATCAGGTCGACGTCCGCCGTTTGCACGGCCCCGAGAAAGGGCGTCGGCCCTACGACGAACGAACCGAGGTTGATCCGTCCCGGCCCCGTCATCGTGGCGTTCAGGTCCGCGCCGTCTCCGGCCATCCTGCGCAAGAATTCCAGGCTCGTCATGTTTCCCGTGGGCACAGGAGGTGGATTCGAGTCGCCCGGAGGCACTCGTCTTGCCGCGACGAGGGCATGCAGTGGCGTGTATCCCAGCGGATCGGCCGCATTCGGATCGGCCCCGGCATCGAGCAGGAGCGCGCCCAGCTCGAAGTGCCCGTTCTCCACGGCCAGATGCAACGGCGATGCGCCCGGACGCAGCTTCGCCACGTAGCCAAGATGGCGCCACTCCGGCCCTGGCTCGATCCGTTGGTTGACGTCGGACCCGGCCTCGATGAGCGTGCGGACCGCCTCGATGTGGCCGCCCCTGACAGCGAACAGCAGCGGACTGAATCCCGATTCGAGAGTCCTGCGAAAGTCCGCCCCGAACTCGATCAGTTCCGCAATGACGTCCGCGTGGCCCTCGGCAGCCGCCCAGAACAGGGCCGTCTGCTCGGACTTCGGGCGATAGTCCAGCACGGACGGGTCATTCATGCGCCGGAGGAATGCGTTCGCGCCCGCTCCCTCCTGCCGACCCATGCCATGCACGGTCGCCTTGGGATCCGCGCCCCGGCGGAGCAGCGCCTTTACCGGGCCGATCCTCCCGGTGCGCGACGCCGTCATCAGCGCGGTCTCCCCGCCGGGAAGGGCTGTGTTCGGGTCGGCGCCCGCGTCGAGCAGCATTTCGACGAGCTCGCCGTTCCCGTTCGTGCACGCCAGCGTCAAAGGGGTGACTCCGTACCGGTTCGCGGCGCTTGCGCGAGCCCCCGACTCCAGCAGGAGGCGCGCCACGTCCGCGTCGTCGCGCAGGGCAGCCCAGTGGAGGGCAGTCATCCCGTCCGCTTGCGGGGCATTGACGTCCGCCGCTGCTTCGAGCAACGCACGGACGGCCAGTCGGTCCATCGCCTGGACCGCATCGGCCAGCGGCGCATCAGGCGCGGCCGGCAGAGCAACCGCGAGGATCAGTGACGCAACCGCTCCTGCCCCGTGTCGATTCGCGCTCATCGATCGGCTACTCCGGGTCTCAGATCGACAGCAGTTCGTCGACCCGGCCGTTGCTGTCAGCGAACGAATCCATGCGCACCCCGACCTTCTCGAGCAATGTGAGGTGCAGGTTGGCGAGCGGCGTCCGTTGCTCGTAGCTGACGTGACGCCCGCCCTTCATGCGGCCTGCGGCCCCGCCAGCGACAAGGATGGGCAGGTTGATGTGGTCATGCTTGTTCGGGTCGCCCATGCCGCTTCCGTACAGGTACATGCTGTGGTCAAGGAGGCTACCGTCCCCGTCTGGCGTGGCCTTGAGCCTTTCCAGCATGTAGGCGAACAGGGACACGTGGTATTCGTTGATCTTTGCGAACTTGTCGATCATCTCGCGATTGCCGCCGTGGTGGGTCAGCGGATGGTGCGATTCGGAAACGCCGATCTCGGGGTAGCTCCGCGTGCTTCCCTCGCGGGCCATCTGGAACGTGATCACTCTCGTGATGTCTGCCTGCAGCGCGAGAACCTGCAGGTCGAACATCAGCCGGACGTGGTCCGCGTAGGCTGCCGGCACGCCGACGGGACGGTCCATGTCCGGGGGCGCGGCCTGCGCGACGCCCAGCTCGGCGATCTGGATCCGGCGCTCCACCTCGCGGACGCTGTCCAGGTACTGGTCGACCTTCGTCCTGTCCCCCGTGCCGAGCTCGCGACGGAGGCGCGACACATCGCTTCTCACCCGGTCCAGGAGGCTGGCCTGCTTCTTCAGGGTCCTGCTGCGCTGCTCCGGGCTGCCCACGCCGAACAGGCGGTCGAAGACCTTGCGGGGATGGGCCTCGTAGGGGAGCGGGGTGGTCGCGGAGGACCACGAAAGGTTGTTCTGGTACACGCAGGCGAACCCGTCGTCGCACTGCCCGACCACCTCCAGCACTTCCGTGCCCAGCTCGAGCGAGGGAATCTGGGTCTGCTGGCCGATCTGGCTCGCGGCGACCTGGTCGGCGGTAATGCCCAAGTAATAGTCGGAACTCTCCGTCAACTTCGCCTGCGCGCAGCTGAGGAACGCAGAATTCGAGGTTGCGTGAGTCCCCGGATAGGCGTTCTGCAATTCCATGTTCGTCAGGACGGTCACGGCATCCTTGTGAGACGCAAGCGGCCGGAGGATGGGGGACAGCTCGTCAAGGGAATCAGAGTTGGGCGGGGTCCACCGGGGAGTGTCCGAACCCATCGGGATGAATACATAGCCAAGCCGCCGGACGGGACGCGCCGCCGTCGCCGCCGCGGCAGTCATCGCGGGTACCATCGCGTCCAGCAGGGGCAGCGCGACCCCGGCTCCGATACCCCGGAGCAGGGTCCGTCTGGGGAGCGCTCTCTTGGTGATGATCATGATGACCTCCTCATCTGGAACGGCCGGCTCTTGACGATTGCAAGCACGACGGAGGAAAAGCGGAACCCTTCCGGACTAGATTCTCGCACGATCCTGCGCACTGCGGGGCCGTCATGGTGCTCGATGACGCGTCCGAGTGAGTACGTGAGGAGCTTTTCGGCCAGGGCGCCGACGAACATGTCCGGCCGTTCCAGCAGAACCTGCTCGAGGCCCTCCACCCCCTCGAAGGAGGCTCCGCCAGGCAGCCGTGCCGTGGTGTCCACCGGCCTCCCTTCCTCCGAGTCGCGCCAGCGGCCAACGGCGTCGTAGTTTTCCAGCGCGAATCCCAGAGGGTCCATCAAGCTGTGACAGCCCGAGCAGGCGGGGTTGTCCCGATGCTCGACAAGGCGTTCCCGAACGGTGAGGCCCCCTGCAATGGTCCTGTCCTCGAGCGCGGGGACTTCCGCCGGAGGCGGAGGGGGCGGCGATGACAGGAGATTCTCGAGCACCCAGTGCCCGCGGATGACCGGCGAGGTCCGGGTGCTGTAAGAGGTCACGGCGAGAACGCTGCCATGTCGAAGTAGGCCGCCTCTGGTCCGGTCTGCGCCAAGATCGACGCGGCGGAACCAGCTGCCGTACACGTGGGGAATTCCATAGTGCCTTGCGAGGCGCTCGTTCAGGAACGTGTAGTCGGCGTCGATCAGGTCCAGCACACTGCGATCCTCGCCGATCACGCTCTCGATGAGCAGTTCCGTCTCCCGCCGCATGGCCTGCCGCAGGTTGTCGTCGAAGCTCGGGAACAGGCGCATGTCCCGCTTGATCGAGTCCAGGTTCCTCAAGTGCAGCCACTGCGCCGCGAAATTCGTAACGAGGGACTTCGACCGCGGGTCCGAGAGCATCCGCTTGACCTGGCCCTCCAGCTCTTCCGGCTTTCTGAGACCGCCACGGGCGGCGATGTCGAGGAGCTCGTCGTCGGGAATGCTGCTCCACAGGAAGAACGAGAGCCGGGAAGCCAGTTCGGAGTCGCTGATCCGGTAGGCCGTGCCCGGGGCCGCACCCTCCGGTTCGCGCTCGATTCGGAAGAGGAAATCCGGGCTGACCAGGATCGACGAGAGGGCCATCTCGACCCCGGCTTCGAATCCACCCTCCAGGCGGCCTTGGCGGAAGAACTCCATCGGGCTCCCGAAATCCGCCTCCTCGACTTCCCGTCGGTACGCTCTGCGCATCAGGCTGGCAAGGATCCGCCGAGCGCACCGCTCTTCCGACTCGGGACTCGACCCGTCCGGCATGCAGGCGAAGACACGCTGTCGGCTCGGCGTGTCGCCGGGTCCGGTTGCGTCGAACGGGCCCCTGATCGAGACTTCGTAGACAGCTGGCTGGACGCGTGGATGCCGGTAGGCGTTGAAGTGGGCCTGATACGGCTCGCGATCGGTCTCGAGCACGCCCCAGGGCTGCCGGAGAAACGTCACGCCGATCTGCTTCGGGCCTGCCTTCACCGGAAGGCGGATCTTGAGATGCTGGTCCACGGCCGAGTGATCACCGATGTGGGGCGGAGGGACGACCTCGAACAGCCGGACCCGCTCGCGGTCGATGAGCAGCTCGATCTTGTGGGGCACGCGCAGACCCTCGACCTGCTCGTCCCTGTCGCGGCTCAGCCGGATCACGATTTCGTACTCGGCATCCAGAGGGAAGGTATGCGTGAACAGCGTGCCGCCGCGCGTGCCAACCGGCAGGCCATCCGCGTGCCGCTCCTGGGTGCCCTCCGGGCTCGTCTTCACGGTGTGGACTTCAACCGAGGGCACTGGCCGGCCCACGGCCAGCCGCGAGATCCTGTCCGCAGCCGCGACGTAGCTCTCGAGCAGCATCGGCGACAAGTCCCCCACCGTGATGTTGTCGAAGCCGGAGCTGGACTCGTCCCGCGGCAGGAGCGAAGCGAGATCCAGGTCCAAGGCCAGCAGGTCGCGGACGGCGTTTTGGTATTCCGTCCGGGTGAGCCGCCGGAAGGTGTCCGTCCGGCCAGGATCCGGCTCGATCTCGGCAGCCCTGTCCAGCGCCGCAACGAGAGATCCGACGGCGGCCCTGTAGACTTCCTCGTCGGGCCGAGGGGCCCCGGCCGGGGGCATCTGGCGGCTCCGCAGCTTCCGGACGACCCTCTCCCAGCTGGGAGCGTTCGCCGCAACCGGCTGCGAACTGAGCCGGTCCAAGGCTAGGCCGGCTTCGTTCTGCGTCTCGTTGTGGCAGGCGACGCAATGGCTATCAACCAGGAGCCGGTGAGCAGGGATGCCCTGGCCGTGCAGCACACAAAGCCCTCCCGCAACTGCAACCAAGGCAGCCAGCCGGAGATGAATCTGCCACTTCTGGCCGAGGATGAGGGTTCGCGTCCTCTTCGCGACGTCAGAGTACCAAGGGACACGCCCGCTGGGCAAGAATGTCCCATCACGCGGTGCCTCGCGGCCCGGCGCCGCAATTCGGACAGGGTCAGCGCGACCGGGTCAGCCTGGACTTGACGCGCCTGACCAGCTTGATGATCTCATCCGCCTTCCGGACGCTCCGAACGTCGACAGTGTGGAACTCGTTAGCCTCGATTTCCTCCTGCAACTCCTTTGCCAGCTCCACGACTCTCTCCATGTCCCCAACGGATTTCTTCGCCTCGCTCTTCAGAATCATGAGGGTCCGGGACCGGCCGTCAGGCATGCGTGCTTCCGGCTCGCGCCCGAATGGCTCGCTCCCCGAGCCTCCCCTCTGGCCGCCGACTTGCGCTCCCAGCGGCGCCAGGATCAGCGCCAAGCCCAGTGCGAGAATCCGACTTCTTGTCATTGCTACGCCTCATGATACGCTCAGATCAGGACAGGGTCTTGCGGCGGCCGGTTGAGGGCTAGTGCTGTGATAGACTCGGATTTTGGGCCGGTCACCAGAGGCGGTTCCGAGAACCAGCGGGCGGACCGAACAGCAGTAGGTTTGAGTCAGTTCAGGAGAGGCTAGAGATCATGGCTTACATCATCGCGGAACCGTGCATCGGCACGAAGGACACTGCTTGCGTAGACGCATGCCCGGTGGACTGCATCCACCCGAAGTCGGACGAGGACGACTTCGAGACGGAAGAGATGCTTTACATTGATCCGGAAGAGTGCATCGACTGCGGCGCGTGCGTGCCGGTCTGCCCTGTCTCTGCGATCTTCGCGGAAGAGGATCTTCCGGAAGAGTGGGAAGACTTCACCGAGCGCAACGCCGCGTATTACGAATAGGCCAGCGACGCCCGCCGCGGCGACCGAACCGCCTGCAGGCGGTTCGAATCGTGACGCCAGGGAACTGGGTCGTCCGGCGTCGCTATCTCGGCATTTGGGAGGCCCGCGCTTCACTGCGGACCTAGCCGCCGGATAGCTACTCGTCCTTCTTGTGAACGTCGTGGCAGGTCTTGCACCCGCCACGCATAGCCTTCAGGCTGCTGTTGAACCCGGCTGCATCCATCCGATAGGCCCCCATCATCGCCTCTCGGGAGCCCGCGACAACCTTGGCCGCGCCGTCCTTCCACGCGTCATCCTTCGCCCTGCCGTCCATCAGGACGAGCTGAGAGGCCTCGTTGACCATGGAAACGGCCCCGAAGGCCTTCTGCCATTCGTCCTTGCCCGACGGGCCGCCAGCCTCGCCGAACGCCTTGATCTTGTCCATGGCCGGCTTGACCATGTACTCCATCAAGTCATGGACTGACGCGGCCTTCTTGTAGGCGTGCTCCTGCTGGCTTTCCGCAGCCGCAACCAAGGTGACGGCCAATGCCATGGCCATCGCGAACAGAACGGATCTCATACTCAAACTCCTCAACCTGATCCCTGCTGGCTGTGCGGGCCCGACAACTCAATCCCGCGACCATCGGATTATACCGAACGGAAGGGTGCCTGGCGGTCACCGCCAGGGTTTCGGCCGCAGCGGCCACGGGCAAGCACTAGCGCTGCCAGGAGCGATCCCTTGCAGCCCGGAATTCGTCCTGCTCTCCCCAGGTGGGGAGGTCACGCTGGTTCGCGACGATCCTGCCCAGTTCCAGCCCGAAGCGCGCCAGTGCGGCGATGCCGCCGAAGTCCCAATCCTCCTGGAATTCGTCCGACGGCTGATGGTAGTGCCGGTTGCGGAACTCGGCCACGCGCTCCTCGCCCCACCCAGCAGGCCTGCCCACGTACTGGGATCCTGACTTGAGCGAGAAGGCGGGCACGCCATGCTTGGCAAGGCTGAACTGGTCGGAACGGTAGTAGTAGCCCTGCTCGGGATGGGCGTCCGGCGTGAGGGTCACGCCGAAGCTCTCGGCCAGAGCCTCGACGGTCCCGCGGAGTGTCGTCCGCTCGTACCCGGGGAGGGAGTAGTCGCTGGTCGCTCCGTACGGATACAGGCCGTCGAAATTGAGATTCACCGCGGTCCGACCGACGGGCACGCTCGGGTTCGCGGCATAGTACGCCGAGCCAAGCAGCCCGCTCTCCTCGGCCCCGACAAACGCCAAGAGAATGGTCCGGGCAGGCCTTTCCCGTGGATCCCCGAAGGCCCGGGCAATCTCCAGCAAGACGGCGCATCCCGTGGCATTGTCGACGGCGCCGTTATAGATCGCGTCCTCGCCGTCCGTTGCTTCGGCTTTGCCGATGTGGTCCCAATGAGCCGTGTACAGCACGGCCTCGGAGCGTCTCTCCGGATCGCTGCCCGGCAGCCTGCCGATCACGTTGCGCGTCTCGATGGGCACGATGGAACTGCGCAGGTCGGCCTCGACCCGGATGCCGAGCGGGACCGGCACGAAGTCCTTGCGATTCGCCATGTCGAGCAGGTCGGCGAGGCTCGTCCCGCCTGTGGCCGCGGATCCCGAGAAGACGCGCTCGGCAGCACTCGAGGTGAGCCATCCGGCAAGCGCCAGTGAGGGCTCGCCTTCCTGGACCTCGACGTACGGCTGGCTGCCGCTCCATGAATTCCGCACGACATCCCACGGATACCCGGCCGTGTCGTCGGTGTGGACGATCAGGACGCCCAAGGCCCCGCGCCGGGCCGCCTCTTCGAACTTGAACGTCCAGCGGCCGTAGTAGGTGAGCGCCCGCCCCCCGAAGAACGCCTCGTCATCCGACGGAGGCTCGTTCGTGAACAGGAGCAGCACCTTGCCGCTTACGTCCGTTCCCTTGTAGTCATCCCAGTCGAACTCCGGAGCGGTGATGCCGTGGCCGACATAGACCAGCTCGGCATCGAACACCTCGCGCCCTGTCTGGCGCTCGTTGTTCCCGACGTAGTCCTGCCCCAGCACAGCCTCCTGTCCCGCGATCCTCAGGACCGAGCCCGGCTGGGCCTTGACTTCGACCAAGGGGACCCTTTGGAAGTACGACCCGTCGTCACCTCCCGGCTCGGCACCGGCGATGGCAAGCTGGGTGGCGAGGTATTCCGTGGCGAGCGCCTCTCCGCGAGTCCCGACGCCCCGGCCTTCCAGCAGATCGTGAGACAGGAACCGGACATGCGCCTCGAGCGCTTGCGGGTCGATCGGCAACGCACCGGGACCCGAGTCCGTCGAGCAGCCCAATGCTGCACAAGCAACCGCAGCGGTAGCTAACAGGCGCATAACGAACGAATGCTAGCAAAGGCGCGAGCCGCCACCCGATGGCGCAGTACCGAACGGAGGCCGGGAATGGCCAAGGGTCCGGCCGTCTACCAGACCACAGCCTTGTGGGGCGCGGATGGCGGGCGAATTTCCAAGCATCCCTTTCCGGTCGGCAGCAGCTTCCCGGGATTCAGCCTGCCGTCGGGGTTGAACAATCGCAGGAGTCGCTCCATCTGCTCGAGACTGTCGTCATCGAACAGCAGCGGCATCAACTCGTTCTTCTCCATGCCGACGCCGTGCTCGCCGGTTATTGCCCCTCCCACCTCGATGCAGTACTTGAGAATCTCCTCCCCGGCCTCGCGCGTCCGGCGCGTCTCCTCCTCGTCCCTGGGGTCGAACAGGATGATCGGATGCATGTTGCCGTCGCCAGCGTGGAAGATGTTGCTGATGGTCAGGCCGTACTTCTCCGAGACCCGGTAGATGTGGCGGAGGGTATCAGCGATCCGTGTCCGGGGGACCACACCGTCCTGAACGTAGTAGGTCGGGCTCACGCGGCCAACCGCGCCGAATGCATTCTTGCGCCCCTTCCACAGAAGGGCCCGCTCTTCTGCACTCTTCGCTACCCGAACTTCGCGGGCTTTGCACTGCTGGCAGACATCGCGGACCAGTTCCAACTGCTCAGCGACACCCTCGCGGATGCCCTCTAGCTCAATCAGCAGTACCGCCTCCGCGTCCATCGGGAAGCCGGCGTGAGTTGCCTCTTCCACCATCCGCAACATCACCCCGTCCAGCATCTCGACCGCTGCCGGCGTGATGGCCCGCGCGGTGAGTTCGCCGACCGTCGAAGCAGCGTCGTCCGCACGGTCATAGATGGCCAGCAGGGTCTCTATCGCTTCGGGTGCTCGCATGAGGCGGACGATGACCTTCGTTACGAGGGCCATGGTGCCCTCCGAGCCGGTGAGAAGGCCTCTCAGGTCATAGCCGGGATTGTCCTGCTGCTTGCCGCCGAGATTGACGACCGTTCCGTCGGGCAGGACGGCCTCGATTCCAAGCACATGATTGGTCGTGACGCCGTAGATCAGCGTGTGGGGCCCGCCGGCGTTCTCGGCAACATTGCCGCCGATCGTGCATGCCTTCTGAGACGATGGATCCGGTGCGTAGTAGTAGCCTTGGGCCTGGACTGCTCGGGTGATGTCCAGGTTGACGACGCCGGGCTGGACCACGGCGCACTCGTTCTCGAGATCGATCTCGAGAATTCGATTCATCCGGGAGAACCCGATCATGATCCCGCCCTGCCGCGGAATCACGCCCCCGCTCAGCCCGGTCCCGGCACCCCGCCCGACAAGCGGGAGCGAGTGGTCGGCCGCGACGTTGACGACCTGGACCACCTGCTCCGTGCTGCGGGGGAACACGACGCAGTCGGGCCGTCCCTTGTCAATGCTGCCGTCGTATTCATACAGCAGCAGGTCCGCGTCCCGATGCAGGACCGCGCGTTCGCCGACAATGCGAACCAAGTCCCTGAGCGCGGGTTCGGACAGCACAGACTTATGGTAGGCGAACCCCTACACTGCGGCAGTCTGCGCTGCCTGCTCCTGCATCGTCGCCGCAGCGAAGCTCAATAGGTCGGACCGGTTCCGCGACACGTCCGCCAACCGCTCGTAATCGCCGGCCATCTGGCAAAGCTGCAACGCATTCGGGCACGTGAGGAACTGGGGGTCTGCATCCGACAGGTGCTCGACAGCCACATCGGCAGCCTCGGCCGGCCTTCCCACGCGCACCAGGAGGTTGACCAGCACCTGGGCAGGGGTCGTGCCCGCAACGCTGGGGTCGCAGGTTTCCATCTTGCGCCGGAAGTGGGCAAGCCCGCCATCCGTGTCCGTGCCGATGACCGTGCCGATATAGATGCCGTAGTCCTCGAACACCTTCTCGAACGGAGGGTTCCCCGGGAATTGGTACATCTCGCCGAGCCTGCGTCCGTACTCGGCCAAGCCTCCCAGCAGTGCCAGCGTGTCAGCGCGCTCGATCGATGGGGCCATCTGGACGAGCGAGGACACATGGGAAGTGTCGAGGTAGTACGCATTCCCTTCGAAGAGCCAGTCGCGCCCGTCAACGATCACCGCGAGATCCTCGCCCGGCGGTTCCTGGCCCTCCTTCTGCCGGATCGCGTACTTGATGTTCGCCAGTAACTCCGCATGGACACTCTCGGCGAGCAGATGGGCGCAGTCCGCTCGCCCTTCCTCGACCGGGTACTGGGAAAAGTTGGTTATGGCCCGGCAAGTCCCGTAGTGCTTGAGGATTAACTCGAACCCTTTCCGGGGGTGAACCTGCTCGTGGTAGGCGACCTCGATGACCCCGTCCAAGCGCTCGTCCGCCTCGCCGCATTGGTATGCATCAATCGCCGCGCGTACCGATTGCTTCTCGCCCAGCGCGCGGAAGTACGGCCAAGCCTTCCCGATCTCGCCGTCATCGAGGAATAGCGTCCCGACCTCGCGTGCAGCCTGGACCGTGGCTTGCTCGTACGCAGCCTGGACGTCGGGAGCGAGATTGCTCCACGGCTCGGTCTGGATCAGGGGCATGCCCAATTCGTGGCGCTTCTTCATCAGCCTCGCCTCGAACACCAGCGGATAGGAACCCTCGTCCAGAAACCTACGCACTGCAAGCTCGAAGCCAGCCTCGGTATCGCCTGCCCGCAATGCGTCCCTAACCTGATCGAAGACATCCATGGCCGTCGCGCCTCTGGCCATTATCGTGCACGCACGGGCCCGGGGCGGTAACCGGGCTGATTGGACCGGGCGCGGCGCTAGCCGCCACACACTGCTCCCCGAATGCGACGGGCTCGAGCGAGTCTTCAAGCCCTCCGCTGCCGGCTATCGCAGGGAGCGGAGCCTTGCCCGCCTGTCGTACTGCAGCTGGATGGCGCTCACAGCCGACCGGTACCGCGCGAAGCTCGCCAGCAGCAGGATGGCGGCTCCCCCGACCAGCCAGGCGTGATCGACGAAGGACTCGATACCATCGAAACGATAGTTGGCCCGGAAGACCGCCAGCTTCAGGACTGCGAGCAAGGCAATCGACCACAGCATCATCAGAGCTGCCGCCCAGCGGGAATTCTTGAACGCTGCGCACGAGGCAACTACTGCGAAAATGCCCGCGATTGCTAGGGCTGCATTGGTGCCCTCTGGATCAACGGGCAAGAGCGGCATGGACACGGACCCGCCCACGGTCCAGCCCATCACTGCAAGTCCCAAACAAGCTAACCCTATGGCAAGGTTGACAAGGATAGCCAGTATTTCGAACGCCTTCCGCATTTGCTTGCAATACTTTACCGTGACAAGTTACCGCGACGCTTGGCATGATTTTGTAAATTCTGCCGGCTGGGCAATGAAACTGCTGCCAATGTGGAGCAATTGGTGCCAAAGCCCCCCTCCCGAGCGGCACCCGTGCCGAGCGGGCGCACTACGAGCAGTGACGTAGAACGGACCGACTGTGGCGGACTGGAACACCAGCCGCGGGGTGGACACGGAAGCGGCGCTCCAAGGCAAGCCTCAATGCATGTCCTCGGAAGCAACGCAGCCTCAGACTGGTGCGACGGATGGGGCGGGCCCAGGCTGATTGCCAGTCACCGGGCAGCGTCCGGCACGACTTCTTCCGGCGGGGCGTGTTGGTGGAGCGTGCGGTTCCGCGGCGAACCGTCACGCCGGGCTAGCAGGTACTCGTGCCTGATACGGGCCCGGCCGTCGCGCAGGATCGCGCAGGTCACCTGCGGCGCCTCCCGTGAGGCAGCCAGGCTCAGTCCCCGCTGGGTCCGCCCGCCCCCTCCTGGAGAAGTCGGAACAGTCCCGCCGTCGCTCGCATGTCGAACGTGTCCAGAAGGCCCTCGGGCATGATCGAAACCTCCGACTCTCGCATGTCGACGATGTTCTCCCTTGCGATCGAGACCGGGCGGTCGAGATCAGGAATCAGGACCGTAATGGACTCCTCGTCCTCTTCGAGGATCATGGCCGAGTACACGTCGTCCCGGGTCTCGATCCGCCAGGCGCCGTACTGATCCGAGATGGTCCTCGATGGCCATAGCGTCGCCTCGAGCATGTCCTTCCGGCTGAACCGATTGGCCAGGGTCGTCAGGTCCGGCCCGTAGTCCTTCCCCAGATCGCCGAAGCGGTGGCACTTCGCGCAGGCGTCCTCGAACACCCTCCTGCCGTCGTCGGTGTTCGCGACAGTGGTCATGGGGTCGTACATCATGTACTCGAAGATCTCCTGCTCGCTGTAGAGATTGGTTCCGGACCTGCGGGCGAAGATGTTCGGCTGCACATGGTCGGACCGCCGCCGCAGTCTCGCCAGCAGTTCCTCGTCCTCGACCGGAGCGTACTCGGGAATGGCCTCGTAGGCAGCCTGGACCTCCTGCTGGCTGAAGAATTCGAGGGACGACTCGAAGAGCCGGTTGATGAATCCGGCGAAGCTGGCTCCGCCGCGCCAGTCCTTGGCTTTCCGGAACCACGCCAGCAAGGTCTGCTTCTGCTCCGGCGTCCAGCCCTCCTTGATCTCGCGCAGGGCGTAGACATAGTGGATCTGCAGGGGCTGGTTCTCGTCGCCGGAGGGAATCTGTCCGAGAATCTGGGCGATCGCCTCCGGTCGACCCGCGTACGCCATCGTCAGAGAGTACTCCCGGTTCAGCCGCTCGTCTGCCGACGGGAAGCGAGGGGCCACGATGTCGTAGAGTTGGTCCCGCAAGCTCTCCCGGCACCCGCTTTCGATCTCGATGCAGGCCAGGTGGAAGACCCGGAGCAAGGAAAGCTCCACGTTCGCCGCGAGTCCCTCGGTACGCAGCATCGACAGGGACTTCTCGAACACCGGCTCCAACTCGATTGGCCTCGCGGCCGTGCGCACGAGGCCTAGCATTCCCGCGGATGCCGACTGGGGATCGGAATCCTCCACTACGAGGTTCTCCCACGCCTCGCGCGGAACCGACTCCAGCGCAACGCGCCCCGCCCACCGCACGAAGCGGTCCGAGTCACCAAGCAGGGCGTATAGGTCCGCCGTGTCGGCAAACGCCGGATCGCCCATCCGCATCAGGGCCTCCGCCGACCTCCTGCGAACGAAGGGGTCGGGATCCTTGAGGCCGTCGGCGGCAATCCGCTTCGCACGATCGCTGCCGTGCTGGCCCACCACGTAGATCGCGGCCGCTCGCAGCGCCGGATCAACGCTCTCGAATGCCGAGCGAATCAGTGGGGCATCCGGCTTCGGGGTGTAACGCTGCAGGAGATGCAGGGCCTGGATGCGGTCGGATGGCTCCGCAGTCTCGTCCCGGACCAAGTCCTGCAGTCCGGACGCCCACGAGTCTCCCATCTCGTCCTTGGCGGCGCGGAAGTACGCATCGCTGAACGCCGACAGCGGCTGCGGCTGGCGAACGACCGAGAGGATGCCGGTCTCGGGCCGCCGCTCTTCGTTTGCGCGGTATCCCTTGTACGCGACGCGATAGAAGCCCCCCTGCGTCGCGCGACCGCCCATGGTGAAGTACACCAAGCCGTCCGGGCCGACCTCAAGGTCCGTCACGTTGAGCGGCTCTCCGTAGATGAAATCAGATGCGGGCTCGGCAAGCTCGTACGTGGCCCCTGCCTTCCGGAAATTCGAGAGAACCACCCGCCCGCGCGACCAGTCGCCTTGGAGGAATGCATCGAAGTACTCTGCCGGATAGGCGTAGCTCTGGTAGAAGTCCACTCCGACCGGGGAACCCCGGCCCAAGTCATCGACCGGGGGGAGAGAGTCCAGGTAGTACGCCGGGAACTTGCCGGAACCGGTCCGCCAGCCGTAGTCGGCGGACGGGACGCCATGCACGGAGCGGACGTCGCGGTACCACGGAAGGTTGATGTCCCATTCCATGTCCGAGTCGAACGTGAAGGCCTCGCCTTCGTAGTTGTACGCGTGGTTGTAGGGATTGCGGAAGCCCCCGAGCAGAATGGAGAACGAGTCGCCTTCGATGCGCAGCAGGACCCCGCCGGGCGCCATGCGCCCTACCGCGTGGCCGCGGGCATCCATGTAGCGGTTCAGAAGCTGGGACTCCTTGTAGCCGGCGAGCGGCGAGTCGGCGGCGATGCGCTCTTGCGGGATGAACGTGTGGTTGCCGATCAGGACCGTGATCGAGCCGTCGGGAGCTCGCCGGATGTCGTGCGGTCCGTGCTCACCTATGCGACCGGTGTACTGCACGAGGATCTCCCGGGCGTCGGCGACACCGTCGCCATCGTGGTCCGGCAGCCGGAAGAGGCAGGCTTCCCCGTCGTCGGGGTTGGTGCAGTTCGCGTACAGTGTCGAGCCGTCGAAGAAAAGGCCCTGGCAATTCTCGACCTGGTCGCTGATGATCTGCTCGGATTCGAAGAAACCGTCCCCGTCGTTGTCGAGCATGCGCACCGGGTGGCCGCGTTCCTTGGCGACGACAGGCCGGCCCTGATCGTCGAAGGTCACTTGGATGAGGGATCCGACCTGCTCGGCATCGGCCACGGCCTCGACCACGAAGCCTTGAGGGACCTGGTACGGGCCCTCCAGGACAGGATCGGACAGCTGGCAGCCGAGCGTAATGGTGGCGAGAATCGCGGAAATCAGGAGTCGCATCTTCGGTCGATTGTAGCCGGTAACCGGCGCAACTGATGAAGCCCCATTGCGGGCCGCCGGTGGCGCTAAGCCAGATGGCGGGTCAGGCGAGGAACGGGCCCGGCCGATGGCCAGGGCCCGCTTGAGGTTCCATCGAGCTGCGCCGGACGACCCATCGACGGAAGGTCACCCATCTACGGGACTCGGAGCCTGCCGGGAACCCAAGTAATCGCATGCTCAAGACGCGAGGCTCCGCGGGGCAGGTTTACCTGAGTGAACGGATCTATAACGCCTGATTCCGAGCGCGCCTCCGTACCCGCTCGCAGGCAGACACTGGCTCGCTACGGCGTCGACCGGTCGGGTTCGATCGAGGCGCACGCGAGAATGAACGCCACCCAGAACGCCTGGGCGCCCAGCAGGTGGATGACCTGCATCCAGCCCGGTGCGGACAGTCCAATGTTGACGAAACCGATGACGACCTCTGCGGCTACAAGGTACATGGCGGCAGACGCCCAACGATTGGCGTCGGCCTCGCTTGCGAGCAGCCAGAGCAAATAGCCTGCCGCCAAGATCGCGAGAGCCGGATGGAGGATGCGGAGCCGCACTAGGAAGTGATTGCCAGCGGACAGGTCATCGCCGATCTCAGTGAACAGCCCGGGACCGACATTGATTTCGCTCGGAAACAAGGTGTCTCCGAGGGCCGTGACGGCCCCGCTCATCGATGCCACCACTACAAGCGCGATCCCGATAGCGAATGATGCCCTGCGCCGCGCAAGGAAGCGCGCCGGGCGATGCTGGCCGGATCGCCAGGCGGCAAGCGCAGCAAAAGCAGTCAGGGCCAGAGTGTTCGTCAGGTGCAGCGCGATGACCGCCGCCCTAGCCGCCGACGCATCGTCCGCCACCAGCTCCGCTAGCACCAGCCCTGCGCCAATCGCCCCTTCGAAGACCACGAAGAGCAGCGTCCACGCCACGGCCCTCGTCACCGGGCCCGTCCCGAATAGCGACCACGACCAAGCGAGCAGCCCGATACCGAGGACGCCGCACAGGCCGCTCGTCACGCGATGCGTGAATTCGATCAGCGTTGCGGCTGAAGGCGCGGTCGGAATGACCTCTCCGTGACAGGTCGGCCAGTTGCTTCCGCAACCATCCCCCGAATGGCTGATGCGGACCCACGCGCCGAACAGGATGACGGCAATCAGGTACGCAAGGAACAGCCAGGCAGCAACCGTGAACCGCTGGTTTCGAACCGTCACGGCCTCATCAGCCGAGGATCACGAGCAGATCCTTCGACTGCACGTGGGTCCCCGCCTCGACCAGGATCTCCCGCACCTTCCCGGCCTTCGGGGCATAGATCGTGCTCTGCATCTTCATCGCCTCTAGCGTCAGAAGCCGCGCATTCGATTCCACCTCGTCGCCATTGACGACGAATACTCCGGTGACGAGGCCCGGCGTCGGGGCTCCGATGTGATCGGGATTCCCGCTGTTGGCCTTGCGCGCCGCGGGGCGGTCGGCCTGGAGCGAGTGGTCCCGCACGCGCACTTCCCTGGGCTGGCCGTTGAGCTCGAAGAACACCGTGCGGGTGCCGTTCGGCTGAGGCTCTCCAAGAGTGAGGAACTTGACAATCAGGCGCTTGCCGCGCTCGATGTCGATGATGCACTCCTCGTCTTTCTCGAGGCCGTAGAAGAAGACCGGCGTGGGCAGCACCCCCACGTCGGCATGCTTGCGCCTTGTCTCGGCATACTTCGCGAAGACCTCCGGATAGAGCAGGTAGCTCAGCCCGTCGCAGCGGCGCGCCTTTCTGCCGAGAAGTCTTCCCGCCTCGGCGATGGCTGCATCCAGGTCAGCAGGCGGCAGGCTCTCGCTTGCCCGTCCGCTGATCGGCTTCTTGCGGCAGAGGAGGATCTCGCGGATCCTCGGCGGCCACCCGCCGGGAGGCGTGCCCAGCGACCCTCGCATCATGTCGACCACGGAATCGGGGAACCCGATGTTGTGGTTGCTCGGCAGGTTCCGGACTTCCTCGCAGGTCATGCCCTTCGCTAGCAGGAAGAGCGCCAAGTCGCCAACAACCTTGCTCGACGGGGTGACTTTCACGATGTCGCCGAGCAGCTGGTTGACGTCGGCGTACATCTGCTCGACCTCGCGCCAGCGCTGGGCCAGCCCCATGGCCGCTGCCTGCTGCTGGAGATTCGTGAACTGGCCTCCCGGAATCTCGTGGGTGTACAGGCGGGCACTGCCAGCCTTGGGGGCGTTATCGAACGGCAGGTAGTAGGTACGCACGGTCTCCCAATACAGAGAACAGTCCCCGAGCGCTTCGGTGTCGAGCCCCGTGTCACGGGAGGTGCCCTTGAGAGTGCCCACAAGGGTGTTGAGATTCGGCTGGCTCGTCGAGCCCGAGAGTGCAGCGACGGCTGCGTCCACGACATCCACCCCGGCTTCGGACGTCTTCAGCAGAGTCGCGGCATTCAGTCCGCTCGAGTCGTGGGTGTGGAAGTGGACCGGCAGGCCGAGTTCCCCTCGCAGCACCTTGACAAGCTCGTAGCCGGCGTACGGACGGCAAAGCCCGGCCATGTCCTTGATGCCGAGCATGTGAGCGCCCATTCCCTTGAGCTGCCGGGCAAGGTCCAAGTAGTAATTGAGGCTGTATTTCGGCCGGGAGGGATCGAGAATGTCGCCGGTGTAGCAGATCGCGGGCTCGCAGATGGCCGCGGTGTCGCGAACCGCGTCCATGGCCACCCGCATGTTCCCGATGTCGTTCAACGAGTCGAAGATCCGGAATACATCGATCCCCTGGCGTGCGGCCTCGATCGTGAACTCCCGGACCACGTTATCCGGATAGCTCGTGTATCCGACCGCATTCGAGGCCCTGAGCAACATCTGAAAGCAAATGTTCGGCACGGCTTCGCGCATCTGCCGCAGCCGTTCCCATGGGTCCTCGTACAGGAAGCGCAGCGCGGAATCGAACGTGGCGCCGCCCCACATCTCGAGGCTGAAGAGATTCGAGAGCCTCCGGGCCACGGCCGGGGCTGTCTCCATCAGGTCGTGCGTCCGGACGCGAGTCGCGAGCAGCGACTGGTGCGCATCCCGAAACGTCGTGTCCGTAACCAGCAGCCGCTCCTCGTCCCGGACCCACTCGCAGAATCTCTCGGGCCCCAAATCGAGCAGCTTCTGGCGCGTTCCGGGTGGAGGCTCGGTGCCGGGCTCGTACGGCACCGCGGCCGGGGCCTCGATGCGCTTGGGGCGATCCCTCCCCTTGACCGTGGGATTCCCGTTGACGATCGTGTCGCCGATGAAACTGAGCAGCCGGTTAGCCCGATCCCGTGTGGCCTGGAACCGGAAGAGCTCGGGGGTCTCCTCTAGGAATCCGGTGGTCACCTTCCCGGACTGGAAGGCTTCATGGTTGACGACGTTCTGGAGGAATCGGATGTTGGTCTTGACGCCGCGGATCCGGAACTCCCTCAGCGCGCGGTCCGCCCTCGCGCAGGCCCGTTTCAGGGTGGAGTCCCAGGCCGTCAGCTTGACGAGAAGCGAGTCGTAGAAGGGGCTCAGCACGGCCCCCGAATACGCCGTGCCGTCCAGTCGGATGCCAAGACCGGCCGCCGACCGGAAGGCCTGCAAGCGGCCGTAGTCCGGCGAGAAACCGTCCTTGGGATCCTCGGTCGTGATCCGGCACTGAATCGCAAAGCCCCGCCGCGGTATCTCGTCCTGCCGCGGCACTGCCAGCGGATCCTCGTGAAGCCGGCACCCTTGTGCCACCAGGATCTGCGATCGCACGATGTCGATGCCGGTGACCATCTCGGTGACCGTGTGCTCAACCTGGATCCGGGGATTCACCTCGATGAAGAACCACTCCCCCGAATCGGCGTCCAGTAGGAACTCGACCGTTCCCGCATTCACGTACCCGGTCGCGCGCGCGACGCGGATGGCCGCGTCGCAGATAGCATCACGGATGCCGCCGGCAAGATTCGCCGCAGGAGCGAGCTCGACAACCTTCTGGTGGCGACGCTGGACGGAGCAGTCGCGCTCCCAGAGGTGAACGATCGAGCCGTGGGAATCGGCCAGTATCTGCACTTCGATGTGCCGGGCGCGAGCGACGAAACGCTCCAGGAAGACCGAGCCGTCGCCGAACGTCCGCCGCGCCTCCGTGCGTGCCTCCTCGATGCGCCCGAGCAACTCGTCCTCGCCATGCACGACACGCATCCCGCGACCGCCTCCGCCGAACGATGCCTTGACGATGAGGGGGTAGCCGATGGACCGTGCCGCGGAAAGCACCTGGCTAGGGTCGTCTGACGCCAGACCGGTCCCGGGAACGATTGGCACGCCGGCCTCGCGCGCGATCTGACGGGCGCGGGTCTTGTCCCCTAGCAGGTCGAGCAATTCCGGCGTGGGGCCGATGAACTTGATACCAGCGTCGCTGCAGGCCCTGGCGAAGGCGCTGTTCTCGGAGAGGAAGCCGTATCCAGGATGGATCGCGTCCACCTCCCGGTCCTTGGCCAGCCCGACGATGCCGTCGATATCCAGGTAGGCAGCTACCGGACCCTTGCCGCCGCCGACTTCGTAGGCCTCGTCGGCCTTGAATCGGTGCAGGCCCAGGCGGTCTTCATGGGAGTAGACGGTAGCCGTTCTGAGGCCTAGTTCGGTCGCTGCCCGCAAGATGCGAATGGCTATCTCGCCCCGGTTGGCTGCCAGGATTTTCTGCATGCCCCTATATCCGCTAGGCTATCAGCCCGCCGGTTCCAGGGCCGGAAGCGACGCGCAGCGTGCACGACCGGACGCCGGACTCCCTACGGGGCGACCCCGGAATGCGGTCGGTTTGGATGGAGTGGATTGCCCCCGCCCCGGATCGGGGCGGGGGCCTTGTCATCTACAAGCTAGAAGATGAACTTGAGTGCGAATTGGTTCGTGCGCATTGCGCGCGCGCTGGTGATCACGCCGAAATTGCGCGAACGCGGGTTGCTGTTCGGGTTGTTCCAGTTCGGGTGGTTCGCGAAGTTGAACGACTCGAACCGGAACTGCAACGTGTACTTCTCCGACATGGCGAAGTCCTTCATCACCGAGAAGTCCCAGTTGTTGAAACCCGGACGCTGCAGGGTGTTGCGGCCGCGGTTGCCATTCCTGTACGTGAGTTCGTTGAAGCCCTGCGCGTCGGGCACGTTGCAGGCGATGGTCGCCGCGCGTCCGTCGGGCCCCTTCGCCCAGAACTCCTGCGGCGTGGGATTGCTGACATGCGGATTGCCGATCGCATCGCCTCGACTGTTCTGGCCCGTGCCGTTGAGGTCGCTGCAGTGACCGCCGACGATCGGCGTGCCGGTCGACAGCGTCACGATCGAACCCAGTTGCCAGCCACCCGCGATCGCCTGCATGGCGCGGCTGTCGAATCGCATGGGCAGCTGGTAGAGGATCGATGCCGTGAAACGGTGCGGCGTATTGAACTGGGAGAGTGCCCGCTCATTGCTGAGGTCGTAGTTGTTCGTGGGGAACAGGTTGTCGCCCGAGTTCGTGCGGATTGCGGATCCGTTGTCGATCGACTTGGCCCACGTGTATCCGATCAGGTATGTCAGGCCCTTGCTGAAGCGCTGCTGGATCTTGACTCCCAAGGCGTTGTAGTTCGAGTTGACCACGTTGCCGATCGTCTGGATGCGTCCGTAGACATCTCCCCATGGGCGCCGGTCCCTGGTCGAGGTGCGGTCGAGCGGCCCGCTGCGCTCGATCGGCGTGTTGAAGCCGTACATGCGCTGCAGCTTGTGGCCCGCGCTGCCCGAGTAGCCGACCTCAAGCAACAGGGTCTCGGTGGCCTGGTGCTGGATGTTGAACAGGTACTGGTGCACGTAAGGCGTGCGCCTGTTGGCGTCGTTTGCAAAGGTATACAGCCGCACGAAGCAAGGTCCCGGGAAGTCGCCGCATCCGGAGGACCGCTGGTTGGCCCACGGGTCGTCGAGGTTGTCCAGCGGGAACAGGTCCTGTGACCGCGCAGTCTGGCGAACGCCGAAGTTGCGTCCCATGTCGAACACCGGATTACCGGTGTCCTGCGCGTAGAAGACCCCGTAGCCCGTGCGCATTGTGGTCTTCTCGCCGAACCGGTAGGCAATGCCGAGGCGGGGCGCGAAGTCGTTCGTGTCGAGAATCTGCGTCGCACGGTTGTGCAGCACGTCGTCGCCGGTCGCCTTCGGGACGCTGTCGGCGATGCGGAAGTCGAGACCGTCGTGGAAGTCGCCGTCTCCCGGCCTTACCAGAGTCGGTGTCTGACAGCCTTCGTCAATCGAACGCGCCGACGCGCCGGCGCAGTACAGCTTGACGTTCATGACGCCCCGGTACCGATCCGCGAACGGCGGCGTCAGCTCGTACCGCATGCCGATGTTCAGGGTCAGCCTAGGCGTCACCTTCCAAGAGTCCTCGAAGTAGAGCGAGAAGGCCCTCGAGCGGAACTGCACGTTGGCGATGCCGGGCGCGCGGGTCGCCTCGCGGGTCCAGCCCAGCAGGCCGGTCGCGAAGGCATCGCCCGTCCGAGTGAGATCGGCGGGATTAGCCGTGTAGCGGCTGGGGAACTGGAAGTGCCCCCTCGGGAACTGGTTGCCGATCTGGTTGAAGCGCCGGTCGATGATGTCGCCGCCGAACTTCAAGGTGTGGTTGCCCCGGATCCAGCTGACGTTATTCACGATCTGGTAGGTCCGGTTGCGGTTGATGAACGGCCCGCCGGTCTGCTCGCCCCAGCCGGAAACCTCGTTGTTGCCGTTGAAGCTGAGCTGCGGGGTACCCCATGCTGCCTCGATCGGCGAGTTCAGCCCCGGGATGCCCAGTTCCGCAGTGACGTCGCGGATGCCATTGAAGTACGTCAGGCGGTCGTTGTCGAACAGGTTGGCACCCAAGCGAAGCTCGTTGACCAGAGTGGCCGAGATCGTCCGGGTGTTCGAGATCATGAGCTGGTCGACCTTCGTTGTCGTGCGGAGGTCGCGGAACTCGAAGTTCTGCCCGCTCGTGAGCCGCTCGTCGCCCCAGCTGTAGCGACCGAACCACTGGGAACCGTCGCCCTCGCTGAAGTCGAACCGCGTCGTGAACTGATCCCAGTCGAGCGGATCGGGCGCGTTGCGCTCGTAGTTCCAGGCAGGATCGGACCCTCCGACCACTGCGCCGGCCACGTTCGCTTCCGGGTAGAACTCGAACATCTGGACGAACGGCTGCTTGAAGCGGCTGACGGGGATCCTGCGGTTCGGGAACGGATCGGCGGTGCCGGCCGCCCCGTCGTCCCGTATGGTGTCGGGGTCGTAGATCGTGAACAGGTTCGGGTTCGAGAAGTCGCCCCCGCGCATGGCCGCGTCGGCCACGGTCGAGCGCCGGATCCTCTGGATGCGCTGGCGGAAGCCTTCGTAGTTCGCCATGAAGAAGAGCTTGTTCTTCAGCACGGGACCGGCAACCGTGAAGCCGTACTGGTTGCGCCGGAAGGGGTTCTTGTCTCCGTCGCGCAGCCAGGGACGGGCCTGGATCTTGTCGTTGCGGAGGAACTCGAAGACCGAGCCGTGGATCGCGTTCGTGCCGGCGCGAGTCGTCACGTTGATCTGGGACGTGGACTTGCCGTACTCGGCTGAATACACGCCGGTCTGGACCTTGAACTCCTGCAGCGCGTCCACCGAAGGGCGCACGACGAACGTGTTGAAGTTCGGGTCGGTGTTCTCGACCCCGTCCAGGGTGAAGCGGTTGTACTGCTGGCGCTGGCCGCTGACCGAGATCGCCTGGTTCGCGCGCTCTCCTCCCTGGCGGGAGTTGGCCTGTCCGCCCGCGCCCATCTCAGCCGACACGTTCGGGCTGAGCTTGACGAGGTTCAGGTAGTTGCGGCCGTTGATCGGCAGGTCGACGATGCGCTGCTGCTCAATCACGGCGCCGAGCGCGGTCGATGACGTCTCCAGCATCTGGGCGCCCGCTTCCACCTCGATGACTTCAGTGACGACACCGATTTCCAAGGTGAAGTCCACCCTGGCCACGTCGCCGACCTGCAGGGTCCAGTTGTCCTGGCGCGCCGCCTTGAATCCGTCGGTCTCGGCCTGCAGGCTGTAGACCCCGGGGTTCACGAACGGCACGGTGTAGTTCCCGGATTCGTTCGTCTCTGTCTCACGGGAGACATTCGTCGCCGCGTTGGTAATCGTGACCTTGGCGCCGGCGATGACCGCGCCGGTCGTGTCGGCGACCCGTCCTGTGAACTCGCCGAAGGTCTGGGCGCGCGCTGTCGCGCCGAAGCAGAGCGCCAGAACGGCGACTCCGAGTGGAATTGAACGCATAAGAATCTTCCTCCTAGCCCCGTTTGGGATAGCACCTTGAACTCGCCCCACCGGCGGCTCGGCGACATTCTACCAAAACGGATGGGCTGGTTGAGTCCTGGAATCCTAGTTCCGTCACCCAGATCGTTCAGATCATGGGAAACGTGGCGCTCGCTCGTCGGCGGGTCGGCAGGAGTCGATTCTGACGGTGGACCGGCGAGACAGCTCGCACCCGCTCCGAGCTGTGGCCCGCCACACCCCGGCGGGCCTCGCAGGCAGCCAAATATAATGGGCGCGTGCGAGTTGGGGCGTTCGGCATGGCCCTGCTGGCTCCCGTGTGGATCCAAGGGAGCGCATTCGAGGAGGCAGTCGTCCCGTTCCTCGAAACTCACTGCGTCTCCTGCCACGGCGAGCAGATGCAGATGGCGGATCTGCGTCTCGACCGACTGTCCGAGGAGGCGGAGGCTGTACGCCACCCGCAAGTGTGGGACGACGTCGTGCGCATGGTGCGGGCGGGCAAGATGCCGCCCCCGGGCAGCGCGCCGCCGTCCCCTGAAGAGGTCGAAGCGGTAGCGAGCTGGGTCGAGAGCCGGCGGGCGGCGATGGAGCCCTACCGGGCTGTACAACCCGGCCGCGTAACCGCACGGCGCCTGAACCGCGCGGAGTACAACAACACGGTCCGGGACTTGCTGCTCGTCGACCTGCGGCCCGCCGACGGATTCCCCGTCGACGACTCAGGCTACGGGTTCGACAACATCGGGGACGTGCTCTCGATGTCCCCCCTGCTGATGGAGATGTACCTGGAAGCCGCGGGCAAGCTGGCCCGGGCCGCCATCTGGGAGCGGCCGCGGGCTGCCGAGCCGACCCGTTTCCGCATCCAGGCGGTTCGAGACGCCGATAACCCGGCTGCCATCGGCAGGGTCGCGCCCTATGCGGCTGACGGGGCGATCCGGCTACGGCACGAATTCCCTGCGACTGGATTCTATCGGTTCGCACTGGGGGCGGTGGACCGCCGCCAGCGGTCGGAGGACAACGGCCGCTATCTCGAGGGCATGGAGCCTCCGCCGCCGCTCCTGATGACGATGACCATCGACGGCGGCCGAATGGCCACGAAAGCGGTGGAAGCGGGCCAGTACTTCGACCGCTCCGAACGCGTCACTCACCGCATCACGGCAGGCAAGCGCGACATCTGGCTCGGATTCATCGACTTCGAGGGCAAACCGATGGATCCGAACGCCGGGTTCGGCACCCGCAAGGTGTGGGTGGATTACCTGGAAGTCAACGGCCCGTTCGACGCGGAGCCGATTCCCTTGCCGGCGAGCCATCGAAGGATCGTCGCCTGCCGCCCCGTCGGAGAGGAGCCATGGCGGCCCTGCGCGGAGAGGATCGTCCGGACCCTGGCGCGACGCGCCTTCCGCCGGCCTCCGACCGAACATGAAGTGCATCGCTTCATGCGGCTCGCCGAGGCGTCGATGCGCGAAGGCAACAGCTTCGAGGGCACGGTCCGGACTGTCCTGCAGGCTGTCCTTGTCTCGCCCGAGTTCCTGTTCCGTATCGAGCGCGGCGCCGACGGGCCGGCATCGCAGGGCGAGCAAGCGATCGGAAGCTTCGAGCTGGCAACGCGGATGTCGTACTTCCTATGGAGCAGCATGCCGGACGACGAACTGCTCGAAGCTGCGGGGGCCGGGCTCGCGGGATCGCCGGATGCCATCGCCGCGCAAGTGCGCAGGATGCTCGCCGATCCGAAGTCCTCGGCACTGGTCGAGAACTTTGCGGGCCAGTGGCTGCAGTTGCGCAACCTGGCACAGGCCCAGCCCGACAGCGACCGCTTCCCCGACTTCGACGAGCCGCTGCGTGACGCAATGCGGAAGGAGACCGAGCTCTTCTTCAAGAGCATCCTTCGAGAAGACAGGAGCGTCCTGGAGTTCCTGGACAGCGACTTCAGCTACCTCAACGGGCGGCTGGCGGCGCACTACGGCATCCCCGGCGTCGCGGGCGACAGCTTCCGCCGCGTCGAGCTACCGAACCGGGACCGGGGCGGGCTGCTCGGCCAAGCCAGCGTGCTCACCGTGTCCTCCTATCCGACGCGCACTTCCCCGGTGCTGCGGGGCCTCTGGGTGCTGGAAAACATCCTGGGACAGAGCCCCCCGCCACCTCCACCGGGTGTACCGGAACTGGAGGTGCGAGAGGGCGAGATCAGCGGCACGCTGCGAGAGCAACTCGAGGAGCACCGGGCCAACGAGGGGTGCATGTCCTGCCACCTTGTGATGGATGCCATCGGCTTCGGCCTCGAGAACTACGACGCGGTCGGCCGCTGGCGCACTACTGACAGCGGCCTGCCGGTGGACTCGTCGGGAACGCTTCCCGGAGGGCACTCCTTCGACGCGCCGGACCAGTTGCGCCGGATCCTGCTGGACACGGAAGCGGAATCGTTCGCGCGGACACTCGCGAAGAAGCTGCTGACATACGCTCTCGGCCGCGGCGTCGACCGGCGGGATAACCCGGCCATCAACGAGATCCTCGAGCACCTCGCAGAATCCGACTACCGCTTCTCGGCTCTCGTGCAGGGGATCATCAACAGCAAGCCGTTCCGCGTCCGCGCAAGCGAGCCGTTGCCCGAGTCCTCCGGGACCTAGCGAGGAGAGCCGGCCCGCGCGGCAGCAGGCAGCCCGGACGCGCCAGGGTCAGGGGGCGGAGTGACGCTGCCGAGAACAACGCGGCCCTGGGCACCGGTGGCGGACGGTATGTTCGAAGGCCTTCCATGGAAGGTCTCGTAGGCCAGCACAGCAAAGGCGGCCGCCTCCTTGGCGTCGCTGCTCACTCCGAAATCGTCCGTGGATCTCACGCGAGTCCGGGGCAATCCGCGCCGGATCGGCCCCATGATCGACGGATTCTTCCACCCGCCGCCCGCAACGACCAGCTCGTCCACCGGCATGCGCGGGAGCACGAACCGCTCGATCGCCCGCAGAATCGTGCGGGCCGTGAGTTCGGCGGCGGTCGCGACCGCGATGTCGGGCTCCAGTGGCCTGTCCAGCAGGTTCCGGACGAACTCCGCGCCGTAGCGCTCGCGCCCGGTGCTCTTCGGAGGCGGCTGCTCGTAGTACGGGTCATCGAGCAGTTCCTTTAGGATCTCGCCGTCCGGCGTCGCGCGGGCAGCCCTGCGACCGTCCCGGTCGAAGCGCTCCGCCCCTCGGGTGAACGACTCGACGAGTTGGTCGACGACCATGTTTCCCGGGCCGGTGTCGAAGGCTAGGACGGACTCGGGGCCCGCTCCCGCCGGAATCGCGGTCAGGTTCGCGATGCCCCCGATGTTGAGGGCTACACGGTTGACCTCGGGGTCCCTCAGGAATACGTAGTCGAAGAACGGAACGAGCGGAGCGCCGTGGCCCGCGGCGGCGACATCCGCAGAACGAAAGTCGGACACCACCGGAGCGCCCACTGCCCGTGCCAGGGCCGCAGCCGAGCCAATCTGGAGGGTGCTGCGGACGGGCAAGCCGCACAGCGGCGCGGGCTCGGCCTGGTGATGGATAGTCTGGCCGTGCGAGCCCACTAGGTCGAGATCGTGCGGCCGGACCCCGCAGTGCGCGCAAGCGTCAATGACGGCTTCTCCGAATACCCGCCCGAGGAGGAAATCCAGCTGACTGATTCGCGCCGCAGGAACAGCATCGCGGGAAACGGCCAGGATCTCGTCACGGAGGCCGGCCGGGAAGCCGATCTCCCTGGATCCGACCATGTCGAGCGAGAGAGAGTAGCCGCCTCCGGAGAGCCGCACGAGGGCTACATCGATGCCGTCCACGGATGTCCCGCTCATGACCCCGGCCACCAGCAGGCTCTCGCCACCGGGGTCCACGAGTCCCGGGCCAGCAGGCGCGACACGGCCGCCCCTGAGTTCAGCCGCCATATTCGTCGGCGTCGCCGGCCTCGGCCAGGGCGTCGGCCCACTCGGAATCGGCGGCGACCGATCGCAGGGCCTCCGCGATCGCCGACGGGCGGAATCCTGCCCGCGCCAGCGCACGGTAAAGGCGCGCGAGTTCGCGGGGGTCTTCAACGCTACCCTCGCCAAGCTGGGCGCCCAGTTTCCGGCGGAGATGAGCGATTGCCAGTTCGGACTCCTCGTGCCCTTGGAAGGCATCCTCCACGGCATCCCGGGCCGTGGTTTCCTGGACGCCGCGACGCTTCAATTCGTCCAGCACTCGCCTCGGCGCGACAACTCCGACCTCACGCCTGACGGCCGAGTGCGTCTCCGCGACTCGCTCGTCGTCTAGCAGGCCGAGCGACCCCAGCCTCTGGAGGACAGCCGCGACATCCGCTTCCGACGCACTGCGACGCCGGATCTTGGCTTCCATCTCGTGCACGGTGTGGGACCTGCGGGCGAGCGCCCGGAGGGCGTACTCGTGCAGGGCGTCCGCCGCGAGCCTGCCGGGCGGCACTTTGACTCGCCCCATTCGGATCATGGTACGGCAATCCCCGGGAACCCATCCCCGCAGGGCGTCGCCCCGCTGCTCCGGGGAGAGCGGGGCGGCGGCGGAGGGTTGCCGTACGATAGGGCGATGCACGCGGCATTGAGCGGACGCCTCGGCGCGATGATGTTCCTCCAGTTCTTCGTCTGGGGAGCGTGGTACGTCGGAGCTCCCCTGTACCTGGTCAAGATCGGCTTCAGCGGCAGCGACCTCGGCTGGACTTACGCCGTCGGCCCGCTCGCCTGCATCGTCTCTCCGTTCTTCGTCGGCATGGTCGCGGACCGCTTCTTCGCAACCGAGAGGATCCTCTGCGCGCTGCATGTCGTGGGGGGCGGCTGCATGCTGCTGGCAGCGACGCTGATGGATCCCTCGGATCCCGCCCCGCCCAGCATCATCAACCTCGTGTTCCTCGGGCACACGCTGTGCTACTTCCCCACCCTCGCCCTGACGAATTCCCTGGCGCTGCATCACGTCACGGACTCCCAGCGCGAGTTCCCCTTGATCCGGGTATTCGGCACGATCGGCTGGATCGTCGCGGGCTTCACGCTGGCGTGGATCGGCTGGGGTGACCGCCTGGAAATGTTCCAGCTGACCGGAGTAGCGGGAATCCTGATGGGTCTTTACTCGCTGACGCTGCCGCACACGCCGCCGCCGTCCAAGGGAAAGCGGACATCCTGGCGCGAACTGGCCGGAGCGGATGCATTCGAGCTCTTCCGCAAGCCCTCCTTCACGATCTTCATCGCGAGCACGTTCCTGATCTGCATCCCGCTTGCCTTCTACTTCCAGCTCGCCGCGAAGGCGGTGCAGCTGGCAGGCATCGAGGACGTGACGCAGGCGATGAGCTACGGCCAGGTCTCCGAGATCGTATTCATGCTGCTGATGCCGCTGTTCTTCCGGCGCCTGGGAGTGAAGTGGATGCTCGCGGTCGGAATGCTGGCCTGGGTGATCCGCTACGTCCTGTTCGCGATCGGGACGCCGGACTCGGTGATCTGGATGATGTACGGAGGCATCATCCTGCACGGCATCTGCTACGACTTCCTTTTCGTGACGGGCCAGATCTACACCGACATGGCGGCGCGCAAGGAAATCCGGGCGCAGGCGCAAGGGCTGCTGGTGCTCTTCACCCTAGGCCTGGGGATGCTGATCGGAGCGCGGGTGGCGGGAGTCTGGGACGAGCGGAACACTCCCCCGGAGACCCGCCAGATGATGAGCGAGGTCCAGGCGCTCGGCAGCGAACTGGCGCAACTGGAGGCTGCCGGCGCGGACGAACAGCAGATCGAGGAGCTTCGCACCAGGCAGGCGGGACAGCTGCAGCAAGCCCAGAGCCTGATCGACTGGCGGTCCATCTGGGCCCTCCCGGCAGGACTGTCAGGCCTTGTGCTGCTGCTATTCGTAGCGGTCTTCCGAGACAAGGATCGCGGGGACTGACCGGCAAGCCGCAGCCGCGCGCGGGCTCAGATGCGGTCCGCTAACGCCCTGGCCGCGTCGCTTGCCAGCCGGGCCGCGTGCTTGGACTCATTGGGGAGTCCCCCGAGAGCGGCCTCGACTGCGGCCGCGTCCACGCTGCCGAGTTCCTGCGTGCCGAGCCCCATCAAGAGGTCAGTCAGGGCCGAGCCTGCCGCTATGGACGCCGTGCAGCCACGCACCTGGTAGCGAACGTCTCGCACCGCGCCCTCGGCAACGAGGGCGGACAGCGTCATGATGTCACCGCAGACCGGGTTCTCGACGCGCACTGTTACCGCGGGCGGGTCGAGGGTCCCGACCCGGCGGGGATTGCGGAAGTGATCGAGGAGGGTTTCGCTGTACACCGCGGGGCCGGCCTCAGTCGGAAACCTGTCGGATCTCGGTGGGCCGGTGCTTGACGTCGAGGGTCCGGAAGATGATTTCCTGGCGGACATCCAGCTCGTGCTTGGGAATCTCGAAGCGGGCGGCCGCGAGGCCCCGCATGACCTCTCCCGGAGCGAGCTGCCGGCTGTCCGTCAGGGGCTCGTCCTTCATTCCGCCGAGCGCAGGGAAATACTGGAACAACTGCTGGATGTCGAAGACACTGAGGATGCGACCCTCCCGGAGGATGCCGTTCGCGTCCACGACGGCCATCTCGCGCTGCCTGACGAAGATGTCGTAGTTGGAGGCGTTCGTCGCTTCGAAGTTCACGATCGCCACGGAACTCTTCGCGTCCATCGCGAGGGTCCGGATCTCGGTGATTTCCCCGTCGAGTCGCGGCGTGGCACCCCAGTTGTAGACGATGATCGCGCCCGCGACGAGCACGGCGCCGATCAAGCCCCCGACTAGGATCGTCCGATTCCAGTTCATGCCTGCTCCACGGATCGCAGCGCCTGCAGCGATTCCTACGAACATGGTGGCACACGACCGGCTCTTCCGCTCCGGGGCCCTTGGCCCGCCGTCAGGAACCGTCAGCAAGGTCCGCGAACAGCGCAGTCTTCCAGCCCGAGTGAACGGCAAACCCATGTCCTTCGAAGAACTCGGGCTCGCTGGTGACGGCCAGCAACTGCTTCACGCGGCGCTGCCGGCCCCGCTTGCGGCACTCGTCGACCAGGCGCGCGGCGATGCCGGCCCCTCGGTAATCCGGATGGACGGCCAGGCTCCGCACCTCCGCGAGCCTCCTCGAGTAGACCTGGAGGGCGCAGCAGCCCACGATGCTGCCGCGGTGCTCCGCTACGAAGAACGAGCGGATCCGGGGAAGGTCGGTCTGGATGAGTTGCTTCGGGAACAGTGCGACCAGCTCCCTGATGCGTCCCATCTCGCCGTGCCTGGCAGGCCGGACAACGACCTCGCGCGCAATGCGCGGCAAGTCCGCCTTAGTCACTCGCTCCTCAGAAGACGTGGGTCCGGGCTGCTGGCTAGACGGTTCCACTTCGACCTTGCCGGAAGCGGCAGCCCTACGTCGCCGTCGCGAAGAGCTCGCCCGGCTCCGTGACCGGCTGCTGGCAAACGTACTCCCGGCACACGTAGGCGGCGGGATTGCCAGCGACCAGATCCCGGCCAGCTAGCAGCGGCAGCCTTTCGGCCGCCGAGTCGTCCGGGCCCTCCGCCTGCGCGAGGACCATGTTCGGACGGTAGAGGGAATGCAGGCGCGCTACCAGCGCTCGCGTCCGAGGGTCGGCCTGCGGCCCGATCACAGCGACCTCGTCAAGCCCACGGTGCCAGGCATCCAGTGCGCACAGCAACCTCTCCTGCTGGAACACCGCGCGCGACGTGGAATCGACGAACACCTTCAGGATCACTCCCGCCTTCTCACGGTAATCCCCGCGCCCCAGCAGCACGGAGAGCTTCTGCAGGCTCAACGCCATCATCGAGTTCGCCGAAGGAGTGGCCCCGTCCTGCACCGACTTGCTCCGGACCAGCAGTTCCTCGTGGTCCGAGGCCGTGAGGAAGAACCCGCCGGCACCCTCGTCCCAGTAGTGCTGCACCAGCGTGTCCGCGAGCTGTTCCGCCTCCAGCAGCCAGCGCAGGTCGCCCCGCCACTCGTAGATCGCAAGCAGGCCGTCGATCACGAATGCATAGTCCGTGCTGTAAGCGGTGAGCCGCGCCTTGCCCTTGCCGAAGGTCGCGAGCAGCCTGTCCCCGTCGCGCACCCTCGACAGCAGGAATTCCGCGGCCTGCTCGGCAGCCTCTCGGTAACGGGGCTCGTCGAACACGGCCGCCGCCCTCGCCAGCGCGGCGATCATGAGGCCGTTCCAGCCTGTCAGGATCTTGTCGTCGAGCGCGGGGCGCACACGCTGGCAGCGCAGCCGGTAGAGCCTGTCCCTCGAGCGGGCCAGCGACGCCTCGACCTCCTCCAGCGGAACGCCGTCCAGCTTGGCCAGCACGTCCGCAGCTCGCACCACCCGGAGCACGTTCTTCGGGCCGCTCGGCACGTGAGCGTCGCCGGGGTGCATCCAGTTGCCGTGGTCCGAGACGTCGTAGTGCGAGCAGAATAGGCGGGCGTCTTCGGCGTCGAGCGCCTCTACCACCTCGCCCTTGGTCCATACGTAGTACTTGCCCTCCTTCCCCTCGCTGTCCGCGTCCTCGCTGGAGTAGAAGCCGCCTTCGGGGCTGCGAAGGTCGCGGAGCACGTAGTCGCAGATTCCGCGCGCCCTTTCCGCGAAGAGCTGCTTGTTGGGAGCCTCCCCGGTCGCCTGCCAGGCATCGGTCAACACGGACACGACGAGGGCTTGGTCGTACAGCATCTTCTCGAAATGCGGCACAAGCCATTCGGGGTCCGTCGCGTACCGGTGCAGACCGCCGCCCAAGTGGTCGTAGATCCCGCCGGAGCACATTCGCTCCAGGGTGAGTTCGACGGCCGCACGGTAGCGGGCCTCGCCGGACGACTGCGCGGCACGGAGCAGCAGTTCCAAGGAGAGCGATTGCGGGAACTTGTTGCCACCGCTCGCAATGCCACCCCGGGAGTGATCGAAGGCGCGGTAGACCGCGCCGGCCGCGCTGGAAACGATGTCTGCGGAGGGGTCTGAGGCGGCGCTCTCCTGGCGGTTCATCTGGCGGAGCGCTTCGGCCACCTTCTCGGCGTTCTCGAGCAGCGCCGGCCGTTCGAGCGTCCACTTCTGCTGCAGGAACGCTAGCAGCGTCTTGAATCCGGGGCGCCCGTAGGCATCCTCCTTGGGGAAGTACGTGCCGGCATAGACGGGACGCAGGTCAGGCGCCAGGAAGACGCTCATCGGCCAGCCCCCGTGGCCGCCGGAGAACAGCATCGTGGCGGCCATGTAGATTTCGTCGAGGTCGGGGCGCTCCTCGCGGTCCACCTTGACCGGGATGAAGTCGCGGTTGAGGATCCCGGCAACCGCATCGTCCTCGAAGGACTCGTGCTCCATCACGTGGCACCAGTGACACGCGGCGTATCCGATGCTGAGGAAAATCAGCTTGTCCTGGGCTCGCGCGCGAGACAGGGCCTCTTCGCCCCACGGCAGCCAGTCGACAGGATTCCCCGCGTGCTGGAGCAGGTACGGGCTGGTCTCTCCCGCGAGACTGTTGGGCATTCTCGTGGATGGTAGCAAGGCCGGTGCCGGTCCCGGCTTGGCGCTGCTTGCGTCGAACCGTCCTAGAAGGACAGGCCGACCATGATTTCGACGTGGTTGCGGAGGGCGTTGGCGAGCCCGATCTCGAACGACTTCTCCTGCCAGCGCATGTAGCGGCCCTCAACGCTCAGCTTCAGGTTGATGTCGTCGATCAGTTCGAACCCGATACCGCCGACCAAGCCCATCGTCCGCTCGTTCGCGACTTGCGGGGTGACGTCCAGGAACTGGCTTTCCCCTCCGTCGAGGTCGGCGATCTCCCTGGTGGCCTTCGCGTTCCGGACCAGGCGCATCCCGACGCCGCCGGAGATGAACGGGCGGGCCCTCTGGCGGGGCCCGTTGAGGTAGTAGCGGACTGTCACGGGGATGTCCCAGTGGTTCGCCTCGGTCACCAGGAACTCGTTCGAAAGGAGCTGGGCGGGGCGAGTCGCCGTCTGGTTCCGCTCGACCCTGGTGCTGGTCTCGAACCGGATGCTGTGCGCCATCAGCTCCGCCACCACGCCCCAGCGCGGCAGGATGTTGAACTGGACGCCGGCACCGACGCCCCAGTTGTCCTGCTGGGGCTCCGACTTCGCCGTGAACTTGGTCGGGGGATTCGTCGAGGTGCTGGTCTGATCATCCGTCCCTTCGGTGATCTGGGCGGTGATCTGGTAGCCCAGGCGGACGCCGACCGCGAAGCGATCGAACTCCACTCGCGGGCTGCGCCGTTGGGGCGCTGGATCCTGCTGGGCGTGCAGCCCGGCCGACAGGGAGCCCAGCAATCCCAGCACTAGCAAGGCGCGGTAACAACGGCGGATATTCATGATTCGTTGAAGGGACCCCTTCCAGTCAGATTCGCACAGTGGGACGGCTCTTAGGTTAGGTCCGCGATCACCGGGGCGTGGTCGGAAGCGGTGAGGCCATCCTTCTTCTTGCGGTATTCGCGATCAACGCGAACGGAGTCAAGTCTCTCGGCAATGCCCGCCGTTCCCAGCAGGAAGTCGATGCGCAGGCCTTGATTGCGGTAGAACGAACCGCCCCGGTAGTCCCACCAAGAATACATTCTCTCATGCGGGTGCATGTGGCGGAAGAGATCGGCGAGGCCCCATTGCAGGAGATACGCAAATCGCCCTCGTTCGGATTCCGTGTGGAAGATCGTTCCCCCGAGGCGCTCCTCGTCCCAAGTATCGATCGGCGCAGGCACCACGTTGAAGTCACCGCACAGCACCATGGGGACGGATGGGTCGTGGCGCTCCGCCAGATGCCCGGCCAGGCCGTCGAGCCAGGCGAGCTTCCGCTCGAAGTCCGGATGCTCGATCGCCTTGCCGTTGGGGACGTAGACGGTGGTGAAGGACAGGCCTTCAACATCCGCAGTCAGCAGGCGGGCGCCGAAGTCCTCCTGGCCGGGAAGGCCGACCTGACGGACGGCAGCCGGATGCTTCGAGAGGATCGCCACGCCATTCCACGCCTTCTGGCCGTGCGTCAGCGCACGGTAGCCTTCCGCCTCGAACACCGGCAAGGGGAACTGCTCGTCGAGCATCTTGATCTCCTGGAGGCCGACGAGATCGGGCTGCCGGTCCCTGAGCCAGTGAAGCACGTACTCCAGCCGCGCGCGGAGACCGTTCACATTCCAGGTCGCGATCCGCAACTCTCTATTACAGCACGAGTTGCCGGACCGGTTACGGGAGGCAGGAAGCCGGGAAGCCGCCGCTTCGACGGGCCGTGCCTGACCGTCCCGGCCCTGTCACCGGGACCCTTCTGGGGTAGACCGAGTGCTTTCCGCACCCGGCCGAGGCGTCCGGCGGACCGCACCCTGCCGAGAGCGGTTCATGGCGGATCCGACTGCCGCAGGGGTTGCGGGCAATGACGGAGTCCCCGTGCAAGCCCGGACAGCCCCGGGGCGGGCCTTTCGGCCGCGCTCGTCAGGGATTCAGCAAGCGATTGCTTCCCAACGGCGGCTGGCCGAGGCCCTGGCGGCAGCGTCAAGCACCTGCTGGTTTCTCAAGCCGTCCCGGAAATCCGGATGCGTGCTCGTGCCCTCAGCGAGCGCCACCAGCCAGTCGTGAATCGTGTGCGTGAAGCTGTGCTCGTAGCCGAGAAGGTGGCCGTCGAACCACCACGCATCGGCGTACGGATGCTGCCCCAGCGAGCACGCGATGATCTCGCGGAACCCTTGCGCGTCGGGCTGGTCGTCGACCGAGTAGTACCGCAGGACGTTGAGGTTCTCCAGGTCGAACTCGATGGAGCCCTTGCTGCCGTTGATCTCGAAGGTGTTGTGGTTCTTGCGGCCGGGCGCGAACCGGGAGGCCTCGATCGTCCCGATAGCGCCGTTCTCGAACCGCACGCACAGCGCGGCGGCGTCGTCGACCGTCACGTCGGCCATCTCGCTCGATCCGGCCGCGACAGCGCGGCGCTTGATGAAGGTCTCCGAAGTCGCGGCGAGTTCCGCGATCTCGCCGCACAAGTACCGACCCAGGTCAATGACGTGCGCGCCCAAGTCCCCCAGCGCCCCGCTGCCGGCCAGCTTGGAGTCGAATCTCCAGACAAGTTCCAGATCGGGCGAACGCGCCCAGTCCTGCAGGTAGCGCGCCCGGAAGTGGTAGATCTCGCCGATTCGCCCGTCCTCGACCATGCGCCTGGCAAGCGCGACGGCCGGCACGCGCCGGTAGTTGTGCATGAGCAGATGCGAGACGCCGGCCTGCTCGACCGCCGCGACCATGCGCTCCGCTTCCGCCAGGGTGTTCGCGAGGGGCTTCTCGCAGACAATCTGCTTTCCGGCCTCGGCTGCCGCAAGCACCATCTCGCAGTGCATGTTGCCCGGCGTCGAGATATCGACGATGTCGATGTCGTCGCGGGCCACGACGGCCCTCCAGTCCGTGGACGCCTCCTGCCAGCCGAATGAACGCCTGGCCTGCTCGGTCTCGTCGGGGCTGCGACCGCAAATCACGACCCGCTCGACGGTCGGCGCGTCAGGGAAGTACATGTTGACGTTGCGGTACGCCTGGCTATGGGCCTTACCCATGAACTTCGTGCCGAGCAGAGCAACGCGGTAGGTCTTCTGCTGGATGGATGCTTGCTCCTTGGGTTTCAAGGCGGTTTCCTCCGGATCGATGGGATTGCGACGGACCTGCTAGATGAACATCTCTTCGTCCGTCGAGATGCGCTCCGGGCTCGTGGCGCGGCCGCGGTTGAACTGCCGCAGCGCGGCGGCGATGCCGGCCGCTAAGCCCCGGAGCTGGGCAATCGGAGCCCTGACGGCGCGGTCCAGCGAGTCCGCGGCGGCATTGACCCGGCCCAGCGTGTTGCTCACTGCCGACTGCACCTCGTCGATATTGCGCTCGGCGGACGTTGCAAGGCTGTTCATCAGCGAGTCCGCCCTAAGCGCCTGCTTGTGCAGGAGGGCCGAGAGGGCGTTCAGCCTGGACAGGAGCTCGCCGGACTGCTCGGTGAAGTCAGCGACCGCCGCGCGGGTCTCCGCGGCCACGGGCTCCCAAGTGTCGAGAAGCCGGTTGACCCGCTCCTCAAGCCTTCGAGCCGACTTCATCACACCGAGCACGGAATACGCCAGCACGATGAGCACCGCGGTCGCCACCACCGCGAGACCCGCCATCACCCGCACCAAGAGTTGGATCTCGTCCATCACTTGCCTCGGCTCCCCGAGGTGCCCGCATCATGCGCAGGCCCGCGGCTAGGGCTTGTCGACTGCGCTCCGATACGCATCCATGCCCGCTTGGTAGGCGGATTCCAGATTCTCCCGCTGGGACTCCACCAGTTCCCTGCTCCAGTCGATCGCGACTCCTGCGGACTTGAGGACCTCTTCCGAGCCCTTCCTGAACAAGTCCTGCCCGTCCTTCGCTGCCTTCCGGAGATCTTCCCGTGTCTTGTCGCCGCGACTGGGAGCCACCAGCAACCCGAATGTCGCTCCGAGTCCCAGGCCGATCAGGAAACTCGGGATGCGATTGTCGGCCATTCCAGCAACACTCCGGCTCGGCAAGCCGATGTTAGCACACGGAACCGCCTGCGGACCGAGCCGCCCCCGGCGCGCCTCGGACGGCTGCCGCCAAGCCGAAGGCAGCCTTCAGTAACTGCGAAACCCCACGCGAAGACCGGCACCCGGAGACCTGCGGGAGGCGGGCTTGAAGTTGCCCTTATTCGCTCTTGGGTGGATCGCGAACGCCCGCGAGGAGCTCGCGCGAGCGATCGTTGGAACCGTGGCTGGCGCCTTGGCGCAACTTCCAGTGCCGCAACTTCCAGTTGAGAGGCGGGTGCCCTGTCCCTACAATGTTGTTGGAACCGAACCCTCATGAGGCTCCAGCAACTCCTCGCGGCTCTTGCCGCTCCCCTCGTGGCGGCCGGCGCCTCGGACTCGGTCAGCTACTACAACGACGTCCGCCCGCTGCTCCAGGTCCATTGCTCGGGCTGCCACCAGCCAGCTAACACAATGAGCGGGCTGGATGTCACCGCCTACGAGGGTATAGTCCGTGGCGGTGCGAAGTACGGCAGCTCGGTTGTCGGGGGGGTGCCAGACAACAGTCCGCTGGTGAGCTTGGTCATGGGCAAGGTGGAGCCCCGCATGCCGATGGGTGCCTCCCCGCTCCCTGCGGAGGCGATAGACCTGCTGACCCGCTGGGTCCGGGAAGGTGCGGCGGACGACACCCCGCCCGAGGCGAGGGCCCCGCAAGCCCCCGCAGAGCCTCCCACCTATACGCAGGCCCCGACGATCACCGGGCTGACTTTCTCGCCGGACGGCGAGCACCTGGCCGTCGGGGGATCCCAGGAGATCCTGCTCCACAAGGCGGACGGTTCCGCGATCGAGGCGCGCCTGCTCGGCCGGTCCGCCAAGATTCACTCGATCGATTTCTCGCCGGACGGCAAGCGGCTCGTGGCAGTCGGAGGGACGCCCGCTCGATTCGGCGAGCTGCAGGTGTGGAACCTCGAGACACGCGAGCTCGCCCGCTCGGTGACCGCTACTTCAGACACGCTCTTCGCCGGAGACCTGTCCCCGGACGGGACCCGCGCCGTCTTCGGCGCGACCGACAAGTCGGTGCGCATGGTTGATCTCGCGAGCGGCGAGGAAGTGTTCAAGGCGGGCCACCACGAGGACTGGGTCCTGCAGTCGGTATTCGGCGTGGACGGCAAGCGGATCGTGTCCGTGAGCCGGGACCGCGCAGCCAAGCTCGCCGACGCCGGAACCGGCGCGTTCCTCGAGAACGTGAACTTCCTTCGCGACAAGCTCTACGCCGTAGCGCGCCATCCGCGACGCGACTACGTGCTGATCGGCGGAGAGGATCGCGTGCCCTACCTGTATACGATGGACCGGCCGCGCGCTTTGAAGATCGCCGACGACTCGACCCTGATCCGGAAGTTCGAGGAGCAGGACGGGAAGATCTTCGCGCTGGCCTTCAGCCCGGACGGCTCGCGCATCGCGGTCGGGGGCGTAGCCGCGGAGATCCGGATCTACGACTCCGAGAGCGGGGAGCGCCTAGCCACCTGCACCGGCCACGAGGGAGGGATATTCGTAATCGCATTCCATCCCGACGGCACCCGCGTCGCGGCGGGAGGATTCGACGGGACGGTCCGCATCTACGACTCCGGAACGGGCCAGCAGATGCACTCGTTCGTGCCTGTGCCGCTGGAACAGGCAGACGTCCCGGCGGGAGAGGCCAGCGCGGGATAGCCCGATGGCAAAAGTACACCGGCTCGCCGGGCTCGCAATCGCCGGGGCGCTTTCGCTCCAGTCACTCCCGGCCAGCCCGACTCTGACCAGCGTTTCTCCGCCCGGAGGGCAGCGCGGCACGGCGGTGCGCCTGGCGCTCAGCGGAAGCGGGCTCGAAGGAAAGATTGACATCCGCTCGGGCATTCCCGGATCCATCACCGAACTCGCCACGGAGGGCCCGGGACGGCTCTACCTTCTGGAGATCGCCGGCGACGCCGAGCCTGGTGCGTATCCGATCGCCGTCGAGACCCCGGGCGGGCTCACGAACATCTGGCTGTTCAGCGTCTCGGCATTCCCGGAGCAGCGCGAGCTCGAATCGGCCAGGCCGCGGGCTCCGCGGAACGACTCGGCCGCGAGTGCGCAGCAGATCGCGACACCAGTCGTAGTGAGCGGAACGCTCGGGGAGGCCGACCGAGACCTGTATCGCATCGGAATGGAAGCTGGCGAGCGGATCGTTCTGGAAGTGGAGGCAAGGCGAATCGGGTCCGCGATCGATCCGGTCCTCGCGGTCCACGGCACGGACGGCAGGACCGTGTCGCGCAGCGACGACTCGCCGGGAATCGGTAGTGACGCCCGGATCGATTTCGAGGCCCAGGCGGCTGGCGAGTACGTCGTGGAAGTGCACGACGCGCGTTTCAGTAGGCAGCGGCGCAACTTCTACCGATTGGTGGCGGGCCCGATCGAGTACGCGGAGGCAATCTTCCCGCTGGGGTGGACCGCCGGCAGTCCGGTCGAAGTCGAACTGTCGGGTGGCACCCTGCCCCATCCGGAGAAGGTCACGGTGCACGGCAGCCGAGTGGCAGTTCCCGGCCGGCAAGGCGGCCTACCGATCCCGCTGATCCGGAGCTCGGATCCCGAGACCGTGGAGCCGGATGCACCGGGAGACCGGTGGCTTGAGGAAGGCACGGTGGTCAACGGAAGGATCGCCGCCGAGGGAGAAGTCGACGCCTACCGCCTGGCAGTGAGGCCCGGCGACGAGTGGATGATCGAAACACAGGCAGCGATCCTGGGCACGTCAAGGCTGTACACGCTGCTTGTCCTGCGGGACCCGAGCGGCAGTAAGCTGGCGTCGGCTGGCGACCAGCCCCCGGAACAGCTGCTTTCCAATATTTCGTCGCGGGCGGAGACCTTCGGCGATCCGTCATTGGGCATTCGCGTGCCCGATGGCATCGAAGAGCTGCAGGTGAGCATCGAGGACCTGCTCGGCCGGGGAGGGCCCGCCTTCGGATACCGGCTGGTGGCACGCCGGCAGCCGGCGGATTTCATCCTGAGGCTGGACGACACCCACATCAATATCCCCCGGAGCGGCAGCGCGAGCGTGTCGCTGACAATGGACCGGAGAGGCTACGAGGGCCCGGTCCGGATCGTAGCCGAAGGCCTGCCGGACGGAGTGGTCGCGGAGGGCGGCAACATCCCCGCCGAGTTCGGAGGCATGACGACCCAGCGCCAGTCGCTGAAGGGCCGCCTGAGCCTGACAGCCCCGCCGGACGCAGAGCCGGGCCTGGCACGGGTTTCGTTCTACGGCGAGGGGCGCACCGAGGACGGAAGGGTCTTCCGGCGTCCCGCACTGACATCGGCCCTGGTAGCTCCGGTCGCGGGAGCCAAGCAGCGTCCTGTCCGCGTTCCGGGCGACGGGAATTCGGTTCCGGCAATGGTGGTCGAGGCCGGCCCGGCGAGCATCGAGGTCAACTCCCCCAGGCACCTGCGGTTGATCCAAGGACTGAAGCACGACATCAAGTGGACGTACCGGTCTCGCGCAGCCGGGACGCAGGCCATATCGGCGGTCCGACTGCTGAACGCTCCCGCCGTGGCAAACCTGCGGGTCCTGGGCAGCGCGGGCATCAAGGCCGGTGACAAGACGGGTGTCTTCGAAATGAACACCACGATGGGCACGCCCGCAATGCGGTTCGACTTGGTGCTCGAGGCCCAGGTTCGACATGGAGGCTCCAACCACACTGTCTACTCGCCGGCGATCATCGTGGACATCGTGCAGGGCTACCGGGTCGAGCCGCCGCCGCTCACGGTCCGTGCCCGCCCCGGCGCGGAATTCGAGCTCTCCGGGGTCTTCTCGCGCGAGCCCGAGTTCGATTCCGAGGTCATTGTCGAGGCCGTCAATCTTCCCGTGGGAGTGCGCTGCGAGTCCCAGCGGATCGCAGGCACGCCCGATCGCTACAGCCTGCCTTGCAGCTGCAGCGCGGAGGCTGCGGCGGGGGAGTACTCGGTGGAGATTGCCCCCCGGTCGGTCCTCGCCGGCAGGAACGAGGAAGCGGTCCCGTACAACATTCCGCCCGTCGAAGCACTCCTTGCAGTGGAAGGCGGCGATACAATGGCGGTGCAATCTGCCCCATCGGAGGGCCGAACCCAATGAACAGGCTGCGCATCCTGATCCCCCTTCTGGCCGTGACGGTCGGATTCACCCACTCGGTCTCCGCAGCGACAGCCGACGAACGGCGCGTGACGTTCCTACGGGACGTGATGCCGATCCTGAACAACGCGGGCTGCACCGCCGGCGCGTGCCACGGCTCGGCGAAGGGCAAGAACGGGTTCAAGCTCTCCCTGCGCGGCTACGACGCGGAGTTCGACTACCGGGCGTTGCTGTTCGAGGTGTCGGGCCGGCGCTTCGACCGGGCCGTGCCCGAAGCGAGCCTGATGCTGGCCAAGCCGACCATGAGGGTGCCGCACGAGGGCGGCCAGCGATTCGCCGAGGAATCCGAGGCGTTCGAGACCATCGTGGAGTGGATCTCGCAAGGCGCGCCGTTCGGGGACCCCGCCGCTGACAGCGTTGCAAGGATCGAGGTCGAGCCGACTGAAATCCTGCTCCCGGAACCCGGACGCGACCAAGCGCTCAGGGTTGTCGCGCACTACGGGGACGGATCGACCCGAGACGTCTCGGGCGTCGCCGTTGTCGAGAGCAACTCCACCAGCACCGCGAAGATCGAGGAGGGAGGGATCGTGCGCGGCGAGCGCGTCGGCGAGGCGGCCATCATGGTCCGCTACGAGGGGAAGTTCACGACCGTCCCCCTGACAGTGCTCAACCCTGCGCCGGGCTTCGCTTGGAAGCAGCTGCCGCAGCATAACTTCATCGACAAGCACATCGACGCGAAGCTGAAGCGGCTCAAGATCCAGCCGTCCGAGGTTGCCAGCGACGAGGTCTTCCTTCGACGCGTCTACCTCGACCTCATCGGAATCCCGCCAACGCCGGAGCAGGCGCGAGCGTTCCTGGGGGACCCGGATTCGTCGCGGGCCAAGCGCGCGCGCTTGATCGAGGATCTCGTCGGCAGCGGGCCCTACGTCGACTACTGGTCGCTCAAGTGGGGCGACCTGCTGCAGTCGAACCGCAAACACCTCGGCGAGAAGGGCATGTGGGCGTTCCGCCAGTGGATCCGGGACGCGATCGCAACGAACCAGCCGTACGACGATTTCGTCCGGGAACTGCTGACCTCCGTGGGCAGCACGTTCCAGTCGCCCGCTGCGAACTTCTTCCGGGTGAACGACGACCCGAAGCTGGCGATGGAGACCACCACCCAGCTTTTCCTCGGGGTGCGCATGGTCTGCGCGCAGTGCCATGACCATCCATTCGAGCGCTGGACGCAGAACCAGTACTTCCAGCTCGCCGCGTTCTTCTCGGCGGTCGGGATGAAGCCGGGATTCGACAGCGACGAGCAGATCGTCTACCTCAAGCGCGAGGACAGCGACTTCCTCCACCCCAAGACGAACAAGCCGGTCGAGCCCGAATTCCTGCTCGCCTCTGCGGGCATGCCTGAGATCGGTTCGTACGGGGACAGCCGCGCGGCGCTGGCGGAGTGGCTGACATCGGAAAAGAACCCCTACTTCGGGAAAGCGATCGCCAACCGAGTCTGGAGCTATTTCTTCGGTCGAGGGATCATCGAGCCGGTCGACGACATCCGAGGATCCAACCCTCCCGTCAACCCGGCCCTAATGGACGCCCTGGAGGAGGACTTCATCAGGAGCGGCTTCGACTTGCAGCACCTGGTGCGGACAATCGTCAGTTCGAGAACGTACCAGTCCGCCATGGAGACGAACGAGTGGAATGCCGGGGACAGCATCAACTTCTCGCACTTCGAGCCGCGCCGGCTCGCGGCCGAGTCGCTGCTGGACGCAATGACGATCGCAACCGGGTCCCGACCGGACTTCCCCGAAGTTCCGGATGACTTCACCGCGCAGCAGCTGCCGGACCCGCACGTGGACGCGGGCGGGTTTCTGAACATGTTCGGCCGGCCGGAGCGCGAATCGCCCTGCGAGTGCGAGCGGCGCAACGACCTCAGCCTGCCGCTGGCGATGAGCCTCGTCAATGGCCCGACGCTGGCCGATGCGATCGCCAGTCCCGACGGACGAATCGCAAAGGCGATCCTGGCGGGCCGGTCCAACCGGGAACTGATCGAGGAACTCTACGTGTCGTCGCTGGCCCGCTATCCGACGGGCGAGGAACTCGACAGCGCATTGACATACCTAGCCAGCTCGCCGGGACGCGCCGCGAAGGCGCAGGACCTGCTCTGGGCGCTGATCAATTCGAACGCGTTCCTGTTCAACCGATAGCAGCCTCGGGCGCGGGCTTCGGGAGCCGCTCGGCTACAAGCTGGGCGACATCCGCGACCCGCGTGTCGTCGCTTCCGGCCCGTCCCGCAGCGTCCTTGAGCATGATCGGACAATACGGGCAGGCCACGGCGACGGTATCCGCGCCGGTCGACTGGGCTTCCGCGAACCGCTTGTAGTTCACTCGGCCGCCGGGAAGCTCCACGCGATCGTCCGCGATGTAGAGCTGGGCGCCGCCGGCGCCGCAGCAGAAGGTTCTGGACCCGTGGTGCGGCATCTCGACGAGGTCGGCTCCAACCGCCCGCAGCACCTCCCGGGGCTCGTCGATAATCCCCCTGCCCCGAGCTAGGTAGCAAGGGTCGTGAAGGGTCACCTTGGCCCCGGAGCGCTCCAGTGACAGCGACGGCACGAGGCGGGCCAGCAGTTCCGTGTGGTGCACGACCTCGATCCCGAGTTCGCTGAACTCTGCCTGCTGGCGGTAGTCGACGTCGAACATGCGGGCGCAATGGGGGTCGCAGGTGACGATCCGGCTGACGCGCTTGGACCGCAAGGCGCCGATCACCTGCTCGGAGAGCTCTAGGTAAAGGTACTCGTTGCCGGCCCGCCGGGCAGGCTCCCCGCAGCAGGTCTCGGAAGCCAGAACTCCCCACGACAGGCCGGCAGCATCGAGAATCCTCTCCATGGAGCGCACGACATCGTGCCCGTGGGGATCGTAGCTGCAACCGCATCCCAGCCAGAGCAGCCACTCGGTTCCCTCCTGATAGACGGGAAGCCCCTCGGCCTCGAGGAGCTTCCGGCGGGTCTGCTGCGAGGCGCCCCAGGCGTTGTGCGGGGACCGCTCCATGGTGGTGAACATGTCGGCAAGCTTCTCGTTGCCGGTCCTCCCCTCGCTCACCAGGCCCCGGCGCAGATCAAGGATCTTGAGGCCGACATGCTCGATCCCTACCGGGCAGGCCTCCTCGCAGGCCCCGCACGAGAGGCACTGGTACAAATCCTGTTCGCTCACGCAAGCCTCGCCGCCAGCGACGAGGGCTTCGTCGCCGGCGATCGTCTCGCGTCCCTCTAGGAGCCCTTGCTGCATCTGAAGGACGATCTTCTTGGGATCGAGCGAGCCGCCGATGAGGTTGGCCGGGCAACTGTCGGTGCAGCGACCGCACTCGACACATGAGTGGAGGTCGAGCACGTCCTTCTGCGAGAGGTCCGCGAACGAGACCATGCCGAAATCGTCGTCATCCTCGTCCCGCAGGGATCGCATGGAACTCGTGACGCGGCCTCGGAACAGGATCGCGATGGGGGCGAGAACCAAGTGGAGGTGCTTGGAATTGGGAATCAGCCAGAGCATCCCCAGAAGGCTCGCCGTGTGCGCCCACCAATTCGCCCGCCAAGCCGGTGAAGCAGGGTCCAGCAAGAGCCAGTCCGCGATGTACGTCGCCATCAGGGCGACGATCAGTATTGCCACGAGGGCGGAGGTAACCGAAAGCCTGTCCCCCAGCGCGGGCGGCCGCAGGACAAATCGCCGGAAACTCAGGCCGGCGATGCCAACCAGTACCGCGACCGACCAGAACCCGGCGAAGGACTGGTACCAGGAGTGGCCAGTGCCTGCCGCAGACGGACCCGCGAAACCGATCGCCATGTGCTCGACGCTGACCCAGGCAAATGCAAAGAAGCCCCACATGACAAGGGCATGCAGCAAGCCGGCAACCGGCCGTTCCCGGATCACGCGCGTCTGAAGGAGGACCTCGCAGAACACGGTCCCTAAGCGCTTGGCGAGCCCGTCCAGCCGGAGATTCCGTTCCTTGGCCGACCTCATAGGTGCCAGCCGACGAGCCACAGAGCGGAGGAAGTATCCGGCGCTGGCGAGCAGCGCTAGGGCCAGAACAATGGGCTCGATCACAGTCCTAGGATCATAGATCACGGTGAGCGGGCACCGGAATTCGGTGCTCTGGAGCACCTTCCAGCACTCCTTCGGGTCCTTGGCGCGGCTGCGACCGCTGGTAGACTCAGAGTCCCGCCATGGACCGTGCAAGCCTTCTCTGCCTGGCCCTCCTGTGCGCGCCCGCTACGGCGCAGGACACGCCTCCGAACGTCGTAATCGTCTTCGCGGACGACATGGGCTACGGCGATCCCCGGGTGTACAACGCGCAGTCGCGCGTCCCGACGCCGAACATCGATGCGCTCGCGGAGCACGGAATGCGGTTCCTTGACGCCCACACGGCGTCCTCGGTCTGCACGCCTTCACGTTACGGATTGCTGACCGGGCGGTATCCATGGCGGTCGCGGCTCCCGGTAGGGATCGTCAACAGCTGGGGCGGGCCCGTCATAGACGGGGACCGGCTGACCCTCGGTAAGGCGCTACAGGAGCAGGGGTACGCAACCGCATGCATCGGCAAGTGGCATCTGGGCTGGGACTGGCCCGTCCGAGGCGGGGGCTACCTTTCCGAAGAACTCGACGGGGTCAACGTTGGCCGTGACTACGAGTCCTACGGCCTGCGGGTCGACTTCTCGAGGCCGGTCCGGGCGGGGCCGACCGAGCGCGGGTTCGATTACTATTTCGGCGACGACGTACCGAACTTCCCGCCTTACGCATTCATCGAGAATGATCGCGTCCTGGGCGACCCTACGGACCGCATGCCGGTCAACAAGGGCCAGCGTGTGGGACCCATGATTCCGGGCTGGGACTTGTGGGCCGCGCAGCCGACGATCACGGCGCGGGCCGTAGAGTGGCTGACCGAGCGGGCTTCCAACCCGGAGGTGCCGTTCTTCCTTTACATGCCGCTGCTCGGGCCGCACACGCCGATCGTTCCGAACGCCCAGAATCGCGGTAAGAGCAAGGCCGGTCCGTACGGCGATTGGGTGCACCAGATGGACGCAATCCTAGGCAGGATGGTCGGCGTGCTGGAGCGGACCGGGGCGATCGAGAATACGATCGTCGTGTTCACTTCCGATAACGGCTCGCCCGCCCGGAGCGGGATCGGCTCGTTCGGGGCCACGAACACGGTGACGGAACTGTACTCGCATGTTCCGAACGCCCCCTGGCGGGGCCTGAAGGCCGACGCTTGGGAGGCCGGCCACCGGGTACCGTTCATCGTTCGATGGGACGGGAGGGTTCGGCCTGCCTCCGTGAGTGGCGAGACCATCTGCGTGACCGATGTCTTCGCGACGATCAGCGAGATCGTAGGCTTTGAAATGCCCGCCGAGTCCGGGGAGGACAGCTTCAGCCTGGCGCCTCTGCTCTTGGGAAAGGGTCAGTACGGCCGACAGCTCACGGTCCATCACAGTCAGAGGGGTCTCTTCGCTATCAGGAAGGGTGACTGGAAGCTCATCCTAGGCGACGGAAGCGGCGGATTCTCGACTCCGCGAGGTGCCGTCGTGCAGCCGGGAGAGGACGGTCCGATGCAGCTGTACCTCCTGTCTGAAGATCCGAGCGAACGGAGAAACCTCGTAGGCGCCAGACCGGACAAGAAGGGCGAGCTGCTTGCCGATCTCGTCCGGATCCGGGACGCCGGACGGTCGCGCTGATCGCACATGCCGAGCTGTGGACCGCAAGCCGATCAATCCCGGTTGCATTCCGCAAGTCCCCCCACGGCAGTGGACTCGGTCAGATTCCTGGGAGGCTTGCGGTATGGCTGCGGACCATTGCAGTAGTGACGTAGGGATAGGGATCATCTGCGAAGGTAGCCTCTGACTTCGCAAGAGAATTACGGGGAATCGTCATCTCCCATCCTGATTCACCCGAAACGCAGGGATTCCGCCTGTCCGTTACGATCGGCGCGATGGTATTGGACTCACGGAGACCCGGAGAGTCGGAAGGGAAACCGGGCCCGGAGCAGTCGCTGCCCAGAGTCTCGGAAGTGTCCCGCCAAGAGCGGCGGACGTGGCGGGAAGATCTGGAATCGCTGAAGCCCGACAAAGCGGGTCCTTACGAGACGGACCGAACCGGGGTACTGGCAAGAGCCGAGGCGGCCATAGCCGAACTAGCCCGGATCGCTCGAACGCTGCGGATTCCCCATGGGACGGCCAACGCTGCGGCCCCATCCGGAAGGGCGCGACCTATAGTGAAGTCCGGGGAACCTGAGGCTATGGACAAGAGCGTCGAAATCGTCTCGACCGGCACGGCCGTGACCGTTCTCGCTGTGATGGTGATTGCAATCCTCGGCGCTGTATGGGCAATCAATACCCGGCTAGAGGATCGGCTGACCAAGCGCATGGATCGGATGGAAGATCGGGCCACCAAGCGCATGGATGGAATCGAAGCGCGGATCGACGGCCTGCCGGGGGATATGGAAGCCTACCGGGAGTCCGAGACTCGGAAGCCCTGACCATCCGGCGAGCGCTCCGCCGAACCTCAACGTTTGCTCGTGGCCACCGATGTATCGCACTGTGCCGAGGATCTCCCGGCATGCGCGGAACGTCGGGCTAAACTACTAGTTCGCCGTGGACCCCCAACTAATGGCCCTTGGGGGCCTGTGGTACGTAGCGTTCCTGCTGTCGCTCACGTGCCACGAGGCAGCCCACGCCTGGGCGGCATTGCGGGGCGGGGACGACACAGCGGCGAGCGCTGGCCAGGTCTCACTCAACCCTGTGCCGCACATGCGCCGGGAGCCCCTCGGCACGATCGCCGTCCCGCTGCTCACGTTTGCCCTGAACAACTGGATGCTAGGCTGGGCCTCCGCGCCCTATAGCAAGCTCTGGGAGCACCGGCACCCCCACCGTGCAGGTTGGATGGCGCTAGCTGGGCCAGGGGCAAACTTGGCCCTGGCGTTCACAGCGGCTGCGTTGATCAATGTCGGCATCGCAACGGAGGCGTTTTCGGTGCCGGCGTCCGTAACGTTCTTCAGGGTCGTCGAGGGATCAGGCGACCTAGCCCCGATCGCACAGTTTCTGAGCATCCTGTTCACGCAGAACGTGCTGCTGATGACCTTCAACCTACTACCGGTGCCACCGCTGGACGGCCATACCGCCATTGGGCTGCTAATGCGGGAAGGGTTGGCGAGGCGGTGGTTCGACCTCACCCGCGACCAAGCCTTCGGAATCCTGGGACTAGTCCTCGCGTGGTACTTCTTCGGCGACCTCATCTGGCCTGTACTCAGGCTTGCCGTGCGCCTGCTATACTGGACTTGAGGGGAGCCACTTTGGAAATCGCACCAACGGTTGTCCGGCGGGCTTCGCGTGCACCGGGAACCGGTCGCTTTGCGAACCGGGCTCGCAGCCGAGGCTTCTGATAATTGTAGTCCGGCCTCTGCTCACTATTCGCAGACAACCCTCTAAAGAATAATGAAGATTACAACCCAAAGCATGGAGATTCTGGAAAGCAAGAGCTTCCTCATTTCCGGAAATGGAGAGACGGTGATTGCGCTGGGTGATCTAGATCCGGTTCGATTTTGTTTCAACTTTGTAGAGAATGCAACCAAAGACACGGACATACAATGGGAAGCGATTGACGAGAAAGAGCTGCGGATCACATTGTATAATTGGAACAACCCATTGGGGGGCACTCTTGCAAAACCACATGCAGTGGGCTCCTATAATGGTCGTCAATTATTTCTTCTTTTCATGGTCAATACGACTGGCAAAGCTGAGAAGATTCGGCATGTAACGATATCGTTTTATCTGGGAGGGAATGTTTAGCATATGACGAGAGTTAAAGTTGACGCTGAATTCGTTGCACCTCCAAAAATTATTGTTCCCCTAGTGCGAGGTGATCATCATGCTGTGTCAAATATTTTCAGGGTCTTCTTTGAGGTTTTCTTGGCACTATCATCGACTATTTTGGGCTTCGTCCTAGCACAGCCGAGCCATGATGATTTTCAATACGCAGTATTAGTTGCATGCGTGGTCGCTACGATAGCTTTTGCGTATTTCTCTTACAGGTACGGAAGGGTGATGCTGCCAACAGATCCCAGCCAACCAGCAGAGCATCGAGGCGGTGGTTTTAATGGGTCACCTGTGCAAGAATAACACCTACTGAACGGCTTGAACTCTCATGTGTAGAAAAAATTCTCTATTTCGGCTCTAGACTGAAGATTCTCTCGCGATGGTACGTGAGTCTGCGGCGATGTTCGTCATTCAACGGAATCGGGCAAGTGAAACGCATTTGTGATCTTGCTTCCGCACCTAGGATTGGTGAATACTCAGGGCAGCCGTCATCATTAAACGTGACTAACCCCTTGTCGAAGGCGACGTCCCAGAGTGCAGATAATAGCAATCCATTGTGAATATTGAGGCGTTCATCGTCTTCGAGGCAATCGGCCCAAGGGATAATATGGGATGCGCGGAGTAGCGGTGGGTCTGTGATTCCCGTCAACGGGCAGCGCCCTTGCCAATAGGTCATAAGCCTTTCTCGAAAAATGTCTTGTCCTACTCGCTGGATGACCAAGCGCTCAGCTTCGGTGGTCCTCGGCAACTGTTTAGTCGCTGCGAGAAAATCTTCAAGCGGGCGATCCGGAAGAGTACATCCCAGGGCATAGACTCTCGTCAACACCCGATAGAGATCACCGAGGGTTGGGAATGAATAGCGTCGCAGGCCGGGTCCCGACACCTCGGCAGGAGAGATTCTTAGTTCTTGAACCACGCCGCCATGGTCAAGGGCCAGTAGCCAGGGTCCGGCTGCCCCTGTTCCGGCTAAGTAAATGGTGCCTCGTGCCGTGGTCGAGCCGTATCGAGCCCAGCCATTGGTTTCACCCATCGATCGGCGGTAACCGTTTTGTGAGGCGGCCTTCTTGCATTCTTCCCGAACGACGAATCCTTGTGGCGCTTCGATCACAGACCCAGCTCCTCGAACTGGCCAGTGCTCTCCATCTTATCCCACACAGAAAGGATGAGACGTCGGGTACGATACTCGCCGATCTGACGAATCTCTCTGTCCCTAAGGATGCGAAAAGTCTCCGATGGGTAATCGGTTCCACGCACTTCAGACGGGTCTAACGTGTAACGTAGTTCATCTCGCGTCAGTCCGTAGGCGCGTGCATAGAAGCAATCTAGTTCAGCACGGAGTTGTCTACGCTGATCGTTACGCCATGGGAATGGAGGACCCTTGTAGCCAAGATCACGCGCAAATGGAGCCATTTCGTGTGATGTGTAGATGAGTTCACAGAGTCGAGGACGAACAAAGTTGAGCCGATTATCACGATAGAAGCTTGGTGTAAATAGTGGAAATTGCCGTAATATGAAATAGTTTATGGTAGTTCCGCCGAGTTTGTTTCTTGCAGAGTAGTCGAGTATGAGTGAGCACATATTCGCACATATTGAGGAGATTAGCTCTGGAAGGCGACTCGGCTCGGGCAATATCAATACAATCTTGTTTCCCACCGCAACCCTCGGAAACACCGTTGAGATGACCGTTCGCTCGTTTGTCGCATTCGTAATGTCGCGCCAACCCATCAGCCAGCGACGCGACCAACCCAAGGCAGCCAGTCGCTCGTTGACTTCTTCTACCGGCACCCAGTAGCGGGGGGCTGGTTCGAACGTTGGATCCTGCTTGTCGGTCAGTTCGACGTTAGCCGTCTTCTTGCCCTCCTCGTCATAGCTCGCCCAGCGATGATCGAACTGATGGATCATCTTCGCCTCGTAGAGCGGCACGTAGCGCTCTGCGAGTGGCTTGGCAACGCCCAGAAGCAGGCCATCAGCTAAGGAGCCCGAGCTTGCCGAGCCCTCCGTGGCGCGCTCAGCACCCTCGCGAACCCAGTCAGTCCCTTCCCGCACGTACCCCGCTTCCGCCAGCTGCAGCGCCGTCCGGAACAGCCCGGAGTCGTTGGACATGTCGAACATGCGCGCAAACTTGACACCCCACGGATTGCCCGCCGCTCCCTTCGTGTGGTCGACCAGCACGGGCGCATTCGCGTAGATCTTCGCGGTGAGGTCCGCATCGGCGCGGGACCGGAAGACCGGGGCCGTGCGGGTGTTGGGGTTGATCGCCGCGATTTGCTCCGGAGTCAGCGTGAAGTTCCTCGCGGGCTCCGCCAGCTGCCCCGGCTCGGTCAGGAAGAACGCGAACCGAGCGACACCTTCGTCCCGCCCGAGCGTCAGAAGACAGAATTTGATGCGGCTGTCGATTGCCCGGAAGATCTTGGATCTGTTCTCGAAGTCCACCAGCCGGGCCAGCCGTCTCTCCGTGACCAAGTCCGCGAAGAAGTCCGCGGTGGTGGCATCGGTGGCGATTCCCGTAGGCACGATCAGTCCGGCGCGGTCGCGGGAGAGTTGAGAGAAGAGCTCCGCAAAGAGTGCGTAGGTGTTGATGTCGCCTCGGCCAGTCCGTATGAAACGCCCGCCTTCCTTGGCTGCGGTGCGTACGAAGGCGCTGACCGCTTCGGACTCTCGTTTCGCGGAAACGAACTCCTTGTACAGCCGTTGATCGGCGCTGGCTTCAGGTGCGGTTGCCAGCGCTTGGATCAAACGTCCCCGCTCTGCCTTATTCCGAGCCTGCTCGATCTCCGGCCTGCGCGCACCGAAGAACTCCTTCTCCTGGAGCTTAATCCGCTCCCACGGCGGATTGCCCAAGACCACGTCGAATCCCCCTCGGGCCATGACATCGGGGAATTCCAACGGCCAGTGGAATACCCTCGCTTCCCGAATGACTCTTACGGCACCCTGCATGGATCGCGGATACCCACCGCCGCCCAGGATGCTCCAGACATCCTCTGTGGTCGGCACCATATAGGCATGCTGGCTTGATTGAACATCGCCTGTCTTCGGCATGAGGAACGCCGCGACGTAGAGGTCAGCCGCCGCCTTCATGCGCTCGAACGACTTGCCCCGACGCAGCTGTTGGAACTGGCGAACCTTCTGGTCGATTTGCTTGACGGTGTCCTCCTGCAGGTCGCGCAATCCCGCGAATCCGATTGCGAGCGGCCTCATGGCCGGCAGCTTCACCTTTCCGGTCTCGAATGCAAAGCGGGCCTGCCCGGTCTTGGTGTCGCGATTGGCTCCCCGGCATGCGGCCGCGACGGCCCCGTCATCACCGGTCAGGGACTTGTAGGCGTCATCGGGTATTCCTTGCTCGAGCACAGACAGATCGAATACGCCGACCAGCGCGTCGCCGCACCGGATCTGTGCGTCGAAGAATCCGAGAGGCAGTCCGGGATCGACTGTCTCGATCCAGAGAGCGACCTTCGCCAGTTCCACCGCCATCGGGTTGCGGTCCACGCCGTGGATGCATCGACTCGCAACATCCCGGAGCGCATGCCGGACATCCGCCGCGGAGGGTGACCCGTCCGCCCGTATCCGAGCAACTCGGGTCGCAATGCGCCTGGCCGCCGCCAGCAGGAAGTGGCCGGAGCCGCAAGCGGGATCGATCACCTTCAAGTCGAGCAGCGCTGCCTCGCGATCATCAGCCCGCGCCTCGGTGCGGTCGAGCACCGGCTCCAGCGCGGAGTCCAGCAGTGCTTGGACAAGGCTCTCGGGTGTGTAGTACGAGCCTGTGGTCTTCCGCTGATTCCCCTTCTGCTCGGCTACGTCGGAGGCGAATTCGAGACGCCGGCCCCCATCTGCAAGCTGCGGCTGGAGCTCCAGCAGGGACTCGTAGACCGAGCCAAGCTCCTCGGTCTCCATAGCGCGCCAGTTCACCGGCACCCTTCCCCCCTGATCGGAGAGCCACGCCAAGCGGTAAATGGCCTCCATGAACGCAGAATTCCGAATTCGGGCTTCTGCCAGGTTGGGAAGTTGGACCTCGCTGAACAGCCCACCGAGTCCGGGCAGCGCGAGCCTGTTCTCGCCGATGGTCAATGCGCGAAAGACCACCTTCATGCCCTCGTAGCGGTCGTGGTGTCCGTCCCATGCCGATCTACGCACGCTCTGCTCCCGAAGAGCACCGAGACTGTAACCGTCGGCATAGAGAGTTCGGGCACCGGCACGGGAGCTTGGAGGATGCAGGAGGTTCCGGTCCTCGGCAACCATAAGGAAGATCAGTCGGTAGACCAGCCGCAGGAGTTCGTTGAACCAGGCCGTCAACGAGAGGTCGGACGAGTGAAGCCGCGTGGCCAACTCCGGGTTCGCATCGATGAAGCCCGATCCAAGCACGCGGAGCGCAGCCTCGACTTGGATGGCAAGACGGTTCCGAGCAGTCTCCCCCTCGACAGCCCCTGCCTCCCGCCAGCGTTCCAACGCGCAGTCGGTAGCAGGAGTATCCTCCGAACCAAATCGGGATCGATGAACGATCAGCCAGAGTGCCGCGAACGAAGCGATGTCGTCCGTCGAGAAGATCTGCTCGAGATCGGCTTCGATGTGGGCATGACGGGTGAGCGAAGCATTGTCGCGCATCAGGCGCAGCTTCGTCCCGTTGCTCACCAGCCCCCAAAGGGCCTGCTCGTGCTGGTTCAAGTAGTCTTGCAGCGCTAAGGCGGGCGAGCGAGGCCGATCCGTGGATAGAGTGGGACTCCGCCTGTCGATGGATTCCGAAGGCGGCACGATGATAACCGGGACGCGCGAGCCATCCAGTCCGGCAATCGTTCCAACCTCGTCCCCAAGATCAGCGAAACCTAGGGCCTCAGACAGGAGCCCTCGCACGAAGCGACGGGTGGCTTGCGCGGTGGGTGAGTCCGCGAAGGGAAATGCGTCGAAGTGAGCCTGCCCAACGCGGAAGGCGAGAGCAATCTCCTCCCTGATCGTCAGGCCCTTGCGAACGCCGTAGCTGCCGTCGCTCTGGTCACCCGCCTTGCAACGGTCAATCTTCGCAACCATCGCCGGTGCGATGAGGTTGCCTTCAAGTGACAGCGATGGCCAAGCCGCTAAGTCGTTGGAAGCTCTGCGAGGCACGAGTCAGTCCCCGCTCGGCAAGAGGACGAAGAGGCCAATGGCATCTGGGGGCTGCATGCCGTCAACGCTCACCCGAGGGACCGATCCAGCCGCAACCCGCAGCTTGGCGTGGTCGTCCGCCAGTGCCTTCGCCCGCTCCCGAACGAATGCGTGTACGGTATCCCGAAGAAGATCCGGCAGTGCCTCGAGGGCCTGCCCGATGATCCGCTGCCGAGCAATGTGGGCAAGATCACCGGTAGCGGGTGCATCGAGGAGTGACCGTACGGCTTCGCCCGAGGAGACGATACCGGAGCCCTCGACAGCGATGAGAGCGGCCTCCTCCGCCAGCAGCAGGCGCTCCTTCCGAGAGTGGACGGCGAGCTTGAAGCGCAGCCTCAGCAGCAAGACCCTTGTCATCTTGCTGACGGCGCGAGTTGGCCATGCCCCTAACCGGCCCATCTCTAGCCCTGACATCGCCACCGGGTCGAGGGCCCCTTCGACAATGGACTCTGCGACTGCGGTCGTCAGCGGATGGGTCCTGCTCAGCAACGATGTACCAGCTTGAGCGGGTTCGGAGCGAGCAAGCCGTATCGAACCGGATAGCCCATACTGGCCGAGGCGCTCCCGAAGTGGCCGGTCGAGGGCGTGTAGATGTGCCTTAAGATCCGACCCTGCCGACTCAAGAGGGACACCGTACACGGCCATCGCACGTTCCACGAATCCCAGGGCAGCCTCCGGTGAACCCAGCAGGCATCCGGACCGCTTCCATTCTGGAGCCACTTCCTGTGGCTTCATCGCATTCTGGGCAAAGCGTGCCCTGGAGCGCTGCTCGTTCTCCAGCGCATCCCGCCACCGGACGTCCATTTGGCGAGACCCGTCAGCAAGTCGAAGGTCGAGCACCATCTGCTTCCCTTCGCCTCGAAGCAGCATCACCGCAGCCATCAGGGCCTCGGTGACGGGACCTCGTTCCTCGGGGAGCGGCACCGTCACTCCAGTTGCCTCTCGAATGGCTGCAGCCTTCTTGAGGATGACCTTCAAGACCGCTCCGTCGATGGCGCTGTCCGACGAATACATCATCACCGAACGAACGAGCTTGGCTGGCTGGCCGAACCGGTCGACCCGGCCTTCGCGCTGTTGGTGTCTCGTGGGGTTCCATGACAGGTCGTAGTGAATCACTGTGTCGAATAGCCGCTGGAGGTTGATGCCCTCCGAGAGACAGTCGGTGGCGACTAGGATGCGCTGGACTTCGTCGTCGCCCCCGTCCGCCATGGCCTCCACTCGAGCCCTCCGCTCACCCGGGGTGAGCACCCCGGTGACGGACTCGATGCGAAGTCTCGGATAGTGCTCGCGCAACGCATCTCGAACATGCTCGGCCGTCGCGATGAACCGGCAGAAGACCACCGGGTTGGCCCCTTCCTTCAATAGCGGTCCAAGGATTCTGACCAGCTCCTCGACCTTGGGGTCAGGTGCTCTTATGAGGCTCTCGGCCGACTCAATCAGCTCCCGGAGCGACGAATCAACCTCGAACGCTACGCTTGGCTCGACATCGACGGCGTCTTCGTTGTCACCATCTTCGTCATATATCTGGGACTCGACGCGTCCCACCTCTGTGGCCATGCGGTTTCGCAAGGCGCGAAGGGCCGCCCGGGGCGAGGAACCGACACAGCGCATTAGTGCGAGCGTTCCCCAGTACGCTAGGTGTCGCTCGTGCCGGTCGCTCCCAATCTGGCCAACGATGCCGAGGCAATAGTCGAGGACGGACTCCTGAAACTGGAGATACAACGGGGAGAGGGTATACGAGACCTCCGTGGTCTCATGTTTCGGGAACGCCTGGCTCTCTCCCCAATCCCCTGAAGTCACATCGATTCTTCGTCGCTGGACGAAGTGGCGCGCCAAGCGCTGGCGGTACCGCACGTCATCGAACTCCGGTGAGGCGAATTCGTTGTCGATGAGCGAGAGCAGGCGCGAGAACGCTTCCGCATCTCCGGAGTGCGGCGTGGCCGTCAGCATGATCATGCGACGTTCCGGATCACTGGCGAGCCGCCGTAGTAGCGCGAATCGCTGCTGCTTGCCCCTGTGTGTCCCCACACACGAATGCGCCTCGTCCACGATGACAAAGTCGGGGCACGCCTGTGCGAATGCCTCGCGTCGCCTTTCCGCCTTGATGTAGTCCAAGCTGACCACGGTATGGGGATACGCCTCGAAGAGCGACTGCGCAACGGGCAGGCCACGTTCCAAACGGGCCGCGGTCCCGGAAGTCACGGCTACCGGGTCAATGCTGAAACGCGACCTCAGTTCAGTGGTCCATTGCTCGACCAAGTGCGGGGGGCAGAGCACCGCGAAGGCGTCCGTCTCCCCTCGATCCATCAGTTCCCGGAGGATCAAGCCCGCCTCAATAGTCTTGCCGATACCAACGTCGTCTGCGATTAGAATGCGTGGCACTCTGAGGCGGAGCGCCATGAGCAGGGGCACGAGCTGATAGATGCGCGGCTCGAAGCTGATCTGGGCGGCGCATCGGAAAGGACCAGCTCCGCGCCGGAGCGTTAGGCGTAACGCATCCGCGAGCAGGGCCGCCTTTGCCTGGACGATCGGATTCGCGTCCTCCGGCAAGTCGAATCTAGCCGGTTCAACCGGCGCAATCTCGAGGCTCGGATCAAGTAGTACGGTGTCTTTCTCGCTGCCCGACAAGGGACGAAGAGCGAGCACGTCGGCACTATGCGAGGGCACCGCGACCCACTCGCGCCCTCGCGCCCGTACGAGATCCCCGGGAGTGAAGGCAATCGGCTCCACGTTACTCTCGGAGGGCATCTATCAACTCGGCCGGCACGCCGTCAGACCCTCCATCTGTAAGTTCGTACAGCATCCATCCACGATCTTCTGCTTCCGTCCTCGCCACATCCGGGATGGAACCGACCATAGCGGCTACGTAATGTCGGTGCCACGTGAAGGGAAAACTGGTCCCGCCGAGCGTTAAGGGCTCGGCATCGGGCAAGGGCAGACCGTGTTCGGCAATGATGTCCCGCCAACCGGCCGCAGCACCGTTCTCTGCGGAGACCTTCGTCGGGACCACATCCCCTCTCGCTAGGTCTACCAGGAGTTGTCTCACTTGCTCACTAGTGCGATCGATGTTCTCGTGATCGGGTTGGTTGTAGTAGGAAAGCAAACAACGATAGCACCCTCGGACGCACGGGGCGTCCGGTAGATCCCTGAGATGGTCAGTACTGCCGTCTCTGACGGCTTCGGCAACTCCGTCCAGGTGCATCAGAACGAGTGCCTGTCGGGCGACGCGTCGCAGCGCTTCCGGGTCTTCGATGAGTCGGCTCAGGACTCCCGCGCCCCCCTCGGTGGCCTCATATGCGAGGATGGCGCGCCGCTTGTCTCGATCGGGCAAGGGCTCGGCGAGTATCTCCCCCTCCTCAAGTTGGAAGACTACGGTAAGGCCCCTCACCAAGGCGTGCTGGACGGTGGCGATGGTTTTTGGATGGTAGCGCCCAGGCGTTTCGAATCGAAGCAGGAGTGCGTTCTTGCGATCCTCGACGATGGGAACGATCCGCACCCGCGCCGCCTCGTCGGGAGGAGCATCGGATTCTGGGTCCTCGTCCTCGGATTTGGCCCAGTAACCAGTCCGCGGATCAATCACGAATCCAAGCACGTTCCGGTTGCTGCGCCGCTTCAAACCCTTGTTGATCCGGCTGATTCTTGCGCTGTTGGCGTATTGGAGCGTGATGATCGACGTGTCGTCGACACGGAATACCGCCTCCGAGACGTCCAAGCCGCCGTGGCCGTGCTTCACCGGCCATGCGAATACAGTCTGAATATCGAAGCCCATTCGAACGCGTTCCTCGTCGTTGACGGTGATGCGCTCAGCAGGCACCGCTTCGACGTTGTCGATCCTGAGCGTCCGCTTGACCCGAACTGCGTTGCTCATTGAGGATGCGCAACCGTGGCACCTCTCGACCTCGTCACTGTGGGAGGCACCGCAATTCGGACAGATCACCAGATCCCGCGTCGAGAGTTCCTGGCCGTCTCGAGTGCGAACCTCCGGCGGCAGCTTCGCCCTCACGACGCGAAACGCCCGGCCCTCGTGATAGATGAGACTGCGGGGCCCGAACTCGGAGATGGCAAGGAACCGCGCGCGCTGCAGGTAAGTGCCATGCTTGGAGAGGCTAGGTCCTCTTGAGCCGGGAATGAACGCATAGAGAGGTAAACGAGGGAAGTTGTAACCGGGCAGGAAACCCTCGGTAGCAAGGTAACGGTACGAGTAGAAGTCAGATCCGCCTGTCTCCCTGCCTTGCTCCAAGATCTCGATCTGATCGGAAGCCTGCGCCTGTCTGGCCCTCACCCGTCGACGTTCTTTATCCGAGAGCCCCGGCCTCTCTGACTCTTGGTTGGCTTCACTAAGTTGTGTGTGGGCAGCGCCATAGAGTTGGCGCCACCTCTCGAAGGCACGGTCAAACTGTTCCGGCGCGCCTTCGGCTACAGTGGCGACGAACTGCTCCGGATCGTCCATCCAAGCGGGGATCCCACTCTCGAGAGAATCGAGAATCTGATACAGTATCCGACTCATTGACTCCTGGGCCCTTTCGGTTAGACCGGGTTTAGTGACAGCCTCGGCAACGGCTCCTTGAAGGGGGTACGCTTCCTGATTGAGGTCTAGGATATCGGGGATCTTCGGCGCGAGGTCGAGTCCGGTCTCGGCAAGCCAGACTGCATGGAGGTGAGAGGTCACAAGACTCTCATTGGTGATGTCAAGAGCGGGCGGGCGCACAGCGCCGGCCACCATCTCGATGCGCCTCTCGAAGTAGTATTGGTCATGCGGGGACTGGGCTGCGCAATAGGTCAGGATGGCGGCCGACTGTCCCGACCGACCCGAACGACCCGCGCGTTGCGCGTAGCTCGCCGGTGTCGGCGGGACGTTGCGTAGGTAGACTGCATTCAGGGCCGAAATATCGACTCCCAACTCCATCGTGGGAGTGCAGAACAGGGCAGGTAGCAGATTCCCGGACTCCCCGCTGGCAGTGATCTGCGCTTCGGATTCCGCAAGCCGCTGGCGATCGTCCTGCTCGTAGCGGAAGCGCCATTCGCGCCATTCCCGCTGTCGGACAGTGACTTGGGCCGTATGCTCCCGGCTCTCCATCCCGAAGAGCGAGCAGACACTAGCCCCTAGCTCATCGCCGATTCGAGTGTACAGACCATGGAAGTAGGTGTTTCCGTGGGCGTGCTCGCTCAGGGCGGCATCTCCCCCAACGAGACGGACAGCAGACGGCGAGAGGCGCCACCCTTGGAGATTCCGGTCGCCCGAAACCGGACTAATCAGCCCGTCTTCGCCCAGTACATTCAGCAGCCTCTGGAGGAACGCCAGATACTCTTCCTGAGAGAGCTTCTGGCTTATCACTTCCCGACGATTCAAGGAGCGTCCCAAACGCGAACGCGGGCCTGCACGCAGGATCAGCCTCTCTTCACCAAGACTGACTTCCCTCTTTCCGGGCGCCGTCAAGCAGAGCTTGGTATGTGGCCGGAGTGCTTCCTGCCCGTCGATGCCCCATGGACTGCGCAGCAATGTCCTTGACTTCTGCCCAACCATGTCGAGGATGGCAGGATCGAGCGCTTCGGTACCAACAGCCAAGCCCTCGAGCATGAACTTAAGGACTTTACCGATCACAGACTTACGCCCAGTCCGGTCGAGGGTGCCGAGGGCGGGAAGGACGCGCTCCAGCCTTTGCTGATCCCCCGCAATGTCGTCGAGGCCGACGAAGTGCGGTTCGATCAACCTAAGGTCAGCCAGGCTCGGATTGGTGAATCGCCAACCACGACGTAGATCCGACCAGATCCGGTACGAGAGCACTTTGGCCAGAGCACGTTCAGCGTCGCTGCGAATGACCGGTCCATTATCTGGATTCAGCATCCAGTGCCTGCGAAGGTCTTTGTTCGAGTCTGTGAACCCGAGCGCCCGCTGCACGCGGTAACCGAATTCTTCGTCGGCCAAGCCGTGCTCGCCAGCCCGGAGTACGGCTTGCAGCATCGCCCCGCGGAGCAGTGTGACGAACACAAAGTCGTTGAAGTGTCCAGCTTGGAGCGCAGCATCTTGTCGGTTGTCAATGAACCCGAGCAGCTTGCGCTTGTCATCCGGAACCTCGCTCTCTGGGCGGTTCAGCCACTGGAGGGCACTCGAGACGAAGAGGGTGCTGGCGGAACTTCGGCCCTCCGATGTCAGCCCGGCTAGCTTGGTCCGTTCTCGTGTCGCAGCGTGCGGAGCGTCAATGCAGGCCAAGCAGAAACGGAATTTACCCGGAATGAACCAGAAGGCTTCGCCACTGTCGGAGACCGAGCCATCCCGAGCAACTCGCAATTCTTCGGGTATATGCCTTCTTCGGTGGCTTCGAATCCTGGTCACGCCTCTGGAGACTTCCGTCCAGTCCTCGGGCACAGTGTCGATGCTTCCGTCGAACCGGAGCGCAAACTCTCCAACCCCATCAGGCGTCAGGTAGCCCGCAACCTCCGCATCGTTTTCATCGTTGTTCGGCGTTTCGTCAATGCTTCGAGGCAGCAAACAGAATCCGTCCGCGGTCGCGACTCTGTTCACCACGTAGTATTCCTGGCCACACTCGCGACAGAATCGAACCGGATAGAGACGCGTTCCCGGGGCACTGGGGTCCTCTAGCTGGCCGTCCAGAAGTACTGTTCGCGGCCTTGACTGCAGGGTTACGAAAACGTCCCCTGCCCCCGCAACGAACCGGTGGAGCTTGAACGCAAGAAACGCATTCTCCCCGGAGCCGCCTCGTTCCGTCTCAGGCAGGCTGACCTGTGTCAGAAACTGCTCAAGGACAGTTTGGCAGCGGTCAGGGGCTGCTCCGCTGACACTCGCCAGGGCCTCGGCAGCTCGGGCGACTGACATGGGTGGTCGCCGCTTCAGTATCTGTCCATCATCAAGCCCGACGGCTAGCTCCACCCAAACTGCAAGCGCATGTTCGCGAAGGTCGGAGTCGGAGAGGCGCCTAGGGAGATCGCCAGCGACAATGGCCGGAAGCTGGTCCTTCACATCGTCAACCGTCAGGTGGTTGGCGGTCGCGCGACGCAAGGATTCGTCGATCACCGCATCTGGCCCAACCGGGGTTCCGAACAGGCGTGACGCCACCCTTGCGACCGCCCGCGCACGGTCGGAATCGCTTCCCTCGCTGGCCATCGTCGCCGACGTTCCGATGCAGATGGGAGCCTTGTCGCGCGCACAACGATCGCGAAGTCGCCGGACCAAGACAGCTACATCGGCCCCCTGGCGCCCTCTGTAGGTATGGAGTTCATCGAGAACGATGAATTGCAAGTCCTTGGCATTCGCAATGACCCGCGAATCAATGGGATTCTGCCTCGTCAGGAGCAGTTCTGCCATCATGAAGTTGGTCAACAGTATATCGGGCGGATTCGAGGCGATTCGCTCGCGCTCTTCATTTCGCTCTTGCCCCGTGTATCGTCGGACAACGGGACGAAGATTCGAAGATACACCGGACTTCTCGATGAACTTATTGATTTCGTTGAGTTGGCTGTTCGCGAGCGCATTCATCGGGTAGATGATGATCGCTCTTGTCCCATTTCCCTCCCCAGCTTTCCTCGACCGAATGATGGCATCGACGATCGGGACGAAGAAGCAGAGCGACTTCCCCGAACCGGTTCCCGTTGTTACTACGAAACTCTGGTTCCCACACGCTTTAGCTATCGCTTGGCCTTGATGCCGGTGGAAGCGTATAGGCTTACCTCCGAGTTGGAAGACCTGACATGTTTCAGCACATATATCACCGGATGCGACCAGTTCCTCTGCGGACGGTCCTTTTTCATATAGAGGATTCAGGGATACGAGTGCATCTGGCCAAAAGTGGCCTTCCTGATACTTGCGTTCAATTCCTTCCTTTAGGTCATCCGCTCTGATCTTGCTGAATGATCGAGAGAAATCACTGTAGCTATCGATAAGGTTTTGATCGAACTCAAATGCCTTCATGCCCAACTGACCAAATCACACTCTTGGACACCCACCATCGAACCCATCGCACCGAGAGATCAACATTTACTCTAGGAACTCTCGCAAGATTTCTACCCCAACCGGAGAAACTTCGAACCGCAGGAAACATCGTGACGAGCCCGCCGTGACTACTCCGCGGTGGTTGGATTGGCAGGCGTCCGAAGAGCCCAACCCAATTGCACTCCAGCGCTCGTACGACCGAAGGCACTCCGGCGTACAGAGAACTGCGCCGACCGCACCGGAGGGTCAGTGCGGCTTGAACCCGTCCCGGACTCAGCGCAACCATCACGAATCCCTGAACGACACTAGCAAACTCTGGTCGCCTCACGGGTCGCATTCGAATCGCAGCGGGCCAGTTCAAGGATTAGATTGTGACTCGATGGGGTGAGAACAGCTGTTGGAAACCATGGGGTCCATGATCGGTAGCCGGTTCGGGTGTCTTAGTCGACACGACAAGACCACTGAGCCTGGTGGGAGCAGACTGTAGCCCGAGTGGCGGGGTGTGCCAGTTGTTCCCGCCCCAGCGTCGGATTGGCCCGGTGATCCGCCAGACAGCCCAGCCGTCGCGCACCCGGGCCGACGATGCAATCCCTTCGGCGGAGGAGAGGGGACCTAGTAGTCCGGTCCTGCGTCCGGAGGCCTCGGAAACAGCCGGATCGCCGAGTAGCGGATGTAATCGTCCCAAATCTCCCCGTTGCCTCCGGCTCGCGGGTCCCCCGTCTCTTCGAGATAGGCATCGAGCTCTTCGCGAAACTCGACGAGCAGTGCGGCATGATCGTCCTGCGACGCGAGATTATTCAAGCACCCCGGATCGGCCTCGAGATCGAACAGTTCCTCCGCCGGGCGCTTGCCGACAGACCAGTCCAGGTACTGCCGAATCCCCTCGTCGTCGTGTCCTTCCACGAGCAGCGTCAGCGTCGGCGAGGCATCGATGTCGTGGTAGGAAAGGTGCATCTCCTCGAGGCTTCCGTCCGGAAGGTACTTCTGAGGGTCCCCTGCGGGCCAGCGCTGAGGCTTGAAGTTCCGAATGTAGAGATGCTGCGGAGTCCGCATCGACCTTTGCGGGTACGTCAGGTTGTTCCAGCGGGAGGACGAGTGCCGCTCCCGTCCCGAGAACGCCCGGGTGCGGGTGGAGTCGACCAGGCCGTCGTTCTGTGACTCAAGAATCCCTCGAATGCTCCGCCCAGCCAAGGCGGACTCGCCTCCGGGATGCGAGACCCCGGCCAGATCCAGGATCGTAGCAGTCAGGTCGACGAACTGGACAATGTCCTCGACCGTCCGTCCCGCCCGGCCCGGCCCGGCCCATCGAACCGCCAGAGGCATGTGGATGCCGTAGTCGTAGAGGTTGGCTTTCGCGCGGGGGAATGCCATTCCGTTGTCAGAGGTGAAGATCACCAGGGTGTTGTCGAGCTCACCCTTGGATTCCAGATAGTCAAGGATCCGGCCGACATGAGCATCGAACCACTCGATCTCGACGGCGTAATCGAGCAGGTCCTCGCGGACTTCCGGGGTGTCAGGCAGGAACGGCGGAACCTCGGCATCCTCGAGGCTCTTGCCCGCAGCCCTCCAAGACCCCCGCTCGAACACCCGGTGGGCTTCACTGCCACCGACCCAGAAGCTGAAGGGCTGGCCCTCGGGCTTGCTTTCGTAGAAGTCCTCGAAGTTGCCCGCGTAGTCCCAGTCCCGTATGCCTTGGTAGGGGGGCTCGAGCGTTCGCTTCATGAAGGGCGGCCCGGCAGGATTCCGCGTCCTACCGGACCGTTCCCAGCGTCCGGGCCCCCACGGCTTGCCGGTATAGCCGATGGCGTACCCGGCGTCCTCCAGCAGGTCCTGGTACGAGACGTACTTGGCCGGGAAGGAACTCGCGTGCGTTCCGGCCTGCTCGATCATCCAGATGTGCCGGCCCGTCAGGAACGCGGCACGCGTGGGGCTGCAGCCGGGCGCGGGAGCATAGGCGTTCCGGAACCAAACGCCTTCGGACGCCACCCGGTCGAACCCTGGCGTCGTAACCATCGTCGAGCCCGCAGCCGAAACGTGCGGGTAGGACACGTCGTCCCAGATCGCGAAGAGAATGTTCGGACGGTCGCTAACTGGGACCGAAGAGCATCCAGTCAGGAGCAGGCAGGCGCAGAGGAACGGCAGGCTCAGCCGGGTCATCGAGAGCAGTGTACCGAAGCAGGCCAGGAAGGCGTGGGAGCGAACCGCTTCACAGCGGGTCTCGCCTATATTGAAGACAGTGGCCCGGACGCATGCGGGATTGGCGGCGGCGACTCTCCTAGGACTGTCGCTCGGAGCCCCCGACGCACTCGAGGCCCTGCAGCTGGAGCGCTCCTCGGAACTGGTCCGCCACGGCCTGATGGCGCTGCAATCCCGCGACATTCCTCAGGCCCAGGAACTCCTGGAGCGGGCGATCGAAGAATCGCCCCAGGACGCAAGGGCGTGGATCGGGCTGGCGCAAGTCTACGGAACCTTGAACCTGCGGATGCAGGCCTCCAGGCATGCGTCCGAGGCCGCCCGCCTCGGCAGTGACAACCCCCTGATCCAGCATGCGCTGGCGATGTTCTACACCGAGTTTGGGGACCTGGCCGAAGCCGCCAGATGGGAGGAGAGGTTCGCCGGCGGCGAGATGGGCGACCAGGAAGCCTACGTGCGCACGGTTTCCCTTTACCTGCAAGCCGGCATGCCCCTCAAGGCCGCATCTGTCGGCAAGGCTGCCCTGGAGGACGCATCGGGCAGCTCGGCGGCGATGCACAACGTACTCGGAAAGGCCTACACAATGGCCGGCCAGATGGAGGACGGACTGCGTCACTTGGAGCTTGCAGTGCAATCGAATCCCTACGAGGAATCCCTGCACTACGACCTAGGCTATTTCCACCTGCGAAACCAGGACTTCGACTCAGCCGCAGAGGCGTTCCTGGGCGGCAGGCGGTACTTCGACAAGAGCGCGGCCATCGAGATCGGGCTGGGCATCGCCGCGTACGGGCAGCGCAAGTTTGCAGAGGCCGTCGACCGCTTCCTCCGGGCCGCAGAGCTTGCACCAGGACTCGAGCAACCCCATGCCTTCCTCGGGCGGCTCCTCCAGCACGCCGGCGGCCGGATCGATGACGTGGAGGAGCGGTTGCGGGCGTACCACGAACAGGAACGGACGAGCCATTTCGGGCCGTTGCTGTACGGTCAGGCGCTGCTGGCCAGACCCGGTGCCAGGAATGATGCGCAGGCGCTGGCCGAAGCGGAGGCCTTGTTCCAGGAGTCGATCGATCGCCGGGAGGACTTCTGGGAATCGCATTACGAGCTCGGCGTGCTCCTCGAAGGAAAGCGCGAGTTCGCCGCGGCAGAGAAGCACCTCCAGCGCGCCGCGACCCTCAATCCGGACTCGTCCAAGCCCCACTACAGGCTGGCTCGCGTATACCAGCGGCTCGGCAAGAGCCAGGAAGCGAAGCGCGAGCGCGAATTGCACAAGCGCATCGCCGAGCGGGAGCGGGAGTCCCTGAGGGCCAGCGGGCTTCCGGGCGACCTAGCCGGGCCGATCGGTTCGGCCGCCCGCTAGCGGGCCGGCTGCTGCACCGGGACGGGCGCTCGTATCGGCAGTTGCTCCGCGATCTCGATACCGAAGCCTTCCAGCCCGGCGACCCGCCGCGGACGGTTCGTCAGAAGGCGGATCTTCTTCAAGCCTAGATCCTTGAGGATCTGCGCTCCCAGCCCGACCCGGTACTGCAGCCGGGACCCGGAGCCGCCTCCCTTTCTTCTGTCCAGCTGCGGATGCGGCCTGATCGTCCCGGCTCCGCCAGGACCCTCCTCGAGGACGAAGCCCAGCGCACCTTGATGGAGATAGACCAAGGCCCCCCTGCCCTCCTCGGCAATCATGCGCAAAGAATCGTGCACGTAACGGTAGCTGGGATTCGCGACGGCACCGAAGACATCCCCGAACACATCGTGAGAGTGCATGCGCACCATGATCGGATCGTCCCCCGCGACATCCCCCATGACAAGCGCCAAATGCACCTCGCTGTCCAGGTCGGTCCTGTAGGCGACCACGCGGTAATCGCCGAATTCAGTGGAGACGGATCCCTCCCCTGCGCGCTGGACGAACGTCTCGTGCTCCAGCCTGAAGCGGATCAGGCTGGCGACAGTGAGCATCTTCAGCTGATGCGCCTGGCAAAAGTCCAGCAGGTCGGGCACGCGCGCCATCGTGCCGTCGTCCTTCATGATTTCGCAAATCACGCCAGCGGGAATCATCCCGGCTAGCCTTGCCAGGTCAACGGCTGCTTCGGTTTGGCCCGCTCTGACAAGAACGCCGCCCTTCCGCGCGCGGAGCGTCTGAACATGCCCCGGACGAGCAAGGTCCGATGCTCGCGAGGCCGGATCGATGGCGACTTGGATTGTGCGCGATCGGTCCGCAGCGGATATGCCGGTTGTCACCCCATGGGCGGCGTCGATGGGCTCGCTGAAGGCCGTGCCGAATATGGAAGTGTTCCGCTGGGAGACCAACGGGATATTGAGATGGTCGAGGCGCTGCTCGGTCAGCGCGAGGCAGATCAAGCCACGACCGTGCGTGGCCATGAAGTTGATCGCTTCAGGAGTGGCGTGCTCTGCACAGAGGGTCAAATCCCCCTCGTTCTCGCGGTCGGCATCGTCGACCACGACGATCATGCGCCCTCCGCGGAGTTCCTCAAGTGCCTCCTCGACAGGGACGAAAGCCACGATTTGATGGTATCAGTGGCGCTTCCGCTGGGCCTTGCTGATCGCGCCGGGAGTCGTCTTGCAGCCGTGGCGCACAGTTCACGTGCACGGGTTACAGGGACGAGGCCCCGGCGCTGTCCGCTCGCATCCGAGCCGTCCCGAGGCACTCGGCATCCGCGGCAGCAATTGATCCGGTGTCGTTGCAATAGGTCGGAAGGCAACGGCTGTGAAACCGCGACCGGCACCGACGGAACAGATCGCTGGATTCCGGCTCGCGCGGGCCAAGCGGCGAGACATGGAGCCTCGCGCGCCCAGCCCCGGCCGGCAGGTCATGCCCGCCGATAGCGGCTCGCCAAGTACTCTTCGACCCAGCGGCGCGAGCTGCGCCAGTGGCCGTCAGGCCCTCTGGTGGCTTTGAGGCGGCCCCGCTCGGCCGCGGCACGCAACGCCGGAGCCTTGATGCCGGGCATCTCCAGGGCTGCCAGCGGCACGAGCCTGGCGGGGCCGGCCACAGCCGGAATGACGAACCGATGAAGACTGCTGAGAACCGCGCGTGCCAGCATCTCTCCGAGAAGGCTGGGTTCACCCGCATCCGCACGGCGCAATGCGTGAAGGTACCTGCTTCGGTCGCGCTTGAGGATAATCGCCGGCGGATAGCCGAGGCGGACCAGAACCAGGTTGAGAACTAGGCGTCCGGCCCTGCCGTTGCCGTCCAGAAAGGGATGAATCTGCTCGAACCGGCAGTGAGTCTCCGCCAGGGCCTCGGGGAACCTAGTGTCCACTGCGTCAAGGGCATTCACCCGGTCAACCCACGCCGTCATCTCCGCAGGGACCAAAGGCCATGACACCGGCGTCATGCCCCGAGGGAACGAATGGATCTCATGTTCGCGGAAGTTGCCCGGTGCTTCGCGTGCAGTCGCGCTTGGATGCGGTGCCACCTGCCAGACTGGCGACAAGGCCTTGTGGTGCACCCGTCGCACTTCCTCCAGCGTCAGAACCCTCCCAGGACTTGCCAGGCCCGCAGGGCTGATCGCCTGACGGTAGATCCAGTCCGCCGCATCGGCGTAGCCGCGAACCTCCATGTACTCGCTGAGGTCCTTGTTGCCTACCGCCTTCCCTTCGTCGAGGAGCCTCTCGACCTGCTTCAGGACCAAGGTATTGCCCTCGATGGCAGTCGAGTGATGAGCCTCCTCGTACCAGATGTCGCGCCAGATACCCTCGGCCTCGACGGGACTCGGCAGGCCGCCCATGCGCTCCCTCAGCTCCAGGATCTGGATCTCGAGCTGCTGGTAGATCGCGACGCGACGGGGCCTACCACGACTTGGCCGAAAGTGTTCGCTCATGGAAAACTAATGCTACCGAACATTTTGGCAGTTTGTCGAGTCGGGGCGAAATGAATGAAATCGAACATTCGACGGTGCTTCGAGAAGCATTGCCGGCCGTGCGCACCTGCGGGAACGCCACTTCAGGGAGCCTAATCCGGACGGCGACATTCCTGATAGATGTCGGCACCTGCCAAGCCTTGCCGGGACGGGTAGGGCATGACTCGTCTCCGCCGGGAGCCTTGCGAGACCATGCCGCCCGGCCCCGGCACACATGATAGGCTGGGGCCTGAGGCATCGGGGGCTGCCTCGTCCCAATCCCTCTCGCCCGGCTCGCCTTGCCGGCCGAGCCCCCACCCTAACCGAGCCCTGACCAATGTCTGCGATAACCAGCCTGCATGCCCTAGAGATCCTCGATTCCCGGGGAAATCCCACCGTCCAGGTGGACGTGTGCCTGGCATCGGGTGCGACGGGGACTGCCCGCGTGCCGTCCGGTGCTTCGACCGGAATCAACGAAGCGGTCGAGTTGCGGGACGGTGACCCATCCCGGTACCTCGGCAAAGGCGTCCGCAACGCGGTTGCGAACGTCAACACGGAAATCCTGCTTGCCCTGCAGGGAGTCGAGGCCAGCGACCAACGAAACGTCGACGAGATGATGATCCGCCTCGACGGGACCGCGAACAAGGGCCGCCTGGGAGCGAACGCCATTCTCGGAGTCTCGATTGCCGTGGCCCGAGCGATGTCCGCTGAAGAAGGCGTACCCCTGTACCGGCGGCTCGAGAGCGCGGACAGCTATGTGCTGCCGGTGCCGATGTTCAACATCATGAACGGCGGCCAGCACGCCGACAACAACGTGGACATCCAGGAGTTCATGATCCTCCCGATCGGGTTACCGACCTTCTCGGAGGCATTGCGGGCCGCAACCGAGACCTTCCACGGTCTCAAGGCCATCCTCAAGTCCAAGAACTACGGAACTGCTGTCGGGGACGAAGGCGGATTCGCCCCGGAACTGAAGTCGAACGAGGAACCCATGGAACTCCTGGTTGAGGCCATCGAACGCGCCGGGTACAAGCCAGGCGAGCAGATCTTCATCGGCCTGGACGCCGCGGCGAGCGAGTTCTGCAAGGACGGGCAGTATGTGTTCGACCAGTCGGACGGCAGTCAACGCGACGCGGAAGGCATGACCGACATGTGGGATGCCTGGGCGGCGAAGTATCCGCTGATCTCGCTGGAGGACGGATTCTCGGAAGTCGATCACAAGGGCTGGAAGTCAGGCACCGCACGGCTGGGCGGGAAGCTCCAGCTCGTCGGAGACGACCTCTTCGTGACGAATCCGGACATCTTCCAGTCCGGCATCGCAGATGGCCTGGCCAATTCGATTCTCATCAAGCTGAACCAGATCGGGACGGTCACCGAGACCCTGGACTGCATCCGGCTGGCCCGCGAGAACGGCTACACATTCATCATTTCGCACAGGTCGGGCGAGACATCGGATACGACAATCTCCGATCTGGCCGTGGCGTGCGGCGGAGGCCAGATCAAGACGGGCTCGACCTGCCGCAGCGACCGCGTCGCCAAGTACAACCGCCTCCTGGAAATCGAGGCCGAACTTGGAGCCGGTGCCGCTTACGCCGGAGCGGAGGCATTCCGGACATGGTTGTAGGCCGGCCCTCGACCTGGATGCGTGGGGGCGGAGCCGCTTAGGGCGGGCGATTTAATAACTTAGTCAGATAACCCGCTATTCTGCCATTGAGTGTCCTTGTTCAACGGCGATTTTGGAGTCTCACAGCCATCTGACAGGTGATTGCACCTCCCTCCCGGCGGTCTGCTGGTACGATACGGGGGATTTTGTCGTCCCCTGACCCTCTTAATGGCAATATCCGTGCCCAATAGTCGTTATTATGACGTTTAGGGGGCAGGCATGAGAACCGCAACCTTCACCACTCAGACCGTCATCACCTTGCTGCGCAAGCGGACCGTCGCACCGCTGGCGGATTTCCTGGAGGCCTTCGGCTCGGCCAGTCGGCGCACCGTCTGCCGCAAGCTGGCGGCGGCGGGCTGCCGCTCCAGTTACTCCCATGGCGGCCGCTATTACACCCTCGACGAGTTGGCTGCCTATGACCGCCACGGGCTGTGGGCCTGGGAGGGGATCCGCTTCTCGCGGGCCGGGACTCTGCTGGCCACCGCCGAGGCGTTGGTCGAGCAGGCGCCTGCTGGGCGCTTCTCCGACGAGCTGGGCCGCATCGTCGGAGTCGACGTGCAGGACGTGCTGCGCAAGCTGGTTCAAGCCGGCCGCTTGGAGCGCGAGAAGCTCGCGGGCCGTTACTGGTACTCGTCCCCCGCATTGCAGCGGCGCCAAAGGCAGTTGCGGGCGCGACGGGTGATGCTGGCGGAAGGAGTGGGACGGCCGTCCCCGGACAGCGATGACGAGCAGATCCGGGAAGCGGCGGGAACGCTGCTGAGCGTGCTCGACGAGCGCCAGCGCCGGCTGTACGCCGGCCTGGAATCGCTGCGCCACGGGCGGGGCGGCGACGCGCGGGTCGCCGCACAGCTGGGCATGGCCCCGGCGACCGTGTCCAAGGGCCGCCGCCAGTTGCTGAGCGGGGACTTCGAGACCCAGCGGGCGCGCAAGCCCGGCGGCGGGCGCAAGGCGCTCGAAAAAAAAAGCCCGCAGTGACCGCGGTGCTCGCCGACCTGCTGCGTCACGACACGGCCGGCGACCCCTGTTCCGGCCTGCGCTGGACCCGCCGCACTACTCGCAACCTCGCCGACTGCCTCAGCGAGGTGCTCGACATCGCCGTCTGTCCGCGCACCGTCGCCCGGCTGCTGCGCAGTATGGGCTTCTCGCTGCGCGTGAACCGCAAGTGCATCCCGTCCACCTCCCCCGCCGAGCGCAACGCTCAGTTCACGTTCATTGACCGCTTGCGGCAGGACTGTGAGCACAACAACATCCCCGTAATCAGCATTGATTCGAAGAAGAAAGAGCTGGTCGGCCGCTTCCGCAATGCCGGGGTCCGCTGGGAACGCGAGCCCGTCCCGGTCAACGATCACGACTTCCGCTCCCATGCCAGCGGTCTGGCCGTCCCCTACGGCATCTATGACACGCTCGCCAACCGCGGCTTCGTCCGCGTTGGCGTCTCCTCCGACACTCCCTTCTTCGCTGTCGACAACCTCGCCGCCTGGTGGACCGCCGAAGGACTCTCCCGCTACCCTCACGCCTCCCGGCTCGTCCTGCTTGCCGATTGCGGCGGGAGCAACTCCTGCCGCGCCCGGGCCTGGAAATACGCCCTCCAGCACCGCTTCTGCAACATATTCCGCCTCAAGGTGACGGTCGCCCACTATCCCGCCGGCTGCTCCAAATGGAATCCGATCGAGCACCGCCTCTTCAGCGAGATCAGCCGCAACTGGTCCGGCTGCCCCCTCGAGTCCTTCGATCTGATCCTCAACTACATCAACTCAACTTCCACTCGCACAGGCCTCAAGGTCACTTCCCAGCTCAACTCCAACCAATACGAAACCGGCATCCAAATCTCCGACGCCCAGATGGCCGCGATCAAGCTCACTCCCAACCAGCACATCCCCAAGTGGAATTACACGATCTCCCCCCTGCCATGCTGATAAGTTATTTCTGCGCTCCCCCTTAATTCGCATTCCCGGAGCCGCTCGTTTCCGCACCGGAATCCCCATCGACACGAGGCGACCGGCCGGAAACGGAGTCCGGTGCGCTTTGCTCCGCATGCGCAAAACTCGTCATGAATCGGCCATGAAGAACGGAATCTCGCCCGATCGCTCTTTCCCCTGCAGTGCCCTCTGCGCTGATCGAGGACCGCTGGCTCCTCGACACGGCAGGCCCGGCGCTTCGGGCCACTGGCGAGGGCGTCGCGACCTGCAGGAGGCAGAGCCAGACAAGGCCACGCGAACCATCAACTGGCAGGGAGCGATTGCGACGGGTCCAAGTCGGGAGGAGTCGGGGATCCGTTTCGCAGGCTCCGGCCGCATCGCGCGCTGGAGCGCCGGCTCATCCACCCCCCGTGGACGGGGAATCGGAGACCAGCGCGGCGTGTGGAACAATGGAGGGGAAGGTTCTTGGAGACGAAAGTGAGTTCGGAAGCCCCAGAGTTGCCTATCGGGCTGCCCGAGGAAGGCAGCGAATCCGAAATCGAGCAACCGCCGGTCGCTAGCGAAGAGGCTGATCAGGCGCCAGCCATTGCGGAGAGCGAACCGGAGGAAGCCGCTGCGGCTCCCCCGGAGCCGCCCGCCGCGCCGGAAGCGCAGTCGGCCGAGCCAGCCATTCCGGGCGCACCGGGCATGCCAGCAATGCCCGGCGAAGCGGCCGGAGTCGGTGATGGAGCCGATGACGACGATTTCGAGATTCCCGAGGACGTCGCGTACCCATCCATCGTCAGGACCAAGGACAAGCCAGCCCCAGTTCGAACCGAGGGATTCTCGGATCCTCTCCAAGGCGTGATCGTCGGGAAGCGGGACGATGGCTTCTTCGTCGATATCGGCCGCAAGTCGGAAGCCTTCCTGCCGGTCGACCCGCAATCTGACACAGCGGAGGAATTCGAAATCGGCCAGCGGATCGAAGCGCTTGTCGTCGGGCAGTCCCGCGAGGGCTACGCGCTGCTGACCCATCTCCACTCGCAGAGGCCCAAGGGCTGGGCCCAGCTGGAAGCCGCCTACCATGCGGGAGCAAGCGTGCTGGGGAAAGTGACAGGCACCATCAAGGGCGGCCTGTCGGTCGACGTTGGCGTCCGGGCTTTCATGCCGGCATCCCGATCCGGCGAGCGGACGGAGGAAGGTCTTCAGGCACTCGTGGGCGAGCAGATCCACGCCAAGATCGTGCAGTTCGACGAGGCTGACCGAAATGTGGTCCTCGACCGTCGCACCCTGATCGAGGAGGAGCGAGCCGAGAGCAGGGAGCGGCTCCTCGCAGAGCTCAAGCGGGGCGACCGGGTGCCGGGCACGGTCCGAACTCTCCGCAAGTTCGGCGCGTTCGTCGATCTGGGCGGGATCGACGGACTCCTGCATGTCAGCGACATCTCCTGGCAGCGCGTCAACGACCCGGCGGACGTATTGAGGGTCGGCCAGCAACTCGAGGTCGAGATTCTCAAGGTCGACCAGAAAGCGAAGCGCATCGGGGTCGGTCTCAAGCAGCTGCAGCCGGAACCGTGGAGTTCCGTGGGCGAGCAGTTCCAGGTGAATGACCGCATCCGGGGAAAGGTGACCCGGCTCAAGGATTTCGGTGCGTTCGTGGAGGTACTGCCGGGCATCGAGGGCTTGGTGCACATTTCGGACATGTCCTACTCGCGACGGGTCCGCCATCCCAGTGAGATCGTGAAGGCAGGCGACGTCGTCGAGGTCATGGTGCTCGACATCAAGCCGCAGCAGAAACGGATCGCGCTCGGGCTCAAGCAGGCAATGGGCGATCCCTGGGAACGCGTGGTGGAATCCCACCCGGTCGGAAGCCCGGTGACCGGGACAGTCCGCAAGATCATGAGCTTCGGGGCGTTCGTGGAGGTCGTCGAGGGAGTCGACGGACTCCTCCACATTTCCGACATCACGTCGGAGCGGCGCCTGAACAGTCCCGCGGAAGTGCTGCGCGAGGGGGACAAGGTCCGGGTCAAGATCCTGGAAGTCGACACGAAGAAACGAAGGCTCAAGGTCGGCATGAAGCAGCTCGAGCCGACGGAGACGGAAACGTTCCTGGCACAAGTCGAGGTCGGGGAGACGATCAGCGGTCGCGTCTTGGAGACGCAGGGGAACGAAGCAATCGTCGAGATCGGTGCGGGGGTGCGCGGCGTGTGTTCGATGGAAGACCCCAAGGCCCACGCCAAGAAGGACACGCCATTGGGGCAGACTTCGGACCTCTCGTCACTGAAGACCATGCTGGAGTCTGCGTGGAAGGGCGACGGGGACGGGGACGAAGCGGACACCAGCGAGCCGTTGACTCCCGGCTCCGTGCATTCGTTCCGGATCACCAAGCTGGATCCGGAGAACGGCGCGATCGAACTGGCGAGAGCCTGATTCCACCAGCGCCAGTTGGCGGCGCGCACCAGTTCGATTTCAGCCCGAGTTCGAAACCAAGGCCGGCCCGGCCTGGCGCAAGACCTGGAGACCGATACGCAAGGCCAGGGCCTCGAGGCCTTCCACCAGACGGACCGGATCGCGCTACGCCCGGGAAATGGCGTGTCGATCAGTCCGAACGGGCCCGGCTGGTACAGCCCTGCTATTCCCGGGCACCCACCCTAGCCGGTCCGGGCGTGGATTCGACGCTGGCGGAGTGCGGCGATCGCCTAGGCGAATCCGCAGCAGGCCCCGAGGCGGGGCCTGCAAGGCCTACAAGGCGAGCTCGCCCTTGTAGACCATGTCCTTGAGACGGAACTTCCTCTTGATTTCCTTGCCGAACAGCATCATTGCAGCGCGCTGGCCAGCTCCCCCGGGACGCTGGCCGGCACCCTGGCCGCCCTGCCCCTGACCGCCGCCTTGGCCAGCTGCGGGTCGCTGCCCGCCGCCGCCCTGCCCGCCGCCGCCCTGCCGGTTGCCGCCTTGTCCCCGGGCCCGGCCGCCGCCTTGCGGGCGCTCCAGCTTGAAGTAGAACTCCACTTCCTTGTCGGAGATCTCAATAGGATCGTTCTTCACGAAGTAGTACCGGAAGACGCCGCTCCCCTGGGCACCGACCTCGACTTTCGCTGGGTAGATGTCGTCTTTGCCCTTCCTGCGAAGCCGGGCGGTCGTGGCAAGCCGCTCCGGCTCCTCCTCGAACCTGACTGCCAGGGCTGTCGGAATTCCCTCGACATTCACTACGTAGTAATCGATCTCATTGTCGAGGTACTGCTGCATCTCGGGCGTCATCTCGGTGCTCTCGCCCATCCGGTACTTCACCTTGGCATGCTTGACCGGCATTGCCTCGTCGAAGCGGATCAGCAACGAGAGCATGGGCATCCCCGGGTTCTGTGCGCCAGCGCCGCCGAAGCCGCCGCCACCGCCTCCGCCTCCGCGGCCACCGCCTCCGCCACCACCGCCTCCGCCAGGAGCGCCGCCGCCCCGTCGGCCGCCGCCAGCACCGCCGGTGCTGCGGAGCATGGCCATGGCGTCAGCGCCAGAGACCGTGACTTTCTTGGCCCAAGGCGAGTTCTCGAAGGTCCGCTGTACTTCCTTATCGGACCACTGGGTGAATTCCTTCTTGTCCCAGAACCCGGCACCCCACAAGGTGGCAGTGAGCACGATGGCTCCCAAGGCCAGCCTCATCACGGCCCGGGCGTTGAATCTAGGTGTGGCTTGCATGTTACCCCCAATAGGCAAAGGCGAACCGCCCCGCGCGCTGGGTTACCGATTCAGGGTAGATTCTGGCGGCTCGGCAGATCCAGCCGCCTCAAACCCAGTCGGCGGACCCAACGCCCCTGCGCAACGGCTCGTAGCGGTCACCACTCTAGCACACGGCACGTGACCACAGAGGCCCGGAGAATTGGGGCCGCAGCCTGTGAATCCGGACGATTCGGGCCGTCGAAGCCCGTGATATCGTTGGGTTTTCCGTCCATGAGCATCAAGCCCCGCCTGTCGCGCGGATTGCGCGACCTGCTGCCCGAGACGATGATCGCGCGGCAGCACCTGATCGACACGGTGCGAGGTGTTTACGAGAACTACGGATTCTCCCCCCTCGACACACCGGCGATCGAGTACCTGGACGTACTCTCCGGATCTGCCGGCCAAGAGGCGCAGCAATCGATCTTCCGGGTCACGAATCCCGAGGAGGAGGACCTCGGCCTTCGATTCGACCTGACCGTTCCCCTGTCACGCGTCGTGAGCCAGTACCCGGACATCCAGCTTCCGTTTCGCCGCTACCAGGTGGCACAGGTGTGGCGGGCAGACAAGCCGGACCCTGGTCGCTACCGGCAGTTCACGCAGTTCGATCTCGACGCGATCGGCGCCCCGTGCGGCAGGGCCGACATCGAGGTGCTCGCCGCCATTTGCGACTCGCTGTCCGCGATCGGCGTCGAGCCCTATCTGGTCCGTTTCTCTAGCAGGGAGATCCTCAACCTCTTGCTGAAGCGGGCCGGAGTGGACGCGGTATTGGGGCCTGACGTGTTCCGGGTGCTCGACAAGCTCGACAAGATCGGTCTGGCGAAGGTGAAGCTCGAGCTGGCTTCGGGATACACGGACGCTTCCGGGGACCCGATTCCGGGGATCGGCCTGAGCGAGGGCCAGATCGAAGTGATCGAGGAGTTCCTGTCCATCAAGGGCGCCACGCGGTCGGACGTGCTGAAGGGGCTGGGCGCGCTGTTCGCGGGCGTGGAGCGTGCTTCCGAGCAGCTCGAAGTCATCGAGGACATCTCGCTGGGGCTGGAAGCCCTGGGCTATCACAGCGACCGCGTCGCGTTGGATGTCAGCATCGCCCGGGGGCTCGCGTACTATACCGGGCCGGTATTCGAGGCAGTGCTGCTGGACGCCCCTCGATTCGGGTCTGTGTTCGGAGGCGGACGATACGACAACCTGGTCGAGCGATTCGGCGGCCCGCCGATTCCGGCGACGGGTGCGTCGATGGGAGTAGACCGTATGCTAGCGGCCATGGAGCACCTCGGCGGGTCCATGCCCGTCAGGACGGCAGCTCAGGTCCTCGTCGCCGTGATGGACGAGTCGCTGTCGCGGGAATGCATGGCCGTTGCCTTCGACTTGCGGCGGGCCGGGATCCGCACGGAGATCCAGGTCGTCCCCGGGAGGCTCGGCAAGCAGCTCAAACGGGCGAACCGGCTCGGAATACCGTTCGTGGTCCTGATGGGAAGTGACGAAGCTGCTCGAGGCGTGGTGACACTCAAGCAGATGGCAGTGGCCCACGAACAGGGCAGCGGGATCGGGGGCCACGAGGAATGGAAGCAGGCGCGGTTCGGCCAGCAGGAAGTGAGCCGTGACAAGGCTGCAAGTGTCCTGCGCAGCCTGTTGGGCCCCTAGTAAGCCGAACTCGAAGAAGGGCCAGTCAGACAGCCCTCGCGTCTCGCAGCGCTTCGATCGCACCTCGGTCGTAGCCAAGCTCGCGGAGAATCTCGTCCGTGTGCTCGCCAAGTCGCGGTGCCCGGTTCTGTACGGCGCCGGGCGTGTCACAAAGACGGACCGGTGTCGTGACCAACGGTACGGGCGCCGGGCTGCCGGGATAGTCCAAGTCCTGAAGGAATCCGGCAGCCCGGACGTGCGTGTCATCAAGTGCCTGCTGAGGCGCGTACACAGGCCCGCCCGGCACCCGAGCCTCTTCCAATGCAGCCAGGGCCTCTTCGGTAGTCCGCGAAGCGCACCATTCGGCCATGCGGGCGCTGAAGATCTCGCCATGCTCGCCGCGCGAGTCGTCGGTCTGGAACCTCTCGTCCTCCAGCCACTGGGGCTCGCCGATCATCCTTGCCCAGCGTTCGTACATGGGCGCGCCAGTGACCAGCACCATCACGCGGCCATCGAGGGTCTCGAATACGTCGGAAGGAGCATTCAACTGGCCCCTGTTGCCCGTCGCTTCCCGGTTCGGGGCATTCACGGCCTGCTCGATCAGCGCGGGGCTGGCAGTTGTGAGAGCGGTCGCGAGCAGGGAGCCCTGCACCTCCTGGCCCCGACCGGTCTGCTGCCTGGCCATGAGGGCCAGCACGGTGCCGTACGCGCACAAGGCGGCCGTCCCGAAGTCCACCCAAGGCGAGTATGACTTCGTGGGAGAGCCGGGTTCCCCGGTGAGATGCATGTTGCCGCACATCGCTTGCGCCAGGCCGTCGAAGCCGATCTTGTTCGAATACGGCCCCGCCGCGCCGAAGCAAGTGTTGGAGACAAGGACGGCTTCAGGGCGAATCTTGGCCAGCGAAGCGTAGTCGAGCCCGAGATTGCGGAGGGCCCTCTGCGGCATGTTAGCCACTACCACGTCAGCGGTCGCCAAGAGGCGCCGCTGCACTTCCCTGCCCTCGTTGCAAGTCGGGTCCAGAGTGAGACAGCGCTTGTTGCGGTTGACCTGCAGGAACATCGCGCCGCTGCCGTCCTCGCGGCTGATCTCGCTGATGAACCGGTCCTCGCCGCCGCTCACCTTCTCGACGCGGATGACGTCTGCGCCGAAGTCTCCCAGCAGCGCCGCGCACCACGGACCGGCGATGTACCGCCCGAAATCCAGGACTCGAACACCTTCAAGGATTCCGGGCATAACGGGGGCTCGGTGGTGCGGGACCGCTTCGACAGGAGCAAGGGCTGTACAGGATCGCGGCCCGGCAGCGAACGCTCCTTGCTGTTGACATGGCCGGCGGCCGAATAAGACCGACCCTGCGCTCGGGGCGATCGATGGAAGGCGCCAAGCGATATGGTAGCGATCCCAGTCCATTGCCAGTGGACGGGCCCTAGCCCGAGAAGCGATCGCCAATGCGGCCGGCCCGCGGTCGCTGGCTTCGAGCCCCTAGGGCTTCCGCCGGGCGAACGGCTTGGGCTAGCATGGTGGAGCCATGACCTTGGCGATCTGCCCTGGGTGGAATGCAGCGAGTTGCACGGGGCCAGGCGTACCCTGAGTGCGAATGACCGACAACCGGAGATCTGGGGGATACCGCGCCCGGCGGGCCTGGCTGCTTGCGGCCGCAGGATCCATCGCCGTTCCCGTATTTGGACAGCCCTCAGGCTGGGTCGATGACCTTCGGCCGATAGGCCCGGACAGTTGGACGTACGAGCGCGCCGCCCACCTGATCGAGAGGGCCGGGTTCGGTGCCACACCGGAGGAAATTCGGGAGCTCGCCGCGATGTCTCCCCGGGAGGCCGTGAGCCGGATCGTCGACTACGAATCGATCGATGCCTCGGCCCTGGCCGCCTTCGAGGAGTCGGGCCTGTGGGACCCCGGCATGGACCCCTTCCCGCCCAGCCGGGCCGAAGCCGTGCGGATCGCCCGCGAGAAGGGGCGGGCGCTGGGCGAGGACGTGCTGCCGGAGGATGCCTCGAGACGCATCCAGCCCGTGGTGGACAAGTTCTTCTACGGCCTTCGCGCCAACGCCCTGGAGACCCGAAGGCTCGCGCTGTGGTGGGCGGACCGAATGGTGGCTACGCCCAGGCCGCTCGAGGAGAAGATGACCCTCTTCTGGCACGGCCATTTCGCCACGTCCGAGTCGAAGGTCCGCGACTACCGGATGCTGCTCGCGCAGAACCGCATGCTTCGGGAGAGGGCGACCGGAAACTTCCGGGAAATACTGCTCGGCATCATGCGGGACCCGGCGATGCTCGTGTACCTGGACAACGGCAAGAACATCAAGCAACACCCGAACGAGAACTTCGGGCGCGAGCTGCTCGAGCTGTTCACGATGGGTGTCGGCAACTATTCGGAAAAGGACATCCGCGAGGCCTCGCGCGCATTCACGGGATGGACCAACGACGTCCTTGCTTTCCGCTTCGACAAGGCCGTCCACGATGACGGCGCCAAGGAGTTCCTAGGCGAGAAAGGGCGGCTCGGTGGCGAGGAGATTGTCGACATCATCCTCGAGCAGGACGTCACGGCGGAGTTCATCGCCTCCAAGATCTACCGGTACTTCGTCCGGCAAGGACCGTCGGATGCGGTGCGGGTGAAGCTGGGTGCCATCTTGCGGGACGCTTCCTACGAGCTGAAGCCGCTACTGCGGGCGATCTTCCTCTCGCGCGACTTTCACAGCCGGCCATCGGTGGCAACGCAGATCAAGAGTCCGGTGCAGCTGTTCGTTTCGACCTACCGGAAGCTGGGTCTCGAACGAGCCCCGACGATCCCGGACTTCAACCTCCTGACCGGGCGGCTCGGGCAGACCTTGTTCTACCCTCCCAACGTCGCCGGCTGGCCGGGAGGCAGGACTTGGATCACGCCGGCGTCCCTGCTGGACCGGGGCAACGCGATTCACGGCGTCCTGTATCCCCAGGCGCCGGAGGAGTACGGCCATCCCGACCGGCGGCTGCCAGCGATCTACGGCCTTGTGGCCGATCGCCTGGCGCAGGGAATGAACATCACGAACGCGACCCGGTCAGGTGATTCGGGCTCGAACATGCTGGCCGACGCCGACGAGGACTTCAACACCCGCTACGGAGGGTACCGGGGCTACGTGCTGGCGTTCGAACGGATCAAGCTGGTGCAACGTCAGGCAGCGGAACTCGACCTAGTGTCCATGGTGAGGGACGAGGGTGCCGTGACAGCCGCCGACGCGGTCGACCGGCTGGTGTCGCGCTTCCTTCGCGCTCCCCTGCCGGAAGGCAGTCGCGAGGAACTGGTGAGCCTGGTCGAGGCCCGGATCGGCTCTTCCCGGCTCCCTGCGGACTCCGATCGGGTTGGAGAGGCCCTTCGCAGCGCGCTGTATGTGCTGCTGTGCTCTCCGGAGTATCAACTGGGGTGACCTCATGAACATCCGCCGAACCGCAAGCCTACCGTCCCGCCGGGACTTCGTCCGTCGGGGCCTGTACGGGATCGGAGTGCCCGCCGGGCTTCCCGTTCTCCTACAGGGCACCGCCAGCGCACTCGCAGCCGAGGCGCTGGACGGAAACAAGGAGGCGCATCCGGAGAGAATCCTAGTCGTCGTCGAGCTGACTGGCGGGAACGACGGCCTCAACACGGTCATTCCATTCCGGAACGACGCCTACTACCGGGCACGGCCGACCTTGGGAATCTCCCGGCGCGATGCGATCGCAATCACCGACGAAGCCGGCTTCCACCCGTCCCTGGTGGGTTTCGAGCGGCTATACAAGGACGGCCTGCTTGCCGTCGTAGAGGGCTGCGGGTACCCGAATCCGAGCCTCTCGCACTTCTCGTCGATGGGCTTTTGGCATACCGGAGTGCCTCACGGTGGCGAGGCCCTGGGCTGGATCGGGCGTTTCCAGGATGCCCAGACGCCAGCCGGCACGGCGAACGCGATCGTCAACGTGGCCAGCGCCCAGTCGCTGGCAGTGCGCGGGAGCACTCACTCGCCGCTCGTGTTCGACGATCCGGACCAGCTTCGCCGGAAGGCGACCGAGGAACAGGCAGAAGTGATCCGGCAACTGGATCTGAGCGGCGAATCGGCGAACCCTTCCCTGGACTTCCTAAGGCGGACTGCGAGGAACGCCACCGAGAGCGGGGCGCTGGTTCGCGATGCTTGGCAGTCGTACCGCACCCCCGTGGACTACGGCATCGGGGGAGGGCTCGGCTCGGACTTGCGCAAGGTGGCGGCGCTCATCGCGGCCGGCCTCCCCACGCGGGTCTACTACGTCAGTTACCGGGGCAACGCGTTCGACACGCACGTCCATCAGGCGGACCTGCACAGTCGGATCCTCATGTACGCGGCGGACGCCATCCGGGGCTTCGTCGTGGACACGGCCCGGATCGGGCGCGGCAGCGACGTTGCGGTGATGGTGTTCACCGAATTCGGCAGGCGCATTCAGGAGAATGCCAGCCAGGGGACAGACCATGGCACGGCCGGGCCGATGTTCCTGATCGGACCGAGCATCAAGGGCGGGATCCACGGGAAGGCTCCGAGCCTGACGGACACCGACGACGGCAACCTGAGGATGACGACGGACTTTCGACGGGTCTACGCGACGATGATTGCGGAATGGATGGGATACCCAGACACGGGAGCGATCCTCAAGGGCGATTTCCCGACCATGGGTGTTTTCTCCTAGCGGGAGCGCGGTCGCATCGCGTGCGTCGCTTCAGCCAGCACAGGGTTCATGCTGTGCTCATGCAACGCGCGGCCTTTCGGCGTTGAGTGATTCGGCGCGCCCTTGACCGGCTTGGCACCTGCGGACTGCTTCGTCCTGTTCCGGGCCGCGGAATTCCGCCCGCAACGGACAAGGACGGCTGGGCGGCAGGACCCGGTCGAGCCAGATCCTGAGTTCCCGGCGTGGGTGACCGGCTGTCGATCGGTCGTCCGGCACAACACTCTGGCCAATAGCGGATTGGAAGATCTGCAGCGCCTGCCAGGCCCGCCCTCAACGTGACAGGCCCAACTGGTCGCAGGTTCGGAACTCATGGCCCTGCCAGCGAGGCCACTGCGATCGCTGCCCCCGGGTCTCGGACGGGCCGCGTCCGCGACTGCTTTCCGGTCCGCGGGGGTTGGGTAAGATGGGACTCTCCGGTGGGCACACGGGTCGCGTTCACCACCCATTCAGATGCAGATCCAGAAGTACACCTTCGGAGTGGGCGACCGCTTCGCCCACCAAGCTAGGCCACAGCTGCACGCATGCATGCTGGCTGCTCGACGGGGCGTCGAGGTAATCCCCACCTGGAACAAGTCGCATCGCGAGCACCTCACAGTCGGGACCAGGCCGCCGAGCGTTCGCGAGGCGGCCGACGAGGCCGTCCGCGAGCTGGGCTGGGCCGATCCCTACTATGTCGACGCTGACCACATCAATCTCGAGACGGTGGACGGCTACCTCGGCACCAGTGACTTCTTCACGCTGGACGTGGCCTACGCCATCGGCAAGCCTGCCGAACGGTCCGCCATCGACTCGCTCGTGCGAGCGCACCCGGAACTCAGCGGCAACATCGAAATCGACGGCGTGGCGGAGCCGTTCACTAGCACGCGCGAAGACGTGGAGCGCTGCGCCGCGCAGTTCCTGTTCGCGGTGCAGGAAGCCGGGAGGATCTACCGGCACATCGAGTCCGCGAAGGGCAAGGGGAACTTCGTCACCGAGGTCTCGATGGACGAAACGGACCGTCCCCAGACTCCTGCGGAGCTGCTCGTCATCCTCGCGGCGATCGCCGACGAGGGTATCCCCGTCCAGACCATCGCGCCCAAGTTCACTGGGCGGTTCAACAAGGGCGTCGATTACGTGGGCGACCCAGCCCAGTTCGGTCGGGAGTTCTCGGACGACATCGCGGTAATCCGTCACGCGGTCGAACGCTACGGCCTGCCTTCCGACCTGAAGCTGAGCGTGCACTCCGGGTCCGACAAGTTCTCGATCTACGAGGCAATCCGAACCGGTACCGAGCGGTTCGGGGCCGGCGTGCATGTGAAGACTGCCGGGACGAACTGGCTGGAAGAGCTGATCGGGCTGGCGGAGGCCGGCGGAGCCGGGCTGGAACTGGCCAGGGACGTCTACTCTGAGGCCTACGCGGCACGGGATGCGCTGTGCGAGCCGTACGCGGCCGTGATCGATATCGACCCCCAGCGCCTGCCCGCACCGGCTGAGGTCGCCGGCTGGGATTCGGGCGAATTCACCTCGGCGCTCCGGCACGACCAGGCCTGCCCGGCATACAATGCCGATTTCCGCCAGCTCCTGCATGTCGGGTACAAGATCGCGGCCAAGATGGGTGACCGCTACCTCGGCATGCTGAAGGAGTGCGAGGAATCGATATCCAGAAACGTGACGGAGAATCTCTTCGAGCGACACATCGAGCCCCTGTTCCTCAGATCCTGACCGGGAATGCAGGAACGCCCGTGAGCGACCGTGCCGAATCGACCTGCTAGTCGGCCTGTCGCTGCAAGCAGCAGCGTCAGTTCGGATGCCTCCGCCGATAGCAGGGCCGCAGTCGGGGAGCCCAACGCCACCGCCTTGACTCTGGGACCGTTGCTGGAAGCCAACGAGCCGGCCCCGTACCGAGTCGTGAATCCAGACGGCACGGCCCCGATGCTGCTCACGTGCGACCATGCGTCGAGCACGATCCCGAGAAGCCTCGGCAGCCTGGGGCTCGCCGCAGAGGAGATCAGGCGCCATATCGGTTGGGACATCGGAGCGGCAGACGTGACCTTGCGACTCGCGGAGAGGTTCGACGCTCCTGCCGTGCTGTCGAACTACTCCCGGCTGGTCATTGACTGCAATCGCAAGCTCGGTACGGAGACATCCATTCCGGCAGTCAGCGACGGGACGAGGGTGCCAGGCAACGTGGGCATTGGAGCCGCGGACGCGGCCCGTCGCGCCGCGGAACTGTTCCAGCCCTATCACGCAGCGATCTCGCGCGCCCTGGACGGCATCCGCCGGACCGGCAGGCTCCCGGTATACGTGGCGATCCACAGCTTTACGGTCCAGCTCCACGGCGGGCCGCCGAGGCCGTGGCATTTCGGGGTCCTATGGGACGAGGATCCGCGCGTCGCGGTCCCGCTGATCCGCTCTCTCCGGCAATTCCCGGGAATCCTGGTCGGAGACAATGAACCGTACTCTGGTCGCGACCATTTCGACTTCTCGCAGGAGTTCCACGCATCGTCCAAGGGCCTTCCGAGCGCCTTGGTCGAAGTCCGCGAGGATCTCATCCGGGACGCAGCCGGCGCGGCAGAGTACGCGAGAATGCTCGGCGATGCCCTGGAGTCTGCCCTCGCAGGCCTGGAACTGACCGGATGAACGAAACCGAGTACTGATGTCACTCCCCGTGCCAACATTCACGATCGGCATCGAGGAGGAATACCTTCTTGTCGAGCGGACAACCAGAAACTTGGTCGCCGAGCCCCCCGCATCGCTGATCGACGAGTTCGAGACGCGGCTCTCCGGCCACTTCAGCCGCGAGTTCCTGCGCACCCAGATCGAGGTAGGGACATCGGTTTGCTCGTCGACCAGCGAGGTCCGGGACAACCTGAAGCACCTGCGTCGCACGGTCGCGGAGATCGCCGAGTCTCACGGACTCGCGCCCATCGCGTCGTCAACCCACCCGTTCGCCGAATGGAAGGCCCAGAAGCACACACAGAAAGAACGCTACGAGGTGCTGCAGCGCGACATGCAGCTGGTGGCGAACAGGCTGCTGATCGGCGGCATGCACGTGCATGTCGGGATCGAGGACAACGACCTGCGGATCGACATCCTCAATCAGGTCGCGTACTTCCTCCCTCATTTGCTCGCCCTCAGCACTTCCTCGCCTTTCTGGGAAGGCACGAACACGGGCCTGAAGTGCTATCGCCTCTGCGTCTTCGACGAGATGCCGCGAACCGGCCTGCCAGAGCGTTTCGACAGCTGGGGGGAGTTCCGCCGGGCCGTGCGCCTAATGGTGGCCGCCAATCTGCTCGAGGACGACACGAAGATCTGGTGGGACATCCGACCGAGCGGGCGCTTCCCTACGATCGAGATGCGGATCACCGACGTGTGCACCCGAATCGAGGACGCCATCTGCTGCGCCTCGCTGTTCCGCTGCATCTGCCGGATGCTGTACCGGCTGCGCCGCGACAACCAGCGCTGGCGCGTCTACGTCCGGATGCTGGTCCACGAGAACCGGTGGAGGGCGCAGCGCTATGGCATCGACCGGGGCATGGTCGACTTCGGCCGCGGGGAGATCGTGCCGTTCGAGGATCTGACTGAGGAGCTGCTCGGCCTGCTCCAGGAGGACGCGGAGTTCTTTGACTGCTGGGACGAGCTCCAGCACGTCCGAACAATACTGCGGCGCGGCACGAGCGCTCACATGCAGATCGCGAGTTACGACGAGGCAGTGCGCTCCGGCGCAACCCACGAGAAGGCCCTGCAAGCGGTTGTCGACAATCTCATCGAAGCGACGGTCGAAGGCACCTAGCGCCCCCTCTCGCGCATGGCCGCTCCGAGCCGTGCGTTAACGCTTCGACGGCTTCGGTCGTTCTGGGAGTGTGCACGGAGCCGCAGGCAGCCCGGACTGCCTGCGAACGAACGGGAGCAAATCATGACCGGCTACATAGTCCTTCAGAACGTCCTGCTGCCACTCGGCATGATGGCCATGGTGGTCTTGATCATCTGGCTCAGCCAGGCATCTCGCGGGAGGGAACAGGATCGAAGGGCGGATCTGATCCGCCTCATCGTCGAGAAGTTCTCGAGTGGTGAAGCCTTCGCCCGGGCGCTCGAGGGGCCGGAAGGCCCGAAGCTGACCAAGGCCCTTTCGCTCGAGAGCGACAAGCCGCCGAGGAAGACCTGGCCGGGCTTGTTCATCCCTGCCTCGATCCTGAGCTTTCTCGGACTGGCGTTCTTCGTTCTCGCTTTCGTGGTGACGACCAACTTCATGATTCCCGCGATCATCGTCGGGGCCATCGGAGCTGCGCTGGCGCTCTCGACGTACGCAATCTGGCGCTCGGAGGAGCGCGAACGCCTGCGCTCCTCGTCCAATGACGACGAAGGAGTTGAATCGACGGGTGCGCACTCGACGGCGGATCGGCTCTAGCGCCGCAATGCCCGGCTTGCGCGACGATGAAGGCGAGCGCCTTGAACGACGAGGCCCTGGGCCGGTTCTACGAGGCCACCGCAGCGCCGATCCGCGCGTACCTGCTACGCCATTGCAGCGATCGCGACTCCGTCGACGACCTATTGCAGATCACCTTCGTCAAGTTCATGGGGAGCCGCATGGCGAGCACCCCGGAAGCGCGCGAGGCCCGCGCGTACCTGTACCGAATCGCGTCGAACGTCATCGCGGATCACGGCCGGGCCCTGCAGCGCCGCTACCGTGTGGAGGATCCCGAGAGCGAGGCGGTTGCGGCGGCGCCGGAGATCCCTGCGGAGGACAACCTCGCTCTCCGGAACGCGCTCCTGTCGCTCTCGAAACGGGAACAGCAATTGCTGTGGCTGCTCTACGCAGAGGGCTTCTCCCACAAGGAGGTCGCTACCATCATGAAAGTCAACAGCGGAAGCGTCCGCGTCCTGGCCTTCCGGGCCCGGAAGAAGCTCGCGGAGCGCTTGGGCCCGGCGGGGCCTGATTCGGAGAACGCCGCGTCATGACGGATTCGGGAAACGCAGAATTGGAGGCTCGCCTGCGGGAAGCGTTCGCGAGCGATATCGCCTCGCAGCGGAACCAGTACCCGAGCCTCGCCCTCGTCCTGGCGATGGCGAGAATCGACGCGCGGAACCGGAAGCAGTCCATGATCGGTCGGTTGCGGGCGTGGTCCGAAGCCCTTGCACTGGGGGGAAGCGCAGGGCTCTTGGCGTTCTTCTGGAGCGAGCTGGCGTCCGGCTTGGAGTCACTGCTCCAGCTGGCTCCGCACAGCGTCCTGTCAACGACCTTGCTGGGACTCGCCGCGCCTCTGCTTGCCTTGCTGCTCTTCTGGCCGAGGGTGTTCGGCCATGAGGGCTGACGGAGCCCGCGGACCGGCGCTTATCATGGGAATTGCCCCGGAGCGACCGGATGTCGTTTATCCACGAAGATTTTCTCCTCACCACCGAACACGCGAAACGGCTCTACCACGGGTACGCCGAGAACGAGCCGATTCTCGACTACCACTGCCATCTCCCGCCCGAAGACCTGTCGTCGAACCGCCAGTTCCGCAACCTGTTCGAGATCTGGCTCGAGGGAGACCACTACAAGTGGCGCGCGATGCGTGCGAACGGCGTCGCCGAGGCCTACTGCACGGGAAGCGCTGACCCGTACCAGAAGTTCCTGGCATGGGCTCGCACGATGCCCGACACGCTAAGGAACCCGCTCTACCACTGGAGCCATCTGGAACTGAAGCGCTACTTCGGCTTCGACGGCCTGCTGGACGAGTCCAACGCGAAGAGCGTCTGGGACCGGGCCGGCGAGCAGCTCTCGACCGATTCCCTTCGCGTATTCGGGATCCTCCGGAAGTTCGACGTGCGCGCCGTCTGTACCACGGACGACCCCACGGACACTCTCGAGCACCACAAGGCGCTTGCCGAGTCCGCACTGGAGACCAAGGTCTACCCTGCATTCCGCCCGGACAAGGCGCTGACGGTCAACCGTCCCGAGGCCTTCAATGCCTGGCTGGCCGCCCTGGAGGAAGCCGCAGGCCTCGAGATCCGGTCCCTGAGCGACTTGCTGGACGCTCTGAAGCAGCGGCACGATTTCTTCCACTCGATGGGCTGCAGGCTCTCCGACCACGGGCTGGACTACCTCCCGAGCGGAATCCCGACCGAGTCGTCGGCCGAAGCCACTTTCGAGGCCGCGCGCGACGGGAATCCGGCATCCCCGTCGGAGCACGCCCAGTTCGCGGCGTTCATGATGCTGCAATTCGGCCGGCTCGACGCCGAGAAGGGCTGGACGAAGCAGATGCACTTGGGAGCGCTTCGCAACAACTCGACGCGGGGGTTCGAAGCGGCAGGCCCCGATACGGGATTCGACTCGATCGGCGACTGGCCGCAGGTGCGGTCGCTCGGACAGTACATGGACCGCCTCGATCGCGAGGGCTCCCTGCCGCGCATGATCCTGTACAACAACAACCCGAACGACAACTACACCTTCGCGACAATGCTGGGCAACTTCCAGGACGGCGCGATCGCCGGCAAGATGCAGTTCGGATCGGGCTGGTGGTACCTCGACCAGAAAGAGGCCATGGAGTGGCAGATCAACTGCCTTTCCAACGTCGGCCTGCTTTCCCGCTTCGTGGGGATGCTGACGGACTCCCGATCGTTCATGTCGTACCCGCGGCACGAGTACTTCCGCCGCGTTCTCTGCAACCTGCTGGGCAGGGACATGGCCAACGGAGAAATCCCGAACGACGAGGCCCTTGTCGGGGGCCTGGTCCGGCGCCTGTGCTTCAGCAATGCCCGCGACTACCTGCGGCTCGAGGGCGTCTGAGGCCGCCGTTCGGGCTCGCGCCCTGACCGCAGGGCGAGGCAGGAGGCAATGATCACTCGGCGCAGCTTCTCGGCATCGCTGGCGGCAGGAGCCTGCGCGCTGCCGCTCGGCTGCACGAAGCAGGCTCGCACGGGCGGAAGCCCGCGCAAGGTGGTCGTGCTGGGCTTGGACGGACTCGATCCGAAGATCATCAAGGCCCTCATGGACGAGGGTCGCGCGCCCAACTTCCGCAAGCTGGCCGAGATGGGCTCGTTCCATGCTCTCGGCACGACGATGCCGGCACTCAGCCCGGTGGCCTGGAGCACTTTCATCACCGGCACGGACCCGGGAAGTCACACCATCGTGGACTTCGTGATGCGCGATCCGCTGACCTACCAGCCGTACTTCTCGATCTGGGAGACGCGGCCGCCCGCGCGATCGGTCAGCCTTGGCGACTACGAGCTGGCATTGGGCGGCCAGGAGATTGTCAACAAGCGCGTGGGCGTGCCGTTCTGGACCTATCTGGCGGACGAGGGCATTCCGTCGGCCGTGATCAAGATCCCGACGAACTTCCCGGTCGACGACACAGCGACCCGGGCCCTGGGCGGGATGGGAACCCCGGATCTCGCGGACTCTTTCGGCCGTTTCAACTACTACACCTCTGACGCGAGCGAGCAGTTCCCCGGGCTGACGGGCGGCGTGGTGCATCGCGTGCAGGTCCGGGACGGCCGGGCCGAGGCGAGTCTTCTGGGACCGCAGAACCCCTTCCGCAAGGACCGGGCCGATTCCAGCGTTCCAATCGCCGTGGACGTGGACAGCCGGAACGATGCAGTGCTCGTCAATGTCCAGGGCCAGCGCTTCCTGCTCCAGCAGGGAGAGTACAGCGACTGGGTGACGGTTCGGTTCGAGATGGCTTCGTGGCTCGTAGCAGTATCCGGCATCTGCCGGATGTACCTCGCGCAGGCCCATCCCCACCTGAAACTCTATGTGACCCCGATCAACATCGACCCCAGGGCTCAGGCAATGCAGGTGTCGTATCCCGAGGAGCTCGGAGGCGAGATCGCGAAGCACATCGGCCCGTTCTGGACGAAGGGCCTGCCGTCCGACACGAAGGCGCTGGACTACCGGATCATCGATGACGAGGGCTACGTCAAGCAGGCCGAATTGATCCTGGAGGATCGCCTGCGCCTGTTCGAGTACGAGTGGGGCCGGTACCGGGAAGGGCTGTTCTTCTTCTACGTCTCGAGCACCGACCAGGACACGCACATGCTCTGGCGGAACATGGACAGGACCCATCCGATGCACGGGGCCAGCGACGTGCGGTTCTCCGGCTACATCCATCACCTCTACGAGGAGATGGACAAGCTGGTTGGCCGGGTCCTGCCGGCAGCGGACGACGACACGCTGCTGCTGGTCTGCTCGGACCACGGCTTCGCCCCGTTCGGCAGGCAGTTCCACCTCAATTCGTGGCTGCGACAGAACGGCTATCTGGCGGTCAAGGACGAGGCGTCAGCCAAGCAGAGGGTCACCATCGAGGACATCGACTGGTCAAGGACCGCAGCCTACGGGATCGGATTCAACGGGGTGTACATGAACCGCCTTGGCCGCGAAGGCCAGGGAATGCTCGGCGACGACGAGGCAGCAAGGATTGCGGAACGCATCGCCAGGGAGCTCGAGTCGATCCGGGACAGCGAGACCGGCGAGCGGCCAGTCCATCGTGTCTATCTCCGCGACGAGGTCTATTCCGGCGAATTCGTCGCGGACGCGCCGGACCTGCTGGTCGGCTACACCCCGGGCTACCGCTGCTCCTCCGAGTCCGTGATGGGAGAGAGCGGCAGCGAAATCCTCAACATCAATCCGTGGGCCTGGGCGGGCGACCACTCGATGGCCCGTGACCTCGTTCCCGGCTGCCTGTTCAGCAGCAAGCCGGTTGGGGCTCCGCAGCCCAATATTGTGGATCTGCCGGCGACGATCCTGGATTTCTTCGGGATCCCCAAGCCGTTCGGCATGCAGGGTAACGTCCTGCTGTAGCGACCGCCGGCGGGTCCGCTGCCTACGAATCCCTCGGCGGAAGGTCCGGAATCGATCGGCAGGTCAGCTCTCGGCAAGTTCCTCGGAACGTTCGGTCGCAGCTTCGACGGCCTCCAGGAGGCCGGCGCGAACACCGTGCAGCTCGAGTTCCTTCAGGCCGGCAATCGTGGTGCCGGCAGGGGTGGTCACCATGTCCTTGAGCTCGGCCGGATGCCATCCCTTCTCGCGCAGGAGCTTGGCAGTTCCGAAGAGAAGCTGGCACGCCATCTCCCTGGCAAGGCCCGGCTGGAGCCCCTTGCTGACGGCTCCGGCAGCCAGCCCCTCCACAAGCACGCTGACGTACGCGGGCCCGCTGCCAGCAAGACCGGTCACGGCGTGCATCTGCGATTCCTCGACATGCACGACAGTCCCCACGGAACGGAACACTGACTCCACTGCCTGCATCTGATCCGGGCTCACGTGCTGGTTGGCGCACAGCGCCGTGGCGCTCTCCCCCACGAGCATGGCCAAGTTCGGCATCACCCTGACGACCGGCCAGTCAGCGGGCAGTCCGCACTCGATCCTAGCGATCGGCACGCCGGCCGCTACCGAGACAACGACGCAGCCGGGCCGCATTGAACCGCGCAACTCGTCCAGGACTGCCGGGAGCACGTGCGGCTTGACTGCCAGGGTCAGGACATCCGAGGCCGACACCTCGTCCACAGCACCGGCAATGGAGAACCCTGCCCCGGCACGGGCCGCGACATCCTCCAACCGCTGACGAGAGATATCCGCAGCGATCACCTGCGAAACAGCTCCCGCGGCTAACGCCCCTTCGGCCAACGCCCCGCCAAGATTGCCGACGCCTACGATGCCGAGAGTCAGTCCTGTCCCCATTGGATCAAGTGTAGAACGCAACCCGAGGGGCCGACGCCCGACGGCCGCCACGCCCAGCAAGGACGCCGCGCGGAGGCAGCAACGAACGTAGGACGCGCGCTGCGACCAGCCAGGCGCACGCGGGCAAGGGCCCGGGAAACCCGGCAAGACTCGCGCCGGTCAGTTTCGCGAGTTCAGGAACTCGAACTCCCACCCGGCGTGGTCGCATTGGCTGCGAATGCGCCAGGCGAGGAGCGCGTCCAGCAGTTCCCGCTTCTTGTCCTGGCTGCTCGGGTCGTCCCAAAGGTTGCGGATCTCGTCCGGATCAGAGCGGAGGTCGAACAGCTGCCCGTCTGCAGCATCCAGGAAATGCACGAGCTTCCAATCCCGGCTGCGAACCATGGTCTGGAAGTCATTGGTCGTGAAGTTCACGTCCCGCGCAGACTCGCAGAAGACGTACTCCCGGCCTTCCCATGGCTCTCCGCGGATCGCGCCGAGCAGGGATTCCGCTTCCATTTTCGCCGGTGGACTGATGCCGGCCATCTCCAGAATTGTCGGGCCGACATCGAGCAGCGAGCACAGTCCGTCAAGCCTGCGGCCGCCCTCGAATCGACCGGGAGCCCAGACGATCAAGGGCATCCGGGTCACGGCCTCGTACATGGTCCATTTCTGGCTGTGTCCGTGGTCGGTCAGGCAGTCTCCGTGATCCGAGGTGAAGATCAAGATCGAATTCTGCAGGTATCCGGTGGATTCGAGCGCGCTCATGATCTTGCCCACCTGCTCGTCGATTAGCGTGACGTTTCCGTGGTAGTAGGCTCGCTGGCGGAGTCGGGCCTCGCGTGAGGGCCGCCACTGGTGGACAACGGAGTCGTGGTCAACCTCGCAGTTGTGCTGGATCATGCCCCGGTAGGCCTCCGGCTGGCTGTCGAGTTCCTCCTGGGTGACATCGAGCAGGGGCAGGTCCTTCTGCATGTACGGATCGGAGTACCGCGTCGGCGGGTCGTAGGGCGGATGCGGCCCGGGGAATCCGATCTGCAGGAACAGCGGCTCGGTCTTTGGATAGCTCTCCAGCCACCATGCGGCGAGCCCTCCGACGAAGGTGTCCGGATGCATGTCCTCGTCGATCGGCCACTCGAAGGCCCCCAGGCGGTCGCGGTAGTCGGGCAGGTCCCGGTAGCTGAGCCGGCCCGGTTTCTTGAGCCCGCGGGCCCGCAGGGCCTTGTCCCACTCGTCGAAGAAGTAGCGCCCTTCCAGATGACGGTCCTTGTTCTCGACGGTGTACCGCTGCCGGAATCCGAAGAGCTCGTTGTATGGGAAGGTGTGCATCTTCCCGATGTTGATGGTGTTGTACCCGGCCTGCTTGAGATTCTCGACCCAGCTGTGGCGCCAACGATCACCATTGCGCAGCACGCCGTGCGAATGGGGATACTGCCCAGTGAAGAGGCTGGCCCGGCACGGCGCGCACGACGCGGCAGGCACGTGGCAATTCGTGAATGTCACGCCCTCGCGGACAAGACGGTCAAGGTTCGGCGTGTCCATGTGGGGATAGCCGAGCTCGCAGATGGTGTCGAAGCGCTGCTGGTCAGTGATGATGAAGATGATGTTGGGCGGCGATTCGGGCATAAACCCTGTATTCTAGCCACGGGCTGGCCCTGCGACTGTCAGTCGGAAACTGCGCCGAGGCAGCCGCGGATGACATGCCCCGCGAGGCATCCGGGCGATTCAGGCCGGAATGCTCCGGGCGACGCGGCGACGGCCGTTCAGGCTGAGAGCCCTTCCAGCGGGCCCGTGCTGTCACCGAACGCGGAAGCATCCTCCAACCCCATGTGGTGCATCATGGCCAGATAGAGGTTGCACAGCGGCGTGTCGGGCTTGGCCCGGACTCGTCGACCCGGCCGCAGCGCTCCCTTGGCGCGGCCAGCAAGGATCAGCGGAAGATTCGAAGGATCGTGGACGTTGCCGTCCCTCAAGGAGGAACCGAACATGACCATCGAATTGTCCAGCACCGACGAATCGCCCTCGTCGAGCCCGCGCATTCTCTCCAGTAGGTACGCAGCCTGTCTCGTGTGCCAGTTGATGATTGTCTCGTACATGGCGCGGCGGTCGGGCTCGTTCCGGTGATGCGAGATGCCGTGGAAGCTTCCATTCACACCATCTAGGAACGAGAAGTCCCTGCCGGTTTGCGCGTCGCCGAACATGAAGGTCGCTACGCGCGTGGTGTCGGTCCAGAAGGCGAGAAGCAGGATGTCCAGCATGAGTCGGACATGCTCTTCGTGACTCTCGGGGATGCCCGCCTCAGGCCTGGAGACTCCGAGGTCGCCTTCGTTGATCCACCGCGGCTGGGGGCTCATGGCGGCCTGGATCCGGGACTCAACGGACCGTACCGACTCCAGGTACTCGTCAAGCTTGAGCTGGTCCCTTCGGCTGCCGCGTCTCCGGACGGAAGCGGCTTTCTCCAGGACTGCGTCAAGGATGCTGGCTTCGTCCCGGTGGCTTGACGTCACAGCCGGACCACCCGAGCCCGGAGCGCCGAGCCGGAACAGCCGGTCGAAGGCCTGCTGGGGCACGATCTCCTTAGCGGCAGGCGTGTGCGGGTCACGCCAAGAAATATAGGAACCGACGATGCGCGCGAAACCCCCGCCAATGTTGTCGACGCCCGTGCGGGGAGCGTCAACGCCAAGCTGGATCGACGGGAGCGGTGTGCGATAGCCGATCCGACCCGCGATGAGCTGGTCCACAGAAGTCCCGCCGGTATCGATGTCCCTGCCGGTCGAGCGCTCGACATAGCCGCCCGAGAGCCAGGCCGGAACCTTGGCCCAGTGCCCGTTGCGCCCGACGGCCTGCTCGTTCCAGAGATTCTCCAGCAGGATGTAATCGCTCTTGAGCGGCTCGAACGCCTTCAGGTGCGGCGTGATTTCGTAGTTCTCGCCCTCCCCGGTCGGGAACCAGTGATCCGGGCGCACTCCGCAGGGCATGAACAGGAACGCCAGCCTCAGCGGGGGCTCGGCCAGTTTCCGCGCGCCCCCGGTTGCCGCCGGCGCGAACGACTCCAGCCACGGGAGGGCCAAGCTCACTCCTGCTCCGCGGAGCACAGTTCTTCGCGAGACGGGCTGTCGCATCACAACGATCTCCGGACGGGTCCCAGCCTACCACAGGGGCCGGCTTTTCGCAGGGGATGTAAGCGCCTCTCGACGCCCAGGATTCCCGACGCGCTGGTCCGGTCTGGGCTGGGGTGGTTTTTTTGAAGCCTGCACCGCATCACGGTCCGGCGGGCCCACCCTCCTCCGCCTGCGTATAGCGGAAGGGCTTGCTGAGCACGATCTCGCGGACCAGTGACCGCGCGCCCACGCCCGACGGCTGCAGCTTGAGGACCATCTTCTCGATCACGCAATGATCGCGGTCGGAGATGCTTCGCCCCAGGGCGTACCCGAAGAGTTTCTGCGCAACGTGCCGGACAAGCTCGTCTTCCCGCTCCAACAGGACGGCGCGGAGTTCCGCGGGGCCGTCAAACGCTTCCCCGGAAGGCAGGACGCCCGAGGCATCGACCGGGCGCCCGCGGTCGTCCGATTCGCGCCATCGTCCAAGCCAGTCGAAATTCTCGAGTCCGAGGCCAATGGGATCGATCACGTCGTGACAGGCGGCGCAGGTCGGGTTCGCGCGATGCTCGTGGAGCATCTCGCGAACGGTGAGGTCTCGCTGCTTTGCCTCGTCGGTCTCGAGTGGCGGGATGTCGGGAGGAGGCGCGGGGATCTTGGTCCCCAGCAGCGTCTCGAGCACCCAGACCCCGCGCAGGACCGGGCTGGTGCGCTTATACGCAGCGTTCATAGCCTGGACCGCACCGAGTCCGAGCAGGCCGCCACGCCTGCCCCCCGGAGTCGCGACCAGCTGGAACTCATTTCCCTGCACAGCGTCCGGCATGCCGTAGTGACGGGCCAGCCGCTCGGTCAGATAGGTGTAGTCCGCGTTCACGAACTCCAGCAGGCTGCGATCCTCGTCCAGCATCCTCTGGAACAGCAGCACCGGCTCCTCGCGCATGTCTGCGGCGATCTGGGGCGTGTAGAAGTGCTGGATCTCGTTGATGGTCGGGGCTACCCTGCCGCCCACATCCTTCGTTCCCAGCCACTGCCCGATGAATGTGCGCGCAAAATACCGGGACCGCGGGTGCTCGAGCAGGCGGTCCACCTGACCCGCGAGGACGGAATCGTCCGCAAGGCGCCCTGAGTCCGCCAGATGACGCAACTCCGGATCCGGCATTGTGCCCCACAGGAAATACGAGAGCCTGGTGGCAAGCTCGTGGGGAGTGATCGGCTGGATTCCGGACTCGTCAGGCGCAGCCTCAACGCGGAACAGGAAGTCCGGCGATACGAGGACTGCCTTCAGTGCCAGCCTGATCGCTGCCTCGTACGGATCCCCGCGGTCGAAGGCACGGTCGAACAGCCCGAGAAACTCGTGCTCCTCGCCATCCTCGAGAGGCCGCCGGAACGCCTGCGACATGAAGTCCCGCAGCAGCCTAGACGCCGCCAGCCGGGGGTTCAGGACGGTCTCCCCGGGCTCGCTCCCGAAAAGGCGGACATGTGCTGCCAGCTTCGCGGCTCCGGGCTCGGATTCCCCTTGGTCGACATCCAAGGTAATCAGCCGCAGCGGTAGGCCGCCCTCCCGCACGGCAAGCGTCAACTCGTGCTCGCCGCTGCTGATTGATACATCCACCTTGCGAGAAGTGGCCTCGGCGGCCGACCAACCGAACTTCAGGACACCGGCTACGGATCCGTCGATCAGGATCTCGGCCTCCGGATTCGTATCTGCCGCTGGAGACCGGATCCAAGCCCTCACGGCGTAATCGCCGTCCTCGTAGAACGAAATCGTGCGGCTTAGCGAATCCCCGGGATGCATCTCCACCGATTCGTGCTCGTCCACATCCCGTCCCGGCAGCAGATCCCTGGCCACGAAGGCACGGCCCAGCGGGGGCGTCACGATGGACTTGTCCAGAATGATCTCTGCAACTTCGAGATACCGTTCACCCAGCAGAGGCGAGAAGTACAGGGTCTCGCCGTTGTTGTCGAAGCCCTCTCCGCCCGATCCGTCCACGGGAAACAGCTCCGCCACATGGAGCCGCAACCCGAACAGGTCGCGCACTGTGTTCTGGTACTCGGAGCGGTTGAGGCGACGCACCAGCACCGGGCCGGCGTACTCGCCTGCGTCGCATGCCGTGGCACGGACCGTCTCGTCGATCCACGAAGCGACCTGGAACCGCTCGTGCTCGGAAGGCTGCGGACCGGTCGGCGGCATGGTCCGGTTCCGCAGTTGCATCGCCACGTTGCCCCACAAGCTGCGATTGCCCGCAATGTCAGCGACTGACCGAGCCTCCAAGAAGCGAATTCGGTTGTCGGAGTCAGGGGCATGGCACGATTCGCAGTACTCGACGAGCACGGGGCGGATCTCGTCCTGAAACTCGTCGCCCGGCAGAGCGGACGCCGCTACGAGTCCGACAATTAAGAAGCGAATCCTCTGAGACGACACCGAATGGCCCCTCCGTAGAATTTACGCAGTTCGGGAACTGGATTCAACTCCCGCAGACTCCATTGCATCCAAGGGATGCGCGAGACCCGGTCAGGGCATGACCAGGGTCAAGGCCTCGCGCAGGTAGCAATTCGAATCCCTGCCACTGGCACAAGGCCCGATTCCCGTGGACCCGGAACATAGAATGCGGGCCGTTGGCCGATGCCGACATGAACACGACCCTTGGGGACGCGCACCTACGCGGGGCCTCCGCATTCGATGCCACGAACCGGCTCGCTCGCGGCATTGCCGCCATGCTCGAAGGAGCGGAGACGGGCCTACGACCCAGGCTCTTGCGGGAGGTGAATGCAGGCTCGAAGTTGAATGACCCTCACCCGTTCCGACGCCACACTGCCGAGACTTGCCCCGGCTTCATCGAAACGTCCCCACGGTGGTAGCCATCCCCCGTGAACGCGACATAGAGTCGTCGCATCAGCGGCCCTGCCGGGCCCGACGTCAACCGTCTCCCTCTGCCCGTCGGATCCATTGCGAGTCTGACATTGCCGCCCTCTTGCAACGCTGCGTCCGACGAACTCCGGCAGCGAAGACCAATGCGTGCGATACTGCCCAAAATGCCTGCCTGCGCCATCGCGCGGGGCCACCGGCCCGCAGAGCCCGGAAACCAAAAGGAGGGCATCGTTGCCTGCCGCCGACCGCCAGGCAGAACGCTGTTCGGCGCGAGCCATCTTCCACCTCTGCGCGCTGCGCTGTTTCGTCGCGAAGGCGCGAATCCCGTCTCCGCCGCGAACGTACACCCGTTGCTGCAAGGGTGCAAGTCGGGCGAGACTCTCGGCCCACTGCCGCTGGCGGTCAGTCGGTCCGGTTATGCTTCGCGACACCATCTGGGAACCTTCGCCACGACATCGCCTACGCGGTGGGTGTTTCCCCGTGATACCCGCAAACAACCGTCGGGAAATTCCGCTCCCGACTGGTACCAAGTCAGAAAACGAGGTGCGTCCCCGCTCGCGGTCGCCACCCAACTACACGACCTGACCAGTAAGGACACCTCAGACCGTCTGATGGGCGCCGCCAGCCTGCCTGTGGCCGCTGGCCCACTGACGCCCGGGAACGCAGGAGCGGCGAACCACCATTCTCACAGCGCAGCGGGACAATACGCAGCCGAACTGCCGAACGACCTAGCAACCGCAACTGAACCACAACCCAAGGCCAGGCACCAACAACGATTCTCTGGATACTGCGAATAGCATGCCCACGCGCGCCCCAGCAAATCGCACGCTGGCATGCAACCCCACGGAACTCGATAAGTTGTCACGGTCGATCTTGCGCGTTTCAGAAGATGTGTCCTGCGAAGACATCGAGTGCCAACTCATTGAAGGCGATTTCTTTGAGACAGCCGATCATCTTCCAACATCATTCATTGACTTGGCAATCCTAGACCCGCCATACAATCTAACGAAGAACTACAATGGGAAGCAATTCAGGAAACTCGACAGGGATTGCTATACTAAGTGGTTCCGAAAAATCATTGACCTGATCCTTCCAATGATGAAGCCAACTTCTACGGTTTACGTGTGCTCCGACTGGAAGACATCAACACTCGTTCTACCGATCCTAGAACAGCATATGACCGTACGCAATAGAATCACTTGGGAACGTGAGAAGGGGCGAGGATCCGCGCAGAACTGGAAGAACAACACAGAAGACATCTGGTTTTGCACTCTCTCTGACGACTACTATTTTAATGTCGAACCGGTAAAACTCAAACGCAGAGTGCTGGCCCCGTACCGCACCAATGGCAAGCCAAAGGACTGGCACCAGCAAGGCGATGGAAACTATCGATTGACTTATCCGTCAAACATTTGGACGGACGTGACTGTGCCATTCTGGTCAATGTCGGAAAATACACCGCATCCGACACAGAAGCCAGAGAAACTGTTCGCTAAGTTGGTTCTTGCAAGCTCCAAACGCGGCGATCTTGTCTTCGACCCGTTCGTGGGAAGCGGCACTTCTGCGGTTGTCGCAGAAAAGCTCGGTCGTAAATGGTGCGGGATCGATCGCAATTCTGAATATCTGTGCTGGGCACGAAAGCGTATTCTAAGAGCGAAAACCGATGCCAAGATTCAAGGGTACAGCGATGGCGTGTTTTGGGAACGCAATTCTTCCCCCCGACATGCGAGGTCGTCGGCTGGGCGAAGCCAGAATCAGCCATCGCAGGAAGTGCTGTTCAAATGAAATCGAGTTTCTACTATCAAGGGCACCACGAGCGAGTTGCAATCGCAATCAAAGAATACATCAATTCGTTAAACGGCTTCCTATCGCCTCAGACAGCTCGCAGCCCGAGAGCGGTTGGAGATGCATTGGAATCATTGATCGCTGAAAGACTCGAGGTATTGCTCGGGCAGTGGTGCAGCGAGTATTCGGATGAATTCGCACGCCGCGCCATGGCGGATATGGCCTTCACAGATGTAGAAGGCTTTTATTCTGTGATCGACGTGAAGACGCATCGAGAAGACACACGGTTTAACATGCCGAATCTTACATCAGTCGAGCGATTGGCGCGCTTCTATGAGTCAAACCGCAATGTCTTCTCCTTAATCATGATCAAGTATTCCATTGAGGGAACAGAACTGAGAGCCTCCGATGTGTTATTCGAACCAATTGAATTCCTAGACTGGGAATGCTTGACTGTAGGTGCATTGGGCTGGGGACAAATTCAGATTATGAATTCTAATTCCATTAGAGTCGTTCCACGGAATTCCAGAAAACGTTGGATGTTGCAATTGTGCGATGTAATGGCAGAATTCTATCCACGCGAAATCGAGAAGATCTCAGAACGAATGCGACGGTTTGAGAGTGTAAGAGAGCAGTGGTCGAAAAGAGATGATGTCTGGACGTGATCGACACCGAAGGCGGCCACAGTCTCTTCGATTAAGAGTGCCGACCCGATGAGCGAGCCGTCCGCCGCTTCAAGCACGCCTCTCGCATCCCGAGTATTTCTTCGAATTATTCACCGAGAGTGTCATCAGGCCAGTTCTTAGTGTTCCCAAGTGGATCGATATCGAGCGAAGTAATATGAGAACCTTCAGGATCGGACTGACAGAAATATAGACCCACATCATCCTGAGAAATTCGTTCTTCAGCCACGCAACGCTGGAGTCTGCGTAGGAGATGCTCACTATGGCTTTCGAAGAGGATTTGGACGCCCCGCTTTTTCCATGCCTCGATAAACAGATCAGCAAGGCGAGACTGTGCTCGGGGATACAAGTGGATCTCAGGATGCTCCAAAATAAGCGTGGAGTCCATTCGCAGAGAAAGGCAAAGCGCTAGGACAGGAAGAATCTGTGACACTCCAAAACCGATGTCCGTGAGCAGAACTTCGGGGGATTGGGCAGACTCTTGGACATACACTGCGAGAACCGAGCCGTCATCAACCAACTCTACGACCCTGAAGCCGTGGATCAATTCGAGCTTCTGCAGCCATTCCGCGATGTACCGTTCGAGCGTCACCGTTGGAATTCGGCCCCCTCGTCGAATCTTTTCGTTCCGCCGTCTCGACGTTAGAATCGCATCGACAGCTAGTTCGCCGGCGGTTCCAACATTCGGCAACTGTGCCCCGGTCCATGTGTACCGGCGTGACGGATTGGCCCGCAAGGGCCCAAGGTAGTGAATGCCCCTCATGCATTGTTCGAATGCGATTTCTAGATCGGCAACAAAGCCGACGTTCTGGTAGCGAGAACGAATCTGGTCGGGAAATCCGTAGCTCTTGTTTGGTGGCGGCAATGGCCGCTTTCGCCCAACACCCCTAGCTGGCTTGAACTCCGTTCCTGCTACCAAGAAGTCGTATTGTGACTTGGAATTCGGGGTCCTCTGCATCCCGAATTCGGCCTCGCCCACATGATAGGTCATTGACTCCACGACCGGTCGGTCGGCTGAGGTATTGTCGCGGCTACGAACACGCACCCGAAAACCGAGGCTTCTGTCCTCGATTACTGTGCGATCATTGTCCCTTGCGTCGCAAATCTTAAAGGGCTTGTCTTGATCCCAGTTGAGTGCGATTGCAAGATCATCTTGCTCGGCATGGCCGTGTACGACGCTGCGGTAATCGCCTAGGTCTGGCAACGTGCTGTCGCTTCTGAAGTCGAATACGAGACTTCTGTCTCTTGATGCGACCGTATGTTTTAAGAGCAGCAATGCTTGAATCAGGCTAGTCTTTCCGGAACTGTTTGCTCCGAATAGGCCAGTAATCGGTCTGAGCCGTACTGGACCTGTCTCACGCCAGGACTTGAAGCCTCGCAACTCGAGGTAAGTCAACATTGGATTGTCACCCGTGACTTGGCGGGGATCTCCGCGCAGTAAATGGGGTTGAACCCTACCGACGCATTGTACGATACAGGACCTTGGATCAGAGTTTCTTCGAATGCTTTCCTAGAGTCTTCCCCGCCTAGGCGCAGGTTCCGCCGTGGCGACAAATTGGCGCGAATCTAGGCGAGCAACTCCCAGTCCGCGATGGACCCCAAGTTAGTGCTCCGTGACTGGGCTCGGTGGCGTCTAGTCGCAGATTGCACGCGACGTTGCTCCCTCGCGCAAGTCAGTGGCTCCCGGGCGTGCCACATCGGTTCCGGAAGAGCGGTCACGGCGAGCAGCGACAGGCGGCGCCGCGGTGCCAGCGGCCAGGTCACCCTTCTAGCAGCACCTCCCGCTGGAAGCGTGACCCCTTGCTCTCTGGGGTACCCTTGGGAGGCACTCCCTGCTGGACCAAATGGCTGAATCCCGCGGTCAATCTGCCCTGCGACGAACCCCACTTAATCGCGTCCACCGCGAGGCCGGGGCGCGCATGGTGGACTTCGGGGGCTGGGACATGCCCGTGGAGTACAGCGGGATCGTCAGAGAACACGGCGCCGTGCGGTCCGGAGTGGGCCTGTTCGACGTCAGCCACATGGGCGAGATTGAGATTCGAGGCCCCCAGAGCGTCGAATTGATCGATTCCCTGTGCTCGAACCGGGCCGCCAGCCTTCGCGACGGCCAAGCGCAGTACAGTGCACTGCTGAATCCGAACGGATGCTTCGTGGACGACCTGCTCGTTCACCGCGTCGCTGACGACCACTACTTCCTCTGCGTCAACGCGGCGAACCAGGACGCGGACTTCCAGTGGTTCCGCGAGAACAATCGATTCGAAGCCGAAGTGGACTTCGCAAGCGAGCGCTTTGCACAGCTTGCGATCCAAGGCCCGCGGGCGCTTGCCGTGGCCAGCCGTCTGACGGATCTCGACCTGGCCGGGATGCGATACTACTGTTTCGCGCACGGCAACTTCGCCGGCGTCCCATCGATGGTGGCGCGGACCGGATACACCGGCGAGGACGGATTCGAGGTCTACTTGCCGCCTTCCGAGGCAGAGCGCACCTGGCACGCCATCCTAGCGGAAGGGGAGAGCGATTCCATCCTGCCCTGCGGCTTGGGTGCACGCAACACGCTTCGCCTCGAGGCGGCGATGTCGCTGTACGGACACGAGATCGACGCCGAGACGACCCCGTACGAGGCTGGGCTCGGCTGGATCGTCAAGCTCGACAAGCAGGAATTCTGCGGTCGAGACGTCCTGGCCCGCCAGAAAGCAGAAGGCGTCGGCCGAAAGATTGCGGGTTTCGTGATGACGTCCCGTGGCATTGCGCGCGACGGGTACCGCGTCTTGGTGGATGGCGAGCCGGTGGGCCGTGTGACCAGCGCATCCCCCGCCCCCCACCTCGGCAAGAACATCGGCCTTGCCATGCTACCGGTCAACTGCTGCAAGCGGGGAACGCCGATCGCCATCGAGATCCGCGGGCGTGCGGTCTCAGCGGAAGTCGTGCCGATTCCGTTCTATCGCCGAGACAAACAATAGGAACCATGGAATACCCTTCGGATTACCGCTACACACGCGAGCACGAGTGGATCAAGATCGACGGCGACACCGCGACCGTCGGCATCACGCACCACGCCCAGGACCAGCTGGGGGACGTCGTGTTCGTCGAGTTGCCGGAGGTCGGCGCGAAGCTCCAGGCCGGAGGGACGTTTGGCGCCGTGGAATCCGTCAAGGCTGTATCGGACATCTACTCGCCAATCAGTGGCGACGTCGAAGAGGTCAACGGCGCGCTGGAGGATGCACCGGAGAGGATCAACGAGGATCCTCACGGAACGGGCTGGCTGATTCGGATGACCGTCTATGACAGCATGGAGATGGGAGACTTGCTGACCGCCCAGCAGTACGAAGAGTACGTCGCAGCGGAATCAGACGGCTAGCCGAGGAACCCGGATTGCGCTACCTCCCGAAGTCCCCGGCCGAACGCCGGGCGATGCTCGATTCCTTAGGGCTGGACTCCGTCGAGGAACTGTTCGCGAGCATCCCGGAATCTCTCCGGCAGGACCAGCCGCTGGCGATACCACCCGGCAAGTCCGAATGGGAAGTCCGGGATTACTTCGAGGACCGGGCGATGGAGGGCTCGCGGGACTACGCTTCGTTCCTCGGCGCCGGATCGTACAGTCATTTCCGGCCGGTCGTTGTCGATGCGATCGCGACGCGGGGCGAGTTCCTGACTGCCTACACGCCGTACCAGGCGGAGATTTCCCAAGGAATCCTGACTTCCATATTCGAGTTCCAGACGATGGTGGCCCAGCTGACGGGTATGGAGGTGGCGAACGCATCCATGTACGACGGCTCGACAGCCGTTCCGGAGGCCGGCATGATGGCAGTGCGCATCACGCGCAGGGAGCGACTGCTGGTAGCGGGAACGGTGCATCCCGAGTACAGGCAGGTGCTCGACACGTACTACCGGCACCAGGACCTGCCCGCATCAACGGTGGACTACGAGCCGGAAACCGGCCAGGTCGACATGGCAGACCTCGAGTCGAAGCTGTCGGAGGACGTTGCGGCTGTCATCATCCAGTCGCCGAACTTCTTCGGGATCGTCGAAAGGGTCCCGGAGATCGCGGAGATCGCGCACCGGCACGGGGCCTTGCTGATCGTGGTTGTGTCCGAAGCGGTTGCCCTGGGCGTGCTCGAGCCGCCGAGGGATGCGGACATCGTGGCGGGCGAGCTGCAATCGTTCGCTCATCCACAGAGCTACGGCGGTCCTTACGTCGGAATCCTCGCCACCAAGATGCGGCACATCCGCCAAATGCCGGGCCGACTGGTAGGCGAGACCCGCGACGCCTCGGACCGGCGGGCATTCTGCCTGACGCTAGCCACGCGCGAGCAGCACATCCGGCGGGCCCGGGCAACCTCGAACATTTGCACCAACCAGGCGCTAGTGGCTCTGATGGCGACTGTCTACATGGCCCTGCTGGGCAAGCGCGGATTGCGGGAGCTGGCCGAGCACAACCTGGCAAAGGCGCACCACCTGGTGGATCGCCTTCGCGAATCGGGTGCGGAACTGCTCTTTTCCGGACCATTCTTCAACGAGTTCGCAGTGCGTCCGAAGGGCTGCTCGGGCGGGGCCGTCAACGAGCTCGCGCTCAGCCGAGGGATCATCGGCGGGCTGGATCTCGCTCGCTTCTACCCGGAGCTGGCCGGAGCACTGCTCGTTTGCGCCACCGAGACATCCAAGATCGATGCGATCGAGCGCTACGCAAGCTGCTTCCTGGAGAGCCGCAATGAGTAGGGTCCGGCGCCACCAGGTCCAGGAAGAGCTGCTGCTGTTCGAGCGCTCCTCTCCAGGCAAGGTCGGCTTCCAGCTTCCGCCGCTGGACGTGCCGTCCGTGGACGCAGCGGCAGCACTGGGCGCCGAGAACGTGCGCGCCGAGATCGAGGGTTTCCCGGAAGTCAGCGAGGTCGAGGTCGTGCGTCACTTCACCCGGCTCTCGACCTGGAACTATGCCATCGACCTGGGTCTGTACCCGCTGGGCTCCTGCACGATGAAGTACAACCCGCGCCTCAACGAGGCGGTGGCACGTCTGGAGGGCATCGTCGACGCCCATCCCTACCAGCCGGAGCGGCTGGCGCAGGGCATGCTGCGCATCCAGCGGACGCTCGAAGAGTACCTCGCCGACATCACGGGCATGGATGCGGTGACGCTGCAACCGGCAGCGGGAGCGCACGGAGAACTGACAGGACTGCTGCTGGTCCGGGCCTATCACGAATCCAAGGGAGATCCGAGGCGCGTCGTGCTGGTCCCGGACTCGGCGCACGGAACCAACCCCGCGACAGCCGCGATCGCCGGTTACGACGTGCTCGAGATCAAGTCGAATGACCGCGGCATGATCGACATCGGCGAGTTGGAGTCCGCCGTGGACGACTCGGTCGCGGCGCTCATGGTGACGAACCCGAACACGGTCGGAATCTTCGAGAGTGACATAGCCCGGGTTGCCGAGATCCTCCATGATCGCGGCGCGCAGCTGTACATGGACGGAGCGAACATGAACGCCCTTGTCGGAATTGCCAGGCCCGGCGATTTCGGCGTGGACGTGATGCACCTGAATCTCCACAAGACCTTCTCCACCCCCCACGGAGGAGGTGGGCCAGGAGCGGGCCCTGTCGCCGTCCGCGAGCACTTGGAGCCGCACCTCCCGATCCCGCGCATTCGGGAGGGATCGGAAGGACTGGCGTATGACTGGGACCGGCCCGAATCCATCGGAAGGGTGCGGGCGTTCTACGGCAACTTCGGCGTGCTGGTCCGCGCGCTGGCTTACGTCCTCGCCCACGGCGGCGACGGTCTTCGCAACGCGACGATCGATGCGGTCCTGAATGCCAACTACATCCGAAAGGGTTTGGAAGACCATTACGAACTGCCCTACGGTGCACCGTCGATGCACGAGTGTGTCTTCAGCGACGCGCGGCAAGCGAAGCGGGGCGTGAAGACGGGCGACATCGCCAAGCGCCTCATCGACTACGGCTTCCACCCTTACACCGTCAGCTTCCCCCTGATCGTGCGGGGCGCGCTGATGATCGAGCCCACCGAGACGGAGAGCAAGCAGGAACTCGACGAGTTCGTGGCTGCGATGCAGGCAATCGCCCAGGAAGTGGAGTCCGACCCAGACCTTGTTCTCGAAGCGCCGGTGACCACGCGGACACGCCGGGTGAACGAGACGCTGGCAGCCAGGAATCCCGTGGTGACCTGGAACGGCGGCGAAGACGGCAAGCGATAGAATGACCGTGCCGGCCCTGGTCGAAGGGCAGCAAGCCCAGCGTCTTCACCCTCCTCCGTGCACTGGCTCGATTGGTGTCGGGATTCGCAGCCTGGAGGGAATGGCGTTCAGGCTTCGAGGCATCCAATCCATCCCGCCGGTGCTAGCAGCACGGCAATAATCTCGCCATGAAGATCTCCTCCTACCGTTCCCGAGTTGCCTGCCCGTCCCAGCTGGCCGATCCTGCGGAGGAGGCAATCGCGGCGAAGCTCGCCAACTTCGTGACGCTGGAGCTCGTCACCGACGAAGGCCTGGAGGGTATCGGCTATGCGGGATTCGTCAATACGCCCATGCTGGCCCCTCTCCTCGAAACCGTGAACGCCTTGGCGGAATGGACGGTTGGCGAGGACCCCGGAGCTGTTGAATCGATCAGCGCCAGGCTGCTCGAGCTGGGCGGCCACGGCGCTCCTGCCGGCATGGTCACGTCCGCTGCGGCAGCAATCGACGTGGCCCTCTGGGACATCAAGGGCAAGGCTGCCGGCTTGCCCCTGTTCCGGCTCCTAGGAGGGGCGTCGGGTGAGGTGCCGGCATACGCAAGCGGCTACCTGTGGCGCGAATACGACGCCAAGATGCTGGCATCGAAGGGAGCGGAGCTTGCCGCGAGCGGGTTCCGGGCGATGAAATTCCGGATGGGCGCACTGGAATCGGATGAAGCCGAGGTCGAGCGCATGTGGGCGCTGCGAGAAGCAGTCGGAGAGGACATCGACTTGATGGTTGACATCAACCAGGGCTGGGACGTCGACCGCTCTATCCGCGTGGGCCGGGCCATGGAAGAGTGCGGCCTGTACTGGCTCGAGGATCCGGTGCATCACCAAGACTACGGCGGGCTGAAGCGCATCGCCGACGCACTCGATACGCCGGTCGCGACAGGGGAGTACCACTTCGGCCTCATGCCCCTCGGCCACATGCTGGAGCGAGGCAGCGCCGATATCCTGATGGTGGACCTGCTGCGGGTGGGCGGGATCACCCACTGGATGAAGGCGGCGCACCTGGCTGAGGCGTTCAATCGACCCGTGGTGAGCCACCTCGCACCAGAGATCCTCTCCCACTGCGTCGCCGCGGCTCCAAACGGCCTGATCGTTGAGCACATGCCTTGGGCGCTGCCGCTCTTCCGGGAGACATTCGCGGTCACAGACGGAAACGTGGTCCTCTCGGACAAGCCCGGCCTCGGGCTCGAGTTCGATCACGAAGCTATCGGCCGGCTCCAACCCTGAGCCCCGTGACCCGTTGCCGCCGCAACGGACGCGGGTTACCGATCCAAGCGTCGCTGTGGCTGGCTTCGTGGAGAGACGTTGGGAAGACGGTCAGTGCATGATCACCCCGCCGCAGATGTTGTACGCCTGCCCGGTGATCATGCGCGCATCGTCCGATGCGAGATAGACCGCCATCGGAGCAATGTCCTCGGGTGCCAGGATGCCGCCCATCGGGGTCATTTGCCGGATATGGTCCTCGGTCGACCTTCCGAGCCGGCTGGCGTCGTACTCGATCCGCTTGGCCAGCATTGCCGTTTCCACCGGCCCAGGACAGATGCAGTTCGCGGTGATTCCCGCCGGCGCCACTTCGAGGGCGAGCGTGCGCATGAAGCCGAGCACCCCATGCTTGCTAGCGGAATAGGCGCACCCGTGGTACGAAGCGCGCTTGGAATTCACCGAGGCCACGGTGATGATCCGGCCCCAGCCACGATCGAGCATCGGGCCCAGCACGGCCTTCGAGAGCAGGTAGGGGGCGGTCAGATTCACAGCCAGTGTCAAGTCCCATTGGTCGTCGTCGAATTCGGAGACCGGCGCGCATTTCATGCTGGCTCCCACTCCGGCGTTATTGACCAGAATCTCGACGGGGCCGAGCCGGTCACCCACTTCAGCCGCAAGCCGGGCGGCCTCCGAGCGCCGCGAGAGATCCGCCTGGACGGAAATGGCCTCGGCCCCGGCAGCCCGGACCGAACGCTCGACTTCCTCAAGCTCTGAACGAGTTCGGGCTGCCAGCGCCACGGACGCTCCTTCGGCTCCCATTGCCATGGCGATGGCCCGTCCGATGCCGCGGCCCGCTCCTGTCACGAGAGCCACTCGATTCGCCAGTCTCTTCACATTCCCTCCTCGATCATGCCGTTCAGGCACTCTTGGACGCAGTTAGGCTCGCAGCGACGAGCTACTCAAGCGTCGCGGTCCGATGCCGGTCCGAGAATGATACAGCCCGGCAGGCTGCGGGATCAATCGATCCCCCGCAGGCTGCGCAAAGAGCTTGCCCGGCAGTGTGCGAGAATCCGCAAGGAATGAAGCTACTTCATCCCCTCTGGCTAGCAGCAGTGCTTGCCTCGGCCGCACCACAGTCACAGCCCACCCCGGAGCCGCCGAGCGAGAGCGTCGACTCAGCGGAGGCGGCTCCGGCGGCACCTGCCGACGAGGCCGGAAGGACCGCCCTGAACCTGCTTGGGGAGGTCAACTCGGAAGAGGGCGAGGGGCGACGGAACGAGAACGTCCGGATCACGCTGATCGACAACAACGTGCTCCGCGAGCTGACAACCCGAATGGGCACCACTGCCACCGTGCCTGTCGACGTACAGATCGAGAACCGCTACTTCGCTGCGGAGTTCGGCCAGCCGCCCAAGCGGCTCAAGCAGGCGAGCGTGCCGCGAGTCCCGGGATTCAACGGCGAACTTCGCTGGATGCACCAGAACAGCGTGACGAGCGCCCGTTCCTTCTTTCAGGCCGGCGGAGTGCTGCCGGCCCACGACAACGAGTTCGGCTTCACGGTCGGCGCCAAGACTTGGCGGGGGGCCGCCTTGACAGTCAGCGGAAGCCAGGTTCGGTCCCGCGGGAACGTCAACGGGAACGTGCTCGTGCCGACACCTGGCGAGCGCACTCCCCTGACCTCAGACCCTGCAACCCGCGCCTTGGTACAGCAACTCCTCGATGCCTATCCGGACGAGCTCCCCAACCGGACCGACATCAATCCCAGGGCCTTGAATACGAACGACATCCAGAGCATCAACAATGACCGCGGGATGATCGGGCTCCGCCAGTCGGCGGGCAGCAGCGACACCCTGTCGATGCGATACAGCTTCACCGGCCAGAAGGTCGACGCCTTCCAGCTGGTAGGCGGGCAGAACCCTGACACGACCACCAAGAATCATTCCGCTGCGGCGGGATGGAACCGTGCTTGGTCACCGTCGACCACATCCGACTTCACGGTCGCCTTCGACCGTGTTGGAAGCCTTTTGGTTCCGGAGGAGTCCTCGGTCGGTCCCTTGGTCCTCACGGGATTTGTGATCGAGTTTCTAGGGCCGAGCTCCAACATCCCCATCGACCGCTCGCTGAATCAGTTCGCCTATGCAGCTCGGACCGAGCACGTGCGCGGAAACCACAGGTGGACATTCGGAGCAGAAGTGACCCGCCGGCAAGTGAACGGCTTCGAGGCCGAGAGCCACCGGGGACTGTTCTTCTTCCGCAATGACTTCGGACGGGACGCGATCACGAACATCCGACTGGGAACGCCCAGCGTGTACAGAGTGGCGATCGGGCACGTTCACCGTGGATTCCGAAACTGGGCCATGCAGTACTACCTGGGAGACAGCTGGAAGGTCTCGAGCGGGCTGACCTTGGACCTGGGCATCCGCTATGAACCGGTATCGGCCCCCAAGGAGGTCCAAGGCCTGACGACGATCCCCTACGACTGCGACTGCAACAATCTTGCCCCCCGCTTCGGATTCGCCTACCGTCCCGGCAAGGGACTCGGCATCTGGCGGGGATCCTATTCGATCCAGTACGGCCAGATCTTCGACGTCACCTACGGCCAGGCGCGATTCAGCCCGCCCCGTAACCTCAATGTCTCGCTGCAGGCCCCCGACTTCGTGCATCCACTGGCGGAGCTGGCGTCGACCGGCCTGGATCCGACCGCGCGGTCAACGGTCTTCTCGATGGACCCGGAACTGGCGACACCTTATTCGCACCAATACGGACTGAACTGGGAAGCGAGCCTTGGACGAGGACTGACCCTCGACCTCGGCTACGTGGGCAGCCGCACGCACAAGCTGCTCACCGTCTGGTACACGAACCGGGCCCGGCCGGTCCCGGGCATCCCCCAGACGACCCGAACGGTGAACAACCGCCGGATCGACCCCCGCTTTTTCGACAACCGGCTGGTGGTCAACGGATCGAGGGGCTATTTCGACGCAGCCAAGGCAGTGCTGACGGTGCCCAACTGGAAGGGCCTGAGCATGCAGGCATCGTACTGGTGGAGCAAGGCAATCGATCTGGGCAACGACTTCTCGAACACCGCTTCCGGGCGGTCCGGCCGCCTTGGCCGCAGCCAGTCGGAGTTCAATTCGCATGCCGAGATGAGGGCCGTCAGTTCGTTCGACCAGCCGCACGCCCTGCTGGTGAGGTCGACATGGGAGACCCCCGAGTTCCAGCAACGGGCCTGGAGCTTGATCGGGGGCTGGTCGATCAGCGCCGTCTTCCTTGCGAAGTCCGGAACGCCCTTCAATGTCATCGCAGGCTCCGATGGCGAGGGTTTCGGCAACGTGGATGGATCCCCGGGGGACCGGCCCAACCTGCTGGATCCGGGCATCCTGGGCCGGTCCGTGGATGACCCCGACACGTCCGCCGGCCTGCTGCCCGCATCGGCCTTCGCATTCATACGGCCGACCGACTCCGCAGGCAACCTAGGACGCAACACCTTCCGCAAGGACGGCATCTTCAACATCAACATGGCCGTGTCCAGGGAATGGGCCGCGCCGTCCGACATGACGATCCGGCTCCGAGCCGAGGGCCTGAACATCTTCAATCACCCCCAGTTCGCAGAGCCTGGGCGGGAGCTCACGTCGCCGAATTTCGGACAGATCACCAACACGCTCAACGACGGCCGGGCCTTCAAGTTCAGCCTCGCGATAGGCTTCTAGGGACACCCGGCCTCGCCTCTCTCCCGCGAGGCACCAGGCCAGGCTGTCGAGCCCTCCTCCGTCACGAGATCGGCGCCACGCCCGTCCCCGAACGCGAATGGAGTGTCGCCTCGCCCCAGGGCTCACATCGATGTGCTCGGGCGCCGGCACGCCCTGCCCTCCTGCTTGCGGCCAGTGGGAGCAACCCTTGGGGTGGCCACAATAAGGGCATGGCATCGAAGAAGATCAAGGCGACGTACTCGCTTGGCCGCGAGTCAGTGCGCGCCATCGAAGCCCTTGCCCATCGCTGGCGGGTCTCGAAGTCGGAAGCGCTGCGACGCATCATCGCCAACGGGGCCCGCCGCCAATCGATGTCGGCGATCGAGCGACTCGAGGCGCTCGACAGACTCCAAGCATCGGTGCGATCCGCAGGCATCGACGTGGCCGAGTGGGAACGGGACGTCGGATCCGAGCGGCGAGCGACGGGCTAGCAACTCGGCTCGGAACCGCGGCGATCCACCTGGATGCCAGCTTCCTCATCCGTGTCTTGGTCCGCGGGGTCTCGGGAACCTAGCAGGATCCGGGCGTGGATCCTGTCCGGGCAGGCAGGTTTCGCCAATGACGGAGTCCCTGTGCGGGCCGCTGGGAAGGGCCGACCTGGAGTCCGGACGGCGGCACAGCATATTCGTGGATTGCATGATTGCGGCGATCGCACTCGCCGCTGGCGCACCGATCGCGGCAGCGAACGAAGAGGCCTTCGGGCCGGTTGTCGCGGCTGACCCGACGATGGCGTAGCGTCCGGATACGAACCCGGGACACGCCCCATGCGGATGCACTGCGCGACGATTCCATAGCGGGCCGAAAGGGCCCAACCGGAGACCCCGCAGGCCGGGTACCATGGAACTTCAATGAGACTCTGCACCTTCGAGCATGCCGGCGCGTGCGAGGCCGGGATCGTTCAGGGCAGCAAGATCCTGCCGGTACGCCAAGTCAATGCCAAACGCGGCGCGGACTTCCCGGTCGAACTGCTCGCTCTCGTCGAATCTGGGTCGGCTGAGGCGCTCCGCGCACTCTCACAGGGCCTCGAGGCGGATATCCCCGTCGAGGAGGTACGGCTTCGCATCCCTTACTCGAGACCCGGCAAGGTCTGGTGCATCGGCCTCAATTACAAGTCCCATGCTGAGGATCTGAGCGAAGTGCAGCCTGAAGAGCCGGGCAGCTTCATGAAGCCGTCGTCATCCCTCTTCGAGCCGGGCGGGGCAATCGAGCTGCCTCCGGAAGATCTTTCGCAGGATGTCGACGCTGAAGGCGAGCTTGCTCTGATCTTCGGCAAGCGTTGCCGGGACGTCCCTCTGGAAGACATTCGGGACGTGCTGTTCGGCTACACCACGACCCTCGACATGACAGCGCTGGATATCCTGGCCCGCAATACGCGTTACCTGCAGCGTTCCAAGAGCTTCGATACGTTCTTCTCCTTCGGCCCTGTGATCGTGACCGCGGACGAGATTGAGGACGTGGAGTCTCTCGAGGTCCAGACTCTGCACAACGGGACTGTGTTCTCGCGGGACTACGTTTCGAACATGAAGCACAGCCCGTTCCGTCTGGCGGCGTTCCACACGCGCGTCATGACATTCGAGCCAGGGGACATCCTTTCGACGGGATGCCCGAAGGGCGCCCGGATCAAGCCGGGAGACTCGGTCGAGGCCCGGATCGACGGGGTGGGCCAGTTGCGGGCTTCGGTCACCCGCAGGGCCCCGGCAGCCTAGCCGGCGCCAAGCAGACCGGTCTCGATTCGCGGCGATCCTATCCCGGCAGCGGGCGCACGCTCACTTCGCGGAAATGAACGACGGATTCTTCGTCGTGGTTCTGGAGGCCGATGAAGCCAGCGTCGGGACGCGGACCGCGCTGGGGCTCGTACCACCGCTTTCGCTCCGGTACGTCCTGGCCACCGCGGAATTCGTTGACCAGGGTCCCATTGACCTCGATGCGAGTGATCTGGCCGTCGAGGGTGATCTCCATGGTGTTCCAGCCGTCCTCGCTCGCCGGGAACTCCTTGGCTGAGGCGAGGGAATAGATGGATCCAGTCCGGTGGAATTCGTCCCCGGTGTCCTGGATCTGCACTTCGTACCCGCGATGGACGGCGTACCAAGGATCCTGGGGAGGCTCGGGCACGCGGATGAAGAACCCGGCGTTCGAATTCGGCGACTCGGGCCGGTATACGACCCGGAGGACGGCATCTCCGATGGGCTTGCCGTCGTAGACCAGCAGCCCCATCCCTCCGGATGTCCTGAGCGCGCCGTCCTCGACGGTGAATTCTCCCGGCCCGACATGCCGCCAGCCTGTGAGGTCGGATCCGTTGAACAACTGTTCCGGGGGAGGTCCGCAGGCAAGGCCCACAAGCGCAGAAAGGGCTGCGACGATCAACCGCATAATCGCCTACCAGCATACAGCCGCCAGGCCGGATCCCTGTCGTGGGGAGCGTCCGTTGCGAGAGCGACCCGCGGAGTCTATCCCCCCGTCCCGCGAAAGCGTCCCGTCCCGCTGCTACGTTGGACTCATGTGCGATATCACCCGCCTCGGCGCGGCCGAGCTCGGGCGCCTGACCCGCTCGGCCGAGCTAACGGCGCGGGAGGTCGTCGACGCGCATCTGAAGCGTGCCGAAGAAATCAACCCGCTGACCAACGCCATCACGGACCTGCAGGCCGACCGGGCGCGCGAGGCAGCGGAGGCGGCAGACCATGCACGCATTGCCGGGGGTGACCTAGGGCCACTCCACGGCGTGCCCCTCACGATCAAGAGCTCGATCGCCACGAAGGGCTTCCTGTACGAGTGCGGAAGTCCGCTGCGACACGGGCAGGTAGCTGGGACCGACGCGACCCTGGTCAGGCGCCTCAAGGCCCTCGGCGCAATCATCATCGGGACCACGAACGTACCCGAGTTCCTGATGGCCTACGAGACGGACAACGCGATCCACGGCCGGACGAAGTCCCCTCTCGACAGCGAGTTCACGCCCGGAGGGTCGAGCGGAGGCTGCGCGGCGGCCGTTGCCGGAGGCTGCGCAGCCGGCAGCTTCGGCAGCGACGCCGGCGGCTCGGTCCGCGTGCCTGCGCACTTCTGCGGGCTGTACGGGCTGAAGCCCACCCCCGGGGCGATCCCGCGCAGCGGGCACTGGCCGGGGGTAGCGGGGCCGTCGACCACTCTCGCAGCAGTCGGGCCGATCGCGCGGAATGCGGAGGATCTCACGCTCCTTCTTGCTGCCACTTGCGGGGCTGACGGCGAGGATATCTCGATCTGCCACTTGGTTCCGGACGAGCAGACAGCCAAGGCGCAGATCCGCGATCTAAGCGTCGGCTGGTTCGACCATGCCTGGGACACGCCCGCAACTCCCGAGACGCGGGCAGCTGTCCGTGAGGCAGCATCAGCCCTGCGCGCGCAAGGCTTCAGGGTCGACCGGAAGGAGCTGACTGGATTGGAGGAGGCACCAAGGGTGTGGTGGGAGCAGTTCGGAATCTGCTTGAAGACCCTCATCGAGTCATCCGTCCCGCGGAACCATCGCCTGCATCCACTCAGCTACGAGGCAATGGCGACCGAAGTGGAGGAGTCAGCTTTCGACTACCAGTCGCTGCTCAGTGGCTGGGTCACCCAGGATCAGTTGCGGCACAAGTTGCTCGAGCAGATGCGAGACATCCCTGTCCTTCTATGCCCGGTCGCAGCAGTGCCTGCGTTCCGGCATGGCCAGCGTGCTTGGTCGATCGACGGAGAGAGGGTCGGCTACCCAGGCGCCTTCGTGTACAGCCAGGTCTTCAATCTGCTGGGAGTGCCTGCTGCGACCGTACCGGTCGGAGTGTCGGCCGATGGGATGCCGATCGGCGTCCAGATCGTGGGGAGGCCCAACGAGGACTGGACCGTTGTGTCCGTCGCGAGCGCGCTGGAGTCCGCCCTGCGCCAAGGCTGACGCGGGGCTGTCTAGGAACGCCCTAGGTAGGACCCGTCCGAAGTGTTGACTCGGATCGATTCGCCCTCGCGGATGAACGGGGGCACCTGCACGACCAATCCGGTCTCTGTCGTTGCCGGCTTGCTGACATTCGTCACGGTCGCGCCCTTGATCGCTGGCTCTGTCTCGGTCACCTGCAAGTCGACCGATGCCGGAAGATCGAGGTTGAAGGGGACGTCATCCAGGAACTGCACCTTCACGACCGTGTCCGCAATCATGTAGTTCACTTGCTCGCCGAGCTGCGCCCCAGTGAGCTCAACCTGCTCGTACGTGTCCGTGTCCATGAAGTGGTACATGTCGCCATCGGCATACAGGTACTGCATCTCGCGGGACTCGAGCGTCACCTTCGGGACAAAGTCCTCCGAGGCGAACTTCTCCTCGACCATCGCTCCCGACCGGTGATTCCGAAGCTTGGCCTGGACGAATCCCCGCTTGTTGCCCGGCGTTCGGTGCTCAGTCTTATGCACGGTGCAGATATCGCCTTTGTGCCGAACCACCATGCCCGGACGCAACTGGGTCGCCTGTACGTTCAAGTCCGCTCCTAGAAGTTCCTAGCAGTTCCTGTCACGGCGCAACCTATATGCCGCAGCTAGGATTTCAGCCATTATAGTCGACCACTTGCGCCCCCTACCGGCGGCTGGCCGCATGGGAGTCGCTACTGGATGGTGAGCGTGAACGGGGACATGTACAGGGGCCGGTTACCCATGCTCTCGGCCCATAGCATCGAGCGGAACCACGACTCGGCCGCAGCCGGAACGCCGGGGATCTCGAACAGCGTCCCGATCCCCGCACGGGGGTTCTTAGAGAACAGCATTTCCAGCAGCGACCGGCGTGGCGGGTAACGCACGATGCTCACGGGTTCATCGGCATCCGTCTCGGTTGCCTCCCGAAGCATCTCGATCGCCTTGGAGTAGCCTCCGAGCGCGTCCACCAGCCCGTTCTCGGCGGCCTGCGCACCGAGCCAGACCCGGCCCTGCGCCAGTTCCTGGACGGCGTCAACCTCCAGTCCCCGGCCCTCGGCCACGCGGGACAGGAACGTCTCGTACACGCCGTCGACGAAACCGCTGAGCCTATCGCGCTCGTCCTGGGTCATCGGCTTGTAGTCGGAATCGGCCGAGGCGTAGCGCCCGCGCTTGAGGATTTCCTTGGTGATCCCCAGCTTGTCGTACAGGCCACGCATGTTCAGGTGCATGGTGAAGACGCCGATCGACCCGGTGTACGTCCCGGGGTAGGCAACGATCGGCACGTCCGGTGCCGCGGCAATGTAGTAGCCTCCGGACGCCGCCACCGAGGACATGGAAACAACGACCGGTTTCTCTTCTTGCAACCTGCGGACATCGTGCAGCATGCGGTCGGAGGCGATTGCGTCGCCGCCGGGAGAGTCGATGCGAAGGATTACGCCCGCAATGCTGTCGTCCTCCAGGAGGCGGTCGACATGGGATGCGAAGGTCTCGGCTCCGAGCGTCTCCTGCCGACCGTCAAGCGGATCCGACCAGCTGGGACCGCTCGTGATGGCGCCGGTCGCATGGAGCATCGCGAACTTCTCGCCGCCCCGGGAGCGGGCGACGGTCCCGGCGTAGCGAGAGGCCCCGACCTTCTGGATCTCTTCGACACCGACCTCCTCGCTCAGGCGCTCGTAGAACACGTCCTCGTACCAGACATCGTCAACCAGCCCAAGCTCCTTGGCCTTGTCGGACGGAAAGGGGCCCTCGTCCATGACGCTCCGCCAGTGGTCGGCTTCCATTCCGCGCCCCTCGGCGATGCCGCCCAGAAACTGCCCGTACAGCTCGTCGAGCGTGGCGTTGAGCACCTCTCGCCATTCGGGTGACACGCCCTCCCGAGTGAAGGGCTCTCCAGCCGTCTTGTACTTTCCGCTGCGGATCAGGTCCGCTTCGACGCCGAGCTTGTCGAGCGAATTCTTGAAGAACATGATTTCGGCCCGCAGCCCCATCATGTAGAGGATGCTCTCCGGCTGAATCACCACGTGGTCGGCCAGAGAGGAGACGTAGTAATCTTCCCCGCGGGTCATGGCCAAGTAGGCCCATACCGGCTTGCCCGATTCCTGGAACGCCTGGATCGCCCAGCGAAGCTCCTGGGCCTTGGCCCAGCCGGAGGCCGATCCGTTGCAATGCAGTACGAGGGCCTCGACGCTGTCGTCATCGGCAGCGCTCCGGATCGCCTCGATGAGGGTGTAGAGATCCATGGACGGCTCGCGGCCGCGCCCGGTCAGGAAGCCGCGCAATTCGGGATCGGCACGCTCGGGGATGCCGCCCTGGAGGCGCACGACGAGTGCGGACTCAGACGGAATGCTGGGCTCGGACCGGCCGGCAAACATCGCCACGGCCCCAACCAGCCCGATGAGCAGGAAGACCAGCAGGACGCCGGCAAGAAGACCCTTTAGGAATGAACTCATGATTCGATAGATCTTCGGCGCCATCAGCAGGGAGGGATTCCTGCATCGGCAGCCGACAGACCCGCCCTCATCGTATTACACGACTCCATCGGCGAACGACTAATTGCGCGGACGCCACGCTAGCGGGCACAGCTGGCACGGGGCTGTTGGAGTGAGTGGAGCAGGGTAGTGCGGATCGGGCTCCGCGTTCTACGGACCTAGGCTGTCGCAGTGGCAGCGTGCGGCGCTGCGAGCCGCAGGCCCGCCCGCCGGGCTGCGAAGAGCGGTCCTCGCTAGCGCGCAAGGTGTTCCTATCCAAGCGAAGTGGCCCTGTCCAAGCGTAATCGCGGATATCCCGAGAGCGCGCCGGAGAGTCTTGTATGGGCTCTACCACTCGCTGTACGGGGTCCCGGCAAGAGAGGTCTCGTCGGACCCGCTGCGGACATCAAACAGCCCCGACTCTCCGGTCGGCCCCATCTCCATGATGAGTTCCCAAGTGTCCCTGGAATTGGTGATGGGGTCGATCGGAACCTCGCGCAGGTACCCCTCACTGACCAAGTCCTGAAGGGACTGCGGAGGGGTCTCCTTGTCGTAGGTGTACTGGTCGATGACCGACCGGATCGTCAGCAGGTTCGACCGCAGGACGCTCTCGCGGGCCCGCACGATCGCGGACGAATAGAACGGGACGGCAATCGAGACGATTGTCACGATGATCGTCATCACGACCATCATTTCCAGGAGCGTGAAGCCTGCCCCTGAACGGCAGGACCGCGGTTCGAGTCTCCCTACCATTCGCTGTACCGCGTGCCGTCGAGAGCAGTCGCATTGCTCAGCGAGTAGACGTCGAACACGTTGCGCCCGCTCCAGCTTCGCGAGAGGGGATCGTCCGAAACGGAAAGCAGGCCCCATTCCCTCCTCCCTGTCATGGGATCGACCGGGATCGCGCGCAGGAACCGGATCGACTGGGGCGGCTCGCCTTCGAATTCGGGCCCTTCGTCGTCTCGCCCGAACAGGCCGCGCCGACTCCCGAACGCCCCCTCGTCACCGCCAGCCGAACCCGCTCCCCGCATGCTGCCGAGGCCCGCGCTCGATCCGAATGCGCCGATGCCACCCCGGTTTCCCGAGTCGCCTGACAAGTCTCCCCGAGCCGATCCCGGGCTGCCGGGCCCGAGCCCTTGGCGGTCTCCGTCCGGATCCAGGTCAATGCCGCCAACCAGCACCTCCAAGCTCTCGGGATACCCGTAGTTGTTCGTGTCCAGGCCTTGAAGCTTGCCCTCGTCAGCCATGTCCTTGTGCCGGTCGATCGCTGTCCGGATCTCCACCAGAGCATGGCGCAGGCGCCGCTCCTGCTCCCGCTGGATCTTCACGCTGGCCACGGGGAGTGCCATCAGCGACAGGATCAGCATCAGGCTGAATGCGACGATGAGCTCGATCAGCGTGAGGCCCGCCGGACCGTGCCGGCGAGTGCGGGCCTTCCGATGGCGAAGCGCCCCGTCATCCCTGGCCGCCGTCCCTTCCACTTGCCGCTCACTCCACTGCGATCATGGCTTCGAGAGGCTCGATCTGCAAGGAACGGCCCTCGGCGTTCCGCGGGGAGGTCGGCATCACCCGGATCTGGGCCTCCCCGGCTGCGACTCCTTCGAACGTCACGGTGGCTAGTTCGCCCTGGCCGTCCGCTCCGCCAGCCCCTTGGTATCTGGCAATGTTGACGGCAGCCAGCCCGTTGGACTGGCGAATGCTCCTCGAGAATATGATGTCGCTGGCATCCGCACCCTCCAGGAACGGTCCCTCCTGAACGCTGATGAGCCGCAACCGCTCGCGATCGAACTGAATGCGGAACGGTAAGGAGGCAAGGTCCACGGCGTCTCCCACCATGAGCGAGATAGTGACCTGCTCACCGACACGGACACCGATGCCCGCCGGCTGGAAGAACAGCCGTGGCCGATTCGCGGCTGGCTCTGTCACGGGCGGGGCGGGCGTGTCAGCCGGCGTCCCCGCCGGGGACTGGTCCTGCACGGCCCGAGCCGGCTCGTCGGTTTCCGGGGACGCAGGCGGCACGGGATCGACCGGCTCCTGCGGGGGTGCCACATCCACCCCTGCGACGGCTACGACTTCACCGTCGGACGGCGGGAGGGCGGCCAGGCCGTTCCCCGGCTGCTCGTAGCGGAGTTGGAAGGTCTGCTCGGTGCCGGTGGCGATGGCCCTCAGATTGCTCTCGTCGATACCGGGCATGCGGACGATGTGGGGAATCAGAACGATGAGGATCTCGCTGTCCGAACGCTGGACATCCTCCTCGCTGAAGAGCCTGCCGACGATAGGGATCTCGCCGAGGAACGGAACGCCCGACTTCGTCTTGAAGACCTGCGACTGATTCAGACCGCCGATTACGCTCGCCTCTCCCTCCCGGACGCGGATATCATGCTGGATCGTGCGCTGGCCGATGATCGGCTGGGAGATACCGCCAAGGTCCACGAGATCGCGGACGTTGGAGATCTCGATCTCGACACGCATCGACACCTCGCGGTTGGCGTGGATCTTCGGCGTCATGGACACGTTGACGCCAACGTCCTTGAAGGTGAATTGCGTGTTGACCAAGGGGTTGATTCCGACGCCGCCGACCCCCGGCTGGAAGCTTCCGCTGGCGATGGGAACTTGGTCGCCGATCCGCAGGTCCGCCTGCTGGTTGTCTCCAATGCGGATTCTCGGGGACTGCAACAGGTTGGTATCCGAGTTACTGAACACCGCGGTCATCATCAAGCCGGGCATCGTCGTCGACCAGCTGCCCCAGCCCACGTCGCCAATTCGGTTCACAGGCAACCCGGAAGTGCCCTCCGCAGCCGCCGTGCCGGCACCGGTGAACGTCACGGGGAATCGAATTCCGTTCGCGCCGCCGGACTGGGGCGTGAAGCCGTAGGTCTTCTTGCGGGTCTTGCTCGTCTCCAGTACCAGCACATCCACGATCACTTCCGCGCGCGGCTTGTCCATGTCGTGGACGATCTTCTCGGCGATCTCCACCTTGGCCCGGCTGCCGCGCATGACGATGGCGTTCATCGAAGTCACCGTGTACATGCGCCGAAGGTCGGTCAGTCCCCGGATGGCCGTGGACACCTCGGACAGGTCCTGCGGCGTCGAGAGGTTCGTGAGGTACACGGTCTTGACAATCTCGTCCTCGAACTCGCGCCGCTTGTTGGGGTTGTCATTGACCACCAGGACCGCATTGTGGTTGAGCGGCTTCCAGAAGGCCTTGGCGAGCAGGCCCACGTAGTCAAGCGCTTCGGTCAGGGTCGCGTTGCGGATCTCGATCTCCACCTGATCGTCGGAAAAGTCCGGATCGAACAACACGTTGATGCCGGCAAGCTTGCCGATCGTCTCGAAGACCACCGTTGCCTGCTCATTGAGCATCAGGTTGATGGGCTGGTCAGAGAGCGGCTCCAGATCGGGAGGCGCGGTGATCGAACCGACGCGCGCCTGGCGGTCCTGCCGGTCCGCCTCCATCGCGCTGTCCAGCGCCTCGGGAGAGATGCCCTCCTGCGAGTCACGCTTCTCGAGGACATCGAGAGTCATCAGGCGCTCTTGCGCGGCCACGCTGGAGGCAGGATCGATCGCCACCGCCAGTTCGAACTCGGCCAGGGCCTCTTCGTACAGGCCCTGTCGCCTCAGCTTGACGCCACCCTCCACGTGGGCCTGCCCCGCGACGAACCGCATGCGCCGCTCAGCGAGTGCGTACCGCTGCTCCCGGGGAGCCTCCCTCGCGGCCAGGGCGTACTTTTCCAAGGCCTCGTCGTACTGCATGGCCAGCTCGGCCTTGACACCTTGGTTGTAGAGGCTCCTCGCCTTTCGCGCGCCTGCCTGCGCATCGCCGGCCGCGACCAGCGAGAGCACGAGCAGAAGTGCTGCGACCCGCGAGCGACGCTGCAATGCTGGCATCCTTAAGAAGGGCATCCGGATCCGCATGGAAGGTTCTGCCTAGGAAGGTAGGACGATGGAGCAGCCCCGAGCGTGGAAGCGAGATGGCGAAATCACGGGGGGCGGGCAATCTAGCCGACAACCGCAGGGCCCGGCGGTTGTACGAATTGCTCGAGCGCTACGAAGCGGGCCTGGTCCTGACCGGCGCCGAAGTCAAGTCCTGCCGCAACGGGAAAATCCAGCTAACCGACGCGTACGGGACGGTGCGGGGAGGCGAGCTCTGGCTGCACAACGCTCATATCTCCGCCTACACGCATGCCACCATCGGGAACGCCGAGCCCGTGCGGCCGCGGAAGCTGCTGATGCACCGTAAGGAGATCGACCGGATCCAGGGCAAGATCCGCCAGAAAGGCCTGACGCTCGTACCGACGAGGGTGTATACGTCAAACGGGCGGATCAAGTGCGAAATCGCCCTCGCCCGCGGCAAGCAGACCCACGACAAGCGGGACGCGAAACGCAAGGCGATCGAGGAGGCGGAGGCGCGCGAGGCGGTTGGCCGCCGCCGTCCGGCCAAGTGACCGGGCCGGATCCGGAGTTCAGGCCTGCAGAGGCTCGGCGAATACGTAGAAGCGGAACCTAGGAGTCGGCGACCCGACACCCCATCGCCCGACCTTGTAGTCGATCTTCAAGTACCGGACATCCGGGGACGCATCGAGGTCGCAAAGCAGCTGCCACACGCCGGTATAGAACTTCTGGGGGAAGCATCGCAGGGGCTCCTCGACCCACTCCTCGCCATCGGCCGAGCCAAGAACGGAAACATCGAGGCTCTGCTGCTCGAGCACCTCGGTGATGCCTAGCGACAGCACGGCGGTGCCGCCACTGGAGCCAATCTCGAACGGCTCGCCAGAGCCGCTTTCCTGCACGGTAGTTTCGGGTAGGAGAAAACCTGCACGCATGGCGGTAAATCCGCTAGAACGTCCATCCTACCACTGGGAGCGCCCGGCCCCGTTCAGCGGTCACTGACCTCCACGATGGTGACTCCCGCCCCGCCGTCCTGCTGCTCTGCCTGGTAGTACTTGGCGACGTGCGTGTGGCGGGCGAACATTTGCCACAGCTCCCGGCGGAGGATATTCTTGCCGAAGCCGTGAATGACGCGGAGGCGGGTCCGGTTCGCGAGCACGGCCCGGTCCAGGAACCTGTCGACGTCCATCAGGGCCTCGTCGGCAGACTTGCCGATGACGTTGATCTCGGAAGGGGCCTCCTCGCTCTCCGGCGCGGTCACCAGGCTCACGCCCTGGGGAAGCCTGGGGCGCGGCTCGGCCGAGTCGTCTGCCGCCTCGATCTCGCTGGACGACACTTGGAGGCGCATGGCTCCGGCCTGCACTTCCCAGCGCCCCGCATCGAGCCTGCGCGCGATCTCGCCCAAGGCGCCCATCGAACGAAGCCGGACCCTGTCACCGACCGCGAACTCATCGCCGGGCTCGCCGAGTTTTCCCGCGGCTACCGCACCCACGGCCGCGGCGACATCAGTGCGGACGGAACGCTGGAACGCTCCCATCGCCTGCGCCGCCTTGCGATGAGCGGACCGGTCCTGGCGGCCGGAGCCGGCACGGATCTTGCGCACTGCACCGTCAAGCGCCGCCTGGAACCGCTTCTCGAGGCTCTTGACCAACTTCTCCACCCTCGTATCGGTCTCCTGTCGGAGAGAGCGTGCCCGCTCTACTGCCTCCCGCTCGAGCTCGCGGGCGCGTGCCTCCAGATCCCGGCGCTTCGCCCGGGCCTGGGCGGCGAGTTCCTCGTACTCGGCGGCCTGGCGGCGAAGGTCCGCCAAGAACCGGGCGGCTCTCTCCCCGGACTGGCCCTTCAGGCTGCGAGCGCGGTCGATCACGTCAGCCGGCATGCCGAAGCGCCGGGCCATCTCGAGGCCGGCGGATTGGCCGGGAATCCCGCTGTGCAGGCGGTACGAGACCCCCAGGCTCTCCTCGTCGAAGCCCATCGAGGCGCTGACGACACCCTCTGCCCCGGCCCCGTACATCTTGAGTTCCGGAAGGTGCGTGGACACGACCGCGAAGCCGCCCGCGTCGCGAAGCCGCTCCACCACCGCGATTGCCAGCGCCCCGCCATCTTCCGGATCCGTTGCGGTGCCGAGCTCGTCGAGAACCGCCAGGCTGGCACCAGTCGCATTCTCAAGGATCGCGGTGAGCTTTGAAACATGGGCCGAAAAGGTGCTGAGGCTCTCGCTGATGGACTGGGCGTCGCCGATGTCGGCAAGGATCCGGTCGAACCACGGGAACTCCGCCCGCTGGGCAGGCACCGGGATCCCCGCCTGGGCCATGGCTGCCACGACGCCGATCGTCTTCAGCACGACCGTCTTGCCCCCGGCGTTCGGACCGCTCACGACCATAGTCCGGCGACCGTCCTCCAGTCTCAGGCTCAGAGGGACGGGACTGTCGCCCTTCGAGGCAAGCAGGTCCTGCAGCAGCGGGTGACGGGCCTCCTCGAGCACGATCCGGCGGGTCGACGGTTCGCCGAAGCGAGGGCGGCAGCATCGGAACGAGCGCCAGAATCGTGCTCGGGCGAAGACGGACTCCAATTGACTGACCGCGTGGACGGTGGCGACAATTGCGGCGCGCTCGACGCGGAGCTGACCGCTCATCTCGCGCAGGATGCGGAGAATCTCGGCATGCTCGTCCTCTCGGAGGCGGACTAGCCGGTTGTTCTGCACGATCGTATCGAGCGGCTCCACAAAGACCGTGCGGCCGCTGGAACTTGTTCCATGGACGATGCCGTCCACATGGGGCTTCCACTCGGCCTTGACGGGCACGACCGTGCGGCCGTTGCGCATCGTCACGTACTTGTCTTGGAGCGCCCCGGAGTCAGCGTGCTTGCGCACGAATCGCTCCAGGGATGTTTCCACGACGCTGCGCTGCCTCTCGATCTGCCTACGGATCTTGGACAGGGCCGTGCTGGCAAGGCTGGAAATCTCGTCGCTGGGCAGGATCTTGCCTGCAAGCCTCGCGACCAGCGGGCTCAGGTCCGGTATCCCCTCCCCCCGGCCGTACAGACCCGGGCGCCCCTGCTGGTCCTTGAGCAATGCGAGGCGGTGGCGCTGCGCCGCGTCCAGCAGGTCCAGGATGGCCCGGATTTCCGGCGCATCCAGCACGACTCCCTCCATCGCGAGCCGGCGGACGGAATCGGAGACATCCCGCAGGCCGTCGAACTTCGGCACGGGAACCACCTCCCGCTGGTCCTTCTGCTCGGCCGCCCGCAGCCAGCCGACAGCCTCTTCGACGACGGAGAGCTCGGCATCAGCCTCCTCCCGGGAAGCCAGTCTCGGCGCCTCGACGAGGCGCTCGAGGGCGTCGACTCCCAACGGGCTGACCGCGAAGCGGCACAGGACCGCCACGACCTTGTCGAATTCGAGCGTTTCGTACGGATTCGAGAGCATGGGCCCTACCGGAGCGGTCAGGCTGCGCAGTGCATGCGGAACGCCTTGCGTACAACAGAGGCAGCGCCGGGGGTGAGATGCAGGGTCGCCAGCGAGTCGAGAGGGAACCATCCCACCTGCTCGGCGTCATCGCCCGCGCGCAGCAGTCCGCCGACCGCCTCGCAGAGGTAGTCCAGTACCACGAAGTGGGAGTCACTCCCGCCCGCCCCGGGACGTGGCATGCGCTCATATACCTCGACCAGCGCCCCTACGCGGACTCGCAATCCTGTCTCCTCGAGCATCTCCCGGGCGACGGCGTCAGCCAGGCTCTCGCCGAGCCGAAGCTTGCCGCCCGGGATCGACCAGAACCCGTTCGCGGGATGGGCTCCGCGCTTGACGAGGAGGACCTGCTGCCCGTCAAACACAAGACCGCCTACTCCAAGTATGGGGCGAGGGTGATCGGAACTCATATCGAGGGCGCGATCTCTCGGTAGGGCGTCGACCGAACCCGAGCCTCAGCGAACGTACAGGAATTCCTTGAGATTGAAGATCGCATGGGCGAGATCCGCCCATACGGCCGCATCTGCGTCGTTGCCGAGATAGCCCAGGCTGCTGTCGAGTTCCGAGGCATCGGGAGGGCGGCCGAGGGCAGCGAGGAACATCGACCGGACCGTATCCGACGCCGGCCCGCCGCTGGCGGCCAGGCTATGGGCCCAGAGTTCGGCCTGGGAGCGCACGAGCGGGCTGTTGAGCATGGTCAGTGACTGCGCTGGCACGTTCGTGGCGTCCCGAACCCCGCGCGTGGAGGAGGGTTTCGGCTGGTCGAAAACCTCGAGGAACGGATTATGGGCATTCCGGCGGATCTCCTGGTAGACGCTGCGGCGCCCGTCACCGTCCAAGGGGCCCTTCTCTCGGTCCCCCTTCGTCTTGCCCTTGGCGAACCCGTAGTACACGTTCACGGAGGGGCCGAGAAGCCTTGGATCGAGCCTGCCGGAGATGGCAAGCAGGCTGTCTCGGATCACCTCGCCCTCCAAGCGACGCACCGGCATGTGCTGCAAGAGCTCGTTCGAAGGGTCAACCTGCAGGGCGCGCTCGGACGGCTCGCTCTGGAGCTGGTAGGTGGATGTCAGCACCAGCCGCTTGATCAGGTTCTTGATGGACCAGCCGTCCTGGACGAACTCATGCGCGAGGTAGTCCAGCAGTTCGGGATGGGAGGGACTGTCACCGACCCTCCCGAAGTTGTCCACAGTCGCTACGATCCCGCGACCAAACAGATGCTGCCACACGCGATTGACCATGACCCGTGCGGTCAGCGGATTCGCGGGATCGGATACCTGCTCGGCAAGCCGCAGCCGCGTGGTGGCGGGGTCGGCGTAGGGCTCCCCGCCCAGTGCGGAGAGGTAACGCCTGGGAACGGGCTCTCCCTGTTGCTTGTGGTTGCCGCGAATCAGCAGCGGCTGGTCGGGCCCGGCCTCCTCGAGCACGCTGGGTGCCCGGCGATACACGGGAACCTGCCCCTCGAGCCTGCGGTAGTCAGCCACGAGGGCATCGACGCGCCCGGAGGTCCCGAGAGAGGCCGGCAACAGGCCCTCGCGGACGAAATAGTCGAGGAACGAAGCCTGGCCCGGTGACATTCGGCTGTCGCGCCAGGCGGCGACCGCGTCCGCGAGCCGGTCCGAATAGCGCTGCGACAGGTCCTCCGCGCTGGCCGGCTGCGGCCCTTCGAGCAGGAATGCGACTCCGGGCTCGGGCTGCTTGGGCTTGACGTCCTTGTTGTGGAATGCCACGGCTAGAGCGCCGATGTGCGACCTACCGTCCTTGGGGCGCTGTGGCTTGGGTTTCTTCCGGGTGTCCTGCGGATCGAGCACGAAGTTCGTCGAGTCCTCCACCGTGGCGAACTCGATGTACGCGGTGAAGCCCTTCCAATACGTCGTGTCCCAGCCGGCCCAGACCGCGGCGTCCCGCTTCGGCGAATAGCGCTGGAAGTAGATCCCCGCGCGGGGCACGGCGTAGTTCTCCACGATCAGGCGAACGACGCTCAGGCCCGAGCCCTGCACCAGGAAGCTCACGTAATCCGAGTCGATGGTGAATCGCGGGGTCTGCAACACCGCGTTGTGGCGCCTCGAAAGCAGTCCGCTGTGCACGCCCGGCCCGTAGATGCCCTCAACGATTCGGTCGCCAGCGGGGAGGATCGAGAACTCCCCCGGAGGAGTCACCCCCTGGCCGACGCCGGTTCCGGTACGCCGCCAGCCCTCGAGATTGTCGTCGAGCCACCAGATCGCTTCGAAATTCTCTTCGTTGAACCGCTCCCGCAGCTGCCGCTGCCGTTTCGTGTCGGCGGCAATGCGGAGCCATCCGGCACCGACTTCCTCGGCGCTGCGACCCGACAATTCCACCCACGGGAAGAGCGGGCTGTCCGGATCGCAGGCCGCCGATTCGAGCGCCCGCGAGACGGCCTCGTCGCCCGACCGCAACCGGTCAGCGAATCCCTCGGCGGCGTCGAGCCAAGCATCGGCCAGAGCCGAACGAATCTCGTCCTTGGTGTCGCTCAAAGCGTCTCGGTTCCTCAGCAGCAGGTCGGGGGTGTCGATCGCGCGCTGGATGGGACGGGCGTTCGCGAACACGCCGAACAGGGCGTAGTAGTCGTGCTGGCTAATTGCGTCGAACTTGTGGTCGTGGCACCGGGCGCAGGACACGGTCAGGCCCTGGAAGGCCTTCGAGAGGACGTCGATCTGGTTATCGGTCCACTTGACGCGGTCCTCCCAGGGATCCACGGGCTGGAATCCGTGCTCGACCATGCGGTAGTGCGCGGTGGCGAGGGCAGACTCGTTGATGCCGAGTTCATCGTTGTACCGGGGATCGGGTAGCTGGTCGCCCGCGATGTGCTCGCGAACCATTTGGTCGTAGGGCACGTCGGCGTTGAACGCGCGGATCAGGTAGTCCCGATACCGCCATGCCTCCGGAAGATCAGGGTCCCCCTCGCTGCCATGCGATTCGGTGTAACGGAACAGGTCCATCCAGTGCCGCGCCCAGCGCTCGCCGAAATGGGGCGAGCCAAGCAGGCGTTCGACAACGGTCTCGACGGCCAACGGCGAGCTGTCAGCAAGGAATGCGGCACTCTCCCGAGCGGTGGGCGGGAGTCCCGTCAGGGCAAAGGACAGGCGGCGGATAAGGGTGTGGCGGTCCGCCGGGGGAGCGGGCTCGAGACCAGCCTCCTCGAGTCGGGCCAGAATGAATCGATCGACCTCGGAGGCAGGCCAGTCCTGGTCCCGCACTGCAGGGGGCGGCGAGGCCGTCACGGGCTGCCAAGCCCAGTGCTCGCGGCGACGCCTCTCTAGGTCGAAGGCCTCGCTAGGATCGGGAAGGCCGGGCGCAAGCTCCTCGGGCCAGGGCGCACCTGCCCCGATCCAAGACGCGAGACCCGCGATCTGGTCCTCACTCAGGCGGCCGGTCGGCGGCATCAGCGTCTGAGCCTCCCCCCGCACGGCTCGCAGCAGCAAGCTAGCGCCGGGATTTCCCGGAACCAGTGCCGGGCCGGAGTCCCCGCCACGCAGCATCCCCTGGAGGCTGTCCAGGCGAAGGTTGGCGAAGACGCTTGGAGCCTCGGCGCTGTGGCAGGCGTAGCAGTTCTCGGCTAGCAGGGGTCGGACACTCTTCTCGAAGTGTTCCAGGGCCGCCTCGTCTCCCGCAGCGGTCAGTTGAAGTGCCGCTGCAAGTCCCGGAGCAAGCCTGCCAAGACTCCGTCCGGCGCCGAACCTCATCCGATCAATGCCCTCCCGCCAGTATTGTAGTGCGGATCGATGGGCGACATCGCTCGGAGAGCCAGTTGGATAGACTGGCTAGATCGGTATGGAAGAAGCGCTTGCGCATATCTTTTCGCAGGTGCACTGGTCAATTCTCCTAGCTAGCATCGCTATTTCGCTCCTCGTCCTGGGCAAGGCCGCGGATGTTCTGGTAGATCAGGCGGTCGAGCTCTCGGAGAGCCTGCGCATCCCGCCGATGGTCGTCGGCGCTACGATCGTCAGCCTCGGCACGACAACGCCGGAGGCCGCAGTGTCCGTCCTCGCGGCAGTCGAGGGATCCCCGGGCCTAGCACTGGGCAACGCGGTGGGATCGGTCATTGCCGACACCGGCCTGATCCTAGGCCTTGCATGCCTCATCGCGCCGTTGAGGCTCGATCCCAAGATCGTCAACCGCCAGGGATGGATACAGCTCGGGTCGGGCGTCCTCCTCGTGTTGCTGACCGTTCCCTGGTCGCGGCCGGGAGACATGTTCACGGTCGGTGGTCGGCTATCGCAGCCTGTCGGATTCGTCCTGCTGGCGCTGCTCGCCTGGTATCTCTTCGCGTCCGTGCGTTGGGCAAGCCAGCATAGGAGCGAAACGGATGCGGCAGACGGAGACGGGCTCGGCACGGGCTCGGCATGGCTGGTGCTGCTGAAGCTAGTCGGGGCTGTCGGGCTCGTGGTGGTGTCCGCCCAGGTGGTGATCCCAGCGGCGACGGAGGCCGCGACGCGAGCGTCGGTGCCGGAGAGCGTGATCGCCGCTACATTGGTGGCATTCGGCACGTCCCTGCCCGAACTCGTGACAGCAGTGACAGCTGCACGCCGGGGCCAAGGGGAACTAGCCGTGGGGAACGTAATCGGGGCCGATATCCTGAACGTCCTGTTCGTGACGGGCGCCGCAGCAGCGGTCACTCCGGCAGGCCTGGAGGCCGGAGCGAACTTCTTCGCGGTGCTCTATCCCGCGATGCTGTTCATATTGATCGTGTTTCGCGTTGGCGTGTACTTGTCACGCGACACCCTCCGCCGCAGCTTCGGGTGGGTATTGGTGTCGGCGTACTGCCTCTACGTCATCGCCGGCTACACTTACCTGCCGAAGTGACAATCGGGTCCGTTCGAGTCCAGATCCGCTCAAATGCGTGAGGTCGTCATCGATTGAGCTTCCGTGTCCTACTCTTCTGTCCCACCGGACTTCCATCCCAATGGACCAGACCACACGGCTCCGTTACCGAATGCCCGACGGGTCACAGCAGAGTCTCGGCCGAACCGTAAAGCGATCAAGCCTGCCCAGGCTTGCCCCCGGAATGGAGCTCGTCCGGCTTGCGGCGAGCTGACCGCATTCTTCTGGGAATACCGAATGTCCGAACGCCAGTTCCGGCGGGTCCACCTTAGCGTTACGCCCGCTTGCCTCGACTAGGAAAGCAAGTATTCCCGTCGCCAGGCGGGGACTTTCGCCGGATCGACTGGCCAGCCCGCAAATCTGAGCGCTCCGAACTGGTCGCCTCCAGCGACAAGGGCTGTGCTGCTCCCATGCGACACGGCTCCTGGAGCAGGCCAGCGAGGGGGGCTGGCGCTACGACGCGATCCAGCCTCTCGCGCACGGAACCGGGGTGGTGGCGGATCATCGGAGAAAGGGGAACGGCAACCCGCTCATCCGGGGGAGGAGCGTCCCTGCCCCGGCTGGCAGGAACGCTCGCAGTCCGCCCCTATGGCTTGTCCGCGCCAAATGCGCCTTCGATGGAAGCCCCGTCGAGCAACTCAACTGTGTAGCCAGCGGTTGGGTGCTCGCCCCAGGCGGTAATGTAATAGGTGCCTAGCACGGCAAGAGGGCCGTCCACATCTTGGCCCGCGAACTGTCCGCGAATGCTTGGACGGCGGGGTTCGGCATCGCCCCCCCTGTTGACCACAGTCTCCGTGCCCAGTGGCCCGAACGCCAAGATCGCCTGAGTGTTGCTGGTCGCGAATCCGACGGTGCCGTCGGCGTCAACGCCGATGGTAATGTTCCGGTATGTGACCGACTCGAGCGGCGCACCTTCCGGCACTCTGGCATTTACCGGCCCACCACCAAACTCGTCACTGATAGCACTGCTGGCTCGAATCGGATCTCCGTCCGCGGTCATGAGGCCGCTGATCGTCATGGTGAGGTCGCCGATATCGGCGGTTGCGCCCTCCCAGGCATCTGTTGCCCATTCGGCTAGCACCTCCACCGTGCCTTCTAGGAACGTTCTCCCTTGGACCGCCACGGTCTTGCCGGTGAACGTTGCCGAGCCACCCAAGGGGAAGCTCGGATCGCCAGAGCTGCTCCATTGTGTCGTCGGCAGCGGGCTGTACGCGAACAGGCCCGGACTGTTGCCGGGCGCATCCCACCATGTCTCCCCGTCCGCGAACGCATCCTGCTGCACCCGCCACGCGCCGAACCGGGTGTAGTCGGTCGCGTCGGCGATCGCCGTCATCTGGACCGCCTGCCGGCCCCAGATCACGCTGTAGCTGGATGGGCTGCCCACTGCGCCGCCGTTGCTTGTGCCGTCCGTCGCTGTGTTGAAGATCCCCGTGCCATCCGGGTCAATCGCCACCTTGAGGTTAGTGCTGCTCGAGAGCGCGTTGAGCACCGAGTCGATCAGGCCCAGCGCCCTGTCCGCGTCGTAGGCTCCTGCCACCTTCGTCGGCACATGATGGAAGATGCCCAGCAGGGCGGTTTGCACCTTCTTCCACGCTGCCTCTTCCGAGCCCGTGATCCGAGTGTCTAGCGCCTGCAGCACCGCCAGGTCGGCGCGTGCGGTCTCGATCTTCTCGACAGCAATCTCGACCTGATTATTCGGCCCGTTGGTGTTCACCTCCGTGCCCGCGTTCGCGATCAGGGTCGCCAGGCTGACCGAAAGCTCCTGCGTCGGCGCCTGGAGCCCGGCGGTTCCCGTATCCGTGTCCACGACGACCAAGGCGAGCCCGGCGCTCACCACCGCGCCGTCTCCCCTGCCATCAGGATCGGCGGGGTCCGCCTCCAGCACGTTGGTGACCGTGGTGCTGCCGAGCACGAGTGACGGCGTTACCGCATCCTTCGCCACGCGCTCGAACAGGTTCATCGTCACCGTCAGCTTGCCGTCAGCCACGTTGTAGCTGTTCGGCCTAGTAGCGTCGGCGGCAAGCCAGTCGTTGCTGGTCGCCAGCGTCTCGACCCCGGACCCGTCGTCCGTCCCGGGCCGCACCGGGGCTGTGTCCGCGACACGGCTGGCGCCGAAGCTGCCCGCCAGGTACCGGCTGGTGCCGCTGGCCGAGTTCGACCCGACCGTCCAGACTCCGTGTGCCCAGTCCCCTGACGCGTCGCCCGTCCCGAGCAACTGCCCCGCGAAGGTCGAGACCACCGTCTGCGGGCTCGGGCTGCCCGCACGCCGCTCGAAGGTCACTTGTGCCCTCGCCGCGTCCTCGGAAGCGTCCCAGTGCGCGTTGTTGTCCAAGTCGGTGGCCGTTGGCAGGATGATGGCCTCGACATCGCCGAACTGGTACTGCCACGGATCCCCCTCCGCCGTCTGCAGCCCCGTCACCAGGCCCGACACCCGCTTGCTCGAGAACTTCACCTCCAGCTCGATGTCCCCGCTGTACAGCGTCCCGTCCCCGCTGACCGCCGTCGTCCCACCTTCGTAGTACGCGTTCCCCGACGTCTGGATGTGCCACACCCGCACCACGTCGTTCGTCGTCGCGTACGAGAACGCTCCGACCAGCCCCGCCGCCGTCGCGTCGTCGGCATCCTTGTAGGTCAGGTCGCTCGTGGCGTACTCCCGCTCCTTCTGCGAGATCGCCCCGTAGCGCGTCTCCCCTGTCGCGCCGAACACGATCCTGGACTCGCTCTCGTTCGCATCGAACGCCTCCAGCGCCGCCGACTCGCTCAGCGCCGCGCCCTTGAACACCCCGCTGCCGTCCCCGTCCGTCGCCGCCGCGAACTGCGTCCCGCTCGACAGCGCCGCCAGAATGTCGTCGATCTCGCCCAGCATGTCGTCGTCGTCCGGCGCATTCGCGCCGAGATTCACCTTGCCCGCTCCGAACACCTTGTTGACTTCCGTCTGGATCGCGCCCCAGCGGGAATCCAGAATGCCGTCTATTCCGGTCGGGGCCGTGTCGAGCCCCAGCAGCGCGGCCACGTCGCCGCGGATCTTCTCGATCGCCCCCCTCGCCGACGCCACGAAATTGTCCCCCGACGCGCTTGCCGAGCCCGCTCCCAGCAGGTCCGCCATCGTGAACGTGTTCCCGCCCACCGTCAGGCCGGTGCGCAGCTCGTTCGCCACCGTGTCCTCGTTGTCGTCGGTCAGCGTCATGCGGTTGTCCTTGTTGAGATCGCCCGCCAGGCCGAACCCGGCTTCCGTGTCGGAGTCGCCGGCCGAGTCGGAGTTGATCGCCTTGTCGAACCGCGCCCCGAACAGGTCGCCGTCAATGTGCCAGACGTGGAAGGAGGCACCGTGCACGGTGATGTCTCCCGTGCCCGACTTCGGCACTCTCGCGCCGTTGACGTCCCAGCCGTCCTGGTCCTCGCGCGTCATCGCCGTCAGGCCCGTGCCCCCGATCTCCACGTCCATCGGCACGAACATCGCGCTCCAGGCTCCTTCGGCCAGCGTCAGCTGGTACACGTTGCCGTTGCCCGCCGTCACCTCGCCGCCGGAAGCGAACGGATCGCCACCGAGGGTGTAGGAGCCGTCCTCGACCATCACCACCGTGACCATGTCGCCGGAAGTGCCGAGGGTGACCACGGTCGGAACCTCGTTGAACGCCGCCGTCCAGGTGTCGCCCGATCCCAGCGTCAGCGTGTACGAGCCGAAGCCGGCCGCCACGCCCTCGCCGCTCGTGAACGGCGCGCCGTTGAGGGACCACGTCCCGTTCTCGGCCTTCACGACCGTCACGGTCTGGCCGCTGATGCCCAGAGTCACCGGAACCTGCTTCGGCACGTAGCTGATCCGCCACATGCCGTCGCCCAGCAGCTCGACGTAGTACATCTCGATGCCCAGCGGTACTTGCACGCCCGACGTCACCGGCTGCTCGCCGAGTGTCGGGTGCACCGCCGTCCAGGTCCCGTTCTCGTGCCGCGTGAACGGCACGCTCAGGCCCGAATTGCCGACCGCCACCTGCTGGACCAGCGGTACGTATGCCGCAGTCCAGATGCCGTCGGCCATCGTCAACGTGTACTCGTTGCCGTTCGTGGCCGTCACGCTGCCGCCCGAAGAGAAAGCAGTGTCGCCGATGTGGTACGAGCCGTCCTCGGCGCGCATCACCGAAACCTCTTCGCCCGTGATGCCAAGCGTGACCGCAGTGGTCGCCGGCACGTAGGAAGCGGTCCAGCTGCCGTCGTCAGCGAGGGCCAGCATGTAGTGGTTGCCGTTGGACGCGGCAAAGTTGCCGCCCGGCTCGAAGGCTTCGTCGCCGATCCAGTACGTGCCGTCCTCGGCGCGCATCACCGTGACCTCTTCGCCCGTGATGCCCAGCGTGAGCGTGGCCGTCGCGGCCTGGTAGGCCGCCGTCCACTGACCGTCCGCGAGGCTGAGCGCGTACGTGTTGCCGTTCTCGGCAGTAACCTCACCGCCTTCGAAGGCTTCCCCGTTGAGCGTGAAGCCGCCGGCCTCGGTGGTCATGAGGGTGACCGTCCCTCCGAGCTCGCCGAGGGCTACCTCGACAGGCTGGGGCTGGAACGGCGGCGGCGCCGGTGGCGGCGCAGGCGGGGTGACCGCGGCCGGCTCGTCACTGCCGCACCCGGCCAAGCCGAGCGTCAGCACTACAAGCGCGAGAAGGCCGAGGCCCCGAGAAACACGGTTGCCGGCGATTGCTGTCATCTTCATTCTTCCTTCTCTTGTGGCCATCAGAGGGCGCGCACGCCCTAGGCAGGACTTACCAATCGGACCCTCAGTTGGATTTCGGCTCGTTGCTGTCTTCCAAGCCTGAAGGCAGCCGAAGAGCCGGACAGGACACAAGGGTACCATCACGGACGACTCACTTCCCTATCCGGCCTGTTCCCACCAGCCGTCTACCCTGCGCGCCTGCCGACACGGCTCCCCAACCAACTGCCTAGCGCGGCAGAGCAGGGCCTCGCCGCGATTGCGAAGCGGTAGAGGTTGTCCGCCGAGCAGGGCCCGACCGGCCTCTGGCGCACTGGGAGTGTTTTCCCAGGGATGCCGAGTATTCCACCACCAGTACAGGCGTGTTCGCTCTGGCCTTGTGCTTCCTCACCTCGAACTGGAGGGCCAGCACCCCCGTAGTCAAGAGGTTACTCTCGACCTGTCGACCGAATGGACCGGTTGGCCCGCAATTCCCAGCGCTTAGAGTTGGCCGCCTCCTGCGAAGAAGGCAGGGCTGCTCCCATCCGGCACGGGTGCTGCAACAGGCCAACGAGAGAGGCTGGTGCGACGACGCGATACAGCGCCTAGCGCACCGAACCGGGGTGGTGGCGGATCATCGGAGAGGGGGAACGGCAACCCGCTACTTCGGGGGAGGAGCGTCCCTGCCCCGGCTGGCAGGAACGCTCGCAGTCCGTCCCTATGGCTTGTCCGCGCCAAAGGCGCCTTCGATGGGGTCCACGCCATCTCCGATCAATTCAACCATGTAGGACGCGTTTGGGTGCTGGCCCCAGTTGGGAATCCAATAGGTGCCAAGCACGGCAAGAGGGCCGTCCACATCTTGGCCCACGAACTGTCCGCGGACACTTGGCGCACGAGGGACAATAGAGGTACTACGTGTCCAGTTGACGACCACAGTCTCCGTGCCCAGTGGCCCGAACGCCAAGATCGGCCCAGGGCTGATGCCCTCGAATCCGACGTTGCCGTCGGCGTCAACGCTGATGGTAATGTTCCGGAAGGTGATTGACTCAAGCGGCGTGCCTCCCGGCACTCTATCATTGAGCGGCCCAGCACCATGATCCATAGCGATACCGCTGGAAGCTCGAAGAGGATCGCCGTTCGCGTTCATGAGGCCGCTGATCGTCATGGTGAGGTCGCCAATATCGGCGGTCGCACCCTCCCAGGCACCTGTTGCCCATTCGGCCAGCACCTCCACCGTGCCCTCTATGAACGTTGTCCCTTGCATCGCCACGGTCTTGCCGGTGAACGTCGCCGAGCCTCCCAAGGGGAAGCTCGGATCGCCAGAGCTGCTCCACTGCGTCGTAGGCAGCGGACTGTACGCGAACAGGCCTGGACGGTTGCCCGCGAGACCCGCGTCACTGATGATGGACGGCTGCCGCCATACCTCCCCGTCCGCGAACGCATCCTGCTGGACTCGCCACGCGCCGAACCGGGTGTAGTCGGTCGCGTCGGCTATCGCCTTCATCTGGACCGCCTGCCGGCCCCAGATCACGCTGTAGCTGGACGGACCGCCTGCACTGTCACCGCCCGTGCCGTCCGTCGCTGTGTTGAAGATCCCCGTGCCATCCGGGTCGATCGCCACCTTGAGGTTGGTGCTGCTCGAGAGCGCGTTGAGCACCGAGTCGATCAGGCCCAGCGCCCTGTCCGCGTCGTAGGCTCCTGCCACCTTCGTCGGCACATGGTGGAAGATGCCCAGCAGGGCGGTTTGCACCTTCTTCCACGCTGCCTCTTCCGAGCCGGTGATCCGAGTGTCTAGCGCCTGCAGCACCGCCAGGTCGGCGCGTGCCGTCTCGATCTTCTCGACAGCGATCTCGACCTGCTTATGGGGCCCGTTGGTGTTCACCTCCGTGCCCGCGTTCGCGATCAGGGTCGCCAGGCTGACCGAAAGCTCCTGCGTCGGCGCCTGGAGCCCCGCGGTTCCCGTATCCGTGTCCAGGACGACCAAGCCGAGCCCTCGGTTCACCAAGTCGCCGGCTCCGCTGCCGTCGGGATCGTTGGAGTCCGCCTCCAGCACGTTGGTGACCGTGGTGCTGCCGAGCACGAGCGAATTCGTGGCCGCGTCCTTCGCCACGCGCTCGAACAGGTTCATCGTCACCGTCAGCTTGCCGTCAGCCACCTTGAAGCTGTTCGGCCTAGTAGCGTCGGCGGCAAGCCAGTCGTTGCTGGTCGCCAGCGTCTCCACCCCAGACCCGTCGTCGGTACCGGGCCGCACCGGGGCTGTGTCCGCGACACGGCTGGCGCCGAAGCTGCCCGCCAGGTACCGGCTGGTGCCGCTGGCCGAGTTCGCGCCTACCGTCCAGACACCGTGTGCCCAGTCCCCTGACGCGTCGCCCGTCCCGAGCAACTGCCCCGCGAAGGTCGAGGCCACCGTCTGCGGGCTCGGGCTGCCCGCACGCCGCTCGAAGGTCACTTGTGCCCTCGCCGCGTCCTCGGAAGCGTCCCAGTGCGCGTTGTTGTCCAAGTCGGTGGCCGTCGGCAGGATGATGGCCTCGACATCGCCGAACTGGTACTGCCACGGATCCCCCTCCGCCGTCTGCAGCCCCGTCACCAAGCCCGACACCCGCTTGCTCGAGAACTTCACCTCCAGCTCGATCTCCCCGCTGTACAGCGTCCCGTCCCCGCTGACTGCCGTCGTGCCACCTTCGTAGTACGCGTTCCCCGACGTCTGGATGTGCCACACCCGCACCACGTCGTTCGTCGTCGCGTACGAGAACGCTCCGACCAGCCCCGCCGCTGTCGCGTCGTCGGCATCCTTGTAGGTCAGGTCGCTCGTGGCGTACTCCCGCTCCTTCTGCGAGATCGCCCCGTAGCGCGTCTCCCCGGTCGCGCCGAACACGATCCTGGACTCGCTCACGTTCGCGTCGAACGCTTCCAGCGCCGCCGACTCGCTCAGAGCCGCGCCCTTGAACACGCCGCTGCCGTCCCCGTCCGTCGCCGCCGCGAACTGCGTCCCGCTCGACAGCGCCGCCAGAATGTCGTCGATCTCGCCCAGCATGTCGTCGTCGTCCGGCGCATTCGCGCCGAGGTTCACCTTGCCCGCTCCGAACACCTTGTTGACTTCCGTCTGGATCGCGCCCCAGCGGGAGTCTAGAATGCCGTCTATTCCGGTCGGGGCCGTGTCGAGCCCCAGCAGCGCGGCCACGTCGCCGCGGATCTTCTCGATCGCCCCCCTCGCCGACGCCACGAAGTTGTCCCCCGACGCGCTTGCCGAGCCCGCTCCCAGCAGGTCCGCCATCGTGAACGTGTTCCCGCCCACCGTCAGGCCGGTGCGCAGCTCGTTCGCCACCGTGTCCTCGTTGTCGTCGGTCAGCGTCATGCGGTTGTCCTTGTTGAGATCGCCCGCCAGGCCGAACCCGGCTTCCGTGTCGGAGTCGCCGGCCGAATCAGAGTTGATCGCCTTGTCGAACCGCGCCCCGAACAGGTCGCCGTCAATGTGCCAGACGTGGAAGGAGGCGCCGTGCACGGTGATGTCTCCCGTGCCCGACTTCGGCACTCTCGCGCCGTTGACGTCCCAGCCGTCCTGGTCCTCGCGCGTCATCGCCGTAAGGCCCGTGCCGCCGATCTCGACGTCCATCGGCACGAACATCGCGCTCCAGGCTCCTTCGGCCAGAGTTAGCGAGTACACGTTGCCGTTGTCCGCCGTCACCTCGCCGCCCGAAGCGAACGGGTCGCCACCGAGGGTGTAGGAGCCGTCCTCGACCATCACAACCGTGACCATGTCGCCGGAAGTGCCGAGGGTGACCACGGTCGGAACCTCGTTGAAGGCCGCCGTCCAGGTGTCGCCCGATCCCAGCGTCAGCGTGTACGAGCCGAAGCCGGCCGCCACGCCCTCGCCGCTCGTGAACGGCGCGCCGTTGAGGGACCACGTCCCGTTCTCGGCCTTCACGACCGTCACGGTCTGGCCGCTGATGCCCAGCGTCACCGGAACCTGCTTCGGCACGTAGCTGATCCGCCACATGCCGTCGCGCAGCAGCTCGACGTAGTACATCTCGATGCCCAGCGGCACCTGCACGCCCGACGTCACCGGCTGCTCGCCGAGTGTCGGGTGCACTGCCGTCCAGGTCCCGTTCTCGTGCCGCGTGAACGGCACGCTCAGGCCCGAATTGCCGACTGCCACCTGCTGGACCAGCGGCACGTACGCCGCCGTCCAGGCACCGTCCGCCATCGTGAGCGTGTACTCGTTGCCATTCGTGGCCGTCACGCTGCCGCCCGAAGAGAAAGCAGTGTCGCCGATGTGGTACGAGCCATCCTCGGCCCGCATCACTGAAACCTCTTCGCCCGTGATGCCCAGCGTGACCGCAGTGGTCGCCGGCACGTAGGAAGCGGTCCAGCTGCCGTCGTCAGCGAGGGCCAGCATGTAGTGGTTGCCGTTGGACGCGGCAAAGTTGCCGCCCGGCTCGAAGGCTTCGTCGCCGATCCAGTACGTGCCGTCCTCGGCGCGCATCACCGTGACCTCTTCGCCCGTGATGCCCAGCGTGAGGGTGGCCGTCGCGGCCTGGTAGGCCGCCGTCCACTGGCCGTCCGCGAGGCTGAGCGCGTACGTGTTGCCGTTCTCGGCAGTAACCTCACCGCCTTCGAAGGCCTCCCCGTTGAGGGTGAAGCCGCCGGCCTCGGTGGTCATGAGGGTGACTGTCCCGCCGAGCTCGCCGAGGGCTACCTCGACAGGCTGGGGCTGGAACGGCGGCGGCGGTGGCGGCGCAGGCGGGGTGACCGCGGCCGGCTCGTCACTGCCGCACCCGGCTAGGCCGAGCGTCAGCACTACAAGCGCGAGAAGGCCGAGGCCCCGAGTAACACGGTTGCCGGCGATTGCTGTCATCTTCATTCTTCCTTCTCTTGTGGCCATCAGAGGGCGCGCGCGCCCTAGGCAGGACCTACCAATCGGACCGTCAGTTGGACTTCGGCTCGCTGCTGTCTTCCAAACAAGCCTGAAGGCAGCCGAAGAACCCGACAGGACACAAGGATACCATCACGGACGCACTCCCCTTTCCGGCCTGTTCCCACCAGCCGTTTACCCTGCGCGCCTGCCGACACGGCTCCCCAACCAACTGCCTAGCGCGGCAGAGCAGGGCCTCGCCGCGATTGCGAAGCGGTACAGGTTGTCCGCCGAGCAGGGCCCGACCGGCCTCTGGCGCAATGGGAGTGTTTTCCCAGGGATACCGAATGTTCCACCCCCAGTACAGGCGTGTTCGCACTGGCCTTGCGCTTCCTCGCCTCGAACTGGAGGGCCAGCACTCCCGTTGTCAAGGGGTTACTCTCAACCTCTCGACCGAATGGACCGGACCGCCCGCACTTCCCAGCGCTTGGAGTTGGCCGCCTCCTGCGAAGAAGGCAGGGCTGGTCCCATCCGACACGGGCGCTGGTACAGGCCGGCGAGAGAGGCTGGTGCGACGATGCGATCCAGCGTCTCGAGCACGGAACCGGGATGGTGGCGCATCAGCGAGGAACCCGAGAACGGCGGCCCGCCCCCGGGGAATAGCCTCCCTGCCCCGGCTAGCAGGGAGGCTCGCAGTCCCCCCTAAGGCCTGTCCGCGCCAAACGCGCCTTCTAATGGGCCGTCCTGCAACAGAATTACCCGGATGTTGCTGGTTTCGGAGAGTTCACCTTCGTCAGTGATCCAATAGGTCCCGAGTACCGCAAGAGGGCCGTCGGCATCTTGGCCGGCAAACCGCCCATGGATGCTTGCACGGCGAGCAAATACTCCGCCCCTGGTCCTGTAGACGGTCACAGTCTCCGTGCCCAGTGGCGCGAACGCCATGATTGCACGAACGTTTTCGTGCTCGAACCCGACATTGCCGTCGCCGTCAACTCTAATCGTGATGTTCGGGTATGTGATCGACTCAAGTGGGGTACCTTCCGGCACATTAGGATTCAATGCCTGTCCAATCTGGGTTACCTCAGCGACTCCGGCATGGGCCCGAAGCGGATCGCCGTTCGCGTTCATGAGGCCGCTGATCGTCATGGTGAGGTCGCCGATGTCGCCGGTCGCACCCTGCCAGGCATCTTCTGTCCACTCGGCCAGCACCTCCACCGTGCCCTCGAAGAACGTTGTCCCTCGGAGCGCCACCGTCTTGCCGGTGAACGTCGCCGAGCCTCCCAATGGGAAGCTCGGATCGCCCGAGCTGCTCCACTGTGTCGTCGGCAGCGGACTGTACGCGAACGTGCCCGGACGGTTGCGGAGGAACGTTAGGCTGGTGGCTGTCGGCTGCTGCCATACCTCCCCGTCCGCGAACGCATCCTGCTGCACTCGCCACGCGCCGAATCGGGTGTAGTCGGTCGCATCGGCCATCGCCTTCATCTGGACCGCCTGCCGGCCCCAGATCACGCTGTAGCTGGACGGGCTACCTGCGTTACCGCCTGTCCCATCCGTCGCCGTGTTGAAGACACCCGAGCCGTCCGGGTCGATCGCGGCCTTGAGGCTGGCACTCGACGAGAATGCCTCAAGCACCGAGTCGACCAGCTCCAGCGCCCGGTCCTCCTCGTAGTTGCCCGCCAGCTTCGCCGGCACGTGGTGGAAGACGCCCAGCAGGGCGGTTTGCACCTTCTTCCACGCTGCCTCTTCCGAGCCCGTGATCCGGGTGTCTAGCCCCTGCAGCACGGCTAGGTCCGCGCGGGCCCTCTCGATCTGCTCGACGGCGATCTCGACCTGACTCTTCGGCCCGTTGGCATTCACCTCGGTGCCCGCGTTCGCGATCAGGGTCGCCAGGCTGACCGAAACCTCCTGCGTCGGCAGCTGGAGGTCGAATACTTGCGGTTCCGTGTCGAGGGCGAGCAAGGCGTACTCGGCGCTCACCACGATGCCGCGTCCGCGAGCATCGGGATCCGCCTCCAGCACGTCGGTCACCGTGGTGCTGCCCAGCCTGAGCGACCGCGTCACCGCGCCCTTCGGAACGCGCTCGAACAGTTGCATCGTCACGGTGAGCGTACCGTCAGCCACCGTGAAGGTGTTCTGCGCCCTGGCAGTGGGGGGGAGCCAGTCGTTGCTGGTCTCCAGCGCCTCGACCCCGGACCCGTCGTCCGTTTCGGGCCGCACCGGTGCCATGTCCGCGACCCGGCTCGCTCCGAAGCTGCCCGCTAGGTAACGGCTGCTGCCGCTGGCCGTGTTCGCGCCAACCGTCCACACGCCGTGGACCCAGTCCCCGGACGCATCGCCCGTCCCCAGCAACTGCCCGGCGAACGTCGAGTCCACTCTCTGCGGGCTCGGGCTGCCCGCGCGCCGCTCGAAGGTCACCTCCGCTTGGCCGCTCACGTCCCAGTGCGCGTTGTTGTTCAGGTCGTCCGTTGCCGTCGGCAGGATGATGGCCTCCACATCGCCGAACTGGTACTGCCATGGGTCCCCTTCCGCCGTTTGCAGGTTCGTGACCAGTCCGGACACTCTCTTGGTGGCGAAGCGCACCTCGAGCTCGATGTCGCCGGTGTACAGGTTGCCGTTGCCGCTCACCGCGGTCGTCCCGCCCTCGTAATAGGCGCTTCCTGATGTCTGGATGTGCCAGACACGCACCACGTCGTTCGTCGTTCCGTACGAGAACGCTCCGACCAGCCCCAATTCCTCGTCGTCAGCGTTGGCGGGGGTGCGGTTGTACGTCAGGCTGTCGGTCGCCTCTTCCCGCCCCTTCAACGACATGGCGCCGTAACGCGTCTCGCCACTGTGCCCGAAGACAATGCTGGCCTCGGTCGCGTTCGCTTCGAACGCGTCCAGCGCCTCGGACTCGCTCAGGCCGGCATCCTCGAAGACGCCTCCTCCGTCGCTGGCCGTGGCGGCCGCGAACTGGTCTCCGCTCGACAGCGCGGCGATGATGTCGTCGATCTCGCCTAGCAGGTCGTCCGGGTTCGGCGGGCCCCCTAGCTTCACCTCGCCGGAGCCGAACACCTTGTCAACCTCCGTCTGAACGGCCCCCCACCTCGCACCCAGAATGGTGGTGAGCCCGGTCGGGGCCGTGTCCAGCCCCAGCAGGGCGGCCACGTCGCCGCGGATCTTCTCGACCGCCGAACGCGCGGCAGCCACGAAGTTGTCCCCCGAGGCGCTGGCCGAGCCCGATCCCAGCAGGTCCGCGATCGTGAACGTGGTCCCGCCTACCGTAAGGCTGGTGCGCAGCTCGTTCGCCACCGTGTCCTCGTTGTCGTCGGAGAGCGTGGGTTCGCTGTCGAGGTCACCGATTCGGCTGTAGTCAGCCTCGTCGGCCGTCGAGGCCGCCTTGTCGAACCGAGCCCCGAGCAGGTCGCCGTCAATGTGCCAGACGTGGAAGGAGGCGCCGTGCACGGTGATGTCTCCCGTGCCCGACTTCGGCACTCTCGCGCCGTTGACGTCCCAGCCGTCCTGGTCCTCCCGCGTCATCGCCGTCAGGCCCGTGCCCTGGATCTCGACGTCCATGGGTACGAACATCGCGCTCCAGGCTCCCTCCGCCAGCGTCAGCTGGTAGACGTTGCCGTTGCCCGCCGTCACCTCGCCGCCGGAAGCGAACGGGTCGCCACCGAGGGTGTAGGAGCCGTCCTCGACCATCACCACCGTGACCATGTCACCGGACGTGCCGAGGGTGACCGTGGTCGGAACCTCGTTGAAGGCCGCCGTCCAGGTGTCGCCCGATCCCACTGTCAGCGTGTACGTGCCGAACCCGGCCGCCACGCCCTCGCCGCTCGCAAACGGCGCACCATTGAGGGACCACGTCCCGTTCTCGGCCTTCACCACCGTCACGGTCTGGCCGCTGATGCCCAGCGCCACCGGAACCTGCTTCGGCACGTAGCTGATCCGCCACATGCCGTCGCCCAGCAGCTCGACGTAGTACATCTCGATGCCCAGCGGCACTTGCACGCCCGACGTCACCGGCTGCTCGCCGAGTGTCGGGTGCACCGCCGTCCAGGTCCCGTTCTCGTGCCGCGTGAACGGCACGCTCAGGCCCGAATTGCCGACTGCCACCTGCTGGACCAGCGGCACGTACGCCGCCGTCCAGGCACCGTCCGCCATCGTCAGCGTGTACTCGTTGCCGTTCGTGGCCGTCACGCTGCCGCCCGAGGAGAAAGCAGCGTCACCGATCCAGTACGAGCCGTCCTCGGCACGCATCACCGAAACCTCTTCGCCCGTGATGCCAAGCGTGACCGAGGTGGTCGCCGGCACGTAGGAAGCGGTCCAGCTGCCGTCGTCGGCCAGGGCCAGCATGTAGTGGTTGCCGTTGGACGCGGCAAAGTTGCCGCCCGGCTCGAAGGCTTCGTCGCCGATCCAGTACGTGCCGTCCTCGGCGCGCATCACCGTGACCACTTCGCCCGTGATGCCCAGCGTGAGCGTGGCCGTCGCGGCCTGGTAGGCCGCCGTCCACTGCCCGTCCGCGAGGGTGAGCGCGTACGTGTTGCCGTTCTCGGCAGTGACCTCGCCGCCCTCGAAGGCCTCCCCGTTGAGGGTGAAGCCGCCGGCCTCGGTGGTCATGAGGGTGACCGTCCCGCCGAGTTCGCCGAGGGCTACCTCGACAGGCTGCGGCTGGAACGGCGGGGGCGCCGGTGGCGGCGCCGGCGGGGTGATCGCGGCCGGCTCGTCGCTGCCGCACCCGGCCAGGCCGAGCGTCAGTACTACAAGCGCGAGAAGGCCGAGGCCCCCGGCAATACGATTGCTGGCAATTGCTGCTTTCATTTTTCTTTCTTCTCTTGTGTTCATCAGAGGGCGCTGGCGCCCGGACAGGACTTACCAATCGGACCCTCAGTTGGACGTGGACTCGTTGCTGTCTTCCGACCGAGCCTGACGGCAGCCGAAGAGTCCGACAGGGCACAAGGATACCATCACGGAGGGCTCAATTCACTTTTCCTCGGCCAACCAGCCCTTCTCGCTGGCGCACCTGCCGATGCGGCTCCGGAACCAGATGCCTGGCGCGGCATCACACTGCCCGCCCCGAGCGCTATGCGATTAAGCTTGTCCTCCGAGCAGAGCCCGACCGGCCTCCCGCGCAGTGGAAATATTGCCCGGGCGGGCCGAATATTCCAACCCCAGTCCAGGCGTGTTCGCGCTGGCCTTGCGCCCCTTCGCCTCGAGCCGGAGGGCCAGCATCCCCGTCGTCAAGAGGTTGCTCTCGACCGAATGGACCGGCCGGCCCGCGATTCCCAGCGCTTGGAGTTGGCCGCGTCCTACGAGGAACGCAGGGCTGCTGCAATCCGACACGACTGCTGGAACAGGCCGGCGAGAGAGGCTGGTGCGACGACGCGATCCAGCGTCCCGCGCACGGCACCGGGATGGTGGCGCATCAGCGAAGAACCGGGGAACGGCGGCCCGCCTCCGGGGAATAGCCTCCCTGCCCCGGCTAGCAGGGAGGCTCGCAGTCCGTCCCTATGGCCTGTCCGCGCCAAACGCGCCTTCGACGGGGCCTCCCTGGATCACCTCTCGCCCCACGGTGTGGTTGGCGGGGTGTTCGCCACGGTGAGTGATCCAATAAGTCCCTAGCACTGCAAGTGGACCGTCCACATCTTGGCCGGCAAACTGCCCTCGGATGCTCGACGGGCGAATTGACCAGATATTGGGGCGTGTCCTCGTTACGTACGCAGTCTCCGTGCCCAGTGGTCCGAACGCAAAGATCGGATTGGTGCTACTGCTGTCGAACCCGACGTTGCCGTCGGCGTCAACGTTGATGGTGATGTTCCGGAATGTGACCGACTCAAGCGGGGTGCCCTCCGGCAGATTCGGATTCATTGGGCCAGCGCCAGGCGCACTCTCATTGAGGTGCCTGTGGGATCGAAGCGGATCACCGTTCGCGTTCATGAGGCCTCTGATCGTCATGGTGAAGTCCCCGATATCACCGGTCGCACCATCCCAGGCATCCGCCGTCCACTCGGCCAGCACCTCGACCGTGCCTTCGAAGAACGTTGTCCGTTGAATCGCCACCGTCTTGCCGGTGAAGGTCGCCGAACCTCCCAACGGGAAGCTCGGATCGCCAGAGCTGCTCCACTGCGTCGTCGGCAGCGGGCTGTACGCGAACAGGCCCGGACGGTTGCCGGCGAGACCCTCGTCGCCGGTGATGTTCGGCTGCCGCCAGACCTCCCCGTCCGCGAACGCATCCTGCTGGACCCGCCACGCGCCGAACCGGGTGTAGTCGGTCGCGTCGGCCATCGCCTTCATCTGGACCGCCTGCCGGCCCCAGATCACGCTGTAGCTGGACGGGCCGCCCGCGCTGTCGCCACCTGTGCCGTCCGTCGCCGTGTTGAAGACACCCGAACCGTCCGGGTCGATCGCAACCTTGAGGCTGGAACTCGACGAGAATGCCTCGAGAACCGAGTCGATCAGGCCCAGCGCCCTGTCCTCCTCGTAGCTGCCCGCCAGCTTCGCCGGCACGTGGTGGAAAACGCCTAGGAGAGCGGTTTGCACCTTCTTCCACGCTACCTGTTCCGAGGCCGTGATCCGCGTGTCGAGTGCCTGAAGCACCGCTAGGTCGGCGCGTGCCGTCTCGATCTTCTCGACGGCGATCTCGACCTGACTCTTCGGCCCGTTGGTATTCACCTCCGTGCCCGCGTTCGCGATCAGAGTCGCCAGGCTGACCGAAAGCTCCTGCGTCGGCAGTTGGAGGCCCGATACTGCCGGTTCCGTGTCGAGACCGAGCAAGGCGTACTGGGCGTTCACTATGACGCCGCGTCCGCGAGCTATGGGATCCGCCTCCAGCACGTTGGTAACCGTGGTGCTGCCGAGCCTGAGCGACGCCGTAGCCGCGTCCCTCGCCACGCGCTCGAACAGGTTCATCGTCACCGTCAGCTTGCCGTCAGCCACCTTGAAGCTGTTCGGCGCGCTGGTGCCGGCGGCGAGCCAGTCGTTGCTGGTCGCCAGCGTCTCGACCCCGGATCCGTCGTCCGTCCCGGGCCGCACCGGGGCCATGTCCGCGACCCGGCTCGCTCCGAAGCTGCCCGCCAGGTACCGGCTGCTGCCGCTGGCCGTGTTCGCGCCAACTGTCCAGACTCCGTGGGCCCAGTCCCCGGACGCATCGCCCGTCCCCAGCAGCTGCCCGGCGAACGTCGAGTCCACTCTCTGCGGGCTCGGGCTGCCCGCGCGCCGCTCGAAGGTCACCTCCGCTTGGCCGCTGACGTCCCAGTGCGCGTTGTTGTCCAGGTCGTCCGTTGCCGTCGGCAGGATGATGGCCTCCACGTCGCCGAACTGGTACTGCCATGGATCCCCTTCCGCCGTTTGCAGGTTCGTGACCAGTCCGGACACCCTCTTGGTGGCGAAGCGCACCTCGAGCTCGATGTCGCCGGTGTACAGGTCGCCGTTGCCGCTCACCGCGGTCGTCCCGCCCTCGTAATAGGCGCTCCCTGATGTCTGGATGTGCCAGACACGCACCACGTCGTTCGTCGTTCCGTACGAGAATGCTCCGACAAGCCCCAATTCCTCGTCGTCAGCGTTGGCGGGGGTGCGGTTGTACGTCAGGCTGTCGGTCGCCTCTTCCCGCCCCTTCAACGACATGGCTCCGTAACGCGTCTCGCCACTGTGCCCGAAGACAATGCTGGCCTCGGTCGCGTTCGCTTCGAACGCGTCCAGCGCCTCGGACTCGCTCAGGCCGGCATCCTCGAAGACCCCTCCTCCGTCACTGGCCGTGGCGGCCGCGAACTGGTCTCCGCTCGACAGCGCGGCGATGATGTCATCGATCTCGCCTAGCAGGTCGTCCGGGTTCGGCGGGCCCCCTAGCTTCACCTCGCCGGAGCCGAACACCTTGTCAACCTCCGTCTGAACGGCCCCCCACCTCGCACCCAGAATGGTGGTGAGCCCGGTCGGTGCCGTGTCCAGCCCCAGCAGGGCGGCCACGTCCCCGCGGATCTTCTCGACCGCCGAACGCGCGGCAGCCACGAAGTTGTCCCCCGAGGCGCTGGCCGAGCCCGATCCCAGCAGGTCCGCGATCGTGAACGTCGTCCCGCCTACCGTAAGGCTGGTGCGCAGCTCGTTCGCCACCGTGTCCTCGTTGTCGTCGGAGAGCGTGGGTTCGCTGTCGAGGTCACCGATTCGGCTGTAGGCCGCCTCGTCGGCCGTCGAGGCCGCCTTGTCGAACCGCGCCCCGAGCAGGTCGCCGTCAATGTGCCAGACGTGGAAGGAGGCGCCGTGCACGGTGATGTCTCCCGTGCCCGACTTCGGCACTCTCGCGCCGTTGACGTCCCAGCCGTCCTGGTCCTCGCGCGTCATCGCCGTCAGGCCCGTGCCCTGGATCTCGACGTCCATCGGCACGAACATCGCGCTCCAGGCTCCTTCCGCGAGCGTCAGCTGGTACACGTTGCCGTTGCCCGCCGTCACCTCGCCGCCGGAAGCGAACGGGTCGCCACCAAGGGTGTAGGAGCCGTCCTCGACCATCACCACCGTGACCATGTCACCCGACGTGCCGAGGGTGACCGTGGTGGGAACCTCTTGGAACGTCGCCGTCCAGGTGTCGCCCGATCCCAGCGTCAGCGTGTACGTGCCGAATCCGGCCGCCACGCCCTCGCCGCTCGCAAACGGCGCGCCGTTGAGGGACCACGTCCCGTTCTCAGCCTTCACCACCGTCACGGACTGGCCGCTGATGCCCAGCGCCACCGGGACCATCTTCGGCACGTAGGTGATCCGCCACGTGCCGTCGCCCAGCAGCTCCACGAAGTACATCTCGATGCCCAAGGGCACTTGCACGCCCGATGTCACCGGCTGCTCGCCGAGTGTCGGGTGCACCGCCGTCCAGGTCCCGTTCTCGTGCCGCGTGAACGGCACGCTCAGGCCCGAATTGCCGACCGCCACCTGCTGGACCAGCGGCACGTATGCCGCCGTCCAGGTGCCGTCCGCCATCGTCAGCGTGTACTCGTTGCCGTTCGTGGCCGTCACGCTGCCGCCCGAAGAGAAAGCAGTGTCGCCGATGTGGTACGAGCCGTCCTCGGCGCGCATCACCGAAACCTCTTCGCCCGTGATGCCCAGCGTGACCACAGTGGTCGCCGGCACGTAGGAAGCGGTCCAGCTGCCGTCGTCAGCCAGGGCCAGCATGTAGTGGTTGCCGTTAGACGCGGCAAAGTTGCCGCCCGGCTCGAAGGCTTCGTCGCCGATCCAGTACGTGCCGTCCTCGGCCTGCATCACCGTGACCTCTTCGCCCGTGATGCCCAGCGTAAGCGTGGCCGTCGCGGCCTGGTAGGCCGCCGTCCACTGCCCGTCCGCGAGGGTGAGCGCGTACGTGTTGCCGTTCTCGGCGGTAACATCACCGCCCTCGAAGGCTTCCCCGTTGAGGGTGAAGCCGCCGGCCTCGGTGGTCATGAGGGTGACCGTCCCGCCAAGCTCGCCGAGGGCTACCTCGACAGGCTGGGGCTGAAACGGCGGTGGTGCCGGTGGCGGCGCCGGAGGTGTGACCGCGGCCGGCTCGTCACTGCCGCATCCGGCTAGGCCAAGCGTCAGCACGACAAGCGCGAGAAGGCCGAGACCCCCAGAGATGCGGTTGCTGGCAATTGCTGATGTCATCTTCATGCTTTCTTCCCTAACTTGCGGTCACTAGAGGGCGCTCACGGCTAGATTGGACCCTTCAATCGGACCCTCAGTTGGACTCTGGCTCGTCGCTTTCTTCCAACCGAGATTGAAGGTGGCCCAAGCGCCTAACAAGCCACAAGGATACCAGCATGGGGAATCGCGGGACTCTGAGTTTTCTGTCCCTGTCTGTCCCCTGTCCTACTGTCCACCAGCCTTTCGTCCTTGCGCGCCTGCTCACGCGGCTCCGTTCCCGAAGGCGCAACGCGGCAGAGCTACAGCGAGTGGATCGAGACGAGAATCCAGGGGCTGCTACGGGAGGGACCCATCATCTTATTGAGCCCGTGGTGGCGACTTCAACCTTGTCGGTCTTGGCGAGCGGCAGTCCAACTCGGCCGTTGGAACGGGAATGGCGTCCTAAATGCAATCTGGTGTCCGCTTGGAGAATGGTCGATCCCGGCACACCGTTGATTCGTCCGAAACCCAAGAGCGCTTACTTGCGGTCGGGAAGCCTGCCGTGGGTGGTCCCGAATCGGACATTGGAGCCCAAGCGGTACAGGATGTTCGAGCGGCAACGACAAACGATGGCGACCCGCGAACCGAACCTCTCCCGCAGGTGGCGGTCGTCGGTCGCACCGCTCAGTCACGAATGGTCAGGACGGTGCTCACGCTGGTTTGACCCGACGCTGCCCGCTGATGGCGTCCCGGAACCGGCATGTCGCTACCCGGGCGACTCGACGGGAGTCGAGCCGATCATCGGCGAATCATCACCTCGGTCAACGCAAGAAAGGTCTCGTCCCGTACATCGGTAACGCTTAGGAGCCAGCGCCAATATGCACATGCTGAGCTTCCGACGCGTCCGGGTCGCTGCGCCCGGCCGTGCGGAGCACTCGCACGGAGTTGGAGCTTGGAACGTCGGAATCGATGCGGGTCTTGGCCCACTTGGCGGCAGGAAGTCGCTCAATCGCCAGCGAGAGTCGCGCATCCCGCGACCTGCGCATTCCGGGGGGTTGGCGCCCCCTCAGGCCCGGCTCCTCGGCTACGGCCGGATCAGCCCTGACTTGACCAAGTATTCCCAGACCTTGCCGGCTGACTCCTCGGGCGTCTCCGCGTCGGAATCGATCCGCACTTCCGGGTTGTCGGGCTCCTCGTATGGATCGGACACGCCGGTGAAATTCTTGATCTCCCCCGCCAATGCCTTCTTGTAGAGGCCCTTCACGTCGCGCTCTACCAGCGTGTCAAGGGGGCAGTCAGTAAAGACCTCCACGAAATTCGTGTTGGTGGCGCGAACCTCTTGCCTCAGATTGCGGTACGGCGAGATCGCCGCCGCGATGGCGATGACACCGTTCCTCGACAGGAGCCCGCATACGAACCCGATCCGGCGGATGTTGGTGTCTCGATCCTCCTTGCTGAATCCGAGGCCTTTCGACAGATTGGTCCTGATGACGTCGCCGTCGAGCACCTCGACCTTCGCTCCGCCGGCGCGCAGGCGCCGGGCGAGCAGATTCGCGATTGTGGACTTGCCGGCGCCCGAAAGACCGGTCAGCCAGATGGTCGTTCCTTGGTGTTCCATGTGATGCCCTTGTTGGGTCGTCTGATGCCGACCCGGTCCATTATCCTCATTACCTAAGGCCTACTTGACGACGTAAGGTCTGCGCGCGGGCAGGACTTCGTCCAGCAGCAGGTCGAATTCGCGGCGGAGCCGGCCGGTCGGCGACACGTGCATGCCGCACTCGCCGTCTCCCTCGTCTTCCCACCACCAGCGTCCGGACCGACTGCCCTTTCCGTTAACCGCCGGCCTTGTGCATGGCTGGCAGCCGATGCTCGAATACCCTTCCGCGTAGAGAGGGTGCAGCGGCACGTCGTGGGTCCGCGCGTACTCGAAGACCTGGTCCTTGGTCCAGTCCGCGAGGGGCGCCAGCTTCAGGATGCCGCCGTGCTCTTCGTCCACCGCAACCTTATCGATCTGGCCCCTGCGGCCCGACTGGTCCTTGCGAAGGCCGGTGACCCAAGCGTCGAGAGTCGCCAGCCTCCGCTTGAGCGGTCGCACCTTCCGAATCTCGCAGCAGAGCTTGCGCCGCGCCGGATCCTCGTAGAACAAATTCGGGCCGTGCATTGTCAGCATCGACGCCAGCTCGTCGGCATCGGGTGCAAGCAGTTCCACTGTGATGCCATAGCGGCGGCGGTACTCGGCGATCAGCGAGTAGGTTTCCTCGTGCAGGCGGCCCGTGTCCACGCTGATGACCGTGACGTCGCTGCCCGCGATGCGGGCCACCATGTCCAGGATCACTGATCCGGTTGCCTGGAAGCTCGTGGTGATCGCAAGGTTCCGGCCGAATTCCTCCAAGCCCCACTGGAGGATCTGCTCGGCGGAGGCGTCGCGGGACGGCCACCGGAACAAGGGCGCGGGTAGGCTCACCCCTGCTCCCTGGCAGCGGCAATCAGTATCTCGGCAACCTCCGGGCGAGTGAACTCGCTCGGGGGGACCTTGCCCTCTCGCAGCATCTGGCGGACGGCCCTGCCCGCCAGGTGGACATGGAATTCGCGGGGATGCGGGCAAGTCTTCTTGGAGGCCATGCCCCCGCAAGCCTTGCAGTAATGCACGAAGTCGAAGAATATCGGGTCGATCCCGAGCTCGCCCGGCCGGAATTCGCTGAAGATTTTCTGTGCGTCGAACGGCCCGTAATAGTCCCCGACCCCGGCATGATCCCGGCCGACGATGAAGTGGGTGAGCCCGTAGTTCTTGCGAACCTGTGCGTGGAAGATCGCCTCCCGAGGGCCGGCATAACGCATCCATGCAGGGAAGCCGCCTAGCATCGAGTGATCGGGCGAGTAGTAGTTCTTCAGCAGCACGTCGTAGCAAGCCAAGCGCACCTCGGCCGGGGTGTCGTCTGCCTTGGTCTCTCCCAGCAGGGGATGGATTACGAGTCCGTCGGCGGTCTCCAGTGCGATCTTGGTGCAGAACTCATGGGCGCGGTGAATCGGGTTCCGGGTCTGGAACCCCACCACGGTGTCCCATCCCTTGGCAGCGATGCGCTCCGAGACATCCCGTGGCGAGATCGGCAGGGAACCGGGAACGTCCACCTGCCAGTCTCCCAGCAACTCGACGGTGCCGGCGATCGAATAGTCTCCCGCCCCCTCCAGCCACGCGACTCCCGGATGCGCCTCGTCGCGCGTGCGGAAGATGCACTCGGCATAAGTCTCCTTGTCGAGCCGGAAAATCTCTTCAATGCGCAGGATGCCGGCTGGCCGGTCGCCGTCGAGAAGCACCACCCGGTCGGACGAGCCGAGCCGGTCCTTGGTGCCCTCGTCGATCGGGAACACGAGGGGAATGCTCCAAGGCTCGCCGGTCGTCAGGTGCATCGTCTTGCAGACGGATTGCGTTTCCCTGGCGTTCAGGAATGCCCCGACCGGGGAGTAGCCTCCCTCCGCAAGCAGGTACAAGTCGCTCAAGTGCCGGAAGGATGCCGCATAAGCGGGAGCGGAATCCATCGCGGAGTCGCGTTCAGCAGTTACTGCCATAATCAAGACCTCCCCATTATACCTCTATCCCTATCGGAATAGTAGGGATTGGCGGGGCCCCTCCTTGGGATAGCGTCTAGCACTCAGGGGGCCGTTCCTGCCTGCGACGGGCCATGTAGTCCTGCAGGCACTCGTCAAGTCCGGCCATGGGTGCGATTCCTTCCTTCTCGATCCGAGCGTTCGAGAGCGCCGAGTAAGCGGGCCTCGGGGCTGCCGAGGCGTTGTCGCTGCTACTGCACCTGTCTATCTTCCCACTCGATCCCGAAGCTGCCAAGACCTTGCGAGCGAATTCGAACCACGATATCGGCTCCCCTCCGCCAAGATGGTAGAGGCCGAAGGGGATCCCCCGCTCCAGCACGTCGAGGCTGCGCGAAGCCAGCGCCCTGCCGTAAGTGGGAGTGGTGACTTGATCGTCTACGATTCGCAGGGAGTCACCTTCGGAAGCCCGGCGCAGCACGGATTCAGGAAAGTTGCCGCGGCTCGTGTAGCGACCCGCGGTTCCGTAGACGCCTGCGGCCCTGAGGATGTAATGGGACTCGCAGCCAGAGCTCGCGAACGCCTCGCCTAGCACCTTCGATGCGCCATAAGCCGATAGCGGCGTAGGGAGCTGATCCTCGTCGTAGGGCTGGTCCTTCTTACCGTTGAAGACATAGTCAGTCGAGTAGTGAAGGAGTACCGCCGAAACATCCTGGCAGGACCTGGCGATGCCCTGCAGGGCAGCCGCGTTGGTCTGCAACACATTCTCCACGTCGTCCTCCGCTCGGTCGACGTCGTTGTATGCAGCAGCGTTAATCACCCAGTCGGGGCGATGGCGGTGGATGACCGCCTCCACTAGGGGATCGATACGGATATCGACCTGCGCCCTGGTCAGCGCAACCACGGAATGACCGCGCTCGCGGCACTCGCGGGCCAAGTCAATCCCCAACTGCCCACCGGCACCAAAAATGAGCACCTGCAAGGCAGAAGTGTATCAGTGTGTGCGATTGAGAGCCCGGATCGCGGCGGTCAGCCCCTCGCGCGCCTTCCGCGCTTGCGGCGAATCCAGGCTGATCTGGACAGGCGAGGACTCGACACGCCCCTGCCTCATGTCGAAGAGCCGGCCGTCGTCGTAGAGCTTCCATTGCTGGTTCCGCACCCAGCGGGCGCCTGACCGGGAAGCGAAGGCCCAGGCGCGCATCGAGGGTCCGCCCCCGCTCAGGCGGTCCGCCAAGCTGAATCCGTCCAAGCCCTCGGGCACGTCGCCACCACCGAGATCGACAAAGGTGGGAAGCCAGTCGCTGAAGTCCACCAAGTCATCCACCACCTGTCCGGGCGAGAGTGTCCCGGGCCAGCTAGCGATCAACGGCACTCGCGTTCCGGCATCCGTGAGCTCGCCCTTCCCTCCACTGGTCTTGCTTCCGTTCCACACGAACTCGATCGGCTGCTTCAGCATGTCGTTTTCCTGCGCAGTGAAGTAGTAGGACTTAGGCGTCCCGTTATCGGCGGTGAACAGGAAGAGGGTCCTCTCGCGGATCCCCAGATCCTCCGCGGCATCGACCAGCCTGCCGACGCAACCGTCCATGTTCTCGACCATCCGCTTGTAGCTGTCGTAGTGGCCCTGGGGCCCGAGCGGCGGGGGGGTGCCGATGTCGTCGGTCACGTCGTGCGCCAGCGCCATCGAGTAGAACGCGAAGAACGGCCCGTCGCGATTCTCGCGCATGAAATCGACTAGGAAGTCGACGTAGACATCAGGGCCGTACCGGTCATTGACATCCGGCCGGATACGGCCGTCCTCCCAGATCAGCGGCCGGTAGTAGCGCGGCCCTTCGTGCCAGCCGAACAGGGACCAGCGGTCGAAGCCGAGCCGCTTCGGGTGATCGGGATCGTCCCTCAGGAGGGTGAGCTGCCACTTCCCCGCAACCGCAGTCGCGTAGCCGAGATTGCGGAGACGGTTCGCAACCGTCGACGCTTCCATCGCTCTGGGAAACGTGCCCCATCGCGGATGTCCGGCACGAAACGGGTACTGCCCGGTCAAGAGCGTGAACCGGGTGGGGTGACAGACCGGCATCGAGTAGCAATGGCGGAAGCGCATCCCCTCCTCGGCGAGGCCATCGATCCGCGGGGTCGCGTAGGAGTCGCCCCCGTAGCACCCGATCGCCTGGTCGCCGACGTCATCGGCAAGGATGAAGACGATGTTCGGCTTGTCGACGCCCTGGGCCTGGGCGGCAACGGCCGCGAACAATCCAATCCGCAGGCAGGCAGGGAGTCTCATGGGCGCCCATGATACTCCAGCGTGAGCGGCCTTGAGGATCGTCCGCCGAAGTGAGTCCCGCCGACCCCGGCCGGGCCGGTGGGTGACTCCCCCCGCGCTGCAAGGCCGGACGCAACCGCCGGGGCAAGGCCCCCGCGAGTTCCTGGGCGCCTGCGAGGAGGCAGTGCACATCCATCGAAGCCTGGCTGTACCGGTTCGTGGCCGCAATGAGCCTGGGTATCGACGGGGCCCCGTGGTCGGGGGTTGAGGAGTGAATGGCCAACCGCATCCCGGCCATGCACTTGATGGCATCGGCCCTTGCTCGGCAGCGTCCGGGGACTGCCGCGAGATCGGACTGAAGCTGGGTATCTCGGGCGGCCGTGCCCGTTTCCGCTCAGCTCAGTTTCGCGATCATGGCCTCACCAGCAAGCAAATATCACAATAAGAGATTTCATTTCAATAAGTTACATAATCATGATGCAATCCTTCCCGAAGCAAGATTTTGCTTGACGGCGGATGCAGGCCAACATATACTCGCTCGTGCCATGCCGCACTGTCGCATTCCCATCCTGATCGCGATTCTCGCCTCGATCATTGGGGCCTTGCCTTGCTCGGCCCAGGAAGTCACGGGGGCGATCGTTGGCGTTGTCCGGGACGCGTCGGGCTCGGTAATCCCGGGCGCCGCGGTGGAGCTTCAGAACGAAGAGACCAACGCTGTGTATTCGGGGTCGACTTCGGACATCGGCTTTTACAGCTTCCGAGGCCTGCCTGTGGGCGTATACAGGGTGCGGGTCGAATCGGCTGGATTCCGAACGCACGAGGCGACCGGGGTGCAGACACAGGTCAACGAGGCCGCACGAGTCGACGTGACCCTGTCGATCGGACAGGTGACGGAGACCGTTGAGGTAGCTGCGGAGGTCATCGGGGTTGACACGCAGACGGCAACCCTGAAGACCGTTGTCGACCAAGAGAGGGTCGCGGGGCTTCCCCTGAACGGGCGCAACCCAACTCAGCTCATGCAGCTCATCGCAGGCGTGTCGATCTACCGAGGCGCAGGCGTGACCTCAGGCACGACCTATCCCGGCGTGACGCCGGTCTCGGTGAATGGAAGCCGTGGCAACGCGACGAACTACATCCTGGACGGCGGCCAGAACAACGATCACTACAGCAACGCGCCCGTGCCCCTGCCGAATCCGGACGCGCTGCAGGAGTTCAGCGTTCAGACAAACAACTTCAGCGCCGAGTTCGGCCGGAACTCCGGCGGGATCGTCAACGCAGTCACCAAGTCGGGGACGAACGAGCTCCACGGCACCGGTTTCCTGTACATGAGGCACCACAATCTGAACGCAGCCCAATGGAACGCTCCCCCTCACCCGGACGACCCTTCCAAGAAGGCCGACGACGGCCTCAAGCGCAATCAGTACGGCGCGACCGTCGGCGGCCCGGTCCTGCGTGACCGGACGTTCTTCTTCTTCTCGTTCCAGGGGACGCAGATCCGGCGCCGTCCGAACGAAGTCAACCGAAACACGTTCACGGCCGTCGAACGGCAGGGCGACTTCTCGCAATCGGGCATCGGCCGGGACATCATGGACCCGCGGTCGGAAGCGCCGTTCCCCGGCATGGTGATCCCCCAATCCAGGCTGTTCCCCGGGTCCGTGACGTTTGCCAACGAGTTCCTGCCGGTGCCAACAGGCGGCGGGCGGCGGACAACGGTGACGCAGGTCGCGAACTTCGACGAGAACCAGACCCTGTTCAAGATCGACCAGCAGGCCGGCAGCAAGGTGCGGGTCAGCGGGCGTGCCAGCTGGAATCGGGCGGCCCAGCCGGGGAACCTGAACCAGAGCAACTTCTACGAGGACACCACGCAGCGCGAGTGGAACAACACGAGCGTAGTCGGCAACGTGCAATGGATCATGAGCCCGACGGTGCTGAACCAGACCATCTTCGGCATCAGCCGCATGGAGGGCCCCTCGAAGCAGATCCTGCCGGCTAGGAACTGGAACGATCTCGGGGTGAATATCACGCTCGACGAGTTCACCCAGTACCACACGACATTCCAGACCATCAACGGCCCGAACACCGGCGACACCAACAACTTCCTCAGGGACGAATGGCAGTTCTCGAACACCACGCGGCTGACGAAGGGGCGTCACAGCCTGACATTCGGCGGCGAGTGGGGGCACGGCATCGGAGACATCACCAACAACTTCCGGGCACAGGGGCGGTTTCGCTGGAGGCACAGCGCCGGCTACACGGGACTGGACATTGCCGACTTCATGCTGGGCCGGTTCGAACGATTCCAGCAAGGAGTGGGGGAGTTCAAGAACACCCGCTTCGATATCCTGGCGCTGTTTGCGAACGACTCGATAAAGCTCTCGCCTTCCCTCACGCTTGATGTCGGCGTGCGCTGGGAGCCGTTCTTCCCGTATACCGACACGCTTGGCAAGTTGGCTGCCTGGCGCGGCGCCGGGCACCAGTCGACCCGATTCGTGAATGCCCCCGAGGGTGTTCTCTACCCCGGCGACCCCGGCCTCCCGGACGGTGGGTACGACACGGGATGGGGAAACTTCGGACCGCGTCTCGGCTTGGCGTGGGACGTCACCGGGGACGGCCGGACCAGCGTGCGCCTGGGGTATGGAGTGTTCTACGACCGGTCCAACACCATCTCGACCAACAGCCAGGCGAATCAAGGGCCATTCGGCACGGTCGTGACGATCTTCGGCGGTCCGGACGATACGATGGCAAACCCCTTCACGAGCTTCCCGGGCGGCAATCCCTTTCCCGTCATCGGATTCGACGCTGTCGGAACTGACTTGCTGGATCCGCCGTCAGACGCGCCATTCATCTTCCCGCATCGGGCGCACGTTTACGCGCTGGGAATGCGCAATGCATACATGCAGTCATGGAACCTGACTCTCGAGCGGCTGTTCGCGCGGAACTGGGTGGCCAGGCTGTCCTACGCGGGTTCAGCCGGGAACGCACTGGTGAGCGGTCGCGACATCAACGCTCCGCTGCCTGACGCAACAGCTTCGACCCGTACAACGAACCAGAGGCGCCCGGGCTACCCCATCTACGAGCGGATCACCCTGATCGAACCCTCGGGATTCTCGCGCTACGACGCACTCCAAGCCACCCTCGAGAAACGGATGAGCCAAGGATTCACCGTGCTCGCGAACTATACGCTTGCGCAGACAACCGACAACAACCGGGGGTCAGCGAACAAGGCAACCGGAACCTCGGTCACCAACCCGCTGGACCAGTCGTATGACGAGGGGCCGGCCGACTATCACCTCCGACACGTGGTCAACTTCTCGGGAATCTGGGCGCTTCCGAACAACTTCACGAATCCTGCGGCCAGGGTCCTGATTGGCGGCTGGACGCTAACCTCCATCGCGAACTGGCGGAGCGGCTTCCCATTCACGGTCTTCAGCGATACGGACAACGCAAGGACAGGCCAGGGCGGGCAGCGCGCCGAGGTTGTCAGCAGCCCGTTCCTGGGTGACAGACCGCGGTCCGCAGTGGTAAGCGAATACCTGAGCCGCGCTGCATTCACGCCGAATGTCCTCGGCACCTACGGCGCGCAGACCCGCAACTCTTTCCGCGGACCACGTTCCTTCAATTTCGACTTCGGCTTGCACAAGGACTTCCCGGTGACGGAGAGCTTTGGAATGCAATTCCGATTCGAGGCGTTCAACCTGTTGAACAACGTGAACCTGAACAACCCCGAAGTCCGGCTGGGCCGGGGCAACTTCATGGAGATCAACAGCGCTGCCGCTCCTCGAATCCTGCAGTTTGCCGTGAGGGCATCGTTCTAGACCCGTTTGCCGGTGCGGTTCCGGGGTCGACGCGACATCCCCGAAGCCGCGCCGGAAGGGCACGATCCGTCGACCGATCCTACTGCCAGCGGGCTCGCAAGTTCGGCGGCAGGTTCGTCGAGGTCTTGCAGCGGTAGGTTCCCGACCAGCAGGATCCGAGTGCGACCGGCATCCAGCCGCTCGTCGGCCTAGATCAAGTCCCACAAGCGCTTCGAAGCCGACCAACCTGAGGTCTGCGTAGGTGCGGTTGAGGACGATCAGGCAGTGATCGATGCCTGGGAAAACGCGACAAGGGACGAAGTAGGCGAGCAGGACGCGCAGGCGCGCGTTGGTGGACAGGGGCGGGTTGCGTCGTCGATTAGTGCTTTGAGAGGGTGGCCCTCGGACGTGGCGGCCGAACGGCAAGCCTCGGCATAGCGGGTAGCTGATGGCCAGCAGGGCTTAAGGGGTGTCCGATGATCGCCTCAACGCCTAGAGTCTACTGTCTCGCAACTGCTCAGGAGTCGCGGCGTGACCTGGGTCATTGGGCACGAACTATTCTTATTCGGCCTGCGGGTCCGAATCGGAGTCTTCGGGCAAGCCTTGCTCGCGGCGGCGGGAGCGGGCCGCAAATTCCCTGTACGGCATCTGGCCGGACGAGAATGCCTCCAGCAGATCTTTATACGCGTCGAAACGCTCACGGGCCTCGGGCAACAGATCGGGGAGTAGGCCGATGAAACGGCGGAGACGGGATCCCGGCTCGGTGCCAATGCGGATGTCGTGGTATCCGAGGAGGTTCTTGTCTCGCGCCTGTTCCGCGACGGGTCGCAAGGATTCCGGCAGGATCTGGTTGTAGTTCTGGTAGAGCAGGACGCCGCAGCGATGCAGAACGCTGAATGTGACGTAGGCGTAGCGGCGACAGACCATCACTGGCACGGCGTCCAGCTCACAGCACTTCGCCAGCAGGTCGAGCATGCGGTCCTTGTCGGGGTACAGCCATTCCCTGGTGTTTTTCACTTCAATGCCCGCCGGGCCGGCAGAGGGGTGGATAAGGACGAAGTCGAGCTTCCTGTCGCCGGACAGGGACCTTCCGGAAATCATGGCGGGAGGCTCGACTTTTTGCCAAGCCCCCTCGTTCAGGTCCCCGGTGTTCCGGAACCCCCCGAGGAAATAGGGCCAATCGAGGCGACTCGATTCCTCGCGAAGGGCCTTGAACACCGCGATCTCGAAGGCCTTCCCGATGCCACGGTTGTTCGTCGTCTCGTTGAGCTTGTCCAAGATCGGGCCGACTAGCGCAAGGCGCGCGCGCCACTCGGCTTCAGGGGTAGTCGCGAGACGGTACCAAGGGGTGTCGCCCCGGTATTCGACAGCAAGGACGCCGGCCTGCTGGAGAGACTTGCGCGCCTTGGAGAGGACCAGTGGGTCGACTCTCTGGCCGCCCGGCCCGGCGTCGGAGATCTTTTGCTCGAGCGTGCGCATCGGTGCAATTTTCATGCGGCGCAGGATGCGCTGGAGCCGGGTCTTTCCAATGGCTACGCGGTCAACCAAGGCGTGTACTGATTTATATAGATTTAGTAGTAGGCTTAGGCGGTAGAATTGGCGGCACTCGCGAGTAGAGCGAATAGGCAGCTGCCGGCAGGCAGGTGCGAGGTGGTCGTCGCTGTGATCACAAGTCAGGGTACCAGCCGGGCTGGTACCCGAGAGACTACAAGGGTCGGCTCAGACTTCGTTTGGGCAGGAGACCGACGTAGAAGCACAGGGAATCGCGAGCTGCCTCGTGGCGCCCCAAGCGGACACTGAAGTCAGCTAACCCAAGAGAAGCGGTCCTGGTCGGGACTTCTCGCGTGCGTCAGATTCATCGGGCCAGCATCCGATGGGCCACAAACTGACGTCACTAGGGGTGGCAGCAGTGGAACGCCGGAGCCAAGGAGATGCTCCGCACTGCAGGAATATCGGCGTTACGCCCCCTCGGGATCCCAGATCGTGGCGCCGATGTAGCGCTCCGGGCCAGTGCGGGCATCGCTGAAATAGTAGACGGCCACTACCTTGCCGTCCGGGCGCTGTACTGCGCGCACATAGCCGATATCTCGGCTGGATCCATCGGCCCTGAGCAGGATCTCGTCATCCCAGGTCCGTCCATTGTCAGCGCTCAGCATGGCCCGGATGCTGTATGGTTCCCCACGGAATCCGTATATGAGGCAGATCCGGCCATCCGCCAGCTGAATCATCGCGGGAGGATTGCCGATGCCCGCATCCGGTACGGGAGTGCTTGCGTCGCGCCAACTCGCCCCGTCGTTGGTGGACAGATAGGCTTGGATCCACCGTCGGGGCCCCTCCCGGTGACGTGTCGCCACCAGGATTTCGGTGGGTGAGAGCCGGACTGACGCCGGCATGATGGAAAAACCGAGTGGCTCCGGACCGATCCAAGAGACACGACTCCAAGTGCTGCCGCCATCTGTGGTTCGGGCGCAGAGCGGGCGCCCTTCCTCAGCGTTAGCCTTCGCAGCCGTGATGAAGATCATGCAGTCGTCCTTGCCGTTGACGATGTAGTCGGTGCGGGGCGCAATGCCGGGAGCCCCGAAGTTCGGCAAGCGATACGGTCCTTCCCATGTGCGGCCGCGATCGTAGGAGAAAGAGAAGCGCCCGGTCCCCGCATCAACGCTGTCTGTCCGCAGCGTCATGGCGAAGTCCGGGTGGGCGAAGTTGATCCCCCCAGGGCTCTCCATCAATTCCGGGACCTGTCGTCCGGGAAGGCCCGCGCCGTGCAGAATGTCGCCTTCCGGAATCAAGTATCCCTTCGCACCGGGATCCTCGACTGCCCAAGTCTCGCCCCCGTCAAGGCTGCGGGCGAGCATGTGTGTCTCCGGCTTGTCCCTGTCGATGTGGTGGCGGTCTCCAAGATCCTTGTAGTACCCCCTGGAAAACCCTACTAGGATTTCGTTCCCCCAGCTCCAGATCCCGTGATTTGCAGGCCACCCGCCGAATCTGCCCGTCTCGAAATAGACCTTTACGTGATGGACTCCAGAGGCTGTTCGCAACGGTTCGGCTTCGATGCCCGCCTCCGGCACACTGCACCCCACCAAGCCGGCAAGCAACCACAAGGCAACGGTCAGTGTCCGGATCAGGGTCGTCCTTGGCATGTCGTCGGCAGGTCAACTTGCAAGCCCTGACCCCGGCAAGCGGGCCCGGACCCAAGCCCCCATTACGGTACACGAGATGCCGCTCGACGGCCCAGCGATCGCGGAACTGCTGCCGGCTGCTTCGCGGCCCGGGTCTTCGGCTCTCCGTCGGCAAGGAAGGGAGTTCCGGACGCACTCCGCAGACGAGGCTGGGATTCCGCTCGGGACAACCTGCAGCGGGGAGAGACGGAGCCCTTGCGCTCGCACTCTTCGTGCAACTCCCGGTTCGTGAGTGGACCACGCTCCGGGCATATCGGGAATCCACCTGGCGGAGGGACCATGACCGCGGCACTCCTGAGGCTTTCGCTTCGCTCGGCCATGGTCAGATTCGATCGGAACGGCCATTCAGCCGAACCGCAATCACCACGAGACCGTCCAACGACCGGGCGACACACAACTGCCTCGACCAATGCACCTGCGCATGGATGCGAGCCTTGGTCCTAGAAGAGAAATTGGGGTCGCGCGACTGGAGCCTTACAATTAGGACATCTGATGAACAAACCGCTGGTTACCGGAGGGACGGGGTTTATCGGCAAGCGCCTGTGCGCCCTGCTTCCGCCACCGAACGTACTCACCCGCAGTCCGGAGAAGGCCCCTAGGGATCTGTCCGGTGCAGCCTGCTTCCGCTGGATCCCGGACAGTGAGGCGCCGCCTCCCGAGGCGCTTGACGGCTGCGACGCAGTCTTCCATCTCGCCGGCGAGCCGGTGGCGGAGGGCCGGTGGACGGCGGCCAAGAAGGCGCGAATCCGTGACAGTCGCGTTCTCGGAACGAGGAACTTGGTGAAGGCCCTTGGCGAAATGTCCGAACCGCCGAAGGTGCTGGTCGCATCCTCTGCAGTCGGCATCTACGGAACCAGAGAGGATGAAGTCCTCACCGAGGACTCGCCGGCGGCACCAGGCTTCCTGGCGGATGTTTGCCTGGAGTGGGAGACGGAGGCCCGGAAGGCCGAAGAGTTCGGCATGCGGGTCGTCACAATCCGGACCGGACTGGTCCTCGGCCAGGAAGGCGGCGCCTTGGCAAAGATGCTGCCCTTGTTCAAGCTAGCTCTAGGCGGCCGGCTCGGCAGCGGCCGGCAGTGGATGCCTTGGATCCACGTGGAAGACCTCGCCCGCATGTTCGTGTTCGCGGCGGAAACGAGCAGCCTCAGCGGCGCAGTCAATGGGTCGGCACCCGAGCCGGTGCAGAATCTGGACTTCACGAAGGCGCTCGGCCGGGCCGTGAAGCGGCCTGCGCTATTCCCCGCCCCGGCATTCATGCTACGAGCCGCCCTCGGAGAGTTCGCCGCGGTGCTGCTGGCCTCGCAGAGGGTGGTCCCCAAAGCGGCCCTCGACGCTGGGTTCGAGTTCAGCTACCCGGACATCGATGCGGCTCTCGCCGCCTGCTAGGCACGAAACGCAAGAGTTCGAAGCCCGATGGCTCGCGACCGGGCATGCACGGGCCAGCTGACCGGAATCGCGCTCGGGCGCAGGCCGAGTAGGGGCAGTTCCCGGACTGGTAGACTGCGTTCGACCGGCAATGGATCTGAACGGAAAGACCGCGCTCGTCACAGGCGCCAGCAAGGGAGTCGGCCGCGGCATCGCACAGCGGCTCGCGGAACTGGGCTGTGACCTCGCAATCCACTACAACTCTGACCTGAAGGGGGCCGAGGAGGCTGCGGACGCCGCCCGGGCAGAGGGACGAGCTGCGATCGTGGTTCAGGCGACCGTGGGCGAGTCGGACCAGGTCCAGCGGATGTTCGGCCAGGTGCTAGGGCACTACGACCGCCTGGACATCCTTGTGAACAACGCCGGGACGCAGGTCTGGGCCCCTTTCCTGGAACTCTCCGAGCGCGACTGGGACCGCGTGATTGACACGAACCTCAAGGGCTGCTTCCTCTGCACGCAGCTGGCCGGTAGGCACATGAGAGACAAGGGCGGCGGTCGGATCGTCAACATCGGATCCGGTTGCAACAAGGTGGCATTCCCCAATCTCGTCAGCTACACGGCTAGCAAGGGAGGGATGGAGCAGCTAACGAAGGTCGCTGCGGCCGAACTCGGCGAGTACGGGATCACGGTCAACTGCGTCGCCCCGGGCGCCATCCTGATCGAGCGAACGGAGCAGGAGGCGGACGATTACGCCGGCGTGTGGTCCAAGCTCACGCCGATGGGAAGGGTGGGTTACCCGAGCGATGTGGCCGAAGCAGTTGCGTTCCTCTGCACGGACGCGGCGGAGTTCGTGTCCGGCCAGACGCTGATGGTCGATGGTGGGATCTTTACTCGCGGGCCTTGGGCGTACTGACCGCCGGCGGCTGCGCAAGATGGCTCACGAGTAGTCCGCCTCGGTTAAGCTCTCCAGAACCGACTGCTGCCAGTCCCGAAGTCTTGCGCCGAGTTCGCTTGCGCGTTCGGCCTCGTCCTCGGCAAGGTTCCGGCTCTCCGCCGGGTCCTCGATCATGTCAAAGAGCTCTACCGAGCCAGACGCGTCCTCGTCGACAACCAGCTTGTAGCGGTTGTCCAGAATCGCCCTAGCGCCTGAGAAGTCAGCCTCGGCGATCGTCGGGTGGCGAAAGTTGCGGAAATTCCGCGTCAGGCGCCCGTCCATGTACTTCACGAGCGGCGTGGTGCCCTCCTGGAGGGACGGCTCGATGTAGTGCTCACCGTCGTCCCCGGCGTTCCCGAATCGCCAGAAGCAGATCGGCTCGGGCCTGGCGTTCATCGAGCCGTCAAGCACGGGCACCAGGCTGATTCCATCCAGCGGACGGTCCGGTATTGCTTGGCCGGTCACCTCGCAGAGCGTGGGCAGGATGTCACTGGTGACGGCATTGACTGGACTCTGCATGGGTTGCTTGACGCGTTCCGGCCACTCAATGACGGATGGGACGCGGACGCCGCCTTCGTAGACCCGCCCCTTGCTTGCCCTTAGCGGAGAAGCAAGGCTGCTCTCGCCCGGTGCACCGTTGTCGCTGCAGTACCAGACCAAGGTGTTCTGGCGCAGTCCCTGGACTCTCAAGTGGCTTCGCAACGTGCCGATGGACCGGTCCATGGCGGTGATCTCGGCGAACCTGGCCTGCAAGACCTTGTCGAGCGGAACGTGGGTGGGCCGCCCGGTCTCCATCGACGTGATTCGGGCGGAGGAGTCCTGCAGGTCTTCCGGCAAGTCCGCATAGAGGTCCAAGTCAGCCGTCTCCCCGCTGTACGGCTCATGCGGCGAGCCGAACCAAACCACGACGAAGAACGGCCGCCCCGCCTCCTTCGCACGGTCCATGAAGCTGGCAGCGGCATCGATGATGATCTGAGAACTCTCGCCCGAATGCTTCTCCGGCGGGCCTCCGTTGTGCGACAGGACTGGGTCCATCTCGAAGAAGTTGTCGTGAGAGAGCCATTCCTCGAATCCGAACGCTCCGGGATTTGTCGGCGAGTCGGCCTTGACAGGGCCTAGGTGCCACTTGCCGAAGTGCCCGCAGGCGTATCCAGCCTGGCTGAGAATCTGAGCGATGCCAACTTCCTCCGGCCGGATCGACCAGTTCGCCCCAAACGTGCCGTAACGGTTCGGGTGCCGTCCGGTCATGACGCTCCCGCGAGTCGGCGAACACACCGGTGCGGCAGCATAGAAGCGATCGAGCACCAACCCCTCGGCCGCCATCTGGTCGAGAACCGGCGTCAACACATGGGGATGGCCGTTATAGCCGGTCTCGTGCCAGCCGTGGTCGTCTCCCATCAGCAGCACGATGTTCGGCCGATCATCGGCGGGGGCAGGCTCAGTAGTGCAGGAGTAGGCTCCGGCCGCAGCCAAGGTCCCGGCCAGAAAGTCGCGTCTGCGTATCGAATTGCTCATGGCGCGGTCCATGTTCGCACACGAAGGAACGGATCGCGCTCGGGATGCGGTGGTGCGCCTAGCGCGAGCCACGGGCTTGCCTGCAATTGAAGACCCAGTCTGTGCTGGCAGGACCGGCTGGATCCGCTCCTGCGGAGGCCCTGCTCCGCAATCGGCTACTCTGTGAACGCGCTGGCTCCGACGGGCGTCACCGCTTCATTCCATGAAAGGCAACCGGTTCCGCGTGATCGCCCCCGGCCTGCTAATGGCCGCAACCGGCGTCGGAGCGGGCGATCTCATGACCGGCACCCTGGCCGGAACCGAACTCGGCACCACCGTGCTCTGGGCCGTCGTGGCCGGCGCCTTCCTGAAATTCGTGCTCAGCGAGGGCGTTGCCCGCTGGCAGCTCGCTACCGGCACGACGCTGCTGGAAGGCTGGAACGACAAGCTGGGTTCCTGGATCCGCTGGATCTTCATCGCCTACCTGTCGCTCTTCACGGTAATCGTCGGCCGAGCCCTCGCTAATGCGTGCGGCATCGCAGGAAATGCGCTGTTGCCCATCGGCGAGCCGGAGAGTTCGATCGTGTACTGGGCAGTGATCCACTCGCTGGTCGGCGTGGCAATCGTGCTGCGGGGGAGCTTTCAGGCATTCGAATCCCTCATGTCGGCGCTGATCGGGCTGATGTTCGTGACCGTCGTGACGACAACCGCTCTCATCGCGCCGCCGATCGGCGAGATCGCGAGAGGGCTCATTCCGTCCATGCCGCAGGACGGTGGTTCCTGGGTGCTGGCGGTGCTTGGAGGCATCGGGGGGACCGTGACCTTGCTCTCGTACGGCTATTGGATTCAAGAGCAGGACAGGCGCGGACCGGAAATGCTCCGGACGTGCCGCGTCGATCTTGGCGTCGGCAACGGCGTCACTGCGGTATTTGGCTTCTGCGTCATCATCATCGGCTCCCAGATCGATGTGGAAGGAAGCGGCGCGGCACTGGCGACACAGATGGCGGACCGCCTTGCAGAGGTCGTCGGACCGGCAGGGAGATGGATCTTCCTGATCGGCTTCTGGGGAGCGGTCTTCTCGAGCCTTCTCGGAGTGTGGCAGAGCATCCCGTATCTGTTTGCAAACTTTGTCCGGCTCCGGAATCCGTCGGGAGGCGAGTTGGCAAAGTCGACTCCGTACCGCCTTTCGGTGTTGCTAGTGGCCATCGTGCCGTTGTTCCTACTCAATGCACCGGTCCGACAGATCCAGGTGACCTACGGGGTGCTAGGAGCACTATTCCTGCCGCTGCTAGCTCTCACCCTGCTGATCCTGAACAACCGCCGAGCTTGGGTCGGGCACTCCCGCAATCCTTTGTGGATCAACATCGCCCTACTCGCATGTCTAGTCTTCTTCGCTGCGTTGCCACTTCTCAGCGGATAGCCTGTCCTTTTGTGCGAGGCTTCGGACAGCCCATCGCAACCTCGGCCGGACTGGTGGTCCATCCCCCCCCGACGACGAGATTGTGGATCCGAGACTCAGCAGTTCAACGACTTGCTGAAGTGCAGATCATTGGGGATAAAGCACAATCTCCCCCAACGGTGATTGCAAATTCAGGTTATTTCATGTGACCGCTTGCCGCGGGCCGACTGCGGGTGCCAGCATGAGTGATGGTTGCCGGGGCCGTCTCCACTGCCCCGACAGCCAGCTAGCGGGGGCGTGGTGGAATTGGCAGACCCACCGGACTCGCACCCCGGCGGGCGATAGCAGATCCTATCGGCCATGCGGGTTCGAGGCCCGCCGCCCCTACTGAACTTACACGGTTCTCCGTGTTCGTCTGCGCTCGTTCTATGGGATAACGCTCGCGAGAATCAAGATTTTCTCGAAATCCCCCGCTTGACAGCCCCCTCACTCAAGGGCTGGCGGAAGGGACAGTGGAGTATCCGCAGCAACGACCAGTTTCGGATCTGCTCCGAGTCGCCGCAGGCAAGCACGGGGCCGCCCGATGCGGATGTCGTGGACTACCATGAGCGAGGAGGCTGGAAGTGCGCGAGCCAACACATCCGGGCGAGACGCTACGCGAGGATCTCTCCGCGCTCGGCATGAGTGCAGCGGAGCTGGCGCGGCGGGTCGAGGTGCCGGTGAACCGCCTCACCCAGATCCTCAACGGCCAGCGGGCGGTGACCGGCGACACGGCGATACGCCTAGGGCGCTTCTTCGGCACGTCGGCCGAGTTCTGGCTCAATCTTCAGAAGCTATACGAATTACGACTGGCGGATCGTAAGAGCGGCGCGGCCATTTCCCGATTGCCGACCCTTGGTGCGGACCCTATCCTGCCCTCGACTCGATGAGACAGAGACAGCGCGCACGACTTGACTGTCAGTCCGCCACGATAGTGACCAGTATCCCGATACGAGCTCCCGGTTCATGACGGGCCGGTTGTATCTGAGGGTGTGAGTACGATTCGCGGAACTACGACTTCCCAAGTGTCGGATTGGAGTCTGCTGGCGAATCCCTCGTCCTTCGGGTCTTTGGTGGACCGCATGAATATGCCGTGGACATGGGCGCTGAGGATCGCCATGCCTTGGGCGAGCGTCCATCTCCGGGCCATCTGCCCGACCTTTCGCCGTTGCCTGTCAAGCACGCTCCATCGGTCGTCCTCACGGACCAGCGACAACGGATCGCCGGGCTCAAGCTCTGCTATGGCACGGTGCACCCGGTGTTGCGGGGGCCTCCATCCTGCGTAGTCGAGCACGACATCCGCCATTGAGCAAGTCACAGTCCTGTTCGCCAGGCGTGAGTCCGAAATATCGGACTTCGGTGCTGTGCGTCCGAGCACGCACTGCCCACCGACAACCGGCGAGATCAGCGTCTCAGCGCGATTCTGTGCTATCGCTGAGAGCGGCGGGTCGTGAGGGTCCGACGGGTTGGCGTCGTCGACACGGAGCAACGCAAGCGTTTCCCGCGCCCGGGTCATGGCGACATAGTAGAGGCGACGCGGTGCATCCTCGTCCTCTTTCGCTCCCACGGAATTCCAGTTCCCATCGAGGATCACTGCATGGTCGAACTCGAGACCCTTTGCACGGTGGGCAACCGTGAGAAGCAGACCTTGCTGCCGGCGTCGGATCTCGCGGCTCCACTCGCCTAGCCAGCTCCGCATGTAAGCCACGGGAAGCTTTGCCGCATCAGGCTCTTCGAGAAGCAGTTCTTCCAGTGCCTGTGCCAGGAGTTGAGACCAAGGGCCACCGGGGGACTCAGCAATATGGCGTTCGATGGCTGGCCTCGAAGCAGTCAGCCCCTCCGCTTCGAGCGATTGGAGTAGCTGTTGAGTCTCCCTGGCGCGCCAGAAGGACCCGAGATCCTCACGTGCGATCTGGAAGGGGATGCCAGCTACTTCGCAGGCGCTGGCGACCGGATCAAGGTCCGCCCAATTGCGGGCGATTGCAGCGCATCGGCTCCACTCCCAGCGAGGGTCCAGAGCGGCAAGCCGTCGCAGTTCGTCGACCGCCGCCACCGCTTGGGAGAGCTGTCCGCCCTGCACCCGAAGAACCTGGACCCTGCCTTGCGCCTTGTCGTCGAGGGCCGCCCACCGTCCGCCGGGCGGGTCGCCCTGTCGCTCGCTGTTTACTTCGATCTGGTGGTCGCGCTTCATGCGCGCTGCCGCTGGCTCGATGCAGCGGTTGGCCGCTTCGATGATGTTGGCGGTCGAGCGGTAGTTCCCAATCAGGTAGTCCACGCTTGCCCGATAGTCCTGTGCGAACTGCTGTATGAACCGCACCGACGCGCCCTTGAAGCTGTAAACGTTCTGATCGTCGTCTCCGACAGCGAACAGATGGAGCCTGACGTCGGGTTCCGCTAGCGTCCTGCCAGCAACCGCAGCGATGAGTTCGAACTCGGGGCCGGCTATGTCCTGGTACTCGTCAACGAGAATCCAGGCGAGGCGGCCAAGCAACTGTTCCCGCGAGACGCCCAGCGCTGCGCCGTCCTCGCTGCTGAGCGCCTGAGTGGCCTGCCGGAGGATGTCCCGGAATGTCTCATCGCTGGGGCTGATAGCCGTGTCCGCGAACGATATACCAAGGATCCGTATGGCGAGCGCGTGACAAGTCATGACGTTCACGCGCCGGGCGTCGCTGCCGATCAGGTCGTTGAGACGTCGGCGAGCCTCGACGGCAGCGTGGCGGTTGTAGGTCAGGCAGAGGATGCGTGCCGGGTCCTCGCGTCGAACTCGGATGAGCCACGCGATGCGATGCACCAGCACTCTCGTCTTGCCAGAGCCGGGGCCTGCGAGCACGAGGACATTGGTGCGTTCACGCTCGTCCGCCACGATTCGCTGCTGGACGCGATTGCGGAGGCTGGTAACGATCTCGTCATAGTGGTTTGGGAGTGTCTCGCGACGCAGTGTGCGCTCCTTGCCCTTGAACCACTTGCTAACGAATTCGTCATTGTCGAGTTCGAAGTAGTCCATCGCGAGACGCAGCGCGAGACCGATGTCATCCATGCCCAGCTTCGCGTACTCGGCGACAACATGGATCTGCGCGGTCTTCTCCGCATAGTGCTGCTTTAAGGGCTGAAAGTCTGCAACGGTGAACGGGCGGCCGTCGCGCGTGACCTTCAGGGTCATCGCGGGACGGAAGACCGTCAGCCCGCGGTTTAGGGTGACTACCTCCTGTTCGTGCATCCAGAGAAGGGCACGGTCGACCAATGCCTGCGTGCTTCCATTCTTGAGTTCCGCCGTCAGCATCAAGTCGCTCTTGATTGCCTCTTGGAGGTTGCCATACGTGGTCTCAACCAGCAGGTCGACGCCACGGGCACCGGCGGGCACCCTGCCGACCAAGTGATTCAGGAGCAGGCCGGCACCATCGCGTCGAAGCCTCGCAATGCGCTCGATGGCTTCCCAGGGGCGGCGGAGCCGGAGGCTGATGGTGTCCATGTCACGCGCCCGGATTTCGATGCTTCGGCGTGCGTCCGGCTCGTCGCGGCCATCGGCCGAAATGCTGCGGAGAATGCGCAACAGGCGCTCGGGGAGGGGGTTCTCAATCTCCTTCTCGCGCAGGTGCTGTGCCAAGTGACGAAGTCCCAGACGGGTCCATTCGTCGATCTCCTGATCGGGCGCCTCTTCGCGAAGGGCATCGATCAAGCCCTTCTCAAGTTCCTGGGCAAGGGCCAAGCGCCGCCTCGATGCGTTCTCTACCCCCACATGGACAAAGATCGTGATGCGCATGTCGTTGGAGGCGACGCCCACCTCCTCGAGGGCGCTGAACACGGCGCGGAGCTCCCGCAGGGAACAGCCGCACTCGTTCATCAGCTCGTCGGTCGAAACCCCGGCTGTTGGATCAGCGTGGGCAAGGCGGTGCACCACGGTCATCATTCGCCTTCGAACCTCTGGCCGGATGTTCAACCTGCTGCTGTTGCGGTCGATGCGTTCGCGGGCTTCTTCCACGCTCTTTACGCGCAGCGATGAGGGGAATACGGATGTGCGGTTCTCGTCGCGGCGCGCGAGCTTCGCCTCCTCCAGCCATGCGACTGCAGTGCGCACGCGGTCGTCGTCGGTCACGCTGTCGCGCTGAAACTCTCCGCGGTGGTCCTGAACCAGAATCTCGCCGGCGGTAGCGACAACTGGGTCTTCGGTTCCTTCCTGGTGCCGTTGCCTACGCTTGTCGAGATGTCGGAGCGCGCGCAGAACCGCCTGGATGTCACGCTGCTCCAACCGGGAGCGCGCGGTGAGCGAGAACTGTTTCTCCGGGTCATCGTCCGCGAACAGAAGCAGGCAGTGAGCGGGCGCGCCGTCTCGGCCGGCGCGCCCCGCCTCCTGCAGATAGCTCTCGAGCGAGCCGGGAATCTCGGCGTGAATCACCGTGCGGACATCCGGCTTGTCGATGCCCATGCCGAAAGCGTTGGTTGCGACCACCACATCGATCTCGCCTTCGTGGAAGCCTCTCTGAACCTCGCGCTTGCTCTCGGGCGAGAGTCCTGAATGGAAGTGCTCGGCCCTCACTCCCCGGCCCGCGAGCTCTTTGGCGGTCTCCTCGGTGCTTCTCTTGGTCATGCAGTAGACGATCGCCCCGCCACCAGCATTCCCTAGGGCATCCGAAATTGCGTTATGGATGTGCTCGATCCGCTGAGGGGGGGTGGTCGGCATGACCACGAAGCTCAGGTTGCTGCGCTCGGTGCCTCCGTCGATCACTTCGAGGCTTGCCTGAAGCACTTGGTCGAAGTGGGTGCAGATTTCGTCGATGACTTCGCGCTTGGCGGTCGCAGTCAGACAAAGGATGGGAGCCGGCTCGTCGCTGTGATGCTCGGCGATGTACCGGGCCACATAGCGGTAGTCGGGGCGGAAGTCGTGGCCCCACTTGGAGAGACAGTGCGCCTCGTCGATCACCCAAGCACCAATCCGCCGGCCGGCGATCGCTTCACGAAAGGAACGATTGCGCAGCTGCTCGGGAGCCACAAGGACAATGCCCGCGTCGCCGAATCGCAATTGGGCGAACGCTTCGGCCCGCTCCGGCATCGAGATGAGTCCGTTGATGGTGGTGACGCACCTGATCCCTTCGCGGTGCATGGACTTCACCTGGTCGGCCATCAGCGCTACGAGCGGCGATATCACTACGGTCAGTGCGCCGGATGCGTCGTAGCGCATCAGTGCCGGGAGCTGGTAGCAAAGGGACTTGCCAGTTCCGGTAGGGAGTATGCCCAGCACGTTGGCTCGAGCTAGGTGCCGCTCTACGATCAGGCGTTGCAGGCTCTCCCCGCCCGGGCCCTTGGCCTTGGGCTCTTTCCGGAAGTCGGGGTAGCCAAACCAGCGATTGAGTGCCTTGACCGGGTCGCAACGCTCGGAACACCATTGGCAGGAGCTGTCTCCACAAGAGGTTTCGCGCAACCGAACCGCGAGTTTGCTCGCGGCGAATCGCTTGTCCACATAGGGCGGGATGACAGAATTGCCGCCAGCGAATGGTAGCCATGCCAGCAGGTAGGCGAGCGGAAGAGGGTGCGCGGGTGCCTCGCGAGCGATACACTCCGCTTGGCTAGGGCACCCGTAGAACGCGAGGCGGCATTCAATGAATGGAATGGCCTCCGCCAAAGGCGGCGCGGTAGCAACTTCCCGGATGGAGCGAAAGAACCTGTCGAATGCGTGGTTGGCAACCCCGGCAGTGAGTAGAGCGTGCCAAGCCAGCAGCAGGTCTCGGTCGTTGCCTGCGAGGGCGTCGGCTATGTCGGCGAGAAGTTCCAGCGTGAGTTCCGCGTCGAGCAGCGGGTCGTTCATTTGCGCCCTCGCGAGTGTCGGCTCCTTGTACTGCTTGACAAGACGGTGGTAGGGGTTTTCCGGGAAAGCGAGAGGGCTCAGGTAGAGGGTATCGATGGCAGGCTTGCGGAGAATCTTCAGGCCCGGCTCATGCTTGGCTAGGAGTGGGAGGTCGTGTTCGAGGACGTTGTGGCCCACTAGGCAGGCAGCTCCGTCAGCGAACTCATCGAGATCCCTGAGGCCCCTTGCCAATCCACGGTTGCCGCCCTTCCAGACGCAGGTACGCGAGCCATCGGTGTCCACTGCGCCGATGGCCGAGATTCCGGTCTTGCCTTCGAGGTCGAGAGACAGCACTCCTGTGAGGCCGTGCGCAGCCAGGCGCTTCCCAATGCCCTTGCTATCACTCCAGGGACTGACCTTCATGGATCTAACGGTTCGACGGCGGATGCGCGCCCAATCCGGAGCAGTCGCAGGCAACTCTTCCAATCGCCTGACACGATTGCCCGGGCATCAAGTGAGTAGGAGAATCGGCAGGCAGTCATTCCGACCAGCTACTACGGGCCCGCCTCATGTGCCTGCGGTAGCAGCGCCTGGAGGGGCTGTCCACGGGTCGACATGCAGCAGGACCCACAAGTCCTGTGTTCTCGCCAAGCCGGGATTGTAACGTAGGGGCCGTGCGGCAAGCCCTCTGACGCCATCCAGACTCCGCGCCGTGCCACCCCGGCGAACGATCCATCGCGACTCTGGACCGCCAGCTGACCTCCGACTGCAAGGCACTCGTGCAATGGCGCAAAGCCGTGACCGGGCTTGGTACGAGCAGGACCCGCAGGACGGGCCACCCTCGTCGCAGACAGCCACGTCAAGGTCTACACTGGCCGGGATCCGCTGTCCAAGAAATTCGTGCCGGCACGCTGCGCTGCGAAGCATCCGGGGCGATGGCCGGGCCGAGGAGGACGGCCCGGTCGACGGCTGCGAGCCGGCCCAGCGAATCCAACTCGACATCGGACTCCTCCACGCTTGACGACGGCACAGCGGCAATGGGCCGAGCTGCTCAAGGGCGAGACCGGACAGCTTCACCAGCGGAGGACCGGAGTTGCTCACCGGGATCCTCATTGGAGATGACGCCCTCCAAGTGCGGACTCAGCAACCTACACCGCTGCCCCCGACGCTCGAGGTCACCCGTCAGCACCACCAGCGCCTTCTCCCTGTGTGCCTGCACAGCCCGTGCGTAATCGACCTGCCCGAGAACCGCCACGACCGACTGGCGTTGCCTTTCGATGTCTGTCACTAGGCGGATCGTTCCATCGACTTCGTCCTCCCCGCCCTGCAGTAGTCGGACCCAGCCGTGGAGACGCACATCGGGCTGTGGCACCCGCTCACGGAGCAAGCGTGCTGCCTCGTGCAAGAAATCCGTATGGCTCTGACCGAACCGAATGACAGTGTGCGGTTTCTCCTTCGGCCAGGTGCGAGCCCATGAGACGCCAACGTCCACCATGGAGAATGGCTTGATGAGTCGGACCAGGGCCTCGCAAAGATTGGCGCTCACTCCCCGTGCGACCGTCCTATCGAAGGAGGCGTCATCTCCTGCAGCCGCCCGCTCCACCGCCTGACGTGCCGCCGTGAGCGCCTCGACGAGTCGCGTCGTCATTCGGCGCGCAATCGGCCCGCCTTGTTCGTGGGGTCCAAGGGAGAACGCCTGTATCGGTGACTGTAGGACCGGCGTTAGCAGCGTCACAACGAAGCTGTCTTGGTCGGTCGGTCCGAGCCGCAGTTGCTTCGACAGTTCGGCTGCTTCCTTGTTCGCGCCGGCTCGGTAGGCAGCTTGCGGCTCATGAAGCGAACAGGCCGCCGACAGCACGAGGTCGCGAGCACCGCCCAGCAGGTCGATGCCGGCCTCCAGGTTGATGCTACCGCCCTCGCTCTCGGATGGTCGGACACGGATCACGTCTCTATCCGCTGTGACCAAATCCCGATAAACCGTCAACTCGTCTTGCTCGGAGACCCTCGCGAACGTGTCGATCAGCGTGGCGACGACGCTCGCGTAGTCGCCTAGGCGTTCCGTGCGCGGGACTATGATTTCCGGCTGCCCGTCACGGGTGTAGACGTCCGAGTGCCTGCGGTAGGTATCCTGTCGCTTCCATCCACATGCAGCGGCATACGCCGACACCGCCGCAGGCGACACGGCCAGAAGAGCATTCTTGTCGCGAATCCCTACCCTCATCAGACCTCCCGGCTGCGGGACTGCTCCATCAGCTGTGCAACAGCTTCGACGCTTAGAAGCATAGTGTATGTTCGGGTAGCGCCGGACTGGATTCGTACCGGCTGGTTGGTGCGGTGGCTGGCGGTGCTAGTGACGATGAAGGCCTCGCGATGCATCCCCTCGGGACCGTCACTCATGGCATTCGTTCTACGTGATGGTTCGGCTGGATTGCCGCCGGACCTCCGTCCTCCATGCGGCGAACAGCCTCTCCGTTAGTCGAACCCAGTCGCTCAGTCTCCTGCCCGATCGTTTTGAGCATCACTACGTAATCGCGCTCTATCTGCCGATGAAACCGATCCGGCAGGAGCGCCCAATCGTGTGCGTCGACTAGGAACGGTATGTTCGACTCGCGGATCGCATCCTCGAATTGGAGCATCTGCTCACCGGGAATCTCTAGCAAGTCAGGCCCGCGGAGCACAAGGTCGAGGTCGCTACCGTCATGACCGCGGCCGTTCACGCGGCTCCCGTACGCCCAGACCTCGACGCCGGGTAGGTGCGTGCGCAGCAACGCTTCCAAGACGCGGCGGTGACGGGGCGCGAGGTGGAGACGGTCACTCATCGTTCGCAGCCTCGATGGTGTCTGCCAGATCCTTGGCGTCCGCGATGAAGGTGGGGAGCAGAACCAGAACCTCGTCGCCAAAGTGGTTGCCGTGGCTGGGCACTGTCTCGCTGCGGCAGTCGCGGTAGGTCATCCACCGTTCCGCCGCTTCGATGTCGATCAGGCGATGCTTGGCCGCGTGCCGGAACAGGTCCTTGAACACCAACTCATCGGCACGGCGATTGCTGGCAAAGAATGCCGCAAGCCGCTTCCTCAGCAGCGCCCCGCTCTGTTGCAATACAATCTCGAACTCCTTGACACAGGCAGCTCGGTACAAGTCGTACATCAGGTCCGATTCCCCAAACCGTTCGACTCGCTCGGAGGAAACCTCCAGCACACGGATGCAGCGCCTCAGGAAGCCCGTGTCAACACGGTCGGCGGCTCCCGGTTCTCGTGCGTCGCCCATGCGCAGAGTCATCCCCCTCCAGTGCGTGTAAGGTCACCCCCCTCTTGGAGGCTGTACTCGCATTGTGTGCCAGCTTCGCCGACCGTCGCCGCACTATGCCGCCGAACCTCGCTTGGAAGCCATGCGGGTCGACGAATGTCCTGTAGAGATAGCGTACAACCAGCCGCCAACCCGCTTCAGCTATGAGGCCTAGCCTTCTGCCGGCCGAAGCTAGCGAAGGCCGCTCCGCCGTTGCGATCCGTTATCGGTCCCCCCAGCGCATCTTGCTACGCAGGACCTCGAAGTACGGCATGCTCTTCGTCCGGATGATGTCAACGGTGTGGCTCGCCCGCCAGGCTCGGATGCAGTCCTTCGGCCTCAAGCTGCGACCGACTTGGCCGTCGATGCTCAGGTGGTTCTCCTCGTCACCGGCCGAGACACGGATCTCGACCTTGGCGTCGGCCCGCAGCACCACGGACCGATTCGACAGGGTGTGCGGGCAGATTGGCGTCAGGCTCAGTGCGGCCACGTCCGGGGCCATGACCGGCCCGCCGGCCGAGAGCGAATACGCGGTGGAGCCGGTGGGTGTCGACAGGATCAGTCCGTCGGACCGATACTCGCAAACGTACCGACCGTCGGCATACGCCTCGAGATGCAGCAGGCGCGCCACCGGACCGTTCGACACCACGATGTCGTTGAGCGCGAAGAACCTGTCGATGTCCGCACCGTCCCTCACCAGCCGGGCTTCCAGCACCAGCCGGGAATCCACATCGAACCCGGAGTCGGACACCGAATCGAGAGCGGAAAGCAACTCGTCCGGACCGGTGGTCATCATGAAGCCGAGCCCGCCGAGATTGACCGCGAGCAAGGGGATCTGGCGGTCGCCCACCGCACGTGCCGCGGACAGCAGGGTCCCGTCCCCGCCCAGCACAACGATCAGGTCGCAGCCGTCCGGCAGGTCGTCCCTGGGCCGGCCGTCAGCTCGTCCGAGGTAATCCCCGGAGGTGCAATCGACCGCCAACTCGGCGTTGCGCGCCGAGCACCAGTCGGCCAAGGTGCGCAGCAGTCCGGGGATCTCCTCTCGGTCTGGCTTGCTGACGACGCCGATGCGGCGAATCATGAATCCTCCTCGCCGGGAGCCGCGATCCAGTCCGTTCCGTAGAGGAGGAATTCCCGGTTGCCCGACGCTCCGAGCACCGGGCTCTCCATCCACTCCACCGATCTGAAGCCGCAGTTGGACATTGCCTCCCGGACTTTCTCCACAACCTTGCGATGTTGCGCCGGGTCACGCACGATACCCCCCTTGCCGACCTCTCCCTTCCCCACTTCGAACTGGGGCTTCGCCAGCACAACGGCCCGCCCGCCGGGGCGGAGCAGAGAGCCGACGCGAGGGAGGATCAGGGTAGCCGAGATGAAGCTCACGTCGCAGGTCACGAAATCGACGCTCTCGCCGATGTCATCGCGAGAAAGGTGGCGGGCGTTGAGTCGATCGTGGACTACGACCCGCCCGTCCTGGCGGATTCTCCAGTCCAGCTGGCCGCTGCCAACGTCCACGGCGTGGACCCGCCGGGCACCGTTCTGGAGCAGGCAGTCCGTGAAGCCGCCCGTTGAGGCACCGATGTCAAGGCAGATCGAGCCGTCGAGAACGATCCCGAAATGGCGGACGGCTGCGTCCAGCTTTCCCCCGGCTCGGCTCGCGAATCTCGGGCGCTGGCGAACAAGCCTTACTGCTGCGTCCGCAGCGACCTGACGGCCTGGCTTGTCTGCCTTCTGCTCGTCTACGAGCACTTCCCCGGCGAGGATCATCGCTTGCGCTTGCTGCCGGGATCCGACGAGTCCCCGCATCACAAGCAACTGATCCACCCGAGTGCGCGCCAAACCGGCCGAGCCTCGATTGTCTCATGCCAACGGCGGTGAAACGGCCCCCCAAGGATCGTCACGGCAGCCGCATGCGCGAAACCGAGATGCTCCCCCCGAAGCAGGTTTCCACATCGCGACCGGGCTGCCGGTCGCGCCGACGGTACACGCCGCGGTAGAGGAGGCCGCCGTCCTCGGTTGCGTACTCGAGCTGCAACGGGCTCGTGTCCACTTCGCATTCGACAACTGGGGGCTCCGCGGGACCGGCGGGAAGGCTGGGCAGGTTGACATTCCAGAACTCGCCAGGAGCGAGAGGCACCGCCAGGAGTTCGGGCAGCAGCCGGCGGACCCAGCCCGCGGCTCTCGTCCAGTCCATTTCCGTCAGGACCCTGTCCCGGTAATGGGAGAGCGCAATCGCGGGAAGCCGGTTCAGTGCGGCCTCCCGGACCGCCGCGACCGTGCCCGAATAGTAGATGTCAGCACCGAGGTTCGCGCCGTTGTTGATTCCGGCCAGGACCCAGTCGAATCTCTCCCTGCTGCCATGCAATGCAAGACGCACGCAGTCCGCGGGAGACGAGTCCACCGCGAGGCGCCTGTCGTCGATCTCACGCGTGCGGATCGGCCGCGATGTGGTCACTTGATGGCTGCATCCGGAGCGCTCCTCGAAGGGCGCAACGACAATCGACTCCGCGCCGGTCGGCAGGGCCGCTGCCAGGGCTGCGAGGCCCGGGGCGTCCACGCCGTCGTCGTTCGTCAGCAGGAACCGGGGCGGGTTGGTCCCAAGCATCGAAAGTCCATTTTGGCAAAGGGTAGCCGGCGGGACAGGACCGCCTAGAGATCCGCCGCCCGGAGGCTCTCCAATGTGAGTCGGAGGCCTTCCTCGAGAGAGACGCGCGGTTCCCATCCAAGCAGGCGCGCGGCCTTGGCAATGTCGGGGCGTCGCCTCTTGGGATCGTCTTCCGGCAACGGCAGCCGACAGATTTCGCCGCTGCTGCCAATCATGTCGTGCACCATCCGGGCGAGATCAAGGACCGTCGTTTCGGTCGCGGAGCCTATGTTCACCGGCGTCACCTCGCCGCTTCCGGCAAGGAGAACAAGTCCCTCGACTGTGTCGGACACATAGCAGAAGCTCCGGGTCTGGGATCCGTCGCCGAACACCGTTAACCGCTCTCCTTGCAAGGCTTGTTCCAGGAAGGCAGGGAGCACGCGGCCGTCCCCGGGCTTCATCCTCGGACCGTAGGTATTGAATAGCCGGGCAATGCGCGTGTCGACTCCGTGTGCGCGGTGATAGGCCATGGTCAGGGCCTCCGCGAATCGCTTGGACTCGTCGTAGACAGCCCTCGGCCCGACAGGGTTGACGTTGCCCCAATAGGTCTCCGGCTGGGGGTGGACTAGCGGGTCCCCGTAGGTCTCGGACGTGGAGGCCTGCACGAACGTGGCACCTCGCTTCCTAGCGATGTCCAGCAGGTTGCGGGTTCCGACGGACCCCGCCATCAGGGTCTCGATGGGAGCGGCGAGATAGTCTTTCGGGCTGGCCGGGGAGGCCAGGTTGAAGACCACCTGATACGCCGCGGACGACTCGAACGGCTCGCAGACATCCCTGCGAATGACGCCGAGCCGGGGATGGTTCCAGACCGGCTCGAGATTCTTGGCGGCCCCGGTGCTGAAATTGTCGAGGACATGCACCTCCCAGCCATCCGCCAGCAGACGCTCGCAAAGATGGGAGCCGATAAAGCCGGCGCCTCCTGCCACAAGTGCGTGCAACCCAACCCGTCCCAGTCTCCATCGTAGAACCACCCGTGGGAGCGGCGGCGGCCGCAGGTGTCGGCCGCAGGCTCGGAAGACCGGTCCAACCCGGCCGGCCAAGGGTGATCGGGGCGCGAGGCAGGACTGTACAATGTCGCCATGCAAAGACGGGATGCCCTAAAGTGGCTCGCTGGCGGAGGCTTCGCGGCATTGCCCGCTGCAATTCCACCGGCCGCTTCCGCACAGGCCGAGCGAGCGTCCCGCGGGCTGCCCGAAATCTCTATCACCGACGTGAAAGCGATCCTCACCGCGCCCCCGGGCCTTCCGCGCACGGTGATCGTCAAGGTCGAGACTAGCGAGCCCGGACTGTACGGCTACGGCTGCGCGACATTCACGCAACGCGCGAAGGCCGTGGTCACGGCCGTCGACGAGTTCCTCCGCCCGTTCCTGCGGGGCAAGAACCCCGACCACATCGAGGACATCTGGCAGACGATGTATGTCAGCTCCTACTGGCGGAACGGGCCCGTGCTCTACAACGCCATGAGCGGAGTGGACCAGGCCCTCTGGGACATCAAGGGCAAGCGGGCCAACATGCCGGTCTACGCGCTGCTTGGCGGCAAGGCCCGCAACGGAGCCGACGTGTACCGTCATGCGTCCGGCTCGAGCCTGGAGGAAGTGGAGGATTCGGCCAGGGAATACATCGAGCAGGGCGTGCGGCACGTCAGGATCCAGCTCGGCCTCCAAGGCAACGCAAACTACGGCGCGCGCAGCGACGGGGGCAACCCGGGCGGCTTCCTTGGAGCCCCCTCAGGCGGGCCTCACAACGAGCGAATGTACGAGCCCACCCCGTACCTGCTGAGCGTGCCGAAGCTGTTCGCTCACATGCGGGACAAGCTGGGCGAGCAGATCGAACTGCTGCACGACGTGCACGAGCGCATCACGAACGCCCAGGCCATGTGGCTGCTGAAGCGGGTCGAGGAATACCGCCCGTTCTTCATCGAGGATCCACTCTCGCCGGAGCAAATCGGCTACTTCCGCCACATGAGATCGCAAACGACGACGGCCATCGCCATGGGCGAGCTGTTCAACTCCCCGCACGAGTTCACCGGGCTCATCACCGAGCGCCTGATCGACTTCATCCGGGTCCACATCTCGCAGATCGGAGGCCTCACGCCCGCCCGCAAGCTGGCGGCGCTTTGCGAGTGGTTCGGAGTCCGGACGGCCTGGCACGGACCGGGCGACACTTCGCCGGTGGGCCATCTGGCCAACATCGCGCTCGACGTGAGCTGCTACAACTTCGGCATCCAGGAAGCCCGGACCTGGCCCGATTCGGTGCACGAGGTCTTCCAGGGCTGCCCGCGGCTCGAGAACGGCTTCTTCTTCCCGAACGAAGCACCCGGCTGGGGGATGGAGATCGACGAGGAACTAGCGGCCCGTTACGACGTCGACTCGCGATACGACACGCCGTTCGACTACCACTGGGGCACGACCCGGCGACGGGACGGCTCGATCATCCGGCCGTGACCCCGCTCTCGACGGGCCGTTCCGCAGCACCGGCGCGGATCGCATCGACGATGGCATCCACGTCGTAGACACAGCCGCCCCACGTTCCTCCGCTGCAAGCCTGCATGGCGGCCCACAGCCTGGTGTCATCGGGGATTTGCGGGTGCGCCGAAAGGTCCGGCCGGCAGGCACGGCTCGCAAGCACCCGCGAGCCTTCCTCGGCGCCGAACCGGACGCCGCCGTGGCCCACAAGATCGACAGAACCCTGGAGCTTCCCGCAATCAATCCGGACTCGCAGGATGTCGCCCTCGACCAGCTTTCCGATCGGGCCGCCCGCAAGCGCCTCGGGGCCGACATGCCCGATGCAGGCCCCTGTGGAGACGCCGGAGAAGCGCGCGTCGGTGACCACGGCAATCTCCTTGCCGTAGGAGATGTGCTTGAGCGCCGAGGTGATCTGATAGATCTCCTCCATTCCCGACCCGAGCGGGCCGCAGCAGATCAGCGCCATGATGTCGCCCGGACGGACCGAGCCGGCCTTGAGGGCCTCGATGGCATCGGCCTCCCGCCGGAAAACGCGGGCCGGCCCCTCCTTGCGGTACACGCCATCGGGATCGACGACGGTCGGGTCGATGGCCGTGCTCTTCACGACCGAGCCCTCGGGGGCCAGGTTGCCCCGGCAGAACGTAATCGTGCTGGTGAGGCCCTTCCGCTCGGCACCCTCCGGCGAGAAGATGACCTCGTCAGGGTCCACCCCGTCCGTCGATCGCAGCCGTTCGCGGAACACTTTGCGACGTTCGCTGCCCTCCCAGGCCTCGAGCGCCTGCCCGAGCGGGATCCCCGCCGCCGTCAGGACTTCCAGGTCCAGGAGTCCCAGGGCTCGGAGATGCAGCATGACCTCCGGAACGCCGCCAGCCAGGAATACCCGCACGGTGGGATGGCCCACCGGGCCGTTCGGCAGCACGTCGACAAGCCGAACGACGCGGCAGTTGACCTCCTCCCAGTCATCCACCGTCGGTCGCGGCAAGCCTGCGCAGTGAGCCACCGCTGGCACGTGGAGCAGGAGATTGGTGGATCCACCGAAGGCTGCGTGAACCACCATCGCGTTGCGCAGGGAACCCTCGGTCACGATGTCGCGGACACTTAGGCCGGCCGATTTCTGGGCCATCACCGCCTCGGCTGACATGCGCGCGGCGTGCTTCCAAACGGGCTGCCCGGACGGGGCGAGGGCGGTGTGCGGCAGCGCCAGGCCGAGCGCTTCCGCCACCACTTGGGCCGTTGCCGCCGTTCCTAGGAACTGGCAGCCGCCGCCCGGCGAGCCGCACGCCCTGCAGCCAGAATCCCGGGCTTGGTCAAGCGTGATCTCCCCGTGCGAGAAGCGGGCGCCGATCGTCTGGACCTTGCCGGCATCCTCCCCGTCCAGCGCGGGCAGCGTCACGCCGCCGGGAACCAGCACGCACGGCAGGTCGTGCATGGACGCGAGCGCCATCATCATCGCGGGCAGCCCCTTGTCGCATGTCGCCACGCCGATCACGCCCCGCCTGGTCGGCAGGGAGCGGATCAATCGCCGCAGCACCTGGGCAGCGTCATTCCTGTAGGGAAGCGAGTCCATCATCCCCGGCGTTCCCTGGGTCCGGCCGTCGCAGGGATCGCTGCAGAAACCCGCGAACGGGATCGCGCCGCGGTCCCGCAACTCGAGCGCTGCTTCTCGCATCAGCAGGCCCACCTCGAAATGGCCCGTGTGGTAGCCGAGAGCAACCGGGGAGCCGTCTTCCGCCCGGATGCCGCCCTGCGTGCTCAGGATGAGGTACTCGTCCCGGCCTAGGTGGGCGGGGTTCCAGCCCATGCCCGCGTCCTGGGTCCATCCGAAGATGTCCCCGCTGGGAAGCGTGCGGAGCATTTCCGGCGTGAGGGGAAGCTGGCCCTGGGGCCCGGGCGCCGCCGTCCGGATCTCGTAGATGGAGGGGTCGTCCGCCGAGAACAGGCGTTCCATGCCATTCCAGTTTGGCCCATCCGGGCCGGGCCAGCGGAAACCAGCTGCCCGCGCGGACCGGGACGCGCGTACTACCCTAGGCGGTATCGTGACGAATCTCGCTCGACTCGCTTGTGTAGCTGCCCTGGCGTCGGCCCCGGTATGGGCCGCGGCTCCGAACATTGTCCTGATCATGGTCGACGACCTGGGTCCCGAATGGATCTCGTCCTACGGCGGCGAGGGCATCGAGACCCCGAACATCGACAAGCTCGCGGAAGGCGGCATGGTGTTTCACAACGCGTACTCGATGCCACAGTGCACGCCGACCCGAGTGACCCTGCTTACAGGGCAGTACCCGTTCCGGCACGGCTGGACGAACCACTGGGACGTCCCGCGCTGGGGCGCGGGCTGCCACTTCGACCCAGAGCACAACGTCTCGTTCGCCCGTCTGCTGCGCGAGGCCGGATACGCGACGGCGATCGCCGGAAAGTGGCAGATCAACGATTTCCGAGTGCAGCCGCGGATCCTCGACCGCCACGGATTCGACGAGTGGTCGATGTGGACCGGAGGCGAGGGCGGGAATCCGCCCAGCGACGAACGGTACTGGGATCCGTATGTCTACACGAGCCAGGAGGCCAGCAAGACCTATGCCGGCCGGTTCGGCCCGGACATCTACAACGAGTTCCTGATCGACTTCGTTCGCAGGAACTCGGACCGGCCGATGCTGCTGTACTACCCGATGGCCCTGACGCATGGGCCCCTAGTCACGACGCCGCACGAACCGTTCGCGGAGAGCAGGCTGGAAAAGCACAAGGCCATGGTCCGCTACACCGACTACCTTGTCGGACGGCTCATGAAGGCGATTGACGACGCCGGCGTGCGCAACAACACGATCGTGGTCTTCACCACCGACAACGGCACGTCGCGCGGAATCCAGGGGCGGCTGAACGGGCGCCGGATCGTCGGCGGGAAGGGACAGCTGACCGAGAACGGCCCTCGGCAGCCGTTCATTGTCAACGGCCCCGGCCTCGTCCCCGCCGGGGTGGAGACGGACGAGCTGACGGACTTCTCGGACCTGCTCCCGACGTTCTGCGAACTGGCGGGGGCGAAGCTGCCGGAAGGCGTCGAACTGGACGGCAAGTCGATCGCGCCGCTACTGCTGGGCAGGACAACGACCGGACCGCGGGAGTGGATCGCGGCGATGGGCTTCGGACCGGCCAGGCTGGACGAGCGGGGAGTCCGAGGGGTCCGCGACTACGCCCCGCGAGTGATTCGGGACAAGCGCTACAAGATTCACGTCCACGACGGCGAGGTGCGGAACCTGTACGATCTAGAGCGTGATCCGGACGAGCGGGAGAACCTGCTGGCAAGCGAGCTTCCCGAGCACGTCGCGGCGCTCGCGAAGCTGCAGCAGATCAGCGAGGCCATGCCCGCAAAAGACGCCCGGCCCCGGTACGACGCGCTGCCCCCGCAACCGTGGGACGTCACGATCGAGCAGATGAGCAAACGTGCGCGGTGAACAAGCGAGGTCGGAACCGGCGGAAGTCCGGGACCAGGGCCGAGCGTTGCGCGTCCTGGCACTGGACTGGGGGAAGCGCCGTATCGGAGTAGCGGTCAGCGACGAGCTCGGCATTGCGGCCCACGGGTTGCCCACCCTGCTGCGCCGAAACATCCAATCGGATCTTGAGACGCTGGCAGAGTTGGTCCGCGCCCGAGGAATCGAGAGAGTGATCGTCGGCAGGCCTCTGCATATGGACGGCACGGAGAGTCCGTCCTCGGACCAAGCTTCACGGTTCGCACGGCGGCTCGCCAAGCATGTCCGGGTGCGGGTCGAAATGCGGGACGAGCGGCTAACGAGTTGGGAGGCGCGTCAGCGGCTGGGACCCCGGTCGGGCAGCCCCGGCGACACCGATCAGATGGCGGCCGTACTTCTACTGGAAGGGTACCTTGTCGACGCGCGCTCGTAAACAAACCGTATTGGCGGCCGCTGCCCTGCTGGCCGCCTGTGGAGGATCGCAACCGCCCGGCGAGCCGTTCGAGGAGCCGGTGATCGTGCTGGTCGAGCGAGGCAGCACTTCGCGGCAGATCGCGGAGCTGCTCGAGGCGCATGGAATCATCGAGTCGAAGTGGAGCTTCCTCTGGGTCCGGGCATGGAACAAGCACCGGACGCTGATGGCAGGCGAGTACTCGTTCGAGGGCCCCGTCCCCGCCGCAGAAGCCCTCACGATGATCGAGGAGGGAAGGGTGATCCTCTACCCGATCACGATTCCCGAGGGCCTCAATCGCTTCGACGTCGCCGAGTTGGTGACGGAGTCGGGCCTGGTCGACGGCGAGGAATTCCTGGCGCTAACCGCGGACCCGGCACCAGTGCGGAAGATGTTCCCCGCTGCCGAGACACTGGAGGGCTTTCTCTTTCCCGAGACGTACAACCTTGCCAAGACCTCAACGGCCCAGGACCTGATCGACCAGATGGTTAGTTCTTCCCTCGGGGCCCTGGAGGAGGCGCGCGCCGCCAAGACCGCTGAGATCTCGGACTGGGACGCGCTGATTCTGGCGTCGATGATCGAGAAGGAGGCAGGCATCACCCAGGAACGCGCAATGGTGTCGTCGGTGTTCCACAACCGCATCCGTCGCGGCATGCTGATGCAATGCGACCCGACGATAATCTACGGCCTCGTAGTGGAGGGGCGGTACCGGGGGCGCATCCACCTATCGGACATCTCGGACCCGCACCCGTACAACACGTACGTCCACGAGGGCCTGCCCCCCGGCCCCATCTCCAACCCCGGCAAGCAGTCCTTGCAGGCGGCGTTCGCTCCTGACGAGTCCGACTTCCTGTTCTTCGTAGCCAAGCCAGGCCCCGCACGCGGCCACGTGTTCTCCGAAACGCTGAGCGCGCACAACCGAGCCGTACGAGAGCTCAGGAGGTTCGAGCGAACCCGGCGCTGAGAGATCGATTCCGCTCCCTGCGCCTGTGGCGAGGGCACTGCGGCGACCTAGCGCCAGCTACAGGAAATCCACCGGGTCGACGTCGAGGACAAGGCCCGTTGCGGGCCATTGGCGCTGGTCCGCGAACCTCCGGGCCTTGGAAAGAAGCTTTGCGATTGCCGACCGGCGGAGGGACTTGATCAGCAACTGGAAGCGGTAGTCGGTGCGGAGCCTGACCAAGGGCGCGGACGCGGGTCCCAGGATCCGGAGGCCCTCCGGCTCGGGCTGCAGATGGCGGGCCAGCTCGGCTGCCGCCTTGGTAGCTACCGAGAGGTCCGAGCTGCGGATGGTGACCGAGGCCATCGAAGTGAAGGGCGGGTACCAGAGTTCCTGGCGAAACCCCTTCTCCCGCCTGTAGAAGGCGTCGTAGTCGTGCCTGGCGGCAAGCTCGATGGAGTAGTGGTCCGGGTTCATCGTCTGGATCAGGACCAGACCGGGCTTCTCGCCCCTCCCCGCCCGCCCGGCGACCTGCGTGAGCAACTGGAACGTCCGCTCCGCGGCCCGGAAGTCCGGACGGCCCAGCCCGACGTCCGCGTCCACGACGCAAACGAGCGTGACGTTCGGGATGTCGTGCCCCTTCGCGATCATCTGGGTCCCGACCAGCAGATTCGACTCGCCTCTCCGAAAACCGTCCAGAATGGTCTCGTAGCGGTCGCGGCCCTTGACCGTGTCGCGATCCAGCCTCGCGATGCGGGCCTCCGGGAACTGCAGCGAGAGCTCTTCCTCGACTTTCTCGGAACCGCTGCCCTGGAAGTGCAGGAACTCCCGGCCGCAGGCGCTGCAACTGCTTGGCACGGCCTCGGAGTGGTCGCAGTAATGGCAAAGCAGGTGCCGCTCGCGCTTGTGGAACGTGAGCGTCACGGAGCAGTTCGGACAGTCGATCCTCTCGCCGCAAGAACGGCACACCACATAGCTGGAAAAGCCGCGTCGGTTCAGCAGGATCATGGCCTGCTCGCCCCTGTCCACGCAGGCGCGGACCTCTCCCACCATCTCCCGCGAGAACAGATGCGTCCGTCCGGTCTCGGCGAATTCGCTGCGCATGTCCACCTTGCGCACAGTCGGCAGGGGCCGATCCAGGATCCGGTTCGGCATGGTCAGAAGGGTGTACTTGCCCGTCTCCGCGTTGTACCGGGTCTCGATTCCCGGCGTCGCGGATCCGAGCACGGCCGGTGCGCCCGCAGTGCGAGCCCGGAGTATCGCTACATCGCGACCGTTGTAGCGGGGCGCCTCTCCCTGCTTGTAGCTGGAGTCATGCTCCTCGTCAACGATGACGAGGCCCAGGTCGCGGACCGGGGCGAACACCGCGCTTCGGGTCCCGAGCACCACACTCGCCGCGCCGGAGCGGATTCTGCGCCACTGGTCCGCTCGCTGTGCATCGGAGAGCCCGCTATGCAGCAGGGCAACGCGGTCCCCGAACCGCTCGAAGAACTGGGATGCGAGGGCCGGGGTGAGTGCGATCTCGGGCACCAGCAGCAAGGCCGATCGTCCGGTGGCGACTGTCTCCTCGATTGCCCGCAGATACACCTCGGTCTTGCCCGAGCCGGTCACCCCGTGCAGCAGGAACGTCTCGAACCGCCGCTGGCGAACGGCGGGCAGGATTGCGTCCATGGCTCTTTGCTGGGTGGGGCTCGCATCGAAGCGCTTGCCGCCCCCCGTCGGTCGGTGCGGAGAAAGGTCGGCTTGGATCCGAACCGCGCCGGAACGCGCTAGCTTGCGCGCGACCGACACCGCGTCGCGCCGCTCTACGGCCAGCGCCCTGAGATCATGTCTGCCCGGATTGCGCCGGAGGAACTCGAGAAGCCAGCGCTGGCCGGCATCGGGCTTCTCGGGGCCGGCCGCCGGATCGCCGATCTCCACATGCAGCACGGCATCACGCGCGCGGGTCGGATCCCGGTTCTGCTCGACGCGATCAATGCGGACGAGGCCCCGCCGGCTCAGCCTCCGAACAGCCTCGGTTGCTCCTTGGTGCTTGCGGGAAAGATACTGAAGCGTCAGCGGCTTGGTCCGCAAGGACTCTAGGACCTCTTCGTCAACGCCTGCGGCCACCACCATCGCTTCGATTTCGGTCCGGCCGTCCGCAGTGAGGGAGACGACCGACTTCGCCAGCCTTTCTCCCTTCAGGGGCAGCATCGCCTTCAGGACCTCCCCGATCGGCGCGCAGTAGTAACGGGCAATCCAGCGAGCCAGGTCGAGAAGGCCGCGGTCGAGCGAGGGCTCCGCGTCGAGCACTTCCTTGACTGGCTTCAGGTCGAATCCCGGATCGGTGCGGTGCACCTCCAGGACCATGCCTACGAGACTGCGTGTGCCGAAGGGCACCAGGACCCGGCAGCCCGGGACGATCCGACCCGAGTCACGCTCCGGGACTACGTAGGTGAAGAGCTTGTCGAGTGGAACCGGAAGCGCGACGCCGCAATACTCGCCCGGCCCTCCGGGCACCTCAGGTGCTCCCGTCAATCGAGATAGGGCGCGACCAACTCCGCCCAGATCGCATAACCGGCATCGTTAAGGTGCAGCTCGTCATCGACGAACAGGTCTGGACGGGGCTCTCCGTCAGCTCCCAGCAGGCGGGTGCCGGTATCGATGTACCCAAGGAGCGGATGCTTCTCCGCAATCGCCCGGACCCGCGCGTTCGCTTCCCTCGCTTGGCCGATCAGGTGCCAGCGCCGGATGCTGGGCTTGACGCCGAAGAACACGATCCGGGTCTCGGGCAGTGCCGCATGGACACGGGAAACGAGTTCCTCGAACTCACGGACGACCGTTTCCGGGCTCTTGCCGCTGCCGATGTCATTGTCGCCCTCGTAGACGAACAGCGTCGCGGGCTCCAGCGGCAGGACGATTCGATCGAGATACCGGAGCGCATCCGCCATCTGAGACCCGCCGAATCCGCGGTTGATCAAGCCCTTCCCGGGAAACCACTTGTCGAGATCCCAGCGCCGGAAGCTGGAACTGCCGAGAAAGACAACGCCTCCCTTCGGCGGCGGGTTCCGCCGGTCGCTTTCCTCGAAGGCCTGGATCGCCTGCTCCCATCGATCCGGATCGGGCTGGGCCGCCGCAGGCGCAACAAGCCCGCACGTACCTGCAATCAGCGCAAGCACGCTCCGTCGACTGATAGTCCTCACCGCTGCCATCATCGCCACACTCCAGCATAGTCCGGCCGGCAAGCCCCAACTTCAGCTGGCCGGCCGGAATCGAGCAGGCCGGCGGCCGCATTCGCTGCCGATGCCAGATCCCGCTCCGCAGCCCTGGTCTACACTGGATCGGCGGTATGGATTCGGACTCGTCCAGAAGGATCTGGCTCGCGCTCGGGGCTTCCCTGGCGGTATGCGGCGGATTCGCCCTGGCCATTTCGCTGCCGGAGGGCGGCTGGCTCATGTGGACTGGGGTCGGCATGGTCGCGACCGGCTCGCTCGCGCTGCGCGCCGGCCTGGCGGCTCGGGAGGCCCCCACCGACGGGGATCCTCCGGCCGGGCCCCAATCGCGCGCTCACATCGAGCCCGAACTGCTCGAATCCCCGCCTCGCCAAGTCGAGATGACAGGTCGAGGCAGGCTGGTCGTCATGGCTTGGGTGCTCGCTCTAGCCGCTTTCGCAGCACTCGCCCAGCAGCACTTCTACCGCCTGCCGCCCACCCCCGCACAGGACCTGCTGGACGCCGAGGGAGCCGAGTCGACGGCCACCCTGCACTCGGTGGAGACCCGGCAGCTCGCCGACGGTCGCGCGCTCCACTTCGTGGGCTACAGCTTCCAGGCCGACTCGGGCTCTCCGGTCCGCATCAACCGCAGCCTGTCGCGCCGCGTCCACTCGCGGATGTTCGAGGGAATGCGAACGAGGGTGGTCTACCTGCCCGGAAGCCCGGAGATGCACTACCTGCCCGAGATGACGTCTCCTGTCTCGACGCGGGTCGTGTTCTTCGCCGGCGGCCTGCTGCTGGCGGCAGCCGGCTTCGCCGAGGCGCAGCGGCGCCTTCACCGGCGCCTCGTGTCGCGCGGCATGGCCGTGTCAGGGATTACCGCCAGCGTCCGTCGCCGGGGCGGCGTGCGGTCGTTCCGCGTGAATTACGACGTGGCCGGAGAGCGCCGCTCGATCCGGGCCTCCGAACGCAACCCGAACCTGCGCAGCGGGCAGGCGTCCACGGTGCTGTATGACCCTGCTGCCTCGAGCCGCGCTATCGTGTACCGGCTCGCTCTGTATCGCGCCAAGGCCTCCCCGGCAACCTGAGAGCCTGCCGGGACCCGGACTCAGCGTTCTTCGTCGGCCTTGCCGGAGAACACGAGCGTGACGTCCACGAGCCCCCTGGTGTCGTCCGCGTCGAGGCTCCAGGACGTTCGGCTCAGGTTCTCAAACATGGCGTCGGCCTTGATCCGATCCAGGAAGTAGGACGGGTAGCGAACGTCGAAGGGCTGTCCGGAGGCCATCCCCCAGCGCTTCCGGACAGCTGGCTCGGAGAGGATGTCAAGGCCCTCGACCAGCAGTCTCGAGAACCGGTACTGGATGCCCGGCGAGATGTCGATATCCAGGTGCACCTGCCGCTCGTCGTGATCGACGCGCTCCACGAACGTCGCCTGGGCCTTCATGTAGCCCTGCCGCTTCATGCCCTCGCTGATCGCTGACACAGACTCGAAGGCGGCCTTCATGTTGGCCACCTGCCCGGAAGCGATGCTGCTGAACCTGTTGAGGGTGTCCTCGTCGATGGGCATCGGTTCGGGCCACACCAGATCGCCGAACAGGTAGACATCGCCCTGCTGGACCTGCACATCGACCAGCAGGCCCGCCGAGTCTGGATCCGGACTTGACTCGCATGGACAGAAGACGACATTCATGTAGCCCTTCTCCCGGTACAGAAGCCTGGCGTTGTAGTGCAGCAGCTCCATCAGGCGGGCTTCCGAGTACGGTTCCCCGATGGCGGCTTGATTGAACGTCCTCTGCAATTCCAGGGCGTCGACGTCCCCGGTGTTGTGAAAGCGGGTGAAGGCGATATTGGAGGTCTGCTGCTCGGGGCCGATCAGCATCTCGAACCGGCCTTCGCCGGCAGGGACGACATTGGCGAGCACCACCTCTTCCCCGCCTTGTTCCCGCCACCAGGTCTGCAGGTTGCTGAGAGTCATTCGGACCATCGGGCCGCCGCCCGGCACCAAGCCCACCCAAAGCGGCAACCGCTCCCGGAGCACGGCGTCGACGGTCTCCGCGGGAACGTCGAAGCCCTCGAATCGCACCGGGAACAGCTCAGGGACTTCCTGCACCACGATCGTGAGCAGGTACCCCCCGTCCAGTGGGCCGTAGCTGTAGCGAAGGGTCTCGAAGACGCCCGTCTCGTTCAGCTTGCGCAGTGCCCTGTCAAAGTCCGCCTTTCGCACCGGCTGGCCGAGCTCGAGACCGGTGACAGGCACGAGAACCTCGTCGCTAATGCTGGCATTGCCCTCGAACTCGACTCCCCGTAGCGGGAAGGCATCCTCTGCGGGTGCGCACGGCGCACACCACAGCGCCAAGGGCAGTAGCCCGCGCGACCATATGCGCAACTGCGAGAACGACTGCATCCGGGATCCTCTCCTTGTCAGACAGGCCCGGGTGGCGTCGCGTTACGAGTAGATCCCTTCGATCTGCCGGGCATACTTCTCGTTCACCTGGCGGCGTCGGACCTTCATCGTCGGCGTGAGTTCCCCGCCGTCGATCGAGAACTCGCTGGGGACGAGCGCAACCTTCTTGATCTGCTCGTGACGGGCCATGTCCGAGCACAGGCTCTCGACCTCTCCCATCACGCGGTCGCGGACAGCGGGGCTGGCGCAGAGATCCTCGTTGCCGGAGAACTCGATCCCCTCGGAGCTGGCCCAGGCTCCTAGCGCAGCGAAGTCGGGGACGATCAAGGCGCTCGGGAAGTTGCGCTGCTCGGCGATCACCACGGCCGTCTCGATCAGGGGACTGCTCTTGAGCTTGTTCTCGATCGGGGCCGGGGCAATGTACTTCCCGCCCGAGGTCTTGAACAGGTCCTTCTTGCGATCCGTGATGGACAGGAAGCCTTCGTCGTCGAGATGGCCGATGTCGCCCGTGTGGAACCACTCCCCGTCCATCACGTCCGCGGTCTGCTCCTCCATCTTGAAGTAGCCCTGCATGATGTTCGGCCCGCGGACGACGATCTCGCCGTCGTCGGCGATCCGGACCTCGACGTTCGGAATGATCCTGCCGACCGTGCCGAGCTTGCAGTGCTGGGCGGTGTTGATGGAGATCAGCGGCGAGGTTTCCGTGAGCCCGTAGCCCTCGTAGATCGGAAGCCCGAGCCCGTGGAAGAACTCCGCGAGGTGCCGCGCAAGGGGAGCGGCGCCCGACACGAACATGCGGACCCTGCCTCCGAGCCTGCCGCGCAGCTTCTTGAACACCAGCCCTTCGGCAATTCCGTGCTTGAGGGAGAGAGAGGCCGGAAGCGGGCGGCCCGCCAAGCGGTAGGGAGTCGCGGCCATGCCGACGCCCAGCGCCCAGTAGAACATCTTCCGGCGCACCGCGGGCGCGCTGGACATCGCGGCCATGACCCTGCCGTAGACCTTCTCGAAGAACCGCGGGACGCCCACCGCGATGGTGGGCTTCACTTCGTTCATGTTCAGCGGGACGGTATCGATCGACTCCGCGTACGCTACGGTGGCCCCTGCCTTGAAGTACACGTAATCGGCCAGCCGCTCGGCAACGTGGCAAAGGGGCAGGAACGAGAGCGCCACGTCGTCCGCTGTCACCGCGAGCGTGGAATCCCTGATGTTGGTCGACATGTTCGCGTGCGTGAGCATGACGCCCTTGGGCACACCCGTCGTTCCCGACGTGTAGATGATGCTGGCAAGGTCCCCCGGGGCGACGGACTCGACCGCTGCGTCGAACCGGCTGCGACCGTCCTCGTCAGCAGTCCCGTCGCCGATCAAGGCATCGAGACGCATGGCGCCGTCCTGGTCGATCGACTCGAATACTACGACCAGTCCCAGATCCGGCAACTGGTCCCGGATCTCCAGGATCTTGTCCAGCTGCTCCCGCGTGGAGCAGAATATCGCCTTCGATTCGGAATGCTCGAGCAGGTAGCGGACCTGCTCCGCCGGCAAGGTCGGATAGATGGGAACACTGACGATTCCGGCGGTCATCATCGCGAAGTCCGCGACAGCCCATTCCCAGCGGTTCTCCGAAATCAGAGCGCATTTGTCGCCGCGCTCGATCCCCGCGTCGCGCAGGGCCAGATGGAGATTGGTCACCCTGCGCGCCATCTCGCTGGACGAGATCGGGGCGTAAGACCCGCTATCCTTCGTGAGCATCGCAGCCGGTTTCGCGTGCCCGACCGCTTCCTTGTAGAGTTCCGCTAGAGTGTCTGCCATGCTGCTGTCTCCAGAAGGGGAAAGGTTACCATGACGAAACGCTGCCGCTGCCCGGGACCTGCGGTAGAGTGGCGGAGCAGGATCCCATGACTGCCGCCCGGACGCCCGACTACAGAGAACTGGCTCGAATCCATGGATTCGAGATCCCCGAGACAGAGATCGAGCACCTGCAGCAGATCCTCACCCCGCTCGTCGAGGAGTGCCGCGAGTCGTACAGCAAAGATCTGAGCCTGGTCGAACCGATCGGCACGTTCCGGGTCGAAGCGCCTCCGGCCCGCGGGTGAGCCGACGCCTGTCCGAGCCCGGCCGAAGGCGCCGCGGCTTCGCCTAGTTGAGAGGGAGGCCCGTCCCTGCACCGCGCGGGTCTACCTGCGGCATGCCCCGGAGCGGCCATGTTGTTACGAGGCCGCTCGCAAGGTCCACCTTGCGGATGGCGTGGTTGTTGGTGTCGGCAACGTAAAGCGCGCCGCCGGAATACGTGATCCCGGCCGGCTCGTCGAACCGCGCCTCGGCTGCCGCCCCGTCCAGCAGGCCTGCCTCGCCCGTGCCTGCGACCGTGCTCGCCCGCAAGTCGTTCAGGGATATGGACTTCACCTTGTTGTTGTAGGTGTCCGCTACGTACAGGCTTCCGTCCGCGAAGACGACTGCCATGGGATGCTGCAGGCGCACGGCCTGGCCGACGCCGTCGATGTCCCCGAAGTCGAACAGGCCCTTGCCTACGACCGTGCGAACGTGCCCCCCGCGAGGGTCGAGCGAGACCGCGCGGATCGAGCTGACCTCGCTGTCGGCGACGAAGAGGCTGTCGCTGTCACACGTCAGCCCGCTGGGCTGCGCGAGCGCGGCAGCCAGAAGCGGGCCATCGACATGGTCCTCGCGCCCGCTGCCCGCGTGCACCGCGATGTACCCGCCGTTCGGGTCTATGCCGACGACCTGATGGCTGCCGGCCATGGCGACGAAGAGCACGCCGTGCGCAAATTGGAGGTCCCAGGGGGAATTGAGCCTGCGCCCGGCCAGCGGCCCCGGAGAGAGGTCCCATTCGGTGTCCTGCTGGCCGTCCCCGACAAGGGTGGTGACCTCGCCGCTGCGCAGGTCCGCCGCGCGAACCGCGTGATTGCCGGTGTCCGCCACGTAGAGGACTCCGTCCACGAGGGCCATTCCCTGCGGCTGCAAGAGGCGGGCTTGGCGGGCGGGGCCGTCCAGCAAGCCGGGCTCGCCGCTCCCGATCACATCCAGGACACTCCCGTCGGCAAGGGATGCGACTACGATCCTGTGGTGGTTCGTGTCGGCGATGAACAGGCGCCCTCCGTCGGGGTCGGCCAGCAGCTTTCCCGGAAACGAGAGATCTGCGGGCAGGCAGCGGTCAGCTTCCGAGCGGAATGCCGCGGGGCTTCGGACGATCTCGCCCGAGGCGTCGTAGTGCTCGATCATCTGCGCGATCACGCGGTCGAACAGGTCGAACACCCGCTCGCCGGAATGGACGCCGAATACCTTGCCGCGCGGGTCAATCAGCATGAAGCTGGGCCAGGCGCGGACGGCGTACTCCTGCCAGACCCGCATCTCGGAGTCGTTGACGACCGGGTGCTCGATTCCGTGCCGGACGATGGCCTGGCGTATGTTCTCCGTGTCCTTCTCCGCGTCGAACTTCGCGGAGTGAACGCCGATCACGACGAGCTCGGAGGGATACTTCCGCTCCAGTCGCTTGAGGTCTTCCAGCGCGTGCTGGCAGTTGATGCAGCAATAGGTCCAGAAGTCCAGCACAACGATCTTGCCGCGCAGGGCGCGGATCGAGAGAGGTGCGTCCGTATTGAGCCAGTCCAGGCCCTCAGGGAACTCGGGCGCGGTCACCGTGCCGGGCTTAATGACGTCGCGCGAAGGGGGGCCGGACGAATCCGCCATACGCCCATGATGGCAAAGCACGCTCCGCTTCTGGCAGGACCGGGCCCGAGCCGCTGCTCCAGTAGTCAGTCCGAGTCCGAAGCAGCGTGGGTTGGCGCCATGGCAGAATAGACGGCTGCCGCTGTCTGACGGAACCTGCTGCCAGGGCCCGCATTGCTGGCGGCGCGGCCCCGGGCCGAATCCGGGCCCTCCTCGCTCCGCACGAGAATGACCGGTTCCCCCAAGAGGATCAACCTGTGGTCCGGGCCTCGCAACGTGTCGACGGCCCTGATGTACTCGTTCGCGCAACGCAGCGACACGGCGGTCATTGACGAGCCCCTTTACGCCCACTTCCTGCGGGTCTCGTCCGCAGGCCATCCGCTTCGCGAAGCCTGCCTGCGCGCCCAGGACTCCGACGGGGAGCGGGTGGTGAGGGAGGTGATCCTGGGCGCCGCCGGGACCGGGGTCGTGTTCTTCAAGCAGATGGCCCATCACCTGGTGGACCTTGACCTGTCCTTCATGCGGCGAACGCTGAACGTGTTCCTGACGCGCGATCCGGTGCAGATGCTGCCGTCGTTGCAGAGTCGCATCGGGCCGCCCACCCTGCGGGACACCGGATTCGCAAGGCAGTGCGAGCTGGTCACGCTGCTGGAAGGCTGGGGGCAGAGGCCAGCCGTCCTGGACTCCCGCCAGCTGCTGCTAGATCCGGAGGCGGCCCTGCGGGCATTGTGCGAGCACCTCGGGCTCGGCTTCGAGCCAGCGATGCTGCGCTGGCCGGCGGGTCCCAAGGCCTTCGACGGAGCGTGGGCCTCGCACTGGTACAAGAACGTCCACCGATCGACAGGGTTCCAGCCCTACCGCGAGAAGCCCGGTCCGTTCCCGAAGGATCTGGAGCCCCTGCTGGAGACGTGCAAGCCATACTACGAGTCGCTGCTCAAGCGTGCCATCGGCGTCCGGCCGGGCGCGGCGGCAGTCTAGGGCTCAGCCGTGCCGTCGCTCAGCATCGTGATTCCGGCCTACAACGAGGAGCGCCGACTGCCGGCCGCTCTGCGGGCCGTGCGCGGCTTCAACGCGGAATCACCATGCACATGCACGGAGGTCATCGTCGTCGACGACGGCTCGACCGACGGTACCTCCAGCTGCGCCGAGAGCGCGCGACCGGACCTGGAGAGCGGAGGCACGGCGGTTCGCTTGTTCCGTAACCGGACAAACCGGGGCAAGGGATACAGCGTCCGCCGGGGAATGCTGGAGGCCAGCGGCGATTGGATCCTGTTCTCCGACGCGGATCTGTCGACTCCACTCCAGGAATTCGAAAAGCTATACCGCGCAGCGACGCAGGATTGCCATGATGTCGCGATCGGTTCCAGGGCTCTGGACCGGTCGCTGGTCGGCAGGCACCAGTCAAGATTCAGGGAGGTCTCCGGGCGGCTGTTCAACCTCCACATGCGGCTACTGATCGGGCTTGCGATCAAGGACACGCAATGCGGCTTCAAGTTATTCAGCCAGCGCGCGGGCCATAGCATCGCCGCAAGGCAGCGGATCGACCGCTTCGGTTTCGATGTCGAACAGCTTCTCCTCGCGCGCAAGCTGGGATTCACAATCGCGGAAGTCCCGGTCTTGTGGAACAATGCGGATGGCTCATCCGTCACGTTAATGGATGGGCTGAAGGCGTTCGCGGATATCTGGGCCGTCAAGTGGAATGAGGTGACCGGCCGGTATCGGTAGCGCGTTGCCATCGCGCCGGCATGCTAGGCGGCTAGGCCAGCCCGCCCGTGGAGTCGATCCGTTCGGCCCCCAAGTACCCCCGCAGGGCTTCCGGTACGACGACGGTTCCATCGCTTTGCTGGTAGTTCTCGATGATCGCGAGCCACGTGCGGCCGACCGCCAGTCCGCTGCCATTGAGCGTATGCACGAATTCGGTCCGGCCCTTCTTGCCGCCAGACCGCTTGCAGCGGATCCGGGCCCGTCGCGCCTGAAATGCCTCGAAATTGCTGCAGGAGGAAATCTCCTTGAATTCGCCGAGCCCGGGCAGCCAGACCTCTAGGTCGTACGTCTTCGACGCGCTGAATCCCATGTCGCCAGCCGACAGAATCACCTTCCGGTAAGGGAGTTCCAGGCGGCGGAGGATGTCCTCCGCGTCCGCCGTAAGGCGCTCGAGCTCGTCGTAGCTGGTCTCCGGGGATGTGATCTTGACGAGCTCCACCTTCTGGAACTGATGCTGACGGATCACGCCCCGCACATCCCGGCCGTACGAGCCAGCCTCGCTCCGGAAGCACGGCGTGAACGCTGTCAGCGACAACGGAAGGTCTTCCGCAGGAATCGTCTCTCCCGCATGCAGGTTGGTCAGGGGCACTTCTGCGGTCGGAACGAGCCAGTAATCGGTCCCCTCGAGCTTGAAAAGGTCCTGAGCGAATTTCGGAAGCTGCCCGGTTCCGAACAGGCTCGCGGAATTCGCAATGAACGGGGGCAGGATCTCGCAATAGCCGTGATCGCGCGTATGCACGTCGAGCATGAAATTCATGAGCGCCCGTTCCAGCTTCGCGCCGGCGTTCCTGTAGACGGCGAATCGCGAGCCCGCAAGCTTTGCCGCCCGCTCGAAGTCGACGATTCCGAGGTCCACCCCGAGATCCCAGTGCGGCTTGGGAGTGAAGGAGAATTCCTGCGGATGCCCCCATCGGAGGACTTCCTCGTTGGCCGACTCGTCGCGGCCCGCAGGGACGCTCTCGTGCGGGACGTTCGGAATCCGGCTCAGGACAGACTCGAGCGCATCGTCCAATCCGTTGACCTCCGCCTCCCGCTCGCGGATTTGGCCGTGGACGTCCCTGGACTCCTTGACCACGTCGAGCGCGTCCTGGCCGGCGCGCCGCGCCTCGGCTACGAGGGCGCTGAGCTCGTTGCGCCTCTGCTGGAGCACCTGGATTTCCGTGACCGCCTTGCGCCGCTTGGAGTCGGCTTCGACGAACTCGTCCAGTAACGCGGTATCGACGCGATCAGCCAAGCGTTCCTTGGCCGTTTCGAAGTCTTGGCGCAGGAATCCACGGTCCAGCATAGGGGGGGTAATGAGGGCTCTGCGGGCGCGGAAAGGGGCCCAACACCGACGGTCGTAAGCCGAGGAGAGCCATCCCCGTCGCTGCCGCCGGATTTCCTATCAGTATGGCACGGTCCCGCCCGCCCTGCCCTGCCTCGCGTTCGTGCCCCGGCTGGACTTGGAGCCGGAGAAACTTGTTTCCAGTAAACCGACAGGTTGACATCGCGTAAGGACCGTCGATTCAATGGCCTAGGCCTGAATTGACCGATGAAGTTCAGGCACACCAGAGGCGCGATTTCCGCAAGGCGGGAACGGGCTTCCCGGAATCGAAGTCGTGGTCCGAGAACTGGATGGAACGCATCGGCACCGTCTTCCATCTGGCTAGGCTGCGGCGTCAGGCCTGGCAACCCGACCTGCCCCTGGACGGGCAGGAGCCGACCTTCCGACAGCGACAGAAAGAACTCGAGGCCGCCTTTGAAGTCCTCTTCCAGAGATCGCGCAAGGAGTCGGAATCAGCAGTGTGCTCCGAGGCGATTCTGGGATACAACCGCCCGCACCCGGACGGCCGCGGGCTGGCCCTGCTGGAGGCCCGAAGTGCGCAGCTACGCTCGCTTGTGAGATACCGGCAAGGCCTGGGGGTGTTCTTGCGCAACTCCCGCGTGCCGCTCGACAACAACGCTTGCGAACGGATCGTGCGGGGCCCGGTCATCGGCGCGCTGCAGCAGCTTCGGCTCGGGCGGGATGCAGGCAGCGAGCACGAATGACAATGGACGAGGTGCAACTCGAGCCGGGACTGCTCGGCGCGGTCAAGCGCGCGGTGGACAACGATCCCGTCCGCCAGAACGGCCGCTTCGTTCTGACTGGTTCCGCCAACCTGCTGCTGATGCAGCGAGTCTCCGAGACCCTGGCTGGACGGGCCACCTATGTCAGCCTATGGCCGCTGAGCCGCGGAGAGCGGCTGGGCGGCGGGTCGCCCGGGATGTGGACGGAACTGCTGTCGGCCCCGGCTCAGGACTGGCCCAACCTGATTGAATCCCGTACCTCGGCTGCTGGCGACTGGCGCAAGGAGGCCAGGGCGGGCTCCTGCTCCACGGCGGCAGTCAAGTGCAGTGGATGTCAAAGGACATTCTCGCCGTCCCGTGGTGACAGGTGCTGTAGGCTCCTGAATCCTGTCCCGCAGAGGACGTTCCGCCGGCATGAAGGGCTTCCTACCGGACCACACGCCATTCCGAAATGACCAGCCATGGGACACGGATACTGGACAATGCCCGTACCATGTACTCCGACGTGGTATAGCCCTTGGGCCTCTGCCGGCCCCCAGTTGGGCGGTGGATTCGTCCGATGCCTCAAGGAGGCCGCCTGTGCGAGGCCGGGCGTTTCGGCGGGGATCAGCCGCCCGCAGCGGTCGGCGCAGCCTCGGCGTCCGGCATCGGGACGGGCACTGCGGCCGGCCGGTACAGGCCCGCGCCCTCCAAGAGTCCTTCGAGCCGCGCCATGCCCTGCACCAAAGACCGCATCCGACTCTCCAGCGCTAAGATCCGACTCTCCAGCGCTACCATCCGACTCTCCAGCGCAACCATCCGATTATCCAGCGCTACGATCCGACCATCCAGCGCTGCGATCTGCGCGCCGAGTTCATTGCGGAGTTGGCCGGTGGAAGTCAGAATCAGGGCCGCAAGGGCTACGCCCACCGTGAGAATGCCGATTAACTCCGGCGTCACGAGGCTAGTCTAGCAGGTCGGAGTGGATCGACCGTCGCGACGACAGTTTATGCCTCGCGTTCGTGCCCTCAGGGGTTGCGGCCCGGGCCCTCGGGCGCACCCGGCAGGGGCTCTAGGCCCGCGCAACCGGCTGATAGCATGGGCGGATGCTGACGGATCGAATTCTGAGACGGGCCGGACTTGCGATCCTCCTGGCCGCAGGTCTGGGATGCTACGCCAAGGCTGCCGAATGGCCCGGCGCGCAGGCGCTGGACCGGGCGATCAACGACGCGATCGGGGAGGGCCTGACTCCGGGAGCCGTCGCATGGGTGGAATCGCGTGGCCGGCGCCTGCATTTCGCCAGCTACGGGGCGCGGAGCGTCGTGCCGGAGCGGGAGGGAATGACCAAGGACACGGTCTTCGACTGCGCGTCGCTAACGAAGGTAATGGCAACGGCACCGGCCATCATGCTGCTGGTCGAGGAGGGCAAGGTCCGCTTGAACGACCGCATCCAGACTTACCTGCCCGAGTTCCGCGACCGCAGCCGGATCACCGTCCTGCAGCTGCTGACGCACTATTCCGGCTTGCGGCCGACCCTGCTCCAGGAGGACGCCTGGAGCGGGTACGACACGGCGGTGGGTTTCGCCCAGCAGGAATCGCCGATCGCCGAGCCGGGATCGAAGTTCATCTACAGCGACATCAACTACATCCTGCTCTCGGAGATCGTCCGGCAGGCGAGCGGCATGTCGATCGACCGATTCGCGGCCGAGCGGATCTTCGGGCCCCTGGGCATGAAGGACACCCTGTACCTGCCGCCCCGGGACCTGCTGGAGCGCATTGCCCCGACCGAGCGGCTCGAGGACGGATCGGTACTGCGCGGCGTGGTCCATGACCCCACGACCCGGAAGATGGGCGGCGTCTCCGGCCATGCCGGCGTCTTCTCGACAGCTTCGGACGTGGCACGCTTCGCGCGCATGATGGTCAACGGCGGCGAGCTGGACGGCGTGCGCATCCTCAGCCCGCTGAGTGTCCTGCGCATGCGCACCCCTCAGGGCCCGGCCGGCAAGGACGCGCGCGGGATCGGATGGGACATCGACACTGCCTACTCCTCACCCAGGGGCGACCTGTTCGGGACTGCGTCGTACGGGCACACAGGGTTCACCGGGCCGTCACTGTGGATCGATCCAGCCAGCCACTCGTTCGTCGTGCTGATGACGAACCGAGTGCACCCCGAAGCCCAAACTTCCGTGGTCCGACTGAGGAGCTTCGTGTCGTCGATCGTCGCCGCGAACCTGGATCCGGCAGAGTGGCCGGAAGCGAGAGCGAGTCGAGGCAAGCCCGGCCCGCCCGCAACGGCGGACGTCAGCACTGGCCTGGACCGCCTTGTCGAGGAAGGCTTCGAGCGCCTCCGGGGCAAGCGGATCGGCCTGCTCACCAACAGCACTGGGATCGACCGACTGGGGCGCCGAAACATCGACCTGCTCGCGCAGGCAGATGCGCCCGACCTGACCGTGATCCTCACTCCCGAGCACGGCCTTAGCGGCCTCCTCGACCAGCCCGAGATCGCCGACGGCGTGGACGCGGCCACCGGAATTCCGGTGGTCAGCCTGTACCAGTCAGACCGGCGCCGGCCTCCTGCAGATCTGCTGCTCGACCTCGACGCCCTCGTCTTTGACATCCAGGACATCGGGGCGCGGTTCTACACCTACATCACGACGATGGGCTACGCGATGGAGGCGGCCGCGAAAGCCGGGATCGAGTTTGTCGTTCTGGACCGGCCCAACCCGATCAACGGCGTGAGGGTGGAAGGACCGATGCTTGACGAGGGCCTGCGGTCCTTCGTCGGCTACCACACCCTGCCGGTCCGGCACGGGATGACGGTCGGCGAGCTCGCCGGGATGTTCAACGACGAGCGCGCAATTGGAGCCAGGCTATCGGTGGTGCGGATGGACGGATGGTCTCGCGATCTCTGGTTCGACGAGACCGGATTGCCATGGGTCAATCCCTCGCCGAACATCAGGAATCTCGACCAGGCCACGCTCTATCCGGGAATCGCCATGCTGGAGTGGCTGGAGAACTACTCCGTGGGCAGGGGCACAGACACACCGTTCCAATTCGTTGGCGCGGACTGGATTCAGGGGGCGGAACTGGCGGAAGCGATCCGGCGCAGGGGCTTGCCCGGCATCCGCGCATACTCGCGGAAGCTGCGCCCGAGGAGTTCCGTTTTCGAGGGAGAGGTGATTGAAGGCGTTCAATTCACCATCACTGACCGCGACGCCCTGGAGCCCACCCGGGTGGGCCTGGCGATCGCATCTGACCTCGCCAGGCTGTACCCGGAAAACGTGGAGATGGCCCGGTCAGCGAGGCTGATCGGCAATCAGTCGATTGTGGAAAGACTGAGCGAAGGGACCTATTCCTCAACCGACTCCGCTTCGAATGCGGCACTGGTCGAGTTCCGAGCCAGACGCCGCCAATACTTGCTGTACTAGCTGCCCGCGACAGCATGGCTGGGGCCTGCAATCGGGAGGGCAGGATAGGCGCGATGCTGCCGCTACGCTCCCTGGGCCTCGCGGATCTCGTCGATCCAGCCCGGGCGCCGGCCCCGTCGCTTCCCGCTCGCCAGGTTGTCCATGGCCAGGACAGCAGCGTCGATGTTATTGCGTCGCTGGATGTACCCGTCGAGCAGCTTCTGGGCCCCGCGATCGGTTTCCGTCTCGAGGGCGCTGATCACGTTAGAGGCCTTTTCCCGCTCCTGGCGGAGATCCTCTAGAATTTGCGTGATTCGTGCATTGTCCATTTCGTAGTTTCCTTTCGATTCATGGATCCATCAAGGAATCCCCATCAGACCTAGCTGCCAGCCCGGTCTGGGGTAAGGTGCGTCAAGCCCGAATTGCATCGTGATTGGAGCCGCACTAATTCGGAGTCTAGCAGAGCGTTGAATTGCGTGTCAATCGAGCCATTGTGTACGAGTCAAGTCGCACGCTCAGCGCAGGCGCAACGGACCCATCCATAGACAGGACGCTCCGGCGTAGCAGCCTTGGTCAGGGCCGACGACAGGCCACAAAGGACCGTCGCACGGGTGGCCGGGCGGATATGGGATTGGCGCGGCTCGAAGCGACAATGCAGCGGGGATTCGTGAGGTTGATTCGCCGGCCGGCCCGCGGTCAGTCAGTGAGAATACGCGGGTATCCTGCTCCAGTCGAAGGTGGCGGTTTCCGATGCGTGCGCCGCCCACAATTCCGGGGCAGTATTCCGGCGATCCGGTTGCGGCGAACTGCGAGCGAGGAGGCGAGCATCCTGCCGCGAGGGACCGGCACGGCAGCGGCGCGGGCCCTCCCTGCGGGATCGGCTCTTCCCAGTGGCACTGCAGCGCGGGTCCGGGCGGATCCGGCGGGGTCGGGGGTCGGCGGATGGAGCGCCTGTCGGACGACGGGCCGTCGGCGCGGAGCCCGGACCTGCCGCGGAGATGCCTGCAAGCAGGGATCCCGCCGGCCGCGCGACGAACCCGGCGGGAGGCGGCCGCCGGCGAGTGTTGCACGGGATGCGCAGTTGTCCTATACTCGCACTGAAGTCGGCACTGCACCGGGCAAGCACGAGCGAGAGCCGTTGCAACCCAAAAAAGTTTGTGCCATCATCCCTCTTGAGACGTCCGAAGACGCACCCGGGAGTTCACACAATGAGCCTCAGAAATACAACGCGATTTGCGCTCGCAACCTGCCTGCTCCTCATGGTTGCCGCGGTAGCCATTCCGAATCCGCAGGAGAAGCAGTACAAGGACAGGGCCGAGTACGACATCATCACCAAGGTCTACGGAGAGGCCGACCCAGCCGGCAAGCTCGCGCTCCTCGACGAGTGGACGAGCAAGTACCCGGAGACGGACTACCACCTGGAGCGCTCGCGCTTCTATCTCGACTCCTACCAGAAGACCGGCAAGATGCCCGAGGCCATCGAGGCCGCGAAGGAACTGCTCGGCAAGGTTCCCGGCGACTTCACAGCCAACTACGTCATCACGCTGTTCAGCCCGAACCTCGGCAAGGCGGACGACGCCACGATCGAAACGGCGATGACTGCCTCGAACGGTCTCATCGAGGCGCTGCCGAAGCAGTTCGGCGCAAAGCCGGACACCGTCGCTCAGGAAGCATGGGACAGCGCACGCACCCAAGCGGAAACGGCTGCGCTGCAGACCCTGGGCTGGGCGCAGATGCAAAAGCGCGACAACACGGCCGCCGAGGAGTCCTTTGAGAAGGTCCTCGCCCTCGATCCGTCCCGGGGCCAGGTCTCGTACTGGCTCGGCCAGGTGGTTCTCGCCCAGAACGAGGCCTCGAAGTTCGACCTGGCTTTCTTCTCGTTCGCGCGGGCCGCGCTCTACGACGGTCCCAACGCCATGACCCCGGAGGGGCGCGCCCAGGTTCTCGACTACGTCCAGAACCTGATCAAGAAGAACTTCGGGGATGAAAGCTTCGAGCTCTACTGGCCGAAGTTCGAGGCGATGGCCAAGGCGGGCGCTCTGCCGACCGAGCGGATCGAGCTCAAGTCCTCCCAGCAGCTGCAGTTCGAGGCCGAACAGAAGTCACGGAAGGAGAATCCGCTCCTGTGGCAGTTCAAGGACCTCAAGACAGCCCTGACGGGGCCCAGCGGGGATGGCACCTGGGGTGCGCTGAACGGAGCGCTGACGCCGAAGATGCGCATGTACGTGCGTTCCGCCACGCCGCCCGAGCGGCCTGCCACGATCAACTTCAGCAGCGAGCCCGGCGGTGCGGTGGAAGTCGTGCTGAACCTGGAGAACCGTCGCCGCACGGGAGTGCGCTCGGGGACCATGCTGACGTTCGAGGGCGTTGCGGCCGGCCTGTCCAAGGAGCCTTTCCGCCTGACCTTGAACGACGGCAAGACCATACCGTGACCCGATTGGGCGCGTTGCGCGCCCGAAGCGCGGAGCGGAAGCAGTTTCCGCCACCCCGGCAGGCCGTGCTAGGCTGATTCTGAAGCGGGAGCCTCTAGAAGGCTGCCCGCCAGCATTCCAGCCATGATCCGAGCAGTCTCCCACCAATGCGCGGCCGCCGCTTTCCTGCTGGCTCTGGCCGTCTCGCCTCTGCGCTCGCAAATCGGGCCGCCCACGAGCGTACCCGAGACGGTGACGCTGGCGTATGCCCCAGAGGACGCAACGCTATACGAGATCTCTCGCACGGTGCAGACCACCACTGCCACGGGCGAAGTGACCACCACGGACACCTGGGAACGCCTCTCCCGCCTGCTGGTCACCTGCACGGACGAAGGCTATTCGAACACCGCCACGGTTCTTTCCCAGACGCTGGCTAGGGACGGCACAGCGGTTCCCAGCCCGGTGCACGCGGCGATGGAGGGCCTCAGGCTGACCTACACGCTCGGGAAAGACGGGATCATCAGCGCCGTCAGCGGCTACGACCAGCTGCCCCTGGCCATGTCCGAGAAACTTGCGCCGCCCCTGGCCTCGACGATGAGCGCGTTGCTGAACCTTGCGGCGCTTCAGCAGCGGGACGAGAATGATTACCGCGAGCTGTACAGAGGCGTGCTGGGTGCGGAGATGCAGGTCGGCGTGCCAGTTGCCGCAGCCGAGAGCGTGCACCTGCCCGACGGCGGCCATGTGACGGCGTATTCGGTGTCGATACTGGAGCGGATCGAAGGTGACGGCGGCGCCCTGCGGCTGGCCAAGTTGCTCAGCACGGACGCGGTTGCGCTTGCGAACGCCTTCGAGGGAATAGACCAGGCGACCCTGGAGGCGAGAGCTTCCGAGGCAGGGCTCGCGACGATGCTCCCCGAGGGCGTAGCGAGCGCCACGGTGACAGGCGAGGACGTAGCCGAAATCGACCTCACCGGGCTGCTGATCGGCAAGCGGGATGCCAGCCTGGCATTCACCCTGGTGCCGAACGCCGGCGACGGCGAGACGCCAGTCCCTGTCACCGTCACTGAGGCAAGTACATTCGCAGCGACGCGAGTGGAGCAGGTGCCGGCTCCGGAAGTTCCGCCGACATAGACGCGCCTCCCCCTTGGTCGGTCCTGGCTCGCTGCGGTAGAGACCGAGCCGCATGAAGCTCGCGCTGGCCCAAGTCAATCCGACCGTCGGGGATCTAGCTGCGAACACGCGCCGGATCCTCCAATTCGCGGAACGTGCCGACGCGGCAGGAGCCGATCTGGCCGTCTTCCCGGAACTCGCGATCAGCGGGTACCCGCCGCTGGACCTAGTCGACGCGGCCGGTTACTGCGCCGCGAACGAGGCCCGGCTCGAGGAACTGGCGACAGCGACCTCGAGTCTCCGCACGGCCCTGGCAGTCGGCTACTGCGGCCCGGCCGAGGAGGACGGCCGAGCCGCGAACTGCATCGCGTGCATTCACCGGGGGAAAAGGGTCCACGGTGGCAGGAAGCTGCTGCTGCCCACCTACGACGTGTTCGACGAGGCCCGGTACTTCGTGCCGGGCCGCCAGCCCGGCATCTGGGCCCTCGGCGGAGTGCGCATCGGATTCACGATCTGCGAGGACGCCTGGAACGACAAGCAGTTCTGGGAGCGTTCGCGCTACAGCCGTGACCCGGTCGAGGAACTTGCCACGCAAGGCATCGACCTGCTGGTGAACATCTCGGCCTCGCCGTACCACACGGGCAAGCGAAGGCTCCGCCTTGAAATGCTGCGGGCGGCGGCCGCCAGGCACAAGGTGCCCGCCGTCCTCGTCAATCAGGTCGGGGGGAACGACCATCTGGTCTTCGACGGTTCGAGCTTTGCGGTGGACAGCGACGGCGCGGTGCGCGCCCGGGCAAGCTCGTTCGATGAGGACTTCGTCCTTTGGGAACTGGGGGGCGAAGGGGACCTGCACGGCCCCGACTGGACCGGTCCGGACTCCGACGAGACCAGCGCCGTCTACGACGCGCTCGTCCTCGGGACGCGGGACTACGTGACCAAGTGCGGCTTCGGGAAAGCCATCATCGGCCTGAGTGGAGGAATCGACTCCTCCCTGACCGCCGTCGTGGCTGCCGAGGCCCTCGGTGCCGAGAACGTGACCGGAGTCGCGATGCCGGGACCGTACTCGTCGGCCGGCAGCCTCGCCGATGCCAAGCGCACGGCAGCGGCGCTAGGCATCCGCCTGGAGACGATCGGAATCGGCCCGGCGTACGAAGCGTTCGAGCGGCAGCTGGCTCCGGTGTTCGACGGCCTGCAGCCGGACGTTACCGAGGAGAACCTGCAGGCCCGCCTGCGCGGAGTGACGCTCATGGCGCTGTCGAACAAGTTCCAGGCCATGGTGCTGACAACCGGCAACAAGAGCGAACTGGCCGTGGGCTACTGCACCATCTACGGGGACATGTGCGGAGGCCTGGCGGTGATCAGCGACGTTCCCAAGACGCTGGCCTACCGCCTTGCCACGGTGGCGAACAGCCGGCATCCGGACTCGATTCCGGAGTCCGTGCTCACTAAGCCGCCGTCCGCCGAGCTGAGACCGGACCAGAAGGACTCCGATTCGCTGCCGCCCTACGAGACCCTCGATCCCATCCTGCGCCTCTATGTGGAAGAGAATCTCTCGGTAAAGGAGATCGCCACCGAACTCGGCCACCCGGTCGATCTGGTCCGGCAGATCGCCAGCCTCGTCGACAGGAACGAATACAAGCGCCAGCAGGCAGCCCCGGGGCTGAGAGTGACATCGAAGGCCTTCGGCATGGGGCGTCGGTTCCCGATCGCCCAGAGGCACGTTCGCTAGGCTAGAGGTCAGCGGGAGCGTCCTCGACCGGACTCGAGGCAGCGACACAATCATGACGATCATCAAGCGCGTCCTTCGGGCGGCCCTCATCGGTCTCGGCGGGGTCTTCGCCCTCGCCATTGCCGTGACCGCGTACCTGCACTGGACCGGAGCGTCGGTAGGGCTCGACGGCTCCGGCCTGTGGTTCGTAGTGGAGCGCGCCGAGTCGGAAGACCGCTGGCAGCGCCTGGAGGCCAGCCGCGCGCGCAGCGCAGTCGCAGGGGCGCATCCCACGCGGACGGACTTCGCGCCAACCGGGGCGGCCGGGAAGCCGGCTGCGGAAAGCGCCGGTGCGGGGCAGATCCCTGCCAACTACTGGACGGATTACCGGGGGCCCCGGCGGGACGGCTCGTATACCCAGATGCCGCTCAACCTCGAGTGGGCGGAGGAAGGGCCATCGGAACTCTGGCGCCAGCAAGTGGGCGGCGGCTACGCATCAATGGTTGTCGCAGACTCCTTGGTCTACACGATTGAGCAGAGGCGGGGGAGCGAGGTCGTCGCGGCGTACCGGCTCGACAGCGGTGCGCCGGCCTGGGAGTACTCCTGGGACTCGCGGTTCAGCGAATCCATGGGAGGGGACGGCCCGCGCGCGACGCCGACGTGGTCAGGCGGACGGGTGTACGCGCTGGGCGCGAACGGAAACCTGGTCTGCCTCGCTGCCGGCGACGGGAAGCTCGTCTGGGAACGGAACATCCTTCGCGACGCGGGTGCGTCGAACCTCGAATGGGGGATGGCCGGAGCGCCGCTGGTCGTGGACGACCTGGTGATCGTGCATCCGGGAGGGAGCAACGGCAAGTCCCTGTTCGCCTACGACAAGGCCACTGGGGACGTGCGGTGGTCGGCGCTCGACGACAAGGCCGGGTACGTCTCGCCCCAGGTCGCCACTCTGGCAGGCCACCGGCAGATCCTGCTGATTTCCGGCACGCGCGTGCTGGGAGCGTCGCTGGAGGACGGGTCCGAGCTTTGGGGCATCGAGTGGGAGACCAGCTATGACGCGAATTGCGCGCAGCCTCTCGTGGTCGACGGGAATCACGTGTTCGTCTCGTCCGGGTACGGGCACGGAGCCGCCTTGCTGAGAGTCGAGGAGGCCGGCGGCAGCTTTTCGGTCGACCAGGTGTGGTTCAACCGCAACATGAAGAACAAGTTCAACCCGTCGGTGCTGGTCGACGGGGTTGTGTACGGCCTGGACGAGGGAATTCTCGTGGCGCTCGACGTGATGACTGGCGAGCGGCTCTGGAAGCAAGGCCGGTATCGCTACGGACAGCTCCTGTACGGGGACGGGCACCTCATCATCGTTTCCGAGGAAGGGGACCTGGCGCTGGTCGAAGCGAGGCCTGACGAGTTCCGCGAGATCACGCGGTTCGAGTCGATTCCCGGCAAGACGTGGAACGTGCCGGCCATCTCGGGAGGCATCCTGCTCGTCCGCAATCAGACGGAGATGGTGGCGTACGACCTGCGCTAGGGGCACGCAACGGCGGACGCTGCGGACTGACAGACGATGCGCGATCGGAGCCCGATTCCGGTCGCGGTTATCGGGGCGGGAAACTTCGGAAGGCACCACGCCCGAGCTTACGCGGAGCTCGCCGAAGCGAGACTGGTGGCGGTCGTTGACCGGGATGTCGATCGCGCGCGCGAGGTCGCGGCGGCCTACGGCTGCGAAGCGCTGGCCTCGGCTAGCGGGCTCGAAGGACGGGTCCAGGCGGCGAGCGTGGCCGTCCCTACCCAGGAGCACGCCGCCGTCGGGGTTCCCATGCTGCGCGCGGGAATCGACCTCCTGGTGGAGAAGCCGATCGCGGCCGACATGGAAGGGGCGGCCGCGCTGGCGTCTGCGGCCGGGCAGAACGGCCGCATCCTTCAGGTAGGCCATCTAGAGCGATTCAACCCGGTCGTCGAAGAAGTCTCGGCCATGGCCACCGTGCCATTGTTCTTCGAGGTCCACCGGCTCAGTCCGTTCAGCCCTCGCAGCCTGGACATCGACGTGGTCCTGGACTTGATGATCCACGACCTCGACATCGTCCTGAGCCTGGTTGACGCGGGCATTACCCAAGTCGACGCCAGCGGAGTTTCCGTGATCTCCGACCGGACGGACATTGCCAACGCCAGGGTCCAGTTCGAGACCGGATGCGTCGCCAACCTGACTGCGAGCCGGGTCTCGACAGAGAAGATACGCAAGCTGAGGCTGTTCCAGCCGCGGGAGTACATTTCCCTGGACTACGGCACCCGCAAAGGCGTGAGGATCCGCCTGGACAGCGGGAACAATCTCCTACCCAGCAGCCTTGGCCAAGGCGAAGGGGAGCCGCTGCAGCGGCAGCTTCGCTCCTTCCTGGAATGCGTGCGTGACCGATTGCAACCACGGGTTGACGGGAATGCAGGCATGGCGGCGCTAGGCCTGGCGCTTAAGATAAGGGAGGCAATCGAGGAGAACTCCCGGCTCGTCGCCAGGACCTTGAGTGCCCGCAAATAAGGTGGAAACAGGGGCCAAAGACGACCTGTTCCTCCTGCTCGAAGACTATGGCAGGCGGGTAGGAGAACGTGCGTCGAGAGCCGGCGGAGGGCAATTGCCTTACAGCGACCGGCCCATCTGGCTTCACGCCCAGGACTTCCAAGCAAGGCTGCGCTGGCAACAATCGCAAGGCCCGGCGCCGCCAGTGATCCCGGCCCTCGCCGGCGCGCCTCCGGAGTTTGACGCATCCCGCTTCGATCCATCGAAGCGCTACCGAAGTAGTCCCGGATCCGGCACGTGGCCCGCCGACACCGAAACCCAGCTCCGGCTGGAGGTCGCATGGAGCGCGACCCGAGTCCACGGATGGGGTCCCCACGCCCGGGCCGCATCCGCCGTCCTGCATGTCTTGCTGGCAGGCCTGCTGATGACGCCCGGAACCATGCAGCTGGAACTGACCGAGCCGGCCGACTGGGATGCGCTCCAGATTACCCTGGCCGTGCCCAATCTGGATGATCTCCCCGACCTGAACGGGCCGTCCAAGATCCCGGGTGACGGAGAGGGCGGCTTCCGCGGCCTGCCGGCACCCCCGGCGGAACCCGCTCCCGTTCCCGAGCCGGAACCGGCGAAGGCGCCCGAACCGGAAGAGGCCCCCGAACCTGCGCAGCCGCTCGAACCGGAAGAGCCCGAGGAACCGGAACAGGAGGCACTGGCCGTGACAGAGGAACCCGAGGAACCGGAGGAGAAGGAGGAGACTCCCTTGGCGCAGAGCCCGGCACCGGGTGAGTTCCGGCCAGGCACGGAGCTTGCCCAGGCTCGGGATCCCAGGCTGCTCCCCATGCCCCGAGCGCCAGCCCGCAAGCGTGCGGTGCTGCAGCTGGAGAACCCGAAGGCTTCCATGCCAAGCCGCCAGGGCGCCGCCCAGGTGGGGACACTCGAGCTGACCGCGCGACCCGACCAGCTGATCGAGGGCGCGATCCAGCAGATGATTCGGGGCGGAGGCGCCAGGCAGGCGGTCGGCACGGGCATCGGCGGGAACCCGTCAATGGGCGTGCTGCCGCCGGGACCTTCAGAATCGGGCAGCGTGGTGGAGTTGCTGAGCGATCCGCGAGGCGTCGACTTCCGGCCCTATCTGACGCAGGTGCTGGCCGCCGTGAGGCGGAACTGGCTGGCGGTGATACCGGAGAGCGCCCGGCTCGGCATGAGCCGTGGCCGGACCCTCATTCAGTTCTCGGTCGCTCGCAACGGAAGCGTGCCGAAGCTGGTGATCGCCAAGAGTTCGGGAACCTCCCCGCTGGACCGGGCCGCCGTGGCGGGGATCAGCGCCTCGAACCCGTTCCCGCCATTGCCGAGCGAGTACCTCGGGCAGGACATCCGGCTGCAGTTCACGTTCCTGTACAATATCCGAAATCCGTAGCGCGGCAGCGGTTTACCGCGAGGCTGCCCGGCACCCGGCAGCGCCGGCGCGGGCACTGTCTCGGAGCCGCCCGAGAGGTGCGGTTCGGACCGGAAAATGGCTACAACTCGCAGGGACTTCCTAGGAACGGTGGCGGCAGGCGCGACAGCGGTCCTGCCCGGGTGCGCGGTCCCGGAGCGGGGTCCGTGGAACATCGTCTGGATCATCGCGGACGACCTCTCGCCCGACCTGTCCTGCTACGGGAACCAGGACGTCGACACTCCCAACATCGACCGGCTGGCTGCCGAGGGTGCCCGCTTCACCAACGCCTACGTGACCTGCCCGGTCTGCTCGCCTTCGCGGTCCGCGATGATCACTGGGATGTACCAGACCAGCATCGGAGCGCACCGTCATCGCAGCCACCGCGATGACGGCTACACACTCCCCGCCCCCGTCCGGATGATCACGGACTACTTCCGGGAGGCCGGCTACTACACGGTCAACGACCATGACAGCGGGCTCGGCGGGCGGAACAAGACCGACTTCAACTTCGAGCACGGCAAGCCATTCGACGGGACGGACTGGCGGGACCGCGAACCGGGCCAGCCGTTCTACGCGCAGGTCAACATCTTCGAGCCCCATCGCGGCCGCCCGCCCGATCCCTGGTCGTTCACCGAAGGCAAGCTCGAGCCCACCGACCCGGACGGGGTCACTCCGCCGCGGTACTACCCGCAGGACGAGGTCTCCCGGAAGGACTGGGCCGGCTACCTGGACGCTGTCCGGCTCCTGGACGAGAAGGTGGGTCGCGTCCTTGAGCGGATCGACGAGGACGGCCTGGCCGGCAATACCGTCGTTGCGTTCCTAGGCGACCACGGGCGTCCAATGCCCCGGGACAAGCAGTTCCTTTACGACGGCGGGATCCGCGTCCCGTTGATCGTCCGCTGGCCGGGGCAGCTCGAGCCAGGCAGCGTGCGCGACGAGCTCGTGAGCACGATCGACCTGTCGGTCACGTCGCTGTCGATCGCCGGGATCGAGGTGCCGGAACACGTCGAGGGCCGCGTCTTCCTCGGCGAAGGCAAGATGGCCGACCGGGAATACGTGTTCGCCGCCCGGGACCGCTGCGACGAGACGGTCGACCGCATCCGGGCGGTCCGCGACAAGCGCTACAAGTACATCCGGAACTATTACCCGGACCGGCCCTACATGCAGCTGAACCGGTACAAGGAGGTCTCCTATCCCATCTGGCGGCAGATGCAGCGGCTGGAGAAGGCCGGCGAGATCACCGCGGCCGAATACCCCTTCCTTGCCAAGGCGCGACCGGAAGAAGAGCTCTACGACACGGAGCAGGATCCGGACGAGCTGCACAACCTCGCGGAATCCCCTGACCACCTGCAGACACTTACCAAGATGGCCTCGGTGCTGGACCTGTGGATCCAGCACACCGGCGACAAGGGAGAGGAACCCGAGGACCCGGCCATCGCGCAAGCCTGGGAGGAGCGCATGGCCACGACCTACCCCGAGGCGTACGCGGTGCTAGAGGAGCGGGAAACTCCCTGGAAATGAGCAACACCCTGCTCGCGGTCCTAACGGCGATCGGAGCCTTGGCCGGCCTTGCCGCGGGACTCGCGAGCAGCGGCCTGCTAGTGGGCGTGGCCGCTGTCCTGATCATCGTACTGCTGGCCATTCTCGGGGCACGCGCCCCCGGGCGGACGTCGCCCTTCGTCATTTCCACGCTCGTGGCCTGGGGAATCGCGTTCATCGTCCTGATCGCGCTGTCGTACCGCTTGCACGACCCGTCCGGGCCGCTGGTCACGATCGGCGGCTTCCCGGCTGCCACGGCAATGCTCGTCTACGGGACCGTGCCGGTCGGAATCGCGATGGGAGTGCTGTACGGACTCGCGTTCGACCGCCACATCCTCCCCACCGACAGGCAGCGAGAGCTCCTGGCCCGCTTCGGCAAGAAATAGGGGACCGACGCTTATGCCGAACGCCGACTCCCAGCTGATCCTCGCCTGCGTGATCGTCTACCTGACGAGCTGCGCCGTGGTCGGCACGTGGGCCATGCGGCGCACTTCCTCGTCGGCGGATTTCTTCCTGGCAGGCAAGTCGCTCGGCCCGCTGGTCGTTGTCATGGCGACGATCTCGAGCGTGATGAGCGGATTCGGTTTCGTGGGCGGACCGGGGCTGGTCTACGAGTCCGGGACCAGTTCGCTCTGGATGGTCTTCGTCGCGACATTCAGCCTGCCGCTGGCGTTCTTCCTTACCGGCAAGCGGCTGCGCCTGCTCGCCGAGATCCGCCCGATCCTGACTCTCCCGGAGGCAGTCGCCGCCCGGTACGGCGGACGCCTCCCCGCAGTCTCGATGAGCGTGGCCATCATCCTGGGAGTCCTCGGCTACCTCGGCACGCAGGTGCTTGCGATCGGCACCGTCCTGCAGGCCGTCCTGGGCATCGACCTGATCGCAGCGCTAGCCATCGGCCTCGGGGTCCTCGCCTTCTACGCGATTGCCGGCGGGATCGTGGCCGGGGTCTACACCGACCTCTTCCAAGGGATCCTGATGCTCGGTGCCGCCGTTGCGGTCCTGGCCCAGTGCCTGAAGGTCGGCGGCGGGATGGCCGCGATCTCGGAAACGCTGTGGGCGATGGATCCGGAGTTCATCGGCCCGTGGGGCACTCGCGGCGACCTGGCGGCGATGAGCTGGATGCTGCTTTTCGGAATCGGCGCGGCCGGCCAGCCCCACGCGATCACGAAGCTGATGATGCTGAAGGACATTCGCCATCTCAAGTGGGGTGCGCTGGCGACCGGAGCAAGCTACATGGTGCTGGCGATGCTGTGGATGGGAATCGGCCTGGCGATGCGAACGCTCGTCGCCAGGGGCGACCATCCGGCTCTCGAGAATCCGGACCTTGCCGCCCCTGTGTTCCTGCTCTCCTACGCACCGGAAATCCTCGCGGGCATCGTCTTCGCGGGCCTGCTCGCTGCGATCATGTCGACCGCCGACTCCTTCCTCAACCTGGGGGCGGCCGCGATCGTGCGCGACATTCCGATCGCCTTGCGCGGCAAGCCGCTTCTCCGCGAACTGTACTGGTCACGGGTGGCGACCGGTGCCCTGCTGCTCCTGTCAGCGCTCTTCGCGCTCTACATGGAGAACCTGATTGCACTGCTCGGCACGTTCGGGTGGGGCACCTTCGCGGCGGCGATCGTGCCGAGCGTCTGCATCGGCATGAACTGGAAGCGGGCGACGGGCCCCGCCTGCGTGGCATCGATCGCGACGAGCGTCGTGCTCAATTTCGCGCTTGAGGTCGCGGCGCGCCACGGCAGCCCGTTGCTGCCGCCAGGCCTGGCGGTGGGGGCCGTCGCGCTGCTGGCCTCGACAGCGGTCTTCGTGGGCGTCTCGCTGGCTACGCCGGCCCGGGACCTCGCGCCCGATGTCGACGCCCTACTCGACGTGTAGGGAATGGCCGGACCGGGCTGACCCGGCCGGCTCGGCGGGGCGGCCGAAACGCAGGTACACGGCCGGGACCGCCAGCATGTTCAGAGCGGTCGCCGTGAACAGGCCGCAGACCACAACCATCGCAAGCGGGCCGTGGAACTCGCCTCCGGGCTCGGCCATGCTCATCGCGATGGGCACCAGCGCCAGGCCAGTGGAGACCGCTGTCATCAGGATCGGCGCCAGACGCTCGGCGGCACCTCGCACGATCGCCTCGCGGAATGACGTCACGCCCTCATGGACCTGAAGGTGCTTCACATGCGACACCAGCAGGATCCCATTCCGCGTCGCGACGCCGAAGAGGGTGATGAACCCGATCAGCGAGGCAACGGTCAGGATCCCGCCCGAGAGAAACAGTCCGACCACGCCCCCGACGAGCGCGAGCGGCAGGTTCAGCATGACCACCAGCGCATCGCGGACGGACCGGAATGCCGTGACCAGCAACACGCCGATGCCAGCAATGACGAGGCCTCCGACCAGCACGATCCGGCGGGTCGCCCGCTCGGTGCTCGCATAGCGGCCCCCGTACTCGATCCGGTATCCGGACGGCAGTTCCACCTGCTCGCGGAGCCGCTGCTGGATGTCCTCCACAACCCCTACCAGATCCCTGCCCGCGACGTTGCACGAAACTGCGATCTTGCGCCGGATCCCTTCCCGCGAGATGAAATTCGGGCTCCTGCTCTCGCGGATTGCCGCGATCGCGGACAGCGGAACGCGCGCGCCGGCGGGGGTGTCGACCATGGCCTGGCGAATCGTCTCGATGTGGTCCGGGCGGTCCCCCCGATACCGGACGACCAGAGGAACCGACACGCGAGGCTCCCGGATCGAGCTGACCTCCGTTCCGAGGAAGACCGTTTTCAGAGCTTGCGTGGCCGTTCCCGCAGGCAGGCCGTGCCGGGACAGGGCATCGCGGTCGAATCGCACGCTGACGGTAGGAATCTCCGCTTGCTGCTCGGCGGAGAGATCGACCACTCCCGGGACGGACTCCATCGCGTGCTCGACTTGCGATGCGATTGCGCGCAGCGTCGGGAGGTCGTCCCCGAACACGTTGACGGCAATGACGGACCGCGTGCCCGATAGCATGTGATCGATCCGATGGGAGACTGGCTGGCCCACGTCGAAACTGGTGCCCGGAATGAGACCCAGACGCTCGCGAATGTCCGCCAGAATCGCTTCCCTGGACCGCTCGCTCGGGCGGAGCCGAACGTCGATTTCGGACGATTCGACCCCCTGGATGTGCTCGTCGCCTTCCCCGCGACCGGTCCGCCGGCCGGTCGACTCCACTTCCGGCACGCCCAGCAGGATCCGCTCGATGGCCGTTCCTAGCCGGTCGGATTCGTCGAGACTCGTCCCCGGCAGGGTCACGGCGCTGACCGTCAGGGAAGTCTCGCGGAATTCCGGGAGGAACGAGCGGCCAGCCCAACCCAGGCTGGCAACAGCGACGGCAACCGCCACGCCGGAAACCGCCATGACGGCGGTCGAATGGCGCAGTCCCCACCCGAGGGCGGGACGGTAGGCTCGCTTGAGCACGCGCACCAGGGCCGGCTGCTCGTCGTCTCTCGCGGGCCGCCCCCGCCTCAGCAATAGCGAGCCGAGTACGGGCGTGATGGTCAAGGCCACTACCAGCGACGAGAAGATGGCCGCGAGATAGGCAATCCCGAGGGGTCGCAGGAGGCGTCCCTCGAGCCCCCCGAGAAAGAGGAGCGGAGCGAACACGAGGCCGACCACGACCGTTGCGAAGACGACCGGGCGACGTATCTCGACACTTGCCCGGTAGACGACCTCCAGCACGGGCCTCCTTTCCGATTCGGGGAGGCTGGCGTTGAGGCGGATCCGGCGAACGATGTTCTCGACATCGATCACGGCATCGTCGACGAGCTCTCCGAGGGCGATGGCAAGCCCGCCGATCGTCATGACGTTGATCGACTGCCCCAGCGCCGCGAGGGCGAGGCTGGCTCCCACCATCGAGAACGGGATCGCAAGTAGCGTAATGGCGCTCGCTCGCGCGTTCGCAAGGAACGCGAGCACGGAGGCCACTACCAGCAGCCCTCCGTACAGGAGCGCTTCGTTGAGGTTGGAGACCGCGACCTCGATGAAGTCCGCCTGCCGGAACAGGTCGGCGTGAACCTCGAGCCCCGGGGGGAGATCGGGCTTTAGCTCTGCCAGGGCGCGGTCAACGGACTCCGTAAGCGCAAGGGTGTTGAAGTGAGGCTGCTTGCGGATCCCGATGATCACGGCCTCGGCGCCGTTCACGGATGCCTCTCCGCGCTTGAGGGCCTCTCCGATCCGGACGGTCGCGACGTCCTCGATCCGGATCGGAACGGTCCCCCTCGCCCGGATGACAGTGCGCCGGATATCGTCAAGGCTGGCGAGCCTGCCCACGCCGTGGATCAAGAATTCCCGGCCGCCCCGGACCAGGAATCCGGCCGAGGAATTGGCGTTCGACGCGGCGAGCGCCTCCCGCACCTCGCTGACGGACACTCCGTGCGCCGCCAGGGCCTCGGGCGACACCAGCACTTGGTACTGCCTGCGGGCCCCTCCGATCACCGTTACCTGGGCGACGCCCGGAACGGCAAGCAGCCGGCGCCGGATGTCCGCCTCCGCAACCGCCCTGGCTTCCAGCGGGGAGAGTGTCGTGGAAGTCAGTCCCACGAACAGGATCTCGCCCATGTACGACGAGACCGGCCCGAGAGTCGGCCTGGATCCGCCCGCAGGCAAGTCGGCCGTGAGTCCGCTGAGCCGCTCGGCGACCAGCTGCCGCGCACGGTACACGTCCTCGCCCCACTCGAACTCCACCCAGACGACGCTCGCGCCGACAGCGGTCGAGGACCGCACACGTCGCACTCCCGGCACCGCGCTCGCCGCTACCTCGATCGGCAACGTGACGAGCCGCTCCATTTCCGTCGGCGCCATCCCGGGATACTCGGCGATCACCGTTACCGTCGGAGCGGTCAGGTCCGGGAGCACGTCGATCGGGAGGGAGACAACGGTCAGGCCTCCCCACGTGAGACAACCCGCAGCGAGTACGAGTACCAGCGGCCGGTTGTCAAGCGACCATCGGATGAGAGCGTCCAGCATCGACCCGCCTAGTGAGCGTGCCCAGCAGCGGGTGTCTCGGGGGCCACGGACGCGAGGTGGAGCGGATAGGCCCCTTCGGTCACGACTCTCTCGCCTTCATTCAGTCCGGACCGCACGTGAACCCACCCTCCCTGCCGGCTGCCGAGGGTCGCCGCCCTCGCCTCGAAAGTCTCCCCGCCGGTCTGCACGTACAGAAGGTCCTGTCCGTTCCAGTCGACGACCGCGGATTGCGGCACCGCGGGAAGGCGCACGGGGGCGGAGGTGAACAGCCGCAGCCGCACCGCCTGCCCGAGAGCCAGGCGACCGTCGCGATTGGGCACCCTGTAGGTGACCTTGAGGGTCCGGGTCGCCGGGTCCACGACCTTCCCCACGTGGATGGCCTCCCCAACCGCGACCGTTCCACCGGCTTCCGTGAATTCGAGTTCGGCCGCTTGAATCTCCTGCAGAATCCGGGACCTGGCTTCCGGCACTGCGCCGGAGACGTGCACCGTCGCTATGTCGGCTACCTCGAGGAGCGCTTCCCCGTCTTCGACCAGTGCGCCGCTGCTAGCGAAGACGCGGGTCACGATTCCCGCGATGTGGGAACGCACCGCGTGGGCTGTCCGGCCGGGACTGAACGGGTCTGCCTGGCGGCTGGCTTGGTAGCGATCCATCTGTGACTTGGCGGCGCCCAGCTGCGTGACCGCAAGCTTCTCGCGGGCACGTGCGTCCTCCAGCCGACGGTTCGGAACGGCGCCGGCCTCGACCAGTCGCTCGGCCCGCTGCCGGTCCCGTCGAGCGGTTTCCAGCTCCACCTCGGCCCGGTCCAGCGCGGCTTGCAGCGAAGCCCGGTCCAGAGGGTCTTCCGGCAAGGGTGCCACGGCCCACAGTTCCGTGTCCTCATCGATCCGGTCCCCGAGCCCTGGGGGCTCGGGCGATGCGAGCAGACGACCCGCGACCGGTGCCCGAAGAATGGTCCGGCCGCCGGGCCGCACTTCGACGACCGCCGGAATGACAACGCTTTCGCGGATTGCCTCCGGCACGACAACGGTCGTCGCGAAATCCATTGCCCACTGCTGTTCCTTGAGATAGGCGATCCCCGGCCCGGCCTCATCCCCCGCCGGCGGCTCCTCCTGCCCGGAGCCGCGGCGCCGAACCTCAGCGGTCCCCAGAATGTGACGGTCCTCGAAGGCGGCCGAATGGAGGGCGACACTCATCGACGGGCTTCCGGGCCGGGCCGGCGTCACATCAACCCCGAAGATGCCCGGGCGGCCCGGCTTGTCGGTCGCGAATTCCTCGGCGCTGTCTCCGTAGTCGAGGGTGACGATGACGCGACCTTCCGATACGGGCCGGAATGAAGCCAGGTCCGTGAGGTGGATGGCAAACCGCGAGTTCTGACCGGCCTCGAGCGGATCGTATTCCATGAACAGCTCGGTCCGGGCCGTCCACCTCGTCACCGCGATCGGACTGGACTCCTCGTGGCTGGCCTCGGGCGCGGCTGGAGGCGGCGCCTCCGAGCAACCCAGAGCCAGGGCGGCCGCGACCGCAGCTCGAAGGGTCATGGCAGCAAGTCCCTCGCAACCACCAAGTCGAATCGGACTTCCGCGAGCTTCGCGTCCTGTTCCAGATCGACGAGACGGAGTTCCGCAGAGTGCAGGACGCGATAAGCCTCGACGAGCTCGAGGATTCCCGCCTCGCCCTCGCTGTAGGCCACGTTCGCGATCCGCCGGATCTCCTCGGCCGGGCGGAGAGCCTCGGCCCGGTGGGTTTCGGCGATCGCGCGGCGAATCCGAAGCGAGGAGTGCGCCGCACGCACTTCCGCAAGGATCTGGCGCTCGAGGGTCTCGCTGCGGGCCCTGGCCGCGGCGGCTTCGGCCTGCACGATCTTCCTCTCGGCATCGCTCTTGCCGAACACGGGGATTCCGACGGCTACCGACACGACAGGTCCGGACGCCACGCGCATCCCGATGTCCGCCCGCTTCAAGCCGCCGGACACGACCGGCTCGGGCACGCGCAGGCGCTGGGCAGCGCGCTCCCGAACTGCGAGTTCCTCGAGCCGCCCCTTCTCGACTCGCACGTCGGCTCGCGCCAGCAGCGCCTGGGCCACTGCATCCTGCAAGTCCGGCAGGGGATGCGTCGGTTCGAGCGCTCCGCGCGCAACCAGACCGGCGGGGTCGGTCCCGTCGGGAAGGTACGACGCCAGGCGGGCCTGCGATTCCGCGATCGCAGCCTCGGCACGGGCACGCTCGATTCGGAGCTCCGCGACCCGCTGTTCCGCCCAGAGGCGGTCGAGCCTGGATCCCTCGCCGGCATCTTCGCGCTCGCGCAGCAGCCGGCCTACGCCCTCCATCTCGCCGATCGCGCTGCGGATCGCCCCTTCCCTTCGCTGCTCGAAGGCAAGCCGGTGAAATGCCTCCCGCAGCGCGGCCTCGATTTGGTGCAGCTGGTGCTCTGCCCTGGCCTCCTCGGCTGCAGCCGACAACTCCCCGGCCTTTCGCAGCAGGTTTCGCCTCCCGTTGATCGCCAGCGGTTGCTCGACAACGTAGAATTCAGTCCGGCCCGCGCCCTCGACCGCCATACTCGCCGTTGGGCTCGGATAGAGCGTTTCCCTCTGGTTGACGGCCCGTACGACTTCCACACGAGCCTGCAGCTCGCGATAGTACGGGCTGTCTCGGAGCAGGCGCAGCGCCTCCTGTTCCGTCAGTCCGGCTGCGGTCCCGGCGGAACCGCCGAGGCAGACCAGAAGCGCGAGCAGGGAGGAGACGGGGATGCGCGAGGCCAGGCCTGCGAGCGTGCGGCCGGCCCGGCCCGGTTGCAGGGCGCTGCCGCGACAACTGGGGCAATGTTCAAGGCCGGGCAGTTCCCTGTTCCTCCAACGAAAGGGCGCTGATGCAGCAAGGACGCGGGCCACCCGGGCCGCGGGAGACCTTGGCGGACACCCAGCCGGCCAGCCGTTGACTTAAGTTCGAAAGAGACGGCCCGAAGCCGCGGATGTCCGGGACCGCTTGCGTCGGAGCAAGCACGCTTCCGGGGTTCAGCGGGCGCGAATTGGCAGGGCCGAGAACCTTGTGCATCCCGGGCATGACGGGCCCGTGCGCGAATGCCGACGGTCCCACGCTGACTCATAGTATGCGCCATGGGCGCGGCTAGGCGCGTGAGCGATTCCTAGGAAGGCAGGACTCATCTGACCCTCCGTGCGTACCGGAAACCTGCCACGCGGTCCCGCTCGGCACATCGAGGGGAATCAGCCTAGAAGTGCGAGAAGCCCTCGGCGGGCAGGGGCACGCATTCCTTGCCGGCTTCCAGCCAGGCTCCCTTTCCGGCCTCAATCCGCCCGATCACGGTCGCCTGGGCATGCTCGGGCAGCACGGCCCCGGCAGGGAGGGTAAACAGCAATTCATGCTCCTCCCCGGACGTGATCGCGTCCTCCTGCCTGGCCCCCGGGAATAACGGCAAGCAGCCTGGGTCGAGGATGACTGAAACGCCGCTTGCCGCGGCGAGCCGGTTGGCGTCGATCGCGAGGCCGTCGCTGAGGTCAATCGCTGCAGTAGCCGGGATTGCACGCAGGATCCTGCCGAGCTGGAGGCGCGCCGTGGGTGCGCAGTGGCGTCGCACCGCGGGATGGCTCCAGTCCGGCTTGCCTGTCCCAAGCACCATGGCCAGACCCATGCCCGCTCCGCCGAGGGCGCCGGAGACCCAAACGGCATCGCCGGGCCGAGCGCCGTCCCTGCGCAGCGCCGTGCCACGCTCGATCCGCCCGACGACAGTCGCTGTCGCGACGAATCGGTCCCCGCCTGCAACGTCGCCTCCTCCCAGGACGAGTTCGCCGGCGCCCGCCTCGTCCGCCGCCTCGCGCATGCCGCGCTGAAATGCCTCGTGCCACTCGCCTAGCGCCCACGAGGGTAGGCACACCGTCTGCAGCAGGCAGGCAGGGCGGCCGCCCATGGCAGCAATGTCGCTCAGGGAGCGCACCAGTGCCTTGCGTCCGACTGCATCGGGTGGGTGCTTCGAGCGCAGGAAATGCCGGCCCTGGACGACCTGGTCGGTAGTGAGCAGCAGGTCGTCGCCCGTGTCGGCAAGGCCCAGCACCGCACAGTCGTCACCTCCCGCCAGCTTGACGAAGGAATTGCTGCGGTCCTTCCAGAGATCCTCGATCGCAGCGATCAGTCGACCCTCGGTATCCGAACCTGCGGCGCCCGCGCCCGCCTTCGAAGAATCCGGCAATTCCGTCCAATCTTAAGGCACGGGGTTGACGTGCCGCCGCTGGGTCGATATAATCCGAGCATATTCAGGGGAAGGTGCGCATTCGACCCGGTCTAGGGGTCCAGCGCGGTTCGTGTCGCTAGGCGAGACGGTAATCCTGACTCCGGATCCCTTATGCGGGGCAATCATTTCCTAGTCATCATCGCGCATCCGGTCCACGGTCGCATCATGCGGGTCCGCGTGCCACGCTGGGCGCTGCATGGAACGGCCGCAGCCGCGCTGCTCGTCGCAATCACCTTGGTGGGGCTGGGCGCAAGCGTAGGCCGCCAGGCATCGCGGAATGCGTCCCTTCATGCAGCGAACGAGTCGCTTCAGGTCGGGTTCGAAACCCTTCAGATGACCGCTGACGAAAGGGAGCACCAGCTGGAATCCCTGTCCGATATGGCCTATCAGGTCTCGATTGCCTACGGATTGCGGCGCGAGAGCGCGTCAGTCGAAGCCGCCTACGGATCGGAGGTGCAGCCCGCGTTCTACGCCTCGCTCAGCCAGTACGATCTCATCCGGGAAGCCCTGGCAGAGTCTCGGCCGGACTCTCCGATGCAGGCGCTGCTGGCGAACACAACCCCGTCCGTGTGGCCGGTCAGGGGGCACATCACAAGCGGCTACGGCATGCGGACCGACCCGATCAACGGCAAGGGATCCTTTCATCCCGGCATAGACATCAGCGTCCCGTACGGAACCCCCGTGGTAGCGTCCGCGGACGGCTACGTGCTATCAGCCGCATGGGAGGGAGCCTTGGGGCACTGCGTGAAGATCACGCACGGAGGAAGCGGGTTCAGGACGGTCTACGGGCACCTCAAGGAGCACTTTGTCTGGCCCGGCCAGTCCGTGCGGCGTGGAGAGGTCATTGGCTTGGTGGGGCGGTCGGGACGCACGACCGGAAAGCACCTCCACTACGAAGTCCGCTACGACGGACTCAGCGTGAACCCTTACAGGTACCTGAACAACAGGGAACGCGACTACGAGACTTCCTTGGCGGACTGACCGGAACCTTCCGGAGGCTGCCGGCCTCCATCTTGGATCGCCGTCACACTGTCGCCGGCTCGAGCGCTCAAGCGCTGCGCCGCAGATCCCCGGTTCAGGGAAATCTCGATATAGCCCGAACTGCCTTTAATGAGGAACAGGCGGTTGGCGGGCACGGCCGCATAGGACTCGGCCCGCGCGGACACGGCCTGCCCTCGGACCACAAGTGCTCCTCCGCCGGGAAGATCAACGGGCAGGAAGCTGGTCACGACGTTGCCGAACGAGTCAACGTGCAGCACGCGGCCCTGGCTTTCCGTCACGGCGACGGGAGGAAGCAGCACCGGGTCGGACACCAAAGGGCCGATCTCCTCGAACGGGAGGCCGTCTGCCAGCCGCGCCCCGGACGGCGCGAACAGGTCCCTGCCGTGGAACGTCTGGCTCAGTCTTCCGAGACCGTGCCGGGCGTCGATGACCCGGGCCTCGAACCCGCCCGCCTTCTCGAACACCTGGGATAGCACGCCGTTATCGGGCGCAACGAACCAGTGCCCGCCGGCCATCGCCGCGAGCGGGCGGCGAGCTGTCCCGACGCCGGGGTCGACGACTACGACATGGACCGTCCCCTGCGGATAGTAGTCATAAGCCTGGGCGATCGCGAAGGCCCCCTCGGCAACACTGAACCGCGGGACATCGTGGCTGATGTCCATGACCCTCACTTGCGGCGCGACCGACGCCACAGCCCCTCTCATGGAGCCGGCATAGTGATCGGCGATACCGAAATCGGTCGTCAGGGTGAGGACTCCCGAGGGCTGGACTGCATTCCGGGGCATCACGGTACCTCTGCGCCTTCGCCCCGAACCAGACCTCTCGAACGGGCTCGGCGTGCTCCGCTCCTCATCTCGCTGACGCGATACAGGCCCATTGCGAGTCCCGGCAGGGCGATGGATGCGGCGAAGGCCAGCAAGAACGCCCGCACTTCGAGCGCGAAAGCGCCGACGGACGCATAGACTACCGCGATGGCGGCGTTGGCAAGTCCGGTCAGCCAGCAGAATCGCCGGAACGGCATCCTGACGGCCCCGGCCAGGATGACGGAACTCTCCGCGAGCACCGGCACGGCGCGGCAGGCGATCAGCGACAGACCGCCCCAGCGGCGATGCGACCGCTCGGCTCGCCCGAACTCGGCCGGACCGACAAAGCGCTTCCCAGCCGGCATGCCGACCGACCGCCCGACGAAGTAGCCCACCGCAGCGCCCGCCTGGAGTCCAACCCAGGTCACGGCCGCGCCCCGCCCGAATCCGAGCAGCATGCCCGACGCAGTCGCGACGACAGTCGACGGTACCGGGAGGATCACGTCCAGCGCCAGCAGGACGGGCACGGAGATGCCGACGGCCAGGAGCCCGGAGCTGACGCTCAGCCAGCTCTCGACCAATGCCTGGAATGACTTCTCCGCAAGCGCAAACGGTACGAGAACCAGCGCGAGAAGCGCGAGTCCCATCAGGGACCATCGGATTGCTGGCCCCTGCATGTTTCGAGTGTACTGGCGTTTCGAACGCTGCTCGATCAAGGCCTCCGGCGCGCCCGGCGGGCCAAGCATGGCCCAAGGAGACCTCCCGGCCGAACTGCGATTCTCGTTTCGACCCGACCGCGCGAGGGGGCTACCCGCTCCGCGCCGCAGGTCAACGGCACCAAGGCCTCACGGAACCCGGGGCAGAAACGGCAGCGCAACCGAGGGACTGCCAGGTAACCGCCACTCGAACTCCACCGTGTTGCTCGTGACGCCGTCAACCGCGAGCCAGAGGGTGTGCTTGCCCGCCTCGAGGCCCTCGGGAACCTCGATGACCACTTCGTAGACCCCGGCTTCGTACAGCGCCAGGGTGCTGGCTTGGACAACCGCTTCCCTGCCGTCCACCCATGCTTCGGTCCTCGCGACTACGCGGCTCGGCGGCAGCGACTGGCTCGCGCGGCCGGGCCGTACTGCCGGCGTCACGGCTCCGAGTCCCGTGGCATAGGCGAACAGGCCCGCGCCCCCCTCAGACTGGCCGCTGCCGGGCCCCGGCCTGACAAGCGTCGCCGAAGGGAGCTTCCCCACCCGGTCAGGGAAGATTCCAGGCTGGACTGCGGTGACGGGAATCTGACGGAACTCGCTACGCCCGTAATAGGTCGACACCACGACGTCGGTCGTGCCCGGTTGCAGTGCGTAGGGCATTTGGAACGTGACGTGAGCGGGCGAAACGGAAACAATCGGCGCGGGGGCCCCTCCCACCTGGACCCAGGTTCCGCCCAGGGTGTAGGGGAGGGAGGGATTCCCGAATACGAGCAGCGTGTCCGCCTCTCTCGGCTGCGTCGCCAGTCCGGCGCCGTGGATCGTGACGAGACTGCCGGGAGCAAGCCCTCGCCCCGAAACGGCTGACTCGCCGCTCGCGGCGTTCACGATATCGGTGGCGACTATGGACGGTTCCTGGTCCGCAACTGCGGCCGAGGTCACTGCGAAAGCGCTCGGCTCTCCCTTCACCGTTGCCTTGAGCAGCTGGCCACCCGGCTGGTCGGCCAGGGTCCAGTCGAACTCGGCCCGGCCGTCGAAGTCCGTTACGGCATCGGGAATCGACGCGGCACCGGAGACGCTGGACTCGAATTGCAGGGTGATTCCGGAGTAGGGCACTCGGTTCTCGTCAACTACCCGGTAGGAGAGGGGCTCGGCCGCCTCCGCTCCGGCCACGCCGAACACGGTCCGTCGGTGGAAGGCAAGCAGCTCCAGGCCTGCCAGGCCCTCCCTGACGTTGAGCCGGGTGACCGCGGTATCGTAGCCGGCTTCGCTGGCCCGGGCCGTGAGGTTGGAAACGCCCGGCTCCAATCCGGAGATCCGGAATTCGGCGAAGACCTCGCCGGCCGGTATGACGACGGTCCTGGGCACTGTCGCGAGGGGCTCCTCCATCTCCAGCGAGACCCTCAGGTCGGTAGCGCGAGGTTCCGCGATCGTGACCCTGGCCGTGCCGCCGCCGCCTGCTATCACCCCTCCCGCAGGGAAGGTGGAGAGGTGCAGCATGTTCACCAGTTCGGTGGCTGTCGTGGCAGCGCCGGCCAGCTGCGCCGCAGCGTACGCCCGCCAATTCGCCCGCAGCGTGTTCAGCTTCCGGAGAGAGACCGGGTCGGGCGAGTTCGCGTCTTCCACGAGCAGCGCGAATCCGTACCGGAAGTGCCGTTGCGAAACGGTCCAGTCGGGCCTGCGCTCCCCGGCGGCAGCGATGATGTCCTCGATCCGAACCTCCTTGCGCGTGCCGTCGAACTGGACTCCGACCTCGGGGGACCTGGCAGCGTTCCCGAAGTTGCGGCCCCCGCTAGCATTCGCGACCAGAAATGTCGCGCCGACCTGGGCCGGATCAACGAAACCCATGAAGTACCTGTCCAGCTGGCTGTAGCCCTGCGTCGCGCCGACGGTCTCGAACCGCGGGGAAGCATCGGGCCCGTTGTCGCGAATCGCGTTTCCCTCGACCACGGAAGCGCCGGAATTGAAATAGAAGCTCCAATGCGCGAGCTGGCGTCCGAGCAGTGCGTTAGTATCCATCCCGGTCGCCGGGTCCTTCCAAGGCGCGTAGGCGAGGTAGCGGTGCGCAAGCTCGTGGGCAAGGATCGTGAGCAGCGACGAATGCGGCAGCGCCGGTATCGGGGCAAGCGGGCTGACTGGATAATCGGTGATCGCTCCCATGTTGACGAACGCGGCCAGTCTCCGCTCAGATCCGAAGTACGGCCCGTAATCCAAGATCGCCTCGCCCGTCCCCTCGACGTGGTTGCGGACGGGCCAGGCGTGAGCCAGCGAGGCGCCGCTGGCATTGATGTCGAAGTCGTTGAACAGGATCAGGGAATCATACGCATCGTCATGGTGGCGGTAGAACTCCTGCACCACGGCGAACTCGTCAATGCCGTCCTTGTCCGAGAACACCTCCGCAATGATGGGCTGGCCCGCGACGGTCGTGGGAACTGCCCTGCTCATGTCCACCGAAACGGCCTCGCGGTTCGCTTCGCCGGGGAAAATCCCGACCACGCCGTGCGGGGTGTTGAGGTCGCCGTAGCGGAATTCGATCCGCCCGTCGGCAAACAGCGTCATCTGTATCGTCTGGCGGTCGCCGAGGCCGAACTCCGCCCACAGGGGCACCTCATGCCAGGTCACGGTCAGGCTGCCGCCCTGGACCGACACGAGAACCTGCCCCCCCTCGCTCGGGTCTAGGTCCTGGAACAGCGGCGTGATCCGGGGAGGGCCTCCCGCAGCCCGTGAGTAGTTCCGGTCCAGCCGGCTCCATTCCGGGTAGACGAAGGAGAAGTTCCCGTCGGAATGCACGAAGCCGCGGGTGTGCTCCTCGCCGTAGTAGGGGAACGCGAACGGCAGCTCGATCACTGCGAAGTCGTCATCCTCCAAGTCGACGGGGATACCGGTCTGCCCAACATAGGCACCGGGCGGGAGGGCGCTTCCAGCGACGGTGTACCCGAACGGGCGCGGAGTGATGGTCACCCTCCTGCCAGACAGGTCGACCGGATTCGGGGCGAGCACGAGCCCGGGGGACGCTTCGATCAGGGCGATCTCGCCGGCGCTCACCGGCTGCAGCCGCGGGCCAGATTCCTGCTGGCGGGGAGCCTCGGGCAGGCGGAGGAACTGCTCCCAGCCACCCTGGGCGGTCCTCGTCGCATCGGCCTTCGAGCGGACGGGCTCCTCCTCGGACCTCAGCCGCTGCTGATGCAGGAATAGCGTCTCCTGCACGCTGCGGGGCGTGCCGCAGGCAGCGACGGATCCCTCGTGGTCGGGCGCGGCCAGCAGCGACCCGGGCACGCCGGCCGCGAAGGCCAACCCCACTACCCAACTGGATCGCAATCCCATGGGACCCTGTTCCGATTGTCGCACCAAGCCCTCTTGAGGATTGACCCATCGGCCGGACGCACGGTTACAAGGAATGCTGGAACTGCGGGGAAGCACCGGGCCGCCGCGCATAACCTTCGGCGCGAGCCGCCCGCAAGCAGGCCGCGATCGCGGGGCGCGTGCCTTGCGGAGGGATGATCGCATCAACGTGCCCGCGGGCCGCGCACCACTTGGCATCAAGGGTCCGCTCGTACTCCTGGCGGGTCGACTCCATTGCTTCACGGAGTTCATCGGGGACCGTGTCCCCACCAGCTTCCAGCCTGGCGAGTTCCGCCCCGAACAGAGCCTGCACGGCGGACTCACCTTCCATCACTCCGACCCGCGCGGAGGGCCAGCTCAGGATGAAGTCAGGGTCGAATCCCTGGCCCGCCATCGCGTAGTAGCCGGCTCCGCTGGCATGGCGAAGGGTGACAACGACTTTCGCGACCCCGGCTGTCGCCATGGTCTCGACCATTCGGGCGCCCTCCCGGATGATGCCCGCCATCTCGGCGTCTGGCCCGACCATGAAGCCGGTCACGTCCTGAAGGTAGACGAGCGGGTGGCCCTGGCGGTCGCACTTCTCGACGAACTCGGTCGCCTTGCGGGCCGTTTCGGCATACAGGATCGCTCCGATCCTCGTCCGGCCCTTCGCCTGGAACAGGCCCCGCCTGTTGGCAATCAATCCCACGGGCCAGCCTTCGATCCTGGCGTTGGCGCAAAGGATCTCCGGCGCGTAGTCTCCCATGAATTCCACGCAGCCCTCCCGGTCGACGACCCTCCGCACGACCTCGTGGATGTCGTAGGCAAGCCGCCGGTCGGCGGGGAGCACTCCCTCGATGCCATCGGGAATGTCAGGGGGCCGGGGCTCGCAGGGGCAGTCCGGGGCACGGGGCAGGTCCAGCAGAAGGGTGCGCAGACGCACGATGCACTCGTCCTCGTCGGGTACCCGGTAGTGGGCCACGCCGCTAACGCCGGTGTGCAGGGCGGCTCCGCCCAGGGCCTCGGCTTCCACGCGCTGGCCGGTCGCGCCCCGCACCAGATTCGGCCCGCCAAGGCCCATGAAGCTGGTTCCCTCGACCATCACGATCACGTCACTGAGGGCGGGCAGGTAGGCTCCGCCGGCAATGCACGGACCCATCACGGCCGAGAACTGCGGGACTCCGAGCTGGCGCCTCATACGCGAGCAGTTGTAGAAGATGCGAGCTCCTCCGTACTTGCCCGGGAACGTGCCTTGCTGCATCGGAAGGAAGATCCCGGCCGAATCGACCAGGTACACGATGGGGATCCGGCAGCGCATCGCCGCCTCCTGGATCCGCAGTATCTTGGCCACAGTCTCGGGAAACCAGGTTCCGGCCTTCACGGTTGCGTCATTGGCCATCACTGCGACGGGCCGGCCGCCGACCTGCCCGATGCCAGTGACCACCCCGGCTGCCGGAGCCATGCCGTCGTAGAGGTCGTGCGCGACCAGCAGCCCGAGTTCTAGGAACTCGGTGCCGTCGTCCAGCAACGCGGCGATCCGCTCCCGGGCGAGCATCTTGCCGGCAGCCCGCTGCTTCTCGATGCGCGAGACGCCGCCTCCCTGCTTGAGGGATTCCTCCAGCACGGCCAGGTTGTCGACCAGGTCCCGCATGTAGGCGCGCCTTCGATCCACCTCGTCGCTGCCCGGAAGCGCGAGCCCCGGCTGGGGAGCGAGCGGAAACGGCATGGCCTCAACCTAGCAAGCCGGCCGACACGTCACCTCGCTCCACTGGCGGGCGCTTGGGCCGCCGGTCGCCAGTCCTCCCAGACTCCGAGGAACTCCAGGTGCCGGACGAGCCTCTGGCGACGGGCCCACGCGAGGACCCGGCTCCGGTCCAGGCGAGCGCCGAACCGATCGGGCAGGTCCGCAATGCCGAGCAGCGCGGCTGCGGCGGCGACCGACGAATCGGCCAGGGTTTCGACATCCACCTTGTCGTAGGTGTCAGCCTCCGAGTGGTAGGTGAGGAAGAACCCTGACGTGTCCTGGACGCCGAATAGCGACGGCACTCCGTGCAGCATGAACGGGAAATTGTCGCTGAAGTAATACGGGTCGTCGGTATGTCGGAACTGGCGGGCCCTGTCATGCGTCTCGAGCACCCGCTCGAGGGTCGGCAGGAGTTCCCGGCGCCCTCCCACCGAGTATCCCGTGAGCGGCCCGTCGCCCATGTCGTGGATGATCGCCGCGACGTGACGGTCAAGCTCGTCCCGGTGGGCTTCGACATATGCCCTGGAGCCGAAGAGGCCTAGTTCCTCGCCGCCGAACAGGACGAAACGGAGCGTGCGCCGGGGACGGCCGCCGGAATCCGCAATCGCTCGCGCCACGTTCAGTACCAGCGCGACGTTCACCGCGTTATCCTGGCAGCCGGTTCCCATGTCCCAGGAGTCGAGGTGGGCCCCGAGCAGGACCACCTCGGAGGCTAGGTCGGTGCCGGGGATCTCGCCAATGACGTTGGCTGTCCGATAGCTCCCGCCGATCCGATTCCGCATCCGGATGCGAATCCTCGGGCGATCCCCGGTCTGGAGCGTCCGCGCCAGACGCAGGCCGTCCTCCCTTGCCAGGATCGCGGAAGGGATCGGGTCAAGTCGTCCGGAGATGCTGTTGACGTGGCGGTACATCAGGCCGTTCGGCCGCGTGGACACGAACAGCACGGCGAGCGCCCCTGCCTCGGAAGCCTCGCGCATTGCGATTACGGCATCTCGCTGCTCGACACCGAGCTCCTCGAATGAAGTCGCCTCGTCGAGAACCACCAGCAGCGCCTTGCCCTGGAACCGCCCGGGTGTGGCGGTGATGAATCCGGGCCGGCCCTTGCCGCCGTGCACAAGTTCGGCCTCGGTGGCTTCCGGGATCGCGGGCGACAGCCCGGAGGAAGACGCCCGGACGGAGAATCGGGACGGCTCCAGGACTTCGATATGGGTCCCGACCTCCGCCCAACGCAGGGGCATGGTCACCGGCTCGAGGCGGACGCCAGCGAGCCCGGCGTCCTCGAAAGACCGCCTGGCCCACTCCAGCGCCCGGCGCATCCCGTCGGTGCCGGCCATCCTGGGCCCGATGCCGTCGCAAAGCGCCCGCAAGTCCGATTCCAGACGGCCAGAAGCCCGCAGGAAATTCGCGACTCGTTCCGAGTCAGGCGGCCCGGACGCGCCCGCGACGGCGGCGAGTGCGAGCATCCATCCAATGGCGGGACCAGCGCGGGGCAAGACCCGAAACTATCACACGCTCCCGCCCCCGTTCCGGTGTAGTAGTCTGAACCGCATGGATCAACAGAACCGGAGACTGGTGCTGAAGGGCGCCGCCGCTGTCGTGGCGACCCGCGCGTTCCCAGTGCTGGGTGCCAACGACCGGGTGAATCTGGCCGTGATCGGAACAGGGGGCAGGGGCCGCGGCCACCTGCAGTACTTCTCGGAAGTGCCCGGCACCCGGCTGGCTGCGATCTGCGACGTCAACCAAGAGGCGCGCGAGCGCGCTTCGGCCATCGTCCGCAAGGCGCAGGGCCACGACCCGAAGGAATACTCCGACATACGGGAACTGCTCGAGGACGGCGAGGTGCACGCCGTATCAGTCGCGACCCCGAACCACTGGCACGCGCTCGCTACGGTCTGGGCCTGCCAGGCGGGCAAGGACGTGTACGTGGAAAAACCCGCCAGCCATAACGCCTTCGAAGGCGAGCAGATGATTCAGGCGGCCCGCAAGTACCGGCGGATGGTCCAGGTCGGGTCGCAGAGCCGGTCGATCGGTCACAAGCGGATGGCGATGCAGATGCTGCGGGAAGGGGCGATCGGGAAGCTCTACATGGCGCGCGGCCTGTGCTTCCGCCGCCGGAAATCGATCGGCCACACGCCGCAAGAGGCTGTCCCGGCAGGACTGGACTGGGACCGGTTTCTGGGACCTGCGCCTATGCGGCCGTACTCCAAGAACCGGTTCGCGTACAACTGGCACTGGTTCTGGGACACGGGGAACGGGGACATCGGCAACCAGGGCGTCCACGAGATGGACATCTGCAGGTGGGGACTGGGCGAGTACGCGAAGCCGCGGTCGGTCTCGTCCAGCGGCGGCAAGTTCGTGTGGCAGGACGATCAGGAGACGCCTAACACCCAGCAGGCCCACTTCCGGTTCGACGAATCAGAGATCGTCTTCGATGTCCGCAATCTCTCCAGCCCGAACGAGGGCGGGGCGCCGCTCGAGGGGAGCAGCTACACCGGGAACATCTTCTTCGGCGACCGGGGCTACATGGTAGTGGACCCGCGCGGATTCCAGGTCTACATGGGCGACGAGAGGGAGCGGACGCACGACGTGAAGCGCCAGGAGGAACGGATCTGGGACCCGGTGCCGCACATGACGAACTTCGTCGAAGCGGTTCGCTCGAGGAACCGCTACGCGCTCAATGCGGATATCCGAATCGGTGCCGCGGCGGCAGAGCTATGCCATCTGGCGAACATCAGCTACCGCTGCAGGCAGCAATTGCACATCGAACCTTCGACCGGCCTGTTCGTGGGCAACGGCCTCGCGAATGAATTGCTCTCCCGTCGCTACCGGGCACCGTACGTGGTGCCGGCGAGAGTATGACCTGAGACTCATCCAAGGCCCCGGGTTCGCACACAGCGGGCTCGGCGAAGCGGCAGCGGTAACGCGCAGCTAGAAGTAACCCGTATAAAGGCCCGCCCCGAGGCCCGCGATGCCTCCGATCACGGGAAATGCCGCGAGAACGGCCAGGGCCCGCCATTTGCCGAATCTCCCCGGACCGAGGGCGATGCCGGCTTGCGAGAGGCAAATGCCCCACATCGTCCACCAGCCGACGGCGCCGTCGTGAAGGCACCAGGGGCAGTGGGGCGGAGCCGGCGCGTGGATGTTGCAGGAGGAAGAGGCACCTGCCCACAGCGACTGGCAGCCGCATGCAAAGATCAGGTCGCAATAGTTGATGAAGAACACCCAAGTGACGCCCACTCCAACGGCGAGACATGCCAGCCTTGGCAGCAACCAGCGCATCATGTTCGAGCCTCCAGCATAGGCCAGGCTGCTCGGCCGAGCTTCACTCGCTCTCGAGCGCCGCGCGCAGGAAACCGGGCCGATCCGTCGTCAAGCCCGCGACGCCAAGATCTCGCAGCCGGCGAGCCTGGACCGGGTCATTCACGGTGTATACGTACGTCGCCTTGCCGATGTCCCGCAGGGACTTCGCGAGTTCCCCCACCCAAGGGCCGTTGTGGCGGAGATCGAGCCCGTCCAGATTCGCCGTCCGGACCCGCCGGAGGAGATCCTCGGGGCCCCGTATACCGTACCGGTCCGCGTCCTCTGCCGAGAACCCGTAGAGCCAGAATGCCGGCGTTTCCGGCATGCGCCGCTTCGCTTCCGAGATCGTCTCGTAGTCGAACGCGATCAGAGTGACCCGGCCCCCATTCGGAGCACGGGCCAGAGTCCGCTCCAGTTCGGGGAGAACTGTCTTCGGGCACTTGATCTCGACGACCAGCGTCTTTCCGGGAGGGACTGTCTCGAGCACCTCCTCGAGTGTCGGTATGCGGGTCCCCTTCCAGCGATCGCCCTTCCATGCGCCGACATCCAGCGTCCTGAGGGCCTCGAGGGTCATCTCGGCGACCAGCCCGGGCCGCCTGGCGACGCGCGACAGGTCCTTGTCATGGATCGCCACGATCCGCCCGTCGGCAGTCCGGTGAACGTCGATCTCGACGGCATCTGCGCCGCGCTCCCAGCCCAGCTGAACGGCGGGAACAGTATTCTCCGGGGCATCGTAGGACGCTCCCCGGTGGGCGATTATTTCGGTGGTGCTTGCCGTTGAAGCAGCCAGCAATGCGACAACCGCCGCCTGGCAAGCTGCCCTTCCTTGCGGCCGCAGCCGTGGTCCGAAGGCCTTCATTCCTCCGCTTATACTACGAGACTCGCGGTCGTTTCCCGCATGCCCTACTGCACGAATTGCGGCACCGAAATCACGGGCGGACGCTATTGCGGCCATTGCGGCACGCCAGTCCCTCCTTCGGCTGGGACCGGCGGGGATGTCGCAGGGGAGAACCTCGGAGAGTTTCGGCTGACCGAGCGGCACTTTGCGGCGCTGGCCTACCTGTCGGTGATTCCCGCTATCGCGTTCCTGGCAGTAGACCCCTACCGCACCAAGCCTTTGATCCGGTTTCATAGCTGGCAGTGCCTGCTGCTGGCACTAGCCATGTTGGTGGCCACCCCTGTTTCCTTTCTCTTCCAGGTGCCCGGAGTCCCGCTCGGCTTGCACTCGGTGGCGTTGCATCTCGCCTGGCTGGCTTCCGCAGTCCTTGCGGCGTACAAGGCGTACCATGGCGACACCTACCGGCTCCCACTAATTGGCAACCTGGCGCTGCGGCTCGGACGAATGCGAACGTAGGAGCGCGCTACGCACACCGCCCTGCGCGGCTCTCTGCCACTTGGGTCCGCTGTCGCTACTTCGCCTGAATCCGGATGTTCCGGAAACGCACTTCCAAGGGCGGACCCGAGTGCACCTGGAGGGCAATCAACCCGTTCTGCTCGAGGGAATCGTCTTCCTCGGTGTAGTCCACAGTGACGACATCGTTGAGCTTGAGGACGATCCGGTTGCCGATCGCGCTGACTTCGTAGTCGTTCCAGGAGTCCGGCTTCAGCGCCCGGCGGACCGTAGCCTCGGAGGGCTGCGCGAGCGTTACTCTCCGTCTGCTCTCGTCGTACAGGTTGCCCCACCACGAGGGTCCGATGTCGGCCTGGTAGCCGATCATCTCCATCGAGCCGGGAACGCGGCGGCTACGGATCTGCACTCCGCTGTTGCCCTTGTCACCGAGAAGGTGCACCTCGAACCGGAGGACGAAGTCCGCATACTCGCTCACGGTCGTCAGGAAATCGTTGTACCGGATTCCGGGAGACCGGCCGATGAGCATTCCGTCCTCAACCTTCCACAGGAACGGATCGCCCTCCCAGCCCGAGAGGTCCTCCCCGTTGAACAGCGGGACAAACCCCGGCTCGGCGCCGGAGGCAGCAGGGAGTAGCGGGGACGCGGCCAGCGCTGCTAGGAAGCCGCGTCGGTCGAGGGTTGGCAAGGTCTTCGGCATGGGGCTCGCTCGGATGGACTGGCTCCAGACGTTCCGCCAAGGTACCACAGGCCAGGCCGGATCGGGAGCCGTTAGAGCCTCGGTGGCTCGCTCGCCTGGCTGACGCGGTCCCGGAGCAGTTTCTTCAAGCGAGCGACGGTCTTGCGCTCGCCCGGCGCCAACGCGAGGTTGACGTACTCGCCGGGATCGTTCCAGTGGTCGTACAGCTCCGCGCCGTACTGGCCGTCCGGCCCCCACTCGGTATAGCGCCAGCGCTGTGTCCGGACCGTGTGGCCTACGGTGCGCGGCCGGAGCGGACGTCTGGAATTCACGCGGTCATGGGTGTCGAAGGTAGTCAGTGCGGAGTCCCTGACAGACTGCAGCGGATTCTCGAGGACTGGCACGAGGGAGGTTCCCATGAGGTGATCGGGCGGCTCTAGCCCGCAAAGGTCCGCCAGTGTCGGATACACGTCGACCAGCTCGGCAAGCGACTTCGTGCTCAGCCCGGCCGTGGAACGGTGCTTCGGAGAGGCGATGAAGAACGGCACGCGCGCGGAATTCTCGAACAGGGTCGTCTTCTGCCAGAGCCGGTGCTCGCCCATGTGGTAACCGTGGTCGGACCAGAATACGATCACGGTCCTTTGGACCAGCTCGAGCCGCTCCAAGGCGTCGAGCAGGCGGCCCAGCTGGGCGTCCACGAGACTAATCGAGGCGTAATAGGCCTGGATGGCCTCGCGCTGCTTCCTCTTCGGAAGGTTGAGTTGGTACGGCCGGTCGACCCAGGCGGCCGGCGGGATGTCCACCAAGTCGTCCAGCGGCTCGGCCGGAAGGCGGATCAGGTGCATGGGGTACTGGAAGAAGTACTTCTTGGGAGCGACGTACGGGGTGTGCGGACGGTAATAGCCCATCGCCAGGAAGAAGGGTCTGTCCCTGGCCTCTTCGAGGATCTCGATCGCCGCAGTGGTGCCGATGCCATCGGTCTGCTCCTCGTCGGTCCCGTCCTGCGCCATCCAGCTCAGCGTGCCGCCTAGGTTTCCATTGATCGGATCGATCGAAAAGATCCGATCCTCCTCCCATTTGTCCCGCCCTCGAGGATTAACGGTCTCCTCCCAGGAGGCCGGATCGTCCAGCCCGTCCTCGCCGATATTCGTTGGAACGCCGTAGTGATAGATCTTGCCCACCCGGGCCACGTAGTACCCGTTGTCACGGAACATCTGCGGGAGCGTGCGGACATCCGGAATCCGCGTTCGGAAATGCACGGCGTTGTTGCGCACCTGGGTCTGGTCGGGATACAGGCCCGTCATCAGCGAAGCCCTGCTCGGATTGCATACCGGGTAGTTGCAATAGGCCTGGTCGAACCGGATGCCGAGCCGGGCCAGGCGGTCGAAATTGGGGGTCTTGACCACCGGGTGGCCGTAGGTGCCCAGGTCGTTGTTCATGTCGTCCGTCGCGATGAACAGGACGTTGAGCGGTTCTTGCGCGGAGACGCCTGACCAAAGCAGGCACAGCGCGACTAGCAAGCGGGACAGCATCAAGAAACCCTAGCAGAGCCGGCGGTGCCTGCCGCCGGCGGAACCGACGGCAGGGCCGGGCTCTCAGGCCGCAGGACGGCGCCTGGGCGGTCTCCGCGGCGGCTCGTCCACGTTCTTCCCGTTGCCCTCGTAGGCGGGCCGCTCGTCGGCGGCGGGCACGAGCCGCTCGCTATCGGGATCGAAAGCCAGCATCCGGCCGCTGCGGTAAGAGTCGACTCCCAGGCGTATGGCAACCATGACCTGGTAGCCGAAGTGAGCATCGAACGCCGGCCTTGCCCTGGTGCGCATGCAGTCGAGGAAGTCAGCGACGTGATCTGCGCTGATGCTCTCCTGGTCCACCTCGACACGGAGCACGTCCTGTCCCGTGGCCTCGCGGAACTTCGCGGCGAACTGGTACTCGGGCTTGACCTCGATCGCCCCGGGCTGGAACGAGATGGCCCCCTCGTGACCGTAGACCATGGTCGGCAGCCCTGCGTTGCCAGCAGAGGAAGCCATGGAGGCCGAGAGATTGACGAAGTGACTCGGGTACTCGATCAGCGTGGCGTAGGTGTCCGGCACCTCCCGCTCGCGATGGACGTAAATCCCGCCGTGCCCACTCACCCGGCTCGGGAACTGCTTGCCCATCATCAGCAGCAGCGGAGCGAGACGGTGGTAGAAGAGGTCCGTGGCGATGCCGCCGGAATAGTCCCAGTACTTGCGCCAGCGGAAGAACCGCTCCGCGCTGAACGGCCGGACGGGGGCCGTGCCGAGAAAGCGGTCCCAGTCGATGGCCTCCGGTGTGCCTTCGGGATCGACGGTGTAATTCCATTCGCCGTACAGCGAATTCCGGCAGTACGTGTTCTGCGCCCACAGGACAGGTCCGATCCATCCTTGCTGGATGACCTTCCTGGCTTCGTGGTAGCGCCTGTCGGAAACATGCTGGCTCCCGACCTGGAGCACCCGGCCCGTGCGTTCCACCGCGGCAGCGATCCGCCTCGCCTCTCCGATCGTGTACGTCATGGGCTTCTCGAGGTAGACGTCCTTGCCTGCCTCGATCGCGTCGAGGGCCATCGTCGCGTGCCAGTGGTCGGGGGTGCATATCCAGACGGCATCGATCTCCGGACGCGCGAGCAGCTCGCGGTAGTCCACGAATCCCTCGCTCCCGTCCAGCCCGGACATCGAGAGGGCTTCCTCGCGCCTCTTCCGGTACACGTCGCTCACGGCAGCGATCCGCACATCGCCTTTCTCGCTGCTGCGCCCGAGGAGCAGGCGGAGATGCCCTCGCCCCTTACTGCCCGCGCCGATCAAGCCGATGTTGATGCGGTCGTTGGCGCCGATCACGCGCGACGCGGCGGGCGCCGCCCCCGCTGCGGGCATCGCCGCCGCACCCGCGAGAAAAGCCCTTCTCGATGAACCTGTGGAACTCATGAACTGTCTCCTTCGGCGACTCCCCTGGCCCGCCCCGAAGCCAGCGAGCGTCGCCGCGCTCAATTGGCACTATACAACCAAAGGCGCCGGACGGGATCAAGCGGCAGATCGTTCCCCGGGCAGGGACTCTCGCGAGGCACATAATGGACAGCAGCGATGCCCGCATGTTCAGTCCCCTGTCCGGAACAACGGGGATCCATCCCATTCCGCGGAACGAACCACCCCGCCGCCCAGGTGCGCCTTCCATGACAGTCACCGGCATCCATCCCGGAACCGAGCGGCCGATCCGCATCGAAATTAGCAACGGCCAGATCGAACAAGTGGAAGAGGCTGACAGAGCGAGCGACGCGTACCTCTCGCCGGGCTGGATCGATCTCCAGGTGAACGGCTTCTCGGGCGTGGACTACAACGATCCGAACTCGCCTCCGGAGGAGATCGAACGGTCAATCGACGTGCAGCGGTCCACGGGGGTCGCCCGCTTCTATCCCACCGTGATCACAGGCTCGCACGATGACATGAAGGGCTCGCTGCGCAACCTTGCCCGCGCCAGGCGCACGCTTGCGAACGGCGACGCCATGCTCGGCTTTCACGTGGAAGGGCCCTGGATCTCACCAGTGGACGGCCCTAGGGGAGCGCACCCCCGGGCCCACGTGCGCTCGCCCAGCGTGGACGAGTTCGAGCGGTTCCAGGATGCGGCGGAGGGGGGGATTCGGCTCGTCACGCTCAGCCCGGAACACGACGGCACGCCGAGGGTGATCGAGCACATCCGGAATGCGGGCACCGTGGTCTCCATAGGACACACGAACGCCACGGCCGCGCAGATCTCGGACGCGGTGAGCGCCGGGGCCACGATGAGCACGCATCTTGGGAACGGCGCCCACCTGGAAGTGCCGCGGCACGACAATTACATCGTCCACCAGCTCGCCGACGACCGGCTGTATGCCGGACTGATCGTCGACGGCATCCACCTGCCCCCGGCGTTCGCGAAGGTCGCGCTCCGCGCCAAGGGGCCGGATCTGTCCATCCTGGTCACCGACGCCGTCGCCCCGGCTCTCTGCCCGCCCGGCATCTACCGGCTGGGCGAGCAGGAGGTGGAACTGCTGCCGAGTAGGCGGGTGGAGCTGCTGAGCAGCCGCCGGCTGGCCGGATCGGCCCTGAGCATGGATCGCGGAGTCGAGCACGCCATGCGGTTCGCAGGGCTGTCCGTGCTGTCCGCGACGAGGCTGGCCACGGCGAACGCCGGGAAGGCCATGAACTTGCCGGAAAGATCCGGATACCTGGAGTCTGGCCAGTCCGGGGACATCACCCGCTTCCGGGTCTCGTCCGAGGGGTCCGTCGAAGTGCTCGAGACGATCACCGCCGCGCCCTGACCCCGGGGGTGGCGGGGGCGATATACTCACAGCTTGGCGGAGCGTGGACTCTTCGTCACGTTCGAGGGGATTGACGGCTGCGGAAAGACCTCCCAGATTCGAATCCTCGCAGAGCGCTTGCGGGCGCTGGGTATCGAACCTGTGATCGCCCAGGAGCCCGGAGGCACCCGAATCGGGCGGCTGATCCGTGGCGTGCTGCTCGATTCCGCGAACGCTGACATTGACCCGAAGGCCGAACTGCTCCTGTACGTGGCCTCGCGCGCCCAGAACGTGACGGAGGTCATCCGGCCGGCACTCGATTGCGGCAAGGTGGTTCTCTGCGACCGATTCAACGACGCCACGGTGGCCTACCAGGGCCACGGGCGCGGGCTGGGAGCCGGGACAGTCTCGCGGCTCACCGAGATCGCCTGCGAGGGCACGCACCCGGACCTAACGTTGTGGCTTGACCTCGAACCCGAGACCGCGCTGGGCCGGGCCAGGGCCCGCAACCACGGCAAGGAGGCCGACGAGAGCCGGATGGAGGCCATGCCGCGGGACTTCTTCCAGCGCGTGCGCGACGGCTACTCGGCCATCGGGGCGTCGGAGCCCGAACGGGTGCGGAGGGTGGATGGCGAAGGGTCCTTGGACGACGTGGCGCGAGAGATCTTCGGGATCGTAGAACCCTCCCTGCGGGAGCGCGGACTCCTGCCGCGGTGAAGCGCGTGCCGGCTCCAACGCTGATTGGACACGACCGCATCGCCGCGGCCCTGTGGCGCATGGTGGAGGAAGACCGTCTGCCCCAGACCCTCCTGTTCGCCGGGCCCCGGGGCGTCGGCAAGGCGACGCTGGCGCGCCATCTGGCGGCCGGTCTGAACTGCGAGACGCGCCCGGGCCCGCCCTGCGGCGAGTGTTCGACGTGCGAACGGATCTTCGCGGCGGACCTGTCCCAGCCCGAATACCGCCGGATGATCGAGGATCGCAGGAAGCTCCCTGCCGCGAAGCGCAACGCAGCCCCGCTGGTGATCTCGACGTACTCCGACTTCCTGACCTTCCCGCCGGACGGGCCGATGCGCAGGATCGGAATCGAGCAGGCGCGGCTCCTGCGAAGCGCCGCCAAGCTCAAGCCCGGGGAAGGTCGCCGGCGGGTGTTCCTGCTGGACGAGGCCGACCGGGCCAGTTCGGAAGCGGCCAACGCCCTGCTGAAGACCCTGGAAGAGCCGGCGCCGGAACTGACGATCGTCCTGACCTCGCAGAACCCCTACCTGCTGCCGGCCACGATCCGCTCGCGATCGGTCCCGTTCTATTTCGCAGCCCTGACGGGGGAGCAGGTCGAGGCGTTCCTCGGGTCGCGCGGCGACGTGGAGCCGGACCTCGCGGCCAGGATCGCCGCCTGGTCCGGCGGCAGCCCGGGAGTCGCGCTCTCCCTGGACGAGGAAGAGTTCCTGCGACGCCGCCAGGCCATGCTCGCCCTCGTCAGCGGGGCACTCTCGAGCGGGAAGTTCGCCCAGCTCTCCGGGGAGGTCGAGACGCTTGCGCGCAGGCCGTCAGAGAGCATCGACGAGCTCGCTGCAGTGGTGACATCGCTGCTTCGGGACCTGCTCCGCCTGCACTTGCATGTAGATACTGGACTCGTACACACCGATATCACTAGGGACCTGAGGCGACTGGCGTCCCGAGTCAGCTTCGACTGGACTGAGCGGGCCCTCGTCGCCTTGAACGAGCTGGAACGCCTTCAGAATGCGAACATCCAGAAGCAGATCGCCTTGGAGGCCTACGCACTCTCCCTGAGCGAGTGACTGTCCCGCCGCCATGGGTGGATGGGTCCACCCACGTATTCCGGGCAAACGGCTAGACTCAATTCAGGAAGGATTCCGATGTCCACCACGACGACGGCCGAAACGCCCGCTACCGCTGCGCCCGCCGGCGGCAGCTTCCTGATCCAGCATTGCAAGGCCTCGGAGGTTCTCACGCCGGAGGGTTTCAACGAGACGCATAGCCAAGTGCGGTCCACGACGGACCGCTTCATGGCGGAAGAGGTCCTGCCGAGGATCGGGGACATGGAACGCAAGGAAGACGGCCTGGCCCGCCGTCTCATCGAACAGTGCGGCGAACTGGGCCTGCTGGGAATTCTCATCCCGGAACGCTTCGAAGGCCTCGCGATGGACGTCACGACGCAGATGCTGGCGGCGGAGAGCCTTGGCAAGTACGCCTCGTTCTCGACCACGTACGGCGCGCACGCCGGCATCGGCACGCTCCCCATCGCATTCTTCGGCACCGAGGACCAGAAGCGAAAGTACCTGCCGAGGCTCGTTCGCGGCGAGTTGCTCGCCGCCTATTGCCTGAGCGAGCCGCAAGCAGGAAGCGACGCGCTCGCAGCGCGGACGAAGGCGGAGCTGTCAGAGGACGGCAAGCACTACACCCTGAGCGGCCAGAAGATGTGGATTTCGAACGGAGGCTGGGCGGACCTGTACACGGTCTTCGCCAAGGTGGACGGCGAGAAATTCACCGCGTTTCTCGTCGAACGCGGCTGGGACGGCGTCAAGCCGGGAGCGGAGGAGCGCAAGATGGGCCTTCGCGGGAGCTCGACGACCGCGTTGTACCTCGACAACGTGAAGGTGCCGGTCGAGAACGTCCTCGGGGAGGTCGGCCGGGGCCATGTGATTGCGTTCAACGTGCTGAACCTGGGCAGGCTCGAGCTCGCCGCCGCCTGCGTCGGAGGCGTGAAGGACCTGATGGGGGAAGCGGCCACGTATGCCAAGAACCGCACGGCGTTCGGCCAGCCGATCGGGGACTTCGGCGCCATCCGGCAGAAACTGGCCGACATGGCGGTCCTCGCCTTCGCCGGCGAGGCGCTGACCTACCGCACGTGCGGCATGATCGACTCCCGCCTGGCTGGCCTGTCCTGGGAGGATCCGGAGGCCCCCGGCATCGCCCTGAAGGCAGTGGAGGAGTACGCGATCGAATGCTCGATCGCGAAGCTGTACATGTCGGAGGCCCTGGATTACGTGGCCGACGAGGCCGTCCAGATCCATGGCGGTTACGGCTATCACGAAGACTACGCAGTCGAGCGGGGCTATCGCGACTCCCGGATCAACCGGATCTACGAGGGGACAAGCGAGATCAACCGGCTGCTGGCCGCGGAGATGCTATTCAAGAGAGCGGCCCAAGGAAGGCTCGACTTGATGGCCGTGGCCGACCCGCCGGGACGCCGCCCCGCACCGGACGACGAGCCGCCAGAGCCGCATTCTCCCGAGCGACTGCGCGATCTGGTGCGCCGGGCCAAGCGTGGGACGCTGGCGGCCGCGCGCCTGGCAAAACGGCGATTCGGCTCGTCTCTGGTCAAGCGCCAGGAGATCCTGGCGGCGCTGGGTGACATGATCACCGCCACATACGCGGCCGAATCCGGCCTGCTGAGAGCTGAGAGCCTGCGGGAGAGGGGCGAAAGCCCTGTAATGGAAGACATTCTGCTAGTGCTGGTGTATCGGACGATGGCATCGCTGAGGGACTTGGGTGGGCTGGTCCTGGGCTGCTGCTGCACTGGCGCGGAACTCGATAGCGGGTTCAAGGCGTACGACAGCCTGGTCGGAACGATGCCGGTGGACCTGCCGGCCGCGCGGGACAGGATCGCCGCCTCGGTGCTCGAGCGAGGGGGATTCGCGTTATAGCGTCGCGGCGGCCGGCATCTCTGTGCACTGGCGAAGCCGCCAGTCGACTCGTTCCAGCGACCGGCAGGACGGGCAAACCCGGGCCGGTCGCGACGGTGGCCCTCCTCCGGAGGCCGAAACACCGGCAGCCCGCCGAGCGTCTCAACGAAGGCCCGGGTAGACTCACCTTGCGAGGACGATGTGTCCAGTAGCCGACGCTACTGTTGCTGGCTGCTGTTGCTTTGGTGCGCCGTGCCTGGCGCAAGGGGCCAGCAATCGGTCGGGTCTGGTGCGGAACAAGCCGCATCCCGTGGGAGTCCGGCGCGGTCGGCGGTGGAGATCTACGCGGATGAGCAGTCCAGGGAAGGGCCCCTGCGACGCGCTACCGGAGATGTTGAACTGCGCTACCGAGGCATCGTCGTGACGGCCAACAGCCTGAGCTTTGACGAGCAAGCCGGAGACATCGAGGCCGAGGGGAACGTCCACTACCGGACGCTGGACGGTGAACAGGACCTGCGTGCCGAGAAGATCTCCTATAACCTGCACTCGGAACTGGGCACCTTCTACGAGGCAAGGGGAAGAGCCTCGTCGGCAAGCCAGGGCGGTCCTCGCCTGCTCACGACCGACAACCCGTTCCAAATCGAGGCTCGCATTGTCCACAAGGCCGGGCAGCACTTCACGATTCACAACGGCCGAGTGACCAACTGCGATCCGTCAAGCCCATGGTGGACGCTGCGGTCAGCCAAGGCCGAAGTCGTCTCCGGGAAGGTGGCGGTCGTACGGAACGGCGTCCTTCGGCTGCGCGGGATTCCCATCCTGTACGTGCCGTACTACAAGAAGTCGCTGAAGCGGATGCCGCGCCAGAGCGGCTTCCTGACGCCGACCATCGGCAACAGCTCTCGCTTCGGGCGAATTCTCGGCCAGTCATACTACTGGGCGATCAACCGCAGCTTCGACGCCACCTTCGGCGGAACACTGTACACGGCACGCGGCTTCGCGAGCAGCGCCAGCTTCCGGGGCAGGCCCACTCGGAACTCCAATTTCGACGCTGTGTTCTTCGATGTCCGGGACCGCGGCCGGGAGGCGGACGACGGCACGCGGCAGAAGCAGAGCGGCAACTCCTTCTCGATGAAGGGGCAGATGACCCTCGGTAATGGCTGGCGGGGCGTGGCGGACCTGAGATACCTCAGCTCCCTGGAGTTCCGCCAGGCGTTCACTCAGACCTACGAGGAGGCCGTTTTCTCGCAGATCCGTTCGATCGGATTCCTGTCCAAGAGCTTCTCGTCGTTCTCGTTCAATGCTTCGCTCCTGCGAAACGAGCACTTCCAGAGCGTTGCGCGGGACGACAGCATCGTGATCCGGAAGCTGCCGGGCATCGAGTTCAATAGCCGCGAGCGGCAGATCGGAACGAGGAGATTCCCTGTTTGGCTCAGCTTCGACTCATCCCTCGATCTGATCAGCCGCACGCAGCGTCAGTTCCAGACTCGCCGGTTCGTCCAGCGCGGAATGTTCTTCCCCCGGATCTCGAGCAGGTTTCGACTGAAGGGCTTCACGGTCACACCTACCCTCGGGGCGCGAGCCATGGCCTACGGCCAGCGCCGCACCCAGGACGGCCTCGCGGGGCAGAACCTCTACCGCCGCACGGGCGAGATCGCGGTCGATGTGGCGGCACCCGCGGTGGAGAGGATTTTCCGGGCTCCGAAATGGATGGGCGACCGGGTTAAGCACGTCATCGAGCCCCGGATCCGGTACCGCTACACGCGCGGAATCGAGAACTTCGACAGCGCGATCCGTTTCGACGTGCGAGACCTAGTGCACAACACGAACGAAGCGGAGATCTCTGTCACCAACCGGCTCTTCGCGAAGAACGACTCGACCGGCCGCGTTCGCGAGATCGCGAGCCTCGAGGTCTGGCAGAGGCGCTACTTCGAGCCGGAATTCGGTGGCGCAATCGCCCCCGGCACGCGGAATGTCCTCCAGTCGACGCTGGACTTCTCGTCGTTCGCGTTCCTGTCCGGAGCCCGCAACTACTCCCCCGTCGCCACGTCCCTGAAGCTCTATCCGGGCCCGCGATGGAACCTGCGCTGGCGGAACGATTACGATCCGCTCCGCGGCAGGCTCGTGAATACCACCGCAGACGCCGGCGTGCAGATCAGCCCGAAGATCTATGCGATGGCAGGCCACCGGGCAGTGCGCGTGCCGGAGGCGATCACTCCGCCTAGCAACCAGATCCTCACGGGAGTGCGGTACGGCGACTACAACCGGCGCGGCTGGAACGCATCGTTGCACAACGTCTACGACTACCGGCAGGGAATCTTCCTGTATTCGATCTCGCAACTGACCTACAACACGGACTGCTGCGGGTTCAGCGTCGAGCTTCGGCGGCTTTCGATCGGCAACGCCCGCAGCGACAACCAGATCCGGATCGGTCTGGCGATCGCGAATGTCGGCTCCTTCGGGACCTTGCGACCTGCGGAACGGATGTTCTGACCCAGAGTCACCGCACCTGTCCAAGCACTTTCCACTCAAGGGTGGGATCGGAGAAGCTTGCACTTCGTACCCACCCCCTCGATCGCCGTAGCGGAGAGCACCTGTTCAGGCAGCGCCCGGAGACGCACCCAGACTCCTGCAACCGGCGGCAGAAAGGGCGCTGTCGAGGAAAGCTGCCAAGGACGGTGGTAACGGAAGTGTAACGGCCTAGTGCAGGTTCGCTCGGAGTCAGCGCCTTGAGCCTTCCAGCGCTTTGGCGATGGCGTCCGGAAGCCCGTTAAGCTGGCCCTCTATACGTGCCACGCTCTCTTTGGTTTCCGCCACGTCCCGGCTCACTGTGTCGATCCGCTGGTTGACCGTGTCGATCCGCCGGCTGACCGTGTCGATCTGCTCGTTTAGTTCTCTCCGTGTATCGCCGATAGCGTCCGTTATCTGCCAGCTTGCGGCCCATACGCCGCCTACCGTTCCTAGAATCAGTCCAACACCAGCAAGACTAGCGCTTACCGCCCAGCTCCAAGATTGCGACGGTGTCTCCATTGTCTCGGCACCAGTCTCGGGCCTCATTGTAGCGCGAGCCTTGCCGAACTGGGGTGCTCCGAGTCTCGGATGCTTCACTGCCATCGCGCTGATAGTAGCAAACAGGCGAAATCCCCGCATTTCGATCGAATCAGGGCAGAGCATGACGATTCACCGCGATTTTCGCTCGAAGCCTGCGGTGTTCGAAGGAGCGGTGTTCGAAGGGGCGGTTGCGTCGCTTAGGGCGGCATGCCATACTCGGCAAAATCCCATCCCGGCTAGTCGGCCGTCGCGGTTCGGGAACCGGGCATCCCGTCATCGCAGCAACGGGGCCCGGCTGTCTTGATGCAATCGTTCCGATTCGTTCATGCGGCGGACATCCACCTCGACAGCCCGCTGAGAGGTCTGGCCGGCCAACAAGGTAGCGCGGTCGAGCGGATTCGGTCGGCCACCCGCGAGGCATTCGAGGCCCTGATCGAGAGGACGATCGACGACCAGGCAGAATTCCTGATCATCGCGGGCGATCTCTACGACGGCGACTGGCGGGACTATCAGACGGGACTGTTCTTCGTCAGGCAGATGGGCAAGCTGCGGGAAGCGGGGATCCCGGCGTTCCTGATCTACGGCAACCACGACGCGCAAAGCCAGATAACCCGCCGCCTCAGCCTGCCGGACAACGTAACGGTGTTCTCGGCGGGTCGGCCCGAGACGCACGAAATCCCACGTCTCGGCGTCGCCCTGCACGGGCAGAGCTTCGCCCGTCGCGACGTCACCGAGAACCTCGCACTTGCCTACCCGCCTCCGAAAGCGGGCATGCTCAACATCGGTGTCCTCCATACCGGCCTAGCCGGCGAGGAGGGTCACAGCCACTATGCTCCGTGCTCGTTGGAACAGCTCGTCCAGAAAGGCTATGACTACTGGGCCCTCGGCCATATCCACCAGCCCGGTATCCGTCACGAGCGTCCGTACATCGTGTATTCGGGGGTGCTGCAGGGGCGCCACATCCGCGAAACCGGTCCGAAGGGCGCATTTGCCGTCTCGGTCGAAGGCGGCATCGTCTCCGATGTCGCTCCGTTCCAAGTGGACCTCGTCCGATGGGCGGTTGTCGAAGCCGACGCCGGGGAGTGCGCATCATTCGAGGACCTAGCCGACACGATTCGTAACAGCCTGGAGCAGGCCGTGGCGGCGCAGGCCGACGGCCGCCTGCTGGCGTGCCGCATTCAGCTCTCGGGCCAAACCGATTCGCATGCCGTTGCGCTGGCGTCCGCAGACCGGCTGCTCGCGGAGGCCCGGTCGGCAGCAGAGGGACTAGGCGAGGGGCGTGCCTGGATCGAGCAATTGGAAATCGATACAGAGCCCCGAGAGTCGCAGTTGGAAGACACGGATGCGGCAGAAGCCTTCGGAGATGTCGGCCAGGCACGGAACGACGAGGACCTGCTCGCGCGATTCCGGGAGGACGTTGGACAGTTCGTCTCGAGACTCCCGCACGAGGTCCGCAATGATTCCGACGACCCTTTGGTGCAGGCTGCCGCCACGGGGGACTACGGCCGGCTGGTTGAGCTCGCCGGACCGTACGCCTTGGCGCGGCTGATGGGGCACGGAGGCTAGCGCGTGCGGATTCGGCAGCTCGACCTGATCCGCTACGGACACTTCACGGACGCACAGGTCGACCTTCCCGCGGCGGCTCCAGACATCCATATCCTTGTCGGCCCGAACGAAGCCGGCAAGTCAACCGTGCTGGCAGCGCTCGAGGACCTGCTGTTCGGGATACCCGCCCGCTCCCCGCTGGACTTCCTCCACTCCTACCGGGACATGCGAATCGGGGCTCTCCTGGAATCCGACGGAAGCAGCCTTGCGATCCGGCGTCGCAAGGGAAAGAGGGACACGCTGCTAGCGGAAGACGACACGCCCCTCTCGGGCGGTGAAGCAGCGCTCGGGCCATTCCTGGGCGGTGCGAGCCGCGACCGCTTCGAGCGCATGTTCAGCCTTGACCACGAGCGGCTCAGGAGAGGCGGCCAGGAGATCCTCGAAGCCAAGGGAGACCTTGGCGAAGCCTTGTTCTCGGCTGGCTCGGGCTTCCAGAACCTTCGCGGCACGGAGCGGGCGCTTGACGAAGAGGCCGGGCATCTGTGGACCAGGAGGCGTTCGGCGAAGCGCAACTACTACCAGGCCGAGGACCGCCTGCGGCTAGCGGAACGTCAGATCAGCGAGCACACAGTCAATGTCCGGAGATGGCGCGAACTTCAAGAGGATCTGCAAGCCCGCCGCAACGAGCATGACGAACTGGGCCAGCGCATCCGTGAAATCGAGGGGCGGCTGCGCAAGCTGGGCCGGATCCGCCGCGTAGCCCGATTGGTGGCCGAAAAGGCGAGTCTGGAGGAGCGGATCGAGGGACTGGGTCGCGTCGCCTCCCTTCCCGAGGACGCGCGAGAGACACTGCGGCGCGCGGAGGAGGAAGGACGCCTCGCCACGCAGGGGGCCAAGCAAAGGCAAGAGGACCTTGAGCGCGCTCGGACCGAGCGGGCAGCCCTGGAGTGGGACGAAGCGCTGCTGCTCCGCTCCGAGGACATCGAAAGACTGCACGAACGGCGCCTCCAGGTGCGGGCGTCGCGGTCCGACTTGCCGAAGCGCGAGGCTGAGCTGACCGCTGCGGTCAGCGCACTGACGGACTTGGCACGCGACCTTGGCTGGAACGCCGGGCAACTGGAGGATGTGGTCGGAAGGATCCCGTCGACATCCACAGTGGCAAGACTCCGAGAACTCCTTGAAGCCAGGGCCGCGCACCTGGCCCAAATCGAGTCAGCTCGTCAGTCCGCTAGCGAAGCCCAGGAGCGTCTCGCGGATGTCACGGCGCGTCGCGGGCAGGCCCGCAAAGCGGCCGATGTCTCGCGGCTCCGTTCGGTGCTCGCGGCGACGAGGCAGGAATGCAGTGACGTGCCCTCCAGGATCCGTGCCGCCGAACGAGAACTGGTCGAGACTCACGCGAGCGCGTGGGAGTTCGTGAAGCGCCTGCGGCCCACCCTGGAGTCTGTGGAATCCGCCGAGGCATTGAGTGTGCCGTCCGTGAGGGATGTCCAGGAGCAACGTGATATCCATCACGGTCTGGACCGCGAAGCGGATCGGCTCGCCGACCAGATCCGTGACGTAGAGAGGGCCATGAAGGAGGCCGAGGAATCGCGGCAGCGGATTCTGGCGGACGAGCGCCCGGTCCAGGAGGACGAAGTCGCCGATCTGCGATCCAAGCGGGACGCGGGCTGGCTGCTCGTGCGACGGAAGTACATCGAGGGAGAAGAAGTTGCGGACAAGGAGGCGCTCGAGTTCTCGGGACCCAACGGCAGCCTCTCCTGGGCGTACGAACAGTCCGTGCTGGCTGCGGACCGAGCCGCAGACCGGCGCGCGGAGACAGCGAGCGCTGCGGCGCAGCTCGGGCAGGCCGAACGTGCGGCGGAGTCCCTCACCGAAAAGATCGAGGCGTTGCAGCGGGAGCTCAGCACCGTGAGCGACCGGAGGAAGGCCGCGGAAGTTACATGGCGAGCCATGTGGGATTCGGCTCCTTTCGAGCCCCTCTCCCCGGACAGCATGCTCCCTTGGCTCGCGACCTACGAGCGACTCGGCGATGCCATCGACCAGCGGAACCGGGTCCGTCGCGAGCTCGCGGCGCTCCGAGACCGGGAATCGAAGGCGGCGAAGGTCGTTCTCTCGGAGCTTCAGGCACTAGGGGTGGACACGGCAGGGCTAGAGAAGGCTGGGCTGGGTGCCATCCTAGAGCGCGGCGCGGACGAGCGGGAGCGCCAGGAGGAAGCGGCCCGGGCAGGGACGGCCTTGGAGACCGAGTGGAATCAGGCGGAGACCTCGCTGGAAGCCAGGCGCCGAGCACTGGCCAATGAGGAAGCGGAGTTTGCCGAGTGGAATGCCGACTGGTCGAAGGCGGTCGGCGCTGCAGGCATTCCGGACGGCGCCAGCCCTGAGTCCGTGCACGCACAGATCGACGTCATCGACAAGATGCGGTTGCAGGCAGCCGAGATAGGGAGCCTCCGGGACAAGCGAATCGGACTCATCCATCGGGACATCGAGTCCTTCGAGAATGACGTGCACCAGTTGGTTGCGGCTCTCGCGCCGGACCTCGCCGACCAGGATCCGGACGAGGCGGCCGTCGAGATGGAACGCCGCCTCGCAGCCTCCCGGGAAGCCCGCAAGATTGCCCAGGCCAAGGACAAGGACATCTCCGAGCTGGAAGGGAGAATCCAGAAGTTCGCGGCGCAGATCCTCGAGCACCAAGGGTCGGTGAACGCGCTGCAGGCAGAGGCCCAGGTGAAGGATGTCGATGCGCTGCGGCTGGCAATCGACCGAGCGGAGACTGCCCGGGACCTGTCCACGAAGAGAGAGCGGGTCTTGGGCGACCTCTCGGAGGGCGGCGACGGCTTGTCCATCCAAGAGCTGGAAGCGGAATGCCACGACGCAGACCTGGACCAAGCGCTGTCCGAGGAGAGCGATCTCCGGACAAAGGTCGACGAACTTCGCAATGAGCAGGCAACCGCGCGTGACAGCCTTCGCGATGCCGAGACGCGATTCCGCGAAGTTGGCGGAGGCGACGCGGCGGCGATCGCGGAAGCGGCCAGGCAGGACGCACTCGCAGAGATCGGCGAGATCGCCCAGCAGTACGTGCGCAAGCGGGCAGCGGCACTGCTGCTGCAATGGGCCGTGGACCGGAACCGTCGGGAGCAGCAGGGCCCCATGCTGCGAAGGGCCGGGCAGCTCTTCGCCGAACTGACCCTGGGGTCGTTCGAGGCGCTGGAACTCGACTTCGACGAGGAAGACCGCGCGCGGCTGGTGGGACGCCGCCCCACGGGCGAGCGCGTGGACGTCGACGGAATGAGTGCGGGCTCGGCCGACCAGCTCTATCTGGCGCTGCGTGTCGCCGCGCTGGAGGGCTACTCGGCCGACCACAGTTCCCTGCCCTTCGTCGCCGACGATCTCTTCGTCAATTTCGACGACCGGCGTTCGGGGGCGGGCTTCCGCGTGCTGGGAGGGCTCGCGGGCAACTGCCAAGTGCTATTCCTCACCCACCACGAGCACTTGGTGGAAGTAGCGAGGGAAGCTCTTGGTGACAAGGTGCACGTCTGGCGCCTGCCAGGGGATTCGGCCCGGACCGAGCGGAACGCGCCTGTCTGAGTGCCCTCCAAACCCGGTCCATGGTTGGGTCTCAGGCGCGGTCGACACGGGCGGGAAGCTGCTTGAAGGGCTAGGCGACCGCACCTAGGACGCGACTATCGCTGGCCGAGTGGCAACCGGAACAGGTTGCTTATGCTGAAGAGGGAATCCGTTCGCCGACGCGATGCAGAATCGAGTCACGTGCCTGATCTGCCGTAACGAGATCGCCACGCCGGGCGGGGAGTGCCCCCATTGCCGCGGGCGCGCCGTGATTGCCGAGGGCGCCTCGCCTCGCATCCTGGCGATGGTGTTCGGCGTAATGGTGGCGGTCTTTGTCTTTACCGCGCTATACGCGAAGTCCTTCAAGCAGGTGCGCCAGGACCGCGGGCGCCTGCACTTCGAAGCGGCCGAGGGCGAGATGGCGGCGGAGAACTTCGAGGGAGCCGCCAGCCACTACCGGGACGCCCTCCTGCACTCGCGAGACGATCCGACATATCGGCTCGGCCTGTCCAGGGCGCTGTTCGCGGCGGGACGCTACTCGGAGACGGAGAATCATCTGACCACGGTCCGCGTGGGTGACCCGACCTCCGGGATCGTCAATCTCCTGCTCGCGCGCCTGGCAGCCAATGCCGGCCGCGTGGACGAGGCGGTCTCCTATTACCGGACGGCAGTCTACGGCCGATGGGACGACCCAGCGGACGGCGACCGGATCGAGATCCGCCTCGAGCTCGCCGACTTCCTCGAGGCGGCCGGCCGCGACAGCCTGCTGACTGCGGAGCTGATCGATCTGGCCAAGATCCGGCCGGCTGACCTCGATGTCCGGACCCGCCTGGCCAGGCAGCACTTGAAGAGCGGCCAATACGAACAGGCCACTTCGATGTTCCAGTCAGTGATCAACTTCCAGCCGGGCAACCGAGAGGCGTTGCTTGGCCGCGGGGATGCCGAGTTCGGCCTGTACAACTTCCTCACCGCGCGCACCCAATACAACAAGGCCCTCATGTACGACTCCGACGAGGAAACCGTGCGGAAGGCCGACCTTTGCAACAGGATTCTCGAACTGGACCCGCTCCGCGTGGGGATCAGCGCGGCCGAGCGAATGCGGCGCAGCCGGGCACTGGTCGGCCGCGCTCTGGCAGCTGCGTCCAACTGCCGGCACGCCGCGACGAAGGGCTTCGCGGGACCACCGGGACCGTGGCCCGAGGACCTTCAGGAACGGATCGATCCCGCCGAGGCCATTCTGCAGGGCAAGCCGGCGCGCGCCAGCGATGCAGCTGTCGAATCGAACATCGAAGTTGCCGCAGACCTGTGGGACCTGGCAGTCTCGCTCTGCGCTGACGATGCCCCTGCTGACGAGCCGCTCTCGTACGTGATCGCAAAGGCGCGGCAGTGAAGCATCTCCGGAACCTGCTGGCGCGGCTCGACGCGATGAGCCGGTCGAGCCCAGTCCTCGAGGAACCGCAGCGGTTCCTGCTGCTGTCGATCGTCATCGGCATTTTCGCGGGACTGGTCGTCGTCTGCTTCCATATCTCGATCGAATTCCTGAACTGGTTCACCATCCACTCGCTCGACGAGCACTCCGCATACTACCTGCCCGTCTGGCCGGCGCTCGGCGGCCTGGCAGCGTACGCCATGGTCCGGTACGTCGTTCCCACCGCACGGGGCACCGGGGTGAACTACACGAAGGTGGCAGTCTACGCATCGGACGGCTACGTGCCGTTCCGCAGCGTGCTGGGCAAGTTCGCCACCTGCACGCTCTCGATCGGCACCGGCAACCCGATGGGGCCTGAGGACCCGGCCCTGCAGATGGGTGCGGGCATCGCCTCGCTGCTCGGCCGGATCTTCCATCTCACGCGCGAGCACATGCGGCTGATCGCGCCGATCGGAGCGGCAGCAGGCATCGGCTCGGCGTTCAACACCCCGATCGCCGCCGTCCTATTCGTCATGGAGGAGGTCGTGGAGGCATGGAACGCCGGCGTGCTGGGCTCGATCGTGCTCTCGTCCGTGTCCGCGGTCGTCGTCAGCCGGTGGTTCCTTGGCGACGACCCGCTCTACCGCGTCCCCGAATTCGAACTGGCAGCCTATTCGGAACTGCTGGTATACGCAGCGATCGGCGTGCTTGGGGGCTACCTTTCGGCGCAGTTCACTCGCCATGCCATCCGGCTGCGGGGACGCACCTCCGCCGTTTCCGACCGGCGCAAGATGTGGCTTCCAGCGGGGGCCGGCCTCGTGGTGGGAATCGTGGGAATGATCGTTCCCGAAACGCTAGGGGCAGGCTACGAGGTGATCGACGGCGCGCTCAACGACCGCTTCCCGTGGGACGTGCTGCTGCTGTTCGGAATCCTCAAGCTCCTGACCATGGCTCTCTGCTTTAGCTGCGGCACGCCGGGCGGGCTTTTTGCTCCGACCATCTTCGTGGGGGCGATGATCGGGGGCGGACTCGGGGGCCTGGCGAACATTCTCTGGCCGCTGTCGACGAGCTCGACCGGAGCCTACGTCCTGGTCGGGATCGGAACGTTCTTCGCCGGCATCTTCCGGGCTCCGATGACCTCGGTGTTCATGGTCTTCGAACTGAGCGCGAGCTACGAGATCATCCTCCCGGTCATGATCGCCAACACTGCGGCGATCCTCGTCTCGCGCCAGATCGAGCACCAAGCCGTGCTCCAGCAGGCCGGCTACCAGGACGGGCTGGACCTGCCATCGGTGGAAGAGAGGCGGGAGGTTCCCGCCATCACAGTCGAAGACGCGATGCAGCGCAATCAGGAGAGGCTCCTGAAGGGCGAGGCCACGGTGTCGGATGCGGTCCGCAGGATCGACGAGCTGGGTGTAGACGCCATGATCGTCGAGCTCAGGCGCGAACAGTGGGGGTGGCTGGGACGGCGCGACCTAATCCGCGCCATGGACCAAGGCATGTCGGACCGGCCCGTCCACGAAGCCTTGCGGGGGCGGCCAGTGATCCGCACCCATCCCGATCTGCCGATCGACCAAGCGATGAGGAAGCTCGCGGTCTACCCGCTGCTACCCGTCGCAAGCCGGGTCAACCCGACTTACCTAGTGGGAACGATTTCGCTGGAAGACGTGCACCGGGCATTCGGAATCAGGCCCACGCCGCCAAGCGAGCCCGAGGAGGCTCGGAAGGCCGAAAGCGAGTGACGGCTGTCACTCGTGCGTTTCGTGCTCGCAGGCGAACGTGGAAGGAACGCCCTTCTTGTTGAGCTCGGCGATTCCGATCCTGCTCGTGTAGTAGCCCTCTACAGTGAGCCTCTTCAGGCGGGCGAAGAATTCGGCCCCGGGTGCCAGCTCGGGATCCTTGGCCCCGTCGATGGACTCGAGAATCGCAACCTGTTCTGACTCCCCGAGGGCAACGAAGGGCGCGCCATGCAACCCGATCGCGCGGCCGTCCAGCCAGCCAAGCCCCTTGAGAAAGGCATGCCCCTTGTCCGGCTCGACATCGTGCAGCATCAGATCGATGTACTCGTTCACCTTGGCGGCCTTGGCGCCTGGCGTGTCCGTTGCGGGTATGACCAGTTCCGTGAGCGCGACGACCGTTTCGTTCTGGTGCGCGTCGAACAGCAGCGGGGTCCAAGCGGCCTCGGCCGAAGCCTGGGCGGCGACCGCCGGAGCGGGGGCGATCTGAGTCACCATCGGAGCGGCAGCCGCCGCTCCAGTGCCAGCCAGGGCAGTCTTGATCCAATCTCGGCGCTGCAACTTCCCGATCTCCCGCGGTCAGCCACTGATTGTAATGCACTGGAGCCGCGTCGCGAGGGCTGAGGCCCCAGGGACGCGGCTCGCGTGGGTGCGTTATCGCCGACAGTGGTGGGATTCGGCGGTGACGGAGGACGGTGGATTCTACTCCTTGGGGCCGAAGACCCACATCAGCCCGACGGTGATGGTGTTCTGGTTGAAGGCGAAGCCGTCCGTGCAGGAAGCGCAGCTGAAGAAGGCCACGTCCGACCAGTCGCGACGGAACTCGAACCGCGTCAGGAAGCGCGGGTCATCGCTCACCGGCTGGACCTCGAACGTGATCGTGTACTCGCGAAGGTTCTGCTCGATCCCGGTCGAGCGGGCCTGTGAATCGTCCATGAACTCGAAGCGGTAGGCCAAGCGGGCCTGATCGGACAGGTGCACCCGGGCATAGCCTCCCATGCCCCACGAAGTAGCCGACACTCCATCGGGATCCGTGTTCGAGATGTAGTCAAGATTGCCCATCACCTCGAAGCGGTCATGCAGGCCTCCGTAGAAGTTCCAGCTGAAGTTCTTGAGCCAGCCATCGTTGGTGCCCCAGTTCTCCGGACCGTTGATCCAGGTGGCGGTGGTGTTGAACCGCTCGCTGGGCGCTAGCGAGATCTGCGCTCCGTACGACTTGCCCGAGTTCTGGTCCCAGGCGTTGTCGAAGCCGTTCACCAGCATGAACGTCGCCGTGACGGTATCGCTCACGGGCGCGCTGAACTTGGCGCCGAGGTGCGAGAACGGCTCGTTCCATGCCCAGAGCATGCCGCGCGTGTAGTTCCAGTTCAAGTGCGATTCGGCAACCTCGAGGCCGGCGATCGTGCCGAAGAGACCGACATCGAGCTCGGCTCCGTTGTCGAACTGGTAGTAGCCGTAGGCCTGCTGCAGGTAGATGACGTCTTCCAGCGGGCCGGGCTCCAAGCCGTCGCGGAACAGCCGCGCGCCCGAGCCGAACCAGATGTCGGAGCGGAATCCGATCGGGCCGTCGCCGCTGGCGTCGATTTCCAGCTTGGCCTGATTCAGGCCGAACCCGCGCGAATTGGGGTTGGTGTAGTACAGCGTGTTCGTGCCGTCCTCGGGGCTGTTGGTGTTGTGCGTGTAGTACGTGTCCAGCAGTCCCGTGAACGAGATCGACTGGCCCCCGCTGCTCGCGACGCCGACCGGCATCTCCTGACTCGGCTCGGTGTCGCTGACGGCCTTCGGAGCGGTCCATTGCGGCTTCTCGCTGGCGGACGTCTCGATGCTTGGCACTGTGTCTGGAGTCGCCGCCAAGGTGGCTGCGGGTGCGACAGACTCTGACTGCGGCGCCTCGGCTTGAGACCCGTCCTGGATCGAGTCCAGCATGGCCTCGAGTTTCAGCAGCCGGGAGCGTAGCGAGGACAGCTCCTCGCGCAATTCGGCCTCGAGCTCGGTCTTCTCCGTCGCTGCCGCGCCCGCCTCGGGTGCGGCGGCGAGCGGCATGGAAGCTAGCGCCAGCATCAGCGCGTAGGGCATGAGCTTCTTCATTTCATTCCTCCTGGTCCTGAGCCCATCCCCTGGTCGCATGGCACAGTGGCAACCGGCGTCTGCACTCAACTTTGTGATTTGGGCGGAGGACAATCCCTCGCCCGAAACTTCACCGTAGGGAGGCCTGTCGCAGAAGGCAATTCGATTATTTTTATGGGCTGCATCAAGATTCCTGAACCCATCAGGGATCTTGATAACTCTTTATTATTCAATCACTTATAGAAACCAACGGGCTCGCAATAAACGCCTCGCAATGCTGGGGCATGACGTTCGATGAGAGGAAATTCCGGGCCGGATGCAGCAGGTGGCTTGTGGCGGAGGCAGTATGGCCGCAGCGGCAGAGCAGATGCCCGATCTCGTGCGCCAAGGCCGAATAGAGGTCATCCCTGCGAGGCAGCCAGTGCGCGCGGTAGCCGATCCATGCCGTATCGAAGTACGGCGCGGCCGGTCCGCTCTCCTCCAGCGCGCGATAGGAAATCGCGAGCGACTCGGTACCCACGACTCGCCCGATCAGGAACGCGACCGGGTAGCGCGCACCGGGAGGGATCTTCGCGCTGAGCTCGGCGACGGCCCGAGGCACGCCGGAATCCGGTTCGGCGGCGCTGGCGTCAAGCCGCCGCATATTCGTCCCCAGCCTCAGCCGGACGAGATCGACGCTGCCCAGCTCGATGCCGCACCCGGCCAGTATGGCTGCCGTCCTCCGGACCTGACGGAGGGCGCGAGCCTCGGTCCAGGCAGTGTCCCGGGCATAGGCCACGGTCGCATCGAGTCGGTGGGCCAGCGGGAGGGAGCCCGGGGGGTAGATCTCGTCCCGGTCGAGCAGGCGGAACTCGGCGCCAAGGAACCCGGAGCCTGCCCAGTCCGCGAAGCGATTCGCTCCGCTCGCCGGACTCGATGCGAAGGGGCAAACCAGGACGGCAGCGAGGACCAGCAGCGGCCGAGCGGACCGGGCATCCCCCATAGGGGGCCATGATAGACTGCTCCAGCGATTCCACGCTTCGTGCACCGGGCGGCACCTGCGGCAGGCACACAATGAATGTCCTCGACCTAGACACGCCCGCACTGCTGATCGATCTCGATCGAGTCGAAGCCAACCTGGACCGCGCGGCTGCCTACGCCACCAAGAGCGGTCTGCGCATGCGTCCGCACACCAAGACGCACAAGTCCCCGCTCGTAGCGCGGATGCAGCTTGACCGGGGCGCCTACGGGCTCACCGTGGCGAAAGTGGGAGAGGCGGAGGTCATGGCAGCCGATTCCCCGCCCGGCCTGCTGGTTGCCTACCCGGTCTGGGGCGAGTCCAAGTGGGAGCGGCTGGCCGAGGTCGCCAAGAGCGTGCCCGTGACAGTGGCACTCGACAGCGCGGAAGTCGCCGATGGACTGCAGCGGCACGCCAGCCGTGCCGGCATCTCGCTCGGCATCCTCGTGGAGGCCGACCTGGGGATGCACCGGTGCGGGCTCCCGCCCGGTGACGAGCTGGTCGCCCTGGCCAGGGCAGTCACGGAGGCAGACGCGCTGCGGCTCGAGGGACTGATGTTCTATCCCGGCCACGTCAACCTCGCGGTGGAGGGAGGCGAACAGGCACTGACCCTGCTCGCGGACGAGCTGGGGGAGGTGCTGAGCCGCTTCCGGCGGGACGGTCTGGCGACCGAAGTGGTGAGCGGCGGGTCGACGCCGACTCTCTACCACTCCCACCGGATTCCGGGGCTCACGGAGATCCGGCCGGGCACGTACGTGTTCAACGATCGAAGCCAGGTCGCGATGGGCTCGTGCCGGTGGGAAGACTGCGCCGCCACGATCCTGACGACTGTCGTCTCCACGTCCCGTCGCGGTGCAGCGGTGATCGACGGCGGGTCGAAGACCTTCACGTCCGACAGCATGCGCCCGTTCGGAGGGGAAGGTTTCGGCCAAGTGCTCGGGATGCCAGGCATTCGCTTCGCGGCAATGAGCGAAGAGCACGGGATGCTTGACCTGAGTCGGCACGACGGCCCTCCGCTGCGAGTCGGCCAGCGCTTGCGGGTCGTCCCCAACCACGTCTGCGTCACGGTCAACATGCACGAGAGAGCTCATGGGTTCCGCGACGAGACTGTCGAGGCGACCTGGGCGGTCGAGGGCCGCGGCAAACTCCAGTAGGCTCCCGCTTGTGTCACGATGGCGGTTGAGGACGGTAGTACGTCAATGAGCCAGGACAAGCCGAACGGCATCGAGCGCATCATGGCCCCGGGAGGGCCCAGCCCCCAGGGACCGTATTCCCACGCGGTCCGGGCCGGTGGATTTCTCTACGTGTCCGGGCAAGCGGCGCTAGACCCGGGGACCGGCAAGCCGATCGACGGCACGGTGGCGGAGGAGACGCACCGCACGCTGCAGAACGTGAAGGCGATTCTCGAAGCATCCGATGCGAGCCTGCAGGACGTGGTCAAGTGCTCAGTCTTCCTCGCCGACATCCGGGACTTCGCGGAGATGAATGCGGTCTATGCCGAGTACTTCGGCGAGGCCAAGCCCGCCCGCACCACGGTGCAGGCGGTCCTGCCCGCGGCCGGGCTGAAGGTCGAGATCGACTGCGTCGCCTACGTTGGCGACTGAATGCCTCCTGCGGATGCCGGGACCGGACCGGCTCGAGGGGGATCTGGCGCATGTCGCACCGCGTCAAGGGCACCCCTCTTCCGGGCTTCCGCACGCTTGCATGACATTGGGCGGGCGGCCTATGATGGCAATGGGCCGGATGGCCATCGCAATCCCCTTGCGCGTGAGCGCGGCGATTCAGCCATTGTCGTGCGGACGTAACGGAGAGAGCGGCTCTGGCGTCCCACCAGTACGCGGTCATGTCGGATTCTAACCAGCCTGAACGCCGGCAGGGTGCCATTCCCCGCTTCCCGGAGCCGGATTCCCTAGTCATCGAGTCGATCCACGAGTCGTGGTGGCGGCACTTCCTCGGCGAGGTCAGCGACATGCTGAACCCGCCGAAGTACGGCCCGCTTCCCGAGTACCCTCCTGCGCGACCGGGCGATCCCAACTACAAGGATCCGAACGTCTACTCGCTGAGCCGCCCTTGGTGGCTGGGCATTCCGGAAACGCTGCGGATCATCGCTGAGGCGAGCAAGCTGCCCAGCCCGCCCGCGTACCCGCCTGCCGCAGCGGGGCAGGTGGACCTGCCGCCGCTGAACATCGGCACGCTTTCCCTGCCGTGGTGGATGGGCCTGGTAGAGAGCTATCGGCTCTCCCAGGAAATGAAGAGCGCGCCGCCTCTGAAGCTGACGTCGAAACCGGTGCAGGTGCAGGAAATCTGGGGCGGGTTCAGTAACAGGAAGCAGGGCATGGTAGTCACGGCGGTTGCGCACGTGCTGTTCGTGATCGGCGTATTCGGATTCCAAGGCGACGACCTCGGCGACGCGGCCAGGGGAACGGTCACACTGATCATTCCGGTCGACATCTCCCCGTACCTGGCGCAGCTCCAGATGCCTCCCAAGACTGATCCGGGCCAGAGCGGCGGAGGCGGCGGAGGCGGGGCCAATTCCCCGCTCCCGGCGAGCCGCGGCAGACTGCCGAGATTCTCCCTCGAGCCGCAACTGGCACCGCCGACTCCGATAATCCGGAACCAGAACCCCAAGCTCGCAGTCGAGCCAACGGTCAAGGTCTCGCCGGACATCACGCTGCCGCAGGTCGACCTCTCCGTTTTCGGCGACCCGTTCGGAGCGGACGGCCCGCCGTCAGCCGGTCCGGGCACGGGCGGTGGAATCGGATCCGGGCGCGGCACCGGGGTCGGGTCGGGAACGGGCGCCGGCGTGGGCCCGGGGTCCGGTGGCGGGATCGGAGGCGGAGTGTTCCGGATCGGTGGCGGAGTCTCCGCACCGAGACTTCTGTACAAGGAGGAGCCGGAGTATTCCGAGGAGGCCCGCAAGGCCAAGTATCAAGGCGTCGTCATGCTGGCGGTGGAAGTCTGGGAGGACGGCTTGGCGCACAATATCCGAGTCCTCCGCAGCCTGGGCCTGGGATTGGACGAGAAGGCTGTCGAAGCGGTCAAGAAGTGGAAGTTCTCGCCCGGCAAGAAGGACGGCAAGCCGGTCCGGGTGGCCGCGCAGATCCAGGTCAGCTTCCGACTGCTGTAGTTCCTGCACTCCGGAATAAGGACAACGCCACGTCGCCAGTGAGTCACGCGCAGTGTGGCAACAGTTGAGTGCACCGGGCGCGATCCCTACTCGCCGGACGAGATGCAGCATGTCGAACGACGCCTGCTGTACCGATCTCTAGCGAAGCTGTCAGGACAGCGAGCCGTCAGCGCCCGGATACGTGCCGTGCGTGGATCGTACGTATACTCAGAACAGCCTCTGAGAGCAACCGATGTCTTGGGATCCCTTCAGGAAGGTTCCGGCATGGCTCGTATTCCTCCTAATGCTCGGCAAGATCGCAGCAAATTGGGAGGGCTGCTAGATGCGCACGATATGTCCTTACGCATCACTGTCCCACTTGGTGTTGTCCCGCTTGGTGTCTTGCAAATCGCCGTAACCGGAAATACACTAGATCATCCTTGAGAGGGCTGGGGGTGTATACCTCCGTCGCTTCTGCGCTATGCAAAGTCGTACCAGATTCATGCGGGAATCCGTGGTCCAGTGCCCGCCAAGTCGCTCGGTCGCTCACATAACCGAGGCCCCGCCCTGCGGAGTGCGCCTTCCCCCCGGCCGGCCGGCCGAGGGAAGGCCCGCTGCCCCGACCCGAAGGGCATTCGTCGCAGCCGCCGCCGGAGCGATGGCCGTCCCGTTCCAGTCCCGCGCGCAGCGCGACTGGACGAACGTCACCCCGACCCGCTATCCGGACCCGGACATTGTGTCTCTGGACAGGCGGTTCGACAAGTACAAGCTCGGCAACACCCCGATCCAGCGGCTGCATGTCGGAACGCTCTGGGCGGAAGGCCCGGCGTGGAATGCCGTGGGCCGATACCTGGTCTACTCGGACATACCGAACAACGTCCAGCTCCGGTGGCTGGACGACGACGGGCACGTAAGCGTGTTCCGTAACCCCTCCGGAAACTCGAACGGAAACACGTTCGACTGGGAGGGCCGCCAACTGTCCTGCGAGCACGGCAACCGCCGGCTCGTGCGCTACGAGCACGACGGCACCGCCACCGTGCTGGCCGACGAATGGCAAGGCAAGCCGCTCAATGCCCCGAACGACGTGGTGGTCGACCCGGACGGCAACATCTGGTTCACCGACCCCGGCTACGGGAGCCTGATGAACTACGAGGGCAACAAGGGCGCTCTCGAGATCCCCGAAGCGGTCTACCGCATCGACGGCAGCAGCGGCACCATGGAGATGGTAACGGACGAGATCTACAAGCCGAACGGCCTGTGCTTCTCTCCCGATTACAAGATGTTATACGTGGCCGACACCGGTGCGTCGCACTATCCCGATGCCGAGCGCGAGATCAAGGTATGGGACGTCGCCGAAGGCCGCTCGCTGCGTCGCGGCCGCTCGTTCGCATCCATGCAGATGGAGGGATTCGACCAGGCCGGCATGGCTGACGGCATCCGCTGCGACCGGGACGGCAACATCTGGTCCTCGGCAGGCTGGGTGGGAGACGGCTACGACGGCGTCCACGTGTTCGCGCCGGACGGCGACCGCATCGGGCTGATCCGCCTTCCCGAGATCTGCTCGAACGTCTGTTTCGGCGGCGTCAAGCGCAACCGCCTGTTCATGACAGCCAGCCAGAGCCTGTACGCCGTGTACGTCGAGGCGCAGGGAGCCCACATCACCTGACCGGAATCCGCGTTGCTAGAATCGAGCGACGGAAGCTAATCCCGGCCGGTGTCGGGCCCGGTCTTCAAAACCGTTGTTTGGCGCCCCGCGTCAAGGGTGGGTTCGACTCCCACTAGCTTCCGCCACCAGCCGCGAAGCGGTCCGCCCCGATGATGGCCGTGCGTCCGAACATACTTCTGGTCTCCACCGACCACTGGCCCGCCGAACTCCTCGGCGTGGCCGGGCATCCCGACATCCAGACGCCGACCCTCGACGAGCTGGCACGCAGCGGCGTGCGTTTCCGCAACGCCTACGGGGAATGCCCTGTCTGCATCCCGGCGCGCAGGACCCTCATGACGGGAGTCAGCCCCAGGACGCACGGCGACCGGGATTTCGGCGAGACCATGCCGATGCCTGACCTGCCCACCATGGCGCAGACATTCCGGGACGCGGGCTACCAAGCCCAGGCCGTCGGCAAGCTCCACGTCTACCCCCAGAGGAACAGGATCGGATTCGACGAGGTGATCCTCGACGAGGAGGGCCGCACGCAGTACGGGGTGGTGGACGACTACGAGTCGTTCCTGGCCGAAAAGGGCTACGCAGGCCGGCAGTTCGACCATGGCATGAGCAATAACGACTACGTTGCCCGCCCGTGGCACTTGCCCGAGGACGTGCATGCGACGAACTGGGCGACCCAGCAGATGGCCCGGGCCATCAAGCGACGCGATCCGGGCCGGCCTTCATTCTGGTACCTCTCCTACCGGCACCCGCATCCGCCCCTGGTGCCACTGGAATCCTATCTCTCCCCGTACCGCGACGCAGAGCTGCGCTGGCCGACGCAAGGCGGGTGGTGCCGCGAGGGACTGCCCTACCTCCTGCAAGCCGTGCGAGGCCGCGCTGCGCACGCGGGTGCTCGCCAGATTCATGAAGCGCTGTGCGCGTTCTACGCCCTGTGCACCCATATCGACCACCAGTTGCGGGTAGTCATCGGAACGCTCCGAGAGGAGGGCGTGCTGGACGAAACCGTGATCTGCTTCACCTCCGACCACGGCGACATGCTCGGGCGCCATGGCATGTGGGCAAAGAGGCTCTTCTACGAGCCCTCGGCGAACATACCTATGATCCTCGTCGGCACGCCCGGTGACAGCCGCGTCGGGCACCACCGAGTCGACGACCGGCTGGTCGGCTGGCAGGACGTCATGCCGACGCTGCTGGATCTCGCCGGCATCGAACCGCCGGAGAGCGTCGAAGGCCTCTCGATGGTAGGCACACGGACCCGCGAATGGCTGTACGGCGAAGTCGGCGAGGGCGACCATGCTACACGGATGATCCGAAAGGGCAGCCACAAGCTGATTTACTATCCCGCCGGCAACGCGGTCCAGCTGTTCGACGTCGACTCGGACCCGCTCGAGCTTCACGACCTCGCCGGCCTCGACGAGCACGCGAGCGTCGAGGCGGACCTGACCGGGCTTCTGATCGGCCAGTTGTACGGAGGGGACGAGGAGTGGGTGCAGGACGGCCGTCTGACCGGCCTCCCAGTCCGGGAGTTCCGCCCCGGTCCGAATCGGGGCCTGTCGAGCCAGCGAGGCCACCACTGGCCACCGCCGCCAAAGACGGACATGCAGCAGATCCAGTGGCACAACGAAGAGTGACTCCGGTACTTGCGGTGGCCGAACATGGGCCGGCACTCGGAAGCGATCGTACTCGAATCATCGCCTGCCAATGAAGTCTTTCGTTCCTGTTCGCGGGCGACGCGAGGGCCTCGGGGCGCCGGGCCGGAAGAATCGACTGACCGGCAGGGCGGGACTTGTGAGAATGAGAGCGGCCTCGGGGCAAGGACGGACAAACGGATGCAACTAGCAGGCTTCGGACGGTTCTGGGTGGCGGCGGCCATCGCGGCATCAGTCGTGCTGGGCCAGCCCGTGACGAGAGCCGACCTAGAGCGTGCAGCCGGCAACACCAGCGACTGGCTGATGTACGGTCGCGATTACTACGCCCACCGCTATGTCGAGCTCGACCAGATCAACCCGTCGAACGTAGATCGCCTCCACCCCGTCTGGGTATACGCGACCGGCGGGGAGAATCGCGGGCTGGAGGCAACGCCCCTACTTCGCGACGGCGTGCTCTACGTCTCGGCCGACGGCTCGCGGGTGTTCGCGATCGACGCCCGCACGGGAGCGAAGAAATGGAGCTACGACCCGGAAATCCCGGACGAGGCGGAACGCGTGTACTGCTGCGGCTCCATCAATCGCGGCGTCGCGATGCTGGGCGACCTTGTCTTCGTGGGCACGATGGATGCACGTCTCGTAGCGCTCGACATGGAGACCGGCCAGGTCGAGTGGGAGACACAGGTCATCGACTGGCAGCAGGGGTACAGCATCACGGGAGCCCCGCTGGTCGTGAAGGACATGGTCCTTACCGGCGTCGCAGGGGGCGAGTTCGGCATCCGGGGATTCGTCAAGGCCTTCGACGCCCGCTCCGGCGGCTTGCGCTGGACGGCTTACACCATCCCCGGCCCGGGCGAGCCCGGCAACGAGACCTGGCCAGGAGAGACATGGAAGCACGGCGGAGGGCCGACCTGGACGACCGGCGTGTACGACCCAGGCCTCGAGCTCGTCTACTGGAATACGGGCAACGCGGCACCTTGGAACTGCCAGGTGCGCAAGGGAGACAACAAGTGGACCGCAGCCACCATCGCGATCGACGCCGATTCCGGCGACATCCGGTGGGGGTTCCAGTACACGCCCTGGGACTGCTGGGACTACGACGCGGTCAGCACTCCGGTCCTTGCGGACCTGGAGCTCAGCGGGCACGGCCCGGTGAGGGCGCTATTCCATCACGACAAGAACGGCTTCTTCTACGCACTGGACCGCACCGACGGGAGATTCCTGTACGGCGAGCCGATCGTGCCGGGCATTACCTGGGCGAGCGGCCTCGATCCGGAGACCGGCCGGCCGATCGTGAATCCGGACATGATCGCCACCTCCGGAGGGCCGGAGGTCGGCCCGATCATCCCGAGCCTCGAGGGTGCCATCGACTGGCAGCCGCTCGCCTACAACCCGGAGCTGAAGACCCTCTACTTCATGTCCAACCAGTGGGCGATGGGATACAAGTTCTGGGAAGAGGGCACGTTCGAGCCGCCCACGAACGGGGAATGGTTCCTCGGCGCCGACTACCAGCAGTACCTGACCAGCGACAATCCCGGCAATTTCGTCGCCTTCGACGTGGAGAAGCGGGAGGTCGTCTGGCGGCAGACGAGTCCGGCCCCGTTCTGGGCCGGTTCGGTCGCGACATCGGGCGGGCTGGTGTTCACCGGCGACATGCGAGGCTACTTCATGGCGCTCGACGCCCGGACGGGGACGCTCCTGTGGCAGTTCCAGACCGGATCCGGAATCATCGGTAGCCCGATCACGTACGAGCTCGACGGCACCCAGTTCGTCGCGGTGCCGTCCGGCGGCATCGGCGGCGACATGACGTTCTACTACACGGAGCCGAAGGCAGGCAATATCTGGGTCTTCGCACTGGACGGTGGAGGTCCCGCCCGCGTGGCACCGGGAACGAACCTGACCCTGCTGGAAGGCGGGCTGCCCCGGGTGGGCGAGCCCGGCCACACCCTGGGCGGCCGGGTCCTGCCCGGCTACGGATTCGAGGCTACCGAGGGAGGCGAGCCACTCCGGACATCTTCACCGCCCCAGCCCACATCGTCCGGCGCAGGCGTCGCGCAAGGAGGGTCAGCGCCACCAAACCCGTTTGTCGGAGATGCCGCGGCCATCGCCGAAGCTGCGGCGCTTTACCGTGCACGCTGCATCGGCTGCCACAAGGCGGGCGGGGGGAGCGGGCCCAATATTTTCCGGACAGCGCTCGACAGCAGGCAGTTCATGGACGCGCTGCTGATCGGAGGTAACGGGATGCCGGCGTTCGGAGACCTGCTGGACGAGAGCCAGATGCTCAAGATCCACGCGCTAGTCATCTCGCGCGACCGGCTCTAGGCGGCCCGATGTACGACGCCATCGTTCTCGGGCTCGGGGGGATGGGCAGCGCGACGCTCTACCATCTGGCCGCGAGCGGCTCCAAGGTGCTTGGCCTCGAGCAATTCGGGATCCCGCACGCTTACGGTTCCTCCCACGGCTCGACACGCATCATTCGCCTGGCGTACTCCGAGGGCAACGAATACGTGCCCCTGCTGAAGGCTGCGTACCGGTACTGGAGGGAGCTTGAGGAACTCTCCGGCCGGAGGATCCTCCACGTGACGGGCGGCCTCGACATCGGCCAGGAGTCCAGCTGGACTGTTTCCGGGTCGCGGGCATCGTGCCAGCATCACGGGCTCCGATTCGAGGAACTCACGGGCTCCGAAGTCAACCGGAGGTTCCCGGGCTACAGCCTTCCCGACTCCATGCGAGCGATCTTCCAGCCCGACGGAGGGTACGTTCGCTCGGAGATAGCGATCGAGACATATGTCGCGGCCGCGCGCGGGCTCGGAGCGGAGACTCTCACCGACGTCGAGGCCGTCGGCTGGAGCCGTCGGTCCGGCGGCATCGCGGTGAGCACCACGCGGGGAGAGTTCGAGTGCAAGCGACTCGCCGTGACGGCGGGAGCGTGGATCGGCGGGCTCGTCCCGCCGCTGAAAGAGCACTGCAGGCCGGAGCGGCAGGTCATGCTCTGGACTTGCCCGCTGGTGCCGGAAGCCTACGAGCCAGACCGCTTCCCCGTGTTCAACATGGAGGCGAGCACCGGCCGCTTCTACGGATTCCCGGACCACGATTCCGAGGGATTCAAGATCGGAAAGTACCACCATCTCGGGGAGAATGTCGATCGTCCGGAAGACTTGGAGCGCAATTGCGGGACGGAGGACGAGGCTGTCCTGAGGGCCGGGATCCGGGAGTACTTCCCGGGCGCGAACGGCCCGGCCAGGCGAATGGCAGCGTGCATGTTCACCAACACTCCGGACGATGATTTCGTGATCGACCGCTGTCCAGGCGAGGAAGCAGTCTACCTGGCGGCGGGGTTCTCCGGCCACGGATTCAAGTTCTGCAGCGTGGTCGGAGAGGTGATGGCGGAGCTCTGCCTGGACAGGCAGCCTGTCTGGGACATCAGCAGGTTCCGGCTCACAGCCGAGCGGACGCGCGCCTGGCGGAGCAGGCCCCGTCGCGCCTGAATCCCGGTTGATTCCGGGTCGCGCAGCTGCGAGAAATTCCCCGCGAACCGCCCCCAGCGGAACGGCATCGCGTTATATTGTTGGTGGTCCGGGAACCATGCTCGACCCGCGCCTGCATCCGCGTCCCAGCCGACCCGTCACGAGGCGGGAGATGCTGCGGACCACGTCAACCGGCTTCGGGATGCTCGCGCTGTCCGGGCTGATGGCCGATCCCGCGTACGGAGCCGTAGCCGAGGACGGAGGCCCTCCCGGCCCGCACTTCGAGCCCAAGGTCAAGAGCGTCATCTTCTGCTACATGTCGGGCGGGCTGTCCCACATCGACTCGTTCGATCCCAAGCCCAGGCTCGCCAAGGAAGCCGGCCAGCCGATGCCGTTCGAGACGGCGCGGACGATGTTCAACCAGGACGGCAACATCATGCCGTCGCCCTGGGAATTCCATCGGTACGGCCAGGCAGGCATCCCGGTCAGCGACCTGTTCCCCCATATCGCGACATGCGCGGACGACATCGCGGTCGTGCGGTCGATGACAGCGCGGTTCATGGAGCACGCGCAAGGTAACTTCTACTTCCATAGCGGGCAGCCCTTCACGGGATTCCCGTCGATGGGAGCCTGGGTGAACTACGGGCTGGGCAGCGAGTCGAAATCCTTGCCGGGCTTCGTGGTGATCGGCACGGGGGGCATTCCGCTCGGCGGGATCAACATGTTCAGCAGCGGCTTCCTGCCGGCCGAGCACCAGGGTTCCTTCCTGTACCCGGGGGCGGAGGAACCGCTCGCCAACATCAGGCCCCAGGAGGGGGATGCGAAGCAGCGCCGGCGCTTGGAGTTCATCCATTCCCTGGACTCGAAGTTCCTGGATCGCACCGCGCATCATCCCCAGGTCGAGGCAGCGATCAAGAACTACGAGACGGCATACCGCATGCAGTCGGCCGTGCCGGAACTGGTCGACATACGCGACGAGACTCCGGCCACGCGCAAGCTGTACGGCCTCGACTCGAACTTCCCGCCAAAGCGCAACTACGCTTTGCAGTGCCTGATCGCCCGCCGCTTGGTCGAGCGCGGAGTGCGCTTCGTCGAGCTCACCATGGTCGACGGGCGCAATCGCGGCAAGGGCAACTCCTCGAACCCGTGGGACCAGCACACCGACCTGATCCTGGGGCACGGTCGGAACGCATTCGCCGTCGACCAGCCGGTGGCGGGCCTGCTGCAGGACCTCAAGGCCCGCGGAATGTTCGACGAGACGCTGGTCATCTTTTCCGGGGAGTTCGGGCGCACGCCGTTCGTGCAGGGCACCAACGGCCGCGACCACAACCCGTTCGGCTTCAGCCTCTTCCTTGCCGGCGGAGGGATCAGGGCCGGCACCATCTACGGCTCGACCGACGAGTACGGCTACCACGCAATCGAGGGCATCCGAACGGTACACGACCTGCACGCCACCGTGCTGCACCTGCTCGGAATCGATCACTCGAAGCTCTCGTTCCGGTTCGGAGGGCGGGATTTCCGCCTGACCGACGTGCACGGCCACGTGATCAACGAAGTGCTGGCCTGATGCCGCCGGCCGCTCGCGAAGCGAGGAACCGCGTGTCCGGGATGGTCTATATTCTCGGTAGGTGACCGAACAGCCGCAAACATCCCCCGTGAACTCGAGACGCGCCTTCATGTCGAACGCAGCCGCGGCAGCGGGCGCCCCCCTGCTGGCGGCCCCGGCCCTGGCGGCGACCAAGCTCAGCCCGAACGACCGGGTCAGGGCGGCGATCGTGGGCCTTCGCGGACGCGGACGCTCGCACATCGCGGCCGTCGAGGCACTCGCGGGCAAGAACGTTGAGCTTGCGGCGGTCTGCGACATCGACGAGTCCGTGCTAGCCGCGCGGCTCGCCGATCACGCCGAGCGAACCGGCAACAAGCCGGCAGTCTTTCACGACATCCGCAAGCTGCTCGACGACCAGTCGATCGACGTGGTCCTGTACGCCACTCCCAACCACTGGCACTCGCTCGGAACGATCTGGGCCTGCCAGGCCGGCAAGGACGTGTACGTCGAGAAGCCCCTCTCGCACAACGCATTCGAAGGGCGCCAAGCCGTCAAGGCGGCCCGCCGCTACGGTCGGGTGGTCCAGCACGGAACGCAGAACCGGTCGAGCCCGGAAATCGTCGAAGGGGTCCGCCGGCTGAAGGAGGGCCTGATTGGCAAGGTCTACCTAGCGCGAGGGCTGGCGTACAAGTGGCGCCGGTCGATCGGCAGGCATGTCGAGAGCCCGGTACCGGCGGGCATCCATTACGATCAATGGAAGGGACCCGCACCGAACCGGCCGTTCAGCAACCTGCGCCTGCACAACAAGTGGCACTGGCAGTGGGACTACGGAAACGGGGAGCTGGGAAACCAGGGGGTCCACCAGCTCGACATCATGCGCTGGGCGCTCGACCTCGACGAGCACCCGAGCCGGGTGCAGTCAATGGGCGGCATGTTCGTTCACGACGACGACCAGGAGACTCCCAATGCCCAGAGCGTGTGCTACGAGTACGCCGGGAGGGATCTGTACCTGAATTTCGAGATCCGCCCTTGGATCTCGAACGTAGAGGCCGGCATCGGCGAGAGGTGGCCTACGCACGGCGTCTGCACCGGACTGATGTTCTACGGATCGGAGGGCTACATGGTGATGCCTCATTACGGGGCGTACTACACCTACCTCGGGCAGAAGAAGGAGCCAGGGCCATTCGCGGAGCATCCGACCGACAAGATCCGCGACCAGCCGCACTTCGACAATTTCATCGAAGCGGTCCGGAGCGGAAAGCCGTCCGACCTGACCGCCGACGTGGAAGAGGGGCACAAGTCGTCCGTCATGGCGCACCTAGGCAACATCTCCTACCGACTCAAGCGACAGGTCCGGTTCGATTCGTCGGCCGAGCAGGTCATTGGCGACGACGAGGCGAACGCACTTCTGACCCGGACATACAGAGAGCCGTACGTGGTTCCCCAGGACGTATAGGCCGGTCCGGTCCGAGGTCCGCCTGGGGCGGACTGCACCCAAGTAATTTCGAGGAACCCATTGAGCAAGGCAACGTTGAGCAAAGCAAGCATCACCGTCAATCAAGGCATTCAGTCGCTGGTCGGGACGCAGGACGAGAATCTCCGGATCCTGGAGCAGTCCCTCGGCGTCACCGCCCACCTGTCCGCGGACAGCCTCGAGATCGAGGGGGACGAGCATCAGGTCCGTCGAGCGGACGACATCATCGCGGACTACCTCACCCTGCTGAGCGAGGGGCACCAGTTCTCCTACGGGGACGTGCGGGACTACCTGCGGGTCGCGACGGCGGATCCGGATATCCGCTTCAAGGACTTGGTGGAGACCAGTCGCCAGCGTGTGTGCGGCAGGAAGACGGTCAAGCCCCGCAGCCTGAACCAGCTTCGCTACCTCGACGCGATGGATCGCTTCGACATGGTGTTCGGCATCGGGCCGGCAGGCACGGGCAAGACCTATCTCGCCGTCGCCTACGCGATTTCCGCCCTTCTGGCGAAGCAAGTGCGACGCATCGTGCTGGCGCGTCCGGCGGTCGAGGCCGGCGAGCGCCTGGGCTTCCTCCCGGGCACGCTACAGCAGAAGGTGGACCCGTACCTGCGCCCCCTCTATGACGGCCTCCATGACCTGCTGGACGAAGATCGCGTGGAGCGTGCCCTAGCGAACGGGACGATCGAGATCGCACCCCTGGCATTCATGCGGGGCAGGTCGCTGAACGAGAGCTTCATCATCCTCGACGAGGCCCAGAACGCGACCGCGGAGCAGATGAAGATGTTCATCACCCGCCTCGGCTTCGGGTCCAAGGCGGCGGTCACGGGCGACGTCACCCAGATCGACCTGCCGGCCGGGAAGCGGAGCGGCCTGATCGAAGCCGTCGACGTACTGGCGGACGTGAAGGGCGTTCGGTTCGTCCACTTCGACGAGCGGGACGTGGTGCGGCACGGGCTCGTCCAGCGAATCATCCGGGCGTACGATCGCTACAACGGAAGGAAGTTCGATTCCGCGGCGCCCGAGGCGCCCGACTCCGGTTCCGGACCGATAGCCTGATCGCAGCGATGGACCCGGCCAGCCAGGACCAGAGCTGGTACTTCAAGAACCGCCAGCGCAAGGTGGCGTTCGACGAGAGTGCCGTTCGCGCGTTCGTCGCAGTGCTGGCGCGGGACCTTGCGCGCGAGAAGGAGTTCTCGGTGATCGTCAGCTCGGACGAGGCACTCCGGAGGGCCAACGGGCACTTCCGCAACGTGCGCCGGGCGACAGACGTGCTGTCCTTCCCTGACGGCGAAGACGGCTACTTGGGCGACGTGCTGATTTCCGCTTCCCGGGCAGCGCGGCAGGCTGCCGAACGCGGGCACTCGATCGAGGACGAGATTCGAGTGCTGGCGCTGCACGGGATGCTGCACCTGACTGGCTACGATCACGTGACGGACTGCGGAGAGATGCGGGACCGGGAGATGGGCCTGCGCCAGCGGTACGGCCTACCCTCCGGGCTGATCGAAAGGGCCACCGAATGAAGACAGACATTCAATTAAAGGAATACTTTATCTGCAATATGAATCCAGAGCGAGTGAGCCCTCCGAAATGAAGTCTGGATTCGTTACGATTCTCGGCAAGCCGAATGTCGGCAAGTCCACCCTGCTGAATGCCTTGGTCGGCACGAAGGTGTCGATCGTAAGCCAACGCGCCCAGACCACGCGGGACGCGATCCAGGGCGTGCTGAGCGAGGCCCGCGGACAGGTCGTGTTCGTAGACAGCCCCGGCGTGCACGCACCCTCCAAGCAGCTGGGGCAGCGGATGATGCGCGAGGTCAGCCGCGCAACCCAGGGATGCCACATTGCCCTGCTGATGGTGGACGCCAGCGCCCCCGTCGACGACGCCGACGAGAGGGCAATCGAGCTGGCCAAGGGCTTGCAGGCACCGGCAGTGCTGCTCGCCAACAAAGTCGACAAGGTGGCACGGAAGGAGGAACTCCTGCCATTCCTCGACCGATGCCGCCAGCTGCACGAATTCGACGCGTTCGTTCCTATCTCGGCAACGAAGGGCATCAATCTCGACAGGGTGCTCGGCGAGATCTTCGAGCGGCTGCCGGAATCCCCGCAGTACTACCCCGAGGGGCACGTCACGGACCAGCCGGAGCGATTCCTGGCGGCAGAGCTGATCCGGGAGCGGATCCTGCGGGAGACCCACGCCGAGGTTCCGCATTCGGTCGCGGTGCAGATCGAGCGCTGGGAGGAATCGAGGCGCAAGCTAAGGGTCTCGGCGACTGTCGTCGTCGAGCGGGACGGGCAGAAGGCGATCCTGATCGGCAAGCAGGGCGAGAAGATGAAGCAACTGGCGACCAGGGCCCGCCAGTCGCTGGAGGCGCGATTCGACCGGAGCGTCAATCTCGAGGTCTTCGTCAAGGTCCGGCGCAACTGGCGCAACAAGCGCGGCTTCGTCGAGGATCTGGACTTCCATCGCATACTGGGCAGCAGCTGAGGGCCTTTGTAGAATCTCTTGAGGAAGGCCATGCAACCTACCCGACGCAGCGTCCTGATCGCTCTCGCATTCTCCTCCGGGTCGCTGGCAGCGACACCGGTCAGCGACGGTCTCCTGCAGGACCGAGTCAGCCGCAAGCTGAACAACAACCCCTCGCTGAGGATCCGCGACCTGAAGGTCGAGGTGACGAGCGGAGTCGTGACGATCGAGGGCATCATCCGGTCCGAAAAGCTCAAGAGCAGGGCTGCCAAGATGGCATCGATGAAGGGCGTCAAGAGGGTCGTGAACAAGCTCGCAGTCGGAAACTGACGAGATGTGAACTCGATCCGGCGGAGCAGCACCGCCATCTCCAGTCCCGTTCCGCGGGGAAATGCAACGGCTATGGGTCGCCCGCGAACTGCGGTGGCTGGCCAACTCGAGCCGGGTGCCGGGGGCGAGGCAGGCCGGAGGGGGCCGGTTCCGTTCGTTACGGGCCGGGCGCGAAGCCGAAGGGATCGAACAGCAGTCGACTATTCGAGATCGGCCTCAGGGTCCACGCCAAGGCCGTCGGCGACGCGATTGATGTAGTTGAAGAACGCGACAACCTGGGTGGCGTCGTGGATGGCCCGATCGTCCCAGCCAGCATCGCGTACACGCTGCACATTGATTGCGGCCATCGAGCCGGGATCGCGGGTGAGTTCCTCGGCATATTCGAGCAGGGCTGCCGTGGGGCGATCCAGCCCCGCGTTCCGCCAGTTGTCCCTGACGCGGTCCGCGAGCGCGTCGTCGACCTCGGCCCGGAGGTCGTGCCAGTGCGCGTCGACTCAATAGTGGCAGTCGTTCGCCGAGGAGACCACCACGGCCAGCATCTCCCGCTGTGCCCGCGTGAGCGGCGAGGGGCCGTGCATGACCTCCGTGTAGAGCCCCATGGAAGCCGACAGGACCGACGGATTGGGACTCATGACCCGGAGAATGTTCCAGACCTTGCCCGCTCTCCGAACCGCAAGGTCGTATTCGCTCTTGAGGGCGCCTGCCGCCGACTCGGGAGGTACTGTCTTGATGTACGCCACGCCCTAATATAGGTCTCGTCGCAACCGTGCCTGTCCGAAACGCAATCCCTCACGAATCCGGAAGCTTGACGCAGCACGATGCCTCTCGCTCCGGTTCGGTAAAGGACGACCGCTGCCTGCCGCCCGATCGGAGTAAAGGACGATGACCGCGCTGGAGTACGCGCAGGACCTCGTCCGCTTCCCTTCCGTCAGCAGCGTCTCGAACGTTCCGATCTGCGACTACTTGGAGCAAGCCCTGGAACGGCTCGGCTTCGGGACAGAGCGGATCGAGTACCGGGACAAGGCGGGAATCCGCAAGGCCAACGTCGTGGGAAGGAAGGGCAGCGGCACCGGGGGAATGGCTTACGTCGGGCATACGGATGTCGTACCGGCCGATTCCTGGTTTTCCGAAGATCACGGCCCGTTCGAGCCGACCGTCGTGGACGAGAGGCTGTACGGCCGGGGCAGCTGCGACATGAAGGGGTCGATCGCCTCGATGCTTGCGGCCACCGAGCAGACGGCGAGCACTCACTTGCGGGCCCCCCTCTACCTCGCTTTCACGGCGGACGAGGAGGTGGGCTATTGCGGGGCGAGCGAGGTGGCTCGCCGCTCCGAACTGTTCCGGGAAATGGTCCGCGGAGGCGCGCACGGCATCGTTGGCGAGCCAACGATGCTCAAGGTCGTACACGCCCACAAGGGCACCTACGGCTTCCGAGTGACGTCGCGCGGCAGGGCAGCGCACTCGAGCACGAGCGAGGGTATCAACGCCAATCTCGCGATGATCCCTTTCCTCAGCGAAATGAAGAGGATCCACGACGAGACACGGGACGATCCGGCGTGGCAGGACGCGAGCTTCGATCCGCCCGGCATCAGCTGGAACATCGGGATCAACGACCACACCCGGGCGATGAACATGACCGCGGAGAGGAGTGTCTGCACGGTCTACTTCCGCCCTGCGCCGGGCCATGATGCGACCTCGTTGATCGAGCGGTCGCGGCGGACGGCGGAAGGACTCGGCCTCGGATTCGAGATGCTCTGGGCGGGAAAGCCGCTGTACGTGGATCCTGAATCCGATTTCGTGGGGGAAGTGCTCGCCCTGTCGGCCTCGGAGAGGCCCGAGACGGTCTGCTACGGGACGGACGCGGCCGTGCTAACGGACCTGGAGAACCTAGTCGTGCTGGGACCGGGTGACATCGCCCAAGCGCATACGTTCGACGAGTGGATCCTACTTGAGCAGCTCGAAAAGGGAGCCAGCTTGTACGCTCGAATGATCCGTCACTGGTGCGTGCCGGGGGTACCCTGAGGACTCGGGCATCGGAAGCGAGGACGGGCCGACGGGTGCGAGCAACTGCCGCTCGCCCGAGCGGGGATCGACCAAACCGGACGCCAGGAGGACTGATCGCAATGCAGGCAATGGAATCGAACTTGATCGCGCGGGACCTGACCCACTTGATCCATCCGTTGCACTCCCGCAAGACCCACGAGAGCGGACACGTATGGGCTAGCGGCAAGGGCGCGGTGCTGACGGACGTCGACGGCCGGGAATTCATTGACGGGCTTTCCGGACTCTGGAATGTCGTGGCGGGCCACGGCCGTGCCGAACTCGCGGAGGCCGCGAGTTCGCAGATGGAGAGACTTGCCTACTGTTCCGCCTACGCTGGCAGCTCGACCCCTCAGGCAATCGAGCTGGCCGAGAGGCTGTCCGGCCTGACCTACCCCTCGATCCGCCGGTTCTTCTTCACCTCCGGCGGAGGTGAAGCGAGCGAGACCAACTTCAAGCTGGCTCGGTCGTACTGGAGGATCAAGGGCTTTCCGAACAAGACGAAAGTGATCTCTCGTGAGTGGGGCTACCACGGGGTCACTCTGGCCGCGATGAGCGCGACCGGCATCCGCGGCTACTGGCCCCTGTTCGAGCCGCGTGTGCCTGGCTTCCTGCACATCCCTTCCCCATACCCTTACCGATACGAAGCGCCTTCCGGCACCAGCCCCGGAGTCGCGGCAGCGAATGAACTCGAAAAGGCGATCCTGCGGGAAGGGCCCGAGACCGTCGCGATGTTCCTCGCCGAACCGGTTCAGGGAGCGGGCGGGGTCATCGTGCCGCAAGATGACTACTTCCCTCGCATCAAGGAGATCTGCAACAGATACGACGTGCTCTTCGTGGCCGACGAGGTCATTACGGGCTTCGGGCGGACCGGCAAGTGGTTCGCGCTGGATCACTGGGGTGTCGAGCCGGACATGATCCAGTTCGCCAAGGCAATCACATCCGGGTACTTCCCGTTCGGCGGTGTCGGACTCACCGAGGAAATCGCCGAGACGCTGGAAGGATTCAAGTCGCCGTGGATGCACGCCTACACGTACAGCGCCCATCCCGTCGGCTGCGCCGTGGCGCTGCGGAACCTCGACATTCTCGAGCGGGAGGGGCTGCCCGAGCAGGCCGGAGAAAAGGGCGCGTACCTGCTGGCGGCCCTGCGGGGGGCTCTGGCGAACCATCCCCATGTGGGCGATGTACGCGGCAAGGGCCTGATGTGCGCAGTCGAGTATGTGCGCGACAAGTCCACCAAGGAGGAGTTCGACGCAGCAGACCGGATCGGGGAGAAGCTGAACGCCTCGGCGCAGGCCCGCAAGCTGTTCAGCCGCATGCGGGGTGACGTGTGGCTGCTCGCGCCGCCGTTCGTCACGACGTACAGCCAGTTGGACCGGATCGCGGAGACTGTGGCGGAATCGACGCGAGAGGTCCTGGGCTAGGCCGACCAAAGGGGCATGCCGCAGAGCCAGGTCCGGGCCAGCAGGCAAGTGCTCCTCACTGACCGGGTTGCTCCAGCAGACGCCCCTCGCTGGAGCCCTGGCGGGGAACGAGACTGGTCAGGCGTCCTCGTGCTGATGATGGAAGTGGTGATCGAGAGCCGCCTTGTTGGCATCGGCCAGCCGACTCGACAGATCCCGCATTTCCGATGACGTCATCGGCTGGAACGAGCGGACCAGGTCGGTGTTCTCGCGGATCATGCGCAACTCGGGCATGCCGATCGTGACGACCGAAACCGGCAGTGAAAGCGCGTAGCGAAGCAATTCGGGCGTGGTTGCCTTCCCAGGCCCCCGTCCGATCAGCCCTTCCTGCGCGGTGACCTTCATGCCGACGATGCCAAGGTTCTTCCTGACCGCCACGGGAAGCGCGACATCCTCGAAGCTCGCTCCTGGGCTTGGCCGAGGGGGAAGAGGTTCCCCGAATATGTCGCTTGCGCCGCCGCGCTTCCAGAAGCCAGACCCATCGGGGCTACGGCCCTGGAGACCAGCGTTCAGAGGCATCTGGGTGCAGTCCAGGTCGTAGCGGTCGAGCGCTACTGCGAGCGTCTCGGGATCGGTGTGGGACGAGACGCCGATAAACCGAACGACCTTCTCCTCCCGAAGCCGCACCAGTGCATCGATTGCCTTGCCCTCCTGGATCCGCTCCAGGTCGTCCTCATAACCGAGGCTGTGTATGTGAAGCACGTCCAAGCGGTCCGTCCGAAGGCGCTCGAGGCTCTCCTCGGCACCTGCCAAGACCTCGTCGTAGGTTCGGGCTCGGGTCTTGGTCGCTATGAACACCTCGCTACGGCGTGCCTTGGTTGCCTCGCCAACCCACGACTCGCTCGCCCCGTTGCCATAGTCCTGCGCCGTGTCGAAATATCGGATGCCCGAGTCCAGGGCAAGCTCCAGCGCTTCCACGCCTCGATCCTTGGTCCCGTATCCTGCGCAGAGTCGGTTGCCACAGCCGATCGCAAGAACGCGCAGCTGCTCGCCGGTCTTCCCGAACGTGCGGGTCGGAAGCTGGCTGGACGCCAGGGCCGCCCCCGTTCCAAGGCTTGCAACACCGTTGAAGGCGCTTCGGGACAGTTCCGGCGACATCATGGACCTCGTACAACAGCATAGGGGGAATGTGCCGTCGCAGGGATGCCGCGGATGATCGTCGCCCAGGCATCCATGCCCAAGGCGGAAGAGTTGGGCGGTGGTCCGCCCTCCGGTGACGGCCGGCGCCGCCCTTACGCGCTGCGGGGAGTCGCCGAGGATCCCTCTTGGCATTCGTTCCGCTCCTCAGCTCCGAGTGGCCAGTGATCAGGCATCCCGGAGCGTCCATTCCGGAATCCCGGATTGCAGCCGGATTGCTGGTTCGCGCCGCGGAGCGTACGATAGACAGTGCCGGGCCGCCACCGGCTCCTTGCGGAAGTGATTCTTCGCAGGACGGATTCGTGCCGGGCCGGCTGGAGCCAATTCGCCAGGGGCGACGATGGCCACAAGGACTACCAGAGCCGGCGCAAGACTCCCTGTCAGGGCCGTTGCTGCGCCTCAACCTCTCAACGCGAGTCTCGGCAAAGAGTTCGGAGCAGTTCTCGCCGCAATGGCGGCCTTGCTCCTGCCGGATCTCGCGTACGCCGCGACCAACACCCAGGCGGTCTTGCAGAGATACTGCCACACGTGCCACAACGCGGAGGCCGCCAGTGGCGGATTGGACCTCGACGCACTAGACCCCTCGCACCCTGGCGCGGACTCCGGTGCATGGGAGTCGGTGGTCCGGAAGCTGCGGCACCGGCACATGCCGCCTGCGGGGATGCCGCGACCCGACGGATCGACGTATGACGCTGCCGTCCGCGATCTCGAGCACCGCTTGGACAACCACGCGAGGGCGAATCCAGACCCTGGCCACGTCAGCGCGTTCCGACGCCTGAGCCGGTCGGAATACAGGAACGCTGTCCGCGATCTGCTGGCGATCGAGGTCGACGTGCAAGCGCTGCTGCCGAGGGACGAGACCGGGCATGGATTCGACAACGTCACCGGCGAGTTGTCTCCGACCCTGCTGGAGCGTTATCTCGCCGCTGCCCGCAAGATCAGCAGACTGGCAATCGGAGCTCCGCCACGGACTCCTGGAGGAAGGCTGGTGGTGCTTCCAGTCGACCGGACGCAGGAGTCGCGCTTTAGCGATCTACCGTTCGGCACGCGCGGAGGGGCTCTCATCCCACATGTCTTTCCGGTCAGCGCAGATTACGAGATCCGCATCACCCTGAGCCGTGACCGGAACGAGCACGTCGAGGGGCTCTACGTGCCGCATGAAGTCGAGCTGATGCTCGACGGCCGACAGCTCCGCAGGTTCGTGGTCGAGCCCGCGGCAGGGAGCGACCATTCAGACGTGGACAAGCACCTCGCCGCCCGGGTACGGGTGAGCGCGGGACGCCATGAGATCGGGGCAACATTCCTCAAGAAATCGTCCGCACTGATCGAGACGGAGCGGCAGCCCTACCTCGCCCGCTTCAACATGGACCGCCATCCAAGGATGCAGCCGGCCGTGTATTCGGTATCGATCGTCGGTCCCTACGGCCCGGCCGCGAGAGGCGAAACGGCGAGCCGGCGCCGCGTTTTCTCCTGCCTTCCCTCCACCCCATCGGAAGAGCCAGCTTGCGCGCGCGAGATCCTGGAGCAGCTCGTCCGGCGAGCGTATCGGAGACCGGCAACCCAGGCGGACGTAGATGACCTGCTGGCGTTCTTTCGGCAGGGGCTCGAGCGCGGCGGCTTCGAGGCTGGCATCGAGACCGCCTTGCGCGCCGTGCTGGTCAGCCCGCATTTCCTGTTCCGCGCCGAGGTCGGTTCTGGCGGGGAGGTGAGCGGACCGTACCGGATCTCCGAATTCGACCTCGCGACGCGGCTGTCCTTCTTCCTCTGGGGCAGCATTCCTGACGAGGCGCTGCTCTCGGCCGCCGCCAGCGGGTCATTGCGAGACGACGCTGCACTGGAAGCGCAGGTTCGAAGGATGCTGGCCGACCCACGTTCGGCCGCGCTGGTGGACAGTTTCGCCGGGCAATGGCTGTATCTGAGGAATCTGGACACGCTGACTCCGGACCGTCGCCTGTTTGCCGACTTCGACGACAATCTCCGGCAGGCCTTCCGGCGAGAAACCGAACTGCTGTTCGAAACCATCCTCCGCAAGGACCGGAGCCTTGTCGAACTGCTCAGTGCGGACTATACGTACCTCAACGAGCGGCTCGCCAAGCATTACGGCATTCCCCACGTCTACGGCGATCATTTTCGCGAGGTGCAGCTGCCCGCCGACGGCATCCGGGGCGGCCTGCTTACCCATGCAGGGATTCTGGCAGTGACCTCCTACGGCAACAGGACCTCGCCCGTGCTTCGCGGCAAATGGGTCCTGGAGAACATTCTGGGAACTCCCCCGCCACCGCCGCCGCCGGAGGCAACGCCGCTGCGAGAGCGGTCAGCTTCTGATCCGCCGCTCACACTGCGAGAGCGCATCGCCGCGCACCGGGCAGATCCGGCGTGCGCCAGCTGCCACGACTTGATTGACCCGATAGGGTTCGCGTTCGAGCAGTTCGACGCGGTCGGGCGCTGGCGGACGCACGACGAGGGCATCCCCGTCGATGCGTCGGGATCGCTCCCCGACGGGACACGGTTTCGCGGACCGGCCGAGTTCCGCGAAGCGCTCCTGCGGCGACCCGCACTCTTCGTTTCCACAGCCGCCGAGAAGCTGCTGACCTATGCACTGGGCCGGGGACTCGAGTCCTACGATGCCCCTGCAGTCCGCAAGATTGTCCGCGACGCAGAGAGTGACGACTACCGCTTCTCGTCGCTTATCCTTGGAATCGTGCGGAGCACGCCCTTCCAGATGAGGAGGCACGAATGATCGTCACCAAGAAAAGCATGCCCCGTCGGACCGTCCTCCGCGGGATCGGCACGTCAGTGGCGCTGCCGTTGCTCGATGCGATGGTGCCGGCGATGACTGCCGAGGCGAAGACGGCCGCGGCACCGGTGCGAAGGCTGGGCTTCGTCTACATCCCGATGGGGGCCAATCTGGAGAAGTGGACTCCACCGGGAAGCGGCGAGCGCCTCGGGGCACTCTCGCCGATTCTCACCTCGTTGGACCCATTCAAGGACGGCCTCACGGTCATCACGAATCTAGAGAACAAGAACGCGTACTCTGCGGGCAACCACGCGACGGCGAACTCGGGTTTCCTAAGCGCCGCCAAGGCCAAGATGACCGAGGGGGCCGATTACGAGCTCGCCACCACAGTCGACCAGATCGCCGCGCAGCGAATCGGCGGCCAGACGGCACTGCCGTCACTAGAACTCTCGATGGACCTGCAGACCAACGTCGGGGATTGCGACAACGGATTCGCGTGCGTCTACCAGAACAACCTCTCCTGGTCGTCGCCCACGACGCCTCTCCCTCCCATCGCACACCCTCGGGTGGCGTTCGAGCGCCTGTTCGGTGACGGTGGCTCTCCCTCCGAGCGCCGGGCCGAACTTGGTATCGACAGCGGAATCCTGGACTGGGTGCGAGACGACATCGCCCGGATCAAGGGCAAGCTGGGCACTGGCGACAGGCGGACGTTGGACGGATACCTGGATGCCGTGCGCGAGGTCGAGCGCCGGATCCACAGGGCCGAGAGCCGGGCCGAAGACGTCCCATTGCCGGATCTGGACCGACCGGTCGGTGTCCCTGAAGCGTATGCGGACCACGCCCGCATGATGTTCGACCTCCAAGTGCTGGCGATGCAAGGGGACATCACTCGCGTGATCACATTCCAGCTGGCGCGGGAGACGAGCAACCGGACCTATCCCGAGATCGGCGTTCCGGACCCGCACCACCCGACTTCCCATCACGCCAACGACCCGCTGAAGCTCGAGAAGCTGGCGAAGATCAATGCCTTCCACGTGTCGCTCTTCGGCTACTACCTTGAGAGACTGTCCTCGGCCATGGACGGCGCAGGGACGCTGCTAGACCATAGTGTCCTGCTGTGCGGCAGCGGGATGGGCAATCCCGACATCCACGACCATCTGAATCTTCCGATCCTAGTCGCCGGAGGAGGGGCTGGAGGGCTCACAGGGGGCCGGCACATCCGCTACAAGGAGCCCGAGCCGCTCGCGAATCTCCACATCACTCTGCTGGACAAGGTGGGTGTCCATCTGGACAGATTCGGAGACAGCACGGGCCGGATCGAGGAGCTCGTCCTGTGAGCACGCGGAGGATTCTTCCCGGCCTGCTCCTGTCGTGCCTGGCAAGTGCGGGCATCGCGGCAGGGCCGCCCCGGGAGACCGGCACCGAATTGGTCGAGGCAGCGAGATCGAACGACCCGGTCTCGCTGCAGGAGCTCCTGGAGGCTGGAGCGGACCCCGACAGCCGGGCCTCCGACGGCTCCACGGCCTTGCATTGGGCAGCTCACTGGGATGATATGTCCATGGCAGAGGCCTTGATCCGGGCAGGCGCGCAGACCAATGCGGCCAACCGGTTTCACGTCAAGCCGCTGATGCTCGCCGCCGCGAACGGGAGCGCTGCAATGATCAAGGCCCTGGTGTCGGCCGGGGCCGATCCGAATGCCTCCTTGCCAGCCGGGGAGACGGTGCTGATGGCAGCCGCGCGCACCGGAAAGCCGGCGGCGATCCGAGCGCTCCTCGCGCATGGTGCGAGCGTCGACGCCCAGGAGGAGTGGAAGGGCCAGACGGGGCTGATGTGGGCAGCGGGCGAAGGGCACGCCGAGGCAGTGGCCGCACTGCTCGAGGCCGGCCCGGATGTCAGCGCAAAATCCAAGGGTGGCTATTCGGCACTGCTATTCGCCGCCCGTCAAGGGCACATCGATGTGGTGCGGGCACTGCTGGATGCCGGCGCCGACGCCAATGATCACTTGCCCCGGCGACGACGGAGAGGGTGGGGGAATCAAGACGCCGCTAACCCGGGACCAGGTGCGACCGCCCTGCACCTAGCGGTCTCCAACGCACACTTCGAAACCGCTGCACTCCTGCTGGAGCGCGGCGCCGACCCAAATGCGTCAGGGCCAGGCTGGACGCCGTTGCACGCCGTGAGCTGGGTCCGCAAGCCCGGGGTGGGGAGCAATGACCCTGCGCCGGAAGGATCCGGAAGCGTCAGCAGCCTTGACATGGTGCGCAGACTGGTGGCCGCCGGAGCCAATGTAAACGCCCGCATGACCTCTTCGACCAGCCCCGGCAAGCATAGCCTCGACACTCTCGGGGCAACGCCGTTCCTAGCGGCTGCGCGAACGGCAGACGCTGAGCTGATGCGACTCCTCCGCAGCCTCGGCGCCGACCCGACAATCCCCACCGAAGCCGGCACGACGCCCCTGATGGTGGCTGCGGGGGTAGGTGTCAGGGCCCCTGACGAGGACGCGGGCACTCCCGAGGAGGTTGTCGAGGCGGTGAGAGTCGCGCTGGACCTGGGCGGGAATCCCAATGCCATTGACCGGAACGGAAACACGGCCATGCACGGAGCTGCGTACAAGCACGTCCCGGGAGCCGTCCGGTTGCTGGCGGAGGCCGGTGCCGAAATCCGGGTCTGGAACCGCAAGAACGACCTCGACTGGACGCCGCTCCGGATCGCGACCGGCGTTCACCGGGGGATGAATTTTCGCTTCTCCCCGGAAACCGCGGCCGCTATCCGGGAACTTCTGGAGGCTGCCGGGCTGTCGACGGATGTCGAGCCGGAACAGTTCATTAGTGGCGCGACGAAGTAGGTGCTTCGTCGACGGGCGCCGCATCCGTTCCGGGCGGACCTGAATTACCCGGTATCGCGCAGCTTGGGAAGAAGCTGTGCGGTTGTCGCGCCTCACGGGCAGCCCGGCACCTCGGCACCCCTGCATTCCCTGGGTCGGGTAAGGCGGGGGCTGACACTCTGACTCACTCGGTGCGGAACTCCGCAGGCATTGCAACGTCCATCGCCGAGCCTGTTACCCGCTCGAGCAGCGTCAGGGTGCCGGAGTCCAGCCGGCCCTCGGCCACGCCTCGGTAGGATTCGGGAACTGCGGCAAGAAATCCGACGTAGGATCTCGTCACGCTCTCCGAGGCGTCGAGAAACTCCACGATGGGCCGGCCGAAGATCCTCCCCTTGCGCACGAGATCCGGGAATGGCCGGTGCAACCCGGTCGTGCCAAACTCGAGGCCCCGTGCCAGGGGCCGTCCGTTCTCGGCTCGCCGCCACATGTTGAGCCAAGGGTATTCGGATGTCTTCCACACGTACCCGATCATCAGCCCCTTGGCGGCATTCACGGCGGTCACCCAGCCGACGCTATCGTCGATCACATAGGAAACAACATTGGGATCGTGATTGTCAGTCAAGTGGCGGAGGTTGACAGACTCTCCATCCTTGAGCGCCTCCGGCCAGGTCACGGTCGGCACTTCTGGGTCCGGCATCGCCCCGCCCTGCATGAAGCCTCTGGCGGCATTGGAATCGACAAGCACCGTCTCGTCCAGGAACGGAGGCCCGAGGGTCGGATGCTGGACCATGTTGTAGACCCGCCCGAGCTTGTTCCTGTTGGTCACGGTCTCCACGGCGTGGAACCAAGTGCCGGCGGCGGCAAGATCGAGCCGGCGTTCCACGTGGAGGCCCGCCATTGGCAGGTCGGCGGACATGCGGACACTGGTCGCCCGGTGCTCGAGGACGGTCCAGGCCACCTTGGTGGCTTCACCGTGCCCCGGCATGCCGTTGGCCGCTTCCGCTTCCGAGGGCAGCCCCCAGCGGTCAAGGCAGAGGAAGTGGCTCATCGAACGGGCCTGGTCTGCCGGCCCGGCGTTCGCCCAGCGCAATGGGTTCAAACCGCCTCCGAGCAGGTGGAAGTCGACGATCGAGCCTCCGAGGATGTCGACGACGAGGCGAGACCGGCCTCCTTCCAGCACGACCGACCGCCTCCCGTCAACGAGTTCCTCACCGACAAGCGGCACCATCAGCAAGAGGCCGGCGACGAAGGGAAGCAATCGGTAGCGCATCGTTTCTGATGGGGCCATTCCCGGGCCGTGATCGATAGTAGCGCCCCTCGGCCTGTTGCGTCGGAAGTCCGTGCGGTTCTCGGAGCCATGAACCGTGTGCGCGCAGGGAGATCGAACCGGCCGGATCGAGACCCGGCCGCCGATACATCGGTTCCGCACGAGCGTTGGGGAGAGCCCAAGCATCCCGCCAATCTCGGTGAAAAGGAGTCGTCGGACTGCGAGCAATCCAGGCGCCCAAATTAGTCGGTGCCGGGAGCGGGGCCCTGCCTTCGTCCCTAGCCCTGAGCTACCGACCTGTGCGACGATTTCGGTCGCCATGATGGAGACCTGTGCCAAGACACTTCGAGTGGAAGCCGTGCGCCACCAGATCGGCGCTTGCTTGGCACTGGCCGCCATTTTCCTTGCGGGCGGCAGTCCGGCAGTCGCCGAACCGGAGGGCCGCAGCCAAGAGCAGCTGTTGCGGCGAGGTTACGAGAGCGAGGTCACGGGTGACCGTCGGGAGTACTTCGTCTACCTGCCGGCCGGCTATCACACCGAGCCCGGCAAGCTCTGGCCGGTCATCCTGTTCCTCCATGGCGGAGGGGAGCGGGGAGACGCTCTCGAAGACCTCGACCAAGTGCTGGCTCACGGGCCGCTAGCCGAGGCGTGGATCCAGGGCCGCGACCTGCCCTTCGTCATGATCTCGCCCCAGATGCCGCTCTTCGACAGGTCGCGACGCTTCTCCGATGCGCCAACGCCTGAACGAATCGGGGACGGGCAGCCGCCCCCTCGCCGGCGCGGCCGTCGCCCTTCCCAGCCGATGGCTCGGGTGACCGACGCGAGCGTTCCGGCCTACGCGGACACGGACACCGGCGACAGCTGGCACAGGATGGAGAAGGAGGTGCTGAGCATCGTCGATGCCACCATCGGCGAGTTCCGTGCCGACAGCGACCGGGTCTACCTGACAGGCCTAAGCTTCGGCGGCGCCGGAACCTGGCACATTGCGACGGCTGACCCGGGACGATGGGCGGCGATCGCGCCCATCTGCGGGCCGGGAGATCCTAGCCGGGTGAGTCGGATCGCGGACGCGAGGACGCCGACCTGGGTCTTCCAGGGAGGGAGGGACGAGGTGGTTCGTCCCGAACGGGTGCTGGAGACCGTGAGAGCACTGGAGGCTGCGGGCCATCCCGCCGTTCGGTTCACGGTGCACGAGGATCTGGGCCACAATTCCTGGACCCGTGTCTATGAGGGCTGGGACCTGTACGGATGGTTCCTCGCCCACAGAAGGCAAGATCGGAATGAGAGTCCGGCGAGACCGTGAACCGCAACCCGGCCCGCATCGCCGCGTACGAACTGGCGTACCGCATGCAGACCGATGCTCCAGGGATCGTGGACCTTTCCGGAGAACCCGCTTCCGTGCGGAGGCTCTACGGCCTGGACAACCCCGTGACCGAGCCGTTCAGCCGGCAGTGCCTGCTAGCCCGGAGGCTTTTCGAGCGGGGAGTCCGCTACTCCCTGCTAGGCCATGGCTGGGAGAACGGCGTCTACAGCTGGGACCATCACAAGCAGTTGCGCGAGTGGCTGCCGGCGCGCGCCGAGGAGGTGGACGTTCCGATCGCGGGACTGATCCGGGACCTTCGATCCCGGGGGCTGCTCGAGGACACGCTATTGGTCGTCACCACGGAGATGAGCAGGACACCGTTCATCGCCCGGAGGGCATACGGGCCCGAGGTCGGTCGCGACCACCACCGACATTCGATGGTGACTTGGTTCGCCGGTGCCGGAATCAAGGGAGGCTCGACGGTGGGCGCGACGGACGAGTTCAGCCTCAGCTGCGCCGACGAGCCGATCCACATACGCGATATCCATGCGACCATCCTGCACTTGATGGGGCTGGATTCCGATGCGCTGACCTACCTCCATGAGGGGCGGCACAAGCGCCTCACCGATACCGGCGGACGGGTGCTGGAAGAGATCCTGTCCTGAGCGGTCAGGCGCAACAGCCCGTGCCGTGCTCGGAGTCCGGCCGACGCCATCCTGGCACGGATCCTCCTTGATCTGTTCGCAAGTGATTGCCGTATTGGATTGCACCGCGTCCGGTTGCTATAGTCGCGGCGACAGGTCAATCCGTCATGCTCGTATCAGTCGCGATTCTCGTTATGATCTCGCTCGTGGCATGTGATTCGGCCGTCGGCGAAACCCATCGTTTCGAGCCCTCCGAGTACCACAACACGTTCTCCTTCGCGCACGAGCCCGTGCTCTCGATCAAGCCGGGCGACCGGGTGATCACCAAGACGATTGACGCGCGCGGGTTCGATGCCGAAAACCAGCAGGTCGGCGAGCGGCCCAACCCCCAGACCGGACCGTTCTATGTGGAGGGCGCGGAGCCAGGTGACGTGCTCGTGGTGCGGTTCGAGAAGATCGAGCCGAGCCGCCCGACCGCCTGGTCAAGCAGCGTGCTCGCTCCATACACCTCGGACCCGGCCTACCTGCGCCACGAGGCCGAGCGCGAGCAGACCACAGAAACGTGGGAGATTGACAAGGCACGCCGAGTGGCGAGAGTCACTTCGGATACGATCCAGCCCAAGGGAATCGAGGTCCCGCTGAGGCCGATGATGGGATGCGTTGCGGTCGCACCTGCACGCAAGGAGGCCGTAGCGACCAGCACTCCAGGAGCCTTCGGCGGGAATATGGACTACAACGGCATTGTTGCCGGCGTCTCGCTGATGCTTCCTGTTTCCGAGCCCGGTGCACTGCTCTTCGTCGGGGACGGACATGCGAGGCAAGGCGACGGGGAGGTCGTGGGGAACGCGCTGGAGGTCTCGATGGATGTCGAATTCACGGTCGAGCTGATCAAGGACGGGAGGATCGGTTGGCCGCGCATGGAGACCGAGGACCACATCATGACGCTCGGCAGTGCCAGACCCCTGCTGCAGGCGCTCCAGCATGCCACGACCGAGCTCCAGCGCTGGCTGATGGCCGACTACGGCTTCGACGAGCGGGGTTCGTCGCTACTGCTGGGGCATGCAATGGAGTACGACATCGCGAACGTGGTGGACCCCCATTTCACCGTCGTCGCCAAGATCCGCAAGGACCTGCTTCCGGGCCAAAGATAGCCGCCTGAAGATGGTTCCCCATCTCGTTGATCGAGCTGCCCGCTAGCCACCTGTTCGATGGCGGTGTTCCCTCGCGCACCCGGTACCCATTGGCAGGCAATCTCCGCCCGGATACCGATTCCAAGCGTCGGTGACCGGCTCGAGAATGTCGTGGCGGTCCGATCGGCTGGGCGCAAGCTGTAATGGATTGCACCGATCAGGCGCTTCATCTAACCTGAACATGGCCGGTTACCGGAGGCCCGCCTTGATCACTCGACGCACCCTGCTGGAACTGGGCCCCCTAGGCCTCGGGAGCATTGCTCTGGCCCGTTTGCTGGCCGAGGACTCCCCGACCGGTACCGTCCCGGTCTACAGCGACCTGATCGCCCGCAAGGGACACTTCCCGGCCAGGGCGAAGGCGGTCATCCAGCTGGTCCAGAATGGCGGCCCCAGCCAGATGGACCTGTTCGACCCCAAGCCGATGCTGGCCAAGCACGCGGGCCAGCCCCATCCGGACGGCGTCGAGATCCACCAGCCGGGCAATCAGAACACGCTCCTGCCCACCCCGTTCGAGTTCCGCAAGCACGGCGAATGCGGCATGGACGTCTCGGAGGTACTGCCGCACGAGGCGGCGATAGTCGACAAGCTCTGCTTCATCCGTTCGATGCACACCGAGCACAACAACCACCTCGAGGGGTTGAACATGCTGCTCACGTGCAAGATCTTTCCGGGGCGACCGGTCATGGGCGCCTGGATCTCCTACGCTCTCGGGACCGAGAACCAGAGCCTGCCAGCGTACGTGGTCCTGCGCGATCCGAAGGGCTACACCATTGGCGGCAAGCAGCTCTGGGCGAACGGCTACCTGCCAGCGCTGTACCAAGGCGTCGAGTTCGCAACCACCGGCTCGCCGGTTCACCATCTCAAGCCGGCCCGGCCGCTTCCTCCAGGAGTCCAACGCGAGGGTTTGGACTACCTCGCGAGGATCAACCAAATGCACCTCGAACAGCGCCCCGGAGAGAGCGAGCTTGAGTCCCGGATCAAGAACTTCGAACTCGCGGCGCGGATGCAGGTCGAGGCAATGGACGTCCTCGACATTGGCAGCGAGTCCGAAGCCACCAAGAAGCTCTACGGAATCGACGATCCGGTCCGGGGGCCATACGGCACCCGCTGCCTGATGGCACGACGGCTGGTGGAGGCCGGCGTCCGCTTCGTGCAGGTAACCACCAAACCCGGCCAGCCGTGGGATCACCACAACCAACTCGGCAAGAACATGCCAGTGATCGCCACGGAAACGGACCAGGGCGCCGCGGCTCTGGTAACGGACCTCGCAGCGCGCGGGCTGCTTGACGAGACGATCGTAATGTGGGCAGGCGAATTCGGTCGACTGCCGACCACGCAGCGGAGCGGCGGGCGCGATCACAACCGGAACGCCTTCACGCTATGGCTCGCGGGAGGAGGCTTCCGGGCCGGGCTGGCGTACGGGGAGACGGACGAGTTCGGCTACAAGGCGGTGGCCAACCGTGTAAGCGTTCCGGACCTGACCGCGACGGTCCTCCACCAGCTCGGGCTGGACCACCGCAAGACCGTCTACCCGCACGCCGGACGGCTGGAGACGCCATCCGACGTCACGGTCACCGGGGCCCGGGTCGTAGGCGACCTCCTGACGAACGAGGTTCGCGCGGGATGAGGCTCGCTCTGTACGCGGGCCTGCTCGCGGTCACTGCCGGGGCGGCGGGCGCAGACCGAGGCGTGCCGGTATTCGAGCAGGACGTGCTGCCGATCTTCTCGACCTACTGCTTCACGTGCCACGGGAAGAGTTCACCGGAACTGGGCGTCGACCTCCGCACGGCCCGGTCGGTCCTGCGTGGCGGATTCAACGGCCCCGTCATTCGCAAGGGCTCACCTGACCAAAGCAAGCTGTTCCTGAAGGTGTCGCGTTCGGAAATGCCGCCACCGGCCTTCCAGAGCAAGGTTCCCGAAGCCGATGTGGAGACGATCCGCCGCTGGATCGAGGCAGGGGCGCCGTCGGATGCGGGCGACGAGATCCCTGCAGCCGCGCAGCGGCAGATCGCCAGGTTCGAAATGGAGATCCAGCCGCTGCTCGCCGAGCGGTGCGTCGCATGCCATGGAGGCGACCGGCCCCAGTCAGGGCTGGATCTCTCGTCTCTAGCCTCCCTGCTGCGCGGCGGCGTGCACGGTCCGGTCGTCCTGGAGGGTTTCTCGGACAAGAGCGTGCTGATCCGCCAGCTCGTAAGCGGCGCGATGCCGCCGGAAGGCGCTGGGTCGGCCCTGAAGGATGACGAAATCGAGGCGATCCGATCCTGGATCGACGAGGGCTCGTTCGCCGACTACGTGGATGCGGGGAGCCCGCTCGACCGCGCCCTGACCGAAGCCGAGGCCCCGCCGATCACCGAGGAAGATCGCGCGCACTGGGCGTTTCGGAAGCCGGTTGCCCCTGCTGTCCCCGCGGTTGCCGCGCACACGCGGGTGCAGACCCCGGTCGATGCATTCGTGCTGGAGCAGCTGGAACGCCGGGAGCTTTCGATGTCGGGCCGGGCTTCGAGGCGCACGCTGATGCGCCGTGCATACTTCGACCTGTGGGGCCTGCCACCGACGCCCGAGGAAGCTGCCGTCTTCCTCGGCGACAAGGAGACCGGGGCGTTCGAGCGGCTGCTCGACCGACTTCTGGACTCTCCCAAGTACGGCCAGCGCTGGGGGCGCTTCTGGCTGGACGCAGCCGGCTATGTGGACACCACCGGCAAGGACTTCCGCGCGGAGAATCCGTCCCTGGCTCCGGGGATGTGGCGCTATCGCGACTACGTGATCGACTCGTTCAACAACGACAAGCCCTGGGACCGGTTCCTGATCGAGCAGCTGGCAGGCGACGAGATCCACGACTGGCGAAACGCGGCCACCTACACACCGGAAATGCTCGAGGGGCTGATCGCGACAGGCTACCTGCGCACCGTGCTGGACGCAACCGACGAAGACATTTCGGACCGCCCGGTCGACCGCTACGAGATGCTCTTCGCACTGATCGACAAGGTCGCGCGCAGCTCGATCGGCCTGACGCTTTCCTGCGCCCGCTGCCATAGCCACAAGTTCGACCCTGTCCCGCAGCGGGACTACTACCGATTCCTTGCCCTGCTGTCGCCGGCCTATAACCCGTCGAAGTGGATCCAGCCCAAGAACCGACATCTCTTCACGGTTTCGGCGGCGGAGAAGGAGAAGATCGACCAGCACAACAAGGATGTCGATGATGAGATCGCGAAGATCACGGCCCGCATGGACGCCATCCGGGCGCCTTACCGCGACGAGCTGGCCGAAGCAAGGCTCCAAGCAGTGCCGGACGAGATCCGCGACGATCTGCGCAGTGCTCTCGCGACGGGCGCGCCGGACCGTACAGAGGTGCAGAAGTACCTGATCGGAAAGTTCGGCGCCGCCGTGAAGGTCACGGACAAGGAGGTCGGTTCCGCGGTGTCCGAAGCTGACGGCGACGAGTTGAAACGACTGGGGCGGGACCTGCGGACCTGGCGCGGCTTTCGCCACGAATTGCACAAGGTGAGAGCACTGTGGGACGGCGACGAACTGCCCGTGATCCGCCTGCTCCAGCGGGGCAGCGTAGAGTCCCCCGGGCCGGTCGTGAAGCCCGGATTCCTCGAGATCCTGTGCAAGGCTGGAGACGACTGCCTCGCTTCCCCCTCTCCGAACCGCGTCGGCAAGACGATGGGATACCGTCTGGCGCTGGCGGAGTGGCTCACCAGCCCCGAGCACCCCTTGACGGCGCGCGTGGTCGTGAACCGGATCTGGCAGCACCACTTCGGCACTGGCATCGTTGCGACACCGGACAACTTCGGGCGGTACGGCGAGGCGCCGTCACATCCGGCACTTCTTGACTGGCTGGCGGTCGACTTCGTGAAGCACGGCTGGAGGGTCAAGCGCCTTCACAAGCTGATCATGCTCTCGTCGGTCTACCAGCAGTCCTCGAAGCGCACTGACAACCCGTCGGCCGAGGAGGCTGCCGTCAAGGATCCCGACAACCGGCTGCTTTGGCGAAGGCCCCTGCGCCGCTTGGAGGCCGAGGCTCTCCGGGATTCGATCCTCGCGGTGGCGGGCCGCCTCGACCTCACTCCGAAGGGGCCGCCCGTCATGCTGGATGCGCGTCCGGACGGACTGCAGCTGCCGGTTTCCGAGGGGGCAAACCGGCGCAGCATCTATCTCCTGGCCCGGCGGACCTGGTCGTCAACGTTCTTGACATCGTTCGACTTCCCGAACATGGACACGACCTGCACCGCCAGGGTCCCTTCCTCGAGTCCTCTGCAGTCCCTGACCCTGATGAACAGCGACTTCGTAATGGACAACGCGGCGGCACTTGCCAAGCGAGCGTTGGACGCGAGGCAAGGCGCCTCGCAGGGCTTGGATCCAGTCATTCGGACCATTTACGAAATTGCACTCGCACGCGAGCCAACGCGGGAGGAGACCGGGCTCGCGACCGAGCACTTGGAACGGGAACGCGAACTCTTCTCCCGGGCGAACAGCTCCGATCAAGAGGCTGTGATGCGCTCTGTCGAGAGCTTGGCGCACATGCTCGTCAGCTCGAACGAGTTCCTCTACGTCGACTGAAGCCGCGACAACTGCCCGCGTGCCGCGGAAGGGGCCAATCAGGCAGTGGTCCGCGAGACAACCCGAATGGACACCGTGACGCAGGGGAGATAGTAGGGGTGCCGGAGGAAATCCGGCAAGGTTCGCTGCGCCCGTGGGAAATGGCGGTGGAGTCTCGGCGGGTCGGGACCCGCATACGGATGGGACGGCCGCACAGGAGTCGCCGCTAGCCCGGAGAGTCCGCCCTCCCGTGAACGGGACTTGCCAGTGCTGCTACAGGCAGGCTTGGAGATCGACTCCTGTCGGGCCGACCGCCCGGCAGCCGAGACCCAGCGCAGCCGGCCAGCAAAGGTCGCGACCGATGGGGGCTGCTGGACGCTCAGGCCTGACGGTCAAAGGTTGGCACGGCAAGCTGCTCGCCGTTCTTGAGCGATGACTCGTGCGCCACGATTCCGGGCACTGTCATGGCCAGGGACTCATAGACATCGATCACCGGTTCGCGGTCGTCAGTCAGGGCGTTGATGAATTCGGCTGCAAGGAACACGTGGCTGCCGTCGTGGCCGCTGCCGTGACGCATCGGGGCCGGCAGCATCTCGCCCTTCCAGTAGTCCGGGATCTCGAGGATCTCGATTCCCTCTCTCCTGTCGAGGGCTGTGGAACGGGGGATCCAAGCATCGTCGTGCAAGCCTCCCACGGACATGTGCAACGAGCCCCTCTCGCCGAACCAGCGGGCTCTCTCGCCATGGCCTCCAACCAGCCAGAAGATGTTGCAACGGACCATGTGGCCCTGATCGGTGCGCATCAGCGCGGACTGGTTCCAGAACGGATTCTTGTAACGGTTGTCCTGAAGCCAGCTGTGATCGCCGCCCCAGCCTAGACACGACACCCGGTCGATGCGCTCCCGAGTTACGCCCACCAAGTGGCCCAAGCAATGAGTGGGGTATTGCATCGGGGGAAACCCCCAGCGCCAAGAATGAGAACCGTCGGGCTCGTAGAATCGCGAGGACTTGTTGGTCAGCAACGCATCGAGGTCGCCGCGGTCGTGGTAGTACTCGAGCTCGGAGTAGAAGACTTCGCCGAAGCCCCCTTCCTGGTGCAGGTTGCGAGCGTAGATGGTGGGCTGCCGGTAGTAGCTCGTCTCGGCCATCATGTAGCGCAATCCGGTGCGCTCCTTGAGATCGCGAAGGAGACCGGCCTCCTCGAGGGTCATCACGGCCGGCACGGCCGAGATAACGTGGAGTCCGCGCTCCATGCACATGGAAACGTGACGGAAGTGGTCCGGCGCGCCGCTGAACACAGCTACCGCGTCCAGGTCCTCGGGCCGGCGGAGCATCTCCTCCAACGAGTTGTATACGGTGTCGCACCGATACGTAGTGCCAAGCCTGTCGCGTCGATCGGCCCTCAAGTCGGTCACCGCTGCGACCGTGCAGTTCGGGTGCTCGTGCCAATAGAACTGCGAGCCGAAGCCTCCCCCAACCACTCCGATACGAATCTGGCCGGCCCCTGGGGCCTGAGCCGCTAGGCCGGCTGGGAGACTCGCTGCCGCAGAGAGGGCAGCCGCATCGAGCAGGCGATGGCCGAGAAAGTCCCGCCTAGACTCCATGTGCGAACTCTCAGTCAGTCGATGAGCCATGACGCCGATCCGGCCCCAATATAGCCTGCGGGAGGCCTGGTCATCGGCCCCTCACCGAACAGGCAGGGTGCCGGAAATGTCGGCCGACGCGCCCACCGGCGCCTTGGCTCGCCAATGGGCCCGCTCCCTGACCTGTCCATTCAGGCAGATCCGCTCTCAAGCCAGGCAAGCGGAAAACGCGCCAGCCAGATCGCTTCGTAAGGCCCTTTCTCTCCGGCTTCGTAGAGCAGGCCAACTTGGCCGTCCGGCAGCCGCGCCAGACTGGAATACGCCGCGGGGCCTTCGTGAATCAACCGGCCAGCGGGCCAAGTCCGGCCATCATCCGAGCTCGATCGCACAGTCATCCGAATTCTGCGGCCCCGTTCTCTCGAGACAGGAGGAGCGGGATTCGAGAACAGGAGCCGGCCGGTCCCGTCCTCATCGGGCCACGAGTAGCGGATCAAGCTGGCCTGGACCTGGGGGTCGCCGAGGTGTGCGTCAGGCCTCGGCGAAGTCCAGGTCTCACCCCCGTCGGAACTGAGCGCGATTGCGCGGTACCCAGTGCGTTCCTCGTTGGTGAAGGACTGGTTCCGGCTATTCATCATCAGCCGGCCATCGGTGAGTTCCACCACCTGACTCTCGTTACAGGCCGGCGCTATGACGGAACTCCTGCTCCAGCTCTCGCCTCCGTCGTCCGAGAGGATCGCATGCGCTCCGTATCCGTCGGCTTCGGACGTGTGGTTCGCCGGCACAACGATCCTTCCCGCGTGCTCTCCGTTGCGGACCTGGATCGCGACGCCAGGGCCAGTTGCATACCACCACCAGTCATCCCGCTTGGCCTGGTCTGTAATCTCACGCGCCGCTGACCAAGACCTGCCGTCATCATCGGAATGACAAAGAAAGACCCTGCGGGTGCCTGTCCCAGTACCGTTGTGGAGCTCGCGACCGTGGTCGCTGCCCGGGTTCCAGGTCATTGGCAGCAGGATTCGCCCGGTACGCCTATCAATAACCGGACACGGGTTTCCGCATGTGTTCGCACCGTCGCCCCAGACAACCACCGGATCAGACCACGTCAGGCCAGCATCTGTCGAGCGTTTCACGACAAGGTCGATCTCGCCACTGTCGCTGCGACTGGCGCGCCGCCCTTCCAAAAAGGCCAGCAGGGACCCGTTTGGGGTAGGCAGGAGCGCGGGGATCCGGAACGTGTGGTAGCCGCCTTCGCCGGCACGGAAGACTGGGCGCTGGTCCGGCTCCCCGCGCTGCGCAATGGCGAGTCCTGGCAGCAAGCCTGCTGTGAAGGTACGGCGGGTGACTTTCATGGCCAGCAGCCATGCTATCAGCGAGTGGCTTGTTCCCGACAGTCGAGACACTCCTCAGGGCCGTTCGGGGCGCTTCAAGTCCAGGGGTGTTGTTGGACCGTGTGTCGGTCGGGACGCATCAATGCAGAGCGTCGGTCAGGAACCCGCGATCCGACACTGTCCGCTCAGGGGCGGGACAGATTCATCTGCGTCAGGTCGGGAGGATCTTTCCGATATGAGGCGTATGTCGCCCACGCGACAAACCAGACCAACTGAAGTATCGCAGCCGGCCGATAAACCGTCAATGAACCGAAGAACTGGTACATGAGAAACAACGCAAGGCCATACAAAAGACAGGCTAAGGTCAAGTATTTCGCGACTCGTTTCGCGAGTTCGAAGAAGTCCTGGCGAAGCATCGCCGTGACACTCGTAGGTGTTTCGTCCTCGACGTAGGAGTGCATTCTGTACTAATGGCCTCTAATGCTCGACGTCGGTAATCCTAGCACGCTGGTTCAAGCCCTCTTCTGGGCGATCAGAGGGGCACAGGCACGACGCTACCAATGGGTGGAGCGCCTGCACGGCTGACTTGAGCGAAGGAAAGGAGCCCGCGAGGGCGATGCTATCCGTCCAGCTCCGCCCGCTCCCTGGAATGGTACCGGTACAGGCCCATGACTATGGGGAAGATCACGTAAGATGCGTCGCTAAGCACCTCGGGCCAGTCGCTCTCCCAATCCGGATCCATGATGTCCAGTAGGAACAAGTAAAGAACAACCAGTAGAACTCCAGGAATCAAGGCATCGATCAGAGTCCGTGTGCGTCCAACGATGTCGTTGAGGACCATCGCCCAGGTGCTGGCCGGCGTCACTCCATCGCCACCCTGCGGCATCGTCGGCCCACGAGCGTCTACGGAGCCGCCGAGGACCCGGTTGTCGGACGACCGACTCGCGACGCTCACCCCATCGCTTGCCCAGTCGGGCTGTTCGGGATTCAAGCCGAGGATCCTCTCGAGAAACTCCATCTTCCGATCAACGCGACGGGACGTGAGTTATTGAGCCCTGCGGGGAGTGTAGCAGCCGAAACGACGCAGGTCGGCCTCCCTGGCCTCTGTCAGAGCCTGGCCCCCCCGGTCCCGATTCCGTCGTCATGAGTATGGGCAGGCAGTGGGAGTGCTCGGAGAAGGGGGGCTCAGGTCACGGGAATCACCGCCACGGAATTCCGGTGCGACCGTTGCGGCACCGTCTTTCAGCAGCCAACGGCTGGCCCGTGCAACCTCGGCGAGTCTGCGTCTCCAAGACCGACCACTTGCGGCTCTGGTACCAGGTCAGCGCGAGTGCGCCCGGCTGCGGTGATTCTCCAGCAGGCTCGCGAGGCGCTTGGCGGTTTCTGGATGCGCCTCTAGCTGGTTGCGCTGCTCGGCCGGGTCGTCTCTCAGATTGTAGAGTTGCGGCCCCAGTTCCTGCGGCCGCGATACACGCCTCGCTGTGGGACTTGCTATGCCTTCAACGTACTTCCACTCCCCCTCCCGGATCGCGAAATTTCCATCGACGCTGTGATCAATCAGGAATGGGCGGATCGGGTTTGGCGAGGACTGGCCGAGGAAGGCAGTCAAGACGTCGAAACTGTCCTCGGCCGCCTCGGCCGCCGACGGAAGCGGCTTGCCGACGACCGCCGCAATCGTGGCGAACATGTCAACGAGACTGATGGTCTCCGCGCTTACCGAATTGGATGGAACCTTGCCCGGCCACCGAACAATGAAGGGTACGCGGAAGCCGCCCTCGTAAATGCTGTGCTTGCGTCCGCGCCACCTGCCGTTCACCTGCAGCCCAGCCCGGTAGGCCTCGGCTTCCGGACGGTCACCCTCCGTGATGCGCACGCCGCCGTTGTCGCTAGTGAATACCAGCAGGGTATCGTCCGCAAGCCCGAGCTGGTCCAGCGCGCGGATGAGACGTCCCACCAAGAGGTCCAACTCGTGGATCCAGTCCCCGTAGGCGCCGACGCCGCTTGCGCCTTCGATTGCATCCGATGGAGTGTACGGGAAGTGGATGGCCACCGGAGCGAAGTAGAGGAAGAACGGCGTTGCCGGATCCTGCCTGCCGAGCCACTGCACGGCTTCGTCGGTTAGCTCGCTCATCACGGCCTCGTCCACCCGGTGCGGCGCGTCGAATCCCAGGAACTGCCGGCCATAGGGCGTCCTGCCGAACGGCTCGACACGCGCGGATCGCAGGCCGACGGTTTCCCGGTTCCGAACGTAGATGCCGGTGGCGTCCCCGTGATTCTGCGGAACAGCGAAGTGATAGTCGAACCCAAGGTCTAGCGGTCCGGGATCAAGAGGCTTGGTGTAGTCAGTCTTGCCGGTCCCGTAGCCCAGGTGCCACTTGCCGATCGCGGCCGTGCGGTACCCTGCCGACTTGAGCAGGGATGCGACAGTAGGGCGCTCGACCTCGATGTGCAACGGCGACGTGATTCCGAGCACTCCGTGTCTCAGCGATGTCCGCCAGCAGTAGCGACCCGTGAGGAGGCCGTAGCGGGTGGGAGTGCAGACTGACGATGGGGCGTTCGCATCCACGAAACGCCGCCCCTGTCTGGCCAGGCGGTCGACCGCAGGCGTTCGTATGTGCTCCTCGGCAGCTCCGTAGCAGTTCAAGCTGCCATATCCGAGATCGTCCGCGAGTATGACGACGATGTTCGGAAACTGATCCGTGTTCCGCGCGCTTGCCGATGCTACGACGAAGACGGCAAGGAGGATCGAATTGCCGACCAGCCGGCGCAAGTGATCCATCGTTGTGCCTCTCGCAATCGTGGAGGGACTGGTCGCAGCGTGCCGAGTAGAGCTGCGGAGCAGCCCTGCCCTCACGCTCGGGTCCCCTCCAGGGCTTCGTCGAGCCCGTGGCCAGGTCGGCATCCATGCCTCGGGTGCATTGCGCATGGCACTCGAGCCCTGCGCATAGACGGACCGGACGATCCACGCAACTCCGGGGTCCTGGCAGCCGGCTCGTTCATGCCAGCAGCTTCTCCACCACCTTGCCGCTGACATCCGTCAAGCGGAAGTCGCGTCCCATGTGCCGGTAAGTCAGCTTCTCGTGATCGAATCCCAGCAAGTGCAGGATCGTTGCCTGAAGGTCATGGACATGCACTGGATCCTCGACGATGTTCAGGCACAGGTCGTCGGTCCTGCCAACGACCTGCCCGCCCTGCAGCCCGCCGCCGGCCATCCACATGCTGTACGCGTTCGGGTGATGATCCCGGCCGGCACTGTCGGCGTCGTCGGGACGGCGCATCTCGACCATCGGCGTGCGGCCGAATTCCCCTCCCCACACGACCAGCGTCTCGTCCAGCAGCCCGCGCTGCTTGAGGTCCTGGATCAGGTAGGCGTTTGACTGATCGACCTTCTGGCACCTCTTCGGCAGGTTGGTGTTGAGTCCGCTGTGGTCGTCCCAGCTGGCATCCATCATCAGCACGAATCGAACGCCCCTCTCGACCATCCTCCGGGCAAGCAGGCAATTGGTCGCATACTGCTTCTGCCCGCCGTCCTCGCTGTTGACGCCATAGCCGTCAAGCACATGGGCGGGCTCGTCGGCGAAGTCCAGCAGTTCCGGTGCCGACATCTGCATGCGGTACGCGAGTTCGTAGGACGAGATCCGGGAGGCGATCTCCACGTCCCCGGTTTCCTCGAACCGCATCTCGTTGAGCCTGCGCACCGAGCGCAGCGTCTCCTCCTGCAGAGCATCGCTGACGCCCTCCGGGTTCGACAGGTACAGGATCGGATCTCCGGCGTTGCGGAATACCGTCCCCTGGAAATGGGACGGCAGGAAACCGCTCGAGAAGTTGCTCGAGCCGCCGCTGGTACCCCTTCCGGATGTCAGCACCACGAATCCGGGCAGGTTCTGCGATTCGCTTCCGAGGCCGTACACCGACCAGGCCCCCATGGTCGGACGCCCGAACTGCGTGTGCCCCGTGAAGAGGAGGAGTTGGCCCGGATGATGGTTGAAGGCATCCGTGTGCATCGAGCGGACGAGGCAGATGTCGTCCGACACGGTGCCTAGCATCGGCATGAGCTCGGACAGCTCCATGCCGCTCTGCCCGTGTCGCTGGAAGGAGAACTTGCTCGCCATGACCTTCGCGGTCGGCTTGATGAAGGCGAGCTTCATGTCCTTGGTCATCGACTCGGGCAGGGCCTGTCCATGATGCTCGACAAGGCCGGGCTTGGGGTCGAAGAGCTCGTACTGGCTCGGGCCTCCCTCCATGAACATGAAGATGACGTGCTTCGCCTTGGCCTCGAAGTGGGGCTTTCTCGGGGCCAGCGGGTTGGAGTCCGGCAGGCTGGCTGCCGTGAGCCCGTCGCTTGCCAACAAGTCCCCCAGGGCGGCCATGCCGATCCCGGAGGCAACGTTCTTGAGGAAGTCCCGCCGGACCTGGATCGCTCGGAGCTGCTGCAAAGTCATCTCGTCACTCCCGGGTAATGAACTCGTCGGTGTTCATCAGGACCCGTCCTACACCGATTAGCGCGGCGATGTCGGACGCCCCGTGGCCGCGCAGGTCGATCCGCGCGAGCCTCTCCGCTTCGGACGGAGCCTGCGCCAGTATCCGTTGCTGCCGCTGGAAGGACTCGGCGAGCTGCGCGGCCTCGCCACCGCGGGGCGGCCGGCCCAGCGTGATCCGGAAGATCCGGTCCAAGCGTGCGTCCCAGTCGGAATGGAACTCCGTCAGCACCTGGATCGCCAGCGCCCTTGCGGACTCTACGAAGACCTCGTCATTGAGAAGGTTCAACGCCTGCAACGGAGTGTTCGACCGCCTTCTCCTGCTCGCCGTGCGATTCGAGTCCGGCGCGTCGAAGTTCATCAGCTGGGGGTAGGGCGCGGTTCGCTGGAAGAAGGTATAAAGGCCCCGCCTGTAGCGGTCCGGGCCCGAGCTATCCCGCCAGCGGTCGGTGTCCCAGCCGTAGGTCAGCTCGACAACGCCGGCGGGCTGCGGCGGAAACACGCTGGGACCGCCGATCCTCGGGTACAGCAGCCCGCTCACGCGCAACGCGGAATCGCGCAGGATCTCGGCCGGCAGCCTCAGCCGGCTCTGACGCACAAGCCAGGCGTTGCCAGGATCCCGCTCTGCGACATCCGGCCTGGCGCTGGAGGACTGGCGGTAGGTCGCCGACATCGCGATCAGCTTGTGCACCCGCTTCATCGACCAGCCCCCGGAGCGGAACTCCGAAGCCAGCCAGTCCAGCAGCCGGGGGTGGGACGGCGGCTCGCCCTGGATGCCGAAGTCCTCCGAAGTCCGCACGAGTCCGTTTCCGAAGAACTCCTGCCACATCCGGTTGACGGCCACTCGCGCTGTGAGCGGGTTTCCTTCCGAGAGGATCCACTCGGCAAGGTCGAGACGCGTCGCCCGTCCGGCGCCATGGCTTGCCTGCAAGAAGGAGGGCGGCCGGGGCGACACTTCGATGCCCTTGCTGTCCCACTGCCCGCGCACTCGTAGGAAGGACTTGCCGGGCCCGTCTCGCTCGCGGATGACGCGAGCCTGGCTCAGTTGCGGATAGGAAGCCTTGAGCTCCTTCAGCTTCTTGCGGAGGTCCTTGAATCCGAGTTCCTCGATTCTTTCCTTGGGAACTACCGTGTAGTACCAGTCGATGAAGTAGTCGGTCAGCACCTCCCGTTCCCGGTAGCTGCGCTCGGACGGATCCTTGTCGAGGACATCCCAGCCGTTATCGGTCATCTGGAAGAGCACGTCGTAGCAGAGGTCCCAGTCGGTGCGTTCTCCGGGGTTCGCCCCGGCGATCTTCATCTGCCGTTCCCACTCCGGCTGCAATTCGGGGACATGGTGTTGCTCGAGAAGCGCCTGGCGCTTCCGAACGTACTCGGCCCTGCCGCGAAGGTACGGACCCATTTCGCCGGCGAGGGGCGCATCGATGTGCGCATCCTCGACGTTGTCGAAGTACGCGTAGAACGCATAGAAGTCCTTCTGAGTGATCGGGTCGTACTTGTGGTCGTGGCACTGCGCGCACTCCACCGTCAGGCCGAGCCAAGTCGTGGCTACCGTGTTGGCGCGATCCAGGGTCTCCTCGAATCGCGACTGGTCGAAGATCGTGCCGCCTTCGCGGTTTCGCAAGGTGTTGCGGTGGAATCCAGTCGCGGCAAGCTGGTCGGGCGTCGGGTTCTCGAGCAGGTCGGCAGCCAGTTGGAGCCTTGTGAACTCGTCGAAGGGCATGTCGCGGTTGAAGGCCTCGATGACCCAATCCCGCCAGCGCCACGCGTAGGGGCGGGCAAGATCCTTCTCGTAGCCGTCGGAGTCGGCATAGCGGGCGAGGTCAAGCCAGTGCCGGGCCCACTTCTCGCCGTAGTGCCTCGAGTCCAGCAGGCGGTCCACCGCGCGCTCGTATGAATCGTCGCTCGTATCGAGAAGGAAGGCCTCGGCCTCCTGCCAGGTCGGCGGCAGACCGACGAGATCCAGGCTCAGGCGACGCAGCAGCGTCAGCTTGTCCGCCTCGGGGGACGGTTCTATGCCCTCGGATTCGAGTTTGGCGAGCACGAACCGATCGATCGGATTTCGGATCCACGCATCCCCTCGCACTGGCGGGGGCTCCGAACGGCTGATCGGCCGAAAGGCCCAATGTCCTCCAGGCACCGCGGCAACAGGCGGAACTTCGCCGTGCGCGTCCTCCGGCCACCGAGCACCCTGATCAATCCAGGCACGGAGAATGCCCACTTCCTCCCGGGTCAGCCGGGGGTCGACAGGCGGCATTCGGAAGCCATCCTCCGAACTGGAGACCCGCTGAACCAAGCCGCTGATGGCACTCCGGGCCGGCACGATAGCCGCCCCCCCTTGGCCCCCCTTGAAGGCCGCATCGCGCTGGTCGAGGCGGAATCCGTTCATCTGGACGGACGGACCGTGGCATGCGTAGCAGCGCGTGTGGAGGATGGGCCGCACCTCAGACTCGAAGTCAACCGGGCGGTTGACCGGGGGCGGCAGTTCGGTGGCGGCCCCGGCGAATGAAGGCACGAGACTGACGCCAACGCCGAACACGGCAAGACGAATGACGTGCCGGGATGACAAGTGCATGTCAGTGCGTCTCCCCATGGCGTCCATTCTAGGCCGTCCGACCGGCACACCGGTCCAGAATGCCCTGAAAGGCTTCAACCTTCGGCCCGAGGGTCGAACCCGGTGGCTGCTCTTGCAGGTCTACCCATGGCGAAGCTGACTGCCCGACTCTCTCCCCGACCGCACCCTGCATTTCTTGGGCAACTAGCAGCAGGTCGTCAGTCCGGACTGGTGCTAACTCGACAACGTGGTCGAGCGGATGCAACGCGCGGCAGGCGACCGGCGCCTGAGGCCGAACGGAATCCAGCATGGCTCCAACTAGGCCGGTCAGTACCGCGACGACATCGTCTACGCCGACGGACTGCCGGACCAGTTGCCGGTACACTGACCGAGTGCTTGCTGCACACAGCCACCAATGGTCAGGACCGCGCCCTCAAGCCTCTGCTGGAAGCGCTGAACCAGACCGGCGCGTCTGATGCCAGCACTAACCTCCGCATGCACTACGAAATCGTCCGCGACGGTGCTGCCAGCGACGTCGGGACTGCCAAGCTTAGCCTGACGGACCCACCAGATCCCGACTCAACGTGACAAGCCAAGCTCGTCCCATGTTCCACAGTCAGAGACATTCCGCCCCTGCAGCAGATCTAGGGCGAAGGTCGGCGACAGCACCAGCATGTCCCCTGTGGGCACGTCTTGGTAACGGAAGGAGGCCATGCTCACGGGTCGGAAATGGCTGCTTTATTGGGAGCAGCACCTTCCGTACCACCCTCAGCCGGTAAGTGCATGACAGAACCGCTCCAACCGCAGGGACGGGATGATGACGCCCCGTAGGCATTTCAAGTAGAATGGGTTACGCGAGTGACAGAGTTCCCTGAAAGCGGTTGCAACCGTTAATACAATCCCTATACTAGATTTGAGAGAGATACGTCATGGAGCAAATTCACATCAGCATATTCGCTATAGTCTTGGCATCTATCTCGCTTGGATGGAACATTTACAGGGATCTCATAAGCAGAACTTCTCGGGTCATTGTTTCCGGGAAAATAGCCTTGATCATGTCACCCTTGGATAGCCAAGCGCCTAGCGAATCTCTGAGAAAAATCGTAATCACCGCGGTTAATCATGGACCCGCTGATACCACTCTGACTGGCTTCAATCTCAAGATAAGAAAGAACCAATTCTTCGCAAGACAACAGTCCGCGACAGTATTCTGCGACTACACAAATCCTCATAGTTCGCAATTGCCCTGTGATCTTGGGGTTGGAAAATCTGCGCTATTTATGTTCCCATTCGATCCAGAGAGCTTCTTGAAATTAGACTTATCTCAAATCGGTTTAGATGATGTGTTCGGGAAGACTCACTGGATGAAGGTCGGTAGCGTCAAGAAGCTGCGGTCAGGGTGGCGCCAAGAATTTGAGACGCACGCTTGATACGCAATCATTGATGTCAATTTGAGGGCTCGGGAGGATCAGTATAGTGTGAAATTGTCTACGAGCCACAGGAAGCCAGAAAGTCTCAGGGTGTCCGAAGCTTGACAACTCGGGAGCCCGTGTAATCGTCGGTCGAACGTTCCCTTCGCGTGCTGGATCTGATTTGAGCAGCTGCGGTCGCGGTTGCGTTGCAACTTCAAGTCTAGCACCGGTGACAAAAGGTTCGGCTGGCGCCAGTCCTCTTTCCGCTTGCGTAGGCCCAGCTCACTTTCCCGGGCCTGCGGGTTGGCGCACTCCCGCGGCAAGGCTCACAGCTCTTGCGTCGCCTTCGCCAGGGCCACACCCACACTTTGGAACTGCTGGTCCATCAATGGCTCGAGATCTGCAAACTCCGCCCGAGCAACAACTCCGGCAACTAGTCCTACGGAAGGGCTGTGATGACCAACCGGCCTAGGTGGCCGGTATGAGCCAGCACGTTCCGGTGGGAGTGGGCTGGCAGCGGTGCCAAGTCCAGTGTGTTGCTCCCGGGATGGCTGGCAGGTTCCATTTTTCTTGGTCAGGGACGACGAGCCGCACCCTGCGCAGCTGGCGCCCGCCCGTGAGCGTAGCAATTCCGCCGAAAGGGTCTCGGTCCCGGAAGCGACGATGGCCATGTCTAGAACCTCCCGCCGAACCTACGTCGTTGGAACCCTCAGCATTGGTCACCGCGACTAGGATGAGGCGCCGTGCCTAAGACAAGATCGGGACGCCGTCGAAATTAGTTGCTCGGCTGACAGCCTCGGGGGCTTTCCTAGGGAGCCCACGCGACTCGCGGCCCGCAAGGAAGCAACTACCTTTTCGCTACTACGGGACGCTCAGATCGCCGGAGCCCGCGAAGGTCGCGGTAGCGAATGCCGGTGGTGCGCCGATTGAGGCTGGCAGTCCCCGCGGATGGCACCTGCGAGGAACAGAAGCCCGCGTTTCCTCAGGCGTTGGACGGCGCAGCCGGCCATTTGTCGGAGCACGTTCACGTCCGCACGCCGCCCGAGCATTGTGCGAAGATACCTCACGGCGTCAATAAGAGAGGCATTCGTGGGGCCTGACCCACGGGATCCCTTGGATGAGCCGCCATCCCACGCTTGGCTAAGGTACTCAGCATTGAAGGCTAGACGGCCCAGTCAATCACACAACCACAAGTGAACGAACCATCCGCCCTGACCCGGCGCGACGCAGTGGCCACCTTGGCCGGCCCGCTCGTGCTGCCTCGCTTGCTGCGGGCTGCTGGAGGCCCAATTCCCGATGCGCGCCACATCGAGAACGGGCACGAGATTCACTCGGTCAGCTACGCAGACCAGCCCTACATCGTGAAGCTGAACGACGGCGCGTGGCTCTGCTGCGCCACAGTCGGATCCGGCCGCGAGGGGCAGCAGGGCCAGCATGTCGTGACGTTCCGGAGCCAGGACCAAGGACGCACCTGGAGCGAGCCCGTTCCAGTCGAGCCTCAGGACGGGCCGGAGGCTTCGTACGCCGTCATGCTGAAGACGCCGCGGGGGCGGGTCTACATCTTCTACAACCACAACACCGACAACATCCGGCAGGTCAAGGCGGACAGGCCAGCCTATCCGGACGGATGGTGCCGCCGCGTCGACAGCCTCGGGTACTTCGTCTTCAAATTCAGCGACGATGGCGGGAGATCGTGGTCGAGAAGCCGCTACACGGTGCCCGTCCGCGAGTTCGCGATCGACCGAAACAACGCATACCAGGGAGAGATCCGGTTCTTCTGGAACGTGGGCAAGGCGTTTGCCCACGCCGGCTCCGGATACGTGCCCCTGACCAAGGTTGGAGGGTTCGGCGAGGGCTTCTTCACTTCCAACGAAGGTGCTCTTCTGCGCAGCGACAACATCCTGAGCGAGACAGATCCCGAGCGCATCCGCTGGGAAACCCTGCCGGAGGGTGACATCGGACTCAGGACACCTGCTGGCGGAGGCCCGATTGCAGGCGAACAGAGCTACTGCACGCTTGGTGACGGATCACTGTACTGCGTCTACAGGTCGATCGACGGGCATCCCGTTTACACCTACAGCCGGGACGGAGGCAGATCCTGGGACGCACCCCAGTACAAGAGATTCGCGGACGGACGCCTGATGAAGCATCCGCGGGCAGCCAACTTCGCTTGGAGGGTATCGCCCGGCCGCTACCTTTACTGGTTCCACAACCACGGCGGTCGGTTCATCCGAGAGCGCCCGGACCGCCGGACGGCGGCGTACCGGGACCGCAATCCGGCATGGCTTTGCGGCGGCGTGGAGCGTGACTCCCCGGACGGCAAGGTAATCGCTTGGACCCAGCCGGAAATCGTCCTCTACCACGACGACCCGCATACAAGAATGAGCTACCCGGACTTCGTCGAAGAGAACGGGCAGTACTTCATTTCGGAAACGGAGAAGGCTGTCGCCCGAGTCCACGAGATCGATCCGGACCTCTTGCAGGGGCTCTGGAACCAGTTCGACTCCCGGAGCCGCACAACCAGCGGGCTCGAACTCGATCTGCCCGTTGCCGGGCAAGGGATGCCAAGCGAGGCTGCGATGCCACGGCTGCCGGCACTGCGCGTGAGGGATGGCCACCGCTCACGGCCGTCACGGGCGGGCTTCACCGTGGATGTCTGGTTCCGGCTGAGCGAGTTGCGGGCGAATGACACGCTGCTATCGACTCGCCAGGCTGACGGCCGGGGCTTGAGGCTGTCGGTCTCTGACCGTGGAACCATCGACCTCAGCCTGAGTGACGGACGATCCGAGAACAGTTGGGACTGCGATCCCGGAATGGTCAGCGCAGGAACCCTGCACCACCTCAGCGCGGTCGTCGACGGAGGGCCGCACATCATCAGCTTCGTGGTGGACGGCCGGATTGCCGACGGCGATCAGCACAGGCAGTTCGGCTGGGGCAGGCTGAGCCGCGACTTCTACGACGCTAATGGCGCACCGACGCTTCGCATCGCCCCCAACCTTCGCGGCAGCATCGAACGGCTTGCGATTTACGGCCGGGCGCTGCGGACATCCGAATCGGTCGGCAATTTCCGGGCCGGCATTCGCTGAACACCCACCCGAATGCCCACCTACAGCACCGGCCCGGCTGTCGGGACCGGTTGAGCCCGAGTAGCAAGAGCGAGGGCACTTCGATTGCAGAATGGTCCGGGTCGGGGAGGCAAGCGGCTCTCTGCGGCATCTTGCATGAGAGTTAGAACACGAATCGGAGTGCGCAGCATTGGATGCTTGACGCTTGCACTGAGCGGAAACGCGCTCAATAAAGCGACACCGTAGAGGCGGTGGCAAGCACGCGGTGCACGCTCGCGACACTTCGGCTCGCCCGGCAGAGACCGGCATGCGGCTGCCTGCGTGGATGCACAATAGGCGAGGACGGAACTCACCATGCCGATCGGTCGACGCACATTCTTCGGATCCGTGCCAGCTCTCGCGGCACCGCAGCTCGCGACATCAGCCTCGCCTGGGCTCGAATCGGACCTGCTGGATGCAATCGACGACATTCCGCTCGTCAACACGCACGAGCACATCATTCCCGAGGAAGAGCGGACCTCTTCGCGGGTGGACTTCTTCACACTTGCCGGGCACTACGCAATCAACGACGCGATCTCCGCCGGCCTGTCCGGCGAGGACCTGGCTGTCGTGCGGAATCCCGATGCCCCTCTGGACATGCGCTGGCGGGCGTTCGAGCCCTTCTGGAATTCGGCGCGCCTGACTGGCTACGGCCGGGCCCTGAGCATCGCCGTCGAGGACATCTACGGCGTCGACCGCATCTCGGGCTCGACGCTGGCGGAGGTCAACGGCAGGATCGAAGCCATGAACCGGCCCGGCATCTACGAGGAGCTGCTCATCCGACGCTCGGGAATCGCCTACTCCGTGCTCGATGACTACTGGAACCCCGCGCCGGTCAGGCCGGATCCGAGATTCTTCGTTTGCGCCCGGAAGTTCGACCGGTATGTGGCGCCCCAGTCAGCCGGCGACATCGGCAAGCTGGAAGAGCTCACGGACGTCTCGATCACTGGCCTCGCCGGGCTCAAGCAAGCGATGGAGACGAGCTTCCAGCAGAGCCTCGACATCGGCATGGTTGCGGTCAAGTCGACTCTCGCATACAACCGCGAGATCCAGTACGCCGAGGTCTCGGAGCGCGACGCCGAGGCCAGCCTCCAGTCGCTGCTCAACGAGCAAGGCACTCCGCCCGCGGGCTTCCGGTCCCGGGTGGACCGGCCGTTCCGTCCGATGGAGGACCATATGTTCCACCATCTGGTCCAGCTCGCAGCCGCCCATGACGTGCCGGTGCAGATCCACACGGGCCTGCATGCCGGGAACGGGAACTTCATCGAGAACTCCAAGCCGACCCACCTCACGAACCTGTTCTTCCTGTTCCCGAAGGTGAAGTTCGACCTGTTCCATATGAGCTATCCGTACCAAGGGGAAGCGGCTGCGATCGCCAAGGTCTTTCCGAACGTCTATGTCGACTTCTGCTGGGCTCACATCATCTCGCCCAGCTCCGCAAGGCGGGCCCTGCACGAGATGCTGGACACGGTTCCGTCGAACAAGATCTTCGGCTACGGCGGGGATTACCGCTACCCCGAACTGAGCTATGCGCATGCTAAGATTGCCCGTCGCAACGTGGCGCGCGTCCTCTCGGAGAGGGTGGCCGAAGGCTCGTGCTCAGAGCTGGACGCACTGGATCTCGGCAGAAGGCTGCTACATGACAACCCGCATGCACTCTTCGGAAAGACACGCGGCTAGGACCGCCCCCGGGCGGCGGTCCGGGAGCCGGCTGGGGGCCGGCCTCGCCTGGGCTTGGCTCGCGGCCCTGCTGGCTGTCAGCGCCCATGCGGCATCGGCCCAGCAGCCGAACTTCGTCGTGATCTTCGCCGACGACCTCGGCTACGGGGATCTGGGCGTGTACGGGTCCGAGAAGATCCGGACGCCGAATCTGGACCGCATGGCAGCGGAGGGCATGCGGTTCACGGACTTCTACACCGCAGCCCCGTTCTGCAGCCCGGCCCGGGCCTCGCTGCTCACCGGTCGCTACCCGGTCAGGGCTGGCGTGCCGTACGTGCTGTTCCCCACCGAAGTGACGGGCCTGCCGCCCGACGAGATCACTATCGCGGAAATCCTGTCCGAGCAAGGCTACGCCACCGCGGCAATCGGCAAGTGGCATCTCGGCTGGCCCAAGCCGTTCCGCGCCCAGCGCCACGGCTTCGACTTCTTCTACGGCCTGCCGTACTCCAACGACATGCTCCAGTGGGAGCCCGACTCCGCGCTGCGGGCGCAGCACGCCTTCTGGAAGCTGCCGTTGCTGGACAACGACGAGGTCGTGGAGGCTCCGGTCAACCAGCACACGCTGACCCGGCGCTACACGGAACGCGCGGTCCGATTCATCAACGAGAACCGGGACAGGCCGTTCTTCCTGTACTTCCCTCACACCTTCCCGCACAACCCGCAGTACGCCTCGGAATCGTTCGAGGGCCGCTCCCCTCACGGCCTGTACTCCGACACCGTCGAGGAAATGGACTGGAGCGTCGGAGAGGTGCTCAACGCACTCGAGGAACTCGGTCTCGACGAGAGGACCCTGGTCGTCTTCACATCGGACAACGGCCCGACTCGCGGCGGCAGCCGCTGGGGGCGCCGGAGCGCGGGAGGCAGTGCCGGCGGGCTCCGCGGTTACAAGGGTTCGACGTTCGAGGGCGGAATGCGGGAGCCCGGCATCTTCCGCTGGCCCGGCAAGATCGAAGCGGGAAGCGAAACGAACCAGCAAGGCTCGATCCTGGACCTGCTGCCGACGATTGCCGATCTGGCAGGCGCGGACGCTCCGGGCGACAGGGTGATCGACGGGCGGTCGATCGCGGACCTGCTGCTGGGGAATACAGACTCGCTCCCCGAAGAGCCGTTCTTCTACTACTTCGGGATGCAGCTGCAGGCGCTGCGGCTCGGGCAGTGGAAGCTCTTCCTTAGCGGGGCAGAGCCCCCGGAGCAGTCGGCGTCGCTGTGGTACCTGAACAATCCCGATCTATTCCAGCGCCATCACAGGGTGCTGGAAGAGCCCCAGCTGTACGATCTCGAGACTGACCGCGCGGAATCCCGCAACCTCGCAGCCCAGCATCCGGAAATCGTCGAACGCCTGAGCGGGGTGGCAAGGCAGTTCGACCAGGAGATGCAGCGAGACAAGCGTAGTCCGGTTTACCTCGACGGGCAGTAGGCGTCGCAAGCCAGGAACGCCTCCGCGGCACAAGAGGGATCGGCATTGTGCCCCCGCGCCGGGGGGCCGGCCGAGCTACTGCGGCCGGAAGGCGGATGCGAGCAGCCTCCTCCCCCGACAGCCGGGAGGCGGAGTCGCCAAGAGAGTGTCGGCCTGAAGCCGTTACGAAGTGACCTAAGCCCTGCGTGAGTAGTCCCCTACCCTGCAAGAACGGCAGAACCACAGTCACAGTCCCGGCGACAGTCGCCACCGAATCTCGCGAGCTCGCGACAGCGCATCCCAGGATGATCGGTCAGCCGCAAGCGGCTGCAGGCCAGTTCAGTGCCACAATGCAGCGAGTAACGCACTTTCCGGTCCGGTTGGACGGGCAGTGCCAATACGAGCCTTGCCATGCCGCAAGACCCACCAAGCAGACGCCGTGTATTCGACGCAGTGATCGTCGGATCGGGCGCGACGGGCGGCTGGGCCGCGAAGGACCTCACCGAAGCCGGGCTGGACGTAGCGTTGCTGGAGGCCGGTCCGCCCGTAACGCCCGCCGAGTTCGGCGAGCACATCCCCCCGTACGACCTCAAGTACCGTGACAGGCGCCCCAACGGCGTGGCGTCGCCCGACATCGCTCGCCTCCGTCCCATGCACGCGCGGCAGGGCTCGTGCTCCGAGGTGAACTACCGGTGGTTCGCGAACGACATCGAGAACCCGTTCACGACCCCGGACGGCAAGCCCTTTGTCTGGGTGCGCGTTCGCGCCCTGGGAGGCCGGTCCCTCGTCTGGGGCAGGCAGAGCTACCGGCTCAGCGACCTCGACCTAAAGGCCGCGAGTCGCGACGGCGTCGGCATCGACTGGCCGTTTTCCTACGCGGAGCTGGCACCCCACTACTCCAGGGTCGAGCGCTTCATCGGGATCAGCGGGCGCAGGGAGGGCTTGGCGCACTTTCCAGATGGCGACTACCTGCCGCCGATGGGATTCACCTGCGGCGAACGCGCCCTCAAGAGCGCTGTCGAGGCCCGCTTCGGGCGCCGCGTGACGATCGGGCGGTCTGCCGTGATCACAGCCAGCCACCAGGGCCGCCCCGCCTGTCATTACTGCGGACCGTGCAATCGAGGCTGCATCACGCACTCCTACTTCTCGAGCCCATTCACGACGATCGAAGCTGCGAGACAGACCGGGCGCCTGACGCTCATAACCGATGCCGTGGTCTCGCACGTCACCACGGACCGTGCCACGGGCCTGGCATCGGGCGTCGCCTATCTGGACCGGGCCACACGAGCCACCGGGGAAGTCCGGGGAAAGGTCGTGCTGCTCTGCGCGTCGACGCTGGAGTCGACCCGGATTCTCCTCAATTCGGCCAAGGGCGGCCTGGCTAATTCCAGCGGCTCGCTGGGGCACTACCTGATGGACCACATGTACGGGGCGGCGGTCAGCGGGGCGATGCCAGGTCTCGGGCCCGCAATGCCGTGGCACGGCCCGCCACGGCGTCCCAACGGAATCTTCATCCCCCGGTTCCGCAACGTCACCCGCCCGCACACCAATGGCGTGATCCGCGGCTACAGCTACCAAGGCAGCGTGACACCCCGGTTCGCGATGGACGCACCGGGCTTCGGAGAGCGGTTCAAGCGGGCGGTCCATGACGATGCCCAGTGGCGAGCGGGACTGCACGGTTTCTGCGAGGGCCTTCCCAGCTACAACAACTACGTGGAGCTCGACCCGAGCGTCGCGGACGCCTGGGGCATCCCGGTCCTGCGGATTCACATGGAATGGGGAACCAACGAGCTTGCGCTGTTCCGGGACTGCATCAAGGAGGGGGCGGAGATGCTCGAGGCGGCCGGCGCCGTCGACATCCGCACGTCAGCTGCGCCGAAGGTACCGGGAGACGGCATCCACGAAGTTGGAACGGCCCGGATGGGTCAGGACTCGAAGCGCTCGGTCCTCAACCAGTACTGCCAGGCCCACGACATCCGCAACCTGTTCGTCACCGACGGGGCCGCCTTCCCCAGCCTGGGATCGGTCAACCCGACCCTCACAATGATGGCCAACACGTCGCGGGCATGTGAGTACCTGATCGACGCGGCCCGCCGAAGGGAGCTGGGATAGCGAATGGGCAATGCCCGGCCCACTCCGCCCGCGCAAGTCTGCGCTTCGCCTCGCGAATGGTGAATTGGCGAGATCAGGCGCGGCTGAAGACCGAACCGCCCAGCGTACCGGTGCTGTCGGCGAAGGACTCTTCCTCGACGCCGAGCGAATGGAGGATGCTCAGGTACATGTTGGACATCCTCGAATCGCCGTTCCGCCAGTAGGTCCCGTGCGTGAGCCCCATGCTGGCGCCGCCGGCGACCATCGTCGGCAGGTTTGTCGAGTTGTGGGTCGTGCTGGCACCGCTGCCGAACAGCACGATCGTATTGTCCAGAACGTCGCTGTTGCGATCCTTGTACTCGGACAGGCGCCCGAGGAAGTGCGCAACCTGGTGACTGAGGAACAGGTCGTACTTCGCGAACTGGAGCTGCCCTTCCTTGTCCGTCGCATGGGACAGCTTGTGGTGCGTCCGCGACAGCCCCAGCTTCAGCGGGAAGGTGTCGCTGATGCCCATGCCGTCCTCGCGGTTCAGCATGAATGCAACCGACCGCGTGATGTCCGCATCGAAGGCCAGCGCGATGAGGTCGAACATCGTGCGGTAGAAGTCATCGGGCTCACCCTCGGAGGTGGCGTCGAGGTTCAGGTGCGAGTAGTCCTGTTTCTTGAGCGGGACGTCGATCCAGCGCTCGGAGGCAATGAGGCGCGACTCGACTTCGTTGAGGGAAGTCAGGTACTGGTCCATCCGGACACGATCGGACTGGCCGAGCTGCCGGTCGAGCGCGCGTGCGCTGTCGGCAACGGCGTCTACGAGCTTGATTTGACGGCGCAGCCTGTCGCGCTCGGACTCCATCGTCGCGCGATCGCCCCGGAAGAGCCTGTTGAACACCCGCCTGGGATTGTTCTCTGCCGGGATGGGCCTGCCTTCGAGGTTGTAGGAGATGGTTCCGGTCCTCGACAGATAGCCGGTACCGGCATCGATCGACAGCACCAGCGACGGCTGGCGGCAGTGCTGCTTGGTATGGAGCGCGATCACCTGGTCAAGCCCGACCGTGTTGTACGTGCCTGGCTTGGGGTTGTGGAGCGGCGCCCCGGTCAGCCACATGTCCGAGCACGTGTGCGGATCGGCCTTCGGGCCGCTCGGGTGATGCAGGCCGCCCAGGAAGCTGAGCTTCTGGCGGAACGGGCTGAGCGGCTCGGTCGACCGACCGAAGACAAACTCCCCGTCCTGCTCGGCAGTCGGGAACCAGCTCCACTCGTCCAGCTCGTTCTCGGCCTTCGGCAGCGACATGCCGTTCGCGGTGTACAAGGCGCAGAACCGCCGCGGAATCCCCTCCGCAACCTCTGAGCCCATCGCATCGAGGACAGGCAGGGCTAGGGCCGCGCCGCCTACTCCATGCAGGAACGCGCGCCGGTCAATTCTCGGGCGATTGCTCATGTACGCTCCGCAGCCTCCCGTTGGGGCTACTTCTCGAGGAACAGATCGCTAGTTGCCGCGTACCGGATCATGTCGCGAATCCGGTAGCCGTCCGGCCCTAGGCTCAGGCTGTCCCGTTGCAGATAGTCTATCTCATTGAACGTCAGGCTGCGGCCGTTCGCGTAAGTGATGAGGTGCTTGAGGAAGCTGAAGGCTACCTGGTCAATCCGATCCTCGACGAGATAGCGCTTCAGGTCGTCCAGCCCAGACACATCCGTGCCGTCCGGCAACGTGGACCGCGCGTCGGGCGGGGTTGGCTTGAGAAGGCCGCCCGCGTCGACTTCCTCCAGCGGCAGGCCCCACGGATCGATCTTCGCGTGGCAGTTCGCGCAGCCGGGTTGGTCGCGATGCCGGGCGAGGCGCTCGCGCAGGGGAAGGCCCTCGGTGTCCTCCGACAGGTCCGGGACGTTAGGCGGAGGAGGATCGGGAGGCTCCCCGACGATCTTCCGGGCCAGCCAGGCTCCGCGCTTGACCGGGTTCGACTCGCGGCCGTCGGAGAGCCCGGCCATGATGGACGCCTGCGTCAGCAGGCCACCCAGTTCGGGCCGCCCGTGGCGGACCGGCTCGAATCGGAAGCCGCTCTCCACTCTCTCCCCGAGGCCGTAGTAGCTGGCGACCGTCTCGTTGGCCATCACGATATCGGACGCCACAAGGTTCCGCGCCGGCAGGTTGTTCCGGATGAGGTGGCGCAGCAGCGCGGACGGCTCCTTCCGCAGCTGCGCGCGAGCGTCCCTGGTGAGTCGGGGGAACAGCTCGGCATCGGACTCGAGCACATCGAACTTGTCGAGACTCAGCCACCGGTAGGCGAACTCGTCCGCGAATCTCGAGAAGCGGGCATCGTCGATCATCCGGTCCACTTCCGGTTCCAAGCGGTCCCGGAGCTGTCCCCGCGCGGCGAGGCCGAGAGTGGTGCGATCCGGGGGGCCGTTCCACAGAAAGTACGAGAGCTTGGACGCCAGCTCGAACTGATCGATCGGTTCCGGCTCGGGCGTGGCGCTGCTTTCGACGAGGAAGAGGAACTGCGGAGACGTCAAGGTAACTTGCAGCGCATCAGCCACGCTCTCGCGGAATCCCCTGCCCGCCTGCATCGAGCGCGTGTACACCGACAACAGGGCGTCCGCCTCGGATTGCACTAGCGGTCGCCGGTAGGCCCGCTCGGCGAATCCATGGATGACATCCCTTGCGTACGCCCTCGAGTCAGACTTCCGGTCGGAAGGGATGAAGATGTTCCTGTGGGTGCGAGGCGGCCACGTGTCGTACAGCGGCCCTTCGAACTCTACGGACTGGATCAGCAGCCGCGGCATGTCGCGGTCATCGGTGTACTCGCTGCGCACGGCGATCTCCCGGACGCCGGCGAGGTAATTCACGTTGTCCTTCTCGACGTCCGGGCTGGGGTAGTCACGGATCGCGCCTTCGAACACATAACGGGAGAGTTCCTCCCCCGCGACCGTCTGGGGCGATCCCACGGGAGCGAACGTGCTTCCGCAGTCGCGGCGGAGGCCGATATGGACCCCAACACGAGGGAGCCTCTTCTCGAACGCTTCGAAGCGCCGCACGACGGGATGCCCTTCGGGAAGCCGCGTGAAGGACACGTGGCTCACGGGCCTGCTGCCGTCATACCGCACAGCCACTGGCAGCGACCCCGACGGGAGCCTCACCGCCATGAATGCGGGCTGCACAAGTTCCCTGGAGAACTCGCGCCCCCCGAGCACCAGCGTCAGCTCCTTGGCCTCCATGGGCGGCGGCAAGGCAAACTCACGCCCCGGCTCGACGAGCGTCTGCACCTCGGCAATGTCGAGAGCCCGTCGGAAGATCCGAACGTCGCGAATGTCTCCCCGAAAATCCTGCGAGCCCGGCACCCTCCCGATGTGGAGCTCGGCGGCGGGATTGCCGAGCCGGTCGGGCCCGATCGTGCCCTCGGTGACAGGGTATCCGTTGACATACAGAGTGGCCCCGCCGCTTCCGCGTCGGACGACGGCTGCGACGTGCTGCCAGGCCCGTGCCCGGAGCACGGGCTGCCGCGAATTGACCGCGCCGTTCGATTCCCTGTCGGGCCCGAAGGTCTGGAGGCGCAGGGCGCCCCTGTTGTTGGACATCTCCAGGTACCAGCCCTGGGTGTACTGGTAGGCGCCGATCCCAAGAATCACGGACTTCCTCAAGCGGTCCGGGTGAATCCAGGCTGCGACGGTGAAGTCACCCTCACCCACATCCATGGAGTCGGCCCAGGGAACGACAACGGAATCCCCGTTCCCATCGAGCGATACGGCCGCACCGATCGGGGATTCGACAAACCGCGCATCGCCCTCGAGACGCCCGGAAGCGTCCTCCTTGACAGGCCACGGCCCGGCGGACGCCTCGGCGAGGCTCGACAAGGGCGCAGGCTCGGGCAACCAGTGCTTCTCGCTTTGGTGCACATCCACCTGGTAAATGCCATCACTCTCGAGTTCCAAGGCCGCGGTGGCACCCAAGCCGGAGGCGTCGACGGCTTGCGCCGCGGATTCGTCCTGGGGCTCCTCTCCTCGGTCCAGCAGCAGGCCGTCGTTGTACTTCGCAGCCGTGACGGTCACCCTGAAGCGGCCGTAGTCGGGCAGTTCGCGCACGGAGACCTTGAAGTTGGCCTTCGGGCCGAAGGTCCCATCGCTACGGAAAATCTCGTCGGTGGGTATGGCCGGGCGGAGGAGCAGGCCCTCGGGAACGGTGCTGTAAGGGCTGCCCTTTGGATAGCCGCGGCTGCCGCGCATGCATGCGAAGACCGTGTGGTAGATGCTGTCGAAGTCTCTCCAGCCGCGCACCGTGGCGTTTCCCCTGTAGCCCTCGTTGAAGCGGTACTTGGTCCGCATCAGGTTGTGTTCGAAGGCGAAGGGCTTGTCGGGCCTGGGCTGCGTGACAACGTAGTCCTCCACGGGGAGCAGCATGCTGTTGGCCCCGAGGATCAACTCCTCCGAAAGCGGGTCCGGATTGATCGAACTGCCAAGGTCTACCCGGAAGCTCTGGATCGACGGGGCGGAGTCCGGGTCGACGATCGCCCTGCCGAGCGCCTCCCCGGCGACTTCCAGGTAGGCCTCCATCAGCAGCGGCGAAATCTCGAGCGTTTCGGTGTTGTTGACGAACCCGTCCTCAGAGACGGCATCGGGCGGAAGGATATCGGTGAAGTCATCCTCCAGCAGGAGCAGGGATCGCAGCGTGTTCCTGTACTGCGAGACCGTGAGGCGGCGGACGTTGCCGTTCTTGGGCGTCGGCCGCGAGCGGGCTGTTTCGAGGGCCGCCTGAATCCATTTCGCGGCTGCCGCCCTGGATTCGTCTGCTGGCTGCGGAAACCCCTCCGGAGGCATCGTCGCGGTGTCAATCTGGTGCTCCACGGCCTCCCACAGGCGCAGGTGCCGCTCCTCGAGCCGGCCGTCTATCTGGTCCAGGCGGATGCCCGAGGTTGGATTGTCGGCGTTATGGCAGACGATGCAGTTCTGCCGCAGGAACGGTCCCATCACCTGCGCGAAGGATGCCTCGATCTCCGCGTCGCGTGACTCGGCGGCCTGAACCGACGCGGTTCTGGCCGCCCAGGTGCCGACGGCCGCCAACACGACGAGGAGGGCCCACGCACTCCGTGGAGGGATTGACTGCTTGCGTGCCGCCATGGCTGGTTCTCGCGCAACCCTGTCCACTGACCGGTGCCGACCCTGGACTTCCATGGTATCTCTGGTGCGCTCCATTGCGGACACCACGCGCCCTCCCCAACCGAGGCTTGCCGAGTCGCCTGTCCATGCGCAATGTGCGATTGCGGATCTCCTGCGGAGCGAATGGTGGGTATGGATGCACGCGCTCGATCCTGATGCCAGCCCCACTCACGAAGCAGGGGCGCTGGGCATAGCAGTGGTAGGTAGCAGGGACAGCATCAGGCGGACTATCGCATGCGGTCCCGGCAAGAGAGACTCTTGCAGATCCGGAACGCGAGAGCCGGTTCCTGCAATTTCCGATCAGGCCGTAGTTCGCCTGGCTGGTGTGCCGATGCGGCGAGTCCCTTCCGGGCGCGGGGTGGTCCATCCGGTGCGATGCGCTGTTCTCAGGGTCCCGGCAGGGCGCTCTTCGGCCGGGAGCACTGTCCAGCCCAGCGCGCAGGACCATGACAGTCTGCTGGCCAGCGGCACATAGCACAGACACGGGCCGCCCAGAGACTCGTCGAGACTGGCACAGGGTGACAGGGCGCGAGAATTCGCGAGACGTCGAGGGATGCAGGCAACCAAGCTGATCCCATCCCTCACCTGCCGCCGGGCACGATCCCACACGCCGTGACTCCTCTCCGGATAGGAGGCCGGTCCGACGAGACTGTCGGAAGGGTTGGGCGAAATGCGGAACAGCGACCTTAAGGTGCCAGTGCTCCGGGTCGAACGTACGGCACCTGGCCCATCAGGAATCGCACAACCGGAGACTGGCAGCCAGCCCCGGGGGAAGGGGCCCAAACCGCCTCGAGGCCGCAGCCAGGCTCTAGCGGAGCCCGATTGAGGATACCCGCCGGCGGGCGGCGCAACGACAAGCCGCGCACTGGGTCAGCAAGCGGCGCCGTTCAGTAGCTCGCACCCGCAGTCAGCGCGCATCGGTGCTCCTATCTTTGGCTCCTTGCAGTCGCCTGACCGGAACCAGACGCGGGTTGCCTCTTGGGTCTCACCCTCGACTTGAATCGACTTGAATTTTGTATTTATTCGTATTGTGTGCTATATTATCCCTCATGGAAGCCTGCTTCATGCGTGTTCCGAGATTTTCTACAGGAAGGACCTACCAACAATATGACCAACAAACCGAAACTCTTCGACTCGACCTACCGCCAGCTGTTCAACCTGCGCGAGTCGGTCGAGGACTTAGCCGAGTCCTCTTTCGAGCAGAGCTGGCGCGATGCGATCCGCTGGGACGGCGCCCAAGCCGTCGCGGCGCGCTGGGTGCGCGCCAGCGACCTGGCCCAGCGCGAGAACGACATTGTCTGGAGGCTGCCCTGCGCAGGCAGCGCCGAACTGTACTTGTACCTGATGATCGAGCTGCAGGCGCGCCAGGAGCGGGACATGCTCCTGCGCATGGACGAGTACGCGCAGATGTTCCGCCGTTACCACTGGGACCAGCAGGGGGCGAGGCCGGGACAGGAACAGTTGCCGCGGCTGCTGCCGCTGGTCCTGTACACAGGGGACGGTCCCTGGCAGGCGCCGACGGACCTGGAATCCGTGACGCAGCCCTTGGCGCCGGGACTGGAGATGCTGTCCGGGACGGGGGCGCAGTTCCGGTATGCGGTTCTCGGCGCGCAATCGCTGCGACCGGTGAAGGATCGGGACCCGAACGTGGTAGAGAGCTTGCTGGGGATGCTCGGCGCGCAGCCCGGCAAGGATCTGGAGGGATGGCTGGAATCGCTGAAGCGGGCTGCCGCGCGACGCGGGAACCCGGCTGTGCCTCGCGCGCTGGAGCGGTGGTTTATAGTTGAATTCGCGAAGCGTCGGGTTCCGGGCGTTCCGGAGCATGAGCTGAGGAAGTTGTGGGAAGGAGAAAGGAGGCCAAGCGAAGTGATTGGGACGTTCGAGGACAAATGGAGGGCCGAGGGTCGCGAGGAGGGCCGCGCGGAGAGTCAAGCGGAGGCTCGCGCGGAGGGTCGCGCAGAAGGGCGCGCAGAAGGGCGTTCAGCGACCCATAGGGAACTACTCATGCGGATGATTCGGAGGCGCTTCGGAGCATCTCTTGCCCAGAGTGTCGCGCCACGAATCGAGGCAATCCGATCAATCGAGACGTTGAGCGAGATCTTCGACGAGATCGCGGTCGATGAGACGCCCCAAGGGCTGCTCGACAGACTGAATCGTGTTGACGAGGAGCCTCTAGCCTCGTCCTAGGTGCGGCACGGACCCTTCCTTTGGCGCGGGTGCGCGATCATGGGCGCGCCATCGGTGCACCTTGACCAGGACCGGGACCCGAACGCCGTAGGGAGCTTGCTGGGAATGCTCGGGCGCAGGCCCGACAGGATCTGGGGGGATGGCTGGCGTCGCTGAAGCGGGCTGCCGCTCGACGCGGGAACCCGGGTGTGCCTCGCGCGCTGGAGCGGTGGTTTGTGGTTGAATTCGCCAAGCGTCGGGTTCCGGGCGTTCTGGAGCGTGAGCTGAGGAAGTTGTGGGAAGGAGAAAGGAGGCCAAGCGAAGTGATTGGGACGTTCGAGGACAAATGGAGGGCCGAGGGTCGCGAGGAGGGCCGCGCAGAGGGTCAGAGGGAAACGCTCATGCGGATGATTCGGAGGCGCTTCGGAGCACCTCTTGCCCAGAGTGTCGCGCCACAAATCGAGGCAATCCGGTCAACCGAGACGCTGAGCGAGATCGTCGATGACGTCGCGGTCGACGACACGCCCCAGCGGCTGCTCGAAAGACTGGATCGTGTTGACGAGGCGCCTCTAGAACCGTCGTAGGTATAGGGCGGGCCGTTAGTCCGGTCAGTCCGGTTGCACCGGAACGGAGTAGAGGTTGGAGCTAGCTCGTAGGTGGCTAGCTGGCATTCCACGCAGCACGCACCCAGCGAGGACCGACCCGAACCCGCACGATTGAAGTGCTCCACCCATGCCAGACGAGCTCGGGCGCTAGGAGGCTGCCGCGGGCGCCTCGGGGCGGCGGTTGGGGCGAGTGACGCCGTTCCCGTGGGCGTGTGAGATCGGACAATTGTCAAGTGGCTACCCGGCCCGCTGGGCACGGGCAAACAAGCTCCGGACACTAAGCGCCCATGCCAATATGCACACACACCCGCCGGCAGGCAGCGAGCAAGTCGTGAGTCCGGCTCGAGCGGGGCGCGACAACACTGCTACAGTTGACCCCAACATTGACCGAATCGTCGGAGCCCCGTGACAGGTGGATCGGTCTTCCACGCTGTTCCGGACTCCAACGCCACAGACGGAGGCGCAGCATGCCGCGCACCATATTCTCTTGCCTACTCGTCCTAGCGTTGCCGGGATGCCAGCCGGTCTCCGAATCACCGGAGCCATCCCATCAATCGGCAGTTTCAAGTACGGTTCGCGCCGACTTGTTTGAAGTCGCCAGCGGATCCCGGATCGTTGACCTTACAGTGCTCGTGTCCGAGACGCTTCCCGCTCACTGGGGATCCAACCCTCCCTTCGCTCGCTGGACCAACAACTGGTTCGAGGAGTTGGAGAACGAGTACGGGACTCCGGCAACACCGAGTGCAGCGCCTTACTACTCGCAGAGGTTCGTGATCGACGAGCACACCGGCACGCAGACTGACTTTCCGGCACACTTCGTACCGCCGCCCGGAAGCGGGCTGCCACACGCAGGGCCCATGGGCGCGCTGACCGGCGATCGATATCCGCTGGATCGCATGATGGGCCCCGCCGCCGTAATCGACGTGACGGATATTCGGGACGCGGCCGAGCCAGGCCGGTCCGCGGCGATTACCGTGGAGCGAATCCAGGCTTGGGAATCCGAGAACGGCGAGATCCGAGCAGGGGACGTAGTGCTGTTCTATAGCGGCTACTCGGACGCCTACTACAAGCCGCTGCCGGATGGTAACCGGTTCACCTACGAACCGCTCCTGCTCAAGACGGCTCCGGGCTGGCCAGCGCCCACGCCCGAGGCTGTCGAATACCTGCAGGCCAAGGGCGTTTGGCACCTCGGCACCGACGGTGCTTCCATGGGGCCCGTCGAAGGCGGCCAACCAACCCACGTGGCAGGGCTGCAGCATGGGATGAGCTGGGAGGAACTGCTGACGAACCTGGGCGATCTGCCTGCTCGCGGGGCCTACTACCTGGCCCTGCCCCTGAAGATCGTCGATCAGTCGGGCAGCCCGACGCGCGCCGTCGCGTTCGTGCCGAACGGGGTCTCGCAATGAGAGAGGGCCCGCCACGTGTCGGGTGCAGCCTGCGTGAGGCGCCGGCCGTGCCGTCCCAGCGGCGCGGCTGCCCTCGAGAACGACACTTCAAGACACAGACGGGCCTTTCTGCGGTGATCCGAACCCTACTTGCGACAATCGCTACCGCCACGGTGCTGACAGGTGCAGAAGTGGACGCGGAGCGCCTGAACCGAGCACACCGAGAACCGGAGAACTGGCTTACCTACTACGGCGCATACCCCAGCTGGCGCTACAGCCCGCTCGACGAGGTCAACCGATCCAACATCAAGAGTCTCCGCGTCGAATGGGCCTTCGAGAGCGGCATCACGGACGGCGGCATGCAGTCCGCTCCCGTTGTGGTCGACGGCGTGATGTACGTTGCGACGGCATGGAACCACGTGTTTGCCCTCGACGCGGCGACCGGCGAGCAGATCTGGCGCTATGACTATCCCGAGCCCGAGTCGTTTCCTGTCACATACGGGCCGTGGAACCGCGGCGTCGCGGTGGCGTACGGGCTGGTCTTCATCGGAACGCTCGACAATCACGTCGTTGCGCTGGACCGGGCAACCGGGGAAGAGTCCTGGCGCGTCGAGGTTGAGAACGCGAAGCAATGCGGCTGCAACATCACCTCGGCCCCGCTGGTCGTCAAGGACCTCGTGATCACCGGGGTTACAGGAGGCGACTCGGCGCACCGCGGCTACCTGAATGCTTTCGATGCCAGGACGGGGCGTCACCGCTGGAGGTTCTGGGCGATTCCCGGGCCGGGACAGCCGGGCCACGAGACCTGGGCCGGCGACTCGTGGAAGTACGGCGGCGGATCGACGTGGATCACCGGGACCTACGACCCGGACCTGGATCTCCTCTACTGGGCTGTCGGCAATCCGGCCGCGGACTTCTACGGCGAGGAGCGAGAGGGCGACAACCTCTACACGGATTCCGTCGTGGCGCTCGATCCCGACACGGGCGAGCTGCAGTGGCATTACCAGCAGATCCCGCATGATGTTTGGGACTACGACTCGGCATACGAAATCGTCCTGCTGGATCTGGAAGTGAACGGGAGGGATCGCAAGACCCTGCTCAATCCCTCGAAGTCCGGCTATGTCTGGCTGCTGGACCGGGCAAGCGGGGAATTCCTAGCCGCATGGCCGCTCGTGGAAACCTCGAACTGGATCGAGAGCATCGGGCCGAACGGAGAGCTGATCGGCCGCAACGAGCCTCGCATCGGGGAGGAAGCGTTCATTTGTCCGGCAATCGGCGGCGGCCGGAGTTGGAACCATGGTGCGTACTCGCCTGATACGGGCTGGTTCTACTCGACCGGCCTGGAGTGGTGCCAGACCGTGACGGTGCGCAAGGAATCTCCCGTGGAGGGCATGCCGTTCTTCGGCGGGGATTTCAAGATGGCCCATCCAAAGGGCCGGGATGCGTGGTCGCATCTGTCGGCCTACGACCCCGTTACCGGTGACCGGAAGTGGCAGTACGAGCACAAGTACCCTCTGCTGGCATCGCAGCTCGCGACCGGAGGCGGACTGGTATTCACGGGTGACGCAACAGGGCGATTCTTCTCTCTGGACGCCGAGACCGGGAAGGAACTGTGGAGCTTTCGGACCGGCTCCGGGCATCGCGGGTCAGCGGTTACCTACTCCGTGGACGGGCGACAGTACATCGCCACGCCGAGCGGATGGGGCTCGGCCCTGGCGGGCCTGACGACGCAGCTCTGGCCGGAGGCGGAGGACTTCCCGACCGGGTCGAGCATCTTCGTGTTCGCTCTCCCGGAGGACAGCGAATGACGCGGGCGATTCTCGCGCTGCTGCTGGCCTGCGGAACCGCGGAAGCTCAGTCCCTGGACCTGTCCTCGACAGAGCTGATCGCGGAAGGGGCAGAGCAGTTCGCCAAGAGCTGCGCGGTGGGCTACTGCCACGGCTCGGAGGGCCGGTCCGCCCGCGGACCAGCTTTGCGGGACCGGGTGTGGGACCCGCGCGACCTATACCGAATCACGGCAGATGGAATGCCCGGCACGGCCATGCCCGCGTGGAGGGACGTGCTGCGCTCTTCCACGATCTGGGCTGTGACTGCCTACATTCTGAGCCTTTCGACAGAGCCCCCTTCAGGGGAAGCAGCGATCGTGGAGGCGGATCCGACTGCTGGCACGCAGCAGGAGCAAACACTCTCGGAGGCGGCCTCCCATGGAAAGGAGTTGTTCTTCGACCTCACCCGGCAGCGCCGGTGCGGCGTCTGCCACGAGCTGGACGGGGTGGGATCGGCAGTCGGCCCGAATCTGGCTATCTCAGCCCGCTCCAAGACCGCCTCGCAGCTGCTGCGAGACATTCGGGAGCCGGATCAGGAGATCGCCTACGGCTTTGAGCAAGTCCAGCTGCTTCTTCGTTCTGGCGAGCGAATCCAGGGTATCCTGGCCGAGGAGACGGAGACAAGGATTAAACTCTTCGTCGCAGGCTCCATTCCGCCTCCGCTCCGCTCTGTTGCCAAGAGCGAGATTCAGCAGCAGGGCACGCGCAGGCGCTCGTCGATGCCGGCAGACCTCGAGCGGTCGTATTCGGACGAGGAGATGGAGGCCATCGTGGCCTACCTGAAAGAGTCGGGCGGGTAGCGCCGTCCCTCCACGCGCAGATTGGGTCAGTCCTTCAGAAGGGCAGGCCTCTGCAAGCAATGAAGACTGGCGGCGCTGCGGCTATATTCGCCGGCCGGAGGGGTTGTTCCCGTGGCAGCGGAGGATGCCCATCGGTCTCGGTCTCCTGCGAGGCGTGCGTCGATGTGTGACTTGACTTGGAGGACCGCACCGCGAGGATCCGGTGGAACGGTCGACTGCCGTGGTCAGGCTGAGCCAGCCAGTCGCTGGAACGCCCGGCCAAGCGCCGCAATCGCGTCATCCACATCACGGTCGGAATGGGCGGCGGAGACATAAAACCGACCGTCCGGAAGCAGGTAGAGGCCCTCGTCGAGCGCGATCCGGAGAAACGCGGCCAGCGTTCTCCGTTTGTCATGCAGGGTGTCCCGATACTCGACAAGCCTCCGGCGCCTTGTGAAGTGCACGGCGAACGCCGCCCCGAACCCTGTGATCATCACATCAATGCCGAAACTCCGGGCGCAGAGCCTGATGGCGTCAATGATCCTCGCACCTGCCCTGTTGGCGCGATCCAACGCGGCTCCATTCTCAAGTGCCAGCAGATCAAGGCAGGTGCTCGCTCCAGCCAGCGAGAGCGGATTGCCGTTGAAGGTGCCGCCAAAGGCCACGCATCCCGGCCGGACCATCTCCATGATCTCGGCCCGTCCTGCGACGGCGCTGATCGGGACGCCTCCGCCGAGGGCCTTGCCGAGGGTGGCGATGTCCGGGATCACGCCGAATGCCTCCTGTGCGCCTCCGGCCGCGATGCGGAAACCCGTGATCACCTCGTCGAATATCAGGAGGGCACCGTGTCGGTCACACAGCGCCCTCACCCCTTCGAGGTAATGCTGCTCGGGCATCAGGCACCCGCTATTGCAGAGCACAGGCTCCATCACCACGGCCGCGATCCTGCCGCGATGCCGGTTCAGCGTCGCCTCGAGCAGGTCCAGGGAGTTCCAGCAGGCCGTGACGACATTGTCCGGAGCATTCGCAAGCTGCCCGAGCGAGCCGGGAACGGTAGCGGGCGTCTCCCGCGACCCAACAGACTTGGCGGCCGGCTTGTAACTGAGCAGCGCCGAGTCCATCCAGCCGTGGTAGTGGCCTTCGAACTTGAGGATCAATTCGCGGCTCGTTCGGGCGCGGGCGAGCCGGAATGCGAGTTGCACCGCCTCGCTTCCGCTGGACGTCAGCGCAACTCGCTCGGCGCACGGGACGAGCCGCTGGACCTGCTCGCATAGACGGGGCTCCAGCTCGTGCTGTGCTCCGTAGATGTGCGGCTTCGCCGCCGCCTCGACCAGCGCCTCAACCATCACAGGATGGGCGTGTCCAAGGATGAGCGGTCCCCACGCGAGCGCGAAGTCAATGTAGACGTTCCCGTCGGCATCCGTCAGCCGGGCGCCCTTGGCGGTCTCGAAGTACAGCGGCACCGGCGCGACCGCACGGAACGGGCTGCTAACCCCGTGAGGAAGGGAGCGGGTCGCGCGCTTCAGCAGAGTGCGAGACCGTTCGTAGCTCGCGTTCCTGGAGGAGACGGTCACCTCGGGCGACTCCAAGGAAACGGTAGAGACCGCGACCACTCGCTGTCAATCAGGGGGGATTGCCGCGACACCGCGCTAAGGGCCGAGGCGCGAGCGGGCGTTTGGAGCGTCCCCGGAAGCCGTACCGGTGCCTCGGCCGTTGCTGCACTCGATCAGGGTCGTCGAGATCTCCTGCGTTGCCTGTAGCAGCGCCCCAACCGCCCTTGACTGCGCAGAGGGATCGAATCGAGATACGGGCCCGGAAACGCTCATCGCGGCCACGGCGCTCCCGCCGGCGTCCAGGATCGGCGCTCCGACACAGGCCGCCAGAGAGGATGACTCGCCCGCGTCACGAGCAAAGCCGAGACGCCGAACCTCCCGCAGCTGTTCCAGGATGCCGTCGGCGTCGGTGACGGTACTTGGCGTGAATCGGGACAGATCCCGGCCGCGCAGCAGTGCCTCCGTCAACTCAGGCGGAGAGAAAGCCAGGATTGCCTTGCCGAGGGCGGTGGCGTGCAGGCTCACGGTCGCCCCCGGCGTTTCCTGAAGGCGCAGGGCGAATTCGCTTGGCACGACTTCGACATAGCGGACCAGCTCGTGCTGGAGCCGGCCCAGATTGACCGATTCGCCCACCTCGTCGCGCAGGCGAACCATGTAGGGCAAGCACAGCTGCCTCACGGCCGCCGACACCGAATCCTCGGAAGCCAGGGAAGCGAGGCGCGAGGTGGCGAAATAGCGCCGCCTCGAATCCCGGCCTAGGTATCCCAGATGCCGCAACGTTGTGAGGACGCGAAAGGCGGTCGCCTTCGGGGCTCCGGTTCTGGCGACTACCTCGCTCAGCCCGAGGCTGCCCGCTTCCGCAACTTCCTCGAGCGCCCGCATGGCGGTCTCCAAGACCGGGACGACATACTTCCGGTCATCCTGAGCAACGTTCGGCATCGGTTTCGGCTTCTTGGAAGAGTCCCCTGTGCTTGCGAGCCGGCGTATCGCGGCACTTCAGCGAGCGGATTCCGAAGGCGAATGACGAGATCCCCGCGATTCCCTCCGCAAATAGTGGTCGGGGCCTATTGACAGGGGCCTCTTTCCGTTATACTGCGGCTGCAATGCGTTGCGGGAAACAATCGTTTCTCATTTGATACAGAGTTGATGGCGAGAGGGACAGCAGCGTCCCTTGCTGCGGTTGTCCCCCCCAAGGAGGGTGAACAGATGAATGGCAACCGGACAAATCGCAGCCTGGCTCGGCAGCGGTTATGCATCGGCTTCATTGCAGTGCTCTGCATAGGCACGGTACTGTACGCGCAGTCCACGACCCAGACCGTACAGGGTCTCGTTACCGACGCCACCGGAGCGGTCATCCCCGGAGCGGACGTCACTCTGACAAACCTTGGGACGGGGGTCCAGCAGACCACCACCACGAACGCGACCGGCAACTACACCTTCACGCTGGTGCTGGTCGGCGATTACGAGGTCCGCTGCGAGTCGCCCGGGTTCAAGACAGAGGTCGTTACGGGGATCCGCGTGGAGACTGGCGGCCAGCCCCGCCAGGACTTCGCGATGGATGTCGGTGACGTCACGGAGACGGTAGAGGTAATCGCCCAGAGTGTCGGCCTCGTTACGGAGAACGCCACGGTGGGAGCCGTGATCGAGAACCGGCGGATCGTGGAGCTGCCTCTGAACGGGCGCAACGTCCAGAACCTGGCAGTGCTAACCCCTGGCGTGCAGTTCGGCAACCGGACCGGCCTGGGTGACGGCTCTCGCGGCTTTCCGATCCCCGGGCAGGGGTTCTCTGTCAGCGCGAACGGCCAGAGGGAGATCCATCAGGTCGTAGCGCTGGACGGCGTGGATGCCAAGGACCCTCGAATCCACATCACGAACTTCGTGCCGTCGATCGAGGCGATCGAGGAATTCAAGATCCAGACCAACGCCTACACGGCCGAGGTCGGCTTCGGCGGTGGGGCGCACGTGAATATCACGATGAAGAGCGGCACCAACGCCTTGCATGGAACGCTCTTCGAATTCCTCCGCAATGACGCTCTCGACGCGGAGACCTACTTCCTGAATTTCGAGCGCCCGGAGGGCACCGAGCGCGCGAGACAGAACCCGCTGCGCCAGAACCAGTTCGGAGTCGTGGTCAGCGGCCCGCTGGTCAAGAACAAAACCTTCTGGGCCTTCAACTACGAGGGCCGCAGGACTCGCGAGGGCGTGGTCCAGACCGAGCGCTGGCCCATCGAGCCGTTCCGGGCCGGCGACTTCTCTCGGCTGGGCAGCGGCTACTTCGCCAACAATCGTTTCGTGCGCCCCACGATCATCTACGACCCGTTTACCGGCGAGCGGTTCGCCAACAACGTGCTGCCGCAGTCGCGGCTGCATCCCGGCGCGGTCAACGTGATGGACCTGTTCATACCGAGAGCCCAGTTCGAGCAGGAGGATCCCACGGACTTCACGGCTCGCGCTGCCGTCGCGCAGCCGATCGACGTGAACCAGTGGTTCGGCCGCATCGACCACAACTTCAGCGACACGGACCGCGTCTTCGGACGAATCGCGCTGGACCGTTCGGGCCGTGACCGCAATCACATCAATCCCAACCTGCCGGTGTTCGTCAGCTCCAGGGTCTCGAATCTAGCTACGCAATGGATCCATACCTTCAGCGAGACGATGGTCAACGAGCTGCGCGTAGGCTTCAACATTTCCGACGACCTCACGAGCAACCCCCGGACGGACCTTGAGTCCTTCGACCAGGACGCTCTGGGCCTGGGGCAGTTCCGCATCCCGTCGGACGGGAACCGCAAGCTCACCTCGCGCGAGCACGGGATCCCACGAATCCAAGGGCTGCCGTTCCGCTTGCAGGAGCTGACGAACGGCAACGGCTACGACAACATGGACACCATCCAGATCGGCAATCACCTTTCGTGGTTCAAGGGCGCTCACAACCTGAAGATGGGTGCAGAGATCTACCGCATCTCGATGGAGCGCGGAGCGGCGAACCTGCAGGAGGGATCGCTGCGGTTCTCCGCGAACGAGTCCGGGTACAGCCTTGCGTCGTTCCTGCTCGGTGTTCCGCGCCAGACCGGCACTCCGGAGGGCCTTCCGCTGACGTTCCCGCGGGCCAACCGGTTCGGGGCCTACATTCAGGACGACTGGAAGGTCAGCGCGAAGCTGACAGTGAACCTCGGCCTGCGCTTCGACTACAACGGCTTCCCGGTCGACAGCCAGGGGCTATGGCGCACGCTCACCCTGCCCGGAGAGGGAACGGACATCGGGCGAGGGATCTCGTACACCAAGGACGATGGCACGCAGATCCCGACGGTCTTCCCGGAGCATGTCGACGAGCGGGGAGCGCTCAAGCTGGCGCGGCAGGACGTCCGCTTCTTCATGCCGCGGGTGGGCATCGCCTACCGTCCGACCGACACGCTGGTGTTTCGGATGGGTGCGGGCTGGTACGACAACATCAATCACACGAACACGTTCACGATCTTCAATCTCATGCCGCCAAAGGCAGGCAGCCAGACGTTCCAGAGCTCGCTCGTGAACGCCGAGCGGTTCAGCGTCACCGGGGCGGACGGCAACTCGTACGACATTCTGACGCGCATGTTCCGGCCGGGTTCGGACATCCTGACACTTGACGACCCCTTCCTGACCAACACCGGAGGGCGGAGCGTCGTGCGTCCCGTCAATGTCCTGTACACGCCGCCCGACTACCACGACGGAGACGTCTGGAAGTGGAGCTTCGACATCCAGAGCCAGCTGCCGGGCGACATGGCGCTGACAGTGGCCTACGCGGGCAGCAAGGGAAGCCATATCGGCAACAGCATCACCAACTTCAACGATCCGCGGGTGCTGTCGGGAACCTTCCGGCAGTCCAACCGGCCCTACCCGGAATTCTACGACGCGGCGAACCCGGAGCTGGGCGTGCAGGGAACGGGCAGGATCCGGTACATCGACTCGTTCGGAGAGTCCTTCTACCACGGCCTGCAGGTCAAGCTGGACAAGCGCTACTCCCGAGGACTGACCTTCGGAATCGCCTACACCTGGAGCAAGGCTCACGGAGACGGCGAGAACGGCGGGCAGGAAGGGGCGTCATTCCAGGACGTCACCGACCGCCGGGCGTCGAGGGGACTGTTCCGGTTCGACCAGACCCACAATTTCGTGGGGCACTTCGTTTGGGAACTGCCCGGCTCCAACCTTCCGGGCCTCGCCAAGCACGTCATCGGAGGCTGGCAGACCAACGGCATCCTGTCGTTGCGGAGCGGATTCCCGTTCCGGATCGGACAGGGACGGGCCGACCTAGGCCTCGCCAACGCGAATGTCCGCCCGGACGTGCTGAGCGATCCTAAGCTGTCCAATCCCACAAGGAAGCTCTGGTACAACCCGCAAGCATTCCAAAGGGTGACCTGCCGGCTCCCGGAGCGCCAGGACCTGTGCCACTTCGGCAATCTTGGCTACAACTCGCTGCGCGGGCCGGGACAGGCCCAGATGGACTTCTCGATGTACAAGAACATCGCCGTAACCGAGAGGTACCGGGTCCAGTTCCGCTGGGAGGCGTTCAACTTCTTCAACACGCCGTTCTTCGGCAACCCCGCGGGCATCAGCTTCTCGAGCACAACCCAGCTGACCCCGGACGGTTCCAGGAACGGGGAGATCCGCAGCTTGAGGACCAAGATGCGGATCATGCAGTTCGGGCTGAAGTTCACGTTCTAGCAACGTGGCGAGCCTATCGCGGGGCCGCTCCGCCCGGCCCCGCACTGTATCTGGGTCGATTCTGCCGTTCGCCATGGAGCCCCGTGGCGAAGGACGGGAGTTGATTGCTGCCGCGAGATATGACGAGCCAGGGCTATCAGCGCTTGCTCACTTGAAATTGCTGTAGGGCCCGGCGTTTTCAAAGTCCTCGGCGGCCAGCCCGTCAAGATCCCAGACGATCTCGCCTGCGCGAATCGTCATCGCCGCTCGCAGCCTCCGGTCGCCGATGTGCTTGGCCCTGCCGGAGTCCAGGAACGCGAACCGACCGCGCTCGAGCTCCAGCACGGCAATGTCCGCCACAGCGCCGACATCGAGATGGCCCAGATCCATCCGCCGGATCGCGCTCGCAGAGTTCACAGTCGTTCTCGTAATGACCTGGTCGAGCGTCATGCCGATGTTGAGGAACTTGGACATCACGTTCGTCAGCGTTGCGCCCGGAAGCATGACCGAGTTCTTGTGCAGGTCCGTGGAAATCGTGTCCGGCAGGAAGCCCTGCCGGACGGCTGGAACCGCGATCCGGAACCAGAAGCTCCCAGACCCGTGGCCGACATCGAACAGCACTCCGCGCTCGCGGGCCTTCCACATGTAGTCCCTGACTCTCCCGTTCCCGTCCAGCTGGGGCGTGAGCCGGCCGTAGAAGTGAGTGTGGATGTTGCCGGGCCTCATGCGTTCCAGGATCAGTTCCTCGTACCCCCGGCCCGGCTTCGGGTGGAAATCGACCATGAGCACCGAATCCGAGCGCTCCGCGGCCTCGACGGCCCGGTCGATCGCCTCCCAGTCGGCGGGCTGGTAATGGGCGGTCTTGATGCCCACGATGAGCTGCGGATAGCGCTGGACCATGCGCACGGCCGCCTCGACATCCATTTCCGTGACGTCGTTCTCGGGACCGCCTTCGCCGCTCCCGTACATGCCGACGCCGACGATATTCAGGAAGGCAAGCACGCGGGTCTGGGCTCGGTCGATCGTCTGCGCCTTGAAGCGCTCGAACCGCTTCCATCCTGAAGTCCCCGCGTCCACGGACGTGGTGACTCCGTTGCGGAGGGAATTGTGATCCGGATTGAGGCTCAGGCCCGGGCCGGTCTCGTCGTAGTGCGCGTGAATGTCGATGAGACCGGGCGTGACGATGTAGTCCGAGACATCGATCACTCGCTTGGCTTGGGACGAGACGAGATTCCGGGCTACGCGATGGATGCGCCCGTCAACGACTGCTATGTCGAGCCGGGCGTCGCGCTCGTTCTTGGGGTCGATGACACGCCCCCCGGTGAGGAGCAGGTCATAGACCTGCCCGGGCTCCGCAGCCCCCGGCATCGCGGCCAGGGCGAGTGCCGCGAGAAGGGGTGCCTTCACCCGCTCAGGGTATCGAGACATACTCGCCAGCTTCCTGCCATTCGGGAAACCCCAGGCCCTCGACGTCCACCACCAAGCGACCCGCCCGCACCGTGAGAATCGGGCTGAGCCTGGACGTGGCAAGGTTCTTCTTCCTCCACGCGTCGAGCAGCGCGAACACCCCCTGCTCGACCCGGAAGACCGCAATGTCAGCTTCGCCGCCCTCGCGGAGCGTTCCCAGCTCCGGGTACTTCCCTATAGCCTTCGCCGGTGCAACGGTGGATCGCTCGATGGCGTCCGGAAGGTCCATCCCCAGGGCCATCATTTTGGTGATGCAGTTCGCCATGTCGGACTTCGGGCCGAGGATGCTCGACTGATGAAGGTCGGTCGAGATGATGTCCGGAAAGAAGCCCCCGGCCGCGGCCTTCGTGGCCACAGGCCAGAGGAAGCTCCCGCCGCCATGTCCGAGGTCGAAGAGGACACCTCGCTCGCGCGCCTGCCAGACATAAGGCTGCACCTCCCCGGTGAAACGGCTGACGACCTCCAGCTGACGGTCATTGAAGACATGGGTGTGGAGATCGCCGGGCCGCATTCGCTCCAGCAGCTTCTCGCGGGAATGGCGGCCTGTGTTCGTGAAGATCTTGTCGTCGATGATCACCGGCTTGCCCGAAAGCTCCCCGGCACGGATCGCGGCGTCGATGGCAGACCAGCCCTCGCCTGCGTAATGGGCAGTCTTGATGCCAACGATGAGATCCGGATGCTCGGCCATCTTGGCGGCCGTCTTCTCCGGGTCCATGTCCGAGAGGTCGCTCTCGTACGGTGCCCCGACCATGCCCCGGCCGACGATATTGATGAAGCTGAGCACTCTGGTACGGACGCGATCGACAATCGTCTCCTTGAACTCTTCGAAAGTACGCCAGCCCGCCCCGCCGCAGTCGACGACGGTGGTCGTGCCTGCGTACAGGGCGGTGTCGTCCGGGAAGATGCTTCCGGAGTATCCGAAGACATGGGCGTGCAGATCGATCAGCCCGGGCGTAACGACTGTCCCGGAAGCGTCAATGACCTTGCTTGCCCGATCCGCTGGAATTGCGTCTGCAACGCTGGCGATGCGGTCGCCGCAAACGGCGACATCCAGAATGGAGTCGATCCCGTTTGCGGGGTCGATCACTCGCCCGCCCTTGATCAGCAGGTCGAACTGCTGGGCGGCGATTGGCGCGGCGGAGGCGAGGATGGCCCCCGCCAGCAGCGTCGCTGCGGGCCTCATGCTGCGGCGCCTCCGCCAAGGATACTGCTGACCCGCTCGGCGATGATCGTCTCTTCGCCGTCCTGCAGCAGGTAAGGAAAGATGCCGAGCCCCTTCCAAGGCGGGTTGAAGGAGCGCATGTCGCTGGCCTCGATGGAGGGGTCACCACTCCGTAACCGCTCGATCATCTGCTCGAGGGTCACGCCGAGTTCGGCCTCGTCCCACTGGATGGAGAGCCGGGGCGAATGCGAGAAGTCGTTATTCGGAATGAGTTCCGTCTTCACAGTCGGCGCCCCGTCCAGCCTCGCAGCGATCCGGTCCAGCTTGGCGTGCCATTCGGCCCGCTCCGTCTCGTGATCGCGAGCCAGGTACAGTTCCACTGCCGTCAGCAGGCCGACGATCTCCTCCTTGCCCACTTTCGCGATTCGGGCGAAGTAGTTGTTCGGAGAGCTGTTCGCATAGGCCTTGCGGACCAGATCCCGCTTTCCGAGGAGGAGTCCGCTGCACTGCGGCCCGCGCAGGTTCTTGCCGCCGCTGAAGGCGACGGCATCCACGCCCATGCTCACGAACTTTCGGAGGTTCTCGGCCGGGGGCAGTTCCGCCGCGGCATCCAGGATCACCGGAAGGCCCGCATCGTGACTGATCTGCATGTACTCCTCGAGATCGATCGTCCCGCCAAGCGTGTGGTGGCTCTGCACGTAAGCGCAGGCCGCCGTGCGGTCGCTGATTGCCTCCCGCATCTGTGCCGCAGTCTCCACTTCCACCAAGCGCACTCCGACCATCCGGAACGCGTGATCGTAGGAGGTCCGGTGGATCGTCTGGATGATGATTTCGTCCCGCATGCCGCTGAGATCCGGCAGCTGCCGCATCTTCTCCGGGTCGTCGCCTGCCGTCACGGCGCAAGTGGCAAGGCAAAGGCTGCACGACGCGCCGGCGGTCACGAAGGCGGCCTCCGCGCCAGTCAGTTCCGCCAGTCGCTTGCCGGCTCTTGCCTGCAGGTCGTGGATGCGCACGAAGCCCCGCGAAGCCTGCTCCATGGCCTGCTTGACCTCTGGCAGGATGAGCGTCCCGCTGAATGTGGTCAGCGTCCCCACCGCATTGATGAACGTCCGCACGCCCAGGCGCTCGTACGCGTCCGGATCGGCCGGTCTCTCGCGGGAGGGGATCACCTCGCAGCCGGCGCCGACACCCGCTGCCGCCCCGGCCGCGAGCAAGCCGCGGCGTGTGAGCGAGCTGGGTCCCTTCACGTCCCCTACTGACTGAGCCGGCGCGCGCGAGTCGGACGACAGAGCCGGGCGCGGCGCGAGCCGCCGCCGGCCATCGTATCCGGGAGGAGCAGGGCGGCTCCCCGCCGGAGCCGCGGTCCGGGAACGGAGACCGCTGCCGGATTCGGAAGACTGAGACTGTCCGTGAGTGACTCGATTCCCCGGCATGGGTGCAGCCCTCTCCTAGGGGCGCCACGAGATTACCAGAAGGGCGCGCCCCTGGCAGCCAAAAAATCGCTAGAATCTGGACTTGAAGGCGACCTGTTCGGGGGTCATCCGGGATGCGATTGCGAAATGCGGCGTAGCCGGTGCCACTTCGCGAAGAAGAGCGATACCCCTTCGTGGCGCTATCGCCTCGGAACCTGAGGTGTACTAGCGCGAGCCCGGATGGAGTCGGAGCAACCTGCATCCCAAGATCGGAGACTCGAAATGAAGAAGGCAATTTCCCATTGGAGTGGCGCTTTCGTACTTGCGGCCACCATCTCGATTGCGCTTGTGGTGTTCATGGAAGGCACGGGGACGGCCCAGCAAAGCAAGGCGGGACGGAAGAAGTCCAACTTCTGGGCCTCGATGCCAGCCCCGATCTCGCACGAGATGAAGGGCTTCGAGGCAATCTTCGACGGCGAGTCCCTCGACGGATGGGACGGCGACCCGGAGCACTGGAGGGCTGAGGACGGCATGATCGTAGGAGAGTCGACAGCGGACTCGCCACTGGAGCGCAACACATTCTTGATTTGGCGGGGCGGCCAGCCGGCCAACTTCGAGCTTGTGCTCGACTACCGCATCAGCTCAACCAATAGCGGGGTGCAGTACCGAAGCGCCGAGGTGCCCGACGTCGGGAGGTGGGTGCTCAAGGGCTACCAGGCAGATATCGACATCGAGAACCGCTTCACGGGCCAGGTCTACGAAGAGCGCGGTCGTGGCTTCCTCGCCCTGCGCGGTCAAGCCACGTACGTAGCACCAGGCGAAAAGGCCCGCGTCGTCGCAAGTATCGGGGATGGAGACACGCTCAAGGCCCTCGTCAAGAACGGCGACTGGAACCGTCTGCACATCATCGCCCGGGACAACGTCCTGATCCAAGTACTCAACGACCAACTCATGAGCATGGTGTTCGACGATGACCCGGAGCATCGCGCGATGAAGGGGCTGCTGGGGGTGCAGTTGCATACCGGGCCCCCAATGAAGATCGAACTGCGCAACGTGATGCTCAAGCCTCTCTAGCACCATCCAGGACAGCGCGGTCACTGTCGGCAGAGTTGGCCCAGGCAGTTCGGCCGGGCCGCGTCCGGAGGACACGGCGATGCAAGAGTTCGGTTGCGAACGAGCCACCCGTTCCAATTCCGACCCTCCACCTTCACCGCCAAGCAGTTCCGCCGCCGGTTGCAGGTTCGCGTGCACTCCTTCCTGATCGAGGCCGCTTGCCAGACCCGGGCTTGCCGCGAGATGTTCGGAGGCGGGCTTGTCGGCCTCGACGCCCACCCCGAGCCGGCCAGGGCTCCCTGTTGGCGCGCCTGCTCGCGCGGCTACGCAATCCTATGCCTGACGCAGCGGGCAGTGTCACGTCCCGGTCGCACCCCGAAGGAGCTTGCCACCCCAGCGCGGCCTGACTCAGGTGCGCTGGAAGTACGTGTCCGGGGGTGCCGAATACCTCAACGCCAGTTCCGGCGTGTCCACCCTGGCTTTGCGCTCCCTTGACTCGAACAAGAAAGCCAGCACTCCCGTGGTTATGAGCGTCCTCTCGACCGGGTAGACCGGCCGGCGCGTAACGAAGAGTTCCTCGATGCAGTGGGTCAGGCCGTCAAAATGCGGCAGGTCGCGAGTCTGGGGAACTTGCCCGAAATGAGTCGAGAGCACATTCCCGTCGATCTCGGCCGCGAAGTTCCAGCCGCGCACGCAGTCGTCGAGCATGTAGGCGGCAGCCTCCAGCCCATCGCGGTACTTCAACACAAAGACTGCGGAGTCTCCGCACCGGCCGGCCATGTCTCCCGGCTGCCCCCTTGGATCCCGGGCCAGCGCCTGCTGCAGCAAGGGCTTCGACCAGCTTCCGATTCCGTCGCGCCACTGCCAAACCGCTGCGCCTTGAAGCATCTCGACCGACGCCACGCCAGTTTCGCCGCCCGAGCGCCGCTCGACCATGCACTGCAGGGACTCGAGGGTGTGGAAGCCGTACGAGTCGAGCGGTCCGTAGCCCGTCTGAACTGCCCGATGGATCCTAGCGCCGCTTGGGATGGCCAGTTCCGGCGTCCGGACGGTCACCGGAATCGACGATCCTGCCATGAACGGGATGTCGAGCTCGCGCGCCCAATCGTACATCTGCTTGGCCTTGTCCCACGAGTAGGAAAGGTGCTTGTCGCAGAACACTGGAACGCTGCGGCCTGCCTTGCGAAAGACATCGACGATGTCCGCGAACAGACGGTGTCTCGGGTATAGCTTCTGACCGCGCTCGTTGACAGGGTAGTCACCGTGCTCGCCGATCAGCAGGACTGCATCGACGGCGAGTCGGTCGCCCCCAAGCGTCAGCGCCTCCTCGATTGTGGGGTAGATCGTGTAGCGATTCCGGTGGGCGAAGCCGCGACTCATGTCGTCACGGGGCACTTGGTCGGTGTACATCGACACGATTCGAGTCCTCGGCTCTTGCCGTCGGCCGTCCGGGTAGTAGCCGTCCAGAATCCGCGTGCAGATGACGTCGGCATGCGAACGGTGGCGGAACTCCGTGACGATAGCCGCGACGGTAGGCTTGGAACTCTGGGCCCGGAGAGACACTCCCCCCAGACCCAATAGCAACTCCCTTCGACTGAGCAGGTCTCGAGCGTTCATAGCGCTGCCCTCCGGGTCAGGACTCGGAAGCAAGAAACGCCTCGAGCCTGCCACATTATGCAACGCACATCGCATTGCCGTGGGGGTCTCGCCAGCTGCTAGCTTCGCCCCACGAACCGTAAAGGCCCGCCAAGCGACCACCCGGACCGCTTCGCTCAGGTAGCGACATGCGACGCGCGGAGCCGAGCATCAACCTGCTGCGCCAAGCAGCCCCGCGATATGGTCAAGCGTCTCCCGAACCTCCGGGTGGATTTCCTCCGCGTGCATCTGGGCGGCCAGTAGATACAGATCTCGTTTCGGGGTGTCTAGGCCAGCCTTGCCCAAGAGAGGAACCAGAAACTCGGTGCTTGCCTTGATGCGGGTGAGCGCAACATGGTCGCCGAGAAGGTCGGTTCCTCGCGGAACTTGCTTCCAGAATTCCTCTTCCACCAGCGACTGCATCAGCGGCAAGCCCACGAAACGTGCAATCGCTTCCGGCTGCATGAGATAGTTCTGGATCTCGTACCTCCGCCAGGCCTGACACTGGCTCCCAGCTGCGCGGCTCGGACGCTCACCCTGCCATTGACTTCCGCGGCGGTCAGATGCGGACGGCTGCGGCAGGATCGACCGGCCCGAACACGACCACATACGCGAGTTCGCGCTAGAATCCAGGCACGCAGGAGGAGGATTCCCGCCATGACCAGACTGCTTGCGACCGCGCTGTTGGTCGCTTCCGTGACAATCGCCGCGGCAGCCGAAAAGAAGATCATCTACCCACCGGAGTTCCGCGCAAACATGCCGTTCAGCCCCGGCGTGCAAGTCGGAGACACGCTGTATTGCGCCGGCCAAACCGGATCGGACCTCAAGACGGGGGAATACCCGGAGGACTTCGAGCAGGAGGTTCACCAGACCTTCAAGCGCATCGGCATCATTCTCAAGGCCGCCGGGTACGACTACTCCGATGCGGTAGACGTCAAGGTCTACCTGACGGACATCTCCACGTTCTCCAAGATGAATTCCGTCTACACCCAGTACTTCGTCAAGGACCGACCGGCTAGAACCACGGTCGGGGTGGCCAGCCTCGTGGGCAAGGCCCGGATCGAAATCACGGTCACCGCCCGGAAGTAGGAGCGGCTCCGACATGCAAGGCCCATTCGGCCGCCGCAGCTTCCTTCGCGAGGTCGGCAGTGCCGCCGCGCTGGCGGGGGTCGGCTTTCCCCTGCCGGGGGCATCGAAGCAGCGAATCTCCAAGTACGAGCTCATCGGGACCCGGGTGCCCATGGACGTGCGAGTTCGGGAAGCGTGGCAGCGCAGCTTTTTCCGCCAGGGTCGCTTCCAGACCCACTACGAGCCGGTCATGGTCAAGCTGTTCACGGACGAAGGCCTTGTAGGGATTTGCGACGCGGACATGCCGGTGGGACCGGCCCGGCGCATCCTGGATTCACTGGTCGGATCGTCGCCATGGGAACACCTGCTCGACGACAGTCTGGGCGGGATACTCGTTGCGATCTACGACCTGATCGGTCAGGCCGTCGGCTTGCCGGTAGCGAGGCTGTTTGCGGCACAGGCCAAGACTCATGTGCAGCAGACGTGGTGGAGCCAGTGCTTCCCGCCCGACCTGATGGCCTCCGAGGCAAGGCGCGGCGCGGATCTCGGGTACCGGGTCCACAAGGTGAAGGCCCGTCCATGGGAGGATCCGATCGCTCAGGCCGAGGCGATTTGCGACGCGATCCCAAGAGACATGCGGGTCTGGGTGGATGCCAACGCTTGGTGGGGCTCGGTGGGGCGCACACTCCACTTCTGCGAGCGCCTCTCCAAGTTCCACAACTACTTCGCAATCGAGTCCCCCTTCGCCCGCGAACGGATCGATGACTACCGACTGCTCAAGGGCAAGACAGCGCTCCAGGTCACCGAGCACATGCCGTCTGACCCTATGCCCTTTGTCCGTGAGGGCTTGGTCGACGCCTTTGTCGTCGGCAAGCCGATGGGGCGCACGCTGGTGCAGAGAGCGTTGATGGCCGAGCGGACAAGGATTCCGCTATGGGTCGAGCACAGCATTTCGAGCGGCATCAACCAAGTGTTCCAGGCTCACCAGGCCGCAGCGTTCCCAGGCATCGAATACACGATCAGCGTTACGCACGTCCTGGAAGACGACCTGATGCTCGAGCCCTTCGAGATGAAGGACGGATTCTACGAAGTGCCTCGCGAGCCGGGCCTGGGAGTCTCCCTCGACCTGGACGCGATCGACAGATACCGAGTGATCTGAGATCCACGGAAGGCAGGTCCGCGCAATGTTCCGAATGGTCGGCCTGCTTGCGGCGACGGCCGTGGCAGCGCTGGCCCAGATTCCGGGCATACAGGTCGACACACCGATGCCGCCCCCTACCTGGGCGCTGCTGCAGCGGGCAGTCCTGGATGCGAACTCGAGGGCGATCGAGCAGTTCGCTGCGAGCTACATGGACGACCGCGGCTACCTTCTCCACACCCCGAGGTGGGGCACGCTCGACGGCCCCGACGACGCGATCGAGACGTACTACAACTGGACCCTGCTGCATGCGCTGGGAGGGTCTGCCAGCGCGCTGGACCTGTATCGCAAGGGGCTGGAGGGACATCTGGCGCAATACGGCGAGCTCAGGACGGAACTCACCGGCCTGGCTCGCAACGGGGCCTATGACCGGGAGTTCATCACGCAGTCGGATTGGTTCCACACCGGCGAGGGAATGCGCGGATTCCTGCTGTACGGACTCTCCGCACCCGAAGACCCGGTTTTCGTCGACCGCATGACGCGATTCGCGGACATGTACACCGGCCAGGATCCCCTGGCGCCGAATTACGACCCCGTCCGGAAGGTCATCAGGAGCCTGTGGACAGGCAGCCAGGGCCCGATGCTGCGCAAGGCGACGACCTACGACTGGGTGGGAGACCCAGTGCCGGGCCGATTCCACATTCTGCACAGCCCCGACGGGCGCTCGGGCATGCTGGACCTCGAAGCTTGGTACCCGCGCATGCTGGCGCACTGCGACGAGTACCTCGACTCAGTCGGCGACCACCCGTTGAACATGGGCGCCACGCTACTGGGACTCAATGCCTACATGCTCGCGGGCGATCCGGGCTACCGCGAGTGGATCCTCGACTACATCGACGCGTGGATGGAGCGGACCGCGGAGACCGGAGGCATGATCCCGACCAACGTCGGGCTTGACGGGGAGCCGGGCGGCGAGCACGAAGGCCAGTGGTGGAAGGGCACCTACGGCTGGAACTTCACGATCTTCGACGGGGAGATCGAACGCATCGCGCACCGCAACACCTTCGCTTCCGGAGCATGGCCGGGCTTCTCGAACGCTTACCTGCTGACGGGCGATGCGAAGTACATCGACGTCCTACGGCGCCAGCTCGACATCCTCTACGACCACAAGAAGACCGTTGACGGCCGCACCATGCTGCCGCAGATGTACGGGGATCCTCGCGGCTACCGGTTCCAAGGGGAGCCCGAGTTCTATCACTTCACCCCCAATCTGTTCCTGGACCGGCTGACGGAGATCTACCTCTGGTCGATGGACGCGAGGGACCGCGCCCGGATTCCCGTCGACAAGGGGTGGCTGGCATTCCTGGAAGGAAACGACCCGGACTACCCCGCCCGTGCACTGCGGCAGGACCTCGAGCACATCCGCAGCCGTGTGGAGCGCATGCGCAACGACCCCACTACGGCCGAGACGAGGTTGGCCGACTGGTTGCTCGGCATCGTCCCGTCAACAACGGATCACCTCGCCCAGCTGACGATCGGCGGGTACTTCTCCGCCGGAAAACTCTGGGCGCTGCATTCCCGGCTGCGGTACTTCGATGCAGAGCTTCGCCGTGCAGGGCTTCCGGAGGATGTAGCGGCACTCGTGGAGGGCCTCACGGACGAATCGGTCACCGTTACTTTCGTCAACCTAGACCCGATCTCGGCCCGGTCGCTGATCGTCCAAGCAGGCGGATACCGCGAGCACCACTTCGTGTCGGTGCAGACCGGCGACGGGACAACTCCGGCCAACTCGAACGCCCTGCGCGTCGACCTCGCGCCTGGAGCCGGTGCCCGCCTTGTCCTTGCCATGCGGCGCTACGCCGGCCAGCCAACCCTGATCCAGCCTTGGGAGGCCTGGGCAGTCCAACGCTAGAGACAGCTTCCGCGAACCGGCCCGGCAGCACGAGACGGGTCTATGATGCTTCAGGATGAGACATCTGGCCGCCCGCCTCGGCGCTCTCGTGCTGTCGCTACCGGCCGTTTCGGCGGCCCAGCCGGATCCCACGGTGGAGCGACTGCGCGATCCGGTGACCGGCCGGGAAATCGTGCGCTACGCGAGCCCGCGACACGAGACCCACCACTACTACTTCGTGTCGCCGTGGTCTCCCGATGGAAGCCGGATCGTGCTCTTCCAGTTCGACCGATCGGTCGACAGGCTGACAGCGACCGGACAGTATCCGGGTTCCCTGGTCGTAATGGGAGCCGACGGGTCCGGCAGGCGAGAGCTGGCCGGAGCGCTCCCGGGGCACTATCACACGGGGGTAAACCAGCTATGGGGTCCTGACGGGAACTTCGTGTACTTCCAGTCCCGTGAGCCCGGCCGGCGCTGCATGGCCCGGGTCCAAGTAGAAGGAGGCGGAGATGTGGAGTGCCTGGACACCCCCGTCCCTTGCAGCCGCCTCAGCCCCGACGGAGCCCTGCTGTCGTGCGGGAATGCGGAGCACCAAGGAGTGGTCGACCTGCAGAGCGGGTCGTACAGGAAGCTCGCGACGCTCGCCGAGGCGCGTCGCATCACACCGAACTCCGCGGTGATCGAAGATGCGGTCTCGCAACTGCAGAACACCCGCTTCAGTCCGGACGGCAAGCGGCTGATGATCGTGCACAGAACGCGGGAGACGCTTCCGAGACTGGTGGAGATCTTCGTGTACGGCCTTCAGGACGGCACGTTCCGCTGGCTGGCCGACGACCTGCACCATCCAACTTGGCGCCCCGACGGGAGGGCTGTCCTGTTCGTCCGTCACGACCCGAGGACGAATCTGCAATGGCTGGTCGAGGCCGACGTGGAGACTGGAGCATCCCGCAGGGCCTTCGACGCCGAGCATGTCCCTGCCGGCCACCCCTCCTACCATCCGCTGAAGCCTCACCTCGTCGTGACGGACTGCTATGGGGGCAGGATGGGCAACGGGCTGGCCCTGCTGAACCTCCGCGACGGCTCCATGAGCCAGCTCGTGACAATCCCGCTCGGATCCCGAGCCGAGCAGCCGGCGGACGAGAGGTTTCCGTTCCGCAACTGGGGGATCTGGTTCCCTCCGCGCAAGTACCTCAACGAGCCAAGGCCGGTCTGGAACCACGACGGGTCGAAGCTCCTCTACACCAGCGAGGAGAGTGGTCGGATGAACCTCTACGTAGTCGACACCTCGGACCTTTAGGATCGACCGGGCGCGTCACGCCGGATCCTCCAACAGATCCGGACGCCTCGCCCAGCTATCTCCCCGTGACCGCTTCGATCACCCGAAGTAGGTTTCCGCCCAGGATCTTCCGGATTCTCTCCTCGCGGTAGCCGAGCCGGACCAAGGCCTTCGTGACTTCGCCGTAGTCGCTCGCGTCGCGCATCTCGCGTGGCAACAAGGGCCCGCCATCGAAGTCGGAGCCCAGCGCGATGTGGTCCTCGCCGACCAGCCTCACGCCGAAGTCGATGTTGCGGGCCAGCTGGTCGATGCCCATCCGATACTGCTCGGGCACCGAGGCGGGATCCGACACGAAGGGCAGCCCGTCCGCCACGTGCGCGTCGATCTCGGCCACCGACATCGAGCGGAAATGACCGAGCTTCTCGGATATGTTGGCCACCAGCGGACCATCGAACCGCCACCTGAAGTACTCCGGATTGTTGAACGAATTGCCGAACTGAAGGGCAATCACGCCGCCCCTACCAGCAACCGCCCGGGCCGCCTCGTCCGAGATCAGCCGCTCGATGTCGATGATGCTCCGGAAGCCCCCGTGCGTGTACACAACCGGATCCTCGCTGGCCTCCACCGCCTGGAGAATGGTCTGGGTCGACCCGTGCGCGACGTTGATCACCATCCCGAGTCGGTTCATCTCACGGATCACGTCGCGACCCCGCTCGTTCAGACCGCCCCACTTGGGGACATCGCAGCACGAATCCGCAAACTCGTTGGTGAAGTTGTGAGCTGTCAGCTGCGCGGAACGCAGCCCCAGCCGGTACAGAGCCCTCAGCACATTGAGATCGCCGTCAAGGTCGAAGGGCCCCTCCAGGTCGAGGAAAGCGGCGATCCGCCCGTCCTCGGCTATGCGCCGAATGTCCCCCGCGTCAAGGGCCACTTCGATCCGATCTCTGTTCCGCTCGATCTGTTCGAGAGCGAGAGCAACCACCCGAAACGTGTTCTTCACTTCGTAGCGGCCAGGGTAGTAGGCCTCCGGGGTGTAGACAGAGAAGAAGACCGCGTCGATGCCGCCCTCCGCCAGCCTCGGCAGGTCGACGTGTCCGTCGGCGACCCGCTCTCCAATGTCCAGTCCCTCGAGCAGGGAACGTGTCATCACGTGAACGTGGGCGTCCATCACGAACGACCGGCGATGCAGGTCATCGTGCCCTGCGCAAGCCGCAGCCAGCCATGCAACAGGCCCGAGGAGGCAAGTCGTGGACCGGATCATCGGGCTACGCGACGGGACTTGCGTGCATGGGAGCGCCATTCCGAGGACTTCGCAGACAAATCGTAGCGAACGAAGTCCGATGGGGCGATATTCGCGCCCGGAGGGGTTGCTCCGAGGCCCATGACAGAACTCGGGGATTGCAGCGCCATAGACGCAAGCTGCGCCAAGCCACCCGCCCTTGCCTAGTCGCTGTCGGGCCTTGCCGAGCGAGGGACCCGCCGTCCACACGCAGGGAGAGGCGCAGCGCGTATATCCCGGCGGCGCGGGGGCAGGTTCCCGCCGCCATAGTCGCAGCATGTACCAATCTCAAGGCATGCGGTTCGATTTCGCCCGCACTTTGGCAGCGGGTCTGCGTGGTCCGGCCTTCGTGCGTGGAGATTACGGGCCATCCAGCTCTCCCCGGGAACCACTCCTCCTCCCAGGTCGACTAGTGCCGCACCCGCCCCGCGAACATCTCAGGCACGCTGCCAGCCAGCCCTTCGCTTGCATGCGAACAGCAAGGGACCGGATCCCGAAGCACAACCCATTTGGCAAGAACTCCTCAATAAGATCTCGATGTTTCGGAACTATTGCGACAGGCCACTACCCGGAGGACGGCAGCAGCGCAGAGATCTCAGGGAGCCCCCTCTCGACGGGTTCGCGTGCTGTTGCCGCCTGCTGGTCGTTCATGAGAGCATCCGAAGCGCCGGACCTAATTCGGCCTTTCGCGAGATTGGCCTAGCACCGAAATGTCCGGAGTGCTCGCTGGCTGACGCGAGACGCTTGACGGTAGCCGATGCTTGCACAATCTCGATACGCAGACCAAACGAATATCGATGGCCCGCTCACATTGCTCCCGGAGCCTGAGGGACGATCTCGTAGCCAAGGGACTCCGGTGGTTGTTGCAGGCCCGCGATGCGCTGTCTGCGGAAATGCCGCTCGTAGGCCTCCGCATCGGCTTCCACGTGGTCCTGTCCCCAGCGCAGCAGGCGGTGGGCCAGCTCCCTCAGGTTACGGGCTATGGCGAAACTGCGTATCGAGATTGCGAAGGGGACGGAGCCTACTCGACGGGTGCTGAATCAGCAAGCCAGGAAGCTTCAACCCGTAGAATCAACGAGAGGTCCAAGCGCTGGCAATCGTTCAGCCTGACGCCGCCTGTTGGTCGGCTGAGCCGCTCCGCCAAGAGTGGTGCAGCGAATCCTTCGACCGCGGGTAACCCAGCAGGCTCTTGCACCTCGCTCCGATAACAGCGGGACGACCGCCCCAAGCCTCCGGTCCGGCGATGTCGGGCACCGCAGGCCCCCGGAGCCATGAGCCGCTTTCACGACTCCCGCTTGCAGCGACTGTTCGAAAGAGGCGATGCCCGCAAGCTTCCGCCCCATCAGGTGCCGCGTATTAAGCGCGTCCTCTCCGTGCTCACCACTGTGAGCGGGCCAGCGGCCTTGCAACGCTACCCCCAGTGGAGGCCTCACCCGCTCAAGGGCCCCCTCAAGGGTTTCTGGGCTGTCGATGTCTCCGCCAATGACCGCATCGTCTTCCGTTTCGACGGAGATCACGTCTGCGACATCCGGCTCGAGGACTATCATTAAGTGCATGGCTGACGTCATGTGCAACCCCCCGCATCCCGGCGAAGTGATCCGCGACAGCTGCCTCGGCGACGAGTCGGTTGCTTCCGCCGCCCGGCGCCTAGACGTGAGTGCTAGCTCGCTATCTCGCGTCCTCAGCGGCCACGCCCGCATCTCGCCCGCCCTCGCTTGGAAACTTGAAGCTGTGGGCTGGTCCGACGCCCTGAGCTGGATGCAGCTCCAAGCCGCCTACGATCTGGCCCGCGAGCGCCTCCGCCAGACTGCCGCCTGAGACACCTCAGCGGCCCGGTCTCAAGTTCGGCCGGCCCCGGCCCCGGCCACGTCTGCGGCAGCGTCGCCGATGCACTCCTCGAGATGTTCCCCGTCTCCTCAATCCAGTTCACCGCCGGGAACGGCGCTTCTTGGATCGCTGTTGCCCACCATTTGCTGTAGCAATTGGCAGGGGGATCTCACTGCATTGCGCTGATGGCAGAATGCATGGGAATCAGGAGAAATGCGGGAGCCCGACATAGGCATCGAACGGTAGTTTCCTAGCGCGTAAGGGCAGAGAGCTCTACTGTATTGGATCTAAATCGGTTAGGTCGAGGCGGGCTGTATTACCCACCGTCGGTTCTGAGCAGTTCCTCGAGCTCCAGGATGTTCACGAGTGCGGCCTGTGTGAGCGTCTGCTTCGAGGTTACCGTAGCAACGCATGGCGGGCCCTTGGCACCCTGTCGCGGGTACAGCAGATCGATGCGCTGGATCTGCCCCAGTTCGTGCTTGAGCCCCTCCATGCTCAGGGCCGGCCAGGTCTCCCGGACCTGGCGGTGCAGGTACTGCAGCAAACCCACCCCCAGCAGGCAGCAAAACGCATGCACCCGGATCTTGCTGTCGGTCCAGTGGTACAGCGGGCCCCAGCCCAGCCAGTCCCCGCCCTTCAGGCCCCGGAACACCTGCTCGACCGGCTGCTGCCCCTGGTAGGCCGCGGCCACCTCCGCCGGCGTCCAGTCCGTCCGGTTCGTCACCAGCATGGTCCGCCCGAACCTCTCCTCCAGCAACTTCTGCATCGCTGTCCCGTCGATGCCGAAATGCACCTGCCAGCTGCGGTCCTCGGCGCGCCGCAGTTCCCAGTTCAGAACCTGCGACACGAAATTCGGCCGCAGCCAGCCCTCGATCCGCTTGCGCAGGCTCGCCTCGCTGTGCCGGGCCTGCGGCTTGCCGACCTCCCGCGCCAGCGAACGCAGCTTCTGCGTCGCCTTGGCCAGCGATTCGCTCACGCTGTGAAACTGCTCGCTGGCGAAGCCCGCCGAATAGCGCAGCACCGCCAGGTACTCCCCGCCGTGCACCAGCGCGCGCTCGCCGGCTACGCTCACGCCCGGCTCGTCGGCTAGCGACTCCAGATCCTCCACCGCCCGCGCGCGCAGCGATTCCGGCGCCTGACCCCACGGCAGCGCCGCGATCCAGCCCAGGCCGCTGGCCTGCAACTGCAGGGTGTTGTCCAGCGCCGCGCTGCCCTTGTCGAGCACCAGCGTGACACTGTCGCGGTCGATGCCGGCCGCGTCCAGCAAGCGCTGGATGCGGGCCAGGCAGGCCGGCAGCTCGTCGCGGTCGGGGACATTGCCGGGATAGACGTGGTGGCACAGGCTCAGGCCGTGCTCGGCGTCGAGGCAGTAGCTGAGGCCGACCTGGCGCAGGTCGCGCCGCTTCTGCTTGTTGTGGCCGCGCTGGGGCAGTTTGCAGCGCTGGTTGGTGGAGGCGATCCAGGTGGCGGAGTTGGTGGTGTCGTAGGCCAGCACGCGGCGGCTGGCCAGCTGGCGGTCGAGGAAGGCCCGCAGCAGGGCGAGCTGGGCCTGTTCGAGTTGGTCGGGGCTGGGCTCGCGCAGCGAGTCGGAGACGTCGATGGAGTCGAACTGGTCCCAGAAGGCCTGGGAGCTGAAGCGCTCGGGGGCGAAGCCCCACAGGTCGATCAGGACGGAGTTGCGGTACCACTCGGCGATACGGGTCTTGGGACCGGGTTCGCAGACGCGGTGGAAGGCGGCGAGCAGGAGGAAATGAGGCAGGGAGGGACCCTTGGGGGGAGCGGGCCAGATGGAGAGCAGGGCATCGAAGGCGCCGGAGCGGCGGGCGGCCTGCCAGAGAGCGGCGGGGAGGCCGCCGTCGCGGGCGGTGGCCTCGATGGGCACGGGGGAGGCACGGTCCTTGACGAGCTTGGCAACCCGCTCGGCGGTGCCGAGGTAGGTCTGGTGGGTGATGCGGGGCTTGCCGTCGACGCGGCCGGAGGTGACGACGTAGTAGTAGACCTGATTGTGCTTTTTCTTGCGGATGATGGAGGCCATGTCGGTAATACTAGCAGGTCAACGACGGCTGGACCAAGCATTTATCACAGAGATATATGTCAAACCATATATAGGGTAATACACCACCTAGTGGCACGCAGTCCTGTAACTGGTTTCGATGCAACAACTTGCGGGAAGGGGGCACCGTTTAGCGGCCCAGTTTCAGTAAACTACCGCTAGCCAAAAACTCCAAAGTTGGGTGCATATGGCGGTCATCATCGAGGTGCTGCTAGTCATAGCACAGTCCCGGACTGACCGCCCGGGCGACAGCTCGGCGCATGCGAGGCCACTCCCTGCCTATCCCGCTGGCCCTCGTGCAGGCCGTCGTCGATCGCTTCGAGCTGGCAGTCTCATGGGAAGACGGCCGGGCTGTTCCCATCTCGCTCCGCTGTTGGTGAAGGCCAGCGAAGGGGGCTGGGGTCACATCAGCGAAGAAGAGGAAACGGCGACTCGATCCCGCGAGGTAGGAGCCTCCCTGCCCCGGCTGGCAGGGAGGCTCGCAGTCCGTCCCTACGGCCTGTCCGCGCCAAACGCGCCTTCGACCGGGCCTCCCGTGAAATAGAATAAGAGGCTTCCGCTGTATTCACCTCGGGCAGCAAGCCAATAGGTCCCTAACACCGCAAGAGGTCCGTCGACATCTTGGCCGACAAAACGCCCCTGAACGCCTGAATGGCGACTTGTCCAAGTACGCACATCCCTTAGGAGGGGCGCAGTCTGCGTGCCTAGTGGCCCGAACGCCAGGATCGGAGCAGTGTTGCTGGTCTCACCAGCGTTGCTGATCCCGAACCCGACGTTGCCGCTGGCGTCAACCGTGATGGGAATGTTCCGGAATGTGACCGACTCGAGTGGGGTGCCTGCCGGCACATTAGGAAGCGGAGCTGGATTCCGGGAGACATGATGGTGGGCTCGAAGCGGGTCGCCGTCCGCGCTCATGAGGCCGCGGATCGTCATTGTGAGTTCCCCGATATCGGCGGTCACACCCTGCCAGACATCTGCTGTCCATTCGGCCAGCACCTCCACTGTGCCTTCGAAGAACACGTTGCTATACGCCTGGAACGCCACGGTCTTGCCGGTGAAGGTTGCCGAGCCACCCAAGGGGAAGCTCGGATCGCCAGAGCTGCTCCACTGCGTCGCCGGCAGCGGACTGTACGCGAACAGGCCCGGACTGTTGCCGGGGAGACCATTGTCCGAGCCGATGGACGGCCACCACCATGTCTCCCCGTCCGCGAACGCATCCTGCTGGACCCACCACCCGCCGACCCGGGTGTAGTCGGTCGCGTCGGCCATCGCCTTCATCTGGACAGCCTGCCGGCCCCAGATCACGCTGTAGCTGGACGGGCTACCTGCGTTACCGCCTGTCCCATCCGTCGCCGTGTTGAAGACACCCGAGCCGTCCGGGTCGATCGCGGCCTTGAGGCTGGCACTCGTCGAGAATGCCTCGAGCACCGAGTCAATCAGGCCCAGTGCCCGGTCCTCGTCGTAGCTGCCCGCGAGCTTGGTCGGCACGTGGTGAAAAACGCCCAACAGGGCCGTTTGCACCTTCTTCCACGCTGCCTCTTCCGAGCCCGTGATCCGAGTGTCTAGCGCCTGCAGCACCGCCAGGTCGGCGCGTGCGGTCTCGATCTTCTCCACGGCGATCTCGACCTGGTTCTTCGGCCCGTTGGTATTCACCTCCGTGCCCGCGTTCGCGATCAGGGTCGCCAGGCTGACCGAAAGCTCCTGCGTCGGCGCCTGGAGCCCGGCAGTTCCCGTGTCCGTGTCGAGGACGACCAGGGCGAGCCCGGGGCTCACCCTCCGACCGGCTCCGCTGCCGTCGGGATCGGCAGGATCCGCCTCCAGCACGTTGGTGACCGTGGCGCTGCCGAGCCTGAGTGACGCCGTAACCGCGTCCTTCGCCACACGCTCGAACAGGTTCATCGTCACCGTCAGCTTGCCGTCAGCCACCTTGAAGCTGTTCGGCCTAGTAGCGTCGGCGGCAAGCCAGTCGTTGCTGGTCGCCAGTGTCTCGACCCCGGACCCGTCGTCCGTACCGGGCCGCACCGGGGCCGTGTCCGCCACACGGCTGGCGCCGAAGCTGCCCGCCAGATACCGGCTGGTGCCGCTGGCCGAGTTCGACCCGACCGTCCAGACACCGTGTGCCCAGTCCCCTGACGCGTCGCCCGTCCCGAGCAACTGCCCCGCGAAGGTCGAGACCACCGTCTGCGGGCTCGGGCTGCCCGCACGCCGCTCGAAGGTCACTTGTGCCCTCGCCGTGTCCTCGGAAGCGCCCCAGTGCGCGTTGTTGTCCAAGTCGGTGGCCGTCGGCAGGATGATGGCCTCGACATCGCCGAACTGGTACTGCCACGGATCCCCCTCCGCCGTCTGCAGGCCAGTCACCAGGCCCGACACCCGCTTGCTCGAGAACTTCACCTCCAGCTCGATGTCCCCGCTGTACAGCGTCCCGTCCCCGCTGACCGCCGTCGTCCCCCCCTCGTAGTACGCATTCCCCGACGTCTGGATGTGCCACACCCGCACCACGTCGTTCGTCGTCGCGTACGAGAACGCTCCGACCAGCCCCGCCGCTGTCGCGTCGTCGGCGTCCTTGTAGGTCAGGTCGCTCGTCGCGTACTCCCGCTCCTTTTGCGAGATCGCCCCGTAGCGCGTCTCACCGGTGGAGCCGAACACGATCCCCGACTCGCTCTGGTTCGCTTCGAACGCCTCCAGCGCCGCCGACTCGCTCAGAGCCGCGCCCTTGAACACGCCGCTGCCGTCCCCGTCCGTCGCCGCCGCGAACTGCGTCCCGCTCGACAGCGCCGCCAGAATGTCGTCGATCTCGCCCAGCATGTCGTCGTCGTCCGGCGCATTCGCGCCGAGGTTCACCTTGCCCGCTCCGAACACCTTGTTGACTTCCGTCTGGATCGCGCCCCAGCGGGAGTCCAGAATGCCGTCTATTCCGGTCGGGGCCGTGTCGAGCCCCAGCAGCGCGGCCACGTCGCCGCGGATCTTCTCGATCGCCCCCCTCGCCGACGCCACGAAGTTGTCCCCCGACGCGCTTGCCGAGCCCGCTCCCAGCAGGTCCGCCATCGTGAACGTGTTCCCGCCCACCGTCAGGCCGGTGCGCAGCTCGTTCGCCACCGTGTCCTCGTTGTCGTCGGTCAGCGTCATGCGGTTGTCCTTGTTGAGATCGCCCGCCAGGCCGAACCCGGCTTCCGTGTCGGAGTCGCCGGCCGAGTCGGAGTTGATCGCCTTGTCGAACCTCGCCCCGAACAGGTCGCCGTCAATCTGCCAGACGTGGAAGGAGGCGCCGTGCACGGTGATGTCTCCCGTGCCCGACTTCGGCACTCTCGCGCCGTTCACGTCCCAGCCGTCCTGGTCCTCGCGCGTCATCGCCGTCAGGCCCGTGCCCCCGATCTCCACGTCCATCGGCACGAACATCGCGCTCCAGGCCCCCTCGCGGTAGTTTACTAGCGCGAAACGGCAAAGAGCTCTACTGTATTGGATCTAAATCGGTTAGGTCGAGGCGGGCTGTATTACCCACCGTCGGTTTTGAGCAGTTCCTCGAGCTCCAGGATCTTCACGAGTGCGGCCTGCGTGAGCGTCTGCTTCGAGGTCACCGTAGCAACGCATGGCGGGCCCTTGGCACCCTGTCGCGGGTACAGCAGATCGATGCGCTGGATCTGCCCCAGTTCGTGCTTGAGCCCCTCCATGCTCAGTGCCGGCCAGGTCTCCCGGACCTGGCGGTGCAGGTACTGCAGCAAACCCACTCCCAGCAGGCAGCAAAACGCATGCACCCGGATCTTGCTGTCGGTCCAGTGGTACAGCGGGCCCCAGCCCAGCCAGTCCCCGCCCTTCAGGCCCCGGAACACCTGCTCCACCGGCTGCTGCCCCTGGTAGGCCGCGGCCACCTCCGCCGGCGTCCAGTCCGTCCGGTTCGTCACCAGCATGGTCCGCCCGAACCGCTCCTCCAGCAACTTCTGCATCGCTGCCCCGTCGATGCCGAAACGCACCTGCCAGCTGCGATCCTCGGCGCGCCGCAGTTCCCAGTTCAGAACCTGCGACACGAAATTCGGCCGCAGCCAGCCCTCGATCCGCTTGCGCAGGCTCGCCTCGCTGTGCCGGGCCTGTGGCTTGCCGACCTCCCGCGCCAGCGAACGCAGCTTCTGCGTCGCCTTGGCCAGCGATTCGCTCACGCTGTGAAACTGCTCGCTGGCGAAGCCCGCCGAATAGCGCAGCACCGCCAGGTACTCCCCGCCGTGCACCAGCGTGCGCTCGCCGGCTACGCTCACGCCCGGCTCGTCGGCTAGCGACTCCAGATCCTCCACCGCCCGCGCGCGCAGCGATTCCGGCGCCTGACCCCACGGCAGCGCCGCGATCCAGCCCAGGCCGCTGGCCTGCAACTGCAGGGTGTTGTCCAGCGCCGCGCTGCCCTTGTCGAGCACCAGCGTGACACTGTCGCGGTCGATGCCGGCCCCGTCCAGCAAGCGCTGGATGCGGGCCAGGCAGGCCGGCAGCTCGTCGCGGTCGGGGACATTGCCGGGATAGACGTGGTGGCACAGGCTCAGGCCGTGCTCGGCGTCGAGGCAGTAGCTGAGGCCGACCTGGCGCAGGTCGCGCCGCTTCTGCTTGTTGTGGCCGCGCTGGGGCAGTTTGCAGCGCTGGTTGGTGGAGGCGATCCAGGTGGCGAAGTTGGTGGTGTCGTAGGCCAGCACGCGGCGGCTGGCCAGCTGGCGGTCGAGGAAGGCCCGCAGCAGGGCGAGCTGGGCCTGTTCGAGCTGGTCGGGTCGGGGCTCGCGCAGCGAGTCGGAGACGTCGATGGAGTCGAACTGATCCCAAAAGGCCTGGGAGCTGAAGCGCTCGGGGGCGAAGCCCCACAGGTCGATCAGGACGGAGTTGCGGTACCACTCGGCGATACGGGTCTTGGGACCGGGTTCGCAGACGCGGTGGAAGGCGGCGAGCAGGAGGAAATGAGGCAGGGAGGGACCCTTGGGGGGAGCGGGCCAGATGGAGAGCAGGGCATCGAAGGCGCCGGAACGGCGAGCGGCCTGCCAGAGGGCGGCGGGGAGGCCGCCGTCGCGGGCGGTGGCCTCGATGGGCACGGGGGAGGCACGGTCCTTGACGAGCTTGGCAACCCGCTCGGCGGTGCCGAGGTAGGTCTGGTGGGTGATGCGGGGCTTGCCGTCGACGCGGCCGGAGGTGACGACGTAGTAGTAGGTCCGGTTGTGCTTTTTCTTGCGGATAATGGAGGCCATGTAGGTAATACTAGCAGGTTGGAGACGGCTTAATCAAGCATTTTCATCAATGATATATGTCAAATCTCATATAGGGTAATACAAAATCCAGTGGAATGCAGTCCTGTAACTGGTTGCGATGCAACAACTTGCGGGAAGGGGGCGCCGTCTAGCGGCCCAGTTTCAGTAAACTACCGCTCGGCCAGCGTCAGCTGGTAGACGTTGCCGTTGCCCGCCGTCACCTCGCCGCCGGAAGCGAACGGTTCGCCGTTGAGCGTGTAGGAGCCGTGCTCGACCATCACCACCGTGACCATGTCGCCGGAAGTGCCGAGGGTGATCGTGGTCGGAACCTCGTTGAAGGCCGCCGTCCAGGTGTCGCCCGTGCCAAGCGTCAGCGTGTACGTGCCGAAGCCGGCCGCCACGCCCTCGCCGCTCGCGAACGGGGCACCGTTGAGGGACCACGTCCCGTTCTCGGCCTTCACCACCGTCACGGTCTGGCCGCTGATGCCCAGCGGCACCGGGACCATCTTCGGCACGTAGCTGATCCGCCACGTACCGTCGCCCAGCAGCTCGACGTAGTACATCTCGATGCCCAGCGGCACTTGCACGCCCGACGTCACCGGCTGCTCGCCGAGTGTCGGGTGCACTGCCGTCCAGGTCCCGTTCTCGTGCCGCGTGAACGGCACGCTCAGGCCCGAAGTGCCGACCGCCACCTGCTGGACCAGCGGCACGTATACCGCCGTCCAGGCGCCGTCCGCCATCGTCAGCGTGTACTCGTTGCCGTTCGTGGCCGTCACGCTGCCGCCGGAAGAGAAAGCAGCGTCGCCGATCCAGTACGAACCGTCCTCGGCACGCGTCAGCGTCGCTTCCTCGCCCGTGATGCCCAGCGTGACCGCGGTGGTCGCCGGCACGTAGGACGCGCTCCAGCTGCCGTCGTCGGCCAGGGCCAGCATGTAGTGGTTGCCGTTGGACGCGGCAAAGTTGCCGCCCGGCTCAAAGGCCTCGTCGCCGATCCAGTACGTGCCGTCCTCGGCCCGCATCACCGTGACCTCTTGGCCCGTGATGCCCAGCATGAGGGTGGCTGTGGAGGCCTGGTAGGCCGCCGTCCACTTGCCGTCTGCGAGGCTGAGCGCGTAGGTGTTGCCGTTCTCGGCAGTGACCTCGCCGCCCTCGAAGGCCTCCCCGTTGAGGGTGAAGCCGCCGGCCTCGGTGGTCATGAGGGTGACCGTCCCGCCGAGCTCGCCGAGGGCTACCTCGACAGGCTGGGGCTGGAACGGCGGGGGCGCCGGTGGCGGCGCCGGCGGGGTGACTGCGGCCGGCTCGTCAGCGCCGCACCCGGCCAGGCCAAGCGTCAGCACTACGAGCGCGAGAAAGCCAAGTCTCCCCCCCCCCCGAATACACAATATACTTGCTATTCATTGATATTTTCATTGTCTTTCTTTCTCTCTCCTCAATCGGCTGGCTCTAGCGCACCGGGAAGGACCTACCAATCGGAGCCCCCGTTTGATTGCAGTCTCATCCTGCCTTCCGAACGAGCTCGACAGTCGCGAGAGAGCTCAACTCGGCACGAGGATACCATTGCGGAGGCCTCTGTGTTCTACTCTCCTGTCCCGCTGGCGTAACATTCCAATGAGTCTCCTCACGCGCGTCCGCAACCAAGTACCCGACGCGGCAGGGCAGTGTCGCGCCCGGGTCACAATGCGAAGAGGCCTGCCACGCGAGCAGGCCGCGGCCGGCCTCACGCCCGCTGGAAGTACGTGTCCGGGGGGGCCGGGTACTTCAACGCCAGTTCCGGCGTTTCCACTCTGGGCTTGCGCTCCCTCGCCTCGAACAAGAAAGCCAGCACTCCCGTGGTTAAGAGCGTCCTCTCGACCGGGTAGACCGGCCGGCGCGTAACGAAGAGTTCCTCGATGCAGTGGGTCAGGCCGTCAAAATGCGGCAGGTCGCGAGGCCGGGGAACTTGCCCGAAATGAATCGAGAGCACATTCCCGTCGACCTCGGCCGCGAAGTTCCAGCCGCGCACGCAGTCGTCGAGCATGTAGGCGGAAGCCTCCAGCCCATCGCGGTATTTCAACACAAAGACTGCGGAGTCTCCGCACTGGCCGGCCATGTCTCCCGGCTGCCCCCTTGGTGGAGCGGATCATCGGGTACGCGGCGGGACTTGCGTGCATGGGAGCGCCATTCTGCGGCCTTCGCAGACAAATCGTAGCGAATGGAGTCCTGTGCGGCGATATTCGCGCCCGGAGAGATTGCTCCGAGGCCCATGACGGAACTCGGGGATTGCAGCGCCATAGACGCAAGCTGCGCCAAGCCACCCGCCCTTGCCTAGTCGCTGTCGGGCCTTGCCGAGCGAGGGATGCCGAGCGAGGGACCCGCCGTCCACACGCAGGAACCGGCACGGCGCGTGCATGCCTGCGTCTCGCGGGCAGGCTCCCACGGTCGTACTGGCAGCACGAGCCGAACTCAATGCATCTGGATCGATTCCGTCCGCATCCCATCCGGGTCCAGGAGGCATGGATTTACCAGTCATTTACCGCCGTAGCCGACGGACTGTGGCAGATTGGAATCTACGGACAATCGAGTCATGAATCGCTCCACTCTCGCTGCCCTAGCATTGGCAGTCGCCACCTCGGCCACACCCGGGCTCGCCCAGTCCCCCAGGCAGTTGCCGCTCCAACCAGGGGATCCGTTCCCAGAACTGGAAGTCTTCGATGACGAGGGCAACCCGTTCAATACGAAGAGCCTGCAGGGACAGCATGCAGTCGTCGTCAACGGCTGCCTGACTTGACCACCGTTCATTCGTAACGTCCCCAGGTTGGAGACGCTCCATCGAGACTACGCGCCGAAAGGCGTGCGGTTCGTTTACCTGTACAAGGCACTGGCGCACCCCGAGCTGAACGGCTACGTCAACCCCGTCACGCTCGAGGAGCGCCTGATGCACATCACCGAAGCCAAGCGGGTACTCGGGTCCGAAATCCCGTGGATCGCGGACACCATGTCGAACGACCTGAAGCGCGCGCTCGGAAACCGAAACAATTCCGAGTACCTGTTGGACGCCGAGGGCCGCATTCTTCGCGCGCGCGCCTGGAGCGACCCCGACCAGCTGCGGAGGGATCTGGAAGAGTTCGTCGGCCCGGTCGAGAATCCGACCGAGGTCTCTGACCTGAACATGCAGATCAAGCCGGCTCCGGAACACGCTCCGACCGGCATCGTCCCCCGGATCGAAAAGTCTGGGGGCTTCCGCGCGCTGATTGCCGAACCGCAGCTTGCAAAGACGGAAGAGCCGTTCTACACGAAGCTGCGCGCCGAAGCTGATCAGGACCTGCTCCGATCGGGCAACGGCAGGCTGTACCTAGCGTTCCTGCTGGATCCGCTCCACGGAGTGCATTGGAATAACCGGGCGCCGGCGATGGAGGTGGAACTGTCTGCCCCCGAGGGTGTTAGCGTCACTCCGGCGAAGCTAAAGGGGCCGGAGATCGAGGAAGATGCCGACGCCGATCCGCGCGAGTTTCTGGTTGAAGTGGATCGCGGCGATTCCCGGAAGCCGTTGTCCTTGAGCTTCCGGTACTTCGCCTGCACGGACACGTGGTGCCGGCCCGTAACGCAGGAATACTCGATTAGCTGGGCGGTGGACCGCAATGCCGGGCGGGTCAGGTCCGGCCGGATGGACTTCAATCGACAGGGACGGCGCCAGCGTCCCGGGAGAAGGCGGCTCGGTATGGGAGATCCCATGGAACCCAACGGAGGTCCGGGCTCCGAGGACTTCCTTGAACGGCTCCTAGCGAGAGACGCGGACGGAGATGACCGTCTTGTCTACGACGAGATCCCCGAGCGAATGCGCGCCAACTTCGATCGAATGGACCGGGATGGGGATGGCTATATCGAGCCTTCGGAAATCCAGGCGATGATCCAGCGAGCCGGAGGTCGAAACGGCCCCGCCGGGGAGCTCGGCAGTTGGAGGCGGTGGGACACTGACGGCGACGGCAAGCTCTCCAAGACGGAAGTCCCGCCACAGATGGAGCGGCGGTTCGAGCGTTTCGACATCGACGCCGACGGACTCCTCGATCAGGAGGAGGTCGCCGCGATGCGTGCCCAGCGACCGGGGCCGGCCAGCAGCGGACGCCGCAATGGAGTCAGCGGTCTGTAATCCAGCGTCAGAGGCGTGCAGTCCTTGCACCGGCACTCCTCCGACCATTTCGCGTGACACACGGACCTGCGACTGTGGTGCCCGGCCCTCGCCAGCGGATTCCAGCGGTACCATTCGCGATTTCACGATCCGGAACACTCGTTCCGCCTGCGCCAGACTGCCGCCTGAGACACCTCAGCGGCCCGGCCTCAAGTTCGGCCGGCCCCGGCCACATCTGCGGCCCCGTCGCCGATGCACTACTCGAGCAGTTCCCCGTCTCCTCAATCCAGTTCACCTCCCGGAACGGCGCTTCTTGGATCGCAGTTCCCCCCCCCATTGCTGGAGCAATTGGCAGGGGGATCTCACCGCATTGCGTTGATGGCAGAATGCATGGGAATCAGGAGGAATGCGGGAGCCCGATATAGGCATCGAAGGGACACGGAGGCTGGCTGGCCAAGAGCGGACTCTTCCGGCAGTCCTGCTCCTGCAGTTGGGGGCGCGGAGGCAGCAGGGCCCGTCGATTAGGCCGGGATAGCAACGGCGTCGCCTTCTATCGGCACGCACAGCAGTACGAAGCGGACCTCCTCCTGACGGTTCCGAGCGGCGTGGCTTGCTTCAAGTCAGCAGTCCACACCGACTGCCACCGGTCACGAGGGTGCCAATGCCTTGGTCAGACCGCCTGTCATGAGAACCGCTAACCCGCTTCGGACGCGCCGCCAAGAGGTTGCAGTCGCATCCGTCCCGACTACGACCTGGCCGGCCGATTAGGCGTCAGTCTGACGGCCGCCCACCTTCGCTACGTCGAGGCATAATGACAGCCCCCCCTCGGGCTCACGCCAGCCGTTGGCCGCTCCGGTATACTCCAACCTATCGGAACCGGGCGTTCTGGAAATGCTGCATGCCAGTCGAAAAAGAGCCACGGAACGTGGCCAGTCAGGCACCGGGCCTTGGGACCCGGCCAGCCGATGTGAGGCTCCCGGCAAGGCCATTGCGCCCAAGCGGAACCACAAACGAGATTGACTACCCCTCTTCTGACGGGCAACCCATGGCAGACAACTCCTGGCAGGCCGAGACGATGACGGACCTGGCAAGCGTCCTGCGGCATCGCTACAAGAAACAGGGGGATGTCTTCGTGGGCATCGACCTGCTGGTCTACTACGAGGAGGGAAATCGGGCAGCTAGGCTGGCACCTGACGTGATGGTTGTTCTGGGAGTGCCGGCAGGTCGGAGGATGAGCTACAAGATTTGGGAGGAGGGCAAGCCGCCGGATTTCGTAATGGAGGTGGCGTCGCCAAGAACATCAGCTCGGGACGCTGCGGACAAGCTCAGGACATGTGAGCGGATGGGAGTGAGGGAGTACTGGATGTACGACCCGATGGGGGGCCTGCACGAGCCGCGTCTGCAAGCGCACGCGCTAGTCGGTGACCGCTACGTGCGTTGCATGGCCGTGGACCGCCCGGAGGCCCGTTTGGCGATAGCGAGCGAAGTCCTCGGGCTGGAACTGAGGTTCGACGGCGAGCGCCTGCGCCTCTGGGACGTTGCAACGAAGGGTTACCTGCGGGATCCCTGGGAGGCAGAGGATGCTCTGAGCCGGGCGCAGGACGAAATCAGGGATCTGAGGAGTCGACTGGCAGAGATGGAACGGGCAGCAAGGGATGCACCGAGTAGCGACTAGCCAAGCCCTGCTCGGCGCGAAGCAGTGGCTGTTGGGGTCCGGTCAGCGGACTGCCGGGAACCCCACACACTGGCTGGATCTGGCCAGCCCGGACTCATGGCCAGGAATCGGACGGGTTGAGTGACGGCCCACCAGATGGCGGACCTATCCCAATTGTTGCCAGCTACCTGCCGACAGCCGGACCGGTCACGTACAAGTCGCTCCGTGCTCGTTCGTAGGTGAACCTGCCTGGGTTCACTGCCGTGAGTCCCGGCGTGTCCACGGGAATGACAGTGCCGGCAACCGGCGCGTAGGCCGCGCGGAACGCCACCGCGGCCTTGACCACGATGGCGCGCAACTGTAGGGGCTCGATCCCAGCGGAAGTCAGCTGGCCAAGGCTGAAAGGTGGATGACGCCTGCTGTTAAGCAGGATGAGACTCGCGTCGCGGCCGTCCGAAGCGCTGGTCTCGATGACCGCGGTCGGCCCCTGGTCGAGATTCCTAATCCCGCCATGCCGGGCCGCGATCTCTGTGTACGTCCCGTCATAGAGCAGCTTCACCCGCCCCCGGATCCGGACCGGGGCTCCGTGAAGATCATCCGTCTTGCCGCCGATTTCGGCATCGAACGAGCCCCCGACTCCAGCTCGGCATGCCCGCGCCACCGCTTCCGGGTCATAGATCGCCACTCCAAACCCAGAAGCACCCTGCCTCACCAGTTCGGCGAGCAGGACGGTGCCGTCCCCCGCCGACCCGCCCCCGATGTTGTCACCGAGATCGACAAGCAAGGCCGGCAGGCGCTCCGCCCGCATGGCTTGCTGGACAGCTGCGGAGGCATCCGGAAGCGCGATGGCCATGTCGTGCCGGTGGTCCCACATCAAGTCCGCGAGCCGGCGCGACTCCCGGCGAGCCAGGGAGCTGTTGCCATCCGTGACGACTACGATGCTCGGCCCCATCTGCGGCACATCGGCGTACTGGTAGCCAACCGCTGCGCTGGCCGCCAGAATCCGGGCATCCTCACGCTCCAAGCGCTTCAGTTCATCCACCAGTGGAAGCATCGGCGACCTAGTGGTGTCGTGGAACAGGATGTTGTAGAGCATGGGCGGTTTCTCGATCGCTTGCACGGGTCGGACGCCATCTCTCAAGATCCTCGCCATGATCTCCGCGGCCTGCCTCCCGCGCTGCCGCTGGTCCACGTGCGGCACCTCCTTGTAGATCACCAATGCGGAAGAGAGCTCCACTTCCTCGACCGCGACGTTGGCGTGAGCGTCATGGGTGACGACGATCGGCAGTTCCGATCCCAGCTCCCGACGCAGCCTGCGCAGGATCTCGGCGTCCGCATCCGGGTAGCTTTCGGCCACCATGGCTCCGTGCAGAGCCACCAAGAGGCCATCGATCGGTCCCGCTGATGCGACCCGCTCGACCAGTTCACCTGCCAGGGCTTCGAACGCCTCGTCCGCAACCGTTCCAGAAGGAACAGCGTTCGCGACAAGCGTAGGGACGAGCCGGAGGCCGTGCTCGCGGGCTCCGCCAAAGAAACCGCCCACCTCGTGGGCGGCGTCCCCGAACTCGGCTTCGATCCCCGCACCGCGGCAGGTCGTCCGCCCGTTGAACGCTTCGAGGTCGGTCAGCCGGGGGCAGAAGGTGTTCGACTCGTGCAGGATCCCGCCGACCGCGATGCGAGGCGCGCCGCTCATCGGCCGGTCAGATGTTCTTCTGCGGACGCGACGGACGGGCAAGCCCGCGATACTCGTGACGGGTAGCGGCGAACTCCGCCGTGAAGTACTCGCCCATGTCGACCTCGCCCTCGATCCGATCGCCGCGCAGCCTGCCGTCGAACGAGAACCCATAGACGGATCCTTCCCAGCGATGCCTGCTCGACAGGTGCACGCGGTCGCCCTGGACCCATCCGCTCAAGTCCCCGCCGGTTCGATCGCCCCGGTGCGATCCCCGGAGGCTGTCTCCGTCCTGTTCCACATGGAAGGAGTGGCGCGCCGGCGAAACAGCGAAGTCTATTTCGACATCCCAGGCGCCGCCTACTTGCGCCGGAGGCGCGGCCGGGCCCTCCGCGGGACGATCGGGCGGGGCCGAAAGCTTCCGATACAAGGCTTCAGCCACGACCGTCGCGTCTCCGGGTGACATCTGCCATGGCATGACCGACACGGTCGACGGCCCGCCCTCGCGCCGCGTTCCCGAGCCGCGCGCCAGAACGATCCGCGGATCCTGCTCCCAGAGATCCCTCTCGACTTCAGTACCGTAGATTCCGAGCCGGTCGCCATCCCAGCGGACCTCGAGCCTGGGGGAATAGTTCGACAGGCCGGATGGCTGTAGCACCTCGGTGGTCACTCCGCCGACGCGCTTCACGCTCTCCGAAATCTCGTCCAGCCAAGCCAGCCACGTCTTCCACTCGGCGTCATGATCGCGGCGCACCCACATCTCGACGGCGGCGAGCATTCCCATCGCGTCCTCCTTGCCAACCTTCATCGCTCGGCCGGCCGCGTGATGGGGCGCGGAGTTGGTCCACGCTGCCCGGACCAAGTCCTTCCGGCCGATGAGGATGCCGGCACTCTGCGGCCCTCGCAACGCCTTTCCGCCGCTGTAAGCCACGAGATCGGCGCCTCTGGCGAGGTGGACGTTCGGAATCGTCAGGCCCTCGGCAGCTGCATCCACCAGCACGGGGACGCCCCGCTCGTGCGCCACCCTGCAGATCGGCTCCAAGCCGAATTCGCCGGTGTCGCTGGGCGACGCCAGGACCATCACCATCGCCGTGCGCGGCCCGATCGCGCTGGCCATCTCGTCCAGGTCCCTGACCGTCACCATCCGGACCCCGACCATGCGGATCGCGTGGTCGTAGACGTTCCTCGAATAGTCGGGAGCGATCACCTCGTCGGGAAGCCCATCCGTGTCCGGAAGACGCTGGATCTTCTCCGGATCGCCTCCCGCGATCACGCCGGCTGTCGCGTGCGCCAGGGCCGCGGCGCAGCCGGTGGTGACGATCGCGGACTCCGCGCCGGTGATTTCGGCAATCCTGGCACCGACGGCGTCCATCAGCTCGTCGATGTGGACGAAGTGCTTCGAGGCTTCCGTCATCGCCTGCCGGACCTCGGGCAGCACCAAGGAACCGCTGATGATCGTGAACGTGCCCTTGCAGTTGATCACCGGCCTGACGCCGATCGAATCGTAGATCCCCGGTCCGACATCCAAGGCGGCGCGAGCCTTCCCCGCCCCGCCGCCAGCCCCGAGCAGGGCGGCGAGCCCACCGCTAGTGAACAGGCCCCTCCTGGTCAATCCAGGGCGGGAATCCCGAATCCATTCCGACAGTCCGTTCATCGCATTTCGACCAATCTGCTTGGCGCAACCGTAGTATAGGCCCGAAGCGGTGGCCTCGGGACCGGGCAATTCGCGGGAACGGGCGGCGGGCGCAGGAAATCGCCCGGCCCGCACGGGAGTAGGCGCCGCGACCGAACCGGTCGGAGCGACGCGCTAGGCCAGCCAGTCCTGAATGACGGTGCCGTGGACGTCCGTCAAGCGGAAGTCCCTCCCGCTGTACCGATAGGTCAGCTTGGTGTGGTCCAGGCCCAGCAGATGCAGCGCCGTGGCGTGGAGATCGTGCGGCGTAACCGGATCCACGGCGGCCTTGTAGCCGAAGTCGTCTGTGGCGCCATAGGCCTGCCCGCCTCGGATCCCGCCGCCGGCGAGAAGGATCGAGTAGCCCGGAGGATTGTGGTCACGCCCGCGGCCCACCTTCTCGGTACCAGAGTTCTGGATCATGGGTGTCCGCCCGAACTCGCTTCCGACGATCACCAGCGTCTCGTCCAGCATGCCGCGCAGCTTCAGGTCCTCGATCAGGGCTGCGATCGGGCCGTCCGAACGCTCCGCATGGTCCTTCTGGGTCATGATGTCGTCGTGGCTGTCCCAAGGCTGCCCGTCCCCGTAGTAGACCTGGACCACCCGCACTCCGGCTTCGGCGAGGCGCAGGGCCATCAGGCACCCGCGTCCGAATTCCCCGTCCCCGTAGCGCTCGCGAACGTGCTCGGGCTCCCTGCCTAGATCGAAGATGCCCGGAGCCTCGGTCTGCATCCGGAAGGCCGTCTCCATGGCCTCGATGTTGGCCTCGAGGCGCGGATCGAATCCGATCCGCCGCAGGAATGAGGAGTCGATGCGGTCCAGCAGGTCCAATTGCCGGCGCTGCTCGTCGAGTGTGTACGTCGCGTTCGCGATGTTCCGGATGACCTTGTCCGGCGTCTCGGCGTTGTTGCGCAGCAGGGCTCCGTGATACTCGGTGGGAAGGAACGACGACGACCAATTCCTCGCGGCGCCGACCGGTGTCCCGGGGCACAGCACGACGAAGCCCGGGAGGTTGCGGTTGTCCGTGCCCAAGCCGTACACGACCCACGAACCGAACGACGGCCGTGAACCGCCGCGCAGGGCGTGGCCGGTGTTCATCATCAGCATCGAGGGCAGGTGGTTCACGCTCTCGGACCACATCGAGCGCACGACGAGAATGTCGTCGATGCAGGAGCCGACCCGCGGGAAGATGTCGCTGACCTCGACACCGCTCTCGCCGTAGGGCCGGAACTCGAACGGCGACTTCATGAGCCCGCCGGACGCGCGGTCCGTCTTGATCTTCGGACCCGGCATCGGCTGCCCGTCGAACTTGGCCAGGGCCGGCTTCGGGTCGAACGTGTCGACATGCGACAGTCCCCCGTTGAGATAGAGGAAGATGACGCGCTTCGCTCGCGGGGCGAAGTGCGTCTCGCGCGCGCTTGCCGCCGCCAGGCCGTCGGCGAGCCCGACGGTTCCGAAGCCGGCACCGAGAATCCGGAGCGTGTCTCGACGGGAAAGGGGCATCAGTCTCACCTAACAGTCAGGAATTCGCTGGACGCGAGCAGGACCTGGCAGTACCTCTCCCAGCTGTCGCCTCCCAGGTACCTTCGCCCGGCGGCTATCTCGTCGTCGCTTGGCTTCCGTCCGAACAGCAGTTCGTAAGCCCGGCGGATCCGGGCATCGGTGACGCTCCCGGCGTCGGCGGCCAGCCGCTCGGCAAGCGCGGCGGACTGTTCGATGAAGAACGGGTTGTTCAGGTAGTACAGGCGTTGCAGGGGCCCGACCGTCACGTCTCGTTCCGGAGAGTGGGTCTTCGCGTCGGGGAAGTCGAACACGCCGAGGCCGGGATCGGGATTGGTGCGATCCACCTTCCCGTAGAGCGTGCGCCGAACGGTGCTCTCCGACAGGTCCTCCGGCGGCCCGCCGCGGGCTAGGTCGATGCGGCCCGAGACGGCCAGGAGGGCGTCGCGCAGTGTCTCGGCATCCAGGCGCGACACCGGGTTGAACCGCCACAGCAGCCTGTTGTCAGGATCGGCCTCGTAGTTGGCGGCCAGCACCCTGGAACTCCGGCGGTAGGCTTCCGACATCAGGATCGCCTTGTCCAGGCTCTTGACGGACCAGCCCGAATCGACGAATTCCGCCGCCAGCCAGTCCAGCAGTTCCGGGTGCGAGGGACGCTCCCCGAGCTGGCCGAAGTTGCTGGGCGTGGCCACGATGCCCCGGCCGAAGCGCCAGTGCCAGAGGCGGTTGACGAACACCCTGGCGGTTAGCGGGTTTCCGGGTGCCGCGATGGCGCGGGCAAGTTCCAGGCGGCCGCTGCCCTGGCGGAAGGGATCGGGAGAGCCGTCGCTAAGGACAGTGAGGAACCGTCTCGGCACGGCCGGGCCGCGATTCTTGCGATCGCCACGAATCGCGATCCGGGCGTCCTTGGGGGCCTCTGCATCCCGGTATGCGTGCAGGAACGGGTACGGCGGGGGAACGGCCTGCTTGAGTCGCGCAAGTTCGGCCTTCTGGGCCTCCAGATGACGAAGCCAGACACCGGCCAGGAAACGCTCGATCTGGCCCGGCCCGTAGTGGTATACGCCTCCGACGAACGGCAGGCCCCGCTTCTTGGCCGGCGGAGCGCTCATGTCGTGCCACAGGTAGTAGCGCACGGGCTCGATGAATTCCAGGTTGGTGTTGAGCAACGTGCGCTGGGTCCGCACGCCCTCGGCCCCTCCCAGCTTGACGTAGTTGCGGTCGTCCACCGCCCGCTTCTCGAAGTGGATCTCGAGCAGCGTCCGCTCGAACTCCGCTGCCGCCTGGCTGGCCTCCTCGAGGGAGGCTCCCCGATCCATCACGGCGTGCCAGGCATCAAGGAACGGATGCTCGTGCGGCGCCGTGGCCAGGTATGCCAGCCAGCGATCGAGAGTCTGGCGGTCCAAGCCGGCGTCATCCGCGACCCGCTGAGACTCGCCCCCCAAGACCGCTACCCGGTAGCATGCGACCAGGAAGTCGGCCGTGCGTTCCATGAGGATATCGATCAGCTGGTCGCGTTCCTTCTCGAGGAACAGGTCGATTGCGAGCTTCTGCTTCTGGACCCTCTTGCTCGCAGCGTCGTAGGCCTCGACCTGATCGATTGGGGCCAGCGGATAGCGGTGGTCCTCCGTGCTGCTGAAGACACCCTGCAGGGCATAGAAGTCCGCTTGGGGAATGGGGTCGAACTTGTGGTCGTGGCATTGTGCGCAGCCGATCGTCAGCCCGAGGAAGGTCCTGCCGGTCACGTCGACGCGATCATCGTCCCGGTCTCTCAGCGCGTGGAATCCCAGCGCCGCGAGATTCTCGCCCCGCTCTGGTTCCGGCAGCAGGTCGGCCGCCAGCTGCAGTTCCACGAAGCGGTCGTACGGAAGGTCCCGGTTGAAGGCGTTCACCACCCAATCCCGGTAGCGCCAGGCGTTGGGCAGCGGGGTGTCGGCGTATGCGGAGGACTGTCCGTCCGCGTAACGGGCCAGATCCAGCCAGCGCCTGGCCATGCGCTCGCCGTAATGGGGCGATGCGAGCATTCGATCGACCAGCCGTTCGTATCCCCCGGGCGAATCGTCCGCCAGGAACGCGACCGTCTGTTCGGGAGTGGGCGGCAACCCGAGCAGGTCGAAGCTCAGGCGCCGGATCAGGGTCGCCTTGTCGGCAGGAGGGGAGGCTTCCAGCCCGGCTGCGCGGATTCCCTCGTAAACGAACTCGTCAATCGCCATGGCGGGCGTGTCGCCCTGCAACGAAGGCCTGCGCACCGGCTTGAAGGCCCAGAACTCCCGCGCCCCGGGGGGCACGCTGCTGTCGGCAGCCACGGGAACCTCGCTGGCCGGCCACTCGGCCCCGCCAGCGATCCACTCCTCCAGGACTGCGACCTCCGTCTCCGACAGCACCTCCGTCGGGGGCATCTTGAGCCCATCGGCAATTCGCCGCACTGCGGAAACAAGCAGGCTCGCCGCCGGTTCGCCGGGAACCACGGCGGGCCCGCGACTTCCCCCTTGCAGGACTCGTTCCGGGGAGTCGAGGCGCAAGCCTCCCATCTCCGAATCCGCGTGGCACGAGTAGCACTTCGTCGCCAGCAGCGGCCGCACCTTGACCTCGAAGAAGTCAGGACTGGCTGCGGGCAGCGAAGCAGCCGCCAGGACCAAGGCTGCAACCGGGAGCTTCATCGAAGCAACGCAACGACTTGCAGTCCTAGGCTACACGAGTCCTGACGTTCTCGCCACCCGCCCGCATGCAGCCTGCGATGCACTGGACAGCCTGCCGCTTTGGGCCGATTCGGTCCGTTTGCATCGACGATTGCGCGTGTCCGATCATGGGGCGCAACGAGGAGGACGCGCTTCAATGACCAGACGAGAGTACCTGATCGCGTTGGCCGCGGCAGGCGCGAGCCCCGGCCTTGGGGCTTCGGCCGTGTCCACGACCCAGGCCAGCCCGGAAGGATTCTTCACACTGGGTCGGCAGGGGGAACGCTGGTGGCTGCTCACGCCCGGAAGGGACCGATTCTTCTCCCTCGGGCTGAATCACATCGACCCTGCAAGCCTGCGCTACCCGGAGAATGTCCACCTCTGGAAGGAGAAGTACGGCGGCAGCACGACAAGGTGGATCGAGGAGTCAGTGGTTCCCAACCTGAAGGTGTGGGGCTTCAACACGGTCGGCTGGGTCCAGGAGGTCACCATTCGCCAGTGGAGGCATTCGCGGCCCTTCACGAACGACGAGTACAGGGCGCTCGGGATGCCGTTCTGCCACCTGCTTCCGCTGACGGAGTCCCATCAGTGGGAGAAGCACACCCGCCACTTTGACTTCACGGCGCCGGAATGGGCCGACTGGACCGACTACGTAGCCCGCTCGCACTGCGCCGAGCTGAGCGACGATCCCAATCTGATCGGATACTTCTACAGCGACTGCCCCACCTGGATCCATGAACGGCCGTTCAACGAGTGGCGGGGGCCGATGTTCGATCCCGACCGGCTCAAGACCGAGGCAGGACGCAAGGAGCTCTTCGAGTTGGCAAGCCAGTACTACAAGACGGCTCACGACGCGATCCGGCGCTACGATCCGCATCACCTGATCCTGGGAGACCGCTACGAGGCAAACGCCGCCCTCGCCACCGAGATCGTAGAAGCAGCCGATCCGTACGTCGACGTGCTGTCGTTCCAGGATTTCCGGGACCCAATCCGGCACCTTGGCGACTGGCACCGCAGGACGGGCAAGCCGGTGTTGCTCGCCGATGCCGCTAGAATCCGGCCAGCCGGTCCTGACGGGTTCGTGCCGAATGACGGGGAGTGGTATTCGGAAGTCCTTGAGGGCCTGTTCCAGAATCCGGGATGCGTCGGGTATCACCTGTGCGGCGCCTACCAGCGCAACAAGGCCCGCAGGCGGGGACTGCTGGACGAAATGGAAAGGCCCGACCGGAGGAACGTCGATCTGATCACGGCTGCCAACAACCGGATTTCCGGCCTGGTAGGAGAGCACTAGGCGAAGGCCCCAGCCGCGCCTCCGCCCGGACCGATGGAGAGGATCGCGCTGGAACCGGGCGGTGCCGGGCCGCCGTGAACGCGACCGGCTGCCCGCAACGGGCGCGAGCCGTCCTCACTCCCCGGCCACGTAGACGGGCTTGCCCCCCAGGTAGGTACGCTCCACCTCGATATCCTTCACCTCGACGAGTGGGCATTCCAGGATGTCCCGGTCCAGGACAATCAGGTCGGCGAGCTTGCCGGCTTCGAGCGAGCCCTTCTCCGCCTCGGTGAACGTGATGAACGCGTTGTTGAGCGTATACAGCCGGATCACGTCCTGCCGCGTCAGGCGCTGCTCCGGCTGCATGACCGCGTCGGTCCACCGCGGCTGGCGGACGAGGGCGATCCACATGCCGAAGAAGGGGTTGTAGGGATTGATTGACCGCATGCTTCCGACCTTCTGCATGTGGTCGGAACCGCCCCCAACGACCACTCCCGCCTCCTTCAGGCTCTTGTAAGGCTGGAAGTATCGCAGGCGGGCCTCCCCGAACTGCTTGAGCAGGGTCGCCCCGTCCCGCTCGAGCCACGCCGGCTGCAAGTCGGCGACAATGCCGGCCTCGGCCATCCGCTCGATGGCCTCCGGGCTCATGAAATTGGAATGAGTGATGGATGGCCGCATTTCGCGCACGCGGAATTCGTCGTTGATCTCCATGTAGGCATCGATCAGCGCGTGCACGGCGCCGTCACCGACGCAGTGCGCCGTGGGCTGGAGGCCGTTGACCAGCGCCAGGCGCGTGATGGCGTACGCCTTGCCCGGCGGGACGAACCGCAGCCCGCGATAGCTCGGGTCGGAGATCGAGTACACGTCGCTGACCCCCCAGGGCTCCCGCATGTACGCGCTGCCCGTGAGCATCCCGCCGTCCATGAAGAACTTGATGCCCCGGACCCAGAGCATCGAATCGTGAGCGTGCTTGGGATGCCTGACGAGCTTCGAGATCGACGCCTCGATGTCCTCGAGCGAATCCTGGGCGTTAATTGCCTGGCTGACGAATACGCGAGTCGTCAGCTCGCCAGATGCCAGCAGGTCCTCGTATAGCTCGACGGCCTCGGCACTGGCATTCCGATCCGCGATGCTGGTCAGCCCGACCTTGTTGTAGGCGGCGAACAGTTCCTTGAGGCGGCGGCGCTTGTCCTCCCGGGTGGGCGGCTTCTGGCTCTCGCGGAAAGCGATGAGGTGCGCGCCGCTGCGAATGATTCCGGTCGGGTCCCCGTTCGAATCGCGCTCGATCCTCCCCAGCGAGCCCTGGGGAATGCGGAAGTCTCGATCGATCCCGCTGAGTTCCAGCGCCAGGGAGTTCAGCGATGCGTCGGGACCGGTGCGGAAGTACGCCGCGTGATTGGGAGCTACGTCGTCGAGCTCCGCCCTCGTCGGGTAGCGCTGCTCGCGCAGACGCGTGATGAACACCTGCTGCAGCCGGATCCAGCCCCCTTCGGGAACGACTTCCGCCCGCTGGCGGAAGTAGTCCAGAACGTCGGCGATGGTCTCCATGTCCGGAACCGCGTGATCGAACTCGTACATGGCGGCCCCCAGTGGATGGGTGTGCGAGTCGATGAGTCCCGGGAGCACGGTCTTGCCGTCGAGATCGAGCCGTTGCGTGTCCGGCCCCGAGAGCCCGAGGATGTCTTCGTCGCGGCCTACCGCCACGATTCGGTCCCCTCGGATCGCGAGGGCCTGGGCAATAGAGAATCGCTCGTCTAAGGTGACAATCTTGGCGTTGTGGAGGATCAGATCAGGGACGAGCGCGGGGACCTGCGCAGCAGCGGAGGCTGTGACCGCGGCGGCCAGCAGGGTTGCGGAGCAGCAGCGGGCGACTCTCGCGACTAGCCGTACGGCAGAGTGCGGCGCGAAGCCGCCTTCGCTGGCGGAATGCTGGGTTCTCTCGTGCATGGTCGGCGGCTCGCCTCAGTCAGTATCCTCGCCGTATACTCGCACACGGACTGATTGCGCGCGCGCTGAGATCCAGGACCGGCTCATTCCCGGCCGGTTACGGTCCGCGGACTAGGTTCTCGCAGCGACTCTCAACTGCCAGAGGCCGCCGGAGTTCGAGATTCGGAGTTCGTCAAGCAGCGCTCACCGCGCGCGGTCCCACGCCCCGAAGGTGCTTCCCTTCCCGGCCAGTTCCTTCAACAGGGGCGCGGGACGCCACCAATGGCCGTGGACGGCATGGAACTCCTCCACCCGTTCCAGGACCTTGTCAAGGCCGACGGTGTCCGCATAGAACATCGGCCCGCCCCTGTACGCAGGGAACCCGTAGCCGTACAGGTAGATGATGTCGATGTCGGACGATCGCTGCGCGTGCCCCTCTTCCAGGATCCGGGCACCCTCGTTCACCAGGGCATAGACGACCCGGTCCAGGATCTCGCCGTCGGGAATCGCGCGCTGCTCGATTCCGGCGTCGCGCGCCACGCGCCGCAGCAGGGCATCCACCTCCGGGTCCTCGTGCTGGCTGCGGTCCTCGCCGTATCGGTACCAGCCCGCTCCCGTCTTCTGCCCGTAACGCCCCAAGTCACAGAGCGCATCTTCCGCCAAGGGCCGCCGCGTGCCGGGCGGATAGAGGTTCGGGGCCTCCTTGCGTACCTTCATGCCCACGTCCAGCCCCGCCAGATCGCCCACGGCCATCGGGCCCATAGCGGCCCCGAACTCGTATAGGACCCTGTCGATCCGAGACGGCTTCGCGCCCTCCTCGGCGAGGAACTGGGCTTCCCGGCGGTAGGGGTGGAACATGCGGTTGCCGACGAATCCGAAGCAGTTTCCGACCAGCACCCCCACCTTCCTGAGCCTCTTTGCCAGGGCCATGGACGTTGCGATGACCTCGTTGCTCGTCCTGGCGCCGCGCACGATCTCCAGCAGGCGCATCACGTTGGCCGGGCTGAAGAAGTGATGCCCGATCACGTCCTCCGGCCGACACGTCACCGACGCGATCTCGTCCACGTCCAGGCTGGATGTGTTCGTGGCCAGCACGGCACCCGGACGGGCTGCGGAGTCGATCTCGCGGAACACCTCTTTCTTCAGGGCCATGCTCTCGAACACGGCCTCGACAACGATGTCGGCCTCCTCGAATCCGTCCCAGTCCGTCTGCGGGCGGATCATCGAAATGCGCTGCTCGGCAACCTCCGCAGTGAACCGGCCCCTCTTGACAGATCGCCCGTAGTTGTTCTGAATGGCCTGCATGCCCTTGTCCAGGGCTTCCTTGCTGACTTCCTTGAGCCTCACAGGGATACCCGCGTTGGCGTACGACATGGCGATCCCGACACCCATCGTGCCGGCGCCGATGACCGCTGCGGACTGGATATCCCGCACCGGAGTCTCCTTGGGAATATCTGGGATCTTCCGCACCTCGCGCTCGGAAAAGAAGGCGTGGATCAGGGCCTTGGACTGGGTCGAGAACAGGCACTCCCTGAAGATCTCGGCCTCCCGCTTGATGCCTTCGGAGAATGGCAGCGAGACTGCAGCCTCGACCGCGTCAATGGCGCGGAGCGGCGCCTGCTGCCCGCGTCGCTTCTGGCGGACGTTTGCCCGCGCGGACTCCGCCAAGGGCGCGGCCTCCGCCGGCGTGCCGAGCCTGTCGCTCCTCTCGCTCGCTTTCGGGTGGGGGCCCCCGCGGTCAGCCATCTCGCCGGCGAACTCGACCGCTCCAGCCAGTAGCTCGTCGTAGCCCTGGCCGTCAATGAGGCGGTCGACGATCCCGAACCTGTGGGCCTCTTCTGCCGAGACAGGATCGCCGAGAGCGCACATCTCCAGAGCCTTCTCGACGCCCGCGAGGCGGGGCAGGCGCTGCGTGCCGTGGGCGCCGGGAATGATTCCCAACTTCACTTCCGGCTGACCGACCTGAGCGGAACGAAGCGCCACTCGGTAGTGGCAGCCCTGGGCCGTTTCAAGCCCTCCTCCGAAGGCGGTTCCGTGAATCGCGGCGACAACCGGCTTGGCGGAACCCTCCAGGGCATCGATGACTTCCGTCAGGCCCGGTCCGGTCCTCGCCTGGCCCGAGGTGATCTTCCCGAATTCCTTGATGTCGGCCCCTGCGATGAAGGTCCGGCCGTCGCCGATCAAGATGATGGCGCGCACGCTGTCCTGGTCCGCGAATCGCCGAAGGCCCTCGAGGATGCCTTCCGGGACTCCGGGGCTCAGAGCGTTGACCGGAGGGTTCTGGACTGTGATCACGCCGATGCCACTCTCGACGCTCGATCGCACTAGGTCGCTCATGGACTCCTCCTTGGATCCGCGGGCACCGCAGGCGCCCGCAGCGGACCCCTCAGGGTAGCCCAACGACCTGAGACCGCACGAGGCTGGCCGCCGGAGTTGACCATTGGTCACGGCCGAAGACAGCCACCCGCCCGTGGGACCCACCCTGCCGAGGACGGCGACCAGCAGCCGAAGCGGCGAGCGGAAACCGGGGTCGGCCTTGCTAGAGTGGCACCGGTGCAAGACCTGCACATCCGGCCCCTCGATCCAAGCGACGAGCCTGAGTGGCGGCGGCTCTGGAAGCTATATCTCGAGTTCTACGAGTCGTCGGTCAGCGAGACCGTCTACCGAACGACTTTCTCGAGGCTGCTGTCCGGGGATCCCGGCGAGTACCGAGCGCTGGTCGCGACAAGGGGTGAGCGAACCATAGGAATCGCGCACTACCTGTTCCACCGGCATTGCTGGAGCGTGGAGAACGTGTGCTACCTGCAGGACCTGTACGTGGATGCTTCGGATCGCGGCACGGGGGTCGGTCGCGCACTCATCGAAGCCGTGTACTCGACGGCCGATGCCGCCGGCTGCCCCGGCGTGTACTGGACCACCCAGCACTTCAATGCGAGCGCCCGGCGCCTGTACGACCGAATCGGGGAGTTGACGCCATTCATCCGCTACAACCGGCGACGAGGATGAGGCCTGTGCCGGGGCGGCGCGACCCGAATTCCGGGGCGCCGCGCCCGGCCCGAAGCTGGCACGGGCTGGTTCCGGCGGATCGCTTCGTCCGGTACGGGACTGTGCCAGACTAGTGCGATGGTCGCCAGCCGAAGGGAATTCGTCCTTGCGGGACTGGGATCCGCTGTGACTGCGACAGCAGGCGGCTCGCCGGGTCCGGACTACCGGATGGGGATCGGAACGGCCTCGTACATGCAACGTGCAGGGGCGGACCGCGGCGCCGAGCCATCGCAGCGGTTCACCGAGACAATGCGCTTCCTCGCGCACTGCAGAGGCCTGGGGGCCGGGGGGATTCAAGCACCCCTCTCATCGCTGGACGAGGGGTACTGCGCGAAGTTGCGGGACACGGCTGCCGAGTACGGCATGTACGTGGAGGTCTCCGCTAGGCTGCCCCCGGACGACGGTGACGGCCTGGAACAGTTCGAGCGGACAGTCAGGGCCGCGCGCTCGGCCGGCGCTTCCGTGATCCGCACGGTCATGCTCGGCGGTCGCCGGTACGAGACCTTCAAAACGCTCGACGACTGGAAGCAGTTCGCCCAGCGCAGCTGGAAGTCGCTGACACGGGCCGAACCGATCCTTCGCAAGCACGGGGTCCGGCTCGCCATCGAGAACCACAAGGACTGGCGCATCGACGAGATGCTTCGGATCCTGAAACGCATCGACAGCGAATCGGTGGGCGTGACGATCGATACCGGAAACAACATGTCCCTGCTGGAAGACCCGCTCGAGACGGCCCGGGCGTTCGCGCCGTTCGCCAATTCCGTGCACTTGAAGGACATGGGGCTGGAGCCCTACGATGACGGCTTCCTGCTGGCCGAAGTGCCGTTCGGGACCGGGTGCCTGGACCTGAAGGCTGTCGTTGACGCGATCCGCACGGCGCGCCCCGAGGTGCGCTTCACTCTGGAAATGATCACTCGGGATCCACTGAAGGTCCCCTGCCTGCGGGAGGAGTACTGGACCACAATGGGCCGGGTCCCGGGGCGCGACCTAGCGGCCGCTCTGCAATCCGTCCGGGCGAACGCGAAGGAGCTCCCTCGAATCAGCCACCGTCCGGCGCAAAAACGCTTCCGAATCGAGGAAGACAACAACCGCGCATCCCTCGAGTTCGGCAAGAAGCACCTGGGGCTCTAGTCGGCCAGGTGCAGACTCGGCAAGAGCGAATCTCGTCGGCAGCGAGCGCTGTGGGACTCCAATTGATGACTTCGATGCGCACTAGCACCGGATCCAGAGGCGGGAGCGGGCGTCTTCCAATCTGCCGAGGGAACGTCCCGTGGACCTGACTCCGATCGCCCTGCTGGCGGGCTACTCTGCAGCTATCCTGGCTGCCGCAGTCTTCGGCGCTTGGCTGGACGCTGCCGTCCGCCTCACCCACACGCGGGTCCAGGCTGCCATGAGCTTCGTCGCCGGCCTGATCCTCGGCGTGGCGCTTTACCACCTGATACCCCTCAGCGTCAGCCAGATTTCCGCGCCCCAAGCGATCGAGGTGGCCGCTTGGTGGACCGCCACCGGAATGATCACGATGGTGCTGCTGCTGCGGGTGTTTCATTTTCATCAGCATGAGTTCGGCGACCATGTCGCACACCGCGAAGACCAATCCGATGCCGGGGAGGCCAAGGGCCATTCGCTCAGCTGGGTAGGGGTCTGCGTGGGCCTGGGCATGCACACCCTCACCGAGGGCGCGGCACTCGGTGCAAGCGTGCGGGGCGGGCAGCACGATGACGGCCGATTCGCCGCGCTGGCCAGCCTCGGGATCTTCCTGGCCATATGCCTTCACAAGCCACTGGACTCCCTCTCGATACAGGGCCTGATGCGCCTCTCTGGATTCAGTCGGCAGTCAGCGCTGGGGTTCACCCTGGGAATCGCGATCCTGTGCCCGCTCGGCGCTTTCGCGACCTACTGGGGAATCGGTCTCTTCGGCGCGGCAGAAGGGGAAGCGATCGGTCGCGCCCTGGCGTTCGGAGCGGGCGCGCTGATCTGCGTTTCGCTGAGCGACCTGCTGCCGGAGATTCGATTCCACGGCCATGACCGCTTCCCGCTGACTCTCGCATTTCTCGCTGGGATCTCCCTGGCATATGGCCTGCACTACCTAGAGGGATTTGCCGAGTTCTAGCCGAAGGGGGTAATCGGGCATCAGTACCCGAAGCGGCACGGAGATCCTGTGCAGCGCAGACCTGCTGAGAGCGCCACGCTTTCGGATACCCTGCGGCGCTGCCAATCAGGCCAGCGTGCGTAGCGCCATGATCGGTTCCGGGCCCCCCCAACCTCCTCGGCAGAGCATCGGCGGCAGGCTCGGCACCAGATTCCGAGAGCCGTAATTCGTTGCTCCGAGACCGAAGCGTCACGCGATGAGCGGCACGAGGGCAAGAGGGTACTCCATTCGATGAGGCGAGACCCCGGCGAGCCGGAAGGCGTCAGGGTGGACGGCACCGTCGATCCCGCTCGGACCAGGATCCTGTCGATCTCGTCCGCGACTGGCTTCGGCGCCCATGAGGCGCACCGTGGCAAGACGGGTACCGAATGGGCGGACGATGGGAGCGTGCGCCGGCCCGCCTGAGAAAGTCGAAGGGCCAGGGTCACCCCGGTACCGAGCCCAATCCGCTGGATCGGCCGGGGACACCTCAGAGCAGGGGCGGCCTCCGTCGAATCCACGCGCGGCCTGCAAGTCGGAGTCTCGCCCTTGCATTTCCCTCCGAACTTGCAGGCGCGACTCGATCGCTTCCGCGTGTCGCTATCCTGCGCGGGAAGAGGGAGTCGCGGTCCCTCGGCGACAGCGCCGCAATCGGCCCGTGCGTACCGGGACCGTCAGACTACCGGCCCTGCCGGTCCCTGGTCGAGCCGCGACCGCATCTGGTCCAACGCGGTCCGGAATGACGGATCCGTGGCTAGGTTGGTGAACTCGCGGGGATCGTTCGCGTGGTCGTACAGCTCTTCGCCCCCGCCGTCACCCTCCCACCGTATGTAGCGGTACCGGCCCGTGCGCACTGTCCGGCCGAAGATGCGGTCCTCCCACTGAACCTGGGAGAACGCGGCGTCCTTGACCGACCCTGACGGATCGTCCAGCAGGGGGCGCAAGCTGACTCCTTCCAGCCCGGGCGGGGTGTCCAGCCCGCAGAGGTCGGCCAGCGTGGGATAGAAGTCCACGAACTCCGCCAGGGCCCGGGACGACCGGCCGGCCCCCCGGATGCCGGGTGCGGAGATAATCAGCGGTGCCTTCACGGACTCCTCCATCAGGCTCATCTTCTGCCAGTGAGTGTGCTCGCCGAGGTGCCAGCCGTGGTCGCCGAAGAACAGGACAACGGTGCGATCCGCCAGTCCAAGGCGCTCCAGCTCGTCGAGCACGCGGCCGAACTGGTGATCCATGAACGAGACCGAGGCGTAGTAGCCTCGCAGCGAGATCCGCTGGTCTTCCTCGCTCATGCCCATGTGGTTCCACAGAAACGGCCGGAGGTTCCGTGCGGGCAGCGGAATGTCATCAACGTCTCCGGGAGGGTTCGAGACGACTTCGATTTCATCAAGCGGGTACATGTCGAAGAACCGCGACGGGGCGACGAACGGCGTGTGGGGCCGCACGAATCCCAGGCCTAGGAAGAACGGCTCGCCGGCGCTGGACTGGAGCAGTTCGATCGCGGTGTCCGCCGCCGCGCTGTCCGCCTGTCCTGCCGCGTCGGCGGTCTGGACCCACTGCATCTTGAGGCCGTGCCGTAGGTCGGGGTTCGGATCGCCGCCGGGCCCGACACTGTTGTGCTCGTCGCCGGGCGGGCTGATCGACACATCCCAGGAGGGCGGATCCTGGTGGTCCATCGTGCCCACGCCACCCGGCACGCCCATGTGGAAGATCTTGCCGACGCGCATCGACCGCCAACCGTTGCTCTTGTAAAGCTGTGGCAGCGTGACGGCATCCGGGTGCGTCTCCCGGAAGTCAACACGGGCGTTGGTCACGACTCCGGTCGTATCGGGGCGGAGTCCGGTCATCAGGGAAGCGCGGCTGGGCCCGCAGAAAGGGAACTGACAGTAAGCGTTGTCGAACCGCACACCCCGGGAGGCAAGGCGGTCAATGTTCGGAGACTTGACAACCGGGTGTCCGTAGCAGCCGAGAGTGGAGGTAAGGTCGTCGGACGCAACGAAGAGGACGTTGAGCGGAGGCCCCGACTGCGAGCACGCAGCCGCGCACCCCGCGAGCATGGTTGTGAAGTCCCTTCGGGAATGCAAGGCGGTCATGGCTGGGGACATTATCGGGGCATCGATAGCCCGAGAGCGCCCTGCCAGCAAGTCCAGATTGGAGATCAGCAGGGCGCTCTTGTCACACGGCTATGACCTCGCGGTGATGATATCCTTTCCGTTAATCCAGTCGCTTCGTCCCCGCAGATCGCTGGAAGACTGGAAGAAACCGCAGCAACTGAGGGTTCGGTTGCGTAGTGCTGCCCGAGACGCGATCGCCCATTGACGACCACGACCGAAAGAAGAAGATGAAAACAGAGATTGCCAGCAATCGAAATATGTCCGTAAAGGGGGCGAGAAGGAGAAGACTCGTCCTCTTCATGCTCGTAGTACTGACACTCGGCTTGGCCGGGTGCGGCAGTGACGAGCCGGCCGCGGTCACACCGCCGGCGCCGCCGCCGGCACCCCCGCCGTTCCAGCCCCAGCCTGTCGAGGTAGCCCTCGGCGAACTCGGCGGGACAGTCACGCTCATGACCACCGAGGCCGGCGGCTTCACCCTCAACGGGGAGGCCTTCGAAGGCGGTGAGGTTACTGCCGAGAACGGCAACAGGTACGCGCTCAGCCTCGCGGACGGCCAGTGGACGGCGGCCTACCAGGCCGCGACGGCCACCCTCACGCTGGGCATCACGGGCGAAGAGGTCACGGTGATGCGCGCCGAGGACGGCACGTACTGGATCGGCGACGAAGCCTTCGAGCCGGGCGGCAACTTTGCCGCGTCCAACGGCAACCACTATATGCTGGCCCTGGCCGACGACGGCAGCTGGACCGCTTCCTACGTTCCGGCCACCGCCGCGGTCGCGCTGGGCATCACGGGCGAGGAAGTCACCGTGATGCGTGCCGAGGACGGCTCGTACTGGATCGGTGACGCTGCTTTGTCCTCGGGCGGCAGCGTGACGGCCACGAACGGCAACGAGTACACGCTGACGATGGCGGACGGCACCTGGACGGCGGCGTACGTGCCGCTGGTCCAGCAGGTGGCAGTCGGCAATTCGGGCCTGAGCGTGCCGTTCACGCGGCACGAGAACGGGACCTGGACGGCAGTGCACCCGACACTTGGCGAGCAGCCGGTGACGTCGGGCGTGCAAGTGCCCTTGGGCATCGAGATGTACTACGTCGAGCTGCTGGGCGACGGCACGTGGCGGATCACCTACGTGCCGAAGATGGTCCCGGTGGCGCTGGGCATCAGCGGCCAGTCCGTGACGGTGGTGAAGGCCGAGAACGGGACGTGGTCTCTGAACGGCGCAGAGTTCGCGAGCGGCGAGGGTGTGGCGGCCGGCTTCGGCACCTACACGCTGACGCTGGGATCGGGCGACACCTGGACGGCAGCTTTCAACGAGGTTCCGACCACGGTCACCCTCGGCACGTCCGGTGACATGGTCACGGTGGTGATGGTCGAGGACGGATCGTATACCCTCGGTGGCGACCCGTTCGCTTCCGGCGGCGAGGTGACGGCGGGTAACGGCAACGTGTACCAGCTGACGCTGGCCGAGGGAGCCTGGAGCGCGATGTTCGTGCCGATGGACGTGGAGATCGGGGGCACGGGCCTGACGGCGATGACGCGCGAGGACCAGGACGGCTGGGACGTCAACGGCGCGAGAGTTCCGAAGTCGGGCACGGGAGACATCACCGTGCACGGCGCTTCCTTCCACGTCTGGCAGATTGACGGCGACCTGTTCGGGGCGCGGTTCGACAAGGCGATCAACTCCGACTCGGCCGGCGACTCCGACCCGGAAGCCGACATTGGCCTGGCGGGCGATCTCACCCAGGACAACCGCATGATGCTCTCCGACGACAACGAGGACACGGTGGCGAACGAGCTGCGCACCAGCCTGACAGTGGGCGGGAACACGTTCACGATGGCGGACCTGCTGGGGGCAGGCTCGGCGAGCGCGTCGGGGGACAACTTCGTGGTGTCGGCGCGGGCGGAGATCGAGAAGATCCGCGGGGACGTGGCCGCCCTGCTGGGGCTCGACACGGCCCCGCCCGGACTCACCGGCATCCTGACATCCAGATGGGGCGCAGTGCAGACGGAAGTCAACAAGCTGTTCGGAGCGGGCAAGGTCAACCTCGGCACGACCGCGCCGGGCAACGACGACATCCTGGGCGAGATCGACGACATTCTGGCGGCGCTGTCGAGCGGGACGCAGTTCGCGGCGGCGACGGACGGGGACGGCAGCGGCGTGTTCAAGGGCGCGGCTCTGAGCGAGTCGGCGGCGCTGGAGGCGTTCGACGCGAACGAGAGCGAGTCGAGGATCGTGTTCGGCTCCACCGGGGAGACGCGCTACGGGGCGATCTCGCAGAAGGAGCGGGAGTACGCCACGAGCGACCTGACCTACAAGGATGCCGACGACGCGACGGCGGCGGGGCTGGTCGGAGCGTTCTCGTACGCGACGACGAACGACGTGGTGCGGGTGTGGCACATCCAGACGTCGGGGAACGCGTACTACGAAGGGGGGACGACGGCGGTCAGCGGGGACGGGACGCTGTACAGCGGCGACATCGAGCTGGAGGTGAAGTTCTCGAGCAAGCGGGTGTCGGGCTTGGTGACGGGTCTGCAGACGGCGGAGGGGGATCCGTGGCAGTACCAGTTCGGCGATGTCGAGGCCATCATCCTGCCGACGGCCACCGACTTGGACAACAGCGCGCACTGGGACGCTTCCGGGGACGCGGCGAGGGCACAAGTGACCTTCGAGCGGCGTGCGGGCAGCCCGGGCCCCCAAACGGCTGCCGGCACCTTCGCAGGGCAGTTGCTGGGGACGGGGGACGCGTCCGGGGACTGGGCGCACGGTGTCTGGACGGTCGGGTCGAACACGGCCAGCGGCAGCAACCGGTACCTAGCGGGAAGCTTCGGCGCGAACCGGGTGGCCGACACGGCACCGGTACGGCCCGGTACAGACGACGGCTCGGGGCACGAGACCATTGTGATGAGCGGCACCAACTTCAAGCTGGAAGGCGGCAACCTCGTGGTGACCGTATCCATGGGCGAGCGTATTCTGCCACCCTTTCGTACCCGGTCGGTGGGCGATCCTAGCCGCCGCGTTCTCGGCTCCGGGACGATAAGTGGTATCGCTTCTAGAACCCTTGACCGAGATGCGGACTTCTATCGGCTCACTCCCCAACTTGGGAGGCCCGAGCCCCTCTTGCGGGAGTTGAAGGTTGGGCTGGCGAGCCTGGTGTCTGATTCCGGTTCCGAGGTGACCATTAACGGGCCCGGCACACAGGTGGAGCTCGCAGTCGAGGAGATCGAGAAGGCGCGGGCGGACCTGGCCGTGCTGCTGGCACTCGAAACGCGCGTCAACCCTGTGGCGGAACGCGACGCTTGGCGGAGAATGCAGTTAGCTTTGCTGCGGGTCTTCCATCACGTGCCGCCGAAGCTCACGGCCATCGCCACCTATTCCAATCAAAGCGACTACAACAACCCCACCTCCATCGACGACAAGGAGGAGGCGCTGCGCCTGATCGACGCGGTGCTGGACGCCTTCGCCTCGAGCGCCAATCTCAAGGCAGCGCTCGATCCGGACGGCTCGGGGATCTTCAACGGCGTCACGCAGGGGGACAGTGCGGACACGTCGCCTTCTTACAGTCACATCTGGAGCCAGCAGGAAGTCGAGCTGAAGACCTGGGTGGACATGACCGAGTACACGCGATTCGGAGTCTGGCGCACCCGGCAGAAGCCTTACGCTGCGATCGACAGGTGGTACGAGCCCCGCCATAACGACGGGAATCTCAATCAGCCGGGCCAGTTCGCGTACAGCCCGCTGCCGGCGACGCAGTGGAGCGGCTCGACGGATCCGAGCTTCCCCTCTGGGGGCTCGGCTAGCTTTACCGGCAAGACGGTGTTGTTCAGAGGGCTAGAGTTCTTCGAAGGCTGGGTGGAAGTGCTGGCCGAGTGGACGGAGAGCACCTGGACTGCGGGTGCGAACCAGGATATCGGCGACCTAACAGTGGCGATGGGCGGCTTCATGAATGCGGAAGGGGATCCGATGAGGTTAGTCGTAAGCGATACCGGAGGCGTAACCCGAATAGAGGACATCCATAAAGTCACTTTCTCAGGCGTCGATATCGTGACTGACGCCGACAGGCAGGTTGGCTTCAGCAACGACCGGTCCAGCACGCAACCGGCGGTGGTAGCCGCCTACTGGGGTCCGTTGGGCACTAGGAGCCATCAGTTCGGGAATACCAACAGGATAAGCGGGGAATTCGTCGGCCAGGATGCCGACGGTCCGCTGGGTGTGATCGGCACCTACGAGGTGGGCGAGAGGAACTGGGCGAGTTACCTCACAGGCTCGTTCGGCGCGGACAGGCCGTAGGAGGGGGCTGCATGCACCCGTGCCAACTTGGCGGGTCGGCTGTTCAAAGGGGGCGCGCGTTGCCGCTCCCCCGAGCAGATGCGGGACGGCGCCAGCGTCGGCTTGAGGGCCCGGGGGATTCCGTCGAATTCGTCCTCCTGATTGACTCGCGAGGGAATTCAAGGTGTCCTGGACTTGAAATCCGGCGTGCCTGTCTCAGGGCAGCTCTCGCGTTCCCAACCACGCATAGGCAGCAGTACCGCGGCCCGGACAGCGACCAAACCGGGCATCGAGACGAGACGAGTCGCTGGTGGACCGCGCATCCGCGCACCTGCTGCACCAGATCCAAGTGCGCGGTTGGCGGACCTTCGTCCGTCGCGGCGCAAGCCCCGCTTCCACCCGGGCCCGGCAGCGTTCCAACTTAGCTGCGGCAGCGGCGCGGAACGGTTGTGGACGCAGACTGTAGCCACCCTGCCGGGCTGGCGATCTCGCAATTGAGGGCCGGCACTCGCCGTCCGCGGGACAGCGGGAGATCTGTGCGGAAGGCACAGCCAACCCCCTCGACAGCACGAGAAATGGCACAAGTCCCCTCTATTTTGTTCCCCCGAGACCGAATAACATGGGTTGACCGCACTCTCGACGATCGAGTTGAATGGTAGGCTCTTAGGCACCGAAGTCCCAATAGGGTCCGATCGGGAGGGTCAGCCACGGGGCGCTAAAGCCTCTCATGGCAGCCACAAGGAAAAGGGGTAGCAACGTGAATTTAGCAACGAAGGGCATCCGAATCGCACGCGAGGGGGGACGGTTAGGCCTCCTTGCACTCGTAGCGCTGACGCTCGTCCTGGCCGGGTGTGGCAGTGACGAGCCGGCCGCGGTCACCCCGCCAGCGCCGCCACCGGCACCGCCGCCGTTCCAGCCCCAGCCTGTCGAGGTAGCCCTCGGCGAACTCGGCGGGACGGTCACCCTCATGACCACCGAGGCCGGCGGCTTCACACTCAACGGGGAGGCCTTCGAAGGCGGCGAGCTTACCGCCGAGAACGGCAACACGTACGCTCTCAGCCTCGCGGACGGCCAGTGGACGGCGGCCTACCAGGCCGCGACGGCCACCCTTACGCTCGGCATCACGGGCGAAGAGGTCACGGTGATGCGGGCCGAGGACGGCTCGTACTGGATCGGCGACGAAGCCTTCGAGCCGGGCGGCAACTTTGCCGCATCCAACGGCAACCACTACATGCTGGCGCTGGCCGACGACGGCAGCTGGACCGCTTCCTACGTGCCGGCGACCGCGGCGGTCACCCTGGGCATCACGGGCGAGGAAGTCACCGTGATGCGGGCCGAGGACGGCTCGTACTGGATCGGCGACGCTGCCTTCTCTTCGGGCGGCAGCGTGACGGCCACCAACGGCAGCGAGTACACGCTGACGATGGCAGACGGCACCTGGACGGCGGCATACGTGCCGCTGGTCCAGCAGGTGGCGGTCGGCAATTCGGGCCTGAGCGTGCCGTTCACGCGGCACGAGAACGGGACCTGGACGGCAGTGCACCCGACACTCGGCGAGCAGCCGGTGACGTCAGGCGTGCAAGTGCCGCTGGGCATCGAGATGTACTACGTCGAGCTGCTGGGCGACGGCACGTGGCGGATCACCTACGTGCCGAAGATGGTCCCGGTGACGCTGGGCATCAGCGGCCAGACCGTGACGGTGGTGAAGGCCGAGAACGGGACGTGGTCTCTGAACGGCGCAGAGTTCGAGAGCGGCGAGGGCGTGGCGGCCGGCTTCGGCACGTACACGCTAACGTTGGGGGCGGGAGACACCTGGACGGCGACGTTCCAGGAGGTTCCGACCACGGTCACCCTCGGCACTTCCGGCGACATGGTCACGGTGGTGATGGTCGAGGACGGCTCCTACACCCTCGGTGGCGATCCGTTCGCTTCCGGCGGCGAGGTGACGGCGGGCAACGGCAACGTGTACTCGCTAACACTGGCCGAAGGAGCCTGGAGCGCGATGTTCGTGCCGATGGACGTGGAGATCGGGGGTACGGGCCTGACGGCGATGACGCGCGAGGACCAGGACGGCTGGGACGTCAACGGCGCGAGAGTGCCGAAGTCGGGCACGGGAGACATCACCGTGCACGGCGCCTCCTTCCACGTCTGGCACATTGACGGCGACCTGTTCGGGGCGCGGTTCGACAAGGCGATCAACTCCGACTCGGCCGGCGACTCCGACACGGAAGCCGGGTTCGGCCTGGCGGGCGATCTCAACAAGGACAACCGCATGACGCTGACCGACGACAACGAGGACACGGTGGCGAACGAGCTGCGCACCGGCCTGACGGTGGGCGGGAACACGTTCACGATGGCGGACCTGCTGGGAGCGGGCTCGGCAAGTGCGTCGGGGGACAATTTCGTGGCGTCGGCGAGGGGGGCGATCGAGAAGATCCGCGGCGACGTGGCCGCGCTGCTGGGGCTCGACACGGCCCCGACCGGAATAGACGGCATTCTGGACTCCCGCTGGGGCGCGATCCAGACGGAAGTCAACAAGGTGTTCGGAGCGGGCAAGGTGAATCTCGGCGCGAATGCGCCGGACGACGACGACATGCTGGGCGAGATCGACGACATTCTGGCGGCGCTGTCGAGCGGGACGCAGTTCGCGGCGGCGACGGACGGGGACGGCAGCGGGGTGTTCAAGGGCGCGGCGCTGAGCGAGTCGGCGGCTCTGGATGCGTTCGACGCGAACAAGAGCGAGTCCAGGATCGTGTTCGGCGCGACCGGGGAGACGCGCTACGGGGCGATCTCGCAAAAGGAGCGGGAGTACGCCACGAGCGACCTGACCTACAAGGATGCCGACGACGCGACGGCGGCGGGGCTGGTCGGAGCGTTCTCGTACGCGACGACGAACGACGTGGTGCGGGTGTGGCATATCCAGACGTCGGGGAACGCGTACTACGAAGGTGGCACGACGGCGGTCAGCGGGGACGGGACGCTGTACAGCGGGGACATCGAGCTGGAGGTGAAGTTCTCGAGCAAGCGGGTGTCGGGTTTGGTGACGGGGCTGCAGACGGCGGAGGGGGATCCGTGGCAGTACCAGTTCGGCGATGTCGAGGCCATCATCCTGCCGACGGCCGACGACTTGGACAACAACGCGCACTGGGACGCTTCCGGGGACGCGGCGAGGGCACGGGTGACGTTCGCGCGGCGCGCGGGCAGCCCGGGCCCCCAAACGGCTGCCGGCACCTTCGCGGGGCAGTTGCTGGGGACGGGGGACGCGTCCGGGGACTGGGCGCACGGTGTCTGGACGGTCGGGGCGAACACGGAGAGCGGCAGCAACCGGTACCTGGCAGGCAGCTTCGGCGCGAACCGGGTTGCCGACACTGCGCCGGTACGGCCCGGCACAGACGACGGCTCGGGGCACGAGACCGTTGTGATGGGCGGCGACAATTTCAAGTTGGATGGCGGCAACCTTGTGGTGACCGTAACCATGGGCCAGCGCGTTCTCGAGCAGACAGCCGGAAGGCAAGTCGGCAATCCTCGCCGCACGGTTCTCGGCGCCGTCGACTACACAAGAGGCAGTCTCGTCCTCGATAGAGATGCAGACTACATCCGCATCTCCGCCGAGAACGGGGGGGTCGAGCCCCGGGACTTGAAGGTGGGACTGGCGCGCCTGGTGTCGGATTCGGGTTCCGAGGTGACCATTAACGGGCCCGGCACGCAGGTGGAGCTCGCAGTCGATGAGATCGAGAAGGCGCGGGCGGACCTAGCTGTGCTGCTGGCGCTCGACACGCGTGCCGACCCTGCGGCGGAACGCGACGCTTGGAGGAGAATGCAGTTGGCTTTGCTGCGGGTCTTCCATCACGTGCCGCCGAAGCTGACGGCCATCGCCACGTATTCCAATCTCAACGACTACAATAACCCCACCTCCATCGATGACAAGGAGGAGGCCCTGAGCCTGATCGACGCGGTGCTGGACGCCTTCGCCTCGAGCGACAACCTGAAGGAGGCGCTCGATCCAGACGGCTCGGGGATCTTCAACAGCGTCACGCAGGGTGACAGTGCGGACACGTCGCCGTCATACAGTCACATCTGGAGCCAGCAGGAAGTCGAGATGAAGACATGGGTTGACTCGACCGACTACACGCGCTTCGGCGTCTGGCGCACCCGGCAGAAGCCCTATGCTGCCTTTGCTGGTGCAACCACCCAATGGTACCAGCCACTCCAGAACGACGAGAACTTGAACAGGCCGGGGGTGTTCGCGTACAGCCCGCTGCCGGCGACACAGTGGAGCAGCTCGGCGGAGCCTAGCTTCCCCTCCGGAGGCTCGGCTACCTTTACCGGCAAGACAGTGCTAATGCAAAGCCACACGTTCTACGAGGCCTCGGTGGAGCTGCTGGCCGAGTGGGCAGAGAGTGCCTGGACGGCTGGTGCGAATCAGGATATCGGCGACCTTACAATGACGATGAGCCAACCCGTGACTGCGGATGGAGATCCGCTGAGCATGCCCTTATCGGGCCAACGGGTGGTGTTCGAGAAATTCACCTTCTCGGGTGTTGACATCGTGACTGACGCCGACGGCCAGGTCGGCTTCGGCAAGGTTGATGTGACGGTAACTGGCTACATTGCCCCGTTGGCCACCACGCGGCGATTGAACCTAGTCAGCGACACTCGGATTAGCGGGCAGTTCGTGGGTCAGGACGTCGACGGACCGCTGGGCGTGATCGGCACCTACGAAATCGGGCTGAGACTTTGGCAGGACGGCTTCATCACCGGCGCGTTTGGCGCGGACAGGCCGTAGGGTCGGGATTGCAGGGAACCTTGCCAGTCGGGCGGGGCGGCTGTTCCAGAGGGGAGTGGGTTCCCACTCCCCTTCCCTTCCCCGACGTGTCGCCACCCCGGGCTCAGCGCGCGCGACACGGGCTCGCTTAGCCGGACCAGCCCTCCTGGCGAAGCTGCCGCCAGCCAGACCGCCAGCTGGCAGTAGGCCCTCTTTCTTGAGGGCCTCTAAGCCAAGGAATCCAGCGTCCATTGCAATCAGCCTGCAGGGCCCGACCCTTCAGAGATCCTCACGCCAGCCGTTCTGGTCGCCCCGGGGGTAAGGGCTTCGATGCCAGGCCTCGCGGATCGCCTCCTGGGTGTCGGCAAAGTCTCTGTGTCACCGTTCGGCAACCGCGTTCATTCGCGCCAAGCGTTCCGAGATTCCGGAGATGCCGTTGCGCTCTTGCTGAGTGTTGGATTCTAGCTCCTTGCGTAGCGATTCCATTGCGTGCCATACCCAGGCGAGCCCGGACTCGTCGCGCGCCCCTGCGCTTCCACAGTCCTTGCTAGCACGGGGGCCGCGCGCGGGTCCGTCCCTTCAAGGTCCTGTCCCTCCGGCTCGAGCGGGGCCGCCCGGGTGGTTGCCGCCCGGCGTCTTCGGGTCCGAACGTCCGACCCTCTGTGCTTCGGGGCCGATCGTGCGTTGACGGCAAGAGAGAGTCAGCGTCTTGATGTTTCGATTGAGATCTCGCAAGCAATTGCGGGTTCTCTCCGAGTTCCGCGCAGAACCGCGAGGCGGACTCTGTCGAGGCGTTCCACCAGCAGCGGCGGGAGCGTCGCGTGGAACTACTGCTGCAAGCGCGGCGTGACAGCACCCTGATCCGGCAGGGCTACGACACGCTGGTCAAGGCGACGTCACGGCACCGGCTGGGGCTCAACCATCGCAGCGGGAAGTCCGCAGGGAGCTAGCAGGACGTCTCGTTGTCATCCCAGACTCACGGGTACTTGCGAGAGCCAGGAGGGCCTGCCTCGCTGCGCAATGCCGTCCCCCCGCGCGGAGTCAGCTGGGCAATCCAGCCTGCGGAGGCCGCGGCCCCGCCTCCCTGCTGGCGCGTCTCACCCCTCAGGGTCCCTGCTCGACCGATCGAGCCCCCAGAACCTCGAGGTCGACACGGATCTCGTTCCAAGGGGGCAGGCTCTGAAGGGTGCCCATCGTTCGCAGCGGCACGTCAACCTCCACGCCTCCGTTCGCAGGCATGGGATCGCTGATCACGATTTCGAACGTCGCGAGGGGCGGAGCCTGCTCGCTGGCTTCGCGAACCCGCATCAAGGCGACCACGGCCACCGACTGCTCCTCGCGGGAATGATTGGCCACGAAAGCCCGCACGTGCGCTTGGTACTCGTCGTCGTAGTACGGACGAATCCCCGATACTTCAATCGGTCCGCGAACGCCGATCCCGAACGCCTCGACCCGGGACAAGTCCTCTTCCGCTGGATCTTCCAGCCGCAGCGCGCCGAATCCGCCGGACAATGCCACGGCCCCGAGGATCGCCGCCACGACACCGAATGCAAACAGGCCATAGTGCCAAGGACGCACTTGCAGGCCTGACCGGCTGCGCACAGGCGCCGGCCGGGTTGCAGCGGGGTCCGGGTCTACTTGCGTCGCAGCCGCCGCGACCTCCGCCTGAGGCGGCTCCGCCCCTCCGTTGCCTTGCTCCTGGCGGGGGGCGGTCGGTGCGGGCAAGGAAAGCTCGGCGGTTTCGTCGGCAGCGGACCGGCCCGTTGCCGCGCAACGCGGACACTCCCCGTCAGCCGCGCTGACGGTGGTGCCGCAATCCGGACAGATGTAGTTCAGCATGTTCCGATTATCCCGGACCCTCCTGGCGGGCACCGGGCTCGGAGTCGCGGATCGCGGGGAAAACCGCAGGAATCGCACTGGTTCCATGCCCTTGGCGGCCCGAAGACCGAGCGCCGCACGGAGCGGGGATCCGGGTTGCCAGGCCGGGCTGGTCCGGCCCGGTCCATCAACGGCCCTGGGCGGTTGGCCGCTGGTAAGATGAGGGTCCGGCCCGGTCCGAGCCGCCCCACGATGCAAGCCTTGGAAGTAGGCCTCGCCGACCCGAAAACCATTGCGAAGTACGAGCCGGTAATCGGGCTCGAGGTTCACGTCCAGCTGAAGACCAGAACGAAGATCTTCTCCCACTCGACCCACGAGTTCGGCAAGGCTCCCAACTCCCAGACCGACCCTGTCGTCCTCGGGCTTCCGGGAGCGCTGCCGGTCCTCAATCAGGAGGCTGTCTCGCTGGCGGTCCGCGCCTCGCTTGCGATCAACTGCCGCGTCAATCAGCATTCGCGGTTCGCGCGGAAGAACTACTTCTACCCGGACCTGCCCAAGGGCTACCAGATTTCCCAGTACGACCAGCCTCTCGCGGAGCATGGCTGGCTGGATATCCATTGGGAAGGAGGCTCCAAGAGAGTGGGCATCACCCGCTTGCACATGGAGGAAGACGCTGGCAAGACCATCCATGACGGTTACAGCGACTCGGATCGCTACAGCTACGTGGACCTAAACCGGGCCGGAGCGCCTCTCTGCGAGATCGTCAGCGAGCCGGACATGCGCAGCGCGGACGAGGCCGTCGCGTACCTGAACGAGCTCAAGCAGGTGATCCAATTCGCGGGGGCCTCGGATTGCGACATGGAGAAGGGGCAGTTGCGGTGCGACGCCAACATCTCGATACGTCCCCGCGGAAGGGCGGAGTTCGGGACTCGCTGCGAGATCAAGAACCTCAACTCCTTCCGGTTCGTCAAGCAGGCGATCCAGTACGAGATCGCCCGGCAGGCGGCGGTCGTGGAAGAGGGCGGGACGGTCTATCAGGAGTCGCGACTCTTCAACACGGCTACCGGCGCAACATCGAGCATGCGCGGCAAGGAGGATTCGCACGACTACAGGTACTTTCCGGAGCCCGACCTTCCGCCGCTGGTCGTCTCCGAGGACCGAGTCCGGTCCATCCGGGAGGCGATGCCGGAATTGCCGCCGGCAATGCGCGCAAGGCTTGCCGACCAGTACGGCCTCTCCGAATACGACGCCCGCGTGCTGACGCTTTCCGCTTCGACGGCCCGCTACTTCGAGCGGGCGGCCCAGTCCTGCGGCAACGCCAGGGCCGCCGCGAACTGGGTCCAGGGAGAGCTGATGGGCGCTCTGAATGCGTCAGGCGGCGACATCGACCAGTCGCCCGTCGATGCCGAGGGACTAGGAGCGCTCATCACGCTGGTGGACAACGGCACGCTTTCGGGCAAACTCGCGAAGGCCGTCTTTGCCAAGATGTTCGAGAGCGGCAGATCCGCCGAGGAGATCGTCGAGGCCGAGGGCCTGCGGCAGATCAGCGACAGCGGCGAACTCGAGGGCATCATCGACACGATTCTCGAATCCTCCCCCAAGCAGGTCGCGCAGTACCGGGGTGGAAAGAAAGGCGTGATCGGGTTCTTCGTTGGCCAGGTCATGAAGGCCACCCGCGGGCAGGCGAATCCGAAACTTGTGAACGAGATGCTCCGAAAGGCTCTCGACACCTAGCCCGGCAGGCATTCAATGGGCGGCAGCCGCGACGCGCCGCCGCCGATTCCTCCAGCCCGTCGGAGTCGGGGAGCACGGGCCCTCCGCGTAGCCAAGGGGTCCGTCCTCAAGCTCCCGTGGCTTTCAGACCCACGTGGATCGGTCGGCCCCGGAGACGAGGAGCAACTCGAGGCCCGCTGTCAGTCCAGCCGGGCTGGGCGCAAGCGTGCGAAGATAATCCCAAGAGAATGATGAGACGGTCAGGCTTCCTATTCCCCATGCTCCTCCTGTCGGCGGCCACCCTCTGCGCCGACGTAACGATCCTTGAGGAAATCATCGTCAAGGTCAACGGCGGGATCATCCTTCGGTCCGAGTACGAGCGCACGCTGGAACAGAGTCGCCGCGAGATTCTCGCGGACTCGGCCCTGTCGGAAGCCGAGCGGAACGCAGAACTCGCCGAGCGGGAGAAAGTCGTCCTCCGCGACATGATCGACCAGCGTCTGCTAGTCCAGAAGGGCGAGGAGCTCGGCATCAACGTGGACGCCCAGGTGCTTCGCCAGCGCGACGAGATCATGCGGCGCAACAACATCGAGTCAACCGACGACTTCGAGGCATGGGTCCTGGAGCGGACCGGCGAGCCTGCCGAGGATCTCATGGACCGCATGCGCGAGAACTTCGTGTCCCAGTCCGTGCTGGGCCAGGAGGTCTCCCGCAGGGTCATCGTGACGCGCGAGGAGATCGAGCAGTACTACGAAGACCACAAGGACGAGTACGTGCGTTCCGAGGGCGTGCGCCTGAGCCAGATCCTCTTCACGCTGGAGGAGGACGAGGAAGCCGGGCGCAAGGAGGCGGACGAGGTGCTCGGACGCGTCCAGCGGGGCGAGCCGTTCGCAGAAATGGCGAGGCGGTTCTCGGATGACGAGGCCACGAAGGAGCTTGGCGGGGACATCGGCATCTACCGCCGGGGCATGCTCCGGACCGAGATCGAGGAAGCGGTATTCGGCCAGCGCCAAGGCCACATCACGGACTTGATCGAGGTTCCCAACGGCCTGCTGATCCTTCGCGTAGACCAGAACTTCCGCGAGGGGCTGGCCCAGCTGGAGGAGGTGCAGGAAGAGATCAGGGCAACAATCAGCGGACCGCGGTTCCAGCCCGAGATCCGCAAGTACCTCAGCGAGCTCCGCGGCGAGTCCTACATCGAGATCCGGCCGGGCTACGCCGACCAGGGGGCGATCGACGGCATGAACACCGCCTGGAGCGACCCCTCGAGGCTGGCGCCCCAAACCACGACCCGCGAGGAGGTCATCCAGGAGCGGCCGCGCAAGAAGATGCTCTGGATGATCCCCCTGCCGCGCAAGAAGGTGGACCTGGACGACGATCAGGATGACGGTCAGGCGCCGCCGACCCAGGAAGTCGCCGCGGGAGCGGCGGCGTCATGATCCGCGCGGGATCGATCAGCGATCTCAAGACCCTCGACCCTAACGACCGCTTCGAATGCACCTTCCTGGTGCAGTCGAAGGAGGTTCGCGCCAAGAAGAACGGAGTTCCGTTCATCTCTCTCAGGCTGGGTGACCGCACCGGTTCGATCGAAGCGAAGGTCTGGGACAACGTCGAGCAACTGGCGGAGACGTTCGAAACGAACGACTTCATTCAGGCGCAGGGGCGCGTGCAGGTCTACAACAACCGCCACCAGGCGATCATCACCCGGCTGCGTGCAGTACCCGAACAGCAGGTACGGCTGGCAGACTTCATCCCGCACACCGATCGCGACATCGAGGCAATGTACGACGAGGTGCTCGCGGCGATCGACGGGCTGGCCAGCCAGGATCTGCAGAGGCTGATGAACGCCGTGTTCCGCGACCCGGAGTTCGCTACGCGCTACAAGCGCGCGCCGGCCTCCAGGACCACTCACCGCGCCAGGATCGGCGGCCTGCTCGAGCACGCGGTCAGCATGCTGCGAGTCGCCCGGCTTCTGGCATCGCACTACGGCCAGGCTGACAGCGACCTGCTGACTTGCGGGACGCTGTTACGCAACTGCGGGAGGGTATTCGAACTGAGCGCAGAGCGGTCGATCGAGTACACGGACCGCGGGAGGCTCCTAGGCCACGTCTCCCTGGGAGCAGCCTGGCTCGACCGCAAGTGCGATGAAATCGACGGGTTCCCTCCCCATCTCAAGGCCATGCTCCTGCACATGGTGCTGAGCCAGTGCGGACAGAAGGACCTGGACTCGTTGCAAGACCCTCTGTTTCCGGAAGCTGTAATCCTCAATTCTGTCGCCGATCTCGACACGACGCTCGAGATGATGCGCGAGGCGGGGCGCAATGTCGTTCCAGGATCCGTCTGGAGCCCCTTCCATGCGGGCTTGGGGCGATCGGTGCTGGACAGGGACTCCTACCTAGGGGGTGGCCAGCCCCCCGCACCCGCGCCGACGGCCCGATCCCCGAGGGCTGCCCCGCAGGCATCGTCGCGGTCCGAGACGGGATCACCGCCTCCTCGGCCGGAAGCCCAGCCGGAACCTGGCAGCAGTTCCACGGATCGGACTGGGGATTCGCCGCGCGCGGACCCTCCCGCATCCGCAGATGAAGCGCCCCCGGCCGCTGAGAAGCAGCGCGGGTCCGCGGACTCGGTCGCGCGCCAGGCAACTCGCACCGGGGCGACCCAGCCCCGTGCTCGGTCGCGGAGCGGCAAGGCCGGGGCCTCGGAGGGCAAGGATCACGCCCGCAGTCCGTCACCCCGGCGGCCGCGGAGCCGACCCAAGCCCAGTCCCGCCCCTCGCAGGGCAGTCGCAACCAGCCCGATCAACCCCCCGCCGAGTCCTCCGCTGCCGAACCAGCCTCCGCCGGAGCCGGCTGGCGGGGAGCCGGAAGAATAGTCCAAGCGGGGCGAGGCAATAGTGGGGACAACGGAATTTGCGGCAGTAGCCGGCAGGCTGAGGGGGCTCAATCACATGGCTGGTCAATTGGACGGAAAGGTCCTAGCCGTAACCGGATCAACGCAGGGCCTGGGCGACGAAATCGTCCGCCTCGCGGTCGAGCGGGGGGCAACGGGCATCGTAATCAGTGGACGGTCCCGGGAGCGCGGGGAGGCCGCCGCGACAAGTCACACAACCGGTGATTGCCGGGCCGTCTTCGTCGAGGGAGCGCTTGAGGATCCCGACACCTGCCAGCGGATAATCGCAGCCGCGGACGAGCATTTCGGGAGGCTGGATGGACTTGTCAACGCAGCTGCGTGCACCGAGCGCGGAACGCTGGAAGACACGTCGGTCGACCACTGGGACAAGATCATGGCGGTCAACCTGAGGGCGCCGTTCCTACTAACCCAGGGCAGTGTCAGACTCATGCAGCGGGAAGGGCGCGGGGGAAGCATCGTGAACATCCTGAGCATGTCCGCGCACGGCGGGACTCCGAACCTCACTCCATACAGCGTCTCGAAGGGTGCCCTTGCAACACTCACGAAGAACGCGGCCTACTCCCAGCGGCAGCATCGCATCCGGGTCAATGCCCTGAATATCGGCTGGATGGCCACTCCTGCAGAACACCAGGTGCAGACCAGCGAAGGCCAGCCGGACGACTGGCTCGTTGCTGCGGACTGGGGCTCGCCGTTCGGGAGAATTCTGCGGCCACGGGACGTGGCCGGAATGGTCGGATATCTCCTCAGCGACGAGTCGTGCATGATGACCGGAGCCTTGATTGACTTCGACCAGCACGTTCTTGGCATCTACAATCCGTGAGCCAAACGACGAGAGGCCGCGGACTGCAAATCGGAGGATCCGGCCCGGTGGCAATGGTATTCTGAAGAGGCAGGCGATTGCACATAGGCCCGAGTGGCGATGCTCTCCGGGAAGCAATAGCCGAGAATACGGGCGCGTAGCTCAATTGGTAGAGCAAGTGACTCTTAATCACTAGGTTCGGGGTTCGAGTCCCTGCGCGCTCACCATCCCCCTGTTGCCGGCGATGCACGCCGGCACTGGCTCGATGATTCCAGTCCAGTCGCGGCCTTGCGGCGTATGTCGAGGGCCGATGGACGAGCCCGGCTTGCGGCGAGGCATCCGAGTCGCACGTGCGGCGAATCTGGGCCTCGCCACATTCAAGCGCGATCGGGCCCGGCGGCGCGCGCCACGCAGTGGACCGCTGCCCTCGGCGTGGGGTAAGCGACGCAGCCGATCAATGCCGTGCCCGCGCGCGCAGGGCTGACAAGCCTGTGAGCAAAAGACGGAAGTTCGCTCGTTCGCCGTGCCCGCGCGCGCAGGGCTGACAATCCAGTGCGCACTCGACGGGAGCCATCTGGGATGCCGGCCGGAAGTTCGTACCTGAAGAGATGGCGAGTCTGAGCGTCTAGCGACCCGCCCTTCGCAACAACTCGAAGCACTCCGTCGTGCCGCGACGCCACCTGCGCGCATTCCAACCCTTCAGACGGGGCAGGCAGACGGCAGGAACCATCAACGACCTCTGCTGATCCGCCCTGCCATCACGTACCGTTCATCGTGTAAATCGTCCCGCTTGTAGGCATTAGGCCAGAATTCGTGTGCGGCTGGTCTAGGCTTGTGGTTGATGCACTCGAGAATTCTCCGCGACCTCTTCCGGGCAGTCGTCATGGTGGCCATTCTGGCTGTCCCGGCACTCGCGCAATCGAACGGAAGACTAACCGGCACAGTCTCGATGAAGGAGACCGGCGGGCCGGTACACGGGGCCAGCGTCATGATTGTCGAGCTCGGTCGCAGCACCCTGTCCGAGGACGATGGGTCCTACCGGTTCGGGAACGTGCCCGCCGGGACCTATCACGTGGTTGCACATCTCGACCAGCTGTTCACCGAGGCCGCGAAGACGGTCTCCATCGAGGCAGGAGACGCTTCCTCGCTCGACTTCCTCCTGGCCATCACGCCGGACCGTTACGAGATCACTGTGACGGCTTCGGAACGCCACGAAACGCCTTTCGAGTCATTCCAGGATGTGGAGTCCGTCGACGCCTACGAACTGTCGGAGCTCGACGCGACTTCGCTGGGCGAAGCCCTCGACCACCGGGTGGGCACAGGTATCGCCAAGCGCAGTTTCGGGCCTGGCAGCTCGCGGCCTATCATCCGCGGCTTCGACGGCGACCGCGTGCTGATCATGGAGGACGGCATCAGCACCGGGACGCTGTCATCGCAGTCCGGCGACCACGGCGAACTTCTCAACGTGGGCCAGATTGCACGGCTCGAAGTCGTCAAGGGGCCGGCCACGTTGCTGTATAGCGGCAACGCGATGGGAGGGACGGTTAACGCCATCGGCCGACATCACGAGCACCACCGTCACCCGCACGAAGGGTTTCGGGGGTTCGTGAGCGGATCGGGAGGAACCACGAACGCCCTGGCGGCCGGAAACGCGGGCTTCGAGTACGGGTCGGGTCGCACGCTGGTGTGGGGCCAGGGCGGCGGGCTGCGGACCGGGGACTACGTCGCTCCCGGCGAGGGGGAGGTCTTCAACTCGCGCAACCAACTGATGAACGGTGGCGGCGGCTTCGGCTGGTACGGCGACAGGGTGTACTTCAGCGCGGAGGCGAAGGTCGACCGCGGCGACATGGGCGTGCCGTTCGCGCATGAGTTCCACGGCCACCACGGCGAGGAGGAGGACGAGCACGAGGACGACGAGAAGCACGAAGAGGGCGAGGAAGGCGAGGAGGAAGACCACGAGGACGAGCACGGGCACGAGGAAGAGATCGAGAGAATCGCCCTGCAGAGCCGCCGGGAGAGCTACCGCGTGAACTGGGGGCTGCGAAACCTCGGCGGCCCAATCGAGGGATTCAACCTGAAGCTGGCATACGTCAACTGGGCGCATGACGAGGTCGAGCACTTCGAGGACGGCGACTCGGCTATCGGAACACAGTTCCAGAACGGCCGCTTCGCTTACCGGGGGGTCTTCGAGCAGAGGCGGCGGGGGCGCCTTGGCGGGCGATTCGGAATCTGGGGCGTGGATCGCGACTTCTCGGCGGAGGGCGAGGAATCGCTCACTCCTCCGATCGACCAGCGCGGCCTGGCATTCTTCGCCCTCGAAGAGCTGGATTTCGAACGATTCAAGATCCAGTTCGGAGGGCGTGTCGAGACCCAGCGCTATCGGCCCGCCTACGCTGAGCGCGAAGGTCACGGCCACGAGGAAGAGCATGAGGAAGAGCACGAAGAAGGCGAGGAGGAAGGCGAGGAGGAGCACCACGAGGAGCATGAGCCGCCCGATGCCATTGACCGATCATTCACCGGGGCGTCTGCGGCCATCGGACTCCACGCCGACACCTGGCGCGGCGGCGCGTTCGTCGCGAACTTCTCGCGGAGCTTCCGCGCCCCGGCCCTCGAGGAGCTGTACAACTTCGGCCCTCACGTCGGAAACCGGGCGTTCGAAGTCGGCAACCCGGCACTCGCCGCCGAGACTGGAAACGGATTCGACCTGTCGCTGCGCCAAGGCCAAGGGCGCGTCCGGGGAGAGGTCAACTTCTTCTACTACGACTTCAGCAACTTCATCTTCCCGTTCGCGACGGGCGAGGAGGTCGATGAACTGCTCGAGATCGAATACACCCAGGTGAACGCCCGCTTCACGGGCGCCGAAGCCAATCTCAGCGTCGGCCTCGCCCGCAGCCTGCGGCTTAACCTCGGCATGGACTACGTCGACGCCAAGGACACGGACACCGGGACGTACCTGCCTCGCATCCCTCCCCTGCGGGGCAAGATCGGCCTCCGATTCCAGTCAGGTGGGTTCCGACTCGCGCCGGAACTGGTGCTTGCGAGCGAGCAGGATCGAACCTTCACCGGCGAAACACCCACTGACGGATACGCAGTCCTGAATCTGCGGGCATCCTACACCTACACCACGCTGCATGCGGCACACCAGTTCTCGGCCACGGTGTTCAACACCGGAAACCGGCTCTACCGTAACCACTCGTCATTCATCAAGGACCTCGCTCCCGAACTGGGACGAGGCATTCGCATCAGCTACACCCTTCGATTCTTCTGATCGGCGGATCCGGGGGGGCCGGTCGCGACGGAAGTGCATCGGATTGCGGCTCCCCGCCGCCGAGGCCGGCCGGGGAAGGACGGTGGCGGATGCCCCGCTCGTTCGAAGACGAAGCCGTCGTTGAAGCGCGGCCGGTACTCACCCGTGGAACCAGTCGCGGCCGCGATGTGCCGCTCGGTGCTTGCGTGGCATTACCCGGGCCGAGTCCGCTAGGACACTTCGAAATTGCCGAATGCGAATATGTCCGGGGGCTGGACCGCGACGGTCTTCGGGTCACCGATGTACGCCTCCGACAAATCGACCATCTTGAAGTTCTCTACCGCTTCGAAGCCGGCGGAGAATGCGAGGCGGTCCATTTCGGCCAGCGAGTACGCACTGCGCATGGGCTCGCCACGCTTCTCCACGAAGGCGAGCATGCGGCTGCGGAGTTCATGCGTTCCTTGGTCCGCGGATGCGGGATCCAGCATGTAGTCGAGAACCAGGCGAGTACCTGCCTGCATCCCTTGCGCGATGGACCGCATAGTGGCCGCGAGGTCGTCCGGGGTGAGATAGTATGCGACCCCCAGTAATGACACGAACGTCGGCTGGGACGAGTCGAAGGGCGTGCCAGCCAAGGCATCCAGCGGAGACACCTCCGACAGGTCAGCGGCGACGAAGTGATGATTGGACGCCACCTCGAGACCGGCCCGCTTGATGCGCCGCAACTTCGCGCCCTGCGTCACGGGGTGGTCGACCTCAAAGGCTTGGATGCGTCGCATCAGGTCCGGCCTTCGGAACGCGAACGAATCCATGCCGGCGCCAAGAATGACGTACTGCCGGACTCCGCGGTCGACCGCCTGCTCGAGCGCCTGCTCAGCGTACCGGGCCCGCATCACCACGCACATGCTCGAGGGCATGATCGGGTCCAGCACGAACTTGAACAGCAGCCACTCCAGCGGCTTAAGCATCTGCACGAGATTGAGGACGCGCCCCGACAGCGCACGCGCGTAGGGGTCCTCGAAGATCGGAATCGTATTGCGCAGGTGCCAGTCCCGAGCGGCTGCCACCCAGTCTGCCGTTGAAATGCTGTACCTCGGAAGCGACATGCCGTCAGGCCCGCAGGAGGCCTATGGTCGCACCCTGCCGCCTTCCACATCAACCCTGCCAACTACGGCGCCGAAGCCGGCACCCAGAGTCCCGTTGGCGCTTGGTTGCGGCCCGCTGGCCAGGAATGTATCCTATGGAGCGTTTGAACAAGTAGCCGGTGCGGATCGAATTCGTGCCGGGCGCGCATCCAGGACAGGAGGAACACATGGCATCGAATCGAGGAGTCGCCTACATCGAACCCGGGAAGGTGGAAGTTCAGTCCATCGACTTCCCGAAGCTGGCGCTCGGGGACCGGAAGTGCGAGCACGGCGTCATCCTGAAGATCGTCTCCACGAACATCTGCGGCAGCGACCAGCACATGGTTCGGGGCAGGACCACGGCTCCGGCGGGCCTGGTGCTCGGCCACGAGATCACCGGCGAAGTGATCGAGGCCGGTCGCGACGTGGAATTCATCAATGTCGGGGATATCGTTTCTGTCCCGTTCAATATTGCCTGCGGCCGTTGCCGGAACTGCAAGGAGAGGAAGACAGGCATCTGCCTCGAAGTCAATCCCGCTCGTCCGGGGGCCGCGTACGGGTACGTGGACATGGGCGGATGGGTCGGCGGACAGGCCGAGTACGTGATGGTGCCGTACGCGGACTTCAACCTGCTCAAGTTCCCTGACAGGGACCGGGCGATGGACTATATCAAGGACCTGACCCTGCTGTCTGACATCTTCCCGACCGGGTACCACGGGGCCGTGACGGCCGGCGTCGGGCCGGGATCCATCGTTTACGTGGCAGGTGCCGGCCCGGTCGGACTTGCCAGCGCGCACGGCTGCCAGCTGCTGGGCGCGGCTTGCGTGATCGTCGGCGACATGATCCCGGAGAGGCTCGCACAGGCGAAGAGCTTCGGTTGCGAGACGGTGGACTTGCGGCAGGATGCCACGCTCGGCGAGCAGATCGAGCAGATCGTCGGAGAGCCGGAAGTCGATTGCGGCGTCGACTGCGTCGGATTCGAGGCCAGGGGCCACGGCAGGGATGCCGTGGTCGAACGCCCCGCGACCGTGCTCAACGCCCTGATGGAAGTCACCCGCGCAGGCGGCGGCATCGGGATCCCGGGCCTGTACGTTACGGGCGACCCGGGCGGCATCGACGAGAACGCCAAGATCGGGAACCTCGGCATCCGCATCGGGCTCGGATGGGCGAAGTCCCACCACTTCATGACCGGGCAGTGCCCCGTCATGACCTACCATCGCCAGCTCATGCAAGCAATCCTGTACGGCAAGGCCACTCCGGCCAAGGCCTGCAACGTGACTGTGATCTCCCTTGATGCAGCGCCGCAGGGCTACCAGGACTTCGACCAGGGAGCGGCTCGCAAGTACGTGATCGACCCGCACGCGATGATCGCGGCCTGACCCGCTGGCACCTCCAGGCCCTACTGCCGCGCCGGCCCGCGCCGGCGCGGCAGAATATACTGGTTACCTCATGAACAGCAAACCCTCCCGCCGCCACCTGCTCCAGGCAGGCGCAGCGGCCGCCGCCGGAGTGGCGTGCGCCACGCCAGAGCCGGAGCCACCCGCCGAGGAACCCAAGCGGATTCCCCTGGGCGTGTCCAGCTATTCGTACTGGCACTTCACCGAAGAGAAGTACCCGATCGAGAAAGTCATCGATCACGCCGCCGCGCTCGGATTCGACGGAGTGGAGATCCTGCACCGCCAGATGCAGGACGAGACGACTGCCTACATGAACGGTCTCAAGCGCCGGGCGTGGGAGGCCGGGCTGGACCTGATCATGCTGTCGATCCATCAGGACTTCGTCGACCCCAGCCCGGAAAAGCGGCAGGAAGCAATCGACCACACCAAGCACTGCATCGACCTCGCTCATCAGATGGGGATCCCCGCGATCCGGCTGAACACGGGCCGCTGGGGGACGACCCGGTCGTTTGACGACCTCATGGCCGCGGAAGGGCAGGAGCCGCCGCTGGAGGGCTACACGGACGAGGACGGCATCAAATGGTGTGTCGACTCCATCCGCGAGTGCCTGCCCCACGCTGCCGAGGCGGGCGTGGTGATGGGGCTCGAGAATCACTGGGGTCTCTCAACGAACGTCGACACGCTCCTTCGCATCCACCAGGAGGTGGGCGATCCCTGGCTCGGCATCAACATGGACACCGGCAACTACGTCGGCGACCCCTACCCGCAGATCGAGAAGCTGGCCCCGCACGCGACGATCATCCAGGCGAAAACCTACCCCGGCGGAGGGGTCTGGTACACGCTCGACCTTGACTACCAGCGCATTGCAGGGATCGTCCGGGACGCCGGATTCGAAGGCTACGTCTCCTTGGAAATGGAAGGAAACGCCCCAGCGGAGGAGGCAGTGGCCGAGAGCTACCGCACGCTTCGCGAGGCGTTCGGATAAGTCCACGGGGCTGATTGGATCTGGATCGACCGCCATCCGGCTGACCCGGGAAGGCGGCGCACCGCCAGTCGCGTAAGCGCCTGTCGGTGGCCTGCCACAGGATCGTCGACAGGATCGTCGGCTGGCCGCCATCGCATTTGGTAGGCTTTATGCCTGCCCGCCATGCGAGTCCTTCCCTGCCTTGCCTTTCTCGTGGGTCTCCCCTTGGTCCTGTCGGCGGCGCGGACACACGAGGCCAATCCCATGCGATCGCCCGAGGATTTCGCCGAGGGCAGGCGGCTGTACCGGATCCACTGCGGCGTCTGCCACGGCATGGAAGGCAAGACCGGTCGCGGCGCCCGGCTTGCTCGGAAGACGTATGCGCGGGGCAATTCCGATGCCGAGCTGTTCGACCTGATCGAGGCCGGCATCCCGGGTACCGACATGCCCGGCCTCTGGATGGAGGAGGACGAGATTTGGAGAATCCTCCTGTTCGTGCGGTCGTTCGCAGAAACCGCGAGCGAGGCCTGCGAGCCCGGGCCGGGCGACCCTGCCGCGGGCAAGGAGATCTTCGAGGCCAAGGGTGCCTGTCGTTCGTGCCACACGGTAGGCATGGATGGCGGCCGGCTGGGGCCGGACATGACCTACGCGGGAGTGAGCTTCTCCGACGAACAGCTCCGGACCGCCCTGCTGGAACCCGCCGCCGAAATCTCGGACCGATACCGCACCGTTCGTATCACCACTGCCGAGGGGGAGCGGGTCGAGGGTGTCCGGCTGAACGAGAACCTTTACCGCATCTTCGTGATGGACCGTTCGGAAGACATCCGTTCGTTCCGCAAGCAGGACTTGAGCTCGCTGGAACAGCCCGATGAGTCGCTGATGCCCGCCTACGGCAGCCTGCTCAGCCAGTCCGACATGGATCACCTGATCGCCTATCTCTGCTCCCTGCAGGGGCCGGGCAAGGAGGACGCACCTTGACACGCCGATTCGGAATCCGTGCCCTGGCCGGGGCGCTGCTCGCTGCCGGCCCGCTCCTCGCCGACGTGACGACTGACGACCTCCTCAGGGACGAGGCGGTGGCTGCGGACTGGCTCAATTACCACGGCGGCTACTCCGGGCACCGGCATAGCCTGCTGGACCAAATCGATCGATCCAACGTCGGCTCGCTCCGTGTCGAGTGGATCTTCCAGGAGCGGATCGCCGAGAAATTCGAGGTCACTCCCTTGGTACATGACGGCATCATGTACATCACGGTTCCGCCCGGGGACGTGTACGCGCTGGACGCGGAGACCGGGGCCCGGCTCTGGCGCTATTCCCGCCAGCTGCCCGGCAAGCTCATCGCCTGCTGTGGCCTGGTGAACCGGGGCTTGGCCATCCTCGGCGACCGGCTGTTCATGGCCACCCTCGATGCATACGCGATCGCGCTCGACCGCAAGACCGGGCGCCTCCTCTGGGAGTCGGAGCTCATCGACTATTCGCTGGGCTACTCCGGCACCCTCGCGCCCTTGGTGGTCAAGGACATGGTCATGGTGGGCACCGCAGGCGGCGAATACGGGATCCGCGGCTTCATCGACGCGTTCGATGTCGAGAGCGGAGAGAGGCGGTGGCGCTTCTACACCGTCCCAGGCCCCGGGGAGTTCGGCAACGAAACCTGGGCCGGAGACTCCTGGAAGACGGGCGGGGCGTCGATCTGGATCACCCCCACCTACGATCCGGAATTCAACCTCGTGTACTGGGGGGTGGGCAACCCCGGTCCGGACTGGAACGGAGACGTGCGCCTGGGCGACAACCTGTTCTCGGACTCCGTGGTTGCCCTGGACGCCGACTCCGGCAAGCGGAAATGGCACTTCCAGTTCACGCCCCACGACGTGCACGACTGGGACGCCACCCAGGTCATGGTGCTGATGGACAAGCAGTACCGCGGCAGGGCCCGCAAGCTTCTGGTCTCCGCGAATCGCAACGGGTTCATCTACATGCTGGATCGGGAGACGGGGGAGTTCCTCAGGGCCACCCAGTTCGTGAAGCAGACCTGGGCCGTCGGCATATCGGAAGAAGGCCGGCCCATCCGCCGGCCGGGGATGGAGCCGTCGGCCGAAGGAATCGAGGTCTTCCCTGCAGTGGCTGGCGGAACGAACTGGATGTCACCGGCGTACAGCCCGGACACCGGCCTCCTTTACGTGTCCTGCCGCGAAGGCAGCAGCATGTACTTCAAGGGAGAGACGGAATACCAGCCCGGGACGCGATATTGGGGCAGCATGTTCGTGAACGAACCGACGATGCACAACTGGTACGGCGCTGTCCGGGCCTTCGACCCGGTGACAGCGGAACTCCAGTGGGAGCACAAGCTCTTCCAGCCTGCCTGGGCAGGGCTGATCTCGACTGCGGGCAGCCTGGTCTTCGCCGGCACCTCGGACGGATTCTTCAAGGCTCTCGATGCCGAGACAGGAAACGAGCTCTGGCGGATCAACCTGGGAGGAGCCGTTCAGGCGAGTCCGATGGCATTCGAGGCCAATGGCCGGCAAATGATGGCTGTCGCGGCCGGCGGGGGTCTGTTCGTATTCGCCCTGCCTGAGTGAGTGTCGGTGATCGTGTAGCGTCCACCCGCTTGCAGGTCAGGCCATCGGCCGGGGAGCGGAGACCCCGCCCGAGGGAGTGGTTGCCGAGGTTGCGTAGAATGGACGCCATCGGCGGAGGGCGGGAGTTCTTCTATCGCGAACTTCCACGGCAGACGGGACAGTTCCCGGAAAGGAGCCGCCTTGACGAAGGCAGTCGACGAGAACGCTGAGGCTACGCAACGGTCGCCCTACAAGGCGCGGGGCGACCACCGAGAGTACAACGTCTACATCCAGACCGCGCGGGTGGAAGCAATCTGGCCTCGAATCGCGGACTGGCCGCTCGCGGGGCAGATCGGACCGCTGCTGGTCAGTCTTGAGGTCGCCCTCAAGATGCTAGAGGACACGCTCGACGAGACCGGAACGCGTGAGTACATCAACGACGCCGCGAAGGTCGACGTCGTGGCAGCGTCCGTCGCGGGCGTACTGACGCTGATCGCGGACGTCGCGTTCGAGCACGGGGCGGGAGTGAAGCCCCCAAGAGAGGACTTTTTCGGACCGCCCTCGACAGGCTCCGCCTGGAACCGCGTCATCGAGAAGCTGGATCGCGTCGCCAATGGCCCGCGGATCAGGGCGACGCTCCGCTCGCGCCACGATCTGGCGGTTCGGGCGCTGGGCTTCCAGCTTGGCCTGGCCGGCTCGCCGCGCCGTCGCGGCCTCGACTACGACAGGTGGGTCCGCCCCGACCTCGTCCACGGCTTGTATGCGCCGGACCGCCGGAAGCGCTACGTCGAGGATCCCGTCTTCGTCCGGGTGCACCAGGTATGCGAGGGCATCCTGGAAGCGATGCTGGTGGAGCTCGACCGGGTCGAGGCGCTTCTGTACAAGGCCGACTACACGGCAGCCGAAAGGCACGTCCTGCACGCCTCCCGCTTCATGAAGCCGTTCGAGCGCGCAGTCAGCGTGCTGGGCGAGATGAGCCAGCTCGACTACGCGCCGCTGCGGATCGCACTGCGAGACGCCAGCGGCATCCAGTCGGCACGCGCGCAGGCGCGCAAGTCGGCTGTCGACGACCATTTCTGGCTGTTTCGGCAGCAGCTGAAGCATCGCGGTCTCGATTGCTTCGTCGTGTTGGCCAACCACGTCGAATTCATGCCGGAGTACCGCCTGCTGCAGGCGTTCAAGACTCTCGCCAGGAGCATCAACGAGTCGATGTCGCACCATGCCCATCTGGTCCAGAACGTCCTGGGAGCAACCGTCATCGGCACGGCCGGCTTCCGAATCATGTCGCTGGGCGAGATCGCCGCCCTGCCCATCCTGCGGGACATGGCGGCCGCACTCGACTGGCTGACATTGTGGACCAACCTGGCTTTCGCCCACCACTCCGGCATCGTCATCCACGAACAGGAGCACGAGCATGGCTCGGCGGGCAAGTACGACTACCGGCTGCCGGAAGCCCGTTGCGAGCAGGCCCGGATGACGGAGACAGCGGAGAAGTACTTCGACGCCATTCGCGAGCACAAGAAGGATGACTGGAAGGCGCTCTTCGCCGAGTCCCCGCACTTCGTGGCCCTCGAGGGCACGAAGCCCTACGTCTCGGAATGGAACCTCGACGTGTACTTCCGCAACTTCCAGAAGCTGTTCCCGACGGTGCTCGGCGCCGAGCATGAGATTGTCGAGCAGGGCAACAACCACCTGAAAGTGATCTGGACGATAGAAGCCGAGAGCTTCCTGAAGAAGATGGCGGTGCGCTTCAGGGGTACGGAGACGCTCTACTTCGACCCCGAAGGCCGCGTCAAGGTAGTATTCAACGATTGGGATCCCGCCGCACTGGCTGCGGAAATGATGCAACGGCACCGGGCGGCCCTCGCGGAGGCCGCCGCGAAGGCCCGGCCCGCTTGATCCGCCGCAACTTCGCGCTCTGCGTCACGGGGTGATCGACCTCGTCGGCTTGGCTCCGCCGCATCAGGTCCGGCCTGCGGAACGCGAACGAGTCCATGCCGGCACCGAGGATGACGTACTTCCGCACGCCTGGCTCGAGCGCCCGCTCGAGCGCATCCTCGGCATAGCGGGCACGCATGAGCACGCACATGCTGGACGGCATCAGCGGATCCAGAACGAATCTGACGAGGCCTCCTCCGGGGCGACGCGGTGGCTGCGGACTGGCTCAAGTTCCACGGCGGCTACTCGGGGCACAGGCACAGCTTGCTGGGTCAGATTGATCGATCCGATGTCGGCTCGCTCCGTGTCGAGTGGATCTTCCAAGAGCGGATCTCAGAGCAGTTCGAAGCCACTCCCTTGGTACATCACGGCATCCTGTGCATCACGGTTCCTCCCGGGGACGTTCACGCACTGGACGCCGAGACCGGGGCCCGTCTGTGGCGATGTTCTCGCCGGCTCCCCGGCAAGCTGATTGCCTGTTGCGGCCTGGTGAACCGGGGCTTCGCCATCCTCGGCAACCGCCTGTTCATGGCCACCATGGATGCGGACGCGATCGTGCTGGACCGCAAGGCCGGCCGTCCTGCTGCGGGAGTCGGGGATGATAGACTACTCGCTCGGTCACTCCGGCACGCTCGCGCCGCTCGTTGTCAAGGATATGGTGATAGCCGGCAAGGCCGGAGGCGAATCCGGGATCCGTGGGTTCATCGACGCGCGCGATGCGCACCGGTGGCCCTCCAAGCAGCTAATGACCCACTCATCGGCAGAGGTTCGGAAAAGGCGGTATTCTGCAAGGGGCTACGGTCGGTCCCGTTTCGGGGGACGCAGCTGCGCTCAGGTGTCGAGACTGACGATCGTCCGAACAGCCGCTGTCCGGGCCGCAGCCTCGCGCGGGAGCGAGCCTGCACGCCGGAGAGCCATGGGAGACGCTGCCGGCCCGACGATGACGGCGGCCATCCCGGCCGGTTCCGTGTGCCAATTGCGCGAGGGCTGTCTGAACGCACCCGAAGCCGGGTGGGTTGACCAACCGTGATCGTGCAACTTGATTCGAGCCCGGCCCTGACTTGAGCGAGAGGGACAAGACATGAGCGACACGCGGCACTATGCCGAGATCACGATCCCAACCAAGGGCGATCCACTTTTAACGGCGACTCGGATTGTCAGGTCGGCCGACGTGGCCGACTACGTCCTCTACGAACACCAGGACGAATGGTCGCTGGGCTTGGGCGTACACGGTCGACTGACCGTGTATCCGGACAGAACCGAGGTGCGCCACGATTCGCGGGTGCAGGTGATCGAGAGGGGCGGCGATGTGAGCCAGTCGATCCATGCCGGCCTGCGAGCGCTGGGAGTTGAGGGCTGGCGAGCGTACGGAACAGCAGAATTCGAACTGTCCCGCTTACTCTACGGCCTGCCGGTGCAGGGCTCACCGCCGCTGGTGACGCTGTTCGTTCCCATCGAGGAATTTCGGATCGGGCAGCGATCCATTCGGATCCGGGCGCTCGATCCCGGCCGGCTGACGGCGCTGCAGGCGTTAGCGGAGCGGGCGGCGGGCGACGATGAAGCGTCCGTGTCGCCCGCGCCCTTGGTTCTAGGGGAAAAGATCGCAAGGCACGACGCCGATGCGTACCAGGAAGCCGTTGGCGCCGCATTGAAGGAGATCCTCGCGCATCAATACCGGAAGGTGATCCTGTCGCGCAAGATCCCGCTCTCCCAATCCCTCGACATGGTAGCCAGCTTCGTCGCGGGACGACGCGCCAACACGCCGGCACGGTCCTACCTGCTGCGCCTGGACGGTCTGGAGGCGGCCGGGTTCAGCCCGGAGACGGTGGCCGAGGTTTCCGAGGCCGGGGAAGTATTCACGACGCCGTTGGCCGGCACGCGGTCAACGGGCGATGAGCTCGAAGAGGAACTCGATCTGCGCGAGGAGCTTCTAAGCGACTCAAAGGAGATTGCCGAGCACGCCATCTCGGTGTACGTTGGGTTCGATGAGCTGACGATGGCGTGTGACCCCACCACCGTCTCGGTGGTCAACTTCATGCTCGTAGCGCGTCGCGGCGCGGTTCAGCATCTCGCCTCGCGGTTGAAGGGACAGCTCCTGAAGCACTGCACAGCCTGGCATGCCTTCAGTGCATTGTTCCCTGCAGTCACGGCATCCGGGGTTCCGAAACGCGAGTCGGTAGACGCCATCGGGCGGCTGGAGTCCGGTCCGCGAGGACTGTACGCCGGCTGCGTCATGATTTGCGACTACACCGGTGCGCTCGACGCAGCCTTGGTATTGCGGAGCTTCTACCAGCGTGCGGGCCAGGCTTGGCTGCAGGCCGGTGCCGGAATCATGAACATGTCGAGACCGGAACGCGAGCTGGAGGAAACGCGCGAGAAGCTTAGCAGCTTCGCGGGCTACCTGGTCCCGGCATCCCCCAGGCCTTGAGGCCCTGCGGTGCGAAGAGCCTGGAGCCAGAAAGTTCGTGTTGGCCGCAGGGCCTAGCGGAAGTTTCCTGGCACGTAGGAAATAGGGCGTTCTATTGCATTGGATCTAGAGTCGGTTAGGTCAAGGACCGGGCAAGCTGTACTGCCCACTGTCGGCTGGAGCAGTTCATCGAGCTTCAGCGCGGAAACCGGGGCTCTCGCCAAGCCAATCGCGACGATTCTGTCTTGGGAAGTGTCCAAGGCTACCGCTAGAGCCTGGCCTCGGACTGACCGTGCGCAAGGCGGACCCTGGCACAGTGCTTGGAGTCGACGGGGAGTCCTTCCTCGTCGATCGTGGCACGGCGCGACTTGGCGTCCGATCCGGTCCAGGTGCAGTCGAAGCATGCCAACGAAAGCGCGGCCTGCTTTCGGAATCGCACGAGGACTTGCGGTCGCGGATCGAGAGACGCACCAGCATGGGAAGGTCGGTGGCCGAGGCGCCCGACGCGTGGGCGCGGAGACCCGTCGCCCAGTGCCCGAGGCTGCCACACAGCGCGGATCGAGAGTGCTGGCGGCGCGGCCCACCGGTTTACCAGATGCAGGTCCCAACCGATCAGGCCCTCGGGGACGCTGCGAGGGACTCGTTGCTGCCCATCAGCACACGCAAGTCGGAAGGTGATGGGCGGCATCCACATTCACGCCGGCTTCGTCGATACCGGCTCGCTGGTCAGGGTCATGACGGCAAGGCGACGGCGACTGCAGCCTTGGCATGCGCCGTCGACTTCGCCGCCTGCGACTGCCCATCCACGAACTATCGCAAATAAGGGCCCAACCGCCTGCTGGCAGCCGACACGATGCCCGGGTGCCACATGCAGCAGCTGTCCTGGGGCATACACAGAACCCATGCGGGATCGGCACGCTGGAGAGGATCCCTGAAGCCCTGCGCTGGTCGCGGCGACCCATCAAGCGGCACAGGAGTCGCTGCTGCTTCGCGACTGGCGAGGGCTCCGGCAACAACCAGTACGAGTTCCTCGATCGCGCAGCAGCCGACCGGTTCCTTGGCCGGCAAGCACCAGCTGACGCGACCGGCCTCCGGGCGTTAGAGACGGTGTGGAATGAGCCCGAACCGGCCATGCTCGGCGCAGGCAATACCTACAAGTCGTTATCGAGTCGGGACGTGGCGGCGAGCGCTGCTTCCCGCGAGTCCTTGATGGGCAGGAGATGGTCGAAGCCGCTCGTCCGAAGGACTTCTTCGATGTGGCTCTTCATGGCGCAGAGAACCAGCTCTCCGTCGTCCGCTGCCAGCGCCTTCGCCGCGACGAGCAGTGCTCGCAGGCCCGCACTGCTGATGAAGTCGAGGCGGTCGAAATCAATCACCATCCGCCGCTCGCCGCGACGGACGCACTGCATGATCACAGACTCAAAGGATCTGGCGCTCCCGCTGTCGAGCCGCCCGACTGGCGACAGCACGACCACCGGGCCGTGGCGTTCTTCCTTAACTTCGATAGCCATCAGTTCTCTTGGTTCGTCCACCGTCCCGGGCCGCCGGGCCCGAGACCGTGCTCCACTAGGCAGCCGTCGCTGGGCGTCTGGTCTTCACAATGAGTGCGGTCCGCGAACACATGGAACCGCAGGTCTGAGCGTGGCCGAGCATGCTCGGCCCCAGCAAGCAGGGTCCACTATAGCAACCTCATGCAGCCACTTGGCGTCCCAGCCTCCGGGATCCGAACGCAGAAGCCGGTCGCAACCGAACGCTCACTCACAACCTCCTGAACGATAGCGACTTGTACAGGTCGCACGGCCTGGTGCCGGTCCTTGTCCGAGCCGCCTGACTCGTGCCATTGTCACTGCTGACAGTGACACGCCCGCCTTTCCGGCAAGCACTCTGGCCCCGATGCCGCCGCTTCGCCTTCCAGTCGCGTCCCGCCTGGCAGGCGCCGGGGCTGGCCGGAGCAAATCCCGAGCGGCCGGCCGGCTTCAGCCTTGAATGAGGTCAATAACCAAATCGCGAGGCTGGGGTTCGTTTGCCGAGATTCGGAAAGCATCCTCGACGAGCTGCTGGGCTTCCTCCAGGTTCGTCTCGTCGTTGTAATACAGCGCGCACAGGCCGGTGTTGCTGAACACCTGCTGGCCCACCTTGGCTTCCAGCACGACCCCGACCGCCGGGTCCACTTCCTTGCCCGGCCCGGGCCTTCCGGCACCCAGCAACACTGCTGCCCTGCCGATGTCCTCGGCATCGATCCGGCTGACGTACCCGTCGCGCGGCGAAGCGATGGGAAGGTAGCCCCGCGGATTCGGAAGCTTCTCGAAGTCCGTCAGCGCAGCGGGGTCTCCGCCCTGGGCGGCAATCACGTTCGCCAGCAGCTGCAGCGCAGATCCGTCGGAGACCGCGGTGTTGGCCCTCTCGCGCGCTCCCTCGATCGAGATAGTGGCATCAGCGAGGAAGATCATCCGCGCAGCGATCTCGACCGCGAGACCCGCCAGATCCGGCGGCCCCTCGCCCCGCAGCGTCTGCGCGACTTCCATGATTTCCAAGGCATTGCCGACGGTGTACCCGAGCGGCTGCTCCATGTCCGTGAGCAGGACCTGCACCTTGACATCCAGCTTCCGGCCGATCGCGATCAGTTGCTGCGCGAGGCGGCGGGCCTCGGTCCGGCCGGAAACCAGCGAGCCCTGGCTGACCTTGACGTCGACCAGCAGACCGTTGAGATCCTCGGCCAGCTTCTTGGACATGGCCGAGGCGGCAATCAACTCCAGCGACTCGACCGTGGCGGTCTGGTCGCGCAATTCATAGAGGCGCTTGTCGGCCGGGGCGAGCGAATTGCTCTGCTCGGCGAAGGCCAGCCCGTACTCGGCCACGAGGTCCGAGAAGTCGTCGACCTCAAGCTCGGTCCGCATGCCGGGAATCGCTCTCAGCTTGTCCAGCGACCCGATCATGTGGCCCGTGCCGTGCTCCACGATCATGGGCACGGCGATCCCGGCCGCCGCCGCGATCGGCGCTGCGATCAGCGGTGTCTTGTCCCCCACGCCGCCGGTGGAGTGGCAGTCCACTCGGGGCTTGCCGAGTTCGCCCAGGTCGAGCTTCTCCCCGCACCGGAGCATCGCAGTGGCCAGATAGGCGGACTCCGCCGCGCTGAAGCCATTGCAGACCCCGGCCATCAGGAAGGCGCCCATCTGGGCGTCCGGTATTTCATTCAACGTATAGCCGTTGATCAGACGTTCGAAATCCTCGAGGGTAATCTCACCGCCGTATCGCTTTGTTCGAATCAGGTCTACGATGTGATCCATCTCTAGTTGCCGGGCCCTTCCACGAATGCCGACGAGCCGATCCCACTAAGGTCGGTATCCGCGCGGCGATACACGAATCCCTCACAAGAATTCCACGATAGCATAGCCGCGCGCGCCCTCGGACCCCCGTTTTTCCCTGCCAAGGCAGCGTCAATGGCGCACTTCCGGGACGGCTCGATCCGGCGCGTAGCGGGCCGGTCCTACACCTGTGGCGCGGGCGGGATCGGGACTCGATTCTCGCCCCGGGACACTTCCGCGAAGACCTCGAGCAGCGCAGCGGTGACCCGGCCGTTGGTGGCCACCATCGGCCCCTGACCGGGGATGTAACGGCCCCCGCGGAAGTCGCAGTGCTCCCCGCCGGCTTCGGAGAGGATCACCAGCCCCGCTGCGACGTCCCACGACTTGAGCCCGATCTCCCAGAAACCCTCGAAATGACCCTGCGCTACCGAGCACAGGTCCAGGGCCGCCGAGCCCGTGCGCCGGACGCCGTGGGTGAGCATCGCGATCTGGTGGAAGTAGTGCAGGTTCGGGTTGGTGTCCCGAATCGAGCTGGGGAAGCCGGTCGCGAAGAGGCCGCGCGCGATTTCCGCCACTTCGGACACCTTGATGCGTCGACTGTTCAGGTACGCGCCAGAACCCCGCTCGGCAGCGAAGAGGTCGTCCCGCATCGGATCGTAGACGACTCCCGCCAGCCCCTCTCCCCGGCCCCAGAGCCCGATGCTCACGCAGAAGCGGGGCAGGCCATGAGCGAAATTCGTCGTGCCGTCGAGCGGATCGACGTGCCAGACGAACTCGCCAGAGCCCTCGTGCCCGCCACCTTCCTCGGCAACGATGGAGTGGGACGGGAACTGGGAGCGGATGCGCTCGACGAGCCAGCGCTCGGCGGCGCGGTCAGCCGCCGTGACAGTGTCGAAACTCCCCTTGTACTCGACCTTGACACCCGAGTAGTGCTGCATGAGAACCGACCCCGCGCCGCGGGCAAGCTCGGTGGCGAACGGGATGTAGTCGACTGCGTGGACCGACACACCACAGGCTAGCAAGGCCGGCGTTAAGGCCAGCCGGATCTCAAGGCCTGACGATCTTCGGTCGCGGCTTGCCGTCGGGCTTTCCCCGCTTCACCTCGGGCGGCTCGCTCTCCGGCTCGTCCGCCCGGTCTTCGGCCCCACGGGCTTGCGGCAGGGTCCGCAGGCTCGTCGGCGCCCTGCGAAGGCGCGGGGACTCGACCGCCCGGATGTCGGGATCGGCGTAGTAGCCGGAACGGGCCAGAACGGCCGCCCCGGGGCGGTTAGCACGAATCTCGATCCTGCGGAAGACCTCCTTGCGCTGAACTCCCTCCAAGCGCGGGTAGAAGCCGAGAAAGTACTGCGTCCTGAGGCTGACAAGCACCTTCTCGAACGATTCGTCGAGATTGACCGCCCCGTGCTGGACGAATGTCTCGCCGCCGGTCCTGTCGGCGAGCGTGATCAACGCGTGCTCGCCTCCCCGGTTCCGACCGGCGTCGCTGACGATAGGCAGAACGATCAGCGGGTAGATCGCGACCTCTGCGTCGTGCGCGGCCCTGAGCGCATCGCCGAAGCTGGAGCGGCTGGTCGTGTCGCCGCCGTCGGTGATCACGATGATGACCCTGCGGCCGTCGCGACGGCCAAGCACGCTCGAAGCCGCCCGGACGGCGTCGTACACCGACGTTCCGGTCTGGGGCCGAATGCGGCCCAGGGCCTGCTCGAGGTCATTCTGGTCACGGGTGAAGCCCTGTATGATCTCGACATCGGCCGAGAAAGAGAAGATAGCCGCCCGGTCAGCAGGCTGCGAGCCGGATCCCAGGAGGCTCGCCAGGAACCGCTTGGCGGACTCGCGCTCGTAGCGGAGCTCGATCGCTGTGCTGAGGCTCGTGTCCACCATCAGCACCACCGAGAGCGGCCGGTCCGTGCTCCTCTCGAAGATCGCCAGCTCGCGCCGGGCCCCCTCCTCGAGAATCTCGAATTCCTCGCGGCCCAAGTCGCCGATGGGAGCGCCGCGGGAGTCCTTGACCGTGACCGGGAGGGTAACGAGGCGCACGTCGGAAGCGAACACGACCGGCTCGTCCGGCTGCGCCGCGAGCGGTGCGACCAGGAGCGCCAGAACGGCCAGGCGGCCGATCAGGCCGCGGTACGTGGCACGGACTCGTCCCACTGCCCCTCCACCCAGACTTCTCCGTCTGCGAAATACTCCTTCTTCCAGACCGGCACCTTGCGCTTGACCTCGTTGATCGCTTCGAGGCTCGCCTCGTACGCCGGACGGCGGTGCGCGGCAGCGACGACGATCGATACGCTCGCCTCGCCGATCCGGAGCCGCCCGACGCGATGCACGAGCGCGATGCCGTGGACCCGATGCTTCTCGATCAGGTCGAGGCCGATCGCGTGCATCTGGCTGACGGCCAGCGGGACGTAGCATTCGTAGTCGAGGTGGAGCGTTCGCCGGCCGCCCGAATTGTCCCGCACGACGCCCTCGAATGTGATCACCGCGCCGTCCCCGTCGATCCGGGTACGATCCGCCAGAGCGCGGCTGTCAATGGGATCGCGCGTGACGGCGGCGAACACCCCATTGGCTTCGGTCGCCTCAAGCCAGCCCGTGCCGCCGCTGACCGGTGGCATGATGGCGACCTCATCGCCTTCCTCGACCGCCTCGGTCGGGCGGGCGAACTGGAGGTTCCGCGCCATCGCAATGCTGCCGGCCATTTCGGCGAGCCTCGGAACTTGGGACGAGTAGTGTCGGAATACCGTTTCCAGCGAGCTACCTGCGGGCAGATCGATTTCGTCGCTGGACCTGCCGACAAGATCCTTGAGTTGGCCGAAGAACAGCACGCGGACCCGCATGAGAGTCCTCATTCTCGCAAGGCCCGGGGCCGCGAGCCGGCGGCGGGGCTTGCCGGACGTGGCGCACGACGACCGCAAGAGCCGTCCCGGCGGTCAGTCCGCCAGGGCGGTTTCCCAGGCCTCGAGATACTTCAGCCCCGTGCCCGTGCTGTAAATCACGAGCTCGTCGTCGGGGCCCAGGAAGCCTTCCTGGAGCAGTCGACGGGCTGCCTCCACGCAGGCAGCACTCTCGGGCGCTGCGAACATCCCCTCCGTCTCGGCCAGAAGGCGTCCGGCCGCCAGGGTGTCGCCATCATCGATCGCGACCGCAGTGCCTCCGCTCTCGCGCAAGGCTTCGAGGACCAGGAAGTCGCCGAGCGCCTTGGGCACGCGCAATCCGCTTGCGATGGTGGATGCGTCCTGCCAGAACTCCGACTCGCTCGCACCCGCATCCCAGGCTCGCACGATAGGGCTGCAGCCGGACGCCTGGACAGCGATCATCCGGGGGCGCTTGGGACCGATCCAGCCCAGCTCTTCCAGTTCGGCGAAGGCCTTCCACATGCCGATCAGGCCGACGCCCCCGCCGGTCGGGTAGAAGATCGCATCGGGGACCCGCCAGCCCAGCTGCTCCGCCAGTTCGAGCCCCATCGTTTTCTTGCCTTCGATCCTGTACGGCTCCTTCAGGGTCGACACCTCGAACCAGCCCTCGGCGTCCCGGCGCTCGGCAACGATCCGAGCGCAGTCGCTGATGAGGCCGTCGACTAGCGTGACATGCGCTCCCATGCCCCGGCACTCGATGACATTCGCGCGGGGCACGTCCCGCGGCATGAACAGGTGCGCCTCGACGCCCGCCCTGGCAGCATAGGCCGCGAGCGCGCTGGCGGCGTTCCCCGCCGACGGCGCGGCAAGCTTCCGGACGCCGAGCTCGCTCGCCATCGAGACCGCGGCTGCCATGCCCCGGGCCTTGAACGTTCCGGTGGGATTGGCGCTCTCGTCCTTGATCCAGAGGCGATGGCTGCCGATCCGCCGGCCCAGCCGGGGCGCCTGCAGGAGCGGCGTCATGCCCTCGCCCAGCGTGACGAGGCTGGCATCGTCGCGCAGCGGGAGCAGGGGCGAGTACCGCCACATGCTGCGCGTCCCGCCGGCGACTACCGACTGGTCCAGCTGGTCCCGCGCGCGCTCGAGGTCATAGCGGACCAGCAGGGGCGCGCCTTGCGGGGAGAGGTTGTGGAGCCTTCCCGCCGGCACTTTCTCGCCGGTCCGGCTGCACTCCAAGTGGGAGATGAACGTCCTAAGATGCAAGAACGAAAGTATGCAATACCGTCATCGGTGCAGTCTACTGGCCGCCGCGGTGCTCGCTTCGGTCGCGGCAAGCGCGGAAACCGTTGTCCTGCGGAACGGGTACCGCCTGCAGGTCGCGGGGTACGACGCTGGGGTCAACAAGGCGCGGCTGCGCTATTCGAACGGGGGTTGGATCGAGGTTCCCATCGAGCAAGTCCTGCGTGTGGACCGCGATTCTCCCTCCGGCCCTGGCACGCCCGCTGGACCGAGCGGCGCGCCGCGAGCCGCTCCGCTGCCTACGCTGGACGACGAAATCGACCGGCTCGCCAGAGAGTCTTCCCTCCCGCCCGAGCTAGTGCGAGCGGTCATCTGGGCCGAGTCCGGTGACCGCCAGGACGCGGTGTCCCCGAAAGGCGCCATCGGCCTCATGCAGCTCATGCCGGCAACGGCTGCAGGCCTCGGAGTCGATCCACGCGACCCTATGGAGAATCTCGAGGGAGGCACCCGTTACCTACGGCAACTGCTGGAGCGGTACAGCGGGGAGGCCGACCAGCTTGCGCGGGCGCTGGCTGCGTACAACGCCGGGCCCGGGCGCGTGGCGGAGCATGGCGGGCTGCCTCCCTACCCCGAGACTGCCGGGTATGTCGCCAAGGTGGTCCGGCGATTCCTGCGCGCCACCGACCCCGTTGCGGGGGACGGGGCGGAGACCGCGCGATAGATCCGCCCGGCGGGCCGCGCCGCGTCCCGATCCCGGCTAGGCCGCCGCAGGCCGGAAGTCGTCGCCTGTGCGGTCGAGCCAGCCGCTCAGCAGGGCGCGATGGCGACCGAGTTCGGCGAGCGCCTCGGGATCGCCGGCCAGGTTATGCACCTCTCCCGGGTCCAATTCGAGATCGAAGAACTGCTCCGGCCGCTCTCCGCCGTTGAAGACCACGTACTTGTGGCGGTCCGTCCGCACCATGCGCCCCTGGCGGTCCATCGCACCCAGATTGGCCAGTTCCGCGACGACGAACTCGCGATCCCAGCCCTCGCCGCGAACGGCAGGCCGCAGGCTGCGGCCCGTTACTCGGCCCGGAGCGGGCACGCCGGCGTAGTCGCACACGGTCGGCACGATGTCGGCGCCCGAGACGAGCGCCCGGCTGTCAACCACGCCGCGACGCTCGACTCCGGCCCCCGCAACGACCAGCGGGACCTTCGCGGTTTCCTCCCAGAAGGCGGCTTTCTGTGTCCAGCGGTGGGCACCGAGCCCCTCGCCATGGTCGGAGGTGAAGACCACCAAGGTGTTCTCAGCGAGCCCGCGGAACCGGAGGGCCGAGAGCACCCGGCCGATCTGCCGGTCGACATCCTCGCACATGCGGTAGTAGTCGTGAATGTAGTGCCGGAAGTCGTCCGCCCTCCAGTCCTTGGAAATGTGGAGGGAGTTCGACATGCTGCTGTAGTTCCCATGCCGGTGGTGCTGCATGTACTCCGGCTCGTCCGGGTCGCGCCACATGTTCCCGGGAGCGGGCGGGAACCGGGCGGGCGACCCGTAGTCCCGGCTGCCCGGGTGGCCGCGGATCCAATGACACACGTCGTGCGGATTCATGAAAGACGCCACGAGCAGAAACGGCTCTTCGGGCGCCTCGTGCAGGAACTCGACGCAGCTTGTCGCGAGGGGCTCGTCCATGTGAGCGCCGAGCGTGTGGCCGCCGATCAGCTTCTCGAACCCGACCGGCTCGCCGAAGCCCTTGGGCAGGTGCCACTTGCCGGCGTAGTGCGTCCTGTAGCCCTGGGCCCTGAAGTGCTCGCCGAGATTCGGGATTCCCTCGCGAATGCCGCGCCCGTTCTGCATCACGCCGGTCTCGTGCGGCATCAGGCCGGTCATCACGCTGCTGCGGGCCGGCGAGCAGACCGGATAGGTGGCATACGACTCGGTGAAGCTGACGCCGTCGGCCACGAGGCTGTCCATTGCCGGCGTCTCCAGATGGGGGTTGCCGTTCGCGCCGACAGCCGACATGGACTGCTGGTCCGTCATGACGAGCAGGACGTTGGGCGCCCTCCGTCGCTGGCCTGCAGCTTGCGTTGCGGTGGCTGCCGACGACGACGCAAGGAACGATCGGCGACTCAGAGAAGTGGGCATCGCGGGTCCGGGGCCGGGCCAGAGCGCTCCGGGAAGGCCTGCCCGCCCGAGGTCGTGCCGCGCGAAGCTCTCGCCGCATCTGAAGCTCTGGACTGCCTTCGTGGGTTCCGGCTTTGTGGCGGGTCTAGCGTAGCGCAGTATCGCTGCGCACGCCCGCTACGGCGGGTCTACGGGGAATCCCTGGAGGGGCACCGTGCTCCAATGCAGGCCCGGGAGCGCCAGCAGCCCCAATCTATACTCAGTACTTGCCCTCCGCGGCCTCGATGAAACCCCAGACCAAGCTCGTTCACGCCGGCGATCGCCAGAAACCGGGCGAATTCATCCCCGTCTCGACTCCGGTCTATGCCTCTTCCAGCTTCTTCTACGACACGATGGAGGAGCTTGCGGACGTGTTCGCCGACCGGAAACCCGGCGAGACATACTCCCGCATGGGCAACCCGAGCGCGACGGCGCTGGAGCAGCAGGTCGCCGTGCTGGAGGAGACGGATGGCGCCTTTGCCACGGCATCCGGCATGGCCGCTGTCCACCTCGCAATCATGGCTGGACTGCTGGACCGCCGCCAGGCGATCGTGGCCGCGGACGTCCTGTACGGCGGTAGCCTCGAGCTGCTGAAGACCGTCCTGCGGGAGTGCGGCATTGAAGTGCGATTCTGCGACTTCTGCGACCTAGACGCGCTCGAGAAGGCCGTTGACGAAGTCCGACCCGCACTGCTTCTGACCGAGACCGTGAGCAATCCCTGCCTCCGCGTCGCCGACCTCGACCGCGTCAGCGAGATCGCGAAGGCAGCAGACGCCTTGCTGCTCGTGGACAATACGTTCACCCCGCTGCTCGTCAGACCGTTCCACCACGGTGCTGACATGGTCATCCACAGCGCGACCAAGTACCTGGGCGGGCATGGAGACGTTCTGGCGGGCCTGGTCGCGGCGCCGGCCGAGCAGCACGAGGCTCTCCGCCAAGTGCACCGTTGCCTCGGCGGCAACCTCGGTCCGTTCGAAGCCTTCCTCGTGATGCGTGGAATCAAGACCCTGCCGGTCCGCATGCGCGTGCACTGCGCGAACGCTCGGGCCGTGTTCGAAGCGCTGCAGGGCCATCCGGCCCTCGAGCAGCTGCTGTATCCGGGAGACCCTGAGCATCCCGACGCCAGCGCCGTGGCCAGGCTCATGCCGGCCGGGCAGGCCGGCGCTGCGGTCGGCGTCGACGTGAGAGGGGGGCAGGACGGTGCCCTGGATTTCTCCGATCGATTGCGGCTCATCGCAACCTCAGCCAGCATCGGGGACCTGACGACGCTCGCCATCCACCCGGCGAGCACCACGCACAGGCTGCTAAGCCCCGAGGGCCGGGCGGATATCGGCATTACCGACGGTCTCGTGCGCCTTTCGATCGGCGGCGAGCATATCGACGACATCCTGGCCGACCTGCGGCAGGCACTGGAGGCCGCATGAAGCCGCAGACCATCGCGATCCACGCTTGCCTCGATGACGGGGACGGCAAGGCTTTCGTGCCTTCGGCCCCGCCGCTCGAGACAGCGGCGAGCTTCCACTTCCGTCAGGCGCGCGACCTCGGAGCCGTCGCGAACGGGGACCTGGACGGATTCGTGTACCAGCGCTACGGCAATCCGACCAGTGCCGCATTGCAGCGTCAGGTCGCCGCACTGGAGGCCGGGGCCTCGGCCCTGGCGTGCAGCTCGGGCATGGCCGCCATCCACATCGCCCTGCTCGCCGCGCTGCGCGACAGGCCTAGGACCGTGCTGACAGGCTCCGTGATGTTCGGCCAGACCTTCCAGCTCCTGCAGCTGATGGAGCAGCAGGGCGTGATGACTCGGTTTGCCGACCCGAGCGACCTGACGGAGTTCGAGCGGGAACTGGACAAGACAGAGACCGGTTGCATCCTGATCGAGACGATCTCGAATCCGCTGCTGCGCCTCACGCCGATGGACAGGCTCTGCGAGCTGGCCCGCAGCAGGGGCGTGCCGGTCGTTGTCGACGCGACATTCTCGACCCCGGCGCTGAGCCGGCCGCTCGGCCAAGGCGCCGACTTCGTTGTCCACAGCGCCACGAAGTACCTCGCAGGCCATGCGGACGTGCTAGGCGGGATCACTGTCTGCAAGGAGCCCGATGCGGAATACATGCAGGAACTGGGGCGCCATCTCGGCACGACTCTCGGTCCGTTCCAGTGCTTCCTCACAGCGCGCGGGGTCAAGACGCTGCCGATGCGGATGGAGGAGCACTGCCGCAACGCGCTCCGCGTCGCGCGGGTCCTGGACAGTCACCCGCGGGTGGGGTCCGTGCTGTATCCCGGGCTCGAGCACCATCCGGACCGGGAGCTCGCCGCTAGGCTTCTCGACCGCGATTCCGACGGTGCGCAGATGTACGGAGGCATGCTGAGCTTCGAGCTTCGCGACGCCGGCCAGGAGGAGACGTTCCGGTTCATGAATGCCCTGCAGCTGGTGGTCCGGACCCTGAGCCTCGGCGACGTGCACTCGCTGGTCAGCCACCCGTCAACGACAACGCACAAGAGTCTCGGGCCGAAGCGCCGTCAGCAGCTAGGTATCCGGGACAGCCTCGTGCGTTTCTCGGTCGGGATCGAGGACCCGGACGACATCATCGCCGACGTCCTCCAAGCGCTCGATGCAGCGTGACCGAGTCGCGGGACCTGCCGCGCAGTGAGCACCGTGCCGGACGGGGCAGTCCGGTCCGGCAGTCACCTACGGTCGCCTGAGGCTGCCCTTCTACGGAGAGCGGCATTCGAAGCTGGACTCTTCGCTCGGGTCGCCCCCTAGGTAGACCGCGCGATCCGGATACACGCAAAGCGGCCGACGGGCCGTCACCCGGCCGCCTTCTACCTTTGACGCCGTGAGTGCGCCCGGGGCCTGGCCCTGCTCCACCCAGCGTTCCAATGCCCCCAGCCAGTCAACCCGGTCCGGCCCCGGCCCTCCGGCGCAGTGGAACACTCCCGGCATGAGGTAGAACCGGAAGTAGTCCCGCACGGACGGGTCCCGCCGCTCCGCCTCCTCGAAGTAGTCGATCGAGGCATGCGCTGTGAGCGCGGCGTCGGACCAACCATGCCATAGCAGGAGCTTCCCGCCAGCCTGCTTCAGGCCCGACAGGTCGGTATCCGTGGCATCCAGGAATCCGGTCAGGTGCGCCGCGTCACGGCCGTAGTCGTCGAAGTCGTAGCGGGAGTAGTCGAATTCCGGATCCTGGAACACCAGGTACTTGAAGCCCTGCGTCGCAAACCCGAACTGCGAGCTCGGCTCGCCGTATGCCTCCATGAGTCTCGGGCTGGGTCCGGTGATCCATCCCTGCCAGGCACTCTCGGCCGACTCGCCGCCGAACGGGAATCCCGGGTAGATCTGCCCGTCCGCATTGCGCGGACCGTCGTAGACAGCTGCAATCGCTTCGCGCTGGCGGAGAGTCAGGCAATGATCGGCGGGTTCGCTTCCCGGGCACAGGGGCAGGTCGGACAGCTTGAACCCGCAGTCCCGCGGGTCATTGAGGTATCCGTCCTTCACGCCGTCCAGTCCGTCGCAGCGCCTGAGAATCTCGGACTCCAGCAGCTGGCGGTTCTGCGCAGAGATGACCGGCTCGGCAAGGTTGGCCGGGTCCGGGAAGATGCGCTGCATGTTGTATGCGAACGCCGCCAGGACACCGCTGAAGTCGTGGGCGGGCGCGCCGGCCACGATCCCGTCGAAGTCCCTCGGAAAGCGCTGGGCGGACATCATCGCCTGCCGGCCGCCGTTCGAGCAGCCGAAGAAGTAGGAGCGCTCGGCAGCGCGGCCGTAGTGCAGGCGGATGATCGCCTTCGCTACCTCGACGGTCCGATGCACGCCGAGATAACCGTAGTTCACACGGCGCTCCGGATGGCCGAGCGCCCAGTCCGCGCGAATCCCCGGTCCCTGATGACCCGTGTCCGTCGCCGCCGTTGCATAGCCGCGGTTGACCGAGAACCGCCCCTGCGTGCCAAGGCTGCCAACGAATCCGCCACCTCCTCCCATCAGGAACTTTCCGTTCCAGTCGTCCGGAAGCAGGACTTCAAACCGGATCTCGGTACCGATCACCCCCTCGACCCTGCAATGGGGCACGGTCGGTCGGGAAGACCTCGAGGGAATCCCCTCGGGGAGATTCTCGTCCGCGGGCGACTCCCCCGGGGACGACGTCGCCTGGCCGATCCGGACGTCGGGAAGCGTCGCCGCAGCCAGGGACTCGCAGTCACCCACCTCGCCTTGCAGTACCCCGGCCCAGGCGGCCGCGGCGGCGGTCAGCGCAAGCATCCTGCGGTTCATACGAGTAGCGCTCCAATCCTGCACGCCGGGAACCCCCCGGCCAATGCGTCCTGAGGGTAGCAGGGTCCAATGGCGGCCGGGAACGGCGCGCGGGCCGATCCGCACCGGCGATCGCCCTCCGACGCGACTAGAGCCCTGTCGACTCGACCGGGCGCGGCGCCACGAGCGCGCGGATGTCGTCCATTTCGAAGGCTTCCAGAAGCCCGAAGCAGAAGAGTTCCGGGGCGTCGCGCGCGTCGAGGTCGCGCTCGATGATCTCCTTGAGGCTGCCGAAGGACTCATCCATGCGCAGACCCGCGACTGCCTCGGGCTCGAGGGCGGCCGCGATTAGTGCCGCAAGGCTGCTCCTGGGGCCCACAGAGTGGATCTCCACGGCATGTCCGTGGCGCTGCCGCGCCCAACGGGCAGCGGCCGCGATCTGCCCCGCCTGAATGCCCAGCGGACGCTCTCCGAGGGCGGCGATCAGCAGGCTCCACAGCCAGTCCTTGGTTGCGATCCGGGACTCGCCGTAGAAATACGGGTCGAGCGCGATCACGCGGGTGCCGCCGTCGAGCAGGGCCCTAGCCTGCCCGGAAGCGCTCTCGCGTCCGCCATCGGCCACCAGGATCGTGGTCGAATCGCCGTCGCCACGCTCGATTTCGACTGCCGGCACCGTCCAGTCATTGCCCATCCGCAAACGCCAGCGCGCAGCCGCCATGCCGTCGCCCTCAGCCGCTCCCGCCTCAATGGCCCGCACTTGGTAGGCGGGGGCTCGGACGATCGCCTGCAGTGCCTGCCGGCCGCCCCGCGGTCGCGCGGGTGCCTTCGCTGCCATGGCCAGCGCGATCCGGTGAAAGTCCAGATTGCTCTCCGGAAGTGGAACGTGGAGATCCTCCGCGGCCTTCACCTCGGCCGAAACCTCGATCTCCTCGACCGGAAAGTCGGGATTCCCGCCGAAGAACGAGTCGCGCAGCATGCGGTAGAAGGCCTCGCGATTGTCGCGGGCGTAATTGTGGCCGGGATCCTGGTTGACGTGGTACCGGAGGTTGTGAGGCCGGTCGAAGAGCTCGAACGCGGGCCGCGCCGCCCGCAGCAGGGGGCCGAGCGCGTACTCGGCGCGGAAGCAGCACGTGTCGTGCGCGTTGTTCGTCAGCAGCGTCGGACGCGGAGCGAGCAGCGCAGTGAGGTGGGTGTAGTCCGCAACGGTTGCCAGGTCGCTGGGCGTCTGCTCGGAGTCGCCGAGATCCGGCGACGGGAACTGCGCCCGCGTGACGAAGCTCGAGTACCCGGCAACCGGATTGGCCAGGGCCACCCGCTCGTCCAGGGCGCTGATGAAGATGGTCTGCCAGCCGCCGCCGGACAGCCCGGTCACCGCGACCCGGTCCGGGTCGGCATGCGGATGCTCCAGCATCAGGTCGATCGCCCGACTCTGGGCCAGGTAGTGCAGGGCGATGCCGCTGGTTCCCAGCAGGTCGAGCTGGTTGATCTTGTAATGGCCGAATCCGGGGGTGTTGAGCTGTCCCATGCCCATCCACTCCAGGTTCAGGGCCAGCAGGCCGCGCTTGGCCTGGTTGATGCACCGGATCTGCTTGTACTCCGCTGCCTTGCCGGCAGTCCTGTCATGACCGTTGACGTTGATCACCACCGGAGCCTTCCCTGCAAGGCCTTCCGGCTCGTACAGAAGCGCCGGAATCCACAGGCCGGGAATCGCCTCGTAGCGCAGTTTCCTGATGCGGTAGCCCGGCCCGCCCCCAACGGACTCCAGCCACTCGACCCGGGTCCGGCCGTCTCGCCAGGCGCGGGCTTCGCCTCGGAAGACGACCTCTTCCAGCACGCGCCTGCGGGTGTCCTCGGCGATCTCCTCCCACTCGCCCTTCGACATAGGCATCCGGACAGCGGGCACGCGGGACGAAGTGAAGACCTTGGCCTCGATCTCGGGCTGATTGCGTGCCAGGATCGGCTCGGCGAGGAGCCGCTGAAGGCCGAGATCCTGCGCGTAAGCCGGGGTGGCGCACGCAAGTGCCAGGGGAAGCACCAGCCAGGCCGGGCGGACGAAATCGGGCATCGAGGACAAGCTCCAGTCGGGGCTGCTTGGTCGAGCAAGCCCGCAATCTGCGGGGGCATTTCAGAGGCCCCGGGGACTAACCTATCACTCTCGCCGGACCCGACCGTCCCGGGCAGGCGTCCCGGTCACGGGACTTCCTTGCAGAAACTTACGACTGCCGTAACGCAATCGTCCAGAAAGGGGCATATGATAAGTCAATCCTCTAGGTGCGCGCAGGCAAGCCGGCACGCGGCTTCGAGGGAGTATGCGAGGGGGCTTTCTGGCCCCAGTGAAGAAAGGGGAGACATGAGGAACACGAAACGAATCACGACGATCGGATGGCTGATCGCCGTGGTGGTCTGCTCTGGGAGCCTTTCGAGCCTGTTCGGACAGGCCGACACGGCCCAGATCTCAGGCTTCGTTCGGGACGCCACCGACTCGGTGATCCCGGGAGCCTTGGTCAGCATCACCAACGAGACAACGCAGCTTACCCGGGAGGTCCAGACGAACGAGTCGGGCTACTACGTGGCGCTGGCCCTGCCGCCGGGCTACTACACCGTGGCGGCTGAGTCCGACGGCTTCAAGCGGACACTCAGCACGCAGAACAAGCTGGACTCCAACATCGCCATGCAGGTGGACCTGCGGCTGGAGCTCGGCGAGGTGACGGAATCGATCGAAGTCGTCTCGGAGGCAATCCAGCTGCAGTCGGAAACCGCGACCGTCGGACGCCTCGTCGAGGAGACGCAGATCAAGAACATCGTCCTGAACGGCCGCAACCCGCTGTTCCTGGCGCTGCTCAAGCCCGGCGTCACGTCGGGCGCCTCCATCGGCGGATTCAGCTTCGGGCTAACGAGCGGGGGGCTGTCGATCAACGGGTCCCGCAGGCAGGACAACATCATCTCGTTCGACGGGGCGGTGAACATGCGCACGCGCTCGAACGGAACGAGCATCGGCACGGCCGACCTCGAGACCGTGCAGGAGATCCAGGTGCTGACGGCGAACTACAACGCCGAGTACGGACGCGGGATGGCTGGCCAGATCCGGTTCGTGACCAAGAGCGGGAGTTCCTCGTTCCACGGGAGCTTCTACGAGTACTTCCGCAACAACGCTCTCGACGCGAACACCTGGTCGAGGAACCGTGCCGGGCAGCCGCGGCAAGCGGAGCGATTCAACCAGTTCGGCTACGTCCTGTCGGGACCGGTGGTCCTGGGCCGCTTCAACAGGGAGCGCAAGAAGATGTTCTGGCTCTGGAGCCAGGAGTGGGTCACCCGCCGGCGGGAAAGGACGTCCATCATCACCGTCCCATCGCTCGCCATGCGGAACGGCGACTTCACGGAGCTGCTATCGGCCGACAACGCGTTCTTCGGAAGGGTCCGCAACATCATCGACCCCGACACGGGCCAGCCCTTCGCGAACAACATCATTCCCCAGAGCGCGATGAGCCGCAACGGCCGCGGGTTCCTGGCGGCCTACCCGGACCCCGTGCCGGGCTTCCTGCAGGGCACGAACAACTTCATCCAGACACGCCCGCAGCCTGCCGACCAGCGCAAGGACACGATCTCGATCGACTACAACATGGCGGACAACCAGAACCTGCGTTTCCGCATCCAGAACTACAACTACTTCGAGCCGGAGGCGTTCCGGGGCGGCACGGACCGGGCAACCCGGACGATCGACCGCCCGAACCGGACCTACACCGCCAACCACATCTGGACGGTGTCCCCGACCCTGATCAACGAGTTCCTCGCCTCGATCAGCTATGACCGGGTCTACCTGGAGGTTCCGATCACCAGCAGGCTCGACCGCGGGACGTACGGCATCGACTACCCGTACATCTATCCGGAGCGGAAGGAGATCCCGATCAAGATCCCCACGATCAACATCCAGAACATGGGGCGGGTGGACGGCGGGCCCTACCCGGCCTTCTCGTCCGGGCCGATCTACCAGATCTCGAACAACATCACCAAGATCGTCGGCAACCACTCGATCAAGTTCGGCGGACGCTTCGAGCGGGCCGGCCAGAACGACTTCGACCAGATCAACGTCGCGGGCGTGCCAGGCGGCACGAACAACCAGAACGGGCGGTTCGTCTTCGACGACCGCCGCCTTGGATCGCCCTCCACGGGCGTGGCAGTCGCCAACGCGGCGCTGGGCCTGTTCTCCACGTATGCGGAAATCGGGCAGCGCGCCTACACGCCGTACCGCGGAATCATGGGCGAGTTCTTCATCCAGGATTCCTGGAAGCCCACTGCGGACCTTCGCATCGAGATGGGCGTGCGCTACTCGATCATGACGCCCTACTTTTACAGCCTGTGGCGCAACATGGCGGTATTCGACCCGGCCAGCTACGACCCGGCGCGGGCGGCCGTCATGGATCCGAGGACAGGGAACGTGATCAGCGGAGACCGCTACAACGGCGTTCGCATACCCGGCAAGGGCTGGCCTGACGCGGCGTTCGGGCGCGTCGGCATTGCCGACAGCGGGGAGTTCGACCACCTGTTCACGGGCGGCAGCAAGTACTGGGGCCAGCTCCAGACCAGGGAGTTCCAGCCGCGCTTCGGCTTGGCCTACAAGATGACGGAACGCAGCGTCATCCGCGCCGGACTCGGACGCTACCTGGCCCGTCCCGGCGTCGCGGACAATGTGTTCCTGGGGGGCAACCCGCCCTTCCAGCCCATGGTCTCCGTGTCCGCCGGCCTGGCCGACGACCCGGGAGCCGGCGAGGCCACGGGCTTCCCCCAGTTCTTCATGACCCAGGATCCGGTGTACAGGATTCCGGCGTCGTACATGTGGAACATCTCGTTCCAGCAGGAAGTCGGATTCAAGACACTCCTCGAAGTGGGCTACGTGGGACGCATCGCGACACACATGGAGCGCGTGCGTGACATCAACCAGCTGCCGCTCGGCACGCTGCTGCGCCCCGAACTGGAGGGAGTCAACCCGAACTACCTGCGCCCGTACAAGGGCTTCGCGAACATCATCCTCGGCGAGAACGCCGCCCGGTCCGAGTACAACGGGCTCCAGCTCAACCTGACCCGACGCTTCAGCGACGGCCTCAGCTTCGGCGCAGCCTACACCTACTCGGCATCCTGGGACAACGCAGACAACCGCCGGGACCGGATCTGGAACAGCGCCGACGACAGGAACTTCTGGGGCCCTGCCGACTACGACGTCAGGAACGCCTTGGTCCTCAACTGGGTCTACGAGGTCCCGCTCATGCGCAACTCCAGCAACGCCGTTGCCCGGGCAGTGGTTGGCGGCTGGACGGTCTCCGGAGTGATGCAGTACCAGACCGGGTTCCCGCGCACGGTGGGCCGGAACAGCGACTACGCCGGCATCGGCGACAACTCGTTCCAGCCCTGGGAAGTGAGCGGTGACCCGACGCTGCCGCGCGGCCAGCGCGGGTTCTCGGAGGGCGCTGGCGACAACGTCTACTTCTTCCGTACAACCGACTCGAGCGGCAACTCCCTGTTCAACGCTCCGGCAGCCGGAACATTCTCTGGGAGCCAGCACCGCAACCAGTACATCCGCCAGCCGAACCGGCAGAGCTGGAACCTCGGCATCTTCAAGGACTTCGCCGTGTCGGAGGGTCAGACCGTGACCCTGCGGTGCGAGATGTTCAATTTCCCGAATCACCCCAACTTCTCGGGAGTCAACACGAACCCGGTGAGCGGAACCTTCGGCAAGGTGACGTCGAAGACCTCGAACCGGAACCTGCAGCTGAGCCTGCGCTACTCGTTCTAGAGTCCGTCGGCGGAGCGGGCCGGAATCCGGCCCGCTCCGCCCTATTCCCGCGCTGCTTCCCGCCTTCGAGCGCCCAGTACCTCGCGAGGCTCCCGCCCGCGAGAGGAAGGCGAGCCCGCTCGACTACCATTGAGTGGCGACACGGGAGCGGCTCCCGGTCCGCACGTTGATGGCGTGTTCCCGTCTGGCTGTGGCCCTGCTGGCGGCGGCCGCCCCGCTCCCGGCGACCGACTGGCTGCAGTTCCGCGGTCCGAACGGATCCGGCGTCAGCGACACAGCCGGGCTGCCTGTCGAGTTCGGCGAGGACCAGGCAGTTGCGTGGTCGACAGCCCTCCCGACTGGGCACTCCTCGCCGGTACTGGCCGGCGAGCGCATGTTCCTGACGGGAAGCGACGGGGACACCCTGCTGACAATCTGCCTGCGGCGGCGGGACGGCGCACTCCTGTGGCAGCGGGTCGCGCCCCGCAGCCGGACGACGGAGATCAACCGCCTTAACCACCCTGCCTCCCCCACCCCGGCCAGCGACGGGACGAACGTCTACGTCTTCTTCGCGGACTACGGACTGCTCTCCTACGATGCCGACGGCAACGAGCGCTGGCGGATGCCTCTCGGGCCATTCGACAACTGGATGGGCATGGCGTCCTCCCCGATCGTGGCGGGCGACAAGGTGGTCCTTGTCTGCGACCAGGACCGTGGGTCCTTCATGCTCGCGGTCGATCGCGACAGCGGGAAGGTGGCCTGGAAGACCCAACGGCCCGGGTACACGCGCGGCTACGCGACGCCGATCCTGCACCGGCCCGGCACTGGCCCGACGGAACTGATCGTGCCCGGAGCGTACCGGGTGGCAGGGTACTCGCTCGACGCCGGCGAGCTGCTCTGGTGGGCCCGCGGGATCGCCTTCGAGGTCAAGTCGCTCGCGGTCACGGACGGAAGGATGCTCTACGTCCACGGCTGGTCGTCCACGGGCGATGCGGTGAACGAGAGCCTGCCTCCGTTCGCGGAGGCTGTCGCCAGGCACGACACTGACGGCGATGGCCGGTTCTCCAGAGAAGAGGCCTTCCTGCCGATCATGCAGTCACGCTTCGGAAGCTACTTCGACTTCGACCGCGACGGATTCGTCGATTCGGGAGACTGGGAAAACACGCGCGCGCGGCTTGCGGCCCGAAATGCCCTGCTGGGGATCCGGCTGGGGGGCACGGGCGACCTGACAGACTCGAACGTCGTGTGGACCTACCGCAGGGCGCTGCCGAACGTCCCCTCTCCCCTGCTGTACCGCAACGTCCTGTACCTAGTGAAGGACGGCGGCATTGTCACCAGCTTGGATCCGGAGACAGGGACGGTTTACAAGCAAGGCCGGTTGCCGGACGCGCCAGGACCCTACTGGGCGTCGCCGGTCGCCGCCGACGGTCGCGTTTACGTTGCAAGCGAGGCAGGCGTGGTGAGCGTGTTGCGGGCCGGCAAGGATTGGGCGGTGCTTGCGGGAAACGATCTCGGGGATCAGTTATTCGCGACGCCAGCAATTGCAGACGGGCGAATCTACGTGCGAACGCGCAGCAGGCTGTATTGCTTCGGCCAGTCCGAGTAGCCCCCGGAGCGCGCCGCGGAAATCGCTTGGAGGGCGAATGCGGAGGGGGCGACAGGGCCGGAGCGGCTTGTCAGTACGCGCTGGGAATCCGCCCGGTGCGCCCTCGCCACGCGTTGCAGCCTTGCACGCGCCGAAGCAGCCGCTTTCCGCGTGTCACCCGCCGTCGGCAACCACCGCCTCGAGGTAGGGCCCTAGCACCGACCAGATGCGAAGGGCCCGCGCGTATTGAACGATCTCTGCCGGCTTGGCCTTCTCCGACCGTACGACGCTGTGGAGCCCCTCGAGTGCGACGTCGAGACCGACGTGTCTTCGAAACCGGAAGCAGTCGACTACGGTCTTTGCGGGATCGAATACCGGCACCGGTACGCCGTCGATGCGGTGCACCTGAACACCGAGCGCAAGCGCCTGCGTTCCGAACCGCACGACCCGGATCGGCGGATGCTCGACCTTCGGCTCACGCGCCTTTGCGCCAATCGAGACCCAGACGCGGCTCGGCATTTGCATCGTGAGCTCGTGGAACTGGAGGGCCGAGACGAGGCAGACTACCGCTCTTGGCACTAGCTTCGTGACCACGGCCAGATCGTGCGGCGCCGTGATGTCGGCGTCGGCAAGCTCATAGAGCCCTCGGGCAACACGACTCAGGGAGCCATCCTCGACGAGCCGGGCGAGAGTCTGCGGATGCACGCCTGCGCTGCTCAGTTCACTGCGACGCATGGTCCCGTGTTGCCCGAGCAGCTTGAGGGCCAGCTGGCCTTGCAGTTTCTGGCCTACGGCACGCATGTGACTAATCGTCGGACGAAACGGTCTACTTTCCGACATTTTATCACAATTGCCTCCCGTCAACTACTCTGGACTCTGGAAGAACAGTCCGGCGAGCCGCTCTGACGCTCGGGTCCTACTGCATGTCCCCGGTCATTGCGGACTGCCGAGTTCGCTGAAGCCGCCGCCGAATGGAAGGTCCTTGCGAACCAACCTCCCGGCGCAAGCGTTCGAGACGCAGGCAACCGCCGAAAGTGGAATCTGCGCGCGAGCGCGCCGCCTTTGCTTCCGGATACCACTCATTGGCGCCCGGGCATCATCGACGGGATCGCACCCCGGCCTCCATTGGGAAATCAAGCGTCAAGGAGCGGCGCTATGATGGCGTCGCGTGCGCACCGGTCGCTGCGGCGTCCCGCGCGCGAATGGGGAGTACGGGAATGCGCATTGCGATCATCTTCTGCTGCTTGGTCTCGGCTACCGGAACTGCAGCCGGCGTCGAAATCGCGGTCTTGTCGAGTCGGGCGGACATGGTGACAGGAGGTAACGCGCTGATCGAAGTCTCGGGCGTGACCCGTGACTCGCTGCAGGCCACGGTGAACGGTCGTGAGGTGACGCATGCATTCCGCCAGCCTGCGGGATCCGCAAGCCAGATCGCATTGCTCGACGGCCTGCAACTTGGGACCAACACGCTGGAGGCGGCAGACGGCAAGAAGTCCGCTCGCATCGCGCTGCTCAACCATCCCCGTACCGGACCGGTGATTTCCGGACCGCACCAAGAGCCGTTCGTCTGCGAGACCGAGCGGGCGGGCCTGGGACCGCCGACTGACAAGCACTGCAGCATCGAGACGCGCGTGGAACACTTCTATCGATCCACGGAGACGGTCAGCCCGACGGCACAGCGCAACGCCCGTTCCGGAATCCCGCCGGGCTTCAAGCCCCTGGATCCAGCAGCCGCGCGACCGTCGGGTATCGCGATCGCGACGACCTCGGAGGGCCTAGAAGTGCCGTTCATCGTCCGGGTGGAGACCGGGACGATCAACCGCGCGATCTACCAGATCGCGTTCCTGCACGATCCAGCTCAATCCCTGCCGGACCCGTGGCAGCGAGGCGCCGGCTGGAACGGCCGGCTCGTCTTCCGGTTCGGCGGGGGATGCCGTTCCGGGTTCCGTCAGGGGGCGACGCGTTCCGTGCTGGGTGACGAAACCTCGCTCGGCAAGGGATACGCGGTCGCAGTCTCCTCGTTGAACGTGTTCGGCAACAACTGCAACGACGTAATCTCGGCAGAGACGATGATGATGGTCAAGGAGCACTTCATCGAGAGCTTCGGCGTGCCCGTGCACACGATAGGAGCGGGCGGGTCCGGCGGGTCCATGCAGCAGTTCCTGATCGCCCAGAACTATCCGGGCCTGCTGGACGGGATCATCCCCGGCGAGAGCTATCCGGACACGGTCACCCTCGTCCCGCCGGTGACAGACTGCCCGCTTCTGGCGAAGGCTTTCGACACCAGCGCTCACGAATGGAGCGCCGAGCAGAAGCGGGCCGTCTCCGGATTCGCCAGTTGGAGCACCTGCGAGAGCTGGATGAGGTCGTATGCGCCCGCCCTGATCCAGCCCGGCAGCTGCGCGCCGGGAGTCGGGGACGAGCGCGTGTACCATCCGGAGCGGAGGCCGTCCGGAGTGCGCTGCGGCCTGTACGACAACATGGTCAACCTGGTCGGGCGGGAGCCGACGACCGGCCTGGCCCGCCAGGGCATCGACAATGTGGGAGTCCAGTACGGCCTGCGTGCGTTTAACGGGGGCCTGATCACCGCCGAGCAGTTCCTCGACCTGAATGCAAGAGTCGGCGGATACGACGCCGACGCCAACCTCGTCCCGGAGCGCACCACCGCCAGCCCCGAAGCGCTCCGAATCCTGTACAGCGCCGGTCGCGTGAACCAAGCAGGCGGCTCGCTCGGATCGATTCCCATCATCGACACCCGGGGCTACCGGGACCCGAGCGGAAACATCCACGATCGAGTGCGCACATTCATCATGGATGCCCGGCTGAAGCGTTCCAACGGAGGGACGGCAAACCGAATCGCACTGACCAAGCCCCCGCGCACCCTCGACCTGGTAGCGGTCATGGACCAATGGCTGGATGCAGTGGCGGCGGACGAATCAGGGGGCGATCCCGCGGAAAGGGTCGCGCGCAGCAGGCCGTCCGGGCTTGACAGTTCCTGCTGGTCTGCCGACGGCGAGCGGATTCCGGACAATCTCGCTAGCAGCGGTCCTGGGGGCTGCGCCAGTCTCTACCCGCCGAGCGGCGACCCCAGAATGGCGGCGGGCGCCCCGGCGGCGAATGACATTCTCAAGTGCCAGCTGAAGCCGGTGGATCCGGGCGACTACGCCCAGGCCTTCGGCACAGACGAGATCGACCGGCTAAGGGGCATTTTCCCTGACGGCGTGTGCGACTACTCCAAGCCGGGCATCGGGCAGGTTTCGCTCGGTGGAACCTGGCTGCGGTACTGACCGCGCCACAGTGCCCGCGCGGGCCGCATTCCCGGCTCGAGGCTGCCGCTGCGGGCGGCGCTCAGGCATCGACCGGAATGTGGATCGTGAACACGGAGCCGCGACCCTGCTTGCTCTCGAGGGTAACTCTGCCACCCATGAGATCGACCCTGTCTCGAACCAGCTTGAGGCCGAGACCCGAACCGGGGACAGGCGAGCTGGCGTCTCTCGCCATCCGGTAGTAGGGCTCGAATATCTTCGAGGCCTCCTGCGGCGGAACGCCCGGACCATGATCGTGCACTCGGATCTGGACTTCCCTGTCGGAGGATGAATTCCCCTCCGCGGTCTCGACCTTCACCCAGCGTCCCGGCTCGCCGTACTTCACGGCGTTGCTCAGGAGGTCGCCCAGGCTCTTTCGAAGGACCTGCTCGTCCACCCGAACCATGGGCAGCCCTTCCGCGAGAGAGCATTCCGACTCGAATCCGGCGCCCGCGATCATCGGCCGGGCTCGGTCCACCACGTCCTTCGCGACGCTCGACACGTCAAGCATGCTCGGCGAGTAGCGTTGCTTGATCGATCGCACCGAAGACTCCTCAACCATGCGGTCCGCGTGCTCGCCGAGTCGCCGCGCCAGCCCCCGAATGAGTTCCCCGTACTCGATGATCCGATTGCCGGTTCCCAGCATCCCGCCCACCATGTTGTCCGCGAGCGCAGAGATTCCCGCCACGGGCGTGCGCAATTCATGCGCCTGGGAGGCCGCCGCCTCCATTCGCAGCTCGTTGAGCCGCGCCGCATTCCACGCGGAAACTGCAACCGCCGCCATCGCTCCGACTAGCAGGGCTAGAATGGCCATCCCAAGTGCCAGGGATCGCCTGTACTCGCTGTTCATCGCCGCTTCCAGCGCAATTCCAAGATGCCTGGCCTCGACGGTGACTTGATGAGGTCTGTCCCCCGTCACGAACAGGCGGGTAGGGGCAATGATCTGTTCCGGCGGCACGCCGGACGAAACCGCCCGGTTTTCCGGCCCCACCCAGCCGAGGCCCGCCAGCGGGCCGACCTGGAGGTCCGCGCGGTGCCCCAGTCTCGCAATATCTGTCAGATTCCTCAGGTTGACCCTCTGGATGCCGCCAACTCTCAGGACCGGGTTCGGCACGGGTGCGTCCGACAGCGGCAAGCGCGAGATCCGGTCGGGCGGGGCCAGTCCAGCGGGATCCGGCGGCGAGACCAGCTCGTAGCGCGTCACAGGGCCCACGGACGAAGCAGCTTCGCCTGCGACGGTCCTAGAGGGCTCGTAGTGGAACGCCGGGGATCCGTTGACCGCGATCGTCAGGCTGTAATCGGCACTCCCTTCCATGCCTCGGAAGGAGTCGTCTAGCAAGTCGGGAAACAAGCGATCCCGCACGTAGTCGAGATCGACTTGCACAATCAGATAGCCCTGCACAACGAAGGAATTGAGACTGCTCGGGGACGAAGGATCCCACCGCATGATCGGACGGTACAGTGCCCGTGATTGCGGGTGGTACATCCACGTCGCGGCCCACCTCGCTGTGCGCACGCTTCCGTACGGCATGGCATACCCGTCAATGTGGCGGCGGAGAGGATCCAGCTCGTCCCCCCATGGAACGGCCCGAATCGTGCGGGACTCGCCAATGTACTCGGTAAGGTCGCCGATCTCGGACGGCCGGGTATCGTAGAAGAGAATCCGCTTGACCAAGGGACCGTGGGCCGACACTTCGTGCCACAGCAGGTGGCGGCGGGTGTAGACATCCAAGCGGCTGGGGCGGTCGAGGTCGATGTCCCAGCGGAAGGTGGTCAGAAACAGCCCGGTCTCGTATCGGAGCTTGTCCAGGAAGAGCCGCAGCGACCGATTCAAGGCATTCCGTGCGACGAGTCGCTGCGACTCGTTCACCTGCCCGATCCACCGGAACTGCAGATACCCCAGGGACACTAGGAGCAAGCACCCGGCCCCGGCCCAGATCGCGATCCTCTTTCGGTTCAGCATTCTTGGGTCAGAGCGAGCACGCGGATCCGAACGGGCCCGCCGCCTGCAGGCAGCGCCCCGACTCAACTAGCGCTGCCCCCAGCCAATGCAGTGGTAAGAGTTTACAACATCGGCGAGAACGTTTTTCCTGCCAATCTACGCACGCGCGCCTGTCCGGGCGAAGGGGTCAGGACGGACTGCCGGCCGGATTGCGGACGCGTCGGACCCTAGCCATGCTCGTTGTGCGTGCAGCCGGGGAACTCGTCCACGGCGGTATTGCCTCGATAGCCGAGTTCGTCGTGGATTCCCACCTGCGACGTGTAGTACCCGTCGATGGTCGCGCGCTTCATGAGCACGAAGAACCGGTCCGCATCGCTCTGGGGACTGTCCTCGCCGCGGGCCATTCCGGCCACGATTTCGTCCTGCTGGCCCGCATCGCATTCGGCGAATCCCTGTCCGAAGCGGTCCTCCGCCAGGCGCGACACCGCGTCCAGCCCGGCAAGCCATCGCTGCCGGTCCTGATCCGTGCCATCAGCAACGACGACATCGATGTAGCGGGCGACCTTCGCTGCCCTGGCTCCGGGAGAGTGATCGTCTGCGGGGAGAATCACGTCGGCCAGCGAGTCGAGCAGTTCGAGTTGCGAACGCGAGAAGAACTCCGGCGAGTAGCCGTCCTGGCTGCAGGCGATCTGCACCAGGCTGGCTGACCCCGGCAGCACGCCGGCTGCGGCAAGCTTCAGTATCGTCCTGCGTTCCATCGGTGCACTCACCCCAGTTCGCTGCGACGGAATCGCTCGGCGATTCCGTCGGCCGTGCGCCACGAGAGCGCGATGTTGGTCAGGGTCGGGTTCTTTTCCGGGTAGGCCGGGAACACCGAAGCGTCCGCGACAAACAGGTTGGGAAGGTCGTGGGACCGCCCGGTCGGGTCGACCACGGAGGATTTCGGATCAGTCCCCATCCTCGTCGTGCCGACCCAGTGATTCAGGTCGATGACCAAGTCTTCGACGCGGACCGTGCCGGGCGTGTCGATCACTTCGCCGTCGCCGGCCCGGATGATCTCCTCGCATTTCTCCACCATGTCCTGCGCCATCGCCAGGTCGGAATCGTCGTAATGCAGGTGCACGCGCGGGAGAGGCATTCCGAACGCGTCGGCCCGGCCAGGGTCCAGGTCGACGAACTTGTTGCTCGAAATGAGCGTCGTGCCCTGCATGTTCATCCCGGCATGGCCGACGTTCCACTCCCGCAGGCGCTTCTTGAGCGCCCTGCCGTAGCCGGGAGCGGATCGGATGACCCGGCGGTGCGAGGTGACTCCGGCGCCGCACTGCACCTGGTAGGTGCCCTCGAAATTCGGACTCGGCTCGTCCCAGTACAGCCCGGTCAGCAGCGAGTGGTAGTAGCCGGTCCCGTCGTCGTTCGACGCGTCACGGTCCAGCACTTGCGGGAAGAACCCGCGCACCGTCACGCCGAAGTGGCTGGTCAGGTTCCTGCCCACCTGCCCGCTGGAGTTCGCAATCTCGGAGATCAGCAATAGCCGGGCCGTCTCCACGGCGCTGCAGGACAGCACGACGGCGCTCGCATCGAGCTCGTGCGTTTCCCCGTCAGCCGACTTGTATTCGATCCCTGCCACGCCGGCGCCGTCCGCCGAGAGACGGACCCTGGTGGCCATGGACTCGGTAAGGATCGCAAGATTGCCGGTGTCCTCGGCAAGAGCGATCGGGGTGTTCACCGAGGTGTACTTCGCGTCGACTGCACAGCCGGAGCAGTGTCCGCAGTAGTGGCATTTCTGGCGATGCTTCCATTCCGGCTTGGCGGGAACCTCGGTCAGCATCGCCTTGCGCTGGGCAACGAACGCCATCCTGGCGCCGCGCCCGGCGAGGCGCTCGACGCCGAGACGGAGCCGTTCCTCGGGGCAGCGCAGCGGGACGCCCTTGAGGAACTCGCCGTCGGGCATGTTGGAGAGGCCGTCGCGATTCCCGTACACGCCCATGAGCAGCTCCGCCTTGCTGTAGTACGGCGCGACCTCCTCGTACGAGACCGGCCACGCCTCGAAGTCCTTGGGGCCGAAGCGAAGGGAGTGCCCCGCCCAGCAGACCGACCGCCCTCCCAGCGCCCGAATCTGGCCGTGGCCGGGCCGGTCGCCGACCGGCGTGAAATGCCCGCGCAGGAAGTTGTCGCGCCAGAAGTTCGGAGCGATTCGGTCGCGGTATTCGTACGGCCAGTGATGCCCGTTGTAGTCGACCCCCGCCGTGAGCCTCGGACCAGCCTCCACCAGGGCCACCCGCAGTCCGGCGGTCGCGAGGGCATAGGTGGCAATGCCGCCGCCCGGCCCGCTGCCGACAACAATGACGTCGAATTGCTCTACAGCCAAACTGAGCACCCTCCCCCGGCTTCCGTCGCTTCGCCCGAACCGTTCTACCACAGTCGGGCGGCCCGGACATGTCAGGCCAGCGCGCAGCCTTGACATGCCAGGCCCCATGCCGCAACCTACAAGGAATGCACCGTCGCGAATGGATGCTCACCGCTGCCGCCGCTTTCGCGGCCCGCTGCCTGCCGGCAGCGGACGGCAAGATCGAACGGGCCGTCATCGACTCCATGCTCCCCCAGGAGCTGCCGCTGGTGGACCGGTTCAAGCTTGCCCTGGAGACCGGCTTCACGGCGATGGAGGTCCGGACAGCCGCGGATCAAGCCGAGGCGGAGCGGATCCATGACGCGGCGCAGAAGGCAGGCCTGCGCATTCACTCGGTGATGAACCAGACCCACTGGCGGCACCCGCTCTCGAGCCCGGACACTGCCGATGTCGAGGCTTGCGTCGAAGGCATGCGCGCCTCCCTGCGACAGGCCGAGCTATTCGGCGCCGACGCTGTCCTGCTCGTGCCCGCGGTGGTGCGCGCGGACACGACGTACGAGCAGGCCTGGGAACGTTCCCAGCGGGAGATCCGCAAGCTGATCCCCCTTGCGGAGCAGCACGACGTGGTGATCGCGGTGGAGGATGTCTGGAACAAGTTCCTTCTCACGGCGCGTGACTTCCGCCAGTACATTGACGAATTCAACCACCCGATGATCCGGGCGTACTTCGATGTCGGCAACATCGTGCACTACGCCGTCCCCGAGCACTGGATCTACGAGCTCGGAAGCCGGATCGTCAAGGTGCACTTGAAGGACTACAGCCGCCGCGAAGGCTTCGTGAACCTAGGCGACGGGGACGTCGACTGGCCTGCCGTCAGGAAGGCGTTCGCTGACGTGGGCTACAATGCCGAGGCGACCGTGGAACTGCGCGGCGGAGACCGCGATTACCTGATGGACCTGGGCCAGCGCGTCGACCGGCTCCTCGACCTGTAGCCTGCCTCAATCCAACGGCGCCGCGAGAAAGGACACTCGAATGAAGTGCGATTGCCCCAAGGCCACCTATGCGCTCCTGCGCATCATGACCGGTTTCCTGTTCATCCCTCACGGCTACCAAAAGCTGTTCGGACTGGGCGAGATGGGACCGCGGGAGGGCACCCTGCCCTTGATCGCGGCTGTCATCGAGCTGGTCGGCGGCACGCTGGTCCTGGTCGGATTCCGGACCCGCTGGGTGGCGTTCCTTTGCTCGGGGCTGATGGCGGCGGCGTACTTCATGGCTCACGGCACGAGGGCCTTCCTGCCGCTGCTGAACGGCGGCGAGCTCGCTGCGCTGTACTGCTTCGTGTTCCTCTTCCTCTGGGCCAACGGCTCGGGCGCTTGGTCGGTCGACCAGTGCCTGGCGGACCGCAAGAAGTCATAGGGCCTCCGCGGGAAACCGGCTCCTGACAAACCGGAGCGCCTCCTCCCGGTCGGCGATCTCGCCGTCCAGCCGGCATTCCTCCACAGCAGCCAGGATCTCGCCGAATGCCGGTCCTGGCGGGTAGCCCGCGGCAATGAGGTCGCGCCCGGTGAGCAGCCTCTCGGCCGGCTCCTCGTCGATGGCCTGCCCGTGGGCCTCGCGCGCGAACTCGTAGTTGTCCAGCCTCCCGTGGCTGCTCAGGCAGTCGGCCCGATGCAACTCGAGATGGTCCTCGAAGTGGGGCTGGGTGACGAATCCCCGCAAACGCGCGCGCCGCATCTGCCGGACCGCCATGAACTTCATGTGGTTCCGCACGAGAGCGAGAATGCGGGCCGTGTCCGCGTTCGAGAACCGAAGCCGGGAGCAGATCCCTCCGGCGATTTCGACGCCCAGATCCACGTGGCCGTGGAAGCGGATGCGGTCCGCGCGGACGAATGTCCCGGGCTTGCCGATGTCGTGCAGGAGCACGCCCCAGGCGAGAGGGGGGGAAGGATCCTCCAGCTCGTCCAGCATGAGCAAGGTGTGCGCCCACACGTCGCCCTCAGGGTGGAATTCTGGCGGCTGCTCGACTCCTTGCAGGGCCTTGACCTCCGGCAGCACCTCCGCGAGTAGGCCGCTGAGGTCGAGGATCTCGAATCCGCGGGCCGCGCCGCCTTCCGTGAGGATCCGGGTCAGTTCCTCCCGCACTCGCTCGGGCGCCACCGAGGCAATCTCGACCGCCTGGTCCTGGATGGCGGCCAGAGTGCGGGACTCGATGTCGAATCCCAGGCTCGCGGCGAGCCGGACCCCACGGAGCATCCGCAGCCGGTCCTCCCGGAACCGGACCGCAGGGTCTCCGATCGCCCGCAAGAGCCGCAGCCGGAGGTCGTCGACGCCCCCGACGTAGTCGAGGCGCCTGTCGGCCAGCGGATCATAGAGGATCCCGTTGACCGTGAAGTCCCTGCGACGGACATCGACTTCCGGGTCCGACGTGAACACCACCCGGTCCGGACGGCGGCCGTCACCGTAGCCGAAGTCCTCGCGAAACGTCGCAACCTCGGTCAGCCCGTCAGCGTTCCTTACCGCGACGACACCGAATCTCTCGCCGACAAGGCGGGCGCCGGGGAAGAGCGCCAGGACCTCCTCGGGCCTAGCGCTGGTGGTAACGTCCCTGTCCTTCACCGGTCGGCCGAGCAGGCGGTCGCGGACGCAGCCGCCGACCAAGTAAGCGGCGTGCCCGTGATCGCGCAGCTTCCGTAGGACGGCTAGGGACATGCGCCGCTCTCCCGGGCGAGGCGGACCGGGTTGTGGCTATAGCTTGGGCCGGTACCCGGCGCGCGTCCGGATCCTGTATCGCCTCTGTTCCGGGGCTGTCAGCTCGACCTCGATGCTGCGCCAGCCGCGGTTGGGATTCGGCTGCGGGTAGTACGTGAGCGTGTAGGAGCTGTCGAGTTCCTCCCGGATCTCGACGAACGCCTCGGACTGTCTCTGCCAGGTCTTGGCGAAGTAAGCCTTGCCGCCGGTGCGCTGGGTGATGCGGCGGAAGGCGTTGCTCGAGATCGGGTCGCGGTTGAGCTCGCGCGTGCTGATGACGTAGATCGGCACGCCTTCGTCCTCGGCAATGGCGCCCACGTCGTCGGGCGAGACCGCGCTGGCGTTGTCCGGCCCGTTCGAGAAGACGATGATCACCTTGCGGCCGGACACCTGCGCCGCATCCCGAAGCGTCAGCAGCAGGCAGTTGTACAGCGCGGTCTCGTCGCCCGCCACGGACCGGCGCAAGCCCCGCAGGGCATCGTCGTGCTCGGGAGAAAGCGAGGCGTGACGGGTCAGGTTCCGGCTGAAGGAGTACACGGCCACGGAATCCGCCTTGTCCAGGCCCCGGATGAAGTCGGCGATCGCGTCCTCGGCATAGACGAGGCTGCGGTACATGAAATTGCTGGTATCGAAGAGCACGAAAACGTTCGTGCCGACCAGCTGCCCCTCGATCGCCTCGGGGAGCTGCAGCTGCGTCTCCGCCTCGGGGGAGCCCGCCAGCGGTCGCAAGCCAGTCGTGGTGATCCTGCGGGGCGCCGCATTGCCCTCGCCGAACGAGGCGATGCTCTGCTGGATGCCGTCCTCGGTGATTCGGAAGCTCTCGGGCGCCAGGCCCCGGATGTACCGCCCGCGCTGGTCGGTGACGGCGATATTCAGCATGACCAGGTCGACCTCGACCTCGAACAGGGCGGCGGGCTCGTCCAGCAAGCCGGGCACCTGACCGGGAAGCGACGACGCCAGCATGCCGAGCGCGAGGACCGTTCCGGCCAGCATTCCGCCGGATGACCTGTCCGCCAGTGACCTGTTTCTCACGAAATCTTGCCTCCTTCGATTGATCGGCTCCCAAATACCGACTCCGGCGCGCGGGTCAGCCTCCCGAAGCGCTCCGCGCAGCGGCCTCGGTCGCCTCGCTCTCCGCTGGTGGCGCGGACCGGTCCCGCACCTGCTGGGCGATCATCCGCAGGGAGCGCCACAGGGCCGGCCAGTCGTCGAGGTGCGTGGCGAAGATCCGCTCCAGCGTGCGCTGGGTCCATTGCGGAACGAGCAGGTTCATCTGCACCGGCTCGACGTGCAGCTCGTCGGCCAGAGCCGCCCAGAACAGGTTGTTGGACTCCCAGCTCTCCGCGAGGATGCGGCTGGAGTATCCCATGAGCGTCGGGAAGAGCGGAACGTTGAGCAGCTCGAGGCGATAGGAGTGCGCGAGTCGCGGGTGCGGCATGCCGAACAGGCCCGCGATCCTTGCCTCGCTGAAGCGCTCCGCGTCGCGAGCTTCCAGCCCGGCGATCTCTGACAGAAACGGCTCGCCGGCCCCGGCCACTGCAGGCCCGCCCGCCTCCCGCAGACGGTGCGCGAGGTCGAACAGCTCGGCCGGCGTTGGAATGTCGAGACCCTCGTGCACCCGCCCTCGACGGAAAGCGTCCTCCATGCGCCAGACGCGCGACGGCTCCATTCGACGCAGCAGGCGGGCCCGCACCGGACCGGCCAGCCCTGAATCCAGGGCGGATTGGGCGAGGACCGCCTTGGCCATCCGCAGGTGCAGCCCGACGTAATGCAGGTCCGCGGGCTCCATGCCCCACCAGCGACGGAGGGTCGCACCGAGCAGCATCTGCGGTGCAAGGTCCTGCCAGATCAGGGCCTGCCGCTGGGTCGGGATCATGAAGTTCTGCTCCGCCGAGGCTAGCTCGTAGGGCAGCGACATGAGCGAGCCCACCAGCCGGCCGCCTCCGCTGCTCGGCCAGCCTGTCGACTGCAGCCTGGTGCGCGACCAGCTGAACTTGCCCTCGGGACCCAGGAAGTCGTGGCTGCGAACGAAGAGGGGATTGGCCCGGATCAGCTCGGCGCCCGGTGGCGAGTACAGGGCATAGACAATCCCGACAAGCGTGTCCCTGAGGATGGGCGCCAGCTCGCCGCGGATGGCCAGCAAGCGGCTCGGCCTGCCCTGCGCGCGGTCCACGGCCCGCCGCAGGTTGAGGTTGCGCTGGCCCTGGATGTGCCGCTCCACCCAGTGGCCGCGGGCCATGGCGTTCGACTCCTCGACCGAGAGCAGGGATCGCGGCAGGCGGATGTCCGAGATGCTCTCCGACAGGCGGTTCGCCATGGCGATGTTGAACTCCTCGCCCCTCGACACGCGCTCGAGGTGGTCCGCGAGATCGAACAGCGTCTCCAGCGGCACCAGGCGCTGGAGCGCCATGAGCTGGTTGATTCGGTCCAGGACCTGCTGCCGCTCCTCTTGCTCGCCGGGCCCCGCCGTACCCACCAGCAGGTCGACAAGGGCGTCCTGGGGAGAGTCGCCTGGATCACGGCCGGCGGCCTCGAGCAGGGCGAAGACGCCGTCGCGACCGGCCTCGAACACGCCCTGCTGGTCGCCGGCTCCGCTCGCTGCCGACAGCACCGCCAGCAGGGAGGAGTCCGCCTTGTCGTCCGGAATGGCGCCATTGCGCCGGAGGGCCTGCCAGATCGCGAGATGCGCCTGCAGCAGGCCGGTAACGTCGGCCCGGCGCAGTGCGTTTCCGATCCGGTCGAGGCGAGCCATCGTGTCGAGGTGGGCCCCGATCGTGGACTCCGACACGTCCGGCGAGTCGTTGTAGAGGGCGAACTGCTCTCCGTGCTCGGGATAGGCGCGGATGAGCCGCTCGACGGCCTCGGCAGAGAGCGGCGTCGCGCGGTGCCGCTCCATGTTGGAGATTGCCAGGAATATCCGGAGAGGCTCGTTCTCGATGGCCTTGCGGCAGAGCGCGAACATTGCCTCGATCACGTCGTCCGCGTCGTTCCAGCCGACGGCGGACTCGGTGAGCTTGCCGTCGTACTTGCCGTGCGGGTGCTTGACGAAGAGGTCCCTCCAGGGGCCCACGCCGCCGGGTATGTGGGGCTGGCCGCCGGCACCGAACCGGAGCCGCGAGGAAAGCAGCAGCAGGTCCGCGCTGGCCCGGAAGATCGGGCGGGCAGGACCGGGGCTCGTCACCCGGCCCCGGACGGCTGCGTAGAATCGCTCGATCCGCCCGGGATCAAGAAAGTACGCTCTCGCGGCCTCTCCCTGGACACGGGCTACCGCGTCGTAGAAGGCAGCCAGCCAGCCGTCGTCGAGCTCGATCAGCCGCTGGAAGAACTGCCCGCCCCGCTCGGTTCCGACGCCCGCCAGATCCTCCCATGCCGGGGCGGCGCGGGCCCCTCCGGGCACCCGTGCGGCACCGTCCCGGACTTCGAACATCGCACCGAAGAAGTCCAGCACCGGAGCGTAGTCCTTCAGCCGGTCGACCGGAGCGGTCTCCTTCAGGGCCAGCGCGGTAGGCCGGTGCAGGTTGTACATCGCCACGTAGAGCCGGGCGAGGGCCGGGTCGTCGATGAACCCGTCCACGAAGTCCCCTTCCCGGCTCTTCATCGCGCCGAGCCAGTAGTCGCGCCCGAACAGCACGGGCAGGAGGGTGGGGCCGAACTTGTAATGGAACTCCTCGCCGCGCCGGAAGGCCAGCTCGAGGTCGGCCAGCGGGAAGGCGGAGTCGATGGCGAGGAACGCCCGCGAGGGATTCACGGTCTCGAGGACAGCCTGCGGCCCGCACTCGCCGCGCAGGCGGTAGCCGATGATCTTGAGCAGCTGCGCGGTCTCGGACGACTCGCACTCGACGATGTCGATCGTGTTGTCGCTGCCGGCGAACGCCTCGAGCTCCCTTGCCTGTGTCAGGTACTGCTTTAGGAGCTTGAGGTACTCGGTCGGCTCGAGGGTCCCGCTCCCGCGCGACGCGTGGTATCCGCCGGTGAAGATCGTCCGCCCCAGCGAAGGCAGTGTCTCGACGACCTGCATGTCGGTGGAGAGGGCCGCCATGCGACGGAAAGAATTCAGGGTTCCGGGCACCGGGACGGTCTCCGCCGACGCATCAGGCGCCGGCGGGCTGCGAACCAGCTCGGCTCGGTCCCATCCTCGGTCGGCCGGCCCGCCCGCCCCCGCGAGAGCCTCGCGAGCAGCTGCATGATCGCCGTGCACCAGCGCTGCGACGACCAGGCGGCGCCGAAGCTCGGGCGCGCGTCCCGGCTCGGATGCCTCGGCCGCCTGCAGAGCGGCAGCGTAGGCGCCGACCGACTCCCGTTTCCCGTACCGGTCCAGGAACGAAGCGTGGGCCGTGAGGACGTCCACGTCCTCCGACGACGAGGCGGCCAGGTCCTCGAGAATCTCCTGCGCGCCCGCCGGATTCCCGGACCGTTCAAGGTCGCGAGCCTCATCGAGCGTCGCCAGTCCGACTGGTGGACACATGCCCGCGACGGCGATTGCCAGCAAGAACGAGATCGCCGCAGATGGGATTCTCCGGGACACTGGCATACCGCTTGGATTGTACACCCGTCCGATGCAGGGGCCGCTCACGATTCGGGGTCAGGCTGGGCACTCCCCGCCGACAGGGACACGAGCAGTTCCCAGAGGCGCCGCACGTGCTCCTCCGAAGACTGGACATGGCCGATAGAGACGCGGATCGCGTATCGGTTCGCCAGCACGGCGTGCGACAGGAAGAACTCTCCGGTCGCGTTCACCGCGGCCAGCAGTCGCTCGCTTGCCGCGTTCGCCTCCTCCTCGCTTGCACCCGGCGGCCGGTAGCGCAGGCACACGAGCGAGAACGTCACGGGCGCCAGCAGTTCGAAGCAGTGCGTCTCCCTCACCCAGCCCGCCAGAAGGTTGGCGAGGCGGATATGCTCGCGGAGGATTGCGGCGAGGCCCTCGGAGCCAGCCGCCCGGAGCACGTACCAGAGCTTCAGTGCCCGGAAGCGCCGTCCCAGCGGGATCGAGTACTCCATGAAATTGACCGCCCTCGGGTGCTTGCGGTTGCGCAGGTACTCGGGAGTCAGCGAGAGCGCGCTGCGGAAGTCGTCGGGCCGCGCGGTGTAGAGGACCGAGCAGTCCATGGGGACGAAGAGCCATTTGTGGGGGTTGACGACATAGGAGTCGGCGCGCTCACAGCCCAGGAAGTGCTGGCGCCGCTCCGGCAGCATCGACGCCGCGCCCGCGTAAGCTGCGTCCACGTGCAGCCACAGCGAGTGCTCTGCCGCGATGTCGGCGACGGCACGGACAGGGTCCACCGCCGTCGAAGCGGTGGTGCCGACGGTCGCGACCACGGCGACAGGTGCCATCCCGTCGCGACGGTCCGCCTCGATGGCGCGGCTGAGTTCGTCCGGGCGCAGGGCGAACTTGTCGTCGCAGGGTATGGTGCGGCAGGCCTCCAGGCCCCGACCGAGCGCCGCGACGGTCTTGTGCACCGAAGAGTGGGCCTGCTCGGACGTGTAAATGACGATCCTGTTGAGGTCCAGTTCCGATCCGCTCGCGCGGGCCGCGGCCGCAGCCCGCTCCCGCGCGGCGATCACGGCATGAAGGGTCGAGATGGACGCCGAGTCGAACATCATCCCGAACCAAGCGCGCGGCAGGCCGAGCAGCTGCGCGAGCCAGCTCACGGTGACCTGCTCGAGCTCGGCCAGGGCCGGGGAGGAACGCCAAAGCAGGCCGACATTGTTGAGGGCCGCAGAAAGCAGGTCGCCAAGCACACCGGGAGGGGAGCCTGCCGCGGCGAAGTACGCCATGAAGCCCGGATGATTCCAATGCACGGCGTGTGGCAGGATGTCGCGCTCGAACTCGGCGAGCAGTTCGGACGGGTCCGTCCCCGCGGCGGGAGGCGCAAGGTCCAGCTTGTCGACCAAGCTTCCCGGCTCCACGTCCGGGAAGACGCGACCGGGCGCGGGATGCGCGACATAGTCGGCGATCCAATCGACCAAGTCGTGGCCCGCGCGCCGGAACGCCTCCGAAGAGAGCCCGGCGCCTCCGGCGGCATCCGGGCTACAACTTTCCGGGGGTCTCACTGCGCTTGCTCCTGGCGGCGGGGCCTCGTGTCGCTCCCGAGTTAGCGAACAGCAAAAAAATCAGCGCGGAGGTGTCACTTGCGCGACCGCCACTCTCACTCTAAGGTATCCTTACGGTATCGTTTCGGGTGCCAGTCGAAAGGAGGCCCCAGTTATGCCATCCAGAGTGATTCCCAATCTCATCCTCGCGAGCCTCGCCGTCGCCTTGCTCGCAGCGACCAGCGCCGTCGCCCAAGTGGGTTCTGTGCGCGGGAAGGTCATCGACGCGAACGGCCAGGGCGTCAGGGACGCCATGGTCTACATCGAGCGCGTCGGCGTCCGCGGAAACTACAAGGTCAAGACCAACAAGCGCGGCAACTATTTCCACGCCGGCCTGCCCCTGGGGCAGTATGTCGTACGTCTGGAGATTGACGGCAAGGAAGTTAACAGAATCAGCGGGTACCCGGTGAAAATGGGCGACGACAAGCCGCTCGATTTCGACCTGGGGGAGATCCAGCGGGATCAGCAAGCCGCAAATTCCGGTGCCGGGCCGACCAAGGACCAGCTGGCGGCGATGAGCGACGAACAGCGCAAGGCGTACGAGAGGGCGCTCAAGGCTCGCCAGCAGCAGATCAGCAAGAACAAGAAGCTGAACGAGGAATTCAACGCGGGCATGGAGGCCAAGCGCCTGGAGGACTTCGAGGTCGCGGTCCAGCACTTCAAGGCAGCGGCAGAGATCGACGCCGAGCAGGACGTGATCTGGGGCAATCTGGCAGAGGCGCTCAGCGGCCTCGTGACCAGCAAGACCGGCGCGGAGCGCGACCAGGTCGGGGAGGACGCGATCAGCGCCTACCGCCAGGCCATCACGCTGAAGCCGGACGCGGCCTACCACAACAACCTGGGTCTGCTGCTGATCCGGCTGCAGCGTCTCGAGGAAGGCACGAAGGAACTGGAAACGGCCGCCCAGCTCTCGCCCGAGAACGCCGGCACCTACTACTTCAACCTCGGCGCGGTGATGGTCAACACCGGCAACACCCAGGGCGCGATCGACGCGTTCACGAAGGCCACGGAGGTTGCGCCCAACTTCGCCAATGCCTACTACCAGCTGGCGACCGTATTGGTCGGCACGGCAAAGATGAACGAAGACGGCAGCGTGGTACCGGCACCCGGCACGGTCGAGGCGTACCAGAAGTACCTGGACCTCGAGCCTTCGGGGCCTTACGCCGCGAGCGCCCAGGCGATGGTCCAGAGCCTGAGCACCACTCTCGAGACCACGTTCGAGCAGCCCAAGAAGAGGCGGAAGAAGTAGCTGCCAGTCGCGGGCAAGCGGGCCCGCGGCCACGAGGGGATACCGAAAGGCGCTTGGCGCAGGCCAAGCGCCCTTCCTGATGGCGGGGAGGCCAAACCACGGTGTTGCGGAACTTCTTGCTCCTAGTGCTCGGGGTCATCGGCCTCGCGATCGTACGCAACGTCATTCGGGAGATCGGGCGGGTTGTCGCTCGCACGATGAGACCGGGGGAGCCAGCCCCGGAGAAGAAGGACAAGGAACCGCAAGGAAGCAGGAAGCTTGTCCAGGATCCGCAGACCGGAACCTATATCGATCCGGCGCACGCGGTGCGGGCCAAGGTCGGCAACACCGTGCACTACTTCGAGTCCGAGACGAGCCGGGACGCGTACATGCGGTCCAAGGCCTGACCCGCAGCCGGTCTCGATGCCCAGCGCCTCCCAGCTAGACCATGAGCATCCCCCCGTTGACCTCGATCGACTCGCCGACAACATGGGACGCGGCGGGACTTGCGAGAAAGGCGATAACGCTCGCAACCTCCTCCGACGTCCCCGCCCTTCCCTGCGGGATCTGAGCGACCATCTCGTCCATTCTCTTGGCGCTCGAGAACCGCTCGTGGAACGGCGTGAGGATTACGCCCGGATTCACCGCGTTCACGCGAATCCCGTCCCGGATCAGTTCTTTCGCCAGACCCTTTGTCATGGCCGTCACGCCCGCCTTGGCAGTGGCGTACAAGACCGCCCCCGGGCCGCCGCCGTTATGGCCGGCGATCGACCCGAGGTTGATGATCGCACCCGAGCCCCGCCGCCGCATGTCCGCCGCCACTGCCTGGGTCACCCAGAGCACGCTCGCCAGGTTGAGGCCGATCACCTGGTTCCAGAAGTCCGGGTCAATTTCCGCCAGGCTGCGGCGGCCGATGAGCGAGCCGGCGTTGTTGACCAGCGTGTCAATCCGCCCGAACCGGCTGAGCACCCCATCAACGAGGCTGTGGCACTGGTCCGGCTCGCGAAGGTCCGCCTGGAACATATGGGCCACGCCCCCGGCTTGCTCGATGGACGCGACGACGGCGGCCGCCTCGCGCTCGCTGCCACGGTAGTGCACGGCCACTGCTGAGCCGCGCCGGGCCAGCTCAACTGCAGTGGCAGCGCCAATTCCCAGGGATGCCCCGGTGATCAGGGCGATGCTCGGAGACGATGGCTTGGTCATTTCCTGCCAGTGTATCGGTTGGGTCCCAAGGAGCCGCCCGGGCCGTTCCCGGAGACCCGGAGGCGCACGCTGGCCCCAGGATCCCGCCTCGCGAGCCGTGCCCATCGCCCCCGAGTGGCGCATGCGATGATGGGGGGCACGGGCCGGCTGAACGCGAATTCATCCGCGGCGGAGCCCGGAGGTAACCCAGTGAGCGAGCCAAGAACGTTTCCGAACTACATCGATGGCGAGTGGGTCGGGTCCGACCGTAAGTTCGAGAACCTCAACCCGGCCAACACAGACGACTGCGTCGGCCTGTTCTGCAAGGCGAACCAAGCCGATGTCAATGTCGCGGCGCAGGCGGCGCTGGACGCGTTCCCGGGCTGGTCGTCGATGACCGGGCCCGCGCGGGGGGCGTACCTGTACAAGGTGGCCGACATCCTCGAGCGCAATCTGGACTCCCTTGCGCGCGAGATGACCCGCGAGGAGGGCAAGACCGTCCCGGAAGCCAAGGGCGAGACGATGCGGTCAATCAACATCTTCCGGTACTTCGCCGGCGAGGGCTCGCGCATTCCCGGCATCCAGGTGCCGTCCGAGCGCGACCGGGTGTTCATGTACGCCGTGCGGCGTCCCCTCGGGGTCGTGGCACAGATCAACCCGTGGAATTTCCCGAGCGCCATCCCGGCCTGGAAGCTGGCTCCTGCGCTGGTGGCCGGCAACACGGTCCTGGTCAAGCCGGCCACTGCGTCGCCGCTGAGCGCCTGGCGGATCGCCGAGGCCTGCCACGAGGCTGGTATCCCCAAGGGCGTGGTCAACCTGATGTGCGGATCGGGCGGCGAGGTGGGCGACGCGATGGTGCATGCCGAGCCGGTCAAGGCCGTCTCCTTCACGGGTTCGGTTCCGGTCGGCCAGGCGCTGCACGCGCAGGCGTCGGCGCGCCGGATCCGGATCCAACTCGAGATGGGAGGGAAGAATCCCACGATCGTGCTGGCCGACGCAGATCTCGACAAGGCGGTGGCGAACACGATCAACGCCGCTATGTTCTCGACCGGGCAGAAATGCACGGCCACCAGCAGGGTGATCGTGGAAGACGCGATCCATGACGAGTTCCTCGCCCGCACTGTCGAGGCCGCGCGGGCCCTGCGCGTAGGCGACGGCCTCGAGGCGGGCGTCCAGATCGGCCCGGCGATCGACCAAGATCAGCTGGACACGAACGAGAGCTACTGCCGGATCGCCGAGAAGGAAGGCGCGAAGCTCGAGTGCGGCGGACACGTGCTTTCGGAGGGCGAGTACGCCAAGGGCTTCTTCTTCGAGCCGACCGTATTCAGCGGAGTTACCGAAGGCATGCGCATTGCACAGGAAGAGGTTTTCGGCCCAGTCCTGGGCGTTATGAGAGCGGCCAACTTCGAGGACTGCATGCGGATCGCGAACAAGACGGAATTCGGGCTCTCCGCGTCGATCCAGACCAAGGATGTCTCGCGGATCTTCGAGTACGTCAACCGTATCGAGGCCGGCCTGATCACGGTCAACCTGCCTAGCGCCGGAGTGGAGTACCAACTGCCGTTCGGCGGTTCTAAGGAATCAAGCTTTGGGCCGAAGGAGCAGGGGCCGGTCGCGCTGGACTTCTACACCGACTACAAGACGGTCTATCTCGGCTACTGACGTCTTGGACCGGAGGTTGGTCCGAGGCGGCTGTGGCCAGCGTTGGCAATTCCGGAACAGCGACCTTCGAGTGCCAGTGGTCCGGGGCGAAGGTGCGGCACGCGGCCCCGTCAGGAATCGCATAGCCTGAGACTGGCGACAGTCCCCGGAGCTAGGGGCCCAAGCCTCCTCGAAGACGCAGCGAGGTCCTGGCGGATCCCGATTAATGACTTCCGTCGGCGGGCGGCGCAACCACCGGCTGCGTACTGGGGCAACAAGCGGCGCTCGCACTTTGCTCGTCTCGCAGGCAGGGCGCATCGGTCCTCCTAGCTTCGACTCCTTGCCGGCACGCGGCAGGCACCGAGTGCGGATTGCCTCTTGGGTCTCACATTCGATTGGAATCGATATGAAGTTGTTATTTATTCGTTTTATGTGCTATCATATTACTCATGGAAGCCTGCTTCATGCGTGTTCCGAGATTTTCTACAGGAAGGACCTATCAACAATATGACCAACAAACCGAAACTCTACGACTCGATCTACCGCCAGCTGTTCAACCTGCGCGAGTCGGTAGAGGACTTAGCCGAGTCCTCTTTCGAGCAGAGCTGGCGCGATGCGATCCGCTGGGACGGCGCCCAAGCCGTCGCGGCGCGCTGGGTGCGCGCCAGCGACCTGGCCCAGCGCGAGAACGACATTGTCTGGAGGCTGCCCTGCGCAGGCAGCGCCGAACTGTACTTGTACCTGATGATCGAGCTGCAGGCGCGCCAGGAGCGGGACATGCTCCTGCGCATGGACGAGTACGCGCAGATGTTCCGCCGCTACCACTGGGACCAGCAGGGGGCGAAGCCGGGACAGGAACAGTTGCCGCGGCTGCTGCCGCTGGTCCTGTACACAGGGGACGGTCCCTGGCAGGCGCCGACGGACCTGGAATCCGTGACGCAGCCCTTGGCGCCGGGACTGGAGATGCTGTCGGGGACGGGGGCGCAGTTCCGGTATGCGGTCCTCGGCGCGCAATCGCTGCGACCGGTGAAGGATCGGGACCCGAACGTGGTAGAGAGCTTGCTGGGGATGCTCGGCGCGCAGCCCGGCAAGGATCTGGAGGGATGGCTGGAATCGCTGAAGCGGGCTGCCGCGCGACGCGGGAACCCGGCTGTGCCTCGCGCGCTGGAGCGGTGGTTTATAGTTGAATTCGCGAAGCGTCGGGTTCCGGGCGTTCCGGAGCGTGAGCTGAGGAAGTTGTGGGAAGGAGAAAGGAGGCCAAGCGAAGTGATTGGGACATTCGAGGACAAATGGAGGGCCGAGGGTCGCGAGGAGGGTCGCGCCGAGAGTCAAGCGGAGGCTCGCGCAGAGGGCCGCGCCGAGGGCCGCGCAGAGGGCCGCGCAGAGGGTCGCGCAGAGGGTCAGAGGGAAACGCTCATGCGGATGATTCGGAGGCGCTTCGGAGCACCTCTTGCCCAGAGTGTCGCGCCACAAATCGAGGCAATCCGATCAACCGAGACGCTGAGCGAGATCGTCGATGAGATCGCGGTCGATGAAACGCCCCAAGGGCTGCTCGAGAGACTGAATCGTGTTGACGAAGAGCCTCTAGCCCCGTCCTAGGTGCGGGGCGGCCCCTTCCTTTGATTCGAGTGCGCGATCATGGGCGCGCCATCGTTGCACCTTGAACAGGACCGGGATCCGAGGGTGCCGAAAGCCTGCCGGGGATACGCGGAGCACAGACCGGGCAGTAAGTGGAGCGATGGTCGCCATCGCTGGAACGGGCGGTCGCGGGGCACGGGGAGCTGCTATGCCCCACGCGTTGGAACGGTGGTCAATGGTTGAATTCGCGAAGCGTCGGGTTCCGGGCGTTCCGGAGCGTGAGCTGAGGAAGTTGGGGGAAGGAGAAAGGAGACCAAGCGAAGTGATTGGGACCTTTGAGGACAAATGGAGGGCCGAGGGCCGCGCAGAGGGTCAGAGGGAAATGCTCATGCGGATGATTCGGAGGCGCTTCGGCGTCTCTGTTGCCCAGAGTGTCGCGCCACGAATCGAGGCAATCCGATCAACCGAGACGTTGAGCCAGATCGTCGATGACGTCGCGGTCGATGAGACGCCCCAAGGGCTGCTCGACAGACTGAATCGTGTTGACGAGGATCCTCTGGCCAGGTCCTAGGTGCGGACGGGCCTTTCCTTTGGCCGATCCAGTCGGCCTGCTTTCCGCCTTGCAGCAACGCAGCGGAGTCCGCGGGCAGCACTGGCTGTACAATCAATTGAGCGGATTCGCGCCAGCCGCAATGGCCTTGGCCCGCATGCCATGGCCTTCGGGTCGCGAATGGGCACGTAGCTCAGTTGGTTAGAGCGCCTGCTTCACACGCAGGAGGTCCCCAGTTCAAGTCTGGGCGTGCCCACCATGGAGTCTTCCGGACGGGGCAACTGCCGGCAGCGCCCGCCTTGCAGTAGACTGGCGGGCGAGGACCTCAGAACTGGAAGTGTGCACCGTCGCGGATCGCGGATCCGATTGCGAAGCGTTTCCGGGTCGGGCTGACCGGCCTTGTCGGCGCCTTGGGCTGGGTCGTCCGGGGTATACCTTCACAGCAACAACTCCGCCATGCCCAGGACAACCAGTCAAGGCGCGCGAATCGCGGCTCTGATCGGCCTCACGGCCGCATTTGGCCACCTTGGGAGTGCAGATCAACCCGCAAACATCGTTCTGATCCTCGCCGACGACCTGGGCTACGGGGACGTGAGTTCGTACGGGGCAACTGCCTACGAGACACCGAGCATCGACCGGCTGGCACGGGAGGGACGGCTGTTCACGGACGCCCATAGCCCGCATCCGGTCTGCACGCCGACGCGCTACGGACTCATGACCGGCCGCTACAGCTGGCGGACCTGGGCCGGAACGGCGAACGTGTGGTCCGACGATCCCCTGCTGATCGAAGAAGGCCGCTACACCCTCCCCATGCTGCTCGGGGATTCCGGCTACAGGACGGCAATCATCGGCAAGTGGCACCTCGGATACGGCCGGCCGCGAGGCGAGAACTGGAGCGAGGCGGGAGTTGACTACAACGGAGAGATCGCGCCGGGACCGCTCGAGACCGGTTTTGACTACTACTTCGGCATCCCGCATGTAGGCCAGCAACCGCACGTTCTGATCGAGAACCACCGCATCGTGGGGCTGACGCCCGATTCACCCCTGCAACTGCACCGCGACGACCGATGGCTGAGCCGCACCTCGCACCTCGAGAGGTTCGGCTACCCGCCTCGCCACTACTTCACGGGCGGCAAGGGCGCGATCTACGACCACCGGGACCTGGCGCTACGGCTTACGGAGAAGGCGGTCGAGTGGATCCAAGAACACGCGACCGCCCCGTTCTTCCTGTACGTCGCCCACCGGAACACGCACGGGCCGGTAATACCCAACGAGCGGTTCCGGGGCCAGAGCGGCATCGGCGCGTACGGCGACTTCGTCCTCGAACTGGACTGGTCGGTGGGCCGGATCCTCGACACCTTGGACGATCTGGGCGTGGCGGATGACACTCTCGTGCTGTTCTCGAGCGACAACGGCGCCGTACTGCGTGATCTTCCAGGCCACCGGGTCAACGGACCGCTGCGAGGCCAGAAGACCCAAGCGTACGAAGGGGGGCACCGCGTGCCGCTGCTGGCAAGATGGCCGGGCCGCATCGAGCCGGGCTCGCGGTCCGACGCACTCGTGGCCCTCACCGACCTGCTGGCCACTATGGCGGACCTGCTCGGGAGCGATCTGCCCGACGGCGCCGGCCCGGACAGTTTCAGCTTTCTTGCCGAGCTCACCGGCCGGGATCAGCGATTCCCAAGGCGCTCGTCCTTAGTCCACAACGGCTACCACGGCGGCTTCGGCATCCGAGAGGGAGACTGGAAGCTGCTGATGTTCCAAGGCAGCGGGGGCCGCGACCCGGGCGGGACAAGCTGGCACCCCATGCAATCCGACCGTTCAATGCCGTACGGACAGCTATACAATCTCCGCGAAGACCTGGGCGAAGCGCGGAATCTGTATGCCAGGGAGCCGGAACGCGTCGCGAGCATGAGACGCCTCTTGCGCAGGATCCGGTCTGCAGCCGGCAGTCGATGACGAGTGGCTTCATACAGGCTTTACACACCGGCAGCTGATTGGGAATAAAGGCCTTACGAGGGATTCCGGCTCGAGGGCGGCCCGTTAGGCGCCAACGGGATCCGGTTTGCGTAACGTCCGGGTGGCCGACGCGCCTAGACGTGGACAAGACGGCAAGGCCGCAGCGGACGAGCTTGCCCGGAAACGGCATGCGGTCCCGCAGCAACAGTGCCTGCAGGGAGGCCAGAATGCAAGACCAAACTCGAGGCCCGGTATCACGGCGGGCATTTGCCAAAGCGGCGGCGTCAACATCCGTGTTCTACACGGTGCCCGGCTTGTTTGCGGAGCAGCTCGCCCTTACGCCGCGAGCGGCGGAAGGGCCCTATTACCCCGACCAGATGCCGCTGGACACGGACAATGACCTCTTGATCGTCAATGACGCCGCCACGCCGGCCCTCGGAGAGGTGGCACACGTAACCGGCAAGGTGATGACGCCGGCTGGCGAGCCGCTTCGCAATGCGACGGTGGAGATCTGGCAAGTGGATGCGAACGGCGTCTACCTCCACAGCGCGGCCCCAGGCAAGGAGGGCCGCGACTCGAACTTCCAGGGTTTCGGCCGATTCGAGACCGGTTCGACCGGGGAGTACCGGTTCCGGACGATTAAGCCAGTTGCCTACACGTACGGAGAGGGTCGGATCCCCCACATCCACTATGCCGTCAATCTGAAGGGGCAGCGGATCCTGACCACGCAGCTCTTCCTCACGGGCTACGAGGACAGCGACGACAGAGTCTTCCAACAGGCAGCCCGTTCAGGAGACGCCGGTTCGCTCTTCGTGGACTTCAATCCAGTCACTGGCTCTAAGATCGGCGAGTTGGCAGCGCAGTTCGACCTCGTCGTCGATCCGAATTCCAGTGCCGAGGGGCAGCGCGGGTTCGGACGGGGCAGGTCCGGGCGGTTCCGCCGACGCGGCTAGTTTCCCGATCCGAATTCGGCCGGGCTGGCCGCGGACTGCGCTGAGGCTGCGGAGGCCACAGGCCAGGGAGCGTTCCAGCCGTTCTGACGGGAGCCGGACGCTCTCGTGCTGCGTTACCCTTACGTTGGCAAGTGCGATGCGAGTCCGTCACCATCCATCCATCCTCTTCCTGGTCGCCTCCGGAATCGCCTCTTGGGCAACCGGCTGCTCCCTCGATCCGGCCGGCGCCGAATCCACTTGGGCCGATCGGTCGAGGGACGCCGTGATGGCCTACCTCGAAGGCGAAGCGGAACAGATCACTGGCCGAGCGCTGGCCGAGTCCGAATCCAGGGAGACATGGGAAGCAGTCAGCGAGCAGCGCCGCGAGGAACTCCGCGAGATGCTGGGCCTGGCGGCCGACCGCCCGAAATCCCCGCTGAATGTCCAGATCGCCGGTACGATCGAGAGAGACGGTTACGTAGTCGAGAAGATCGCCTTCGAGAGCATGCCCAAGGTCTACGTGACCGCAAACCTGTACATGCCGACGAACCGGGATGGGCCGGTTCCGGGCGTGATCTACGTCTGCGGCCACGGATACTCTCCGCACGGCGCCAAGACGTCCTACCAGAGGCACGGTCACACCTTGGCACGGCACGGCTACGCGGCCATGGTGATCGATCCGATCCAGATCGCAGAAACCGTTGCCCTGCACCACGGCGTTCTCAATCAGGAGATGTACGAGTGGTACACCCGGGCCTACAGCCCCGCAGGGCTGGAGGTCTGGAACGTGATTCGGGCCCTCGACTATCTGGAGACACGTCCCGAAATCGACACGGACAGGTTCGCCATCACGGGCCGCTCGGGCGGCGCCGCGATGAGCTGGTTCTCGGCATCGGTCGAGCCGCGCCTCAAGGTTGCGATTCCGATCATGGGCATCGCAACGTACGCCGTGACCGTGCCGGACAACACGCAGCGACGGCACTGCGACTGCATGTACCCGGTCAACTTCCGCGGCCACGATCTCACTCACTTGGCATCCCTGATCGCTCCTCGACCCCTACTCACTGCGCACGGCAGGCTCGACCCTCTCTTTCCGGTCGCTGGCTACGAGCAGGTCGACGCCGCGATGTCGGCGCTGTACGCCTCTTTCGGAGCTGCGGAGAAGTTCGGCAACATCGTCGTCGAGACGGGGCATTCGGACTCGGACTTCTTGCGCGCAGAAGCAGTGAAATGGCTGGACCGGTGGCTCATGGAGCGGGATCCTCGCGAGATCGACACATCGTTCGAGGAGATCGATCCCGCCGACCTCGCGGTGTTCTCCGGCAATCCCCCGGCAGACGCCCGCAATTACCTTGCCCACGAGTTCTTCATTCCTGCGCCGCAGCCGGTCTCGTGGCAGGGCGAGGACGACTGGAGCGAGGCCCGCGAGCAACTCCTCGAGAACCTGCGCGACGGGGTGCTCGGTTCGATACCAGACGATGTCGCTCCGTCCGGGACGCGCCCGGGCAGCCTCGAGGCCCCCGACGGCTTCGAGGCAATCGCGTTCGACTACGACGGCGCCGTTCCGGTGGAAGCGCTCCTGCGCGTGCCCGAGAACCCGGAAGGCCCTTCGCTCCTGCATGTCGCATCACCGGACGAGGATCCCGAGGCGGCGATGCGGCTATTGCGAAACCTTTCGCGGTTCGGCCGCAACCCCGTCATGCTGGTCTACCCGCCGGGAACGGGCACGGGAGCTTGGCCGAAGTCGGACTGGAAGATGCTGCTGCGGAATGCGATGCACACAGGCCGAACCGTCGACAGCATCCGAATCGGAAGCGTGCTGGCAGCGACCGAGGCGCTCCGCAACAGGGCCGGAGCCGACCGGGCGGTTGCCATCAGCGGCGTGGGGGCAGCAGCAGGATGGGCACTGTACGCGGCGGCGCTGGACGAATCGGTCGCTCACGCGATCCTGGTCCGTGCGCCCGCTGACCATGTTGACGGGCCTGTGCTGTTGGGAGCCCTCCGGCATGCCGACCTGCCGGACGTCGCGGCCTTGGTCGCCCCTAGGCGCCTGACCTTCTACGGCGGGATGCCGGTGGAATACTCCCGCACGACGGAGATTTACGAGGGGCTGGGCGTCGGGGACCGCGTCTCGGTCTCCATGAGCATCGGGGCGGCGCTCAACGGACGCATGGGCCACGGGTTCTCCATCGGCCTTTGACTCTTGAAGCAGGGCCGGATGATGAGGCCGGCTACTCGCCGGCCGACGGATTCGAGACGGCCCTGGCCATAGTGGCCGTCAGAGCGGCAATCGTCTTCTCGCGTCCGTCAACCTGCGCAAACGCTTCCCCGTAGCAGACGGTGAGTCTCCGCCCCGGCCTCAGGACCCTTCCGCGCGCAATGATCCGGTCTCCGTTCGCAGGGCTCATGAAGTTCACCTTGTACTCGACCGTGAGAACGGAAGACTCGGGCGGCATCAGGGAGAGTGCCGAGTACCCGCAAGCAGTGTCCACGACCGCTGCGATGACCGCCCCGTGCAGGTAGCCGTGATGCTGGAGCAAGTCGCCCCGAATCGGCAGCGAGACTTCGACCGACCCCGCGGAAACACCCGACAGTTCTGCTCCGATCGACCTCATGAAGGACTGGCTGGCGAAGCTCTCCCTGATATCGGACTCGAAACGTGGATTCTGGACGACCGGAGAGGACATGAGTGGCAAGCGCATCGCCAAGCCGGACCCGGCAGGTGGCGGGCATCCATCGTAACCGGCGTCGGCACCGAGCGGAAGGGGTCAGCCACAAGACCCAGGGACGCTGGGCAGTATGCTGTAGTGCTGGCATGTCAGCTCCCACTCCCGGCACGCATCGGCAGCGGACACGAGACCTCCTGACGGCTGGATGCTGCTTCCTGTCTGCGGTCCTCCTTGGCCCAGCGTGCGCCGGTAGCAGCCCGCCCCGTACCGACAAGCGGATCGAGCGCATGCAGATCACTTCGGGGCCCAAGAACCACTTTTTCGGCTACATCGGGCATGTCGGCACAATCCCCTGGAACGCGAGCGGCCGGTACATCGTGGCCCTGCGCACGGACTTCGTGGACAGGATGCCGGGCCCTGACGATGCCGCCGAGGTGATCCTTCTCGATACGACAAACGACTACGAAGCCAGATCCGTAGACAAGACCAGAGGCTGGAACGTTCAGCAGGGCACGATGCTCTACTGGAATCCACAGGATCCGGAGAACCAGTTCTTCTTCAACGACCGCGACCCGGAGACCGGCAAGGTCTTCTGCGTCTTGTACGACATCGCCGAGGGGCGCCGAGTCCGCGAGTATCGATACGAGGACACGCCCATCGGCAACGGCGGGGTGTCTTTCGACGGTAAGCACTTCGCGGGCATCAACTACGCGCGGATGGCGCGGCTGAGGCCCGTTACCGGATACCCCGGGGCTTGGGACTGGACCAAAGGCACCAGCGCCCCGGAGGACGACGGAGTTTTCCTGGTTGACGTCGATTCCGGGGAGAAGAGGCTGCTGGTGTCCTTCCGCGAGCTGGCCGATGCCCTCCGCAGGGAGTACCCGGAGATCGACTCGCGGCCACTGTTCATCAATCACACGCTGTGGAGCCGGACTGGCGAGCGGTTGTTCTTCTTCGCCCGCGCGAACTTCCGCAAGCCGGGACGGATTAACGCGTCCTTCACCATCGCGAGGGACGGATCCGGCCTAAGGCGGCAGGAAACTCACATCGGCGGCCATCCAGAGTGGGACGACGGATCGAGGATGATTGGCTCGATAGCCAAGAGGCAGGCCGTCTTCGACGTGGAGTCGCAGCGGATCGTCAGCCTGATCGGAGACCCGGAGCTGCTTCCCGATCCGGAGGGTGACATTGCCCTGTCGCCGGACCTGGCGTGGCTCGCCAACGGCTACAAGCAGGATGGCGAGTTGCATTACGTCATTCACAACCGCCGGACCGGAGAGACCTATCGCGCGGGCGGATACGATGTGTACGGGCGGGTCTCCGGGGATCTCCGGTGCGATCCCGCCCCGCGCTGGAACCGGACTGGCGACCGGCTGCTCATTCCCGGAATGACAGAGGACGGCAAACGACAGATGTACCTACTCCGGTTACCGGGGAGTCACCCTTGAGCCATCACCCCGTCAAGTCGCGATGACAGCAGGAAAGCGGACTTGCTGCCCGGCGGTTCGATGTCCGAGGGCCGGGGCGGGCGGACCACCGAACCGGACGTAGGGGAGTGTGATCCAGCGGCTCTGAGCCTTGACCGAATGTGTCCTGAATCGTCCCGGTCCGTCGGACCGCGCACCTGTGCAGGAATCAGGGCAAGGCGGAGTCGAGCGCGATCACCTGTAATCGTGCCGTGCCGCACTCCGCCCAGTCAGCCCTGCAGAAGCCTCATCGGCGTCCGCCATCCGCGCAGCGACGCTTCATCCGCTGAATGGCTGCTGCCAAGCTCTTGGATCTGCCACCACAATCGATGATGTGCCGATCCGGCTGACAGCCCCTACAGCACTCGTGTTAGAATCTGGCTGAATTCTCGGCAACGACATGCGACCACTGACCGGCTGGTGCACTGCACCCCTCTTCCTGACCCTGGCATCCCCGTTAGGAATCCTAATCCCAACCCTGGGCTGCGGAAGCAATCCGGCTGGCGCAACGGGGGAGGATGTGACTACGGCTGCGGAAACGGAGGTTGCGACAGCTGTGGCAGAGGACTGGCTGACTAGCGTGGACCGAGGAGAGTACGATGCCAGCTGGGACCGCTGTGGCTCGTTGATCAAGGATCAACTGTCGAAGAGCAGCTGGTCGGAACTGTTGACGAAGGAAAGAAGACCTCTAGGCGACGTGGAATCGCGCGAGTTCGATGCCGTTCATAGTGTAAGCAGTCTCCCCGGAGTTCCAGACGGCAAGTATGTGGTCATCACTACTTCCACGAGTCTCACCAACAAGAGCAGCGCGGTCGAGACTGTCATTCTCACGCCGGAGACTGCAAGCGGAAGTGACGGCTCGCAACCCTCCCTCGATCCCAACGACTGGAAGATCATCACCTACCGGATCCGCTAGTGCTCGTCGCTTGACCGACCCGGACCGACGATAGGCTCGCCTCGCCGGCCAGCTCGGCGTCCCGCAAGCCCAGCGACGCTTCCCTTCCAGCCACTGGTGATGATTCGGAGCCTCGACGTCGGACGGGTGCCGGCGGTCACCTGCGATGCGGCGTCGGCCCGATCGTGCGGAGCTAGGCCGCATGGCTCCAACGGACCGGTGCGGCGCGTCCGGGCGCTGAAGAAGCCGTGGTGCAGGTAGAGTGTGCGACCCAGCGCGTTTCGGGAGGACCAGCGGGAGAAGATTGTCGCGGCCAAGGGTTATCCTCGTGTAGGGCGGCGCGCCCGGAGACGGGACGCCGCCACGCCAATCCGAATGCAAGAACCCCGAAATTGGCCCGCAGAGATCAACCTATCGTTCCTCGAGCACCTATTCGCCGAATACCAGCGCGACCCAGGCTCGGTTCCGGTCGGGTGGCGGGACTACTTCGCTGCGATGGCGGACGATTCCTGCTCTGGTTCCCAACCCCCGTCATGGGCCACGAACTCGCGCCCCAGTGCGGAGCCGACAGCGCATTCCCAGCCAAGCCAGCCGGAGACGCAAGGCGGCCCCAGCGGATCGTCGGCCGCGTTGCAGCACAGGGTCGACAAGATCGTGCGGGCTTTCCGCGTGCGCGGTCACATGGTCGCCCGTGTTGACCCGCTGAATCTCACGCGGAAGGTCTCCGAGGAACTAGACCCGAACTACTACGGCCTCCATCCGGACGACATGGACGAGTCGATCTCTCCGGAAACGCTCTCAGGGTGCTCGCTTGGCACGCCCCGGGAGGTGATGGAGCGCCTCAGGGAGACCTATACCCGTTCGATCGGCGTGCAGTTCATGCACATCGACGACCTGGGCATTCGCGAATGGCTGCAGAAACGCATGGAGTCGACCGGCAACCATGTGCAGCTGAGCCAGGCAAGGCAGCTGCGCATTCTGACTAGGCTGACCGACGCCACGATCTTCGAGGACTTCATCCAGAAGAAGTTCGTCGGAGCCAAGTCGTTCTCGCTGGAGGGGTGCGAGACGCTGATTCCGCTGCTTGACTTGCTGATCGAGAGGGCGGGCCAGCAGGGTGTCCAGGACATTGTGATCGGGATGGCGCACCGCGGGCGCCTGAACGTCCTGGCGAACATCATGGGCAAGAGCGCCCGGCAGATTTTCCGCGAATTCGCAGACCTCGACCACGAGCACTTCGAGGGGAGTGGCGACGTCAAGTACCATCTCGGCCATCGGGGGACCTGGCAAGGCACCCATGGACAGGACATCCGGACGTCCCTGTGCTTCAATCCGAGCCACCTCGAATTCGTCAATCCGGTGGCAGTCGGGCGGGTGCGCGCCCGGCAGGACCGCAAGGGCGACTCGAGAAGGAAACGGGGGCTGAGCATCCTGCTGCACGGCGACGCGGCGTTCGCCGGCGAGGGCGTCGTTCAGGAGGTGCTCAACATGAGCCAGCTCCCCGGCTACAGCGTCGGGGGCACGATCCATGTGATCATCAACAACCAGATCGGCTTCACCACCAGCCCGAAGCAGGGACGCTCCAGCATTTATGCCTCAGGCGTGGCAAAGATGCTCCAGATCCCGATCCTGCACGTTAACGGGGAGGATCCTGAGGCTGCTGCCCAGGCCGTAAGGCTGGCTGTCGACTTCCGCAGCGAATACCGTCGCGATGTCGTCATCGACATGTACGGCTACCGGCGCCGCGGCCACAACGAAACCGACGAGCCGCGATTCACGCAGCCGCTGATATACAAGGTCATTGCCGAGCGGAAGCCGGTCCGCGAGGCATACCTCGACCACCTGCTCAAGCAGGGAGGCGTCACGAGGCAGGAAGCGGACCGGATCGCCGATGAGAGGCGGGAGCACCTGGAACAAGAGCTGGCATCGGCCAAGAGCGACGACTACATCCATGTGGGCGACCAGGTCATGGGGGACTGGGCCGGCTACAACCGCGGATCGGACTCGCAGGTTGCCGAAGTCGACACCGGCGTGCCGAAATCGACCCTAACCTCAATCCTGGAGAGGCTGCCGAAGGTCCCCGAGGATCTCGTTCCAGACCCGCGGGTCACTCGCCTTCTCAGCGCGCGAAGCAAGATGGCGCGGGGGAAGCAGCCGCTGGACTGGGCAGCCGCAGAGGCGGCGGCTCTCGGCAGCCTCCTGATCCAAGGGCACCGCGTGCGCTTCACGGGGCAGGACGCCGAGCGCGGCACCTTCTCGCACCGTCACGCAACGGTGCTCGACTCCGAGACCGGTTTCCCGCACATTCCCCTGCAGCACCTCTCGCCGGGACAGGGTGACTTCGAGATCCACAACAGCCCCCTATCCGAAGCGGGGCCGCTGGGATTCGAGTACGGCTACAGCCTGGAGTGGCCAGACGGGCTGACTATCTGGGAAGCGCAGTTCGGCGACTTCTTCAATGCTGCCCAGGTTATCTTCGACCAGTTCATCTCGAGTGGCGAGGACAAATGGGGCCTATGGAGCGGTCTTGTGATGCTCCTGCCGCATGGCTTCGAGGGTCAAGGCCCCGAGCACTCCAGCGCGAGGCTGGAGCGATTCCTCCAGCTAGCGGCGGAGGAGAACATCCAAGTCGCCGTCCCGACGACGCCGGCGCAGTACTTCCACCTGCTGCGGAGGCAGGTCGTGCGCTCGTGGCGCAAGCCCCTGATCATCATGGCACCCAAGAGTCTCCTGCGGCATTCGGCCGCGGTATCGGAATTGGACGAACTGACGACAGGAACCTTCCGGCGGGTCCTTCCCGACGCGGGGAGCGATCCGGCCAGCGTCCGCCGCGTGCTGGTGTGTACCGGGAAGATCTTCTACGAACTCGACGCCGCGCGCGAGGCCGAAGGCAGGAAGGATCTTGCAATCGTCCGCGTGGAACAGCTCTACCCTCTCGACGGGGAGGTCCTACGCGAAGCGCTGTCGCAGTACCGAGATGCCGAGTTCGTGTGGGTACAGGAGGAGCCCGGCAACATGGGAGCCTGGCGATACATGCAGATGGTGTACCCCAACACGTTCTCCCGGTTGATCGGCCGGCCCGAGTCGGCGAGCCCGGCAACGGGCTCCCCAGGGAGCCACAAGCGCGAGCAACGCCGGATCATCGAAACGGCTCTATCAGCGGAGTGACCAAGCAATTCTGACCATGCCTATCGAACTGAGAATCCCGGAAGCGGGCGAGTCCATCACCGAGGTCCGCGTTGGCGCCTGGCGCAAGTCCGAAGGCGACAGCGTACGGGTTGACGAAGTGGTGGTGGAACTCGAAACGGACAAGGCCGCGATGGAGCTGCCATCACCGGCAGCGGGGACGCTTGGCAAGATACTGGCTCCGGAAGGCACTGACGGAAAGCCCGGCGATGTGATCGCCGTTATCGAAGAAGGGGCAGTGCCTGAACAGGCCGACGTGCCGGAGCCTGCGGAGCAGGAGGAGACGGGAACACCGGAGTCTGAGGCGACTGGCGAACCTGCGGTGATGCCCGCAGCCCGCCGAGTGCTCGGCGAGGCCGGAATCAGCCCTTCCGAGGTTGCCGGCACCGGACCCGGTGGCCGCGTGCTGAAGGAGGACGCCCTGCGTGCTGCGGAGGAGGATCGGGAGCCGGTCCCAGCTGCCCCGCCGCCAGCGCCCCGCCCTGCCGCGGCAGACTCCGCCCCCTCCGCGGGCGGGCCGGGCCGCGAGGAACAGGCCGTGCCGATGACTCCCATGCGGAAGGTCATTGCCAAGAACCTCGTGGCAGCGCAGCAAAACGCGGCGCTGCTGACGACCTTCAACGAAGTGGACATGACCAAGGTCATCGATCTCCGGAAACGCTACCGGGACGCGTTCCTGGACCGGCATGGCGTCAAGCTCGGGTTCATGTCGTTCTTCGTCAAGGCTTCCGTCGAGGCACTTCAGGCGGTCCCGGCGGTGAACGCCCGCATCGAGGGCAGCCAGATCATCTACCGGAAGTACCAGGACATCGGCATTGCGGTCGGGGGCGGTCGGGGACTCGTGGTGCCCGTCCTGCGGAACGCCGAGACGCTGGGCTTCGCGGAGATCGAGCGGGCGATCAACGACTTCGCGGCGAGAGCACAGCAGAACAAGATCGAGCTTTCGGAACTGCTCGGAGGGACGTTCACGATCTCGAACGGGGGGATCTACGGCTCGATGCTGTCAACGCCGATCGTGAATCCCCCCCAGAGCGGAATCCTCGGCATGCACGCCATCCAAGACCGGCCCGTAGCTGTCGACGGGAAAGTCGCGGTCCGGCCGATGATGTACCTGGCGCTCACTTACGACCACCGGATCGTGGACGGTCGCGAAGCCGTGACCTTCCTCAAGCGCATCAAGGATCTTGTCGAGGATCCGGAGAGGATCTGGCTGCAGGTCTGACGCCGGACGGACACAATCGAATGCCTTCCCATGACCTAGTCGTGATCGGTGCCGGCCCTGGAGGGTACACGGCGGCCATCCGCGCAGCCCAGCTGGGCCTCGACGTGGCGTGCGTCGAGAAGGAAAGGAGACTCGGAGGAACCTGCCTCCGTATCGGCTGCATCCCGAGCAAGGCGCTTCTCGAATCGTCCGAGCTGTATGAAGAAGCCCGGAAGGGCTTCGCCGAACACGGAATCGTAGCCGAGGATGTCGGACTCGACCTGGACCGCATGCTCAAGCGCAAGGACTCGGTGGTGGCTTCGCTCACCAAAGGTGTCGCAGGGCTCATCCGGAAGAACAAAGTCACGCGATACCAAGGGAACGCTCGCTTCCTGTCGGCCAACCGGCTTAGCGTGGATGGTTCCGGAAAGACATCGGAAATCGAGGGCCGTCACATCCTGATCGCCACGGGCAGCAAGGCCGCTTCGCTGCCGGGCATCGAGCTGGACGGGGATCTGGTCGGCACCAGCACGGAGGCGCTCTCCTATCCCGAGGTTCCGCGCAAGCTCGCCGTGATCGGCGCTGGCTATATCGGCCTTGAGATGGGATCGGTGTGGCGTCGGCTCGGCTCGGACGTGGTAGTGTTCGAATACCTCGACCGGATCCTGCCCGGGATGGACTCCGAATTAGCAAAGACTGCGCAGAAGCTCTTCACCGGCCAGGGCATGGAGTTCCGTCTAGGGTCTCGCGTTACTTCGGCCAGTGCCGAGGGCGGGCGTTGCACCGTCGAGTGCGAGGGGGCGGAACCGTACGAATGCGACCGCGTCCTGGTCTCGGTGGGGCGCAAGCCGAACACCGACGGACTGGACCTAGAGGCAGCCGGAGTCAAACTTGACGATCGCGGGCGCATCAACGTAGACGAACGATTCCGGACTTCGTCCGCAGGCGTGTACGCGATCGGAGACGTCATCCGAGGGCCCATGCTCGCCCACAAGGCCGAGGAAGAGGGCGTGGCATGCGTCGAGGCAATCGTCAACGGTTACGGTCACGTGAACTACGACGCGATCCCCGGCGTGGTCTACACCCATCCCGAGATCGCCTCGGTGGGCAAAACGGAAGACGAGCTGGCAGCCTCGGGTGTCTCCTACCGCAAGGGCAAGTTCCCGTTCCAGGCGAACGGACGGGCAAGGGCACTGGCCGACACCGAGGGATTCGTGAAGATCCTAGCCGCTGATGCCACGGACAGGATCCTCGGCGTCCACATCATCGGGCCCAGGGCGGGAGACCTCATAGCGGAGGCGGCGGTGGCGATCGAGTTCGGTGCATCGAGCGAAGACATCGCCCGGTCCTCGCACGCCCATCCAACCCTAGCCGAGGTCGTCAAGGAAGCGGCGCTGGCGACTGACGGGCGCGCGCTGCACATCTAGCCTTGAGCGCGTCCCCCTCCTGAGTGCATCGAGAACGACATCGTACTGAGGCGGTCCACTCGAGCCGGAGAGAGAGCGGTTGCGTCCGCTGCGGACTGCGGACATAGCGAAGTACCGGCTCTCGGAGGCGACCTCTCCCTGGGCTACGGAAGCTGCAGGAACGCAACCCTCGTGCATTGGCGGCACCCCAGCCAAGGGCGGTGGATCCAGCCCGCAGCGGTCGCCGTCGGAAGAGCGCGATGGCGAGCGTTCTGGCCCGTTCTGCTCGGCAACGGGCCCAGAAAGCCAAGGCACTCAGGCGAGCTGAGACGCGCTGTGCACCCCGGAGCGCCCGCAACCTCCTTCGAGAAACGCGCTCCCTGTGCATCCTCCAGATTGGGGGCATCAGGATCCATTGGCGGCAAGGCTATGCGCTCGGAACGAACGGCATAGAATGGACGGCGAACGACGCATGGCTCCGGGACTCGTCTGCCGGGTGTCATTGCCCCGAATCGAAAGGAGATCCATGTCGAAGGAAGGCAATCTCGGAATACGTTGGTTCCGGCGGGTTCTCCCGTTGGCGCTGCCGATGATGATCGGACTCTGCACCGAGCCGGCAAGTGGCCAAGCGACTAGTGGCCCCGCAGGCGGAGCAATTCCTCGAGCCGCCCCGAGGAGCGGCAACTCGCCGGATCGGCCGCTGCCGTTCGAGGCGATGGCGCAGGGGCAGTCGCCCGGTCGCCTGTTCATCACTTGTTCCGACTCCCGCTTGGTTCCGTCGTGGATGACCTGGACGGGAGCCGGAGAGCTATTCGTGATTCGGAATGCCGGGAATATCGTGCCTCCCTTCGACCCCCGTCCCGAAGGAGCGACCGCCACGATCGAGTACGCAGTTGCCGTGCTCGAGGTGCCGACGATTGTTGTTTGCGGTCACACATTCTGCGGTGCGATGAAGGCCGCATTGGAACCCACCGGCCTCGAGACCGTTCCGAACATCAGGAACTGGATCAAGTTCGTTGAACCGGCCCGCCTGGCGGTTGAGGAGTTGCACCCACACCTCGACGGCGACTCCCAGTGGGAGAAGCTCGTCGAGCAGAATGTCTACCAGCAGATCGCCAACCTGAAGACGCATCCTTGGGTGGCGGCGCGTACAGCCAGTGGCCGCCTGCGCCTCGAAGGTTGGATCTACGACCTCACGACCCGGAAGATTCGCGAGCTGACTCTGCCATAGGCAGTTTCGGTCCGATTCAGCCCGTCCCCGGTCTGGACATCGAGCGAGTCTGTTTCTGGCAGACGCCTTGGAGGCGTTGCCGTGAGCGATAGCGCGGCAAGCACTCGGACATCCTGTTGCAGACTGCCGCTGGGAAGCGAATGGCCCAATTGACCTGTATTTCGATCGTCAGTGATCCGCAATCAGCAAGTCATGGACGCCCAGTGCACCACGAGCGAGTGACCGGAGAATCCGGATTGAGTCCTCAGCTCGGGCTCGACGGAGTCACCGTCTGGGACCCTAGGCACAGCCCGGTTTAGATTGAGGCGAGCCGCTGGCCCGATTGACGTGGTTCGGAACGCTGCCGGCGGCGGCCGAACGGAATAGCGTGGTGGCTAGGGACGGATTTGAACCGCCGACGCCTGCCTTTTCAGGGCAGCGCTCTACCAAGCTGAGCTACCTAGCCTTGACTCTATGGTAATCCAGGCCACGAAGATGGTCAAACGCAGCGAAACCGCGATCCGTCGCCCGGTCGAGGGGGCAAGACCTGCCAGGCCGATGTCAGCAGCCGGATATGGGAGCCCGGAGAACTAGAACTCGTAGCGGAACATGAGCTCGATCGTCCTCGGAGCGCTCAGGTTCTGATTGATCCGGCCGAACTGCGTGGAACCGATCAACTGGCTTCTCGCAAGGAAGGTCGGATGGTTGAGGATGTTCTCGATGCGAGCACCGACCTTGGCGAGGTGACGCTCCTTGATTCGTATCGACTTGCTGACGGAGAAATCCAGCGTGAACACGCTCGGCCCGGAAAACAGCCGCCGTTGCAGCGTTCCCACCTCGCCCGGTCCGGGATGAAAGAAGACCTGACCGGAGAAGGGGTCCTCTCCGTCGACTGCCACGCCGCTGTTGTCCCGAGACGTGATCGCGCTGGACGAAATGATGAACGGTCCGTCATCGGTCATGCGGAAACGAACGATTCGATCCAGTTCAGACTTGGTCAGTGAAGTCGTGGCCGTGTTCTGGCCAGACCGCCCTCCACGGTTGAGCGTTCCGCGCTGCGACAGAATCGATATCGGCCCCCCGCTCTGCCACGTCAGGATTGATGCGACGGTCCACCCATCCCGCAGCCGGTCCTTGGTCCGGAATGGCAGGTTCCACACGAAGTTGCCATACAGGACGTGGTTGAGGTCAAACGTTGCTCTTGCCCTCTCAAGCCAGGGCTGCTGGATGTCCAGGAACGGATCAAACCGAACTGCAGTCCCGCTCGAGTCCGTCAGGACCTTCGAAAACGAGTAGTTGGACTGGAACTGTATTCCCGCTGGAGCGCGGCGCCTCACTTCGACTTGCAGCGCATGATAGCTGGAGTTCGAGTAGTTCGTGACCATGTCGGCGACGAACGCGTTCTGGTTGTGCCGGAATCGGACATCTTCCCCAACGAGGTCGTTCGTCACGTAGATCTGGGCAAGACTGCCAACCTGTCCTTGCCGGATGAGTTGCTGGACGATGGGAAAGCCCAGGAACCCGCCGTTCGGCAGCAGCGGGAACACCTGCAGCTCCTGACTGCCCTGTATACCCGGGTTGTACGAGGGATCGAATCCCCCGCCGGATTCCATCGCCATAAAGCCGTTGCTGCGGGCACGGATCACGTCGTCCACAAAGCCGTTCTCCCGGACTATCAGCTGGTTGTAGTCGATGCCGCGCATCAGCTTGGTGCCTTTGTTGCCGAGGTAGCGCGCCTCGACTACGGTCTGCCAGCCGAGGTCGCGCTGCAGGCTGAAGTTCCACTGCTGCACGTACGGCGACCGCAGCTTGGGATCGATGCCGAACACGGCACTGAACGGGTCGATGAGCTGATTCTGGCTCACCCTCCTCGGAACCGAGTATTCCGGAGTCTCGATGGCCACGAGCCCGTCAGCCAAGAAGGCATCCAGGTTCTGAAGGGCTGCCTGGCCTTGAAGCCCGCTGTTGGCCACCACAGCGTTATCGGCGGCCCGAATGACTTCGTCATTGACATAACTAATGCTGTAACCGGCCCTGACGGCCGTCGTGCCGTCCCCGAACACATCCCACGCCAGTCCCACGTTCGGCGCAAAATTGTTGCGGTCGGGCTGCCAGAGAGACCTGCCCGCAGCGCTTCCGGCGAAGTCAAGTTCCGCGTCCGACAGCAACGTCTCGATGAGGGTTCCATGCGCCTGCACAGGCTGCAGCATCAGGCCGTCCCGCTCGTCGAGCCGACCCTGGTATTCCCAGCGAATACCGAGATTCACGGTGAAGCGCGGGCTGAGTCGGAAGTTGTCCTGCCCGTAGAAGGAAAGCTGGTCGAAACGGAAGCGGCGGCGTTCCTCCTGGCCAGACACGAACCCAGAGGACCGGTCACGCACATTGAAGGTCTGACTGGCGGACGAGATGATCCCTGCGAGCGTTGCGAGAAGTCCCTGGGCTGTCCCGAGGTCTTCCGGTGCGATTCCGCCCGGGAAGAAGAAGCCCGGAATCTGGTAGACGCTCTGCGCCCCGAGGCCGAGATTCATCAAGGGCACGATCCCGGCATCGTTAAACGACTCGATGCGAACCTGCTGTGCGTCGAACCCGAATCGAAGCGTGTGGCGTCCCAACTGGGCGATCGAATCGTTGCGATAGTTGTACGTATCGGTAAACCGACCTTGGTCCTGAAAGTTCACTGTGGGATTAGTGAACGCCATTCCGGTCAGTCGATAATCCTCTGGCCCCGCGCTGTTGCGGAACTCGCCAGGGGCAAGATTGAACCCAATCCGCACTTCGTTGGTCCAGCGGGGCCCTGGGGTTGTCCGCCAGCCTGCAGACAAGAAGTTGGTGTGAACCAGGTCTCGGACCGGAGGGATCTCCGCGTATCCGACGGGAATTCGCTCTTCAACCCGGTCACTGCCCTCCTGGCTGTACTTGTACGTGACGGCCAGCGCATCCCTCGGACTCACGTTCCAGTCCCCCCGGGTCGTCAGGGCATCGCGGCCGCCGTTCCGACGCGTAAGGAACCGGTATCCGGCCGTGTTGAGCTGGCGCTCGCTCGTGCTGTCGCCCACGTCGAAATTGTTGATCTCGGAGGGATCTGGAATGCGGCTCATGATCTGAGCAACTTCCGGATCCGGCCGCAATCCATGGATGTCAAGCACGTTGACTTGGCGCAGCGTACCGTCCAGATCGAGATAGCTGAAGTCTCCGCGCGCTGCGTCGGCCGTTAGTATCCTCGTATTGACCAGTGCCTTGCGACGATTGCGCAGGGATTCGAAGTTGGCGAAGAAGAACGCCTTGTTCCGAACGATCGGCCCGCCGACCGACCCGCCGAATTGGTTGACCCTCAGCTCCGGCTTGTCGATTCCCTGTCTGTTGCTGAACCAAGGTGCTGCCGCTAGCTTGTCGTTCCGCATGTGCCAGTAGCCGTTCCCGTGGAATTCAGGGCCGCCGGACCGCGTAGTGAAATTGACCTGCGACGCGCCCCCGCCAACTGCCGGTGAACCGTTTTGCGCTGTAACGGTGAATTCCGCTACTTGATCCATCAGGGTACGGCTCGAAAGGTAGTCAAGGGCATTCGAGCGGATGAAGTTGTCCTGGACATTGATTCCGTCGATGGTCACAGCTGAGAACGACGTGCGCTGTCCGTTGATCGTCGTATTTCCGAGACCGTTGAAGCTGACTCCCGCCTGCAAGCGGACAAACAGCAGCGGATCCCGGCCAATCAGCGGCAGCTCGGCAATCTGTTCCGTCGTCACGACAGAGGTAACCTCCGCATTGGTGGTCTGGACCTGACTCACGCCGCCTTCGACAACAACAGTCTCAGTAGCCACGCCAAGCTCGAGGACAATCGGCGGCAGGGACGTTTCGCGAGCGACGTCGACCTTTAGGCTCTCAACGGTGTGATTGCGGAAACCGCTGGCAGACACTTGGACCGTGTAATATCCCGGAACGAGCGCATTCGCGGAGAATGCCCCGGCGGTGTTGGTGACTAGATTCGTCGTCGTACCGGTGGACTCGCTGCGGACGGTGACCTCGGCTTCAGGAATGGCCCCTTCCGTCGGGTCCAACACGGTCCCAGACAATCGGCCGGTTGCGGTCTGAGCTTGGACAGCGGAAGGAGCGAGGCACGCCGCGAGCATCCCCAACAGGAACAAGCTTCGATTCACAAGCCTAGGCTAGCACCAGCCTTGGAATTTCCGAGGGCCGGGACTCTAAGCGCGGTCAGAGGAACGAGGCGGCAACTAGCCGAACCCAAACAGCCCGCCGCCGAGAAGATACGCGGCTAGGGGCACAATTGCAAGGCCGAGAACGTCGAGGACGATGCCCGCTCGTAGCATCTGCGGGATGGTCACCCAGCCACTCGAGAAGATGATGGCATTGGGAGGAGTCGCAACCGGCATCGTGAAGGCAAAGGAGGAAGTCACCGCCATCGGAAGGAGCAGCAGGTAGGGGTGCACGCCAACTTCGGTCGCCATTGCCGCGATTGCCGGCGAGAGCATCAGCACTGCAGCCACGTTCGAGGTTGTCTCCGTCATGACCGTGGTCAGGAGGCAAGTCGCGATCACCAGGACCCATGCGGGCGCACCCTCCATAACGCCGAGTAGCGAGCCGACCCACGCGGCAAGCCCGCTCTCGGTAATCATGGCCGCGAGGGCGAACCCACCCCCCAGCAAGAACACGACTCCCCAGGGGATTCCCTTGGCAGCCCGGCTCCACCCGAGCAGCCTACCGTTCGCAGGCCCACCCGGCTGGCCTGAAGGCAGGACGAAGAGCAGGACGGCCATGGCCATCGCCACGGTAGAGTCATGCACGGCCCCGGGCGAAGGAAACAGCGCAGACCAGCCTGGTACGTACAGGACACCTATTTCCAAGGGAGCGCGGAAAATCCAGAGCAGACCAGTCGCCGCCGCGACAAGCAGCACCCTCTTTTCCGGAACCGTGGTGGGCCCCAATGCCGCGAGTTCATCTCGGATCACCGTCTGGCTCCCTAGGAACCGGATGGAGGACAGGGGGATTGATGTCCCGAATCGACACAGATAGAGCCAAGCGAGCGGGAGGAAGACCGCCACGATCGGGATGCCCAGCTTCGACCACGCGGCGAAGCTTATGGCAGGCAGGTCAGGCAGGGATTCGGCGGCAAAGCCGAGGAACGCCACGTTGGTCGGGGAGCCAACAATGGTGCCGATGCCACCAATGCTGGCGGAGTAGGCAATTCCAAGCAGCAGCACGCAACCGAATGACTCGCGCGCCACTCTCGATGCCTCCTCGCCCGAGGGTCCACCTCGGATCTGAGCCGACTGCGAGAGCTGGTTCACAACGGCCATGGCCATGGGCAGGAGCATCATCGTGGTGGCGGTGTTGGAAATCCACATCGACAGCACTGCAGTCGTGACCATGAACCCCAGCATGATCAGCCGAGGGCGGGATCCGAACTTCACGATCGTGGACAGGGCGATCCGTCGGTGTAGGTTCCAAGCCTCCATCGCATGCGCGATGATGAATCCGCCAATGAAGAGGAATACGAGATGGTTTCCGTAGTGGGCGGAGATGCCCCGGCTCGTGGAGATGCCCAGTAGCGGGAACATCACGATCGGTACGAGCCCGGTCACCCCGATGTGCACGGCCTCGCTGACCCACCAGCAGATCATCAAGGCAGCCACAGCGGCTGTGCCCTGCCCCTCGGCCCCCAGGCCGGGAGCCGGAGGCAGCAGGAGCACTGTTATGAACGCCAGCACGCCGGCAACAAGGCCGATCTTCCGGCGGCGAGATCCGGCTTCGCCGGGCATATGAGAGAAGAGATCCGTGAATCCTGGGAGAAGCCCCTAGATCCCACGGGAAGCCCCAGAATAGCGGCAGGTTAGTAGGAGATGGTAGCGCTACGGGGATTCGAACCCCGATTTGAGCCTTGAGAGGGCCCTGTCCTAACCCTTAGACGATAGCGCCAAGTATCGAGTTCGATTATAACAAGCCGTCTCCCGTTCCCTTGGCGGCGAGCCGGTTCGAAGCGATCTGGGGCCGGCGAATTCGAGCGCAACCTGCCTTCGCGGGCGAGGCGTCAGGAATCCAACACCGTCGAGGTCGGATTCAGTTGACCGGCCACGTCGCCCGAATCGCCGAGACCAGGCCCTGCCGGCGGTGATCGTGCAGCGCGACGCTGCAACGGGGGCGACCTTCTGCACGAGACACCGGATGGGCGCAGACTGAGATAATGGCCGGTCAGCTAGGACAGGCTGTTTAGCAGTGCTGCTGCTTCATCGCTATATCTTCCGGGAAGTGGCCATTGCGTCGGTTGTCGGGACGGTCCTGTTCACCCTCGTCCTGTTCCTCCAACGCGTGGAACCGGTCATGGAGCTGATGGTCGGGCACGGAGCCTCCGCTGCCGACATGCTCCTGCTGTTCGTCCTGACTGTTCCGCAGGCATTCCCCTTCACCGTTCCGATGGGGGTCCTGACTGGCGTCTTGGTCGGGCTGGGGCGGCACTCGGGCGACAACGAGATCCTGGCGATGCTAGCCTGCGGCGTCCCGGCGCGGTCTATCCTCCGACCGGTCGCCCTCGTGGCAACTCTAGGGCTCCTTGCCTGCGCGATCACAACGCTCTGGCTCACTCCCTGGTCGCTGCGCGAGCAGGTCCGAATCGCGGAGTCATTGCGCATCCGGCTGGCCGGGTCCGAAGTGATGCCGCGAGTCTTCATCGAAGACTACCCGGAGCAGGTGATCTGGGTGCAGGATGTCCTGCCCGGTGAAGGCGTCCACTGGAAGGGCATCTTCATCGCCGACATGCGCTCACCGGCGGAGAGAGGATCGATCGCCGGATTCAACGCAGCGGTCGACGGTCCGCGCGTAACCCTCGCATCGGAAGCCTTCGTGCTTCCGCGACCGGAACAGAATCGAGTCCAGATCCGCTTTCCGCTGACCACCACCTACGAACAGGCTCGCGATCCCACGCAATTCCTGGCGTTCCGCTCGCAACAAGCGGACCAAGTCCTCCAAGCGCGCCCGAGGCGCTTCGACCCGCGGGCACAGCGCTACGACGCGATGGCCACTTCAGCGCTGGCCCGAGAGGCAGCCGCCTCCGGGAGTCCGGAGCCCGCCGTGCTCCTCCAAGAGCGACTGTCGCTGCCGTTCGCATGCTGGGTGCTGCCCTTGGTCGGCTTCCCCATCGCGGTCTCGATTCGGAGGTCCGGCCGCTCGTCAGGGATTGTCATCGCGATGCTGCTCTGCTTCGCGTACTGGATGGTCTCGCTGGCAGGCACGGCGTTCGCCGAGCGGTCGGTCCTGCATGTCGGCACCGGCGCATGGCTCGCGAACGGCACTTTCGCCATTGCGGGACTCCTTCTGCTACGAGGGGTGGACGCTCCCTCCCACCGGGATTGGAGTGCGGCCCCCTCCGGAATACTGGCCCGCATCCGGGGGGCAGCAGTGAGGTTCCGCCAAGGCCAGAAGAACGGCAATCGCGGAACCAACGGCACTTCCCGAACGGCCCCGGTCGACCTTCTCGTGCCAGTGGTTGACCGATACATGCTGAGGACATTCCTGTTCTACGTCCTCGTCTTCCTCTCCGCTTTCGTTGCGATCTGGTACGTGTTCAGCTTCTTCGAATTGCTCAATGACATGCTGACGCGCGACAAGGCTGGGGTGTTCGTCCCGTACCTGTACTACCTGACGCCGTTCCTCGTGTACAACACCGTGCCGCTCGCTGTACTCATTGCGACTCTGGTGTGTTTCGGGATACTCGGAAAGCAGAACGAAATCACGGCGTTCCGCGCCTGCGGCGTGAGCCTCTACCGGCTAGCCCTCCCTGTGCTCCTGATGACGGGTGCGCTGGGAACGGGGCTGTTCGCGCTAGGGGAGTCCTACCTTCCGGAAGCGAATCGCCGCCAGGACGCCCTCCGGGATGAAATCAAGGGCCGCCCGCCGCGCACCTATCTCCGCCCGGACAGGCAATGGACGTTTGGCCTGGAGGACCGGATCTTCTACCACCGGGCATTCGACTCTCGAACAAGGGTCTTCTCCGGCATCTCCGTCTACGACCTGCGCCGGGAACCATTCGAGCTGCGCCGCCAGATCCAAGCCGAGCGCGCCTTCTGGGATCCGTCCGTCGGAGCGTGGGTGTTCGAGAACGGCTGGGTGCGCACCTTGGATGGGATTCGAACGGTGGAATTCGAGGAGTTCGAATCCCTCGCTTTCCCTAGCATCCACGAGCCTCCCGACTACTTCCTCAAGCGGGATCGCCACGACCAGCAGATGAACTTCGTGCAGCTGAGGTCGTACATTGGCGACCTCACGCAGAGCGGGTTCGACACGGTCCGGCTACAGGTTCGCCTGCACAAGAAGCTGGTATTTCCGTTCTTTGCATTCTCGATGGCGCTGCTCGCCATACCGTTCGCCATGCAAACAGGGGGCCGCAGCACCATGTGGCCGGTCTGCTTCGGCCTCGGACTGACCGTCGCGTACTACGCATCGAACGCCCTCGCGGAGCAGCTCGGACGCGCCGGTCAGCTCCAGCCGCCGATAGCGGCGTGGGCGCCATGCGTCCTATTCGCGATCGGTGGTACCTACATGATGCTGCGGGTCCGCACCTAGACTGCCCGCAGGGTTCAGGCCCGAGGCACGAATCGCACGCACATCGGGTTCGGGACTGAGACTACGCCCCCTGTCGCGACGATCCGCCCGGAGTCCGGGTCGACCTGGAACACGTGCACGTCGTCGCTTCGCTGGTTGGCAACGAGCAGGAATCCGCCGTCCGGCGAGAGCTTGAAGTTCCGCGGCCAGTCACCACCTGTCGAGACGCGCTCGATCGCTTCGAGCTGGCCGGTGGCCGCGTCAATCGCGAACACGGCAATGGTGTTGCTGCCTCGGTTGGAACCGTACAGGAACCGGCCGTTGGGATGAACCAGGACCTCGGCTGTCGTGTTGGTCCCCTCGAAACCGTCCGGGAGCGTGCTGATCGTCTGCACCGGGGTCAGCCCGCCAGTCTCCGAATCGTATTCCAGGACCGTCACGGTCGACAGGAGTTCGTTTATGACGTACGCCCACTGTCCGTTCCCGTGGAACGTCATGTGACGCGGGCCGGAGCCGGGCTCCATCGTCACCTGCGGATCCGGCGTCCTCTCCAAGCTGGCCGTTTCAGAGTCGATCGCATACTTGACCAGTTCATCGGTTCCGAGATCCGGCACCACGACGTACCGGCTGTCCGGCGTGAAATTGGCCGAATGGGGATGCGGCTCCCCCTGCCGCTCGGGATTGACGCTGGAGCCCTCGTGAGGCATGTCGGACACCAGGGAACCCAGCCGGCCATTGGGCTCGAGGCTCAGGGAAACGGTGTTGCCATCCCCGTAATTGACCGCCGCAAGCGCGGTCGCGGCGTCATTGACGGCGACGTGGGAGGCACCCCTTCCGGCCGTCGGGACCCGATTGAGCTCGGTGAGATCTCCGCTGGTGCGGTCGATTGAATAGGCAACGGCGAATCCCTCCGGCGGTGAACCCTCCACTGCCTCCCGCCCTACTGCATATAGGATCTCGCCACCAGGATGCACGGCCAGGAATCCGGGCCGGCCGACTTGCGTGGCTTCGCGCGGCGTTCCGAGCCGCCCCGATCCGGCATCGAAGTCGGCGACGTAGATGTGGTCCGCTCCGGTGCCGAAGTAGACCCAGTGGGTCACAGGCTCGCTGTCAGTCATGGTCTCGCTCTCCTGAGAACAGGCGACGGACAGACCGAGTGCCAGAAGCATGGCCCCGGCGATGCGCCAAGCGTTTCGAATGCACATGTAGCAACTCCTTTGTCGCATTGCAGCTCAGGTCGGTACGGGCCGCCATCAGGCAGTCCCAAGCCAGTCACTAGAATAGTCTCTCAGCGACAGCCAGCGCCATCATACTCCCCCCGTCGCCATACGCCCCCGAGCATTGGCTGACGGCCAATCTGGGTATTCCAGGCGCATCTAGCGCGCAGAGCGGCCCCTGGCTGACATACGCCTCAACCCGACGCGTGCGTGCTCTCTCCGACTAGGAGCGGAACCTGCCGCCCCTCTTCGAAGCGCTCGGCTCGGAACCCTACGAGGCCTTGTCCTGACTTGGCGATCTGGACATCGGCTTCAACACTGCCGCTCCGCAGCAGGCCCGACACTTGATCAAGATTGACGCAACTGAGATTGATGACTGAGGAATCACTGGAGACTTGCTAACCATCTGTGCTCGACAGAACTGCCGCGATCTCATTCAGCAGGGGAGCGAGACTTCTATAGTCTGCTTGTAAGATTGCTTGATCGATTCTCGATGCCCGGCTGCCACGCAACGGAAGGCTCTCGGCACGCTCCCGAATTCCAGTCGCGGCGCCCTCAAGGACGCTCTTCGCAGGACCGCATTCCGCTTGAACACGCGATTCGATGTTGCCCATCAGTGCTTTGACGTCCGCGCAGCGTCCAGACAGCGCAATCACTGCGCAGCCGCACAGGCCGCGTTCGAGAACGCCCCGGTTTGTGAGGAGACTTCCACCCTTGAATGCCCAGGATAGCAGGGATCCACCAATTGCATCCGCAATGTCCACACAGCCGTGACTGCGAGCATCCATTGCCGCTCCGAACAATAGATCGGTTAGCTGAAAGGACTCGACAAATTCCACGGCCTTTTCGTCACTTGGAATCCAGTTCAATGTGGAAATTAGCCTACGGGCTTGGCTTCTTAGTTTCTCCCTCATAGAGCGAATACATGCGGCCGCATTAGATACACGCAGCAGGATGATGGTTACACCTGTAATCCAATGGGCTAGGTCAAATGTAAAAGGTGATCCTACACTAATGGATTTGATAAGTAACTCCCGCTCGATGTGGTGATGGCCATCCGTCCAGCGCTCAATATTTTGAATTAGCAACTGAGCATCTGTGTCATCCTCCTTCGCGGCTGAGATTGCGTCGGCCAATCTCTCAAGGCGTATCCTCAAGCTCGAAGTGGTTGTCGATGAGTAATATGCTCCAAGGCCCATGCTATGAATCATCAACAGCCGAGAGTCAGGTACATCCAGTAATCGGTTGGCGACAAGGGCCATGTCTCGGCGGACTATACTGACGGCAGAATGAATCGTACTAACTTTGGAACGGAGCAGAGTGAACGTCAGACTCGAAAACTGTGTCATCCCCTCCATGGTCACTGGACGGTATTCCTCTCTTCCGAGTCCAGTGCACGCGATCACAGCAATCCCTTCGCTAAGCGGGGATATACCGCTCTCTCCATGCGTGAGCATTTGCTCTACACACTGTCCCATGAGTCGCTGTCCCTCCAGCAGCACGTCAGCCATTTCATGGGGCACAACCGCCTGCACCGCCCGCACAAGGTATCCGGCAGCAAGCTGCGCATGGGTCTTGTCGGCATATCGGCTCGAGTAGTCGATGCTCAAATACACCTGAACTAGGTCAGCGATCGTATGCAGTGTCTGTTCGATTTGTCGCTCATCTCGGCGAGCAATCCCACTCTGCGCATTTTGCCGCAACTGTTCCAAGGTTTCGTTGATGACTTTGTCGCTGGAGAGTGGATTATCGAACACTTGGTCAATGGCAAAAAAAGTGCTTCCCTTCGATTTGATATATGCGACATTGATGGCGACCACAGTGTTTAACGCCTGACTGGACACTTCGTAGTCTCCCTGAACTGTGTAGTGCCGGACAAATGCCATTGAATGCAACAGCGCCCGTTCTGTCCCGTCCGTCCAATGACTGTTAATTCGAAAGAATTCTATTCGCGTCAAGTCGTGTCTCGAGTCAAATGGCAAGGGCATTGCCCCGAGTAGAGACCCTTCGCGCCTAGGACGGGTACTCTGCCGCTGTGATCGCCTAGCCCAACGGCGTAGTTCACGGGTGGTTGCTCGAAGGAGTATCTCCAGTTGTCGTGACGGGTTCACTAAGAGCAGAGCCCGTCGATATGCATACACGAACGAGGACAATATTGATACGATCGACCAAAACGCAGTGAGGACGACACAGGCAATTCGACTTGGGTTCACCGTCACCGATAAAATGGCTATAATAATTGCCGATAAGAAAGCAAAGCCGAACGTGAAGATCAGTTTTGGGTCTCCGTTTATCCGGCGAAATAGCCCGTGTGGCATCCGCTCGATATTCACTTGCATGGCGAATAATACGAGCGAAGTTACGATGGCAGTGGCTCCGACTAATGCGGTTCCAATACTGAGAATTAGGTCTCGTAGTGCTTGGATCTCTCTGTCGGTTGCGTAAAGACTCGCAAGTGCTTCTTGCAGTATCGGAGACACATAGAAGGTAGCTGAAGCTACGAAGATTAGCGTCATGAACCATGAGGCACTCCTGTATCGACAGACGAATTCCAAAGTACGGCATGCGATTCTGCATGCGGACTGGAACAGGCCGGTCACACCTCGCTGCATCAGCGATGGGAAACACCCTGTAGTTGTCTCAGATGTCATTCGTCGACACACAACATCCCTTCACTAGCCCGACCTAGAGAGCATAGGATCCCATCTCTGTTCGGTATTATTTCTACGTCCAGGCTGTTCGAGTGAATGTATGCAAGAGCCTGATTGAGCACAAATATGATGCCTCCTCAGAAATCTGAGGCGAGCGCTAGGGCAGGGCGAACGCAAAGACCGCATGGCCAGACGCTACCGTGACGTATTGCTTCCCGCCGGCCTCATACGTGATGGGTGATGCAGCGATCTGTCCGCCGAGATAGCGTTCCCACAGCAGCTTTCCCGAAGTCGCGTCCAGGGCATAGAAGTACCCTTCCCGGCTGCCGGAGAACAGCACGTTCGTAGCGGTGGTGAGCAATCCCGAGTCCGTCACGTCCGTCATCGAGAACTCCCAGACCTTCTCGCCCGTCAGCGGGTCGAGCGCGCGGATGGCGCCGTAGCCATCGTCCTCGGTGTAGTTCATGAAGCGGCGGCGGGAAGTGGACGACACAGGGCCCCGGGGCGCCCCGCCCAGATAGCGCGTGCCGGGCTCGTATTCCTGGTCCCACTTGAAGTAGACCGAGTAGTACCCTTCCCATACCGACAGGTAGAACAGCTTGGTGACCGGGCTGAAGGACGGAGCGTACCAGTTGGTGCCGCCCTGAACCCCGGGCCAGGTCTTCGTCCCCTCGCTGCTAGGCCCTCGGCCGGGAATCTTGACGGGGCGGCCGTCCTCGTCGAGCCCCGCAGCCCAGGTCTGCTTGACGAAGGGCTTTCCCAGAAGGAACTCCCCCGTCTCCCGATCCAGCACGTAGTAGAAGCCATTGCGATTGCCCCAGAGCATCAGCTTGCGGGGACGACCCTCCCAGTCCAGGTCGGCCAGAACAGGGACTTGCACCGCGTCCCAGTCCCACTCGTCGTGAGGGGTGAACTGGAAGTGCCATCGGAGCTTGCCAGTGTCGGCATCGAGCGCGACAACCGAATCGGTATAGAGGTTGTCTCCCGGGCGCACGTCCGGGTTCCAGTCCGGCGCGGGGTTGCCGACGCCCCAATAGGTCAGGTTCAGGTCCGGGTCGTACGATCCTGTCAGCCATATCGACCCGCCGCCGGTCTTCCAGGCATCGTTCTCCCAAGTCTCGTGGCCTGGCTCGCCCGGTCCCGGAATCGTGTAGAAGCGCCATGCTTCCTCCCCGGTTGCCGCGTGGTAAGCGGCCAAGTACCCGCGGATTCCGAATTCGCCTCCGGCCGTTCCGACGATGACCTTGTCCTTGATGATCAATGGCGCAACGGTGAGCGAGTAGCCTCGTTCGTAGTCCTCGACCACTGTCGTCTCCCAGACCTTGCCTCCCGTCTTCGCATCGATGGCCAGCAGCTTCGCGTCCAGCGTGCCCCAGTAGAGGGTCTCGCCGAGAATGGCCGCTCCGCGGTTGACGCGGCCGCAGCAAGGATAGATGCGGGACGGAAGCTCGTGCTCGTAGACCCAGAACTCCCGCCCAGTCCGCGGATCCAGCGCCACCAGCTTGTTGGGGGGCTCGGTAAGGTACATTACCCCGTCGACAATCAGGGGTGTTGCCTGGAACTTGTCGGTAGAGGCAGCCTGGTAGACCCACTCGAGTTCCAGCTCGCCCACGTTCGAGGGATCGATTCCCGTCAATCCGCTGAAATGCTGGCTGTGATAGGTGCCGTTGTATGTCAGCCAATTATGGGGCTCGCTGGCAGCTTGCTCTAGGCGCCGCTGGTCCACTTGGGCCGCAAGAGTGCATGTGACAAGGGCCGCCAGGACACCAACGCGCATAGCAGCCCTAGGATACTCGAAGCGGCTGACGTGCCGATCTACAATGGGCCGGTCGTGCGGGCCGTCATCCAGCGGGTCAGCCATGCCAGCGTGACGGTCGGCGAGAACTGTACGGGCCGCATAGACCGCGGTCTCCTGGTTCTCGTAGGCGTGGGCCACGGCGACACCTCCCGGGACGCGGCCTATCTGGCCGGGAAGACGGTCGGCCTACGCGTGTTCGAAGGCGACGACGGGCGAATGACCCGTTCCGTGAAGGATGTCGCCGGCGCTGTCCTCGCCGTGCCTCAGTTCACGCTGTACGGCGATGTCCGACGTGGGCTTCGTCCGAGCTTCGACGCAGCCGCGCCTCCCGGGCCCGCCAGCTCGCTGTACGACGAGTATGTCGATCTATTGAGGGCGGAGGGGCTGGCGGTGGAAACTGGAGTTTTCCAGGCGACGATGCGCGTCGAGCTGGCCAACGAGGGACCTGTCACGATCCTGCTCGACTCCTCCAAGCTCCTCTGACCGGCCGCCGGACCGACAGCAGCGGGCTACCAAGTGCCGGCTACTCTTCGATTACGGCAACAGCCCGCGTCCAACCGGCGGAAGCAGCCTTGATCTTGGTGGGGAAGCAGATGATCTGGAAGCCCTTGGACGGAAGTCGCTCCAGATTGCCGAGCTTCTCGATCTGGCAGTAGCCAAGTTCCCTCCCGGCCTTGTGCCCCTCCCAGACGATGGACGGATCAGCGGTCTGCTTCCAGCGCTCAATGGTGTGGGGGAACGGAGCATCCCATGACCATGCGTCCGTGCCCACCATCCGGACGCCTCGCTCTGTGAGCCACAGCGTGGCCTCCCGCCCGAAGCCACACCCCTTCATCAGGTAGTCGGCTTGGCCGTAATGCTCGCCGGCAGCTGTGTTCGCGACCACGATGTCGAGCGGACGGAGTTCATGGCCGATCCGGTCCAGCTCCGACTCGATGTCCGACGGGCTCGCCACATGCCCGTCGGGAAAGTGGCGGAAGTCGAGCTTCACGCCGGCCTGGAAGCACCACTCGAGCGGAATCTCGTCAATCGTGATCGCCGGTTTGCCGCTGTCCATGGTTGGGTGGTAGTGCCACGGCGCATCCACGTGCGTGCCGTTATGGGTGGAGATCCGGACGTCTTCGACGGCCCATCCCATGCCGTCGGGGAGCTGGTCCTGCCGAAGACCCGGGAACAGCGAGCAGATCTCCGCCGGCGTCTCCTCGTGGGCGCGGTAGGAGATTGACGGAAGCATCGGGGGCGGGTCAGAAGCGACACCTTCCTCGAGGGGGACGGAAATGTCAATCAGGGTACGAGGCACGACTCCCTGAGTCTATCCCTGCCCAGCCGCACCACTGTCACGTGCGAGAGCTCCCCGCCCTCCTGGCCGTGTCGAAGATTGCGTCAAGCTTCTCGCCAACCTCCGGATCGATGGCGTCCAAGGGCACGAAGTCTGCGAGGCGGTAGTAGCTGGCCTTGTTCGTCAGATTCGCCAAACCCAGTTCCTCGAAGAAGTTCGCAAAGAGTGGATCCAGGAAGCCATCGCCCGCATCGATGTCCGGCCCCCACGGCGACGCCCTGCCCAACGTCCAGATCGCCGATTCGAGTTGGAAGATGCAATCCTGCATTGCTGCTCGCCATGAAGCCGAGAAGGCTTGTCCCTGGACGCGCTGCCCCTCGCTCTCTGCGAACTGCAGGAGTGCCTCGCGGTGACATACGTAGTTCTCGACTTCCCTCTTTGTCCACATCAATTCGACCAGACCGGCGTGTTCCTTCAGGGCCTTGTCCAGTCGGCCGAACAGGGCCAAGCCCGCCAGTCCCGGAACGGCCTCCCGAAGCCCGTAGAAGTGTTCCCGGGCCTTGCCGGGAACATTCCCGACATAGTGAACGTACGGGGCTTCGAGCAAGCCCGCGGCAGGGTGATCCAGCCGGCGGGCGAAGGCGCTCAGTATGGCGAGGTCCGTCGATCCCCCGAGGTAGAGAATCCATCCTCGCTCCTCGGCTTGCAGGTAGTGTTCGATACCGACTCCGCGCAGAGCCTCTTGAACTTCGCTTCCTCGGCTGTGGACTCGGCGAGGCGCCCCGCCAAGGGCTATCAGTGTGTCCTTGCCAGCAGCCTCGTTCAAGACAACCTCGGAGTGACTGGCAGCAATGATCTGGCTCCCGGTCTCCCGGGCCGTATCGCTCAGGACTCTGTACACCTGCCCCTGGCGGCGCAATTCCAGATGTGCGTCAGGCTCGTCCAAGAGAAGCAACGAGTGTGGTGTTGAGACCATGGAAGCGAGTAACAGCATCGTCTGCTGCTGGCCTCGACCGCTGGCGCAGATATCCAGCTTGACGCCAGCAGGCGTCCGGTAGGTCATTTCAATCTCGCCACGCACCGCGAGGTACGTGGGCCGATCGAGCCTCGTCCCGAATAAGCGCTCGATTCGCTCTACGATCAAATCCCAGTTCGCACTAGACTCTGCCGAACCCTGCTCGACGATGCGGTAGCAGAGATTGCGCAGCACCTCGGCAGTCCGACCCTCGCCAAGCCGAACGTTGATCGCCCCCGGATCGAGGCGCGGTTCGCTTGCGGCAAGCCCCGAAATCGGCGGCAGGTACGAGACGCTCACCCTTGCCGCCTCCGCCGGCACCGGCATCGGACTGCCATCTCCGTCGCGAGCGAGCCTGCAATGCAGGGCTTCCTGGTTGGCATACTCAAACGCCATCCCGCATCGCCAGTTGACTCCTTCGGCGACGATCTCGATGGGAATGTTCCGTCGTCCGGTCTCGCCTTGCCGAACTTGGCGGTCCCGCCATAGTAGACGTGCTTCCGGCACCGGCACTGCAATCAGGTCCAGCCGGTTCAGCGTCAGGCCACGCCTCGTCGCGCTCCGGCTGCCAATGCCCCTCTTCTCCGCCCAGCGCTTGACGCCCAAGTTCCAGAGCGCGATCGCTTGAAGGACGGTTGACTTGCCGGAGTCGTTCGGCCCGCTCAGGACAACGCGGTCCCCCAATTCGAGTTCGACCTCGTCAAACTGCTTGAAGTTCCGGATGGTCAGCTTGGTCAGCACAGTTCGAACCGGCCTGCCCTCCTCGGTAGGGCCAGGTCCCGACCCCGGGCAGTCAAACCGAGACTCACCCCATCGTCGTTGATTCAGGGATCACGGGAGAGGATGTCGCGAGACGCGGCTGGCGGCCGTCCGTCGTGAATCGGCGTCCGCCAGCAGGGGAAGCCCATGCAACCCCCGGAAGGTTCAAGCCCCGCCATTCACGTCGATACCAGAAGTCAGGATCGCGCCTGAGACGAAATTCGCCGCGCAAATCCAGCGGTACCCGTCTCAGCATCGTGGAGCGAAGAGCGAGATCTCGACGGGGTTCCAGCCGGTCACTCCTCAGGCTTTGCATGACCGACCGCGTGCTTGCCTCGGTCCCTTGCCGCCAACCGCTCATCCTCGCTCAGAAGCTGGTTGAACGTGGCCCCGAAGCCCTCGACCTGCCGATAGGCGTATTGCTGCCAGGCCTCGATCCCGTCGACCCGGGGGTCGCCGCTCGCTCGCAGGGACGATTCCAACCTCGACCAGAGGCGCTGCTTGGTTTCCGCGTGGGCCGGATCGTCAGCCAGGTTCTGCATCTGGTGCGGATCCGCGTTGCAGTCGTAGAGTTCCTCCAGAGGCCGCTTGCCGAATCCAAGCTCGAACTCCCGGGCGAAGTCCCTCCGCGTCTCGGGCCGCAGCATGAAGTCCTTGAACGGCCCGTCGTCGATGTCCCCGTGGGGAGCCTTGTTGGACGAGATGAATTCCGGCCCTCCGGTCGGCCAGCGATCCGGCTCGAAGTTGCGGATGTACAAGTGGTCATGCGTCCGGATCGCCCTCATTGGGTACGTCCCGCCGTCCGGCCTGCACCAGGTATGGCGCTCCATGGCGGTGATGACGTGATCCCGGTCCGGGTCGATGCGGCCCTCCCGGGAGTCCACCAGCAGAGGGACCAGGCTACGGCCGTCATGCATGGAGTTCGGTTCGAGGCCGGCAGCGTCCAGGAACGTCGGCGCGAGGTCGATGTGACTAACGAGGTCGTCAACCCGGCGCCCGCCGACCGCCCGGTTCCCCCAGCGCACTGCGGTGGGCATGCGCGTCCCGCTGTCGTAGAGCGTCGCCTTCGTGCGACTGAACGGCATGCCGTTGTCCGAGGTGACGACCACGAGAGTGTTCTCGAGCTCGCCGATGCTCTCGAGCGCCTCCAGCATTCTCCCTAAATGGCGGTCGAAGTGCTCGATTTCGTAGTAGTAGTCGAGCAGTTCCGAGCGCACTTCTGGCGCGTCCGGCAGATACGGCGGCACGCGGACTGCTGCAGGGTCCAGCCCGCTCCGCTCCCCGATTCCCGGATCGTAGTCGCGGTGCGGCTCGGTTGCGCCGAAGAAGAAGAAGAAAGGCGCCCCCTCCGGCCGGTCCGCGAGAAAGTCTTGGAAGTTGGCGGCGTAGTCCCGGGTGTCGATCCCGCGGGGCGGATCCGCCTCCGCCCGGTCGGCGTACTCGGTTCCCAATGGGTGCCTGGTCAGTCCCCCTGCCCTCCAGTCTCCGGGCGCCCAGCCCTTGCCTACGAACCCGGTGTGGTAGCCGGCGTCCTCCAGCAGGTGCGGGAACAGCGGGTACTCGGAGGGCAGGGTCCCGAACAGGACGCCGGCCTCGCCGACCCGCCATATCGGCCGCCCGGTCAGCAGCGCGGACCGGGACGGCGTGCAGGAAGGGCAGGCCGTGAAGGAATGCGTGAACACCACTCCCTCTCTCGCCACGCGGTCGAATGCCGGTGTTCGCACGACCGGATCCCCCAGGGCAGACGCGTGCGGATAGGACTGGTCGTCCGTATACGCGAGCAGGATGTTCGGGCGAGTCCGCTCCGGGCTCGTGCCGCAGCCGGCCGCTCCAAGCGCGAGCGATCCAGCCAGCAGTTCCCTCCGGTTCATTTCGGCCACTTCAGTTCTCCTCTTCAATGGGCGGGCGAGCGATCATGCGTCAGACAGGATTGACTCCGTGCTTCGGGCTCCCTCGGAGCTGCGTCCGGGCAGCCTGTCCATGACCGCGGGGTACGGGTAGTGCAGTCCAAGCAGGTCCTGCACAGCCTGTCCGTAGCCCGCCGCCGCGTCCCGGTCAATGCACCGGCTCCAGTCTTCGATCGGCTTGATCGACTTCATGGTGTACGAGCCCAGCAGGGCCGCCCTGGAATCCCTCGACCGGTTCGCCTGGCCGGCGTGCCAGAGAAGCGCGGGAAACAGTAGCAGGGATCCGGGCTTCATGGTAACGCGGACATGGCGCGCCTCGAACTCCTCCGGCACGGGCCAGCGGGCTTGCTTGTGGCTGTCCGGCACGATCGCGGTCGCGCCATTCTCCACTGTGAACTCGTCAAGCGGCACGACGGACTCTACGGCCAAGTGGTAGCTCGAGTTGAGGGTGCGCGGCCAGCGGCTCCGCGCATGGAGGTCCCAGTAGGGATAGTCGACATGCGGCTCCTGCGCCTGCGCTCCCGGATGCAGCACGTTGGCTGCGAACGAGCTGAGCATGAGGTCTTCGCCGAGGATCGGACGGAGCGCCGCCAGCAGCCGCTTGTCAGCGCAGATGTCCCGGAAGACCGATCCCTTGGCCGGGAGATTCCAGACACGGGACTGCGAGGTGTTCACCTCGTCCCCGTAGAAGTGAGAAGTGCGGTCCGGCTCCTCGGCGACCAGTTCGTATATCCGGCGGCGAGCGGCCTCGATCAAGTCAGCGGAGTAGAAGCCCTCGAGCACGACGTACCCGCGGCCATCGCACAGATCCTCGACAACGGACTCGACATCGAACGGGACCGATCCCATGCGGTCTAGGATAGGAGATCGGGTCCGCGCACCCGTGGCAGGCTCTCGAGCAACGAGATTGCCCGCCAGGCGCGTCAGGGCCGCAGTTGCGTAGGCATGGCTCACGTTCGCATTGCCGCACTGCCCGGGGACGGTATCGGCCCGGAGGTCACCGAGGCGGCTATCGCCGTCCTGCAGGCTGTCGAGGCCACGACGGATGACCTGGACCTTCGCTTCGAGAGCCTCTCGGTGGGAGCCGGCGAGTACCTGCGAACCGGAAACCCCCTGCCCGAGGAGACCCTGGCCCGGATGCGCGACTGCGACGCAATCCTGCTGGGAGCCATGGGCTTGCCGCACGTGCGCTGGCCGAACGGCACGGAGATGGCGCCCCAGATCGACATCCGCGAGGAACTGGATCTGTATCAAGGCATCCGCCCCGTCCGCCTGTACCAGGAATCGCTGACGCCCCTGAAAGGGAAACGGGCCGGCGAGATAGACTTCGTGCTCTTCCGCGAGAACACCGAGGGGCTCTTCTGGGAGCGGAAGAAGCGGCACGACCCGCAAGCTGATGCCGTCGACAACGCGATGCGAGTCACCCGCAGGGGAGCCGAGCGCATCGTGAGGGCAGCGTTCTCAGCCGCCGGGCAGAGACGGAAGAAAGTGACGCTTGTGGACAAGGCCAACGTCCTGCCGGCAATGGCGTTCTTCCGGGAGGTCTTCGACTCGGTCGCGAGCGACTACCCGGACATCGAGACCGAACGGACGTACGTCGACGCAGCCGCCCTCTACCTCGTGCAGCGGCCCGAAACGTTCGACGTGATCGTCACGGAGAACATGTTCGGAGACATCCTGTCGGATCTCGCGGCAGGCATCGTGGGCGGGATGGGCATGGCCCCGTCCGCGGACATCGGCGACACCTACGCAGTCTTCCAGCCAGCCCACGGAAGCGCCCCTGACATCGCGGGCAAGGGCGTCGCGAACCCGCTTGCCACGATCCTGTCCGCCGCCCTGATGCTGGAGTGGCTGGGCTTTCCGGAACACGGCTCAGCCATCAGCGGCGCCGTGGAGCGGGCCCTGAAGGACCCGGCCTGCCGCACGAGCGATCTCGGCGGGCGGATGTCCTGCGCCGAGATGACCCAAGCCGTGCTCGAGCGGCTTTAAGCGGCTGGGGGCCGCGATCAGCCAATCGGCTTGGTTCGATTCCGGCCCTGCCAGGAGCCAGCCGCCCCCGTCAGGCACTCCAGTTCTTGGGCTGCTCGAGCACTTCGGGCAAGACGGTGTCCGAGTTCCCCCGCGTCTCCTCCAGCTGTTCCCGCGTCAAGTCTTCCGCTGTCCGCAGGTCGGTTCCGCGCAGGTCGGTGTTCGCGATGTCGGCCCCGATCAGCCGGGCTCCGACCAGATTGGCTTTGGACAAGTCGGCTCCGCGGAGGTCCGCCCCGGAGAGATTCGCCATGACGAGCGAAGCCTCTCGCAGGTCCGCATCCCTGAGATTGGCGAATCTCAGATCCGCGTGGTCCAGATCGGCGCCTTTCAGATCGGCCCGAACGGAAGGATTCTGGTCGCGCCAGAGGTTCCAGTCGTCCACGTCGTGACGCAGCAGCCGAAGTTGGAAGAGGTCAGCCATGCATTCTCCGGTCCAACCGTCCCGGGCCGGAGCGCCGAGCCCGCCGGGTAGCAGTCCATTAGACCAAAAGGGGGGTGCGCCGGAACAGGCTAGAATGCTGGCAGGATTGGGACGACAGCCCGATGACGCGCACAATTGCTCTGATCACCCTTCTCGCCGCCGCCGGTTGCGGCTCCACGCAGGAACAGGACGCCCCGGCAGCGGAAGAAGCGGCCCGGCCGGCCGAGGAAATCCGCGACGAAACGCACCGCTTCCACAAGGAGGGCCTCGTGGAGGCCAAGGTGGTGGAGACCGGCCTCAGAGGCAAGGACTTCATGCCCGGAGGCAACTTCGCCGAGTACGAGGCGGACGGCAGCCGCTACCAAGTGTTCTTCACGAAGCGGCGCAACGCGGACCAGGCCCTGTTCCTGTCAATGGACTACAAGGAACTCCTGGCCGACGCGAAGTTCGTCGCCCATTTCGGGGGGTTCTTCGGAATGGACGGCGAGACGCCCACGCTCATCTTCCAGAAGAACGAGTACTTCATCGTGGTCACCGGCCTCGACCTGGAGGCAGCAGACCAGGCCGGCAGGATGATTGCGGGGTACCTGAACTAACGCTGCTTGCAGCTAAGCCGCGCAGCGCATCGGCGCGCGAACCCTGACGCACTGGACAGGAGTGCGTCCCTTTCCCGTGATCCGCCAGCGAGCGCGGCCGGCAAGCCTGGACGCTGGTCCGCCGCGAGCCGAGGGGCGCGCCCAGGGCTCGCGGCGTGGAAGAGCCGGGACCCTCGCTAGAACCTGAGGGTCAGGCCGAACTGGAACTGCCTCTGGTCGGAAGTGGCGCTCTGCACCTTCCCGAAGTTCCGGTTCGAGACGTCGCCGTTCGGATTGTTGAAGTGCGGCGTGTTGGTGAAGTTGAAGGACTCGAGCCGGAATCGCAGCGCAGCCTCCTCACCCAGCTGCGGCACGGCGAACTCGCGGAACACCGAGAAGTCCCAGTTGAACAGCCCCGGCCCGTCGAGAATCTCCCGCCCGCCGTTGCCCAGGGTGTCCTGCTGTGGAATCGCGAACGCGTCGGTCGTGAACCACAATCCGTCTCCGTTCGGTCCGGCAATGTCCCGGATGAACCGCGGCGTACCCACCACGTCGGCGCGCTGCTGGTTCCCACCTGCGTTGAGCGTGGAAGAGGGCGCCGTGATGGTGAACGGCTCGCCGCTCATCATGCTGACGATGCCCTGCAGCTGCCAGCCTCCCAGCAGCCAGCGCCCGGCGCCCGACTGCATGTACGGCTTGTTCTTTCCGAACGGAAGCTCGTAGGTGTAGCTCGAGACCCACACGTGGCGGCGGTCCTGGTTCATGCGCCCCTTGTTGGTCATGAAGGCGCCGCGGATCCCGTCGACGCTCAGGCCGCCCGTGTCGTCGCTGAAATTGAGCCCCTTGGACCACGTGTAGGCATTGGTCATCGAGAAGCCATTCGAGAACCGCCGGTCAAGCTTCATCTGGAGCGCGTTGTAGTAGGTGTGAGTGCCGATCCGGGTACCCGTGTTCTGGGTGCGTCCCCAGAGCTCGTTGAGGGGCCGCGTGGCGTTGCCCGTGCCGGGCACTTGCGCCGCGTTGTACTCCCAGCCGCTCTGGTTGTTCACCCCGTGGTTGCCTACATAAGCAAGGTCCAGCGTGAAGTTCGTCGGCAGCGTCCGCTGGATGGCGAAGTTCCAGCTCTGGACGTACGGCCTCTGCAAGTCCGGGTTGACCCAGCCGAAGTTCTGGCGGGAGAAGAGCGCGTTCTCGGGCAGGTTCAGGTCGATGATCCCGTTGTCCGGAACCGTGAATTGCTGGAACGCCGGGAATCCCTCGGCCATGGCTCCGGACGCAGTGAAGGCGTTCGGCGCGACGAAGGAGTTGTTCTGCTTCACCGGGAAGTTCTGCTGTCCCATGATCCGGTTGATGAAGCTGATCCCGAAGCCCGTGCGGATCACGGTCTTCTCGTCGACCCGGTAGGCGATGCCGGCGCGCGGGCCCCAGCCCAGATCGCTGCGGATCCCGTTGTTGAAGGGCCTGCCCCCGATCCCATTGAGCTCGAGCGCGTTGGTGAACGGGTTGTAGTTCGAGTACGAGCCCGCGAATCGCGGGGTGGACGCGTTCTCCCGCTCCAGCCGCAAGCCGAGGTCCACCGTGAGCTTGGGGCTCACCTGCCACTTGTCCTGGATGTAGCCGGCGTAGATCAGCTCCCGGCGGGTGGGGAACTGCACGTCGAGGTCGCGACCGTGGACGCCGGGCTGGTCGAGCAGGAAGGCGGCGAACGCGTTGGCAATTCCCTGCGTCTGGTTCGGCCCGTCGCAGTTGTCCCTGCAGGCTGTCTGGCCCCGGTTGAACTGGAACCTCCCGCGGGGGTTGAAGGTCTGGGTCTGCAGCAGGTCGTTGCGCTCGCGCCGGATCTCGAATCCGAAGCGGATGACGTGGTTGCCCTGCGTCTTGGTGAAGTTGTTGACGATCCCGAAGAACGTGACCGAACGCGCCCACGGCAGCGAGGGCGAGAAGCCCACCAGCGGCCGGTCCAGCCCGCTGACCCGCACCTCGGAAAGCCCGCTGGTCCATTCGTTTACGTTGGCGCCGGGAATCCCGATCTCCTCCGCCGTGCGGAGGCCGCGGTCTGCGTTGATCGCGTCGTTGCGGTTCCGGACGATTCCGAAGCGGCCCTCCCAGACGAACGTGGGCGAGAAGATCTGCGAGTACGAGATCATCGGGCTCTGGGTCCTGGCGGGGCCGCTGCCGGAGAATCCGTTGTTGCGGGGACCGCCGTAGATGCCGCAGTTCGGCCCGTAGAGGCCGCAGTCGGTGACTGTAGCCTTCTGGAGGCTGTAGCGGAAGGTCAGGCGCCCGTTCTGCGTCACGACGTAGTCGTACTTCACGTCGAAGGCATTGATGTCCTTGATCCGGACGACCGGGATCTCCTGGTTGCGCGAGCCGATCGGCCCGGGCCGGTTCGGCTCCGGGATGAATCCGACCATCGCGTTGGCGATCGAGCTGATGCGGCTGCCCGGCAACTGGTTGTTTGCGAAGGCCGTACGCCCTCCGCCGGCAGCGTCTCCGGTCAGGGGATCGTAGACCGTCGCGTTCTCGCCGGAGAAATCGCCGGAGCGGAACGGAATCGTCGGAATCCTGTCGAGCTCGACCTGGCCGAGATGGTCGCGGCTGCCCTGGTAGTCGCCGAAGATGAACATCTTGTTCTTGACGATCGGGCCGCCGGCGGTGAAGCCGAACTGGTTGTAGACGGTGTGCGCCTTGGTGTTGGCAAAGACCTGCCGGGCCTGCGCGTTCTCGTTGCGGTGGAACGCGAAGACGCTGCCGTGGAACTCGTTGGTCCCGGACCGCAGCGTGACGTTGACCACCGACCCGCCGGCGTTGCCGAATTCCGGGTCGAAGTTCGAGGTGGAGATGTCCACTGTCTGGATCGCCTCGGCCGGCGGCACCAGCGCAGTCAGGTTCCCGTTGTCGATCTTGTTCTCGATGCCCTCGATCTGGAAGTTGTTGTACTGCCGCCCCTGGCCGTTGACGCGCACCGCGAGCGAGTCCTGCGAGTTGTAGAACTGCGAGTGCGGCCGCCTGAGCCGGCCGACTCCAGGCACGAGCGTCATCAGTCCCTGGTAGTTGCGGTTGAACAGCAACGGCAGCTCCTGTAGCTGCCGCGTCTCGATCTTGACGCCGGTGTCGGCCCGGTCGGTCTGCAGGACCGGGGCTGCGCCGGTCACGGTGACCGTCTCGGTCACGGCGCCGGGAGTGAGCTCCAGGTTCACGCGGATCGTGGTGTTCGGCGTGAGGCCGATGTCGCCTCGGATGGCGGTGTTGAAGCCGTCGAGCGCGACCTCGACGCTGTAGACGCCGGGATCCAGGTTCGGGAACACGTACAGGCCGCTCTCGTTGGTCTCGCCCCCGCGAGAGACATTCGTGTTCGTTTCGGTGAGGACAACAGCCGCCCCCGGGATCACGCCTCCGGAGGGATCGGTGATGGTGCCGAGAATCTGTCCCTTCAGGACCTGCGCGTCGGCTTCGGGCGCGGCAACCGCCATGCACAGAGCCAACGCAATCGTCTGCGCCAGCAGACGCATCGCAATTGATTTCATTGAATGTTCCCTTCTCCCCCAGCCCTTGGGCAAGGGGCAACGCATAAGATAGTGCTAGTTAGTTTAGCTCAGGCGGGAAGGGACTCCGGCCTTCCTGTCCCGGCATTCCGGCCCGAATCGTGCAACAGGTCGGCTCTTGATGGCGCTGGAACGCAAGCCGGAGCTACTGACCCAAGGCATTCGTCCGGAAATCTGGCAGCGCAGCGGGCATGGTCGATAGCACAGGTCGATGGCTTCCGCAGTGATCCAAATCGCCCTCTGGCTCGCGGCCTGCGTCGCTGCCGCGATGCTCGCCCTGCGAATCGCCCCCGGTCGAGGCGCCTGGCTGGTGCTGGTCGGGACGGCCGCCGTGGCGACAACAGCCGTCCCTCTGCTGCAACCGCGAGAGGCTCGGCCCGCGCCCCGCCGACCGCTAGAAATCCGCGACGGCACGATTGACGATGGCAGGGGTTACGTGACCTCCGACACCTGCCTGCCTTGCCACCCGCAGCAACACGCTTCTTGGCACGAGGGCTTCCACCGGACCATGACCCAGTTCGCGACGCCGGGCGCGATGCTAGGTGACTTCAACGACCTGACGCTGTATTTTGACGGCCGCGAGTACGGGCTGCGCGAGACCAGCGGCGGCTACCATGTCGAGCTGTCCGATCCCGACATGGTGGACAGGGCAATGGCGATCGCCGAATCCGGCGACATGCGCGCAGCACAGCAGTTCGCCGCCACGATCCCGCGAGTCGAGCGGCCGATCACCGTGACGACCGGGTCCCATCACTACCAGCTGTACTGGTACCCCAACGGCAACGGCCGCGAGCTCTACATGCTTCCGTTCGCGTACCTGATCGAAGACCGCAGATGGGTGCCGCGCGTATCGGTCTTCCTCACCCCGCCGAATCTTCGCGAGCCGCGCAAGGTATGGAACCGTGACTGCCTCCCGTGCCACTCGACTGGCGGACGGCCGCTGTACCAGCCTGGCGGCCAGGGAAGACCGGCCACACAGCTGGCCGAGGCGGGCATCGCTTGCGAAGCGTGCCACGGACCCTCTTCGGCACACGCGAGCGAGAACCGGAACCCCCTGAAGCGCTACTGGCATTACCTGTCCGGCACCGCTGACAAGAGCGTGACTCAGCCGCGGGCCCTGGACGGCCCCGGCGCCAGCCAGGTGTGCGGACAGTGCCACTCCCTAAACACCCAGTACAACGGCGAGGACTGGGCGCGCTCGCTGGCGGAGGGCTCACCGTACCGCCCAGGCGATGATCTCGAGGAGTCCACCTACGTCGTGCACCCGGACACACTGGGCCGCTCGCCGCTGATGGAGGGATTCGTTGAGAACCGACCGGGCATCCTTGAGGAGTGGTTCTGGCCCGACGGCGAGATCCGCGTGGTCGGTCGCGAGTACAACGGCCTGCGGGAATCGCCGTGCTCGACCGGCGGGAAATTCTCGTGCCTGTCCTGTCACTCGATACACAGCGGCCCGCCCGACGATCGGCTGAAGCCCGGAATGCGGGGCGACGCGGCCTGCGCGCAATGCCATGGCGATGTCGCGGCCAAGGGTTTCGAGCACAGCCATCATGCTCCCGGGTCGGAGGGGAGCCGGTGCATGAACTGCCATTTGCCCCATACCAGCTACGGGCTGTTGAAGGCGTCAAGGTCCCATACGGTCACGAGCCCCTCGGTGTCGACGGAGCTTTCGACAGGTCGGCCCAACGCCTGCAATCTCTGCCACCTCGACCGATCCCTGGATTGGTCGGCCGGCTGGCTCGAACGCTGGTACGGGATCGAGGCCCCCTCGCTGAGTGCCGACCAAGCGCGGCTGGCGGCCGCCCCGACGTGGTTGCTGAGTGGCGACGCGGGGGTGCGGGCCCTGGCTGCCTGGCATTTCTCGTGGGGACCGGCCCTGGAGGCTTCCGGCGCGGGCTGGCAGGTCCCGTTCCTGGCCCGAATCCTGGACGACCCCTACGACGCCGTGCGCTACATCGCAGCTCGCTCCGGCCGCGCGCTGGGCGGCCTGGAAGGGAATGATTACGATTTCCTGGATCCTCCGCAGCAGCGACAGGCTGTTGCCGAGAGGCTACAGCGAGACTGGGTGGCGGGCGAAGGGAAGCTGCCGGAGGGCTTCTTCACCGAATCCGGAGAGATGGACCTGTCGGTTGTCGAGCGGCTGAGCCGCCAGCGCGATGACCGGCCCGTGTATCTGGTGGAATAGCGGGGACGGCATAGAGCACAGGATGGCACCGTCCATGAGAGGCAGCGAACTCTCCCGTAATCATGTCCGTTTCGGGTGGCTGGCGCTCGCCGGATTCGCTATCGTCGGCATCACGCTGGAAGCGTTTCACGGGTTCAAGACCGGCTGGTACCTGGAGGAGGCGTACGAGACCCGCAGGCTGCTGTTCACTCTCGGGCACGCACACGGGGCGCTGCTATCGATCGTGAACGTGGTGTTCGGAGTGGCGACTGCTGTCACCGGTGGCGAGCCCTCCCGCTTGCGGTGGGCCTCGCGGCTCCTCACGATCGCGACAATCCTGCTCCCGGCCGGCTTCCTGATCGGTGGATTCGGGATCCACGGATCGGATCCCGGGGTGGGCATCTACCTGGTACCCTTCGGCGCTGCCTGTGCCGTAGGCGCGTTCCTAGCGGCCGCCGCCGCCTCGAGATCTCCCCGGACGGGCAGCGAAGAGACTTCGCCCAAGCAGGAGCCGGCGCACCCGGAGCGTCGCAAGCAAGGGTCCGGACGGCGGAGGCAAAGGAGCTAGGATCGCGGACTCGCAGCAATCGAAAGCGATTCAGAACCGAGGCGAGCCCAATCTCGGCCTCACCGCTGCGGCCTGCGAAGGCTCTCGGAGCGCCATGCCGGCGCCGGAACGAACGCGTGCCAGGCGCCCCGGCTCATGCAGACTGTCTGTACTATATAGGCAGCAATGGCCGGGAAATTGCTGCTTCTAGCGCTCCTGCTGGCCCCTACGGCGCTGCGCGCGCAGGGCGATGCGGTGCGGTTCTTCGAGGAGAGGATCCGGCCAGTCCTTGCGACGCGCTGCCTCGCCTGCCATAACGAGCAACTCCGGACCAGCGGCCTGTCCCTCGATTCCAGGGAATCGGCCATGGAAGGCGGCGAGCGCGGGATTGCCATCGTACCCGGCAGTCCCGATGACAGCCAGCTCATCGCCGCGATCGAGCAGTCGGGCCAGCTGCAGATGCCCCCGACGGGTCCGCTCTCGGACAACGAGGTCCGCGATTTCCGCGCCTGGATTCGCGACGGTGCTGTCTGGGGCGAAGCAGGGGGCGACCCGGCCGCTGCCGAGGCGCTCTGGTCGCTGCGGCCGGTCCAGCGAGTCGAGCCCCCGAGAATCCGGGACGCCGGACTCGCCAGGAACGAGATCGACCGCTTCATCCTGGCCAGGCTGGAACAGGCGGGACTCGGGCCGTCGCCCGAGGCGGACCGCCACACGCTGATCCGCCGGGCGAGCTTGGACATCACGGGCCTGCTGCCAACTCCCGAAGAAGTGCAAGCCTTCGTGGAGGACGACTCGCCCGGCGCGTACGAAAGGCTCGTCGAGCGCCTGCTCGAGTCGCCCCATTACGGGGAGAGGTGGGGCCGGCACTGGCTGGACATAGCCCGCTACGCCGACACCAACGGCTACTCCATCGACGGCCCGAGGTCCATCTGGCACTACCGCGACTGGGTGATCCAAGCCCTCAACGACAACATGCCGTTCGACCGCTTCGTTATCGAGCAGGTCGCCGGCGACCTGCTGCCCGACCCCAGCGAGGACCAGCTCATCGCGACCGGTTTCCACCGCAACACGATGATCAACCAAGAGGGCGGCATCGACTTCGAGCAGTACCGGGTCGAGGCCGTGGTCGACCGGGTCCGGACCACCGGAGCGGCGTTCCTGGGCCTCACGCTCGCCTGCGCCCGCTGCCACGACCACAAGTTCGACCCGATCTCGCAGAGAGAGTTCTTCCAGATCTACTCGTTCTTCAACAACGTCGACGAACTCGGCGGCAACCTCGAGGAGACCGTCGGCCGGTCCCGGATGATGGAGCCGATCCTCGAGTTCGCCGACGCGGAGAGCCTTGCGGAGCGGGACAGGATCAAGGCTCAGATCGCTGCCCGCACCAAGGAGCGCAAGCAGCTCGGACAATCCTTGGAGGCCAGTTGGAACGAGCGCTTCCCGCCCGGCAGCGATCGCGAGATCGAAATCGCCCGCGGGATCATCGCCATTCCGGCGGAGGAGCGATCCTCGGTCCAGAATTCCGTTCTGCACCGCGTCTTCACCAAGCACGTGCCGGAGTACGAGGCCAAGGGCGAGGAGATCGGCAAGCTGCAGCGGCAACTGCCGAAGATCGAATGGACGATGGTCATGCGCGACCTTCCCGAGCCGCGCGAATCCTACGTCCACGTCCAGGGAGACTTCATGCGCAACGGCGGCCCGGTGGAGCCAGGCACGCTGCGCGTGCTTCCGCCCCTGCCCCCTGACGCCCCGCGGAACCGGCTTGGGCTGGCCCGCTGGCTGGTGTCGGACGAGAATCCGCTGACGCCGCGCGTGACCATGAACCGGATCTGGCAGCGCTATTTCGGCCTTGGCATCGTCGAGACGGAGAACGACTTCGGATCGCAGGGTTCCGAGCCGAGCCACCCTCGGCTCCTGGACTGGCTGGCGTCGGAATTCGTGCGCCGGGACTGGAACCTGAAGGAGATGCACCGGCTCATCCTGCTCTCGGCAACGTACCGGCAGGCATCGGGCTACCGCGCGGACGCATCCGAGGTGGATCCCGGCAACCGCCTGCTCGCCCGCCAGAACCGAATCCGGCTCGAGGCCGAGATCGTCCGGGATGTCGCCCTCTCGGCATCGGGGCTGCTGGCCCCGGTGATCGGCGGGCCCAGCGTGTACCCGCCGCAGCCCGCCGGTGCCGGCCAGTTCACGCAGGTGGATCGCAAGTGGAAAGCGGACGATGGCCCGGACCGCTTCCGGCGGGGAATGTACACCTACTTCATTCGCTCGGCGGCGCATCCCGGTTTGATCCTGTTCGACGCTCCGATCGCCCAGGAGAGCGTGACGCGCCGCAACCGATCGAACACTCCGCTGCAGGCGCTCACGCTGCTCAACGACGAGTCGCAGACGGAGTTCGCCGCCGGCCTCGCCAAGCGGGTACTGGAGCACTCCGGCAGCCGTGACGACCGCATCCGGCACGCCTTCGAGGTCTGCTTCTCGCGGCCGCCCGAGCCGGCGGAGCGGGAACGACTGGCCGAGTTCCTAGCCGGCATGGCCGACGAGTTCGCGACCGACGACGGCGCGAGGCAGGAGGCGGGCTCCGAGTCTGCGGAGGCCGCGGCATGGACGGCTGCTGCGCGCGTGCTGATCAATCTGGATGAATTCATCACGCGCCAGTAGCCAAGGACGGAAGTATCGATGAACCTCGAACGCAAGCTGCTCGCCCAGCGCACGCGGCGCCAGCTCTTCGAAGACTGCGGGATCGGTGTCGGCAAACTGGCACTGACCTCGCTCTTCGTCGGGGACCAGGTCTACGGGCAAGCCTCCGAGCGGGCCCGCGGCCTGCATCACGCGCCGCGCGCCAAGAGCGTGATCTACCTGTTCATGGCCGGCGCTCCCAGCCAGTTCGAGCTGTTCGAGCCGAAACCGGAACTCCAGAAGCTCAGCGGGCAGACCCTGCCGCCGTCGATGCTGGAGGGCAAGCGCTTCGCCTTCATGGAGTCGTTCGTCCGGGAGCCGCCGAAGCTTCTGGGCACCCGGAGGAAGTTCGCGCAGCATGGCGAATCGGGCCAGTGGGTCTCCGAGTGCCTGCCCCATACCGCGCAGATCGTCGACGACGTCACGTTCGTCCGGACCGTCCACACCGAGAACTTCAACCACGCCCCGGCCAAGATCTTCATGAACACGGGCACCCCGTTCTTCGGGCGCCCCAGCATGGGGGCATGGGTCAGCTACGGCATCGGCAGCGAGGCCGAGGACATGCCGAACTTCGTGGTGCTGCAGTCGGGGCCGCGCGGGCCGCGGGGCGGGGCGATGAACTGGACGAGCGGGTTCCTGCCCACGGCGCACCAAGGCGTGCCGTTCCTGAGCGGCGGGGCGCCGATCCTCAACATGACCAGCCCGGACGGCTACGACCAGCGCCGCCAGGCCGCGACCGTGGACGCGATCCTCGACCTGAACCGCCTGAACATGGAGAAGACCGGCGATCCGGAGATCGCTACGCGGATCGCAGCCTACGAAATGGCGCACCGAATGCAGACGAGCGGGCCGGAGCTGATCGACTTCACCACCGAGAGCCAGGCCACGCTGGACCTGTACGGTGCCAAGGCTGGCGAGAAGTCGCTGGCCAACAACTGCCTGCTCGCCCGCCGGCTGGTCGAGCGGGGAGTGCGGTTCGTGCAGCTGTACCACTCCAGCTGGGACCATCACGGCGGTCCCGGGGAGACGCTGGACAAGGACCTGGACGAGGTCTGCCTCTCGGCCGACCAGGCCTGCAAGGCCTTGATCATGGATCTCAAGCAGCGCGGAATGCTCGACGACACGCTGGTGGTCTGGGGCGGCGAGTTCGGAAGGACGCCCATGGGCGAGGTCCGGGACACGGTCGGCCGCAACCACCACATCGACGCTTTCACCATGTGGTTCGCCGGGGGCGGCACGAAGCCGGGCCAGAACATCGGCGAGACCGACGAGATCGGATTCTCGCCGGTCAAGGATCCTGTCCACGTCCATGACATCCAGGCGACGATCCTGCACCTGCTGGGAATCGATCACACCAAGCTGACCTTCCGGTTCCGGGGGCGCGACTTCCGGCTGACGGACGTCGGCGGCCACGTGATCGACAAGCTCCTGGCCTAGCCGGCAGGGGCGGTCCGCGATTCCGCGACACCGGCCGTCTCGCGCACTCGATCGCAGACCGGCACAGCCATGAGCATCCTTGTCCTCGTCCGCCACGGCCAGGCAGCAGCCTTCTCCGAATCCCCGGACCGGCTGACCGCCACGGGGTGGGAACAGGCCCGGTCGCTGGGACGTCACTGGATCGAGCAGAATGCACGGTTCGACGCCGCGTACCACGGGTCGCTGCGGCGCCAGCGCGAGTCCTGCGAGGCAGTGGAAGCCGAATTCCGGAAAGCCGGAGTCCCTTTCCCCGAAACCCAAGTGCTGCCGGGGCTGGACGAGTACGGAGCGCAGGACATGGTTACATCGATCGCCCCAAGGCTGGCCGGGCAGGACCCACAGTTCGCGCCGCTGTGGGACACATGGCTGGCCGCACCGGCAGACGGGAGCCGCAACCGGCACTTCCAAGTGATGTTCGAGGCACTGATGGCGCGCTGGGCCGAAGGCAGCCTCGAAGAGCCAGATCTGGAGAGCTGGGAAGACTTTCGCCACCGCGTCACGGTGACGCTGCAGCTGATTAGGGACACTCACGCCAGCGGTCGGCGGGTCGTGGCATTCACCTCGGGAGGCCCGATCGGCGTGGCGGTGCAGGAGTGCCTCGAAGCCCCTCCGGCGGCCGCGCTGTCGCTGAACTGGCGGGTGCGCAACACGTCCCTGACCACGTTCCTGTACAGCGGCTCCAGGCTCTCCCTGGATGCGTTCAACGAGCTGCCGCACATGTCACGCACTCCGCACCTCGTAACGTTCCGCTAGGCCGGGCCGGGCGAATCGTGCGCATCGAAGCGCTCGGAATCCCTCGGTAGGCGCCTTATTGGTATTGCGGGATCGCCAGTGGCTCGGTAGACTGCGGTTGCCACCGGGGCCATTGACCGCACGAGCCCCCGTCGCGGCGCCCTCGCCGCGCTTTCAAGAAGAGGATCGAGATCCATGGAAAACCGACATCGCAGGGTCGACCGGCGCACCCTGCTGAAGACCATGAGCGCAGCCGGCGTGACGGCAACGGCAATCTCCGCGTGCGGGGACCGCGCGGCAGCACCGCCGGGAATCGCGGGAGGGGAGTTCGGCAAGTCTGTCCGCCTCTCCACGGCCGGGCCCGGCGGGAACAAGCAGTGGAGGCCCGGTTTCGCCCTGGAGTACCTGCCACCCGAGGACATGCCCACCAGCGGCGAGGCGTCGGACACCCTTGCCCGCGAGCCCAAGGAGAAGCTGCTGGAGCTGTACCGGCTGATGGCAACGAGCAGGAAATGGGAGACCACGATGAAGGACCTGTTCCTCGCCGGCGAGGACGGGCTGTACGGGTCGTTCCATACCTACGTGGGGGAGGAAGCGATCGCGGTCGGGGCGATCGGGGCCCTGAACGAGGACGACTACATCGCGAGCACCCATCGCGGGCACGGGCACCTCATCGCCAAGGGAGGGGACCTCAACCGGATGTCGGCCGAGATCTTCTTCAAGGAGTCCGGCTACAACAAGGGCTATGGCGGGTCCATGCACATCACCGACATGTCGAAGGGCATCATGGGCATGAACGGCATTGTCGGGGCCAGCTTCTACATGGCCGCCGGAGCGGCCCTGCGCGGGATGATTCGCGGCACCAAGCAGGTCGCCGTCGCGTTCTTCGGCGACGGAGCGGCGGCATCCCCGTACTACTTCAGCGCCGTTCGCAGCTGCAAGAACCTCAGCATCCCGGTCATTTTCGTCAACGAGAACAACTTCCAGTACATGTCGATTCCAGTCGCCGACACGGTTCCGACCAAGTACATCTCGGACTACACGAAGGGACTTGACCTGCCCCATCACCTGGTCGACGGCAATGACATCGCGGCCGTCTACAACGTCACCAAGCAGGCGGTCGAATGGGGGCGCGCCGGCAACGGCCCGAGCGTGATCGAGGGCCTCACGTACCGGTGGTATGACCACAGCGGATTCGCCGGTGCGCGAGTCGGCGTGGACGGCGCTTCCGGCCTGCCCTACCGCACCGACGACGAGGTCAAGGCCTGGATGACACGGGATCCGATCCCGCGCTACAGACGCTGGCTCCTCGCCAAGGACATCGCTTCCGGTGAGGAACTGGCCGGCATCGAGCAGGCGGCCCAGGCCTCGGTGGACGAGTCGGTACAGTTCGCCCGCGAGGGGACCGACCCGGACCCGGCGGCCGGAGTGCTCAACACCCATGCCGAGGGGCCCGTCCTTGCAAGCCAGTTCTACAACCGCAAGGGACCGGCCACAACCTAGACGAGAGGAGGCCCCGCCATGGCCAGGAAGTCCTACTATTACGCGCAACTCGAGGCCGTCGCCCAGGAGATGCGGGCCGACCCCGAGATGGTCTACTACTACGAGTACCAGAAGCCCACCACCATCGGGCCGAACGGCGAGGTGTTCGACCTAGTGGGCGAGTTCGGCAACCTCCGGACGTCGGGCCGGGGGTGGCCGATCGACGAGTCGTGGATCGCCGGAGTGGCGATCGGCGTCGCAGCCGCAGGATCCAAGGCGATCGCCCGACTGCCCTCGATGGCTCAGATCTTCGCCATCGAGTTCGTCTACAACCAGGCGGGCAAGCTCCGCTCGATGACAGGCGGCCAGGCCAGCATGCCGTTCGTGCTCTGGGTCGACGGAGCGGGCCGGCGCAGGGGAAGTGCGGGACAGCATACCGACGTGGGTGCCGAATGCCTGTTCGCAAACCTTCCCGGCATCAAGGTGGTCGTCCCGAGCAACGCTCACGATGCCAAGGGGCTGCTGGTCTCTGCAATCCGCGACCCGGACCCGGTAGTCTACCTGGACTACCCGGAAGTCAAGTCCGGCGCCCAGCCCGACGTTCCCGACGAAGCGTACGAGATCCCGCTCGGCGAGGCGTCGGTCCGCCAGAAGGGCAGCCATCTCACCCTCGTTGCCTGGGCGCCCGCGACGGTCGATGCGTCCCGGGCCGTGAGCGAGCTTGCCGGTAAGGGAGTCAGTGTCGAGTACATCGACCCGCGCTCGCTGAAGCCCCTCGATTCCGACACGATCGTCGCGTCCGCTCGCAAGACCGGAAGGCTCTTGGTCGTGGAGCATGGCCATTACACGGCAGGATTCGGTGCACACGTTGTCGCCGAAGTGGCGCAAAGGGTACGAGGACTCAGGGCCAGGCGGCTTGCCTTCCCGGACGTGCCTGGCCCCGGGGCGGCGGGAATGATGAGCTGGCTGAGGCCCGACGCGCCCAAGATCGTGGATGCAGCGATCCAGATGATGCGGGCATGATTGCGGCTCGTGCTCGGCGGATTATCCAGGGTGACAGCGCTCGTGCCGGGAATGCCGGCGAGGTCTGAACGATAGGGGGCGGCACTCCAGCTGCCGAGCCGAGCGGAGCCCTCTCGATCTTTGCTAATTTCCTGTTTGTCCATGAGAATCCTTGCGCTCACGCTCTTCGTCGCATTCCCGCTCCGAGCCGAGCCGGTGCTGTGGTATTCCAGCCCAGCCGAGGAATGGGTCGAGGCGCTCCCCGTCGGAAACGGACGGCTCGGAGGCATGGTCTTCGGAGGAGGTGCAGGCGAGAGGATCCAACTGAACGAAGACACCCTCTGGGCGGGCGCGCCTCAGGAGCGCGACATCCCGGGAGCGTACCGGCACCTGCCCGCGATCCGAAAGATGCTCTTCGCCGGCCAGTACGTCGAGGCCGAGCGGATGATCGAGGAGACGATCATGGGCGAGCGGATCTTCCCGAAGGGCTATCAGACGCTCGGCGATCTCCGGCTGGATTCGGAGCCGGAGACAAGCCCCACCTCGTACCGACGCGAACTCGATCTGGAAACGGGCATCGCGCTGACCGAATGGACCGTGGACGGTGTCCAATTCAGGCGCGAGGTCTTCGCCAGCGCGCCGCACGACGTGATTGTGGTTCGCATCGAGAGCAACCGTTCCGGAATGATCTCCACAAAGGTACGACTGGACCGGCCAGAAGACGCAGCTACGACCGCAGAGGGGAACGAGTTGCTGCTAAAGGGCCGCGCCGGACACGAGGGCAAGCAGCTCGGCGTCCATTTCGAGGCGCGACTATGGGCGCAATCCAAGGGAGGCTCGATCAGGGCTGAAGGGGATACGCTCCTGATCGAGGAGGCCGACGCCTGCACGCTGATGCTCGCTGCGGCAACGGACTATCGTGGCCTTGATCCCAGCGCAGAAACAACACAGCGCCTGGAGGCTGCCATCCGCGCGGGATATGTCGCGCTTCGACAGACCCACATCAGCGATCACCGGGCACTATTCAATCGCGTCTCGCTGGATTTGGGCGGACATGCCAATCGCGCGCACCCCATCGACGAGCGGCTGAGCTCCGTCAGGGCGGGCTCGAGCGATCCGGATCTCGTTGCCACCTACTTCCAGTTCGGCCGCTACCTGCTTATGGGCTCGTCCCGGCCGGGCACGATGCCCGCGAACCTGCAAGGGATCTGGAACGACAAGATCGCTCCTCCTTGGAACTCCGACTACCACATCAACATCAACATCCAGATGAACTATTGGCCGGCGGACGTTACGAATCTGTCCGAGTTGCAGGAACCGCTCTGGGACCTGCTCGACAATCTCCGGGTGCGCGGCCGGAAGACAGCGAGGGAGCATTACAACGCCCGCGGATTCGTGGCACACCACACGACGGATGCCTGGTGGTGGACGAGCCCGATCGGGCGGGCCCAGTACGGCATGTGGCCGGCCGGAGCGGCGTGGACGTCGAGACATCTCTGGGACGCCTACCTCTTCAACCAAGACTCGGCATTCCTTCGCGAGAGGGCCTATCCGGTCCTAAAGGAGGCAGCGGAATTCTTCCTGGACTGGCTTGTCGAGCATCCGGACACGGGGGAGCTTGTCAGCGGGCCGTCCACATCGCCGGAGAACGTGTTCCTGACAGAAGACGGAGAACGGGCACGGATCACGATGGGACCGGCCATGGACCAGCAGATCGTCTGGGACCTGTTCACCAACGTCCTGGGCGCGGCGGCCGAATTGGGAATCTCCGACGACTTCACGGCCGAGACCCGGGCCAAGCTCGCCCGCCTGGCCGGGCCTCAGATCGGGAGCGACGGCCGCCTCATGGAATGGCGGGAGGAGTTCGAGGAGGCCGACGCGGGTCACCGCCATATTTCCCACGCGTTCGGCCTGCACCCCGGAAGGCAGTTCACGCTACGGGGCACGCCGGCGCTCGCGGAGGCCATCCGGACCTCGATCGAGCATCGCCTCGCCAACGGCGGCGGCCACACGGGCTGGAGCCGCGCATGGCTGATCAACCTTTGGGCCCGGCTGGAAGACGGCGAGGAGGCTCATCAGAACCTGACGGCCTTGCTCGCCAAGTCGACGCTGGAGAACCTGTTCGATACCCATCCTCCGTTCCAGATTGACGGCAACTTCGGAGGCACGGCCGCGATCGCCGAAACGCTCCTGCAGTCCCATGCCGGGGAGATCCACCTGCTGCCGGCATTGCCGGCCGCTTGGAGCCACGGCTCGGTCAAGGGGCTGAAGGCCCGCGGCGGCTTCGAGGTTTCGATGTCATGGGCAGACGGCAAGCTGGCAACGGCGAGCGTGCTGTCCCGATCCGGCAACCAATGCCGGGTCCGCATCGCAGGATCCGACGACGTCCGCTCCATCGAGACCGTTGCCGGACGATCCTACTCCCTCGACGATCTTGGTCTGTCCGGGGCAGGTCCGGACCGATAGAGCCGGATGCTGGAAGACCACTAGGCCGGCGAGGCGCCGGAACCTCGCGGACTGCCCTCTCCGCCGAGCACTTACCGGTCTCGAGGCGGCGCGAAGGGGCTGGCCGGGTAGTAGAGCGCAGTCGACCGTCGGACCCTCGCTGCTCGCAAGTCGCTATGCTTAGGGACCGACAGTCCTCTGATCGGTGGGCTGTCGCGTTCGAGCAAGGTGCCGACCGACGAACAGGGCGCAGTTCCCTGCCCTCGCTGCGGCGGGGCGATGGTCGCCAGGACCATGCGGACTGCCTTGTGGCAGGGCGACCGGGTGGCGATCGTCGAGGACATTCCGGCCCATGTCTGCAAAGCCTGCGGCGAGCAATGCTACGACCAGCCCGTCAGCGACGCATTGCGGCGACTCGCAGAGGACGGATTCCCGAAGAGTGCGGCCAGGGAAGAGGTGACGGTACCCGTCTTTTCCCTGCGCGGTCGAGTGCTGGAGACCATGTCGGCCCCGGAGGATGTTTATGTCGACTAGATCGAGACTGCTGGCTGCGTGCGCAGCGATTGGTGTCCTGCTGACCGCAGCCTGCGGGGACGGAGCCGAATCCGAGCCGGGGGAGACGGCGCTCTCCGAGGCGCCTCCGGCCGCTGCTCAGGCGGAGCCCGCTTCGCTTGAAGACATCTTCCCGGAGGGACTGGGCCGCAGCCTGGTCATCGATTCCTGCGGGGGCTGCCACGCGGTGGCGTGTTCGGCGATCGGCCAGCGCACCGAAGCGCGATGGCGGGCGCTCGAAGCGGATCACCGGGACCGGGCTTCCGATATGTCCGACGACGAATACTCGGCACTCTTCCAGTACCTCCGCGCGAATTTCGACAGCACGCGCCCCGAGCCCAAGGTGCCGCCGCAATTCCTCGAAGGCGGCTGCACGCCGTTCTGAAGAGCTGCATGTCCCGTACCCGTCCGAACGGTGGCGACACCCGGCGAGTGTGGCTTCAACCTAGCTGTCGACTGGCAGCACTGGTGCTCGCCTTGGCTACAGGCCTGGCCTCATGCGGCGAGCAGACGCCAGCCGAAGGGCCTGCAGCCGGCAACACGCCGGCTAGAGCCGGTGGAGCGAGACCGTTCAACATCCGTGACGTGTTCCCAGCAGGGCCCGGCCGGCAGCTTGTGCTGGACAACTGCCAGAGCTGTCACGTCCTCGTACCGATCCTCGTCCTGCGGATGGACAGCGCCGCCTGGCATCGCAACGGCATCGAGCATCGCGAGCGGGTCGAGGGCCTGAACGACGACGAATTCGAGCTGCTGTACGACTATCTGGCCTCCACGTTCACCCCGGACCGACCGATCCCCGAGTTGCCTGCGGCGCTGCTGGACACCTGGACAACCTATTGACGTGCAACACCCAGTAAGCCGGTGATCAGGCTGCCAGGCCACCCCGCTTGAACTGTTCTAGCCGCGCCACTTGTCCCGTGCGAAAGGCGAGATTGGCGAGGTGCGCGCTGACGCATGCCCGGACCCCCGCCTCTGCGGGAGTGTTCGGGGGGGTCCTGCTACGCACTGCGTCAATCCAGTTCTGCAAGTGGGGGGTTTCTCCGTCGACGTCGAAATCGGCACCACGCTCGCCGCGCCCCGGGAAGAACTCTTCCGGCTCTAGACCGCTGCCTGGCTCGGGGATTATCTCGAACCGGCCCCTGTCCAGGTACATGGTTCCCTTTGTCCCCATGATCTCCACCATGGCCTTATTCCTCTGATTGACGAATGTCCCTTCGAAGTAGACTTGGATTTCCCGGCCGGGGTACCGCAGCAGTGTCTGGATGGTGTCGGGCGTCTCCCACCGGTCCATTGAGAATGTGTCGCCGACCGTAGTTGCCATCGCCGGGTCCGGCAGATCAAGCAGCCAGTTGACCGCGTCGATCCAGTGGACCATCAGATCTGTCAGGATCCCGCCTCCGAAGTCCCAGAACCAGCGCCAGTTGCGAAAGCGGTACGGATCGAAGGGCTGGTCCGGGGCATTCCCGAGAAACCCCTTCCAGTCAACCGAGGTTGGATCAATGTCATAGGAGCGCGGCGGCGCGGAGCTCCGGTTTCGGTTCCAGGTGAGATGGATCTTGTGGATCGAGCCGAGTCTGCCTTCCTTGAGGACTTCGCGGGCCCTCTGGAACTGCACCATGCTGCGCTGCTGGGTGCCTACCTGCACGATACGCCGGTTCTCGTTCTGCGCTCGAACCACCGCTTCCCCCTCGCTCAGGTCATGAGTGAGCGGCTTCTCTACGTACACGTCCTTTCCGCTGTTGCACGCATCGACAGTCATCGGAACGTGCCAGTGATCCGGCGCGCCAATCAGGACTGCGTCGATATCGCTTCTGGCCAGCAGGTCGTGGTAGTCCTTCGTCACGTAGCTATCCGGGCCGGCAATCCCCTTCGCTTGCTCCAGCGCGTCGTCCCAGATGTCACAGACGGCCGCGATCCTCGTTCCCGGCACACCCGCCAGACTGCCCATTAGCCGCCGGCAGCGGCCGCCAGTACCGATGCAGCCGATATTGATGGTCTCGTTCGCGGGATTGGCCAGTGCGGTCGTGGCGGTAGCCGCCGCAGCCGCGGCAAGAAAATCCCTTCTACGCGTGGAAACCTGCATCAAACCCTCCATTGGCAGCCGAGAAGGCTAGCACTATGGAAGGATTCCACATGCGGCCGTCGGCACGCAAGAGGCGAGACGCGCTCTAGGACCCCTAGCCGGGCGGTCAATGAGGTGAGTTGCGGTGGCAGATTGGAGGGGCGATGGCCCGACTGGAATAGCATCCCCGAATTAGTGGCAACCACCCTGCAAGCGAGAGTGCAATCGCGACCGTACCCGAGGCCCGACCGTCCGCACTCCACCAAGGTACCCTCAGTGGTCCGACCCAACGCATCGAAAGGAGAACAAGGCGATGGCTAGCAAGCGAACCGATTCTGGACAGCCCACACGGGAGCCGGTTGTGGTCGAAAGGAAGGGCTACAATCCGCCACCCGTCGCGAGGGTGAAGCGGCCGCCACCCTCAACCCCAGCCCCGCGACCTTCGTCCAACCCGCCGGCAACCACCGAGCACGGTTAGTTCCTAAGCACTTCGGTTTGCTGCTGCCGGCCGACGCATGAGCAAGTCATTGAGCCTTCGGCCATAGACATCTGTGCGGCGTCAGGCCCTGCACCTATCCGCCCGCGTGGTCGAGCGTCTCAGCGCCGACCGCTCCTATGCCACTGCGGCGACGTGTTCGTGCGGCTACCGTCGCAGACGCACTGCGCGGGACGCCATCCGAAGACCTTCGAGACTGCCCTCGGGCCGCTAACCTTGGAGCGCAGCTACTACCGCTGCCACCGCTTTGCTGTCCACGACGGCCGTATCCCTCCGGGCATGGGCGGCAACCTGCCAAGCACCGGCCTCGCATCTTCGTTCCGGCAAGGGCGGTGGCCGCCTCCGCCTGCTACCGAGCGAGGCGCTGAATTCGACTCGATCCCGGCTGCTCGTGTCACCGACCCGCTATCGCTCGAAGGCCCTGCCCGAAGCCGCCCCCGGCGGGCTGTCACATCAGCCGTGAACTCTGCTGCGCCAAAGCCTCGTTGTGCCCGTCCGCCGGAACGAGCTACCAGGTGCCAGTGAGGGCCATCTGCCGTGCACGCGAAGGCGGTGTTGCTCCAGGGAGGGCTGTCCGCGACATTGGCGGGACTCAAGCGCTCGGTCTCGCATTTGGAAGAGGCTGGAATTCGCGCTTCGCGGACTCAACCGCAGACGCGACGTCCTCGCCCTCGTGGAACCAAAGCCGCCCGCGCAAGCGAACCGTCTCGCCAGGCTCGCAGTCCGGGAACACCGGATCGGAGTGCATGCAAGGACAGCGCGCGTTCCCCCAGTTCCGGCCCGACCGCTCCCATGCAGTCAGGATCCACCGATCACCGCCGTCGGACCGGACTGCGGCAACCGGCGGCTGGAACACTTTGTTGTCCACCGTCTGGGCGCTGAACCCACTCGCCCCCTTGAGCATCACGCAAAGCTGGGTACGTAGTCCGGTCAGCGTGCGGTCCAGGCCGTTGCGCATCCACAGGCCCAACTCCACGGATCGTGCATCCGGGCGCAGAGAGGATCCAAAGACTACCCCGTTAGGCAGTTCCCACTCCTGGTCCAGTCCCCCGCCCTGAACGGGCTTCATGTCCACGTTGTCGAGCCAAGCGTTGCGATCCGTCCAGATCGTCGGGACATGGGTATGGGCCAGGAACAGATGCCCCTCGTCGGAAGTGATCAGTTCCGGCAGGTCCACCACGACATAGCTATCAGGGTCCCAAGGCAGGAAGACGCTCGCCTTGGTTCCGCGAAGCGGGTCGATCGCCCCCTCCAGGAAGCCGATGCGGGGATGACGGCCGCCGGGATAGGGAAGCACTGCAACTCGTCCTGGTTCCGGATCCTCCCTTTCGGCGAGGCGCCGTTCGTAGTCCGAAGCACCTTCATCGGAGAAGCCCGCGACCGCCGCCGCCTCCGCAACGCTGTACCGATGAGCCGCCATGATGTCGGTCCAGCGCTCCAGGTCGGACTGCGTCTGCACCAGTTCAACCGGCAGATCGAGGGCTCCGTCCGCATCGCGAGGATTCCGGATGCCGGTGTTCGGATCGTCGACATCGTCTCCTTGGACCCACGCATCAAGATCGCGGACTGCCAGGGTCCGGAACCCTCGTCGACTGAGCTCCTCCATGTATTCCCGGAAAGCGTCCGGCGGAGTGTGCACCCAGTCATGTGCCACGTCCGGCACGCCGTGGAACTGCAGCACGACAATTCCCTCGCTGGCACGGTCGAGGACCTGCCGGAAGACATCGGGAGTCCATCCGGGCCCTGCGTTGCCAGTGGTCGGAATCAGCAGCGGATCGTGCCGCGCGGGATCATAAGCCGGGCCAGCGGCAATCGCGCGGTTATCCATTTCCGGAGACAGCCCGCGCCGACCGAACCGATACCCCAGCGCCCTCAGCTTCTCCACAGCCTCGGGCCCGAAGCGATTCCCGCACCAGGCAAAGCTCACCGGCTTGTCCACGCCCACTCGCGCCAGTTCGTTCTCGACCAGCGCCAGCTCGCCTTCCATGCGGGCGGCATTCTTGGGCACGGCGAAGCTCGGGTGCGTCCACGAGTGGTTGCCGATCTCGAAACCCATTTCGGCAATCTCAGCGATCTCGTCCCAGGTCATGAAGTTCTCGCGGTCGTCCATCCAGCGATGCGTGACGAAGAAGGTCGCGGAGAAGCCGAGCTCCGCGAGAAGCGGTGCAACGAATTGACGATGCGACTTGACCGCGTCGTCAAACGTCAGGATCGCTGTCGGGCGCGACGAGGAGCAGCCCAGGATGGCGGCGCCGCCGGCTGTGGCTGCAACTTGCAGCAAGTCCCTTCGCGAGCAGTCACGGTCCGGCATGGCCCTGATTGTAGGCCCCCTGTGCAACAGTCGGGACCGGAGTGCGGGCTATCGACTGGGTCGTCGATTCTCAGCCAGTGCATAGCTCAGACAACGGTCGAGAAGCGCGAGTTGGGGGCGGAGTGCCTAGGGCCCGGACTTCATCCAGGACGGACGGGCCGGCACGGTAAGTCGCGGTCGAACCGCGGGATGGATCACTGCAAGGGCGGGGCCCAGCGCTCCGTCTGGGTCATTCCGTACCGAATGTCCGCGTCGTTGGCGGACTCGATCCCCGGGCGGCTGGCCCCGCGTGCGATCAACTCGTCGAAGCGCTCCTGCAACTCCTCAACCATTTCCGGCTTCTCGGAGGCAAGATCCTGCTCCTCGGCGATATCGGTCTCGAGATTATAGAGCTCCGCGATCGTCGGCTCGCCCCTGGACTTCTCCAGGCTAGGATCGCTCCGTCGGTAGACGACCTTCCAAGGACCGTCACGGTAGGCGAACTCGCCTTGGTTCGAATGGCTGACGAGCGACGTCCGGGAGCCTTCTCGCGTCTGTCCGAGCGCCGCGCCGAGGAAGCTCATGCTGTCTTCGGCACCTGCCTCGGGTGGATCCGTGCCGATCACTTCAAGACTCGTGGCGAAGACGTCCGTGAGGCTGACGAGCTGGCTGCTGGTGGATCCCGGCTCGATGTGTCCGGTCCACCGCAGGAGCAAGGGAACGCGATGCCCGCCCTCCCAGATGTCGCCCTTGTGGCCGCGGAACGGCCCGCTCGGCATGTGCCCGGCATTTACAAGCTCGTCCCAGCCGGTGTAGTGCGAGTGACCGTTATCGGCAGTGAAGATCACGATCGTGTTCTCGGCGATCCCGGCATCGTCTACGGCTTGGATCACCTGCCCTGCCGACCAGTCAGTCTCCATGACGAAGTCCGCAATGGGAGCGATCCCGCTCTTGCCCATGAACGGGGTGGACGGCGAGACCGGCTCGTGCGGTGAAGTCATCGAGTAGAAGAGGAAAAAGGGCTTGTCCGACTTTGCCAGCTGGTGAACCTGCTCCACGGCTCGCCTCGTGAGTTCCGGCACGATCTCGCGGAAACGCCATCCCGGAGCCATGGGACTGCCCTCGAATCCCCGGGGCATGACGACACCCTCGGAAGGGTCGTGGACGTAGCGGTCTGTCGGCAGCGGGTGGACCATGTCGTTCTCGATGTAGGAGAACGGAGGCATGTTGGGAAGATCCACGCCGAAGTAGTAATCGAATCCCCGTGTGGTCGGACCTTCGCTCGCTGGCTTCGTGAAGTCCCACTCAAGGGTCTTCTGCCCGTTGCGAACCTCGGTCATCCGGCTCGGTTGGGGCCCTGCCCACTCCCACCCCAGATGCCACTTCCCGACCATCGCGGTCTCGTAGCCGTGGTCCCGCAGCACGCCCGGCATGGTCGGGCGATCCCTATCAATCAGGGGCGGCTCGTATGCGGCCAGCACCCATTCCTGCAGCCTAGTCCGCCAGCTGTACCGTCCTGTCAGCAATCCATAGCGCGTGGGAGTGCATACCGCGGACGGACTGTGGGCATCCGTGAAGCTCATTCCTTCGCTGACCAACTGGTCCAGATTGGGCGTGGGAATCTTGTTGTCAGGGTAATGAGCCTGGATGTCCCCGACTCCGAAGTCGTCTGCCAGGATCACGACGATGTTTGGATGCGGGTCCGGCTCGTCCGTAGCGCACGAGCAGAGAGTAAGGGCCGCCAAGAGGCCTATGATTGGTCGCGGGTACATGGTGTCTCCGTCCTGGGCGTCCGGCGGCTAGTGCGCCGGGCAATGTCAATGGCAAGAGCTCGGCAGCCGGAATGGCGCCTCGAGTTCATGACAATCTAGCACGCACGCCACCCTCTTCGGCTCCCGGTAGAGCTGCGTCTCCCGAGCTTGACTCGAGCGGAACGGTGAAAGACCGTAGACACCCATGATCGTTCCAGCAACGTCCCTCGGAGACCGCACCCGCGGGGTCTGCACCCGCGGAGTCCCCATCCAGGGATGTTTGGTAGCACAGCCACCCGGTGCCCATAAGCGGTCGGTAGCCGCCCTGACCGGCGGCGCACTCCGTAGCGGCCAGGCCATGATGCCGACGTGCACCGGTCGGAGCTACTTGCTACGGAACGCGTCGCTCGCCACGAGTCTGGCTATCAGGTCGCGGAACCCGAATCCGCCCTCCGGCTCGGCAGCAACGATCGAATCCAGTTCCATCCGGTCGGAGCGGGTGAGTTCCCTCCCGGCACTGTACTCCAGCAGGAAGCCTGCTAGAGCTCTGGTGAAGCGCTCAGGCCTGCCCATCAGGTAGTCCTTGATGTCCTGCGCATTCTGAAGAACCGTTCCGTCGGCCATCCGACTGCCCGTGTCGACGGGCCGCTCCGGCCCTTCGGAATCCTCGTCCCGGTAGTAGGAGGCCCTCCACCCTCCGACCGCGTCATAATTCTCGAGAGCCAGGCCGATCGGGTCGATCTTGACGTGACAGATTGCGCAAGTCGAGACCTTCTGGTGCGCGGCCAGCACCTCGCGCACAGTGCGCGCGTCCGAAATGTCGGCCACCAACGCGGGCACGTCCGCCGGTGGCGGCGGGGGAGGCGTTCCGAGCAGGTTCTCCAGCACCCACACTCCGCGCAGGATCGGCGAGGACTCGACTCCGTCCCCCGTGGCGGCGAAGACCGAGGACAGCCCGAGGACTCCGCCCCTGCCGGCAACGTGGCTGGGTACTTCGGGGCCGACGGTCGACAGGTCCAGGCGCTCCGGCTCGGGCCACAGCAGGCTCTGCCTCTGGTCCGCCTCGAGGCGCTGCAAATTCACTTCGCTGCCGGGAATCCCCCAAGCGATCCGCATCGGCTCGTTGGCGTAGGTGAAGTCCGAGTCGATGAACGTGCGGACGGAGAGGTTCTCTTGGAGGATTTCGTCGAAGAACAGTTCGGTTGAGCGCACGATCCCGTATCGGATCAGTTCGCTCCAGACGTGGCGAACATCGCAGACCATGACCGAAGATGCCGAGCGCCCTCCGAGCCACTGGCCGGAGAAGTGCTTGACGAATTGCTGGGCCTTGGGATCCCGAACCATGCGGTCCACCTGGCCGCGCAGCGTGCCGGGCTCGGATAGCCGGCCCTGCTCCGCCAGCTGCATCAATTCCGCATCCGGCATCGTGCTCCACAGGAAGTAGCTCAGGCGGCTCGCGATCCCGAAGTCGTCGAGCCGGCCGTCGCCGAACTCGCGGAAAAGGAACTGGGGCGAGAGAAGGATCCTGCGAATCCCGTAATGGAGGGCGTACTCGGGAGCCTGGGCACCCTTGCCGTGCCCGAGAACCCCCTTGATCAGATCCTCTCGCTCCTGTTCCAGCAGTGGCCGCCTGAACGCCCGCTCTGCCAGCGGCAACAACACGGACGCGAGATAGTCCTCGTCCGATGACGCGGCCCGACCGCCAAGGAACCGCTCGTGCCTAGGCAGCGACCGCGCCGGGCCCTTGATTTCCATGCGCTCGAAGCGGACGGTGGGTTCCGGGGACTCCTGGGACTCTTCAAGGTATTTCGCAAGCAGCCGACGAAGGTCCGCTGTATTGCCGGGAGTCCTGATCAAGGCGGGCGGGTACTGCTTCGCCAAGCGGTTCTCGCAGTACAGGTGGAACGTCTCGCCTTGCTCGAGCCGCACGTCCACATCGACGTACGCCGGCTCCGTGTTCGTGATCTCGACGGCGCCCACTCTTGGAAGGTCGACCCGCAGGGCTCGCTTCGGCAGGTCGTAGTCTGCCGGGTTGAACGCATAGAAGCCCAGGCGCAAGGGCCTTCCGTCGGCGCCAGAGGCAGCGTCGGCGCTGACCGTCAGGCGAACGCGGTAGACACCGGATGCATGGGCGATGAATGCCTTGTCCCATAGCGCCCCGGACCAGCCGGCTATGTTGATCCCGGTGAAGTAGAGTCCGGTCTCGTCGTCATCACGGATCCAGAACTTGGTGCGGGCCGGATCCTGGCCCACAGTGCCCCTCTCCGAGACCGAGACTCTCTCTTGGACGGCCGGCAAGGGAACCATGCGATTCGCCATGTCGGTCGCGACTTCATGGAACGCATCGAGATGCCCGGGGCTGAGATGCGTGCCTTCCGCCATCGTGTCGAACCTGAGATCCGGGTTGTCATCCGGAAACGTCACCGGCAGGCGGATCTCGCGAATCCCGAGGAGGTCGCGAAGGGTGTTGAGGTATTCGATTCGGTTCAATCGCCTTACCGGCGTCCCACCGGCCAGCGATGCATCATCGGACACTCCAAGCTCGGCCAGGACGGCTGCGGAAAACCGTTCCCTCTCTTCCGCGGAAGGCTGGGGAGAGCCGACCGGCGGCATGATGATCCTCGCGACGTACTCGGTCGCCCGCAGCCATCGCTCCCGCAATCCAGCGCCGGACGGCGCCAGGTCGGCCGTGTCTGCTCGGAACCCACCCTTGGGCAGCTCTGCGCCGTGGCAGCCCGCGCAATACGTAGCAGTGAAGGCGCGACGGAAGTCGGCTTCGGCACCGGCCCCGACCATTGGGACCGAGGGGATCAGAGCCGCTGCCAGGGCAGCGTGCCGGGCATGCCTCATGCCAGGACGCCGTTAAGGTCGGATTGGCTGGTTCCAAACTGCTCGACATCGAAGCCGAGCTGCTGGAGTACGGTGACGTAGAGGTCGCAGGCCATTGTGTTCGACACAGCCTTGGTCCCGCACGAGACGTGCCGCCGGTGGCTGAAGCCTCCGCCGGCAACGAAGAGAGGGAAGTTGGTGCGCCGGTGGGCGGCAGCGTCTCCCATGGCGCTGCCGATTAACGTCACGGTCGAATCGAGCAATGTCCCACCGTCAACGTCAGGGGCCTCCTTGAGGGCCCGGAGGAACCGTGCGGCACCTTCCATGTGGCGCTCCTCGACCGTCAGCAGACCTTCGATCTTCTCCTCCTTGTTGCCGTGATGGGAGAGGCGATGGTATCCCTCGCTCATGAAGCTCCCGCCGACGATCAGCGCACGGTCGGTGATGGGGATCGTCATCGAGATCACCCTCGTGGAATCGTTCTTGATGGCAAGGGCCATCAGGTCCCACATCAGATCCTCGTTGTCCAGAAGGAAGGAGCCATCGACATTCTCCTCAACAGGCAGCTCCAGGGTTTCGGGCGGTTCCGGATACGGCCTGTCCAGCCAGTCCCGTCGTCGCTGCAGCTTTCCTTCCACGGCCCGGACTGAGGTGAGGTACTCGTCGAGCCGCCGCCTGTCCTCGGGACTGGCCCTTCCGCTGACCAGCCGGGCATCCGCCGTCAGCTCGTCGAGCAGGCTTCTGCCCGACTCGATCAGATAGGCCTGCCTCTTCAGCTCGAGGGAGCCGACCCCGAAGATTCGCGCGTACAGGGCGCTGGGGCGCAGCGTTACCGGCAGCGGCACGCCGGACTTGGTGAAGGCGAGCGATGCCTTCTGCTGGGCCTCGCCGCAGCAGAGCTGCAGCGACTCGTAGCGAGTGTCACTGCCGAGGGTCGGCGCCACGTACTGGTCCAGGGAAATGCCAGGGAGAACCTGGCCCGTGTAGAGGGTGTAGACCAGCTGGTGCCCGTTGCCGGTCGGGCCTTTGTGGTCGAGGCCTGAAATAGTCGTGAAGGCATCGCCGAGACCCGCGTCCTCAAAGGGCTTCATGAGCCGGGGAGTCCCACCGTCCGCGAAGAACTCCGGCTTGTAGAAACCCAGCTGGGTGCCGACGCATACGATGCGCTTGGCCGGGGCCGAGCCAGTCTGCGGCGGAGCGCCTTGTAGCGACGGCAGAAACGGAAGCGCGAGGGCGTAGCTGGAGCCCTTCAGGAACTGACGACGGTCTTGAAATCGCCTGGTAGCCATCCGATCCTCCGCGTGTCCTGCACTGGATCGTATCGGAACGAGATCGGCAAATCAATCCGCTTCGGCCAATCGGCTGCGACCAAAGGCAGTCGCGGAGGACGCGAGCACCGAGATCTAGAAGCGACTTGAATGGACCAAACCCAACTTGCCCTCGAGGGCGAATCGCCTAGGTTCGCAGCCATCGGTCTCGGAATCGCTAGCCGCCAGGGCACCCTGGTTGGGAGGCGTGACGGGACGGAGCTTCAACACCCTGGGTCTGGTGCTGCGGAAGTGGGGCCAGAGGCAGGAGGTGCCAGCGGATCCGCCCGGCTGCAAGCTGCCGGAGTCGCTCCGCGAGAGCGTCGCGACGGTCCGAGCGGTGGATTCTCGCGCGGCAGATCTGCTCCCAAGTGGGCAGCCCGCAGAGTGTAAAATAACGTAAAGGACGCCATGGCTCGATTGGGAGCCGCCCCGCCCTCGCATGCTGCCGGAATCCTGCCCCCTTCTCGAGAACCCTGATGCTGCTGACGGGTGGGTCCGCTGCTGCTCGCAGCACTTCTATCGCCTGGCAAGGTGCATCGCTGGGGACGACGGTCTCGCGGAGGATGCCCTGCAGAATTCCTGGCTCAAGGTAATGCGGCATTCGCATTCTGGCGGCTTCCAGGGCGCGAACGCCTGTCGGTGGGTGCGCATCATCGTCGCCAACAGCGCCAAGGACATCCGCCGCAAGCGCTTGCGCTCCCGGGAGGTGAGCCTCCCGGAGGGGGCGGAAAGCATCCTCGCGACGGACTTCGCCCCCCGGGTGGACGACTGGCAGACTCTGCGCATGCTGCGCGAGATGGTGGCGGGTCTGCCCGATCCCTATCGCCAGATAGTCGAGATGCGGTTCGACCAAGAGCTGTCGACAAGCGAGACAGCGGATCGGCTGGGAATTTCCCGCTCCAACGTTGCCACCCGGCTGAATCGGAGCCTCCGCATGCTCAGGGAACGCTTCGCAGCGAGGCACGGGAAGCGGTCTCCCTGAGCAGTCCGCGAGGCCTGGTTCGAAGCACCAGTCTCCCTCGCAGCTACCGATCCCGTGCGAGCCGTCCGCCCACTCCGCGACATCATGATGGGAGTGCGTGCAGGGGCATTGCCGCGGCAGTTCCCAGTAGAGGTGCCGGCATGCCCGGAGGTGAGGAGAGTCGTCCTCCGGCCGTCTCAGCGAGCGTGGCCTTCGATCGCGGCCAGTTAGCTGCTGCTTCATCCCGGAGCCTGGAGACTCCTCGCCGAGCCGCCCGAGTCCCGGCGAGAGCCCGCCACCGACTCGCCGCCACGGCTTGCACAGGCGCCCGGCAGGACGGGTGCCAATGCCGGCTGGAGTTGGCCCTCAACCCGGAGGAGTGCGGCTCTCCCGCGGCCCGGACAGATGGAGTCGGGCGCCTTCCGGCTTGGCGTGATACAGCCACGGCAAGTCCGACGAGACTCGTTTCACGCGCGTCGACGGCACTGCCTCGCGGGCGGATGCTTTGCCCGGGCCACCCGTCGAACGGCGTCCAAGGCACAACAAGTTCAGTGGCCGGGCAGCGCTGGCGCCCGATAGACATCGCGCCAGCGCTGCCTCCAGAAGGCAAACCCTGAAAGGCCGGCTCCGGAGAAACAGAGCGGAGGGTACAGGGGATCGGCATTCTTTGCCGCCAGAAGCCATGTCGTCGCAATGGTCAGGCCCGCCACGATCCATCCGGCATAGCGCTTTGCGAACTTCCGGCGCACAGCGACCTTCCGGATGCGGTCTCGCTCGATCGTTCTTGTCCGGCCGTCGCGCAGCATCAGGGTGATCGAGGCGCTATCGACCGATTCGAGCAGCCCTCTGGCCCTGTTTCGCCCGTCTGCCGGGTCGGAGGGGTGCAGGCGTACTCGTGTCGGAATGCCTTGCGGCAGCCTCTCGACACGTGTCCAATCGTCGCGCGGCAGCGCCTGCGCAGGCACGCCAGCCAGTGCCAGGACGCCACCTACGAAGACCGCTAGGGCCCGTGGGGCGATTCCGTGAGTCGTGCGATTGCTGGTCATTCCGGAGCCACCACGGTTATCGGTACTTGATGGCTTCCACCTCGTTCTCCTATTCGGGAAGGTCGCAGAAGTTCTCTTGCGGGACCGAGACCCTCATCCTGAGCTGGGCTTCGACGATGGCTGCTGGGACCTCGCTTGGGGTCTGGGCCACCCAGCTGGCCGTTCCGCTCGTGCAGCCGCTCTCGTTGCAGTTGCTCAATGTGACCGATGTGCTCGGGAACTGCAGGTGATTCAACGCCGAGTCGCCATCCGGCCAGTCCAGCTCCTTGATTTCCATGTGGTTGGACTCCGTGATCCGTGATCCGTTTTCCAGCGAGCAGCCGTGCAGTTCCTTGTCCAGCGATCCGGGCCGGTCGACACTGGAGCACTCCTGAACGTGCACGCGGATCTTCTTGACTCTGTGCTGCACGACAGAGCCCGAGTACTGCGCAGTGTGGTTCGAGTGGCTATAGAACCAAGGATCCCCGGACGAGTATCTCGATTGGTTTGTCGTGCATGAATCCCACAGGTACTTGCCACCCTCTCGATACCAGCCCTTGAACTGGTCCTTGTCACGCATGTCCCCGTAGTTCGACCGCACTCCCCAGTTCCCCCATGGTCCGGTCAAAGCGTGGAACCCCGGGGGACATTCGGCAGGGATGGCACCCGCGACATAGCGGTGGCGGTTCTCGCCCGTGATCGTCACGTCGCATGTCTCGTAGGTCGATTCGGCCGAGAGCGCTGGCAGGCAGCCTGCAGCCGTTCTCAGGACGGGTAGGGCCGTCCAGCAGGTTCTGTTCATGCTTCCTCCGCGACCCAGCAAGCCGGGTACACCCGATATAACGAGTGGCGAGTCCTGCGGTCACAGCCTTTCCTCGCCTGTCGCGTGCGCGGAGGGGGAGGCCGCGTGCGCGGCAGCGGACCTCTATCCGCGAGGCGTTCGGTCGCAGCGCCGGCCTGTTCCGGAGAGGCTGGCGGGATCCCTAGCGCCCGGGGGAGGGGGTCAGGCGGGACTACCGAGATACTTGCACCACGATTCCCGTATCCCGCTCTTCGTGGCTGCAGGAACCGCCCCAGACGATGTTCGGTGATCACCCCTATCAGGATGCAGCTGATTACCGGAGGCGCTCTTGCGAGAGATCTTGAGCGACCCGCAGGAACATCCAGTACTCGACGGTCGACCAGCCGATTCGTTCCAAATCAAGGGCCAGATGCGGGCTCAGACCCGTCTCTGTGCTAAGAAAGGCGACTAGATCCGGCTCGGCAATGCCGAGGCGAGTCGCCGACTCAGTTTCACTCCGCCCTGTCCATCGAGAGGTCCCCGATGATCGGACCAGGGGTGCAAGAGATTGAGCATCGGCGAGCTCCCCCCTCTTGATTGGTCATCGGGACCTCCGGCGACCTGAGTCGTCGGCGGGAGCGTCGTCAGATGCAGCGTGGCCAACACCTTCCAGCAGCCACCCTTGTCAGCGCCCACCCGTTCGATCTCTACTGTTGAGCGCAACCTATCGAGCCAGTAGCGGTCAGCAGGCTCGGTGCAGTCGAGCGCGACAGCGATGGCACGACGGCTGGCGGCCGGGTTGCGGCGCAAGAACTTCTCGATGCGGTCGGGTAGGGGCACGAGTTCTGGCGGTTTCCTAGCGGTTTCCTAGTTGATGCCGGCATGGCCCGTGCCCCGGGCGGCGGCGTCCGCCGTCCGGTAGGCTGCCGAGAACGGGAATTGCAGCCATAGCCCGTCGCCACCAGATTGCAGTTCCCACTCTGGCGAGGGGTTCCCAACCTTCTTGCACGACTCCACGATTCGCCGGATGCCGCGCCCCCAGCCCTCAATCATTCCAGCCCGGAAAAAGGCATGGGCGATCCGCGGGTTGTGAGGCTTCGACGAAAGCTTACCGGCGTTTAGGTCTGCGACCCACCCGGGTGGCAACTGTACCGCGTTCCAGATTGCAATCCGATCGTCGTACACGCGAATCTGAATGGTCGCAGGGCTGGCGTAGTCCCGGTGTACGACGGCGTTGATGATCGCTTCGCGCATGGCTTCGCGAGGTACAGGGAAGGTCTCGACACGGTAGATGCCGTCATAGGAAATCAAACCCCTTGTGTACTTTGTGTACAGCAGGTCCATGGTCCGGTCGACCTGCGTAAACAGGTCACCTTCGATCAGATCCTGAAACAGCACGCTGGATCCTTGGAAATAGCCGACCTTCACGTAGGCTTCCATCATGAATCGATGCGGCGCTGCGTGAAAGAGCAGTACCGCGGCGCGCTTGAGCATGGCCGCCTCGCGCAATTGCAGCTGATCGATTACTCCTTCATCGGGCTCACCTTGGATGTCGATTGGTAGTCGCTTGCTCCTGATGCTCCGCGTGCGAAACCCGTCAAAGACGCGACCGTCCAGATCCTTGAGCCCGACACCCGGCATCGGTACGTCGTCCCAAGTTCGACCGTGTCTCTTCAACAGGAATCGACTCAGCGCCGCACCACGGAGAACCTGCGTCGTACTGCCTGTCCGGAAGTGGTGCTCGCCCTTGTAACTGATCGGAATGGCATGGGGCTTCACAACGACTTGCACAAATTCACCACCCTCATCGCTCCGCAGATTGACGTCCGTGAGGATGCCGAGCAGGGACAGCGTCTTATTTGGGATGTCTTCAAGCAGTCCCAGTGGATTCTTCACGCCCACGACTTCGCCCCGGTCGTTCTTGCCGATTTCGAGCACGCCGCCTTGGGCGTTGGCGCAGCCGCAGATCCATTTCAGGTACTCATCCCGCCAGGATTCCTTCCACTCAAGGTTCTGATCTTCAGGCATCGCGTGCACCGTCGTCTTGCCTGGTGGCGTCCAGTAGGGTTCGGCGGATGGCCCGGGTTCGCAGTTGCTGCACCATGCCCCACTTGATCGCACGAGTCTTCGCCAAGCGTTGTTCGAGCGAATCGATCTCGGCGCCCGTGTCGGAATGGACGGCGGCGATGTCGCGTTGTTCGGGAAGAGGGCGCAGTTGAACACATACGTGCGCCAAGTTACTTGCCCCGTTATCGTCTGTCCGTGCCATTGGTGCTTTCGATGGATTGACGCTACAAGGGAATCGCCAAGACTCTCTAAACGTAGGATAACTTTGCTGCGAAACGTAGGCTGCTGGGGCTCCTTCTGGCTATGGGATGAGGCACATCTGCAGGGACCGCAGCCGCGTGGTGCGCAGCAGCGGCGGATGGCTGGTCTGGAATTACCGGGTGGCAGGATGGCTAGGGCCGTCCGGGCAGCCCCGGTCTGTGGCCCGTAACCATGCCGTCCCTGCTGCCGAGTACCGGTTCAGGCCGTGGACTGCAAGCCGAGCGGGCGGCCCCGCCTAGGCGCGTCGGGTAAGGCTGTAATGTCAGGGCCGAGCTCGACGCGGATCACCCGTGCGGGTCCACCTCGGCTTGTAGGTCCGTCGCCAGCGGCTTGACCTTGGTGCCCACGTGCCGCGTCGAGCGGGCTACGATGGCCTCGTCCTCCAAGCGCTGGACGAGGCCGTCGAGGATCATCCGCCTGTTATGGCCGAAGACAGCAGCTCGCAGCTTTAGGGCATGATGGTATGGCATCAGACTCGTATCCCGAGGTCCGCTCACGAAGCTGATCGATCAGGCCAAGGAGCCTCATTCTGCACGGACCGCCCCTCGACCGGGAAGCGGAAGGAATATGCGGTGAAGGCAGGTTGAGCAGCGCAAGACGGCGCGAATCGAGAATCAGCACATGGAGAGTAACGGCTTCCAAGAAGCACTCGACCACATTCGCGGACAGGCGGATACGGAATTCGCAAAGGGCCGCCTGTTCGAACGCTTGATGGCCCGGTACTTCAGAACCGACCCTCTGTACAGCGAGCGGTTCTCGCGGGTCTATCTTTGGGCGGACTGGGCCGGCGAGCGAGGCCTGAACGCACGGGACACAGGGATCGACCTCGTGGCCGAAGAGCGCGACGGAGGCTATTGCGCGATTCAATGCAAGTGTTATGGACGGGGTACTCGCATAACGAAGGCCGCCATCGACTCCTTCCTGTCTGCCTCGGCCCGCGAGCCATACACGTCAGGCATCATTGTTGACACCGGCAAGGACTGGAGCGCGAACGCTCTCGCAACCATTGAGAATCTGCGGACGAAATGCCATGTACTCCGCTTCGACGACCTAGCCTCCCAGGCAATCGACTGGCCCGACCTAGCGCACCAAGAGCCAGAGGCACTCCGGGTCCATGTCGAGCCGTTCACCGTCCGCCCCCACCAGCAGGAGGCACTGGCAGCCGTAGAGGAAGGCTTTTCGGAGAAGAGCCGCGGCAAGCTGGTCATGGCTTGCGGGACGGGCAAGACATTTACCGCGCTCCGCATCGCCGAGTCCCTGGTCGGAGCCGGGGGGCGCGTGCTGTATCTCGTGCCCTCGATCGCGCTCTTCCAGCAAACGATGCGCGAGTGGGCCGAGCAGAAAGAGGTGCCGCACCGATACGTAGGCATCTGCTCGGACACGCGAGCCGGAAAGGTGGACGAGGATGCGTCGCTGCAGGAACTGGAGATCCCCGTCACGACAGACCCGGAGCTTATCTGCGATGCGTTGCAAGCCGCGCCTGCGGACGTCATGACGGTAGTGTTCAGCACCTACCAGTCGCTCGAACTCGTGAGGCGCTCGCAGGAAGCGGGCGCGCCGCAATTCGACCTGACGCTTTGCGACGAAGCGCACCGGACCACAGGCGTGGAGCGACCGGGCGACAGAACCTCGCCGTTCGTGCTAGTGCATGACGAGGAGGCGATTCGTTCGGCAAGAAGGCTGTACATGACGGCCACCCCGCGGCTCTACACCGAAGGGGCGAAGGCCAAGGCCGATCGCCATGGCGTGCCCTTGTACTCGATGGATGACGAGCTGGTCTACGGCCCGGAGTTCCACCGGCTACCGTTCTCGCGTGCCGTTGAGCAGGGCCTGCTTTCCGACTATCGAGTAGCGATCTTCACGGTAAGCGAGGATGACGGAACGCCGCTGGTGCAGGAGTCCATCAAGCGGGCCCGAGAGTCCGGCAAGACTATGACTCTGAGCGACACTGCCAGAATCAACGGCTGCTGGCAGGCACTGCAGAAACCGGAAGGACCGGATGCTGACGCGGATGAAGCGCCGCCGCTGCGCCGGGCCATTGCCTTTTCCAACAGCATCGCGGCGTCCGAGAACTTCAAGGATTGGGTACCGGATGTGCTAGCGGCGAGTATCGAGCATTTGCCGGAAGACCAGCGGGAAGGAGCTTACGGCTTGGAAACGGAGCATGTCGACGGCAGGAATCACGCTCTTGAACGGAAAGCCAAGCTGGACTGGCTGCGAGGCGAGACCCCTAACGCCTGCCGGATCCTTTCCAATGCGCGCTGCCTGTCCGAGGGCGTCGACGTGCCGGCGCTGGACGCCGTGCTGTTTCTCAGCCCGCGCAACAGCCCTGTGGATGTGGTGCAGGCCGTCGGCCGCGTCATGCGCAAGGCACCGGGCAAGAGGTATGGCTACATCATCCTGCCCGTCACGATCCCACCCGGCGCTGACCCGATGCAGGCGCTGGACCATGACGACTGTTTCGGCGCAGTCTGGAGCGTGCTGCAGGCCTTACGCTCGCACGACGAGACCTTCGATGCGGAAGTCAACCAGCTGGACCTGAACCGCCAGCCGAGCAAGCGCATCATATTCGGCGGCGCGATCGACAGTTCCGGCCAGCTACCGGAACAGGGAGTGCTGCCGTTCCCGCCACTCGATCTCCCACCGGGCGCCGTTTACGCGAAGATCGTCGAGAAATGCGGGGACCGCGAATACTGGCGGGACTGGGCCGGCGACATTGCCGGAATCTTCACCAGACTGCGTGAGCGCATCACCGGGCTCTTGGGGAATCCCGAGAATGAGGCGTTGCAGGAATGGTTCGCATCGTTCCACGAAGACCTGACGGAATCCATCAACGTATCCGTCACCGAGAATTCCGCCATCGAAATGATGGCGCAGCACATCCTCACACAGCCTGTGTTCGCAGCCTTGTTCGAGGACTATGACTTCGCAGCGAACAACCCGGTGGCGAGGGCGCTGAACCGGCTGACGGAGGACTTTGCCGAGTTCGGGCTCGAAGCTGAGACGCGCGACCTGAGGCCGTTCTATGAGTCCGTACAGCGTTCCGTCCGGGGCTTGGACAACGCCGACGCCCGCCAGGAAGTCCTGCTGAAGCTGTACCAGTCGTTCTTCCGGACGGCGATGAGAAAGGACTCGGACCGGCTGGGGATCGTCTACACGCCCGTCGAGGTCGTGGACTTCATCTTGGCCAGCGCGGATCACGTCCTGCGTGAGGAGTTCGGCCGATCGCTGAGCGACGAGGGCGTGCATGTCCTCGACCCATTCACGGGGACCGGCGTCTTCCCGTCGCGGTTGCTGCGGTCGGGGTTGATTCGCGAGGAGGACCTTGCGCGGAAATTCGACAGCGAAGTGCATGCCAACGAAATCATGCTACTGGCGTACTACATCGCCGCGATCCAGGTCGAGGAAGCGTTCCGGGCTCGAGATTCGGAGAGCTTTCCGTACCGTCCGTTCCGAGGCATTGTGCTGACTGACACGTTCAACCTGCATAACGAACGGGGTGGATTCCCGCGCGACTGGCTTCCCGCCAATAGTGAGCGAGCCGACCGCCAGCAGGGCCTGCCAATCCAGGTGATCGTCGCCAATCCGCCGTGGTCCGCGGGTCAGAAAACCGCAGCGGATGACAACCCGAACGTGACGTACCCAACATTGGAACAGCGAGTGGCCGAAACCTACGCCGCGCGCACGGCCGTCACCAACAAGAACAGCCTCTACGACAGTTACAAGATGGCGATCCGCTGGGCGACGGACCGGATCGGCGACCAGGGAGTAATCGCGTTCGTTTCCAACGGCTCTTGGATCACCGGAAACGTTGACTCCGGCGTCCGGGCGTGCCTGACGGAGGAGTTCGATTCCGTCTACGTGCTGGATCTACGGGGAAACCAGAGAACGCAGGGAGAACGGTCCCGTCGCGAGGGCGGCAAGGTTTTCGGTCAGGGATCGCGCGCACCCGTGGCGATTACCCTCCTCGTTCGGAATCAAGCGAATAAGGAAAAGGACTGCCAGATCCTGTACCGCGACATCGGCGACTACCTGAGCCGGGAGGAGAAGCTTCGCTTCCTGCGTGAGGCCGGATCCATTGCAGGCGTCGCCGACTGGCAGGAGATCACGCCAGACGAGCACCACGACTGGCTCGCCCAGCGCGACAGTACGTTTCAGCAATTCTATCCGATGGGAACCAAGGAAGCGAAAGCGGGCAAGACGGACAATGCCATATTCGGGCTGTTCAGCAACGGATACAAGACTGGGCGAGATGCATATCTCTATAGCTTCTCGAGAAAGTCTTGCAGCAAGACCGCAGCTAATATGGTGAACGACTACACAGGTGCATTGGGGGATTACGGCACCTACTCATTGGATGAGGCTGTTCGCAGGAACTCCGACTGCTTACGTTGGGACAGTGATCTGAGGAACAGGTTGCGCCGCAACCAGCCCAGGGCGTATTCAGAAGACTTGGTCCGAATTGGCCAATACCGGCCATTCGTGAGGCAGTTTCTTTACGGCGACTTCATGTTCGGGCAGAGGAAGTACCAGCAGGACCGGATCTTCCCGGCTCCATCGTCGCAGTTTCGCAATGTCTTGACAGACAGACAGACAGACAGACAGACAGACAGACAGACAGACAGACAGACAGACAGACGGACGGACGGACGGACGGAACCTCGCAATCTGCATCTCGGGCGTTGGCACAACCAAGGCCTTCTCGGCACTGGTCGTCAGCAAGATGCCGGACTTGGAGGTGGTCTCGAAGAGCCAGTGCTTCCCACGGTACCGCTACGAGCAGAGAATCACGTTATCTGCGTCCCAGGAATCGGAGCCACCAAGCCGTTCACTGTTCTCATCACGGACAGAACGCCAGACCTCAACTGTCTCGAGGCCGGGGTGCAGTGCTTCCCGCGCTGGATCTACCCCAAGCCCAGGGGGTACCTTTGACGATTCCGAGCTCTTCGAATCCAGCCTCGAACGCGTTGACAACATCACTGATACAGCCTTGCTAGCTTTCCGAGCGCACTACGGCGAAGAGGCGATCACCAAGGACGAGATTTTCTTCTATGTCTATGGTATTCTCCACGCTCCCGAGTACGGCAACCGGTTCGCGAACGACCTTTCCAAGGGACTGCCTCGCATACCCTTCGCCTCCGACATCAAAGGCTTTGCCGAGGCTGGACGGAAGCTGGCTGACCTGCACTTAAACTACGAAACTGGCCCGGAATATCCACTTGAAGCAGTCGCGGCGAACGGCGGCCAACTAGCCTCAGACCATCACCGGATCACCGAGCGGCAGATGAAATGGCTCGATCACGAAAGGACTACTCTGAAGGTGAACGAGCATTTGCATCTGAGCGGGTTCCCGCCCGAAACGCACGAGTACGTAGTGAACGGGCGCTCCCCGGTGGGCTGGTTCATCGATCGCTACCGGATCAAGAAGGACAGGAGCAGTGGCATCGTGAATGACCCCAACGGGTGGTTCGAGCGGCCCGAGGACCTAGTGACAGCGTTCCGGAGGATCGTGCATGTGAGTGTAGAGACCGTGCGAATCGTCAAGGGACTACCGTCTCCGATCCGGGACGAGATTCAAGCGTAGTGGACAGCCTAACATCACAAGGATCGCTCCGCTCACGCCATTACAATCTGGCTTCCAAAGGCTTCGGTTTTTGGGGAGCAGCATAGGTCCAGAATCACGGAGTACCCTCATTGATCGGATATACTTACAGCGTGTTCGAACCAGCGATTCGTTCGTGGAACATAGCGAGGCAACCGCCATCACTTGTCGGTCCGCTTCTGAAGATTGATCGCGCGCAAACGCACATCGAGAGCCTGAGGACTGGCATTGAGCGGTTCCTAAAGGGCTGTGGCTATCAATTCCAGCATACCTTCGAAGGGGATCCCCCTGTATTGGTGGTAGTTGTCAAGGAAGTCCTTGCCCCGCCAGTTCCCCCTCACTTCAGCCTCTTGGCAGGCGAGGCGATCTATCAACTCAGGACCTCGCTCGATCACTTGGTCCATGAATTGATTCGTGCAAATGGAGAAGAGCCCACACGCAACAACAGTTGGCCAATTCATTCCAAACAGAACAGCAAAGAGTTCGAGCGGCAACTAATCGGTACGTCTACTAAAGCAAAGCGGCGAATTGAATCGCTCCAGCCATACCACAAGAAGCCGACGTACTGCGAACATTTCCTTTGGCAGCTCAAGAAGCTGAATGATTGGGACAAGCACAATTTCCTGATTCGAGCATTTCTCACCAAGAATCATGGATTTAGTGTGGAATGGTCTGACAATTCAGGAAAAGTAATGGCAAGCAGAATAGACATGTCCACGGAACTCGAACCGGGCAGGGAATTCCAGCTTGGCCCAGCAGACATCCCTTCCCAGGGAGAGCCATTCGACATCAAGTCAGATCCTGAGATGGTATTGGAAATGCCCAAGGTCATTGAGGGTTTCGACGGGTTCGTTAGGCCTGCATTCCCATTGCTCATGGAACTCCACAAAAAGGTCGAGGCAATCGTACTAAGTTTCGAGGATTCCTTCGAACCGCACCAGAGTCCATCAAGCGGCAACCCTTCAGGATGAGCTGGCCTAGCCGCGCATCGAAGCCGCCTCAGACTGGACCCGCTCAGAGATCCAATCGCTCGACATCGACGAAGTACGCACCCCGGGTGGTACCGTCAACCCGATCGAACCAGGTCCAGAGACGGGCCGAGCCCGCTTCCAACTCGGCTTCAAAGCGCACCAAGCGGGCATCTGGGGGTATGGCGGCTGCAGCCTCGAAGGAACCGATCTTGATGCGTGCCTTGACACCCTCGATCGGATGGTCCGCTTCGGGCGGACGCTCCATCAGGGTGAAGGCATATGTCCCGGGTTTCGCGACGCGCACAGCCCAGAAGCTGTCACCGTCGTATGCGCGGATCCGTTCCGGATCTTGGATCACGGCTTGGTTCGGTGGTCCTCCGTCTGGACGCCAGTCGAAGCTGGTGAGCCTGGCAGGGTTCCCGCCGTCGGCTCCGATCGGAATCTCAACATATTCGGAAGCGGGGCCCGAGACCTGGTCCCACCATTCGTCGTAGGCGGCTCTCAACCGCGCGACTTCTTCCGGATGATCGGCAGCGAGGTCATTGGCCTGAGCCGGATCAGCCTTGATGTCATACAGTTCCTCACCATCGACCAGCCGCCAGCGTTCGTCGAGAACCGCGCTTCTCAGGTAAGGCTGCGGAGCATCCATCTGGCGCTGGCCCTCAAAGAAGATTTGAGTGTGCTGAGTGAAGTGAACGCGGCCGTCCGGCCAACCCGCCTCGTTCCTCAGCAGCGGGACCAGGCTGCGACCGTCAAAGGCAATCTGCTTCGGAAGTTCCAGGCCGGCGAGATCGACCAGCGTAGGAACCACATCAATTCCGGCCGCCAGGCGATCCAAGTCCCTTCCGCCTCCGATGCCGCCTGCGGGCCACTGCAGGAAGAACGGTACCCTGTGCCCTCCGTCGTACGCGGAGCCCTTGCGGGCCCGCATCCCGGCTGAGTGCCCCTTCCACTCGCCCTCGTTCGACAGCCCGGCCGGCCCGGTCCCGTTGTCAGTCATGAAGACGAGAACCGTGTTCTCGGCGATGCCGAGTTCGTCGAGCCGCGCACGCAAGGCGCCGAGGTTGTCGTCGATGTTCTCGATCATGCCGTAGAACTTGGCCATCAGCGGCGGCACGCCCTTGGCTTCGTACGGCTTGCTGTAGCGGTCGTCGACGAGGAAGGGCGCGTGAGGGGCGTTCAGCGGGAAGAACGCGAAGAACGGACGGTCGCGGTTTGCCTCGATCCACTGAATGCCCTCGCGGAAGAAGACATCCGTGCAATAGCCCTCGTACTGCTCGACAACGTTGTTGTGCGAGTAGCGGTCATCGAAGTAGTCGTTGCCCCAGGCATCGGCTGCCTGCGTTGCGCCGCCGCTCCAGCAGACGACCGTCTCGTCGAAGCCGCGCTCGTTCGGGCGGAACGGGAAGTTGTCCCCCAAGTGCCACTTGCCGAATAGCCCGGTTGCGTAGCCGTTGTGCTTGAGGATTTCCGCGAGCGTCGTTTCGTCCGGTCGTAGGATGGAGCGGCCCGCGAACGCTGCAGTGACGCCGCATCGGAATGCGTGGCGCCCTGTCAACAGCGCGGCGCGGGTCGGAGCGCAGAGCGGGTCAACATGGAAGTCAGTGAACCGCACGGCGCCTGCGTGGATGAGATCCATGTTCGGGGTGTTGATGACCGGATTGCCGTGGCAGCCGAGGTCGCCGTAGCCCTGGTCGTCGGTAATCACTAAGACGATGTTGGGCTTGCTCCCTTGGGCGACCGGGGAGCACGCGGCGGCCAAGGATGCCGCTCCTACGAAGCTTCGGCGAGTGATGGACTGACGCGTCACGGCGAGGCCATCTTAGCCCGTCTCCACCCGGAGACTGCCGATCGAACAGGATCCCAGGGTCCCGCGCTGCTCGACTAATTGCTTGCTCGGTCGCAGGCCAGTTCGCTGGACAGGAGTGATCGCGGGAGCGTCCCTTCAGCGGAAATGGGAAACGCCTCCAGGTTCGAAGGGCGTGCCCGGCATCGAGCTGGAAGAATCCCTCAAGAACCGCGCAAGCGGCATGCCCTATGGGCAATTACGCGAGTGGCGCAGAAGGGCCCCAGGTCATCGACGAATTCCCAGCCCCTTTCCAAGTCGCTCCGCGTAGCGTCCCAGCACGTGCCGGACCGCGCAACGGCCAGATGCCGACTCAGATCTCCTTCAGCCGTTGATCGGAATCGCCGAAGCGGTCGAGGCGCGTGCCCATGCGGTCCATTAGGGACAGGTACAGGCTGCAAGCCCGTCGATTGTCGTCGCCGGCATGCAGATAGTCGAGTACCTGGCCGGGCCTGAGTCCCCCGCCGCGGCCGGCGAGCAGGAACGGCATCTCGTCAGCCTGGTGCTTGTCGCCGTCAAACAGGTTCGAGCAGCCGATCAGCATCGAGGAATCGAGCAGCGACTTGTCGCCCTCGTCGATTTCGGCAAGCCTGCGCACCAAGTAGGCGAACTGCTCCACATGGAACTGATTAGTCCGCAGGTACATGGCCTCGAGTTCCGGATCCCTCCCGTTGTGCGTCAGGTCCAGATGCAAGGCCCCCTCGACTCCGTCCAGGAAACCGAAATTCATCTGGGACAGGTCGTTATTCAGCATCAGGGTCGCGATGCGGGTCTTGTCCATCTGGAATGCGAGCACGATGAGGTCGAGCATCAGGCGCATGTGCTCGGGAACCTCCTGCGGCAGCTCGTTGGCAGGACGCTCCATGTTGGGCTCGTCGATGGATGGTCGCCAGCCCTCTAGGCGCTCTTGCTTCGAGGCGAGGTCGATGCGGCGCTCAATGTCACGGATCGATTCGAGATACTCCTCGAGCTTCGGCCGGTCTGCCTGGCTGACCTCGGCCCGCAGGCTGCGTGCCTGGCCCAGCAGCGTGTCGAGGATGCTTCGATCCAGGTCACGCCCCTGGTCGTTCCCGACCAAGCGATCGAACACGCGGGCCGGGTAGATTTCCTTCGTGGCCGGCTTGACCGCCGAAGCCCACGAAATCGCCGAGCCGTAGATCATCGATACGCCGTCCTCGAGGCGGAGTTCGTTCGGCTCGATTCCCAGCACCAGGCTCGGGACCTCGGTGCGTTTCCCGATCCGCTCGGCGAGAACCTGGTCCATCGTCTTGCCCACGCGGATCACTGCTGGATCGAGGCTGACCTCGGCCCCGGAGAGCAGGTTGGGCATGGCACCCAGGTGGGCGCTGGTCGTTTCGGCGGCCTTCTGGTTGTACAGCCCGCGCAAGAAAGTGAAGTGCTCGGTCAGCGGCTGCATCGGGGCCAACCCGGGACCGACCTGCATCGAGGCGCCCTCGCCCTTGGCCCACCAATGCGCCGGCTCAACGCCGTTGGAAAAGTAGACAAGGCCGAAGCGGGTCGGCCGTTCGGCGGTTGCCGCTTGCAGCGACTCGAGCCACGGGAGCGCCAGCGCGGTGCCCGCGCTTCGTAGAAAGTGCCTTCGATCCATCAGAATTCATCCTCCCGCAGCCAACTCGACCGGTGCCCGGTCATCCAGCCCGCGGCGATAGCGGAACTGGCGGCTGGTCGCGACCTGCAACGCCAGCGCCTCGAATGTCGCATCAAAGCCGCCGGCGACCATGCGGTCAAGCAAGGGCTGGTCGGACGCGATGATTGTACGCCCCAAGGCGTATCCAAGCAACTTCTCGGAGAGGTTCAGCAGAACCTGCCGCTCTCGGCTCTCGATGTAATCGAGCATCGAGTCGACGCCTGTGATCACCGTTCCGCCGGCCATCACGCTACGAGCGTCGACGGGCTTGCCGTTGTCGTACGTCGCGCGCCAGCGCCCAACCGCATCGTAATGCTCGAGCGAGAAACCCAAGGGGTCGATTCGGGAGTGGCAGGCCGCACAGGCCGCGTTGGCTCGATGCGCCTCGAGCTGCTCGCGAACGGTCCGCTCGCCGAAGCTCGCCTCATCGCCCGGGAGCGAGCCGGCGTCGGGGGGAGGCGGAGGCGTCGGCGTACCCAGAATGCGCCGCAGAATCCAGTCGCCGCGCTTCACGGGGCTCGTTCGCAGCGGCGCGGAGGTCGCGGTCAGCACGGCGCCCAGCCTCATCAGGCCCCCGCGCCGGAACGCGCTTGCGCCCTCGATCCGCCGAAGCTCGCGCCCGGCCTCGACGTCCACGCCGTAGTGGTCCGCTAGCGCCTCGTTCATGAACGCGTAGTCGGCCGAGAAGATCTCGCGCAACGGGCGCTTGTCCCGGATGATGTGATCGAAGAATGCGACCGCCTCGTCGTACATCGCCGACCTGACGGCCTCGCTGAATTCGGGGAATCGCTTCGCGTCGACGCCTGAATGCTGGTCGAAGCGGTAAAACCCCAGCCACTGCCCGAAGAACTCCGTCGCGAGGCGCCGGGCCTTGGGGTCGGCCATCATGCGGCGGACTTGCCTGGCAATTCCGCTTGTGTCGTCCAGTGCCCCTGAGCCTGCGGCACGACGGAGCTCGGCGTCGGGGGCAGAGGCCCACAGAAAATAGCTCAGGCGGCTGGCCATCTCCCACGGGGACAGGCGCGAAGGCCCGCTGTCGCGGTCCGGACGCTCGAGGCGATAGAGGAAGTCCGGGGCAACCAGCACCTGCGTAAGCATGGCTCGAATTGCCGAGCGATGATCGAGCGAGCGCTCCTCCCGAACCACGTTATAGAGCCGTCGGAGCCCGTCGGCCTCTTCCTTGGTCAGCGGACGGCGCCAGGCCCTCGCCGCGAAGGCCAGCGCGTCGTCGATGTGGCCCGGCCGGGCAGCGAGCTGGGCGGCCTGAACTTCCTGGTACTCCTTCCGAAGGGCCTCGGCGTAACCGCGCGGCTCGTCGGGCAACGCGGCGACCTCGCCTGCGTCGAGATCGCTGAGCCTCTTGTCGAGAGCCAGGCCGAACTTGTCGGCGGTGAACACGAAGAACTCGTCGTGGAAATCGAAGGAATCCAGCAGGTCGAACCAAGCCTGGTCGAGCCGCGTGCGCACTTCCTCGTCGATCATCTTCTCGACTAGGAAATCGTCCTGTCGGTAGTACTTGATGCGGCTGTGGAACAGGTCGCGCTCCGGCTCGTTGTAAGTGTTGTCGAACGGCTCGGGAATTGGATCGCGGTCGGATGGAGTGGGCTCGCCGTGGGAGGCCTGGGGCAGGGTCGCTACGTGGTATAGCACGCCGGACTTGAATCGGGCGAATCCCGGGCTCTCAGGATCCGCCAGCAGCGCCCACGCCGACTTGCTGACGCGGCCCTCCTCCTGATCGTTGACTGCGACTCGCAAGACCGAGTCGTTCCCTTCCGGGAGCTCGACATCGACCCGAAGCACAGCCCTCTTCCGCCCATCGGGGATCGCCAGCTTGAGCTGCAGGCCCACCTCGCCAGTCGTCGCGAAATCACGAGGCCCCAGTCCGGCCCCCTCTCCGAACCCGATCCGGTCGGCCGTCGTGGCAGTCATAGTGTCGGCCAGGGGCTGCGCGGGCGGTGGCGCATCGTCGCGGGCAGCGGACTCTACGCGTGCGTTCCGCCACAGGACTACCGGTTCTGAGTCCGACCATGGACTCACGGGTGTCACCGACAGGTGGAGGTCAGCCAGTCCATCGCCGTCACCTTCCAGCCTGAAGCTCAGCTGGGCCCGGGTGCGCGCCGCGAGCGACTCGCTGGTGACCACCAGCGCCAGCGCGTCCCCGTCCCCTGGCGCCATCGACCCCACGCCGAAGAGCCACCGCGGCCACCTAACGGCAAATTCCTGAATCTCGACGCATTTCTCGCGGATGGCGGCCTCGTCAGCATTGGGAGGCAGCGCACGCCACATCGCAATCACTTCGGACGTCGGAAACGGCGCGTCCTCCTGCACGAGCAGCGACCAGATGTGCGCCAGGAACGACCTGCTAAGGCCCTCCTGGACAGCTAACTCGTCGAGCGTCGCGTCGCCTCCATGGTGATGGTAGAGCCAAGCCGCAAAGAACGCGTCGGCATACTTCTCGAGCCCGAACGCCTTCCCGCCCTCGGCAGCGGTGGCGCGAAATCCGTGCTCTCGGTAAATGGCATGGATGCGGTCGATGGCAGCGAGTTCGTATCCGCTTTGCCCGGGATGGGCGCCGAACCGGAGCGGCCCCGATCCGATTACCGCATGGTCCGCCACCAGCCTGGCAACCTCGAGATAGCTCTCCAGATTGGCGTCGGCCATGAACTGCACGCCGCCGAAACTGGAGAACCCCTCGCCACCCACAGCGTCGCCGGCGAAGTGGCGCTCGAGGTCGAGATCCACTCCAGTTAGGTCGCGAACCGTGTAGGCGTACTCGGCGCTGGTGAGCCGTCGCAAGGTGACGCGCCCGGGGTCACCCTCGTGCCTAGCGGCGTAGTCGGCGAGCGAGGCGCGAATCCACCCGGCAGCCTCGCTGCGATCCTCATCGCCCGGGGCGGGTGCTCCCGGAGGAGGCATTGCGCCTTCCTCAAGCGCCGCCGCAACCTTCTTCCACTGCTTGAAGCTGTCGGCTACGGAAGGCTCACCAACGAGGCGCTCAAGGTTCACTCCTGCGGTCGCCGTGGCGTCGCCATGGCACGCGAAGCAGTACTGGCGGAACGTGTCCGGCGTTCCGGCGCCGTGCGCCGAGAAGGCAACGAGTCCAAGAATGGCCGCGACGCGCGTCACTGGCGACCCCGGGCCATTATCTCACCGCGAGACCCGACTGACGTGGACGGATTGCCCCCAAGGCACGAGATGTGAGGGCTCTGTCCAATGCCCTGCAGGCCACATTGGAGCCGGGTGTGTCGCTGTCGCCGCACCAGACTTTGGTTGTGGCACGATTCGCAGCGGACGCTGTCAGAACCTCCCGCACATGCGCCGGGGGATCGTATTAGCCTACCCGTTCTTGAAGGCCACTAACACGGTGGCAGGGAATCCGATTACGGCGAGTCGCCGCTTTGCGGAGCAAGCCGCCGGAAGGGGGCCAGAAAACTGGTGGACCTGGAGGGATTCGAACCCTCGACCTCCTCCATGCCATGGAGGCGCGCTCCCAACTGCGCCACAGGCCCGTGTTCTGGCGTTCATGGTAGCACAGGCTCCGTCGGTTCCATCATCTGCAGAATCACTGACTCGGCAGCCAGCCTCACGGCTTCTGCGAACGGCATCGACACAGGCAACAGGCGCCTCAATCCCTGGCTCCCGATCTGACAAGTTAGCGTTGCCGCGATGACGGCAGACTTGGCAGGTCGTGCAAACCAAGATGGCAAGGTGTCGGAATCGCTGACAACGGTGGAGGGGATTCGCTCGCACGACGGGCAGGGCTCGGGCTGGGATGTGAGAGGTGGGTGCCGGGTTGTGATCGTCGAGCACCGCGTAACGGCGCGGCCGCAGTCCAAGATGACCATGGTCGTCATGTCAACGGCGTGCAGGGGACCGAGCGGTGCGTCGCTGGGCAAGCGACAGCCTGCAACCAATCCGGCGAGAACCAAGCGACCGGCCAAGTGCAATTGTGCTCCCTAATGGGTCGTTCTGCGGGTGAGTGAACGTCCAGCGCACAGGGCTGGACATTCAAGCTGGTCAAGCCGTCGATGGCGGGTCGGTTCGAGGCGGAGCGGAAACCACACAAGCCACTCTGAATCAGACAGTTGATTTGGGCCCGGCTAACGGTGAGCAGCTGACTATGTTCGGAACTCAGAGGCTGTACCTCGAGCGAGATGCACGCCGCATGCTCATTGCGGACGGCGCGGTCCTCGCGAAGGCGGACACCGATCCGATCCTCGTCGCGAGGCTGCGGGCCGTGCTCGGCCGTCGCGTGGAGTTGGAGCGCGACCGAGACCTGTTCGAGGGCTTCTAGAGGGCCCGCAGGCCGAACAGCAGGCCGGGGCGCCCGAGCCATCGCACGCGATCCCCGGATGGTCCCCGGGGCGGCCGGGAAATGGCGGGTTGGGCGCAATCGCCCTTGTCCTCGACCTCCTCCCCGATCCCTTGGGGCGAGAGATTCTTGTCATGCCACGAAACGGCGGAGGCTGGACTGCGACCGTGCTAGAGGTGGTCGAGAAGCGCCCGCACGATCGTGTCATCGTCCGCTGGCCCAAACAGAGGCAGGATCGTCCAGCGAGCAGCGATGATGGAACACCGGACATGCCTTATAGTTAAGTTCGCTGTGCAGCGACAGAAATCAGTGAAGACGAAAGTCTCAGCACTGCTGCTGGCATTGGCTATCAATGGTGAAATGGCGGCGGCTACACCCGACCGGTTGAAAGCAGCGCTGACGAAGGCCCTGCCCCTCGCCGAGTCCGGACAGGTGGCAGAGGCCATGCGCATGGTCCGGAACATCGCAGGCTGCGAAACGGCGGAAGACGCGATTCCAGTAAAGCCGCTGTTCAAGGGAGCCGAAGCGCAAGGAATTCGAGCGGCGTTGCGTCTGCTCGAAGATGGGCGTCTCGAAATGGCCGACAATCTGACGCGCTCGATGAGTGGGTGCCGCTCGCGCATGCTGGATTTGGCAATGCGTTCCGAAGAGCGAAAATGAACGCTCCAACTGTCTAACTGCGCGACCGACGCGTTGTGGGCGTACGAGGACGAGAAATTTGAGGCCCACCCCTCCGAGCAGGAGCGCCTCAAGACCTGCGAGTCATTATGGAGCACAGGGGTGAACGGCTCTGGCTAGCTACGACTAGCTAGGTTGTTGGATCCGTCTAGCTCGCGGCACCACCTGCGGACTTCCCCTGCTTGCACCGGTCCATTGCCAAGGCAATTCTCCCCGGCGCCCGATTAGCCTCACTGGCCCACTCCGCACCCATTTCGCGTCTGCTTCCTGCTACTGCTTTCCCCTCCTTCCATCGTCCAGACCATCCGAGTTCCCTACTACCGCCGAAATTGATGGGTCATCAGCACTAATCATCACAATTCTGTAACCAGCATCCGTAGTAATCGATGGAACATTGATCCAAAGAGTTTTGATACCAAGCGTCCAGCCAGTTCTCATATGATGGACTGCAATTTGCATTACTGCAGTATTCGATTTGGTCTTCGTAGAAATGCTCCACTCGTTCCACACAAGAGTCCCATTGACTCTGACAGTAGTCACAAGATGAGTCGACCATCAGAAACTCAATGGGTCCTGCAGGTGATCTCACGTCTCGCTCTTCGGAACGCATTGCCAAATCCAGCATGCGCGAGCGGCACCCGCTCATAGAGCGCGTCAGATTGTCCGCCATTTCAAGACGCCCATCTTCGAGCAGACGCAACGCCGCACGGATTCCTTGCGCTTCGGCTCCCTTGAACAGCGTCCTTACCGGAATCGCGTCCTCCGCCATCTTGCAGCCTCCGATGTTGCGGACGATGCGCATGGCCTCTGCCACCTGTCCGGACTCGACTAGGGGCAGAGCCTTCTTCAGCGCTTCTTCCAACCGGTTGGCTGTAGCTGCCGCGACTCCGCCATTGATCGCCACTGCCAGCAGCAGGGCTGTGATCTTCGTCTTCATGGTTATCGATCTCCTTCCTCTCGCCTCAGGATGAGGCACTGCATTACCCGTAGAGGGGGATCCAGATGTCTCCTGCCCTCTCTACCGGACCGCCACGGGCGGACTAAGATAAAGTGATAGTAATATTTAAGTAAATAATTGTCAAATTCATCGCGAGGGAGATCTCCGCCCATCCATCGGGGTTCGCTCGGATCACTCGTAAGTCGTTGCTCTCATTAACTCAGGACCCCAAGATGCGGAATTGCGGTCACTGCACTCTCTCGTGGTTGCCGGCCCTCGCCGTCGACCCTGCAAGCGCCTCTGAGTCCATCTGGATCGTCCGGTAGCGACACCGGACCCTGGATTCCGAGCATGTGACCAGTTGGGCCTATCGAGCTGAGGGTGGACTTGGCGAGTTGCGTGGGGCAGGGCAGGAGCTGTCGGGATCGCCAGCACCCTTGTTCCGGAGCTGCTCGTAGAACGGCTCCGGCGCGGGCCGGGGTTCGGAATGCGTCCTAGATTGCGATCGGCTGTGGGGCCGTCGGCACGCCCGGAACCGGGGACGGCCACGTAAGCCTTGGAATCGGCGCGCTCTGGCGGCCGGCTGTACGCCTGCAGTTCAAGGTAGGGTCTGGGACCAACCACGCGAGAACCAAGCGGCCGCCTAGGCGGATCCTGTTCCCACGCCGGCATCTCGGCCTGCTGGCAAGTGGTCGGCCAAAACACAATACTGGACATCCAAGTTAGTCAAGCCGTCAATGCCAGCATTGAATCGGACAGGAGCCGGGACCAAGCAAGCTCTCTTCAACCCACCAGTTAATTCAGGCTGGACGGCACAGACGAGCTGGCCATGTACGGGATTCAGAGGCCCGCCCGCACCAAGGCCATCTGGCCCTCTGCAGTCAGCGTGAGCCGCCGGCAGCGGCTCTTGGGGCGTGGTCGTAGTATCCACACCAGTAGGCACATCCGGCTTGCGGCAATCCTGAAGGTCCCCTGCCGTTACGCGAGCGGCGACTTAGCGGGCCGTTCGAAGACCCGACTGACTCGCCCGATTCCTACGGTCGGCAGGGATCCAAGCCGCGGGGTCTCGCAGGTAGCGCCTTGGATCTCGGAGCGTCTGGCTGAGATCTCTTCGGCTGGAACAACCGCGTCAGATCCTGTTGAACTGCTTGATGACCTCGGTCAGCGACTTGAGCTTCTTGATCAGCGGGACCATTGCGCCTTCGCGCTCGTCGATGTCGACTGCCGCGGCCAGCACTTCGGCCGCGTGCTCCTGGGGAACGACCACCACGCCGTCCTCGTCGGCCACGATGATGTCGCCGGGGTTCACGGTGACCCCCGCGCACTCGACAGGCTCGTTCTTCGCGACGCTGATGTAACGGCCCACGGCGGTAGCCGGCGTGTAGCTGCGGGCATACACGGGAAGACCCAGGTTGCGGATTTCCGCGAGGTCGCGGGCGCCGCCGTCGAGCACCATGCCAGCCATGGAGCGAGCCTTGGCCGCTGTCATCATCAAGCCTCCCACCGCGGCGACGTTCAAGCCGTCCTCGATCACGATCACCCCGACGGTTCCGGGCTCGGCCTCGTCGATCATCTCGACCGAATGGCTCACCGCCCGGGTGGCGGTAGACTGCCCTTCCTCCATCGGCACTAGCTTCGCGGTCGCGGCACGTCCGACAAGCCTGCCCGGGACAACGGGCCGCATGTCGTAGTTCATGAACCCGCGCTCGCCGACGACGGTGTCGACGGCATCCGAGACCGAGGCGATCGCGACGAGCTTGAATCCCTCGACCACGGTATCCGCGGACGCCTGCTGTGTGCCGGCAAGCCAGCCGGCCGCCAGCGCCAGCACTACAGCGACAGCCAGAACGAGGGAACGGGACGTTTTCATGGTCAGTGACTCCGATCGACATTGTAGTTGGTCGGCGCTCAGCCCGGCCCGGACACGATCCGGGAGGGGCGTGCCTCCTGTTCGCAAGGGCCCGGACCGGATGCAGGCCCTCGCTCGCCGGCGGCCCGGCCAAGCAGGCTGGCGCGCTGATATACTCACGGGCCATGGCAGGGGAAAAGCTCCTGGGGGTCACGGTCCTCCCCGAGTACATCCAGAGCGAGGGGATCGACGGACTGCTGGACAATCTGTCCCGGATCGGCGCGAACGCCGTCGCCACCTCGCCGTACCTGATGGAGGAGGCGGATCCCGAGACCGGCCAGCGGGAGCCGCCGGCGGACGCCAACGCGGGCAGCGTGCGGCTCCTGGACCGCCCGCTGTTCGGCAAGCGGGAGGTCTGGGTCAAGACCGCTCCGAGCTTCGAGCCGCACCTGCCGCTGTACGCGGGCCTGCGCTACCAGCCGTCCCAGCCCACTGACCTGACGCGCTCTCAGGGCCACCTGCTTCGGGACTTCATTCCGGCGGCCAAGGAGCGGGGCATCCGCGTCTACTTCCAAGTGCAGGCGGCGATCCCTCCCGGCTATCGGGTGCAGTTCGGCGGCCCCGTCGAGGAAGACAGGGCGCGACTGCCCGACGGCACCATCCCAGAACGGCGCCTCGCCAAGAACGGGAGCCTCGCGAGCCCGCAGATCCTCGGCTACGAGCACGCACTGGTCAAGGATCTGATCCGCAACTATCCCGGCCTCGACGGACTTCGGATCGACTGGCCCGAGTATCCGCCGTACTTCCTGGACTCGGTATTCCTCGACTTCTCGTACCACGCCGAGAAGGCAGCCGAGCGACTGGGCTTCCCTTTCGAACGGATGCGGCGGGACGTCGGCGCTCTGTACGCCAAGCTGCACGGGGGACTGACGGACGCCGACCTCGAGCCGTGGGCTCACGACGCCGACGGCGGCAGGTTCCACCTGCTGAGGCTTCTTTCGGACTACCCCGGGGTCTCGGCGTGGCTGCGATTCAAGGCTGCGCTCGTAGAGGGGCTGGTGGCCGGAATCCGGAAGGTCATGGACGAGAACGGGGGGGATGCCATGGAGCTGCTGCCGAACGCCTTCCCGCCGCCTTGGACAATCGCATCGGGCATGGACTTCGCCCGGGTCGCCAGGCACTCGTCGGCCATCAGTTGCAAGCTCTACACGATGCACTGGCCGATGATTCTGCGCTTCTACGGCGACCAGATCCTCGGCGCGAATCCGGGACTGTCAAGCCGCCTGCTCGCTCGCGCGCTGGTGCGTTGGCTGGACATCGCCGACGACGCAGGGCTGGATAGGGTCGAGGACTACTCCTACCCCGCCCCCGATGTGCCGCATCCGGTCGGGCCCGCGGCGCAGAAGCGGAAGATCGCCCAAGCGCAGAGAGATGCCGGCGACACGCCGGTCTACGTCCTTGCGCACGGCTACGGTCCGCTGGAGGACTTCCGCAAGCGGCTGGAAGTGGCTCGCGATGCGGGCCAGCACGGCTACTGGGTCAACCGTTACGCCTACCTGAGCGACGACAAGCTCGAGGTCATCCGCGAGGTCGGGACGTGAGCGACAGGCCGACCGGCCCGGGCCACTCGAAGACTCAACAGGGCGATGCCGAGGCAGCGCCCCCGGCCGTAAGCCCCGAGGGGCGCAACGAGGAACCCGCGCCCCTGGCGATGCACTACTGCCCGAACTGCTCGGCACACCTCGAAGAGCGGGGCTGCAAGCTGCGTTGCGGGCGCTGCGGCTACTTCATGGACTGCTCGGACTACTACTGATCCGCAAGCCGGCCCGCCCCCGCGTTCCTACAATGGAGATTCCGTCCTGATTCCGGGGCCGGAGCCTTCCCGATGCACCCAGAAGACCGTATCTTCCAGCAGAGGTTCGACAAGGTCGCGCGAATCTCCGACCTGGGGTTCGAGCGATACCCGCACAAGTACGAAGCGACACATACGGTCCCTCAAGTCCGGGAAGCCTTCGATCCCAAGGACGCCGAGAGCCTCGAGGAAGAGCAGCCGGCAGTGCGCGTGTGCGGGCGTCTAGCCACCAAGCGGCGGCAAGGCAAGGCGGGCTTCGCAAACCTCAAGCAGGGAGGCCAGCAGATCCAGGTCTACGTCCGCAGGGACGAGGTCCCGGAGGGCGATTTCGAACTCTACAAGCTGCTCGACGCAGGAGACCTCATCGGGGTCAGAGGAAGGGTCTTCCGGACGCGGACCGGCGAGCTGACTGTCCGTGCGGAGGGACTCGACTTCCTTTCCAAGAGCATGCTACCGCCACCGGAGAAGTTCCATGGCCTGCAGGACGTCGAGATCCGGTACCGCCAGCGGTCACTCGACCTGATGAGCAACGACTCCGTCCGCCAGACCTTCGTCACGCGGGACCGGATCATCCGCACGCTGAGGGACGCCTTCGAGCGGCGAGGCTACATCGAGGTCGAGACACCGATGATGCAGCCGGTGTACGGCGGCGCGCTCGCCCGCCCGTTCGTCACGCACCATAACGCCCTCGACCTGGACCTGTACCTTCGGATCGCGCCTGAACTGTATCTGAAGCGATTGACCGTCGGAGGCATGGACCGGGTCTACGAGATCAATCGCAACTTCCGCAACGAAGGCCTTTCGAAGCATCACAACCCGGAATTCACGATGCTCGAGTTCTACGAGGCCTACAGCGACTATCGCGTGCTGATGGACTTCAGCGCCGAACTGCTCGCCGCGTGCGCCGAGTCCGTATTCGATGGCGGGTCCGTGGCGGAGTTCGGCGAGCACAGAATCGACTTCGGGTCGATGAACCGCCTCACGCTGGCCGAAACGGTCTCCGAATACTGGCCGGACACGGCTAGCCGACCCGATCCCGCAGACTTGGTGGATATCGCCAAGATCCGGGAACTCGCGGCCATCTACGAGAGCAACGGTGGCTCGGCCGTGCATTTGCCGGACGGGACCTCGGCAGGCGTAGCCTTGCTGCGATTGTTCGAAGCGGCCTGTGAAGAGCGCCTGATCCAGCCTACGGCGGTATACGACTATCCGGTGGAGGCCTCGCCGCTCTCGAAGCAGAAGCCCGAGGATCCAGCCTGGGTGGAGCGATTCGAGATCTTCTGCGGAGGCATGGAGATCGCCAACGGGTACTCGGAGCTGAACGATCCGCTCGAGCAGCTCACGCGGTTCGAAGAGCAGGCGGCAGCAAGGGCGGCAGGCGACCACGAGGCCCACGGAATCGACGAGGACTACGTGCGGGCGCTGTGCTACGGGCTGCCGCCCACTGCCGGGGAGGGGATCGGGATCGACCGGCTGACGATGCTTCTCACGAACTCCCCCACAATCCGCGACGTGATCCTGTTCCCCCTGCTCCGGCCCGAGGGGGAGATCGGCATCGCGGACCGCTTGCGGCGGGCTGCGGGCAACGCGCAATCGTGAAGCGTCGAGGGGCATCCGGATCCGCCGGGCGCGCCGGTCGGGGCCCGTCGGCATGTGAGAGACTGGCCGTTCCGCGAATGGTACGACTGCTTCGTTCATTTCGTCCCGCCCGGGTCCGGGCCGGCGGCAGGTGCTGCTCGTGAGACGATTCGGATGGTCTTGGCCGGAGGAGTCGCCGGATCGGGCGCGCCGCGGTGCCGACATCGCTCGCGTACTAAGCGTTCCGGAGGCCCTCGGTCTCGCCCTGGCCAGGCGCGGGATGGACGCGACTGCAGCGTCCCGGATCAAGGAGCGCCCGCTCAAGGAATGCACCGAGGCGATCGGGAATCCAGCCGGAATCGAAGAAGCGGCCGAGACCCTGTTGGAACTCGGGCGCCGGGGACGTGTCGGCATTGTCTGTGACTACGACGTGGACGGCGCGAGTTCCCAGGCGATTCTCGTCGAAACGCTCAGGGCGGTCTTGCCGCCCGAGTCCAAGGATCCGGTCGTCGCAGTGCCCTACCGCAACACCGAGGGCTTCGGCCCGAACCCTCGCTGCCTGAACCGGCTCTCGGAGGAGGGCGTTTCATGTGTCGCGGTGGTTGACTGCGGCACGGCCTCAGGCAGGCTTCTGGATCAATTCCACGCCAGCTACGGCATCGTTCCAGTGGTTGTGGACCACCATCCTCCGCACCACCAGCAGCCTCCCGAAGCGGGCATCCTCGTCAATCCCTGGGTCAGCCAGGCTCCCGATCCGGGAGAGTTGGGCTCGCTTTGCGCGGCCGGCCTCGCCTGGTTCCTCGCCAGGGCAATGCTCCGGCAGGCCGGGCTGAACGCCCAAGACTCGTTGACGGTGCGCAGGCGCATCACGCTGCTCGCGGCGCTCGGGACCTCGTGCGACATGATGCCTGTCAACACTCCGTTCAACCGGGCGCTGATCCATGCTGGAGTCCGACTGCTGAACGATCCCACGGCTGTGTCTCCCGGACTGGCTGCAATCATGCAGGCCGCCGGCCTGAAGGGCACCCGCACAGCGGACGATTTCGGATGGAGGGTCGGCCCGCGGATCAACGCGGGCTCCCGCATGGGGGAGTCCGAGCTGGCGGCGCGTTGCCTGCGGGCCAAGAGCATGCGTTCCGCCCGGGATCTGGCGCAACAGCTGCACGATCTGAATCACCAGCGTGTCGACCTCGGCCGGAAGGCATCCAAGGAGCTGGACGAGACGGTCGGGCTCGAGGCACTCATGGACGGACCGGTCAACGTCCACCTCGCCGAAGCGGCCACCCCCGGCACGGTCGGCTTGGTAGCGTCGTCGCTCGTGAATCGATTCGGATGGCCCGCAATTGCCGTGGCCCGGCGCAAGGACGGCCTGCTGGCGGGGTCCGGTAGGTCGGCGCTGGGATTCGACCTGGGCTCCGCCGTGAGCGCGGCGGTGCAGGAAGGGATCCTAGCCTCGGGCGGTGGGCACGCGGCGGCGTGCGGCGTGACGTTCGAGCCGACGCGTCTAGAGGACCTGAGGGCATTCCTGCTGGATCGCTTCGGCGAACTCGAGCCGGAGGGGGGACCGTCCCCCGAGCCGGCACACGAGATCGATGCCGAGCTCCGACCGGAGCACCTTTCCGCCGATGCCATGCTCGAATTCGCGCTGGCGCAGCGCCGGCTCGAGCCGTGGGGGACGGGCATGCCGGCGCCGCTGCTGGGCATCCGCCGCTGCACCCTCGCAGGGAGCAAGATGACCCAGACAGGCCACCTGTTCATGACTCTTGAGTCCGGCGGATCGAGATGCAGCGCTGTCTGGTGGCGAGCTCCTCAGGACTGCATGGAGCAGCTCGGACAGAACGGTTCCGGTGCCGGAGGGGGCGCGGCAGCCCATGGGGAACCGATCGATGTCGTGGGTCCGGTCGAACTCGATGAATGGCAGGGGAGGCGCCAAGGCCGGCTCGTGGTGCGGGACGCAAGGCGGTCCGACTCGTAGTAGCGACCGGCGCGGAGTGCGTTCGGCGCCTCCGCGCTAGGCCTTACCTGCAATCGCCTGGAACGCCCCGGCGGCGCAATCCACCGTCCTGTCGATCTCGGCAGCAGTATGGCAGCCCGAGAGGAATAGCGCTTCGTATTGCGAGCAAGGCAGGTAGATGCCCCGCGAAAGCATCTCCCGGAAGTAGCGCCCGAACGCATCGGTGTCGCACGCGGCAGCCTCATCCCAGCTGCGCACCTCGGAGCCGGTGAAGAAGAAGGTGAGCATTGAGCCGACGCGGTTGCTGGTGAGCGTGACGCCCGCCGCCGAAGCGGCTTCCATAACGCCGGCCTGCAAGCGCGATCCTTGCGTCTCGACGTGGCTATAGACTTCCGGATGATCCCGGAGGTGCCGCAGCATGGCCAGCCCGCCGGCGACTGCCAGTGGATTCCCGGAGAGGGTGCCAGCCTGGTAGACCGCACCCAGGGGGGCGACGCATTCCATGATCTCCTTGCGCCCTCCGAAGGCGCCGATCGGCAGGCCGCCGCCGATGACCTTCCCCAGTGTCGTCATGTCCGGCGTGACCCCGTACAGCGACTGCGCGCCGCCCAGGGCGACCCGGAAGCCCGTCATGACCTCGTCGAAGATCAGAACAGCGCCGCTGGCGGTGCAGAGCTCGCGCAGCCGGCTCAGGAACCCTTCCGCGGGCGGAACGCACCCCATGTTCCCGACCACTGGCTCGAGGATCACCGCCGCAATCCGATCTCCATCCCGGGCAAAGGCCTGCTCCAACGCCTCTAGGTCGTTGTACGGCAGGGGCAGAGTCGTCTCCGCGAAGCGCGCCGGCACACCGGCCGAATCGGAGATCCCGAGAGTGGCCAGGCCCGATCCTGCCTTGACCAGCAGCGAGTCCACATGGCCGTGGTAGTTTCCGACGAACTTGATTGCGAGATCGCGTCCGGTGAATCCCCGGGCAACCCGCAGGGCACTCATGGTGGCCTCTGTGCCGGAGTTCACCAGGCGCACCATCTCGATGGAGGGAACGATCTCGGCTATCAGTTCCGCGAGCTCGACCTCGGCCTCCGTCGGCGCCCCGAAGCTTGTGCCGCGCTCGAGTACGTCGCGCAAGGCCGCGAGCACTTCGGGATGGCGATGTCCCAGCAAGAGCGGCCCCCAGGAACCCACGTAATCGATGTACTCGTTGCCGTCGATGTCCCAGATCCGGCTGCCGTCGCCCCGCGTGATGAATACAGGTTCGCGCCCGACAGCTCGAAAGGCCCTGGCAGGGGAGTTCACTCCGCCCGGTATGGACCGCTGGGCCTTGGCAAACAGGGAACTGGACTGGTCGTTCGACATGGAAGTATCTGCTGGCGACAATCGCGCTGCGGCCGGTCTCGCCCGCACTCTCCTACCGTAGCGTTGACAGCCTCGCCGATCCTTCCGCACGGACGCAGGGAGGGGGAAACTGCACGAGTGGACAGCAGCTGCCCCGCACGGACACCGCGGCTGCCGGCGGTCGCGGGGAACTAGAGGGATTCGCCGCCGATCGGAGGATGGCCGGGCGGAAGCTCGCCCGAGGGTGCCGTGGGCGGGTGGCCCGGCGGCAACTCCATGCTCGGCGCACCGGTTGGCGGATGGCCCGGCGGCAGCCCGGGCACTGCATCGCCACCCTCTGGAGATACTCCCATCCCTTGGCTGGAAGCCTCGGGCGGTACCACCTTCCACCCCTCGGGCCCCAGCGCAAGCTCGTAGACCATCTGCATGGTCGCCTTGGGATCGTCTGACGCCATGATCGAGACCGAGGCCAACGCGCGGTCACCCTCGAATCGGATCCGGTCCGCTCTGACGCGCATCTCGCCCATCCGGAGGTCGGTTCGATCGGCTAGGTAGGCTTCGACGGCAGCCTCCACTTGCGCAGCGGGCCTCGGCGGATCCTCTCCGCAGCCTGCGAGGGCCGCCAGTGCGAATGAGATGATCAGCAATGTCCGCATGGTTGTATCGTGGCAGCTTGGCAGGCCGCAGAAGGCGAGCTGCCTAGCGACCCACCTCCCAAGCCAAGTGCGAGAGTTCGGGCCCGACAAGCTTCTCCCAGGCGAGCCGCACTGCCGCGGGCGAGCCGGGGGTGGAAACCACCACCTTTCCCCGGAACACGCCAGCCGTGGCCCGCGATAGCATCGCAGCAGCTCCGACCTGCTCGTAGCTCAGCATGCGAAAGAGCTCCCCGAAACCGGTCAGCTCCTTCTCGAGCTCGCGGCTCAGCACGTCGTACGTTCGGTCGCGGCGCGATACCCCGGTCCCGCCATTGAAGAGTATCACCTGGATGCCCTCCTCGCCGGCCAGTGCGTGAAGAGCCTCGCGCACCAAGTCGGGCTCGTCGGGCACGATACGGACCGAGTGCAGCACATTCCCGCACCCCTCGATCACCTCCCGCAGGTAAGATGCGTTGGCGTCGGTCTTGGCAGTTCTGGTGTCGCTAACCGTCACGACCGCCAAGGTGACGGGCCCCTTCTTCGAGGCGAGGCTGCGGTGCTGGTCGGGACTTTGGGGCGTCATTGGTTCCGGTTCCAAGCGGAGGCTCGCGAAGGCGGGCGCGACGCCGGCTGACGCCGGGCCCTCCAGGATGTCGAACCATTCTCCCAGCGGCGATGGCCCCTCCGCCAAGCTTCAGTATGGGCCCCTGCGGCCATCAGGCCACGAGGTGCTGCGGGTCGAGGAGAATCTCGCTTTCGACCGGCTCAGCGTAGTCAACGCCCTCCACATCGAAGCCGAACAGGCTATTGAAGTCGCGCTTGAATCCCTCGAAGTCGGAGAGTTCGGCAAGGGTTGCGGTGCTCACGCTTGGCCACAGAGCGGAAACCTCGTCTTGGACATCCGGGCGCATCTCCAGATCGTCCAGACGGATGAGGCGGTCCGGATCGACGACCGGACCATCAGGACGGTTGAGGTGGTCGGCAAAGAGGCGCACGATCTGCTCGATGCACCCCTCGTGGATCCCCTTCTGTTTCATTACCCGGAACAGCAGGCTCACATAGAGCGGAACGACCGGAATTGCCGCTGAGGCCTGCGTGACGACTGCCTTATTCACAGACAGCCAGGCAGCCCCGCCAATCTTGCTGCGGAGTTCTGCATCCAGCGCATCGGCCGTGTCCTTCAGGTGGCTCTTTGCGGCCCCGATGGTCCCATCGCGGTACACCGGCCAGGTCAGTTCGGGGCCGTAGTAGGTGTAGGCGACGGTCCTTGCGCCATCGGCAAGCAGGTCATCCTCGAGCAGGCGGTCGATCCACCACTTCCAGTCCTCGCCGCCCATGACGGCCACAGTGCTGTCGATCTCGTCCTGGCTGGCGGGACCGACGGTCGCGGTGGTCACCTCGGACTTCGCCAAGTCGATCGTCTTGCCCGTGTACGAAGACCCGATGGCCTTGAGGCTCGAAGAATAGGTCGTGCCCGTCCTAGGGTCGGTCCGCTTCGGGGCGGCAAGGCTGTACACGACGAGATCGAACCGGCCGATCGATTCCGAGGCGATGCGAGCGACATGGTCCTTGACCTCGTCGGAAAATGCATCCCCGTTAATGCTCCTAGCCCACAATCCGTCCCGCGCCGCAGCCCGATGGAACGCAACGCAATTGTAGTAGCCGGCCGTAGCTGTCCGACGGCCGGCCGGGGGCCGTTCCAGGAAGACGCCGAGGGTACGGCAGCCCATGCCCCAGGCAGCGGCGATCCGGGACGACAGGCCATATCCGGTCGAGCTGCCAATCACGAGCACGTTGCCCCCGCGGGGCGCTGCGTCGGCCTTCAGGCCATCGCGGGCGCATGCGACCTGCCGCTCGACGTTGGTGGCACAGCCCGCAGGATGCGCGTTGACGCAGATGAATCCCTTCGATCGTTGGCGGATAACTTGTTCGGGCATTAAACCGGTCCCTTGGATGCCTGGCGGCTACGAACGAGACCGCCGCCAGCCGAGCCACGGGTCAACTAGCCATGATACTGAGAGCTTCTTGACTCGGTCGGCCTGAGCGCGCTTGGACTTGACCTGCCTTCCAGGAGAGGGGCGATTTCCGCCGCTGTGGAGTACTCTCCCGTTGTGGATGCCGGGACGCGTCCGGTCTGCGAACACACCTTCCGCCGCCAGTTCGCCGGCCATTGGGCCGCGGAACCGGTCTCGCCGTGAACTAGCGAAGCATGCGCGCATGATCTCCTTGATCCGTTCCATCAAGACCCGCCTTCTCGGCGTCATTGCACCTCTCTTGAAATGGGAGCCCCGCAGCCTCCTGCAAGGCCGCATCGCCCGCCCCGCCATGCCAGAAGGGCAGCGTTCAAATTCGCTCGGAAGAGCGCAAGCCGGATGTCCGGCGTGACATCATGCCGCCGGCCGTGGCGAGCATTCTCAACGATCGCGGAGGGGCCGGGTACCAAGTCAGGCCTTGGCCAGGACTCGACTTCAAGCTCCAGCCGGTCGCCCGGCCGCTACGCGGTCCCAAGCGTTCGCGCTGACGTCTCGAACTTGGTCAAGGGCTCTCACCCGTGAACGTGGCGGATGCGGTGACAGTGCGTGACGCGACTCTAAGCCCCTCGCCTCAAGCCACTTGCGATTTGTAGACAAAGGCCGCCCGTGGGTCGCCGAACAATGTTCGCGCTCCGCGTGGCTCTTGGGAACCTTGCCAGCTTCGGCGTGCCAGAGGTACGCGTTCATGCGTTGCGAGCTCCTGTAGGACAGACACGTCACGGCCCTTTGTAGGCTCTTCGGGTCAGATCCCGACGAAAGGGCTGCCGCCACCTCCTCGTTGTGCTGGGCCGGTTCCAACTACGTATCAACCGACATTCGGATAGATCCTCCGCCACGCAGCGCTGTAACGGTCTACGAACTCGCTTCGAATGACGTCAAACTCAACACGAGCGACGTGGTTTTCCATTAGCTTGTGGAGCCGAAGTTCACGCGCGAAGACGCCATCGAGTGTCTGGTCTTCCCAATTCTCGAGAACGGTCCAGATGTGAGTTCCGTCGCCGGAGCCGCTGGCGTAGATGGCCACAACACCGGGAGCTTGCGCAAGATGGTGCGCGATCAATTCCAAGTCCGGCATGGCATGCTGCGAGTAGTCGACAGAAGCACCGGAAGGACCATCCGAGGAGACGAACTGCCAATTCGTTGCTACCGTCCCTCTCGGCTCAGTTCCGGAGATGGGATTCAATGCCTGGATGTGACGCATTGACCGACCCAGCGCCTGCTGGGCCGCGGATCCGCGCGCTACCCGACCCACATCGACAGCCAAGCGACCGCTGGCCGAGACGTTCAGTCGAGCAGCCTGCCTTGCGGTCATGGCGAGCCCCCTCGGCGGATGTCCTGGGACCCGTCACTCGGCTCGATTGCGACAACGTTGCTCGACTCAATGACATATACCGGCTCGCCCAGCGAGTCCTCTCGCTGTAGTCGAATCACGTCTGCCACTACAAGCTTCATCCGGATGATGGTTCCATCGGGCAACCTGCACTTTGTCCAGGGCTCGTCGACGGGCTCGAATGGTATCCGGTGACCTTCTTCGTGACGCCCCTCATACTCGACCTTCATGCCCGATTCTCCTAGTACTCTTCACATCGCGCGAAGGCTTGCGACTCCGCGTGATTGCGGGCAGATTCGCATGTACCGCACCCCGCACAGGCCACACTCGTATTCTAGTCCGGCCTTTCGCAGCCTGTGGCTCGGCGGTCTCCGTGGCGGGTAGTCTGCCTCACCTTGCCTTTCGCCTTCCCATCCCGCCTGAGATAAGCGCATCCCAAACGGTGCCTCGCCCCCGGGTTGGCACCGAAGCCAAGGTCGCTCGCGTTCTTGACCTAAGGGGGAGCGCAGAAATAACTTATCAGCATGGCAGGGGGGAGATCGTGTAATTCCACTTGGGGATGTGCTGGTTGGGAGTGAGCTTGATCGCGGCCATCTGGGCGTCGGAGATTTGGATGCCGGTTTCGTATTGGTTGGAGTTGAGCTGGGAAGTGACCTTGAGGCCTGTGCGAGTGGAAGTTGAGTTGATGTAGTTGAGGATCAGATCGAAGGACTCGAGGGGGCAGCCGGACCAGTTGCGGCTGATCTCGCTGAAGAGGCGGTGCTCGATCGGATTCCATTTGGAGCAGCCGGCGGGATAGTGGGCGACCGTCACCTTGAGGCGGAATATGTTGCAGAAGCGGTGCTGGAGGGCGTATTTCCAGGCCCGGGCGCGGCAGGAGTTGCTCCCGCCGCAATCGGCAAGCAGGACGAGCCGGGAGGCGTGAGGGTAGCGGGAGAGTCCTTCGGCGGTCCACCAGGCGGCGAGGTTGTCGACAGCGAAGAAGGGAGTGTCGGAGGAGACGCCAACGCGGACGAAGCCGCGGTTGGCGAGCGTGTCATAGATGCCGTAGGGGACGGCCAGACCGCTGGCATGGGAGCGGAAGTCGTGATCGTTGACCGGGACGGGCTCGCGTTCCCAGCGGACCCCGGCATTGCGGAAGCGGCCGACCAGCTCTTTCTTCTTCGAATCAATGCTGATTACGGGGATGTTGTTGTGCTCACAGTCCTGCCGCAAGCGGTCAATGAACGTGAACTGAGCGTTGCGCTCGGCGGGGGAGGTGGACGGGATGCACTTGCGGTTCACGCGCAGCGAGAAGCCCATACTGCGCAGCAGCCGGGCGACGGTGCGCGGACAGACGGCGATGTCGAGCACCTCGCTGAGGCAGTCGGCGAGGTTGCGAGTAGTGCGGCGGGTCCAGCGCAGGCCGGAACAGGGGTCGCCGGCCGTGTCGTGACGCAGCAGGTCGGCGAGCACCGCGGTCACTGCGGGCTTTTTTTTTCGAGCGCCTTGCGCCCGCCGCCGGGCTTGCGCGCCCGCTGGGTCTCGAAGTCCCCGCTCAGCAACTGGCGGCGGCCCTTGGACACGGTCGCCGGGGCCATGCCCAGCTGTGCGGCGACCCGCGCGTCGCCGCCCCGCCCGTGGCGCAGCGATTCCAGGCCGGCGTACAGCCGGCGCTGGCGCTCGTCGAGCACGCTCAGCAGCGTTCCCGCCGCTTCCCGGATCTGCTCGTCATCGCTGTCCGGGGACGGCCGTCCCACTCCTTCCGCCAGCATCACCCGTCGCGCCCGCAACTGCCTTTGGCGCCGCTGCAATGCGGGGGACGAGTACCAGTAACGGCCCGCGAGCTTCTCGCGCTCCAAGCGGCCGGCTTGAACCAGCTTGCGCAGCACGTCCTGCACGTCGACTCCGACGATGCGGCCCAGCTCGTCGGAGAAGCGCCCAGCAGGCGCCTGCTCGACCAACGCCTCGGCGGTGGCCAGCAGAGTCCCGGCCCGCGAGAAGCGGATCCCCTCCCAGGCCCACAGCCCGTGGCGGTCATAGGCAGCCAACTCGTCGAGGGTGTAATAGCGGCCGCCATGGGAGTAACTGGAGCGGCAGCCCGCCGCCGCCAGCTTGCGGCAGACGGTGCGCCGACTGGCCGAGCCGAAGGCCTCCAGGAAATCCGCCAGCGGTGCGACGGTCCGCTTGCGCAGCAAGGTGATGACGGTCTGAGTGGTGAAGGTTGCGGTTCTCATGCCTGCCCCCTAAACGTCATAATAACGACTATTGGGCACGGATATTGCCATTAAGAGGGTCAGGGGACGACAAAATCCCCCGTATCGTACCAGCAGACCGCCGGGAGGGAGGTGCAATCACCTGTCAGATGGCTGTGAGACTCCAAAATCGCCGTTGAACAAGGACACTCAATGGCAGAATAGCGGGTTATCTGACTAAGTTATTAAATCGCCCGCCCTAAGCCCTCGCACCATCGAGCGCGTGCGCCCGCGCGGGGTACAGTCTTGAACCGGCGGTGCATAGCGTATGGCCGTCGGAATCGCTACGGGCAAGCATGTCGGAAGGGATTGGCCCGCGCGGGGTGGCTACGCACCGCTGACGGCTCGGAGGAGCCGTCCCAGCGGCATTCCAGAAGGGGAACATTAGGTTGATCGTTAAGGGGGACGGGCCTTCAAGGGCTTGTGGTATCGTCGGAGAAGAGTCGGCCCTTACGCAGGCCGGCCAACGCGCATCGCCGGGCCCGCCTCTATCCATTCCGAGAGCCCTTGCAAGCCGCCATGATTCGAAGCTTTAGAGGCGCCCTGCCCGTCGTTTCGGCCAGCGCCTACGTGGATCCTAGCGCGGTGCTGATTGGCAGCGTCAAGGTGGGTGCGCGGTCTAGTGTGTGGTGCAACGTGACCGTGCGGGCCGACACCTCAACCGTCGAGATCGGAGACGACACGAGCATCCAGGACAACAGCTGCCTGCACGAGGACGAGGACGCCCCGCTGCGCATCGGTGACCGCGTGGTGGTGGGACACTCCTGCACGGTGCATGGATGTGACGTGGGGGACGATTGCCTGATCGGCATGGGAGCGACCATTCTCAGCAAGGCACGGATCGGCGCCGGCTCGATCATTGCTGCCGGAGCGGTTGTCCTGGGCGGTACGGAGATTCCGGAGAAATGCTTGGTGGCCGGCGTGCCGGCCAAGGTCAAGCGGGCTGTTTCCGACGCCGAGGTCGAGCGCACGCGGGAGAATGCGGCCCACTACGTGGAACTCACCAGGCAGTACCTGGAACAAGCCTGATGCAGGAATCCCGATCCGACAGCGCCGCCCCGGCCCCGCTGGGAGAGTTGCGCAGGACACACTACTGCGGGGACATCCGCGACGCCGACATCGGCGGCAGCGCCGTCTTGATGGGATGGGTCCACCGCAAGCGGGACCTCGGCGGCCTGCTGTTCCTGCACCTGCGAGACCGCAGCGGGATCTCGCAGGTCGTCTTCAACGCCGAAACGCATCCCGAGGCGCACGCGAGGGCCGAAGCCCTTCGGAGCGAGTACGTGATCGCCGTGGAGGGCCCGATCGTCCGGCGATCCGAGGATACCTACAACCCCAGCCTGGCAACGGGCACCGTGGAACTGGTAGCGCACCGTCTCACGGTCCTGAACACCTCAGAGACCCCGCCCTTCCAACTGGACGAGGAAGACCGCACGCCGGTCGGCGAGGAAATCCGGCTGAAGTACCGTTACATCGACCTGCGGCGCCCTCAGATGCAGCGTAACGTCCAGATCAGGCACGCGGCGAACAGGGCGATTCGAGAGTCATTCCATTCCCAGGGCTTCCTGGAGATCGAAACCCCGTTCATGACCAGGTCGACACCGGAGGGCGCGCGCGACTTCCTGGTGCCGAGCCGGATCCAGCCGGGCGCGATGTACGCCCTGCCCCAGTCGCCGCAACTGTTTAAGCAGTTGCTGATGATCGGCGGCTACGACCGCTACTACCAGATCGTCCGCTGCTTCCGGGACGAGGATCTGCGGGCCGACCGCCAGCCCGAATTCACGCAGATCGACGTCGAGATGTCTTTCGTCCAGGAAGACGGGGTCCTGGAAGTGATCGAGCGGCTGATGGCCAGCGTTTGCGAGGCAGCGGAAAGGCCGGTGCCCGCGCTGCCCCTGCCCCGGCTCACCTACGCCGAGGCGATGGAGCGTTACGGCTCCGACAAGCCGGACGTGCGACTCCCGCCAATGGCAGTCGTGACGGACCTGCTGCAGCCTGGCGACCTCCCGATGGTCGGCCCGCTCGTCGCGATCCGCACACCGTCCATCGGCTCGCTCTCCAGGCGGGAACGGGAGCAGTTCCGGGAGTGCGCCAAGGACTTAAACCTGCGGATCTTCGACGACTTCCGGGGCCTGGCAAAGAAGATGCCCGCGGAAATGGCGGCCGTGCGCGAGCGGCTCGACGCGGAGGATGACGACTTCCTGGTCCTGGCAACCGGGCTTCAGCCCGACGAGAGTCCGCGCCCCGACGAGGCGGTCCTGGCGGCGGCGGGCAGCCTGCGCACCCGGATCGGAGCGACGTTCGCGGACCGCCACGGACTGCTCCGCGCGGACGATCTGCGGTTCCTGTGGGTGACGGACTTCCCGATGTTCGAATGGGATGCGAACGACCGTTCCTGGACTCCCGCCCACCATCCGTTCACGTCGCCCCACGACGACGACACCGGCAAGCTGACCACGGACCCTGCGGCCTGCCGCTCGAAGGCCTACGACCTCGTTCTGAACGGAGTCGAACTCGGCTCCGGTTCGATCCGAATTCACCGGCAGGACATTCAGGAGAGGGTATTCGAGGCCCTCGGCTTCACGCAGGAAGAGGCGAGCCACCGCTTCGGGTTCTTCCTGGAAGCCCTGCGCTACGGGACGCCCCCGCACGGCGGTATCGCGCTGGGCCTCGACAGGCTCATCATGCTCCTGGCCGGCGAATCCACGATCCGCGACGTGATTCCGTTCCCCAAGACCGCCAAGGGAACCGACCTGATGTGCGAGGCGCCCAACACGGTTCCAGCCAAGAACCTCACCGAGCTGGGCCTCGCCCTGCGCGTGAGGCCGAAGCCCTAAGCGCTTGGCAGGCCGCTCACGAGGACGCGCCGAATGTCGAAGGTCCTGGTCATTGGCGGCACCCTGTTCATTGGCCGCCACTTGGTGGCCAGGCTGCTGGCGCGGGGCGACGACGTCACCATCCTGCACAGGGGCGGCAAGAATCCGTTCGAAGGCCGCGTCCGCGATGTCCACTGCGACCGCAACGACAGCGCCAGCATCAGCCGGGTCCTGCGAGAGGGCGCTTACGAGTATGTCTTCGACAATGTCTATGACTGGACACGCGGAACGACTGGAGAGCAGGTGGCAGCGGCGGCCGAGGCTTGCGGGCCTCAGTTGCAGCGCTACGTGTTCGTTTCCAGTTGCGCGGCTTACGGAGACGGACTCGATCGCACGGAGGACTCGCCGCTCGCGGGCCCGCGCCACCCGGATCCCTACTGCCGGAACAAGGCCGACTCCGAGCGAGCGCTGCTAGCGATTCACAAACGGCAGGGCGTTCCCACGGCGACGCTGCGCCCGCCCTTCATCTACGGGCCACACAACCCGTTCTATCGGGAAGCCTTCTTCTGGGACCGGCTCGTCGCAGGCAGGCCGATCATCGTTCCGGGGGACGGAAGCCGGCTGATGCACTTCGTCGGAGTATCGGACTTTGCCGAGGCGGCGCTGCTGGCGGCAGGTGCTACCGTCGCAGCCGGACGCGCCTACAACATCGCGCACGAGGACCCGGTGCGACAGGACGAATTGGTGCGCCTGCTCGGTGCCGCTGCCGGGATCGAGCCGGACATTCGCAGGGTCCCCCGCGAGACGCTCGTGGCTCTGGGCGGCCAGGTCTTCAAGCCTCCCTTCTATTTCGGCCAGTACTTTGACATGCCGCCGATCACCATGGACATCGCGCGGGCACGGACGGACCTAGGCTTCCAGCCCACGACCATGGTCGCGGGCCTTAGCGACGCGTGGGCCTGGTATCGCGGTCTGGCCCCCGAAGATCGGGTGCGGCCCGACTTTTCCTTCGACGACCGGGTCCTGGAGGCGACGCGTTCGAGCGAAGACCCGGGGCGGCATCCCTGATCCGGACCAAACGCCAGCCCTACCACGCCGGTCCCGGACCCCTTCCGCACTGCGGACCGACGCAGGCGCCTTGGCACTCGCAGTGGAAGCAGACTGCCGGAAGGCCGAAAGCATGACCGGTGCATAATCAGAATCGTGCGTCCCTTCGCTCGTATTCTCACCGCCTCTGCCGCCCTAGTGCTCCCGTCCGCGCAAGGCCAGGTCGACCTGAACAGCCTGATCTTCACCGAGGTCGCTCGCGGCATCGCGAATTCCACATCGATCGCACACGCGGGCGACGGGTCGGGACGCCTGTTCGTCACCGAGCAGGTCGGGAGGATCCTGATCGTCGACGGAGGGACGCTGTCGGAGACGCCATACCTCGACATCCGTGACCGGGTGAACGCCGGCGGCGAGCGCGGCCTGCTGAGCGTTGCCTTCCACCCCGCCTACTCCACGAACGCATACTTCTTCGTTAACTACACGGATTCCAACAACGACACCGTCGTTTCGCGCTTCTCGGTCACTTCCGATCCGAACGTCGCCGACAAGGACTCGGAAACGATCTTCTTCCAAGCCGTACAGCCACGGCGCAATCACAATGGCGGGCAGATCCACTTCGGGCCGGACGGATACCTCTATGTCGGAATGGGCGACGGCGGCGGAGCGGGCGACCCGTTTCAAGTGGGCCAGGACCTCTCCTCGGTGCTGGGCAAGATGCTGCGGCTGGATGTCGACAACGGCGCCCCTGCGAAGGCGCCGGCATCGAACCCGTTCGTGACCACGCAGGGCGCCCGGCCCGAAATCTGGTCGTACGGCTTGCGGAACCCGTGGAAATTCAGCTTCGACCGCCTAACGGGCGACATGTTCATTGCGGATGTCGGCCAGAACCTCATGGAAGAGGTGTCGTTCCAGCCCGCCAGCAGCGCCGGAGGCGAGAACTACGGCTGGCCGCGGATGGAGGGCTCGCTCTGCTTCCGGCCGACGACGGGCTGCAATGACGGTTCCTTGGTCCTGCCGGCCGTGGAGTACGAGCACGAGGCCGGCAACTGTGGCGGGTCCGTCACGGGAGGCTACCGTTACCGCGGGGCGCAGCACCCGCAGCTCACCGGGGTCTACTTCTTCGCGGACTACTGCCAAGGCACCTTCTACGGCGCTGTCGAGCAGGACGGCGCCTGGGCTAGGCTCGGCCCGCGGGCAACATCCTTCAGCATCCGGACATTCGGGGAAGACGAAGCCGGCGAAATCTACTTCGCCGACCCCAGCATCCTGTATCGGATCGATGCCCCGGCCCCTCCCCCGGCAATCTCGGAGGGGGGAGTGGTGAACAGTGCCACTTTGCAGGCCGGAGCGGGTCTCGCGCCAGGCTCCCTCGCCACGGCATTCGGCGTCGGGCTCGCGCGAGGCACCGAGGGTGCGTCGGGACACCCGCTGCCATTGGAACTCGGCGGCGGATCGATGACGTTCGACGGCTCGATCGCCGTGCCCCAACTTCTCGCCTCGCCGCGGCAGCGGAACTTCCAGATCCCCTGGGAACTCGGAGGGCGCGCCGAGGCCACGCTTGCCGTGACGGTGGGCGAGTATTCCAGCCCGGAGGTCGTCGTGCCGCTCGCCAGGGTGAGCCCGGGCATCTTCGTCCTGAACCAGGCCGGCCAGGCGGCGGCATGGATCGCATCGACCGGGCAGGTGGCAGCGCCGGCTGCCGGGACCTACTTCGGCGCGCGCCCGGCGCGGCCGGGCGAAACTGTCGAAGTGTTCGCAACGGGCCTAGGACCTGTCACGAACCCTCCGGCTACCGGGGCGGCTGCCCTGGCGGAGCCTCCTTCCCTCGCGGTCGAACGTGTGGCTGTCCGGATCGGCGGCATCTCGCTGCCGGTCAGCCATGCAGGCCTTGAGGTTGCCTTCGCCGGACTGTACCGGGTCGACTTCGAGTTGACCGAGGCGGTCCCGACAGGCCACGCCGTGCCCCTCGTACTACAGGTTGCAGGCGTGGACTCCAACACGACCTTCATCGCCGTCGAGGAGCAGGTGGACGAAACGCCCGCCGTGCCGCCGCCGGCCACCTCACCCTGATCCACGTCCGCGGGAGTACCGGGCCCCGCCCGGGCTGGGTCCAGTCCCGGCAGCAGGCTCGGGGGTTCTCGCAGCGCCGCGCACTACCCGGGGGTCAGCGGCTGAGGTTCCGGAAGAGGAACAGGCCCCCCTTGCCCGCCACGACGATGTCGAGGTCCTTGTCCCCGTCAATGTCAACGACAGGGATCTGCATCCCTCCGCCCACCCGGCCGCCGTAATGGATGATGTGGCGGATCCACTCCCACTGCCGTTCGGTCTCGACGTACTCGTACCAATAGAGGCCGAGCGGCTCGCGGCCGCCCACATCCTTGCCGTTGTGGGCATACAGTCGCTTGCCGGTGATCAGTTCCGGCCGGCCGTCGCCCGTGAGATCCGCCAGGGTCGAGGCGTGCGCTTGCGACCAGGCTTCGTCGATCACCTTGCGCTCCCAGGAGCGACTCCCGTCGGCGCCGCGGCCCTGCCTGAGCCAGAAGATTCCGTAGCTATGGGCGTGCGTCGTGACGATGTCGTTCATCCCGTCCCCGTCGATGTCCTCTACGTGCAGGAAGCCAACGCTTTCGTCGAACGAGACCTCGGCGTGCATGGTCCACGGCCCCGTCCTGGGGTCCGCGGGAGCCTCCAGCCAGCCCTTCGGTGTCAGGATGTCCATCCGGCCATCGCCGTTCACGTCCCCCGCCCCGATTCCATGGCCGTCCGCAGCATTCTGCGCAACGCGCTCTGACCATTTCCCGTCCTTGCCCGTCGCTTCGAACCACGCTGTCTTGCCGGCATTGCGGCCTCCGAACTGCGGCAGCACTTCCCTCGCCTCGCCGTCGCCGTCGAGGTCGACGAGTAGCGCGAACTCCACGGGCAGCCCCTCGTGCACGGAATGGCGCTCCCACTTGCCGATCGCACGGCCCGGGTTCCGCCACCAGGCGATGCTGCGGGTGCCCCAGCCCACGCTGACCACATCGACGTGGCCGTCCCTGTCCACGTCGAAGGGGAGGTCGCTGAAGTCGTCGATGTAGTTGTTCCAGGTGAGGATCGAGCGGAACTTGTGACGCTGGAAATCGGGCCCCCGAAACCAATTCTCGCCGGCAATGATGTCCAGAAATCCGTCGCCGTTAACATCGGCGACCGCGCAAGGCTCGTTGCGCCCGAGGTCGATGACCTCCTTCTCGAACGGAATCTCCTCGGACGGGCCCCCAGCGACGCTGGGCGCCACCAGAAACACAGGAAGGAATGCGCGCGCAACTTGAAGGGGCCCCATGTCGGCACCATCATCCCACAGGGCTCCGTCGAGCCCCTTCCAATGGAAGTTGAGCCTGAAGCGGGCTCTAGTTGGGGATTCGGGAGCCCTTGGACGATGATTTTGCAGCAGAACCTGGAGACTCACCGGTCGTTGGACCACGTGCTCCGGTTCCCGGAAACGTGGCAAAACTACTACGTGGCGGACGGATAGATGTGGAGTCGGCGGCTGGGTGTGCTTCGTCCGCCAATCGAGGCCGGTGATAAGCGAGACTCTGGACGCGCCCACCCGTTCCAAGGCTTGCGCTACCGGTTCAGGCTGCCCGACGCGGGACTCCGGCATCCCAACCGCAGAGATCCGCAGGAGCGAGCCGCCCGGGCCGGGTCAAGACCCTAGGCTGGGTGCGAGGCGTCAGCGCGAACGCTCGGGACCCGATAGCGCCCGAGGGCCCGGCTGCAGCCTGAAGTCGAGTCCCGGCCACGTCCTGACGACGAACTCGCCACCGGCGCGCTCGTTCAGGACCGCCGCCACGCTCGGCGGCATGATCTCGCGCTGCACCGTCGGCTTGCGGTCTTCCGTATTGCAGGCAGTAACCTCGAGCAGCCGGTACGGGCAGGCTTCGGGCAGCATCGCCTCGACGCGGCGCTCCTCGTCCCTCAACGCCTTCGACAGGGGATTGTGCCCGGCCCAGCCAGCAATAACCTGTACCGCGTGACTCCGCCCGCGATCCCAGGCGCGAGCGAAGATCTCACGGTAACTCCCGGTCAGGCTGGGGTTGTCCGCGAGCCTCTCGGCCATCTGCATGCGCCATTGCTGGATCTCTGTCGCCCAGTGGGCGAGATGCTCATCCCCTTCGCAGTGCTCGATCTTGAGCATGTGCTCGATCACCCTTCCGCACAAGGACACCCAGGCATTGCGCTGCTCTCTCCCCAATGACTCGATCTCCTCCGCTACGTTCTCCCAGTCCAGCACCTCGAGATCCCTCCCTCGCAGGGCCTCGGCCTGCTGGACCGACCAGCCATAGAAGTCTTCCAAGTAAGGCTCGTCTGCTGCCAAGCCCGCCTCGCGCACTGCTTGCACCGGAGAATGAGGCATCGCAACCAACCTCGCCCGTATTGTACAGCCGAGTCGCACCCGGAGCGAGCACAGACGCCGGAGGAACGCCGCTGCCCTCCTCCATCGGGATCAAGCCTGACACGCGCCGGCGGGGCTGTTACCTGGTGTTCGGTTAGGCGTGTTGCACGAGCAAATGGGCATGCCTCGTTCACCATTCGGGACCGCTAGAGGGCGACAAGCTCGACGCGCCCACCCGTTCCAAGGCCTGCGCTACCGGTTCGGGCTGCCCGAGGCGGGACTCCTGCCTTCCAGCCGCAGGAAATCCGCAGCAGCGAGCCGCCCCTGCCGGGCCAAGACCCTAGGCCGGGTGCGAGGCGTCAGCGCGAACGTTCGGGATCCAATAGCGCCCGGGGCCTCGGCTGCAGCCTGAAGTCAAGTCCCGGCCACGTCCTGACGGCATACTCGCCGCCGGCGCGCTCGTTCAGGATCGCCGCGACGCTCGGCGGCATGATCTCCTCGCGAACCTCCAACCTGGGTTCTACCGTGTTACAGGCGGTCACCTCGAGCAGCCGGTACGGACAGGCTTCGGGGAGCATCGCGTCCACGCGGCGCATCTCGTCCCTCCGCGCCTTGGATGCGGTGCGGTGCCCGGCCCAGTCGGTCATGCTCCGCACTGCGTGACTACGTCCCCGGTCCCAGGCGCTACCGAAGATCTCGCGGTAACTCCCGGTCAGGCTGGGGTTGTCCGCGAGCCTCTCGGCCATCTGCATGCGCCATTGCTGGATCTCTGTCGCCCAGTGCGGAAGATGCTCATCTCCATCGCAGTGCTCGATCTTGAGCATGTGCTCGATCACCTTCCCGCACAGGGACACCCAGGCGCTGCGCTGCTCACCCCCCAGCGACTCGATCTCCTCAGCTACGTTCTCCCAGTCCAGCTTCTCAAGGTCCCGTCGCCGCAGGGCTAGGGCCTGCTGGACCGACCAGCCGTAGAGATCCTGCACGTAGGGCTCGTCCGCAGCTAGGCCCGCCTCGCGCGCTGCTTGCACCGGAGAATGGGGCATCGGAACGGACCTCGCCCGCATTGTACAGCCGAGGCGCACCCGGAGCGAGCACTGCAAAGACGCCGTAGGAGCGCCGCTGCCCTCGTCCATCGGGATCAAGGCTGACAGGCGCTGGCGAGACCACTACGCGGTGGACGGATCGATGCGCTGTGGGCGGATGGGAGGGCTTCGTCGGCCAGTCGAGGCCGCTGATCGGTGAGACACCCAACGCGCGCGCCCGTTCCAAGGCCTGCGCTACCGGTTGTGGCTGCTCCAAGCTGGGCTCCCGCATCCCAACTGCAGGAATCCGCAGGGGCGAGCCTCACCGGCCGGGGAGTCCAGCGGCACCCTACCCGGGCCACGGCTGCGGACCGAGTGCGAGGCCTCAGCGCGAAATCCCGGGACCGCCTAGCGCCCGGGAGCCCACCCGCAACCTGAAGTCGAGTCCCGGCCACAGCCTGACCGGATACTCAGCCCCGGCGCGCTCGTTGAGGATCGCCGCCACACTCGGCGGCATGATCTCCCCGTGGACACTCGGTCTGCGCTCCTCCGTATTGCAGGCGGTTACCTCCAGAAGCCGGTACGGGCAAGCCTCGGGCAGCATCGCCTCGATGCGGTGCTTCTCGTCCCTCCACGCCTTGGATTGGCGAGTGTGCCCGGCCGAGGCAGTGATGCTTCGCACGGCATCGTCCCGCCCCTGCTCCCAAGCGAGGCCGAATATCCCGCCGTAGCGCCCAGTCAGGCTGGGGTTGGCCTTGAGGTTTCTGGCCATCTGCGACCGCCAATCCTCGATCTCCGCCTGCCAGTGCGCGAGATGCTCATCTCCCTCGCAGTGCTCGATCTTGAGCATGTGTTCGATCACCTTCCCGCACAGCGACACCCAAGTATCGCGCTGCTTGCTCCCAAGGGACTCGATCTCCTCAGCTATGTTCTCCCAGTCCAGCGCCTCGAGGTCCCGGCGCCGCAGGGCCTCGGTCTGCCGGACCGACCAGCCGTACAAATCCTCCATATAGAACTGGTCCGCAGCCAGGCCCGCCTCGCGCGCCACTTGCACCGGGGAATGGGGCATCGGAACCGGCCTCGTCCGTAGTGTATAGCGGGGCGCGCCGGGAGCGAGCATGCATTGGACTCTGGCCAATGGAGGGGAGCAACTCCGCGATGCGCCGAAGGGGCGGGTCGCGGTTCGCTCGAGAATGTCAGTGCTGCCCGCCATCAGCACTCGCTCGCAGCAGGAGGCAGGACGCTTGCTGTGCGCCGGAGTAGCAGGCCCCAGAGTCCGCCGGTCGAGTTCGAAGTCTATAATTAGCCGTGTAGCCGGATTGTTCCGGTCCGATTCGGCCCCTGCTCAGGCGCGGCAGAGACGATGCCGCGGAGGATTGCACCCTAGCTGAGAGTGGTCCAAGCACGGCCGGCAGGGGAGGAGGACACACTCATGGCAATGACAGGATCCGTCTTGGTGGTAGCGGCGGTGTCGGCGTTTCTCTCGCAGTCGCTGGCAGCCCAGCAGTTGTCGAGGGATGTGACCGCCGAGCCGTTGGTTCCACCGGACCCGGAAATGACAGCTTACATTTCGGGGAAGGTGGAGATGAGTGATGGTGCCGTCGTGCCCAAGGAGACTGTAATCGAGCTCGTCTGTGGCGGATTCCCACGCGCCACGGACCAGATCGGGCCCGAGGGTGACTTCGATATCGAACTGTCCGGAAGGGGCAGCGGGCTCACAGACGCTACGCAGGACTCAGGCAACGCATTGGGCGTGCCCCAGCCCAACCACCTCGGTGTAGTCAACTTGTCCAATTGCTACGTGCGCGCCGAGCTTCCGGGCCATCAGTCATCCCAGATCCAGCTTGGCATTCGATCGATGTTCGACAACCCCGATGTCGGCGAGTTGGTCCTCTCGAAGGTTGAAGGCGTTCTGGGTCACGCGATCAGCCCGACGATCGCCGATGCGCCGAAGAAGGCTGTGCAGTCGTACGAGTGGGCGCTGAAGCAGGTCGGCAAACCAAGCTCGAATCTCGGTAAGGTTGCGACGCGCCTGGAGTCCGCTGTGGCGACAGACCCGGGGTTCGCGGCCGCATGGAAGCTCCTGGGCCAGGTCCGGGAGGGCCTTGGGCTGACCGAGGATGCTCTGGAAGCGTACAGACAGGCGGTGGCTGGCGACCCGTATCTGTATCCCGTCTACCCTCGTATCGTGCCGTTGCTGGTTGGATCCGGGGATCTGGCAGGCGCGATCGAGATGGGAGAGAGGGGATTGGAAGTCAATAGCCAGCTAGACGACGTGAGGTTCTTTGTTGCCGGCGCATACCTGCGCACCGGAGACAACGAGCGGTGCATTGAGAAAGCCTTGGAACTGGTCGAGAGAGGGGCGACATCCACCTATCCGCAAGCCCATCAGTTCTTAGGGTCAGCGTATGCGAACAAGGGGGAGTACAAGTCGTCCGCGACCCATTTCCGGCAATTCCTCGAGCTAAGCCCCGATGCGACCGCCGCAGACGCCATTAGGACGCAGCTCAAAGAGTGGTCGATGCTTGGCGTGATCGCCCCGGCCGACGCATCGCCCTGATCCAACCCTGAGGTCGCCGCCGGAACCGGCCGAAGGATTCTGACCGGCCGAGCTGGACCAAGCATCAATGGCTGCGGCCTGTCAAATAAGAGGGCGATGCGCCTACCAGCCCCACTTGGATCAGCGGGACCGATGCGAACTGATCGAGCGAACGACCACTCGTCGCACCGGCCGGACCAAAGTGACTAGCCGGGCGCGCCTGACCGCTTCCATGCGTCTTTCAGGAAATCGCGCTCGATCACCAGCTGCTTCATCCTCTCTTGCAGTTTGCGGATCTGCTCCTCCTGCTGGTCGCGCCCAGCCCCCGCACCCCGCTCGAACAGCTCGACCAGCCCTTCGCTCGCCTTGCGCTTCCACTGCCTGACCAGGCTGGGATGCAGCCCGTGCATGGCTGCAACCTGCTCCACCGTCCTATCCCCGCGCAGCGCTTCCTCCGCCACTCTCGCCTTGAAGGCCGCCGTGAACGCCCGTCGCCTCGCCATGTTGCCTCCTCTAGGCCGGGCAGAAGTCCACCTCAGCCCGCTGTCCGGGAATACCTTGTCAGAAGTCGCCTCTCATGCCGCCAGGTACGGTCGCACGAATTCCAGGGTCGCCTCGAGATTGCTCTTCGCGGACTCGTCCAGCGGCCTGGCATCGGGATTGCGCACCTTCCAGTTCGGAAAGACGCCCCGCAGGTGGAGCACGTAGGCAAGCGCGGGCAAGCCGTGCGCCGTCGCCCTCGTGATGAGCAGCAGCGCCTTCGAGAACATGTCCATGGCCTCGTTGCGATGTCCGGCATGCCACAGGTCCCAGACACGCACATACAGGTCGACCCAGGAAGCAGCGGGCATGGTGCCCGCCGACCCTCGCGACATCTCCGCGATCAGTGTCCTGCCGTGGCCTCCCGTGAACGCGACGGGCCGATCCGGCCCGGGAAGGCCGGCGAACTCGGTGATGCGGCTGAGGGCATGACCAGCCTCGTCCTTGACGAAGTGCAGGTTCGGAATCTCGCGCACCATCCGTCCCACGAACTCGACGCTCATGTTGCCGATGGCCTGCATGAACATAGGAAGGCCGCCTGCCTCGGCAACGGCAGCGTAATACTCCGCAACCAAGTCGAGGTCGAACTCTCTCTGTCCGCCCTTGCGGGGCGGCAGGGCAATGATGGCATCCGGGCCGATGGAGCGGGCATGCTCGGCATAGCGCACCGCAGTGGCGGTATCGGTGGACTGGACTCCGATCACGACCTTCGGACGGAGCCCCTCGGCGGCTCTCACGATCGTCTCCGCCCCGGCTATGCGCTCCTCGTAGGTCAGGAGCGCGTACTCGCTCGCCAGCTGCGGCCAGACAATACCGTGCACGCCGGCGCGGTCAAGGAACCGCACTTCCTCGGCAAGCGTGGCCAGATCAACGGAACCGTCTTCCTCATATGGCGTCGCAACGATCGGGTAGATTCCCCGGAACTCGTCCTTTCCGGCGCCGTAGGCCGAGGGCAACGCGAGCCCGGAAAAGGACGCGAGCAGGGTCCGGCGGGACAGTGCGGCCCCTGGCGGCCGCCTAGAGCGCGCTGCTGCCTGCGTGTGCATGGACCATTTCCTCTGTGATCTCGGTGCCGAAGCCCGGCTTGTCGGAGGCGAAGTAATAGCCGTTCTCGAACGGGGAAGTCATCGCCAGCATCAGGTCGGTCGCCTGATCGCCCGTACCGAAGCTCTCCGCGAGCGGGGCGTTGGCGGTCAGCACGATGGCCATTCCGTAGAGGCTGCTGCCGCGGTGGGGGATGATTGGCAGCCCCCGCTCGGCCCCCATGACGGCAATCTTCCGCAGCGCCGTCAGGCCGCCGCACCAGCTGATGTCGGGCTGGAGAATCTCGGTGCCGCGGTGGTGCAACAGCATCTGGTACCCGTACTGCGTGTACTCATGCTCGCCGCTAACGATCAGAGTGCTGTCGACCTCCTCGACGAGGCGCTGGTAGCCGAGAATGTTGTCCGGAGAGAGCGGCTCCTCGATGAAGTACAGGTCGACAGGCTCGAGGCGCCGCGCCATTTCCAGCGTGTAGCCGATGTCGTTCCAGCGGCATCCGCAATCGATCATCAGAGTGCGCTCGGGCCCGATGGTCTCGCGAGCCGCGGCCAGGGTTGTCTCGGTCCGCCGCATTCCGTCCTCGCCGTCCAGGACGCCGTCGCGAATGCCGATCTTGAAATGCTCGAATCCGAGTCCCAGTCCGACGCCGGGGTCGGAATTGGTGATGTAGCCGGGGACTCGCTCCTGGGTCGGGCCTCCGATCAGCCCGTGGACCGGCGTTTCGGCATACTTGCCGACAATGTCCCACAGCGCGTTGTCAATGCCGCTGAGGGCCATCACGAAGACACCGCGCCGACCGTAGTACAGGCCCGAGGAGTACATCTGGTCCCAGAGCAGTTCGACGTTGAGCGGGTCCGCGCCGACCAGCAGGTGCTGCAAGTGCCCGTGAATGATCTCCGCCGCCGCCCCGCCTCCGGCACCGAATCCGAACCCGGTGATTCCCTGGTCAGTCCGGACAATGACGATGATGGCGCTGGCGAGCTGGGAGTACGGCCCGCTGAAGCGCCAGCGGGCCGGGTCGAACGGCCCCTTGAACTCCGGCAGCCTGCCCTGGGAGGACCGTGACCACAGCCGCACGGGAACGGCTTCGACCGAGACGATCTTCAGCGCCCCCTTGTCCCGCGGCACGGCGACGGCGGGCGCGAGCGCGGCTCCGCCGAGCGCGGTCAGGAACGATCTGCGTGACCGCATTGCGGGCAACAGTCTAGCACCCGCCGTCGCCGCCGGGACTCAGGGTCGTCCGCCCCCCTTCGGAGAAGCGACGGGCCCTGCCGGCGGCAGCGAGCCGGCAAGCCCTGCTCAGAACAGCCCGTCGATCAGGCCGTCCTCGCCGAGGTAGATGCCTTCTGCCGCAGGAACGCGCGGCAAGCCGGGCATCGTCATCATGTCCCCGCAGATCGCGACCACGAACCGGGCGCCCGCCGACAGGCGGACCTCCCGGATCGGGAGGACGTGACCGGTCGGCGCGCCGAGCAGCTTGGGATCGGCGGAAAAGCTGTACTGGGTCTTCGCGATGCAGATCGGCAGGGTCCCCTGGCCGGCCCTCTCCCAGCTCCGCAACTGGTTGCGAACGGCCCTGTCGGCCGAGACGTCCTTGGCCCCGTAGATTCTCTGGGCGATCGTCCGGATCTTGTCGAGAAGCGGAAGCTCGTCCGGATACAGGGGCTCGAACTGCGCCGCCTGTCGGTCCAGCATGCTAACGACTGTGCGGGCGAGATCCTCCGCGCCCTGCCCGCCCTCACCCCAGTGGCGGGAGACGACGGATTCGACTCCCAGGGACCTTGCGTAGTCCTGGATCGCGGCAGTCTCGGCATCCGTGTCGGAAGAGAAATGGTTGATGGCAACCACGACAGGAAGGCCGAACTGCCGGACGTTCTCGACGTGGCGTCCTAGATTCACGCAGCCGCGCTGGACGGCCTGCACGTCTTCGGCGGCCAGCTCGGCCTTGCCCGCGCCGCCGTGCAGCTTGAGGGCGCGCACGGTGGCGACAATCACCGCGCCGTCGGGCGACAGCCCCGCCTGCCGGCACTTGATGTCGAAGAATTTCTCGGCCCCGAGGTCGGCGCCGAAGCCGGCTTCGGTCACGACGTAGTCGGCGAGCTTGAGCGCTGCCTTGGTAGCGATGACCGAATTGCAGCCATGGGCAATGTTGCCGAACGGCCCGCCGTGGATGATGGCGGGGTTGTTCTCGAGAGTCTGCACCAGGTTGGGCTGGAGCGCCTGTTCCAGCAGCACGGTCATTGCGCCCTCGCCCTTGAGCTCGCGGCAGAGCACGGGGGTCCGGTCGCGCCGGTACGCGACAACGATGTCCCCGATCCTGCGCTCCAGATCTTTCGCGTCGCTTGCCAGGCACAGGATTGCCATCAGTTCCGAGGCGGCCGTGATGTCGAATCCAGTCTCCCGCAGGAAGCCGTTGGCAACGCCGCCCAGTCCCGTGGCAAGCTGGCGGAGCGCGCGGTCGTTCACGTCCAGCACCCGGCGCCAGGCGATGCGCCGCAAGTCCATGCCGGACTGGTTGCCCCAGTGGATGTGGTTGTCGATCATCGCGCTCAGCAGATTGTGAGCAGCGGTGACGGCATGGAAGTCCCCGGTGAAGTGGAGATTGATCTCCGCCATCGGAACCACCTGGGAGTACCCGCCCCCTGCTGCGCCGCCCTTCATGCCGAAGCACGGCCCGAGCGAGGGCTCGCGCAAGCAGACGACAGCGTTCTTGCCGATCCGGTTGAGTGCATCCCCGATTCCGACGGTGGTAGTGGTCTTGCCCTCGCCGGCAGCGGTCGGGCTGATGCCCGTCATCAGAACGAGCTTCCCGTCAGGCCGGTCCCCGATCGACTCGACGAAGCCGCGCGAGATCTTCGCGATGTGATGGCCGAAGTGCAGGAGATGCCCGTCCGGTATGCCAAGCCTGCCGCCAATCTCACTGATCGGCCGAAGCCGGGCAGCCCGGGCGATTTCGATGTCGGTCTTGAACGCGGTCATGGGCAGGGTCAGTCTTCTGTGGGCACGGTGGGCGGCGGCCGCCGCCTGCCTTAGAGGGGATTCCGGCCAATGGGCGGGTCAGCTGATCGCCCGCGGCACGTGACGCAAGGGGAGCAAGCAGGCCGTCCGGCCGAGTCGTTACGGCCGGTCCCGGACCGGCCGGAGCGGCGGACGGGCGACTGCCAGGAGGCACCCCCGACCCGGCACCGCGTCGACTCCTGTCTAGGACCCATAGGCGTCTAGGGCAATGTTCGCCCTTGCGACTACGATACCGTGACGGGCCCCTGCTTCGAAGTCTGGCCCGCCCCGGCGACCTTCGTCGCTCGTGCAGCGCCACCGGCTATTCCGGACTTGGGTGGCCTCCTGCAGGTGCCCACAAACGGGCGCCGGGAGCGGATTGGCAGCGGGGAGCAGCGGCCCGAGGTTCGGCGGCCGGCCGGGGGCTCAGTCGGCGAAGTAACCCGGACGCGCGCGGACGCGCGCGCCCGGCAGGGATACCTTGATGCGGACTCGACGCCAGTCCCCGTCGAAATCCTGGTTGGCCGGGTAGTACGCGATTTCGTACACGCTCCTCATCTCCCGTGCCAGCTGCGGCAGCACCGGCTCGATGTCAGCAATGGACTTCGCAGTGAAGAGCCGTCCCCCGGTTGCCTGGGCCAGGGCTGTCATGCGGGCCCTCGCCTTCGATGACCAGTTCCGGCCGAACCGCTCGCCCGACAGCAGGAAGAGCGGATAGATCCTCGCGTCCATCTCGCCCGCCGCCTCGGTCAGCTTTGCGGCTCGCAGCATCGATGGCACCGACTGCCCGCTGATGCGGTTATCGATCCCGTCGCTAATGACGACCAGGGCGTTGCGCTCCCCCGCATGCTGGGCGAGCTCGTCATCGTAAACCAGCGCGATGACGTCCCAGAGCGGAGACCCGCCCGCTGGGTAAGGCAGCCGCTGGCAGCGCTCGAGAAGGACGTCCCGGTCGGACGTCAGGCGCGTGAGGCGGTGGAACAGGCTGCCGGACATGGCATAGAGAGAGACGCGGTCCTTCGGGCCCGCCATCTCGATCAACCGGATGGTCGCCTGGCGCATGTGCTCGAGGTCCACGGAGGTGCTCCCGCTCAGGTCGAGAAGGATCGCCAGGTTGAATGGCGACTCCTCGGGGTCCACCACGCGGATGTCCTGGCGCTTGCCCTCCTCGTCCACGACGAAGTCCTCCTTGCCCAAGCCGGTCATTGGGCGGCCTCCGCTGTCGGAAACCGCGACACTCATGCTGACCATGCGGACCTCGGAGGTGAACAGCGCCCCCGCCTGCGAAGAGTCGACGGTATCGGCGGGAAGCGGTGCAGCCGGGCGTGGCTGAGGCTGTGCGCCGGGGCTCCGCCGCCGTTTCGCGCTGTCCAGGAGCCGCTGCACAGCCGCGGGTGAAAGCGTGTGGGGCTTGAGCGGCCAGTCGCGGGGAATCGGCCAGTCACGAACAGTCAGCGCCGGAGGCGATTGGAGCTGTCCCTCCACCAAGCCGTACAGCAGGTCCCGTGACCGGGGCTCGCTCGAGAGCTTCCAGATCCTCCTACTACGGCCGAGGGGAAGAGACTGGACCCCCATCCCGCGACGCGGCGCCAGGCTGATGCTAGGCGGCCGGTCGAGCGTGTCGATATTCAGCCGCGTGACATCCAAGGGCACGGCCAGCGTGACCGATCCCCTGGGGGAGATCAGCCTCGCGCGCCGCACCATTCCCGCAACCCGGATCGGGCCGTCCTCTGTCCGCACCGTGAAGCTAATGCCCAACGGAACCCTTACCTCCATGCCCGCCAGCTCGTCTCCCTCTGGCGGGAGCGCCTCGATCAGTAGCCGGGTCGGGGACCGGCTGACCGCGATGCCCTTCATCGAGTCCGGCGCGCTGCCTGCCCGCCAGGCCCGGAGTCGCTCGCCCGGTTCGATTTCGACGTTCACGTCCCCGTGCACGTTGAGGATCTCGACCGGCTGCGCCGCGGCGGCGGAGACGAGGAGCAGCGCGTAGAGCAGAATCGCCATTGCCGGGCAACTGCCTTCATTCTGCATTACGTCCCCGTCGCGAATGGTGGGCGGACCGCAGGGATTACAGTTGGAGCAGGCACGCCGATGGAATCCGCCCCTCGCAACGTGATCGTCGGCACCAGCGGCCATATCGACCATGGCAAGACTTCCCTGGTCCGCGCCCTGACAGGCACGGACACGGACCGATGGGAGGAGGAGAAGCGCCGTGGCATCACCATCGACCTGGGTTTCGCCAGCCTGGAGATCGAGCCGGGCCTTCGCCTGGGATTCATCGACGTGCCGGGCCACGAGCGCTTCGTCAAGAACATGCTCGCCGGCGTGGGGGGCATCGACGTAGTCCTGCTGGTGATTGCGGCCGACGAGTCCGTCATGCCCCAGACGCGGGAGCACTTCGAGATTTGCCGCCTGCTCGGCATCCGTCAGGGCATCGTCGTCCTGACCAAGGCCGACCTTGTGGACGAGGAGATCCTGGACCTGGTGAGGCTGGAAGTCGAGGAATACCTCGAGGGGTCGTTCCTCGAAGCGGCGCCGTTGATAGCGGCCAGCAGCGTGACCGGCACAGGGCTGGATGAACTCCGAAGTGCCCTCGGCGCAGCCGCTCGCGCCGTGGAGCGCCGCAGCGGCGACGGCCTGCTGCGGCTCCCTGTGGACCGCGTCTTCTCGATGAAGGGCTTCGGCACCGTGGTGACGGGCACCCTTGCAAGCGGGCGCCTCGGCATCGAGGACCAAGTGGAAATCCTGCCAGGAGGGCAGCAGGCCCGTGTTCGCAGCATCGAAGTGCACGGAGCGTCAGTGCCGGAGGCAATGGCCGGGCAGCGGACGGCCGTCAACCTGGGCGGCACGCCCAAGTCGGCCCTGGACCGCGGGATGTGCCTTGTATCTCCATCGCGCTATTCGGCCACGAAACAGCTGGACGCGCGGGTCGAGCTGCTGCCATCCGCGAAGCCCCTCAAGCACGGCGCTCCCGTCCACGTGCACCTTGCCACGTCCGAGACCGTGGGGAGGGCCTACATTCTCGGAGCGCAGGGCCGTCAGGCCGCGCTCGCACCCGGCAGCGAGGGATTCGTCCAGCTGCGACTCGACAACCCCCTCGTGGCAGTCTCTGGAGATCCGTTCATTCTGCGGCAGTTCTCGCCCCTGACAACGATCGCCGGAGGCACCGTGCTGCTGCCGAACGCCCCGAGGCACCGCAGCAAGGACGACTGGCGTCCGCTGCTCGAGGCCTTGCAGCAGGGCCAGCCCGCAAGAATCCTCCAGATGCTGTGTGAAAGCCGGCCGTACGGGATTTCCGGAGCTGAGCTCACCGCCATGAGCGGCCGGAAGGAGTCCGAGTGGCTTGCGGCGGCGGGAGCCGTCGACTCGGTGCTGGTGCTACGGCCGCAGCCGCTCTGGCTTTGCTCGGAGTCAATGCTAGAGAGTGCTGGAGAGAAGCTGGAGGGGGCCCTCGCGCGGTTCCACCGGGAGAATCCGCTGCTGGCAGGGGCTCCCGTCGAGGCGATTCGCAGCGGCGAGTTCCCCGATGCTCCCGGCTTCTTCGCCGACTGCCTGCTCGACCGCCTCGCCAGCCGCGGAACGGTCGTGATGGATGGCGAGCTGGTACGATCCTCCGGCCACAGGATCCGGATGCAGGCCGACGAGCGGGAGGCCCGGGACCGCCTAGTCTCGGCTTTCGCGGAGACGGGGCTCAGGGTACCCGCGCTGAAGGAGTTCCTGCCCACGCTTCCGATTGACTCGGCCCGGGCCCAGCGGATCCTTGCGGCGCTGCTGCGGGAAGGGGTCCTAGTCCGGGTGAGCCACGAGCTCGTGTTCCACAGCGATGCCATCGGAGCGCTGCGCGCCCGGCTGGCAACGATGCGCGGGCAGCGCATACAGGTCGGCGAGTTCAAGGCGCTGGCCGATGTCAGCCGGAAGTACGCGATCCCACTGCTCGAGCACTTCGACCGCCAAAAGATTACCCTGAGGGACGGGGACGCGCGGAGGATCCTGTAGTCCTGGGTCTGGGCGGGCATGGGGCCGGGCCCCTGCGCTCGCAGATCCCCGGTTCGGCCCGTTCCGGCAAGTCCCCCGTAGTGGTCGCGTGAAGAACGCATCCTGCAGCCTCCCTCCCCGGCACGGCCAACCAGAGGAGCACTCGCCAGCGGAGTCGCTGTCGGCAGGCCCGGCGGGCCGCCTCGCCATCCTCAGGCGCTACCGACGGGTGGCGATCGTCGGCCTCTCCACGAATCCGCTCCGCCCCAGCCATTTCGTGGCGATCTACCTGTCGAATCGGGGCTACGAGATCGTGCCGGTCAATCCTCGAGAAACGGAGATCCTGGGCCGGCGCTGCTATCCTTCGCTCCGAGCGGTCGAAGGACCGGTCGAAGTGGTGGACATCTTCCGGGATCCGATCCACGTGCCGGGCATCGTCGACGAGGCCATCGAGGTCGGGGCCAAGGCGATCTGGATGCAGTTCGGCGTGATTCACGAAGCGGCAGCCCGCAAGGCGCTCGATGCCGGCCTCGAGGTCGTCATGGACCGGTGCATGAAGGTCGAGCATGCCCGCTTCGACGGGGGCCTGACGGCCATGGGCCTGCGGACCGGCGTGATCTCGGCCGGCAGCTGGGGGAAGCCGGACGGCAAGCCCAGTCTGTAATAATGGCGGCCTTGGAGTTCCGGAGGCCTCTCGCACGATGAAATTCGGTGTCAACACGTTGATCTGGTCCGGCGCTTTCGAACCGGACAAGTACCCGATCGACGATCTCAAGGAAGCGGGCGTCGACGGCATCGAGATTCCTGTCTTCGTCCCCTCGGATCTCGACACGAGCGCGGTCAGGAAAACGTGCGAAGCGCACGATCTGAACGTTCACTTCTGCTCCGTGAACCCGGACGGCGCCAATCCGATCAGCGAGGACGCGGCCGTGCGCGAGCACACGGTGCGGCACTGGAAGAACGTGATCCGAACCGCGGCCGAGGCCGGCGCCGACCAGATCGCCGGCCCCACGTACGCCCCGGTGGGGCACCTGCCGGGACGACGCCGGACCCAGGACGAGTGGAAATGGGCCGTCGAGTTCCACCAGGCTCTGGACGACGACCTGCGGGACGCCGGCGTGACGATGGCGGTCGAGCCTCTCAACCGTTTCGAGACCTACTTCCTGAACACCGCCGCCGATGCGGTCCGGCTGGTGCAGGAGATCGGCAGCGAGAGAATCGGAATCCTCCTGGACACGTTCCACCAGAATGTCGAGGACAAGGACGTGGCGGATGCCTACCGGACCTGCGGCAAGCACCTCATGCACGTCCACACGTGCGAGAACGACCGCGGCACGCCGGGCAGCGGGCACATCGACTGGACAGGCGTGCTGGCTGCGATCAAGGAGGCCGGATACGACCGCTGGATGACGATCGAGTCGTTCAATTCGCACATTCCCGAGCTGTCCGCCGCGACGGCGATCTGGCGGGACCTGGCGGACTCGATGGACGACATCGCCGTGGACGGGACGAGGTTCCTTCGGGATCTCTGGTCCCGCACCTGAGCGGGAATACCGGCGTTGCCTCGTCAGGCGGCTGCGGTGCCGGATTCCGGCCCGGCCCGGGAAGCGCCACGGTAGCGGGGTCACCGTAGGCGCGATGGGGGTCAATCGAGAGGATGTCTCCCAGCCGCTGGGAGTCGCGTCGGTACTGATCTGCTTGCTCATCGCGACGGTCCGCGGAGGGAATCCCGTCGCGATCAAGCTGGTGCTCCGGTCGCTGTCCCCAATGCAAGGGGCCTTCATCCGAGTAGCCATCGGCTGCGCGAGCATCGGTCTTTACTCGCTTGCCAGGGACGAGGACCTCCGGCCGAGGCGCGCCGAGCTGGGGCCGATCGCCCTGCTCAGCCTCATCTACGCCATCCAGATCAGTGCCAACCAGACCGGGTCCGACTACACTTCCCCTGTCTTCGTCGCGATCCTCTTCAACACCTATCCGATCCTCGCGAACCTCGTCTCGTCGTTCGTCGTGCCGGAAGACCGCCTGACGCCGCTGCGTGGCATCGGCCTGGCCGTGGCGTTCACCGGCGTCGCCTGGGTGTTCCTGTCCCGCATCGCGAGCCCGCTCGCACCGAACCCGCTGCTAGGCAACTCGCTGATCATCGTTGCAGCGACACTGCTGGCATTCCGCATGGTGTACCTGCGCCAGCTGACCCTGCGCATCAGCTACATCCGGGCCGTGTTCTGGCCGCTGATCGGGTCGCTCCCGCTGTTCCTGCTCGGGGCGGCAGCGGTTCCGGATGCTATGCCCCGCTTGGAGCCGGACTGGAGGATCGCAGCGGCGCTGGTCTTCCAGGGCGTCATCGTCGGCGGTGCCGGGCAGCTGGCGTGGGTATACCTGCTGCGGAAGCACACTCCCGGCACCGTGATCGCCTTTTCGTTCCTGACGCCTGTGAGCGGAGTCCTCATGAGCTCGTCGTACTTCGACGAGCCTGTGCCCGCGAGGCTGGTCGCCGGACTGGCTGCGGTGCTGCTCGGAATCGGGCTCGCAGCGCGAAGCGCGCACCCGGCGGAGACCCGGGACCGCCCTGGCCTCCCAAGAGTCGCCTCCGGCCCTCCGGAAGCCGGAGTCTAGCGCCGGTCAGCCTCCCGGACCATCGGCACGAACCGAACCGGCAGTTCGTTCCGTCTCGAAACACCCCCCTCGGAATCCTTCGAAACCAGCACGATTCTCTGCGCGTCGGGGTTTGCGCCCACAGGCGCCACGAGCCGGCCTTCCGGCGCCAGCTGGTCGATCAGGTCCTGCGGAAGTTCGGGAGGGGCTGCCGTCACTATGATCCGGTCGTAGGGCGCGTGGTCGGGCCAGCCCTGGTACCCGTCCCCCGTCCGAATCCTGGGGCCGTCGTAGCCGAGGCTCCGTAGGGTCTTCTCCGCGGCTTGCGCCAGTTCTGGGACGATCTCGACACTGTAGACGCGGTCGCAAAGCTCGGCCAAGACCGCCGTCTGGTAGCCGGAGCCAGTCCCGATCTCCAGGACGCGATGGCTCCGCTCGAGGCCCAGCAGCTCGGTCATGTACGCGACGATGTACGGCTGCGAGATGGTCTGGCCATGCCCGATCGGCAAGGGCGAGTCCGCAGTGGCGTGTCGCCGAACTTCGGCCGGCACGAACTGTTCCCGAGGCACTGCACGCATCGCCTGCACCACCCGTGGATCCCGGACTCCCCGGGCCTCAATCTGCTGGCGAACCATCTGCACGCGCCTGCTGTCCCACCTCTCCGGCTGCGAACTCGCTCGAGGCAGGGCGATTGCCAGAGCGATCGCCACAGCCGCGCCGCAGCCGACTTGGACTCGCCTGCTCATTGCCCGGGGCAATGGTAACAGCCGAACGAGACACGCGGAGTCGGGGCCCAGCCGGGACCCGGCCAGGACGGCGGCCGGAAATCAGACGTCTCCTCCGGCCCCGAGCCTACGGCCGCTTCCGCCGTCGAGAGAGCATCCAAGCATAGAGAGGCACGCCGGATCCGATGACGAGCAGGCCAGCGATGGAAGTCGCCGGATTCTCCCGAATCGCATTGGCGACGATCAGTAGGCTTGCTGCGGCGAAGAACGAGGGCGCGACGGGATAGCCCCACGCCCGGAAGGGGCGGGTCTCCGAAGGGTGCTTCCGCCTGAGCACGAACACTGCGATCACGGCGATTCCGGCGAACAGCACGATGGCGAATCCGGTGTACTCCACGAGCTGGCTGAATGTGCCCGTCAGGACGAGCAAGCCGCTCCAGGCCGCTTGCGCTGCTATGGCTGCCGTCGGGGTGCGGAACTTGGGGTGGACCCGGGCAGCAACGCCGAAGAACAGGCCGTCGCGCGCCATTGCGTAGTACACCCGCGGCCCGGCCAGCACCATCGCGCTGATGCTGGCCGCGATCATGACGATCGAAGCGGCAGCCCATGCCGCACCTGCTGCAGGCCCGAACAGGCGCTCCACGGCGACATCGCCGACGCGGACGGCCTCGGTCCGGAACTCCTCGACCGGCATCGCGTACACGTACACCATGTTCAGCAGCAGGTAGATGAGAACGACGACGGCAGTGCCCCAGAGCAGCGCCCTCGGGAGGTTGCGTCCCGGGTTTCGGACCTCCTCGCTCAGGTATGCCGCGGCGTTCCATCCCGAGTAGCTGAACATCACCGGGATCAGGGCGAACAGCCAGTTGGCGACCATGGTCGGCTCCCCGGCCGCGAAATTGGCTGTGCTCCCCCGTCCAATCACGAAGCCCAGCGCAACCACGCAGGCCAGCACGGAAACCTTGGCGCCCGCCAGCAGGTTTTGCACGATTCGGCCCGGGCCCAGCCCTGCGCTGTGAATGGCAGACAGACCCGCGATGGCCGCGAGCGCGACGGCGGATTGCGGCGAGAGCGTTAGGGAGACGAATGGAAGCTCGATCGAGAAGAGGGGTGTCGTATCGGCGGCAGCGGGAATGAAGCGGCCAAGGATTCCGGCCATGCCGACCGCACTGGCCGCAATGGCGCCGGAGAACCCCGCCACGAATGAAGTCCAGCCGGTCAGGAAGCCGGCCAACGGTCCGAATGCTGCCCGGAGGTAGACGTACTCGCCCCCGGCCTTCGGGCGCAGCGCGGCAAGTTCGGCGTACGCCAGCGCGCCAGCGAGGGCGAGCGCCCCGCCGACCAGCCAGACGCCAAGCATCGACCATGGACTCGGCGCCAGCGCGGCCACGAAGGACGGCACGATGAAGATCCCGCCGCCGATCACGTTCGAAACGACGATCGCTGCGCCGTCGACGGGGCCCAGCTTGCGTTCGAGAGCCGGGGCCTGCCGGGAAGGCTCGGGGACTACCGCGCCGGGAGAAACTGGTTCCTGCATTTGGGATAATCGATTCCGGCCCGAGTCCCGTTCAGGACACCCGCAGCGAGCCGAGCGGTCGAGCTTTCCGGGTAGTGGCCGAGCGAATCCTGAAAGCGAGAATCGACATGCAGAATCGACGACGAATCGCAGCTCTGGCAGTCATCGCGTTGAGCGCTGTCGGCGCACCCGCAGCGATTGCATGGCAGCTCGGGTCCCGACCCGCCGAGGCATGGATCGAAAGGCTGAGCCGGCCGGAAAGGGTCCAGCAGCTCCGCATCGACGAAGTCATCAGCAGACTCGGGCTCAAGCCCGGAGACGTGCTCGCGGACATCGGCGCCGGCAGCGGCGTCTTCAGCCTGCCGTTTGCCGGTGCCGTGGCGCCGGGCGGCAAGGTCTACTCGGTGGAAGTCGACCAGGGCCTGGTCGACCACATTGCGGAGCTGGCGCAGGAAGCGGGCGTCGAGAACGTCAGCGCGGTTCTCGGCGAGTTCACAGACCCCAAGATCCCGGCCCAGAACATCGACCTCGCGTTCTTTCACGATGTCCTGCACCATATCGAAGACCGGCCCAGCTATCTCAATACTCTCGCACGCTATATCGCCCCGGACGGCAGGATTGCCGTGATCGAGCGGGGTCATGGGCAATCCGGTGGGGGTCACATGCACGTGTCGAAGGAGCAAGCGACTGCGTGGATGGCCGATGCCGGCTTCCGCCTGTCCGAGGAGCATTTCCTGTACGACGGCGGGAAGTGGTTCTTGATCTACACGAGGAAGTGAGCGATTCCTGCCGGGCAGCGGCTCAGCCTGTTGCCCGAGGTAACTCGAGGCACCGGCGGGTGCTGCGCAGGGAGCCGTGAGGTTGAGCGCCTCTCCGGTCGGCCTGCACTCGCTAGGCAGCGGCCAGATCAAGCCCCGCTAGCCAGTCCGGGGCGCCCGGGCAGCCGGCCATGCTGCAGCCGCTGGCCCACTACGTTGCAGCGCGTCGCAAATTCAGTCGAGGTGAGCCGTGCGCGAACTCGTGATCGCTCGCGGCGACTAGGCCGGTAGATCAAGCATTCGTAAATGGCGGGGCCGGTCGAAACAATGATCTCTGGGGCCTGCGTCCCATCACCATGTACCGAGATAGACACGCGTACGGTCTGGAATCAACTTCGATCGTGCGCCTGCTCCTGCCCCTGACCCTCTTCACCGCCCTCCCCCTGGCGGCAGACAGCCATGAAGCGTGCTCCGCCGACGCGTTCATGGACGTCAGCGACACTGCCGGCCCGGGCGACGGGTATGACCGCCCGCGGCTAGAAGTCCACTGCGATGACAACGACCTCGTAGTTTCCACGAATTCGATCCCCCACTATGAATTCGTTCAAATCACGCGCGCTCCGCTGGTTCCGCGCGAGGCCGAATACCGCATTCCGCTGCAACCATCCTTGGCCGACGAGCCGACGACGCTGCCGCTGCTGGGCGGCATCGGCGTGGCCATCAACGGCGTGCCGATCTTCGGACCCAACGAGGGGGCACAGCCGCCGCCAGGATGGGGCGATCCCATCTACAACGCCATTCTGGACAGTTGCATGGGACACACCGCGCGAGAGTACCACTACCACGCTCTCGTTCAAGCGTGCTTCGATGCGACCGTGGCGAACAGTGGGGCTTCGCCAATCCTCGCGTTCGCATGGGACGGGTTTCCGGTCTACGGCCCGGCCGGCTGCGCTGACGCCGACTGCTCAGAGGTGATTCAGTTCCGAAGCAGCTGGGATCAAGTGGCGGATCCGCGACACAATGCGTGGGAGGCCTATCAGTACCAGCCAAAGGAGGGTGCCGAGTACTTGGACCAGTGCAACGGGCACGCAGGTGCCGACCACGGAGGCCGATACCATTACCATGCGACGGAGAATTTCCCCTACATCATGGGGTGCTTTGCGGGCACGCTGCCGGCCTGGGCGGCCCTGCCGGGCGGAGGCGGTCGACCGCCGGGAGGCGGAACACCCGTACGTGGCGGAACACCCGTTGGAGGCCCGGCGGTCACGGACACGCAAGGTACGCCGCAGACGACCCTGCGGAGCGTGAGGAACGCGATGACGATGGAGAGGTCGCCGGCGTCCGTCTCGGCAGGTGGCATTCTGAGCATCCTCGGCGAGGGTTTCGTGCAGCAGGAAGCAGTGCCAACCGAACTCCCGCTCCCCACTTCACTTGGCGATCCGGCACTGCAGGTGCTCGTCAACGACGTTGCCGCCCCTCTGTATCTCGTTTCACCGGGGCAGGTGAACGCCCAAGTCCCCTGGAGCACCGAGCCAGGGTCGGCTAGGGTCGTCGTCAGGCGTGCCGACAGCGAATCCCTCGCGATGTCAGTGGCCGTCGAGAGCGCGCATGTGAATTTCCTGCGACACGAGGACTCCGCCCGGGTGCTCTGGGAATCAAACGGCGTGATCGACTCCAATGCGGCACTGACTCCCGAATCGATCGTGACACTGTTCGCAACAGGTCTGGGTCCGACCGAGCCACCCCTTCAAGACGGTTCCGCCGCGGTTCCCGGCGTGGACTATGTGCTCCAGTATCCGCAGGCCGCCTTCCTGAACGGGCTTCCAGCGCCGGCAAGCCTTGGCGCCCCCTCCCCCACCCAGGTCGGGGTCTTCGAGCTCCAGTTCACCGTTCCAAGGGAGGCGGCGCCGACAGGAATCCTCCGGTGGCTCTCCGGAGACACCGGAGGATCCGCCGTGCTCGGACCAGTGGGTGCGGCCATGCCGCGATACCTGGCGGTCGACGACAGGGCGAGCGGGGCGATTCGGATCGACATGACCGACCTGAGTCCCGACCTCGTCGCCCTGACCCCGGAAATCAACCCTGACATGGGGTGTTACGCGGGCGCGCTCCTGCTCGATTTCCGGCGCCGGGAGGTTACCGAGCTCCAGGATTGCCTGCTCCCGACACTGCCCGATGCCAGCGAGCAGCGCGAGCGGAGCCGAGCGTTCGAGCCGGTGGCGGACTCGGCAATCCTCGCCGCCCTGCCGATGCCGGTCGTCAGGCCCGCAAATGGCGTTACCGACCAGATCCTCCTCATCAATGGCGAAACCGACAGCACGGAAATCATCGAGATCGAAGGCGGGGTGAGCGGGATGGAGTCCGCGTTGACGGCCGGGAGCCGCATGCTGCGGATCCACCAAACCACCGAGACCTCCGAGACGGGCCGGTTCCTCGGCGTGGACCTGCAGGGGACGCGCCAGATCCAAGGCCCACTGCCCGGCCCACTGCCGGATCCCATAGAGGTCCAAGGACGAACAAAGAGAATCGCACAGAGCCACGGGGATATCCGCGGGTACCGACTAGAGTTCCTCGGAGCGCCTACGGAAGCAGATGCCTCCCCGCCGATCGCGGCGCTATTCGGACCGAGCGGCAGTCTCGTGGCGACGGCCGACTTCCCGGCAGGGTGGCTGCCCATCATTCCGCCGAGGCGCCTGTCGCCCAGCGGGGCCCCGGACGGCGTGGAGCCGCTCGCGCCGGCCATGACGGGCTTCGACGGCCGCGACGAAGTCTATGTCGTGGCGCGAAAGGCAGACGGCTCAGGAGACGGAATAGCTGCCTTCACCTTCGAAGCGCCGACCACGGACCCCAACGCGAGTGCTGGGGCCGTCCCGCTAGAGGCGCCGTCAATCGCGGCGGCGACGATCGAGTTTCCGCAAGGCGCGTACGTTGCCAACTGCACTGCGCAAGTCACATGGCAGAGGGCGGCCCTCGCGCGGCGCTTGGTCATCGCAGGATCAAGAGACTCTGCGAGCGATTACGCCGAGCCACGCGATGGCGCGATTTGCGCGAGCGACCGCGTTCTGGTGTTCGACCCCGAGATGCGCACGGTGGAAGAAGTGATGACTCCCCCACGGACCCTGCTCGACGTCGCGATCCAAGGGGCGGCCGCGGATTACATCTACTTCGGCGATGCGAACCGTGCCGTTGCGTTCGAACCGTCCCAACGGTTGCACGTGTTCGACAGCGCAATCTCTGAATTTTCGACAATCGACCTGCCGGCAGGCAGGCAAGGGGCGGCGGCAGGGATTCCGTACGACAACGCCCTCACGCACTCGGTATCGGACGGAGACTCACGCATTGTCGGAATCGCGACAAGCGGCGAACCTCGCGCGGAAGCCGGAGGCATTCTGATCGAGCCCCTTGCCGGGAACGAGGGCCTAGTTGTGGTCGACCTTGCCTCGGGGTCCGCAAGTCTATTGCCATTGCCTGAAGGCTTCACTCGCATCATCCCGGGTACTGGCGCGATGATCGACGAGGGCCGTCCTCTCTTCGGAGTCAGCCCGATCACCGGACGGGCCTGGGCGCTTGCACAGCCGTCGGCAATCGCCGACTCGAGGGCCTCCATCCTGACTTGGAACGCCGGGACAGGGCTGGCTACGGAAGTCGAGCTGCCGCCGGGCGGTATCTCCGCGGCACGACCTGCGTCCGGACACCAGTGGGAGAGCGGAGAGCGCTTTCTCTGGGACTACCAGCAGGAAGCGGGCACGTTCGCATTCGGAGTCTATGCCGAGGGCGGGCGGCTGATGTCGATTGGAGTGGTCGGCCCATAGCGCCTCGGAACTGCGGACCGTAGGGCCGCCGCCGGCCTATGACTTGGGCATCCTAGCGGTATTCGGAGGCGTGCCCGAGCGAGCGGGAAGGATCAGCTCAGTAGCTCGTGCACGCGTCCCATTGCCACCTCGATCTGGTCCAGAGCGGTTGCGTAGCTGAAACGCAGGTAGCCTTCGCCGTAACTGCCGAACGAGGTGCCAGTCAGGCACGCCACGCCAGCCTCCTGGAGAATCCGGTCGGCGAGGGCGTCCGACTTGAATCCTGTCTCCGAGATGTTCGGGAACGCATAGAACGCCCCGCCCGGCTTCGCGCAGCGCACGCCCGGCATCGCGTTGAGCCGGGAAACGATGACGTCGCGCCGGCGCCGGAACTCATCGACCATCGTCTGGACGCTCTCCTGCGGCCCGCGGAGTGCCTCCAGCGCGGCCCGCTGCGTGAAGCTCGCCGTGTGCGAGGAGCAATTGACCTGCAGCATGCAGATCGCATTGACCATCCACTTCGGGAAGACGCCGTAGCCGATGCGCCATCCGGTCATCGAATAGGCCTTCGAGAATCCATCGAGAATGATGGTCTTGTCAGCCATTCCGTCCATCGACGCGATCGAGGTGGGCCGCTCGTCGAAGGCGATCAGGTTGTAGATCTCGTCCGACAGCACAACCAAGTCCCGGTCGACCACGAGTTCGGCGATCGCGCGGAGATCCTCGGCCGGGATCGTGCCCCCTGTCGGGTTCTGGGGCGTGTTCAGGATGACGAGCCGCGTGCGGTCCGTGAGCGAGTCCTTGAAGCGGTCCAGGTCGATCGAAAACCCGCGGCTCTCGAGCAGGGGGATGGGGACCGGCTTCGCCCCGGACGCGCCGATCATCGACTCGTACATCGGAAAGCCGGGATTCGGAAACATCGCCTCGTCGCCCGGTCCGAGCAGCGAGAGCATCGAATAGAACAGGATCGGCTTCCCGCCGGGCGTCACGACCACCCGCGACTCATCGGCAGGGATCCCTCGGGTGGCCGTAATATACTCGGCCACGGCCTCGCGGAGTTGGGGGTCTCCCTGCGTCGGGCCGTACTTCGTATAGCCGTCGGCGAGGGCCTTCCGGCCGGCTTCCACGATATTGGGAGGAGTCGGGAAGTCCGGCTCGCCGATCTCCATGTGCACTACGTCCCGGCCCTGCGCTTCGAGCGCACGTGCGCGCACCAGGACTTCGAACGCCCCTTCGCCGATCAGGCGGTTGATTCTGGAGGCCAGATGCATGATAAGAATCGAGTGTATCAGCGCCGGCTCGCGACGGGAGACCAAGTTTCGGGACAGGCGCCGGAGGCTCGCGATCCGGATCGGGGCTGGCCGGGAGACTTCGTTGGTACCAGTCGGCCTGCACGCATCCGTGCCCGACTGCGTCTAGATATGTGGAAGCCCGGGCATGCGCGCGACAGCAGCCAGCATGGAATGGTTCGGAGGGCCGCCGATGGCTCTTGACAGCCATGCCGGCTCGGAGACTGCGTCCCCGTCCGGGGACGCTATCGACGCGCATTCGCGTCGGATGTTCCGGCTGATCTACCGCATCGTCGGGAACGTGGCGGACGCGCAGGACCTTACGCAGGACGCGCTCGTCAAGGCGCTGACCCGCAATGCCCAGCTGAAGGACGACCGCAAGGCCGTCCAGTGGCTGAACAGGATCGCAGTGAACACGGCGCTCGACTTCGTGAGGAGACGGGGCCGGGTGTCGTTCTCGGAACTGAAGGACTCGCCGCCCGCCAAGGGGGAGAGCGCGGAGCAGCGCGCCATCCGGGCCCAGACCCGCGATTGGATCGAGGGCGGCCTCGAGCTGCTTTCCGACCGGGAGCGGACAGCGCTTCTGCTGCGAGACGCGGAGGACATGCCGGCATCGGAGGTCGCGAAGGCAATGGGCTGCTCGACCGCGACGGTGCGCTCCCATATCGCGAATGCGAGAATCAAGTTCCGCAAGTACAGGGAGGCGCGCCAGCCATGAGCCGACTGCTACGCCACCCGGGCGACGAAGCTCTGAGCCTCTTCGCGGGAGGTGATCTGGGCCGGGCGAGGCGGTACCTGATCGGTCGTCACGTCAGGCACTGCCGGCAATGCAGGGCCGCCGTAGAGGCCTACCAGCTCGACCGCGAGAAGCTGCGAGCGGCATCTCCGGTTCCAGATGTCGACTTCCGAGCCCTGGCCCATCGAGTCCGGGTGGCCGCCGCGACGGAACGAAGCGCACCTTCCAGTCGGGGTGCCTGGGGCTGGGCAGCGGCCGCTGGCTGTGCCGTGGTGGCTGTCATCGCCCTGACTCTGCCCACCGGCACTGTTGAGGAGACGGGTCCGGGTACCGCTGCGATGGAGCGGTCCCGTCCGGCGGGGCAGATGCCGGCACTCGATGCGGGCTTGGACACGCAGGTCACGGCCGACGGAAGCCTCAGCGTCCGCGCCTTCCACCCTGGAACCGGCACGATGACCATCACCGAGTACTACGCGCCATGAGACTAGTTGCACGTGGCGGGCTCTTCCTTGCGCTGTGGCTGTGCGCACTCCCGGCAGAGGCGCAGTTCCTGCCGGATGCGGACAGAAGGGTCTCTGTCGAGGTGCCCGAGGGCGTGCCGCTGACGGTAACCGCCGCCGACTTCGGCGCGAGCGAGTTCGAAGCACGGGGCGGCGCGCTGGTGATCGAGCTGGCCGGGTGGGTCCGGTTCCGTCACGAAGGCGGCAACGCGGTGCGCGCGGTCACCCTAGCTGTCCGCGCTCACGAACAGAGGCTCGGAGGAAGGGCGGCTGTCTCCGTGCCGAGCCTGCATGCCCCGCGGGGCGAGGAATTCGACGTCCATTTGAATCTCCGCATGCTTCGGCCGCTCCCGGCGCCGCCCGGTCCGGTGGTGCGCATCGTCGCGGACGCAGTCCTGCTCGACACCCTGGCATCCGCAGGCCCGGACAGGCTGGACTCGGTGCGGAAGATGAAGGCTCGCGAAATGGAGGCCCGACGCGACCGGGAGTACTTCCTGTCCCGCTGGCAAGCCGGAGGCCGGGATCAGCTGGCCTCGGCCATGCAGGCCAGCCTGCGCCGCCAGGCTTCCAGGCCGCGGCTGGACATACAGCTCTCCGGCACCGGCCCGGCCACGGCCGTTGCGCCGGATCGATCGCGCGAGGTGCAGTTCGCCTTCCTGCAGGACACCGACGCGCCCCTGATTCTCGAGCGAGGGTCGGCGATCGTCAGCGGAACGGTCTCGGACACTCCCCGGATCCTGCTGCGGAATCGCTCTGCCGTCGGCATCAGCCGATTCGAGCTCGGATGGCTCGTCATCGACTCCGCAGGCACTGCGTACTCGCTCGGATCGGCCCCCGTGGGCAAGGCTGCCGTCGTCGCCCCCGGCGAGCGTCTGGAGACCGGCGGCGGCGGCCGGTTCGAGATCCGGTTCGGCCCGGACAGCAGTGAGAACCCCATTGCCGGGATGCGGGCCTATGTGCGCAGCGCCCATCTCGAAGACGGCAACGTGTGGATCCCGAGCCGGATGCAGCTGGAGAATCTCCGCCTGCTGGGGACGATTCCGGTTTCGGCCGAGGAACAGCGCCTGTCGCAGCTATACCGCGAATGGGGACCCGACGCGGTCGTGGACGAATTGCGTAAGCTCCAGGGCGGCGCCGACCGCGGCTCCGTTCCCTAGGGGACGCCGGCCGACCGATCCCGCAAGCGGAGGCCTCGGGCACCGTCGCCACCCGAGGGCACCGGCCGCTGATTCCGAGCCGGCTGTGTTGCTACAATGAACCTTCTCAGGGCGCACCCCCGGGGCTTTCGAAGGGCACGCGGCGGTAGAGTTCCTCGCCCACTTTCACTGAACGAGGTCTGAGCCTTCCATGGGTCTACTGCTAGCAATCGTTGTCTGGGCGGTCACGGTGGCGATGTCGCTTCCCTTCATCACTCAGACGTGGTGGATGCCGGAGCCGATCACCGCACTCGGCCGCGAGATCGATAGCACTTTCATGTTCACGCTCGTGTTCACGGGCATCATCTTCCTGCTCGCGCAGGCGGCACTCGGTTACACGGTTTGGAAGTACGGCCGGAAGACCGACGAGCCGGCATCCGACATGCACGGGAACAACAGGCTGGAAGTGCTCTGGACGGTGGCCGCTGCCGTGATCTTCGTGGGCCTGGCCCTTTACGGCTTCAATGTCTGGGCGGAGACACGATTCATCGACCAGCGAACGATGGCACCTTCGGAGGACCGCCTGGTCGTGGAAGTGACAGGCCAGCAGTTCGTCTGGAACATGCGCTACGCAGGCGCCGACAACGAGTTCGGGCCTACCGACATCAGCCTGATCGACGACGCAGCGGGGAACCCGGTCGGCCTGGACCGCAGCGCGCCCGGCGGCGCTGACGACATCATGGTGCCGGAAATGCGTGTTCCGGTGAACAAGGAAGTCGAAGTGGTCCTCAAGTCGAAGGACGTCCTTCACAACTTCTTCGTTCCCGAACTGCGCATCAAGCTCGACACGGTCCCCGGCTTGGTGGGCAAGCTGGCGTTCAAGGCGGAGAAGGAAGGCACCTACGAGATCGTCTGCTCCGAACTGTGCGGGCTGGGCCATTACAAGATGCGAAGCTTCCTGCATGTGGTCAGCCAGGAGGAGTACGAGGCCTGGATCGAAGAGCAGGCCTCCTACCTCTTCTGAGAGACACCCCTGCGCGAGCGTTGAGGAATTGAGTACATGACCGAAGTTCAGGTTTCACCGGAAGTCGCCGAATACACCGAGGTGCACCGCCACCCCGAGCCGAAGAGCTTTATCTGGAAGTACATCTTCTCGGTCGACCACAAGGTGATCGGCATCCAGTACCTGCTCCTCGCGATGGTCGCGGTTTTTGTCGGGATGGGCCTCAGCCTGCTCGTCCGCCTGCGGCTGGTCTGGCCGGAGACGCCGATCCCGCTGCTGGGCCAGCTGTTCCCGGTCGGCGCTCCGGACGGCGTGATGACGCCGGAATTCTACCTGGCCATGCTCACGATGCACGGCACCGTGATGGTGTTCATGGTCCTGACCACCGCCCCGCAGGGCGGTTTCGGGAACTACATCCTGCCGATCCAGATCGGTGCCGCGGACATGGCGTTCCCGCGGCTCAACATGCTGTCCTTCTGGACGACCTTCGTGTCGTTCCTGCTGCTGATGGCCGCGTTCTTCGTCGAGGGCGGCGCGCCCATGACCGGATGGACCGGGTACCCGCCGCTCAGCGCTGTCCCCGAATCGACCGTGCAGGGCATCGGCCAGGATCTCTGGCTGGCATCGATCGCGGTCTTCTGCATCGCTTCGCTCCTCGGCGCGCTCAACTTCATTGTCACGACGCTCGACCTGCGTGCGAAGGGCCTCACGATGATGCGCCTGCCGCTGACCTGCTGGACTTGGTTCGTCACGGCGATCCTCGGCCTGCTGGCGTTCGGCGTGCTGCTGTCGGCAGGGATCCTGCTGCTCATGGACCGCAACGTGGGAACCAGCTTCTTCGTGCCCGGCGGACTGGTGGTCAGCGACAAGGTGATCGATCATTCGGGCGGCTCTCCGATCCTGTGGCAGCACCTGTTCTGGTTCTTCGGCCACCCCGAGGTGTACATCGCGATCCTGCCGGGCATGGGCGTCACTTCCCACGTGCTGGCAACGTTCGCCCGCAGGGCGGTCTTCGGCTACAAGGCCATGGTGATGGCGATCGCGGCGATCGGCGGACTGGGCTTCGTCGTCTGGGGACATCACATGTTCGTCAGCGGCATGAGCCCGTACTCGGCATTCGTGTTCTCGATCCTGACCATGTGCATCGGCGTGCCGTCGGCGATCAAGACGTTCAACTGGATCGGGACGCTGTGGGGCGGCAAGATCCGGTTCGACTCGCCGATGCTGTACTCGATCGGGTTCGTGTCCCTGTTCGTGTCCGGCGGGCTGTCCGGCATCTTCCTCGGCCAGCCGACCATCGATCTCTTCTTCCATGACACCTACTTCGTGGTGGCCCACTTCCACCTGATCATGGGCGTCGCGGCCATCTTCGGGATGTTTGCCGGACTGACGTTCTGGTTCCCGAAGATGTTCGGCCGGTTCATGGACGAGCGGCTCAGCAAGATCCACTTCTGGATGACGTTCGTCGGCGTCTACGCGATCTTCGGGCCGATGCACTATCTCGGCCTGCTGCCGCATCCCCGGCGATACGCGGAGATCACGGGAGTGGACTATCTCGGCACCACCGGTGCCGAGGGCCTGCATCTGTTCATCACCGTCGCAGCGATCCTGACGGTCCTGGCGCAGTTCCTCTTCCTGTACAACTTCCTGCGGAGCCTGTTCAAGGGCGCGCCGTGCAACGAGGACAACCCGTGGGAGGCCACGACCCTCGAGTGGGCCATTCCGACGCCCCCGCCGCACGACAACTTCGGCGGCAAGGTTCCTCACGTGTACCGCGGCTCGTACGACTTCAGCCTGCCCGGCGCCAAGCGTGACTTCGCAATGCAGTGCAATGACGACAAGGCTGTCTACGGCACGCAGCCGGCTTCCGGGGACTAGCTAGTGGCAGCGACGATCGCACCTACGCAAGCTCCCTCCGGCCCGCAGTCCGGAGGAGGGGGCTTCGTAACGCTCCCGCCCGAGCCGAGCGGCGGATGGGGCAGCCCGGGACCGGGCGACCGGGTGGTGCAGCGCTACAAGCTGGCCGTGTGGGTCGGCATGGGCGCAATCGTCATGTTCTTCGCTGCGCTCACGAGCGCGATGATCGTGCGAGAGGGCCTTTCCGGGGACTGGCAGCCCTTCGCCCTGCCTGGGGTGCTTTACGTCAGCACGGCGGTCCTACTTGCATCGAGCCTGACCATCGAGAAGGCCCGAAAGGCAATGTGGAGCAGTCTGGAAGGCCGGCTGCGGCTGTGGGTGAATCTCTCGGCCGTGCTGGGCCTGGGCTTCCTGGCCTGTCAGGTCCTGGGCTGGCAGCAGCTCGCGGCGAGGGGGATCTACCTGGCCGACAACCCGGCGAACTCGTTCTACTACCTGCTCACTGCCGGGCACGGCCTGCACCTGCTCGGCGGCGTGGCCAGCCTGGGCTACATCTGGGCGCGCGTGAGGGCCGGGACGGCGTGGCCCACGCGCGAGGCGGCCGTCGAGGCGGCTGCCCTGTACTGGCATTTTCTCGATGTCCTTTGGATCTACATCCTGGGACTGCTGTTGTTCTGGAGGTAAGCGGATGTCGGAAGCGCACTCGGCCGCACTGGCCGCACCGACATGGCAAGGGGGCGGGACGCCCCTGGCCGTGGGCCACAAGAAATTCGGGATGTGGCTGTTCATCATCTCGGACTCGCTGACGTTCTCGGCGCTGCTGGTGGCGTACAGCTACGTGCGGTACGCGAATGACTGGCCGACGCCGTTCCACTTCTTCCCGTCCATCGTCTTCTCGACGGTGATGACGCTGGTGCTGCTGTCGAGCAGCCTGACCATGGTGTACGCCGTGTCGGCCGCCCACCACGGAGCGAGGCGCAAGGCCGTGAAGTGGATCTGGGCTACGGCGGTACTCGGCGCGACCTTCGTCGTGCTGCACGGGTACGAGTGGCTGCACCTCATGCGCGACGAGCAGATGTACCCGTGGAGCAATCCTTACGGCACGCCATTGTTCGGCGCGACATTCTTCCTGATCACCGGCCTGCACATGTTCCACGTCATCACCGGCGTGGCGTACCTAGGCCTTGTCGCGCTCGGGTACCGGCGCGGCAAGTGGGTTCCCGAGGACGTGGAAGTAGCGGGCCTTTACTGGCACTTCGTGGATCTGGTCTGGATGTTCGTCTTCCCGCTGATCTACCTGCTTTCCACGGCCGTCGACTAAGCGAGACACAACGCCATGCTGCTATCCCTGATCGGTTATCTCTTCTGCCTGGCGCTGGGCGCGTGGGGCTTCTACGTCGCCGGCGTCCAAGTGGCTCACGGCACGCTCACCTCCACTCTTGACAACCTCTTCATGACGCTGTTCGCGGCGCTTATGGGAGTAACGGCCTTCGGCTACCTCGCGTGGCGCTTCTATCCGGCGCTGGCGGCGGGCAAAGCTGACGGGGGGGCGGCGCCCATCGTCGTTCCGGAGGATCCCGAGTACGAGGACGTCCACCTCCCGCTATTCAACAAGATCTGGATCGGACTGCTCGCATTCACCGCGCTGGAGGTTGTTCTGGCGTACGTGCAGATCGCGGCAGCCATCTGGATGCTGGTGATCCTGATGGTGCTGTCGCTGATCAAGGCTGCGATGATCATGGCCTGCTTCATGCACCTGAAGTTCGATCATCCGCTGCTCTCCTGGATCGTTGTCGTGCCCGCCGCGGCGTGTATCTTGATCATGTGCGGCTATTTCTTCCCGGACAGCTTCCGGCTGGTCGATCTGCGACCGTGACTTGCCGGGCAGTTGCGGCCGTGCGATCTCGCGGGCCGCTCTGCGCCCTGTTCGCGCTGGCACTTCTGCTCTCAGCCCCTGCGGTCGCACCGGGCCAGGGGTGCTCAATGTGCCGGGAAACGGCTGGGTTTCAGAAGGGCCGTGCAATCGATTCCCTCAAGCGCGGAATTGTTGCCCTGGCAATCCCGCCTTTCGGCGTGGCTCTTGGCCTAGGCTGGATCACCTGGCGTCGCCGGAACCGCTTCGCAGCGGACTAGTCCGGGCGCTACGAGACGACCGGGCCCGGCCCGAGCATCCAAGTTCGACGGTACGGCCCTGATTGCCTGTATGGCCGGGTCCATGCCGCGGAGGCTGGACTTCCCTGCCTCGAATCGGCAGCCGTCGGTGCGAATGCTGCCCAATTCTTGGACCGGCGCTTCTCGTGGCCGACAGTAGCCGACGGCTGCGGGCCGCTACGACTGGCACATCCCTTACCGCGACCGGCGGACAGCCCCACGTCATTGCCTCGCCAAGGATTTCGGCGCAAGCGGGTGGAGGTTTGCACCTCAATAGGGCAAACGAATGGGCGCCTGAGCCCATTGCTGGTTGACGTAGCCAACAAGATCGGCACCATCCAAGGTCCGGGTCGCGTTGTTCACCCGGACGAAGAATGTCCGGGGCCCCTTCGAAACCTTGGCATAGATTGGCTCAGGAGATGGACTGACATGCACCAAAGCAACTTGAACGTCCTCAACAACTTGCAGCCGAATCCTCGCCATCGTCGAAGCCAGGGGCCCGAGTGAGCGCTCGATCGCGCTCGTGAGTGAGTTTACGTATCGGTCCGCGTCTAGGTTCTTCATTTCCAGGTCCGGCTCGATCCCGAGGATCTCGCCGTCGTCAGCAATGCCGATCGCGAGGGTGCCACCAACGGCGTTGAGGAAGCCCGCGACAGTCTTGACCACGGACTCAGTGATGACCCTTTCTGGCACGTCCGGCTTGTAGCTGTAGTACGCAGACGATTTGAATTCGACCCTGTCCGTCTCCATTTCTGCAAGTAGATCCTCTACGGACCATTCGGGCACAGGAGCCACCGATGGGAGCAACCCCCTTTCCTCGGGAAGCTCGCCGTCGCGGAGTTGGTTGAAGGCCGTTCGAACGACATCGGCGATACGCAGACGCCGCTGCTGAAGAAACTCGCTGTAGTCCATCTGCTCCCAACCCTCCGGAAGAGCGTGGCAGAACTGAGCTCGCTTCCGCTCCTGCGGGGAGAGCTTCGCGAAGAGGGGAGGGAAATACTCGCTAGGGGGCGAGTCACCGATCATCGCGTTGTCAGGCCATTCCACGAAAGCGTAGTTGGCGATCTGGTTCCGCAGTACCGTCCTGTCGATCCCGATCCGAGTTAGGTACGCCTTTGGGAATAGATGGTGGCGCTCGATTGCCGATCGAGGAGCGTGGGTCGATGGGTCCAAGAGCTCGCCCAGTTCAACCGGCGAGAACAGCGGCCGTGCATTGAGCAGAACCAGGCTTGCGTGGTAGGCGAACAGTGTCGGTCCGTAGGCCGAGGACGTCTCAAGCGAATTTGGGAGCTGGATCGTCCAATAGTCCTGAGTGAGCGCCGTATTGATGATCCCATTCAGCTTTGCAACGAACTCGTCCCCTGACTTCGCTTCGACGATGCGACTGAGGTCCTGCTCTACCCGGCTCTCGAAATTCCCCGTGTATCGACCAGTGAGAGAAGTCATGAAGAACCATTGAGCGATCGCTTCGCGGAGGGCCCTGCGGTCGAGTTGGTAGTCCCGATGTCCGATTAGGTACATCAGGTAGGAGAACATCAGGTTGTTCTGCGAGCTAATCATCGATCGGCTTCGGTAGCCGGCACGACGGACAGCTTTGAGAAACTCGTGCCAATTGGTCAGGGACAAAGTCTCTGCCTGAGCCTGCTGCAGGCTCGCGAACTGCTTCTCCCGGACCTCGGTCGAGATTTCGCCGGTCTCCAGGTCTTTGCCTCGAAGTACCTGATAGACGTATCGAAGCCGGCCGCGCCGGAGGGCGAGGCCTGCAACAACGCGCAGCATTTGGTCCGCCGATGGCTCGATGAATGGGTTTGCCGGAGACGGTCCCTGCGGCCGGAGCCTGGCATTTCGGGCGAAGGTCTCCAATTGCGTGCGACCCTCCTCCCACCACACCGACATCAGCGTGAGAATGAAGTCAGCCTGACTGAGACGGACCCCCTCGCTATTGATTCGCACAAAAACGTCTGCGACCTGTTCCTCATCTACTTTTGGCCCCAATTCCAAGACTTTGAAGGGGTAGTTGCGCAGGTCGTAGAGCCGGTCGATCGCCTCTTCGAGGTCGTCTCGCTGATGCTCTGCGATCTGACCCTTAGCTGCTTGAAGGCGATCTAGGAAAGCGCGCACCTTCTTGGCTCGACTGCCTCCGACCCAAAGAATCGAGATATCGGCGATGAACTCTGGGTCCTTGACCACAGCTGCATCGGCCACCTCGAAACTTGCGTCCCGCGGGCGAAACGCGATACGAATCCGCGAGGAGGTATAGTCTTCGCGAATCACATCCTTTCCCAGCAGCACGCAGTAGAGGCTGGTCAGGCGCTGCTGGCCGTCCACGATCATGAGACGAGGGGCAGCTTCATGCGCATGCGTCCCGATTCTGCGGGCACCCATCTCAGCACCGGTCGCCCAGAAGAGCAGGTGGCCTACTGGGAAGCCACGGTACATCGAATCAAAGAGATCCCGGACCTTGGCCGCCTTCCAGACGAAGGGACGCTGGATGTCCGGCAGAGCGATCTCGCCCCGGTCAATTTCCTCGAGCAGCGTGGACAGATTGTAGGAACTGTCCTTGAAGACTGTGATTGCCATGTGGATTTAGATGTGTGCCCTGCTGTGGGAGTTCGCAGTCGTGTCCCTTGTCGGGTTGCCTGCAGGAATGTACGATTAGCCGGATGTGCGCACCCGCGAGACGGGGAAGCCCACTGGGCTGCGTCCGGGACGCTTCACGTCCTACGTCCATGGCGAATGCCTTCGATGTCGCTCGGTCAGTTGTCAGAACCGAGCGGCGCACGATAGTCCTTGGCTGAACCACCATACGGGCCAACCAAAGATTGGCCAGCGTCACTAGGCGGACAGGGTCAAGCCCCAAGAACCCATTAACTGGCCGCAGATGAACGGCCCGAGACCCACCGCATGTCGTCGGGGACGGCTTGACGAGGAGCACGAGGCCACGCCCGTACCCGCACTGGCCCAGATTGAGGCTCCGCCCCAAGGTGGCGGTCAGCATTCTGCCGTGCTTGCCTGCCTGGTCACCCTCCCTCGATCACCGATTCGGTACTGGGACACGAAAAACGTCGTGACATGACAGCATAACGTAGGTGCTGCAACAGCTTCAGTTGCCATGCCGTACATGTCTCCGTATTGCACCTAATGAGACTCGGTTGGATCACCCGCTCATGGTGCCTTGGCGGTGCACAGGGCTGCATGGTCGGCGGGCACGGGTGGAAGCTCTCCGACAGGTCCAGCTTGACGGGGGCCAAATGTTGCAATATTATTAAGCAGATTAAGAAATGATTAAGCTGGTTGCCAGCCTGACCCTTCTCCTCGCCGCTCCCGCAGTGCTGGGAACGGAGTGGCGGCTCTGCGTGGACGACGCAGAGTCCCTGCTAGGCCCGCCTGTTCGGGGCGCCATGCACAGGGAGTTCCAAGCCCTCCTCGGTGGCCAAGTGGCAGGAGTCGAGTTCGCGAGCTGCTCCGGTAGCGACAGGAAGGTCCGCCTCGGGGTGAGGGCGGAGCCCCCGGCAGGGCTGGGAGGCGTTCTCGGGCTTGCTTACCGGGACGGAGACCGCATCGTCCCCGAACTGCGGGTCTACTACGGGCCGGTGGTCCGGTATCTCGGGGAGCCAAACAACGCTAATGCCGTCGGCAGGGCGCTGGCGCGCGTCGCGGCCCATGAAGCAGGCCACTTCTTCGACCAGCGGGCCAACCATTGCGAGCTGGGCCTGATGCGGGCTGCTCTCCCCGCCTACGAACTCCAAGCCAAGGACCGCTGGCCATTCCGCCGGGCGCTGCAGTGCGGAAACCGCCAAATGGCTCTAGCCGGGCACGCGCACCTGTCGACCGGCGTAGAGCACGGTGACGATCAACGGAGCGATCAGGGGCCGGCCGCGCCCGACATGCGGTAGTCCCAATGGGTCGCCGCTTTGCGGACGATAGCGGGCAAGTCCCGATCCAGGAGCAACCCTTCGTCAATCAAGGCCAAGCCGGCCTGCGCAACGCGCCCGAGATATTCGGACCGGGTGGCGTAGCGTTCCTCGATCGACGGACGCGGGTCGCCAGTGGCCTCCCGTTCGGCGCGAGTCCGCGGAAACGGGATGTACGAACCGGCCATGCTCGAGATCTCGTTGGTGGGGCCGGATCGCTCATTGAACAGGTTCCAGCCGGTATACGTTGCGAGAGGCACCTGCAAATCGGGCATGCGCACCCCCGCGACCTCGTTCCCGTCGCTGTCGACTGACGGCACGAGGATGGGGAAGGGCTTGCCGACGGCCGGCGGCTCCTGAGTCACGATGCCCTCCTTGACGAATCCGGGCCCGTAGTCGACACGGTACGCCCTGTGTGCCCGCGAGGAGAAGTTCACGCCGGGTATGCTCGGGAAGCCGAGCTCATCGGGCCGCACGAGGGTGGCATCGGCGATGCGAGGGAACCGGCTCTCCGGCGGCTCCTTGCCTTCCCCTGTCCAACGGCTCATGGCGTCCAGCAGCGCCCGCATCGCCCAGCGGAAGTCGAGCGGATTGGCCTTCTGCTGGCCGATAGTGATCCGGGGCGGGAACGAGCCCGGGCCGTGCTGGGCCGCAGAGAGCAGGAACGCGCGGACATTGTCCAACGGCTCGATATCTCGCTTGCCGTGAATGTCGGTGTGGATCAGTGACGCGGCACGCCCCCAGTACTCGTAGGACGAATTCGTGTAGAAGACCTTCGGCCAGTACTTCCTCTCCATCTGGTGAGTCAGGATTCCATCCTCGCGCCCGGTCTCGGGATCGAGCTGGGCCCTGCCAGTGAACGGGAAGATGTCGGTCGGGTGGAAGAAGTTCATGTAGGGATGGGCATCCCGGGACGGCTGCGCGAACCTGTGGTTGAAGCTGCCACGGCCGCCGCCGGCGACATGCGACATCACACCGTCGAACGCGATCCGGTCGTCCTCGTTCCTGTTGAACCCGTAATACAGGAACGTGCGCAGGAATCGCCCGCTCTGCGAGATCCCGAATGCGATCGCTCGGTCGACTGCCCCGCTGGGGATGCCGAGCGGCTCGGAACCTTCGTACTTCAAATGGGAGACCGCGTCTCGCACCGCCGCTGGGCCTAAGCCGACGAGGGGAGGATCCTCGGAGACGTAGACAACCTCGTAGATCCGGTTGGGCTCGAATCCACCCTCGAGCCAGACAGTTCCATCGCCGGGGACGGCCTTGCCGTTCTCCATGCGTGCGAACTTCCAGCGGTCACGGGGAATGGCCTGGCGCTTGCCGTCGGCAGCGTCGCGTACGGTCAGGACATTCTCCGGGGCCTCCGGGTCGGCAACACGGTAGGGAACATGGCTCCGGTCGGCCAGAGAATGCGTGGACACGCGGTCAGACACGACGAAGTCGCTGCGGACCAGGCCACGGATCTTGGTCCCGTTCTCGGTTGCGACAGGGGTCTGGAGCCGGAGCAGTCCCGGGCGGAGCGGCGGATCGAACTGCCAGCCGAGCCAGAGCAGCGTGTAGCCCTCCTCCATCAGATAGCCATCGCCGAAGTGGTCCGGCTCGCGCGGATCGAGGCTCCCCGCCGCTAGGTTGAAGAAGCTCAGCATCCCCTTGCGGCCGCGATTCGAGACTTCGTACAGAACCGCGCCATTCGCCCGGCCCATGTCGACAGGCTTGAGGAGGTAGAACTCGGAGGAAAACTCGACCTCTCCGCTGGGGTTGCGCGGGGCGCGTGAGATGTCGGTGATGATTCGATTGGCCGGATTGGCTGGATCAACGGCGAAGCGGATCGTTCCGGTGATCCGCTCGTAAGGGCCAGCCAGCCCGAAGGCCTTGCCGTCTAGGACCGCATCGCGCGCGGACACCTCTACGTTCACGACGCCGGCGCTCGCGAGGCCAGCAAGGGCAAGCAGGGAGCAGATCACAGCCAAGGCAGTACGCATGGCTACATTGGAAAACGTCGACCGGCGGGAAGGCAAGCCCCAATGCGGGTCCGTGGCAGTCGTCTGCGAATTCGGCACGCAAGCGGCCGGCGGTCCGGAGCGATCAGGCAGCTTCGGCGACTGTCTTGCCGGTCTTCTCGAACACGAGGAAGGCATGCATGAACGGGTCCAGATTCCCATCCAGCACACGGTCGACGTCCCCGAATTCCAGCTGGCTGCGCAAGTCCTTGACCAGCCGGTACGGTGCCAGCACGTAGTTGCGGATCTGGCTCCCGAAGTCTATTCCGAGCTTGGCAGCCTCGATCTTGTCGGCCTCGGATCGCTTCTTCCGCATCTCGAAGTCGTACAGCCTGGCCCGCAGCATCTTCATGGCGGTAGCCTTGTTCTTGTGCTGGGAGCGCTCGTTCTGGCACTGGACGACGATCCCTGTGGGGAGATGCGTGATGCGGACGGCTGAATCCGTCATGTTCACGTGCTGGCCGCCAGCACCGCTCGCCCTGTAGGTGTCGATCCGCAGGTCGTCCGGACGGATGTCGATCTCAATGTCATCCTCGATCTCCGGATACACGAAGACCGAGGCGAACGATGTGTGCCGGCGGGCGTTGGAATCGAATGGCGAGATCCTCACCAGCCGATGGACTCCCACCTCGGAACGCATGAGACCGTAGGCGTTCTCGCCCTTGATCATCAGGGACGCCGACTTGATCCCGGCCTCCTCGCCTGGCTGGAAGTCGGAGACCTCGCTCTTGAAGCCGCGTCGCTCCGCCCAGCGAAGATACATTCGCTGCAGCATTTGCGCCCAGTCCTGCGCCTCGGTGCCGCCGGCTCCGGCGTTAAGGGTCACGATGGCATTGGACCCATCGTGCTCTCCCGCAAGCAGGGACTCGGTCTCGATCTGCTCCAAGCGAGCTGCAAAGTCGCCCAGGGTCGCGGCGCACTCGTCCTCGACAGGCTCGCCCTCGCCGGCAAGCTCCAGATAGGCCTCGATTTCGGAGACCGAATTCTCGATCTCCTCGTCCGTCTCAATGACGCGGGTCAGGCGCTTGCGTTCCCGCAGTACCGACTGGCTCTTCGCCGAGTCGCTCCAGAACGACGGATCCGCTATCTGCGTCTCGATCCTTGAGAGGTTCTTCCTTCCGTCAGCAGCGTCAAAGATACCCCCGAATCACTCGAGCTCGGGCTCGGGCGCTCTCGAACTGTCGCTGCAGGTCGTCGAGGATCATGGCCACGTTCAGATGGCTCCCATTATCGCAGACAGCCAGGGGGAAGCCGCGACGCGAGCGTGGGCTCTCATCTCGACTCGCCGGCCCCCCTTACTTGGCTATCGGACCGCCCCGGCCTGCCTGGCCCGGGCGCCGCATGGAGCGTCCTAGCTCGAGCACGAGAGCAACGGCACTGATCAGGCTAAGCCACCAGAGCCATTCCCCGAACCTCACGAATGCGGTGTGTCCGGACCGGTAGTCGAACGGCGCATCGAGACTTCCCTGCCGGTAGGACGGAAGCGAAGCCTCGATTGCACTCGACGGGCCAATCACCGAAGTGACTCCGTCGTTCGTGGCCCGGAGGATCCAGCGGTCGTTCTCCACCGCGCGCATCCGCGCGATCAAGAGGTGCTGCTCGCGGGCCGCGCTGCGGCCGTACCAGCTGTCGTTCGAGATATTCACCAGGAGCTCTGCGCCGCTGGCCGTGAACTTGCGAATGGAACGGGCGAAGACGGATTCGTAGCAGATGAAGGTGGCGACGCCTCTGCCGTCGAGATCCGCCACGGAGATCGCGGTGCCGGGCCGGAACATACCGGCCTGCAGCGTGACCTTCTCGACGAAATGGTGGAACGGCCAGGGCACGAACTCGCCGAACGGCACGAGATGGATCTTGGAGTATTCCGACAGGCGGCTGCCGTCGCGATCGAGCGTGACGGACGAATTCCGCGGCCGTTCCCGGTCGCCATCCTCGAAAGAGATCGTATTGAAGATCAGAGCCGCTCCTGACTCCCGTGCCACGCGCTCGAAATAAGCCTGCACTGCAGGGTCATCGAAGTAATAGGCGGGGACCGGGTATTCGGGCCAGACAACCAAGGAAGGGCGGCTCTCATCCGGCGGGGCCTTGGACATGTCGAGCATCCGCTGCAGGTGCGCCGTGCCCTCTCTGGCCACCCACCCACCGCGAACAAGATCGGGATGGACATTGGGCTGAATGAGACGCGCCGTCTCGCTACCACCCCCCGGAGGCGGCAGCGGCGGGAGCAGGAAGACCCCGAGCACGGGTGTCAAGGCGAGCAGGGGACGTGCGGACCGGCTCAACACAGCCACCGCGATAGCGGCATTGGCCAGAGCGAAGACGAGCGAGGGGCCATAGATGCCGGTCCAAGGCGCGAGCCGCAGCAATTGCGGCAGCGGAAACCCTATCGCCGCGTTGCCCAGTTGCAGCCAGGTGAAGAAAATGTACTGGTGACTGCCCTCTATGCCGACCCAAAGTACGGCAAGGGCCGGAACGGCCCAGGCTCGGCGGAGCAGCGGACCAGCCGCAAGCGCGAACACCCCGGCATGCAGGGCCTTGACTGCGAAGAACGCGGCGAACAGCAGCCCGGCCAAGGGCGGCGCAATCGAAGCGTAGTCCCGCATCACGGGAAAGATCCAGTAGCACGTCCCTCCCCAGAAGACGCTGCCTGAGAGCCAGCCGAGAAGGAAGCGCCGCCTGGCGGGTTGCTCGCCGATCACAAGCAGCAGCGGCAACAGGCAAACCGGAGCCAGCCATTCCCACGAGAATCGCGGGAACACCAGCACCTGCAGGAGCCCCGAGAGCAGGGCCGCGGCAACGGGCACGGCCGCAGTCCGTCGGAGAACGCTACTCATCGATGATCCAGCGCCTGCGCCTCGACGGAATCCGCCATGTACGAACTCCGCACGAGGGGCCCGCTGAACACAGCGCGGAAGCCGAGGGTCTCGCCGTACGACCGATACTCGTCGAACACCTCTGGCCGGACGTACTCCGCCACGGGCAAGCGCCGCTTCCTCGGCTGCAGGTACTGCCCGACGGTCGCGATTTCAGTGCCTGCGGAGCGCAAATCCCTCAGTAGGGTCTGAACCTCCGGCGGCGTCTCGCCGAGGCCGACCATGAGACCGGACTTGGTCAGGATTCCGGGGGCTCGCAGACTGGCGAAAGCGAGGACGCCGAGCGACCGGCTGTAGACTGCCTGCGGCCGGACTCTCGCATAGAGCCGGGCCACGGTTTCCATGTTGTGATTGAACACATCGCAGCCGGAGTCGAGAATCCTTGCCACCGCGTCGTGATCGCCTAGAAAATCAGGAACCAGCACTTCGACCCGCGCAGCGGGCAGCGCCGACTTGACCGCGCGCACCGTCGCCGCGAAATGCGCCGACCCTCCGTCCGGCAGGTCGTCCCTGTTTACGCTGGTGATCACGACATGCCGTAACTCCATCCGGGCAGCCATCTCTGCGACCATCGCGGGCTCGTCCGGCGCGAGGCTGCCGGGCACGCCCTGGGGCACGGCGCAGAACCCGCACGTGCGGGTGCACGTGTTTCCCAGGATCATGAACGTGGCCGCCTTGCGCGCGAAGCATTCGTGGATGTTCGGGCAGCGCGCCGATTCGCACACGGTGTGCAATCCGCGCTCCCGCAGTTCGGCCTTGATCTCGTGCAGGGCGCGGAAGTCCGTTCCTGGCTTGCGGAGCCACGGAGGGAGCCGGCCGACATCGCGACTCGGAGGCTCGATTCGGACCAGTTCCATCGCCAGGCTCACACTACCCGACTCGCATGGTCAGCCGATTCCGTTGAACAGCGAACTGCTCATGTAGCGTTCGCCTGCGTCGGGGAGGATCGTGACGATCGTCTTGCCCTCGAACTCGGGTTCCCGCGCAAGACGGCACGCCACTGCAGTCGCGGCACCGCAGGATATGCCGCTGAGCAGGCCCTCCTCCCGTGCAAGGCGCTGGGCGTACTCGACCGCCTCGTCGTCGGACACGGCCTCGATGCGGTCGACCACGTCGAGATCCAGCGTGTCCGGAATGAATCCGGCGCCGATGCCCTGGATCGCGGTGATGCCCGGCTGAAGCTCCTCGCCGGCCATGTGCTGCCGGATGACCGGGCTGCACTCTGGCTCGACGCCGACGCTGAGAATCTGCTTGTTCCGCTTCTTCTTGAAGTAGCGGGAAATGCCGCTGATCGTCCCGCCCGTGCCGATGCCGGCAACGAGCACGTCCACGTCCCCGTCGGTGTCGTCCCAGATCTCCGGGCCGGTCGTCTCGAAATGGATGCGAGGGTTGGCGCCGTTCTCGAACTGCTGCAGCATCAGCAGGCGCCCGGGATTCTCCCGGACCAGCTCCTCGGCCCGCTCCACGGCGCCGTACATGCCATCCTCCTCGGCCGTGAGCTCGAGTCCGGCCCCCAGCAGCTTCAGCACCCGCCGGCGCTCCAGGCTGTAGTTGGACGGCATCGTGATGTTCAGCTTGTAGCCGCGAGCGGCGGCCACGAAAGCAAGCGCGATTCCCGTGTTCCCGCTGGTCGGCTCGATGAGTTCCATCCCCGGCTTCAGCAGACCTCGCCGCTCGGCGTCCCAGATCATCGAAGCACCGATCCGGCACTTCACGGAATAGGCCGGATTGCGGGCCTCGACCTTGGCCAGAACGCTGGCCGTCGCGCCGTCGGTGATCCGCCCGAGCCGGACCAGCGGCGTGCCCCCTATGGCGAGCGAGTTGTCGTCGAATATCCGAGCCATTCCGGTGCCCGCGCCCGTGCGGCGCAGCCTATATCTGCCAGTTTAGGACGCGCTTGGAGCGTTTTTGCTTCCAACGCTCGACCAAGTCCGCGAATGTGGTGCGGTCGACAACACAAGACAGCGCTCTCTCCACACGGTTCCACATCTCCGGGAACGGCGAGTCGACGGGCTCGTCCGCGAACGGGCGCTTGGACGGGTGGAAGGGCCCGTCGATCTGGCGCAGGATGTCCCCCACGGTGATTTGGTCCGGAGGCCGGGCCAGGAAGTAACCGCCGTCGGAGCCTCGTCTGGAACTCAGATAGCCCCCCTGCTTGAGCTGGGCCAGGATCATCTCCAGGAACTTCTGGGGGATTTTCTGGCTCTCGGCGATGCGTGCGATCTTGACGGGCTCCGGCGTGCCCTGCCTGGACAGCTCGAACACTGCGCGAAGGGCGTATTCGCCTTTGACAGAGACGTCCATCCCTTAATCCCTACCATCTTACTAGAGATTAGGGTGATTGCACGGCGCGCCGCGATTCAGCCGACCTCCGCGCTGCACTTCCTGCAGTTTTCGCGACGCTTAGCGTTGAGGCACCCGCACTGCTCGCAGCGGTTGTAGGCGAAATGGCAGTAGATGTTCGTGGCGATGACCCCGCTGCCAAGGATCAGCGCGAAGAAGACAGCAAGGATTAGAAGGTCCAGCACGGCTCTCCTCTCACCTTCGCACGACGGTGACTGGGCACAGGCCTGCGGGCATCCGGACCGGTGGAACCGCTAGTAGCTCCAGCGCCACAGCGATGCTCCCGCCGTGAAACCCGCGCCCACGGCCGTCATGAGGACCAGGTCGCCCTTCTTGAGACGGCCGGTTGCGATCGCGTCCCGCGTCGCGAGCGGGATCGTGCCGCCGGTGGTGTTGCCGTACTGGTCAATGTTGATCATTGCCTTCTCGGGAGCAAGGCCCAGGCGGTCCGCCGCAGCCGTGATGATCCGACGGTTCGCCTGGTGCGGGATCATCAGGTCCAGGTCGGCGGCGGTGTATCCGTTGCGGTCCAGCAATTCCTTGCACTGCTCGTACATCTTGTTCACCGCGTAACGATAGACCTGCCGCCCGTCCTGATGGACGTAGTGCATCTTGGCATCCACGGTCTCGTGCGTCGCCGGTCGGGCGCTCCCCCCGGCCGGCATGGAGAGATGCTTCCCGCCGGAGCCGTCCACCTCGTTGATGAAGTCGACCAGACCGCCTTCGCCGTCGGTCGACGGCTCCACCAGGAACGCGCCCGCTCCGTCGCCAAACAGAACGCATGTCGCCCGGTCCTCGTAGTCGATGATGCGGGACATGGTGTCCGCGCCGATCACCAGGACGCGTCGGTGGCTGCCGGAAGCGACAAGCTGCGAAGCCGTCGAAAGGCCGTAGAGCAGGCCGGAACAGGCCGCGACGAGGTCGAACCCCCACGCGCCCTTGGCACCGATCCGGTCCTGGACGAGGCAGGCGGTCGCCGGGAACAGCATGTCGGGGGTCACCGTGCAGACCAGGATCGCCTCGACCTCCTCAGCGGGAACGCCTGTCTTGGCAAGCACTTCGCGGGCCGCCTCCGTGGCCAGGTCCGATGTCGCGACGCCTTCGGGCGCGATGTGGCGCTTCTCGATGCCTGTCCGCGTGAGGATCCACTCGTCAGTGGTGTTGACCATCTCCTCCAGGTCCCGGTTCGTGAGAGTGTTCGGAGGAACGTAGCAGCCGACGCCCGAGATCTTGGCTCGGAATGGGGTGTAAGGCAACGTATGTGCTCCAGTAGGGAATAAGCCGCGTCTATGCCGGAATTACTATGATACTGGCACTGCGGGACCGTCCCACAGGGTCCCTTCACCCGCGCGCAGGCAGGCTCTGGGCGCGCAAGAATCGTCGTGTGGATTCCCAAATGGCAGCGTGACCGTGCGAGGGGCGTGGACTCCCCGATCCCGACGCAAGTCGTTTCGAACGAGGAGATCTGGCCGCGACCGCAGAACCGCGCCCAGGCCCGGTGGGAGCAGCGCATCGGGGAACTGGCCGCGGAGAATTCCAAGCGGGTCGGCCTGGGCAGGCGGGAGTTCATGCGGACCAGCATGGGCCTCGCGACCGCGTTCTGGTCCGCGAACGAGGCCTACGGCCAGCGTTACTGGGACGTGGACAGGGAAGAAATGTTCGAGCCTGCCGCGTACGAGGAGAAATGGCCGGCCGGGGAGCACTTCATCTTCGACGTGCAGGCCCACTTCACGAACGGATACCCGCTGGATTTCCGGGCTTCCAGATTCATGCGGAGCCTCGGCGTCGACCTGGACAACGATGCGGAGGCCTACAGCTTCGGAACGTTCTTCAAGGAAATGTACCTGGATTCGGAGACCGACATGCTGGTCATCTCCGGCGTGCCGGGGCGCGAGAGGAGTCCGACCGAGGAAAGGGCTGCTCTGGCGGAAATGGCGGCCAAGGGCGACGCCATCGATCCAATGGAAGTCCGGGGCGGCGGCATCCTGCCGAGCTGGCTGATGGCCGCCAGGAGGGACGACATCAACAGCCTCGCGGGCAGCGCGCGCGCCCTCGCGCAGAGCAATTGCGCGCCGAATCATTACTGGGACGCAGCCACCAACCGGCAGGACCGAGCCCTGCTGAAGGAGCAGATGACGCGCGAGGTCCAGGAGTACGGCACCTGCTCGTGGAAGCTCTACTGTCACTTCGACCCGGCCCGAACCGGCCGCGGCTTCCGGCTGGACGACGAGGAGACGGCGTACTTCTTCGAGGTCGCCCGCAAGCTGGGCCGGAGGACAGTCAGCGTGCACAAGGGATACGCATCCCAGTCCCGCCGCTTCGGCCACCTCGCGAGCCCGGCGGACGTCGAGCGAGCGGCCCTGGACAACCCGGACATCACGTTCGTCATCTACCATTCCGCACTCAAGCACGGCCCGACCGAGCCGGCCTTCGAGGATCCGTCATTCTTCGACCCCACGACCGGGGACTTCGCCTGGCACGAGATCCTGATGGACATCAAGAGGCGGAATCCAGGCATGGATAACGTCTACTGTGAGATCGGCAGCGCGTTCGGGACCCTCGCGATCGCGCACCCCGTGATGTGCATGCACTTGATGGGCAAGAACATCCAGCACTACGGAGCGGATCGCGTGCTATGGGGCACGGACTGCCTGTGGTGGGGCTCGCCGCAATGGTGCATCGACGCGTTCAAGCGATTCCAGATCAGCGACGAGATCTGCGAGAAGTTCGGATACGCGAAGATCACCGACGCCGACAAGGCGCGCATCTTCGGCCTCAACGCCGCCAGGATCTACGGGATCGACCCGGACGGGGCCCGCCGCTCGTTCGAGTCCGACACGATTAGCAGGATGCGCGCAGGGTACCGCGACGAGGGGATCGAACCCGATAACGCAGCCCACGGCTGGGTGCGCGCCGAAGCCTGAACCGGGCTCCGAGCCGCTAGGGGGCGGCGGCGGGCTTCTGAATCACGCCGAGCATCTCCCACTCGTGCAGCTTGCGCCTGATCTGCTCGACATTCTGCGATTGCGGCGCGCCGCTCAGATTGACGAACGAGCGGTACTGGTCGGCGGCCTTCTCGAATTCGGCGCGCTGCTCGTGGACCATTCCCATGATCTGGTAGCTTTGCGGGAACTGCTTCGCTTCCTGCCCCTGCTGGATGGCCATGGCCATTTCCTCGGCCTTTTCGGTCTTCCCGGTGTTCAGGGCGGCAACGGCGGTGTAGAACCGCACGCTTCCGGATCCGGGATTGAGTTCCAAGTAGGCGCTGCCGAGGGATTCTAGGCCCTGCCAGTCATTCTGGTCGACGGCCATGCGGATCAGCGGCTCGTAGGGCTTGAGGTACTTCGGATCGTGCTCGACGGCCTTGCCGAAAGCGAGCTTGGCCCCTTCGCTGTCCTTCACGGCCAGCTTCGCGTCGCCCATCGCAGCCCAGGCCGCAGCGAACTGGGGGTAGGTGCCGACGGCCTTCTCGAGCTGCGCAATCCCCTTCTTGTAGTTCGGCTTCTTCTTGCGCATCTCGCGCAGGCCGTTCTGGTAGGACTTCATGGCGTTCTTGGGCGCCTTCAGCGTGAGCGCGCTTACGACATCGCCAAGCACGCCGTCGAGACGGTGGAGGACGATCACGCCGACATCGTTGTTGCCCATCGTGCTGTACATGCGCAACTGGATGTCGTCCGAGCGGTACCCGGACAGCTCGGCCCGGAGCACGCAAGCGCTGAGATCGTAACGCCCCAGACCGATCTGGCGGACGCCGTCATTGGTGTAGGTGCCGCCGCTCAGCCCGCCCGTGCCGATCCCCGCACCGGAAACGCTAGCGTCCGTGGTCAGCATGGAGATGTCGCCTCCGACCTGGAAGCTGAAGCGGCCCTTGGTGTCCGTGTAGCCTTCGGGATACGTGTTTCCCGTGCAGACACGCTGCACCACCACGGGCTCGGACGGCGCAATTCCGTCGTCGGTGACCACGCGGCCGTGCAGGTACAGCGGCCGCATTTGGTTGGCGAAGGGATCCTGCTGCTGCTGTCCGAACGGGTCGTTCTGGCGGTTCGTGTTGCCGTAGGTGTCCTGCTGCTGGGTCTGGCCGCCGCCCTGCTGGCCGCCGCCGGTCCGACCACCAGTTCCTCCGGTGGTGGTGCCGCCGCTAGTGTTCCCTCCGCCCTGGGCCTGCCCCCATGCGGCCACGGCAGTGACAAGCAGGCATGCGATCACACGTACGGTTGTGGATGATTGCATTGATCTACCCCTCTGTGTCCCCTGTCCAATGGGACCCTGCTGGAAGCAGACTAGCACAGGAATCCCCGGATGCAAGCGGGTCAGCCCGCGAATTCGCGGGATTGGCGGCTCGCCGCCAGCGAAGCCACGAGCGGAGGCGCAGACAGGGCTGATGGCAGCTGCGCGCCGCGCACTCGAGCCGGGCCGGATACGGGCTTGTAAAATGGGCTCTTCACCCCGATGCGCTTACGCGGCATCTACGCTCCGCTCACGACCCCGTTCGACCACCGCGGCAGGATCTACTGGTCGAAGTTCGACTTCAACCTGTCGCAGCTGCTGCGCACGAAGCTGTCGGGTTTTGTCGTCGCCGACCGATGGGGGGAGGGGGCGCTTGTCACCTCCGAGGAGAAGGCGCAGCTCTGGAAGCGTGCGGCGGAAGTCGCGGGGGAATCCGCGCAGGTTATCGCGGCGATTTCCGGCTGCGGCGTGCACGAAGCCCGGGAGCAATGCAAGGCGGCCGCCGACGCGGGCTGCGCGGCCGCGCTGGTGGAGCCGCCAAGCCTGGCGGTTCTCGCTCCGGGCGCGGAGACCCGGGATCTCTTCTTCCGCTCGGTCGCCGACACGGCCGGCCTGCCAGTGCTGGCAGGCTTCCGCGATGAGGGGGGCGAGCCGATCGCCAGCCCGGAGGATCTGGCATCGCTTGGCGCGCATCCGTCCATCGCAGGGGCCGTAATCGAGGGCTGTACCGAGGCGCTGATCGACGAAGCCCGCCGGGGCTGCCCGGAGGGCTTCGCTCTCATGTCGCGCGACTTGGAGGCTGCCATTGCCAGCCTCGCCGAGGGAACGGGAGCAGCCCTGCTGGCTGTCGCGTCCGTCGTGCCGTTCCACGCGCTCTCGATCGAGGAGGCCGTGCGGACCCGCGAGAAGTCTGCCGCAAGCGACCTCGTTCGGCGGGCCTTGGTGTTCGACAGGCTTGTTGCAGCCCACGGAGTGCCGGCGCTCAAACGAGCGCTTGACGAGCGCAGCTCTTATGGCGGTCCGCCCCGACTGCCGCTGGTAGGAGCGGGACCATCTACAGCACAGGCGGTCTCGGAGTCCCTGTACGAACTCGCGAGCTAGGCCGCCGAGCGGGACCCTCGATCCAGACTACAGGTCGAGCACGGCGTGCTCGTCCTCACCAGGACGGATGGCCGCCTGCACGCGATCCACGAAGCCATCCCCGAACTTGGCCACAAACGGCAGCACCGAATACACCCGCTCCTGCAGGTTGCCTCGCGGATAGATCCAATCCGCAATCAGTCCGGCGTGGCGTCGTGCGGTGGCATCGCGCCGCAGCGCCTCGCGCGAGACCTTGGCCGCGACCTTCTCGAGCTGGTACTCGATCTTGCGCTGAGAGACTTCGAAGCTGGCCGCCAGGGTCGGGTCGAAGTCGCTCAGGTCCGTCCCGATCTTCCCCAGAGCCTTGCTTATCCGCGAACGATGGCCTTCGACCGAGGCCCGCAGCGATTGCGGCACGACGCGCTCGGCAATTGCCGACTCCAGTTCCCTGCGGGCAACCAGGCATTCCGGAAGAGTGAGCCCGTACCTCCCCAGCAGCTTCCGGGTCGTTGCATCCAGCACCGTGAAGCTTGCCCGGGGCAGCACTGCCGGCATGCGTCCCAGCAGATCCTCGTACAGGACCGAGGACTGCGCCAGGTAGGAGGCCTCGGACGGCCCCGCGACCAAGGCTGCCGTGGGCAGCAGGTAATCCTGCATGACCGGCCTGAGGAGGGCGCTGGGAGAGACGTCGAGCGGGGCCTGCTCGAGCCGCTTCAGCAACTCCTCCCGGCTGTAAGAGCGTGAGTTCGCCCAGTAGAGTCCGTTCTTCCGCTTCAGCGCAACACGGGCCGAATCCTCGAATAGGAGGACCAGCGAGGCGGAATCCCGGAAGTTGACCTGCTGGTGATAGCCTGCCGCCTGCAGACCGCCCCCGCGACGGACCAAGGCTTCGGAGAGTTCCGGCGCGCGCTCGATCGCCCGCCGCACCAAGGGAGCCGCCAGACTGCGGATGCCCGCGCTCATCGGGCTGAGGAAGATGATCCCCGTGCGGTCCAGCAGTCGGCGGTACAGCGTCCGGAATCCCTCCCCGAACCCGGGCGATGACCCGTAGGAGTCCCGTGCGATCTGGGTGGCCTCGGCCGCGAACGGCAGACCGTCCCAAGCCGCCTCGAGCTCGTCAATGCCCGCATCGGCGACGCGGATCGCCCCGACGGCGGCGCCGCGCGTTCCCTGGGCAACCGCTTGGATCTTGCGGGGAGCGGCCGTCGGACCGAAGACCCACGCGTGATCGACCTCCTCGAGGTCATGGTCTTCCGTGGCAAGCCAGAACACCGGGACGGCCGGCACCCCTCCGGCTGTCAGTTCCTCGGCGCAGCGAACGGCGGTGAGCGCCTTGTAGAGGGTGAAGACCGGGCCCCCGAGAACTCCGACCTGCTGTCCGGTCGCCACGACCGCCGTTCCCGGCCGGGAAAGCAGGTCGAGATTGGCGTCCGTCGCGGCGCCGCCGTCCGGGTTCTGCGCGGCGAGCTCGTCGACTAGAAGCTTCCGGTGGGCGGGCTCGATGCGGATCTCGGACACGGCGGCGCGGGCCGCTTCGATCGAGGGCGGGCGACCGTAGAACCGGCTCACGCCCGGAAAGTTGCGCAGCAGGTCCGCGTACAGCGGGCGGATTCCCGGCAGCTCTGCTTGCCGGAGGGGCGCGGAGTTCATCGGGCGCTAGATGTGGCCCCTGGCATCAATCTTCCAGACTTGGCGCACGTAGTCGCCGCGCACGCAATACATGCGGTCGTAAAGGTTGACGTTAGGGTCGCAATGCGGCACGACGAGTTCGATCTTGTCCCCCAGCTTGATCTCGCGCTCGGCATCGGCCAGCGTCAAGGCGCCGTGCTCGTCGCCGCGGAAAGCATAGGTCAGCCCGCCCGGACGCGCCACTTCCGGACCGAACTTCCGGTCCGTCGCGAACGCCTTCAGGCCGGCGTCGACGGTGGCGATGTCGTCATGGTTCTTGCTGATGACGGTCGCGAGCACGTGGAGCGCATTGCGGAAGTCGTCATAGACGTCGCCGCTGCGACCGCCGATGATGCGGTAGTCCACGTCCATCAGGGCGTACGATCCGACCTGCAGCTCGGTCATGCCGTCCAGCGCGGAATCGATGTTGTAGGTCCCGGTGCTGGCGCCGGACATGATCTCGGCCGGGAGCCCCTTCCTGCGCATGGCCGCGAACGTCTCGATGACGGGCCCCATGTACTTCTCGGAGTGCTCCTTGCGCTCCTCGAATCCCTTGACATGCGAGGAAGCCCCGCAATAGCCGTGCACGCCGCGGAGCCGCAGGTTCGGCAGCTTGTCGATGGTTTCGGCCAAGGCAACGGCACCGGGTCCGGGAGGGACGCCCGTGCGGCGCCCGAGAGGGTCGACGTCGACTAGCACTCCGAGCTTCACGCCGGCCTCGCCAGCGGCCTCATCGAGGTCAGTGGCGTTCTCCGGGTGGTCAACCACCGCCATCGTGTCGGGCTTGCGCTGGCAGAGCCGAACCAGACGGTGGATCTTGTTGACCCCGACGGATTCGGAGGTGAGCAGCAGGCCGCCGATACCGGCCGCCGACATTGCCTCGGCCTCGCGGATTGTCGCGACGCACACGCCCAGCGCGCCAGCCCCGACCTGCCTCTTGGCGACCTCCGAGCACTTGTGGGTCTTCGCATGCGGCCGCAGGTCCAGCTGCGCGCTCTTCGCATGCTCCGACATGCGGCGGATGTTCGCTTCGAAAGCGTCTAGGTCGAGCAGGAGCGAGGGCGTCGGCAGGTCATCCTTCGTGACTCCGTCGATGCCGGCCCCTGCCGCCAGCTTGGTCTCGATTTCCCCGATATCGTAAGCCTTGGCGCGCGGCATCATCATTGTCGGAACTGCCGCGACATGCAAGCCTGCACGAAGCCATTCTCTTCGGCTCGGTCTCATGGCGGTTCTGCCTCCGAAACTTGATTCTAAACCCTCTAGCGATCAGGAACGCGCGAATCCGAGGCCGTGAATCCTTCGCATCGGACCGGCCTCGGACCCGCTCGCGTGGAATTCTCCCGGCCGGCGGGCGCGCAGCGAGTGCCCCTTGCGGACGGTCGGCGTGCCGGGCCTAGCGTTCCGCTAGAATCTCTCTGCATGCCGTTCGAGTTCCGAGGCGTCGCCGCAGCGCTACTGACACCGCGCAGCGCAGAGGGCGTCGTGGACCTCGAAGCAATAGAACGCAATGCGGACTTCGCTCTGGCCCGCGGGGCGAGCGGGGTCGTGCCGGGCGGCGGCACTGGCGAGTACTTCGACCTCTCGCCGGAACAGCGCAAGGCTATCGTCGAGCGCCTAGTTCCTGTCGCTCGCGGACGGGGCCTCCTGATCGCGGGCATCGGCGCCGCAACGATTGCCGAAGCCGTGGACTTGGCTCAACATGCACTGGAGGCCGGGGCCGACGCCGTGCTACTGCCTGGACCCCACTTCTACCGCTACGGAAATGACGAGCTGGGGCAGTACTTCCGGGAGGCCGCAAGGGCGATCGGGGGCCCGGTCATCCTCTACAATCTCGCCGGCTTCCTGAGTCCCATCCACGAGGACCTCGCCGCCGAATTGTTGCAATCGGAAGCGGGCATCGTTGGCATCAAGGACTCCAGCGGAACGCTGGACATCCTGCGCAGGCTGACCCGTGAAGGGCTGGACTGCGCGCGGCTCCAAGGTCACGACGCCCGGCTGGCCGAATCCTTCCGGGAGGGCCTGGTGGACGGCGCCATTTCGGGGCCCGCCGGCGTGGTGCCCGAGATGAGCGCGGCGCTGTTCCGCACCTGGGGCGACACTCCTGCCTTCGCGCGCGCGACGGGCTTCAACGACGAGTTTCTCGACCAGCTCCAGCGTTTCCCCTATCCGTGGGCGCTGAAATGGGTCGCCGAGCGGAGAGGTCTGGGCAGGCCGGCCTTGCCTTTCCCCTTGAGCCCCGCCCAGCAGGAGTCAAAGCTGGAGTTCCTCGACTGGTTCGACGCGTGGCTCGACCGCCTCGAAGCGGCGACAGCGCCATAGCAGGACCAAGGGCGACGGCAGCCTTGCGGTAGATTTGGACTTGCCCCGAGACGTGCAGCCTGTCCACTCGGCACTCAAGACGATCGCATCCGAGCGGGCGACGGTGCCGTCCATCGTTCGCGAAGCCGCAATCGCCTACGGCGACAAGACCTTCGTCGTCGACGGCGAGGGCCGGGAACTGACTTTCGCCGAGAACCACAGGCGCGCCAACCAGCTCGCCAATGCCCTGCTGGCCCTCGGATACGGCAAGGGCTCGGTGGTCGGAGTCTTCAGCCCAAACTCGCTGGAATTCGTCACAGCCGGGTACGGCATCCTTTCCAGCGGGGCCGTGTTCACTCCCTTCAACTCCAGCTACAAGCGCAGGGAGCTGGTGCACCAGATTTCGAATTCCGGCGCTTCCGCTGTGCTTGCCGAGCGAAGCCTGATCCCTCGCCTGCAGGAATGCAAGGAAAGCATTGCGGACTGCCGCATCATCGAGCTTTGCCCCGAGCTCTGGGAGAACGAACCCGACTCGGATCCCGGAATCGCATTCGATCGCGAGGGGGACGTCGTCTTCCTGCCGTACTCCAGCGGGACGACCGGCTTCTCGAAGGGAATCGAGCTGACCCACGCCAACCTGGTTGCGGCAATCCGTCAGCTGCTCTTTTCGAAGCACTCGATGTACGAGGAGGGCGGCCAGTGCTACGTGTTCCTGCCGCTCTATCACATATACGGCTTCAACGTGGTCATGAATGTACTGCTGGCCGCGGGAAGCACCATGCACCTGCGAGCCAGGTTTGACATGGATGACTGCTTGGACTCGATCGAGCGCGAACGCATCACGAGCCTTCCGCTCGTTCCGCCGGTGCTGCTCGCGATGCTGTCCAGGGACGACCTCGGCAGCAGGGATTTCTCGTCGACGCGGTGGATCAATGTCGGAGCGGCCCCGGTGCCGCTGCCGGCAGTGCACCGCTTCGTCGAGACGACCGGAGTCGTAGTCCGGCAGGGCTACGGCATGACGGAGACTGCCGGGATCGCGACCACCAATCCTCTGGAGGCGTCGTGGGACCCTGCCGAGACGGCGGGGATTCCCGTGCTCGGCATGGAGGCCGCGATCTTCGACCTGGAGTCCGGGGACCGGAGGCTGCCCGAAGGCGAGACCGGCGAGCTCGCGCTGAGGGGCCCGAACATCATGCGGGGCTACCACAACGCGGTCGAGGAGAACGCGAAAGCACTTCGCAATGGGTGGTTCTATACGGGCGATATCGGCCACATCGACGGGCTGGGGCGAGTGCATCTCGTGGACCGCAAGAGGGAGATGATCAAGTACAAGGGCTTCCAAGTGCTGCCGGCCGAATTGGAATCGGTGATCCTGGAACTGCCCGAGGTCCGCGACGTTGCCGTGGTCGGAGTGCGGGACGAACACGGAGCGGAGACCCCGAAGGCCTACGTGATGCTCCATCCGGGACGGAAGCTTCACGCCGACGCGATCCAAGAGTACGTCCAGTCGCAGGTCGCTGGGTACAAGCAAGTGCGCGAGGTGGAATTCGTTGGCGAGATCCCGCGGTCGCCGGCCGGCAAGATCCTCCGGCGCCTGCTTTAGGCGTTGCCGCTACCGAGGTCGCAGGGACTTCTCGTAGATTGAGAGCCAACGTGGCTTCGTCATGGCTGAACAGAGTCAGGATGCGGAAGCGACGGACGCTCACAGCGACCTTCAAGGTGAGAGTGGCAAGAGGAGCGATCCGCGCGGACGAAACTGTTCAGCGGATCGCAGCGAAGGCCGATCTGCCTCCGAACCAAGTCAGCCAGTGGAAGCCCGCCGTGGGTTAGGGACCGGCCCCGCGCACACGCCTAGGTTCGTGCGGAATACGTACCCGCAGAACCTGGCAGGCCTGAAGGCGGGATGGGCGGTTCTCTCGAACCGGTAGGACGTACTCTCTCGTTCAGCACGGTCTCACGTGGCTCACAGCTCATTGTCATGACACTGAGAGGCTCTCCAAGTGCAGGCCGTCAGCACTTGGGAGACTCGGGGGCCGGCGCCTCAGGAGTAGCCGCTCTCACTGTGTCCGTGAGGCCCTTGCTTGCCACTACCGCCTTCGAGTCCATGCTGTCCAAGTGGCCCTTGAGATCCTTGCGCAACTGAGCCATACGTGCTTCCGCCATCGAGTCCATGACGTCCAAGCGGGCGATGAGGTCCTTGCGCAGCTGAGCCATACGTGCTTCCGCCCTCGAGTCCATGCCGTCCAAGTGGACGATGAGATCCTTGCGCAGCTGAGCCGTACGTGCTTCCGCCTTCGAGTCTATGCGCCATAGCCACCCGACCAAGGCGAGAACACTGACGACAGCACCGGTAATCGCCTTCCATAGGGTGACGTCGCCGACCATCGCCGCTTTGCCTTCAGATTCCATGGTATGGCACGGCCGTTCGCGAGCCTCTAGCGGCCACCGTTCCACGGGACGGACGGCTTGGATGTCGATTCACATCGTCCCTCGGTAGTAGCAGAACGCCCGAATCTTGGACCGACGACGACCGGCGCCTCGTGGATCTCCACGGTATCCGCCTCCACCGGCCCATACGGGACTTAACACAGTCCAGCCCCAGGCAAGCCGCAGTGTAGCGTCGCTCGATATCGGCGTTAGGAACTAGGTTGCTCTCGGCGTTCGGCCGAAGCGATGAGTTCGTCGGGAACAGTCTGCTGGACGAGCCTTCTTGCGGCCCCCACAGCGGAGTCGATTTCCTCCTGACCGGGAACCAGCTGCGCAAACTTGACCAAGTCAGCCTGTTGGAGAAAACCGCGGAGCAGCCGCTGGTGCTCGGAGCGTATCGCGGGCTCGGCAGCCATCGCTGCAAGGAACTCCTCCGTGGTCTGCTCGGGCGCCCGCAGCCCGAAACGGTCCTCGATGTACCGCCTCACGATGTCAGACAGCCGCAAGTAGAAGCGCTTGAGCCCGTCCGGGCCTGGAAGGCCCTCTGCCAGCAGGGCATCCAGCGCCGCCAGCGCCAGCGCGTGAGGAGGCTCGGGACCAGGTGCCGACGCGGCGGCCCGGCGGCGCCTTATCCACATGGCCAGTGTGACGAGGGCAATGACTGCGGCCGCGGCCGCGAGCCACCACCACCCGGGCATCGGAACGTCCACGGGATCGGAAATGTCGCGCAGCTCCGAGTCCTGCGGATCATCCAGAACGCTCGTCACGGCAACTGCGATTGGATCCGTCGAGATTTCCTCCTCGCCGTTCAACACTGCCGTGAGGGACGGAACCTCGTATTCCCCCGCAAGGAACGGCTGCAAGACATAATTCCGCTGGCGCACGACCCGACCGTCATCAAGCAGTCGATCGCCACCCGGCTCGTCTCCGATCACTGCGAACTTGCCGAAACCGTCCTTGGAATCCGGGAACTCGACCGCGTCGGCCTCGTCGCTCTCGACCTCAAGCCGGAGGCTCGCGGTCTCCACGGTCGTCAGGGTGACTCTGTCCAGGGCGAGCATCAGGCGCGCACCCCCCGCTTCGTGCTCCTGGATGACGGCAGGCTCCGACCCATCGGGATCCGCCACCTCGGAACCGCACGATGCCGCGATGAGGCACGCAGCAAACGCGATGCGGGCACGGACGTGCCCAACGCGTCGAGAGTGCTTGACCGGCGAGCAGTCTCTCACCGTCGCCGGCCCCGCTTCCGAAACAGCCTGCGAAGGTCCCGGACATAGTCCTGGCCGGTCGTCACCTCGACTTCGTCGACACCCACAGACCGGAAGAGTTCCTGCCGCCGGTCCCTGCGGGCTCGCGCGGCGGCAGCATACTCGCGGCGCAGGCGCTGGCTCGACGTGTCCAGGAGAACGCACTGCCCTGTCTCCGCGTCCTCGAGTTCGATCAGGCCCACGTCCGGGAGTCTCCGCTCGCGCTCGTCGGCGACCGCGATGGCTATGAGGTCGTGCCTGCGGGCGAGGATTCCGAGCTGCTTGCCGCTGCCGGGCTCTAGGGCGGCGGGTCCCAGGAAGTCCGAAACGAGGAACACGACGGCCCGCTTGTGGGTCACGCGGCCAAGATACTCGAGCACGGCGGAAAGATCCGTCCCCCGCCCGCGCGGAACGAATCGGAGAAGGTCCCGAATCAGGCGGAGCACATGTGTCCGGCCCTTGTTGGGAGCGATCGCAAGCTCCACGTGATCCGTGAACACGATCAGTCCAACCTTGTCGTTGTTGCGAATGGCTGCGAAGGCGAGCAGGGCGCAGAACTCGGCGGCGGCCTCGTTCTTGAGCTGGCTCCGGCTTCCGAACGAACCCGACGCCGACAGGTCGACCAGCAGCCAGACCGTGAGCTCTCGCTCCTCGACATACCGCTTGACGAAGGGCCTGCCCATGCGGGCCGTGACATTCCAGTCGATGCTGCGGATCTCGTCGCCGGGCGCGTACTCGCGCACCTCCTCGAACTCCATCCCGCTGCCCTTGAATACGCTGCTGTACTCCCCTGCCAGCACGTCATCGACAGCCTTGCTCGTCTGGATCTCGATGAGCCGGATCTTCCTGGCTACGCTGCGCGTGAATTCCTTGACATCCATGAACCGGGGTCGCTGATCGATTCGAGGCGGGGGGAGCCTGTCCGGTGCCCGCCGACGGAGCCGCTACGGCACCTCGACACCGTCCAGCACGCGCTGCACGATATCCTCCGAGGTCAACTCCTCGGCCTCCGCCTCGTACGTCACCATCACGCGATGGCGGAGCACGTCTGGCGCGACCGACTTCACATCCTGGGGAACGACGTAGCCCCGTCCCTGCATCATGGCCCGACCGCGTGCGGCCATGGCGAGATAGATGGTGGCGCGCGGCGATGCCCCGTGCCGGATCCATTCCTGCAGATCCAAATCGTAAGCTCCGGGATGCCGGGTCGCTTCTACCAGATCGACAATGTACTCCTCGATCTTGGAGTCCATGTACACGGAGTCCGCCAGTTGCCGGAGGCGCACGATGTCGTCGGGCGCGAGCACTGGCGAGACCTCATGCTCGACTCGGGACTTGGCCATTCGCCGCAGGATTTCGAGCTCCTGCTCCCGCGACGGGAAGCCGACGCGGAGCTTGAGCATGAACCGGTCCACCTGCGCCTCCGGCAGAGGGTAGGTGCCTTCCTGCTCGATCGGGTTCTGGGTCGCCAGCACCAGGAACGGATCATGCAGCGGATAGGTCGACTCCCCGATCGTTACCTGCCGCTCCTGCATCGCCTCGAGCAAGGCGCTCTGGACCTTCGCGGGCGCCCGGTTGATCTCGTCGGCAAGGACGATGTTGGCGAAGATGGGACCCTTCTTGGTGCTGAAGCCGCCGTCGGATGGCGAGTAGATCATGGTGCCGATCAAGTCGGCCGGCAGCAGGTCGGGAGTGAACTGGATCCGCCGGAATGACGATCGGATGGCCTTGGCAAGGGTCGTGACCGAGAGCGTCTTCGCAAGTCCCGGGACTCCTTCGATCAGCACGTGGTTGTTGCACAGCAGGGCCAGGACGAGGCCATCGACGAGTGCTTCCTGGCCGACGATGACGCGGCCGACCTCTTGCCGGATCCCAGCCAGCACTGAAGCCTCCTGCTGAACCAGCCGGCCGATCTCCCGAACGTCCGCAGCCTGCGGCGGATCGCCCTGCACCTGAGGTTCCGATACCGAAACGTCCATTGTCGAGACCAATTTAGCAAGCCGACGGCGTGCGGGAGCAGTCCAGAGCCGTGTCCCTGGCAAGGACCGTGGCGATGGCCACGCAGATGCGATTGGCGCTGGACTTTCGGGGCGATCGGCTCAAGGGGAGTCCGCAGCCGGAGCAGTGCCGGAAGGATCGTCAATCACCTCTGCAAGGTAGCCCTGGGCGAGTATGGCAACGCCGTTGACCTGCTCCGTAACGAACGCGAACCCGTGCCCGTGCTGGAATCCGCACTCGGCAACCAGATACCCCTGGAAGTCCGCAAGGGGCACTAGCCCCTGGCCCGGGCTTCCGCTGGACAGCGTGAAGGCGAGCTGCCGACCAGCCTCGATCTCGGCGGACCGCTGAATGGACGGCTCGGTCTGGCCCTCGACCCCAGAACCGCGGTACTGCAGGATGCACTGTCCCGACTGGTGTCTGGTCCCGAGGGGGTCCGCCGATGTGTTGGCAATGACGATCGCCGTGTCGAAGTTGCTCCGATTCGTGACGAATGGGAAGAACAGGGTCGTGCCGCAACCCGTCATCGGGAATCCGCGCTCGGGAACGAACCGCACCTCGGCGAACCGGACTCGGTCATCACGGTCGCCCTCGGGACGGGACGGGCCGAACGGGGAGAGGCTCGCCGAGACGCCGACGGTCCAGCCGCCGAACAAGTCCCCCGCAGCCGCGAGCCGGGACATGCGGAACCCCAGCCTACACGTCTCCCGGCTGAGCGGATCGCTGCGGCGGACCTCGTACACCGCCTGGACCGCGGATTCCGCGGTCACCCGCAGGGGCCGGTCTCCTGGCTGGCCGGTCGAGACCGTCCCGCCGGTTCCGGAGGGCGCGGCACCGTCCACCAACTCCATGAGCGAGGAGGCGCCGCCCTCGGATGTGCAATTGACGCTCGAAGGGGCATAGACGGCGACCCCCGACGGAATGCCGGACAGGGAGATCCGGACCCGTGTTCCGTCCGTCAGGCGGGAGGATGCGGCATCGTCCCCGCCAGTGGGGTAGAAGGCCTCCTCCCAGCCAGGCTGCCCGGGACGGAACGAAGCCTCCCCGGGCGCCTTGAAGGATGACGCAAAACCCTCGGCAAGCGCCACGACCGCGACAGTCTCCCCGTGCGAGCACAGTCGGTCGGAGTCCACCGGTTCCGCAGTGACGGCGAGGCCGGCGGCAGCCTCCCCAACCCGAAGGAGGCCGTCCTCCAGGCGCACGCTGGTGCCCGGCGCCCGCACGGACAACGAAGCTTGGACCGGAATCGCAACCCCCTCCGCCCGGCCGCTCGGCCCGAGCTGGGACGCGTTCACGCGAAGGTTCGTAAGCCGAATCGTTGTGGTGGTGGGATGGCAGCCGCCCGGCACGCCGAATCGGCCGGTACAGTCGGCAACATCGCCGGCGGCGGACCCGTTCTCAGGTATCGCCGCGCCAGGAACGGGAATCGCGACTCCCGACCAGCGCAGCGTCCTGGGTCCCGTGGAGTCGAGGCGCGCGAGCATCGGATCCTGTACGGTCTGGTTCCCGCAGCCGGTGAAGCTCCTGACCGCGCTAGTCGCGGCGCAGTTCTTCTCGTTGACGACGACCACGGCGTCCGAAACGTCCGGGCCAAGCCCGAATCCAGTTCGATTCCCCACGCCGACATTCAGGGACAGAGTGATGTCTGCCTCCACGAACCCCGTCGGAGCCGGACGGTCATCCGGGGCGGCGTTGTGACAAGTGATCAACACGTCCCCGACCAGTTCGCTCGTTCCCTCGATGCGCACAACGGGGACCGTCGCCGTCGCGGAGCATAGGATCTCGCCCAGCCCGGCGCTGGGCACCTGCTGGGCGGGAACAGGCCATGACGCCAGGACGGCGATGCAAGCGATCAGGGCGTGCCGGGACCACGTGCGCAGTAGACCGGCCATCACGGCACTCCCGGCAGGCGAAGGGGGAATCGGCTTGTCACTGCGGGCCCCCGGGGACGGCGACTCGCCTGCCGTTCGGACCCAGGGACACCACGCGAGCGAGGTAACCCATTGCTAGGTCCGCGATTCCGCCGAATCCGTCCGAAATGAACGCGTACCCGCGCGCGTCGGGAAATCCGCAGCGCGCCAGCATGTAGCCCTGGAACTGCTCCGTGCCGAGGATGTTGCGCTCGGGGTTCCCCCCGGAAAGAGTGAACACTAGCTGGTCGCCCGGGTCGATCTGGGTGGAGTACTGCACGAGCAGGATCTCGGCTTCCTCGGAAGTTGCGCCGTAGTAGTGCAGATTGCAGGATCCGGCCCGACCCTGCAGGGGCCCGGTCACGGCCTGGCGGGATCCGTGGGTTATGACAAGGCCGGTCGTGAAACCCGCTTGATTCGTGACGAACGGAAACAGGAGCGTCGTGCCACAGGCCGCCAAGTCGAGGACCGCACGCGCCTCCTCTAGCGGAGGGGCAAATCGCGGGACGGGTGCCTGGGAAGTGGCAGCGGCCATAGCGCTGCGCGGGGCGAGGGTTGCGGACACGCCGGCGCGGAAGCCCGCCGTGCGGCCGGGCTCCGCATCGAATCGGACTGGGATATGACAGTCCTCGAGCAGAGCCGGATCGTGCTCCTGCACCTCGTAGACGGCCGTCCCCGTGCCCTCGGAGATCTCGAGCGGAACGCTGGGATCGGAATCGCCAGGGCCCTGGCTCGCCGTCCCGCCAGAGCCGGCGTCGTCGTTCCCGGTCACCAGACCCAGTACCAGGGAATCGGGGGTCAAGGGGTCGGTGCCGTCGAACTCGGGCTGCCGGCAAGCGACAGCGGGCGGCAGGCGGACAGTCACGTCGCCGGGGATGGCATCGAACTCCAACAGCACGCGCGAGGGCCCGGTTCCGATGCCTGCGGAGGCATCGGCCCGCAGGGCGCCCGGGAAGCCCTCGCGCAGGCGGAGCGATCCGAGGGCACTGCCGTCTCCCGAGCAGGCGGACCAGGACTGCCCGCTCATCGTTTCCACCTCCACTGCCGCCAAGGCATAGCCGACCTGGACGGTGCTGTCTTGCAGTGCGACCGCCGGGCGGGACCTTACGGAGAGTGACGCAGTCAACGGCAATGCAGTGCGCCCGGCGCTGCCAGCCAGGCGGAGCTGGGCCGCATTGGCGCGAATGCCACGGATACGGAAGGTCGGTTCCTGCGTTCCGGCCGCGCCCGGGGCGGATACCGGCTGCGGGATTGTCACATCCGACCATTCGAGCGTCGCTGCCGAGACGAGGCGCCCGAATTGGGGATCCTGTAGCGCGCCGAACGGCGCCCCGCACGACCCGAACGTGGAACCTCGGGGGCTCGGGTCGGGGCAGCTATTGCCGCTGACGATCAGAACGGCGTCGGTGAAGGTTCCTTGGTCGAATTCCCGGAGAGCGTTGGTCACGCTCGCATTCAGTGAGACTGACACCGAAAGCCGGACTGCGGAATCCGCGGTGTCCGCGGCGGACTCGCCCGCCCGGCAGAACACCTCGATGTCAGCGACTGTCTCGGCGATCCCGGAGGCATACACCGGGATTGCGGCCGCCGTGGCCCTGCAAAGCAAGGCCGCTTGTGACTGGGCGTAGGCCGGTCCCGCGAGCATGGCGACTGCGAGCCCGCCAAGTGCCGATGCGCGGATTGGAACCAACTTGCCCCCTGTATGTAATGTTCCCATATGCCCGTCCGGACCGCGCCGGACGAGCCGAGGGCTTGGCGGAGGCGGATGTCAGCCTACGAGATCGAATGCCCTGCGCATGGCCTGGCCGGTGATCCGGCAGGCCCTCTCGTCCTCCATCTCCCTGAGCGAGCGGGAGAACGGCTCGGCTCGGATGGGCCCGTCGTACCCGACCGACACGAGGGCCTCGAGGAATTCCCGGATGTCGATGACCCCGGTCGCGAGAGGCAGCTCGCGCTGGTTGTCGAACTGCTTGTCGCGCGGGATCCCGATGGGAGCGTCGTTGAGATCCGCCGAGACGATATCGCTGCCGGACAAGGTCCGGATGTCGTCCCCGGTCTCGCGGGACGTCCACCAATGCCACGAATCGAGGACGAAGCCGACGTTGTCAAGGCCGATCTCTGCGAGCAGGTCCTTGGTGCCGGCCATGGTGTGCACGAACGAGTGGCGCCGGGCCGTCCAGTTCCGCTTCGTGCCGACGTACTCGAGCCCGAGCCGGAGGCCGCGCTCTCCGAGGACCTGCCCCACGCGGCGCAGGCGGGCTGCAGTCTGCCGGAGATTCTGGAGGTACGTGAGCGTGTCGCTCGCCGGGGTGAGCCATGTCCCGACCCGCTCCACTCCGGCTTCTCGCAACACGTCCGCGGCTGCAGGCAGAGATTCCATGCTCCCGTCGAACGCGGCCTGGTCCCGGCGAAACTCGACCGGGAGACCGGCGGCTGCCCATCGCAGGCCGTGACGCTCAAGAGCATCCGTGTGCTTCCGGACCCCATCCCGCAGCAGGTCCTGGGGGAACGGCTGCACGGACTCGAAACCGTACTTGGCGGCCAGCTCGATCGAGAGCGCCTGATCGGCTCGGACGCCGATACTGCCCGGGACGAACGCGGTGTAGAACCGGCGTCCGGATTCGGCAGCACCAAGGGAGCGGCCTTGGATGCCGGCCGCCGCCAGGCCCAGGAAGCCTCGCCGCCCCAATGCGCGTTCCCGCCGGTCGCTGCCCGTCCTCATGACAATGCAACTATATCAGCCGAATTCCAGCTCGCGAGCCCCCTCGTGCCGGTCGTGAGGCTCCTTTCCGCTCCCTAGGCGCCGACCCTCGGGTTCCGGTGGAGGCCTGAGGACGGACGGTCATTGGCAGACCGCGAAGCCCAAACCAAGAAGATGCGCGAACGTTGTATGATGCTGCAAGGCCTCACTAGTGACGGACAAGGCGTTCATAAGGCGGCACAGAGAGCTACAGGCCCAGTCCGGCACGAGCGCGAGGCGCCTGTCCCCTTGGACCGTTTGGCTCTACGGCCTGCCGGCGGCGGCGCTGCTGGCTGGAATCCTTCACGTCAACGGAATCGGGCCGTTCCAGACCTTGGAAGAGACCATCACCAAGGAATCGGAACTGGAGGAGCGCATCCTTGAGATCCGGAAGGAGAACGAGACTCTCCAAGACCAGGTCGACGCCCTCAAGCCCGGCGAGTTCGGCGTGGAAAAGCGCGCACGAGAGCACCTGGGCTGGTCCATGCCGGGCGAGATCGTGATCCACATGCCGGACAAGCGGTGATTCGGCAAGCAGGCTCCATACTAGGCGTCTTGCCCGTGCCCGTCTGGTCCCGACTGCAGTCGGTTCGGTAGAATTGACCCGTCATGCGATCCGCTTCGCTGGATCGTGGTGAGCCCTGCGTGCCCGGGCGCTACAGGTCACATCCACATCGCTGCGCCACGGGGATCGCCCTGTGTCTCAGCGCAGCGATCCCTCTGGCCGCCACAGAGAGACCCGGGTTCCGGGAGCGCGTGCTTCCCTTGCTCGAGGCCCGTTGCCTCGCGTGCCATAGCGGGGCCAGCGGACAGGCCGGCCTATCGCTGGCGAGTCTCGAAGAAGTGCTTCGCGGGGGCAGGAGCGGCCCGGCGGTCGTCCCGGGCGACCCGCAGCAGAGCCTCCTGCTGACCAAGATTTCCGGCGAGAAGCCGGCCATGCCTCTGGCAGGGGAGCCGCTATCGCAGCCGGAGGTCGACCTGATCCGGCGCTGGATCGAAGCGGGGGCGGCTCCCGGAAGCCCGGGAGGCCCGGCGGCGGAGGCAACGGCCTGGTGGTCATTCCGGCCGCTAGCCAGGCCGCGAGCCCCGGCGGACAGCGGGCGATGGGCTAGGAACGATATCGACCGATTCGTCCTCGCCAGGCTCGAGGAGAACGGGCTTCGCCCTTCCGAAGAGGCTGACCGGGCCACTCTCATCCGCCGCCTGAGCTACAACCTCCACGGCCTGCCACCGGAACCCGGCGACGTGGAGCGGTTCGTGGGCGATCCAGACCCGCATGCGTACGAGCGGCTGGTCGACCGCCTGCTGGCCTCGCCCCGCTACGGCGAGCGGTGGGGCCGCCATTGGCTGGATGTCGTGCATTACGGGGAGTCTCACGGGTATGACAAGGACAAAGCCCGCAGGAACTCGTGGCCATACCGCGACTACGTGATCCGCAGCTTCAACGAAGACAAGCCCTACGCACGGTTCGTGAGGGAGCAGCTCGCGGGCGACGTGCTCTATCCGGAGAGTCCTGAGGGGCTGATCGCGACGGGCTTCATCGCCGCCGGCCCGTGGGACTACGTCGGGCACGCGGAACTGCGGGAGGACACCAAGGACAAGAGGCTGGCGCGGCTGCTCGACCGCGACGACATGGTCGCGGCAACGATGTCCTCATTCACGAGCCTGACCGTGCACTGCGCGCGATGCCACGACCACAAGTTCGATCCCATCCGGCAGGCGGACTACTACGCCCTGCAAGCCGTCTTCGCAGGCGTCGACCGCGCGGAGCAGCCTTACTTCGAGGATCCGGGCTTGCATGCGAGGGCACGAGAGCTGTGGCACGGGATCGGGAGGGCCGAAAACGCGCTACGGCCGTATCAGCAGATGATCGAGGCAGCGACCAGCCCGCGGATCGGTCGGATCGACAAGGAGATTGTGGATCTGTCGGAGGAGAGCAAGGACCTGCTGCCGAAAGTTGGCGAAGTGGACACGCCGGAGACGATCAAGCGGCGGGTGGAAATAGGCAAGCGCATTCGCGAGCTGGGAAACGAGCGCAAGGAACTGGCGCTGTCGCAGATGGATTCCCGGACCCGGGCCGAGTACGACTCCGCCCTGGCAAGGCTCGCCTCGGCCGAGGCCGAGTTCAAGGCCCTAGGCGAGCCCTCCTACGTCTACAGCGCGGCGAGCTACTTCCGGACGCACGGCAAGTTCACCCCCGCCTGGGAGCCGCGGCCGGTGCACGTCCTCGCGAACGGCAGCGTCGAGGCTCCCGGAGCGCTGGCCCGTCCGGGCGCGGTCACGGCCGTCCCGGGCCTGCCCGCGCGATTCGAAATCGGCTCGCCGCCGCAGCGGTCGGAGGGCGCGTCGAGGGCCGCGCTGGCGGACTGGGTGGTCGACCCGCGCAACCCCCTCACCTGGCGGTCGATCGCCAACCGGGTCTGGCACTACCACTTCGGGCGCGGGCTCGTGGAGACGCCGAACGACTTCGGGCGGATGGGCGCACGCCCTACGCACCCGGAACTGCTGGACTGGCTGGCCGCGGAATTCCGCGACGGGGGCGGCTCGGTCAAGAGCCTCCATCGGACGATCCTTCTGAGCGCCACCTACCGCCAGGCCTCGTCCGGGAATCCTGACCACGCCAGGATCGACTCGGGCAACCGATATCTGTGGCGGATGAACCGGCTTCGACTCGACGCCGAGGCTGTGCGGGACTCTTTGCTGTCGGTCGGGGGCCAGCTCGACCTTCGCGTCGGCGGACCGTCGGCGGAGCACTTCGCGTTCAAGGACGATCACTCGCCTGTCTACGACTATGCGGGGTTCGATTTCCAGGATCCGGCCGTCCGCCGGCGAAGCGTGTACCGCTTCCTCGTACGCAGCGTCCAGGATCCATTCATGGAGAGCCTGGACTGCGCCGATCCGTCCCTGCTCGTGCCGCGGCGCAGTTCCACGCTAACCGCCATCCAGGCACTCGCCCTGCTCAACGACCCGCTCGTGATCGGCCAGTCGAGACACTTCGCCGAGCGCCTGCGCCGGGACGCGTCCACGACCCAGGACCGAATCGATCATGGAATCCGGATCGCCTTCGGGCGGGACCCGTCCGAGGACGAACGAAGGGCGCTTGTCTCGCACGCGGATCGTCACGGCCTGGAGAATGCCGTGCGGCTGCTATTGAACAGCAACGAATTCATCTTCGTGGACTAGCACCGATGTCGAAACCAATTCGTTCGATCCGGCCGAACCGGCGGCAGTTCCTGGAAGCCTGGGGCGGCGGCCTGGGATGGGTGGCCCTGGCGGACATGCTGGGCAGGGAGGCAGCGGCGGCGGGGCCGGCCTCGGGTGCCGGCCTGCATCATCCTGCACGGGCCAAGCGGGTTGTCCAGCTGTTCATGTCCGGCGCGGCCAGCCAGTGCGACATGTTCGACTACAAGCCGCTGCTGATCGAGCGCAACGGGCAGGAGTTCGATCCCGGCGGCAAGGTGGAACTGTTCCAGAGCAGCCCCGGTCCGGTCATGCAAAGCCCTTGGACCTGGAAGCAGCACGGGGAGTCCGGCAAGTGGATGAGCAGCCTGGTGCCCCGCCTCGCGGGCTGCGTGGACAAGATGTCCTTCTTCCCCTCGATGATCTCGAAATCGAACGTCCACGGGCCGGCGACGTTCATGCAGAACACCGGCTTCGTGCTCCCGGGCTTTCCTAGCATGGGAGCCTGGATCTCGTACGGCCTGGGCAGCCTGACCGACGAGCTACCGGTGTTCGTGGTGCTCCCGGACGCTCGCGGATTCGCCCCGAACGGGCCGGGCAACCACTCCGCTGGATTCCTTCCAGCCCAGCACCAGGGAACGATGATCCGGGCCGGCCGGGACAATCCGATCCACGACCTGTTCCCTCCCGCGTCAGCGGAGTTCATCACGCCGGAGGGCGAATCGGAGGGCCTGCGGCTGCTCGAGACGCTGAACCGGCGGCACATGGCGAGCCGCGAAGGCGACTCGCGGCTGGAAGCGCGCATTGAGGCCTACGAGATGGCCGCCAGGCTGCAGGTGACAGCTCCGCAGGTGCTGGATCTGTCCGGCGAGACGGAAGCGACCAAGAAGCTCTACGGACTCGACGAGCCGATCACCGAGGACTTCGGGCTTCGCTGCCTCACCGCGCGGAGACTGCTGGAACGCGGGGTACGTTTCGTGCAGGTCTGGAGCGGAGCCGACAACGGCTTCCCGAGGCGCAACTGGGACAGCCACGAGGACTTGGAGAAGGACCACGGCGCAATGGGCAGGTCCATGGACGGTCCGTGCGCCGCGCTGATCCGCGACCTGGAGGCACGCGGACTGCTCGAAGACACGATTGTCTACTGGACGACCGAGTTCGGACGCATGCCGTGCAGCCAGGGAAACAAGGGCCGGGACCACAACCCGTTCACGTTCACCTCATGGCTGGCAGGCGGCGGGGTTCAGGGCGGAACGGTCTACGGAGCGAGCGATGAGTGGTCGTACAAGGCTGCCGAGAATCCGATCCACTGCTACGACCTGCACGCGACCGTCCTGCATTTGCTCGGCATCGACCACACGCGCCTGACATTCCTTCACAACGGCATCGAGCGGCGCCTGACCGACGTGCACGGGCATGTGATCGACGACGTGATCTCGTAAAGCCACCCCGCGCGTGGACCGGGCAGGGGCGCCTTGCGATTGCGCGCCCTCAACCGCAAACTTAGGATGTGAGCGCTGCCCAGGCCTTGGCGACGATTCCGGATCGCCTGAACGCGGTTCGGGACCGGATCGCGGCCGCTGCCCGGCAATCCGGGCGCGATGCGGACAGCATCACGCTCGTTGCTGTATCGAAACGAAAGCCTGCGGAGGACATCGTCGCGGCATTCGAGGCCGGCCAGAGGGATTTCGGGGAGAACTACGTTCAGGAGTTCGAGGCGAAGGCCTCCGTGCTGCCCCACCTGCCGGGAGCGCGATTCCACCTGATCGGAAGACTGCAGAGCAACAAGGCCAAGCGCGCCGCGGGGCTGTTCTCGGCGGTCCACACCGTCGACACCGTCAAGCTCGCGCAGCGGCTGGACCGATTCGGGTCGGGTCTTGAAGTCTTCCTGGAAGTGAAGCTGAGCCACGAGGACTCGAAGGCGGGAATGGATCCCTTGTCACTCGAGGCTGTCCTCGACGCCGTTCGATCGGCTCCGAATCTACGACTGGCCGGGCTGATGACGATGCCGCCCTGGGACTCGGACGCGAGCCGGTCGCGGCCATATTTCCGGCAGCTCCGCAAGATGGCCGAGGCGCACGGAATCAGCGGACTCTCGATGGGCATGAGCCATGATCTCGAGGTGGCGATCGAGGAGGGGGCCACTCACATTCGAGTGGGCACGGCAATCTTCGGGAAGCGGAGTCCGATCAACGCTTGATTCTCGCCCTCCGAGGGGGCGGGCCGGCGGATCGGGCACGACCTGCAAGCAGCTCTGATCATTCTCGGCATGGCAGGACCGACCCGGCCCAGCCGTTGGCACGCAGGCACTTCGGAGCAGTAGGGGGCGCAGATGCGCACCATCGGGTCAGTGCGTCCAGTCCGCTCTTGTACACCAGCGTCTGCGAAGCAGCACGGGAAAGAGGCGGCAGGTAGTCAAGCCTTGCGGCGCCGCACTGGGAGGTGGCCTGACGGGGGGACTGGGCGGGCGTGCGGGATCATCTCCAATAGCCGACCCACTCAATCTCGCAGAGGGAGCGCTGTTGCGAACGAGGGGCCGGGCGAAGCCGACGCGGATGGATTGGCCGCGATTGTCCTCGCAGATGATGAGGGCGGCCGTGCGGCGGGACAGGATATCGTCAATATTGGCAGGGTAGAGCGCTACTGGATGCAGGGCGTGGCAAGCCAACGGGTGCCAGCCCCGTCGAAGCCGGTGTGCGCAGCAGGACTGGAGCGGGCGTTCCTGGGCTAGGTCGTAGGCGGCCTGCAGACGCATCGACTAGTGTTTTCAGACGGGTGCACGACATCATTTTGATTTTCCTTGATTTCTTGGAGTCTTCTGGATTCAAAGTGGGACTCTTCCTTGGTCACGGTTCACGGTTGGAGTGCGATTTCAGATGGGATTGGGCGTTGCGTGGGCAGTCCCGGTCTCGACCAGCGGCGGGCGGTTGGTTCGGAATCGTGGTGCGACTCGGCGCTGTTGTTGCCGCGGATCTTCAGGCCGCCGCTGCGATTCGCGACTCCGTGCGCCATGCCCATGAATCCTCGTAGCGTCCGCCGAGAATACATGCGCGCAGGGCGAGGATCCCCTCGGCTCCTTCCTTGTTCCAGTGCGTCCCGGACTGCTTGAGACGGCCTACGACGGTCTTGCAGCCCGCCTCGATCACGCCAGAGCCGATCTACGGTCCCTGGGTGCGGAACTCCGCGTAGCGCAGGCGCTCGCGGTTGGCGTCGACGTACTGCGCAGCCCTGGCGGCCTTCGCGCAATGGCCGGCGGACGTGCGCAGTGTCGCGAGGACTCCGTCGAGGGCCCCGGCCTGGAGTTCGTCGCAGCGCACCTCGGCCCAGGCTTCGGCGCTGTCGCGGTCGGCGGGGAAGAGGGTGTTCGCAACTTCCCACATCTCTTAGGCGACATGGAGGAAATCCACGATCTGAATCGCTCCGGGGAACATCTCCGTGGCCGTGCGCCAGATCCATTTCGCACCGTCGCGAATCCCGACGCGGCGGGCTGCAGCCGGGAAGCCGCGGCGTTCGGCCTCGCGCCGGAGCGGTATTGTCAATCGTCGCCGAGTAGGTAACCGACCCGTCGTCGCAGACCGGGAGTCCTTCCTTGTCGAACTGCTCCGCGGTCCAGACCTCGACCAGCGTTGCCTCCCTGGTGCCGGCCGAACCGTCGTTGCGCTTGCCAGGCCGGCCCTGCACCTCGGACTCGCGCATCGGCACGCCGGTGCCGTCGACGCCGATGTACTTGGTCGGAGCGCAGGGCGTTTCGGGTTCGAAGACGGCCTGCTGCTCGGCGGCCGCCACCTCGCGTCCCAATGCCTCGGCGACGCGTTCGACGCGCTTGGCATTGACGCGCACCGCGGCCAGCTCGTCGAGCAAGTCGGAGGCGCGGGAGAAGCTGGCCACCGCCGCGGCGGAGCCGGTCATGCCGGTGACGGCGGGAGACAGGCCGGTGCGTTCCATCCCCAGTGCCGCGTCGAGGGGGAAGGAGCCTCGGCCGCGGAGGTGGCAATGGCAGTGGGCGCGCTCGATGGTGACCGGCCCGAGGGCGGTCTCGAGGGTCTCGGGATGGCGTCCGGCGCAGCGTGCCTGCCGTCCGGAGGAGCTGGGACAGGTCGCTACGCAGGCATCGGAGCGGTCGGCGTTGAGGCGCCGCTCGACGGCGCGGGCAGCGAGTTGCAGGGCTTGGCGACACAGGTAGGTCCCGACTGCCTCGCAGTCAACTGCTTCGGCCGCCCTGGGGCTTACGAGGCGGGTAACCTCGGCTTCGAGTGCAGGGGCGAACTCTTGCTGGTACGCTTTCTTTGCCGCGCTGGTGCTTGGCCGAAGGCGGGACTGGCACGGGTCGCCACTGACAGCGATCAGGCCGCAACGAGGCGCCGCAGGCGCTGACACTCGGCGATCTGCGCCTCGGTCGCGGCGACCTGCGAAGCCGAGATGGACCGGCTGCGGGTCTTGCCGTCGACCGACCAGGTGAGCAGCTAGCAGGGACCATGGCCCGGCTGCTACTTGTTGGCGCAGAAGCAATCGGTCCGGCTGCAGCTGCGGTAATTCTGCATTAGGAAGCCTCGCCGCAAGTCGCCAATGGCGGGCAGTTGCCGCAGCAGTTTGTCGCGGCGGTCTGGACAGGTTGGAATTGTCGTGCGAGCTACGGTGTCGGCTTGCTCCAACAGCCGGGTAGTGCGTCTCCGGCACAAGCGACGGTCTGCGGCGAACCGCGGACAACCAAGTGGCTAGGCAGGCGGAGGGAGTGGCGCTCGCTACACGTCATTCTGCGACGAGGCATCCGTTCAGACTACAGCACTGGACATCCAACCTAGTCAAACCGTCGATGCGGGCATCGATTCGAACCGCGGTCACGACCGCCAAGTCCGCTTGAATGAGAGACTCAAGCGAGGTTCGCCAGCGGACACGACCTGCCATGAACGAGAGTCAAAGATTGACCCCTATGCCGTGGCCCCCCACCTACCACCCAATTGCTCAATACGCCCTAGCCTGAGAACGGTTCGTCCGGTCCCAGGTACGTAAGTTCAATCATTGATCCATCGTCCGACGCAGATGCGTGAAGAACTCCCTTCAGATGCTCAGGCAAACACATAGCCACCTCACCCAGCAGCCGGAAGTCGGATGACAGGACCTCGCATCGCTCACCTCTTGCCAATATTCGAACGGGGATGCCCGACCGCACGGAATCGGGATCGGACCAGTTCACGTGCACGGACTTCTCGGACTTCTTCCAAGCCGTTCCACGCATACCCCCTAACCCAGCCACAAAGCTCACCCAGATATCGTGTGTTTCCGGCGTCGGCCAAGCTGGATCTTGCCCCAACTCGACAACCAAGTCGCTTCTCACCCAATTCGCCAAGCCCGACATCGTCTCGAAGTCTGCGTCTCCATCGACGACCGCCTTAATCGCGCCAGATCGCGATCCGAAACCCGCCTTGATCAGGACAGCTGCCGGCACACTCAGCGTCCCGCTCTCGACTGCCGACACCGCGAAACTCAAGTCCAAGTCCGCGAAGTCATAACCCTCCGAATTGGCTGAACCGCTAACCGTTCCATGCACGCGTACCGCTTCCATGGCCCAAGGTAGCCTGTACATCAGCCCGTCCTCGACGAATCCAAGCGCCCTCCCGTTTTCGGTCTTCAGCGCCCCGCCGAGAGGTTTGCCCTTCAGCCATGCTAACAAAATATCTCTCCAGGCAATCGGCAACGAACTCGGTGAGAACGGATCCACTTCAAACACCACTTCCGCAAACTCGACAATCGACGCAATTGCATCCTCCGCGGCTGCACCCAAGATGGACGCATTAGCATGTATCAACAGGCTTCTGAGACGATCTGCGTTTTCGTCCAAAAATCGACCTGTCTTCAATCCCACACCCGCGAGATAATAGGACCTACGTTGACCGGCAGTCGTGGCTCTGAGAACCACCTGGGTCCGACCCACCATGCCCAATTCGAGGCGACGTCGTACGCGACCAATTCGATTCGAAAGAGATCTCTTCCACAGCGATGAATGCAATACTTGATCGAGTCGACTCTCAATCTCATCGTCTGGAATCTCGCCGTCTCCCAAGAGTCCAAGGATGGATGTGTCGAGTGCACCAACAAACGCATGCCATCTTTTCTCTGCCTTACTCCGTTCATTCTCGCTCTCCTTTGCCAATTCAGGGAATTCCCAACAGGAAGCGTTGCCTATGTACTCGACTAACCTCGAGGTATTCTCAAGACCATACTTCCTATCCATGCGAAATAGCAAATACTCGACGAGCAATACGAGACCGCTCTCCACAGCTAGCTCCGCGGAATCATTGACGAGCTTATTCCAGTCTCTAATTCTATTGGGTGCACGGTCGTACATCGGATACAGCACCTGCCCCTCAATGTCGATAAATGCCCGACCCGCCCGGCCGACGACGTTGTGAAATTCTTGAGCAGGAATCAGTTCGCCGCCCCGTCGCACGCCAAAAAATATGAGAGCACTGGCGGTCAGGTTCAGACCCTGCGCCAGGGTCGGTGAGGAAATAGTGACACGCAACACTCCCTCGCGCAATAGTCGCTCGACCGCGCGACGGTAAGGTGTGGGCAATGAGCCATGGTGTATCGCCACCCCAAGTCTCAGACACTCAAGAAGCGTGCTATCCTCACCCAGCCACTCCTCGCCTACGGCCAGAGCAGTGTCCAATTCAACCGACTGCCCTCTCAGGACATTGGTAAGTGCCCCACGGCTATACAGGTCCTTGATCGCGTCCGCAAATGGCTCCACCGACCGGCGTTCGGGGCAATAGATAAGAACGGTGTGACCGTCGTCAACCAACCTCCAAGCCGTCGCCAAGCAGAATTCTCTCTGGTCGTTCGGAAATACATTCCGCCTTTTACCCGTTGGCGGTACTCGCCCGCTAAGGAATCGAGGGACGAATGGACGTTCGGATTCCACAGTAAACTGCAGGCGGGCTGCATTGTTACGCCACTGGATCATGCCGAACCTCAAGCGTGTAGGTCTCCAGTCCATCCGGACTAGGCCGGCTTCCCCACGATCGCCCGTCAACCACCCCACAAAGTCGTCACCATCCACATTCTGCGGCAGCACAGCGGAGAGGCATACGATCCGACGCGTGGCCGCGTCGCTTCGCCGAAGCAGCAGTTGAACCTGCACCTCGTATCTGACTTTCCGTTCCTCTAGGCCAATCATGTGTCCCTCATCCAGAACAATTAAGCCCACGTCATCAATCAGTCTGGGCTCGTTGCGCAGCGCAAAGTCGAGCTTCTCTGGGGTAGAGACAACGATGTCTCGGTCCCGCAGGAGGCTTTCGTCAACTGCACCTGAACCAATTCCTCCATAGAGACTGGAGACGGTCTTTCCGAGGGGGCGGAAGGTACGCGCTAGACTCACTTCTGTCTGAGCCGACAGCGCACGCAAAGGCGTGACGAAGACTACCCGCTGTCCCCTCGCCAGCGTAATAAGGATGCAGAATTCGGCAATGCGGGTCTTGCCAGCACTTGTCGGCAAGGAGACTACCATGTTGTCTCTGGAGTTGAACGCTTTATCGGCAGATTCAATCTGGGAAGGCCATAGCTCTATCTCTGCTCGTGATCGCCGATAGAGTGAAGCGATGAGCAATCCCCTCAAGTTCGTCCATTCTTCCCCGGGAACTTCACGCGGCAGGAGTGGGATTTGTTCATGGAATGACGATGTCCATAGGTCAGCAATAAGAAACTTCGCTAGTCGATGGCACCACCACTGGTTGACGAGGCTCAACTCTGCACAACACGACATGCCCACCGTCAGCTTCTCCCTTGCAATGGACAACAAGTTCCCATCTCCGCGCTCGAATGCCAGAGTCGCCATCGCTATCGCGGACATAAATTCGTCGTCCAGAGCTGACACGACAACGTCCAATTCGTCACCAAGGCTATCTTCTCTGATCGCCGCTAGCCGTGCGGCCAGAGCCTCGTCTGAAGCGTTACCCTCGAGCTTGTGAATGCGAATCAGTTCATCTAATTTGTCTAGCGATCGCTGCATTAGGAGTGAGAGACATTTCTCCGAAAGAGTCAGATTCCGTTCACAATCTGTGATGGCCAGAAGCGAAAACGACCGTGCCGCGTACCGCGCCAGGTGGTACGAGGCAGCCGCAACGAGTCGATAGAAGCTTCGTTCTGGCGAGTCCTCTCCATTCACGATAACGGCCTCAATTGCCGACGCTGATGTTTCAAACGCTGCACGGGCAATTTCTTGGTCCCCGTCACCCTCGAGTATGTCGAGTCCGTCGCTCAACAGTGAGAATCCGTAGGACAGTAATTCGTAACTCAACAGTCTTGAAAATTGTGGCGCATTGTCTGGAAGGCGGCCATCTTTCCAGATCATCGATCGTGCCTGTCCTTGTGCAAGTAATCCGCCCCGGTACTTCGGAACTGTAGCCCTAGAAACACGGTCTTGCTTTTCTTCAACTGTCGTCATTGCTGATCAATTTCTTGAATACACTTCTTACAAACTCTGCGTGTGATTTCACGCACATGCCAACGTAGAGTTGCTCAAATGCTCCCTTGTATTTCCTCAGTTTCTCACGTAAGATCTCCTTCGGATCGTTTCCAGATAACGAAAAGATCATGTGGGACACGCAATCTTTCGGGATGCCGGCCCCGTGACGGCCGTATTGCAGTTCGTCGATCTTTTCCGCGAGGTTTCGGCGACCGTCGCAGGCAAGTCGATCCGCATAGAATGCTAGGGCATGTGGTGATGGTCGACCATCATTTGCCTCCAGAGCCTCTCGAGCCACGTTCAATGCCGTATTCGACAGGTTGGCATGGCTCTTTGCCTCTCCCTTCAGGAGGCGGACCTTGCGGTTTTCGATCCGAATCGCAATTAGGTCGTCTCCCCGCATGGGCATTTCCCGGTGATCCTTCCATCGCAGCCTCTTCACTGTCCCTCCCCATGTTGTTTTCTCCTCAATGAACGAAAGGGCGAGGATCTCTCCTAGGTCGGCCGACCTCGCAGTCTTGGATTTTGGCAATTTGTCACGCAGGTAGTTCGCAGCGCCCCGCTTCCCGAGCCTCTCGAGGACCTGAGTGTATCTGCTGCTTGACACGTACTGCTCCGGAATTGCATTTGCCAGCGCTTCAATCCCTTGGGCAATCCGGCTCTTGTTTGTTGTCAAGAGTACGAGCGAGTGAGTTCCGATGTCTTCGTCAGCTTGGTCACACCATTGGTCAAACAATCCCATGCTTCTCTTCACCTTAACCCCGTCTGGCGGACCTAGAAGCAACCACCCAGCCTCCATCCTCGGGGTGCTCCCTCCGGCGAAGGCTAACGGGTTGCGCAAGTTCACCGTCGCGGTGTGCATTCAGTGTAGCCACTGGCCGCCGTACACGGGCTGCCAGCGTCACTCATTCCGGTTGAGCGGTGCTTCTCTCCCCGGTTCGTCGCAGACCGTTGCTCAGCCGAGGGGCGCACTACCGACTGCCCGAACACGCTGCTCAATGGCGCACACGTCCATCCTAAGCTGCGACTAGGCGTGTGGACGCTGCCTGACCCTCGCGACTTGGTTCCCGCTCCGCACTCCAGCCCCCTCTGGGTCACTCGTACCGACACGCCTCGGACGAGGGTGCCAGCGATCCCGACACCTCAGCCCTACCCCGGGCCAACCTCCGACTCCACCGACGATGAGAAGAACCAAATTGGTCACATGTTCGGGACTCAGAGACAGAAGCCCTGCAAGGCACGCAAGCGGCCGACATCGGCGGATGCTGCACGCTATCGCGTCAGCATTCGGTTTCTGAGCCGCGTGAAGAGGGGCATGTGTGGGCTGCTCTCAGCACCCATCGGTGCGGCACGGGAGAGTGGCATGATTGCAGTATCAGATCGCGGGTCTCGGGGATCATCTCCAGGGGCCGAGCCATTCGATTTCAGGGAGGAAGCGCCGTAGCGAACCAGAGACGGGGCGAAGGCAACGCGGATGGATTCGCCGCGAACGTCCCCGCAGGTGGCTAGGGCGGCTGTGTGGTGGGAGAGGTCGTCGGAGACAGTGGCAGGATATTGCGCTACTGGATGCAGTCATTCCAAGCAAACGGGCGCTGGCTTCGTATGGGCCAGTCTGCACAGCAGGAGCGTCGCGCGGATCAGGACCGGAGCGGGCGTTCCTAGGCGAGCTAGTAGGCGGCCTGCAGACGCATCCAGTAATCGACATTGGACCAGCCGGCGGCTTCGAGCCGGAAGGCGAGGCGGGAAGAGACGGTGGTCTACCCGTCGAGATCGGGGAGGGGTATGTCGAGGCGCTGAGCGGCGGAATTGCGATCGAGGCCGTCGAGGCAGAATTCCGCGAAGACCTCGCAGGGCGGGGAGGGATTGAACATGGCGGGCATGAGCGTTCCGGCGTCATCTCTTCATGGTGGTCACGAGGTCCGGGTCGACGGTGGCGCGAAAGCGACATTCCGAGATGGAATGGATTCGGTCGTTTCTTGCCGGCTCATCCTGACGCCTTCGGGGCTGCGATTCTGATCGAGAATCGCAAGGAACCCTCAAATTCTCCTGCGAACGCGTCCGGAACGGAGATTCTCTACTGGTCTGCTACTGTCGGCGGCATGGGATCCGAGACGAGGAGAGGCGGATCCTCGGAGGGCAAGCCGCTGCCACGTACCAGCGGACCGGACAGCGACGCTGGAGCTACGGAGGGACTGGATCCTGGCGCGGCGGGCCAGCGAATAGCCTTCCAGTCAGCCAAGGCGGACTTGCTGAGTGAGGCCGAGGCTACCCTGCCCGCGACTCGTACCATGGAATCCGAAGGCACTGAAGTGGAGAGTGGACAGTCGAAATGGGCGATTGGCGTAGGCGTTGGGATCTGCGGCTTGATCTTCGGAATGATAGGCGGCGCATGGGTGGCTGCATGGACGATAACCGGCGCGATTAATGACGTACGCAGGGAGCTAGCCGCAGAGATCGAGGGGCTAAGCGAAGAGATCAGGGAGTTAGGTGCAGAGATCAGGGCTGTAGACTCGAAGTCGGAAGACCGCACTAAAGCGCTACGCAAGGAGATCTCGGGTCGCTTCGATGCCATGCAAGCGGAAATCTCGGGTCGCTTCGATGCCATGCAAGCGGAAATCTCGGGTCGCTTCGATGCCATGCAAGCGGATACATCGAGCCGCTTCGATACCGTGCAAGCGGACATTCGCTCGATTCGCGAATCACTCGAATCCTCGAACCGCTGACCGATTGGCCGTCCAACCGCTAGGGCGGTACGAGATCGCTACAACCAGGCTTGGCTGCTCTCGTACACGAGGCCAGGAAGATAGGGTGCATTGCAGCGGTGGATTCGGCATGCATCGAATGGAGTAACTGTCGTCCGGTCTGGTCGACTGGAGTCACAGTGCTCTGACTCCCACGCACCTTTGCGGCAATGTACGGAGAACATTCCCCGATCCTCGTCGAGGCAACCAGAGCATCAACATCGGTGTTGGGGTGGAGGATAGAGGGGGCAGGGCGCGTCGGATCTCCTTGGCCAGATCGGGAGGAAGCAGACGTGGGTCTGCCTGCCCGTAGAGCAGTTGCAGACCGCGTTGGCGACACGTAACGAGCGAATGATGGCGGCTCGGACGGCGTCGGCGACCGCAATGAGGCCAAGAGTACGGCCGAAGCCCTGGGGTGACGGTGGAAGTCCGGGGGGCTCAGGTACGGGGGTCGCGCGAATGGAGGCACCGGCAAACGGCCCGGCGCGGGCATCAGCGGTGGGACCATCCACGATCTAGCTCAGGATTCGCTGGGGAGGCGGGAAGGCCGGAGGACGGGAATGGTGCCACTAACACGGTGGTCACGCTGAGGCAGGGGGCTAGCGCTGCCTAGCTCGCATCCTGTCGGAGCCGTGGCACACGGATCTCATCCGAAGCCATTCCCTTGACCGGCCCCTTGTCCGGCTCCAAGCACATCTCGTCGAATTCACGCATTGTGTATTCCGAGACCAAGCCGGCCTCGGCCAGTCCCAGCACCGCTTCGTGCGCAGCCGCCAAGGCTTCACTCTTGCACTGCTTCGTCATTGCAGGCCACCCCGATTATCGCTCCAACCGCTTGCGTGGCCGTCAGGCCGGAAAACGCCAGCGCCAAGTGCTCCTCCGCCGGCTGTGGACTCGTCCGGGCGAGAGTTCTCCCGGCCGCTCTTGGCCAGGACCGGGGTGTAGAGCGCCACGCTGCCGCGTCGCGAAGCGACGATCGCACAGGACCCGCCGGACCGCGCGAGCCACTCCTTCGCCTGATCGGAGTGGTCTGCGCCAAGCCTACCGTCTCAGAATCAGACAGAGCCGAGCTGGAGCAATAGGCGGCGACACCAGAAGGCACACTGACAGCAGGCCGGCCTACCGGACCAGTTCGATGTCCTGGTCCGGGAGCCAACAGCGCCGCCCGTCGGGCAACTCGACCCTATGCCAGCCGGGCCTCTCCTCCAGCACCTCGAACTCCGCCCCTGCGTGCAGGGGCTCTTCGAACGCCGGATCGTAGCTGAGACCGTCCCCCTGCCTGGCAACCGTCTCGATGGCCACGACGACTCCCGGTTCCGAGCGACCCTCGCCGATCGTGTCGTAGGCGAATGAGGACAGGAAGAGCAAGCCTACTACGAGGAAGGCTGCCGCGATTTCCCGGGGCACCCAATCCCTTCCGGCCTGGCGAAGCAGCATGAGGCCCCAGAATGCGATCCACGAGAACGCGAAGATTCGAAGGCGGGTCGCGCGAGTGATGTCGTAGTGCCAGAACAGGAGCGTTTCCAGCACCGGCCGGCCGGCGGCTGGATCCAGCTTGTCAGCGCGCACGGTTCGAGCGTAGGCGAGGTTCCGCGCGATGTTGGGATCGCCTGGCTCCAGCTTCTGGGCGATGCGATAGCTGAGTATCGCCCTGCCGACATCGTCCATTTGCAGGTAGGCGTTGCCGAGGTTGTAGTAGAGCTTGCCGCTTCTGAGGCCCGACTCGCCAACGAGTGTTTCGTAGCGCAGGGCGGCGCGCCGGTAAAGGTCCAGCGCCTCTCGAGGCTGAGTTGCGCGAATCTCGTTGGCCTGCCGGAAGTAGTCGTTGGCCTCGGATAAAACAGCTTCCGCCGAATCCTGGGCGAACGCTCCCCCTCCGCACGCGAGGGCCGCAACGAGCATGGTGGTTGCCAGCCTCACCGCCAAGCCTCCTCAAGAAGGTCCACGAGCGAGTCTGCGTCGCCGACCAGGCGGCGCCGGCCGGCCGAGTCAAGCGGTTCGATACCTGCATACGCTCCCGCCTCGCACCGTTCGAACACGCTCCGCAACAGGTCCAGCGTCTCGGGCCGGACAAGCCCTTGCCTGCCCTGGCGGGCGAGCAGGCCCAGTCTGCGCTCGACATCCCCGCAGGTCAATGCCCCGGTGGCGGGGCCGGCGCCAAGCCGGGCTCCCAGATACTGGCGTAGACCCTCCAGTACGGACCGGGCCACCGCTTCCCCGGAGTCTCCTTCGACATCGAGCCTGCCGATCGCCCGCTTCCACTTGCGGCGGTGGGTCGCGACCAGCCAGTCTGACGGGCTGCGAAGCGCGACGCCGGACCGCGCGACAAGGACGGCGCAGAACAGCAGCGGCGGCAGGAGCAGGAAGGCGAGGGCTAACGGCAACGGGCCGAGCGGGCCCAGGGCCTTGGCCCATCCAGTCGGACTGGGCCGAAGCGCGGAAGGATCAACGTAGCTGTGGGCGATCCCGATGTCGCTGGACTCCACATCAAGCTGGCGGGGCTCCATCGGGCCAGCCCCCTCCGCGTCCTCGGCGGTGACGATCCGGGAAGGCTCGACAGCGAGGCCGATCGGCTCGCTGCGGGCGATCCGATACTCGCCTTGGCTGGGATCGAAGTATGGCAGTTCGACTGCGGGCACCTGGGTCACGCGGTCGCTCCGGGCACGCAGTGTCTGCGTGAACACGAGATTGCCGCCTTCGCTCGACCCGGCGCCGATCTCCTTGGGTACGTTGAAGGCAGCAGCCAGGTCCGGCTGCTGGTCAAGATCCGGAAACCGTGCCGAGGGGAGCGTCCTGGAGCCCGTAACTGTCAAGGCGAGGGTAATGGGCTCGCCGACCGCAACACTCGTGGGAGTCGCTGCCGCAGATAGCTGGAACTGGCCAATCCAGCCGTTGAACCGCGCGGGCCGACCCTCTTGCGGCAACGCCGGCACGTCGAGCGTGGGGCGGTTCGACGGAATCGACAGCGTCTCCATCTGCCGGGTATCAAACAGGCTCGGAAACCCGCTTCCGCCGAAGAAGTCATCGAAGAGGCCCCTGCGAGCGGACCGTTGCCGACCCGGAGTCACGAAAGTGACGGTGGCCTCGGGAACTGTGAGCGAGCCGGTCACGCGCGGAACGAGCAGCTTCTCGAAACGCAGCACGGTGTAGGTAATCCCGCCGAGGTCGTCCGTCCCCCGGCGCGCGACCGCTCTGCGGTCCCCGAGCCTGATCTCCATCAGATCGTCCTGCCCCTGCGTGGGTGTAGGATTGCCGGGCGGCTCGAGCACCTCGAATCTCTCGTCGTCCAGCAGCGGCATCGTGAACGTGAATTCCCGGACCTCGCGCCGGATGTACCACGTGACCGTCAATCGCAAGGGCTGGCCCAGATAGGCGCGCTGCTCTGACAGCGAGAGCCTCAGCTTGAAGTCGTCGTTCTCCTGCGGTGGAAGAACCTGCACCCTCACGGGCTGCGTCTTGGCCGACCTCCCGTCCGAGGTCACCGTCAGCGAAGGGATCACCGCTTCCCCGGGCTGCCTTGCAGCCAGGCGGTAGTTGTAGTTGTAGCCCCGCCGCACCTGCCGGGTCATGCGTCCGTTGACGATGCTGACGGACGTGCTGTTGCTGGCTCCGCCTCCCGCTTCCGTCACGTCGAAGTCCCGCTCCAGCGGCCTCATGTCGAGGGGGTCCGGCTGGTCCGTGCCCTGAATCTGGATCTGCAGCAGGAACTGCTGGCCGACGTAGACGCGCTGGCCCTGCACCGCGGCGGCGGCCTGCAATGGCTCGGACTGCGCGAGGCCGTCCGCCGGAAGAACCAGGCAGCCAAGGACCAGAATCCCTGTGATGACTCGAGTCAGCACTTACCAGTCCCTGTCGACTGCGACCCTGCCTATACGCTGCATCAGCTGCCGCCGGCGGCGGTCCTGCTGTTCCTTGGCCAGGATCTGGTCCATTGTCATAGCCTGCTCGGTTTCCGCGTGCTGGCCCTGCCCTCCTTCGGGGAGCGGGTTCTCCTCGCCTGCAGCTTGCTGGGACTGCCCTTCCTGCTCGCCGGCTTCCTGGGCGGCGGCCTGTTGCAGCGCGTCGGCAGCCTTCTGCTGGGACTGGCTGGCATTGCCGGGCTCGCCTTCGTCGAGTTCCTGGCCGGCGCGGTCTTGATGCCCGGCCGCCTCTTCGATTCGCTCACGGGCCTGCGGGCTTGCGGACTGGCTCAGATCCTCAGTGCGCTCCTGCAGGTCGCGCTGCCGCCGGGCCAGGTCTTCCGCACGCTGCCGCTGCTCCTCCCGTGCCTCGGATCCGCGTTGCTGCTGGCGGTCAGCTTCGAGCTGCTCGCTCTGGTCCGCCAGCTCCTGCTGCTCGTCCGCAGCCTGCTGCAAGGCCTCGCTCGAGTCCTCGCCGTCCGTGGGGTCCCGGTCCGGATTCTGGGAACCCTGGCCACCCTGCTGCTGCTGTGCCTGCTCACGCAGTTGCTGGATCAGCCGGCGAGCGATCTCTAGGTTCTGCGCGGAATCGACCCTCTGCCGGTCCGCACGCAGCGCGTCCTGATAGGACCGGGCCGCCGGCACGAGCAGCTCGATCGCCTGCCTCGGGTCGGAGGGGGCCAGTCGCTCTGCTTCCCGGTAGAGCGCGTTGCCGAGATTGTGCAGGCCGGCAGCCTCTAGTTCGGGAAGGCCTTGATCGAGGCTCTTCTGGACCGCGTCGAGATATCCCTCGGCAGCATCGGCGAACTGGCCGCTCCGGTAGAGCGCGCTGGCGCGATTCAGCGAAGCGTAGGGGGATTCCGGGTCGCGCTCCAAGGCCTGCTCGTACGAGCGGAGCGCTCGGTCGTACTCCTCCGAACGGAATGCCTCGTTGCCCTCGTTGACCAAGTCCCGGACACTCGCCGCGGGCAAGGCCGCTGGAGCCAGCGTCGCCGCCAGCAGCAGCGCGGCAAGCCCGCCCGTCGCGCGGCGGCGCTCGCGCAGGGCGGTTTCCAGCGCCAGCAGCAGGATGCAGAGGGCAAGGAACACCTGGAACTTCTCGTCAAGCCTGTCCAAGGTCCGGGTGCCGACTTCCGCTGCGTCCGCGGAAGCGATCAGCCGGGTGTAGACCTCGCCGAGATCGACGGCGCCCGTCGCCACGTTGAGGTAGATGCCTCCGGGAGTCGCGTCGGCCATCTGCCGGAGCGTGCTCGCGTCAAGCCTCGACCAGACCTCCTGGCCCTGGTGCACTAGGAAGCTGCGTTGGGAGCCAGCACCGGTGCCATCCGATTCGGCCGGGTCCACCGGTATGCGCTGCCCGACACGCTCGTCGCCGAGTCCGATCGCTATGAGCCTGGCTCCGAGTCCTCCGGCCTCGGCCGCAGCTTCCACGGGAAAGCTCTCGTGGTCCTCGCCATCCGTGATCAGAACGATGTCCCGGAAGTTGCTGCGCTTGCCGTCGAACACGTCCCGCAGGACAGTGCGGAGGGCGTCGCCGACAAGGCTGCCACCCCTCGACACGCTGTCGGGCGACACATCGTCGAGCGCCATCCGGAAGAAGCCGTAGTCGAGGGTCAGCGGGCACTTGACGACCGTTGTCCCCGCGAAGACGGCCAGCGCGACCCGGTCGCCTTCAAGGCGGTCCACGGTGTCCATGATGGCGAGCTTGGCGCGCTCCAGGCGGTTCGGCGCCAGGTCTTGGGCGAGCATGCTGCGGGAGACATCGAGCAGAAACACCACGTCCCGGCCCCGCTCCGTCACCTCCTCGCGCACGCGGTCCCAGGCCGGGCGCGCGAGCGCGACGACCAGGAAGCCGACCGATCCCAGGACGAGCCCGGCCTTGAGGAACCGCCTGGCCGGGTCGGGCGCCGAGGACGGACCCAGGCGCGCCAGCAGGCCGGCCTCGACGAATCGCGCGAGGGCGCGGCGGCGCCGACTCGAGGCGTAGAACATCAGCGCGGCCAGCAGGGGCAGCAGCCAGAGCGCGTTCAGCATGGCGACGTCGCCGAACCGGAATTCGCTCACGGGACAGTCCTCAACACGGTTAGACGCAGCAGGGATTCGAGGGATAGCATCAAGAGCGCCGCGAGGGCCCACGGGGCGAATGCCTCGCGGTAGTCGTAGTAGCGGACAACATCGAACTCGGTGGTTTCGAGCCGGTCGATCTCTTCGTGGACCGACCGCAGCGTGTCCGCGCTCGTCGCCAGCCAGTATTTTCCCCCGGTGATGTCAGCGAGATCGCGAAGGGCGCGGTCGTCGAAGCCGGGGCGCATGGGGGCACTGAGCCGCCCGAAGGGCGTCTGGACCCCGCGGTCATCGCCGACCCCGATAGCGTAGACCTTGATACCCCATTGCTTGCACAGCTCCGCCGCGTCGCGGACGCTCCGGTCTCCCGCATTATTCTCGCCGTCCGTCAGCAGGATGATGATCTTGCTCTTGATCTCGTACGAGGCGTCGGAGCCGTCGTCTTCCCGGAGCGACTCCTCCGCTTTCCCGAGGCGGGCCGCCGCCAGGGCGACGGCGTCCCCGATGGCCGTGCCGTCCTCGCGCCGGTCCTCGACCAGCCGGATGGTCTCGAGCAGGTCCAGCAGCGTCTGGTGGGAGAGCGTGAGCGGGCACACCGAGTCCGCGTACTGCGCGAAGGAGGTCAGTCCGATCAGGTCGTTCGGCCGGCCGCCGAGGTCGCCGGCCGGCGGGTCCACGAACTCGCGGAAGACCCGCTTCACGGCCTCGAGCCGGGTCACCTGCCCTCCCCCGAACCGCATTCGCTCGCCCATGCTGGAGGATCGGTCGACGACCATCGCGACCGCCACGCCCTGGGTGATGTCGCGGATGCGCTCCGTCCCGTGCTGGGGACGCGCCAGCGCGACCACCAAGGCGGCAAGAGCCAGCGCCCGGAGGACGAGGGGGAGCCGCGCAAGCCTGGAACGCCAGGACCGGCCGAGGCCTGCGGCTGCCGCTGTCGAGGAGAAGCGCAGACGGATCCGGTCCCCGCGCCGCCATAACATCAGCGCCGCCAAGGGCACGAGCAGGAGGAACAGCCAGGGCGACTCGAACCGGAACATGGGCTCGGTGTTCCCCCATTCTGCCACTTCCCGGCACCCGGACGACTCTGGAGCCCCACGCATTGCGAGGGCGGAAATTTTCCCTGTCGCGGCCTGTTGACAACCTCTACAGGGGTCGGTACACTGTAGAGGACGAGAACTTGATAGCAACTGCATCAAGTTTCATGAGCAGAAGGCTGTCTATGGCCGGCTCGGATCGTTGCGAACCCTAATCCCCAGGAGGACCCAAACACAATGAGTCTGCGACCATTGCATGACCGCATCCTCGTCGAGCGGCTTGACGAGGCAGAACAGCAGTCGAGCGGCGGGATCATCATCCCGGACTCGGCGAAGGAGAAGCCGCAGCAGGGCAAGGTCGTCGCCGTCGGCAACGGCAAGAAGAAGGACGACGGCACGGTTGTCGCGCTCGACGTGAAGGCCGGCGACACGATCCTGTTCGGGAAGTACTCGGGCAGCGAAGTCACCGTCGACGACAACGAGTACCTGATCATGCGCGAGGACGAAGCCCTCGCCATCATCAACTGATCGAGTAACGAAAAGGAGCAAGGGAAAGATGGCAGGAAAGAACATCGTCTACGGCGAGGACTGCCGGCAGGCAATCCTCAACGGCGTCAACAAGCTAGCCGACACGGTGCGCGTGACGCTGGGCCCGAAGGGCCGCAACGTCGTCCTGGAGAAGAAGTTCGGCGGGCCGAACGTGACCAAGGACGGCGTCACTGTCGCCAAGGAGATCGAGCTCGACAACAAGCTCGAGAACCTCGGTGCGCAGATGGTGCGCGAAGTCGCATCGAAGACCTCCGACGTGGCGGGAGACGGCACCACGACGGCCACGATCCTGGCCCAGGCGATCTACCGCGACGGCCTCAAGAGCGTCGCCGCAGGGGCCAACCCGATGGCGATCAAGCGGGGCATCGAGAAGGCGACCGCAGCGCTCTCCGACAAGCTGCACGAGCTGGCAAAGCCCGTCGAGGGCGACGCCGTGGCGCAGGTGGCGGCGATTTCGGCGAACAACGACGCGGACATCGGCAGCATCATCGCGCAGGCGATGGAGAAGGTCGGCAAGGACGGCGTGATCACGGTCGAGGAAGGCAAGACGATCGCGACGGAGCTGGATGTCGTGGAGGGCATGCAGTTCGACCGCGGCTACGCCTCGCCGTACTTCGTGACCGACCAGGACTCGATGGAGTGCGTGCTGGAGAACCCCTACATCCTGATCCACGAGAAGAAGATCAGCAACATGAAGGACCTGCTGCCGGTGCTGGAGGCGGTGTCGCGCAACGGGCGTCCGCTGCTGATCATCTCCGAGGAGACGGAAGGCGAGGCGCTGGCGACGCTGGTGGTGAACAAGCTGCGGGGGACGCTGAGCGTGGCGGCGGTGAAGGCGCCGGGCTTCGGCGACCGTCGCAAGGCGATGCTGGAAGACATCGCGATCCTGACCGGGGGCCGGGCGATCATGGAGGAGACCGGGATCAAGCTGGAAGGGGTGCAGCTGGACGATCTGGGCAACGCGAGCCGGGTGGTGATCGACAAGGACAACACGACGATCGTGGAAGGAGCGGGGAGCTCGGAAGCGATCCAGGGCCGCGTGAAGCAGCTGCGGGCGCAGATCGAGGAGACGACGTCGGACTACGACCGGGAGAAGCTGCAGGAGCGGCTGGCGAAGCTGGTCGGCGGCGTGGCGGTGATCAAGGTCGGCGCGGCGACGGAGACGGAGATGAAGGAGAAGAAGGCGCGCGTGGAGGACGCGATGCACGCGACCCGCGCGGCCGTCGAGGAGGGCATCGTCCCCGGCGGCGGCGTCGCCCTGCTTCGTGCCGCCTCGGGCCTGGAAGGCATCAAGGGAGCCAGCGATGACGAGCAGATCGGCGTCAACATCGTCGGTCGCGCGATCGAGGCCCCCCTGCGCTGGATCTCCCAGAACGCGGGCCAGGAAGGTGCAATCGTCGCGGAGCGCATTCGCAGCAGCGACGACAACACCTTCGGCTACAACGCGGCGACGGACACCTACGGAGACCTGGTGGCCGCCGGCGTGATCGACCCTGTCAAGGTGACCCGGACCGCGCTGCAGAACGCAGCGTCGATCTCTAGCCTCATGCTCACCACGGAGGCGACCGTTCACGAGATCCCGGAAAAGACCCCGCCTCCCCCGCCGGATCCCCACGGCGGCGGCGGTGAGTTCTAGCCAAGCGAGGGCAAAAGCCCTCCCAGGGGCCCCGTCCGCTGAACGCGGGCGGGGCCCCTTTCCATTTGCCGGCCCCTGCCGGGGCTGTTCGGCTACTCTGAAATCTTGCCAAGCTCGAACCAGTGGCGGCTAGCCGTCAGGCTCGCATGGCGCGACTTGGCCGCCGCGCGAATCAAGCTCCTGTTCGCTGTGCTTGCGGTCAGCGTCGGCGTCGCGGCTCTCAGCGGCGTGCGGGGCTACTGCGCCGCGTTCCAGGAGATGCTCTTGCGCGACGCGCGCATCCTGCTCGCGGCGGACCTCAGCGCATCCCTCAGCCGCGACCCGGACCCCGGCGAGCAGGCAGTCCTGGACGGGCTGGCCGAACGCGGGGCGGGCGTAACCAGGGTGACGGAGCTGATGACGATGATGGGGGGGCCGTCCGTTGCCCGCCCGCTGGCGGTGAACCTCAAGGCGGTCGACCCGTCCGCATACCCGTTCTACGGGGAGGTCGAGCTGTCACCGCCCGGCCCGTTGGATGCAGCACTCGGCAGCGATACCGTGCTGGCCTCGGAGGACCTGCTGGTAAGGCTGGGAGCCGAGGTCGGGGACTGGGTAAAGCTCGGCGGGGAGGACTTCCGAATAGCTGCCATCGTTCGAGTCGAGCCCGACCGGATGACCGGCTCGATGAATTTTGGGCCCAGGGCGATGGTCTCGACGGAGGGGATGGCGCGTACGGGGCTGCTGCAGTTCGGAAGCCGGGCGACGCGAAGGTTCCTGCTGAGGCTCGCGGATGACGGCATGACCGTCGACGGAGCACGGGCAGCCATCGACGCGGGCATTGAAGGCATCCGGATCACGGACTACCGCGAGACCAGCCCGCGGATCCGAAGGGGCCTCGAGCGGACCACCAGCTTTCTGAGCCTGGTGAGCCTGCTCGCGATGGCTGTCGGCGGGCTGGGCGTGGCGATGGTGGTGTACTCGCACCTGCAGCAGCGCCTGGACACGATCGCGATCATGAAGTGCTGCGGCGCGACGTCGGGGCTGGTAATCCGGGTCTTCCTGCTGCAAACGGTCGCGCTCGGCGCGCTTGGCAGCGCCCTGGGCGTGGCGATCGGCTTCCTTGCCCAGGGAGTCGCCCCGTCCTTCGTCGTCGACTACTTTCCGCAGGCACCGTCGTTCGACTGGCAGACGTGGCCTGCGATCCAATCCGCCACGGTCGGCATCCTGACGGTGGTGATGTTCTCGCTGCCATCGCTGCTCGGCATCCGAAAGGTCGCGCCGGCCCTGATCTTCCGCCGCGAAATGGCAAGCCGTTTCGAGACTGGCGCCGCCGAGCGGAGGGGACGGCTGGCCAAGCAGGTGGCGCAGGCGGCAATCCTGCTGGGCGGCACCGGCTTGCTGGCTGTGTGGCTCGGCGACTCCGTTCAGCTCGGAGCGTGGTTCGCCGGGGGGCTGGGGGCGAGCCTGGCGGCACTGACGCTGACGGCAGGAGGCTTGGTCCGGATGCTGAAGGCGGCGCCGCGCTACCTGCCGGTCCGGCTCCCCGTAGGCCTGCGGCACGGCATTGCGAACCTGCACCGGCCGGGCATGCATGCCGAGGTGATCCTAATCGCGCTCGGAATCGGCACGACATTCACCCTTACGGTCTACCTGCTCCAGACCACGGTGCTAGCGCAGCTGGTGCAAAGTGCTCCGCCCGACATGCCGAACGTGTACCTGAGCAACATCACGGCAGAGCAGCGGGGGCCTCTCGAGGAGTTGCTGCGGGACCAGCGCGGAGTCGAGGGAGACGTCACCCTCCTACCGGTCGTGTCGGCGAGGCTGGAGGGCATCGAGCGAGAGCGGCAGTCGTCCGGGCTTCGCAGGCGAGGCGCGGAAGGGCCAGGCGGAGGGCGTTCCCGCATGCGGCGAACCAGGGACATCACCTGGGCAGCCAAGCCTCCTGACGGGCTGACCGTGCTGGAAGGCGAGTGGTGGGATGCCAAGGAAGGGGAGCCATCCGTTTCCGTCAGGGACCGGCTGGCTGAGTGGATGGACATCGGGCTGGGATCGCGGGTCTCGTGGCAAGCGGGCGGGCGCCAAGTCGATGCTCGAGTGGTTTCGATCCACAGCTTCGAGGGCATGCCCGACTGGATTTACGACTTCGTTCTGAACGAAGCGGCGCTCGAAGGGATCCCTGCGACCTACATCGGCGGCATCCGGGTCGGTCCGGAAGCGAGCCTCGAAGTCTCCCGCAGGGCGTTCGAGGCCTTTCCCTCGGTGCTCTATGTGAGTGCGGTGGATTTCTTCGAGACCGTCCAGCAGGTCGTCGACCAGATCGCCTTCGTGATCCGCTTCGTGTCGGGATTCTCGATCGTTGCCGGCATCATCATCCTAGTCTCCAGCGTGGCGGCGACACGGTTCCGCCGAATGCGGGAAGTCGCAATCCTGAAGACTCTCGGAGCGACGCGGAATCGCCTGACGGAGATCTTCTCGGTGGAGTTCCTGATCCTCGGAGGCGTCGCCGGAGCCGCCGGCTGCGTGCTAGCGGTCTGCTACTCGGCACTGCTAACGCGCGACATCCTCGACCTAGACGCTGTGATCGAATGGCCGGCGCTGGTGACGACAGTCGTTGCGAGCGCGATGATCGCGACGGCTGCCGGCTGGGGTGCAAGCTTCCGGATCCTAGGTAGCAAGCCGCTGAAGATCCTGCGGGACGAGTGAGGCTCGGCGGGCCTCAAGGCGGGACCATCGGTGCCGCAAGGCATGTCTTGCAGTAGCCTTGGATCCATGAAACCTTCCCGGGACCTCCGCTATCCCATCGGGCGGTTCTCGCCCGTAGCCGCAGTCACTCCGGGCCAGGTCGACGCTTGGATCGACGATATCGCAGCGCTGCCCTCCGACCTGCGGCAGACCGTATCGGAACTCTCCGACAGCCAGCTCGACACCCCCTACAGGCCTGGTGGCTGGACAGTTCGCCAGGTGGTCCATCACTTGCCGGACAGCCACATGAACAGCCTCATCCGCTTCAAGTGGGCGCTGACCGAGGACCGGCCGTTGATCAAGGCCTACGACGAGAAGGGCTGGGCCGAGTTAGGTGACAGTCGCAAACCGATCGATCAGTCGCTTGACCTGCTCGACGCTCTCCATCGCCGCTGGGCGAGCCTGTTGCGCGACCTCGACTGGACCCAATTGCAACGCGAGTTCGTGCACCCGGAGTCCGGCCCTACGACGCTGGCGGTGACGGTGGGGGTCTACGCCTGGCACGGACGGCACCATCTGGCGCATATCGAACGGCTGATGGAGCGGAGCGGCTGGGCCTGAGCGCCGGGGCCCGCTGACCCGTTTCACCGCGCCCAGAGATTGACAGGTCTGGGTGCTGCTGCGATAATCGTCCTGTAGAAGGCTGACTGCTCCTCAGTAGCTCAATGGTAGAGCATCCGGCTGTTAACCGGAGGGTTGTAGGTTCGAGTCCTACCTGAGGAGCCATCTCTTCGGCCTCAAGCCCCGGCGTTCCGGTCGGCGCAAGGCCCGCACGAAGGTTCTGTTGGGGTCTTGTAGTACCTGGCGAGATTCCAAGGACTGGAGCCCGCTCCCACTGGCTCCTTGATTCTCTAGGTCGCAAGTCCGTTTGGTTGGCAAGCGTCCAGCCACGCAGGCCTCCCGACCTTGTCTCCGGCTAGAGTCGGCCTGATCTCCCTGCTGGTGCAAGTCCACGCAGGCGCACTCTTCCGGCAGCGGCCAGCCCAAGCTCGCACTAGGCGCTTTCCCGAGCAGCCCGTTCACAGTCCCCGGCGACAGGTCGAGCGCACGCGCGATCTCTTGCTGGGACGGCCGCACTCCAGGTGCAGCCGTACGCACTCCTTGATCCGTTCCATCACAACTCGCCTTCTCGGGACCCTTGAACTCCGTTCCGGGTAGGAGTCCAGCAGCCTTCCTGCAAGGCCACGTCGCCCGCCCTGTCCCATCAGACAGGCAGCGTTCAGATTCGCTCGGAACGGGTGTTCATTTTCAATAGGAATGACCGTTCACTTTCAATCGGAATCGGTGTTCATTTTCACTCGTAATCTGCACCTGCATCTGGTCAAGGACGGGTACATCACACACGCGGGTGCCTGGCTGCTGGCGAAGGGCATCACGCGCCACACCTTGCGTGCAGGGGTGACCTGTACGCTGTTTCGCGGCGTGACCGATACCTACGTCATCGACCGCAAGGACTTCACAGGGGATCTGTACTCCATCTTCGAAAGCTGCATCGCCTGTTTTCAGACCGATCTGAACACTGCGCTGGCCCCGCATGCGCGAGGCAGGGACGAGCGGCTCGAGCTACCAGAAGACGCGTTGCGGGAAGCTCTGGTGAACACCATCGCCCACCGGGACTATCGATCCACGGCCAGGGTTCAGGTACATATCTTCCTTGACCGCATCGAGATCGTGACGCCGGGCGGGCTGCCCGCAGGTACGCGCCAAGAGCATCTTGGAACAAGGAGCGCTCCTAGGAACACGCTCCTGTTCGGCACGTTCTACCGCATGTGGCTGGTCGAGCAGGTCGGCAGCGGCATTTGCCGCATTAGAGAGCTATGCCGCGACTGCGGGGTCGCAGAGCCGGGGATCCAAATTTCGGAGCACTGGGTAACGGCAACGTTTTCGCGGCAAGTTGAACCCGGCACGGATCAAGGCTCGCGGAGGAAACGCCGCAAGTCGGGACCAAGTTGGGACCAAGTTGGGACTAAGTCACACTCCTTCGTAAGTGCCCGACAGAGAATGCGATGAGCGATCTGATGCATCTGGTTCGCCGGAGCAACAGGACCAAGTTCCGAGACCAAGTCCTCAAGCCCCTGATAGCAGCCGGATGGCTGGAAATGACCGTCCCCGACAAACCCCGCAGCAGGAAGCAGAAGTACAGGCTCACCGCCGATGGCAGAAAACTGCAGGCCCAGCTGAGGCAAAGCGAGTGAGACTAATGAGCCTCAGTCTGGCACGGTGGGTCGCCGTAGACGTTCAAGACGGCCACAAAACGTGGCTGGCGGGCTATCTTGCGGTTGAGGATCTCATTCCAGTCCGGCCAGAGCGGCTTGACTAGGACGTTCTTGACGGACAGGTTGTGCTGGTGGCAGGTATCGAGCTTGACGCGGCCTTGGGCCGAACCACGCAGGTAAGCATTCAGCGTGGGGGGAGCGCGAGCAATCGAACGATGAACCGCTCGTCCAACTCAATCAGATCGGGATCCGTTCCATTGTGCTCTCTCATACCCCTGACAATCTTGCGAGGAATCCCCATTCCCATATGCTCGAGATACCGGTAGTCGCGCATCACGTCTTGCAATAGCTGGTTTCGGGCGGATCGTGTTCCGAGTCGCATACGGTCTGGAGTTATTCCGTTGGGTGGTCGGCCCGGGGACACGATTTCCAGTCGGTTGCTGTAGACCGCCAATTCGACATCGGTACCGGTGAGCAGGTAATCGCGGTGAATAAGGGCATTAACGACGCCCTCGCGAAGCGCATCGCGAGGATAGAGCGAACGCTCCACTCGTCTTCCACCTCGTGGTTCAACGACTACACGTGTATTGCGTTGCACGAAGTCTAGAGCCTGCTCAACGATGCCGCGTTCAAGGAAATCGCCACCGACGCTCAGCAGGGGTGTCATGGGACCGCGAAGTGCCGTCCGCTCTTGCGCGCCATAGTCCTGTTCCGTTCCAGGGTAGGCAACCGCGTCTATCCCCGCATGCGGCAGAAACCGGTTCGGCGTCGTACCGAATAACAGCATGCCGCCTACGGTTACGCCTTCCTCCGTCATCACCTCGGTGTTGATGAGAAGTGACTGCCAAGCTTGTTCATCTTCGTCGTCTGGCACGTCCTGCTGACGGATGTCATTGAAGTAGTTTCGCAGCCGTCTCCGGTCGAGGTCCGCGAAGACGGCCCCCGACACCGGTCGGAGCTCGGCCCGCACTGAACTTCGCCGCTGGAACAAGCGCGCGAGTCCCTCTGGACCTGCTTCCCGACTCTGCCTGCCGACACGGATCAAGTAACGGTTGGTGTTATTGTGGCAGAGCGCGTGCACCTCGTGGCCGCGGGTTACGCGGACGATGGCAATATCGCGATTACCCTCGACACGGCGAACGATTTCGAAGAACGGCACAATTGCTGGCTTGATCTTGTCGCGGCATACATTCATCACCCATTCTTCTAGGTCCTCCCGGGTCAGGCCCGCGATCGTCCCGTCGTCTTCTACGCCGAGCAGTACCATCCCGCCTTCCAGGTTCGAGAATGCGACCAACTCCTTCGCGAGGTCTTGGGCGCGCAGATGGTCTCTCTTAAATTCCACCCCGGAATTCTCGCCGATCGCTATGATTGCCAGCACTTCGGATCGTGTCGCCATGGCTCAAAATCCGTACTTGGACCGGCGCATTTCGAAAGCTGACTTGCCGCCTTCTAGGATTTCCTCGACGAGTTCACGTACAGGTCTTGAGTCGATAGAGGCCATGTGCTTCGGAGCGATACGCGCCTGACCTTCCCATGCCTCGCCCGTTGCAGCGAGACCGAGGATGAGTTCCGCATCGCCGAGGACTGAGATATTGGCGTTGTGCGTCGAGAAGATGAACTGGCGGCGGTGCTTTCTTTCCGCCGCATGATCGGCACCACGCTGTCGGTGATGAAGCGGTTATCGAGATCATCTTCGGGCTGATCGACGACCAGCGACGCTTCCGCTTCAAGCAATAGGAGCAACTCCAGTTCTTCGATACGCATGAACAGGTTCTGTTCGGCCTGTGCGATCCGTTCGGCCGCCCCGGACGGAAGATCGTAGTACGTCCTGACCGCGTCTTTACCGTCCCGGCATCGCTGTGCAAGTTCCGGCAAGGACAGCTGGCCACGTGCGCGTAAACACTCTAGCGCTTGGGCGAGGTTGCCACCGATCTCTTCTCGAAGGAGCTTTCTGAGCGGGTCGCGGTTGCCGGCCATCGTAACCCTAACTTGCACCCGGTCACGGAGCTTCCGCGAGACCCGCATCGTTGCGGTCTTGACCTGCCTGCATGCGGGCGCCTTGATGTCCTCCCACTCGGCCAGAAGGTTGCGGCGGTCCGGCTCGTGCGCTTCCAAGTCGCGCCTGTTGCGTTCCATCTTGTCGTTCAGCGGGCGCAAGTCCTCGATTTGTTGGCGAAGCCGAATATATTCCACGACGTCGAACGTCGATTTCTGAATTTCGCGCAGGAGTTCTTCGCATATGTCCTGGATCGCGGATTTGCGCACTCTCCAGCGCGATTTCATCTCCTTGATTGCGTGACCGGCTTCGGCGACAGTCTTACCAAAATGTTCGCCAGGTGTCTCACGTTCCCCGCTCAGCGTTTCGAGTATTCCCTCGATCTCGGAAAGTATGTCAACGTTCGACAGTCCTTCGAGGGCCTTGCTGGAAGCGAACGCCGTGTCGACAGGCGGCTCGTCGGCGAGTTCATTGTGGACAGTACTTGACCGCTCCGGCCGAAGGGACGAATCTACCATCGGGATCCCCGCTGCCCGTATCAGCCCGCAGGCCGCCGCAGGTGCGGAGCGGTCATTCCCGGTCCTTGGCGGAAAGGGAAAACGGCTTGCGTCCGCGTCGAGCCGGGGATGGCACCTCGAGGCGGTGTTTCTCTTCGAAATGGCGCGCGAAGGTTTCGGAGGGCTTGAGCCGGCGCTCGGTCTTGGTCCGCTTCTCGTGGATCAGGCGGCGGACAGGCCCCTCCATCGAGACGCCGACCTGCCGCGTCACGCTGCGTAGCCAGACCTTGTCGCCGGGATCGATATCTCAGACGGTGATGCTGGTGCCGATGCCAGTGCCTCATGATCGCTCAGCAGCCCATCGAGGCTGGCCGTTCATCAAATTATGCCATCGGGAATCCCGGGCAAGGGCTTGTCTTGCCCGCAGCCTCGCTTGGCGTTGGTAAAGGCGAAGCAGACTGTCGCACCGGCTCCGCCCTACCCCCCCCCTCAGAATGCCAGGTCGTCGTCGGCAGCTTCTGTGGGCACCGGTGCGGCGGACGCAGCATCGGTTAGTGGCTCCGTCGCCGGCGGTGCGGCGCCGTTGCGGTTCGCCTTGTCGAGGAACTGGAGGCGCCCGCCGAGAACCGGTCCGCATCCTCGCCGTCGCGCTTTCAGCGCCGAGTGTGCAGATTGCCCGCGACATCGATCAGACGGCCCTTCCTCGCGCTCTTGGTCAGCATGTCCACCAGCCCGTCCTGGAAGGTGAAGATGCGCGCCACTCGGTGCGGTCCAGCCGCTCGCCCGAGTTGCGATCCAGATAGCTCTTGTCGGTGGCTACGCTCAGATAGGCGACACGCCCGCTCGACACCAGAATGTTCACTGTGGCGTCAGCGCCGATGAGTTCCACCCGGTTGAGTCCGAATGCCATGGTCTGTCTCGTTGGCGATGACGATAGGTTGGCGAGCGATTGGGACCGGAGCATGTCTCCGACCCCTCGTCCGCTCGCTTTGTTCAAGCCCTCCTCTACCTCCGGTCCATCATGACCGCGCGGTCGGGTCAGCGGCGGGCAAGGTCGTCGGCGAACGTCTCGCGCACGACACGGGCGTCGAGCCCGAGCGCTTCGAGAAGTTCGGTGGTGGACGGGGTGATGGGGTCTTGGTAGGGGTCGATGCCGCACATGCGGGCAGCCTCCCTCGAGGTTGCCGCGCCCGGCGCGAGAGGGACCCTCCCTCCCGTCTCCCAGGCGCTTGCCTAGCGCGCGCGAAACTCCTGCTCCGGGGAGCAGCGCCTGTGATCGAGGAGGATCTGTACTCCATGTTCGAGGACGGCATCGCCTATTCTCAGGCCGATCTGAACACTGCGCTGATCCCCCATGCGCGAGGTAGGGACGGGCGGCTCGATATACCCGAAGATGGGTTGCGGGAAGCTCTGGTGAACGCCATCGCCCACCGGGACTATCGATTCACAGCCAACGCTCAGGTACATATCTTCAGTGACCGCGTGGCGATCGTCACGCCGGGCGGGCTGCCCGCAGGAATGGGCGAATAGCACCTCGGAACAAGGAGCGTTCCGAGGAACCCGCTCCTGTTCGGCATGTTCTACCGCATGGGGCTGGTCGAGCAGATCGGTAGCGGTATTCGCCGTATCAGAGAGCTGTGCCGCGACTACGAGGTCGCGGAGCCGCAAATTGAAGTCTCCGCACACTGGGTGACGACGACGTTTTCGCGTCAAGTCGAACCTAGCATCGATGGAGGCGCCCAGGACCAAGCCGGCCATCGGGGACCAAGTACCCCCCAAGTACCCCCCAAGTACCCCTCAAGTCAGGGATCTCGTTCTGCACGGCGACGGCGACTGGACGCGAGCGGAAATGCTCCAGCGCCTAGGGTTGAGCGACCGAAAGAATCTAGCGAGCGAGGACTTGCGACCTGCCCTCGGCGATGGGCTGATCGAGATCACGATTCCGGACAAGCCCCACAGCAGCAAGCAGAGATACCGTTTGACCGCCAAGGGAAGGGAGTCTTAGGCTCAACTGAGTCCGGGCGGGTGACTGTTCCTGCCGCACCAGCCAGGCAAATCCAATGAATGGGCTTGGCTGGAATTCGACGGGCTAGGACAGCTGGCGGAAAGAGGGCAGCGGAGATACGAGGCTTGTTGAGGGGGGCCGGCGCTGTAACGGATTCCGGGCGCAATGGCGGCGCCACAGTGCGGGACCCGGCCCTGCGCTAGCGGGGCGGACGTCGACGGGGGCCTGGAGCAGCTACAGATCGGCGAAGGGCAGCGCCGTGACACCGTCGCCGAGCGGCGAGCGTGTGTCACCGGGATGGACTACGAAACCGGGCATCGTTGCAGGTCCTATGTCCTTCCGGAACCTCCTGAGGGACGCGGCCATGGCCGGGCGCGGCGTGGCCGACAGCTTCACCTCGATTGGAATCAAGCCGCCTTCTGACTCGACCACGAAGTCTACTTCCGTTCCCGCCGTCGTGCGCCAGAAGTGGACTTGTGGGGTCACCCCTCGATGCGTCAACGCTCTGACAATCTCGGACAGCACCGCCGATTCCATGATGGCGCCGCCCATCGGACCCGAGGCGGCATGGGCAGGGTCCTTGAGACCGACAAGGTGGCAGAGCGTCCCGACATCGGCGAAGTACACCTTCGGGGTCTTGACGAGGCGCTTTCCGATGTTGGCGGAATAGGGGCGCAGGACAATCACTTGGTGGGTGGCCTCGAGGACAGAGAGCCAAGCCTTGGCGGTGTTGAGCGCAACCCCGAGGTCCCGCGCGATGTCGGCCAGATTCAGCAGCCGAGCGCTTCGGGCCGCCAGAACCCGAAGGAAGTTCATATACCGGGACAGGTCCCCGATTTTACGGAGGGTACGCACGTCCCTCTCGAGATGAGTCTGGATGTAGCTCGAGTGCCACAGGGGCGCATCGCGGTCACGACGCGTCGCTAGTTCCGGGTACCCTCCCCGAAGGAAGTCCTTCCACAGCGCCTCGAATGCATGCCGGGGCGGTGTCGACGGCCGGCTCCAGCCCTCCCAGGCGAGCGGCGCCTGCGGCCACCCCTCCACCTCCCGGCGGGACAGCGGCATCAGGCGAAGCATTGCCGCGCGGCCCGCCAGCGATTCGGTCACGTCCCGCGCCAGCAACAGGTTCTGGGACCCTGCCAACAAGTACTGACCACTGCGGGAGCGGTCCTCGTCGACCAATTCCTTGATGTAGGCCAGCAGGCTCGGAGCGTACTGGACCTCATCGAGGATCGTCGGCGGCGGGTACAGACTCAGGAATCCACGCGGATCCTCCACGGCGGCTGCGCGGACGTCCGGGAGATCCAAGGAGACATACCGGAAACGGCGACCGAAAAGGTGTTGCAGCAGGGTCGTCTTGCCGGACTGGCGCGGGCCGGTCAGAACGACGACGGGAAACTCAGCGGCGGCCTTCTTGAGGACTGGTTCCAGCGAGCGGCTGATATAGGACAGGCTCATAACTCGATATTCTGCATTCGGAATGCAGAATATCGAGTCTCGTTGCTGGTGTCGAGCGATGGCACCCGGCTCTCGCCGTCCAGCCTTCTGGAGTCAGGCCCCCTCGCCGCTTGGACCCGCTTGCGACGTGGTCGGTGAGGCCGTCTACGCATTGAGCGGAGCGGGTTCGAGGACGACCGTTGCCAGAGGCGGGAGCGTCAGCCGGATCGAGTAGGGATGGCCGTGATACGGTTGCTCCTCCGCCTCCAGCCGCCCGCTATTTCCGGCGTTGGAGCCCCCGTAGTGAGTCGAATCCGTGTTGATGATCTCCTTCCAAGCGCCGAGACTCGGCACTCCAAGTCGATAGCCGTCCCGAACAAGCGGAGTGAAGTGGCACACCACCAGTAGCGACTCGCCGTGATCGGCCCCCCTCCTCAGGAAGCTGACGACGCTCGAATCCCTGTCCGCACAATCCACCCACGCGAATCCGTGATACTCCGAGTCAGTCGAGTGAAGCGCTCCCTTTCCGCGATACAGCCGGTTTAGGTCAGCAACCAGCCTCTGCACGCCCCGGTGCATGCCCGCCCCCAGCAGGTGCCAGTCGATGCTGCGGTCGTGGTTCCACTCGTCGCGCTGGGCGATCTCGCTGCCCATGAACACCAGCTTCTTGCCGGGGTGGCAGTACATGTAGGCGTACAGGAGGCGGAGGTTGGCGAACTTCTGCCAGTCATCCCCCGGCATCTTCTCCAGCAGCGAACCCTTCTCGTGGACGACCTCGTCATGCGACAAGGGCAGCACGTAGTTCTCGGAAAACGCGTAGAGCAGGCTGAATGTCAGCTTGTCGTGATGGTACTTGCGGTGTACCGGGTCCTCGCTCATGTAATCGAGCATGTCGTGCATCCAGCCCATGTTCCACTTGAAGTCGAACCCCAGGCCGCCGACCGATGCCGGGCGGGAAACTAGCGGCCAGGCCGTCGATTCCTCCGCGATCGTCATCACATCGGGAAACTGCGCATGGACCTGCTCGTTGAGGCGCCGGAGAAACTCGATCGCCTCGATGTTCTCCCTCCCGCCGTACTGGTTCGGGACCCACTCGCCTTCGTCCCGGCCGTAGTCGCGGTAAAGCATTGAACTGACGGCGTCCACCCGGATGCCGTCCACATGGAATCTGTCGAACCAGAACAGCGCGCTCGACACCAGGAAGTTCGCAACCTCGTACCTTCCGAGGTTGAACACGGAGGTGCCCCAGTGCGGATGCCGCCCCATCCTGGAGTCCATGTGCTCGTACAGGCAACTTCCATCGAACCGGGCCAGCCCGTGCGGGTCGTCCGGAAAGTGGGCCGGCGCCCAGTCCAGAATCACTCCGATCCCCTTCTGGTGCAGCGTGTCGACAAATCCCATCAAGTCGCGCGGCGAGCCGAACCGGCTCGTCGGAGCGAAGTAGCCGGTGGTCTGGTAACCCCACGAGCCGCCGAACGGATGCTCGGTCACGGGCATCAGCTCGACGTGGGTGAATCCATTCGCAAGCGCGTACTCCGCAAGGCGTACAGCCAGCTCGTGGTAGGTCAGCCAGCGACCGCCCTCCTCGGGCACTCGCATCCAAGACCCCAGATGCACCTCGTAGATCGCAATCGGCGCGGAGTGGCCGTTGTTGGCGCGACGCTGCGCCATCCATTCGCTGTCGGCCCATCGATAGGCCCCTAGGTCGCAGACCCTGGACGCCGTCGCGGGCGGAGCTTCGGACCAGAACCCATAAGGGTCGGCCTTGTCCATGCAGTGTCCTAGCCGCTCCGACACCACCCTGTACTTGTATCGACAGCCATCGCCGACGGCTTCGGCGAAGCCTTCCCAGACCCCGGAGTCGCCCCGGCACTGCAATGGATGCCGGTCCGGGTTCCAGTCGTTGAAGTCCCCAATCACCGAAACGCGGTTCGCATTGGGTGCCCATACTGCAAACCGGGTCCCTGCGCGGCCGTCCGCTTCGGCGTAGTGGGCCCCCAAGCTTTCGTAGCTCCGGAAGTGGGCGCCATGGTGGATCAGGTCCAAGTCCCAATCACTAAGGAATACGTGCATTCGATCAGCCATTGGCGGGCCGCTCTCGACGGCGGGACCGTCGACGGTTCACGTTCCGCAGCACTTCCAGGACTTCCGGATGCCGTTGGAATTCCTCGAACCCTAGGCGCGCGCGGCGAGTCCAGTTGGGCCGCTCGAGGTCGGTCCCCGGGGTGTTCTGCGGTTCCGGCTCCCCCCAGAGGTCCTCTAGAGTCACCATGACACAGTCCGCATCCGACTCCGAAAGACCCTCGAGGCAGGACCGCAGAACAGCCAGAGCGCGATCGCCGGGCTCATGCGAGTCCGGGCCCGATCCGAAGTAAGCGAGCAGCGCCTCCCGCAGCCCACCCCGCCGCTCGCGTGCCTCGACGGCATGCGGCTCATCCAGGAGCCCGAGAGCCACTTGGTCGTCGATGTCCGCGCCCGACCAGAAAGTCGAGAACGTCGCGGTGTCGTGAGTGTTGACGGACGCAACGGCCCCTGCAGGAGGTGTCGGTAGTGGCGCCTCCTGTTCCCCACGGAACTCGAACTGAGCAACGTACGTCCGCCTTAGGCCGTGTTCGGCCATGCATTGGCGCACGTATCCCGGAACGGTTCCGAGATCCTCCCCGACGACCGCAGTGCGGTGTCGCGTTGCCTCCAGGCAAACGATCGCGTAGAGTTCCTCCGCCGGGTAACGGACATAAGTCCCTTGGTCCCCGTCGAATCCCTCCGGGATCCAGTACATACGGTGCAAGCCCATCAGGTGATCAATGCGCAGCACGCCGGCATGCCGCAGATGGTGACGCACAGACGCAATGAAGTACTCGTGGCCGGCTTCCCTGGCCCGCCAAGGGTGGATCGGCGCAAATCCCCAGTTCTGGCCCTTGCTGAAGAAGCGGTCGGGCGGAGCTCCGCCGGCAGCGTCCCGCGCGAACGACTCGGGAAACCGGAAGCAGTCGAAACCCTGCGGATGCGTGCCGAGCGGCAGGTCAAGATACAGGCCGGGGCCGCGACGCGAAGCCGCCTGCGAGAGCTGGCGAATCTGCGAATCGGCCTGCCACTGCGCGTAGGCGTGGTATCGACACGCTGGATTGTCCGCATCGAAGGCCAAGCCACCCACGTTGCCCCGCTCGAGGCCCGCGCGGAACGACGAATAGGCACGCAACTCCGGGGTCGCTTCGAGGTAGTCCTGGAATTGCGCCCGTCGGCTCGCTTCAAGGCGTCCCGCTGCCTGTTCGAGGGCCGCGCGCTTGGAGCGCATCTGTTGCCGGAAGTCGACATGGCGGCCACCACTGGCTTCCTGGATGCCACCCATCTCCGCCGACCATTCCGGAACCTGGTGGAGGTCCAGATAGAACTCGTTCCAGAAGAGCCGGCTTGCGGGCGTGTAAGGGCTCGGCGCGTACGGCTCATCAAGGAACGCGGCCAGCAACGGGAGAGTGCCCACTAGCCCGCCACCGAGATCCTGGACCCAGTCGATCAGCGCCCCCAGATCCCGGAACGTGCCGACAGCAGGCGAGCGCCGGGAGTGCAGCGCATGGAGCGGCAGGAATACGCCCCACGTCCGGGCGAGTTTGGGGCACTTGCGGGGGGCCCTGATTAACAGCGTCTCCGACTCGAGCACCCCGGCACGCAGGCGAAGGCGGTGATATCCGACCGGCAGCGCCCTCGCTACCGGAAACCGCAAGGCGGCATAGCGCCTTGATCCGAGAGTCACGAATCTAGCGACACGCAGGGAAGCGACCGGCATGGACCATTCGCGAATCCCGCCGCCTTCCTCGACGAGCGTCGCTTGCACTAGGTTGTCCGCTCCAGTCTCGGGAAGCCGAATCCCGATCTCCACTGGCGGGCCCACCCACGAAGCAACCACAGGCTCTGCGAGGCGCGTCCATCGGGCGGACCGGGCGGCGCGAAGGGCCTCATCCACGTCGGCCGGCGTGGCAACTTCCGCGCCTAGCGCCGCGAGCGCCGCGCAGAGCGCCTCATTGCTGGGGCGACGATCCTGGCGGAAGCCGTCCCGATAGGCCGGCAGCACGCCGAGGAGCCGTGCCAGCCGCTCCAGGCTGGAGCCGGTCACAAGGCTCGCCCCGCCTCGGGCAGCCAGGCAGAGATGCCGGGACAGATCAAGGAATTCCTCCCGCCTTCACCGTCTCCCCGTCTTGGTGCTGAACAGTTCGCAACACTGCCAGGCAGCGGGCCGAAACCAGGTAGCCGTGCTGTACTCTGCCGCCTTCGCCGAAGCGCGGGGACCTGGTATCGACCTCGACTGTCCAATGCGCGTCGGGCAGTGTGAATCGCTGCGCGTTCCCCGAGCCGTTTGCAAGGATGAGCCACGACCGCCCGCCGGCCGCCGGGAGCATCATGCCGAAGCAGCGCAGCTCAGGGTCGTGCCAGTCCGAAGAAGCCATCTCGGTTCCGTCTGTACGCAGCCAGGCCACGTCCTTGAGTCCGGTGGTCGAATCAGTGATCCCTTCGAAGAAGGACGTCGATCGAAAGGCGCGGTCGGACGCTCGCAATCGGACTAGGTTCCGGACAAAGTCCACCAGCGAGTCCTTTCCTGCCAGCTTCCAGTCGATCCACGTTGTCTCGTTGTCCTGGCAGTAGGCATTATTGTTGCCGTTCTGCGTGCGGCCGAATTCGTCGCCCGCCATGAGCATCGGCACACCCTGGGACAGCAGGAGCGTCGCCAGCAGGTTTCGCCGCTGGCGTTCCCTCAGGGCCAGTACGGCCGGATCGTCTGAGCTGCCTTCGGCCCCGCAATTCCAGCTGTGGTTCGCGTGCTCGCCGTCACGGTCCCCTTCCCCATTAGCGCCGTTCCTCTTGTGGTTGTAACTGACTAGGTCCATGAGCGTGAAGCCGTCATGGGCCGTGACAAAGTTAACGCTGGCCTGAGGGGACCGTTGACGGTGTCCGAAGACGTCGCTGCTGCCTGCCAGCCTCGTCGCCAGAGCCGGGCCCATTCCCGCGTCGCCACGCCAGAACCGCCGGGAGTCGTCACGGAAAGCTCGGTTCCATTCGGCCCAGCCGGCAGGGAAATTGCCGAGTTGGTCGCCGTCCGGACCTCCCAGGTCCCAAGGCTCGGCAATCAACTTGACCGCTCGAAGGACCGGATCCTGGCCAATTGCGCACAGCAATGGCGCAAAGCGGTCGTAGCGTTCGCGCCCGCGGCCGAGAGAGACCGCCAAGTCGAACCGGAACCCGTCAACTCCCATCACTTCGACCCAGTAGCGCAGGCTATCCAGCACCAAGCGCACAACCGCTGGATGATATGTGTTGAACGTATTGCCGCAGCCGGTGAAGTCCACGTACCGGCGCCGATCTTCCTCATCCAACCGGTAGTAGGTAGCGTTGTCGATGCCGCGGAACGACAGAGTGGGGCCGGGGTGTCCGCCCTCGCCGGTGTGGTTGTAGACAACGTCCAGGATGACCTCGATTCCGCGCTGGTGGAATCGCCGCACCATCTCTCGGAACTCGCCAACCGCACCGGCCCCCGGCACGGACGAGTACGAGGGCTCCGGAGCGAAGTACGCAAGGGGCTGGTATCCCCAGTAGTTTGTCAGCCCCTTGTTCTCGAGCCAGTGGTCGTTCACGTGATGCTGGACGGGCAGGAGTTCGACGGCAGTCACTCCCAGGCCCTGCAGATGATCGAGCACGGGCTCCGAAGCGAGCCCAGCGTAGGTCCCCCTCTCGCTGGCAGGGACGTCGGGGTGGAGTTTGGTGAAGCCCCGCACATGCAGTTCGTAGATGACCGTGTCCCGCCATGCCGTCCTGGGGCGCTCGGTGTCCGGAATTGCCGCGGCCGCGTCGATGACGATCCCAAGCGGTGAGTCCGCGCCGCTATCGGTTCGACTCCAAGTCTGATCGAGGGCTGAAGGGTCGGGGTAGCTCTCTGAGCAGTACGAATAGACCGTGGGCCCCCATCGCGGGTGGCGGGCAACGGCCCGCGCATATGGGTCAAGCAGGGTCTTGCAGGGATCGAATCGGTGGCCGCTCGCGGGATCCCACGGCCCGTTCACTCGATACCCATAGACCTGCCCCGCCGAGACGCCCCCGACATGTCCGTGGAAGACCCCGTTGGTTTGTCCCGGCAGGTCGATGACCTCGCGCGGGCAAGCGGCGTCAGGGGAGTCGAACAGGCACAGTTCGACGCCATCGGCATGCTCGGAGAACAGCGCGAAGTTCGTACCGGCAGACTGGGGCGTCGCACCAAGTGGGTCTGGGACGCCTGGAGTTACAGTGCTGCGCATGAACGGCCGGGGCCAAGTCTCGACTCCTAAACCACTATGCCGGAGTCGGCCGGCAATCGTCGGCGACCCTCCGATCGAAGCGGTGGGGTCAGGCGCGACCCAGGCGAGAGCCTTGGCTCACTGCACCGTGGACGGCAGACGAACCACGTGTATTCCGGAACGGTTCCTCCATCCGGGCTCCCGCCGCTCACCGGAATGACACCCGACTCACCCGAACTGCCTATGGATCTCCCGCCCGTATGTCGGCGACCGCTGCACATCTGGCTAGCAACCCACGGTGCGTGCGCACCGGAAAGGGACACCACCAGCACCTAATAGACATACGGATCCGTCTGAATGTGCATGGAGGCTACCCAAGGCCCGCAAAACCATACGGAACCGTGCCATTGAAAGCGGTGGCGCAATGACGGATGGACCTACGGACGAAACGCGGGCCTGTGCTTGCCGTTTGAATCGGAGCCGTATCTCAACCACCCACACATCGCCGGGAGCAGGTCGAGGCTGCTTGCGGAGCCAGGGAAAGGGTGAGCGGAAGCTGCCCCTCAGGCGTGCGCCTTGAGTGCTTGTCGCACTGGAAGGGCAAGTCCCGGATCGGGCACGGCGAGAAGTCGCAGCAATCAGTGAGACATAGGGCTGATCTGGACGATCCCGGCCCTAGAAAGGATTACGGATCCGTACGAATTACTCGGGAATCGGCCCGAGACCATCAAAAACACACGGAACCGTATGGCATTATGGCATCATGCGAGGCCGATTGAAGCCAAAGCCATGGGACGAATACCCGCCTTACCCGTCATTCGCCACGGTAGAGGACCTGGGCAAGCTGATCCGGGCGCATCGCAGAGCCAGGGGCTACACACTGGAGCTGGCGGCCGGCCTCGCCGGGATCAGCGCGAGGCTGTTCTCGGAGTTGGAGAGGGGGCGCGAGACCGTCGAGATCGGGCGGGTGCTCAAGGCGGTCGACGCGTTGGGGATGAATCTCTGCGCGATGACAAAGGCGGAAGGCAGAAAGCGCAACGGACTCATTAATCTCGAGTTGCGCGAAACGGGCAAGCAACTGCATGCCAGGGAAGAGTGAGACGCTGAGCGTCTGGTTCCAGGACCGCAAGGTAGGGACGATCCAGAGATCCGGAAGCCACGACATGACGTTTGCGTATGAGCGTCAGTGGCTCCATTCCGGAGATTCCTTCGCTGTCTCGCAAAGCCTGCTACATGATGCAGAGACTCACGCTCAGGGCAGCGGGAACTTCTTTGCGAATCTCCTTCCGGAGGGAGGCTCGCGCAGGCGTCTGCGAATCCGATTGGGCATGGCCAGCGATTCCGACTTCGAGTTACTGGAACGTATCGTAGGCGATTGCGCAGGGGCGCTGCGTATCCTTCCCGAAGATTCTGCCCCCCTATCCCAAGGCCGCGAGTATCGACTGATTCCAGCCGATCGCCTGCATGAGCACATTGCTGCCTGAAGAGCCCATGGGCCGATCTGGGAACCCTTGCGCATGCAGACATTTTCGCTGGCAGGGGCACAGGACAAGCTATCGGTACAGGTCGATGGCGATGACATCTATCTGCCTGAACGAGGATCGCCCTCGAGCCATGTGCTGAAAGTTCAACATGCTCGGTTCCCGAACACGGCCGAGTACGAGTGGATCGGTATGCGAACAGCTCGACACATGGGCTTGCCGGTAGCTGATTTCGAAATCCGAGAGTGCCAAGGGGTTCGGTGCGCGCTAGTGAGACGATACGATCGCCATTGCGACGATCAAGGCAGTCTCTCGCGCATACACCAGGAAGACTTCTGCCAAGCGCTTCGGTATCCGCCGGATATGAAATACGAAAAGCAGTTTGGACCCCAGCTGTGGCGCTGCGCACTGCTCCTTCGTGAGGTCTCAGCCAATGCGTGGAACGACATCACGAACATGCTTCGCTGGCAGGTGTTCAATCTGTACGCTGGCAACGCGGACGGCCACGCAAAGAACCTGTCGATTCTGTATCGACGAAGCGGCGAGGTTCGGCTGGCACCTTTCTATGATCTGGTGCTGACGCGAGCATACAGCGCTCGCGGAGGCTTGGATGAGGAAACAGCCTTCAGCATCGCGGGTCGGCATTCCCCGGACTCCGTTGGCGAGGAGCAGTGGGAGGAACTCATCCGTCAGTGCCGCTTGCCGGTTGACGCCGCCATGGATGTGGTCAGGAAGGCGCCTGCGGCGGTACTGCCCTCCTTCCGGCGGGCCCGGCAGGAGTTCGAGAGCCTGTACGGCCCGTTGCCCGGAACCCCAGATTCCGCCGCCCTCGACGAGGTCGAGGCCGCGATCGAGCGGGACTGCCGGTTCATTCCCCGGCCGCGCCACGCCTAGCGCGGGCCGCAAGCGGTCAGCTGTAGGGGGCATCCGGACCGGCCGGTCAACGGACGCACGAACCTCCCTTTCGGCGGGCGCAGGTCGGCATCCAAGCCCACACCTGGGACCGCCGCTCGCGACCCACTCACTCCGCAGACAACCCGGCTTCCGAGGCCGCCTCGACACCAGGTCGGCAGGGGATTCAAAGAGCCGCTCGATGCAGGGGCGGGAAACCCGCGCGACGCGCCATCCGGAGCCTTCAGACCTTGCCTGCTGGAATCACCGGAGAGCGACCGCAAACGGAATTGACCGCACCCAGCGGCCTGTCTATGATGGTGAAGAGGCCGCCCTGTCCGCGGCGGTTCGGGTGGGGCTCGCTTGCCGCGGAACGAGGATTTCGATCCCGTCTTCGACAACCTTCCGGGGTAAGCCTACCGATCCACTCTCCACCGGCTCTGGCGCGCCTCGCCCTCGAGAATGGCGGCCCCCGGCCGCCTGCCTGACAGTCCTTGCGAACCCCCTACCGGCATGCCACAACTCACATCAGGCGAGCGGGCTGCTCCACTGCGTGTTGTTCACGTGGCCCGGGAATGCTCGGGGATCGTTTCGGAGGGCGGTGTCGGTGACGTTGTCCTGCAGCTGGCCGCTGCGAGCGTTCGCGAGGGGATAGGCACGACCATAGTCCTGCCGCACTACGGAAGCTTCAGCCAGGACGGCCTGAGAGATATCGCGGAGCGGCTGCGGTCGCGGCTCCGTCTCTACCGGCATGAACCCCAGTTCCCGCGGCCCTGCAGTTTCGATGTCCCGATGGGCTACGCGCATCACACGGGCCGGACCGAGTCGGCGACCATCCGGTGCATTCGATTCAACGGGGCGGCAACTCTGACGGTCGCGTTCGTCGTCGCTGACCGGTTCGCGGGCAAGGAAAGGCCCTACTCGTACACGGCGGCCGAGGCCAGGGCAATCCTCGAAGCGTCCCCGGAGGACAAGGCGGTCTGCGGAGCGGAGCCTCCTCCGCGGCATTTCGACGTGGCAGAGGGCTCGGGCCACTTCGACTACTTTGCGATGAACGTCTTGCTTCAGAAGGCGGCGCTGCTGTGGCTGGCACGGAATCCGGAGCCGGGCATCGCGGTGCACTGCCACGACGCCCATACCGCGATGCTCCCGATGATGGCCAAGCTCGGCGAGCCGGAGTCCGCCTGCGCTGACTACCGCTATGTCGTCACCGCCCACAACTGCGGCGCGGCATACCGCCAGCGCTGCGCCCACCTCGACTACGTTGCCGCCGTGAGCGGACTTCCTCTGGCAGCGATCCAGCAGTGCGTGATCGACGGCGAGTTCGACCCGTTCGCCGCGGCGGCACTCTACGCGGACCACCTGACGACCGTCAGCGACGGCTACGCATGGGAAGTCCAGGGAGCATGGCTGGAAGCGTCGGGCGGCGACTCGGACCTGCGCGGCTTTTCCCGGTTCCTCGCTAGCCAGTCGGTGCCGATCAAGGGAATCGTGAACGGGATAGCGGCGGACATCAAGGGGCCGGAAGCGATCCGGGGTGAACTCGGCAAGGGAGTCCGGCACGTGGACGACTTTTCGTGGAAGCCGGCATTCCGCAAGCGCTTCGTGCAGCGCATCTCGCGACGGGAATTGCTTCCCCGGTGGGGCATCAGCGGCGGGGACCGCCACGGCAGTCTCAAGGCCATGCCGGACACCGGCTGCCTGTTCACTTTCGTGGGCCGGTGGACGTACCAGAAGGGCGTCGGCATCATCGCCCGAGCCGCCCAGGAAGTTCTCAGCCACCACCGTGACACGGGCCTCTGCGTGCTGGGCGCGGGCAACCAGCCTTTCGTGTACACGGCGCTGCTGGACCTCGTGGAGGAGTTTCCCGGCCGCGTCGTGATCGTGAAGGGATTCAGCGAATCGCTCGCCGCCAGCATTTACGCGGCCGGCGATTTCTTCCTAGCCCCCTCCCGCTTCGAGCCGTGCGGGTTGATTGACATGATCGCCCAGCTGAACGGGAACATTCCGGTCGTCAACCAGGTCGGCGGGCTTTCCAAGGTGATCGACGGGGTCACGGGAATCGGCTACTTCGCAACCAACGACCGCAACAACCTGCGGGGGCTAGTCCGCTCCATGCACCGCGCAATTGACCTGCTCAGAAACCCGACGGAGCGTGCCCGGATACAGTTCGCTGGCAACCGGGAAGTGCGCACCAAGTACGCGTGGAAGTCCGTGCTCGCCCGATACATCCAGCTTTATGGATCGGGCAGCCGGGTCGGCAAGCGGACGAGCCCGCTGGCCCCGACCGGCCAAGTTTCGCCTACAAACATTTCGTAGCCTCATGCCTGACGCAACTGGAACCGTCCTCGAGAGGGCGCCAACAGAGGAGCAACTGCCCGAAGCCGGCCCGCGCCTCGACTCGATCACCGCAAGCAGCCCCGCATCATTCGGCATCCGTGCCGAGGCAGCCAGGATCGCTTACTTCTCCATGGAGATCGGACTTGAGTCGGCAATCCCGACCTATTCGGGCGGCCTGGGAGTGCTGGCTGGCGACACGCTGCGTTCGGCGGCGGACCTTGGCCTGGCGATGGTCGGCGTGACCTTGATGTACCGCAAGGGCTATTTCCGGCAGCGGATCAGCATCGGCGGTGACCAATCGGAGCATCCAGTCGAATGGTCGCCGGAAGATCACTTGGACCGCTTGCCCACCACGGTCTCGGTGACGATCGAGGGGCGCCGGGTGACTGTGGGGTGCTGGCGGTACGTGATCGAGGGAATCGCAGGGCACAAGGTCCCGGTCTATCTGCTGGACTGCGACCTGGACGGGAACGCCGAGTCCGACCGGGCCCTGACGCACTTTCTCTACGGAGGCGACGACCGCTATCGGCTTTGCCAAGAGGCCATTCTCGGGATCGGGGGCCAGCAGATCCTGCAGCGGCTGGGCCACACCGGCATCCAGACCTACCACATGAACGAGGGGCACTCATCCCTGCTGGCGCTATCCCTGCTCGAGGGCAGGCTTGCGGCCAGGGACGGCAAGCGCCCCACGAAGAAGGACCTCGCGTCCGTGCGGGCGCAGTGCGTCTTCACGACCCACACGCCGGTCCCCGCCGGACACGACCGCTTCCATCGCGGCCTGGCCGAGCAAGTCCTGGGGCCGGAGCGAGCAGCAATGCTCTCCACGAACCACCTTCTCGACGGAGACACGCTGAACATGACAAGGCTAGCGCTCGAGTGCTCGCGCTATGTCAACGGCGTCGCAAGGATCCACCAGAAGGTGTCCCAGGAGATGTTCCCGCAGTTCACGATTCACGGGGTTACCAACGGGGTCGATGCGGCAACCTGGACCGCACCGCCGATCCAGCGCGTGCTAGACAAGTTCATCCCGGAATGGAGAGGGGACAACGCCTACCTTCGCCATGCGGGCGACATCCCATTGGAGGAACTGTCCGCCGCCCATCGCGAGGCCAAGAGAAAGCTCCTGGACGTGGTGAAGGTCCAGACCGGAGAGGCACTCGACGAGTCCGTCTTTACCGTGGGATTCGCGCGAAGAGCCACGCCATACAAGCGCGGGCGCCTGCTCTTCGAGAATCTGGACAGGCTGCTCTGGATCGCTCGGACCGTAGGTCCGTTCCAGCTCATCTTCAGTGGCAAGGCACATCCCCGGGACGGCGGCGGGAAGCACATGATTCGGCAAGTGCACGAGGCTGCGAAGGCGCTGAGGGGCGAGGTCAAGGTGGTGTACATCGAGAACTACGAGATGGACCTCGGCCTGGCGCTCACCAGCGGAGCCGACCTGTGGCTCAACTCTCCCCAGAAGACGCGCGAGGCCTCGGGGACGAGCGGCATGAAGGCCGCCTTGAACGGCGTCCCCAGCCTGAGCGTTCTGGACGGGTGGTGGCTCGAAGGGCATGTGGAAGGCGTGACCGGGTGGTCGGCCGCGAACTATCGAGGCGCGCCCGATGACGACTCGAGCGTTGCGCACGCGATCTACGACAAGCTCGAGCGCGTGGTCGTTCCGCTGTTCTATGACAGGCCCAAGGAATACGCGGGGGTGAGGCGTTCCGCGATCGCCCTGAACGGCTCGTACTTCAACACGCAGCGAATGGTCTTGCAGTACGCGCGGAACGCTTACCTCGTCAGTGCTGCGTAGGCTTCGAGCGTTCCCCGCAATACCGCCGAAACGGAATCCCGCAAGGTCCGGGGCGGCAAGGCCGACCCCTTGCCGGCATCCGGCGCTCGTCCATACAGGTTCTGGGCGTGCCGACCGAGCAGTTCTGGCTCATGACCGGGCTGCCCATGACCCTGCGGTGGCGCCGCAGCTCAACTCCCGGCTCCGGGCACGCCGAGAGCCGGCCTGGCTGGTGTGTGAGCATGTCTCGCGACGGCCCGCCTGCGCCAAGAACGGGCCCCGGAGAGGCCGATCGCCAGTGCCTCCCTCCGGCCCTGAGCCGGGGCTCCGAGTCCCGGGGCCTTACTGGGTGAGACATGGCAGTTGACAAGACACGGCAGTTGACAGCAAGGCACGAGTGGGAATAGCGTAGTCGCGGGGTTCTTGGTGACGCAGATCACGTTGAGGTGACCTGCATTCAAGCCGGGACCAAGCAGGAGGTACACACTGCATGTCCGATCGCCGCACTCACACCCAGACAAGGCAGAGCCGCCGTTGCCCCGGATTGGCAGCCGGTAGCCGCGCGACTCGAGCGCCTCTGCCATTGCTGTTGCTCCTGGCGGTACTCTGCCCATCAGCCTTGCTCAGCCAAGTCTCCACCGCGACCGTGAACGGAACGGTGAGCGACGAGCAGGGCGCAGTCATTCCCGGTGCCGAGCTGGTCTTGACCAACAGCGCTACGGGAGTCACCGCATCGACCCAGACCAATGAGGCAGGGGTCTATCGCTTCCAGAACGTCCAGGTGGGCGACTACACTCTGGCGGCATCTTCCGAAGGATTTACGACGCAACGCCTCGAGCCCTTCACGTTGACGGTCAACCAGACCACGACGCTGGACTTCCGGATGCAGATTGGAGCTGTGACCGAGACCGTGGAGGTCACGGCGGCAGCCGTCCAACTGCAGAGTTCGTCGGCCGAACTCGGCCAGGCGGTCGAGGAGAGGACTGTCAAGGCCCTGCCGCTGAACGGCCGCAACTTCACGCAGATGCTGATGCTGCAGCCCGGCGTGGTGATGGTCCGCCCCCCGGGCAGTCAGTCGCTGAGCTACACGAGGCAGATCGGCGAGGCCGCCAACCCGTCCGTCAACGGACAGAACAACAGGGCCAATGTCTACATGCTTGACGGCGTCGCCAACTTCGAGACCTTCGGCAACGCCTACGCCGTCCCGCCGATTCTGGACGCCATCCAGGAATTCAAGGTCCAGTCGCATAACGATTCGGCGGAGTTCGGCATGGGGTCGGGGGGCATCGTGAATATCGTCACGAAGTCCGGCACGAACGATCTCCACGGCGTCGCGTTCTGGTTCCTCAAGAACGATGCCCTGAATGCGCGCCAGTTCAACCGCACGACTATCGATCCATTCCGCCAGAACCAGTTCGGCGGGACCATTGGGGGCCCGATCGTCTCCAACAGAACCTTCTTTTTCGGTGCCGCGCAGATCTACCGGTACAGCACCCCTGCGGCCCGGTTCTTCAACGTTCCGACAGCTGCCCAGCTGGGCGGCGATTTCAGCCAGTCCGGGCGTGACATCTACGACCCGGCCCAGACAAGGGAGGATCCGGCCAACCCCGGCGCGTTCATCCGGCCGCAGTTCGCGAATAACGTCATTCCGCAGAGTCGGATCGACCAGAGCATCATCTCCTACCTGCAGGCGACCGGTCTCCCGCTGCCGACGACGACCGAGCGTCCGCAGTTCAATGCAGTGGACGCTCGCAGCAGGACGGTCGAGCAAGAAGAGTGGCAGGTCAAGGTCGACCACCATTTCGGTCCGAACGACACGGCGTGGTTCCGCTTCAGCAAGCTGGACCAGGCAGGCCTGGGGAGCGGGGGCCGTACGGGGCTGGTCAACAGCAACGAGATGGATGCGGTGAACTTCTCAGGAAGCTATGTGCACATCTTCAGCCCGTCGATGACCGGTCAGTTCCAGTTCGGCCGTTCTGTCAGCGATATCCCGACGTTCCGTGAGTTCGAGGGCATCGACGGGGCATCTGTGGCCGAGCAGACGGGGTTCCCGTCCGGCATCTACCAGTACAGGGACGGCCCCGTGCTCTCAGGAATCGGAGCAGCCAACTACTTCGGCGGGACTCCGGCAATTGTCACGAACCGCCCGGCGAACAACTACCAGATCAAGGGCGACATCAGCCTAGTCAAGGGAAAGCACACCTTCCGCTTCGGCGGGGATTTCATGTTCGCGACAATGTCGCGCACCCAAGCTTCTCACGGCGTCACGTTCACGGAAGTGACCACCGCCGACTTCGCAAATTCGGCGACAACGGGCGACTCCGTCGCCTCGATGCTGCTGAACTACGTGGAGGCCTCGTCCCGGCGCAACATTGTTGAGTCGCTGCGATTCGGCGGCAACCAAGGGGTGTACTTCCAGGACTCGTGGAAGGCCACCTCCAAGCTGACGATCAACCTGGGACTGCGGTTCGACTACGCCTGGGTGCCGCAGTACGGCACAGTCGAGGACGGGAACATCTTCACGGGCAACGCGAACACGGACACCGGCCAGTACGCAGTCCTGAAGGTACCCGGCGCGTGCGCGCAGGTTGGCGGTGCCCCGTGCATTCCTACGCCCGACGGAAGTTTGCCCGCCAACGTGATCGCGCTCGGCGATGACGCGGTGCTGTTCCCCGGAAGGGGTCCGATGTTCGGCCCGAGAATGGGACTGGCGTACCGTCTCTCCGAAAAGACGACCATGCGACTCTCGGCAGGAGTCGTCTATGACAACTTCGCCGGAATCTACCAGAGCGCGCGCGGCATCGGCGGAAACTGGCCCGATGTCTCGGTGACTCGATTCGGAATCCTTTCCAAGCCCACTCCGAGCGATCCGGCGCCTCAAGTCAGGGCGCAGGATGCCCTGCTCGGGCAGGCGACGGTGCCGGCGCCGACGCCGTTCAACACGCAGTGGTGGTTCGTCGACCCGGAGTTCGAGCAGGGGTACTCGCTGCAATGGAACTTCGGCATCCAGCACCAGCTCATGCGCAACACCGTGGTCGAGGCGAATTACGTTGGATCCGGCAATCGCGACCTCTCGCTCGGCGGCCGTCGGAACACGGCGGTGACGCCCGGCCCCGGGGATCCCAAAGAGCGGATGCGTTTCCCGTACATGCGACCGACGTACTTCGAAAAGTCAATCGGACGCAGCAACTACAACAGCCTGCAGATGTCGATGAAGCGCAGCTTCACAAGCGGCCTGGCATTCACGGCGGCATACACATGGGCGAAGTCGATCGACGTCGGCTGTTCGGGCTTTTTCGGAACGGAGGGATGCTCGATTCAGAACGAGTATGATCTCAACGGCCAGCGAAGCGTCTCCGCGAACGACATCCCGCACTACTTCGTCGGCAGCATGGTCTACGACATCCCGTTCGGGCGCGGCCGCAGGTACGGTTCCAGCATGAGCGGCGTCGCTGACCAGATCCTGGGCGGCTGGCAGTTCAATGCCCTGGTGAACTTCAGGGGCGGGCTACCGTATCACGTCACCGTCCCGGGTGACTTGGCGAACGTCAACAATCCGTGGACCTACCTCAGGGCCAACCTAACCGGCGATGCCCGGCTGAGCAATCCGACGCCGGAGCGCTGGATCAGCGCGAGCGCCTTCGAGGCTCCCGCCCAGTTCACATTCGGCACGCTTGGTCGCAACACCCTGCGCCCGGACAACGTCTATCGGTTCGACATGTCTCTGTTCAAGGAGTTCAGCGTCAGCGAGAGTGTAGCTGTTCAACTGCGGGCCGAGGCGTTCAACGCATTCAACTCGACCATGTTCAGCAACCCGGATTCGAATCTCGCGAGTCCGCGGTTCGGACTCGTCACCGGCACCCAAGTCCCGCCGCGGGAGTTCCAAATGGGCCTCAAGATCATCTTCTGACTGGCCCCTGGCAGGCCGGCAGGTTTCGATGTCCGCAACTCCCCCCGGCGCGGGCGAGGAGAACACCGTGACTTGGATCGGCCGGCCTGCCATCCGAGAGCCGGCTCGTGCAGCCAGAATCGGATAAGCGCCTAGGAACGCGAGGATTGCGCGAGGGGGCTTGCGAAGCAGCATCACGGCTCCGGCGCTCGCCCAGTGCGGCCGCATGCACTTGGAGCCTCGGCCAAGATCAGGCTGGTAGATTATGGGCGTGGGCGCTCGGATTCTGATCGGCTTTGCAGCCAGTTGCTCGGTCCTCTGCTCTGCCCCGCCCTGCGAAGGGCCTGCGCGCTTGATGGCGGATGCTGCTGGGGGCGGTTCCAGTGCCCACGCGGCGCTCGGATACTGGTTCGCTGAAGAGGGACTGCTCGATTGCGCCATCGCATCGTTCAAGGAGGCAGTCCACTCAGAGGGCGATTCCCTGGAAGCGCGCTACAACCTCGGCGTGGCGCTCTACGAGCGGGGCGACTACGAGAGCGCGGTTGAGCACTTGCAAGCTGCGATCCGGCTGGATCCACGGAACTCCCTCGTGCGTGCCGCACTGGGCAAGGCGTTGTCGGAGACGGGCCGCGACCAGGAGGCGGAAGAGATCCTGCTTTCCGCAATGAGTGCAGGCGAGTCGCCTAGTTCGGTTGCCCTTGTCCTCGCACAGGTGCAGGCTCGCCTCGGCAAGTCCGACCAGGCGATCGCCACCCTCGAGAACCTGCTCCGCGTCGATCCCGGGGCAGAGACGGCGCGGGCCTTGCTAGGCGAACTGCGCCAGCCGCCGACATCGCTCGCACTGAGGGGAGCGCGCGCGTTTGCCCGAGGGGATTTTGCAGAAGCCGAGCGGGCTTACAGGGAATACCTTCGCGGGAGTCCCGCGAACGCAGTCGCGCTGCTCAACCTCGGGGTTTCCCTGTTGAGAATGGGGAGACCCTCTGAGGCGATCGATTATCTCAGGCAAGCATCGGAGATTAGGCCGGATCTGGCTCAGGCCAAGCTTGCCATCGGAGATGCCCACCAGCAGGTGGGACGGCTGGCGGATGCGGAGAATGCGTACCGGGAAGCGATTGACCGGGATCCGGATCAGGTGCAGGCTCACTACAACCTGGGAATCGTTCTTGCCTCCCTCGGGCGGCACGCAGAGGCAGAGGCAACGCTTGGCAGCGCGACGAGACTGGCGCCGCACGACAGGACAATTCTCACGGCCCTCGGGATGGTCCTAGCTCGCCAGCACCGCTTCGACGAAGCAATCGAGGTGCTAAGGGAGGTTGTCGAGCGGGCGCCACGGTCGTTCGATGGACGGCTCAATCTCGGCATCGTCCTGGGTGACAAGGCATTATGGGCCGACGCACTGGACCAATTCCGGGCTGCCCTTGAAATCGATCCCGGATCGGGAATGGCAAGGTTTCACATTGGGCGCGCACTCCACCACCTCAAGCGCTTCGAAGAATCGCACACCGAACTCACAGCGGCAGTAGGACTCCTAGGCGAGGATCCGGATGCTCTGTACTACCTCGGAATGACCCTCAGCCGGCTGGACCGCCACGACGAGGCGGTCGACGCATTGCGGCGATCCATCCGGATCCGCCCTGACCGCGACACAGTGCACGGCGAGCTGGGCGCGGCACTGCTTCGCATCGGTCGGACCTCTGAAGCTGTCACAAGCCTCAAGACAGCGCTTGACCTGAACCCGAAGAACTCCACCGCAACCGTCACACTCATCAAGGCCCTGTATCGCAGCGATTCGGACGAATCGAAGGAATACAGTTCGAGGCTGAAGGTCCTCAAGCAGCAAGAGAGCGCTGTGATGCGGGCGAGGGTGCTATCGAACTTCGCCCTGCAGGCAGCGGAGCGAGGGGATTGGGAGACTGCGTTCGGGCACTTCGACGAAGCGATCGACGTGTGTGGGAACTGCGCGGTCCAAGCGACCCTGCTTAAGAACTTCGGTCTGGTGCGAGCAGACTCCAAGGACTTCGAGGGCGCTCTTCGCGAACTGCATGCAGCTCGGGAGATCGAGAGTGATCCCGACATCGAGTACGCTCTCGCTATCGTTGAGCGGGCCCGCGACAGGCAGGCGGGAGAACCCGTCCCGTAGAAGAACTAGTCCAGTGGTGCGCGGATTCTGTTCTGGCAATCAGTTCTTCGCTGGAAGCCCTGAAACTTCCGCGCCCTCCCCGTTGGCTGAGGGTTGGCCGGCCCGAAGCCAGCTGCGCGCGCCAACCGGGTCCAATAGGCTCTCGCACCCCACGAGCCGATTCTAATGAGATGCCCGATCCATCGGGCGAGCTAGGGTGCGCTGGCTTCGCGATCCGCACAGAGCGGTGATCGGTGCGGCACTCCTCAGCCTCGGCTCCTCACAAGGCCCGGCTACATACCCGAAATTGCGGACGCGCCCGCAAGACTCGCCGCATGGCAAGATAGAGACCTCGGAAGGACCGTGAAGCGGACTGGTCGCACACGGCGGATAACCCGGCTGCTTACGACCGCATTCGTGTCCGCCGCCGCGCTGCTCGGACAGGGGGCCGCTTCCAGCGGCGCCGCAGCTCAGCCGAAGCGGCCGCTGCCGGAAGGCGTCAGTCCACCTACGATCGATTACCGAGACATTGCCTCGGACGCGGGCCTCGTAGGAGTGGCCTTTTCAGGCTCGTCCACGGAGAAGAGCTATATCGTCGAATCGACCGGCACTGGAGTCGCGATCATTGACTATGACCGGGACGGCCTGCTGGACATATTGCTGGTCAGCGCGGACCAATTCGAGGCCGAGGGCCGGGAACCGCCCCGGCACTATCTCTACAGGAATCTCGGGGGTCTCCGCTTCGAGGACGTGACCGAGCAAGCTGGAATCCCGCATACGGGCTGGGCGCAAGGCGCCTGCGCGGGCGACATCGACAACGACGGGTTCGACGACTTGTTCATACCCCACTGGGGCCAGAACCGGCTCTACCGGAACCTCGGGAACGGAAAGTTCCGGGACGAGACTTCCGACCGCGGCCTGACCGAGCCCTCCCGCAGGTGGGGCACGGGCTGCGCGTTCCTGGATTTCGACCGCGACGGGGACCTGGACTTGTTCGTCGCGAACTACCTGCGATTCGACCCTGCCAAGACCCCAAAGCCAGGGGAGGGGGCGGAATGCCGGTGGAAGGGCATCCCGGTGCTGTGCGGGCCCCGCGGCCTGCCGGGAGAGTCCATGTCCCTGTACGAGAACGAGGGCGGCGGCTCGTTCACGGATGTTTCCGCGAGAGCCGGGGTCGAGACCGAGAAGATCTACTACGGGTTCACCCCATTGACCGGGGATTTCGACAACGACGGGTGGACGGATGTCTACGTGTCGTGCGATTCCACTGCCAGCCTGTTCTTCCACAACAAGGGCGACGGCACATTCGAGGAGATCGGAGTGATCTCGGGAACCGCCTACAACATGGACGGCCAGGAGCAGGCGGGCATGGGCGTGACGGCAGGCGACTTCGACCTCGACGGGGACCTTGACATCTTCAAGACCAACTTCTCGAACGACACGCACACCCTCTACCTGAACGAGGGCATGCAGATGTTCATCGACGAGACCGTTACCACCGGACTTGCCGTCAACACCCAGTACCTCGGGTGGGGAACGGCCTTCCTGGACATCGACCACGACGGCCTCAAGGACATCTTCGTCGCTAACGGCCATGTCTACCCAGGAGTGGACCTGGCAGGCGTGGGAGAGAGGTTCCGCCAGAGCCGGCTGGTGTACTGGAACTACGGCCGGGGGCGATTCCACGACCTTAGCGACGTCTCGGGTCCGGGCGTGAGCGACCAGCATTCCTCGCGCGGGCTCGCAGTAGCGGATCTCGACAACGACGGGACTCTCGAAATCGTCACGGTCAACATGCACGAGGGGCCTTCCCTGCTCAAGCAGTTCGCGCCCGTCGCCGGCGCCTTGATGGTGGATGCGAGGCTGCCCTCGGGCCGGGCGGCCATCGGAGCCCGGATTCGAATCGAGACCGAGCGCCTTACGCAGGTCGACGAAGTCCGGAGCGGAGGGTTTCACATTTCCCAAGGCGACACCCGGGTGCATTTCGGCCTGGGCCAGGCCGAGGACGCGACGATCACGGTCACTTGGCCGGACGGCTCCTCCGAGACCATCGCCGACGTCCCCACGAACCGGAGCGTGACGGTTCGTCCGGGAGAAGGCGTTGTGGAAGCGCTAGAGCTCGGGCGCTGACCGAACGAAGGGGCCGCCCGGCAGCGGCGACGCAGCGAGCCCTGGCGGCAGCCGGCGCCCCGATCCAGGGCCAACCGGCGCGGCCGCGCCGCGTCCGGCAGAGTCCGCCGCAGGACGAGTCCCGCCGATGCGGAAAGACCGGACAGTACACTATACGCAGAAGGAATCAAGATGCGGGTCGTGCTTGCGTTGGTAATCGGACTCTCCGCCTCCGCCCTCCAGGCGGAACCGGCGATCAGCGGGCCCTCTTCCGTCGACTTCCAGGAGGACGTGAGGCCGATCCTGGCAGACAACTGCTTTGCGTGTCACGGCCCGGACGCGAATGCGCGCCAGGCGGACCTGCGGCTCGACACCCGCGACGGTGCATTCGCCGATCGCGGGGGCTACCAGGTCATCGTGCCGGGAAATGCGGAGGAGAGCCGGCTGTACCAGCGGATGAGCCACAGCCAGGAAGTCGCCCGCATGCCGCCCCCGGGTTCGGAGCGTTTCCCTTCCCCGGAGCAGATCGAGACGATCCGGACCTGGATCGACCAGGGAGCGGGATGGAGCGCCCACTGGGCGTACGAGCCGCCCGCCCGGCCGGAGATTCCCTCCGTTCGCGCGTCGGAGTCCGTCGCCAACGAAATCGACGCATTCGTCGTGGCGCGACTCGAGCAAGAAGGCCTCGGCCTGTCGCCGGAGGCGGACCGCCGCACGCTGCTGCGGAGGCTCAGCCTGGACCTTACCGGCCTTCCGCCGGCCCCCGGCGACATTGCCCGGTTCCTCGGCGACACCAGTCCAGGCGCCTACGAGAAGCAGGTCGATCGCTTGCTGAATTCGCCGCACTTCGGCGAGCGAATGGCACTGCAGTGGCTCGACCTTGCCCGCTACGCGGATACACACGGATTCCACATCGACGGCCGCCGCGACATGTGGCACTGGCGCGACTGGGTGATTCGGGCCTTCAACGAGAACAAGCCGTTCGACGAGTTCACGGTCGAGCAGCTTGCGGGCGACCTTCTTCCGTCCCCGACGCTCGACCAGAAGATCGCCACGGGCTTCAACCGCAATCACATGATCAACCACGAGGGAGGGGCGATCCCGGCGGAGTACCACACCGAGTACGTGGTCGATCGCGTGGAGACGGTCTCGACGGTCTGGATGGCGATGACGATGGGCTGCGCCCGCTGCCATGACCACAAGTACGACCCGATCAAGCAGAAGGAGTTCTACGAGTTCTACGCGTTCTTCAACTCGGTGGACGAGCGCGGGCTCGACGGAGTCAACGGCAACGCCGTTCCCATGCTGAAGCTGCCCGACTCCGGCCAGGAGTCCCGGCTCGCGCAGCTCGACGAGGCCATTCGGTCGGTGCAGGCGGATCTTCCCGACAAGCGCATTCTGAGCGAGATCGAGGAGTGGGAGCGCACGGGGCTGGAGACGATTCCGCGGGCGAGCCGCGAGGGGCTCGAAGGGCACTACGAAATGGAAGGCGGATTCGCGGATTCCTCCGGCAACTACCGCCACGGGCGGATCATGCGGGGCGAGCCGCTGTTCGGCAGCGTCAGGGCCGGCCAGGGCGCGAGGCTCGACGTGGACACCCATGTCGCGTTTCCGGGCACGGCCGCCGTCGACCTCTCGGGGCCCTTCACCGTGGCGTTCTGGATGCTGCCCGGCGGGCTGGTCGAGAAGAGCGTCATCCACAAGATGACGGGTCCGGACACCCAGCAGGGCCTCGCCATGCGGCTCAGTCGCCCGGTGGCGATCCCCGACACCCTGCGAAGGGAGTACGACTTGACGGTCCGGATTTCGTCAGGCCCGGATTCCGCGATCATCGTGAAGACGAAGGCGCCCCTGCGGGACGCGAGAGGAGAGGACAGGACGTACCACATCACTGTCACGCACGACGGGTCGGGCCGGGCTGGTGGCGTGCAGTTCCATGTGAACGGCAAGCCGGCCGAGACAACAGTGCTGTCGGACTCCCTCAGCGGCAGCCCGGCCAACGACGCGCCTTTCGAGATCGGAGCGGGCCGGTTCGGCAACCGGTACACCGGCAGCCTCGACGACCTGCGGATCTACTCCCGAGTCCTGCCCACCGAGGACATCGGCGCCCTCTACACCCACGAGCCGTTGAGGTCGCTGCTCGGAGAACCGTTCATCGACTGCGACAGCGTGCTGGCACAGGCGCCGAAGCCGGTCGCCGACGACATCTACTCGCCCAAGCCGGACACCGAGGTCTCGCGGTGCCGCAGCCGGAGGAGCAGGCTCAAGGACTACTACCTGACGCATGCCGCATCGAAGACCGACCGAGACCTATACGAGCGGCTGACCCGACTGAGGGCGGAGCGGTCAAGGCTCCAGAATTCAGTGCCGAACGTGATGGTCATGCAGGAGCTGCCGCAACCGCGGGAGACCTTCATGCTCGGGCGGGGGGATTACAGGAACCGCACGCAGAGGGTCTCGCCAGCGACTCCCGCGTGGCTCCCCGCGATGCCGGCGGACTTGCCGAGAAACCGTCTCGGCCTGGCCAAGTGGATCGCGAGCCCGGAGCATCCTCTCACCGCTCGCGTCGCCGTCAACCATTACTGGCAGCTGTACTTCGGGCTGGGCCTCGTCCGAACGGCAGAGGACTTCGGCCTGCAGGGAGAGTTGCCGAGCCATCCCGACCTGCTCGACTGGCTTGCCCGCGAGTTCGTCGAGAGCGACTGGGACGTCAAGGCCATCCACAAGCGCATCGTCATGTCCGCGACCTACCGCCAGCGATCCGCAATCACACCCGAACTGCTGTCGAGAGATCCTGAGAACCGCCTGCTGGCGCGGGGTCCCCGGTACCGGCTGCCGGCCGAGTCGGTACGCGACAACGCCTTGGCGGCATCCGGGCTGCTCGACGCACGCATCGGGGGGCCCAGCGTGTTCCCCTACCAGCCCGAGGGACTCTGGAAGGAGATGGCGTACGGCGACATGTTCACGGCCCAGGTGTACCGCCAGGGATCAGGAGACGACCTGTACCGCCGGAGCATGTACACGTTCTGGAAGCGAACGATTCCGCCCCCTTCGCTGGCTGTGTTCGACGCTCCGGACCGGGAGAAGTGCATCGCCCGCCGCTCCCGGACGAACACCCCTCTCCAGGCGCTGGTGCTGATGAATGACCCGACCTACGTCGAGGCCTCGCGCGCGCTCGCCGGGGAGATGATTCTTCGCGGAGGCGAGGAACCTGCCGAGCGATTGCGATTCGCGTTCGAGAGAGCGCTGGCGCGACCGCCGAGCGCGGTCGAGTCGAAGCTCCTGCAAGGTCTCGCTCGGGAGCAAGCTGCGAAGTTCCGGGCCGAGCCGCAACTGGCACGTGACCTCCTGCAGGTGGGCCAGTGGCAGGCGCCCGAAAGCCTGGCCGAGCCCGAACTCGCGGCCTGGACGATCGTGGCCAGCAGCATCCTCAACCTCGACGAGACGATCAGCAAGGAATGAGTCCAAGCATGAAGCCGACGATTGAACGGGACCTGCTGCGTACCCGCCGCCAGTTCTTCGGCCGCACGGCGGCCGGCATCGGCCCGCTGGCACTCTCCCACCTGCTCGCCGGGGAGGGCTACGCCTCCACCGAGGCTCGGCTGCCCGAGGCGGGCGGCCTTCCGGGCCTGCCGCACTTCGCATCCAAGGCGAAGCGCGTGATCTACATGTTCCAGTCCGGAGCGCCTTCGCAGATCGACCTCTACGACCACAAGCCCGTTCTCCGCAGGTTTCACGGAGAGGACCTGCCGGACACCGTCCGAAAGGGACAGCGGATTACCGGCATGACTTCCGGCCAGGATCGCTTGCCGGTGGCCGCTTCCGTGTTCCGGTTCCAGCAGCACGGCCAGTCCGGGACCGAGCTCAGCGAATTGCTGCCGCACATCGGCGGAGTAGTCGACGACATCGCCTTGGTGAAGACCGTCCAGACGGACGCGATCAACCACGACCCCGCCATCACGTTCATCCAGAGCGGCTTCCAGCAGCCCGGACGCCCGTCCATGGGCTCTTGGGTCAGCTACGGGCTGGGCAGCGAGAACCGGGATCTGCCGGGTTTCGTGGTGCTCATTTCCCAGGGCAGCAACCTCAACCAGTCGCAGCCGCTCTTCTCCCGTCTCTGGGGGTCGGGCTTCCTGCCGTCGCGCTACCAAGGCGTCAAGTTCCGCTCGAGCGACGATCCCGTACTGTACCTGTCCAACCCGAGGGGCATCGACGCCTCCACGCGGCGGAGCATGCTCGACGCGGTCGCGGAGATCAACCGGCTGCGGTCGCAGGAGTTCGGCGACCCCGAAATCGAGACGCGCATCGCACAGTACGAAATGGCCTACCGCATGCAATCGTCCGTGCCGGAGCTGATGGATCTCTCAAGCGAGCCGGATTCCGTGTTCGATCGCTACGGGCCGGATTCGCGCATCCCGGGAACCTACGCGGCCAACTGCCTGCTGGCGAGGCGCCTTGCCGAGAGGGACGTGCGCTTCGTGCAGCTGTTCCACCGCGGATGGGACCAGCACCAGGACCTGCCACGGGACATCCGGCTCCAGGCACGCGACACGGACCAGCCTTCCGCCGCACTTGTCCAGGATCTGAAAGAACGGGGAATGCTCGACTCGACCCTTGTGGTCTGGGGCGGGGAATTCGGGCGCACGGTCTACTGCCAGGGCAAGCTCAGCGAGACCAACTACGGACGCGACCACCACCCGCGCTGCTTCACGATGTGGATGGCCGGGGGCGGGATCAAGCCCGGCGTCAGCTACGGGCAGACGGACGACTACTGCTACAACGTCGTGGAAGACCCGGTCCACGTCTACGACCTGCAGGCGACTGCCCTGCACTGCCTGGGCATCGACCACAAGCGACTGACATTCAAGTTCCAGGGACGGCACTTCCGCCTGACGGACGTGCACGGCGAGGTGGTTGACGGACTGCTCGCCTAGTCCCCGGGGAAGGCCAGGCACCCGGCAATGGCAGCGCCATCCCTGCGGCATCGAGCTGGATCCGGAAACCGGTGTTATGCTCGACTCCGCGCCCGGGGGACCGTGATCCGCACAGCAGGGCGATAGTACGTCGGCCAGGCCCCAAGGAGCCCGTCATGCAAAGCAGAATCGATCGAAGAACGTTCCTCGCGTCAGCAGGAGCGTCACTGTCACTCGCCGGTTGCGGCAACCCCGAAAGCGAGCACGCCGGGTCGGCCCAGTTCGAACCGACGTGGGAGTCCATCCGCACGCACGAACTGCCGGACTGGTTCCACGACGCGAAGCTCGGGATCTTCGTTCACTGGGGACTGTACTCGGTGCCCGGCTGGGCCACTCCGGTCGGCGAGCTCGGCTCGATCGACTGGGACAAGTGGTTCACCAACAATCCGTATGCGGAGTGGTATCTCAATTCCCTGCGGATCGACGGCTCCCCAACGCAGGAACATCACCGCAAGACGTATGGTGCGGACTTCGACTACATGGATTTCGCGCCCCAGTTCAACGAGGCGGTCACGGCCTGGGATCCGTCCGTGATGTCATCCCTGTTCGCCGAAGCCGGAGCGCAGTACGTGGTCCTCACCACCAAGCACCATGACGGATTCACGCTGTGGCCGAGCGAGATCGACAATCCGCACCTGCCGCCCGACCGCCGCTCCTGCTCGCGAGACATCGTGGGCGAGCTGACCGCTGCCGTGCGGGGAGCCGGCATGAGGATGGGCTTCTATTACTCAGGCGGGCTGGACTGGAGCTTCAACCCGGAGCCGATCGACCGCGTCGAGGAGGTCTGGACTACGATCCTGCACACCAAGGAGTTCGCCGACTACGCGGACGCGCACTGGCGGGAGCTGATCCGCCGGTACGATCCGGCGATCCTGTGGAACGACATCGGCTACCCCGAGCAGTCCGACCTGGCGACGATCGTGGCGGACTTCTACAACGCCCGCGCGGACGGAGTGATCAACGACCGGTTCGAGATCGGCAGGGAGGGAGCGCCCAGGAGGCATCACGACTTCGAGACTCCGGAGTACGCCAAGATGGACGAGATCACGGACCACAAGTGGGAGACGTGCCGGGGCCTCGGCTTCTCGTTCGGCTACAACCGGGTAGAGACCGAGGAGCACACGATCGGGGAGGGCGAGCTGATTCACCTGCTGGCCGACATTGTCAGCAAGAACGGGAATCTTCTCCTCAATGCCGGCCCGATGGCAGACGGCACCATTCCGGAGATCCAGGCCAGTCGGCTCCGGGCGTTGGGAGCCTGGCTCGGAACCAATGGCGAGGCCATTTACGGCACGCGGCCTTGGGAGCGAGCCGCCGGGGAGACGGCGGACGGAATTCCGGTCCGGTTCACGTCGAAGGACGGGGCGATCTACGCCATCCTCCTGGGCCAGCCGGCGGCGCCGGAGTTCGCACTGGATCTCGGAGTCTCAGGCAGCACTGCCGAGGTCGCCGTGCTCGGGGGAAGCGGGGATGCAACGGCCACGTATGCGGATGGCAGGCTCTCAGTCGCGCTCGCAAGCCCCTTGCAAGGTGGACACGCGCACTCCCTGCGGATCAGGATCAGCTGATCGATCTCGCCGCCCGACAGCGTCCGGCTCTAGCGGTAGTTTACTAGCGCGAAACGGCAAAGAGCTCTACTGTATTGGATCTAAATCGGTTAGGTCGAGGCGGGCTGTATTACCCACCGTCGGTTTTGAGCAGTTCCTCGAGCTCCAGGATCTTCACGAGTGCGGCCTGCGTGAGCGTCTGCTTCGAGGTCACCGTAGCAACGCATGGCGGGCCCTTGGCACCCTGTCGCGGGTACAGCAGATCGATGCGCTGGATCTGCCCCAGTTCGTGCTTGAGCCCCTCCATGCTCAGTGCCGGCCAGGTCTCCCGGACCTGGCGGTGCAGGTACTGCAGCAAACCCACTCCCAGCAGGCAGCAAAACGCATGCACCCGGATCTTGCTGTCGGTCCAGTGGTACAGCGGGCCCCAGCCCAGCCAGTCCCCGCCCTTCAGGCCCCGGAACACCTGCTCCACCGGCTGCTGCCCCTGGTAGGCCGCGGCCACCTCCGCCGGCGTCCAGTCCGTCCGGTTCGTCACCAGCATGGTCCGCCCGAACCGCTCCTCCAGCAACTTCTGCATCGCTGCCCCGTCGATGCCGAAACGCACCTGCCAGCTGCGATCCTCGGCGCGCCGCAGTTCCCAGTTCAGAACCTGCGACACGAAATTCGGCCGCAGCCAGCCCTCGATCCGCTTGCGCAGGCTCGCCTCGCTGTGCCGGGCCTGTGGCTTGCCGACCTCCCGCGCCAGCGAACGCAGCTTCTGCGTCGCCTTGGCCAGCGATTCGCTCACGCTGTGAAACTGCTCGCTGGCGAAGCCCGCCGAATAGCGCAGCACCGCCAGGTACTCCCCGCCGTGCACCAGCGTGCGCTCGCCGGCTACGCTCACGCCCGGCTCGTCGGCTAGCGACTCCAGATCCTCCACCGCCCGCGCGCGCAGCGATTCCGGCGCCTGACCCCACGGCAGCGCCGCGATCCAGCCCAGGCCGCTGGCCTGCAACTGCAGGGTGTTGTCCAGCGCCGCGCTGCCCTTGTCGAGCACCAGAGTGACACTGTCGCGGTCGATGCCGGCCCCGTCCAGCAAGCGCTGGATGCGGGCCAGGCAGGCCGGCAGCTCGTCGCGGTCGGGGACATTGCCGGGATAGACGTGATGGCACAGGCTCAGGCCGTGCTCGGCGTCGAGGCAGTAGCTGAGGCCGACCTGGCGCAGGTCGCGCCGCTTCTGCTTGTTGTGGCCGCGCTGGGGCAGTTTGCAGCGCTGGTTGGTGGAGGCGATCCAGGTGGCGAAGTTGGTGGTGTCGTAGGCCAGCACGCGGCGGCTGGCCAGCTGGCGGTCGAGGAAGGCCCGCAGCAGGGCGAGCTGGGCCTGTTCGAGTTGGTCGGGTCGGGGCTCGCGCAGCGAGTCGGAGACGTCGATGGAGTCGAACTGATCCCAAAAGGCCTGGGAGCTGAAGCGCTCGGGGGCGAAGCCCCACAGGTCGATCAGGACGGAGTTGCGGTACCACTCGGCGATACGGGTCTTGGGACCGGGTTCGCAGACGCGGTGGAAGGCGGCGAGCAGGAGGAAATGAGGCAGGGAGGGACCCTTGGGGGGAGCGGGCCAGATGGAGAGCAGGGCATCGAAGGCGCCGGAACGGCGAGCGGCCTGCCAGAGGGCGGCGGGGAGGCCGCCGTCGCGGGCGGTGGCCTCGATGGGCACGGGGGAGGCACGGTCCTTGACGAGCTTGGCAACCCGCTCGGCGGTGCCGAGGTAGGTCTGGTGGGTGATGCGGGGCTTGCCGTCGACGCGGCCGGAGGTGACGACGTAGTAGTAGGTCCGGTTGTGCTTTTTCTTGCGGATAATGGAGGACATGTAGGTAATACTAGCAGGTTTGAGACGGCTTAATCAAGCATTTTCAGCAATGATATATGTCAAATCTCATATAGGGTACTACAAGATCCAGTGGAATGCAGTCCTGTAACTGGTTGCGATGCAACAACTTGCGGGAAGGGGGCGCCGTCTAGCGGCCCAGTTTCAGTAAACTACCGCTAGCGCATGGATTCGCCCGGGGCCGGCGGCAAGATGCGCACAGTCAGCCTGCGCAAGTGCCACATTCCGGCGGATTCCACGCCGAAGTGGGGACCGCTGTCGAATCGTAGAGTGTCTCCAGCCCGGAGGACACCGATGTCGCTGAGGATCCCGCTTTGGTCTTTGTCGTCGATGTCGGCGTCGATGCAGTAGATGGCAAGCGGCGAGCGTCCGCCGACTTGGTAGAAGCCGCCGACGGAGCCCTCGCCTGCGGCGATCGTGGCCGATTCCACCAGCACATCCTTATCGAAGCTGATGAGAATCGCCTCTCCGCCGTCAACCGCGCCGGATTGCCCGCCCGGGACGCCGAGGCCCTCCGACGTTCGCGCGAGCCTGCCTCCCTGTGCCCCCGCCGAGACGAAGATCCCGAGGTCCCTGTCCTCGGGTTCTTCGTCCAGTGTCCAATCGAACTCGATCGGAGGGGAAGGGCCGAGCCCGGCCAGGCGATGCCCGCCCGCATTGCGATGAAGGACAGCCCTCTCGGCAAGGTGCTCGACAAGCGGCTCCAGTTCGGGCGTGTCGATCAGGTTGGCCTCCTCCATCGGATCGTCAGCCAGGTTGTAGAGCTCGTACGGGGAGGCTGTCCCTGACCTCAATAGCGACGCATCGAGAAACAGCTTCCACCGGCCCGGCACAACGGCGTCGCCCACGCGAGGGGAATCGATGCGAATCGCGACGGCTGCCGGGTCCGCACCCGCCTCCTTGTGGTCGTTGAACATCAGCGGCGGTCGTTCCTGCAAGGCCTCGCCACGCAACGCGCCCAGGACGCTGAAGCTGTCCTCGGCACCCGCCTTCCCTGCCCTCACGTCGGGCAGCGGCGCGCCCACGATTTCTGCGAACGTCGCGTACATGTCCGTGAGAGAAACCGGTTCCGGGCTCGTCCGTCCCGTACTGGAAGCGTCGCCGTCCCCGACATTGCCTTGCGGCCACGACGCGATGAACGGCACTCTGTGGCCGCCCTCGTACGCCGACCCCTTGTTGGAGCGGAACGGCCCCGTCGCAATGTCGCTGTTCCTCTCCGCGCCGTTGTCCGAGGTGAAGATCACCAGGGTCGTCTCGATGAGCCGGCGCCCGGGCTGGCGGGGATCCTCAGTCGAGCCGAGCCAGTCGAGCATGCGCCCCAGCGCCACATCGTTCTCGTAAATGAAGTCGTGGCGCGCGTCCATCTCGCGACCGTCCTTCGTACGCGCCGCACCGGCAACGGGCACGCCCCCGATCGCATCGTCGGGAGTGTACGGTCCGTGGTTCGCATTGGCCGGGTAGTACAGGAAGAACGGCTGGTACCTGGAGTCCTGCCCGGCGACGTGGCGCGACAGGAATCCCATCGCATTGTCGGAATGACGGCTGCCGAGCCGCCGCAGCACATAGGCGTCCTTGCCGGTTGTCGCAATGTGCTTGCCGTCGCCGGTAGCGGCAACCGCCGACCGTCCGTGGACATGGCCGGGGCCTCGCCCGCTCGATTCCTCCGGAGCGGAGGGGCCGGACGTGCCGTGCGATCTCGACGTGAACCGGGCAAAGTCGAATCCATGATCGAGCGGGGACGTGTGCAGGGGAAGGGTCAAGTCCGCGTCATCCCAGCCGGCAGCGGGCAATCCGTCCGCTCGCCGGTAGCGCAGCCCGACATGCCACTTTCCGTACATGGCAGTCACGTACCCGTGCTCGCGGAGCATGGAAGCGATCGTGGGCCGGTCCGCCTCGATCATGGGATCGCCCTGGGCGCCATAGAGCACCCAGTGCTTCAGCCGGCTCCGCCACGCGTAGCGCCCCGTGAGCAGGGAGTAACGCGTCGGGGAGCAACGGGACGACGGGGTGTGGGCATCCGTGAATCGGACGCCCATGTTCGCGAGGCGCTCCATGTGCGGAGTGTGCACCTGAACCTCGTCCGGGTTGCGTGTGAAGTCCTGGTAGGCGCTGGTGTCCCCCATCCCCATGTCGTCAGCCATCATGAGGACGATATTGGGCCTCTCCGGGGCGGCAGGGATCGTGCAAGCAGCAGAGAGGGAAGCGGCAGTCAGCGCAAGGATTCCATGCCGCAGGGGCGACTTGCGCTCGTCACGAGCGGCCCGATGAAACGATCGCGAGGGCCTCGAGACGGGCATCGGTGACTGAAGTGTAGCCCGGGTTGGCTCCCGGAGACCGTTGCCGGGCATTCTCGACTCCGGTCGTGCCAACTGCTGGTCTGCCGACTGCACCGGCGGAACTTCACGCGCGGATTGCTCCGTGAGAGCTGGGCGGCACCACGGCAACGGTCGCGCCCAGGCTCGCCAACTGCTCGCGCGGGAGCGATGAGACGCCCGGCCGGTCAGGCCGCACGGGCGAGAGCCGGTAGTTGCCGGGCCTTAGCGACGGTACGCATCAGGGCTTCCCTTCGACCTCGCATGAAGCCCCGGGTTTGGAGGGGGCCCTGCAGCGCGATGCCCGGCGCGACCGCTAGGACGCAGCCCCGAACAATTGCGCCATTCTCTCGCGACGGTAGCGGAAGATTCTCCGCAGGTCCGCGCGAACGAACAGCCTGTCCACCAGCGGACCACCGGGCACGGCATACCGAACATAGTCCTCGGCGAGCGTCTGGCCGTCGCGCTCCTCGAAACGGTGCTCGTGCACCCACAGGCGGTACGGGCCCTTCCGCTGCTCGTCGACGAAGACTGTCGGAGGCTCCCATCTCGTGATCTCGCTCCGCCACCGAATGGGTATGCCGCGAAGCCTGAGCCGATAGTCAATGATCGTCCCCTCGGCGATTTCGATCGGCTCGGGGGAGAGCACCTGGAATCTAAGCCAAGGCGGGGTCAGGTCTTCCAAGTTGCGGGCATCGGAGAAGTATGGGAAGACCACGCTCAGAGGCTCGGCCAGCAATATGCTGCTCTTGAACTCGGAGACCCTCATGGCCCTGGCGCGCCTAGCCGACGCCCGTCATCCGCCTGCAAGCCCTAATTGTAAAGGGTGCACGGCCCTGCCAGCCGGTGGCGCCCGTTCGCCAGGCTCCGCTTGATGCTTCAGCAAGGCCCGGCATGCGGGACAGTCTCAGGGCAATGTGCGAGATTCTCCCGAGCCAGACTAACGGCGCGCGCGGCCATCGATCGTCACCGCCGAGCCGCGGCAGCGCCGACTCTGCCCGGCCTGGTTCCAGGAACCGGCACCCGTCGTCCAACGCGCGATGGGTCTCGAGGTCTAGGCGGAAGATCATCCTCCAGGGATTCGCGCACCCCCTGTAGAGCCCTGTTCAGGCTCATCTTGCATTGGAAAGAGACTAGGTCTTGCAACCGAACCTTCCCTGAACTATTCTTGTGGGCCACCGCCTGCCGCCTTTCCGGCCCAACTCGCCAAGCGGGTCCAGCGACAAGCGCTTGGTCACGATACCTGCAGGCTCATTGCTGTCGAGTTCTCACATGCACAGCCGCCAACTGAAGCAACCTCGCCGGCACTGGAGGAAGGGACCATCCAAGTGACATCCCAGCAAGCTCGCGAGCCACCGACGGGACTGCTGCCGATCCTCGCCAACATCGGGCCCTCGCTGATTCTCACCGCGAACATCGTCGGGTCCGGCGAACTCATCATGACCACGGCGCTCGGCGCGACCGCTGGGTTCGTGGCGCTGTGGGTCATTCTGGTCAGCTGCGCCGTCAAGGTCGTGGTGCAGCTCGAATTCGGAAAGCACGCAATCTCTTCGGGAGAGACAACCCTGTCGGCGTTCAACCGGCTGCCGGGTCCGCGGGCCCGGGGAGTCTCGTGGTCGCTTTGGTTCTGGCTGGCCGTCAAGCTGGTGCAGCTGGCGCAGTACGGCGGCATCGTCGGCGCGGTCGCAGTGACCCTGCACCTGGCGATTCCCGGAATTCCGACAGACGGATGGGCCTGGGCGTGCGGTGCCGCGGCTGCTGTCCTCGTGTGGCGGGGCGGCTACCGCTTCATCGAGAAGACTGCGATCGGACTGACCGCCACGTTCTCGCTCGTCACCGTCGCCTGCGCCCTGATGCTGCAATGGACGCCGTACCGAATCACGGCGGAAATGCTTGCCAGCGGCCTGTCCTTCGACCTGCCTGCGGCGGCCGTCGGAGTCGCTCTCGCGGCGTTCGGGCTCACCGGGGTCAGCGCGGACGAGATCATTTCGTACCCGTACTGGTGCCTGGAAAAGGGCTACGCCGCCCATGCAGGGGCCAACGACGGCAGTCCCGCCTGGTCGCGACGGGCGCGGGGCTGGATCCGCGTGATGTACGTGGACGCGATCGCGTCGATGCTGGTGTACACGGTCACCACCGCGGCCTTCTACCTTCTCGGCGCAGCGGTGCTTCACGGTCGCGGGCCGATCCCGGAAGGCAGCGGAATCGTGGCTGCGCTATCGGCGATGTACACGGAGGTGCTGGGGCCCGGGGCCATGGCGCTGTTCCTCTTGGGATCGGCCACGACGCTGTTCTCGACCCTGTTCGTGGCTTGCGCCTCGAGCACCAGGATGTTCACCGACGCCTTCGCGCAGTTCGGGCTGCTGCGGTACGAAGACGCCCAAGCCAGGAATCGCTGGTTCGCCGCCCTCGCATGGTCGCTGCCCTTGATCTGGACGGTTCTGTTCCTATTCGTGCGAGCCCCGCTGTTCATGGTGACGGCGGGAGGCGTGGCGGTTGCCGGTCTCCTCCTGGTGGTGGTCTTCGCGGCCCAGCACTTTCGGTACCAGAGACTGGCAGCCAGCCTGAGACCGTCCAGGCTCTACGACACTCTGCTGTGGGCCAGCATCCTCGCGATCCTCGGGGTCGGCGTCAGGTCGCTCATCGGGTAATTCGGCCCTGCCCACCGGGAACCCGTTGGGACTCGCGGACGGCGTGCCTCGTGCCTGGCGTCGAGGCCCGCAGGTGCGGTGCAGCCAATCGCCTCAAGCTACGATGCATGGTCAGGGACTCGCCGCCCGCATGCCGAAAACAACCGAACCTCAACTCAGCGGGCGGACACTGGTCGCACTCGGGCGCCTCCTACTCGCCGGCATCTGCGGGCTGGGGCTTGCCGCCACGAACGCGCAGCCGGCCGAGGTCTCGGGCCTAGAGTCCCATGCGGACTGGCCGTCGGCATCGTTCACCCCCGAGGGGGATCTGTGGGTGGCGTGGGTCGCCTACGACAACCGGGGAGCCGACAGCGTCGTGGCCCGCAGGCGGTCCGGCGGGGAGTGGCTGCCCCCAATGGCCGTCAGTGCGCGGGACGGCGACTACCTCAAGACGGCGCTCGCGGTCCAGCCGGACGGACGGGTCTGGATCGCATGGGCGGCGCAGTCCGACGGCAACTTCGACATCTACGCCCGCAACTGGCTGGACGGCAGATGGAGCCCCGTGCAGCGGATCACATCGGACCCGCAACCGGACATCCATCACCGCCTGCTGGCCGATGCCGACGGCCGGCTCTACCTGGTCTGGCAGTCCTTCCGGACGGGGGACGCCAACATCTACCTCAAGACCCGCGACTCGAGCGGCTGGTCCGCCACCATTCCCGTCACCTCGCACGAAGCGAACGACTGGGAGCCTGACGCGGCACTGGACGCCCAGGACCGGCTGTACATCGTGTACGACACCTATCGTCACGGGGACTACGACGTGCTGCTGCGCGTCTTCGAAAGCGGGGACCTGTCTCCCGAGCACCCGATCGCCGACTCCGGCAACTTCGAGGCGAGGGCTTCCATTGCGGTCGATGACGACGGCCGTGCGTGGGTGGCTTGGGACGACCAAGGCCCGAACTGGGGGCTGGACATGCCGTCGTGGACCCGGCTCGGCGAGGCCGCCGACTGGGGACAGCCTGCGCCTTGGAGCGTCGAAGGGTCGGTCGGCCAGAAGGTGGGCCTGCGCTACACCCAGAGAATCGGCGTCGCGGTGTTCGCTGGAGGCCAGCGATGGACCCCGGCGGGTTCGCTGGACGAGGCCCTGGACGAGGACTTCCGGCTTTCGTACGAGATCCCCAAGATCACCGTCGACCCCGGCGGCACGCCCCGGCTCTTCCTGCGGCGATGGGTCGCCCGCAATGACGGGGGCTCGATGAAGGAGCGGCCCGGAGCGTGGAATATCCACTCGCTGACGTACGAGGGGGATCGCTGGAGCGCTCCGGAACTCGTGGAGGGCAGTGCCGGCAGCAACGACCAGAAGCTGGCCTGGGCTGTCGGACCGGACAAACAGGCTTGGATCGCGTACCCGTCCGATGATCGCTGGATTCCGGGCGGCCGCGTGCTGGGTCAGGCCCAGAGGCCGGCAGGCCGGATCCGTGTCGACCGCGTCGCGGGCTCTGCCGACCTCCGCCCGCAACTGCATCCCGGGCCCCACGACGGCGCCGGTCGGGCATTCCGGAAGACCGCTTGGGCAGACCGAAGGCAGACCATCGCGGCTGGGCAGAAGCGCTACCAGCTCTACTGGGGCGATCTTCACCGGCACACCGAGATCAGTGCGGACGGGGGATTCGACGGCACGCTCTGGGACATGTACCGCTACGCGCTGGATGTGGCAGAGCTCGACTTTATCGCGTCAACCGACCACTTCTACGGGGCAGGCGGGAACGCGGGCGGGGCCGAGTACCGCGGCTATGACTGGTGGAGGACGCAGAAGCTGGCCGACGCGTTCCACGTGCGGGGCGGCTTCTTTCCGCTCTTCGGATACGAGCGGTCGCTCAGGTGGCCGTACGGCCACCGCAACATCATCAATCTCGAGCGCGGCACGACCGCCTTCAACAAGACAATGGCGGGCGACCGAGAGAGCGAGGAGTTCCCCCGCGAGCCGGAAGAGACCCGGCTCTGGAACCATCTGCGCGGCCAGGACGCGATCAGCATTCCCCATACCATCGCCGCGGGTGGAGGCACGAACTTCGCCTTCAACGATCCCGCGCTGGAACCGCTGCTGGAAATCTACCAGGGCTGCCGCCTCAGCTACGAAGCAGCGGGAGCGCCGCGCGTGGGGTCCGGCCAGAGGTTCGCCCAGGGACTCGCGCAGAGCGCGCTTGCGAAGGGCTACAAGATCGGCTTCATTGCCTCGTCCGACCACCGCTCGACCCACGTTTCCTATGCCGCGGTCTACGCCGAGGAACCGAGCCGGGAGGGTATCTTCCGCGCGTTGCAGCAGCGCCACGCCTACGCTGCCACGGACAACATCGTCCTGGACGTGCGGGTCGGCGAAGCCATCATGGGAGATTCGATCCGGCTGCGGGAGGCACCTCGGGTGCATGTCGCGGTGCGAGGAACGGGCCCGGTCCACGAAGTCCAGGTCATCAAGGACAACAGCCACGTCTACTCGGTCCGGCCCGGAGCCCGGGAGGCGTCGTTCTCCTACCACGACGCGAACGCCAGCCCGGGGCAGAGCTACTACTACGTGCGAGTACAGCAGGAAGACGGCCAGCTCGCCTGGGCATCCCCGATCTGGGTCGAGTACGAGCCGGAATGAGCCAGGGCTCTCGCCGCGGGCACGCAAGCCCGTTCGGGCTAGACTGAGCCAAGCCGCCTGCCCGGTCTGGTCGGCCCGAGAACCATGAGACCCAGAACTGTCGTTCGAGCGATCGCGGCCTGCGCCCTGGCCGTCGCCGCGCAGGGGCAGGACCTGACTGTGCTGGTCGCCTACCACTCGCAATCCGGAAATACCGAGGCGATGGCCGAAGCCCTCGCGGACGGGGCTCGCGACGATGGCGTGAGAGTGCTGGTCAAACGGATCGGCGACGTCTCGAAGGAGGACCTCGACGCGGCGGACGCCGTGGCGCTGGGTTCCCCAGTCCACATGGGAGACGTCGCGGTCGAGGTCAGGACGGCGCTGGTTGACTGGGCCTACGGCAAGGGATTCTGGAGGAGCCGCGGACTGCGCAACAAGGCGTGCGCCGTGTTCGCGACGGGCGGGGCGCCATCGAACGGCAAGGAGTTCACCATGCTCAGCATGGCTCTCGGGCTGCTCCAGTACGGGATGGTCCTGGTCACGCCATACGGAGGACTGGGCGCCTCGGCCACGACAGGCGTGCCCGAACACGAGAAAGGCGTTGGCGAGCACGAGATCCAAGAGGCGCGGGATCTGGGGGAGAGACTGGTCGAGGTGGCCAGGCTCCTCAAGGAGTGACCGGTTCAGACTCGAGCCTGGGCCCGATGTTCCGGTAATCCAAGCGGCCGCGGGCGCGCAGCTCGCCCGGGGCGAGGGCGCCGCGCAGCGTGTCCAGCACGGGCGTGGCGACGCCCGCTCGACGCCCGTAGCGGCACGCCGCGCCGAGCTGCTCGTTCAGTTCCGAAGCGTCCCCGCGTTCCAAGTCGCGATGCATTGAAGCGGTCGTTTCCGGCGGGAGATTCTCGTAGCGCGCGATCTGCTCCGTGGCGAAGGACCCGTCCACGCTCGCCCCGGCCGCCCGGGCAACACCCGCGATCTCGTTGGCGCACGATTCCAGCAGTGCCCGCGTTTCGGGCACGCCGAGCAGAGTGCCGAGCGGAGCGCGTGCGACCGCCCCTACCGCCCCGAGGGAACAGACCATCACCAGCTTCTTCCACATTTCCGACCAGATGTCGGGGGACTCGTCGATCGCCATTCCGGGCACGTCCGCCAAGTGCCGGACGATACGCCCGACCCTCTCGGAGGCGCCCCCGCCTCGCTCGCCGCATGTGATCGACGGTATCGCCAGCCCCGTATGGTGAATCCTTCCCGGCGCTGCCCGCTCGGCGAAGATCCTGCTGAGCCCGCCGACCACTCGATCGGGATCGAGCACTTCGCACAGCGTCGACGGGGCGTCCACACCGTTCTGCAACGGCACGACGACGGTCTCGGAACCCACGAGAGCCCGGGCGGATTCTGCCGCCTGCCTCACGTGCTCCGCCTTGCACGCGAAGAACAGAACATCCGGGGCTGCCGCGGCAGTCCCGGTCTCGATGACAGCTGGGCTCGGCCAGTCAAAGTCCCCGGCCGGGCTTGCGATACGGAGTCCGCGCTTGCGCAGCTGCCCGGCACTCGCCGGGCGAAGAAGGAACGAGACTTCCAGGCCCGCCTCGGCCATGCGGCCCCCGAAATAGCCGCCGACAGCGCCGGCACCGACGAATACGATCCTCATTACCTGGGGGAACGCCAGCCAGCGGCCGCGCGGAACCAGGGATGCTCCTGCCCGGACGGGGACATCGCAACCAGCATCGCACGGCCCCGTCGCCCGCCAGCCTGGCTCCCCGCACGCGCGGCTAGCGGCACCGCCAGGTCGTTGCACGACCCGGGCCGGGGCAATCGAATGCGATGGAGCACGATCCCGGGCCGCGGGCAAAGCGCTATACTGCGGAAAGGCATAGGTTCGCCTCCGCTGGGAGGTGGTGTAACGGTAACACGGCAGACTCTGGATCTGTTTATCGGGGTTCGAATCCCTGCCTCCCAGCCAGCGCCGCAGCGGGAAATCCGCGCAATGAACCGAACCGGATCCGGGCTTCCCGGCCGGTGCTATCATGACTTGAAGGCGTGCCCGGGCCGGCGTAGCTCAGTTGGTAGAGCATCTGATTTGTAATCAGACGGTCGGGGGTTCGAATCCTCTCGCCGGCTCCAGTTGCTGGCCTTGGCGCGGCACGAACGGCTTGTCCGGCGCCGTCCGGGCATCGTGAGGGGTGGCGGGAGTAACTCAATGGTAGAGTCACAGCCTTCCAAGCTGTTGGTTGCGGGTTCGATTCCCGTCTCCCGCTCCAATCGCCACCTTGAGCCGACGTAGCTCAGTTGGTAGAGCGCGTCCTTGGTAAGGACGAGGTCACGGGTTCAAGTCCCGTCGTCGGCTCCAGGCGATCCCTATTCGTCGCACAGGGCGGCTAGTTCGTCGGGCGCGTATCCGAGAACAACCGAGTCCCCGCGAACCGAGACCGGCCGCTTGATCAGGTTCGGATTCTCCGCCATCAGCCGCAGCGCGTCCTCGCGAGTGGGAGGGTTGGCCTTCAGGCCCAGTTCGCGGTACAGCGCATTCCTTGTATTGAGGAACGGGATGTGGTCCCGCGAACCGATCAGCCGGTCCAGTTCCTCGACAGTCAGGCCCTTGTTGAGATTGACGAGGCTCAGCTCGGCACCGCGCTCGGCCAGGAAACTCCGGGCCTTCCGGCAGCTCGTTCAACTGGGCTTGTGGAAGAAGCTTACGGAAGCCATCGGATCCATTTTATCGGGGTATGCTAGCAGGACGTGAAGTGGATGCTCAGTCGGAGCGTTCCCCCGATCGAGCGCTTCCTGCTCGTCGAGAGCGGGCCGCGCGCGGATGCGGAGAGTCTCGTGCCCCGCCTGCGCGAATCGGTATGCGGGGCCGCGCCGATCGACTTGTTCACCTGCCTCGCGGGCGAGCCCGCCGGGCTGGGAGACGGCTTCCGGGCCTGGCGGTCCTACGATGCCGCCAGCAATTCGGAACGCTGGAGCCTATTGCGAGTACTGCGTCGCGAACGCCATGCCGCAGCGGCGATCCTGGTGGGAGAGAGCCCGCTGCTGGGGACCTGGAAGCTCGCGCTGGCCGGCCTGCTGCCGGCGAAGATCCTGCTCGTCGACCCGAGAGAGGGCCTAGTGTGGATGGATCGCGCTCATTGGCGGCAGGTCCTGCGGATCCTGGTCTCCCGCAGCGGCGTCACGAATCCGGAATTCCTTCGCAAAGCGGCGCATGCGGCAGTCCTGCCAGTGTCGCTGGCCGTGCTGCTGGCATTCGCAGGCAAGGTCCACCTGGCCCGCCTGATCCGGGCGACGCGCTTCACGGGAAGGCCGGACTCCTCGCTGTAGGTCCCGGGGCGCCTACCATGGGAACGATGCCCTGGCGGCAGTCCATTGCCATCGGCGCCATGCTCGCGGCGGCCGCCCCGCTCGAGGCCTACGTCGGGCCCGGAGCCGGATTCGCGTTCGTCGGGTCGCTGTTCAGCCTCCTCGCGGCATTGGTGGCTGGCGGCCTAGCCTTCGTCGCCTTGCCCTTCCGGGTCGCATGGCGCGCCATGCGAGGCTCGCAGGGCTATCGCAAGGCCAAGGTCCGGAAGATCATCTTCCTCGGGCTGGACGGGCTGGAACCTGATCTGGTCGAGAGATTCCTCGACGAGGGCAAGCTGCCGAACCTTGCCGCCCTGCGCGAGCAGGGGCGGTACAGCAGGCTCCGAACAACGTTCCCTCCCCTCTCGCCGGTCGCCTGGGCGACCTTCGCGACGGGCTGCAATCCCGGCAAGCACAACCTGTTCGACTTCCTGAACCGGAACCTCCGCACCTACCTGCCGGAACTCTCCTCGTCACGTGTCCATCCGCCGGCAAGAGTGCTCAGGCTCGGGCGATGGCGGATCCCGCTCTCCCGTCCCTCGGTCGAGATGCGCCGCAAGAGCCGGCCGTTCTGGTCGCTGCTGGGCGACAACCACATCGCGTCGACGATCCTGCGCGTCCCGATCACCTTCCCGCCGGAACCGTTTGAGGGCCGCCTGCTGTCGGCCATGTGCACTCCTGACCTGCTGGGCACGCAGGGAAGCTTCCAAGTCTTCACCAACGCGCCTTCCGGGGAGGAATTCGAGGAGGCAGGCACCTGCTACCCTCTGCGCGGGGAGGGCGAGGAGTTCACGGGCGAGATTCACGGGCCGGACAACGCGATCCGGGACGATGGTGAGGACCTGCGTATCCCCTTCCGGCTCCGGGTCCGGAAGGAATCGAACAGCGGCCGGCTGGAGATCCAGGGCACTTCCTACGACGTGTCCTGCGAGCGGTTCACGCCATGGATCCGGCTCACCTTCCGCGCGGGCCTGGGCATCAAGGTCCGGGGCATCGCCCAGTTCCGCCTCGCCGCGCTCGAGCCGCACGTGAAGCTCTACCTCTCGCCGATCGCGATCGATCCCGAGAACCCGGCCCTGCCGATCTCACACCCTCCCTTCTACGCCCCGTACCTGGCGAAGCTGCTGGGCGACTTCTCCACGCTGGGCCTGGCCGAGGACACCTGGGCCCTGAACGAGCGGGTCATCGACGAGGACTCGTTCCTGGAGCAGGCCGAGCAGATCTGCGGCGAGCGGGAGGCGATGTTCGAGTCGGCTCTCGACCGTACCAAGAAGGGCGTGGTCACCTGCGTGTTCGACACGCCCGACCGGGTCCAGCACATGTTCTTCCGCTACCTGGAGCCGTCGCACCCCGCCCACGCCTCGAACCCGAACTCGCTCGAGCGGCATGGGTCGGCGATAGAGCGGCTCTACGCGCGCATGGACGGGATCGTCGGCAGGGCGATGCGGCACGTCGACGACCAGACGGTGCTGTTCGTGCTGTCGGACCATGGCTTCAAGTCATTCCAGCGAGGGGTCAATCTCAATGCCTGGCTGGAGCGGGAGGGCTACCTCGTCGTGAAGGAGGAGTCCCGCGACGAGGCCTACCTTCGCGGCGTCGACTGGAGCCGGACGCGCGCCTACAGCTTCGGACTGGCAGGGATCTACCTCAACCTGGCCGGCCGCGAGAGCCATGGAATCGTCCCGAGCGGGGAGGCCGACCGGCTGTCCTCGGAGATCGCCGACCGGATCACCGGACTCGCGGATCCGGATCGCGACGCCATCGCGGTCAATCGCGGGTACCCGAAGCGAGCTGTCTACAGCGGACCCTACGCGTCCGCCGCCCCCGACATCGTCGTGGGCTACAACCCCGGCTACCGGAACTCCTGGGGGGTCGCGATCGGCAGGGTCGGCGGACCCGTCTTCGAGGACAACACGAAAGCCTGGAGCGGCGACCACTGCGTCGATCCGCCCCTGATCCCGGGTGTCGTGTTCTGCAACCGGGACTTCGCGGCGGAACGGCCCGGCATCGAGGACCTCGCCCCGACAGCCATGCGGCTGTTCGGCTACGCCCCGCCGTCCCACATGGACGGGAGCGACATCGGCGTCCGCGCCGCTGCCGGCTAGCCGGGAACCGCAGCGGCGACCCGCTGCTATAGTCCGAACATGGAGACCGGGAGGCCTCCGCAGCTCGTCATCGTCGGCCGCCAGAACGTAGGCAAGTCGACCCTCTTCAACCGCATCACGCGTTCCCGCCGCTCGATCGTCGGGGACTATCCCGGCATGACCCGGGACCGCATCAAGATGCCCGTGGAATGGAAGGGGCGGCGGTTCGAGGTCACCGATACCGGGGGGATGACCTTCTTCGCCAAGGAGGACATTCCCGCGCTGGTAAGCGAGCAGGTGCTGGCCGCGATCGAGACGGCCGACCACGTCGTTTTCGTGGTCGACGGCCGCAGCGAGCTCACGCCGACGGATCACGAGATGGCCGAGCTGCTGCATCGGGCGGGGCGCCCGGTGACGCTGGCGGTCAACAAGTGCGACACGCCGGCCCTGGACTTGCAATGCCCCGCGTTCGGCGAGCTGGGCTTCGAGCCGGCCGTCGGCATCTCGGCCGAGCACGGCCGGGGGATCAACGATCTGCTGGAGCGTGCCACGGCCGGTTTCGAGGAGGGATCCGACGGTCAGCCGGGCGCCGAATCGCGTCCGATCCGCGTTGCCATCCTAGGGCGCCCCAACGTGGGCAAGTCAACCCTGCTCAACCGCATCACAGGCGAGGAGCATTCGATCGTGTCGTCCGTGCCGGGCACGACGCGCGACGCAGTCGACGCGATCGTGGAGCACCGGGACCGGCGATTCGAGTTCGTCGACACAGCCGGCATCCGGCGCAAGGGCAAGACCCGCGAAATGGCCGAGAAACTGAGCGTGGTGATGGCGCAGCGCCATCTGCGGATGGCCGACGTCGCCCTGCTGCTCGTGGATCCAGGCGAGGGCGTCACCGCCCAGGACACGCACATCGCCGGCTACGCTCACGAGGCCGGGAAGGCGTGCATCGTGGTGGTCAACAAGTGGGACCTGGCCGAGGAATCCCAGGCGGAGTTCCGGCGGCAGGTGCGAGATGACCTAAAGATGCTTCACTACGCTCCCGTGGCGTTCGTGTCGGCCCGGACAGGACACCGCGTGGCAAGCCTGTTCCCGCTGGTCAGGAAGGTGGACCGGGCGGCAGGCAAGCGCGTGCCGACAGCGGAACTGAACCGGTTCCTGGCGGATCTCGACATGGAGAGGGTGACCGTGCCGGGCCCGCGCAAGCCGAAGCTGTCCTACGTCACTCAGGTGCGGAGCCGGCCGCCGACCTTCCTGTTCTTCGGCAGCCAGAAGGCGCCGTTCCACTTCGGCCTCGAGCGTTACCTCTCGAACCAGCTACGGTCCCGGTTCGGTTTCGAAGGCACGCCGATCGTCGTGCAGTCGCGAGCGAGGCGGCGGCGCTGAGGGCCGGACCCGGCTCAGGACGCCTTCGTTACGCGCGCCTCGTGCGAAGTCCGCCCCGCGCTGTGCACTGGCTTCCTCTGGTCGGAAGTGGGCTCGAGCAGGCGGATGAGATCCGAAACGCAAAGCGTGATGATCGGCAGCGTGGCGTCCTTGAGCAGATCCACTATGCGCTGGGCGGAATTCTCCACGTGGACGGTCTCGCCGTCGGTGAGCAGGAAGACGTCCCTGCCACTGCTGTGCATTTCCAGGAACATGCCGCCATTGTCGTCCCCGATCTTGCCGAGGACACGGCGAATCTTCTGCAGCGACATGCCCTTGCGCCGCAATCCCATGATGAGGGACACCTGCAGCACCTCGTCCGTGTTGTACAGCCGCCGGTGGCCCTTCTGCAGCGGCGTGACCACGCCTTGCTCGTCCCACCACTGCAGCTGGCGAAGGCTCACGCCCGTAATGCTGGTCACGTCCAGGCTGCTATACACCGGCCCCGGTACCGGCCTGTCTCGGTTATCCGCCAATCCGATCACAACGTCGCTCCATAGTATCCCAAGCTTACCAACCGTTACCGCCCAATCCGCACCCAATCGAATCCAAATCCGCCTGAGCGGCGCGTCGCCTTACCCTCCCCCGACGAAATGCACTACTTCAACCCTGTCGCCGTCCACAAGGAGGGTCCCAAGCCACTGGCCCCGCCGGACGATCTCCCGATTCCGCTCGACCGCGACTGCGTCCCGGTCAAGGGCCAAGCGCTCGATCAGCCCATCGATGGTAGTCGCCCCAGGCAGGGAGCGCTGCTCGCCGTTGAGAGTGATTCGCACGGCCCCCGGCATGGAAACCCGAACCGAGGCATTATAGCCAACTCGGCGCCCGGCGCAACGATCGTGCGAAAGAACCTGCCGATCCGGGTTCGACCGCTTCGCCATCCGTGAGCGGCCCGCTACTGCTCCGACGCGACGGACCGCCGGACCCCGGGAAGCGAGCCGAAGCCGCATTACGGGACGCGGCCGGAATGGCGCTACAATGGAGGTGTCGCAGGCGAGGGTTCCGCTCCGCCGCTCCCCTTGCCCGGCACGTTTCCCATCCGATCTTCGGAATTCCGATTCCCCGCCAGCCAGTGCCCTGCAGCATAGGTCGCGACCGTGCGGCCCATTAGCGATTAGAAGGGCGCTTGGCGGTACGATCGCCGGGAAGGGGCCGGGTGATGCCAAGAGCGTCGCGGCTCGGGGCTAGGAGCGGAGCGCTGCCAGCATCCAGACCAGGGCTGGGTTCGGGATCTCCACGGGACTCAAGGCAAATGGGGCTTCACAGGATTCGGAAGGGACTGGACCTGCCCATCGCGGGCCGTCCCGCACAGGAAATCGACCAGGCGTCCGCTCCTGGCCAAGTTGCCCTGCTTGCAGACGACTACGTCGGCATGAAGCCGACCATGCACGTAGCGGCAGGGGACGCCGTGCGCCGGGGCCAGGTCCTGTTCGAGGACAAGAAGACGCCCGGAGTGCGCTACACCGCACCAGCTGGTGGAACGGTGTCTGCGATCAACCGCGGGGAGCGGCGAGCCCTGCAGTCGGTCGTGCTGCAGCTCGACGCCACGGAGCTGGCCGGCGGGAACGACTGCGTGCAATTCGATTCCTTCACCGGGCGCCACCCGTCGGAGCTCTCGCCCGAGAGCGTCCGCAGCCTGCTGGTGGAGTCCGGGCTCTGGACCGCGCTGCGCGCCCGGCCGTTCGGACGCGTGCCTGCCATCGACGCCGTGCCGCACTCGGTCTTCGTGACGGCATCGGACACCGAGCCGCTGGCCCCTTCGGTGGACGCCGTGCTTCGGGGCCGGGAAGAGCACTTCGCCCGGGGCGTGACCGCATTGCGCCGTATCGCTGGCGAGGCGCCGGTCTATGTTTGCAAGACCAAGGGCTCCGGCGTGGAAGCGCCGGCGGAGCCGGGGGTCAGCCTCGAAGAGTTCGACGGGCCGCATCCAAGCGGCACGGCAGGCCTGCACATCCACGTCCTGGACCCCGTAGACCGGGGCAAGCAGGTCTGGCAGGTCGGCTACCAGGACACGATCGCGATCGGAGAGCTGCTAGCGACTGGCAAGCTGCCCGCGGACCGCGTGGTGTCGCTGGCAGGACCTGCGGTCCGCAGCCCGCGACTGCTGCGCACCCGCGTCGGGGCGTCTACGGAGTCGCTCACCCGTCTGGAGCTGCACGAGGGCCCGGCACGGGTGATTTCGGGCTCGGTACTCTCGGGGCGCCGGGCCGAAGGCGACGTGTTCGGCTACCTGGGCCGGTTCCACAACCAGGTCAGCGTGCTCCGGGAAGACACGCAGCGGCAGCTGCTGGGGTGGCTGGCGCCCGGCACCAGCACTTTCTCTGTCACGCGTGTGTTCCTTGGCAAGTGGCTGCCATGGACCAATTACCGCTTCACGACCACTGCAAACGGCTCGGTGAGAGCGATGGTGCCGGTCGGCGTCTACGAGAAAGTGATGCCGATGAACATCCTGCCCGCACCCTTGCTGCGGTCGCTGCTCATTTCCAACCCGGAACGCGCGGAGGAACTCGGCGCGCTGGAGCTGCTCGAGGAGGACCTGGCGCTGTGCTCGTTCGTCTCCCCGGAGAAGGCCGAGTTCGGCGCGCTGCTTCGCAACATGCTGACCACACTCGAGAAGGAAGGCTAGCCGCCGCGACGGCGAACGGCACGAGCGACTGACCATGCGCGCGATCCTGGACAAGCTGGAAACGCATTTCAAGCCGGGCGGCCGACTGGAACGGCTGTATCCGCTCTACGAGGCTGCGGACACATTCCTGTACACGCCCGGCTCGTCGACCCGGGGCGCCTCGCACGTCCGTGACGGCCTCGATGTCAAGCGGATGATGGTGACAGTGGTCATCGCGCTGCTGCCTTGCGTGGCGATGGCCCTGTACAACACGGGATACCAGGCGAACCTGGCCATATCCTCCGGTGCCCAGCCGCTCGACACGTGGCAGACCGCCCTGCTGGAGCGGATCGGGTACGGCGCCTTCGATCCGGCGGACATCCTGGGCTGCGTGCTGCACGGCGCTCTCTACTACCTGCCGGTGCTGCTGGTCACCTTTGCGGTCGGCGGGAACTGCGAGGCGCTCTTCTCCGTGGTCCGCAAGCACGAGATCAACGAGGGATTCCTGGTCACGGGAATGCTGTTCCCGCTGGTGCTGCCCCCGACGATCCCGCTCTGGCAGGTCGCGCTGGGGATCGCCTTCGGAGTCATCGTGGGCAAGGAGATCTTCGGCGGCACCGGGATGAACATCTTCAACCCGGCGCTGATGTCGCGCGCGTTCCTGTTCTTCGCCTACCCCGCGCAGATCTCGGGCGACCAGGTCTGGATCGCGGCGGACACGACCGTGGACGGGGCGAGCGGGGCGACGTGGCTAGCAGAGGCAGCCGTGGCCGGGCCGGAAGCCCTCGCAGGCGGCGGCGTGACCTGGATGGACGCGTTCCTAGGGCTCATCCCCGGCTCGATGGGGGAGACATCGACTCTGGCCTGCCTGATCGGCGCAGCGGTCCTAATCGCCTCGGGGATCGGATCGTGGCGCATCATGGCTGCCGGCGTGGTCGGGTCGTTCCTGATGGTCGAGCTTCTCAACGCAGTCGGATCGACGACCAATCCGCTGCTGAACGTAGGGTTCGAATGGCACGTCGTGCTCGGCGGATGGGCGTTCGGGCTGGTCTTCATGGCGACCGACCCCGTATCGGCGGCGCATACTAACAAGGGCCGCTACGTGTACGGCTTCCTCATCGGGGTGCTTGCGATCCTGATCCGCGTCATCAATCCCGCCTTCCCGGAAGGCATGATGCTGGCGATCCTGTTCATGAACATGTTCGCCTCGCTGATCGACCATTTCGTGATCCAGTCCAACGTCAAGCGCAGGAGGGCCCGATATGCGGCATAACGCCCTGTACACGATCCTGTTCTCCGGAGCGGTTTGCGTTGTGTGCGCGGTCCTCGTCTCGTCCGCCGCAGTCTCCCTGAAGGAGCACCAGGTGCGGAACGCGGCCCTGGACAAGCAGCGCAACGTGCTGTTCGCGGCCGGCTTGGCGGACCCGGGCGAGAAACTCAGCGCGGAAGAGGTCCAGCGCCGGTTCGAGGACATCCGGCCGGTGGTCATCGACCTCGAATCGGGCAAGGCGACGGACATCGATCCGGCAACCTTCGACCAGGCAAAGGCAGCCAGCAATCCCGACACGAGCCGGGAGGCACCTCCCAACCGAGCGTCGGTGCAGCGGCTTCCCGACCAGGCGCTGGTCTACGAAGTACTGGAAGGAGACCAGCCTTCGCTGGCAGTGCTCCCGATCGAGGGGTACGGCCTCTGGTCGACCCTGTACGGGTTTCTCGCAGTCGAGCACGACGGAAACACGGTGCGGGGAATCACCTACTACCAGCACGGCGAGACACCGGGCCTCGGCGGCGAGGTCGACAACCCGAAGTGGAAGGCTGTCTGGCCGGGCCGTAAGATCTACGACGAGGACGGTGCGCCGGCGATCCGGGTCATCAAGGGCGCGGCAGGCCAGGCGGAGCAGGCGCCCCACGAGGTGGACGGCCTGACCGGCGCCACCATCACCAGCAACGGCGTGACGTCGATGCTCTCCTTCTGGCTTGGCGAGCACGGATTCGACAACTACCTGCAACGATTCAAGGGGGGACAGGCCGAATGAGCATGCAACATTCGAAGACGCTGCTCGACCCGCTGTTCGAGAGCAACCCAATCGCCCTGCAGGTGCTGGGCATCTGCTCGGCACTGGCAGTGACATCGAAGATGGAGACCGCGGTGGTCATGTGCGCCGCCGTGATCAGCGTTCTCGCGCTGTCGAACGTTTCGATCAGCCTGCTGCGCAACTTCATCCCCGGCAACGTGCGGATCATCGTGCAGCTGACGATCATCGCGTCGCTGGTAATCATCACCGACCAAGTGCTGAAGGCTTACGTCTACGAGATCAGCAAGCAGCTTTCGGTGTTCGTGGGGCTGATCATCACGAACTGCATCATCATGGGCCGCGCCGAGGCCTACGCCATGCAGAACGGCCCCTTCGACAGCCTGCTGGACGGCCTCGGCAACGGGCTCGGCTACAGCGCGGTCCTGATGGCCACCGCGTTCCTGCGCGAGCTGCTCGGCCAGGGCACGGTCTTCGGGACTGTGGTGCTGCCCAAGGTCAGCGACGGCGGCTGGTACAACCCGAACGGCATCCTGGGAATCTCGGCGGGGGCGTTCTTCCTGATCGGCCTTTTCATCTGGGCGCTGCGCGCCTGGAAGACGGACCAGGTGGAGGCGGAGGGCTAGCAGCGTGGAACACTACCTGAATCTCGCGGTCAAGGTCATCTTCGTCGAGAACCTGGCGCTGGCATTCTTCCTCGGGATGTGCTCCTTCCTCGCCTGCTCGAAGAAGGTCAACACAGCGCTCGGACTCGGCTTCGCGGTCATTTTCGTCCAGTCGGTGACGATGCCGGTCAACAATCTCATCTACAACCGCTTCCTCAAGGAGGGGGCGATGGCCTGGATCTCTCCGGAACTGGCGGAGTACGACCTCTCGTTCGTCGGGTTTCTCTGCTACATCGGAACCATCGCGGCGATGGTGCAGATCGTCGAGATGACGCTGGACCGGTTCTTCCCCGCGCTGTACGCGGCGCTTGGCGTGTTCCTGCCGCTGATCGCCGTCAACTGCGCGATCCTCGGAGGCTCGCTGCTGATGGTCGAGCGGACCTACACCCTTGCAGAGAGCGCGGTCTTCGGCGTGGGCTCGGGCATCGGCTGGGCGCTGGCGATCGTCGCGCTGGCATCGATCCGGGAGCGGCTGCAGTACAGCAACATCCCCATGGGCCTGCGAGGCCTGGGCATGACATTCATCCTGTCCGGGCTGATGGCGATCGGCTTCATGGCTTTCGGCGGAATCCAACTCTAGGCAGGCATCCGGCCGCAGGAATCAAGGAACCACGATGATCACCGTTCTGCTAGGCGTCGCGATGTTCACCGGCGTCATTGTGTCTCTCGTCGCGATTCTGATGGTGGCCAAGAACAGGCTCGTCGCCGGCGGCGAGGTCCGGATCGGCATCAACGGCGACGACGAGCACGCGCTGACCGTGCCTTCGGGCGGGACGCTGCTGAACACCCTCGCCGAGAAGAAGATCTTCATCGCGTCGGCGTGCGGCGGCAAGGGCAGTTGCGGCGTCTGCAAGGTCACCGTGTGCGACGGCGGGGGCGCGATGCTGCCGACCGAGGCCAGCCACGTCAGCCGGGGCGAAGCGCGCGAGGGCGTGAGGCTGTCCTGCCAGGTCAAGGTCAAGCAGGACATGGAGATCCGCGTGCCCGACGAGGTCTTCTCGGTCCGGCGCTGGAACTGCCGCGTGCGGTCCAACGACAACGTGGCGACGTTCATCAAGGAACTGGTGCTGGAGCTTCCCGAAGGCGAATCGGTGCCGTTCCGAGCAGGCGGCTACATCCAGATCAGCTGCCCGCCGCACACTGTCCATTACAAGGACTTCGACGTGGACGAGGAGTACCGCCCGGACTGGGACCAGTTCAATCTCTGGCGGTATGTGTCGACGGTCGCCGAGCCGGTGGAGCGCGCCTATTCCATGGCGAACTATCCGGAAGAGCTCGGCATGATCATGCTGAACGTGCGCGTGGCTTCCCCACCCCCCCGCGCGCCGGAAGGCATCCCGCCGGGAAAGATGTCCTCGTACATCTTCAATCTCAAGCCCGGGGACAACGTGGAGATCGCCGGGCCGTTCGGGGAGTTCTTCGCGAGGGACACGGACACCGAGATGGTGTTCATCGGCGGCGGGGCGGGCATGGCCCCGATGCGCTCGCACATCTTCGACCAGTTCCGGAGGATCCACACCAAGCGGAAGGTCACGTTCTGGTACGGCGCCCGCAGCCTGCGCGAGGCCTTCTACCAGGACGACTTCGACATGATCCAGCGCGAGAATCCCAACTTCAAGTGGCATCTTGCCCTGTCGGACCCGCTGGAAGAGGACAACTGGACCGGATACACCGGATTCATCCACCAGGTTCTTCACGACAACTACCTCAAGGACCACCCGGCTCCGGAGGACTGCGAGTACTACATCTGCGGACCGCCGCCCATGATGACCGCCTGCTTCGGGATGCTCGACAGCCTGGGAGTGGAGCCGGAGAACATCATGTTCGACGACTTCGGTGGCTAGCAGCGGCTGGAGACGGTCCGGTGCCCGGCCATCGGTCGGGTCACTGCTGCTGGCAGCCGCACTTGCGTGGCACCCCGCCTGCGCGCCGGACGGACCCGCTCCGGAAGCGCTCGTGCTGGAGGGTGCCACGATGGGCACCTCGTACCGGATCAGCGTTCCGGGTGCCGGCCCCGCGCACGAACCGGCGATCGCAGCCGTGGTCCGGGACTCGCTCGAGAGGGTCGACGCGCTGATGTCGACCTACAGGGCGGATTCCGAGTTGTCGCGATTCAACCGGCACCGCTCGACCGATCCGTTCCCGCTCTCCGAGGAGACAATCGAAGTCCTGCGCCTGTCATTGGCAGTCAGCGAGGCGACGGGCGGAGCATTCGATGCCACTGTCGCGCCGCTGGTGGAGGCGTGGGGATTCGGGCCGGGCGAGGCGGGCGCGCCCCCTTCGGATGAGGAGGTCGCCAGGCTCCGAAAGGGAATGGGATGGGCGAAGCTCGCGCTCGATGGCTCGCGACGGACCGCAGCCAAGGCAGTTCCGGAACTGCAGTGCGACCTGTCCGGAATCGCCAAGGGTCACGCGGTGGACGTAGTCGCCGACTCCCTAGCGGACCTCGGCTTTCCGAACCATCTGGTGGAGATCGGCGGCGAGGTTCGTTCCGGCGGCACCAATCTGGCAGGCGAGTCATGGCGGCTGGGCATCGAGCGGCCGGACGGGGCGGGACGGATGATCCAGCGCATCCTGCACGTGAGCGGGACCGGTCTCGCGACATCGGGGGACTACAGGAACTTTCGGGTAGTCGGCGGCGAGCGGTTCAGCCATGTCCTCGACCCGCGGACCGGCCGGCCGGCAGCAAGCCAGGTAGCCTCGGCGACTGTGCTCGACCCGAGCGCGGCACGGGCTGACGGATTCGCGACGGCTATGCTCGTGCTGGGCGAGCAGGCCGGGCTGGCTCTGGCGGCGAGGGAGGGTCTGTCGGTGCTTCTGATCGTTCGCGACGAGGACGGGCAGCTGGGGGAGCGGACGCACAACCTCGACGGGGAGATGTCGTCAGCCCAATAGCGGTGGCAGGAACCGGGATCCGGACTTGACGCCCCCGGGCCAAGCCGCGATCGGCGTGGTCAGGGGCTTGGAATCGACTAGCCTTCTCCGGATCCAGTGGGTGAATCGCCCTCCCGGTTCAAACCTCAGGCCGCACTCAGGGGCAGGGCCCTGTCGGGATGGAGTTGCGTTGCAGCCCAAGTGCACAACCTCGGCGCACATCGAATCGGCCATGAGCTACCGACGGGGCAACTCCAACGAGTGTGCCCGTCTGTAACGCTCGCATTCGATGCCCCTGCCATCTGACCGAAGCGCGTTCAATTGGGATGCCTGCCCCAGTAAGGCTTGAGGCCGCATCCGCCAGCCAGCCCAGCTTGGAAGATTCCTGTGTGCTGCAAGATCCGACCTACAAGTTGCCTGCCTGCGAAGCCGATCCTCAGAGTACTGTCGGACCAACGCTGCCGACGGTTCGCTCACCAGCCCAGAACATATCCGTAGCAGGCGCGTCCCCCCGGGTACCCGATCCCTGCCGGCGACGAAGCGGGGCGGAAGGGTCACTAGGAGGCCGACGGCCACGCTTCGATGTATCGAACCATTTCTTCGAGATCGAAGACGAACCGCGAACCTCCTTCGATGGCCAAGCCGTGGCGACAGACCAGAAACCGCCGGTCCGCTCCAACCAAGTCCGCATTGGAATCGAGACTTGCAAGATCCTGCGGAGACGGACTGGCCGTGAGCTTGGCCTCGATCGCCCAGAGTTCCGAACCAACCTCGACCAAGAGATCAATCTCGCGCTGATCGCTGGTCCGCAAGTAGTACGCCTGGAAGGGAGCGTCCACGGCCCGGAGGGCGGTGAGTACCTGTTCAACGACATATCCCTCCCAACTGGCCCCAACCCATGGCTGGCCGAGCAGCGCGTGCTCATCCGTCACCCCCTGTAGCGCGTGCAACAGACCCGTGTCCCGCCAGTACAACTTGGGACGCTTGACCAGTCGCTTCCGTAGGTTTGCATGGTAGGCCGGCAAGCGCCGGACGAGGGACGCACCCTCCAGGTAATCCACGTACCGGTTGACAGTGTGGTAGGAGACCGCCATGCTCTTGCCGATCCGGCTGGCATTCCACTCCTGGCCGTGTACGCCGGCAAGCATGCGGAGCAACCGGCTCGTCGAAGCCGGTCGGGCCGGCATGCCCCAATTGGGAAGGTCACGATACACGAGCACGTCGAGATAGTTCCGGTGCCAGTTGGGGTATCCCCGCCCCCTGAGCACACCTCCATCCGCGAATCCTCCGAACAGCCAATGGCGGTCGCGCTGAGCAGGGTCCTGCAGCTCGGAAGCAGCAAACGGGGTCAGTTCAACCAGTGCCAGCCTTCCGGCGAGCGACTCGGACACCTGCGTCATCAGCGAAGGGAATACCGAGCCGAGGAGCAAGAATCGACCGTTGCGGTTCCGATCCCGGTCGATTGCGCCGCGCAGGCGAGGAAAGACATCCGGCCAAACCTGGGCCTCGTCGAGTATGACGAGTTCCGTCGCGTCGGCGACCCTGTCCCATTCGATATCGAGGCGCAGCCGGTCCGCTTCCTGCTCGAGATCGAAGTAGCGCCCACCGAAGGCAGTCGCAAGAGTCGTCTTTCCACTCTGGCGAGGCCCGATCAATGCCACCGCCGGAAAGGCCGCCAAACGATTGCAGACAACCGCCGAGACTCGCCGTGGAGTTAGGCTCTTCAGAATAGATTCCTATTTCTATTCTACAATTCAGCATCTTGGTGATCGAGAGATGAGCCCCTCGCACGGTGAGGATAGGGAGTTGGCAGGGAGTGGCTCGCGAGCAGCGGTGCCTGTTGAGACGAAGTCCGGGCCGAGCGAATCGTAAACGCCAAACCAACGGCAAACTCGGAAGCCGAAACCGGCCACTCTCGACCGAGAGGACATGGTTCCAAGCGCTGTGTCGCGATGTGACGGGGCGGTTGCCGGTCGCGCAGCAACCCTTCAGCAGCCGAAGCTGGACAGCAGCAACAGAGGCAAGCCGCCAGCCTGGGCGAGGGGGCTTGGATCTCTGCCAAAGCTCGAAGGAACTGCGTGCGGCCCCTTCGCAGAGCGAGCGGGCGACAGCCGCACTCGGTGTAGAAGGACGTTCCGTGACCTGAACCGGCGATACTCAGCTGCGATCCGACTCAATGCATGCTGCTGATCTGACCCTAGCCGGAGTGTCTGGAACTCGACCTGCCCGAAATCCCAGCTGACGAGGCTCGTCACTTCCTGCGTCGCGCGAAATAGCGAACCACCTCCCCGTAGAGCGGACCGGCCACGTCCGCAGCGCTCTCGTGAGAGATGTCCTCGAATGGGCCGAGCTTGCTGGTCCATTGACCTGATTCAAGCTGTCGGGCCGCATGGGTTGGAGTCTCAAGGCCATTGGAAACAGTTGCAAATAGCGCGATCTTCTCGATTCCAGCCTCGACGGATCCGGTCGAGCATGGAGAATACCCTAACGTGCCGAAGGCTTCTACAAAGGCTTGTACTGTTTCGGTACGCTCGACTCCTTCGGGCCAGAAGCCTATGCCGACAGGATCGGGCCACCACCAGCGATACTCATCACCTGCGGCCCATGCAATGCAGTTGTATCCGCTGGCCTCGGGGCTGGTGATCGAATGATTCGAGGGCTGCAATCCGGGAAGTTCGCTCTGCGTCCAGCTAGCGGACATACCCGTTAGTCTTGCCCCATTCGAGCCATGCTCGTGCCATGCTCAGGAAATTGCCCCGATCCTCCTCTTCAGCTGGCTGCTCTCCAGTGATTACTTGAAGTGCCCAGAACCACTGGTCGGGATCATCACCCTCGCGTTGCAGCTGAAGGAGGATTAGCGGTAACGCCCGTTCTCCCATGCCGATGATTTGCTGATAGGCTGGGCAAACAGCACCTTGGGTCAATGATGACGAAGCGCCTCTTTGACGATACCAATCGGATGCCAGTTGCTGAAATTTCAGCGAATCCTCCTGGAACTGCGCAATCCAGTCCCTCTTGCCTGCTGGGTCGACGAAGCCTTGACCATGGGCAGAGGTTGCGGTGCCTTGGCAATACGAAGAGCCGCCAGTTCGGATGGACAACTCCGCACTAACGCCCTGAGATTCATCGGCGAAGGGCTGATAGCTCAGTGATCCGATTAAGGTCGGGGCTGCTCCTGCAGTAACCGTCGTCTCCGCATGAACTGTCTGCATGTAGACTCTCACTGAACTCCGCTGCCAGCCGACTCGCTCTGACACAGGCTATCCGGCGAATCCACAGTGATGATGTTGGTGGATCTCACAACATAAATCGGACAACCTTCGGCATCGTACTGGTCAACCATTCGTATCACGCGCAAGACGGTTGGCTTCATCTTGACAACGGATCCATCTTCGAGCCGGATTTCTGTCCATCGGCCAACCGATTCCCTGATCTCAATCTCGACGCCTGGTTTTCCCTCGTATTCGACCGCCCTACCTTGTCTCGCCACGTCTCCCCTCTGCCTCCTTCACTCCTTGAAGTCTCTAGGCCCCTGCCACTGCAGAGTCGCTATTCGACCACTGGAAGTAACTCGCTGGTCAGTCTCAACCAGAATTGGTCCAGTCTCTGGTGTTGCCAGTACTGCCCTTCCTTGTCGAAAGCGGCTTCAAGGACACTCGCTCGGGTATCGCCGAATTTCGTGACGGCGCGCGTCACACTACTGCGTCAGCCCGTTGGGCTGAGTATACAACAGGCAGGGCGAGGCGTCATGGCACGTGTGCACGTTGCCTTAATTCTTCTTCCTCATGGTATCGGGACCAGCTGAGCCTAGGTCATGGCCCTAGGCCAACCAACCCTCGTGGCAAGAGAATGGCGCAGGGCCTGCGGGTGTGCTTCGAAAGAAACCCGGTCTGAGTTTGAGTCGTGCCGTGACCTGACGGCCGCCAAGACGAGGCTGTTGCGATGTGCAGCTGTCGGCAACCTGAAGGCAACTGAACTCTGCGCTGCGGCGCTCACGCGACCAGCCAGGGCGGCAAGCGCGAGAGCAACACAGCCAAGCCTGCGGGGCCTGGCACAGGCGTCGTTCCCGCCCATGGTGCGATTCTGACGACGGGCTGAACGTCAGCAAGCATCCAGCTCGACCTATGGGCGCACTGCCGTCAGACAGTGACTGATGTTGCAGGGGTCTTTGCTGGGGGCCGGGTCGTTGACGGAATCCATACTCGCTATCACCGTGCGAGAATGAGGCCGTAGGACACGATGCTGACTACGTTCTTGCTGGCACTCGGAGCGGTCGCGGTCGCTATGGGCATCATGGCGGTGGGGCTGCTGTCCCGGAACCGCTGCCTTCGAGGCTCCTGCGGAGGCCCGGATGTACTGGACGCTAACGGGGAATCCCTCCGCTGCGGCGCGTGCCCGCGCAATGACGGAACCGGCGCCGAATCCGACGGTCAGACGACGCTGCCGCCGGTCACCAGCACGACCGAGCCCGTGACGTAGTCGGACAACGGGGACGCGAGAAAGAGCACGGGACCTGCGGCGTCCTCCGGCGTTCCGTACCGCTGCAAGGGAATGTAACGGACTGCCGATTCCCTCTGGCTCTGGGGTATTCCGAGCGCCACGCCAGCGGAGGTTGTTTCGCCGAGTTCCTTGGCCTGGGTGAGCCGGGACTCGATGAAGCCGTAGGCGACAGCGTTGCAGCAGATATTGAAGCGTCCCCACTCCTTGGCAATTGTCTTCGTCATCCCGACCACACCCATCTTGCCCGCCGCGTAGTTGATCTGCCCGGCATTGCCGGCGACGCCTGACGTCGAGCTAACGTTCACGATCTTGCGGCACGGAGGCGTCCGTCCGGCAGCGAGGTCGGCCTTGGCGGAATCCCTGAGAAACGGGGCGGCGGCGCGCACCATCCGGAAAGGCGCGCGGAGGTGGACGTCGAGCATCGCGTCGAACTGGTCATCGTCCATCTTGTGGATCACGCCGTCCCATGTGTAGCCGGCGTTATTGACGATCACGTCGACGGAACCGTAGGCGTCCAGCGCGGTCGAGACGATCCGGTCCGGGACTTCCGGATCCGTGACGCTGCCGGTGCAGACGGCTGCTTCACCGCCATCTGCCCGTATCTCTTCGGCGGTCTCCTCCGCAGGCTGCGGGTCCAGATCATTGACGACGAGACGAGCGCCGTGCTTCGCGAGGAGCTTGGCCACCGCCTTCCCGATACTCCGGCCGGAACCGGTGACAATCGCGGTCTTGCCGCTCAGCAACCCCATGGTCTAGACATTCTAGAACGAGCCCCGGGACGGCTCCGGGCAGCGCGGCTCGGACGGTGAGACCACTCGCCGCAGGCCTGCCGGACTACGAGAGGATCTGGGCAACGACCCCTGTGCTGTCAGCAAAGCGGTCGAGCCCAACACCCATGGCCCGCGCCTGCGTGAGCCAGAGATTCGCCAGGGGCGTCCCGTCCGCGCAATGCAGGTGCCTTCCCGTTCGCAGCCGGCCCCCGCCTGAACCGGCCACTACGATCGGCAGGTCGCTGTACTGGTGCGTCGCACCGTCCCCGAGACCGGACCCGTAGGTGAAGATCGTGTTGTCGAGCAGAGTCGAGCCGTCCGCCTCCTGGATGCTGTCCATTCGCTCGGCGAGATAGGCGAACTGCGCCATGTGGAATCGGTCGATCTGCAGCAGTTGCTCGCCGAACTCCGTCTGCTTGTGGGACATCAGGTGATGGCTGACCGGCTTGTCGAAGAGCCCTTCGAACATGAACGGGGTGTTCCAGCGTTCCGGACCGACCATGAGCGTTGCGACGCGTGTCAGGCCGGTCTGCAGGGCGACTACCATCAGGTCCCCCATGAGGCGAATGTACTCGCCACGGGGCAGGAGCGCCTCGGCGGGCTCGGCGATCGAGACCTCGCTGAGCTCGGCCTTCATCCGCTCGAGCTTGTCCATCTGCTCCTCGATGCTGCGGATGGAATCGAAGAACTCCTCGAACTTGCGGCGGTCGCCCGTCCCCAGCTCGCGCTGCAGGGAGCGGGCATCGGCGAGAACGATGTCCGTGATGTCGCGGAACTCCCGCGATTCATGGGTGCCGAACAGTCTCCGGTAAGCCTTGCGAGGATCCCGCACCGACGGTGCGACATGCCCGGTTCCGTACCAGGAAATGTTGTCGAAGTAGATCGACTCGAGGTTGTCGCGATGGCTGTTGCAGCTGAACTCCAGCGTGCGGAACGGCGTGGCGTGGCCAACCCTGTCGGCGATTACGTGGTCAAGCGTCCGATCCAGCGGCCAGGCCGAAGTCGGGACGCCGAACGGCACCGCGCTGCTGAGGAAGCACGATGCGCACTGGGCGTGCACGTCGGTTCCGTTCTGGAAGGTCCTGTCAAGCCCGGTGATCAGTTCGACCTTGTCCAGCACGTTCGCCAGCGGCGCGAGGGTAGGCGTCAGCTCGATCGGATGAGACCCGACCTTGGTCTTGGTCTCGACGATGGCGCTGAGATCGCCGTTGAACGCCGGCAGTCCGGCGTCCTGCTCGCCTGGGAAGAAACCGCGCCGCACGACGCCGATGGGCACATAGAAGAATGCGAGGCGGCAGTTAGGACTCGGCAGCGCGGACCCATCTTCCGCCGCGAGGCTTTCCAGCCACGGCAGTGCCAGAGCGCCGGCCCCGGCGCCGCGCAAGAACGCGCGTCTGGACGTGTCTACCATGAATCCTGCCAATCAGGGGGCCCCGGCCGCGGGCACAACTGGATTGTACTTGAGCCGGAACGGATCGCTCAGCGCAACCTGCACCAGCATTTCGCGGAGACGGTAGCCGGCCGCTGCGGTCTCGCTCACGATGCGGTCAAGGGCTGGCTCGTCCGAGAACTCCAGTTCGCGCCCTAGGGCGAATTCCAGCAGGTGACCTGCGAAGGCGCGGGCGAACCTGTCCTTCTCGGCAAGGATCGCGTCCTTGAATTCCACGATGTCACGGAACCGGTAGCGCCCGAACAGGATCCCGCTGGCATCGACGGCACGGCCGTTGTCGTACGTGTCGCGCCATACTCCGGTCGGACCGTAGTTCTCCAAGGCGAATCCCAGCGGATCGATCTGGGCATGGCAGCTCGCGCATTCCGGCTGGGTGCGGTGCGCCTCGAAGCGCTCGCGGAGCGTCAGGCTCGCTTCCGGTCCGGCATCGGGGTGTTCGGGCAGCGGGGGGACGTCTGCCGGGGGCGGATCGGGCGGATCATTGAAGACTACGCCTGCAATCCAAGCCCCCCTCGTCACCGGGTGCGTTCTCGAAGGGCCCGAGGTCATCGTCATGACAGCCGCGTTGGTGATCACCCCGCCCTGCCGTCGGTCCGTCACAGGGACCCGGCGAAAGGGAATCGCCACCGGGGGAACCTTCGCGGGTCGGGTACCGTCGCGGTACCAGGACTCCAGCAGTTCGCTCCGGTAACTGAAATCGGAATCCACCAGTTCGAGAATCGACCGGTCCTCGACTAGCACGGTCTCGAACAGCAGCAGCGGCTCCAGCATCATGTGCATGCTGGAACGGAACTTGGCGAAGTAGAAGTCCGGATAGCGGTCCCTGTCCGGCACGGACGACACAATCCGCTCGAGCTGGAGCCACTGCGCGGGAAAGCTATCGCAGAAGCGCTTCAGCCGGACATCCCGCATCATCCGTTCCACCTGCTGCCGCAGCACCTCGGGGGCGTTGAGTTGTTGCCGGGCTGCCAAGGCCAGCAGCGTCTCGTCCGGGATGCTGCCCCAGAGAAAGAACGACAAGCGGGATGCCAGTTCGAAATCGTTCACGTGGCCGGCGGCACTGACGGGGCTCGCCCGCTCGTACAGGTAAAGGAACCGCGGCGAGGAGAGCGCGGCCGAAACGGCTGCCTTCATTGCGTCGGCGAAGGAGTCGCCCGACTGGATCCGTGTCATCGCGTGACTGACGTAGCGATCCAGGACAGCGTCCTCGACCGGGCGGCGGAACGCCTTCGCGAGAAAGCTGCGGAGGGTGTCCCGCACCCGAACCTCGGCCTCCTCCTCAGGCCCCGGCACGAATAGCCTCTGCCAAGCGCCGCTGGTGACCTCGTTGAAGTCGACGCTACCGACGATGGAACGGCTGAGGCGCAGGAATGATTCCATGAGCAGCGGCGACATCGTGAGGTGATCCCCGCGATTGTCGTAGCCGTGCTCGGCCCGCAGGTCCTGAGGGAACGGCGCAACGCCGGCAAGGCGCTTGCCGATCAGCTGCGACTTGCCGAGCGGCCGGCTGCCAGCCTTGAGGCTGTCGGGCATCCTGCCCGTCTCGGGGCGAAAGTAGCCGTATTCCCGCAGCATGCGCTCCGGCAATGCGAATACGTCGACTCGCAGCTCGAGCAAGTCCTGGACAGCGTTGTTGTACTGGAACCGGTTCATCCGTCGAGCCGGTGTGTGGGGGATGGCGACTTGGGCGCTGGCTGCGGCATGAAGAAGCCTTCGCAACTCCGAGACGAGCATTTCCCGCTGGTCGCTGCCCAATGGCGTCGCTCCACGCGGAGGCATGATGCCGGTGTCCAAGACACCGAGGAGATCCTTCACGAGTTCCGGGCTCCCCAGGAGGTCCTTCTCGGTTCGCAGCCTCGTCAGGTCGACGGCACCACTGGCGCCATGGCAAACGATACACTTCTGCCGGAAGACCGGCTCCAGCACATCCGCGACGGCATCGCTTGTAGCCGCACCGAGAACTGGAGCGACGTTTGCCGTCGCTGCAAGACACAGGAGGAGAGTGCCTGCCTTCGACAGCTGATTCGGGAGGGTCATCGGATCGCGGCGATAACGCAGGCGTCGGTTTTCCGGCTGCATTCCTGCAGGGACGCTCGAACAGCTCGGAACTAGGATTCCTGCATCGGTGCCGCCACCGCCCCTGATTATACGAGCCAATGTAATGAACCCGCATGCCGACACCACCCGCATGTTCCGTCGGGGATTCACTGCCACCCTTGTGTCACAGATCCACAGGCTGCGCCGAGGCCTTCCGCAGCAGCGTCATTAGGCCCGGCTCGTCACCAATGGCCTACCTCAACGGCAACGGATCAGGGTTCCGCCAGAGCGCCTAGCAGGGTTGGGCTTCCAATTCGACGGAGGGACCATAGCAAGATGAGGGGGTGGAGCAGCGAGCCGGTCCGAGGGTTCCAGGCGAACCGATGCCCCGAACCGTGACGAGCGGCCATACGCTGTCGTGCTCCATTGTCCGCCGGGACATCCGATCTTCATCGATATTGAGGTCTGGGCCCACATCGAAGAGAAACACCTGGAAATCGCCAGGGACGAGGAGATCAACCTCGCGCTTCGCGACCCGGGACTGATCCATCGATTCGAAAACGATTCGACCTTGCAGATGTACTACCGGCTCGTCGAGAATGGCCCTAGAAACTTCCGTGGCCTCTACTTGACCGTAGTCGTGCGTTCGGAAACAGTCGGTGCGGACGATTTGGTGGAGGGTATCGTCAGGACAGCCTATCTTGCGAGGAAGCCAAACGCGAAAGGGGTGATCGAATGGATGCCAAGCACATGAGTCTCCAATACGACCGCAATGCAGACGTATGCTACCTGTCGTACGGCGAGCCTCGGCCCTCGGTTTGCGAAGAGGCCGACGACGGCGTGCTAGTGCGGATCGACCCCGAGTCGGGACAAGTCACCGGGGTTACGATCGTTGACTTCACACGCCGTTGTGCCGGGATGCCAGTGCGCATTCCAACAGAGGCCCCACGAACGCTACCGCAAGCATCGCACGATCATTGATCCAGCGGCCCCAGCACTTGGGAGTCTGTCTTGGGAGTCTTTCGAATCGAGCCGAGCCTCCCACTCGGACTCGGGGCGAGCTGGGCGTCGATGTTTCGCCGAAATCGAGCAGGAAGGAGTCTCGGCTATAGCGCCCGAGTCTTCTTCGAAAGTTCGAATTCGTAAGTGGCCGCTGACGAATCACTCAGATGCTTGCGATGACGCCAAAGAGCTAGACACACCCTAGGAATCGGCGCTTGCCGACATTTTGCGGGCACTTGAAGCTACGTGGGAAGCTAGCAGGGTGAGCAAGCGACTCTCCGGTTCAGTGCTGGTTGCCCTGCTGGCGACAGCTGTATCCGCTGTTTCCCAGCAGCAGGCAGGCGGACTGCGAATCACCGTCACGGACCAGACCGGCGGTGTGATCCCCGGCGCCGAGGTGGAACTCGCCGGCGACGCGCTCATCCGGCCGGCGCGCGCGTTGACGAACGAGGAAGGGCTGGTCATCAACAACAGCCTCCCTCGGGGGGACTACAGGGTTACGGCGCGGGCTCCCGGCTTCCGGACAGCAGTCAACGAGAGTGTCCAAGTGGAGACGGGCAGGACCTATTCCGTTCCCATGACGCTCCTGCTCGGGGAGGTGGACACTTCGGTTGTCGTGGAGGCGGGCGGAGCCGCGATCGACACGTTCAAGAGCGAATCGGCGTCGGTCTACGCCGGACAACGGATGGTTGACGCGGCGGGCGGACGGGACTTCACGAATTACGCCCGCTTCCTGCCGAGTGTGAATATCGAGGCGCAGACCGGCATCCTCAGCCACAAGGGACGCGTGGTGCTGGGGATTTCCGTGGATGGATCGTCCGGCGCCGAGAACGTGTTCTATGTGGACGGAATCGATACGACGAGCATCTACAACGGACTGAACAACCAGAATCTTCGAGTCGAGACCGTGGAGGAGTTCCAGGTCAAGACCGCTGGCTACGAAGCCGAGTTCGGCGGGGCGATGGGCGGCGTTCTGAGCGTCCGGACCAAGAGCGGCTCGAACGAGTTCCATGGCAGCGGGCTCTGGTACGGGAGCGGCAGCGCGCTCTCGGGAGCGCCGAGCAAGGAGCTGCGGCTCGACCCCGGGCAAGCCACGGACGTGGCCGAGTACGTGTACTACGACGAGGACGACGACATTACCAACGAGTTCGGACTCACGATCGGCGGCCCGGTGTGGAGAAACCGCGCATGGTTCTTCGGCTCGATCCTCCCGCAGTTCCGGACCCGGTCGCGCTCTGTCACCTTCACATCCGGCGAATCGGGGAGTTTCTCCCGGAAGGAGCGAGTCCGAAGCACCACGCTCAAGTTCGACGTCCAGCCGGCGGACAGAATCAGACTCACTGCCTCTTACGTAGGGGACCGGGCGAACCGGAGAGGAGGACTGCCGCTTCGCGACGGGACATCCAATCCGGCGTTCGACTGGGCGAGGGAGGGTTTCGAATATCCGGGCTATACACTCGCCGGAGCCGTGGTTGCCACCCCGACACCGAACCTCGCGCTGGAGGCGCGATGGGGACTGAACGCCTTCCAGACCGAGCAGATCCTCGAACCTGACCGGGTCCGCCACGGCTTCCTGCAGTCGCCGGGCGTGATCGGGTACGGGCAGGACCACCCCCTGTACCGCCCGCGAGGGTTCAGTTCGATCAGCCACTCTGCAAGCCTGCACACGGCCCAGGACTTCCAGAAGAAGCGGACTGTCGCGCTGACCGGGAGCTTTCTTGCCAGCGGCGCCGGCCAGCAGCATAGCCTGCGCTTCGGGTGGCAGTTCAGCGGCCTTGGCCATGACATCAACGACGCTTACAAGTACGACTTCGTGGTCCTTGCCTACGGACGGCCGTACAACACGGTGGATGGGACGATCCGGACGAGCGCCTGCACCGGTCCCGACGGCTCCCGGCATGATCCCTGCGGCTACTACGAGGTGCGGTCTCCGTTCGGCGTCGTGGCAGATGTCGCGACGAACCGCCACGCGCTGTTCGTCCAGGATTCGTGGACGATTGCCGGCGCGCTCACGCTGAACCTCGGTGTCCGCCTCGAGAGCGAGGAGATTCCGTCCTTCAGCGACATTCCCGAATTCTCCGGCGCGGCATTCCAATGGGGCTTCGGTGACAAGGTGGCCCCCCGCCTGGGCTTCTCCTACGACCCGCTCGGCAACGCCAGGCTCAAGCTCTTCGCCAGCTGGGGGCGGTTCTACGACGCGATGAAGCTCAACCTGGCCCAAGGATTGTTCGGCGGCTTCAAGTGGCTGAGCCACTACTACCTCCTGGACGACTCCAATCTGGACTGGACAGCGATCGGAGGGCTCAACGGCCAGGGCCCGTACCCGGGCACCTACATCGAGACCAGGAACTGGCGGATCCCGTCCTTCGACGACCTCGATCCCGAGCTGCGGCCCATGCGGATGTCAGGGACGGTCGCCGGCCTGGAGTACGAAGCCGCCAAGGGCTACGTGGTATCAGCCGGGTACACGCGCAAGTACCTGGAAGAGGCGATCGAAGACGTTGGGCGGCAGACTCTGGCAGGGGAGGCGTATTACATCACGAATCCCGGGCGGGGGCTGTCTGTGAGCAGGTTCGCCGATGCCGGCCTGCCGGCAACGCCCCGTCCAGAGCGGACATACGACGCACTGGAGATTCGCCTGAGGAAGTCCTTCCGCAACCGCTGGCTCGCGGACATCGCGTATGTGAATTCCAGGCTGCAGGGTCTGTATTCCGGCCTGGGGAGTTCGGACGAGAACGGGCGTCTCAGCCCGAATGCGAACAGGGACTTCGACCTTTGGTTCCTGTCGTATGACTCTCGCGGCAACGTCGTCGACGGCCCCTTGGGCACGGACCGGCCTCACCAGCTCAAGGCGAACTGGGCCTATGTGACGCCGTGGAACCTCGAGATCGGCGGCTTTTTCCGTGCGATGAGCGGCACGCCGATTACAAGGACTGTCGATTTCGAGCACGCGGACGTCAAGGTCGAGAATCGGGCCAGCGACGGGAGGAACCCCGCCTGGACGCAGACCGACGTGTCCCTCGTGCAGCGATTCTTCCCGTTCGCTGACGAGCGGAAGTGGTTCGAGCTCAACTTCAACGTGATCAATCTATTCAACCAGCAGACGGGGCTGCGGACGTTCGAGCGGATGTACCGACAGTCACTCGCCCTTTGGCAGCCTGGCGACCCGGTGTCGCAGGTCCTCGGCGGGTACGACTACGAATCCATCGCATCCGCGCAGGGAGCGACCAGGGACCCGCGCTTCCTGATGCTGGACCGGTTCCTCTCCCCGATCTCCGCCCGATTCGGGATCCGCTTCGTTTTCTGACGCCGGAGGGCCGAGCCTATCGACTCCGGTCAATCACGAAGTCGTTTTCGTACATGTGGAACACGGCCCGGCTCAGGCCGAGGCTGTCGTAGGCTTTCTGGGCTGGCCGGTTGTCCCGCTCGACATACAGGCGCACGCCGCATACTCCCCGCTCATCGGCCAGCCGGAGCATGTGCTCGTACAGGGCGCGGAGCACGCCCTGCCGGCGGTGCTCGGGACGGACATAGACGCTCTGGAGCCACCAGAACATGCCATTCCGCCAGTCGCTCCACTCGTACGTGAGAGCCAGCTGGCCGATGGCTTCCTGACCTGCCTCGGCAATCAGGTAGAAGCCGAGGGATTGGTCGCGGAGCATGGCGCTGACCCCGGATCGCAGGCGGTCCATGTTGAGTTCCAAGCCCTCGGACTCCTCGGCCAGTAGCGCGTTGAACCGGGCGACAGTTTCCAGGTCGGCCGGCCCGGCGAGACGGATTCGCATGACGAGAATGATAGGCCATGGTCCCGTCAGCTACACTCGTATCCGTATGCTGCGGAATGCGACGGTTGCTGCCCGGTGCGCCGTTCTGTTCGCGCTGGCTCTGCCAGGCCAGGAGACCGAAACCAAGAATCGGCTCGGCCTGCCGAATCCCCCGAAGCAGGACGTTCCGTTCCTGATCCACGGCAGCGAGATACTCGAGCTGGAGCAGGCGGAGGCCCAGCAAGAAGAGAACAAGAACCAGCTTGTGTTCTGGATCCCGGGGGCGGCAGCTTCCGTGAAGACACCCCTGGCAGCACCCGAGTTCCTGATCGACTCGAAGGACATCGATCCGCGCGACCTGAAGCTCTACGGCTTCGATGTCTCCAAGGGAAGGCGCGAGATCCTGTATCGCAAGAAGAAGAAGATCGTCGCGGAACCGTACTTCCTCCAGCTCGACGGCATCGAAGCCAGGGTCGTGAGAATTCGCACCGGGGCTAGCCTGGCACCAGGCGAGTACGCCCTCACCCCGGACGGCAGCAATGCCGTCTTCACGTTCGCGGTCTTCTGACAGCCGCGTCGCCGGGCCGGTCGGCGAGCGCTACTGCAGCGCTTGGATCTCGCCTTTCAGGTAGGCAATCGACTCGTTCACGATCTTCTCCGCTCCCGGCGAGAAATCGAACACTTCCATGGACACCCACCCGTCGAACTCCCGGTCTTTGGCAACCTGCAGGACCGGCTTGAAATCGTAACCCCCGCCGGGCCGGGGATAGCTTCCGTCGAGTTCGTTCACGTGGATGTGCCGGATCTTCGACCAATGGCGGGCGACCAGATCGGAATGGGGATCCTCCTCGTCGATGGCGTTGTGGGAGTCGAACATAGTCTGGACCGCAGGGCTGCCGATCTCGTCCACGATCTCAGCCGCACGGTCCAATGTGACGATCACGTCACACTGGCCTATGGGGAGAGCCTCGACGCAAAGCGTGACACCGGCTGCTTCCAAGTCCGGAACGACCGAGCGAACGCCTTCGATGTAGTTCGCCTCGGCTTGCTCCCGGGTCAGTCCGCCTACGGTACGCCGCTGCATCGGCGAACCGAATACCATGACCCCGCCGGTCTTGCCGGACGGACGCAGATCCCCACACAGCTCGACTAGCCCCCGGACGTAGTCCCAGCTGCTGCGCCGAACCCGTTCGTCAGGAGTGGTGACTTGGAGCCCTTCCGGGCCCACGGTCAGCCAATGCAGGCCAACGAAGTCCAAGCCCTCCGACTCGATGATGTCGCGAACCTCGCGACGGCGCTCAGGCGGCAGGCGCGTAGCGTCCTGCATCAGCGTGAACGGCGCGATCTCGATGCCGTCCCAGCCAGCCCGCTTGATCGAGCGGCACGACTGCGCAAAATCGGCATCCCCGTACAACTCATTGCAAACCGAGAGCTTGAATGTCCGGGCCATGTCTATCCGACTACTCTACAGCAGGCCGGCAGGGCAGGATCCGAGGCGAGCCGAGATGTCCTTCACCGTGAAGTCCCGCAGCGGTTCCTGTGGCAGAATGGGGTCTTATGAGAGCCATGTGTGCATCATTCACCAGGCGTGAATTCGCCAAGTCATTCCTAGCGGCCGGCACGGTCGGCACCCTCGCGAATCGAGCGCTGGCGCACGACCGGATCGACTCGACGGTGCGCGGCGTGACCATCGGCGTGCAGAGCTACAGCTTCCGCGACCGGCCCCTCGACGAGGCGATCGAATCGATCAAGTCGGTCGGCATCGGATCCTGCGAACTGTGGAGCGGGCACTTCGAGCCCTTGCGGGAAACGCGCAGGCAGCCGGGCGGAAGGGAGAAGCTGCGGGCCTACAGGATCGAGACCCCCCTATCGGAGTTCGAGGGCATCGGGGAGAAGTTCCACGAGGCGGGCATCGAGATCCATTCGCTCAACTACAGCTTCAGGGACGACTTCACAGACGAGGAGATTGCGCGTGGCTTCGAGATGGCGAAGGCCATGGGTGCGAAGGCGCTCACGGCCTCCGGGACTGTCAGCGTGTCGAAACGCGTGGACCCGATCGCGAAGCGGTACGGAATGCTCGTGGGCATGCACAACCATTCCAGAATCCACGAGAACGAATTCGCGACGCCGGAGGATTTTGCCAACGCGGCCAAGGGTCACGACAACATCGTGGTGAACCTTGACATCGGGCATTTCGTCGCCGCAGGATTCGATCCGATCGACTATATCGAAAAGAATCACGAGCGGATCATCACGCTGCACATCAAGGACCGCAAGGCCAATCAGGGCGAGAACGTGTCATTCGGGGAGGGCGACACCCCCATCCGCGAAGTGCTTCATCTGCTGCGCGACAAGGGCTACGACATTCCGGCCAACATCGAGTACGAATACAAGGGTGAAGACACCGTCGCGGAAGTCCGCAGGTGTTTCGATTACTGTCGTCAAGCCCTTGAGGGTTAGCTACCAAGACACCTCGCGGCAGATCGCACCGCCGACAGGGGCATCGCCACTGCCGGCGGCAACACTGGACGCCGGCCTTTTGGCATTGCGCGAGCGGGCATCATCACCAGACGCTGCTAGCCAACAACCGCAGGTCGGCACGTGGCTCGCTCTCCCGACGCAAGGGCGTATGCCCCCTCAGCATGCGGTGATCCCTCGCACAACAGTGCCGGAGCCGGGAGCGCTTGGCGGCGCCAAGACTGCTCTCCAGGGTCAGCCCCGGCGGAGGATGCAAGCGCAGACTGCGGCTCCGGCGCGCAAGGCCCGTTGGACGTCCCGGCTGGGCGATCGAACTGAACCGTCCCGGGAATACGGAGCCGGGGCGGTCGCGCCGATGCCCAGTGATGCGGCCCTACCCCAGTTCGATGGGCGATAATCCGAGAGCATGAACGTAGCCGCAATCCTTCCCGCAGCCGGCCACGGCACGCGGATGGGCAAGCAAGCTGCTGCGCAGTACGGCAGCGACCGCAAGCAGTTCATGCGGCTGGGCGGCACCCCGATCCTAGCCCTCACCGTCCGGAAGTTTCTTGCAGTTCCCAGCGTCCGGGAAATCCTGGTTGCCGTGCCGGAAGGCAGCGAGGATTCCGTCCGGGAAATGCTCGGCGAGACCGCTGCCTTCCGCCGCGTGCGTGTTCTCGCAGGCGGGCGCAACCGGCAGGAATCGGTAGGCCACTGCCTCGATGTCGTCTCGGACGACTCCGACCTTGTCGCGGTCCACGACGGAGTGCGGCCGTTCGTCACTGTGTCACTCATTGAGGAGGCCATCCAGCAGGCCTCGGTGCGGCGCGCCGTCATCTTGGGAATGCCGGCCGAAGAGACCGTCAAGCAGGTCAGCCAAGAGGTCGTGAGGTCAACCCTTCCCCGGGAGCGGATCATGCTTGTCCAGACTCCGCAGGTCTTCGATCTCGGTCTGCTGCGCCGGGCGTTCGAGACGGCACGCAGGGATCACTTCGTCGGCACGGACGAGGCGAGCCTGGTCGAGCACCTCAACGAGGACGTGTACGTCATGCGGGGGAGCGAGCGCAACATCAAGATCACCCGACCGCACCACATGGCCCTGGCACAGCTCTACTTCGAACTGGAGAACCGTGAAGCCCCCTCCGATCGTCAGCTTGGAGCGTAACGAGTTCCGCATCGGGATCGGATACGACTCCCATCGCCTCGTGGAGGGCCGGCCGCTGATCCTCGGCGGCGTCAATATTCCATCGAAGATCGGCCTGCAAGGCCACTCCGACGCCGACATCCTGCTCCACGCCATCACGGACGCTATCCTCGGAGCCACCGGCCAGGGAGACATCGGCGAGCTGTTCCCTCCCTCCGACCCGCAGTGGAGGGACGCGGACAGCAGCATCTTCCTGCGACACGCCACGGAACTGCTCGACAGCTACGGTTGGCGCCTGGTCAACGTCGACACGGTGATCGTCCTGGAGCGGCCGAAGATCCTGCCGTTCCGCGACCGGATCCGCGAGAACGTCGCGGCCCTGCTGCAGATCGCCCCCGAGCTAGTCGGCGTCAAGGCGAAGACAAACGAAGGGCTGGGACCAGTGGGGTCGGGCGAGCTGGCCGTGGCCCATGCAATCGCGCTCGTCGAGCGCAGCGGCTCCAGAAAGGTCATGTGAGCGGCAGCATGCCCGCTGTGTCGCGGGACGCGCACCCGCGAGCGCCCGCGCGTCCCGGAACCGTATAATCCAAGCGGACATGCGAGTATCAATGCCCATCTTGATCGCGGCCCTCGCCTTCCTCACCGCTGCGGATTCCGGTGCGGAGTCTGCTGTGCAGTTCAACCGGGACATCCGGCCGGCCCTGTCCGAGAACTGTTTCGCATGCCACGGCCCCGACAAGGCCAAGCGCATGACAAGCCTGCGCCTGGACACGGCCGGCGCCCGGTCCGCCGTTGCCGCTAGCGGGCGCCGGGTGATTGAACCGGGGGATCCTCAGGCGAGCGAGATCTTCCTCAGGATTGCGACCCAGGACCCGGCGCGCAGGATGCCGCCTGCGGCATTCGGCCACGATCCCCTGCCCCCGGACACCATCGACCTGGTGCGCCGATGGATCGAGCAAGGGGCGGAATGGCAGGGCCACTGGGCCTTCATTGCGCCGGCCCTGCCCGAAATCCCGGATGTCAGCCGGCCCGGCTGGCCCGTCAACGCAATCGACAGCTTCGTCCTACGCCGGCTGAACCAGGAAGGGCTGGAGCCCTCTCCCGAGGCATCCCGCGAGACCTTGATACGGCGGCTGAGCCTTGACCTGACGGGATCCCCTCCCGAGCTCGGGGAGATCGACGCGTTTCTCGCCGACCGCTCGGAGACCGCCTACGAGACAGTGGTCGACAGGCTTCTCTCATCCCCGCGATACGGCGAGCGGATGGCGATCCGATGGCTGGACGCGGCGCGCTATGCCGACACGAACGGCTACCAGACGGACGCCGAGCGGCACATGTGGCGCTGGCGGGACTGGGTCATCGATGCGTTTTCCTCGAACAAGCCCTTCGACCAGTTCACCGTGGAGCAGCTGGCAGGCGACATGCTGCCGGGGGCCAGCCTCGACCAGATTGTCGCAACTGGCTTCAATCGCAACCACCGCGGCAACGGGGAGGGGGGCATCGTCGATGCCGAGTACGCAGTCGAGTACGTGGTGGATCGCGTGGACACGACCGCTACGGTATGGCTGGGCCTGACCGCCGGCTGCGCCCGCTGCCATGACCACAAGTACGACCCGCTCACGCAGAAGGAATACTACGAGCTCTTCGCGTACTTCAACAACGTCCCCGAGAAGGGCAAGGCATTCAAGTACGGCAACTCGCCACCGTTCGTCAAGGCACCGACCGCGGACCAGGCGAGGCGGCTCGAGCGGATGGACACCCAGCTCGCGCGACTGCGGACCCGGCAAGAGCGTGTGCTGCAGGAGTCGTCCAGCACGAGGCACCAGTGGGAGCGGGGACTCGCCGGGCGCCCGCTCGACTGGATCGACATCCGAGGCCTGGAGGTGGGATTCCCGGAGGGATTCGCGGATCCCGCGCCGCCCGAGCGCGCCTTCGAAGGCGGGGACTTCGCCGAGCTGGGCCAAGACGCCGATTTCGGCTTCTACGACCGCTTCAGCGTGTCGGCATGGATCCGCCCCGAGGGACCGGACGGCGCGATCGTCTCGAAGACCGGCAACATCCCTCCGGAGGACGACACGCAGGGCAACCCCGGCTGGGGCCTCTACCTCAAGGGCGGCAAGTTGCAGGTCAACCTCGTCAATCGCTGGCTCGACGACTGCCTGAGGCTGGAGAGCCGCGAATCCGTAACGCTAGGCGAGTGGCAGCACGTCGCCTTCACGTACGACGGCACGCGCCTCGCCTCGGGCGTGAAGATCTACCTGGACGGCGAGCCGGTCGAACTGAATGTGATCCGCGACGAGATGAACCAGGAGATCAAGTCGAAGGAACCCCTCCATGTAGGCAGGGGCCTCGGCCTCGACTACCGAGGCCGGATCCGGCAGCTTCTGGTCTACGGCAGGGCCCTGACCCGAGAGCAAGTGCAGGTCGCTGCCGTGGCAAGGAGGGTCGACGAGATCGCGGCCATGCCGCATGGGCAGAGAACAGTGCCCGAGTCCCGGAAGCTGGCCCGGGCCTACGAGAACGCTCTGGGGCCCGACGATCTCACGGACATCACCGCAAGGCTGCGCGATCTGGAAGACGAGCGCCAGGCATACGTCGACTCGATCCCGACCGTCATGGTGATGCGGGAGATGGCACCCCGCCGAAAGACGCATAGGCTCGACCGCGGCGCCTATGACGCCCCCGCCGAGGAAGTCCAGCCGGGCCTGCCTGCCGCTCTGTCGCAACGGGATCCCCGCAGCCGGCTCGACTTCGCGAAGTGGCTGGTCTCGCGCGACAACCCGCTTACCGCGAGGGTGACGGTGAACCGGGTATGGCAGATGCTCTGGGGAGCCGGGATCGTCAGTACCGTGGAGGACTTCGGCTCGCAAGGCGAATGGCCCACACACCCCGAATTGCTCGACTGGCTGGCGGTCGAATTCATGGATTCCGGCTGGAACCTGAAGGCCCTGGTCAAGTCGATCGTGATGAGCGCTGCCTACCGGCAATCGTCCCGGCTGCGGCCGGATCTGCTGGAGGCGGATCCGGACAACCGCCTGTTCGCCCGCGGCCCGCGCCTCCGGCTGCCCGCCGAGGCCGTGCGGGACCTCAGCCTGGCCGTCTCGGGGCTGCTCGTCGAGACAGTGGGCGGGCCCTCCGTGCGGCCGTACCAGCCTGCCGGCCTGTGGACCGAGCTAGCCGGGGGCAAGGACTACGCGGTCGGCTCGGGACCGGACCTGTACCGCAGGAGCCTGTACACGTTCTGGAAGCGGGCTGTGCCGCCGCCGTCCATGATGATCTTCGATTCGGCCGGAAGGGAAGCCTGCACGGTGCGCAGCGTGCGGACGAACACGCCCCTGCAGGCCTTGAACCGGATGAACGACGCGGTTTACATGGAAACATCCCGCGCACTCGCCGCGAGGGCGCTGCGCGAGGTCGGAGAATCACCTCAGGAACGGCTCGGACGCATTTTCCGGCTGGCAATGTCGAGACACGCGAACAGCGCGGAGCGGGAAGTGCTCACGTCGGGCTTCGGGTACCACCTTGACCGGTTCCGGAGTGACCCGGAATCCGCGGACGCCCTGCTCGAAGGGCGTGCGCAGACTTGGCCGGCAACCGTCTCGCGCCCTGAGTTGGCAGCCTACACCATGATGGCGAGCCTCGTGCTCAACCTGGACGAGGCCATCACTCGGGAGTGAACCGGGAATCACCGTCCGACATCACGGCGGTTCTGGCACCGGCGACCCCGGGGCCGGTCCCGCCTGTCGAAGGCGCCCAGGCTGCTGCCAGCGCGGGGAAGAGGGTGTCGGCAGGACCGGGCCCCCGATCCGTGTCCCTATAATGGGACCCGAAGTACAGGCAGATGGCACTGGCGCGCAGTTGTTCCGAACACAGCACTCGCCGGCATTTCTTCGGCAAGAGCGCCTACGGACTCGGCGTCGCCGCGCTGGCCAAGCTGATGGGCCAGGACCTGGCTTCCGACAGCCCGACGGAAGGGACGCACTTCGCGCCCAAGGCGAAGCGGGTCGTCTATCTCTTCCAGTCCGGGGCCCCGTCCCAGATCGATATGTTCGATCACAAGCCCGAACTGGAGCGCCTCAGGGGCGAGGATCTTCCGGATTCGGTGCGGAAGGGCCAGCGGCTCACCGCGATGACTGCGACGCAATCAACGTTCCCGATTGCCCCGTCGATGTTCAGCTTCCGGCAGCACGGGGCCTCGGGCACATGGATCAGCGAGCTCCTCCCCCACACCGCGCGGATCGTTGATCGCCTCTGCATCATCAAGTCGATGCACACCGAGGCCATCAACCACGACCCGGCCGTGACCTTCTTCCAGACGGGAGCGCAGCTGGCGGGCAGGCCGTCGATAGGCGCCTGGATCTCGTACGGACTGGGCAGCGAGAACCGCGACCTGCCAGGCTTCGTCGTCATGGTGTCGTCCGGCAGCGGGCGCAACGGCCAGCCCCTGTACGACCGGCTGTGGGGCAGCGGGTTCCTTCCGACCCGCTATCAAGGGGTGAAATTCCGCTCTACCGGCGATCCTGTCCTGTACCTGTCCGACCCGGACGGTATCGACCGGTCGGCCCGCAGGAGGTTCCTCGACGATCTCGGCCAGCTCAACAAGATCCGGTACGGCGACTTCGCGGACCCGGAGATCCTGACCCGCATTTCCCAGTACGAAATGGCCTTCCGGATGCAGTCCTCGGTGCCCGAGCTGACGGATCTTTCCGGCGAGCCCGAATCGACCTTCGACCTGTACGGGCCTGACTCCAGAACGCCCGGCACGTATGCTGCCAACTGCCTCCTTGCGAGACGCCTCCTGGAGCGGGATGTCCGCTTCGTGCAGCTCTTCCACAGGGGATGGGACCAGCACACCGACCTCCCCCCGCAGATCCGCAAGCAGTGCGCCGACACGGACCAGGCATCGGCTGCGCTAGTGCTGGACCTGGCGCAGAGGGGCCTGCTCGAGGACACGCTCGTCGTCTGGGGAGGCGAGTTCGGCCGCACCGTCTACAGCCAGGGCAAGCTTACCGCCGACAACTACGGCCGCGACCATCATCCGCGCTGCTTCACGATGTGGATGGCCGGTGCCGGGATCAATCCCGGCACTTCCATCGGGACGACTGACGACTTCAGCTACAACATCACGGAGGAGCCCGTGCATGTCCACGACCTGCATGCGACGATCCTCCACCTGCTGGGCATTGATCACGAAAAGCTGACCTTCAAGTACCAAGGCCGCAATTTCCGACTCACGGACGTGCACGGCAGTCTGGTCTCGAAGGCCCTGGCATAACGCTCCGGCACTGCGATCCGGAGCGCGGACCTCATGAGCACCCCTATCAACGCGAAGCTTGTCTGCGTAGCGCTGGCGGCCTTCGCCTTGCTCCACCAGGACTCCTGGCTGTGGAACGACAGCAGGCTGGTCCTGGGCTTCCTCCCGTCAGGCCTCGCCTACCACGCGGCCTTCTCGCTCGCGACAGCCGCACTGTGGGCTGTTGCGGGCCGCTACGCGTGGCCCCGGGATCTCGCAGGTGCCGAGTCGGCCTCCGAACCCGCGGGAGAAACGACCAAGTGACCCAGCTCGCCGTTATTTCCGCCTACCTCGCGGTCCTGGTGGGACTCGGATTCCTGAGCAGCCGCGCGTTCCGCAACACCTCCGAGGACTTCTTCCTCGCGAGCCGTTCCATCGGGCCGGCCGTGCTGATGCTCTCCGTGTTCGGCACCGCAATGACCGCGTTCTCCCTGGTCGGAAGCACGGGCGAGTCGTATCGGGTCGGCATCGGCGTGTACGGACTCATGGCCTCTTGGTCGGGACTCGTGCACTCGGCAGTGTTCTACTTCGCGGGCGTGCGTCTGTGGGCGCTCGGCAAGCGCAACGGCTACACGACGCAGATCCAGTTCTTCCGAGACCGGTTCGAGAGCCCCCTGCTGGGACTCCTGCTGTTCCCGGTGCTGGCCGGACTCGTGATTCCATACGTGCTGGTGGGCCTGCTGGGGGCTGGCGGCGTCGTCCAGGCGCTGACGGCCGGGGCCTTCCCGGAAGCGTTCGCAGCCACTGCGGGCGGCGTCCCGGGGTGGCTCACCGGCATGGTCGTGACAGCCGTTGTGCTGCTGTACGTATTCGCCGGGGGCGTGCGGGCGGCCGCGTGGGCCAACGCGCTGCAGGCTGCGATCTTCATGGTGACGGGCGTGGCCGCGTTCCTGGTGATCTCCGCCAAGCTCGGCGGCGCGAGCGCGGCAACCGAGGCCGTCGCGGCAGCGCATCCGGAGAAGCTATTGCGCGGCGAGGCGATAGGCCAGCTCCACTTTTTCAGCTACTGCTTCATCCCGCTCTCGATCGGCATGTTCCCGCATGTGTACCAGCACTGGCTCACCGCCCGGTCGGCAGCCTCGTTCAAGCCCATGCTCGTCCTGCACCCGGTCTGCATGCTGGTGGTCTGGCTTCCGTGCGTGCTGATCGGCGTGTGGGCGACTGCGGCCGTGCTGCCCGACGGCACGGCGGTCGTTCCTCCCGGTTCCCCGGTCAACAGCGAGCTGGCAACCATGGTGCAGCGCCTGACGACGCCAATGCTGGGTGGGATCCTCGGAGCGGGCATCCTCGCTGCCATCATGTCCTCGCTGGACTCGCAGTTCCTGGCGATCGGCTCGATGTTCACGAATGACGTGGCCCCGCGGCTGCTCGGCAAGCCTGCCCTCGGCGACGCGCAGGGAGTGTTCCTGGGACGGCTGGTCGTGGCGATCGTCGCGGCAGTGGCCTACCTGGCGTCGCTGAGCGAGCCGCGCAGCGTCTTCTCGCTCGGGGTCTGGTGCTTCAGCGGCTACTCCGCGCTGTTCCCCATCGCAATCGCTGCCATCTACTGGCGGAGAGCGACAGCGGCCGGAGCGATCGCCGCCGTTGCCGTGACCGTCGTCCTCGGCCTGGCATTCTTCAGGGCCAGCGGATACGGCAGCGATCCCTCGTACCTATTCCTTGGGATGCTGCCGGCGGCCACGATGGTGGCTGCATCGAGCATCACGCTGGTCCTCGTCTCGCTCGTCACGAAGCAGCCGTCGCGAGACACGCTCGGGAAGTTCTTCCCGGCAAGCGCGGACTGAGGAAGGGGCCGGCACGATGCGCGCGGGACAGCACGTGCCGCGAGAAGCTCCGGGCCGGGCCGCGCGAGAGGCCGCGACAATCGCATACATCGGAGCCGGCGCGGCCGGCACGATCTGCGCAAACTGCCTCAAGGACAACGCTCTTGCCGCGGCCCTGCGCCGCCAGGGGCATGACGTCGTGCTGCTGCCGGCCTACACGCCGCTGCTAACGGACGAGAGGGACGAGAGCGAAAGCCGCGTCGTGTTCGGGGGCATCAACCTGTTCCTGCAGGGCAAGTACGCCTTCTTCCGCAACAGCGGCCTTCTTGACTGGCTGGTCGACCACCCACTCGTGCTGCGGTGGGCGTCCCGGTTCTCGATCGACACGAATCCCGCCAACCTGGGGAGCATGACCCGGGACACGTTCCTGGGCACGGACGGGCCGTACCGCCGCGAGATCGGCAAGCTGGTGGACGTGCTGCGGGCCATCAATCCGGCAATCGTCCATCTGACGAACTCGATGCTGGCCTGCATGGCCGGGCCGGTGAAGCAGCACCTCGGCGTCCCTGTCGTGTGCTCGATCTCGGGCGAGCCGGAGTTTCTCGCCGGCATTCCCGAGCCGTACCGCTCGGAGTGCTACGACCTGCTGCGCAGGGACGCCCGCCACATTGACCGGTTCGTAGCGTCCTGCGAGGACCAGGCTCGGACGATGGCGCCGGTGCTGGCCGGGGCCGCGGATCGGCTGGAGGCCGTGCTGCCGGGCATCTCGCTGGACGGCTATCGGGAGCAAGCGAGGGAATCGGGGGATGGATTCGTCGTCGGGTTCCTGGCCAGGATCGCGGAGACGAAGGGTCTCGAGACACTGGCCGAGGCCGTCGAGCGCGTGCGACGCCGGCGCCCGGGCAGCGGCGTGCGGCTCCGCGTGGCGGGCTGGCGCAACGCCGCCTCGCAGAAATACCTGGACCGACTGCGAGGGCAGTTCGGATTCGAGGACCGCGGATTCCTCTCCCGCGCCGAGAAGATCGCATTCCTGGCGGGCCTCGATGCATTCTCGGTGCCGACCTCGTATCCGGCGGCGAAGGGCCTGTACGCGCTGGAAGCGCTCGCGTCCGGCGTCCCGGTAGTGCTGCCGCGGCTCGGCGTGTTCCCGGAGCTCGTCGCGGAAACCGGAGGGGGCCTGCTCTGCGAGCCGCACGACAGCGAGGACCTAGCGGCCAAGCTGGAGGAGCTGCTGGATGACCCGCCTGCCGCGGGTCGCCTCGGAACGGCCGGGAGGTCAGCGGTGTTCGAGCGATTCCACGCGGATCGAATGGCGTCAGAAACGCGCGCGGTCTACGAGCGAGTGGCGGGCCGCGCCTTGCGGTGAAGCGGGGTCGCTAGGCTTCAGAAGATCGACGTCAGGTCACTGAACCGGTCGATGCTGCGAAATCGCTCGTGGCCCTCCGCGATGTCCTGCATCTCGAGCCGCCAGGTGTTGTCGTTGCGCACGAGCACCGCGCCCAGGCCCGCCGCCAGCGCCGGATTGATGTCCGACTTCGGGCTGTTGCCGATCATCCAGGTCCGATCCGGGGCCGCCTTGATGTCCCCGATCACGGACCGGTAGCAGTCCGCGTCCTTCTCCGGAACGTTCGCCACGTAGGAGAACCAGCCTCGCAGCCCGGACCGGTCGAGCTTGCCATGCTGCTCGCCATAGTCCCCCTTCGTCACAAGGCCGAGCCGGTACCGCGCGGAGAGTTCCCTGAGAGTCTCGCGCACGCCGGGGATCGGCTCCACGGGGCTGTCCACGACCCTCCTGGTGATTTCGCGCAGCCGCCGGGCCTCGTCCTCGCTCACGGCCCGGCCCCTCAGGCTCTCGTAGCACTCCACGAGGTTGCGGGCGAAATTCTCCGCGCCGTAGCCGTGAAGCTTGGTGTTGCGGGCCTCGACCCTGTCGAGGCGCTCGCGCACCCCGGCCGGTGACAGGACAGGATGGTCCACGCACGCAACGAACTCCTCGATCGCCCGCTCGAAGTAGATGTTGTTCTCCCAGAGGGTGTCGTCGGCGTCGCAGAGCAGCCAGTCGGCGGCAGGCATGGAACCAGTATGGGACAGGGCAGGAATTCCGGTCCGCGCACCGCGGGCAGCGTCCGGGAGCGGCTGCTCAGAAGAAGAGGTACTTCCGCCAGTTCTCCTGCTGGTCGCCGAGCTGCCTCATCAGGCTCCGGCTGGTGTGCAGGTTGAACGGCTTGGGCGGGCGTCCAAGCGTCATGGAGGCCTCGCTGGGCAACCGGTCGCCCTTCCGGTTATTGCAGCGCAGGCAGCAGGCGACCAGATTCTCCCATGTGTTGCTCCCGCCTCTCGAGCGCGGCACCACGTGATCGAGGGTCAACTCGCCCGGCCCGAACTTCTTGTTGCAGTACTGGCAGGTGTGCTGGTCGCGAATCAGGATGTTCTTCCGGGAAATCGCCCGCATCTGGCGGGGAATTCGCCGGTACTCCAGCAGTCGGATGACAGACGGAATCGCGAGGCTCTGGGTAGGGGAGTGGACTCGTCCCTCGCCCGATTCCTCGGTGGAGGCCACGCCCTTGACCAGCAGGATGAGGGCCCGGCGCACCGCACAGACGTGAATCGGCTCGTAGCTGGCGTTCAGCACCAGAACCGGCTTGCGCAGGGTGCTGGACTTCGGGGAGTCCGCGCTCTGTTGCGCAGACCCGTTCGCGGAGCCCTGCCCGGCGTCAGCGCGCACACGGCCGCCGTGCGCACGGGGGCCCGGCGGCGGCTCGGAAATCGACCGGCTAGTCGAGTGACTCGGGAACGCTCACCTCTCGCCGGGCATGCCGTCCTCGCTCTCCAAGCTCTCCTGGCAGTCCCTGCAATATGCGGTCCACGGAACTGCTTCAAGGCGCTTGAGACCGATCGGGCGCCCGCACTCTTCACATATACCAAATTCCCCCCTGCTCATCCTGTGCAGGGCGTCTCGGACCAGCCGCAACTGCTGCCTGCCGGTGTCGCTCTGGGAATGCAGCAGGTCCCGGTGGTACGCGCGCGCGGCCTGCTCGCCCTCGTCGCCGGCCTTCCGGCCGCCGAGGCCGCGGCTCTCGGATTCCGTCTTGGCGAGCAGCGCGGCCAGCTCGTCGCGTTCTCGCTCCAGCCGCCGCCGGAACGCATTCAGGCGCTTCCGATCCATTTCCGTCAGCGCATCCGTGTCCCACGAACCGCGAAACGGCGCGCGAATTGCATTGGGTAATGGTAGGGACTGGGTAGGTGGGTGTCAATGCGCGCGGGCCGGCAGCGCGGCGCCAACTCCCGCTGGCATGGCCCCGAGGGCGCTGCCGGCCCGGGCGGCCTGCGATAGACTCAAAGCGTGAGACGGCCCCGCACGCTGTACGAGAAAGTCTGGGACTCCCACGTCGTTGTGCATGACGAGGGGGCCCCTGCGGTCCTCTACATCGACCTGCACCTGGTCCACGAGGTGACGTCCCCGCAGGCCTTCCAAGGCCTCCGCGACCGAGGCATTCGCGTTCGGCGCCCGGACAGAACGCTGGCCACGATGGACCACAGCATCCCGACGCGCAACCAGGCGCTACCGATCGTGGACCCGATTGCGGCGAAACAGGTCCAGCAGCTGCGCGTCAACTGCCAGGAGTTCGGCGTCCCCCTGAAGGACGTGGGCGACTCGTCCCAGGGAATCGTGCATGTGATCGGACCCGAGCTCGGGCTGACAAGGCCCGGCATCACGGTCGTTTGCGGGGACAGCCATACTTCCACCCACGGCGCCTTCGGCGCGCTGGCGTTCGGGATCGGCACCACGGAAGTCGAGCACGTCCTGGCCACGCAGTGCCTGCTCCAGAACCAGTCCCGGACGTGCGAAGTCCGCTTCGAAGGCACGCCCGCCAGCGGCATCGTCGCGAAGGACCTGATCCTCGCCCTGATCTCCGAGATCGGCGTTGGCGGCGGCACTGGCTATGTCCTGGAGTACACCGGCGAAGCCATCCGGTCGCTGTCGATGGACGGTCGCATGACGGTCTGCAACATGTCGATCGAGGGCGGAGCCCGGGCCGGGATGATCGCGCCCGACGATACGACCTACGAGTACCTGGCCGGCCGGCCAGCGAGCCCGGAAGGGCCGCAATGGGACGCGGCGCTGGAGCGCTGGCGGACCCTTCCTTCCGACGAGGGGGCGGCCTACGACCGGACCGTCTCGATCGATGCCGCCGCGCTGGAGCCGATGATCACCTGGGGCACGAATCCCGGCATGGGGGTCCGCATCAGCCAGCCAGTTCCCGAGCCCAACGGCAACGCCAGCGTCCGCAAGGCCCTGGACTACATGCAGCTCGAACCGGGCAAGCCGCTTGTCGGCCAGCCCGTCGATGTGGTGTTCATCGGCAGTTGCACGAACTCACGGATGTCGGACTTGCGCGAGGCTGCGCGGCTCATCAAGGGCCGGAAGGTCAGCCCTGGAGTCCGGATGATGGTGGTTCCGGGTTCGGAGCAGGTACGGGCGCAGGCCGTGTCGGAAGGCCTGTCGGAGATCTTCATCGAAGCGGGCGCGGATTGGCGCGAGGCGGGCTGCAGCATGTGCATCGCGATGAACGGCGACCAGCTCGAGAGCGGCCAGTACTGCGTGTCGACCAGCAACCGGAACTTCGAGGGCCGGCAGGGGAAGGGCGGCAGGACGTTCCTGGCGAGCCCGCTGACGGCCGCCGCGTCGGCAGTGGAGGGGCGGGTGGCGGATCCGCGCCCCTATCTCCAGGGCCTGTAGGAGGAAACAGCGATGCAGCCAGTCACCGCATTCACGGGCAAGGTCGTGCCGCTACCGATTGCGGATGTCGACACGGACCAGATCATACCGGCACGATTCCTGAAGACGATCGAGAAGCTGGGCCTTGGCGACAACCTCTTCAATGACTGGAGATACCTCGCCGACAGCACTCCCAACCCGGACTTCGTGCTGAACCAGTCGCGAGCAAGGAACGCAACCATCCTGCTGGCCGGGGACAACTTCGGCTGCGGCAGTTCCCGCGAGCACGCCCCGTGGGCGTTACTCGGCTGCGGCTTCAAGGCGGTCATCAGCACATCGTTCGCCGACATCTTCCGCAACAACTGCCTGAAGAACGGCCTGATCCCGATCGCGGTTGACGAGGAGACCCTGCGGGGCCTGTTCGCCGCAGCGGATGCCGACGAGGGCCTAGTGGTCACCGTCGACCTGGCAGAGCGCACACTGGCGCTTCCCGGCGGCCGCAAGGTGACCTTCCCCGTGGACGATTTCTCGAGGCAATGCCTGCTGGAAGGCGGCGACCAGCTCAGCTACATCCAGCAGCGGATGAGCGCGATCACCGCGCACGAGCAAGGCTCGCCCGACACGCTCGACACGCGGGCCTAGGATCTCGGCCTGCGCTTCCGACCCCGCTGCCCGGTCGCCGGCTCCTCCCGCCGGTGACGCAGCAACAGCCAGGCGCCGATCGAGACCAGGCCGAGCGCCACGCACTGGGTCGTGCTGATCGAGCCGCCGAGCAGCAGGGTCCGGGCACCCTCGTCCCGGAAGAACTCGACACCGAACCGGAAGCTCGAGTAAAGCGTGAGATACGCGCCGAGAACCGTGCCCGTCGCATGGGGTCGGGCGTAGCGCCAGAGCAGGAAGGCGCCGATCAGCGCGGTGCCGGCAGCCTCGTAGATCTGCGTCGGATGCAGCGGCACGTTCAGAGGCACTCCGGTGAAGGCGTGGGCCACTGGATTGGTGAACGTGACTGCCCATGGCACATGCGTCTCGTGGCCCCAACAGCAGCCGGCCGCGAAGCAGCCCAGCCGGCCGATCGCGTGCCCGATGGCCAGCCCCGGAACCATCACGTCCGCAGTGGCCAGCCAAGGCATGCCGTGGCGGCGCGTGTAGAAGTAGGCAACGGCCAGCGCGGTCACTAGCCCTCCATAGAAGACTCCGCCCGAGCGCAACGCCGACATGGAGAACAGCCTTCCCAGATCCTCCGCGTAGTAACTCCAGTTGTCGACGACCAGGAAGACCTTCGCTCCGACGATTGCCGACAGCAGCAGCACGACCCCGAGGCTGGTTATCCGCTCCCCGTCCAATCCCGACCGGCGCGCGAGCCGGGCCGACAGGGTGATCCCTGCTAGGAATCCCAGCGCGATGAGCACCCCGTACGCGGGCAGGGAGAAAGAGCCGATCTCGAGGATCTTCGGAAACATGGCTGCCCCGCCGTCTAGACCCTCGCGCCAGCCTCGGACGCGCGGTGACGGCCCAGGAACGATTCCAGGATCAGCAGCGTGGCTCCGACGGTGATGGCGCTATCGGCCACATTGAATGCCGGCCAATGGTATGCGCCCACATAGAAGTCGAGGAAATCCGTCACGTAGCCGTGAAGGAGCCGCTCGGACAGATTGCCGACGGCACCGGCTAGGACCAGAGCGAGCGCAACCCTGCTCGCGGCCGGCAGTTCGTGCAGCTTGCGAAACATGAACGCGATGATGCCCACGGCAGCCAGCGAGACGGCCGGGAGCACGACATCGCGAAACCAGGGTGCCGAGTCCGCGAAGAGACTGAACGCGATGCCGGGATTGCGGGCATGCACGAGATTGAAGAAGCCCGGCACCACAGCCTCCGCGGAACCGTAGGGCATGGTCCCTGCCACGGCGGCCTTCGTCAGCCAGTCCAGGGCGACCACCGCCGCCACAACCGGCACGAGCGCGCGCCAGCCGAGCGCTGAGGCCAAACGGCCTCGGCCTGATTCCGTCGCGACTGGATCCGCGTCGCGCGCATCGGAAGAGGGCATTCCCTAGCCGTCAGTCTACATGACGTCCCCGGGGCCCTGGTCACCGCCGTGCCGCGCCGGCCCGAGGCGGGCGTCCGCATCGAGGACGGTCCGCCGAGGCGGACGAGAGGACCTGGCTTCGCCGGTGCCGTGCTAGCATGTGCTCAGAGGTCAAATCCGGTGTCCGACCTGGCACAGAAATCCTGTGTTCCGTGCCGCGGAGGGGTCCCGCCGCTCCAAGGCGAAGAGCTGGCGGCCTTCGCCCGCCAGGTGCCCGGATGGACCGTGGTGGATGGACACCACATCACGCGCGAGATCGCGTTCCCGGACTTCCAGACGGCCCTCGGCTTCACCAACCAGGTCGGAGAGCTGGCCGAGAGCGAGGGGCACCACCCCGACATTTTCCTGGCCTGGGGCAAGGTCGGCATCAAGATCTGGACCCACAAGATCGACGGGCTGACGGAATCCGACTTCGTCCTGGCAGCGAAAATCGACCGACTGCATGCGTCCTAGACCGGCTGACCATCCGACACCGGGCCGTCCTGCCCGAAGCGCAGGACGCGGGGGCATCGTCCCAAGCTTCCGGCTCCTGGCGGTTTGCTGTGGGGTGATCGTCGGATCCAGCCTGCTTGGCGGCGTCTACGGCCTGCGGATCGGAACGAACGGCAACCTGATCCAGATCGCACCGCTCAACGAGTACGTCAGCCAGGCAGTCGAGCTGACCCGGGCGATCGAGGAGCGGTTCCCGGAGCCGGTCGACTGGAACGACGCGATGTTCCGCGGGGCGATACCCGCCATGCTCGGGACGCTGGACCCGCACTCCACCTTCCTGTCCCCGGAGGACTTCCTCGCAATGCGCGAGCAGGAGCGGGGCAGCTACGTCGGCGTGGGAGTGCAGATCGTGTCCTTCGGCACGAAGACACTGGTCGACTACCCGTTTCCCGAAACGCCGGCCTTCAATGGCGGCGTCCGACCGGGCGACGCCATCGAAATGGTCGACGGCGAACCGGTCGAGGGCCTCGCGCTGGCCGAGGTGGCCGACCGGGTGAAGGGCCCGCCCGGGACCCAGGTGCGGCTCAGCCTGTCGCGAGAGGGAGCGAAGGAATGGATCGACGTCGAGCTGGTCCGCAACGTCATCCCCCGCTCCACAGTGCCGGTCCGCACGGTCTTCGAGGACGGAATCGGCTACGTCCGCCTGACCAGCTTCGGCGAGAAGACCGGCGAGGAGATGAAGCAGGCGGTCGATGAACTCGAGTCGGCGGGCATGAAGGGACTGCTGATCGACCTGCGCGACAACAAGGGGGGACTGCTGTCCGCAGGGGTCAACGTGGCGAGCCAGTTCCTGGAGAAGGGACAGGGCGTCGTGTCGCACCGGGGCCGCTCGTCGGCCGAGCGCTGGTACAACGCCCAGGTCGAGGAGCCCAACCTGGACTACCCGATCGTCGTGCTCGTCAACTGCACGTCAGCATCGGCTTCGGAGATCGTCGCCGGCGCCCTGCAGGATCACGACCGGGCCCTCATCGCCGGCTCGAACACGTTCGGCAAGGGGCTGGTCCAGTCGGTCTTCGCACTGCCGGAATCGAGCGGGATCGTGCTGACGACAGCGCGCTACTACTCCCCGAGCGGCCGGCTCATCCAGCGGCCGTACCACCAGGTTCCCGCGAGCGAGTACTTCAACGAGCCGTGCAGCGAGCACTTCCGGCCTCCGCAAGGCACCGTGCGCCTTACCGACAGCGGCAGGAAGGTATACGAGTACGGCGGCATCACTCCGGACATCGAGATCGAGGAGCCGCGAACCACGTACCTTCAGACCCGGGTCCGTCGCCAGCGGGTGGTCGAGAGGTTCGTCTCCCGCCTGAGGTCGAGGGGGCACGCCATCCTGCGAGACGAGGTGCCGTCGCCCGGAATGCTGGAAGAGCTTCTGGCCTTCATGGCCAAGCTGGGCATTCCCCGTTCCGCAGTCACGCCGGAGGACCGCCAGTACCTCCTCCGCGCGCTCGCGACGCTGATGCATATCTCGTACTTCGACTTCGACGAGGGCATGCGAGTGCAGGCAGCATACGATCCGATCGTGGTGCAAGCCCGGGCGCTCTTCGAGCAGGCAGCCCTGCTGAGGAACGGCCCGGCGGGTAGCGGCGGGGTCTCGTAGCGGTCCGGGGGCTATTGGGATGCGAGCGGCCTAGCGCGGCTCGTAGGCCTTGAGGAAACCGTTCCGCGAGTTAGTCACTGTGAAGCGCCCGTCCGGCTCCACGGATGCCTTGATCCAGTGGCCCTCGCAGCCGTCGGTCTCTCCCAGGTTGGCCATGAAGGCGTCGGCAGGATTGTGCTCGGCATCGCTTGCAACGGATCGATGCACCTGCCAGAGATCGACCAGCGAGGGGACCGACGTCAGCGACTCGTAGGTCGCGGGCGTTCCGCCCTTCCTCGGGCCGTTGTTCATCACCGCGACGAGCGGTCGTATGCCGAACATGTGCGCCGGTGCGCCCGACATGTGCATGCCGTGGTGTGTGACCTGGTAGAGGTCGACCTCGCCGAACAGATTCGCCGGACAAGCCGTCTCGATCTCGTAGTTCCAGGTGAGGTCGCCAAGGTCGAGGAACTCGAACTTCCCGACCCGGACGAGGAAGCCCACGCTCTTGCCGTTCTCGCCCTTGTCGACGGCCTTGTGCGTAGCGTCCCGGCACGCCGGGTTGGGTCCCAGATCGGCGAGCGGGCGATCCAGGAACCGGCTGCGGGCGGCGACAAACAGGAAGTCCGTGCTCTTCAACGGGAGCCGCTCGCCGGGCACGGCACGCATGCGGCGGTCGCCCGCTGTGTCGGCATAGCTCCGCCAGAGCTCGTCAGCGCGCTCGTTCCAGCCGATCTCGACACTGTCGCCGTGGTCGACGAATTGCCCGATCGGGACCATTGATGCCAGCGAGGCGACGCCGCCGGTGTGGTCACGATGGAAGTGCGACGCGATGAAGTAGTCCAGTTCCTTGCGGCCCACCTCGTCCTCCAGGACCCTCACAATGCGGAGCGGGTCCCGGTCGTCGAATCCCGGCCAGCCCGCGTCCATGAGGATGGTCTCCTTCTCCGGCGTGACGATCAGAGTCGCTGCCCCGCCCTCGACATCGATCCAGTAGATGTCCAGCGTCTGAGCCGCGAGACTCGAACCGGCCAACAGGGCAACGAGGATGGGAAGGGCGCGAACCGACACGGGCAGCCACTGTTATACACCGGAGGCCTTCCCGGGGAACATTTCGGCACCGGACACTTCCCGGCGGTTGCGACAAGAGTCCGTGAACGGCACAGTGGCGGACTGCGATAGACTGGAACTGGAGGTACGGACAGGAATGTATCCCATACGTGCTGCGGTTTGCGCGGCCGCTCTTTGCTTGGCAGCACCCGCCTGGGCGCAGGAACAGGACGCTGGGGACGCGGCCAAGGGTCAGGAAGCCTTCCAGCAGCGATGCCTGGTCTGCCACTTCGAGGACAGCGCGGACAAGAAGATCGGTCCGGGCCTGGCGGGAATCAAGGACGGCAAGCTCCCCAGCGGCAAGGATGCCACCCGGGAAGCCGTCATGGAGAATCTCAACAAGGGCGGCAACGGCATGCCGGCCTTCGAGCAATTGCTAAGCGAGGAAGAGAAAGCGAACATCGTCGCCTACGTGCTGACGCTGTAGCGACCGGCCCCGCCGGGACCGGCGTCGCACCACGCAGCACTGTTTTCGCGGCCAGCTGGACGCGCAACGCAGTTCCAGCTTCAGCAGGAGCAACTATGGATATTGAAGCGAAGGTCACCCAGATCATCTGCGAGCAGCTGAGCGTCGAGGAGTCCCAAGTGACTTCCGACGCTTCGTTCCAGGAATCACTGAACGCGGACTCCCTCGACATCGTCGAACTCATCATGGCGTTGGAGGAAGGTTTCGGCATCGAGATACCCGATGACGACGCCGAGAAGATTCGCACGGTCGGTGACGCGATTGCTTACATCAAGGCGACGCAGTCGGACGGATAGCGAGCTCTGCCTTGCCCAAGAGAGTTGTCGTCACCGGCGTCGGCTTGGTATCCCCCGTCGGGGTGGGGACCGAGGAATGCTGGACGGCGATACGCGAAGGCCGTAACGGGATCGCAACGATAACCCATTTCGACGCGACCGACTTTCCCTGCCAGATCGCAGGGGAGGTTCGTGACTTCGATCCGCTGGACTTCGTCTCCCCCAAGGACCGCCGAAAGATGGGGCGGTTCATATTCTTCGCGATCGCGGCGAGCGAGTTCGCGATGCGAATGTCCGGCCTCACGGTGACGCCAGAGATCTCATCGCGGGTCGGCGTGTACGTCGGGAGCGGGATCGGCGGATTCGACGTCATCGAGAGGGAGCACCAGAAGCTGCTCGCGGCGGGTCCGCGCCGCGTGACGCCGTTCTTCATTCCGGCAACGATCGTCAACCTGGCTTCCGGGCATGTCTCGATCCGCTGGAACGCGAAGGGCCCGAACTCGGCCACCTCGACGGCCTGCACGAGCGGTGCCCACGCGGTCGGCGATTCGTTCCGCCTGATCCAGAACGGTCTGGCGGACGCAATGATCTGCGGAGGGGCCGAGGCAGCGATCACGCCGATGAGCATTGCCGGCTTCGGGGCCATGAAGGCCCTGTCTACGCGCAACGACGAACCCGCTAAGGCCTGCCGCCCGTGGGACGTGCAGCGGGACGGATTCGTAGTCGGGGAGGGAGCAGGAATCCTGGTTCTCGAGTCGCTCGAGTCGGCGCAGCGGCGCGACGCCCCGATCCTGGCGGAAATGGTGGGCTACGGCATGAGCGGCGACGCCTACCACATCACCTCGCCCGCCGAGGATGGCGACGGGGCGATGCGGGTGATGGGCAATGCCATTGAAGACGCTGGCATCTCCGTTTCCGACATCAACTACATCAATTCGCACGGGACGTCGACGCCGGTGGGGGACGTGATCGAGTCACGCGCAGTCGAGAGCCTGTTCGGAGCGAATTCGAAGCGCCTGGCCGTGAGTTCCACCAAGTCGATGACCGGCCACCTCCTCGGAGGCGCGGGAGGCCTCGAGGCCGGCATTGCGACCCTCGCGATTCGCGACCAGGTCGCGCCGCCGACCATCAATCTGGACGAACCCGGCCCGGGATGCAACCTGGACTACGTGCCCAACGCTGCGAGGAGCATGGAGATCGAGTACTCGCTCAGCAACTCCTTCGGATTCGGGGGCACGAACGGAGCCCTCGTGTTCCGCCGGTTCAACGGCAGCTGACAGAATCGCAGCCAGGCAAGAGGCTCTTGCCTGGCCGCTTCCTAGCACCATGAACATATTCGTGTGCGTCAAGCAGGTACTGGCGCGCGATTCGGCGCTCCAGATCGACAGCGCCGGGACGTGGGTGCGCGATGACGGCCTCTCGTTCGAAATGAACGAGCCTGACACGTATGCCCTGGAGGAAGCGCTGCGCCTCAAGGAGAGGCACGGCGGCGAGGTGGTCGCTGTGACGGCCGGGCCGCAGCGTGCAGCGTCGACTATCCGCGAGGCCCTGGCGAAGGGTGCCGACCGGGGCATCCAGATCGAAGACGACCGCTACATCCAGGCCGACTCCTACGCAACGGCCACCGCGCTGGCAGCAGCTATCGGGCGGGAGCCGCATGACCTGATCCTGACCGGCCTCCAGTCCGACGATGCCGGGTTCGGGCAGACCGGGGTGATCCTGGCGGAGATGCTGGGCCTGCCCCATGCCACGATCATCATGGAGATCGACGCCGGGGACGGGCGCCTGCGGTGCAAGCGCGAGCTGGAGGCGGGCTGGTTCCAGACCGTCATCATGCCGATGCCGGCGCTGCTGACCGTTCAGAGCGGCATCAACAAGGTTCGCTACGCGACGCTGATGGGGATCAAGCGCGCGCGCAAGAAGCCCTTCCAGCGCTATACGCCCGACGATCTTGGCATCACCATGCCTGTCCAGCAGCGGGTGGCACGCCTCTACCAGCCACAGCAGTCCAAGGAGACGGAGTTCCTGGAAGGAAGCAGCGACGAGATCGCGGAGAAGCTGCTGTCCAAGCTACGGTTCGAGGCCCGAGTGCTATGAGCGTACTGGTCGTCACCGAGCAGCGGTCCGGGCAGTGGCACCGCATGTCGTTCGAGGCCCTTGCGGCGGGACAGGACGCAGCCAAGGCTCTCGGCCTACCGCTCGTCGTCGCGGTAGCCGGAGAGGGCATCGGGGCCCTAGCGGACGAGCTGGCCGGCAAGGACGTTTCGGAAGTCGTGGTGCTGGACGATCCGGCGCTGGCGGCGTACAGCCCGGACGGTTTCGCAGAGGCGTTCCAGCAGGCGGTGGCTCAGCTTGCCCCGCACCTAGTGATCTTCCCCCACACGTATCAGGTCCGCGATCTCGCCCCGAAGCTTGCGGCGTCCCTGAAGCGGCCCTTCGTGAGCGATGCCGTCGGACTGAAGTTCGAAGAGGGGCAGCCGGTCGTCGTGCGACAGCTCTTCCAAGGAAAGCTGCATGGCGACGTTTGGATCGAGACGCCCCCTCCGCATTTCGTGTCGGTCCAGTCGGGCGCGTACCGGGCTGACTCGGTCTCGGTCCGCAGCAACCCTGCACCGATCCGCAACCTTGGCATTTCGCTGGATCCTTCCGCGGTCCGGACCGGTTCGGAGTCCCCTTTCCAGGACACCAAGGACGCGGTTGACCTGACTTCGGCGAAAGTCATCGTTTCAGTGGGACGAGGCATCCAGGAACCCGAAAACATCCCCCAGGCCGAGGCACTGGCAGCGGCACTGGGAGGCGAGCTCGCAGCTTCGCGGCCGATCTGCGACAGCGGCTGGCTACCGCTCGACCGCCAGATCGGCAGTTCAGGCCAAACGGTGAGCCCGGACCTCTACCTTGCCCTGGGGATCTCGGGGGCGATCCAGCACGTTGTCGGCATGAAGGGGGCCAAGACGATTGTCGCGGTGAACAAGGATTCGGGCGCTCCCATCTTCGAGATCGCAGACTACGGGATTGTCGCGGACCTGTTCGAAATCGTGCCGGCGTTGCTCAAGGCTCTCGAGTCGGACCAGTAGTAGACACTAGGCCCCCGGCGGTCCGCGACGCGCCGTTGGATCTTGACGGTTCCGACGTGAATTAGACGCGTTAGCGGCCTAACTGGCAGGGGCAAGGATCGAGAACGGCCTGTTCCGACCTTCCCATTCGAGAATATCGGACCATAGCTTGGTTGCTCGAAGTTCATCACGAGGGACGCTTGATCGAAGGAAGGAGGCAACCTGATGCTTGCCGACCCCCTTCCTGCCAACCTTCTGAGAGCCTAAGACGCCAGTAAGTCCTATCCACAAGATGTCCAAGACATCACGACCGCTAATGATGCGCCATGGGTCCGTTGAGCAAATGGACTGGAGAAACTCAGAGAGATCATCCTTGGCCGTAGCCTCCATTCCCGCCGTCACAGCGGCGAACAGACCATTCTTGTCGACTTCCCACGTATCCGTACAAGTAAACGCATGGACCTTGATTGACGTGAAGTCTAGATTGAAGGAACGCAGCGCAGCCGCAAGACGCAGTCGGCCAAACAGCACCGCACGATCCAGCAGCTCGGCTCGCAAATCGAGGTCATCGGAATTGATCGTCACCTCCCCTCTGTATTCCTCGAAGACCCTTTCGAGCGCGGTAGTTCGGAGGAGGACACACTCCAAGTCGTGTAACTCAGTCACTACAACGTTGGATGAAGTCTGCCTTACGCCCTTCAGTGCATCATAATCATCGTCAACGATCCCTAGGACTCCACCGACAGATCGGACGTCGAGATTGGCTATGCAACCTAGCACGTTATTCTTGCCGTATGCGATGACAAACTCACAGGTTGCTCGCCCTGGAGCCGCCCAGAAGTGCCAATCCGTCGGACCTTCGACGACCAACAGGGCCCGCGCGCCGGCAGCCCGCATCATGTTGACTTGCGACTCTAGCGTGTCTGGAGTAAAAGAACCATCGAACATCTAATCGCCCTCGGCTAGCGCAACCATCAAATCATTTCGAGTCTCAGCTATGAATGGGGAGTGAGTTGCGATAATCGCATCGAAACTCGATAACTTGATGATCTGAAGTAGGTCCGGTACGAATCTCTTCTGCCAAGTTAAGTGGAGCGAGAGTTCAGGCTCATCGATTAGTACGATTGTATTGGGCTGGACCCTGAATAGAAGGTCATACTGCAGGATCAATTGCTGCTGTTCACCAGATGACAGGGCTGGCAATGGGATACTCTGTCCTTGCTCGCTTTCAACAATAATTCCATAATCTCGATCGATTCGTACTCGCTTATGACGGTATTTCTGATTGACATTCGCGATGAGGGTCCGCGCCCGACCTGCGAAATCATCAAGAAAACCGAGCTTCTTTGCGGCATCATCTAGATATAGAGACATGACCCTTGCCTGAGCCGGATCAATCTCATGAATCTCAGCGAAAGGCAACGCTGGCCCTTCTTCGAGAATTCCTAGGCGCTGGAGATTATCGGTCCTTTGGTCGAGATGCGCCATTCTTTTCTTCATTTCTACATCTGGATAAGGTGGTTTGTTAGATGACACCAAGCGTCTCGGAAATGAACTGTCTAGCTTTTGGGACTCAACGCCATACTTGATCATTTCAGATTCCATCATGCTCTTGAAGTCTTCTTGGCATTTTTCGACATAATGAATCCTCGAGGGTTGTGATGAAGCGACGATTGGGGCATTCTCCTTGGATGAATCATCATAGTAAAATAGACGCTCAGCTGCGATCAGGTACGACCTTGTACGATGGCAAAACTCGTCAATCCACTCTGGTCGTCGAATGCTTGGCCCAGCCAGTGAGGTAGCGAATACGTCTTGCAGTAGCTCTAATGGAGCCTGACTTGCAGCAGGAAAAAGATTCCTTTCTTGTTGCGTGGATTCCACAATCGATTCATGAAGTTGCTCGGATCTACGATAGAGAGATAGCTTAAGATCTCGGCGGTAGTCGACGAAAATCGGCGATAGTATCAACCGGAAATCCCCATCGAACTCTAATTCCATGGAGGAAAATGATATAGCCTCGAAGTACTTCAGATCATTACGGATAAGAGCATTTATCATTCGGAGCATTACAGTCTTCCCGATCCCATTCGGGCCGTGAATGATCGTTAGTCTGTCATCTGTATTCAGTTTGATGGAATGATCAAACATTCCGAACAGTCCTGTGATTCGGACAAGTGATAACCTGAGGATTGCTTGCTCTTTCATGGTCGGTCGCTCCTCGCAAGGGGGCACACTATTTCAAGGGTGACACGCCGCATAGTGACTGACTGGAGCGCAAGACCGACCATCTTGGACGGCAGAATTGCATGAATTTGCGGTTCGAAATGATTCTAGCACACAGCCAGTAGCGAATGTGGCTCGCCAGCCCTTTTTGGAGGAACGGCCGGACAGCCGTCTTGCCAACCCGAGCGTTCGCCCTGCCGACTCAGCAATCTGTCGCAGAACCGAGCGAACCGTGAAGTGGATGGGGAGGGCTTGGGCGCTTTGCTCGCTGGGTCGGTTGGGTTCTCGGGGCACCGGCCACGCAGCGCAAGCCGGGAGGACGGCTACGTCGATTGAAGAGTGGACAACTGGCCTCAGAAGTGTTGCAGGGCCGGCCGCTGCACTTATTGTGAGAGTTGTCCAGTCGGCAGGTCCGGTGGCGACTCACACGTGACCGGCGCGGGGGTCGACCCGCAGCAGTGGATGGTCTGGCGGGTCCGCGCGATCCGCAAGACGGAGGGGCGATTGGGACCGCACAGTAGGGCATTCGAAAGGAGGGGTCCCGACAAGGCGTGCAGGTGCGATCCGCAACGAGGGAGTTTGCCAGGTGCGTGATCGAATCTACGACTTGGGCGCGGGCAACTGGGAGTGGCCGTGCGCAACGCGAAGGCTTCGCCAATCCTCCGCTCTTCCCCTCGGGATTGCGTGAACCGAGGCAAACTGCGACGATATCTGGTCAATGCGAGCCCTAGCCATCATTTTCCTTTGCGCAGTGATGGCCTCTTGCTCGGGCTCACGGGACACCGGCGCAAGGCCACCGGCTGACCGGCCGAACTTCATCATCGTGTTCGTGGATGACTTGGGATACGGCGACATCGGTGCGTTCGGGTCCACCCTCAACCGCACTCCCAGCATCGATGGGATGGCCGAGCGGGGCATGAAGCTCACCAGCTTCTACGCTCACCCTGTCTGCTCGCCCTCGCGCGCCGCTCTCCTGACCGGCACGTACCCGATTCGGAACGGGATGCAGGCGGGATTCTGGCATCCGGTATTCATGCCGGGGGACCCGACCGGGATCCATGACGACGAGGTCACGATTGCCGAGGTGCTGAAGGAACGCGGCTACGCGACCGGGATCATCGGCAAGTGGCACCTGGGCGACCAGCCGGAGTTCCTACCCAATCGCCACGGCTTCGACTACCATTTCGGCCTTCCCTACTCGAACGACATGAGCCCGTTCATGCCGCTGAACCCGCGGAATCATCCGCCCCTGCCCCTCCTGCGCAACGGACAGGTGATTCAGCAGGTTCCGGAAGACCAGTCCTTCTTGACCGGAGCCTACACGGCGGAGGCCATGGACTTCATCGACCGGCATCACCAGCAGCCGTTCTTCCTGTATGTCCCGCATTCGATGGTGCATCTGCCTCTGTGGGCGGGTGCGGACTTCGAGGGCAAGTCGAGCAATGGACTGCTTGGCGATTGCATCGAGGAGATCGACTCGGGCGTCGGACAGGTTCTCGGAAAGTTGCAGGAGCACGGCATCGAAGAGAACACACTGGTGCTCTTCACGTCGGACAACGGTCCCGCCCGGCGGGGAAGCGCCGGACCGCTCCGCGGCCGCAAGGGCAGCACTTTCGAGGGAGGGGTACGCGTCCCCACGATTGCCTACTGGCCCGGGACGATACCTGCCGGGTCGACGTACGCGGATACTGCGACCACGATGGACATCCTGCCAACCCTGGCCGCCCTTGGGGATGCCGAAGCGCCGACGAATCGCGTGGACGGCCATGACATCTCCGCCATTCTCAAGGGCGACACGAACCGTCCCACACCCTACGACGCGTTCTACTATTACCGCGGAGCGGAGCTGCGGGCGGTCCGCAGCGGGCAGTGGAAGCTGCATACGGACGGGACGCTGTACGATCTCGAAGCCGACATCGGCGAGACCGCAGATGTCGCCGGCGGCAACCCGGAAACCGTCGCTCGGCTGGAGGGCCTGCTGCACGAGGCCCGCAATCAGCTCGGAGACGGCCCGGTCTGGCCGATCGATCCGGGCCTTGCGCTTGCGGAAACGGCGAGGCCCGTCGGGAAGATCGACCGCGAGCCGGAGCTACTCATCCCGCGGCACGGACTCGAAGGAGCAGCCGGGCACGAGCCGCCGGTGCGGACGAAAACGGTGAAGACAAACCCGCCGCCCGGATACGAGCGTCCCCCCAACTGGTAGCGCTGCCGAGCGATCGCGCGATCCTAGGAAAAGACGGCACCGCCCGGACCAAGGATCCGGGAGCAGTCCTACTCTTGCTCCGCCTGCAGCTGGTTGCTAGCTCGACCCGGCGTCGCACGAAGCGTCCTGTAGAAGCTGGCATCCGCCCTCTTGCTGGCAGCCTTCTCGGCAGCCACTGCCTCGTCCCGGCGACGGCTGAGGTAGTTCCCCAGGTCTGCCGAAGACGGCTGGGTGCCGGCGATGTAAACCTCTTCCCGGCAGCCTTGGCAGTAGTTGTCCGCGAACGCGAGCTGCATCGGATCCATTGGCAGACTGATGACGCCTTCCGGACGCTCGAAGGGCCCGGGGTTGGCGTAGATCGCCAGTTCGTGGGCCTTCTTCATGAACATTGCCCAAATCGGCAGCGCCGAGTGGGCTCCCTCCAGGCCAAGATTCGTGTTGTCGTCGAATCCGACCCAGACGACGCATACGAGGTGATTCGTGAACCCTGCGAACCAGCCGTCGTCGTCCGTGCCGGTCTTGCCCGCAGCGTTCGTGATTCCGTACGTGAACCGCGCCCTGACGCCCGACCCGTGCCGGATCACGTCCTGCATCATGTGAGTGACGATGTAGGCCACGCGGGTGTCCATGACCTCGCGCCTCTCCGGCTGCTCTTCGAAGAGCGTCTTGCCCTGGTCGTCGCGGACGTACCTGACGAAGTGCGGCTCCACCCGCACTCCCTTGTTGGCGATCGAGCCGTAAGCGGCCGCTACTTCCAGAGGGGTGGCTTCGAATGAGCCCAGGGCCAGCGACGGAACCGCCAGGATGTCCGTCCCCATTCCGGCGCGGTCCGCCACGTCAGCGACTCGCTGGTACCCGACCATCTGGGCCACCTTGACCGTGGCGACGTTGAGGGACTTCATCAGCGCGAACCGCATGTTGACCTGCCCGAAGAACTTGTCCAGATGGTTGGTCGGCTCGTACGGGGGCTGCAGCTCGTCGAAGTCGAACGTGGTGGGCTCGTCGTTCACGAGCGTGGTGGTAGTGAGCAGGCCGGGAGGGGGCGGGTAGGTCACCCTGGCATAGGCCGGAAGCGAGTCACTGTATCCCCGATCGATGATCAGCCTCCGCTCGCGGTCCAAGGCGGTGTCGATCGCCGCCGAGAACACGAAGGGCTTGAAAGTCGAGCCCGGCTGCCGCTTTGCAAGCGCGCGGTTGAGCTGGCTGCTTCCGTAGTCCCGTCCCCCGACGATCGCCTTGACCTCTCCCGTGCGGGGATCTAGCGCGACCAAGGCCGCTTGCGCCCTGGGCGGCTCCTGGCCGCGGTACCTCTTCTGGTTCGCGATGTTCTCGTCAACCACCTTCATGCCCTCGCGGACCGCCTCGACGGCGAACTCCTGAAGATGCTTGTCAAGGGTGGTGTAGACCCAGTAGTTGTTCTTCACCAGAGCGTCCGTATCGAAATGATCCTGGAGGCTCTTGTTGGCAAGGTCGATGTAGTACGGGGCGTCACGCGATTCCATGTGCCCGCGCGAGAGGACAATCTCCTCGCGGGAAGCGACGTCGCGGGTCTCCTGGTCAATGAATCCCTCGCGCAGCATTGCCGCGAGAACCTGCCCGCGACGCCGCTCCGCCCGCTCGGGATAGCGATACGGATTGAGGTAACTGGGGCCTTGCGGCAGGCCAGCCAGCAGTGCCGCCTCCGCCAAGGTGATGTCCCGCACGTCCTTGTCGAAGAATCCGCGGGCGGCTTCCCCGAAGCCATGCACGTTGAAGCTTCCGAGGCGGCCCATGAAGATCTGGTTCGAGTAGTTCTCGAAGATCTGCTCCTTGGTCAGGCGACCCTCGAGCTGGACGGCGATCATCGCCTCGGCCAGCTTCCTTCTCCAGGTGCTATCGCGCGTGAGGAAGAAATTGCGGGCCAGCTGCTGGGAGAGGGTGGACGTGCCGCGCGGCTTCTCCCATGCCATCAGCCCGTCGAACGCGGCGCGCGTCGTCCGGATGAAGTCAATGCCGTGGTGCGAGAAGAAGCGGTGGTCCTCGATCGCGATCACCGCGTCGACAAGATGCTGCGGGTAGTCGGTGTACTTGAACAGCCGGCGCTTCGTCCTCTCCTGGTCGAACAGGTTCGTGATGAGCTCCGGCTCTGTCTGGTACGCATCCAAGGGGCTGTTGGAGTCGAGCTCGATGATTTCCGCGACGCGCCCGTCCGCGACTTCGATACGGGCCGGAACGGGCGCGAAGTGCGAGAGAGACCCGGGATAGATCCGGATGGCGTCGGCCTCCAGCTCGTACCAGCCGACAGGGTTGTCCGTGTCCCGCGTGTAGCCGGCGGAACGAAGGTTCAGTGCGATTGACCGGATCTCCGCAGGGTCGCCAAGGGAAATGACACGGGGAATGGCCAGGAAACGGGCCGTACGGTCAAAGGCCCCGCCATCGAGGCGCCGGTCGATGATCCGGCTGAACTCCCAGTAGTAGTGGTTGTATACCACCCCACCCACAACGGTCCCGACCATTGCGAGCCCTAGCACCACCAGGCCCGCGGGAGTCCGCAGGAATCGAACAAGCCGAGTCGCAAGGCCGAGCCGGATCCGCACGATGCGGCCCATTCCGGCCTCCCGCTTGGCGGAACGAGAGCCGTGCCTGCCGCCGCCTGTGTGCCCCTCTGCCCGAGGACGCTGCGCCATCATCGAATTCCTTACGCTGGCTGCGCGGCGCGGGCCGTCCGCACAGCAGGCATCGCATCCGCGATGTGCCGCCGCAACTCGTCCGCTAACGCGCTAATCGTAACATTTTCGGAAACTTTTGTTTTGCGGTTGGTCAGCTCCACCGTTCCGTCAGCCACGCTGCGACCGACAGTGACTCGATAGGGGATCCCGATCAGGTCGGCATCCTTGAACTTCACCCCGGCCCGCTCGGAGCGATCGTCCAGCAAGACGTCCACGCCGACGCGGCGCAGGTCCTCATACAGCGACTCGGCCGCTTCTGTCTGGTCGGCGTTCTTGACGTTCACAATCGTCACGACCGCTTCGAATGGGGCGATGGAGACCGGCAGAGCCATGCCGGCCTCGTCATGGTTCTGCTCGATCGCGCCGGTGAGGACGCGCTCGATCCCGATGCCGTACGAACCCATGATAGGTGTGACGGGCTTCCCTGCCTCATCTAGTACAGACAAACCCATCGATTCGGAATATTTGTAGCCGAGCTTGAAGATGTGTCCCACCTCAATGGCCTTGCGGCAGCGGACCGGCGAGCCGGATGCAACGTCCGAATCGCCGTCACGGGCCTCTCGCAGGTCCGCGAACCGTGCCTGGAAGTCGCGGCCGGGCGTTACGTTGCGCAGGTGGTAGCCCTCCTTGTTCGCCCCCGCGATGAGGTTCCGGCGCCCTTCGAGGGCGCGGTCGGCGAGCAGCTCGATGCTGTCGGCACCCACCGGTCCGATGTAGCCGGCTCCGGCACCGAGCCAGCGCTCGATCTCCTCGGGATGGGCAGGCCTGACCTCGGAGGCAACCTCCGCTGCGAGCTTGACCTCGTTGAGCTGGTCATCGCCGCGCAGCAACACCATCAGGGGGCGCTTGCCGGCAACCATGAGAAGCGCCTTTATGTGGGAGGAAGCGGGCAGGCCGTCGAACTGAGAGACCTCCTCGATGGTCTTCCTGCCGGGAGTGGGAAACTCCTCGGGCGCAGCATCGGACTCCGGGTCCGGCATTTCGGGCGGTCTCGGATTGGTGACGGCCTTCTCCAGGTTGGCGCGGTATCCCGACTCCGGGCATTCGACCACCCAGTCCTCGCCAGCCGGGGAGGGCACCATGAACTCGCAGGACTCGCTGCCGCCCATCGGGCCGGAATGAGCGTCGACGGCCAGGTACTCCAAGCCGCAACGGTCGAAGATCCGGCAGTAAGCGTCGTAGTGCTTCATATAGGCAGCGTCGAGTCCGGCGCTGTCCATGTCGAAGGTATAGGAGTCCTTCATGGTGAAGCGACGCACTCGCATGAGGCCGGCCTTGGGCCGGGGCTCGTCCCGGAACTTCGCCTGGATCTGGTACCAGATCTGAGGCAGCTGCTTGTAACTGCGGAGCTCGCCCCGCGCGACGAAGGTAACGACCTCTTCCTCGGTCATTCCGAGGCAGTGCTCCCTGCCCCAGCGGTCCTTGAGCCGGAACATGTCGCTGCCGATCGCGTCCCAGCGTCCGCTCTCCTTCCAGATCTCGGCCGGATGCAGCTCCGGCGTGTAGATCTCCTGGGCGCCGATGGCATCCATCTCCTCCCGCACAATGCGCTCGATCTTGTGCAGCGAACGCTTGGCCAGGTAGAGGTAGCAGTAAAGGCCGGCAGAGAGCTGACGCACGTAGCCGGCACGCAGCAGTAGCCTGTGGCTCACGACCTCCGCTTCGGCGGGGTCGTCACGCAAGGTGGGCATATAGAGGCGGCTCCAGCGCATGGAAGAAGAGCCGGCGATGCGGCCCGCCGGCCGTCAACAGCCGCGAATTCCATCGTATCACCGGGGCTCGCGCACCCCTTCCTCGAATCGAGGGCGAGGGGCGGACTTACCAGGCCAGGGCGTACGACTTGTCGCGCCGCGGCCCGGCCGCGCCGTACAGGACGCCCCGTTCGGAGTCGAGCATGATCGCTGTCGCATCCCCGATCGACCAGGCCCCCGCAGGCAGGACGCGGTGACCCATCGCTTCCAGGCGCACGACCGTTTCGGACGGCATCCGGGACTCGACGCGCATCGCGCCGGGAGACGTTTGTCGGGGGAAGAACGATGGCGGGAAATCCAGGATCTGGATCAGTGGCGCGTCCAGGGCCAGCTGGATGTCCATGCCGAACTCGACCACGTTGAGGAGGAACTGCAGGTTGACCTGGTCCTGGGCATCGCCGCCGGGCGTGCCCCAAGCCATGAACGGCCGTCCGTCCTTCATGGCCAGCGTCGGAGTGAGTGTCGTGCGCGGGCGCTTCCCGGGCTCGAGGCTGTTCGATCGGGTCTCGTCGAGAAAGAAGCTCTGTCCGCGGGTTCCCAGCACGAAGCCCAGGCCTTCCACGATCGGGGACGCCGTGAACCAGCCTCCGCTGGGCGTGGCCGAGAACACGTTTCCGGCGGCGTCGGCGACGCGAGTGCCGGTGGTACCGGGCGGATCCGGACGGAACGGAACCGTCTCGGGCACCGGGGCGTGGGCGAGGGTCTCGCGATGGAACGGGTACGGATTGCCCGGGCGCAGCTGCAGGGAAGGCTTCTCGAGGTCGATCAGCTTGCGTCTCTCGGCCGCGTAGTCCTTGGACAGCAGCCCTTGGTTCGGAACGCCGACGAAGTCCGGGTCAGCGTAGTACCATTCGCGGTCCGCGAATGCCAGCTTCATCGCTTCCGCGACCAGGTGGATGTACTCGGGGGAATTGTGCCCGAGCCCGGCGACGTCGTAGCCTTCGAGGATGTTGAGCGACTGGAGCAGCACCGGGCCCTGTGACCAGAAGCCGACCTTGTAGACTTCGACGCCCCTGTACGAGGCCTGGGCGGGCGGCTCGACGGCCGGGCGGAACGCTGCGAAGTCTTCGGTCTCCAGCAGGCCGGACGATTCGAACCCATTCGAGTCCGTGCAGCGGAAGCCCTTCTGGAACGCGACGATCTCGGCCGCGAGTTCACCCTTGTAGAAAAGGTCGTGTGCCGCGCGCAGGCCGGCCCCGCGGCCCCGGCCGGCAGCAGCTTTCTCGGCTTCGACCAGTCGCCGCAGGGTGCGGGCCAGGTCCTTCTGCACAAGCACGTGCCCGACGTCCGGGAGCGTGCCGCCCGGCAGAAAAACCGCAGCGGACGAGGGCCACTGGGACTTCATGCGGTTGGCAACCCGGCCGAGATTCTCGCGGAAGGAAGGGAACACCGCGAAGCCCTCGTCAGCGAGTCGGATCGCCGGAGCCAGGACCTGCTCGAGTGTCATCGTGCCGAACTCCTCGAGGGCGAGGATCAGGGACCCGACGACAGCCGGCACGGGGGCGGGCAGGAAGCAATCCCCGGGAATCGCCTCGATTCCGTTGTTCCGGAACCACTCGATCGTCGCCTTGCGGGGAGCCTGGCCCTGGCCGTTGACGGCCACGACGCGGCCCTCTTCGGCGCTATGGATCAGGATGGGGACCTCGCCGCCGAGCCCGAAGCGGTCGAACTCCGTGACCGCCTGCGCGAAGACCGTGGCCACTCCGGCGTCAATTGCGTTCCCGCCCGCCTTGAGCATGTCTAGGCCGGCATCGCTGGCCTTGTGGTGACCGGAAACAACCACTCCCCGGGTGCCCATCACGTACGGCCGGGTTCTCTGGGCAGGCGCCACATGGGCAAGCATGACAGTCGCAGCCATCGCAGCGGGAATCAGGACCTTGAGTCTGGGCAGCATCGGACCACCACGATTATTGCAGCCGCTCGATCCCGGGACGGTCCGGCCGCTCCGGAGCGAGTCCAACGCGCCGCGAACCACGACGCACCGCTCGATGGCGCGGTAACATATAGCCACCAATGGAATCGAAACACTCCAGTCGTAGGGCTTTTTTGGGAGCGGGCGCCCTAGCCGGAGCGGCGCTAACGGCCTGCCAGTCCGCGGACACTCCGGCAGGGGAGGTGTCCAGCGGGCCGAGCATGCTCGGCGCACCGGTGCGCCGGTACGGCACGCGGAGCCCGCACGAGACTGTGGCTCGGGGGGTCCGCGACACCGCAACGCCCGAAGCGGCGTCCTCCCGCACCCCGCTTGACCGCACCTTCGGGATCATCACGCCGTCGGCGCTGCACTTCGAGCGTCACCACGCGGGCGTTCCCGAGATCGACCCTGTTCAGCACAGGCTTCTCGTCCACGGGCTGGTGGAGAGGTCGCTGGTCTTCACCGTGGACGACCTGAAACGCCTGCCGTCTGTGTCGCGGGTCCACTTCGTCGAGTGCTCTGGCAACAGTGGCGGGGAATGGAGCCCCAAGGGCGCTCCGTCCGTGCAGCTGAGCCACGGCTTGGCGAGCTGCAGCGAATGGACCGGAGTTCCGTTGCGTATCCTGCTGGAAGAGGCGGGCATCCGGCCCGAGGCCAAGTGGCTCCTTGCCGAGGGCGACGACGCGTGCCGGATGCAGCGGAGCGCGACCCTAGAGAAAGCCCTCGACGAGGGGATCGTCGCTTACGGGCAGAACGGCGAGGCGCTGCGACCGGAACAGGGCTACCCCCTCCGGCTGATCCTGCCCGGCTGGGAGGGCAACACGAATGTCAAGTGGCTCCGACGGATCAAGCTCACCGAGGAGCCGCAGTACACCAAGGACGAGACATCCAAGTACACGGAGCTGATGGAAGACGGCAAGGCTTGGATCTTCACCTTCGAGATGGACGCCAAGTCGGTGATCACCGCGCCTTCCGGCGGACACGCCATCGGCGGTCCCGGATTCCATGAGATCACCGGTCTCGCCTGGTCGGGTCACGGGAAGGTCGCATCCGTGGAAGTCTCGACGGACGGCGGGTCGACCTGGACCGAAGCGAAGCTTCAGGAGCCAGTGTTCCCGAAGGCGTTCACGCGGTTCCGGCTCGACTGGGAATGGGACGGCACGGAGTGCGTGCTGATGTCACGCTGCCGGGACGAGACGGGATACGTGCAGCCTTCCAGAGAGGAATTGATTGCCGAGCGCGGGCGCTACTCCGCTTATCACTGCAACCGCATCAAGGGATGGCGGGTGGCCGCCGACGGGAGCGTGTCGAATGCCGAAGCGTAGATGGATCTCGATCGGGGCTTTGGCTGGCCTCGCCGCAATGCCACTGCTAGCACAGACCTACGGCCTCGGGCGCGAGGCGACGCCGGACGAGGTCGCCGCCTGGGACATTACCATCGGCCCGAAGGGCGAGGAACTGCCAGAAGGCAGCGGCTCGGCGGAAGAGGGCGCCCAGGTCTACGAGGTCCGCTGCAAGGAATGCCACGGCGACGAAGGCATCGGCGGAGACCAGGCGGCTCTCATCGGGAATCCGGAGCAGCTGACTCAGGCGCCGCCAGTGAAGACGGTTGGCAGCTACTGGCCGTACGCGACCACGCTGTTCGACTACACGCGGCGGGCAATGCCCTTCGAGGAGCCTGGTACGTTGACGGCCGATCAGGTCTACGCTGTGACCGCGTACATCCTGCAGCTGAACGGCATTATCGACGGCGACGAGGTCATGGACAAGGATTCGCTGCCCAAGGTCGTGATGCCGAATCGCGACGGCTTCGTCCCGGACCCTCGGCCGAAGCGGCAACCCTGACCAGCCCGGCGGGCTAGCGCCCTCTCAGCCGTGCCGGATCACCAGCACCTCGCCATCCTGGACGATATACTCCTTGCCCTCCAAGCGCAGGTCGCCTTGGCTCCGCGCTTGCGAATAGCCCCCGCGCTCGACGAGGGTCTTCCAGTGAATGGTTTCCGCCCGGATGAACTTCTTCGCGAAGTCCGTGTGGATCGCGCGGGCCGCTTCGACTGCCGATGCATCGCGCTTGACGGTCCATGCACGGCACTCGGTCTCGCCGGCAGTGAGGAATGACATCAGGCCAAGCAGGTCGTACGTGGCCTCGACCAGCCGCTCGATCCCGGACTGGGACAGGCCGTAGCTTTGGAGATACTCCTCCCGGTCCGCCGGATCCAGCTCCACAAGCTCGGACTCGACGCTTCCGCAGACCGCGGTGACCGCGAGGTTCTTGCGGTCCTCCACGAGGTCTGCGCGGTAGCGCGACTCGATCTCCGAAATCTCGGCGGTGTGGTCCTCACCTACGTTCAGCACCAGCAGCATAGGCTTCTCGGAGAGGAACTGGAAGCCCTTGAGTTGCTTGGCCTGCTCGGGCGTCAGGTCCAGTTCCCTTAGCGGCCGCTCCTGCTCCAGCCAGGTCTTGCATTGAGAAAGCAGGTCCCGCTCCGCCCCGAGCATTGGATCCTTGATGCGCTTGAGGTCCTTCTCGAGACGGGCGAGGCGGTTCTCCACCACTTGCAGGTCGTTCAAGATGAGCTCGAGGTCGATGTTCTCCCAGTCGCGCTTGGGGTCGAGGGAGCCGTCGACGTGCATGACCGTCTCGTCCTCGAAGAGCCTGAGCACGTGAGCGAACGCATCGACCGTTCGGAGGCTCCCGATGTAGCTCGCCTCGCGCAGCGCCTCGCGCGACAGGCCCGGCATGTCGGCGTACTCGACCGTCGCGGGCGTGGTCTTCGCAGGCTGGAATAGCTGCGCCAGGGCCTCGAGCCGTGCGTCCGGGACCCTGGCCATCCCGAGCTGCACCTTCGTCACTCCGATGCGGCGCTCGGAGGCGGCGCCGGTCAGGATCGTGAACAACGATGTCTTGCCGACCTGCGGCAGTCCGATGATCGCGGTCCGCATGCTTCGCTGCACCCCATCTTGGCATGCCCGGCGAAGCGCGTGCCCGCGTCCCGCTTTCGGCGATCGGGAAGGGAAATATTGCGAGAACAGGAAGACCGGCCCGGCCTCCGCGACCAATCGCCCATAGCAAGACCAGAGGACAACCCAGAGCATTCATGGGCGCCTCGACTGCCGACCGGTTCAGCGCGAGATCGTTCTTGGCCGTCGAAGGTGGCGCGGTGCTAGTAGTCCCGATTTGGGCGGTCTGACCCCTTATTGAGCTTCATCTTTGAGGCGCGCCTTTAGCAGCGCGAGTTCATGCTCCGCCTCCTGCCGGGCGGCCTCCAACACACGGTGGGCGGTCTCTAGCTTGCGCCGGGCGGCCTCCGCCCTGCGCCGGGCAGCGCTCTCGGCGCGCAGCCTCTGCTCGGCCGCCAGCCGACGCCGCTTCTCCTCGAGACGCTGCCTCTCCGATTCGCCGAGAGTCAGCAGGTCGCTGTCCGCCTTCGGGTCCCGGAACCTCAGCAGGTGACCCTTGCCCTCCCGCTCGTCAACCCGCACGTCGAGCTCCAGCACCGCGCTGTGCACCGACCCGTCCTGCCGCTGGGCCAGTGGCTCGTAGCCCAAGCCCCGCAGCGTCCCGCCTTCCAGCCGCAGCCGTCCCCGCGAGGCCCCTACGAGCACGCCGATCGGATTGAATCGCCAGTACTCCCTCACTCCCAGCGACGCGTACAGGGCCTGCTTCTCACCGCGGTCCCGATCCTCACTCGACGGCGAGGCCACTTCCAGCACGAGGGTCGGCGGCCGGCCGGCCTCCCACAGCTTGTAGGATGGCTCCGGCAGCGCCTCCAGCCCCCTCACCACGAACAGGTCCGGCGTGACCCGCTTGCCCGGGTCGCCCTGCTGGTAGTACAGAAACATGTTCGCTCCCACCTGCACCCGGCGGTGGCCTCCGAACCACACCCGCAGCGACTGCAGCGCGTTGACGATCGCGTCCCCGTGCCGCGGTGCCTCGGCCATCATCTTGCCGTCCGAGTACGGGTACTCGATGGCGGCGGGAGGGGACGTTGCTGTGCGGGGCATGTGTGGAACCTACGCGTTCGTTCAGCGCTGAGAATAGCAGGGCATGGGAGAAAGGCGGCGGACGGGGACATTGCCGGGGCTTGCGCCGGGGCGCGATCACCCCTATCGGGAGGACTTCCTCGCTCTGCGGAGGAGGGATTGGACGTCCTTGAGAACTGGGCGACGTCGGTCCCTAGCGAATCATGCCCGCGAGAGCGGGGCGCCCGGACCATGCGGGAGCCCGTTTCGAGGTGATCGGTACGTAGCCAGGCCTCTTCGCATCCGCCTCCAAGCTCGGGGCCCATCTGCGTCGCAGGTCCGGGGCATCTCGCGAGGCGTTATCCGATTGCGGTGCCGATCTCGGTGCATGCATTGCGTGCCTGCCCTCGGATGAATTGGGCACGCAACTGGAGAACGGTAGCGACCTTTTCCGCTCGTACAATGAGCGCATGCCCGACTTCGCCGAGTACGCAACGCAGAATCGCCGGCGTTTCGAGGAAGAGCTGTTCGAGTTCCTGCGGATCCCGAGCATCAGCACCTTGCCCGAGCACAAGGCTGACATCGCCCGGGCAGCAGACTACACCAAGCTGCAGCTTGAGAACTGCGGACTCGAGTCAGTCCGGATCATCACTGGCAAGGGCCATCCGCTCGTGTACGGCGAATGGTGCGGGGCGAAGGGAAAGCCGACGATCCTGCTGTACGGCCATTACGATGTTCAGCCCGTCGACCCGGTCGAGGAATGGGTCTCCGATCCGTTCGACCCTCAGGTCCGCGACAACCAGGTGTACGCCCGAGGAGCCTCTGACGACAAAGGCCAGGTGCTGGCGAACATCAAGGCCCTGGAATGCCTGCATCGGGAGAACGGGGGCCTCCCCGTCAACGTGAAGGTGCTGGTCGAAGGGGAGGAAGAAGTCGGCGGCGAGGCCATCACGGATTTCGTGGCCTCGAACCCGGACCTGCTCGCATCGGACGCCGCGCTGGTGTCGGACACGGCGATGTACGCGCCTGACACCCCAACGATCTGCACGGGATTGCGCGGCCTGATCTATACCGAATGGTTCGCGAGAGGTGCGGAGCGCGACCTCCATTCCGGCCTCTTCGGTGGCGTGGCGCCGAATGCAGTCTTCGGCTTGGTCGAACTGCTCGCGAAGTGCAAGGACGAGGACGGCCGCGTGCTGATCCCGGGATTCTACGATGGCGTTCGCGAGCCGTCCGAGGCGGAGCGGTCCAGCTGGGGAAGAATTCGTTTCGACGAGGAGGCGTACCGGAAGGAAGAGGTACGGGCGCCGGTTCTGACTGGAGAACCGGGCTTCAGCGTCTTTGAACGCATCGGGGCGCGGCCGACGTTCGAAGTGCACGGCTTGCCCGGCGGCTTCACGGGCAACGGCGCGAAGACCGTCATTCCGGCTGCGGCGAGCGCGAAGGTCAGCGCACGGCTGGTGCCGGACCAGGACCCCATCGACATTCTCGACAAGATGCGCCAGTTCGCCGAAGCCAACGCGCCGACGGGCATCCGTGTCGAGGTTCGACCGATCCACAGCGCTCCCGCAACGCTGGCTGCAACCGATCATCCGATCATCGAGACAGCATCCCGGGCGCTGGAGCAGACCTGGGGCCGTGAGACGGTCTTCATCCGTTCGGGCGGTTCAATACCGGTCGTCGGCGACTTCCAGCAGCACCTTGGAATCCCGACGGTGCTGATGGGCTACGGCCTCCCGGACGACGCGCTCCACGCCCCGAACGAGAAGTTCAGCTTGAAGAACTTCCACCTCGGAATCGCGTCGACCGGGCGCTTCCTCCAGTTGCTGGGAGACCGCGCGAACGCCTGACCGACCGCTACTAGGGAGCCTCCGGCATGCGCGCCCCGACGCTGCGGAGGGCTTCGTCCAGCGCCGCCTCCATCTCCTCCGCCTTGCCCCGCTCGCCCTCGGCTAGGTCATTCTCCTCGCCTAGGTCGGATTTCAAGTTGTACAGCTCGACTTTCGGCGGATCGTAGAACCGGATCAGCTTCCATTCGCCCCTGCGGGCGACCGAGTACGGGTCGTGGCCGGGGCCGTGGCGGTAGTGCGGGAAGTGCCAATGAAGCGTGCGCTCGGGCAGATCGCCGCCCCGCAGCGCGGGGCCTAGGTCCACGCCGTCGATTGGGCGGTCTGCGGGCGGGCGCGTACCCACGGCGGCGGCGATGGTCGGCAGCAGGTCGATGCTCGCCACGGGCTGGTCCGACACGGATCCGGGTTGGGTCACGCCGGGCCACCGGACGATCCAAGGAGTCCGCAGGCCGCCTTCGTAGGCGTAGCCCTTTCCGCTGCGGAGCGGCGCGTTCTCCGTGGGCCGGCCGTTACGGTCGAGGCCCCCGTTGTCGCCCGTGAAGACGATCAAGGTTCGGTCGGCCAAGCCGGTCCGCTCGAGCGTGTCGAGCAATCTCCCCATGGCGTCGTCGACGCTATGCACCATGGCGGCATACACGGGATCGTCCTGGAGTTTGCCGTCGCGGGCAGCTTCGTACTCCGCAACCAAGTCCTTCTTCGCCTGGATCGGGGTGTGGACTGCGTAGTGCGACAGGTAGAGAAGGAACGGTCTGGTCCGGTTGCGCTCGATGAACGAGACGGCCTCGTCGGCCTCCCTGTCCGTCAGGTACTCGCCCTTGCTTCGTGGCGCCAGGGTCGGAATGCCCATGGGAAGGCGGGGCATGTTGACGTAGGGATCGAAGTAGGACGGCGGCTGGCCGTAATCCCATCCTCCGTAGTTCTCGTCGAAGCCCTGGTCGACGGGAAGGTACCCACGACCTCCCAAGTGCCACTTGCCGATGAAGGCGCTGGCGTATCCGATGGGCTTGAGCAGCTCGGCGAGGGTGATCTCATCATGTGGCAGCTGCAGCTCGTTGACCGGCGTCAGCAGCGGGCGTTCCCTGTCGGCCGGACGGTGATATCCGAACCGGTTGCGGACATTCGGCCATTGCCGGTTGCTCAGCTGGAACTCTGCGCGAATCCAGTCGGTGATGCCAAGGCGGGCCGGAGCACGGCCGGTCATCAACGCGGCCCGGGTCGGTGAGCATACCGCGCAGGACGCGTAGCCGTCCGTGAACCGTATTCCAGTCTCGGCAAGCCGGTCGATGTTCGGCGTGCGGTAGTAGTCCGATCCCTGGCAGCCGAGATCCATCCAGCCCAGGTCATCGACCAGGACCACCACGATGTTGGGAGGAGGCGAGGCGGCGGGCACCAACCCGGGAACGAGGAAGAGCAGGATGGAGATCAGGAGCAAGATACGCATTTCAGCTTGGGCCGTGGCTGCGTCACGGTGCGTTCGAGAGTCTACCAAGACGCTGCCTGCCCGAGAGGAGAGGCCTGCGGTAGTAGGTCGCTAGTGTTCGACGGGGGCGGGTCAGCCGCAGACGGACGCTGGCTGTCGAGATTGCCGGCCGTGCACTCCAACACCAAGCACGGTACCGGCGCGAATCGCGCAACGTAGATCGAACCGGTCGCGACATCGCAAATCGACTCGACGGAACGGAGGCATCCAGAACCAGGCAGGATCCTCCATCGGTCTCAGTCGGATCAGCGCAATGCACCCGAGCGTGCCGCAGCTCCCGGACTGGGCAGCAACTCGGTGGCGCGGCAACGCGATGCTCTTGCAAATCGCCCACGACATGAGCGATAATCGCCCACGGTATGGGCAATGCACAATACTTGCCCAGGTTCGCTTCCGGCTTGCTGGAGCGCGCCCTAGCCGCGTCGCCGGTCGTCATCCTGATGGGTGCGCGCCAAACCGGGAAGAGCACTCTGGTTCGATCGGAGACCTTCCTCGAGAACCGGCTGTATCTCACGCTGGACGACCCTGACACGCGCGAGCACGCGCAGCGCGACCCGGACGACCTCGTCAGGAGCGCTTCGAGAATGACACTGGACGAGGTGCAACTCGAGCCGGGACTGCTCGGCGCGGTCAAGCGCGCGGTGGACAACGATCCCGTCCGCCAGAACGGCCGCTTCGTTCTGACTGGTTCCGCCAACCTGCTGCTGATGCAGCGAGTCTCCGAGACCCTGGCTGGACGGGCCACGTATGTCAGCCTATGGCCGCTGAGCCGCGGAGAGCGGCTGGGCGGCGGGTCGCCCGGGATGTGGACGGAACTGCTGTCGGCCCCGGCTCAGGACTGGCCCGGCCTGATTGAATCCCGTACCTCGGCTGCTGGCGACTGGCGCAAGGAGGCCAGCATGGGCGGCTATCCGACGCCCGCCCTGGAGCTTCCGGCCAACGAAGGCCGAGCCCTGTGGTTCGACGGCTATGTCCGGACCTACCTGGAGCGCGACCTGCAGACGGTGGCCACCATCACGAACCTAGTCGACTTTCGGAGGTTGATGCGCGCCGTGTGCCTTAGGGTCGGAACAGTCGTCAACCAGACCGATCTCGGGCGAGACACCCGCATCCCCCGAGCAACGGTACAGCGCTATCTCAACCTCCTCGAGGCCTCGTTCCAGCTGGTCCGCCTGCAGCCCTACGCGGTGAACCGAACCAAGCGTCTGGTCAAGAGCCCGAAGCTGTACTGGAGCGACCCGGCGCTCGCCCTCTGGCTGAGCGGCTCCGAGACGCCCACCGGAGCGTATTTGGAGAATCTGGTCCTGAGTGACCTGCTGGTGTGGCGTGATGGCCAAGTCCCGGCACCGGAAGTGCTGTTCTGGCGAACGTCGACCGACCTGGAGGTCGATTTCGTCATCGAGACCCGCGATCGGCTGCTGGGAGTCGAGATCAAGGCCGGAGGGAATCCTGGATACTCCGACACCCGCGGCCTCCGGGCATTCCAAGAGGAATACCCTCAATCGTGCATTGGCGGGCTCCTGCTCCACGGCGGCAGTCAGATGCAGTGGATGTCGAAGGACATTTTCGCCGTTCCGTGGTGGCGGGTACTGTAGGAGCCGTTCGGGGCGGGCGGCTGCTCCGGCCTGCGGACGAGCTTGCACTGGCAGCGTCAGCGCGGCTCAGGGTAGATACTCACAGCCACCCGCCTCGGCCACTGTGTGCGTCATTCCGGCAGCCAGACCCTCGAGGTCGTCGCTGCCGCCTCCGGGCCAGGCCACACGCAAGCGGACCACCCCGGGATCGCTTCCGAGTCCGAAAAATTCGCGCGGGTCGCGAGCGGCGAGGTAGCTCCCGCTCCGGCTCACGGTCCGGTACTGGGTCGGCCCGGAAGCGCGCTCCAGGACAAGTCGGGCCCCGACCCCATCGCGGTTGCTGTCGCATCCCCGCAAGCGCACGCTCAGCCAGTGGCCTCCGTCACTTGACAGGTTCCGTGCGATGTAGGGAGCCCCGTCGAGGTTCGAAACAACGAGGTCGGGCCTTCCGTCGTTATCCAGGTCTCCGACGGCCGCTCCGCGGCCGGCCCAACGCTTCTCAAAGATGTCTCCGGCGGACTTAGAGACGTCCGATATTCGCCGCCCGATGACACTGAGGAGAAGCGGGCGCTGCTCATAGCTGATGTGAGGCTGGGACAGGGCTATGTTGTCCATCACATGCCCGTTGGCGAGGAAGATTTCCTGCGTCCCGTCGCCGTCGGCATCAAGCGCCGCCACGCCCCATCCAGCCAGCAATTGCGTAGCGGCACCGAGTCCGGAACGGCCGGTCGCGTAATCGAAAAGGCCGTTGCCTGCGTTCAAGAAGAGGGCGTAGCGCTCCTGCGATAGGGCTGTGACCAGCAGGTCTGGCGGGCCGTCGCCGTCGAGGTCCTGGAAGAGTATGCCCATGCCGGCGAACTCGTGCCCGTGATCATCGTAGGCCGTCCCCGCGATCAAGGCCTCTTCAGCGAACGTGCCATCGCCCTGGTTCCGGAACAGGAACTGAGGGTGCGAGTCGTTCGCGACCGCCACGTCCATCCATCCGTCCGAATCGTAATCGGCGAACGCTACGCCGAGACCCTTTCCGAGATGCGCCGCAATCCCGGAAGCCTCGCTAATGTCCGAGAAGGTGCCGTCACCGTTGTTCCGGAACAAGACGTTCGACTCGGCTGGGAACAGGTCCGGGTGGCAGTAGGATCGTCCGTAACTGGACTCCATTCCGCAACGGTTGTCCGCATCGAACCGCCACTTCAGATACCGAAGCACCAGCAGGTCGAGGTCCCCGTCGTTGTCGGCGTCGAAGAACCCCGCGCTGGTCGCCCAGCCCCCAACGTCGATGCCCGCCTCCGCGGAAACGTCCGTGAACGAGCGGCCCCCGTCGTTCCGGTACAGCGCTGCGGCCGGCACGCTGCCAGTCCCGGCCATGGTGACCAGCAGGTCCGGGTCACCGTCGTTGTCGTAGTCCCCGACGGCAGCCCCCATGCCGTACCCCCTGCCCTGGAGCCCGTACTCCTCGGTTGCGTCCCGGAAACGCATGCCGCGCTCGTTCAGGTACAGGCGGTTCCAGAACCGCGGCGAGGACTTGTCCGGCTCGGCTCCCTCGGGGTGTGGGAACTGTAGCTGCGCCCCATTGACGAAGAGCATGTCCATCCAGCCGTCCAGATTCGCGTCGAGGATCGCAACGCCCCCTCCCATGGTCTCCGGGAGGTACTTGCGCGGCGTCTTGGACGCAGCGTGGCGGAAGCCGATGCCGGACTGCGCCGTCACGTCCTCGAAACTCTGTGCGGGTGCAGGCTGCACGACAGTCAGCGCAGCAACGCAGAGCAGTGGACGCAAGGACGCCACGGACTCCCCAGTATGATGGGGCCGATGCGTCTCCGCCCGGCCATCTTGTGCCTGCTAGCAGCCATCCCTGCGACGGCGGATTCGGTGCAAGTCCGCATCGTCACGGACGACGGCATGCCATTGCCAGAGTCGTCTGTCGTTCGGCTGCAGTGCGTTGGCTCGGAGACTTTCTCCGAAATGGCCGGCACATCTGGAACTGTCGTCTTCGAGACCCCTACAGGGCAGACGGATTGCTTCCTGGAGGCTGCAGCGCCCAGCTATCGGCGGGCATCACTGGATCTGGATGAGTTGCCACTCGACCCGCGGATTCCGGCATTGGTGCTGCACCGCCTCGGCAAGAACCAAGGGGAGACCATTGGCGTCTCCCACCTAGCCGCGCCCGACAACGTGGTGCACAGCTTCCACGCCGCCGTCCGGGAGCTGAGAGAGAGAGAGGACGGCGACATCGAGGCGGCCCTTGGGCACTTGGACGCAGCCGTCCGTGCCTATCCTGACTACGCTCAGGCCTGGTACGAGATCGGACGGCTCCGACTAGCTCTGGGGGACGCTGCCAGAGCCATCGGCGCGTTCCGGGAGGCTGTGCGCGCGGACCCGTGGTATGTGAGCCCATACGAGCCGCTGATACTGCTGCTGGAAGCCGCCGGCGATGAGGCTGCCGCTGGCCGCGTGTGCGGAGGCCTACGACGGATCAATCCGGAACTACCGGCGGACTGCGGGCGGCAATAGGAGGCAATAGGAATTGGGCCTGATGCGGAATGGACCCAAGCTTTCCTTGCAGATTGCGCTGGCCCTGACAATGCCCCTTACCGCCGCTGACGAGCGGGACGTTGCGCTGGAACCATTCCGGCTGGGCCTAGGAGGCAGTCAGGCTCAAGCCCTAGAGCGAGCCATTGAATCGGGAGCCTGGCGGGATGCGGAAGCGACGCTCTTCGAGGCGGCAATTGCCAATCCGGAAAATGCCGCGCTGCAGCGGGCCCTGGGGATAGCCCACTACCAGGCAGGGAGGCCCTATCCTGCCGCAGCGTCCCTGAAACGCGCCGACTCGCTGACTCCGCTAGACCCCGAGGCCCGATTCCTGCTGGCAAGTTCGTTCCTGCGCCTGGAGCGGAGGCACTGGGCTAGGGCCGAACTGGAGCACCTGCTGGAAGCTCACCCGAACCGGCAGCGCTATCAGATTGCACTTGCGAGGGTGCACTACGACGACCAGCGATTCCAGGATGGTGTCGACCTTCTCTCCCGCGCGACGGAAGGTGGAAGCGGGTCCGCAGAGGCCTATGACCTCCTAGGCCAGTGCAAGGAGGGACTCGGCAGGGCCGACGAAGCAGAAGCGGCGTACCGGAAGGCAGTCACGATCAGCGTGTCCGAGCCTGCAGAGTCGCCCTGGCCACACTTCCATCTCGGCAGTCTGCTGCACGACCTCGGGAAACTGGACCAGGCGGAGGCATCCCTCAGGACTGCCGCGAGCATTGATCCCAGGAACGCGCCCGCCCACCACGAACTCGGCCTCGTGCTGAGCAAGAGAGGGAGCCTGAAGGCCTCGGCGGCAGCGCTGGAGACAGCGTCTAGGCTCGCACCGAACGACGCCACGATCGTGTACGCGCTCGCTGGCGTGTATAGGCGGCTCGGCCTCGGAGACCGGTCCGCTTCCTGGATGCGAAGATTCCGGGAACTCTCGCAACAGGGAGGCCAAGCAGGGAGAATCACGACCCCCTGACGCCTTCCGCGCGCGCCAATCCACCGCAGGGTGAACCAACGCTGCCAATACCCTTCTCGCCGAGTGAACCCACCGCACCGGGAGCCGGGGCTGGTCATGCCCCGCGGCGACACGCAATGCCTGGCAGCTGGAGAGCCCGGAGAGCCAGCTGCGAGGGGTCCCGCCGCTCTCCTCGTAGGGCCAAGCCGCACTTAGTGTAGGTGGGCCCGAGGCTCGCAGTTGGACCCGCCGCCTCGGCGATGGTGGAATAGGAGGGGGGGCCGCAACATGAAGGGCAATCCGAAAGTCTCGGAGGTGCTGCGACGCCTTCTCAAGTACGAACTCACAGCCATCAACCAGTCGTTCCTGCACGCCCGCATGTGCCTCGACTGGGGTTACGAGGAAATCGCGGAGCGGATCCGCAAGGCGTCCATCCGAAACATGGTCCATGCGGAGCGGCTGGTCGACCGGATCCTGTTCCTCGAGGGAATGCCGAACCTCCGGGACACATATGCGCTACGCATCGGGACCGACGTTGGAAAAATGCACGAGAACGACCGCCAGCTGTCAGTGGACACGGCCGGTTGCGCCAATGCCGGCATTGAAGTCTGCGTAGAGCGGGAGGACGATGCCTCCCGAGAACTGATCGAGAGCATACTCCAGCAAGAAGAGAGCCGGATCGACTGGCTGGAATCGCAGCTACAAATCATCCGTGATGCGGGCCTTGGGCTTTACCTGTCGCGCCAGATGCGGGATTGACGGCCAGTGGGTCGACGCATCCCGAGCCGGGCTGCGAATTCATGCTCTCCTCACCGGGTCAGGTTCGGAACCGTCACGAACCCGCTTGGGTGGGAGTTGCGTGGTGCGAGCGGCCCTGACCACGAAGTGGTGCTTGACCGGTTGCCATCGACACCACGTGCACCATCCCGCTTTCCGGTCTCTTCCCTGCCCTGCTTGGAATGGCCCGCAAACGCCGAAAGGGCACTAACTCGTCCGACCATCCTGAACGGTCATTCGTTTCCGACCCGACAGGGGCCACCCGCGCGCTTGCCGAAGTTTCCAGCGCTTTCCCGGGGCCGCTCGAGAGCTAGAATCGGACCACAGTTCTAGGCAGGAGGGACACTCCCGTGAGAATTGTTGCGGCATTACTGGCATCGGCGCTCCTATTCGGATGCCAAAGCCCTGGTGGGGAATCCCCGCAGCCAGACGCTGTGCCCAATGCCGGCCTGCTGGTTTCTCAGAAGGCGGCGAAGTCATTGGCGTGGTAGTCGCTTGAGGGCGAGTTGCTGCACGAAATTCCCGTCGGCGATCATCCCCACGAATTCGTGCGGTCCCCCGATGGGAGCAGGCTATACATGACCGACAACGGCGTGATGCAGATCGAGAAAGCCGGCGCTGGCGGAAACAAGATCTCAATCATTGACCTGGAATCCCGGGATAGGATTGGCGAAGTGGACTTGGGGAAGTGGCACCGCCCCCAAGGAATCGACCTGTGCCAGGACGGGACCCTACTGGTCACGAGCGAGAACCCCGACCAGCTGCTGCTGGTCGATGTCGAGGAGAGGCAAGTCGAGAAGGAGTACCCGACAGGAGGCCAGACGCCGCACATCGTGCGTTGCAGCCCCGACTGCACGACTGCCTACGTGTCCAACGCTCGTTCCCGAACGGTCGCCGAGATCGACCTAGCAACCAGCAGCCGCGAGATGCTCAAGACGGGCGACCTCCCGGGAGGGTCAGTCTTGAACACAGGCGGATCGCGGCTGTACGTAGGGCATCGCGACGGCAACAAGATCGTTGTGATCGACACGACAGACTGGGCCGTCCTCGGAGAGATCGCGACACCCGTCGGACTAGTGCGTTGCGGTCTAACTGGCGATGAGAGAACCAATGCCCTAGGGGCTCTATGACGGAGCGGTCGGCTTCGCTGACATCGAGGCAATGCAGGAGGTCAGTCGCATCGGGCTCCCCGGGCGGGCCGTCTCACTGGAAGTGCACGACGACTCTACCGCGACCACAGGCGCGCAGAGCAGCGACACGTGTTACGTCATCTCCACCTCCGAGCGACGAGTCCTGCAGGCAGTGAAGGTGCGGAGCGGAGCCGGCCCTGATCCCGCACTGCTGCTCAGGGCCACGGGCTGCGCCACAGTACAGTCCGAACCAGCGGAATCGGATACTGGCGATAGCTGACCCCCGGCGGTGCGAGCGGCTGCGGGACACTCATTCGCACTACCGGGCGGTCGCAGCCGCTCGCGGCTGACTAACCCCAACTTCCACGGGCCGATCCTCGGATAGGAATTCTGTCTCGACAGCTCGTTCGAATCAGTAAGTCTGAATCCCCAGCAGCCAAGAGCGAACAAGACGCAAGTTGCCTCGACTCTGGCTCCATGCATGGCATCCACTCTGGGGCAGGGACTACTGCTGAGACCGTTGAGTCAAACATCATTCGCCGTGGCCTCGATTGTGGCGCAACGTTCCATCAGCGAGTCGAATGGCTCGTTCTCGTCGAGGAGCATGCCACCGGCAAGCATTCTCGCGTAGTCGTCGGCGAGCATGGCATGCGCCATACCGGTAGGAACCAATTGCAGGTCGCCGGAGACCGCTGCCTCATAGTCGATCCGGTTGCGGCGGGAATCGTTCTCGACGAAGAAAATGGCCTTGTGGCGTGCAACCGAGAGCGCGAGAGTGCGGTCCGCCAGGGCGTTCCCTGCAATGCCCGCTTCGTCGAGGCGAGCGAGATCGTACCAGTGCCTAGACTGGCGCTCGCCACGGCGGCGTTCCTGGCGGCAAAAGACATGCACAGCGGTCGCCTTCTCCCAGAAAGTCCGTTCCGCCAGCATTACAGTGGGGTGCGCCTGCGGGAACTTCAGATCGGGAAGATAGGCCATCGCATCGCACACGACGGGCCGCTTCGCGTGCGGCTCACCTGTCGACCGTGCTCCGAACTCGACGATAACTTCCGGGAATACGAGACTGCTTGCCTCGAAGATTGGTTCGTAGGCGACATAGAGGCGCTCCGCTTCGACGCGGCAATCTGCCACGAACCCGGCATTGGAGAGCCCTTCGTCAACAATCGGGAGGGCTTGGTCGCGGACCCATTCGCCGAGCCGCCCGCGAATTGCACGCGTCCAGCGCTTTTCCTGGCTACGCGTGGGCGGCAGTGTCTCGGGGCCCGCGCCGGCAACCAGGTCCGGTGCGAACGCCCGGATGTCGTATGTGATGTCGATGTCTTCGGAGAACCGGCGAATCGCACGCCATGCCTTCGACAACGACGTGCCCCCCTTGAAGACTAGATGGCGAGCAAATGGGGCCTGGAACAAAGCGCTGAGGGTCGCCACGACCCAGATATCCTTCTCAAGAAGATGAGCCTTGTGCTTACCACTTCGTTCCGCCACCTGAAGCGCCTCACGCCTATGCTTGGGCGAGAGGTCCTGGTACCAGTGTTCAGCCATGCGGAAGGCGCGCGCTCAGCGGCTCTGCCATCCAGATGGGCATGGTGGCCCGAGCGGCCGCCAACTCGTCCCGGTCCGCAGGGGAAAGAGTCGGGAGAATCGCTTCGAGGCCGTCCTCCACCTCTGCTGGACCAAGCCATGCTAGGGCACGGATAACCTGTCCCGCTTTGCGGTGGGGCGCCGCAAGTTGCCAGCGCGGCGCGTGACGCAGCTCGACAAGGGATGCTCCAAAGTGCAGGCGGCGATTGGGCCCGGAGGTGAGGTAGACCGCACGCACTGGATTCTGCGAGGTCAGGCGCAGGAGGTTGGCCGCCGCCCCGCCGGACGGCACGATCGTCTCGCCCCACATGTTCGACAGCGCGTCCAGCGCCTTGCCCACACTGGGCGCTCGAAGGCCGAACCGGGTCTCGATCGGGCGCATGTAGACACCCTGGCAAATGCGCATCAAAGCGCCGGATCGGGCGAGGCGCGACAACGCCTGGTCGACTGCGGCCCGGCTACCAAGGTGCAGCAGGGCTGCCGCACGCAGAGGCGTCGCCTCCGGCAGAGCCTCGGCATGGTCCATGATGTAACGGCAGAGGCCGCGCATGTCTTGGTCTCCAACTCAATTTGTCAGAAAAACTGCAACAAAGCTATCTTAACGCAGAGGAGGAGCAAGGAGACCTTGGTTTCACTGGACATCGGATCTGCGCCGCTTACGTTGTGGCGTCGACCGGGACAACCCTTAGGCCCTCGCCTACGCAGCAACCTGTTGCGGATCAGATTTCGAGAGCGGTGTGTGCAGCGAATGTGCCGGGCTGACCGCGGGATCGGTAGCAAAGTCGCAACAAACCGCAGGATCTTCTTGCTCTAGTCATCCCGGTCGGCGGCGATTTCACCTACAAGCACAATTTGGAGGCACCTAGCGATCCGTGACGAGCAGTGTGGATGAGGGCAGGCCTTGGCGCTACCTCCTGTAAGGCAGTGCCTCACACTGCCAACAGACGCTGCGGACACCCGATGAGAATCCCTGACAGCCAGCCGTCGGACCGTCGTTCAGCGCGGCGAAACCAGGCACCCCCTACGGTTCCATGCCAAGTGGCCACTGAGCGCCCAAGACCCGTGGGGCGAGGGGGGGAGCGACCGAGAGTCTTCCGGCCCCGCGGGCCTACTGACTGGAAGCGGGAGCATCATCCGCTATTCTTGTGTGCATCTTGTCAGCGGAGTCGGCATACGCTCTGGCCAAAGAGCGCTACGCAAGCCTCGACATTGACTGCGACTCCGTACTGCAGACCCTTGCCTCGGTCTGCCTGTCGATACATTGCTGGCAAGGCGACGACATTGGCGGGTTCGAAGGATGCGACGGGGAAGTCGGCGGGGGGCTTGCGGTCACAGGCAGCTATCCGGGACGGGCGAGATCCGGACCCGAGCTACGCGCGGACTTTGAGAAGGCCCTTTCGCTGATCCCGGGCAAGCACAAGCTGAACCTGCACGCGATCTATGCGGAGACCGGCTCCCGAGCGGTGGCGAGAGACACGCTCGAGCCGGAGCATTTCGGGACCTGGCGCGACTGGGCCAGCGACCGGGGCCTCGGCCTCGACTTCAACCCCACGTTCTTCGCCCACCCCAAGGCGGATGACGGATTCACGCTCGCTCACGCGGATGCCGGGATCCGCAGGTTCTGGGTCGAGCACGGCAGGGCGTGCCGGAGAATCGGAGCGTCATTCGGCGAGGCGCTCGGGATACCGTGCGTAACCAACGTCTGGATCCCCGACGGCTTCAAGGATCTCCCGGCAGACCGGCGCGCACCGAGGGAGAGGCTGGTCGAATCGCTGGACGAGGTCTTCAGCGAGCCGCTCGACGGCCGGCACAACCTGGACGCTGTCGAATGCAAGCTCTTCGGGCTCGGGTCCGAGAGCTATGTCGTCGGCTCCCACGAGTTCTATCTCGGCTATGCGGTGTCCCGCGGGAAGGTCCTCTGCCTGGACGCCGGCCACTTCCACCCGACGGAGGTGGTATCCGACAAGATTTCATCCGTCCTCCTCTGGGTCGACCGCCTGCTGCTCCATGTGAGCCGGGGAGTTCGCTGGGACAGCGACCATGTGGTCATCCTCTCCGACGAACTGCGGGAGATCGCGAAGGAGCTGGTTCGGGGCGGCTATTTGTCCAGGGTGCATATCGGCCTGGACTTCTTCGACGCCAGCATCAACCGCGTTGCCGCGTGGGTCATCGGGTCCCGGGCCATGCTGAAGGGCCTACTGCTCGCCCTGCTCGAACCTATCGAGGCGCTCCGCGAGATGGAGCGGGACGGGGACTATACGGGCCGTCTCGCCATGCACGAGCAACTGCTCACGATGCCGTTCGGCGCCGTGTGGGATCACTACTGCGCCGCGCAGGACGTTCCCGAGGAGTCGGCCTGGATCAGCGAGATCCGCGCTTACGAGCGGCAAGTCCTCAGCCAGCGGTAACAAGATCGCCAAGAAAGAAGCCCAATCCATGGACACAGCACAGGCCGCCACAGCCAGTCACGACCCCGATTTCCTGTACGAATACGACCGGGAGCCGATTCCGAAGTCACGCCTGCTCGGGCCGGGCTACTTTGCGGGGGCGTATGCCGGCGAGCACGTCGCGGCCACCGAGTTTGTCATCGGGGTGACGTTCGTCAACTGGGGAGCGAGCGTTCAGGACATCTTCCTAGGCCTGGTGATCGGCAACCTGATGGCGGTGCTCACATGGACCCTTGTCTGCGCACCGATCGCGGTCGACACGCGCCTGACCCTGTACTGGTACCTGCGCAAGATCGGCGGGCCCCACCTGACGTCAATCAACAATGTCGTCAACGCCTTGCTGTACTCGATCATGGCGGGCTGCATGATCACCGTTTCCGCCTCGGCCGTGCGAATACCGTTCGGCATCCCGCCCCAGCTGAACTGGTACCCGACCGACTTCCGATTCGTGCTCGTGGTGCTTGTAGTAGGCGCCGTGGTGGTGACGCTGGCTGTCCTTGGATTCAAGAAGCTGGCCACATTCGCAACGGTGTGCTCGCCGTGGATGTTTCTGATGTTCATCGTGGGCGCGATCGCTGTCCTACCGGAGCTGTTCGCGGCCGCCGGAGGGGGAAGCTTCTTCGAAATGGCCGGGCGCACCGTGTGGACAGGCCAGACGCCTGACGGCAGCGAGCCGATGGGGTTCTGGAAGGTCGCTGCCTTCGCGTGGATCTGCAATCTCGGCATGCACGGCGCGCTGTCCGACATGGCCGTCTTCCGGTTCGCACGGAAGTCCTCCTACGGGCTCTTCTCTTCGTTCGGGATGTTCCTAGGCCACTACCTCGCCTGGATCTGCGCCGGCTTGATGGGAGCGGGGGCTGCGCTGCTGATGGGCCGCCAGCTGGTCGAACTCGATGCCGGCGAAGTCGGCTACCAGGCGCTGGGCTGGGTCGGCGCCCTGGCGGTCGTGATTGCCGGGTGGACCACGTCGAACCCGACGCTGTACAGAGTGGGACTGGCGCTGCAGGCCGTGACGCCGAACTGGTCCCGTGCGAAGGTCACCCTGGTCGCGGGCATCGTGACAACGGTCATCGCTTGCTTCCCGTTCGTGTTCACCGGCCTGCTGGACTACGTGGCGATCTATGGACTGTTGATCTCACCGATCGGTGCGATCGTCGTGACCGAGCACTGGATATTCCCGCGAACCGGGCTCAGGCAGTACTGGGCGAGTGCCCAGGGAAGGAATCTGAACTGGGCCGCGCTGCTGGCGTGGGGCCTCTCGGTTGCTCTTGCAATCGGCCTCGAGCGAGCCGGCATCGTGCACCTCTTCTACCTATTCCTCCCGGTATACGGATTCGCCATGGTCGCCTACTGGTTCCTTGCCAGGGCCATGGGCGCAGCCGATACCGCTGATGGGGGAGACTCAGGTCCGCAGGAGCAGGCCAGACACGAAGTGACTGATGCAGCCGCTTCCCGTCCTGCCCGAACCTGGCTGGAATTGGTGTCCGGCGCCGTAGCTGCACTCGCACTCGGCTCATGCCTCTGGCTGGGATACTGCGTCCTTCAAGCTACGCCGGACGGATACGACGCAGCCCTGGACGCGATGCACGCGCAGCTGACGATCCCGACACTCGTGTACTTCGTCGCAGGAACTGTCTTCTTCTCGCTTCGAGAGCGGGCTCAGCAGGGTCGAGCGGGAGCCTAGGAGAGGAGCGCAGCGTTGCGCATCGAGAGGATCAGCGCCTATCAGGTCGACCTGCCGCTGGTGGAAGGGCCGTACAACTGGTCAGGCGGCAACACCGTCTCTGTCTTTGACAGCACCCTCGTGCAGATTGACACCGACGAAGGCATCACCGGGTACGGCGAAGTCTGCCCGCTTGGACCGGCATACCTGCCGGCGTACGCGGAAGGAGCGCGATCGGGCATCGCCGAGATCGGGCCGAGCCTGCTCGGACTCGACCCCACTCAGCTCGAGGTCGTCAACGGCGCGATGGACTCAGCGCTGAAGGGCCATCCCTACGTCAAGTCACCCATCGATGTCGCCTGCTGGGACATCCTCGGCAAGGTATCCGGCCTGCCGATCTGCCACCTCCTCGGCGGCCGCTACGGGGACGACTTCGTCCTCTACAGGGCAATCTCCCAGGAGTCCCCGGGGCGGATGGCGGATCTCGTGGCCACGCACATGGCGGAAGGCTACACGCGGTTCCAGCTCAAGGTCGGCGGCGACCCTGCTGAGGACATCGAGCGGATTCGGGCGGCCGCAGAAATCGTGGGACCCGGGGACCGGCTGATCGCCGATGCCAATACAGGCTGGCTCATGCACGACGCGATGCGCGTGGTGCAGGCAGTCCGGGACATCGACGTCTACATCGAGCAGCCCTGCCTTGCCTACGAGGAGTGCCTTTCGATCCGCCGCCATACCCGGCATCCGTTCGTGCTCGACGAGTCGATCGACAGTGTCCGAGCGCTCCTGCGCGCGAGCGGGGACAGCGCGATGGACGTGATCAATCTCAAGATCAGCAAGCTGGGGGGGCTGACTAAGGCGAGGCAGGTTCGCGACCTCTGCGTCTCATTGGGCATCGCAATGACGGTCGAGGACACGTGGGGTGGCGACTTCACGACGGCCGCCATCGCTCATCTCGCCCACAGCACGCCACCGCGGTTTCTCTTCACGTCAACGGATTTCAACAGCTACCTGACTGTCAGCACGGCGACGGAGCCGCCGCGGAAACGGCGAGGGCGGCTCGCCGCACCAACGATGCCCGGTCTGGGCGTGGAGCCCCTCCCGGAAGTGCTGGGGGATCCCGTCGTAGTGGTCGATTAGCGCTACCAGCGGATTTCATCGCCGAGGCCGAGTCGCCCGGCTTCGCGCAGCGCGGCCCGTGCGGCGAAGACATCCTGGACCGCCAAGCCTACGGACTTGAAGAAGGTGAGCTGGGAGGCGGATGACCGGCCCTCGCATTGATCGAGGACCAAGTCTCCCAGCGCGCAATGGATGTGCCCCGCATCGATCAGCCCCTCGTCCATGGGCATCAGCAGGTCGCCTGCCTCCTCCAGCGCTGACTCCCTGTCATCGACGACAACCCGGGACCGAACCACGGTCGCTGTAGGCAGTTCCCGGTCCTCGGGCTTGAAGGAACCGATCGCATTGATGTGAAGCCCGTCCGGCACGTGGCAATCCTCGAACACAGGCTCCACGGAAGTGGTTGCGCAACAAGCGATGTCCGCTCCGTCCAGAGCCTCGGAAGGCGATTCGACTGCTCGGACCTTACCCTTCAGGGCCGCGAGTTCCGCAGCCATGGCGCGGGCCGAGTCGGTGTTCGGGTTGAATAGACGGACATCCTCGATCGCCCTCACGGCCCGCACTGCCTCCACCTGCGTCCGGGCGTGAACGCCGCTGCCGAACACAGCCAGCACGCGGCTGTCCGGCCGAGCCAGCAGGTCGGTTGCGAGGCCACACGCTGCGGCTGTCCTGATCGCCGTCAATGACGCGCCATCCAGCAAGGCTCGCGGAACACCCGTGCCGGCATCGACCGCCAGGACCGTGCCGTGGATCGAGGGCAGGCCGCGCCGCCGGTTCGAGGGAAACACCGAGACAACCTTGACAACCAGAAGCGGATCATCGTGTCCGTCTAGCGCCGCAGGCATGACAAGCGTCGCTTCGGAATCCGGCCCGGTGTCCAGGACGGTTCGGGCCGGCGCCCGTAGATCTCCCCGGGCATGGGCGGCGAATGCCTCGCGCATGGCCCGGATGGCCTTTGCCATCGGCAAGGCCCGGGCGATATGGCTGGGCCCGAGGACCCTCAAGCGGACTGGTCCCCCTGCCGCACGGAATCAGCCAGCCTTCGGTTGCACAGGAAGAGGACAAAGGCCACGACACCGACCTGGAGCAGCACCGTTCCAACGCTGAAGACATGGTCCGCGCCAAACGGAACCAACCAGCCGTCGGGATTGTCTTGCCACGACTGGTACAGGAGCCAGATCGTCAAGGCGACAGCCTCGAACGGGACGACGGTCCGGATGACGAAGTCCCACCAAGAGCCGATCCTGATGTTCGAATGCTCGTGGTTGAGAGTCTCTTCGCGCAGCTTCCGCGCCCCATAGCGCCCCGCCGCAAGCGCGAAGAACAGGCCGGACAGGATCAACGCAACTCCCCAGACCCAGTCCTGGTTGTCCAGGACATTCATGTTGAGCGCCGACGGCAGCCCGATCAGGAACCCGGCGGCGGCTATACCTTTAATCGCTTTTCGGCGGTCGATTCCCGCATCCTCGAACGTGCGTGTGGCCACTTCGACCATCGCCATCAAGCTGGTAAACGCCGCGAAGGCGAGCGCCGCGAAGAACAGCGCCATGAAGAAGCCGCCCTGCGGCATCGAACGGAACAGCTCGGGCATCCAGATGAAGGTGATACCCGCGTTACCTTCCGAGAAGACCGTGTCCTGAAGCAACTGCGACGAGAACGGCTGCCCGTCGCGAACCGCCTGCTCGAGCGAACCCAGGCCGCTGAGCTGGGCAGGATCGGTGGCGGCGCGGTCCATGAGCGCCGGGACGGCCGAGAAGACCGTGCAGAAGACCATGATTCCCGCGAGCAGGCTAATGGCGTTGTTCGCGGCCGGCAGCACGAAACTGTTCAGCGCCGTGTCGTCTCGCTCGCGCTGGTAGGCCGCGTAGCAGAGCACTAAGCCCCAACCGGCACCTGTGTCCCAGGCATTCTGCGTCAGCGCCTCGATCCAGATCCGCGCATTCGCCAGACCGCTCCAGTCGACACTGAACAGGTACTCGATGCCGTCGGAAGCGCCCGGCAGCGTCAGCGCTCGCCCGACGAGGACAAGCACGAGCACAATGAGCGCTGGCATCAGCACGTTCGCGACTCGCTCGATCGCCGAGACCCCCTTCCCCACGATGAGGACGGCCACCCCCAGCATCACTGCGTGGCAGACAGCGGGCAGGCCAGAGGACGTGAAGTCCGTCCAAAAAGCTCCGGGCGCCGGGGACGAGAGCCCGCCTCCAATCGCAGCCACCGCATAGCGGACCGTCCAGCCTGCGACGACGGAGTAGTAGCAGAGGATTCCGGAGCAGACGCAGACGACCATCGCTCCCGTCCAGGCCCAGCCTGGCCCCGCCAGGCTGACGAAAGCCCGAACGGGTCCGGAGCGGGTCTTCCGGCCCATGCCGAATTCCAGGAGGATCAAGGGCACCGACCACAGGAAGAGGAAGACAATCCAGGCGACTAGGAATTCCCCGCCGCCGTTCTTGGCAGCGATCCTCGGGAACCGCCAGATATTGCCCGTGCCGACGGCCATGCCGAGCATGGCCAGCATCATGGTCCACCGGGATCCGAACCTTTGCGCGCTCATGGAATTGCGGGCCGGTCTGACCGGACCCTGCGGGTCGCTGCCGCTAGCCATCCGGCTCGGCTCACCGATTGTTGCACACCAGGATTCACGCGAACTCCGGGAGGCGGGCCATTGATCAGACCGAATCGCTGGCGGTCATCCAGGCCAAACCGAATTGGATCCGCGCCGGTCGGCTAGACTCCGGCGCGGTCGAATCAGAGGGGCCCCGACCGAGGAATCTTGGGCGCAACGACAGGCACACTGCGAGCGAGGGGACCGCAGGACGGCAGCACGATTTCCGGCCCCATCGAGTACTCTGCCGAGGCCACAGCTAAGTTCGAGCCTAGTTGATCGCTCCGAGCGAGCAAGCGCGGTCGCCCGCCCAGCGCCTTCGTGTCGTGCTCGCCTGCCCAACGGCATTCGCTTGTGATGCCGGACTAGGAAGCGGCAACCGGATCCGTCGCACGCAACGCCTTCGCCAACCTGCATCTCCGGTACTTCGTGTCAAGGAGGTACTTCACCAACTACAACGAGATCTCGCGCCCGCTCGATTTGCCACGCACGCCGCGAAACAGCTCATCGGGGTCGATGTCAGATCCTTCAAGGTCTCGGGACCTCAAGAACTCCTCGTAGGCCCCACCGAAGTCCCGCCGGACCGGTACCAGCCTCTCGAACGCACGTTGGCCAAGAATGACCGCAACAGGTTGGCCTCGGCGTGTAATTCTCACGGCCTCACCTGCCTCGGCATCTCGAATCAACGAGGGAAGACACCGACGAGCTTGGGAGATCGAGTACTCGCGTAGCTTGGCGTTTCGAGTGGTGCTCATGTGGATGCAGAGTCCATACTATCCGGCGGGCACCTGGTCACGAGCTGCCCGATACTGGGACGCTGGCCCTGTCACCTGCGTGTGCGGCCATGGGGAAGTTAGGGTTCCGGCTCGCCTGCGATGTCAGCAGCCTCTCGTGAAGTCACCGCCGCATCCACTGATTGATCGCTACGGCAGAGCGATAGGGGACTAATCAGCTCGCACTGAAGGACGGGATCGAGCGCGACAATGCTCAGCGTCTGGCGAACACCAGTGGCTGCTGGCAGCTTCCATCCAATTGGTGCTCGCTGGAAGCGATTGGATCTCGAACCGTTCCGGCAGTCTACTCAACCCGGACTCGATCGGGCAGGACGGAAGCTGGGCCAATCCCGATCTGGATGCCTACAAGTGGGCAGTCTCACGAGTGCCCTGCCGTCGCGATAAGCAGATGCACCTTGCTTCGGGCCCCCACCACCAAACGGGCAAGTATGTGACGGCAGCCGGCACCTCTGAGTTGACCAGCCCCGCGGGCCAGCTCCTTCGGTTGCGGGAGCGCCCTACCGCCTTCGCAGATGCGGACGGTTCGACTGCCCCGGCCCCCAAGGGATGAGATGCCTCTGGAAGCATGTTGTGACTGCAAGGAGGACACTGATGGCTGGCTCGGGATGCCCCCCGGCGGCTCGTAGCCACTGACGAACCGGAGGGAGCTGCCGGAGGGTTGCGCCCGCAGAGTGCGGCACTCAGCAGGCCCGCGCCGCGTTGTAGTCTCGGAATTTACGAAGCCTTGGTGGTGCCAGCCAACGGATGCCCTGCTTGCAGACCATTGCCCAGCGGGACTTGGATTTCACCGAGATATGATTCTGGGAGCAGCCGTGCATATGACCAGACTGCGAAGGATCGGAGGCTCGTTGATGATCGCGGTACCACCGAAGCTGCTCGAGCTGCTGGAGCTCTGTGTCGGTACACGGCAACACACCGGACTTGAAAGCGGGCGCCTGGTCATGGCACGGAAACCACAACACTCCTTGGAAGAACTCCTTGCGCAGTGCGACACGACCCGCCCGGACAGCAGCCAGGACCGTGCGTGGCTCGACTCCAAGCCCGTAGGAAACGAGCTGCTTTAGCAGGGTGCGGGGGCTGGCTGGTCGGACGGCCTCGCGACGAACGGTCAGGTATTCGCGGAAGCCATAGCCTCGGCGCCGGGTCTCCGCCCCTGATGGGTGGGGTGCGATTCCGGAGGGGTCGGAGAATCCGATAGACTGGGCTGAAAAGGTAGATGCCCTGAAAATCGAGTACTCACGGAATAGTGCTCGATTGTACCGGCGGCCGCTCGGATCTGCGGGAATGCATCCCCGATGCCGCCGAGACCTGTGAATCTCATGTCCGGCATGGGGCAAGCGAACCATCCCCCGAGGGTCTGGCGGGCCGAAGCCTTCCCTCGCGCCGGCGGGCAGGACCAATCGGGTGCCGCAGGGAGGACTCAGCGCCGTGATCGCTGAGGTGGGGCTCAGCGCCGGCATCCTTGCCGCTTGGTTTGTTGCGTCCCGTCTGGTGAACCGCTGGCTGGCACGCCAGGGCGAACGGAGAAGGGCCGCACCCCAGCGCGCGTTCTGGATTGCGAAGGTCTTTGGCTTCTGGCTCACCGTTGTCGCGGCCTTGTCTCTGCTCTTGGTGTGGGGAATCGACCAAGGCAGCGTGCTCTTGTTCGCTTCATCCATCGTGGCGGTTCTCGGGGTCGGCTTATTCGCTCAGTGGTCCATCCTCAGCAACATCACTGCAAGCATAGTTATCTTCTTTGCCTACAGGGCGCGACTGGGCGATCGAGTCCAAGTGCTGGATTCGAACGACAGCGGGATAGAGGGTGTCATCGTTGACATTAATCTGCTGCAAGTAGTCATGCGGGACGATTCTGGCAACATCATCTACTACCCCAACAACCTATTCATCCAGAGACCGGTCATGGCACAGGCGGGAGCTGCTGGTTCGGCGCCGGACACCGGCCAGCCACCCGAAGCCGATTCCGCCTAGGCGAGGCACGAGGCCTCCAAGGTCGGTCAGTTCTTGCGTCGCATCCTCTCGTTTGCCAGGAGTCGGAGCTGCCTCTCGCTCGCGGCATCGAAAGTAGTGCCCGATGAGCAACGGCTCGACCGCGCGCGGGCGGACTCGCAGTGGCTCGTGCCAAGGACTAGAGCATTGACGAGCCGCTAGATCAACGCCCCGGGCGCCGGTGGTATACAATCTCGCTGGTAGTTCGGGCGCGGCCAACCGCCTCGCCACCGCTGCACGGAAAGGAGACGAATCGGTGAAGATCCCCGTGAGCATCACGATCAACGGCCGCCGCTACGACAGGGATGTCGAACCAAGGCTGCTGCTGGTCCATTTCATCCGCGACGTACTCGGCTTGACTGGTACGAAAGTGGGGTGCGACACGAGCCAGTGCGGCTCGTGCACCGTCCTGATGGACGGAGTCTCGGCCAAGTCCTGCACCTGCCTCGCCGTCCAGGCCGACGGCGCCTCGATCACAACGATCGAGGGGCTGGCCGGCGACGACGGGCTGCACGCCCTCCAGGAGTCCTTCTGGAACAAGCACGGCTTGCAATGCGGGTTCTGCACGCCCGGCATGATCATGGCCTCCCACGAGCTCCTGCGCTGCAACCCGGATCCGTCCGACGAGGAAATCCGTCACGGTCTGGAGGGCAACCTGTGCCGCTGCACGGGCTACCAGAACATCGTCAAGGCCGTTCGCGACGCCGCGACGGGAGGTGCCCAATGAGCGCCTCGACATTCGGTTCCGGCATCCGCCGCCGGGAGGATCCGCGGCTGATCACCGGCACGGCCAAGTACACCGACGACATCGTCCTTCCCGGGATGCTGCACGCTGCCATGGTGCGGAGCCCGTACTCCCATGCCAGGATCAACGGCATCGACGCGTCGGCTGCGTCCGAAGCTCCCGGCGTCGTCGCAGTGTTCACGCACGCCGACACCGAGGGTGAGATCGCTCCCGCGCCGTGCGCTTGGCTGCTCCCTGACTCCGGGCTCTCCATTGCCGACTACCACTGCATTGCCAAGGACACCGTCCGCTACGTGGGCGACATCGTGGCGGTGGTAGTCGCCGAGACACGAGAGCAAGCGCACGACGCGGTGGACCTCGTGGAGGTCGATTACGAGCCGCTGGATGCCGTTGTCACTCCCAAGGCAGCCGCGTCCGACGGAGCGCCGCAGTTGCACGACGCGATCGAAGGGAACCAGGCGTTCCACTGGACCGTGACGGGTGGCGGTGACATCGAAGAGGCGTTCAGCAACGCCGAAGTGGTCGTCAAGGAGACGATTGTCCAGCAGCGCCTGATTCCCAATGCGATGGAGCCCCGCGCCGCACTGGCCAGCTACCAGCCCACCACGGGCGAGCTGACGCTCTGGAATACCACGCAGAACCCCCACATCGTGCGATTCCTCTGCTCGCTGGTAATCGGCGTGCCCGAGGACAAGCTGAGGGTGATCGCGCCCGAAGTCGGAGGCGGCTTCGGAAGCAAGATCGCCGTCTACCCGGCTGACTTCATCACCGTCTTCTGCTCGAAGAAGCTCGGCGTGCCGGTCAAGTGGGCAGAAACCCGCAGCGAGAACTACCAGGCGACGACCCACGGCCGGGACCACGTCCAGGAAATCGAGCTGGCCGCCACCAAGGACGGCCGCATCACGGGCCTGCGCGCAACCGTGTGGGCTGGGATGGGCGCATACCTGTCGACGGCGGCACCCGGTATCCCGACCATCCTGCACGGGCTGATGCTCTCGGGCGTCTACGACATTCCAGCGATCCACGAGGACGTGTACGGCCTGTACACCAACACGACTCCGGTGGAGGCCTACCGCGGCGCCGGCCGGCCCGAAGCCACGTTCATGGTCGAACGGCTCGTGGACCTTCTCGCGTCCAAGCTGGGGATGGATCCGGCCGATGTCCGGCGCAAGAACTTCATCCCCAAGTTCGACGACGGCCACGATGTCGCGACGGGCCTCACCTACGACAGCGGCGACTACGACGGCGCCCTTTCCAAGCTCCTTGGCGAAGCCGGCTACGAGGCCCTGCGTTCCGAGCAGGCCGCGGCGCGGAAGCAAGGACGCTACATCGGGCTGGGCCTGTCGACGTACGTGGAGATCTGCGGACTGGGACCGTCCCAGGTGGCCGGCGCAATCGGCTTCCAGGGCGGCCTGTGGGAGAGCGCGATCCTGCGGTTCCACCCGAGCGGGAAGGTCAACGTCATGATCGGCGCGTCCCCCCACGGGCAGGGCGAGGAGACTACATTCGCCCAGATCGTGGCAGGAGAGCTCGGCGTGTCGCCCGATGACGTCAAGGTAATCCATGGCGACACCGACAACACTCCGATGGGCTGGGGCACCTACGGAAGCCGCACGACCGCAGTGGGCGGCGCAGCCCTGGCGCTCGCGGCTCGCAAGATCCGCGACAAGGCGAAGGTCATTGCCGCTCACCTGCTGGAAGCGGCCGTGGAGGACATGGAGTACGAGGACGGGAAGTTCTTCGTGAAGGGCTCCCCCGATTCGGGCAAGACGATCCAGGACATCGCGCTGATGGCGAACGTGGCATGGAACATGCCGGAGGGCGTGGAGGCGGGTCTCGAAGCGACCTCGTTCTACGATCCGCCGAACTTCGTGTTCCCGTACGGCGCGCACTTGGCCGTGGTCGAAGTCGACCCGGAAAACGGCAACGTCGACCTGAAGCGGTACGTCGCGGTAGACGACTGCGGCCCGCAAATCAACCCGGTCATCGTGGAGGGCCAGGTGCACGGCGGCATCGTGCAGGGCATCGGCCAGGCCATGTGGGAGGAAGGCGTGTACGACGACGACGGCCAGCTGCTGACCGGTACGATGCTCGACTACGCGCTGCCGAGGGCCGACAGGCTGCCGGACATCGAGGTCCATTCGACGGTCACTCCGTCACCGCACCACCCCCTGGGGGTCAAGGGCATCGGCGAAGCCGGCACGATCGCCTCGACCGCGGCTGTCTACAACGCCGTGATCGACGCCCTGCAGCCGCTCGGTGTCGCCAGCGTCAACATGCCGCTGACACCCGAACGGGTCTGGAGATCCATCCAAGAGGCGCAAGGGAGGAACTGAGCGATGTATGCACCCGAGTTCGACTACTACCGGGCAGGTTCCGTGGCCGAGGCCGCGGCACTGCTTGCAGAGCACTCCGACTCCAAGGTCCTGGCGGGCGGGCACAGCCTGATCCCGATCCTGAAGGTACGCCTCGCTGCACCGACCGCACTGATCGATATCGGCCGGATCGACAGCCTCCGGGGGATCAGCGCAGGTTCCGGAACCATCAGGATCGGGTCGCTCACCACGCACGCTGAACTTGCCTCGTCAGAGGCTCTCGCCTCGCAGGCCACCGCGCTGTCAGAAGCCGCGAGCATGATCGGAGATCCGGCCGTGCGCAACCGCGGCACGATCGGGGGCAATGTCGCCCATGCGGACCCCGCATCCGACCTCCCTGCCGTGCTGGCGTGCCTAGGCGCGGACTTCGTAATGGAGGGGGCCTCCGGGGAGCGGAAGGTTGGCGCATCCGGTTTCTTCGAAGGGCTCATGTCCACGGCACTGGGCGAGCACGAGGTCCTTACCGCAATCGAGCTGCCTGCCGGAGGCCCGGGCGACGGATCGGCATATGCCAAGTTCGCCCACCCTGCCTCGCGCTACGCGGTGATCGGAGCCGCGGCCAAGCTCACCCAGAACGCCGGGGAGTGCACTGCGGCGAGCGTAGCCCTCGGAGGACTCGTTCCGGCTCCGGTCCGCGCGGAGGCCGTGGAACAAGCCTTGGTGGGCCGGCCTCTGAGCGAGGAGGCCCTCGCAGCGGCGGCTCGCGAAGCGGCCGATTGCCTGGCCGATGACGAGGTACTAGGAGACGTCTACGCTTCGGCGGAGTACCGCAAGGCCGTCGCCCATGTCTGGGTGCGTCGCGCGCTGGCGGCCGCAGCGTCGCGCTGCGGCTGAGCGGCCGCGTGCGTCCATGCCCGATTCGAGACCGATCCCCGGTTCGATCGGCGAACTGGAATCGCTGCTGGCCAAGGAGGAGTACGTCTCCGACCGGGCCCTGTCGACATCCCTGTACCTGGCACTGCGCCTCGAGCGGCCGCTCCTGCTCGAAGGCGAGGCGGGTGTCGGCAAGACAGCTGTGGCAACGGCTCTAGCGTCGGCACTCGGGCGAACCCTGATCCGGATGCAGTGCTACGAAGGGCTCGACGTCCATCACGCCGTCTATGAGTGGAACTACTCGCGCCAGATCCTCGAGATCCAGCTCATGCGGCAGGACGGGAGTCTCGACCGCAAGGCAGCGGCCAGGGAACTGTTCCGCAGGGAGTTCCTGATCGAGCGGCCGCTGCTGCGGGCCCTCGAGCACGAGGGAGCCCCGCCGGTGCTGCTCATCGACGAACTGGACCGGGCCGACGAGGAGTTCGAGGGCTACCTGCTGGAGATGCTGTCCGACTACCAGGTGACTATCCCGGAACTCGGCACAGTTAAGGCCCAGGCGCCCCCGATCGTGCTGATCACTTCGAATCGCACGCGGGAACTGCACGACGCGCTCAAGCGCAGGTGCCTGTACTGCTGGATCGACTACCCTGACTTCGACAAGGAACTGCGAATCGTCGCCGTCAAGGTCCCCGAAGCTCCCCGTGCACTCAGCGAGCAGGCAACGGCATTCGTCCAGGAACTGCGGCAGGCCGAGCTGTACAAGACAGCCGGCGTATCGGAGACTCTCGACTGGGTCGCTGCGTTGGTGGCGCTGGACGAGGACCGGCTCGCTCCGGAGAGGATCGACCAGACTCTCGGCATCCTGCTGAAGAACCAGGAAGATATCCAGACGGTCCGGGGGGAGCCGGTTCGGGCGATGCTGGACAGGGCGCAGCACCGGGGCGTGCGAATGAGCTACGCCGGCCAGGAGCCCAGTACGGGATGGGTCACCTCCTCGAAAACCTGACGCAGTTCGCCCGCCTGCTGCGGTCCCTGGGGCTGGCGATTCCGGCCGGCAGCACGATCGAAGCCGCACGGGCAGTGCAGTGCATCGACATCGGCAGGCGGGACGAGTTCCGATTCGCCCTCCGTGCGGTACTGATCCGGCGGGCCGAGGACCTGCAGGTATTCGACAGGGCCTTCCGAGCGTTCTGGAGCAAGCCGTCGGGAACCAGCACCAAGCTGGACCTCCGTCCGCTCGGCAGCGAGCGGAGGTTCGGAGATCCGGTGGTGGAGATGGAGTCGCTCGGGGCAGCGCCGGACGATGCCGGCGGGGAGGGGGAGGAGTTGCTGGAGCGAGTCCGGATTTCGACGTACAGCGACATCGAGATTCTGCGCGAGAAGGACTTCAAGAACCTCACCGCCGAGGAAACCGCGCAGGCGGTCCGCCTGCTTCAGGACCTTCGCTGGCGGCCGGCCCCTCGACGAACCAAGCGATGGTCGCCGGGGGCGGGCAGCGCGCCGGACACGCGGAAGCTGCTGGGAAGGCTCGCTCGCCGAGAGGACGATCCGGCCGCGCCTCCGACGAAGGCCAGGAAGGCCGCGCCGCGCCGGCTGGTGCTGATTTGCGACATCAGCGGCTCGATGGAACGCTACACGCGGATGCTGCTGTGGTTCGCCTGTTCCCTGACCGGGAGCCTTGGTCGTGTCGAATCATTCGTCTTCGCGACCCGCCTCACGAGGATCACAGGAAAGCTCCGCCGGAGCCCCGCGAGCAATCCGCTGCGGGAGGTATCCCGCTTGGTCCCGGACTGGTCTGGCGGCACGCGCATCGGGGAGACACTGCGTGCGTTCAACATGCAATGGGCACGGCGCGTCCTGGGCAGCGGCGCTGTGGTGCTGGTGGTGTCCGACGGTTGGGATCGCGGGGACCCGGAGGTAATGCGGCAGGAGGTGTCGCGGCTCCGGCGATCCTGCCACAGGCTGGTGTGGCTGAGTCCGCTACTGGGATCTCCGGAGTACAAGCCGCTGACGAGGGGGCTGCAGGCGGCCCTGCCGTATGTCGATGACTTCCTGCCAGTCCACAACCTAGCCAGCCTCGACCGGCTGGCAGCGCATCTCAACAAGCTGCCCGCCAGCACAGGGTCCCGCACGAACGGCGCGGGAGCCAGCAGCTCCGCGATGGTCTGTTAGGCTTGCGGGAGGTTGGGGCCGGATGGAGCTCAAGGGAAATTACGAATTCGCGGCAGCGCCCGAGCAGGTCTTCGAAGCGTTGACGAGTCCGGTGTCCGTAGCGGGCTGCCTGCCGGGGTGCGACGAGCTTGAGCCGCTCGGAGAGGATCGCTACCAAGCGACGATGACCCTGGGGATCGCGGCCATCAAGGGCCGCTTCCGCGGCACGGTCGCGATTCGCGAGCAGGACCGTCCGAAATCATTCCTCCTCCAAGTCGAGGGGAAAGGGACTGCTGGATTCGCCAAGGGCGAGGCCCGTGTGGAGATCTCTGCGGCGGATACCGGAAGCTCGGTGGCGGTGCAAGCCAAGGCAAGAGTCGGAGGCCCCGTGGCTCGCGTGGGCCAGCGGCTGCTCGCCGGAACGGCCAAGATGATCACGGACAAGTTCTTCGCGTGCCTGCGCCAGCAGGTGGATTCGGAGACTGAGTCGAAGTCCGGCTGATTGCGGCGTTCTCGAACCGGGTCCCGGCGGCGACATCACTCCTCGGGCCTCCTCCTGGCACCGAGCGCCACGGGATCGACCGGCGACAGCTGGACGTAATCCCTGAAGCTGACTTGCGATCGCGCGGGCTGCTCGGGAGGCTCCGTCCGGTTGGCCCGGACCCACTCCTCGAACTCCCGCACGAGTTCCGGTCGCTGTGCAGCCAGATCCGTCGCCTCGGCACCGTCAGCCACGAGGTCGTAGACCTCGACTGGGCCGTCAGCCTTGCCCCTTACGAACTTCCAGCGACCATTGCGGGCGGCCTGGCTATGCAAGCGATTGCCGCTGGTGACGAGCTCCCAGTAGAGCCAGTCGTGCGAGTCCTGGTGCCCTTCCCCGAGGATCGTGGGAACGATCGAGATTCCGTCCGTCTCGGGAGGATCGACGCCTGCGAGTTCGGCGAAGGTTGGCATCAGGTCCGGGAAATAGGTGATATGGTCGCTCACCGATCCGGCACGCACCCGACCGGGCCAGCTCACGATTTGCGGGACCCTGAGTCCGCCCTCGTACATGGATCCTTTGTAGCCGCGCAGGCCCGCGCTCGCGTCGAAGAAGTCCTCGCTGACGTCGAACCGGGACTGCGCACCGTTGTCGGAGTTGAATATGACCACGGTCTCGCGATCGACTCCCAGGTCCCGTAGCAGATCGACGAGCCTGCCGACATCCCGGTCGAGGCGCGAGACCATCGCCGCGTAGGTCGCCCTGGGATTCGGCGAGACGATATAGCCGATGCGGCGCTCCTGGCCGCCTCCAATTTCGGGGAACTTGCCGAGGTACTGGGTCAGGGAGTCTGCCGGCACAGCCAGTTCCACGTGAGGAATGGTGACCGGCAGGTAGCAGAAGAATGGCTCCTCGCTGTTGTTCCTGATGAATTCCAAGGCGCGGTCGAAGATCAGGTCGTGCGAGTACTGGCCCCTGCCGCCGTTCTCGTTGAGGCGCAGGTTCATCCGGCCATGATTGAGCGTGAGCCAGAACGGGTAGAAGAAGTGCCCGTGCACTTGGTGCAAGTAGCCGAGGAAGTCATCGAAACCTTGGCTCAGCGGGTGGCCGGGGCTGCCGGCGAGCCCGAGGCCCCACTTGCCGTAACCTCCCGTCGCGTAGCCGGCAGACTTGAGGACCTCTGCCAGGGTCACGTCCTCGTCCTGGATGTGCGCATCGCCGAGATTGCCCCGAACGGAGGTGTGGCCACCGTGAAGACCGGTTAGCAGGACACTGCGGGAAGGCGCGCAAACCGTCGAGCCGGCGTACGCCTGGGTGAACCGCAGCCCGGCAGCGGCGAGCGCGTCGAGATTCGGGGTGTCGATCTTGGTCTGGCCGTAGGAGCCCAGATGCCCGTACCCAAGGTCATCGGCCATGATGAGCACGATGTTCGGCTTGGCAACGATTGCCGCAGGGCACAGGATTCCGAGGAGGATCGGTAACAGCTTCACGCCCTGCACGGTATCACGCTGGCAGAAGCGGGCACCGCGGATAGAGGCGCAACCGGAGCGCAGCAGAATCTCTGGGCATTCAGGCACTGTTCAGGCGGCAGGGCTGACCTGAGGCCTCTCGCACCCGAGGCAAGCGTGCAGCGTGATCGGCCGATCGCCTGGCATCGCCGATGCGCGGCTAGAATGGCAGCGGCAGGATGATGCCCGCGAAACGACGCTCGCCGCTCTTCGATGAGGGCCTCCCTGCGGAAGCATTTTGGAGGGTCGGGGACTACTGCCGAACAATCGAGGCCGCACGGAACGACGATGAACGCTACCGGATGATTATCCGTGACCTGCCTCGCCGATTTCACGCCTCCAGTCGCGACGGGCAGGTCCATGCGCTGGCCGAGGCTCCACCACTGACGGGCACGAACTGGGATGCCTTGCTGGCAGCTGTCGCCGAGCACATCGCGATCATTCATGACCACCCTATTCCGGACTGGTGCGATGAGCCGGAACGATTCCTGGATATCCCCTGGCTGCCTGCCCGAATTGGGGGCATGGACATGGCCAGTTCATGGGTCGACTCGCCGGGGGCATTCCTCCGACACGGAGCACTTCCCGATCCGGCCGATCTTGACGAGCGCGGAGGTGAGCGGGACTATGGTTCCCTTCTCTAGGCCCGAACTCACCCAAGCCCTTCAGGAACTCTCCATGGAGCTTCGTTCAAAGGGAGTCAAGGCGCACCTGTACATCATTGGAGGCGCCGCAATCTCGCTCGCATTTGACGCGCGGAGGGTCACGACGGACATCGACATGCTGATCTTGGACGGGCCGGAACCAGTGATGGATGCCGCGCAGAGGATCGCTCGCAGGCGCGGCTGGCCAACTTCCTGGCTCAACGAACAGGCCAGTTCCGCCATTCCGCAGGAAAGGGACCGTCGAGTCAGGCCGGTTTACGGCGACGGGAATCTAGTAGTGACGTCCGCCTCGGCGGAATACCTGCTGGCGATGAAGGTTCGAGCGGGACGGGCGAGCGACATGCCTGCCATCACATTCCTCGTCCAGCATTTGGACCTGAACTCAATCGGTGAAGTGCTCGACTTGCACGACACGGTGTTTCCTGGCAGGCCGGTGCAGGAACGAGCCCTCAGGAACGTGAAGCAACATCTGTCCGGGCTCTGGCCGGAGGGTCGATCGAACGAGGCCTGAGACAGCAACGAGACCTGCAGGACAGCTGCCGGCCCGCTCCTCCTACTGGCCGACACGGAGTATCGGCTCGGCAATCAGTTCTGTGAAGGCCGCTGGACCGGAGACTCTGGCTAGGACGCAGTGGTGGCGAGACCGGCACCTCCACAATTGAGAACTGTTTATGATGTATAAAAAGATTTAGTGATTGATATACTGCATGTTATGAGGAGCAATCCTTATCCGCCATCTGTTCAGCGCGCGCTCCGGAACCTCGGCCGCGACATTCGAATCGCCCGAAAGAAGCGGCGCATGCCAATCGCGGACTTTGCCGAACGCATGGGTGTGTCCGCCGGAACAGTGGGTCGACTCGAGAAGGGAGATGGCGGTGTCGCTATCGGAGCCGTGGCCATGGCATTGCTAGCGCTCGGCGAGTTGAATCGGATCGGGTCGATACTCGATGTCTCCACCGACGACACTGGCCTGCTGCTGGACATCGACAGCTTGCCGCAGCGCATTCGTAGGCCCAAGGCCTTGAAGCTCGGCGAGCTCGAAGGGGACCAGTGAGCAAGCGAACGACTCGCCTGAGGGTAGCCCTTGGCGAGAAGCTGCAGCCTGTCGGAGAGCTCGTCTTCGAGACGGACGGCCGACGTCAGGCCAGCCTGTTCCGCTACGCCACCGACTGGCTCGAGCACCCCGGCCGGTTCGCCGTCGCTCCTTCCATGCCCCTTGGCCAATCTCCGTTCGTCGCGTCCGCATCAGCCGCAACTTCCGGGAGCGCCTTGCCCAGGCCTGCCGGGGACAGCACGCCAGATGCCTGGGGACGCGGCCTGATCCGAAAGGCAAGTAGCGGAGTCCTCACCGAGCTGGACTGGTTGGTAGGGGTGGCTGACGAGGCGAGACAGGGTGCGCTGCGGTACCTCGACGAAGACGGGGCGCCGCTGGCAAACTGCTACCCGCCGAATCCGCACCTAATCGAATTGCGGCGATTGCGGGAACTGGCGAACTCCGCCGAGAGTCAGGTTGAGCTTAGCCAGGCCGACCGGGACGAGCTGTCTGGAATCGCGGGCTCCTTGGGTGGCTCCCGGCCCAAGGCCAGCATTCGCGATGGGAACGGTGCCCTGACCATCGCAAAATTCACGTCCGCCCGCGACACGATGCCAATTGAGCGGGCTGAAGTCGCAACGCTGAATCTGGCTCGCGAAGCTGGCATCAATGCCGCCTCGGCAAGACTGGAACTGGGCGCCACGAACCAGCCGGTCGCCATGATCAGGCGGTTCGACAGGAGAAGGCGGGAGCGCATCGGATACCTGTCTACCCAGGCCTTTCTCGGAATCGATGCCCCGGACGGCGCGTTCTACTCCGACATCGCAGATGGCTTGCGGTCGCATGCGCTCGAGCCGAGGCAGCAGATGGCCGAGCTGTACCGGCGCATTCTCTTCACGATCCTGGTCTCCAACAACGACGACCACTTGAAGAACCATGGCCTCCTGCATGCCGGCAGCGGAAAGTGGGTGCTTTCCCCGGCGTTCGACATCAACCCGCAGCCGCACCGCCATCGGCAACTTGAAACTGGAATCAGCGAGATGAGCGGGAACGTGGCATCAATCGAGGCGGCCGTCGAGGCAGGACCGTTATTCGGCCTGAGCAGAGACAAGGCAGTCGGGGAACTGGCACACATGGTGTCGATCATCGACAAGCGCTGGCGTGCGCATTTCCGAGCGGCGGGCATGACGAGCGAGGAGGTCCATCTCTATGAATCTGCGTTTGACCACGAAGAGACCCGCGTTGGACGTCGGATTGCAGCGGGCGTCAAGCCTTGACGCAAACTCCAGCGGCTGGCAAGACTCCAAGTGCGCGGTTGCCCAGCATCTCCATTCGGGCAGCGGCCCGGATGGAGCTCCGGATGCGGGGCCGGAGCCCTGTTCGTATGGATGGTGCACTTCGTCTCCGGAAACTGCGAAGCCGTCTGGCTGGGGCGCAGTTCGAATCGCTCGGCCAGTTCACAATGCGAGACGTCGGATGCAATACCCGTCCACCGACTGATGTGAGCGATGCTGGCTGGAGACGAAACGGGGCACCGCCGTCAGGACCAGTCCGGTGGGCATGAGAGCGGCCAGACTGGACAGAAATTCGGCTAGAATCGGAACGCTGTGATAAGGCGAAGGGACTTCGGAATTGCGGCAGCCGCCGCGCTCGGAGGATGCGCGACGACGCGAGTTCCCCCATCCGAGGCTGAGCGAGCGGCTGGTCCGCTCTATTTCGACCTGCATATCGATACTCCCAGCAGGCTGGTAGCGGAAGGCCTGAACATGGCTGAAAGCCCGGAGTACAGCCAAGTCGATATCCCCAAGATGAGGCAAGGCGGTCTCAACGCGGGATTCTTCGCGGTCTTCAGCTCGGCGCGGAACAAGCAACCGATCGAGTCGGTCAAGGATGCCTTGCGGATCACGGACGTGATCGTCGAGACCGTCAACCGCCATCCCGCCGACCTGTTCCTTGGATTGACTGCGGACGACGCAGTGAGAGCCCAGCGAGAGAACAGGATCGCGGTGTTCCTCGGCGTCGAGGGCGGGCACATGATCGATTCCAGCATTGAGGTTCTTCGGCAGCTGTACCGCCTGGGTACTCGCTATCTCGGCCTCACCCACAGCGGCAATACGCCGTGGGTCGGTGCGGCGGAGTACCCGGATGAAGGACCGGAAGGCCTGACGGACCTGGGCCGGGACATCGTCCGGGAGATGAACCGCCTAGGGATGATGGCCGATCTGTCCCACGCGTCCGAGCGAGCCTTCTACGACACGGTCGAGACGTCTTCCGCTCCGATTCTCAACACTCACGCAGCCTGCAAGGCGGTTGCGGATCACCCCCGGAATCTAACCGACGAAATGCTCAAGACCCTCGCCGCGAACGGCGGCGTCCTAGGCGTGGCGTACTACGCCGGCATGCTGGATGACGAGTACCGGGCAAGGTTTCCGGAACTCCGAGAGATCGGCCGACGACGGGCGACGGTGCGGAGGGAATTCGCAGGCAGCGGAGAGCGACTGTCCGAGGAACTCTGGAAGCTGAACCTAGCCGAGGTGGAGACGATCGGAGCGCCGCCGCTGAGCCGTCTCGTGGACCACATCGAGCACGCGGCCGAGGTCGCCGGAATTGACCACGTCGGCCTTGGTTCGGACTACGACAGCGTCGGGCTGAAGCTCCCGCAAGACCTCGAGCACATCGGCAAGACCCCGAACTTGGTCGCGGCGCTGGAGAAGCGCGGATTCTCCAAAGAGGATGTCGCCAAGGTCATGGGCGCGAACGTCCTGCGGGCCATGAGGGCAGCCGAAGCCGTTGCGGAGACGGGCGCTGCGTGAGTCCTAGGCGCTGATTGGGGCCCCTGTAGGCCGCACAGGCTTCCTCCGCCGATGATCGGCTAACGCGGCAGGGAGAACACGAACAGGGAGGTGCCTGCCGCGGACGCGACGTACTGACGTCCCTCGAACTCGTACGAGATTGCCGGCGCTCGAACAGGCCCTCCGGTCTGCAGGCGCCAGAGCGGCTTCCCGGTCTCGGCATCCATGGCCATGAAGTACCCTTGGGCGGTCCCCGCGAACAGCAGCCCGCCCCCGGTCGAGAGGAGCCCGCTCGTAGGAGGGCTTACCAGCGGAAAGCGCCAGCGCCGATTGCCGGTGCCCGGCTCCACCGCGATGATCGAACCTTCCCTTGGCTCGCCGGTCACGTTCTCCATGGCGCTTCCTAGGTAGTACTCGCCTACCACGAACTCCTGTGGCGCGCCGTGATAGATCTGGCAGCCGTCGCCGCTGTTGAAGTAGTACAGGCCGGTCTGGGGGCTGTAGGTCGTGGCGTGCCAGTTGTGGCCCCCTCCCATGCCGGGACAGCCCAGTGTCCCCTCGTCCGTGGGCTCGCGCCCCTGGATCAGGATCGGGCGGCCGTCCGGACCGATGCCGTCGGCCCAGTTCACCTCCGTGTACGCCCGCGCGAACAGGAACTCCCCGGTAGTTCGGTCCAGGGCATAGAAATGCCCGTTGCGATTCGCCTGAACCAGTGCCTTGCGCGCCTTCCCGTCAACTTCGACGTCAATCAGCACCGGGTCGGCTACCGCATCCCAATCGTGGACATCGTGCGGTGTGAACTGGAAGTGCCAGCGGAGTTCCCCAGTGTCCGCGTCGAGGGCAACCATGGAGTCGCTGTACAGGTTGTCGCCGGGGCGCGGTGAGCCGTCAAGGTCCGGGCCCGGGTTTCCCGTGCCCCAGTAGATGAGGTTCAGCTCCGGATCGTAGCTCCCGGTGATCCAGGTCGAGGCGCCGCCCCGCTTCCACGAATCGCCTCCCCAGGTCTCGTTCCCGGGCTCGCCCGGACCGGGCACAGTCCAGAAGCGCCATACCTTGCGCCCGGTCTCGGCATCGTAGGCGTCAATGAAGTCCCGCGTCCCGAACTCGGCTCCCGCGATGCCGATCACCACCTTGTCGCCAACGATCAGCGGCGCAACGGTGTTCGAGTATCCCTTCCGGTAATCGTCGGACTCGACTTCCCAGATCACCTCTCCCGTGGTGGCGTCGAGGGCAACCAGAGTGGCCTGCAGGTTGACCTTGTAGAGCCTGTCCCCGAGGATGGCGAAACCCCTGTTGGGCTTCCCGCAGCACAGCGCGAGATCGTCCGGAACGGGCTCGGAATAGTGCCAGAGCTCGCGGCCGGTCTTCAGATCCAGCGCCCAGGCGTGGTTCGACGGTCCGGTGACATACATCACACCGTCGCGGACAAGGGGCGTTGTCTGGAACTTCCCGCTAACGCCCGACTGGAAGATCCACGCTGGGACCAGCTGCTTGACGTTCTCGGTATTGATCTCGTCGAGCGGGGAATGGCGCCACGCCGAGTAGCTCCTCCCGTACATCAGCCAGGAGCCGTCGTCCCCGTGGGCGTCGAGCAACGCGGCGCTGTCGACCGGTGCCTGGGCCAGTGCCGTACCGGCTAGCAGGATTCCAAGACTCAATCGCAAGGTCATCGTCTGTTCCCCTCTCCCCGCAGGCTCTGCATGTAGGCGAGCACGTCGTTCTGCTGCTCTTCCGTCAGGCTCTCGCCGTAAGTGCCGGGCATCAGCGACGCAAAGTCCCGTTCGATGGACCTGACCTCATCCCGGAGGTAGGAGTGGATGGTACCCGCAGCGTCAATCAGCTGTGCCGAGAAGTCGTCATAGCCAAGACCGATCCCCCTGATCGTCCGACCATCATTGGTGACGACGCTCACGACAAAGTACCCGGCCGGAAGGTCCTTGTCCGGATTCAAGAGGGCGTCACGCAGGTGCTCGATGCTGCGGGACCGGCCGATGCGGGTCAATGCCGGGCCGAACGAGCCGCCCATCTGTCCGACCTTGTGGCATCCGCCACAGCCTCCTTGGTTCCAGAAGATCTCCTTGCCACGGGCTGGGTCCCCGATCGGGCCTTCGTCTCCCTGGGGCTGGAACGTCCGCAAGTAAGCGACGATCTTCCAAATGTTCTCTTCCGTGCTCCGAGAGCCGAACGCGGGCATCTCGGTCCCCGGGACGCCTGATGCGATGACCCGGTACAGGTCCAGGTCGGTTTCGCCCGCCTCGAACTCACCGCGATCCAGTGCCGGCCCCTTGCCTCCTTCGGCCCGGATGCCGTGGCAGGCGGAGCAGCGCAGCCGGAAGGTTGCCTTGCCCACGCCGATGGAAGCCTCGTCGCCGTGAAACGGACTGCTGTCGAGCTTCTGCCCAGGCGAAAAAGGGGCTAGCGCAAGCGCCGCCAACAACGCGATCGTCCAACGCACGCATCGAAGCGTATGACGCCGGGCCGTTCCAAGTCAACCGCGGATGCGCTTTCCGACACCCCTGCACCCGACCTCTGGAACATGCCGTCTCGCCGGAGCGGGCCGTCCGGACCGTGGTCCAGGCGACGCCGTTCTCTCTTGATGCGTACCGGCTGCCCTGCGAGCCCTCTGGCGAGTAATGGCTCGGATATCATGGACGCCGACATGCATCTTGTTCTGGCGGCCTTCTCAGCATTCTTGGTCGCTGCGGCTACGGCCCAGCAGCACCCTATAAGGGCACTTAACGTTGAGTTCGGCATCAAGGACAACGAGCCGCAGGCTTGGGACGGCTCGCTCGAAATCGACAAGGGCGAGATCGTCGAGCTCAGGGGCCACCGATTCAAGGAGGGCGAATCGATCGGCCCCGGTCACTCTTGGGTCGCACGCACGGACCCATGGGTGCCACCGACCGGCGGGATGCATCCGCACGAGCTTCCGCTGCCCCTTGGTACGCGAGTCCAGACGGTCGGCGTCACGGTCTATTACCGAGCGCCGGAGGACGCGACGATATCGGTCAGCACGGTCAACGGCGACTTCTTCTTCAAGCCGGCCCACCTGCCGGCCTCGGATGCGATGCACATCCTCTCGACGAAGGTCGAGCTGCGCAGGGTCCCTCCCATCGAGGCTGTCACTACGGACGAATTCGAGGACGACTATCCGGCCATGGCGCTCTCGGATGACGGGACCCTCTCCCTTGCCTGGATCGGCTACAAATCAGAAAACGACCAAGTCTTCGTGCGCGACCGGGGCACTGGCGCATGGGGCGAGACGAGCGCCGTGGCGGGCGCTTCCGGCGACCTGCAGGGCCTCGGCGTCGCCTACGACGGGGACGGCAACCTTCACTTGGTCTGGGCGGAGCGCCTCGGTGGGGACTGGCACTTAATGCACGCCAGCCGGTCGGGCTCGGGCTGGAGCGAGCCCGAAGCGATCACGTCGGGCCAGGGGAACAACATCTTCCCGGCTCTCACCAGCGACCGCTACGGAACGCTCCACCTGGCGTGGCAGTCCGCGCGCGGCGGCTTTTCCTTCATCTACTACAAGTCCCTGAGCGAGGCCGGATGGTCCGAAGAGACGCCGCTGAGCCACCCCGCTGCAGCGGCGAACGAATGGTATCCCGATATCGCCGCCGACACCGCCGGCACAGCCTGGGTGGCTTGGGACAGTTACGAGGGCGGCAGCTACAACATCCGCCTGCGGTCCGTCAGCGACGGACGCCCGGGAGACCTGATGAAGGTGACCGACACACCGCGCTACCACGGCTCGCCGAGCATCGCCGTCGATGCCGAGGACAGGGTCTGGATCGCTTATGACGAGGCCGAGGAGAACTGGGGCAAGGACTCCGGGTTCCTGCTCAGGGGCGGTGCCGGAATCTACCAGTCCCGCACCAACCGGGTCGTTGTCTGGAACGGAAGCGAATGGCTGGCGCCGCTCGACGACGTGAATCGCCGCTTCCGGCCGGGCGTCCGGCGCTATGTCCAGAGCCCCCTGCTGGCACCGGACACCAAGGGCCGGATGTGGCTGCTGCTCCGCCCGCGTGTGCGCGCGACAAAGCCCGAATCGCTCTGGGCCGCAGGCGGGAAGTGGGAGGTCATGGCGACGTACTACGCCGGAGGCCGCTGGGCCGATCCGTTCGGGATACCGGAGAGCGTGGGCCGCAACGAAGGACCGCTCGATGCCGTGGCTGGTCCGAACGGGGAGCTGTACGCGTCCTGGACAACGGACCAGAAACTCTGGGGCGGGCCCACCTTCGGGCACTACCCAAAGGAGAACCAAGTATTCTTCGCGGAGCTCTCGGGGCAGTTCCGGAACGAGCGGATCGAACCGGCGCTGCTGGCGCCCCGAGGCACCGAGGGCCCGGCCATGCTCGCGCTCGAGCCTCGGGAGGCCGAGCAGGTCGCTGCCATCCGCAATTACACGATCCGGTCAGGCGGCAAGCGCTACAGGATTTACCGAGGCGACATGCACCGGCACACGGACATATCCCTGGACGGTACTGGCGACGGCTCGCTGTACGACGCGTTCCGCTACATGATGGACGCCGCCGCGATGGACTTCTTCCTGGTGACCGACCACAAGGGCTCCGAGAGCGGGGATCCCGGATGGGGCCTGCGGGACACCGAATACAACTGGTGGCGAACCGAGAAGGCAGAGGACATGTTCCATGTCCCGGGGCGATTCGTGACGCTGTTCGGGTACGAGCGCAGCCTGCCCTACCCGAATGGGCATCGCAACATCATCTACCCGACTCGAGGCAACAAACCCATTACGATCACTCGGGAGGAAAGGCGGTCGAGCACCGGTCCGTTCCTGTATGCTTCCTTGCGCCGCCAGGGAGGCATTGCCACGTCGCACACTTCTCACACAACCATGGGGACAGACTGGCGGGACAACGATCCGGAGCTCGAGCCGATCGTAGAGATCTTCCAGGGCGCGAGAACGTCGGCCGAGCACGAGGGAGCGCCACTGGCCTCCTCGGCGGGGAGGTCCGACCTGTGGGCAGGCAACTACCGTCCGAAGGGATTTGTGTCGCTGGCGTGGGAGAAGGGCTACAAGCTCGGGGTGCAGGCGAGCTCGGACCACGTGTCCGCGCACACCTCTTACACCATGGTCATTTCCGACGACTTCTCAAGGACGGGCCTGGTGGACGCAATGCGCCAGCGGCACACCTATGCCGCGACGAGCAACATCATCCTGGACTACCGCATGCAGGTCGAGGACCGTGAATGGATCCAGGGCGATGAGTTCTCGACGAGCGGGATCCCCACTGCCAGCGCGGTCGTTCGCGGGACGGATGACATCAAGGAGATCGTGGTCGTCCGCGACAACGCCTACGTGCATACCCAAGCCGGCGACGGCGAGAGGCTGGATCTCGAGTTCCGGGAGCAGTCCCTAGAACCGGGCGAGCATTTCTACTACGTAAGGGTCGAGCAGGAGGACGGCAATGTCGCTTGGTCAAGCCCTATCTGGGTGACAAAGCGGTAACGTACGCGCAGCTTCCCCCCGCAGCTGCGCTGAGCGCCGAGTCAGCGTGACGCCCTGCTCGGGAACCGCCTGTAACGAGTGGGTCGAACTCGCCAGGATCTGTGCCGTCTGCGCACCCTGGCTGCGACATGCTGGATGACAGCCCCACAGTGAAACTCGCCTCGACGGCTGTGGTCGCCTCTCGTGCCCGGGGCGCACGTTTACATCTCGCGCGCCCGGATGCCTCGGCGCGAGCTAGCGGCCTGCGGCTGGCTCTTGCGCAAGGGCGCGCAACGAAGCCCCGTTCGGTCGACATCCAAGACCCGCCTCGGCCAGCGCTGATCTCAAGCCGGTGCCTACGATCTGGTGGCGCCCCGGTCAGGGGCGGCGGGCGATCCTCCACAGCTTGGTCCCTGTCCGGACCAGAAACGAGCTGTCGACGACCGCTACTCCGTAGACTCTTCCCTCCGTCGGGATACGATTCGTGGCGACGATCTCCCGGTCGGATCGCGAAAGGACCGTGGTCGATCCATCCACGCCGAAGAAGTACATCCGCTCCGGGCCCGCGATGCCGGTGGCCCAGCACCCGGAAGCCAGGCGCTTCGAGGACAACTCGCGACCCGTGGCGAGCTCGAGCTCGTAGAGGACGCCCACCGAATTGACGAGGTAGACGTGACCGTCGACGATCAGGGGCGAGCTGAACTCCGTCGTGGCCTTGTCGGCGGACCACACGCTCTCATCCGGGCTGCCGACCCGGAACGCGTGCGACCCGCCCGCTTCCCCTGACGCGACCACGATGAGATCACCGGCCACGCTGGCGGACGGAACGGCGTATCCCCGGCCGCCTCGGGCCGGCCTGCGGAAGATCTCCTCCCCGCTGGCTGCGTCGTAGGCGACCGCTCCGCCTCCGGCGGTTGTAAGCAGCAGGGAGCGCCCCGCGTCGGGGACGATGACCGGCGTCGAGAAGGAAGGCGCCGCCGGCAGGTCGCGCACCCAGGCATCGCTCCCGTCGGCGGTAGCGATCGCGTAAAGGCGGCCGCCCCCGAAGGGAGCGATATGAAGGAAGAGCCGATCCCCCGCAAGTACTGGCGACGAGCCCAGGCCATGGTTGCCGACCCAATTCTCGTCAGGTCCGGGCAGGTATCTGGCCCAGCGCTGATCGCCCGCGTGGTTGAAGGCAACCAGATCGCCGCTCTCGAAGAATACGTACACACCCTCCGAATCGACAACGGGAGTGGGCGCAGCGTTGGACATGCGTTCGTGCGCCTCGGTGGGAGCGCTGCTCGGACGCCGGTCGATCCATGCAATCGTCCCGTCGGAAAGCCGGTAGGCGGCGGTGATCAGCGTTTCCTTGCTGTCACCGGCCGTGGAGGTGACGTACGCGACATCGTCGCGAACGACGGGGCTGGACTGGCCGTAGCCCTCGATGTCCACGGACCAGGCCAAGTGGCCGTCTCCGGGCCATTCCACTGGAAGGTCGCGGGCTGTCGTGACAGAGGTCCCGTCCCCGCGAAACCCTGGCCATGCGTCCCCAGCCAGCAGGCTTGCCGCAGGGAGTAGAGCGAGAAGAATCGTATTACGCATCGAATGCACCTAGAACTCAACCCGCACGGACAACTGGAACTGGCGCGGCTCGGAAGTCCGGACGGCCTGGCCGAACCGGGCGTCGCCGAGGTTGCCGACCAGGTCTTGGTAGTTCACACGGTTGAGGATGTTGAAGGCTTCCGCCCTGAACTGCATGCTCGCAACATCCCCGATCGGCACAGTCTTCTGCAGCGTCAGGTGCAGGTCGAGGTAGGAAGGCGCGAGCTCGGAGTTGCGCGCCAGCGAGCCGACAGTGCCCGGCGCGGGCAGCAGCGACTCCGGCGTCGTCCCTGGCGCCAGCCGGAACCGGCTGCTGCCGCTGGGGGTGCGATCAATTGACCCAGGCACGTCGTTGATCCGGTTGATCCGCGATCCGTTCGGGTTGTCGGTGTTGGAGAGCAGGGAGAACGGCGATCCGCTGCGCGCCCACAGGAGCGCCCCGAGCTGCCAGCCACCAAGCACTGGATTGCGCTGGGAAAAGGGAAGCTGCCAAGTGCCGAAGGCGCTAAGCACGTGCGGCTGGTGAAAGTCCGCATAGGACTTGTCCCTGTTCCAATCGGACTGGTCCGTCGGCACGGTGCTCGAGCCGGAGGCAACATCGATCGTTCGGGAGAATGTGTAGGCGACCCGATAGGAGAGACCTCGAGCGATCCGGGCGCGGAGTGTGGCCTGCAGCGAGTCGTAGTCCGAGTAGGCACCGCCCGTGAGATAGCTCACGACTCCGCGGCTGGGATCCGGACGCATGGGCGGTCTCAGGTTGGGCCCTCCGTTCGGCAGCGAGGTCCGGGCCAGCTTCAGGCCCCGGTTGCCAACGTATGCGACGCTCGCGACGGATCCGGCTCCCCAGAGCTGGCGCTCCAGGGTAAGGTTCCAGTTCTGGACATAGGGATTTACTAGACCGCGGTCCAGCAAGTACTCGTCGGAACCGATCCTGGCGCCTTCGAGCGGATCCGGCAGCCTTGGCCGGAAACGCGAGTAAGTGGTCACGCGCGGGGGCGCGTACCGCGACTGGGCGATGAAGCCCATCTGGAGGGGGCTGAAGAAGAAGCCGTATCCGCCGCGCAGGACTGTCCGATCCGTCCCGCCGATATTCCAGGCGAAGCCGGCACGCGGCGCGAAATTGTTGGGGTCGGACCGATAGTCCTGCTCAAGGCGGCCGTACTTGTCGCCGGGAACGCCGTACAGCTCGTAGCGGATGCCGAGGTTGAGAACGAGATTCGGGGATATCCGCCAGTCGTCCTGCACGTAGAAGGCGAACTCCTCGTTCCGCTGGTCGATCCGCGAATCGCCGAAGGCCCGCGAGTACACGAGCGGCTGCCCGGCCAGGAAAGCGCCTACCGACGGGAAGATCAGCAACCCGTTGAAGTTCCGCTCGCTGACGGAGTTGTACTGAATCTGCCTGCCAATCACGCCCGCCTTGAGAATGTGCTTACCGGTCACGAGGGTGAAGTCGTTGGAGTACGTGTAGTTGTGGAAGCGGGTCTGGGTGAACGGAATGAAGGTCCCCAGCCTGGGCAGGCCCGTGACGAGCACCACCCCGGCCTGCCCGTTCAGCGCCGGGTCACCGAGCGACGGAGTGCCGGGCGTCACCTGCGCGTAATACGTCGAGTAGGTGGCGCGGAACTGGTTGAAGGATCGCAGGGAAAGGGACGATTCCAGGCTAACCACCCCGGACCGCGAGATGTTGTCGGTTTCCGCGTTGCCGGCCGCCAGCCGATCCCGCGTGGGTCCGATCGCATTGACCCAGTTCGCGCGACCGCCCAGCCGATGCCGGTCGCCGGGCTGCCAGTCCAGGCGCAGCAGCCCGGTCTGGCTCGTCCTCGGGCTCGACACCGCTCCGCTGTGCAGGTTGGTGCCGGGCACATTCGGTTCCGGGTACAGGGGCAGCAGGGCGCGGACTGTGGGGGCGGCCCTCAACCGCTGCTCGGGCGTGAGGGTCTGGATCGTCGAGGATGCGCGGTACTGGTTGCGGGCGCCTACCTCGTACCCGCCGTAGAAGAAGAGCGAGTTGCGGACTACGGGCCCGCCGAGCGTGGCGCCGGGCATGTTGAGCCGTCGCGCCGGGCGCTCCGAGAGCAGCGCGCCCCGCGCGTTCAGCTTCTCGTTCTGGAAGAAGTGGTACGCGGACCCGTGCCACTCGTTACCCCCGCGCTTCGTGACGAGATTCACCACGGCCCCGGAAGCCCGGCCGAACTCGGCCTTGAAGTTCGAGGTCTGGATCTCGAACGCCTCGACCGTCTCCATCGAGACCGGCTGCTCCGTGAGCCCGCGCCCTAGCAGGTTGCCGGCGACCGGATCGTTGTACTCGGCCGAGTCCACCATCGTGTTGACGGCTCCGAGCGGCCGGTTCCCGTTGACGGTGAACGGAGCGTGCGAGGCATCAGCGAACCCGACGCCCGGCGTCTGGTAGCTGATGGCGCGGTAGTTGCGGCCTCGGTTGTCGGCGACCATCGGGATGCTGGCAACCTCCGGCGGAGCGTAGCTGGAGCCGCGGACGCCATTGGACGCGACGCGCTCGATCTCGGCGACCTCGGCCACCACGGTGATCTCGTCCGTGATGGTGCCCAGTTCCAGCCGGATGTTCCGCACCACCTCCTGTCCCGCGACCAGCTCGACTTCCCCGACCCGGTAGGTTCGGAATCCGTCCTTGTCGGTCGCCAACGTGTAGGCCCCTGTGTCGAGGCCGGCCAGCCGGTACACTCCGGCGGCGGACGTGACGGCCTCGGTGACCGCCCCGGTCCGCACTGACTCGAGCGCGACAGTCGCTCCCGAGACAGGAGCGCCGGAGGGATCGAGTACGCTGCCTGTCAGCGTGGCCGAGCCGACCTGGGCCCGGGCCTGGACCACGGCCAGCAGGCTCGAGGCAATGAGAATGGTTGTGAGGATTGAGGGTTTCATGTTTCCTTCCGTGTAACGGGAATTTCGAAATCAGGGCCGCTTCCTTCGCTTGGCGCCGAACACCAGCGCCGCGCCCGCGAGAGCGGCCGCCATCAGCGACCAGATGGCCAGCCCTGCCGCGCCCGACCCCGGCTCGGCGGGTTTCTCTGCCGCGCGCACCAGCCGCTGGCCCTGCACGAGCTCGGACGAGGACCGCCCGGCACTGCGGTCCAGAGCCGCTCGGTACGATGCCAGCAGTTCGGCTCCTTCGACGCTGCCGGGAGCGGACAGGGCCTCTCCCAGGAACTCGTGGAAGTCGAGGTTGTCGACGGTCCGGGAGCCGCCTGAGGGCCCGTGATCCGCCACGGATCGGGCATACCGCTCGGCAACCGCGAGCAGTGTCTCTTCGGCGGCGTCCCAGTAGCCCTTGCGAGCGGCCTCGAGCAGCACCGCCGTGACGCCTTGGAACGCGTAGGGGTTCTCGCGATCGAACCACTCGGGCAGGCCCAGGTCCAGGGAGTCCTCCACGTAGACCCGCTCGACCTCGTCCCAGACGTAGTCATCAACCGCTTCGGGCTTCGTCACCTGCCAGCCGAACAGGTTGGTGGCGGTCTGCGCCATCTCGACGGCGCCGGAGAAGCCTTCGTCCTGCTGCTCCTGGATCCAGCGAGGATTCCAGTACTTGCCGCGGAGATCGCGGGTAAGCGTTTCCCGGACTGTCTCCAAGCGGCTTCGCTCGGCGTCCCGGACGTCGGACACGTAGGTCTCGGGGGACGTTCCGGTCGTGTCGCGCACGGCCATGGTCATGCCCCCGAGGTACTCGAAGTAGTGGTCGAGCGTCAGAGGGCTGATCACGTTCGTCGAGCGGCTCAGGGAGACTGCGTCGGTGCGGGCGAGTGCCTGGGCGTAGAGGCCGTCCACGTTCGCGCCCCACTCCGCCCCCTCGGTGTAGACCGCACCGACCCGCGCCACGTATTCCGCGGTCAGCGGGCCCGTCTCCTCGAAGTCCCCGCTGCGGATCGTGTTGTCGATCACGCCGGTGCCGTAGCCGCCGACGTTGTTGCTGAACACGCGCGCAGGCGCGTACAGCCTGGCGTCCTCGGCGGACATCCCGGCGCGCTTGAGAGCGATCTGCGACTCCTCGACGTGTTCGGCGATGTAGTTGTCGCCGTCCGCCACGGTCGCTGCGAGCCGCACGGCCTGGTCCAGGAACTCCATGCGGTCCGGGAAGGTATCTCGGAACAGCGAGGCCGCCTGGATGACGACGTCGATGCGCGGCCGCCCGAGCTCGCTGGCAGGCACCACTTCCAGATCCGCCACGATCCCGTTGTGGTCCCACACGGGCCGTACCCCGATCAGGTGCAGGATCTGGGCCAGGTCCGTGCCGTAGTGCCGGATGAGTTCGGTGTTCCAAAGCGTGAACCCGATCTTGCGCGGATAGCGGCCGAGCCGCTCCCGCTCGACCGCGACGAGCTCGTCCGCGAGCGCGACGCCAACCTCCCAAGCGGCCTTCGTGGGCACTTCCTGCGGGTTGATGCCGTACAGGTTCCGGGCGGTCGGCAGCGCTCCCGGGTTCCGCACGGGATCGCCGCCGGGGCCGGGCGCGATGTACCCTCCTCGCAAGGCGTGCAGGGTCTGGGGGATCTCGCGGTCCGTCAGCCTCAGCGAGGCGTAGATCGCTTTCACGCGATCCTCGTACGGGCGCAGGGCCGGCGCCACCCCGCGACCGCGCAGGGCGGTCTCGACATGGCGGACTGCCCGCTGCTTGGCGGCCTCCCACTGCGTGCCGCCTTCCTCGCGAAGCCCCAGCTCCTGGAGGGCAACGCCGCGAACGTAGTCCGTTCCAACCATGGAGGCCACCAGCGGCGCCGCATCCTCCGCGGAGTTGGTCTGGGAATGCACGTGCAGGCCAAGAGGTATACGGTCCTCGTTGACCAGGTGGATGTGCAGCTTGAGATCGGCCACCTGCTCGTCCGTCGGCAGGTCCTCGGACCAGTCGAATCCGAGATCCTCGTCCAGCTGGCGGGCCCGGCCGAGCCGCGCCACCTGCTCGCGCAGCCGCTCCTTGACGCTGCCTTCCTCCTGGCCGACGAACTGCTCCGCAGCACGGTAGAGCTCGCCGATCTCGGGATCGGCCTCGGACAGCGAGGCTGCCCCGATGGGAGGGACCTGGTGGTCGACGGTCACGGCCGAGCCCCTTCGCTTGGCGATCAGGGCCTCGCCGACGTTGTCCATGATGTAGACGTACACATTGGGCATGCGCCCCAAGGTGATGTCGGACCAGTCGTCGGCGAGCTGGCCGAGCGGGCGGCCCGGCAGGAACTCGTGGGTGCCATGCGTGCCGTAGTTCACGATCGCGTCGGCCTGGAAGTCATGCTGCAGCCACCAGTAGGCGGCCAGGTACTGGTGATTGGGAGGGACCCGGTCGTTGTGCTGGAGGCGGGCGTCCATGTTGGCGCCGCGGGCAGGCTGAGGCATCAGGATCACGTTCCCGAACTCGAGCTTCGGCACGACGATGAGCCGGCGTCCGTCGCGCTCGACGGTCATGAACCCGCCCGGCGGAGGGCCGGAAGAGGCGGTGACCTCCTCTTGAAGCGGTGCCGGCAGGGTCGAGAACCACTCCAGATAGGCCTGCTCGTCGATCAGCGTGACGCCCCCGAGCGAGGCCAGCTCCTCGAGCTCGCCGCGCTGGGACTCGCTGATATTGCGTCCCTTGTGGAGCATTTCCGCTAGCAGGGCCTCGGCATCGGACGGCACGTCATCGACCCGATAGCCCGCCTCCTGCATGCCCTTCAGGAAGCGGATTAGGCTGCGCGGGACGTTCAGGCTGGCTGCCGTGATGCGGCCCTTGCCGATGCCGGAGACATAGATGATCGCCACCTTCTTCTCGGCGTTTGGCTTCGTCCTCAGGCGAATCCAGCGCAGCGCCCGGTCAGCGAGGCGGTCGATCCGCTCCGTCTCGACTGCCTCCGAACGGCGCCCGGTCCATTGGGCTCGCATCCCCTCGATGAGGGTCGGCTCGATCGCGCCGTCCAGCTCCGGCACGATTGCACCCATCGCAAGGCCGACCCCTCGGAGGCCGTTCTTGGTCTGGCGGTAGTCCTCGAAGGTCTCGCCGGTGAACATCAGCGACGCGCCTCGCATCACGGGGATGTCGAACTCGGACTCGAGCAGGCCGACGCCTCGCGGGCCCTGGTACCAGCGGCCGTGTCGCCGCGAGATCACCAGGTCGGGCTGGAACTCTCGCACGAACTGGGCCGTCCGGTCGCCGAAGATTGCCGCCACGTTCACGCCGCGGGCCTCGAAGGCCTCGAGGAGGGCGCCGGTCCCGGTGTTCATGCCGAGCCGCCATCCATCGGCGAAGTCCAGGAGCACCGTTGGCGCTCCGTCGCGGTAGCGCCCGGACTCACGCGCCCAGCGGACGAAGTCGTCAGTGGTAATCATCAGGTCCGGGGCTTCGGGATGGTAGTAGCCGTTCTCCGGGGTGGGTTCGGGATCCCCGTAGGGCTCGCTGCTGCCGAGGTAGTGGCTCGCTAGGAAGCGGAACAGGTTGGCGATGTTGCGGGGCCCGCTGTGCTCCCAGTACTCGCTCGCCTGCTCGGCATGGCCCGGTTCCGCGTGCGTGACCCGGAACCGGTTGTTGCGATCGGCCGGTAGGACAATCACCGCGGCGCCTCTTTCGGCAGCTTCCGCAAGGCCGGTCTGGACGGCCCGGGTGAGCGGCTCCATGCGCCGGCTCGAGACGAGAATCACCTTGTAGCGGGAGAAGTCGGCTTCCTCCAGCTCCGGGTCATCCATCTTGTCCCGCATCCAAAACCAGAACCGAACCCCAGTCGTGTCCGAGGCTTCCGCCAGGGCGAAGAGCCGCTGCGGAGGCACTCCCAGAAACAGGATTCTGGGCATGAGCACGTGGTAGGCGTAGCCACCAGCGAGGAAGAGCGCTAGCGCCGCTCCGCCGAGCCATTTCAGGACTCTCTTGCTCGGGAATGTCATTGCTCGCCCGCCCCCGCCTGTACGTTCTCCGGCACGTAAACGACATCGCCGCTCTCCAGCCGGTATGCGATACCGAGGCGCGTGCCCTTCCCCGCTCCGCGCAGCTCCGACGCTTCGAGCTTCTCCATCCGCTCGCCGCGCTTGACGATCATTTCCATGTCGGGCTTGCCGGGATTCGTCACGATCGTGATGTCCTTCTGGCTCATCCTGGCCGCGATCTCGGCCAGGCTGTCCGCACCGGCAAGGGCAAGCAGAAGGGCCACTACGAGCACCATCGACGCGTCGAAGAGGTTGACGACGCCCACCAGCGGGTCGTCGGACCCGCCACCGGATTCGAGCGGGTCAGGACTTGACTTCCAACTGCGCAGGCTCGAAGGCCGCGACCGAGTGGGTTGCATGAGTACTCTCCTGTTGCTCGCGCCACTGCTCGAGCAGGAATTTGATCTCGATCAGGTCGGACCGCCCCCAGATCCGCGTCATCGTTCCCAGGCTGAACGCAGCCCCGCCGATGGCCAGGCCGAGCACGGTGGTGGTGAATCCCAGCAGCAGGTTGGATGCCATCTGCTGCATGTTGCCCTCCGCGAGTCCGGCGAGCGCGGGCTGGAGCGGGATGAGGGTCCCGATCAAGCCGAGCATCGGACCCGCCCGGGACACGATCGCCAGCTTCTCGATGCGGGTCCGCAGGTCCGTCTCGATGTCGGTCACCCGCTTGTCGACGTGGACGCTGTCAAGGCCGTGAGCGTCGAGCGCGGCCATGACAGCAGCAAACGAACCCCTCCATGACTGGCGCATGAAGCCGTCGAGCCGCGAGCCGTCTTGGCGGAAAGCCGCCATGGAGGCGCGATTGGCTCGCCGATCGAGGGCGTTGGACAGGAACTGGCCGACCAGGTAGGTCGTGCCGACGAACAGCCCGAGAATCGCGACCAGCGTTGGGAGCAGCAGCGCGCTGGAAAGAGCGTAGAGGAGGCCTGACAACATTTCCATGGCGAATCGGGCTCAGCTCAGACGGGGTGCCGGAGACGGGCGATCAGGAACGAGATGCCGACCATCGACGCGATGATTCCGAGAACCGGGAGCGAATGGGCCCAGTCAATCGGAAGGGCCGAGGCGCGGCCGGGCACCGCCTCCTGCGGAAGGATGACAAGCAGCAGTGCGCTGAGGTTCGTGGTCGCAGCGAACGCGAGAGCGCTTTCCCGTCTAGCCAGACGGCGGGCAACGGCGGCAGCGGTCAGGACGACTGTCCCGTAGGCGGCCATGATGGCGGCGCCCGCCAGGGAACCGGGCGCGTTTGCCGCGAGCAGTACGTTCCAAACGGCAACGCCAGTCGCAAACAAGAGCACGGGGGGCGGCAGCAGGAACAGCCACCCCACCGACTGACGAGGCCGGCAGGAGCGCCTTGCTCGCTCGAACAGCAGCCAGAGGATGCAGTGGATGGACACGGCCGATGCCAGGAACCAGGGCTCGCCTACCAGCGCCAGGGCGTCCTGGCGGGACAGACTCTCCGCGGCAAGCCCCAGCACGCTTCCCGCGCCGAGCCCCATGGCGAGATAGGCTGCGCGCAAGCCCCGGCTACGGAACGCCGCCAGACCCAGGGCGTCCCTAGCCGCAAAGAGGCCAAAGCCCAGCACCACTGGAACCCACCAACCCAATTTCCCCGATGCTATCGGCGTCCAATGGGGGATTCACGGGATTTCCGCTGTCCGGGCCCAACTCGGTATTGACCGGTCAATCTCGGGGCTCGAGCGGACGGGCGATCTGACGCGCAACGGCCCGCTCGCCGTCGGTTGCCGTGACCAGTTCAGGGCAGCGGGGCCAATTCGAGTGGCCTCGGTGTCGTTACTCACCAGGAACCAACGGTGCGTCCTGCCGCCCGCCGACACCCGACCCGTCTCGAGTCCATTCGATAGGATTCTCCATACTCCATTTCCGCTCGGCAAGCCGCCGCCGGGCTCGATTGCCTCCCGGCGCGGACCAGATCCCGCCGGTCCCGGGACCTGCTGCGCGGCAACTCCCCGAGGCATCCTTGTCACGCCAATCGCGAGCGTCGGGGTCGCGCCGGTGCCAGGCACGGAACGGTAGCGCCGGGCGCCTGCCTTCCTGTACGCTTGACTGCCTGTGGCGAACTCATCCGTCAGCTACGCAGAGCTCAGCCCGCTGTCCTTCCTCGAGCGAAGCGTCCTTGTCTACCCTGACAAGCCAGCGGTCATTCACGGAGACACCGTGTACAGCTACGGCCAGCACAGCGAGCGGATCGACCGGCTGGCCTCGGCCCTGCAGGCCTGCGGCGTGGGTCGCGGCGACCGGGTGGCGATCCTCGCGCCCAACGTCCCCGCAATGCTGGAGGCGAAGTTCGGGCCGATGCGGATCGGCGCGATCCTGGTGCCGCTCAACATCCGCCTCTCGTCCAGGGAGATCGCCTACATCCTGAATCACTCGGGCGCGAAGGTCCTCATCTTCGACTCGGAGTTCGCAGACACGGTGCGAGGCCTCCGAGGAGACGCTCCCGGGGTGGCCACATACGTCCAGGTCGCCGACGCGGCCCCTCGAGCCGATGACATTCCCGGTCCGGAGTACGAGGAATTCCTGGCGGATGCGGCGCGCGGGCCTTCAGCGGTCGCGCCGGTCGACGAGAAGGACGCCATCTGCATCAACTACACCTCGGGGACGACCGGCTTCCCGAAGGGCGTCGTGTTCCATGCCCGCGGCGCCTGGATCAACGCGGTCGGCGAGGTGATCGAGACCGCGATGAGCTGGCAATCGGTCTACTTGTGGACCCTGCCGCTGTTCCACTGCAACGGATGGTGCTTCCCCTGGGCCGTGGCCGCTGTCGGCGCGACCAACGTCTGCCTGCGGAAGGTCGTCCCGGCCGATGTGTACCGGTTGATCTCCGAGCACGGAGTGACGCACATGTGCTGCGCCCCGACGGTCCTCACGTCCCTCTACTCCAGCCCCGAGGCGGAGGGACAGGATCTCACCGGCGTCACCATCGCGACGGCGGGAGCGCCGCCGGCACCTCAGGTCATCCGCACGATGGAGGGCATGGGCGCTCACGTCCACCACCTGTACGGCCTGACGGAAACCTACGGTCCCTACACGATCTGCGCGGAACAGCCCGGATGGGGCGAATTGGACGCGGGCCGCCGAGCCAAGGTCAAAGCCCGCCAAGGGGTCCCTTACGGCGTAGCGGGCGACGGGCTACGGGTGGTGGATGAGGACATGAAGGACGTCCCGCGCGACGCCAGCGCGATGGGCGAGGTGGTGATGCGGGGCAACATGGTCATGACTGGCTACTTCAACGACCCGGAAGCCACTGCAAAGGCATTCCGCGGCGGGTGGTTCCATTCCGGCGACCTCGCGGTCTGGCATCCAGACGGCTACATCGAGCTGCAGGACCGGGCGAAGGACATCATCATCTCGGGCGGGGAGAACATATCCAGCCAGGAAGTAGAGAAAGTCGTCATGGAGCATCCTGGCGTGCTGGAAGTCTGCGTGGTCGGGGTTCCCGACGACAAGTGGGGCGAGGTTCCCAAGGCTTTCGTCGTGCGCAGGCCCGGGGCGGAGGTCAGCGCAGGGGACGTTATCGACTTCACGCGCGAGCGGCTGGCCCACTTCAAGTGTCCCAAGCACGTCGAGTTCGGGGAACTTCCGAAGACCGCTACCGGCAAGATCCAGAAGTTCGTTCTCCGGGACAAGGAGTGGACAGGGCGGAAGAAGCGCATCTGATGGACGGCTGCCGCGCTGCGGATTGGCTCCGGGGCGACCCGGGAAGCGTCGGGCAGCTGGGTGCGTCAGGGACCACGCCGGCACCGGCTTCCCGCGAGATGCCGAGGCCGTGCCCTGGCTCGGCCCTTACGGGGTCTTGCTCGCGAAGCGGTCTTTCGCTCCGTCTCCCACGGAGAATCGGCCTCCGGCCATCGCGACCAGGATCCGCAGCACGGAAATGGCCCCTACCACCGCCCCGGTCGCGTCCACGACCGGCGCTTCCTCGCCTGGCGAAGCGGATACGAGCGGCAGGGCATCCTCGAGTGCCATGTCGGCGCTGCATTGCAGAGGGCTGTCCAGATCCGGGCGCGCCGGTTCCATGACGGACTCAATGCGCAGCACTCGCCCGCGATTGATCTTCCGTGTGAAAGCCTCGATGTAGTCGTCAGCGGGATGCAGCACGACCCGCTGCGAGTCGGCGTTCTGGATGACCTCTCCGTCACGCAGGATCGCGATCCGGTCACCGATCGCGATCGCTTCGTCCAAGTCGTGGGTGACGAAGACGACGGTCTTCTTCAGTTCGGCCTGCAGGTCCAGGATCAGGGCCTGCATGTCGGCGCGAATCAAGGGATCCAGGGCGCTGAACGGTTCGTCCATCAAAAGGATCTTGGGATCAGTCGCCAGTGCGCGCGCAAGGCCGACTCGCTGCTGCATCCCTCCCGAGAGCTGGTTCGGATAGGAGTCCTCGTACCCGTCAAGTCCGACTCGCTCTATCCAGTAGGCGACCTTGTCGTCTCGCTCGCGCCCTTTGGCGCCCTGCACGTCGAGGCCGTAGGCGACGTTTGCGAGCACGGTCTTGTGCGGGAAGAGGGCGAATCTCTGGAAGACCATGCTGATCCAGCTCTGCCGGAATCGCCGGAGCTGCTCGCGGCCAAGACCCAGCACGTCCACACCTCCGATCGAGACTTCCCCGTCGGTTGGATCGATGAGGCGGTTGAAGTGCCGTACCAACGTAGACTTGCCGCTTCCGCTGAGCCCCATGATCACCTGCACGCTGCCTTCGGGGATGCTGAGGTTGACGTCCCGAAGCCCGAGCACGTGCCCGTGGACACTCTGCAACTCCGCCTTGCCGATGCCGTCGCGAACCAGCGGCATCACGGAAGCGGGATCCGGGCCGAAGACCTTGACCAGCCGGCGGACTTCGATCGTTCCTGTTGTCAATCCGCTCACGCCTGCCTGTTGCTTCGAAGGCGCCGGCCGTAGCTCTGGGTGATGCGGTCGAAAACGATCGCTAGCGCGACCACCGCAGCCCCGTTGAGTATCCCGAGCGCGAAGTACTGGTTGGTGACAGCCTCCAGCACCGGTTGCCCGAGGCCTCGGACGCCGATCATCGAGGCGATCACGACCATGGAAAGGGCCATCATGATCGTCTGGTTGATTCCTGCCATGACGTTCGGCATCGCCAGGGGCAGCTGCACTTGGACGAGCCTGTTCCATGAAGTGGTGCCGAAGGCGTCGGCCGCTTCGATCATCTCCTTGTCAACCAGCCGAATTCCTAGGTTGGTGAGGCGAATCACGGGTGGAATGGCGTAGATCACGACGGCTATGACTCCGGGGATCTTGCCGAGCCCGAAGAGCATCACAACCGGGATCAGGTACACGAAGATTGGCATTGTCTGCATCACATCCAGTACCGGTGTGATCAACGCCTGGAGCCGGTCGGACCGCGACGTGGCGACGCCCAGCGGGACACCTAGGGCTACCGTGATCAGGGTCGAGACAAGGATGATCGCGAGCGTTCTCATCGTGTCGTCCCACATTCCGAGCAGGCCGATGGCGAGCAGCGTCACCAAGGTGCCGGCAGTAAGCTTCCTGCTGCGGCTCGCGGCGAAGCACAGCCCGCAGACGGCAGCGATTACGAGCCACCAAGGAGCAGCCAGCAGCAGGCGCTCGAACCACACCAGCAGGTACAGGAGCGGATCGAACAGGGTCTCGACGAACTCTCCATACTCTCGCGAGAACGATCTGTAGCCTTGATCGAACGCTTTCCGTACCGCGCGGAGCAGCAGCTCGTCCAGCGCAGGGAATTCCTTGAACCAATCAGGCATCATCCGCAAGTCCCGGGCCACGGCCTCAGAGGCCAGCACGCACCCGTGCCGCAACATCGTCGGGAACCCAGCTAGTCCAAACCGGCTCGTGGTTCCTGAGGAAGTGAATCGCAGTCTCCCTGGGCGTCGTGTGCTCCTCTTCCTGCCAGTCCATGAGCCCACTGATGAACGCGTTGCTGTAGGAGACGCTCGAGACGAATTCGAGGGCCTCCGGCGACCGCTCTGCAAAGGACGCGCTCACGAGCGTTCTCAGGACAGGGGGCGGATAGGAGTTGCGCATTGGGCTCTCGCAGTCGAGCGCCGTTATGCAAGGCCAGGTGACGGGGTCGTGGGGCGTCGATTCCAGTTTCCGCATAGGGTAGCGCGCAGCCAGGGCCGTCGGCGTTGAGAAGTACGCGAAGATCGGTTCGCGGCGCTCGTAGGCCCGAGCGATCGCGGCATTGAGACCCTCGCCCGACCCGGGATTGAACAACGTGAATCCGGCGGCCTCCATCTCGAACGCTCGGAACAGATTCGCGTTGATGATCTGGCAGGCCCAGCCGGGCGGGCAGGTGTAGAAGCGGCCCTTGCCGGGCTCCTCCTTGTCGGGGAAGAGATCGGGACGGCTGAGCACGCCGTCGAGCGTGGCGAGCTCTGGGTGTTGCGCCGCCACGTATTCCGGCACGTACCAGCCTTCCTCGCCACCGTCCGAGACGATATCGGTGGCGACCTTCAATCGGCCTTCCGCTAGCCCGCGCTCGACGACTTGCCGGACTGAGTTCATCCAGACTTCGGGGGCAACGTCAGGCTCGCCTCGCTCGACCATGGCTGTGACGGTAGGAACGGTGTTCCCGGGAACAATCTCGGACAGGCAGCCGTAACCGTCACGCAGGATGATGTGCTCCACGTGGGCCGCGAACGCAGCAGTCGGCCAGGTCATCTCGGCTACCGTCACGGGACCGCAGCCGGAATCGACTCCGCATCCACAGAGACACGCAAGGAGCAGCCCCGAGCCGGCGAGAAGGCAGGTCGACGCACGAGAGGAGCGGAGACGCGAGACCACGGCTTGGATCCTCTGGAGCATCGCAGGCCAGGTCCGATTCTATCCGCTGGCCGCCGAGACGGATCCGGCTAGTCGGAACGCACTCGGGGGCGGCTCGGGGTCCAGACGTGCCGGGTCCCGCTAGTCGGCAGGCAAGACAGTCCAGGAGCAAGGATTCGAGCCCGATCGCGCGGAATCCATTTGCGCGCTTGACCGGAGCCCGATGCCTGCGCAGGACAGCCCGGAGGAGCGTCAGGGCCAGAAGACGGTCCGGTCAGCGGCCCAGGGACAGGACATTGGCGAATATCCGATAGGGTCCGGGAACACTGTACGGCACCTGCCGATGAATCGCATACGCAAAGTACGTGTAGTAGCCCTCTCCGAACTGCGCCGTGAGCCACCCGCCCCGCTGCGGATCCTGCCCCTCGTCCTGGGTTTCGATCATCGGCACGTACGCTTCGTCCCAGGTAGAGAAGAACTTGGAGCCGCGTTGCTCAACCCAGTTCTCGAAGTCGCCGGCCGTGATCTTGTTGGGCTTGTGGAAGACCTCGTGATCAGGGGCGAGGATGGTCACCGGAGAGTCCTCCTCCGACACTTCCTCGGCCCTGCGCGGCAGGTCGGCCGGGTACGCTGCCCACTTCCCCGGCACGAACTCCTGGGTCTGGTACAGGATGACTAGGTTCCCGCCCTGCCGGGCGTAGTCGAGCAGACGCTCGTTGTAGCTGATCAGGTCCTGGCGCACGGCATACGCCCGCGTGCCGACAACGATGGCACCGAACACGCCTAGGTCGCCGGTTGCAAGCTCGTCGGCACCGAGGAGAGTGACCTCCGCGCCCATCTGCTGGATCCCGCTAGGAACGTCGTCCCCGACTCCCATCACGTAGCCGACCTTCAGGCGGGGGGCGATCTTCACATCCACACCTGTCACTCGTGTCACCGAGTCGCTGTACACGTAGCGCGTATCCAGATCCCGGTGCGTGATGGCCAGGTAGCCCTGGCGATATTCCTGCCCGCCCGACCGCGCCACCACCTCGAGGTCATACGATTCCTCGCGAAGGCGCGGCGCGGTCACTGCGAAGCTGAATCTCTGGCGAGCGTTCGCTTGGGAGAACCGAAAGCTATGCTGGGCGGGCTGGGCGGTCCAGCCATCCGGCATTCTAAGGACCAGTTCTCCTTGCGAGCCGTCAGGATGGTTGTTCCGTAATTCCACATCCAGCGAGAGCCTGCTGCGTGCCGACCCCAACGGCACGATCAGATTGGCTGGCGTGACGTTGACGGCAATGGCGGGAGCGACCTTGAGCTCCCGGTACTCGTAGCCGAACGGAAGGTTCGCCTCCCTTCGGTACACTACCGCGGTCGATCGCACTGGCTCCCCGCCGATCGTGTAATCGACCGTCGCGCTCAGGGCCGGCTTGCGTCCCGGCAAATGCAGGAATTCCGGCTCCCGGACGCCGTAGCGGCTGTCCCGGACCGACTCGCGCACGAAATAGCGAAGGGCGAGCGAGGCGTCCATCGGCACGGTGACGTCGAACTTCGCCGCGACCACCTGTCCGGATCTGGCGGTCCCGGTAGGAGGGGGATCGCCCTGGACCGTCCAGTCCTCTGCGCTCTGCAGCGCGAACCGCCCGATTTGAATTGCCAGGCTGCTGGGGTTGACCAGCGTCGCTTCCACCTGGAACCTCTGGCCGGGCACGACCTCCCCCATCGTGGCCGGGGCCGAGAACGGCGAAACCGGCGCATCTGCCCCGTAGGGCACCGCGACCGCCCGCAACTGCAATCCCAGCGCCGTATTGATGGCGTCCTGGAACTGGCGCTCCTTGATGGCGAGCAGGAAGGCCGCCTCCTCGCTGCCCGAGGCCAGGCGGGCTGCCTCGCGAGTCAATCGCAGGCCCTGTGCGAGGAAGGGCGCGGCAGCTGAGGGATTGCTGACGCTGTATGCGGCTATCGCCTGTCCGACCCGGTCCTCGATTTCGGACAGCAAGTCCACCATTCCCTCTGGAGGCTGACTTCCCACGAGTCCGAACATCCCGGAAATCGAGGTGTCAATGCCGTCGAAGAACCCGCGCTCTCGGTCAGGTGCCGCTACGCGGCTCTCGAGCCGTTCGAAGTATTGATACTGGGCCCCGATGCGTTCCCGCCGACGTCCGCTGGTCTGCGAGCGCTGGAAGCTCAGGCCGAGGGCCGCGAAGTCGTCGTAGCTGGCTCCCAGCCAAGGGCTGAACGCTCCGACATTGATACTTACGTGCCAGCGATGATCGGGCGGGCCGGCTGCGGGGCCGGCGGACCGCCTGGATCGCAGGTTGCTGCGATAGAGCTTCAGCGGCTGCCAGGGTCTAAGCCCTTCCTCTCGGATCTGCTCCGGGAATCGCTGCGGGTCGCCTGCCGCAGCAAAGGCCTCCTGCGTCACGACACCGGACACCTCGTGATTCCCGTGCCCGTCACGCGGGTCCCCGTAGAAGCGGGATACGAGAACGAGCGGACGATTGATGCGGATGACGCGCACGACATCCCGTAGAACGTTCTCGCGGCCCCACTGCCGCATGGCCTCGCCTAGGTTCTTCGAGTACCCGTAGTCGATGAGCGTCGTGAAGTATTGGTCGTCCAGCCCGTAATAGCGGTCCGACACCAGAAGCTCCTCGGTCCGGATCATGCCCAGTCCGTCGAAGAGTTCGGGACCGACGGCGTTTGCTCCCCCTTCGCCGCGACTCAGCGTGAGCATGGAGGTTCGAACGCCCTTGCCGCGGCTGAGATAGGCAAGCGTGCCCCCTTGCTCATCGTCCGGATGGCCTGCGGTGTAGAGGACACTGCCAGTCGTCTGGAGCCGAAGCAGATGCTGCCAGAGCCCGGCCGCGCCCCGATCAGCCGCCAGGGCGTGGGGCCCCGTCCTGGGCTCCGGCAGAGCCATCACCCTGTCGATATCCGGTCGGGGCGCGGCCGTGGCAGGTCCCGCTAGGCCAGCGAGCAGACAGCTTGCTAGCGCGGCGAGAGCGATGAGGTCGAGGTTCGCAGAAGGACGTGGCAAGGCTATCACCCCAGTGGAGGACACAAGCGGGAACTTGAACTGGAATTATACGGCTGCCGCAGGAATCACCTAGTTCCGGAGCCCGCCGCCGAGCCGAGAGGCTCCGCACCGAATGCAGGCTCGTTGCGGGCATCTTCAGGACCGTGCCTCTCGCGAGCGGCCGCAGGCAATCCGGTCCGATGCAGCCGACGGCTAGGTCAAGTAGTCCAGCCACGGAGAATGCGCAGCCCGGTACCTGTGGAAGAGTGCCTCAGCGAGGTCCAGGGTGGGCACCATTGGATTCACGGCGAGCGCTTCAAGCGCGAGCGAGGCAGAACCGTGCCAGGCAGCCTCCACCGTAAGTCGCTCATACTCCTTCACCCGCAGCACCAAGTCCCGGATCTGGCGGGGCAATCGTCCTGTAGCAAGTGGTCGAGCCCCGTTGGCGTCGATAATGCACGGGACTTCGACCGCAGTTTCCCACTCGAAGTCCGAGATGGCTCCGTTGTTGGCGACATCGACCGGCATTACGCGGATCTCATCGTTGTGGATCGCTTCCATGACGTCCAGGGCGATCCGCTCGTAGCCGGCCGCGCCCTGGTACAGGGTCTCCCGGGCCGCCTCGACGCGGGAGTCATCCATCGGGCTGCCCGTTTCGATGGCCATGTACGACGCGTTGCGCCGCGCGAGATAGGAATCGTACGCAGCCAGGATGCGGCGCTCGTCCGCGCCCGCTTGCAGCACGTCCCGCATCAGGCCGTCAGTCAGCTCCATGATCAGCGCGCCGCGGGTCTTTTCCGCTGCCAGTGTCTTCCGGACGGCAGGGCCCGGAGAGTAGTAGTAGTAGAGGTACTCCGTGGGCAGCATGCCCAGACGCCGGAGAAAGGGCTTGGGGAACAAGGGAACCGGATAAGCCCGTTCCAAGGCCTCGTCCGATGCCAGTAGGCCCTCCAGCACATCGTTGCCGTCGACGAGAATCGACCGAATCCAGCCCAGGTGGTTGAGTCCCACGTAGTCGAAGTGCGCGGTCTCCATTGCAATCCCCAAGGCGTCGGAGACATGCGCGAACTGCTCCCGGGGGGTGTCGCAGACTCCGATGCAGCGATCGGAGAGTCCCTCCCGGACGAACGCTTCCGCCATGATCCCGACCGGGTTTGTGAAATTGATCATCCATGCGCGGGGCGCAATCTCGCGGATCCGGAGAGCGTAATCCACCAGATCCGGGATGGTCCGCAAGGCTAGGGCCCAACCGCCGGGGCCGACGGTCTCCTGGCCGGGCACGCCGGCCTGGAGCGCGACGCGCTCGTCCACGATCCGGCCCGCGATCCCGCCCGGGCGGATGCTGGAGATCACGAAAGAGCTTCCCTCCAGTGCTTCGTCCAGACCTTGCGGACGTGTCACGCGAAGGTTCCGGCCGAGCCGCCTAGCCATGGCTTCCGCAATGCGCGCGACGGTTTCCGCGCGCTCGTGATCGACGTCGAACAGCGAGAGCTCCTCGACCGCCAGGTTCGAGTCCCTTCGCAGAAGGCCGTTGGTGAGCAGCGGAACACGGACTCCGGCGCCGCCGATGATGGTCAGCTTCATGGTGCGCGTCCCCTTCTACAGTCTCCCGCTGGAATGGCTGGCCAGGACTTCACGGAACTCCTCCCGCGACGGAAGCGCCGAGAGGCCGCCCGGCGAGCGAGTCGATAGACCGCCGCATACGTTACCCGCTGCGAGCGCCTGCCGCAACGCCTTGCGCCTCATCCAAGCATGCAGGAAGCCTCCGTCGAACGCATCTCCCGCACCCGTCGTGTCGACCGCCTCGACCTCGATTCCGCCAACGCGAACCGGGTCGCCGGCGTGATGGGAGGCAAGCGCGCCGGCAGGTCCGAGCTTGATGACAACGGTGTTGCCGGAATGCGAGAGGCGTTCCACTGCCTCCTGCGCCGTCGACACTCCAGCATAGGCGCAGGCCTCCATCTCGTTGAGAAACAACACGTCCAGGTCCCGGAAGAGCAGCCTAAACTCGCTCGAGCGGCTGATCGACGGATCCCACCCTACGTCCCACGACACCGTCGCTCCCCCAGTCCGGAGCCGCCTGACGGCGTCGCGGAACGCTTCTGGCCGGTCCGGCGTAAGGGCGAAGTGGACGTGCCCGACCCGGGCAAGCCGCTCCAGGGTTGCCGTTTCCAGCAAGTGCGACTCGAGGACTTCGCCGGTACAAGGACGAGTCAGGAAGCTTCGGTCCTCTCGCGTCCCGATCGCCACCGTGATGCCGGTGGCGGCATCCGGGCCAGAATACGACCACGAGCACGAGACTCCGGCGGCTTCGAGCCGAACCCTGGCGTCGGTGTCCAGCACGGAGGTGCCCCAAGCCGTCGCCAAGCCGGTCGGCCGGCCGAGGAGGGCTGCGACCGACGCGGTGATGGCGGCACCGCCGCCGGGTGAAATCGCGAAGTTCCGGGTCTTGATCTCCTCCCCCGGGACCGGCAGCCGCTCCAGCCCGAAGAAGATCAGGTCTGTGAAGACCTCGCCGGCGCAGACGAGGATTTCACGGTCAGCGGTGCTCGGCATCCTGCTCTCGCTCCATGGTGAATCGGGTTGTCGCCGAAACGCGCTCACAGATGGCCGAATGCCACCCGGCCTCTGCGGCACGATTCCGATGCGGCAATGACCGGAATCGCGGCCGGGACTCATCCTCACGGCCCGCCCGGATGGGGTCCGCCGCAGGAGTGGCGATTTCGTCGTGAACGCACGGATGCGCTGTAGGTCGGCGACTCGCCCTGAACGTACGGGACCGGGAGCGCTCCGAGGATCTGCCGCAGTTACGGGAAGGCCTCAGCATCGACAGCTATCTGTGAGGCAGCAGGCTGGTGCTCAATCTCGGGCTCGGGGCCCGGCAGATCGCAGACCCCGTGGGATTAGGCTGGCCTGACGGCCAGCCATCCGATCTCGAGGACTTCGAAACGGACCAGCAAGTCACGATCCGCCAGCCTCCTGCAGGCCGAACGGCCACTCCCCAACGCGACGGGCCCTGAGCATGTAGAGGCCAATCCCCAGTGCCAGCACCAGCACGGCCATCCCAGCAATCGCGGCACCGGTGGATGCGAGCACAAGCAGCCAAAGGCCGGCTGCGACCAGGCTGGGCAGGGGGTATCCCCACATCTGGAACGGCCTGTGGATGTCAGGCCGGTACTTCCGGATCAGGGTGACCGCGAGGATCTGCCCGAGCACTTGGATGACGATCTGGATCACGATGAGCGCTTGGATGATGTTGCCCAAGTCGAGGAAGCAGAAGACGGTCGAGGACAGCCCGAGCGTTAGCAGGGAGACGTTCGGAAAGCGCTTTGTGGCATGCAACCTGCCGAACACTGAGAAGAACCGGCCGTCCCTTGCAGCAGCGTACGGGATCCTCGAGTAGCCGAGCAGGAGAGCGAAGACCGATCCGGCCGACGCGGCAAGCACCAGGTAGGTCAGCACCTGGGCCGCCCACGGATCGTAGACGATCTCCATGAAGTCGGAGACCACGTGCTGGGACTGCATCGCGTCCTGCCAGGGAACAACACCCAGAATCGTCGTGTTCAGGAATATGTACAGCGTGGCAACGATCGCAATCGAGGCAATCACTGCGAACGGAATGTTGCGGCTGGGGTTGCGGACCTCGCCGCCGAGGAAGCAGATGTTGTTGTACCCGCCGTAGCCGTAGATGCCGATCAGCGCGGCCCCGCCAAGGCCCGAGACGAAGTCCCAGGACCAGGAGAAGGCGCCATCGGGGATGTCGAATAGCAGGTCGCCGCGGACATTGAGCAGGCCGGACAAGATGACCCAGAGGATCGTTCCGACCGCTACCAGCATCAGCACGAACGAGAGACGGCCGATCATGCGAATTCCCCGGTACAGGGCGAATGTGACAAGCACGCAGAGACCGACAGCTAGCAGCTGCGTGCCCAGCTCCGAGAGCCCGGGATCCAGGTAGCGAGCGTATTGCGCGAAGCCAACAGCTCCGGTCGCGACCGACAGTGGAGCGGTAAAGAGTGTCATCCAGACACTAGTGTCGCGTTAAAAGTCGTTCAAAACAAAGGACTTAAATTGACGGTCGTATTTTTTTCTGTAGCGATGCCGTCACGCCCTCCGGAAAGTGCTTTGTTTTCAATGGTTTGAGCTTTCCGCTCAAGGCGCGGGCTCCCGGAAGAAGTGTAGAAATCAAGCATCTGCCATCGGGCGAGAACGTGCCCCGCTCTCGGGGGCGGTCTCGAAATCGAAGCTCGTCTGCTCCGGGCAAGGGTCGGGGACGGGAACCCGCGATGGTTTCGTAAGTGCTTCACGCAACGGCACTTTCTCGAACGGCATGACCGACAGTACTTGCAGGATGGCGTGCATCGAGGCCGGGATCCCGAGTTTCTTGCGGACAATGGCCACGAGCACATAGACCGAGACCGCGATCCAGATCTGCGACTTGACTGCATTCTCGGACGTGCCGTAGAAGCGTTGTATCCGCAGGTGTCCTTTTACCCAACGGAAGAAGAGCTCGACTTGCCATCTCTGCTTGTACAGGGCACAGATCGTGGGAGCATCGAGGTCGGTGCGGTTGGTGATGAAGACGAGTTTCCGGCCGGAGTCGGGATCGCGGAAGCTAATCCGACGCAGTCGCTCGGGATACATGGCGCTCGTGGCGCGTCCGTCCAAGGCGATGCTCTGGTCGGCGAGGATGCCGAGTTCGGTGTCCTTGGCAAAGGAGTAGACCCGGTGATAGAGGATGTTCTTCTTCAGGCGGGTGACGAAGAACGCGCCGGCCTGGTGCAGGCGGTAGAGCCTCTGGAAGTCGACATAGGCGCGATCCATGAGATATACGGCACCGGCTTCGGGAGCGAGCATGTCCAGCACGTTGACATCGTGGAGCTTGCCGTCGGAGATATGGATGAAGGCAGGGATCGAGCCGCGTAAGTCCAGCAGGGTATGGAGTTTAACTGCCGCCTTGGTGGCGCGGAAGTTGGCCCAGGGGAACATCGAGAGGCATAGGTCGATAGTGGAAGAGTCGAGTGCGTAGACGGTGTCGTCCAGATTGAGGCCGGAATCCTCGCCGGCGTACAGGTCGCGGGCGCGAGCGATCAGGCGCTGGGCGAAGTCGGCGTGGATGCGCCAGTCGCGTCGTTCGTTGGCACGGGCGAGCGTCGAGAAGTGGACCGGGCCGTCAAAGCCAGCGTGGCTGAGCTTGGCCGGGACGGCCTGCAGGCATGCACAGAGATCGCGCAGGCTGCGTCGCTCGGTGAGTTGCCCGAAGGCCATGGCACGGAACTGCTGAGCGCAGCTGAGACTGCGAATGCGGCGGTCACCCTCGTAGCGGGCTACGATGCGTGCGAAGGTCGTCCACTGCACCGGCCTCAGGACTTGGGAAAAGAGGGTCTGGCCTTGATACATTGCCCAAGGCTAGGACACATCGCGCTGCGGCCAGAGAATTCAAGCCTATAACACCCGAAATTCCCAATAACACCATTGTTATCAGTCACTTACGGGACAGTTTCATGATCTTAACGCGACACTAGTGTCATCCAGACAAACAGGAACGACATCATCCGGCCCATCTTGGCGGGGCCGTAAGCTTCCCGGAGGTAAATGTACGAGCCCCCTGCGCCCGGCATCGCGGCCCCGAGTTCGGCCCAGACGAGCCCGTCGCAAATGGCCAGGGCGGCTCCGAGCAGCCAACCCAGCATCGCGTGGGGCCCGCCCATTTCCGCGACGAGAATCGGAATCGTGACGAACGGCCCGATCCCGAGCATCTCGACCACATTGGCCGAGACGGATTCCTTCAGTCCCAGGCCGCGGATCAGTCCCTGCCCGGGGCCTTCATGGGCGGCCTGCGGTCTAGTCATGACTCTCGGGTCGCCATCGGCGAGCGCCTAGCGTAGCACCGCGCCGCCGCAGGCCGGGCTCGGGCAGGGAACGCTCAGCCCGCCGGGCGGGCAAAGAAGGAATCCCAACCCGACCCGGGCTACGCAACTGTCCCTCGGTTGTCCTGCGAGTCCCCGAGCCCTTCGCTCCGTGCGTAGCGCAGGCCGAATGCGAGCCTCCGTGCCTCCTACCGGCCGAGGCTCACCTGGAGCGCGTCGCAGTCGGAGGTCCTGTTGGCAGCCAAGTGATCTCTGAGTCGCGCCCGGTCGGACAGGGGATGGGACAGCTGGCCGCCCGAAAGATATGGTCTCGGTTGCAAGCCTGCGGCCGTCGGATCTGGCAGGAATCGCCGCCCACCTGCTCGAGGTGCCGGAATCGCCGTCTGCCCTACGGGCCTGGCCCCGTCCGGACCAAGCCCGCGAAGGCGAGGGCACACCTGTCAGAAGGTGATGCGCATTCCGAATTCCATTACTCGCCGACCACCGTAGACTCCCGTGACCAAGCCGAAGTTCCCGCTACCGACCGATGTGTTCGGGAGCGCGAACTGCGGCGTGTTCGTCATGCTGAACACCTCGGCGCGGAACTGCGCCCGCCACTTCTCTCCCCAGTAGAAGTTCTTGGCCAGCATCGCGTCGAGATCGTACATCCAAGGGCCGCGAATGCCCGGTAGTGTCCGAGACGCGTTGCCGAGTGTGTAGCGATCTGGAATCGAGAATGCTTCGGGATTGAGCCAATTGATCGAGCCTCGGAAATTCTCGGTCGGCGCGCTCTGCTGCGGGTGTTCGAAGGGCTCGCCCGTCAGGTTGGGACGCAAGACGTGGCCGAAGGAGAAATCGCCCTTGATGTCGGATCCTCCATTGACGACCGTCCCGATGTATCCGCCGCTCTGCATCATCTGGATCGCCGAAACCTGCCAGCCGCCCGCAATTGCGTTGAGGATCTTCGGCCAGCGCTTGCCCCAGCGCCGGTTGTGGCCGAATGGCAGGTCGTACATCGGTGCCAGGACCAGCCGATGCGGGAGACGGCTCGCCGAACTCGCACGCTCGTTCTTCAGGTCGTACACCGTTTGCGGGTAGTAGTTGTTCCCGAAGGTGTCGGCGTTGCCGATGAACCGAATGTTGTCGATCCACTGCGTGTGGGTGTAGGCGATCGTCCAGCCGATTCCGTTCTGCATGCGCCGTTCGGCCTTGAACGTGCCGGCGTAGTAGTTGGAGATGCCCCAGTTCGGCGACATCAACTGGATCTGGTCCGCACGTCCAGCCCAAGCCGTCCAAGGCAGGAACAGCTCCTTCTCCGCAGCGCTCACGCCGGGCGCGTTAGCAGCGGCAAGATCGTCAGGGTGGATCTGGTTGATGTTGATGTTGTTCCAGGCCTGATGCCGCCCCAGGGCGCCCATCATGCCGAATTCCCAAAGAGTGTTCTTCCAGCGAGTCTGAAGGGTGAGGTTGAAGTTCTGCGAGTACGGCAGCACGCGATCCTCGTTCCAGTACTGGATCGTGGAAGTCGGGAAGCGGGTCCCGATCGCGCCGAAACCTCCGTTCAGCTCTTCGTCCGGAATGTCGTCGAGCGCGCCCCCCGGCAGCCCGTCACTCAGATACCGGTCCAACCCGTTGCGACGCCGGAAGATGTTGTCGAATCCCGCGCGGCCCGGCTGGATCGAATTGCGATCGTACGGGTTGCCGAAGAAGATTCCGAAGCCTCCTCGCAGAACCATCGAGGAATCCGACTTCAGGCGGTAGGCGAATCCAAAGCGCGGAGCGATGTTGTTCTTGTCCCAGCGCCACAGGTACTTGCCCGTGCCGTCGCGATTGGGGAAGGTCACCCTTCCGATCGCGCCCTCGGGAATGCCGTTCTGGCCCGCCAGCGGATGTGCGCAGAACTCGCAGAATCCATTCATGCGGCCGGCGACTTCGTAGATCGGGGTCTCGGTCTCGTAGCGAACTCCGAGATTCAGGGTCAGCCTTGGCGTCACCCGCCAGTCGTCCTGGAAGTATCCCGACCAGTACTTGATGCGCTTGCCGATCGGGGCAGCGACGCGAGCGTCCAGATTCCAGACGTGACCCAGCAGGAAGTCAGCGAGGCCGACGCCGGTATTGACGTTGCCGCCCCCGTTGGCGGGCCAACTCCTCGTGAATCCGCCGTTGGAGACCCAGTTCCCGGAAGGCTGGGGACGGGCCAGCTCGTTGCCTTGGAACGAGGTGTACTTGCCGCCGTACTTGAGCGTGTGGTCGCCCTGGATCCGCGTGAAGTTGGCCTCGTAGTCGAAGTTGGTGAACGCTGCGATCCGCTTGGCGTAGCCGGGCCCGATGGGAGTCATCGGGATGCGGCTGTTGAAGTTGAACCGCGGGAACGATTCCCCGCCCTTCTCGAAGCCGGGCATTCCCAGCAGACCGGCATAGTCAGTCTCGCAGCAGTCACCCCTGAACAGGTCGATGTAGACGCGATTGAATCCGACCAGCACGGCCACGAAATTCGTCGGGCTGAACATGTACGTGTTGTTCAAGCCCCAGTTCTGGCGGAGCTGCTCGTTGTTGGTGCCGTTCTGGTCAGCAACGCCGTAGCCCTGCGAGTACGCGTCATCCACGGCGTTCTTGCTGATGATCGCGCGCAGGAACGTGCTCCACTTCTCGGTGTAGTTGTGGTTGATCTTGATCGTGTTGTAGGTGCGCGTCACGTTGCGCGGGATCTGCTCCACCCAGTTGCCGGACTGATTGGCGACGTTCCTTGGCTCCCACCCCGGGGTCGGGTCGGGCAGGTAGCTGAGCGCCTTCACGGCAACCGGGTCGAACCGGTCGGCAGGAATGATGTTGTTGGGGAACGGGTCGGAAAGGCGCGGCCTGATGAACGACCCCGCCTTGCGCGTGTTGGGGTCATGAATCGGCATCAGGACCGGCTGGCCGCGACGGTTCTGGAAGGCCCGCGAGAAGTCACCGGTGCGGAACTCGGGCCGGCCCACGCTGCGGATTCGATCCCGGGTGAACGGATTCAGGAACAGGTCGCTGTTCACGAAGAAGAATGTCTTGTTGCGCTTGATCGGCCCGCCGATCGAGATCCCGCCCTGGTTGCGGCGAAGGGTGGGCTTGCTGACCTGGTTCCAGCCGATCGCGTCGAAGACGTCATTGCGGACGAAGTGGTAGAAGCTGCCGTGGTACTCGTTGGTGCCGCTTCGCGTGGCGGCCTGCACGGCGCCAGCCGAGCTGCGGCCGTACTCCGCGCCCATGGAATTGACCTCGACCTTGAACTCCTGCATCGAGTCGATGGGAGGGACCATCTCGATGTTCTGGACACCCAGGCCGCCGCGGGTGTTGTTGATGCCGTCGATGAACGATCCGGCCGATCGGGTCCGTCCGCCGCCGATCGAAATGTTGCCGTTCCTCGAGCGATACGCGCCCGGAACGAGGTTGACCAGGTTGAAGATATTGCGCCCGGCCAGCGGCAGTTCCATCATCTGCTCGATCTGCACGGTGGACCCGACCGCTCCGGAGGTGGTCTGCACCTGGACCTGCGCGGCGCTGACCTCCACCACCTCGGTCACCTCGCCGATCTCAAGCGCGAACGACTGTTGGATCTCGGCCCCGACGTTGAGCCGTAACCCCAGGACCTCCGCGCGCTTGAAGCCGTCCGACTCGGCCGCGATGTTGTACTCGCCGAACTCCATGTTCGGCACGTAGTACACGCCATTGACTCCCGTCTCGGTGGTAACCAGGACTCCAGTCCTCGCATTGGTGATCTGAATTGATGCCCCGGGGATGACGGCCCCGGTGGCATCGGTGACCGTTCCGTTGATGGTCCCCCTCGCGCCGCCCTGGCCGCGCAACGTGCCGGGGGCTAGCACCGCAAGCAGCAGCACCGCCACACCGAGTCTACTCATCACATTCATCACTTCGCACTCTCCTTCCGCACTATCCGAGCCGCTCTCGCGCCCCGCGAGTCGACAACAATCCCGGAAGGGTCTGAATCAGGGGGCCTGCGCAGGATCGATCGCCCGTGAACGCCGTAGATGGTAGCAGCGAACTCGGCGCAGAGCAACCCGTCCAGCGTCGGTAGCGACCCGTTCGCAGCGGCTAGGGGGACAGTTGGGCAGGGGAAGTCGGAGCTTGCACGCTACGGATATGAGCGCTCCCGCACTCTGCTGGCTCGAATGGGGGCGGGCGCCGGACGGCCGCCAGTCTGGCGAGCGGCCGCGCTTGACCGCCGCCAGATCGGAACCCTCGGTTGGCGCAAGGCGCTACCGGCCGGAACGGAGCCTGTCGGGCCCAAGCGACGCGCCCGGCCAGCTCAGCCATGAGTCGCCCAAGGGCGACGCGCCTCGATGCCCGCAAGAATCGCGCTCGGACAACTGTGGTGGCGGCTACCACGCCATTCTCAACCAGAGGGACCGCAGAGAAAGATTCTCGAAGCGACGGCGCGACGCCACACGTGCAAGGATGCGAATCCAGTCCGGGCGCACTAGCACTCGCCAGGCCGGCAGCAAGTCGGTGCAGCTCAGATGGACACCACGTCTGCCAGCTGCGCCGTTGTCGCCCCGAGCACCAGCGAATGCGTTACCCAAGCAGGGGGAACCCGCGAGAGGAAGCTGCTAGGAGGGCAGGGTGTACCCCCAACGCTTCAGTGCGAACTGCATGTGCTCGCCGACCTTGTCAATCAAGTCCTGCTCAAGGCTGAACTTGTTCTTCTTGTAATTCGCCACTCCATCCAAGTACCCTTCGATGCTCTCTCTTGCGTGTTCCCAGTCAGGTAAATCAAGCGTGCTGTAGAGACTCTCGAGCTCCCCGATCGGGTCCTTCTCGAGATCCTCGAACTTAATCTCAACTAGATTCTCGCTGGGAATGCTCGAATAGTCCTCAAGGTACTTCTTCATCACAATTCTGAATGACTTGATTGCGAATTCCTCAATCTCAGCCCACGGACGGTCATCCAGACCATACAGCGGTAGCACCTTGCGATACATGTGAAGCAGTGATCGATAAACGACATACGGATTACGGACGATATGGACGAACTTTGCGTCTGGAAACATGCGAACCAAGGCCGGTATCCTTCCAGTATTCGCTGGGGTCTTCAGAACAAGCCTCTTTCCGTTACAGTCAATTGTCGCTTTCCTCACGATATTCATGTACACTCGCTCCCATTTGCGTAGCCTTCGATCACCAAGTTCTGAACCGTCCCCCATGAGCATGTAGTCTTGCATTAGTGGCTCAGCAAGACCGGGAAATGTCAAGTGATGAATGACCGACATATGTGTTGCGTTTCCTAGCGCGACCTCCTCCTCCTGGGGAGCATCTAGAGTTACCTTCACGTTATCCATAGGACGCGTCTGATCCGACATGCCCTGTTCCATGATTCGCTTCAAACGCTTACGTCCGAGAAGAAAGAAATTCTGCGCGATTCCCTGAAACGTCGAAAGATATCCGAGATTCGGATCCTGAGCGAGTAGATTATGCAAGTGTGTAGTTCCGCTTCGGGCGAACCCCAGAACGAATACCGGAGGATTCGAAACATCGACCTTATTTACCCTCCGCGAAAAAACCAGGCTCTCGGCGATTCGCAACGGAAGGGTGAGAGTGCTGACGAGGAGTATCTTGAAGAAACGTCCCCAGTACCGTCGAGGAATGCCGCCGTTCTTGAATGCGAGGCGCATCCATACACTGAGCCGTGCCATGGAAAACGGATGGAAATCGTTCTGGCCTGTAGTTGGCTTGGATTGATCGCTCATGCCTTCATGCCGCGGTGTCACGCCGCGTTCGTGCTCATGCTACCAAACCCCGGTGTGTAGCCGGTTCTCGGGGAACGCCTGCACGGCCGCTCGTGAGCGGCTTGACCGATGTCGGCCGGGTTGCGGCCGAACCAAGCGACCGCGAGCAGGCGAGCGCCTTGTGAACGAGCCGATCGCTCCGGCCGAGCCGCAATTTCCGGTGGCGATGGGCTGCGACCAGAGACCTGTCGTTGGCCTCCACCAAGGGACACATCGGAACTCGCACAGTGTGCGGCAGTGGATGATTGCAGTGAATGCCCCCTGGCCGCCGCTGCAATAGGAGCAGAGCCTCAGGCAACCCGCCTCGGGCCGCTAGGGACCCGGGGCCGCACTCTGCAATCCCGTGGGCGGCTCATCGCACGGGCGCCGGCGGACGGGGCCGGCCGTATTCCCTGCTGCCAGGCGTGGTCACTGGTTCAACTCCTGATATACTCGCGCCCTGAAGCCCCCATTGCGGCTTCCGGAGTCGAGATCTTGACGCTGCGTTTGTCTGAAGAGATCATCCTGCTGCTCTTGGACCAAGAGGCCGGTGGACTGTTGCGGGTGGAAGACCGACAGCTGCATCTTGTATTGGCAGGTGCAACGTTGATGGATCTGGCCTTGGAGGACCGTATAGACACGGATCTCGAGCAACTCGTTGTTCTTGATCCGAGCCCGTTGAATGACCCCCTTCTCGACCCAACCCTAGCCCAGATTGCAGAATCAGCAGCTGAATCTATCCATCACAGCACCGCAGAGTGGGTGCAGCGTGTAGCCGAGCAGGGAGCATCGATTCGTGACTTGGCTCTGGAGAGGCTGGTCGCATCCCGGATCCTCGAATCTGCCGAAGACGGTCTTCAGTTTCTGAGAAGCGATGTAGCACGATCGCGGCTGTACCCGGCCGCGGACGGATCCGTCCAGGAAGAGGTGTTTGTCCGCATCATGCGCCTCTTGCACGGCGACGATCTGCCCAGCCCTCGGGATATCGTGATCGTTTCGCTGATGCGTGCGTGCGGACAATTCAAGGCAGTTCTGACAGAAACCGAGTTGGCCAGATTCGAGCCTCGGATATCGCTGATCTCTCAAATGGATGTAATCGGCAGGGTCGTTTCCGATGCGATACGGGACCTTGCCTCAAAGCCAACAGTCGAGCCGCCGATTGAGGAGAGAGCAATTCCTGAGGCAAGAGGACTTCCGTTCTTGGGTATTGCACTCAATCTTGCAAAGGATCCGGTCGCATTCATGGCCGAATGTTACCGGGATTTGGGGCCCGTGTTCCGGGTTCGGCTTTTCGGCCGGAGCATTACGGTCCTAGCCGGGCGGGAAGCAAATGAATTCGTCGCTCGCAATGGTCACGTCTGCCTCACTTCCCATTGGCTATGGCAGCCATTCCTGGAGGCGCTGGGAAGTCGTCGGGCCATTCTGACGATGAGCGGAAAGGAGCATCTGCGCCTTAGGCGAGCGTACGCCAACGGCTACAACAGAAGCGCCTTGGAGCGTTCCTTGACGGCAGCAGTCCGAGTCGTGGACGACGAGGTCTCCGCATGGCAGCCGGGAACCGTGCTTCGGCCCGGTGCAGTGATGCAGCGGATCGTCTTCCAGCAGATTGCGACAAGCGTGTCTGGGTATTCTGCAAGGGAATATATGCCGGACATCCTGTTCTTCGTGGACACACTGCTCACGGCAGTGTTCCTCGGCGTTCCGGTCCATAAGCTTCGACCGTTCCGGATGCGGCAGGCATCGCGCCGCATCGACGAGCTGTACGCGAGAGTCATCGAGTCTCACCGCAACCGCAAGCAGGGTGAGGCCGGCAGGTACCTGATCGACATGATCATCGATGTCCATCGATCGGACCCGGAACTGATGCCCGAGACCGACCTGAAGGATGCGGTGATCGCGCCGTTCCTAGCCGGCGTCGACACGGTCGGAAACGTCTGTGCCTTCATGCTCTACGAGCTGCTCAAGCGCCCTGAGGTGCTGTCGCGAGTGAGGGACGAGGTTGATGCGGTGCTCACGGATGACGTGCCAACTGCCGCCCAGCTTCGCGGTCTGACCGTCACGCACCAAGTTGTCATGGAGACCAACCGGCTCCATCCTGTCGGGCCGCTGTTGGTGCGGGATGCCCTCAATTCGTTCTCGTTCGACGGCCACAAGGTTCCTGCCGGCTCTCGTGTCTGGCTGGCACCTCAGGTCCCCCACTTCCTTGCTGATGTCTATCGAGATCCCGAGAAGTTCGACATCGACCGCTACACCCCGGAACGAGCTGAGCATAGGCAGCGGTTCGCTTACGCCCCGTTCGGAGTGGGACACCACAGATGCCTGGGCTCGGGACTGGCCGAAGCCCTTGCAACCCTTACGCTCGGTCTCATCGTGCGGGACGCCGAGTTGGAGCTGCTGCCTGCGGACTACGAACTAGGCAAGTCGTTCAATCCAACTCCTAGCCCGGACAGCAAGTTCCGCGCTCGCTTCGTGCGGCACCGACGCCCGCGCGATGCTCGCTAGTGCGTCTCGCACAAGGCTCGCGGCCTCCACGTCGCCAAACGCCAGGCCATTCCAGGGATCTCGGTCGTGGCAAGCGGGACGGACCTGTGCTTGCGCAGCGATCAGGCCGGGGCGGCTGCGGGCCCTCCCCGTAGCGCGGTGCCTAGCGAGGCAGCCCTCCGCAGGGAGCCGGACTTGAGAACGAGCCGTTCGCTGGCTCCCGGGGCGGGATACGGACCTCCAACCGGATACGCGCGAGCTTGAGTGCCTGAGCACGGATTCCCCCTGCGACCCGGGAAATCAACGAGCGACGCAACGGGCGGGGCGTCCGCGCCGGGGGCTGCGGATCGTCGCAACCCCCGGCCGGGAAATTGCCGGGCTCCAAGAGCCCGGGTGGCCGCTTAGATGTCGTAGTAGAGCGAGAACTCGTACGGGTGCGGGCGCTGGCGGACCTCGTCCACCTCAGCAGAGCGCTTGTAGTCGATGTAGCTGGCGATCAGCTCCTCGGTGAACACGTCATTCTGCGTGAGGAAGTCGTGATCCCTCTCGAGAGCCTGCAGGGAGCCGGCAAGATCCTCCGGAAGTGCCGGGACGCTGGCAGCCTCCTCGGGCGTGAGGTCGTAGATGTCCTTGTCGAGCGCCTCGCCCGGATGGATCTGGTTCTGGATCCCGTCCAGGCCGGCCATCAGGCAGGCTGAGAACGCCAGGTAGGGGTTGCAGGACGGGTCGGGGTAGCGCAACTCGACCCGCTTGCTCTTCGGGCTCGCGGAGTACATCGGGATCCGGCAGGCGGCGGAACGGTTGCGACGCGAGTAGGCGAGGCTCACCGGCGCCTCGAACCCGGGCACCAGCCGCTTGTAGCTGTTTGTGGTCGGCGCAACGATCGCAGCAAGGGCCGGCGAGTGCTTCAAGAGCCCGCCAATGTAGAACAGGGCCGTGTCGCTGAGACCGGCGTAGCCGTCGCCGGCGAATGTCGGGACGCCATCCTTCCAGATTGATTGGTGCGTGTGCATTCCGGAGCCGTTGTCGTTCCAGAGCGGCTTCGGCATGAACGTCGCCGACTTGCCGCTTTGGTAGGCGACATTGCGGACGATGTACTTGTACAGCATCATGTTGTCCGCCGAGACCACCAGCGTGTCGAAGCGCTGGTCGATCTCGCACTGGCCGCCGGTGGCGACCTCGTGGTGGTGGCACTCGATATCGATGCCGCAGTCTTCCATCACCTGCACCATCTCGGAGCGGATGTCCTGCATGTGATCGGTCGGCGGGACAGGGAAGTAGCCCTCCTTGTAGCGCGGACGGTAGCCGAGATTGTTGTCAGGCCGGCCGGAGTTCCAGCGGCCCTCCTCGGAGTCGAGCTTGTAGAAGCCGAAGTTGTACGACGAGTCGTAGCTGACGTTGTCGAACAGGAAGAACTCCGCTTCCGCGCCGAAGAAGGCGGTGTCGCCGGCCCCGGTGTACTGCAGGTACTTCTCCGCCTTCTGGGCGATCCAGCGCGGATCCCGCTCGTAGTGCTGCTTGGTGATCGGGTCGACGATGTTGCAGACCATGCACAGGGTCGGCATCTCAGCAAACGGATCCACGAAGGCCGTGCCGGGATCCGGGATGATCAGCATGTCGGACTCGCTGATCGCCTGCCAGCCGCGAATCGAGGAGCCGTCGAAGCCGAATCCGTCCTCGAAGCTGTCCTCCTCAAGCATGCTGATCGGGTAGGACACGTGCTGCCAGATGCCGGGCAGGTCCGCGAACCGCAGGTCCAGGATCCTGATGTCGTTCTCCTTGGCAAACGCCAAGACCTCGGCGGGGGTTCTTGCTGTACCCATAAGTTCCTCCTAGTTCGCTCGTCTCAAAGAAACGGAAGTGGAAAGTCTAGTGCAGGTTGCGGCCTATCCGCCCTGCCCAGAGAAACTAGATCGTATCACACCGAACGAGCCGATAGGCTGCGATTTTGGAATCCATAAAAAGTATCGATCGACCTGCGGCGCCAAGCCGCTCGGGACGCCCCGGCGGTCCGGTCAGTGGCCACACCTGTTGCCAGGCAACCGCCGACCTCTCAGCCCTCGCGCACGAGAGCCCGGGCGTCGGGGTTGTCAGGGCCGAAGTGCTTGAGCATGACCAGCTTCTCGTCGCTGCTGGCGTTGGTGATCCGAACGCCCCTGCCAGCGGCAGCGGCAGTGACGAAGTACTCATCCGCGGTCAGTTCCCCGTAGCGGATCATCGCGGGCGTATGGACATCCCAGACGCCGATGCTTCCCCTGCCCTGGGTGAGGATCAGGCCGTAGGCGGCGGCGTCGGTAACGGTTACCGTGCGGCCGGGGAAGACGGTCAACTCCTTGGCGGAGTACTTGGCCGTGGAGTACGTCACCCAGGACTCGCTGTAGCCATCTTCGGCCATCGCCGCCGAATCCCGGACCGGCAGGGGCTCGAAGAATCGGTTCTGCATGAAGTGTGGGTCGACGTTCGCGTCCCAGTCGAGCATTCCGATGATGTAGTCGAGATCCTGATGGTGCTCGGGAGGCACATCCTTGACCAGCAGGTCCCACGGAACGGCGCGGCCCTCGACCATCGACTGGAACATGCCGAACACGTCCGAGTTCACCTGAGGCTCGTAGGTCACTGCCGACCCGGGCGCGTGCAGGACGCCGGCAGGAATCTGCCAGCCTGTTCCGGGCTTGAGCTTGTAGGCCTTCGAGTGATAGAGGATGCCGTTGTCCCCTTCGTTCCAACGTTCCAGGCAGCGCCTTATGTCGTCCTTGGTCGTGCCGGGCTCAAGCCCCATGAAGGTGTACGCGAAGTTGTTCTCCTTGTAGTTGTACTGAGGCGGGAAGTAGTATGCCTCCGGCTTGCCTCGACGCCCGACCCTGGCAGCGGCTTCCTCCGTCTGGTGCATGTGATGCGGGATCGGGCCCAGGTTGTCGAAGAACTTGCAGAGCACGTTCCAACCGCCGAACTCGCCCATGACGTCCTTGCCGAGGAACTCGTCGCCCAGCTCGTCGATCCCTTCCCGCAGCAGGACTTTGTGCTCGTCGCCGCTCCCGTTCGCGACCACGACGTAGCTGAGGCCCTCGTCCTCGGGGGTTCCGGGACCGTTGTCCGCTTGCGTCGTGGAGGAGAACCAGCGCTCGTCGATTCCACCCCGATGCGCGCCGAGGGCGTAGATGTCTCCCGGGTGGAGCTTCAGCCGGCCGCCCGGCATCAGGAATGACCGAGGCACCCAGCAGGGCGCCAAGCGCAAGACTCCCTCGCCCGCCTGCAGGGCATTTCTCAGCAGGTCAATGTTGCGAGACATGATGGCTATGATACTGCACCGCTTGCTGCGCGATTGAGCGCTGGATCGGAGTTTGGGCCTAGTCAGCGAGCCGTCGCCAAAGGGTCCCACTGGCCTGCGATGCGAGCAGGTCCGCAGGCAGCCTCCAAGGCTACCGGACCGGGTTACGATGGAAGTGTGCCCGGCCGCTGCACCGATGGCTGAAGCCGCGGCGCGGAGGGCGCGACCGCACTGCGGACCGCGGGCCGGCGAACGTGGCGGAATTGGCAGACGCGCTAGATTTAGGTTCTAGTGGGGCAACCCGTGGGAGTTCGAGTCTCCCCGTTCGCACCATCCCCGGCTCCGTTACGCCAGAAGCGGCGGGTCGCCGCTTCGAACCCTTGCGCCGTTGAACGGCCTCGCCGGCAGCAAGGCTACGCGCAAAGCACGCTACGCCACGACGTCCGAGAGTTCGCCTGTGCTGTCGGCGAAGGTCTCGGTCGGCACGTCTAACCTGTTCAGCATCGTCACGAAGAGGTTTGACAACGGAGTCTCCTCGCCGAACCGCCGGTAGTGTCCATGCGCCACGCCGAGGCCTCCGCCGCCGGCCAGGATCAGCGGGTAGTTCAGATTGACGTGCGTCTGGCTATTGCTGCTCCCGTAGTAGACCAGCGTGCGATCCAGCAGCGATCCGTCGCCCTCCTGCGTTTCCTTCAGACGCCTCGCGAAGTACGCCAGTTGCTGCGAGAGGAACAGGTCCCACCTCCCTAGCGGCTCTGCACCGTCGTCACCCTTGCGGGCGTCGTGAGCCATGGTGTGCATGTTCTTCGAGAGGCCCAGCAATTGCGGGAACTTGCCGGCGATCGACGTCGCGCCGTTCATGTTGCCGATCTGGTACGTGGCGACACGAGTCGAGTCCGTCTGGAATGCCAGGTAGATCAGGTCCAGCATGGTCTTGATCAGCTCGCCCGGCGTCGTGTCGTCCGCTTCCAGATGCAGGCCGGCTGCGGGAACCTGCGGCTTCGGAACCTCGAGCCACTGCTGCGAACGGTCCACCCTACGCTCGATCTGGCGCACGGATTCCAGGTACTCGTCCAGCTTGCCTTGGTCCTGCCTTCCGAGGCGGGTCCGGACGGACTTGGAGTGCTCCAGGATCAGGTCGAGCATGCTGCGCGAACTGTCGAGGCTCTGCCGCTGCGCCAGCGCAGAGCGCGGATCGACGCCGAAGAGCCGCTCGAAGACAAGGCGCGGCTTGTTCTCGGCAGGCACCGGCTGCCCGTTGCGGTCGAACGAGAGCGTACTGGACCGGGTCGGCTCGCCCACGCCGCCATCGCTGGACAGGACCAGCGACGGATATCGGGTCTTGCGTCCGAACTCCATCGCCATCAGCTGGTCGATCGAGACTGTGTTCTCGAGGTGCCCCTCCTTGAGCTCGGCACCCGTCAGCCAGGTATCGGCGGTGTCGTGACCTCCCATGTTCCGGCCGTTCGGGTGGGACAGTCCGCCGAGAACGGTCAGGTCAGTGCGAAGGCCCTCCAACGGAGCCAAGCTCCTGTTGAAGCGGAAGTCCCCGCCCTCGCCACGAGGGAACCAGTTCCAGGTCGAAGCCTCGGTGCCCTCGCGACGCTGGACGATGCCGTAAGGGAAGTAGATCCCGCAGAATCTCTTGGGCAGGATGCGCGTCCCGGCGTCCGCAGCCATGCACTCCAGGAACGGCAGCGCGAGCGACACTCCGCTCCCTTGCAGGAATGCGCGACGGCTCAGATGCCAGGACTTCCGGCTCATGAATGGACCCTACCTAGCGGCTTCGGAACGAATCGCTCGTGACGATCATGGCACAAAGCTCGCGCAAGCGGTATCCGGAATGCTCGAACCGTGCCGCCAACTCGTCGACGGCAGCCTGGTCCGCACGCGAGAGACCGCGTCCGAGAGCGTACGCCAGGACCTTCGAGGTCAGCGCCCGAGCGAACTGGCGGCTTCGGTGCTCCACAAGGTACTCCGACAGGCCCGCGGCTCCCTCCACCCGGCGGCCGTCTGGAAGAACCGAGGCAGCGTCAACCGGGTGGGAGAGCACCCGCTCGCCCAGCCGTCGCGAGACTGTCTGGCGGTGCAGGCCGATTGCGTCGAACTCCTCCAGGGGGATGCCCCAGGGATCGATTGCCTGGTGGCACCGCGCGCAGGCGTCGCTGTCCTGATGGCGCTCTAGCTGGCGCTTCAGCGGCAGGAGGGCGAGTTCCTCGTCGCCAGTGTCGAGGTTCGGGACGGCAGGGGGCGGCGGCGCAGGTGGGTCGCCCAGCAATGCGCGCCGGATCCAGACGCCTCTCTCGACAGGGTGCGAATCCTCGCCCGTCGAGTTCGACAGCAGGATGCTCGCATGGGCGAGAAGCCCTCCGAGCCGGCCGGAGCCCGTCAGCGACACTCTCTCGAACTCGCCTCCCCGCGGCCCCTCGACCCCGTAATGCCGGGCCATCGGCCCGTTCAGCACGGCGAAATCCGAGCGGAGGAAATTCAGTGCACTGAGATCCTCGCGCAGGAGCGCGGCGAAGAACTGCCGCGTCTCCTCGCGCATGTCTTCCTTCAGGGACAAGTCGAAGTCCGGGTAGTAGTTGGGATTCACCGCAACCCGGTCCACTCCCGCAAGGTCGAGCCACTGGTCGCTGAACTGCTCGACGAAGGCCCGGGATTTCGGATCGTCTAGCATGCGCAGCGCTTCCGCCCGCAATGTGGCGGTGTTCGAGAGCCGGCCGCGATCCGCCAGTTCTATCAGGCGCGAATCGGGCATCGTGCTCCACAGGAAATACGAGAGACGGGAAGCCAGCTCGTGGTCCCGGACTCGTGACGACCCGGCGCGCCCCTTCTCGACCCGATACAGGAAGTCGGGCGACACCAGGACCATCGCCAGCGTTTCCCGCATCGCCGCTTCGAAGCTGTCAACCGTCGGCCGGACCGTGTCGAAGAAGCGCATCGTCGGGCGAACCTCGGCGGGCCGCACCGGCCGCCTGTAGGCCCTGCGCATGAACCCGAGCAGCTGCTCGCGGGCTAGCCCGCGCTCTGCGCCGTCGTTCGGCGGCAATCGCGGAATCAGGTCGGTGTGGTGTCCTGGCGGCCAGCGCGTGTACGCAGGGGCCTTGAAGTCGAGGGACTCGACGACGATCGCAGGGAAGTCGGGATCGACCGGCCAGACCATCTGCTGCCTGGTCTTGCCGTCCTGCCGGACCTTCACCTTCTCGCCTAGAGGAGGCGGCTTTCCGTCCGAGTAGACGTTCCGAACCCAGATCAGGAGGCCCGGATACTTGCTCTGCGTGCGGCTCTGGAGCGGAAACTCCTCGATCCTCCCGCGGAATTCGAACTCCCGGGCACTCTCATCGGTAACGTCGACCTCCGCGACTGTGCGGGAAGGCGTCTGCGTGTCCGCGCGGTAGCCGAGCGAGACGCGCATCCGCGGGTACGGCGCCCCTTCGGGCAGCTCGGCCCGCGCCCGCACTCGCAGCACGAACGCGCCCTCGTCGGGAAAATCGCGAACTCGGGCGACAAACGTCCCCGTCCGCCCGAGTCGGTTCGACCAATGCAGGGTTCTCACCTTGTCGATGACGGTTTCCTCGGCATAGTGCTCGAAGACGGGCGGAGCCGGGCCCGACACGATGGCCCGGTCCAAGGCTCTCCTGGCCGCACTCAGATAGTGCTCGAGCCGCAGCGCCGACATCCGCAGGGCCGAACCGTTGTTGGTGAAGCCGTCGGCGCTCGCCTCGTCGGGCGGCAGGTTCCTGACATAGTCGATGTCGAGGCCAAGCAGATCACGCATCGTGTTCTGGTATTCGCGCCTGTTCAGCCTGCGCATGACGGGACTGCCGGCCGGCCCGCGCCGCGCGCTCTCAGCCTCGCGGATGCTGGCGTCAAGCCAGTCGAGCAGGGCAGCCCTGTCGGACTGGGCAAGTTGCGGGGCCTCCCGCGGCGGCATCTCGCCCCGGTTCAGCGCGTCGCGGACGTCGTGCCAAGTCTCGGCGGCCTGGCGGTCCCGGACGAGATCCGCCGAAATGTTGTCCAGGCGGACATCGGCATTCTGCACTGCCGGACCATGGCACGCGACGCAATGCTGGTCCAGGACCGACCTCAGAGACGGGTCGAGCGGCGCTCCGCCCAGATGCCACCCACTTATCGCAACCAAGACGATTGCAGCGGGCGGCGCCATTCGCATCCAAGCCATGCCAGTCCGATACATCCCCGCGCGGCGCAGGCCACCGACGCTCGGCCCCCAGTCTACCGAGGCCGCAGCTGCTGAACTCGTCCGACAGAGCGCAACCGGACCCCGGCGGTTGTGGCTTTGCAGTCTGAGGGCCGCCCGCGGGGCTCTTCCCCGGAATCTGTCCGGGGTCAGCGTGCCGGAAGCGGTTCGGTCACCGTCAGAACGCGACCCAGCCCGGTTAACGCAACAGTCTGCACGTGGCCCGTGGGCCAGGTGACCTGAATCTCCTCCGGGGCCGCGGCCGTGCCGAAACCGAAGTGGACTGGCCCAAGCGAAGACGACGCGTACCCGATGCTAGACGTGGACATGGCGACTTGGCTCCCTGCCCGGACCGTCGCCCCGATGCCGTCCGCGTTGCTCGTAGTACCGACAAGCCGGACACCCAGCCATCCATGAAGGGCCGGGCTCTCGTTCCTCCAGAGCTCGGCCGGGCCTCCGAGCGAGGAGACGACCACGTCAACACGTCCGTCTCCGTCGAAGTCCGCGAACGCCGCTCCGCGGTGGGCGGCAGGCTCGAACGCGGCCGCGGACTGGGACACGTCCTCGAACCTGCCGCTGCCCACGTTCCGGAACAGGGCGTTTGGCTGGAGGTACGCGGCATTCTCGAATTCCTCGGCGAGGTCGTTCACGTGCGAGGTCGCCACGAACAGGTCTTTCAGGCCGTCATTGTCGAAGTCCACGAATCCGTTGGCCCACCCGCTCCTCGAGACAGTGAGGGCGTGCAGGCCGCTCAAGGCCGTCGCATCCTCGAACAGCCCCCCTCCAGCGTTGCGGAAGAGCGGGAAGGTCTGGCGGGTCAGCGCCGTGACGTGCAGGTCGGGAAGGCCGTCGTTGTCGTAGTCGCGAAAATCCGCGCCCATGCTCGAAATCGGAACGCCGTCCGAGGCCAGGGCGACACCGGCGAGCAGGCCGACCTCTTCGAAGGTGCCGTCCCCGAGATTGCGGAAGAGGAAATCCGCCTCGGTGTCGTTGGCTACGAAGGCGTCCACCCATCCGTCGAGATCGAAATCGGCAAACGCGACGCTCATGCCCTTGCCAATGTGCGCACCGATCCCGGAACTGGCCGAGACATCCTCGAATGCCCCGTCGCCCGTGTTCCTATACAGCGAGTTCGGGAGGCCATCGAAGTAGGTCGGGCTGCAGTAGATTCGCAATCCGCGGTCCCGGTCGCCGCAGAACCGCTCCTCGGCCGGACTCCAGTCCAGGTAATTCACCACCATGAGGTCGAGGTCCCCGTCGTTGTCGTAGTCGAACCATCCGCCGGCAACCGACCAGACCGTACTCGCAATTCCCGACGCTACGGTCACATCGGAGAACCGGCCGCCACCCTCGTTGCGGTACAGCGTATTCGCGCGGACTCCCGCCACGAAAAGATCAACGTCCCCGTCGTTGTCGTAGTCACCGGCCGCCACGCCCATCGAGTATCCCTGGCCCACCACGCCTGCCCGCTCCGTCACGTCCGCGAAGCGCATGTTCCCGAGGTTGCGGTAAAGGCGATTCCAGTGGCGCGCGCCATCCTTCCGCAGCGACCGGCTGTCCGCTCCATTCGCAAAGTAGATGTCGGTCAGGCCGTCTGAGTCCGCGTCGAACGCCGCCACTCCGCCGGCGACGGCCTCGACCACCTTCTTCTCCGGAGTCGGCCCGCTCTCGAGGACAAAGTCGATGCCGGCGTCTGCGGCAACGTCGCGAAGACGGATCTGGGCGCGCACGCTCTGCGCTGCGAGGCACGTGGACAGAACGACCAGCGCCGCAAGCGCGCCAGCTCGACGGGCCGGCCTAGGGTGGCGTGATCTCATCGGCGAGCAGCTGCGGCGGTTGGCCCGAGATCGCCCTCTGGCGGCGCTCCAGCGCGGCACGCGCGTCTCGCGGACGCCCGGCGGCCTGGTAGGCACGGGACAGCTGGAACAGCAGGCGCTCCTCCTCCCCGGCCTCGAGGGCGGCCTCCAAATGCGGCACGGCTTCGCTCCCGCGCCCGGCCCGCAGGTACGCTGTCGCGAGGGAGACCCGTGACTCGCTACTGGCATCACCTTGCCGAACGGACTCTTCCAGCAGCGGGATCGCCTCTGTAACCAGGCCCATCGCGAGCAAGGCTGCCCCTTTGTAGTACGGCCCGACGGCTGAGTCCGGCTCCCGGGCTGCAACGACCTCGGCCACGCGAACCAACTCCTCGTGCAGGCCCGCAGCGTGGAGGGACCGCAACAGGCCGTAGCGCAGATCGATGTTCGCGGGCTCGAGATCGACGGCGCCGCGCCAGGCGTCGGCGGCTTCGCGGTGGCGTCCGGCAAGGTCCTCGATCATTGCCAGCAGCCGGTAGGCGGATGCCGACGGCGGGAGCGCAACCAGTCGCTCGTGGGCATCGCGGGCCATCCGGCCGTATGCCCGCGCACGCCAGTACAGGCCCTCCGGAGTTCGCTCCCCGCCCCGGTCGGACAGGATTCGGTCGAGATCACCCGACTCAAACCAGCAAGCCAGCTGCCGCTCGGCGCACGGTGGAGCCGGCGGGATCTTCGCGCGCTCTAGCTCGGCCCAGTCCGGGCGGCCGGTCGCCGAGTAGACGTCCGCTATCGCCTCGTGCGCTCCGGGAGCTTCGGGATTCTCTGCGAGGGCAGCGCGGAGGTGCCTGTAGGCAGCGCGGTAGCGCTGCTGGGCGGAGGCCGATCGGGCCAGCAGCAAGTGATGGTATTCCGAATTCGGAGCGATCCGCTCCAGCCCTTGCCCTGCCTCGCGCGAGAGTTCGGTGTAGCTAAGGCCCAGGCCGAGCCAAGCCCGCGTGTTGGAGTCCGACTTGGAGACTAGAGCCCGAAACTCGGAAGCCGCTGGAAGGGGCTGTCCGCTTCTGAGCAGCGCATCGCCGAGCTCGAGACGGGCTTGATCATTGCCGGGGACAAGCTCCACAGCACGCCGCAGGGGCTCGACGGCCTCGCCCGGGCGACCGAGCTTCTGGTACGAGATGCCAACCAGCAGCCAAGCCGGGCCGTGGCCGGGCTCGCTGTCCAGGAACTTGCGAAGTGGCGGGATTGCTTGGGCGTACTTGCCGGAAGAGTACCGCGCAAGGCCCACATTCAGGGCCAGGCCGGGCTCGTCGGGATACATTCCCGACAGTTGCAGGTACAGGCGTTCGGCCGTCGCGAATTCGCGCCGCTTCATCGCAGCACCCGCGTCCCGGGCGAGCGCGGCAGCATCGGGACCTTGTCCGCCAGCAGCACTGGCGAGCGCTAGCGCCAGGAGAGCCTTGACAGACCGAATCCTCACCATCTCGCGGAATCTAGAGTACAGGGAGCGGCCGGTCGGCGACTCTCAACGGCCCGCCGGGCCAAGCTCTTCGCGAATCTCCCTGCGCATTCCGCGACGTTGGCGAGGCGGCTAGTGGGGGTTCAGGAGTCTGCGCCAGTCCCCTGACCGTAACGCAGAGCAACATCCCGACACTTGCCCCGATAGGTCGATTCCATGGCTTGGCATAATGTTGGCTGCTTGTCCGGCGAGGGCTGTGAGCCGCACCGCCGGAGGCCGGTATGCCATTGCCGAGCGACAGGATCGTTCTCGTCGCAGTCTCGATCTTCGCTTGGTGCTTGGTCACGAATCCGGCAGTGGGAGCGGGTCCCGATGGCGAAGAGGTATACCAGCGGTCGTGCGCCTCCTGCCATGAGAGCGGAGAGAACCGTGCTCCGAGCCTCGAGGCCCTGCAGCGCCTGTCGGCGACCGCGGTTCTGGCATCTCTCGAGCGGGGAACGATGGCGTATGTCGGCAAGACGCTCCCGCCAGGGCATGCCGAGGCCGTCTCCTCCTTCCTCGGGCGCGGCACCGGGGAACTTGCCACCCGGCCGACCGGCGGGTGCCCGGAAGCACCGTGGCCCGCGCCTCTCGCAGGACCAAGTTGGATTGGCTGGAGTCCCGATGCATCAAACCGACGCTTCCAAGCGTCGGAATCCGCAGGCCTTGACGCGGACTCCGTTGGAAGGCTCCGCCTAGTCTGGGCCTTCGGACTTCCCGATTCGGACCGGGCCCGGGGCCAGCCGAGCGTCGCTGGAGGCCGGCTGTTCGTGGGAGGGCGGAACGGGGTGGTTTATGCGCTCGACGCGAGGTCGGGCTGCACCATCTGGGAGTTCGCCGCGAGCGCGGAGGTACGGACGGCGATCCTCCTCGCGCCAACAGACTCCGACGGCGTCCACGCAATCTACTTCGGTGACACCGAGGCCAACCTGTATGCGTTGGATGCGGCCAGCGGCGGCCTACTCTGGAGAACCAAGGTTGACGAGCACGAAGCGGCCACGCTCACAGGCTCGCCGGTCCTGTTCGAAGGACGGATCTACCTCGGGATCAGTTCGATCGAGGAGTTCACGGGGGCGTTCCCGACCTATCCGTGCTGCACCTTCCGTGGCAGTCTCGCGGCATATGACGCTTCCAACGGCGAGCGTCTCTGGAAGACCTACACGATTCCGGAGGCGCCCGAGCCTCGTCGTCCCAATGCGAGGGGCGTGATGCAGCACGGACCTTCGGGCGCCGCGATCTGGTCGGCCCCAACGATCGACGCCAGACTGCGTCGCGTCTACGTGACCACGGGGGACAACTACTCGGATCCACCGACCGACGACAGCGACTCCATCATCGCCTTCGATCTCGACACCGGGACGCGGCTATGGTCGCGGCAGTTCACCCCGAATGACGCCTACAACATGGGCTGCAACCCGCGAACCGACAGGGTGAACTGTCCCGAGGCGGACGGCCCGGACTTCGATTTCGGGGCGTCCGCGATGCTGGTGCAACTGGATGCCGGCGCACGGCTCCTAGTCGCGGGGCAGAAGTCCGGAATGGTGCATGCCGTGGATCCGGACCGCGAGGGCGAGATCGTCTGGCAGCGAAAGGCAGGCGAGGGCGGCAAGCTTGGCGGCATTCAGTTCGGGACGGGCGCGGACTCACGTCACGCATACGTGGCCGTGTCGGACTACAGGGGTTCCAGACCGGGCCCCGCCGGGGGCATTGCCGCATTCCGCCTATCCGATGGCGAGGCGGTCTGGCGAAGGTCAGGCACCCCGTGCCCGCGCGGGCGGCCACGCTGCTCGCCGGCGCAGTCAGCGGCGGTGACGGTGATACCGGGCGTGGTGTTCTCGGGATCCTTGGACGGGCATCTCCGGGCTTACTCGACAAAGGACGGTTCCGTGCTTTGGGACTATGACTCTGTTCGCGCGTACCAGGACACCGTGAACGGCGTTCCAGCGAAGGGCGGTTCCCTGAACGGCCCCGGTGCCGTTGTGGTTGACGGCATGGTGTTCGTTAACTCCGGCTACGGCCAGTTTGGCTCGATGCCCGGAAACGTTCTCCTCGCATTTGCGGTCGAGCGACGCTGAGTAGTCGGCGATTCGACTTCCGGTGGCTGGTCCCAGAGTGACCTGCCAATAAGGCGTAGCGCCTCAGCCGGTCGCCAAGCGAATGATCCAGAGCACGAGCCAGCCGACTATGATGAGCAAGCCAGCAACGGTACTTGAGAGAATCCAGACTTTCATGCTCGACGAGAGCTCGACGATGTCCTCCTTCGTTGCGACCGATTTCATCAGCGCCCGAATCTCTCTGATGTCTCCCTCGACAGCTCTCAGCCGGGCTTCAATGCCCCCACCATCTCCACTTCCGCCTTGGAGGGACCGTTGTGGGCCTGGAAACTGGATGGGCGAGTTCATTCTGATCCCTCCCAAACTTGCAGCTTCTCGACGAGAGTCCCATCGGCGACTCCGGTGTACCGACCCGAAACGGCGGCGACCACAACACCACTATGTCCGTCAACTGCGATGCCCAATTCGTCGCGGAGTTGGGAAGCCGTCACAAGTGGACTGCGAACAAACCAGACGCCAGTCCGGAACTCGTGCCGATCATTCTCATCGAAGCTCGAGCGGATCCGGTCATTGAGGCCTTCCCCGTTGGAATGAGGCGACGCCATCAACACATAAACGGGCATTAGGGGAGTAATTCTACCACCTGCAACCGTCAATTGAGCCAATAGGTGCCATAGAGGGTAAGGCCCTGTACGACCGTCATTCCCCGGCAGGACCATTGCACGCGTTGCCGTCATCATTGGCCGCTCGATCGCAGCCGGGAGGAGCGGATCTCCGCACCAACCGGACGGGGGCCTGCAGTGCTTCGGGCACTGTCGCTGTACGCAGGGTCAACGAGGGACCGCACCGGCGCCACCCAAGAGCGAGGACTCGCACTCCGTGGCTGAACTCCCGGTGCGGGAGCAGAGACCACGCTACCGCAATGACACCTGCCTGGGCGGGCGGGTCACTCAGCTCGCACTCAGATCCCCTGATCGGGGACACGCGCAGTTCGATTCTGGCCGGGACGGAACCAAGGACCGGCCTGAGTTACGCTCTCCGTCCCAGTCCGCGCGGCCGTCACGGCGCAAGCCTGCCCGGTGTCGGGCCGCAGCGGACTTCGTCCCGTCGCCCGCTCGAGTGCTGAGTTCAATCCAGCCCACCGCTTTGTCTGTGGCAATGGCAACATGTCGTGTCCACTAGAATCGATCTCTTCCGCTTGAGGTGCGGCCAAGAGGTGCTGGACCTACTTCGAGTGCTACCTTGGGGGCTAGGAGGCGAGTAGAGCATGCGCTATCCAGAACCGCTGATTTATCCCATGCGGGAAGAATTGACCAAGCACGGAGTCGAGGAAGCTCGCACTCCGGAGGACGTGGACCGGATCCTCGGACCCGACAGCGGGTCCGTCCTGATGGTCGTCAATTCCGTTTGCGGCTGCGCCGCGGGATGCGCCCGGCCCGGCGTCGTGCTCTCGCTCAAAGGCGACGTACGGCCCGACACGGTGGCGACCGTGTTCGCGGGCGCCGATATCGAGGCGACCGCGCACCTGCGGCAGAAGCTCTCGATGTTTCCGCCGTCATCTCCTTCGGTCGCGCTGTTCCGCGACGGCGAGCCCGTCTACATGATGCACAGGCATCAGATCGAGGGACGCGAGGCGTCTGCGATCGCCAGCTCTCTGCAGGAGGCCTATGCATCCCACTGCGCTACGGAAATGGAGAACGCGGGATAGGCTGCCCCGGATCGCGCGGCTGGAACGCGTGAGCCGGATGAAGAGACCGCAGGTCCCCGAGCAACCGCTCGGATGTGGGAGCCGGACATTCGATTCCCAAGGCCACTCGGCCCATTGACGAGTGCAGCTCGCCGCAAGCGAAGCGAATGGTCTCGCTCGCCGGCCACAATCGGTCGTCAGGCCCGTGCTGCCGGTAGTGCGCCGGCCGGCGCAAATCCCAGCGGCGCCTTCCAAGTCCTGGCATCCATCGAGGCTTGCCTCTCGGTTAGGCACCGAGGACGCCATCGCCGCCGCCGCCCAGGCAACTACGGAATCCCGAGAGGGGCGCAGGTAAGGTGAGGCGTGGACTCCGGCGAAATCCTGCGCCTACTGCGATGCCTGCAAGCTGCGGGCGTCGAGTGCGTGATCATCGGCGCGACAGCGATGGGCATCCACGGCTTGGCTCGCGCGACAGAGGGTGTCGACTTGCTGCTCCGAGCCGACGCAACGAACATCGAGCGCCTACGGGCTGCACTTCGCGAAGCCTATCCGGAAGAGACATCCGTCGACGAAATTCGCAACCAAGACCTTCTCGGAGACTACGCAGTAGTTCGATACTACCCTCCGTCTGGCAGCTACCACTTTGACTTCATCGCCAAGCTGGGGGAGGCGGCGACGTTCGAGTCTGTCGAAGCTGAGACGAAGGACATCGAGGGAGTTTCGGTTCGGGTAGCAACTCCTGAGGAGCTGTACCGTCTGAAGAAGGACACGATTCGCGCTATCGACAGGCGAGACGCGATGGCCCTGCAGCGCAGATTCAACCTGGAGGAGAAACGATAGATGCCGGTGCGACGTTTTCGAACACTCGAAGAGTGGAACGACGCCTCGGTCGACTGGGGGCGCGGCGGCGACTTCAAGACCTTCTGCGAGCACAATGCATTCGTAAGGCGGCTGTCGAGTGCCACGTACCCGCAGTGGCTTCGAGGGGTACACAAATTCCGGACGATCGAGGATGCGCAACGCGCCCGTGAGGCTTGGAGGACTGGCGCCAGGAAGGAGTCACGCTAATCGGACTCGGTAAGTCGCGGGCGAGCAGAATGATCAGGCCGCCCGACGCTCCTGTGCCTGCCTCAGCCGCTCGTCGACCCAGGCCCTGGCCTGTTCAGCAGACCGCCGCTTCACATCCTCGTAGCCGCGGATGCTGCGGGGAACATCCGCGATCTCCACTGCGAGATCGATCATCGCCGCGTCGAGGTCCTTCAGAAGGCCCTCGATCACTTCCCTGTACCACCCGACCAGTGCGCGCTCCTCGCGCCGGGAGCGCAGCCAGCCGAACGGGTCAATCGCGGTTCCGCGCAGGATCCTGCCCATGGCGAGAAGCTTCAGGAAGGGGCGGATCCAAGGCCCGAACGCTATCTTCTTGCGGAAGCCGAGCGACCGCAGCACGGGCGGATGGAGGTGGTACACCATCCGCCGGGGACTCTCGAAGGTCTCGCTGACCTGCTCGTCGAATGCAGGATCGGTCAGCAGCCGCGCCACTTCGTACTCGTCCTTGTACGCCATCAGCTTGTGCAGGTTCCAGGCGACGGCGCGGGCGAGCTTCTCGCTGCCCGGCTGAACGTGGCCCTCGCACTGTCGCACGCGTTCCACGAATTCTCGGTACTGGCGGGCGTATGCGGAGCCTTGGTACGCAACGAGCTCCGATTCCCGGGAATCGACCAGCGCCCCCAGGGATTGCGGCACGGACTCCAAAGGAGGCCCCGGTAGGTACGGCTGCAGCTTGCCGCGATCGCTGGCGTACTGTCTGCCCCATGCGAACACCTCTAGATTGCGCTGGACCGCGACGCCGTTCAGCCGGATGGCCTGACGGAGCGCATCCGCTGACAGCGGGAGCAAGCCCCTCTGGTACGCCACTCCGAGCAGGAAGATGTTGCTGAAGATATGCCCTCCGAAGAGCGTTTCTGCCATGGCCGACGCGTTCACGAACTCGCAATCCTCGCGACGGGTGCCGCGGCGGACCGCCTCCAGATGGCCCCCGTCCGGCGACAGCACCGTGAGGCCCTTTCGAATCGCCTCACCTGTCAGGATCTCCTTGGAATTGACGACAGCCACGGTTCGCTCCGGATCACAGCACTCGAGATTCTTCGGGAAAGCCGCCCCGACGAGATCGAAGCCGAGCAGCAGGTCCGCGCAGCCAGGCGGGATTCGCTGGGACGACTCGACCTTCCCGTCGCTGATCGTAATGTGCGCGACAACGGCGCCGCCCTTCTGGGCGACACCCGTCTGGTCCAGCGTGATGGCATGCAGCCCGTCCATGTGCGCGGCCGTCGCTAGCAGGGCGTTGATGGTGACAACGCCAGTTCCGCCGATGCCGGGCATGAGGATGTGGTAGCCCCTGCCGGGCCTGACCTTGGATTCCGGCTCGGGAAGGTCCAGTTCCGGCAGATCCGGAAGCGCTTTCCTGCGAAGGCCGGACCCGGGCTCGATCTCGACGGAAACGAAGGACGGGCAGTCGCCCCATGTGCAGGTGTAGTCGGCGTTGCAGGACGACTGGTGGACGCGGGTCTTCGGACCGTACTCGGTGTCGACCGGCAGCAGGGACACGCAGTTGGCCTCCGCCACGCAATCCCCGCACCCCTCGCAGACGCGTTCGTTGATGAGTATCCGCCGCGTCGGCTGCGGCAGGATGCCTCGATTGCGGCGCCGGCGCTTCTCGGCAGCACAAAGCTGGTCGTAGATCATGACCGACACGCCCTTGGACTGCGCCAGTTCCGCCAGCACGTCCTCGAGTTCCTCTCGCGGGCGGTATTCCGCGGTCGGGGCGAGGCTGGACTCGCCCTGGTAGCGGCGCGGGTCGTCGCTCAGAACGACGATCTTGCGAATTCCCTGGGCCTCGAGTTCCCGGGTCAGGGCCGGCACGGGAAGGACGCCGGCGACCTCCTGGCCGCCCGTCATGGCCACCGCGTCGTTGTAGAGGATCTTGTAGGTGATGTCGATGCCGGCTGCGACGGCCGCCTGGACGGCCAGTCGGCCGGAGTGAAAGTACGTGCCGTCCCCGAGATTCTGGAACAGGTGCTTCGTTCCGGAGAACTGGGAGGCACCGATCCAGGAGGCTCCTTCCGAACCCATCTGGAACAGGAATTCGATGCCTCGCCCCGCGCCGCCCATGAGGCTTGCCATGCCGTGGCAGCCGATGCCCCCGCCCGCCAGCTGGCCCTCCAGCAGCAGGGTGGACCGGTTGTGCGGGCAGCCCGAGCAGTAGCTGGGTGTCCGAGCGCCCCGAGCCGGCCGCCCTTTGGGCTGCCTCGCGACCGCCACAGGGGCGCTCTCGGGAACCGCCGGGAGCTGCGCCTGTTCCCCTAGAAAGCGACTGAGAGCGAGCGCGATCATGCCCGCATCCAGTTCCCCGGGAGACGGCAGCAGGACGTTTCCGGCGGCGTCCTTCTTGCCATGGACCGCGGGCCGGTCAGCCCGGTCATAGAGCAGTTCACGCAGCTGCAACTCGACGAAGGACCGCTTCTCCTCCACGACAACGACCGTTTCGAGCCCGCGGGCGAAGTCATCCACGATCCGCGGCTCCAGCGGATACGACATCCCGAGCTTGAGGATCCGCACGTTGGCCTTGCGCAGTTGCTCTTCGCCCACCTGCAGCAGGCGGAGCGCTGCCATGAGGTCGGCGTGGCTCTTGCCCGTGGTCACGATTCCCAGGCGGTCCCCCTCATGACGGACGGTGACGCGGTTAAGGCGGTTGGCCCGGGCGAACTGCCGCGCGGCCTCGAGTCGATGCTCGTGGACCTCGGCCTCCAGGCTCAGGCTGTAAGGGACGACGAGCATCAGGCCCAGGGCCTTGCGGTACGGCTGGCCCCCGATCGAGAATTCCGGCACTTCGACGGGGCAGCTCTCCGGGCCGAACTCGACGATCCCCCCGCCGTCGCAAATGTCGGTGGAGAGCTTCAGGCCGGTCCAGGCACCGGTGAATCGCGACATGGCGATGCCGTACAGGCCGAAGTCCAAGACTTCCTGGACAGACGACGGATTGAGCACCGGCACGGCGCTGTTGTACAGGGAGAACTCGCTCTGGTGCGGGATCGTCGAGCTCTTCGAGACGTGATCGTCCCCGGCCAGCGCCAAGGCCCCGCAGTTGGGGCCGGTCCCGGCGAAATTGGCATGCCGCAACGCATCGCCGCAGCGGTCCAGGCCAGGGCCCTTCCCGTACCAGATCCCGACAGCTCCGTCGTACAGGGGTTCGGGAAAGGCCTGGAAGAGCTGGCTGCCCATCACCGCAGTCATGGCGAGCTCCTCGTTCACTCCGGGCACGAACCGGATCCCGTGCTCGTCGAGGAAGCGCCCCGCGTTCTGGAGCGCGAGGTCGTAGCCGCCAAGAGGGGAACCCTCGTAGCCCGAGATCAAGCACCCGGTGCGCAGGCCCGAGCGACGATCGCGCCGCATCTGATCCATCGGCAGCCGGACCAGCGCCTGGATGCCGCTCATGTAAGCAGCCCCCTCAGCGAGAGCGTACTTGTCGTCGAGCGAGAGCGAGCGAAGCGGCATGGCCGGGCGTTTCCGCGGCCGCACTGCCTCGCGGTCGAGCGCCGCTGCGAACCTCACGTCCGCCGGGCGCCAATCGCCAGAGCCGAGCCGACCCGCGACGCTCGCCGGAACCGGAAGCTAGCGCCGGGGGGCCGGAGGCCCGGTCCGGCAGGTCCGGAAGGCGCCACGAGGGCTTGCTCGACCTGATGCGGCCTGACCAAGGAATTATCGCCCATCGCGCCGCGATGAGGATCGCTTGCGACGCATTCCTAGCGGTAGTTTACTGAAACTGGGCCGCTAGACGGCGCCCCCTTCCCGCAAGTTGTTGCATCGAAACCAGTTACAGGACTGCGTTCCATTAGATTCTGTATTACCCTATATGAGATTTGACCGATATCATTGCTGTAAATGCTTGATTAAGCCATTTCCAACCTGCTAGTATTACCTACATGGCCTCCATTATCCGCAAGAAAAAGCACAACCGGACCTACTACTACGTCGTCACCTCCGGCCGTGTCGACGGCAAGCCCCGCATCACCCACCAGACCTACCTCGGCACCGCCGAGCGGGTTGCCAAGCTCGTCAAGGACCGTGCCTCCCCCGTGCCCCTCGAGGCCACCGCCCGCGACGGCGGCCTCCCCGCCGCCCTCTGGCAGGCCGCTCGCCGCTCCGGCGCCTTCGATGCCCTGCTCTCCATCTGGCCCGCTCCCCCCAAGGGTCCCTCCCTGCCTCATTTCCTCCTGCTCGCCGCCTTCCACCGCGTCTGCGAACCCGGTCCCAAGACCCGTATCGCCGAGTGGTACCGCAAATCCGTCCTGATCGACCTGTGGGGCTTCGCCCCCGAGCGCTTCAGTTCCCAGGCCTTCTGGGACCATTTCGACTCCATCGACGTCTCCGACTCGCTGCGCGAGCCCCGACCCGACCAGCTCGAACAGGCCCAGCTCGCCCTGCTGCGGGCCTTCCTCGACCGCCAGCTGGCCAGCCGCCGCGTGCTGGCCTACGACACCACCAACTTCGCCACCTGGATCGCCTCCACCAACCAGCGCTGCAAACTGCCACAGCGCGGCCACAACAAGCAGAAGCGGCGCGACCTGCGCCAGGTCGGCCTCAGCTACTGCCTCGACGCCGAGCACGGCCTGAGCCTGTGCCACCACGTCTATCCCGGCAATGTCCCCGACCGCGACGAGCTGCCGGCCTGCCTGGCCCGCATCCAGCGCTTGCTGGACGGGGCCGGCATCGACCGCGACAGTGTCACTCTGGTGCTCGACAAGGGCAGCGCGGCGCTGGACAACACCCTGCAGTTGCAGGCCAGCGGCCTGGGCTGGATCGCGGCGCTGCCGTGGGGTCAGGCGCCGGAATCGCTGCGCGCGCGGGCGGTGGAGGATCTGGAGTCGCTAGCCGACGAGCCGGGCGTGAGCGTAGCCGGCGAGCGCACGCTGGTACACGGCGGGGAGTACCTGGCGGTGCTGCGCTATTCGGCGGGCTTCGCCAGCGAGCAGTTTCACAGCGTGAGCGAATCGCTGGCCAAGGCGACGCAGAAGCTGCGTTCGCTGGCGCGGGAGGTCGGCAAGCCGCAGGCCCGGCACAGCGAGGCGAGCCTGCGCAAGCGGATCGAGGGCTGGCTGCGGCCGAATTTCGTGTCGCAGGTTCTGAACTGGGAACTGCGGCGCGCCGAGGACCGCAGCTGGCAGGTGCATTTCGGCATCGACGGGGCAGCGATGCAGAAGTTGCTGGAGGAGCGGTTCGGGCGGACCATGCTGGTGACGAACCGGACGGACTGGACGCCGGCGGAGGTGGCCGCGGCCTACCAGGGGCAGCAGCCGGTCGAGCAGGTGTTCCGGGGCCTGAAGGGCGGGGACTGGCTGGGCTGGGGCCCGCTGTACCACTGGACCGACAGCAAGATCCGGGTGCATGCGTTTTGCTGCCTGCTGGGGGTGGGCTTGCTGCAGTACCTGCACCGCCAGGTCCGGGAGACCTGGCCGGCCCTGAGCATGGAAGGGCTCAAGCACGAACTGGGGCAGATCCAGCGCATCGATCTGCTGTACCCGCGACAGGGTGCCAAGGGCCCGCCATGCGTTGCTACGGTGACCTCGAAGCAGACGCTCACGCAGGCCGCACTCGTGAACATTCTGGAGATCGAGGAACTGCTCAAAACCGACGGTGGGTAATACAGCCCGCCTCGACCTAACCGATTTAGATCCAATACAGTAGAGCTCTTTGCCGTTTCGCGCTAGTAAACTACCGCTAGGTGGACCGCCGGCCCCGGCAGCAACAGGCCCCGGCGTCGGCCGGTCCGTGGCAAGGCGCTTCCCGTCAGCGTTGCGGGCGATCTCCCCGGCGACCTCGCCCGCCCCTAGGTCCAGGCCCGCGTTCCCGCCCCCTGCTTTCCGGCCGCTGCCCGGTTCCGCGGCGTGGCTGCCGCGAAGCGTAGGATTCGGTCCGGCTCTGCCCGGCCCCGTCCGTGAAGACGAAGTCTGCCCCACCGCCAGGCAGCAGCGTGTAGGCGATCGCGTGGGTCTGGCCGCGCAGCTCGAACTCCAGCCGGAAGCTGTCGGCACCGCTGGTCTCGAACCCGGTCACGGTGGCCCCCCGGAGGGGCCTCGTGAACGGCCTCACCGCGCGCGCTCGCGGCTGCACGGCGACCTCCCCGTTCCGCAATTCGACCCGGCCGCGGAATCCGCCGTTCAGCCGGGGGTAGTCCCGGGTCGCGTGGTAGTGGTACGGTCCCTCGGGACTCGAGTGGCCGTTCAGCCAGTCCAGCCCTCTCGCTTCGGAGCCGTCGGGCTCGACATAGCCGAAGACCGGGAATCCGTCCAAGGCCCAGGCAACAGGCAGTCCCGCGCCCACCTGCGCGGCCAGGTGAACCGGAGCCACGTGATAGTGGTAGTCGTCCGCGCGGCCGGCGTGGCCCCCGAACTCGTCCAGCTCGCCCGCCAGGTAGGTGTCCGTGCGTCCGTCCTGCTTGATCGGATTGAAGATCGGCACGCCGTTGGCGGCAACCGCGATGGCGCCGCGAAACAGCGTCTCCCGCCCGGACACCGGCTCGTCGGCGAACCGGGGACGAAGGGGGAACCGGAGGGCGTTGTCGCCAGTGTAGGGCTGGGGGATCGGGACCTGCTGGTTCCAGGCGCGAATCCCGACCATCATCCGGTGAGCGGGCATTGCGTTCGACCCGACGAAGAAGTGGTCGTCGTCCCAGCGGACGCTGACATCGTCTGCGAACGCCCGGAACGAACGGGCAACGTAAGCTGGATCGAATTCGAAGCCGTCGCCGGGCCGCTCGGCCCCTGTGGCCAGAATCAGGGCCGGTGCGACCATCAGGACGAGTCGCGCTCGGGTCATCGTGGGCGCCCCCCGGGCGGTCTCTGGCGCCGATTCGGCCTCGCTCCGGACGCAGGGCCGGTACGCCCTCTGCGGCCCGGCCTGGCACGGGCCTGGCCGGTCCCGATGGCGTCGAACGCCTCCTGCCCCAGTCCCGCCCGGACATGGTCCATGAGGGCCTGCCGCAAGTCCCGGACGCGGTCTGGATGCGCTTCCGCCAGGTCCCGGGTCTCCCGCGGGTCAGCGACCACGTCGAACAGCGACGCCCGCGACTCGCGCCACGAGTAGAAGAGCTTGAACCTGCCGTCGATCAGCGCGGCCTGCGGGCCCGGGTCACGGCCGCGTCCTTCCTCGAAGTAAAAGACCATCCGCTCGATCGGCCGCTCCACAGCGGCGGAGCATCCAGCGAGGAGCAAGGGCTTCCAGCTTCCGCCCTCGACAAGCGGCGGAAGCTCGCCCCCGGGGCTCGCGAAATCGAGGAGGGTGGGCAGCAGGTCGTACGCCACGACCGGAGTCTCGCAATATGCATCCCGCGCGACGCCCGGCCCCCGCACGATGAGCGGCACGCGCAGCCCTCCCTCCGTCACGTTCGTCTTGCCGCCGCGCAGGTACCGTGTCGGACCGCCGTTGTCCGACATGTAGATCACGTACGTCGAGTCCCGAATCCCGAGGCTGTCGATCGTGGCAAGGGTCATCCCCACGGCACGGTCGAAGTCCTCTGCCATCGCGGCGCGGGTGGGATCCCGGTGACGCCGTCCCGCAGGCCGGTCCCTCCATGCCTCCATGGTCTCGGGCAGGGACTGGTTGCTCCCGTGCACCGCGTAATGCCAGAGCTGCAGGTAGAAGGGACGTCCCGCAGCGACGCTTTCCTCCATGAATTGGTTGCCCTTGCGAGTCAGCTCGAACATGCGCTTCGGATCGCCGGGGTCGCTGGATTCCCCGTCGCGGTTCTGCGTGATTCTGCCGTCGTCCCGGTCAAAGCCAAGCTTGGCCTGCGTTTGGTGGAGCTGCCACTTGCCGAACGTGGCTGTGCGGTAGGAAGGATCCGCCCGCTTGAGGGCATTGGCCAGCGACTGGCCGGGCTCGCCGCGGTGCTGCGCGGCGGTTCGCTTGTCGGGGGCATTCAGGCTGGTCGTTGTCAGGCCGAACGTGATGGCGTACCTGGAGGGCTCGCACTCTCGGGGCGGCTGCGTAGGCCCGCGAGAAGGTCATGCCCTCACCCGCAAGCCGGTCGATGTTGGGAGTGCGGTGATAGTCGCTGCCGGATTCCGGCAGGTCCCGGATCATGCGCTGCGAAAGTCCGTTCCAAGCTTGGTCGTCGGCGAGGATGAAGACGAAGTTGGGCGCGGCGGAGGCCGCGAGCGAGGCCGGCTGTCGCGGCGAGTGTCAGGAGTACTGCTGTCATTGTGCTTCTCCGGCAGGTGCCTGGCCGCACACGAAAGGCGGACGCAACCGTTCCGTCCGCGGGGACGTTCCTGCTGCGAGCCGCGGCCGGACCAATTCCACAAGGGTCGAATCGGGCGCGACGCTCACTCGCAGGTATCCCGGCCCGCCGACCAGCTCTGCTCCTTCGTACACGGGGGCGCTGTCCCGCGGGATCCCGTGGTGTTCGAGGCCCGGCTGCGGCACCAGCAGGTAGACCACGCCATCCAGTTCCTCCCTCGCGAACAGGTGGTCGTGGCCGTGGAAGACGACGCTGACGCCGGTCTCGACCAGCAGCCTGTGGATGGGTAGGCCCCACCCGGGCCGGCGCTCGTCGAATTCGTGCGCGCCGTCAAGCCCGCGGCCGCCCCACTCGAACAGGCTCGCGGCGGCGACTCCGCCGCGCGAAGCCTGGTTGGTCCCGCCTACCAGGTGGTGCACGAAGACGAACTTGAAGCGGGCCTCGCTCTCGCGAAGGGTGGCCGCCAGCCACCTGTACTGTTCCTCTCCAAGAGTCCGTGCCCAGAAATCGCCGCGACCGCGGCCCGTTGCCCAGAAGGGATCCAAGGCGACGAACAATGCGTCCCCCCATTCCCACGAATAGTAGTTGCCCTGTCCGGCCCTTCCGTCCGACGGCGTTGCGAAGAAGGCCTCCCGCTGAGCCCGGGCCCACCGGCCCATCGCGCCCCGGCGGAGGCCCTCCCCGTCATGGTTGCCGGACACGAGGAAAACCGGCACATCGGCTCCGATCAGCCCGAAGTAGTACCGCTGGGCAAGGTATTGCTGCAGCGCCTCGGTGTAATCGGATCGGCGCTTGTCGGTCATGAAGGTGTCGCCGAGGTCGACGTGGAAATCGGGCCCCGCAGACTTGGCACCCCGCAGCGACGCCTCGTACAGGCGAGTGTCCGTCCGTGCGTCAAGGTGGGAGTCCGCCTGCACTGTGAACACGAATCCGGCTCCGGACGCCCGCTGCGTGTGGAAGGAATGCTCGCGGGACGCCTCGAGCGGATCGGCGCGACTCGCTCTCCCCAGCCAGCGGTAGAAGTACCGGGTGTCCGGCTCGAGCCCGTCCAGCTCGACCTCGCGGGGCGTCCCGGCCGCAAGCCGGACCGTATCCGTCCGGCCCGGGTACTCTCCAGGGCGGGCGCCGAATTCGAAGTGGCCCTCGACGGCCGCGTAGGCGAGGATGCTGGCGGTCACGGAGGTGTCGGTCGGCCTGCCAAGAACGATGTCGTAGGGCGTCCGGGGCACCTCGGTCCGGAACTCATCGGCCGCGCCTCGGCTCGCCCGACGGCTATCGCGGCGGTCCTGCGGTGGCGTCTGGGCGGCCAGCGAGCCGATCGATCCCGGCTCCGCCAGCGAAAGCCCAGCCGGGACCTGGACTAGGAACCAAGCGGACAGGGCCAGGCAGCAGCGGGCTGCCGGAAGCCGGAGGATAGCGGCGCAAGCGGTCAATGGCCTCATTGTGCGCGCTCTTGGCGGTCCGGCCAGTCCTGCTGGCACGGTTTGGCAAACGCTTTACACGCAGGGGCGGCCTCGCCGGAGAGGCAGGGCATCGCTCGCCGCGGGCCGCGGCAAGCTGGGTGACAGGGCCGGTCAGGAACGCCGGGCACCTGGGCGGCCGTCCTCGACGACGAACTCGGCGAGCGTGTCGAGGGGAGCCCCGCGACGGGTGACCGAATCCAGAACGCGGTACCGAGCCGTGAAGAGCTCAGGTGTGAGGTCACACGAGACGTACCCGCGCTGGGCGTTGTGCAGCCTGACGAATGGGTTGTCGCGCATCACGCCTTCCGCGTACTCGGTGTTCGGGCGGCCGTCGCCGCCGGAACTGATCGACGTCCCGACGAATTCGGTGGCGACGACGCGCGAGGCGGGATCATCGAAGTCCTCGAGCAGGTCGTTGACCCAGTGGCTGTGGATGTCGCCCGTGAGGACGACCGGGTTGCGGACCGAGCGCTCTCCCAGCAGGGCGAGCAGCCGGCCCCGGGCGGCATCGTAGCCGGACCACTGGTCCATGCTGCGGGTGACCTCCTCGCCCGGCTGGCGGTCGACCCGGGCCACCATGATCTGCTGCGGAAGGACATTCCAAGCCGCCGAGGACGACCGCAGCACCCCCTGCAGCCATTTCTCCTGGCGGTCGCCCAGAAGCGTGGCGGCCGGGTCCGACACCCCTTCGCAGACGGGCTTGGTGCGGTCCCCGCAGGGCTGGTCGCTGCGGTACTGCCGGGTGTCGAGCACTCCGAACCTGGCGAGCCTCCCGAAGTCCAGGCTGCGGTACAGCTGCATGGAGGACCCCCGGGGGAGCTGCGCCGCCCGCAACGGCATGTGCTCGTAATAGGCCTGGTACGCGGATGCCCGCCTCTCCAGGAAGGCCTCCCGCCGGACTTCCGGCTGCTCGGACACATCGGCGGCGTAATTGTTGTCGACCTCGTGATCGTCCCACGTCACGGTCCAGGGGCAGGCGGCGTGGGCATTCTGCAGGTCCCGGTCGGTTCTGTAGAGCGCGTAGCGGTTGCGGTAGTCCCCGATGGATTCGAGTTCCCCGCCCTGGTGGGCTCGCACGCGCGGATTGGACGCGCCTTCGTAAATGTAGTCGCCGAGGTGGAAGACGAGGTCGGGGCCTTCGGCGGCGAGGTGCTCGTACGCCGTGTAGTAGCCGGTCTCGTAGTGCTGGCAGGACGCGAAGGCGAAGCGCAGCCGGCCCGGTTCCGCCCCGGGCAGTGGCATGGTTCGCGCCCGGCCGACCGGACTGCCGTCATCGCCCGCGTGGAACCGGTACCAATACCAGCGGTCGGGGGCCAGGCCGCTCACCTCGACATGGACGGAATGGGCCAGCCTCGCGTCGGCCACCGCCGTGCCGGCCTTCACGACCTGCCGGAAGCCCTCGTCCGAGGCCACCTCCCAGCGCACGTCGATCTCGCCCTCATCGAGGCCACCGCCTGCGAGCGGCTCTGTAGCCAGGCGGGTCCACAGCACGAAACCCTCGGAGTCCGGATCACCCGAGGCCACGCCGAGCGTGAAGGGATTGGAGGGGAACGCGGGCTTGGTGCGCTGGGCGCCGGCTCTAAGGGCAAGCGCGGGAATCGCGGCCAGCGAGAGGATGGTCCGCCTGTCGTATGCCATGCACACAATGGTACAGACGCACGGGGCATTCGGCGCCCGGTTTGGTAACCGGACTTCGTTTGGGCTATATTCTCTCCATGGAGGCCACTTCATGATTGTTCGAGCGTTCGGCTTCACCCTGGCTCTGGCCGCCGCCTTCCTGGCCGGCACGCTGATGCCCACTGCGGAGTCGCAGACCCAGAAGCGCCACTTCCTGCGCATTGACTACATGAAGATCCCGCCCGGCCAGACCCTCCGGTATCGCAACCTCGAGACCGAGATCTGGAAGCCCGTGCACCAAGCCCGGGTCGACAAGGGGTACATCACGTCTTGGAGGCTCTACGGCCACCACTTCCCCGGAGGGGACCAGGCCTACCAGTACGTCACCGTCACCGAATTCCCGTCCCTGCAGGCCATGGACGAGTTGCACTACCCGGAACTCTTCCAGGAAGTGCTCGGTGAGAACTACGACACGAGCGTCACGCAAGAGACCGAGGAGTCGAGGACACTCACCCACACCGACATCTGGGCCCTCATCGACTCGGTTGGTGTCCAATAGAAGGCGAAGGAGGGCCGCTGTTCTCGGCATGTCGTCCGCAGTGCCGGCAGAGCGCCCGCTCCGGGTGGGTGCAGTAGCGAGCGCCAATCCGAACAACGTGGAAGGTTCGAAATGAAGATCCCGCACAAGACCCGGATGGCCGCGGCCGTCCTCGCAGTGTCCGCGCTGGCGGCTGCGTCCTGCACGGTGGGCAAGTACCCTCCGGACGAGCACAATGTAGTCGCGAAGCCGTTCATTTACGACAGCGCCGCCGCCGACCCGCTGGGAGTCCTGCTGGCAGGCAGCACCAGCGTTCGCACCGGACAGGACTTCAACCTCTCCGACGAGATGCTGGAAGGCGGAGCCGACGAACAGCTGATCAGCGCTCTCCCCGACTACAGTCCGGATGCGCTGGCCAGCCAGGAAGCGCTCTTCGAGTCCCTAGTGCGGCGGTTCACCGCCCCGGTCGAGTCCGAAGAGGGTTTCGACAGCTCCAAGCTGCCCCCGGCGCTGTGGACCGAGCACGGAACGCTGCTCAACCGGGCCGAGCGGGGCCTGTTCCGCATACGCGAGGAACGCTCCCACGAGCGCAACCCTCTCGGCTATGTGGAGCGGCTCGGACTACTGCTGTACAGCGCGCTGGAACTGGACTACGCTCCGCAGAACGACCGGTTTGCCGCGATCATCCAGCGGCTCGTCCAGACCCCCGCCTACCTGCAGACAGCGCAGTCCAACCTCCGATCCTCCTCGGACGTGCTCACTACCGCTGCCCGGGAAGCGACCCAGGGCGTGATCAACTTGATCCGCAACGACATCGCGGAAGAGATGCCCGCGAGCATGGAGGCCGACTTCGCGCAGGCGGCGGATGGGGCGGTAGCGGCCCTCGAGCAGTACCGCGATGCGCTTGACGGCATGGCCGCCGAGGACACCTGGCGCGCCGGCTCCTCGCTGGCGCATCGGAAGCTCGAACTCGACACGGGCCGGCCGCTCGCTTCGATCGAGGACCTAGTCGCCGAGACGGAAGCGGACGTCGAGACCGCCCACACGTCACTCGTAAGCGCCGCCGAGCCGATCAATCGCCGCATCTACGGGGGCAGCCGCCCGCGGGACGACTACCGCCTGATCAACGACGTGCTGGAGGTGCTCGAGGGCGAGAACCGAGCTCGCAGCAACCAAGGCATGATGGACGGCATGACGCGCGACGCCGACGAGGCGCGCAAGATCTGCAACGACGAGGAGATCGCCCCGGTTCCCGAGGATCTCGAGCTGCGCGTGGTAGCGACGCCCGAATTCATGAGGGTCTCGGTCCCGCTGGGAGGCGGGCTCGGGCCGACGGCCGCGTCGGGCGACAACACGGCAATCGTCTGGCTCACACCCGCCCCGCCGGACGCGTCGCGGGCGGAGCTTCGGGACCGGCTGACGACCAACAACGTCTACCAGCTGAAGCTGCTGGCCCTGCGCTACGGCATACCCGGCTACGCACTGATCGGCTCGCTGGCCTCGGACATGGAGACGGTCGAGAAGAAGCTGACGCACCTCGTGGACCCGCTGCCGGCATTCGTCCACGGCTGGCCGATCTACATCACCGAAACGACCGTCGGAACGGCGTACACGGGCGATGTCGACTTCATCTGGCGGAAGTACAAGCTCCAGACGATCGCCGCGGCGCTGGTCGACCTGCAGATGCACGCGCAGGATCTCGATCCGGGCGACGCGGTGCAGTTCCTGACCCGGCGCGCGTACATGGAGAGCAGCGCCGCCCGCGCGCTCGTCCGGGCGATCCAGGTCAACCCCATGCAGGCAGCCTCCACGTACTTCGGCTGGCTGGGATGGCAGCAGCTGCGTGCGCACTACCAGGAGACGACCCAGGACTTCAGCCTCACCTCGTTCCACGGCAAGGCGCTCCGCACCGGGGCGATGCCGCTGGTGGAATTCTCGTACGCGGTCAGCGAGGCCAAGGGCCGCCTGGAACTCGGAGGAGCCGGAGACTAGCGGCCGCTCCGCCGACGGCCGGCTCGCGCGAGCGGGCGGCCGGTCGTGCATAATGGGTAAGTGGGGCGCGATGGCGCCCCTCGCATAGATAGCTCGGTTCCAGTCCGCCGCCGGAGGCATTCGGCGGCCCGCAACGCTGGGAACCGTTTCCGGGGAGACCAATCGTGCCGAAGCTCAAGTCGCATCGAGGCGCCGCCAAGCGCTTTCAACTGACCGGAACCGGCAAGGTCAGGCGCCGGCACTCGCTGAAGAACCATATCCTGACGAAGAAGTCCAGCAAGCGGAAGCGCCACTTGCGCAAGGGCACCGCAGTCAGCCCCGCCTTCGAGAAGGCCGTTCGCAGGATGATCGCCTGCTAGCGCGGCACCGCGGTCGCAGGGACACGACACCGGGCCGCCAGCCGCCCCGAAGGAGGAAACCGTGCCAAGAGTCAAGCGAGGCAGCCATCGCCTGCAGAAGCGCAAGCGCGTGCTTGCCAAGGCCAAGGGGTACTACCTCGGCAAGAGCAGCCTGTACCGTTACGCCCGGGAGGCCGTCAACCGCGCGGACCAGTTCGCGTACATCGGCCGCAAGCTCAAGAAGCGCGATTTCCGCTCGCTCTGGATCACCCGCATCAGCGCCGCGTCACGCGCGCAGGGACTCAGCTACAGCCGCTTCATCCGCGGGGTCAAGGACGCAGGCATCGAGCTGAACCGCAAGATGCTCGCCGAGATCGCCGTCCGGGATCCGGACGGCTTCGCCCAGATCGCCGCCAAGGCGAAGGAAGCGCTGGCCGTCCCGGGCGCCGGGGCCGACTAGGGGCGGGGGAACTCCCAGCCGCGCACGGGAACGTGTCGATCGCAGGCAGGACCGGGCGGCCCATTGCCGACCTGATCGCAGAAGGAGAGACCCCCGACGGCCTGTACGGGGAACTCCGCGCCGCTTTCGGGTCCGAGCTCGCCCAGGTTTCGGACCAGCACGGGGCCAAGGCCCTGCGGGACCGCTGGCTCGGCCGCAAGAGCGGGCTGCTCGCAGCCGCCAACGACAACTGGCTCAAGGCCGCCCCGCGCGAGCTGAAGCCGGCCGTGGGGCGGCTGCAGAACGAACTCCGCCGCGAGCTCGAGAGCGCCCTCAAGAAGGCGGCGAGCGATGCCGGCTCCGGCAAGGCGGCGGAACCGGGGCTCGACCCGACGCTCCCGGGCCCGGAACGCGTTCTCGGTGCAGTCCACCCCGTTCGAATGGCCTTGGAGGAAGTGCTGGACATCTTCCGCCCGCTCGGCTACTCGGTTGCGGAAGGGCCGGAAATCGAGACGTTCTTCTATAACTTCGAGGCACTGAACTTCCCCCCGGACCACCCGGCGGTGGACGAGATGGACACCCTCTTCCTGCGGGAGGAAGGCCTGCTCCGGACGCACACGTCGCCCTGCCAGATCCGCATCATGGAGTCCCAGCCCCCGCCGCTGCGGTACGTGGTTCACGGCAAGGTCTATCGCAACGACACGCCCGACGCGACGCACAGCCCGATGTTCCACCAGCTGGAAATGTTCGCCGTCGACACGGACCTGACGCTCGGCGACCTGAAGGGCACGCTCGAGCACTTCGTGCGCCGGTTCTTCGGGCCCCGGACCAAGGCGAGGTTCCGGCCCAGCTACTTCCCGTTCACCGAGCCGAGCGCGGAGGTCGACATCACCTGCCCGTTCTGCGAGGGCTCGGGCTGCCGCATCTGCAAGCAGACCGGATTCATCGAGGTGCTGGGGTGCGGCATGATCGACCCGCACGTGCTTCGCAACGCCGGCCTGGACCCCGACCGGCAGCAGGGTTTCGCGGCTGGCTTCGGGCTGGACCGGTTCGCCATGCTCAAGTACGGCATCGACGACATCCTGATGATGTACCAGGGCGACGCCCGTTTCCTGAGGCAGTTCCGCTAGATCCATGCGCATTCTCCTGAGCTGGCTCCGGGACTTCGTGGACATCGAGGAGTCCCCGCGCGACCTGGCCCACGCCCTCACGATGGCGGGCATGGCGGTGGACGCCGTCGAGGAGGAGGCCGGCGAGACGGTCTTCGAGTTCGACATCACGAGCAACCGACCGGACGCCATGAATCACTTCGGGATGGCGCGCGAGGTCGCGTCGGTTTACGGCAGGCCGCTGCGCATGCCCGCGATCGAGCTGGAGGAGAGCTCGCTGCCCGCCAGCGGGCGCGCGACAGTGACGATCAAGGATCCGGAGTCGTGCCCGCGCTATATCGGGCGGGTCTTCACCGACGTTCGCATCGGGCCCTCGCCCGACTGGATGCGGCGGCGGCTGGAGCTCTGCGGCGTGCGGTCGATCAACAATCTGGCCGACCTGACGAACTACGTCCTGCTGGAAATCGGCCAGCCGACGCACGCTTTCGATCTGGACACCCTCGCCGGACAGCGGATCGTCGTACGGCGCGCGCGCAAGGGGGAGACCCTTGTGACGCTGGACGGCCAGAGCCGGGAACTCTCCGACGACCAGCTGGTGATCTGCGACGCCGACAGGCCGGTCGCGCTGGCCGGCGTGATGGGAGGCGCCGAGACCGAGATCACCCAGCGCACGCGGAACGTCCTGCTCGAGGCGGCTTGGTTCCGTCCGTCGATGGTTCGCAACGCCTCGCGGCGCTTCAAGCTCTTCACGGAGGCGTCGCACCGTTTCGAGCGCGGGGCGGACTGGAACGCGACGACGTGGGCTGCGGACCGCATCGCCGCCCTGCTGGGCGGCTCCGGAGCCGGGACCGTGCTGGCCGGCTGCGTCGACTGCTACCCGGGCCAGCACCAGCTTCCATCCATCCGGCTGGAGCGCGACAAGATCGGCTCCCATCTGGGAATCGCGGTGGCGGACGCGGACGTGGAGGCGATCCTCCGCTCGCTGGGCTTCGAGCCGCAGCCCGACGCCGCGGGCTGGACGGTTCCGGCGGTCAGCCACCGGCTCGACGTGGAGCGCGAGATTGACTTGATCGAGGAGATCGGCCGGATTCACGGATTCGAGAGGATCCCCGCCACGCTCCCGCGCGTGGGAGGAGCCCCCGCCGAGACCCCGCACGAGGCCGAGGACGCGAGGATGCGGGCGGCGGTTCGCGGCCTGGGCTACGACGAGACGATCGGGTTCTCGTTCGTCTCCTCCGAGGAGGCGAGCACCTTCGGCGACAGCCCGCCGGTGGCGCTGCGCAACCCGCTGTCGAACCTCTGGGGAGTGATGCGCAACAGCGCCGTCCCAACCATGGTCCGTGCCCTGGAGTGGAACCTCAAGCGCAACCAGCTCCAGGTGCGGCTGGCCGAGTTCGGACGCGTCTACCGGAGAGAGGCGGATGCGTACGACGAGCCGCGAGTCCTGACGCTGGGCGCGAGCGGGGCGGCACGGCCCCTGACGTGGACGGAACCGGCCCGGCCGGTTGGCTTCTACGACCTCAAGGCCGACATCGAAGCACTGATCGGGCCGTTCGACACAGGCCCGCTCGAATACGACTCGCGGGACGTTCCAGGGCACTTCCGCCCCGGGCATTCCGCCACCGTCCGGGCCGGAGGCGAACTGCTCGCGGTGTTCGGCGAGCTGGATGCCGGAATCGCACGGCAGAGAAAGCTCCGCCAGCCCGTCCTCGTCGGCGAGATATGGCTTGACCCCATCTACCGGAGAGGCTTGCGGCAACCCGGACACCGGCCGCTGCCCCGGGTTCCCGCTGTCAGCCGCGACTTTTCGCTGCTCGTTCCGGAGGGCGTGACGTTCGGCCGCATCGTCGATTCCGCCGGCAGGACCTCCGATCTTGCAAGCCTCGAGCCGGTCGAGGTCTTCCGGGGAAAGAACGTTCCGAAGGGCCGCTACAGCCTCCTGCTGCGGGCATCCTGGCAGCGCCTGGACGAGAGCCTGACCGACGAGACGGTAAACGGCTACGCCGAGGCCCTGGTTGCGTCGCTCAAGGAAGAGCTCGGCATCGACCTGCGCACCTGATCACTCTCAGCGACGCCGGTAGACCTCGAACCCCCGCTCGCGCGGCTCGGAACCGAGCCGCCAGACGCTGCGCAGTTCGGTGTAGGAGTGCGTCCAGACGAGGTCGTAGCGATCGTCGAGCGCTCTGGGCATCCTGTCCCGGTTGTCCCACAGCACGAACCAGTCCGGGGCCGGGGAATCGTCGAACTGGTCGTCCGGAACCTTGCCCCGGAACCTCCGGTTGTACGGGAGCTCGGAGTCGAGAAGGTTGACCCAGCGACGGTCCGGGAGGTAGTAGCTGCCGACCATCCCCTTCACGTTCCGGAAGTACGCAATGGTGTCGCCGGGCCGCGTGCTGGCGGACAGGTAGTCGAGGAGCGGTCCGTTGTGCGCGTCGTAACGGACGAGCTGGCGCAGCACGACCTGCTCCGTGCCGCCGCCGGCCACATCGAGGTTCGGCCACAGGCTGGCGCCGACCAGGCAGGCGACAGCAGCCCGGGGCCGGCCGCGGGTCGAGAGCGCCGCGGCCGCGAGGCCGATGAGCACCACCGCTGCCGGGCAGGTCTGGTAGTAGTAGCGAGGCAGCGTGGCCCGGCCCGCGACGGCAATCGTGAACAGCGGGCAGACTGTCAGGACGAGGCCCGCAAGCAGCGCCATTCGCGCTCCGATGCCGGGCCGTTCGATCCGGCTCCAGAGGTAGATCGCGGCGGCGGGCACGGTCAGGAAGACGAGGCCGAGAGCCACGAAGACCGCGTCCGGGCTGCGGCGCACCGCGGACTGCGAGAGCACGAAGCCAAGCAAGGGGACCGCTGCGGCGGACCATGCCAGGGCGGCCCCAAGAGCCGGGGTGCGCGAGGGCCGGGCGGCGAGCGCGGCAGCCGGCGCGAGGAACACGAACGGAACCCAGCGCCAGTAGTCCGCTCCGCGGCGGGCCACGACGTACCGGAAATTCTCCCACGCAGAGGCGTCGCTGCCCGGGTTCCACGCGGTCAGGTACTCGGCGTGCAGCAGCCAGAACTCCGCGCCGAGCACTACGGCCAGGGCGGCGGAAGCGGCGCACAAGCGGTACAGGACGGGACGGTCGGTCACGAGCAGGAAGATTCCGAGCGCCAGCCAGGTCGCGGCGAAACTGAGATAGTTGCCGGCGTACAGCAGGCACCCGACGAGGCAGAGCTGCAAGTGGAAGGACCAGCGCCGGCCCAGGGACGGGTCGCGGAGGTAGCGGGCCACCTGCACGAACAGCAGCACCGTGGCGAAGACGACCAGGATGTAGTAGCGGCCCTGGCGGGCTGCATGCAGGAAATAGATCGAGGCACTGGCGGAAAGAGGCAGGGCGTACGCCAGCCAGGGCGGCCCGCGGAGCTGCCGCCCGAGAACGAATAGCAGGGCGAGCGTTCCGAGCCCGAGCAGCGCGAACGGCAGCCTCGCGCGGAACGTGCCGCTCCCGAGCAGCCAGTGACCGGCCGCGGACACGTAGAACTGCATGTAGCTCTGCATCGCCGGCAGCAGCCGGGAGTTGATGTCGTGCCCGTCGTCGTCCTGGACCAGCAGCTGGCCGGTGCGGGCGTCGAACGCCCGGGGCAGGGCGCTTCCGGTCTCGGCCATCAGGCGTGCCCACACCGCAGTCGTAGCCTCGTCGCGCCAGAGGGGGACGCCGTCCAGGCGCCAGAAGACGGCAAGGATGCAGAAAAGAGCGGTAGCGGCAGCGGGAAGGCGCTTCACCATGGCGATCTCCCTCAGGACCAGCCGTCGATTCGCGACCGCAACGGACCTACGAAGACCAAGTCGTTCGGAATTCGGGGAAGAGCGTCAGCCCGCCGCAGGCGAACAAAGTTTGCCCGGTGATGTAGGAAGCCTCGTCGGAAGCGAGGAATGCGAAGACCGCGGCGATCTCCTCGGATTCGCCGGCGCGGCCCATCGGGATATGGGACTCCACGACCTTCTTCGCGGCGGGATCGTTGATCCAGTTCATGTTGATCGGAGTCACGATCGCGCCAGGCCCGACCGCATTGACGCGGATGCCGCGGTCGGCGTACTCGAGTCCGAGAGTCCTGGTGAGGTTCTCCATCCCGCCCTTGGAGATCGAGTAGGACAGGTACTGCGGCTTGGGGATGATCTCGTGCACGCTGGAATTGTTGACGATCACGCCGCCGCCGGGACGCGACAGGAAGTGCTTGATCGCCTCGCGGCAGCACATGTAGCAGCCGCGCAGGTTCACGCCAAGGATCCGGTCGAAGTCCGCGGTCAGGCTCTGGTCGCTCTCGGCCGGCTTCTGGATCCCGGCATTGTTGATCATCACGTCGAGACGGCCCCACTCCCCGAGCACCGCCTCGAACATGCCATTCACCGCCGACTCGTCCGAGACATCCGCCTTGTGCACGAGGGCAGAGCATCCTTCGAATCCGCCCTCTTCGTGAGCGGATCGGACCTGATCGGCCGTATCGGCCGCTCCGGCGTCGTTGCGGCTGTAGTTGATGGCGACGTTCGCCCCCTCCTGGGCGAAGCGCACTGCAATCGCTTCCCCGATCCCGGCCGAGGCGCCGGTCACCAGTACATTCTTTCCAACGAATCGTTTCTGCATGGGGGAATCGGGGCGCTGGCGCCGGCAGCGCCCGCCTCCTAAAGATTGTAGTTGCACAGCGGACCGGGCCGCTGCGGCCAGTTCCTGCGAGCAGGAACCGACAGGGGGCGCGAGACATGCCAGCGGGCCGCGCTTCATGCGCTAGGCTAGGGGTTCGCGATGGTCAAGACCGAGCGGGAGTACGCTGCCGACATCGTCCAGGTCGGCAGGCTGGTCTTCGAGAAGGGCTGGGTTGCCGCCAACGACGGCAACATCTCGATCCGCCTTGACGACGAGCGGATCATGTGCACGCCGACAGGCGTTTCCAAGGGCATGATGGACGTCGACGACATCATCATCGTCGACTATGCGGGCGAGAAGATTTCCGGCCGCCTGGAGCGCACCTCGGAGATCAAGATGCATCTCAAGATCTACGAGATCCGGGACGACATCGACTCGGTCGTCCATGCCCACCCGCCGGTCGCGACCGGCTTCGCCGCCGCCGGCCGCGCCCTCGACACGGCGCTGCTGCCCGAGGTCGTCATCGGCTTGGGCTGCGTGCCGCTGGCCGAGTACGGACTGCCCGGAACGGACGCCCTGACCGAGCCGATGCTGCCGTTGATCCCGAAGTACGACGCACTGCTTCTGGGCAACCACGGCGCGGTCAGCTACGGCAAGGACGTGATGCAGGCGTACTTCCGCATGGAGACGGTCGAGCACTTCGCCCGCATCAATTTCGTCGCGGAAATGCTGGGCGGAGCGCGCGCGCTGCCTCGGAACGAGGTCGACAAGCTGTTCGAGTCGCGAGGACGGTACGGAGTCGCGTCCAAGGCGACACAGCAGCCGGGCTGCCCGGTTTCGGCAGAAGATACCGAGCCTGCCGCACGCGCCGCGCCGATCAGCGACAATGGTGGTTTCTACGTAACCCGGGACGAGCTCGTCCATCTGCTGGAGGAAGCAATCCGGGTCAGAGGAGGTTAGTGGATTCATGGGCGAAGCTCTCGGATTAATCGAAACGCGCGGGTTCGTCTCCCTGGTCGAGTCTGCGGACGCCGCCGTCAAGGCGGCGAACGTCACGCTGGTCGGATGGGAGAAGATCGGCTCCGGGTACGTCACCGTGCTGATGCGCGGGGACGTTGCCGCGGTCAAGGCCGCTACCGACGCGGGGGCCGCCGCCGCCCGGCGGGTGGGCGAGCTCATCTCCGTCCACGTGATTCCGCGGCCGCACGCCAATCTCGACCAGATCTTCACTATCTCGCCTTCGGAATAGTGAAGGGCCGGTCGGCAGTCTGAGGCGGAGGGCCGAGCGCGATGATCCTGGCGAGAGTCGTGGGGAATGTAGTCGCAACGCGCAAGGACCCCCGCCTCGAGGGCAAGAAGCTGCTGGTCCTGCAGCACGTCAAGCCGGACGGCACGCCCCGGGAGAACTATGTCGTCGCGCTGGACACCGTTGGCGCGGGAGCCCGGGAGACGGTCATCTGCGTCTCGGGCAGTTCCGCCCGCATGGCATCGGGCATGAAGGATACACCCGTTGACACGGCCGTAGTCGGGATCGTGGACGGCGTCAGCATTCTGCCCGGAGACGCCTGATGCGCCTGGCGCGCGTCTTGGGGAGCGTCCTCGCGACAGCCAAGGACCCCCAGCTGGAAGGGATGAAGCTGCTGCTCATCCAGCCGCTGGATGCGGACGGGACTGCTAGCGGAGCCCCGATCGTCGCGGTAGACTCGGTTGGCGCCGGCGCCGGCGAGACCGTGTACTGGTCCGGTCGGAGGGAAGCCAGCCTCGCGTTCGACCCGCCCGTGCCCTCGGACGCGAGCGTCACTGGCATTGTCGACGCCGTATCGGGAGCGAGGCCATGATCCTCGGGAAGGTGGTCGGCGATGTCGTCGCCACGAAGAAGCACCCCTCGCACGAGGAGATCAAGCTCCTGCTGGTCCGGCAGACGGACGCCAGCGGCGAGGAGCAGGGGGCGCCCTTCGTGGCGGTCGACACGCTGGATGCCGGAGTCGGCGACGCCATCCTGCTCACTCTGGACGGGTGGGCAGCCATGACCGCCGTGCGGCGCAAGCGGGCGCCGATCGACGCGGCCGTGATTGCCATCGTGGATGAGGTCGAGTGGGACAAGCCGGAGCCCTGACCGGCCCGGGAACGGCGCTTTCCGCTGCTACCATGGCGGTTGATGCGCGGCGTGAGCCGTCGGCGGTTCCTGGCCGCGACGACCTCGGCGGGCCAGCTTGCGGCAGCCAGCAGAGGCACGCGGCTGGCGGCCCCCCGAGAGGAGTTCCGGGACGCTCTCACCGAGCGGGAGATCTACCGCCTGACGGATCCCTCCGTCCTGCACCACCTCCCCTCCCATCACCATCGATTCATCGCGCGCGACAATTCGTTCCTCCTACTGGCAGCGGAACACGCAGGGACGCGCCAGCTCTACCGGCTCGAGTTGAAGCGGGATCGATTGACGCAAGTCACCGACGGCACGAGGGTGCATCCCTATGCCGCGCACCTGCGCAACAATGACCGGGGCTTTTACTTCCTCCAGGACCGGAAGCTGATCCAAGCCGACCTGGGCGGGGGCAGCCGCAAGACGCTGTACGAGTGCGCGGACGGCTGGATCCTGACCGGCGACATGGACATTTCCCGCGGGGAGCGCTACGCGGCACTGGTGGAGATGCGCGAGTCCGACTGGCGGCCCGACCCGGAGGCGCAGTTCGAGAGCCAGCCCCAATGCCGAATCGTGATCGTGGACATCCGGGTGCAGGCATCCTCGCGGAGCCGCGCGCGGCTCGCGGCCGAGGAGCGGAGGTGGCTCTCCTGCCCGAGGTTCCGTCCGTGGCGGGCGCAAGTGCTCTACTCCCGCGAGGGACCCTGGCAACGCGTCCGCCGCAGGCTCCAGATTGCGGACCTGGACGGTTCGGGCCGCCAGAGCGTGCGCCCGACCAGGGGGAGCGAGCGCCTGGAGGGAGCTTCCTGGCTTGCGGACGGCTCCCGGCTCCGGTACGTGCTCTTTCCCGACGGCGAGGCATGGTCGGCGAGCATGCGGAGCCTGGTGCCGGAGAGTCGCGACGAGGTTACGGAGGCGTCCTGCTCGGCATTCGGCTGGTTCAAGGAAAACGGGGACGGCTCGGCTATCGTGGGGGCGAGCCTGCGGCCGTCGGGGCCGAACCTGTACGTCCTGTTCCCGAGAATGCGGCGGGAGATCACGCTGGGCGAGCATGCAAGCAGCCTCAAGCCCTACCCCGTCGCAGGCGCGGACGGGGTGGACGCGAACGCGGCCGTGCCGCAGCCGGCCCTTTCCGACGACAGTTCCTGGCTGTACTTCGTGACGGACCGGGAGGGCCTGCCGGCCCTGTACGCCATGCCGGTCGACGACTTGGTGGAGAGCACCAAGCGAAGCTGATCGGTCCGCGAGCGGGCCCCGCTTGACAAGGGGCCGATGCGTCGATAGCTTGAACTAGTCGGCCTTGGCTGGACTCGCCCCCATCTTCCGAGACAACGAGCTGTTGCTGACCGGGGCGAATGGCTTCCTCGGCAAGGTGATTCTCGCCATGCTGCTGGACCGCTTCCCGCAGGCGGCCCGCGTCAACGTTCTGGTGCGGGCGCGGGAGGACAAGCCGGCCGCGGAGCGCTTCGAACGGGAGGTTCTCGACTCGCCTCCCTTCCGGCCGCTGATCGAGAGGCAGGGCAGGGATCGCGTCGCAAGCCGCGTGCGCGTGCTTGCCGGAGACGCGGCGCAGCCCCGTGCCGGCCTGGCCCCGGATCTGGTGCGCGAGCTGTCAGGACGAGTGCGGCTGGTGCTCAACTGTGCCGGCCTCGTCGAGTTCTTCCCTCCCGCCGACCAGTCGATCCGCGCGAACGTGGATTCGGTCGAACGAATCCTCGAACTCTGCCAGGAGCTGGGTGCACGCTTGGTGCATGTCTCCACCTGCTACGTCGCCGGCGAGGCCGACGGATTGATCGAGGAGACGGAGCCGGTCGAGGGGTTCTATCCGAGGCGGGCAGGGCCGGATGACCTCGCCTTCGAGGCGCTCGAGCAGATTCGCGATTTCCGCGAGGCCGCGGCGTCAGTGGCCGAGGGGCTGGAGGGCAGGGAGCGGGCCGAGGCGCTCGCGGAACTAGGACGCGTGCGCGCGGCCCGCTGGGGCTGGGTCAACACCTACACGTACACGAAGAGCCTGGGAGAACAGGTCCTGGCTGCCCAGCAGCAAGTTCCCTACTCCATCGTCCGGCCGGCGATCGTCGAGAGCGCGCTGCGCTACCCGTTTCCAGGCTGGGTCGAGGGCGGCCGCACCGCGGCCCCGCTGGTGCTGATGGCGCTGGGCGGCCTGCTGGACTGGCCTGCGCGACCGGATCTCTCGCTGGAGGTCGTGCCGGTCGACCTGATTGCGGCCGCCACGCTGGCGATCTCGGCAAAGCTTCTGGACGGCGAGACTCGATCTGTCTACCAGCTGGCAGTCTCCGACGTGAACCCGTACCCGCTGGAGGACCTGATCCGGCTTCTCTGCCGCGAGGCCCGCTCCAACGGCAGCCGGGCCTCCCGGCTTCCTGCCTGGATCGAGCCCTTCCCCCGACTGCGCCTGCTCGACGCGAGCGGCGCGGAAAGACGGCGCACGATCCTCCGGCAGCGGATCGCCCGGGCGCGGCGCGTGCTGGAGATCGCAGGCCGCCGCGACGCGCTGTCCAGGCTCCGGATCCTGGAATTGCAGCTGGGCTTCCACGAGGAGACGTTCCGACAGTACACGCCCTTCACCCTCGACAACCGCTACGTGTTCGAGACGGTGAACATCAGGGCCCTGTACGCCGGCCTCGGGGCGGCGGACCGGGAAGCGCTGCCTTGGGATCCCGAGACCATCGACTGGCCGCGGTACTGGCGGGAATGCCAGATTCCCGGGGTCCGGCAGTGGGTGCAGCCGGACGCGGTGCGAGAATGGAATTTCCGGCTATAGCGGCGGGCTGGATGCCATGAAACAGGTGGATCTGCGCAGCGACACGGTGACGCGGCCCACCCCGGCGATGCGCCGGGCCATGCACGGCGCAGATGTGGGCGACGACGTCTTCGGCGAGGATCCCACCGTCAACGCCCTCGAGGAGCGGGCCGCGGAGCTCGCGGGCAAGGAAGCAGCGGTCTTCGTCCCCTCGGGGACGATGGGGAACCAAATCGCGATCGCCGTCCATACCTCGCCGGGCCACGAGCTGATCTGCGAGGAGCACTCCCACGTGATGCTCTACGAGATGGGCATGCTCGCCCGCTTCTCGGGATGCGTCGCGCGCTCCGTCCCGACACCCGACGGCATCCTGACCTGGGAGCGGATCCGCGAGCGGGTCCGGGGCCCGTCGGACCACTACCGCGGAACCGGGCTCATCGAGCTCGAGAACACCCACAATTACGCCGGCGGCCGCGTTTACCCACTGGAGACGCTCCGCACGATCGCCGCGCACGCGCGGGAGAACGGCCTGGCAGTGCACATGGACGGAGCCCGCGTGTTCCACGCGGCCGCCGCCCTGGACGTCCCGCTGCGCGATATCGCGGACCAGGCGGACTCGCTCACGTTTTGCCTCTCCAAGGGGCTCGGAGCTCCGGTTGGATCCCTGCTGACCGGCTCCGAAGGGTTCATCCGGGAGGCCAGGCTCGCTCGCAAGGCGCTGGGCGGCGGCATGCGCCAGGCAGGAGTGCTGGCGGCAGCGGGCCTCGTCGCGCTCGAGGAGAGCCCGGCTCGCATCGGGGCGGTCCATGCCGACGCGCGGTTCCTGGCGCGCGAGATCGCGTCCGTTCCGGGCATCGCGATCGATCCGGAGAGCGTGGAAACGAATATCGTGTTCTTCGACATTGCCGGCACGGGTCTGTCGAAGCAGGAGTTCTTGGGGACCCTCCGGGAATCCGGAGTGCTGGCGCTCGGGCTCGGACCCACCCGCATCCGGATGGTCACCCACCAGGATGTCGGCCGGGAGGACTGCGCGGCGGCGGTCGCTGCGATTCGACAGGCGTGCGCGCGCGAGTGCGCGATCCAGTGAGGCTCGGATGAAGCTGCCGCTCGCCTTGGTGCCCGCCTTCCTGCTCGCCGGCGGCGCGTGGGCCCAGCAGCTCTTCGACGCCGCGCCCGGCAGCCCGCTCCGCTTCCACCCGAGCGACAGCGCGATCCTGTCGTCGGACGACGACCGCACGGACCTGGAGTGCCGGGTGGAGCCGCAGCGACCGCGCCTCGGGTTCGACCTCAAGTACACCGCTGGCTACGTGGTCCATGTGCCCGCCGAGGGAGTGTCGCAGTCCGGCGAGCACCTGAGGGTCCTGTTCCGCATCCGGCCTGTCGAGCCGGAGGGGGCCGAGCCCGTCTACTTCCGGCACAGCTTCACGGTAGCGCCCGACGCCGCCGAGGGCGGCGGCACGGCGGCGTTCGCCGGACGGTTCGTGCTGGGCCCGGGCCGCTACGAGATCGACTGGCTGATGCGCAACCTCCAGGGAAGGGTGTGTTCGGCCCACTGGCGGACACGGGCCCCGACCCCGGGCTACACGGGACGGCTGGCGACTGCGGCTCCGGCAAACCTGATCGCCCCGTACCGCAATGACACGTTCGACGACGAGCCGCCGATCGTGCGCAGCGAGGGCCGCGACGCCGGACGGCACCTCTCCCTGCTGGTCAACCTGGCCCCGCTGGAAAGAACGCAGTTCAGGCTGAGCGAGTACGAGATCGCCAGCGTCATGGGAATGCTCCGCTCCCTGCACCGCGAGCCGAGCGTCAGCCTGTTCAGCCTGGTCGCGTTCCATCCCTACGACCGCCATATCGCGTACTCGGCCCTGAGGCAGACCCGGCTGGACTTCGCAACGGTCGGCGAGGCGATCCGGTCCATGCCTGCAGGAGTGGTGGGGGTCGACGCACTGCAGGACGAGGACGGCGACCGGGAGTTCCTCGCCGAAGTGCTCAACAAGGCCCTCGGCCCGGCACCGGGGCGGCTCGACGCGGTGATCTTCCTGGGCCCGAAGGTGGATCGCGAAGCCCGCCTCCCCGAAGGGGCGATCGAGGTCGGGGCCGCGCCGGCTCCGGTCTTCCAGGTGGCGTTCAACCGAAACCCCCGCAGCTATCCGTGGCCGGGAGCAATCGAGGCGGCGCTGCGGCCCCTCGGGCTCAGGCAGTACCCGGTTACCCGACCGCAGGACTTCAGCCGTGCGCTGGAAGGCTTGCTGGCGGCGCTCGCCGGCGAGGACTTGCAGGCAAGTTCCGCCCCTCAGGACTGACCGCCGGGACGGCGGCGCCCTTGCCGGCCGTCCGGTATGATTGCGGCAGAGCCCACGTCTCATGCCACGCCTGCCTTTCCTAGCCGCACTTCTCTCCGCGCTGCCCGCATGCGCCCAGCCCGCGGCGGAGCGGCCGAATATCGTCTGGATCCTCGCCGAGGACCAGTCGGACAATTACGGGCCTTACGGCGAGACCCTGGCCAAGACCCCCAATGTCGACCGGCTGGCGGCGGAGGGAGCGATGTTCACGCGGGCATTCGTCACGGCCCCGGTCTGCTCGCCAGCCCGCTCTGCCCTGATCACCGGGATGTACCAGACCACGATCGGCGCGCACAATCACCGCAGCGGGCGCGGCGAGCTGAAGATCCATCTCCCCGGCGAGGTCGTTCCGGTGCCGGAGATCCTTAGGCAGGCCGGCTACTACGTGACCAATGCCGGGTTCCGGGGACCCGGTGAGCTGCCCAAGGGGAAGACGGACTACAACTTCGAATTCGACCCGGAGCTCTACGACGGGGCCGACTGGTCCGGGCGGGCGGAGGGACAGCCGTTCTTCGCCCAGCTCCAGTTGCGGGGCGGCAAGAGGCGCAACCAGCAAGACATGAGCGCCATCCGGGGCGTCCACACGAACGGCATCGACCCGGCGAAGGTCAAGCTACCGCCGTACTACCCGGACCATCCGGCAATGCGGAAGGACTGGGCGCAGTACCTCGAGTCCATCGAGAATGCCGACTGGGAGGTGGGAGAGATCCTCAAGCGCCTCGAGAGCGAGGGGTTAGCCGGCAACACGGTAGTGTTCTTCCTGACCGATCACGGCGTGAGCCATGCCCGCGGCAAGCAGTTCCTAACCGAGGGTGGCATCAAGGTGCCGCTGATCGTGCGCGCGCCCGGACGGGTCGAGCCCGGCATGGTGCGCGAGGACCTGGTCGCTCACATCGACGTCACGGCATCCACGCTGGCATTTGCGGGCCTCGAGATCCCGGATTGGATGGAGGGGCGCCCACTGTTCGGTCCTGGAGCGAAGCCCCGGGAGTACGTCGTTTCCGCGCGCGACCGATGCGACGAGACCGTCGACCGGATCCGAAGCGTTCGCACCGAGCGATACAAGTACATCCGCAACTTCGTGCCGGAGCGCCCCCATCTCCAGCCCAATCGCTACAAGGACGCAAAGGCCGTCATCCGGGCGCTCCGCGAGATGCGCGCCGACGGCTCCCTGCCGGCCAGGGCGGAAGCGATGTTCTTCCAGCCCCGCCCGGAGGAGGAGCTCTACGATCTCGAGGCGGATCCATGGGAAATGCGCAACCTGGCCGAGAGCAGCGAGCACTCCGAAACCCTCGCCGCGATGCGCGCGATTCTCGACGGCTGGATCGAGGAAACCGGGGATCGCGGGCAGGAATTCGAGACCGCCGAGGAATACGGCTCGGACATGAACGTGTACATGCGAGGCCGGGACGGCCCGCAGAAGGACATCCTGACGCGCAACATCGCCGACGTCGAGGCCTGGCGGAAGCGCCGCGCGGCAAGCGAGCGCTGACACGCGTCACCGCCCGCATCCATGCTGCCGGTACAATGGCGGCATGGCCGAGTTGATCCACACATCGAGAATCCGCATCCATCAGGACGAGCCGCCCGAGCGTCGGGCCTTCGTGGAAGGCTTCGACGAGCCGCTGGAATTCGGCGTCCACGGCGGCATCAAGCACTTCTACCGCATGGAGCCGAAGCGGGACCTTCCCGCCACCCTCGACCACATGATCGCGGCTGTCGGCGGTTGACTGACCGGCACTCTGTCAGGGGCCCTGGCAGTTCGCAAGATTCCGAATCACCCCGACCGGGTCTGGAGCGACGTGGAGGGAGACATCGAGAATGTCGACGGTGTCATCCGGATCACCCGCATCCGGGTGCATTACCATCTGCACATCCCCGCCGGCACGCGCGAGCGCGCGCAGCGGGCCCTGGACACCCATGCGGCGAAGTGCCCGGCGGCGGTGAGCGTCAAGGACTCGATCGACATCCAGATCAGCGCCGACATCGAGGAGGAGTGAGCCGCGGCCCGCGTCAGCGGTCCTTGTCGAGGTCCCGGTGCTGGACGCGGACGTCACGGCCGGCCCGTGCCATGCGGGCGGCAACGGCGTCCGCCATGTACACGGATCGGTGCCGCCCTCCGGTGCATCCGAAGTAGATCGAGAGATAGCTCTTCCCCTCCTCGGCGTAGCGGGGCACGATGTAGTCCAGCAGGCTCATTGCCCGCTCGAGAAACTCGCCGGTCTGCTCGTATCCTTCGAGGAAGGCCCGCACGGGCCCGTCCTGGCCGGTCAGCGACCGGCAGCCGGGCTCGTAGTTGGGGTTCGGCAGGAACCGGACGTCCAGCACGAGGTCGCCGTCGAGCGGGGGCCCGTACTTGAAGCCGAAGCTTCCAACGGTCACCCGCAGGGCCGTCGCTGCGCCTTCCCCCTGGAACACGGTCAGCACCTTCCGGCGGAGGTCGTGGACATTGAACGAGCTGGTGTCCAGTTCCATGTCGGCCAGCGCCCGGATCGGCACTAGCAGCGAGCGCTCGGCGGCGATGCTCTCGGCGACCGTGGCGGCACCCGCGGGATGGGGCCGGCGCGTCTCGCTGAATCGCCGCTGGAGCGCCTCGTCCGAGGCTTCGAGGAACACCAGGAAGGCCGGGATCGAGGATCGGATCCGGCGGTAGATGCCCGGGAAGCTTCCGAGCGCCTCCCCTTCGCGAATGTCGACCACGATCGCTGCGCGGTCTGCCGGGGAGGCGAGACGGCCCGAACCCAGGAAGGGGTCGATGAGCTCGATCGGCAGGTTGTCGACCGTGTCGAAGCCGGCGTCCTCGAGGGCTCGCAGGACGGTTCCCTTGCCCGAGCCACTCAGGCCCGTCAGGACCACCAACCGGGCCTCGGCCGCCCGCTCGAAGCCGGAAGGCGCCGCGGGCATGCCTAGCTGCCTTCGACCAGCTCCGCCGTTCCGTCCTTGCCTCGAACCAGCACGTTTACCTGGCCGCTGTCCGCATCGCGGAAGGAGATGTAGGGCCGATCGTCGGCCTGCAGCTCCAGTAGCGCCTCCTCGGCGGTCATCGGCTTGGCTGCGAGCCCTCTTCCGGGCACGATGCGCGGCTCGGCAGGACGATTCTCCGGGGGTGCGGCCGGACTCGGGAGGGTCCGCTGGATGGAGTCCTGGACGACGACGGACGGCTGGTCGCGCTGGCGTCCGGGCCGATGGGTGTCGATGATCTTGTGCTTGTTGCGGACCGCCTGCTTCTCCAGCTTCTCCAGGGCGGAATGCATCGCGGCGTACGCGGAGACGCCCGTCCCTGACACAACGAGCGTGTGCCGCAGAGCCCGCAACGAGACTTCCGCCTCGCACAGGTGGCGCTGCCTGGAGAGCGTCACGCGCGCCTCGAGGCCGGCCCGGCGGGTAAGGACGCGGTGGATCTTGTCCAGCTTGCGATTCAGCTTGGCCTTTTCCCGCTGGGAAAGCGCCGCCTCGCGGCCGGTGTAGACAACCTTCATCTGGGAATCGCGGCGAGGCTTCGCAGCGACCCGGGAGCAGCACTGCCCCGGGGGTCCCGAAAGCCCCTATGACTTGAGTATAGCAGCCGTCTAACGCCTGTATTCGGAACGAGTTGCAAGGGCTTAGGCGGCGCCCGCCGGCCTCGCTCTCCGGCGGTGGTAGGATGCGTTGACGGGCAATGCTGCGCTCGTACCTGCTCACGTACCCCTTCCTCGCGCTCTACGTGGCTGCCGTCGTGCCGGTATTCGTCCCGCTGACTTGGATCACGGGCTCGATCCGCCCGATCTACTGGATGGCCCGCCAGGGCTGCCGGATCGCGTTCGGCCTCTCCGGCATCCGATTGAGCCTGGAGCGGCCCGAGAGGGCGTTCGCCCATCCCTGCTGCGTCTTCGTGGCCAACCATGCCAGCAACATCGAGGCCCCGGCACTGTTCCGGGTCCTGCCGCGCATCAGCGTGATCATGAAGGAATCCCTGGGGCGGATTCCCCTGCTGGGCTACGCGATGCGGATGGGAGGGTTCATCTGTGTGGACCGGAAGGCGAAGGACTCCCGCAGGGAGGCGCTGGCGCGCGCGGTGCAGACGCTGCAGTCGGGGATCTCGATGCTGGTCTTTCCCGAGGGGACCCGCAATCCCACCAGCCAGCTGCTGCCGTTCCGGCCCGGGCCCTTCCAGATGGCGATCGAGGCCGGCGTGCCGGTCGTGCCGATCACCGTCCACGGCGCCACGGCGCTCATGCCGCGAGGCACCCCGTTCATGCGGCCCGGCCGCCTGACCCTGTGCTTCCACGAACCGGTTCCGACCCGAGAGCTGGCTGCCAGCGACGGGCTGGATCTGATGCGGAACGTGCGTGGCACGATGCAGGCCGCCCTGGACGAGCGGCCGGCCTGAAGCGGACGGGGCGCAGTCACGGCCGGGATCCTGCGCGGAAATCAACAACAGAACCGCGTCCGATTGATATGCTGGAGGTGTCGCGAAGCCGCGCGCGGGGCCCCGCCCCGCCAAGGCGGTGCCGTCGCGACGGGAAGGAGGCACGAGGAATTGTCACGGTACTTCACGCTACAGGAAGCGGAGAGCCTCATCCCAGTGGTCAAGGAATGCCTCGAAGCCGCCATCAACGCCAAGGCCATGGTCGTGGAGATCGATAGCGAGATGCAGGAGCTCTCGGCGCGCATCTGCATGCTCGGCGGCATGGAGATCGACCCTGACCACATTGCCAGGCGCCGGCTGGAGCGGATCGCCTTGGTGAAGTCGATCGAGGAGTCCGTGGACACCATCCAGAGCAGCGGGTGCCTCGTCAAGGACCTTGACATGGGCCTGCTGGACTTCCCTGCCCTCCTGAACGGGGAGGAGGTGTACCTCTGCTGGAAGCTGGGCGAGACCAGAATCGAGTGGTGGCACTCGACACAGGAAGGCTATTCGGCCCGTCGCAAGATCATCGACGAATTCGGAGGCGAGACCCCGAACCTGCGGCCGAACTGAAGGCACCGCCGATCGGGACCCCTGCTAGCGGTAAGGCAGGTCTGACCGCGCCGTCCACTCGTCGCCCGTCCGCTCGAACCAATCCATGGTGAGGGCGTCGAGTTCCGATTCCAGGGCGGCATGCTCCGGCTTTCCGGCTAGATTGTCGTTCTGGAACGGGTCCGACTCGTTGTCATAGAGCAGCCAGGGCCCGTCCTCGCGGCGGGCGTACGTGTGACGCTCGGTGCGAACGCCCCTCCAGGGCGGGAACTCGCCCTGCTCCGTAGGCGTGTAGCTCTGGGCGTAGACGGACTCCGGGGCCGGCCCGCCGTGCTCGGGAGCGAGCAGGCGGGGGGACAGGTCAAGCCCGGACATCTCGGCAGGCGCCTCGATGCCGGCCAGGCCCAGCAGGGTCGGGACCATGTCGACGTGCGAGAACGGCAACGTCAATTGCTGCCCGGCCGGCACGCCGGCGGGATAGTGCACGATGCCCGGCACCTGGAGCGACTCGGCCCAGGGCTTGCGCTTCAGGACAGTGCCTTGCGACCCGAGCATGTCGCCGTGATCCGAGGTGACGAGGATGACGGTATTCTCGAAGCGGCCCGCCCGCTTGAGTGCCTCGACGATCCTGCCGACCTCGTCGTCGATGAAAGTGATGGCTGCGTAATAGCCCGCGATGTCCGAGCGCGTACCCATGGACTGGCCGCGCCTCCGCTCGACGGGACCGCGCCAGTTCCCGCGCATGGTGAGCATGTCCGGGTCGTACATGTTCATGTACTCCGGCGGCGCAACGTAGGGATTGTGCGGAGGGCCCCACTGGACATACCCCAGGAAGGGTGCCTCGTCGTCGCTGCTGACGAACTCGATGGCGGCGTCGGTGAACGCCGTGGCCGAGTAGCCCTCGATCTGGATCGGCTCGGGCGAGTCCCGGAAGTACTGCATGTCCCAGTACCGGTGCGAGCAGATGTTCGCGGCCCAGAAGTCGAAGCCCTGCCTGCGCTCCGGCCGCACGTACCCGGGCAGGCGCTTGCCGCCCTCGAGGTGCCACTTGCCCATGAAGCCGGTCCGGTAGCCTCGCTGCCGCGCGATCTCGGCAATGGTCACCTCCTCGTCGGGCAGCTCCGCGTCGTTCACGTCCACCCCGTGCTCGTGCCCGAAGCGCCCCGTCAGGAGGGTGCCGCGGGCCGGGCAGCAGACGGGGCAGTTCGCCGTGACGTTGCGGAGCAGCGCTCCGTCCCGGGCGAGGGCGTCCATGTTGGGCGTGCGAACCTCGCTGTTGCCCATGGCGCCGAGGTCCATGGCGCGCCACTGGTCGGGCATGAGGACGAGGATGTTCGGTGCCGGAAGCCCGGACCTTCCGCATGATGCGGCTGCCGCGCCGGCGGCGGCCAGGAAGGCCCTTCGGTCCATCATCTGGGCTAGCATCACACCGGGCAGCCGGCGGTGTCAACCGCGGCCGGGCCTCCTCCGCAGTCAGCCGGCGTAGTGCCAGTCCGTGCCGTCGGGCCGGTCCCGCAGCACCACGCCCCGTTCCGAAAGGGCATTGCGAATGGCGTCCGCGCGGGAAAAATCGCGGGCCTTGCGAGCCGCCGCCCGCTCCCGGATCAGGCTCTCGATCTCGTCGGCGGGGACCCGCTCGGAGTCCGGGGGCCGGAGCACGTCGAACACGGCGTCGAATCGATCCAGCAGATCAATGGCCTCCCGGGCGTTGGCGGGGCCGAACGCTCCCTCGTCGAGCAGCGAGTTGGCGATTCTCAGGTATTCGAAGACGGCACCGAGTGCGCCAGCCGTGTTGAGGTCGTCGTCCAGCGCCACGCGGAACTCGCCCAGCGCCTCCTCGCAAGCGCGCTTCGCTTCCGCGCTGTCCGGTCCCGGCGCGGCCGCTTCCAGCCGGCGCCGGAAGTTACGGAGCCTCTCGATCGCGGCCGCGGCTGCCCGCAGCCCGTCGAACGTGAAGTTCAGCTGCTTGCGGTAGGGCGTGGCCACGAGCAGGTAGCGGACCGCGTCGGGCGCGAACCCGCGAGAGACCAAGTCCCGGAGCGTGTAGAAGTTCCCCAGCGACTTGGCCATCTTCTTGCCGTCCACCAGCAAGTGCTCGGCATGCAGCCAGAACCTTGCGAACGGCTTGCCGGTCGCGCTCTCGGACTGGGCGATCTCGTTCTCGTGATGCGGGAACTGCAGGTCGACTCCTCCGGTGTGGATGTCGAAGCACTCGCCAAGGTACGCCATCGCCATGGCCGAGCACTCGAGGTGCCAGCCCGGCCGGCCCGGCCCGTACGGGCCGTCCCAGCTCGGCTCCCCGGGGCGAGCGGCCTTCCAGAGCACGAAGTCCCGGGCATCGTCCTTGTCGTACTCGTCCGCGTCCACGCGAGCCCCGGCGCGAATGCCGCTCGCGTCGAGGCGGGACAGCTTGCCGTAGTCGGACCAGCTCGCGATACGGAAGTAGGTCGAGCCGGCGTTTCGGTAGGTGTGGCCCGCGCTCTCGATGCGCCCGACCAGGCTCAGCATTTCGGGGATGTGATCGGTAGCCGCAGGAACCCGCTCCGGACGTTCTAGCCGGAGCGTGCTGCAGTCCTCGAAGAACGCTTCCGTGTACTGTTGCGTGAACTCCTTGATCGGAACGCCGTCGCGGGCCGCCGCCGCGATGATCTTGTCCTCCACGTCCGTTATGTTCATCACGTGCAGGAGCTTCCAGCCGGACTGCCGCAGGTGGCGCCGCAGGATGTCCTGGAAGGCGAACGTGCGCAGGTTGCCGATGTGAACGTGGTTGTAGACGGTGGGCCCGCAGGAGTACATCCTGACGGTGCTGCCGTCAGCCGGCTCGAACGCCTCGACCCTCCGGCGCAGGCTGTTGTAGAGCTTGACTGCCACGGAGCGCCCGGCGACGCCCCTATTCTAGCGCCGCTTCCGGGGCCAGCCCGTAGGCCTCCGCCGCAGTGCCGCCCAGGATCCGGTCGCGTTCTTCGTCGCCGAGCACGGAGGCCAGGGCGCGAACCACTTCGAGCCATTGCCCGTAGCGGACAGCCGGCAGGCTCACCGGCCAGTCCGACCCGAACATCAGGCGCCGGGGCCCGAATGCGTCGAGCAGCGTGTCGAAGTACGGCTGGAACTGCGCGACGTCCCAGGCGTGCCAGTCGGCCTCGGTGGCCATCCCCGAGACCTTGCAGTACACGTTCGGGCGCAGGGCCAGGTCGCGAACCAGCCGGTCCCAGCCGGCGAACGACCCCTCGCGGATGCGGGGCTTGCCGATGTGATCGAGCACGAAGAGCTGCGAGGGGTGCCGGTCCACGAATTCGAGGGTCTGCGGCAGGTGGTGCTCGTAGACAAGAATGTCGTACGGGAGGCCAGCGGCAGTGAGGACCCTGATACCCTCGTTGAAGCGGGCGCCCAGCATGTAGTCGGGGTCGGGCTCGTCCTGCAGGACGTGGCGGCACGCCTTCAGCAGCGGCTCCCCGGCGAACTCGGCCAGCAGGTCCCCAACGCCCGGATCGGCCAGCGGGACCCAGCCCACGACGCCGAGGATGAATCTCTCCCTGCGGGCCAGGTCCAGCAGGAAACGGGTCTCCTCGACACTCTGGCGGGCTTGCACGGGAACAACCCCGGCGACCCCGGCCGCGTCGATCTCTGCCTTGAGGTCGGCCGGCAGGAAGTCGCGGCGCAGGATTCGCATCTCGTCCGAGATCCAGCCGTACTCGCGCGGGTCGTACCGCCAGAAATGATGGTGGGAGTCGATGATCACGAGTGCCCGCGCGCTACCGGGGATCCTGGTTCTCCTCCAGCCCGGACGGCCAGATCTCATTCCGGACGGGAGCGACCAGCTGCTGGATCTCCTCCAGCAGGCCGTCGGGGACCTCGCAGTCGAACGCCCTGAGGTTCTGCTGCACGTGACGGGTCTTGGACATGCCGACCAGAACGCTGGCGGTGTGCGGGTAGTCGTAGCAGAACTTGAGAGCAATCTCGGAGACGTCCACGCCGCGGGCGCGGCAGAGGAGCGCCACCCGGGTCCCGGTTTCCTTGACCTCCTCGGAGGCGAGGTGCCAGGGCGGGGCCCCCCGCTCGGTAAGGATCCGCAAGTGAAGCGGAGAGGCGTTGATCAGCCCGACCCCCCGTTCCTCGCAGGCCGGCCGCAGCAGCGTGTCAAGGTCGTCGACCATCAGGTTGTAGCGCGCGTAGGAGAGAATGCTGTCGACAGGGGTGCGCTCGGCAACGTCCCTGAGTATCCCCAGCGGCAGCGCGGTGATGCCCACGTAGCGGCACTTTCCGGCCTTCTGCAACTCGCGCGCCACCGGGAGGGCCTCGTCAATAACCTGGTCCCGGTTGACGAACTCGATGTCGTGCATCTGGTAGATGTCGACGTAGTCGGTCCGCAAGCGCCGCAGCGACTCGTCAATGCTCGACCGCACGCGCTCGGCCGAGAAGTCGAACCGGTCGACGTCGTAGCGCCCGCACTTGGTCGCCAGGACGATGTCCTTGCGCTTCGGCCCCAGGGCGCGGCCCAGCCGCTCCTCCGAAAGCGTGCGGCCGTAGTACGGCGACGTGTCGAAGAGATTCACCCCGTGGTCAATCGCCATGTGCACGGCCCGCTCGCCCTCGAGGACATCGATCTCCTCGAATTCGTTGCCCAGTGGCGAGGCGCCGTAGCCGAGCACGGAGACCTCCAAGTCGGTTCTGCCTAGCTTGCGATATTCCATGAATCAGATTGGGTACCCTTCTAGTTCCGGGGGATAGCCAGCTTACCAGCTTCCCCGGCCGGCCCTTGCCGCAAGCGCTAGGGGCCGTTCGTCCAGTCGCCATGCACGAGCCGCTGCCGCTGACGGAGACGCGCAATCCCCGCTCGAGGGCGATCGACAGCGCGTCCACCGAGGAGATGCTGGGCATTCTCAATAGCGAGGACGAACGGGTCGCCAAGGCGGTTCGCGAGCAGATCCCCCGCATCGCGAAGGCGCTGGACGCGGTCGTCGAGCGGTGGGAGCGGGGAGGGCGCCTGTTCTATGCCGGCGCCGGGACGAGCGGGAGGCTCGGCGCGCTGGACGCAGCGGAGTGCCCCCCGACCTTCGGCACCCCGCCCGAGCGCGTGCAGGCCTTGATCGCGGGCGGCCCCGAAGCCATGCTGCGGGCCGTCGAGCGGGCCGAGGACAGCCGCGAGGCCGGCCGCAGGGACCTGCGGGAGCGGTCCTTCGGCCGGGACGACACGCTCGTTGGGATCGCTGCTAGCGGACGGACGCCGTACGTGCTCGGTGCCGTCGAGCACGCGGCCTCCGCGGGCGGAATCACGGTCGGGCTCAGCTGCAGCCCGGGCTCGCCGCTCGAGGGTGCCGTTGCATTTCCGATCACGCCGGAAGTGGGGCCCGAAGTGGTGACCGGCTCGACGCGGATGAAGAGCGGCACTGCCCAGAAGCTGGTGCTCAACATGCTCTCGACCGGATTGATGATCCGGACCGGCTGCGTGCTCGGCAACCTGATGGTCAATGTCCAGGTCCGGAACGAGAAGCTCGCGCGGCGGGCGGAGCGGATTGTCCGCGAGGTGACCGGGTGCAACTTGGAAGAGGCGCGCACGGCGCTCGGCGAGGCCGGCCAGAATGTGCGCCTTGCTATCCTGATGCGCACCAAGGCGCTGGACAGGCCCGAGGCGGAGCGACTCCTTGCCCGCTGCGGGGACAACCTGCGGAAAGCGCTGGGGGAAATCGATGCCTAGACCGGAAAGATACTCGCGCCGCGTCGCGGCCGGCACAGTTGTCGCCGCGCTCTCTGCAACGCTACTTCTCGCCCAGCCCCGCGGCCCGGCCGTGGAGTCGCCGGTAGTAGGGGAGGACGGCCGGATCACGTTCCGCGTCCAGGCCCCGGCAGCACGCGCGGTCGTGCTGAACGCCCCCTGGGCGGGCGAGCCCGGGGAACTCACGAAGGGCGAGGACGGGATCTGGTCGGTCACAGTCGGGCCCGTCCCGCCGGCGATCTACAGTTACACGTTCCAGTTGGACGGAGTGCGGATCCTCGATCCCCACAACACGGCCGTCAAGCACTGGAGCGGCGGGAACGCGAGCCTTGTCGAGGTCCGCTCCGCCGAGCCCTTGCCGTACGACCTGCGCGACGTTCCGCACGGCTCGCTGCATGTCCATTACTACTCCTCGGCGACTGGCGGCAGCAACCGGCGCCTGGTCGTCTACACGCCGCCAGGCTACGAGACGGAGACGGCCCGGGACTACCCGGTGCTCTACCTGCTGCACGGCTCGGGGGACAACGAGTCGACCTGGAGCGAGGTGGGCAAGGCGAATCTGATCCTCGACAACCTCATCGCCGACGGCAAGGCGGACCCGATGCTCGTCGTCATGCCCAACGGCCATCCGGTGCCGTGGAGCAGCCGGCGCCGGGGCCTCCGCTCGGGCAACACGGAGGCATTCCGGGACGACTTGATGGACGCTGCGATCCCGCTGGTCGAGTCGCTGTACCGGGCCCGGCGCGACCGCGGACAGCGCGCGATCGCGGGGCTCTCGATGGGAGGCGGCCAGGCACTCCACTGCGGTGCGGCCGGCCTCGAGCGGTTCGCGTGGGTGGGCGCTTTCTCGGCCGCGGCGCCGGCCCCGGAAGAGGACGAGACGGCGAAGGCATTCCTGGCGGACCCGGCTCGAGCCAACCGAGAGCTGAACCTGCTGTGGATCGGCATCGGGAAGGATGACTTCCTCCTGGAGCGAAACGAGGCCTTCAGGAGCGCCTTGGAGTCCGCGGGCATCGAGCACACCTACCTGCTGACAGAGGGCGGGCACAGCTGGCCGGTGTGGAGGGACTATCTCGCGAAGCTCGTCGCGCTACTGTTCCGGGACTGATCGGCAACGGGCAATAACCTCCCAGCGAAAAATCGCGTCATTACGTTCAATCGCGGCCCCGGGCGGTCCCGCGAGCCTGAGAACGATGGCGATCTGGAAATCTCCTTGGATGCGTTCTGGCCTGATCGTGCTGGGCACGGCGGCAATCACCGCCGGCGCCATGCTGATCTACGGTCCGGCACCGCCGGAACTGCCGACGGCAGTCGTCGAGCGGCGCGACTTCCTCCGGACAGTGACGAGCCGGGGCGAGCTGAAGAGCGCGCAGTCGGACCAGATCATCACCCCGCAGACCCCGGACCTCAAGATTGTCGAGCTAGCCGAGAACGGCAAGCCTATCAGCCAGGGGGAGATCGTCGTGCGGTTCGACGAGTCGGCGCAGGAAGACCTGATGATCGAGCGGCAGACCGAGGTTCGGCAGGTCGACAGCGAGATCAAGCAGGCCGAGGCCCAGCATGCGATCACGGACGAACGCAACGAAATGATGGTGATGCAGGCCACCTACAACCTCGAGCGGGCCGAGCTCGAGGCGAGCAAGCAGGAGATTCTGGCGGAGATCGAGGCCGAGAAGGCCAAGATCGACGTCACGATCGCGGAGGGCGAGCTCACGAAGTCCGAGACCAACGCCCAGGCAAGCGACATGTCGCAGGAAGCGGACATCGAGCGCCTGATGGAGCGCAAGGGCAAGGCCCAGCGCGATCTGGAGCTGTCCAGGACGTACATGGGAAGCATGGTGCTGCGTGCCCCGAGCGACGGCATCGTCCACATTCTTCCCAACAACCGGGCCCAAGGCTCGTTCGGGACCGCGCGTCCGCCATTCCAGGAGGGCGACACGGTCTGGACGGGTGCGACCATCGCGGAGATCCCGGACCTGTCGTCGCTGCGCGTAGAGTTCCGCGTGGACGAGGTGGACCGGGGCCGGGTGATGGAGGGGCAGCAAACACGCATCCGGGTCGATGCGGTGCCTGACGCCACCCTCGACGGGGCCGTCAGCTGGCTGAGCCCGATCGCGACCCTGGTCTTCAACCGCCTCCCGCCGGAGAAGAACTTCCCGGCCTATTCGAACATCGCCAGTATCGACGAGCGGCTGCGGCCGGGCATGAGCGCGACGGTCGAAGTCGTGGTGCAGCGCATCTCGGACGTGCTGGTCATCCCTGCCAAGGCATCCACCCAGATCGACGGCCAGCCGACGGTGTTCGTCAAGGACGGGGCCGGGTACCGCCGGTCGGTCATCGAGGTCTCGGCGACAAACGGGACCGACATCGTGGTGGAGTCCGGGCTCGAAGAGGGGGATGTCATCGCGCTGGAGAACCCGGAACTGGCAGCCCAGTCCAGAACCCTTTGATCGAAGAGGAGCCAAGCCATGATGAAGTTGCTGTTCCGTATCGCGATCGTACTCGCGGCCGGCGCGCTTGTCGCTGCCGGGTACTACGCCCTTCAGCAGATCCCCCAGGACGAGAGCGAGTTCGCGCTAGCCGAGGTGCGACGGGGTGACCTGGTGGTGAAGACCCACCTGCGAGGGGAACTGCGCGCGGTCCGCTCCCTGACGCTCGTCGCGCCCAATCTCGGCTCGATGTCCCAAGTCACGCAGCTGGCGCCGACAGGCTCGCTAGCCCGCCGCGGCAACCTGATCTTCGAGCTGGACGACTCCGAGCGGGTGGCCGCTCTCGAGGACAGCATGCTGTCCGTCGAGCAGATCAACGAGAACCTCAAGAAGGCAGAGGCGGAGCTGGAAATCCGCAAGAGCCAGGACGAAGTGGAGATCGTTCAGGCGAACTTCCAGGTCCGCAGGGCCGAGCTCGAGGTCCGTCGCAACGAGCTTCTCTCAACGATCGATGCCCGCAAGAACGAGCTCACGCTGGAGGAAGCGATCCGCCGCAAGGAGAAGCTCGAGCAGGACATCAAGAACCGCTTGCAGCAGCGCGAGGCGGAGCTGGCAGTGCTGCGCGAGCAGCTCAACAAGGCGGAGCTGGACGTGGCCCGGGACCGTCGGAGGATCGCCGAGGCCCGCACGCTGGCGCCGCTGACGGGGCTGGTAGCCATCCAACAGAACCGTTCGGGCGGCCGGGGCGGATTCGGGCAGGCCCTTCCGGAGATCCGGGAGGGCGACCAGGTCTCGCCGGGCATGTCGGTCGCGCAGCTGCTGGACCTTTCCGAGATGGAGCTGCTCACTCGCGTCGAGGAGTCCGAACGCGCCAACCTGCGGGAAGGCCAGGAAGTGATGATCCGACTGGACGCGATCCCCGAGCACACCGTGCCGGGTACGATCAAGCGCCTCGGCAACACTGCATCGGCGAATATCTTCGCTGGCGAGGCCGTCAAGAAGTTCGAGTGCCTGATCTCGATCGACATGCGATCACTGCTCGAGAAAATCGGGGCGGACGAGGAACGGATCGAGAGGATCATGGCGACGGCCAGGCAGAACGCGGCGCTCGGGTACGGCGCACAGGCCAGCCGCCAGCCCAGAGCAAGGGACCCGCAGCAGGCGCGGGCCGGTAGCGGTGACGCGCCCGACGGCGGCCAGGACCGGGCCCAGCGAGCAGGTGGCCAGGGCGGCCGGCAACGGGCAGGAGGCCAGGACGGCCAGGATCAGGGTGGCCAGCGGCGAGCCGGCGGCCAGGGCCAGGACGGCCAGGGCCAAGGTGGCCAGCGGCGAGCCGGCGGCCAGGGCCAGGGTGGCCAGCAGCGAGCCGGCGGCCAGGGCCAGGGTGGCCAGCAGCGAGCCGGCGGCCAGGGCCAGGGTGGTCAGGGCCAAGGCGGCCGGCAACGAGCAGGCGGGCAGGGCGGGCAGGGCCAGGGTGGCCAGCAGCGCGCAGGCCGCGATCCGTCTGCGATCTTGGCGCGACTGCCGGAACAGGCACGCAAGCAGGCGGAGGAGCTCCTTAACGGCCGAGGGCCCCAAGAGCTCAGCAACGAGGAGCGGCAGCAGTTCCGCCAGATTATGCAGTCGGCATTCGGCGGCGGTCAGCGCGGCGGCGGCCAGCGCGGCGGCGGAGCTGGCGGCGGAGCTGGCGGTCCCGGGGGCGGGTTCGGCGGCGGCGGCCCCGGCGGCGGTGGTCAAGGGGGCGGTGGTCCCGGGGGCGGTGGTCCCGGGGGCCTCGCCGGCGGGTCTGCAGGCCTGCCCGCAGCGCCTGCTACGAGTTCGGAATTCAACGAGGCCGAGCGCTCGGCGGCGCAGCTGCCGCAACCGCCCGAAGAGGGCTCGGATCTGGAGGTGCTGCTCCGGCCCGGGCTGCTCGCGGACGCGGAAGTGACGGTCGAGCAGATCACCGACACCTTGTACATCCCGTACCAAGCGGTGTTCGAGGAGGCGCGCAGACAATCGTCTACGTGCTGGAGGGCAGCCGCTTGCAGCCTCGCCGCGTTCAGCTGGGCCGGCGATCGGAGTCCCAGGTGGCCATTGCCGAAGGCCTGGAGGAGGGAGACATGATCTCCCTGTACCGCCCGGACTCGGCCCCCGCCGCTCGCGGACAGCAAGCCGACCAGCCCTCCGGGCCCTCGTTCCCGGGCGGAACCAACTAACCGATGCAGATCCCGAACGTACTGCCCGAACTCCAGATGGGGATCGGGAGCCTCCTGGCCCACAAGCTCCGCACGCTGCTGACCATGCTCGGCATGATCTTCGGCGTGGGGGCGGTTGTCGCGATGCTTTCGATCACCGAGGGCGCGCGCCAGGAGATGATCCGGTACATCGACCTGCTGGGCGTCAACAACATTGTCGTGGAGTCAGCCGAGGCGCCGGACCGCGACACCCTGATCGAAGTCCGGCAGGTCTCGCCCGGCCTGAGCTTCCGCGACGCGCGAGCCATCGCGGCGAACACCCCGAACATCGCCTACCTCTCCGAGCGCAAGACGTTCGATCCGACGAGCGTGCTGCCCACAACGGACGCGGACCTGCCGAGGTTGATCGGCGTCCGCCCGAACTACACCAGCATCTACAGCATGTCCCTGATCGAGGGCCGATTCTTCACCGAGGAGGAGCAGCTGCGGTCCGCCCCGGTCTGCGTGCTCGGCGAGAGGGCGAAGATCAACATCCTCGGATACGGAAGCGCGGTGGGCCGCTACATCAAGGTCAACGAGGTCTGGCTGCACGTCATCGGCGTGACGGCGCCCCAGGCAACGGCCGAGTCCGACGTGGAGGGCCTGGAAGCGGATGACCGCAGCAACATCATCCTCGCGCCCCTGAACTCGGTGATGCGCCGGTTCGAGGACAACAACAGCTACCTCAAGGACGAGATCGACGGCATCTTCCTGCGGGTCGCGGCGGAGGCCGATCCGATCGAGACGTCTCAGATCGTGCGGGCCATCCTGAACACCACCCACAACGGCGCCAGCGACTTCTCCGTGCTGGTGCCCGCCGACCTTCTGGCGCAGCGCGAGCAGCAGCAGCTGGTGTTCCAGATCGTCATGATCTGCATCGCCGGGATCTCGCTGCTCGTGGGCGGCATCGGAATCATGAACATCATGCTCGCCACCGTGCTGGAGAGGACGCGCGAGATCGGCATCCGGCGGGCAATCGGCGCAAGGCAGCGCGACATCGTCCGCCAGTTCCTGATCGAGGCGGTGATGATCTCGATCCTCGGCGGCCTGATCGGCATCGCCGCCGGATTCGGCGGGTCCCGAGTGATCGCCGCCATCGCCGGATGGGCGACCGTCGTGACGGTCATCTCCATCGTCGTCTCGTTCGGCGTGTCCGTGTTCATCGGCCTTCTGTTCGGCATCTACCCCGCGATGCAGGCGGCCAAGCTCGACCCCATTGAGGCCATCCGCTATGAGTAACGCTTCCCACGCACCCGCCCGCAAGGCGAGCCGGCTCCTTCCCGCCCTCGCCATCCTGATCGGAGCTGTTCCGGCGAGCGCCCAGCTGTCGACGTTTCCGGACGGGGACTACTTCCGCGAGTTGTGGCAGCGCGCTCCCTACGATGTCGAGGTCGACATGGTCACCGACCTGGAGGACTTCGTTGTCGACGGCAAGCTGGAACTCTCGCTGCGCGACTACCTGGAACTGGTGATGGCCAACCATCCGGACGTGCAGATCCAGGTTCTCAACGTGCTGGAGAGCGAGAACTCGATCCAGAGCGCGTTCAGCCCGTTCGACCCCAGCCTCAACCTGAACTTCAACGCGAACCGGGGCACGAACCCGTCGCAGGACGTGCTGCAGGGCGGCGACGTGATCAGCACGCTGCGGCAGAACGGCGGCTTCACGTACCGCCAGACGCTGGATACCGGCCTGAACTACCAGGTTTCGTTCACTGGCGCCAAGAACGCCAGCAGCAGCGCGTTCCGCACGTTCAACCCGTCGATCCAGGACACGCTGCAGTTCCGCATCACCCAGCCCCTGCTGCGCGACCGCGGACGCGGTATCCAGCGGATCCCGATCCTGATCGCGCGGGCGCGCTATGGCCTCAGCCAGGCGCAGGCGCTCAACCGCATCCTCGTGCTGGTCGCCCAGGCCGAGAACACCTACTGGCAGGTGGTCTCCAACCGCGAGTCCCTGAGCGTGCAGGAGAACAACCTGGAATTGCGGCGCCAGTTCCTGGAGAGGTCGAGGCGCGAGCTGGAACTGGGCGCGATATCACCGCTGGACATCTACCAGCCCGAGCAGAACTTCGCCAACGCGCAGGTCAGCGTCACGCGGGCGAGGTTCCGCCTGCAGCAGACCGAGGATCGCGTGCGCCGCCAGATCGGGGCGGACCTGCATCCCGACATCAGGAACCTGCCGGTGGTGCTGACCGAGTCCGCCAACGCGCCGATCTACATGCCGAGCTTCGACCCGGAGGAGACGATCCAGAAGGCGATGGCGTTCCGTCCGGACGTGAGCGTGCGGCGGAAGAACCTGGAGATCGACGACTACAACATCAAGCAGTCCACCAACCAGCTGCGGCCCGACCTGTCGCTGAACGCCACCTACAGCGCGACCGGTCTCGGCGGCAACCTCTACGAGAACTCGCTGCTGGGTGGATCCGCCCGGCTGCTCTCAGCGGGCGGCTTCCCGACAGCGATGAACCAGCTGTTCCAGTTCGCGTTCCCGACCTACAGTGTCGGGCTCACGCTCGAGCTGCCGCTGCGGAACCGCAGGGCCGCGGTGAATCTGGCGAACTCCGTCATCCAGAAGAAGCGGGACATGTACGAGCTGCGGTCTCTGGAGCAGGACATCCGCCTGGACGTACTGAACGCGATCACCGGCGTGGAGCTGAGCAAGGTGGCCATCCAGCAGGCCACGGTGGCTCTGGACTTCTCGCAGAAGCGGCTGGACGCGGAGCAGAAGAAGTACGATCTCGGCGTGAGCACGGCCTTCATCGTGCTCGACGCCCAGGACGACCTGGTCCAGAGCCAGGCGGACCTGCTGTTCGAGTCGATCGGATACCGCCAGGCGATGGTCACGCTGCTCCAGGCAACCGGAGAGCTGCTCCGGGAAAGGGGCATCCGCGTCGACTTCCGGTAGCACGCTGCCTGCGCGCACTACACTGAGTAGAGCGGGGCGTGGCGCAGTCTGGTAGCGCGCCTGCTTTGGGAGCAGGAAGTCGGGGGTTCGAATCCCTCCGCCCCGACCACTCCGGGCAGTTTCCCGGGAATCCCCGGTCCGGCGACAGCGCCGCGCGGGCAATCGGACTTGCGGCTGTCAGCCCTTTCGCGGCGGCTTGGGATCTAGGTTCCGCTCCAGTTCCTCGTCCCTGACAGTCGAGGACCCGGTCCCGTAGCGGGCAACCTTCAGCCCTGCCACCCAGCAGATCGCGTTCATCACGACCTTGCGGTACTCGTCGTTCTGCCAGTTCCGGTGGAAGTGTCCTCCGGTGAAGCCGAACCCGCGCCCGCCGTCGGCGCGCTCGATCGTCCAGAGCATCGTTTCGTCGCGGCCCTTGGCCGCCTGGATGTGCGGATAGGGGCCCTTCGGGTGGACGTACGGCCCGTCCCGCACCTCGTCGCTGGGCTTGGCCACGAGGACGGGGGTGAATACGGCTCCGTCCAGCTGCTTGGGAGACGATGCGTCGAACCCGTCCCGGAAGCGCATGTTGAAGTACCACTCGTCCTCGACCGCGAAGGGACGGACGCCGTTAGCGACGGGGTGCTCGGGGAACTTCTCGAACGAGGGCGTCCAGATAGGGTTGCAGGACCATTCATGCTCGTAGTAGCCGCCCAGCCAGTCCTTGAATTCCTCGCCGGCGTCCTCCTTGAGCACCTCGACACCGTAGTGCATGCATCCGAGACCGATCCCGCGACGGACGAGCCCGCCCATCAAGGCGCGGCGGTCCTTGTCGGCGAGCGGGTGCTTGCGCCCGCCGTCGGAGTAGATCACGACGGCCGCAGCATCTTCGAGCGTGGACTCGTCCGCGACCCAGCCGTTGTCATGGCGCTCCACGACAAGGCCCGGCACCTGGGACAGCCTGCGCTCGAGCAGCAGGGTGCCCGCGCGGAACTCGTGCATGCCGGGAGGATGGCTGGGACTGCCTGCGATCAGGACAAGCTTCCGGGCCTGGCCTGACGCCGGCAGCACTCGGGGCGCCAGCGCGGAAACACCGCCGCCGGCGAGCAGAATACGGAGGAACTCGGAACGGTCCATATAACGGATGTTAGCCACATCATATGCTACCCGGTACAGCTCCGGTAGGTCTGGATCGACTTAGGACTTGCCGGGCCTTCCCCCGTGGTGGCGGATGCAACCGTCGCTACGGGCTTTGTCGTTCTGAATGCCAGCACGATCGGGGGGCGCTAGTGGGCTTTCCGCACGGCTTCGCTTAGGCAATTGCGCCTAGCGGAGCACCAGGCTGCGTAGTCCCACCCGGTAGTCTTCACGCTGGCGTGCCCGAGCCGGACGGCCACGTCTTCCATCAGCGTTCCGGCGATGAACAGTGAGATTGCCGACGTGTCCCTGTGATTCCGAGCTCGGAACAATCGTGGTAATTCCAAGTCCCGGAATGTTCCGAGTTGACCGTGGTGCTTGAGCGGTGCTCGTGCGTTTTCTCGCATCGGACTCGGAATACTCAAAGGCTGCTGAGGAAGGCCAAGACCTCGCCATCGAGGCGGCACCGGGCCGGTGTCCCATGCATGGGAGCGGTCTTGGCCAGGGCCGCTTCCTTCAGGTTGAGGTCGGCGGGAAGGTACACATTGGTCGTCTCGACCCACTCGCGGCCGAGCCAGAACGCGATCACGGCGCGGTCAACACCGTTCTGCAGCAGTTCCATGGCCGCGGTGTGACGCAGTAGATGAGGAGTGACTCGCTTGCCCTGCAGGGAAGGGCATGCTTGCCGAGCGCCTCTCAGATGCTTGGCAAGCAGGCAGGCACGTCCGTCGCGGCTAAGAGTGCCGCCGGGGCGATTCGGGAACACGGGCGAGTGCGGCTCGCTGCGGAGTTCGTCCCGCTAGGCCCGGAGAGCCGCCGCCGCGTCCTGAACCGTCGGCCGCTGCCGGCTGGATCCCGAGCGGTTCCAGGTCCTGGCTGCGGCGCTGTGCAGTAGGCAGAGCTTGGCCGTGCACTCCCCGCGTGGGCCGGGCTGCTGCTGCGTCCGGAGGGCGCGACGTGCGCTGCAGCCCAGGGCGAGGGGAACGAGGAGGGCATCGGCCGCAGAGCGGGGCAGCAGCTGCCGGAGCACTGCGAACCCGTTCCGATGGCGGCGCGTCGGGCTCGCCGGCGAATGTACAATGCTGGCCAAGCGAGGTTTCGATGTCCCTCTCTCCGGTGCAGGCTGCGCACGAGGCGATCCCGGCCGAGGCCGGGGTCTACGAGGCGGACTTCCACGCCTGGTCCGTCCAGCAGACCCAGGCCCTGCGGCGACGCGACCCCGAAGCGCTGGACTGGGAGAACGTGGCGGAGGAGATCGAGTCCTTGGGGAGGGAGCAGCGCAATGCCTGGGTGTCCTTGTGCGGCAGGGTGATCAAGCACATGCTCAAGATCGAACACTGCGAAGGGGACGAGCACTTCGCCCACTGGGTGACGGAGATCCAGCAATGGCGGATGCAGATGGCCGAGAGGCTCGCGGACAACCCCAGCCTGACCGGGAGTTACCGTGAGATCTTCGCTCGCGCCTGGGATCGCGGGCGGAGTCACGCGGTGCAGGGTATTGCTGGCTGGGCCGGGCACACTCCCTTGTCGAAGGCGTTGAGGGACGAAGTGCGCCGCGTCGGGTCGATGCTGCCCCAGACCTGCCCGTACCGGTTGCTCGAGGTGACTGCGTACGACACGGAAGAGCGCCAGCCGGAGGTCCGGCTCGACATCATGCCTCCAGCCGTAGCGAGCATTCTCAACGATCGCGGCGGGGCTGAGTACCCGGTCAGGCCGTGGCCTGGACTCGACCGCAGGCTGCGGCTGGGCCCCCAGCACATTTCCGGCCCGTCACGCTGAGAACGTGTTGACCACGGCCGCCGAATGGCTCCGCCGGTGCGAGTGCGGTCTCCGGTCTCAATGTTGTTCCTGTCCTACCGTTGCTCCGCTCGGGAGTGTCGGATCCCACGACTCGGCGGCGGGAGCTAGGCGTGCCAGCAGCGCCCCGTTCTGCTGGCGGAGTTCCTCGATCCTCTCGGCCAGCCGGCCTTGCGGCACGCGGGCTTCGACTGCCTCACGGCGGGCGACGGCTGGTCCTCAAGGCTCGGGCCGATCCAGACGATTGGCAGGGGGCTTGGCGGGGCACCGGGCGCGCTGGCCACTAGGAAGGCAGGGCCCTAGCGGGTCTCTTCGTGAGCACTCGGAAGGAGTGCTGGAGGGCATGCTCCATCACTGCGAAGACCCTTGCGATCGAGGCGAACGAAACGGGTGGTGTCACAGGCGCGTCGAGGCGAGCTTCGCCGCGTAGCAGCGGTCGCAGCCGCGGCTCTTCCAGGTGCAGCCCGTCACAGGGTTCCATGTCGCGTCGGTCCACTCGATGGGCAAGCGGTCCGCCATCAGCCGCCCCCCCGGGCCACCTCGCAGCCGGTACCGGCCAGGCAGCCGTCCCCTGACCACTCTGCGAGCGCCTCGTCGATTCGCCCGGCGGGCAGAAAGCGTGCACCCCGGGGCCGCCATGCCGCCACCTTGCAACAGGGGCCACCGGTTATCTATCGGGCCACATCGGGCATGACTCCGATGGGCGCACGCAGCGGCGGGATCTCGAAGCGCTGGACCGGGAGAACGTGGCGGAGGAGATCGAGTCCTTGGGGGGCGATGCCTGGATGCCCCAGTGCAGGGGATATGGCCCCGGAAGTCCTTCGACGGTAATGGCAGCGGTTGGGTAGACTCGGAACTTGAGCCCTTCCGAGCCGGCTCGAATCCTCTCCTTGATCGCAAGCGCGACGGAGATCGTCTGTGCGCTCGGATTCCGCGACCAGCTCGTGGGCAGGTCGCACGAATGCGACTTCCCGGCCGATGTCGCCGAACTGCCGCAGGCGACCGTGCCGCGGTTCGACGCTGACGCGGCAAGCAGCGTGATTGACGAACGCGTCAAGGCGCTGGCCGCCCGGCGCGATCCCCTGGATGCGCTGGGTGTCTACCAGATTCGGGAGGAGGTCCTGAGGGACCTGCGACCGTCCCATATAGTCACCCAGTCCCAATGCGACGTGTGCGCCGTGAGCGAGCGCGACGTGGTGGAGGCCGTGGGCCGCCTCTCTGGAGTCGATCCCGAGATCGTGTCCTTGCGCCCGTTCGCCCTTGCAGACGTGTGGCAGGACATCATGCGAGTGGCCTCGGCCCTGGGCGCGACGGAGGCCGGCGTTCGCTTGGTAGCCTCGCTCCAGGACCGCATGGGCGCGATCGAGGCAAGGGCGAGGAGCGTGCCGGAATCCCCGAGCGTCGCCCTGATCGAGTGGGCCGATCCACTGATGGCCGGCGGGAACTGGATGCCGGAACTCGTCAGGATGGCGGGCGGGCACGAGCTCTTCGGCCAGGCCGGACAGCATTCCCCCTCCATGGACTTTGACGAGCTGGTGGAGGCCGACCCCGAAACGATCGTGATCAGTCCGTGCGGATTCGGGCTGCGGCGCACGCTCGAGGACGTGCCGGTGCTTGCCGCCCGGCCGGGCTGGTCCGCACTCCGTGCAGTCCGGAACGACCGTGTCTTCGCGACCGACGGCAACCAGTTCTTCAACCGGCCGGGCCCGCGCCTAGCGGAATCCCTCGAGATCCTTGCGGAAGTCCTCCATCCGGACCATTTCGACTTCGGCCACCAAGGATCAGGCTGGGTTCGAGTCAGCCTGGACTGATCCAGAGGGCCAGCCGGTCCCAACAAGAGACCGGACGGCCAGGGGAGTGCTAGAGGCTGACGCCGAGGCCGCGTCCGCGCAAGGTCAACTCGACCTCAACCTCCCGGCCCTGCCGGATGAGAGTCAGCGTGACACTGTCACCCGCGAGCTTGAGAGCCAGGGCCTGGCGCATCGAGTCCCGATCCGACAGGCTCGCGCCGTCGACCGCTACGATGAGATCCCCGCCCCAAGGGATCCGGTAGTTGCCGAGAATCACCTCGCGGCTGGCACCGCGCACGCCCGCGGCGGCGGCGGCCGACCCGTCCTCGACTTCCGTCACTAGGTAGCCTGTTGCCGGAAGCCGCAGCGCCCGCGCCCACCGCCGGTTCAGGAAGAACCCCACGACCCCGAGGTCCTCGGGCGGCTCGGCACCGCCTTTGACGAAACGCAGCAGCGCCTTGGCGCGGCTCACGGGCATCGCGAAACCGATGCCGATGTTGCCGCTGGGGCCGTAGATCGCGGTGTTCACCCCGATCACGTTGCCGCTCGAGTCAAGCAGCGGTCCTCCGCTGTTGCCGGGGTTGATCGCGGCATCGGTCTGGATGAGGTCCCTCAGGACCCCGCTGCGATTCTGGATCGACCGCCCCGTCGAGCTGACAACGCCCGTGGTGAGCGTGCCGTGCAGGCCGAAGGGATTGCCGATCGCGAGGACCTTCTGCCCGACCTGCACGGACTCCGAGTCCCCGAGAGCCACGAAGGGCAGCGGCTCGTCCGATTCGACCTTGATCAGGGCGAGATCGTTGGACGGGTCAGTCGCCAGGACACGCGCCTTGTAGCGGTTCTCGCTCTCGACATCCGCCAGCAGCGTGACCTCCAGTTCGGCGCTGCCTTGGATCACGTGGAAATTGGTGAGGATGTGGCCATCCGAGTCAATCAGGAAGCCGGAACCTGTCGACTCGCTGGGGTGAATCTCCAGGAACCAGTTCCTCTGCAGCACGGTGCTGGTGATATTGACCGTGGCCGGGCTGGCGCGCTCGTAGATCTCGATGTTCGAGAGTTCCTCCGACGTGAGCGTGGAGTCGGCCTCGGTCCAGAACGGCTGGTCGAACACGACCCGCACATCCCGGCCGGGACCGAACGGCCAGACGCTCCAGGCCACGATTCCGCCCAGCACCAGGGCAGCCAGCCACATCGGCCTGGCCAAGCTGCCGCTCGCGTCACGCACGGGTCTCACACGATCCTCTGTTCGACGCTATCGCCGGCCTCGGCGCGAAGCCTGCGGTGAACATCGCGAACCTGTCGGAGGGTGCGCTGCTTGGATCCCGCCGTGTCGATCACGTAATCAGCGTACTCGCGTTTCTCGTCCAAAGGCAGCTGCCGGTCAATCCGCGCCTCTGCCTCCTGGCGGCTAGCCCCCTCTCGCGCAATGAATCGCTCGACCTGCAATTCCCGGGGACAGGCTGCGAGGACAAGCCGCTGGTAGCGCCGGTAGCTGCCGCTCTCGATCATGATGGCCGCCTCGACCATCGCGATCCCTTCCGGATCCTGATCGGCAACCTCGGCGAAGAAGCGCTCTTGCCGTGCGAAGACCTTCGGGTGCACGATCGCATTGAGCCTTGCCAGCAGGGTCTCGTCCGAGAATGCGATCGCGCCCAGGGCCTTGCGGTCAATCGCGCCGCCGGGCGTGAGCACGCCGGTTCCGAACGCCTCCGCAACAGCATCCACAGCGTCGGCATCTTCGGCTAGGATCTGGTGGCCCAGCTTGTCTGCCTGCAGTACGGCGCAGCCCAAGCGCTCGAATTCACTAGCTATGAAGCTCTTCCCGCTTGCCAGCCCGCCGGTTAGCCCGACCTTCAGCATCGGTTCAGGCTGCAGCACCGAGAAGTGGCTGGCCGGGGAGGACTCGAACCTCCACAGCGGGCTCCAAAGGCCCGTGTCCTACCATTAGACGACCGGCCATCGGTTCGTCCTGCCAGAATAGCATGCACCCTAGTCTGGTCACGGATCGCCGCGGCGTGGTGTCGCGCGGCGTAGAGAGTGGCGCGGGTCCCGGCCCTACTCGACAGAGGTCTCGCTCTGCGGCCGGCCGCCCAGCACGACCTCGTCTCCGGCTTGCAAGCCCGAAGCGATCAGCGCGTGGGTGTCGTTGACGTCCTGCACCAGAATGCGCTTGCGCCGATAGGTCTCTCCGGCCGCGACGTACACGTAATCCACGCCGGACTCGCGGTCAGATTCGATCGCCTCGCGGGGCACCAATACGCCCTCCTTCCGGTCGGACACCCGCACGTCGGCGCTGGCTGAGAGATCCGGGAGGATTCTCTCGTCGTTGTCCTCGATGAGGATCCTGACACGGATGTGCTTGATGAAGGCGCTATCGCTGCCGCGCCCGAACTTAGCTCCGCCGCTGCCCGACGAGGCCACGGCGCCGATATCCACGACTCGCCCACTGAACCGCTCGCCCGGGTAGGCGTCCAATTCGATCGTCGCCTCGTCCCCGATACGGATGGCCTGGGCGTCGACTTGGTTGACAACTGCGTTGACCACCATCTGAGACACGTCGACGACCCGCATGATCATCGCTCCCGGGTAGACCTGGTCGCCAGCCTTGTACTGGGAGAACTGACCGTTCCGGTTCAGCATCGACTCCAGCACGATCATGCCTGGAATCGGCGTCCTGACCTGGAGGCGCTCGTAGTCCCGCTCGTGGCGCTCGACATGCAGGACCTGCTCCTGCACGTTCAGTTCCTCGATCCGAAGGTCAGCCGCATGGACGCCCTCCATCAGGCGCCCCTCCTCCTCGAGCTGCTTCCAGGTCGCCTGGGCTTCGAGGGAAGTGTTCTTGAGGAGCTCCGATTGGATTTCCGAAAGGACTTCGGCCTTGCGGCTGTCCAGCACGGCCTTGTCGAATTCCGCCCTTGCGTTCACCCGCCCCTGCCGCTCGGTCTCCTTGAGAATCAGGATGTCCGCCTCGCGCTTGCGCAGGTCCGCCTTGGCGGTTGTCACGACCGACTGGCGGTCGACAATGTGGTCCTCGAGCCACTTGAGCTCGAACTCCGCCACAATCCCGCCAGCCGGCACCACCTGGCCTGCGTCCGCCAGCATGGCCAAGGTCAGGGCTGCACGGCCGGCGTCCCTAGGGCCGCGCATCCTTGGAGCCCGGACCGAAGCGTAGTTCATTGTCTCGAGCGTCCCTCCTATGCGCAAGGTCTTGCTGAACTCCCCTGTCACCGCGACGCCGGAGCGAGTGCTGGCCGCCTGCGCACTTGGCTGCCGAACACCGGAGGGGCTGGAGAGCAGCCACAGGACAAGCGCGGTGGCGCCGGCCGCGAAGACGCATAGTGCCAGCGTCAGCAGCCCCGAGGGAGGCGTGCCGGTCCGGCTGGGCGAGCCCGGAGACGGGACGGCTATCGGCGCGGAGGCTCCTCCGTCGGGCTTCTCGGGTACAGGTAAGGGCAGATTGCTGGGCATTGGATCCACCTCGACACCCCCCACCTTGGCACGGGGTAGGCGCTAGACGCTAGTACGAATTATAGGGCACGTCCGCAAGTACCGGCGTGAGAAAAGTGGCGGATTCCGGGATACGACTGCCCGGGAGTGGGGTGACCGACAGCGAGACCGCTCACTCCTCGTTCTGGTGCGGGCCGCTGTACAAGGGCGACTGGAGCACTTCGGGATTGAGCAGCACGATCTGCTGGCTCGCGGGCGGCTGGGGGACGGCGTCCTTGTTCAGACCCAGGCGCCTGAGAGTGTAAAAGAGTAGGGCCTTGCGGACCTTCACCGTGACCCGGCCCGCCTCCATCCGGTAGTCGCGGGCCACGATCTTCTGCTGGGATTCGGAAAGGCCGGGGTTGGGCCCGATCGCCAGCTCGACGTACTGGTGCCAGTCCCGGTCCTCAGCCGGATCGGACTCCCGGGGGCGCGTGCTGCCTGTCTCGATGATGCGGGCCAGCACGAAATCCTTGAACGCCCTTTCCTCCTCGCAGAACGCGCGAACATGCCAGCGGCTTCCGCTGAAGCCGAGCGCGTGCGGCGCGATCCACCGCCAGCGGGCTTCGGGGCTCGTCAGCGACTGGTACAGGATTTCCATGGACTGCTTCTCGCGGCAGGACTCCACAACCAGCCGCAGCGTTTCCGAGTTGACGGTACGCAGCAGCGACGGCATCTCATCGAACTCGGGATAGGTCAACAGCCACGATTCGTCGCGAAGCCGCTGGACGTCGGCCTCGCTCACCGCCGCGGGATCATGCAAGGCGCGAATCTGTCGGAGGTAGTGGTCGGAATCCAGCTTCAGGAAGATGGGCGAGAACACGCCGCTGCGGACGTACGTCCTAGCGCTCCTGTCGTAGACCATGTTCTCGGGCGCCAGGCCCAGATATCGGTTGAGGTCGGTCGAGGCCTGGTTGATCGAGACGCCGAAAGTGTCCATCAAGTGACCCCGGTTGATCCGGCCCTCCCAGTAGAGGCGGAACTCGATGAACTCGAGCCTCCTCTCGACACCCCAGCGCAGGTTCGACTTTCGATTACTCATGGCTCGCTCCGACGCAGGACCGACTAGGAGACAATCTCTTTACACTAGCAGGGTGTCCGCAGACAATTCCCCGCCCGTGCGCCCGGTGGATCCACGGCGTGGTGAACTCATTATAGAGAGCGCCCGCGCCGAGGCGCGCATCCTGCGGGCGGCCACCAGGCGGATTCCCCGGACCGATCCGCTGCTAAGATGACGCTGTGCAGCGGATAGCGGCCATTCTGCTCGGGTACCTGCTGGCGGCCGGACCGGGCGCGTCCGAGCCCAGGGTGGGCACAACGGTCGACTTCAACAACGATGTCCGGCCGATCCTTTCCGACCGCTGCTATACCTGCCACGGCCCGGACGCGGGCCAGCGCCAGGCCGGCCTGCGCCTCGACCGGCGCGAAGGCGCGCTTGCGGAACTGTCCGGAGGGCGTCGCGCTGTTGTCCCGGGAAGTCCCGCCGACAGTGCCCTGCTGCAGCGCGTGTCGAGCACTGATCCCGTGCTCCGGATGCCCCCGTCCTACCTGGGGCACGACCCGCTGAGCGACGGCGAGATCCAGATCCTGCGGCAATGGATCGCCGAGGGCGCCGAGTGGCGCGGCCACTGGTCCTTCATCCCGCCCGTGCGCCCGGACGTACCGGCGGTGAGCGAGCGCAACCTGGTCCGCAACCCGATCGACGCGCTCGTGACGCACGCGCTGGACGGGGAAGGCCTCGGCCTGGCGGAACCGGCCGGCCGCCGCACGATCGCTCGGCGGGCGGCGCTGGACCTCACCGGCCTGCCTGCACCGCCGGAAGCCGTCGACGCCTTCGTCGCGGACGCCTCGCCCGGCGCCTACGAGAGCTTCCTGGAGAGGCTGCTGGCTTCGCCGCGGTACGGCGAGCACATGGCGGCGGCATGGCTGGACGCGGCCCGGTACGCGGACACTAATGGTTACCAGACGGACGGGACGCGCTTCATGTGGCGCTGGCGGGACTGGGTGATTGACGCATTCAACCGCAACATGCCGTTCGACCGCTTCACGATCGAGCAGCTGGCCGGCGACATGCTGCCGCAGGCAAGCCGCGACCAGATCGTGGCGACCGGATTCAACCGGAACCACCGCACGACAGCGGAGGGAGGTTCCGTCAACGAGGAATTCCGGGTCGAGTACGTCGCGGACCGGGCGGAGACGACGGCGACGGTCTGGCTGGGACTGACGATGGGGTGCGCCCGCTGCCACGACCATAAGTTCGACCCGATCTCCCAGAAGGAGTACTACCAGTTCTTCGCGTACTTCAACAACGTGCCCGAGAAGGGCATGGTGTGGAACTTCGGCAACGAGGATCCGGTCATCCCGGCCCCCACTCCCGACCAGGAGCGACGCCTCGAGGCGCTGGCGCGCGACCTAGCGGAGGCGGAGGCCGAGTGGGCCGACACGCAGGCCGGCCTCGAGCGGGCACAGGCGGAGTGGGAAGCCGGGCTCGGCAGCGGCAGCCCGGCCGACTGGGTGCCTGATCGGGGCCTGGCTGCACAGGAATCCTTCGACGGGCCGCTGGGCACGGTGTCGATGACAGGCGGCTCGATCGACGGCAGCAGCAAGCCCGCCAAGGTAGCGACGGAACTCGGGGAGGGCGTGCTGGGCCGGGCAGCGATGTTCGACGGCACCAGGTACGCCGACTTGGGAGCGGTCGGGAACTTCAACTACCTGGACCCCGTCTCGGTGTCTGCCTGGATCCGTCCCGACAGCGGCCAGGACGGCGCCATCGTCGCATCCATGGGCGAGAATCCCATCGGCAGCGGATGGGGCCTGTTCGTGCGAGGGGGCAAGCTGTGGTGGCACATGTCGCAGCGCTGGACCGATCTGAGCGTGCGCATCGAGACGAAGCGGGGGATCGAGCCCGGACGCTGGCAGCACGTGCTGCTGACCTACGACGGCAACCGGAAAGCCAGGGGCATCCGCATGTACATCGACGGCGAAGAGCAGGAAACGAACGTGCTCTTCGACAACCTCGACTGGCCGTGCAAGAGCAACTCGACGCTCAAGGTCGGGGGTGGCGGGGGCCTGGACAACCGTTTCCGCGGCCGGATCGACGAAGTCCGGGTGTACGGCCGCGAGCTATCTCCGCCGGAGGCGCGGTCGCTGGCGGTGAAGGAGTCGCCCGCGGCTCTGGCCGCCCTGCCTGCCGCCGCCAGGACCCAGGCCCAGATGGACAAGCTGCGGCTGGCATTCCTCGAAACCGGAGCTTCCGATCCGGTCCGATCGGCCCTCAGGCGGGTGCGCGAGGCGAAGCGCCGGCACGAGGCGTACCGGGACGAGATCCCGACAGTCATGGTGATGCGGGAAGGTCCTGCCCGCCAGGCCTATGTGCTGGATAGGGGACGCTACGACGTACATGGCGAACCCGTCGGGCCGGGGACTCCGGAGGCCCTTGCGATGCCCAGGACCGCGGTTCCGGGGGACCGGCTCGAGCTGGCCCGCTGGATCGTGAGCAGCTCGAACCCCCTCACGCCGAGAGTGACGGTGAACCGTTTCTGGCAGATGCTGTTCGGCACCGGGCTCGTGAAGACTGTCGAGGACTTCGGCTCCCAGGGCGAGGCCCCTTCCAATCAAGCACTGCTGGACTGGCTGGCGGTGGAATTCGTGGAGTCCGGCTGGGACGTCAAGCGGCTGCTGAGGACGATCATGACCAGCGCCACCTACCGGCAGTCGTCCCGCCTGGATCCGGGCCTGCTGGACCGGGATCCCGAGAACCGTCTGCTCGCGAGAGGACCACGCTTCCGCCTCGGCGCCGCCTCGATCCGCGACCAGGCCCTGGCCGCATCGGGCCTGCTGGCCGAGCGGCTCGGGGGGCCGTCGGTGAAGCCCTACCAGCCTGCGGGGCTCTGGCAGGAGCTGTCCGGGAACTCCTACGAGGCCGGAACGGGAGCTGACCTGTACCGCCGCAGCCTGTATACCTACTGGAAGCGCACGGTCGCACCGCCGTCGATGATGAATTTCGACGCGTCGGATCGCGAGGTCTGCACGGTCGGCGTGAAGCGCACCAACACGCCGCTGCAGGCGCTCAACATGATGAACGACCCCGCCTTCGTCGAGGCTTCTCGCAACCTAGCCGCTAGGGTGCTGCGGGAAGGACCGCGCGAGCCGGAGGCCAGAATCGCCGGGGTCTACAAGCGCGTGCTGGGAAGGCTGCCGCGAGCCGCCGAGACCGTTGCGCTCAAGGCGCTGCTCGACTCGTTCCTGGCCGAGTACGCCAGCGACCGGGAGGCTGCCGAGACGTTCCTCGACGTGGGCGAGTCGGAATGGCACGGGCTTGCCGACCCGGTCGAGCTGGCCTCCTACACGGGCGTCGCCAGCGCGGTGCTCAATCTGGACGAGGCAATGACGAAGCAATGACGGCGATGGATTCAGCCGCCCGGATCGGGACGCGGCGGCACTTCTTCGGAAAGGCGGCGAAGGGGCTGGGCTCGATCGCGCTCGCGCAACTGATGCGCGAGGACCTGCCAGCTGCCGAGGGCGGCGGCCAGGCGCGAGCCGGGCTCGCCGGCCTCCCACATTTCGCCGCCAGAGCCAAGAGGGTCATCTGGCTGTTCCAGTCCGGCGGGCCGTCCCAGATCGAGACGCTTGACCCGAAGCCCGGGCTCGCCAGCCTGCGCGGCCAGGACCTGCCCGAATCGGTGCGAAAGGGGCAGCGCCTGACCACGATGACCGCGTCGCAGGCAAGCTTCCCTCTCGTCGAGTCGGCGTTCGAGTTCGGGCAGCACGGCGCTTCCGGGGCCTGGATGAGCGAGCTGCTGCCGCACACCGCGAGGATCGCCGACGACATCTGCATCGTGCGATCGATGCACACCGACGCCATCAACCACGACCCGGCCGTGACGTTCCTGCAGACCGGCGCCCAGATCGCGGGACGCCCGAGCATGGGTGCCTGGCTGAGCTACGGCCTGGGCAGCGAGTCGAGAGACCTGCCGAGCTTCGTGGTGATGGTCACGCAAGGCGCGGGCGGCCAGCCGCTGTACGACCGTCTGTGGGGCTCTGGCTTCCTGCCGACACGGTACCAAGGGGTCAAGTTCCGCTCCGTGGGGGATCCAGTGCTGTACCTCTCGGATCCGGGAGGGTTTTCTCGGGACCAGCGGCGCAGGTTCCTGGACACCCTTGGCGATCTCAACCGGATGCAGTACGAGGAGTACGGGGATCCCGAGATCGTCACGAGGATCTCGCAATACGAGATGGCATTCCGGATGCAGCGTTCCGTTCCGGAGCTGACTGACCTGTCGAGCGAGTCCGACGCCGTCTTCGACCTGTACGGAGAGGATGCCCGCCGGCCGGGCACGTACGCCTTCAACTGCCTGCTCGCAAGGAGGCTGGCCGAGCGCGGCGTTCGATTCATCCAGCTCTACCACCGCGGCTGGGACCAGCACGCCAATCTGAAGAGCGGTATCCGCAGGCAGTTGAAAGCCACCGACCAAGCCTCCGCAGCGCTAGTCCTCGACCTCAAGCGTCGCGGACTTCTGGATGACACTCTGGTGGTCTGGGGCGGGGAGTTCGGACGGACCGTGTACTGCCAGGGCACGCTGACCGATTCGGAATACGGCCGGGACCATCACCCGCGCTGCTTCAGTGTGTGGATGGCAGGCGGCGGAATCCGGGCCGGCCAGACCTACGGCTCGACGGACGAGTTCAGCTACAACATCACGGAGAACCCGGTCGACGTCCATGACCTGCATGCCACGATGCTGCACCTGCTCGGGATCGACCACACGAAGCTCACGTACAAGTTCCAAGGACGCCGGTTCCGGCTGACGGACGTCCACGGGAAGATCGTGAAGCCGCTGCTGGCGTAAGCGGCCTGCCCGGACCGAAACGGCCCGTCACCGACCGTTCGGGATGAGATCCATGCAGTCCTGCCTGAGCCGCTCGATCTGGCTGTCCGCGGTCAGGTCGAAGTGCAGCGGGGTGACCGAGACGCGGCCGTCACGCACGGCCGCGTAGTCGCTGCCGTCCTCGGCATCCTGCACGGGCACTTCCTCGTGCATCCAGTAGTACGGGCGGTTCCAGGGATCGCGCGTCTCCACCATGAGGTTGCGGGAGATCTTGCGGCACTGCCTGGTCACGGAGACTTCGCGAATCCCGCCGGCGGGGACGTTGACATTCAGCACGATGCCGGGAGGCAGGCCACCCGCGAGCACCTTGGACGCCAGTGTAGCCGCGAACCGGGCAGAGGCGCTGTAGTCCACGTCGGTCCGCTGGTCAACGGAGACTGCGATGGCCGGTATGCCGTACTTGGCCCCCTCGGCGGCCGCGGCGACTGTTCCCGAGTAGTAGATGTTCTCCCCGAGGTTCGGCCCGTTGTTGATGCCGGATACCACCAGCGCGGGACGCTCCTCGAGTAGGAGGGTGATCGCCATCATCACTGCGTCGCAGGGAGTGCCGTCGACGCCGAAGCGCCCGGCGCCCCTGCCCTCGTAGCGGATCGGCCGGCGCAGAGTGATTCTCCTGCTGGAAGCGCTCTGCTCGTGCAGCGGCGCGACTGTGCGAGTCCGGCCCAGAGGCGCCAGGCTCGCATCGAGCGCAAGGATTCCCGGGGCGTCGATTCCGTCATCGTTCGTGATCAGGATGAGGGGATCCGGCACGTGACTCCAGCGTAGCCAAGTCCACGCATGGCGCGGGCCGAGGGCGCGCCGCCGGGCCGGATTGACGGTGCTAGCCTGTGATGGTGGCAGCAGGCTCCAATCCAGCGTTCGAGCAGATCCCGGTCGTGGCCCGGGACCGCAAGCACGTAGTCCGCAATTACGGGCGCTATCCGCTGGTGGTGCGCAGGGCAGAGGGAGTCTACCTGCACGGAAACGACGGCCGCCGCTACCTGGACTTCATGTCAGGGATCGGCGTCATGGCGCTGGGCCACTCCCACCCGCGAATCGTCGCGGCGATCCAGGACCAGCTGCAGACGCTGATGCACTGCTCGAACCTCTACTACCACGCCGGCCAGGGAGAGCTTGCTGAGCGCCTTGCGACGCTCAGCGGCCTGCCGCGGGCCTTTTTCTGCAACAGCGGCTCCGAGGCGGTGGAGGCGGCGCTGAAGATCGCAAAGGGGCACGGGCGCGCCCGGCACCCGAACAAGCATCGGATCGTGGCGCTGGAGAACTCGTTCGGCGGGCGGACCCTCGGCGCGATCTCGGTCACCGGGCAGCCCAAGTACGCCGAGCCCTTCGCACCGCTGATCCCCGGAGTCCACTTCGTCGCGCCCAACGACGTGACCGCGCTCGAGGAGGCCGTCGACGCGGATACCGCTGGCATCATCATCGAGCCGATCCTAGGCGAGGGCGGCATCGTGGAGATCTCGCCGGAATTCGCGGCGAAGGCGCGTCACCTAGCGGACCAGCACGAGGCCCTGCTGATCTTCGACGAGATCCAGTGCGGTCTGGGCAGGACAGGGCAGATCTTCGCCTTCGAGGCATGGGAGGCCATCCGGCCAGACGTGATCACGCTCGCCAAGCCGCTTGCTGCGGGGCTGCCGATCGGAGCCGTGCTCTGCACGGAGGACGCAGCGGCCGTACTGGGACCAGGCAAGCACGGCTCGACTTTCGGAGGCGGGGGCCTAGCCTGCCGGACCTCGCTGGAGTTCCTGGATATCCTGCCCGAGCTGCTCCCCCATGTCCGGGAAATCGGACGGTACTTCCGCGAGCGCCTGGAGGAGACGATCGCAGCCACCGAGTTCGCGAAGGGCCTGCGCGGGAGGGGCCTGATGGTCGGGCTCGAGCTCAGCATCCCGGGCGCGGACTTCGTCCCCCGCGCGCAGGAGCACGGCCTGCTGATGAACTGCACTGCAGGCAACATCCTGCGATTCCTTCCCCCGTACGTCATCGAACGGGAGCACGTAGACCTGGCGGTCTCGTGCCTCGAGCAGGCATTCCAAGACGGCACCTCTGCAGCCGCATAGCGAGCGTGCGCGGCTCGCGTGCCTGGTCCCGGCAGGGGACGCGGCTCCAGCTCTCCCGCACGACTTGCAACCGCCCGGGCGCGGGCGTCGAGACCGAATCCGGCTGCCAGTCTCTGTTGCTACGATGGACGCCCGATGAAGGTCGAGTCTGTCGAGACCCGGCATTGCGATGCCGGCTGGCGAAACTACAATTTCGTGAAGGTCACCACCGCCGACGGCGTGACCGGATGGAGCGAGTACGACGAGGACTTCGGCTCCCCGGGCGTCACGACGGCGATCCGGCGCCTGGCCCCGAGAGTGGAGGGGCAGGACGGCAGCGCCCACGAGCGGATTCACGCGGACCTGTTCTGCGCGACCCGGCCGGCGGCCGGCGGGGTGATCGGGCAGGCCCTGGGAGCGATCGAGAACGCCCTGCTGGATGCCAAGGCGAAGACCATGGGCGTCCCGTGCCACGCGCTGCTGGGCGGAAAGGTGCGGGACAGGATCCGGCTGTACTGGTCGCATTGCGCGACCTGGCGCATCAACCACCCGGAATTCTACGGGCCGCCGATCCGAGACCTGGACGGCGTCCGCGCCATCGGTGCCGAGGTGCGCGAGCGGGGGTTCACAGGCCTCAAGACCAACGTGTTCCAGTACGGCGAGGGAACGGCCGAGGGCTGGCGGCCCGGCTTCGGAACCCCGTTCGAACCGGCCCGCAATGTCGAGCAGCCGATCCTGCGCCAGCTCCGGTCGCATCTCGAGGCCCTGCGGGATGGTGCGGGACCCGATGTCGACATTCTCCTGGATCTGAATTTCAACTGCGCGACGGAGGGCTACTTGAAGATTCTGCGGGAACTCCGCGACTTCGATCTCCTCTGGGTGGAAATCGACACGCGCAATCCCAAGGCCCTGGCCCACATCCGGGCACAGGCCGGCAAGCCGATCAGCTCGTGCGAGACCCTTGTCGGACTGGCTGCCTTCCTTCCTTACCTCGATGCGGAAGCCGTCGATGTCGCGATTGTCGACGCGGTGTGGAACGGGGTCTGGCAGAGCCTGAAGGTCGCCGCGTGCGCGCATGCGTACGAGGTGAACGTCGCGCCGCACAACTTCTACGGGCACCTGGCGACGATGATGAACTGCCATTTCGCCGCAGTGGTCCCGAATCTCCGAATCATGGAGATCGACATCGACCGGATCCCGTGGGACCAAGAGCTGTTCACCAACGAGCCTCCGATCGAGAGCGGCTATCTGAACGTTCCGGACACGCCGGGCTGGGGAACGGAACCGGACGAAGAGGCGCTGCGAGCGCACCCGCCGTCAGGCGATCGCCGGGCGGATCGATTCGGCTGAGTCCGCTCCTGCCGGCCGCGCAGCGGCGAGTGCCGCCTCGACCTCGTCGGGCGCAACAGGCAATTCTCGGGTCAGCCGCCGGCAGCCGTCTCCGGTAATTTCGATCATGTCCTCGATCCGTATGCCGATGCCCCTGTCCGGGAAATAGACTCCCGGCTCGATCGCGAGGACCATGCCCGGCTTAAAGGGCGATCGAAACGGGGCCGGGTCGTGCACGTCCAGTCCGACATGGTGCCCCAGGGCGTGCGGGAGGTTGGTATCCATGCCTCTCGGCGCCCGGTCGCGCATGAACCGCTCGGCAACAGCCAGCAAACTGCTCGGTCCCGTCCCGCCAAGGGTCGCTCCGGGCCGCGCCTTCCCGATCGCAGCCTCCAGCGCGCCGAGCACCAGTTCGTACAGGCGACGCTGGTCGGACGTGTACCTCCCGTCGACTGGCACAGTACGGGCCACGTCCGCAGCGTAGCGAGAGTGCTCGCCTCCAGCATCCATCAAGACCAGCTGGCCGGAGCGCAGAACGGAATCATTGCGCTGGTAGTGCAGGACTGTCGCGTTCGGGCCACAACCCGCCATGGGAGGAAAGGCCAGGCGGCGGCAGCCCGCTCGGAAGGCCGCGCCCACGAACTCCGCCACGAGATCCTGCTCCGATCTTCCGGCTGAGACCGCCGACCAAGCGGCCCTGTGGGCCGAGACGGTGGCGCGGGCGGCCTCTTCGATCAGCGCGATTTCTTCGGGGGACTTGATGCTCCGCATCCGGGCCAGCTCAGGGCCGACATCGCGGATGTCCCGATCTTGCGCGATCCCCTCGACTCGCTGCAGCAGCCGGTTGGCGACCTCGCTTGTGGTACGCGAGCGCACGGCAAATAGCCTCTTGCGGTCTCTCAGCAAAGCGCGCAGCGCGGGCCGGAATTCCGATTCCTGGAGCGCCTCCTGGAACGCCGACTCCCCTGCCTCGTCCGGCGCCCTCACCGGCCCGGACCATCGAGCGGCGGCATCGTCCCGATTGGGCAGGAACAGGATCTCGCGATAGCCCGCCTTGCCGCGGGACGGGGCAATGACCAGTGCCGCCCCGGGCTCGTCATAACCCGTGAGGTAGTAGAAATTGCTCTCCTGGCGGAAGCCGGTGAATCCGGATCGGCCGGATTCCTCGTCATGCCCCACGAGCACGATCACGCCGCTTCCGACATCGCTCGCGAGGCGGCGGCGGCGCTCCGCGAACACGCCCGGGCTCTCGCGTCGCGCACCGGCGGCCAACGCAGGCAACGCGACAGTGCCCCCTAGGAACTCCCTTCGAGACCAACGCAACCCAACAGGTTAGCGGACCCCTAGCCGCTCGGCATGCGAACGAGGGCGCGGCCCAGGATCGTTCAATCTCCTGATCGGGCTGTCTGGAGAGGCTATGGGCTGCTTGCAGAACCTCCAGCGGATCTCGCTCAGACTGCGGACGATAGAGATCGCGGAATTGGTCAGGAGGCCGAATTGGACGGCCGATTCCGCACGCAGACCCGGCGGCAGTCCGCGTCGTGAGTGGGCTACCGCACGCAGAGCGGGCAGTTCTTTATCTTCCATAGGGTGCGGGCCGGTCCCGCCAGCTGCACCGACCGGCCAGCGCCAGCGCTCTACTGGTCTGTCCCGCCCGCCCAGCTTCCCGACGGGCCTGGTCACACGCCCCGTGACCAAGCAACTGACGCGACAGGGCAGTGTCTCGCCCTAATCGCGACACGATCAAGCTCGTTCCCCGAATGGAGCCCGACCGGCCCCCGACTCGCTGGAAGTACCTGCCCTGGGCACACCGAATGTTCCACCTCCAGTTTCGGCGTTTCCACCCTGGCCTTGCGCCCCTTGCCCCGACTAGGAAGGCCAGCATTCCCGTGGTCAAGCGGGTACCGTCGACCCGATCGACCGGCCAGCCCGCAACTCCGAGTTGGCCGCCTCCCGTGTATAAGGCAGCGCCGCTCCCAGCTGACAACCCTGTTGGAAGCGGCCATCAAGGAGGGCTGGCGCGACGTCGCGATGCTGCGTCTCCCTCACGCAACCGGGGTGGTGGACCATCGCCAAAGAAGGGGGAACGGCAACCCGCTGCCTTCTGGAGGAAGAGCCTCCCGGCCCCGGCTGGCAGGAAGGCTCGTAGTGGTTGCTATGGCCTGTCGGCGCCAAAGGCGCCATCGACGGGGCCCCCTGCGATCATCTGAACTGAGGTCAAGTCAGTATCTGGGTGCTCGCCCCAGCTGCCAGTCCAATAGGTGCCCAGCACGGCAAGAGCGCCGTCCCCATCTTGGCCGACGAACTGCCCGTGGATGCTTGGCTCGCGAGGTTCGATACGGTGAGGACCAGTCCTCCTTATGACCACGGTCTCCGTGCCCAGTGGCCCGAACGCCAAGATCGGCCCGGAGTTGATGCCCTCGAATCCGACGTTGCCGTCGGCGTCAATGCCGATGGTAATGTTCCGGTATGTGACCGACTCAAGCGGCGCACCTCCCGGCACTCTCGCATTTATCGGACCATCACCGAAATCCCCACTAATGTTATTGGTGGCTCGAAGCGGATCCCCGTCCGCGTTCATTAGGCCGCTGATCGTTATGGTGAGGTCGCCGATGTCGGCGGTCGCGCCCACCCAAGCATCTGTCGTCCACTCCGCCAGCACCTCCACAGTGCCTTCGAAGAACGTCTTGCCCTGCATCGCCACCGTCTTGCCGGTGAAGGTCGCCGAGCCTCCCAATGGGAAGCTCGGATCGCCTGAGCTGCTCCACTGCGTCGTCGGCAGCGGACTGTACGCGAACAGTCCCGGACGGTTGCCGGGGAGACCCACGTCGCTGGTGGTGGACGGCTGCCGCCAAATCTCTCCGTCCGCAAACGCATCCTGCTGGACCCGCCATGCGCCGAACCGGGTGTAGTCTGTCGCGTTGGCTAGCACCTTCATCTGGACCGCCTGCCGGCCCCAGATCACGCTGTAGCTAGACGGGCCGCCCGCGCTGCCGCCGCCCGTGGCGTCCGTAGCCGTGTTGAAGATGCCCGTGCCGTCCGGGTCAATAGCGGCCTTGAGGCTGGCACTCGTCGAGAATGCTTGGAGCACCGAGTCGATCAGCTCCAGCGCCCGGTCCTCGTCGTAGCTGCCCGCCAGCTTCGTCGGCACATGGTGGAAGATGCCCAGCAGGGCGGTTTGCACCTCCTTCCACGCTGCCTCTTCCGAGCCCGTGATCCGGGTGTCGAGGGCCTGCAGCACCGCCAGGTCGGCGCGTGCCGTCTCGATCCTATCGACGGCGATCTCGACTTGATTCTTTGGCCCGTTAGTGTTCACCTCCGTACCCGAATTCGCGATCAGGCTCGCCAGGCTGACCGAGAGCTCCTGCGTCGGCGCCTGGAGCCCGGGGGTTTCCGTGTCCGTGTCGAGGGCGACCAAGTCGTCATGCACCACGATGCCCGCTCCATCCCCGTCCGGGTCGCCGCGGGCCCCCACCCGCACGTTGGTAACCGTCGTGCTGCCGAGCCTGAGCGACGCCGTGATCTCGTCCGCCGCCAAGCGCTCGAACAGGTTCATCGTCACGGTAAGCTTGCCGTCAGCCACCTTGAAGCTGTTCGGCCTAGTAGCGTCGGCGGCGAGCCAGTCGTTGCTGGTCGCCAGCGTCTCGACTCCGGATCCGTCGTCCGTTTCGGGCCGCACCGGTGCGATGTCCGCGACCCGGCTCGCTCCGAAGCTGCCCGCTAGGTAACGGCTGCTGCCGCTGGCCGTGTTCGCGCCAACCGTCCAGACTCCGTGGGCCCAGTCCCCGGACGCATCGCCCGTCCCCAGCAACTGCCCGGCGAAGGTCGAGTCCACTCTCTGCGGGCTCGGGCTGCCCGCGCGCCGCTCGAAGGTCACCTCCGCTTGGCCGCTCACGCCCCAGTGCGCGTTGTTGTCCAGGTCGTCCGTTGCCGTCGGCAGGATGATGGCCTCCACATCGCCGAACTGGTACTGCCATGGGTCCCCTTCCGCCGTTTGCAGGTTCGTGACCAGTCCCGACACCCTCTTGGTGGCGAAGCGCACCTCGAGCTCGATGTCGCCGGTGTACAGGTCGCCGTTGCCGCTCACCGCGGTCGTCCCGCCCTCGTAATACGCGCTTCCTGATGTCTGGATGTGCCAGACACGCACCACGTCGTTCGTCGTTCCGTACGAGAACGCTCCGACCAGCCCCAATTCCTCGTCGTCAGCGTTGGCGGGGGTGCGGTTGTACGTCAGGCTGTCGGTCGCCTCTTCCCGCCCCTTCAGCGACATGGCGCCGTAACGCGTCTCGCCACTGTGCCCGAAGACAATGCTGGCCTCGGTCGCGTTCGCTTCGAACGCGTCGAGCGCCTCGGACTCGCTCAGGCCGGCATCCTCGAAGACGCCTCCTCCGTCGCTGGCCGTGGCGGCCGCGAACTGGTCTCCGCTCGACAGCGCAGCGATGATGTCATCGATCTCGCCTAGCAGGTCGTCCGAGTTCGGCGGGCCACCTAGCTTCACCTCGCCGGAGCCGAACACCTTGTCAACCTCCGTCTGAACGGCCCCCCACCTCGCACCCAGAATGGTGGTGATCCCGGTCGGTGCCGTGTCCAGCCCCAGCAGGGCGGCCACGTCGCCGCGGATCGTCTCGACCGCCGAACGCGCGGCAGCCACGAAGTTGTCCCCCGAGGCGCTGGCCGAGCCCGATCCCAGCAGGTCCGCAATCGTGAACGTGGTTCCGCCCACTGTCAGGTTGGTGCGCAGCTCGCTCGCCGCTGTGTCCTCGTTGTTCTCGGAGAGCGTGGGTTCGCTGTCGAGGTCACCGATTCGGCTGTAGGCAGCCTCGTCGGCCGTCGAGGCCGCCTTGTCGAACCGCGCCCCGAGCAGGTCGCCGTCAATGTGCCAGACGTGGAAGGAGGCGCCGTGCACGGTGATGTCCCCCGTGCCCGCTTTCGGCACTCTCGCGCCGTTGACGTCCCAGCCGTCCTGGTCCTCGCGCGTCATCGCCGTCAGGCCCGTGCCCTGGATCTCGACGTCCATGGGTACGAACATCGCGCTCCAGGCTCCTTCCGCCAGCGTCAGCTGGTACACGTTGCCGTTGCCCGCCGTCACCTCGCCGCCGGAAGCGAACGGATCGCCACCGAGGGTGTAGGAGCCGTCCTCGACCATCACCACCGTGACCATGTCCCCGGAGGTGCCGAGGGTGACCGTGGCCGGAACCTCCTGGAACGTCGCCGTCCAGGTGTCGCCCGATCCCAGCGTCAGCGTGTACGTGCCGAACCCGGCTGCCACACCCTCGCCGCTCGCGAACTCCGCGCCGTTGAGGGACCACGTCCCGTTCTCGGCCTTCACCACCGTCACGGACTGGCCGCTGATGCCCAGCGCCACCGGGACCATCTTCGGCACGTAGCTGATCCGCCACGTGCCGTCGCCCAGCAGCTCCACGAAGTACATCTCGATGCCCAGCGGCACTTGCACGCCCGACGTCACCGGCTGCTCGCCGAGTGTCGGGTGCACCGCCGTCCAGGTCCCGTTCTCGTGCCGCGTGAACGGCACGCTCAGGCCCGAATTGCCGACCGCCACCTGCTGGACCAGCGGCACGTATGCCGCCGTCCAGGTGCCGTCCGCCATCGTCAGCGTGTATTCATTGCCGTTCGTGGCCGTCACGCTGCCGCCCGAGGAGAAAGCAGTGTCGCCGATGTGGTACGAGCCATCCTCGGCCCGCATCACGGTGACTTCCTCGCCCGTGATGCCCAGGGTGACCGCCGCGGTCGCCGGCACATAGGACGCGGTCCAGCTGCCGTCGTCGGCCCGGGCCAGCATGTAGTGGTTGCCGTTCGAAGCGGCAAAGTTGCCGCCCGGCTCGAAGGCTTCGTCGCCGATCCAGTACGTGCCGTCCTCGGCCCGCATCACGGTAACCTCTTCGCCCGTGATGCCCAGCGTGAGCGTCACTGTAGCGGCCTGATACGCCGCCGTCCACTGCCCGTCCGCGAGGGTGAGCGCGTACGTGTTGCCGTTCTCGGCAGTGACCTCACCGCCCTCGAAGGCTTCCCCGTTGAGGGTGAAGCCGCCGGCCTCGGTGGTCATGAGGGTGACCGTCCCGCCAAGCTCGCCGAGGGCTACCTCGACAGGCTGAGGCTGGAACGGCGGCGGCGCCGGTGGCGGAGCCGGAGGTGTGACCGCGGCTGGCTCGTCACTGCCGCACCCTGCCAGGCCGAGCGTCAGCACGAGGAGCGCCAGACTGCCGAGGCTACCCGCGCGGGCGATTCGGTTGCGATTCATCGCTGATTTCTCCTTGCTTGCGTTCAGCCCGTGGTTCTCGGGGAACATTTCCGCCCCCATCGAACCATGTCCGACAGCCCCACGATGGGATCAGACGGAGAGATACTTAGTATTGTCCAAGGCGCACAGCCTCAGGGTCAACGCTCGCTCTTGCACCAATCTGTCCAGCCGGGCACGACATCATGTTGATGCCGGCCTGACTCTAGAGCAGCTTGGGTTCTCAGCCGCCAATACTCCAAGCGTGACAGCTGCACGAGTATTGATAAGGGGCGTTATCAAGGCATGGCGCTCCCCGACTCTCCCTGCAATTCCATCGCTGCCCAAATGACAGCATCCTCGACGACGTCGGCGCTCTTCGTCCCCGCGCGGCGGGTGAACTCAATGCCAAGTGCGACCGCCCCGGCCGCCGTCGCCAGCGGTAGGGAGATCCCATTGACGACCCGTATGTCTGCCTGATTTCCGACTTGATCCACCTCACAGAACGCCCGTTCCCCAACCGCCGACGATTGGACGCACCTACCGGTTGACGCAGCCTGGCGATTGCGCACGATGGTGCTGGCACCACTGCGCTGTTCCGGAGCCGCCGGCGGCTCGTTTGGCTGCGACACTGGCCAGGCCGGATCCTGCTCGGGCTGGCCCAGGGCCACCCGCGCGTCCGCTTCCAATCCGCACACCAGCACCTTCCTACAAGGACCGCGAGCACGTCACCGCACCGGCCTTCCCGGATGGCACCTCCAGTCACCGGCGGACCCACCAAACGCGAAGGGGCAGCCTGGTAACAGATTCCCGCGAAGCGCGCCCTGTCCCAGCCGCCTGTCCCACAGGGGCAATCGAGAGCCCGGATCGCTTCCGCTGTCCCCATGCGAGGCCCCCGCCACCCACGGCCCTGAGGGGGCTCCCAGGCGTTGCCCTACAATCGAAATCTTGTCCATGAAGCAGGTGAAGCTAGTCACGGACGGGTCCTGTATCGGCAATCCCGGCCCCGGGGGATGGGCTGCGATTCTCCGCTATGGCGAGCACGTGAAGGAAATTAGCGGAGCGGAGGCCAGGACAACCAACAACCGAATGGAGATGACCGCCGTCCTCGAGGGGCTGAGGGCACTGCGAGAGCCGTGTGCGGTGACGATCGAGCTCGACTCGCAGTACGTCAGGGACGGGATCACCCGCTGGATCGAGAACTGGACCCGGCGCAACTGGAAGACGGCGACGGGCGATCCGGTCAAGAACAAGGACCTGTGGGAAGAGATCGTGTCGGCGATGGCCAGGCACGAGGTGAACTGGGTCTGGGTCAAGGGTCACGCGAATCACGAGGACAACAACCGCTGCGACCACCTCGCGAAGGCCGCGGCCGGCCTCAGTCCCAAGTCCAAGAAGACGAAGCGCCGCAAGTCGCGCTAGCGGCGCGCCGCAAACCGGCTACCCGCTACGCGGCGCCGCCGCGTAGCGGAGATCGATTCCGGCCAGACTCTTGTCGTACACTGAAATCGCCACTCGTGTCGAAGCATTCTGCATCGCTGCTGGTTTCCGTCGCAAACGGTCTGAGTGTGGCCCGGATATTCTCCGTCCCAATTATCGTCTTCCTGATCTGGCGGACGCCGCAAGCAGACGCGTCCCGCTACGCCGCGTGCTGGCTCATTGTCTTGCTTCATGCGGGAGACATGCTGGACGGCTACCTGGCACGCCTGGGCACTCAGAAGCTGGCTTCTCCCAACCACTTCGGCGAGATGATCGATCCAATCGCCGACAAGCTGTATCTCGGCGCTGCGTACATCACCCTGGCCGTCACGGCCCAGTTCCCGAACTGGTTCGGGGCGCTCGTGGTGGTGCGTGACGTCGCCATCATCCTAGGGTGGACGATACTCTACAAGCGCTACGGCCTAAGACTGCACCCGAACTTTCTCGGCAAGGCTACCGACGCCGGGCTTGTGATCCTGCTAGTCGCAATCCTGCTGCGAGTGGAGCCGACCGTGCTCGGGCTCATGACACAGGCTTCCGCCATCCTTGTCGTGTGGTCCGGCTGGGCCTACGGCCGCTTGGCGATTCGCTCGGTGTCGGCGATGACGATCCGGCGACATCGCCCGGTCGCGACGCCCTCTGGCCGGGCACGGCTGCCCGGAAGCGGAATCGGATCCGCTTCCTAGCCTTCGTCCGGCGGCAGATCCGGCGTTCCCTCGGAGTCGGCTTGGGGCGATTGGTGCCCAAGCTCGTCGATTCCTAGCCGCTGCATGTCCGGTCCATGCGGCGCGGCCAGGATCGAGTCCGGCGCGAGCCGGCCGGCCACTCGCCTCGTCACGGCAACAAGCACCCCGCCGAGGACCATCAGGCCGGCAAGCAGTCCGCACAGGATGAACGTGTCGAGGATGATGTTGCGCAAGTTGTCGTGGCGCTTCGGCTCCTCGACATGCTGCGTGACCTCGGCACGGTAGCGGACCCTCGCCAGCAGTCTCTGCGCCTCGTCTGGAGCGGACGGATCCAGGACAGCGGCAATCAGAGGGCCGTCCTGCTTCGCAACCACCGCGGGCACGCCGTGGAACGCTTCTGCCTGCCCGCGCGCTATGGGGTTGGACGGATAGGTCCAGATGACCATCCGCATCTCGCCGGCAGGGGTGGAATAGCGGCCATAGTGCCCTTCGGTCCCGAAGTGGAATCCCACCACCGAGGGCGACAGCTCGGGAGCGAGCCGCTCCAACGAGACCGGCCCCAGGATGTGACGCCCGCTGTCCGGTACCAGATCGGCTTCGGGCACGTACTGCAGGACCGGCGGATCGGCTGTCGGCTTGGGTCTCGGGAGATAGGCCAGCGCGATCTCGATGTCCTCCTCATCCGGGGTGTCACCCTCCAGCGAGACGACATAGTTGGCGAAGTGAATGAGGATCGAGTCGCCCTTCTCGACTGCGCGTTCCCCCCGCTCGGCCTCCGCCGCGCCCGACGGGCGGAGCCACGAGAACGCCGCGAACGCTCCCGTGTCGTCGTAGAACTGCATCGCGCGCACGCTCACGGATCGACCGTCGTCGGCACGGTACTCGGCCTCCTCGGATTCCTCGAGGCCGAACTCCCGCAGGATCTCCGCCTCGGGCGGCTCGTACGGCTGCGGCTCGAGCCTCAGGAAAGGGCCCAGTGCCTCGTGCAGCAGCGTCGCCGAAACCGGCAGGCACGCAAGGCACGCGACAAGGGCCAGCCGCGAGGCCATACGGACGGCCCGCGAGCGATCAGGTGACCCTGCCACAGCACCTCTTGTACTTGCGCCCGCTGCCGCACGGGCACGGATCGTTGCGCCCCACCTTGGTGCCCCGCACGACCTGCTTGACGGCCGTGCCGCCTCCGTCGCCGGCGCCAGCTGCCCGGGCGTGCTCCATCCGCTCCCGGTTCCGCCGGCGGGCCGTGACCATGTAGTCATCGATTCCGTCTGCCGAGCCATTGTTGTCCGCGGAAGGCCGTCCTGACCCGTTCGCGGCGGAAGCCGCTCGGGAGCCCTCGAGGCGGGCGGGCTCGGGAGCCTCGTCGGCCGGGGCCTCCTCGGCCGGCTTGGCGATGCTGAGATGGAACAGGACCTTGAGCGCCTCCTCCTCGAAGGTGGCCATCATCTGCTGGAAGATGTGGAAGGATTCCTTCTTGTACTCGACCAGCGGATCCTTCTGGCCATAGCCTCGAAGGCCGATGCCTTCCTTCAGGTGGTCCATCGACAGCAGGTGGTCCTTCCACTGCTGGTCCAGCAGGTGGAGCATGATCATGCGCTCGCTGTAGCGCATGCGATCCTTACCGACCTCCTCCGCCTTGGCGTCGTAGCTCTTGCAAACCTGCTCGGTGAACTCGTCCGCGATGCCCTGGCGATCGAAGCCGTCGACGCTCACATCGTCGTAAGTGAGGCCGAAGAGGCTTGCGATGTCAGACCGTAGGCCGGCGATGTCATAGGTGTCGGGATGGGCCCTCTCCGGGCATCGTTCCTCGACGAATCCCCCGATGGCGTCGCCCACCCACTCCAGGATCCGGTCGCGCTGGTCGCCGCCCCGCAGCATCTCCCGGCGCAGTCCGTAGACCGCCTCGCGCTGCTTGTTCATCACGTCGTCGTACTCGAGCACGTGCTTGCGCGACTCGAAGTGCTGGGTCTCGACTGCCTTCTGCGCGGCCTCGATGCGCTTGGTGATGAGCCTTGACTCGATGGGCACGTCCTCTTCCATGCCGAGCTTGAGCATGAGCGCCTGCATGCGGTGGCCGCCGAAGATCCGCATCAGGTCATCCTCGAGGGACAGGTAGAAGCGGGACGCCCCGGGGTCGCCCTGGCGCCCGGCGCGGCCCCGCAGCTGGTTGTCAATGCGGCGGGACTCATGCCGCTCGGTGCCCAGCACGTACAGGCCGCCCGCCTCCACGACCTCGTCGTGCTCGGCATCGGTCTCGGCCTTGAACTCCGCGAGGGTCTTCTTCCAGGTCGCCTCGTTGTCGGGGTGGTCCGGATCGATTCCCTTGCGGCGCAGAGAATCGCGGGCCAGGTACTCGGGGTTGCCGCCCAGGAGGATGTCGGTCCCGCGGCCCGCCATGTTGGTCGACACAGTGACGGCGCCCTTGCGGCCCGCCTGGGCGATGATGCGCGCCTCCCGCTCGTGGTGCTTGGCGTTGAGAACCTCGTGAGGAACGCCCAATCGCTTGAGCCGCTTGGACAGCAGCTCCGACTTCTCGATCGAGACGGTGCCGACCAGAACCGGCTGGCCCCGCTCCTGGGACTCCTGGATGTCGAGCGCCGCGTTGCGCCACTTCTCCTCGACCGTGCGGTAAACGATGTCCTCGTGCTCCGCCCGTACCATCGGACGGTTCGTGGGGATGACAACGACCTCAAGATCGTAGATCTTGCTGAACTCGGGGGCTTCCGTGTCCGCCGTGCCGGTCATGCCGGCAAGCTTGTCGTACATCCGGAAGTAGTTCTGGAACGTGACGGTCGCGAGCGTCTGGTTCTCGCGCTCGATCTTGACGCCCTCCTTCGCCTCGACTGCCTGGTGGAGCCCGTCCGACCAGCGTCTGCCGGGCATCAGCCTGCCCGTGAACTCGTCGACGATCACAACCTTGCCGTCCTTGACGACGTAGTCCTTGTCCCGCTGGAACACGGCGTGCGCCTTCAGGGCCTGCTCGATGGCGTGCTTGGTGTCGTAGTGGGCCAGCTCGTTGATGTTGTCGATTCCCAGCGCCTTCTCGACCTTGGCCTCGCCCTCCTCGGTCAGCCAGGCGGAACGGTGCTTCTCCTCGAGGATGTAGTCGCCCGTGTAGGTGCGCTGGCCGGGCTCGTCGCCCTCGATCGTCTCGCCCTTCTCGAGCCTCGGGATGACCTTGTTCGCCGCGTAGTACTTGTCCGTGGAGATCTCGGAGGGCCCGGAAATGATCAGCGGCGTGCGCGCCTCGTCGACCAGAATCGAGTCCACCTCGTCCACGATCGCGAAGGGGTGGCCGCGCTGGACGTGCTCGCGGGCCTCGAACTTCATGTTGTCGCGGAGGTAATCGAAACCGAACTCGTTGTTCGTGCCGTAGGTGATGTCGCAGGCGTAGTTCTCGCGGCGCTGCTGGTCGGTGAGGCCGTGAATGATGTTGCCGACGGTCAGCCCGAGCCAGCGGTAGATCCGGCCCATCCACTCGGCGTCGCGCTGCGCGAGGTAGTCGTTGACGGTCACGACATGGACGCCCCGGCCGGAAATCGCATTGAGGTAGACCGCCAGGGTGGCCGTGAGGGTCTTGCCCTCGCCGGTCTTCATCTCGGCAATCTTGCCGTCATGGAGGACCTTGCCGCCGATCAGCTGGACGTCGAAATGACGCATGCCGAGCACGCGCCACGAGGCCTCGCGGCAAACGGCGAAGGCCTCGGGGAGCAGGTCGTCAAGGGACTCGCCCTCCTCGTAGCGGCGCTTGAACTCTTCCGTCTTGGCCTTGAGGCTCTCGTCGTCGAGGGCCTCGATCTCGGGCGCGAGATCGTTGATCCGGCCAACCAGAGGGACAAGCCGCTTGACTTCGCGCTCGTGCTTGGTCCCGAAAACCTTTGCTAGCAGGGTGTCGAGCATGTGTCGGTAAGGGAGCGGCCGCCCCTCACCATTGTAGACCCGGATTGTGGCCTCAGGCCGCGCCTCCGCCCTCGCGGCAAGGCGTCAGGGCGACTCGGAAAACCCCGAGTCCGGGGATTGTCGCTTCAGGTACGAGTAGAAGCCCAGATCCTCGCGAGTGAACCGCTTCGTGGCCCAGATGATCTGGCCGACGTGACCGGCGAAATGCGTGAGGACATGGGTAACGGCGTGGAGGACCGTGACCTCGTAGACCTGGATGCGCCGCGTTTCGAGCAATCGCCCGGCAGGCAGGTCAGCCAGCACGGAGTCGGCAGCGCCAACAGCATCCTCCAGCCGTTGCAGCAGTTCGCCACCCGGCAGCTGGTCCCGTGTGGAGAACTCCCAGTCCCGGTCCCGGGAGTCCTCTGCGCCGCCCACGCCGCTCACGATCCACTGGCGCAAGTTGCCGGCCAGGTGCAGGACCAGGTTCCCGACGGAATTCTCGACATCGCTGCCGCGGTGCCAGATCTGATCCTGCGAGAGCCTGTCCAGGCACACCCGCACCCGGTCGCAGCCCTGCCGCAATTCCTTGCGCGCGACGCGAAGGTACTCCGCTCCCGTATCCATGACAAGACTCACGGCCGGCGACGGGGCCGCTACTTGATGGGCGAGAAGTCGGTGGCCTTGAGCCAATGATTCTCGATCTTGGCGACGAGCCTGCCGTCCTTGCGCGATTCCGCAGCAGCCGCCTTCCAGTCCGGGTCGGCAACGAACCCGGCCCAGGACTCCTTGGCCGCCTCGCGGCTGTCATGCGCCAGCAGGTAGACGAGCGTGTTGCCCGCGCCGTCGCCCTCGGTCGGCGTCCAGTAGCCGATCAGATCCATTCCGTGCTTCACGAACAGGTAGTTGGTGTGATTGCGGAACCGTGCCATCAGGTCATCAAGCTTGCCTTCGGCCGCCGTGTAGATGCGCATCTCGAAGACACGGCCGCCATCCTCGTGGTTGTCGGCCACGGCCGCGGGGGCCAGCAGAAAGAGAACTGGGAGCAATGCGCTCAGGAACTTGGTCATTCTTCTTACCTCTGTGGTGGATTCAAGGATGTCACGCGTCCGACAGCTTGACAACCTGCTTCCCAATGTTAGCGCCGCCAAGCATGCCGATGAAGGCGGCGGCCGCGTTCTCGAGCCCGTGGGCGACGGTCTCGGTGTATTTCAGCTCGCCCGACCGGACCCATTCGGACATCTCGGCCAGCGCCTGGGCGTGGTGCTGCTGGAAGTCGAATACCAGGAATCCCTCGGCCCGGATGCGCTTGACGATGAAATGCCACAGCAGGCGCGGACCGACCGGTCCCTCGACCGCGTTGTACTGGGAGATCTGGCCGCAGATCGCGACTCGCGCACGCACGTTCAGGCGGGGGAACACAGCGTCCGTGAGGGGCCCTCCGACATTGTCGAAGTAAACGTCGACCCCATCGGGGCACGCCTCGGCAAGCGCCTCTCGGAAGGAGCCGGACTTGTAGTCGACCGCCGCGTCGAACCCAAGCTCGTCACGCAGCCACTCGCACTTGCGCGGGCCGCCGGCAATGCCCACGGCCCGGCAGCCCTTCAGCCGGGCGATCTGGCCGACCGCGGAACCGACGGCTCCGGCCCCGCCCGAGACGCAGACCGTCTCTCCGGCAGTGACGCCCGCGACCCTGAGGAGGCCGTGATGCGCGGTGAGGCCAGGCATGCCCAGGACGCCGATGTACGCCGACAGCGGGGCCGCGGCCGGATCCACGCGCCGCAGCTCACTGGCAGGGGCGACAGCGTATTCCTGCCAGCCGAGATTCCCGGTGACGTACTCGCCGGCTGCTATCGCTTCGGACTTCGACTCGATGACGCGGCCTACGGAGGCGCCGACCATTGTCTGGCCGATCTCCACCGGGGCGGCGTACGACTTCCGACCGCTGATGCGGCCTCGCATGTAGGGATCGACGGAGAGGTAGGACGCCTGGATCAGGCAGTCCCCTTCCCCGGGCACGTCGACCGGCGCCTCTTCCAATCGGAAATCGGAGAGGGCGGGCACGCCAACCGGGCGCGCGGCTAGGACGACTCGCCTATTCGTGGGCATCCAGAGTCTAGGGAGTGTAGCAGGACCCTACACCTCGTGGGTCAGAATCGCCTGCCCTCGAGGCGCCGGACATCGAACGCCGCAGTATGGGCGACCGCCATGACGGCCATGACCCCGGCCTGTACCGGATCCGTCACCACGAGGTCCGCAGCGTCCGGCACCGAACCCGCCATGTTGAGCGAGACTACGAGCAAGCCCTTGGCCTGCACCTCGCGCACCGCCTCCTCGATCTCGCCGCCCATCAGCGCCCCCGCCAGCACGAGCGCTTCCACCCGCGGCAGGCTTGCGGCCGCCCGCACGGCTTCCGCGATCGCCGGCTCGCCGATAAGGGGGATCGTGTCTACGGATATGCGCTCGCCCCGCAGGTTGTGCCGGTCCGCCTCCGAGACGGCACCGAGCACGACCTGCCCCACCTGGGAACCGCCCCCGATGATGATGATGCGCTTCCCGAACACGTGGCGGAGCGTGTGCTTCTCGGACACTGAGCGCACGCCCTCGAGCCCCTGGAGCGACGCAACCAGGCCAGCCCTGTCCTTCACGCACGCGAGTTCCACCCAGATCGTCTCGACGGCCTTCTGGGCGTCGAGGATGGAAATCCAAGCGATCCGGGCACCCACGGAAACGACAGCGTCGGCGATCCCGCGCAGCGCGAGGCCGTCGCCATCGACCTCGATCGATAGAGCTAGAGTCTGCTGGGATCCGCCGGTTTCCATGGCCGCAGCTCCGTCTCCAGAATGGCACAGACCGGCATGCAAGGGACTCGGAATGCGCGCCGGGTGCGCGGGCTAGGGTCTGCGTTCGGCCGCCCGCGGCATATTGCGGAGCGTGCAGCATGCAGCGCTGCCCCTGCCCGGGGGGCCAAGCGCTACGCTATCGAGCACATGCCACGAATTGCCGCTCCCCTTCTCTTGCTGGCTTGCCTGGGCTGCGAGCGCGGGCCTGATACAGCCGAAACGATCCGCGCCGAATCAACGAGGCGCCTTGCGCAGATCGATGGCACCATCCCGGTGTCCGGGCTGGAGCAGCCTGTCGAGGTGCTGAGGGATCGCTGGGGCGTGGCTCACATCTACGCCCAGACCGTCCACGACCTGTTCTTCTCCCAGGGCTATGTCGCGGCGCAGGACAGGCTCTACCAGATCGAGATCTGGCGCAGGACCGGATCCGGCGAACTCGCCGAGGTGTTCGGCCCGGACTACGTTTCCCGGGACCGTATCGCCCGGCTCGTGCGCTACCGGGGCGACATGGAGGCGGAGTGGGCGAGCTACTCGCCCCAGTCGAAGGAGATCGCGGAGGCGTTCACCGACGGCATCAACGCCTACGTGGAACAGAACCGTGACAACCTTCCCGTCGAGTTCGAGCTGCTGGGCTTCGAGCCTGGGGAATGGGAGCCCGAGGACGTCCTGTTGCGGATCGCTGGCCTGCTGATGGTCCGCAACATCAGCCAGGAGATCGCCCGCTCGAAGATGGTCGCAGATCTGGGCGTCGAGGAGACCGCGAAGTGGTATCCCACGGACCCTCCCCGCGAGCTCCGACCCGATCCCGAGGTCGACCTGGCGGGGATCGACGACCGCGTCACGGCCGACTACCGCCGCGCCGTCTCCATCCCCGTGCTGCGCGAGCAGGACGGCTCGAACAACTGGGTCGTCAGCGCGGAGCGGAGCGCCACCGGCGCGCCGTTGCTGGCAAGCGACCCGCACCGCCCGGTCATCCTCCCCTCGCTGCGGTACCTGGTCCACCTGAACGGCCCGGGATGGAACGTGATCGGCTCCGGCGAGCCCGCGCTCCCGGGCGTCGCGATCGGCCATAACGAGCGGATCGGCTGGGGCTTCACGATCGTGCAGTACGACGCAGCCGACCTGTTCGTGGAGCGGACGAACCCGGACAACCCCGACCAGTACCTGCTTGACGGCGAGTGGCTCGACATGGATGTGGAGACGGAGGAAGTGCGCGTCGGAGGACGGCAGGAGCCGGAGTCCGTGCGGCTGAGGTTCACGCGGAACGGCCCGGTGATCTGGGAAGACCCGGAAAACGATCGCGCCATCGCGCTGCGGTGGGCCGGGCAGGAGCCGGGCACCGCCGGCTATCTCGGCAGCCTGGCCCTCGACCAGGCCACAGACTGGGACAGCTTCGTGGACGCGATGCGGGCCTGGAAGGTGCCGGCCGAGAATATCGTCTACGCCGATGTGGACGGAAACATCGGCTGGGTCGCGGCCGGTCTAATGCCGGTGCGCGAGGGGTGGTCGGGCCTGCTGCCGGTGCCCGCACACACCGGGCGCTACCGCTGGACGGGATTCCGGACGGTTGACGAGCTGCCGCAAGTCAAGAACCCTGCGAGCGGCTACGTGGCAACGGCGAACCACAAGATCCTCCCGCCGGAATATCCGCACGATCTCGGTTTCGACTGGTCCGCTCCCTATCGCTTCGATCGCATCGACGAGGTCCTGTCGCAAGCCGGGACCTTCACGATCGAGGACTTCCAGCAGCTCCAGCATGACGAGACGTCGCTGCCAGCCCGCCAGCTGGTGGGCATGCTTCGCGGCCTTCCGGACCTGCAATCCGAAGCGGCCGCGCTGTTCGACGGCTGGGATTTCGTGCTGGACGCCGACTCCAGCGCGGCCGCGCTGTTTCAGGCGTGGATGAAGAAGCTGCCTCGCGAATTCCTCGACTCCCAGGTCCGGGAAGAGGCCAGGGCGCTGGTCGAGCGGTACCTGCAACTGCCCACTCTGGTCCAGAAGCTAGGCGAGATCGGTGCCGAGGAGCGCCTGAGGATCATGGCGGGATCGCTCGATGAGGCCTTCCAGGAGCTCCGCTCCAGGCTCGGGGCGGACTCGTCGGCGTGGCGCTGGGGCGCCCTCCACACGATCGGCTTCCGGCACCCGCTGTCGAACTCGCCCGCACGGCGGGAGGCCTTCGATCTGAAGCCTGTCGAGCGGGGCGGCGACGGATTCACGCCGAATGCCACTCGCGGTCCCGGATATTCGCAGTCAAGCGGCGCTTCCTACCGCCACATCCTCGACATGGGCGACTGGGACCGCTCGGTCTTCACCAGCACTCCCGGGCAGTCGGGCCAGCCAGGCAGCCGGCATTACGACGACCTTCTGCCGCTGTGGGCGCGGGGCGAGTACGCACCGTTAGCATTCAGCCGCGAGGCTGTCGAGAACAGCACGGCGAACCGACTTGTGCTGCGCCCGGATTAGGCCCGGGCCGGCCGGGCGTCAATTCACCCAGACCGGGCTGGAAATCGCCTTCTCGCCGTCTTCCTGGACCACGTCGAGGTAGTAGTAGGCGCCGTCGGGGGCCCCGTCCGGATCCACGAACTCGAACTCCGCCTCATCCAGCGCCGGGTCGAAGGAATACAGAATTCTGCCGTTCTTGACCACGCGGACCAACTTCAGGCGGTCCGCGCCGACGACCCGGGCCGAGATTCCGACCGGCCCCGCCGCCCGGACCTCGCTACCCATCGGCTCGCCGGCCACTTCGAAGCGCAGAACAATCCGCTCGCCGGATGTAGCGTAGGTGCGCCGATGGTAGAGGCCCTGGAAGATCGAGTCGCGCGTCAGTGCCGGGGCCTGAACGGCCAGCAGGGCCGTGCCGCGCTCCGCAGGGCTGAACGGCGAGAATACCGCTCCGTCCTGCCCCCGGGTGACATCGATCCGGCGCACGCCGTAGCCGGCGTTGCCCGAGTGGTTGTCAGTCGACGCGACAATCCCCACCCGGTGGCCGCGCTCGAGGAAGGTCGCCACCCAGTCCTCGGACCTCCGGTGATCGGAGAAGATCTCGATACCTCGCTGCAGCCGGTCGTTGTGCCACTGCGGGTTGCCCGGGCGCCCGCCGTAGTGCGGGATCGTCAGGAGGTTCTCGTTGCGGAAGTTCTCCGACAGGGCCCGGAACAGATCCTCGACGTGCCCGGCCTGGCGCTCGGGGCCGTGGTAGTGGCGGAGATTGCCGTAGCTGTAGCCGAGGAAGCTGCGGAAGAGCGGCATGTCGTCCTCGGTCGTGTAGACGTTATGGTCGCCGCCCACGTCCTGCGGGCCGCTCCACTCGTAGCCGAGGAAGGTCACGTACTTGCCGGGCCTGTGCGCGCTCTTGGTCGCGGCCTTGATGTCCTCCCACATCCGATCCGTGGTGATGAATGCATGGTCGCTGATCGCGCAGAAGTCCAGGGAGGCGTATCGGTACCCGAAGTCGAACATCTCCTCCGGAGTGCCGCGCCCGTCGGAATAGCGCGTGTGGGTGTGAAGGTCGCCCCAGAATATACGCTCCTCGGGAACGCGCTCGTGTACCTCGATAGGGTTGCTCCGGCCTTCCCTGCCCTCGCTGTCACGCGCCACGACGCGATACCGCCCCGGACGGGCGAATGATACGCCCTCGAATCGCCGGGCGCCCCGATCCTCTGCTCGGTACGCGTGGGCCCTCGGCAGCCTCGCGCCGTCGGCGTCGACCGAGAGGGTGACAGTCCCCCTGTAGCCCGAAGCGGGGTTACCCAGCCCGTCATCGAGCCAGACATTGACCCAGCGCCGTTCCCCGACCTCCCAGTCCGTGGGCGCGACGACGATCAGGTCGCGCGCCTCGCCCCCGAGGAAGGTCAGGGTCGGAGTCTCGGCGAGAGGGAGGAACTCCCCGCTGCCGAACGCGTCGACGAAGACCCTCTGCTCGAAAGCGGTCTCGTCCATGGGCTGGATCTCGACGCCTGGCGATCCTCCGCTGCGGTCGCCGAAGACGATCTCGATCCAGTCGCCGGATCGCAGCGCATCGCCGTCGAGCAGGAATTGGTTCGCCCGCTGCCAAGGAAAGTACTCGGCGCCGAGGCTGGCGAACCGCCATCGCAGGCCGGCTCCGGTCGACGTCCGGTAGCTCAGGAAATTCGGCCCGCGCGGGTGCAGATCCTGCAGGCGCGTCCCGCCCCACATGTCCCAGGCGAAGTCATGCTGGGTTGATATGCGCAGGCCGCCGCCGCGGGCCATGCCGGCCTCCCCCACCGTGAATCGCAAGCGGAACTCGCCGAATCCACCAGCGGTGCCGGTGTCGGTCCCGATGAACGCCGCGGACCCGAGGCCGAGGTCAGCAGCGCGGGCCTCGGCGTCCTGTTCCGTGCGATAAGGAGCGTTGCTGACGAAAGCGTCCTGCCCGGGCAGTGCCCCGACGGCAAGCGTCAGGCAGGCGAGACCGTTCCGAAGGACCTTCATGGCCACAACATTGTACGGACCGCCCCTGCCCGAAGGGTGGTCGAAGGCCCTGTGCCATGATGAGCACCAGCGATGAAGTCGCACCGGCACGACCGCGCCGAGAGCACTCTTCAGCGGGAACTGAGCCGCATCGTCTCGCAGCAGGTCCGGGATCCCGATGCGTCCGCGGTGCGGGTGAGCAAGGTCTCGCTGTCGCCGGACAAGCGCACCGCGCGGGTCCTGGTTGAGTTCTGGGAACCCAGGCCCGGCCAGGAGCCAGACCCGAAGCCGCTCCAGGCGCTGGTGCGTTCGACGCCGTTCATCCGCAAGGAGCTTGCCCGAGCCGTCCGGATGCGGCACGTCCCCGACCTGCTGTTCTCCTACGACCGCAGCGAGGAATACAGCCGGCGAATCGACTCCCTGCTCGATCGGATCAACAAGCGCGCCCGCAAGGGCAGTGCAGCGATCCTAGCCGCGATGGCCCTTCAGGTCGCCGGCCCGGCGGTCGCGTCCGTCCCGGAGCGATTCGAGTCCTCCGCAACGATCATGGGCAGCGAATTGCGGATCGCGTGCCATGCCCCGACAAAGAGACTCGCGGCGGGCGCGGTGACTGCGGCGTTCGACGAGGCGCGCCGGATCGATGCTTTCCTGAGCCACTACAAGCCCGACAGCGAGCTGAGCCGGATCAACGCCGAGGCCGCCGAGGCACCCGTGACCGTCTCCGAGGAGATGGCCGACCTGCTTGCAAGGTGCCGGGCTTACTCGGCCGCGAGCGAGGGCGCGTTCGACATCACGGTGGGCGCTCTCGTCAAGGCCTGGGGCTTCTTCACGGGTGACGGCAGCAAGCCGATGCCCTGGACCCTGTGGCTCGCGCGGCGCAACAGCGGCTACCGACACATGGAACTGGACCGGGCCGGCAGGACCGTGCGATTCCTTCGATCCGGGCTTGTGCTGGACCCAGGGGGAATCGGAAAGGGTTACGCAGTGGATCGGGCCGTGGCGACTCTCCGCGAGTACGGCATCGAGCGGGCGTTGGTGAGTTTCGGGGCGAGCAGCATCTACGCGCTGGGCAACTCGTCCGCAGATGGCGGGGGCTGGAGCCTCGACCTGCGCAAGCCCGAAGAGGACGGAGGCCCGGCCACCACCGTAGCGCTCAAGAACGAAGCCCTCTCCACATCCGGCTCGTACGAGAAGTCCTTCTTGGATGGCGGAAAGCGCTACGGCCACATCCTGGACCCCAGGACGGGCAGGCCTGCATCCGGCCTTTCAGCCGTCTCGGTAATCGCCCCTAGCTCGATCGACGCCGAAGCCTGGTCGACGGCGCTATTCGTGAACGGCGAGGCTTGGGCCCTCGCGAACCCGGTTCCCGGCGCGCGGGTGTTCGTGTGCCGCGATGACGGGAGTTGCGGCTGGCTCGGCCGCGACTGAGCGGACACCGACCGACCGGAGTCAGGCCGTCGCCACGTCGCGGCCTTGCGCGTGGCCAGACTCGGGGAGCGGCCGGTGCTGGTCCCGCCAGAAGTCGACGGCGGAGGCCTTGTGCACGCAGGAAACCGTGCAGGCCGGGGCGCAGGACTTGGGAGTGCTGTAGTGTTCCCGGATGTGATTGACGGTGTAGTTCTCCAGCGGCGTCCCGGGAGTGCCGCGTTGCTGGGAGCAGTAATGGACCAGGCCGTCCTCGCAGATGTAGACGTAGCGAGCCCCGGCCCGGCAGCTCCACTTGTTGGTGCGGCCTTCCACCAAGTTGTCCTGGAAGTACGTAAGGCGGCTGTAACCGCGCTTCGACAGAGCCTTGACCTGATCGTAGACGCGCCGTTCGGTCTTGCCCAGGGGCTTGAGCTGTCCGTCTCCGTCATGGATCACTCCGATCGTGCTGGTGAAGCCCAGGTCAAGCGCGCGCCGGGCCACCGTGTAGGCGTCCCGGGGATTTGGAATGTCCGACCCCACGACCGAGTTGATGTTGACGTCAAAGTCAGCGTGCTCGGCCAGCATCTCCAGCTTGCGATCCAGCACGCGGAGGCTCTTCATCGAGGTGGTGTCGGGCTCGACGTTGTCGATGCTGATCTGCAGGTATTCCAAGCCCGCACGGTTCAGCTCCTCGATCCGCTTCGGGCCGAGCAGGTAGCCGTTGGTGATCAGGCCGGCAATCATCCCGCGCGACCGGATGTGGCGGATGAGGTCGTCAAGCTGCGGGTGCAGCATGGGCTCGCCGCCGCTGAGGGTGACGACGCTCACGCCGAGATCGGCGAGCAAGTCGGTCCGCCGGACCAGATCTTCTATGGGAACCGGGCGCGAGAAGTCGTCGTACTCGTTGCAGTAGGCACAAGCGATGTTGCAGCGACGGGTGGGAATGAGGTGAGCGAGCACCGGATGATCGGTATCGACGAGCGCCTTGGCGATCATCCGGAATTCCCGGGTGCTGCGATGGAGGCGCAGCAGGGACCGCCGGAACTTCGTGCGGAAATCCAAGTTTGGCATCAGGAAGGTCCGAAGAGACCGGGACGGGCGACCGGCCGCCTCGAGTCGGAACGACGCCCCTAAAGTATAGCCGGGCGAGGGGATTTGCAGGGTTCGAATCCATGACTGGACCGATGACCCGAGGGTGGAGCCGTACGCTCGCCTCTCGGCAGGCCGGTTGATCACCGCCCGCGCGCGGATGCTGGACCAGTTGCTGCATTCACTTGGTCCGGGCCCGGCGGGAGCCGTAGCCCCGCAGCGCCGCCCTCCAGAAACCGGCGCAGCTCGCCCGGTGTAGCAGCGCGCCTGCAGGCCCACGCGACAGATCAGCCTCCAAGGATTCCCCCGCCCTCCGTCGTGCCTGCTTCAGGCTCACTTCTCGTTGGAAACAGCCCCTCGCTTCGGGCTTCCATTGGAAGAGGCTGATTCGCGGGCGGGCGCCAACCGCGTGATATGATGAGGGGACGGTAGCGGGAGTAACTCAGTTGGTAGAGTGCGACCTTGCCAAGGTCGATGTCGCGGGTTCAAGTCCCGTCTCCCGCTCCAGGCTACTGAGGGTCCTTGTTGGTCCTCCATTCGGCGCGGTAGCCAAGTGGTAAGGCAGAGGTCTGCAAAACCTTTATTCGTGGGTTCGATTCCCACCCGCGCCTCCAGTCCGCACCTGGCTGACCAAGCGTTAGGTCGTCTTGCTTGCGGTCACTCACGTACGTGACTGCGAATGTTCCAGGGGTCGCGCGCGAGAGCGGTCGTGGCTTTACAGGAGCACGTGAGGCGCCCCGAATGGCTCCAATACGGCCCCGCTGGCCGAAGGCTCGTCTAGCCCTTTCTTGCTCGGGTGTGCGTAGCTCCGGGAGTTCGGAGACACGCGACGGGACGCCTGCACCGCGGATGCGGCAATGGCTTTCCGAGTATGCACGAGCCTGCTGCGACAGGAAGCCAAGACCGCGCTCCGGTCGCTGGCACACGGAACGATGCTGTCGAGCGGTTTCGACGGGCTGGCCGATGGGCCTTGCGCGATTCTCAAGGCGGAGATCTGGACGCGCGACGAGTTGGCTAGAGTAGAGCGCCAAGGAGGACCCGCCATGAAGCCCGCGACCGTTCGCTTGCCGGATGACGTCGCCGATCGCCTGAATCGGCTGGTCGACAGAACCGGTCGCAGCAAGACCTTCTACATGGTCGAAGCCATCCGGGAGCATCTGGACGACATGGAAGACGCGTACCTTGCCGAGCAGCGGCTGATCGATATACGAACCGGGAATTCTCAGGCCTTCGCGCTGGAAGAGATGCTCGAACGGTATGGCTCGGAGAGTCGAGTTGACCCCGCCAACGTAGGCGACTTGGGCAATCTCGATCGATAGGCGGCACGGCGCATTCTCGCATTCCTGCACTGCCCGATTGCGACGATGGACGATCCGCGCAGCATCGGCGCGGCACTCAAGGGTTCGCGACTCGGCGAGTTCTGGAGGTATAGGGTGGGCGGTTACCGGATCATCACCCGCATCGAGGACAGCGCAATGCGCGTCTTGGTGGTGAGGGTCGCCCGCCGCGACAAGGTGCACACGTGAGGTGTCGAACGGGCAGAAGGAGCACCTCGGCAAGACGGACGCGGGGCCGTCGGAGACGCTGCGGAACGACAGACCCCAATGGTTGAACGGATCAGCCACAATCCACGGCTACCGGCAATTGGCTCGAGCCATTGTGATGCCCGTGATCAGCTGTTCCTTCCAGAGGCTGGCTTCGTTGGTGCTGGCGCGGACGGCTGGCGGAGGTCAGCGCAGCTTAGCGGCGATTCCTCGTAGCGTCTGACTCAGACGAGCCTCCCGCCGCTTGGCCAGGCCGTCCCCTCGGCTGTCGTCCACGGCTGCCGCCAGCGTTTCAAGCCCGGCAGCTAAGTCTTCGTCGCTCCCGCCGTCCTGAAGCTGCGACTCCGAGCGATCGAGCGCCGCCGCCAGCCGGGCTCCAAGGGACTCCGACAGTTCCCCGCCACGCTCAAGCTGATCGAGGTACGCCCGCGCCACGACCGGCTCCGCGGGCCACTGCACAGGAAACTGTTGCTGAGGGTTGAAAACGTCGCCCACGTCGGCCAGTTCCGCCGCTGCGATCTCGGCCTCGCTCAGGAACTGACTGGGGGTCAGCGCAAAGACGTCAAGTCCGCGCACGATTTCCGTGCCGTAGATGTAGCCCCGGTACCAGTAGGTCGACCAGTATCCGCCCAGGACCAGTTCCTCGGCGTCGATCGGGCCGCGGTCAAAGTAGGCGATCTCGACCGGGTCGGAGGAATCGGTGAAATCGATCACCGACAGCCCACCTTGGTACCAAGCCTGGACAAAGATGTCACGACCCGGCACAGGGACGATGGAGCCGTTGTGCGCCACGCAGTTTTCCTGCTCCAACTGCGGCGCCGGCAACTTGTAGTAGCTGCGGAACTCGAGCTTGCCGTCGACAATGTCGTAGATCGCGTCGGCGCCCCAGGTGAGCGGGTCGTAAGCTCGACAGCGCGGCCGGGTGCCGCCGCCCCATTCGTCAGTGAAGAGGACCTTCGTGCCGTCATTGTTGAACGTTGCGGAGTGCCAGTATGCGAAGCCCGCGTCGACGACTGCGTCGAGCCGCTGCGGGTCGAGCGGGTCCGATATGTCGAAGAGGATGCCGTTTCCCGAGCAGGCGCCAGCGGCGAGATGGCGCTCGGGAAAGACTGTGATGTCGTGGCACTGGTCGGTCCGCCTACTCCTCTGGGTGTCGTCCCCGTGGTCTCCGCCCCTCCAGAGCCCGGCCAGGACCCCGGTCTCGGGATCGGCGAAGACCGCCGGCGAGTGGACGATGCGTGCCTCGGAAGGGCGGTCAACCGGAATCTCGATCACATCGATGCGGAACAACGCTGTGCGGTCGTCGCCGGGAGACTCGTCATAGCAGCCCGCCAGTTCGCCCTCCTCGCGTACCGATGCGGTCCCGGAGTTGTAGACGACGATCTTCTCGCTGTCTGCCCCTCCGGAGACGACCGAGTGGGTGTGCGAGCCGCGACAGGTCTGGACTGCGCCCACCTGTACCGGCTTCGTCATGTCGCTGATATCGAGGATCCGCAGCCCGCGGAAGCGCTCTGGACTCGCGTCCTCGGTCACCCCCTGGAGCCCGCAGTCAAGCCGCCCGCGCGTCTGCTCAACCGACATGATCAGCAGGTCGCCGACGATCGAGACGTCGCCCTGTCCACCTGGGCAGACCACCGAGCTGCGCAGTTCCGGCCGTCCGCCGTCCAGCAGCTGGTAGATGTTGAAGCCGTGGTAGTTTCCGACCACCAACACGTCGCCGGCAAAGGCCATGTCAGTGTTGGAGAAGCTCAGGAGCGGCGAGCGCCCCTTGCCCTTGGATTTCTTGCCGCTCTTGTCTTCGTCTTCCGTTTCGTCACCGCCTTCGGTGGCCGGCTCGGCCGCCTTCCCCTCAGCGTCGAGGGCCTCCAGGCGCTTCAGCGGCAGGTTCGCCGGGTTGCTTGGATCGAAGAATCCGGCCGGCTTCGGTAACGAGGCGACGAGCGCTAGGTTCAGCTGCGCCTGTCCGGCATCGCGGAAACCGGCAGACAACGCAGAGCGCGGGTCCGGGGACAACTCGACGAGCAGCGCATTCATGCGCTCGATCTCCGCGGTCTGGCTGTTCGTGACCTCAGAGGTGAACTCGAAGAGCACCGGATCGTAGGCCGACCCCGGCTGATCGAGGAGTTCCTGGACCATTGTCACCGCGCCCTCGTGATGGGTAATCATCAGCTCGAGGAATAGCCGGTCGAATGCCGTGCCGTCGGACGCGGCGAGTTCGGCCATCTGCTCCGGCGTGGCCATTCCGGCCATCGTGTGGCTCGTGTGCATTGCATCGTGCGCGGCCGGGTCCGGCACGTGCTGGCCCCGGTCGCGCAGCCACTGCTGCATGAAGGCGATTTCGTCCCCCTGGGAGGCGTTGATCCGTCCGGCAACATCGATCAATTCCTTCCGGTTCGTCCGATCAGCCACCAGCGCCGCCATCTCAAGTGCCTGATGATGATGCGGGATCATGTCGTGCACGAAGCGAACGTCGTCCGGCGAGTGGCGCGATTCAGCGATCTCGATCGCCGCGTCAGCGCTGAGTTGCCGTGCCGGCTCGCCCGGGGCCCCGGGCTGGACTATGGGCGTCTGGGCCGTGCTCTCGACCGCCAGCAGCAACCCCAAGAGCCAGATGCAACGAGGAAGGCAAACGGAGTTTGTGGTCATGGAATTCGCTCCAATAGCAAGGACAGAGCCGCCGAGCGGCGCGGAAACGCGACCGCCCCGAGTCCAATCTACCAACTCTAGCCGGCCGCAAACGAGGCCCCAAGCTGAGCCACCCAAGGCAGATCGATCCACGCTACGAAGAACGAGGCAGGTGCCGACGCAAGGGCCGGCCAGGCGCGGCTCAGCCTAGCACTCGTCGCCTCGGTACCGAAGCCAGCCGGATTCTTCGATCTAAACAACTTGGCGAATCTGCCGTCGAAGCGCCTGGAGGCCCTCGACTCTGAAGGGCAGGCGCACGAGCGGGCTACCGTATACGGCGACGCGGTGGAAGACGAAGATAAGCAGTGGAAAAAGGCCCAAGGCAATGGGCGGTCGTCGCGCCCCAGCTTCGGCAGAGTAGGGGAGGTCGTTACCGAGCCTCCCCCCTCACGGACCCGAGCGTGCGCGTCTAACGCACTCGGTTCTTCACAGGTCAGGTTCGCTCAAAGAGAAGAGGCATCCGTGGAGGCTGCACACGTGCCACTGGCAGCGGATACCGCCGAAGCGGCTCCCCCATGTCGGCCCGGTTCAACCGCGATTTGCGGCTGCGACGCGATAGCCATTTCCGCCAGATGCGTGTGACTTGGTAGCGGAAGCCAGCAAGTCGCACGCTGTTGCCCCGGAGTCCGTAGTAGTTGGCATGGCCTCGAATCACGCTCGCGAGATGGTCTCGCTGGGCGCTCACTGCTTCGTGCCGGTGTCTTCGACACCGCTCGCTCACAGGTAACCATTCAGTGTGGATGGTCTTCTGCCTGCGGCCGGGCGGTGAATGAGGCCTGACCAGCACGCTGCATCCGGATTGCGTGGGCACCGCTTGACTTTGGCGCTGCGGCCTGCCAAGGTAGGGGTGAAGGACGACTTGGTTGGACCTCCGCATCCGGCAGCTCCGCTCCACGACGTTCGGCGGCGAGCGTCTGACGCGCCGCCAGATCGCTGCGATTCAGGAGACCGTCGGCCTGTTTCCCAAGCTGAGCCGAACCGAGCTGGGGCACACCATCTGCGAGCATCTGGGCTGGCGCACGCCGACCGGCAGGTACCGCATCCAGCAGGCGCGCGGCTTGCTGGAGGAGTCGAGCGGCTCTCCATCCTGACCCTGCCGGCCCGCCAGGGCCGAGGGCGGGGGCTGCAGAAGCCGGTCGAGAGCGGGGCGCGCAGTGACCCGCAGCCGGGCATCGCGGGGCCGCTGGCCGAGCTGAGGCCGGTCCAGCTGGCCGTGGCAGGCGGCGGGGAGGAGGCCGCCGAGTGGAACGAATGGGTGCAGCGGTATCACCCGCTGGGCTACCGCCAGCCGATCGGCAACCACGCACGGTACGCTGCGCGACTGCCGGGGGCGGCTGCTGGGCTGCCTGCTGTTCGACTTCGCGGCCGGCCTGCCGGGACCGCTGGATCGGCTCAGGAGGGGACGCACCGCAAGCACTGCGACGTCGTGCGCAACGCCCGTTATCTGTTGATGCCTTGGGTTGAGGTACCGAAGTCGCACGCGCTGGGGCTGGCGGTGCGGCAGCTGCCGGGGGACTGGCAGCGGCTGCCGGGTACCGCCCGGTTCTGTGCGAGTCGTACGTGGATGCGACGAAGTACGCGGGGACGTGTTACCGGGCGGCGAACTGGCAGCGGATCGGGGAGACGGCGGGGCGGACGAAGGACGGGGCGGCGCGGGCGAAGCCGCCCAAGCAGGTATGGATGTACCCGTTGCAGCGGGACTGGCGGCGGATTCTACTGCGCGGGCAGACCGCGACGAGGCGGTAGGCGGGCAGGCGGATGGCGAGTGCGCGGGCAGCAGGCACCAGCAGGAGTTGGCAGCAGCGCAGGCGAGAGCCGAAGCGCTGGAGGGGGAATTGCGGTCGGCGCATGGAAGCACGGCTCGCTGCGGACCGTGTTCGGGCGCAAGAGCGAGAGGGCGCCGCGCGGAGGAGGGTGCCGGAGACGGGTCCGGCGACGATGGCAGCAGGCCGAGGCCGTCAAGCGACGATTCGCCGCCAGCCGGCGGCGGCCGGAACGACCGCAAGAAGCGGGCCCGGAAGCGGGGCCGGAAGCCGGGGTACCGCGTGTGGACGTCGCGCCGGACTGCAGCTGATCTCAGAACGGTGTTGCCCGAGCTGCCAGCGTATGTCCGCAGCGGGACCAAGGATAGTGGATCTACGAGTCGGAGGATTCGCCGCCCAGAGCGGCCACCGCCGGCCCCGCGGCTCGGCGACGCGCTGGCCTGGTTCCTGCTGCAGGTGTCTCGAAGAGTTCCGGGCCCGTCCGCACGGGATCTCGCTCTCGCAGGGTCTGCGAGCGCATGGCCGGGCAGTTCGAGGATCGACCGGGCCATCGCCCGGCGCCAGTCGGAGGCAGCCGTGGCCCAGGCCGACACGTCCTGGCCCGTGCAGTACATCGAGGGGCAGAACAACCCGAAGGAGTGGTCAAGCCGCTGTTCTGGCTGTGGACCTGCCTCGAACCACTGCGCATGCGTGCCGACACGCGGCGCGCCCTCGGGCAGCATAGTTGCGGGAACCTGGTACAGACCGCTGGAGTGCCTACAAGTCCCTGCCAGTACTGTTGGGCGCATCAACGGGATTTTCGCAAGGCGGAACGGAATTGCACGATGGAACGCTCCGGCACCGTCTTCCATCTGGCCAAGGTGCGTCAGGCCTGGAAGCCCGACCTGCCCCTTGACCGGGCAGGAGCCGACCTTCCGCCAGCCAGAAAGAACTCGACTTGGAAGCCCTCTTCCAGAGAGCGCGCCATCGGCTCCCAGGCGATTCTGGCATCGCCCGCACCCTGGCCGCAAGGTGGCTGGCTGGAGGCCCAAAGTGCACCGCTGGCGCGCTTGTAAGACACGGGAACTGGGGGTGTTCTTGCGCAATCCCCGGGTGCCGCTCGACAACAACGCTTGCCGTCCTCGGGCGGACCGCAAGCAGCGAGATCGACCGGGCTGCTGTTCGGCGTGCTCGCGACGGTGCGCATCAACGGCCTCAATCCCTACATATCTCGCCGCCTGCGCCCGCAACCGCGGAGAGCCGCCCCGGGATCTCGATCCCTGGGCGCTTGGCGGATGGACGAGCAGCGCCAGCGCAGGCCGGTCGGCGACCTTCCGACGAGCCTCCCACGGCACTTGCTGGCAAGCTCACGCTACGAGCCAATCCCTCCGGCCTGATAACGCAACACCCCGGCACCGCGTCCCCACGCTGAATGGCTCACAGCTTGTAGCGCACGGGCAAACCGTCGGGCCGTCTGTCGCACGACCAGATAGCCTTTCCGCAACGCACAGTAGTGAGTGAAGCCCAGAAAGTCAAAAGTCGCGCGGCATTCCCGCCCGCCGGGCCGCCGTCGGAAGTCGAGGTACCCCGTCTTGGCCGGATGGAGCTTCAGCCCATACCGGTCCAGTCGTGCCCAGAGCAGCCAGCACGCGCTGGCCGTCCTGCTCGTTCTCGAAGAGCATCACGGCATCATCGGCATAGCGCACCAGTTGGCAGCGCCCCGTCAGGCGTGGTCGCACCTCCTGCTCGAACCACTTGTCCAGCACATAGTGCAGGTACAGGTTCGCCAGTAAGGGGCTGAATACGGCTCCGGTCCGCAGGTGATGCCGTACCGGGATTTCCCCCAAGACTTGGCAACCGCCTTACGGCGCACTGATTACTCAAGCTTCACTCACACTGTGTGCGGGGCGCGGGGTAAGATGACCTACTGAACCAATGGGGGGTGCGGAACACACCGTCGCTCATAAAGGCGCTTTGCGAGGCAGGGCCCCGACACTGAAGTACCAATCGGGGAATGCACCGTGCATGGGCCCCGAGAACCGCGGCGCGATTGCAAGCGACTTGCCCGCATCCGATCCGCCAAGCCGTCCCATGAGATACAGATGGACCCTGGCCGGCGCAGCGCTGCTGGCTGCACTGGTCCTTGCCGTGGCGTCTTGCCGCAGCGACCACTTTGAGGTCACATTGCGGCCAGTCCAAGAAGGCGGCGAAGTCGCGGCGATAGAAGTCCATTCGGTAATCCACGGGTCACTGGTTCCCGATTCCGGCCCATTCAGCGTCAGGGCACCCGTAGCCTATGGCGGGAACCCGGGCAGCGCTTACCGCGTCAGGGAACTCAGGGCCAGCGACAGCAAGGGGGCGATCCCGTTGACGCATGCGGATGACCCGCGCGCAGCATGGGGTCGCCCCTACTTCCGGCACTGGCGGGCAGACCGTAGCGTCCACTTTCCCGTGACCATCACCTATCGCTCCACAGTCGAGATGGATGAGAGGCTCCGGCCGCCGACGTTCGACACCCCGTCCGCCATACGCCCGTCCGCCGGTGGCGTCAGTGGAGCCGGCTCGGACTTTCTGGTAGTGCCTGAGAACGTTACATCCACGACCTCACGCGTGGAATGGGACCTGAGCTCGCTGCCACCGGGCTCGGCAGGCATTACTTCCTTTGGCGCAGGCTCGTTCAAAGTTCATGGGTCGCCGGCCAAGCTGCTGCCGGGCTGGTACATGGCCGGCCCGTTGCAGCGTTATCCCGCCTCGGGAAACGCCAATGGATTCAGCGCTTCGTGGCTCGGGGATTTGCCCTTCGACCCGGCACGCGAGATGCAGTGGGCGGCCGAAGCCTACACATACCTCGGTGAATTCTTCGAGTATCTGGACCCGCGCCCGCGTTACCGCGTTTTCATGCGCATGCTCGGTTCAGCCGGCCGCAGAGCCTCGGCCTTGCCGAGATCCCACATCCTGTCGCGGTCGAACTTCTTGGTGCTTTCGCACAACCCGTCGATTTCCGGTCTAGGTAGAGCCGCGATGCGTCGGCAAATCTTTGTTCAGGCGATGATCCGCCACTGGGTCGGGAACATCCAGAGGCCCAGAGGGATTAGCAACTGGTTTAGCGAGGGCCTGACCACCTACTACCAGATCCTGCTGCCCATGACGGGCGGATTCCGGACGGTGGACGAGTATGGAGACGCAATAAACGCCCTAGCGCGAGCCTATTACACGAACCCGGCACGCAACTGGTCCGCCGATCGGATCGCGGAGGCAGGATCCCAAGACAGGCAGGTGCGCCTTGCGTACAACCAACGCGGAGCACTGTATTTCGCACACCTCGACTCCCGGATCCGTGCCGCCAGCAACGGTGTGGAGGACCTGCACTCGTTCGTGCGGGAAATCGTTACCAAGCGCTCAGGGGGGGGAGACTTGCTGTTCGATCATGACCGATGGAAGGACTTGATCGCCAAAAGCCTGGGGCGGGAAGCGGTCGAAGAGTTCACCGACATCATCGTGGACGGCAAAACCATCATCCCGGCGCCCGGTGCTTTCGGACCCTGCTTCGAGCGGCAGCCTGCTACGTTCACCTATGAAACGCCAGCCCGCAGGCAATGGCGTCAAGGGATCACCGCGAAGCAGATGGCAGTGCTGAATCCCGAGCAAAGGGCAAAACTCGAAGAGGTCAGGGCGGCCGGGGCCGACTCGAAGGCTCTCGAGGGAGCAGTACTGCTGGGTCTAGCGCAGCCGCATCGCGAGGCCGTCGACGGCGCAGTCCGGGAGGCAATCAAGGCGATTGGCCTGCACCAAGATCAGGTCGGCAAGCTGCGAGAGATTCGGGGGGAGCGACCCTCAGAAGGCACACAGGGCGCGGCGCAGCCTGCTCCGTTCACCAATGAAATGCCAGCCCGCAGGCAATGGCGTCAAGGGATCACCGCAAAGCTGATGGCAGTGCTGAGTCCCGAGCAAAGAGCCAAACTCGAAGAGGTCAGGGCGGCCGGGGCCGACTCGAAGGCCTTCGGGGGAGCAGTTCTGCTGGGTCTAGTCCAGCCGCATCGCGAGGCCGTCGACGGCGCAGTCCGGGAGGCAATCAAGGCGATTGGCCTGCACCAGGATCAAGTCGCCAAGCTGCGAGAGATTCGGGAGGAGCGACCTCCAGAAGGCACCCAGGGTGCGGAGGCACTCGGCGGTTTCAGATGGGTTCGAATCAAGTCAATTCCGGAGCGGACATGCCGCGAAGATGAAGCCACCAGGCCTTGACGAATCTCTTCGGTGCCGACGGCGCCGCGTCAGATGGCAGGGCCGCGGCATCAGCGCTGGACCCACCTAGCGGATTGACACGGTGACTGCGGTTGGTAGCGGCGCGGGTGGAGATCGCGCCACGCGATCGCGCGAGTGAGTACGCTCCCCGCCTGTTGCGCGTCCGTCCACTGCGAAGGGCCGGTGAAGTGCAGCTTGCTGCTGAACTGGCCGCATACAAGGTGGATCTATCAGCACTTGACGTTGTCTGCTCCGGCGCATGTCTCGCCCAAACCGCGAGCCGTGAGGGCTCATTGATCACCTGACTCTGATCCTGTCGAAGTTGCGTGGAATCTAAGCCTTGACCGGGCATATGATGGGTTGACTGCTTTTCCCGAGCGAGGGCGGCAATGTCGACGCGAATCGGAAGCGTCGCATCTTGCCTGCGGATCAGTTCTCCGCTACTACCCACCTTCTGACGGCTGCCAGTCCGAATGGCATGCTCCATCTGCCGAGCGGGTGACGTTCCTCGAGTAGCGCTTGGAAGACCACGTCCACAGACCCAGCCGTCCGAGGCCGTCCGATTCCGGCAGTGGGCAGAAGCGTGCGTCATGGGAATGGCATGCTTGACACGGCACACCGCCCAGCCTGCGGGCGACACCGAGGCAGTTGGCGGCACCGAGGCCTGACGTGGAGTGGCTGCGGCTCCTTGCACTAGCTGCTAGCATGGACCCGCCCCGGACAGCCGGGAAATTGCTACGCCATTGCCCGGCCAGCCGCATCGCCAGTATGCCCCCGGCCCAGCCGCAGGCCTTCAATTGCATCCTTCGTACTCGCCCGCCCCGCCACCGCAATTCTCCGGCGGCGTCGCCGCATGGGGACTTGACGATTGCCTTGAGTGCCCGCACCCGTCGGCGCACGCGTCTCGAAAGCCCGGCAGGTGGGACAAGATCGATCCCTGCAAGAGCGAGGGCTCCACACGATCGGGAGAGTGGCTGGTAAGCCGCGTTGGCCCTCTCACAGCAGGGCTCCTCGTACTCGCCTCGCTCGCCTGCGTGGGGGAGAACCCGGACACGGAATCATCCGCGTCATCCTCTGCATTGCCCGCGGCTGAGGAACTCGTCGCACGTGGCAAGTCATTGGAGCTGCCCACGGAATGGGAACCCCCGCCAGGCGACCCACTCCATCACCACACCGCCGGCTTCGCCAAGATCCTGTGCTCGGCCGTGTTCGTCACGGGGCTTGATGCCGATTTCGCCGCCGAGAACATCGGCTACTTCACTAGCGACTACGACCAGCGCTCGAAAGTGACGACCCGCGAGATCGACACGGAGAACCAGATGGTGCACCTGACACTTCCGGACGGCGTCGTGCGCACGGCGAGATTCCTAGGTGATCAAGGCTGCGTGACCCTGCCTCTCGGAGAGGACCAGCTCCAATTCGAGCCGGTGGAGGTGAAGAGCACGCTTCCTGACCCGGACGAACAGGCATGGCCCATGGGCGACGCGCTGCCCGAAGGGTCTTTCCCCGCGGAACTCGACGAGGCGAAGGTGAGGGCCGCCGTCGACGCTGCTTTCGAGCCGGCAGAGGGCCTGACCGCCGCATTTGTCGTCACCTGGCGCGGGCGGATTGTCGGTGAGCGCTACCGCGAGGGGCTCGACCTCCACACGCCTTTGGAGAGCTGGTCGATGGGCAAGAGCTTGACGGCGAGCTTGATGGGAGTCCTGATCCAGCAGGGGGTCTACGACCTCTGGGCGCCAGCGCCGGTCCCCGAGTGGCAGGGTGACGGAGATCCACGGGCAGAGATCCGGATCGCGGACATCCTGCGGATGTCGAGCGGGATCCGCTGCGTGAACCGAGGAGATCCGGAGTATGACCCTGCCATGGGATACCCTGACCATCTCTATCTCTACACGGGCGGCATGGACTCATTCCAGTGGGCTGCAACGAGGCCCCAGCAGTGGCCACCGAACACCGTCGGGCGTTACCGGAACTGCGATCCCGTCCTAACGAACTACCTGGTGCGGCTCGGCGTCGAAGGGCGAGGGGATGAGTACCACTCCTTTCCCCAGCGGGAGCTATTCGACAGGATCGGCATTCGCGACATGGTGATGGAGACCGACCCCTACGGAAACTTCCTGATCCAAGGCTATGAGTTCGGAACCGGACGCGACTGGGCACGGCTGGGCAACCTGTACCTGCAGGACGGTGTTTGGCAGGGCGAGCGTGTCCTGCCCGAAGGGTTCGTGGAGTTCGTCAGCACGCCGGCGCCGGCATGGGAAGCCGACGGCCGCCCCATCTACGGCGGCTTCTTCTGGATCAACGGCAGGGATGCGTACCCGATACCGAGAGACGCGTACTACATGGCGGGAGCCGGGAACCAGAAGACCTTCATCATTCCCTCCCACGACTTGGTCGTCGTAAGGCTGGGACACTACAAGGGCTCGAGCCCCGGGGACGAGGGCCTCAAGAACGCCTTGGCGCTGCTCATGGAAGCTGTACCCGAGACTTGAGAGAGGCTTCGATGCGCCGTGTCCGTTTGATTCCGTCGCGCCCGATCGGATCCCAAGAATCAAGAGTTGCCGTCCGCAGCAAGGCCGGCTGGCGCGGTTCGGCGGGTGGAGTCCCCGATTGGGTTCAAGGGAAGTTCCTGCTTGCCCTCGTCGCGCTGGCGGGCCCGGCCCTGCTCGCAGCCGCTGACTACAAGACCACGAACCTCGTCCTGGTCACGGCCGACGGGCTGCGTTGGCAGGAAGTCTTTCGCGGCATCGATCCCGTGTTGATGGACCGGGAAGACACTGGGATGAGCGACGCTGAGGATCTCCGCGCGTCGCTGTGGGCAGATTCGCCGGAGCGAAGGCGGCAACGCCTGATGCCGTTCCTGTGGGACGAGGTCGCGAAAGGCGGCGTGATCCTCGGCAATGCCGAGCGGGACGCCGCGGTCACTCTGCGCAATCGACATCGGTTCTCCTACCCCGGATATTCCGAGATCCTTACGGGAAAGCCTCAAGATGACGTCATCGACAGCAACGACCTCCGCCCAAATCCGTCGCGCACCGTTCTCGAGATCCTCCAAAGCCGGTGGCAGCTGCCGAAGCGGAAGGTCGCCCTGTTCGGTTCGTGGGGCGTATTCAGGGGCATCGGAGCACACGATCCCGGGAGCGTCTTCATCAACGCAGGCTACCAGCGGGTCCAGGCGGAAGAGCCCACCGATCGCCTGACGCAGTTGAGCAAGCTGCAATTCGACATCCTCACGCCGTGGCGAAGCGTGCGCCACGACTACGTGACCTTCGAACTGGCGATCGAGTACTTGAGGACGGTCAAGCCTCGGGTGCTGTACATCGCGCTTGGCGAGACGGACGATTGGGCGCACAACCGTCGCTACGATCGAGTCCTCGAGACGGCTCGCTACTTCGACGCCTGCTTGAGCCGGTTGTGGGAGATTCTGCAGGGCGATTCGACCTATCAAGGAACGACGACCTTATTGGTTGCAACGGACCACGGGAGGGGGTCAACTCCCGAGGACTGGCACGGGCACGGAGCCAACGTGGAGGGTGCGGATCTGGTCTGGATCGCTGCGATCGGCCCGGACACTCCGGCGCGGGGGGAAGCGCGAGACACGCCGGGAATCACACAGAGCGACATCGCTCCGACCATGCTCGAGCTGGCTGGAATCGCCTACTCTGAACTCGATGGTGTCGAAGGCAAGCCGATCGACTGGATCGTCGGTCAGTGAGCTCGCTAACGGCTCGACTCCGGTAGGAGGGCCCGCTCCAAGGGCTGCACGCGAGCGAGGTCAATGGCTGCGGGTCTTCCGGTCCCGCCGGAAGTTGCGATCCGCGGCATTGGGCCTCGGGCAGACCCACCTGACGAGCAGGGTCAGGAGTGCCCTCGAGTCAGTCGCCAGCCGACTCGAGGGCCAGCCGGGGCAGATGGCCAGGAGTATCCTCCGACAGAGCAATCATGTCGGACGTCCGGAAGGCTTCGGCCCAATCCATGCTTGGCGGGAGCAGCGCACGCCATGATCAGTGAGCGGTACAGGTCGGCCATCCTCCGCCTTGCCATTGCCGCCTCCGTGGGAACGTGCCCTGTTGCCGCCAAGAAACCAAATTTCGTCCTGATCCTCGCGGACGACTTGGGATGGCGGGATCTGGGCAGCTACGGGAGCACCTACTACGAGACACCGCACATCGATCGCCTGGCCGCCGAGGGCTCACGCTTTACCGATGCCTACGCGGCGGGCAACTCGTGCTCGCCCACGCGAGCGAGCATCCTCACGGGCAAGTATCCGGCGTCAACCCACGTAACCGACTGGATTCCCGGCCGGACACCGCCGGGTGCGAAGCTCAACATCCCGAAGTGGACGAACTACCTGCGTCACGACGAAACCACGATTGCCGAGGAGCTGGCGGGGGCCGGCTACGTAACAGCCTCGATCGGCAAGTGGCATCTGGGGCAGAAGGGCTGGTGGGCTGAGGATCACGGCTTCCAGATCAGCGTGGGGGGCAGCCACGCGGGCTCGCACGGCAGCATGTTCCCGCCATACTGGCCAGCCGAGAAGATAGCCCGGCTGGGATGGCGACCGTTCCCGGACGAACGTCCCGGCGAGTACCTGACCGACAGGCTCACCCGCGAGGCTGAGGACTTCCTCGACCGCCACGGAGATCGGCCGTTCTTTCTCTACCTCTCGCATTACGCGGTTCACACTAGAATCCAAGGAAGACCGGAGGTCGTCGAGAAATACCGCCGCAAGCAGCCGAGAGGTTCCCAGACGAATCCGGAATACGCGGCCATGGTCGAAGGGCTGGACCAGAGCGTCGGCGCAGTGACCGCGAAACTCGAGCAATTGGGCCTAGCGCGACGAACCGTGGTCATCGTCTTCTCCGACAACGGAGGCCTGTCGAAGGAGGGCCGGATCACATCGAACCTGCCGCTTCGAGGGGAGAAGAGCACTGCCTGGGAAGGAGGGGTGCGTGTCCCGCTGATCGTGAGATGGCCCGGACAGCCGGAAGGGCTCGTCGTGGAAGAGCCCGTGACCAGCGTCGACCTGTTCCCGACGATGCTCGACATCGCTGAGATCGATGCGGGGGCAACCGTGGACGGCAAGAGCCTGGCCCCTCTACTCAAGGGCGACAAGGACTTCCGCCGGGGACCCATCTACTGGCACTACCCGCACTACAACGCTCACACACCGATCATTACCTGCACTCCCTACGGAGCGGTGCGGGACGGGCCGTTCAAGCTCGTCGAGTTCTACGAGGACTGGCACACGGAACTCTACAACGTCCGCGACGACATCAGTGAGACAGTCGATCTCGCTAGCGCGATGCCGGACACAGCACGCCAGCTTCGGGCGAAGCTACGCGCGTGGCGTGATTCGGTCGGAGCGCAGATGCCGACCGTCAACCCGGAGGCCGACCAAGGGCAGTACCAGCGGTACAAGGAGAGGAGGCTGTGGAAGCCGGTCGATGTCCACGTGCAGCAAACAGCGTTTACTCGACGGTGACGCGTCCGGGTAAAGGGAGGCATCGTTTCGCACCGCCCGCGGCCGAAGTCCAGCAACCTACCCTGCACGCGTGGTTGCAGCTACTGACGAGCATGCGGCACAGGCCTCACTCCGACAACCGAAATGCTGGCCCCAGCCCCGAGAACGCCTCCGGCACTCCGAGCCTGCGGCCATGCCCACTCCGTTAGGCTTGGCCGCAGGCTCCTAGACCTAGAAGCTGACGCGCAGGCCGAGCTGCTGCTGACGAGGCAGCCCCAGAGTGCTTGTGATCTTCCCGACGTCCGGGCTTGACAGGTTCGTGTTCGGCGTGCCGTAGGACGGATGGTTGGTGACGTTGAACGCCTCCCATCGGAACTGCAGCTTGACCCGCTCGGTGATGTCGAAGTTCTTCATCAGCCCGACATCCCAGTTGAAGATGCCGTCTTCCTGGAGCGAATTGCGACCCAGGTTCCCGAACGTCGGGTTGCCGCTGGCGTCGAGCGGAGTCTCGAACGCTGCGGTGTTAAGCCATCGGTCGGGCGTCGGGTTGCTCAGCCGGTGGTCGCCGATGACGTTCGGACGCCAGGCACCAACGCCATTGGTGCCGAGATTCGCGATAGGGTTGGCCAGTGTCAGGTCGAAGTACTGACCCGATTGCACACTGACAATGCCCGTCATCTGCCAGCCGCCGAAGATGGCGTTGAGCACGCCGCCGCGGCTGAGGTACTTCTGACCCCGGCCGAACGGCAGGTTCACGATATAGCTGTTCACCCAGCGGTGGTTGGTGTCGTTGGTGGAAGGCCCGCGCTCGCAGGAGAAGCAGGTCTTGTCCTGCGGGCCCCCGTTGTCGCCGCCGACGAAGAGCTCTGCCGTCTGGCTCATTGCGCGCGACCAGGTATAGGCGCTGGTGAAGGTGAATCCCTGGGAGAAGCGCTTCGTCAGGGTCGTCTCCAGGCCGTTATAGGAAGCGTGCGCGGCGGGCGTGCGGTAAGTCAGGCCGTTCAGCGAGGGGAAGTAGAGCCGGCGCTGGCGCTCGGTGCTCGACGGTCCGATTCCCGGGGCATTGAGGTTATAGGAGAACTGGATGTTGGTCGACGACGAGCCCACGTACGCTGTCGTCAGCGCCATCGACTCGTTGAGCTGGCGCTGCACGCTGAAGTTCCACTGGTACACCATCGGCAGCGGGAACTCCTTGGACCAAGTGCGCATGACCGAGTTATTCGGGAGGTCGCTCACCGACTGGACTGGTGCGTTCAGGTCGCCAAGGAAGTCGGACGGGAATCCGTCCTGCAGCAGGAAGACCGGCACCGACCCGCTGCCTCGCGCGTTGACGGCAGCGACGAACGGGAAGTTGCGCAGCATCCGGGCGCTGGCTCCTAGACCCTGCGATCCGCCGTAGAATACCCCGCCGCTGGAACGGATCGTCCATGCGGCGCCGGGCTGCCAGGCGAAACCAATACGCGGTGCCCAGTTGTTCCTATCGAGGCTGATCAGCGCACGGTCCGCGATTCCGCTGCCCAGCTCACCGGCCCGGATCACCCGGCCGAAGTCCGGTCCCGGGTCGAACTCGACCCGATTCATGCGATCCTGCTGCTCGATGTAGGGCGTCGTCAGCTCATAGCGCATTCCCAGGTTCAGGGTGAAGTTCGGCGTGACCTTCCAGTCGTCCTGGAAGTAGAACATGTAGCTGTCGAATGTCATGTCCGCGTCGATCGTCGTTCCCGAGGTGCCGCGGTCAACCCAGCCCAGCAGGGCGTCGCCGAGCGCGATGCGCGTGTACCTTCCGTTGAAGCGGAACGTCCCGGTGGCCTGCTGGGAGCCGAGGATGTCGGCGAAGTCGTGCCGTATGTCGGCACCCATCTTCAGGCTGTGGTTGCCGCGGATGACGGTGAGATTGTCGACGAACTGCCAGGTCTGGCTGACCTTGCCGTTGGGCAGGTTGGGGCTGCCGCCCAGGCCTAGGTGAGACAGGCCGCCGGTGAGCTGGATGCGGGGCAGGCCCCGGATCGAAGGATCCTCGTTCAGGCCCTTCAGGCCAAACTGGGCGTTGAGCTCGGATTGCGGCGGCGCCGGCTGGACCTTGTTGACCTTCAGCCACTTGTAGCCAAGGCGAACCTCGTTGATCTTCGTAGGCGAGAAGACGTGTGTCCAGGAAGCGGCCAAATGATCGCCGTCGTTGTCGTCGAGGCCGCGGTCGTTGCCCACGCCGCCCCTCGCGATTCCGGGCAGCGGAGCGGCGCGAAGGTTGTCGTAGCGGTAATGGCTGTAGCGGACGAAGAAGTTGTCGCTGGGCGAAAGGGTGTGGTCGTAGCGGAAATCGAGTTGATCCCGGTCGGTCTGCCAAGGCGGGTTATTGACGAAGTTCCGCCGGGTGTTGTCGGAGAAGTTCGGGCTCGGATACAACGACACCAGCTGTTCGAACGATGAATCGAACCGGTTTGCCGGGATCGCCTTGTTCGGGAACGGGTCACCCAGGGGATCTCTCAGCTCTGCCAGCCCCGGCGTCTGGCTGAAGTCGCCCGAACTCTCGGCCTGGGTCGGCACGACCACGATGTCGGACTGCGACTTGCGCAGCTTCCAAGCCTCCCAACTGGCGAAGAAGAAAGCCTTGTTCTTCTGGATCGGCCCGCCGAAGGTGGCGCCGAACTGGTTCTGGCGCAAGACCTCCGGATCAGCCTTTCCGTCGCCGTCGCGGTCGTTGCGGGCGAAGGCCTCGCGGGCATCGAAGAAGTCGTTCCGCATGAACTCGTAGGCGCTGCCGCGGAATTGGTTCGTGCCGCCCCGAATGGTCACGTTGACGACTGCGCCGGCGTTACGGCCGTACTCCGCCGAGTAGTTGCTGGTCTGGATCTTGAATTCCTGGACCGCGTCCATCGAGGGGATCATCGCCTGGGCCTTGCGGTCTTGCTGTCCCATGATCGTCGAGTTGTTGTCGATGCCGTCGATGAGGAAGTTGTTCTGCCCGACCTGCTGGCCGTGGCTCACGAAGCCCCCGCCAAGCCGCGCGTCGCCCAGCGGACCGCGGTCGCGCCCGCCGATCTCGGGGGCGACGCCTGCCGTCAGCAACGCGAGCGACTGATAGTTGCGGCCGCTAATCGGCAGGTCCTCGATCTGCTGTCGCTCGACGGTGTAGTCCAGGGTGGCCGACTCGGTCTGCAGCAGCGGCGTCGAGCCGGTCACTTCCACGACCTCGACCAGGTTCCCGATCTCGAGGGCAAAGTCCAGGCCAATGCGGTCCCCGGCGTGGATCTCGACGCCTGACCGCACGGCCTTCTTGAACCCCTCGGTCGCCACTGAGATCTCGTACATGCCTACCCGAAGAGGCCCGGAGACATACGTACCGCTGGCGTTCGCCTGCTTCTCAACGGTGATGCCGGTATTGGTCTCCCGGATCGTGACCGCGGCTCCGGGTATGACGGCTCCGGTGGCGTCGGCAATCGTGCCCGTGATCACCCCTTGGTCTTGTTGGGCGAAGGCGGGCAGGCTGGAGAGCAGCAAGGCAGAAGCGAGGCAAGAACAGATTCTGATTCGCATGGTCAATTCCTCAGGGTTCCAGTGGGATGAAGCATAAAATGCCGGAAGCGATAAAGGCTTCCATGGCACAACCCCGGACCCCTTTACTCCGGAGCGTCACCTACGCATCCCACTTCGAACCGCGACTAGCATACACCAGCAGTGTCTGAACGCCACTGTCGCTAGGGGCTCCTGTCATCGCTCGACCCCAAGCTTCGTGCTCGATTCGACAAGACGCGGACGAGAGAACGTGCGGCGGCGGAGCCGCAACAAGAGTGAATGCCTTCGTTTGCGAAAGCGGCTGGAGTCGCCACATCAAGTTGCAATGGCCGCGCTCTCCCAGGTTCGCGGGCCCGTTTCCGGCCGATTCACCGTCTCCTGATGGAACGAGAACGACCGGCTGCGTGTCTCCTCGGCAGACTGCGCAGGCAACCGCAATCTGAGTGTCAGCCCTACACTCAGATATTTTCAGCGCGGCGCGCCGGGCACTATGTCCGCTCCGGCCTGCGAGCGGGGTATGGCCGGAGATCTAAACGCGTGCATCCACGGCGGATGGCATTCAGCCATCGTCACGGAGGCGAGTCGTCCACGCCCGCTCCGATCGTGTACCGAGCCGGCAAACAAGGTACTTGAGCTGGCGTGGAATTCGAGGGCTGCGGTTCAACCTCACGCGGAGACGGACGATCGTCCGGGCCGCCCGTGGGTTGGAGCCCGCTGATATAGTCACCGATGGGCAGGGCAGCGGTCTCGCGTGAGTCCGGGACAGTAGGGCCTAGAGCGGGCGAGTCGAGCCCATGCATGAGTTGATCGAATCTCACCGCGCCGAGATCCGGGCCCTAGCGAAGGAGCACGGATTTGACAGCGTACGCGTGTTTGGTTCGATGGCACGGGACGACGCGGATGCCAACAGCGATGTCGATCTGTTGGTGACCCTCCCGGCAGGCAAGTCGGGTTTGGCTCTCGGCGGATTGCTAATGGACGTCCAAGACCTTCTTGGACGGCGTGTCGATGTGGTGACGGTAAACTGCCTGCACCCGGAGCTTCGCGGTCGCGTGCTGCGAGAGGCGCAGGTCCTGTAAGGCTGGATCCCAAGGCCGACCTTGCGGGCGGAGGACCGGCGAGGCCGACATCAAGCGCCAGGCTTAGCGTCCACGGAAGAACGGGTCGATGGCGGTGCCGTCCTTGAGAGCGAATGCCAATTCCTTCGCAACCCCCGGCGGCACGGCGACCAGCAGGAGAACCTGCGCTACGCCGCAATCAAGCATCGCCGTCCGCGGCTATCGGCTCCCGCGCCACGAGAAACTCGGGAAGGGTGACGCGATAGGTCCGGTGGAACCGTCCGCCCCGAACAAGCGCCCGCGGCCCGGTTCCGAAATCAATCCGCTCGGTTTCCAAGAATCTTCGCCAGCCGTGTGCGTCCCGGTCCGCGAAGACGAAGAACAGCCGCCGGACCTTGACGCTTCGGCAGGCAGCCAAGATGGGCATGAGCCGCTTCGGCCGCAGACTCACCAAGCCTTCGAATGTCCGATCGAGCCGTTCGAAGCTCGCCTTGCCGGGCAGCTCATCAATGGCCTCGAGGATCGCTCGCTCGGGGCACGATGCCCTGATAGGCCAATGCCAGTCATCCATGGCCCATCCGCCCTGACTGCCTAGGGCATCGGCATCGTCTACACCCACCGGATCGCCACCGAACAACGTGGCTCGATGCAAGGCTATCTGTTCCGTTGCAGGCAGACGCTTAACCCATGAGGGCGCATCACCGGAGAGATGAACACGCTGGGTGCCTCCCAGGCTCAGATAGTGGACATGACCAGCCAGTTCCAGAGCGCTCTCCCCTCCTAGGTACACGTTGCACCCCTTTAGGCGCTGAAGCGAGCGGAGAACTACCTGCCAAGACAGTCTGTCTGCCTCGTTGCCAGTCGGCAGCGGACGGCGGTAGACTCCCCGAACGACTCGCTCGATCCATCCACGCGCGACGTAGTCATGAATGGACTTCGCATTGATACCCCGTGCCTTAAGCCACGCCGTATCGACAACGAATCCTGGCGGGAGTGCATCAAGGAGGGGCTTCAGCTTAGGTGTTCTTGCATGGCTCACAACCATCAAATTGACATATTTTCAAACTATGCAGAATGGCATTCTTCAACCATGCTGCCCGAATGACGAATGGCCGTCCAGTTTTGGCAATCCAGAGGCTCCATTCAGTCCCTGTGGTTTTCCGCCCCGTGCCGAAGGGTTCCTAGTCCGTGACGGCATCTCTTCCGATCCGCACACTGGGCTTCAGGGCCTGCGGTCGTGCGCCGCAAGCAATGCCAGCCACGTGGTTCTGAGGATCCAGGGCCGGCCAGGGAGCCTAGCGTGGCCGAAGCAATGAGGCCCGTCAACGCGTTCGCGCTGCCACCGAGCGCCACTATACTGGAGCCCTGCTCCTGCTATGGCAACTTCGGGTGATTCTAGTCAGCAACGCCGGACCGGGCTCGAACGCGCGCTCCACTGGGTCGAGCAAGTGGGCAACCGCTTGCCGGACCCGGCCGCGCTCTTCGTAATAGCCCTAATTGCAGTTTGGATCGCATCGTGGCTTCTGGCGGGGCACGAATTCACCGTTCCCGCCAAGGACGGCGCAAGGGCGCTCACTGTCCAGAACCAGCTGTCAGGGCCGAGCCTCGCCGCCTTCCTGGCGAACATGGTGTCGGCGTTCACCGGCTTCGCGCCGCTGGGGGTCGTTCTGGTTGCGCTGCTTGGAGTCGGCGTCGCCGAGCACACGGGATTCATCCGCGCCAGCCTGAAGGGCCTGGTCGGGATCACGCCCCGGAGCCTGCTCTCCCCCATGCTGCTGCTAGTGGCGATCATCAGCCACACCGCCGCGGACGTGGGCTACGTGCTTGTGATCCCCCTGGGAGGCGTCATCTTCCACGCCGCAGGGCGACACCCCCTCGCGGGCATAGCCTGCGCGTTCGCCGGGGTGTCAGGCGGCTTCAGCGCAAACTTCATCCCGTCGGCCATCGACCCGCTGCTGCAGGGCTTCACGCAGTCGGCTGCGCAGATCCTGGACTCGAGCCGCGAGGTCAACCCGCTGTGCAACTGGCTGTTCACGAGCGTGTCGAGCGTGCTGGTGATCGCCGTCGGCTGGATCCTGACCGACCGCGTGATCGAGCCGCGGCTCCAAGGAACCCGTCTCGACGGCGAGGGCTCCGACAGTGTCGAGTCGGAAGCACTCTCGAGCCAGGAACGAACCGGGGTATGGGCCGGGCTCGCCACCATGGTGCTGGGCGTGCTCGTGCTGTTCATGGCGGTCCTGCCTGCGGACTCCCCGCTGCGCGCGCCGAACGGCCAGCTGAGTTCCTTCTCGGCCCCCCTGATGCAGTCGATGATCCCTCTGATCTTCCTGCTGTTCCTCATACCGGGCACCGTCTACGGCTATGTCGCGGGTACCGTCCATAGCCACCGCGACATCATCGCGGGCATGAGCAAGGCCATGTCCACGATGGGCTACTACCTCACGATGATTTTCTTCTGTGCCCAGTTCACTGCGGCCTTCGCGAAGTCCAACCTGGGCGCGCTGCTCGCCGTCGAAGGCGCGGAGTTCCTCAAGGCGCTGGGCCTGCCCGGGATGATGACGATCGGAGGCATCATCGGACTGAGCGCGGTGGTGAACCTGCTCGTCGGGTCCGCCTCCGGGAAGTGGGCGCTGCTCGCGCCAGTGTTCGTCCCTGTCCTGATGCAGGTAGGACTCTCGCCGGAGCTTACCCAAGCCGCCTATCGCGTGGGCGATTCCGCCACGAACATCGTCACGCCCTTGATGCCGTATTTCCCGCTGGTGGTAGCTTTCTGCCAGCGGTGGGTCAAGAACACGGGCATCGGCACGGTCACATCTCTGATGCTGCCGTACTCGATCACCCTGCTGATTACGTGGTCGCTCGCCCTCGGGGTTTACTGGGCACTGGGCATCCCGCTGGGACTGCAGTCGACGTACACCTATCCCTAGCCCCCAGGGGCCGCTCGCGGTCGCACGACTCTGCTCCCGTTCCTGGCGGTGGGCGCGGAATCCAGCGGTGCGTTCCCACCCTGATGCCGAGGCCCGGCAGGGCGGATTCAGCTACGGCTGTGCCGCAGGCGACAGCATTTTCGGGCTGTCCAGCATGCGCGAGATCTTACCGGCGCCCGGGCAGGGGCTCGCCGCCAGCTATCATCAACTCCGCAGCCGTAGCACGGGGAGGGAACAATGGCGAGAATCACGGTTCGGGTAAACCGAACGGAACGGTCCGCGGAGACCCCGCCGGATCGTCCATTGCTGGATGTCCTGCGCGAGGACTTCGGCCTCACCGGCACCAAGTACGGCTGCGGTGAGGGCCAGTGCCGCGCATGCACGGTCCTGATCGACGGTCAGCCAAGGGCATCATGCCTCACGTCTGCGGCGAGCGCTGACGGGAGGAGCGTGACAACGATCGAAGGGCTCGCGGAGGGCGGTCAGCTAACGAGGCTGCAGCAGGCGTTCGTCGACACCGATGCGGCGCAGTGCGGCTACTGCACGGCCGGAATGATCGTCGAGGCATCGGCGTTGCTCGAAAGGACTCCGTCGCCCAGCAGGTCGGAAATCCTCGATGCGATGGATCCGCACCTGTGCCGCTGCTGCGGGTATCGCAACATCCTCGAGGCGGTGGAACTGGCAGCCCGCACCCCGGAGGCGAACGATGCCTGACCGATTCAGGGAAGACCTGTTCGAGCCCGACAGGAAAGAACTCGCCGAGGGCCCGGCGTACCGCTTCGAGCTGGACCGACGCGAGTGGGTCGCTACCGTCGGAGCAGGCCTGCTCGTCACGGCCGCAGGCAGGGTAGTGATGAGCCCCGGCCTCGCGGCGGCGGAAATCCCGAAGTCGACGCGCCTGCATCTTGGCGAGGACGGATCGATCACCGTGCTGACAGGCAAGGTCGAGGTCGGCCAGGGATCGCGAACGGAGATTCTCCAGGCGGCCGCAGAGGAACTCCGCGTCGAACCCGAGGCGCTCCGGGTGATGCTGGCCGATACTGCCGTGACGCCGGACGACGGCTCTACCGCCGGCAGTCGAACCACTCCATCGACCGTACCGGTGGTCCGGCGGGCGTGTGCGGCGGCGCGCGAGATGCTAGTGCGCACGGCAGCGGAAGAGTGGAGTCTCGAGACATCTGAATTGCAGGTCAAGGCCGGCGCCATAACCAGCGGCGACAGGAAGCTCGCCTACGCTGATCTGGCGCGATCGAAGCGGCTGACCTCGACCCCCGACGACAGAGCGCCCAGGGGAGTGCCGCTCACCCAGGCCCGCGATTGGACGGTGATGGGCCGGACATTGCTCAAGGCCGAAGCGCGCGATATCGTAACGGGCGCCCACCGCTATCCCTCGGACATCGTGCGTCCGGGCATGCTCTACGGCGCAGTGCTGCGTCCTCCGAAGTACGGCGCAACTCTCGAGAGCGTCGACCTCAGCCCCGGGAACGCGGATGGCGTCGTAACGGTTCGGGACGGGGACTTCGTCGGCTGCGCCGCTAAGACGTCCTACGCCGCGCGAAAGGCAGTGGAGGCCATCGCAACGACAGCCAGGTGGCGAACCACTGCACATCCGTCGAGCGACGGCTTGGGCAACTACTTGAAGGAACACGCACGGACATCGGGAGGCGGACGCCGCGGTCCGAGGCGCCGAGAGCGGGGTTCTGTCGACGCCGCGCTGGCGGATGCAACGACGCTCGAGGGTTCCTTCGATATTCCCTACGTCCAGCACGCCCCGATGGAACCGCGGGCGGCGGTCGCTGAGTGGGACGGCGGCGGGGTCACTGTCTGGACCGGCACGCAGAGGCCGTTCGGCGTTCGAGAGCAGCTGGCGGAGGCCTTCCGCCTGACAGCCGACCAAGCGCGGGTGATCGTGCCCGACACCGGCGGCGGATTCGGAGGCAAGCATACGGGCGAAGTCGCCGTCGAGGCCGCGCGGCTGGCCAAGGCTGCGGGCAAGCCGGTGTCTCTGCGGTGGACTCGCGCGGAGGAGTTCAGCTGGGCATACTTCCGGCCGGCAGCTGCGTTCGAGATCCGAGCCGGCCTGCGCGGCGAGAAGATCGCCGCCTGGGACTTCACCGCCTACAATCCGGGCACTGCGGGGATCGACACGCCCTACGCCGTGCCGAATGTCCGCACGCAATACTTCCCGTGCGACTCGCCACTGCGGGAAGGCTCCTACCGGGGCATCGGGGCGACCGGCAACAACTTCGCTCGCGAGGCCTTCATGGACGAGCTCGCCGCGATCGCCGGCCTGGACCCACTCGCGTTCCGGCTCGCGAATCTCGAAGACGAGCGGATGTCAAACGTCCTACGTGCAGCCGCCGAGCGGTTCGGCTGGGCGCCGGCTCGGCCGCCTGGCGGAAATCGCGGGACGGGCATCGCCGCCGGCTTCGAAAAGGGCTCCTACATTGCCATTTGCGCGCAAGTCCGTATCGATGGCGGACACGTGGAGGTGGAACGTCTGGTCTCGGCATTCGAGTGCGGAAAGATCCTGAATCCCCGCAACCTGCAGGCCCAGGTCGATGGCTGTGTCATCCAGGGCCTGGGCGCGGCGCTGAGCGAGGAAATCCGGTTTGTGGAAGGGCAGCTGCTCAACGGGTCGTTCTCGCGCTACCCGGTGCCGCGCTTCCGAGATGTGCCGCCCATGGAGACCATCCTGCTCGATCGGCCCGACATCGAGCCGGCCGGCGCGGGCGAGACTCCGATCATTGCCGTCGCGCCGGCCCTTGCCAACGCCGTTTTCGACGCAACCGGTCGGCGAGCGCGCTCCCTGCCCCTTCGACCTGGATAGGGGTAACCCGGGGTCGGCACTCCCGCGCCGAGTCGGGGAGAGCGCGGAAGGCCGTCCTGAAGCCGGGCCAAGGTCCCGTCAGCCAGCGAACCGCCCGCGATAAGAGACTCCCGTCAGGAACCGTCCTGCACGAACCCTGATCCCACTTCAGTGCTGGGTCAACCAGAGCCGTCCGCAGGTCCAGCTCGGTCGGGGGCGGGCCGCTGGTAGCATGGTCCGCAGCCATGCGAACCACCGACCGGAGAGACAGCCGCCCTCTGCCGAGACTGCCTGGGCTCTTTCTTCTCTTTGCTCTCGCGGCAACCACAGTCCTCGCGCAACCCAAGCCGAACTTCGTCTTCATCCTGACGGATGACCACGGATGGAGCCAGCTGTCGTTCGCGATGGACCCCGACGTCGGACAAGCCGCTTCCGAGTTTCTCGAGACCCCGAACATGGCCCGCCTGGCCGAGCAGGGGATGCGGTTCGCGAGCGGGTACTCGCCGGCGCCGCTCTGCACGCCCACCCGCCGCAGCATCTTCTGCGGCATGACCCCCGCGCGCCAGCGCGGCACGGAGTTCGCCTCCGACTTCGACTGGGAGGGCCGGCTGACCCTTCCCCTGGCCCTCAAGCAGGCCGATAGCAGCTATCGGACGGCGCACTTCGGAAAGTTCGGCTCGCGAATGGGCGCAGACCCCGAGCAGGTCGGGTTCGACGAGAGCGACGGGGTAACCACCAACAGCACCGGCGGCATGCCGACTCCGATGGAGGAGCGCGGTCGAAGCGTGACCAAGCAGGATCCGAAGCTGGCCTTCTCGATCACCGAGCGCGCGATCGACTTTGTCGAGCGGCAGGTATCCGACCGGCGGCCGTTCTACGTGCAACTCAGCCATTACGCTGCGCACTTGCAAGTCCAGACCCGTCCGGAGTCGCTGGCGAAGTTCGAGGAGAAGGGCCGTCCCGATCGCGCCGTGACGCACGCGTTCAGCGGAATGCTATTCGACCTGGACGAGACGGTCGGCCTGATGCTAGACGCGCTCGACGAGGCGGGCGTCGCCGGAAGCACGTACGTGATCCTGATGGCGGACAACGGCGGACGGGGGACGATCCCCGGTGCACAGGACTCGCTGGCCGCTCCGAACCGTCCGCTCAACGGCGCCAAGCACACCCTGCTCGAGGGCGGGATCCGAGTGCCGTTCCTGGTCACCGGCCCGGGCGTGAAGCCGAATTCGATCTCGCGCGTCCCGGTCACTGGCTACGACCTGCTTCCCACCCTCTACGACCTGGCGGGCGGGACCAAGCCGCTGCCGGCCGAAGTCGACGGCGGCAGCTTCCGGTCGGTTCTCGAGAACGGCGGCGTCGGGACGGTCAGGCGCGTTTTCGAGGGCCTTGTGTTTCATCGCCCGAAGCATCGACGAGATCCGGCTTCGGCGATTCGAGTCGGGGACCACAAGCTGCTGGTTCGCTATCCCACCGCGACTCGTCCACGTACGAGAATGCTGTACGACCTGGCGGCGGACCCGCTTGAACGGAACGATCTCGCCGGGGACCTGTCAGCGAGGGCAGATGACCTCGAGGAGATGCTCCTTGAATACCTCGAATCGGTCGGAGCCGAGGAGGCCGCTGGCCGGTAGCGAATCGGCCCGCAGCCCTGCCGTCCTCCGCTGGCCGTCACGCGGGGAGTGACAGGACGATCGGGAACCCCTCGAACTGGTCTTGCTCTCGCGGGCTGGCCGCGTCGAACGCGTGGCGCCAGATCTGGAACGTTGCCGTGCGGGCCTGCCGGTCCAGGATCACGATGCCGTGGCCAGAGCCCTTTCGGTGGGCGACCTCTTCAGCGGTCAGTCCCGCCTGGCCCTCGCGCGTATTGCTGTTCCTCTCCGGGTTCGCCGCTCCCAGGACCGTCATGCAGTTGCCCAGCCCGTCGCGATAGCGGCCGGTCCAGGACGGAGCGCCGGGCTGTCGATTCTGGCCGGGCCGCTCGGGCCACCATGCGCGGGGAAACCCGTTCGAGGTCCCCGGAACCATGAACCCGACCGGCCCGTCCTCCCAGTCCTCGATTCCGTGGCGGACGAGCGAGCCGATGTGCTGGTCTCCGTGCAGCATGATGACGTCGCGCAAGGGCCTCAGGATGGCCAGCGCCCGGTTGCGGGCCGTTTGCGGCCAGCCCCCGCAATCGAGGTCGGCCGAGCGGCGGACCAGCCCGCCTCCGGAGTGCGTCGTGGCCTTGCAGAAGATCGTTTGCGAGCAAACGAGCCGGAAGTCGGCGTCGGCGCTGGCACGAGCCCACTGCCGCAAGAAATCCTCCTGTCGGGAGCCGAGCATTTCGGCACCCTCCACATCGACCACCGAAGGGTCCCCTTGGGCTGCCCTTCTCTGCTGGGGGCTCAGGATGTCCGCAGGGCCGGTCTTGAACTTTCGGTCCTCGATGATCGCGAAGCTCGCGCCGCCGTAGCGCAGTTCGGTGAAGTACACCTCGATTCCGCTCTCGCACGGTGCTGGATCCGCCGCGTCCGGCAGATGGCCGCACTGGGTGCGCTGCACTGCGTTGACCCAGTCGACCTCCATCAGGAATCCGCCCTGCTCGAAGCCGGGACCTTCGTCAGAAGGCGGCAAGGCACGGCCTCCCTGGCCCCAGATGTTGCCCTGAAAGACATCGTGATCGTCCGGGACGATGATGCTAGGCCGGTCCTTCAGGATCGAGCGCCAGGTCCATCCGAACTGCCAGTACTTCCGCAGGTAGTCGATCATGGCCTCGGCGCTCGGCCTCCCGCGCGCGACGCCGAATCCCCCGTAGGACTCGTAGATCTGGTCGCCGGCGAAGAAGACGATGTCTGGATCCTGCAGGGCAACATTGCGGACCATCCGGCGCTGCGGGAAGACCTCCCCGTGGTCGCAGGAGAAGATTCCGACTCGCAGTTGCTCAGCGTCCTTGGGATCCTTGCGAATGACACCGCCCCAATGGTGCTCGTCGCCCTGCCATGAGTATGCGACGCGGTATTCCGCGTCTTGCGTGTCGTCCCAGTCTTCGACGCGGAAGATCGCGGTGCGGGACAGCCTGTCAATCGGCGCGGACGAAACGGCAGCCCAACCGCCGGCTCCACGCGTCTCCAGCCTCGCGGTCCATTCGTCCGCATCGCCCAGCGGAGGGAAGTGTGCCGCGAGCTTCAGCGTTCCGCCGCTAAGGGTGTACTGCGTCCACAGGATCGGGCCGAAGGTCTGGTCCGGACGAGCCGCGAGGCCGGTGCCGCCGCCCCGCCAGTCGCGGAACCCCCATTCCACCCCGCTTGCCTGGGGGCCGGGGCGGCCGGGCGCTTGCGCAGCCAAAGCGATGTTGCCGGGCAGCTCGTCCCTTTCAACCATGCGGGCCACCCTAGCCGGAGCGCCGCCCGCAACGGCTTGCGCGGACACTTCGGCCTCGAACGCCGAACCCGCCTCGCGCACGCGCAGAACCAGGCGCACCGCAGAATCAATCGGCACGGACTCGCCCACGCTATCACCGCAGAAAACACGGCCGTCGCCACGCACGCCGGCGGCAATCGAAGGACCGGGATGGACCAAGGCATGCTGGTACCCGGGGAGGCCGCCCCGGATTCCTACGGCGAAGCCGGCCCACGTCCTCGAGACAGCTGCACCACCGGGTGCGGGCGAAACCAGTCGAACGGTGACCTCCATCTCGAACCCCCCGCCCGATTCGGTCACTTGATGGGTGAGCAGGTGCAGGGTCCGGCGGGCTGCGGCGCGGGCGACGACCTCTCCGTCTTCCACCCGCCAATCCTGCAGCGGATTGGCCCAGTATTCCTTCCCGACCCAGACCCTGCTTCCCTGCCAGTTCGACTGGAAGCCTGGAAGTTGGTCGGCCGTCAGGGCCTGCTCTCGCTGCGCCAAGCCGACCGCTGCCACTCCCGTCGCTTTCACGAAGTCCCGCCGGCCGACTCCAGGGGCTGTAGGGCGCGCGATCGAAACTTTGCTCCGCAACTGAGGGTCTCCGGCCCGACACTATACCAGCCGACCAGCGTCACCTCGCCTGTCCGGGAGCAGGGCCCCGAAGCGCCGCTCGCGGCGGCGAAACGCCTCGACGGCGCGACGCAGGTCCTCGCCGTCGAAGTCGGGCCACAACGTCTCGACGAAGACCAGTTCCGCGTAGGCTGACTCGAACAGCAGGAAGTCGCTCAGGCGCTGCTCGCCGCTGGTGCGGACCACCAGATCGACCGACGGAGTCTCCGGATCGGAGTGACAAGCGCTATTGACTCTCCGCAGGAATTCGCTCTCGTCACAGCTCTCGTCCGCTCCGAGGGCACCGGCCGCCGCGAGAATCGCCGAGCGGGCCGAATAGTCCACGGCCAGCCGCAGGTACAGCCGCGTGCAATCGCGAGTCTCTCGCTCGGCCCGGTCAATTGCGCGGACCAGCGCGGGCGACAACCGATCTCTCCTTCCGATCACGGCGAGCCGCACGCCGTGCTTGCAGCAGTTGCGCCGCTCGCGTACGAGAAAGGACCTGAGCAACTCCATGAGTGCCGACACCTCGGCCGCCGGCCTGCGCCAGTTGTCAGCCGAGAACGCATAGAGCGTCAGGGTCGTGATCCCCAGTGCGGGAGCTGCCTCCACTGCACGGCGCACGGCACCGGCCCCGCGACCGTGTCCCTCGGTGCGGGGAAGTCCGTGCGCGAGGGCCCATCGACCGTTGCCGTCCATGATGACGCCCACGTGCAGACCGCCACCCTTCCGCCAGTCCGTCGCTTCGTGACTCTGGGGTTCCGCGGATGGGACCGCGAGAGGCGAGCTCCTGCGACCGGCGGACGGGAGTCCGCGCGGGCTCGATATCGGAGCGGGAAGTTTCGATGCCATGGTCTGCTCTCCTTGCCGGCGACAGGTTCCGGTGGGAACTGCCTGCGGTCAGTATCGGCAGGCATCCGCGCCGATACATGAGCGGAATCTGATGGTTTGGTGATGTTTCGGTGAATGCAGCCGCAGCCCGGTCAGCGGGGTCGCTTGGTCAGACCGGCGGCAAGGCCCCCACCGAACATGAGGCCCTCGAAGGAACTGATCGCGACACGGGTCACGACGCCCGGCTCCTGTTCGCCCAGCAGACGGGCCAGCGGCGCCAAGCCGACCTGGGAGCCGGGAAAGTTCTGCGACATGAAGTCCAGGCTCATTGCTCCCAGCATGCGGCCGCTCCAACCAAGCACCGCGGCCGCCAGCGCGCAGGCGAAGCCCGCCATAAGAGCTACTCGGACCCGAGCAAGACCAGTGGGTGCCGCCATGCCACCCTCGCTGGTCGGCGTTGCCAAACCGTATCCAAGCCCTGTCGCTCCGCCAATTACCAGACCTTCGACTGCGCCGGCCAGCAGCGAGAGATCGCGACCGAACAGGCCTTCGAGCACAAGGCGCCCGATGAGGTGGGCAGCCGCGCCGACCGCCAGCCCAGCAGACGCCCCGGTGCAGGCGAGCGCAACCCTACGCCAGGAGCGGAACGCGGACTCCGCTATGGCCAGTCCGGCCCCGACCCCTGCGGCGGCGACGCCTCCGATCACAGCTCCCAACAGCGGCAGCATCGCCAGCACCCCATCGCCAGCGGTCGATCCGGGTCCGAAGCGGAGCGCGAGACCGCCGACGAAACCGGCAACTGCTCCTGCGACCGCTCCCCCCGCTGCACCGGACAGCCAGCGGCGACCCGCAAGCCCAGACACGCGACGGATGCGAAGCAGGAACAGGGTCGTTGCCACGGCAAACCAGTCCGGCTGCCCGAACACTGGAACAGGCCCCGCTCCCGGCACATCCCAGCGGGCCTCGCGCAGGTACGCGCGGGCCACGGCGTGCCCCTGCTGGCGGCCCAGCCGACTGAGAGCGTCGGCGGTGCCCAGCCGGTGCAGCGTCTCTGCCGCTTCCCGCCGGCGGAGGTCCGAATCCTCGCCACCGGAATCCTCGTCGAGCAGGACCCCGAGGGCCTCTGCGCAGAGGGCGTCCGCATCAGGCTCCGGCGTCGCGGGTCGCACAGGTCCCAGCGGCCCGTCGTCCGGCTCCTCGACGACATCCTCGAAGACAAACCGGTAGCCATGTCGCTGCACGGTTCGGATGAATACCGGGTGGCGAGGATCGTCATCCAGCGTGCGTCGGAGGATCCTGGCCGCTTGGCTCAGGGCACCGTCGGTGACAATCACGTCACTCCACACTGAGTCGAGGATGTCGCGCCTGGAAACTGCCTCGTTCCGCCGCTCGACCAGCAGGACCAGCAGGTCGAAGCAGCGCGGCGTCAGCGGCAGCTCCCGGCCGTCGCGGACAAGCGTTCTTCGGGCAGGAGACAGAATGTGGCCGCAGAACCGGTAACGAGACATGCCCGGTGACGGCGTCATCAACGATCGGCAGTATACGCTGCCTCGCGGCCCGTGGTGATAGAACGCCCCGCCCTCGGGGACGGGACCTGCCCGGTCCGACTCCAAGCCTCGTTCAGGTCAACGATAGGCCGGCCGGTGGGAGATGGCGCTCCCGGTCAAGAGCAGATCGAAACCATCCTGCAAATGCGGACACTGCTGCAGGACCGCACCGACGCGGTTAAGCCGCCGGGCCCTTTCGGCCCCCACTGACCCGCGGTGAGACTGAGCAGATAAGCTCCGAACGTCTTCTGGCAAGCCGCGCGACTGTACTTGCAAGAGCGGTCGAACTGGAAGTCACCTCCTGTGTTGGGAGAGTCGAGGCCACGCAACTAGGGAACCAAGGCGCAGGGATCAGCCGCCTTAGCAGCCAGTCCCGTGGCTCGGCGCAACGGCTACCCGAGCCCGTCGTCGCCGGTCCAGCCGCTACCTGCCGTGATACAGTCGCGTGCCTCGGCCATTAGCCGGCACAAGTCCGACCGTCAGCCGCGTGCCGGTTGCTGAGGCGTAGCGGCGAAGCGTCGAAAGCGACGGCGACACCCGGCCGCCTTCCAGCCGCGCGACCGCGGACTGCGTTGTGCCGAGCCGCCGGGCGAGTTCTGCCTGGGTCAGGTTCGCCGACGTGCGAGCTCGGACCAGCGTTTCGATGAGCGCGTACCCGTCGTCAATGCGCGCGTACTCCTCCCTGAACTCCCGGTCTTCCATCAAGCGTGTCTTCAGGTCCTTCAGCTTCGTCATTCGGCCACCTGCCTCACCGCCGAGCGTTCGACTGCCTCCCCTTGCAAGTAGACTCTCACAGTTCGCCGGGTATTGGTGATGCCGCCCAGCAGATTGGCATCCGGGACGAGGGATTCGCTGCGCTTCCCGAACTGGCAAGTGCCGCTGCCGATAAGGCCGGGTACATCCGCCGACTCCCTTGTAGCCGCCACGATGACATCGGCCGGAGTCATGCCGGCGGCCACCTCCAGGAGCCTACGGCCCAGGGGACGGTTTCCCGTGCATGTCCGGAGGCACTTGGACAGGCGGGTGCGATCGCCGCCAGTACGAAGCGAGTCCGGATCCAGCCACCGCCGCCCATGGGCCTTCAACGGCCGAGGGCACGGCCGCCGCCGCGCTGCGCAGCACGTCGAATGCCAAGCCGGTAGCCATCCCGCCATTCTGCATTCCGACCTCAATGGACACGGTTCGGCTGTCGACCCTGCTGAGTCCCAAAGCGCGCGCGCTCCAGTAGCCAAGCGCGTAGCCCGTCGCGTTGTGGCAGACCGCGGCGCCGAGCAGCGGGACGGCGACGGCGATCAGGTCATCCCGGGAGAGTGCAATCGTGATGGCGATCACCATGCAGATCCCCCACATCGAGACTCCGGGGAGCCAGCGTGATGCCCGTCTTGCGTGACGGTGCATGTAGCGATTGACCAGCAGGCCAGCCAGCACGGGACCCAGGATCATCTTCAAGATCGATGCCATCATCTGCGCCGTATCGATTGGAAGATACTGTCCCGCAAGCACTTGCATGGCAAGAGGAGTCATGAGCGGCGAGACCATTGTGGAGACGGCGGTCATCGTGACCGACAACGCCAGATTGGCACCTGCTATGTACGTGATGACGTTCGAGCTCACGCCGCCAGCGCACGAACCGTACAGGATCAGGCCAACAGCCACCTCGCCCGTCAGTCCGAAGAGCATTGCGTAGGTCCAGCCCATCAGGGGCATGACCGTGTACTGCAGGCCGAGGCCGATCAGGACAGCCTTCGGCATTCGAATGACTCGGGCGAAATCTGCGAAGGCCAGGGTCGTGCCCATCCCGAACATGATGAGTTGCACCAAGGGAACAACCGCCTGCTTGAGCTCAAACCCTCTCCATGAGAGGAAGGCCCCGGGGTAGAACATGGCGCAAGCAGCGAAGGCCAAGACCCAGAGCGCGAACGACAATTGTCGGAAGCGTGGTGAACTGGACCCCGCCATCGCAAGCGACACGAATCCGAGAGTGACACCGATGCCAGTCAGGTAGTTGCTGCCAGCTAGGCCGAGAACCAGCATCACTGCCGAAGCGCAGCCGCTCGCAGCCACGATCGATCGAATAGCGCGGGAAGCCCGCGTCCGACTTGCTGGGTTGGTTTCCACAGGCGTCTCTTCCTAATCCGGCATCGGTCAGGTCCCATCCAGCCGACAGCACTCGCTGGAGACGGGATCGCCTCGGCTCCACGTACCGGCCAAGTCCCGCGCTCAGCCTGTCTGGCGACTCCCCTCGTGCTGGCGGGCTCAGTGGCGTCCCTGGCTCCGGCTAGGGCCAGATGCCTCCATGCCTTGCCGTTTGGCCATTCTGCCCCAACCCAGCTGAACGCTCCCGTCGAATTCTATCGGAAGGGGCACTCGCCCCTGAAGCCGAACCCGATTCCAATGGAACACAAGCCCGAAAGCGAGGTATTGTTTCCAACGCGAAATGAGCCTGAAGTGCGATCCAACGGGGGATCCTTGGAAGATGATCTTGCAGACCTCGAGACCCATCACACGTTGAACGACGTGCGCCGGTTCCTGGAAGCGGGCCCTGCAGAGTCGGCGGTACTAGCGGGCCGGCCGGGGGCCTACGAGCACCTGCCCGGGGAGTTGCTTGTCGCGTTCTTCGCGCTCAATCCGTCGCACACTCTGCGATTGCAGCCAGCGCGCTTCGAATCGCATCCTCCTGCTTCGGCGAACTCGCCGGCATTGGCGCCCTTGGAAGCCCCGCCTCTCGCCCCTGGAGCCTGAGCGCCGTCTTCACATTCGCCGGAAGATTCGGGTGATCGATCGCATTCCAGAGTTCGAGAAGGCCCTCGTGCAGCCGCCGCGCTCCCGAGTGATCTCCCCCCCGGACTGCATCCCACAGCGCGACACAGCACTCTGGAGCGGCAGTCAGGATCGCGGCCACGGCACCGTGGGCGCCGAGACTGAAGGAAGGGTACAGGAACGCATCGACCGCCGAGAGAATCCGCACGCCCTTCTGACGCAGCACCTGGGAATCGGCGAGCACGAGGAGCTCGGCCAGGGCCTTCAGATCGCTGGCGCTCTGCTTGACTCCGATGACACCGTCAGCCTCTCGAAGAATCCGAGCCAGCAGCGAGGGAGAGAGATAGGACCACGGCACGACGTTGTAGATGATCACCGGCAGGCCCGTCGCTTGGGCGATCCGATCGAAATGCCGCGACATCGCGTCGTCGTCAGGACGGAACAGGTAATGCACAGGGGTCACCTGCAATGCCGCCACCCCGAGATCGGCCACGGCCTTCCCTCTCTCGATCGCAGCCTGCGTGCTGTTGCAGATGATTCCGGTCACGACCGGAATCTCTCCGTTAGCCTCCTCCGTCGTCGCCGCCGTGATCCGCACGGTCTCGTCCGTGGTCACGGTGTGTCCCTCTCCCGTGCTGCCGCAGACCGCCAGGCCGTGTACCCCAGCGGACAGCATGTGACGGACCTCGGCCCGATGCAGCCCCTCGTCGATGCGCCCTTCCGCGTCGAAGGGCGTGACCATTGGCGGGACGATTCCGGTTATGTCTTTACTGGTCATGGCTTGCTGGAAGGGGGGCTCGTACCAGAGTCTCCGAATCGTTCCGGGGACGGCAAGTGCGGCCTCGCCCATAAGGCCGGTCCTGCAATGTACCTGCAAGACCCGGCAGCACCCGGTGCGATGCCGGCTCCATTGTAGGGGCACTCTGTCAGTGGGGATACTATGGGCGCGTCCCGTACCGGGGCGCACGATGTCAGACCGGAGAAGCGGGTTCGCACGGAGAGCCTTCCTGCTGCGCCTCTGCCCGCTTGGCGGAGCTTCCGCAGCAGCTTGGATCGGCTGCGCTGGACCCGGCGGCGAGCCGGGATGCCCGGACTCGAGCAGAGACCATTGGTAGTGGAGGCCAGAGAGACCGATGTCCCCATCCAGACGCACCTTGCTTCGCGCAGCAGTCGGCGCGGGCGCGCTGGCGCCCGCGTGCTCGCAGCCAGCGACCCAACCTGATTATGCGGAAGCGTCCCCTGCACGGCTTGCGCTTTCAGACTTCCAGCCGAAGAGCATGCTGGTGGTTGCGCAGCACGTTGTCGAGTCCGCTCGCTTCCCCGCCATCGACATGCACACGCACGTGTCCTCGGTGTTCCGGCGAGCGCCCGGGCCGAGCGACATGCTCCAAGGAACGGCCGCCGAGCGGCTCGCCCAGATCCGCGAGTGGATGGACGATCTCAACATCCGGACACTGGTCAACCTGACTGGCGGAGCCGGGGCGGACCTCGAGCGCACTGTCGAAGAAGTCGCCAACCCGCACCGCGGGAGGATGATCACCTGCACGGTCCCGTCATACTCGAGGCTCAGCGAGCCGGGCTATCCACAGTGGCAAGCCGAGGAACTCGCTCGCGCCAAGCAGGCGGGCGCTATAGGACTGAAGATCCTGAAGACACTCGGCCTCTACCTGCGAGAAGGCGGGCCGCAAGGCCCGCTCGTGAAGATCGACGATCCACGTTTCGACCCGATGTGGGACGCCGCCGGCCAGCTCGGCTTCCCCGTCTTCATCCACGTCGCCGACCCCGATGCCTTCTTCATTCCGACCGACCGCTTCAACGAGCGCTGGGAGGAACTGGGCAACCATCCCGATTGGTCGTTCTACGGCAAGGACTTCCCACCGAAGGCGGAGCTGCTGGCGGCCCGCAACCGGGTCATCAAGCGCCATCCGAACACAACGTTCATCGGCCTGCATGTGGCCAACCGACCGGAAAACCTGGACGAGGTCTCGTCGTGGCTCGACATGTACCCGAACCTGCACGTGGAGATCGGGGCCCGTCTCGGCGAGCTGGGCCGCCAGCCTCGACGGGCACGGAAGTTCTTCGAGGACTACCCGGATCGCATCATGTTCGGCACCGATGCGTCGCCGAACGGCACCTCCGTGCCGCAGCAGGACCTCAAGCCGGAGATGTTCCGGTGCTATTTCCGGTTCCTGGAGACCCTCGACGAGTACTTCGACTATTCGCCGGCCCCCGTTCCGCCCCAGGGCCGGTGGAAGATCTATGGTGTCGGCCTGCCCGACGAGATCCTCAAGAACGTGTATCACGACAATGCCGCGCGCATTCTGGGGCTGCCTCTGGCATAGGCCCGAACAGGCTTCAGCCTTCAGCGATGCATGCGCGACGGCGTCTGCAGGGCGCCGGAGATCGGCGTGACCTGCGAACAGCCGAGCGCCGAGCGGAGCCGACACGCGGTCCGGCCGCGCCTGCTCGCAGTCTCCGAACGAGATTTCCGACCGTGGCCCGGAGGAATCCCCTGGACGGCAGGACAAGGGTCCGCGCCGCCGCGTCGCTGTTGCTTGCACTGCCGGCGGTCGGTCCGGGCAGGCCCTACAATCAAGGGCCGGCCTCGCTGGATGTGGCAGCTTGAACCATGCTGAATCGCCGTCAGTTCCTAGCGACTACAAGCCTGCTTGGCAGCACCGGGTGCTCGCGAACCCCGGCGCGTCGCCGGAACGTCCTGTTCCTGATCGTCGACGACATGAACGACTACGGCTTCTACCACACCCTCGGCGGTGTCAGGACGCCCCATCTCGATCAGTTCAAGAAGACCGCGCTGACGTTCGAGAGGGCCTATTGCGCCTCCCCCGCGTGCGTGCCGTCACGCGCCGCTGTCTTCAGCGGCCTGTACCCCCACACGACTGGGGCGTATCGCAACGGCTGCGATCCATGGAGGCAGGCACCGATGAATGCCACCGAGTCCCTGCCGGAACTCTTCCGGCGCAGCGATTACACGACCTACGGCCAGGGCAAGCTCATGCATGCCCCCGTCGAGGACGAAAAGCTCCGGGCCATGTGGGACAACGAGCCGCACGGCGGCGGCTTCGGCCCCTTCCCGCCCGAAGAGGACCGGGTCGCCGGCCGATTCTGGGGCTGGACGCCCTGGGAGGAGCCGAATACGGACTTTCCCGATGTTGTCAATGGCAACTCTGTCGTTGAGTTTCTGTCCCAGGAGCACGAGAGACCGTTCTTCGTGGCCTACGGCCTCTGGCGCCCCCACACGCCGTTCACCGCTCCGAAGCGATTCTTCGACCTGTATGACCCGGAGGCGGTGGAACTGCCTCCCTATAAGGAAGACGACCTCGCCGACGTTCCCCCGCTCGGACGCGAGCTGGCTGCGGTCTGGGGCGAACGCTTCACGGTGAGCGGCAAGGACACGGAGCAGTCCTGGAGAGCATTCGTCCGGGCCTACCTGGCATGCACCTCCTTCGCGGACTGGAGTTGCGGTCGGGTGCTGCAGGCGCTCGACGACAGCCCTTACGCCGACAACACCATCGTCGTGTTCTGGTCCGACAACGGCTACCATTGCGGCGAGAAGGACCACTGGGAGAAGACGACGCTTTGGGAGCAGTCCGCCCTGACACCGCTGGCGATCCGGCTTCCAGGCTCGGCGCATGCCGGCAGGACCTGCGGCCGACCGGTCGGACTGATCGACCTGTACCCGACTCTTGCCGACTACTGCGGCCTGTCCGAGGCCTCCCACACGCTCGAAGGCCGGTCCCTGCGCCCACTTCTGGAAGACCCCGAGGCGGAATGGGAGCGCCCGGCGCTGACTACCTTCGGCGAGGGCTATGCGTCAGTGCGCGGCGAACGGTTCCGCTACATCCGCTATCCGGACGGGTCCGAGGAGCTGTATGACCACGATTCGGACCCGCAGGAGTGGGTCAACGTCGCGGCCGATCCGGAACACGGCGACGCCAAGAAGCGGCTTGCCGCAGAAGTGCCCGCGCAGTTCGCTGCGTCGCTCGGCGGAAGGATGGGCTAGACGCGTGCGGGACGGGGCCACCCCGACGTGCCAAGGGCTGTCACGGTCCGTAGGAGGCACCAAGCAACCGCCCCCTCGGGTCGACTCTGGCCGGAGAGCAGACATGCAGCCACGGTGGTAGCTGCACAGGATTGCCAGAGGACTCGAAGGAAGGCGAGACCAGCATGGGTGTGATGATGGCCGGATTGACGGTGCTAGCAGCGCTGATTGCAGGCTGCACCTCAAGTACCGCCCCGCCGAGCGCAGGCGGGAATTCAGCGGGCGCCGGACCGGCAGTTGTTCTCACAGGAGACTTTCCCGACCCCACGGTCGTCCGCGACGGCGACAGCTACTACATGACGCATTCGTCGTTCAATCGCGTGCCGGGCCTGCTTGTGTGGCGCTCGAAGGACCTGTACAACTGGCAGCCGGTCACACACGCGCTCCGACGCCACGTCGGCAACGTCTGGGCGCCGGAATTGGTCAAGCACGGAGACCTCTTCTATCTGTACTTCCCGGCGGGCGGGACGAACTGGGTAACGACCGCTGCATCGCCTGAAGGCCCTTGGTCGGAACCGATCGACCTCGCGGTGCGCGGAATCGACCCCGGTCACGTGGCCGGGCCGGACGGGACCCGCTATCTCCATCTGAACGCCGGCCGCGCGGTCGAGCTGGCTTCAGACGGTCTCTCCGTTCGCGGCGAGCCAAGGAGGGTCTACGAGGGGTGGGACTACCCGAGCGACTGGGTCACGGAGTGCTTCTGCCTGGAATCGCCGAAGCTGCTCGAGCGCGGAGGCTATTACTACTTGACGTCCGCGCAGGGCGGCACTGCCGGACCTGCCACCTCCCACATGGTGGTCTCAGCACGCTCGAGATCCCCGCTCGGTCCGTGGGAGAACAGTCCGCACAATCCCATCGTGCGCACCTGGAGCCGCCGCGAGCCGTGGTGGTCGAAGGGCCACGGAACGGTTCTGGAGGGGCCGGACAGCCAGTGGTACATCGTCTATCACGGCTACGAGAACGGCTATCGCAGCATGGGACGCCAGACCCTCGTCGAACCCGTCGAATGGACCGGCGACGGCTGGTACGGCATCGTCTCGCCGGATGGGGAGGAATTCGCGGCCAAAACGGTGCGGAACTACCGCCTCCAGTCGGATGACTTCGAGGCCCCAGGGCTATCGCCGCAATGGCACTTTGATGGAATCGAGTCGACGGACGAGTACTCGATCGACGGCGGCGCCGTCTCTTTCGAGGCGACAGGCGACCGCCTCCGCGTCCTTCACGCCCTCGCATCCGACCACAATTACGAAGCCGAGGTGAGCATTGGCTTCGACGGCTCCCCGGAAGTAGGGTTCGTTCTCTACTACGGGCCGGAGGCCTTCGCCGGGATCGGCCACCTCGACGGGCAGGCAGTCCTGATCAAGGCAGGCAGGCCGTTCCTGCGGGACGCCGCACCCTGCGCTTCTTGCCGGCACTTCAAGATCCGCATGTTCGAACACGATGTCGCCGTCTCGTACTCGGAGGACGGTACGAACTGGACTCAGCACCCGCGCGGGCTCGAGGTATCGGGATTCCAGACCAACAACCTCGGAGGCTTCTCGAGCGTCAAGCTCGGGGTCTACGCACGAGGCACCGGCTCGGTACGAGTCGAGGACTTCCGATACCGGGCCATTGAGTGAGGCCCAGTGCGTGGGCACTGGGTACAATCGCGGCATGCGCTGCTTCGTGCTGCTCCTCGCAATGTCACTCGTCGCGGGGGCTGAGGTTCCGACTGAACGGGACGGACTGCTCCAAGTCGAGGCCGAGGGCTTCGACCGCCAGAGGCTGACCGACGTGCGGAAATGGGAGACCGTGTCCGGCGGCGCGCATGCCGACGGTGCAAGCGGCGGCGGCTATATCGAGGTGCTGCCCGACACCCGCACAACTCACGACGACAAGCTGATTCGCGGCGAGAACTTCACGAACGAGCCGGGAGTGATGGCGGTCGTGGAATATGACATCTCGATCACCAACCCAGGACGCTACTTCGTGTGGGTGCGTGCCTATTCGACCGGCACCGAGGACAACGGCATTCACGTCGGCATCGACGGCAGCTGGCCCGAATCGGGCCAGCGCATGCAATGGTGCGAGGGCAAGAACGCGTGGACGTGGGCGAGCAAGCAGCGCACTGCCGACCAGCATTGCGGCGTACCGGGCCTGATCTGGCTCGACATCACGGAGGCCGGCAAGCACACGGTGATGTTTTCGATGCGGGAGGACGGCTTCGAGATGGACGCCTGGGCTCTCGCGAGCGACCCCAAGTACGTTCCGGCGTCACGTTGAGGGGACTGGACCGGGGTAATAACTGCTCCGCCTCGAAGCGCACCGGCCTAGAAGCGTGCCGGCCTTGGTTTCGCGGACCACGGAACCTGCCTTGACCTTGGCGTGCCTGAACCGAAGTCGGGAGCCGGCTGGAGGGCGGCGCGACCTCGCGAGCGGGCACAAACGCCGGAAGGGAGCGGCATTGGAGCTTCGAGTCCTACCGTGTTAGCGTTGGTACAACTATGCTCACCAACCCGTTCTTGCCCAGATGCGCCGTGGCGACGGCAGCGCTGGCGATCCTGTCATCCTCTTGCACCTCTTCCGAGGTATCCTCCGAAATCACCTGGGGTAGCGAGATCCTTCGCCAGCCGCAGGAATGGTATGCGTCCGAGGAGGCTCAGGCGGCTGCGGACAGTGTGATCGAGTACCAATCGCCGCTCGGCGGCTGGCCGAAGAACTCCGACCTGCTTGCACCGCGTTCCTCTTCCGACATTGACGAGCGACCTACGATTGACAACGGCGCCACCACGACGCCCATGCGGTTCCTGGCAATGGTTGCCGAGGGCTCCGGCAACGCAAAGTACCAAGAGGCCTTCGAGCGTGGCATGGACTACCTCTTCCAGGCTCAGTACCCGAACGGGGGCTGGCCGCAGTACTTTCCCTTGCGAGAGGGCTACTACTCGCGAATCACCTACAACGACAACGCGATGGTCAACGTCTTGACGCTCCTTCGGGACGCAGCCCTGGGCGATGCGCCCTATTCCTTCGTGGACCAAGCACGTCGCGAGAAGGCGTCAGCGGCAGTTGCGAGGGGCATCGACGTAATCCTGCGAACGCAAATCGAGCAAGACGGCCGTCTCACTGCCTGGTGCGCCCAGCACGACGAGCAGACGCTCGAGCCGGCATGGGCCCGCTCCTACGAGCCGCCGTCCTTGTCCGGAGGCGAGTCGGTAGGAGTCGTGAGGTTCCTGATGTCGATCGAAGACCCTGCTCCAGAAGTTGTGGCGGCGGTCGAGGGGGCCGTGCAGTGGCTGCGTTCAGTCACGATGTCCGGGGTCCGGATCCAAGGGATTCCAAAGCCCGACGGTGACGTCGAACGAATCCTGGTCGACGACCCGGAAGCGCCGCCTCTCTGGGCCCGGTTCTACGAACTCGGCACCAACCGGCCCCTGTACTTGGATCGCGACTCGGTGTACCGCTACGACTTCTCGGAGATCGGCGTCGAGCGACGCAGCGGGTACAGATACCACGGCACTTGGGCAGCGGACCTTCTCGACAACGAATACCCGAGCTGGCGTGCTCGACAGGGGCTGTCGCCGACTTCTACCGCCAGCCCGTGAGTCCGGCAAAGGGGCGGCTTCGAGGCACGGCCCCAAGCGGCTACGGCTCGGGTTCGGGCCGCCCGGCTGGGGTCGCTGCGGTGGCTGTATTCGCCAGCAGCGTCCAGACGCCCGCATTGTCCTTTGCGACAACGTACGGGTAGCCAGGCAACTGGACGGATGACGAGCCGCAGACCTTGAGGTTCCGTGCCGGAGCGAACGCGCACATCCTGTCGCTTTCCCGGTCGAGCCGGAAGCGGATGATGACCCCCCGGAACGTCATGAAGCACGGCTGGTTGAGAGGCACGGGCCCGCCTCGCTCGCAAGGAATCGCACCAGTGTCGTAGAAGAGGTTCCCGACGATCAGCGAGGGGCCGTCAAGCGAAGCTACGCCGTCCATCTCGATGGACACCGGGTAGAGACCGTCCAGAGTGTCGTTGGGAATCTCGACATCCAGCCTGTAGGTGCCGAGGAAGCCCGTTGCGGCGCCGACGTAATGGACATTCACGGGCGGCACAGCGCTCTCGCCGATCGAGACCCGGTAGTTCAACGCGGCCAAGGGCCTGGGCTCGTGGGCGATCGCGCCCGCTTCCAGAGGAGGCACGACCTGTCCGAGACCGGTTGCGAACAGGGACACGATCTCGCCGGACGCGGCCGGCGAGGACTCGATGCCGGGTAGGAGGTTCTTCGGTCCGACCGGCGTACCGTCCGAGGCGTGCAGGGCGGCTACCGCGCCCGGGCCAGCGCGAAATACCATGAGCGCGGGCTGAGCCGGGATGACGGGAACGCTGACAGTCTCGCTTGCCGTTCGAGTTGGCAACCTGCAGTCCCGGACCACTTGCACCGAAACGGTGCCCGGGGACGGGACTGCCGGGACCTGGAAGTCGATCCGATCGGGCGTGGCCGACTTCAAGGGCGCGTCGATGCCGTTGACAAGGACGCAGGTGCCCGCCAGGACCGTGGGGAAGTCGCCGCCAAGCGAGAAGCTTGCGGTCTGCCTGGTCCCGCCTGCGGTGAGGTCGCTACCGCGGACTGTCGCGAGTGCCAGGGGCGCGAGGCGCTCGGTCATCCCCAAGCCGTCCGCCAGCACGACACCGCCCTCGGACAGGATCATGGGCGGACCTTGCGGCTCCGCGATCGGTTTGCTGGCAACCGGCTGCACGGTAACGACCTGCGAGTAGACCGTGTCTCCGGACCTCCGCTCGTCACCGTTCGCGGCGACGACCGCGAACGCGAACTGCACTGGCCCGACATCATCGATCGGTCCGGTCCACGCCATCTCGAACTCCGCAGCGGTCCCATCCAACGGAAACGTATGGGTCAGCCATTCGAGCCGTCCCGGCGTCGTTACACACTCCCCGGACGGGGCCCTCCTCAGAAGCATCGTGGACGGGCCAGCCGAGAGGAAGCCCGCCCCAAGGCAACCGTTTTGCGCCGACCGAACAGTGAGCTGGAAGCCGAATCGAGTCGCGTTCGCGTCTCTCGCAGACACCTGGACGGTGACCTGCCGGCTTGGCGTGTAGGAGAACTCTTCCGCAGGCAGCCCGTCGATCCGCAGGCTGATCATGCCCTCGCCTGAGTCCACGGCCGGGCCCAGATGACAAGCGGTGCAGACCGCCTCGCCTGGCAACGATGCCCCGGCCATCCCCGGAGGTGCGCCGTTCGATCGCGCGAACGACGCCACAGGAAGCGCAAAGGCTGCGGCGGCAAGGAGCAAGACAATCCGGACCGAGAGATCCCCTCGGCGTTGCGGGGATGATCCTCCTGCCTGGCCGGAAGGGATTCTCGCCGAAGGGTGCATGATCGACCTATCTCTCATGATGCCTCCTTGGCCGCCGTCGCGAAGAATGGCTGGCCCTGCCCAATCAATGAAGGCGTGTCGGAACTCATCGACCCGCGCCCGGTCTTCACCATCGTGATGGGTTGCGATGGAGTCGGCAAGACCGCGTGGAAGCGCAAGAACTACCACCTGCTGCCGATGCGGTCCTTCGACGAGGACTCCTTCGCCGGCGGCATCGGAGACTGGAACAGCCAGGAGGCCCGCGACCGGACGCGAGTCTACGTCGACGCGCAATTCGCGGAAGCAATCGAGCAGCGACTGGACTTCGGCACGGAAAGCACATATTCCGGCACGCCCGGGCCTCCCACCGTTGAGCGTGTGATCGAGGGCGGGTACCGTGTCGAGGGAGTGTACTTCGGCACCAACGATCCGCAGATCAACGTGAACCGGATCGAAGAGCGAGTGCTTGCCGGCACCGGACGCAGGGTCGATCCGCAACGAGTCCCCGATCGCTGGAAGGACTCCCTCTCTAACCTGCGCCACACGGCAGAGCGGTTCGACCTGCTCCGGCTCTTGGACAATTCCGAGCATGACGACTTCTGCCTGCCCAGACCTGTCGAGCAATGCCGGATGGAGCGCGGAGAGGTGTGCTGGCAGATTCCCAGACCGGCCCCTTGGTGCGCAAGCTGGCTTCAGGGGCTTGCCCACAGAATGGACGAATTGCACCGCCAAAGGACGTAGCCAGTCCGCAAGCCGCCACGGCTGCGATTCGCCAAGTCCTCTCTGCGCAATCCCGTACAAGGAGAGCCTCCTCGGCAATTGCGGGAAACACAGCACCACCGGCGGGAACGAGACCGCAGTGAGAGCGGCCTCAGCCGGTAGAGACGCACTGTCCAGCGAGTAACAGCTCGACTAGTGTCGCGGTCCGGCGACTACCAAGAACGGAAGGAAGGCTGAGTCGGCCGAACCCGAGCAGTCCTCTGGCCAGGCCCCGATCGGACCCTTCCCGGCCGCGCTACCCTGTGCGTGGGCCTTGGAGCTGCGCTGAACGCTTGATCGCAGCCCGCAACTGCCCCAGAAGCTCCGCGCTCTCGGCCGAATCGAGAATGTGTGCCGCCTCCTCCAGCCGCGCCATCGCCCTGATATCGGCCCGGTATCTGTCGATCCGCTTGGCGTAGCCCTTCGCTGAGTCCTTGGTGCAAACGAGCGTGTACGGCCTGCCACGCCTCTCGGTAGTGCATCGCACGTCCAGCTTTTCGGACCGGATCGTCCCCTCAATGCGTGAGCGGGTTGCCTCAGCCGCTTGGAATCGGATGACGGTGGCTGAGGGGTCTCGGCAGAAAGCGGCCAGCTGGCGGTGCTCCTGATCCTCGCGCCTTGCCGGAGCCTCGATGCTCTTGTCTTCCCGGCCGGGCGGCAGCCGGGCGCTTCGTTCCAGCAAGTTGGTCGCGCTAGCGCCCCAGAGGCGGGTCATCGACGCGGTCGCGCTTGCCGAGTCGGATCGGGCGGAGATCCCGGCAATCGCTTCGGGGAGGGTACGGTAGGGGTCAACCAGATCCGGACACTCGACGATACGCTGCGCCACCTCCGCCGCCTGCCAGTCCAGGTCGAATCTCCGGCAGGCCAGGAGAATGTCGCGAACTTCCCGTGCGTTCAATGCCCTGGCGCTTCCATAACGGTATCTGCCGGTAGCGGCGTCCGGCGGCAGCAGTATCTCCGGGACAGCGCGGAGCGCGCTCTCGGCCCTGGCTCGCACCAGCCGCTGCCAGGACTCGCCGGATTCGGCGTGCCGGGAATCGGCAAGGCGGGAGAGCAGATCCAGCACCGCGCCGAGCTGGCGCTTGGCATTGACCTGGACAATCTGCGAGAGAACCGGAGCGAGCCCCGATGCGTCCAGGGTCTCCATCAAGGACACGATCTGCTCGTTCAATTCACCGTGGAACTGCCTTGGGACGACATTCTCCACGAACCGGCTAGCCAGCGCACGGTCCTTGACGCTCAGCAGCAGCCCCAATGCCTCGCCGACACTGTTGCCGCGCCGCTGCATGAATTGATCCGGGTAATACCCCGGGCTCGCGGTCGGCCAAGCGTCCAGCAGTTGCCCGAGCAGGAGGGACCTCGCCTCGCCGGCGCCCGGCTCCTCCCCGGATGCGCTCAGCTCACGCGAAACGTACCTGACTGCGGCACCGATGTCGCCGTTGGCCAGCACTTCGACCGAATTCGCACGCGGCCAGATCACGACCGCCGCTCGCCGGTAGCTGCGCTCGAGTGACGCGCCACCGTTTCCCGTGGCCTCCTCGATGTGCTGCTTGTCAGGCTCTGCGTTGTCGAGGTAGCCGCGCGGCAGCGTCTCACCATCCTCGAGCGGGAGTTCCGGCAGGTCTGACGTGGGATTCCGTCCGATGGCCACCCAATTGCAGAGCGTGTAGCTGCCGTCGTGCACCTCGCGCATCGAGGCCGACGGGTCCTCGATGTACTTCTCCCCGTAGTCCCAGCCGTAGTCGCAATCGGGAGTACCGTACTCCTGGATACGCAGGATCGCGAGGAAAATATCGCAATCGGCGGCTTCGGCCCCTCCGGCCAGTGCCTTAGTCGTGGATGCATCGAGACCCTTCAGCGCCTCGAGGCATAGGCCTGCCTCGCTGTATTCATGCTCCAGCATCCAGACAATCTTCCTTGGAGCCTTGCGATCCTGGCCGAGGCCGGAAAGTATCCGCGCCAGCTTCTGCGCGTGCAACGCAGTGTCGGGAGCAGTGGCGCGGACTCCGCTCTTGCCGGGCTTGACGATCACGTTGTACACGAGAGATGCCCGGTGGCCGCGCCGCACGGGCCTTGTGTGGTGCAAGCAGTCCGCGTAGAACGCCGCGAAGGCAAGCTCACCCGGCTCGTCGACGCAAAGGTCGATGGTGGTTTCGCGATCCTGGTGCCGGATGACCAGCTCGCCGCCCTCGCCATCCACCGGAAGAGAGACGACCAGGGTTGCAACCATCCGGTCTGCCTTCTCTGTGTCGCGGTGGTCGGCGAAGAATCCTCCCGGCTCGTAGATCAGGAGCTTGTAGGGTTCCAGATCGACACGGCCCTTCGGCAGTCCCAGGCCCTCAGCCACCCTCTTGAGGATCGAGCCGAGCGTTCGCCCCCAGCGAGGCCCGCCGAGTTCCAATTCCGCTGCGTCGATCTGCCAGCAGTCCCGGACTGCCGTGTCAACCAGGGTTTCCGAGCCACGCCCGTAAGGGGCCTGCTCGGCAACCTCGACAAGAGACCGGATCTGGAAGTCCAGAATCGGGAAAGCAACCCGGCCAACCTCGCCCACGTGCATCCTCGGCGGCAGGGCGTCGATCCTTCCCTGTGCAAAGTAGTCGCCGCTGCGGTCGACTGACCGGAGGATGTCCTCGATCTCGGCGTGAGACTCGTTGTATTCGATAGCCGGGCCCTTCACGGTTCACCTCGCTTGAGATCGCACCGTTCGGTCTCCGCTCGGCACTCGATCAGGATCGCACGCACGAGGCGCGAGATCAGATGGCCCGCCTAGGGGCAGCCTCTGCGGCCACTATTCGGTGGTCCGGGCCCGCGCGCTGCTGTGACTGCCCGAGTGGCCTGCCGCGCCACGGGCGGGTGGTGGATTGCTGGCGTGGCTTGGGTGCACGGCGCCGACGAGCATCGACATTGACGAGGAAGCGTACGCTGTCGGCATTAAGCGCTTCCAGCTCCTGACCAAGCAGGAGGCGGTGAACTTCGCGCTCCGGATCCTACCGGCAGAGTCGCTCAGTACGGACGAGGCTCGCCGGAAGCGTGGATCGGCCAGGGACGGCAGCATTGACGAAATGCGGTCCGACCGGCTGGCACGATCCTGATTGACACTTCTGCATGAGTCGAATGCCTCCAAGAGACGGGTTCCGGCGCACGCCGGCGCCTCGAGCAATTGCTCGCATCCGATATTGCAACCTGCGGCTCAATCCGCATGGAAGTTCTCGCGGGGCCCGCAACGAGCGAGACTTGCAGGGTCTCCGCAGGCTGCTGGCACGTGTAATGGTTCGGTCGGCCGAGTAGGTCGACTACGAGGACGCAACAGCTCTGTGGAGGGCACCTAGAGCCAGTTTCCGGGGGGCGCTGCCAGCAGGGAAAGGGCTCGTTCCTGCAGCGGCGTTACGAGAGGACCTCATCCATCAGAACGCCTCCGTTGATGGTCGGGCGTTCGGCTCTCCCGTTATGCAGATAGGTCACGCTCAGATGGTTCAGGCCGAGGATGTGCAGCATCGTGGCATGAATGTCGTGAACGTGATAAGGCTTGTCCACCGCCCGGAAGCCGATCTCGTCCGTCGCTCCGATCGTTCGCCCGCCCCGGATCCCGCCACCGGCCATCCAGATGGTGAATCCCCATGGATTGTGATCGCGACCGTAGTGCTCCGGAGCGCCTGTGAGAGAATTCGTGTCGCTGAACGGCGTGCGTCCGAATTCCCCGCCCCACACCACGAGGGTGTCCTGCAACAGGCCCCGGGCCTTCAGGTCCTTGAGCAAGGCCGCGATCGGCTTGTCGGACACCTTGCACCACTTGGTGTGATTCTCCTCCATCTTTGAGTGCGCGTCCCAGCCGCTACCGCTGCCGCAGTACACCTCAACGAAGCGGACTCCGTGTTCCACGAGGCGGCGCGCGAGCAGGCAGTTGGTGCCGAACGTATGTGTCGGTTCCTCGTCGATGCCGTACAGGCGCTTGGTCGCTGGCGACTCGGCGTTCACGTCGATGGCTTCCGGGGCGGCCGCCTGCATCCGGTAGGCGAGTTCGTACGCCCCGATGCGAGCTTCCAACTCGTCTTCGGCGGGCCACTTGTCCGCGTGGATGCGGTTGATCTCCCGCAGCAGGTCCAGCCGACTGCGCTGCTGCGCGTCCGTGACGTTGCTCGGGGGGCTCAGGTCCAGAATCGGCGGGCCTTCGTTCCGGAAGTGCGTGCCCTGGTAGGAGGCCGGCAGGAACCCTGAGTTCCAGTTCGTGGAACCGCCCTTGACGGCCTTGTTGTCCGTCAGCACGACAAAGGCCGGCAAATCCCTGTTCGCCGTTCCGAGCCCGTAGGTAGTCCACGCCCCCAAGGAAGGCCTACCGGCGAGGATCGAACCCGTGTTCATCTGACGGTTGGCGCCGACATGGTTGACCCCGTCGGACCAGCAGGACCGGATGACTGCCAGATCGTCCACATGCTCCGCGATGTGCGGATACCAGTCCGAGACCCACAACCCGCTCTGGCCGTGCTGCTTCCACTTGCGCTGCGAGGCCACGAGCGGCATGCGGTGCGACCCTGTTGCGCTGGTGACCGGAAGGTTGAACGACGGCGGCGTGACCTGGCCTGCGAGTCTCTCAAGCTCGGGTTTCGGATCAAACAGGTCGAGGTGGCTCGGGCCACCTTCCATGAAGAGCCAGATGACGGCCTTCGCCCTTGGCAAGTGATGCGGCTGCTTCGCCGCCAGGGAATCCGTTGCCGCCCCCGACGCAGCCGGAATCGCTCCTTCGGATGCGAGCAGATGCGCCAGAGCGATGCCGCCGAGGCCGCTGCCGGTACGAGTCAGGAACGCGCGTCGCGAGGACCGGGCCGATCCGGGACGGGGAGAGTCTGCCGTGGAAGGCCTCATGACGTTTAGAGACTGTAGACGAACTCGTTTGCGTTCAGCAACATCAGGCAATAGTCGACGAGGGCGGCGGCGTGCTCGGGCGACACCCCGGGGGGTACCGTGTCCGGGACCGCAGCCGGTCCAGCCTCATCGGGACGGTCGGACACGATTCGTGCCTGGCGCTGAAGGAACGTCAGGGCCGCATCCCTTTCGCGAGGACCGGGTAGGCGCCCGAAGGCCAGGCGATTCGCCATGTCGACGTGCTCCGCCGCACTGGGGCCGGTGGATTCCAGAACTCGCCCGGCGAAGGCCCGTGCCCACTCGGACGGTTGCTGGCCGTTCAGCAGCGACAGGGCCTGGGGAGCCGTTGTAGTGCGGCTGCGCCTCGCGCAGGACTGATGGGTGTCCGGAAAATCGAAAACCGAAAGCATCGGGAGAGGCATGTTCCGCTTCACGAAGACGTAAACGCTGCGTCTGCGATGGTCGGCGGTCGAGCCGGTCTGCTTCCAGCCCCCGGTCGGAACTGTCACTCCCTGCGGGAGCGGGGGGCGGACGCTGGGACCTCCAACGGCCGGGTTCAGCAGACCGGCGACGGCAAGCGCCGAGTCCCTCAAGACCTCGCCTTCGAGACGACTCCCGGGGAACTTCCAGAGCAGCTTGTTGAAGGGATCAACAGTCTTGGCACGCGCCGAGGCGGCTCGCGGCTCCCCAGCGGGCCCGTCCGAATAGGGTGGCTCGTCCGCAGGCTTGGAGGCCTGGCGATAGGTGCTCGAGCGCAGGATCAGCCGGTGAATGTGCTTGACGCCCCAGCCACTGTCGATGAACTCCGCCGCGAGCCAGTCCAGCAGTTCCGGATGGGTGGGACGCTCTCCCATCATCCCGAAATCGCTGGGAGTCGCGACGATGCCGCGCCCGAAGTGATGGTGCCAAATCCGGTTCACCATCACCCTCGCGACCAGCGGGTTGGCGGGGTCCGTCAGCCACCATGCCAGAGCCGTGCGCCTGCCCGTTGACCTTCCGCCCCGAGGCGCGCTGACGCTTGCGGGCCCGGGGTCGAGAATCGACAGGAACCCTGGCTGCACTTCCTCCCCAGGATTCGTGTGGAGTCCGGTTCCGAGGACATGAGTGGCCGGCGGGTTCGGGCTGACATCGTAGATACCCATCCCGCGCGGCACGTCGTCAGGCTTGAGATGGGCGAACTTCGCCAACTCCTCCTCGAGCTCCTCGAACCGCTTCTTTGCCTCCCCCTTGACCTTGTTGGCGCGGCTCCGGAAGCCCGGGTCCAGATAAGGCCTGGGCTCGATCGGGCAGGTTCCGCAGACCTTCGTGGCGAGCAGGCTGGCCATCCATTCCTGATCCGGGTCCCGCTGGCCGGACGGGGTCTTGATGGCCTCGATGACGTAGTCCGGGTAGCGATGCAGGAGCTGCTTGGCGGTGAACCTCCGCTGCGGCTCGAGGAGTTCGTACATCTCCTGCCAGATCGCAGCTGTCTTCTCTTCCCATGTCGCCAGCCTGCGCTCGTACTCCTCGAACTCGGCGGCCGGAACCATCGGTATGGAATCGTCGTGATTCACGCTGGCGAAGAAGGCCTGCAGCCGGTAGTAGTCTCGCTGCGTGATCGGATCGAACTTGTGGTCGTGGCACTGGGCGCATTCGAAGGTCAGCCCGAGGAAAGTGGCGCCAACGACGCTGGTGATGTCATGGAGCGTCTCCTGCCGGGCTAGACGAAGGTCCTTCTGGTTCGGCTCCTCGGCGTAGTGCCTGTTGAAGGCGGTCGCCAGCCTGGCGTCGGGACGGTCCGGCCAGAGTTCGTCCCCTGCAATCTGCTCCTGGACGAACCTGTCGTAAGGCTTGTCGGAATTGAAGGCCTCAATGACATAGTCCCGGTAGCGCCAGGCGTTCGGCCTGGCGATGTCGTGCTCGAAGCCCCCTGTCTCCGCGTACCGGGCAAGGTCGAGCCAGTGCCGGCCCCACCGTTCGCCGTAGTGCGGCGATGCCAGGAGCCGCTCGACAAGCCGGTCGTACGCCTCCGGGGAATCGTCCTCGAGGAACTCCGCCACATCGGCAGGCGACGGAGGCAGGCCGGTAACGTCGAGGAATAGTCTTCGGATCAATGCAGTCTTGCCGGCCGGGGGAGCCGGCTGTAGACCCTCGCCTGCGAGCTTCGCCAGCACGAAGGTGTCTGCGGGGTTACGAGCCCATCCCGAGTCGGGACTCGTAGGAGGGCTTGGCCGCTCTACCGGCTGGAACGCCCAGTAAGCGCGCTGTTGGGAGGAAAACGAGGAGTCGCGGGCAGGCTCGGCGTAGGCGAGGGCCGCCGCGAGAATCAGCAGCGCCAGGACTCGTAGCGCGCTACTGAGTCGTCGGTCGACCGTTCCAGCCAAGCCACTCATGAGAATTCCACTGGCCGCCAAACCTGCTGCGCCTATTCTAGCCACTCTAGTGTCCTTCGGCATCTAGCCGAAGGTCGCCCCGCACGAGGCCGGACTTGGCGACACGCATTTTCTTGACAGCCGTCCGGCCCCGATAGCCCGCATTGTCCAGGGCAGGCGCTCACAGCGAAGTGCCGCACCCACGGAGCGACCTGGGTCCGTGGCCGAGGCCACAGCGGGGTCCTAGCCGGCCGAGCCCGGACTCCGGGACACAGTACCGTCCAGAGCCGCCTGCTCTCCCGGGGTTTCGAAAATCAGAGTTTCAGGATCGGAGTTTCTCGCTTTCTGAGAAATCGGTATCTCCTACAGTGGGAGCATGGAGTCCACCCGGATAGCCGCCCGCGGACGGATAACGATCCCCAAGGCCATCAGGGAAAGTGCCCGCCTCCGCCCGGGGGATCTGGTGGGCTTCGAAATGGACGGCGACCGAGTGCTGATGCGCAAAGTAGCAGAAGCATCGGAGCCTGACAGCTACCTTGTGTGGCTCTCGGAAGCCCTCGGCGAGTGGTCATCTCCCGAGGACGAAGACGCGTGGCGTAGTCTGTGAGCCGTTCGATGTGGTCGCTGTGCCGTATCCGTTCACGGATCGCGCGGCGACCAACGCGCTACCCCGAATTGGGACCCTCGACAGCGGGCTTCAATCGGCTGCACCGTCAATCCTAGCGATGATCACCTCAACCCGTACAAACTGGCCGAGCGGCATGGAGATTGGACGGTGGCAAGTAGCAGACCTAGACACCTCTTGCCAGTCACGGCTTGCAGACAGTCACGGCTTGCAGAATTCGAAAACTTGCCAAGGCCGGCTCAATGCCTTGGCTCCAGGAATTCCAGATCGAAGCGATAGAAGCGAATCTCACCGTAGGTATCGCCTGACTCGTTTGCTGTCTCGACAGCAAGACCGATAGTGCCGTCATCAAGACGCTGCAAGACCGAATAGGCAGCGAATCCGCGATTGACGGTGACTGGATTCGTAAACGAGGCTGCTTCGTCGTAGCTGGTCCAGACCGCAATGTTGTTGCGGTTCAGGCCGCCGTCCCCGGTCGGCCCGGAAAACAGAATTCGGTCTCGGTCATCCCCTTCCCGGACGGCCGAGTAGCGGACCATCGATCCGTCGACCGGCGCAATTGGAATCGTGTCTGGCCGGTCCGGTCCCCATGTGACTCCCCCGTCGGAACTGCGGTGACGGCGCCGGAAGTCCCCGCTGTTCTGGCGCGCGTCAAGCAGCACCGTTCCATCGGCCAGCTCGACGACCTCGTCCTCGTTGGCATCCGGTCCGGGGCTGACGCCGCCGACAAGCCAGGTCGCCCCGTGATCGTCGGAATAGAACGCGAACGGCGTCACGCTTGATTCACCGTCTGGCGTTTCTGAACCGCTCCGCTTAGCGGGGACCAGCAATCGGCCGTTGCGGCCGCTCTCGGGATCCTGCCAGCGAAGCTGTATCCCGCTGCCCGGTCCGGGCTCGGCCTGCCGCCAGTAGAGCCCGTCGGCCGTCTCGCCGGGCTCGTCCGGATACAAGACCTGGCGGCGGTCCGACCACGTTCGGCCGTGATCGGCGCTCGAGCGCACCCACACAACCTGATTGCCCTCCGCCGAGTCTGGATCCTGCCCGTGCGAAACAGTGCGCGGCCCTACGTCCGGCCACTGTCCGTAGAACAGGAACACGGTTCCGGTCGTCTCGTCCAGAACCGGCGTGGGGTCGGCGAAGTCAACGAGGACTCCGTCGGGGCGGAAGCCTGATTCGATGACCTCCAAGGGCCCCCAAGTCTCGCCTCGGTCCGTGCTGCGCCGCATGACCAGGTCGATCGGGGCGTTCTCGTCCCTACGGGGGTCGCTGCCGTCTCCCCGGCGGCCCTCGGCGAACAGCAGGATCGAGCCGTCCTGGGCAACGACCATCCCTGGAATCCGGAACGTGTGATAGCGGTCCGGCTCCGTTACGTACTCCCCGCGCGGGCCAACAAACGGCCTCGACGCCGGGGGAATCTCCTCGTCCGGCGGTGGGCCCGCTTCGCAGCCCGCGAAGGCGATCGCCGCGAGAATCCAGAAGACGGGCATGCTTCCGCGAGGCATTCGGTGCTCCCTGCGCGTCGATTGTAGCGCCCGGTCAGACTCAGGCGCCGCTAGGTGCGCGATTCTCCAGGAATGATCGCGGCTCTAATCGAGAGGTGACGAAGTTGTGCTTTCGGCCGACATGCCAAGGTTAACGCTGCTCGCACTGCTGGTTGTGTGCGCCCCCGCCCCAAGCCAGTGCAGCCCTGCCGAGGCCGGGCCAAACTGCTGTGGCGGAAGCGCCGCAACACGGAGCGGGCCGGGCAAGGCGCACTCGCCGACGGCTCGTTCCTCAGCACCTTCGTGGGCAACGACGGTACGGAAGCTCAAATGAACGCTGCAGTGTGTCGAATGACCCCTGTGCCGGATGCCGACCACCCTGCTCGACCCACAGCGGTCGCGCGCCGGCAAGTTCGCCGCGCTGGATCACGAACGCTCGGAGATCGAATCGGTGCGGGACGAGATCCAGACGCACCTGTCGGTCAGCCATCCCATCGTGTGCCAAGACACAGGAACCGGTGCGCCAGGGAATCGAGGGCTTGATGCTGAACCGTTTCGCGGTTCGCGGCTTCCTGCACAAAGCGGCGCAGCAAGTGGAACCGGACGCTGACCAGCTTTCCTTCACTCATGCCGTCAACGTGATTCGCTCCCGGACCCAGAATCCCGGCGCTCCCCCGTGCGCGCCGGCAACAGGCGCTTGAGCAAGCCATCTAGACCGAGATCTTCGAGGATCTCGTCGGGGCAAGCCGCGGCTAGACAAGCCCCGTGGCATAGAGCGCAGGACGAGCAACTACAGGATCCGCCACCGTGGTCCGCCATGACGAGAGGCTCACGACTGGGAACCGCAAATCGTCATCTCAGGCGCGTGAGTTAACTGTATTGGGCCTGAGGTGTCACTTTCCTGGACGGTACTCTTCTCGGCGGCGACCAGCACGGGTGACTCCCTGCAAGATCGTGGGCTGGGATGTGATGGGGCCTCACTGTCTTCAACCGCCCGACCCAGTTGCGTGGCAGCCGTGCCTCGGCTACTTCGGCCAGGCTCCGTGAAGGCTGAAACGCCAGGAGGCCGGCCCGGAACCCCCAGTCGGATCCGGTGTTGGGCCAAGGGCGTCCGCCGGCCCTCCCCGCCCGAGCCGAATCCGCACCAGCGAACGATTCGGGACGACTTCGGGAATGCAGACTGGCCATGACGTAGGATGATCCTGCAACGCTGCGGGCTGACGGAACGAGTCCCCGGCCACAACGCGAAGAGGAGACGGCCCGGCATGACGACTCTGCTGGAACTCCTGCCCCGGATCGAGCGCCTCGGAACGCGGGAGGCGCTGCGATTCTCCAACGGCTACCGCACCTGGACGTGGTCCTACCTGGACCTGGACGCTGCGATCAGGCGTTTCGCCGCTCACCTAGGGAGCCTCGGAGTCGGACCTGGCGACCGTCTTGCCCTCTGGTCTGAGAACCGGCCTGAATGGGTAGCAGTGTTCTGGGCGTGCCTGGCCCGCGGGGTGCAAGTGGTCCCGCTGGACCGCCAGTCCTCGCCGGCGTTCGTGAGCAGGATCGTGGCCGACACCCGTTCGAAGCTGCTCGTGCACAGCGGCTCGGCGGACGGCGTGGCGTCATCGGCCGAACGGATGGGAATCGAGACGCTCCAGGACCTGCCGCCCGGCCCCCGAGTCAGCCCGCATCCGGCCAACGCGAACGACGTGGTGGAAATTGTCTACACCTCCGGGACGACAGCGGAACCGAAGGGGGTCATCCATCTCCATCGCAACATCTGCGCCAACCTCGACCCGATCCGGCAGGAGAACGACCGCTACAAGAAATGGGCCCGGCCCTTCCAGCCGATCCGGATCCTCGACCTGCTCCCGCTCAGCCACATGTTCGGTCAGTCCATGGGCGTCTTCATCCCCCTCCTGCTCGAGGGCGCGGCTGCGTTCATGACTGACCTGCATCCTGCCGCGATCCTGCACGCCACCCGGCGCGAGCGGATCTCCGTCCTTGTCTGCGTCCCGCGTATCCTCGACAGCCTGCGGGCCGACGTCGAGCGGAATCACCCCCGTTCCAGGGACACGGAGGGGAAGCCCGGCAGCCCGATTCGCCGCTGGTGGAGGCACCGCAACATCCATCGGGCCTTCGGACTCAAGTTCTGGGCGTTCGTCGTCGGGGGCGCAGCCCTGCGTCCTGGGACAGAAAGCTTCTGGTCGCGGATCGGCCTGCTCGTCATCCAGGGCTACGGCCTGACCGAGGCGAGTCCGGTGGTGTCGGTGAACCATCCGTTCCGTGCGCAGGCAGGCACTCTGGGCGAGGCCATCAGGGGGCAGGAGATCCGGATCGCCGAGGACGGCGAGATCCTCGTCAGAGGCGACAGCATCGTGACCGAGTACCTCGAAGGGGGTGCGCGACGGGAGCGTGTGGTGGACGAGGACGGCTGGTTCCATACCGGGGACATCGGCGAGCGCGATGGCAAGGGAAGGCTGGTCTACAGAGGCCGGAAGAAGGACGTCATCGTGACGGCGGACGGGATGAACGTCCACCCCGAAGACATCGAAAGCGCACTGACCAAGGAAGCCGCAGTCCGGGACGCAGTTGTGGTTCCCGTGGGGGCGGTCGGGGCGGAGCGCATCCACGCCGCACTGATCCTGGAAGATCCGGCAACCGACCCTGACCGGATCGTCGAGAGGGTGAATCGGCGACTCGAACCCCATCAAAGGATTCAAAGCACATCCGTATGGCCGGAGGACGACTTCCCCCGGACAGCTTCGACCTTCAAGACGCAAAGGCATAAGGTTGCCGCGGCCCTCGCGGGGACGGCACGGGGGGCTCCCTCGGACGGAGGGCAGGCATCCGGACTGGACGACATCCTCCTGACGCTGACCGGGCGCGGCAAGGAGCAGCTCGGAGACGAGCGCCACCTAGCCGAAGACCTGGGCCTGTCGTCGCTCCAGCAGATCGAAATGCTCACCTCGCTGGAACGGCACTACGGTGTGGAGCTGGACGAGGCGGGCCTGGCATCGCTCGAGACCGTCGGACAGGTTCGGGAATGGGTGGAGCGACAGTCGGAGGGGCATGCAGGGTTTGGCGCCGGGGATGCGCCGGCCAGACATCCCGGGAAACGGGAATCTCAGAGGCCAGCGGTGTCTCCGCCAAGGTGGGCCCGGCGCCAGCCGGTTGCCGCAATGCGCGGTGCAATGCAGCGAGCTCTTTTCCTCCCGCTGTTCCGACACTACATACCCCTTTCCGTTGGTGGGCTCCGCCACCTGCAAGACATGGACCCACCGGTGATCTTCGCGGCGAACCACACCAGTCACCTCGACACCGTTGCGCTGATCGCGGCTTTGCCCGCCCGGTGGAGGGCCAAGCTGGCCCCTGCGGCCCGGCAGCAGCACTTCTTCCCCTCCGGGACGCCCCTCTCGCTCCGAAGGCGATCCGGGCTCAAAGTGCAGTACTGGCTCGCGTGCGGCCTCTTCAACGCCTACCCGCTGTCACAGGACTTCGGGCAGATCCGCGAAACCCTCCGCTACACCGGAGAGCTGGTAGAGGCCGGATTCTGCCCGCTGGTCTACCCGGAAGGCAGGCTGTCCCCGGACGGCGGCCTCCAGCGCTTCCAGCCCGGGATTGGGCTCATGGCGGCCCGCCTGGAGGTTCCGGTCGTCCCCGTCCACATGTGCGGACTCTTCGAAGTGATGTCCGAAGGCGACTCTTGGCCGCGCCCTGGCCCCGTCCACGTGGAGTTCGGCCCTCCCATCCAACCGGCCCAAGGCGAGGACTATGGCGGCATCGCAAAGCGTGTGGAAGCGGCCGTTCGAGGAATGAGTTCCGGCGTGCCACGATGAGGGCCTGGCGACGGGAAGCTGCAGGCGCGCTCGGCCACGGCCCGCCTGGGCATCTCGGACAGCAGGCCCGGGTATCCTGTGCTGCGCCGCACGAGGCCGATCAAGCCGCTTGCTGACGGCCAGATCGGCACGAGCCCTAACGGCCAAGGCGCCACCCTCACTGAGGGACGCCGCCTGGCTGAATGCGATACAAGGACACGATGACGAATCCCAGCGAACAAGCCGCAGACTCCGGCATGCTTGCACGAGCCCAGGGCTGCCTGCTCGGCCAACTGGCCGGGGACGCACTGGGCAGTCAGGTCGAGTTTCAGACACCGGAGTGGATCCTGGAGCATCACCCCGGCGGCGTCCGGGACCTGGCCGACGGGGGCACTTGGAACACCCTGGCCGGCCAGCCCACCGATGACTCGGAGATGGCCCTTTCGCTCGCCCGCCTGCTGGTCCGGCTTGGCAGGTACGATCCCGCGGGCGCCCGGAAGACATATGTCGATTGGCTGGAATCCGACCCATTCGATTGCGGGGGAACCATCCGTAGTGGCTTGCGGGGCGAACCGATTCCGGAGAGCCAGGCCAACGGGGCCATGATGAGGATCAGCCCGCTGGGCATCTTTGGCGCCCGGCACAGCCTGGCGGAAGTGGCGGAGTGGGCACGGCAGGATGCCGCGCTGACACATCCGAACGCTATCTGCCAGCAGGCGAACGCGTTGTTCGCCATGGCAATCGCCGACGCGATCCGGGCACCCCGCAGCGCCCTGCAAGTCCACCGGAATATCGCGGGCTGGGCTGAGCAGAGGGAATGCGACGCGTCACTTCTCGACACGGTGCGCGAGTCAGTCTCTACCCCTCCATCCGATTACGTAGAGCAGCAGGGCTGGGTCCTTGTTGCGTTCCAGAACGCCCTTTGGCAGCTGCTGCATGCGCCGAGCCTGGAGGAGGCGCTGGTCAACACTGTGATGAGAGGCGGCGACACCGACACCAATGCCGCGATCTGTGGGGCTCTTCTCGGCGCGGTGGAAGGCCGAGCAGCTGTCCCCGCAAGATGGGTCGAATGCATCCGAACGTGCAGGCCGGCAGCAGGTCGGCAACGCGTGCACCGGCCCCGGCCGGAGTGTTACTGGCCGGTCGACGCACTCGAACTAGCCGAGAAGCTAGTCCGAGTTGAGCGCTTCGGGGATTTCAGTGCAGGGCGGGCTGGCCAGGAAGCCTCCTCGCCATGACGCGAGTTCCCAGCGGGCACTGCCGCTCCCGACGCCGAAAGAGACCCGCCGGAAACCGTCTCCGGACAATGGGAGCCGTGCGCCGGCTCGGAGGGCATGAGACCTCATAGCCGGTCACTGCGACCTCTGCGTCCGCATGGGACTTCGGGATTTGCCGCGACATCGCCCGGATCGGAGGGCAAACGCCTTGGCGCTGGGGCACGGCCGGCCGGGAACATTGACACGCTTCGATATGCTCAGGACGCACCCAGCGGGACTGACCATTGGGACGGTGGCCGGCGGTGTCGCAGAAGGGATGAGTCGAACCATGCAATTCCAGCACTCGGCCTGGAGCCGCAGGGCCGTCCTGCGCGGAGCGTCGGCCCTGGCCGCGCAGCGGGTCCTCGCGCAGACCGTCGGAGGCCCGCAGCCAGTCTTCGCGGACGAGGCCATCGGGCGCGGAGCGGAGCTGTTCGTCGACCGGCGGCGAGTCTCGTCCTCATCCGGAATCACGCTCCGCATGCATTCCCCTGTGCCGGCCGGGCCGGCGATTGGGTTCGACCGGCCATGGGAGGGGTCGACCTCGGCCTATGTGACGGTATTCGAGGACGGCGGCCTGTACCGGATGTACTACCGAGGATCCCCCGGCACCGGCGCGTCGGAGCGAACCTGCTACGCCGAGAGCGACGACGGCGCCGAGTGGCGCAGGCCCGACCTCGGCCTCTTCGACTGGCAGGGCTCGGCGCGCAACAACATCGTCTGGGATGGACTGGGGACGCACAACTTCACCCCCTTCAAGGATCCTCGCCCGGATGTCCCGCCCGAGGAGCGCTACAAGGCAGTCGGGCGCGGCGTGGGGCGGAAGAACACCCTGCACGGCTTCGTTTCCGCCGACGGGCTGCGTTGGAACCCGGTCGCGGCTGACCCGGTCTTCACCGAGGGGCGGTTCGACTCGCAGAACCTGGCATTCTGGGATCCGAATCGCCGGAAATACCGCTGCTACTACCGAACCCCGTACCAGGGCGTCCGCGGCATCGGCGTAGTGGAATCGGACGATTTCCGGAACTGGCAGGACTCCCGCCTGATCACGCTCGACCCGCCCGACGCCGAGCACTTCTACACGAACGCGACGCTTCCCTACTTCCGCAACCCGGCCCTCTATCTGGCGTTTCCGAAGCGCTTCTTTCCCCGGCGGCGGCGCCTGGCTGACCATCCCGCGGAGGGCATTTCCGAGGCGGTGCTGCTGAGCAGCCGGGACGGCCTGCATTTCGACCGGACATTCATGGAAGCCTGGGTGCGGCCCGGCCGCGACCGGCGCAACTGGGGCGACCGCAGCTGCATGCCTGCTTGGGGCCTGCTCCAGACTGCCGAGGACGAGATGTCCGTCTACATCAGCCAGCACTACCGGTTCGACACAGCGCACATGCTCCGCGGTACGTTGCGGCTCGACGGCTTCGCCTCGGCCCACGCCGGATACGCGGGAGGCGAGCTCGTGACGACGACACTCTTGTGCGAGGGGCGGGCTCTGGTCCTGAACTACGCGACCGGCGCGGGCGGCTCCTTGCGCGTGGAGATGCAGTCGGAGTCGGGAGAGCCGCTGGCCGGGTTCTCGCTGGTGGAGGGCCGCGAGCTGTACGGCGACGCGATTGCCGAGAACTACCGCTGGCAGGCCGGAGGCGACCTGTCGACCCTCGCCGGCCGGCGAGTGCGCATCCGATTCGCCCTGAAGGACTGCGACCTGTACTCCTACCGCTTCGCGGCGTAGCCAAGCCTCGGGGCCGCCGAGGCCCGGTCGGGGACGGCCGTCAGAAGCGGAACGTGTACTGGAACTTGGTCGCGACCCTCGACTCCTGCTGTCGGAAGTCGTAGAATCCGCCGATATCCTGGACCCAGCCCTGCCCGAATATGAAGAACACGTCGTTGCCAGGTTCGAGCGTCCATCGCACGCGGCTCTGCAGGCCCAGGTTCCCCGAGCGGTTGTCGAACTGGATCAGGTTGGCGAACGAGAGGAACGGCGACAGCGCGTAGTTCACCTGCGCGCTGTAAATCCTCGCCACGAAATTGCCCTGAGGCAGCCGCGCGAACGTCTGGTTCGTGTTGAGGCTGATCGTGAACTTCGGCGGCACCTGATAGCGCACCCCTGTCTGGAACGTGTTCGCGGACCCGGACCAGAAGTTCCCGAACGTCCACCCGAAGCTCGCCTGCAGCGGGCGCTTCTGCGCCGAGGTGAAGAATATGCGCATCGGCATGAAGCGGTACTCGCCCGGAGGCAGCACCACGCCCGGGGAGATCTCGAAGGGCTCGAACAGCCGCTCGTAGGTCGGGTTCAGGTCGAACAGGCTGTGCAGGGAGTCGCCCGACATGAAGTGCCAGTCGACGAGCGTGAAATAGAGCTTGGACGTCTCCACCAAGCCGTTGTCCAGCCTCGTGAAGCGCGTGTAGAAGACGTCGTGGAACATCTGCTGGATCCCGGACGAGGGCTTCGGACGCGGGTTGTAGCTGGCTCCCAGGCGGAGCATGCGGACGTTCGTGCGCTGGACGAAGCCGAGGGCCGGATCGAAGTTCTCCTGGATCTCGCGCCAGATCACCTGCCCCTGGAACCTGTCGTTGTCCCAGTGGGCGGCGAACCCGTAGGAGTTGTTCTTGTCGCTGACGCCCTCGCGGTTGGTTCTCAGGCCCCAGGCGTTGAAGATCATGTTCCGGTTGAGCCCCAGGAAGTTCGAGGTCGCCAGGCGCAGGTCCCCGCCGACCGTGCTGTTGAACGAGGGACTCTCCGGATCGCCTCCCGTGAAGATCGCGCCGACGTAGGACTGCTCCAGGAAGTTCTGCCGGAAGCGGCCCACGACCATGTTGCTGGCACCCAGCCCGACCGCCTCTCTCGTGCGCACGTTGAGAATGCCGATCTCCGTCCTCTTGGCGCGACCCGTCAGCTTGACTCCGTAGTCGATCGGCACCTCCTGGCCGCGCAGCAGGCCGACCCGGCGGCTGAAGAACGGGAATATCTCGGCCCCCGTGCTCGGAATCCCTCCAGGCTGGCTGACTCCCGTAGTGGCGAAGTTGAACATCCCAGCGTCCTGCAGGAAGAACGCGCGCTTCTCGGGAAAGAAGATGGAGAACCGGGTGAGATTGATCTGCCGGTCGTCCACCTCGGTCTCTCCGAAATCCGTGTTCACGGTCGTGGACAGCCGGAGGCTCGGCGTGAGGTTGTAGAACAGGTCCAGTCCGGGCTTGCCGCGAACGACATGGTCGCCGGTCGGGCTCGAGCGGATCCAGCGCTGCGCGATGAAGGGCCGGACATCGAGGCCGACGCCCTGCTCGAGCCCGTCGAGGTTGGTGATCTCGCCGGCCTCGGACACCTGGAAGAACTGCGTCTGGAAACGCGCCCCGGTCCAGCGCACCTCCTCGAGAGTGCGCTGGACGATCCGGCTGATGTTGAATCCCCAGATCGTCTCGCCCGGCGGGAATGCCAGACTCTTGAACGGGATCGCGAACTCGGCACTCCAGCCTTGGTCGTTGCGCCTGGTCTTCACGATCCAGATCGCGTCCCAGTCCTCGTTGGTCTCCCCGTTCGCGAACACGAGGCCGTCCACCAAGGCGCCGTTGGGGTTCGTGGAGAAGTAGAAGGCGTTGGTCTGGTCGCGGAAAGTGTCGAGGATGATGCTGATGCGGTCGTCCGGCCTCAGGTCGGCGTCGCGGGCCATCTGGGAGTGAAGGATCTTGTCGGGTTCCGAGTCGTAGCACATCACGCCGATGTAGAGGTGATCCTTCGTGTGCAGGAGCGTAACCTCCGTGCGCTCGGTCGGCTTCGCACCGGCCGTGGGAAGGCGCTGCACCAGCTCGCCGATCTTGGGCGACTGGCTCCACGCCGGCTCGTCAAGCGACCCGTCCACCGTGATTTCCGACCCGATCGCCGTCACGACCGCAGACCGTACCGGATTGCCCGCCGGCGGCGCCTGCGGGGCGCCGGAACACAGTCCGGGCACGAGAAGGGCGTGGACGCCTCCGATCGCGGCGAGGAGGAGACGGGCCCTACCGGCCCAGGGGTGCGGATTCTTCTGCAAGTCGGCAACCCGAATCAGGCCCGGAGCGGCCAGGACTCAACCTGGACGCCATCCTGCCGCTCGAAGTGGATTCCCGGATCGAGAACTCCCGTGTCAGGCGGCATGACGCTCCGGTGCCGGCGAGGTCTGGCACGGGCCCCTTCCAGCCACCAGATTCCCCCCGAAACAAGAACCACATTCTTGCACGGATTGCCGAGATCGTGCGGGCCCGCGGGCTGGCTGTGCGCCCATGGCAAGGATAGGCGACTCCGGGCAGGCCGGAGCGGCCTGATCGCGGGCGACACGATGAACCCTCGCCCAGTCGCGCGAGCCGAAGCGCCAGCGTCAGTCAATCCGCTCGAGAAACGTCACCCGGCCCACTTCGACCCATTCCACCACGAAGATGTTGCCGTCGTGATCGAAGCACGCTCCGTGCGGGCAAACGAACTGGCCGTCGGGAAAGTGGCTCCGGTCAAGCAGCCGGCGCTCGCGGTAGTCATCGGGACCGGCGCCGAGGTGCCCAATGAGCCCGTTGTCCCTGTCGAACAGCGAGACCCGGGCCGCAAGGTCCGGCACCAGCAGCGTGCCGTCCTCGAAGATGTCGAAGTGGCATGGCAGGTCGACTCCGGTCGCGAACCGCAAGTGCCGCCCCGAGAGGTCGAAGTACTGCAAGCGATGGTTCGAGCGGTCGGCAACCAGCACTTCCTCCGTCCCGGAACGGGAGTCGATCTCGATACCGTGCGGGCAGTTCAGCTCGCCCGCCGCGTCGCCGCGCCCGCCTCCGAAGGTCCGGACGTACCGTCCATCGCGATCGTACTGGACGACAAAGCTCGAGCCGTAGCCGTCCCCCACGTAAATGTCGCCATTGCCGGCCACGGCGAGGTTCGTCGGCTTCCAGGATGGTGCGAGGCGGCCATCCCGAACGGCATACGCGGGCGACTCCGAGGGATAGCCCAGCGTGAGCAGCACGTTGCCTCGTAGGTCGGTCTTCTGGACGATGCCGCGCCGTATGTCGCAGAAGTACAGGAACTCGCCCCCTTCCTCCCGGACGAGCCGGAACCCATGGGCGCCGCCCGCATACGCACTGCCCCAGGACGTGACGAATTTCCCCTGCGCGTCGAACACGACGACGGAGTGGTCGCGCGGCGAGGTCTCGTGCACTGTGTGATGGACGTAGACGAGCCCCTGGGAGTCCACCTGAACACCGTGGCAATTCCCGTAGCGGATGCTGGCTGGGAGCTGTCCCCAGTCGTGATGGGCCTCGTAGCGGCGCTCCCCGGCTTGCAGTGTCAGATGGCTCGGCACGGCCCCTGATTGTAGCGGCCGGACCATCGCAAGGCTCTCGGTACGGCGGGAAGGTTCGCGCTACAGTACAGTGCCGGGATCGCAACGCCCCAGGCCCTCCATGGGCAAGCTCTCAGCATTCCGACTCCGAGGCGCAGCAGCCGTTGCATTCGTCCTGCTGGCTGTGCGCGCTGGCGGCCCCGGCCAGTCCTCGCCCTCCGGTGACGCAGCGTGGAGTCCCCGCCTCGTGCTTCACGTCGTCGACGATTCGACCGGGAAGCCAATCGCGGCGCGCTTCAGCGTCACGATCGACGGAAAGCGTCACGAGCCTCGCTGGGTCGGGCCGCACGGAGTCCGCTTCGCCACCGTCCACGTGTCCAAGAGACAGAGCATGGTCGTCACCTATGCCCGGGGGACAGGGCCCGTGTGGGTCCCCCTCGCTCCCGGAGCCCGGCGCGTGCGGGTGGACGCGGCCAAGGGCCTGGACTACCTGCCTGTCTCGGCCGTGACAGCGGTCGACGGGGAAAGCGTGGAGGTCGAGCTCCGGATGAAGCGTTGGAGCCCCCTGCGCGAAGCCGGCTGGCACCCTGCGGACTCCCACCTGCACTACGACCGGGTCGATGCCGGAGGTGACCGCGACTGGCTCGCGATGATGGCCGGCGATGACATCGACCACGCGCAGTTCATGGTGCTCAAGGGCGGCATGGTGCCCGGCGTCTGGGCCAGCCAGTTCGCGTACGGGAAGGCTGGCGAGACGACCAGGGACGGGCGCACGATCGTCGCCGGGCAGGAGTACCGCGACCGGCTGCAGGGCCACCTGCTGCTGTTCGGGCTGCGGAAGGTGATCGAGCCGATCATGGCGGGGGTGCCCGGCTCGCCGGACAACTACCCGCTCTTCCCGGACGTGCTGACGCGGGCAAGGGCTCTCGGGGCGCTGACCGGCGCGGCCCACGGAGGCACGCTGAGCGCAAGGCCGACGGTCTTCCTCGACGCGATCCTCGGCAAGCTGGACTTGATCGAGATCGCCAACTGGGTTACCGGCTTCTGGCCGCTGGACAACTGGTATCGCCTCCTCAACTGCGGCTACATCCTGCCCCCGACAGCCGGATCGGACCTCCCGAACAACCCCCGGCGCGAGCCTTGGCAGCCCTTCCTAGGGGGCATGCGGATGTATGCCAGGACTGGCGGCGCCGCCGGCTCGGAGGCGTGGAACGGGGCGGTGAAGCGCGGGGAGACGTTCGTCTCGAACGGCCCCAGCATCGAGATGGAGGCCAACGACGCGGGCCCGGGCGGGACGGTGTGCCTGCCCGAGGGAGGCGGGGATGTCCGGATACGGATTCGAATGCGCGCGCCGCACGAACTCCGCAGAGTGGAGCTGGTGCGCGACGGGCAGGTCGTCGCGACTGCAGCCGACGCAAGGCTCGAGCGCGGCATCCACGCGATCGACCTCTCGATGACCGTGCGCCTGGAACGCAGCGCGTGGCTGGCGGCGCGGGGCGACGGCAGCGACGAAACGATCCCAGGCGGAGCGGAAATCGCGCACACCGCAGCGATCCGCGTCATCGTGGGCGGACAGCCGATCTGGTCGGACACCGATGCCGCAGCCCTGCTCGCGGAACTCGCCGCCCAGCGGGACTACTACGAGCGGAACGCACGGTACGCTACCGAGGAACACCGCCAGCGGATGACGAGCCTGTTCGAGCAAGCCTCCGCCGAGTTGCGCGACAGGCCCGGCAGCACTTCCCGCTCGGAACTCGCAGCGTGCGCAGGGCCCTGAGCGCGACCTCCGCGCCGGGCGGCCCGGAGTCGGGTCAGGGCTTGCCGATGCAGTACAGGTAATCGGCGGTGCGGATATACAGCCGGTTGCCGACCGCTGCGGGGGACGCCAGCGTGTAGCTGTCGAGCCGGTTGACGGCGAGAATCTCGAATTCGTCGCCGGCCTTCAGCACAGTGGTCGTGCCTTCCTCGCTGGTCGCGTAGATCTTGCCGTCCGCAAGTAGTGGGGAGGCGCTGTACGTGCCGGGCTCGATTCGGGTGCGGTCCCAGACAGTGCTCCCGTCACTGACCCTCAGGCTGAGCGCGATCCCCCTGTCGTCGATGATGTACAGCCGCTCGCCATCGCTGGTCGGGGTCGGCACGTCCGGTCCGAATTCCGTCGACCAGAGCTTCTTCGACTCGGTCACGTCTCCCTTGCCGTCGGTCCGGAACGCAATGAAGGGCCTTCTCCTCGATGGCACGAGGACGATGTCGCCGACCACGAGCGCGGACGCGATCGTCCGGTAATTCCGGGCGTCGCTGGGATTGAGCCCGCCGCCCCGCCACAGCTCCTCCCCGGTCTCGAGGCTGTGGCCGGTCACGTAGCCGCCACCGGCCACGATCAGGACATTCTTCCCGTTCACTTCGGCCAGCGTGGCCGTCGAGTAGGAATCGGGGGTTTCGTGCTTCCCGTCCGTGGGCCGGTCGACCTTCCAGAGGGTCTTGCCGGAAGCCGCGTCGATCGCAAGGACGTAAGACGGATCGTCGGTGTACATGCCCTGCAGGTTCTGCATGTACAGAACGCCTTCGTGCAGTAGCGGGGACGAAGCGTAACCGAACTGGACTCCGAACTCCCCGTAGTCCTTCTGCAGGTCGCGGATCCAGGTCTGGCGGCCCACGAAGTCAAAGCAGCGAATCTCCCCGTTCCCGTTGACCACCCAGACATGCTCGCCGTCGGTGACGGGCGAGGGCGAGGCCATGTTCTGCTTGTTGCCGATGCGGTTCCCGCGCCCGATCGACTGCTGCCAGCGGACAGCGCCGGTCTCGCGGTTGACGGCGATGAGGTAGAGGCGGTCGCGCGCGGCGTCACCGCCATCGGAGAGTCGGGAGTTCGGCCGGTTGAGGCTGGAACCCGCCTCGGCCGAGGTGACGAAGACCGTGTCGCCCCAGATGATCGGCGTAGCCGCCGCCCAGCTTGGCAGCTTCGTGCGCCACACCACGTTCTCGGTCGTGCTCCAAGTGACCGGAAGGCCCGTCGCATCGCTGGTGCCGTTGAGGTTGGGCCCGCGCCACTGCGGCCAGCTCTCGCTGGCCAGCGTTGCCGTTGCCGTGAGCGCGCAGAGCAGTAGCAGGCGTGTCATCGAGGCCATGGTAACAGGCAGGCCCGAGCGATCTGCGGACGCTGCCGGGACCGGACCCAGCGCCAGAGAGCAGGGCCTCCGCGGGAATGAGGCTGCTAGCATTTCGGTATATGAAGGCCGGCAGGGCGCTGAGCGCAGGCATCGACGCAGTTCGCAGGATGGTGCCGCGCTTTCTTTCCATCGCGCGCGAGCTGACCCTGGAAATCGTAGGCTTCCTGTTCCTCGCGTTCGCGGCGTTCTTCCTGTTCGGCCCGTTCGGGCTGGTCCAGGCATACCGCCAACTGCCCGACAGCATGACCAGAGTCGTGGTCGCGGCCGGCGGCGCCGTCATGTTCGCCTGGTTCGGCATCGACTCCTTCCGCAGGGCGAAGAAGATTTCCCGGTCGCGATGAGGGGGCGTTCCGGAACCCGTCGATGAAGCCGGTCTACGAAGATCCCCCGCCCCGGCCGCCGGATCCCGGCGAGTACCCCTACACCCGCGGCATCCACCCGGGGATGTACGGGGACCGGCTCTGGACGATGCGCCAGTACGCGGGCTTCGGGAACGCTCGCCAGTCCAACGAGCGCTACCGCTACCTCATCGATCGCGGCACGACCGGGCTCTCGGTCGCCTTCGACCTGCCCACCCAGATGGGCTACGACTCGGACCATCCCCTGGCGCTCGGCGAGGTCGGGCGCGCGGGCGTGGCGGTCTCGAGCCTCGCGGACATGGAAGCCTTGTTCGACGCGATACCGCTGGAGCGGGTCTCCACGTCGATGACCATCAATTCGACGGCGGCCATCCTGCTGTCCCTGTACTCGGTCGCCGCCGAGCGCGCCGGCGTGGAGGTTTCCGCACTCCGCGGCACGGTGCAGAACGACATCCTCAAGGAGTACATCGCCCGCGGCACCTACATCTACCCGCCCCAGGCATCGATGCGAATCGTTACCGACCTGCTGGCGTGGGCTGCCCGCGAGGCACCCCGCTGGAACGGCATCTCGATCAGCGGATACCACATGCGCGAGGCGGGATCGACCGCCGCGCAGGAGATCGCGTTCACCCTCGGCAACGCCATTGCCTACGTTGACGCCGCGCTAGCCGCCGGGCTGGCGGTGGACGATTTCGCACCTCGCATCTCCTTCTTCTTCAGTTCCGACCGGAACTTCCTCGAGGAGATCGCAAAGTTCCGGGCGGTGCGCAGGATGTACGCCCGCCTGATGAAGGAGCGGTTTGGGGCGCGCGACCCTCGCTCGATGAAGCTGCGCTTCCACACGCAGACCGCAGGTTCGAGCCTGACCGCCCAGCAACCGCGAGTGAACGTCGTCCGTACTGCCTTCCAGGCCCTTGCCGCCGTTCTCGGCGGCACCCAGTCGCTGCACACCAACTCCCTTGACGAGGCGCTCGCACTGCCAAGCGAGGAGGCGGCGACACTCGCGCTGCGCACGCAGCAGGTAATCGCCCTCGAGTCCGGAGTGACCGACGCGGCCGACCCGCTGGGAGGCTCCTATTGCATCGAAGGCCTCACTGCGGAGCTCGAAGAGGAGGCCACGGCATACCTCGAAACAATCGACGGATTGGGAGGCATGGTGGCAGCGATCGAGCAGGGCTACGTGCAACGCGAGATCCAGGAGAGCGCGTACGCCTTCCAGCGCCGGGTCGAGAGCGGCGATCAGACGATCGTCGGCGTCAACGCGTACCGGTCGGAGGAGCCGGAGCCCGTTCCGATCCTGCGCATCGACGAGGGCCAGGAGAGCCAGCGCGCCACGGATCTGGCAGACTGGCGGTCTACGCGTGACCGGTCAGCGTGCGAGGCGTCGCTCGACCACCTCCGCGAGACGGCGGGCTCTAGCCGTAACCTGCTTCCGGCGATTCGCCGGGCAGTGAAGGCATCGGCGACACTTGGAGAGATCTCGGACGCGCTGAGGGACGTGTTCGGAGAATACGCCTAGGGCCGCCTGCTCCCCGGGCTCCTGCCGGCAGCCCGGAGCTAGGCGAATGGAATGGCTCCTCGATTTGCCTCGGGCACGCCGCGACGCGCCAGCCAGAGTGAGGTAGCAGCCGACTTGTGTCTATCTCGCCCGGTCAGTCGAGTTCCAACGGCAATTGCGGACCCACGAGATCCTCAACGAGATCCGGCCGTCGGAAGGTGGCTGACAGCCTCTGCAAGGTCCTGGGCCTGCGCTCGCTGAACATGGGTTCGAGGACATTGCTGATTTGGTCCACAGCTCTTGCGAAGTATTTTTCTGTCTGCTGGTCAACGCGCTCCGATGCGGCCGCGAAACTAAGGTGATTTAGCCCATCAAGCTGGATCGCCATTTCTTCCAACAGGTATCGCCCCATCAACATCGCGATGAACCGGGAGCCATACGGGAGGAAATCGGGTGCATCGTCCGCAGGGCGCCTGCGAGCATCCTCAGCGTACCGATGTAGCAAGGCGGCGACTACCGCTTGCGCGCCGTTCAAGTCAGCGGTGAAGATTGTGTCGTAGAGCACGCCGAAGTGCCCGCGGCGCCTGAACCGGGCTTGGTGAGGCCGCTCTCGCCATACCGCCAGCACGGCTTCCGCGACTGTGGCGCTCGTGAATTCGTTGGACGAAGGCGGACGGTCCTCGCGCTTGGTGCGGTAGGTGTAACCCAGCTCGGCAATCGAACTGCGGAGTTCCCTCTGGCGCTGATCGTTCGACCTCAGGTCCCGCAGGTCGACCGGGCTCTGGCTATTTGTGGCAAGCGTGATCTCATCGACCAGTGCGTCGTCATCCTCGTCAAGCTCATAGAGTCTGACCAGCACGTCGGCAGTGCTGATTTCGTCGCCAACCTCACTGGCCATCTGCCGAATCGCGAGCGCCGTCTCCCCGCCGCTTACGATCCGGAGATCGCTGGCCTTGACTGCCCAGTTGTCCTCTTGGAGTGCATTGAACCGAAACTTGTTGCTCGTAAGGGTAATGCCGTTGTTACACAAGTAGAAGTTGGGACGTTGGTCGGGGTCCCTCAAGATCTCGACGACAGCATCGTTGACACGGCCGGCAGGCAGGCCCAAGTAATTGCGGATGTTTCCTTCAAAGAGCCGATCACCGTACTCGCTAGTCAGGCGGACGAGTTCCGAGACCGACATTCGACCTGTCAGCACACGTCTGAACTGGAATTCTTCTACAGTGGCCTTGCCCTTCAGTCGCAAGTCGACATCGATCGGCTCTCGCGCTAGGAGGATCGCTAGGATCTCGTTGGCTCCGATGTGGTGCCATTCGACACGCTCGCCAAGATCCTTCCCTGCCCTGCGAATTCGCTGCTGTGCCGACTCCGTCCAACTCGCTCCGTTGTTCGCCGCAACCGCAATGACCCTCGGAATCGCGCCACCCCTCACACAGGAACGGATTTCCTCGACCCTGCTCTCCAAGCGGGGGTGCTCGAACCCCCTCGCCTCGGGATCCAAAATCGCGCCGACGGCCGTGATCAAGTTGGCGATTCCGAATTCGGGAAACGCGGCTCTGCCGCTGAGGTTCTCTGCCTCGTACTGCGTCTGTATCAGGCGGACCAACAACTCATCGGGGCCTTCAAGCTCGAAATACACCGCATCGACACCGAGGTCGCCTCCGTCTCCCACTAGTCCGTCGATCGTCTCCTCGTCTGTGAGGTCGAATAGGCACTGAGCGACCAGATACGCAAACGCGACAGCCCGTTCCCGATTCTTGTCCCCTCCCAGCCTCAACTCGCTTGTCAGTGCATCCGACTGCTCGGTGGCAATGCCCGCCAGCCGCTGGTCGATGATCTGAGCCGCGAGCGACATCCGCCCTGCCCTAATCGCCAACGGGCAAGCAACTCGCCGAGCCCGCCCGCGAAGCGCGGACTGCGTGACACCGGGTGGAGAACGACAGTGGCGACGAGCCTGCGGGCTGGCTGCATCGATTCCTTGCAAACTGCATGCGTCGCAAACGTGGCCCGGTAACGGAATCGACGCTCCAAGCCTGAACTCTCACTGGCACTCCATTAGCCTGGCTTAGCGCCCACCGCCCGCATCGGATCGCGGACGCGATTGAAGTCGCCTGCGGGACCGCTCCACTCGGGCGGGGCAGGATCATCAGACCCTAGCGAGAATACTCGAGGTCAGATTCTGTGGAATGCCTTCAGTATCTCCCGCGTGCCGTACTTGAGCGCGATGGGCCGTCCGTGCGGGCAGGACATCGGGCAGTCAGAGGCGGCCAGCTCCTCCAAGAGCCAGCGCATCTTCTCCGGGGCCAGCGGCGTGTTGATCTTGATTGCCGCATGGCAGGCGATGGTCGCGGCCATGCGCTTGCGCAGGTACGCGAGCCCCGGGGCCTTCCCGTTCTCGCGGGAGGCGTCGAGCAGCTCGTAGATCAGGGTCTCGACCTGCTGGGCACTGAGCTCGGCCGGCACCGCCTTGATCGCGACGGTCCGGCCGCCGAACGGCTCGATTTCGAACCCGTTGGCCCGGAACTCCTCGGCAAGCTCCTCGTACGCGACCATTTGGTCCGGAGTCAGCGTCAGCACCACCGGGGAGAGCAGGCCCTGCATCCGGCACGTCCCGTGCAGCCTGTCGGCGAGCACTTTCTCGAACAGGATGCGCTCGTGCGCGACATGCTGGTCGATGATCCATACCCCGTCGCTTCCCTCCGCGACGATGAAGCTGTCGTGCAGCTGGCCCAGCAGGCGGAGCCCGCCGAGATCTTCCAGGCTCGAGGGGCCTCGATCCACCAGCGGTGCCCGGCTGTGCTCCAGGTCGACCTCGGCGACCGACGGCGGAAGCGGTTCCGCAGAGGGCTGCGGGAAGGGAGCGGGCGCCTGCTGGCCGCCGCTCGACGACAGCCCCGAGTACGGCCTCCCGGCAGCGGGGAAGGGCAGACCGGGCGCCGGCGGCGCGGAGCCGGCGGCAGGGAAGGAACGCGGGAGCGAGGCCCCTTGGGCCGGGGCGCCGAAACCTTGCTGGGCGATCTGACCCGGCTCGGGAAGCGACGCGGCGGGCTTCGCGGCTACAAGCCTGCCGCGGATCGTGTCCCGGATGAAATCGAAGACCTGCGACGGGTTGCGGAAGCGCACCTCCGTCTTGGCCGGGTGGACGTTCACGTCCACCTCGCCAGGAGGGATATCAAGGAAGAGCAGGACGAACGGGTAGGCGCCGTGCGGCATGAGCTGCTCGTAGGCAGCGCCGACCGCTTTCTGGATCAGGCCGTCGCGCACCATCCTCCGGTTCACGAAGATGTGGTACGAATTGCGGTTCGCGCGTTGCGCCTGGGGCTCCGAGACGAATCCGCTCAGGCGGTGCCCCTCCCGCTCGCCTGGCCCCGGCTCGATCTCGACCAGCCTGTCGAGCAATTCCCCGCCGAAGACCTGGTACACCCGCTCGCGCAGGGTCGGGACCGGGGTGACGCTCAGCAGCGTGGCGTTCTCGTTGCGTAGCTGAAAGGCCTTGTCGAGGTGGGCGAGGCTGTAGTGCGTCGCAGTCCGGAGTGCATGGGAGAGCTCCGTCTTCTCGGTCCGCAGGAACTTCCGCCGGGCCGGAACATTGAAGAAGAGGTTTCGCGCCGCGATGGCCGTGCCCGGGGCGAGCGCTCCCTCGCGAACGTCCCGCATGCGTCCGCCGTGGATCTCGACGACCGTTCCAGCCTCCTCGTCCGCCGAGCGGGTCTCGAGCGTCAGCCTGGACACGCTGGCAATCGACGGCAGCGCCTCGCCCCGGAATCCAAGCGTGGCTATCGCTTGCAGGTCATCGGCGGAGCGGAGCTTGCTGGTCGCGTGCCGCTCGAAGGCCAGCATGGCATCGTCGCGGTTCATGCCGGAGCCGTTGTCGGTGACCTTGACCAGGCTCCGGCCGCCGGCCTTGAGCTCGATCCGCAGCTGCGTCGCCGCCGCGTCGAGCGAGTTCTCGATCAGCTCCTTGCAGACCGAGGCGGGCCGCTCCACGACCTCGCCCGCGGCGATTTGGTTCGCCACGCGGTCCGGCAGAATTCGGATCCGTCCCATCGGCCTTGTCTCAGACTAGCGCGCCGGCCGGCTGCCGCCCGGCAACCGGGGCTCTATACTCGTAAGCCATGGCGAGCACGGGGCCCCACCTGCTATCGAGGCGGGCCTTCGCGCTGGCCGGGATGGGAACCGCCGCGATGACTGCCGACGTCCCGCCAACCGTCCGTGCTCTGGCCTTCGACGTCTTCGGCACGGTGGTGGACTGGCGCTCGACCGTAATCCGGGAAGGCGAAGCGCTGGGCCGGGCCAAGGGCCTGAGGATCGACTGGGCCGCTTTCGCGGACGCCTGGCGCGACGGCTACGGGCCGGCCATGAACCGAGTGCGGCAGGGCGAGATTCCCTGGAAGACCATCGACGAGCTGCACCGCATGATCCTCGACGAGCTGTTGGAGCGATTCGCCATCAAAAGCCTGACCGAGGCCGAGAAGGAGCAGTTCAACCGCGTCTGGCACCGGCTGGACTCGTGGCCGGACTCGGTGGCGGGACTGACGCGGCTGAAGCGGGAATTCATCGTGGCTTCCCTGTCGAACGGGAACGTGGCGCTTCTCGTGAACATGGCCAGGCATGCCGGGCTGCCGTGGGACGCCGTGCTGTCGTCGGAGCTGGCAGGGCGCTACAAGCCGGACCGCGAGGTGTACCTCAAGGCGGCCAGCCTACTGGGGCTGCCGCCCGGCGGCGTGATGATGGTCGCGGCGCACAAGGGCGACCTGAGGGCGGCCGCCCGGGCGGGCCTCCGGACCGCCTTCGTGCCGCGCCCCCAGGAGCGGCCCAACCGCAGCATCGATCTCTCCTACGAGGACTCGTTCGACGTGAACGCGCGGGATTTCCTGGACCTGGCAGCGCAGCTGGGCGCATAGGGTCCAATGGGTAGCGCGGCGGGAATTCGGGTAACCATCGCGCCCGTTCCCCGACCATGACGGTTAGGGGCTTCGAGTGTTCGAGCAGGGCTTGGTTGAGGATCGGTCCTCCCGGCGGGGGTGGAGCTTCGCCGGATCGGTGGCAATCCAGGCAGCGGGCTTGGCGGCCGTCCTGCTGGTGCCACTGCTCAACACCTACGAGATCGACCTGACGGCGTGGGCCCGCAGCTCGTTCTACCTAGCGGTCCCGCCGCCGCCGGCACCCGCGCCCCCGGCCGTCCAGCCGGCGCCGCAACCGGCTGTGACCCGCTACGAAGCGGACTTCCGCGCTCCTTCGGTGATCCCTGACGAGGTCGCGTTCCTGCAGGACGCCGGGGAGCCGGTCTCGCCGATCGCCGCGATGCCCGCGTCCCCCGGGGTGCCGGGCGGCTCGGGCGTGCCGGGCACGGTTGGCGTTCTGGGCATGTTCGGTGACGGGGCCGGGCTCCCGCCGCCGCCTCCGATCCGGGTCGGAGGGAACATCCAGAACGCCCGCGTCACGCACAGGGTGCTGCCGGTGTACCCGCTGGAAGCGGTGGAGCAGTTCGTCAGCGGGACGGTGCGGCTGCAAGCGATCATCGCCACCGACGGCCGGGTGCGCGATCTCGAGCTGGTGTCGGGGCACCCGATGCTGGTTGCCGCCGCGATGGAGGCGGTCGCGCAGTGGCGCTACAAGCCGACCAAGCTGAACGGACGGGATGTCGAGGTGGTGACGGTGATCGACGTCAACTTCAACCTCACCCTGCCGCCCGAAGAGGATCCGAAGCAGCGCAGGCGGAATGCCCGCAAGGCGCAGCGGAAGCGCTGACGGCGCTTCCTGCTTCGTTCCGGAAGCGAACCGCGACCCTACGCCAGGATCTCGCGGATCAGGTTGCCGTGCACGTCGGTCAGGCGCATGTCGCGACCGCTGTGCCGGTACGTCAGCCGCTCGTGGTCGAGGCCCATCAGGTGCAGGACCGTGGCGTGCAGGTCGTAGACCGACTTGCGGCTCTCGACCGCCTTGTATCCGAAGTGATCCGTCGCGCCGACGACGGTGCCGCCCTTTACGCCTCCGCCGGCGAGCCAGACTGTGAATCCGTAGGGGTTGTGGTCGCGGCCGTCCAGCCGCTGGCTGATCGGCATCCGGCCGAACTCCCCGTGCCAGATCACCAGCGTGTCGTCGAACAGGCCGCGCTGCTTGAGATCGGTGATCAGGCCGGCGATCGGACCGTCCGTCTCGCCCGCGTGCATCGTGTGGAAATGCTTCAGGGACCAGTGCTGGTCCCAGGTCGGCTCGTGGTTGCCGCCGCCCGAGTACAGCTGCACGACCCGCACGCCGCGCTCCACCAGACGGCGAGCCATTAGGGCCTGGCGGCCGAAGAATCGCGTCCGGTCGTCGTCCAGGCCGTAGAGGTTCCGGGTGGCCGCGGTCTCCTTGGAGATGTCGATGGCCTCGGTGGCGTGGACCTGCATGTTGTAGGCCAGCTCGTAGGACTGGATCCGCGCTGAGAGCTCGTTGTCCCCTGGGTTCAGCGCCAGGTGCTCGCGGTTCAGCTCGCCGAGCAGGTCCAGCCACTTGCGCTGCCGCTGGCGGCTGATCTCCTTCGGCGGCCTCAAGTCCACGATCGGGTCGCCCGTCGAGCGGAACTGGGTGCCCTGGAAGGACGCCGGCATGAAACCCGCCCCCCAGTTGGGCTGGCCGTTGATGGGTCCGCCGCGGTGGTCCGTGAAGACGACATACCCGGGCAGGTTCTCGTTCTCGGAACCCAGGCCGTACGTAAGCCAGCTGCCGACGCTCGGATGGCCCGCGAGCACCGTGCCGGTGTTCATCTGGTACAGGGCCGGTCCGTGGTCGTTCGACGAGGTGTACATCGAGCGGATCACCGCCAGGTCGTCCACGTGCCGGGCCACGTTCGGGAACAGCTCGGACACCTCGATGCCGCTCTGGCCGTACTTGCGGAACTTCCAGGGAGAGGGCATGAGACCGCCCGGGTTGCCCTGGGACACGACGACCTCGCCGACCCCGGTCATCGCCTCGCCGGCGTGCTTCTCCAGGGCCGGCTTGGGATCGAAGGTGTCGATGTGGCTGGGCCCGCCGTAGCAGAAGATCGAAATGACGTTCTTCGCCTTGGGAGCGAAGTGCGGCACGGCCTCCCCGACCGACGAGGAGGCCCCGAGCGCCCGGTCGCCGGCTAGCGTGGCAGCGAGGCCGACGTTCGCGAGCCCCCCTCCGAGAACTTTCATCAGTTCACGGCGGTTCATGGCGACGGCAGGCATCATGTCCAGCATTATTACCTCTTTCGCAGACTAACGCACTGCGGCGGCTCCGGCAAACTCGAATTCCTCGAGGGAGGCCGCCTTCATCTCGATGCTGTAGCCGGGAGACTCGGGAGGCACGTAGCGCCCGTTCCGCATCCGGACGGGCTCCAGGAAGTGCTCGTGGAGGTGGTCCACGTACTCGAGCACGCGGCCCTCAAGCGAGCCGGAGACACAGATGTAGTCGATCAGGGCGAGGTGCTGCACGTACTCGCACAGGCCGACCCCGCCCGCATGGGGGCAGACGGGCTTGCCGAACCTAGCGGCTAGGAGCAGGACCGCGAGCACTTCATTGACGCCACCGAGCCTAGTCGAGTCGATCTGGACGTAGTCGATGGCATCCGCCTGCAGGAACTGCTTGAACAGGATCCGGTTCTGGCACATCTCCCCGGTCGCCACGCCGATCCCGTGCGGCTTGAGCGCCGTCCGGATCGCCTTGTGGCCGAGTATGTCGTCCGGGCTGGTCGGCTCCTCGATCCACAGGGGGCGGTACGGGGCCAGTTCCCGCATCCGCTCGATGGCCTCGCCGACGTCCCAGACCTGGTTCGCGTCCGTCATCAGGACGCGGTTCCCGCCGATTTCCTCGCGAATGATCGCGCATCGGCGGCGATCGTCCGCCGGGTCGCGGCCGACCTTGATCTTGAAGCGGTTCCACCCCTGGGCCAGGCCCTCGCGGCACAGCGACCGGATCCGGGAGTCGGAATACCCGAGCCATCCGGCCGAGGTCGTGTAGGCCGGGTAGCCCTCCCGCTCCATCCGCGCGATCCGGTCTTGCTTGCCGTCCGCCAGGCGCTCCAGGAGTGCAATCGCTTGGCCCGTAGTCAGCGCGTCGGTGAGATAGCGGAAGTCGATGAGGCGGACGAATTCCTCAGGGGACATGTCGGCGACGAGGCGCCAGACCGGCTTTCCCTCGCTGCGCGCCCACAGGTCCCAGACCGCGTTGACGATTGCGGCCGTGGCGAGGTGGACGGCGCCCTTGTCCGGGCCGATCCAGCGAAGCTGCGAGTCCCCGGTCAGGCGGCGCCAGAAGGCCCCCATGTCCGAAGAGAACTCCTCCAGCGGCCGGCCGAGAACGAGCGGGGCCATCGCGCGAGCGGCCGCGACCACGATCTCAGTCCCCCGGCCGAGCGTGAAGGCGAGGCCGTGGCCGCAAAGGCCGGTGTCGGTCTCGAGCACGACGTAGGCGGCGGAGTAGTCCGGATCCGGATTCATCGCGTCCGAGCCGGACAGGTCCTCCGACGTGGGGAACCGGATGTCGCGAACGCGGAGTCCTGTGATCTTCATGGCGCGCGAGGGCCCGGACGCCCGGCGGGGCCGGGGTTAGCCGGCGATCTCGAGATCCTCTTGATCCGCCCGGGTCTGCTCGAAGTCGGGGAGCCAGCTGTTGGCGTGATCGTACCGTCCGCCCTGGACGGAGAGCACGACGAACGAGTACCAGGGGCAGGAGTTCTTCAGGTCGGTCTCGGAGAAGTACGCGTCGGCATCGGGGTGCGAGTGATAGATGCCGATCAGGTCGAGGCCCATCTTGCGAGCGGCGGCATCGGCCGCCATCAGGCTGTCGTTGGACAGCTCGTAGAATGCGCGCTGCGAGCCCTCCGCCGAGTTCGGCAGCGGCATCGCCAGATCCACCGACTTGGTCTCGGCACCGGCCTTGCCGAGCATCGCCCCGACGCACTCGTCGGGGTAGGCGGCCTCGGCGTGGGCCCGCATCAGGGCAAACGGTATTCTCGCAATCCGCAGCATCCGACTCTCAATCGTCCCAGAAGCGCTCGCTCAGGTACTTGTCCGCCGCGTCGCACAGCACCGTGACTACGACACCCTCCTCGAGCGTCCGTGCCAGCCGCAGGGCGGCGAACACATTGGCCCCGGAAGAGATGCCCACCATCAGCCCCTCGTCACGGGCCAGCTGCCGGACGGTGTCGTAGGCATCCTCGGTGTCGACTGCCACGTCCTCGTCCGCGAGGGACGCGTCGTAGATTTCCGGCTGCATGGCGGTCTCCATGTGCTTGAGCCCCTCGAGCCCGTGAAACCCCATGGATGGCTGCATCGAGACAATGCGCACGCCGGGATTCCGCTCCCGCAGGTACCGGCCGGTTCCCATCAGTGTCCCGCTGGTCCCGAGCCCGGTGACGAAGTGCGTGATCTCGCCACCGGTCTGGTCCCAGATTTCCGGGCCCGTAGTCCGGTAGTGCGCCTGCCAGTTGGCCGGGTTGCCGTACTGGTCCGGGTAGAAGTAGCGCTCCGGGCGCTCGCGGTACTCGGCGCGGCAGGCCTGGATCGCCCCGTCGGTCTGAAGGGCCGGGTCCGTCAGGACCAACTCGGCGCCATAAGCCGTGAGAATGCGCTTGCGCTCGGGAGAGGCGTTCTCGGGGAGGTACAGCTTCACCGGGTAGCCGTGCGCCGCTCCGAGCATCGCGTAGGCGATCCCGGTGTTTCCGCTCGTGGCATCGATGATCGTCTGCCCGGGCCGGAGGCGTCCGTCCTCGATGCCGGCCTGGATCATGCTGGCGGCGGGGCGGTCCTTGACGGAGCCCCCAGGATTAAAGTACTCGGCCTTTGCGTATACCCTTACGCGGTCGCCAGATCCAGCCATGCGACCCAGCCGAATCAGGGGGGTGTTTCCGATCAGGTCGAAGACCCTGGCAGGGCCCGGGGCGCACGGGCCGCCGTTATCGGTCGCGGGCATGGTGGGGTGTATCCGACGCTGCCGTTGCAGGACTTGGGGCGACGGACGCCAGTCCCTATTCTAGGGTTCGCGCGGATCAGGTGGAAGGATCTCGGTCCGTGTTGGGCTTCAACAGGCGTGACAGCCCGTGAACGGGCGAGGAGCGGTTCTGCGGCGAGGTCGCGGCCCTGTCTGGTCCGGCGTAGCATCAGCTGACCATCAGGCTCCAAGGGGGGATGCGTCGACTTGGGAGAGCGGTTCTTGGGAACAGGATCCGCTGTGCCTCCGTAGCGATTGCGGAGTGCATGAAGGGGAGATGACGGCACTCGACCCTGACGGCGACTGGTGTCCGCGAGATCCGTTTGCGCAGGCCGCCCAATTCGGCACGGCCGCAGCCAAACGGATCGGATGCACCTGGGTCCGTGGCCAAGCGACTTGATCGAGCGGCGAGCGAGCTGGCATGGGCTTCGGTCGAGGCCAGGGTCGTGAACGTCTGCGGAGAGCTGAGCACGGTCGCGCCAACGAGGTGCTCAATTGTGGTTGGGGCATTCAGGCGAGTGCATGCTCTGGTGCCCGTCAGGGACGAATGCGCGATTCCCAACCTGCGGGTGAGATCATCGAGAGCCCGCACCTGTCTCGCATGAACTTGCTGAAGCTGTCCGGGGCCAAGCTCGACTACTTGGGAGCTGCTGCGGCTCGGATATATGGAGAGGAGTTTTGGGCGCGCCGCGCCAGCCTTGTGGTTCGTCGCAACCGAGGCCTGAGGCGACCACCTCGGGGCTTCGCGCATAATCGGTCGCCGTCCTCGGGGGTACGCTAAAGAAGGGAGAATGAGGCATGCCTGACTGGTTTGCCCCTGCGATCGTTGTGGCAATCGCAATTGGGGTAGGAACAGCCCTGTGGAAGGTAGGGCGCTGGACAGGCAAAATCGATACGGAACTGGTCAGCATCAAGAGTCTGCTGGCAGAAGTACGAGACAAGCTCGACAAGATATTCGAGCGGCTGGGCCCGCAAACTTCTTCAGGCGCGAGCCCTGCACAACTGACCGAGTTCGGGGAGAAGGTCGCCAAAGGCGTGGATGCCCATGCCTGGGCCGCCCTAACAGCGGAATCCGTTCTTAGCGATCAGAAGTTGCTGGATCTTGAGCCGTACCAGATCGAAGCGTTCTGGGACGAGTACATAGCCAACGAATCCCGCGAGGACGGGGAAATCAAGGATAAGGTACAGAAAGCCGTCTACGAGTTCGGCATCGACAGGGATCGAGTGCTTCCAGTCCTACGCATCCCCCTCCGGGAAGCACTTCTATCCAGAAGGGCGAGGCTGCAACAGTAGGCCTACGGACATTTCGCTCGGCTATGTCCCAAGACTCGGGACGGCCACGGCTCGGCGCATAATTCGTAGAATGACAATCAGTCGACTCGTCGCACTCGATTGGAGCGTCATTGACCACCGGTCGACTGCGACCCCGGTATGCGAACGTGCGCGCACCCAGACGCCACCGACGACGAATGCGAGAGATTTGCCCGCCACCCGACTCGGCAAGTCTCGAAGCACTGGCAGAGCGGGCTCGCTACGTCGGAAGCCCCGAGCACAAGGACACCCCCAGCTATGCCGGCAAGCCCCGGCTGCGGGCAGATGCTTCGTGCTGTCCGCGTAGGCTGTCGACCAGCAAGGCCACGAAGATCAATGGCTGGCTGCAAGAGGCGATTCGTGTGGGTGCTACTGGAGCGCCATGGGAGGGAGCGTTTCCACGTTATGTTTGGTACAAATACGAAGGAACGGTCTTCGAGGGTCGGCTGGTGAATCGGGAGGCGGGCGAGTACAAGGGCTATCCGCTCGATCCGAACGAATGGCCTAATGGCATTGAGGAGATCTATGCCGATCACGTTTGAGACTGAATGGGTGCCGGCCGACGAGATCCGAGGTCCGGAACTGACCTCGACATGGGCCTCCCTGCTCATTCGGGCTGGCAACTCTGTGGTCACACGGGTGCTGGACCGACGAGCACAGACAGTTCGTGACCACGTATTCCTTCCGCTCTATCCGCTAGCCGAGTCGCTGGTCACGAACTGGTGGTTCCTACTCCACGAAGTCCCAAGCCCTGCCAAGGGGGACGTGGCATTCAAGCGGCGGCATGCTTTGGTATCTGCCAGGGACGGATACGCGTTTCCGAAGATGCAGGTGGCATCAACGGGGACCCAAACGTGTCTCGCCTGGACGTCCCAGGAGTTGCCCACAGCAGAGCTCGACTTTCAGGGAGATGGTGAGGTCTGGATCGACAGGGGGGAGTTTCGCGAGCGCTGTGCCGACCTCGTGGAGCGTGTGATCCATAGGCTGGCGCACTGCGGCGTCGATGGGACGGTGCTGCAGGAGGAATGGGCCTCGATTCAGGCAGCGGACCAGGAAGAGGCTCTCTTCTGTCGAACGGCCGCAGGTCTCGGCTGGGACCCGTATGCCTTGACCGACGCGCAGAGGACCGCAGTGCTTCGGCTCGAAGACGATCTGGACGAGGCGGTCTTCGAGGAAGCGATCCCCGTGCTGGATGCCAATCATCTGGCGGCAGGCGCAAAAGCCATCGCGAGGGCACTGGATCCCGAGAACGGGACCAGTCTTGAGTTGGATTATCTTCGTGCTAGATGCAGCTCGGTGGTCTCGAGCCCCCGTGGCAATCCGTGGCAAGCTGGCTACGCCCTTGCGAGAGAAGTGCGGGAGGCCCTAGACCTTGATGGCGGGCCCTTGCCGTCCATAGCCTCCCTAGGGGAAGCCCTTCATGAGGATCCGGCCGCGCTGGAGTCAGCCACCCAGTGCCGAGAGTTTGCCGGTGCCGACCTCGTGAACGGCGTGGTGGCCACGGACAAAAGTGATCGTCCGGCCTTCGCCGTCACCGGTAGGCACGAGACCAACCGGAGGTTCCACTTCTGTCGAGGTCTAGCAGAGGTGCTGGCGTCACCCGGCTCACCAGCGCTGCTCACGAAGTTACACTCGGAGCGCCAGCAGCGGAGCCGGGCCTTCGCAGCCGAGTTCTTGGCCCCTGCCGCTGCCCTGCAAGCGAGGGTGAATCAACCGTTCGTAGACGCGGAGGAGGTGGATGAACTATCGGTCGAGTTTGGAGTCTCGTATCGGTTGATCGAACACCAGCTTCAGAATCACAACATCGCCAATATCTGGTAAGAGCCACAGTTAGCTCAGGACACAGTGATGGGATTGCAGATCGTCCCCGCCGGAGTCGCTTCGGATCTGTGCCTTGCCTCCAAAGCTACAGCAACCGCAGCAGCGGCGACCCGGCCGGTCCGATCCCGGCGCCGAAGCCACATTGTGCGACCGGCGCTCGTGCTCTCGGAACTCTAAGCCCTCCAGCCCGCCTGCCGAATCCCCCTTGGCAGTCCAAGATGGAGTCCACGCGGGTCTGGCGGACGGGTGCGGGCTCGCCCCGTGGTAGAGTTCGTAAGGCAATCGAGCCGTCAACCAGTCACGGAGGCAACCAACATGGCAAAGGAATTCTCGAGGCGGGACGCGGTCCGCTGGGCAAGCGGAGCGGCGATGGCAACCACGTTCCTGCCGTTCGGCGGCAAGTTCGCGGCCTGGGCGCATCCGACCGAGAAGCCCCTGGCAACGCGCCTTCTGGGGCGCACCGGCCGCGAGGTGACCACGTTCGGGCTCGCCGGCGGCAACAAGGTCCAGTGGGACCTGCCTGGCGACGAGGCGGTCGAGATCGTCGTCAAGGCCGTGCGCGCGGGCATGACCTACATCGAGACCGCCAACAACTATTTCCTGAGCCAGGAGAAGATGGGCAAGGCGTTCGGGATCCTGAACCTCAAGCCGGGCCTGCCCGGCTACGACCACAGCCTGCGCGGCCGCCTGTTCATCGCGACGAAGACGGCCCTCAGGCACGCCATCGTGCGGGACGGCTCGCAGCCTATGGGTCGGTCCTCGGGCGGAGGCAAGCTGGTGCTCGCGGACATCGAGCGTTCCCTGACCCAGTTCTTCGGCGACGGCAAGGGCCATATCCCGGAAGGGGCCTATCTGGACCTGATGCAGGTCCACCACATCGGCAGCAGCGAGGACGTCGACGCGGTCTACGAGGGACTCGACAATCCGGAGGACAAGTCCCTGCCCCGCGTGGGCGCGCTGGCCTGCCTGCTGGACTACCGGGACGGCACGAACCGGACCGGCCTCAACCCCCAGCACCGCAAGTGGATCCGCCACATCGGGATCACGGGGCACGAGAGCCCGGCCGCCCACATGTACGCGATCCAGCGCGACACGCGGAACATCCTCGACACGCTGCTCGTGGCAGTCAACCCGAACGACCCGAGGTACTTCTGCCACCAGACCAACTCGATCCCCGTCGCGCACGCCAAGGGCATGGGCATCATCGGCATGAAGGTGTTCGCGGACGGCGTGATGTACGGCTTGGAGCAGGCGTACGCCCACCGGCCCGGACAGAGTGTTCCGACCGTCGGGCAGCCTGACAAGCTCCCCTACGAGGACTTCATCCGCTACACCCTGAACCCGGAGGGGATGTCGACGATCATTACCGGCATCGGCCTGATCGACAAGGACAACGATCCGCAGCGCGACCAGCTTGTGGCCAATCTTGCCGCCGCGCAAGTGGCCAGGCCGCTGTCGCGGCAGCGCAAGAAGGACATCGAGCAAACGGTGGCCGACCTGCACGGCACGCGCACGAACTTCTTCCAGCGGCCGTCGTCCGGCTTCCAGCCTGCCCAGGAGTTCCGAGCGGAGCGCCTCCAGGACGGCACGGTCCGGCTCGAATGGCATTCGGCATACGCCGCTGGGGATCCGATCGTCCGGTACGAGGTGTTCCGCCGCCACGAGCGCGTCGGGGAGGTGCCGTTCCGGCCCCAGACGTCCCGCCGGCCGTTCAGCTTCGAGGACAAGTCTGCCCCGAAGGGCCACAGCGGCGGCCTGTACTACCGGGTCCGCGCGGTGGACGAGGCCGGGCGGCATGCCGACACGCTCGACATGAAGTGCTGACCGCTCGGGACGGGAAGTCTCAGCGCTCGCCCTCCGCGCCCTCCGCGAGGATGCCTTCCACCATCGCCACCGCCATGGGGTGGTAGCCGGCCCGGGCCCGGGAGAAGATCTCGCGGGCCCGGGCACGGCCTTCCTTGGATTCCACCAGTTCCCGGTACAGCGGCCGGAGGAACTTCATCCGGCCGACCGACCGAAGGAAGGTCTCGACGGCCTGGTCCGCCGCTTGGTAGCCGTTCGCCACGGCCATGACCAGCCAGGCGCACAGGATCTCGGCGTTCCCGGCATCCGTGAAGCCGAAGGCCCTGTCGAGTTCGCCCATCCGGTCCGGGCTCAGCGACTCGGGCAGCTCGCGGAGGAAGCGGAGCCAGTGCTGCGTTGTCCAGCTCTCGGTGTCGAGCCCATCCGTGGATACGCTTTCGCGGCCCCATGCAAGGGCCGCATCCTCGGCCTCGTCAAGGAGGGCGGACGCGTGCTCGTGGCGGGTCTCCGGCAGGCCCGGCTCCTTGAGCCACTCGTGCACCGAGATGGCGTCGGAGGCTTGGCGATGCCCGGAAAGCAGCTCGGACTCCAGGTAGGCGGCGAACTGGTCGGTCGTGACGCTGCGGAACGCGAAGGCGTCGAAGTAGCCCCTCAGGAACGGATCGAAGGCGTCGCGGCCCACAGCCTGCTCCAGGGTCCGCAGGAACATCGCTCCCTTGACGTACGGCACGCTAGTCACTCCCTCGTCCGGACTGCGGCCGGACATGTCGATGTGCAGGATCTGGTCGCGGGCGGCCATGCCGGACATCTCCTCCTTGAGATCCGCGATCTCCAGCGAGGAGTCCATCGCGGCGCGCTCGGGACCGAACACGGCCTCCTGGATGCGTTCCTCGAAGTAGACGGTGAAGCCCTCGTTGAGCCAGAAGTCCCGCCAGGTCGCGTTCGTGGCGAGGTTGCCGGACCACGAATGCGCCAGCTCGTGGGCGATCAGGCTGACCAGGCTCTTGTCGCCGGCTATCACAGTGGGCGAGACGAACGTGAGCCGGGGGTTCTCCATGCCGCCGAACGGGAATGCAGGAGGCAGCACCAGGATGTCGTAGCGGCCCCAGCGGTACGGGCCGTAGAGGGCCTCGGCCGATCGCATCATCGCCTCCGTGTCCTCGAACTCCCTGGCGGCTGACTCGACGACGCTCGGTTCGGCGTAGACGCCGGTTCGGTCCCCAGTCGCTCGGAACGCCAGCTCGCCCACTCCGATCGCAATGAGATAGGGCGGGATCGGTTGCGGCATGCGGAAACGGTACTCCCCGCTCCGCTCGCCACCCGCCTCGGACTCAGCGCTCATGACGGCCAGCACGCCAGGAGGCGTCCTGATCCGCGCCGTGTAGGTCACGCGAATGCCGGGAGAGTCCTGGAGCGGAATCCAGCTGCGGGCGTGGATCGACTGCGACTGGGAGTACAGGAAAGGGTGCTGCCCGCCAGCGGTCTGCCCCGGCTGGAGCCATTGCAGGCCGCTGGCCCGCTCGTGCGTGGAGTACGTCACACGGACCTTCGGCGCGGTTCCGCGGGCGATTCGCAGAGGCGTCCCGAGCACGGGGTCGGAACTGCCCAGATCGAACGGGACGTCGCGGAAGGACTCCCCGTCCTGCGACGCTTGGACGCCCTGAATGGCTAGGTCGCGCGTGTCCAGGACGATGTCACTGTGATCGCCGGTGATGTCCAGCGTGCATGTTCCTCGCAGCTGGCGGGCATCGAAGTCGACCTCCAGGTCCAAGTTGACATGAGTCACCCTGGAGTCGGCTTCACGCGCGTAGGAATGGAGGTCGACCGAGGGGTCGGCGTTATCGCCGGGATTGGCGGCACAGGACACGAGCATAGGGAGAGCAATCAGGCTTGCAAGTCGCACGGCAATGCCCATCGTAGCTAGAGGACGCTGGAATCGCTCCTGCGTGCCGGGCCCGAGCCCGCGACCGCCGGATAGCGCCGCCCGCTCGCCTCCGGCCTCGCCTGTCGTGGGGGGCTGCTTGCGGGCGATCGAATCGCGACAGGCAGCGATCCGGCGCGGTCTTGGGAGCGAGTGAGCCTGGCCGTCCCTTCAGTCGGTGACCTACGCTCCCTCGTTGAGAGCGGCGAGATACTCGCGGTAGGCGAACACCCGGTCGCGCTTCCTGCCCGTTACCTCCTGCGCGATTCCATGATCGACGAGGTGCTCCATGGCCGATTTGGCTGTCGAGAAGGCAACCTGAGCCTCCCGGCTCGCCGCGGGCAGGGAGAGAACCACTCGCTGCTTGAGAGCTTCATGGACCCGCAACACCGATCCGGTCTTCCGTCCCCCGGTGGCTTGGATGCGATCGCGGTCATCGTGGAACATTCGGTAGAGGCGCCGACCCGCTGTCCAAACGCCCCTGACCACTTCATCGGCCTCGCCGCGAGACCATCGCGGACCGCACCTATCTTGCAACTCAAAATAGCGAGTCCCCCTATTTCGAGTTAGGCCCAAAATCGCAATAGCGATGGGATCGCGCTGGAACGACGGCACTTCAGCCGCACTCCGACCGTGGGCGCGAGGCGCCGGCCGCAAGCGCCGGGGCCGCTCACTCCCGAGTGATGAACTCGTCCAAGCTAAGCATCGCCCGACCCAGCTCCCGCCAGGCTGCACGCTCGGCACCGCCGCCGCGGGCCTCGTAGCGCTCCAGCTGGGCGGCATGGTACTCCTTCGCGCGCTCGGTCTCCGCTTCGGATGGAGCCCGGGCCAAGCACCACTGAGACAGGTGCCCGAACCGCTCGGCAAAGCTGCTGCCGCCTACGCTCATCACCCGGAAGGCCAATGCATCCGCCGCTTCCTGGAAGACGGGGTCGTTGAGGAGGTTCAGTGCCTGCAACGGAGTGTTCGACCGCTCGCGGCGGGAAACGCTCGTCAGCGTGTCCGGCGCGTCGAAGTTGACGAGCATGGGATAGGGAGATGTGCGACGCAGGAATACGTACAGCCCGCGGCGGTACCGGTCCGGACCGGTGTCCTCGTCCCAGTCCTTTTTCGAGTAGCTGAGCTCGGCGATACCGGACGGCTGCGGGGGATAGACGCTCTTGCCCCCGACCTTCGGGTGCAGGAGGCGACTCGCTGCGAGGGCGTTGTCGCGAATCAGCTCGGCGGGCAGCCTGAGCCGGTTCTGCCGGGACAGCAAGGCGTTGCCCGGATCGCGCTGGCGAGCATCCTCTCGCGCGGCGGAGGACTGCCTGTAGGTCGAGGAAGTCACGATGAGGCGCACGATGCGCTTGCGGCTCCAACCCTGCCGCACGAACTCGCTGGCCAGCCAGTCCAGCAGTTCCGGGTGCGACGGAGGCTCGCCCTGTGTGCCGAAGTTCTCGGAGGTCTCGACCAGCCCCCGGCCGAAGAGTTCCTGCCAGATCCGGTTGACTTCGACCCTGGCCGTCAGCGGGTTGGCCTCGGAGGCGATCCACTCCGCCAGCAGCAGCCTGGCCGGCTTGGCATCGCGGGCCAAGTCCGGGAGAACCGCAGGAACGCCCGGCGGCACCTCGCTGCCGAGGGCGCGGTAGTCGCCACGCAATGCAAGGCGGGCCGCCACGGGCTCGGGCCGCTCGACCATCGTGTAGGCTCGCGACACCTCGTACAAGTCCCGCCGCAGCGCGGCAACCTCCTCGCGGGCCTTCTTCAGGCGCTCGCGCAGGTCCTCGTCCTTTGCGATGTCCGGCCCGTTCCGGCCGAGGAACCACATCGCGACCTTCTCGCGCTCGAGGTCCGTGAGTTCCGCGTCCGGCGCCCGCAGCAGCCAGTCGGCCCGGTCGTTCGCCGCGCGCCATTCGGTCACCGAATGGTCCCAGTCGGTACGGACGCCCGGATTGTCCATCGCGGCGATCATGCGCTCGCGCCACTCGGCCTGCAGCGCCGGGATGCCGTACTCCTCGCGAACCCTCTCGAAGCCGGCGCGATAGCCGGGAGCGGTTCGTAGGTAAGGCCCTAGCTCTCCTGCTACAGGGGCCTCGATGTCACGCTCGACTGCGTTATGGAAGAACGCGAACATCGCGTAGAACTCCCGCTGCGAGAGCGGGTCGTACTTGTGGTCGTGGCACTGTGCGCAGCCGACAGTCAGTCCGAGCCAGGTGTTGGCGACCGTGTTGAGGCGGTCCACTGTCTCCTCGAAGCGCTTCTGGGCGTTCTTCGTGCCCGCCTCCCTGTTCTTGATCCCATTGCGCAGGAAGCCGGTCGCCACGCGCTGCTCTACGGTCGCCCCGGGCAGCAGGTCGCCGGCGATCTGCTCCACGGTGAAGCGATCGAACGGCTGGTCGCGATTGATCGCTTCGATGACCCACTGACGCCAGCGCCAGGCGTGCGGCCTCAGGGGATCGCGCTCGTAGCCCTCGCTGTCGGCGTAGCGCGCCAGGTCGAGCCATGGCAGCGCCCAGCGCTCGCCGAAATGCGGCGACTTGAGCATCTCGTCCACCAAGGATTCGTAGCCCTGGCCGTCCTCGATCGAAGGCAGGCCCTCGAGGCCTGCCGCGGACGGAGGCAGCCCGATCAGATCGAAATGGATCCTGCGACGCAGCGTGTGCGGAGCCGCCTCCGGCGACGGCTCCAGGCCCTCGGCCTCGAGCCGGGCCAGCACGAAGCGGTCGATCGGATTGCGCGCCCAGCCTTGGTCGCGAACCGCCGGCGGATCGGGGCGGCGCACCGGCTGGAACGCCCAGTGCGAGTCGGCGGCGGCCTCGCGGGCCGCAGCGCGCGCATCCGGTCCTGCGTGCGAGTCGGGCCAGTCGGCACCCTCGGCGATCCAGTCCCGCAGCGCGGCGATCTCGGACGGACCCAGGGGCTCCCCTCCCGGCGGCATGCGAAATCCGTCCCGGTCGCTCGAGACCCTCTCGACCAGCCTGCTGGCCCCGGGGTCGCCCGGGACAATCACGGGGCCTGTGTCGCTCCCAGCAAGAGCCGAAGCGCGGCTGTCAAGGCGCAATCCGGCCATTTGCTGCTGCCCGCCGTGGCACAGATAGCAGCGCTCATGGAGGATCGGCTCGATGTCGCGGGCGTAGTCGGCAGCCCCCAGTCCCAAGGCCGGCGTGAGCAGGACTGCAAGCGAGGCAGCGGCTAGTGTGCGATTGCCCATCAGGCCCACATTATATGGCGCTGGCCCGCAACTGCTTGGCTCTCTCCGATGCGCTGCGCCGGTAGGCCAACACGGTCGCATCAGCGACTGCCGGTCCGGTCACTATTGATGGTCTTCCTTGAGACCGAGCCGAGCCATCGCTCGGAATCGGTCTCGGAACGGATTGCATGCTGTCTGGTTGCTGCAATGGTCGCCTAGGGAGGGCCAGCACTCCGGCGAGGCGTCCTTGCGCTGCAGCCGGGGCCAACCCGGGGCCCTTGCGTGCCGCGGAAGACAAGCACAGTCCGCAGGCACTACGGGCGGCTATTCCAGCACGGCGAACGTCGAGAGCACCTCGGCGACATGCTTGCCGTCACAATGGACCTCGGCCCGCGCCACCACCAGTTTCCGGCCCTTGCGGATGATCCTCGATCGCGCGGCGAGGACGCCCTCGAGAACGGGCCGCAGGTAGTTGATCTTGATCTCGGCCGTAGTGCAGCGGCCGCCGACCGCCCGGGCGATTCCGAATCCCAAGGCCGCGTCCGCCAGCGTCAGCACCACTCCGCCGTGAACCACCCCGGCTCCGTTGAGGTGCCCCGGGACCACCTCCAGGGTGAGGGTCACGCCGTCTTCGTGGTAGGCGCCGAACTCGACGCCAACCAAGCGGTTGAACGGCGAGGTCATGAAGGAGTGGTGGATCTTCCCGAGAGCTTCCTCGGTCAGTGCCTGCGCTGGCTGCGTCGCCATGGTGCGAACCCTGCCCTCCTCATTCCAGGACGGCGAAGGTCGAAAGGGCCTCCGCGACCTGGGAGCCGTCACAATGCACCTCGGCGCGGGCAACGACCAGCCGGCGCCCCGCCCTGATGATCCGGGAACGGGCCGTCATGGAGCCTCCGACCACCGGCCGGAAGTAATTGATCTTCATTTCGGCCGTGGTGCAAGGCTTGCGGAGGCAGTTTTGGATTCCGTATCCCAGGGCCGAGTCGGCGAGGGTGAAGATAGCCCCGCCGTGCACGACGCCGTCGGCGTTGAAGTGCTCGTCCGACACCGCCAGCCTCATCGTTGCGCCGTCCTCGTGCAACTCCACAAGCTCGATCCCGACCGCGAGGTGGAACTGGTTCGAAGCGAGAGCCAACAACCAGTCTCTCGCATCCAGCGATTCGGATAGCGGGAACGGGGCATACAATCGGACTTGCGCCCCCACAACTACATCCTCGTCATCTTCGACAGCTGCCGGTACGACACATTCGTGGAGGCGAATCCGACAACGATTGCGAAGCTGGGCGAGGTCGAGCGGCGGTGGTCCTACGCCTCCTGGACGGCTCCCTCCCACTACAACCTGCTCATGGGGCTGCTCCCGCACAGCAGCCCGAAGCAGGTCTACGCCTCCGAGTACTACAAGAGGGACTTCTTCAAGTTCAACGAGCGGCTCGGCGTCGAGGATGTCGGGTTCAAGTCCCTGGTGCCCCATCTGTACTTCCCGACGTTCCTGCAGCAGCGCTTCAAATACCGGACCCATGCGATGGTCTCGCTGCCGGTGCTGAATCCGAAGACGATCCTGAACACGGGCTTCGACACTTTCCGACTGATGCCGCAGCACAACGACATGCGGGCGATGCTCCGGGAGATGCGGTTCCCCGAGGACCGGCCTTCGTTCTACATCCTCAACATCGGCGAGACCCACTACCCGTACGCGCTGCCGGACGAGCCGCCCGAGAAATGGCCCCGGGTCAGCGGAATCCACGGGGTGTTCAAGCACCTTGACGACCACATCGTCGGCGGCAAGCTCGTCGAGGCTCAGCAGGCGTTCTTCGACCAGGCGAAGCTCGACCTGCTACGAGACCGCCAGGTGAAGGCAGTGAGCTACCTGGACCGGGTCGTCGAGGAACTGTTCGACATCGTCCCGGAGAACACCTACATCACCATCACCGCCGACCATGGCGAGCTGTTCGGCGAGGACGGATACTTCGGGCACGGCCCGATCCAGCACGACAAGGTGTTCGAGGTGCCCTTCGTGGAGGGCCAGATCCGCTAGCGCGTCGCTGCCTGCGCTCCCGGGTCAGAGCGGGAGGATCTCCTCACGGTCGGGATCGAACTTCAGCCGCCGTCCTTGCAGGTAGGCGATGTTGCCCAGGTGCGAGGCCTGCGCCGAGCGGTGGCCGATCCACACGTCGCCGTTCGGCCTCTCCCGGCTCTTCACGCAGTCGATGAAGTTGTCAACGTGGTCCTGGGTCATGTTGTCGATGAACGGCTGCGTCTCGGACGGCTGGCTCTCGCCGGGAAGGTACCATTCGTACCGCTGGCGCGTGATCCAGAGACGGCCCTCTGTGCCGATCACTTCGACCCCGGCGCCCCTGAGGCCCGGAGCGAGCGTTCCCTCGAACGTGGCGGTCCATTCGCCGGGATAGTCGAGCAGGCAGGCGATAGTGTCGGGCGCGGTGCGCCCGTCCTTGTAGTGGTAGATGCCTCCGGAAGCTACAGCGGCGACCGGGTCGTCCTGTCCCATGAACATGTGCACGGCATCGATCCAGTGGGTGAAGAGATCGGTGATCTGCCCGCCGCCGTACTCGAGGTAGGCACGGAAGTTGAAGTACTGCTTGGGATCGTACTCGCGCCACTTGACCGGTCCGAGAAAGCGTCCCCAGTCGAGGTTCGAAGGCAGCGTGGAGTATTCCGGCGGGAAGCCTCGTAGGTGCGCGCCGTTGCCGTGCCACCAGGTCCTCGCCAGTGTGACCTTCCCGATCGCGCCGCTGTCGAAGAACTTCTCCTTCGCCATCAGGTAGTGCTTGGCCGAGCGCTGCTGCATTCCGACCTGGCAGACCCTCTCGTTCAGGCGGACCGCCTTGACGATTTCAGGCCCCTCCTCGATCCTGAGCGTCAGCGGCTTCTCGCAATAGATGTCCTTGCCCGCGTTGGCTGCGTCGATGCAGGTTCCCGCATGCCAGTGGTCCGGGGTGGCGATCAGGACGGCGTCCACGTCCTTGGCCTCGAGCAGCCGCTCGTGCTCCTTGTAGCCCTTGGCATCCGGCGCGACCTGGGAGGCCTGGTCGATGCGGGCGCTGAACACGTCGCACAGCGCGGTGGCGTTGACGCTGGGATTCTGGACAAAGGAGCCCAGAACACCGCGGCCGCGGCCGCCGCATCCGATCAGGCCGACATTGACCTTCTCGTTGGCGCCGAGGATCCGGGCGTACGAAGCCGCGGTGAACGCAGCTGCGGACTGGAACATCGTGCGACGGTCGATGAGTGCTGGCATAGACGCAAGGGTACCATGCCATTTGGCCGGTCAGGCGCTGCCGGAACGCTCGGTCCTGCGCCGCCAACCGGCCCAATTGTCAGCGACTCTGACACGCGGGCGCACCGGAGCCGCGGGGGACGCTGATCGCCAGTCCCGAGGGGCAAGATCCCGGCGGAGAGTTGCACCCAAGCAGCCGCGCGCGGACCGGCAATGCGCTGCGTTATTCTGCGATTGAGCCCATCGTCCCGCGGCTGAGGCCCGAGCCGGCGCCCTTCGAGTCCCCGGTCGCGGCCATCGGCGCCGAGGCGCTACGACCCTGCAGGCTTGCCATGCCGCTCGCCACCTACCAGCCTCCCGATCGGATTCTCCTGGGTCCCGGACCCAGCATGGTCGACCCGCGTGTCCAGCAAGCCATGGCATCCCCCCTGATCGGCTACACCGACCCGGAGTTCTTCGGCTTGATGAAGGACACCTCGGACCTGCTGCGCTACGTGTTCGGCACGACCAACGAGTTCACGATCGCGGTGTCCGGAACCGGATCGGCCGGCATGGAGGCCTCGGCCGTCAACTTCATCCGCGAGGGCACTAAGGTGGCGATTCTCGCCAACGGGTTCTTTTCGGACCGCTTCACCGAGATGTGCGGGAGGCAGCGTGCCTGCGTCACCCGTCTCGAGAAGGCCTGGGGCGAGGTGTTCTCCGACGAGGAGGCCCGCGCCTTCATCCGCCGCGAGCGACCGCAGGTGGTCATGTTCGTCCATGCCGAGACCTCCACCGGCGCACTGCAGCCCGCCAGTGCAATCTGCGAGGCGGCGCACGAAACCGGAGCGCTCGTCATTGCCGACTGCGTCACCTCCCTCGCCGGGATGCCGGTGGACATCGACAGGAACGGCATCGATGTCGCCTACAGCGGAACGCAGAAATGCCTCGGGGCGCCTCCCGGCCTGGCACCCCTCACGCTCTCGCCCAGGGCCGTCGAGACCCTGCGCGCCGAAGAGTCGCCTTGCGCGTCCTGGTACCTCGACCTCAAGCTCGTCGGCGAGTACTGGGGCGAATCACACCGCTATCACCACACGGCTCCGATCACGATGTTCTACGCCCTGCGCGAGGCGCTCCGCCTCTGCCGCCAGGAAACGCTGGAGGCGCGATTCGACCGGCACGAGCGCAATCACCGTGCATTCGTCGCGGGAATCGAGGCGATGGGCCTGCGGATGTACGTCCCGGCCGAGCACAGGCTCTGGACGTTGAACACCCCGCGGCTACCGGAGGGCTGCGACGACGCGGCGCTGCGCAAGCGGCTGCTGGAGGAGTTCGGCATCGAGGTACTGGGGGGCTTCGGGCCGCTGGCGGGCAAAGTCCTGCGCGTCGGGCTGATGGGTGCCTCGTCGCAGCGCAAGTACGTGCTCCTGCTGCTGGCCGCGCTCGAGACGTGCCTGGGCCGCAGCGGGGCTGTGCGCGCGGCCGAGGCGGCGTACGAGTAGAGGTGGCGGTCGGCCCCAGTGCGCGAACTCATCCAAGTTCAATAGTTCCGTCCGGGAAGACGAGTACGGTTCCGAGTATCTTCAACACGCGCCAATGCAACCAACACGGGGAGGATCCGACCTTGGCAGGCAAGACCAGGGCCTGTCCAGATTCGAAACAGGGACACTCGCATCTAGGGGCGTCTGGGCCGACACCGAGAGATGGCATGATGGGAGGATAGAGTGCTACAATCACTCCGCTCCTGTTTGAGTTTGTACCGGAGTGGACCTCAATAGCGAATATCGCCGATCAGGTGTCCCACCACACCGAGCCACCTCACGTTGCCGGGAAGCTGCGCAAGACAGACCTAAGCGAGCACCACACGAGGCCACCTAGGGCAATGACAAGTATGCAATTCGACGAGGTGTGGCGATGAGCCATGTCGCCGAAGAGGCTAATTCCCATGTCAATCCGTTTGTCAGGCAGCTAGTTCGGCTCCAACAGGATGGGAAGGAGGCCATCAGCGGCCCCGCGAATTGGCGCGAGCCGCCCTTGCTCGAAATCCCGACTGATTCCGAGGATGACATTGACGCACTCATCAAATCGATGTCCCAATCATCTGGCGATGCGCCCAACCGTGGTCGATGGCACTGGCTAATAGGTTCACCGGGGAACGGCAAGTCCGCCAAGCTTGGTCTCATTGCTCGCCGTTTGATGGAACGCGGCTACGAAATAGTCTCCGAAGACGGTGTAGCGGTGGGAGAGAGCGATCCGGACTGGCTACCTTACCTCCTTGAGGTCCGCGAGCGAGGGCAACGGTACAGGTTCGCGTATCTGGTTCAGGACGCGTCCGTGGTCCGTGACCCCTTCGGCACAGTCTGCGATCCGGCACAAGATCTGGCAGATGTTCTCAAGCTAGCTACCGCACAGGGCACATCCCTATTGCTCTGCACGAATTGGGGGGTCTTGCAGCGCCTCTTTGACATGGGCCACACCGACCCCACAACGCGAGAGGAACGGTGGTTTCGCGCTGTTAGCAACTCCCTGAGCAAGGAACGACCCAAAGTGACGATCTATCCGGCTGGTGGCAACCTCCGGAATAAGCTGGTGTTCGATGAGCTGGAAGTAACATACGAGATCCTCGACAACCGCAGCTTGCTGGTCAACAGCAACTTATTCGAGCGTCTATTCGAAAAGGCGACGGAACAACAAAGATGGAACGCATGCAATGGCTGTCCATCAATATCGCTTTGCCCAATGAAGGCTAACCGGGACGATTTAACCCAACACAGTTTGCGTAGCAACGTGCTCCACATCCTCCGCAGAGCAGAAGTTTTGGATGGTCAGATCATCGTCTTCCGTGAGGCCGTAGCGCTTCTATCTCTGCTACTCGCAGGATGTCCGAATGACCACGGGACTCGTACGCCTTGTGACTGGGTACATGACCAGATAGGAAACAACCGGATTTTTAATCTCCTCGCTCGGAGAATACCGTCCCTACTGTTCAGTGCGACAAATCCTCACGGACTCGAACGCCCACGACAACACGGTCAACTAGCACCTTCCTGTCGGCGCGAGCAGTTGGCGGCACTGCAGACGATAATTCCTCTACTCGAACATCAGCCAGTTGTCCGTGATGCGGTCGCCGCCGTGACGGCACCTCGGGACTTGTCCCGAGATGTCGGACTTGAACGGTTACTGGGACCCGGCGGGGCGATACCAGTCCTCGACCCATCGCTAGAACCCCGCCATGTAGTAAAGCTGGACCAGTTCATAGCAGCAGCGAAGTCTCACCGATCTATCGACCGCTCTGGGGAGCCGACACCGCCCTCTGGGATTGGAGCTATCGAAGCCCGATGTCTACAGGCCTGGGAGGTCGTCTTCGATGCTATCGCCGAGACCGGAGATCCCGTTAGCGGTCAAGCACAGTATTTCTGGCTACGTCGCTGGCAAGCATCTTGCCTTGCATGGATGGCGAGTGTTGAGTCTGGCCTGACCGCGCTTCAACCTGAGTTGGAGAGTTACCTAGCTTTCCTGAGTACATCTGGAGAGCGAACTGAACTGCTCTCCAAGATGCGGGATCTTGAGGAGGTCCTCGCAAGCTTGCTCGCACCCGAAACTCTCACGGTTGGCGATGGCGTGCATGTGGAGTTGGCGAAGTCCCTCTGGCTCTCGGGAAGTTGGACAGGAAGGGAAATCAAACCTCGCCTCCAACATCATGGTCATAGAGCTAGCAATACTCTCCTCGTTAAATTGGGCCAGACTCATGAATTCATAGTTACCGCTGAGACATTCATTTGGCTAAGTCGACGTCTCGCTCTCAACCTGAGTTCCGTCTCATTTAATCCGGAAATATTGGAGGCCCTCCGCCGAACACAAGCTCAAGCAGCCGCGACAAGCGAATATTCAAGACAAGATGAGGACGTCACTATTGTGATCATCGACGAAGAACGCACCGAGCACCGGATATCTAGGATGCAGGGGTATATCCTCCCACCGGAGCGATCCTAGATGGCCAGAGCTGAGAATGAGCCACCAGCGCCCAAGTGTCTCGATACCGGATCGCTAGTCTTCGCCCCGACGGCAGGAACGAGACCAGCGCCGGAGCTAATCGTGTTCGAGCTATTTCGCGAACTCGGTTACGGAGATTCACGTAATAGCCGCGACTCACGAGCCAAGTCGTTCTCAGACGCTATTCATGATGACTCGCTTTCGGAAGATGAACATCTCCTCCTATTAACATGTCTAGGACGCCAAAAGAAGTCACGAACCAGGCTCAATGAATTCTTCTACGCACCACCATACCTTGGCCTCACCCGTCATGCGTGGTTGCGAAAGAGAACTGATAGAATCGTACGTGACTACTTCCTTGGAGGCCCATTATCCTACTCGAAGTCGAATCTCGACAAGGATCTTGTGGTGACGGCTCTCCTGGGCCATCACAGTGCACAAACCGTGGACGAGTCGGCGAAGGCAGAAATCTTGTCGTTGATTGCGTTAGAGAGCCGCGTCGACCCCTCGCCAGACGAAGTCCTAAGACATCTAGAAGATTCCTTGAAGCCTCGTAGCGTGCCACTCACCGCTAGTAATGAAGACCCTATCGCATCAACTATCAGTGACGACTTTATCGAGATCTGCAGGTTAGAAGGCAGGATCGCGCGGCGCGAATGGATCTTCTTCCTCACCGCATTTCTCAGCATCGCCACGACGGTGTGGATACTAGCGCATCTTCGGGTGACGATCATGATACGAGACTGGCTCCTTTCCGCCGCCATGGGTAAAGACACTCCATCAACGGATGACCTGCATCGTGCCATCAGCCAGCGCTACGAGGGACTCCTTCATCCATCATCAACACCTACGCGTGAGGTATCCGATCACGTTGACACTTACATGCGTGCACGCGTTGAACTACGACTCTTGGTCCATGAAATTCAGACATCGCACGAACTACACTTCAGAGGCTCGAAGGGCACACATAAGCTCCTCTCCTTTGATCATCAGGGTGCTGACTTCATTACCTTGTCCGACCTTCTTAATCTTGCTCGCTCCAGCAAATGGTTGTCCATATCTGACGGCGAAGAACTGCGCCATTGGCTCACCAGAAAGGCCGAGAAGTACCCCGCCTGGAGGTCGCCACGCACGCGCGGACAAGGTAAAAATCTCGTCGAATTCATTCCAGTCTTGCACCGGTCAGCTGATGACGACTCCGGGAGCGGCCTCTTTATCCGGTGTTCGAATGCTACTACAAGGATCGTTCCTGGTCATCGGCTCCTCCAACTATTCGCCTTTCTCGCAGGTCGATCAAAGGTTAGATCTAGAAGCAAGAAACAGAAACAGGGCAAGCTTCTTCTACGCGATATCGAACAGCATCTCTATGATTATGGCATCGACTTTCGATCCAGCTCTTTTGGCCGACCGTTGCTCATTGAAAAGCTGCTGGAGGGAGGATTTCTTGTCGGCAGCCCAGATGCTGGAGAGAGCGCGGAGGTATTTAATACGCTCGGGCGGATGAGTGATCTGTCATGAGTAATCTATCGCGACTTCTGGCTCAACTGGCAGTGCGGCATATCGATTCGGTACTCTCCAACGAGCGCGACTGCCGGTTGGTCTTCCCCGGCCTATCAGAGGCTATCGCACAAGACCTACACCAGGCGCTGCGGTGTCATTTCGACATGGCTAGTGACGAAGTCTCCAAGAGAGTGCCGGTTTATCTGGCACTTGATTATCCCAATTCTCCCGTAGTTCCCGATGAATCGATGGGGCGATTGTACTACGAAGCGATCACGAGTGTTCGCCAAGGGAGCTTCGTGGCTATATGCATGCCAAAGGTCCTTCCTAAACTTCACGAGTCGATTCGTGGCACCGGAAGTCCACTTCGAGGATTGGCATTTGCTGACGACTGGCCGTGGAATGATCGCGGCATGGACTCCTTCCGATTTAGAGGCCCCGTCCTCGAAGCGTTTCTGGATTTCGTGGACACAGATGAAGTCGCTCGTCAATGGGCCAAGAGGATCATATTGGAGGGATTGCTTCCCGGTACCAGCTCTCTTCAGGACGCAGTCCGTGTACCGCTGGTGCTGGGGGACATCTTGGGATCATTTGATTCACGATCCTACCCGGCACTTCCTGACCCTATTGACAAATTCTTCTTTCATTGCGGGCTTCCTCGTATCGTGTCCCGCAAGGATTGGAGTCCGGAGAAATACATCCGGGCGGTGGCAGCGACCGCCAAGGCGTTGAGTCAGTATCGAACGAACAATCCCGAGTTCCGGGATTATTTGGTCAACGAGTTAGTTCTGAGCAGGTTTGCGGAGTTCAACCCGGAATCACTTGAGAGGTTCAGGGGGGCGTTGAACTTGATGCTATACGGGGTACTCAGCCTAGGGGAAGGCAGCGGCGTACTCGCATATCATGGCGGAGTTGGGAATTCCTCCACGTCCGCCACCGTGGAGTCGTGGTTAGAGTTGGACATCGACCGATTGATGAAGCTCTTTGGTGTCACCGCAGGGGACGATGGAAACGGAGGCAATCAAGATCGAGTACACTGCAGACCAGTCGTAGCGGACAACCATGGAATAGTTTCGGCCACCGGTGATCGCGTTGCCCTTTTCGAAGGCGCGCCACTCTTGCTCATGGTGAATGTGAGGATTAACTCTGATCATTTCGTAGAAGGACACTTCCAGATACGATGTAAACGGCATCAGCGTCAACTGCATCAGCAACATTGTACTGAGCCGCAGTTTCAATGTGCAATTCGCATTCCCCCGGGTGAGTTTACCGGGGTTCAGGGGCGCATCAACTTAGCGGTCCAACTCGTACGCATTCAGCGGGTGGTGAGCGAAGCACGCGTCCTCATTGACGTTTGCGGGGAGTCGAGACCTGCTCTTTGTGTCTTTGGGCCCCAGTTCGACGTCCTTGATCTGTTAGAAGATGATCCTGATTCCGCCGCGCTCGAATCGGTAACGTTGACTTCCCTCAATCCAGTCAAGGTTTATGTACTTGATTCGCTAGCGACAACCGACTGCATTGTGACCGCGGATGATCAGGCCCTTCAAGTAAGTTCTGCCGTCGCTTCTGGCGCTGGGGTAGACACTGCCTGTACGGTACACGTGCTCGCTGACACTATCGACATAGAACGCTTCACTGGCAATCGAGTGGACGTTCGCATCGAGTGCTCTGGGCGGGGGAGGGAAGTGACACTCTCTGGCAGGGGAATTGAGGCTGGTGAGTTCACCCTAGAGGATGAGCTTCGGGTATCCATCTTATTAGGCGAACAGTCGCGTCTAGGTAGAGTTCTTCCGTTCTTTCAGGGCTGCAGTGGCTCAGCTCTACCGAGACTTGCCGACGCTGATCCGGCGATTCGTCGACGGTCCCAACTGGCCCGCGTGTTTGAACAGGAAGATGGTTGGAAACCTATATTGGTCGATTTCCTTGAAGCGGCAGATCATGGTCCCTTCACACTGGAAGCTGGTCAGTGCTGTCGCTCGGCTGGACCGATTCAAGGCTTCTTGTCGGACATGACGCCCTCCACCCCATTCAGGGAGGCGATCAAACTTTACGCCAACAGCCGACGCGCCGTTATCGACATCGTGCAACGCTACGTCCAGGGGTACGCCGGAAGGCCGGACCAACCTCTTTACGTCGTCGCTCCGAATTTCATCGAACAACAGAGCGAGACTATCGAAACTGCGATCTCCGACTACCTACGGTCATACGCTGTTGTGGTTGATTTACTCCAAGGCGGTGGTCTATCACAAGGCGAGGTATTCACGTTGGTCCATTTGGATTCGGTCGTGCTTGAGAACTCAGTCACCGAGAGGACGTCACTCGATCTTGGGATGTCTCTGCTCGGTCCTTGGCACCCGTTGGTCGTCGCCAAGCGCTTTATGGTCCAGTACTGGATCTGGGCTGCAGCCGACCAAAACGATCCTCTGGCCCGGCAGCACAGGCGGCTCGTATCGTTGTTCGAATACGTTAGCGGCTTTCGGGTCATGCCGGGATTCGACGCTGACAGTTTGGGTGTCGATGTCTCGTTTGCATTTCCCACGTCCGATCCAGGCTGGCATTTGGCGGTTACCAGCTGGGCGTTTTCGTCCCTGCGCACAAGCGGGTCACACAGTCTACGTGGCGTTGGGGAGAGGCTCCGGCGTTCGCTGGGCCTCAAGTCCTCGCTGTACCTTGCCGATACCGACGTTTGGAGCGAGAGCTTCGTTCGGAGTTTCCAGCGCTCGCATCCCTCGAGACGGCACCTCGGCATCCGCGTCAGTCGGGATCTCGATGCGAGACTCGTGGTTGATGCTTGTGCTCGGCTGCTCGTTGACCAGAAGGAGCGACCCACTTACCTTGGCGCCTTGCTTCCTGGCGGAATCCACATTTTCCTAGAAGATTATCTCGGTGAACAGCGCCAGCGTATGCCGTGGCGACAGCCTACGGTTTCTGTCTACGAGGCTCTGGATGACTCTCGCTGCTATGATCATTTTCACCCTGACATTCTATTGTTCCCACAACACGAAGAGGTCCGTCCTACTTGGCTTCCTCGTGGAACCGGCGAACATCTCGCTGTTCCAAGGGGGCTTGATCGAGGCACCGTGTTCTCCATCCCACTCATTGACCAAACATCTGATCGACACGGCCTCCCAATATCAAGAATTCGGGAGAACGACGCAGTCGACGCCTTACGGCAGTCGGTCGAAGGCCATTCATGCGAGTCTGGTACGTCACTGGTAGGTAAGGAGTTTCGAAGGGCACTTGCCTCGATTGACATGCTAGCGGCAGAGATACGTCCACAGAGGCCCGCTCTCCAGCGAGCGCTTGGTCTGCCAAGATCGCTTCACTGTGATTGGACTGTACTTCCCGGGGCGCACGTCGATGCCGGGGCGCTAGCAACCTACATTACAGACAATCGGGTCACGGATGGTCAGGATCGCGCACTTTGGGACTACCGACTCGATATTCGTCGCTCAGTCAAGAGTCATTTCATTGTCTGCAAGGTGCCGCAGTCTGTGATCTCCTCTTTGGCTACAAGATCACTGAGTCTCTCCGGTCCAGACGTGACCTCCGCACTCCGCGATCTCTCAGAGTGCGGGTTTGCTGTTGGCGAAACAATGCGGTCCGGCAAGGCGGCCGTTGGTGTACTCGGTGTCGTTGCCGCCCTTCGCCTTAGCAGATCAGCGTGGACTGCCGGCGAGGTAGACGGGCGCAAGTGGTGTACGATTCTCCTCCCGGTCGATTGTATTGCTGACCTCCTTGTGGCGCCAGATAAAGGGCCTAGCAAACGCACGGATCTACTCGCAGTTAACCTTGCTTGGCAGAGCGATGGACCGGCAAACTTATCAATCTCGGCTCTGGCGGTTGAGTGCAAGTATGTTTCGACAATATATCCAGTCGGAGCGGTTCATGACGCGCTGGATCAAGCAGAAGCAACATACAGGATTGTCTCACAACTTCTGTCACTGGCGCGTTCAGAATCTGGAATGCATGGGCGACTTGCGCTTTGCCAGATCTTGCGGTTCGGGCTCAGCCTACTTGTCGCCCAGGGCCAGGTGACTATGGATGATGAGCAAGCTATCTTTCTCGCGACACTGTCCGGATCATTCGATATTTTGCCACCTATCGCTCCCACACTCCTCGTTTCCACGAGTTGCGGCGCCACTGGTCATGGCGTCATTCAGAAGCTTGACCGCGGCTGGTGGGTCCGCCTCACGGCCGATTCTTGGCCCAGACAGCGGCCGAGGCGCTCAGATCCACTCATCCAGCAGCTATCGGAGGTGTTTCCAGCAATCGATTGGAAGCGACGTGATGGCATCACTGACCCTTCTACGGTAGACACAAGTGAAACACTCACCGAAGCTAGTCCAGATACCTCTTTTCCCCGTAGGGCGACCGTGGAGCAGACTGCGCATTTTGCAACTACTCGCGGTGGAAGTGCAGGGCGCCCAAGCCAATCTTTTGACTCCGGGCCTTCCGTTCTTCAAGGTACGTTGGATGCGAGAGAGCAAGCAGAACAGATCGAGGCTGCGCCTCAGGTTGCCGTGCACCCCGCTTTCGACGGCTTTGTCGGCAACAGAGCCGCAGTGGAGGCGCTTAGCATTCGCCTTCAGTACGCGGAAGCAACAGGCAATCGGTCGATCGGATCAATCGGTCTATTCGGACCAAAGAGTACTGGCAAGACTGAGCTCTCTCGACGGCTAGCGCTTGCATTGAAGGCCCCCTACCTTCCCCTCAGTGAGACAGGTTTGCGTGACATCGATCAGCTCGCTCACAGAATGCGGGAGCGCGTGCACGAAGCGGGCACACCCATGCGTGTGGTTGATCGCCAGGGCGGACAGATGATATTGCGATCACCGCCGATGCTCGTATTTGTCGACGAGGTGCACCAGCTCACTGCTCGAGTTCAGGATACGCTTCTATCGGTCTTGGAGGCGGATGACGCAGTGTTGCGCTCCTCAGACGTCATTATTGACGTTCGGGAGGTCAGTTTCGTCATAGCTACAACGGATTGGGGCAAGCTCCGTGAAGCCTTCCGGAGTCGAGTGCGTGAAGTGACGCTCGAACCGTATGACACTCAAGAGGTAGCGCGGATATTGCGGCATCGCCTCAACGCCGCTACTCAAGGGGATGCTGCTGAAGCTGACATCGATCCGGCTGCGGCCCAACTCAGTGAAGATTCTTTGGTTGCCATATCCACTGCTGCTAGGGCTGTGCCTCGAGTGGCGCTAGACCTCCTTCGGGAGATTGGCATGGCACTTCGAATTCGTATCTGCGAACCAGATGTCGACGCAATTTGGGAACACCTCCGTAAGCTAGTACCGTGCGATCGTCAGGGTCTGACGAACCGCGACAAGCAATACCTGCGCATGGTGGCGAATCGCGGCCCTGTCGGCCTAAAGAACATCGCTACGGGAATGGGCCTAGATGGATCTAACGTAGAGGGGGCAATCGAGCCGTTCCTCTCGCAGATGGGATGGATACAACGGGGTCCAAAGGGGCGGACTCTGACCACCAGCGGGAAGAGACTGCTGGCGCGACTACCGCATTCAGACGACTGACCGATTCTCGAGGGCTCGTCGATGGAGTATCGAAATTGCGACTACTCGGGTTTCAGGCTCGCGAAGTCGTTTTGTGTCTGCGGCCACCGGATAGGACTGGTCGATCCTAGGCCTCTCGCGAACAATGCACAGTGTTGCAGTCGACGCATCATGGTTCTGGCGTGGCAGATTCGCACTCTACGCCCGTGCGCATATCCCCATCTGCTCCTATAACGCTGGATCCGCACTGCGGTTGCCGTGCCATTCCCACTCCTCCGGATCCTGCCAGTGGGAAGCACCCCGCCCTCGTCGGCAGTGCCTCCGCGCAGCCGCCTTGCTTGCTATCGCAGTCAGATTGCGGATTCCGATGAATTTGAACACTCATTCCGAAGGAATCCGAACAGGCATTCCTATTCAACTTGAACGGCTGTTCCGATTCAATCTGAACACCTCGGAGCGAAGCGACGCGACGAGGCTCAGGATGCCTTGATCATGGCACCTCCGTCAAGTGGATCCCCGGTGTGCCGGGAAGGTTTATTCGCCATCATCCTATCTCCTTGCTGCTGCGGCTGGAAGGGTGCCCGCAGCCCGCCCCTGCCCGTGCCAAATTTGGCCGGGCACGCCCCTGCCGGTCCAGGCGGGTGATGGCGGCAATGGCACTGCCGATCATGACCCGTCGTCTGGGCGCGGCCGTTCCGGCACGCTGGCGGTGCCCGTACCGAGATCCTGCTCGCAGCAGTCCAGCCGCCGTTGCAGATGCCGCCACTACTCTGCCGGGAAACGCTCGGTGCGCACTGGGAAGCCTGCGCTCCGGATCAACTACGAGATGCAGGGCGTTGAACACACTCCTGCTAACCGGGAGAGCACATATTGAGGCATCGAAACTCTCGGTCGATCTTATCAATTCTTGATCGAATGGCTCCGCTCCGATTTGGCGAAATATATGGTCCACCTTCAAGTTCAAACCGGCAGGTGGGATTCTCTTCCGCCAGTAGCAGGAATTGCCGAAGCCGCGCTGCAATTGCGTGGGCAAATCGGGGTGGAACCGCGTTCGCCACTTGCGAGTATTGTGGGACCAGAAGACCTGATCTTCTTCGCTTGGACCCTGTAGTGCGAACACCCATGAACTCAAACCAGTCGGGAAACGTCTGGAGGCGTGCAACCTCTCGGACCGTCGGTATTCGATCCTCGTCATAATGGACAATGTCATCGGGTAGTGACGTGACCGTAAGCATGGGCCATTCATCGGCGAGCAATACTCGTTGAGATAGCTTTTTGGTGATTAGCTTTGAGGAATGTCCCCTCAATCGGGAACGAAGCCACCCACTGCTACAGCGGTTCTGCCGCCCTTCTCGCGAGTTCTCTGCAGCCAAGCGGAGGAGGCGGATTCTCCGAGCCACGTGAGGCTGATGCAAAGAAGCTTCGTGATTGAAGTACTCTGTGAGAATCGGTTTGGCATTTTGTTCCGTAACTCTGCCGTCGAGGTACAAGGGCTTGGGCGCCCGTATTTCACACAGAAACTTGCTATCCAAGGGTCTCCCGTTTCGGCGGTATGATTGAGTCCAACTCTGAGCGGCACCGTAAAGTGGCGGATTGCGGGCTAGATCGCTCAGTATTTCCCTGGCGGTGAGGGAAGACCCCGTTTCAACTACAGCGCCGAGCAAGCGACCGTCGGTTGGTCTACTGACCGGACAGGCGACTGGGAATAGGAGGCTGGCCAATCCGTCGGATGCGCAAGGATCAACGACGTCTCGGCGGACCGCCACGAGAATCATGCGGCGTCGCGTTTGGGGAACGCCGAAAGGCTCAGTGTGAACTAGCTCGGCGTAGACGAAATATCCAGGAGCTCGCGTGCTCTGCTGGGAGAGCTGCAGGCCAAGCTCGCATATCAGGTCGGCGTGACGGTGGAGCATACCCGGAACATTTTCGATTAGCGCGATGCGTGGTTGGATGACGCGGATGACTCGCATTGCTTCGTGGACTAGTAAGTTTCGTTCGTCGTCTAATGACGCTCTTCCCGCGCAGGAGAAGCCTTGGCACGGCGGCCCTGCCACGAGTAGGTCAACACCCTCTGGATGGTGTTGAGACCAAGACTGCAACCAAGGGTCCGGTAGTGCGTCGCGGATGTCTCCGCCACGCATTTGGCGCTCTAAACCCTGATCGTGTGTTTCCCTCTCCGCGAGTATTTGGCGTCGTACTTCACAGCGATGGCCTCTACGTACGCGCGCGGATGGGTCTTGGGGTCTCTCTGGAAATAGGCCTCCGCTGGTATCATCTAGAATGTTGTGTCTATATGTCCATTCCGCGTCTACTGACATCTCGTTGGCAAGCACAACATCGAACCCTGCCCGGCGAAGGCCTAACGAAAAGCCGCCGGATCCGGCAAAGAGATCAACAGCAGTCAGTACTCGACCCTGGTGGAGGACGTGACGCTCTATACGAGCATCTACATCTTGATTGCGCGTTGAATTGACCATCCTTCGTACCTACGTTGCTTCTCCCTGGAGTTCTAGATTTCGATTGGAATGTTGGCTGCAGGAGCAGACCAATACGGTCGAAATGGCGTCTGACTAACGGCATGATGTGATTCTAGGTTTAAGACGATCGTCGTCGCAAGTTGTCGCGGATATGTGCTCCGGTGGTTCTCCATGTAGAGTCTTCCCATGAATTTCGTCACCCGCCAACTACAACGCTCAACCTGACTCCTCGGCGAATATGTGAAGGTCGAGTTAAGCGAACTTGGTGCCCGGTTTGCTGCGTCCATTTTAGACCTCCGGATGCTCGTTGACGGATTCAGCATTCTCTTTGCAGGTGACGGTCACCCCTTTGCCTCCTGCGTTCGTGTTCTCCACATGGGTTCGAGGGATCGTCGCTCCACAATACCTCCGGGCGTAATGGACTGCCCATGCCCAAGACTAGCCCCCTTCATCTATGATACGAATGACCGGTCAGGCCGTATTCGAGCCAGAAGGCCACGAGGGCAGTGCACTGCGTTCACCGCGTTCCTACATTGTATCGCGTGCGAATCGACACGGACACCTTGGGTCGACAGCGCCGATCGGAGACAGACACGGTGATTTGGTCTCTGGTGCCTTCCATTCACCACCTGTCGCTCCAAGGTAAGACGCGACATACATCGAGCTGGCCTTTGGTGCGGGTGATTGGGCTGGGGCATGTGGGATCCGGGCGAGAATCACTGATTGCGTCGTGCTAGGCGTAGCAGGGGATGAACTATGCCAGGTCAGCGCAGAGCGCGCGTCTGATTGGGCAGGTGCAGCGGGAGGGGGCGCACTGGCTGGGCTGGCGAGTGGTCTGAAGTCGCAGTGGTACCGGGACGTCCGCTATCGGACTGCGTGCAGCTGGAGCCGGACGCGTCTAGTGTTGGGGAAGGCAGACTGGCGATCCGAACAGTGGCTCAAAACCAATCTGATGTCCGTGGTGATGAGTCTGGGCAGGCGGCGCGGAGGTACGCAGGAGCTGTACGGGGCACTGTACCGCGTACTGCGAACTGGGGGAGATGGAGAATCGGATTGAGGAGCAGCAGCTCGACCTGTTCACGGACCGCACGTCGGCAACGACGATGGGGGAGAACGAGTTGCGACTAGACTGGGCGTTGTCTACGACGGCGTTGCTAGAGGTAGTGAGGGGCGGGAGACAGCCCCGGACGATGCTGACAGGGTCAGGCGCGTCTGGCAGTCCGCGGAGAAGGCCGCCTCGCCGGCTCTCTTCAATGAATCAGAAATCAAGTCTCGCCGGGCCCTAGCTGTCGGGCACTCACGGGATCTATGCGAGATACGTTGCCAGGGAAGGTCCAGATACGGAAGTCAGGGGCTGGTTTGACCATGAAGGACATGAAGGAACGTACTCGTGGGTCAGGCTGCCCCCTTCCTGCCACGGATTTGCGGGCCATCGGACCGCGACGACAGTCTCTCCGAAACTTGATTGGAAGTCCGGGCTAGGCCGTGGTACCTGCGGACGAACGGGTGCGGACGCGAATGTCTTGTCGCGGGGGACGGAGCGCAATGGGATCGCATTAGCCTCCCTTCAGCCTGTGGCCCCGACTGAGCAGATTCTCGTTTCGCAGTCCCCTCTTCACTTTGTCTACGATGCAGTCGCAGTTCCCAAGGACAGGAACCTCGCGGATCCCAACCCTGTCCCTCAATGAGAAGGCTGAACAGTGTAGCGGTGCAGATCGCACCCGGTAGCGGCGATGACCGGCCGTCTGCCAGACTAAGTGCAGGCCCGGCAGGAACGGACCGGGGCGATTGGCCCCGCCCGGGCGATGCGGAAGCGGGCGGCTAGCTCAGCTGGTTAGAGCGCCTGCCTTACAAGCAGGAGGTCGCTGGTTCGAATCCAGTGCCGCCCACCAAGCGCTTCGAAGTACCGTCGCAGGTGACGCCCGCCGCGCCCGTTCATTCGGCGAAATCCACGTCAACAAAGGAAGCGCCTCGGACGAGGCCTCCATACTCCACCAGAGCTTCCAGCCGGGCCGGCCCCGCCTGCAGCTCGATGTTGCGGAACTCGCACGAAGCGCCGCCCCGGTCGACTTCCTGCGAGGCCTCCGCTGCCCCCACGGTCAGCCGCGCCAGGCCGTTCGAGGGCAGCGGCCCTGCGAAGCGCAGCACGATGTCGTACTGACCGGCCCTTTCAATGACGACCGGCCAGTAGCCCAGCGAGTCCTCCTGCGCCCTGTCGTCGTAGTCCCCTCGCCAGTCGAACCGCGAGAGCGTCGACCTCGGCTCGTGCGCCGAGCCCAGGTGGATGCGAACGGGATCGAAGCCGCCCGCCGTCACGTCGCGGAACCATTCCTCGTAGCCGCTCCTCATCTCCTCGAGGATCTCCGGGTGCTCGTCCGCAAGGTCCCTCGTTTCGCCAGGATCCGCCGTCATGTCGTACAGTTCGAACTCCGCATCGGCAGGCATCGGGTCCGTCCCCTTGCCGAGCGGTTGCACGATCTTCCAGCGCTGCGAGCGGGCCGAGGCGTTGCGGTTCAACTGCGGGACGTCGCCCCGGTGGTTCTGCAGGTAGATGGTCCGGTCGGGCCATTCCTCCGGAGCCGTCGCGCCGGACAGCAGGGGCCACAGGCTCACGCCGTCGAATGCCGGCCCGGGTGGGCCGATGCCAGCAGCTTCCAGCAGGGTCGGCACGACATCGACGTGGGCCGCGATGCGATCGATGCGCCGTCCTGCCTCGACCTGACCCGGCCAGCGAACAAGGAACGGAACGCGCGTGCCCCCGTCATGCGCGCTTGCCTTGCGTTCCTTGAGGCCGGCGGTGAAGGTCTGCTGTGTCGGCCCGTTGTCCGTGAGGAAGATCACGATGGTGCGCCGGTCCAGCCCGAGCGAGTCCAGCTCCTTCAAGACGCGATCCAGGTTCTGGTCGAACTCCTCGATCATGCCGTAGACCCTGGCCGTTCGCTCCGGGAGGCCCATTTCGCGATACGGCTCGATCCACTCCTCGTCCACGTCGAACGGCCCGTGGGGCACGTTCGTTGCGAGATACCCGAAGAACGGGCGGTCGCGGTTGTCCCGGACGAATCGGATCAGCGCGTCCGTGAAGATCCCCGTGCAGTAGCCCTCGTACTTCTCGGACCGGCCGTTGTGCTCGAGCACCGGGTCCCAGTAGGTGTTGCCCGGCGGCCCGGCCGGCTGTCCCAAGCCCCCTCCCCTGTGAACGAGGCTCTCCTGGAAGCCCTGGTCGATGGTGCGGAGCGGGTAATTGTCGCCGAGATGCCACTTGCCGAATATCCCTGTCGCGTAGCCTTCGTCCGCGAGCATTTCCGCAAGGGTAACCGCCTCCGGGTCCATCAGCGTTCGACCGAGGTACGTGTCGATCACGCGGGACCGATAGCCGTGGCGGCCGGTCAGCAGCGCGGCGCGGGTCGGAGCGCACTTGGGCTCGACGTAGAACTGCGTGAACTCCGTCCCCTCGGCCGCCAGGCGGTCGAGGGTCGGTGTCCGGATATACGGGTTGCCATGGAATCCGACCTGCGCCCATCCCTGGTCGTCGGTCATGACCAGGATGATGTTGGGCCTGGGCGGGGGCTGGTCTTCACCGGATCGCGCGCACGAGGTCATGGCGATTGCGCCCGCGGCAGCCGCCGTCACGGCCAGCCGGCATCGGATTCCCATGTTCATTGCTGCTGGGAGTCTAGCGGACTCGGACTCGCCGGGCCCGGAACGGGGCGAGGCTCCGGGGAGCCGGGCGCCCGAATGCGGCTGGTAGAATCGGGTCCGAATGGAGTACCCAGCGCCCACGAGCCTTGCCAAGGGCCACCCGGCCCTGGCCGCCCTGACAGCCATTGTTGCCCTTGGTGGCTGCGGCGCCGCCGAGGAGCCAGCCGCACCGCCCCCTCCGAACGTCGTGCTGGTGATGGCGGACGACATGGGCTGGGGCCAGACGGGCTATTACGGCCACCCCGTCCTCGCGACTCCGAACCTTGACGCGATGGCGGCGTCGGGCCTCCGATTCGACCGCTTCTATGCGGGCGCCCCCAACTGCTCCCCGACCCGGGCCACCGTGCTGACCGGGCGGACGAACGACCGCACTGGCGTCCAGGACCACGGCTACGCCCTGCGCCGCCAGGAACCCACGCTGGCGCGGGCGATGGACGAGGCGGGATACGCGACCGGGCACTTCGGCAAGTGGCACCTCAACGGATTGAGAGGGCCAGGAGTCCCGGTTCTCGCAGACGACGCGCACGGGCCAGGTGTGTTCGGCTTCCAGTCGTGGATCTCCGTCACGAACTTCTTCGAGCGAGACCCCTTGATGAGCCGGAACGGGCTCTTCGTCCAGCAGGAAGGCGATTCGTCCGAGGTCATCGTCGACGAGGCACTGGAGTTCATCCGCCGGCAGGCCGCGGCGAGCCGCCCGTTCTTCGCGGTCATCTGGTACGGGACGCCCCACTCGCCGTGGATTGCGTCCGAGCAGGACCGGGCCCCGTTCTCCGGCCTCGACGAGAACTCGCAGCATCACTACGGCGAACTGGTCGCAATGGACCGCAGCATCGGGACCCTGCGGGCAGGCCTCCGCGAACTCCAGATTGACCGGAACACGCTGCTGTGGTTCACGAGCGACAACGGAGGGCTGCCCAAGATCGAGCCCGGAACGGTCGGCGAGCTACGCGGCTTCAAGGGAAGCCTGTACGAGGGAGGCATCCGGGTGCCGGCGGTGATCGAGTGGCCGGACGGCATCCCCGCCCCCCGTGTCACATCCTTCCCCGCGGCAACCATGGACATGTTCCCGACCGTCGCGGCAGTGGCGGGCCTTCCGGAATCGGCCGCCCTGCAGCCGCAGGACGGAATTTCCCTGGCACCGCTGTTCGAGGGCGATCCCGGGCCCCGCGACAAGCCGATCGGATTCCGCCACACCGGCAGGATCGCAATGATCGACAATGACCTCAAGATCGTCATTGCGGAGAGAGGGAACGGACCCGCCGAACTGTACGACCTCGGCAGCGATCCCGGCGAGACGACGAATCTGGCGGCCGACCAGCCCGAAACCTTGGCCGGTATGCAGCAGGCAATGAAGGCCTGGGACGAATCGGTCGGGGCAAGCCTGGCGGGCCGGGACTATCCGGAAGGCGACTTCGACCCGCAGGAGTCCGAGCCGAGCTGGTGGATGGCCGAGGACGGCTACAGCCCGTACATCGAGGCCTGGCGGCAGCGCCCCGAGTACGTCCGCTACATCGAGAGGGAGTTCGGCGAATAGGGGCGGGCTTTCCCCGCTGGCGTCGGTTGGCGCGAGCCTGGTACCGGGTACGCGAACGAGCACGACCCGATGACGAAAGCCGCGGCTTGAGCATGGCAATCAGGATCGGCAACGCACCCTGTTCCTGGGGCGTGGAGTTCCCAGACGCCGAGTCGAACCCCCCGTGGCGGACCGTACTGGCCGAGACGCGGAAAGCCGGCTATGCCGGCATCGAACTGGGTCCGGTGGGCTACATGCCGGGCGATCCCGCCATCCTCACCGGTGCCTTGCAGGACGTCGGTCTCTCCCTCACGGCGGGGGTGGTATTCCGGCGCTTCCACGACCCGGCTGCCTGGGCCGAGCTGGAGGAATCGCTGCGATCCTGCTGCCGTACCCTGCGCGCATTGGACGCCCCGCTGCTGGTCCTCATCGACAGCCTGGATTCGGAGCGCTCGCAGTATGCCGGCGACTCCCGGAACTCCCCGCGCCTCGATGCGGAAAGCCGGCGGGCGATGCACGAGCGGCTCCGGACCGCGGCGGCGATCGGCAGGGACGAGTTCGGCCTAGCGCCGTGCATCCACGCCCACGCCGGGGGCTACATCGAGTTCGAGGACGAATTGGAGCAGGTGCTGGACGCGATCGACGAGAGCCTTCTGGGCATCTGCCTCGACACCGGGCACAGCCTGTACGCCGGGTTCGACCCGATCGCAACCTACCGACGGCACGCTTCGCGCGTGCGGTACATCCATCTCAAGGATGTTGACGAGTCGGTTCTCCGACCGGCCGTCAGCGAGCGGGTCGGCTTCTACGAGGCCTGCGCGCGCGGCGTGTTCTGCAACCTCGGGGACGGAGCGCTGGATTTCCGCGAGCTCCGATCCTGCCTGGAACGGGAGGGCTACAGCGGCTGGGCAACGGTGGAGCAGGACCGCGGCCCGCTCAGCGTGCAGTCCTCGTTCGAGGACGCGCTGGCCAACCACCGCTTTCTCCAGTCGGTCGGCATGGCGACCTGAGGGTCTCGCCCAGCCCCAGCCCGAAAGCCGCCGGCCGCGAGCCGGGCTTCACTGGGCGAGGAGCACGTAGCAGGCAATCGTGCAGACGCAGACGAAAGCCCCGAGCGCCCTGGCATGCCGCCACGGCGTCATGTCGACGCGGGCCCCGTCGGGCTCCGTATAGGGGTTCGGGGCGGGCCGCAGCCTCGCGGCGAGCAGCATGAAGCCGACCACGGCCACGAACACAATTGCCAGGAAGTGCAGGAAGTGGATGTCGTCCGAAGTCCCGAAGAGCACGCGGAGGAAGGACTGTACGGGCTCGTCAAACGTGAAGACCAGCAGGAAGAAGAGCACGGGGCCGCCGACAAGGCCGGCTCTCGCGGCGAAGGCGGACACGCGGCTCGACAGCATTCCCAGCAGGATCACGGCCAGCATGGGTCCGAAGAACGTGGCGTTGATTCTCTGGAGGTAGTTGTACAGACTCCCGGACGTGTCGATCATCGGGGCGATCAGCATTGCCGCGATCGCAAGCACGATGCTGCACGCCCTGCCCGCTACGACGAATTCCCGCTGGGACGCTCCGGGCCGCAGCACGGATCCGTAGATGTCCCGGCAGAACAGAGTGGCTGACGAGTTGAGGACGCTGTTGAAGGTGCTGAGCACCGCTCCCACCATGACCGCCGCGAAGAAACCGCTCAGCCAGTCGGGAAGCACGGCCTTCACGAGTGTGGGGTACGCGAGCAAGTAGTCTTCCGGGCCCAGGCTGTCCTTGAACATGTGATAGGCGATCACGCCCGGCAGCACGATCACGAACGGTCCCAGCAGCTTGAAGCACGCGGCGATCAGCATGCCCTTCTGGCCCTCGGCCAGATTCTTCGCTCCCAGCCCCCGCTGGATGATCTGCTGGCCGGCGCACCAGAAGAAGATTTGGTTGACAACCATGCCCGTGAACAGAACGCCGAAGGGCAGGAAGGAGCCCGGCTCGTCGCCGGTGATGTCGAACTTCGGCCGCTCCTCGACGTACACGGTCTCCAGCCCGGCCAACGGGTTCCCGTCGCCGACCTGCACCAGGGCGAGAATCGGCACGAGCAGTCCGGCGATCAGGAATCCGACGCCGTTCACGGTGTCGGAGATCGCGACGGCCTTGAGCCCTCCGAGGACGGCATACAGCGATCCGAGCGTGCCGACTCCCCACACCAAGAGCCAGGTCACCTGCGCCTGGCTCAGGCCGAATGCCTCCTGCAGGCCGAACAGGCTGTCGATCCCGGTCGCCCCGAACAGCAGCACGACCGGAAGAATGGCCAGGACGTAGGAGAACAGGAAGATGGCCGCGGCGATGACGCCGGTCGAGCGGTCGTAGCGGGCAGCTAGGTATTCGGGCAGCGTCGACAGGCTCATTCGCAGGTACCGCGGAAGGAAGTACAGCGCGGTGCCTACCATCGCGAGCGCTGCCGTCGTTTCCCATGCGGTGACGGCGATCGTGTGATTGAAGGCGTCCCCGTTGAGGCCGATGAGGTGCTCGGTCGAGAGGTTCGTCAGCATCAGCGAACCCGCGATGACCCACCCCGTGAGGCTGCGGCCACCCAGGAAGTACGCATCCCAGGTCGCCATTCGGTCCCGGCGGGTGTAGGCGTACGAGATCGCCGCGACGAGCAGCGTGAAGCCGACGAAGGATGCGGTTGTCACCAGCACGGGGGCATTCTCGCAAGTGCCCGGTTCCGTGTCGCGGAGCCGGGCGTTTCGGACTACAGGTAGGCCCGCTCCTTCGCGCGGCCGGTCTCCCACTCCTCCCTTGCCGAGCGCACCGCGGGCACCTCGGACACCTCGGCGATCGGAACGTCCCACCACGATTCGTAGGACGGTACCGACACGTTCCTGTCCGTCTCGATGACCACCACGCTGGTGCGGTCGTTGTCGGCCATGGAGCGCAGCGCTGCCTCTAGGTCGCCGCGTGTCGTGGCTCGACAGGCCTCCGCTCCGAGACTCCGGGCGTTCTCCACGAAGTCCACGCCGATCAGGCGGCCGCCTAGGCGGCCGTTGGAGCGGACGCGGTAGTGGGTTCCGAATCCCTCGTTGCCGCAGGCGCTGCTGAGTCCCCCGATACTGGCGAAGCCATGGTTGTCAACGACCACGATGTTGAGCTTCGCGCCCTCCTGGACCGACGTGGCGATCTCCTGGGCCATCATGAGGTACGAACCGTCTCCCACCATCACGTAGACCTCGCGGTCCGGCTCGGCCATCTTGATGCCAAGGCCGGCAGCGATCTCGTAACCCATCGTCGAGTATCCGTACTCCATGTGATACGTATTCGGGCTCTTGGTCCTCCAGAGCTTGTGCATGTCGCCCGGCATGCTTCCCGCCGCGCAAACGACGACATCGCGATCGCCTGCCACTGCGTTGACGGTCCCGATGACCTCCCCTTGGCTGATCGGTGGGCCGTGGCCAAGGCCGTAGATCCTGTCAACCTCGCGCTCCCAGGCCTCGCGGTACCCGGCGATCCTGCTGGAATACTCCGCCGGGACAGCGTACCCGGCCATCCGGGCGGACAGTTCCTCGAGAACTACCCTCGCGTCAGCAACCACCGGCAGTGCCGCGTGCTTGAACGCGTCGAACTCGGCGACATTGATATTGATGAAGCGCACGTCCGGGTTCTGGAAGGCAGTCTTGGAGGCGCTCGTGAAGTCGCTGAATCGGGTCCCGATGCCGATCACGACATCGGCCTCGCGAGCGAGGACATTGGCACCCGGCGTTCCCGTGACGCCCATGGCCCCCAGAGCCCGCGGGTGGTCGTAGCGCAGCGCTCCCTTGCCGGCCTGGGTCTCCGCAACCGGGATTCCGGTCCGCGCGGCGAAATCCGCCAGCACCTCGCAGGCCCCGCTGTACAGCACGCCGCCTCCGGCAACGATGAGGGGCGCCTTGGCACCTTGGAGCCAGCCAGCCGCTTTCCCCACGGCCTCCGAGTCGCCGCGCTGGCGTTGGATGGTCCACACCCTTTCCTGGAACAGCTCGGCAGGGTAGTCGAACGCCTCGGCCTGCACGTCCTGCGGCATGCCGAGGGTCACCGCTCCCGTCTCTGCCGGGGAGGTGAGAACGCGCATCGCCTCGGGCAGCGCCGTGACAATCTGTTCCGGGCGCTGGATCCGGTCCCAGTACCGCGACACGCTCCGGAAGCAGTCATTCACGGACACGTCCTGGGTCTGGGAGGACTCCAGCTGCTGGAGCACGGGGGCCACGTTGCGGCGGGCGAAGATATCTCCGGGCAGCAGCAGGACGGGCAGGCGGTTGATCGTCGCCGCAGCGGCGCCAGTCACCATGTTGGTGGCCCCCGGCCCGATCGATGTCGTGCAGGCCATGGTCCGAAGCCGGTTCGAGACCTTGGCAAAGCCGGCGGCCGTATGCACCATCGCCTGCTCGTTCCGGCAGAGGTAGTAGGGGAACCCGGGGTCCTGGTGCAGGGCCTGCCCGAGCCCGGCGACGTTGCCGTGGCCGAAGATTCCGAAGCACCCCGCGAAGAAGCGGTGGCGCTGACCATCCCGCTCGACGTATTGGTTCTTGAGGAACTCGATGGTGGCCTGGGCCATGGTCAAGCGTCGCGTCATGCCTGTTCTCCCGAGCGTGCCAGCGGCTCAGCCTCCCGAGCGCGCCGCCGGCGCCAAGGACATGGTAATGTCTCCCGGAAAGGATCAGCGCCCGCCGGACGTCTTCCGCAGCAGCGCGACCCAGTCCTTGCCGTGCTCCCTGGGCGGAGCGAGCTCGACAATGCCCTCGTCCCGCATCAGCATCTCACCGGCCCGGACGGTCTTCTCGTCGGCAATCAGGTCACCGCCGTTGCGAGGATCGTACCAGTGCAGCGAGTACTCGCCCGGGGCGATGGTGACCCGGGTCCGAAAGGCTTCCGGAATGTACACGGCGTAGACTTCGCCTTCCTTGGCGAACACGTAGGCACGGCTGTCATCGGCCAGGGCGTTCGCCGGCCACATCTCCCAGAACGGCAGGTGCCGGTGGAAGAACTCGAGCGCGTGCCGGGTCTGGTCCCACATCACGTCGCGGGACCGCCAGTCCTCGCAACTCAGGTCCATGTGATCGTACTGGTAGCCGAAGTACCACTCCACGCCGGAGCCTCCGGCCATCAGGTTGCCCCAGAGGGCATGCTTGCGAGGCTTGTCGTGCAGCGGGTCAGCAGAGTCCGGCATGACGCCCGTGGCTGCCGGGAACTGCTCGTCGTGAAAGATGGCCCACGGAGCTCCCGAAGCGGCGGATCGCATCCGCAGCAGCATGGCCTCCCGGTTGGTAGCCTCCATCCGTCCCTGGATGGATGTCGCCGAGAAGAGATCGGACCCTATGAGGCTGGTGTACGACCGGAGTGCGCGCGTGTTGTGCGTGTGGACCGTGATCGTGTGGTTGTTCGGATCGACATCGCGGATGTGGCTGGCAATGGCAATCCTGTCAGCGTACGGGGTGTCGTTCTCTTCCCCGAGGTTCCAGACGATGGCGAGGTGGTGGCCGAAGCGCGCCCCCAGCTCCCGCAGGTAGAGCTTGCGGACGTCATTCAGCCCCGGGCCGCCGCCGAGCTTCTCGTCGTTCTCGGTCTCCTGAATCACCAAATGCATCGCGATCCCGAGCCGTTCCATGTGGCCGAAGACGATCTCCCACTGGGCCAGCTTCGAGACGTCGAACCGGTCGCGCACGTCCGGTGCCGTCCAGACCCATGTGTCCTTGCCGTCCCCGCCGTCAATGTTGTACGTCATGAAGTACACGCTGTTCATGCCCTCGGACGCCAGATAGTTCAGCGCTCCGATGATGTTCTTCCCCTTGCCGCCCTGCCAGGTCGGATCGCCTTCCTTCCAATCTCGGGCGTGAGGCTCGTAACGATGGAGGAACCCTCCCGTGTCAGTCGAGACACCCCGGTGAGCGGCCGTGTCGAAGGTCCCGTCGAACTCGAAGTACCCGAGAAAGTTTTCTGGCGAGTCGGCACCGCCCTTGAGGAATCGATCGCCGTTCGAGAACTGCAGGTAGTGGCCGCCGGTCGGCGTGAGGAAACCTTTCGCGGCGAATCCCGGAGCATCGTCGGGAGCAGGGCCGACTGAGATCGTTCCTGACTCCGCATCGAAGGCGGCCGGCTCGCCGGCACTGTCGCCGAGCGCGATGCCGGGCCCGCTTCGGAACTCGGCCCTCCAGACCCAGTTGCCGGCCAGCGGAGGCGTGAAGCGGACCCGCCACTTGTTCCCGGAATCGGCGGATGTCTCGGCGGCGTTGCCGTCGGCAGCGAAGAAGCCCTGGGCAGTGCGCGACTCTCCGGACTGCTGGTGAGAGAAGGTGACCCTCATGCGGAAGTCCAGGAATGGATTGGGATTCGCGTCCTCTGACGTATCCGGCCCGTCGAACGTCAGGGTGACGGCCTGCCAGCGAACCGGGCTCTCCGGAACGACGCTGACCTGAGCGCCGAGTGTCCCGGCGGCCAGCAGAAGGGTCGCGGTGCGGACTGCCGCCGTCAGCGAAGGGGCGAAACAGGGTTTTGTCTGCAAGATTGCCTCCGAATGGGGGTCGGGTCGGGCATGCGAAATAGATGACTCGCCCCGTGCGTAGCCCTCCAACCTTAGCAGCCGGCAGACTCGGAATCCCGGCGTCGGGTCAGGAGGAAGGCACTGTCTCGGCAACGAGGACTTCCTCGCGGCCAAGCGCCGTTTCGGACAGAAGAGGACGCCCGCTGGTGCTGCATCGCACCTTCTTCGGGAAGACAGGCGGGCGGGGCCGAAGCAGCTAGGCCGGGCAACTTGCCCTTTCCGCCAAGGCGGCAGGTGCAAGCCAGGCCTGTCCCAATGCACTGACATCCAGGCCCGCGGCGCTGGACTGGCGATTGAGTGGTGGACGGATAGGAGCGGGTGTTGACGGTATGCGCTCAAGCATCGCAGCCGCAGTGCCGGTGAACACTGGCGGGAAGTCCCGCCGCTCTTGCGGGATTCTGGCTGCACGGCAGGGACGGGCCGCAGCGGCCCGAGGCTGCGGTGCCTCCCTTCCGAGCGATTACCGCCCAGAACAGGGGGCTATAATCACCCTGTTCCCACTCCAACTGGTCGGCCTCGGTCAGGCTGACTTGCGGTCCAGAAGGAACGCTACGATGCTGCACGAAGTGCTGGGAATCGGATCCCGGGAGAAAGCATTGGTGTGGCGCGGCCGTGGTTACCCGAGTGTCGGCTCTTCGACATCGGGAATCACGCCAGCGGAGCATGGTGGGCGAATGGCCGAGCAGGTCCGGGCTCGGACCGCACCACCGGATACGAGTCCTGGGATCGGCCACGTCAGCCAGGCCATGGCTGGCGAGGCGCCGCAGGCGCCGGAGGGTCACCCCGGCCCGCAACGCAGGATGGCAGGCCCCCCGGCCTCCCGATAGTGGAGTGCGGGGCCGGCGGGAGAAGCGGGCCTGCTGAGTCATGATCGAGCGCGCCCTGCCGGAACCTGCTGCGACTCTCTTGCGGGAGGTCTTGCCCGTACTCCGGGAATTCCTCGACCTGGATGAGTTCGTGATCGGAGGGGGTACCGCACTGGCCGCGCGCTGGCACCATCGCACCAGCATGGACGTGGACCTCTTCGCCGAGCCGGGGGACGCGACGTTGGCGCCCTCTCGGTCGTACAAGGAGATGCAACAGCGCATTCGTGAGCGCTGCGACGGACTCGCCGGCTTCCGCGCCAACAGCGACCACGGCGAGATTGTCCTCGCGAGGCCCGCGGCCGGCATTGTAGAGTGGTCGGCAACCCTGCGCCAGACGCCCCGTCCGGCCCGGGAGGAGATCGAACCGGCCAGCGGCATGCAGCTCGATGCTCCGGAGGAGATCCTCGCTCAGAAGCTCTACTCTCGCATGCTGCTGCGCGGCGGCCGGCATGTCCGCGACCTGTACGACCTGGCTTGGGCCGTCGAGCGGGAGCCGCCGGAAATCCTCGGACCGGCACTGGCAGCCGTGCAGCCCGAGCACCGCCCGACGCTGCTATCGGTCGTCGGCGAGATGCGGGACGGGTCCATTCCCATCGATTTCTCGCGGCCCATCGAGGCCCCGGCCGACCCGGCCCTCCAGGACCGAGCTGCGGGCGTCCTGCATGCCTTCCTGGAAAGCGCGTGGTCGGATAAGGGGCTGGGGCGAGGAGCGTGGGAGCGGTGAACTACATTACGGCGCCCTGGAGCCGCTGTTCCGGCGTGGACTGGAACAAGGTCGACTGGCTGCACGAGCATCCAGAGCTTATCGCCCGCTACGAAGCCTCACGCGAGGAAGCGATCGTCATCAAGCGACTCCAAGCGGCTGACCGCTACCTGGTCTCGCTGGCAGACTGGCCGACGAAGCCCCCGCCACTAACGCACTTCGACAGGCCGCAGCACCATCGCCGGCCCCGAGTTGGCCCTGACGCGGAGCATCTCTGGCTCACCTCCTGCCTGGCTTCGAATTTCGCCGGCTACCGCGACCGGCCGGATGTCGCGCGGATGAGGGAGTACCTGCTGGCCGAGACCCTGGAGCAGTACCCGCATTCAGCCCTGTACAACCTGTTCAGCGCCATCCAGCCGTTCGAGATGCACGTGCTGCGGGTGAGCGAGGGCATGACGATCCACGAGCTCGTGCGAGCGCTGCATCATTCCGGGGTGTGGCGGGAGTGCCTAGTGCGGATCATCGAGCCACTGGCCGACCCCCCTGTCCGTCCGAAGTATCTGGACGCCTACGAGGCGGACATGCGGAGCCGGTAGTTGAGTCACCTCCCGGCTTGGCCTGCGCGGTCACTCGGAAACTCCTTCCGGGATCTCTTCGGCGGCACGAGAGAGGCGCCAGCCACGACTGTCAGGAGGGTCGCAGCGCCGGCAACGAGCGCCGGCAGCGCCACCCTGACCGTCGACGGCAAAGCCGCACGAGGCGGACCCGCCCACTGGAATGCGCTGCCGACGAGGACGGCGGCCATGCCTCCCAGCAGGGCGGCGCGAGCCATTCCCGGCCCCGCAGGCCCCCACGAGCGCAGCCCGGCCCGGAGCTGCCTCACGGCCCGCCGCCCGTGCCAGACGGCTGCTCCGAGCAGCACGGCCGCGAGCGCCAGGAATGCCATCGCCCAGTTGTCGGGGCGCTCCAGCGGGCTCGTCTGCGCGGGGCTGAGCTCGGTCGAGGCGATTCTGCTCGCGAGGATCTGGCGGGCCATCTCGATTGCGCGGCCGGTTCCCAGATTAATGAGCACTGCCACGCCGGCCCGCCTCAGCGGAGCCAGGACCACCGCAGTCTGGCCCCCCCAGATCTTCCCGGTATGCTCGAGCACGAATTCGCCTTCGAGCCAGTTGGCTTCGGCGTCGACCACCCACCCTAGGTCGTAACCCGGAGCCAAGCCCGCCCACCAAGGCCGGTCCGCCGCCGGGACAGCGGCCGGCTCCAGCAGGGCCGCCATGTACTTGCCCATGTCCCGCGCGCTGGCTTTGACCAGAGAACTGCCGGGCCAGCCAAGGAACCTTGACGGGCTCGGCCGGACCCGGCCCCAAAGCCACTCGTGCGGGGAGGCAGCGCCCCACCTGCGGGCTTCCCCTGCCTCCACCGTCGTGCGGCGCAGTCCGAGCGGGCGGAACACCGCCTGGCGCATGAATTCCGCGAACGGCATGCCCGAGACCCTCTGCACGACGGCAGCCAGCAGCATGTAGTTGCTGTTGGCGTACGAGAATGTCTCGCCAGGAGGGCTTTCCAGGCTGGGCGCCGCCAAGTGCCGAGCCGCCTCCTCCGGATCCGGGGCGCCCGGCCCGGCGCAGCAGGGAGCAAGGAAGTCGTGCCGCCGACGCAGTCCGCTCCGATGCCGCAGCAGGTGATGGAGCGTCACTCCCCGCCAGCGGCCGCCGTCGAGCTCTGGCAGCGCGGCACTGACGGCGTCGCTGCGGTCGATCCGGCCGGACCTCTCGAGTTCCAATACAGCTAGCGCCGTGAACGACTTGCTGACGGAGGCGAGTTCCATGGGGTCCTCGGCGCGCAGCGGCTCTTGGGACTCGACGCTGCGGACGCCATAGGCCCTGACGTACGTCACGCCGCCGCCATCGACGATGGCAAGCGCGAGCCCTGGCATGCGGTTCAGCGTCATCTCGGCTTCCACGTACCGATCGATCCGCTCGTCGGCGCGTGCCGCGACGACACTGGACGCGACCAGCGCCAGGCCGAGGCCGATTCTGCTCAGCATTCTTGCCGCGACTTTCTGCGCCCCGACGGCGTGTCGGTGGCCCGCCGCGCCCACTCGGAACCAGGGAGCGAAGCGCTCCCGCAGGACCGTGCCCAGCGTACAGCGCCCGACGCAGATCATAGCTTCCCGGCCTCCATCGCCTCGAAGTAGCCGAGTTCGATCGGCAGGTACCAGGGCTTCAGGTAGCAGTAAGTCGGCGGCATCGGGTTCCGGCCATCGTATGCCGCGACGATCGCCTGCGCGTTGCGCAGTTCCGCGAACGCTGACGGCGGAAACACGGCCTCGCGGCGCGGCGAGTAGGACTTGGTCACCCCGAAGGTTCCTTTCCCACCGCCGGCACGCCCGCTCAGCAAGCCGACTCCCGACCGCGACGACTCCGAAATCGAGTATTGCTCCTTGAGACGCTCGGCCTGGCCGCAGGCCTCCGAGGCCTGCCTGCACGACGACTCGTCAGCGAGGGTCAGGAAGATCCGCGTCCGAAAGGTCTGCAGCAGCGTGCGCCAGGACTCGCCGGGCAGCGCCGAGCGCAGCGAGCTGATGGACTGCGTCGCCACGAGCGCAACCATCCGGGCTTGCCGGGACAGGCTGAAGAACTTCTCGTCGCCGCCCGGATCGCTCTCGCCCGCCGTCGCGAAGTGCTGGTACTCATCGCATACGAACACCACGTCCCGCCAGGTCCGGCCCGGATCCGCCGCCATTCGGGGGATGCGCGCCAGGACGGCGCGCTGGAAGTCCTGCTTCAGCATCACGCCGACCGCTCGCGCCAGCGCCGGATTGAAGCCGATCGGCAGGTTCAGCGCCACCACCTTGCCGGCCTCGATGCTTTGCGGCATGGGCGGCAGGGCCCACCGTCCACGTTGCGGGGCGCCCTCCCGGTATGCCTCCCTCGGAGGGCAGAACACTTCCGCCACGTCCGGCTGGTCGAACAGCGACAGGAACACGCTGATGCCTTCGACGATGGAACTGCGCAGCCGATTGTCCAGGCGGCTCCAGTCGTGGCTGTGCCAGGTCACGACTGTTTGGAGCAGGCGCTGCTCTTCCCCGACCGGTTCCGGGTCGACGAGCTTGTAGACGGCCTCCTGCTCGTCGAGGGCCTTCACCAGTTCCTCGTCCGCCCGGACGTGCATCTGCCCCACCGGCTCGTCGTACTCCCAGCTCCGCTCGGGCAGCGTGAATTTCAGCCGGGCATACTCGTTGGCGCCGAGGCGGATCTCCGGTTCGAAGCGGAGCGCCTCACGGGTGCGGGCAATCTTCTGCTCGAGCCGTTCTTCGTCGAGAACTGTCCGGTACACATCCTGGAGGGTCACGTAGTCGTCGGCAATGCGGTGGAGCAGGATGACGAACTTCACCAGGTTGGTGTAGGCCTGCTGCCAGAACGGCTCCTTGCCCTTGCCGAACAGCTGATTCAGCAGGGACGCTACCTGGTAGGCCAGCGAGTACGGATCGAGATCGGACTCCAGGGGGTTGTAGCACCAGGTCCCGTCGAGGCCCAGCTCGACATAGTCGCCGCCCCTGCCGGCCCGCTCGAGGATCCGCTGCACCTGGTGGCAGAAGTCGCCCTTCACCTCCAGCACCAACCCGCCCGGACGCTGTTCCGGACGATCCCGGTGCCACCCGAGCACCTGCTGCACGAACGGATACATGCAGCAGGAGGTCTTGCCCGAGCCAACGGCTCCGAACACTGCCGTGCCGGCGTACAGCCCGAGGCGCGGGACCGCCAGCCAGCCGGGCCGAGGACTCGGACCCGGCCGGGTCCGCCTGTGCGTCTCTCCGATCACGATCTGCGGCTCGTCGTTCCGAGGCCATGCCGGAGGCGAGCCTCCCAACGCTGCCTTGCTCCGGCTTTCGACAATGAGGCCGGCGACTGTCGCTCCGACAAGCACCAGGCACGCCGGTGTCACCGTCCAGGCGGCGGCGTACCCCCACCGCAGCAGCTCGTACGGGACCGGCGAGCGGAGTTCGATTAGGGTCAGGACAGGATCGCCGGCCGCCCAGGGCACGTGCCATCTCCAGATCACAGCCCCTGCCGCCGCGGCAGCGAGCGCGAGTGCTCGGATCATTCGGGCGTCCCGCTCCCGTGATTGCTCATAAAATAGATTATAACATCTGTATATAGATATTCCTTCCGGCCCTTCTCCGGGAAATTCCGATCGATCCGGGGTGCCAGCCCGTACTACAATCCGCGCTAGTGCGTGTGTCCATCCATCGGCGGGCGGCGCTCCTAGCCCTGTGGTGCGGATGGGCGTGGGGGGAGCCCGTCAAGCACCAGCTCCCGCAGCTGGCATCGGTGTTCCCGCAGGGCGCTGAGCGCGGCTCGGTCCTCTCAGCGACAGTACTCGGGAATCACCTGGATCGAGCCAGCACCCTACTCTTCGCGCAGGCAGGGATCTCGGGGCGGATCGTGGAGGGCAGCCACACCCGGCTGACGCTCGAGCTCAAGGTCGCAGAGGACGCCGACTACGGTCCGCACTACTTCCGGGCGATCAGCCCGCGGGGAGCCTCCAACGTACTGCTGTTCCGCGTCGGAGACCAGAGGCACGTGCAGGAAGCGGAGCCGAACGGGCGTCTGGAGCAGGCCTGGCGAGTCGAGCCGCCGCTTACGGTGAACGGGCGGCTGGACCGAGCGCAGGACATCGATATCTTCCGGTTCGAGGCGCGGCCCGGCGAGGGCTTCGTGTTCGACCTGAGGGCAGCGCGCAACGGAAGCGGGCTCGACGCCAGCATGATCCTGCTGGACAGCGCCGGCAACAAGCTCCGCCACAGCGAGGAGCACTTCATCTGGGATCCGTTCTTCGGCCATACCATTCGCGGAGAAGGCACGCACTTCCTCGTCCTCCAGCCGACAAGAGGCCGTGCCCGGCCGACCCACGGCTACCAGCTGGACATCCGCAAGGCCCCCCACCTGCGGGTGCTCGCGCCGCTGGGCATCCGGGCGGGAGAAAGCGTCGAGGCTGTGCTGTTCGGCACCGGGCTGGACTTGGCCGGAACCACCGCTCGGTTCGAGACTTGCTCTGCTGAAGTGGAGGCCTGGATGCTCGAAGCCGGGACCGAGCGGGCCCGGATCCGGCTGAGTGCCTCGGAGCAGGCGCCTGACGGCGAGTGCCACCTGACGCTCGTAACCGGGAATGGCCGCTCCAACCGAGCCCGTTTCTGGGTCCACGACCTTCCAGTCCATCCGGGCGGAGAGTCGCTTTCCGTGCCAATCGCGATCTCCGGGAGCGCCCGGTCAGGGAGACCGGAGCGGTATCTGTTCGAGGCCAGGAAGGGCGAAACGCTTGCGATCGAGGTGAAAGCACACCAATTGGGATCGGCGGTCGACATGACCTTGGAGCTGGCTGAGCTCGACACGGCCGGAGGAGGCGACGACAAGCGGAAGGTCCTGGCAACCAACGACGACGCCAGGCCTCCTGGGACCCGATTCGCCAAGGATCCCAAGATCGTTCACGAGTTCGAGGATTCGGGAACGTTCGAACTGCTTGTCAGCAATCTCTGGAGGGTCACTGGAGACGGCTTTCCGTACCATCTGGAGGTGCGCCCTCCCGAGCCGCGGATGGTGACACTGCTTGCCACCGACCAGCCGGTTCTGCATCCGGGCAAGACCGGCAAGCTCGACCTAGAAGTGCACCGGCTGGAGGGCCACGCAGAGCCCGCCACCCTGTCGGTGCTGGGCCTGCCACAAGGCATTCGCGCGAAGCCGATTCTGGTTCCGGCACCCGAAGCCGCTCACGACGGGGAATCTCGCAAACCGCAGAAAGTGACGATTGAGTTTACCGGCGAGAATCCCCGGGCAGGGACGTTCGCGCCGATCCAGGTGGTGGCGGACGGTGGAGGACCGAGAGGCTGGCGGAACGTCCGGATCGCGAGCGGAGGCGGCGAAGGCGCTACGTACGCCAGGATCAGCGGTGCCGTCCTCGCGGTTGCCGAGGAGCGAACGTTCGAACTGGAGGCGCAGTTGCGCTCGGTGAACCTTGTCCGAGGGGGCATTGCGGAGATTCCGGTCTCCGTGCGGATGGTCGAGGGGCACGAAGGGGAGATCGCCTACTCCGTCGAGAATCTGCCCAGCGGCGTTTCTGTCCAGGACGTGGCGAGTGACAATTCCGATGCGGGCTCCCGCATCACCTTGCGAGCGGCGCCGGATGCGACGGAAGGCTCGTACTCTGCCATCGCGGTGATCGGAACGGACTCGGATGGACGCTCCGAGCAGGCGCCTCCAATTGCACTGGTCGTGGACTGAGCCCATGGCACTCCTCGCGCGCATCCCTGCGATGGCGGCAGTTGCCGCGCTGATCGCGTCCGGAAGCGACATCTCGCGGATCGAGGTGCTTCCGCAGAACCCCCTGCTGTTCGGCAAGGGAGCGCAGCAGCGCTTGACTGTCCTCGCGCACTTCGAGGACGGCGGCGTCGAGGACGTCACGGAGCGAGCGGCGTTCCGGTCCTCGAACCCCGAGGTCGCGGGCGTCTCCTCCGGCGGACTCATCGAGGCTCGGGCGTTCGGCGGAGCGCCGATCCGGGCGGGGTATGGCGGCGCGGAGGACAGCACCGTGGCCCTCGTGCAGCGTGCGGACACGGAGCCTCCGGTCACTTTCGGCTGCGACGTCCTGCCGGTCCTGACCCGCGTGGGCTGCAACGGCGGCAACTGCCACGGGGCCATGAACGGTCAGAACGGATTCAAGCTGTCCCTGTTCGGCGACCACCCGGACGACGATTACGCGATGATCGTCGATGGGGACGGCGGTCGCCGGCTCGATCTCGCGGACCCCGCCGCGAGGAGCTGGTTCCCGACGGTGCCCGGACTGGGCTGGTGGATCTGGCCGTCGTTCGCGGCGGCCGCCATCATATTCCTGCGGGAGCCCTACGACGTGTGGAAGGGCGGGCCCGTCTGGAAGTCGTACCTGGACGCCGCGAGCTGGCTGGCCGGACTCGCTCTGGCGTCCTAGGCCAACGCCGGCCTCTGCCGTCGAGACGTGCAGGCGCAGGAGGAGAGAGGCAGATGACCCCGCCAACCTTGAAAACGGAACGAATGGAAGACGGCCGGCGCAAGCTCCTGGCAGCCCTGAGCCGATCCCTGCTCACCAAGGGAGTGCGCCCCCGGTCGATTTCCGTCCCGGCTGGATTCATCACCGATTTCAGCTCCATTCCGCAGGCATTCGCCTGGATCGTCCGGTGGAGCAAGGTGGACGTGGCCGGCGTCATCCATGATTTCCTGTACTCCCGCAAGGGAAAGATGTCGAGACGCGATGCCGACGAGGCGTGGCGGCTGATCGCCCTGCAAGGCGAGCATCGCGCCAACCGGGTCCAGGCTGGCCTGTGCTGGCTGGCGCTCCGCCTGTTCGGCTGGCTTGCCTGGAAGAAGCGCTAGAGCTAAACTGACTGCACGCTCTCAGGACAAACCGTAGAGTATCCGGGCCCTGGCAGCCCTGGACGGGCATTCGGCCGGCGCAGTTGCGCTCGGTGAACCTTGTCCGAGGGGGCATTGCGGAGATTCCGGTCTCCGTGCGGATGGTCGAGGAGTACGAGGGGGAGATCGCCTACTCCGTCGAGAATCTGCCCGGCGGCGTTTCTGTCCAGGACGTGGCGAGCGACAATTCCGGTGCGCGCCCCGCATCACCTTGCGAGCGGCGCCGGACGCGACAGAGGGCTCGTACTCGGCCATCGCAGTGATCGGAACGGACTCGGATGGACGCTCCGAGCAGGCGCCTCCAATTACACTGGTCGTGGACTGAGCCCATGGCACTCCTCGCGCGCATCCCTGCGATGGCGGCAGTTGCCGCGCTGATCGCGTCCGGAAGCGACATCTCGCGGATCGAGGTGCTTCCGCAGAACCCACTGCTGTTCGGCAAGGGAGCGCAGCAACGCCTGACTGTCCTCGCGCACTTCGAGGACGGCGGCGTCGAGGACGTCACGGAGCGAGCGGCGTTCCGGTCCTCGAACCCCGAGGTCGCGGGGGTCTCCTCCGGCGGACTTATCGAGGCTCGGGCGTTTGGCGGAGCGCCGATCCGGGCGGGGTATGGCGGCGCGGAGGACAGCACCGTGGCCCTCGTGCAGCGTGCGGACACGGAGCCTCCGGTCACTTTCGGCGGCGACGTCTTGCCGGTCCTGACCCGCGTGGGCTGCAACGGCGGGAACTGCCACGGGGCTATGAACGGTCAGAACGGATTCAAGCTCTCCCTGTTCGGCGACCACCCGAACGACGATTACGCGATGATCGTCGATGGGGACGGCGGTCGCCGGCTCGATCTCGGGAACCCCGCCGCGAGCCTGCTCCTGCGCAAGCCGACGTTCCAGGTTTCGCACGGCGGCGGTCACGTCCTCGAGGCGGATTCGGTCGAGTACCGCACGTTGCTCCGCTGGATCACGGGGGGAGCGAAGCGCGTCCCCGAGAGCGACAAGCGCCTCGTCGGGCTCACCGTGCATCCCGAGCACATCGTGCTCCACGGGAAGGCCGCGCGGATCCCTCTCCTTGTCACGGCGCACTATTCGGACGGCACGGAGTCCGACTTCACCCGCCTTGCGTACTTCGACGCACACGACACGACGGTCGCCGAAGTGGACAGCAATGGCGTCGTCACCTCGCGAGGCCGTGGCGAGACGACCGTACTCGTCCGTGGGCCGGGGGCAGTTGCAGCTGCCCGGATCGGGGTAGTCACCGAGAGGCACCCGGTCGGCGAGGTCGAATCGCGAAACGTGATCGACCGGCACATCTTTGCCAAGCTCAGGGACCTGCACATCCCCCCATCCCCGCCGGCGGACGACGCCACGTTCCTGCGAAGGGCGTTCCTCGACATCATCGGCTTGGTGCCGACGGCCGACGAGGTGCGGCGGTTCGTGGCCGATGGCGACCCATCGAAGCGGGTCAAGCTGGTCGACCGGCTCCTCGAGCGGCCGGAGTACGCGGATTTCTGGTCGCTGTACTGGGGCGATCACCTCAACAACACGAAGCAGCTGCTCTACAACAAGGGCCCCTACACGTTCACGCGCTGGCTCTACGAGGCCTTCCGGCGGAACACGCCTTACGACGAGTTCGTGCGCACGCTGCTGACGTCGACCGGGAACATGTACGACGCTCCCGAAACGAGCTTCTACCCGCTGATGAAGAAGCCGCTGGATCTGGCGTCCCAGACGAGCCAGCTCTTCCTCGGCATCCGTATCGGCTGCGCACGCTGCCACAACCATCCCATGGAGAAGTGGACGCAGGACGACTACAACGGGATGGCTGCGTTCTTCTCCCAGATCCGCTACAAGGGGGGCGTCGGCCCGCGCAACAACGAGAGGACGCTGTACCTGGACTTCGACCGCGAGTTCTACCACCCCGAGAACGAGCGACACTACCGGCCCAAGGCCCTGGGCGGGCCCTACGCCGATGCGGGGGATTGGGTGGATCGTCGCGAGAAGCTTGCCGACTGGATGACGGACCCGAGCAACCCCTACTTTAGCCGCGCGATCGTCAACCGCATGTGGAAGCAGTTCATGGGGCGAGGCTTCGTGGAGCCTGTGGACGACTTCCGGGTCACGAACCCTCCGAGCCACCCCGAGCTGCTGGACTGGCTCGCCCGGGATTTCGCCGAGCACGGGTACGACCTGCACCACCTGATCCGTCGGATCACCTCGAGCCGGGCCTACCAGACCACTTCGGTCCCGACCGAGGCGAACCGGGAGGACACCACGGCCTACTCGCGCTACGGGGTGCGTCGGCTCACGGCCGAGCAGCTGCTCGACTCCATCTCGCAGGCAACCGGCGTGCCGGAGGACTTCGAGTCGCTGTATCCGGGCACGAGAGCGGCTCAGCTGCCCGAGCCGGAAGTGCCCTCGTACTTCCTGGACGTATTCGACCGCCCGTCCCGGCAACTGGTGTCCGACCGCAACACCACGAACTCCCTCAATCAGGCCCTCCACCTGGCATCGGGCAACGCACTGGATGCCAAGATCCGCCACGAGCGAGGAATCCTCCAGCGGATGCTCGAGGACGGTCTGTCCACTAGGGAGATTGTCGAGGAGCTATACCTGAGGACTGTCTCGCGGTTCCCTACCCCTCAGGAGCGGGACGAGCTAGCCGGCTTCGTCGAGGCCGCTGGCTCGACGGACCGGGCCTTGGAAGACATCTTCTGGTCCCTGCTGAATTCCAAGGAGTTCCTCTTCCAGCACTAGGTCTGCTCGCCGAGGCCAGTTCGACGGAATTGCGGGTGTCCTGATGCGACAGGGACATGCATGGCTGAGTTTGGCGGATAAGGACCGAGTATCGCTGGGGCGGGCCACGGCTCGCACACGGGTCCCGCAACGCGAGGATCTCAACCCATAAGTCATTGCTCAATAAGCACTTCTGAGTGCTGGCGGGCAAGCAGCCGAGCAACACTTGACGTCAGCCGGAGACTGTGCCAACATAATCGTTGGCAACAATTTCATTGGCAACGGTCATGCTGTTAGGAGTTCATCAATGCTGAGAAAAACGGTAGGCAACTGGGTCGACGGCGATCGATTCTTTGACCGCGAGGCCGATATCGCGGATCTGCGCGAGCGGGTACGAGAGGGCACGCATACTCTGATCACGGCACAGAGAAGAAAGGGCAAGACAAGCCTCGTGCGCGAACTCTTGCGTCAACTGCATGAAGCGAAGGAAGCCGAATGCATCTTTGTCGATTTGGAAGACGCCAGGGACGCAGCGGACGCGATTGTCGAAATCGGCTTGCAAACGCGACACATGCAGCCTGTATGGCAGATATTGCTGGACACCGCCGCTCGGACCGTTCAGCATGTCGAGGACGTGCAGTTATCCGAATTGAGAATTCGCCTGCGAAACACCATCGATTCCGGCAACTGGAAGCACAAGGGCAACGACCTGTTCAACATCCTGGCCGACCAAGAGCGGCTAGTGCTCGCGATCGACGAGTTGCCGCTACTGATCAATCGGATCCTCAAGGGTTCCGACAGTCGCAAGACCGAGGCGAGCATCCAGGACGCAGACGAGTTCCTCTCCTGGTTGCGCCGGAATGCCCAACAGCACCGAGACAGAATCTGTCTAATTCTCTCCGGCAGCGTCGGCATCGCTCCGATTCTCAAAGACGCTGGATTGAGCGCCACGATGAACGTGTTTTCCGCATATGACCTTAGGCCATGGGATACCCCGACCGCATGTCAATGCCTCGCCGAGTTGGCGAGCAGTTACGATATCGATCTGCCATCGCAGGTGCAAGAGGCCATGTGTCGGCGCCTACGGTCCTGCATTCCTCATCACATCCAGCAATTCTTTGACGCACTTCATCGCCACCTCAGGTTGCAAGGCAAGCAGAACGCCACGCTTAGAGATGCAGAAGCAGCATACCGGGAGGACATGCTCGGTACTAGAGGACGTATCGACATGGATCACTACGAGGACCGGCTGAAGCTAATTCTGGGGATCGATGCGTACAGAGTAGCTCTCGCACTTCTGGCCGAGACTGCAACCACGGGATATCTCGACGCAGCGGGCATCCGAGCCTATAGCGATAGGCTGCGTGCTTCAGGGGATGGTGGATCTGATCGGATACCGCATGTCATCGACGTACTGGAGCACGACGGCTATCTAGTGAAGGAGATTGATCGTCACGAATTTGCATCAGGCCTTCTTAGGGACTGGTGGCGCGCTCGTGCAGGTCATGCTTTCCTTCCATTCACTAAAGGATGAACTACTAGGCATCTATCTGAAGTCAACGGCACAATGGGGAAACGTATCGTAAAGTACAACCCTGGCTTCCTCGACGAAGAGGAGCTCGTGAGATCCTTTTGTGTCCGCACGAATGAGTTTGATCTAATCGTTCAGAGTCTAAGGGAAAGCACAGGCAGGTCGAATTCCCATCAGCTAGTGATCGGCCCGCGTGGGTGCGGCAAGACGACACTCTTGCTGCGCGTCGCAGCTGAGGTGAACAGGGACGCGAATCTTCGATCCTTCCTGTTCCCGATCATTTTCGCGGAGGAAAGCTATGAAATTGCGACGTGCGGCGAGTTCTGGTTGCAGTGCCTAGACAATCTAGCGAGCCGAGCCATTCACGGCGAACAGACGAGGGACCTTAGGCTCACGCTTGAAGAGTTTCGAAAAACTACGGATGATCGCACCCTCGTGGATCGCTGCCTCGGAGCGATCTTGGAGTTCGCCGATCGAGAAGGCAAACGTCTTGTACTGATTGTAGAGAACTTGAACACGATGTTCGCTGACATCGGCGACCCCGAGGTCGGGTGGCAACTACGCAAAACCCTTCAACACGAACCACGGATCATTTTCCTCGCTAGTGCAACAGCACGCTTCGAAGAGATTGACAACTCGAGCAGGGCCTTGTACGACATCTTCCAGGTCCATACGCTGAGAGCGTTGGGCCAAGGCGCCTGCGCTTCACTTTGGAAGCAAGTAGCTGGAAGGCATATCGATCCACGCTTTGCTCGGGCACTTCAAATTCTGACCGGCGGAAATGCTCGCTTGTTAGTGATTGTCGCTCAGTTCGGCGCACACCTGTCCTTTGCCAATTTGATGCAATCGATGTTGGATCTTGTCGATGACTACACCGAATATTTTAGGGGCCACCTTGAATCACTATCGCCCCAAGAGCGTCGTGTCTACCTAGCGCTGGCACGCCTCTGGAGGCCAGCAGCTGCTAGGGACATTTCCGGGCTCGCACGGATTTCTACCAACCAATGTAGTGCGATTCTAGGTCGACTCATGCGGCGAGGAGTAGTGTTGCGTGGCGAGGGTCCTAGGCATCGGCAGGAATACTGCTTGGCCGAGCGAATGTACAACATCTACTACCTGCTGAGAACCAGCCGGGGTCACGACGGCGTCGTCCAAGCGTTCATCCGGTTCATGGCGGCATACTACGAGGCCTCAGAGCCTTCAGATATACGTGATGCAATCCGCAGGGCATCTACTAACATCGACGCAAGCAAAAGAGGAATGAGGGAGTCTGTAATCCGGGCTATCTCCCCCCATGTCGGAATGGACCTTGCGCATCGGGTGGTGTCGCTGTGCAGGATCGGTCGCTGGGATGAGGCTCTCGAGGCAGTCAAGGAGATCTTGCAGAACTTCGAGGCCAGGACGTACCCCGAGGCTGTCTGGCGTCGGGCTCTGGTTGTCTTCCTCCAAGGCTATGCGCTAATGGGTTTGGGCCGCTTGACGGAGGCGCACGCAGCCTTTGACACGGCGAACACCGAATTCGAGGCAATCAACACCCCCGAAGCTCGAGAACTCCTTGCGCGGGTACGTTTGGCAAGGGCAGCACTCCTTGCAAGGCAAGGCTTGTCTGACAAAGTATCGGAGGCGTGTGATTCTCTATCCGATCAGTATGAGTCCAGCAGCGTGCCTGGGGAGATCGAGGTCGCGGCCGAGGCCTTGCTGCTAAAGGCCCGATCGTTTCAGGAGAGGCGGAAACTCGACGATGCGCTGGAACTCTACAGTCGGGTCGCAACTCTTGTTGAAGCCCTCGATTCAGACGGGGCGCTCGAACTATGGGCAATGGCTTGGGCAGGGAAAGCAAGGGTCTTGGCCAGCAGCAGCAATGAGGAGATGGTTCACCAAGCCTACGATACTGTGATCGAGCGCTTCGCACGTGCCAGCCCAACCGAGCCCGCCGAGACTGTCGCCAGAGTGCTTCTGAGCAAGGGAAATCTACTCAGCAGCGAGACTCGCTTCAGGGAGAGTCTGGAGGTCTACAACCAGCTGGTCAATCGCTATGGAGACAGCGACTCGTCAACGCTGCGCGAACTGGTGGGGTATGGGCTGATCGGGCGATCCAATTCGGAGCTGTCGCTTGGAAGGGCAGCCGCAGCAGCAACCACAGCTGGCAAGGCCCATCAGATCGCCTCCGCAGATGACTCCGACCTAGCGATTGCGTCAGTGCTGCAACGTGCGCTAGCGCACCTTGTGGGCGGAAACGTGGAAGACTGCGAGGCTGTTCTCGCGGCCATGCTCGGACTTCTTCCGAAATTCCCGTCTGTGACGAGCCCGGCCATTGAGGGCCTCATCGGATTCACGGCTCAGATGGGGCCCCGACCAGTCCTGGAACTGCTCCAAGAGTCCCCCTCCGAGGATCTGCTGCTTCCATTGACAACGGCCCTGCGGATGGAACTCGGCATTGAGACAAGGGTGGCGGAGGAGGTCCGAGAAGTTGCGAGCGACATCCGACAGGACCTAGCCAAGCTTCGTGAGCACTGACTGTGGTTCGGGCCTTCCGGATCGGGCGCAGACGCTCTTGGGATGTCGGGTTGGGGTCCTGCGCGACACTTCGGTTGGCCGGAACAGGGCGCCCGAGGGCCCTTCCATTTCGGGGTTGGCGTGCCGAATCTGAGACACCGGAGTCGTCCGTGGCCTGCTGGCGTCAGCTCGATTTCGAGGTCCCCGGCCTGGGAACCGTCGCGGCCGTGACCGCCGGAGAGTGAATCGACAGGTATGCTGCGGCAACCCGCTCTGGTGGGGGCCACAAGAGTGTGCGCAGGCAATATAATCAAGGTGCTCATTTCGGGATTGAGCCGCGTCGGGTCTCCGTGTGCGTCCCCCGGGACGACCGTCAGTGGGCCGGCGGCCGTCCAGTCCCGGAGGTGGATGGAGGTCTCCTCACTTCAGGGATGCAGCGTCAGTCATGCACGTCACGAATCACACATCGCTCTTCGGACGCAGGGATTTTCTGAAGATCGGCTCCCTCGGCCCGCTGGGACTGACACTGGGCCAGGCCCTGCAGGCCCGCCCCAGCAAGGAAGTCTCGTGCATCCTGGTCTGGCAGAGCGGGGGGTGCCCGCAGCAGGACACCTTCGACATGAAGCCTGACGCCCCGCTGGAGTACCGCGGGGAGTTCAAGCCGATTCCGACCAACGTGCCCGGCATCCAGGTCTGCGAGCACCTGCCCCTCACGGCCAGGCAGGCCGACAAGTTCACGATCCTGCGGTCGTTGCGATCTCAGGAGAACAACCACGAGCGGGCGATCAACTACCTCCTGACCGGCTACCTGCCCCTGCCGACAGTCGAGTTCCCCAGCATGGGTTCGGTAGTCTCCGAGCGTCTCGGCTCTCGGAACGGCCTGCCACCGTACGTGGCAGTGCCCAAGACGTTCCCCTCCTACGGGGCGGGCTTCCTCGGTGGGGCGCACAATCCCTACAACTCCGGAGATCCGAACGTTCCCGGCTACCAGGCCCGCGACCTGACGCTCTCCGCTGATGTCGACTGGTCCCGCCTCGGCGACCGGCGTCGGCTCCTAGCCAGCATGGACAGCAAGTTTAAGGCCATCGAGAGCAGTCCCGAATTCGGGGCAATGGACTCGTTCTACGAGCAGGCGTACTCACTGCTGAGCTCCCCGGAAGCGAAGAGCGCATTCGACATCGAGGCAGAGCCGCCCGCCTTGCGGGAGCGATACGGGCGGACGCCAGTCGGGCAGGGATGCCTGCTGGCGCGCCGGCTCGTGGAGTCCGGGGTGCGCTTCGTGACCGTGGCCAAGGGCTGGCTCAATTACGACACCCACGGCGACAACTTCAACACGATGAAGAAGGTCCTGCTCCCTGAATTCGACAAGGCCTTCGCAAGCCTCCTCGAGGACCTGGAGCAGCGCGGAATGCTGGACACGACTCTGGTCATCGCGATGGGCGAGTTCGGCCGCACGCCGAAGGTGAACAGCGCGGCCGGCCGCGACCACCACAAGGACTGCTGGTCGATCGCACTGGCAGGAGCCGGCATCCCGGGCGGGCGCATTCTCGGAGCGACCGACAAGCACGCCGCCGAGGTGACCGAGCTTCCGGTCGAGCCTGAAGACCTGCTGTTCACGCTCTACAGCATTCTGGGCATCGACCCGACGCACGAGTACGACACGCCGCTGCGCCGACCGATCAAGGTCAGCAACGGCGGCAAGATGATTCCCGGCCTGCTGGCATGACCCGCTGCGGCCGGGCCGCGCGCGTCACCTTGGCTCGCGGCGCGCCGCGAGCGACCCTGACCGCCCTGCCATGACATGTCGGCGACCCGGCGAGCACTGACGTCCGCGCTGTTGGCGGGATATCTCGGAGCAGCGGCACCGCTGCATTCCCAAGCGCAAACCGAGCGGGCTCGCGCCAGTGCCGAGGCAAGAGGCTGGATCGACTCGGGCCGGCCTGATCTCGCCGTGCCGATCTATCGCTCGCTGCTAGAGTCGACGCCGGATGATCCAAGGCTGCTGCTGAATCTAGCCGTCTCGCAATTCAAGGCTGGGGATTACCTGGGCGCGATCGACACGTGCGGGCGTCTGCTTGCACTGGATCCGACTTCCGGGCCGGCCCTGCTGTTCCTTGGAGCAAGCCACTTCCAACTGGCAGAGCCGGCACGCGCCGTCGGGCCCCTCCAGCGAGTGGTCGCGGCGCAGCCGAACGAGCGGAACGCGCGTTTGATGCTGGCCGAATCGCTCGCGCTGCTGGAGCGCCACGAGGAGGCGCTGCGGCACTTCGAGACCGGTGCGTCGCTGCTTCCTCGGGAGCCTCGCGCCTGGTACGGACTCAATCAGGCCTACAGGCACACCTCCCGCGCGGCCTTCGGCAGACTCCATGCAAGATTTCCCGACAGTGCCTACTCCCGGGCAGCGCTGGGCCGATCCTACGAGGCGCAGAGCGATTACCGACAGGCCGCGTACGAATTCCGGAGCGCACTGGAAGGCGGCGAACTGGACTCCCACGCTAGGGCGCGGGTGATGTCATCGCTCGCAGCAATCTATCGCCGGCTCGGCATGGAGGGCCATCAGGCGGGTGGGGACGGCGCCGGCGAGAATTCCACGGCAACGGACTGCGCCGAGAACGATCCGGCATGCCTGTTCGTGGCTGGACGTTTTCGGGAAAGCAGGGCGGCGAGCCGTTCCGGCACAAGTGCGAGCTCGCTCTTCTGGCTGTCCGAGGCCGGCGAAGCGCTCGCGGACGAGGCGTTCGAGCGCCTAATGGAGCTGCCTCCGTCGTTCCAGCTCTTCGAACTGCGGGCCAGGCGTGATTCCCGGCAGGGAAACCACCGCAGTGCGGCTGGACATTGGCGCGAGGCTCTGGCTTTGGATCCCGAGAACCGTGTCCTGAAGACCGGCCTTGCCAGCGCTCTGTTCGACTCACAAGACTTCGAGGCCGCAGTCAAGGCATTGGACCCGCTCCTTGGTGCAGACGGCTCTTCCGCGGACCTCCTGCTGATGCGAGGTAGCGCCCGCCTTGCCCTCAATCAACCCGAAGAAGCCATACCCGACCTCCTTGAGTCCGCCAAACTCGCCTCGGAAACCGGGGCTGCTCTCGCGGAACTAGGCCGCGCGTACCTGCTTGCCGACCGTCCCGATCAAGCGATCCCGCCGCTGCAGCAGATTCTGGACGACGATGAGGACGGCAGCTACCACTATCGGCTCGCGGTCGCATACAGCCGCACCGGGCAAGCGGACAGGGCCGCGATCATGCTCGAGCGATTCCGGCAGCTCAAGGCCGCAGCCGAGGAGTGGAGGCGGGATCTCGAGAAGCGGCTGGCCCTGCCGGAGGGTGAGCGGGGCGCTGCAGTGAATCCCCCAGCCACGGTACCAGGACGACTACCCTAGGGAGCAACGTTGGCGGAGGCCGCGACGCTCTTTCCCGCGAGACGCGACCGAGCCTAGCCGTCGCGGACCCGCATCCATGACGGATCCGATCTCGATTCCGACTTGGCTGGCCGCCTTGGGTTCGGCCCTAGCGGCGTGGTCCCTGCTAGACCGCCTAGCGATCCCGAGCGTGCGCTGGCTGATGCGGCGTCGGGCCCTCCGAGTCGTTGACGACCTCAATACCCGGCTCCAGTTCCGAATCCACCCATTCAAGCTCACCCGGAGGAAGGTGCTGATTGACCGCCTGACATCCGACCCGGAAGTAATGCGGGCCGTCGCCGATCGTTCCGACGAGACCGGCGTCCCTCGAGAGGCATTGCGCGCAGAAGTAAATCGCTATGCACGCGAGATCGTCCCCTCGTTCAATGCGGATGCCTACTTCCGGATCGGAAGCTATCTGGCTCGCCGGACCGCACAACTCCTGTACCGGCTCCGACTGGGCTATTCCGACGACGAAGCGCTGTCCAAGATCGAGCCGGACGCGAGCATCGTGTTCGTCATGAACCATCGCAGCAACATGGACTACGTGGTCGTCGCCTACATGGCGGCCAGCCGGACCGCGCTCAGCTACGCGGTCGGAGAGTGGGCCAGCGTCTGGCCCCTGCGGACGCTGATCCGGTCTCTGGGCGGGTACTTTGTCCGACGCAACTCCCGAGACCCACTCTACCGGCGAATCCTCGCGCGATATGTCCAGATGGCGACCGAGGGCGGCGTCGTCCAGGCGGTGTACCCAGAGGGCCGCCTGAGTCGGGACGGACGCCTGCAGCCGTTCCGGCTGGGCCTGATCAGCTACATGGTCGATTCCTTCGACCCTCAATCGGGCAGGGACCTCGTATTCATTCCAGTCGGCGTCAATTACGACCGGGTCATCGAGGATCGCTCGCTGATCCGGACCCTTGACCCGGAGTCACCGCCTCGTGGCCGCCTGTTCGCGGTCGCCACCGCCCTGCGTGCGGTCCTGCACAACCTGGCCCTCATGGCCCTGCAGCGCTGGTATCGGCTGGGGTATGCCTGCGTCAACTTCGGGGCTCCCATCTCGATGCGCGATTACTGTCGGAACCGGAGTCTCGACCTCGGCTCCGCAGGACTCGAGGCCCGACACAAGGCGATCGAGCGCCTTGGAGACGACTTGCGAGCGGCCGTGGCGCGGACTATTCCAGTGCTCCCGGCAGCGCTGGTCTCGACGGTGTTCCTGCGCAACCCTTCTCGCTCGCTGAGCACTCTTGAAATCAAGTCCGGCGTGCAGGCCGTGATCGAAGAACTCGGTCCTACCAATGCCTACGTGCATGTGCCTCGATCGGACCGCGATTACGCCGTGACAGTCGGCCTCCGGATGCTCGTGCTGCGGCGGTTCGTGATCGAATCGGAGGGTCTGTACCGGACTGCGCCGGGCGAGGAAGCCCTCCTCTCGTATTACGCCAAGTCCATTGGACACTTCTTGGATCCAAACTGAGCTGCAATCTGCTGAACGGCGTTCGCACGCCGCCCCGGCTGCATCTTCCGAGCCCGTTCAGGGTCGGTGCGGCTTGGTGGTCGGGTTGCTGTGCTGCAGGGGCGGCTACTCCCCGCAAGACTGCCCCAGCCTGGCGCAAGAGCCGTGACACTCGCACAACGGTGCCGCATCGGGGGGCCCAGCCCCGGAGTCACTCCTGCACGCAAGATTGCTCCAGCGGTCCCGCTACGACCCGGTTCGCCCGGCACCATCAAGAACCGCTCGCACCGTCGGGCTCGACGATCCGGATGACAGCGTTGGAAGGAATCCCCCTCAACTCCTGGACAACCCCGCTGGGCCACCGCACCTCGATCGCCCGAACCGTCTCTGCAGCCCCGAGCCCGAAGTGCACGGGCCCGTGGCTTGACGAGGCGTAGCCGACGCTCGCGGTCATCTGGTTGTGCTGGCCTGCGATGCTGACCCGGGCCCCGATCCCGTCACGGTTGCTCAGCGAGCCTTCCAGCTGGAGCGCAATCCAGTTCCCCGTCCCCGGGGTGATGTTTTCCCAGAGCTCGGCCCGCTCGCCGAGCGCCGTCACGACGACATCCATCCTCCCGTCGCCGTTGAAGTCCGCGAATGCCGCTCCCCGATGGGCTCGCAGAGCACCGAGCCCGGCACCCGGCACTTCGCGGAATGTGCCGTCGCCACGGTTCGCGTGGACGGAGTTGGCGAGCCTGTAGGGCGTCGCTTGGAAGTGCTCCACCGTGTCGTTCACGTGGGAGTTGGCGGCGAAGACATCCTTCCATCCGTCGTTGTCGAAATCGAACAGCCCGACGCTCCAGCCGCTGCGGTTGAAGCTCAGCGCGCTCATGCCGCTGCGATAGGTCACATCGCGGAACGAGCCCGAGCCGGTGTTGCGGAACAGTGGATACGACTCGCCGGCCAGAGCCGTGAGCAGCACATCGGGCCGCCCGTCGTTGTCGTAGTCCCGGAAATCGACCCCCATTCCGGACACCGCCATCCCGTGATCCTGCAATGCCGCTCCCGCGACCAGAGCGGTCTCCTCGAATGTGCCGTCACCGAGATTCCGGAAGAGGAAATTGGGCGTCTTGTCATTGGCGACGAAGATGTCCGGATAGCCGTCTTCGTCGTAGTCGGCCATGGCCGCTCCCATGCCCTTGCCGACGTGCCGCGCGATGCCGGAAGCTTCGGAAACATCCTCGAACGTGCCGTCGCCCCGATTCCTGTACAGCTGGTTCGGGAGGCCCTCGAAGAGGCTCGGATCACAGTACGAGCGCACGCCGGCACGAGGGTCCCCGCAGTAGGTGTCGAAGTCGCTCGACCACTGGAGATAGTTCACGGCGAACAGGTCCAGCCAGCCGTCCAGGTCGTAATCCAGCCACACCCCGCCAACCGCCCACTCGCCACTGCGGATGCCCGCCTCGCCGGACACCTCATCGAACCTGCCGTCCCCGTCATTGCGGTACAGCATGTTCCGCTCTACCCCGGCCACGAACAGGTCGCGGTCTCCGTCGTTGTCGTAATCCGCCGCCGCCGCGCCAATGCAGAAACCGACGCCGGCCAGCCCCGCACGCTGGGTGACGTCCTCGAAGCGCATGCCGCCTGCGTTGCGGTAGAGCCGGTTCGAATGCGTGACCGGGCTCTTCTCGAGACCCGGCAGAGCCGCTCCGTTGGCAAGGAAGATGTCAATCCTGCCGTCCGCGTCGTAGTCGAACGCGGCGACGCCTCCGGCCATCGCCTCGACGAGATGCTTGTCGGGAGTCGGGCTGTGCTGGAGGACGAAGTCCAGTCCCGCCTTGCCGGCGACATCGACGAACCGGATCTCGGCCGCGCCGCCAGATGCCGTGCCTGCCACGACAGCCAAGACCAGAACGGGAGCGAGCCGAGCGGCCGCCGGCCGGAGGCTACCTCCTCTCATCGGGCTCGACGGCCTTCAACTCGCGGAACCTCTTGATCGACCGCTTCGCGAGTTCATCCTCGCCCAGCAGGCCGTAGATCCGAGCGAGCAGATAGACCGGCTCGGTATAGGCCGGGTCCAGCCTGGCGGAGCGCTCGAGCCACTTGCGGGCGTCCTCGATTCGCTCGAGCCCTGCGAGGGCCTTCCCGCCCAGGTAGAAGTTCCTCGCCGAGTAAGGATTGCGCCGCGCCGCGGTTCCCGCCGCCTCGTAGCCGCGCTGCAGGTCCCCTTGGTCGATCAGCAGGCTTGCCAGGTTCGCATAGGGCCAGTCGTAGTCCGGGTGCTCGGCCTCGACGATCTGGATGGCGGCGAGGAAATGCTGGATCGCCTTCTCGGTCTCCCCGAGCGCCTCGTGGCAAAGCCCGAGATTGTCGTAGGCCTTGTGGTTGCGGGGATCGAGCCGCACGACCTTCTGGAACTGCGCGGCCGCGTGGCCGAAGCGGTTCTCCTGATAGTAGATCCTGCCGAGCATGTACGCCGCTTCCGTGTCGGCCGGGTACCGGTCGAGAAGGCGCAGGAAGATTCCCTCGGCTTCAGCCGACTGCCCGAGAAAGTAGGTGGAATTGCCAAGCAGCTTCATGGCGGTCGCGTTCCCAGGGTCCCGGCGGAGCACGGCGGCAGCCGTGCTGGAAGCATCCTCGAAGCGCTGGGCGCGCAGCTGGATGTCGGCAGCGACCAGCAACCCGGGGACCGAGTCGGCGTCCTGATCCAGGAACTCCCGGGCAAGCTGCACAGCTCGGTCGAAGTCCCGGGCGCGCGCCAGCGCCCGGGCGGCCTCGAGCAGGATCCCATTCCTAGCGGGACAGGCCCGGTAGGCCTCGGCCAGCAGCTTCCCAGCCTCGGCGGGGTCAAGCGCAGGCTGCCGCGCCTGGCTTGCGAGGCGGTCCGCGGAGGCCGAGTCGCAGGATGGCGCAACAGCGCCCCTGCCGGGGCCCCCCGCCGGGTGGACCGTCTGGGCAGCAAGCGCCGGGAGCGCGAGGATCGCCGCCACGGCGACTCCCGTCCGGTGCAAGCCCGGGCGCTGCCACGGTCTCACGGGCGAGCGCGCCGGGCTCGGCTGTCGGCAGACCACGCGACCAGCCTGCCGGCAACTACCAAGCGAAGCGCGCCTCCAGCTGGATCAGCCGCTGGCCGCTGCCGTTGATCCGTATCTTGCCGAAATCGGCGGAACTGATGTTGGTGGTCACGAAGCCCCGTCCGTGGCGGTTGAACGGATTGATGGCTGCGGCCCCGAACTCGAATTCCACGTCCTCGTACAGCTGGATCCTCTTGACCAGCCGCATGCGCTCGCTGCTCGCGTGCGGGCCCCGCACGTTCGGGAGCCTTCGAGGCGCAGTGCCCAGCCGGAGCGGCGTTCCGTTCGCAGTCCGTCCGCCGTTCTCCGGAGAGAGGGCCTGGAATGCGGCCGGGTTGAGGTAGGGCGTCCCGTCGAAGAAATCTAGGTTGTCGGAAGCTCCTCCCAGCTTCTGGCTCTGCCCGGTCACGTCGGGACGGAAGCCGCCGAAGCCCGCAGGTGTTCGCACGCCGCCCTGGCCGATCGAGACCGGGTTGCCCGCACGGTACTCGTGAATGGCGCTGAAGGTCCAGCCCCCGAGGAGCTTGTCGACGACCGCGTTCCGGTTGCCGAACTTCTTGCCCTGGCCGAACGGGAGCTCGTACAGCCAGGTGAGGCGGAACACGTGGGGCACGTGATGCGCTGCCACGGAACGCTCCAGGTTGCGGTTGTAATAGTCCTGGATCGCGCCCGTCCATCCCACTTGGAGAGCCGTGTCGTTCGCCTGGCTGATGGCTTTCGACCACGTGTAGGCGGCCAGCACGCCCAGGCCGCCGCTGAACCGGCGCGTCATCGTCACCTGCGCGGAGTGGTAGCTGGAGTTGCTGTTGTGGGGATACGGCTCGGTGACTGCGGTGTATTGCGGGTACGGCCGCAAGGCCTGGGCGACCGACTGGCTGTCGGGGAACGAGTCGTAGGGCTTGTACTGCGGGAACCTGCCCACCTGCTCGAACAGCACGTCGCCCAGGGACAGGAAGCTGACAGGGAGCGGATTGTAGCTGTTGAAGTACGAGCTGCGGAGGCGGCGCCCGACGTTGCCGATGTAGGCCGCCTCGAGCACGAAGGAGTGCGGCAGCTGATGCTGGACCGTGAGGTTCCAGTTCTGCGTGTAGGGCAGGCGGGTGCTGTCGCGCGAGGTGCTCTGGACGCCGGTAAACACGCCCTGTCCCGGGTCGGTGTTCGGCAGCTCGCCCTCGAAGGCGGGGTAGGGCTGGTCCAGCCAGTGTGCCGGATCGTCCGTGAATCCGGTGGGGCTCGTGCCCGCGTTGATCGGGATGCTCGCGCTGTACCCGCGGGTGAACCCGCCGAATCCCCAGTCGTTGCGGATCGGCGGCATGTTCGTCACGGCGTAGCCGCCCCGGACGACGGTCCTCGAATTCAGCTGGTAGGCGAACCCGAAGCGAGGCCCGAACTGCTTCCAGTTGGTGTCCTGGAACCGGTTGTCGAACACGAACGCCCCCGGCAGACCTCCGGCCGAGGGGTTGGGCGTGTTCAGGTCCACTTGGGACATGCGATCCGTCAGCTCGAAGAAGGGTTCCACGATCTCCCACCGGAAGCCCAGGTTCAGGGTGAGCTTCGGCGTGACCTTCCAGTCATCCATGAAGTAAATGCCGTGGCTGGGGTGCCTGTGGCCGCTGTACAGCGTCGTGACCCCGCGGCCGGCGGAATGCACGGCTCCCAGCACGAAGCTGGCGAATGCGTGGCCGGTCTCGTTGCTGAAGCCCGGGAGGTGAGTCTGGACCGGGCGGAAGTTGAAGTTGCCGGAGCCGTTCTTCGCGCGGGAGTTCATGAAGTACCGGCGGTGCTCGTAGCCGATGCGGTATGTGTGGGCCCCCCGGATGATTGTCATGTCGTCCTGGAAGATCCAGCTGCCGTTGAAGCCTTCCCCCGCGTTGCTGGAACCGATCTGGCCGGTCAGGCCGCCCTGCCACTCGTTGCCGCCGAAGTTCATGCGCGGGAAGTGGGACGGGGAGGTGCCCTGCACCCCGATCTGCGACGCCCAGTCCTCGTCGACGAAGACCGACTCGTTGCTGTTGCGGAAACGGTTGTAGCCTGCGGCGAACCGGTTGATGACCGTGTCGGTGATGGTCGAGTTGACCGACATCCGAACCATGCGCGACGGCGTGTACTGGTTCTGCCAAGTCTGGGTCGGAAGTCCCGGAACGGGCTCGTAACGGGGACCGCCGTTGTTGTTGCGGATCCGGTACTCGTGGTTGTAGACGCCCGACACGTGGTGCTTGTCGTTGATGTTGTGGTCGCCCTTGACGCCGATGGTGTAGAGGCTGAAGAACGGGCAGCAGGTTCCGATCGTCGGCGTATTGCGCACCATGGTGTCGATCTCCGGGTCCTTCAGCCCCACGCCGATCACGTTGTTGTAGACAGTGCTGAACCGGCTCTGGGGAATGACGTTGTTCGGGAAAACCATCCGCGTCGCGCCCACGCTCGAGTTCGCCGTGCTCAAGGGATCGTAGATCGCGCCGAATACGCTGGTCGCGCCGGCGTCGTTCGAGATGGCCGAGCCCGAAGCCGCGTTCCCCGTGAAGCCCGGATCCAGCATCCGGCTGAAGTCGCCGGCCTTGAAGTCCCGGTTCGCGAGGGTCGTCGTGAGCCCGGCAATGTTGAAGTTCGAGCGCGTGGTCCTCTCCAGGTTGGTGAAGAAGAACGACTTGCTCTTGCCGTTGTAGACCTTCGGGATGTAGATCGGGCCCCCTGCCGAGTAGCCGTAATTGTGCTGGCGGAACGGGGACTTGGTGGTGACACCGCGCGAGTTGTTGGCGTAGGTGTTGGCGTTGAGCCCCTCGTTCTGGCCGTAATAGAACAGCGAGCCGTGCAGGCTGTTGGTCCCGGACTTGAAGTTGAAGTTGGCCACCGCGGTGTGGCCGCCGTTGTACTGGGCATTGATCGAGCCGGTGTGCAGCTTGAACTCGCCCACCGCTTCCGCGGACGGGCTCATTTCGTTGTTGTTGCCGCCGGACAGGTCCATGCGGCCGACCGGGATGCCCTCGATCAGGATCTCGTGCGAGTACTGCTGGCCTCCGTTGATCGATCCCTCGAATTCCCCTCCGGTCGTGCCTGGCAGGCTGCGAAAGATGAAGCTCTGGATCTGGCGCTGGCCGTCCTCCACGAAGATCGGCCAGTTCTGGTACTCCTCGGAACTCACGTAGCGCCCGATCTCGGCCGTCCCCGACTCCAGCAGCGGCGGCGTGGCGCTGACGGTGACCTCCTCGGTGACCGCTCCGATCTGCATCTCGATGTTCACGGTCATCGTCTGGCCGACCCGGAGGATGACATTCTGCTGGTTGGCCGTGCGGAAGCCGGGCGCTGTGATGCGCAGCGAATAGGTCCCGGGCGCAAGGTACGGGAGCGTGTAGGCCCCTGCGGACGTGGACGACGTGGCGCTCTCGACGCTGGTGCCGACGTTGGTGGCCACGACCGTGGCGCCGGGGATCACGGCCCCGGTCGTGTCGAGTATCGTCCCGTTGAGCGTGCCCACCGCGCCCTGCCCGAAGAGCGGGACCGATGCGCAGCACACAAGCACGAAGAGAGAAAGGAGGCGTCTCATGGCCGGAGAATATACCAAACCGTCAAGGCCAAGGGAAGGGTTTCTTGCACGAAAATCACGCGGTGCGGGCCTCCGGAGCTCAAGCGGCGATAGGATCGCCGGCGCTGCCAAGCCGCCCCTCCCCGTTTGCCCACTGGAAAGGGCATTCCGCGACACCCGAAAGACTCTGGCTGGAGCGGCCGTTCTGACCCGCGCGGCAATCGGAGAGAGTCGCGAGCGCGCCGGACTCGACCGAGCCCTCTAGATCTCGCAGGTGGGACACTGGATGGCTATGAGAGTCGCTGCTGTCGCCCGGTACCTCGCCATCCTGCTGCTGGCTCTGGCATCGTGCGCCCGCGCCGGCGTCGAGCGCCTCACGATCCTGCACCTCAACGACATCCATGCCCAGCTGATACCCGACGGGCGGGGAATGGGTGGACTGGCTCACGTGGCGACTGCCATACAGCAGGAGAAGCGGGGGTCGCCGGCCGCAATCGTCCTGCACGGCGGCGACATGGTGCAAGGCTCCCCGGTGTCGACCATCTTCCAGGGAACGCCGGTATACGAGGTCGCCAACAGCCTCGGGTTCGACGCGCACTGCCTGGGGAACCACGAGTTCGACTACGGATGGGAGCGAATCGCGGATTTCCGCAATGCGTCGGACGCCCCGATCCTCGCCGCCAACGTCCGCAACCAGCTCGGCGAGACCCTCGTGCCGGCAACGCACGTGCTGGAAGCAGGCAGTCTCCGCATCGGGGTGGTGGGAGCCCTGACCGCACGACTAGCAAGGCTCATCAAGCCCGAGCAGGCAGGACCCTGGCGCGCGGAGCCCATTGTCGAATCCCTTGCACCGGTGGTCCGCGAGATCCATGGAGAGGTCGACCTGGTGGTGGTTCTCGGGCATTTGTTCGACGACGAGGACGAGCAGGTTCTGCGCCACCTGACAGACGTGGACGTGGTCGTCAGCGGGCATGACCACGGCGGACTCGACGAGGAACTGGTGATCGACGGGCGGATCGTGGTGAAGCTGCGTCCCAGCGGTCGCGAGCTGGGGCGGCTCGACATCTGGTTCGACACCGAAGGCGAGAAAATCCTCCGTCATGAATGGGAGCGGATCCCGGTGCGGGCGGACGCCTACCCGCCCCGGCCGGAGACTCAGGCGCTGGTGGAGAAGTGGGAGGCGCAGGTCTCCCAGCGCGTCGACGTGGACATCGCGCAGAACTCGCGGGCGCTGGGCCGGTCCGAGGTCCAGGCGCTCGTCGAACGGGCCATCCGAGAGAGAACCGGAGCGGACCTTGCCTACATGAATCGGGGAGGCGTGCGGGCGTCGCTCGCTCCCGGCACGGTCAAGGCCCGCCACGTCTGGAACATCCTCCCGTTCGACAACGAGCTCGTCGAAGCGAGGATCCAGGGGCGGGATCTGCCGGAGGAGTACGCGGAAGACCGGCAGATCGACCCGGACCGGACCTACCGATTCGTCACGAACGATTACGTGTCGGCCCAGTGGTCGCGCTACGGCTTCCGGTTCGAACCCGTGGGGGAAACCCTGCGCGACCTTTTCCTCGCGTGGGTCGAGGCCCGCGGGAAACTGCCGTGAAGTGTCAGCGGGCCCTGCCGCGACCGGCAAATGGCCAAGCTACTGCCCGCGCCGCTCCTTGTCGTACGGGGCCCCGGTGCCCGAGGACCCGAGGAAGAACTTCCTCCCGTCCTCGAATGTCACGTCCCTGCCGTTAGCGCGGTTCGACCGGTCCTTCGCCTGGTAGCCGTCGACGACGACGACCGAGCCGATCTTGATGGTGTCCCGCTTGAGCCCGCGGCGCAGCAGGCTGTTCGGCGTGCCGCCCTCGACCATCCAGATCTCCTTCGCGCCGTCCTCCCCGGTCACCTCGATGTGGATCCACGTGTGGGGATTCACCCATTCCACGCGCACCACGGGCCCCTTGAGGATCAGCGGCCGGTTCGGGTCGAATTCCGCGCCGAAGGCGTGATGAGCGTAGGCGGGAACCACTGCAGCCAGCAGCATTGCCGTCCCCGCAAGAGCGGCCGCCGCGGCCGCAGGCCAGTTGGATGAGATTGCCTTGGTCATGCGCCTGTCGTCCTCCGGGCGGATGGACTTCCGCCTAGTCGTCATCTGTCTTGCCGAGAGCATCGGCCTCCAGGATCCGCGCGCCCCGCAGGATGCCCCCGAACGAGTAGTTGGCCTCGTGGCACGCGTACTCGTAGACCCTGCTCTGCGTGGAGGGCCAGACGTACTCGCCGCTCCAGGACCGTGTCCAGACGGCCGGGTCCTCGACGGTGAAGCTGTACAGGAGAGTCTTGTCGTCAATGCGCTTGAAGCGCTCGACGACATGAAGGCTGCTCGTCGCCCCGGACAGCGCGGGCCGGTCGCTGAAGTTGGTCGTGTCGACGACAAGAGTGTCTCCCTCCCAGCGGCCGACGGAGTCTCCCAGCCAGCTGCGCACGTCGGGCGGCGCGTGTTCCGCGTTCATGCGGATGATCCGTGCGTCATGAACCATCTCGACGAGAATCATGACGTGGTCGTCCGTCTGGACGATCCGCTTGAGGTTGTTGTACAGCACTGGCAGCATCGGCGGCCCGCCGGTCGAGCCGAATCCCAGCAGGCAGCGCTCCGCCAGGGGCCGTAGCTCGGGGTCGTCGTAAGGCCCCGGCTCGAGGCCCTCCTCGATCCACCACGCCACCCCCTTGTTGGGGCGGTACCGCTTGGCCCGCTCAGCAGCGGCCTTCTTCCCGCCCGGCGTGAGCTCGGGCCTGCGCCCGTTCGGCGGGTCGGTGATGATCGAGGTGCGCCACTTCCCGTCGATCCGGAACGCACCCGCGCCGCGGTCGATCCAGAACGCGTTGTAGCCCCCTACGTTCCCGGCCGCTCCTGTCGAGCCGTCGCCGCCTTCGGGTGGCGCTTCCCTTTCGGGGTCCGTTGCGGCGTTGCGCTGGGCTAGGTACTCGGCCTCCTTACGGGCGATCGCCTCGGCCTCCTCGTCGGTAAGGGTCAGCTTGTCTCCGTAGCGCGCGGGACGCTGCAGCGGCGTCAGGGTGGCAATGTCGTAGGTGCCCGACAGGTCGGGGTGTCCGGATGGCGTCCGAGGGATGTCCTCGGCCGCGAGCGGGGCGATGGCGAAGGCCAGCCCGCAGAGCGCGGTCAGGAAATGATGCAGCATGGCACGTGCTCCCTTTCTGGTTTCTGGTTCGGTCCGCATGGCGGGCAGGCTCTCCGAGCCTGCGCGGTTGCCCGGGCGATCGGGAAAGGACAGGTGGCCTGGTCGCTTGCGGTTCACTGCGGTTACCGGTGGCTACCTCTCCAGGGGCTTGCGACGGTACTCGCCGTAGATCAGCTCCTCGACGAACTCGACGCACTTGAAATCCATGAGGCGGGCGTCTTCCTCCATCCGCCGGTACAGCGGCAGGGAAATCCTCCAAGGGCGCGTGAAGACTTCCGGGTCCTCGATCTCGGCCTCGTAACGGATATGGTAGGGCGAGGTGAGCGTGTACCGCTCGACAACCCGGAGCTGGTTGCTGTGGTGGGTCCCGGAGCGGTCGAACCAGGTCTGGTCGCTCTGCCCGGTCACCTCGACAACGAGGGTGTCTTCCTCCCAGCGGCCGACAGACTGGCCCATCCAGGAGTCGGTCTCGGCAGGCCCCACGTCCTTCATATAGATCTCGCGGACAGCGCCGGCGAACTCGTACGCGATGAAGACCGAGCTCTCGTTCTGGAGGATCTGGAACGGGAACGGCATGTAAGTGGCGCGCGGCACGCCGGGGAGATAGCACTTGATTTCCGGATCGCGCTCGATCCATCGGGCGCGGTTCTCGTCCCGCTTCGCCGCCGCTTCCGGCTTGTAGGGGATCTTGCCGCCTTCGACGATCCCCATCCCGCCGGGCACGGAGCCGACGGCGCCGAGGGCCAGGACAGGCACCGCCGGAAGCGGACCGTGCGGCCCCTCTCGCAGCATCATGGAATGCCGGGCCACGTGGCGTTCGATGTCGAAATGCGCCGAGCTGTTGGCCTGCCAGATCCCGTTCAGGTCCGGCGTGCCGTTCGCGAGCCTCTTGGGCTCGAAGTCCGGGGACTGCCCGGCGACGGAAAAGGCAAGCCCGGCAAGTGCCATGGCCAGCGTCACGAATCGCGTCACGTCACAAAGTACCCTACCATGCCCGGCCCGTCCGCCACCCGGGATGCCGGGCACTGATCCGAGCGCCTGGACTGGCGGGGCAGGGCAGGGTCGGACTGGAGGCCGTCCACGGATCAAAGGAGCAGCCTTGCGGGCGGGGTACGGCATCGCCGCCCGCCCGCCAGTCGCCCACGTTGCGCGCCGACCTTCGGCGTGATCAACAGCAGCCACCCTGGCAGAATCGTGCAGTTCGGGCTCGAACTCTACTTCTAGAGCAGCCCTGGCAGCCTGTTCGGGTGCGCGCGGAATCGCAGAGTCGATCGTTGCCAAGGCCATGCGGGGCAGCTAGACTGTCTGGTGCGAAGCCCCTCCGGTTCCCCCGGGCGCGGCCAGCGAGGCCGTATCCCCGGTCGGTCCGGACGGCGCTTGGGTCAGATACCGGGTTGCGTCACTCTATCGCGCTGGCAGTCCTGGTCGGCGCCGCCGCAATGCCAGGCAGCGCCCTCGCGGCAGTGCACCCCGCCACCGAGGTTGTGGCCCGCCGCTGCCTTCCGTGCCACGGCCCCGCGCAGCGGATGGGGGGGCTGGACCTGTCCTCGCGACAAGGCGCGCTGGCCGGCGGGGCCCGCGGGCCAGCGATCGCGCCGGCAGACCCCGCGGCGAGCCTCCTGCTAGCGCGGGTGCTGGCCGAGGAGATGCCGCCGGGCTCGCCCCTGCCGGCCGAGGACAAGCGGCTCCTGCACGAGTGGATCGCCGCCGGAGCGGAGTGGCCCGGCGTCATCGCCGGTCGCCGGGCCGGGCCGGACTGGTGGTCACTGCAACCCCTGCGCGAACCCGCCCCGCCCCCGGCTGCTTCCGTCCCGGCAGGATGGAGCGAGTCGCCGATCGACCGCTGGATCTACGCCGCGCTCCAAGCGAAGGGCCTTCGGCCTTCTCCCGCAGCCGAGCGCCGGGACCTGATCCGGCGGGTCTCGCTCTCCCTTACCGGCCTTCCCCCGGACCCCGGGGAGTTGAAGGCCTTCCTGGCTGATCATTCGCCCGGCGCCTACGAGAGGCTCGTGGACCGGCTGCTGGCGTCCCCCCGGTACGGAGAGCGCTGGGCCCGCCACTGGCTGGACGTTGTCCGGTTCGCCGAGAGCGAGGGCTTCGAGCGGGATCTGCCCCGGGACCATGCGTGGCCGTACCGCGACTACGTGATCCGCAGCTTCAACCAGGACAGGCCCTACCTGCGGTTCGCCAGGGAACAGATCGCCGGCGACGTGATCGAACCCGTCACCCGGGACGGAGTCGCTGCGACCGCAATGCTGACTCTCGGCCCGGTGGATGCCATCGGGCTCACCTCGGCCGTTCCCGAAGAGCGCGCTGCGGTGCGCGAGGATCTCCTGGAGGAGATGCTGGGCACGGTCACCCAGGCATTCCTAGGCCTGACAGTGAACTGCGCCCGCTGCCACGACCACAAGTTCGACCCGATCAGCCAGGAGGAGTACTACCGCATGAAGGCCGCGTTCCAAGCGGTCTGGCCGCCTACCAAGCCGGTGCCCAGCGCGGGGCTCGACGCGCTCTTCCCGCACGGCCGGCCGCTGATGTCGGGCGCGGATCGCCGGGACCGCGAGACACGCATCCGGCGGATCGAGAGCCGCTTGCAGCAGATCGAGTCGGAGACCGGCGGGCTCTACCGAGCCGCCAGACCGGCCGGACCCGAGCGCGAGGCGCCCCGGCCCTTCGCCCGCTGGACGTTTGACACGGACGGCCGGGCCGACTTCGCACCGCTCCACCTGGCTCGCGTGGGGCCGGTGCAGCTGGATGCCGGCTCGTTCGGGCTACGCGTGCCCCGCGTGCGGGAGACAGAAGGCACCGGACCGGCAGAGGAGGAACCGGAATCGGGGTCCGGCGTGGGCGTCAGCAAGAGGCTGGCCGCCGACATCCGGGAGAAGACGCTCGAGGTCTGGCTCGACGTGCGGGGCGTACCGGCGAAGGCGGAGACGGTGATGGAAATCCGGGGCCTGAGCGGCTACCGGGGCGCCTCGGTGGACGGAATCCAATACATGGGCGGGGACACCCCGCGCTGGGAGAACTTCTCGATCGGCCGATTCAGGTCCCAGGATCCCGGAGCGGGGCCCGAGGAACTCGAGCCCGGCCAGCGGATTCACATCGCGATCTCGTATGCCGCGGACGGGACGATCCAGCTGTTCCGCGACGGGCGGCCCCTAGGCGAGCCGTACAGGCCGGACGGCGGGATCCCGGCAGGCCGGCTCCAGGCCTACGGGGCCGGCGACTCCGTGGTGCGATTCCCGGCAAGCCGGCACTTGCGCGTCGCCGAGGCCCGGCTTTACAGCATCCCCCTGACTGCGGCGCAGGTCCGGGATTCCTGGACGGCGGGAATCGAGGACCACGCCCCGGAAGCCCTCCGGAACCGCATGGCGCCCGGGCAGCGGGACCGGCTGGCATCCCTGGAAGGCGAGCGCGAGCGCCTCGCCGAGGAGCGCAGGGCGATCCCGGAGCCCGAGCTGGTTCATGCGGCGACGATCCGGGACGGCGAGCCTACCCATTTGCTGCTCCGCGGGTCGGTCAGCCAGCCGGGCAAGAGGGTCTGGCCGGCCGGACTGGAATGCGTGCAGGGCCTGCCGGCCGACTTCGGGCTCGACCGCGGCGCTTCCGAGGCCGAGCAGCGCCGGGCGATGGCGGAGTGGATCGCCAGCCCGGCGAACCCGCTTTTCCCCCGGGTGATCGCCAATCGCGTCTGGCACTGGCACTTCGGCAGCGGATTTGTCGCCAACCCGAGCGACTTCGGCTACAACGGCGGGCAGCCCAGCCATCCTCAGCTGCTGGACTGGCTGGCATCCGAGCTGGTGAGGAACGGCTGGAGCCTCAAGGCCCTGCACAGGCGGATACTGCTGTCCCGCACCTACCGGCAGGCGTCCCGGTTCGACGCGAGGGCGGCCTCGCTGGATGCGGACAACCGGCTGCTGTGGCGTTTCACCCCCCGGCGCATGGAAGCCGAGTCCGTGCGCGACGCGATCCTTGCGGTGAGCGGTGACCTCAACCGAGAGATGCACGGGCCGAGCTTCCGGCCCTTCGAATTCGGCGAGAGGCGCGGAAGCCTACGCAGCTACGTACTCACGGGCGACGACTCCCCGGCACTGCGCAGGCGCACGGTCTACCGGATGAATGTCATCACGGGCGGGGATCCGCTGCTGGAGGCCCTGGACTGCCCGCTCCCTTCCACGAAGACACCTCAGCGGCGCTCGACCACGACGGCCATGCAGGCGCTGAGCCTGATGAACAATGCATTCGTCGACGCCCGGGCCGAGGGCTTCGCCGCCCGGCTGCGTCGCGAGGCTCCCGATCCGCCCGGGCAGGTGCGGCGGGCGTTCGAACTGGCCCTGGGGCGCGTGCCCGGCCCTCGCGAGATGGCGGCAAGCCTTGGTCTCGTCCGAGCGAGCGGGCTCGAGTCCCTCTGCTGGGGGCTCTTCAACACGAGCGAGTTCCTGTATGTCCGCTAGCCGCTCACGCCGGCGCTGGATGCTCGACGCCGCAGGGGGATTCGGGTGGATGGCCCTGGCAGCGATGCTGTCCGGGGAGGCTCCCGGCTCGCCGACGGGCGCGACGCCCCGGCACGACGCCGCGCGTTTTCGGCCGCGCGCCAAGCGCGTGATCCAGATCTTCGCCGTCGGCGGAATGAGCCACGTGGACACCCTGGACTACAAGCCCGAGCTGGAGCGCCGGGACGGCGCCCCCTACTCGATGCCGACGTTCTTCGGACAGGGAGGAAACCTGCGCGGCCCCGCCTGGCGGTTCCGCCAGCGCGGGGAAAGCGGAATCTGGGTGAGCGACTTGCTGCCGGGCCTGGCCCGCCAGGCGGACCGGCTCACCGTCGTCCGCAGCATGGTGTCGAAGAGCGCGAACCACATGCCGGCAGTGGCGCAGATGAACACTGGATTCATCCTGACGGGCTTTCCGGCCATGGGCGCTTGGGTGAGCTACGCGCTGGGCTCGGAGAACGAGAACCTGCCCTCCTTCGTCGTCCTCCCGGATCCGAACAGCCATCCGTGGGGCGGCTCGGCCCAGTGGACCAACGGGTTCCTGCCGGCCGCCGTGCAGGGCACCGCATTCCGGACGCACGGCGGGGGTGCTCCGGTGCCGGACATCGCGCCGCCGCCCGAATCCCGGCCGGGCGCCCAGGAAGCGGCCCTGGCATGGCTCCGGGAGAGGAACACCGAGTACGCCCGCCGCCATCCCGGCGACTCGAGCCTGGAGGCCCGGATCCGCAGCTACGAGGTGGCGGCCGGGATGCAGGTGAGCATTCCGAGAATCGCCGATCTGGACAGCGAGCCGGAACTGATGAGGGAACTCTACGGCTACGGCGAGGAGGCAACCGCGGACTTGGCGCGGAACTGCCTGCTGGCCCGGCGGCTGGTGGAGCGTGGCGTCCGATTCGTGCAGGTCTATCACGGGGGCGCAGGGAAGAGCTGGGACGCCCACTCCAATCTCGTGAGCAACCACGAGAAGATGGCTCGGGAATACGACCGCCCAGTCGCCGGACTGCTCGAGGACCTGCGCAGCCGCGGCCTGCTGGAGGACACGCTGGTGATGGGAGTGACCGAGTTCGGGAGGACCCCGGTGTCGCAGGGCACCGGAGAGACCGCGGGCCGGGACCACCATCCCCACTGTTTCAGCTGCTGGCTGGCGGGAGGCGGGACGAGACCCGGGTTCCTGTACGGGGAGTCCGACGATCTCGGGTACGAGCCCGCGAGCGCCCCGGTCACCATCTACGACCTGCACGCCACCGCACTGCGTTTGCTGGGGCTCGATCACGAGCGGCTGACGTTCTATCACAATGGCATCGACCGCCGGCTCACCGACGTGCACGGCCGCGTCGTCGAGGAACTGATCGCCTAGGGCGGGGTGCATGCGGCACCTTCGCGCGGCACCTCCGCCCCGCGCCCGGCCGCGGAATGCCGGCATCACGCGGGCGCCGCACCGGCATGCCGCTTCCGCTGGCGGCGCCGGGCAGCGACCGTTCCGCGGCGACAGGGGCCGAAACCGCTCACGCGCCAGCCCGGGAAGCGCGTCCCAATCCAAGGCTTCCCGGCGGTCAGCGCGGCGTCCGGCACTGGCTGCGTAACGGGGCGGCGCTCGGGACAGTCCAACCTGTCGACCTTGAAGCTGTGGGCCATATCGGACGTGCACATGTCGCACGCGGCCAACCGGGAGGCGGTCGAGCGGATGCCCGCGTATCCGGACGACTGGCTGCTGCTGGCCGGCGATGTCACGCATGGCCTCGACGCATTCGCAAAGGGGCTGGAACTGCTGGCGTCGAAGTTCAAGCAGGTTGTCTGGGCGCCGGGCAACCACGAGCTCTGGACGGCCGACGGCAGCGCCGGCGAGTTGCGGGGCGAGCCGCTGTACCACTCGCTGGTCGCAGTCGCCCGCGACCACGGGGTGATGACACCTCTGGACCCCTACCCGGTGTTCCCGCATCCGAGCGGTGACATTCTCATCGCGCCGCTGTTCCTGCTGTACGACTACAGCTTCCGCCCGGACCATGTCCGCGCCGACGAGGTGGTGAGGTGGGCACGGGAGCAGCGCAGCGTGTGCGCGGACGAATACTGGCTCCCGTCCGACCCTTTCCGCAATCGCGGCTCCTGGTGCGCGGCGCTGTGCGAGGAGGCCTCGGCGCGCCTGGCCGCGTGCCCTCGAGACATCCCCAAGGTGTTGGTCAACCATTACCCGCTCGAGGAGGAGCGCGCTGTCCTTCCCGGAGTCCCGCGCCTGTCCCCTTGGTGCGGGACCCGGCGAACCCGCGGCTGGCACACCCGTTTCAACGCCTGCGCGGTGGTGTACGGCCACTTGCATGTGCGCGGAACGTGGTGGCTCGACGGGGTGCCGTTCCAAGAGGTGTCGCTGGGCTACCCCCGCGACTGGGACCCGCAGCAGGGCGTGAGCACTTACCTCCGCGAGGTCAAGGTCGCAACGCCGCGAAACGCGAGCGTGTGAGCCCGGCGGCGCTTCCCCGGCCCCGGTGTACAATCGCGGATCGTCACGGCCGGTTGGGCGCAACCCTCCGCCGTGCGTGGCAAATGAGGGTCCTAGTCTCTGCGGGCGAGGCTTCGGGCGATGCCTACGCTGCGAGCCTTATTGCGGCTCTAAGGCGGCTGATCCCCGATGCGCAATTCGTGGGGTGCGGAGGTCCTCGCATGAGGGAGGCCGGCGTGCGCGCCGTGGTCCGTGCGGAGGACCTCGCCGTGGTCGGCCTGTTCGAGGTCGCACGCCACATCCCGCGCATCCACGGGCTCTTCCGCAAGCTCGTTGCGGCGGCAGAGAGCCTGAAGCCTGATCTCGCAATCCTGACGGACGCTCCGGACTTCCACCTGCGGCTCGCGAAGAAGCTGCGCGCGATGGGGGTACCGATCGTCTACTACGTGGCTCCGCAGGTTTGGGCATGGCGGCGCCATCGAATCCGGGCGATCCGGCGGCTGGTCGACCAGCTGCTGGTGATCTTCCCGTTCGAGGAGGAGTACTTCCGGAGCCGTGGCGTCGACGCTTTGTTCGTGGGGCACCCGCTCAGCGACCTCGCCGGAACCGACCTGACGAGGACCGAGTTCTTCGTACGGCACGGCCTGGACGCGGGCCAGCGCTTGGTTGCGCTGCTGCCCGGCAGCCGGAAGAGCGAGTCGGCACGGCACCTGCCGGCCTTGCAGGATGCGACCGAGCGGCTGGCTGAGTCGGGCGTGCGCCAGTTCGTGCTGCCGGCGTCCGCCACGACCGGGAAGGCGTTCTTCGAGGAGCGGTGGGAAGGGCCGCCGGTCCGCATCTTGGAGGGCGGGGCTCGGGAGTGCGTCGGTCACGCGGACGTGGCTCTGGTGGCCAGCGGCACCGCGACGGTCGAGACCGCGATTCTTGGAACGCCGCTCGTGACGTTCTACCGGCTCTCCTGGCCAAGCTACTGGCTGGCTCGAATGCTGGTCGACGTCCCGTTCTACAGCATGGTGAACCTGCTGGCCGGCAAGTCCGTCATCGCCGAGTGCATCCAGCACGACTGCGAGGGTGCGAAACTAGCCGAAGAGGCGATACGTCTCCTCAGTAGGGAGAGTGATCGATGCCGAATGATCGAGGAACTAGCACAGGTCCGGGCGGCGCTCCGGACCGGGTTGCCCGCGTCCGAGCGGGCCGCCAGGGCCATCGCGGACCGCTTCGGGCCGGAGGGGACTTGACAGTCCTGCTGACAGCCGCCCTGCTCGCCGGCGCGGCCATCATGTCCTCGCCGGCCCTGGCGCAAGGGCCCGGGACGCCCCCGCTGATCGATGTGGAGCACTATTCGATCGACGCCCGCGTGAACATGGATGCCGCGCTGCTGGAGGCCACGGCCGAGGTGCGCTTCGTGCCCCGGGACCCTGCCAGCGTGGTGACGTTCGAGTTGCACAACGGGCTCCATGTCGACGCTGTCGAGACCGAGTCGGGCGAGAGCCTGTTCCATTCGCGCGGCTCCGCAGACTCCAGCATCGAAGTCAGCTTTCCCGAGACTCTTCCCGTCGACCGTCCGCAGGTGGTCCGGTTCCTCTACGGTGGCCGGCTGATCGGCTACGAGGACTCGCCCGCCGAAGGCTACGCCCTGGCGGAGATCGGGCCGGAGCGGGCCATCCTTCTCTACGCCGGGCGCTGGTTCCCGGTCAACGGATACGGAGCGGACCGCTTCACGTCGGAGATCCGCGTCACGGCTCCAGAGGGCGTGAGAGTGCTGGGCAGCGGCGTGGGCCTGCGCACCGAGGCGATCGAGGGGGTGGAACACGCCTTCGAGTTCGGCTATCCGTCCTTCCCCGGCACTATCGCGATGGTCCGGGAGGAGCCCCTGCAGGCAGGAGCAGGCAGCGGCGCGGTCTCGGTCTACATGCCGGGCGCGACAGAGTCGCTGGCACTGGAGTACGGCGAGACCGCCAGCGAGATGGTCGAGTACTTTACCGACCTCTACGGCGCGCCGTACTCCAAGGCGCTCGCGATTGTCGAGATGGGCGAGTTCGCTCCCAACGGCTACTGGGCTCCGGGCCTGGTGCTGATGAGCCCGTACGGGCGGCGCGAGACCTTGAACCGCCGCCTGCTGGGCCAGCTGGTGGCCAACCAGTGGTGGGGCGGGCTGGTCGGAGCAGGCAACCGCAACCATCTGTGGCTGGTGGATGGCCTGGCGCACTACTCGGCCCTGCTCGAGCTGGAGGAGACCGAGGGAGAGGACGCCTTCCTCGAGGCGCTGGCGGACACCCGGGTCAACGCCCTCACTTTTGACGAGGTGCCCTTGCGGCAGTCCAGCCGGGTGGCCGACTTCTCCCCGCAGATGGAGGCCCTCACGGCGGCGCGCGGCGCGATGGTGCTGCACATGCTCCGCTGGCGGGTGGGCGACGAGCCGTTCTTCTCGACGCTGCGCGAGCTCGCGACGGGGCACACCTGGGGCACGCTGACGACCGATGCCTTCCGAGGGATCTTCGAGGACGTGACCGGCAGGGACCTCGACGGCTTCTTCCTGCAGTGGACGGAGACGAACATCACCCCGGAGTTCAAGCAGGAGTACACGATCTACAGGCTGGGCGGGAACGAAGGGTTCCGGGTGATCGGCAAGATCAACCAGGACATGGACACCTTCAGCATGCCGGTCGAGCTCAAGGTCGAGACGGAGGGCGAGCCCGAGTTCCATGTCGTCGAGGTGAGCGGGAACGCCTCGGACTTCGTGCTGGAAACGTTCGGCAAGCCGAAGCAGGTCGTCCTGGACCCGAACCACCGCATCCTGCGCATGGATGACAACACCCGCGTGCGGGTCGCGATCCGGCGCGGCGAGCAGCTGATCGAGCTCGGCTACTACACCGACGCCCTGACCGAGTACCAGAAGGCGCTGGACATCAACAGGTTCAGCTCGCTGGCGCACTACCGGATGGGCGAGGCGATGTTCCTGATGAACAACTACCAGGGGGCGGCCAACGAGTTCCGCGAGGCGCTCAACGGGGACGGGGACCCCGAATGGGTCGAGGTGTGGTCCCACGTCAACCTGGGCAAGATCTTCGACATCACCGGCCAGCGGGAGAGGGCGGTGAACGAGTACCAGCTCGCGGTCCGGACGCGGGACAACACCCAGAACGCCCAGGACGAGGCGAGCAAGTACCTAGCCAGTCCCTACCGGAGGCCCCGGCCCAAGGAGCGGACGTACTGAGGCGGCCCGGACGCGCGCGGGCTCAGTACTTCGGCACGGCCGGATCGACTTCGTCACTCCAGCGCAGGATGCCGCCTGCCAGGTTCGTCACGCGGCTGAAGCCCATTTCCTTGAGCAGGCGCTGCGCCTTGCCGCTGCGCACCCCGCTCTTGCAGTGCACGACGATGTCCGCAGTGGAGTCGAGTTCGTGGACGTGCCGGGGCAGCGTCCCCAGCGGGATCAGGGTCGAGCCGGGAATGCTGGCGATCTCGAATTCGTGCGGCTCGCGGACATCCAGGACGAACACGCTGTCGCCCTTGTCGAGGCGAGCCTTCAGCGCGGCAGGCGTCGTCTCCGGCAGCCGTTCCATCGCGGCCTCCTCCTGCGCCTGCTGGGGGATGCCGCAGAACTGCTGGTAGTCGATCAGCTCGCGCACGGTCGGGTTGTCGCCGCAGACGGGGCAGTCCGGGTTGCGGCGCAGCTTCAGCTCGCGGAAGCGCATCGCCAGGGCGTCGTACAGCAGCAGCCTGCCGCTCAGCGAGTCGCCCTTGCCGAGGATCACCTTGACGGCCTCGGTCGCCTGGATGCTGCCGATCACCGCCGGCAGGATTCCCAGCACGCCGCCTTCCGCGCAGCTCGGCACCAGGCCGGGCGGCGGGGGCTCGGGGTACAGGCAGCGGTAGCACGGCCCGCCTTGGTGATGGAACACCGTCGCCTGGCCTTCGAACCGGAAGATCGAGCCGTAGGCGTTCGGCTTCCCCAGCAGCACGCAGGCGTCGTTGACAAGGTAGCGTGTCGGGAAGTTGTCCGTGCCGTCCACGACGACGTCGTAGCCGGCAAGGATTTCCATGGCGTTGGCGCTCGTCAGGGCGGTCTCGAACTTGTCGATCCGCAGCCCGGGGTTGATGTCCTGCATCGTCTCGGCGGCCGAGTCGATCTTGGGGCGCCCGACATCCTTGGAGCCGTGTATGACCTGTCGCTGCAAGTTGGTCTCGTCAACAACGTCGAAGTCCACGATGCCGATCCGGCCGATGCCGGCGGCCGCCAGGTACAGGCCCAGCGGTGCACCAAGGCCGCCCGTGCCCACCATCAGCACACTGGCGCCTTTCAGCCGGCGCTGCCCCTCGAGGCCGACCTCGGGAAGGATGAGGTGGCGGCTGTAGCGCAGGATTTCCGGATTCGACAGCTCCGGCAGGTCGGTCGCGGCAGCCCCGGCGCCTCCCGCGATTGACGGCACGATACTGACCGTGCTGCCCTCCTCCAGTGCGGTGTCCTCGCGGTCGAGGTAGCGAATATCCTCGTCGTCCACGTACACGTTGACGAAGCTCCGCAACCGTCCCTGCTCGTTGAACAGGTTCCGCCGGATCTGCGGGTGCGCGGTGACCAGCTGCTCCAGGGCCTCGCCCACCGTCGAGCCCGAGACCTCTACGGTGTCGCGGCCTTCCGCGAATTGCCGCAGCGGCGTGGGAATCAGTATCGACGCCATGATCGTGCCGTCCCCCGATGCTAGCAATCACCCTATTCCCTGTCAACAAGGTAGGGATTGCTCCGGGCGGCCGAGTCGGCGCCCTGCTGCGGGATGCAACCAGTCTACAATCGAGCTGCCGCCGGGCCTGCCGGTCCGGCGGCCGCACGACCCGTGACGCCCCGGTTCTTCGCCAGCGCTGCCGAACTCCGGGCCTGGTTCCGCGAGCACCATGACCGGCTCGACGACCAGTGGGTCGGCTACTTCAAGAAGGGCACCGGGATTCCGAGCATCGACTGGCCGGAATCCGTCGACGTCGCGCTTTGCTTCGGCTGGATCGACGGCATCCGCAAGCGCCACGACGAGAGCAGCTACAAGGTGCGCTTCACGCCGCGCCGGCCGGGAAGCCGCTGGAGCGCTCGGAACGTCGGCCGGATGGAGTCCCTGATCGCTGCGGGGCTCGCCGAGGAGTCCGGGCTCGCCGCGTTCCGGTCGAGGAATACCGAGGCCCCCGACAGCAAACCGGCCGCGACCGATCTGCCGGAGGAGTACCTCGCCCGGGTCCGTGCCGTCCCGCAGGCGTGGGAGTACTTCCAGCGGGCCCGTCGGTCGTACCAGAGGCAGGTCGCGGCGTGGATCACATCCGCCAAGAGAGAGGAAACCCGGCTGCGCCGGCTCGGCACGCTGGTCGAGTCCTGCACCCGCAGCGAGCCGGTCCCACCGCTGCGCTGGCTGGGAGACCCGCGCCGGAAGTCCGGGTGATCCCACTCACTGGAGCCGGTCAGGGAGCGGGCTTCGCGGCCTGCTGGAACATGCTGATCCCGGCCACCCCCGCCGCACCGGCGGCCAGGCAGTCCGGGACTCGCTCGCGATTCAAGCCGCCCAGAGCCGCCACCGGGATCCGCACGGCGGAGCATGCGGCCCGCAGGCCGTCCAGCCCGGGGAAGCGGTCGAGGCCGGGCTTGGACGAGGTCGGGAAGACCGGTCCGAACACCGCGAGATCAGCTCCTTCGCGCTCGGCCCTCACCACTCCGTCGATGTCGTGCGTCGAGACCCCGAACAGGAATCCCGCCGGCGCCGCCCGCCGGAGGCTGGCGACCGAAGGCGCGTCGCCCGGCAGGTGCACTCCGTGAGCCCCGGCCGCAAGCGCAACGTCCATCCGCCCGTTCACCAGCAAGCGCGTGCCGAGCGGGCGGATGCGTGACGCAGCCGCGCTTGCCAGGGCCAGCAGGTCCCGCACGGGGAGATCCTTCTCGCGGATCTGGATCCAGTCCACGCCCCGGCGGGCGTTCGCCTCGATGCAGTCGAGCAAGTCTACCCGGCAAGTCTGTCGGTCCGTTATGTAGTATTCCAGCACCGTCGCACAGCCTCTGACGCGGCGCAGGGCAACCGCGCAATGTTGATAATCCTTGACTCAAGTTACGTCATGAGTGTATACTAAGACTTCGGCGGGAGGGCGACGAGGCCCTGCCTGCCAAGCGTTCAGGCGCGCGACAGCGGGCCGCCTAGGAAAAGGGAACGGAGATGGGCAAGGTCATCGGAATCGACCTAGGAACCACCAATTCGGTGGTCGCCGTGATGCAGGCCGGCCAGCCGACGGTGGTGGCGAACCAGGAGGGCGGGCGGACGACGCCGTCGGTCGTGGCGTTCACCAAGAGCGGCGAGCGGCTTGTCGGCCAGACCGCGAAGCGCCAGGCGGTCACGAATCCCGAGGCGACCATTTACTCGATCAAGCGCTTCATGGGCCGGCGCCCGTCCGAAGTCACCGAGGAGACGAAGCTGGTCCCATACAAGACCGCCCCGAGCGGAGACCTGCTCAAGGTGGCAGCGGCCGGCAAGGATTACTCCCCGCAGGAGATATCGGCCATGGTGCTCGGCAAGCTCAAGGAAGCCGCCGAATCCTACCTGGGCGAGAGCGTGTCCCAGGCCGTGATCACAGTCCCGGCGTACTTCAACGACGCGCAGCGGCAGGCAACCAAGGACGCGGGCAAGATCGCCGGGCTCGAGGTGCTGCGGATCATCAACGAACCCACGGCAGCCGCCCTCGCTTACGGCCTGGACAAGCAGGAGAACGAAACCATCGCGGTGTACGACTTCGGCGGCGGCACGTTCGACATCTCGATCCTGGAGGTGGGCGACGGCGTCGTGGAGGTCAAGGCCACGAACGGCGACACGCACCTGGGCGGGGACAACCTCGACGGACGCGTCATCGAGTGGATCGTGGAGGAGTTCCGCAAGGAACACGGCATCGACCTGTCGAAGGACACGATGGCTCTGCAGCGCCTTCGCGAGGCAGCAGAGAAGGCGAAGATGGACCTCTCCACGCTGATGGAGAGCGAGATCAACCTGCCGTTCATCACCGCCGACGCCTCGGGGCCGAAGCACCTCCAGCTGAAGCTGACGCGGGCGCACTTCGAGCAGATGATCGAGCCGCTGATCCGCCGCACGCTGGATCCCTGCAAGAAGGCGCTGACCGACGCGGGCCTCACGCCCAGCCAGATCAACGAGGTAGTGCTCGTGGGAGGGTCGACCCGGATCCCGCGCGTGCAGAAGCTCGTCCAGGAACTCTTCGGCAAGGAGCCCCACAAGGGCGTCAACGCCGACGAGGTGGTCGCCATCGGCGCGGCGGTGCAGGGAGGCGTGCTGGGCGGCGAGGTCAAGGACGTGCTGCTGCTGGACGTGACGCCGCTGTCCCTGGGAATCGAGACCCTAGGCGGCGTCTTCACCAAGCTCATCGACCGCAACACCACGATTCCGACGCGCAAGTCCGAGACGTTCTCGACAGCGGCGGACAGCCAGACCTCGGTGGAGGTCAAGGTCTACCAGGGCGAGCGGTCGATGGCCACCGACAACCGCCTGCTCGGAGTCTTCCAGCTGGTGGGCATCCCTCCGGCCCCGCGCGGAGTGCCCCAGATCGACGTCACGTTCGACATCGATGCCAACGGCATCCTGAACGTGTCGGCCAAGGACAAGGCCACGAGCAAGCAGCAGCAGATCACGATCACGAGCTCGTCGGGCCTGTCCCAGGAAGAGATCGACAAGATGGCGCGGGAGGCCGAGGAGCATTCCGCGGAGGACGCCAAGCGCCGCACGGACGTGGAGGCCCGCAACCAAGCCGATTCGGTCATCTACTCGACGGAAAAGACGCTCAACGAGAACCGCAGCAAGCTCGACCCGGCCGACGCCGAGAAGGTCGACCAAGCCCTCGGCAAGGCGCGAGAAGCGGTCAAGGGCGGCTCGGCCGAGCAGATCCAGCAGTCGATCGAGGAGCTGACCCAGGCCAGTCACAAGCTGGCCGAGGCGATGTACGCCTCGCAGTCGGCAGAGGGCGGGCCGGACGCCCCGGGCGGGGACGGCAGCGAGGACGGCGCGTCGGGAGCATCGGAGGGCGAGGTCGTGGACGCGGAATTCGTGGACGCCGACGAGAAGCCCCGGAAGTAGACTGAGAGACCCGGCCGGAGCGGCGGCGCGCCCGGTCGGGGCGGTGCAAGATGGCGTTCGGACGCGGCAAGGACTACTACTCGGCGCTGGGCGTGGCCAAGAATGCAACGCCGGACGCCATCCGCAAGGCCTACCGACACCTGGCCCGCAAGCTCCATCCGGACGTGAATCCGGGCGACAGCGCCTCCGAGGAGCGCTTCAAGGAGGTCCAGGAGGCTTACGCCGTCCTGAATGACGAGAAGAAGCGGGAGTTCTACGACCGCCACGGCTTCTATTCGGACCAGGCCTATAGCACCGGCGGGCCGGCCGGGCCGGGAGCCGGAGGCGGGTTCGGCTTCGACGGCTTCGATTTCAACGACGTCGCCGGCCAGGGAGGGCCGGACCTGGGCTCGATGTTCGAGTCCTTTTTCGGCGGCGGGCGCCGGCGCAAGGCGAATTCGACGGAGAAGCGGTCCGGCGAGGATCTCGAATACGCTCTCGAGATCGGATTCGACGAGGCGATCCAGGGCACCGAGGTGCGCCTGAGCGTGGACCGCTACAGGCCGTGCGCCCCGTGCGGGGCGTCCGGCTCGTCGGCATCGGAGCCGCCCCACCAGTGCACGCAGTGCGGCGGAAGCGGAAAGTCGCACGCCGCCATGGCCAACATGCGGTTCTCCGTGCCCTGCCCCGCCTGCCAGGGGGAAGGCTTGGTCCGCACGCCCTGCCCGGCCTGCGGCGGCGATGGCCGCGTCCGCGAGGCGAGCGCTGTGGAGGCGAGGATCCCGCCCGGGACGGGCGAGAACTCGCGACTGAGGATTCCCGGAAAGGGCAACGCCGGGATCCGCGGCGGTCCCCCGGGAGATCTCTACGTCGTGGCGCGTGTGGGCAAGCATGCCTTCTTCGAGCGCAAGGGATACGACATCTACATCCAAGTGCCGGTGACGCCCGCCGAAGCTGTGCTCGGCGCGAAGATCGAAGTGCCGACCATCGACGGCACGGCGTTCCTGCGGGTGCCGCCCGCGACGAGCTCTGGCAAGACGTTCCGCGTACGCGGGCGCGGCGTGAAGGATCCCCGCAGCGACGAGCGCGGGGACCAGTTCGTTAGAATCACGATTGCCGTGCCGGAAATCCCGGACGAGGCGACCAAGGATCTGATGCGGCAGTATTCGGAGCGCAATCCCGAGAATCCGCGGAAGGCCCTCCTGGACACCACCTGACGATGGCGAGGCAGCGCAAGGGCAAGGGTCTGTACACCATTTCGGTCGTCGCCAAGCGCTTCGACGTCCATCCCCAGACGCTGCGGCTCTACGAGCGCGAGGGCCTGCTGACGCCGTCGCGCACGGACGGGAACACTCGTCTCTACACCGAGCAGGACATCGAGCGCCTGGACATCATCCTCTCGCTCACCAGGGACCTCGGCGTGAACCTTGCGGGCGTCGAGATCATCCTCAACATGCGCAGCAAGATGGATGCCATGCAGCGCCAGATCCGGGAGTTCGTCAAGTACGTCAACAGCTCGATGGAATGGGCGGGCGATGACGAGGAGGATCCGCTCACCAACGCATTGATCCCCGTCAGGACGCGCATCCCGCTGAAGGTCCGCGAGGCCGCCGGCGAGGAGAGCGACGGACCGGAGATCGTGGATATCCGATAGGGCCGCGAACCGGATGGGGTCGGGGCGCTGGACGGGCGGCACCGTCCGGACCGAGGGTTCGTGCGACGGCCTCGTGAACCGGCGGCCTGTCCGGCATGGCGGCCACGCCGCCGCTCACGCAGTGCTCGGTGCGTAAATCGTCAGGATCAGCTCCGACACGTCGGGCATCGAATACTTCGGCCTTCTGCCGGAAAGAGCCTCGCTTCTCGAGAGGATAGTGGGCACGCCCTCTCCCCGCCTGTCCATGACGTGAGACCTGTGACTGGCGATGTCCGGCCGGTTCACCGGGCACCGAGCCAGCAAGCTCGTTACCGTGGGGTTGCGCGAGATCTGGCGGTACTCGAGCAGTTCCGGAGTGAGTGAATTCGGCAGGCGACCTGGTGTATAGAGTTCTAGGCGGTCGTCGAACAGCCGGAGGCGAACGTGGCTCCCATCCATCGCGTAATCTCGGTGCGCAACCGAGTTCGTGATGGCGTCATACACGGCCAGCATGTCGAATTGGGGTAAGTCCACTTGCCCGCCGTCGGGGAGCTTGCGAGCCCCGACTCTCATGTTCTTTCGCACGAAGTCACACGCCTCGAAGATCTGGCGGTCGAGAGGACCGGTGATGTCGGCCGCGTCCAGCTGGTAGATGTCCCCCTCGGACGCTACGACAGACGTCCCCCGGTACGCGACAGCCTGGATGTAGGCTTCCCGCAGGTAGTCTTCGGGCCTGCTGCATCCCAACAATAGTCCCGCGACGGTTGGCCTGGACTCGCCAGAGGAGTCGTCCAATATGATTCCCAGCTTGCGCAGTTGGGCGTGGGGCTGGTCAGGGGAGTGCGTTCGGAGGAATCGATCGCAGAGGGCGCGGTCCAAGGCCGCAAGTGGCGCATCGGTAATAGGCATTTCGTCGAAGTGCATTCGTCTGGAATTGCTTCGACGTTCAGACAGGTTTGGGACGGACTCCGGTGAGAGCGGCCACGCACGCGCCGAACACGGCCTGGATGCTGCTATAGCAGCCCCACTGCGTGGAGGAAGACGAGCACGATGCACACCGGCACGGGGATCTTCAGCACCCACAGCCACGTGGAGTAGAAGCGCGCCAGGGCGCTGCCGGACTCGAACTCCTTGCGGCGCAGCGCCCCGTCCATCCTCCATGCGACGAAAATCGCGACCAGCAGCCCGCCAAGCGGCAGAAGCCAGTTCGAGACCACGTAGTCGGCCTGGTCGAACCAGCCGCTGCTGAAGGTCGCTGGCAGGCCGACTGCGGTGACCGCGAGCCCTGCAACCAGGCAGGCCTTCTTGCGCGCCTGCCCGAACTCCTCCTGCAAGTACGCGACGGCGACCTCGAACATCGAGATCGCGCTCGTCAGCGCCGCGAAGACCAGCATGACGAAGAAGAGAACCGCGAGAATCGCTCCTCCCGGCATCTGCGACAGGGCGGTCGGCAATGTCACGAAGAGCAGGCCCGGGCCCGCGCCGGGCTCCAGGCCGAAGGTGAAGACGATCGGGAACAGCATCATCGAGGCCACCACGGCGACGCCCGTATCGGCACCGGCGGTCGCCAGGGAGGCCGCCGAGAGATCCTCCCGCCCTCCGAGGTAGCTGCCGTAGGTGATCATTGACCCCATTCCGAGGCTCAGCGTGAAGAACGCGTGGCCCAGCGCCTCGAGCACGCCCGCTCCGGTCAGGCTCCCGGCGCGCATGCCGAAGAGGAAATTCATTCCCTGGCCCCAGCCGTCGAGCGTCATCGAGTTGACCAGCAGCACCAGCAGCAGGACGATCAGGGACGGCATCATGATCCGCGCCCAGCGCTCGATGCCGCGCGTCACGCCCGCCGAGACGACCCACACCGTCAGCGCGAGGAACGCCAGCTGCCAGCCGGAACCCAGCGCGGCATCCCCGGTCAGGGCGCCGAACATTCCCTGCACAGCCTCGACGGAATTGCCGGCGAAGCTGTTCACCACCGAAAGATACGTGAAGTGCATGGCCCAGGCCGCGACCGTCGAGTAGTACGAGAGCAGCAGGAAGCCGGTCGCCACGGCGAGGATGCCCGCGCCGGTCCAGCCCCCGCCCCGGCCGGAGAGCGACCGGAACGCGTTCGCAGGCGAGGACTGCGCCGCGCGGCCCAGCATGATCTCGGCGACCAGCACGGGCACGCCGACCAGCAGGATGCAGAGCAGGTAGACGAGAACGAACGCGCCCCCGCCGTTCTCGCCGGTGATGTACGGGAACTTCCAGATGTTCCCGAGGCCGACGGCCGATCCGGCGGCAGCGAGGACGAACCCCGTCCTGGTCTTCCAGTGCGCCCTGGGCGCTTGCGTCATTTCTGGCATGGTCCCTTCCAAGTGGCCAAAGGTAGCACCCTGCGGGGGGCGCGGGCCTATTCGTCGATCCCGGTCTCGCCTTCTGACTTGGCGATGATCGCGGCTCCGCACGAGTCGCTGAAGATGTTGATCACGGTGCGGTACATGTCGAGCGGGCGGTCGACGGCCAGCATCGCTCCCACGATCAGCTCGACCTGGGGACCAGTGAGATTGACGGCCTCGAGCACGATGAAGATCACGACAAGTCCGGCGGAGGGCACGGCGGCGGCGCCGATCGACGCCAGCAGGGCCGTGAACACGACGAGCAGCTGCTGCTCCAAGCCGAGCGGAACGCCCATCACCTGTGCGATGAACAGCACGCCGACGCACTCGTACAGCGCGGTTCCGTCCATGTTGACGGTCGCACCCATGGGTAGCACGAACGACGTGACGCGGTTCGAGACGCCCACCTTGTTCTCGACAGCATCGATGGTCACCGGTAGCGTCGCGCCGGAGGAGCTCGTCGAGAACGCCATGACCATCGGCTCGATCATGTTGCGGAAGTGGTTGATCGGGTTGATCCCCCCAAGGAACCGCAGCACCAGCGGCATGGTGATCAGCAGGTGCAGCGTCAGTCCGGCGACCAGCACCAAGGCATACAGGCCGAGGGTCTTGAAGGCTGCCAGGCCCGTCGTGCCCATCAGCCTGGTGATCAGCGCGAACACGCCCAGCGGGGCCACGAAGTGAATGATCCCGCCCGTAAGGCGCATCATGGCCTCGAAGCCTGACTCGAACAGGGCCCGCAACGGCTCGCCGTGCTGAGGCTTGAGCGTGCTGATCGAGATTCCGAGGACGATCGCGAAGAAGATGATCGCCAGCATGTCGGTCTGCGCCGCGGCTGCGAAGAAGTTCTCGGGCACGATGTCGAGGATGATCTCGACCGGGGATTGCGCTGTCTGGAGTTCCGGCATCTCATCGGCCTCCACCGAAACGAGATCCGCCCCGACTCCCGGCTTGATCGCGTTCACCATCACCAGCCCGACAACGCTCGCGAGCAGGCTGGTCAGCATGTAGTAGCCCAGCGTCTTGCCGAAGAGGCGCCCGAGCCCTGCCCCGGCGCCGACTGACGCGACGCCAGTCACGATCGATGTGAGCACAAGCGGGACGATGATCATCTTCAGCAGGCGGATGAAGAGCGTTCCGATCCAGCCGATCGCATCGGCCGCTGGCTCGCCACCCAGCAAGCCGACAATCACCCCGGCCAGCATCGCGATTGCGATGCGCCAGTGAAGCTGCTGGTGCCACTTGGCACCGGGTCTTGATTCACTCACCTACCCCTGACCTCCTTGGCCGGCTAGCGCGCGGTCCTGGCCGCGCGCTAGCGCGTCGAACAATGGTTGCACAACTGTGCCCTTCGCGTACAAGTGCGATGGCGCTGGCCGACCTGGAATGGCCGGTCGCGGGGACTCCGCCGCGAGCGGGAGACGGGCCGGGCCGACGATGCGCCGGGCCGATATTCCCGGCAGAGGCGGCTTCCGAGACAGCAGCTCGCCGACCGGGTAAACCGGGGGGCGTGCTATCCTGAGGGTCTTGGATTCATAGTTCAGAAACTGGCACTACGGAGGTTCTGCAAGAAGGCCACGGAGACGGGCGCGGCGCTGGCGGAGCGTCGGAAAGCACGGTTCCAGAAGCGCTAGCAGGCACCGAAAGACCGTTACGAACCAATGCTAGCCGAGCGACGCCGGGTGCGCTCGGCGGTGGCGATAGGGACCGTCGCCCGGCAGGAACACTGCTTCGGCAGGCGACTAGACAGGAAGTGGTTATGACTCAAGATAGGCCGACTTACGATAGCAGCCGGGGGCGGGCTCCGGCACGCGTTCGAGAGATCCTGCGGATCTCGTCCAGCTTGGAAAAGCCGGACGTGGCGCGCGAGATCATTCTGGAATGGCTCGAGAATGAAGCCGAGACGGATCTTCCCGAGCCCGCATGGAAGGGAGGCGCCTTCCACCACCAGGCCGGCGACCGTTCCTTCACGGCCGTCCGTGCCGAGCAGGAGCAGAAAGTCACATGGGCACTCCGGTACGTCGGACCCGACGCAGGCGGAGGGGAGCGCGAATGGACGACGGAGGTTGCGATCCAGGAGCGCCGGGACCAAGGTCAGCTATTCAGCCTGCGGACGCTAGTGAGGTCCGAGGAGCTCAAGTTACGGATCCAGCCGAGCGTGCCCAAATTCATGGAGCACGTAGCGAGCGAATCCGGACTGGAGCAAGGAGGCAGGAAGGTCGACCAGGCACCTTGGGTCATCGGCTCCGACTATGACGCCGCGGAACTGGCGGAGTTCCTCTCGGACCCCAAGCGGCTGACTCCGGCCTTCGTGCTCACGGTGCCGGAGGAGGCAGAGGATCCCAACGAGCCGTTGCTGGACCCGGCCCCTCTCCAAGCGGACACCCTGGGCATTGCCAAGGTAATCGTCCTACCTGCTGACTACACGTGGAAGCTGACAAACCGGTTCGGAAAGCGACTTTCGGTCTACCGCGGGGCAATGCGGGTGTACCTGCCCGGCTTCTCCGAGCACGCCGATCCGGAGGGCGGCCACGACCTGTTCATGCCCCACCGGATGGAGACGCCGGAGAGCGCGGCCAAGCTCGGCTCCCTGCTCCGGTGGATGGCGGCGCGGGAGAGCCTGCGGCGCCTGCGCCTGGACCACGACGTGCTGCCTTTCGCATCGGTGCTGATACCGTCCGTGGAGATCGAGGCGGCCAAGCTGGCCGAAGGCGGCGCGAGCGAGTCCGAACGGCTCGAGGCGATCCAGAAGCACATGGGAATCCTGCGGCAGGAACTGGAACTGTCAATGCAGATCCAGCAGTGGCTGACCGAGGAAAACAAGATGCTGGAGAGCCGCGTGCGAGAGGCCGAATCGAAAGCACGAAGCGCGCAGGGACGCGGCCGGGGGCCGATGGATCGGATGCCGCGGGACCGCCAGCGACCGCGGTACCCGCAGCAGTCGTACGGCGGTCCGCAGGAGTCCTACGGCCGCGAGGGCGAGTCCTACCGACCCCCGCCCCGGTCCTATCCGCGGGACGACAGCTCCTATCCGCCCCGTGGCGGGTCCTACCCCCAGGGTGGAGGGGGTTACCGGCAGGGCGGCGGCTGGGGCCGCCGCGGCCGCTAGGCGATGCCGCCAGGGGCCATGCAGCAATCCTTGTCGAGGGACCTGCTAGGCAAGTCCGCCCTCGTCACGGGCGGATCGCGCGGCATCGGGCGTGCGGTCTGCCTCGAGCTGGCCGGGCGCGGAGCTAGCGTGGCCGTCAACTACGTCAGCCGGACTGACGCCGCCGAGGCGGTCGCGCGAGAAGCGCGCGCAAGAGGCGTTGAAGCGATCAGCGTGCAGGCGGACGTTTCGGACCGGTCGGCGGTGACGGCCATGGCCGAGAAGGTAAACCGCGAATTGGGGGGACCGGATATCCTCGTGAACAACGCCGGCCTGCTCTTCCCCGGGAGACTCCTCGACTACCAGGAGGAGGAGTTCGACCGCATGTGGCGCACGAACGTCAAGGGGGTCCTGCACTGCTCGGAGGCGGTCGCGCCGGGCATGATCGAGCGCGGCTGGGGCCGCATCGTGAACCTCGCCTCAAACGCCGCCATCGGCACTGCGATGCCCGGAACGACCCTGTATGCCGTCACGAAGGGAGCGGTGCTGACGCTGACGAAGCGCCTGGCGTACGAGCTCTCGCCGAGCGGGATAACGGTCAACGCCGTGCTGCCTGGTTTCACGAAGACGGACATGGTGCTGGAGGGGAAGACCGCCGAAGAAGTGGAGCGCTTGCTGGCGGATGTCGCCGGCCGGTCGCTCGTCGGCCGGACGGGCGATCCAGAGGACATCGCCACCGTGACGGGATTCCTGTGCTCGCCGTCCAGCGGCTTCATGACCGGTCAGTACCTGATGGCGGACGGCGGGCGAATGGACTACATCACCAGGGTCTGAGCGGCCTGTGGCAGGAACGCCCGGCCACTCTCCGGTGGAGCAGTGCCTCTTGGCGCGAAGTGCGAGTCCTTTTCCCAGTCCCGGTCCGGCAGGCCGGCGCCCCTGATCCACGAACAGGCCACCTTGCAGGACCGGACACGCAAGCGAGGCGGATCCGCACCGACAGCCGCCACGCCCGCCGGCCAGGATTGAGCGGAGCGACGGGGTGGTGCGAGCACCCGGCGCAGGGCCCTGTGCCCGCCTCTGGCATTCGAGAAGCGAGCGCCTGCAAGGATCCGGTGATGCGGCCTGCCGACTCAGGGCACGGCCCTGGTCCTTCGGAACGCTGCGCAATCATGGCGAGGGTATTCCAAGGGGCTCATTTAGGAAAGTAGCCGGGCACTAACCACACCGGGCTTAAGCTAAAGACACGTGGAAGTGATTGCCTCGGCATCGGCGGCGGGCAAGTGCAGCAGGCGGGGGTACTCCGAGCTAGACGCGCTGCTGGGGCGGCTGCGCCGACTCTACAATGACGCGCTGGCTGAACGGACGCATGGGAGAATGACCAGGCAACTATCAGCCTGTACGATCAGTTCAAGTCGCTGACGGTCCAGCGGAAGGATAAGGATCATGCCGCCTTCGGCATACCGACCGTGATCGCGCGCGGGCCGTTGCGGCGCGTGCACAATGCGTACTCGGCGTTCTTCCGCAGGTGCAGGGAAGCAGCCAGGGGAAAGGCAGCCGAGCCCGGGTATCCCAGGTTCAAGTCGTTCGGGCAATACGAGACGATTGATGTCCCGCGAGTTCCCAAGGGCGCTATCCGGAGGCGGCGCAGCGGGTACGTGCTGTGCATGAATGGCTTGCCGCGAATCCGGTTCCATCTGTCCAGGGCGCTGCCGGAAGATTGCAGGCTGAAGATGGTGAAGGTGATCCGGCGGAACATGCGCGGGGTGGAACTCAGGCTGGTTTACGCCACGCGCAAGACGCCGCTGGCGCCGTCGGGCAATGCCGTGGGCATCGATCTCGGCGTGCGGGACCGGGTGTTCACAAGCGACGGCGAGACGCTGGACAGCGAGACGGCGGACAAGGCACGGCTGGGCCGGATGGCGCGGGCGATCAGCCGGTGCAAGGGTTCCAGGAGGGGCGAGAAGCCGAGCAACACCCGCCGCAAGCGCCAGGCTGCACGGCGGCGCTCGGAGCGCAGGCGAATGATTCGCCGGCGCAATGCCAGCCATCGGTTCACGACGCAGCTCGTGCGGGAGAACGGCTTGATCGCAGCCGAGAAGCTGCGGCAGGTGAATATGGTGAGGAGCGCGAGGGGCACGGCCGGGAATCCGGGCGTGAACGTGGCGCAGAAGAGGGGATTGAATCGGAGCATTCAGGAGCAGGCGTGGGGCGAGATTCGCTGGCAGCTCTCGTACAAGGCAGCATGGGCCGGTCGGGAGTATGTGGAAGTCGATCCGCGCAACACTTCGCGCACGTGTAGCAGGTGCGGGAACGTGAAGGCGAAGCTGGGGGCTCGGAAGACGTATCGCTGCGGCGGGTGCGGTCACGTGCAGGACCGCGACTGGAATGCAGCGGCCAACATATTGGCGGCCGGGGCTATTGCCGCCGGTGCGGGAACGTGGGGCGATGGCCCGGGCGTTGCACCAGAACTGTATGCGAAAGCGGCCTAGGGTGTGTCAGATTAAGTGTGTAAGTGGATTCTGCGCCTCTAGGCTGAACTCCTTCCTTGTAGCCTTTCCCCGAAGAGAATGTCCAGCTGATTGAGCGCCTTTCTCCAGCCCGCCACCGGGGCCTTCCATTTTCGCTCGATATTGCGGATCGCCAAGTACAGCAGCTTCGCGGCGGCTTGCTCGCTGGGAAAGTGGCCGCGCGTCTTGACCGCCTTGCGCAAGCCTCGATTGAGGCTCTCGATCGCGTTGGTCGTGTACAGCAGCCGGCGCACGTCCGGGCCGAAGGCAAACATCGGGATCACTTGCTCCCAGTTGTTCCGGCTCACCACTGAAGGATAGCGCTCGCCCCACTGCTGCTCGCCGTCCAGCCGCGGGCGTGGCGGACCGGTAGATGCACCAGAACTGCATCAATGCAGATGCAGGGCCTAGAACATGGCTATCGCTCTGCGAACCCCTTCAGCCCGTCCACGACCGCGAACAGGATGTCGCGCACGCCGCGGCCGTGCAGCTCGGTCATCACCCGTAACCAGAACTTGGCCCCCTCAGTGCTTTGCATCCAAAGGCCTAGCACCTCCTTCGTGCCGTCCGAGCGGATGCCCAGCGCCAAGTACACGCGCAAGCGCCAGATCGCTCCGGCACCGGGTCGCTGCGCGGCCCTCGCAGGCGCTGAGGCGGGGCTGTCGAGGTGCCGGATCCAGGGAAAGCGAAGCAGCTCGTCGCTGCGCACCTACCCGGTTCCGCGCATGCCGGATCTCGGCTAGTTGCCGCTTCTTCGTGCGGGCGAGCAGGGCAAGCTGCAGCGCCGCCGAGGCTTCTCGTAGCCCTCCAGCAAGCCGGAAGTGCGCGGCCTAGAATGGCTACTCTCGTATATAAGTCCCTATTCCAATAGCGATTCCGCGCAAGCGCCAGCCTCCGGCACTCGCTGCGCGGCCCTCGCAGGCCGAGCGGGCTGTCGATGCCATCCAGGGAAAGCGAAGCAGTCGTCCTGCGCACCTACCCGTTCCGCGATGCGGATCTCGTAGTGAGCTTCTTCACACGCGAGCAGGGCAAGCTGCGAGGCGTGGCAGCCGGAGTGCGCCGCCCGAAGAACAAGTTCGGCGTCTCCCTAGAGCGCTTGGCGCATTCCCGGCTGTTCTACATGCAGAAGGAGAATGCCGAGCTTGTCAGCCTCCAGCGCGCCGAGCTGATAGGCCCGGCGAACCTCTGGAAGGCAGGCTACGCCGCCAGCGTTGTCCTGGATGTCGTGGCAGAGACGGCCGACCTCGTCCTGCCCGAGCGCGAGCCGCAGGACTCGTTCTTCCGCCTGCTCACGCTGGTCGGGGAGGAGTTCCAGCGCGGAATCGCCGAGGGCGACTCGTCCGGGACAGTGCCGGACTGGGCGCACCGGGCGCTGGTCTACTTTCTGCTTTGGTCGGCTCGGCTGGGAGGCTGGCTGCCCCCTCTGGACCGCTGTATCGCATCCGGCAAGCCGTTCGCCGAGAGCGAGCGGTGCTACTTCAGCCCGCACAAGGAGGGACTGTTCCGAGTTGAGTTCCGGGATGGGGACTCGTGGCCGCTCCCTGCCGAGGCACGCGCGCTGGCCGGATGGATGCTCAGGAACCGGCCAGTCCTGCTCGAGGGCTCGGAATGGCCGGCCGAGGCGGCCCTCGCGCTGCAGCGGTACCTGCTGCAATGCACGCAGGCGCAGATCGGAGACCGGCTCCGCGGCCTGCAGTCCCTGCGGGACCTATGGCAGGAAGACGGGGCGTTGACGGGCCGCTAGCGGCGCTCTGGCGACGATCCCGGCGACGCCACCGGGCGTGCAGGGGACCCGCTGCCGGGGATCCCGAGCCTCAGGCTCCTCCTCCCGCGGTCGCGCACGATCTCAAGCTCGGCGCTGCCTCCTGCCGCCAGCGGCAGGAGCGTTCGGCGGACATCGTCCATTCCGCGGACTGCCCTTCCGTCGAAGCCCACAATGACATCGCCCGCACGGAACCCGGCATCGCGGGCGGGCGAGGGGTCGAGAACACTGCGAACCAGCGCACCGGCCTCGACGCCGAGGAACGCCGCCAACTGGCCTCCGACTTCAATGAGTTCTAGTCCGATCCGGCTGTCGGCGAAGCGCCGAACGGGCGTTCCGAACTCCCCGCCCGGCCCCAGCCGCCCTTCGGGGCATTCCGGGCAGGATCCCTGGTCTCCGGGCAACAGGCGCTGGCGGAGCGAGTCCAGGTGCTCCCGGACGGACTCCAGGTGCCGGCCGTTGCCCGCCAGGCTCTCCTTGACCGCGTCGATCGTCGCCCGCACGGACGCTGCGGCATCCCGGCGCCCGATCTCGACCGCGACGGCCAGACGCTCCTGCCCCCGCACCACGCCGAGCTCGACCTTGCCGCCCACTGGGGTCTCCCGGACGAGGCGCGCGAAGTGCTCGATGCCGTTCACGCGCTCGTCCCGGTAAGTCAGCACCACATCAGCCTCCCGCAGTCCCGCGTGGCGGGCGGGACTGTCTCTTGCAACGCTGCTGACCTCGACTCCGTGCGGCTCCACCAACCCGATCTCCCGGGCCCTGTCGGAACTGACTTCCATGATGCCGACACCCAGGTAACTGACCGGAGGCAAGAGCGCGGAGGCGGCTTGTTGCGAGGCTGCCTGCGGCGGGCCTGCGGCGACGGCGCCTGCCAGGACGGCGGCGAGTGCGATTTCCCTCGGCATGCAGGAGTCCGGAAAGGGGCGGGCGGCCCTATCGCTGCCTCCTGATCTCCACGTGTCCGATTCCGGTGCGGGAGCGAAGCACCGGTCCGCCCCCGTTGATCGATCCGCTCGCGCCCGACCCGCCTAGCAGGCCCGGCAGCCGCCGAATCCGAATCGCCGGGAAGTCGCTCACGATTCCCTGCCTGCCCTTGACCAACTGCACGGCTGCCTCGACAGTCAATGCGAGCGATTCGGGCAAGGAGACCACGACCGACCCGACACCGGTCGACAGGACGGAGTCGCGCAGCCTCGTTCCCTCCTGAAGCGCCACAGCGATGTTGCCGGTGCCGCTGGTCAGGTTCAGCGTCCCGGACACCCGTCGTACGCGGATGTCCCCGGCGCCGACGTCCGCCTCCAGTCCGTTGAGCGCGTCCCCTACCTGAATCGACCCGCTGGAGGTCGCCAGCCGGGCCGTCCCGGACACGCGCCCGACCTGAATGCTCCCCGCACCCGTCGCGGCATCAAGGTCGCCCTGGACGCTCTCCACCCGTAGGCTGCCGACGCTAGTCCGGAGACTGGCCGGGCCTGTCACCCGGCCGACCTCTACCCTCCCTGAACGGGTCTCGCAGTTCACAGGGCCGGAGACATTCTCCAGTCTGACGCTGCCTGCCGCGATCACGTCGACAGCGCCGCCGATCGACTCCAAGTCGACTGATCCCCCGTCAGCGAGAGCACGGACCGACCCGCGAACGTTGCTGACGCGGATATCTCCGAATGGCGTGCGGAGGTCAATTTCCACGGTGCTTTCTGGGATCTGTATCTCGACGCTGGCGTCCAGCCTGCAGCCGGCGCATTCCGGCTCGATCAGGGAGAGTTCCAAGGCGCCGTCCTCGCGTTCCAGCGCCTCGATCCCCGAGCTGCCCAGCGCCGCCTGCACCCATTCAGTCCCGTCGCCGGGGGCGCGCACCCGAAGCCTTGCAGCGTACCGGATGCTTTCCCTCGAGCTGCCGGCTATGGTGATGTCACCCTTTGTCCTGACCACCAAGCGGGCTGCAGCGGCCAGCTCGGCATGCCTGTCCTGGATCCAGCCGGATCCGATCGGCCGACGCTCGCGCAAGCCCTGGGCCACCGAATCCGGCGGAAGCAAACCAAGGACTACCGTCGCGACAGCAATGGCGGACCACCCGCCTGGCGCGCCCTTCCTGCATTCCGTCGGCATCGTCTCAATACCGCTCCATGGACGCTCCGATCGCGTCAAGGATGCGCTCGCTCTCCTGGACCACGTAGGCATTCGGCTCGCGCTCGATCAGTTCCTGGAGCGGCCCGGCCATGTCCCGGTCGGCGTGGTCGCGGAGAATCTCGATCGCGTGCGCCCGCATGCCAGGGCTGGGATCCCGCTCCAAGGTCTGCACGAGCGCCCGGCGCACGTCGGGAAGGCGGGCCTGCGCCTGCACGGCCTCCAGGGCCTTCAGGCGGACGCCCACGTCCTCGTCCTCGAGCATCGTGCGCAACAGCGCCTCGCGGATCTCGCTATCCGACGCCTGGTCCCGCAATGCGTCGAGGGACGTCAGCCGGGCACCGGTGTGGGACTCCTGCACCGTCGTCAGCAGCATCCCGCGGATGAAGGGGTCGGATGAGTCCCCGGAAACGGTCCGGCGTTCCTCGATCACGATCTGCACCTGGCCGCTGAGCGGGTCCAGGCGGACTGCCTCGATCCCGGTCAGCGCGGGATCACCGGCGGAGGAGATCGCGGTTCCTCGCACAAGAGGCGCGGCTCCGGTCAATGCGCCGCCCACCTCGGACTCCAGACCCCGGCCGCCCAGGAAACCGGCTAACAGCAGCAACGCAGCAGCGGCCGGCTGCCAGGCAAATGGCCGGGCGGTCAGCGCAGCCCCCGCCAGCCGCAGGGCGCGCAGGCCGCGCGCGAGCGCCGAACTGGATCTATCCGGTCGGGGCTCTAGCGCGATGGCCCGATCGAGCCTGGCCCGGCACTCGGCCAGAAGGTCGTCCGGCTCCGGACGGGGCTCCGGGTCCCCGAGCGACTGCAGGAACTCCTGCTCGTCCCGGAACAATGCCCGGAATGCGGGATCCTCGTCCCGGCAGCGCTCGATCTCGAGCCGCTCCGACGTGCCCAGCTCGCCATACAAGTACAGCCTGATCCGCTGCCGGAGGAGCTCGCTGTCGATCGGAGCGGCGCCGTCATTCCCGGACATCGTCCAACTCCTTGCGCAGCTTGCGTGTAGCCCGGAAGAGGCATTGCTTCGCCGAATCCTCGCTCATCGCGTTGATCTCGCCGATCTCGCGGAGCCGCATGCCTGCGTGATGGCGGAGGGTGAAGACGGCCCGCTCGCGGTCGGACAGCCTGTCAAGGGCCCGGTCGAGACGTTCCCGCTTCTCGGCGCTGCGAGCCATGCGGTAGGGCGATCCGGTGGGCGCCGCGTCGGCAGCCACGTCGAGCGGGGAGAGGCCGGCGCCGTCGGTCTCCAGCGCCGTGAATTCCGGCCGGGACTTCCGCCGGCGCAGCAGGTCCAGGCAGGCATTCGTGGCGATCCGGTAAATCCACGTGCTCAGGCGGCACTGGAACCGGAACTTGTGAAGGTTCCGGTAGACCTTCAGGAAAGCCTCCTGGTAGGCATCCTGCGCATCGTCCGGGGATCGCATGATCCGCAGTGCGATCCGCAGCACGCTGCGGTCGTAGAGCCGCACCAACTCCGAGAACGCAGCCTGGTCACCGTCCCGGGCAGCTTCGACGAGCCTCCTTTCGGCTTGGTCGGGCGCGTCCGACTCGAGGCCTAACGGAATTGGTTGGGCATTCGCAAGGTCCACTTCGCCGGATTCCCTCTGATGACTTGGACGCATGGGAACGAGGAAGGTGACGGCAGAACTCCGGGCTGGCCGGCGGTCAGCAGATCCAGCCTCCGCCCAGGACGGCGTCGCCGTCGTAGAAGACGGCGGCCTGGCCCGGGGTAACGGCCCGCTGAGGCTGCTTGAAGACGACCCGCGCACGGTCGGGCGAGCCCTCGACGGGGTGGATCTCCGCATTTGCGGGGACCGCCCGGTAGCGGATCTTGACGTGCGCATCCAAGGTCCGGCAGAGCGAGTCGAACGCGATCCAGTTGACGTCCCGAACTTCGAGCTCGGCCCTGAGTAGGGACTCTGCGGGGCCAACCACGACGCTCCGGTCAGCCGCCCGGATCTCGGTCACGTAAACGGGCCTGCCGGCGGCGATGCCGAGGCCCTTGCGCTGCCCGACGGTGTAGCGGTGGATCCCGTCGTGACGACCGAGGACGTTGCCGTCCTCGGTGACCACGTCGCCGCCCTCCGGGCTGCCGGCGGCTCCCCGCTCCCGCTGGTAGGCCTCCACGAAGGCGGCGTAGTCCCCGTTCGGAACGAAGCAGATCTCGCGGCTCTCCGCCTTGGCCGCGATATCCAGGCCGAGCTCGGCAGCGAGCCGGCGCACGTCGGCCTTCAGCATGTCTCCCAGCGGAAAGCGGGCCCGGGCAAGCTGGTCCTGGGTGAGGCCGAACAGGAAGTAGGACTGGTCCCTCGACTCGTCCCTGCCGCGCAGCAAGAGGTGCCGCCCGCTCTCCGGATCCTTGCGGATGCGCGCGTAATGCCCGGTCGCGACGGTCTCGGCGCCGACCTGGCGGGCGGTGTCGATGAAACGGTCGAACTTCAGGTAGTTGTTGCAGAGCGTGCAGGGAATGGGCGTCCTGCCGGCCAGGTAGTCGCTAACGAACGGCTCGACGACCTGCCGCTCGAAACTGTCCTCGTAATTGACCACGTAGTACGGAATGCCCAGTCGCTGCGCGACCCAGCGCGCGTCGTATACGTCGTCCAGCGAGCAGCAGCGGCCCGACGAGCCCCCCTCGGGAATCAGTTCCGGCATGCGGCGCTGGTTCCACAGCTGCATCGTCATCCCAACGACCGGCCTGGACTCGCGATGCAGCAGTCCCGCTACAACGGAGGAATCGACCCCGCCGCTCATGGCCACCGCTACCAGCGAGCCGGACACTGCCTCCAGCGTAACCCGGCGCCGAAGCGGGCAGTTCTAGCGCCAGCCGACTTTCCGTCCCGCGTTCTGCTCCTCGAGGTAGGAAACCAGCGGCTCGAAGTACTCCAGCATGGCCTTGGTCGACACTTCGCTGCCCGTCATCTCGAGCATGACCTCGCGCCAGTCGCGCGTCGCGCCCAAGCTCAGCAGGTTCCACAAGAACGTCCCGACCTCCCGGTTGCCGTAGTAGTTGCAGTCGCGCGGATCCTGCTTGAGGATGTTCTTCGCGATGTAGGTGTGCAGCTGGTACTTGATCACGAAGGCCATGGCGTAGTCGTAGTACTGCGCCGGGTCGTCCGTGATGTGGGTCTTCGTGCAGGCGTCGCAGAACTCCTCGCCTCTCTCGCCCGGGGGGGCGATGCCCTGGAACCGTCCGGCATGCTCCCACCAGCGCTTGTTGAACTCGCTGACGGGCAGTTCTTCGGAGTACAGGTCGTGCTCGAAGAAGGACATGGTCCCGGCCGAGAACGGGATGAAGACCACGGCCTGGTCCAGGGCCTCGTCCAGCAGCCAGGCAGTCTTGTCAATCTCGGCGTCCCCGTCCAGCAGTCCGATCTCCTTCAGGTAGGCGGGCTGGCGGGCCGCGATTCCGATCAGGTCGCCGACCGCCTCGTGAAAGGCGCGGTTGGCGCCGCCCCGCAGGGCCAGGGGGACGCCGGCGCTGGTGTAGGCGAGGTAGTAGTAGATGTGCCCGAGCTCGTGATGCGAGGTCTCGAACCAGCGCCAGTTGTTCTCCACGCTCATCAGCGACCGCACGTCGTTCTCCAGATCGACATGCCAGGCGGACGCGTGGGTGTTCTTCTTGCGGCCGGAACCCGGTTCCAGCGGGTACAGATCGGACTTGTCGTAGAACGATGGCGGCAGCGGCGGCATTCCCATCGAGGTGTAAAACGCCTCGGCCTGCTTGACGATCCATTCCGGATCCTTGTCACGGACCAGGCTGTCGAGATCCACGCCCCGGCTCAGGCCGGGCCAGGCCTGGGCCCACCGGTTGCCGATCCAGTGAGCGGGAATCATGTCGGGAGGCTCCTGGCGGTAGCGTTCCGCCAGCTCGTGCTTGGCCCATGTGTGGAGCTGCTCGTACAAGGGCCCAAGGTCCTCGTTGAAGCGCCTCATCATGGACATCATCTCGTCGACCGTCATCCCGTAATCCGCCACCTGGAGCGCGAAGAACGAGTCGAAGCCCATCTCCCTCGCCACTTGGTTGCGCAGGTTGCGGAGCCGGTCGATCCCCTGCTTGAGGGCCGGACCGGTCTGCTTGGAGACCTCCCAGATCCTCCGCCTCTCGGCTTCGTCCCTGGACGTCACCAGCACCTGGTCGATCTGGTTGGGGGTGACAACCTCGACGCAGTTGTCGCCGGCCCGCTCGGCGCAGAACTGGAACGAGTCCAGGATCGCGCCCTGCTGGGCTTCCTCTGTCACTCGCGCCTCGACAATCTCAGGGACGGTGCCCGGGTGCTCTGCGGCCGACAGCAGCACGCTCTGCAACTGGCGCACGGTTAGGTCGTCCAGGCTCTCCTTCTCATCCAGCAGGTCCCTGACGGTTTCGATGACCCACGGGTTGCCGCTGAACGAGCCCATCACCTTCTCGGCACCGATCCGCTCCCCGACATGCATCTCGGTCACATCCGTCGCCGACTTCCAGTAGGCTTCAGCCGTGATCTTGTACATCTTCTGGATGACGCCATCGTAGATTCGAAGGAATTCCTCGGCCCGTTCCTGGGGAGGCCGACCGCAGCCGGCAAGAAGCATCACGCACGAGGCACCAGCGAGGGCAACACGTCTCATACGCTGTATTCTCCACTATTCCCCGAACTCCCGGGGCCCTTGGCGGGACCGAGCCGGTCCGACCCGCGAGTGAGTCGGGACAGACCGGAGGCTAGGGGAGGTTCAGCTGCCAGCTGACCCCGTACCGGTCCTGGACCCACGCGAAGCGTGCGCTGAATCCGTAGTCACCCAGCGGCATGAGTTCCATCCCCCCGTCCACCAGCCGCGCGTGGGCCTGGACGAGCTCGGCCTCGGACTCGCATTCGACGTACAGGGAGATGGCCGGAGTGATCGTGAACCGGTGGTCGTAGGCGCTGTCCATTGCCCTCACTTGGACACCGTTGAGGGAGAACCGGGCGGTCTTGACCATGCCTTCGGGTTCCTCCTCACCGGGACCGTAGCGCTCGATGGACAGAATCTCGGAATTCTCGAACACCGACACATAGAAGGCAACCGCCTCCTCGGCCTTGCCCTTCTGGTCGCCGATGAACATGAGGCATGGCGCAAGTCCCTTCATCACATAAGCGGTATAGCACGAATCCGGCCTGGAGATCCCGACGCTGCGGCCAGGCTGAGGGGTCCTCGCCGCAGCGGAGACATTGGGCGCTCGCCGCGCAACGCCGAGAGCGCGCGCCGGCACAGCCCCGGAGAGGCTGCGGGGAACGTCCGGGGCGGGCTCGATCGGCACTCGTCGCGGCGGTCAGGCGGGGCCGCGTACGGAGCGAGGGAGTGTTGCAGCCCAGGCGGGAAATCCCCTACCCTATATGGAGTAGCGTGCTATCTGCGGAACCGTCGCATCCAGTGGATGATTCCGTCGCGCGCAACGTGGCACCCGGCAGCCTCGGTCGCACCAAGCGCCCGCAAACTTGCCTCAGCCAAGGAGAATGCCAGATATGAACAACCGCGCTTGGTTGGCATTGCCAGCAATCGCTTTCGTCGTCGGACTGGGCTGCGGGCCAGCCGAGACCGAGGCCCCGGAACCATTGCTGCCGGTCGGCGAAACCGTGATGATCGAGCCCCCGCTCGGCCTCCCCCCGGTCGCAATCCCGGCGGACAATCCTCCCACGGCGGAGACAATTGCCCTGGGCAGGAAGCTCTACTTCGACAAGGGGCTGTCGATCGACAGCACAATCGCCTGCGCCAGCTGCCACCGGCCCGAAGCGGGCTTCGCGGACCCCGACCAGTTCTCGAAGGGCGTCGGGGGCGAGCTGGGCGGGCGCCAGGCGCCGCCAGTGATGAACGCCGCCTACTTCACGACCCAGTTCTGGGACGGCCGCGCGGCCAGCCTCGAGGAGCAGGCAGGCGGCCCTGTCGAGAACCCGGTGGAAATGGCCTTCACCCACGAGGGGGTCGAGGAGCGACTTTCCGAGGATCCGGTCTACGTGGAGATGTTCAAGGCCGCGTGGGGCGACAAGCCGATCGCGTTCGAGATGGTCGCGAAGTCGATAGCCAGCTTCGAGCGGACCGTCCTCGTGGGCAACTCGCCGTTCGACCGCTACCTCTTCGGCGACGACGAGGAGGCCATGAGCCCGGAGGCCATACGCGGGCTGGAGATCTTCCGCGACCCCGAGAAGGGCAATTGCGAGGTCTGCCACACCATCAGCGAGGAGGAAGGCTACGCCCTGTTCACGGACAACAAGTTCCACAACTTGGGAGTCGGCGCCGAACTCGACGGATCGCTGGCTGACATCGGCCGCTTCGAGCAGACGCAGGCCGAGGGGGACCAGGGGGCCTTCAAGACCTCCCACCTTCGCAACATCACCGATAGCGGACCCTACATGCACGACGGTCACCTCAAGACCCTCAAGGAGGTGCTCGACTTCTATATCGGCGCCGGCAACTCCAACGATTTCCGCGACGAGGAGATCAAGGAACTGGATCACCTCACCGCCCAGGAACGGACGGACCTGATCGCGTTCCTCGAGGCCCTCACTGGCGAGTACCCGCCGGACACCGGCCCGCCGGACGGCGACATGGCCTACCTCGACGTGCCTGCGGAATCGCTCGCGCGAGGGTGCTTCCGCCCGGCCTTGTAGCCCCGCCCCAAGCGGCGTCCCTGCTGTCCGGCGCCGCTTCATCCCAACGCGGACAGCGCTGACAACCCGGACGGGGCCCTCGGCCCCGTCCCGAACGATCCGAGAGAAGGGAGAAGCCCACCCATCGTGAACCCGCACGCGCTCGGCCTCGCCTTGATTCTCGGCAGCGGAGCCGTGGGCTTCTCGATGCTCGGCCAGGGCGGCGGCGTGCTCTACACGCCGATCCAGGTCCTGTTCGGAGTGGACTTCCACACGGCGGTCTTCCAGAGCCTCTGGTTCACGATCCTCACGGCCCTGCCCGCCACGATCCTGTTCCGCAAGTCGAACCAGGTTGACTGGGCCATGGCCGGAGTCCTCGAGTCGGGCAGCTTCGCAGGGGCTTTTCTGAGCGGATACTTCGCCAACCGGCTTCCGGCGCACCTGCTGACGTTCGTGCTGGCAACACTGGTGTTCGCCGCCGGAGTGTCCATGCTTCTCAAGCTCGGCCCTCGCAAGCCTGCCGGGAAGCGGTCGCGGCTGGAGTGGGAACGGGAGCTAGGCGGGGAGCGGTACCGGGTGCACCTGGGCAAGGCCCTGCCCCTGTCCTGCCTGATCGGCATCACGTCAGGACTGACAGGGGCCGCAGGCGGCTTCCTTAAGATCCCGATGCTGGTCCGGATGTTCGGCGTGCCGATCAATATTGCCTTCGGCACATCGGCTCTCATGGTGAGCATCACGGCGGCCGGGGGGCTGCTGGGGCATCTCGCGACGAGCCAGGCCGTGTGGGAAGAACCCTTCCTGCTGAGTGCCTTCGTCTTGATCGGGTCCCAGATCGGTCCTCGGATCAGCATGCGGTCGAAGCCCGTGACGATGCGAAAGCGTTTCGCGACCTACCTATTCGGACTCGCCTGCCTCGTCATCGCCAGTTCCTTCGTGAGCACGGACGGCGGCGAGATCGCGCAAGTCCTCTTCGACTGAGGGCCGTACCGGCTGGAGCCGCTCCGCCACACGCCGGGCGAGCGCCCCGGCGCTCAGCGCGGGTCAGTTGAAGACCACGAACGGGTGGAAGACCCGGGGAATCACCGCCTGTCCCAGGCAGACAAGCTGCCCGTCTGCGGTGACTGCCTTGATGAAGTGCGCGTCCCGGCACTTCCCGAAGGGGCTGACCCGAAAGTCCCTCCCGTGGCGGATCAGCGCCGCTTCGTCGCGACCGACCCGGTGGACGGGTATCTCGGGAAGGAGATCGAGCGGGGAGAGGACAGCACGGTCAAGCGTCCCGCTCTCGCTCAGCCCCTGCAGATCCTCGATCGTGCGGGCATCTTCCAGGGAGAACTCACCGACGCGTGTCCGCCGGAGCGACGCGACGTGCGCGCCGCAACCCATCAGTTGCCCGATAGCGTGCGCCAGCGACCGGATGTACGTCCCGGTCGAGCAGAAGCAGCGAATCGTCGCCGTCGACTCGCTGACATCCACTAGCTCCAGCTCGTAGATCTCAACCTCGACCGGATCCGGCTCCACCGGCGCCTCGCTCCGGGCTAGCTTGTACGCCCGGACACCGTCGATCTTCTTCGCGGAGACGGGCGGAGGCACCTGGCTGATGACCCCGCGGAACCCTTCCAGCAGCCCTTCGACATCGGAGGCGTCGATGCTGGCCTCTACAGGGTCACCGAGCGGCTCGCCGTCCTGGTCGTAAGTGTCGGTAGCCCAGCCGAACCGGATCCCCGCCACGTACTCGCGCTTGTGCCCGAGGTAGAACTGCGCCAAGCGGGTGGCACGGCCTACAAGCATCGGCAGCACGCCCGTACCCAGCGGGTCCAGCGTGCCTACGTGCCCGACCTTCGCTCCCCCCAGCAGGCCACGGACCTTTCGCACTGCGGCGAACGAAGTGATGCCGGCAGGCTTGTCCAGGATGACCGCACCGTCCATCCACCTCATTCTACGGGCCGTCCCCGGACAGCCGGCCGCTCCCGTCCAGCAGGGCGCGGGCAGCCAGAACGACCCGTTCCGCGGGGACGCCTGTCATGCAGGGATGGCCCTCCACCGTGCACTCGCGCAGCAAGCACGGCGAGCACTCCACGGGCTCCCGGACGATCGTAGCCCAGGGTGCGGCCGGCCCTGTAGCCTCGGAATCCGTGGCCCCGAAGACGGCCACTGTCGGGACGCCAAGCGCCGCGGCAACATGCATGGAACCGGAATCATTGGTCAGGTACAGGCTGCACGTGGACGCTAGGTCCAGGTACTCGGAGAGTGTCGTCTTGCCGGCAAGCGAGGTCGATCGTCCGCCCGCCCGGCGGGCCACTTGGGTCGCCAGAGGGGCCTCGGATCGCGACCCGAAAACGGCGACGTGCGAACCCGCCTCGCTAGCGAGGACACGGGCCGCCTCGGCAAAGCGCTCCGGGATCCAGCGCTTGGCGGAACCGAAGGCCGCGCCCGGGCTGACGCCGATCCACGGGCCTCGCGGCAGGCCGCGGCGCGCCCACTGGGCCGCGCCCCGTTGCCGGCGATCCGACAATCCCTCGAGCCGCGCCTGCGTGTCGTCGGGAATGCGCTGGATCAGGCCCGCTCGCAGGAGGAGTTCCAAGTAGTAGAAGCGCTGGTGGGCCGGAATCTCCCCGCTTGCGGGTCGCGCGATCCGATCGGTGAGCAGCAGCCCGCGTCCGTCCCGGTCGTATCCGATCCGTTCGGGAATCCCCGCTCTCCACGCAATCCAGGCAGCGTCGAAGGCATTCTGGAGCAGGATCGCCCGGTCGAACCCTCGCCCGCGTAGATCCCTCGCCAGGCGCTCGCGCCCGAGGACGCCGCGATGCTCTGCATCGCTCCGGTACAGCACCACCTCGTCGCAGAACGGCTCCCCTGCGTAGAGCTCGGCCACCCAAGGACGGGCAAGGATGGTCACGCGCCATCCGTCATGGACCCTCCGGATCTCGCGTAAGGCCGGGATTGACATCACGGCGTCCCCGATCCAGTTGGTCGCGCGTACGAGCAGCTTCCGCATGAGCGGCAGCCTCCAGCATAGCGGTATCGGCCTGGGCCGGAACCGGGGACGGAACCGGGGACGGGCCAGCGCGCACGGGCGGTTAGAATCGTTGCAATGCTCCGTCCGCTACTCGCGGCCCTGGCAACCGCGTCCGTCCTGCTGGCACAGAACGTGCCGCAGGCGTTCGTCGGGGGCCGCGTCATACCCATTTCCGGTCCCGCCATCGAGAGCGGAACCGTCGTCATTCACGAAGGCCGGATTGTCGCGGTCGGCGATTCCGCCAGCACCGGGATTCCGGATGGCGCGGTGCGGCACGACACGAGCGGCAAGGTGGTGATGCCGGGCTTCGTCGACACGCACAGCCATGTCGGCAGCGTCGACGGGGGCGACGGCAGCGGACCGATGCATCCCGAGGCCCGGGCCCTCGATTCCATCAATGTCCGCGACGCCAGGTTCCAGAAGGCCCAGGCGGGCGGCATCACCACCTCGAACATCATGCCGGGCTCGGGCCACCTGCTGAGCGGGCAGACCCTCTACGTGAAGCACCGCGAGGCCACTTCGATCGACGACATGTTCATCCGGCGGCCGGACGGCTCCCTGGCGTACGGGGTCAAGATGGCGAACGGAACGAATTCCCGCAAGGCGCCCCCCTTCCCGGGCACGCGCGCGAAGTCCGCGGCGATCGTAAGGCAGCAGTTCGTCAAGGCCGCCGAGTACCGGGACAAGCTCGCGGCCGCCGGCAGCGATCCTGGCGAGCGGCCCGAGCGCGATCTCGGGCTGGAGACCCTGGTCGACATCCTAGAGGGCGATCGCGTGGTCCACTTCCACACGCACCGGCACGACGATATCGTGACAATCCTGCGGCTTGCGGAGGAGTTCGGCTTCCGCGTGGTGCTGCAGCACGTCAGCGATGGATGGCTCGTCCCGGAGCAGATCGCGGCGTCCCCGCACGTGGTGGGCGCCTCGCTGATTCTAATCGACAGCCCCGGAGGCAAGATCGAGGCCAAGGACAACCGATTCGAGACGGCTCCGATCCTGGATCGCGCCGGCGTCGTGACGGGATTTCATTCGGACGACTCGATCACCGATTCGCGGCTCTTCAACCGCATGGCAGCCCTCGCCGTTCGCGCCGGCATGCCCCGTGACCGAGCCCTGTACGGGCTGACCATGGCGGGCGCAATCATGCTGGGCCTCGAGGATCGCGTCGGCTCCCTGGAGCCCGGCAAGGACGCCGATGTGATCGTCCTCTCGGGCGATCCCCTCAGCGTCTACACCCAGGTGCTCGAGACATGGGTCGACGGCACCAAGGTCTTCGACCGGTCCGATCCGAAGGACAGGCTCTATGCGGAGGGCGGCCTCGGCGCAAGTCACGACCAGAGCGGAAGCCACCACGACATTGCCAATGGAGAGTACCGATGAACCGCGCTACCGGTATCGCAATCGCCGTCGCGGCCGTAGCCGCAGCAGTGCCGGCGCCAGCCCAGGTGGCGGTGCATGGCGACACCGTCCACACCGCAGCCGGCGAGCCTCTCGAGGACGCCGTAGTGCTCATCGAGGACGGCAGGATCAGCCGTTTCGGCCCCGCCAGCGAGATCGAAGTCCCGGACGGCTTCCGGACCCTGCGCGCCAAGGTCGTGACGCCCGGGCTGATCGACGCCCACTGCACGATCGGACTGAGCGGCTACCTCAACCAGCCGCACGATCAGGACCAATCCGAAGGGTCGGAACCCATCCAGCCCGAGCTACGCGCCATCGACTCCTACAATCCCCACGAAGCGCTGGTGGGCTGGGCCCGCGCCTACGGGGTCACGACCGTTCACACCGGACACGCCCCGAGAGCGCTTGTCAGCGGGCAAACCGCGATTGTCAAGCTGCGAGGAAGGACGCTCGAAGAGGCTCTGGTCAAACCGATCGCCATGATCTCGGCGACGCTGGGCGAGGGCGCTCGCGAGAGCGGCGGCAAGTCTCCGGGCACGCGCGCCAAGATGGCGTCGATGCTCCGGGCCGAGCTCGTGAAGGCCCAGGAGTACGTTGCCAAGCGCTCCGCGAATGACGGCAAGCCGACCGACCGCAGCCTCCGGCTGGACACGATGGGAATGGTCATCCGGGGCGAGGTGCCGCTGCTGGTCACAGCCCAGCGCGCCCAGGACATTCTCACGGCGCTGAGGATCAGGGACGAGTTCAGCATTCCGATCGTCCTGGACGGCGCTGCGGAGGCGCCCGAGGTGCTGGAACGGATCCGCGCGGCAGGCGTCCCGGTGATCGTCCATCCGACCATGCTGCGCGCCAGGGGAGAGACCGAGAACCTGAGCTTCGAGACGGCAGCGAAGCTCTATGCGGCCGGCATACCGGCGGCAATCCAGGGCGGCTTCGAAGCCTACGTGCCGAAGAGCCGGCTAGTGCTGTTCGAGGCCGGCGTCGCGGCGGCGCACGGCCTCGGATTCGAGAATGCGCTGCGGAGCATCACGATCAATGCCGCGAGAATCCTCGGCATCGACGACCGCGTGGGCTCGATCGAGGCCGGCAAGGACGGGGATCTGGCCCTGTACGACGGCGATCCGTTCGAGTACGCTTCCCACTGCATCGGGGTGGTAATCGAAGGCGAGGTCGTCAGCGAGCAGGTCCGATGAAGCTGGTCACATACCCGGAAATCGAGCCCGGACGGCTGGCGCGGATCGAGTCGGCATGCGGCCCGATGCGCGTTGCGAACTGCCGGACCGAGCCTGAGGCCGTCCGGGAGATCGCCGATGCGGACGCCTTCTTCGGCAAGCTGACGCCCGAGATGCTGGCGGCGGCCGGACGCCTGCGCTGGGTCCAGTCACCGACGGCCAGCCTGGAGCATTACGTATTCCCTGAACTCGCCGAGCATGCCGCGCAACTTACGAACATGCGCGGCCTGTTCCACGACAACATCGCCGATCACGTTTTCGGATGCATGCTTTGCTTCGCTAGGAACCTGCATGTCTACATCCGACAGCAGCAGCGGGCCGAGTGGAAGCCGTACGGGGGCTCGAAAGAGGGCCAGTCGTTCCGCAGCGGGCCGGCGGTGACTACCGGAGTCGATCTGGAACACACTACACTGTCCGGCTCGACGATGGGCGTGATCGGGCTGGGATCGATCGGTTCGGAGATCGCCCGCCGCGGCATTTGCTTCGGGATGCGCGTGATCGCCGTCGACAGCGATCCCCGGGACGCACCGGAAGGAGTCGAGGGGCCCTGGCCGGCGACTAGGCTGGATGACCTCCTCGCGGAGAGCGACTACGTGGTGATCGCCGCGCCCCACACTCCGGAGACGGAGGGCCTGTTCTGCGCTCCCAGGTTCCGGCGAATGAAATCTTCGGCCGTGCTCGTGAATATCGGGCGCGGGGTGATCGTGCGACTCGACGACCTGGTGCGAGCGCTGGAGAACGGAGAAATCCGAGGAGCGGCCCTGGACGTGTACGAGATCGAGCCCCTGCCCGCTGACCACCCCCTGTGGACCTTCGACAACGTCATTCTTACCCCGCACATCGCCGGCCACTCCCCGGCAATCGCCGAGCGGCATCTTCAAGTGGTACTCGACAACGTGTCCCGCTTCGTCGGCGGTCTGCCGCTGAAGAACGTTGTCGACAAGCGCCGCTGGTTCTGATCGGCCACAGTCCTGGCACTCACCCGGATCCACCGCGCGGGACTGCCGCAACCGGAAATCGAGGATGCCGGGGTATTCGTGGCGGGGCGCGGCGTTTCGGCCTAGTGGGAGCCCGGCACGGAATGACGAATCCGATGAGACCGGCCCACGGGGTCCAATGGGGGTCCAATGGGGTCTTATGGGGGTCCCATTGCAGAAGGGATGAACGACGCTGATGCGCCGAAGGAGCCGAGGCGGCGCCAACGCCGCCAATCCGGCTCGTCCGGTTCACGCCATGCGATGCTTCGAAACTGTGTCCGCAAGGCTCGTCTGCGGGCCGCTATCGGCTGCCCGAACTCGCGGATATCCTGCCGGAATTGCGGGAGTGGCCCGGCATCACCTCCCGGGCGCCAATCCCGGTCCCGGCTCCTCGACAACGACAAATCGATTGACAGCCACATCCTCGATCTCGGTGACTGCGCCGGACAGCCACTGAACAGTGAGGCTGTCGATCCGCTGGGCCTCGCCGAGACCGAAGTGCAGGCGCGGGTCGTTGGCAGACAAGTAGCTGGCGGACGAGCGGACCTCGCGCATGAGCGTTCGACTGCCAGCCCTCAGAAGCACTCTGGATCCGACCGCCGACCGGCCGGCATGCCGGCCCCTGAGGTCTACGACCAGCCAGTCGCTGCGATTCCCGCCGTCGTTTCGGAGCAGCGTCGGGGGTCCGTCGAGATTGTTCACCACCGCATCGAGATCGCCGTCGTTGTCGTAGTCGCCCAAGGCGAGCCCGCGGCTCTTGTACCGCCGGTCCAGGCCGAACTGCAGTCCGCGCTCGGCGAACGCCTGGCCCGATTCGTTCATGAAGACCAGCCAGCGTTGCTCGTACTTCAGGCCCATCTCGAAGCGGTCCGCCTCCGGGTAGAGGTGGCCGTTGACGACGAAGAGATCCTCCCAGGTGTCGTTGTCGAGGTCGCCGAACGATACTCCCCAGCCCACGTACAGGTGCGTGCTCTGGCCATGGCCGGCGGGGTCGGTGAGATTGGTGAAGCTGCCGTCCCCGTTGTTGACAAGGAGCGAATTGCTCTCGTAGGAGGAGTTCGTGTAATAGAGATCCAGCCATCCGTCATGGTCGATGTCCGCCGTGTCGACGCCCATGGACCCTTCCTCCACCCCGTCCTGGGAGAAGGCGGTGCCCAGGAGCACGGCCAACTCCTCGAAGGTGCCGTCCCCGTTGTTGCGGTAGAAGAGGTTGGCGGTGAGGTCGTTGGCCACGAAGATGTCCGGCCAGGAATCGTTGTCGTAGTCGGCGACCTGGACACCGAGGCCGAAGAGACGCCCGTCATCGATAGCGCGCTCCGGCGCGACATCCACGAAGTTCCCGGCGCCGTCGTTGATGTACAGCGAGTCGCGCAGGCCCGGCATGCCGCGTGGCCCGCAGAAGACCGCGAAGCCGCGGTAGTTGCAGTTCGCGTCGCGACCAGGCAGCCTGTCCAAGGGGTAGGCAAGATAGTTGCTGACGTAGAGATCGAGGTCTCCGTCCCGGTCAATGTCGGCGAATGCCGCTCCGAGGCTCCATTGCGGCACGGCGATACCGGCGGACCGGCCCACTTCACGGAACGTTCCGTCACCAAGGTTCCGGTACAGCGCCCTGCTGGCGTATCCGGTCAGGAAGAAGTCGACGCTGCCGTCCCCGTCGTAGTCCCCGACCGTGACCCCCTGCCCCCAGCCCCGGGCAGTGAGGCCGGATCTGGCCGTGACGTCCTCGAACCTGCCGGTCCCGTCCCCGCGGAACAGGGAACACATCAGGTCCCCGCCCTGCCGGAAGCCCTCGATCGTCGAACCGCGGACCAGGAGGATGTCGAGGAATCCGTCGTCGTCGTAGTCGAGGAAGGCGACTCCGCCCCCCATGACCTCGATGATGTGATCCTTGCTCTCCCTGCCCTGCAAGCCGTGGAATCCCTCCAAGCCGGAACCTTCCGTTACATCGGAGAATTCCAGCTCCGCGGCATGGCCAGGCAGGGCCGGTGCCAGCAGCAAGCATCCCGCCAAGGCTGCCGGCCATTTCAGGGCTGCTTTCCTGCAGTCAGGCCGCACGGCCCGAAGACTGTCTCGGTGATGCAACATTGGCTGCAGGCCGCCGAGTGTGTCGGACGAATCCAGGCTCGGGGCGGAGCGCAAGAGCCCGGCGCAGCCGCGAGGCCGCGCCGGGCGCCAGCGGCAGGGTCCGCGCCCGAACGGCTGGCTAGAACAACAGCTTGACTCCGAACTGGATCTGGCGGGCCGCCTGACCCGCGGCGAGCGCTCCGATATTGCCGAACGCCGGCGAGTCCAGATTGCCGTTAGGCAGCCCGAAGTTCACGTTGTCGAAGAGATTGAAGTACTCGGACCGTACCTGCAGGGCAACCGATTCGGCGATACGGAAATTCTTGTACAAGCCGAAGTCGAGCTGGAACAGGCTCGGTCCGGTCACCAGATTCCTGCCGGCATTGCCGAAAGTGTATGGCGCCGGCTCAGCGAAGGCGTTCCGGTTGAGGTATTGATCGGGAGCGCCGCTGACGCCGGCGCGGGGATCCCCCACTAGGTCGGGCCGCTGGGCCTGCGAGCGCGGCCCGATATTCGCGACGTCCCTAGGGATGGAGACATTGATAGGAGCCCCGCTGTTGGCGGTCGCCACGCCGGTCAGCTGCCAGCCCCCGAGAACCGCATCGGCCACGCCGCTCATGTTCGACCCGATAGCCCGGTTCCTGCCGATCGGCACCTCCCAGACATAGTCCGCAGAGAAAGTGTGCAACCGGTGCAGGTCCGAAAGGGCGCGGTCCGCCTCCAAGTCGAACGGGTTCTGCGGGCTCCGGCTGGCCGAGAACCCCGCACCAAGGGTGTCGATGGTCTTGCCCCACGCATAGTTGACCCGGAACGAAAGGCCCTCGGAGAACCGCTTCTCTGCCTTGAACTGGAGCCCGTGGTAGGAAGATGTCGCTTCGTTGGTCATCTCGCTCATGGCGCCGTAGTGCGGGTACGGGCGCCTCGGACCGACGTCGCCCGGGCCCGGCGGGGCCGTGTTGGTGTTGATGAAGGTGGACATGTCGGAACCCCTGGTGCCGACATACCCCAACTCCACCATCATCGAATCAGTCAGCTGCCTCTGCACATGCAGGTTCCACTGCTGCGTGTAGCTGATGCGGTTGTTGCGGTTCACGATGTGCTGGGCGCGGGGCGCCACCTCGCTGCCCCGCTCGATATCGAGCTGCGGGCTGAACGTGCTTTCCGCGAACGAGAATTCGGTTCGCTCGTTGAGGTTGGAAAGGCTCTCGCTGATCGCGTAGGGCCAGTTCCCACGGATCCCTTGCGCTTCCCACAGGTAGTTCGACATGTAGAAGACGCCATACCCCGCCCGTATCGTGGATCGCTCCCCCACGCGGTAGGCAAGCCCGACTCGCGGAGCGAAGTTGTTGTAGTCCGGCTCGACGATGCCGCGGCGCGCATTGGGCGGCTCCCCGGTGACGGGGTTGACACCGTCCCACAGAAACTCCCCGGTATCCATGTCAATCGACGCGAGAAGGTTGTCCCTGTGCTTCGGGTACTCGATCAGGTCATAGCGCAGGCCGAGGTTGAGCGTCAGGTTGGGGGTGACCTTCCAGTCGTCCTGGAAGTAGAAGCCATAGTCCTCCTTGCGCATGATCGCCGTGGTGCCCTGGCCGATGTTGCGCTGGGCCAGGTTGGGCAGTCCCAGCAGGTACGCCGCTACGGCATTGCCGGTGTTCTCGGCATTCTGCGGATCCTCCGTCGGGCGCTTGTTGAACGTCATGTTGCCGGTGAAGTAGCCGTCATCCAGATTGCGGTTGTGCTTGAATTCGAAGCCCGCCTTGATGCTGTGGTTCCCGACGATCTTGGTGACGCTCGCCAGAACGCTGTACGAATCGTCTGGGAACGGGAAGCCCGTCTGGCTGGGGCTGGCGAATCCCGCGATCGACCACGCGGGATACAAGGGCACTGCCTCGCTCTTGAGGATCGGGATGCCCTGGACGTTGTTTCCGTTGATGAAATTCGTGATTCCCTCCACGCCGCCCGGCGCGCTGTCGGCGATCTGGAGGTTGTTGCGGTGATAGGAGAGCTTCACGTCAAGGATCGTCGTGGGGCTGACGGTGTGCGTGTCGCTGATCATGATGTTGGTGAACGTGTTCACCAGGTTGTTGTCCACGGTGAGGTGAGCCGTGGGCCGCGGGCTCACCGAGTCGGTCAGGTTGTAGCGGCCGGTCAGGATGTTCTTGTCGCTGAAGCGATGGTCGACCTTTCCCATCCACTGGTTGTTGTCAATCCGGGCGGCCTTCGTGTTGAGCAGGTTCCTGGCCTGCCCGGGAAGATTCGGGGCGGACCAGAGGATGTCGACGAGCTGGGATGTCGCGGAGTTGATGCGGCTCGCGGGCACCATGTTGTTCTGCAGCGGGTCCCGGGAGAGCGTCCCGTCGGGCAGCTCGCGCGTCGTCAGTGGATCGAAGGCCGGCGGACCGGGGTTCCCCGCAACGTCCCGCGACAAGTCGCCGGCGAACATCTCGCGCGTTGGCACCACATTGAGCAGCGTCGAGGCGCGGCGGCGGCGCTGGCCCTCGTACATGAAGAAGAAGAACGTCCGGTTCTTGACGATCGGCCCGCCGACCGTCGCGCCGAATTGATTCTGCCCGAACTCTGGCCTGTCGGCCCCGGACTGCCTCGCGAAGTAGTCGACCGAATCGAAGTTGTCGTTCCGGACGAACTCGAACACCGACCCGTGAATCTCGTTCGTGCCCGACTTGGTCACGACGTTCACGTTGGCTCCCGCTGCGGTGCCGAATTCCGCGGACGTGATGTTCGTCTGGATCCGGAACTCCTGGATCGCGTCGATCGAGGGCTGGACGCCGAATGTCTTGAAGAAGGACTCGTTGTTGTTGACCCCGTCCAGCGTGTAATTGTTGGCCTCGCTCCGCAACCCGCTGACAGAAACAGCGGTCCCGTTGGTCTGGAACGCAGTGTTGGCGCCCGACCCGGGCACGGCTCCCGGCATCAGGACGGTCAGCTGGGTGAAACTGCGCCCGTTGAGCGGCAGCTCGACGACCTTCTGGTTGTCGACCGTCGAAGCGACCGTGGAGCTGTCGGTCTGCAGTTGCGGGAGCGCCGCGGTCACCTCGATGATCTCGGTGACCTGGCCGATCTGCATGGCAAGGTCGACTCGGAGCGTCTGGTTCACCTCGAGGCGCACTCCGCTCTGGATCGCGCGGCTGAATCCCGTCAGCTCCCCTTCGATGCTGTAGACCGCCGGCGGCAGCGACACGACCGTGTAGCCGCCGGTCTCGTTCGAACTGACCGTGCGAGCGATGCCGGTGCCTTCGTTCGTCACGGTAACGGTGACACCGGGTATGACCGCACCGGTCTCGTCAGTCACGTTGCCGACGATGGTCCCGAACGACGTTTGCCCGGATGCGGGCAAAGCAAGGAAGCAGGCGAGAACGGCTGCGAGGCCGCCCGCGAACATTGGGTTTCTCATGAAGTCGTGCCTTTCGTGTATCCGGTGGGCGATGCGAGCCGAGATCGCTCGCCGAGCCGGCCGAGGATTACCCGGCGCCATGCGCCCAGTTGCGAAGCTATCGAGCAAGAACGTCCTGCCCCGAGATTCTACGCGCTGTGCTGCGCGCGCGCAACCCGAACTCGGCGACAGCCGGCCACGGCTGGCAGGGGAGCGACAACGGGCAGCTCGTCAGAGCCCGTCGGCGAACCCGGCGCCCGGGGCCGCGCGAGCCTCGGCAGCAGCCCGCTTCTCGGAGAACACCTTCAGGTACCGCTCCGCGTCAGCGCGCCTGCCGGCCCGCTGGCAGGCGCGACCGAGCTGGTAGTACGCATTGTAGAGTTCCGGCTCGGCCCCGGCCGCTTCCTCCAGCACGCGAATCGCCTCGTCGTGCTTCCCCATGGCGGTGAGCAGCTTCCCGAGCTCGTACCTGGCGATGGCGTTCCCGGAGTCCAATTCGGCCGCCCGGACCAGTGATTCGACGGCTGCGAGGCGGTCCGCGTCGTCGAGACCTGCCGCGTGAGCGCGCGCCAGTTCCGTGTGAAACCGCGAGTTGCCGGGCGTCAGCACGGTTGCCTTGCGGTGCGACTCGAGCGCCTCCTGGCGCCTGCCTTGCTGGAGGTGGACCCGCCCCAGCAGGTGGTGCGCCTCGGCGAGACCGGGGTCGGCCTGCAGTGCAAGCCGGAGCAGCGACACCGGAGCGGCGCTGGCCGGGTCAACGTGCAGGCAGCTGCGCGCCAGTGCCAGGAGCAGGCGCGGCGATTCGACTTGGTAGGACCTGGCAAGGTTGAGCAGTTCAATGGCAGTCCTGTGGTGCTGGCGTCCGGCCAGGACAGCAGCCAGGTCGAGATAGGCGGCTGCCTTGGTCGGATCTCGCGGGGGCGCGCTACCCGATGCACCATCCCACGCCGCCGCGCTGGTGCAAGAGTCGCGGCCGACCGAGTAGAACACCTTGGGAACAGCGGGGGTCCCCAGGGCCAGCAACGCGTCCAAGCGGGCCTCCGCCTCTTCGGTCCGGCCGAGGTCCAGCAGCATGAACGCCAGGTTCAAGCGCGGGTGAGGGCTCTGTGGCCACCGACCGATCGCTTCGTGGAACCTCGCGATGGCCTCGTCGGCCCGTCCTTGCTGTCCCAGCGCCGAGGCCAGCAGCGTTGTGGACTCGGACGTGGCGTGTTCCGGATCCAGCCCGGCCAGCAGCGATACCGCTTCGGCGTGCCGATTCAGCAGGTGATTGGTCAGGGCGGCGAAGTGACGCGCTTCGTACGATCCGGGAGTGATCGAGAGTGCCGCCTCAAAGGCCTTCAGGGCGTCGCCGTAGAAGAACCGGTCGAACAGCGCCCGTCCGACGAGAAGCAAGGTACGGGCCGAGCGCGGCTGCATCCCCAGCAGTTCCCGGCTCGCGGCCAAGCCGCCGCTCAGGTTTCCGGCGGCGAACTCGGCGCGGGCGAGGTGCAGGAACGCTCCTGTCGTGGCGAATCCCGACTCGACCGCCTTGCGGAGATGATTGGCCGCAGCCGCCTCCTTCCCTGCCATCCTGTACGCAAGGCCTGCCTGATAATGCACGACACCCTGCCCGGGAGCGAGGAGGAGAGCCTGCTCGAAGTGCCCCGCGGCATCGGACGGGCGCTTCTGGTCCAGCCGGATCGCCCCGAGTTCACGGTGCAAGGCAGCGCCCGCGGCACCCGTTGCCGGCTCGCCGAGAGCGGCGATCGCTTCGGCAAGCAGGCCCGCGGCAGCCTCCAGGTTCCCGGATCGGCGCTCGGACCGGGCCCTCTCGACCACGGCGAGCGGGTCCCCTCCAAGCGGCGACGTCGCCGCGAGGACGATCAGAACGGCCTGGACTGTCCAACCGAGCAGGGGGCGCAAGTTGCCTCCATTGTCCACCCCCACGCGAGCCGGCCGCGCTGTCTTGGGATCATGCAAGAGCGGGATGGACCCGCGTGAGAGCCGTGCCGATGACTCGCCCCGCACTGGCAGCGCCGATGCTGGCAGTCGCCGCAGTCCCCTTGGTGGCGCAGTTCGAGGCTCTCTCGCAGGGACGCGGATTGGATGCCGAGCTCGTGTCGGGGACTCCCGAGAAGGCCTACATTCTCGAGTCGATGACCGGTGGCGTCGGATTCGTCGACTATGACGACGACGGCTGGCTCGACATCTACCTCGTGAACGGAGGGACCCTGGCCACCCTGCCAGACGGGGATCCGAGCACGTCGGACCGGCTGTACCGAAACAACCGGGACGGAACGTTCTCGGACGTCACGCGGCGGGCCGGAACGGACGGCACCCGGTGGGGCATGGGGGTGGCGGTCGCGGACGTTGACAACAACGGGCTGGAGGATCTGTACATCACCAACTACGGGCCGAACAGCCTCTACCTCAACCGCGGCGACGGCACGTTCGAGGAGATGGCCGCGGCTTCCGGGGTTGCGGGCGACGAGTGGAGCTCTTCTGCAGCGTTCGCCGACTATGACGGCGATGGCGACGTGGACCTCTACGTGGCGAACTACCTGGAGTTCGACCCGGACGACCTGCCCGACGACAGCCAGCTTTGCCGCTACCGCGGCATCCCCGTCCAGTGCGGCCCGCGCGGCATGATCCCCACGCCGGATCGGCTCTACGAGAACCTCGGAGACGGAACGTTCCGAGATGTCTCGGCCGAGTCCGGGATCGCAGCCGCCGGGGATTCGTACGGTCTCGGCGTCACATGGTGCGATTTCGACAACGACGGGGATCCCGACGCCTACGTGGCAAACGACTCGACCGCCAACTTCCTGTTCCGGAACGAGGGGCGCGGGGCATTCTCCGAAATCGGCCTGCTGGCAGGCGTCGCGCTCAGCGCCGACGGCAAGGAGCAGGCAGGCATGGGAGTAGATTGCGGGGACTTTGACAGCGATGGCCTGTTCGATCTGGTCGTGACGAACTTCTCCGAGGACTACAACACCCTCTACCGGAACGAGGGCAACGGCACGTTCCGGGACGTTTCCTACCGGTCGGGCCTGGGCGAGCCGACGTGGGACAAGCTGAGCTGGGGCGTGCAGTTCGTCGACTTCGACCTTGACGGGTTCCTTGATCTGGTCGTGGCTGACGGCCATGTCTATCCGGAAGTTGACCGCCAGGAGCTAGGCCTGAGCTACCGCCAGCCGAACTCGGCGTTCCGCAACCGGGGAGACGGCTCCTTCGACGCGACAGGCCTGCCAGGTGACGATTCCGGGGTGCAGTCCAGCCGGGGGCTGGCGACCGGCGACCTCGACAACGACGGCGCCATGGACGTGCTCGTCGCCAACCTCGATGGCAGGCCCACGTTGCTGCGCGGTACGGCGTCGAGCGGGAACTGGCTCCTGATCCAGTTGCAGGGCACGATCTCGAACAGATCTGCGATCGGCGCCCGCGTTACGGTCAAGGCCGGAGGAACCGGCCAGGTCCGCGAGGTCCGCAGCGGAGGGAGCTACCAGTCCCAAAGTGACCTGAGACTCCACTTCGGCATGGGGGCCAACACTCAAGCCGACTCCGTCCGGATTCGCTGGCCGAGCGGCACCGAGCAGATCCTCCGGTCCGTGCCGGCGAATCAAGTGGTCCGGATCGAAGAGCCTGCCGAATAGGCTCCGGTCCGGGCGGCGGCCCTACTGCCTGCTGCGCTTGAGGTCCTCGGAGACGCTTCTGACGTCGCGCTGCACCCTGCGCAGGCGCTCCCTGTTGAGCCGCTGGTAGGCCTCCAGCTCGCGGGCGGCGTCTGCCGTCCGCCCCAGGGCGCGGTACGCGTTCGCTAGGAAGAATCGCGCACGCTCGTTCGAAGGCTCGGCCCGGCTGACCGACTCCAGCTCACGAGCTGCGGAAACGTGGTCCCCGCTCTCGAGGTAGGCCCGCCCGAGGTCGAAGCGAGCGCCGGCCGGCGGCGCCCCGGCCGACACCGCCGCCTCGAGATGCGGGATGGCATCCCGCGAACGCCCTTGGTCCAGCAGGATGCCGCCCATTCGGTGGCGCGCCAACGTGTGATGAGGGTTGCGCTCGAGTTCCTGCTCCAGCCAGCGAATCGCCTCGTCCAAGCGGCCGGCCCGCCAGTGGACCGTACCGATGGCGTAGCGCAGTCCGGGCAGGCCCGGCTTCTTCTCCAGGGCGCGCTCGTAGGCTGTCAGGGCCTTGGCGAACTGGGTCCTGTCTAGATGAAACTCCGCCCGGAGCTGGTCTGCGCGGTACGAGTCCGGCGCCAGCTCTGCCAGCCGCTCCAGCGTTGCCGCCGCAAGACCCTTGTAGGACCTCCCCAGCCAGTACCTCGCCTCGCTCGGGTCGTCCGCCGCCTCGAGTGCCCCCCTCGCTTCCCGCACGGCGTCGCCGTAGCGGCTCGCCGAGAACGAGGACCTTGCGGCCGACAGCGGATCTCCAGCCTGCCCCCCCGGCATCGCGGCGCCCTGAGGGCTGACTCCCTCCAGATAGGTGCCTGCGAGCCCAGGCCTGCGCTCGACGGCTTTCCTGTACTCGGCGCGAGCGCGCTCGCTCTCTCCTTCGAAGGCGAAGCGCTCTGCTTGCAGCAAGTGAACGAACGGCGAGTCCGGCTCGCTGCGCCCGATCTGCTCGAACAGCTGGACAGCTCGATTGTCGTATGCCCGAGCGAGCTGGTAGAGGGCTTCCTCGTCGCGCGGCTCGGACTCGAGGACGGCAGAGTGATGGACAACGGCCTGCTCGTACCGGCCTAGCGCCGAGCAGGCGAGGCCAAGCCAGCGCCTGGCCTCGACCGCTTCAGGGTTGAGTGCCAGGCTGCGCCCCAGCGCGGCGAGGGCATCCTCGAACCGCCCTACGCGGTAGTAGTCCATGCCGAGGAAAAGATGCGAGCCCCAGAGCCCTTCGTCAAGGCGGACCGCCTCTTGCAATTGGCGGATTGCCTCCGGATAGCTGCCAGCGAGATGGAGGGCCACGCCCAGGCTCTGGCGCATCAGGGCATTGTCGGGCTCGAGCTTGACGACCGCTTGGTAGTGTTGTGCCGCCGCCTGGTAGTCACTCGCCTCCTGGGCTGTCCGGGCCGCCTCGAGATGAGCCCGTAGGGATCCTTCGGAGGGTCCAGGAAGCAGCTGTGAATCGACGACACTACGGGTCGCGATCGCCAGCAGCAGGACCAGCGCAAGAGGCGGACCGGCCAACGCCCGCTTCCACGCGCGACAAACAATCATCCGGTCACGCAGCATTGCAGTCCGCCGAATCCTCGGCAGCTTCGACTATCATTCTCGGACCGCATCGCGACCGTCAAGCGGCCGGCTGGCTGACGGCCGCTCCCGCCCCGGCCCTGGGCCTTGGACCGGGAAGCAGTCGGGGCCGGGCCGAGCCTGGGAATCCATTCGTGGGCCGAGCCCGAATTCCGTAAAATGCTTGCAAGTGGGCAAGTTCCGGATCCCGGCAGCGGTGGCGCTGTGCCGATGCGTCGCGGTCGTGACATCCGTCACGGTCCCGCTGCTCGCACAAGGTCCTCCCGGCGACAGGCAAGCGGCAGTCAACCGGCACTTGGCGCAGGCTCAGGTCCATCTGGACCAGGAACGGTACTCGCCAGCGAAGGAGGAGCTGGAGCAGGCGATTGCGATTCATGCGACCATCCCCGGGGCCTACTACCAGCTGGGTCTGGCGAACTGGCATCTCCGCGAGATGGAACAGGCCCGGGCAGCGTTCCTGCGAGAGCTGGAATTCGAGCCGCCCGACGCGTACTCGCTCTACTACCTGGGCCGAATCGCGCTGAGCGGCGGCGACACGGCCGAGGCGGTGGACTACTTCGAACGGGTCGTGTCGATCGGCACGGTCATGGACGTGCGGCAGCGACTGGCGAGCGGCTACCTGCGGCTAGGGCGGGTCGACGCAGCGGTCCGGCTGCTGGAGGAGACTGTCAGGAGGTGGCCGGAACAGGGCGAGAGCCACTACTTGTTGGGGCGCGCCTACCAGCGCCAGGGCCGGACCGACGCAGCCCGGTTCGAGTTCGATCTCGCGGAGCGCTGGAAGAACAAGCTCCACGGAGAGATCCAGGACCTGGTCGAACTGCGGGTGCTCCTGCGGGACGGCAAGCTGCAGGAAGCAACGGCAAGTGCCAGGGCGCTGGCGGAGTCCGGCGATCCAGAAGTGCTGTTCAGCACGGCGGTGGCACTGGGGCGGCACGGCCTTCACAAGGAAGCGCTGCCCTTGCTGAGCAAGGTCGTCGATGCGCGGCCGCGCCACGCCGAGGCGTTCTACAACATGGCCCTCGCAGAGGTCTCGCTGGGCCAGCGCGACGCCGCGGTGAAGGCGCTGGAGGCGGCGATCGAGCGACGCCCCGAGTTCTACGAGGCCCGGCTGCTGGCAGGGAACCTGCTGGCCCAGCGCGGTGACTTCGAAGGGGCCATCCCGCACCTGCGGACAGCGTTCCGGGTTCGGCCTGACAATGCCAAGCTAGCCGCGCTGCTCGGCCTGCAGTACATGCAGGGTCGCTACTACGCGGACGCGGTGGGAATCATACGCAGGGCTGTGGAGCTGGACCCGGAAGCTTCGGACCTGCGCGGCCTGCTGGTGGACGCCCACTACAGGAATCACGACTTCGAGCGTGCCCTCGAGGAAGCACGGAAGGCCCTGGCCGACTTTCCGGACCGACCCAACAGCCACTACCAGGTGGCTTGGCAGCTCGAGAACATGGGCAGGTTCGCCGAGGCACGCCAGCACGCCCTGGGCGCGCTGGAGATCGATCCGGACTTCAGCGAAGCGCGACGGCTGCTGGCGGAGATGGTGCTGCGACTGGGAGATGCCGAGGGCAGCCTGCCGCACTTTCGCCGGGCGCTCGCAAGTGATCCGGGCTCAGGGCAGGCCCATGCCGGCCTCGGCAAGGCCTTGATCCAGCTGAAACGCTACCAGGAGGCCGCAACCGCCATGGAGGCGGCGGTCAAGGTCGCTCCCGAGCTCGCATCGCTGAGGCTGAGCCTGTCGCAGGCATACCGCGCCTTGGGCCGGACAGAGGACGCTAGGCGGGAAGCCGCGACGTTCGCGGCACTCAACAAGAAGCGGGCGGCCGAGCGCGACAGGGATGTCGAACGCTCCTACAAGGAACAGCAGAACTCTGGCGGTCGGTGAGCGGGCCCGCGCCGGCATGCCGGCCGAGGGAGCTTGGAGCGGCGAAGAACAGGCACTGCGGGGAAACATCGCAGATGCAGGACCGAGTTCAGTGGCACTTCCGTGGTGGCTGCGCCGGATCCGGTAACGGCCCGGTCATCCACATTCCCAGAGCATCTTGACCGGCATCGCGAACAAACCGGGACCCATTCTCTGAATCCGCTCGCCATCGTGCAGGACGATTCCGCAGGCGAACCGGTCATCTGTAGCCGCCATCAGCCGCCGGAGGCCCCGAAAGTCCCGCGGGCGCACGGTTGCGCCTCCCTTCACCTCGATTCCCACGGTGGCGCCCCCAGAACGCTCCAGAACCAGATCGACTTCAACGCCGTCCTTGTCGCGATAGTGGCTGACTGTCGTAATCTCGTCCGACAGGGCGATGGCCTTGGCAACCTCCGCGTGGACGAAGCTCTCCAGCAACGGTCCCAGCTTCTGGCGGTCCCGCGCGATGCCCGCAACGTCCGCGCCTAGCAGCGCCGCAAGCAATCCGGAATCCAGGAAGTGAAGCTTCGGCGTCCTGACCAAGCGCTTCAGGCGGTTGCTATTCCAGGCGCGGATGCGGCGGATCAGGAACATGTGCTCCAACAGCACCAGCCAGCGATCCACGGTCTTGCCGTCGACGCCGAGGCGCGAGCCCAGGCCGGACATGTTGAGCAGCTGGCCTGCCGATACGGCTAGGTGGTCCATCAGGCGGACCATCTCGTGACGCATCCCAGCGGGCGCGATATCGGAGACGTCGCGCTCGGCGTGGGCGCGCGCATAGGCGAGCAGCCAGGATTGGCGCCGCATCGGCACGGCGCGGGCAAGCGCGGCCGGATAACCACCAGCAACGACCCTTCCGATCAGGTCGGACGTCGGCCCGATCTCCTCGACGGTCGGAAAGTCACCGGCAAAGGCCCGGTCCAGGAACCGCTGCGGGCCGGCGCGCGCGATCTCGGCTTGCGAGAACGGAAGGAGTTCGACCGTCTCGACGCGGCCCGCAAGGGAATCCGGCGAAATCGTGCCCTTGAACAGATCGACCGAGCCTGTGATCAGGTAGCGCCCGGCAGCAGGACGCTCGTCGACTTCCCGCTTGAGGGCCAGGATCAGCTCCGGAGCGCGCTGGATTTCATCGATCGCGCCGATTCGCAGGCCCCGGACGAAGCCCGCCGGATCGTCCCGGGCGAATCGCCTGTGCTGCTCGTCGTCGAGCGAGACGAACGTGCGGCTGTCCTCCCGGGCAATGCGGCGGGCAAGCGTTGTCTTGCCCGACTGGCGCGGACCCACTATGGCGACGATGCGCGTGTCTGCCAGGGCCAGGCGGACACGCGCCTCGGCGTGCCGTGTCACAAAGGCTTCTTTGCGGATCTTCGCCTGTTCCGGCATGAGGGAACGTCTGATTCGGAATATTAGAGCGTCTAATTCGGAATCAGATCGCGTCTGATTCGGAACACAGCATAGTCGCACCCGGCAGTCAGGTCAAATCCTGACCGTGTTTGAGCAGGTCCGCGTCCGGTCGCCCTACAGGCCCTGCTGTTCAAGGAAACCCTCGAGGGACTTCAGGCACCGCCGGCTGCGAGCCGGCCTTCCTCCGGCACGGGCCCCTGTCGCAATATCGCCGGTACCCACGCCCCGGCACGGCCTCACCCCACGCCGCATGCTCACCAACTCCCGGTCGTTACATCCGGCTTGTCCATGAATGCGGCATCACGCAAGTCGATTCCAGCCTCATCCCCGTGGCGGGCACCCGGGGGGGCCCTGGCCGGTTCCCGACAGCAGTTCCGGGCCGGAAGGACTTCGGCGGCGAAAGCGGATCGTCCGGAACGCCTACCCGACCGCGAGTTCGTCGCGCCGGGCGTAATTCCGCTCGTAGTAGTTGGAGTACTCGCCGGTCTGGACCCGAGAAACCCACTCGGAGTGCTCGCGGTACCAGCGGATGGTCTCGCGAAGCCCGTCCGGGAAGTCGATCCGCGGCTTCCAGCCGGTCTCGGCCTCGATCTTCGAGCTCGCCATCGCGTAGCGCCGGTCATGCGCCGGGCGGTCCTGCACATGGCGGACCAGCGACTCGGGCCGGTCGCAGTGCCGCAGGATGCTGCGAATGACCTCGACATTCGGCAGCGCGTGACGCCCGCTGACGTTGTAGACCTGCCCCGGCCGGCCGCCAGCGATGAGGGCGTCGATCGCGCGACAGTGGTCGTCCACGTGCAGCCAGTCACGCACCTGCAGGCCGTCGCCATAAACGGGAAGCGGCAACTCCGCCAGGGCATTGGCAACCATGAGCGGTATCAGCTTCTCCGGGAATTGGTAGGGCCCATAGTTGTTGGAGGCCCGCGTGACGATCACCGGGACCGAGAATGTCGACGCGTAGGCCAGCGCGATCAGGTCGGAGGCGGCCTTGGAGGCCGAGTACGGATTGGATGGCCGCAGCGGCCAGGACTCGTCGGCCTGTCCGGGCTCGTCCACGCTTCCGTACACCTCGTCCGTTGAGACATGGACGAAGACCCGCGGTGGGAACTCCCGGGCGGCCTCGAGAAGCACAGCCGTCCCCTGCACGTTGGTGGAGATGCTATCGGACGGCAGGAGGATGCTGCGATCCACGTGGGACTCGGCAGCGAAGTGGACCACAGCCTCGGGCCGGAAGCTCTCGAAGGCCCTGCGCACCGGCGCCGCGTCTCGAATATCGACGCGCTCGAACCGGAGGCCCGGCAGTTGATCAACCGGCGCGAGGTTGTCCAGATTACCCGCGTAGGTGAGAGCGTCCAGCACCAGCAGATCCGCGCCGTCGCCGCTCGAGACCGCGGACCGAACGAATGCCGAACCGATGAAGCCGGCCCCGCCTGTAACGAGCAGTCTCACTTGCGCTGCGTCTCCCAGTCGTAGGCGATCTCCGGAGAGTCGTATGGAAGGCGGCCTTCGTCGGAGGGGTCGTAGTACCGGTCGGTGACATACACGAGCATGGCGGGGGACTGTCCGATTACCTTGTAGCCGTGCGCGACGCCGGGCGGGACGAGAATCTGCCGCGGGCGCAGCGAGCCGGCGTATACCGTGTTGCGGACACCGAACGTGGAAGACCCCTCCCGCAGGTCCGCCAGGGCTACCTGCAGCATTCCCTGGCAAGGCACCCACAGGTCCGTCTGGCTCTTGTGGTAGTGGAAAGCCTTGATCGTGCCCGGATAGCTCAGGGAAGCGGAGACCTGCGTGGATGCGCCGGGAAATGCGCGAGACAGGCCCTGCCCCATCCGGGCAATCTCCAGAAAGTACCCGCGGTCATCCGGCCAGAGCTCGATTGGCTCGACCCGAACGCCGTCGATCAGGTCGGGAGAATCCGTGCCGAGCACGACTCGCCCGATTCCCTTCTCGCAGTTCGGCAGTCTCAGCCGGAGGCCAGCAGCCTCCCCTAGGAACTCGCTGCGCGAGCCTGGCAACAGCGGGGCACCCTCACGCCGGCACGCAGGCCGTGGCCAGGCGGTCCGCCCTCCACAGCTCGACATACGGCTTGATGTCGGCCATCACCTGGGCGAACTGATCGAAAGTGAGCGACTGCGCCCCGTCGCTCCAAGCCCGCTCGGGATCGGGGTGCACCTCCACCATCACGCCGTCGGCGCCCACCGCGACGGTCGCCCGAACCAGCGGCGCGATGAGTTCGCGCTTGCCAGTCGCATGGGCCGGATCGAGGATCACCGGCAGGTGCGTGAGCTGGTTGAGCACGGGGACCGCGTTGATGTCCAGCGTGTTGCGCGTGGCTGTCTCGAAGGTGCGGATTCCGCGCTCGCACAGGATGACGTTGGGATTGCCGTTCGTCACGATGTACTCGGCGGACAGCAGGAATTCCGTGATCGTGGCGCTCTGGCCCCTCTTTAGCATCACCGGAGTCTTCGTCCGGGCGCCAATCTCCTGGAGCAGGGGGAAGTTCTGGATATTGCGCGCGCCGATTTGAAGGACATCGGCATAGTGCGCGACAAGTTCGACGTTCCGGACGGTCATTACCTCCGTGACCACCTTGAGGCCGTGCTCGTCCGCTGCCTTGCGGAGCAGCTTCAAACCCTCTTCCTCCAGACCCTGGAAGCTGTAGGGGCTGGTCCTGGGCTTGTAGGCGCCGCCACGCAGGAAACCCGCGCCCGCTCGCGAGACGGCCGCCGCGCAGGACATGATCTGCTCCTCGGTCTCGACGGAGCAGGGTCCTGCGATCACAGCAAACTCATCGCCTCCGACCGACCGACTGCCCACAGTGACCACGGTGGGATCGCTCTTGACCTGCTTGCTCACCAACTTGTACGGTGCGCTGATCGGAACGCCGTTCTCGACTCCCTCGACGGAACGCAGCACCTCGATAGCGTGGGTCACGTCGCCTAGGCCGACGGCCGCGATGACGACCCGCTCGTCGCCCTGTATCGAGCGCACCGCGAACTCCATCTCCTCAATCCGGGCGCAAACTCGATCGATCTGCTCGCGCGTCGCGCCCGGTTTCATTGAAATGATCATGACCGTACCTTCGGACCTGGATTCCTACCCGCTTCGCACTTGCCTTCATGACGCAAGCGGGTACTGGATGGTTTCGAACTGGACTACCTCTGGCGTGACGGACAGTCTCCATCCGGCTGCCCGCAATGGCGAGCGCATATGGGACGGCATCCAGCTGAAGCCTCAATCTAACACGTCAACGGGACCACAGTCCACCTCGCAAAGCATGCCTGGCTCCCAAAAAGCGCTCTTGTTCGTTCCTGTCGGCGGGTGAAACGTGCAGTTGCGCGCGCCCCGCGTCCCGCTCACGTGGCACGGAGCCTAGTGTAGGCTGAGGATCGTCCGGTGGCAATGGCTGCGGGGCTGGATCCGAGCGGTCCCCGCCGGGCTGCCGAAGGCTGAAATGATCGGAGTCCCGCTCGAGACGGTGACCCTCCCGCTGGGGGGCATGACCTGCGGGCATTGCATCGCCACTGTCGAACGGGCCCTGCTGGCAGTAGGGGGCGTCCGCTCCGCAACGGCCGACCTCTCCTCGCAGTCGGCCCTGGTGAAATTTGACCCCGCTACGGCGGATCTGCCGGCCATGAAGAGGGCGGTCGCGGCAGCGGGCTACGCCCCGCAGCCGGCCAACGGTCTCGTGTCCCTCGCGCCGCCGTCCCCAGCGCGACCCGGCGCCGCCGCGCCAGCGCCGGTGGATGCTACCGCTCCCAAGAGCCTCCGGCTGTCTGTCCGGGGGATGACCTGTGCGAGCTGCGTCCGGTCCGTCGAGCAGGCTGCGTTAACCGTGCCGGGAGTCGAGTCCTGCGACGTGAGCCTCGCAGACTCCAGCGCCAGCCTCCGGATCGACACGGCGCGCTCCTCCGTCGGCGACGTGATCCGCGCGATCGGTTCGGCCGGCTACGAGGCGCACGAGGCCGGCGCGGGCAGCCACGGCGAGGCGGGCGAATCCGGGTCGCTGCTTCGCCGGCTGGCCGTGTCGGCCACGCTCACGATCCCGTTGCTGGTGCTGGCGATGTCCCACGGCGCCCTGCACTTTGCCGGCTCCCACTGGCTCCAATTTGCCCTGGCGCTGCCGGTCGTTGCCTACGGAGGCGCCCCGTTCTACGCAGCCGCGTGGGCAGCGGCGCGCCACGGGCGCAGCGACATGAACACATTGATCGCGATCGGGACGGGAACTGCGTTCGCGTACAGCGTCGCGGCGACTGCCGCGCCCTCCTGGGTGTCCGACACAGAGTCTCCCGGGGTCTATTTCGAGACTGCGGCAGCGATTCTGACGCTCGTCCTGCTGGGACGGGTGCTCGAGATGCGCGCCCGTCATCGGACCTCGGCCTCGATCCGGAAGCTGCTCGCGCTGCAAGCCCCAACGGTGCGGGTGAGGCGTGACGGCCAGGAACGCGAGATCGCCCTGGAGGCTGTCGCCGTGGGGGACGAAGTGCTGGTTCGTCCCGGCGAGAGGGTCCCCGTCGACGGGACCGTGGTCGAGGGCACCGGTGCGGTCGACGAGTCGCCGATAACGGGCGAGAGCGTACCGTCGGACAAGGAGCCCGGCTCGCGACTCGTCAGTGGTTCCCTGAGCAAGGACGGCTTCCTTGTCATCCGCGCCGAGAGCGTCGGGTCCGAGACGGCGCTGGCGCGCATCATCGAGTTCGTCCGCCGCGCGCAGGCTTCCAAGGCTCCGGCCGCCCGCCTGGCGGATCGGATCGCCGGTGTGTTCGTGCCCTCGATCCTTGCCGCCTCGGCCCTTACATTCGCCGCGTGGATGGCAGCCGGCCCTCCCGACGACCGGCTGCGAATGGCCCTCAGCAACGCGGTGAGCGTGCTGATCATCGCATGTCCGTGCGCGCTGGGGCTGGCGACCCCGACAGCCCTCGCGGTCGGGCTGGGGCGGGCGGCTGAGAACGGCATCCTGATCCGCGACGCGGCTGCCCTCGAAGCGGCGAGAAACGTGAACACGGTCGTATTCGACAAGACCGGGACTCTGACACTGGGACAGTTTGCCGTGACCGACGTGGCCGCCTACGGCTCGATGACAGAGGCAGAGATGCTAGGGGCCTGCGCCTCGATTGAGCGCCGCAGCGAGCATCCCATCGCCAAGACCATCGCGGCCGCCCGTCCCGGCCCCGGCGAGGAGATCGCCGACTTCCGGAGCTTGCCGGGAGCCGGGGCGTCCGCAACGGTAGGTGGCAGGCACTGGCTGATCGGCAAGTCGGACCTGCTCGCCGACCGCGGCATCGATGTCACCGCCGCCGAGCCAGCGCTGGACGACCTCTCCCGGCACGGCAAGACCGTCGTGCTGGCCGCGCGGGACGGCGTCCTGGCAGGCATGATTGCGCTGCGTGATACGCTTCGTCCCGGCTCGGCCGCGGCGGCAGCTACGCTCCGCGCCCTGGGCATCAGGACTCTGATTCTCAGCGGCGACCGGGCGGAGGCGGCAACGGCAGTCGCGGCCGAAGCCGGCGTCGATGAGGTCCTGGCACCGGTGATGCCGATCGAAAAGTCGGACGCTGTCCGTCGATTGCAAGCTGAGGGCCGCACCGTGGCGATGGTAGGCGACGGAATCAACGACGCTCCCGCCATAGCTCAGGCCGATCTCGGCATCGCCATCGGTTCCGGCACGGACGTTGCGACCGAATCAGCAGGCATCGTGCTCGTGCGTAGCGACCCCCGGGACGTGGTGCGGGCCATCAAGCTGGCCAGGAGAATCCGGCGGACCATCGCCCAGAACTACTGGTGGGCCTTCGGATACAACGTCCTGGGAGTGCCGATTGCGGCGGGCGCCCTGTACCCTTGGACGGGTACCCTGCTCTCCCCGGTGCTGGCGTCGGCCGCAATGGCCCTCTCGAGCCTCTCCGTGGTCTCGAACAGCCTGCGGCTGAGAAGGGCCTTCCCCGGGGCGCGACTAGCGCGCCGGTCCCGTCCTCCGGCCGGTCCGGGAGGGAGCCGATCGGAGCGCCAGTAGAATGGGAGATTCGTGGCCCCTACACGTGTAGGCATCATCGGCCTTGGCAACGTGGGCAGCGGAACGCTCCGCCTGCTGCATGCCAACGCTGCCCGGATCGAGCGGAAGCTCGGTTTCCCCCTGGAAGTCAGCGCCGTCTGCTCCCGCGGGGTGCTGCGGGAGCCGGGCGAGGCCGTGGCGCTGCACCCCGGAGCGGCCCGGACCAGCGACTGGCGCGAGTTAGTGGCCCGGCCCGACGTCGACATCGTGGCCGAGTTGGTGGGCGGCACGGGCGCTGCGCGCGAGATCCTGGAGTGCGCGCTCGCGGCCGGCAAGCCGGTCGTCACCGCGAACAAGGAACTGCTGGCCGCGCACGGAGTCGAGCTGTGGGAGCAGGCCAGGGCTGGCGGCGCCAGCCTCGGGATCGAGGCATCCGTGGCAGGGGGCATCCCGGTCCTGTCCGCCCTCCGCGAGGGCATCGCCGGAGACCGGATCGACGCCTTGGTCGGAATCCTCAACGGCACGTCGAACTACATCCTTACCGAGATCGAGCGAACCGGAGCGCCGCTGGGCGAAGTGCTGCGGGAGGCACAGGATCTCGGATACGCCGAAGCCGACCCCAGCGCCGACATCGACGGCCACGACGCGCGCGCGAAGCTGGCGATTCTCGCCGGCCTCGCCTTCGGCGTGCAGGTGGCGCCGGACCAGATTCCGCTGGCGGGCATCCGGCGCATCCGGGCAATCGACTTCGCCTACGCCGGCCGGCTCGGGCACACGATCCGCCTACTGGCCACGGCGCGCAACGGCACCCAAGGGCTGCGCCTGGCCGTTCGGCCTGCGCTAGTCCGCAGCGACACGATCCTCGCCGGCGTGACAGGCTCCTACAACGCCCTTTGGGTCCACGGGAAGGGTGGCGACACATTCTATTACGGCAAGGGCGCCGGGCCCGCTCCGACCGGCGTCGCCGTTGTGAGCGACCTGATGGCTGCGGCGAGGGCCTTGCGCGCGAACGCCAGCGAGCCCGTTCCGGCGTTCGCACACGCAGCTCTCGAGCCCCACTCTGCAGTGGATCCCGGTTCGGAAGAGCGCCAGTTCTACCTGCGATTCCGGGTGCGGGACCGCCCGGGCATCCTGGCCTCGCTCGCGGAGATCCTCGCCAGTCAGGGCGTCAGTGTGGAGGCTGTCCTCCAGGAGCCGCACCCCGACAAGTCGGACCTGCCCTTTGTCACGACCCTCGAGCCGGCGCGGGGGGCTGCGGTCAAGGCCGCCCTCGAGCAAATGCGGGGACTGGACTTCCTGGTTGACGAGCCGCTGGCCCTGCCTCTGGAGCCGACCCTCACGGAGGGATAGGGCCGCCCCAGGACACCGAGCCCCACTACCTGACACTGGAATCCTGCGGTCACGCCTGCAGCCACGGAGAGAACTCATGCCAACACAATCGATCGGAAAGAGCCTTCGGCTCCGGCGCATCCTGCGCAACGGCCGGGCGGTCGTCGTCGCAATGGATCACGGAAACGCCGCCGGAGCGGTACCCGGCCTGGAGCGGCCCGCCGATCTCGTCCGGCAACTGGCGCCTGCGGGGGCGGACGCCATCCTCGTCACCCCTGGAATCCTCGAGCAGGTTTGCGAGCATGTCGGCGACCTGGCGATCCTGCTGCGCATCGACGGTTGCGTCAGCCCGCTGGCAGGAGGCCCTATGCGCCTCTTCGTCGACGTGGAGCAGGCAGCAGCCATGGGCGTGGACGCGGTTGTGATGAACGCCACGCTCGGCGCTCCGTTCGAGGGCGACGAACTCGAGAAGGTGGGCAGCATCGCGAGCGAAGGCCGCGCCTGGGGCATGCCCGTCGTGGCCGAGATCCTAAGCCAGCGGATGATGGCGAACCACATGGATATGTCCGGTACCGGTGACGCGGGCCTCCCGGGAAACATCGGGGATGACATCACGCTCGCATGCCGCATGGGTGCCGAGCTCGGCTCCGACTTGATCAAGACCCGTTACTCGGGAGACGTCAGCGAGTTCCGCAAGAGCGTGGATGCGTGCGGGGTTCCCGTGCTCGTGGCTGGCGGCCCGCGTCGCGGCCGCGGCCTGGGAGGCACCCTGGACACGGTCAGCGAGATCCTGGAGGCCGGTGCCTCGGGAGTGATCTTCGGGCGACAGATCTGGCAGCACGACGATCCCGTGGAAGCTGTCGGTGCTGTAGCGGCCCTCGTGCACGGCAAGCCGGGCGTCGAGGCAGGCGCCTGAACCGCTTGGCAGCCGAGCCCGGTCCGCGACCGGGAGCGGGCGATGCACGGCTACAATCCTTGAAAGTGAGCAGCGGCCTGATCACTCGACGGCAAGCGGCGGCCATGGCCATCGCGGGATGCCTCCCGCACGTCTCCGCGCAGTCCGGCTTCGGCTCGATGCTCTGGGAGTTTGTCCGCGAGTACTTTCGCGTCCTGGACGAGCTCAGGGCCGAGCGGCTGGCCGCGCTGGAGTCCGAAGCGGACTTCGAGGCCCTGCGCGACCGTGTGCGTGCGGCGCTGGCGAGGATGTGGGGGCCTTTCCCGCCGCGGACGCCACTCAACCCGAAGGTGGTCGGAACGGTCGACCGAGGCGATCACCGGATCGAGCGGATCCTGTTCGAGAGCCGGCCGGCCTTCTATGTCAGCGCCAATCTCTACCGGCCTGCCGAGACTGCGGAGCCGGTCCCCGCGATCGTGTTCCCGTGCGGCCATTCCGCCGAGGGGAAGCTCGCCGAAGCCTACCAGCTGTTCTGCCGGCTGATGGCACGAAACGGTTTCGCGGTGCTGACCTGGGATCCCGTCAGCCAGGGCGAGCGAGTCCAGTTCCTCGACCCACGGACCGGGGACTCACAATTCCGCCGGGGAACCGGCGAGCACCGGATTCTGGGCAACCGATGCTATCTCGTCGGCGAGAATCTTATGCAGTACCGCGCCTGGGACGCGACCCGCGCGCTGGACTATCTGGAGTTGCGCCCGGAGATCGACTCGGACCGGATCGGGCTCGCGGGGCAGTCCGGCGGCGGAATGACCGCGCTGCAGTTCGCCTGTTTCGACGACCGGGTCCGGGCCGCGTTCATCAGCTGCGCAGTCGCAAGCTTCCGGGCGAAGACGGAGGCCCTGCTGATAGCCGATCCGGAGCAGGTGCTGTACGGCACCCTGAGGGAAGGAATCGACCACCCCGAACTGCTCGCCGCGTTCGCGCCCAGGCCCCTGGCGATCGGCGCGGCACTGCGGGATTACGTCCCGGTCGAGGGAGCGCGGCGCACTCACGAGGAACTGCGGGCGGTCTACGCCAAGCTGGGCCGGCCGGAGAACTTGCAGCTGAGCGAGACCGACGCCACCCACGGGCTGAACCGGGAACTCCGGGAGGCGGCTGCGGAATTCTTCCTGCGCACTTTGGGCAGGCAGCACTCGGGCGTGCGCGAAGCCCGGGATCCCTTGCGGCCGGCGAGCGAGCTTCTCTGCTCGGAATCGGGCCAGGTCAGCGGGCAGGAGCCGGCGCGAACCGTGGCCGACATCTATGCCGAGAAGGCGAGGGCCATGCGGCCCGAGTTCGAGGCGCCGGGCAACGCGAGCGAGTTCCGTGTCTATCAGAGCGAAATCGCAAGCCGGATTCGCGAGGTCACCCGTGTCGGATCCTCCAAAGGCGAGGTGGGCATCGAGGTTCCTACGCGGTTCCTCGATGCCGGTCTCTATGCGAAGGGCACCGTGTTCCTAGTCGCCGAGCAGGGCAAGGACCACCCTATGGTCCGGCGATACTGCATCGACGCGGTCGTAGCGGCGGATCACAGCGTGTACGGACTGGACGTGCGCGGATGGGGCGCCAGCTCGCCAAACATGCCGTCGCTGGAGGTCGGCTTCGATTGGGACGACTTCCTCGCGTACCGCAGCCTGGAACTGGGTCGGCCGCTATTCGGACAGCGGCTCAAGGACCTGCTCGCGACCGCTCCGACGATGACGAGGCGCCGCGAGTGGTTCGTGATCGGCATCGGCATCGGAGGGCTGGTCGCCGCGCACGCGGCCGTGCTGGACCCGAGAATCACCGGCGTACTGAGCATCCAAGCCCCCCTTTCCTACCGCGCCATCCTCGCCGATCCCCGCTCGACCCACCCCGCAAGCTGCCTGCTGCCTGGGGTCCTGGGCGCCTACGAGATCAAGGATGTCTACGCCGCGATCGCGCCGCGACCGCTTCTGGTCGTGAATCCGGTGGACTCCCGAGGCGCGGCGATGAGCGCCGGCGAGGCCAGGGAAGAGATTTCCTGGGCGTTCGACACTTACCAGACGCTGGAGGCCGGGAATTCGATCGGCGTCGAGTCCGGGCTCAGCCTGTCCGGGATCCGGTCGGCGATCGAGGAATGGCTGCGCGCAGCAGCCTGAGTCCGCCAGACGACGGCGCTTCACTCCCACTCGATCGTCGAGGGCGGCTTGCTGGAGACGTCGTACAGGAGGGACTCGACTCCCTCGAGCGAGAGCAGTTCCTCGGCTAGCTGGCGCAGGCCGTCCACTGGAAGTTCCGCCACGGCAGCGGTCATCCCGTCCACGGAAGTCACGGGCCGGATGGCGACGGTCTCCCCCCCTTGCCGCCCCCACGGCAGCAGAACAACGGGGCACTGCCACACCTGGCCATATAGGCCTTCGCGGTGCAGGTACTCGGTCACGGCCCGGTCGACATCCTGCAGCAGCCGGACCCGTTCCCGGGTCAGATTGGCGGGCCGCAGGCGCCATTCCGCCGGGTCAAGGTCACGGGGAGCCACCGAGAACGCGACGCGGTTCGTGCGGCGGTAGGAATTAGTGATCGCAGTCGAGAGCGGCAGAAGCGTTGGAAGATCGTGGTCCCCCGAGTGCAGCACGGTCAGCTGCGCATAGCTGCGGCTGTCACCCTGCACTCCCACGCTGTGGACGGGAAGAAGGAACGCGGAGTAGCCCGCCTCTCGGGCGAGACCCTCGATTCCCGCGTGCTCTTCGGGCCCGCCGCCCGTTCCGGCGCACAGGCATCGGATTGCCAGGCCGGGACCCGGGAACGGATGGCGTTCCAGGAGAACCCCCGGAAGGCCGATTGCCCGGCCCAGCGCGCGCACCTCGTCCTTGTAGAACTGGCTCAGCGGCTCCAGAACGCGGCCTTCGGCCATGAGCTCCCGGATGCGCGGGACGCGATTGTGATGGGTCTTGATGACGTCGGCCGAATGGGTCCCGCCGGATTCGATCGTGTCCGGATAGATCGTGCCCTGGCCAAGCATCCATTCCTGGCCTCGGTAGCGCTCCTCGCGCAGGACCTCGTCCTGCACGTCGACAAACGCCTGGCCGATGATCGCTCGCTTCCGCTCGGGATCATTGACGCCGGCCAGGCTGCCCATGAACAGGTCGGAGGCATCGAAGACCCGCAGCCGTCCGAGGTCAAGCGCCCGGAACGCAGCCTCGATCTCGGCGGTCTCCCCGGCGCGCATGAAGCCCGTGTCAACGTAGACAGCCTCGACATTCTCGGCGCCGAGGGCTCGCACCGTGAGGGCGTAGGCCACGGTGGAATCGACCCCTCCGCTGAGGAAGAATAGAACCCGTCGGCACGGCGAGTGCGGGCCAGCCGCATGCTCGCGGACTTCGCGCACGACGCTCTCCACGCGGTCGCTCGGGCGCCAGTCCATGCCGCATCCGCAGGCATTGCGGAGGAAGTTCCCGAGAATGTCGGATCCGTTGGGGGTATGGACGACCTCGGGATGGAACTGCAGGCCGTAAACGCCCCGGATCTCGTTTCCCATCGCAGCGACCTCGCACTCGCTCGTGTCGCCGAGCACCGCGAAGCCCTCCGGCAGCCGGACGACATGGTCGCCATGGCTCATCCAGACCCGCTGCTCCCGGTCGAGACCTGAAAACAGGCCTCCGTCCGCCCGGACCCGCAAGGTGGCGCTGCCGAATTCATGCCGCGTCCCGCGCCGGACCTCGCCTCCCAGGTAGCGCGCGAGAAGCTGGTGGCCGTAGCAGATCCCCAGGATCGGCTTGTCCAGCTCGAACAGCCGGGGATCGGGCTGCGGGCTGTCCTCGCCGAAGACGCTGGCGGGACCGCCGGAGAGCACCAGACCATCGTGGTCGCGGAGATGCTGGGGGCTCACCGAGACCGGGAAGATTTCTGCGTAGACGCCCAGCTCGCGAATCTTGCGAGCGATCAGGTGGGCGTACTGTCCGCCCGAGTCGAGAACAGCGATTCTGTTCATTCCACGCGCCTTCGCAGGCCCAAACGGGTCGGGACCCGCGTCCGGCACGAGTCGGGCCGAAAATTCCAGTCTAGCCCAGCCCCTGAGGCACGCCGGGAGCGGGCTAGGCGGCCGCGGACGGCGAACGGGGAGCGAGACTAGTTGCCAGCACCCTGACCCCGGCCGCCGGGCGGCGCCGGTGTCAGCCCGAGGTCCTTCTTCGGATCGTAGTTCGGATTCGGCGTGGGAATCTTCGCACCTACATCCGACAGGTAGGCGTTCAGCCTGCCGTGCAGGTCGTTCGCGCGGTCGGGCATGGTCTTGGCTAGGTCGTTCGCCTCCCCCAAGTCGGCTGACAGGTCGTACAGGTGGATGCTGCCGGTCTCGTAGAACTTCACCAGCTTGTAGTCGCCCGACCGGATCGCCGCTTGCGGAAGGACGCCCTTCATGTTGCGGTAGTGCGGGTAGTACCAGATGAAGTCCTCCCCGGCACGCTCGACCGATCCCGTGCCGCCAGCATGCAGGACGGGCACCATGCTTCCACCGTCCTGGTCCCCGGGAAGCGGCTCGTCGATGCCGATGAGCTCGGCGAACGTCGCGAAGAAATCGTAGCCGCTCACGGTCACGTCCGAGCCGGACCCGGCCTCGATGCCCGGACCGCTCACGATCAGCGGCACCCGGATGCCACCCTCCCAGACATGCGTCTTGCCTTTCTTGAGAGGGAGGTTGCTGGTGGGATCCCGGAAGACCTCGCCTCCGTTGTCGGAAGTGTAGAAGACGTAGGTGCTCCCAGCCAGGCCGAGCTCGTCCAGTTTCGCCATCACGGCAGCCAGCGACTCGTCGAGATTCTCGGTCATGGCTCCGTACCCACTGTTGGAGTGCACCCCGCCCTGCCGCTCCTCGTACTCCTGGACTGTCTCCGGCCGCGCACGGATCGGAGTGTGGACGGCATAGTGCGAGACCTGCAGCAAGAAGGGGCGGCCTTCGCCGGCCACCCGATCGAGAAAGGCCACGGATCGATCGGTGATGCCGTCGATCCGCTTGGGGTTCGGCGGCCCGTGCGTGCCCTCGGCGTTGGTGGTCGGGCCATCGTGCTCGTCGTAGCCGTGCCGGCCCGGGTCCCCGCCCTTCAGGTGCCATTTCCCGAAGTGCGCTGTCGCGTACTGGGGCGCGTGCGCCTTGACGAACTCGGCAATCGTCGTCTCCTCGTCCGGGATGTCGGTGATCGGGAAATGGACGTTCAGGGGCTTGTTCACGTAGAAGCGGTCGTGGAAGCCCTTGAAGAATGTCGGCGTGCCCGGAACGACGTCGAGGATGTCGGTGCTTCCCAGCCGGACCGGGCTCTTGCCGGTCTGGATGCTCATCCTCGTCGGCGAGCAGTTCGGATGCGGTGCGTAGGCATTGGAGAACCGCATGCCCGCCGCGGCCAGCCTTTCGAGCGCCGGCGTGCGGTAATAGTCGCTCTTCGAGCCCGGAACGGTGTCGTCCATCTGGACCGACGTTCCGGTCCAGCCTTGGTCATCGACGAGGAACAGGATGATGTTGGGAGAAACCTCGTCGGCGCCCGAGCAGCCCAGCGCCAGGAGAGCGGCAATTGCGACGATGATCGTTCTGTGCATGGGACACCTCGCAGGAACCGCCTATTCTAGTCCCTGATCGCACGGATCTTGCGCTGGTTCGGCAGAATCGGCGCCGAGCGCCCTCTGTCATCTGGCCGGGGAACGGGCGGTGGCAGGTGGGTCGATTGAGAGCGCCGGGGCGCCTATGCACGGCCCCTACCAACCGGAGCCGGCGCTAACGAGTCCAAGCCGGGTTGTCAGCGTGCCGGATCGGCACGTTGGCGTCGATCCAATCGTTGAGTCTCGCCCTGAGGGCCTCGGCCAGCGCGCGGTTCTCGCCAGCGAGGTCGCGGGATTCGCCGATGTCCTCGCCGAGCCGGTACAGCTCCATTGCCGGCGGGTCGTAGAACTCGATGAGCTTGTAGCCCTCCGACAGGATCGCCGCCCCGGGGGCGCGCGCTTGCGGGCTGTAGTGCGGGTAGTACCAGATCAAGTCCCGGGGGCTCCAGCCGGAACCGTCGATGAGCGCCCCGAGGTTCCTGCCGTCGGGAGCCGGGTAGGCTTCCGGCTCGAGGCCAGCGATCTCGTGCACTAGGAACGGATACAGGTCCGCGTTGGTGACCGGCTCGTCAATCACCATGCCGGGACCGCCGTGGCCGGGCCAGCGGACGATCAGTGGCACGCGGATTCCGCCCTCGTACAGATGCCCTTTCCCGGCCCGGAGGGGGGCATTGCGGGTCACCGAATCCAGGCCTCCGTTGTCGGATGCCACGATCACGACCGTGCGGTCGTCCAGATCGAGCCTTGCAAGTGCATCGACGACGGTGCCGACGCTGTCGTCCAGCGTCTCGACCATCGCGGCGTAGACGGCGTTCTTGCCGCGCCCTCCCGCTTCGATCTTGGCCTCGTACTTCCGCACGATCGGTTCCGGGGCCTGCAAGGGCACGTGCACGGTGTAGTGCGACAGGTAGACGAAGAACGGCCGTTCGGAGTGCTCCTCGATGAAGGCGACAGCCTCGTCCGTCAGCCGATCCGTAAGGTACTCGCCTTCCCCGCTCGACGAGATGTCGAGGTTCGGAATGTCCGGGTTCCAGTCCAGGTCCGGGTTCCGGTAGGGATAGAAGTAGCTGGCGGGACTGCCATGGGTGTGGCCCGCGATGTTGACGTCGAAACCCTGACGTGTGGGCCAGTACGGCTCATCGCCGAGGTGCCACTTGCCGATGCCGGCCGAGACGTAGCCGGCCGCCTTCAATGCCTCCGCGAGAGTGACGAACTCGTGGCGCAGGTGCATGAAGTCCTCGGGAGGCACGATGGCCCCGTCCTCCGGGAAGCGGTGCCTGCCGATCGCGGTGATGTGCCCGGTGAAGCCGACGCGACCTGGATTCATGCCGGTCATGATCGCCGCCCGGCTGGGCGAGCAGACCGGGCAGTTGGAATAGGCCTGCGTGAATCGCGTCCCCCGTGCCGCCAGATGGTCAATGCGCGGAGTCTCGAAGAACGAAGACCCCTGGCAGCCCAGATCGCTCCAGCCCAGGTCGTCGGCCAGGATCAGCACGATGTTCGGAGGGGGCTCCTGGCGGGCGGGCCGTCCGTCGCAGCCGGCCAGCCAAGCGATTCCCAGCAGGAACCACCCGAAACGGGTCCGATTCGCTTGCGATCCGATCGCACCGTACGTCATAATCAGGATTCGGGGCTCCGGTCCCGGCACCATCAGGCCTCGCGGACAGGCCGGCTTGCCGCTTGCGGCCAACGTCCGACGTGACACAGTTTTGACCGCCGTGCATGCGGGCGGAGTGCGTCGCCCGCACTCGCGGCTTCCAGCGAAAACGGAGGAATCATACCACGATGGCAATCCAACCCCTAGGCAACCGCATTGTTGCCCAGCGCATCGAGACGGACGAACAGGTCTCGGGCGGCATCATCATCCCTGACTCGGCGAAGGAGAAAGGCCAGACAGCCAAGGTGGTGGCTGCAGGACCGGGCTCGAAGAAGGACGACGGCACCCTCGTGCCGCTGGACGTGAAGGGCGGCGACACTGTGCTGATCGGCAAGTACGCCGGCAACGAGATCAATGTCGACGGCGAGGACTTCGTGATCCTCACGGAGGACGAAATCCTCGGAGTGGTCGAGGACTAGCCCCAGCCCGGCAAGCGCAACCGAGAGGAGCAACTACAAGCTATGGCAGCGAAGAACATCATCTTCGGCGAGGACGCGAGACAGGCGATCCTTGCGGGCGTGAACAAGCTCGCCAACACGGTCAAGGTCACGCTCGGCCCGAAGGGCCGCAATGTCGTCCTCGAAAAGAAGTTCGGCGGACCGACAGTGACCAAGGACGGCGTCACGGTCGCCAAGGAAATCGAGATTACCGAGCCCGAGGAGAACATGGGCGCGCAGATGGTGCGCGAAGTGGCCTCGAAGACCTCGGACGTAGCCGGGGACGGCACGACGACCGCCACCGTGCTGGCGCAGGCCATCTTCACCGACGGCGTGAAGAGCGTGGCCGCGGGCGCGAACCCGATGGCGATCAAGCGGGGCATCGAGCATGCCACTCAGCTGGTAGTCGACTCTGTGCTGGGCATGGCTCGGCCCGTCGAGGCCGGCGCGGTGTCGCAGGTGGCGGCGATTTCGGCGAACAACGACGCGGACATCGGCAGCATCATCGCGCAGGCGATGGAGAAGGTCGGCAAGGACGGCGTGATCACGGTCGAGGAAGGCAAGACGATCGCGACGGAGCTGGATGTCGTGGAGGGCATGCAGTTCGACCGCGGCTACGCCTCGCCGTACTTCGTGACCGACCAGGACTCGATGGAGTGCGTGCTGGAGAACCCCTACATCCTGATCCACGAGAAGAAGATCAGCAACATGAAGGACCTGCTGCCGGTGCTGGAGGCGGTGTCGCGCAACGGGCGTCCGCTGCTGATCATCTCCGAGGAGACGGAAGGCGAGGCGCTGGCGACGCTGGTGGTGAACAAGCTGCGGGGGACGCTGAGCGTGGCGGCGGTGAAGGCGCCGGGCTTCGGCGACCGTCGCAAGGCGATGCTGGAAGACATCGCGATCCTGACCGGGGGCCGGGCGATCATGGAGGAGACCGGGATCAAGCTGGAAGGGGTGCAGCTGGACGATCTGGGCAACGCGAGCCGGGTGGTGATCGACAAGGACAACACGACGATCGTGGAGGGAGCGGGGAGCTCGGAAGCGATCCAGGGCCGCGTGAAGCAGCTGCGGGCGCAGATCGAGGAGACGACGTCGGACTACGACCGGGAGAAGCTGCAGGAGCGGCTGGCGAAGCTGGTCGGGGGCGTGGCGGTGATCAAGGTCGGCGCGGCGACGGAGACGGAGATGAAGGAGAAGAAGGCGCGCGTGGAGGACGCGATGCACGCGACCCGCGCGGCCGTCGAGGAGGGCATCGTCCCCGGCGGCGGCGTCGCCCTGGTCAGGGCCGGCGCCGTGCTGGACAGCTGCCGCCTGGATGACGATGACGCGCAGACAGGCGTGAACATCGTTCGCAAGGCGCTGGAGGCCCCGCTGCGCTGGATCGCCCAGAACGCGGGCCAGGAGGGGGCGATCGTGGTCGAGCGGGTTCGCACCAGCGACGGCAACGACGGCTACGACGCTCAGGACGACCGCTACTGCGACTTGGTGGAGGCCGGCATCATCGACCCGGCCAAGGTGACGCGGACCGCGCTGCAGAACGCCGCTTCGATCGCAGGGCTGATGCTGACTACCGAGGCAACCGTGCACGAGATCCCGGAGAAGGAGGCCGCCGCGGCAGCTCCACCTCCGGACCACGACTTCTAGCCCGGGCCTTACTCGCAGGGCCGCTTTCCGTGAAGTGCTTCGCACGGGAAGCGGCCCTGGCTGTGTAAGCGGCAAGTTCAAGGGGAACGGTTCCGCCGCGTGCCGGACCGGGCTGCCCCGGCTGGCCGCGCGCGGCGTCGCGAAATGACCCGGCTGCGGGCGGGCACCCGTCCAGGCGGCGATTCTGCCGGACCGCACAGCTTGGAGGCGCGATAATCCCGGAAGGGAATGCAAGACATGCGGGTCACCGTCTTTGGAGCCACCGGAGAGCTCGGTTCGAGGATCGTCCGTTCGCTGCTCGAGCAAGGCCTGCCCGCCAAGGACCTAGTGGCATGCGGCCGGAATCCAGGCCGGCTCCAGGCCGTCGGGGGGCCGGGCATCGAGAGGAGACGGGTCGAATACGACGCGCCCGGAACGATTGCCGCCGGCCTGGCCGGGACCCAAGTCCTGATGCTCGTGCCGAGCATGGCCAACGTGGAGCCGCGAATCGCCCAGCACGCGAGCGTCATGGCAGCGGCCGCTGAGGCAGGCGTCCGGCGCGTAGTGCTGACCAGCTTCGGGGCGGGGCGGATCGATTCCGAGTTCCATATGGCTCCGTTCTACCTGTACGCCGAGGCGAAGCTCCGGCTCAGCGGGATGCAATGGACTGTCCTGCGCAACGGCATTTACCTGGATCCACTGGCCGACTGGGCACCGGCGCTCGCGGAGATGGGCCGCCTGCCCTATCCGGTGCAGCGGGGCCGCGTCGCATACGTGTCCCGCGACGACCTCGCCCGCGCCAGCGCGGCTGCATGCCTTGACGACACCCATGCAGGTCGGGCATACGATCTGACCGGACCGGAGGCCCTGTCCATGCCCGGACTTGCCTCTGCCTTGAGCGAGGCGACGGGGAGGGCTATCCGTTTCGACTGCGTGGAGGAGAGCGAGTTCGCCGGGATCTGCAGGGCTGACGGAGTGCCCGAATGGGATATTGCCGTCCTGGCATCCATGTACCGGGCAGTGGACAACGGGGAGTTCGAGCGCGTGAGCGACGACATTCGAATCCTGACCGGAAAGCCCCCCGAAGCGCCGGCTGCCTACCTGCGGCGAGTGCTGGCAGAACCGGGTGCCGGCGGCGCCGATTGAGGCCTTGCAGGTCGGGCCGAGTCAGGAGTCGTCCGTCCAGCGGATGCCCCGGCGATCGGCCTCCACTTCCTCGAACCACTGCTCCAGCTCGCCCAGCATGCGACGCACGCGGTCCGGGTGCTGTGCGGCGAGGTCGCGCTGCTCGCCAGGGTCGTCCGCGAGGTTGTACAGCTCAGCCGGCTCCGGCTCCCGGGACTTTAGGCGCGGGACGGGCAACACCTCCCGCACTGCCGCCGGATTCTCCTTGTGCTTCATGTCGGCCTCGATGAAGGCAGCTGTTCTCCGGCGGTCCTCCTCCGACACGCAGAGCTCGTCGCGGAAGAATCTCGTCCCCCGGATCATCGGCCGCAGCAGCTTCCAGTCGCCGTCGCGGCAAGCAGCGTTCGTGCCCACGTCGGGCCAGTAGAAGTTCCACTGCCAGAACCGGCGGGGCTCCACTCGGAACGGTCGCCCCGTCAGCAGCGGCGACAGATCCTGTCCGTCCAGCGCGGGCCCGGCCGGCTGCGGGATCCCGGCGAGCGACAGTAGGGTCGGATACCAGTCGGTGAAGTGCGCGAGGTCGTCCAACTGCCGGCCGCCGGGTACCGACCCGGGCCACCTCAGGACCATCGGGACCCGGATCCCGCCCTCGTGCACCCAGCCCTTGCTGCCCCGGAGACCGGCGTTGTAGCGCTCGTTGAAGGTGGACTCGCCCTCTTCCAGCATGTAGGGCGGGTTGAAGAAGGCGGGGCCGTTGTCACTCGTGAAGGCTACGACCGTCTTCTCGGAGAGGCCTAGCCGGTCCAAGGTCTCCAGGATCCGCCCGATCCCGGCGTCCATCCTCTCGATCATGGCGTAGGTCGTGGCGACGATGCGGTTCAGGCCGCGATCACTGTAGGGCTGGATCCATTCCCGCTCAGCCTGGAACGGGGAGTGCGGCGCGCTGTAAGGCAGGTACAGGAAGAATGGCCGGTTCTTGTTTCGATCGACGAACCCGACCGCCTCGTCGGTAAGCAGGTCCGTCAGGTAGCGCCCGTCCGATGGAGAGCTGGATTCGTTCCGCCGCAGGTGGTAGCGGTAGTAATCCGTCCAGCCCCCGCAGAAACCGGTGAACTCGTCGAACCCTCTCGCATTGGGCTCGAACCGCCGGTCGAAGGTCCCGTTGTGCCACTTGCCCACGATGCTGGTGGCATAGCCGGCCGAGCGGAACGCATCGGCAATCGTTACCTCTCGGAGGGCGATGCGATCGAGCCCGTGGATCTCGTGCTGCGTGATCGCGCCGGTTCGGTGCGGGTACCGTCCCGTCAGCAGGGCCGCGCGTGCGGGGGCGCAGATCGGCGACGCCGAGTAGTGCTGGCGGAAGCAGGCACCCTCGCCCGCCAGACGGTCCAGGTGCGGGGTGCGCGCCGTGCCGTCCCCGAAGCAGCCGAAGTCCCCGTAGCCCATGTCGTCGGCGACGATCAGGATCACGTTCGGCTGGCTGGGGTTCATGGCGGGCTGGCGTCCGCCTCCGAAACTCCGGAGCCGGCAGTGCTGGCTATCATACTGGGACTGTCCAAGGAGGTGCGCGATGTCACAGCCACTCACTAACCGCCGCAATTTCATCGGAGCCGCCGCCAGCACCCTGCTGCTCGTGCCAGGCGCTCGCCCGGCCGCCAAGGCCCGCAAGGTGGGCATCGTCGGGCCGGGCTGGTACGGGAAGATCGACTTGTTCCGCCTGATCCAGGTCGACCCCGTCGAGGTGGTCGCGATGTGCGATGTCGACAGCAGGTCGCTGAAGGCGGCCGCCGAGCTGGCGGCGACCCGGCACGAGTCGGGAGCGACGCCGCGGATGTACGCCGACTATCGGGAAATGCTCAAGCAGGAAGAGCTGGACTTGGTCCTTGTCGCCACGCCGGACCACTGGCACGCCCTGCCGATGATCGCCGCCTGCAAGGCCGGGGCGGACGTGTACTGCCAGAAGCCGATCGGCGTCGATATCCGCGAGGGACAGGCCATGCTGGCAGCCGCGCGAAAGTACGAGCGCGTGGTCCAGATCGGCCTCCAGCGCCGCTCCACCCCGCACCTGATCGACGCCAAGCGGCGAATCGTGGAGGAAGGGCTGCTCGGTGACATCGGCCACGTCGAGGTCTGCTGCTACTACCACATGCGGGCGAACTCCAACCCTCCGGACACGGATCCGCCGCCACACCTGGACTACGATTTCTGGACCGGGCCCGCCCCCATGCGGCCGTACAACGAACTCTGCCACCCGCGGCGGTGGCGAGCCTTCATGGAATACGGCAACGGGATCATGGGCGACATGTGCGTGCACATGCTGGACGCGGTGCGCTGGATGCTTGGCCTCGGATGGCCCAGCCGGGTCAGTTCAACCGGCGGGATCCTGGTGCAGAAGGACAGCAAGGCCAACATCACGGACTCGCAGGTGGCGACGTTCGAGTTCGACAAGTTCCCGGTTGTCTGGACACATCGAAGCTGGGGCACGCCGCCCGACCCCGACTACCCGTGGGCGTTCTTCATCTACGGCTCGAAGGGGACGCTGAAGGGAAGCGTCCATCGCTGGGACTTCGTTCCTGCAGGCAGGGGCGGCCAGGCGATCCAAGGGAGGAACAAGCTCGAAGTCGACCAGTATCCGGAAGACAAGACGGAAGCCGACCTGGAACTCCACTCGGCGCATGCGGTCCGCTACCACATGAAGGACTGGCTGAGAGCCGTCGACGAGCGCACCCGCCCGGTCGCGGACATCGAGGAGGGCCACATCTCGACAACAGCCTGCATACTGGCCAACATGTCGATGCAGTTGGGCCGGCCGCTCGCATGGGATTCCGCGCGGGGCGAAGTGCGCGACGACGAGGCTGCCAACAAACTGCTCGCCAGGCCCTACCGCAAGCCGTGGGTGCACCCGCATCCGTCCACGGTGTAGCGGGTTCCGGCCAGCACCGAGGCCGCCTCGCCGTGTTCTCGCGGCCTGATGTCTCAACCCGGAGCTAGCCGTCTTCGCGATAGTGCACTTGCAGGGAGCGCAGCCGGCCCGTCAGTTCGCCGATCAAATCTGAATGGCCCGGTTCCTGGTAGAGGTTCCTGACCTCGTGCGGATCCTCCTTCAGGTCGAACAGCTCCCAGTAGTCCCCCTCGCGGTAGTACTCGATGAGCTTGTAGCGCTCGGTACGAATCCCCCGATGCGGCGTGATGCGGTGCGGCGTGCCGTAGTTGCCGGGACGAGGAACGAATGTCGGTCCGTTCCGAGCCCAGGAATCCTCGTAGTAGGCATACAGCATAGAGGCGCGCCAGTCCTGCTCGGGACTCCCCGTCACAACGTTTCGCAGGCTGCGGCCCTGCATCATCGGAGGAACGGGTACCCCCGCGAGATCAAGAATCGTGGGCGCGATGTCCTGATGGATCACCATCCTCTGCTCGACCTGCCCGGCCGGCACCATTCGCGGGTATCGGAGGAGCATGGGAATCCGCAGCGACGGTTCGTACATGAAGCGCTTGTCGTACCAGCCGTGCTCGCCCAGGTAGAAGCCGTTATCGCTGGTGTAGATCACGAGCGTGTCCTCGGCCAGCCCCGCGTCGTCGAGGTAATCGAGCACCCGGCCCAGTCCCTCGTCGACGCCAACCACGGCGCGATGGTGATCCTTGACGAAGCGCTGGAAGATCCAGTCGCGCTCCTGGGCGGCATCGAGGCCGGCGGGGATCTCGCCGTGGTAGTCCGACTTGAGGCTGATCTCGAACCTCATGTCCAATGCCCGTTCGGCCACCGAGCGAGTTGCAAAGTCATCGTCGTAGGTCTCCGGATAGGGCCACTCGATGTCGTCAAAGAGCCTGGCGTGACGCGGCGCCGGAGTGAATGGACGGTGTGGAGCCTTCTGCTGGTAGAGAAGGCAGAACGGCTCGTCCCGGTTCCGCTGCAGGAAGTCGAGCGCAAAATCCGTCGTGATGTCCGTCGTGTAGCCCTGTTGCCTCTGACGCTCGCCACCGATGATGAATTCCGGATCGAAGTAGACGCCCTGGCCCGGCAGGATCTTCCACTCGTCGAAGCCCTTGGGCTCCTCCGGCAGGTGCCACTTGCCGAACATGCCGGTCCGGTAGCCTGCCGCCTGCAGCAGCTGCGGGTATGTCGGGACTTCCGGGCCGATGCGTTCGATCGAGCCGCTGCTCTGCGAGTTCCCGCGGATTCCGTTGACGTGGGAATAAGTGCCTGTGAGGACCGCCGCCCGCCCCGGCGCGCACAGCGAGTTGGTGCAGAAGCTGCTGGAGAAACGGACTCCTTCCGAAGCCAGGCGGTCGAGACTCGGCGTACGGAGCAGGGCGTGCCCGGCACAGCTCATCTGGTCCGCAGTCTGGTCGTCGGTCATGACTACCACGACGTTCGGCCGCGGCGGGGCCGCAGGGCTCCCGCAGCGCGACAGGAAGGCAGCGGCGCCCGCGCCACCCGTTGCCCTCATCATCTGGCGCCGGTTCACGTGTTTCATGCTCTGAGGACTCTCCGAGACTGAAGGATACGCCATCGGATGGCGCAGAGCGCCTCCCTTGATCGATCGGGCCGGATCTAGCGGCAGGCGGGCTGATATGTCCCGCCAATGGGTCGTCAATCTGTTAGAATCACTCAACCAAGCTTCTCGCCGGGCTGCCCGATCTTGCAGGCTGGCATGGAAAGCAGGAGGACAGGACCCATGAGACTCTCACTCGCCGTTGCGTGCGCCATCGCGCTAGCATCCATCTCCATTCCCGTGGCTGCTCAGGACATGAGCTTCTTCATCACCAGCAAGGGGCCCGGCGACGGGGCCAACCTAGGCGGACTGGATGGAGCCGACGCGCACTGCCAGAGTCTGGCCGAAGCCGCCGGCGCAGGCGGGAAGACCTGGAAGGCTTACCTCAGCGCCGCGGCGATGGATGGCAAGGCCGCGGTCAATGCCCGCGACCGCATCGGCTCGGGCCCCTGGTTTAACGCAAAGGGGGTCCAGGTAGCAGCCGACGTCGATGACCTGCATTCGGAGAACACCAAGCTGGGCAAGGAGAACTCCCTGACGGAATCGGGCGAGATGGTCAATGGCCGGGGGGACAGCCCGAACCAGCACGACATCCTGACCGGCTCGCAACTCGACGGCACGGCGTTCTCGGACGATGCCGACCATACCTGCGGCAACTGGACAAAGAACGGCGAGGGCAGCGCGCAAGTGGGCCATCATGACCGTCAGGGCGGGGGCCAGAACCCCACGTCCTGGAATTCCGCGCACGGCTCGCGCGGCTGCAGCCAGGCGAACCTGGTCGCCACCGGCGGCAACGGCTACTACTACTGCTTCGCGACCAACTAGTCCGGGCCGCGGAGCAGGGCGGCGGAGGCGGGCGGGTCCTGTCGCGGGGGCGAACGGGCTGCTGAGTTACGGGCTCGGTGACCGGTGCCCCACGGAGTGGCCGCTCCAAGTCCTGGCTGGTCTGCTCAATCGCCGCCTTGACCGGTAGTGCCTGCTGCTGAGTACCGGGCTGGCAGTGGACTTCAAGGGCGGGCTACTCCGGAGTGGCCTGTGAGCTCACCGGCCGCGAATGGGTGCGGTTCCCCAGCGAGCCGGTGCACATAGCGGCACTGGGCTCTGTCGTGAGCAGGGCGGGCACCCCTGCGGGCATGCCGTCGGTGTAGAATTCGGGCGAGGTCGCTTCCGATGGCCAATTCTCCGGTGCAAGCAGTGCGCGAAGCGAGCTTGGCTGCGGACAGGCTCTACATCAAGGATCTCTACGGCTGGTCGGTCCAGCAGGCCGCGGCGCTGGCGCGTCGGAGTCCGGAGGCGCTGGACTGGGACAACCTGGCGGAGGAGATCGCAGGCCTGAGGAACGCGCAGCGGAATGCCTGGGTATCGCTCTGCGGGAGAGTAATCGAGCACCTGCTCAAGATCGAGCATGGCGGCACAGGCGAATGTCTCGTGCACTGGGAGTCGGAGATCGAACGGTGGCAGGAGCAGATGGCCCGGAAGCTGAAGGCCAACCCGAGCCTGACCGGGCGTTACCCCGAGATTTTCGGTCTCGCCTGGGAGCAGGGCCGGCACGATGCGGTCAGAGGCATGGCGAAGTCGGCCGGGCACCGCCCTGCCACCAACGCCTGGAGGGACATGGAACACCGGGTAGAGGCGCTGCTGCCGGAGGCTTGCCCGTACCGGCTGCTGGAGGTCACAGCCCGCAATACGGAAGACCGCAAGCCCAAGGTCCGGCATGAGATCATGCCGCCGAGCGTGGCGGAAATCCTGAACAGTCGCGCCGAGGGCGAGTACCCCGTGCGGCAGTGGCCCGAACTCGACATCAGGCTGCAGCCAAGCCCCCTTCCGCTACGCGGTCCCGGGCGTCAACGCTGACACCTAGACTCGGTCCACGGTAGCGACCCGGTGCAGGGTCAGGATGTGGCTGCGCGGCGGTCTCCGTATGCGTAGCTCACGCCCGCAGGTGCGAGCAGCAGGGTTGCTCGGCGCGTCGGGCATCTCGTGGCAAGAATTCTTCAGAATCTTGACACCCGAGTTTGACAGTTACTAGGCACATCTCAGCGGGGGTCGATTTGCTAAGTCCTTGCAAGATCAGCACTTTCCGCGCCCGGGAGTCGCTCAGGACCGCCGCCAAGGGCCGTTTTCATAGATACATGGATTGTGCGTTTTCCCATTGACAGCAACCTGTTAGAACACTTATCCTGAGCACATGTATCTGCGCGTCACCCGCCAGAAACGCCGCGATGGCAGCTACCTCTCCCATTTCCAGCTCGCCCACAACCGCTGGGACCCGGCCGCCAAGCGCTCCCGCGTCCAGATCCTGCACAACGTCGGCCGCGCCGACAGCGTCGACTCCCTCGACGCCCTCAAACGCCTGGCCCGCAGCATCCTCGCTCGCTGCGACCCGCAAGACGTCGCCGCCCAGCAACTGGAGTGCCGACTGGCCGGCGCCTGGCCCTACGGCGACCTGTATGTGCTGGAGGCGCTGTGGCAGCGCCTGGGCATTCCCCAGGCCCTGGAAAGGGCCCGCAAGGGCCGGCGGGTGGAGTTCGATGTCGAGCGCGCCCTGTTCGTGCTGGTGGCCAACCGCGCTTGCGCGCCCGCTTCGAAGCTGCATTGCTTCCGGCAGTGGCTGGCACAGGACGTGTGCGTGCCGGAACTGCCGGAACTGTCGCTGCAGCACATGTACCGGGCGATGGACTTCCTGGAGGCGCACCGCGAGGAGGTTGAGGAGGAGGTGTTCTGGAACACGGCGCAGCTTCTGGAATTGGACACGGAACTGCTGTTCTTCGACACGACCTCGCTGCACTGGGAGGTCGACGAGGAGGACGGGGAGGAAGTGACGGCGGTCCGGCAGGCGGGCGGCAGGACGTATGCGGCGTTGCGCAAGCGGGGATTCTCGAAGAACGGGCGGGGGGATGCGCCGCAGGTGGTGATCGGGCTGGCGGTGACGCGGGAGGGGTTTCCGGTGCGGCACTGGGTGTTCGCGGGGAACACGGTGGACGTGGAGACGGTGCAGCAGGCGAAGCGGGACCTGGCGGGGTGGCGGCTGACGCGGATCGTGTTCGTGGGGGACGCGGGGATGGTGTCGGAGCAGAACCTGCGGGCGCTGGCGGCGGCGGGGGGTCGGTACCTGGTGGGGCAGTCGCTGCGGGAAGGCAGCGAGGCGTACGAGGCTCTGGGGAGGCCGGGGCGGTACCGGCAGGTGGCGGAGAACCTGCGGGTGAAGGAAGTGACGCTGGGAGAAGGGGAGCGCAGGAAGCGGTACGCGGTGTGTCACAACCCGCAGGAGGGGCAGCGGCAGAAGCGGCACCGGGAGCAGGTGCTGGAGGAGTTGGAGGTCGAGCTGGCGGAGATGGCGGAGAAGCGGAGCAAGGCGGCGGAGCGCGGACAGGGGAAGCGTACCAAGCAGGGCGGGGAGGAAGCCGGGGAGCCCGGGACGCAGGACCAGCACAGGCACGGCAAGCGCGAATGCGAGTTGCGAGCGAGCGGGCGCTACGGGAAGTACCTGAAGACGCGGGCGGACGGGAGCCTGGCGATCGACCGCCAGAAGGTGCAGGCGGCGGAGAGGAGGGACGGCAAGTTCGTGGTGCACGGCAACGACGACACGCTGAGCGGGGCGGACATGGCGCTGGGGTACAAGCAGCTGCAGCGGGTGGAGCAGGCCTGGCGGACGTTGAAGAGCGGGCTGTGGCTGCGGCCGGTGTATCACTGGGCGCCGCACCGGATTCACGCGCATGTGGCGATCGCGGTGCTGGCGCTGAATCTGGAGCGGATGGCGGAGCGGGCATGCGGGGACACGTGGCGGAACATCCGGGACCGGCTCAAGCGGATCCAATTGGCGCAATTGTTGAGCGGTGACAGGACGGTGTGGCAGGTGACAGAACCGTCTCCCGAGGCCCGTAACATATTGGAGGCACTGGACTTAGACGAGCCTCCCCCGATCCTGAGGATCGACTGAGTCGATCAAATCCTAGATACTGGGAGTGTTCTGGCGGACACTCTTAAGCTCTTTCTTTGCAATAACATACGGCAAATTTGTATCTAGATGCTGTCAAACTGGGGTGACACGTCAACGGGCAACCAGCAAGGCAGATCGACACGCGCGGATGCTCGTGTCAAGAAATTCTAGAAATCTTGACACGACGTCGCGCACTTGGTAAGACAGTTGACATGTCGGCCGCCTCGTGGCAAGAGATCGCCAGAATCTTGACACGTCACAGAGAACTTGGTGGCCGATACCCGCATTCCTTGACTTGAAGCCCGAATGCTTCGTCCGACCTATACCATTCCCCCGCTCCCGCCCGAGGCGACGATCGAGACTCCGGCCGTCCTCAGGGCTGTTGCTCGGGCCCACCGTCCTCTGGCTGAACTGAAGGGAAGAGCGGTTTCGGTGCCAAACCCGACAATCCTGCTTGACACCCTGACCCTTCAGGAGGCTCGCGCAAGCTGCGAGATCGAGAACATCGTAACCACCAGGGACTCGGTTTACCAAGCGGACCTGTTCCCCGATACGGCCGCGGACCCGGCAGCCAAGGAGGTTGCGCGCTATCGCACTGCTGTCAAGCGAGGGTTCGATCGGCTTCAGTCGGAGGGCAGGCGACTGACGAGCAACCTCCTGATCGAGATGTACCGGGTCGTGACATCCCGGCCGGACGGCTTCCGCACTGAGCCGGCAACCTACATCGGAAACACCTACACCGGCGAGATCATCCATGTGCCGCCCCAGGACCGAGCCGAGATTGCTGAGCGGATGCTCGAACTCGAGCGATTCATCAATGATGACGGCCTCTGGTCCCTGGATCCCCTTGTCCGGATGGCTGTGATCCATCACCAGTTCGAAAGCATCCATCCGTTCCCGGACGGTAACGGGAGGGTCGGGCGGATCCTTTGCGTGCTGTACCTCGTGCGCAGCGGACTGCTGGAGGCCCCTGTCCTGTACCTGAGTCGGATGATCACCCGATCCAAGGCCAGCTACTACAGGGGCCTTCAGGCGGTGCGCGACCAAGGGGACTGGGAAGGCTGGCTTCTCTACATGCTCGACGCTGTTGCCAACACGTCCCGCCACACGCTGATGATCGTCGAGCGGGTTCGCGAGCTCATGGCGGAGTACAAGCAGGCCATCCGGTCGGCGCACCCGAAGATCTACTCCCACGACCTGGTGAATAACTTGTTCCGGAACCCCTATACGAAGATCGACTTGATCCGGAGGGACCTGCGCGTGTCCAGGCCCACAGCCACCCGGTATCTCGAGATCCTGACAGAAGGAGGCCTACTCAGCAAGAGATCCGCAGGCCGGGCGAACTACTACGTCAATGAGCGCCTGGTCGACCTGTTTGTCGACGCCGACGAGAGCAGCGAATGGTCCTAGCCGGGCTTTCCGACGAGCGAGGCGCATGGGCCGCCGTCCACCGGCACGAGCGATTCGCGCCGCGCTTGGCGCAGCCGCAGTCCCCCACCAGGCAGCGGTCCCTTCTTGGCAGAATGGCGTGGCACGAGGCTCTTGGCCGGCTTGTTCGCGCACCTTTCGAGATGGCGCTGCCATAGCAGTGCAAGTTCCCCGGGCCGGCCCGCTAGATCCTGGACGCCGTGATGACTACCGGCGACAATAGTCGCTTAGCAGAAGGTCCCGAGACATGCTCCCTAGCCCGGTTCGACTCACCGCCACCGCCGTCGCCTTCCTGGCCGCATCCGTCGTGTTCGCGCAACGAGACGTTCGGCCCCGCATGGAGCCTACGATCGCCGACTACGCATATGGGGACCACGAGCGCCACGTCCTGGATTTCTACCGGGCCGAGTCGAGCGCGCCCACGCCCCTGGCCATATACATCCACGGAGGGGGGTTCACGGGAGGAAACAAGCGTTCCGTGAACCAAGCGACACTTCACGAGCTGGTGGGATCCGGGATCTCCGTCGCAGCCCTCCACTACCGCCTCGCCGGGCAGGCGCCGCTGCCGGCGGCCCACGAGGATGTCCGGAGGGCACTGCAGACGCTGCGCTCGAAGGCCGGCGACTGGAATTTCGACAAGGACCGGGTCGGCGCGTTCGGAGGCTCCGCTGGCGCGCAGCTCTGCATGTGGCTGGCCTATCACGACGACGCGGCGGACCCTGCTAGCAGCGACCCCATTGCAAGAGAATCGACCCGTCTGGCATGCGTGGCCCCACAGGGCGGCCAGATCACCATGGAGCTGGACTGGTGGCTTGAGAACATTCCCGGGTACGACCAGCCTCACCGGAATCCGGCCCGCCTGTTCGGTACTGCGGATCGAGATGAGCTGGCCGCACTAGCGAAGCGACTCTCCGTGATCCATCTCGTGTCGAAAGACGACCCGCCCACATACATGCGATACGGCATGGCCCCGGGTGACCCTGTCCCCGACGGAGACCGCGCGAGGGGCTGGAAGGTCCATCACGTCAACTTCGGGCTGGCCTTGAAGCAACGGCTGGACGAATTCGGCATCGAGAACGACCTGTACTATCCGGGCGCATCCACCAAGTACAGGTCTGTCGCCGACTTCTTCCAGCGGAAGTTCAAGTTGAAATAGCGCCACTCCGTGGCCGACTGCCCCGGTGTTGCCGTTCGGGTCGCGGCGCCCTTCGTTGCGGCCGCCGGCCAGCGCTCCGAGCGGACGGCACGCGATTCCGGGGATACAATGCACGGGTGCTGCAAGCAGCCATCTTCGTAGTTCTACTGGCCGCTCCGCTTGCCGCCGACGAGTGGCGGCACTACGGCAACGATCCGGGCGGCATGCGCTACTCGCCTCTCGACCAGATCAGCCGCAGCAACGTCCAACGCCTGGAGGTTGCTTGGGAGCACGACTCGCCAGACTTCGCGGACGGTCGGTCGGGAAGCCCCACACGCTCTGCGTTCGAGGCGACACCGCTGATGATCGGACGCACACTCTACATCCCGACTCCCCTGGACCGGCTCCTGGCCCTCGACGCGGCATCGGGGCATCTCCAGTGGGAGTTCAATCCGGAACTGAACCGAGGATTCCGCTTCAACCTCTTCGTGAACCGGGGCATCGGGTACTGGAGGCAGGGGGACAAGGAGCGCCTCGTGCTGAGCAGCCAGACCGGCAAGGTGTACTCGATCGACCGCCGGACGGGACGGCTCGACCCCGCATTCGGGGACGCAGGCGTGATTGACACATCGGTTTCCGCGATGGAAGGAGGGGTCGAGGGGCAGTACGGGCTCACCTCGCCGGTTTCGCAGTGCGCCGGCACTCTGATCGTCGGTGCGCGCGTTTCGGACGGGCTGCCGCAGGGCCCCAGCGGGGACATTCGCGGATACGACATCCATACCGGCCAGCTGCGATGGAGGTTCCACACCGTTCCGCACCCCGGAGAGTTCGGCAACGAGACTTGGGGCGGAGACTCGTGGAACCTGCGAGGCGGCACCAACCTCTGGTCGATGTCAAGCGTCGACGAGGACCTCGGCCTCGCCTACATCCCGCTCGGGTCTCCCTCGTACGACTACTATGGCGGGGACCGGCCAGGAGCAAACCTGTACGGCAACAGCCTCGTGGCGCTGGACTGCCGCACCGGCAGCAGGCGCTGGCACTTCCAGACTATCCACCACGACATCTGGGACTGGGACCTTCCCTCCCAGCCCTCCCTCGTGGAGGTCGTCCGTGACGGCAAGCCCGTCAAGGCGGTGACCATCGCAACCAAGACGGGCTTCGTGTTCGTGTTCGACAGGGCCACCGGCGAGCCGCTCTTCGATGTCGAGGAACACCCGGTGCCGGCCGGGGACGTGCCCGGCGAGTACTACCACCCCACCCAGCCACGGCCGGTCCTGCCGAAGCCGTTCATCCGACAGTCAATGCGCGAGGACGAAATCACCTCCGTAACGCCGGAATCACGCGCCGAGTGCCTGGAGATGCTCGAGGGCGCTTCCATCGAAGGGCCGCTGTTCCGGCCGCGGCTGCGGCAGTGGACCGTATTCTTCCCCGGCACCAACGGCGGCTCGAACTACGGAGGCGGGGCGTTCGACCCGGAGTCCGACACGTTCTACATCAACTCGATGGATGTCGGCTCGATCGCCATGATGGTGCCGAGGGGCGAGGACGCGGCCATCCCGTGGCGAAGCCGCTCGGGTCCCCGGGGGCGATTCTGGGACTCGAACATGTACCCGTGCCAGCAGCCGCCGTGGGGGCACCTGACCGCCATCGACCTCAATACGGGCGAGTTCCGCTGGCAATCGATCCTCGGGGAGTATGACGAGCTCACAGAGCGGGGGATCCCCCCAACCGGCGCATCGAACCTCGGTGGGCCGATGGTGACCAAGGGAGGGCTTGTGTTCATTGCAGCGACCAATGACAGGCGGTTTCGGGCCTTCGACAAGGACACCGGTGAACTCGTGTGGGAGTACCGTCTCCCTGCAAGCGCGCATGCAACGCCGATGACCTACATGGTCGACGGCAAGCAGTACATCGCGCTGGCTGTGGGCGGTGGCAACAAGTACAACCCGGGCAGCTTCATGGCCAAGGTCATGGCGTTCCGACTCCCGGAGTAGGCTGGCCCCGAGATTTCCTCGGCCAGCCGGCCTGAGGCCTGATCGCGAGCGCCGAGACCTGCCAGCCCAGATAAAGGGAAGCTGGCAATCCAACACCGGCCCCGGCCTAACGGACCGGATCCCTTTCCCCAAGCGGGGCGTGCCCAATGCCGGGCCAGACTCGGAGCGTCCCCAGGATTGCACGCACCCCCGTCCAAGCTGCGAACGCCACCCAGACCCAGTTCAAGGCGGTTGGCGAGCCAGGGTCCGTCCGGAGGACCATGGCGCCGCCGACCAGCAGCGCGGCTATCACAGAGTTCCTCAGGAACACGAAATCTCCGGTCCCGAAATGGACGCCGTCGGTTCCGAACGTGAGCCCGCTGACGGGCTGGATCGCCGCAGCCATGCGCCAGGGGAAGCCGAAGAGAGCAGCGGCGACCGGAGGGATGTACAGCGCACTCACCCAGGACTCCGCCGCGATCATGGCAAGCCCGAGCGCGACGCCCGCACCGCACGACCACAGGCAGACCACTCTGGCGGCCTGCCTCGCGCTGGCCCGGTCACCGGTGCCCAGGAAGTACGCCACGAGGCTCTGGCCAGAGATCGCGAATGCATCAAGGAACAGAGCGTTGAAGAACCAAGTGCTACGGACTACCTGGTGGACAGCTCCCGCACCCGCGCCGATCAGCGTTGCCTTGCGGGTCCCGAGAATCAGGAACGCGTTCAGAGTGGCGGCTCGCAGGAACAGGTCAATCCCGGAAGTCAGCAGGCCGCGAGCCAGCCGCCAGTCGACACGGTCTGCCCAGCCGAGACGGCGGGCGGCGACAGCAACAGCCCAGAACGCCCCCACCCACTGGCTGGCCGAACTGGCCAGCGCGGCGCCCGCCACGCCCAGTGCCGGGAAGCCCCAGAGCCCGAAGATCAGGATCGGGTCCAGCGCGACATTGAGGGCATTCATGCCGCCAGCAACCCACAGCGGTGTCTTCATGTCGTGGACTCCGCGCAGGGCCCCGAATGCCGCAAAGCTGACCAGCATGGCCGGCGCGCCGAGAAGACGGTACCGGAGATAGTCAACTGCAAGGTCGGCGACCTCGTTCTCGGCACCCATTGCGCGGGCAGCGAGTCCGCAGAGCGGCGTCCCAATCGCCGCGACTCCCGCCCCGATGACAGTCGCGAGCGCGACAGCCACGAGGCACATGCGCGCGGCCCCTCGGTCGGACGAGCCATCGCGCGATTCCGCGCCATGCAGCGTGGCGACGCGAGTCTGGGTCGCCACTCCTAGGAAGCTGAAGGCCCAGAACAGAGCAGAGAGCACCATCGTCCCCACCCCCAGGGCGGCGAGGGCCTCAGCACCGAGACGCGCGACGAACGCCGTGTCGACCAAGCCCGCGAGCGGCTCGGCTATCAGCGAGCCGAGAATCGGGACGCTGAGCGCAACCAAGGTCCCGTGGGGACGCGCGGCGAATTGCTGCGGCGCGGACAAGTCTCATTCTGGCAAGGACGAACGGATGACGTGCCAGAATGATCGACTCTCATGCCGGGCGTCCTCTACCTGCACGGATTCTGCTCCAGTTCCGGGTCCAAGAAGGGAGTGTTCCTGGCCGGTCGATTCTCCAGCATTGACGTCGATGTCGCCCTGCCGGATCTAGACGGAGGCGATTTCAGGAGCACCACCCTCTCGAAGCAGCTCGCTCTGGTGAGCGGGCTGGCCGCAAACCTTAAGCCCGATCTTCTCGTCGGCTCGAGCCTCGGGGGATACCTCGCCGCGCTGTTTGCCGCACGCCAGCCGGGAGCAGTTCCTGCGGTCGCGCTGATGGCTCCCGCCTTCGACTTTGCGCAGCGGATCGAAGCGAGCGTAGGACCGGAGATGGAACGCTGGCGGAACGAGGGCAGTCGTAGTTTCTTCCACTACCGGGACGGACGGGAGGCTCCGCTGGACTACGGATTCGTCGAGGATGCGCGGCGCTTCGAGCCGTTCCCCGACGTCACGGTACCGACTCGCGTGCTGCACGGGCGTAATGACGACGTGGTGGATCCGGCCCTGACGATCGAGTTTGCGAAGGATCGCCCGAACGTGACCGTCGAGTGGCTCCCAACGGATCACCAGATGCTCGACGTAACCGAGCGAATCTGGTCGAGCCTGAAGGAGTTCTATGGCCAGGCGCGGGCAAGTGCCGGCTGAGGCACCCCGGCTTCCGCATGCCTATGGATGAGCCTGCCCGCGCCGCCGGCCGCGGATGGCGAGCCACCATGCAAGCCCTGCCAGGGCGGCTCCAGCTGCCAGCAGCAACGGCCCCCGCAAATTCTCGGGCACCGCTGCGCTCCAGGCTGTCTGGAACCGAGCAAGGACATCGGCGCGCTGGAGCGACCAATGCCAGGCCTGATGCGCGGCGAGCGCGGAAAGGACAATCGTGCCAACCCTCTCCGCCATCACGTGGCGAAACGTGCATTCCAGTACAGGGACCAGCATCAGCAGCACGAAGACCTGCCCCAGCTCGACGCCCACGTTGAAGGCCAGCAGCGAGGTCAGAAGGTGGGATCCCGCGAACTGAAGCGTCTCGCGCAGGGCGAACGAGAATCCGAATCCGTGCACCAGGCCGAAGCCGAGGGCGTACACCCAGCGCCGCGAGGTAGCGCCGACGATGTTCTCGAGCGCCATGTACAGAATGGAGGCCGCGATCAGGGTCTCGACCAGGGGCGGGAACCAAAGGGCGTCCGGAGCGAGCCCGACTGCGCTGGAAATGAGCGTGACCGAGTGAGCCGCGGTGAACGCGGAGACGATCAAGACCAGAGGCCGCAGCCGACGGAGCGGGATCACCAGGCAGGCCAGGAAAAGCAGGTGGTCGGGACCGTCGAGAATATGCTCGAAGCCGAGACCGACGAATCTCCAAGCCGCCTGCAGCCAGCTCGGGTCCAGCGGCACCAGACCGGGATCCCCCGTGAACTGGAAGGCACGGATCGTGCCGTCCTCCAGCTCGAATCGCAGGGCGGTCACAACGTTATCCGCCAAGTGCCCGAGGCCGGGGCCTATCGAGAACTCGGCAGCGCCGGAGCGGAGAGGATACTCGAGCAGGACGTCAAGAAAGACCTGGTCCCAGACGAGATTCATCGCATTGCCGGGTCTCGGTTCCGCGAGGTGGCGTAGGGCGCTGTCGAATGATTCAAGGGACCTGTCTGAAGGCAGCGAGATCTGGGTCGCGGCGATTCCAGGCATCGGGAGCCGGGAGCCTCCCTGGTGGACACGAACGAAGGGTGCGATCCATTGGGCGGCGAGGCCATCCAGCTGCGGGGACAGAGTTTCGAGATCCAGGTAGCCCGGACCGAATTCCGGCACATCGACATCACGCATGGACCGAAGCGGGACGCGCACAACCACCCTGAATGATTCAGCCTCGCTGCGCGCGAGCATGCGCACGACAACCTCGACGGGGATCTCGTGCGCTTTCATCGGGACTGCCAGGAACCCGGCAACAAGGCACGGAATAAAGAAGCGACGGGGAGTGTAGTCCATTGCCGTCTCCTGAGTAAAGCAAGTATGATGTCTCGCGTGAATACCTTAAGCGCCCCCACACGGGCCGGCAGCCGAGCTGTCGGCGCCAGCATCGCCGCAGTCCTGCTGCTGGCCTCTTGCGCCCCGTCCCCGGACAGCGGATCGCAAGCCGAGGACGCGAACGCTGTGACGGCACCGGTCTTCGAGGTTGATCCGCTATGGCCGAAACCGCTTCCGAACCACTGGCTGCTCGGCACTGTGATCGGCGTGGACGTCGACGACGAAGATAACGTCTGGATCGTCCACCGGGGCAGCTCCCTGGATGCCAAGGAGGTCTACGCCACCTGGGATCCGCCTGCCTCGTACTGCTGCTTCCCCGCCCCTCCGGTCTTGGTATTCAGCCAGTCCGGGGAACTGGTCCAGCACTGGGGCGGGCCCGGCGAGGGCTACGACTGGCCGGCCTCCAATCACGGCATCGACGTGGACCACAAGGGGAATGTCTGGATCGGGGGCAACGGTCGAGGCAGGTCAAGGGCCGAAGCGGCGCTTCCTCACGACGAGAGCGCAATGGGCGAGGGCCGCGTGCACGACAGCATGGTGCTGAAGTTCACGAGGGACGGCAAGTTCCTGATGCAGCTCGGCAAGCCGTTCATGGGCGAGGGCAGTCACGACCTGAAGAACTTCAAGCTGCCCGCCAAGACGCTGGTCGACCCGAAGACGAACGAACTGTACGTGGCCGACGGCTACGGGAACCGCAGGGTCATCGTGCTGGACGCCGACAGCGGCGAGTACAAGCGCCACTGGGGAGCCTATGGCAACGAGCCCGACGACACGCAGCTTCCGGCATACAAGCCAGGCGACAAGCCTGACCAGTTCCGGACCCCGGTGCACGGCATCGCCCTTTCGGAAGACGGTCTGGTCTATGTCTGCGACCGCACGAACGACCGCGTCCAGGTATTCAAGACCGACGGAACGTACGTCAACGAGACCTGGATCGAGCCAGAGACGCTAGGCGACGGCTCCACGTTCGACGTGGCCCTGTCCAGGGACGCGGAGCAGAAATACCTGTACGTCGCGGACGGGGCGAATCAGAGGATTCATGTGCTCGACCGCCAGTCGCTCGAAATCCTGACCAGCTTCGGGGATGGCGGCCGGCAGCCCGGGCAATTCTACGCTGTGCACAGTATCGCCACCGACTCGGCCGGGAACATTTACACCACCGAGACCTATCACGGACGGCGGGTGCAGCGATTCGTCTACAAGGGCGAGGCGCCTGTTGGCAAGCGGCAGCAGGGCGTGGTCTGGCCGTCCGACTGAGACCCGAATAACGGACTCGATCCCTGCGGGCACGACGCCAGCCGGGCAGGCAGGGCATGCAGCCGGCAAGCCGTCTTCCGTCCGTGGCCCACGGAATCGCGGGCGGATGGGAACCTAGCGTGAACCCTCCGGGGGCGCCGGAGCGTAGCATAGGATGGGGGCTAACCGATCGGATGGGCAAGGCGGCGAGCAGGCGGTAGGGGAATCGATGGACAGCGACCCGCGCAAGCTCCTGGATGCCGCGCTCGCCGACAGCGAGGCATTTGGAAAAATCATTGCGCAGACAGAGGGCATGGTCTTCAGCCTTGCTTTCAACTTCTTTCGCAACCGGTCGATCGCCGAGGACCTCGCGCAGGACGCATACTTGGAGCTGTTCCGCAACTTGCACAAGCTCGAGTCGGACACACACTTGGTGAATTGGCTGCGCCAGACTGTCACGCGCAAGTGCATCGATCGTTCGAGGCGCAAGAAGTTCCGGCCGCACCTCGACCTGGATTCGGTGAGAGAGCCGGAAGTCGAGGCTGTCGAGCACGATCCCATCCTCAGGGAGGAACTCGAGGAGCGGATCAAGGAACTGCCCGCAAAGATGCAGATGGTTGTCATCCTGCGCTTCCAAGAGGACCTGAAGCTGAGCGAAATCGCGGATGCGATGAGCATTCCAGTCAATACGGTCAAAACCTTGCTGCGACGCTCTCTCATCCGGCTGCGCCCGAAGGTTGCCCACTTGAAGACGGAGGTTTGCTATGCGCCAGCCGGAAGATAGCGGACTGCTCGAGGCGGCCTTGCGGCTCGTTCTGGCGCGCCGCCGGGTTCCGTCCTACCTGCGTGGCAGGGTGATGGATGCAGTGCGGGCCGAGTCCGCCCGCGGACCGGCGCGATCCGCCCCGGCCGTGCGGTTCGCCTGGCCATTGCCGCGCGTCGCATGGACGCTCGGAACGTGCGCGGCCGCAGGGATTGCCGGAATCGTGCTGCTGGTCGGGCCGCAGCGGCAGGACCGAGACGATCCGGAGGCCACCGCCCTCCACGGTGCAGAGCTGGAACTGGCGGAGGCGCTGCAGCTTGCGGGCCTGAAGTGGAACAAGGCGCAGGAGGCGGCACTCTCGCCGATTCAGGAGAGTCGAGATGACTAGAATTTCATTCCTCAGAACTCCGGCCGGACTGCTTGCAGCCCTGCTTCTCGTCGGCGTAAACGGGGCGTTGCACGCCCAGGACGAGGCTTCGGAAGCAGCTCTCGAATTCTCGGACCTGGAGGCGAAGGCGGACGAGGTCGTGAAGGTCAACCTATGGGGCCGGTCACTCGAGCAGGCAAAGAAGCTGCTGGCCCTCAGGAAGAACGTCACGAACCCCGTCAAGAGCTTCATGAGCGGACTGACAGCCGTCTATCGCCGCACATACAGGTTCAGGGGCTCGCCGCCCAGCGAGGACGATGTGGCCCCGGTCCACAAGCGGCTCACCGAGGACGGCTGGGTGCGAGTGATCGAAACCGAGGATCGCAAGAAGCCGGAGACCCTTTCGGTCTATTCGTTCCATGCCAACGAGGAAGTTGCCGGGATTTCGGTGGTCTCCAGCGACGCCGGCGAGGTGACGCTGGTCAAGATCATGGGGCCGGTGGACTTCGAGGCGCTGTCGGCCATTGGCAGCGGCATGGGCCTGCCACTGATGAACCTCGGATCGACCGATCTCAGCAGGATCGGCTCGGCACCGGCCGAGAAGTAAGCCTCACTCGAGGACTTCGCCTTCCGGGCTGAGCCGGTGGTTCCGGCCGAACGCCAGTTCGCGAACTCCCTCTTCGATCTTGGAAAGGTCGCCAACCACCACCCAGACCAGTCGATCGGGGTGGACAATGGCCTTGGCCGCGCGCCCGATTTCGGGTAGTTCCAGCGCACGGACCTTGCCCGCGTACGTCTCGAAGTAATCTGCGGGCAGGTCGTAGGTCTCGATTTCGCGAAGCGCGCCCAGGACAGCCCGCTTGGTCTCGTACTGGCCGGGGAGACGCAGGGTCCGGTTCTTCTGGGCCTTGGAGAGCTCTTCGGGCTCGGGCGGCCGCGATCCGAGAATGTCGCGCAGTTCGCGGTCGATCTCGACCATCGATTCCTTGGTCTTGTCCGTCTGCACCGCAGCGTAGGCCATGAACAGCCGCGGACCGACGGCGTCGAACAGCATGCTGCGTGCGCCGTAGCTCCAGTGCTTGTCCTCGCGCAGGTTCATGTTGATCCGCGAGGTAAAGCTGCCGCCGAGGATGCTGTTCATAATCTCGATCGGGATTTCGTTCGGGTTGTTGGTCGGCGGTGCCGGCAGGCCGGCGAAGATCACGGACTGCAGCGCGCCCGGCTTGTCCACCATGTACACCGAGCGAGCGTCCGGCATCGGCACCTCGGCCAGGTCCAGCCCGGGCGCATCGCCTCGGCCCTGCCAGCCGCCGAACCGCTCCTCGAGCATCGGCCGGAGCTCGTCCAGGGACACATCGCCGACTACGAACAGCGTGGCCTTGTCGGGACGGTACCAACTGCGGTAGAAGTCGACTACGTCGTCCCGTGTCATGGAACTGACGGACTCTACGGACCCGCTTCCCGTCAACGGTCCCGAATACGGGTGATCCGATCCGTAGAGAAGGCCGGGCAGCAGCCGCATTCCGGTGGCTACCGGCGTCGACATCTCCTGCCGGATGCCGGCGACCGCCAATCGCTTGAGGCGCTCCAGTTCCTGCTCGGGGAACGACGGGCGGAGGATGACCTCGGCGTACAGATCGAGCGATTCCGCCAGCCTCTCCGTGAGGGCGGAGAGCGAGACCGTGGCAGTGTCTAGGGACGCCGAGGCGCTGATGCGAGCGCCCAGCCGGGTCGCCTCGTCGCCGAATGCCAGCGAATCGTACTTCTGGGTGCCCTCGTCGAGCATCCCTGCAGTCATCTTCGCCAAGCCTGAAATCCCGCCGTGGTCCGCCGCGTATCCGGCATCGAGAACGAGGGACATCTCGACGGTCGGGATGGAGCGCACGGACGCGTGAACGACCCGAAGGCCGTTCGAGAGCGTAACCTCGGTTGTCTCGGGGAACTTGAATTCGGGAAAACCCTCGGACGACGGAAGCTTGGAGCGGTCGACCTCGTTCTCGGAAACACTTCGCTCCGGCGCCGGATGGATCTCGAGCACGTACACGCCGTCCGAGAGGTACTGGGCGGCAACGCCCCGGATCTCCTCCGCGGTGGCCTCCTCAGCCCAGGCGAGCATCTTCTTGTAGTGGGACGGATCCCCTGCGTAGACCTCGTTGCGGGCTAGGATGTCCGACTTTCCGCCGAAGCCGCCAATTCGCTCCACACCGCGAATGAAACGCGCCTTGTGGGCCGTCTGGACGCGCTCGAGCTCCTCCTCGGAAGGCCCTTCGCTGATGAACCTGGCAAGCTCCTCGTCGAGTGCCGCTTCGACCGCAGCCAAGTCGCCCCCGGGCTGGGCGGACCCTTGCAGGAGAACCTGCCCGGCAATCTCGCTGGCGCTGAGGTACGCGGATGCATCCGTCGCGATCTGATCCTCGTATACGAGTCTCTTGTACAAGCGCGAGCTCTTTCCCGACGCGAGCACGTCCGTGGCGAGGTCCAACAGCACGGCCTCCCTCGTTCCCCACTGGGGCACGTTCCAGACCTTCATGACGCGGGCTTGGGGGACCCGGTCCTCGGCGACCTGCCTCTGCTCGCCGGTTCTCCGGGCGATCCATGCCCGGTGACGGGCGACGGGCGGACCGGCCGGTATGTTCCCGAAGTAACGCTCAACCAGCTGGCGGGCCTCCTCGGGCGCGATGTCCCCGGCGATGGAGATGACCGCGTTGGCCGCTCCGTAATAGGTTCGGAACCATTCGTGGACGTCCTCGAGCGAGGCGGCGTCGAGATCCTCCATCTCCCCGATCACCGTCCAAGAGTAGGGGTGGCCCTTCGGATATGTGTTCTTCGTGATCAGCTCGTAAGCGATGGCGTAGGGCTGGTTCTCGCCCTGCCTCTTCTCGTTCTGCACTACGCCGCGCTGCTCGTCCAGCTTGGCCTGATCGACCGCTCCGAGCATGTTGCCCATGCGATCGGACTCCATCCACAGCACCAGGTCCAGCGCCGGACGGGGCACGTCCTGGAAGTAGTTGGTCCGGTCCTGGTTGGTAGTGCCGTTGAGATTGGTCGCCCCGACGCGCTCTAGCGCCTGGAAGTAGTCGTCGTTGAAGTTCTCCGAGCCGTTGAACATCAAGTGCTCGAACAGGTGGGCAAAGCCGGTCTTGCCGGGCTTCTCGTTCTTCGAGCCAACGTGGTACCAGACATTGACCGACACGATGGGGGCCTTGCGGTCCTCGTGGACCAGCAGGGTCAGGCCGTTGTCGAGCACGAACTTGTCGTACGGGATCTCGATCTGGGCCCCGAGGGAGCCAGCCAGCAAGCAGATGAAGCAAAGAAGTGCGAGGCCGTGAGAGAGAGCGGGCTTGCAATGAATGGCGAGTTCCATGGTTGACCGATGGGAGATACAGGAGTATAGAAGGCGGGACACTCGGACCCCGGCATGCCAGCCTCTCTTCCTGGACTCTCCATCCTGAGTATGCCATGAAGAATCGCGGACAGCTGCGCAAACCGATCTGCCGGAGAGGAACGTCGCAACAGGGGGTCCATCGACAATCGCCACGAAATCGAACACAACCGGACGGCAGGAGCTCAAGCGGGACCGCGGCAGGGCTCGGAAGGGAGCACCAGATCCACCGTCAAGAGCGCGCCACTCCTTGTTCCGGGCCGCTTGACCGTCCCAAGTCACTCGATCTGCGCCAACTCGGAAGACGCCGTAGCATCAACCGTCGGACGCCATGTGGGTCTCCTTGGCTTCGCCGAGAATGCCATCGCAGCAGTGCGTTGCGCGATCAGCAAGAGGTGAGGCCGTCCCCCTCCGCAAGATCTGTAAGTAGCCTACTCCCTCAATGGCGGAATGCAATCAGCGCAAACTGCACCATACTGTAAGCTGCAGTACGAGATGCCAACCCAGGAAAAGGGCTCCCATTCATCGGCCAGTCCCGCGTCGCATCGGATCTCAAATCCACGCCCCATGTGACCGGTCAAGAACGGACTCCGCGTCGGAACCTAAGAACGACCTTGTCGTTGTGAAGAATGGTTCGAGTGTACCTCCCCTATTGGGAATCAGCATATGGCTCGCCATCGACTGCAGTTTTTCGCTATCCTGGATGAAATCACCAGTCTTATCCAACAAGTCTTCCCAGTAACGCTCTCGAGCACGTCGCAAGCGATCTACATTCAAGCCCAAGATTTCGATTGTTCTTGACACAATTTCAACGGGAACGTTAACTTCCTCACAACTGCCGGATTCAGGGCGAATAGTTCCATCGAATTCGACCATGAATAAAGACGGAGAGCTCGGCACTTCCCATGGGTCCTGCGGTAGTTTTGCATTACCTTTTGCCTGGCCACAGCTCAGGTTATCCGCAACCGGCTCGAGGTACCGATCTACACTACGACGACCGGTTTGCGTTGAATATTGCCTCTTTGAGCCACCTTGACAGCAAGCCAATAGGTTGGTAATCTCAAGTTCGGAGTTTTTCCCGTCGAGGGGGTCACTTCTTGGAATGAAGTGTTCAATCTGTCTATCGGATTCAATAAGATCGATCTCGCAATATGCACATAGATTATGTTGATTCTGGACTAAGGAATCCCTAAGTTTCTTGAACGATTCTCCTCTCTTATGACTCTTGAATCCATCCCAACTCGGACAGCTTCCGGCATCATATAAATAAGCCTCGATTTCATCACTTACGGAGTCCATACAACGAATCCTTTTCACAACGTCCGCCCTCAACTCCCAAGTACTCTACGTCTGATGATCTCCAGCTTTGCCGTACGAAGTCCGGGATCCCTTGGCGACCAGCGTTCGAGCTGACTCCGAAGCTTGAGTGCCTTATTCGTTTCGCCTTCTCCCTTATTGATCAGGCTCTTGTACTCGTCAAACTTCTTCGAGAACTCATTCTCATCTGGTCGCTGAGGCACATCCATAACCTCCTCGAGTACATCTCCTGCCTTGGCTCCGAATGTCCAGACATTGTCGGCTTGTCTACACTCAACGCCGGTGTCGAGCCGGTTCAACAAATATACTTGCTCCGGTCTCAACGTGGTAAGCACTTGAGGGCTGTGAGTCGAGACGATGAATTGCGTGTTCGGAAAAGTTCGAGTAAGGTCGGGAATAACTCTTTGCTGCCATTTAGGGTGCAGGTGCAAGTCCACTTCATCGATGAGCACGATCGCCTCAGATTCAAGAGCATTCTTCTTATGCGGGTTTGCCTGCATCATTCGTAACACCAAGTCTCCCACAAGGGCAAGCATCACTTGATATCCTCCGGCGAGGTCTGAGATTCGTTTTGCATCAACTGAGTTGGTATCCGTGCATCTCTCGTTGACAAAGAATCGCGCCTCTCTGGCCTCCGAATCGATATCTATTCTGGGATCAGAAAGCTCCGGTATCATCGTCTCTAGTGCCTTACGAACACCGTCTAATTCGGGCAAAGTATAGCTGAAATCGTGTAACTCATTTCTTTGTATCATTTCCGCATAGTGCTTCTCAGCAAACCAGCCGATAAAGTTCGAGAATTTGACATCACCCGAGCACGATAGATAGTGTGCCAAATTTCGATCCGCCTTAGCTTGGGCCCCTGGCACGCCGACTCGCTCATCAGTGATCATGCGTTGCACTCCGTAGTACTTGAACAGGAGTGGCATGTCGATTGGGGTCTGCTCGGTAATGGTCTTAGCAAGATTCTTCGCAATTGATTTTCCCCACTGTGGTCCATATTGCTTCGCTTCGTTGTCTGAGGTTGGAATGCTCCACTGAACGCGGCTATTGTCGTGTTGAGCAGTGACCTTGATCTTGCTGTCGGGGTTCAGGTCCTCTACCAGCGCACACTCCCTGCCAGAAAAGTCCTTAACAAATTCGCTGAGGCCGATTGCAATGGCCTCGAGAACTGTGGTCTTCCCGTGTGCGTTTGCACCATGAAACACAGTGACATTGGGAAACTTGGGAGTGAAATTGATGGGTAGAGTAGATTGGATCGCACGGAATGAACTGATCTCAACAGAAATGAGTTTCATCGTTGACCTCAGCGCAATCGTGATCCTTCAAGACTGCGTCCTCCAAGCTGATCACTGTGTCGATTCCGCATGTCGCTTACTGTACACGCTATCTTACGTTGACGGGAGACCCTTGAGGCGATGGAAAGCGGATTCGATTGGTAGGACTGCATGAGAAGATGCGAATGGTCGGAAGATGGGTGGTTGGCCGGCCGGATGAGGCATCGAATTACGCCGAGTCGGCGTGACACGCTGTGACGTTGGTCATGGTAACAGGTACCTTGATTCCTGAGTCGACCAATTTGCGCGGTCGTCCTCCGGGGTCTCCTGTACACCATCTACCTGTGTTCCACCTGGTAGTTCGGTGCCTCGGTCGTGATAAGGACATCGTGCACATGGGCTTCCCGGAGTCCTGCGGGCGAGATCCGCACGAAACGGGTCGCGGTCCGCATCTGCTTGATGTCCCGGCACCCGCAATAGCCCATCCCCGCGCGAAGACCACCGACGAGCTGGTGCACCAGGTCGCCGAGAAGCCCTTTGTGGGGTACCCGGCCCTCAATTCCCTCCGGCACCAGCTTGCCAGGCGATTCCGAAGTCTCGTAGCGGTCGCTTCCCTCCTGCATCGCACCGATCGATCCCATGCCCCTGTACGTCTTGTAGGTCCGGCCCTGATACAGCACGGTCTGCCCGGGACTTTCCTCCGTCCCAGCGAAGAGGCCACCGACCATCACCGAGTGGGCCCCGGCGGCAATGGCCTTCGAGAGGTCGCCCGAGTACTTGATTCCACCGTCGGAGATGATCGGCACGTCCGACCCTTCCGCTGCCTTGACGCACTCGGCCACCGCCGAGATCTGCGGCACGCCGGCCCCCGTAACGATCCTGGTTGTGCAGATCGAGCCCGGCCCGATGCCGACCTTCACCCCATCGACATCGAGGCGGATCAGGTCGCGGGTAGCCTCTGCCGTAGCAACGTTGCCCACAACGAGCTGCAGGTCCGGCAAGGCCTTCCGCAGGCGCTTGGCAGCCTCTGCGACACGTCCGGAGTGGCCGTGGGCCGTGTCGATCACAATGACATCCGTATTCTTGGCGGCGAGTTCCTGGGCCCGCTCGAAGTAGTCACCCTTGGCGCCAACCGCGGCCCCGACCAGGAGCCTCCCCTGTGAGTCCTTCGCAGAATTCGGATACTCTCGCTTCTTCTGGATGTCCTTCACCGTGATCAGGCCCTTCAGGCAGCCCTCGGAGTCGACTACGAGAAGCTTCTCGATCCGGTGCTGGTGGAGCAGATTCTCCGCGTCCTCCAAGGTCGTCCCGACCGGGACGGTGACAAGGTTGTCCTTGGTCATCACCTCCCCGACCTGCAGGTCGAGACGCTTCTCGAAACGCAGGTCCCTGTTGGTGAGGATCCCGACCAGCTTGTTCCCATCGGTGACGGGAACGCCGGAAATTCGGAAGCGGGCCATCAGGTCCAGCGCGTCGCGAATCTTCCGGTCCGGGGAGATCGTGATCGGGTCAACGATCATCCCCGATTCGCTGCGCTTGACCCTGTCCACCTCTTCCACCTGCCTCTCGATCGACATGTTGCGGTGGATGATGCCGATGCCGCCTTGGCGAGCGAGAGCCACTGCCAGCCTGGACTCGGTGACCGTGTCCATGGCGGCGCTGAGAATCGGAATTTTGATGGACAGTCCCCGCGACACGCGAGTGCCGGTGTCCACTTCGGTCGGCAGCACCTCGCTGTAGGCCGGCAGCAAGAGTACGTCGTCGAATGTCAGAGCTAGGGGCAGCGGCTCCGTGACCATACACAATTCTAACCAGACGTACGGCTCGGGAATCGCGATCTGGGCGGGGGGTGTCGCGAGCAGCGACCCCGGCTCAGACGTGCCATTTGGGACAATGGCCGTCATGCTTGGACGGTGCATTCCATTCGCCAGCAAGGTCGCTCTGATGGCACTCCCGCTGCTGGTTGCTTCCGACGCCCTCGCGGCGGGCGTCAGGGTCGGCTTTGTCGGTCTGCGGCACGGTCACAGCTGGCGGCAACTGGCCGAGGTCACGGAAATCAAGGAGGCCGAGTTCGTCGGTGTTGCCGAATCCATCGAAGGCCTCGTCCAAGAAGCCAGGAAGGTCCAGCCGGACGCGCACTTCGAGTCCGACTATCGCGAGTTCGTGAGGTCCAGGAAGCCGGAGATCGTCTGGGCGTTCGTCGAGAATAACCGGCATCTGGAGATGGTCGAGTTCCTAGCCCCTCTCGGCATACACGTGATCTTCGAGAAGCCGCTGGCGGGCACGTACTCGGACGCCGTGCGGATCCAAGAGCTGGCCCGGAAACACGGCATTGAGGTGATGACGAACTATCAGATGGCATGGTGGGCCTCCAATCACGAGATGAGGCGCCAAGCGGAGGCCGGCAAGGTCGGGAAGGTGTGGCGGCTGCACGGCCTGGTCGGCAACAGAGGCCCCGCGCCGCGGGACCTCCGGCGCAAGGTGTTCTTCGACTGGCTCACTGATCCGGCCGCCAACGGCGCCGGATCGCTAGTCGACTTCGGAATCTACTCTGCGACCTGGGCGGTATGGCACCTCGGCCTGCCGAGCCAGGTCTACGCCACCACGCACAGCCTCCAGCCGGAGCGGTTCCCGAAAGTCGAGGACAACGCGGTGATGGTGCTGTCCTACCCGCATGCGGTGGGAATCTTCGAAGGAAGCTGGAACCTGCCCCGCGGATTCCAGCAACTGGAGATATTCGGCCACGAGGGGAGCCTGGCGATGGATCGTGAATCGCTCACCCACCGGGGCACGCGAACTCCTCAAGTTGAGATAGATTCTGCACCTCTCGACGCCAAAGCCAGCCATCCGGTCCGGTACATGATCGACCGGGTGGCCAGTGGGCAGCCGCTCGAGCACATCGTTGCCCTGGACCTGAATGTGAACGCTGTCCAGATCCTTGAGGCAGCCAAGCTGTCGGCTAGCGAAGGGCACGCCATTCCACTGCCCCTCAGCGGGAGCAAGTGACCCGGCACCTGAGGCTGCCAAGCGCGGCGGGGGTCGATTCAGCGGGAATGCGCTTGCGGCCATCGGCGCAGGCGCAATGAACGAGCCGTTTCCCTTCACTCGTCGACGATGACAGCCGTGACGGGAACGGAGATCGGACGGGTATATTGCTGATCCCCCTGGCCCGTCGCCTCGGGGGCGGGCACGGTCAGTTGGATCTCCAGGCTGGCCCGATAGACTTCGGGCGCCAGTCCGCCAGTGGCGGGCGAGATGGTGATCTCCGAGGTCTGACCGGGCGCTATTGCCCCTTCTGCCGGTAGAACAGCCAACCACGGGCTATCGGAGGTGACGGTATAGCGAACCAGCCCGACGCCATCGTTCCGCAGCCGCATTGTCTGGGCCTGCGGAACCGAACCGAAAGGAGCCACGAACGAGAATGCGCGCGGGCTGGCTGTAGCGGATGGGGTGCCCGCGGCGCTGGTCCGTACGTTCGCAACGAGCGAGCCATCAACTCCGGTGAATGCTCCGAACCGGACCAGAGAAATGAAATAGGCCTGTCCGGGCACGAGCGGGGGCGTGGACTCGTACGAGATCACAACAGACTCGCTGGCGCCAGGCAGTGTGGACCGGTGATCGGCACGGAATTCGGGTGTGCTGCGGTCCGGGCCGTAGTTCCAACGCAGGGCGTCCGAGCCGGATGTCACGAACAGGTCGACTTCCGCCCCTGAGGTCGACGACTCGAATTCGACCTGTAGTTGTGTTGCGTTCCGGGGTACGTGAACGCGGTATCCGAGATCCTCATCGAAGATGTTGAAGGTGTAGTTGTCTGACGGATACTCCACAGGCTGCGTGGTGCCCGCCACCAGCCTGCGGGTCCGCGAGAATCGTGCCTCCATATGAATTGGCCTGTCTGCAACGACGCTGACTGAGGGCTCGAAACTGTCCGCGCCGCCTGTCCAGCCCGCGAACTCCCAGCCTTCGTTGGGATGCGCGGTCAGGTGCACCGTAGATCCCTTGCTGTAGTAGCCGTCTTGCGAGGGCGGATCCGCGCTGATCGTTCCACCGTCAGGCCTAGATGGCAGGACAGTCAATCGAACCTGCTCATCGAGGTTGACCTTGATCGTCCCAGTATCGGGAGACAGGAACACCCGGTGAGAGATGGCACCTCCGTCGCTCCAGCTCTGAAACCTGTAGCGACGGCCGACGACGTTAGGCACGCCTCGGGACTCGTCCACAGCGACTAGGATCGATCGATCCGGCACGTCGGCGGCGACAGCAAAAGGACCGTAGCGGAAGTCTCCGTCGAGGTGGAGGAGGAATGGATCCAGATCCGACTCGATCCGCACCAAGGGTCGCCGAGTGAATAGGCCCTCGAGTGCAAGCTCAGGCCGATCGACTCGCAACCTAGCCGGACTCGAGGCCCGTCCATGATGGCCCCAAAGCGTGCCGCGCCACTGCCAGAACTGATACCCGCTATCCGGGCTTGGCGTTGCCACTGCCTGGATTGGGGTGCGAACCGTGTAGTAGCCATCTGTCGACGGCGGTTCCAACCGAACGGTACCAGCCCCCTCCGGCACCACAGCATGCGGAACCTGGTGTTGCACGATGAAGTTGGCTTCGACCCAAGTTAGGTCCGGCCCTGCGACAACCGTTCTGATGCGTTCCGGGCCTAGGTTCCACCGGCCAAAGAGGAACCGGCTGCCGTCGATCACTTGCGAGACAGGCGCCTCGAGAGTGTGGACACTCCCGTCCGCCCAGTTGACTGTGACGGGGGCGGTTTGAGGGATTCCGTCTACTACCAGTTCCAAGCCCGGGGGATTCGTTGAAATCACGGTGCCGGACGGCGGTTGCCCGTACAGACGTGCCACCCCGTCAATGTCCCCGAACGAGATTGCCTTGAATGGCACGGCCATCCCCGGAGGGACGGTTTCCATCGCGGTGCCCGGTCCGATCGAATTCGCCTCCAGGGAATAGTGCATTACCGATGCGTAGTCGTACGGCCCGTCAACCGGATGCACGGCCGAATAGGAGTGCATCTGCGACAGGTCCAGCGAGTCCTCGAGCACAGTCACGAAGTTGTCTCGGTCCTCTCGCTGGTGTTCATGCCACAGGCCCAATGCATGGCCGATCTCGTGGACATACGCATCCACCGAGCATCCGCGCAGGGGAACGTAAACGCCCTGCGCACCGCCCCTCATTCCCACATCCGCTCGACACTGCCCAACGGCTGACGCTAGGAATTGCACGTAGTCCGGTTCCACGGTTCGGTTGGTCAGGCTGATCACAGTCTGGGAGTTCCATCGTTCGATGGCCTCGCGTATCTTCTGGGTCTCCTCATCCGGGAGCGCCGCGTCGATCAAGTACGGAATGACCCCACCGCGCCAGCGATAGTTCGAATCGACTGCGGATACCGCCCGAGGGCGCGGAATCAGGGCATCCGTGGCATCGATCGGCGCGGGTTGAAGCATGTCTTCGATACGCCCCAGGACCATATCGCCAGCATGCACAGCCATGCCGTCGACGACGGAATAGGAGAGCCGACGGCCCCGGAACTCCACTGTCGCAACTGTCCCTGCGGCCTCTGGGCTGGGATCGCGGTCAACCGTTGGCGACGATGCAGAGGAGGCTGGCGCCGCGGGGCTGTTCGAGAGCAGCACGCCCGCTGCGAGCAAGCCCACCCGCATAGTCAACCTCCAAGAACGGGGCATGCCTCTGCCATGTTAGCCCGAATGGCCGAAACGGAATTGCCGGACACGTCAAGGGCTGGAACTCCGGAGGTGAGGCGAACAGCATCACTGCCGGAAAGAGTGAACCAGCCACTTGCGAAATGCTGGAGCGTGCAGCCGCGTGCTGTCCGATCTCGACTTGCACCTAACTTGCCAGCCACTACCGCTTGCGCGCAGAGCCCCGTCGGCCCTGCTGTCCATTACGAAGGGTCGGCTCGAGGGAAGACTCTCGTCGATAGCACCGTCGGCCCTAGTACGCACCCGCAAGAGGGTCGACCGGGCTGGAATCCGTGGGGCGAGCGAGGCTTCACGCCACGGCCTAGGGCCTGGGGCCATCCGCCGATGCCGGAATAGCGCCCTGTCCTGCAGGGGGCTTCCTTCGATGACGGCCGCTCATTGCCCCTCGACTCGTTGCAGTCAAAGGAAATCGGTGTCTGGAGCGAGCACTCTCCGCCAACGCGAGCGAGTCTGGGCCCAGATGAAGGCACCGGCACAGGTGTTCACTTGTCACCGCCATCGGCACCCAAGAATACGCAAACCCGCTGCTATACTTCCCCTGCAACGGGCTGCCGCAGGCAAGGTCGGCGTGGACGAGGATCGCAGAATCGAGCAGCGCCCGGCCGGCGTCTGGCCGGCCAAGGTCGAATATCCAGACTCAGACGGCTTGCCCATGGCAGAAAACGAGGTACAGGCCTACGCCATCCGTGCTGCCTTCGGAGCGCTGCAGCAGCATTACAAGCCTGCCGAGCAGCCATACATTGCCAGTGACTTGCTGCTGTACTACGTGGAGGGCGATCCGAACACTTCCGTGGCGCCTGATCTGATGGTGGTATTCGGTGTGGAGGTGCGCAGGCGGCCGAGTTACAAGCTGTGGGAGGAGGGCAAGCCGCCCGAATTCGTGCTCGAAGTCAGTTCGACGTCCTCGCGCAAGCGGGATCGCAGGGAAAAGCGGGACCTATATGCGGATCTTGGGGTTCGCGAGTACTTCGTATTCGATCCAGGAGGTGTGGAGGATGCCGACGAAGACGGTGATGGCGAATTGGCGGGCTACCGGCTGTGGGGGAGGGCATACGTGGAGTGTGGGGTGAGCCGCCAGCCTAGCCGGCAGTTGGAGAGCGAGGCACTCGGGCTCCTGCTACGCCCGGAGGGTAGACTCGTGCGGTTTCGGGATCCGCAAACGGGCAGGGACCTCCGAATTCACCAAGAGGATGCAGAGGCGCTTCGGGAAGCCGAGCAGGAGCTAGAAGAGGAACGTCGGGCTCGATTGAGGCTGGAGGAACAAGTCGCCGATCTGAAGAATCGAATCAGCGATTCGTAGGCGGCCTGGTTGCCAAGGAAGGAGTGGATTTCAAACGAGGCAGGTCGGATGCCATTCAGCCACCTCGGTCGGTCCGGAAAGGAGTTGCTTGTCTCTCCAAGCGCGATGCCGACGTTACGGATATGAGCGCTCCCAGGGATCGATGAACTCGTTTCCGGTGCCGGTCAGTAGTGGAGGCACCATGACCACCGGTCGTTAGGCGCCATACCAGTCGAAGGCCCTGAGCGACACGACGCTAGGATTTCGGAATCCCGAGCACTAGATGCCCCAGACGGTGATCACCCTTCCGCTGGCCACCTCTTCGCGCTGGAAGACCCGCTCCTTCCAAGTACGGCCCGTCCGCGCGTCGAAGACAACCAAATGCCCTGTCGCAGCCCCGCAGCGGTCCACGGATGCGGCCGTCTGCTCCAAGCCTTCCGAGATTACGCTCTCCACGCGACGGCCTTCCCGTACCACCTTGCACTCGATCACATGCCTTTCGACGAGAGTCGGATCCCGGCCCGGCCCGGCCGGCCAGAGAATCAGGATGTCCGTGCGCCCGCGCCCCAATCCGTACTCACGTTCCAAGCTCCCCCCGCCATTTACGATCCGCTGGAGGAAGGCCTGCAGCAGCAACTGCGGCCCTGCTTCCTTGTACGAAAAACGATCCGGCCAGTGCTCTGCGTTCTGCCGACAGTAGCCTTGGAATGCCTCCATCAGCTTCGAGATGTCCAGGCTGCCGTCCGGGCGAACGTACCAAGCAGTCTCGTGGAGGATTGAACGCTCCTGGACGTACGTCAGCTGCCGCGGCACCACTTCTCGGTAGATCGGATTGGCCATTTCGACACCGCCGTTCCTGCGAATCAAGCCTAGGTCCTCCGAGTACGCTAGATCGTCCTCCGACAATTCGCCACCGAACGTGGTGCCGGCTAGCAGCGGCTCGATCACCCGCCGCACTCGGTCCTCCCTGAGCTTGTCGGTCAATTGGTCGAGGTGCGTCACCCGGTCCAAGATCATGCTCTCCTTCGCGTCGTCGATCGCTCGGGATCGAATCTGCCGTGTCCGGTCGGCCCCGGCCGGGTCGCTGAAGCAGGCACGGTAGGCGAGCGCATTGACAAGGTATGGCTGGCCGCGGGTGAGGTCCCACACCCGCTCGATCGCAGCATCCTCGAAAGCCTGGCCAGTCTCGGCGGTGTGCTGGGCCAGTAAGGAGCGCACATCATCCTCTGAGAAGTCGCCGAGGCGCATGGATTCCGCCTTGATGTTGAACGCGCTGCCGCCCATGACGTGAGTCCCACTATGCGACGAGTAGATCCGGTAGTCCCTGACATCGCGGACTCCGCACAGAATCACGCTTTGTGGGAAGTGGGTGGGACGGCGGTCGTATTCCGAGCGCAGCTGCCGCAGTACGGAGAGGAGGGAGTCGCCATGGAGCGCGTCGATCTCGTCAATCAACAACACGAGCGGCTTGTCGCTGATCTTCGACCAGTTGACGAGCATGTCGCTCAATGCCGCATCGGGACCAGACTCGCGCAGGACCTGCGATTCCGTCTTGGCGATGAAGTCGTCCTGCAGCACATCCTGCGCCCTCGACGCCATTCGGGCCAGCAGGGTCTGCATGGCCCGGCCCGTGTCGTCTCTCGCGGTCTGCCCAGCCTCGAAGTTGACGTAGAGGCAACGATACGTTCCTTGGTCATTCAAGTAACGCTGGAGTGCCAGGAGCGTCGATGTCTTGCCGGTCTGGCGGGGAGCGTGCAGTACGAAGTACTTCTGCCAGTCGATCAGCGCGAGCATGTGATCGAAATCGACGCGAGCCAGTGGCTCTACGCAGTAGTGGCGGGCAGCGACCACAGGCCCTTCCGTGTTGAAGAAGCGCAAGACCGCTTCAGTATCGCAATGCCCGTTTGCGGTCGCGGTCGATTCCGCTTCGGCTCAGTTCGTTCGACAGGAGCAGAGGCCCGCTCGCAGCCGGTCTCTCTGACTGCGACTCATGGCCCGGGCCCGCCACACCCGCGGACGAGACCGGAAAGTAGCGTTTCTGCCGCCGGAGCTTGCCCAGGCGATGCGACAGGTCCTGATTCGAGCCTGCAGTCTGCGCTGCCCGAGAGTGCATCTTGCCGGTCAGGCTTCGACGCGTACCTCAGTAGTCAAACGCTTCCTGTGATTGTGATCCGTGGGAGCGAAGCTGCACAGCGAAGGAAACTCCCCGCTAGCCGCCGGACCTGCACTGCAACAGGCCTTCCGCTGGCTCACTGGGAAGCCTGTCCGCCTTCCTCGGCCGCCACACTGGCCTGGTACCTGCCCAAGCGATCCCTCAGAGCAGCCACGATCTCAGGCTGCTCGCCCGCCACGTTGAAGCGTTCGGACGGATCCATGTCGAGATGGAACAGTTCGTCGCCCTCGATCGTGCGCAGCTTCCAGGGGCCAACCCGGATGCCCTGCACTTGGCTGCCGCGGTGGTAGACGAATTCCCGGCGCGGGGACTGTGCGGTGCGGCCCGCCCAGAGGTCAGAGAGATCGTGACCGTCGCTTCCCGATGGCAGTTCCCCACCCGCCGCCGCGATCAGGGTGGCGTAGATGTCGAGGGTCGCGGCCATTTCCGCCGTGATCGTGCCGGGCTCCACGGCGCCCGGCCACCGCACGATCAGCGGCACCCTGACACCTCCTTCGTAGGTGGTGTGCTTGTAGCCGCGCAGAGATCCCGGCGAGCCGGCATGCCACGGGACCACGCCGCCTGACAGCATGCGGTCGGGGAGATTGAGCCACGGACCGTTGTCGCTGGTGAAGATCACGATCGTCTCGTCGCGCTTTCCGGTCTCGTCCAACGCGCGCAACAGCTCGCCGGCCGACCAATCGATCGCCTCGATCACGTCGCCGTAGAGCCCTGCCCGCGACGTTCCGCGGAACCGTCCGGCGGTCCGCAGCGGCAAGTGGGGCATGTTGTAGGCCAGGTACGCGAAGAAAGGCTTGTCCGACTCCTCGCGGATCACCTCGGCGATCTCGGCCGTGTAGCGCACCGTAAGCTGGTCCTGATCGACCGGATGCTCGACCCTCTCGGCATCGCGGTACAGCCACAGCGGCTCGTCAGTCTGCACCCACGGCTTGATCATGTCGTTGGAGTACGGCAGGCCGAACCACCGGTCGAAGCCCTTGCCAACAGGCAGCAGTTCCTCCCGGGCGTAGCCGAGATGCCACTTGCCGGCCATCGCCGTCCGGTATCCCGCTGCCCGCAGGGCTTGAGGCAAGGTCGTGAAGCGGGACGGGATACCGCCGTCCCCCCCGACGCTGGTCCGGTTAACGGCGGCCCGGCTCGGATAGCGGCCCAGGAGCAGCTGCACGCGCGCGGGAACGCACGAGGGCGCGGAGTAGAACGACGTCATGCGCAGGCCCTGGGCCGCGAGCCGATCCAGGTTCGGAGTCCGGATCACGGGATTCCCGAAAACCCCCAGATCCCCGTATCCGAGGTCGTCTGCAAACAGCAGCAGAATGTTCGGTGCGGCTGTGGCCGCGACCGGTGCCAGGAGCCCGAGACAGTAGACGAAGAGCAGGATTCGACGCATCGGCGCCATTATCGCGCCCTCGGCGGCGATGCCGGGAGATTGTCGATCAGGCGGGTCGACCCGAGGAACGCCGCTACGGCGATCCTGACTGGACGGTCGATCCGGTCCATCGGCTGCAAGGAGTCCGGATCGACGATCTCGAAGTAGTCCAGCCGGAGCAGCGGCTCGGCCCTAAGGTTCCGGCGGGCCCGGGCGCAGAGCTCCCGTGCGTCGGCACGCCCGTCTTTGATGGCAATTCGAACCGCCCGGAGCGTCCGCACCAGCACCGGGGCTGCCGCCCGCTCGGCCGCACTGAGGAGCACGTTGCGGGAACTGAGCGCCAGGCCGTCCGGCTCCCGAACGGTCGGGACTCCCACCACTTCGACCGGGACGTTCGTGTCCTCGACCAGCCGCCGGATGATCGCGAGCTGCTGGTAGTCCTTCTCGCCGAAGCAAGCGAACTCTGGCTGGACAATGTTCAGAATCTTCAGCACCACGGTCGCGACCCCCCGAAAATGCCCGGGACGGCTCGCGCCGCATAACGTCGAGGCCAGCCCGTCGACAGACACAGTCGCAGCTGGCGGTCGCGGGTAGAGCTCGGCATCGGAGGGTGCGAACAGCGCGTCCACACCGCAGTCCCGGCACACTCGGAGATCCGTTTCGATGTCGCGTGGGTAACTTGCTAGATCGTCGGGCCTGTCAAATTGGAGGGGATTGACGAACAGCGTCGCGACGAGAAAGTCGCAGTCTGCGCGGGCGCGGTCGAACAGCGCCACATGGCCGGCATGGAGAGCGCCCATGGTTGGCACGCACCCGACTCGAAGCCCGTCGGCCCGCGCCTGCAACACCCGCTTGCGGAGCGCCGGGATGGCCCTGATGACTTTGGTCCCCATCCAACCTAGCGAGGCACGGTTCCGCCCACGGCCCGCTTACGGGAAGGCGCGAACGCCCCGTCGCGGACCTCGCGGACATATCGCTCGGCGGCGGCGGTTACCTCCCGCCCCAGTTCCGCGTAGCGCTTCACGAAGCTCGGCACGAATTCGTCATACAGGCCGAGCATGTCGTGCATCACCAGCACCTGGCCGTCGCATCGCGGCCCGGCGCCGATGCCGATCGTCGGGATATCCAAGGTCGCGGTGACTTCGCCGGCCACGTCATCGGGAATCGACTCCAGCACCAGCGCGAAGGCCCCTGCAGCCTGCAGCGCCCGAGCGCCGTCGAGCAGCCTGCGTGCCTCCTGCGGGGTGCGCGCCTGCTTGCGGAACCCGCCGAATTGATGGACGGACTGAGGGGTGAGGCCCAAGTGGCCCATGACGGGTATACCGGCTTCGACGATCCGCTGCACAGCCTCGAGGACGACGTGCCCGCCCTCAACCTTGACGGCCTGCACCCCGCCCTCCTGCACGAGTCGGCCCGCCGCACTGACCGCCTCATGAACCCCCTTGTGGCAGCTGAGAAAGGGCATGTCTCCGACGACGAGCGCCCGGGACACCCCCCGGGACACTGCTGCGGAGTGGTGCACGACCATGTCCAGGGTGACCTGCAGCGTATTGTCGTGGCCGAGCATGACCATCCCGAGCGAATCCCCGACCAGCAGGACATCCACCCCGGCCCGGTCCAGGAGGCGGGCCATGGAGAAGTCGTACGCGGTGAGCATGGCAATCCGCTCCCCGGCACCCTTCATCCGCAGCAGGCTCCGGGCCGTGACAGCATGATCGGAACGGCGCATCTCACCCCTTCCCTTCCAAAGCGAGCGGAAATGCTTCGAAGTCCGCCTCCGACGAGCACTGCCCGACTGCGACCAACGCCACCAGTCGCCCGAAATCCTCATGGAGACCGCGGATCGGCCCCGGGAGACCCTTCATTGCAGTGACGTGGCGCCGGACCGTGTTCGCGTCCACTCGGACAAGAGACCCGGTCAGCGCCCTCTCCGTACCCATTCTAAGGGCGTTGCCGAATCTGGCCTCCATCAGAGAGCGCAGGTCGCGAGCGCCTAATGTGGGTCCAAGCCCCTCAGACCCATCCGTCTTGAGGCCGCCTCCACCAGACCGACAGCAACGTAGGTCGCGACCAATGCGACGCCGGCACGGGGGGCCAGGCATCGACCGGAATGCGTGGAACGTGGCGAACGAGCAGCCTGACTGAGGCAGCAGACTCGGGCCCGACGGACCCCGGGCTCCGCCACCTGCGCCAAGCGTTCAGTTGAACGGTCGGTCAGGCCGATTCTGTCGCAGGAATTCGGCGATGGCTTCGAGGGACGCGCCGGGCTGGAACACTGCGGCGACACCCTTCTCGCGGAGCACGGCCACGTCCGCATCCGGGATGATCCCCCCGACGATCACCCGGATATCCGTCGCACGCTCCTTCTTGAGCAGGTCCAGCACCCGCGGGACGATCGCCATATGCGCGCCGGACAGGATCGAAAGGCCGATGAACTCGACATCCTCCTGCAGGGCGGCGCTGACGATCTGCTCCGGGCTCTGGCGGAGGCCCGTGTAGATCACCTCCATCCCGGCATCCCGTAGCGCCCGCGCGATGATCTTCGCTCCGCGATCATGGCCGTCCAGTCCCGGCTTGGCAACCAGCACGCGAATGGGAGTCACTGTCGAGCCAGCCGCCATGGAATCCTCCTGGCCTTGGCGTGTCCCGCTCATCGGACAATCCTGCCCGCCAGCCCTCTTGGCGGGGGCGCGGCGGACCGTCGCCGAAACCATGCAGGGGTCAAGTGCACCATACTCAATTGATACAATTAAGCCACTTCCAGGCGGCGTATTCCAAGTCATTTAGATGAGACCTCGAAATCCCTTTGCTCCGCCCACGGCTCTCCTATCGCTCGTCGCCTTGGCAGCGCCCCCCCTCCTAGCGGACGCGGCTCCCTGGGCTTCCTGGCGAGGCGTCAACTCGGACGGCGTCTCCGCCGACACGGGTCTGGCAGAGACTTGGTCGCCGGACGGCGAGAACCTCCTCTGGAAAGCTCCGTACGGGGGACGGTCCGCCCCGGTGGTGGTGGACGGGAGGGTCTGCCTCATGCGGCTCGCCGAGCCCGAGACGGTGGCCCGGTGGCAGGAGCAGGTCGTGTGCTTGAACGCCGACACAGGCGAGCTGGCCTGGGAATTTCGCTACAACGTCTTCCAGACCGACATCCCGCACCACCGAGTCGGCTGGGCCAGTCTCGTCGCGGACTCCGCAACGGGAAACGTTTACGCGCACGGCGTCGAGGGGATGGTGATCGCGTTCGGTCCGGAAGGCGACATCCTCTGGTGGCGTTCCACCTCGGAAGAGATCGGCAGGATCTCCGGCTTCGGCGGTCGGACCACGGCGCCGATCATCGACGGGAACCTGCTGGTGGTGAGCTTCCTCTCGGCCGGCTGGGGCTCCACGTTCATCCCGCGCCATCGCTTCTACGCCTTGGACAAGCGGACGGGCGAGACGGTATGGCTCTCGACCCCCGGACAGGCGCCCTATGACACGACCTACACGGTGCCGGTTGTTCGAGAGATCGACGGTCAGCGCCTGCTGATCACGGGAAACGGCGACGGCGGCATCTACGCGCTGCAGGCCGGCACGGGAATCAAGGTCTGGGAGTACCCGCTCTCGAAACGCGGCATCAATTCCTCAGTCGTGGTGGCCGGATCGATGGTCTACGCCTCGCACAGCGAGGAAAACGTGGACGAAAGCACTTCGATGGGCCGGGTCGTGGCGCTGGACGCGAGCCGGGTTGCCCACGGCAAGCCCGAGCTGGCTTGGTCGGTTGACGGCTTCGCCGCGGGATACGCGTCCCCGGCGATCGAGGACGGAATCCTGTATGCGGTGGACAACTCGGCGAATCTCGCCGCGTTCGACGCAGCGAGCGGCGAGGAGCTCTGGGTGGAGAACCTTGGGATCGCGCAGAGGTCCTCCCCTGTGATCGGCGACGGAAAGCTCTACGTCTCCGATGTCGACGGCAAGCTCCATATCCTGAAGCTGGCAGGTCGGGACGCGCCGGAGAAGACGGATCTCGACTCGTTCGAGAACGAGGACGGCAGCGCAACCCAGATCAACGGTCCCCCGGCGATCGCGAACGGCCGGATCTACTTCGTCACCAACAACACGCTCTATTGCATCGCCACTGAGGAGGGAAAGGCGGGCCAGGCCAGCCCGGTCACCGGGGATCCGGCACCGGCGCCCGCCGGATCCGAGCCCGCCCACCTGCAGGTGGTTCCGGGCGAGATCAACCTGGTGCCGGGCGGCAGTGCTCAATTCTCTGCGCGCCTGTTCGACGCCAACGGCCGGCTGATCGGCGAGACCGAAGCGGAGTGGTCGCTGGAAGGCGCCTTGCAAGGAGAGCTGACCGAGAGCGGCGTGTTCTCGTCGAGCGGGCCATTCCCGCAGGGAGGCTTGGTGGTCGCCACTGCCGAAGGGCTCACAGGCAAGGCCAGGGTGGCCGTCCGGCCTGCCGGAGGCTTTACAGAGGGCTTCGATCGCTATCAGGCCGACTCAGTGCCGGACGGCTGGTCAGCCGCCCGCGGCCGCTTCCAGGTCACCGAGGCCGAAGGCGGAAAGGTGCTGAAGAAACCGTCGGGCAACCCGCGCAGCTGGAGGACGACGGTATATGTCGGCACGCCCACGCAGAGCGGCTACGAAATCGAAGCGGAAATGATGTCGATGGAGCAGCGCCGCCGGATGGCGGACATGGGCTTGGTGTCCCACCGCTATACGCTGGCGCTGATGGGCAATGCCCAGAGCCTCATGGTCCGCACGTGGCTGTCCGAACTGGAGCGGTTCTCGAAGGAGGTCCCATTCGAGTGGGATCCGGAGATCTGGTACCGGGTCAAACTGCGGGTGGAGCCGTCGGATGACGGCAGTACCACCGTGCGCGGCAAGGTCTGGCCGAAGGACGAGGACGAGCCGGATGGCTGGTCGATCGAGGCGGTCGATGCCATCGGGCATGACCATGGAAGCCCCGGGATCTACGGCTACTCGTCGGCCGACATCTTCTACGACAACCTGAAGGTCACCCCGTTCGGCGGCTGACCTACACTCACCGGAGTTCTTCATGCTAGCTCGCCCTCTACCGACAATCTGGCTCGCCGCGGCAATCGCGGCCACGGGAGTGCCGTTCGCGCACGGAGCGGACTGGCCCATGTGGGGGGGCACTCCCTCCCGCAACATGGTCTCGGCCGAGACCGGCATTCCGCGCACCTGGGACATCAAGAGCGGGGCGGGGGTGAAGTGGGTCGCCGAGATCGGCTCGCAGTCCTACGGAAATCCCGTGGTCGCCGACGGAAAGGTCTTCGTGGGAACCAACAACGAGCTGCTGCGGGATCCGGAGCAGGGCGGCGACCGTGGCGTCGTGATGGCGTTCGACGAGGGCACTGGCGAGTTCCTCTGGCAGATGACTCACGAGAAGCTGGCCGCCGGGCGTGTCAACGACTGGCCGGAGCAGGGCGTGTGCTCCTCGCCGGCAATCGCGGACGGGTTGGTCTATTACGTGTCGAATCGCGCCGAGGTCCTAGCGCTGGACATCGAGGGCTTCCGGGACGGCGAGAACGACGGCGCGGTCCAGGACGAGAAGCACCAGTCGGAAACCGACGGTGACGTCGTCTGGGTGCAGGACATGTACAACGACCTGGGCGTGTTCCCGCACAACATGGCCGCCACCTCGCCAGTCATCGTCGGGGACATACTGTTCGTCAACACGTCGAACGGCGTCGACGAGAGCCACATCAACATTCCCTCGCCCCGCAGTCCGAGCTTCCTGGCGCTCGACCGGCACACTGGCGAGGTTCTCTGGGAGGACCGCTCGCCGGGCCGCAACATCCTGCACGGGCAGTGGTCCTCGCCGGCTTACGGGGAAGCGGGAGGCAAGGCCCAGGTGGTGTTCGCCGGCGGGGACGGCTGGGTCTACAGCTTCGTGCCCGAGACCGGGGACCTGATCTGGAAGTTCGACGCGAACCCCAAGGAATCCGAGTGGAAGCAGGGGCGCGGCGACCGCAACAACATCATTGCAACCCCGGTCTTGCACGAGGGCATCATCTATATCGCCGTCGGCCAGGATCCGGAACACGGCGAAGGAGTGGGCCACCTGTGGGCGATAGACGCCTCGGGAGAAGGAGACGTCACGACGAGCCACGTCGTCTGGCACCATCCGTTCCGCCGGACCATCTCAACAGTCGCGATTCATGACGGCATCCTGTACGTCCCGAACTTCTCAGGGTTCTTCCACGCACTGGACCTGGAGACAGGCAAGTTGCTATGGGAGCATGACATGCTGGCAGCGGTGTGGGGATCGCCATACGTGGTGGACGGCAAGGTAATGCTCGGCGACGAGGACGGGGACCTGACCGTGCTCAAGGCTGGCAGGGAGATGGAGGTCCTGTCCGAGATCGGCTTCGGGAACGTAATCTACTCCACACCGGTGGCCGCGAACGGAACGCTGTTCGTGATGACCCGCTCGCACCTGTACGCGATCGCGGCGGACTGAGCAATCCAGATGCCCGACCTGCACCAAAAGATCAACGCCGCGCGCGACGCCTTGGACGCGCATGTCCGGGAAACGATCGCCTGGCACTTCGATCCCGCCACCGGGTGCCCGTTCTGGCTGGAATTCGCAGAAGAGCGCCTCGACTGGGACCCCCGGGACCGGATCCGCGGTTTCGACGACCTGAAGCTGCTGCCCAAGTTCGAGGACGAGTGGCTGCGGGGCGGGCCGGTGCGGCGCTGGGTCCCGAAGGGCCTAGCCGACGAGCCGGTTTACGTATTCGAGACGGGCGGCACGACAGGGGTGCCGAAGTCCCGCATCAACGTGTCGGATTTCCGCACGGACTACGCTGACTTCTCGAAGACGCTGCCGGACGAGTTCTTCCCTCCCGGCGCAGACTGGCTGCACCTCGGCCCGAGCGGCCCGAGGCGGCTCAGGCTCGCCGTGGAGTATCTGGCCCAAGTGCGGGGGGGGATCTGCTTTTGCGTGGACTTGGATCCCCGCTGGGTCGTCAAGCTGCTCAAGCGCGGCCACTACGAGGAGGCGGAGCGGTACAAGCAGCACTGCCTGGACCAGGCGATCACGATCCTCAAGGCCCACCCTGGCATCCAGTGCCTCTTCGCGACCCCGAAGCTCCTCGAGGGCCTGTGCGAACGGACCTCCCTGCGCAAGTACGGGATCACCGGGGTGTTCTGCGGCGGAACAGAGATGACCCCGGAGTTCCACCGGTTCGCGCGGGAGGAACTGCTGGAGGGCGCCTACTTCGCAGCCACCTACGGCAACACGCTGATGGGCCTTGCCTGCCACAAGCCCTTCGATCCCGCCGACGACTACGCGATCATCTACTACCCCCCGCAGCCCAGGGCAGTGCTAGAGGTCTGCAATCCGGACAATCTGGACGAGACGGTCGGCTACGGCGAGACCGGCCGGGCAGTGCTCACCACCCTTACGAAGGAATTCTTCGTGCCGCGCTTCCCGGAACGCGACAGCTGCGAGCGCGAGGCTCCGATCGAACTCTATCCGTGGGACGGAGTCCGAAACGTCCGCCCCTTCCAAGACGCGAAGAGCGGTTCCGTAACCGTCGGCGTTTACTGAGCCCAGGCCGGGGACATGACAGTGCGGGTCAGTTGGCGCAGGCTGCTCGGGATCGTACTGGCTGCCATCGTGACGGCTGCGCTCGCGGCCGGTTTCTCGGACCGGGAGGCGATCGAGGGCCTCGTCGCGCGCTACGCGGCGGCCCGCGAGTCGAGGGACCCGGACGCGATCCGGAAACTCTTCACCGAGGACGCGGACCAACTGGTCTCGTCCGGCGTCTGGCGAAAGGGGCGGGAAGCCCTGGTAGAGGGCATGCTCGGCAGTTCGCGGCGAAATCCCGGATCCCGAACGCTGAGTGTCGAGTCCGTCCGATTCCCCACCCCGGACGTGGCCGTGGCCGACGCCCGCTACATCATCAAGGGGACGAACGGCGCCCCGGACCGCCGGATGTGGAGCACTTTCGTGTGCCGCCGAACGAACGACGGTTGGCGAATCGCGGCGATCCGCAACATGCTGCCCGCGCCCTGAACCCGTCGGGCCGACAGAAGCGGCATTGCCGTCGTCTTGGGCTGTATAGCCAGGCCCTGCGCAAGGACCACGTATCGAGACGTCCGCTTGCGAATGGCCCCGACGCCCAGTTCGAACAGGTTCATGCAGATGCACTGCCCGAGCGATTTCCGTCGCTGGTGGAGGGCTTGGAACGCGTCTTGAACTCGGACACCGTGCGTCTGCCCCGGCTGCCCTGTTACGCTCAGCACTGAACGGACGCGCAGGTGCCAAGCATGCCCCGCACCGCAATATCCCCACCGACCACTGTCGAGTATCCGTACTCGGACGGCAAGATGATGGCCGAGGCGCCGCGGCACGGGGACGCGATTGTCTACGCCCTGCAGTCGCTGCGGGCCTGGTTCGGGGGCCACCGGCGGGTGCAGGTGGGAGCCAACATGTTCCTCTACTACCAGCAGGGCGACCCGGGCAAGCGGGTCACTCCGGACCTGTTCGTAGTGCGGGGGCTGGAGGCGCTGCCGGAGCCGTCCTACAAGCTGTGGGAGGCCGGCCGGCCGCCGACCTTCGTGCTGGAAGTGGCCTCGCCGTCGACCGAGGACCGGGATCGGGGCGAGAAGCAGGCCCTGTACGCGTCGCTGGGGGTGAGAGAGTACTGGCGATTCAATCCGACCGGGGTACTCAAGGGGGCATCACGGGAAGGCCTGCGGCTGGAAGGCGGGACGCTGCGGGGCCTGGGCTACGAGCCGCTGGCCCGGCAGGCGGACGGATCGGTGCACAGCGCGGTGCTGGAGCTGGATGTACGGGTTGACGAGCGAGAGGGCAAGGGTCACTTGCTGCGGTTCCGTGACCCGAAGACGGGCACCGATCTGCTGACGCACGACGAGTCTGAGCGACGCCGGATTGCGGCCGAGGAGGGGCTCCGCACCGAGACGACCGCCCGCCACAAGGCGGAGGCGTCTCGGCACAAGGCCGAGCACGCACGTCGCAAGGAAGCGGCCGCCCGGCGCAAGGCGGAAGCCGCCCGGCGCAAGGCGCAAGCCGCCCTAGACGAGGCCGAGACCGCCCGCCAAAGAGCTGAGAATGAACTTGCACTACTCAAGGCGCAGGTCTCGCAGTTCGGGCTTGGTCGAGGGCAGGACCCGACAGATGGGGACCGGTAGGACCGCGCAGCTGTCAAGGGCCGAGAAACTAGCGCCGATCCGGCTCGCATTCGAGCCAAGGGTGGCCTCTTTGGGTAGTCTCGGCCGGGCGGCGCGGGTTGGAAGGTAACCGCGCGTCCGATTGCGGGCGAAACGCCTTGCCGGCAATGATCCCGCGTCGCACGCCGTGCCGTCTGTTCGATCGCACACCGTGACCCAACGCTCCTCGTTGTCTCATCCTCGTGCCTTCTCCGCCTTGCAGACGCAACGGAGCTTACGCAATTTCCCGAGAATCGAGTCCATCTCGGCATAGCCATCCCGTGGGCAAGTGCAGGATGATGGTCGCGTGAATCGCCGACAATTCGTCGGGGTAGGCGGCTCGCTCGCGGCCGCCGCCCAGATCCAAGCCCAGTCAGACACTCGAATCGAGCGGGACTGGCAGGCCGCAGCGGCACTACTCAAGCCGAGTCAGCGCGACCTCGATTACGGGCTCCGTCTCCATGACGAGACCTTGGTGTTCGACGCCTACGGGTTCGCGCCGCGGGCAGCCGTGGACGGCGATGCCGTTCGAGCGCTGATGGACGGGGGCGCCTCCGACATGGAACTGCAGGACCAGCGCGAGGACATGACGATGACCCGGGCGGCTGTAGTCCAGGCCGAGCGGGAAGAGTTCATACGGGCTTGGAGCGCCTCAGGAGTCACTTGCATCTTCCAGAACTGCGGGGAGGAGAGCAGCGACCCGCTCCGTCTCATCAAGCGCCTTGCGCGCTTCACTTACCTGACAGATCACCTCGCTGGAGTGCTGCGGCGTGCGGTGACGCCGGACGATGTTGCCAAAGCCGCCGATGACGGGATGGGCTGCCTCTACTTCACGGGTAACGGAGTGCCGCTGACCCAGCAGTGGCACTCCGTGGAGGACGAGCTGCGGTACATCCGAATCTTCTTCCAGCTCGGCATCAGGATGATGCACGTGACGTACAACCGTCGGAACCGGCTGGGCGACGGATGCGCGGAGACGGCGAACGGAGGCCTCAGCGACTTCGGAAGGGCGGCGGTCAGGGAGATGAACCGGGTCGGGGTGATCGTCGACGTCGCCCATAGCGGCTGGCAGACCAGCCTCGATGCGGCCCGCACATCCTCGAGGCCGATGGTCGCGAGCCACACGACCTGCGGCGGGATCCACCCGCACATCCGGTCCAAGCCGGACGAGGCCATCCGGGCGATCGCCGATACCGGCGGCTACATCGGAATCTGCTGCATACCGCGCTTCCTGAGGCGCACGGGCGATATCAGCGCGTTTCTCGATCACATTGACTACGCGGTGAGGAAATTCGGAGCCGATCACGTGGCAATCGGAACCGACGTCGCCTATCGATCCCGGTTCTCCGCAGCAGAGTCGCGCAAGGTTCCGGAACGCCGGCGAGCCCGCACACGATTCGCTGCGCTCTGGCCCAGCGATGACTTCGTGACAACCGAGGAGATGACCTCCAGCCTTGCATGGACGAACTGGCCGATGTTCACCGTTGGCATGGTCCAGAGGGGACACTCGGACGAATCGATCCGCAAGATCCTCGGCGGAAACGTGCTCCGCGTGGCACGGGCCGCGCTGGCCTGATCCCTGCCGAACCGGACCGGTATCCCGGGCGGAGCACTCTCCGGGCGTAGCCGTAACACAGCAAGCTCGCTCGGCGCGATGCCGATTGCGAATCATCCAGGTCCGCAACAGAGGCTTCGCCCGGGCCAGCTACCGCCACCGGGGCCATTCGAGCAGCCGCCGCTCAGACCAGTACAGGTCGTGATACGGCACATCCTCGTCGGGCGGATCCCAGTTCTTCACAGTCTCGGCGATGCGGGCGCTAATCGCCCTGGCATCCTCCTCTGTCATGACGCGGAGGTCCAGCCAGAGATCCATCCTGTCGTCATCCGCCCGAAGCACCCAGACCGGAGGGTCCCCTTCCCTGAGCCTGTTCGCCAGCGCCCGGGCCGTAATGCCAGGCCAATCGGAGATCGAGACGATCGCCTGGAACGGCTCCTTGCCGGCCCTCACCGTGAGCTTCTCCGCGAGAATCCCCGAGAGCCTCTCCCACTGACGTTCCTGCGTCGGCCGGCCTGGATCCTGGCCGTACCATCGCTCCAGCGCGGCGATGCAGCCGATGATGCCCTCCTTGCCAACCTTCATGGCGCGACCCACGCCGTAGTTCTGCAGGTAGCAGGCCCGGACCAGGTCCAGGTTCCCGCAGATCAGTCCGGAGGTCGGAGCGCCCATTTGCTTGTGGGCGCTGGTGATCACCAAGCTCGCACCAAGTGCCAGGAACGGACGGACGTCCGGCCCTGCGGCGGTGTCTACGATGACCGGGATGCCCCTCGATCCGGCGATTTCGACGCACTCAGCGAGTGTCGGGAAGGACCCGTTGGGACTCACGTCTCCCGAATCGACGTAGAGAATAGCCGCGACCCGGTCGTTCAATGCGCCTCGGAGGTGGTGAGCGCCACAGTGGCTGGCCGTGCCCACGCGCGCGGCCTTGGCTCCGCTTAGCCGGATCATCTGGGAGACTGGCGCGCCGAAGTTCACATCGTGCCCGAGCGGAAGGACCACTTGATCCGGCATGCCGTCCGTATCGGGAAGGCGTGCGATGGCGCCAAGGTCGGATCCGGTCATCGCCGCAGCGGCGGAGACCGCGATAGCCGCCGAGCAGGAGGACGTCACGCAGCCAGCCTCCGCACCGGTATGCCGGCTGATCGCCCGGCACGCTGCCGCCTGGAGTTCGTCGATCTCCACGCTGATCCGAAGAATGCTGTCTACGGCCGCGCGCACCTCCTGGGGCACGGTGCTCGCCCCGAGTATCGTGGGCATGCCCATCGCGTTGAGCACGCGTTTGAAGCCGAAGCGCCGGCAGATCTCGTGCGGTTCGTCCATGTTCCCGCGGGCCGGCGGGCCCGTCGAACTACGTCGCTTCGACGCTCACCGTGAGATCCCGGCCGAGGATGGACGGGCACCAGTACCGTTCGATGTGCTGGATCACGAGTTCGGTGCCGTCCTCATGGCTCACCCAGGGCCTGTCCCGCGGATCGTACATCGAGTCCGTCAGGTCGCGAGCGAGCACGACATTCTTGCCAAGGCGGACCTGCTGGCGGATTCCGAACGGCCGGCCGAGAACACATATGTTCGTGTGCACTCCCATCAGCACGACGTTCGTGATGGCGTTCTGCGCGAAGTAGTTGAAGATCTCGTGGCCGTCGTCGCTGATGGCGTCCTCGTCCGCGATGCGAAGGTCGGGGTGCTGGCGGGTCCAGGCCCGCTTGCGCTCTCCCACCGTCTCGTCGTCGCAAGGATTCTCGTCGTCGATCGGAAGGGCTGCCTCGGTCTCCGGGTCCAGATGGCACCAACCCGCAATGGGCACGGGCGGCTCGGCATGCGGAGCCGCGAGGATACGCTCGCGCTGCGGAGTGCCGGCGTAGACTTCCATGGTCCCGCTCGGCGCGTGAACGATCTTGACACCGAGGTCACGGGCAGCCGCCACGACACGGTTCATGGCAGGAATCATGGCTTCCAGCCGCGTCACGGAACTCTTGCAGTAGTGGTCGTCCCACATGTCGCAGATGATGACCGCGGTCTCGGACGCATTCCACAGCAATCGCCTCTCAACGGGCTCGACGGCTCCGTCACGCTCGACGCGGGAACGTGCCGCGAGGTGGAGAGTCGCGCGTTCGCCGGGCGGCCGTTGCCGCACGAGCCTCTGGGCCGCGACAACCGCAGCCGCGCCACCGGCGCCCACCAGCAAGACATGTCGACGGGTCATGATCAGCCTCCAGTTCGCCGCTCCATTCTACGCTCGCGGCCGAATCGTTCTCCCTGCGGTTCTGGCGGAGTGGCCCGGATCCTTCAGTCGGCAGCGAGCGAAGCGCGGAGGACCTCCTCGTCGTTCCGCACGAACACGCTCCGGTCGGCATAGGCGGGGTGCGACCAGTGGACGGCACCCAGCTCACGGCGGGCACCCGGGGCCGAAGTCGGCCGGATCAGGGCGGTCCTGTCGATTTCGTCGTATCCGGCCGGCGTCATTCGGGCAATGATCAGCTCGCCCCGGTCGTTGCTGATGAAGTACCGGTCGCCGTTGCGCACCATGAACGCGGATGCGTTGCGGGCGCGCTCGCCTGTCACCGCCTGCGTCTCCCAGAGCCGCTCGCCATTCGAGAGCCGGAGGCAGCGCAGCTCGCCGTAACTGCAGATTCCGTAGACGTAGTCTCCGTCGATCACCGGTGAATTCATCAACGCGTGCAGGCCGTCTGTCTCGACACCGCTGGCGCTGGCCCCCTTCCAGAGCAAGCTGGCATCGGACACGCCGACCCGGTACAGGCGGGAACCGTTGAAGAACGCCGACACGAGCAGATGCGGCTCCCGCCAGGCCGGAGTCGCAATCGGGGTCTCCATGCGGGTGCGGAAATGCCGCTCCCAGAGCACACTGCCTGTCGCCGGGTCGAGCGCCGCGATTCCGCCCGCATGCCAGACAACGAGGACTGCCTGCCCGCGGAGTTCGATCAGGATCGGCTGGGAATAGCCCGGACCGGAATCCTCGGAGGAGAGTGCCCGCCAGACTTCGTCTCCCGAGAACTTGTCAAAGGCCACTACCTTTGCGTCGGGCTGGCCGAAGACGACGGCGATGAGAAGGTTGCCGTGGACGATCGGGGCACTCGACAAGCCCCACGGAGGCAATTGCGCGCCAAGTTCGTCGGTGGCGCTGCGTTGCCAGACGACGGATCCGTCCGACACCCGCGCGCAGACTAGAGTCCCGGCCGCTCCCATCGCGTACACCCGGTCACCATCGACCGTCGGCGTCGCGCGGGGCCCGGAGGCGTATTGGATGCCGGAGTAGTCGGCCGGCCAGCGATGCGACCACTTGCGTGCACCGCTCGCTTGGTCGAGGGCGATCAGGCCCTCGCTGCCATGCCGGCCCGACCCGGGCCGGAAATCGGTGACGAACACCAATCCGCTGGCAACGCTGGGGCCGGCGTATCCGGGTCCCAGCGGCTCGCGCCACGCCACCCGTAGGCCCTCGCGAGGGAAGCGGTCCAGCAGGCCGGATTCCAGCCAGACGCCGCTGCGGCCCGCGCCGCGCCATTCGGGCCAGTCATCCGCGCCGAGAGAGCGCGGGTCTGCAAGCAAGCCCAAGGCAAACACGGTCGGTGCCAGCCAGCGCCTCGACCTCATTGAGTCCAGTATGGGCAACCTTGTCTCCGGCGTGCGACCGCGCGGGGGCGGGCCTTCCCGGCCGGGAGGTATCGAACACGCATCGACGGGCCGCCCTGGGACCGGGCTGCCGCAGTGTGCCGGTGCGCGCATCGAGACACGACTGCACCGAATCCGGAGCCTGCGCGAAGTTTTTCATCCTTTACACGAGCGCCGCGAAAGCGTCTCAAACCCTTTATTTTCATTCATTTAGGGATTCACGACCGCCCGCGAGCGCACGGTTCCACTGCAGAAAGCCCCCGTTGACGGTCATGAATTGCGTGCATATACTGTTCGACGCCTTCCTCGTATGGAGACCGTGCGGGGCAAGGTCGGGGCAGGTTTGCTTCCGGGTCCGCTTCCGATGGCGAGCGGGCCGGCTGGCAGGATCCCCCGGTTGCGCAGGTTCGAACTTCCGCCCGTCCGGGCGGGCTCGGGCGAGCCATCGAGCTGACCGGAACGGCAGCAGCGGCTGCCGGGAGGGAAGAATGTCCATCCGAATCGCGGGGCTCGCCCTGCTATGCCTGCTGGTCGCCCCCACTGCGAGCCAGGCACAAGTCTCGGGGCGGCTCTCGGGCACGGTGACGGACCCGACAGGGCAGGTCATCGTTGCCGCCGAGGTGACGATCACCAACACGGGCACATCCGAGCAGAGGGTCGTCCAATCCAACGAAGCGGGCAACTTCGTGTTCGCCGCACTGGCTCCGAGCACATACACTCTCAGCGTCCAGTCGGAAGGCTTCCAGGCCTATGAACAGACCGGCATCGTGATCAATGCCAACCAGTCCCTCGCGGTCGGAAGCATTGCGCTGGCGATCGGCGCCGTGACGGAGACGGTGACAGTCGCGGCCGAAGGCGCCGCGGTCGAAACTGACAGCGCAGGCGTCAACGCCATGCTGACGAGCAACCAGATGGAAGGCCTGATGCAGCGTGGGCGCGACATCGTCGCACTGCTCACGGTCCTGCCCGGCGTCTCCCAGACGGTTGGCAGCGATGCGCTGGGCGGCAACTGGGGAACCAGCACGCCCAACTTCTCGGGAGCCCGCTCCGGCTGGAACAACTTCATGCTGGACGGCATGCCCGGCAACGACATCGATGCCACGGCGTCGTTCCACGTCTCCGTCAGCATGGACGCGATCCAGGAGGTCAGCGTCAAGATGACGGCCTACCAGGCCGAGTACGGCCGCTCGCCCGGCGGGCAGGTCAACATCATCTCGAAGTCGGGCACCAACGAGTTCCACGGCTCGGGCTACTGGTTCAAGCGCAACGAGGCCCTGAATGCGAACTCGTTCGACAACAATCGCTTCGGCTCGCCCAAGCCGCCGTACAGATTCGACACCGTTGGCGGAGTGCTGGGCGGGCCGGTCCAGAAGGACCGGCTCTTCTTTTTCGTCAGCAACGAGGTCTGGCGGATCCAGAAGCCCACCCAGCGCCACCGGGCCACGGTGCCGACGGCACTGGAGAGGCAGGGCGACTTCTCCCAGTCAGTCGAGCAGAACGGCACGCTGATTCCCATCAACGACCACATGACCGGCGCCCAGTTCCCGAACAACGTCATCCCGGCCCCTCGGGTGAACCGGAACGGGCAGGGGCTGCTCAACTTCATGCCCGATCCGACGGACCAGGGACTGTACGCCTCGCAGGGAATCAACTACACCGAGCTGTCCCCGTCGGCGCATCCGAAGACCCAGTGGCAGTTCAAGTTCGACTGGGTGCCGACACCGGACGACCGCATCACCTTCCGTCCGCGGTTCTGGAACGCGGACATCCAGGCGCAGCGCGAGTCGGTCGCCTTCAACGCCTTCAACAACAGCATCTTCGTGCAGCCGCACCACTACGAGTACATCAACAAGAACCTGCAAGGGATCTACAACAAGACCCTGTCGCCGACCCTGGTCAACGAGTTCCGCCTGGGCCTGGGCCTGAGTCGCGAATCGGGCGCACTCAACGACGACTTCCAGCTCAGCAAGCTGCGCCGGGAGAACAACCCCGGGCTGGAGGATCTCGGCCAGCTGTTCCCGTCGGCCAACCCGCTTGGCCTGATCCCGCGCTTCAGCTTCGGCGGGGTCCCTAATGATCCCCGGTCGGACTACGATCCGCGCACGCCGATCGCGGCTCACGACGAACGGGTGGTGCTGTCGAACAACATGAGCTGGTTCAAGGGCAACCACACCATCAAGGCGGGCCTGTACTGGGAGCTGAACGATGCCAGCGAGGGGCCGCGGGCCAACGGCGTGGGTCGACACATGGGAACGTTCGACTTCCGTCGCAGCAACCTGAACCCGTACGACTCGAATCATCCGTTCGCGAACGCGATCCTCGGCAACTTCTTCGAATACTCCGAGTCCAGCGGCCAGACCGAGGGCCTGGCCCGCACCTATACCGTCGAATGGTTCCTGCAGGACACCTGGAAGATCACGCCGAAGCTCACGTTGGACGTGGGCGTGCGGTTCTCGTCGTTCACTCCCTGGAGGCTGCGCGAGAACGAGGGTTCGGCGCTGGCCGTGGGGCGGATCTCGGTCAGCGACATCCCGTCGCTGTACTATCCGACCCTGGACTCCGGCCGCAATCGCGTTGCCTTCGATCCACTCACGGGAGACCTGTTCCCGGCCCCGTACATCGGGGCCAACATCCCGGGACGGGGCAACCGGCTCAACGGCGTGATCATCGGCGACGGGGAGGAGGACTACCTGCACGGGTACCGCGAGAGGCCCCCTGTCCAGGTCCAGCCGCGACTGGGCTTCGCGTACGACCCGTTCGGGAAGGGGAAGACCGCCGTGCGCGGCTCGTTCGCTGTGCAGACGCAAGCGATCTTCGGGTCGCAGGGATCGATGTGGGACGTCACGACCTCGCCACCGATCCTCGAGTCGCCGACGATTTACTTCGGGAACCTCGATACGTTCCTGAATGCCGGCCAGGTGTTCTTCCCTCCGAACATGAAGGCCTTCGATCCGGAGTTCGACCCTCCGCAAATCTACCAGTGGAACTTCGGCGTCCAACAGGACATCGGCAATGGCACGGTGGTTGACGTCAGCTACGTCGGCAACAGCGGGAGGAACCTGTACCAGGCCCGCAACCTGAACACGCTGGCACCGGGGATCCGCTTCGACGACACGTACCGCGACTGGACGACGCAGCGGCCGCTGCCGGATGTCTTCCTGCGGCCGTTCTACGGCTACCAGGGCATCAACTACCAGGAGAACACCGGCTGGTCCAACTACAACGCACTGCAGGTCAGCGTGAACCGCAGATTCACATCGAGCTTCCAGTACGGCATCGCCTACACCTGGTCGAAATCCATGGGACTCGGGAACGGGGACAGGGACACCCTGCCGATCTACCGCAGCACGCGCGGCTACCTGTATGGCAAGACCGGCTTCGACCAGACGCACATGTTCGTGGCCAACTACCTGTGGAGCCTGCCCAATGCCAGGATGTTCGACGGCAGTCCCGCCTCCAGGGCCCTGTTCCACGACTGGGAGGTGGCCGGCATCGTCACGCTGGCAAGCGGCTTCCCGCGCGGTATCGGCTTCAGCTACACCGACGGAGTGGACCGCTGGGGCGGAGGCGACTCGCCGAGGGCGAACATGGTCGCCAATCCCATCATCTCGAACAAGTCGTTCGAGCGCTGGTTCAACACCGATTCCGTGGCGGCACCCGGCTTCGGGGACTTCGGAAACGCCCCCCGGGACGTCTTCCGCGGCCCGGGGATTCACAGCTGGGACTTCACGGTATACAAGAACTTCCCCGTCACGGAGACCTCGCGCTTCCAGTTCCGGTGGGAAATGTACAACATGTTCAACCACACGCAGTACAGCGGCGTGGACTCGAACGCCCGGTTCGACGCTTCCGGCGACCAGATCAACGGCAATTTCGGATGGGTCACTTCCGCCCGCGACCCGAGGGTGATGCAGGTCTCGATTCGGTTCGAGTTTTGACCGGCCTGATCCGCGCTTCCCGGCGAAGCGTCCGCCCCGGGCCTGTAGCGGCAGCCCGGGGCTTGCTGGCAGTCTCGGCGGCGACCGGGGTGGCCCTCGGGCAGGCTGTGCTCGACGTGCCTCAGACGCGGCGCTTCGAGGCTGCGGAACGGGCGTTCTCCGAGCAGCGCTATGCCGAGGCCGCCGAGGGCTACGCCGCCCTCGCGGAGCAGGTGCCCGAAGCCGCGGAACTCCACGCCAAGCTGGGGCTGAGCCATTTCTTCGACCGCCGTTGCGACCGTTCCGCCCCGGCCTTCCAACGGGCCCTTCAGCTGCGCCCCGACCTCAGGGCGGGACGGGTGCTGCTGGCCATCTGCCTGTCCGAGCTGGGCCGCTACCGTGCAGCGCTGCCGGATCTGGAGGAAGGCTACGCCGACCCACCGAACTATCCCGGCGTCAAGCGCCTGGCGGGCCTGGAACTGGTGCGCAGCTATCTGGGACTCGGCCAGCACGCCCGCGCTGCAAGGCTCACGGCGGATCTCCAGATCGCCCACCCCGACGATCCGGAGGTGCTCTTCCATGCCAATCGGACGTACCGGGAGGTGGCGACCCGGGCCGCGTTCGACCTGGCCCGGGTGGCGCCGGAGTCAGCGTGGAGCCATCAAGCCATGGGCGAGACCTACGAAAGCAGCCAGTACTACGACCTCGCCATCATGGAATACGGCAAGGCACTCGCGAAGGAACCAGGCCGCCCGGGCCTGCGGTACCGGCTCGGCGAGGCCCTGCTGGCCAAGGCAGGCGATCCGGCGCAGGCCGGCGACGCGCTCGAGCAGTTCGAACTGGAGTTGCGCGCCAACCCCAGCCATGCCACGGCGGCCCTTCGCGCGGGCGAGATCCATGACGCGATGGACAACCACGACCGGGCCTTGGAGCACTTCCGACGCGCGGTGGCGCTGCGCCCGGGCTTCGCCGGCGCGCGCCTTGCCCTCGGCAAGCTCCTGCTCGATCTGAACCGGACCGGCGAGGCCATCGGGCACCTCGAGACCGCTGTCGAGTCGAGGCCCGCGGATCCCGGCGCTCGCTACCAGCTTGCACGCGCGCACCGAGCGGCCGGCGACAGCGCCGCGCACAAGGAGCAGCTCGACGAGTACCGGCGCCTGCAGGCGGCGCGCAGGGCACAGGACCAGCGCATCCTGCTAGGCTCTCCAAGGGAGCCGCCCGATCCGGCCCGACCGGGTGCGGGCGGTTCTCGATGAAGGAGCCCTTCCCTTGCCATCCCGCACACTTCCGATCCTCGCCGCGCTCGTGGCCGCCATCCCCTGCCTCGCCGGCGACTGGCTGACTTTCGGCTACGACGAGCGTCGCAGCGGCTGGGCGAGGTCCGAGGTCATCCTGAACCGCGACAACGTCGGCAGCATGGTCCTGAAGTGGAAGACGAAGGTCGAGAACGAGCCGAAGTCGCTGGCGGCGCTGACGGCGCCGATCGTGGTCACGGACGTGCGCACCGGCGAGGGACGCCGGGCGCTCAAGGACCTGGTGTACGTCGCCGGCACGGGCGACGTCATGTACGCGCTCGACGCCCTGGACGGAGGAATCGTCTGGGAGAAGCAGTTCCGAACCGACGTGACCAACAAGGTCCCCGGGATGTGGCTGTGCCCGAAGGGCCTGAACGCGACACCGACGGTCGATGTGGCCAAGAACACCATCTACGTGATCTCGACCGACGGCCGGCTGCATGCGCTCGATCTCGCGACGGGCAAGGACAAGTACCGGTCGCAGCAGTGGGTCCCGGCATTCGCCAAGGCGTGGAGCCTTAACCGCATCGGCGACGTCCTGTACACGACCATCTCGCAACAGTGCGGAGACGCGGTGTCCGGAGTGACCTCGATCGATGTCTCGAACCCGGAGAACATCGTGATCCGGGCGTGGCGGTCGACGCCCGAGTACGGAGCGGGGATCTGGGGACGCGCCGGCGTGGCCATCGGCCGGGACGGGGGCATCTACGCGGGGACGGGGGACGGCCCCTTCAACCCCGGGAAGAGGGTCTTCGGCAACACCATGTTCCGGCTCGATCCCGACACGCTGGAACTGGTGGACTACTACACGCCCGCGAACTGGGAGTACGTCTGGAAGCGCGATTTCGACATCACCGCTTCCGCAGTGGTGGTCGAGTACGAGGGGAAGGAATTCGTCATCATCGGCGGCAAGGAAGGGGTCCTCTACCTGATGGACGCCCAGAACATGGGCGGCCTGACCCATCACGACAACCTCTACACCACGCCGCTGCTCTCCAACGACGACGAGTGGTTCGAGGCCAAGGGGCTGTGGGGAGGCTTCTCCAGCTACGTCGACGCCGCTGGCAAGGTCTGGGTGTACGTGCCCACCTGGGGTCCTGTCTCGGTCCAGGCACCCGACTTCCCGGTCACGAACGGGCCGAATCCGAACGGATCCGTCATGGCGTTCACGATGGCGGAGCATCCCGGCACCGGCAAGCCGTACCTCAAGCCCGAGTGGGTGAGCGGCGACTCCGCAGTGCCCGAGCCGGTAGCGATCGCGAACGATGTCGTGTTCGTCCTGGCGAACGGCGAGAACGTCCGACAAACCGTCAATGCCGGCATCTTCCCCTACGGCGAGTTCGACTCCGGGGAGCTGCTCAAGGACACCCAGAGGCTCGAGGACGCGTCACGGGCGCGGCTGCGCGCCCTCGACGCGCAGACCGGGAAGACGCTGTTCGACTCCGGCCCGGACTCCTTCGACACATGGAGCCACTTCACGGGCATTGCGGTCGCCGACGGGCAAGTCTACGCGGTCGATTTCTCATCGACGCTCTATTGCTTCGGCCTGGAAGACGGGGAATGAGGCCGGGCGGTGCCGCGGCGGTGAGATCTTAATAGGTCTCGGACTCCGACCGCCGGCGCAACTCGCGGAAGCGGCGCACTGCTTCGCCGGCCTTGACCCGGTCACCGATCCTGCGGTAGATCCTGGCGAGAGCGTAGTGCGGGCGATGGTCGGACGGGGCGCGTTCGGCAGCGGCGGCGAGCGACCGCATCGCGCCCCGCAGATCCGACCGCTGCTCGCGCAGCAGACCCAGCCAGTAGTGGGCGAGGGCTGCGTTCGAGTCATGTCCGAGCGCTTCCAGCAAGAGGGCTTCGGCGCGGTCGAGCTGCTGCTGGCGGAACAGCAGACCTCCGAGCAGGAGCGGCGGCTCGCCGGAGGGGCTCGGCCGCATGCGATTGAGATCGACGGCAGCCGCGTAGAGCCGGCGCGCGCCCTCGATCTCCCCGAGCGCTTCCTGGCTGCGGCCAAGGAAGCAGTGGGCGTCGATCGAGCCGGGCCGCAGCGCGAGCGCCCGCTCGAACGGAGGCACGGCCAGTTCGAACCGCTTCGTCGTGTAGCGGTTCAGGCCGAGGTAGTAATGCCCCCAGAAGTCGGCCGGAGCGAGTTCGGTCGCGATCTCGAAGAATGTCTCGGCCAGGTCCTCCCGGCCGAGCTTCACCAAGCACAGGCCCAGGGCCTTGCTAGTGCTGGGATCCGACTCGTCGAGGGCGAAGCTGCGCTTGAGGTCGACCAGGGCTTGCTGGTACCGCTCGCGCCTGTACCGCAGGATGCCCCGGAGCAGCAGATTCCTGGATGTCTCGCCTTGCGATTCCATCCGGGCAGCGAGCTCGGTCTCGGCCTGCTCGAGGTCGCCATCGTTGATCAGCTGCTCGACCGGGCCCGGCGCACCGCCGGGTGCGGCAAGGATCGACTGGGCATGGGAAACGCCGGCAAGGCCCGCGAGCACAGCGGCCGGCCCACCGATCCCGGCGAGCGCCAGCGGGACCGAAACCGCCCAGCCGCAGAACGGCCGACGGTTGCGGCCGGGGGAGCGCTTCCTCCCCGGCGGAACCGTCCGCGGAGCGCAGCGCCCGGTCGCTGTCATGCCGGCCCGCACCGGATCCGTCCGGGAAGTAGCGCTCCGGTCGGAGCCATGGCCGCTGCCCGGCCCGCGGCATGCGGCGTGATGGCGGCGGCAGCACCCATCGTCAACCCGTCGGGGGCCCGGGATGGGCCCATTCCTCTCGGGCCGCGACCCCAGAGCCCTCCTCGATCCGCACCAGCGCGTTCGCTCCGACCGCAGCGAATGACTCCGAACTCCCGCTCGGCCACCGGATCTCGATATCGGCCTCCGACGCCGCGCCCAGCCCGAAGTGCAGGCGGCTGTCATTGGCGGAATGGAAGCTGGACTGGCTGAGAACGGCCTGGGCCTGCCGGCGACCGCCGTAGCTGGCAATGACCGTCGCGCCGATGGCTCCTCGGTTCGACTCCGTGCCGACCAGCTTCACCTTGATCCAGTTCGATCCCGCGGGAAGGTCGTTGCGCAGGAGCGTCGGCGGCTCGTTGAGATTGACGATCAGGATGTCGACATCGCCGTCGTTGTCGAAGTCCCCGAATGCGCAACCGCGGCTGCAGCGCGGCATCTGGACCGCCTCGCCCGCCTCGCGGAACAGCTGCTCGAACCGGCCGCCGCCCAGGTTGCGGAACAGAACGCTGGGCGTGGCCGCCGGATAACGCTCGAACTCGCGGGCCAGCTGCGGGTACACGCTGCCGGTGACGAGGAAGATGTCGGGCAGACCGCTGTTGTCGAAGTCAGCGAAGCCGGCGCCCCAGCCGGTGTACCGGGTCTCGACCCCGATTCCGGAGCGGAGCGTCACGTCGTCGAAGTAGCCCTCGCCGTCGTTCCGGTAGAGCCCGTGGGTGTCGTCGAAGAAATGCGTCTTGAAAAGGTCCAGGCTGCCGTCGCCGTCGTAGTCCCCCACGGCGACGCCCATGCCGGCTTGCTCGGCTCCGTCCTCGCTGACAGCGCAGCCGCGCTCGAGCGCCTCCTCGCTGAACGTGCCGTCTCCGTTGTTCCGGTACAGCAGGCTGGGGCTGGAATCGCACGCGACGAAGATGTCCTGCCAGCCATCGTTGTCGAAATCGGCCGCAACCGCCGTCAGGGCGTAGCTCTCGGTGGCGGACGCAATGCCGGATTCGGCGCTCACGTCGGCGAACGTCCCATCCCCGTTGTTGCGGTACAGGAGGTGATGCGCGCGCCGCAACCCGCGCGGCCCGCAAACCACGGGCACGCCGTCCCAGACGCACACAGACGAAGCCCCGGGAAGCGGCACTCGCTCGAAGTCGAATTCGAGGTAATTGGCAACGAACAGGTCCAGGTGGCCGCTGCGATTGTAGTCGAGGAAGGTGCAGCCCGATCCCCAGCGCCCCGCCGGGCCGGCGAGACCCGCGCGTTCGGTCACGTCCGTGAACGTTCCGTCGCCATTGTTGCGGTACAGCGCGTTCTGCCCCCAGTAGGTGAGGAACAGGTCGTCGTACCCGCTGTTGTTGTAGTCGCCGACGCAGACCGCCGAGGCCCAGCCATGCCGCACCAGCCCCGCTTCCTCGGTGACGTCGGTGAAAGTGCCGTCGCGGTTGTTCCGGTAGAGGCGGTTGGTAGCGCCGTCCGGCACCCCTTCCACGGTCCGGCCGTTCAGGACGAAAATGTCGAGCCAGCCGTCATTGTCGTAGTCAACGAAAGCCGCGCCGCATCCGATTGTCTCGAGAATGTAGCGGGGATTGTCGGCAGAGCCGTAGACGGTCGGCCGGGTCAGTCCGGCGGCAGCGCCGACATCCTCGAACCGCGCATGGAACGGCAGGCCGGACGGGCGGGGCCGCGCCTGGGCACGCACGCCCCGGGACGCCACTCCCTGCGCCTGCAATCTCGGGCACGTCGCCGCCGCCAAGGACAGGACCTGCCGTCGTGTCAGCCGTGCCGGCACGCCAACAATGTAGCAGCGGGATCGGACGGCCGGAGGCCCGGCTCCCGGGGGTTCCGTTGCTCGAGACCAGTGCGCTGCGCCCACGGCTCGCGCCCGGATGCCGGGCCGCTCATCTGACAGAATCATACCGAGGGCGCGACAATGGCGCACCAGGGCCTCGACTGGAGAAAGCGTGATCGGGCCTCGACTGCCTCGTGCGGGTCCCGGGCCGGCTCACCGCCCCGCGGCGGCGTGCGCCGCGCGGCTCGCCCGGTGGTCCTGCTGTGCATTGCAGCGCTCGCCCCCGCCGCCGCCAGTCAAACGGCGGATGACCTTCTCCGTCGCGGGGCGATGCTCCAGCAGCAGGGCGATACCGACGGGGCAATCGAGACGCTCCAGGAGGCGGCCAGCGAGGCTCCGGACCGCTTGGACGTTCTGACGCAGTTGTCCGCGTCGTACCTGCGCGCTGGCCGGCCGTCCCAAGCGGTGGAGAGCTTGCGGCGGGCGAAGGATCTCGCGCCACGGCACCCGGGGGTCGCGTATTTCCTGGGGCTGGCCCACTTCCAAAGCGGCCAGCCTCAGGAAGCCGTCCCGGAACTGGAACTCATCCTCGAACAGCAGCCTTCGAACAGCCAGGCACTGCATCTCTACGGAGTCTGCCTTCTCAAGCTGGGTGACCTAGAGGGGGGGATCGAGGCCCTCGAACATGCCCTCACGGTCAATCCTGGCATTCCCCAGGCCGTTTACACGCTGGGATCGGCCTATATCAAGGCCGGACGGGTCGATCGGGCGAAGAAACTGGTCAGCATGCGGCTCGAGAACGACGAGGGGCCTGAAGCCCTGCTGGTGAAGGGTTCCGTGCACCTCGCCGAGAAGCGCTACGGCGATGCGCTGGCACGGCTCGAGAGGGCCCGCGACGCAAATCCCGGGCTTCCGATGGTGCATTCCCAGATCGGCGTGGCCCTCTTGTACGAGGGACGCAGGGATCGAGCGGAGCGGGAGTTTCGCGCGGAGCTCGGGATCAATCCGCTCGACTTCAACGCAAACGCCTTCCTAGGCTGGCTCCTCCAGCAGAAGGGCGAGTCGGAGGAAGCGATTCGATTGCTCGATGCAGCCCACGACCTCCAGGAATCCGATACCGGCGTGAAGTATCTGCAGGCCCAGTCGCACAGCGCTCGCGGCGAATGGGAGGCAGCTGCCGGCCTGCTGGAGGCGGTCACACGGGCCCAGCCGGAGTTCAACCCGGCCCACGTAATGCTGGCCCGGGCCTATGCCAAGCTCAAACGCACCGGGATGTTCCGGCGCCAGCAGGCGATCATCCGCAGACTGAACGAGCAACAGCAGGAGCGCGATCTTCGCGGCGTCGACCGGCTCTACGATGGAACGGTGCTCGCCCTGCCGGCCAAGTAGGCGGACTTCCAGTGGGCTACCCTCAACCAACGGCGATGATACGGACCGCGATTGGCATCCGGGCCTCGCTCGCAGCGGCGGCAATGGCTTGCGGCAGCCTTGGAGCGCTCCCATCGTCGTCGCAAGCGGCCCAAGGCGGCAGCCTGGCACCGATACGATTCGACACCGTCCCGGCGTCCGAGAGCGGCATCGACTGGAAGCACAGCAATGCACGGTCCGAGGAGCGACACCTGCCAGAGACTGTTGGCGCAGGCTGCGCGTTTCTCGACTTCGACAACGACGGCTGGATGGACATCTATCTCGTCAACAGCGGGCCGGCGGATTTCTTCCAGCCCGAGAGCGAGCTGCGCAACGCCCTGTACCGCAACAACCGGGACGGCACCTTCACGGACGTCACCGAGATGGCGGGCGTTGCCGGGGGCCAGTTCGGCATGGGTGCGGCCGCGGCCGACTTCGACCGCGACGGGAATACGGACCTCTACGTGACGGCCTACGGGCAGAACCAGCTGTTCCGGAATCGGGGAGACGGAACCTTCGAGGAAGTCGCCCAGCAAGCCGGAGTCGCGGCTCGCGGATGGTTCACCGACGCCGTGTGGTTCGACTACGACAACGACTCGCACCTTGACCTGTTCGTTGCAGGCTTCGTCTCCTATAGCGAGGCAGAGTCGAAGTACTGCGGGGACAACGAAGCCGGGAGGCGACACTACTGCATCCCGCGGTCGTTCCGGCCTTCCGAATGCCTGCTGTTCCGCAACAACGGCGACGGGACGTTTCGCGATGTCGGCGAAGAGTCGGGAATCGCTCGCGTCGGAAGCAAGGCGTTCGGCGCCGTTGCGACAGATATCGATCGCGATGGATGGCTGGACCTATTCGTGGCGAACGACACGGTTCAGAACTTCCTGTTCGTCAACCAGGGGGACGGCACTTTCGCGGAGGAAGGGCTGCTGCTGGGCGTGGCGTACAGCGATTCCGGAACCGTGCGGTCCGGCATGGGCGTGGATGCCGCGGACTACGACGGGGACGGCTGGCAGGACCTTTTCGTGGCGAACATCGATCAGGAGATGTTCAGCCTGTACAGGAACATCGAGGGCCAGGACTTCGTCGACGCCTCGCTCGAGGTTCGACGCGAGACGCTGCTGTTCAGCGGCTGGGGCCTGCGCTTCTCCGACCTCGACAGCGACGGGGATCCGGACCTGATCCTCGCGAACGGCCATCCGGATGACATGATCGGGCTGTTCAAGCCCCTGGTCACCTACCGGCAGGCCCTGCTCCTGTTCGAGAACGACGGCACGGACTTCCGGAACGTCAGCGCCATTGCGGGCGAGGCGTTCACAGAACTCCACCCGGCCCGCGGCCTCGCGGTGGGCGACTACGACAATGACGGGGACACGGACGTACTCGTAGCCAACAACGGCGGTCCGCCGCTGCTGCTGCGGAACTCGACGAGGCGCGGGAACAACTGGGTCGGCCTGCGCCTGACCGCCAAAGCCAGCAATGCCGAGGCAGTTGGAGCCGAAATCACGTGGGCTGCCGGAGGTACGCGGCGAAGCCGCTACCGGACAGGCGGCGGCAGCTACCTGTCCTCCCACGATCCGCGCGAGTTGCTGGGGCTGGGGCGCGCCTCCGTGGCGGACTGGATCGAGGTGCGCTGGCCAAGCGGGTCAGTGGATCGACTGGAGGACGTGGTCGCCGGCGAGTATTTGGCCATTGTCGAAGGATCTACCGCCGTGCTCGAATAGGGGCCGTCCCGAGAACCCATCACTGGCTGGCGCAGCAGGAGCGAGCGCAAGGCCAGCCGCCGGCGAGCGTCAACGGGCACTTCGCGGCGGGCAAGCCAGAGTCCGCGAGGCGGGCCTATAGCGGCACGGCGTTGGCTTCCACATACTCCCCGACCCGGTCGCGGGGAGGGCCGATGTAATGGAAGGGCTCCGCATACTCAACACCGTAGCGGCGTCCCCATTCGCGGTTGGGTTCGAGAACGAACTGCCGGATGAAGTTGCGGTTCGCAGTCTCGTCGTCATCGCCGAGCAGCGGCAGCCGCCTGCCCTGCGCAGCCAAGCGCTGCCTCAGCCTCGCGCCGTTCTCGCCGGCGGGCCCTTGGGTGACGTTGGCCCGGTTGAGCTCGACCTTGCCTTCGACGAACGCGGAGATATCGACCACCCGGTTGACCAGCTGGGGGCCCCGGGCGAAATAGTACTTATCCCTCACGGCGTGGGGTTCGAGCCCGGCGTCGAAGTGCTCGCGGTAGTCCCAGCGGGAGCCCGCCATCCAGCACGCAGCCTCCACGCAGCTCGCCGTCACGTAGTGGTCGGGATTCTCCTCGTAGTGGCCCCACGGGTCGTAGCAGATCACTGTGTCCACCTTCATGAGCCGGAACAGGAAGATCAGGCGCGCGCGCAGCTCGAGCCTCTCGACACCGTCCATGAGGTGATTGCGATAGCCCAGGTCGTAGAACTTCTCCAGGCCCAGCAACCGGCCCACCTCGATGGTGTCGCGCTCGTTGTTCAGCACGACCTCCCCGAACGTGGCCCCGCGTCCGGCCATCTCATCGTTGCTGGTCCGGATCAGGATTCCCCGGTAGCCTTCGGCCAGGAGCTTGAGCACCGTGCCGCCCGCGAAGATGGGCACGTCGTCGCAATGCGGCTGGACCGCCGCCAGCATCTTGCCCTCGTGCGGTCTGCCGGCCTGACTGCGCTCGACTACCACCTCGGGGTCGCGCCCGATGTGCTCGACCGGCATCGCGATGCCAGCTCCGGCCACCGCGCCCCCTGCAATGGATCCTTCGATGAACCGCCGGCGCTTCATTCCGCCAGTGCCTCACTCTCCGAAGGCGATGCAGTCGATCTGCAGCAGCTGGCCTGCCCGGCGGAAACCGGTAGCACCGAAGTACGAGCGGACGGGCCGGGGCTCGGGGAAGAACTCGTTGTAGACCTCGTTCATCCCGGGCCAGTTGCTCTCTGGATCCACCAGCGAGACCTGGACCTTGAGGACGTTTGCCATCGAGCTGCCGGCCCTCTCCAAGTGATCCTTCATGATCGCGAGCGCATCGGCTGTCTGCTGCCGGACGTCCCCGGGGCCGTCCGGACGCCGGTCCGGGTACCAGCCGCCAATGCCCCCCACGAACAGCAACGGGCCGGATCGGATCACACCGCCCACGCGCTCCTTCCCCGGAGCCCAGTCCTGAGCGCTCGCAGCGGGTGCCGCCGCGAGGCCGAGCGCGGCAGCGGCGGCTGCCTGGCGGCGAGACATGGAAGATCGTTCAGGCATCGTTCCCTCCCCTGGCTGCGATCTTGCCGGATTTGGCAGGGTCTGTCGGCATCGTGCCACCGTACGCGTGCTTGGTGGCGACCCATTTGCCATCCGGGTACTCTCCGAGGTCCAGATTCCCTTCCATCCGCCCTTCGCGAACCCGGCCGCGGAACCGGTAGCTGAGCTTGGAGCCCTCGAGCGGCAGGACGCTCGAAAACGACACCCTGTCACCATCCACGACTCCGTCGACCGGGCCGCTGGCCAGGGTGCCGACGTGGGTGCCCTGCAACTTGTTCCCGCTCGCCTCCAGGAACAACAAGTGCTGCGCCTCCCCGACAAGGAAGCGGACGCTGACGTTCCAACGGCCGGACAGGTCCGCCGCAGGGGATTCCGGAGTCCTTGTGGCGGGCTTGGGGACAGTCTGGAGGACATCCCGCAGTCGCTCCGCGACGATCCGGTACTCGCCGGGCTTGAGAGCCACGGGACGCAAGCGGAACTCGTGGCCGTCGCCGGCTGCGTGGGTCTGGATGGCCGGGCTGCCGGAGAGCAGCAGGTCGTGCAGCTCGCCTGCCGTCAAGCCGACGCGCTGGGGATCCCAAGCGACCGTCATGGTCGGGAACGGGCCGCCTCTCGTCGGACCGTCGACCCTCGCGGACACGCCAGGCACTTGTGTCACGCGCTCGGCGATATGGGCGTACCAGCTCTCCCACTCGCGGTACTCGGCGTTGATGTCCCGCCGATTGACCCACGCGTCGACCGCCACGGTCATGCCGGCGATTTCCTCCTTGCTGACCTTCATGGGCCTTCCGAATGCGTGGTGCGGAGAGCTGTTGGCGAAGGCCGCGCGCACGAGATCCTCCCTTCCCAGCAGAAGTCCTGCCGTCTGCGGGCCCCGCAGGATCTTCCCGCCGCTGTAGGCAACAAGGTCTGCCCCTGCGGACAGGTACGGATCGGGAGTGACCAGGATGTCGGCGGCAGCATCGACCAGCACGGGCACACCGTGCCTCTTCGCCACGGGCACGACATCGGCAAGACCCACCCGGACCTTGTCGAATCGGTTCCCGAGGACCATTACCAACGCCGTCCTGGCGCCAACCCTAGATTCGAGCTCTTCCACCGAATCGACCTCGACCGCCCGCAGGCCTACCATGCGGACCGCGTGGTCGTAGGCGTTACGCGAGGATTTCGGCATGATGGCCTCGTCCCTGAGGCCCGACAGGTCGGGCAGCTGCTGCATGCGCTCCGGGTCCGTCCCGGCGACGCACGCTGCCGCCGCGTGAGCGAGAGCGCCGGCCGCGCCGGAAGAGACCATGGCCCAGGGCACGTCGAGCAACGCGGCGATGCGCTTGCCCGCAGCCTCCATGAGCTGGTCAAGGTTGACGTGGAAGTGCGACGCCTGCTCGATGGCCTCGATGACCTCCGGCAGCAGGCGCGAACCGCCGTTGATGGTGACCGTGGCGGTGCAATTGATGAATGGCCGGGCACCGATCGCCGAATACGGCTCCTCGGGCGGGCCGGAAGGCGGTGCGGCAGCGGCAGGGACTCCCGAGGCCTCTGCCATTAGTGCAGCGACCAGTGAACTGGACCCCAGCCACTGGCGACGGCTCAGGCCGCCAGGTTCGCGTTTGCGATCACTCATTGCATCCCCCTTCGATTCGGGCAGGCCCACCGGGGGAGAACCGAATCTCGTGACACGGCCGCTTCGCGGGCTCCGTGAGAGTTCCCTGGCTCCCGGGCGGCCGCGGGCACCGCAGTCGCGGCGCCACCAGCCCGCCCAGTGGAGCCGGGAAGCCCGCCGTCGTGTCCCGAGGATGCCGAGGCGCCCCGCCTGAACCGGACGGACACAGTGTACACGGCAAGTCCGGCGAAAACCCGCGACCAAGCGGCGGCAGTTGCCTACAATCTCTAGGCATGAGCCGTTCCGCTGGCAATTCGCGTCGACATTGGCTGAAGGGCGTCGGGCTCGGGTCACTGGCCCAGGCCCTGCCCGCCGCGGACTCGTCGCAGCCACGAGACACCGTCTACGAGCGGCTGGGGGTTCGGCCGGTCATCAACTTTCGCGGCACGTACACGACTCTCGGGGCTTCGAAGCAGTGGCCCGAACTGTTCGAGGCCCAGGCGGAGGCCGCCAGCGAGTACGTCGTCCTCGAGGAGCTCCAGGACGCGATCGGCGAACGCCTGGCCGAGCTGGCCGGCACCGAGGCGGCGCTGGTATCGACCGGCGCTGCGGGAGCGATCGCGATCGGCACGTACGCCTGCGTCGCTGGCGACGATTCGGACAGGATCAAGCGGTTGCCGGACCTGACGGGCATGAAGGACGAGGTGATCATCCAAAAGGTGCACCGGATCTCCTACGACCACGCGGTACGGGGCTCCGGCACGCGGATCGTGGAAGTCGAGACCCTCGAGCAGCTCGAGCGTGCCGTCGGACCCAGGACGGCGATGATGTACTTCCTCCCCGGGAACACGAATGATCGCACCTGGGGAGACGACTGGATCGGGCTCGAGAGCGCGCTCAGGGTGACCAAGCCGGCCGGGGTTCCGATCCTGGCCGATTGCGCGAACGTGCTTCCCCCGTGGGACAACATCCCGAAGCTAGCGCGGTCGGGGGTCGACCTGATGGCCATTTCGGGCGGGAAGCACATGCGCGGCCCGCAGTGCTCAGGAATCCTCGCAGGCCGCAAGGACCTCGTTCACGCGGCCTGGCTGAACTCCAACCCGCACTCGGACTCGAACGGCCGGCCGATGAAGGTCGGCCGGGAAGAGATGGTCGCCCTCTGGCTTGCGTGCGAGAAATACGCATCGCTCGACTTCCGCAGGATCGACAGGGAGAGCGCAGCGCAGGCCCGGCGGCTGGCCCGCGGGCTCGCGAGGATTCCGGGCATCCGCACGTCCAGTCCCCCATTCGAGAGGATGCGCAGGGTCCACCGGGTGACCGCGGCCTGGGACGAGGATCGGGCAGGGCTGTCAGCCCGCCAGGTCGAGGAGGCACTCCTCGCGGGCCAGCCCCGGATCGCCGTGACCCGGCCCGGCGGCGGCGGAGTGCAGTTCACCGTGTTCATGAACGAGACCGGCGACGAGGAAGAGGCGATCAAGCGCATGCGCGAGATCTTCCGCGCCTGAGATGCCGGCCCCGGGGCGCCCGGGGTTCGGTCGGAGCTCTTGCCGTCGGCTCAAGCGAACAGCGCCTTCACGCGCCCGGCCACAATTGCGTCCTGGCCGGGCCGGAGCATCCACATGGAGATACGCAGCTGGCCTTCCCCGGTGCGCGAGACCGCGACCGGAGGATCGCCCTCGAGAAGCCTCGCGACTGCCTCCTGCGACGTGAGGCCCAGCTCGCTCTCGGTCCAGTTGACGACCACATGGGGGACGTGATTGGCAATTTCTGGCACCAGGGTCTCGCACGCGAGTCCGGCCACCTCGCCGAGGACGCCTATGACAAGGTCCGCACGAGCATCGAGTTCGCGCCTTTCGGCTTCGTGATCCACCGACAGATAGCGTTCGACAGCGGCCACCAGCCCGGCGATCTCCTCCTTGCCGACCTTCATCCCGCGGCCGATGCCACCGTACGGGCTGATCGCTCTCCGCGCGGCGTGGACCAAGTCGGGATTCCCGAGCAGCAGTCCCGACCCCTGCGGGCCTAGCAGGCCCTTGCCGCCCGAGAAGATCACCATGTCGAAGCCCTCGTCCACGTACGTGCGCAGCCGCTCGGGTGGCGGGATGTCCGCGGCGGCATCGTTCATGGTCGGGACGCCGCGCTCGCGGGCAACCTCGATCCATTCGGCGCGGCCGATCTGGCCCGTCGGGTCAGCCTTGTTCAGGAAGAACATCATGGCCGTCCTCTCGTTGATCGCCTCCTCGAGCTCTTCCCGGGAGTCGACCAAGACGGACTTGGCGCCTGCAAGCCACATCTGAGCCTCGTAGCCGCTGCGGTGGGCACGTTGCTGGACCACCTCATTCTTCATTCCCGAAGTGTCCGGGAGCATGCGCAGTTTCTCGTCATCACCTCCGGTGATCGCTGCGACGGTTCCGCAGGTGATCGCGGATGCGGCGCCGCACGAGATCATGGCCGCGGGCACGCCGATCAGCCGGGCTATGTGGTCGCCGGCCCGGGCCTGGAGCTCGCGGAATGGCACGAAGTCCCGAGCGGCTGCTGCCATGGCCTCGACGACTTCAGGCGGCATGATGGACCCTCCCAGATTCGTCACCGTGCCGATGCCATTGATCACGGGCCGGACGCCCAGGCGCCGGTAGACCTCGCCCGCGGATGCGGAAGGGCCTGCGCCGGGTTCCCCTGCGCAGCTCGCAGCGCCCAGCGCGGTTGCTGAAGCGGCGCCCTGCAGTACGCGCCGCCGAGTCACTGTTTCGGACATGATTCCTCCAGTCCTGGCGCCCCCGTGCCTACGAGCGGCGCCGATTCAGGATGCCGTCCCATCGCGGCTCGCCTTGCCGCCCGTAATCGAACGGCAGCTCGCGCCAGTCCTGGCGCGTCCGGCCATTCAGGTCCCATGCCAGCAGCCCGTCCTTGAAGGCCATCTCGCAAACCAGCCTCTGCGTGCCGCCCTGGCGCGCACCGAAACTGTCCACGAAGCCGAACTCGCCCGCTTCGCTGCGGAGGACCGCGATGTCGGCGATTGCCCCGAGCGACAGGTGCCCGAGCTCCTCGCGATTGATCTCCCGGGCGGGGTTCCAAGTCGACTGCAGGATCACGTCCTCGAGGGACTCTCCAAGGGCAAGGAACTTGCTCATGGTGGCGATCTGGCTCTGCATGCCGGCGTTCATCGACCCGATGTGCAAGTCCGTCGAAATCGAGTCCGGCGGGAAGCCAGCCTCGAGGCACTTCGCGGCCACGCTCCACTTGAAGCTTCCGCCGCCGTGGCCCACGTCGAAGAACACGCCCCGCTCGCGGCCCGCAAACAGGCCCGGGTTGGGCGTCCCGTCTTCGAGCAGTTCCCGCCGGTTGCCAGAGAAGCAGTGCGTGTAGATGTCGCCGGGGCGCAGCTTCTCACCCAGCAGCGTCTCGAGGGGGCGCTCGGGAAGATTGGACCCGAAGTCCACCATGACGGGGATGCCGGCCACATCACCGGCCCGGACCGCCTCCTCGACGGGCTCCCATTCCGGGCCCGCATAGTGCGCGGTCTTCACCCCGACGATGATGTCGGCATGCTCCTTGGCGAGGGCAGCGGTCGGTGCGGCCTCCATGTCGGCGAGATCCTGCTCGATGTCCCCGCCGCGCATGCCGTGGCCCACGATGTTCGCCAGCGCCAGCACGCGGGTCCGGGCCCGGTTGATCACCGTCTCCCGAAACGTCTCGAAATTCCTCCAGCCGGCGCATCCGGCATCAACGACAGTGGTAACGCCTGAGCGGAAGGTGTAGCCGTCCGGGTAGAGGCTGTTGTCACCAGCGTACGATCCCCGCTCGTTGGTGCCGGCGAACACGTGCACGTGCAGGTCGATCAGACCCGGCGTGACGTACATGCCGCCGCAATCCAAGACCTTGAATCCCCGTCCCGGATCGATGGCCTCCTCCACGGCCGCCACCTTGCCATCGCGCACGGCGACGTCGCGGAGCGCGCTCAGCCCGTTCCTGGGATCGATCAGGTGCCCGCCCTTCAGCAGCAGGTCGTACTCGGGCTCGCCCGCGGAGCGGCCCGAGCACGCCCATGTGAACATCGCGGCGCCGGCCAGCAGGTCGCGGCGCGAGAGCCTTCCCTTCGTATCAGTCATGGCTCTGCCTCCTTGCGGTTTCCCGCTCATCGCACGCCCCTCTACCCTCAATCGCGGCCCATGCCGAAGAGACCGTCCCGCACGCGCCTGTACTCGAACCGGGCCGGGTTGACGGCGGTGGCTCCGGGCGTGTCCACCGGAATCAGCCTCGACGCGATGGGCTCGTAGGCAGCCCGCGGGGCGATCGCACCCTTTGCCACGATGATCTTCTGGCGCTCGACGTAGACGCCGTTGGAAACAAGCTGGTGCGCGCTGTTCGGGCTGGATCGCTCGGTGGTGAGCAGGACCAGGTTCGGGCTGTCGAGTGTCGAGCCGTCCACGTGGATCACCGCGGTACGGCCCATGTCCCAGTAGCGCCCTCCGCCGTGGCGGACTTCGGTCTCGACGTAGCGCCCTTCGTGCAAGGAGCGGACCCGCCCCTGGATCCGGACGGGCTCGCCGTGCATGTCGTCGGTCTTGCCTCCGACGGCGAAGTCGAACCGGTTTCCGACGCCTGCCCGCTCGGCAACGCCGTACGCTTCCGGATCTGCAATCACGACGGCCCAGCCCTGGGCACCCTGTCGAATCAGCTCCTCGAGCAGGAAGGTGCTGTCGCCGGGCGTGCCGCCTCCGATGTTGTCGCCCATGTCAATCAGCACGACCGGGCGGCCAGGATGATCCATGGCCATCCTCACGGCTGTGCGGGCGTCGGGCTCGTCCAGCCGGATCCTGTCCCGGGTCGCCCACAGCATGTCGGCGAGCCGCTGCGCTTCGCGCTGCGCCAAGGCCTGATCGTTGTCAGTGACGACGATCGCTGTCGGGCCCATCCATGGCACGTCCGCGTACTGGTAGCCGCCGGAAACGCTGACGGCCAGCACGCCGTCAGTCCCTTCGATCCGCCGGCTCTCGAGCACGATCGGCAGCAGGGGTTCGGACTTCGTGTGCTGGAACACGATGTTGTAGTTCATCGGCGGCTTCACGAGCGCCTGCGTGGGACGAACCTCGCCCCGCACGGTCCGCGCCATGATCTCGGCCGCCTGTACGCCCCGCTCGAAGGTATCGATGTGCGGGTTCTCCTTGTAGGTGATCAATGCGTCGGAGTACTCGATGATGTCCGGTGTCACGTTCGCGTGAAAGTCGTGCGTGACGATGATCGGCATGTCGGGCCCGAACGCCTCCCGCACGCGCCGCGTGATCTCGGCGTCGCCGCTCGGATGGCTCTCGGTCACCATGGCGCCGTGAAGGGCCAGCAGGATGCCGTCAAGCCGGGGGGCCTCCTTGAGGCGCTTGAGGATCTCCTCCATCAAGGTGTCCAGCGCCCGGTCCGTCACGTGGCCCTTGGGCGTGGCACGGGCTACCAGCGTCGGATACAGCTGCAGGCCGTGCTGGCTGGCCCCCTCGATGTAGCCGGCTACGGTCGTACGCGACTTGGCGCGTTCGGCAAGGAACTGCTCCGCTGACTCCTCGCCGATCGCGGGCCGGAAGTCCGCGAGGCCGGTCTTGCGAGGGTTGAACGAGTTCGATTCGTGGGAGATTCCGGCAACGCCGATGACGGGCGGTTCCGAGGGCTGGGCCGACAGCGTTGCAGCGAGCAGGGAAGCAACAGCAACTGTCCAGCGGTCCATCGCAACTAGATTCTAGTCCAGCTTTGCCGGGACTAGCGAGGCCGAATTGCGGTGGCTTGGGGTTAAATTCGCGCCATGCGGGCCTTGTGGCGGGATGATCACGCCTCCAGGACGTCGACGCGCGTCTGAATCTCGTCCCTCGGAATCAGCGCGGCATGGTGCGCGACGACCTCCCGTACCCTCGGGCGCCCCTCCCCGAACCCGGTAGCGGTTGGGGGGCCGTTGAGGACCAGCGGGATCATTTCCCGGCTGAAGCGCTCGACGGGATCGCGCTCCTGGGAGCGCACACCCATACGGAGGACCACTTCAGGCGGGTCCTCAGCGGGCGCAGCAGCAGAGCCGTGGCAGGCGCCGGCGCCCAGAACCTCGGCATGGACTTGCTCGAATTCCAAGCCTAGGTCCTTCAACCTGGCCCGAACCATCCCCTCGGCCGCGCGGGCCTTCTCCGCAGCCCGGGGCCAGCTGTACACAAGGGTCCCGACTGCCTGGAATCCTGCGGAGTACGTCAGGGACGCCTTCAGCGTCGGCGGACGCGGGCCCCCTCGCACTCCTTCCACGGCAACCCTGTCGGGCCCGTCCTGCCGGAGGCGCACGCTGGTGAAATCGGCTCGGCAGTCCGGCGTCAGGTATGCAGTGGGATCGCCGAGCTCATACAGCAGCTGCTCCTTGACTGTAGCGAGGCTGACGCGGCCGCCTGTGCCCGGATGCTTCGTCACCACGAAGTCGCCGACGGGCTCTGCCTCGACGATTGGGAAGCCGATGTTGGCGATGTCGGGAACCGACTGCCAGTCCAGCGAGAGGTTCCCACCAGTGCACTGGGCCCCGCATTCGACGATGTGGCCAGCCACCGTACCAGCCGCCAGCCGGTCCCAGTCGCCGGTACCCCAGCCGAATTCGTGAATCATGGGAGCGAGCGTCAGGGCGGTGTCCGTCGAGCGACCCGCAACCACAATCGAGGCGCCGGTCCCAAGGGCCTCCGCGAGCGGGAACCCCCCGATGTAGGCATGGGCGCTGAGCAGCCTGTCCCTGATCGCGGCGACCGGGCGACCCGTGTCGAGGTCGTCCAACGACACACCTCGAGCGATCAGCGCGTCAATCCGGTCCCCGATATCGTCGCCTCGCACCACCGCCACCTTGACCCCGTTGATGCCGGCGGCCGATGCCTTCCGGACGATTGCCTCCGCGCAAGCTCCGGGATTGACGCCCCCGGCATTGGTGACGACGCGGATGCCTTCCGACATCAGCCTTGGCAGGAGGCTGACCGCGAGGCCGACGAAATCCGTGGCGTAGCCGGCGGCCGGATCCCGCCGGCGCTGCTTCTCGAGAATCGCCATCGTGACTTCGGCTAGGTAATCCAGAGCCAAGTAGTCGATGGGGCCGCCGTCCACCAATCGCCGGGGAGCCTCCAGCCAGTCCCCCCAGAAGCCTTGGCCGTTGGCGATCCGAATCAATCTCCCCCCTTCGACCGTTCCTTCCAGATGCGGGCACCGGCCAATTCAGCCGCGGAGCTTGCCATTGCTCTGAACCAGCCTCTGGCGCTCCTCGCGGCGGTCGCGCTTCTCGACCACGGCGCGCAAGTATTGCGTCAGCGACTCGACCCTCTCCACCTCGCTGCGCGTCTGGAGAAGCTCCTGCTTGGTCGCCGCCGACAAAGGCAGGTCGCCCGCGACACGGAAGGAGAGCCACGGATGGTTCGGATCCCAGTTCTGGGCTGTCGCGCTGACGAGTCGCCGCACCTTCTCCGCAACATCGAGGAGTGCGCTCACCTTGGACGCGTCGGGCTGCGCCGGGTTGTCGTCACCGAAGAACTCGACGCCCGCCTGGAGGCATTCCTCCGATGAATCCACGGAACGGATCTCGAACCGCCTGGTCCCCATGGCGTCGATGATGAACCTGCCGTCCGGAAAGCGCTCCTTCACCTCGCGCACCTTGACGGCGCATCCGACGCGCTCCAAGGTCTCCTCGCTCTGGCGCACGATGCCGAACTCGCTGCCTTCCGCGTAAGCGAGGGAGATCATCGACCGGTACCTGGCTTCGAAGATGTGCAGCGGCAGTATCTCGCCCGGCACTACGACCAGATCGAGGGGAAACAACGGAAGGAGCGCTTTCTCGGCCATGCTACAGTATGCATTCCCGGCCTAGGCTGCCCGGTCAGCGGCGACTTGCAGCTCCGTGACAAAACCGTAGTGATTACGGGAGCGTCCTCCGGGATCGGCCGTGCCTGCGCGATGCACTTCGCGCGAGCCGGCGCCCGGCTCGTGCTCTCGGGGCGCCGGCGCGACGCTCTGGAAGAGACCGTCGCCCTGGCGGGCGGGGGCGCGATTATCGAGGCGGATCTCGCCGCCGCTTCGGGGCAGGCGCGCTTCTGCGAGCGCGTGGCACAAGAGGCGCCTGCCATCGACGTGCTGGTCCAGAATGCCGGAGTCGGCATCTACGCCCGCTCCTTCGAGACGGACTCGAACCTTGCCTCGCAGTTGCTGGCGCTGAACTTTCTGGCTCCGGTCGAAATCACGCGCAAGCTACTGCCGGCCATTCGTCCCCGGGGGTCGATCGTCTTGGTCAGCTCCATCGCCGGGAAAGTGCCCATTCCAGGGATGGGCGTCTATTCGGCGTCAAAACACGCCCTCAACGCGTACGCCGACATCCTCCGGATGGAAGCGGCTACGAGCGAGATTCACGTCCTCAGCGTTTGCCCCGGCTACGTCTCCACACCCTTCGTGAGCAACATGCTCCAGGGCGCGTCGCCAACCGCGCTCCCGGGAAGAGGCCGGTTTGCCATCACCCCAGAGCAGTGCGCCCAGGCGATACTCGACGGGGTCCGGAAGCGCAAGCGGACGGTGGTAGTTCCGCGGCTTGGCTGGGCGCTGGTCGCAGCCGAGCGGCTATTTCCACGCTGGATCCACGGCATCATGACCCGCCACGTTACCGGCCGTTCGAGGCGATGACAATCGCGGGCGCCGCCCAGGCGATCTTCCTCGCGGGATTCATGGGATCCGGCAAGTCGACGATCGGCCGCGCCGTGGCGGAGCGGCTCGGCTGGGCGTTCGCTGACCTCGACGACGAGATCGAGCGGTCGGCGGGCCTGCCCATCGCGGAGATCTTCGCAAGGCACGGGGAAGAGGGCTTCCGCAACAGGGAGCACGCCGCGCTGCGCGAACAGGCGGAGCAGGCTCTCGCGGGACGCCGCTTCGTGCTCGCACTCGGAGGAGGCACGTACGCCTTCGCCCGTAACCGCGACCTCCTGCGCGAGGCGGGGCCGACAATCTGGCTGGACGCCGATGCCGGCACGCTGTGGGACCGGGTACGCGACAGCTCGCACCGCCCGCTGGCCCGGGACCGGGATGCGTTCCTCGGCCTGCTCGAGACCCGCCGCTCCTCGTACGCGATGGCCGACGCCCGCGTTGACTGCTCGGCGGAACCCTCCGAGGTCGCGGACGCTGTCCTGTCGCTACGATGGTTCCAGGGCCAGCTGGGCGATGCCTGATCCAATCGTCCGGGCCGAGGGGCTCGGAAAGACATTCCGCAGCGGGGAACAGGCGCTGACCATCTTCTCCGGGCTGACATTCCAGATCGCTCCGGGCGAGTGCATCGCCCTGGTCGGCGAGTCCGGGGCCGGAAAGTCGACGCTCCTGCACCTTCTCGGAGCCCTGGAGGAGCCGACAGCCGGCAGCATCTACTTCCAAGGCACGTCCCTGGCCTCCTTGAACGAGCGCCAGCTGGCTCGCTACCGCAACCGGGACATCGGCTACGTCTGGCAGAACTGCCACCTGCTGCCGGAGTTCACGGCACTCGAGAACGTCGCGCTCCCGCTGCGAATCGACGGTGCCGCGGAGGAGGCCAGCCAGCAGCGTGCGGCCGCGCTGCTCGAAAGGGTGGGCCTGGGCGACCGCCTGGACCACCAGTCCGGCGAGCTGTCCGGAGGCGAGCAGCAGCGGGTGGCGATCGCGCGATCGCTGGTCGCGGAGCCGAAGCTGCTGCTGGCCGACGAGCCGACCGGGAACCTGGACGAGACGACCGGCGAGTCCGTCATGCTGATGCTGCTGCGCCTCGTTCGCGAGGAAGGCCTTGCCATCCTCATCGCGACGCACAACCCCGCCTTCGCAGCGCTCTGCGACCGGGTATTCCGCTTCGAGCACGGCCGGCTGCGCCAGCCCAGCCGGTAGCGCCAAGCGGTACTAGCTACCCGGGAGCTGCCCGCTCGACGCGCCGGTCTCGATCTGTAGCCGCTCTCTGAGTTTCGACCAACGCGCGGACGTCGAAGCCGTCTGCACCGCTCGCCGGATCGCCCCGGGCTGGCCGAGCATGACCACGAGCCGCTTGCCGCGGGTGATGGCGGTGTACAGGAGATTGCGCTGGAGCATTACGAAGTGGCTGTTCATGACCGGAATCACGACGGCCGGGTACTCCGATCCCTGACTCTTGTGGATGGTGGTGGCGTAAGCGGGCACGAGGGTGTCGATCTCCTTCAGGGAGTACGCTACCCGGCGGCCGTCGAAGTCGACCGCTAGCTCGCCGAGCTCGACGTCCAGGGCCGCGATGAAGCCGATGTCCCCGTTGTAGACCTCCTTGTCGTAGTCGTTCTCGGTCTGCATCACCTTGTCGCCCTTGCAGTACGCCCAGCCATGCCGCTCCACGCGGTCGGCCACGCCGGGATTCAATGCTCCCTGCAGTTCGAGATTGAGCACCTTGGTGCCGACCGCACCCCGGTTCATCGGGCACAGCACCTGGATATCGCGGACGGGATCGAAACCGAATCGCTTGGGGATACGGGAGCGGATCATCTCGACAGTCCTGAGAATGGCCGCCTCCGAGGAATCGGCAGGAACGAAGTAGAAATCGGTCTCCCGTTCCGGCCTGGCCATTTCCGGCATCTCGCCGCGGTTAACCCGGTGCGCGTTGACGACAATCTGGCTCTCGGCAGCCTGGCGGAAGACCTCGACCAGCCTGGCGACCGAAAGGACTCCGCTTCCGATCAGATCAGCGAGCACCTGACCCGGTCCGACGGAAGGCAGCTGGTCGACATCCCCGACAAGGAGCAGCCCGGACTCCCGGGGGAGCGCCTTGAGGACGGCGTCCATCAGCGGCAGGTCGACCATGGAGGTCTCGTCGATGACCAATAGGTCGCATTCGAGCGGGTTCCCCTTGTCCCGCCGGAAGCCCCCGCGCACGGGGTCGAAGTCCAGCAGCCTGTGGATGGTCCGGGCCTCCATGCCCGTTGTCTCGCCCAGCCGCTTCGCGGCCCGCCCTGTAGGGGCGGACAGCTCGATGCGAACATCCTTGGCCAGAAGGATCTTGAGGATGGCGTTGACGATCGTTGTCTTGCCGACTCCGGGTCCGCCGGTGATCACCATGACCTTGGATCCGAGCGCGGTGCGCACGGCCGCAGCCTGGCTGGGCGCAAGCGCCAGGCCCAGCAGGCGCTCGGCCCAAGGCAGGGCCCGGTCCGCATCGATGGACGGCCAGGGAGCGCTGCCGCGCGCCAGCTTCGCAAGCGCCTCGGAGACGTTCCGCTCGGCCCGGTGCAGGTGCGGGAGAAACACGCAGTCCTGCGTTCCGATCGTGTCCAGTCGGAGGCCGTCAGAGCCAATCTCGTTGGCGAGTTCCCTCTCGACCGCATCGCCCGGAATCCCCAGCAAGTCCCTTGCGAGACCAACAAGTTCCTCGCGAGGCAGCGCGCAGTGCCCGTTGCTCGTCGCCTCGGAGAGAACGTGACTGATACCTGCCCGTATCCGGACGGGAGCATCGTTGCGGATTCCGCTCTTCTCGGCGATCGTGTCCGCTACCGCGAAGCCGATGCCCTTGATATCGCGGGCAAGCCTGTAAGGGTCCTCGGAGATGATCCGGTGAGCGTCGGCCCCGTAGATCTTATGGATGCGGGCGGCCCGCGCGACGCCGACGCCATGCTCGTGCAGGAACACCATGATTTCCCGCACAGCCTTCTGCTCGTCCCAGGCCTTGATGATCCGCCTCGCCCGGACGGGCCCGATGCCGGGAACCTCGCGCAGCCGTTCCTGCTCGTTCTCGATGACGTCGAAGACCTTGGTGTCGAACGCGGCAACCAGCTTCTTGGCGTAGATCGGACCGATACCAGGGATCGCGCCGGAGGCGAGATACTTGACCAACCCCTCCGCGGAATCCGGTGCAGAAGCTTTGATGTAGCTCGCTTCGAACTGGCGTCCGTGGGTGCGGTCATTGATCCACCGGCCCGACGCCGTGATCCACTGGCCGGGGCTCACGGACGAGGCACGGCCGATCACCGCTTGGATGTCGCGGTGGCCCCGAGCTTGGACTCTAAGAACGCAGAAGCCGCTCTCCTCGCTATGGAATACCACCCGCTCGATCGATCCGGAGAGGACTTCCTTCTCCGGCGAGGGCGCTTGAAGCGTCGGAGGCTCAGGCACTTGCGGGAGAATCCGGACCGGACGAGGCGGCCCGAGACGCTCATTGAACAGTAGAGCACGGAGCGCGCGGATCGGGAGTTTTCCGGACGCATCTCCAGCAGCAAGTGTGCAGCGTCTCACAGATAGGAGGGATCCCGGCGACCCTCGTTCCCGCAGGCTTGCCGGGCGACGCAACCCGACCTCCGGTCCGCTCGCGCACCCAGCCGCAAGTCCGTCGCACCGCGGTTGGCGGCTGGCCGGCGTCGCACCCGGTCCAAAGACGCGACGCCAACCGTCACGATGCCTCCGCGGCCTGCCCAATCCTGCCAGTCCACACTAGGAATCGAAAGGTGCCGGTGCGTTGTACGATGGGTCTGCTGGCCGCTCCGTTCGCCAGATCCCCCTCCGGAATGCCCGCAAGCATACTCGACGGAAAGGCGATCCGAGACACCATTCTGGCGGAAGTGGCATCGCAGGTAGGCGAGGCCGCCAAGCACGGCGTCCGGCCTGGTCTCGCAGCCGTCCTGACGGGCGACGACCCTGCATCGAAAGTCTATGTCCGCAACAAGATACGAGCTTGTGACCGGATCGGTGCGTATTCGGACGCGATCCACCTCCGAGCGGAGACAACCACGGACGAGCTTCTCGCGGAGGTGGACCGGCTCAACCACAGGGACGACATCGACGGGATCCTTGTCCAGCTGCCGCTGCCCGGCCACATCGACTCCAAGCGCGTGCTGTCGGCGATAGCCCCGGAAAAAGACGTCGACGGATTTCATCCGGTCAACGCCGGCAAGCTGGCGACCGGCCAGCCCTGCCTGGCCCCCTGCACGCCTCGGGGCCTGATCGAGATCCTCAAGCGAAGCGAGGTTCCGATCGCCGGCCAGCACGCGGTTGTGGTCGGTCGGAGCAACATCGTCGGCAAACCGGCGGCCCTGCTGCTGCTGGCCGAGCACGCCACGGTCACCATTTGCCATTCGCGCACCCCTGACCTGCCCGCCGTCTGCCGGCAGGCCGACATCCTAGTGGCCGCGGTAGGGCGACCGGCGATGCTGACGCGGGAGCACATCCGGGAAGGCGCAGTCGTGCTGGATGTAGGCATCAACCGCGTGGAGGACGACGGGGAAGCGGAACGACTCCTGGCCCACTCCCCGCAGCGCCTCCAGCGGTTCCGGAAGGCCGGCAGCGCCCTGATCGGGGATGTGCATCCCGGAGATGTCCGCGATCTCGCCTCCGCGTACACGCCGGTACCGGGCGGCGTCGGCCCCCTGACAATCGCGATGCTGATGTCCAATACGGTCGAGGCGGCGCGCCGCCGGCTTCCGGCGGGACGATCCGCAGCAGAATGAGCCTCGAGCCGTACGGCTGGGGTCCGCAATTCCAGCAGCATGTCCCGGACCCACCGGTCGGCGAGGCGGGCCGAGTGCGACTCGCCACGGCCAGGAAGGCGCAAGTGTACACAGCCAGCGGGACGGCGGACGTCGCCCTGCCCCGCAATCTCGGCCAGGTCGCCGTCGGGGACTGGCTGCTCTTCAACCCCCGAGAGCGCACGGCCGTGCGTGTGCTGCCTCGACGCAATGTTCTGGCGCGGAACCGCCCGGGACAGGCTGCGAAACGCCAGATCCTGGCATCCAACGTGGACGCGGTCCTAGTGGTGAACGCACTTGACCGCGACCCGAGCCCCAGGCAGATCGACCGCTACCTCATCTGCGTCACGGAGAGCGGGGCCAGTCCGCTGATCGTACTGAACAAGTCGGACCTGTGCGCCGACGCCGCACGCGTCGCCTCCTCTTGCAGGGACCGCCATCCCGGATTCCCGGTCGTCGCGACAAGCGCCGCGAACGGCTCGGGACTGGCCGAGCTGGAGTCGCGCCTGCCGGCGAACGGAACCGTTGCACTTGCGGGTCCGTCGGGAGCCGGCAAGTCGTCGCTGGTCAATTCGCTCCTCAGAGAGGATCACCTGAAGGTGGGTGCGGTCCGAGACCGGGACCGCCGCGGGAAGCACACCACGACCCGCCGCGAGCTGATCGTTCATCCGCGGGGGTGGCTCTTGATGGACATCCCGGGAATCCGGGAACTCTATCCCTGGAGCCGCCCCGAGACGGTGGGCTCTGTTTTCGCAGATCTCTCGGATCTCTCCGAGTCCTGCCGTTACAGGGACTGCCGCCATCTGCGGGAGCCGGGGTGCGCACTGCGCGCCGCAGCGGACAACGGGCACGTCAAGGCGGAGCGCCTCGAGAGCTACCTTGAACTGCGCGAAGAGCAGGAGGAACTGGCCCGCTGCATCGAAGAGCGCAAGGCTTGACGCGAGACCTGGCCCCAGAGAAGGCCCTCAGAACCTGCGGGCCATCAGCTGGAATCCGTCCTTGCTGAGGCGGTCCCTCGCGCTCTGGGCGTCCCGGTCATTGCGGAAGGGGCCAATGAGGACACGGAAGAGTCCGTCATCCGCGGCAGGCTGGATCGTAGTCAGGAAGCCCTCGTTCCGTAGCCAGTCCGCTAGTTTCTTGGCATTCTGGCGCCTGCTCAACGCGGCGACTTGGTAGTGGAGCCTGCGGCTCGAAACCGCCGGCACCGGTTGGTCCTGCTTTCGAGAAGCCGGCATTGAGGGCCGTTCCGCATCCTTCGCGGCTGGGGCCTTGGGCTTGATGCTGGGTTGCGGCTTGACGCGCTGCTTGGCTTCGCTTGACCGGTCGGTCACGGGCTTGCTGCCCACTACGGGAGCAGGACTGGTCTCGCGCACCTCGACAGGGTCGGGCTCCCGGGCTGGGTCCCGGGCACCGAGGGGTCCGTCCGCATCCGAATTCAGCAGGACATCTGGAATCGGGACCGTCCTGTCGGGCACGCCGGAACTCCGCTCCAGGAGCGCCAGCAGGCTGGGCTTACCTTCGGATGCCCGCTTGTGCCCCCTCTCGTAGCCAAGCATGTAGGCGCCTCCCAGCAGGAGAGACGCGACAAGTGCCGTGCCGAGAATCTGCTTCAGGCCGAAGACTAGCTCGATCTCTTCCTTGGATGCCGCCTTCTTCGGCATGCCCTGATTCTAGCGCAGCGAAAACAGGATTCCTACGAATTGTTGCCGGAATCCGCGCCTTTGTTCCGGTCCGCCCAGCCAGAAAGCCCGCGGAACAGGTCAACCGGGAGGGGAAGCACGACCGTGGTGTTCTTCTCGGTGCCGATCTCCGTGAGTGTCTGCAAGTAGCGGAGGGTGATCGAGCTCGGCTGGCTGCTCAGCTTCTCGGCCGCCGCCGTCAGCTTCTCCGCAGCCTGCGCCTCGCCGTCCGCGTGGATGACCTTCGCGCGACGCTCGCGCTCTGCCTCGGCCTGGCGGGCGATCGCCCGGATCATCTGCTCGGGCAGGTCCACGTGCTTGACCTCCACGACCTGCACCTTGATCCCCCAGGTTCCGGTCTGCTCGTCAAGCGTCGACTGGAGGCGGGAATTGAGTTTCTCGCGCTCGCTGAGCAGCTCGTCGAGGTCGGCCTCGCCCAGCACGGAGCGAAGGCGCGTCTGGGCCAGCTGCGAGGTGGCGTGGACATAGTGCTTGACCTCGACCACAGCCTTGGCGGGATCCAGAACACGGAAGAACACCACGGCGCTCACCTTGACGGTGACGTTGTCGCGAGTGACGACGTCCTGCGACGGCACCTCGAGCGTCTCGACACGCAAGGGTATCCGGACAATCCGGTCGATCGGTCGGAAGACGAGGATGAGGCCCGGCCCCTTGACCTTGGGCAGCAGCCGTCCGAGGCGGAAGATCACCCCCCGCTCGTACTCCGTTAGAACCTTGATGCTGTTGACCAGGTAGAGGGCGATGACAATCGGGATGATCAGCGAGAAATCCATGAAACACTCCTGCGGGCCTTCCGCATTCCCTTCTACGAGTGGCCGGAACCGGCCGTGAGGAGCAGGGATGCAGGGCTTTTCCGAACTACTACTTGGAATTCTAGCGGATGGAGTTCGAGGCTTGGCCCGGGCAGGTGCGACGGCAGGCATGTTCGGTTCTCGGTTCGATGCGCTGGATCGGCTCTCTTGCACTGGACAGCAGGGCCTTGGAGTCGGATTGGGTTGCCCGCAACCCGGCCGGGAAGGGCGGTTCGGCGAGCATTGGACAGGCAGGTCGCGGTTGGCGGGCGCGCTGACAGCGGCGGCAGAGAGGGAGGCAGCCACCGCACGGGCAGGAGCGCTCAGGTTGGCCATGAGCGCCCGCAGCGTCTCCGGTCGGCTCACACGTGCAGGAGAGCCACCAATTCTTGGATGTCCGCGACTCCCGCCAAGCCTCGATGAAGCGATCCTCGAGTCCCTCGGGGATTCGATCCAGAGCGTTGAGTGCACGTAGCGATCTGAAGTCTCTTGTGAGGACCGGCACCCCTAGGTCCGCCACGTCGCGAAGAGGGTGGCGTAACGCCGGCCATAGGACTCGAGCGTTCGCATGTGGTTGCCCCGAATGTCTGACGGAAACGTCCGAACCGCAGAATTCATGGAAGCGCGGGCAGTCCAACCGCAGTGGGACACGCCGGAATCTGGTGGCGCCGCACGCCGGAATTGGCGCTGTCTAGCACCAAGCGCCGCCAGCATCCGCCGCGAGCGCCCAAGATAGTCGGGCTCAGGTGAGTTGAGACTCCTGCCGCCAGTTCATGAGCGCACCATGGACCCCCTCAACCACTGGCTGCAGATCGCTTCCAGCCGACTTGGCTTCCAGCCTCGCAACCAGCCGGCATATTTGGGACGTCGTCTGATTCAACATGTCGGAGAGTTCGTGGAGCTTGCTCTTGGCGATCTCGGATGGCCTGCCGGAAGCCGAACCGTACACGGAATCAAGCCGCTCCACCCCTCCGAGAAGTTGGGGCGCCCGGACCCCCAGCTCGCTTGAGATTTCATCGCTTCGCTTCCGAATCGAGTCCCACACCCAGACTTCCGGAGCATCCGCGCCGGGAAGAAATAGGACCGGGACGTCGGTCTTGGCTTGGTCGCTGATTCTGCGCTCTAGGTCCGTGTCACGCTTGTCACCGTCAAGAACGACTGCGAAGTTGTGAATCTGGCCGAATTTCCTGAAGGCCGCTGCGTGCGTCGGAAACTCTTCCGCACCGGTGTCTCGCCCGATCTTGACCGATTCAAGATTGATCCCCTCCCGGGGCAGCAGGATGTCGAGGATGCCGCGCACAATGCCTTCAGCCGAATCATCCTCGCACAGTAGACTCAGCGCACCCCGAGATCGCCCATAGAGAGCGTCTTGCACGACATCACGATAAGCCGGGCACACCGTCACACGCCCCGCCTGATCCCGGTCTAGGAAGATTCTTCCGTTGCCAGGAACCGAGTCAAGCACGGATGGGCTGTGTGTTGTGACGATCACCTGCAAGTCGTTGCGCAGGGCGACCTGTTGCAACTGGAGCATCAGCATTTGCTGCACCCACGGATGAAGACCCGCTTCCACGTCATCGATCAGCACCAGCGCTCCCTTGAGCTGCGCGATTTCTTGGGACAGTCGTAAGACCGTGCGCTCGCCAGCAGCCATGTGCAGTTCCGAATACCTTACGCCCGCTGCTTGCTCGGCAAAGAGCAGATTCTTCTTCCCGCTGGATAGGTCGACGATCTCGGAGTAGCGGAATGGCAGGATCTGCTCTGCAAAGTGGATTTGTGAAGCTGTCATCGGCGTTTCCTGCGGAACCGTGCTCAGGCGTGACATGCTCAGCACGCCTCGCACCTCCGAGGGGTTACTGAGGTTACTGAGCGTTCGCAGGTACACCTCCCGCCGCGGCTGGCTTGCGTTCCTCCGTCCGAGAAAGCTGCGGTTCCATCCCTTCCCTCGCCTCCACCGCATTGCCATTCGACCTTCCGGCGTCGAGTAGTCGAAATGGATGATTGCCTCCGCCCTCTCGTCTTGCCGTTGACCGAGCCCGGGCCGGTAGTCAGGGAAGCGCGTGGACGGGACGAAGTCTCGAACGCCAGCGCTCGGCACGGCGTATGCGCAGGCTGCCGCAACAAGCAGGGTGGACTTGCCGGATCCGTTCTCGCCGGCAATGACGCTGACCGGGTAGTCGAACGGGACGCGGAGGTTTTGGACCCCTCTAATGCCCTTCAATTGCACCTCTAGTAGGAAGTGCGGCAGATGCGGCTTTTTGCTCTGCAGAATTGACCAAGCCTCTCGCAACTGTTGCTCAATCATCAAGAGTCTCCACTAGATCCAGGTAGCGCCTCTCCTAGGACAGGCTACCGCTCGGCGGAGTGGTCGAGTCCTGGCCGTTCGCCGCCGACGAGTGCGAGACTGCGGCTCGCGACGCCGGCCCGTCCCGCGAGGCTGCTCCTGCAGAGCAGCGTCATCTGGAGGTAAACCCACTCATTGGCCGGCGGCGGCCAGCTCAAAGCGGTCGAACACGGCCTGCACCTGGGCCAGCGGGATCGGCGGTGAGTGGCCTCGTAGGCGACGGGCTGCCTGCTGCGCAGTCAGTCCGGGACAGCGCACGAGGACCAGCAGGATCTCGATGATGACCGACTCCTGCAAGTCGGCGGCCCGCTGGGCGTCCAGACGCGCCAGGCGGGCACGCCGCTGGACGGCGCCAGCCTCGGGGTCGGCGTCGAAATAGACGAACACGCCGCCGAGCAGCTCACGACGGGCCCGGCCCTGGCGCACGGCCTCCCGCAGGAAAGCATGCACTCGGACGTGGAGCAGGCCGCGGAGCTGCTTGTCTGTGAAGCCTTCCTCGGACTCACGCACCAGACGCCGGACCGTGGCAGTGAGGGACCGGTCGCGAGAGAAGCGTGCGTCGCCGATCGAGAACAAGCCGAAGCGATCGAATCGGGCCGGGTCGAGGGCGGTGTAGAAGCGGCCGTTGTGGTTGTAGCTGCGCAGGTGGGGGATCTGGCTCAGGTAGCGGAAGGCTGTGCGGGCGGAGACCGATCCGAGTGCGACTTGGAGTTGCTCGATGGTGACAGGCGACCCGGAGGCGAGCACCGGAAGCAGCATCTCTGGAGATCGGGACGGCAGGCATTCAAAGTGTCGCCCATTGTCCAGCTAGGCATCAATACTGCGAGGGGCTCTGCGACGGACTCAGGGCGGGAAATCAGGCCCGCCAGGCGCGAAATCGCAAGAATCAAGGGAAGACCGCAGTCTGCGGACGCAAGAACGACAGACGCATGGAAGGAAGAGACGCGGCTAAGTCACTTTATTTCAGGGAGTTGCAGATTCGCAACCGAACTCTGACGCGGGAGCCCGAAACCTCTCGAACAGCCTGATACCTAGTGAGAAGTCATGACGAGGCTTGAAGCTCCTCTCTCCTGCTCAACAAGGCATTCCGCAGGGGAATACGAAGAACCGGTAAGGCGCGCTCCATATCGATCCCGAACTCATAGATGGCTCTCTGAACCTTCTCTTGCACAGGAGCCTGCTTGCGAGACTGGTCGGTGACGTGACGTCCGCAAAACGCCTCAATCTGATACGGCTCCATCTCAATCAGAGTCGCATCAGCGAGGATTGACTGGGATTCCCGAACGGCCCAAGCGTGCGCGTCTACCCTGGCTGCTACCTCTTGCCCGAACTCGGTCAACTGAGCGGGTCTGGCACGGGCAGCAGTTCGTGGCGGAGGCAGCGCTAGCAGGATCTTCTTGATATCCGACCGAATCTCCTCCATGAACTCCTTGAGCGTGGAGCGGTCCGTGGCGGCGGACTCCTTGAGATTCTTGCGGTCTGCATCAACCTGCCCGGACCACCGCGAGATCTTCGCCACAGCCGCGATGAACGCGACCAGCAGAGTGACGAGACCCACGAAGGTCACCCAGTCAGGCACGCCTCATTCTCCTGTCGCCAAGTGTAAACGTCAGAGCGGCGAGCGATCATACACGGATTCCATCGTCCGGACTCTACGCTGCGGGGCTTGTCGATCCAGCGCATATTCGCCGTCTCGGTGCTAGCCCTCGCATGGAAGTCTATTCATTCCTCTAACGCGCGGGCGGATACGTCAACAGCGGACCCCTCTTCGAGTTCGGCCTTGGCGGGCTGGCAGTCGGACTCGACCGATCAGGAAGGCTGCGTCCAGCCCGAAGGTCCTCGGCGGTCGCCAGGCACGGCCCCGAGGGGCCGCCGGAAGGCGTCGGACCGATCCTGCCTACTCGACGGGGTGGCGAGGCTCGACCTCAAGGGTCATTCCGTCCACGGACACCACCCGGACCTGGTCTCCGGCTGAGATGGCAGAGCGGGACCTGGCGCTCCAGATCTCGCCATGGACGAAAACGGTTCCGCTTGGGGACACCGCAGACCTGGCCTCGCCGACTTCGCCCACCATTGCCTCGGTACCGGTGGCCACCTTGTAGCGGAAGGAGCGGATGGCCAGCTGCAGCAGGAAGACACTGATCGCCGCGAACGGCAGCGTAATCGCCGCGGCAGGCCCCCAGCCGATCTGCAGTTCCGGCACATCAGTGTCTACCAGGATGACGATGCCCAGAATCATGGCGACCACGCCGCCGGTCGCCAGAATCCCGTTCACAGGCGTCATGGCCTCGATGACGAAGAACGCCACAGCGAGCAGGATCAGGGCGGCACCCGCGAAGTTGATCGGCAGCAGCGAGAGCGCCATCAGGCCGACGATGACCATGATCCCCCCGGCAACTCCCGGCACGATCAGGCCAGGGTTGGAGAACTCGATGTAGACCCCGATCAGGCCGACCACTAGGACCATCAGGGCGACGCTGGGGTTGATCAGCGGAATCAGGACCCGCTGCCGGAGGTTTGGGGCGTAATCGTAGGTGACCGCCCCGGCCACGTCCAGGACTTGCTCGGTGCCGTTGAACCGGACCAAGGTGCGCCCGTCGATCTTGGCCAGCAGGTCATTGACATCACTCGCTATGACGTCGATCAGGTTCGCATCCAGGGCGTCCTCCTCGGTGAAGGACGCGCTCTCGAGAACGGCCTTGACCGCCAGTTCGCTGTTCCTGCCCCGCTTGTCGGTAACAGCCCGCAGGGATGCAGCGGTGTCGTTCTCCACCTTCTGCTTCATCGTGCCCTTGAGTTCCCCGCCCATGGCCAGCACAGGCTGCGCTGCTCCGGTGTTCGTACCGGGAGACATCGCAGCGATGTCGGCGGATACAAGGATGATGAAGCCGGCCGAGGCAGCTCGCCCACCGCTTGGCGTCACGAAAGTGATCACGGGCACGGGCGATGCGAGGATCGCCTCGACGATCTCGTTGGTCGACTCGAGCAGCCCTCCGGGCGTGTTGATCTTCAGCACCACGGCAGCGTCGCCTGCCTCACTCGCCTGGCGCAGCCCCTCGGCAACGATCTCGCGCGTAAGCGGATGCACGACGGTACCGAGGTCGACCACGAGCACGCGCTGGGCATCTGCGGCAGCGGCCGTGCCCAGCAGGCCGGCCAACGCCACCGCGGCGCAAGCCATTGCTCGACCGGCGGATTTCGACTGGCTACCTGCCCGCATTCCATCCTCAGTCTAGAGCAGGCGCGGCCTGAGGGGCGTCGGCAATTCGGTGGCCGCTGCCCCGCGCGCAAGAAGCCGAGAGGCATGGCCTTCTCCGCTTCCCGCCCACCACGGGACCGGCCGCCAGCCTGGCGTGAAGGCAGACGCCCTAGAATGGGTTGCTCCGATGCCCTTGCTCGGTCTCAGTCTCCGAAGGCTCGAGAAGGCGCTCGTCGCGCTCCTCGCCGTCTCCGGCACAATCTGGCTGATCGAGCCGCTTCACATGGCAATCCGCCCGTACTGGCTGATCGCTGTAGTGCTGTCTGTGTGTCTGGGCTGCGTGGTTGCGACGGCCCGCCTCTTCAGCCTGGCCCGGTGGGTAGTCCGCAGGGCGCTCTGGAGGGTGCGGCACCGCATGGTCGTGGTGTTCTTCTTCGTGGGAGCTCTACCCGTCACGCTGAGCGTACTGCTGGTCCTGCTGGCGGTGTCGTTCCTGTTCGGCCCTTTGACCGCGTACTTGCTCACCACAGAACTGGAGCAAGTCGGGCAAAGGCTCAGTGCGGCAGCGGGGCCGCTAGCGCTGCACTTGCAGGAGGCCCCGTCTGATCGCTGGCCCTCCGTCCTCGACACATTCCATGCCGACGCCGAGCCGGACTTTCCCGGGCTCGTCATCCAGGCCGAGTTCGGAGGGACCAAGATCTCCGTTCCGAGGCCGGGCTTGGCCCAGGAGGTCCCTGCGAGCCTGGGCGAGGCAAGGGGCTTGGTCCGCAGCGGGGACGCACTGTACATAGTGACGATCGAGGAGGATCTTCCTTCCGCAGGGCGAATGCTGCTCGGCGTCCCGGTCACATCGGAGTTGGTCGCCCAGGCCATACCCGGCATGGGCATATTGGGAATAGAGCGCCTCGATGTCCCAGACACCGACGACAGTGACGGCCGCGGGTCCTGGTTCGTGCCGATTGTCCGGGGCAACCTCCCAGCCGAAGGAACTGGCACCCCCGAAGGCGAATCCCGGCCTGGATGGAGAATCTTCTGGCCCATCCGCTCGCAGGCCCTCGACTTGGACACTGCCGCGCTGGAATACAGCACCTACGTACTGCTTACGCGCCCCTGGGACCTGTGGAGCAAGATTTTCGGGGCGCTTCCCGAGGGGGCGTTCGTGCTGTTCAAGTGGCTCCTCTATGCCCTCCTGGCCGCGTTCGCGGGAAACGTGCTGGCTTCCCTGCTGATCGCCACGTCCATGACACGCACTCTCACCAAGGCGGTACATGACCTCTACGTTGGCACCCGGCACGTCAACAAAGGGGAATTCAGCTATCGGATTCCCGAGTCCGGATACGACCAGATCAGCGACCTGTCGCGGTCCTTCAACACGATGACGGCTTCCATCGAGGGCCTGATCGAGGAATCGAAGCAGCGCCAGCAGATGGAAGCCGAGCTGGAAATCGCTCGCGACGTGCAAGCGAGGCTCTTTCCCACGGGCGCCCCGACGATCCAGGGCCTGGAAGTGCTTGGCCTGTGCCGCCCGGCGCGTTCTGTGTCAGGGGACTTCTACGACTACGTGAGCCTAGGGCGCGAGCGTGTCGGGATCAGTTTCGGCGACGTGTCGGGGAAGGGGATTTCGGCGGCCCTGCTGATGGCCTCCCTGCACTCGATCATGCGAGCCCAGTGCGCGCAGGCGCCGTGGGGCGACGCACAGGAACTCGAGGAATCCGCGGCCAGGCTGGTCCAGCAGGCGAACGAGCAACTGTACGCCAGCACGGACTCCAACATGTTCTCGACGCTATTCTTCGGTGCCTACGATGCCCGGAATGGACGACTCGCGTACGCAAACGCGGGCCACCTCCCGCCGCTGGTACTGCGGAACGGCAACGCGCGTGCACTAGACGTCACCGGGCCGATCGTCGGAGCATTCCCGTCGGCAGGATTCAGTGCCGCGACTCTCGCTATCGAGTCCGGCGACACTCTCGTTGCATACACCGACGGCCTTACCGAGCCCGAGAACGAATCGGGCGAGGCGTTCGGCGAGGAGCGCCTGATCGGGGCGCTCAACAGGGGCGGGGACCGCCCCTTGCGGTCCTTGATCGAGACAGTGATGGACGAGGTAGTCGCTTGGACGGGCCAGTCGGCCTTGCAGGACGACATGACGATGATGGTCCTGCGGAAGGTATGAAGGGTCCCTCCACTTCCAGGCTGCCGGTTCGGCAGATCGTTGCGCTACTAGCGGTCGCCGCAAGTACGGTCGCAGTGGGCACTCTCGGCTTCGCCTGGATCGAGAAGCAACCGCTGTTCGACAGCTTCTACATGACGCTGATCACGCTGACGACCATCGGCTACGAGGAGGTCTTCGAGCTGAGCGACAACGGCCGGTACTTCAATGTCGTGCTGATCGTGGCCGGCTACACAATCGTGTTCGCCTCCATTGGCCTGCTGGTGAATTCGCTGATACAGCTCGAACTGCAGAATTACTTCGAACGCAGGAGGACGAGACGCATGATCGAAAGGATGTCCGGACACTACATCGTATGCGGCCTGGGACGGGTCGGCCGAGGCGTGATCCAGTGGCTCCAGCGGAGCGGTTCGTCGATCGTGGCCATCGACCGCGCCCCCGAGATGGAGGCATGGGCTGACGATCACGGCGTCCCGATCTTGGTGGAGGACGCCACCTTGGACGAGACCCTGGACCGGGCCGGCGCCAAGCGGGCCAAGGGCCTGGTCGCCGCGACAAGCAGCGACGCGGTGAACGTGTACATCACGCTGTCGGCACGCGTGCTGAACCCGGACCTGCGGATCGGCGCCCGCGCCAGCGAGGACGAGGCTGCCAAGAAGCTGACGCAAGCCGGCGCGAATTCGGTGTTCTCCCCCTACAAGTTCACCGGCTACCGAATCGCCCAGTCGCTGCTCCGCCCCCACTTCTCGAGTTTCCTCGACATGGCCTCGACTGTCGAGAACTCGGATTTCGGAGTCGGGATCGAGGAGTACCCCGTGAGCGAGAGGAGCATCTGCGCCGGCCGGACCCTCGAAGCCTCCGACCTGAGGAAGAGGCTGGATGTCATCGTCCTGGCAGTCGCCCGGAATGGAGGAGCGATCGAATTCAATCCGTCCGAGGATTCCTCGATCGAGTCGGGGGACACGCTAATCCTGATGGGGCGGCGTCAAGCCCTCGGCAGGATCCGTGAGCAGCTCGAGGCCTGATGCTGCGCGTACTGACGGCCGCCGAAATGCGCGAGGCCGATCGCGCGACGATTGAGGAGAGAGGCGTCCCGGGACTGGTCCTGATGGAGAATGCGGCCGCAGCGGTCACCAGGCGGCTGGTCGCGATGTTCCCGGATCTAGGCAGCGAGCGGGTCGTCGTGCTCTGCGGGAAGGGCAACAACGGTGGAGACGGGTTGGCGGTTGCCCGCCAGCTCCTGTTCCTTTACCCGGCGCTGGACCTGCGAGTCGTCCTGCTGGCCGCGCCGGAAGACCTTTCGGCGGACGCCCGTGCCAACTGGCAGATGCTTGCCGGCCAGGATTTCGAACCTGCTGTCGCGCCGACGCCACAAGCGTGGCGCAAGCTGCTGCCTGCAATCGGAGACTCGACTCTACTCGTGGACGCAGTCCTGGGCACGGGACTGAGGGGCCCCGCCCGGGGCATGGCGGCGCGGGCGATCGCGGACGTCAACTCCGGCTTCCGCAACGCCGTGGCCGTGGCAGTCGACATGCCGTCTGGCCTGGGGAGCGACTCAGGGGACTTGCCGGGAGAATGCATGCGCGCGGACTGCACGGTCACGTTCACAGCACCCAAGGCCAGCCAGGTACTGCCGCCTTCATGCGACCACGTGGGAGAGCTCTCGGTAGCGCGTATCGGGACGGCCGACTCAGTCCTCCAAGCTTTGCCCGGCCCGCGCCTCATGCTGACCGAGGCGGCCGACGCTGCGCAGTACTCTCCCTCGCGCGACAGGGCGGGTCACAAGGGCACTTACGGGCATGTGCTGGCCATCGGCGGCTCCCGGTCCAAGCCCGGCGCAATCCTCATGAGCGGCACGGCGGCGCTTCGTGCCGGAGCCGGCCTCGTCACGGTCGCCACGGCGGCCGGAGCGGTCGAGCCGATGATCGCGACGGCCCCGGAACTGATGTTGGAGCCGGGCCGCGAGCTCGCTGACGGATCTCTCGGGCCCGGTGCGTTCGATCCGCGCATCTTCGACCGGAAGACGGTTGCCGCACTCGGCCCGGGACTGGGCAATTCGGATGCGAATCGGGCTTTGGCTCGGGAAATCTACGAGACCTGCCCCCTGCCGCTCGTCGTCGACGCGGATGGGCTGGCAGCCATCGACGCCTCGGATTCGCCGCGCCGGGCCGCACCTACCGTGCTGACCCCGCATCCGGGGGAAATGGCTCGCCTCACTGGACGGACCACTGCTTCGGTACAGCGGGACAGGCTAGGGACAGTCCGCGAGGCGGCCGGCCGCACGCAGGCCTGCGTGGTGCTAAAGGGCCAGCGCACCCTTGTAGCGGCGCCGGACGGGACCGCCATCGTCAACCCCACGGGATCCCCGGGGATGGGCACGGCCGGCTCCGGGGACATCCTGACCGGAATCATCGCCGCACTGCTTGCGCAGTTCCCGGACCGGCCGGTCCTGCGGACCGTGGCCGCGGCAGTCTTCCTGCACGGGCTGGCGGGCGAGCTTGCAGCCAAGGAGCTGGGCGAGCAAGGCATGCTCGCCACCGATATCGGCCGGCATCTGGCGGCGGCCCGGGGTGCCTTGGAAGCATGACCTGCCGAACAACGTCCGCGGAGGAAACGACCGCGCTAGGAGCCCGGGTCGCAGCCCGCTTGCAGCCTCCCGCCGTGGTCATGCTGATCGGAGACCTCGGCGCCGGGAAGACTGCGATGGCGAAGGGAATCGTGGCGGGGCTGGGCGCGGGCCGGGCCGAGGACGTGCTCAGCCCGACGTTCTCACTCGTGCACGAGTACGACGGCGACCCGAAGGTCTACCATCTGGACCTGTACCGCCTGGACACTGTCCCGGAACTGGAGACCCTCGGGCTGGAAGACATCTGGAGCGAACCGGCTGTGGTCATAGTGGAGTGGGGCGAGAAGTTCGACGCGGAACTGCCGGGCGAGCGGACCGAAATCCGCATCGAGTACGACGGCGACGACTCCAGGATCATACGAGTCGAGGGCGAGGCAGGCCGGTAGCCCTGCCGGAAGATGTTGTCGCTATAATCCCGGTCTACCGATGATTGCTGCGCTGCGTGGGAAAGTTGTAGAGAAGCAGGCCGGGAAGCTGATTCTCGACGTGGGCGGGGTGGGCTACGAGGTCTCGATTCCGGCCGGCGCCTACACCCGCATCGGAGAGTCCGGCGGCGAAGTGTCGCTGCAAATTCACACGCATTCGCGCGAGAACGTGCTCGCACTGTACGGATTCGACAGCCGCCAGGACAAGCTCCTGTTCGAGAAGTTCATCGATGTCAGTGGCGTAGGGCCACGGCTGGCCCTGACGCTGCTCTCGGGCCTGTCGACGGCCGAGCTGCTGCGGGCAATCCGGTCCGGGGACTCGAAGAGCCTCGTCCGCATACCGGGAGTCGGCAAGAAGACCGGCGAGCGCATCGTTCTAGAATTGAAGGACAAGATCGGAGAATTCGCCGCGGACGAGGACGGCGCGGCCGACGCCGGGGCCCCAGTCGAGGACGACGTCATCTCCGTGCTGGTCAACCTGGGCCTCAGCCACGACGCGGCCAGCCGCGCCGTGCGGGAAGCGAGACGCAAGGGCGCCCCGCCGGAATTCGATCCGCTCTTCCGCCTGGCAATGGAATCCGCCAAGCGCTAGCCGCCGTCATGGCCAAGAAGCGCATCGTGAGCCCGGAACGGTCCGACGAGGACCGGATGTCCGATCTGGCGCTGCGGCCCCAGAAGCTGGACGAGTTCGTCGGGCAAGCCGCCCTGAAGGAGAATCTGGCGATCGCGATCGAGGCCGCGACCAAGCGCGAGGAGGCTCTCGATCACGTCCTGCTGTACGGGCCGCCCGGCCTCGGCAAGACCACCCTGGCCACGATCATCGCCAACGAGTTGGGCGTGCGGCCCGATTACACGTCGGGACCGGTCCTGCAGAAGAAACTCGACCTCACCGGGATCCTTACCACGATGCAGGAGCGCCAAGTCTTCTTCATCGACGAGATCCACCGGCTCGTCCCGGACGTCGAGGAGATGCTCTACTCCGCGCTCGAGGACTTCCGCGTCGACTTGGTGGTCGGAACGGGCCCGGGTGCCCGCATGCACTCGATACCGGTGTCAACGTTCACGGCCATCGGGGCGACCACCCGCCAGGGGCTGATCAGCGCCCCCCTCCGGGCGCGGTTCGGCATCACGCTGCGGATCAACCCGTACGACACAGTGGACCTTACGAGGATCGTGTTTCGCTCCGCCGGCCTGCTCGAGGTCGACGTCAGCGACGAGGCAGCCGAGGAGATCGCGCGCCGGTCGCGGGGCACTCCGCGCATCGCCAACCGGCTGCTGCGGCGGGTCCGGGACTATTCCGAAGTCCGGGCGGACGGCCGGATCGACCAGGAGATAGCCTGCACGGCTCTGGATATGCTGGAAGTGGACCCTCTGGGCCTGGACGAGATCGACCGCAAGATCATGGAAACGATCCTCGGCAAGTACGCGGGTGGGCCGGTAGGCCTCGGCACGATCTCGGCCTCGGTCGGGGAGGACAACAGCACCATCGAAGAGGTCTACGAGCCGTATCTGATGCAGCTTGGATTCCTGGACCGCACGCACCGAGGGAGAGTCGGCACGCTGCTGGCCTTCGAGCACTTCAATGTCCAGCCCCCGCGCGGCGTGCAGCCCACCTTGGAATTCTAGAGCCGGAAGCCGAGCCGTGAGAAAAGCCCCGCATTACATCGCCATCGAGGGGCCTATGCGAGTGGGCAAGACGATGCTGGCGGAGGCGCTGGCGAGCCACATCCACGGGCGCGAGATACTGGATCGCCGCGACAACCCCCACCTCGAGGCATTCTACCGGGGCCGAGGCGGCGCGGCCTTCCGCACCCAGATGCACTTCCTGCTGGGGCGGTACGAGCAGCTGTCGCAGGCCGGCATCGAGAGCTCGCACATGCCGGTTGTCACCGACTTCCTGTTCGAGAAGGACAAGCTATTCGCCTACCTCAATCTGGACGACGAGGAGGTCTCCATCTACGACGGGTACTACACGCACTTCAAGGAGCAGTTGCCGGGCCCCGACCTCACGGTCTACCTGAAGGCGAGCGCGGACTACATCCGCGAGCGGCTGGCGAGCGAGCGGACCGGAATCGAGGCGAAGATATCCGAAGCCTACCTACAGGGCGCCGTACAGGCCTTCGACCACTTCTTCAGCCGGTACACCACCGCGGACATCCTGGTGGTCGATGCCGCCCAGACCGATATCCTGAACAACCCGGACGACCTGAGCCAGCTGCTCGGCGAGCTCAGCAAGCCCGTGGTGGGGACTCAGTTCTACCTGCCCTTGGGGTCGTAGGCCCGGCAGGCATCCCGCCCGCGCTGCCTGCGGCGCAATTCCTCGGAGAGCTACAAGCAACCATGCCCATCGACGTGACAACCCTCTTCGCCGCGTTCGGCGGCGGTCTCTTCGCGGCTGCGATCGGCACGCTCCCGGCCTTCGTTTTCACCGGACTCCTGGTTCTCGTGGGCGTCGCCGTAGCGGCTGCGGGAGGGGGGACAGACGTGCTCGCGAACGTCGCCTTCGGCCCGGTGTTGGGCCCGCACATCGCGTTCGCCGGCGGAGCGGCGGCAACGGCCTACGCATACCGGCGGGAACTGGTTCCGAGCGGCAGGGACATCACGATCCCTCTGATGGGCCTCGGCCGTGCGGACGTCCTGCTGGTCGGGGGCTGCTTCGGCATGCTGGGCTACCTGCTCAACGGCGCCTGGCTCCTGGCCGGGCTGGGATCGAGGACCGATACGATCGCCCTGACGGTAGTGGTTTCCGCGATGATCGCGCGAGTGGCATTCGGGCGAACCGGTCTCGCCGGCAAGCAGTTCCGTCCGGATGCGACCGCGCACTGGGTGCGGCACCAGGAGCGGCCGGCACAGTGGGCTTCGATCGGAGTCGGCGCCGGCCTGATCTCGGCATTCCTTGCGCTGGAGTTCGGGGCGGCCCGGGGAGGGGACGTCCTCGGTTTCGGCATCGCCGCCTCCACGCTGGTCTTCTCGCAATTCGGTCTGAAAGCGCCGGTGACCCACCACATCGCCCTGCCGGCCGCGGCGGCGGCCCTGTCCTCGGGCAGCCTCCTTGTGGGGGCCGCGTTCGGCGTAGTGGGAGCGCTGGCCGGCGAGTTGTTCTCGCGGGTCTTCCACCAGCATGGCGACACGCATGTCGACCCGCCCGCCGGAGGGATCGCTCTGACGATAGCGGTCGTGCGGCTGATCTGGCCGCTGGGTGGCTAGCTGCCCGGCGTAAGCGCAGGAACCGGTGCCGGGTCCAGGCACCGGAGCCCGCAGCCTAGGTCGCCGTCGAAAAGCAATCGGCGGCCTCGGCAGCGCTTGTATGATTGGAGGGAGTATCGCATGAGTTCTCGGTTCAAGTTCAGCGTTATCTGCAGTTCGTTCCTGATCACGATCCTGCTCGTGGTCGGGGCAGTGCTCGGGAAGAGCGAGGAGCAGGAGGGCGCGTACCGGCCGCTGGCCGTGTACACGGAAATCCTCGCGCGAATCAAGAGCGACTATGTCGAGGAGCCCGACATCCCCAAGGTCACGCAGGGAGCATTGCAGGGCTTGGTGGAGTACCTCGACCCGGCCTCAAGCTACCTGTCCCAGGAGCAGTACCGGGAATACCAGGAAAGACTGGATTCGGCTGACGGCGGCAGCGGGCTCTCCACCGGCATGGCGGTGCGCAAGCAGGGAGCTTACACCAGCGTCCTCGCAGTGCTCCCCGGCTCGCCCGCGGCGGAGGCGGGAATCCGCACGGACGACCTGATCGACGCGATCGACAACGTCAGCACGCGCGTCATGCCCCCGGCCTACCTGATGGCAATGCTGAGCGGGGAACCCGGCAGCACCGTGACGGTAATGGTCCGATCCTCGTCCGACTACGAGTCCCCGGTAGAGCACACACTGACGCGCTACGCCCCGGTCCTGCCGGGCGTCGAGTCCCATCTGCGCGAAGACGGCATCGGCTATGTCGACGCGGACGCCCTGGGCCCGGAGCAGGTCGAGCAGGTCGCCGAGGCCCTCCGGAGCCTGGAGAGGGAAGGAGCGACCAAGCTGGTCCTGGACCTGCGGGAGAATGCGATCGGCGCGCCGGAAGACGGTGTCGCCCTGGCGGACCTGCTGGTCAGCGAGGGCGTGATCGCGACGCTCAAGGGCCAGAGCTTCCCGGAGAAGGTTTCGGTCGCAACGGCCGAGGCGACAGTCACGTCGCTGCCGATCGCGGTGATCGTCGACCGCCCGACGGCCGGCGCGGCGGAAATCGCGGCGGCAGCCGTCCAGCAGTCGAAGCGCGGCCAAGTGGTGGGCGAGGAATCGTCCGGCCTTGCGGCGTACCAGGAGACGATCGCGCTGGACGACGGCGCTGCGCTGATTCTGTCGGTGGCGAACTACCACGGGCCGAGCGGCGAGTCGATCCACAAGGAGGGCGTCCAGCCCGATCGCGAGCTCTCGCCACGCGACCTGCGCCGCTACCGGGACGTGCAGCGCCGCGTCTTCGACTCGCCGGAAGTCCAGCAGAGGGAGGAAGAGGAGGTGGGCGACCCCTTCCTAGACCTGGCCCTGGAGTCCTTGCGCCAGTCCGATTGAGGCCGGGATCGGGGCGCCTACTGCACGAGCCCGGCCTGGCCGCCGGGCAGGTCCTTGGGGTTCTCGATGCGAATCTCGCCGAACGTCGACTCGTACTGGGCGATGTTCTGCGCCAGCACCAGATGAAGCGCCTTGGCCTGCTGCGGGCTCATGTAGACACCCTGGAACGAGGAGAAAGTGACGTCGTTGGGCCCGTTGACCTTGAGAAGGCCGAACTGCAGGAAGAAGTCCCATATGCTGACGTTGACCTGGACGCTGTTCGCGTATTCCTCCCGGTAGTCGTCCCTGCGCTCGACCCGGACCTTCTCGGCCTGCGGAGACTGCGGGGAGCCGCTGGCTCCGGGCTCGTTTGCCATGACTGTATTATGCATCCCTGATCCGGCCCGGCCCCGGCTCTGATAAGTTGGGGCCCGCGTGTTCCAGGGACACCAGAAGCGCGCCGCCGCGCTGGCCGCGGCCGCCGACGCGATCCTCTCGGCGATAGCATTCGTCTCGGCCTACGCGACCCGCAGCGTCCTGCCGATGCGGGAGCTCTTGATCGAGCCGCGATCCGGGACGCTGCTGCTGGTCGCCTCGGTCATCGCAGTGGTGCTGGCCGGGCGCTGGACCGGAGCGTACTCGCGGCTGCACTCGGGCGGATGGTCCAGGGTTGCGGGCGACACCGTCCGGCAGGGCGTGGCCGCAGCGCTGGGCCTGCTGTCCCTGCTGTACCTGCTCAATCTGGACGTGCCGGTCAGCCGTCTGTTCCTGGCACTGTTCTTCGCTTACCTAGCGGCGCTGCAATTGCTGCAGCGGACGGCGGCGGAGAGCCTCAGGGGAATACTGCGGCGGGCATTGGGGACCGTCACGTCCGTGGTGGTTATCGGGGACGGAGACAAGGCCGTCCGACTCGCGTCGGAGGTGGAGCGGGCGGAACGTCACGGGCTCCGGCTGCTGTCGATGGTGGGCTGCGGGGAAGGTTTGGGCGAGGAGGTCCGGCTGGCCCGCACCTACCCCGTCCGCAGCCTTGCTGACCTGCCGACGATGCTCACGGACCAGGCGATCGACGAGGTCCTGTTCGCTGTCACGGCGGAGCGGCTCCGGGAACTCGAGTCGGTCTTCGTCCTCTGCGACGAGCACGGCATCAAGACGCGAGTGGCGGCTGACTTCTTCCCGCACGTCCACAGCCGGGTGCACTTCGACCGGCTGGGCGAGCATCCGCTGCTGACATTCTCGATCGCCCCGGCGGACGAGATACGCCTCCTGCTGAAGCGGGGTCTGGACGCGGCGCTCGCCGCGGCGGCCCTCGCTGCCCTCCTCGCGCCCATGGCTGCAGTGGCAGTCCTGGTGAAGCTGACCTCGAAGGGTCCCGTGCTCTTCCGGCAGACGCGCTGCGGACTGAACGGGCGGCCCTTCACCTGCTACAAGTTCCGCTCGATGGTGAGGGATGCCGAGTCCCGGCGCGAGGAGGTCGAGCACCTCAACGAGAAGGACGGGCCGGCATTCAAGCTCCGGGAGGATCCCCGGATCACCCCGGTCGGCGGGTTCCTGCGCCGCTTCTCGATCGACGAGTGGCCGCAGTTCTGGAACGTCCTGCGAGGGGAGATGTCGATCGTCGGTCCGCGCCCGGCAGTGCCTTCCGAGGTCCGCCAGTACGAGACCTGGCAGCGCCGCAGGCTGCGCATGCGCCCGGGGCTCACCTGCCTGTGGGCCATCCGCGGCCGCGACCGCGTGGACTTCGACAGCTGGATGGAGATGGATCTGGAGTACATCGACAACTGGTCCCTGCTGCTGGACCTGCGGATCCTGGTCATGACCGTGCCGGTCGTGCTCGGCGGCCGGGGCGCAAGCTGAGCGGCTACGGGCTGGGCCCCTCAGTGGCCAAGGCTGCCGGGGTTGCGTGGAATCCGGCGTGGACGGTTCCCGGCCGGAGGGCCCCAGCCCCGATCCAAGTGGAGATCCGGGGCGCGGCGGGCAGGGCGCCATGGCAATGCCAGCCCCGAACCGCCTCGGCGGGGCGGTTGGTATGCTCGTATGCGCTCAAGGGCAGTTCAAATGAGGCGCTCCGCTGCAAGAATCGTTCCGGCTTCGCTCCTGGTCATTGCCACGGCTTGGGGACAGTCCTCGACCCAGACCACGCTGCGCACACCGCCAGCCGATGCCAGCCACGCGCTGCTGGTGACGCTCGGAATCGGCGCCACGACCGAGACGGAGTGGGACGGGACCCTGGCGGTTCGGAATGGCGATCTGGTCGAAGTCATTGGCTACGAAATGGGGCTCGGAGACGTGATCCACCCGCCCAGGCGCTGGGAGGCTGCGACCCGCAAGGCCTTCCCCTTCGGTCGGAGGAACCACGACGAGGACATCCTTGTGGACCTTCCGGGCGACACGTATCTCACGCCGCGATTCTACGTGTACCTGCGGGGCTCGGGGGCGACCGAGGTCTCGTTCGACACGCTGCAGGGTGAGTTCTCGATGCGCGTTGGCGACCTGCCGGCCGCGGGAGGGCTGGAGTTCCTCGACGGCAGGGCGAGCGTCGCGCGCGCGCCGATCGCCATGCTGGTCGGCCGCGGCGACTCCGGCGGGCCCCACGAGCGACTGACGGACAACGACTTCGCCTCGCTGGAGGTCGCCTCCGACGACACGATCTGGGTTGCTTACAGCGGTTTCTCCGGCGATGCTGACCGCGTGTACGCGGACCGGATCCTGCCGGGCCAGTCGGCAGCGCGAGGGCGGCCCCATCGCGTGAGCCGCGCCGGGGGCGATGTCTACCGCACGGCCGTGGCCGAGGACTCAGAAGGCAAGATCTGGGTGGTCTGGTCCGAGCAGGTCGACGGCAACTGGGACCTGTATGCCCGGGCCTACGACGGCCAGGTCTGGGGCGGCATCGAGCGGCTCACCTCGGCCTCGCAGCCTGACATCCACCACAAGGCAGCGCGGGACTCCTCGGGCACCGTCCACTTGGTCTGGCAGGGCGCCCGAGGGAACCGTTTCGGCATCTTCCACGCCAGCTACGACGCCGGTTCGGGCTGGAGCGACCCTGTCCGGGTTAGCAGCGTCGATGCCGGCAACTGCTGGGAGCCGTCCCTGACGACCGACAGCAGCGGTTCCGTGTACGTGGCGTGGGACCAATACACCGAGGCGACGGGGTACGACGTCTTCCTCGCGAAGAGGGCCGGAGCCACATGGGAAGCTCCGCAAGCAGTGGCCAGCACGAGGCGTTTCGAGGCGTATCCCACCCTCGCAGCCGACCGGCAGGACCGGATCTGGATGGCATGGCACGAGTCCGGCATCAATTGGGGCAAGGACTGGGGCTATCCGTTCGACATCCAAGCCAACGCTACCGGGCTCTACAATTCGCGCCACGTCCGCGTGGCGGTCTATGACGGCGGAACCGTCCGGGCCCCGGCCCAGAGCCTCGAGTCGGCGCTGCCGGACCCAGGACCGGGAAACAACTTCTACGAGTACCCGCAACTGGCCGTGGACGGTGCCAACCGGGTCTGGGCACTGTTCCGCCACCGTCGGCCGATGCAGCACAACGTGTACTGGCGCACTCCCTCGCACCACGCCCTGTGGGAGATCCACGCCAGCTATTACGACGGGAGCAAGTGGTCCCCCATGATGCTCCTGCCGCATTCGACCGGCCGCACTGACATGAGGATCGAGGCCCGCACCGACTCGGGCGGGCAGCTGGTAGCCGCGTATCCGACCGACCGGCGGAGCTTCCGGGACTTCGTCAACACGATGCTCGACGTTTTCGCCACGCGCCTGCCCGTGCCCTCCGGAGAGGCTGTTTCCCACGAACTCGCGGAGTTCAGCTTGCCTCCGGTCGAGGCCGCCCGCCAGCCGCCGAACCGGCCGAGGCGGGAGATGCGTGTGGACGAGCCGGTCCATCCCAATGACGAGGAGGACGTGGCGAGGATCCGAGGCTACGTCTATGATCTCGGCGGGAAGCGCTACAAGATCTACCGCGGCGACATGCACCGCCACACCGAGATCTCGTGGGACGGCTACAACGACGGCTCCACCGAGGACACCTACCGGTACGCGATCGATCCGGCTGCGCTGGATTTCCTGGCGATCACCGAGCACAATTTCGGGGTCGCCGACGAGTACGACTGGTTCCGCAGCCAGAAGTACGCGGACATCTTCCGCGTGGGGGCGTCATTCGTGCCGCTGTTCGCGTACGAGCGCTCGATCAAGTACCCGAACGGACACCGCAACGTGGTCTTCCCCTACCGCGGGGCGCCGATCCTGGACTACCAGCACTACGAATGGGCTCCCAACCCGAGCTACGCCCGGCAGGGCCCGGAACGTTTCTTCGCCTACCTGAGGAAGTACAAGGCCATCGCGATGGCCCACACCTCCGGGACGGACATGGGGACGGACTGGGCAGACTACGACCCGGAGGTGGAGCCGATCGTGGAGATCTACCAAAGCGACCGCAACAGCTACGAATGCGAGGGCTGCTGGCGGTCCGCACCGGTCGACGAGGCGAAGAAGCAGTTCGGCGGCTACAAGCCCGACGGCATGGTCTCGGTCGCATGGGCCAAGGGCTACCGCCTGGGCGTGCAGGCTAGCTCGGACCACCTCGCAACGCACACCTCGTACTCAATGCTGCTCGCCGAGGAAAACTCGCGCGACGGCCTGGTGAACGCAATCCGGTCACGCCGGACCTACGGCGCGACCGACAACATTATCGTGGATTTCCGGCTGGACGAAGAGGGCCGCGAGCACTTGATGGGATCGGACGTCGCGATCGCCGGGACGCCGACATTGAAGGTACACATCGAGGGCACGGACAACCTGGCCGAGGTCGAGATCGTGAAGAACAACGCCGTGGTCTACCGCCAGACACCTGGCGCAAAGACAGTCGACTTCGAGTACAGCGACAGCGGAACGCCCGGCGAGGAGGCGGACTTCTACTATGTCCGCGTGCGCCAGTCGGACCGTGACCGGCAAGTCGCCTGGAGCTCGCCCATCTGGGTGACAGCCAAGTAGTCCAGGTGCCCGGACCGGACAGGGCTAGCCGAGCGCGAATCCGTGCTGCCGGCGGTGGTGAGCGCCGTCGAACCGCTGGGTGGACTTGAAGAGTTCGTGGCGGCCGTCGCCAGCCACGTCCGCGACCCTGGACACCAGGACCGCCTTCGCGGCGTCGCTCATCGGCTGGAAGTCGCGCGCGATCCGGATCTCCGCCATCAGCTCTTCCATGGAGAGAATGCCGACCACCAGGGTGGAGACGGGAAGGCTGAGCGCGTAGCGCCGGCACTCCTCGTGCGTCAGTTCGGTCTTGGACGGGATCTCGCCCTTCTGCCCTCCGCCTCCGAGGCTCTTCATTCCCACGACGCCGACATCCCGGGCAAGGCAGACCGGGATGGCTTCCTTCTGGAAGCTTCGGTAGTGGGCGTCCATCACGTTCACCGGCATCTGGGCGCTGGCCCAGTCGTACGGCTTGTTCAGCATCTTGACGTGGATGCTGGGATCCTTGTGCCCGGTGAAGCCGATGTAGCGCACCTTGCCCGCCTTCTGCGCCTCGAGGGCCGCCTTGAGGCCGCCCTTCTCGAACACCCAGTCCGGGTCCGAGTCGTAGACCATCTCGTGGAACTGCCACAGGTCGATCCGATCGGTCCTCATGCGGCGGAGGCTGTCGTCAAGGTTGCTCATCGAGCCCGCGTAGTCGCGCTCGCAGTTCTTGGTCATGAGGAAGACCTTGTCCCGCTTGCCGCCCTCGGCAAGCGCGCGGCCCATGATCTCCTCGGAACCGCCGTCGTGATAGTCCCAGGCGTTGTCGAAGAACGTCATGCCCTCGTCAATGGCGGCGTGCATGATCCGGACGGCCTCGCCCTTGTCCTCGACGGCCCCGATGTGCCAGCCTCCGAGGCAAAGTATCGAGACCTGCTCGTCGGTGCGGCCCAGGCGGCGAGTGGGCAGACCGTTGGGACTGTCCTGCTGCGCGATGGCCTGCTGTGCCATGGCGGCAGCGGCACCTCCGAACATCCCATGGAAAAACGTGCGACGGGTGGCGTCGATTGGCATGCGTCTGTCTCCCTTCGACCGGAAAGGCCCAAGCCGATGGTACATTATTGCCGTCTGATCTGCGCCGAATCGAATCGCAGCCCTCGGTCCCGCAACCATCGCGGGCGGGCTGCGCCAGTGCAGCCGCCAGTGACGCGGCGGCAGAGGGCTGCCGCTGGGAACGTCGCGCGCGACGCACATTCGTGCGCTTGCCGCCGTCAATCGACGGGACGCATGCAATGAAAGTAGCCCGGGCCATCGCAAGAATGCTCAAGCGGGAAGGGGTGGACCGGCTCTTTGCCTATCCTGTCAATCCCGTGATCGAGAGCTGCGCCGAGGAGGACATACGGACAGTCATCGTGCGCCAGGAGCGAACCGGGATTCACATGGCCGACGCCGTGAGTCGGGTCAGTTCCGGGCGCAAGGTCGGCGTGTTCGCCATGCAGAGCGGCCCGGGCGCGGAGAACGCGTTCGGGGGAGTCGCACAGGCCTACAGCGAGTCCGTCCCCCTGGTGGTGCTGCCGATGGGATACGGCCGTGCACGCACCAACGTCCCACCAAACTTCAGCGCCTTGGTCAGCTTCCAGAGCGTGACCAAGTCCGTCGAGCAGGTGACCGATCCAAGAGCGGCGCCCGACGCAATCCGGCGAGCATTCACGCAGGCCAGGAACGGCCGGCCTGGCCCGTGCATGGTAGAGCTGCCAGCCGATGTCCTGCAGGAGGAGCTTCCCGGAGAACTGGACTACCGGCCTTCGATCCAGGCGCGGTCCGCGCCGGACCCTGTGGATGTCCGCGAAGCCGCGAGAATCCTGACGGAGGCGGAGATGCCGGTCATCTACGCCGGCCAAGGCGTTCACTACGCCATGGCGTGGAACGAGCTGCGAGAACTCGTCGAACTGCTCGAGGCTCCTGTGACTACGAGCATCGAGGGCAAGAGCGCAATTCCCGAGTCGCATCCCCTCTCTCTGCAGTCAGGCGGAAGGGCGTACCCGGCTCAGGTCGATGACTACCTCCGGCGGGCAGACGTCGTTCTCGGCGTCGGTGCCAGCTTCACCCAGACTGCATTCGGAGTGCCGTGGGGACGCTACGCCGACGGCGCGACGATCATCCAATGCACCGTCGACACAGCCGATCTCAACAAGGACGTGCCAATCGACCTGGGCCTGGTCGGGGATGCCAAGCTCACGCTGGCCGCACTCGTCGAGGAGGTGCGTCGCAGGCTGGGACACCCGCGCGGTCGAGCCCCGGGGCTGGCGGCCGACATCGCGGCCCAATCTGCGGCCTGGCGCACCGGATGGAGTCGTAAGCTCGACAGCAACGACACCCCCATCAATCCTTACCGCGTAATCCGAGATCTGCTGCGCGCTGTCGACGTCAAGAACACCATCATCACGCACGACGCGGGCAGCCCGAGAGACCAGCTCACGCCGTTCTGGCAGACCGAAACACCGCTGAGCTATATCGGCTGGGGCAAGACCACCCAGTTGGGATACGGGCTTGGACTGGCCATGGGCGCCAAGCTCGAGCATCCGGACAAGCTGTGCATCAACTGGTGGGGCGACGCGGCGATCGGTTTCACCGGCATGGACTTCGAGACTGCAGTTCGGGAGCGGATTCCGATCCTCTCGGTCCTGTCGAACAACTTCTGCATGGCGATCGAGCTGCCCGTCATGCGGGCGGCAACGGAAAAGTACGGCAGCACGGACATTTCCGGAAACTACGCTGAGTTCGCCAAGGCGCTCGGCGGTTACGGCGAGCGGATCACGGAACCGGCGGAGATCGTGCCCGCAATCCGGCGAGGGATCTCGAAGACCGAGGAAGGCGTCCCGGCTCTCCTCGAGTTCATCACCTCGAAGGAGCAGGAGATCTCGCGCGTCGGGTAGAGGCTTGGCGCCGGTCCACGTGTCGGCCGCGGGTCTCGGCTCCGACGCTGCGTCCGAGAGTGGTTGGGGCGGTACTCTCGATCCGGCATCGCTGGCAAGTTGGATAGCGGCTGCCCGCTGCCCGTGGCGATGCCGCTCGGGGCGGTCGGCCGACAGGTCTGGCTGAGGGGTCGGGTCGGTGCGGTTCTTCGGAACGCAACGCGCGTATCTCCGCGACCATGCTCGCAACCGCCTTGCGGCCGGCGGTCAGGACCGACGATGTCAGGCACTGGCCAGTTGGCAGCGGGACCTCAGGGTCCGCACGAAAACGGCGTCAGAGGCGCCCGCCATGGAGTGTCGGCAGTGATGTGACCCCAGCTTCCGTGACCGATTCCGGACACCGTCGCGCCCGGTCATTGCGGAGCGTCACCGGCACCCAGGTACGGGACGAGCTGCAACGGCGGCGGCGGTCAGCGCCTGGAGTTCGCCTGGACTGCCTCCTGCACTTGACCGAGTTCCCGCGCGAGTGCCTCCTTGCGTCGGAACTCTTCCTGCGTCTCCTGCGGATTCCAGTACCACGGGTGATCGACGTGCTCGCGACTCATGATCCGCTCCATTTCCCCGACCACTTCCGGATATGCCCCGGCCATGTCGCGCTCGCAAGCGATATCGTCCTCAATCAGGAACAGTTCCAGCGGGCGGTCCGGATTCTGGCGGTAAGCCTTCCAAGGCCCCTTCCGGACGGCCTGCTCCTTGGCGTTCTCCCAGTACATGGCCCGGTCCGCAGGGAAGCCCTCGGGCGTTCCGGCCATGAGTGGGGCGAGGCTGTCGCCATCGAGCGGGGGCAGCGACGCGACACCGCCTAGTTCGGCGAACGTCGGCAGCAGATCGACCAGCCAGACGGGAGTGCCCGAGATGCCGGCTGGCACCTCGGCCGGCCAGTTGACGAAGAAGGGAATTCGGATTCCGCCCTCCTGCAAGGAGAACTTGCCGCCGCGGAAAGGACCCTTGTTGCGGAAGAACGGATCGTCAGGCCAGTTCTCGGACTGGTTGCCCCGCGCGAAGTACCCGCACATGGCGTAGCCGTTGTCCGAAGCGAAGACGATGAGCGTGCGCTGCCGCATCCCAAGGTCAACCGTCAGGTCGACGAGCTGGCCGGCGAACGTGTCGAGTCGCTGCACCATGGCCGCCCACTCCTTGTGGGCGGTGCTGGGGAAGTCGGAGCGATCCCGGAAGGATCCCAGCTCATCGGTGATGACGGGGCCGTGCGGGAGCTGGGTGGCGAAGTACAGGAAGAATGGCCGGGCCCTGTTGCTCCGCACGAACCGAACGGCGGCCTCCTCGATCACGTCCTCGGAGTAGACCGCTGCTGCCGGGTCGGCGATCCCCGGGGGGATCAGCCGCCCCTCGCTGTCGTAGTGGGATGCGGAGTTCCGGCGCGCGGCCGGGGTGCGGTTGTCCTCGTAGATCCGGGCCATGTCGAAGCCGTAATTGGCCGGATAGTCGATCTTGCGCCCGTTGCGGTAAAGGTAGTTCGGAAAGAAGGTGTGCGCCCGCCGCTGGTCGTAAAACCCGAAGGCCTCGTCGAATCCCTGCTTGTCCGGCGTGCCCGGAGTGCCCGGCAACCCGATCCCCCACTTGCCGAAGAAACCCGTCGCGTATCCGGACTGCTTCAGGACTTCCGCGATGGTGACATCGGAGTCGGCCAGATGATCCTGGCCTCTCGCGCTGCGATTGTCCCGCACGCTGGCATGCCCGGTGTGGAGGCCTGTCATGAGCGTAGACCTGGACGGAGCGCACTCCGGGGCCCCTGCGTACGCATGGGTGAAGCGCAGGCCCTCGGCTGCCAGCTTGTCGAGGTTGGGTGTCGAGAATCGGGCCTGCCCCCAGATGCTCAGGTCCCTGTAGCTGAGGTCATCGGCCAGGATGACAATGATGTTCGGCTTCGTTCCTGCCAGCTGGTCCTGCGCACGCAGGCCGGGCAGGGCGAGGAGGGCGAGGATCGCGACGGTCCGGGCCACGGGCGCAAGGATAACAAGCGGTCCGTCCGAATGCGAGCCGGGTCCGCCTCGGGCCCATGCCGAGCGCCAGACCGGTTCCCGGGAACCCTTTCGCTGGTCCGCGTGGGGTCCGCACCGCGAACCGAGGGCGCTGACCAAGGACCCGCCCCGGCATGCTGAGACGAAGTCGACATGCATCGACGGAGATGGCAGGATCACCCCGGCGGCTGACCATCTGTGGTATGATATTCAAAAGTAAGAAATTAAGAATGAGGATTACGTCGAAGGGTCAGGTGACGATTCCAGCGAGCCTCAGGCTCCGGCTTGGCTTGCTCCCGAATACAGAGGTTGTGGTCGAGGAAGTGGACGGAGGAGCGGTAATCCGCCCAGCGCTGAGTCTCGGGGAGTTGATGGACCAGCGCCTGCGGACTGTCCGAGGAATAGCCAAGGGAGGTCTCACGACCGACGAGATCATGCAGCTGACTCGCGGCGAGGAGGACTAGTTGGTCCTGGTAGACTCGAACGTCCTGCTGGACATATTCGATGACGACCCCATCTGGCGGCCGTGGTCCGAGCGCATGCTCCGCGAAGCGCGTTTGGACGGCCTGACGGGGATCAATCCACTGATCTACGCGGAGACTTCCCTCGCATTCGAGAGGCCTAGCGACTTGGACACGGCGTTGGAGTCTTTGATGCTGACACGGCTGCCACTACCGTACGGAGCAGGATTCGCCGCAGGAAGGGCGTTCCTGAAGTACCGTCGCAGCGGTGGGGCGAGAATCCTACCGATGCCGGATTTCTACATCGGAGCTCATGCCGAGATCGAGCGCCTGCGGCTGCTCACGAGGGACTCCAGGCGCTACCGTACATATTTCCCGAACGTAAGTCTGATCTCGCCTGACGCACCGGCTGGGGCAGGCGCCAATTCCGTGCACTGACCCGACCCTGTCCAGCGTCAAGAAGGGTTGGTCTCCAGGCAGGAACGGCGACACGAGCGAAGCATCTTCCAACAGGGACCCGCTACCCCCTGCGCAACGGCAAGCCAATGCCTCAGGTGCGCCGAGCGAAAGGCTCATTTCTAAATCACTAAGACACTCCGAACCAGACACTCCGAAACAGCAAGTCACCGCGCTCTCGCTCTGCTATACTCCCGCACGACCGTCGTGCTCGGCGGTCGGCTAGGGGGGTATTCCTACATGCGAACCGTACGAACCAAGGCAGGCGCGGCTTGGATCGCGCTGCTGCTCATCGCTACATCGACAGTAGCTTTCGGCCAAGGCATTAGCCGAGGCACGATCACGGGCTCGGTCTCGGACCCGACCGGCGCCGTCATTCCTGGCGTCCAGGTCACGGTGACGAACGCCGCCACGGGCGATGTCCGCGTGGTGGAGTCGAACGAGAGCGGCGTCTACGTTGTCAGCGCCATTCCGGCCGGCAACTACGACATCGCCGCGGAACTGGCAGGATTCCAGCGCCAGTTGCTTACCGGCATCTCGCTCGAGGCAGAGCAGCGTCTAGGCGTGGACCTGGAAATGCAGGTCGGCGAGGTCACCACGACCGTGGAGGTCACGGGAGCCGCTCCCGTGCTGGACACCGAGAGCGGTGAGGTCTCGGCGCTGATCAGCAGCGTTCAGGTCGCGGAAATGCCCATCAACGGGCGGAACTGGTCGCAGTTCGGACGCTTGGCGGCAGGCGTCGCGGCCGAAGCCACCGACCAGCGCGGCATCGGGCAGGAAGGCAACCCCCTGCTCGCTGTCCACGGCACTCGGACCGACAAGGTCCGCTACGCGATCGACGGGATCCAGAACATGGATACCGGAGGGCAGCGGGGCATCAACAACTTCCCGCCGCCGGAAGCCATCGCGGAGGTCAAGTTCCTGACCAGCAACTTCAACGCCGAGTCCGGCAGCTACGGCGGCGGGGTCGGGAACATCGTGATCAAGGGAGGCGGCCAACAGTTCCACGGCGACTTCTACAACTTCCTGCGGAACAACGTCATGGACTCGGCGAACTTCTTCGCGTCCGAGGCAGCCCCGCTGAAGCAGAACCACTTCGGGTTCACGCTCGGCGGGCCGATCTCTTTCGGCGGCTACAACGTCGACAAGACCAAGACCTTCTTCTTCACGTCGATTTCCCAGTACAAGCGGCGCGGCCCGTCCATGCGCGGCGCTACGTTCCTGGCCCGCACGCCGACGGAAGCCATGCGCCGGGGCGACTTCACCGGGGCACGGCAGGTCAGCGACCCGGACACGGGCGAGCCGTTCGCGGACAACATGATCCCCGCAGCGCGGATCGACCCGAACGCAACGATCCTGCTGGACAACTTCTTTCCGCTCCCGAATCGCGACGGGGCCCAGAACTGGATCGCGCAGCCCAGCCAGCCGACCGACCAGCACGAGGAGCTGGTGCGCATCGACCATAACTTCAGCGACAGCGTCCGCCTGATGGCGCGCTACATCCAGGACGACTGGTCGCAGGTCCAGCACAAGGCCCTCTGGTCCGCGCATTCGTTCGACACCATTCACTCGTCCTACTCGAAGCCGGGCAAGAACCTCGTGGCAAGCCTCACGAACATCGTCTCTCCGACCATGGTCAACGAATTCACGTTCGGATACTCGTGGAACACCATTCACCGCCCGCCGCTGAACATGGAGCAGCGCCCGAACGGACTGAACATCCCCGAGCTGTTCGCCGAGAATCCCGGCAACAAGATCCCGGACGTCATCCTGGGCCAGGGCTGGGGCAACATCAGCGCGTCCAACGTGCCGTACGACAACGGCAACCCGATGCTCACCTTCCGCGACGACCTGAGCATGCAGGTTGGCAATCACAGCCTCAAGTTCGGCACGGAGATCCTCTGGATCCGGAAGTGGACGGACAGTTCCACGCGGCCGCAGGGCAGCTTCAACTTCAACGGCGGGGCAACTGGCCACGCAGTGGCGGACTTCCTGATGGGACGGGCGCGAACCTATCAAGAGCAGGAAGGGGGCAACATCCAGACGAACCTGATTGCCTGGCAACGGGACTTCTACGCCCAGGACGACTGGAAGGTCACCCCGGACCTGACACTGAACTACGGCGTGCGCTGGTCCATCTTCCAAGGGGTGCTCGGGGAGGAGCAGAACGGGCTTGTATCGGCATTCATGCCCGAACTGTACGACCCCTCGCAAGCAGTGGAGGTGATGCGCAACGGGCGGATCGTGCCCGGAAGCGGCCTGCTGCTGAACGGCATCCTCACGCCGGATGACCCTCGCGCCGAGCAGTTCGGCGGGGCGGACCTGTACCGGCAGCTGTTCACGAATTTCGGGCCTCGGCTCGGGCTCGCGTACCAGATTTCCGGCAAGTCCGTGCTGCGCGCCGGGGCTGGCGTGTACTACGGGCCCGGCCATATCGGACGAACCAGTACCCAGCCGCCCATCGTCCAGCAGCCGCTGATCTTCGACACGCGGCTGAGCGACCCGGCCGGCGGAACAACCGACATCCTCCTGCCAAGCAACGTCGCCGGGCACGATCCGGAGGGACTCGCCGCGACAAGCTACCAATGGAGTGTCGGCCTGCAGCACGAGATCTTCCGGCAGACATCGATCGACATCACCTACGTCGGTAATCGCGGGGTGCATCTAGGGATCCGGCCGAACCTCAACAGGCCCGCGCCGGACCCGAACCGCCAAGGCAGCATCAACGCCCACCGCCCGTACCCGGGGTTCGCGAACGTGCTCTACCAGGAGCCGTCGGCGAGTTCCACCTACAACGGGCTGGAAATGACGCTCAGGCGGCGATTCTCCCAAGGGCTGATGCTGGAGGCTGCCTACACCCTGTCCCGGACCTGGAGCCATGGCGACAACGTCGGCGACACGGTGCAGGACCCGCGCAATCTAGCCGCCGAATGGAGCCTTGCCGACTTCGACCGCACGCATCTGTTCATCTCGAATTTCTTGTACGAGTTGCCCTTCTTCCGCGACCAGAACACTGCCGTGAAGAAGGTGTTTGGCGGATGGTCGCTGGCGGGTATCGTCACGTTCCAGAGCGGCCGCGCAGGCGGTGCCAGTCTGGCCGGCGATAACGGCCGTGTAGGCGGGGGAGGCCCGCAGCGCCCGAACCTGGTCGGCGAACCCAATGGCGGCCCGCAGACACTCGAGAAGTGGTTCAACACGGAGGCATTCGAGCAGCCGGCGGTCGGGACGTTCGGCAATTCGCCGCGCGCGCCCATCCGCCTGCCCGGCCTGGCGAATTTCGACCTGACCCTGGCCAAGAACACGCAGATTAACGAGCGGCTGCGGATGCAGCTGAGGGCGGAGTTCTTCAACGCCTTCAACCATCCGCAGTGGAACGGCGTGGCGCTGGGCTTCAACAACCGCCTGTTCGGTCGGGTGACGAGCGCGCACGACCCGCGCATCATGCAGATCGGTCTCAAGTTCAGCTTCTGAGCCGACGAGCCATTCCGGTCCGGGGGCCATCTCCGGGCCGGCACCTCGCGCACCGTAGCAAGCGGGCCGGATCCGTCGGCGAGGCAGGGCCGGGGCCCCGGACAACATCAGGGCCTGGGTTGAGTCTCGCTCGGCCGGGAGAGTTCGTCCTCGAGTTCCCGGCGTTCATCGTCCTGGATCTTGCGCACCACACCCATGGATTCCCGCGCCTCGTCGGCGCGACCGAGCTTGAGGAGGGTCCGCCCCAGCAGGTAATGGCTCTCAGTGTGATCCGGCTGCAGTTCCACCGACTTCTCCAGCAGGGGCAGAGCCTCGTCCGGGCTACCCTTCTCGGACAGCAGCTTGCCGAGATGGTAGTAGGCGAGCGCGTATTCGGGGTCGAGGGCAAGACACTGTCGCAGGTCCGCTTCAGCTGACTCCAGCTCGCGGAGCCGCAATCGGACAACACCGCGGAAGAAGTAGCTCTCGGAGTGCCCGGGATCCCGGCCGATAGCCTGGCTGAGAGCCTGCTCGGAGGCTTCCGCCTTGCCTTGGCGCCAGAGAATGCGGCCCCTGTAGAAGTGAACCAGCGGCACATCGGACCGCAAATCGAGGGCGCGATCCAATGCGGCAAGCGCTCCGGCATAGTCCTCCCCGCTCTCCAGTGCCTGGGCGAGCAGCACCTGGAGTTCCGGGGAGTCCGGATGGTTCCGGAATAGTTCGTCCAGCACCCCCTCCGCCCTGGCGGATTCGCCCATCTGCAGGTACGCCGACGCCAGCGTGTAAAGGACTCCGATTTCCCGGCTCCCTCCGGATCGCAATTCCTCCAGCAGGTCCACAGCCTGCCGGGTCTTGCCCTGCAGCATGCAGCTGAGCGCTAGCAGCTGGCGCGCTCCGTCATCCTGAGGCCGCGCGCCCAGATAGTCCGTCAGGACCTCTTCCGCACGGTCGTATCGGCCGCCCTGGAAGTATGCCTGGCCGATGTTCTTCTGGATTTCCCGGACTTCGGGCATGAGGCCCGCTGCCGTCTCGAACGCCTCGGCGGCCTCGTCGTACCGCTTGAGCCGGAGCAGCGCGGAACCGAGGTCGTTCTGGACCCGGGCGTCGCTGGGATTCCTGCTCAGGATCTCCCGGAACCGGCTTGCGGCAACGTCGTAGTCACCCGACTGATAGGCCTGGTAGGCCTCCCGCAGCGCTGGATCCGGCTCTGGGGCGGGTTGTCCCAAGGCCAGCAAGCTCGCTGCAAGAACTACGAGCACTGGCTTTGAGGCTGCCGCTCCGAACCTTGCCATGTTTGCCGCCCTGGGGTGCCCTGGGACCGTTCGAGTGTACCAACGGCCCGCATCGGGAATTGCGCATTCCGGAGCGCTTGCAGCAGTCCGGCCAGGAGGCTCCTGGAATCCTGAGCCCGCACCTCAATCGATGAGATTCCCCAACGCTGGCTAGCGCGACCGGGGCGTTCACTGGCGCCTTGGCACTAGGCTGTCGTCCTCGGCGTATATGCCGATCCAGTGGTTCTTGAACTTGAGGTGCGGGCTGACCTCGACGGTCGGCATGTGACAGCCAGTGCAGTCCGACACCCGCCCGGCCCCGCAGCTGTCCGCAGGCGGGCGGGCCTCACTGCCGTGGCATGCCAGGCAGCGGGCGCTGTAGTACGCCGGCTGGCCGCGACGGACGGGTCCGTGCGGGTCGTGGCAGGTGAAGCAAGTCAGGCGCTCGCCGCTGCCTCCGAAACAGGCACTCTGCCGGAAGTAGGGAGGCTGATGCCGGACGTTCCAAGCGAGCCCGAAGTCAAATGCACCGGACCCGCCCTTTGGATCCCGATGGCAGGTGCCGCACATTTGCAGCAGGTCGTCGGCCGCGAGATCGATCGGATTCCGAATCTCTGCGCGCGCACGTTCGGCATTCCCGGCTGCGACTGCGTGAACGTGGCCGCGGCCGGGCCCGTGACAGCTCTCGCAGCGAACTCCGAGTTCATGGACTTCCACCTCGCCGTTCGACGTGTACGCGAGCGGCCCGGTCGAATGACACTGGAAGCAGTTCGAGATCGAGTTTCCCGGTCCACGCACCGAGTAGCGCAACCCCATCGCTTGAAGGAGCGTTTCCGGCTGGATCGTTTCGTGCCCGGTGGTGATATCGAGGGCGTCGGCCGCCGAGTAGTAGCTGAAGGCGTGCTCCAGATAGCTCCGCCGGTTCAGGCGGCTGACGAATGTGACTCCGTGGTCCCCTGCCCCGAATGCCCATTCGACCGGCAGTTCCATGACGTATTCGCTATCGTCGGCCTGCACGACGATGCGGTCCCCGCCAAGCTGGTAGCGGAACCGGTACTTGGGTGACCGTCGCAGCGCCTCGGCAGGCACGAACCGATTCGCAAGCGGATGGTCCTGAGCACGGTGCAGCGTCGTCGCATGGCCGCTCCGCGCTTGAACCTCGAGCTGTTCCGGGTGGCAGCTGCCGCAGGCGGCGGCGCCGACGTACGCGTCGCCCTCGGACGGCGCCTGGGCGTCGGACAGCATCGGGAAGGCCACTGCAAGCAGGAGGGCGGCTGGCTGGACCCAGCCCAAGGCAGGGACTCGAATGGGCGACAAGCTAGGATCGCCCATCATGCGCTGAGCAGGTCGGACCGGCGTCAGGGAGCGGGGAGTGGAATCCAGACCCAGCCGTTGCCGCGCTCCTGCAGACTCCCGCGCGCCGTGCGGCTCGGACCAGCGTGTCAACGGTTGAAGATCTTGACGCGATAGTAGGGCTTGTCCTTCTCCGCTGGATCCATCACATATTCCTGATGGGTCCTCATCGGGTCGTAATCCCGCCAAAGCCAAGTCATCGCCTCGGGCAATTCGGCATCGCCGTAGGTCGTGTTGTGCTGCGCATTCCCGAAGCTGAAGTAGAAGTCGTACTCCTTCATCTTCAGCGAGTTCGCCAGCTGGATATTCTGGAGCGGCCAGCTGCCGTGGGCGTTCTCGAGGTCGTAGCTGCCGTCCTCCAGCCAGATCCGGATGTTCCTGCGATCGCGCTTGCGGACGAGGAACGGCCAGATATTGCCGCCATCGAGCACCTCGGACGGGTCGCTGGCACCGAACCGGCCCAAGGGGTACTCGCCGAACGGATTCTCCTGGCCCCAGCGCCACTGGATGCTGGCATAGCTGCCGATCCGGGAGAGGACGCGACTGAACGCATGCGGCCGGAACCATGCCGAATTGAGAGAGCAGATGCCTCCCGAGGACTGCCCCCCGATCGCCCGGCTGTAGCCGTCGCCGCGCAGGCGGTAGGTCTTGTCGACCTTGGGGAAGATCTCGTCGACCACCATCTTGTTGTAGTCATCGTTGTACGTGTCGTACAGCAGGCTCCGCATGTGCCCGATCGCGCGCGGGGCATAGGACTGCTCGTTGTCATGGGTCCCGATAAAGCCCGGTGCGATGAGCACCAGGACCATGGGCGGCAGCCTCTTCTTGTGCTCGAGGTTCTCGACCACCGTGATGATTCGCGACCGCCTCTCGCGCTCAAGGAACCGATGCCCGTCCTGCCAGACCATGACCGCGGAGGGCTTGGACGGATCGACGCCGGGCGATGCGTAAACCCAGTAGGAGACCTTCCAGCCCCTGTAGGTGTCGCTCTCGTGGAAGAGCTCCTCCGAGAGCTCGCCCTTCGGCACCCCGTCCTGCGGATAGGAGTCCTCGCCGTAGGCTGCGGTGTCGAAGCGCCTGTCGCCAAGGACCTCCCGGTCGACACGATAGTAGTGCGCATGGGAGGTGCCGGTGCGGAGGCGGCCGGAATGCACCCACAGGCCGCCAGCCAGCCCTCGCATGGGCGGAGCCGGCTCGTCATCGACGTACAGGTGCGGCCGGGAACCGGACTCGACCGCCCAGACGAACTCGCCTCCGAACGCGGCCACGGCCGAGCCGTTCCGGAGCGCCTCATCGGAGAAGTGCGCCCGGAGGGCGGAAGCCTGTTCGGCTGGCTCGGATTCTGAGTTCACAAGCCGGAAGAGGCGGTGGTTGTCCTGGTCAGTCATTGCTGTATTGGCCGGAGAATCGGAACTACAGCAGGATACCAGCCGCGGAATCGCACTGCCCGGGCCAAGAGCCGGTGCCGCGCGCGCGGCGGGTCGCGGGTCGTCATGGGGAGTGCAGGCCGGCCGCGGCTATACTCAATTGGTCCATGTGCTTCCGAATCCTGTTCGCTCTCCTCGCAGTCGTCGCTCCAATGGCGGGACAGGGGGCCGATCAGGAGGAATGGATCCAGCTGTTCAACGGCAAGGACCTGGACGGCTGGATTCCCAAGGTCCGCGGCCATGATGCCGGGGACAATTTCGGGAACACCTTCCGAGTCGCGAACGGTGCGATGCAGGTCGGGTACGAGGCCTACGGGGAGGACTTCGGCGAGCGCTTCGGCCATATCTTCTACGAGCGCCCGTTCTCCTACTACCGGTTGGCAGTCGAGTACCGCTTCATCGGGGAGCAGGCCCCGGGCGGCCCCGGCTGGGCAGTCCGCAACAGCGGCATCATGATGCATTCGCCTCCCCCGCAAAGCATGGGCCGGGACCAGAACTTCCCGATCTCGATCGAGGTCCAGCTGCTCGGCGGCGACGGCGAGCGGAACCGCACCACGATGAACCTGTGCACCCCCGGAACGAATGTTGTGATGGACGGGAAGCTCGTCACGCGGCATTGCATCCAGTCCAGTTCCAAGACGTATCACGGCGACCAGTGGGTGCGGGCCGAGGTGCTCGTGCTGGGCAGCGCCGTGATTCGCCACCTGCTGGACGGCGAGGTGGTCCTCGAGTACGAGATGCCGCAGGTGGGAGGCGGCAACGTGGACGGACACGACCCGGCCTACAAGCGGGACGGGGAGCTGCTTGCGAGCGGGTACATTTCGCTGCAAAGCGAGAGCCATCCGCTGGAGATTCGCAAGGTGGAGCTCCTCAATCTGGCGGGCTGCATGGATCCCAAGGCGACCAACTACAAGAGCTACTTGGTCAAGTCCGAACCCCAAGCCTGCGAGTTCTAGCCAAACCCGCCAAGCGGTTTGGTCGTCACGACCTCACCGGCGGACAGCACCGCGCCCGCAGCAGCGCCGGCCGCTCGACAACCCGCCCCGGGCCTCGATACCATCAACGCTTCATGAGAGTCGCATGTAGCCTCGTGTCCCTCGCGCTTGCGCTCGCAATCCCCGCCGGCGCGTCCGGCAGGCCCAACATCGTGATCGTCATGGCGGACGATATGGGGTTTTCCGACATCGGTTGCTACGGCGGGGAAATCCGCACGCCGACCATCGACCGCCTGGCGGAGAACGGGCTCCGCTTCACGCAGTTCTACAACGCGGCACGATGCTGCCCGACCCGCGCCTCGCTGCTGACCGGGCTGTACGCGCACCAGACGGGCATCGGCCACATGACCAACGAGAACGAGCAGCTGCGGTTCGATCTGGGCTACCCGGGATACCGGGGCTATCTCAACCGCAGCTGCGTGACCATCGCGGAGGCGCTGAAGCCGGCAGGCTACAAGACGCTGATGGCCGGCAAGTGGCATGTCGGCACGTTCGAGGGGATGTGGCCCGTCGACCGCGGCTTTGACGAGTTCTACGGGCTGATTCGCGGCGCGTCCAATTTCTTCCGGCCGGCGCCGCGAAAGCTGCTGGTGCGCAACCGCGAGCGGGTGATCCCGGGCGACGACTACTACACGACCGACGCCTTCACCGAGCACTCCATCGAGTTCGTGCGCGAGGCAGAGCGGAATGACGACCAGCCCTTCTTCCTGTACCTCGCCTACACCGCTCCCCACTGGCCGCTGCACGCCTGGCCGGAGGACGTGCAGAAGTACCGCGGCAAGTACGCGGGCGGATGGGACAGGGTCCGGGAGGGCCGGCTCCGGCGCCTGCGGTCCATGGGGATCATCGACGAGAGCTGGAGGATGACCGTCCGGGACGCCGTGGCCTGGGAGACTCTCAGTCGCAGCAAGAAGGACGAAATGGACCTGCGAATGGCGATCTACGCGGCCCAGATCGACCGGATGGACCAGAACATCGGCAGATTGGTCGGAGCGCTGGAGGAACTCGGCGAGCTGGACGACACGCTTGTATTCTTCCTCTCCGACAACGGCGGCTGCGCCGAGGGCGGAATGCTGGGACGCGGACCGCTCGAAATCCTCACGACCAAGGAAGGCTACAGCCAGTCGTACGGACAGGCTTGGGCGAATGCCTCGAACACGCCGTTCCGAACATACAAGCACTGGGTCCACGAGGGGGGCATTGCTTCACCCCTGGTGGTGCACTGGCCAGCCGGTTTCCCGGCAAAGGGCGAGCTCCGCAGAGAGCCGACGCACCTGATCGACCTGATGGCTACGGCCCTGGACGTGGCGCAGGCGGAGTACCCCGCGGAATTCGGGGGCAACCCCATCGCGCCGCTGGAGGGTGTCTCCATGGTCCCGGCATTCGCGCGCGAGCCCCTGGAGAGGGAGGCTCTGTACTGGGAGCACGAGGGCAATCGCGCAGTCCGTCAAGGCAAGTGGAAGCTCGTCGCGGAGAACCGCGGGCCATGGGAGCTGTACGACATGGAGAGCGACCGCACGGAGACCGAGGACGTGCTGGCGGTTCACCCCGAAATCGGCCGGCGGATGATCGAGATGTACACGGACTGGGCCAAGGAGAGGAACGTGCTTCCGGGCCGCCCGAAGCGCAAGCCGGGATACGAGCCGGAGCCGCTCCCCTATCCTCGGACTGCGAACTACGAAGCGCCCGTGACCCTGCCCTGACGAGGCATCCGAACCCGGCTATCGCGGAGGGGAAGGGCCGCGCGCTGGGGGCATCGCACGAGCCAGGGGCTTCCGCGGGGGGGCGCTCAGGGCGCGGACTCCCGCGGAAGCCATGGTACCCGGCCTAGAAGGTAATGCGCAGCGCCATCTGCATCTGGCGCATCGCACCGGCAGCATCCAGCGTGCCGAAGTCGGAGTTCTCCACGTTTCCGTTCAATGACCCGAGATTGACGCGATTGAGAGCGTTGAACATGTCCGCACGCACCTGCAGCCGGGAGACCTCCCCCAGGGAGAAGCTCTTCGCGAGGGAGAAGTCCAGCGTCCACTGGCCGGGGCCCCGCACGAGTCCGTTGCCGGCGTTGCCCGGCCTCTGGGCGATCCCCCGAACCTCGTCGACCCTCGCGAACGCGTCGGGATTGAGGAATCGGACATCCTGGTGCGAGCCGACCCGAGCTCGACCGAAAGTCACGCCCTCGGGCACGTACATGCTCCCGCCGACGTAGTCGGAGCGGCAGACCCAGCCCTGGGAGCAGCCCTGGCGAATGGTGACGGGCTCCCCGGTGGTGCCCGAATAGATGCCGGAGACCTGCCAGCCGCCAAGGATGCCGCGAACCAGCGGGCCCGAGTCCCGGAACGACGGCAGCTCGTAGATCAGGTCCGCGACGGCTCGGTGTGTCGTGTCGAATCCGGGATTTCCGCGCTCGATGGCGAGATTGAAGAAGTCCTGGATTCCACTTGTCGCGTCCGTCCCGTAGTACACCCCGACATCGCCGCCGGTGTAGGCGATCGTCTTGCCCCACGTGTAATGGATGTCGAAGGAGAAGTTGCGGCTGAATCGCTTGCGGGCGGATGTCTGCAAGGAGTGATTCATCACGCTCTCGCCCATGTCGACAAAGTAGGGCCCCCCGGGGATGAGGGTTGGATTGGGCCTGATGCCGGTTTGTCGGTCGGGCAGGTTGAAGCGCCTGTGCATCGGGAACTTGACTCCGCGCGTGCCCACGTATCCGACCTCCCACATAAGATCGGAAGTCAGCTGCCGCTGGACGTTGAACTGGTAGTTGATCGTGTACGGGTTCTGGAGATCGGGGGTGATCAGCGAGAACACCAGTTCGTTGCCGGTAGCCTGGATGTCCTGCAGCGCAATCGGAATGACCTCCTCGTTGCTGAACGGGTACCGCACGCCCAGCCGGTTCGCTTCGATCGCGCTGTACCGGACACGGAACGGGATGTCCGGGCCGGCAACGCTCTGCCGAAGCACCGCCGGCACCTGGGCTGCGAACATCACTCCCACTCCGCCCCTGACGACGGTCATTCCCTGCGGGTCCAAGCGGTACGCAAAGCCCAGCCTCGGCCCGAGATTCGCCCACCCGTCGTGCTCGATCGGCCTGTCTCTCGGCCGTCGCGGCCCGAAGGCGAAGTTCGTGAAGTCCGCCCCGGGCGGCAGCTCGAGGTTCTTGTTGGTGACGTCGATCGCGCCGGTCGGCTCGACCGTGTTGTTGGAGTAAAAGTCGTAGCGCAGGCCCAGGTTCAGGGTCAGCCTCTCGCTGGCACGCCAGTCGTCCTGCACGAAGCCGCCGGCCTCGTACATCCGGGACGTATGCGGGCCGTTCGACCCGAACGAGATCACAGCGCTGTTGATGCGGTTAGCCTGCATCTCCTCGATGTTGAGGAATTCGTACACCGGGTTCTCGGGATTCGTTCTCGCGCCCCCGTAGTGCACGAACCGGCCGCCGAACTTGATCGTGTGCCTTCCCTTGTTGAACGTGAGCTTCTGGTCCAGGGTGGTGGTCGCCCCTTCCATCAGCCAGACCTCGCCGCTGCCCAGCGTGATCGTGCCCCCAACGTTCCGGAGCCTCATCCTGGGGATCCGGTTCTGCCAGTCGATCGTTTCCTGACTGTCGGGATCCTGGATCGTGAAGATGTTGTCGAGGCGTTCCATGTCGGCGTAGTTGTATCCGAACCGCGTCTCCGACACCCAGGTCGCGCTGCTCTTCGTGAACTGCGCGTTGTAGCGATCCTGGACGTAGGTGTACTCGCGGTCGTTCGCGCCGTTCAGGTTGTACCTAGGGTCAAGGCCGAAGGGCCGGTTCCGGGTATAGGTGAACGACAGGTTGCTGGTGGGCGTTGTCCGGTAGTCCGCCCTGGCAATGACATGGTTCTCTGTCCTCCGTCGCGTCCCAACCGCCTCGGTCCGTCCCCGGAACTCGTCCAGCTGCAAGGTCGGTTCCGGGATCGTGTCCATGAGCAGCCTCGTTTCCTGGAACGGCAGCGCGTTCAGGATCGTCGTCCGCAGCGCCGCGGTCGGCACGGTACCGGCCACGCGCCGCGACGCGGTCTCGCGATACCCTTCGTACGTGGCGAAGAAGAACAGCCGGTTCTGCCGGACGGGCCCTCCCAGCGAGCCTCCGAACTGGTTGAAGACCTCGCGATTCTTGGGAATCAGCGAACCCGACGAATCGATGTTCGTCTGGAACGGGTTGCGTGCGTTGAACACGTGCGAGCGGTAGTTCTCGAAGACGCTTCCGTGGATCTCGTTCGTGCCCTGCTTGCTGATGATGTTGATGGTTCCGCTGACCACGCCCCCGTTCTCGGCCTTCATGATCCCGCGCATCACCTGGACCTCGTCCACGGCCTCGATGCTCATCACGTCCATGTAGTTGCGGCCGCCGTACTGCTGGAGGGCGCGGCCCTCCGATGGATTGGAGTTGGCATCCGTGCCGTTCACGGTGATGCCCGTCCCGCTCTTGCCGAGGCCGTTGATTCGCAGGCTCCCGCCGCCGACGTCCACTCCGGATGACAGCTTCAGGACCTGCGTGATGTTGCGCCGAGCCAGCGGCAGCTCTCGAACCTTCAGCGAGTTCAAGCTCTCGCGCTGCTCCGACGCCTCGGTGTTGACCAGCGGAGGACGCCCCTCCACTGTGATGGTCTCGGTCAGGCTCCCGACCTCGAGCACGTGCGTCTGGCGGACAACCTGCGAAGCAATCAGCGTGATGCCGGTGCTCTGGTAAGTCTTGAATCCGTCGGACTCGACACGCAGGGTGTAGGTCCCCACAGGGAGCACGTTGAAGACGAAATCGCCTTCTGCCCCTACCGGGGCAGAGTATGTGAGGCCAGTGTCGTCATTCGTGAGGTCAGCCCGGCCTCCGGGGACCACGGATCCTGTCGGATCCTGCACCGTTCCGTACAGTGTCGCCGTCGTAACCTGTGCTTCCATGGCCGCAGGGTACGGGAGCAGGGTTGCCAGCAGGGCCATGCCCAGAATCATCAATCGCATGAGGTCACCATTCCTTTCCGAAGGTGTTGGTTGTGGGCCAGCCGCTTGCCGTGTCATCGAGGCAGGCCCGCAGGGACGACCGACCGCAATCCTGAAGGGTCACTTCAGCCCGCTTGCCCGTCGAGGAGGCGAGCCCGGCCTGCCCGCAAGTGCCGGCCTTATGGCCGAGGTGGGATCCGGCCCGTGCCGAGCCTGAGCCGGAAGACCAATGCCGGGAGGCTGAATGCAGGGGTCGGTCGCGAGCGCATTGGCCGGAAAGCGCTGGCCCGCGAGGCATCAGGTCACTGCCCAAGCCCCAGAGCATCGGAACTCGCCGAGAATCCTATCACGGGCCTGTGGCAAATAACGGCGGAAAACAGCAAGGATCGGTCCAAGCTGACCGCATCCGGGCCGGAAAGTCCCCTCTACTGCCAGAAAGGAGGCGGACTGGGCTGCGCAGGGTGCGTCGCTGCGCTGCCCCGGCGGACGAACCTGGCAGGTGCCTCGCGCGATCCCTCGCGGTCCCTATGCTTCCCGGCCGCGATCACCGATGGCGGCTGGCGAGTACGTGCCCAGCACGCCCAGGAACTCAGTCATTTCCTCGAGATGCCGCAACGCGTACGCGCAGCTCTCCTGGTCCGGCGAGGCCAGAATGTCCACGTAGAACCGGTACTCGAACGGACGGCCCTTGAGCGGCCGCGACTCGATCTTCGTCATGTTGATGTCGCGCAGGGCGAATGCGCTCATGCACCGGAAGAGGGCGCCCGGCGCATTCTTGGTGACGAACACCACGGTTGTCTTTCGGGGCCCGTCCGATGCCGGGGCTGCGGAAGCGTCCGACCCGAGCAAGAAGAACCGTGTGTAGTTCTCGCGGTCGTCCTCGATCGAAGCCTTGATGATCTCGGCACCGTAGTACTCGGCCGCAACGGCTGACGCGACCGCGGCGAGGCTGGAGTCGCTGCCTTCCATGACGGTCTTAACGCTGCCCCCGGTGTCATAGTGGCTCTCCGCTCGGATGCTCGGATGGCCGCGGAAGAACTCAAGGCACTGGGCCAGGGCAACGGGATGCGAGATGGCGCGCGAGATCCCGTCGATCTTCGCCCCAGGACGGCCGATCAGGTTGTGAATGATGCGAACGTGCGTCTCGGCGAGGATGGTCGGCTTGAAGTGCAGGAGGTGATCGTAGTTTTCATGGACCGACCCGTGCAGCGTGTTCTCGATCGGTATGACCGCGTATTCGACGGCCCCGGCCGCCAGCGTCTCGAACACATCGAAGAACCGCTCTCGCGGTGCGAATTCCAGATCCCTGCCGGAGAGGATCCGGCGGGACGCCTGCTCGCTGAAGGCCCCGCGCGCGCCTTGGAAAGCTACTCTTGTCCGACCCGTCGGCATCTCTTCCGGCTTCCGGCCCGCATTAATCCGGCCGGCCGCCGCTCAGTACTCAAGATAGGGTAGCGGAGCGTCCTGATGGCGGGTCCGCCCGAGCCGACGAACCTAGACCGCTCGACACGGGCTCGCGGCCTGCTCGCGCGCTCCAAGCGGCTCAGGCGCTCACCGCAACGGCCGGGGAGTCGGCCACTTCGGCGGGCTGTGCCGGTTCCGCTTCGTCGACGGCCTCGTGCATGCGCACCGACACCATCTTCGAGACTCCGGCCTCGCCCATGGTCACGCCGTATAGAGTCTCCGCAGCCTCCATAGTTGCCTTCGAATGGGTGATCACGATGAACTGGGTCTCCGGCGCCATGTCCTGGAGCAGATGCCGAAGCCGGACGGTGTTCGCCTCGTCCAGCTGCGAGTCGACCTCGTCCAGGATGCAGAAGGGACTGGGCTTGTATCGGAACGTCGCCATCAGCAGCGCCATCACCGTGAGCGATTTCTCGCCGCCGGACAGGAGGGCGACGTTCTGCAGCCGCTTGCCGGGGGGCTGCGCGACGATGTCGATGCCCGATTCCCCCTTGTTGTCGGGGTCGCTGAGCCGCAATTCGCCGACGCCCCCGCCGAACAGCGTCGAGAACACCTGCCGGAAGTGGCTGTTGATTGCCTCGAAGGCCGCCTGGAAGCGCTCGCGAGTCGCTGCCTCGATCTCCTGGATGGCTTGCCTTGTGTCACGGATGGAGTCGAGGAGATCCTGCTGCTGGGTCTCGAGGAATTCGCGCCTCTGGGCCACCTGCTCGAACTCCTCCCGAGCGAGGACGTTGACCGGCCCGAGCCGATCGATCTTTTCCCGGATCTGCCTGTGCCGTTCCTCCGCGTCCTGGATCGCCTCCGGCGACGGATTCTCCGGCGCCTGCTCCGCGACCCGTGCAATGGGCTCGCTCAATTCGGTCGTGCAGGTTTCGGCGAGGTGCTGCAAGTCGGACTCGACTCGGGCGAGCTGGACTTCCAGTGCCGAACGGCTCCGACCGGCTTCCTCGACAAGCTCCCGCTTCTCACGAATCTCGTCGACAAGCGTCGCTGTCTCCGATCGGAGGTCCCGGAGCATCGCCGCCGCGTCATCGACTTGGGCGCTGACTTCGACCTGCCGCGCCTCGGCGCTCTCGATCCGGGCGGCAAGGTCGGCATTGCTCGACTCCAGCCTCGCGCTCTCTTCGCGCCACTGCACGATCTGGCGCCGTGCCTCCTCGAGCCGCCGATGCTGCTCGGCCTCGCTCGCCTCCGTCTGACGCAGGGACTCCGCCCGTGCGCGGCACCTCTCGTCCAGGGTGGCGACCTCGGCGCGCAGGGTCGCGCACGCCTCCTGCGCTGCCACCAGCGCCGCCTGGCGTTCGCGCGCGCCCTGTGCCAGCCTCGCCAGGAGCGCTTCCCGGTCCTGGAACTCGGCTTCGAACCGCTCGCGTTCCGCGGTCTGCCGCTCGCGGCGGGCCGTCACTTCCTTCAGATTCGTTTCGATAGCGTCCTTCTCCCGCTCCCCCGCAGAGATGATCCGCCGCAGTTCCTCCTCCTGCCGGTCCGCCTGCTGCAAGTCGCGCTCAACCGCGATCAACTCCTTTTCGAGGGCCTGCCGCTCCCTGCGAGCAGCATCCAGCTGGTCGGAGTCCCGTTCCAGTGCCGCATCGCTGGCTTCAAGGTTGCGCTCGTGCTCTGCCACTGCTCGCTCCGCATCGCTCAGTTGCGGATCCAGTTCGCGCAACTGCTGCTTGAGGACCAAGGGGCCGCTGGAAGCCTTGCGCCCGACTTGCACGGTGCCGGCCCGGTACCAAGTGCCGTCCGGCAGCACGAAGTAGCGGCCCGGGTGGCGAGGCGCCAGCCGCTCCGCCGCACTGGCATCCTCCACCAAGTAGCCGTCGCGCAACTTCGGCAGCAAGGCCGCGGACCACCCGCCTTCCCCGGGGGCGAGGCGGACATGCGTCGAAATCGGAACGGCCCCCTCGATCGGATCGGCCGGCTCGTCAGACGCCGGGCCGCCGAGCGGACGGACGAAGAAGGCCACCCTTGCGCCGATCTCCTCGCGCACCAGGCGGACCCCCTGGCCCGCCTGGGCCCAGTCGGCTACGACGACATGCTCGAGATCCTCGCCGAGGAATTGCTCGACGACCTTCTCGAAGCCCTCGTCGACATCCAGGAAATCGGCGAGTATGCCAAGCGGGCGGAGACCCTCATCAGCGTCCTTCGTCAAGGCCGTGAGAATGTCCTTGACCGCTTCCGTGGTGTAGGCCCGGTGGTCGAGCATCTCGCGCAATGAATCGCGCCGGGCCGCCAGTCGCGAGGTTTCGGCGCGTCCGTCCTGGACAGCCTTGCGAAACTGCGCAATCTTGCGGCTGTGCTCGTCGGTAGCCTGCTTCAGCTGCGCGCAGCGATCAGCCTCCTGCCGGACCTGATCCTGCAACCGGGATGCGCGCGCCTTCAACTGCTCCTGGCGGTCCCCTGCCTCCGCCAGGTCCTTCTGGGCTTCCAGTGCGCGCTCGCGGAGGCGCTCTATCTGACTTCGCTGGCCGGACTCGGCCTCGCCCAAGCGTTCGAGACCCGCCTTCGCGTCGGAAATCCGCGACTGGGCCTTCATCAGATCCGTCCGGCAGTCCTCTTGCCCGGACCGGTGCTCAGCCATGGCCGCTTCGTGCCCGGCACGCTCCGCATCCTGCGCGGCAAGCCGCTGCCTGGCCGCGTCCAAGTCGCCTTCCAGCTGGGCAATGCTGCCTCGCTCCTCGGCGGCTCTTGACCGGAGCCTCTCAACCCGGCCGACGGAGGATTGCAGATCCGACTCGGCCCGCTCGATCCGGCCGACATTCGCCGTGACAGTACCGGCTTGCTGGTCCATGCGCTCGCGCATGCGTTCGCCGTCGATCCGAATGCGGTACAGATCTTCCCGGTCCGCTTCGAGCTGCGCTTCGAGCTCTAGCTCGCGGGCCCGCTTCTCGGAGAACTCGGCATCCATGCGCTCGGCGATCCCGCTCGCCTCGTCCAGCCGCGCCGACGCCGCCTCGACCTCCGACTCCAGGCGCTCCCGGTCGGCAGTAGCGTGCCGGAATCGGCTCGCCAGCAGGAGGCCCAGCGCGTCCCGGAGCTCTGCCTTGTACGTGGCGTACCGCTCGGCCCTGTGGGCCTGGCTCTTCAGCCTCCGGGCCTGGCGGTGCACTTCCTCCAGGATGTCGTGGACCCGCTCGAGATTCAGGCCGGCATTGGCGAGCTTCAGTTCGGCGAGCTTCCGGCGGGCCTTGAAGCGGGTGACGCCGGCCGCCTCGTCGATGAAGGCCCGACGATCGGCGGAGCGCGCGGTGAGCAGCTGGCCGATCCGGCCCTGCTCGATGATCGCGTAATGGTTGGGCCCTAGGCCGGTACCGAGGAACAGCTCCTGGACGTCGCGCAGACGGACGACCTTGCCATTGAGCATGTAATGGCTGTTGCCGTTACTGAACAGCTTGCGCGTGACGGTGACCTCGCCGCTGGCGCTGACGGCCGGCAGCCGGGCCAGATCGGACCGGCCTTCGCGCTCCCGGAGCTGCCTGAGCACGCCGTCCGAATCCTGCAGGGTGAGCGTGACGTTCGCAAGTCCCGCCGGCGCCCTGTTCCGCGTGCCGCTGAAGATGACATCGTGCATCCGCGAGCCCCGCAGCGACTTCGGTGACTGCTCGCCGAGCACCCAGTTGACGGCGTCGCAGATGTTGGACTTGCCGCAGCCGTTCGGACCGACCACTGCGGCGATGCCGCGGCCCGAGAATCGCAGGCGCTCGCGGTTGCAGAAGGACTTGAACCCGTGCAGGTCGATTTGCTTGAGTCTCAGCACGACGCCGACACCTCGAGCTGCAGGGTCGGCCAACGGCGGCGCTCGTCGCCGGTAAGCGTCACTGCGGAACAGACTGGTCGATCGGAGGGCAAGTGCACAACAATACCGTGTGGTGTCCCGCCATTGTAGCCGAAGATATGAGGTTCCGGTTGACCATTCTTCCTGCTTGAGGCCGCCGGCTGCCCCGTAGCGCGCCGTTGCGACGAGTTTCGAGCCACTTCCGCGCGAAGCGGCGCCATCGTAGCGTGACCGAGGCAGGCCCAGGTCGAACAGCTTCGGTGCAATGCCGGCCCCCAGTAGAATGAGACCTTCGGTTCAAGCCATGCGTGTTGCACTGTCCGGTTGCTCCATCCTCGCGCTGTCCATCGTATACGGAGCCGCTTCCGGAGTGGCCCAGACCAGCGACGGAGATCATGGGGGCCTGCTGGACGGAGTAAGGCAGCTCACCTTCGGTGGCCAGAACGCGGAGGCGTACTGGTCGCCGGACGGCACCAGGCTGGTGTTCCAGTCGACGCGGGACGGCGGATCCTGCGACCAGATCTATGTCATGAACGCGGATGGGTCCGACACGCGGATGGTATCCACCGGCCGCGGCGTGACGACCTGCGGGTACTTCCTGGCGGACGGCAAGAGCATTGTCTACGCCTCTACGCACCTGGCCGGTGACGGCTGCCCGCCGCGCCCTGACCGCAGCAAGGGCTACGTCTGGCCGGTCCACTCCGGCTATGACCTCTTCCTTACCGATCTGGAGGGAGCCGAGCCGCGCAGGCTGACTGATGCCAGCGGCTACGACGCGGAAGCGACGGTGAACTGGAAGACCGGGAGGATCGTGTACACCTCGGTGGCTTCCGGGGATCTCGACCTCTGGTCGATGAACGCGGACGGCTCCGGCAAGACCCGCCTGACGACAAGCTTCGGCTACGACGGCGGGGCGTTCTTCTCGCGGGACGGCAGGCGGCTGGTGATGCGGGCCAATCACCCGGCCGAAGGGGCTGCCAAGGACCGCTACGCCGCCTTGCTGGCGGAGAACCTGACCGCGCCGATGAAGATGGAGATCTTCGTGGGCAATGCCGACGGCTCGGGCTTGACGCAGTTAACCGACTTCGGGTGCGCCAGCTTCGCTCCCCAGTTCACGCCCGACGGGTCCCACATCATCTTCTCGTCGAACAGGAACGAATGCGACAGCCGCGAGTTCGACCTCTTCCTCATGCGGACGGACGGCTCGGACCTGAGGCAAGTGACCGACTTCGGCGGCTTCACCTCGTTCGCGGAGTTCTCGCCCGACGGGTCGCGGATCGCATTCTCCTCGGACCGGGACGCGAAGTCCCGGTACGAGTTCAACATTTTCGTCGCGGACTGGAAGGGTCCGGGCCGGCTTCCCTGACGGCCGGCGCGGCCGTCAGTCCCGGAGTTCCCTCTCGATCTCGGCCAGCTGGTCGGCCAGTTCCCGGGCCTGCCTTCGCAGGATGGACAGCCGCTCCGCCAGCGTGGGCTGGGCGGGGACCGCGCTTGGAGCGGCGGATTCCGCGGTGTCCGAGCCGCTGGCCGCCGCCATCAGCGCGCTCTCCCGTTCCAGGCCGGCGAGCGTCTGCAAGGCCATCTCGAAGGTGTCCTCGTAGACCAGCCGGTCCCCCATCGCGAGCACGACCTTGCGCAGCTGCGGCATGCGGGCGGATTCCGCCTGGATGTAGATGGACTCGACATAGAGGAAGTTCTCGCCGACCGGCAGCGCGATCATCTCGCCCCGCAGCACGCGGGACCCTTGCTGGTTCCACAGCGTCAGGTCACGGGCGATCTGCTGTTCCTGGTTGATCTGCGCCTCGATCTGGTTCGGCCCGTAAACGAGTTCCTGCTTCGACATCTGGTAGAAGATCAGCTCGCCGAGGCTGTCGCCGTCGCAGCGAGCCGCCATCCACCCGATCAGGTTCTCCTTGTTGGTCGGCGTGAACGGCAGGATCAGCAGGAACTCCGGCTCGGTCATCCCGGGCAGGGTGGCGACGATGTACGTCGGCTGCATGCGGTCGGCGAGGTCGGTGGACCCGGCCAGGCTCTTGGCAACGTCCCAGGTGTCTTCCTTGTTGTAGAAGACGGTCGGATCGCGCATGTGGAATGTGCGGTAGATCTCGGCCTGGATGTTGAAGATCAGTTCCGGGTACCGCAAGTGGGATCGGATCGAGGCCGGCATGGACTCCATCGGCTGGAACAGTTCGGGGAACAGGTTCGCGTAGGCCTGGATGATCGGATCCTCGTCGTCGTACAGGTAGATCGTGGTCGTTCCGTGGTAGGCGTCCACGGTGGCCTTGACGGCATTGCGGATGTAGTTGACGCCGGAGCCGAACTGGCCGACGCGGATCGGCTGCGAGTAGGGGTGCACGTCGGACGTTGTGTAGCCGTCGAGGATCCAGACCAGGCGACCGTCGTCGGTGACCATCAGGTACGGGTCCGGATCCCACTCGATGAAGCCTGCCAGGTGCTCGAGGCGCTGGCTGACGTTGCGGTAGATCATCATCCGGCTGTCCTCGTTCGTCAGCCCCGTGAAGAGGATGTTGTACTCCCCTTCCCGGATGGCCGCGGCGAGGCGGGTCGGCAGCGAGTGGATCGGGAACCCTCCCTCGCCCGCATAGTGCGAGGTGACGTTCTGGTCTTCCTTGGGGTAGGAGAATTCTTCCTGGTCCGTTGCGACGAATACCGGATCGTGGGTCAGCTCGCCGTAGTAAAGCTCCGGCTGCTCGATCCGGATGTCGGGGATCTTGATGACCGGAGGGGCATCCTGGACGAGCAGCACCGGCAGGCCCTCGGGCGTGGTCCGGTTGACCTCGGACATCACGACGCCGTAGCCGTGCGTGTAGACCCAGTGGCGGTTGATCCAAGTGCGCGCTTCGGTCGCGAGCGCGTCCACGTCGATCTCCCGTGGCGACAGCAGCATCTGCTTGACCTTGCCGTCGATCTGGTACCGGTCGATGTCCATGTCGGCGAAGCGGTAGTAGAGCCGGAGCGCCTGGATCTGCGTGATCGTGTCGGTGTAGGCCTGCTCGTCCCAGAGACGGATGTTGTCGACCAGCGTGGCGTTCGCCTGGACATCCAGCGTCGGGTTCTCGTTCAGGGAAAGGAACTCCTCCTTGCCTGTGTTGATGGCGTATGCCTGGCGCGTCGCCTGGATGTGGCGCTCGATGTAGTCCCGCTCGAGCTTGAGCTCGTTCGGAGCGACGTAGAAGAACTGGACCGCGAGCGGCATCGCTGCATGGAGCACGAATGCCGAGCCCACCAAGTAGGCCATGACCTTAAAGCGCGAAGTGGCGACGAGCGGAATCGCGAGCAGGAGCGCGATCACCACCAGCCAGCGCAGTGGCAGACGCCAGACTTCGTCCAAGTAGTCCATGCCGACCATGAACGAATGGTCCGTGAGGAGCAGGCTGTACTGGCCCAGATAGAACCAGGCCGCCGCCCCGGCCAGGCCGATGCAGGCGATGACCTTGGCGAAGTTGGTCTTGGTGGCCCCGGTCAGCAGCAGGGGCTGCGGCCCGAGGTCGAATTCCTCCAGATTTCCGCCGTCGGCGCGGAACCGCGTGAACTGCCGGAAAATCTGCCAGCCGCGGCCCGAGACCCAGAACACTGCGGTCACGAAGAACGCGAGCAGGAAGAGGTACTTGACAAGGAGCTTTAGGAACGGAAGGTCGAACAGGTAGAACGCGAGGTCCTTGCCGAAGATCGGATCGACCCAGTGGCCCGCACTGGCGGCGATGCCGCGCGAGCCGACATACGCCATCACCACCCACGACTCGACCTGCGAGCCAATGAAGATCACGGCAGCGAGCAGCAGGACCAGCGGCACGACCATGCGGTAGATCGGGTACTTGGCTGTTTCCGCGCCCGCGAACGCCGTGCCGCGGCGGTGGGCCCAAAGCAGCGCGGCCCACGCGAGGACGGACGCGAGCACGGCGGGGACGATCTTGTACAGCAGGATGCTGAACCAGGTCGGGATCTGGCCGACTTCCGACCACCAGAAGTACTCGACGGCGAAGTCTGCGAGGCCCCGGGCACTTCCGAGGAGGAGGACAAGGGCAAGCGCCACCAATAGGAAGCGCAGTTGTCGTGGAGGCATGGTCCCCCTAGGATAGCGGCCCCGGACAGATTCGGCTTCCGCTGCGAGGCGGCGCGACCACCTTGGCGCCGAGGAAATGCGGGCTCGCGGGAGGCCAGCGCTCTCCGGCAGGTCCGCCGCGCACCGATGCCGTGAACGACCGAGTTGGTAGGCCGACGGCTAGCGGGTTCCCCTGCTGAGGGCGGCGACGGCCACCCGATATGGATTCGAGGCAAGCCATTTTCGGCCGCCCATTGCCAGAGAACCTTGCAAATCGACAATGCAATTCAAGATTTGCAAGGTTATAGTGGATTCGCGAGCGTTCGGGCCGTAGTCGCGCCAATTGCGACCGCCATTGGATCCCGAGATGGAGATAGCCATGATGGCAGTGATCCAACGCAGGGCAGAGATCGAAGTCCGCACACGCCTGGCGAAGCAGGCCGCTGTCGGCCTCATCGGCCCTCGGCACGTCGGCAAGACGACGATGGCGCAGCGGCTTGCCGCTGAGAGGGACGCTGTCTATCTTGACCCGGAATCGCCCGGCGATCGCGACCGGCTGCTGGAACCGAGGTTGAATCTCGATGCCTACGCGGACCGCCTGGTCGTTCTGGACGAGATCCATCGGGCTCCGGAGACGTTCCGAGAGCTTCGCGGGATGATCGATCAGGGCCGATTGCGAGGGAATCGGACCGGCCGGTTCCTGATTCTCGGCTCGGCATCCATCAGGATGCTGCGCCAGTCCGGGGAGAGCCTCGCCGGCCGCATTGCCTATGTCGATCTGAACCCTGTCGATGCCACCGAGGTTCCCCCAGACAGCGGCGAGCAGACTCGACTCTGGCTGCGCGGCGGGTTTCCCGACAGCCTGCTGGCGCCGAGTGACGCATCGAGCCTCGCGTTCCGGAGGGACCTGATCAGAACGTACCTGCAGCGGGCGTCCCGGCTCTCGGGCGCCGCGTTTCCGAGGAGACGCTCGGTCGGCTTTGGAGGATGCTGGCGAACAGCCAAGGATCGCCACTGAATGCGGCGAGGCTCGCCTCTGGCCTTGGTGTCAGCGCGTCGACGGTCATGAACTACGTCGACCTGCTGGTTGATTTGCTGCTCGTGCGGAAGCTGCAGCCCTGCCACTCCAATCTCGGCAAGAGGATGACGAAAGCGCCTAAGGTCTATGTCCGGGACAGCGGAATCCTGCACGCACTGCTAGGCCTCCGCGACTTCCACGACGTGACGGGCCACCCCGTGGCGGGACCGAGCTGGGAAGGCTTCGTCATCGAGACCCTGGTCTCCGTCGCGCCCTATCCGACCCACGCCAGCTACTACGGAGCTTCCGGTGGCGCGAAGATCGACCTCGTGCTGAGGCTGCCGGGGCGGACCCGGCCCTGGGCGATCGAATGCAAGCGCACAAGCGCGCCCGGCGCGGCATTGGGGCGGGGCTTCCACGAAGCCTGCAAGGACCTGATGCCGGAGCGCTGCTTCGTGGTCTACCCCGGCGAGGACAACTACGCGTTCGCAGATCGAGCCGAGGCCATCAGTCTTCCGCAGATGGCAGCCCTGCTGCTGAATTCCTAAAGGCAACCCGACTGCCAATGCCGGTCAGCCGGCCCTGCCGCCGCACCCTCCGCGACATCCGATCACCTTGGGCCGCGTCCAGGCTCGAGGTGACATTCGGGCCGAGTGGCCGGCAGGCCGATTCGGCGCGCGTCTCTGTGCCGTCTCGCGGTCTGCCTATGCGCCGAGGACGATCAGGGAATCGTAGCCGGGAGTGGCAGTCTCGGCGCGCCGGGCTGACGCCCTCAGGGCACGGCCTCGCTGGAGACCGAGACCACGACAGAATGGCCTGGCTTCGCGTCGGGCAACTTGGCCGAGGGGAGCGAGGCTTGGCTGGGCGCAAGCCGTTCCGGCAAGAGCTTGACGGAGCATCTCAGCGCACCTTGGCAACTTGACTCTAGTGGCCTTCGCATCGTGGCCGGCACGAAGTGCAGCCGTTACGGGTTATACCCGGAGCCGATCAAGAGGGGGCCTTGGGCGGTGTGAACGAGCCGGACGAATACGTTCTTCCGCTGCAGATCGCCGGTGGCCGGATTCGTGAAGTCGTAGTACCAGAACATCTCTCCGAACACCCTCGCCGCCTCCAGCACGTCCCTTCCCTCGAACAGCAATTCGGGAATTCTGAACGATGAGGCGAAGCTCGCCGGATTGCTGCTGAACATGACCTCCCCGCTCGCCGCGTCGACGCCGAAGACGTAGATGGAGCCGTGATTCCAGCGCGGTTCGCGCGACAGGATTGGCGCTGCGAAGTATCCGTCCGACTCGGCGATGTAGGACGCGCAACGGACAAACTCACGTAGCTTGGTGTCGCTCGGGTCGCTCTCCAGGTCCACCGCGTTGACATCGCGGGGGTGGCATGTCCCCGGGAGATCGCGAGTGTAGAGGCCCGCGCCGATGGCGGCGCGGTCGCCGTTCCAGTCCATCGCGATGACGTACGAACTCTTCGGCTCCCGCAAGCCGGTCACTGGATTCGGGAACCCGTAGTGCACCCAGCCCGCATCAACCACGGACAGGGTACGGTGCAGTTCGAAGAAGAAGTCGCTCCCGAAACTGTCATAGGACGTCCCCCAGGTCGAGCCCTCTCTCGACGGGTTCGGCGGGAACACATGCGTGAGGGAGTCCTCACCGGACGGTGCGATGCCGTCGACGAAGACGTAGGTCGGCCCGCTCTTCCAGCGCTCGTCCTCGTTGAATGCCCGGCGAGCCTCGCTCTCGCCATGCTGCATCGCGTATTCCGCTGCGCATCGGACGAATGCCTGGAGGTCGCTCGCCGTTTGCACGGCCGCGGCCGTGACCCGGTGATCGGCGCAGGCTGTTACGGATTGCTCCTGGCCGGGCTCGTGGAAGTAACCGGCACCGACCAGGACGGGTACGCCGCTCGCGATAGTGCGCTTGAGAAAGGCAATCTTGCCCTGCAGTCCCGCAGCCTTAGGATTCATCGCCCGGTAGTAGAGATAGGATTCTCCGAACGTGTGGCCGACGTCGATCATGTCGCGCCCGCCGAACTGGTCCCAGCCCGGGCTCCTGCTGCCCCATTCATGGGTCGGGCTGCCGTTGACCTTGAGGCGGTTCCCGCTGAGAACCTGGCTGCCCATCATGTCCAGAGCGAAGACGTAGGTCGATCCGTCGCTCCAGCGCTGGTCATTCTCGAGCTCGCGCTTCGCGAAGTACCCTTGCGATTGGACGAGCATCGAGGCGCAGTTGACAAATTGGCGCAGCGTGCCGGGACTCGGACTGGCCGTGAGATGGGCGGCGCTGACCTCCTCCTCGTGGCAGGTGCCGGGCACGTCGGCAAGGTACATCCCGGATCCGATCACGGCCGGGGTGCCGTGCCAGTCCACCTTGATCAGATATGACGCCTTCGGCGAGCGGTTGCCAGTCAGCGGGTGCGGATTGGAGTAGTACGTCCAGCCGGAATCGGCACGGCGCATGATCCGGTAGATCTCGGCGTAGAGATCGGTGCCGAAATCGTCCAGGGACGCTCCCCGAACCTGGCCCTGGACAGAAGGATCCGGCGGAAAGACGAATCTTCTAGCTGTCTCTCCGGATGCCTGGATCTCTAGGACAAACACATACGTTGCCCCGGACTTCCAGCGGGCGTCCTCGTTGAAGGCTCGGAGCGCTTCGGCAGGGCCGTGGTCTTCCAAGTACCGACTAGCGCACTCCACGAAGGCTCGCACGTCGCCGAGGCTGCTGACGGCGCTGGCAGAGATCTGGCGATCGGAACAGGCGCTGTCATCTTGCGCGCTCCCGGGCAGAGCCAGGGCCAAGAGTAGTCCGAGAAATGAGACTGACCTTGACACGTCCCTCATGCCCAGAATCTTAAGGGCCACTCACGAGCGAGTCAATTTCATCCATCAGCTGTCGGTCGAGCCGAGCACTCCAGGGCAGCGCGCCCCTCAAACAAGGGTCGCGATCGCCAGTCCGGCAGTGTCCGTGACGAACCTGAGCGTCAATCTCCGACGGCCTCCAGGACTTGTTCGCCTGCCGCGGGACCCCAAGCCAGACGTGGCACGTCAGTTAGACGGGCCCAGTTTCTGCATTGGCAACGGAACATCGGGCTGGCTTCGTACCCGCTACAATCGCGGCCAATCTGGCCCAGGTGGGCCGGACGGCAGATTCCTTGGGCCGCGGTCCTCAGGGCAGGCGGGAACACCGCGCAACGATGCCTTGCCGGAGCCCGCTCCGATCTACTGGAGCGTGCGGAGAGGGTCTCCCGCCGGCGCTTGTCGCCCGAATTCGCAGTCCCGTGAGGGTCTCGCAGCCCGGATTCCCGGAGATTCGGGCGAAAGTGCATTGACGCATCCAGACTCAGGTCCTATTCTGGTGCTGCCAAGAATCTGGTGCGCCCTAGGCGCGAGGCATCCGGAAAGCCACGAAAGGAAACCATGAAAGCCACCCAGTCACCCACGACCCGACTGGCAGGAGCCGCGCTCCTGCTCTGTTCGCTCGCCCTGGCCCAGACGGAGCGAGGCACCATTCGAGGAACGGTTGTCGACACGACCGGCGCAATGATCGGCGACGTGACGATCCGGGCTACGAACGTGGAGACCGGAATTGTCACCGAGACCGTCTCGACCGCTGCGGGTGTGTACCAGATTCCCCAGCTCCGTCCCGGCATCTACACGGTGGATGCCGAACTCAGCGGCTTCAAGCGGTTCGTTCGGGAGAACATCCGCGTCGCGACAGCTGCGATCGTGCCGATCGACCTAGTGATGGAGGTCGGCGCAGTGACCGAGAACGTAACCGTCTCCGCAACGGCCATCACGCTGAAGACGGAGAGCACGGAGGTCAGCACCGAGGTCAACCCGAAGTCCTACGTGGAACTGCCGCTGCAGGTTGTCGGCGGCAGCGGGCGCGCCGTGGAGTCGTTCATCTTCCTTGCTCCCGGCACCACCGGCGATACATTCAACGCTCACATCAACGGCAGCCAGACCCTGTCCAAGGAGATCCAGATGGACGGCCTGAGCATGTCGACCGCCGAGGTCGGAGGGGACCCGCGGGTGATCCTGCTCCCGCCCGAGGCCGTGCAGGAGTTCTCCCTCGTCACGAATAACTTCTCGGCCGAGTACGGCAACACCGGCGGCGGCGTGGAGCGCCTTGTCGTGCGGTCCGGCACGAACGACTTCCACGGCAACGTGTACTGGTTCGTCCGGAACGATCAGCTCGACGCCAGCGGCTTCTTCGCCGCCGAGCGCCCCGTCCAGCGCCGCAACGAGTATGGCGCGAGCATCGGCGGGCCGATCCTGAAGAACCGCACGTTCTTCTTCACCAACTGGCACTGGTACAAGTTCCGGGGCGGCGCGCTGAACGCGACCGGATCAGTGCCAACGCCGCAAATGAGGAACGGAGACTTCAGCGAGCTCATTCCGGCGGGCGAGGGCGTGATCTACGATCCCGGCACGACCCGCAGGGTTGACGGCGCATTCCTGAGGGATCCCTTCCCGCAAAACCAAATCGACGCCGCCCGCCACAGCTCTATATCCCAGAACATCTGGGCGCTGGTGCCGCAGCCCGACGGGCCGGGGATCTTCAACAACATATTCGCGCAGGGGAACCAGCAGAACAACAATCGGAACAACACGATCAAGCTGGACCACAACTTCACTGGCGCGCACCGGCTGAGCCTGATGTACACGTTCGGCCAGAACACCGACAATGGGCCGTTCGCAGTGCTTCCCCCGCCGGTAACCGACGCACGCTCGGGGGCCCGCGGCCCGGTCGCCAACAACGGACGGATCAACTACGACTGGATCCTCAGCCCGACCATGCTCCTGCACGTGGGCGCGGGAATCAGCCGCCAGGACCAATTGCTGGTGAACCTGGAGACGGAGGGCGCAGGATGGGGCGAGAAGCTCGGCATCCGGGGAACGCACAACGGGCCATTTCCCGAGATCATCATCGATCCCTGGAGCAGCTACGCACGGAACCAGAGGAAGCTCCCGACGATTTCCACGACCTATCTCTACTCACCGAGCCTGTCGTGGACCAAGGGCAAGCACAGCTTCAAGTTCGGGGCCGAGGTCCGGAAGCTGCAGAACAACTTCACTCTGGGGCCGCACACCGGCAATTTCACGTTCAACCGGAACGAGACGTCGCTTCCCGGGGAGACAGGAACGGGCAACGTCCTGGCGAGCTACCTGCTCGGACTCGTGGACAGGGGAAGCTTCAACATCCCGCCCGTGACTGGCACGCGGCATTCCTACTACGGCTTCTACATCCAGGACGACTACAAGTTCCGCCCGCGCGTGACCCTCAACCTGGGCCTGCGCTACGACATTTTCACGCCGCTCACCGAAGTGAACGACAACCACTCGATTCTCAATCCCAGCCTGCCGAATCCTGACGCCGACGGCTTTCCGGGCGCATTGGAATTCGCAGGGAACTGCGACGTCTGCACCGGGCGCAGCCGGCTGACCGGGAACGACTCGATCTACTTCAAGAACTTCGGACCGCGCTTCGGTCTGGCCTACTCGATCAACGACAGGCTCGTCTTCCGCTCGGCGTACGGGATCAGCTTCTACCCCACGGGCGGACTGGGCGGCGCCAACGTCAAGGCCCCCTCGCTCGGGTTCTCCAGCACGGGCATCTTCCAGAGCCAGGACGGCGGCATCACGCCCGGCTTCAACTGGGAAGACGGCTTCCCGCAGGACTTCAAGCGCCCCCCGCTGCGCGACCCGAGCTTTGCGAACGGCCAGTCCCCCGCCTTTTGGTTCCCCGGAGCGAACAGGCCCCAGTACACGCAGAGCTTCAACGCTGGCTTCCAGTTCCAGCTGGCACCGACTTGGCTGCTGGACATTGCCTGGGTCGGCAACAAGTCTACGCGCCTTTCCTCAGGCGTGACGAACGTCATGCAGGTGCATCCGAGCCACCTCTCGCTGGGCGACCTGCTCCGGTCGGACATCAACGACCCTGCGGTCAGTGCCGCCGGCATCAGCAAGCCGTACCCGAGTTTCAGCGGCAGCGTCGCCCAGTCCCTGCGCCGGTTCCCCCAGTTCACGGGAACCAGCCACTGGGGAACTTGGCCCGCGTACGGGAACTCCACCTACCATTCGCTCCAAGTGAAGGTCGAGAAGGAGTTCACGGAAGGGCTCTGGCTCCTGTCGTCGTACACCTGGCAGAAGACTCTCACGGACTCGTCCTCGAGCCTGGGGAACTTCTTCGGGTCGAGCGCGCGCGACGAGTACAACCGGAGCGTCGAGAAGGGTCTCGCACTGTTCGATGTCCCGCAGCGGGTCGTCGCTGCGCTCAATTACGAACTCCCGTTCGGCAAGGGCAAGGCGATCGGCGGCAGCGCCAGCGGCGTGATCCAGAAGATCATCGGCGGCTGGCAGCTCAATGCCATCGTCTCCTACCAGGGAGGAACACCAGTGGTGGTGAGCCAGAACAACACGTCGCCGCTATTCGTGAGCAAGCAGATGCCGAACGCGGTAGCCGGCGTGTCCCCCGAGCTCAGCAAGGGAGATTTCGACCCGGGCTCCGGCACCAAGGCGCTGAACATCGAGGCATTCGAGGAGACAGGCCCCTTCGAATTCGGTAACGCAGCGGCGGTGCTGCCGAATGCGCGCAACTTCAGTTCGTTCAACGAGGACTTCGGATTGATGAAACGGGTGTTCGTGAACGAGAACGTGAATGTTGAATTCCGATTCGAGGTCTTCAACGCGTTCAACCGGGTCGTGTTCGGCAATCCGGCCGCGAGCGTCAGTAATCCTGCGGGATTCGGCACGGTGGGATCCCAGGCGAACCAGCCCCGTCAGGGCCAGTTCGGGCTAAAGATCAGCTTCTGACCCGGCGGGCGCGCCCGCTAGGTCGGAACTCGACAGCTCCAGCCATTGTCCGGCGGCAACGCCGGAAGCAGTGGTCTCGGGTCCGTGCGGCCAGCGCACGGTCAACGCATCGACGCTGTCGCAGCCGCCGAGACCGAAGTGAAGTCGAGGGTCACTGCGCGAAGCGTAGCTGCCACCATTGCGAATAGTCCTGGACTGGCGGCTCCCGCAGTATTCCACCTCGATCCGCGCGCCGATGCCCTCGACGTTCCCGTCTCGGTCGACAAGTCGGAGGCCCAGCCATGCGTTCCGCGTCCCGGAGACGTTCCGGAGCAGCACGGGGGAGCCATCGACAGGAACCGCCAGGAGATCAACGCGCCCGTCGTTGTCGAAGTCCAGGCTGGCCGCTCCCCGGTAGGAGCCCTCGGCAGTGCCTTCCGCTGCGCCCTCGGCACGCCGGAACCTTCCATCTTGATTGGCAAGGATCCGAATCGGCTGGCGGTACGAAGTTGGCAGAGCGCCGCCGGCAGAGGGATAGACGTGTCCGTTCGCTAGCCACAGGTCGCTGTCCCCGTCGTTGTCGAGGTCGGAGAACCCGCAACCCCAGCCAAGCAGCGGAGTTGTCTCCCGCGTGAGACCGTAGCGGAACGACACATCCTCGAAGACACCCTGGGATTGCTGCTGGAAGAGCGGAAAGTAGTCCTCGGAGAATGTCGTGGTGAGCAGGTCCAGATCGCCGTCGCCATCGAAGTCCCCCGCGCAGACGCCCATGTCTGCCTGCTCTCTCCCGTCCCCGCTGACGGCAACGCCGGCGAGCAGTGCATCCTCGCGAAACGTGCCGTCTCCCCGGTTCACGAACAGGAAGTTGGGGGTGGAGTCGTTCGCGACGAGAATGTCGAGATGCCCGTCCCCGGTGAAGTCCTCGATCACAGGGGTGAATCCCGGGGCGGCCCGGGGCGGCCCGGTCAACGCCTGGTCGGTGATATCGGTGAACGTGCCGTCTCCGTTGTTGCGGTACAGCGTGTCCCGGGCGGGCTCAAGGTCAAGGGGACCGCAGAATACCCTGAGGCCGCGGTAGTCGCAGACCGGCGCCTGTCCCTCGACGGGGAGAGACGCCAGGGACAGGTAGCCGGCGACATAGAGATCGAGATCCCCGTCGGAATCGATGTCCCCGAAGCTGCTGCCCGTATGCCACTCAGGCACCTGCCCGAGGCCGGCAAGCAGCCCGACCTCGGAGAACGTACCATTGCCCTCGTTCCGGAACAGCCGGTCGACGCCGATTGTGGTGACCAGGATGTCGACGTCGCCGTCATTGTCGTAGTCAGCGGCGTTCGCCGCGGTGCCCCAATGCTGCAGGTCGAGCCCGGAGCTGGCAGTCACGTCGTCGAATCCGACTCCGTTTCGATTGCGATACAGGTGGAGCCGTTGGCCGCTGGCCTTCACCGGCCGACCAGCGGCGATTCTCCGGAGTTCGGGGATCGTGCCGCCGCTCACGAGGAGAATGTCCATCCATCCGTCCCCGTCGAAGTCGAGCACGGCCACGCCGCTTCCGTTCGCTTCGGCGATCCAGTCCTTCTCGGGACCGCCGTGGGATATCGTCACAGCGATACCCATCGGGGCCGTCACGTCGGAGAACCGAATGGATGTATCCGCGCGACCATCCTGGGGGAGCGCCACGCAGAGCAGCAGCAGACACGCAGGACGGGCGAGTGCCATCCGCAACGCCCGGACGGAAGAAAGGCTCATCGGCCGCGCAGCCTCTGGAATTCCTGGAGTTGCACCCGAGCTTCGTCGGTCTCGCCAAGCCTCATCAGGACACGGCCTAGCTGAAAGCGCGCCTCGGCATGCTCGGGAGCGGCGCGAACAGCGACGCGCAGCTGGCTGGCGGCCTCGGCGAAGCGCGACGCGGCGCTGAGCGCCGCTCCGAGCTTGGTTCTCACCTGCGCTGATGACGGGTTGCGGTCAAGGGCTTTCTCAAGGAGTGTGATCGCTCCCTCTACATCGCCGTCCGCCAGCAGGAGGGCTCCGAGGTTGTAGTACGGCCACTCGGATCGCTCGGAGCCGCTGCTCTCGAGCTCGATGGCTTCCCTGTAGGCTTCCGCTGCCTCCTCGAATCGCGCCAGCCCTTCCAGCGCTTGGCCGAGGTGGTTGCGAGCCTTCACGCTGTCGCTCTGGATCGCGACTGCCCGACGCAGAGATTGAAGGGCAGGCGAGACTTTCGATTGCTCGAAGTAGACACGCCCTAGGTAGTAGTGCGCATCGAAGTCCGCCGGCAGCTGCCGGACCGCCACCTCGAGGTCTGCCTCGGCACCCTGCTTGTCCCCGAGCATGAACCGGGAGAGGCCGGATACCTTGCGGGTTTCGCCACCGTCGGGATGCAATCGCAGGAACTTTTCGGCCCATTCAAGGGAGTCTCGGTAACGGCCGGCGGAGAACTGAAGATACGCCTTCAGGTGCAGGGCTGGAAGATGAGACGGTTGCCCTTGCAGAACCGCCTCAAGACTCGCTTCTGCTGCCTTCGTATTCCCTAGTCGCGCATGGCAAACCGCTAGCTGATACCGCCCGTCAATCGAGAGGCCTTCGGGCCGCTCGGACATCCGAGTGAGAACCCTCAGCGCATCCGTGTACAACCCGCGCTCGATCAGGTCCTTCACCGAGCCGATGTCCGTCGCGGCCGAGCCATCGGCATCGGCGCGGACCAGTGCGGTTACCGACACAGCGAGCAGGACAGCCGAAAGGACTGACTTGCTGACACGGGTCACGGGAGTGGACAACCTTCCGGTCACATGATAGTGGGGCCCGCCCGGCGGAAGGGAAGCGATCGCGCCTGCAAGGCTGGGGCTCGACCTCCGCGGCGATCATGGGCAGGCGGGAGTGCCGCCTAGGCTACGATAGACCCCGCGATGCCCAGTCCCGGGCGAGGATGCGAAGCGGAGGCGTTGCGCGAGCCCGAGGTTAGCGCCTCATTTCGTGGCCCTACTGCTTGGGGCCGCACGCGGACCAGGCTCTTTCCACGCCGTCTACTAATTGCGGCGCTGGCGGCGGTCCTCGCTCTCGTCCCGCAGCCGGCAGCCACGCAAGAGGCGCAGTTGCGCGACCTGTACATGCGGGCGCAATCCGCGCAGCAGTCAGGCGACCTGAGGGCGGCGGCAGGACTGTACCGGGAGATCGTCGGGCTGCGCCCCGAACTGGCAGAAGCCCACGCGAACCTAGGCTCCATCTACTATCAGATCCGCGATGACGACCGGGCCAGGGCAAGCCTCGAGCAAGCGATCCAGCTCAAGCCGGCCCTTGCGGCCCCGCACTTCTTTCTCGGCGTGATCGCCGCGCGCCAGCAGGACAACAAGGGAGCGATCCGGCACTTGGAAGGCGCGATCCGGCTGGATCCGTCGAACGTCGCTGCGTCGCTCTACCTAGGGGAGGCGTACTTCTCGGATGGCAGGAACGTCGCTGCCGCCGACCAGTTCTGGAAGGTGGCCTCAGCCGAGGAATTCCGGGTGGACGCCTACTACTCTCTGAGCCGGGTCTACGACAGGGAATCGGAAAGCGCTCTGGAACAGCTCTCCAGAAGCTTCCCGCGCTCATTCTTCTTGCAGCTTGCCCGGGGACACCTTCACGAAGGCCGCAAGGACTGGAAGAAGGCCCAGGACGCCTACCAAGCGGCGTTGGAACTGCGCCCCGGAGCGGCCGGCCTAGAGGCAAGGCTCCGCTGGGTCAGCGACAACAATGGACGGCCTGAGCCGATGAGTCCGCCGCCCCCGCTTCCCGCCGGGGAGCGCAGCCTGCTGAGCATGCTCTACAACCCTCCCCCGGACGAGAGGATCGGCCCGTTGCTGCGGGATCAGCGAACACGACTGGGAGCCGGCTCCGCATCCGCCGTGGAGGCAAGCGAGCTGTACGAGCATGCACGCGAATGCCAAGTGGCAGCCTACCTTGCCACCCGCTGGATCCTTGCGAACGACCCGGCCTCCTACCGGGCCCGCCAGTTGCGGGGCCAGTTGCACGAAGCGCGCGGCGAGACGGACGATGCGGTGCGAGAGTATCGCGAGGCACTGCGGCTCCGGCCCGCCCTGAAGGACGTCCACTTTGCCATCGGTACGCTGCTGTGGTCCGTATCGCGAATCGACGAAGCACTGCCCGAGCTGAGAGCCGAGCTCCGCGTGAGCCCGAACCATCCGGAAGCTCACTACGAAATCGCCGATATCCTCCTGCTGCGAGGCGAAAACAGTTCCGCGAAGGAGCACCTCCAGCAGGCGATCCGCTTCGACCCCGGGATGGTGGAGGCTCACTTGGCGATCGAGCGGATCTACTTCGCGGAGGGCCGGCCAATGGAGGGACTCGAGCACCTGCGCCGGGCCGCCGAATTGGCACCCTCAGATCCGACACCCCACTATCGGATGTCGATTGTCTATCGCCGACTCGGCGAAGCGGAGAAGTCGCGGGCCGCTCTAGAGCGGTTCCAGCGGCTGCGCGACGAATGATCGACACAGGCTCGCGGCCCCGCCTGCGACGCTTGGGCCCTGCCCTTGCCGCCGGGCTGGACGGCTGCTGGGTCCGGCGACATAGCTTCGGAGGTCGTGTTCCCGCCCCTGCGGCACAGTTCCTCCGAGGCCGGTCATGCGTCCGCTGAACCAAGTGGGCCGGCTGCCTTCGGTAACGCCTTGATGCGCTGGAAGAACTCGCTCTCGGTGATTGTGCGAGGCCAGTCCAAATTCACTGTGACCAGCCGATCGTCGACGGTCGGCCCGTGGGCCAGGCCAATTGCTCCTAATTCGACGAGTTTGTTGATGTCCCGAGTGAGGGCAGGTAGCGGGTGCTTCCGATCGGCATAGCGCGCCCTTGCCGTCGAGAGCAGCCGGCCCAGCGCCACTGGCTCGTCTCCTTCGAGCAACTGCTGAAGCAGCCTGACCTGGCGAAGCGTCAGCACTCGCTTTCGAGGGCTCTCGAGTCTCGCGAGCAGTTCGCGCAGCAGGCCCCGAAAGATCTCCTTCGATACTACGCTCCTCACCAACTCGGCGGCTCGCGTGACCTCCCGCTCGACCCCTCTCAATCCGAGCGCTAGGAATGCCGTGAGGTCGTGCCGATCCAGCCTTGCCCGCGCGAGCGCCTGCAAGTATGCGTGCTTCTCGTCGCAATAGAAACTCGACATCGGCACGAATACCGACGTGCTGAGCCCCGCCCTGCGGAGCAGCAGCGCCTCCAGCGCCCTTGCCGTCCTACCGTTGCCGTCAAGGAAGGGATGCATTGCCGCGAAGTGGTAGTGGACCGCCAACGCCTGGACCAGCGGATCGTGCTCTCGGAACACCGTTCCGTGCTGCTCGCAGAGCGTCCGCAAGGCCTCCTCGCATTCCAAGCCACCCTTTACCCCACGATGCGTGGGGTGCCCGAAGACCACGCTCTGGTCCTCCCTGCGGAGGACTCCGGGCGGGCAGTGGTCGTCATCGCAATCGGAGACAACGAGACTGTGGAGGCGCTTGATCGAGTCCACTGTGACGGGCTGGTCGAGGGGAACGCGCGCAACCCACTCGTAGGCTCTTGCCGCAGCGAGGGCTTGCCGCTGGGACCTTGTGCGAAGCTGCTCGGGGCTCTCCGCCCGGATGGCCTCATCCAGCTCGTTCCCAACAAAGTCCGCATTCTCGATGCGCGAGGTTCCCGAGATCTCCAGCTTCAGTTGAACTCGCTGCAAACCCTCGACCCACCGCTTTTGGAAGGGGATCACCTCAAGCACTCTGATCGCCGCCTTGGCACTCAAGAGCTGTTCGAGAATCGCATTCTTGTCATATTGGATCCAGCAAGTCGGTAGCAAGTACTGGATCGCTCCGGTCACGAGGGCGAGGGTAGCAAATTATGGTGCAGAAAATCGTCTGGCCTTTTTTCACGCGAACTTATTGATAACAAGATACTTATATATTTCTCGTAACATCCGTCCAACAAATTTTCTTGCAGAAAATATCTACCTCTTTTTTTAGCCGTTCGCGACAGCCCGGCCGTCACGATCGCCATCGTCTACGTGACCTGCCATCCAGCCTCGCGGGTTTTTTCAAGGCTGACGCTGGGTGCGGCTGGCCATGGTTCATGAACGAAGCCGCCAAGTGAAGCAGCCGCGGCCGGCGCAAGCGTGACTGGAGCGGCCCGAGATCGGTGACTGACGTGACGGCACGCTGCGAACTGCCCCCGTGCGACGGCTCCATCTCGAAACACCGATTCCTCGGCGCATGGTGGGCCCGGGACGCGAGAACCACGCCCGCCCGCGACCCCGGGTGATCGCGAACTGCTTGCCGGTGGGATCAAGACCTCGAAACGGCCGGCTCCTCGAGATTGAGGCGAGCGCCACTTGAATCGGAACGAGAGTTCCATGCAGCGTTCCAGGGAGGGGAAGCGCTGATGAGGTTCTGGAAGGAACCACTACACTGGAGTGCAGGCTGGCCGGCAAACCGCCGACCCCAATCCTTGCCATGCCGTCGACACGCAGAAACTTCGTTACCAGTGCCGCGATCGGCGCGGGCCTCGCCGCTACGTCCCGCGCAGCCTCGGGCCAGACCGGGCCCAGCGACACGATCACCGTAGGAGTCGTAGGAATCCGGGGCCGAGGCCGCGCCCATATGCAGGAGTTCGCGCGGATGCCGGGCGTCCGCGTCGGCTACCTCTGCGATGTCGACGAGCGTCTCTTCGGCTCGGCTGTCGCGGAAATGGAGGAGTTGGCAGGCTACAGGCCCGAGACCGAGACCGACATCCGCCGCCTGCTTGAACGGGACGATGTGGACGCCATTTCGATCGCGACCCCGGACCACTGGCACGCGCTGATGACGATCTGGGGCTGCCAGGCAGGCAAGGACGTGTATTGCGAGAAGCCCTGCTCCTACACGCTGTGGGAGGGGCGCAAGATGGTCGAGGCGGCCCGCAAGTACGACCGAATGGTGCAGATCGGGCTCCAACGCCGGAGTAGCCGCAGGGTCCGATCGGTGGCTAAGTATGTCCGGGACGGGGACTTCGGCCAGGCCTACCGTGCGAAGGCCGTGATCTACCGCGGCCGGATCAGCATCGGCAAGGTCGAGGAGGCTTCGATTCCAGAAGGCGTGAACTGGGACCTGTACCTGGGTCCGGCGCCGTACCGCGCCTTCGACCTCAACCGGTTCCACTATGGCTGGCATTTCTTCTGGGACACGTCGACGTCCGAGGTCGGCAACAACGGCGTCCATCACCTTGATGTACTTCGCTGGGGCCTCGACAAGCAGGTGCATCCGGTCAAGATCCACTGCGCGGGCGGTCAGTTCGTCGAGGATTCGGACTCGGAGGTCCCGAACGTCCAAGTAGGAACATTCGAGTATGCCGACGGAACGCTAGTCGAGATTGAGGCCACCACGCTGTACAGCCCCCCGTTCGGCGGCGTCCACGTCGGGGGATTCTTCTTCACCGACCAAGGCTACATCGGCTCCAATGACGGCTGGAGCGCCGTCCGCGGCGAGTTCACGCCGAGGGACCGGCCCGACTCGCCGTCGGGCGTCTCCTATCGTGCAAACAATCTCAGCTTCCCCGAGATCGCCTACCACCAAGGGCCCGAGATTCCGAACCTGGACGAGCCGGAGACCAGCCACTTCCAGAACTTCATCGACTGCGTCAGGTCCCGCAAGCGAGAGGACCTCAATTGCGAGGTCGAGCAGGGCCATCTGTCAACATCGCTGTGCCACCTCGCCAACATCGCTTTCAAGGCCGGCCGGAAACTCGATTTCGACCCGGAAACCGAGAGCTTCCCGGGCGACGACGAGGCGAACCGCCTGCTGACAAGGGAATACCGGGAGCCGTACGTGGTGCCCGACCAGGTCTGAGCGGTACGAATCTGCAGACGAGACAGATGGACGGCCGCCCTTGCCGGGGCGAGTCGGTCACCGGTTGAGCTTATTGCTCCACCCAGATCGGGGAACTCCAGGCGACCTGCCCGTCGCTTTGGACGACGCGGATGTAGTAGTAGTTCGAACCGGGTTCGAAGTTCCTGTCGGCGTACTCCGCCACGTACTGCTCCTGGTTCGGATGGCTCGTGTAGATGATCTCCTCGTTCTTCACGATCACGAACTGCTTGATCCGGTCGGTGCCGATGGCGCGGATGTACAGCCTCGGAGCGCGGTCCGACTGCACGATGTCGCCCATGATGTGGCGGCCGCCCTCCGCGTCCTCCGCTTGGAAGTCCAGCACGATGTTGTCGGTGGCGCCGTAGGCGTGCCGCGCCTTCAGCGCCGCGAACATCGAATCGCGGGTAAAGTCCTCGGCCAGGATCATGGCCGAGGAAATGTGGGTGGACCAGTGGTCGGACGAGGCCTGGACGCCGATCTTGTAGCCCTTGCGCAAGGCGTCCCACCAGTAGCCGTTGGGATTGAAGCCTGACCGCTGCTCGCGTAGCTTCTGCGGGGAAGCCGCCAGCGGGGCGCCCATGTACTCGTAGCTCGCGCGGTAGCCCTGGAAGATCTCCACGAGAGGCTCGACCTCGGGGTCGTTGTTGAACCAGTCCGTGCCCTGGGCGGTGCCCGAACTGTGCGGCATCGAAATCCCGTCGTTCTCGTGCAGGTACTCGTAGAGACGCTCGGCGCGTAACTCGCCGCTCTGCTCCTCGGGAGGAATCGGCAGCGTCCTAGTGCCTCGCTTGCCGAATATGATGTTGCGGTGCCCGTTCGGGTACCTGAGGGATCGCTCGTACCCGAACATCGGGACGAACGTGCCCGGCACGTGGAACAGGTCCGCAAGCTTCTCGTCCTGCCACCACGTGAATTCCTGGTCGTAGCCGAGCTGGTGGTCCGTCGGGACAATGTAGTCGAAGGCCGCCGCGTCAAGCGCGTACCGATAGACCTCGATCAGCGATCCGTCGTACTTGAAGTCCTGCGAAACGTCAGTGTGGCGGTGCATGTCGCCGCGGAGGATCCTGTACTTCCGGTCCCCGGCGTCAATGGTGTAGCCCCGAATCGTCGCGACGTTCTGAGCCTCGTACGGATGAACCGGAACCTCCTCGACGAAAGGCTCCACATACGGGCTGAAATTCGCCTCGGAGTAGTCCGGGGGATTCGGCGAGACCCCTAGCTCGGCAAAGTAGATCTCGGCATTCTTCGGCACTGCGTCGGAGAACGCACGGTTATCGGTCATCCACGCCGCCATCAGCTCGCCGCCCACCATGGCGATGGCGGGCCGCTTCTCGATCGAGCCCTGGCTGTGGGCCAGCGGGACCGGAATCGACCATTGCTTGCCGTCGAATCGGGTCAGGAACGTTTCCCACATCATCCGGGCGCCGATGCTGTGCGCGCGCTGGCGCGTCCAGTGCCGGAACAGCATTGTCAGGGTGCCCTCGCGGTCGAATGCGAGCTGTGGGTTCTCGAAATTGGGATAGAGCCTGTACACGTAGAACGGCTCGAGCTCGGCTGCGGGCTCGGACCAGGAGTCGCCCGAGCGTTTCACAATCTGGATCGACCGCTCCTGGTGCAGCGGAACGGCCAGGGGCGGTGTAACTAGGTAGCCTTGGTCCTTTCCCCAGTTGGCACCGGACTCGTCCCAAGCCAGCCACGGCGTCCCGTCGGGAGCGACCGCGACATTCGCGTGAGCCTGGAACCGTGGGCTGCTGGTAACTTGCTCGATGTCTCCGAGAGAGCCGTTGGCGTACGAGCGGTAGAAGATGTCGTAGTTGCCGTCGTGGTAGCTGTCCCAGGCGATGTGAACCTGTCCTTCGAGACCGCCCGCGACCTGCGGCTCCCAGTCATTGGCTGGGGATTCGCTGACACGCATTGGGTCGCTCCAGTCGAGCCCGTCCCAGACACGCATCCAGATATCCGTCTGCGCCTTCCCGCCAGGACCTTGGGCGCTCTGCCAGACGACTGCCACGCTGCCGTCGTCAGTCGGTGCAGCGCGATGGAAGGTATTCGAACCGCCAGCGCTGATCTTCTGTGGCTCCCCCCAGGAGCCGCCCGACAGCATCCGTCCCCACAGATCCCAGGTCGCGTCGGTTCGCTGGCTCCAGAAGACCCAGAGGCGGCCACGGCCGTCGGCCGCAGCTGAGGCCCGCCAAACGTCGGCCGGAGCGGGCGTGACTTCCTCCGCCTCGCCCCACGTGCCGCCGCTCCGGACCCGCACCATGACCCGGTCCGCCCGATCCTTGTATGCCACCCATACGACTGCCGGCACGCCTTCCTGGACCTGGGCGATTTCCGGCTCGTCGTCCTCGTACTCCTCGGTGGAAAGCCTCTCGACGCTCGGCGTCAGGCCGGCGATCGCGCGCCCGTTGAGGAACGGCTTCGGTCCGGCCGCGAGATCGGACAGGCTGAACTGGATGGTGCCCTGCCTCGTCCGCACGCGGAAGCTTGCAGACTCGGAGCCTGACAGGACTGCGAACACGCCTACGGGCGAGAACTGCGTGGGTGGCAGCTCCGCTGGGCTCATCTCGTTGTAGTTGACCCTGGGGAAGCCTGCAATCTGCTCCTGGCGGGTGGACGCCTTCCAGCCTGAATTCCCCTGAATCCGGTCGGAATCCATGAAGTGGCGCTCTTCGAGCCGCTGAAGGGTGCCGCCAGTAACACGGACAGACCCATCCCAACTCTCGACGGACGTGGCCTGCTCGCCGAAGCTCATGTAGACAGTGGCGTTATTCGACTGCGCAGCAAGCACTCCTGCTGCCAGCGCCGAGAGAATCAGAAAGCGTCTCACCGTTCGCAAATTATACCGGACCGGTCGGGGGCACAGGGGGGAAGTCGCCTGACTTTTGGCGCCGGCCAGGAGGCTCCGGGGCGGGTGACGGCGACCCGCATTGTGCAGGGCGGGCGCCGGTACCCGCGGGACTACCGCGCACGCAAGAACCACGCGCACCCTGGCGCGGGGCACTCGCCTGTTCCCGCGGACTGTGGCGTGGAGCCCCAGCCCCGCAGTTACCGTACAATTCCCGTGTTGGGGGCCGCGCTGGACCCGTCACCAAGACATCATGCAACCCCCTGACAGCCGGAACTCCGACATCTTCGTCTATGTGGGGGACAGGCTCTGGCCGCGGTCCCAAGCCCGGGTGTCTGTCTTCGACAGCGTCGTTCAGGGGGGTGACGCAGTGTGGGAAGGCCTGCGAGTCTACCGTGGCCGCGTCGCGGATCTCGGGCTCCATCTGGACCGCCTCCTCGACTCGGCGCATGCCATGGCGTTCCAAGGCATTCCCGAGAGAGACGGCATCCGGCGCGCACTGTTCGACACGCTCCGGGCGAACGGCATGCAGGACGGGGCTCACGTCCGCCTGACACTCACCCGCGGGGAGAAAGTCACCTCGGGGATGAGCCCGCACTGGAACCAATCAGGCTGCACGCTCATCGTGCTGGCGGAATGGAAGGATCTTGTCTACGACCAGGACGGCATCCGTCTGATCACGTCGTCGGTGCGCCGGAACACCCCGCAGTGCCTCGACTCGAAGATCCATCACAACAACCTGATCAACAACATCCTGGCCAAGATCGAGGCGAACCATGCGGGCGCTGACGACGCCGTCATGCTCGATGTGAACGGATTCGTGTCGGAGACCAACGCGACGAACATCTTCCTAGTACGCCGCGGAGCGCTGCTCACGCCCCACGCGGACAGCTGCCTGCCCGGAATCACCCGCCGGACAGTGATGGACGCAGCAAGGCAGAGTGGAATCGAGGTTGTCGAGAGGAACCTGTCGCTCACGGAGGTCTACACCGCGGACGAGGCATTCACCACCGGGACGATGGGCGCCCTCGCCCCTGTGCTGGAAGTCGATGGACGGCAGATCGGCGGCGGAGCGAAGGGACCGGTCACCGCGCGGCTCCAGATGCTCCACGCGGAACGTGCCTTCGAGAACGGAGATCCCATCGATTGAGGCAATCAAGTTAAAGTTTTCCTATTACTTGAAAAGTCATTTGACTTGGAGGCTAAGGTAGTCTTCACTAAATTCAGGTATTGACTCAAGCCGCCCCGGCCGGGCGCTGCAGTCTGCCGACAAGGAGGTAAATATCGAAACGAATCAGTCCAGCCCGCTCCAGGCCTGCCGGGCAGTTGACTTTGTCCTGGTTCCGGATTCGAGTGCGGCTCGGCGCGTGCGGCGGGTCATTGCATCGGATCGCCCCGGAACCGGGATCGCGGTGGGCCCGTGGCGGAGTCTAATCGAGCGAGCACTGAAGGCCTACCTGATCACCGACGAGCGGGCAGCAGCGGACCGTCGGTTCGAAGAGGAGATCGCCAGGCAGCCCGAAGCCTTCTGGGGGCAGAGCCTTGCCGTGGCACCCGAGGAGACGGCCTTCGCGATCCGAAGGGCGCTGATCGACTTGATTGCGGAGACCGACCCGAAGGACGGACTCCAGATGGCCGCTTCAGGCGATCTGGCCGACCGGCCCAGCCAGATCGTGGGAGACCTGTTGCGGCTGGCGGAGGCCCTGGATGGCAGCCTGCCGGGCGACCTCGCTGCCATCCGGACCCTGCTAGGGGCTCCCGCCAGAACGGCATTGCATCCGATCCGGGTCTGCGTCGCCGATGACGTCATGCGCCTGACGCGCTGGCAGGGCGAGTTGGTGCGAAAGCTGAACCTGGACGCCGAGCGGAGCGGCGCACCGGGCAACCCGGACCTGGCAGCCCTGCTGGCACGTGAGCTTGGAGGCCGGCTCGAGTCGAGGCCGGGCTCGGCCCTCGACACGCTCCAGCGCCGGCTCTTCGTGCCGGGTGGGTCAGCAACGGCGCTCGACGCGACAGTGCAGTGCGTTGGCGTGCGCGACTCCTACGAAGAGGCCGAGACGGCGGCCGGCATGGCGCAGAAGCTGCTGGCCGCGGATCCCGGCCTCCGGCCCGCAGAGATCGGGGTTCTCCTGCCGGAGGACCCCGGGTACGCGCTCGCGCTGGAGGACGCCTTCTCACTGGCCGGCCTCGCGCTCTCCGGACTGACGCCGGAACGCCGGCGCCGGGATCTAGGGGCCGAAGCTGTACTCCATTTCCTGTCGTGCCGGCAGAAGCCGCCGCCGGCCATGGCACTGGCAGCCTGCCTGTCCTCGCCGCTCATGCCTTGGTCGGCCGCGCAGGGCGCCGCCTTTGCGCGGAGGGTGATGGACGGACGGCAAGACCTGACTGCTCCCCGTGGCGCAGGCTCCGAGGCCGCCGCGATCATCGATCTGATCGGCGGAAGCGAGTCCGACGCGGCCAGTCTGTCAACCGCTCTACGGCGCTTCGTCCAGCTGCTGGCGGGCGGGGAGGAGCACGCGATCCACCGGGCACGGGCGGCGGAAGCGGCCGCACGCGTCTGCGAATCGCTTGAGCGGGCCGGCGAGATCGATTGGGTCGCAGCGCGGCGCGCCGCGACTCCCGCATACATGGATGCAGCGGACCCTGCCATCTTCAGTGTCGAGGGCGTGACGGTGTTGCGCGAGCGGCACGAGCCTTGGAGGGATGTCCGACACCTCTTCGTGCTCGGATTCCACGAAGGGAACTATCCGAGGGAAGTGCCGCCCTCCGCCGTCTTCCCCCACGACGACCTCGGGGAGATCCGAACCAAGCTGGGCATCCCCTTGGAGAGCGCCAGCGAGAAGGTTCGGCGGCGGCGGGAACAGTTCCGGCGGCAGCTTCGGGCGGCGGGAGACTCGGTCACGCTCTTGACCTCGCGACGAACAGGAGCCGGCGAGAAGCAGCATCCCTCCGCGAGCCTCGTCTTCATGGAGCCGCTGTTCGGGGACTCCGCGGGGAGAGCGGGGCTCGTTTCCGAAGTAGGCTCCGAGCCGGATCGGGCACGCATCCGGCATCTGGCGCTGGCCCCTCCGGAAGCGCCCGCGCCGCCCCGGGACTTCCGGTCCGGAGCGCTCCGCCTTGGAAGGGACCTGCTCGCTCTCCCCGCAGACGAGGCCGGAACACCGAGAATCGAGTCGCCCAGCAGCCTGGAGACCCTACTGGTCTCTCCGCTTGCGTGGCTGCTGCGCCGAACAGGGGCGATGCCCGTAGTCTGGGTACCCGAAACGGCGAGTCCAAGCGTGCTCGGATCGCTGGCCCACGGCGTTTTCGAGAGGCTATTCCGGCCGGGCGGGCTACCGGCAGGGGGAAGTCTCGCTCGGCAGGCTGGCAGGATGCTCGACGAGGTCACGATCCAGCAGGCTCCCTTCATCCGGAGTCCGCAATGGAGAGTCGAGCGCCTCCATCTGGCCGAGCAATCGGCGAAGGCAGCAGAGGCGTGGCGGGACCTGCTGGAGGAACTCGGTGCCGAGGTCGTCGCGACCGAGCAGTGGCTCGAGGGCGAATGGTCGGAAATCCCGGTGCACGGCCAGGCAGACGCAATCCTCGCGCTGGGCAGGGACCAGCTCCTGATCGTGGACTACAAGTGGTCCACGGCAGATGCGCGCGAGCAGCGCATGGCATCCGGACAAGACACGCAGGCCAGCATCTACCGGGCTCTCGTCCGCAGCGGAGGACCGAAGCCGGGGCGGGACGGACGGCCGCGTCCAGGGGAGCAGGAACTCGGCGACAGGCTCCGACGGGCGAACCAAGTCGGGATCGCCTACTTCATGATGAAGGACCGACTCTGCCTGGCGGATCAAGCCCCCCTGCCGAGCGCCTCGATCAAGGGTTGGCATAGCATCTCCGGAGACGTCGGACGATTCGCGGCGGAATGGATCGCGCAGCGACTGGCCGATGCCCGCAAGGGCATCGTGCCGATGAACGTGGAGACGGATCGGGAGTCGTTCGGCAAGACCGGCATCCCGACTTACGCGCTCGACGCGAGCCCGCTGGTCGGGCTCTTCACCCAAGAGGCCGGGAAAAGGAGCGAACCGGAATGATCGGTCCCCTGTCCATCGTGACCGCCGGCGCCGGGTCGGGGAAGACCCACACGATTCAGGAGCAGCTGGGCACCTGGGTCGCAGATGGCATCGTGGCGCCGGAACGTATCCTGGCAGTCACCTATACCGAGGCTGCTGCTGCCGAGCTACGCGAGCGGATCAGCGCCGGACTCCTCAGGAAGGGCCTGATCGAGGAGGCCTTGCGGCTGTCCCAAGCATACATCTCGACCATCCACGCCCTCGGGCTGCGCATCCTGACGGAATTCGCGTTCGAGGCAGGCAGTTCCCCCAGGCCGCGCCTGCTGACCGACGACGAGCAGAATGCATTGATCCGGCGCGCCCTCGCGGGGACGGACAAGGCGGATCGCATCGTCGCGGACCTGCGGTCCTACGGCTACCGGCCCAACGCCGGCATGGCAACCAGCGCCGAGCAGGCATTCCGGAACGCCCTTCTGGAAGCGGTGGACCTGCTGCGCTCGATCGGCGCCACGACGCCGCGCAGGGTCAGCCGGCTTGTAGCACGGGCCCAGAAGACTATTGCCACGGAGTACGGCCGCGCGCATCGCGAGTCGGGCCAGACCCGGAACCTGAGGAACCGGGTGAGGAAGCTGCTCGACGCATTTCCCGACCCTATGGACCGTAGCTTCGGGACCAGCCAGAGCGCGGTGACGCAGTTTCGGAAAGACTTCCGGAACCTAATTCGGGCGGCGGCGACAGGCACGCTCGAGTCCGACTGGGATCTGTGGGAAGCGCTTCGGAATCTGAGGATCGCCAACCGCGGCATGCCGCTGCCCGAGCAGTACGTTGATCTCGCTGGCCAGGTGCGAGAAGCGGCCGACGCACTGAAGAATCATGTGGGCCCGATGGAGCACGCCCAGGAGCATGCAGGCGCACTGCTGGCTGCGGCCCAGGACGTTGTCGCGCAATACGACCGGGTCAAGCGACAGGCCGGCCTCGTGGACTACACCGACATGATCGCCGCATCGCGCCGACTCCTCACGGAGCGGCCAGAGGTGCTGACCACCCTTGCCAATCGTATTGACTGCCTCGTCGTGGACGAGTTCCAGGACACGAACCCGCTTCAGTTCGACCTGCTGTGGCAGATCAAGCAGGCCGGGATACCCACGCTTGTCGTCGGCGACCTCAAGCAGGCCATCATGGGATTCCAAGGTGCCGACCCTCGTCTGTTTGACGCGCTGGAGCGGAATCACCGCGAGGCATCGCGCCCGCTGACCCGCAACTGGCGGTCCCAGCCTCCCCTGATGGACTTCATCAACGCCGTCGGGCCGCAGCTGTTCGGGGACGCCTACGTCCGGCTCGAGCCGCAGCGGAAGCCCAGCGGCATGCCGGCGCTGGAGGTGGTTGGAGTTCGAGGGGCGCGCCAAGAAGAACTGGCACGCGATCCGGGCCCATGCTGTGGGCTTGAGGTTGCAGCGGCTGCTGGCGGATGCGTCCCAGACCGTTACAGACCACAACACCGGCGCCGACCGCAGGCTTCGGGGCAGCGACATCGCGGTGCTGTGCCCGACGAACTCGACGCTCGCCGAGTACTCGGCTGTGTTTCGGGCGCTGGGCCTGCAGGTAAACCATCAAACCTCCGGCTGGCTCTCGTCCAGAGCGGTGCAGCTCGCCTCCGACGCGCTGAACTTCGTGGCAGACCCCACGGACCGCCATGCGGCGCTGGCTCTCAGCGCGACCGAGCTAGGCTCGCTTTCGCTCGAGGAAGGCGTGCGCCAGCTAATCGATTCGGGCCGTATCGACGATCCGCTTCTGCGGAGGCTGGAGGCGCTCTCGGACGGAGCGGCCGACCGAGCGGTCCACGGACTCGTGGCCGATACCGTGTCGGCGATGGGGCTCTTCGACGAGGTTTCGTCCTGGCCCGACGGCGAGCAAGCGCGGGCCAACCTGATCCGGTTGCTGGGAGAGGCCGCGGAGTTCATGGACGCCAGCAGGGAGGCCCTCGCCCAGGGCGGATTCCATGGCTACGGCGTGGAGACCTTCCTCGGCTGGCTGGCAACCAGGGCGGACGCGGACGAGCAACCGGACAAGTCCGTGCTGCTTGAAGATGCGATCACGCTGCGGACCTGGCACTCCGCCAAGGGCCTCGAATGGCCCGTGGTGGCGGTCTGCAACCTAGACCGCGCCATTAAGCCCAGGCTGCCGAAGCTCAATGTGGAGTACGACTCGTTCGAGGACCTGGGCGGCCTCCTGCGAGACGCCCGGATCGAGTACTGGCCCAAGTACGCGGCAAGCGAGAAGGCAGAGTGGCAGATGCTGAGCCTGCGCAAGGGCGTGCGCACGGAATCCAAGCGCCTGCTCTACGTCGCCCTGACTCGGGCGAGGGACAAGCTCCTGCTGGAATGGCCCTCGTACCAGGGCCGATCGCAACGCTCGCAGAGCGACTCGTACTGGAAGCTGCTGCGGGAGAGCTGGTCGCTCGATTCCGACAGTGGCATTCTGCAGGTGGGCGACTGGAGATTCCCGTGCGAGGCAGGGACCGGAGCGAAGGAACTCCCCGCTGGATTCGATCTTGAGTTGGCGGCCCCTGCTGCAACGCTGCCCGTGACGGGGCGACGGGCCATCCGCAAAGCGGAGGTACCGCAGGAGAGGACACCCGACAGCGTCTCCGCGTCCAACCTCGCGGGTCGCGACAACGGGGGCCCGCCAGGGAATCTGCAGCAGTGGGCGATACGGCAAGGGGCTTGGCGGTGGAGGCGGATATCGGCAGCGCGGAGCTGGGAACCTTCCTGCACCGATGCTTCGAGGTTCTCGGAGCGCGGCCCGAACTAGCCGGCCGGACGCCCACGCTCAGCCTGTCGGGACTGCCCGCCGGCACGGAGGTCAGGATTGCGAGTGCGGTCGCGCAGTTCGAGGAATGGCTCCGGAAGCAGTTCGAGGTCGTATCGGTAATGCGCGAATGGGCCCGTCCTGGCGCTCGACGCGAACGAAACTGTCGTTTCGGGCGAAGCCGACCTGATCGTCGAGACCCGGGAAGGGAGTCTGGGTGCTGGATCACAAGTCCGACCGGGTCGACGAACCGGCGGAGACCTTCCGGAAGTACCAGCCGCAGCTCGCGGCCTATGCGCGGGCGCTTGCCGGAGAGGGCCGGACCGTCCTCGGATTCGGGCTCAATCTGATCCGGGCAGGGCAGGTGGTGTGCCTGCGGACGGAGCTGTCGCCGGCCGAATCGCGCCAAGCCGGTGTCACAGGGCGGGCCCACAGTGAGCCATGAGCGACTCCAGTTCCGTGGACTTCTCGGGCTAGACCTACGGAAGGGGCGGACTGACCGGACCCGAAGCGTTCCCGAGAATCTCAATCGTCTTCTTCTTGGCACTGGCTTCCGTGATGACAACGCCTTCCAAGTCGATGCGGAGACCGGACTGGCATGCTCCTGTCCGTCGTCGGAGGGTCCGCGCACGGTCGAAGGCAAGCGATTCAGGAGCCCGCGCTCACCACGCCTGCAGCGTGAGCGGTCCGTGTTGGAGCCGCACCGGCCAAACAGCAACGCCCTTGCGCGAAGCCCGTCAGTCGATCCCTTCCCAGCTGGCGAGCAGCAACGATGAGAGCAGACCGCATCTCGGTACACCGCGACGGAGCAACATGGCACTCGTGTCGAGGGCGGGCTCGAGTCGCCGATCTACGGTTCCCATGCCGGCCCTGCGGGCAGCTGTTCCACTGCAGGGCCGCGCGTCCCCCGACACTCGATGAGCGATCCGCTAGCGGGGTGCCTCAGCTACGATGAATTGCGCAGGATCTCGCCAAGCAACGCGCGGCCGTGTTCCAGAAGATCGAATTCTCTCGTCAGGGGATACATGAAGTTGGCAGCCGCAATCGAAGCCGTCCGGATCAAGGGGTTCCGGTCATTGGCGGACATCGAGGTAACGGATCTTGGAAATCTTGCTGTCCTCATCGGAAGTAACGGATCGGGAAAGTCCAATTTTATTCGATTCTTCGAGATGCTGGGGTGGATGATTCGATCTCGCAAGCTGGGCGAATTCATCCAGCGACACGGCGGGGCTGACGATCATCTGTTCAATGGCAGCAGCCAAACCCCTAGGATGGAAGCCGAGATTTCCATCAGGACATCAGCAGGCTTGCATGAGTATAAATTTTCCCTAGGCCATGCGCAACCTGACCGACTCTTGTTCACTGAAGAGGCATTTCGATCCTCGCGGGGAGATGGCTCGGCAGAAGTGTCAACTTGGCACCAAGTTGGTGATGGCAATTCCGAAGCAAACATTGTGGAAGTGGCACAGTCGACGGTAGCGCAACAATCCATAGACTCGAGCACGGCTGGAGTCATTGTCCAATTGCTTCGGAATTGCAGTGTGTTTCAGTTTCACGATACATCCTACACTTCGGCATTCAAGATGAACTGGGACGTCAGTGACTGCCGTTGCCTGCGTGGCGATGGCGGGAACTTGGCGGCCGTCTTGCATCACTTGGAGCGGACTGATCTGAATCGCTACGAATGGATCTGTTCATTAATTTCTCGTGTTGTGCCAGCATTCGATCGATTTGTCCTAGACGAGCGACATGGCAGAGTCATGCTGCGGTGGAAGGCACGAGGGTCGGGAAAGACCCTCGGAGCTCATTTGACGTCCGACGGTTCGCTACGATTCTTCGCGCTGACTACACTATTGAACCTACCCGCCGAGATGCTACCTGGCGTAATCATGCTGGACGAGCCGGAACTCGGACTGCACCCAGCAGCGATTCCTCTGCTCGGAGGCATGATCCGGTCTCTCTCCACACAACGCCAAGTGATTGCTGCGACCCAATCACCTCTCTTGGTGAACTCCTTCTCACTCGATGGCATCGTCGTGTTCGAGCACACGAACGGTCGGACCGAATGCCACAGCCTTTATGCCACGCAATATCAGAACTGGCTCGCCGATGGCTATCTTGCTGGCGACCTATGGTGGAAAAACATTATTGGAGGATATCCGTGATTCGGCCATCAATCTTGGTTGAGGGGCCGACGGAAGTCGTCAGCCGCATGCTCGCGAACTCCCGGCATGGGCGGGCGATTCGGAAGGACCTGCGAGACGGGCTGTCTGCGATGCCGATCTGGATGCAGGAATTTCTGCGGGAATTGATCAGTCCTGACAGCGAGGGCGAACCGGTAGGATGACGACTGCTGCCTAGCGGACAATCTAGGCTCACGAAAGCTGGGGTCGATTCGGATTGGAGTCGTATCCGCGCTCTGGCGGCGGCTGTGGCAAGGGGCTGGACAAAGCGGGAATGCGGCTCGATCTGATCCACCCAGGGCAGGTCGGCTGCCTGCTGACGGATCCGTCGCCAGCCGTACCCCGCCGAACTGGCGTCACAGGACGGGCTCGAAGCGAGCCATGAGGGCTTCCAGCTCCTTGACTTCCTCGGGGCGGACTTCCGGAAGGGGCGGACGGACCGGGCCGGCGGGCTTCCCGAGAATCTCCATCGCCTTCTTCATCACACTGACCTCGTACCCCTTGCGACGCGAGCGCATCGCGTACAGAGGCAGCACGTAGTTCCGCATCAGGCGTCCGAGGCTCGGAGTGTCCATCATCGACGCGCGCTCGTGCAGCTGCAGCGAGAGGCGAGGCGCGATCGTGGCGATGCTCGAGGTGTAGGTGCGAATACCGATGGAGTAATAGCCCGGAACCATGTCGTCGCCGATCCCGCCGATCCAATGCAGCCGGTCTCCGCAGCGCTCCATGACGCGCTGGTAGTTGCGGATGTCGCCCTGCCCTTCCTTGAGGGCTATCAGGTTGGGAATCTCGTTCGTCAGGCGGAACACCTGGGAAGGCGAAAGATTGACCGTGTCCCGGGAATAGACGAAGAGCCCCAGATCGACTGCGCTAGCAATCGCCTTGTAGTAGCCCAGCAGGCCTTCGAAGTCCGCATTCGGGTAGTACGGCGGGAACATGAGGATTCCGTCCGCTCCGGCCTCCTGAGCCTTCCTGGCAAGCTCGACGGAAAGGCCTCCGCCGAAGCCTACGCCTGCGATGACCGTCGACTTTCCGCCGACCTCCGCCACGGTGGCCTCCACAAGCTGGATGTGCTCCTCCGGAGTGAGCGAATAGATCTCTCCCGTGCCGCCGGCTGCGACGATGGCGCACAGGGGGAACTTCGTCATCTCGGCTACGTTCGTGCGATAGCCGTCGATATCGAGGGAGTAGTCGGGTTTGAAGTTGGTAACCGGGAATGCGATCACCCCTTCCAACTTGTCACGCAGTTCAGAGGGCGTCATCAGGCCCATTGTCGCATCGAGTGGCTTCCGCGGAGGGCTGGCTGAGGCTCCTTGCGCGCACCCTCTCCACTTGTGGGGCGTTCGGTACGGGCGGGCGCCGGCGCTCCGCGGCTGAGCAGGAGCCCGGCGCAACACGAATCCCGACCACCGGGACTCGTCTTGCGGAGGCTGATGACAGTGAGCTCCTGCTCCACCTGCACCTGCCGGGGCGCCAGTACAGGCCCCGCTGGTGGTTACCGTCCAGGAAGGGGTATAGCGAACCGCTTCACGAATCCAGGTGCCGCTGCACCGAAGCGTCGAGACCGGTTTCGCCGTGGGAAACATCGGCGAGCGGCTCTCGCCCGAGCCGAGAGTGCCAGTCGAAGCCTATGGCATCAAGGCCGCGATTCCGTTCCTTCGTGCGAACGCGGCGAGACCCGGCTGCGCAGCCGAGCGGGTCGGCATCGCCGACTCCTCTGCAGGTGGGCGCCTTGCAGCCCTTGTCAAAACGGCCATCCCGAACTGGACGGCAGCGCCGCAGGCCATCTCGACACCTCGTCCGGCGTGCACGCTGCAGTGAGCGGTTTCGGGGCCGCGGAACCTGCTTGCCATTCTCGGGTGGTCCACTCCTAAGGGTCTCGCCGCGCGCGCTGCCGCAATGAAGCTCTTGCTTCGAGGGTTGCCTGCGGATCACCGGCGAGCTGTCAGACTCGCTGGCCCTGTCTTCCACGTGGACGGCGACGATCCTCCCGGTCCCTGCTGCACAATGGCGACGATCTCCGCAAGTGCCTATCAGTGAGGCCCGGGAACTGCACGGAGCGTGCAGGGCGGTGGGCCTGCCCGTCGCCTCCCATGGCGTCCGCGACGCCGGGCACGGAGCAAGGGGATCCACAGGGAAGTGCGGTCAAGATCCGTTGGCGGGTTCCTGTCCAGGCAGCTCCGGGCGACTTGCCGACGACGGCTTGCCCACCGTGGCGCCCTAGCCGGTGCGCCCGAATGGCCTTGCCAGGTAGCGAATTGGCTGGGACAAAAGGGGGTCTGTCCAGTACGATGTTTGCGGGTGCAATCATTCGGGATGTGACTTCGGGAAGCGACATGAATTGGGGCAGCGGGTTCCCGCGGCAGCATGGGCGGGTCGCCGTGACGGCTTGGCGGGGGTTTCCCGGCGCATCCGTCGTGGCGCTCGCGCTGGCGCTACCTGTGGTCTCGGCAGCGGCCGAGCCGGACCGCGGAGGATTTCTCTCCCAGTACTGCCTGGCTTGCCATTCGGGGGCCTCGCCGGCAGGCGAGCTGGCGCTGGACTCGCTCGATCCTGAACAGCCAGCTGAACATCCCGAAGCCTGGGAACGCGTCGTCCGGAAACTGGTCGCCAAGGAAATGCCTCCTGCCGGAGCGCCGCATCCCGGAGACGAGGCGAGGGAGGCATTTCGGCGGGGCCTGACCGAAGACCTGGACGCAGCGGGAAGGCAGGCACCATACGCCGGGAGGACTGTCATCCGCCGCCTGAACCGGACAGAGTACGCCAACGCGATTCGCGACATTCTGGCGCTGGAGGTGCCGGTGGCGAGCCGGCTACCCCCTGACGGACAGGCTGCGGGATTCGACAACATCGCCGACGCGCTGTCGATGTCGCCCCTGCTGCTGGAGGGCTACCTCAAGACAGCCCGGCTGGTGAGCCAGCTCGCCGTGGGCGTCAGCGATCCTTCCCCGGTCGTCGAGATCTTCCCGGCCAGGGGCACGCAGGCACAATGGCAGGGCGAGGGCATGCCGTTCGGGACGCGGGGCGGCATCCGCGTCACCCATCACTTCCCGTATGAGGGCGAGTACGAGTTACGGGCTTTCCTCGAGAAGCAGAGCCTGACACCGACCGAAGGCGTGCGCTTCTTCCGGACCAAGGTGCAGCTCAGTGCCGGGCCGCACGTGGTAATCGTCACCTTCCCGGACGAGTTCGCCATCCGCGAGGGCCCCGTCTCGGATGTCAGCGGTCCGGGCGGTCGTGCCCTGGGCGGGCCGCTGGACCTGCTCGGAACGGCGATCCGGCCCACGATTGACTTCCGCGTGGACGGCCGGCGCGTCAAGCTGTTCGAGATCGCGGGAATGACTTCTGGCGAATCCGCCTTCGACGGCCGTCCCGGACCGCCCGCGCTGGGAAGGATCGAGATCGCCGGCCCCTACGAGCCGGTCCTCGACACCGACTCGCCGAGCCGGCGGCGCCTTTTCGTCTGCACGCCCGCGCAGCCGGCTGAGGAGCCGGAGTGCGCCACTGCGATCCTCTCGGCCGTGGCCCGGCGCGCCTACAGGCGCGACGTTGGGGAAAGCGACCTGCTCCCATTGCTAGGGACCTACAGGGCAGCCCGCGAGAAGCTCGGCTTCGACGAGTCCATCGCCGCCGCCCTGAGGGATATCCTGCTTGCACCTGATTTCCTTTTCCGGCTGGAATTCGATCCTCCGGGCACCGCGGGGAACGCCCCGCGCCCGGTATCGGAATTCGAGCTTGCGTCGCGGATCTCGTTCTTCCTGTGGAGCAGCGTCCCGGACGACCAGTTGCTCGACGCGGCCGCCAGCGGCAGTCTGCGTGATCCGGCCGTCCTAGGCCGCCAGGTCCGTCGGATGCTAGCCGACGGGCGCGCCACGACTCTGGCCGACAACTTCGCGGAGCAGTGGCTAGGCTTGCGGAAGCTGGCCAAGTTCCGGCCAGACCCGAAACAGTACCCCGAATTCGACGCGGGCCTCGGGGAAGCCTTTCGCAAGGAGACGCGGCTCTTCCTGCGCAGCTTGATCCGGGAGAACAGGAGTGTCCTGGACCTGCTCGGGTCGGACTACACCTACCTGAACGAGAAGCTTGCGCGGCATTACGGGATCGACGGCGTGGTCGGGCCCGGGTTCCGCCGGGTGCGCATGGAAGGACAGTCGGGAAGAGGCGGGCTCTTCGGCCAGGGCAGTGTCCTGATGCTGACATCCCATGTCGCGAGAACCTCTCCAGTACTGCGAGGGACCTGGATCCTCGACAACCTGCTGAACTCCCCGCCACCGCCCCCACCGGCAAACGTGCCGCCTCTGGAGGAGAGTGCAGACGAGGGCGAGAAGCTGACAGTGAAGGAGCAGCTGGCCAAACACCGCGCGGACCCAGCTTGCGCCTCCTGCCATGCCCGGATCGACCCGCTTGGCTTCGCCCTGGAGAACTTCGACGTCCTAGGCCGCTGGCGGACCGAGGATCAGGATTCGCCTGTGGACGTCTCCGGGACGCTGGCATCCGGAGAGACCATCGAAGGCCTGCCGGGCCTGAAGGCACTGCTGCTAGGCCAGCCGGAGCGGTTCGCGCACGCCACGGTCGAGCGGCTGCTGACCTACGCGCTCGGACGGGAACTGGACGCCAGGGACCAGCCAACCGTGCGCGGCATCCTGCGTGACACGGAAGCGGACAGCTACCGCTTCGAGGACCTGATTCTCGGAGTGATTGCCAGCCCGCCGTTCCAGATGAGACAGCCCGCCAACCGATGAAGGAGCTGACCATGTTCATTCGAAAGAGGCATCTTCCGCGCCGCACCTTCTTGCGCGGGGCCGGAACCACGCTCGCGCTACCGCTGCTGGACGCGATGATTCCGGCGCTGACGGCGGAGAGCCGGACTGACGCGGCGCCCGTCCGGCGCCTGGGCTTCATCTATTTCCCGCTGGGCGTGGACCGGGAGCGCTGGGAACCCGGCGGCAACGGGCAGGACTACCGCACAAGCGAGGCGCTCGCGCCGCTGGCGCCGCATCGCGAGAAGTTCCTCGTGCTGACCGGCCTTTCGTCGGATCCGGACCGCTCGAAGGCGGGCTTCCACGACCGCGCCATGGCATCGTTCATGACCGGGTGCGAGCCCACCGAAGGCAAGGTCCATGTCGGAATCTCGGTGGACCAGGTGGCAGCCCGGGTCCTTGGCAAGGACACTCCGTTCGCCTCGCTGGAACTCGCAACCGAGGATACCGGCAACCTGCCCGGACCGGTATTCAAGAGCGCGACGAATCCGCTGCCCTTCGAGAAGAACCCGAGGTTCGTGTTCGAGCGGCTGTTCGGCGAGGGAGGCCGCATCGACCCGGCTGCCGCCCGCCAGCGCGACGCCGCGGACCGAAGCGCCCTCGACAGCGTGTCCGACCGGATCTCGGAACTCAAGGCGGAAGTCGGCCCCGACGACAGGCGCAAGCTGGACCAGTACTTCGAATCGATCCGCGATGTCGAGCGCCGAATCGAAGTGTCCATGAGGAAGCCGCCCGTCGACCTTCCGGCCACCCCGCGCCCGCCCGGCATCCCCGACACTTGGCCAGAGCACGTCAAGCTCATGTTCGACCTCCAGACGCTGGCCCTGCAGGCGGACCTGACACGGGTCTGGACGTTCCTGTACGGACGCGAAGCCACGTCGATGAACTTCCCGCACCTGGACATCTCGATGGGCCATCACGAGATCTCGCATCACAACTTCGAGAAGGAGAAGCTCGACGCGCTGGCCAAGATCAACGTCAACCAGTCCGAACTGCTCGCGTATTTCCTGGCGAAGCTCGACGGCCTCAAGGAAGGCAACTCAACGCTGCTGGACCACTCGCTGATCATGTACGGCAGCAGCCTGAGCGTCCCAACCAGCCATAGCCAGAGGAACCTGCCTGTCCTGCTGGCCGGCGGGGCTGCCGGTCGCGTTGCAGGAGGGCGCCACGTCGCCTTCTCGGGCGACACGACTCCGCTCACCAACCTCTACCTGACAATGCTCGACAAGGTTGGGGTCCCCACCGAGAAGCTCGGCGACAGCACAGGTAGGCTCAATCGGGTTGAGGTCTAGCACGATGGGTCGTTTCTCGGCACTCGCCCTTGCTCTGGCATGGGCCCTGGGGCAGGCGGTGCCGGCCTCGGGGGAAATACTGGAAGCGAGCCTGATCCATGCGGCAAGGGCAGACGACGCGGCCGGAGTCTCTGAGCTTCTAGTCAGCGGAGCGAACCCGGACGCAAGGGAGCAGGACGGCTCGACCGCGCTGGCCTGGGCAGCGATTCGGGGAAACGCGGATACGGCGAGCCGGCTGCTCGGGGCCGGCGCGGACCCAGATCTGGCCGGCGCGCTCGGGGTGACCCCGCTCTCGCTGGCCATCGAGAACGGGGCGGACGAAGTGACCCGCCTGCTGCTGGAGCATGGAGCCAACCCGAACGCCGCTCGAGAAAGCGGCGAGACTCCGCTGATGACGGCCGCCCGCCTCGGCCAGGTGCAGATCCTGAAACTGCTGCTGGACCGAGGCGCGGACCCGAATGCCCGCGAGCTGAAGTTCGGCCAGACCGCGCTCATGTGGGCGGCCGGCCGGCCCACCGCCACACTACTCCTGATTGATCGCGGCGCGGACGTGGCAGCTACCACCAAGACCTGGAAGGTCCGGTACACCATCTACGCCCCGACCACTTTCACGCTTGGCAAGACAGGCATCCCATGGAACACCGACGGAGCCTACACCGCCAGCAGGGGCGGCCAGAACGCGCTATTCTTCGCAATCCGGAAACGGGATCTGGAGTCCGTTCGCATCCTTCTGGATGCTGGACTGGACGTCAACGGCCCGTCCGCGGACGGCACGACACCCCTGCTCGCCTCGATGTACAACTGGGTCCCGCTGGGAGCCGACTTCCAGCCGGGACGCGGAGCCCCGGCTGCTGCCGGAAGCTCGCAGAGGTTTGGCCCGGACTGGGAAATCGCGAGTCTCCTGATGGATCGAGGGGCCACGGCCAAGGCGGTGGACGGTGCGGGATACACCCCACTGCACGCGGCTGCGCTGGCCGTTGCCTGGGCTGGCGGTAGCAAGGGAGGGGCGCAGAAGGGCGTGTACCGTCACCTCGCGGCGCTACTGTCGCTGAAGCGGGCGGCGAAAGGGGAGTCCCGATTCGGTGCGGAGGACTGGCTCGGGATTGTGGAGCGACTGATCGCAGGCGGAGCCGACCCCAACCGGCAGACCGTTCACACGACGCCCGGGCCCTCCGGGGACGTGAGGATCAACCCGGCGCCGCCGCGGTCGTCAGCTCTCCACATAGCAGCGGATTCCGGGAGCGTGGAACTGGTAAGGATCCTGCTGGACGCGGGTGCCGATCCGAATCTGGTCCGCAAGGACGGGCACTCGCCGTTCTCGGTGGCAGTCGTTGCGCGCGACCTACCGATCGTCAAGGAGCTGGTAGAGCGGGGCGCTGACCTGCTCGCCCGCTACGATCTGGACGACCGGTTCCCGGACCCGGTCGAGGCGATCAGCCTCTCGCGACAGGGCCAGATCGATCACGCACGTGGCCGCAGGAAACCGTTTTCCCGAACTGGTGAAGTATCTTTCCTCCCAAGGCGCTCCACTGGACTGGAAGAACCGGCAGGGCGAGACTCCGCTCGATCTCGCGGACCATCAGGAGCGGTTCCAGGAGTCGCTCTCTCGCCAGGGCGCCGAAGGGGACCCGGAGAAGCTCAAGCAAGTGGTACGGCCGACCGATACCACGGACACCATCAAGGAACTGCTTGCCGCCCGAGCTGAATGGCGCGGGGACTCCGTAGGGGACCCTTCGGAGCCGGTCGTCTCGAGCCGGAAGGCTCAGGCCTCCGGCTCGACGTCCCAGCCGAAGCCCGGACCGTCCGAGGGGCGGGTGTAGATGCCCTCCGGGCCGCGAGTCAGGTTGTTGTCCTCCTCGTATCGCTCGTAGACGACGTCCGGACCGCCCGGCGCGGGCATGAACATCTCTCCCCAAGGGGCGTTGGGCGTGGCGTAGATGAAGTGGACTGCGTCCCGCTGCCCGCCGCCGTGCGGGATGACTGGGATGTCGTGAGCGGCCGCCATGTGGGCGATCTTGACGAGTTCGCTCATGCCCCCGCACCAATGGATGTCGGGCTGCCAGATCTCCGCGCCGTTCACCCTGAGGAGCTGGCGGAAACCGTAGCGGGTGTAAACGTGCTCGCCGGTGACGATTCGCGTGGACGTGATCTTCTCCCGCAGCCGGCCGAAGCCCTCGTAGTCGTCCGGAGGCAGGGCTTCCTCGATCCAGTACACGTTGTACGGCTCGAACGCCTCGCAAAGCTCGATCGTGTACCGCTCTGTCAACGCCATCCAGCAGTCCATCATCACGTCGCCGTCCTCGCCGACCGCCTCCCGGGCACGCTTGACGAGCTCGACGTTCTTGCGAATGCCTTCCCTGCCGTCGGCGGGACCGTGGGGCAATGCGAGCTTGAGGCGCTTGTAGCCGAACTCCACGTGCTGCTCGATGTCATTGCCCGTGCAGTAGCACGGAATGCGGGGATGCACGCGGCCGCCGAGGAGCCGCCAGACCGGAGTGTCGAAGACCTTGCCCGCAATGTCCCACAGGGCGATGTCGACACCCGAGATGGCGTTGACCACGCTGCCCTTGCGTCCGTAGGACATGGTGGCGCGCCACATGATGTCCCATAGGCGCTCGATGTCGAGCGGATTCTCGCCCATGACCAGCCTGGCGAGATGGTCCTCGACGATGACACCGCCAGCAGGTCCGCCCCGGCCGTAGCCCTTGACACCTTTATTGGTCGAGACCTCGACCGCGAAACTAGCGGCCCTGGGGCCTGTCGCGCGGAAAAGGCTGCGCATCGGCTTGTACTTCGGGTAGATGGAGACCGGGTTGGCAACCTCTACCTGATTCGTCGACCACGAACCCGGTGCCGGTTCATACGACGGAACGGGTCGCCTGGGCCGCAGGTTGACCAACCGCACGCCGGTGATGCGCAGGTCGTCCTCCACACCGGCAAACGCCGGGAAAGCGAGTGGCGCGACGGCGCCGCCAAGAGTCAGGAATCTGCGACGATCCATGGTTCAACGCTCCTCTCGAAGTGGCACCCGGCCAAACGGCGACAGGGCCGAGGCCAGCACAAGGCTACCACGCCACCGCAGGGATTCCGGGTCCGCGAGCACTTTCCGGGGCGGTGCTATCGGAGGGCGACGGAACGGTGGAGGATGGATGCCTCGCGCCAGTTCCGAACGTCCTGAGACCCTACACAAATGGGGCTAGATCTATGCAGTTCCGAGGCGGGACACAGATTCGCAAGGTTCAGGCGGGGCGCCACGGACCCGGTGGATGGAATCGCAGCTTGGCTCCGGCGCGCTGCCCGCCTCTGTCCCAGAGTTCGAAGCGATTCCCGCCCGAGACTCGGGCCGTACTGGAGGGATGATCGCGAAGCTACCCAGGCAACTCAACTCGGTCAGATACCTCAGACGAAACGCCCTTGAGATCATTCACGCGATCGGGTTCTCAGCCGCATTGCGCCAGATGACCCTCGAGCCTCATCCGATTCACGTCGACGCCCTGGCGGCCCCTGCCATCGCGAGCAAGCCCTCGCAGCGCTGCGCCTCGCAAGTCGCATTCGGGCAAGCGAACGCGGGCGAGAGTGCGGTCCGGCAAGGATCCGGACTGCCGGCTGGCACAGGTGCTCCCGAGCGCATTCGATGGCTCCATGAATAGTTCTCCCGTGGCTCTGCTCGCTCTCCGACTCCGGTCCGCCCGACCGCCGTCTCGCAACCCGCTCTGCAGGCTACACCACGACCGTTGCCAGGCTCCATGCAACAGCTCGCTTCCGGCTGGCTGCCTGCGCCTGCAAAGGGAAAGCGTCGAATCTGCGGTCTGGATGGCAGGGCCTCAGATGGAGGCTCCCCTTTTTCGAAGCTTGACCTTGCGCACTGCGGCTCGGCACACCCGACGCTGCTAACCGCAGTCCACGGTTCGCCGTCTAAGAGATTACGGCCAAGGCGGCGCGAAGCACTTCAGGCTCGCGCGCCAGTCCGTGTCGCAGATCCCCGAGGAACCCGATGAAGCCAATACCCCAGCACGAACTGTCGCGGCGCGGATTTGCGAGTGCCGCCGCGATGCTCTCCGCATTTCACACCGTGCCCGGACTCTTCGCCGAGGAGCTCGAGCTCCCATTGACGCCGGGCGCCACGGAAGGCCCGTACTACCCGGACCAGTTTCCGCTCGACACTGACAATGACTTGATCGTTATCAACGACTCGGCCGTGCCGTCTCTTGGGCAGGTGGCGTACCTGTCGGGCCGGGTAACGACGACCAGCGGAGAGCCGGTACGCAATGCGACGGTTGAGATCTGGCAAGTCGACGCCAAGGGCGTCTACATTCACACCCAGGCTCCCGATCAGGAATTGCGCGACGTCAACTTCCAAGGCTTCGGCCGGTTCCTGACCGGATCGACGGGCGAGTATGGGTTTCGCACGATCGTGCCTGTTCCGTATATTGCCGGTTCAAGAAGTGCCCCGCACATTCACTGCGCCGTGAACCTGAATGGGCGCAGGGTCCTGACCACGCAGCTGTTCATCAAGGATCACCCTTCGAACGCAGCTGACAGCGTGATCCGGAGCACAGGAATCGGCCAGGACATCTCGTCGCTGTTCGTAGAGTTCGTGCCGCTCCCCGAATCCGTGATCGGAGAGGTCGAGGCCAAGTTCGACATGGTAGTTGATCCAACGGCCGACGCCAGTACCCAGGGCGGCTTCTCCAGGGGAGGGGTTGGCCGAGGACGCGGATAGTCTTGGTTGGCGACGGAGGGATTTCGTGATCGCACCATGTCCGGAACCCAGGTGGAGCGGCTCCTTGGATCCATGCCGTGGGGCGCGGATCGAGGGGAATGCTCGGGCACCCGACTGAATCGAGTGGATCCTGGGGAGGTCCTCTAGCGCTGCGTCCGGGAGGGATCCGGCACATAGCCAAGGTTCACCGACCTGGCCCAACCGGTCTGTGTCTCAGGCGACCCCGGGCACAACCGTTGGCTCGTCAGGCCATTGCCCAACCCGCCTCCGCTCCCGCGCCAGGTCATAGGCAGCCCGCTTGCGAAGCCAAGCATCCGCCTGTCCCCAACCCGCTGCTTCCAGCTTCAACGCCAGCGACACGGAAACGCCCGCCCGTCCGTTGAGAACCCGGTAAAGCGCCGTAAGGGAAACTCCCAGCCTCTTGGCGGCCTTAGCCACCGGCATGCGCTGGCCGTCACGCTCTTCCATCCAGTCGCTCAGAAACTCGCCAGGATGCGACGGATTACGCCGCAACCAAGCGTCGTGGGTCAGATTCTCGCGGCTCATGCTCACGATCGCCTCCGATTGGTGGCTGATTCAGTCTATGTGAAGCTCGCTGCCGCCCTGGACTCGAGGTTCGATTCTTCGGGACCTGTCCAAGCGCAACGACCATTGGCCCATGCGATCGCCCTTGAGCGAATGGAGCTGGAGTTTCGGGGCCTTCAGGTCTCCCCGCAATGCTTCGTCCTCGCAAGCATCTTCTAGCGGCACAGGACTGGGTGTTTCTGAGCGTTGGGCCGGAGCGGACTGAATGCGTGCTCCACTTCCTGGAAGGGTGGATCCTCGCCGTCCCTGGGTGCGGTGCAAGACCTCTCGCCTTCGCAGCGAGTGCGCCGTATGGACGGCATGCACCTGTGACCGCCCCTATGCCATCGACCATGAGTGTCTTCCTTGCGTGCTGGGATGCAGCGACACAACCTCGGGCTGCGACTCCACGATCTCGGCGACATCGATCAGGTACAGTTGCCTGCCGTTGCCCCCATGGGGCGAATCGATCACGACCTTCCTGCCATCTGGGCTGAACCTCGGATGCGTGTCGCAGCGCCACTCGCCGCTGTACTCCGGAGGCGAGCGGAAGTGCCCGAGGGGGATCCGCCGCCCGCTGCTCACCTCGTAGAGGTACGGGTGCTGCAGCCGCTGCTCGTCCGGATAGGTGTCATTGAGAATCCATTTGTTGCCCGGCAGGTAGGTGCAGTGGCCGTTAAGCGGCATCACCTCGGGAGCCACGGGCTCGACCTGCTCGGTCTCGTCCCGGAACAGGTAGAACTTGCTCCCGTGAGAGGGATGCCACGCCCACGCGAGCACGTGATGAGGGTCGCGCCAGATGAAGTGCGATGTCTTCCCGTAAGGATCGAGCACGTAGGGGTGCGAGCCGTCGCTGCCGACGGTGAACATGCGCGTGCCGAAGCTCCCCCGCCCCGAGGGGTCGCGCCACCGATGCAGGAATACCAACCGCGAGCCGTCCGGCGACACCAGCAGATGGTTGAAGTAGTGCTTCATGCCGGCGGTATCGCCGTGGGGATTCGGGGTTGCGGCGGCCTCGGCCACCGAGATCAGCAGTTCCCTGTCCCCTGTGGCGAGGTCCACCCGCCAGATGCCGACATCCTCGGGAGCGAGGTTCCCGGCGTTCGGGTCAGGTATGCCGACGTAGCCGTATCCGGGCCTCGTGTCGTTGAGGCGCCGGAAGTCCGTGGTCACCGCCCAGTCCCCGTTCGGAGACAGGGCATAGACCGCGGACGGAATGGTGCGCTGGCTTCCGGTCTCGACATCGAGGATCCGGCTGACATAGGCATCCTCCTCTCGGTCATTCCAGATCACTTGCGTTTCGGAGCCGGGAATCCACTGCAGCATGCAGCCCTGCTGCCAGCACCAAGCCGTGCTGCTCCCCAAGTCGGTCCACCGGTCTGCGTCCTCAAGGTCCACCATCCCGATGCGGATTTCGTCGGCGGGTCGAGGCGAGCGGTGCTCAAAGCCTACCTGCATGCCCAGGACCCTCCGGCTGGACGGGTCGAACTGAAGCTTGTCGTAATAGCCGAACCAGTGGTGCTTCGGTCCCTCGGTAATGGCCCTCACCGGAGGCAGCCCCGGGACCGGCTCCCGGCTCGCGCATGCCGACACGAGACCTGCGCCGGAGACTGACAGGAACGAGCGTCTGGTGGTCCGATTCACAGCCCCGCCACTGTATCACCAGACCCGGCACCGGCCAAGCCTCGCACGTCCACGTGTGCGGCGCGACCGACGCGCGGCGAACAGCCCGGAAACGGGGTCATCCGCACAGTGCGAGGAGCGTTTCACGCATCACCGATGAACGGCTATTTCTGTTAGTGTGAGGCAGTGCAACTACGCCCGGAAGCCCTCCTAGCCCTTGCCTTCGGTCTGGCCTGCTCCTCCGTTCCTGAAGAGCCAGCGCAGAGTGGCGTCGCACCGGTGTCGCCACGACAGGTCTTCGAGGACAGCGGCGTCACGGCCGCTGTGATGGCCGGGAAGACGCTGTACCTGAGCGGAATCACGTCGTCAGACAGCCAGGCGGCCATTGCTGACCAGACCCGTGATGCGATGGAGCAACTCGGCGAGGTGCTTGGGCTGGCAGGCCTCGACTACTCCCATGTCGTGAGCTGCCATGTCAACCTCTCCGACATGGACAACTACGCGGGGATGAACGCGGTCTACGGCAGCTTCTACGAAGAGGGTAGTTATCCCGCACGGACAACGGTGGAGATGCCGGGACTGCCGGACGGCGCGGGCATCCTGCTGATGTGCGTCGCCTACGCGGACGCGTCCGAGATTTCGGTCATCCGTCCCTCGGCAGACCAGATCCCTCCCGCGATGGGACCGTATTCGTCCGCCGTTCGGGCCGGAGGGACGGTGTACCTGTCGGGGCAGGGCGGACGCGACCCCGCGAGCGGCGAGATCTCCGACTCCGCCGGCGGGCAAGCCGCGCAGACCCTTCGCACAATCGGCGTGATCCTCGAGGCCGCGGATCTTGGCTACGACAACGTGATCCAAGCCACGTCGTACTTCCCGCCCTCGGCGGACGCCTCGGGGATCAACGCCGAGTTCGAGACGGTCTTCAGCGCCGGGGGAGCCCCGAGCCATTCCAACGTGGCGCTCGCCCGCTTGCCGGGGGACATTGCAGTGGAGATCACGTTCGTGGCCGTTGACGACAGCTACGTGACACGCCTCTTCATGCACGACACGGTTCCGTCAGCGGTGTCTAGCCCCGTATCCCTAAGCGGCGGGGTTGCGTTCGCGGCCGCAACAACGGGGATCGGGGAATCCTTCCGGGACCAAGCCACGAACGCGCTGGAGGCCCAGGCCACCGCGCTCGGGCTGGCCCTGATGGACCTGCCGCACGTAGTTCGCGTGATTGCGTACCTGAGCGACATGAGCACCCTTGCGGAGTTCCGGGAAATCCTGGCCGAGCGCTTCCCTGAGAACCCGCCCGCGCTGGCCGCCGTGCAGACCCGGCATTCCGAAGGGTCAATGGTGGCGCTGGAGCTTATCGCCATCCAGTAGGCCGGTCGGCCTGCCTGCCGACTAAGCAGGCTTGTGCGATGGTGGACCGCACGCGGCCTTAGAATGCTGCCTAGGCGGGATGGACGATGCCTCCCTCTCCGGTACAGGCTGCAAACGATGCGGTCCCGACCGCGCCGGGACTCTACGAAGCAGATCTCCATGCTTGGTCGGTCCTGCAGACGGAACTGCTGCGACGACAGGAATTCGAGGCACTGGACTGGGAGAACGTGGCGGAGGAGATCGAGTCACTGGGGAGCGAGCAGCGCAACGCCTGGGCCTCCCTGTGCGGGAACGTGATCGAGCACCTGCTCAAGATCGAGCACTGCGCCGGGGACAAGCATCTCGCGCGCTGGCAGGCGCAGATCGAAGAGTGGCGGGAACAAATGGCCGAGAGGCTCGCGGATAACCCCAGCCTGACAGGGCGTTACGCCGAGATATTCGGGCGTGCTTGGGAGCGCGGGCGGAGTCGCGCGGTAAGGCGCATAACCGACTGGGCAAGGCTTCCGCGCGCCAGCAAGGCCGAGCGGGATCGGGAGCGGAGCGTGGATGCACTGCTACCCGAGACCTGCCCGTACCGGCTGCTCGAGGTCACCGCCTACGACACAGAGGAGCGTAAGCCAAGTGTCCGGCGTGACATCATGCCGCCGGCCGTAGCCACCGTTCTCAACGAGCGAGCCGGAGCCAAGTACTCGGTCCGACCGTGGCCGGGACTCGATCGCAAGTTGGAGGCTGGAGCCGAGCGTTTTCGCGGCCGGTCGCGCTGACTCCTCGACTACTTCGGCCAGTGCGCGACCCCGGCAGGGGGTGCTCGGTCCCGGACCTACCACTGGACTGCTTCGATCGCTCGGCGGCCTGGCGGCGGTCGCGTCCCGAGGGTGCCGAAATCGATCCGAGGTCTCGCGTTTTTACGCTGTGCGGGCCGTCGGCCGGGACCGAAGACTCGCTGGCGGGAGCAATGCGCGCCGGCAGGACCCAACCTACTGGCAGAGTGCCTCCAATTGCCGGGCGCGGGGGGCTCAGGGACCGGGCACAGTGAGGCGGCCGGTGGGCCGATAGCGCTTCTATCGGATTGATAGCATGGGATTTTCATGCACTCCCGACCAGCTAAGGAAGCCATCCTGGACACGCCTACGGATCCGTTTCGCGTAGAGCGCACGAATTCCGCGAGGTCGCTGCTTGAGAAGATGTCCCGGACGGCCTTCCAGGGACGGCAGCTGGGGCAAGCGTTCGACGTCTGGAAGGCTATGCTGGCAGATCCCGAGTGCACCATTCTGATGGGCCTGTCGGGGGCGATGGTGCCGGCCGGCATGCGCCGCGTCGTGCGGTTCCTGATCGAGAACAGGTTGATCGACATCCTGACCTCGACCGGCGCCAACTTCTTTCACGACATCCACGAGACCAGGGGATTCCACCACTACCAGGGGTCGCCGGAGATGGACGACGAGATGCTGGGGGACGTCATGGTGGACCGGATGTACGATGTCCTGGCCGACGAAGTGCGCTTCCGCGAGCACGACCTGTGGATCGGCACCTTCGCGTCGCGCCTGGACCAGACGCGCCCTTACACGACGCGCGAGTTTCTCTACAAGTTGGGCCTCGAGGTCGGCAGCGACTGCGAGGAGGACGGAATCGTCACGGCAGCAGCTAAGCACGGAGTCCCCCTCTTCTGCCCTGCGATCGGCGACAGCTCGATCGGTATCGGCGTGGCTGAGAGCCGGCACCGCGGGGAGAACCGCCTCATGTTCGACATGATGGCTGACGTGCTGGAGATCACGAACGCCGTGGCCGACTCCAAGGCCACCGGGGTCATCTACTTCGGGGGCGGGACGCCGAAGAACTACACCCAGCAGTCGGAAGTGGTGGCTATTCTGATGAACCGGGGCAAGGACGGCCATCGCTACGGCCTCCAGATCGTTACCGACGCCCCGCATTGGGGCGGACTGTCCGGCTGCACTCTCGCCGAATCCCAGAGCTGGGGCAAGATCGCGAAGGGAGCCAGGATGGTGGACTGCCACTGCGACTCGACGATCGCCATGCCGTTGCTGGTCTCGGCGCTAGCCGAGGAGGCCGAACTGATCGCGAACCGACGGCCGCCGTCATTCGACATGGGCCCGGTCCTGCAGATCCAGTTCGACTGACGCCGAAAGGGCGCCGGGAGACCAACCGGAGGATCCCAGCAGGGTCGCGGAGACTCGCCGGCCATTCGAAACCGGAGTCATCCACAAAGCCTCGCCGAGGCAAGACCGATACAGTCCCGCCACCTTCCGCCCGGGCAGATTGTCCGCAGGACTACATCGGTAGGCTCCTGCCCGCGCCAAAGCCGACATCACGCGGGTCTATGAATCTGGCGCGGACCGATCCCGGATCGAGCAGATCGCGGCGGAAATGTAGGCGAACGCAAGGATTCCACGCCATGTTGTTTCAATCAGCCGCCCCTCAGCTTTCAATTGGCCGCGCTCTATCTTTCAATTGGTCGATAGTCTGAAGTAGAGGCCATGATTCCTCGATTGGTGGATCGAAGGGTCCGCGAGAGCCTGGCGGACACAAGGGTGGTCTTGCTCTGCGGCCCGAGGCAATCGGGCAAGACTACGCTCGCTCGTTGGATCGCGGGCGACGAGATTCCATTCTTGGATCTCGACGACCTGACAACCCTGCGAGCGGCCCGCGCCGACCCGGTCGGGTTCCTACGCGGTTATGAGCGGGCGGTCATCGACGAGATCCAACGCGTGCCGGACCTGCTGTTGGCCATCAAGTCGAGCGTTGACGCCGACCCACGCCCGGGACGATTCCTGCTGACGGGATCCGCGAACTTGATGACACTCCCCCGCGTTGCGGACTCACTTGCCGGCCGGATGGGTCTCATTCGGTTGCTGCCCCTGTCCCAGGCGGAACTCCGCAATGCGAATCCGACGTTCTTGGACAAGACGTTCGCCGGCGAACTGCCGACGGTTCACGATCCGGTCGTCGGAGATGATCTCGTTGCGGACGTGCTCGCCGGGGGCTACCCCGAAGCACTGGCGCGTTCCGGATGGCAACGCAAGCAGGACTGGCACCTCGATTACATCGAGGCAATCGTCCGTCGTGACCTGCGTGATGTCGCAGGAGTCGAGAGGTCAGTCCTAATGCCGCGCTTGCTCCGTGTACTTGCCGAGCATTCCGGGCAACTCATCAACTACTCCCGGGCCGGGGCAGCGCTCGACATGAATCATGTGACGACGAAGAAATACTTCGGCGTCTTGGAGAGCCTGTTCCTCGTGCACTCCTTGTCGCCCTGGCACACCAACACGCTCAAGCGGCTGACCAAGACTGCCAAGCTACATTTCCTGGACGCGGGGCTGCTGGGGGCGCTAAGAGGCATCACTCCGGATCGGGTCCGGCGTGACCGGCAGGTCTTCGGGCCAATTCTAGAGACCTTCGCATTGGGGGAGCTTCTCAAGCTTGCAACCGCGTCCGGAGACCGGTACGAGTTCCTGCACTTCCGCGACAAGGATCGGAAGGAGGTGGACATCGTGGTTGAGAACAGGATTGGAGAGGTCGTTGGCATCGAACTGAAGGCGGCGGCGACCGTTTCGAAGGGGGATTTCGCCGGCTTACGTCGCCTCGCGCAGGGCGCGGGCGAGTCCTTCCGGTTAGGAGTGGTCTTGTACGACCATGACCGCACCGTCCGCTTCGGTGAGCGGATGGCGGCCGTACCGATCTCAACCCTCTGGTCGTGATCCGTCGCGACTACGGATCGACCAAGAGGCAGTCGCGCAGCGAAGCCGTCTGCGGCTCCGTCAGGGGCGGCCCCAGTACCGCACCAAGCCCTGAGTGGAGAGACCAGGCATCAGATCTAGCCTAGTCTGCTGGGCCGGCACAGCGCCCGAGAGCCCTCACCGCAGCCACGAACCTAAGTGCTCCTCGACGAACTGGTCGTCCGTCAGGTGCGGATACGCTCGCAGGACCCTGTCAATCTCCTCCGACTGGCCGGGCGAGAGCCCTTCGGACTCGTCCAGGCACCAGATTCCCTCCATCAGACCCTGCCGCCGCAACACCTCGTGGATCCCTGCGATGCAGCCGGCGAATCGGTTGCGCGCGTCGAACAGTGCTGCGTTGGCGTCCGTCACTTCCAGGTTCAGGCGCAACAGCGACGCTGGCACCTGCGGCGAGCCGCTTCCAGGGCAATCCCGACATTGCCGCCAGTATTGGCACGCCTCGCGAGTCCACACCGCCCAGTGCCCTAGCAGGCCCCCGACGAATCGCGGCTTCGAATCACCGAACGCCAGATGCGTGACTAGGTCTCCAATGATGTTGTCGTCATTGCCGGTGTAGAGGGCGACTTCCCCGGCCCTCCCCGAATCCTGCACAGCCCGCATCACGTCCAGCGTCTTGTAGCGATCGAACGGGGCGACCTTGATTGCCCGCACGTTCTCGATCTCGCAGAAGTCCCGCCAGAACTCGTATGAGAGCGGGATACCACCGACTGCAGGCTGAAGGTAGAAGCCCATGAGCGGTATGACTTCCGAGACCGCCCTGGCGTGGTCCAGCAGCGATTCATGCGTCGCGCCCGCGAAGCCGCCGTAACTGAGCAGCCCGAGATGGTAGCCGAGATCGGATGCAGTTCGCGCCTCCGCCACTGCGCGATCGGTTGGTCCAACGATTCCGGCGACGCGAATGACGGGCCTCCGGACGTCAGCGATGAAATCCTCGACCGTCTCGGCGGCAAGGGCCAGGACCGGTTGGTACAGACCGACAGCCGGGTCTCGGATCGCGAACTGGGTCGTATGCACGCCGACTGCGATTCCACCCGCGCCGGAGGCGAGATAGTACCGCGTGAGTGCCCGCTGGCGTCGCTCGTCAAGGCGTCGCCGGGCGTCAAGAGCCAGCGGGTGGGCGGGAATCACCGCGCCTTCCCGCAAGTGGCGGTACACGTCCGGATTCAGGCTCCGCGGCACGGCCATCGGCTCGGTCATTCCCGGAAAGTGGTCGGACGAATCACTAGGCCGTGGCTTCCGAACGCAGGGTCAGCCGCGCGACGATCTCGTCGACGACCGCGTCGGCCCGTGCTGTGACTTCCTCCGCCAACTGGTCCTGGATCGGATGGGGCACGTAGACAGCGTCGAAGTCGGGCCTTCCCAGGGCAGCCGCCTGGGCCCTCGCAGCAGAGCGGAACACGTCGGTGGCGACGGCGACCGCCGGAATGCCCGCGTTCTCAATGCGTACCGAGTCGTGCAAACTGCACGTCGTACACGACCCTCAATCCGCCAGCGCCTCGATGACCGCATGGGGCTGCAGCGTGCGGATGTCCGCAAGGACGGCCTCGGGCGCGGGCTTGGCGAAGGTCGGCTTCTCGAGGCGCAGGATCTCCGTAACACCGAAGCGATCCACGAGATGGCCTTCGATCTGGTCCAGGAATATGGAGCCTCCGGGCTTGCTGATATCGAGCAGCGCAATGCTCGCTCCCTTAAGCGACGCGAGTCGCGGCGGCGCGGAACCCTCTGGCGGGACTCGTTCGTCGAGGGGACTCACCAGTGCATCGGACATCTCGGTTGCTCCTTATTGCACTCCAGTGCCTCGCATAGGGTACCAGCGAGGCCAACGAAGCGATCAATCTATGGCGTGACAGACCATCTGGCTACCCTTCGGACCGGTGGCCCACGACCCGAGAACGGCGGAGAACTTGCCGGCTGGACCGCCAGCGACCATCAATCGGATGGCATCTGGACTACGGAACTTCCGGTAGCAGGGCTCTCCCCGGATCACGCACTCCTCGTATGAGGCAGTTTCCGCTGTACCCTCCCCGCCGTCACCGTCGTACTCTCGCAACGGGATCGCGGTGTTCTCGAACAGGAAGGATGCAACGTCGCTCTTCTCGAAGCCGCTCTTCCGCAAGGTGGCCGCGTGCTCCGGCCCGAAGATCACCAGTGCTTCGTGCCGACGGCAGACCCGGCGGCTCCACAGGTTGGCAAGTACGGGACAGATGGCCCGCAGCAGGACCTTCGCACTGCGGGCCTTGTGCTCGCTGACCGGTCGCGGAGGCTCGCAGCAGAAGAACGTAACGGCGCTGGTGCCGCGACCGATCCCGAAGTACTCCGAGAGCGGCTCCCAGGGGCTGGCCTCCTCGTTCTCGCCGATCACGTAACTGAACCGTCCGGGGTTGCCCATGGTGGACATGTCGATGCGACCGGGAGCCGCACCGCCGAGGTTGCGAAGGATCAGCTGTAACGCCCGCCCAATCGTGGAATTGGCCCTGGCCGCGTTCGAGAACACGTTGCTCCCGCAGGCAAAGTCGAGTTCTGCGCGCACGGGGCCGTTGATCACCGCGAGAGGGGCTGCGAAATGGGTCGTCCCCTGCACGCCGTGGATGTCCAGCCGCTCGTCGCACAGGGCCCGGACAGCGGGCACAAGTACGCGCATGTAGCCCGGGAGGCAGCCCGCCATCACGGCATTGGCAGCGATCTTCTCGACAGTCGCCGGGCCGAAGTTGGGAGGCACATGCGCTACGACCTCATCGGGCGGGAGGTCAAACGCAGCCATCATTCGCTCGACACGCTCGACTGTCGGCGGAAGCACGGGCAGCGGGTCGGCGAAGCCCTGCTCGTAGCAGAATTCCTCGGGCTGGACATCTGTGGGCACGGCGACCCGCGAGGCACGGAGGCCGCGCCGGGCGTAGAGTCCGACAGCCGGAGCTTCAGCGCCGTCGGATGGCGGCTCGAGGTGGCGCGACACGCACCCGGGCTGGAAGTCGGGAGTGCCGTCGCCGGACGGAATCACAGCGGGCGGGGCGATGCCGGACAACTCGCCAAGCCGGGCCGAGAAGCGATTCAGGGCCGCCTTGTCAAACCCCTGCGAACTCTCTTCGACACGTCCGTGCTCGTCCAGGAGAAAAAGTGCGGGGACGGCCTCAAGGCGGTAGGCCCTACTGGCAGTGAGCGTCAGGTCATGATGCACCGGCATAGCGAGGCCCAGCGAACTAGCCAGCGCCTCGGTCTCGGAACGTGCATCCTGCGAGACTGCGATCACGGCGGCAGCATCATCGAAGTGCCGGGCCATCCCGTCGATATAGCGCAGCGCTAGGTGACATGCGGGGCAGTCAGCCTTGATGAAGGCGATAAGCCCCGGCCCCCTCGGCAGGGCACCTTCGATCTGTGGCGCACTGTTTCCCGGTGCGAGCATCTGCACTACAGTGTGCATCCTAGAGCCGGATGATGCACGTCGCGCCCGGCTAGGACATCTGCAGGGAGGGCGGGTGACCGCAGCGGGCGGTCGGGCACTCGCCGCCGGGACTCTCCCGGCTCCGAGCTGGACCCGGTGGGCACGCGGGACAGTGTCTTCCTAGTGCCCTCTGGCAGATCCGGCTGGGCAATCTCAAAGAACTGCGGCCCGAGAGAGAGCTACGAGTTGCGCAGGCAGGCCCTGCGGCATTTGGGGCCCATAACACGCAGGCTCACACCCCTATCCTTGCCGGCCGATTGGGAGCGTCGCTGAACAGAACACGCCAAGCAACCATTTACTTCAGGTGAACTGGCAAAGAGGGACGTTCTGCTCGCCGCAGCGACGGAGCACTTCGAGGCCCTTCAGATTGGGTTCAGATACGAGGATGGCGAAAGGCGGTTGTCATTAGAGTGGAATGTTTCGGTCATCGGTCAATGCTTCGAGGCTTCGGAGGCAAGCACCTTGGCAACGGCGGATTCCACGATGGCCGGTAGATTCTCAGGTATCGTTTCGACTCTAGCCATGCGCTCTCTAACCTCTGAGGTTTCCTTGCTCGGCGACATCCTCTGACGCGCCGCGCCTTCAGCCGTCCGGCAGAAGCGCCACGCCACACAGCAGCTCCGCCTTGATGCCCGCCGAAGGAGGTTTGCGCATCCTGCCCGGTAATCCACGCCGCCACGGCAGGCATCGGCTCGGGACGCACGAGCTCTGAGGCGATGTTCGTGTCCAAGACAGACACTAGGGCCGCTCAAGAGAAGCGGGGGGGCTCGCGCATCGGGCTGCGCGGCGGAAGCTCTAGCTCAACGCCTCCGAGGGGTGCGAAGCAATCTCGTGTGAATTCCGCCAGATCCCGGGGTCCGGCCCGCCTGTCGGCCACAGCCTCGCGCAGGATGGCTCGCACTTCTTGCTCCATCGAACGGTTGTGCCTAGCCGCACGCTCTCGCAGGCGCGTCTTCACCTCGTCATTGATCTTGCGGATTGTAATGCGCGCCATAGAGCCTATTCCCATCGGATCTGGCAGTAATTCACGATACCGCGAGGAATGCCCGGCGCGAGTCGACAGGTTGAGGACCATGCACCTGCAGTAGCTCGCATTGAAGATAGGCACAGGGTTCGGGTCGCCAAGGCCCTCCGGTCGTGTCGTCCTGGGAACTGTGTACTGGCCAATCACGTCTTCCGCTTCCGCTTGGGCCTCGCTGCTCCGCTGTCGGATGTGGCCGCCATCGCAGTTGAGTTGCACCTCGCGTAGATGCCGGAACGTCCGCTGGGCGTCCAGCCGCGCGGTGGTAGAATGACAAGGTCCAGCGAGGCGCTTCTCCTCCCGCCCGCTATGAAGTTCGGCGTCGTCATCTTCCCCGGCTCGAACTGCGATCACGACGCTGTCTACGCGCTCTCGGCCAACCTCCACCAAGAAGTGACGGAGATCTGGCACGAGTCCGAGGACTTGGGTGACGTGGACGCAGTCTTCCTCCCCGGCGGCTTCTCGTACGGAGACTACCTCCGTTGTGGGGCAATCGCCCGCTTCTCCCCGGTGCTGCGGTCAGTGCGCCGGTTTGCAAGCTCCGGAGGATTGGTCATCGGGGTCTGCAACGGCTTTCAGATCCTCTGCGAGACCGGCCTGCTGGAGGGTGCGCTAATTCGCAACCACGGTCTCCGATTCGTCTGCCGCACCGTTGATCTGGTGCCTGCCACCTTTGACTCCCCGTTCACCGCCGAGTGTCCTAAGGGGCGCTCCTTGCGGGTCCCCGTCGCGCATGGGGAGGGCTGCTACGTGGCCGACAAGCCGACCCTCGACCGCCTCGAGGCGCAGGACCGGATCGCCTTCCGGTACCAGGGCGCGAATCCCAACGGCTCCCACCGTGACATCGCGGGTGTGCTGAACGAGGGCCGCAACGTGCTGGGAATGATGCCGCACCCGGAACGGGCTTGCGACGCCGCCGTCGGATCGACGGACGGCACCGCGGTATTCCTGTCGATGATCTCTGCGACGGAGGCCATGACCGCGGGCCATGCAGCCTGAAGTCAGCGAGCGCGTAGCGGCGGAGCACGGGCTCACGTCGGAAGAGTACCTTCGCGTGACCGATCGCCTCGGCCGCGTGCCGACGATCACCGAACTCGGGATCATCGGGGTGATGTGGAGTGAGCATTGCTCGTACAAGAGCTCGCGCCTACATCTCCGGAAGCTTCCGACGAGTGGCGAGCGCATCCTGGTGGGGCCAGGCGAGAACGCCGGGATCGTGGACATCGGCGGCGGATGGGCTGCAGCCTTCAAGATCGAGTCCCACAACCACCCGAGCTTCATCGAGCCGTTCCAGGGCGCCGCGACCGGCGTGGGCGGCATCCTGCGCGACATCTTCACGATGGGCGCGCGCCCCGTGGCCGTGCTCGACGCACTGCGGTTCGGGCCCCCGGACGACCCGGAGGACGGCGAGGTCAACCGTCGCGTGATTCGCGGCGTGGTGGAGGGCATTGCCCACTACGGAAACTGCATCGGCGTGCCTACGATCGGCGGCGAGTGCTCGTTCAACCCTTGCTTCAGCGCCAACCCGCTCGTCAACGTGTTCGCTCTCGGCGTCTTCCGACAGGACTCCATCTTCCTCGGCGCGGCCAAGGGAGTCGGTAACCCTGTGATCTACGTGGGCGCGAAGACAGGACGGGACGGCATCCAGGGAGCCTCGATGGCGTCCGCCGAGTTCGACGAGGATTCCGACGCGAAACGGCCGAACGTGCAGGTCGGCGACCCATTTCTCGAGAAGCTGCTGCTCGAGGCGTGCCTGGAGGCGATGGGCACCGGAGCGATTCTCGGCATCCAAGACATGGGTGCCGCCGGCCTGACCTGCTCGACCGCGGAGATGGGCGACCGGGGCGGCGTGGGCATTGAGATCGAGCTGGATCTTGTGCCGCAGCGCGAGGACGGCATGACGCCGTACGAGATCATGCTGTCGGAGTCGCAGGAGCGGATGCTCCTGGTCGCCGAGCGGGGGCGCGAGGAGGAGGTGCTCCGGGTATTCGCGAAGTGGGGCCTGGACGCGGTGGAGATCGGAACGGTTACGGGGGACGGCAGGCTCCGAGTCTGGCATCACGGCAATGTAGTGGCCGAACTGGAGAACAGCTTCCTGAGCGATGACGCCCCGCTCTACGACCGGCCGCGAACCACTCCCCGTCGCTCGGCACCGCTCGACGGCCCTACGCTGCCGCAGGCAGGGGGCGAAGACCTGCTTGGTGGCCTCCAGACCCTGCTGGCTTCGCCCGAACTGAGTTCCAAGCGATGGATCTGGGAGCAGTACGACTACCAGGTGCGGACCAACACGACTGCCGGCCCCGGGGGGGATGCCGCCGTCATCCGGATCAAGGAGGCGGGTGTCTCGTTGGCCATGTCCCTGGACGGCAACTCCCTGTACTGCTCTCTCGAGCCGCGCCTGGGAACCTGGCTGACGGTCGCCGAGTGCTGCAGGAACCTTGCCACGGTCGGCGCAACGCCGATCGGCGCAACCAACAATCTCAATTTCGGCAACCCCGAGAAGCCCGAAATCATGGCCCAGCTCGTGGAGGCGATCGAGGGCCTCGGCGAGGCCTGCCGGCACTTCGGGACTCCCATCACGGGGGGCAACGTAAGTCTCTACAACGAGACGCTCGGCAATGGCATTGACCCGGCACCGGTGGTGGGTATCGTGGGGATTCTGGATCACGTAGAGCCTCCGCCCGGTCCGTGCTTCGCGGCGGAAGGCGACAGCATCGTGGTGCTGGGCGGAGTGCTGCCGGGCGCTTCGGATGAGCTCGCGAAGCGCTTTGGATCCTCCCAGTACGCCAAGTCCGTACTGGGAGCCACTTGGGGCCTGCCGCCGGCGCTCGATCCCTCCTACGAATCAGCGGTACACGAGGCAACGCGGCAAGTCGTCCGACGCAAGCTCGTGAACACCATCCATGACATTGGAACGGGCGGGCTTGGCGTCGCGCTGGCGGAGTGCTGCTTCGGGCCGGAGCGGACTGGCGCAAGGATCAGCCTGAATGGGGACCTGCCGGCCCGAGAGACGCTGTTTCACGAAGCGCCCTCGCGCGTACTCGTGGCGGCCGCGCCCGCAAATGTGCCCGAGATTGCCCGCATCGCCTCGGAACAGGGCGTGGAGGCCGTTGTGATCGGGGAGACGGGGCGATCAACCCTGTCCGTGCGTTGGAACGGGGGCGAATTCTTCGAAGCTCCGGTGGAGCAGCTGTTCGAGACGTGGGACACTGCATTCGAGAGATCGGTGGAAGCCGGATGAGCATCGACCGGTCACGCCGCCGGCCCGCAATGGTGGAGAGCGAGGATCGTTTCCGGGAGGAATGCGGCGTCTGCGCGGTGTACGGACACCCCGAGGCGGCCAACCTGGTGTACCTGGGCCTCCACGCCCTCCAGCACCGCGGCCAGGAGAGCGCCGGTATCTGCTCGAGCGACGGAACGAGAATCTATACCCGCAAGGGCATGGGGCTGGTGAACGACCTCTTCGGTGAGTCGGAATTCGAGGATCTGAAGGGGCACATGGCGATCGGCCATACGCGCTACTCGACAGCTGGCGATGCAGCGTCGCTGAATGCGCAGCCGTTCTACGTGGAATGCAACAAGGGTTCGCTGGCCGTGGCCCACAACGGCAACCTGACCAACGGTCCGGCACTGCGGCAGCAGTTCGAAATGGAAGGTTCCATCTTCCAGGCGACCAGCGACACCGAGGTGATTCCCCACCTGATGGCCCACTCGCGAGAGCCAACCCTGAAGCACGCGCTGCGCGAGTCCCTGATGCGGCTCGAGGGCGCGTACTCGCTGGTGCTCTTGGGCAACGACCAGGTCATCGTGGCGCGCGACGCACGGGGATTCCGGCCCCTGTCGTACGGAACGATGCAGCACAAGGGGGCGACGGTGCATGTGTTCGCGTCGGAGACCTGTGCGTTCGATCTGATCGGGGCACGGTACGAAGGGGAGGTCGAGCCCGGCGAGATGATCCTAGTGAACGAGGAGGGGCTGAGCCGCCAGGGGTTCGCCAGTGCCGAGCGCCTCTCGCAGTGCGTGTTCGAGCACGTGTACTTCTCGCGCCCCGACTCGCTGATCTTCGGCCGCCCGGTCGAGGAGTCCCGCGAGGAGATGGGCCGGTGCCTGGCCCGGGAAAGCCCCGTGGATGCGGACTTCGTTGTGCCGATCCCCGACTCCGGAACCTCCGCGGCGATCGGTTTCTCGAAGGAGTCCGGCATCCCGTTCAGCCTCGGTCTCATCCGAAACCATTACGTCGGACGGACGTTCATCGAGCCGAAGCAATCGATCCGCAACTTCGGCGTGAAGCTGAAGCTCAACCCCGTGCGCCACATCGTGGAGGGCAGGAGGGTGGTGTTGGTCGACGATTCGATCGTGCGGGGCACGACGAGCCGCAAGATAGTCGGGATCGTGCGGGACGCCGGGGCGAGCGAGGTGCACGTGAGGATTTCCTGCCCGCCGACCATCGCATCCTGCTACTACGGCGTGGACACGCCGGACGCAAGCGACCTGATCGCGAATCAGATGTCAGTCGAGGAGATCCGGAACTACATCGGAGCGGATTCGCTCGCCTACCTGTCGATGAAGGGCCTGCAAGGCTCGGTCGGGGACTCCGGCAAGAGCCGCTACTGCTACTCGTGCTACACCGGCCAGTACCCGACGAAGCTCGTTCAGATCGACCAGTTCGTGCGGGACCACCGGACGAAGAACTCCGCCGAGGGCCGACTGGCCTGGAAGTCCGGCTAACCCGCGCAGTCCTTCAGCGTCCGGACACCTCGGGTATTGTCCGAGTCCACGCTCTCATGCGGTAGTGCTGGGGGGTGTAGGCACCTGTCCGCGGTGAGCGGCGAGGGCTTCGGTTCCGGTACTTGCGGGCGGCATACGAGCGAGCTCAAAGAGTAATGGGATGGGGCTCGCGCCAGATGCAGGCACCGACGGCTTGGCTTGGCAAGGGGGAGGTTGTGTAACTCCATTTGGGTATGCCTTGGTTGCGAGTGATGTCGACCGCGGTCATTTGGACGTCGGAAACTCGGATGCCGGCTTCGTACTTGGTTGGCGCTGAGCTGGGAGGTGACCTCGAGGCCGGGGTGTATGGACGTGGAGTCGATGTAGCTGGGGATCAGGTCGAAGGACTCGAGGGGGAAGCCGGACCAGCTGCGGCCTATCTAGCTTGACGTGCAGGACTCGATCGGATTCCGCAAGAGCTGCCGGCGGGGTAGTGGGCTACCGCTACCTAGAACCAGGGCGGCAACTCCTCGGATCTCTCCGCCCATCCCTTGCCAGCAGGTGGCCCGCACCCCCACATGGGCCCGCCATCGGGCCACGCCTCTAGACTATGGGACCGTCTCGGATTGCTCAGTTGGACCAGATTCTCGTTGCAGCTGGAACTTGCCGAACCAAAGTGGACTTAACACGGATAGGCGTTGTTGGTGCAAGACATTTGCGCCGAGGCAGACCCAAGGAGAGTCCGCGCGTTCTTCCTCGCACAACGGTCTGCGGTTTCATCCTGAGAGGAGCAGGTACACGAACGCTGAATGGCATGTCGACGCCAAATCCGGGAGTTCGAGCCTGCCTGCGGGTTCGCCCTCCTTTAGGCCGCTGCCCTCCCCCTTTGCACTTCGACAGGAAAAGTCAGTATGATTGACCTGTAGAAGTAGCAGGGGTCTCCGTGGCACGTATCGATCTACCTCAGGGCACGTTGGATCTGCTGATTCTCAAGGCCCTTGCACTTGAGCCGCAGCACGGCTGGGGCATCTCGGAGCGGATCCGCCAGGTGTCGCGCGAGGCTCTTCATGTCCAGCAAGGATCGCTGTACCCTGCCCTTCACCGGCTGGAGCGCCGAGGGTGGGTCCGAGCGAAGTGGGGTGCATCGGCCAACAATCGCCGGGCGAAATTCTACGAGCTCACCCGGTCAGGAAGGGTTCAGTTGGCCAAGGAGACCCGCTCGTGGCGAAAGCTGTCGGCCGCGGTGGACTGCATTCTGGCAAGGGCCTGAGCCAAGGCGCTGTGCTAGCCGACCTGCTCTATCGCGTACGCGCACTCTTGCAACGTAGACGTCTTGAAGAGGATCTCGAGACCGAGCTGCAATTCCACCTTGACAAACTCACGGAAAAGCATTGCGGCACCGGCGTCGCTCCCTCCGAGGCCCGGCGCAGGGCAAGGATTGAACTGGGTGGCTTAGCGCGCATCAGGGAGGAGTGTCGTCAGGCGTGGGGGGTGAGCTGGATCGACGCTCTCTTCAGGGACTTCGCGTATGCGCTAGCCCGCTTGAAGCGATACCCGCGTTCAGCCGCTGTGATCGGGTGCAGCTTAGCCCTTGGAATCGCTGCTAACACATTGATGTTCAGCGTTTTCAATGCCGCTAGTAATCCCAACCACTTCACCAGAATCCATGAACTGGTTCGAATATTCGAATCGGACCGTCGCGCCCTCAGAGGTCCTGCCTCGGTACCGAGCTTTCGTGACATGAAGCATAGGCAACAGTCCCTAGCTGCCATCGCCGCATATAGGAGCCGAGTCTTCAGCATTTCGGACGGCCTGCCCAATCCTGAACTGGTCGATGGTACGGTTGTGAGCGCGAGCTTGTTTCGAACACTGGGAGCCAGTCCGATTCTGGGAAGGACCTTCTCCGAACGAGAATTCAGCCTCGGTGCTCCAGGCAGGGTAATAGTTTCGCATGGATTCTGGCATTCCCGGCTCTCGTCCCGAGACGATGTCCTGAGCCGGTCATTGACGATCAACGGAAGACCCCACGATATCGTCGGAGTCATGCCAAGGGGATTTCGATTTCCATTCTCCTCGGACGTATGGCTCCCTTGGGATGGCGAGCTGCAAGAGAACGGTCTCCAATCTCGAAACCTCCAAGTCATTGGCCGCCTGTCGGCGATAGCGACGCCCGAGGTTGCTGAAGCTGAGCTCAGCGAGATAGTGTCTGAACTCGAGCCGGACCGTGAAGTTGTTGTGATGCCGCTCTTGGACTCGCTGACGGGCGGTGGACGAATGAGGACGATTATCGCGCTACTCCTCGCGACAGCTGGCTTCCTGCTTCTGGTCGTGTGCCTCAACGTTGCGAGCATTCGATCGGCTGACGCTCTATCGAGGCAGCGCGAGACCGCCACTTATCTGGCGCTGGGAGCTTCCCGAGGTGAGGTGATTCAGAGATTCCTCACCGAGAGCATCGCAGTTGCCTTGGTCGGGGGAACGGTCGGTTTGATGGGAGCGCATTTGGCGATCCGTTACATGACAGCGAGATTCCAAGCCGACATTCCGTACTGGATGGAGATTCGACTCGACGGGGCATCTCTTCTCTACTCCTTCGGGCTGTCAGTGATTGTTGGTGTCATATCCGGCATTCAACCTGCCTTCCAGTCTTCTCGCACACCTCTGAGGGCACTGCGTGTAGGCTTATCCGGAAGCCGCCGGACAGCGAGCTTGCTGAAGCTCTTCGTGCTGGTGCAAGTAGCGGCAGCCACTGTGCTGCTTGTCGGAACCAAGACGGCGATCGACGGCCTTGACAGACTGCAGCAGAGGGATCTTGGCTTCGCGGATTACGACGTGCTCGCCGTGTCGGTTCCGCTATTGTCGGACCGCTACGCGTCGCGCGAGTCTAAGGGACGTGCAGTAACCCAGTTGCTCGAGCGAGTGAGATCACTCGCGAGCGTCAACCGAGTAGCTGCGATCGATCCCATGCCGATGAAGGACAACTGGAACACGACACTCGTTCGCGCTCCCGGTGGATCCTCAGGTGCAAGCGAAACGGGGCAGGTCTGGGTGGCCGATTATCGCTGCACCCCAAACTACTTCTCGGTATTGGGCATCCGACTGCTGGCAGGGGATTTATTCCACGAAGCCGGTGGTTCCGCCAGCCGAAACGAGGCTGTCATCAATAGGAAGTTGGCGAGACTCCTCTTCGACGGCGATCCACAGGCCGCAGTAGGCGAGTCGATCAAGGTTGAAGGTCAGTCCTACGTGGTAGTCGGAGTCGTCGAAGACTCCCATCACGATCCCCGCGCATCCGACTCACCTCGCGCACTGTACAGGCAGATCTCAGCACTGCCGCCAAATCGAATCTCGTTGTTGCTCGACTCGCAGCTAGCGAGCGAGCCCCTCCGACGACCGCTCCAAGCTGCCATCCGCCAGTTCGATCCGACCCTTGCTGTTTCAAGTGTCCAATCAGTCGACTCGCTTCTCGCCGCGTCCATATCGATTTCTAGAGCATCGACACACACACTGGCGTTGGTCTCGCTAACCGCTCTGATCATGGCGCTGATGGGCATCTACGGAATGGCCGCGACAGTAGTGGCGAGGCAGGGCCGCGAACTCGCGATCCGACGAGCTTTAGGAAGCTCAAGGGTAGCGGCGCTCTTTCTTGTCCTCCGCCAAACTTCGACACTGACCGCGATTGGCATCACAGTGGGCACAGCGCTCTCAGTTCCAATGATCGACCTACTCAGGAGCGCGTTCTTCGGCATTGCCCAGTATCCGATCGCCACATACTTCCTAGCTTGGTCGTCCATCGGCGGCACCAGCCTCCTAGCTGCAGCATTCGCCGCCCAGAGAACCCTGCGAAGGCAGCCCTTTGAAATACTCTCCAGCTAGATGGGCATCGGACGATAGTCCGAATGGACCGCTGCAGCGCCCTTCAATTTCGGCCATTGGCGTTACTGTGCAATCGCGCCTCCCGAGGTGTTTCAGGCCAGAACAAGCGAGGTATCCTGCCACAGACTGAATTCATGACATGGGAAACTAGCCCCACAGGCGTCGTTTCTTGAACTTTCTGGCAAGTCCCGCGAAGAACCTGTGGTCACCGCTGCCAAATGGCTGGTCTGTAGTGAGGTATGTCCAAACTGCCCCCCGCGAGGTCGGATCATTTCCTCTCTCTCGAGACGCAGCAACTCTCACCGCCACCTCCGGGCTGATGCGGTCTTGCAGTTCCTGAAACATCGCATGCGTATCCTTGAGAAACACATGGAGTGGGTCTCGGCCACCGAGGGATGCCCATTGGATTCCCTCTCGTAGAGCCGCAACAGCTGCGATATGGTCTGACCAGAGATCGTCTATTGTGGTCAGCGTGGCTAGCCGCTCATCTTCAGAAGAACATGGACGGGCCCCAATGAGGATTTGTTGGCGCTCTTGGTGAATGACTTGGCGTTGATGCTCAAGAATCCATTCGTATTTGTTGAGGAACTCGCGAATATCAAGGTTATGCCCTTCGATAGCTTGTTGCAGATGGTCTGCGTCAAACGTGAGGTCAGACTCGTCGCTGACCCATTTCGCAAAGATATCATCTTCACGCGATATATAGAAGCGCGAACTGCCTGGATCACCTTGCCGACCGCAGCGTCCGCGAAGTTGGTTATCAATCCGGCGGCTCTCGTGCCTGTTTGTTCCAATCACATGAAGACCTCCTAGCTCTGACACGCCTCTTCCAAGTTGAATGTCTACGCCACGACCAGCCATGTTGGTGGAAATCGTTACCGCACCGATCTGTCCTGACCTTGCAATTATCTCCGCTTCGTACTCGCTGTTACGCGCATTAAGGACCCGATGAGGGATACCTGTGAGCCTAGTGCTGAGCGTAACCATTCAGTGTGGATGGTCTTCTGCCTGCGGCCGGGCGGTGAATGAGGCCTGACCAGCACGCTGCATCCGGATTGCGTGGGCACCGCTTGACTTTGGCGCTGCGGCCTGCCAAGGTAGGGGTGAAGGACGACTTGGTTGGACCTCCGCATCCGGCAGCTCCGCTCCACGACGTTCGGCGGCGAGCGTCTGACGCGCCGCCAGATCGCTGCGATTCAGGAGACCGTCGGCCTGTTTCCCAAGCTGAGCCGAACCGAGCTGGGGCACACCATCTGCGAGCATCTGGGCTGGCGCACGCCGACCGGCAGGTACCGCATCCAGCAGGCGCGCGGCTTGCTGGAGGAGCTCGAGCGGCTCTCCATCCTGACCCTGCCGGCCCGCCAGGGCCGAGGGCGGGGGCTGCAGAAGCCGGTCGAGAGCGGGGCGCGCAGTGACCCGCAGCCGGGCATCGCGGGGCCGCTGGCCGAGCTGAGGCCGGTCCAGCTGGCCGTGGCAGGCGGCGGGGAGGAGGCCGCCGAGTGGAACGAATGGGTGCAGCGGTATCACCCGCTGGGCTACCGCCAGCCGATCGGCAACCACGCACGGTACTGGCTGCGCGACTGCCGGGGGCGGCTGCTGGGCTGCCTGCTGTTCGACTTCGCGGCCCGGCAAGTGGCCTGCCGGGACCGCTGGATCGGCTGGCAGGAGGGGACGCACCGCAAGCATCTGCGACTGGTCGTGCGCAACGCCCGTTATCTGTTGATGCCTTGGGTTGAGGTACCGAATCTGGCGTCGCACGCGCTGGGGCTGGCGGTGCGGCAGCTGCCGGGGGACTGGCAGCGGCTGCACGGGTACCGCCCGGTTCTGTGCGAGTCGTACGTGGATGCGACGAAGTACGCGGGGACGTGTTACCGGGCGGCGAACTGGCAGCGGATCGGGGAGACGGCGGGGCGGACGAAGGACGGGGCGGCGCGGGCGAAGCCGCCCAAGCAGGTATGGATGTACCCGTTGCAGCGGGACTGGCGGCGGATTCTACTGCGCGGGCAGACCGCGACGAGGCGGTAGGCGGGCAGGCGGATGGCGGTGCGCGGGCAGCAGGACCACCAGCAGGAGTTGGCAGCAGCGCAGGCGAGAGCCGAAGCGCTGGAGGGGGAATTGCGGTCGGCGCAGGAGAAGATCGCGTGGCTGGAAGCACGGCTGGAGGAACTGCTGCGGACCGTGTTCGGGCGCAAGAGCGAGAGGGCGCCGCGGGATCCGGAGGAGGGTGCCGGAGACGGGTCCGGCGACGATGCAGCACCAGCCGGCAGACAGGCCGAGGCTGGGCAGGGTGCCGACGAAGCGCGGGAGGGAGACAACCCGGGCGACGATTCGCCGCCAGCCGGCGGCGGCCGGAACGACCGCAAGAAGCGGGCCCGGAAGCGGGGCCGGAAGCCGGGCACGTCCAATCCAGGGCGTGTGGACCACTCGCACCTGCCCGTGCAAGACGAATGGCTTGATCTGCCGGAAGCAGAACGGTGTTGCCCGAGCTGCGGGACAGCGTATGTCCGCAGCGGGACCAAGGATAGCTGGATCTACGAGATCGACTGGCAGGCCCTGGCGCGGAGGATTCGCCGCCAGCAGTACCGGCCTGCCTGCTCGTGCGCGGAGGCGGGCAGCGTGCTGGCACCGCCGGCCCCGCGGCTCGGCGAGCGCACTCAGCTGGGCACCAGCGTGTGGGGCTGGTTCCTGGTGCAGGTGTTCGGCCAGTTCCGGGCCCAGTCCGCAGCGGCCCGCGATCTGGAGGCGCTGGGCTTGCGCGTGCCGGTCTCGACGCTCTCGCAGGGTCTGCGACGCATGGCCGGGCTGTTCGAGCCGATCGACCGGGCCATCGCCCGGCGCCAGTCGGAGGCAGCCGTGGCCCAGGCCGACGAGACGTCCTGGCCCGTGCAGTACATCGAGGGGCAGAACAACCCGAAGGAGGTGTCGCAGGGAGGCGGCAAGCCGCTGTTCTGGCTGTGGACCTGCCTGACCGCCGACACCGTGCGCATGCGCATCCTGCCGACACGCGGCGCGCCCTCGGGCGAGCAGTTGCTCGGGAACCTGGTCGGGACCGACACCGACCGCGAGGTGATCGTGGTCTGCGACCGCTGGAGTGCCTACAAGTCCCTGGCCAGCCGCTCGTCCGGGCGCATTGTCCTCCAGTACTGTTGGGCGCATCAACGACGTGATTTTCGCAAGGCGGGAACGGGCTTCGCGGAATTGCAGTCGTGGTCCGAGGACTGGATGGAACGCTTCGGCACCGTCTTCCATCTGGCCAAGCTGCGGCGTCAGGCCTGGAAGCCCGACCTGCCCCTTGACGGGCAGGAGCCGACCTTCCGCCAGCGACAGAAAGAACTCGAGGCCGCCTTTGAAGCCCTCTTCCAGAGAGCGCGCGAGGACATGGTCAGGGTGTGCTCCCAGGCGATTCTGGAATACAATCGCCCGCACCCGGATGGCCGCAAGGTGGCCTGGCTGGAGGCCCAAAGTGCACCGCTGCGCTCGCTTGTGAGACACCGGGAAGGCCTGGGGGTGTTCTTGCGCAATCCCCGCGTGCCGCTCGACAACAACGCTTGCGAACGGATCGTGCGGGGCCCGGTGATCGCCCGCTGCACCAGCTTCGGCTCGGGCGGACCGCAAGCAGCGAGATCGACCGGGCTGCTGTTCGGCGTGCTCGCGACGGTGCGCATCAACGGCCTCAATCCCTACACCTGGGTGCTCGACTATCTCGCCGCCTGCGCCCGCAACCGCGGAGAGCCGCCCCGGGATCTCGATCCCTGGCTGCCTTGGCGGATGGACGAGCAGCGCCAGCAAGCACTACGCCGGCCGCCTGTCGGCTGGCGAGCCACGAGCCCATCCCCAACACCGGCGCCTTCCGACGAGCCTCCCACGGCCCTTCCGCTGGCAGCCTAGCTCACGCTACGAGCCGAATCCCTCCGGCCTGATAACGCAACACCCCGGCAAGACCTGCGTCCCCACGCTGAATGCTTACTGCTGAGCCGCTCGGACTCACGCACGTTTGCAGTCCCCACGAGAACGGGACGACCGGTCTCGTGGAGTTGCCGTATGTCCGCGACCACTGCATCCTCCTTCTCACGCACAGTGTCGAAGACAAGGTCTGGATAGTCTACTCGGATCACCGGGCGATTGGTTGGGATGACTTCAACGTCAAGTCCATAGATCGAATCAAATTCGTCAGTTTGCGTGGCTGCGGTGCCGGTCAGTCCGCACACTTCGGGATAGAGATTGGCGAGATTCTGGATGGTGATCGAGCCAAGGGTCTTGCCCTGCTGCTTGACTGCCACACGCTCCTTCACCTCAATCGCCGTCTGTAACCCCGACGGCCACCGCCGATCTCGAACCACTCGCCCTTTGAACCCATCGACTGACTGGACAATGCCATCCTTGATCAAGTAATCGATATCACGGCGCAGTAGGGCATGCGCGTGCAACGCGTTCTGGATCGCTACATGGGCGTCGAGGTTCACCGGCTCGTGAAGATTGCCACACTCGAGTGCCTTCTCCACTGCCGCAACCCCTCGATCAGTCAGTGCGACGTTGACTTCATACTCGTCGATTGTATAGTCAAGATCTGGTCGCAGACTTCGAATAACTTCGTCCGCCCGGTGCACCAAGGAATCCTGTGTGATCTGGCCGCCAGCAACCACCAGTGGAATCCGCGCTTCGTCCAATAGGATAGAGTCGACTTCATCGATCACTGCTACAGACAGCCCTCGATGCACTTGTGCGGACGGATATAGAGCAAGTTGGTCCCTCAGAAAGTCGAATCCGACTTCGTTGGCCGTGGCGTAGGTTACGTCACAAGCATAAGCATGTTTTCTTTGCTCTAGGTCCGAGTGCTCTTGGACACACCCAACAGTGACTCCTCGAAATTCAAAGATCGGCCCCATCCAAACGCTATCGCGATGGGCAAGGTAGTCATTTGCGGTCATCACGTGGACACCTGTTCCCCGCCTCGCGTACCACATGATTGCTGGGATGGCTGCTAGGGTCTTACCCTCCCCGGTTTTCATTTCTGCGACCTTGCCATCCAGCAATGAGAGAGCACAGTGGATTTGGACGTCGAACATGTTCAGGCCGATGGTCCGCCGCGCGACCTCAGCCGTCACGGCAATATCCGTAAGGACGTCGTTCGTGCTGAGGCCGACCTCCTTCAAGGATTCGGAGCTGCACTTGGCCAGTTCAGACCGAATGGCGCTGATTTCTTGGATTCTCGCAGTGGTATCGGTCGAATTTGAAGCAAAGCGGCGAAGCAAACCAGCCGAATCAAACAGCTTGCGGACCGCTCCCGCCCATTGCCCAAGTCTCATGGTGTCAGCTTCTCGTGGACCTTCACAGAATAGCCTCCGGGCATGCGGCTTTGCGCTTCCAACGAACGTCGCTGCTCGTGATCGTGGACTCCACACGGCGCCGGCCCCGATTGGCAGCCTTGGACGCCGACGCGATCGGCGTCAGCAACTCAGCTTGGTCGCCGTTCAGTCGACCGCTCAGGCAGTGGCACCCCATCGCTCAGGGCACGCACTCAGGCAGGAGCCGCTTCTGCGAGTCGCATTACACGGGCCAGTACCCAACGAGCCTCGTTCAGATCGACCAGTTCGTGCGGGACCACCGGGTGAAGAATTCCACCGAGGGCCGACTCGCATGGAAGTCCGGCTAGCCCGCGTAGGCCTTCAAATCGCGGACTCCTCGGGCATCGCCCGCATGCAAGCTAGGGCGCTTGGGGCGAGCTGGAGATTATCCTGAGGACGAGAATCGACACCATTCGGACCGCGGCTCGACACGTGGCGTTGTCGCTACGGCTTGAGCAGCGAGACCGCGGTCATGGGACGGCAACGATCTTGGGTGACAGGGGCGCCGAGAGCCTGAAGGTCATGCAGGTGGCGTGATGGAGGCCCGGGTGCGATTAGCAGCGGAGGCCAGCGAGAACCACGAGCGGCTGGCGGATAGGATTGGCGTGCCCATGAGCGCCATCGCGGCGTTCTGCAACCGCTGGAATGTAGGCGAGCTGGCGCTGTTCGGTTCTGTGCTGCGCGACGACTTCGGGCCGGAGAGCGACATTGACGTGATCGTCCAGTTCAAGCCGGAGCGGACTCCCGGCCTATTCGGCCTGGTCGGGATGCAGGAGGAACTCGCGGGCCTGTTGGGACGAAGAGTCGATCTTGTAACGCGAGCAGCCGTCGAGCAGAGCCGGAACTATATTCGCCGGAAGGCGGTCTTGGAATCCGCTCGGGTGCTCTATTCGGAGTAGCGACTCGAAATACCTGGTGGACACATCGTTCGGCGGACGGGACGAGGCGTCGTCCACAGAGGGCGGTTCCCTCGATGAGTCCGTACCGCTGGGCCCGCCCTTCCGCTTCGAGGTGTCGGGCGGCGCGCGCCAGTGCAAGTCTGTGGATCCAGCTGCAGCGTCCTCGGCACGTGCGTGCGGCCTTCAAGCCCGGCACGACTGCCGAGGACACACGCGAGGCTCCATCGGAGTCACTTTCGAGCCATGGCCTCATGCAGGCGTGCCATGACCGGGGCAACCTGCGGATCGCTGCGGGTCGGTGCCGACACTGCCAGCAGGCGCATGTGTTCCAAGTCTTCGACATGCACCTCGCAGCGGTGAAGATAGCTCCGGCGGTTCTTGGTGCAGACGAGCGTGTGTGGCCGGCTTCGCTTCTCCGTTCTACAGTCAATGTCGAGACTGGAATTGAGGATGGCGCGTTCGATGTGGTCGCGGTTGAACTGGGCGACCCTGAAGCGCTTCGTCTTCTCCTGCCGGTCATCGCAAAAGGCCTGCAACTCCTCGCAGAGATTGCATTGGCAATTGATCGAAGCCTCGATTCTCTCGTCGACGGGAGCCTTCGGCGGCTCGGCGCTGCGGTCCAGCAGGCAACGCGCCGACAGATGCCAAAGAGAGCCGAAGGCGGGAGTCGAGCTGAATCCAGGAATCTGCTCGCCGGTCTCGGCGAGCGCCTTGGGAACCGTTCGATGGGGATCCGCCTGGTCAGGATGACTGGCCAAGAGGGCGGCCACGTGCTCGGCTTCGGAATCCGCCACCAAGCCATGGCTCGCAGCAAAGAGATCCCGAAGCGCCTCGGCAGCCAGCTTCTGGGGCTTGGGACGGCGCCACTCTGATTGCCCCGCGGGAAGGCTCGGGGAAAACGCCTCAGGGAGCGACTCGAAGGCCGCGTGCGCGGCAAGCCGGAAAGCACGGTTCCGTTCGGACGTGCTTGCAGCCGGTTCGGACTCGCGGAGCCGTGCTAGGAGGGCCAGAGCGTCGTCGGCGCACTGCGGGATGTTGGTCCTCATGAACACCGGCAGGAACTGCTCGAGCGTCGATGGACTGACGCCCAGCAGGAAAGGAACCAGCAGGCCCTCGATCGGAGGTCCGTTCACCTCGGACTTCTTGCAGTCCTTGAACTCCTTGGCCACAGCATCCCGCAGGAATCGGACGATGAGCGTCTCGTCTCCCACCCGTGCCAGCAGTCCGAGCATACTCGCGACGATTTCATTGCTCATTGGCTGGAAGACTCCCCAGCCCCAAGGAGACAGCAGCTGCTGGCCCCCCGGCCAGGCGTCGATCAGGTTCGCCACGAGCTCGGACGCCGTTGCGGGCGCTCCTTCGTCCGCCACGCCCTGGTCCAGCATCCGATCCACGTATTCGATCGCGTCGTCCATAAGGCCGTCCGCGATCACGGCCGCCTCCCTCGCCCTCGGCCAAAGCACGATGGCCGCCAGCCGGTAGGAACGCTCCAGCGAGGCCCCCTCATTGCCGGACGCTTCCAGCAGGATCTGCTTGTCGGGCTCGGCACCGTCCAGGCAATTGCACGGCAGAGCCTCGCCCTCGACCATCGGAATCTCCGGCAACTCCGACCCCGTGAGGTCCGATCCACTCCACGAGCCAAGTATGTAGGAACTCTCGACGACGTCCTCCATGCTGCAGATCCGGTCAGAGACGTCGATCTCTGGACTGTGCCAGCGAGCATCGATGTCGTCGTAGTCGGGACCGCCGGACTCTTCAATGCTGAGAAGCGCGCGGCGGAGCACGCAGCCGGATCGTTCGGCCGCGAGGCCAAGTGTACGCTCCACTGCCTCGTCCAGCCCCTTGAGCGCCGGTTGGCCCAAGGCGACCTCGCTGTATCGATGGCCGAGAAGCCAGACAATCTTTCTCGGCTTTCCTTCTGACCGGGACCATTCCGAGAGCAACTCCGCGATCTCGTCGACTTGGCTAGAGTAGTCCGGCACTTTGGGGATCGCTGACCGATTGCGCGGCTTTCGGACGACGTTGTAGACAAGGGCCACACGGTGGCCGTGCTCGATCGGCTTGGTCAGGTGCACGCAATCCGCGTAGAAGGCTGCGTACGTCAGCTCGCCGGGTTCCTCCACCTGCATGTCGACGGTGGCTTCGCGATTCTGGTGGCGGATGACGATTTCCCCGCCCTGGCCGCGCGTTGGAAGCGAGATGACCAAGGTGGCGATCATGCCGTCGACCTTCTCCGTATCGCGATGCTCGGCGAAGAAACCTCCGGGCTCATAGACAAGGAGCTTGTAGAGTCTTGCACCCAGGGCCTGACGATCGCAGCCCAGTCCGTCCGCAACGGAGTCGAGGATCGAATGGAGTGTCTGTTCCCATCCTTTTCCGGAGAGCCGCAAGCGGCGGGCATCGATCTGCCGACAGTCCCGCACGGAGGGGTCGAGGACGGTATCGGGACCTCGTCCGTAGGGCGCTGGCTGGGACGCTTCGATCAGCGAGCGAATCTGGGCGTCAAGGACCGGAAACGCAATCGTGCCAACCTTGGCGACGCTGATTGTCGGCAACACTCCCTGAATCCGGCCCGCAACGTAGTAGTCTCCCGGCCTGTTAATTGACCGGACCAGGCTCTCGAAACGTGGGAAGTCGTGGTTGTACTCGATGTGCGGTCCAATCATCGCTGTGTGACGAGCGGCCGTCGCTCGGAGCCGGCACTTGCCGCCCTTCGCAATCGGATCTGACCGCCTCAGCCTAGCAAGGCCGGATGCCGCGCCCGGACCGACCAGTACGGAGATTCGCAGGACCGCCGGCTTGCCTTCTATCCTGTGGCTGCGTTCGCCATTGACTCGTGCAAGGGACTCCCGATCCGCGAGAGGCCGGAGTTGGCTGCCGCGCCAATTCAAGTGACGGGAGCACGGTGCGGACGCGGCTCAGTTCGGAAGGAGAGGGGAAGGCGACCGGCCAGGCGAGGAGCCGCGCGAGCAATTGGGACGGCGCCCGGCTCGGGGAGCCCCGGTACGGGGCAGTTCGTGGTGGAGACCCGGATTCCGCGATTTCCGCAGCGGTGGGATTCTTGAGGTAGTCGTGGATCTCGTCCAGCAACGGCCCGGTCGGGAACCACGATGTCGGGCGCGCGTTCATCGAGCGCAAGCGATCGATCTGCACCTTCCGCGTAGAGCTGAAGCTCAACCCCGTGCGCCACATCGTGGCTGGCAAGAGGGTGGTCCCAGTGGACGATTCCATCGTGCGGGGCACCGGTGCGAGCGACGTTCACTTCGGGATATCCTGCGCGCCAACGATCGCCCCCTGCTACTGCGGCGTAGGGACGGCGGACGGGAGCGACCCAGCAATAGTCGCTTCTGCTACTCGCGCTACCAGGGCAGGGACCCGACGGGGCTTGTTCAGCTCGACCCATTTGTGCGGGACCACAGGTGGAGGCCCTCCACCGAACGCCGGCTGCCGTGGAAGTCCGGTCAGCCAAGACAGGCATTCGGAGGTCGAACTCTTGGACCATTGTCCGAGTGCAAGCCGGCATGCGCTCGTGACAGAAGGGTACGGGCCCTCCTGAACTACGATCGGCGAGGCTCGGTTCCAGTACAGCCGGGTAGGAAGGGCCGAGAGCTTCATTCTCAGGCTGGCATCGAGAGTCGGCGACCAGCCAGTGGCGAGGGGTCGTGTCGGACTGAGTATCGACTTGCAATCAGGTTCAATTCATCTTGACGACCAATTGTCTTCCTTCGCTGGAAGCCACGAGACGTCGACGGAGTAGTCCGGCTCTTCGGTGGCAGCCAGCAGTCACCCCGGGGCCGGCCGAGCCGCCAGCGTCGCGGGGCCCGACTCGGCAACGGCATGTCGCAAGTGGTTGGTCTCGCTGCCTGCTGGTTGCTTGGTCACCCGGAGACTTCGCCCACGTCGATGACCGTCGCTGTGCAGCGCGGTTCCGGCACGGGCTCACGCTGCTCAAGCAGGCCCTCGATATGGAGCCGGATTGCGTTCCTAATCTCCCGAACGACCTCCGCCTCGGAAACAGCGGTAGCAACACACCCGGGTAGATCAGGGACGTAGGCGGCGCAGTTCCGCCGCGACTTCTCGATGACGATCGCATAGCGCATGGGCCTGATCACTGTCCCTTCAACCTAGCTAGTTTCGTGATGCTGGCCCGCAGGCCTCGCCGCAGTTCGTCGCTGGGCTTGCCGGCGATCGTCACGGTCCCCGGCCGGCCGCAGAGGACGTCGGTAGCACCCGGACGGCCACGACAACCGCTCCCGCCAGCACCGGTGCCCCTGCTGCTCCTTTCGGACTGCGGACTCATCAGTCATCTCGCAGATCCTGCGATTGCCGACTTGCACCGGCTGACATCCCTCGCCCGAGACTTCATCGGGCAGGACTTCAGCTGTCGTTGCCAATCGCCGAGGGGCTCCCTGCTCGCGGGCAATCCCAGCGTGGGCTTCCGGAACCAGTTCCGATTGTTGTACCCTTGCCATTGCCGGGTCGGACCACAGTCGCGTGGGCCCGCCCCCCCACCTGAACGAGGACGGAAGCCATGCATCGACTCACTCTGGGAATCACGTTCTGCCTGTTGGCCGCACTAGCTTGTCTGGAGGTACCGCCCGAAGACGGTGAAACCGCAAGTGGAGAACCGGCATTTGAGGTTGTCCACGGCTGGCCCGCGCTGCCTGAAGGCTATGCCCTTGGCCAAGCAACTGGAGTTGACGTGGATTCTCAGAACCGCGTATGGGTCTTCCACCGGGCAGCCAAGCCGGTGCTGTGCCTGGACGCAGAAACGGGAGAGATTCTCTCGTCGTTCGGGGATGACCTGTTCGACAACGAGCACGGACTGGCGGTGGATGCGGACGGCAACGTATGGGTGACTGACGCAAACACCCACGTGGTCGAGCAGTACAGCCCAGATGGACAACTCTTGAGGACGCTCGGTATCAAGGGAGAGCCCGGCGAGGACGAGCAGCGGTTCAACATGCCGACCGACATCGACTTCGGGCCGGACGGCTCGATCTACGTCACGGACGGCTATGGCAACAGCCGAGTTGTGAAGTTCGACAGCGAGGGGAAGTTTCTGACGGCATGGGGGCAGAAGGGGACTGGCCCGAGCGAGTTTGACGCGCCGCACGGCGTGGCGGTGGGCGCGGACGGCACGGTCTACGTTGCGGACCGTGGTAACTCAAGGGTCCAGTTGTTCGATGCCGAGGGCACGTACCTGACGGAGTGGAAGAGCGAGGAGATCGGCCGCCCGTGGGGAGTCGACATCACGGCCGACGGGAATGTGGTGGTGGCCGACGGCGGCGACCTCACCAACACGGCATACGACCGAAACGGCGCGCTGCTAATGACTCCGGAGGGCGAGATTCTCGAGCGGTGGGGATCGTACGGCAGCCACGACGGTCAGTTCTACTGGGCACACGACATCGCTGCCGGCCCGGACGGCGCTGTGTACGTGGTCGATGTCAATGCGGGGATGAGGGTGCAGAAGTTCGTTCGTCGCTGACATTTGGCGCGGCGTCCCCGCGACGGACCCCGGCTCCCCGTCGACCGATCGGAGGTGGAACCCGCGGACGATCCGCAATACAGGCTCCGGGTTCCGCGAACGCGCCTTGAATGGCCGTAGTTCCGGTGTATACTGTTGCCGGTTCCGAGGGGGCTGTTGCCCCGCGGACAAGGACTTACGCATGACCTCCAAGAAACTCGCTGGCCTTCTGGCTCTTGCAGTGCTCACGGCAGCTTCGGCTGTGGGGCAAGAGCCTCGCATGTTCAACACGGTGAAGCAGAAGCTTGCCGAGGGCAAGCAGGTAGTCGGGGGGACGATCTACACATCGGACCCCGGCATCTACTGCTCCATGGCGAATGCAGGCTTCGACTTCCTATGGATCGAGATGCAGCACAGCCCTCTCAACTACGACCAGGTGGCCAAGATGATCTGGGCGTGCCGCGACGCGCCGGCGATTCCGTTCATCCGGGTGCCGACTCCCACTGAAGGGGACATCCAGAAAGCGACCGACATCGGGGCGCTGGGGATCGTCGTCCCGATGGTGGACAGCGTGCAGGAAGCAGAGGACGGCGTGACCTACGCGAAGTACCCTCCGCGCGGCAAGCGCAGCCAGGGCGGCGGTCAGTACGGGCGCCTCTGGGGCCAGGGCTATCGGGCCGCGGCAAACGACAACATCATGGTGGTGGTGATGATCGAATCGCCCGCCGGTGTGGACATCGTGGACAAAGTGGCAGCGATTGACGGCGTGGACGTGGTCTTCGCGGCGAGCGGCGACATCGGCAGCTTCACGGGCTGGGCACGAGACGATCCGCGCTACATGGCGTTGATCGAGAAGATCAAGGTCGAGACGCTCAAGGCGGGCAAGATTCTGGCCGGCCCTATGGCTTGGCGAGACCGCGAGGGATTCATGTTCTTCCAAGGGCCCTCCGAGGGCAGCCTGATCCGCGACGGGGCGAAGGCCGCCTTGGAGCAGGAGGCAGAGGCAATGAAGGACGTCGCGACGGGAGACGAGGCCAATTAGAGTCCACCGATCCCCGGGTGCCGATTCGCCGGAAAGCGGTCGGACTCGGGCTCGGACAATCCACGGTCAAGGCACAAGTCCGCGGCGGGCTCGACCCAGTTCGGGCGGCACCTTCTGGCTCCTTCCGAATTCTCCGAGCGACTGCGCGAGGCGGAGAATGGCTTTGGCGCCTGTGCATTCCATGGGCAGTACACCGCACCTTGATTGCGACGGTCTGTCGTTCTGCCATTGGAATTGATTCGTACATATCTGTTCGTCTACGATGACTGGTGACGAGTTCGTTCGTCGTGTCGAGAGGCTCGGCCGGGAGCGTCGGATCGCAGTGCGGTTCGAGCCCCGCCGGGGCAAAGGTAGTCACGGTCGGCTCTACTTCGGCGAGCGATTCACTACGGTCAAGGACCGCCGCAAGGAGATCGGCGCGGGCCTTTTGGCGGCAACTCTCCGGCAACTCGGGCTGAGCCGCAAGGATCTCTGAGGCCAGCTTGCACGGAGGAAGCAATGCGGCAGGACTTGACATGGCCGGTGGCACTTGAACGTCAGGAAGACGGGGGCTTCCTCGTATCGTTCCCGGACATTCCGGAGGCCCTGACTGAGGGGGCGACGGAAGCGGAAGCACTGGCGCAGGCAGGCGACTGCCTGATTGCAGCACTTGGGGGCTATATCGGAGCGCGGCGAGCGATCCCCCAACCCTCTCCCGCACAAGGGCGCAGGAGGGTCCCGGTGCCGGTGCTCGCGGCCGCAAAGATCGCCCTCTACATGGCCATGCGGACCAAGCGAATGGGCAATTCTGCACTCGCGGAGCGGCTTGGCCTCAGCGAGGCAGCGGTGCGACGTCTCATCGACCTTGATCACCGTTCGCACGTCGGTCAGGTTGAAGCGGCGCTGTTGGCACTTGGGCAGCGGCTGACCGTAGCGTCACGTGCGGCGTAGCTCCGATGCCCTCAGGATGCTGAGTTACTGAGGCGGGTAGGAACGCTGCCATGCCGGCCTTCACCCACTTGCAATCAGCAAGTTGGGTGGCAGGGCATCCCTCGATCACTGTTGGAGAGGGCACTCGAAACCCGCAGATTGCACCTACACCTGCGGTGGCGCCTCCGAGAGCAAGTCCTTGGCGGCCTCCAGCTCAGGCCCCGCAGTAAGGCCCCTCTCAGACTGGACAACTACTCTGCGGACCCTTGATGGGATCTACGATCCTCGGGTTGGACCGCCCGCAGTTCGAGTTCGTCGGTCACACTCCGGAGGCCTACGCTAGCGTTGTCAGGAGACCGCGACAACCCCTGGCCCGATGCTTTGATCGCGCCCAACACGAGGGCCCCTTCTACGAAGCCCAAACCTACATGTACTGTACCGATTGCTCCGATGAACTCCGCTACCGAGTCAGGATTCGGTTTGGTCCGCCCGGAAGGAATCGAGGATTGTGCGTTGTGCGGAGCCGTGGAGCGCATCGCGAAGAGATTGATCGACGCCAACCTCGGCGGCGACACCATATTCCAATGCATCGGGCGCACAGGCTATGATGCTGCTGGTCGGGGGCAGGGCACGCCGATCCTTCACAGGTTGGCCAAGGATGACCGGGGAACATTCGACGGACTGAACCCATGGCGGTGCGGACGTTGGACGACAAGATTCCTAGGCTGGACCAACCCGATCTCGACGCGATTCTGGGGAACGGAACGATCAGCGAGGTGATCGGCTATGCCTAAGCAGTATGGGAGCGAGGTGCTGGCGTCGGTGCACGAGACGGTGCTCGGAATGACAGAAGCGGGGGTCACGTCCAAGCGGAAGATGAACGAGTTCGATGAGATGTGCCTGACGCCGCTCGAGGAGATGGCGCCAGAGGACATCCAGACGCTCCGGCTTCGCGAGAATGCGAGCCAGGCGGTGTTCGCCCGCTACCTCAACGTGACGGCCGAGTTGGTGCGCCAATGGGAGTGCGGCGAGAAACGCCCGCAAGGTACCTCACTGAAGCTCCTGAGGCTGGTGGCTAAGAACGGCCTCCGGGCGATCGTGTAAGTTGCCGTGGCGCGTGCCGCCACCAGGCCAATCACTGGAAGCCCGCTCCAGAATCGCAGCTGGAGGTTGGATTCGCATTCCCGATCGCGCTGGGTCAACGAACGCTCGCGCCGCTCACAAGAGCGAACGCTTGGGATTGCAGCCGACGGATTATCGGACCAACCGTCGAGACGCGACGATCACCCGTCGGGTCAGCCCCTCGTTCCTGGTCCTGCCGATGTCACGGCCAGTAGCTCCGCGTATGGGGACCGGGCGTGGAATCCCCCTCGGCCCGGTGTAGCTCAACCGGTCAGCTGCCGAGAGAACTCACTCAGCCTTCGGGTTCTACGTCGTTCGTGTCCTCCGGTGCTGTACCCGACCATCCCCGCTATGCGCGATGCTCGCCACGGCCGCCCGAATGCCGGCCTACGGCTTGGCTACCAGCAGGAAGAAATAAAGCACGGGGAGATACAGCACGGAAGCTCGAAGCAGTTCCCTCGCACTCGCGGTTGTCCCGGCCCGCGCCAGCCGAATCCCCGCAGCCAAGTACCCGGCACCCAGCAGGAACGCCGGCACGGCGTACCAGGAAGAAACTATCCCCAGCCAGGCCGGCGCCATGGACACCGGCACGAGAAGGGCCGCCGTCACGATGACCTGCCTCGCCGTGGAGCGGCCTGAGGGGTCGATCACCGGCAGCATCCGAATCCCCGCCCGTCCGTAGTCCTCTCGGTACATCCAGGCAATCGCGTAGAAGTGCGGGAACTGCCAGAGGAACAGAATTCCGTACAGGACCCAAGCCTCGATCCCGACCGAACCGCGCACAGCCGCCCAGCCGAGCAGTGGAGGTATCGCTCCCGGGAAGGCGCCGATGGTGGTCGACCACCAGGTTCTCGTCTTCAACGGAGTGTAGAGGAAGTTGTAGGAAGCGACCGTGCAGGCTCCAAGCAGGAAGCTGAGCGGGTTGACCGCCACGAGCAAGTACAGCAGCCCTCCCGCAATCAGAGCGGTCGAGTAGACGAGCGCCGCACGAGCCTGGACCCGGCCGGCCGGAATCGGCCTGGTCAGCGTCCGGCGCATCCGGCCGTCGACGCCGCGCTCCCACCACTGGTTCAGCGCTCCCGTCCCGGCCGCCAGCAGCCCGGTGGCCAGAACTGTGTGGAATACCCGGGCCGAAAGCAGCGAGCCGTCCGCCGCTAGGTAGCAGCCCATGACGGTGGACATGAGGATGAGCCAGACGATCGACGGCTTCGCCAGCTCGTAATAGTCCGACAGTAAGGCAGCCAGACCTGCCGGGTGGGAGACCCGCACCGAGGTCTGCGGATTGCCGTTCATGCCCGCTCAGGGAGCGCTGTCGCGGAAACCGGCTCGCGGCCTATCCGCCGGTGAACGAGAAGTCGACCGTCGCGGACTCGCTGGCCCCAACCGTGACTTCCATTTCCTGCTCGCCCAGCCTCTCGTGCATCGCTTGCAGCGTGTAGGTACCGGGGGGCAGGTTCGCGATCTCGAAGGCGCCGCTGGAATCCGTCACTGCGAAGTACGGATGCTCCATCACGTGGACATAGGCCTGCATCCACGGGTGGATGTTGCACTTGACCGCGATGCTCTTCTCCGGCCGCGGGAACGCGTAGTCGATCGCCGGGGCTCCGGAGGTCTGCGACTTGTTCCACTCGCGGTTCTCCCGCGGAAGGGGATGTACGTTGTGGGTGGTCGGGTCCGAATTCGTGATGTTCAGGTTCTGGCCCGCCTGGACCGCGACTACGTGTGGCTTGTAGAGGCAGCCGTCCTGGTCGAGGTTCACCTCGTCGGTCCGTACCGGGAAGCGCTTGCCTTCCAGCCCCTTGGACACCCAGACCAGCACGTCCTGCAGCTTGCCGTCGCTGACCAGGACGCGGTCCGAGGGCACGCGGCCGCCATGCAGCGCGACGCAGTCCGGCTCGGCGCTCATGTTGAAGGGCGGGAAGCGCGGAATGTCGCCCGAGAAGGAGATCGTCCCGGCCACCGTCGCGGCGGTCGCCGGATCGACGGCGGTCATTTCGGCGGCAGGGGCCGCGGACTCGCCGGACTCGCCCCCTCCGCCGCGCGCTCGGGCATCGTATTCGTCGAAGTAGCTGTCGCCGCCGCATCCGACGGCCAGCGCCAGCGCGGTAACGAGAAGGAAGACAGGGAAATGACGGTTAGACACTCGGCTTACCTCCGGAAAATGCCGTTCTTGCCTCATTGTAGGGCCTGCAGCCGACGCAGCTCCGCCGCGTCCATCTGGAACATGTAGCGGGTCAGCAGATCGGCGTGATCGCCCTCGTAGCTTCTTGCCGCCGCCGGGATGTCGCCCTCGAACACCCAGCGGTCCCCGTCCCTGCGGAACAGGTCGGAGGGCATCGCCGTGCCGGGCGCGATCGACGCCGGCTCGAGCAGCCAGCGGTAGGTCCAGTTGGGCTTCAGCCGCTCGGCAGCGATCAGGAAGTTGGGTGCCGACTTGTCCTGGTCCTGCGACGGAACGCCCGTGATGTGGCACTGCAGGCAGGGCGCCGCGTCGCTGGTGAACAGCTGGCGCCCGATGGTGCGCTCGGTCTGCGTTAGCGGGGCCATCTCCTCGGGCAGGTACGGCACGGGCTGCGAGTCCCGCGCCATGAAGAACTTCGTCAGCTTGGACAGCTGCCGGTCGGAGAAGTAGAACGTCGGCATCCTCGCGTGCAGGTACGTGCGCACGCCGTTGCGGTTGACGCTCGTCTCGCTCTGTGCCGGGTTCCGCAGGAACTGGGTCAGCCAGTCCGGCTGGACCCGGGCTCCCTGGGTGTACAGCTGCGGCGGCAGCTGCTCGGCCCAGTCCGGATCGTCCGTGTAGCGCGGGATCGACATGAATGCCGACTGGTTCCCCGGTCGGATCTGGTGGCAGCCCGTGCAGTTATAGCGGGTAAGGATCCACCAGCCTTCCTGTACGGCCGCGCGCTCGTCCTCCGGCTCGTAGCGGTACTGCTCGGGGAAGGTGGTCTCCACCGCTCCCAGCAGGAACGTCGTCAGCGCGTTGATCTCGGTCTCGCTGAGGTTGAAGTTCGGCATGCGCAGCCGCTCGAGGTGCTCGCGCTCCTTGCCCTCGTCGAAGAACGCGGGATTCTCCAGCTTCCGCTCGAAGAAGCCCTTGTGGCTGTACCAGCCTTCCATCTCGGCCTCGTGGGTCTTGAGCGCAAAGTCGAGCCGTTCCAGCGGCTTGCTGCCCTCGTAGGTGAGGTCCGTGCCGATGCGGCCCTCCTCCTCCAGGCCGGAGATCTCGTGGCAGCCGGCGCAGCCGTAGTGCCGGATCGCGTCGAGGCCCGCGGCTGCCATGTCCGGATCGTCCATGAAGTCCGCCGCCGGGAACTCCTCGCCGGTCCCCTGCCCGCTCAGGTACGTGGCGATGTCCCTCGCCTCGCCAATGGTCAGCCGCAGGTTCGGCATGATCGGCCGCGGGCGCAGCGCGTCGGGCACGTCCGGGTCGGGCGTGACCTCGGCCGGATCGTGGATCCACCGCACCATGTAGTGGTAGTTCATCTTGTCGCCGACGCGGCTCAGGTTCGCGGCGAAGTCGCCGCCGATCGCCTCGCTCCCCTCGCCGATCGCGTGGCATCCCATGCAGCCGCGGGTCTCGAACAGCTCCTTCCCGCGCTCGGAGTTGCCCTGCGGGTGCTGCACCAGGTTGCCGTCCAGCGCGTTCTGCCACAGGTAGGCCGAGATCTGCTGCACCTCCTCGTCCAGCAGGCGGAACACCGGCATCTTCGAGCCGGGCCGGAACTCGTGCGGATTCTTGATCCACGCCGGGATCCATTCCTTGACGTCCTTGAGCTTGATCTCCTTGAGGCTCGGGCCGAACTTCTTCACCTCGCGGGCGAGGTTCCCCTCCTCCATCTCGAGATTGTGAACCTCGGCGTCGACGCGCGTGTTGGCGAGCCGCAGCTCCTCGGCCCGCGCGTAGTAGCGCCGCGCGGCGTCCCCGTCGGCAGCCGTGTCCCCCAGTTCGAGGCTGACGCGCATCTCCTTGGCGTTCGCGTCCTTGGTTGCCAGCAGGTTGCGCATCTCCTGTCGCACGTTCGTGAGCTCCTCGGACTCGGCGTCGAATCCCTCGAAGCGGTGGCAGCCCCAGCAGCCCTTGTTCATGTACAGCTCGCGGCCCATGTTCAGGGTCTCGCCGCCCGGTGTCACGATCTCGCGCGCGTGGCACTGGTGGCAGCCGGCCTCGACATTCTCCGGGAAGTACATCGGCCAGAGCCAGAACTTGTGCCGCCCGTGGCCCTTGGTCACGCTGCGCGTGGCGCGGCCGTTGCCGTTGTGGCAGGACGAGCAGCCGAACGCCTCGGGATCGTGGATCTGCAGCAGGTCGGGCCGCGGATGGCTCTGGAACACGGGGTAGATCAGGTCGGTCGGGCCGATGTCCACCGGCTCGCGGATCCCGAGGTGGCAGGACTCGCAGCGGTCCACCAGGTCGATGTCCATGAGGTGGATCTGCTTGATGCCGATCTGGAAGTCCCGCATCTTCGAAATCAGTCCGTCGATCTGCGCGGCTCCCAGGCCGACCAGCCGGTCGTCCATCAGGGCGTCCCGCTCGCTACGGATCTGGTTCGCATCGTCGAGCAGGTCGAGCCGCTCGGCCTGCAGCTCCGCGCGGGCCTGCTGGAGTCCCAGGAATTCGGATTCTAGCTGCTCGTACTTCAGCTCGAGCTCTTCCGTCTCCCCGGAGCCGTCCGCCAGGGGCAGGTCGACCTCGACGATCCGCTCGCGGATCTCCGCGATCTCCTCGCGGAGGCTGTCCTTCTCGGCGTCGTCGTGCGAGACCTCGACCAAGTAGCGCAAGGCGTCGATCTCGCTGCGCAGGACCTGGAAGGCGTTCCGCGCCGCGGTCATCCGCGGGATCACGCCCTGGCCGCTCTGGCGGTCGATCTCCGCGATGCGTTCCAGCACGGCGGTCTCGGCGGCGTTCAGGTCCGCTTCGAGCTCCTGGTACTCGGCCGAGTTACGGATGGCCTCCTCCTTGGCGGCCTGCTCCGGCCGCAGGTCCATCAGGAAGCCCGTGTAGTAAGCGCGGAAGCGCGCCTGGTACTCCTTGTAGGGGCGCATCACCTCGACTTCGTCGTAGATCGCCCACACGAGCGACCCCGTCAGCAGCAGCATCGACACCAGCAGGTGGACGCTGTACGACTTCGTGGCGATCGGGTCCGGCTGGACCTTGTTGTCTTCTTCCATGGAATTCCCTGCCTACTAGCGGTCGCTGGCCCCGTCAGCGCCTAGATGTTGAACCACGGGGTGACCCATACGTACTTGATCCGGAATAGCAGCCGCGCGGCGATCTTGACCGGAAGCGCCAGCATGGTGATCAGCAGCAGCTGCATGAGGGCGTACTGCAGCAGCGACATCCGGTCGAGGATCTTGCGGGAGAATTCCGTGGCCGCGATGATGCGGTGGCACACGTAGCCGGAGACCACCGCGAAGCCGCCCACGACCAGCCCCCCGAAGATGCCGATCCAGGGCTGCGAGGTGATGCCCAGGATTTCGTGTAGGTCCCGGTTGATCTCGAAAATCAGGCGGTTGTGGTCCCAGGTCATCCCCGGCCAGAACCACATCCACCCCGGGCCGCGTATAAGCGTGCCGATCACGATCATCGTGCTCCAAAGGATGATGAAGCCGAAGATGAACGTCCAGATCGCGAACCGCCTCTGCTTGAAGGTGTAGTAGCCGTTCCCCAGCGGGTTCTCGTCGATGTAGGGAATCACGATCAGGCCGATGATGATGAGCGTCGGCATCACCACGCCCGCGATCCACGGGTCGAAGTAGACCAGCATCTCCTGCAGCCCGAGGAAGTACCACGGAGCCTTGGATGGGTTCATGGTCAGCGACGGGTTGGCGGGCTCCTCGAGCGGCGCGTCGAGGGTGATGGACCAGACCATCAGGATGATCGTGACGATGATCGCCGCCAGGAACTCCATCCGCAGCAGGAACGGCCAGACGGGCAACTCCCGCGCCCATCCCTTCTGGAACGGGTGGATCTTGCGGTGATGGGTCTTCGCCTTGTCGGGGTCGGCTTCCAGCTCCTCGACGAGGCGGTCATTGGCGAACGCCTGGCGGAGGCCGTACCACGTGAAGAACGGGACGATGAAGATCATTCCCACGATGGGAATGTTGTCCGGCAGGGAAACGATCGTCCAGAGCTGGTGCCAATCCATGTTGCTGACTCCTCGTCCTCGTCCCGGCTACTTGCGGACCGGCTTGATCTCTTTCTCCAGCATGACCGGCGCCGGGCCGGAAATGCCGCCGTCCTTCCGCACGCGCCAGAAGTGGACGATCATGAACGTCGCGGCGAAGCCCGGGATCGCGATGCAGTGCCAGATGTAGGCGCGCAACAGGGCGTTCGCATCCACGATCGAGCCCCCTAGCAGCGCGAAGCGCACGTCGTTGAACGGCGTCATGCCCAGCTGCGGGCCGAACGGCCCCTCGTGGCCCAGCATCGGGGTGGCGCGGGCCATGTTGGTGCCCACGGTGACCGCCCAGAAGCCGAGCTGGTCGTCAGGAAGGAGGTAGCCGGTGAACGACAGCAGCAGCGTCAGCACCAGCAGGATCACCCCCACGGACCAGTTGAACTGGCGGGGCTTCTTGTACGAGCCGGTCAGGAACACGCGGAACATGTGCAGCTGCACCGTCAGCACCATCGCGTGGGCGGCCCAGCGGTGCATGTTGCGCAGGAGCTTGCCGAACGGCACGTCGTGCTCGAGGTAGAGGATGTCGCGGAAGGCCTGGACCTTGGTCGGGTGGTAGTAGAACATCAGCAGCACGCCGGTCCAGGTGAGCACCCAGAACAGGTAGAAGCTGATCCCGCCCATGCCCCAGGTGAAGCTATAGCGGACCGCGTCGCGGTTGATCTTGGCCGGGTGCAGGTGCAGGAAAACGTTGCTCAGCACGCCCAGCGTCCGGCTGCGAGCCGTCTCGTCGTGCTTGACGCGGAAGATCGACTTGTAGACTTCGGTCTTGGTGGGCTCCTGGACCGCCTTGAGGTCCATCAGCGCTTTCTGCTTGATGGCCTCCGGGTCCACCTTGACGCCCAGCAGGGTGCGGGCGCCGTTCCCGGAGCCGTTGGACTGGGGCGCGGACTGCTTTTCCTGGACTTCGGTGTCTTTCGTGTCAGCCATCGTCTCTCGTACCTCGCGGCCTTATACCTGGATGTAGCTGCCCTGGTTGTTGAACTGGGTGGGCTGGCCCTTCTCCTCGCGATAGAGGACGCTGGTGTCGACGACGATGCGCCCCTGCGGGTCGAGCTCGACGTACGCCCGGTCCAGGGGCCGGGGCGCCGGGCCCTCGTAGTTGCGGCCCTCCGGGTCGTACCCGCTGCCGTGGCAGGGGCACTTGAACTTCGCCTCGCTCAGCTTCCAGTCCGGCGTGCATCCCAGATGGGTGCAGCTGGCGTAGATCACGAACAGGCGGTCGGCCGTGCGGACGACCCAGATCCTCTTGCTCTTCTGGAACCGCGTGTCGACGCCGATCGGGAAATCGGCCGGCAGGCCGATGCGGAACTGCGTGCGCGGCTCGAAGATGGTCCGCGGGAAGAAGAACCGCAGGAACATCAGCAGGTTCGCCGTGAGGAACCCGCCGGTCAGCAGGCCCACCAGCCGGCGGCGCGAGGCGACGCGCAGCTTCTCGTCGCCCGACTCGGCCTGGACGGCCGCCTTGAGGCGATCCATGAGCGAAGCGCGGGCCGGTCCCGCGCCCTGGTCTTCCGACATTGCTACCCCCGGGTGGGCACGTGCCCGCGAAAGCGGGACGGCCTTGCCTGAACTTTCATTGTAGTGAACTGCGAGGGACCGTCTCAAACGCCCGGAAACGGCCCCGGCGGGACGGTCCGGTCAGCGAGCGCGCAGGATGCTGCGGGCCCTCTCGAGATCCTCGGGCGTGTCGACGCTGACCCCGACATGGTCTTCGGTTGGCACAACGCCGATGCGGTGCCCGTGCTCGAGAGCGCGCAGCTGCTCGAGACCCTCGACCTCCTCGAGTTCGGTCGGCTCCATCCGGCTGAACGCGAGCAGGAAGTCGCGGCGGTAAGCGTAAATGCCGACGTGCTCGCGCGCGCGGCAGCCGGACGCGCGCCCCGGATACGGGATGGGGCTGCGCGAGAAGTACAGTGCCTCTCCGGCCCGGTTGGCGACCACCTTCACCACGTTGGGGTCGTCCAGCAGTGCGGGGTCGTCGATACGCTTGCAGAGGGTCGCCATGGGCGGGCCGTCCGGGTCCAGCAGCGGCTGCACGACCTGCTCGAGCACGCGGGCGTTGACGAAGGGCTCGTCGCCCTGCACGTTGACAACGATCGCGGCGGCCCCGGACTCGGCGACCTCGGCCACCCTGTCCGTGCCGGAGAGGTGATGCGGGGAGGTCATGACGCACTCCCCGCCGAAGCCCTCTACGGCGTCGCGGATCCGCGCGTCGTCGGTCGCGACAACCAAGCGGTCGAACGCGGTGCACTCCGACGCACGCTCGTACACATGCTGCACCAAGGGCTTGCCGCCCAGCATGGCGAGCGGCTTGCCTTCGAAGCGACGGGAAGCGAAGCGGGCGGGAATGACGCCCAGGACCGAGTCAGGCAATGCTACTCATTCTGCCCTACAGCTCCGGAATGGGATCGTCCGCTCCGACATCCTGGCCTTCCCAGTTCACCTGACCCCCGTCGTAAGTGAGCACGCGGGCCCTGCTGCCGGGCGCGGGCGGAAGGTCCGATTCAGGCAGGTACTCGCGGTGCCCAGCAATGACCTCGGCGTACTGCGGGTCCCCGGCTAGGTTGTCGAACTCCTGCGGGTCGTTCTCCATGTCGTAGAGCTCCTCAGACCCGTCCGCGTACACGATGTAGCGCCATTTCTCGGAGCGCACGCCGTGGTTTCCAGCGTTGTGGGTCGTGATCGCGGGCCACTCGCGGGGAGCGGCCGGATCCCGCAGCTGGGGCACGAGGCTGTGCCCCTCGAGACCGTCCTGGGCCGGCAGGCCGGCCAATTCGACGAGTGTGGGGTAGATGTCCAGCAGTTCGGCCGGGCTGGTCACCCGGGTCCCCTCCCCTACGCCCGGGCCGGCGAAGATCAGCGGGACGCGCGCCGAGCGGTCCCAAAGGGTGTTCTTGCCGGTGATCAGCTTCTCGCCAAGATGCCATCCGTGGTCGGACCACAGCACGATCACCGTGTTGGCCGCGTTCCCGCTCGCCTCGAGGGCGTCCAGCACTCGGCCGACCTGGCTGTCCACGAAGCTGATCGAACCCAGGTAGGAGGAGACCAGGTTGTGCCACTCGTCGGTTTCCTCTAGGAACTTCAGCCGCGGCTCGGGCAGCCTCCAGTGCAGGTACCAGCTGAACCGGGGCGTGTCGTCGCGGTCGTCGCGGCGGATCTCTGGCAGCTGCACCGAGTCGGTGGGATACATGTCGTACCACTTCTGGGTCACGAAGCAGGGAACGTGGGGCAGGAAGAAGCCTGCCGCCAGGAAGAAGGGCTGCTCCTGTGGACCGCTCAGCGGCCCCTCGAGCTGTTCGACCGCCCAGCTCGCGACAGCCCAGTCGCCCTTGTCCTCGTCCTCGTGGGGGAAGGTGCCCCAGTCCATCAGGGGGTGGTTGCCGGGGGTCGCCGCAGCGAGCTTCTGCTCGGGCCGCGCGCCGACGCCGGCCGGCGGGCCGAGCTCGTGGAACTCGGCGTCGCCCTCCGCGCGTCCATACCGCCCGTGGTAGATCTTCCCGGTCGAGTAGGTGCGGTAACCGTTCCTGGCGAAGTACTGGGGAAGGGTCTCGATGTCCTTGAGCGTCTCGACCTCGCGGAACCACGGGGCCAGCCCGTAAATCCCCGTGCTCGAGGGACGCCGTCCGGTCAGCAGGCTCGTGCGGGACGGATTGCACAGCGGCGACTGCGTGTGCGCGTTGTAGAACGTCGTGCCCCGCGCGGCCAAGGCATCCATGTAGGGGGTCTGCACTTGCGGGTGGCCTTCCAGGGGCCCGACCCAATCGTTGAGGTCGTCAATGGCGATGAACAGTACGTTGGGCGGGGGCGGCGGCTCGCGGGCCCCGCATGCCGCAAGAAGAGACGCGGCAAGGACAGCCGCGGGGAGCGCTCGCATGCTTTGGGTCATGGTCGGATCGAGCACTACGCTACCACAGCATGCCGGAAGCAACCCCTGATTCGAACTGTCTTATGTAATCCAGAAATGCCCTTCCTAGGAGTGGTCGGGAGGCCGGAGCAAGAGGGCCGAGCCGGGCCAGTACGATGGAATGGCTCGTGATGACGGAAGCGGAGCGGGAATTCTCGAAGCTCGTCGCAATCATGCGGAGACTGCGGTCCCCGGAGGGATGCCCGTGGGACCGCGAGCAGACCTTGTCGAGCCTGCGACGGTACGTGGTGGAGGAGACGTACGAGGTGCTTGACGCCATCGACCGCGAGGACTGGGACGGGCTCGCCGAGGAACTCGGGGACCTGCAGCTGCAGGTGGTGTTCCAGGCCGAGATCGCACGCAGCGAGGGACTGTTCGACATCGCCCGCGTGCTGCGCTGCATCAACGACAAGCTCGTGCGGCGGCATCCCCATGTCTTCGAGGCCGAGTCGCTTGAGACAGCGGACGCAGTGAAGCTGCGCTGGGAGGAGCTCAAGCAATTGGAGAAGCCCCCCGGGGAAAGGAACGGCTTGCTCGACGCCGTAGCCCGCAACCAGCCAGCGATGCTCGAGGCCAACGAAGTGAGCAAGCGTGCGGCCAAGGCTGGATTCGACTGGGAGGAGTTCGCCCACATGGGCGCGAAGATCTCCGAGGAGTTCGGGGAGGTGAGCGAAGCGCGGGACTCGGGCGACCCGGATCGACTCGAGGACGAGGTCGGCGACCTCCTGTTCATGGCTGTGAACGTGGCGCGATTCAGCGGAGTGGACCCGGAACTCGCCCTGAAGCGGGCGAACGCGAAGTTCAGGGCCCGGGTAGGTGCCATGGAGCAGGAACTGGCGCGCGACGACCGCGCGATCGGTGACTGCGACGCTGCGGAACTCGAGACGCTATGGCAGCGAGCCAAGCAGAAGTGAGCCAGCTGTCGATCCGGCAGCTCACCACGCTGGCCGAGTTCCGTCAGACGCTGCAGCTTCAAGAACGGATCTGGGGCTTCGACGCGAGTGACTCGGTTGCGCCGCGGCTGTTCGGGGTGTTCAGCCATATCGGAGGGGCGTCGCTGGGGGCCTTCCTGGGGGACCGGATGGTGGGCTACACCCTCGCCTTCGCGGCGTTCAAGCCGAATCGCAAGCCGTACTGGCACAGCCACATGGCAGGCGTGGACCCGGCCGTGCAGGGTCTCGGGGTCGGCCGCCGGCTGAAGCTGAGACAGAGGGAGGATGCGCTCGCGGCGGGCCTCGACCTCATCGAATGGACCTTCGACCCCCTCCAGTCCCGCAACGCATTCTTCAACATCGAGAAGCTGGGCGTGGAGATCGAGGCGTTCCTGCCGAACTTCTACGGGGTGACCTCCAGCGAGCTCCACGGAGCCCTTCCAACGGACCGCCTCGTCGCAGCCTGGCATCTGGACCGCAATTCGGTCGCAGAGCGAGCCGCGGGGGTCAGGCCCGCTCCACGAACGGGCCCGAGGCGGATCGAGATCCCTCTGAGGATCGCGGACGTACCGCGCCCGGAAGCGGCCGCCATCCAGGACCGGGTGCGGGAGCAGTTCCAAGCTGCCTTCGCCGAGAAGCTGCAAGTGGTCGGGTTCGAGCGGGCACCGACCGCGGGCATCTACCACCTCGACCGCACGGGCGCGTGACCTCGCGTCCTCGGACAGGGGGTAGGATGGACTCTCATGGCTGAGTTTCCCGTAGGCGTCATCACGGACGAGTTCTCGGAGGACTTCGAGAGGGTCTGCAACACCGCGGTGGAGCTCGGAATTCCCGAGCTCGAGATCCGCATGGCATGGGGCAAGAACGTCCTGGACATGTCCGACGACGAGATCAGAGAGCTGAAAGCCGTCGCCGACCGGCACTCGAGGCGCTTCATTTGCGTCGCGTCACCGGTCTACAAGTGCGTTCTGCCGGGAGGGGGCGACATCGACGAGCGGTTCCAGCACGATGCGTTCCAGGCTTCGTTCTCGTTCGAAGACCAGCCCCGGCTCCTCGCGCGCGCACTGGAAATCGCCTCCCGTCTGGAGGCCCCGTTCGTCCGCGTGTTCAGTTTCTGGCGGACGGTCGAGCCCGAGCGGAATAGGGCTCGGATCGTGGAGATCCTCCAGCAAGGCGGGGAGGCTGCCCGGTCCTCGGGGATCCGGCTGGGCCTCGAGAACGAGGCGGCCTGCCATTTCGGCACGGGCGCGGAGGTCGGCCCAGCGGTAGCGGAACTCGACCCCGAAGTCTACGGCGTCGTGTGGGACCCGGCCAATGCGGTCGTGTGCGGCGAGCGCGCCTTCCCGGAGGGCTATGCGGAGGTGCCCGCGGGCCGGATCTGCCATGTCCATGCGAAGGACCTGGTGGTCGATCCGGCCGGCGCGGGCTACGAGTGGTGTGACGTCGGACAGGGCCAGGTGGGATGGCCCGCCCAGCTGGCAGCGCTGGTGAAGGACGGTTACGGCGGGTCCGTGAGCCTCGAGACCCACTGGGGCGGTCCCGGGGGAGACAAGTACGCCGGCAGCACAATCTGCGCCAAGAGCCTGGCGCGCTTGGTCCGGGAGGCCTAGCGGGCCCTGCTCACTCTTCCTCGGCCTCGCCGGAACGCTCGCGCTTAGCGGCCTCGACAACCTTGTCGGCAATTTGCGCGGGCACGAAGTCGTAGTGGTCCTGCTCCATCGAGAAAGAGCCGCGGCCCTGCGTCATCGAGGTCAGGTCGTTCGCATAGGTGAGCATCTCGGCCATGGGCACGTCGGCGTGGATCACCTGCGTGGCCCCCTTGGTGTCCATGCCCTGGATCCGGCCGCGACGGCTGTTGAGATCGCCCATCAGGTCCCCCGCGAACTCGATCGGCGCTACAACCTCGACCTTCATTACGGGCTCGAGCAGCGCGGGCTTGGCCTGCGCCATGGCCAGCTTGAAGGCCTTGCTGCCGGCCAGCTTGAAAGCCAGCTCGGAGGAGTCGACGTCGTGGTAGGAGCCGTCGTACAGCGTCACCTTGAAATCCACCATCGGATAGCCGGCCATGTAGCCCTTGGCCGCAGCCTCCACGATGCCTTTCTCGACAGCAGGGATATAGGTCTTCGGGATCGCTCCGCCGAAGATCTCGTCGGCGAACTCGAACTCCGCTCCCCGCTCTAGCGGCTCGACGCGGATCTTGCAATCGCCGAACTGGCCGTGGCCCCCGGTCTGCTTCTTGTGGCGTCCGTGCACGTCGGCATTGCCGCGGATGGTCTCGCGGTACGGCACCTTGGGCGACTTCAGATCGACGTTCACCCCGTAGCGCTTCTCCAGCTTGCTGCAGACGATGTCCAGATGCTGCTGGCCGTTCCCGGCGAGCAGGAACTCCTGCGTTTGGGGATCGCGGTAGAAGTTCAGCGAAGCGTCTTCCTCAAGCACGCGCGTGATCGCGCCGCTGAGGCGGTCCTCGTCCTGCCGGGTCCTGGGCTGGATCGCGTACGAGATGGACGGCGAGGGCAGGCTGGCCTGCGGGAACAGCACCGGCTTGTCTTTCGCTCCCAGACTGTCTCCCGTCGCAGTGTCCTTCAGCTTGGCAATGACGCCCAGGTCTCCAGCACGGATCTCGTCAACGCCGTCAAGCGTCTTTCCCTGCGCGACGCTCACTCGCGCGAACTTCTCGCTGCCGCTGCTGCGGTGGTTGTATACGGGGGCGTCGTTGCGCAACACCCCGGAGGCGACCCGGAAATAGTTAACCCGGCCGGAGAACGCATCCGATGCGGTCTTCCACACGTACAGCGCCAGCGGGGCGCCCTCATCGATGGCAATCGTGCCGGATTCGGTCGGCAGCTCGCCCCGGTCGGCAGGCGACGGCGCGGCGGTCACGAGGAAATCAAGCAGGCGGTCCACCGCCATGTTATGCAGCGCGGACCCGCACAGCAGCGGGACAACCTCCCCCGCTGCAACGGCCTTCCCGAGGCCGGCGAGGAGCTTGTCCGACTCCAGGGTGCCCTCCTCGAAGTACTCGTTCATGAGGTCCTCGTCGGTTTCGGCAACGGCCTCGATCAGGGCGGTCCGCGCCTCCTCCACGCTGTCGGCTAGATCGTCCGGCACGGCAACTTCCGAGCCCTTGCCGTCCCCGTCAAGCTCGTACTCGTAGGCCTTGCCCGAAATCAGGTCGACGACGCCCCGGAATCCCCTCTCGCGACCGAGCGGGATCTGGACAGGCACCGCCGTGACGCCGAAGATTTCCCTGGCCTGGTCGGCGACGCTGTCGACGGAAGCCCGCTCCTTGTGCATCTTGTTGGCGAACAGGATCTTGGGGATCCCGTACTCGGTGGCAAAGCCCCAGACCTTCTCGGTCTGCACCTCGATGCCGTTGACGGCATCAACGACCACCAAGGCGCAGTCGGCGGCAATAAGCGCAGCCTTGGCCTCGTTGATGAAGATGTTGTAGCCGGGAGTGTCGAGGATGTTGACCTTGGTGTCCTGCCATTCGGCGTAGGCGAGGGCGGTCGAGATCGAGATCTTGCGCGCGACCTCCTCCTCGTCGTAGTCGGTGACGGCGTTGCCGTCGTCGACGCCCGTGAGGCGGTTCGTGCCGCCGGCTGTGTAGAGGATGGCCGATGCCAGCGTCGTCTTGCCGCAATCGCCATGGCCGACAATGCCGACGTTCCGCACGTCGGCGCCCGCGTATACCTTCATCGCATCCGTTCCCGAAATCGTTGGATCAAGCCGCCGGAACTGCTGTCCCGGACTCCGTCTGGCTGACTGTCACGGCCACTTCCCATGCGGCAGGCACCGCCAGTCGGCACTCTCGCAACAGTGGTAACAGTATAGGACGGTCGGAACCTAGGGCGCGTTGTTCTCCGTCCAGGTCGAGTAGGCGTGCCGCCGGGAGCCCGTGTACTCGTAGGTGTCGAAGACCCACTCCCGGCCCAGAGCCCGCGGGTCTCCGTCCTGTTCGAGCAGTTCCTGCATCTCGGCCCGGAGCGCCTTCTTGGCCTCGGCGTGGGCGGTGTCGCCGGCTAGGTTCTCAACGCATTCCGGATCGCTGTCCACCCGGTACAGTTCCTCCGCAGGTCGCTTCCCGAACGACATCCTGTAGTACTTGTCGAAACCACGGAGCAGGAAGTCCTTGGTAGGGCTACCGTCGCAGTTCCGATATCCGGTCTCGGGATTGCCCGCAGGCCAGCGGTCCGGCTCGTAGTTGCGGACATACAGGTACTCGGGCGTGCGTATCGCACGGACCGGATAGCCCCAGTCATTCGGCCGGCCGAGATCGTGCCGCTCCTTCCCGACCAGCATCCGGTTCCGGGACGGATCGATCCAGCCCTGCTGCTCGGACCGGAGGATGTCGGAGAAGCTGCGGCCAGTCACCGAATCCGGGATCTCGACGCCCGCTAGTTCGAGGATCGTCGGCGAGAAGTCCCGGACATTGATGAAGTCCTCGACAGTCCTTCGTGACTTGCCGCCCCCGAACCGAACCGCAAGCGGCAGGTGGAAGCCGTACTCGTAGATCTGGCCCTTGACCCGCGGGAAGGGCATCCCGTGATCGGAGGTGACGATCACCAGCGTGTTGTCCAGCTCGCCGATCTCCTCGAGCTTGGCGAGGATGCGGCCAAGGTGGGTGTCGAACCACTCCGATTCGACCGCATAGTCGGCGAGATCGCGACGGATCGCCTCGTTGTCGGGGTAGAAGGCCGGAACGTCGACGTCCTGGTGGTTCTTGCCGCTCAACTCGCCTGCGCCGGGCTGGAATGCGCGATGCGGCTCGCTCGTGCCGAACCAGAAGCAGAAGGGCTGGCCCGCCCCGCGCTGTTCGAGGAAGTCCTCGAAGTTCCTCGAGTAGTCGTTGCTGGACATGCTGCGGAACGGCGGCTTGCGGTTGTGCCGGGAATAGCGCGGACCGGCCGGGTTGCGGGTGAATCCGCCGGCTTCATGGTCGCCGGGGCCCCAGCCCTTGCCCGTGTAGCCAACGTGGTAGCCGGCGTTCTCGAGCAGGTCGGGAAAGACCGCCCACTTGGACGGAAAGACGCCGAAATGGTTGACAGCCTCCTCGAGCTGCCAGGTGTTCCGGCCCGTCAAGATGCTCGCGCGGCAGGGAGAGCACTTGGGATTGGACGTGAAGCAGTTCGTGAACAGGACGCCTTCGTTCGCCACCCGGTCGAATGCGGGTGTATTCACCCAGCTGCATCCGTACGCCCCTGCATGGGGCCACCCCCAGTCATCGGCGATGGCGAAGAGTATGTTCGGACGCCGTTGCTGGCCGGCCAGCGGCAGGGCGGCGGCGCCGAGTGCGGTGGACATCAGGTCCCTTCGGGTCATGCATGGGTAGGATAGCGGAGAATGCCGGGCGGACAGGCCGAGGTAGTGCGGCAGGGCGGGCCTCGCAATCGCCCGAGGCCCAGAAGCATACCGAGCGCGGGTGGAGTTCGGGCACGAGCAGAGTAAGCTAGTTCCTGTTTATGTCCCGCGAGGGCACGTAGCCAACGAGGCCAACGATGACGGAAGACCGCGAAGATCTCTCAATGACCGCTGACACGGAGCCCGCCGGCCAGGGAATTGGCGGCGGCAACAAGGAGGGGCCCGAAGGGGCGCCGGCACCGCTCAGACAGGCTTGGGAGCGCGTCCTGGCAATGCTGCGGCTGGAACCGGGTATCTCGATGGAAATCGCTTCCGACTCGAGAAGCACGATGCAGGGAGTGCTGGTGCTCGTCGTTGGGTCCGCTATCGCCTCGATTTTCGTCCCGCCGCTAATACTGCTGACCCTACCGGTCACGCTGGTAGTCCTTGCCATCAATGCTGGCCTGTTCTGTCTGTTCTCTAGGCTGTTCGCGGACGAGGTGCCGCCGTATCCCCACTGGCTCCGCGTGATCCTTTTCTCGTCGGCACCGTCGGCTCTGGGGATCATTCCGTTCATTGGGGCCGTCGTGGGTTCGATCTACTCGATTGTGTTGCAGATCGTGGCAATCCGGGACTTGGCACGCATAGGGCCGGGCGCAGCTGCCTTTGTGTGGTTCATCGGGGCAGTCCTGCCTTGGACGCTAATCGTGACGGTCGCTCTGGCTCTCGGTGTGGCCGCGTTCTTCGATGTCCTTCCTGAACTGATTGGCTCGTAGGATTGGAAGGCTGGTTTGGGCTCGCATGGCAGCGGGGACGTGCGGGGAAACCCAGGGACCGATTGGGAGCGTTAGCCCTTGGCTGGCAGGGAGGCTGTGTCGTTCCGTCGAGGATCGTTCGAGGCCCAAGCACTGTCTCGCATGCCCGTGTGGGAGGGCAACAGCTGGATGTCTCCCGAGCGGCAGTCGCCCGAGGTCTCTTTCTCGGGAAATTGCGCTTACGGGGCAGTGCTTGGCGGCTGGCTTAGATCCGATGCGCGCTATATCGCAACAGCGATATACCGCAACGTTCGAGGGGCCCTGTGTCAGTCCGCTGGACGGAAGTCCGAGTCCGGGGCGCGTTCCCCGAACACCTCAGGCAGGGACCGCGCCTCGAGCGCAGCCTTGAACCACACGCCCAGCTCAGCGGGCGATGCGCGCTCGATCCGCCTGCCAGCCGAGCGCGGCAACTGGCCGAACCGATGCTCTAGCAACCAGGTAAGCGTGCGGGCCTCGCCTTCGGCGATTCCTTCGGTGCGCCCCTGGTCCCGGCCCAGCTTGAGTCCTTGGGCTAGCCCTTGATCAATGAGTTCCTGCACGACTTCGCCCACGAGCGTCTCCCCCCGGCCCGGCTTGGCCCGCTCCGCCACCGCCTGCAGCGCCGGCGCCTGGACCATCCATACGTTCATAACATACACCACCACTTGGCGCTCGAACTCCGACTCGTCCGGCAGATCCGCCAAGAGCTGCGGCAGTACCCGCAACTTCTCCTCCATGGCCCCGCTGTGGTGCGAGTAGCGCAGTGTCAGCAGCCCGGCCCGCGCAGCCGGGTCGGAAGCCAGCTGCTCGGCCGGGATCTGGCCCAGGTCCCGCAGGAAGTAACCGAACGTCGGCTCGAGATCGCGCAGCCGGTCCTGCCCGCCCGCGACCATCTCACGGATCGAGCCCGGCGCCGTCCACGGCTCGCGGCCGTGGTAGAACACCAGCGGGACGATCGGCGGCAGCGCCCGCAGCCGCTCAGCGCGGTTCCGGGCGTAGTCCTCCCAGATACGCACCTTGTACTTCCACACCTGCAGGGCCGTGCCGGGGTCGGGCCGCGACTTGTGTTCCAGCAAGGCGTAGACGAACGCCGGCCGGCCGTCTCGCAGGGTCACCCGCAGCAGCTTGTCGCTATGGCTGGCGCGCAGCTTCTCGTCGACGAACGTGCCATCGATCATGACGGGGGGCTCGTCGGCCAGCAGGTCGGCGATGGCGGGCTCGAGGTGCGCGCGCAGGATCGCGTCGGCGCGCTCCGGGTCGGAGAGCGTGGCCCGGAAGAGCAGGTCGTGCGGTTTGTCGAGCGGGAGGGTCATGGCCGTGCCGGGAGCGCGCCGAGCGGACACGGAGCATAGCAGGCCCAGCGGCCCGATGGCCTAGCCGTCACAAGCCTGACCTATTGCCCGCGACAGGAAGGATCAGGACCGGAGGTGGACAAGAGCAACGAGGAGAGCATAACTCCTTGGCGACTATCGCTAGCGGGAAGCAAAGCTACTGAGCCCCTAGCCGGGTGTGTCAGCTTGAGCGTCTAGATGGGTCTTGCGTAGCTGGGTAGAATTCCATGCTCCTGTCTCCGAAGAGAACGTCGATCTGATTGAGCGCCTCTTCCCGCCCACCGCCGGGGCCTGGAGTGCTCGATCTCATAGGCCTAACGGGCCGCTCCCGGCCGGAACGGCACGAGCCGCTTCGGCCAACGAAGGCTCGTGCGCCGTACGATAAGTCCCGGGACTGCAGAGTCCTCGGTTTGACTCCCGAAGCGCGCCGGTAGAATCCGGCGAGCCGCCGAGGGAAGCAGGAAGGCCGGTTGATGGCGCACGACCCGGACATTTGCGAAGTCGCGCGGATCCGCGAGCGTCTCGCACGCCTGGCGGCCGAACGGGATGCGCTCGAAGCACGGCTTGCCGATCTCGAAACCGGAACTTCGACCGAGGCGGTCAGAGACGCACGCGCGGCGATGGTGAACGATCGTTCCTCGCCGGCAGAAAAGATTGCGCTGTTCCGTTCGCTCTTTCGCGGCCGCGAGGATGTCTATCCGAAGCGGTGGGAGAGCGAACGGACCGGAAAGGCGGGCTACGCACCTGTCTGCACGAACGAATGGAAGCCAGGAGTATGTGAAAAACCCCGAATCAAGTGCAGCGCCTGTCCGAACCAAGCTTTCCCCACCATCACCGACAAGGCAATCGAATCCCACCTGCGCGGCCGCCAGACGCTTGGCGTCTATCCCCTGTCGCCGGACGGCTCCTGCCGGTTTCTCGCCGCCGACTTTGACAAGACGACGTGGAGGGCAGATGCCGCGGCGTTCCTAGCCGCCTGCAAGTCGAAGCGGGTCGCGGCAGCGCTTGAGCGTTCACGCTCGGGCAACGGTGGGCATGTCTGGATATTCTTTGCCGAGCATGTGCCCGCACTGCTTGCCCGCCGTCTCGGCTCGCACCTTCTGACCGAAGCGATGGAGAACAACCCTGACATCGGCTTCAAGTCCTATGACCGGCTCTTCCCGAGCCAGGACACGCTTCCCGAACGCGGTTTTGGGAACCTCATCGCACTGCCCTTGCAGGGCGCCGCGCGCAGGCGCGGCAACACTGTGTTTCTTGACAGCGGGTTCGCGCCGCATCAGGACCAGTGGGCGTTTCTATCGTCGCTCCACCGCGTGACGTCAGAGGAGGTCAAGGCGATCGTGGACGCGGCCAGCCGGCAAGGCCGGGTCCTTGATCTCCACATACCGCTGGACGACCATGACGAGGAGCCTTGGAAGGCGCCGCCCTCGCGACGCCGCTCCCTACCACCCATTTCGGGAGCGCTGCCTGAGCGAATAAGCGCCGTTCTAGCCGACCAGATCTACATTCCACGCACAGGCCTACCACCGGGTCTAGTCAATCGGCTAGTTCGCCTCGCCGCGTTCCAGAACCCTGAGTTCTACCGCACCCAGGCGATGCGGCGCTCCACCGCCGGCATACCCCGCGTCGTCGCCTGCGCCGAGCTGTTGTCTCATCACATCGCCCTGCCACGCGGCTGTGTCGAGGCGATGCGGGGATTACTCGAAGAGCTCGGCATCGCGTTGGCACTTCGCGATGAGCGCAACCCGGGCCGTCCAGTTAATACGGCCTTCCTGGGAGAATTGAGCCTCGAGCAACGGTCAGGGGCCGATGCCCTGCTCACCCATGAGACTGGGGTGCTGGCAGCCGCAACTGGGTTCGGCAAGACCGTCGTCGCGGCATCGATGATCGCGGCGCGTGGCGTAAACACGCTCGTCCTCGTTCATCGCCGCCAGTTGATGGACCAATGGCTCGCGCGGCTCAGGGCGTTTCTTGACCTTCCCGCATCCTCCATCGGCCTGATCGGAGGTGGCAAGCGGGCAGCGGGGGGCAGCATCGATGTCGCCACCCTGCAGAGCTTGAAGCGGAAGCAAGAAGTAGACGACGTTGTCGCGGACTACGGGCATCTCGTGGTCGACGAGTGCCATCACCTATCGGCGGTTACTTTCGAGGAAGTGACACGCCGGGCCAAGGCGCGATACGTGCTCGGGCTGTCGGCAACTGTCACCCGCAGGGATGGGCATCACCCGATCATCTTCATGCAGTGCGGGCCGGTTCGGTTCCGGGCGAGTGCCAAGGCAGAGGCCCATCGCCACCCGTTCCGGCACCACGCAATCCTGCGGCCTACTCGGTTCCGGCTACCAGCCAGCATCGATGCCGAGCGCCCATCGATTCAGAGTGTCTACGCGGCATTGGCGGAAGACGAGGATCGCAACGCGCTGATCTTCGACGACGTACTGACGGCACTGGAGGGTCAGCGTTCGCCCATCATTCTGACCGAGCGGAAGGACCATGCGCGGGAGATCGCGGAAAGGCTCGGGCGCTTCGCGCGCAACGTCCTCCTTCTTCAAGGCGGAATGGGGGCGAGACAGCGCCGGGACATCATGCAGCGCCTCGGGGACATACCGGATCGCGAGGAACGGGTCCTCGTTGCGACCGGCCGCTATGTCGGTGAAGGGTTCGACGATGCCCGCCTCGACACGCTGTTCCTAGTGATGCCGGTCTCGTGGAGGGGAACTCTGGCGCAATACGTAGGCAGGCTGCACCGACTTCATCCGGAGAAGCGGGAAGTGCGCGTCTACGACTACATCGACGACGCTGTGCCGGCACTTACACGTATGGCCAACAGGCGCATCAAGGGATACGAGAGCCTCGGCTACACAGTCGAGCGGCCGGCAATCCTCCCCTAGTCCTGCGAACGGAAGTCCTGGTCCGCGGCGAGGTCTGCGAACACCTCAGGCAGGGACCGTGCGTCGAGCGCAACCTTGAACCACTGGCCCAGTTCCGCGGCCGATGCGTGCTCAATCCGCCTCCGAGCCGAGCGCGGCAGCTGGCCGAACCTATGCTCTAGCAACCAGGTAAGCGTGCGGGCCTCGCCTTCGGCGATTCCCTCGGTGCGTCCCTGGCCCCGGCCCAACTTGAGTCCTTGGGCTAGCCCTTGATCGATTAGTTCCTGCACGAATTCGCCCACGAGCGTCTCCCCCCGGCCCGGCTTGGCCCGCTCCGCCGCCGCCCGCAGCAAGGGTACCCGGACCGTCCAGACACTCATAAGTTACACCACAACTGGGCGCTCGAATTCCGTCCGGAGAGCCTTGGCAAGCTCTACTCAAGCCAATCGGGAGACCGGACGATGAGCGCCAAGAGCCAGCATGTTGTCCCGCGCGGGAACAAATGGGCAGTACGCAAGTCGGGCTCGGAGAGGGTCACGCGCCGCTTCGACACCCGGAGGGAAGTGGTCGAGGCAGCTCGGAGACTCGCCCGCAGTCAAGGGGTCGAGGTATTTATACACGGTCGGGATGGCCGCATTCGCGTGCGTGACTCCTTTGGAATTGACACCCTCCTGCCACACGGATAGTACTGATCGCGGTGCGCTACTTGAGCAGCCACCAATACGGGCCGAACACAGCCTAAGGAATTTCAGCGGTCACAGCGGGAGGAGCGGTGGCTGAGGACGGAGTGCACTTCAGGCACGGCGGCGTGGTTGGCCCGGCAGGCCGACGCGAGCCCGCAATGCGGCATCGCATTTGGCAAAGGACAACGCCAATGAACCACTGCAGCCCGGTTGCCAAACGTGCCGCAGCGTCTCACTGACCGCCGGTTCGCTCGATGGTGCCGAACATGTTGCCCCCGTGCTCCTTGCCCCACCACATCCCGGCATAGGAATCGCGATAGAACACGACTCGCGCCGTGTAGGATCCCAGGCCCGGGATTCCCAGATCCGTGACGCTCACTACCGGCGTGTCTCCTGCCCAGACCAGCTTCACCGGAACCGGCACGGTCACGTCGTGGTCCCCGAAGCGGATGCGCGCGTGGAACGTCCAGATGTCGCTGGCCCTCTTGACGACCTTCTCGATTTCGTAGCGCTCCGAACGCATCGGCGGCGGTTCGGCCTCGCCGGACGCTCCATCGGAGTCCGCGCGGAACACCGTGAAGTTGCCGACCAGCGCGGCACCCCGCATCGATTCCTCGAATGCCTTCTCGTGCTCTTCCTGATCTGCCGGTGCCTCGGGTCCGGTCGAGCAAGCCAGAACCGCGAAAAGGGCGAAGGCGGCGAATATTGTCCGTGACACAGCCCTACCATAGTGGATCGAGAGTTGTAGGAGGCGGGCAGGCCCGGCACCCCATGCGGGCCCGCCGCAGGGAATTCCGCTTGGATCACGCTCCGCCGTAGACGGCGGTTACTCCACCTCGGGCCGGGTACGCACTTCGGTGGCGGTCGGGAAGTCCATCGGCACAGGCTGCGTCACTTCACCGGTGACCGCCCATTCGGCCCCACGCTGGAACGTTGCAATGAACCCCTTGCACCGCTGCGACACAAGCGCATGGCCAAGAGTCGTGTGGAAGATCCTGCCCGCCTCGTAGCGAATCGTCATCAGGATCGGCTCATGCTCCCCGGTGCCTCGGGTCTCCACTTCGGAAAACGCCGTGGCCAGCACTTGGAGGTTCTCCGCCGGACCCCTGAGGCGGTCGTACAGCTCGTCGGTCGCGTGCATCCACCGCTCGGGAAGGCCTTGCGTGATGGGATGGTCCCGATCCCGGATGTCGATCGCGAACTCGTGCCGGGTGCCATGGGCGCCACCCTTCCCTGGCGTGTCATCGCGGACTACGCGTCCGTCCCGGAATCGGATATACGGCCCGTGCCGTTCCGTTCGCCCGCCCCATCCCCCGATGCCAATCATTGCGTTGTAGGCCTTCCACTCGGGGAACGCGTTGTTCGCCGCGTGAACCGAGACGAAGCCGCCGCCGTTGCGCACGAAGGCCTCGAAGTCGGCCATCGTGTCCTCCGGCCAGGGCTCGCCGTTGTAGTTGGACACCACCAAGTCGTAGTCGGAAAAACGAGGCCGGAACGACCCCATCGGTTCGCCCTTGGGAGGAGTGGTCGCGATGTCGACGGTAAACAACCCGGTCTCTTCCAGGTATGCCTTGAGGTACTGCGTGGAGGCCGGCCAGATCCTGTGGTTGTTCTGGCCGTCCACGATTAGCGCGGCGTGCTCGGCAGCCTCGACGTGTCCGCACACGAGCAGCGACGCGAGAGCTGCGAGGGTTAGCTGGGTACGAACTGCCATGACCGCTGTTCAACGCTACCACGCTCGCAACCGGCGTCCCTCGGTTTCCGGAGCGAGCCGGTCTGCCACCATACGAAATAGGGCGGTTGAACAGCCCGCCCGCCATCGCTGCCAGGATCGCGGGCGGGCGGGTTGCGGGAGCGAGCCTCAGGCCCTCGAGAATCGAGTCCGTCGTGACAGCCGGAAAACCAAGGGCAAGGACCCGCACCGACCCGCAAGCAACGTCCCGCTCCCGGTGGAATCGCTACTGGCTATTTCAGCTGCCGGGCCTCGTAGTCCTCGCTGGCGTGGCGACGCTGGCTGCGATGTGGTTTGACCTGCCCCGGTGGACGGTCCCGGTCGCGGTGGCCTTGTGGATCCTGAAGGACCTGCTGCTCTACCCGGTCCTGGGCCTGGCCTATGAAGGCTCCAAGCCGAGCGGTCCGGAAGCCATGATCGGCGCGGTCGGCACGGTTACCGAGGACTGCTCGCCGCGAGGGCTTGTCAGGATTGGCCTTGAACTCTGGCGCGCCGAGAGTGCCCTGCCGGTCGGGACTGGCTGCATCGTGCGCGTGACTGGATGTGACGGCATGACGCTGCGGGTCGAGGAGATCCGGCCCGAGGAGGGCAGCGAGGCAGGGTCGGAACGATAGTGACGGACGGGACCCACCGCGAAGCAGGCTTGATCAAGGATCCAGCTCCTGCCGAATCCTTGCCGCCAGATCCGTAGCACCCCGGCGGGTGGCGTGTTCCAAGGCAAGCCGCGCCTGCGCCGCGGATTGGTCCGGCTGGCCGAGCTGGCGGTAAACCAAGGCCAGCAGGTAGGCGTGCAATGCCGTGCCCGGGCTCTCCGTCGCAACGGCCCGTTCCAGGTACGGCAGCGACTCGCGATAGCGCCCGGCTTCGGCAAGCCGCCGGCCAACGTGGAAGTTCGCCATGGGATGGGCGGGATTCTGCTCAATGGCTCTTCGGTAGTGCCTGCCTGCCTCGGACGGCTGGCCGAGCGCATCCAGTGTCGTGGCTAGGTTGCTATGGGCGTCCGCGTGGTGCGGATTGATCTCGATCACCTTGCGGAAGGCGTCGGCAGCGGCTGGGTAGTCCTCGGCGAAATGACGCGACACCCCGTAGTTGTAATAGGCCTCTGGAATGGACGGGTCCAGGTCGATCGAGCGCTCGAAGTGCCGCGCTGATTGGTCGTGGTTCCCCAGTTCGCCGTGGACAGCCACTAGGTTCACGTGAGCCTGGACGTAGTCAGGGTCGATTTCCAGGACACTCTCGTATTTCGCCCGCGCGCCCTCGAGGTCCCCGGCATTCTGCAAGGCGTGCCCGGAATTGAAGACTTGCTGCGCGCTGCCCGCCCTGATGGAGTCCATGGCATCGAGCAATGGGTCCGCGTAATGGCGGCGCGGCGCGGGATTGGCATCTGCGTACCGGGCGAGTTGCTCGGAAGCCTCGGCCTCGCGGCCAAGAGCTCGGTAAGCGGTAGCCAGGGCATACATGGCTTCGCGATAGTCCGGCTCTGCCCGAAGAGCCGTCTCCAAGTGCCGGGCTGCGAGCTCTGGGTCGGCGCCGGCCAGCCTCCCCAGCCGGTAATGGAGGCCGGCAGCGTCCGCTCCGGCGGATTGCGCGTCGCCCAATATTCGTTGGGCCGGGCCGGATTCCCCCGCCTGCTCCAACAAGTCCGCAAGCCGCACAGCGGTGGGCAGGTCGGCCGGCCTGATCGCCGCAGCGGTCTCGAACAGCGCTCTGGCGTGCTCGAACTGCCCCAGGTCCGCTCTCACAACTCCGAGAAGGTAGATCCAGTCGAACTCCTCCGGCTCCAGCCTGCGGCAGCGCTCGAACGCTTCCGCTGCCGCCCGATGCTGTCCGTAGGCGTACAGGACCCGTCCGTACCGGCCCACCGAGTCGGCATCGTTCTCGGAGGCCGCGGCGCTGGCGCGCGCTGAGCGCAACTGCTCCTGAACGGCTTCGGCGAAGCCGGCGAGGTCAGGCTCCGGCAGGGGAGGCAGCGACCGGTCCGAGCAACCGGCAAGCACAAGGGAGATCAGCAGCGTCGCTACCCGGGCCGCATCCCCGGGCAACCAAGCCCGCTGGCGGCCGTTCATTCCCAAGCCGCCGCGTCGTGGGACGAGCGATCGCATCCTACACGTCAGTGTCGCTCCGGACACGCAATCCTTGCACGCACATCAAGCCGGTCGACCGCTTCAATCCCCGAGGGCATCCCGGAATCCGCCCGTCGCGCGAATCGCCGCCAGGCGGGCCTTGGCTAGGTCGTACCGGGCGGCGATGAGCCCGCCCCAGGCGGACGATTCCACCACACGCCCCCTTTCGAGCTCGTCCAGAGGGATCAGCCCTTCTTCGTACTGGGCGAGGAGCAAGTCCACGCTTTCGCGAGCGAAATCGAGTTCCTGCTGCGCGAGGCCGCCCAGCCGCTCAGCCCGGCGCAGTTCCGAGCCGGCCCTCTGCCATTCGAGTTCGATTGCCGCCCTCCTGGCACTCTGCCTGAGTTCCAGTTCGCGCTCCTCGAGTCTCGCCCTCGCGATCCTCTCCGCCACCGCGCGCCCCTGGAAGAGCGGGACCTCGAATGCGACGCCAGCCTGCCAGTTGTGGCGCTGGAACCGACGGAAGTAGTCGTCGTAGTTGTTGAACTTGGCCAGCAAGGCGTACTGTCCGACCAAGTCGAGCCTGGGCAGCCGTTCCGACCGAGCCTCGGCGGCGCGGGAGCGCGCTGCGCGAATGCGAGCGTCCAGCGCCGAGATGTCCGGGTGGCCGCCGGCGGGACTCGTCACATCCCGCCCGGCAGGCTTGCCAGTCAACGCGCCTGCATCCTCCGGATCGCCCTTGGGCCGAAGCCTCACTTCGGCCTCGATGCCCAACCGGCTCTTCAGCTCGGATTCCAGAAGGGCGACACGGGCCTCGCCGGACGCCAGCCGCTCGGCGGCGCGCGCCGAGTCCAACCGGGACCGGCTGAGTGCGAGCGGCACCTCGGTACCCTCGGCGACGCGTTCGGCGGTGAGCCGCTCGATCCGTTCGAAGCTCTCGACCTCGGTCCGTAGCCGGTCGACCTCACGGACGGCCAGACCAAGATCCAGGAAGAGCACTCCAGCGAGGTAAGCGCTTTCCTCGGCCGCAGACTCCGAAGCGAATTCTCTGAATCGCACTGACTCCCGGGCAACAGCGACTCTCCGCGACCGAGATCGGTCAAGGAGAGGCTGCCGGAGCGTCATCTGGGCGACGGAGGGCACCGCGCCTTGCACGCTCTGGGGAATGCCGTACGTGCCGCCCAGTCCGGAACCCGCATGGACCTGCAGCGATCCCTCGCCCTTAGCCAGTGCGAGGTTGTTGCTGGATTTCTCGACTTGCAGCCGAGCCAGAAGGACGTCCGAGCCTTGGTCCATCGCGAGCTGGACGACTTCCCGGAGCGTGATCGACTGCTCTGACGGACCCGCGACCGCCGGCAGTGGGCTGAGCAGGAGCCAAGGCCCCAGCAACCGTGCGGAGCGGGCACGAAGAATCAGAGAGAAGGTCTTGGGTCGCATGGGGATGTCCAGGCATCCAGCCCCGGGCTACGATGCGCTCGCAGCACGCGTCACTGCCGGGGCCAGGGAGGCTCCATCGTCCCACACGGATCCCAGGGGTCCGGGCACTTGAAATCGAATCGGCCCGTGGGGAGGCTCGCCTACGGGCAGCGCACTGCGGGACCGCGGCGTCCTTCGGGCTGCGCGCTGCCGACTCGAGCTTGCTGTCCGGTCTGCTACGAGCAATCCGAATCGACAAACGACCGGCGGGGCGCGCGGAACCCAACGCGTTGGTCGGCGGAGCCCTCGCCGAGGACCTGCCGCAACACCGCCCTCAAGCGCTCCTCCTTCCGCGCCGAAAGGATGTCGTGGGGAAACACAGCCGAGTGAGCCTCCCGAATCTCGTCCATGGTCGTGACGCTGAGCTGGCCCAGCAGGACCGCGATGTCGTCGAGATCCTCGTCGCGGCAGGCCTGGGCCTTCATGGCCAGCAATTGGGACGCCGAGACCCCAGTGACGATCAACGAGGGCGAGTCGTAGAGCGTGACCGCCGGCGCGCCTCCTGCGAGCGACACCGACATCCGGAAGTAGAGGTCACGCACGTCATCGTTGATCCACTCCTCGGAGAGCCCCTGTTCGGCAGCGATTTCGCGAGCGGCGGCAAGGACTGTCTCCCGATGGTCGATCGACAGCGCGTCCAAGTCCTGCGTGGCGCGAGTGCGCCCATGGCCCAGGAGCATTGCGCCACTGCCAGCGACGTGGACTCTCGCACGCACCCCCCGCTCCCCGAGCCGTTTGGACAGGGCATCCAGGGCGCAGAGCAGGCCTTCCCGGTCCAGGAGCCTTGCTCCGCCCTTGCTGGATCGCTTGTCCATGCAGCTGGCCGGGCCTGGCAGATCGCCTCAAGCGGGAGGATACGGCCAGCCAGTCCCCTCCCGACTGGGCGCCCAAGTGTGCCGCTCACCGCCCCTCGCATCGAGACTGGCCAAGTCGGGGAAGACCCCGTGACGCACGAACGCCGCCGGTGCGAACAGTACGGACTCCCTTGCGGTATCGGGCGTTGAGGGAATGACCCATGGCAGTTCGAGAAACCGCTCCGGCTCGTCCGCCCAATCCGGCACGGGGTGGCCGTGCAGCCGGGCGATGTGCTCGACGACCGCCGCGAGGAGGACGTCCCAATCGGTGCCCGTCAGGGGAGCCGGATCACGCAGCGCGCCGACCTGGAGGTCGGACGGCAACTGGTGGAACCGGCGCGGCAAGTCATGCATCAGGGCACGGTAGCGCTCGGCGTCATCCAGCGCGTCCTGAAGGACGGAACTGTAGTCTGCGACCCGGAAACCCACGCTCATTCCTTGTACCTGCACGAAGGGGGCAGCGGCGGTTCAGGCACTCATGATACCGCTGGCCAACAATTGCCAAGCGCGGTGCGGACACTGTGTCGAGGTGCATGCCCGACACGGAAGGCGCACTCGCTCACTCGCGACGAAGCGCCTCTACCGGATCCAGGCCCGACGCGCGCACGGCGGGCAGCAGACCGAACAAAGCTCCTGCGCAGGGAGCGGAGATCGCGGCAAAGGCAACCCAAAGGGCCGGGACCCGCACAGGCAACCCGGGCCACGCCTGGGACGCGATCCATGGCAGGCACAGCCCCACGGCCAAGCCGCAGGCACCCCCCGCTGCCGCGATAGCAACCGCTTCCACAAGGAACTGCAGGCGAACTTCGCGGCCTGTCGCCCCGACCGCCTTGCGGATCCCGATCTCGGCCGTGCGCTCGGACACGGCGATGAGCATCATGTTCATGATGAACACTCCGCTGACGGCCAGCGTGATCGACGCCACGAGAACCATTGCCAGGCTCATCGCGGCCAGGATCCGTCCGGCCGTATCGAGGACGCTCGCGAGGGTGTCGACCCGGTACAGGGCCCCGGGACGGTGGCGGGACTGGAGTGTCTCCCGAACCAGCCGCGCGGCTTCCGCGACATCCTCGTGGGACCGGACCGCGACATAGAGCGGGTCCACGCGCTCCACCTCCTGGAAATACCGGAGCACGGTGTAGGGAACAAGCACGGAGTTGTCCGAGACCTCCGACTGCCCGAAGGTCTCCACGCCCTCGGAAAAGACCCCGACCACGAGAAACTCGAGGCCGTGGGCCTTGACCCTCTGGCCCACGGCCTCGGACGCGGGACCGAAGAGCTTGCGGGCCAGTTCCGGAGTGACCAGGCAGACCTTGGAGCGAGACTCGATGTCGCGGGAATCCAGGAATCGGCCGGCGTGCAGCTGGAGGTTTCGCACCTTCCGGTACTCTTCGCTAGACCCGAGAATGCGGATCTGTAAGGACCTGCCCGACACGGTCGTCGTGTCCCATGACGTCGTCACGCCCGCGACGGCCGCAGCGAGGCTCCCGAGCCTCGCCCGGACGGCCTCCACATCCGCCAAGTTCACATAATCCGATTCGGCGCCGGAGACGTTGCCGCCGGCCTCGTAGTACGCAAAGACCAGATTCGACCCGACGCCCTCGATCTGCGCGAGCACGAACTCGCTGCCCGTCGCCGCGACTGTTGCGACGAGGATCACGGAAGCAACCGCTGCCGACATCGCACCAGCCGCGAGCGCCGAGCGCAGCGGGCGGGCCCGCAGGGCTACGCATGCGAGCCCCGCAACATCCCGTAGGCCCGCCGAGTCGGGGCCCTTCAGTACGGTCACAGGTCCTTCAGCAGCTTCCGGACGATGGATGGCGGATCCGAGTTCAATCTCCGGTTCGGACTTTCGATGTACCGCTCCAGCAGTTCGCGGGCGCGCTGGTACTCCGCCCCGCAACATCGCTTGGCGCGGATCCAGGAGTACGGGCAGGCCGCCAGCCACACGTCAGGACGGATCCGAGTTCAATCTCGGTTCGGCTCGATGTACCGCAGCAGTTCGGGCGCGCTGGTACTCCGTCCGGCGCTTGGCGCGGATCCAGGACCGGGCTGCCGCCAGCCACACGTCAGGACTCTCAGGCTCGCGCTCGAATGCAACTTCGAACAGGCGATCGCTCTCCTGATGCCGGCCACTGCGGGAGAGGACCGACGCATGTCCGAGCAGGTAGCGGACTTCATCCGGGGCCAGCTCCCGGGCCCGGGCGAAGCTCTCCGCCGCCTTCTCGAAGTCCCCGGCGTCCGCGTGGCAGGCTGCCCAGGCAGCGGCGCCCCTAGCCTTGTCAATCCCTTCGATCTCGGCGGCGATGCTTCGAGCCCTGGCCTTGTCCCCGCCGATCAATCCCGGGGCCTCGAAGTGGAATCCCTGCAGCGCCTCGAGAGCCTCGAGATTTGCTGGATCGAGTTCCACAGCCTTTTCGAACTGCCGCCGGACCTGCTTGGCCAGCGACATTGCCGCCAGCTTCCGAAATCCAGACATTCCCTCCGCCCGGCGCCCGATCGCGAGCCCGACCCAGAGCTGGAATCTCGAATTCGACGGATCGTGGCTCGCTGCCCGCTCGAAACGCTCCTGCGCATCCCGGTACTGCTCGTCCCGGTAGAGCCGGGTCCCCTCTTCCCAGTCCGTTTCGCCCGGCACGTTACTTGCAAGGGCCGCTGCGCATAGTGCGAACGGGAGCACGAATCGACTAGCCAATGCCGTCATCCTCCCGTAAGCGTAGCCGGACTGGCATGCCGTCCGCGAGGGGCACGTCGCGAGGCAGGAGCACGGGTTCGGAATCGCCGATACCCTCGCGCACTTCGACGTAGGTCGGGCCCTCGACGCCGGGGACCACTTCTCTGCGCGAAGCCTTGGATCCCTGAACCGTCCAGACATAAGCTCTGCCGCCGCTCCGGTGAACGGCCAATCGCGGAATGCTCGGCGCGGCGCGCACGCTCGCCGTGACGATCCGAATGCCGATAGCCAAGTTGGGCAGCAGGCGGCCATCCTGGTTCCCGACCGTGCACTGGACCTCCCCGACCCTCCGGGCACCCATCTCCACAACTTCCGTGGCGAGTCGGTCCACCCGGCAACTCCATTCCTGCCCCGGGTAAGCGTCCGCGGTGATGGTGACCTGGCAGCCTTCCCCGACCCGCCCGAGGTCCGGCTCGTCCACGAAGATTCGCGCACGAACCGGGTGCAGGAGGCCGAGCCGGGCAACCAGCCCACCCGCTACGAGATGGTCTCCTTGCTTGACCGGCAAGGAGTAGACTTCCCCCGGACCCGGGGCGCCAATAGACAGGCGGGCCACCTCGGCGCGCGCTGCGGCAAGACCGGACTCCGCCTCGCGCACGGTCGCCTCCAGTTCCTCTCTCTGGCCCTGAGCCAAGGGTGCGGCAAGCTGGACCTCGACTGCCTCGACCAAGAGCTTGTTCTCGGCAACGATCCGTCTTGCGGCTTCCAGGTCGACGCGCGGAGCCGCGTCGCGTTGCACGAGCCGCTCCAATCGCTCCAGATTTGCGGCCGCGCTCTCTCCAGCTTTCAGGAGCCTGGAGCGCTCGGCCAGCAGGGTCGCCCTGCGGGCGGGCGGCAATCCTGCATCGAGCACCGCCAGCCGGGCCTTGGCGCCTGCCAGCCGGGCCTCGGCCTGGGCCAGGGATTCCGCCTGCCCCGAATCGCCAAGCCGGACCAGTTCCTGTCCCGTCCGCACACGTTCGCCGAGCCGGACCAGCACTCGCTCGATCGTGCCGGCAGCTTCCGCATGCACCGACTGGCGGCCCGTGGCCTCGATCCGTCCGTTGGTTGTCAGCGCGCTCTCGATATCCCGGGGGACAGCAACCGTCGCGTCCACCTCAACCGCGGGATCGGCGCAAGAGAGCGCAATCAGCGGAATCGAGGTCAGTGCTGCGCGCCCGAGAGCCGACACTGCGGTTCGCTACCGAGCCCCCTGGGCGTTTGCCGGCCTGTGCGAGAAGTCCCACGCGCGGAGGTTCGATTCTCCCGGCGTGTAGTCGAAGATCGTGTACTCGCCAGGTTCCAAGGGCTTGACCGGCCAGATCTTGTATACAAGCGGAGCCAGCTGCTGGCGGAAGATTTCGACTTCCTCCTGCTCCTCGTATTGTTCCTCGGTCCTGGGGACCATGTAGATCTGCTGGACGATCCTGCGGTTCCTCCCTTCCTCAACCTTGACCTTGGTGATCCCGAATCTCGAGAATCGCTCCAGCCGGAGATAGAAGGCCGGCTTCTCCTCGGAAGTGACTTGCGGGGCGGAGACACCCTGAATCGCGATGGTTCGCTTGCCCGGAAGGACCGGCATCGGGGCAATGACGTTGAGAACGGTGCGCTTCTTGCTCTTGCCCAGGTCGAGGGTCGCTAGCTCAAGTGGCACCGGCTCGCGCCCCTGCAGGTAGTAGACGCCGTCGTCGAGCGGGACGGAGTGCAGTTCGGTGCGGGCTCGCCTCTCGGCTAGTCGCTCGCGACGCTCCTGCGCGGCGCGCGTCTCCGCTGCCTCCCGTTCGCGGCCGTTGTGTAGGTTTGTCCGGTCCCAGTCAACGATTTCCGCGGGAAGGACCTCCCACTGGCCTCGCTCTCGACTGAAGTAGCGGACACGGCCATCCGTGACTTCGTACTCGGTGACAGTGATGCGGGTGCCGTCAGTCAGGATGAGCGCCGAGTTCTCGGCGCCGAGCGGCTGCGCGCAGCAGAGCGCGACAAGTAGCAGAACCGGAGCGATCAGCGGCATCGGAACGGCAGGCGGGCACCTTCAATCTTAAGCCCGGCGACGCCGAACCGCAGGATTTCGCAATCCCCCTTGCCGGATTGAGGTGCCGCCGATCCCGTCCATCCCGGTGCGCGGTTTCCCCGAAGGCGCTAATGCTCAACACCACCCTACGCGGAGAGCGGGTCACTTTGGGAGGCGTTCCCTAGACAGTCACGTCTCTCGCCGGCTGTCCCCTCCGGCTCATAGCCGACTGGAAGAGTCTGCCTGCCAACACACCCAGGCTGATAGAGTGGCGCTGGGGTGCCTGCGAGCAAGAAACAGTGGGGCGCTCCCGTTCCGAGTCGAGGGGCCGTAGACCGTGCGGGCAAGGTCCTCGCAGGGGACGGCGTAGACCGTGATTCCCCAAGATCTGGCCCAGCCCTCGAAGTGCTCGCCAACTGGCGCTCAGCGCACAGTGTCCCGCTGAACGCGATCCAAGAAACACTGCGGAAGCGTGTACGCAAGGTTTGCCCGGAACCGCTAGAGCCGACCGTTGCGCAGCGGTTCAAGCGATTGCAGTCCATTGTTAACAAGCTGCGTCGCTTCTCAAGCATGAAGCTCTCGCGGATGCAGGACATCGGTGGGACACGCATCGTACTGCCGACCGTGGACGCAGTGGACGCCCTATTCGAGGTGTACCAGTCAGGGAGGATGAAGAGGAATCTGGTCAATCACAAGGACTACATCCGGGAGCCGAAGTCCAGCGGCTACAGGGGCATTCACCTCGTGTACGGCTACACGAGCGACAAGAATCCCGCCTACAACGGCCTGAGGGTCGAGATTCAGATCAGGACGGAGCTGCAGCATGCCTGGGCCACCACTGTGGAGAGTGTCGGGACCCTAATCGGGCAGTCTCTCAAGTCAAGTGCGGGACTCGCCGAATGGCTGAGGTTCTTCGAGCTGATGGGGGCCGCATTCGCCGGCATGGAGGGTGGATCAGCCAGTGGGTCAGCCACCGGCGCGGACGATGTTCAGATCGGCGAAATCAAGACCCTGGTGCAGCAGCTAGAGGTCCGGAAGACACTGGCCGGCCTCAACGGCGCACTGGATGTCACGAACCATGGGGCCCTTAGCGGCTTCCAGTACGTTCTTCTGGTACTGCTGCCGGATCGGGACGAGCTCCAAGTTCACCCTTACCTTGAGTCAGAGCTCGAGCAAGCGACCGAAGCCTACCTGAAGCAGGAGGAGGCCCTAGCCAGCACAACCGGCAATACCGTTCTGGTCAGGACGGCATCCCTCGAGTCGCTCAGAAGGGAGTTTCCCAACTACTTCCTAGACACGCGCGCGTTCGCGAGCCACTTGGAGCGGCTGGTCGCTTGAACCGGCAGCGGGAACGCCCCACCACGAGTCACAGACGCAACCGCAACTGGATGGTGGCCTGGCGGCCCGGAGCCAAGGCTGTGCCGGAGAACAAGCCGCTGAAGTTGATGACATTGAGACGGTTCGTAGCGTTGCGTAGGTCGAACTGGACCGTCACGGACTTGTCGGCGCGCTGCCAAATCCGCGAGCCGAAAGAGAAGTCAAGGCTGAGATTGGGGCGGACGCGAGAGCGCGCGAAGTTCACCTTCCGGAGGATGGCGTCCGGAACTGGCTGTAACGCCTCGTCATCGTCATCGTCATCCCCGTCGTTGTCATCCCCGTCTTCGTCATCATCATCGTCGTCGTCATCCTCGAGTTCGACAGGCAGGCCGCTCCCGTAACGAACCCCGAAAGAGGCCCATACCCTGGGATGAATCTGGAACCGGACCGTCGCGGCCACTGTGTTGCGCTGGTCCTGGCTGATCGGGAACTCCTCGGCCACGTCACGAAGTTCCTCGGCCTCGCCGCCTTCCACGAAGAGACCGCCCGTCACCGGCGAATTCGTCAAGCCCAGCATGTGGGAGTAGCTGCCAAACGCCGAGATCCCCTTCCATCTGGGAGCATCGAGGCGAACCTCCGTACCCTCGATCGCCGCCGATTCGAACGTGATCGGAAAGGAAAGGCCCGTGTTGAGGAAGACGTCGTCATCGATCGGGTTCTGGAACCGGCGCCAGTAGTGCTTGGCATCAACCCGCATCGCGCTGCCGATCGGCCTGCGTACCCCGATTTCCACGAAGTGCGCCCTGCTCGCCGGGACCGCCAGGAAGTCGTCGACATCGTCGATGCCCAGTCCGGACGCGGCACTGCTCAGCAGCAGGTTCTCGTTCGGCGGCGGCTGGAAGATCCGGTCGTAGGAGGCATACAACTGCAGGCCGGCCTGCGGGATGTAGTAACTGGCGGCCAGGCGCGGACTCAATGCGCGGTCGTGGATCAGCAGGCGGTACTCGTCGAAGCGGAGGCCGATGCTCGCGGCGAAATTGCCGGCCCGCAACTGGTCATGGATGTAAAGGCTGGCCTCGGTGCTGCGCCGCGCGTCCCGGAAATCCACGTCGAGCTCTGGCAGTTCGTCCGGCTCCGCCACCAGGAAGCGCTCCCTGAGGCCGCTGGACCGAATGTCCCCGCCCAGCTTGAGGGTGTGGCGCTCGCCCTCGACAGTCACGTCAGCCATCACCACCGCTTCGCTGAAACCGCGGTCCTGCTCGACGTAGACAGGGGTCGCAAGCGGATTGCTCCAGAGCTCGGCGGTGAGGTCGCGCACCATTCCGCGGACCGACACGAGGGTTCGGCTCGAGACGGTGCCCTGGTAATGCAGCTGCCCGGCCGACTCGCCCGAGCGCCGGTCCTGGCGTTGCCCCGCCTCTTGCTGGACGAGGTCGTTCGGCACGAGGAAGTTGGTGCGGTTGCTCCGCGCGTACGCCGTCAGCCGGTGGCGGCTGCCGAGGTCGTGGGCGAAGCGCGCGTTGCCGCCGCCGGAACTGCCGCGGTTGGTGAAGTTCTCGAGGGAAGGCGGGTCGAGGTAGCGATCAGTCGCGCCCCCCTGGACACCGACAGAGAGTTGGGTCCCGCGACGGGCGTACTGGTGCGAGAATGCGCCGATCCGATTCGCATAGCTGCCCGCCTGCAGGTCGATCGACGTCCGGTGCCCCTCGGCGGCGCTGCGTCGCGTGTCCAGAGCGATCACGCCCCCGAGCCTGCGCCCGTACTCGGCGGGAATACCTGCCGTCAGGACCGAGACGGCCTCGAACTCGGCGTTCTCGAACGCGGGCGCAAAGCCGATGGACCGGTTGTCGTAGAGTGGCATGCCATCAATCACGTATTGCGTGTCGTACTCGGATCCCCTTGGATGGAGGACCGCGTTCGCTTCGAGCAGCCAGCCGGGCATTGCAGTGACGATGTCGACCGTGCTCCGGCCCAGAGTCGTTCCGAGGGCCTGCTCGAGCGCCTCGCGCCCCGACCTTGTGCCCTGCGAGGGCCGGTACGGCTGGAACAAGGGCGCCGGGGCGCTTACCGTGACTTCCTCCCGGACCGTCGAGACCTGTAGCGTCATCTGAATGGTGCGCGGCACTGCCGAGTGCACCTCGACCCGTCGAGTACCCGGCTCGAAACCGTCGTAGCGCGCCGTCAGCAGGTAAGTGCCCGGCGGAACCCTGTGCAGAATCGCCCGTCCCGTGTCATCGGCAGCCGCACTGGCGGCGAATTGCGGGCTCCGCGAGGCGAGCGTGAGGGAGGCAGGCACTCCCTGCCCACCCGGATCGAGCACTCGGACATCCACTCGCCCATCCATGACTTGGGACAGGGCGGGCGGGGAGAGTGAGAGAGAGAGCAAGGCGGCCGTCGGGGCTGCGACGAGAACGAAACGGGTCCAGTGGAGTCGAGGCACGGGATACACTTGTACATTCCGATCCGCCCCGCTTTGTTCAGACTTTTCTTATTCCGCGCCCAGTAGAGCGGGCTGGACACTGTGCCGGACAGGTGAGACTCATGGCCGTGAGAGATGCATGGTGCGGTGCGGTTTCCGGCGGAAACGGCGCAGTGGCGAGCCTTCCAGCGCCTCGCGTCAGCGAGGCGGCGGCGCCTGATGCCAGCCACCGCGCCATCCAAGGCGACGTGACGGCCCTCTTCGACGAACTCCGCGCTCCCGTTCTCCGGTACTTGCTGTCGATGGGACTGGCGGTCACGGACAGCGAGGATGTTGTCCAGGAGACATTCCTGGCGCTGTTCCGGCACCTGCGGCTGGGACGACCCCGGACGAACCTCCGGGGCTGGATCTTCCGGACGGCGCACAATCTCGGCCTGAAGGCCCGCCGGCTGTCCGGCCGGGAGCGCCGGCGGAGCAGCGCCCCATCGGCCGCCGTACCGCTGCCGGACGGCCGCCCGGACCCGGAACAGCAGATGAGCATGCGCCAGCGATACGATCGGATGCGGCTCGCGGCGAACGCCCTGAGCGCTCGCGATCGCAATTGCTTGTACCTGCGGGCCGAGGGCTTGCGGTATCGTGAAATCGCCCACGTCCTAGGGGTTTCCATTGGGACCGTCTCCAACTGCATGCGGCGAGTCTCGATCCGCCTCCGGAATGCGCAGAAGTGAAGGCAGTCATGCGGGACGGTGAGCGACACCTGACCGACGCGGAGCTAGCCCTCCTCGCGGAACACTCAGCGCAGGACGGTCGCGACAGGAGGCTCCGGCAGCATCTGTCGGAATGCGGGGAGTGCCGCGCCAAGCTCGAGGCAACGCAGGCCCCGCTACAGGAATTCTTCGCCCTGCATAGGCAAGTCCTCACAGAGGCCATCCCACCTGCCGAACCCGCTCGGGGACGGCTGCGCGACGCCTTGGCTTGGGCCGCCAGCGAAAGCGCCGCCCGGAGAGCATGGACGCCATTCAGGCTCTCAGCCGCGCTCGCTGCAGCTGCACTCGCACTGGTAGCGGGCACCGCCGCACTCCTGTGGTACTCCGGACCCGCGCCGCCGTCCGGCAGCAGCGCTGCAGCCCTCGGCGCCTTGCCGGACCCGAGGCTGACTCCGGGCAGGACTAGCTCGGCCAGCCTTGCCGATCTGTGCGCGGCGGATGAGCCCACCGCCCCCGCGGTCGACCGCCAGACCGCGCTAAGGGTCTTCCGGGATCACGGCATCGAAGATCCGGGCCCGATGGAATACGAGCTGGATCACCTCGTGCCTCCCGAACTCGGGGGCGTCACGGCTCCGGAGAACCTCTGGCCGCAGGCCTACGATGGATCGACCTGGAACGCCAATGCAAAGGACGCCTTGGAAGACAGGCTTCGGCACATGGCTTGCAGCGGTCAGATCCCGCTGGAGTCCGCCCAGGCGGACATTGCCCGCGACTGGGTCGCCGCCTACAGGAAGCACTTCCGTGCGCACGAGCCGCTGGTGGAGCACGCGGCCTTCCTCAAGGACCAGCCATGGGAGTGACTCGCCGGACCCTGCCCGCCAATGGGTCCCGCGAGTCCAGTGCATGGAACTAAGGGCGGGCGATTTAATAACTTAGTCAGATAACCCGCTATTTTGCCATTGAGTGTCCCTGGTCAACGGCAATTTTGGAGTCTCACAGCCATCTGACAGGTGATAGCACCTCCCTCCAGGCGGTCTGCTGGTACGATACGGGGGATTTTGTCGTCCCCGGCCCCCCTTAATGGCAATATCCGTGCCCAATAGTCGTTATTATGACGTTTAGGGGGCAGGCATGAGAACCGCAACCTTCACCACTCAGACCGTCATCACCTTGCTGCGCAAGCGAACCGTCGCACCGCTGGCGGATTTCATGGAGGCCTTCGGCTCGGCCAGTCGGCGCACCGTCTGCCGCAAGCTGGCGGCGGCGGGCTGCCGCTCCAGTTACTCCCATGGCGGCCGCTATTACACCCTCGACGAGTTGGCTGCCTATGACCGCCACGGGCTGTGGGCCTGGGAAGGGATCCGCTTCTCGCGGGCCGGGACTCTGCTGGCCACCGCCGAGGCGTTGGTCGAGCAGGCGCCAGCTGGGCGCTTCTCTGACGAGCTGGGCCGCATCGTCGGAGTCGACGTGCAGGACGTGCTGCGCAAGCTGGTTCAAGCCGGCCGCTTGGAGCGCGAGAAGCTCGCGGGCCGTTACTGGTACTCGTCCCCCGCATTGCAGCGGCGCCAAAGGCAGTTGCGGGCGCGACGGGTAATGCTGGCGGAAGGAGTGGGACGGCCGTCCCCGGACAGCGATGACGAGCAGATCCGGGAAGCGGCGGGAACGCTGCTGAGCGTGCTCGACGAGCGCCAGCGCCGGCTGTACGCCGGCCTGGAATCGCTGCGCCACGGGCGGGGCGGCGACGCGCGGGTCGCCGCACAGCTGGGCATGGCCCCGGCGACCGTGTCCAAGGGCCGCCGCCAGTTGCTGAGCGGGGACTTCGAGACCCAGCGGACGCGCAAGCCCGGCGGCGGGCGCAAGGCGCTCGAAAAAAAAAGCCCGCAGTGACCGCGGTGCTCGCCGACCTGCTGCGTCACGACACGGCCGGCGACCCCTGTTCCGGCCTGCGCTGGACCCGCCGCACTACTCGCAACCTCGCCGACTGCCTCAGCGAGGTGCTCGACCTCGCCGTCTGTCCGCGCACCGTCGCACGGCTGCTGCGCAGCATGGGCTTCTCGCTGCGCGTGAACCGCAAGTGCATCCCGTCCACCTCCCCCGCCGAGCGCAACGCTCAGTTCACGTTCATTGACCGCTTGCGGCAGGACTGCGAGCACAACAACATCCCCGTAATCAGCATTGACACCAAGAAAAAAGAGCTGGTCGGCCGCTTCCGCAATGCCGGGGTCCGCTGGGAACGCGAGCCCGTCCCGGTCAACGATCACGACTTCCGCTCCCACGCCAGCGGTCTGGCCGTCCCCTACGGCATCTATGACACGCTCGCCAACCGCGGCTTCGTCCGCGTTGGCGTCTCCTCCGACACTCCCTTCTTCGCCGTCGACAACCTCGCCGCCTGGTGGACCGCCGAAGGACTCTCCCGCTACCCTCACGCCTCCCGGCTCGTCCTGCTTGCCGATTGCGGCGGGAGCAACTCCTGCCGCGCCCGGGCCTGGAAATACGCCCTCCAGCACCGCTTCTGCAACATATTCCGCCTCAAGGTGACGGTCGCCCACTATCCCGCCGGCTGCTCCAAATGGAATCCGATCGAGCACCGCCTCTTCAGCGAGATCAGCCGCAACTGGTCCGGCTGCCCCCTCGAGTCCTTCGATCTGATCCTCAACTACATCAACTCAACTTCCACCCGCACCGGACTCAAGGTCACTTCCCAGCTCAACTCCAACCAATACGAAACCGGCATCCAAATCTCCGACGCCCAGATGGCCGCGATCAAGCTCACTCCCAACCAGCACATCCCCAAGTGGAATTACACGATCTCCCCCCTGCCATGCTGATAAGTTATTTCTGCGCTCCCCCTAAGGAGAATCAGACAATGCCAACCAAGACAGGCTCAACCGCGCGGGCAACGCTCGCAGCCCTGGCAGGGTGCCTCCTGGCCGCTGCCGGATGCAGCGCCCCGGCCGACGATAGGCCGAACATCATCCTCGTGATCACGGACGACCAAGGGTACGGGGACGTCGGAGCGCACGGGAACACCGTGATCCGGACCCCGAATCTCGACGCGCTCCATGCCGAGAGCGTGCGGCTGACGAACTTCCACGTGGATCCTACCTGCTCGCCAACTCGCTCGGCGCTGGTGACAGGGCGCTACTCGTCGAGGACCGGAGTGTGGCACACCATCATGGGCCGGTCCATCGTGCATCGCGACGAAAGGACGTTCGCGGATGTGCTGTCCGCTGGGGGATACTCCACTGCCTTCTTCGGCAAGTGGCACCTAGGCGACTCGTCGCCGTACCGACCCATCGATCGCGGATTCCAGGAAGCCGTCTACCACGGCGGCGGCGGTGTCGGGCAGACCCCGGACTACTGGGGCAACGACTACTTCGACGACACCTACTGGCACAACGGCGAACCGACCGCCTACGAAGGCTATTGCACGGACGTGTTCTTCGACAACGCGCTGCGCTTCGTGGACGAGCAGGTGGCCCAGGACGGCGGCCCGTTCTTCATCTACCTGTCGACCAACGCGCCGCACGGCCCGTTCCTGGTGGCGGAATCATACTCCAAGCCATACGAGGAAATGGGCGTCGCGCCGCAGATGGCCAAGTTCTACGGAATGATCGAGAACATCGACGACAACATGGGCCGGCTGGCCGCCAAGCTGGACGAGCTTGGGATTGCCGACAACACTCTCTTGATCTTCATGACGGACAACGGAACAGCTGCGGGTGTCTCCAACACCCATCCCTCGCAGCGCGTGGGGTCAACGAACAGGGAACTCCTGCGCAGGGCCGAGGAAGAGGAGGAAGCCGGCACTTGGCAGGGCTTCAACGCCGGGATGCGCGGCCGGAAGGGTTCGGAGTACGACGGTGGCCACAGGGTGCCCTTCTTCGCCCGCTGGCCGGGCGGCAGCATTGGCGCACCACGCGACGTCGCCAATCTGACGGCCCACATCGACGTGCTGCCCACGTTCGCGGACATCGCCGGGATCGGGAACCGGCCCGACCTGGACTGGGACGGGACCAGCCTCATGCCCCTACTCCGGGGCGAGGAATGGAGCGACCGAACCTTGGTCGTGCACTCCCAGCGGATCCGCTTCCCGGAGCGTTGGCGGAAGAGCTCCGTGATGACCGAGCAGTACCGCCTCGTCAATGGCGAAGAGCTCTTTGACATCCAGGCTGACCCCGGCCAGCTCGCGAACCTCGCCGAGGGCGAGCCAGAGATCGTGAACTCCCTGCGGGAAGCGTACGACGCATGGTGGGACAGGATCGACGACCGCTTCGAGGAGCACGTCTACCTGGACATCGGTTCCGATGCCGAGAACCCCGCCCGGATCACGGCGCACGACTGGCTGCCGCCGGATGACTCGGTCCGCGTCCCGTGGAACCAAGGAGCCGTCCGGCAGGCGCCGAACGTGAACGGGACCTGGAACGTCAACGTGACTCAGGCCGGCACGTACGAGTTCGATCTCTACCAGCGCGACAAGCCGGCGGAGTACCCGATCGAGGCAGCGGAAGCGGCCGTGCGCGTCGGCGATTCGGAGGCAAGCGCTGCAATCGAGCAAGGCTCCACCTCAGTCCGGCTCTCGCTGGAACTGCCCGCGGGCCAGACGACGATGCAAACGAGGTTCAAGACCGCTGACGGAAAAGAGCGCGGGGCGTTCTACGTATACGTCAAGCGGATCTAGCTGGCACCGCCGGCGGTGCCCCCGATGCCCGGTCCGCCAGTGCATCGGGGGCACCCGGAATCTCCTGCGCACTCGCGCGGAACCGCAATGGGCAACAAGCCGGAGGGGTCATCCGTCGGCGGAGGCGAGTGCTAGCATTGGGGCTCGGGCCTAACGGCCCGCCCTGCCCGTAGGAGCCGATACAACTGTGCCGGACGATGCCATCTCGAGACGCGACTGGATCCGCCACTGCGCGCAGACCGGATCGGGGGCTGCGCTCGCCAGTTCCGCTTCAGCAGCGGCCGCCGTCCAGACCGCCGTGTCCGGGGGCTACAACAACTACTTCGGGGATCTGCACAACCACAATCAGGTCGGGTACGCGCAGGGAACCCTGGAACGCAGCTTCGAGGTAGCCCGCAATCACCTCGACTTCTATGCGTTCACTCCGCACTCGTACTGGCCCGATGTCGGCCAGTACGACGGCAAGATCGAATACAAGTGGCGCAACGGGTTCGCGGTAGCCAAGGCCCGCTGGCCGGATGTCGTGAGGCTCGCCCGCGAGTTCGACGATCCCGGGAATTTCACCACGATTCTCGGCTACGAGCGCCACGGCACGATGGAGGGCGACTACCACATCCTGTTTCCCGACCTCGACGGCGACTACGAGCTGATCGAGGATCTCGACGAACTCCAGGCATTTGCGAAGAAGCGCGGCTGCATCCTGGTTCCGCACCATCCGTCGAACCGCCTGGGCCACCGCGGGATCGCCTCGTCCAGCATCGATCCCGCCGTCTCCCCGGTCCTGGAGATTCATTCGGAGTGGGGCTGCGCGGAGCACGATCGCGCGCCGCATCCGTACAAGCGGCATACAGAGGGCGGCCGGTGGACCCGGCACACCCTGCAGCACTATCTGGCGGACGGACATCGGCTCGGCGTCATCGCGAGCACCGACGACCATCTCGGCTACCCGGGGGCCTACCGCGAGGGCCTCGCCGTCGTCAAGGCTCACGAACTGAGCCGCGAGGCGATCTTCGACGCCCTCCGCAACCGGCGGACCTACGCCGTGACCGGGGACCGCATCGAGCTCGATTTCTCTGTGAACGGCGCGATGATGGGCCGGGAAACTCCGTACGCGGAGAAGCGGACGATCCATGCGCGCGTTCGCGGATGGGACGAGATCGACCGCGTGGAGATCGTCAAGAACGGCCGCGTGATCCACCGCGACTTCCCCGTCGACCGCGATCCCGGCGCTAGCCGCTGGAACGGCCCGGCAGTGGTGCGGTTTGAGTACGGCTGGGGCCCATGGCCTGCACTCGGCTGGGGAGGCACGGCCGACTGGGACTTCACCCTCAAGGTGGACGGGGGGCGGATCGAAGAATTCCATCCGTGCTTTTCCTCGGGCCCGCTGGACGAGTTCCGCCGGGACCGGATCGTGAGCAGTGACAGCAACTCGGTCCGTGTCCAGTCCTACACCGCACTGAAGCAGCAACTCGACGACTACTCGCAGAAGGCCCTAGTCCTGCGAGTCCGCGGCGACGAGCGAACGAGGGTCACGGTCACCTGCACCAAGCCCACGAAGTGCTCGCTGACGCAAACGCTCGGCGAACTCGCCGAGTCGAACGAGATGCTCTTCACCAGACCGTTCCCATGGGAGTCGGCAATGCTGCACCGGATCGTCTTCAACGCCAACTGGGAGACCGAATTCACGGCCGAGGACGAGGGCGACGGGACCCAGGCCGACTGGTACTACGCGCGCGTGGTCGAATCCAACGGCGACCTGGCTTGGTCCAGCCCGGTCTGGGTGGAGGCCAGCTAGCGAAACCGGGCAGGCTCGTCAATGCCCGCCAGCGGCTCGACAGTCCCCCACAGGCATGGTGCATGAATCCGGTTGCACCTGACCCGCTTGCCATAGCGCTGGCCTGCTTGGTCGTGCTGCTGGTCGTGGTGAACATCGCGACGCTGTCGCGATCGAGGCAAGCGGAAGCCGACCGCCGGGACCTGCTCGCCTCGCTTGCCCGCCTCGACGCCCGGCTCGAGGAGCAGGCCCGCGGCCAGGTGGGCCGCGAGCAGGCCTTGCGGAGCGAGATCGGCCAGCGGCTCTCGACGGGGCTCGAGCGGACTGACCGCACCTACACGGAGGTCGTCAAGCGGCTCGCGCTGATCGACAGGGCCCAGGAGCGCATGACCGAGCTGTCGTCGGACATGGTCTCGCTGCGGGAGATACTGGCCGACCGCTCCGCGCGTGGCGCGTTCGGCGAGATCCAGCTGAGCGCCCTGGTCACAAACCTGCTGCCGCCCGACAGCTTCCAGATGCAGCACACGCTATCGAACGGCCGCAGGGCGGATTGCATGCTCTTCCTCCCACCGCCAACCGGCAACATCGCGATCGATTCCAAGTTCCCGCTGAGCAACTACCGACGGAAGGTCGACCCTTCCCTGCCCGATACCGAGCGGGCCCGCGCGGCCCGGGACTTCGCGCGGGACGTGCGTGCCCATGTCGAAGATGTCGCGCGCAAGTACATCCTGCCGGGCGAGACCTGCGACGCGGCGGTGCTGTTCATCCCCGCCGAGGCGGTCTTTGCCGACATTCACGCCGAACACCCGGAACTGGTCGAAGCGGCCCAGCGGAAGAGTGTATGGCTGACGTCGCCAACCACGCTCATGGCCGTCCTGACAACGGCGCTGTCGGTATTGAAGGACGCCGCCACGAGACGCGAGGTCCATGCGATCCGCGAGCACCTTGTACGTCTGGGGAAGGACTTCGAACGGTTCGAGTCGAGCATGGACAAGCTCGCGACCCACATCCGCCAGGCGGGTGAGGACGTGACTAGGGTGCAGACGTCCTCGCGGAAGATCACGGCTAGGTTCAGGAGCATCGACCAACTGGAACTCCCGGAGACGCCAGGCAGCCCGGACGGCGAGACATAGGAAGACGGTCAGTTGCCGACGTAACGGGCGTGCAGGCTGCGGGCGACTCCCGGATCCAGCGTCCCCTTGACGATCGTCCTGCCGTCCTCGAACACGGTCAGCTCGTGCGGCGGGCAACGGAACCGAACCACCTGCTCGCTGCATCGGACCTCACCCAGGGTGGCGAGCGAGCGCGCCAGCGCGCCGAGGTCCAGCGGGCGCTCGCCTCCCGGAACCTGGACGGCGTCGCGTCCGCAGACCCTAGCCGCCTTGGGATCTGTCGCTGCTAGGTACGCGAACTGGCGGCGAGCGCACGTACGGCATTGCGGGTCCGGCTTGTCCGACCGCACGGACGACCGCTCCCCGGACCAGAGGTCGTGAGAAACCAGCCTTGCAAGAATGTCCTCTTCCCTGCCCGCGAGAACCTTGAGAGCCTCGGCCACCTGCAGCGAGCCGATCAGGGTGGTTACGGCATTGAGGACACCAGCCGTGTCACAGGTGGGCTGCCGCGAGCCCGGCGGCGACGGGAACATGCACGCGAGGCATGCGGTGCGGCCGGGAAGCACTGGCATGCAGGACCCCTGAGTCCCGACGGCAGCGCCGTACACCCACGGGACCGAGTGCTTCACAGCGACGTCGTTGATCAGGAAGCGGGTCTCGTAGTTGTCAGTGCCATCGAGGATCACCGTGGCCGACGAGAGTAGCTCTTCCGCGTTCGATGGAGTGAGATCTCGGACGACCGGCACTAGCTTGGCAGCCGAATTCGCCAACCGAAGCGACCGGGCAGCCGCAACCGCCTTCGGCGTGCCTTCCTGGACGTCACGCTCCCCGAACAGGAGTTGCCTCTGCAGGTTGCTCGCCTCCACGTAGTCCCGGTCCACCAGGACAGCCTCGCCCACCCCGGCACGCACGAGAAGGGATGCGTGGACGGTTCCGAGCGCCCCGCAACCAACCACGACGGCCCGCGCCGAGGAGAGACGGCGCTGCCCTCCCTCTCCCAGTTGGGACAGGAGCACCTGCCGTGAGTACCGGTCGCTTCCATCCATGGCCGGCTTGCCCGACTGCGGGCACGATTCGATCCTAGCAATGCACCGGCACACCCCTGCGGGAAGACACTCGCCAATGCAGGAGTGTCAGCCTGCGCGGTATCACTGCGGTCGTCGGCGCCCAACGTGCCGCCGGGCTGCGGGACAGCTTCTCCAGGCGCTCGGGGCGAATAGGGTCGATGGGAGCAGCCGACACCGACGGTGGAGGGGAAATGGCTCTGCGGCCACCCATCCCAGTCCTAACTGGGCGTTGTCTAGGATGGAACTGTGGCCATCCGCTCCTTCGCCAATCGCGCCACTAGGCGCATTGCCAAGGGCGACGCACGGCGCCTCTCGCCGGCAGTCCGCAATGCCGCCGCAGACATGCTCGGGATCTTAGCAGAGGCCCGCTCGCCCCACGACATGGATTTGCCTGGAGCTCGCCTGCATGCCCTTAAGGGTGACCGCAAGGGATTCTATGCTGTAGAACTGTCCGGCAGATGGCGGCTAGTCTTCCAATTCGATGGGGGCGACGCATACGAGGTGGAGGTGGTCGATTACCATTAGAAGCGGGAGAGCGACATGGATCTGTACGCCGTCAACTCCGCCGTCCCAGCCGAGCAGCTTGAGGAATTTGTGGAGCACCTCCGCAGCCAGCCCCCGCACCCCGGGCGCATTATCCGCGACCGCTGCCTAGGAGGCTCGATTAGCGTCGAGGAGGCCGCTCGGAAACTGAACCTCGAACCCGTCGAGCTCGAGGCCGTGCTTGCCTGCGAGGCTGCCGTCTCCCCCGCCCTAGCGGCGAGGCTGGAGGCTGCCGGCTGGTCGACGGCCGACGTATGGAACAACCTGCAAGCCAACTACGATCGTGCGCAGACACGCCTTCGCCGGGAGCGCGAGGGATCGACAAGCGCACGATCCGAATCCGCCCCTGGGCACGTTGGGCGATTCGCAGGGACCCGGACGCCCGCCGGGAATCGCTCGCGGAGGAGGCTCCGCAGACGCGGCTGACATTCACGGTGCGCCGGAAGCCAGTTCGATTTGGCACTCCAGTCCTGCTCCTTTCCGACGAATTTGTGTGGAGTAGGTCATGGCGCTAGGCACGCGCGGCGGTGGGAGCCACACGGAGGTCTGGCCGGCCCCTGTCGATCGGTGGTCGCAACCACCCCGCTGTTGGTGACACTCACGAGTCGCCCTTGGACTCACCTAGTCGGGGAACCCCCTTCAGTGCGCATGTACAGAATCGACAATGCCTCGGCACTGATGAGATGATTCGAATCGCATTTCAAGTATCTTGCAGTATCCCTCTTGGTCCATTGCGGGCGCTTCGAGATCAGGACTTCGAGGCCAATGGGGGAATATGAGGGAAGAGAAACAAGCAGTCCATTCGTGTTCAATTGCGCCTGGGACGAGTTGGACGGGGAACACAGCGTCTTACGGGAAGCCTCACCAGCACTAGCAAATCGCTGGATCGCTCTCACCTTGCAACACGGCAGATGGTTTAGGGACTCCCTAGCTGACGCTTGCGCCAACCATCCTTGTAACGATTTGCTGCTCGCCGATCCAAGACGTGGAAGTCTACACCTGCGAGATACCCCTCGAACTGTTCGTCCAATTCGATCTGACACCTGTGTATGCGCTCGAGGATTTCATCGCACCAAGGATCAATCATGATCCATACGTGCGTTTCGTCCGACGAATCGCTCATGTAGATAGCCTCGCACCGTCGATCTGCGCCAATAGCGTTGGCACAAGTCCCAAGTCTGTCCTGCCTAGGGACGCCCGATGCGAGAATGCTTTCGAGGGCGACTGCTTTGACATAGAATGCCACTCTTCCGGGTACTTGAGCACGGAGTAATCATGTGGCAGGGCATCACCAGACTTGGATATGTTCTCTGCTAAGACTAATGGATCCAGAGTTGATGCCGTAACGTCAGTCGCCAAAGCAACGCGGTGAATCGACGCTTGGTGGTGGTCAGACTGCACACTCACCGAATTCGGCATCTAGCACCTCCTAATGGCCATTCTAATCGGAACCAGGCTCTTCAACTGCCATGATGTTGCTCGACTTTACGATGTACACAGGCTCACCAGCTTGAGTCTTCTTACTCAGTCGCACGACATCAGCTACCACGAGTTTCATCCTGATGACTGTTCCATCGGTTAGCTTGTACTTGGTCCAAAGCTCCTCGATGGGTTCGAACTGGATTCGCTCGCCCTCTTCCTGCTGTCCTTCGAAGCTGACGGTCATACGATACAATTCTCGCCGGTATATCAACTATATTCTATCCTGACCACCAGCTTGACCGGCATGCCGCTTTCCTCGGCCAGGATCCACTTGAGATTCCGGATGTCTCGGCTGATTCGCCGCCGGCACGAACGCCAAGCCAAGGTCTTCGGCGCAGGTGCTTAACAGCTTCCCAAGCCCGCTCGCCGGAAACAGACTCGTCGATCGGGTCCCATGGCTAACTCCGACGGCAGCCTACCACTTCCGTCCCATGGTCAGCGCCAGCCTGCAAGAACTCCCACGTGAGATTGCCCGTTGAGACTGCTCCGTGGAGAATGTAGGTGCGCACCAACTAGCTTGGGGACTCTTCTTGGTCGGTGAGCGAGTCCGCTTTCGATGAGGCCGTCGGCAGGCTCTCGGTTCGCCCAGAGAGCTCTGGTGCCGGTGCATGCCGGCTAGAGCGAGTTCTTTGGGAGCGGACTATCGCGGGCCATGCTAGCCCGACCCAGGCATGACGCCGCGAGTGTGTCCAGCAAGTCGTGCTAGTAGCCGCCCTCTCGATGTCCGATAATTGGCGGTAGCGTTGAAACGCTTGCGGCTGAAGGTTCTAACGCTCCTGGCCCCCGCCGCGATTCCTTGCGCGGGAGCAGACTGGTTCGGCAGGCCCGTATCGGAAATCCTGTTCGACCCCCCGCTTCGCACGGCGCTTGCGGAAGCATCCGAGGCCGTCGCGGAACTGCAGGTCGGCCAGCCGCTGGACCCGGCTGCCGTCCGGCGTGCAATCCAGGCGATGATCCGTTCCGGGAAATTCGCGGACATCCAGGTAGACGCAGAGGCAGCCGCCGGCGGAGTACGGCTGACCTTCCGGAACGATCCGGCGTGGTTCGTCGGCAACGTCCGCGCGTTGGGCGTGCCGCGGCCGCCGTCAGAGAGCCAGCTGATTAACGCAACGGGCTTGCGCTTGGGCGAGCTATTCACGGAACGGAAACTGGAACAGGCCCTTGGCTCCGTCCGCTCCCTGCTCGTCGCGCAAGGTTACCGACAGCCCGTCATCCGGCACTCCCTTGCGCGCGACAGCGCCAGCCAGCAGGTTGACGTGAGGCTCGACATCGAGCCGGGGCGGCGTGCGACGATCGGAGCGCTGCTGGTGACAGGCCCGGACCCTCCGCTGTCGGAAGAGGAGATCCGGACCATCGCGCGCTGGCCGCGCGGCAAGCCGTTCAGGCCGGACCGGATCCAGCGAGGCATCGGCCTGCTCCGCGAGCACTTCCAGGACCAAGACTACTGGCAGCCCGCGGTTCGCGTGGTGACCGCCGAGTTCCGGCCTGTGGCCAACGAACTGACACTGGTCGTGGAGATCGAGCGAGGGCCGAGACTACTCGTGCGCCTCGAAGGGGCCTCGGTGTCAAGGGCCAGGCTGCAACGGCTCCTTCCGGTGTTCGCAAGGGGAGCAGTCGACGAGGAACTGCTCGCCGCCGGCAGCTTGGGCCTAGCGGAACACTTCCAGGCCCGGGGCTACTTCGACGCGACAGCCGACTACGAGATCGAACGGGAATCGGCTGACGAGATTTCCGTCGTGTACCGCGTGATGCCAGGGAGCCGCCAGGTATTCAGGGCCGTCGAGATCCATGGAAACTCCTCGGTGGGTTCCGACCTGATCCGAGACCGCATGCAGGTCCGGCCAAGCGGCCCCGGGCGGGAGCGAGGCGAGTTCACAACCGCCTTGCTCGATGAGGACCTGCGGGCGATCCGCACCCTGTATCAATCGCGGGGGTACCGGGATGCGACCGTGACGGCCACCCTGATCGCTCCGTACCAGGGCAACTCTCGCCACCTAGGCGTCCGGCTCGACATCGAGGAAGGCGAGCCGACATACGTGGACGGCCTGGTCACGTCGGGCCTCGCGGACTTTCCGTCCGACGAGGCTTCGTTCGAGTTCGAGTCTGCGCCCGGACTGCCGTTCAGCGAGACAAGCATTGCCTCGGACCGCCAGCGGATCCTTGCGGAGTTCTTCGAGAGAGGCTACCGGGAAGTCTCCTTTGACTGGCGTGCGGAGGAGGGCAGCACGCCCCGCACCGTGGTGGTGTACTACGACATCAATCCTGGGCAGCCTGTGCGCACTGCCGAGGTGTTCCTATCCGGATCGCGGCGCACGCGGGATTCTGTCCTGGCTCGCCGCGTCGACGTGCAGCCGGGGACTCCGCTGTCGCAGGCCGGCATGTTCTCGACCCAGCGCAACCTGTACGACCTGGGCGTGTTCTCCAAGGTCGATGTCGCGGTCCAGAACCCGGACGGCTCCGGATCTGCCAAGAACGTGGTGATCCAGATGGAGGAAGCGAGGCGCTGGGCGGTCGGCGCGGGAGGGGGCGCCGAGTTCGCCCGCATCGGCCGCAATACGGCCGAGCTCACCAATCCCGCTGGCGACGCCACGTTCAGCCCGCGCGTCACGCTGGAGGTGACTCGCCTCAACGTCAGGGGCAGGGCGCACACCATGGGATTCCGCACCCGGCTCTCGCTGCTCCAGCAACGGGGCCTGTTCACGTACGAAGCACCCCGGTGGTTTTCATCCGACCAGTGGCGCATGACGGTGAGCGCACTGTACGACACCTTCCGGAACGTCAACACGTTCACGGGCCGCCGCCTCGAGGGCGCCGTGCAGCTGTCCCATCAACCCAGCGCCAGAACGACCGTGCTGTACCGGTACGCTTACCGGCGAACGTCTATTGACGAGAACACCTTGAACATCCAACCGCTGTTGGTTCCGCTGGTCTCGCAACCGGTCAGGGTCGGCATCCTCTCGGGAACTCTCATCTCCGACCGCAGGGACGACCCAACCGACACCACCAGCGGGCTCTACAACACCGTGGACCTCGCACTTGCATCCGAGTACATGGGCGGCCAGCCGAACTTCGCGCGCGTGCTGGCCCAGAACAGCTCCTACCACCGGCTTCGTCCAGGGCTCGTCTTTGCCCGCACCGTGCAGGTCGGCATCAACGTCCCGTGGGGCGGGAGTGGTGCTGGCGGCGTCGAGCGGTCCAGGTTCGCCGCGCGGCCGGACCCGCGCATCCCGATCTCCGAGCGGTACTTCGGCGGCGGGGCCAACTCCCACCGGGGCTTCGCCTACAACCAAGCCGGCCCGCGGGACCCCGCCACGGGGTTCCCGCTGGGCGGGGGTTCGCAGTTCCTCAACAGCATCGAACTCCGGTTCCCCCTGGCCGGCAAGGACGTCTCAGGCGTGCTATTTCACGACGCGGGGAACGTGTACTCCCGACCGTCCCGCATCAGTTTCCGATCGACCCAGCAAGTGCGCACCGGCGAGGGCGGAGCAAAGGAGTACGACTTCGACTACATGGTGCATGCCCTGGGCGTCGGAATCCGATACCGCACGCCGATCGGACCCATACGGTTCGACCTGGCATTCACGCCGAACCCCCCTCGCTTCGTAGGATTCGACGGCACCAGGGAGCAGCTGCTGACGGGAACCGGAGCGTTCAGGGAGCAGCGGATCCGCGGGCTCCAGTTTCATTTCTCGCTGGGTCAGACGTTCTAGCCATGCCTTCGATCCCGGCCCGGACCATCTGCGCAGCCGCGACGGCGGGCGCCAGCCTGCTCGCGCCGCTCGCAGCGCGGCCGGAAATCATCGACCGCGTTGCTGCGATCGTGGGAATGGATGCGGTCACTCTGTCGGAAGTGCAGGCGGAGCTCAGCCTGGAGGCGATGTTCGCCGAGACCGAAGTCCCGGAGGCCTCGAGCCGCTCCGACCCGGCACTGCGGCGGCTGATCGACCGGCGCCTGATCCTTCAGGACATGGCCCTGACGCCGTTCCTGATGCCCGGTACGGACGAAATCGAGAGGGAAATGGATGCCCTGCGCCAGCGGCGCTACCGCGACGGACTGGATTTCGCGGGCGCGCTCGGGCATTACGGGGTCACCGAGTCGGACTGCCGGTCCTTCCTCGAGCAGCGAATCGCATTCGAGCGGTACCTGTCATTCCGCTTCAGGACCGGGCTGAGCGCCGGCGAGGCCGAGATCGAGGCCTACTACCGAGAAGAGTACCTGCCTGCAATCCTCGAGCGCGGCGAGGAGCCAGCACCGCTGGAGCAGGTCTCGGGCCAGATCGCTGAGATCATCGTTGAACAGCGTTCCAGCGAGTTGCTCGAGCAGAGGCTGCAGGAACTCCGGTCCCTCAATCGGATCGAGACGATGCTAGGGCCGCAGGAGGTGGGAGAGCCATGATCCGGAGGCTCTTTCGATCGCGACGAGCGCGCGTCGCCCTGCTGCTAGCCAGCCTGTTCGGTCTCGGATGGGCCAGCTTCGAGGCCGTAACCCGCAGCCAGTGGATGGGAGATCAGATCCGCGAGGCGATGGTCGCGGGGATCGAGGCCGTTACCGGCGGCACCGTCTCGATCGAGCGCGTGACATTCGGCACGCGGCGGCTCGACCTCAAGATCGAGGGCCTCGTCCTACGAGACGGCGAAGGCACGGAATCCAATCCGTTCGCAGAGGTTCCCGTCGCTTGGGTGGAGGTCGGGTGGCGCAGCCTGCTGGGAGGGCGCACGTACCTGCACTCCTTGCGGATGCACAATCCCCGTGTCCGCGCGTATGTCCGCGATGACGGTTCCTCGAACATTCCCTGGCCGCAGTCGATCGGTGGCGATGGCGGGATCACGGTCCGCCAGATCGAAATCACGGGGGGCTCCGTGGAATGGGACGGCGAGCCCTACGGCATCGAGTTCGAGGGGACGGGACTCTCTATCGAGGTGGCCTTCGACCCCACTGTCCGGGAGTACTTCATCGAGGCCGAACTCGCCGAGGCGATTCACGGTCCGGCCGGCAGCCGCACCCGAGCCGTCTCAGCGGTCGACGTTTCGGCTACCGCGGGCAAGCGCGGAATCGAGGTTCACTCCGCCACACTGCGCAGCGAAGCGATCTTCCTGGAGATCCGGGATGCGCTGCTGGATCTCGCCGCACCACGGATCGAGGGGCAGTTCGCAGCCGAGACACGCCTGGCAGACTTCGCCTCCTACCTTGGCACCGAGCTGCCGGGCCTGACCGGGACGGCATCGGCAGGCGGCCTTGCTCGCTGGAGCCCCGGGAACCGGGAGCTGGACTACGAGGCGGATCTCAGCGTTCGCGAGGCAGGGGCTTTCGGGCTCGGCGGTCCTGGAGTGCTCGAGTGCAGCCTCGCAGGGAACCTCGAGCGCCTCGACATCACTGGAATCCGAGGCGACGCGCTCGGGGGAGAAGTGGACGGAACGGTCTCGGTCCGCGGACTGGGAGACTCACCGGAGATCTCGGCCTCCGGGTCGGTCAGCAGCCTGTCGATCGCTGCCCTGGCACAGGCGGCCGGAATGGAATCGTTCGTTTGGGACGGATTGCTGGACCTTGCAGTCGAGTCGTCCGGCAAGCCCGGAGACGGTCTCGTGACCTCCATCGAATTCGGGATCCGACCGACAATCGAACCGTCCCAGCTGCCGTTGGAAGGCTCCGGATCCGTCCTGTACGCCGGCGGCAGCGGAGACCTCTCGATCTCCGCCCTGCGGCTCTCGTTCGGCCACGGGCAGGCGGCAGTGAAGGCGAGCGGCTTGGTCAGCGGCAGCGGCGAGGCCGACCTGTCCATCGAGTCCGAGATCGGGTCGAAGCAGGCTGCCGCGGCGCTATTGGCGCTGCTCGACGCGGAACTGGCGATCCCGGATGGAATGCCTGACGGCCGTGTGGCGTTCGCGGGAGACCTTCAGGGCCCCTTGGGCAACCCTGCCGATCTCGTCCTCGACGGCGATTTCTCGCTGCAAGAGTTCGATCTCGGTGGCCAGCGATGGGATCGCGTTTCCTTTCTCGGCAGGCTCTCCGCGGCCGGGATTGACATCATCGAGGGAGAGGCGGTTGATGGCGACGGGCGCCTGAACATCCAAGGCAACCTGCCCCTGATCCGGGACCGGACCGTGGACTTGGAGGTCTCGGGACAGGGCTTCGACGCCCGGAAGCTGGGACGCGCCAGCGGATTCGGCTTGCCGATCGAGGGCAGCGTCGCGATCGAGGCGAGCCTCTCCGGCCCGCTCGGGGATCCGACCGCGAGCAGCAGGGTCCGCGTGGATTTGCCGACGTTCTTCGGGGAGGACTTCGACGGGCTGGAAGCCGAGATTCGATACGGGTCCGGCAGGTTCGAGCTTCCACAGGCAACGATCCGGCGCGGCGAGTCGAATCTGCGGGTCACGGGTACCGTGAACCGGAGCACGCAGGAGGTCACGCTTGCAATGGCCGGCACCCACTGGCAGCTCGAGACGTTCGACATCGCGCGGGCCTTGATGCCGGGCGTGACCGGAACGGTCGAGTTCGACCTGGAGGCAGCAGGCATCGTGGGTGGCGCCCGGCAGCTTACCGGCCTCGAACTGGACGGACACTGGGAGATTCCCGACCTGCGCAGGATGGAAGCGGATCTCGGGCATTGGACCGGCACCATCAACTCGAGCAGCGAACGAGAGAACATCGATTTCTTCTGGAGCGCGAACGTGCTCGGGGGCGTGATCCGCGGCGAGGGGGCCCTCTGGCAGAACGAGGCTCCGAGCTACAACGGCACCGTGGACTTCCGCCAGATCAATCTGGGGCGCCTTTGGCAATCGCTGGAATTCCCCGAGTCGGACCTCGATGGCTCGGTAACCGGCACCGCGCAGTTCGAAGGAGTCCTAGACGCCCCCGGCACGTTCGAAGTGGTCGGCACGGTCGAGCAGGCGGAGCTGGCCATCGGCCCGGACAGTGACGACCCCGTCACGATCTCGAACGTGTTCCCGATGCGCTGGTCCGTCCGGGACGGGGCGGTCCGCTTCGATTCGATGAGCCTGGGGGGCGCGGGAACGGACTTCAGCATCGACGGCGCAGTGGGACTGACGGGAGAGCGGGTGCTGGACCTTAGCTTGGACGGCAGCGTTAACCTCCTACTGCTGCAAGGCCTGCTGCCAGGCACCGGGTGGGAGGGAACCTCGCGGATCGGACTCAAGGTGCTGGGCACTCTGGACGAGCCCTCCGTCGAGGGCTCGATGGAATTCGTCGAGGCCGGCATGTCCCCCTCGGACTTCCCGCTACGGCTGAGCGACCTGACGGGAACCGTGCTGATGGAAAACGGCGAAGGTCGGATCGAGAACGTGCGCGCCACTTCCGGCGGCGGGTCCTTCCGCTTCGACGGGGCGGTGGCATACGGGGAAACAGGGCTGGAGTACCGCCTTCACGCTCGGGCCGAGGACGTGCGGTTGGACTACCCCGGCAGAATCAGCAGTGTGATCGACGGAGACCTGACGCTGGCAGGCGTCGGACTTACCAGCTTCCTGAGCGGGAACCTGCTCGTCACGCGCATGTCGATCGGCTCCGGCGTGTCGTTCGGGGACCTCTTCTCGAGCCTGAACAGGCCGCCAGGCAACAGCTCGACGAGCCAGATGCTCCAGGGCATGCAGCTGAGCCTCAACATCGGCGCCGTCCCGAACCTGGCAATCGACACGGACCTAGTGCGCAACGTCGCAGCCGACCTCGACCTGGAAGTCCTGGGCACGGTTGCCTCCCCGTCCTTGCTGGGCACGGTAGGGGTGGTGCAAGGGGAGCTCCGCATGCTCGGCACCCACTACCAGGTCAATCGCGGGGACATCCGATTCGTGAATCCGCTGCAGGCGGAGCCGGTGCTCGATGTCGAGCTCGAGACCCGGATCCGGGACATCGACCTCGAGCTGGTCCTGTCGGGGCCGGCCGGCGCGCTGGACCTGAGCTACCGCTCCGACCCTCCGCTGCCATTCCATGACCTGGTCAGCCTGATCGCTGTCGGCAAGGAGCCGACGGTGGATCCCAGCATCGCATCGCAACGCCGCATCCAGCAGCAGTCGCTGGTGCAGACCGGGGCTGACGCCCTGCTGAGCCAGGCAATCGCCGAGCCTGTCAACCGGCGCCTCCAGCGGTTCTTCGGCGTCAGCCGGATCAAGGTCGACCCACAGGTCGGAGGCCTCGAGGCGAACCCGAATCCAAGAATCTCGACCGAACAGCAGATCGGCGAGGACGTGACGCTGATTTACAGCTACGACCTCTCGGCCGCCCAGCAGCAGTCGATCCGCATCGAATGGAATCCCGGGCGGAGGTGGTCCTTCCTGATCACCCGGGATCAGAACGGGCTGGTCGGCTCGGACGTTCTGTTCAAGGTCCGCCTGCCCTGAACGGTGCGTTGAGTCAGGCGAGCCGGAGGGACGGCTGGGCCGCGAGCTCGAACCCGTCCCGCTCGCCCCGCCGGAACCGCGGGTACGCCGCGGCCGCGATCATCGCCGCGTTGTCCGTGGACAGTGCCAGGGTCGGGAAGTAGAAGGGAAGATGGAACGCGGCGAAGGCGCTCCGGAGGCCGGAGTTGGCCGCGACCCCGCCGGAAACGATCACGGATTCGACCTGCTCCTCCTCGGCCGCCTCGGCCGCCCGCCGCAGCAACTCGCCGACGACCGTGCGCTGGAAGGAGGCGACGAGGTCGAGGCTCGCCTTGCTGGCGGACTCGCGCAGGGCGTCGAGCGTGGGGCGGCCCGCCTCGAAGAGGGCGCGTCGGCGCGCGATTTCCTCCTCCAGGCCGGCCCCGTTGACATGACGTCGCACTGCGGTCTTGAGGCCGCTGAAGCTCATGTCGAGCCGGTTGCCCTTCATGCGGGCGAACGGCAGGCGGACACCGCCCGGATCCCCGAATGGAGCGAGCCGGTCCAGAACCGGACCGCCGGGATACCCGAATCCGAGGAGCTTGGCCACCTTGTCGTAAGCCTCGCCCGCCGCGTCGTCCCGCGTGCGGCCGAGCAGGCGGTAGCTGTACGTGTCGGGCGCGGGCCGCTCCGCGACGAACATGTGGCTATGCCCGCCGCTGACAACGAGGGCGAGCGACGGGAACTCGACGTCGTGGCCGGCCGCTCGCTGCTCGATCACGACAGCGTGAATGTGGCCCTCGATATGATTGACGCCCAGCAGAGGCAGGTCAAGGGACAGGGCGAGCCCTTTCGCGTAGCTGAGCCCGACAAGCAGCGCTCCCATCAAGCCGGGCCCGTAAGTGACGCCGATCGCCCCGATATCGCGGTAGCCGAGGCCCGCGTTCTCGAGAGCCTCGCGGACTACGGGAACGATCGCGCGCAAGTGCTCGCGGGAGGCCAGCTCCGGGACGACGCCGCCGTACTTGGCATGGACGTCGAACTGGGAGGAAACGACGTTCGAGAGGATTCGCTCGCCGTCAGCGACGACCGCGGCGGCGGTCTCGTCGCAGGATGTCTCGATGCCCAACAGGTTCATTGGAAACAGGAAGCCCCTGCGGGACGCAAGCCCCGCAGGGGCCGGTCGGCGCTTGCGCGCCTAGGTTAATTGTGCCGGCAGCACGTCTGGAACGGTCGGTATCCGATCCACGGTAGCTGCGTCCCCGTACTGGCACAGACGGGGAATCCGAACGTCGGAGCGCGAGCGCTAACTCTCGGCCACCTCACCATCCAGACTGGTACTGCCAGCGATACTGTCATTCATTGTCCTGGATCACCTCCTTCCGCCAGTGATGCGGATATCGTATCGCAATCGGCGACCCGATCTCAATGCCTGACGGACGCTGCCGCAGCGGCACCGACCTCGATCCTTCATTCGTCCAGCGGGCCGTGTCAGGCATAACCCCGGAAGACGCTCCGCGCGGCTGCCCGGCTGCGCCTGCGCTGTACAATGCGGGCGAGGTCGGTTCCGATGCCCCTATCTCCGGTGCAGGCAGCGCACGAGCCGGGAATGGCTGGGGACGAGCTCTACATGGAGGATCTCTACGGCTGGTCCGTCCGCCAGACCGAAGCCCTGCGGCGGCGGGACCTCGAGGCGCTGGACTGGGAGAGCGTAGCGGAGGAGATCGAGTCCTTGGGGAGCGAGCAGCGCAATGCCTGGGTGTCCCTGTGCGGGAGGGTGATCGAGCACATGCTCAGGATCGAGCACTGCGAAGGGGACGAGGATCTCGCGCACTGGGAGTCGGAGATCCAGCAATGGCGGCGGCAGATGGCCCGGAGGCTGAAGGCGAACCCCAGCTTGACCGGGCATTACCGCGAGATATTCGATCTCGCCTGGGACCAGGGGCGGGGCGATGCGGTGGACAGCATGACCGACTGGGCCGGTTACCGCACCGCATCCAAGGGGTGGAGGGACGAAGAGCGCCGCGTCGAGGCAATGCTGCCCGAGGCCTGTCCGTACCGGCTGCTGGAGGTCACGGCCTGCAATACGGAAGACCGCAAGCCGAGGGTGCGGCGCGAGATCATGCCACCGAGCGTGGCGGCGATCCTGAACGAGCGAGCCGGGGGCGAGTACGCGGTGAGGCCATGGCCTGGTCTTGACTTCAAGCTCCAGAAGGTCCACCGGGCGCTACGCGTCCCCGGGCACTCGCGTTGACGCCTCGCGCTCGGCGCGGGACTTGAGCCCGGAAACGAGTGCCTCCGCCCAACGGGGGAACCGGCAAGGCCGATTACGTCCTCGGCGAGGCGGATCTCGCGACACTGCCCCAGCGCAGGTCCTCGTGGCTGCGCTGGTCGGCAACCGCGGCCGGAATCAAGGCACTGGGGCCGGCTGGAGTCCCCTGCCCGGATCGGGGGGCCAATTCGCTCTTCGATAAAATGAGCGTTCCGGGCGGCCCCCTTCCGCCTGAGCCCCCCATGCACAACGTCATCGTGATCGGTTCCGGCTGCGCCGGCAACACCGCTGCCATCTACACCGCGCGGGCCAGCCTCGAGCCGCTCGTCATCCAGGGCCTAGAGGCCGGCGGGCAGCTCACGCTGACCACCGATGTCGAGAACTTCCCGGGATTCCCGGAAGGAATCATGGGGCCAGAGCTTGTCGACAAGATGAAGCAGCAGGCTCAGCGATTCGGCGCCACCTACAAGGTAGGGGAGGTTTCGCGAGCCGACCTCTCCTCGCGACCGTTCAAGCTATGGGTTGGCGACGAAGCGCTCGAAACCCGGACCCTGATCGTCGCTTCGGGCGCCTCCGCACGCTGGCTCGGCCTCGACTCCGAGCAGGCCCTCATCGGCCACGGCGTGAGTTCCTGCGCGACCTGCGACGGATTCTTCTTTCGCGGCGAGCCCGTCACCGTTGTCGGCGGCGGCGACAGCGCCATGGAAGAGGCGCTCTTCCTGACGAAATTCGCCACGGAGGTCTCCGTCGTGCACCGTCGGGAAGCGTTCCGGGCTTCCAAGATCATGCTCGATCGCGCGCAGCGCAACGAGAAGATTCGGTGGATCACCAACGCCACCGTGGCGGAAGTCCAGGATCCGGAAGCCCAGTCGGTCACCGGCCTCAAGCTGCGCAGCACGGTGGACAGCAGGGAATGGGACCACAAGACGAGCGCCCTGTTCCTGGCGATCGGCCATGTCCCGAACACGGGGATCTTCCGCGGCCAGCTGGACCTGGACGACCAGGGCTACATCGTCTCCCACGGGGGGGCCCGGACGAACATCCCCGGGGTCTTTCACGCGGGCGATGTCCAGGACCGGGTCTACCGCCAGGCGATCACCGCCGCAGGCGCCGGCTGCATGGCCGCGATCGAGGCGGAACGCCTCCTCGAGGCCGAAGAGTAGGCAGCGACGGAATCAGGGGCCCGGGGCCTGGAACAGCCCCATCTGGTTCTCGTCAGCCGTGCTGGGGCGCCGTCGCGGCTTGGGCTTGCCGATGACCCCCATCACCTCGAAAGCCTGCATCGCCCGGCTGGGCACGAACACCCGCTGCGTGTTGCCCTTCGAGTCGGGAGGGACCAGTGTCACGCCGTGCTCGCCGATGACCTTGAGGTCATTGGGCATGACTCCCTCGAGTTCCTCCCCGTCAATGAACCGCATCCGGACCCAGAGCCCGCCCAGTTTCGGGCGCGTCGCGAACTCCCGCCTCTGATAGCGCTCGGGATCCTCCCCGAACTCCCGCACGAAATACACGGCCCGGACATCCTGGTAGGGGATCAGCACGGACTCGGCAGAGCGCGCCAGCACCTCGATGCCGTGCTTGTGCAGGTACCCGTGCGGGTACACGTAACCTTCCAGCGGGTTCTGGCCGAACCGCCGCACGCAGACCTTCTTCGTAGTGGATCCCGACAGAACGCCCCCGATATGTTTCGCCTAAGCGCCATAGTAATAAAGGCTTACGGGAGTGTCAACAACGATGGGCCATGACCGGTTCCCTATGATCTTGGTGTGGAGCAGCAGGATCCCTCCGTGCGCGACTACCTGGCGTACACCAGCATCGAGAAGGGCCTGGCCGCGAACAGCCTCGCTGCGTACCGCCGTGATCTGACGCGGCTGGCCGAATTCCTGTTCGGCCGCCAGCGCACCGTGGCCGGGGCCTCGGCGCAGGATCTCCGCGAATTCGTCGACTCGCTGTACGAGGACGGCCTGGGCGCTCGGTCGGTGGCGCGATACCTGAGCAGCGTCCGGGGCCTGTACCGCTACCTCATCGGAGAGGCCCGCGTGGCCGAGGACCCGACCGCGAACCTGCGCTCCCCGGGCCAATGGAAGAGCCTGCCCAAGTACCTCACGCTCGACGAGGTCGAGGAACTGCTGGCGTCTCCCGATCCGGAAACGCCCTTGGGCAACCGCGACCTGGCGATGCTGCAACTTCTTTATGCCACCGGCCTCCGCGTCTCGGAGCTTGTCTCGGTTCGCCTGTCCGAACTCGATCTCAAGACGGGCATCGTCCGCACCGTCGGGAAGGGCGAGAAGACTCGCCTGGTGCCGGTCGGACGGTCGGCACTGGAGGCGATCGAAGACTACCTGGCCCGATTCCGCGAGCCGATCCTGAAGAAGGCGTCATCCGAATACCTATTCGTGACGGGACGCGGGAGCGCCATGTCGAGACAGGCCTTCTGGAAGCTCCTGCGCCGGCACGGCCTGGCGGCGGGAATCGGAAAGCCGATCACGCCGCACGTGCTGCGGCACAGCTTCGCGACGCACCTGCTGGAGCGCGGGGCGGACCTGCGCAGCCTGCAGCTAATGCTGGGCCACGCGGACATCTCCACCACCGAGATCTATACCCATGTGCTGCGATCGAGGATGCGGGCGGTCTACGACAAGTACCATCCACGGGGCTGATCCGAGCGCGGACAGCGGGCCTGGGTTGCCTCCAGACCCTCTGGTACGCTGCGGGCATGGATCCCGCCGGCCTGCTTTCCAAGGACGCGCGGGTAATGCGCTCGTCGCTGATCCGGCAGTTGACCGGGCTTGTCAACCAGCCCGACGTCATTTCATTCGCGGCCGGCTCCCCGAACGCGCAGACCTTCCCTCACGAGCAGTTCCGCACCATCCATGACGACCTAGTCAACCGCGAGGGAGGGCGGGTGTACCAGTACTCTGTCACGCGCGGGAACCCGCGGCTGATCGCCGCCGTGCGCGCGCGGGACAGGACGCTAAAGGGCATCGAGACGGAGGCCGGGCAGACGCTGCTGGCGAGCGGCTCCCAGCAGGGCCTGGACCTTGTCGCGCGGATCCTGCTGGATCCGGGCGACGCGCTGTTCGTCGAGACGCCGAGCTTCATCGGCGCGATGGCGTCATTCCAGAACTTCCGCGCCCGGCTCTTCGCGGTCCGGTGCGACAGCGAGGGCATGGACCCCGACGACCTCGCGAGGCGCATCGGCGAGGCCCGTGCGGAGGGCCGCCCATGCAAGCTCGTCTACGTCATACCGAATTTCCAGAATCCGGCCGGATCGGTCTGGTCCCAGGCCCGCAGGCGCGCCGTCTACGAGGTCGCGCGGAAGGAAGGCCTGCTCGTGTTCGAGGACGACGCGTACGGGGAACTCTACTTCGACGGGATCGAGCCGAGCTCGCTGCGCCCGATCAAGGCGCTGGACGACGCGGGTCAAGTCCTGTACATGTCAACGTTCTCCAAGATCCTCGCTCCCGGCTTGCGGGTGGCATGGATCCACGGCCCCGAGGAGATCGTCAAGCGCATCGAGTACTGCAAGGAAACCGGGGATCTGTGCACATCGACGCTCAGCCAGCGGATCATCCTCGATTTCCTGGACCGCGACTGGATGCCCGACCAGGCAGCCCGCGTGCGGAGCTTCTACGCGGCCAAGTCCGCAGCGATGCAGCGGACGCTGGAGGAGCACTTTCGCAGCCTGGCGCGCTGGCAGAGGGCCAGGGGCGGACTCTTCCAGTGGCTCGAACTCCCGGAGGGCATCGACACGCTCGAACTCTTCCAGGCGAGCATCCGTGAGGACCGGGTCGCGTACATACCCGGCCAGCCGTTCTTCGCCGAGGGGGGCGGCTCGAACACGCTGCGGCTTTCCTTTTCGAACGTAGAGGACGAAAATATAGAAGTCGGCCTGTCTCTCCTGTGCCGCCGCATCCAGCGGGCGTGCAACTGAGGCTGCGGTGCGCGCAAGCGCCCGGCCGAGCCCTGGACCCGCTCTAGCGATGCCCGCATACCCCAGCGACCTCTCCAGCCAGATCGCAGGACAGATTGAGGGAGAGGTCCGGTTCGACCGCTACTCGCGGGTCCTCTATTCGACGGACGCCTCGGTATGGCAGATCGAGCCCATCGGGGCGGTCCTGCCGAGGCATCACGGCGACGTTCGGTCGCTGCTGCAGGTCTGCGCACGGCATGAGGTCCCGGTTCTGCCGCGAGGCGGGGCGACGAGCCTCTCGGGGCAGACTGTCGGCCACGCCGTCCATATCGATTTCTCCAAGTACATGAACGGAATCCTCGAGACGAATCTCGAGGAAGGCTGGGTCCGCGTCCAGCCGGGGGTCGTGCAGGACCAGCTAGGGCGGCACCTCCGGCCCCTCGGCTACCAGTTCGGCCCGAACACCTCGTCGGCGAGCAGGGGCACGATCGGCGGCATGATCGGCAACAACTCGGCCGGCTCGCACTCGATCCTGTACGGCAAGACGATCGACCACGTCCTCGAGCTGCGCTGCGTGTTCTCGGACGGTTCCGACGCCTGGCTGCGTCCGGTGGGCGAGGGGCAGATCGCGAGCCTTGCCAAGGGAGAGGGACTGGTGCCGTCCCTGTACCGGGACCTTCCGCTCCTGGGTGCCGCGTACCGCGACGAGATCCTCGAGAAGTACCCGAGAATCCTGCGACGCGTCAGCGGATACAACCTCGACGAGCTCGTCTCCAACGGCGAGACGTTCGGAGCCGGCTACTCGAGCGCGCCGGGCCCGCTGAACCTCAGCCGGATCGTGGTCGGCAGCGAGGGAACGCTGGCCGTGGTCACGGAAGCCAGGTTGCGAATCGTACGGTCCCCGCGCGCGAAGGGAATCCTGATCGTGCATTTCCGGTCCGTGTTCGACGCGGTCGAAGCCTCCGAGACGATCGTGTCGACGAATCCGTCGGCGGCGGAGCTGATCGACGACTTCATACTCGGCAACGCCAGGTCGAATCCTTCGTTCGCTGACAAGCTGGGCTGGGTGGAGGCCGACGCCCAGGCCGTGATGGTGGTGGAGTACTACGGCGAGACCGAGTCGGAAGTGGCTTCGAAGCTCGACGGGCTGCGGCAGCTGCTCGAGCGCGGCGGCATCGGCTACGGCTACCTTCCGGTCACCGAGCCGGCCCGGCAGGCCGAGATCTGGGGTGTCCGCAAGGAGGCGCTGGGGATCCTCATGTCCGTCAAGGGCGACCACAAGCCGATCGCGTTCGTGGAGGACCCGGCTGTGCCGATCGACCGCATGGGGCGGTTCCTCAAGGACTTCCGCGAGATCCTCGACAAGCACGACGCCCATGGCGGCTACTACGGGCACGCCTCCGTGGGATGCCTGCACGTGAGGCCGATGGTGAACCTCAAGGATCCGTCCGAAGTCCGGAAGATGGCGATCATCGCGGACGAGGTGTTCGGGATCGTGATGAACTACGGCGGGTCGATGTCGGGCGAGCATGGCGACGGCATCGCCCGCAGCCGCTACAACCGGTGGCTATTCGGCGACAGGATCTACCAGGGCTTCCTGGAACTGAAGAACGCCCTCGACCCGAAGAACATCCTCAATCCCGGCAAGGTCGTCAACGGCCCCGAGCTGACGGAGAGCCTCCGCTGGGGCGCGGACTACCGGACGCTTGAGATCAAGACGGAGCTGGACTTCTCGGCCGAAGGCGGCTTCTCCCGCGCGATCGAGATGTGCAACGGCGCGGGAGTGTGCCGCAAGCGCATGGCAGGCACGATGTGCCCGTCCTACCAGGCGACACTCGACGAGGAGCACTCGACAAGGGGGCGGGCGAATGCCCTGCGGGCCGCCCTGTCCGGGAGCCTGCCACCGGAGGAATTCACCTCGCACCGGATGAACGAGGTGCTGGATCTGTGCCTGGCGTGCAAGGCCTGCAAGACAGAGTGCCCGTCGAACGTCGACATGGCCAAGATCAAGTACGAATGGCTGTCGCACTACTATCGGACGCACGGAACGCCGCTGCACGCCAAGGCCTTCGGCCGGGTCGAATCGCTGTACCGACTCGGGAGCATGGCCCCGGGACTGGCGAACTGGGCGGGATCCCTGGCGCCGGTCAAGTGGCTCAACGAGCGGATCCTCCACGTGGACAGGAGGCGGTCCCTGCCGCCGTTCGCGAGTCGTACGTTCCGCAAGTGGTTCGGTTCGCGAAGCCCCGGGCCCCGGAGCGGGCAGCGAGGCAGCGTGGTGCTACTGGACGACTGCTTCCTGAACTACAACTACCCGCAAGTCGGCGAGGCCGCGGTAGCGATTCTCGAGTCCGCCGGATACGAGGTACAGCTGGCGGACAAGGTCTGCTGCGGGCGTCCGATGCTTTCGAAGGGGCTTCTTGACGAGGCCCGGGACGCGGCGGCGCACAATGTACGCCAGTTCGATCACCCCTCATCCGCCGGGGTTCCGATCATCGGCTGCGAGCCAAGCTGCCTGCTGGCGCTGAGGGACGAGTACCTCGACCTGGTGCCTGGCGACGCCGCCCGGCGCGTTGCGGCCAGGGCGATGATGCTGGACGAATTCCTGGTGAAGCTAGCGCAGGGCGGGGCGCTTGCGATCGAGTGGGACTCCCAGCCGAGGGACGTGCTCTTCCACGGCCACTGCCATCAGAAGGCCCACATTGGATCGAAGCCGAGCCTCGACGCCCTCCGGCTGGTGCCGGGCATGAATGCCCGGGAAGTGGATTCCGGCTGCTGCGGGATGGCGGGTTCGTTCGGATTCGAGACCGGGCACTACGAGATCTCGCAGGCAATCGGGGCGGAGCGGCTCTTCCCCGCGGTGGAGGCGGCGCAGCCGTCCACGGTGATCTCGGTGAGCGGAGTCTCGTGCCGCCAGCAAGTCGAGCATTTCACCTCCCGGCGAACGAAGCATGTCGCCGAAGTGCTGAGGGACTGCCTCAGGGACGGGGCATGAGCCCGCCCTCGAACCGGCTAGCCACGACCCGTCCGGTGAACTGGAAGGTCGGGCTGCTCGCCCTCGTGATCAGCTTCCTGTGGAGCGGGAACATCGTCTCGCTCAAGGTCGGGCTCGACACGATCCCGCCGCTATGGATCGCCTTCTGGCGGATGCTGGCCGGCACCCTGGCAGTAGCTGCCTGGGCCCGCATGACCGGCAACCCGGTTCTGCCGGACCGCGACCGCCATGGGCACATGGCCGTCCTCAGCGCTCTGTTCACGGCCCAGATCGCGATCTTCAACCTCTCGGTGCACTTCACGTCCCCGTCGTACGCGGTGATCATCCTCAACACGACTCCCGTGCTGGTCAACTTCATCAGCCACTTCTTCGTGAAGGACGACCGGCTCACCGGGGCCAGGCTTGCGGGCCTGGCGATCGCGTTCGGGGGCATTGCCTACGTCATGCTGGGGCGTCCCAGCGCGGACCTGGCACCGAATCCGCTTCTCGGCAACGCCCTGATGCTGGTCTCGGCGCTGCTGCTGGCGGCACGGATCGTGTACACGCAGCAGCTGGTACAGCGGATGGATCCGCTGCGGCCGGTCATCTGGCAGATGGCGCTCTCGCTACCTTGCTTCCTCGCCCTGGCGCTCGCTCTGGAGCCGCCCCTCCTGCAGCCGCTGGGGGGCGAGGCGGTTCTTGCAGTCCTGTACCAGTCGGTGGTCGTGGCAGGATTCTGCTTCGTCGCCTGGACGACTCTCCTTAGGAGCTACAGCGCAGGGAACCTCTCGATGTACAGCTTCAGCGTCCCGTTCTTCGGGATCCTTCTTTCGTGGCTGATGTTCGGGGAACCCGTGACGGGAAGGCTTCTCGCGGGGGCCGTGGCGGTGTCGGCGGGCATTTGGATCGTCGTTCGCTCCAACCACAGGGAGAGCGCCAATGGCGCATGAGGGCCACCCAAGGCTCAGCAAGGCGGCAGTCGCCACGGCGGTGCTGCTTTCGGCGATGTGGGGCCTGAACATTGTCGGAATCAAGGTCTCTCTCGCGGCATTCTCCCCGATCTGGAGCGCTTTCTGGCGGGTGCTCCTCGGTTGGCCAGTCCTGTGGATCTGGGCTCGCGTCGGAAGGGTCCGTCTCGCACTGGAACCAGGAGAGGCCAAGCCACTGCTGCTCCTGGCGGCTCTGTTCACAGTGCAGATCAGCATGCTCAACACCAGCATCAACTGGACTTCGGCCGCCTTCGCTGCCGTTCTGCTCAACGCGGCGCCGGTCTTCATCAATCTGATCGCGCACTTCACAGTGCCAGGAGACCGCCTCTCGCCGGGGCGGGCAGCAGGCCTGGCCCTGGCATTCGGAGGCGTCACGATTGCGCTGCTCGGAAATCCTGAAGCGTCCCTCGCTCCCCGGCCGCTGCTGGGCAACGCGCTGGCTACTGCCACTGCGGTGGTCATCGCTTCGCGAATGGTATACACGCAGCGCCTCGTGCAGTCGATCAGTCCGGTCAAGGTGATGTTCTGGCAGTGCGGGCTGTCTCTGCCGATGTTTCTTGGGTGCGCGGCAGTGAGTGAGCCCATGCTCGTCGGCCCGCTCACCGCGGGACCGATCCTGGCGTGGATGTACTGCTCGGTCGGTATCGTGGGCGTAGGCTTTGTCCTGTGGACACGCCTGCTGCAGGACAACTCCCCCGGCCTGCTGTCGGTGTTCGTGTTCCCCACGCCGCTGTTCGGCGTCCTTTTCAGCGCGCTGATCTACGGCGAGACGCTCTCGGCGCACCTCGTCGTCGGCGTACTGGCCGTCGCCCTCGGAATTCTAGTCGTCACGCTAGAGCGTCGCCGCAAGGAGACCCGAGCCGGGAGCAAGCATCCCAGCGCTGCGGTCGGCAGGTTGGGGCTCGAGCCCGACCGAACCTGACCATCGCCCAGCGCGGCGTGCGCCAGCCAGCGGGACCGGCTCGGCACCGGGCCCGGCCAGCTGCCGGACATGCACAACAAGATCATTTCCATATTGCTGCGACAAAAGCGAAAATACCGAGAATTGCAGATGGATCAAGTGCGCCAGATCGCGAACCAAATCGCGAGGAGCCCTTGGAGCTTTCCCTCTCGGAGAGCCCGCGATACGGTATAATCCCAGATTCTCCACGGCCTGCGTGGCTGCGCTAGAGCTTCGATGCTCACTATCGACGAAATCCAAGAGATCCTGCCGCATCGCTACCCGATGCTCCTGGTTGACCGGATCCTGGAGATCTCGGAGAGCAGGATCGTTGGCATCAAGAACGTGACCGTCAACGAGCCCTTCTTCCAGGGTCACTTCCCTGGCTTCCCGATCATGCCGGGAGTGCTCGTGGTCGAAGCGATGGCGCAATGCGGGGGGGTGCTGGCGCTCCGCGAGATGCCGGACCGCGACGCGAAGGTCGTGCTCTTCGCTTCCATTGACGACTGCCGGTTCCGAGCGCCGGTGACGCCGGGGGACCAGCTCCGACTGGAACTCGAGATCCTGCGCAGGAGAGGGGCGGCGATCAAGATGCAAAGCCGGGCGTACGTGGGCGAACGGCTCGCCGCGGAAGCCGTGCTGATGTGCAGCATTGCCGACCGGCCGGCCACGCACGGGTGATGGCGGTTCATCCGAGCGCGATCGTTGACGCGGCCGCCAGCGTGCACGCAAGCGCCGAGATCGGCCCCTACTGCATCGTGGGCCCGGAGGTCACCATCGGCGCGAGGACTCGGTTGATCGCGCATGTCTTCGCGGAGGGGCCGACACAGATCGGCGAGGACAATACCTTCTACCCGTACTCGACGGTGGGAGTCGCGCCCCAGGACCTGAAGTACCGGGGCGAGAAGTCTCGAACCGCAATCGGGGACCGCAACCAGGTCCGGGAGTTCTGCACGATCCATCGCGGCACGGAGGGCGGCGGCAGCCTGACCAGCATCGGCGATGACAATCTCCTCCAGGCTTACGCCCATGTAGCGCACGACTGCCTGGTCGGCTCGCACTGCATCCTCTCGCATTCCGCGACGCTGGGAGGCCATGTGACGGTGAAGGACTACGCCGTGGTCGGAGCGCACTGCGGGGTCCACCAGTACTGCGTCGTCGGAGCGCACTGCTACATCGGTGGCTACAGCGTGATCACCCAGGACGTGCTGCCGTACTCGCTGGTCGTGAGCGACAGGGAGCCGAGCATCCGCGGAGTCAACAAGGTTGGCCTCGAGAGGCGAGGCTTCGACAAGCAAGAGATCCGAGCCCTTCACCAGGTCTTCCGGATCCTCACCAAGGCAGGGCTCAACACCGAGCAAGCCCTGGCGAGGGTCGCTGCGGAGGTCGAGGAGGTGCCTGGAGTCGCGACGGTCCGCGAGTTCATCGCCGGATCGAAGCGTGGGTTCGTCAAGTGAGGTACGGGTTGATCGCCGGCGGGGGCGACTTCCCGTTCCTAACACTCCGTGCCGCGCGAGAGGGAGGCCACGACATCGTCGTGGTCGCGGTCCGGGAGGAGGCATCGGCAGAAATCGAGAGCGCAGCGGACCGCTGCCACTGGATCTCGCTGGGACAGCTGTCCAAGCTCATCGAAATCTTCCGGGCAGAGGGCGTCAGCCAAGCGCTCATGGCCGGCCGCATCCAGCACAAGCAGATCTTCTCGGCAATTCGACCGGACTGGCGGCTTCTAAAGGTGCTGAACGAGCTGCGTCGGAAGAACACCGACTCCCTGCTAGGCGCTGTGGCCAGGGTGCTCGAGGACGAGGGGATCACACTCCTGGACTCCACCTATTTCCTCGCCCCCAGCCTGGCGAGGAGCGGTCCGAACGGCCGGCGGCAGCCGACCCGGTCCGAGGTCCGGGACATTGAGTACGGCCTGGAGGTTGCCAGGGGCCTGGCTCGCCATGACATCGGCCAGAGCGTGGTGATTTGTGAGCAGGCCTGCGTTGCAGTCGAGGCCATGGAGGGAACGGATGCGGTTCTCCTCCGGGCAGGGGAACTGGCGGGCGGGCGGAAGCTGACCTTGGTCAAGGTTTCCAAGCCGAACCAGGACATGCGCTTCGACGTACCGGTCATCGGGCCGCGCACCATCCGCAAGATGAGCCAGGTGAATGCCACCGCAGTGTCCGTCCAAGCGGGCAAGACCCTGCTGCTCGACAAGTCCGGCCTGCTTGCGGACGCAGACCAAGCAGGCATCGCAGTGATCGGCTCGTCCTGAACAGGAAGGGCCGGCGCGGACTCAGCTGGCAGACAGTGTCCGGACGATCTCGGCCGCAGCGGACCGGGCGCGGTCGAACTCTTCGGGACCGAAACTGATAGCGCCGACCCGAGGATGCCCGCCCCCTCCGTACCGCTCGCAGAGCTCGGCCAGGTTGTGGCCGGGGAACTCGGGAGCCCAGGGATTCGACCCGACCGAAACCTTGACGCGGAACCCACCGTCGAGCACCGACACCGTGTACATGCTTTCCGGGAAGAGATGGTACGGGACGAATTTGTTGTAGCCCTTCAGTCCCGCCTGCACAAGATCGAACGACACCACCCCGTTGCGGAAGGTCGCCGATTCGCGGATCAGCGAGATCGTCTTCAGGTGACGCGCGTAGAGCGCCTCGAACACCGCCTTGTATTCCGCGCGCTCCACGATGGAGTCGAACGACTCGCACTCCAGCAGCGGTATCACTTCCGTCGTCAGGTTCGGCTCGGCGGCCTCGAGCACCAGGTTGAGCTTCAGCGCCGGGCTCTTCATCAGCACGGCTTCCTCCGCGCTCTCGTATTGCGCGCCGTCTAGGATGTCCGCCCAGTGCACCAGATCTGCCAGGTGGCCGCTGTCGAAGCCGAATTCCCTCCCGAGGATGTCGGCGATGAACTTGGTGCAGGACTTGTAGTGGGGGTCGTAGAATTTCGTTCCGGACGTGTCGCCGTGGAAGTGCGCGGCATCCGCGTCGGAAAGGAAGGCGCTCTGGTGGTGGTCAAACCACCAGTCCACACGATCGGAGGCGGAGTACTTGAAATCGACGATCGCGTTCAAGTCACCGTCGAATCCGGCCTCGTCGAATAGCTGGTCGGCCCGGTGGAAGAGGCCCTTGAATCCAACCTCCGCGTCAGGGGCCAGGGACCGCCTTACGAAGCTTGCGAATAACGCGGCGGAGCAGGCACCGTCGAAGCAACGGTCGTGATAGAGAATGCGGACCCGCATGTTGCGGTAAAGCACATCATCATCGCGAATTTGGGACCGCCGTTCAACTGCGGGCCGGCAGCGGTCGCGGCTTGGAGGCAGACTGGAGCTTCGTAGCGGCGTCCCGGACGCCGAGGCGCATGCATGCAAAGGCCGGAATCCGGGGCGGTTCCGGACTGGGAGCCGCCCCGTAATGCATCAAGGAGGCTGCCGACCCTCACATCCCACGCCGCTACGCGCTGGACCGGGGGCCGGAGACCTGTTGCGGACGGACCTAGTTCTGCCTGGGCCTCTGGGCCAGGCCGAGCAGCACCGAGCCCTCGAAGGCCTTCGAATCGGCCCCTGCAGCCTTCACCTCGTCCAGCTTGGCCTTCTGGTCATCGCTCAGGAGTGCCATCAGCTTTGCGGTGATTCCCGCGCGCCACTCCCTGCGCTCACGTCCGGTAACGCCTTCTGCCGGCCGCTCCCGACGTATCTCGCGGATCTTGGCGACTTGGTCCTGGTCCAGGCCAATTGCCTTGACTGCCTCGCTGATGGCCGCGCGACGCTGCTGGGCCTTCTCGTTCGCCTGCCCGAAGGCGGCCATGGATGACACCATCAGCGCGATCGCGACAAAGATGAATTGCTTTCTGTGAATCATGGTTGGTTTCCTTGCTCCCCCCGCGGTGCACACCGCGGATCGCTGGGCCGCCGTTCGCGGCCAGCACATCTATCCCAAGGTTATGGGATTGCTAGGGGCCTCCGGCATTATCGGCGTGTAAACGTTAATTCAAAGATTGCGGCTAGGGCGCCCCGCGGTCGCGAGCTTGAGGAGCGCCGGAGATGACTTCGCGGGCCCCGTAGATGGGCCGCCCCTGGCTCTCGAAATACGTGCGCATCAAGACCTCCCCGATAAGGCCTGTACAAAGGAGTTGGAGGCCGGTAAGGGCCAGCACCGACCCTGCGATGAGCAAGGGGCCGTGCTCGACCATGATGTGGACGCCCTGGAGTTTCCTGGCGACCAAGTAAGCCAGGGCGGCCCCTCCCGCTCCTCCGCAAAGCACCCCGATCGCCCCGAAGAGGTGCATTGGCCGCGTGAGGTAGCGTGCCAGGAACGAGACAGTGAGCAGGTCGAAGAAGACTCGGACAGTGCGGCCCAGTCCGTAGTGCGAGCGTCCGGCGGCCCGCTCGAAGTTCCGGATCGGGACTTCGGCGATCCGGGCCCCGTGCAGTGCGGCCAGCACCGGAATGAAGCGATGGAGGTCTCCGTACAGCCGCAGCTGCCGCAACAGGTCGGACCGGTAGGCCTTGAATGTCCCGCCGAAATCACGGAGCTCGACGCCCGACAGCTTCCTGATCATCCAATTGGCGATCCTGGAAGGCAGGCGTCGGGTCAGCAGCCCGTCGATGCGGTTCTCCCGCCAGCCGTTGGCGAGATCGTAGCCATCATCGAGCTTGGCAAGCAGGAGAGGGATATCCTCCGGAGCATGCTGCAAGTCCCCGTCCATGGCGACGACGGCTTCGCCGGCGGCTGCCTCGAAGCCGGCGGCCAGTGCCGCAGTCTGCCCGGAATTACGGCGAAGGCACACGGCCTTCAGGCGGGAATCGTTCGCCGCCAGTTGTCGTAGCAGCTCGACGCTACCATCGGTCGAGGCATCGTCGACGATGATGACCTCGAAGCTCCTGCCGGTGCCTTCCAGGGTCGTGACGAGGCGGTCGAAGAGCGGGAGAATGCTCTCCTCCTCGTTGTGGGCCGGTATGACGACCGACACGGCGGGCCGCTCGGGCACGGGGACTCAGCGTAGCATCTCGCGGACAGCATCCACGGGGAGTCCGACAACGTTCGTGTAGGAGCCATCGACGGACTCGATGAACGCGCTCGCGCCGCCTTGGATCCCGTACCCGCCGGCCTTGTCCAGCGGTTCGCCGCTGGCAACGTACTCGGCCATCTCGCGCTCCCCCACCTCGCGCAGCATCACCACGGTTTCCTCGCAATGGGTCCTGCAGGTTGCGCCGTCGAAGACAGCGACCCCGGTGAGCACCCGATGCGACCTTCCGGACAGGCTCTGCAGCATCGTGCGGGCGTGTCGCGGGTCCCTTGGCTTGCCGAGCACTTGCTCGCCAAGCACCACCACGGTGTCCGCGCCCAGGCTCCGGGCCCCGGGGCGCCAAGAGGCCCTCGCCTTCTCCTCTGCGAGTCGCCTTACGTACTGCTCGACCGGCTCGCCAGGCCTGGCCGATTCGTCGATGTTGGCCGGTCTCTGCTCGAACTCGAAGCCCGCCTCCCGCAGCAAGTCCACGCGGCGGGGGGAGGCGGACGCAAGGATCAAGGGGAGCTGTCTCCCGGACCGGACCGTCGCCATGGCTGGGGTCAGGAACTTCCTAGCGGTTCAGGTAGCTCGGGTCATTGACCGCCGCTCCGGACTCGCCGGAGTCCGGAGCCGTCGGGGCCGAACCCTGAGCAGGAGTCGAAGAGTCCGGGGCCGAGCCAGCATCCGCAACCTGAATTCGATGCACGCGACCATTCAGGGAGCGCAGGAAGGACACAAGGTCATCCTTCTCCCCGTCGGTGAGCCCGAGAGGACGAATCTCCGCGTCGAAGCCCTCGGGAGCGGATCCGCCTCGGTCGTAGTGGTCGATGACCTGGCGGATATTCATCAAGCGCCCGTTATGCATATAGGAGTAGCGTCGCAAGACATCCCTCAGGCTCTGTGTCTTGTACTTCGTCCCTGCCTTCTCGTGGCCGTCACGCTCGGCGACGCCGGTGAAGTGGAAGTCATGGTCGGTCAGCAGCGGCCCGTTGTGACACTTGATGCAGCCCGCCTTGTTTCGAAACAAGTCCATTCCCCGCTTGGCACTCGGGGAGAGCGCGGTCTCGTCGCCCAGCAGGTAGCGATCCAGGTCACTGTCGTAGGAGACCAGCGTCCGTTCGAAGCTCGCGACTGCCTTCGCAACCAGGTCGAAGGAAATCGGCTCTCCCGGGAACGCCTTCTCGAAGAGCCTGACGTAGTACGGATCCGAACGGATCCGGGCGACGGCCTGGTCCGGATCGAGGTCCATCTCGCGGTGATTCTCGAGCGGCTTGGAGACCTGCTCCTCGAGCGTCTTGGTCCTGCCGTCGAAGAACATGCTGCGCTGCCACCCGACGTTGAGCAGACCCGGGGTCTTGCGTGTGAGCTCGCTCTCGTCCAGGCCCCAGCCGCGCGAGAGGCCGTCCATGAAGTGCAGTTCCCGCTTGTGGCAGGTTCCGCAGCTTCGCCTGCGATTCCCGGACATCACCGAGTCGAAGAACAGCTCCTCCCCGAGCTTGACCTTGGCAGCCGTCGGGGGATTGTCGGCCGGGTGCGGCGGGGCCCCGGTCAACGGCGCCAGTTCGGGCAGCGAGGCTGCGAGACCGACCGCAACGCCTGCCAGCAGCAGAGCAGCAAGAGTTCCGAAAACCTGCCTCGGCGTCACGGTGCAATTCTACCGTGAGTGGTCTCGATTCGCCACCGTCTCGGCGGGATCGATAAGGAAGGGCCGGGGGGAAAGAGGCCGTCGAGCCTATGCCGGCTGCTGGGTCTGGGCTACCATGACGCGCTTCTGGAAGTCAGCCAGCATTGACTCGTCCAGGCGGACCTGGGTCGGCCGCCGCTCGAGCGTCGTCATGCGATCGATCTTGTCCTGGAGCTTCAGGAGCGCGTAGAAGAGGTTCTCCGGGCGCGGCGGGCAGCCGGTCACGTAGACATCGACCGGAACGATCTTGTCGACGCCTTGAAGCACGCCGTAGGTGTTGAACGGACCGCCGACGGAGGAGCAGGCTCCCATCGAGATACACCACTTGGGTTCTGGCATTTGGTCCCAGATGCGCTTCAGCACAGGGGACATCTTCAAGGTGACCGTGCCGGCAACGATCATCAGGTCCGATTGGCGGGGACTCGGCCGGAACACTTCCGCTCCGAAGCGCGCGATGTCGAAGCGCGACGTGGAGGAGGCGATCATCTCGATCGCGCAGCATGCGAGTCCGAACGTGAGCGGCCAGATGGCGGACTTGCGGGCCCAGTTGAACACGTAGTCAACCGAGGTGGTCATGAAATTCCGTTCGAACTGGTTCTGGAGGTACGGCATGAATGTCCGGAGGCCCTTCATTATAGCGAGGCCGCCGGGCCCGCAGGCTGGGGTCGCTCGGGTCGATCCGGCACACCGGCGCGCAGCCGATTCGGCCGCCTCCATAATCGAGGCAAGCGAACCCTTGCGCCTTGCGCAGGCGGACGTCCCGTATGGTATGCCGATTTCGGTCGATTCTGGGGGATCCAGGTCTGGTTCCCTGACGAGGGCCCCGGCCTGCAAGCCGATGCTCGTGATCGGCGCGGCGCTGCTTCTTGTAGCGCCTGGGTGCAATATTCCGTCGTTCACCATCACTGTCGAGCCGCTGTTCGAGACATACGGCGGTCTGGTGGAAATCGCGGAGTTCGACCAAGCGGGCCGTTTCCTGCGGATTCGACGGCTGCCGTCAATCATCCGCAATGACACTGCCTGGCGACAGGCGCTGCCGCAGGGCAGCTTCGCCATGGCCCGGGGAGGGGCAACCGAGGTCGCCTACAGCGGCCGCTTCGACGGGCTCTTCGACGCCGGCCTGTACCGGTGTGCGGGCTGTCCGACGGCTGTGTTCTCGTCGGAGGACAAGTACGAGTCGGCCACCGGCTGGCCGAGCTTCACCCAGCCGGTGGCCGACGCCAACGTCCGCGTCTTGTGGGACAACAGCTGGGGGGTGCGCAGGCGCGCCGTGCAGTGCACCCGCTGCGGGTCGCATCTCGGACACGTCTTCGGCGACGGCCCTCCGCCCACGCGACGCCGCTACTGCATCAACTCCGCGTCGCTGCGCTTCGTGCCCCGGGCCGGCCCGGAGACAGCGAGACCCGGAGCTTCAGGGCCTCAGGCGAGAATCTCCTCCACGACTCGCCCGTAGACATCCGTGAGGCGGAATTCGCGGCCGCTGAAACGATAGGTGAGCCGCTCGTGATCCAGCCCGAGCAGGTGCAGGATCGTGGCGTGCAAGTCATGGATGTGGACGCGGTCATCGACCGCCTGGAAGCCGAACTCGTCCAGCTGCCCGAATGTCATGCCACCCCGCACACCGCCCCCGGCCAGCCAGGCGCAGAACCCGTAGGGATTGTGCCCTCGGCCGTAGGTCTCGGCACTCCCTGCGCCATCCTGCAAGTCCTGGTAATGGGGCGTCCGCCCGAACTCGCCGGACCACACCAGCAGGGTCTCGTCGAACAGGCCCCTCGCTTTGAGGTCCTGAATGAGCCCGGCTATGGGCTGGTCGACGGACCGGCAGCGATCCGGGTGGGCCTTCCGGATATTTGCATGGCTGTCCCACCCGTTGGACGTGATCTGGACGAATCGGACGCCTGCCTCGGCGAACCGCCGGGCGAGCAGGCATTGCCTGCCGAAGTCGTCGGTGGGCGGCTTGCCGATGCCGTACAGGTCCTTCGTCGCCTGGGACTCGCCGGCGATGTCCACGAGGGACGGCACCTCGGCCTGCATGCGGAAGGCCAGCTCGAAGGACTCGATCACCCCTTCCAGGCGACGATCGGCACGATGCCGCTGCAGGTGGTCTCGGTTCATCTCCTGAATCAGGTCCAGCTGCCTGCGCTGCGCCTCCGGTCGGATCGAGGGATCCTGCAGGTAGCCGATCGTGGCCTGCTTGGCGCCTGTGGAGGAATTTCCCAGCGCGGTCCCCTGATAGACGGCGGGCAGGAAGGCGTTCCCGTAGAGCTGGACGCTGCCGCCGTCGCCGTTCAGGTTCGGGGCGATCGTAACGAAGGCCGGAAGATTGCGGTTCTCCGTGCCGAGACCGTAGGCCGCCCACGATCCGATCGAGGGCCGAACGAGCTGCGTGGCGCCAGTGTGGAGCTGGCGCACTGCCGGCGCATGCGCCTCGCTGTCGGCCTGCATCGCCTTGAGGATGCAAAGGTCGTCGATGTGGCGGCTCAGGCGGGGAAGGAGCTCCGACACCTGGATCCCGGACTCGCCAGCAGGAGCGAACTTTGCAATCGGCCCCATTAGCCTCGAATAGGCAACGCCGGGCATCGACCGGTTCGAAGGCAGCGTGTACGGCATCTTCGCGCCGTCGCGCTTGGCCAATTCGGGCTTGAAGTCAAACAGGTCGACCTGGGAGGGTCCGCCCTGCATCCAGAGGAAGATCACACGCTTCGCCCGCGGCGCGTGGTGGGGTGTCTTCGGCGCAAGCGGATCGGTACTGGCCGCTGCGCCCTCGGCCAGCATCGCGCGGAGCGCGACGAGGCCAAACCCGCATCCCGTTGTCCGAAGGAGCTCTCGACGGTTCATGACTGCGTGTCGCATAGCCTAGCTGCGAAACAGGAATTCGTTGGACGCGAACACCGCGTGGCAGTAGCGCGCCCATGCGTCCTCTCGGCCCAGGCTGGCATCAGTATCGCTCAGGAAGGCCTTTGCGCGCTCGATGTCCTCGTGCGTTGCCGGCCGCCCGAGCGCCTTGAGCAGGAATTCCCTGACCCGATCCTCGTCCGAGGAGCTGGCCTCGGCCAGCAGGGCACGGGCCGCCTCCTTCGACTGGCGGATCAGGAACGGCGAGTTCATCAGGTACAGGGCCTGGGTGGGGACGGTCGTGACGTCCCGGCTGCCCTTGACGGTGTTCGGATCCGGGAAATCGAACAGGTTCAGCACGTCGACCTCGGTCAGCTGCGACTTGCGCAGGATCGGCAGGTAGACGGTGCGCCGGTATCGCACGTCGTCGCTGAGCTCCATGTTGTTCACGAGGAAGGGCGGCTGGACCATGCGCACCGTCCCTCGCGAGTCCAGCGGCAGGCTGGGCCCGCCTGCCCGCCTGTCCAGCGATCCGCTGGCTAGCAGGACTGCATCGCGGATTGTCTCCGCTTCGAGCCTGCGGCGGTTCGCACGCCAGAGCAGGCGATTCTCGGGATCCTCGGCGGCAGCGCGCGCTTGATGGGATGCCGCGAGGCCGTAGGCGCGGGAGAGCACGATCTCGCGGACGAGCCCCTTGACGGACCAGTCAAGACGCTGGAGCCTCAGCGCGAGGTAATCGAGCAGGGCGGGATGCGTGGGACGTTCGCCCAGCAGCCCGAAATTGTCGACGCTGGCGACGATTCCGGCTCCGAACAGGTGACTCCAGACCCGGTTCGCCATCACACGGGCAGGCAAGGGATTGCCGGCGTCCGCGAGCCACTCGGCCAGCTCGAGTCTCCCGCTGCTTTTCTGGAACCCGGTCCCGATCAACCGCCGGTTGGCGATCTTGGGGCTTGAATCGACCGCCACGAGCGACAGGAATCCACGAGGCACGGTGTCACCGAGGGCGTGCGGGTTGCCTCCCAGCCGGATGGAGGTGTCCGCAGGCTCTGGGTCGTCCGCCAAAGCAAGGGCCGTGGGTGGGACCGGCTTGCCGTAGTGCAGGATGCGCTGGGACTCCGTCTTCAGCGTCGCAACCTCCTTGCGCGCGGAGGCGAGGCGGTCGGCAGCCTCCTTGCGGGCCACGCCCCCCTCTTCCGCACTCTCGACAGCGTCCAGGGCAGCCTTGAGCTGCTCCACCTCCTGCTGCGCAAGGCGCTCGGCCTCCGACGCCTCGTCGTATTGCCGGTGCCAGAGGACAAGCCTTTCGGCACGTTCCCGCATCTCTTCGGACGTCTCCGGCAAGGCAACGCGGTGGACGTCGCTGAACACCCCCGACAGGCGTCCGTCGAGAGTCCTGGTGCTGCGGAAGATCCCGGCGAGCGCGTAGTACTCGCTCTGGGGGATGGGATCGAACTTGTGGTCGTGGCAGCGGGCGCAGCCGACAGTCAGTCCGAGCACGGCCCTGCCCAGCGTGTCCAGCTGGTTGTCAACGACATCCATCTGCAACTGGGCCTTGTCCTGGTCCACCAGCGCCCACGGCCCGATCGCGAGGAATCCCGTGGCGACCACTTGCTCGCGACGCTGCCGATCATTCCGGAACTCGAGGACGTCGCCTGCCACCTGCTCCCGCACGAAGGTGTCGTATGGCTTGTCGCGGTTGAACGCATCGATCACGTAATCGCGATAGCGCCATGCATGCCTTGCCGGAATTCGCCGACCAAGCCCGAGGGTATCCGCGTACCCGGAGAGGTCCAGCCAGTGGCGTCCCCATCGCTCCCCGAAGGCCGGAGACGCCAGGAGGCGGTCCACCGCCGACTCTAGCGCCGCAGGCGACGCGTCGGACGTGAACCGTACGACTTGGTCCGGTGTCGGCGGCAGGCCGGTCAGGTCCAGCGCCAGCCGTCGCAGCAAGGCATGGCGGTCCGCCGGCCCGACGGGATCCATTCCGCGCGCCTCCAGACGGGCAAGGACGAAGCGATCGATGTCGCCCCGCGGCCATCGCTCGTCGCGCACGGAGGGCACGGCGACTTCGGCTAGCGGCTGCCACGCCCAGTGCTCGGCCGCGCCGTCGCGTTCGCCTCCGGCGACGGCGGAGGGATCCCCTGCCAGGTCCGGCGCCCAATGCGCACCCTGCCGCACCCACTCGACAAGGTCGGCGATCTGCCGCTCGCTCAGCTTGCCGGCCGGCGGCATGGAGATAGGTCCGTCATGGCGAACTGCCTGGATCACCCGGCTGGCATCCGGACTCCCCGGCACTACGGCCTCTCCGGACCGTCCGCCCTGCAAGAGAGCCTCGCGACTGTCCAAGCGGAGTTCCCCGAATACCGAGGCGGCCCGGGAACTGTGGCACGCGTAGCAGTTCTGCGCCAGCAGGGGCCGGATCCGCTCTTCGAAGAATTCGACCTGCGCTGCGCTCGGAACGGCGGGCTGGCAGAGTGCCGCGGGCGCCGTCGCAAGAGCGAGGGGCCATACCTTCAGTAGTCTCACTGGTACCTGCCGGCTCCTAGTCTATGCCCAAAGCGCGTGATCGTCGCGACGCGGGCCCCTCATCGAGCCATCGCAGCCCGAACCCGGCATGGCGCCTTTCGACAATGCGGGCTCCGCAGCCAAGGCAAGGGCCAGTCCGGGCGACTGACGACAAGGGCAGGCGCCGGATCGGTCGGACTCCAGGCGATCGCTACTCGGGTACCGGCTCCGCGAGATTCCCGGCCCATTCGATACCGCTCTCGAGAATCGCCAGATGATTGGGGTCACGGTAAGCCGAGGCACGGTGACCAAGAGCGGACAAGAGGACCCGCCCAGAACCCGGCTGTCGGGTCCAGATGATGGGATGGTCGCCCATAGAAAGACTCCGGTCCACCCACAGGAGCCGCAACTGCTGGTCGTAAGTCGCTTCGTCGACAGACGCCAGAACCTCCACTCCCGGATCGCCTCGGACACTGCGGTCGAACGAATACCATTCGTCCAGATGCTCCCAGGACGCAGCGGCGCCTCGCACGGCAGGATGGTCGGGCCGCTCGACGCGCACCGCTGCGGTCTGGTGCGCCAAGGGATGGCCGATGAAGCCGGCACCTACAACATCCCTCACGTACCACTCCCAAGAGACGTGCGAGCCGTCCATTGCCGCGTGGACCCCCACGTAGCCTCCTCCGCCCTCGATCCAATTCCGCAGCGCCAAGCGCTGCGGCGCATCCAAGGGCGCGCCACTCGCGCAGAGCCACACGACGACCCGGAACCTAGCGAGCAAACTGGCATCGAATACGGCGCCGTTCTCAGTGTGGAAGAGGGACCAGCCCCTTCGCTCGCTGATGGCCCGAAGCGCATCGAGACCAGCCGCAATGCCCTCCACGTGCCGGAATCCATTCGTCTTGGAGAATACGAGCACCGCAGGGTCCGCCAGTTCCGGAAGGGTTGGCGGCTGAACGTCGTACGCAGTGCTTGGCCGGAACGCGCGGTAGACGCTCCGGACGGTGGGGTGAAAGCTCGCGGCAATCACGAGGGCTAGGAGGCAGACGGCGCACCAAGCCACAATGCGGATCAATCTCTTCATTCCCTCGATGCCTCCTCCTGCAAGGCAACGGCGCGATCTGGCAGGTTTCGACCGTGTTGGATCGTCCCTCCGTCGAGTCGCTATCCTAGTCTAAGGGCGGGGGATTGACCGGGACGCCCACGGAGAGGGCGTTCCGGCACGCAACTGTCGCGGCAGCTCCCACCCGAAGACGATTCCCTGACGTCGCACAGGTTGCCGGCGAGCCTCGTTGCCGCGGCGATCGGCGAACCGGGAGGAACCGCATATGGGCAAAGTCACTGGATTCATGGAATTCGAGCGCCAGACGACGCCGTATCGCTCGGTGGGCGAACGGGTCCGCGACTGGAATGAGGTCATGGACCAGCTGGACGAGCCCCAGCTCAAGGTCCAGGGCGCGCGCTGCATGGATTGCGGCATCCCGTTCTGCCACTCGGGCTGTCCGATCAACAACATCATCCCGGACTGGAACGACCTCGTCTATAGGGGTCGCTGGGCCGAAGCGCTGCGCGTGCTGCACTCCACGAACAACTTCCCGGAATTCACAGGGCGAATCTGCCCCGCCCCGTGCGAGGCGGCCTGCGTGCTTGGAATCAACGACGACCCGGTCTCGATCAAGTCCATCGAGAAGGCAATCGCCGACCGCGGCTGGCACGAAGGCTGGATCAAGCCCGAGCCGCCCGCCCGCCGAACCGGATTCCACGTAGCTGTCGTCGGTTCCGGGCCGGCGGGCCTCGCCGCCGCGCAGCAGCTCAATCGGGCCGGGCACACGGTGACTGTGTACGAGAAGAACGAAGTGCCCGGGGGCCTGCTGGTGCTCGGGATCCCGGACTTCAAGATGGAGAAGCACCTGGTCGCCCGGCGGGTCGACCAGATGGAAGCCGAAGGCATCGTATTCCGTTGCGGCGAGCACATAGGCCAGTCCGTGGAGGGGGGCAAGCTCCTCGCCGATCACGACGCGGTAGTTCTCTGCATCGGTTCGGAGCACCCCCGCGACCTGCCGATCCCCGGTCGCGACCTGAACGGGATTCATTTCGCGATGAACTTCCTGCCCCAGCAGAACCGGCGCGTGGCGGGCCGCCCGGTTAACCCGGAATTCGATCTCACAGCCAAGGGCAAGAACGTGGTGATCATCGGGGGCGGTGACACCGGAGCGGACTGCCTTGGCACGTCGCGCCGGCAGGGGGCTGTCGGAATCCACCAGTTCGAGTTGCTACCAAAGCCGCCGCTGAATCGCGAGGAGCCAGGGGCGATGCCCTGGCCGAACTGGCCGTTCACGTTCAAGGTGGAGAGTTCCCACGAGGAGGGCGACGTACGGGACTACGCCGTCAATACCAAGGAGTTTGTCGGGGACGGGAACGGGAACGTCAAGGCGCTCAAGGCTGTGCGGCTGCGCTGGCCCGAGCCCGATCCGCAGACCGGCCGGCGCCCCTTCCGGTTCGACGAGATCCCGGGCTCCGAGTTTGTCGTGCCGGCCGACCTCGTGCTACTGGCCATGGGCTTCGTACATCCCGTCCACGAGGGCCTGGTCGAGCAGCTTGGCCTCGACAAGGACGGCCGGGGCAACGTGAAGGCCGGCTTCGACCACTTCCAGACGTCCGCCCCCAAGGTCTTCGCTGCCGGTGACGTGCGGAGGGGGCAGTCGCTAGTGGTATGGGCGATCGCCGAAGGACGCAAGGCGGCCCGTGCGGTCGACATCAGCCTAACGGGTTCGAGCGACCTGCCCGCCCACTGAGCTCGGCATCCCGGACCGCTTGCACGCCAGCGCATGCGTTGGCTCCAGGCTCCAATCGCTGTTGCCGATGCCCATCTGGACTCTGGCAACCCTGGCTCGCCGATCTTCGGTCCGGCCCCCAATCGTGCCCAATGTGCACTCCTGCGGTTAGATGCTGTGGAGGCGATCGGGACCAGATGGGAGAGGCATGCACTCTCCTCCGGAACTGCGTTCACTTTCATCGGAATCCGCACCATTGCCGACTCCCCGACTCGCCGTGACGGCCCCTCGAAGCGACGGCAAGCGCCCGGCGGACTGCCAGCAGGCCCCCTCACTCCGGGGATCCGGAACCGCTGCCCACAGGCTGGTCGGCTGTTCCTGACCCCACGCCTGCCAAGGGCCCGCGGGAACGACGAGTCTTGAGTTGCCGCCGACTGCCTGGCACGCAGCAATACGGGCGGACCCTGCAACCTCGCCGCAACGGCCACGCACCCGATGTACAATTGAGCCGATTCCCCTAATGTGGGGCGCCCGCACGTCTCCCCCAGGGTTGCCTCGGACGCGCTCTGGCCGGTGACTGCTCCTCGTAGGGACATAATGCGAGACCACTGCGGATGACGTTTCTGGACTCGATCGAAATCAAGGGCTTCCGGAGCATAAAGCACGTCAAGTGCGACCTTCAGCCAATCAATATCCTGATCGGTGCCAACGGGTCCGGCAAGTCAAACTTCATTGGCGCGTTCTCATTTCTTCGCGAGATTCTTGAAGGTCGGACAAGGCAATATGTGATCCGTCACGGGGGCGCGGACCGGATACTCTATTTCGGCTCGAAGACAACAGACGAACTGAGTGTCCGTGTTTCCACAAATGACAATAAATATCAATATGAAATCAAATTGCTTTCAACTTCTGGAGACAGCTTATCGCCCGCAACTGAATGGCACTCACGCACGGACAAATCCGGGCGCTCTAAAGAGACGATTGCCGAATTCGACCCTAGAGTAGCAGCAATCAGTCAAGCACAAAGCCTTCCGGTGTCACAGATCGTTCAGAGCAGAATTCGTGCTTGGAAGACGTATCACTTTCACGATACTGGCTTCACTTCTCCGATGAAGAAGACATCGGATCTCCACGATAATCGGTCGTTGCATGCTGACGGTTCGAATCTCCCTGCATTCCTGTACCTGCTATCCAGAAACCACAAGCATTCCTTCAACTTCATCTGTCGTATTGTCCGACAAGTGGCTCCGTTCTTCGACAGCTTCAACCTGAGGCCCCAAGCATTGAACAATGACAAGATCCAATTGGAGTGGCGGCACCGAGGTTGGAACACATATCTCAACGCCTCGTCACTCTCAGATGGCACACTACGATTCATCGCGCTGGCTACGCTACTCTTGCAGCCTGCGGAACTGCGACCTAGCGTGATCTTACTGGACGAACCGGAGCTCGGCCTTCACCCGTACGCAATTGGCATGCTAGCAGCTCTTATCAAGCAAGCATCCGTCGACACGCAATTAGTCATCGCAACACAATCCTCTCTCCTGCTTGATGATTTTGACCCAGAATCTGTATTGGTAGCGGAGCGAAGTCGTGGCGCAACTGAGATCAGCAGGCTCGATTCAGACGACTTGAAACCTTGGCTAATGGACTATAGTCTCGGCCAATTATGGGAAAAGAACTACCTTGGAGGACGACCTGCGCCGGAGGATTAAGAGTGACAAGAACCGCACCGTCACGCTTACTTGTACACGTAGAGGGTCAAACCGAGGAGATGTTTGTCAACGAGCTGATCTCCCCTCACCTCCGAGAGGGATTCGGGTGGACGACAGTTAGGGCACGTCTGATGGGTAACGCCCGGAAGAAGTCTCACCGGGGAGGCGTGAGGGCATGGTCGTCGGTTCGAACCGAAGTCGTGAGCAACTTGCGCGAAGATAGAGGCCTCACGATAGCCCTAATGGTAGACTATTATCGCATGCCGTCAACCGGGAAGGGAGCCTGGCCCGGTCGGAAGCGAGCGTCCGACGGCAAGTACCCCGACAACGGCAAGAATGTTGAGAAGTGTCTATCAGACGATATCGCAATGAAAATGGGATCGAATTTTGACCGCAAGCGATTTGTCCCATACGTAGTGATGCATGAGTTCGAGGCTCTGCTCTTCAGCGACTGCGACGCGTTTGGACAAGGCATTGATCGCCCAGATTTGAGTGGTGAGCTACGCAAGATCCGAGATCGTTTCCGTAATCCTGAGAAAATTAACGACTCTCCGGACGGAGCACCGTCGAAGCGTTTGAAGCGCCTGATTCGGGGGTACGAGAAGCCTCTTTACGGCAACGTCGCAGCACTGGAAATCGGCATCGAGACGATGCGAAGCGAGTGTCCTCGATTCAAAGATTGGCTGCGCCGCTTGGAGCGCGTTCCCGCGGCAGGCTCGCAAGGGGCCTAGGACTGAACGCGACCGGGCGCGGCAAGACCACGCCTGAATCGCAGGCACTAGTTCACGGAGCGCAATTCGCGCAATGCGGTGGCACGGCGGATCGACTTGGATTCGCAGAGGGGACCATCATCAGTGTCGCGTTGAGCACTGGGCAGGCGAAGCATAACCCGTTATTTATCAAGACGTTAGAGATAGTTTTAGCGTGCCCGAGGCTTGAGCACCCGGGCATGGCTGAAACGGTCGTCCCAATACACCCATCACGGGCCGGGTCCGGCTCCAGACGGGCGCTGTCAGACGAGGGTCTTGCTGGGTGTCGCTGTCAGCCGATTTCTGCTGCCGGGCACGTGCAAGTAGACCATGATCGAGCACCACACGGCCTGCGAAGTCGCCCGGAACTGGCGCCGTCGGCCACCGGCGTCGAGGGAGGCAATGGTGAACTTGATCGGTTCGGTGACCCCGGAGGAAGGGCTCGCCATCCAATCCGAGCCGGCCCGACAACAACTGACGGGGGCCGGCTGGTGCTGGCACCGAATGATCGGACTTCCGCAGAGGCCGAAGCCACATCGTGGCGGCGCTACCCAGCAACGACGGCTGTATCCAGGAGCCATGCCTTGAGGCGAGACCACCGCCGGGAGAATGCTTCGATCCCCGGGGCTCGGCCCGTACCTAGCCGAACTTCTTGCGCAGCCGCGCCGCGAACCGCTTCACGTCGACGACGAAGCGTACGTGCGTACCCCGCCCGACCACCTCGGTGCCGTCGGAAGCCTCGACCTCGAAAGTGACCCTCCTGCCGTCCACATCCGCAACCCTTGCCGAGTAGGTCACCTCCTGGCCCATCGGCGTTGCGGCTAGGTGCTCGACGCTGACGTTGACCCCCACGCTGTCGCTGCCCTCGTCGAGGTGCGGCAGGATCCCGTCCCTGCAGCAGAACTCCATCCACCGGATCATCGCCGGCGTAGCCAACGACGGCTGCACGTCAGCGCCAAGGAACGTGATGCAGTCGTCACGTCGCACAATGTGCTTTCGCTCGAAAGCCAAGCCTGTTTCCAGCACTCCGCAATGATACAGCGAGACGGTACTGGCTTGCCCGTATAATCGAGTCTCGCATGCCCTTGACAACTCGTCGCGAGGCGCTCGTCACGATCACCGCGGGGCTGTCGGCCGGGTCGCTGGCCGCGCAGGGCCGATACGTCCCGCAGACATTCTCGCCCGGAGACTACCGCCTGCTCGGCACGCTGGTGGACATCATCCTCCCGGCATCACGGACTCCAGGTGCGCGGGAAGTCGGTGTCCACGCAATGATCGACGAGGATCTCGGCAGGAGGGACGAGCTTGCCGCGATCCTTCGGGATGGCATGACGGCCCTGCGCGCCGGCGGCTTCGAGGAGATGGATGCCGACGGCCAGGTCACGCTGCTAACGCGCTACAGCGAGGCCGAAGGGACGGAACGGGCCTTCTTCGAGACGCTCAAGGGCCTGACGATCGACGCCTACTATGCGACAGAGACGGGTCTCGTCGAGGAGTTGGGCTACCAAGGAAACACCTACCTAGCCGAGTTCCCGGGCTGCACGGACGAGCACGAGCTGGAGGATGCGGACTGATGGCGTCCCCCGAGTACGACGTCGTGATCGTCGGCAGCGGTGCAGGCGGAGGCATGGCGGCGTGGAATCTCACACGCAAGGGCGCGAAGGTACTGGTGCTCGAGGCCGGCGCGAAGTTCGAACGATCGAGCTTCTGGTCTCACGTCAAGCCGTGGGAAGCCCGCGAGCGCCGCCGCCGTGGCGAGCGGCCGCCCGGCTTCGAGACGCTACCGCTGCGAGAGAGCCCGTACCAGACGGCGGAAGGGCAGAGCTTCCTCCTCCGCCGCGTCTGGGGGGTGGGCGGCAAGACCAACATCTGGGGCCGCGTGTCCCTGCGCTACAGCGACCTGAACTTATCCGAACCGGCCATCGACGGCTGGGAGATACCCTGGCCGATCCGCTACCGGGACATCGCGCCGTACTACGACAGCGTCGAACGGCTCATCGGCGTGTGCGGCGGGGACGACGACTCCGAGTTCCTGCCGGGGTCGCGCCATCACCTGCCACCGCCGAACCTGCGCTGCGGGGAGGTCCTGCTCCGCAAGGGGGCCGAGAGGGCGGGGTACAAGGTCGTGCGCGGCCGGAGGGCGGTCCTGACGCAGGACTACAACGGCCGCGCGAAGTGCCATTACTGCGGGGCCTGCGGACGCGGGTGCGACATCGGCGCCTTCTTCAACTCGCCGGACTACCTGCTGGCGGACGCGTTCGAGACAGGGAACCTCGAACTCACGGAGAACGCGATCGTCTCGCACATCCTGGTCGATGACGAAGGACGAGCCAGCGGGGTGCGCTACTTCGACCGCCTGACGGGCGACGAGCGGACGGTCCCGGCCAAGCGGGTCGTGCTCGCCGCTTCCGCCGTGGACTCCACACGGATCCTTCTCAATTCGAAGTCCCAGGCATACCCGAACGGGATCGGCAACGGGTCCGGCGTGATCGGCCGCTACCTCTGCGAGCAGTTCCGCTTCCATGTCCGTGCGTTCGCCCCGCAGCTGTACGGCCGGCCTGCGACGAATGACGACGGAATCTCGGGCGGCCACATCTACATCCCCAGGTTCGAGAGCCCCGAGGAAAATCGCGACTACCTGCGTGGCTTCGGCATCCAGCTGTGGGGCATCGGCTGCGGCAACAACGCTCAGTTCGCAAAGCAGCTGCCGGGATTCGGGCTGGACTTCAAGCAGGATGTCCAGCGTCGGTACCCGGCCCTGATTCAGCTGCATCCGTACGGGGAAGTCCTGCCGTACCGGCACAACCGGATCAGCGTCGACGGAACGCCGCCGGACCGCTTCGGAGTGCCGACCATCCGGATTGAGTACAAGCTCGGCGAGAACGAGCGCAAGATGGTACCTCGGATGTACGACGTAGTCGAAGAGATCCTGCACGCGATGAAGGCGGAGCCGCTCCCCTACACCCGCGGCGACCTGGACGAGCTTGGGGCTGCGATCCACGAGCACGGCACCTGCAGAATGGGCGACGACCCGAAGCGGTCTGCGCTGAACGGGTTCATGCAGATGCACGAGGTGCCCAACCTGTTCGTGACGGACGGCAGCGCCTTCCCAACCCCGACAGAGAAGAACCCGACGCTAACGATCCTTGCTCTGGCGTGGCGGGCGACCGACTACCTAGCCGAGGAGATGCGCAAGGGCAGCGTCTGAGAAGGGTGCATGCGCGGCGGACCTCAGTCCGTAGCCAGCCGCATCGCCGTGTAGGATCGCGCCGGGAGCCGGAGCGTCATCGTCGAGCCGGGACTCGGAGCCTCGAGTTCCTGTCCCGCGACATTATTGGGATGCTCGAAGGTGTTCACGGCCTTGAGGTCCGCACCCGTGATCGTTTCCGCCTCCACAACCCGCGTCGGCGTGATTCCGTCGAGCCGCAGCTCGACGTCACGCTCCCTGTCGAGATCTCGGTTGAGCAGCAGCACGCTGCAGGCGCCGCTCTCCGGATCGAGCGTCGCCGCGACGTCCAGATACGGAGCAGACTCGGTCCTTGCCAAGCGGGCGTCGGAATAACTCGCGCTGTATCCTCTGGTGATCGGATAGGTCTCGGACTCCACGAGCACGTCCAGCACATCGCCCTTCGCGTACTTGATCCCCCACGAGTAGGGGTAGTAGATCGTCTGCCTCAGCACGGCGTCCTCGCTGGTGACCAGGGCGGCGATGACGTTGATGATCTGGGCGAGGCAGCCAATCCTGACTCGTTCCGACTGGCGGAGCAGCGTGTTGACCAGTCCCCCCACCAGGAGCGCGTCCTCGAGGTTGTAGACCTCCTCGAGCAGCGGCGGCGCGAACTCCCCTCGTCCGTTGAGATGGTCGCCGCTCCGGGCGCGGTACCAAACGTTCCACTCATCGAAGGAGAGCCACAGGCGCTTGGGCGATTTCAGCAGCCCACGCACGTAGTCGCAGACGGCGATGGTCTCCTGGATCTGCATGTCCATGTCCAAGTTCAACGCGACGAACCGAGATGAGTCTTCCCCTGTCTCCTCTTGGGTGTTGCCGTAGTACCGATGCAGCGAGAGGCCGTCCACCTCGGGATAGCACTCCTCAAGGGTCTCGCGATCCCAGGCCAGGTAGGTCGGCATGAACGGCGCGCTCGACCCGCAGGCGATGAGTTCGGTGGTCGGATCCACCGAACGGATCTGGCGCGCGGCATCCCTCGCCTTGCGCCCGTACTCGCGGGCAGGCATGTGCCCGATCTGCCACCAGCCGTCCATCTCGTTGCCAAGGCACCAGGTCTTGACGGCATGCGGGCGCTCGTAGCCGTGCGCCCTGCGCAGGTCGCTCCAGCGGGTGCCCTTCTCGACGTTGCAGTACTCGACGAGCGCCGCCGACGTCTCGGGCGTCCCGGTTCCGAGGTTGGTCGCCAACAGCGGCTCGGTACCTACCAACCTGCACCACTCGATGAATTCGTCGGTTCCGAACTGATTGGTCTCGATCGAGTTCCATGCGCGCTCCAACACGGTCGGCCGGTCGTTCTTGGGCCCGACGCCGTGGAGCCAGTCGTAGCCTGAGACGAAATTGCCGCCCGGATAGCGCATGATCGGGCACTTCAATTCCTGCATCTCGCGAAGCACGTCCGACCGGAATCCGCTGGCGTCCGAAAGCGGGGATCCGGGCTCGTACACGCCACCGTAGATCGCACGCCCGAGGTGCTCCAGGAAGGCGCCCATGAGACGCGGGTCCATCGAGGCCCGCTTCCGCCTCGCATTGAGGTAGACCTTAGCCGGGCCGCCCGTCGACTGGGCGTAGCCAAGGGACTGTAGCCACGCTCCCGCAGCGAATCCCGGCACGGCCCCCGCCACACCCTTGATGAAATCGCGTCGACTGGTCTCGGCCATGGTGATCCGCTCCGGTTACGAGGAGTATGTCCGGCGTACCTGGATCCGGCACGCCAGCCGGCCAACAGGATCCCAAACTGTCGGGACGCCAGGCAAGGTCGGATTGGGGAGCGCGGTCTCGCCGTGGCCGGTGGCTTTCCGGCCGCAGGCGATCGCGAGCGGTAGCGGTAGGACGCAGGCCGCGGACGAGGGCCAAGCGCATCCAGGCCGATTGTGAGAGAAAGTCGCATTGCCCACCCGGACACGCTTGGCTATTCTGTGAATGCGCCGCCCGCGGGCCCCTCAAGGACGGTCTGCAAGATGCAGCGGCCTGCCTTGGCGCGAGGGTATGAGACGGGGCTGCGCGGTGGTGATTATGCAGGCCACCGATCGGGTGGCACGGCCGTCGCGCGGCAGGGGAGCGCGGCTGGAATCCCCGCCCGGCCGCGGGCCCGCAGCGCGTCGGAGCAGAAGGGGCACTGCCATTCGGGGGCGCCGGTGACGCGGTCGACCCGGCTCGCGCAGGCGGTCGCGGTGGCTTGGCTAGCAACCGCGATCGAGCTCCTAGCGGGAGCCGCGACCGAGCCATCAGGCCACCTCCAGCGATCCGTGCAGCTCATGCAGCAAGGCGAACTCGAGGCGGCGGAGGCAGAGGCCACCCTAGCCCTGGCGGATCCTGCCACCAAGCCGGTGGCGCAGGCCGTGATCGGGTCGATTAGGCTGCAGCAGGCCCGCATAGAAGAGGGCAGGGCGCTGCTCGAGAGCGCGTTGGAATCCAACCCGGGCTTGCTCGGGGCCCGCCTTAACCTCGCGCACGCCTACGCGCTAGCCGGTAACGGTGAGCGCGCGGAGCAGGCGTACCGGCGGGTCCTGGAGGCTGCCTCCGACAACGGCGATGCACGCCTCGCGCTAGCCCGTATCGAGAGCGGCAGGGGCAACCATCGGGCCGCTCTGGAAATGGCTGGGCCATTGGAGGACCAGCTCCGCGACGAGCCCGAGGGCTTGATTCTGCTAGCACGCTCTCACGCAGGCCTGGGTAACCGTGAGATCGTCCGCGAACTCGCCCGGGAGTGGGAGGCTCTAACCCGTGTTCCGAGCGACGCCGCGGTCCGATTCGCACTATCGATCTCGCGGGCCGGGCTGAACGCCGAGGCAATCGGGATCCTGGAGGGACTCAAGCGCGAGGGACTCGGCTCCTACGAGGTCACGTTCAATCTCGGAGGCCTCTACCTGCTCGAGAGCGACTTGGCGAGGGCATCCGAGAACTACGAGCTCGCTGTCGGATTCGACGACCGGTCCGTGCCAGCGTTGCGACAGGTGGCGCGCATCGCGGAACGACTGAACGAACTGGACAAGGCGCTGTCGTACCTGATCCGGGCCAAGCTGGAGGCCCCGGACGACGCGGAGATCCAGTTCGCGTTCGGAACAGTGGCGCTGCGACTGGAATTCATCGAGGACGCGAAGACGGCCCTGGCCCGGGCGTTGGAGTTGCGGCCCGGCCAGCGGGCGGCCCGGTACTGGTTAGGAACGGCTTACGGCGCAGCTGGGCAGTACGACCGCGCCCTAGCGCTGTACGAGGGGCTCCTCGCAGAGAATCCAAGCGACGCGCAAGTGCAGTACGCAGTGGGCTCGGTCCATTACCTGCGGTCCGAGTTCGACGAGGCCGCGCGGCACCTGAGCGAGAGCTGCCGCCTGGAACCGGGCCAGCTGCTCTCCCACTACTACCTGGCAATGATCGCCCAGAAGGAAGGAAGGACCGAGGAGTCAATTCGGCTGTTCGCGAAGATTCTTGAGAGCCACCCGGAGCATTCCCTCTCTTACGAGGGCCTCGCAATCTCCCAAGTCCGGGCACGGCGGTACGACGAGGCCCGGCGGAACCTCGAGATTGCGCTCGGGCTGGATCCGCAATCGGCTCGCGCGAACTACCAGCTCGGGCAACTGCTCGTCCGAATGGGCGAGCGTGACGAGGCGAAGCGGCATCTGGCAATCGCCGAGGGACTGCGCGAGGAGGAGGAGAAAGCCCAGTTGGTGCGCACTCTCCTGAATCCCCACTAGGAACGGTCGATCCGAAAGCGCATGAAAGATCGTCTCCGCAGATGGAATCCGCGCCCGCGCATCGGGGGGTGGCGACGAACCAAGGCGGTCGCAGCCCGCCTGCTGATCGGTTGGCTCGGGGCTTGGTTCGGAGCGGTCCCGGCCGTGGCGCAGGACCGGGCGGCCGACCATTACGGCCGGGGCGTCGCGCTGATGGAGCAGGGCCTGTGGGATCCGGCAATCGCCGAATTCCAGCAAGCATTGAAGGCTGCGCCGGCGCAGGCCCAGACCCATATCGCAATTGGTATCGCCCTGAGCAACAAGGACGAACTCGATCGCGCCCTGGAGTCGTTCCGGAGAGCCGTCGCCCTGCAGCCGCGGTCCTCGCAGGGACGGTTCAACCTTGGCCTCGCCCTGCGGAATGCCGGGCAGTTGGACGACGCAATCGGCGAGTTGGAGGAAGCGGTGCGGCTGCAGCCCGAATTCGAGGAAGCGCGTCTCGAACTCGGCCTCTTGCTACAACGGACCGGGGAGTGGGGGCGTTCGATCGAGGTTCTCGAGGATCTGGTGGAGCGGAACCCTCGCTCGGCGCTCGCCCAGAACTGGCTGGGCGTCGCCTACCAGCAGCGCAAGGAATTCGCGCGTGCGATCGCCCGTTTCCGCCGCGCGGCCGAGCTCGACCCCGACCTCGTAAGGGCCCACAACAGCCTGGCAACGCTGCTTGCCGAGACCGGCGAGGCCGAAGCGGCCGTCGGCGCCTTCCGGCGGGCCGTCGCCCTGGACCCGGACAACCTCGAGATCCGGATGAACCTGGGAGTCTCGCTGCGAACGGTCGGGGAAGGCGCGCTCGCGAGCCGGGAGTTCCGCGAGGTCTTGGAACGCAGCCAGAACCGCGCGGCTCCCGACGAACTCGCCCCTTCGTCGCTCGCCGAGGTCCACCACCAGATCGGCCAGACGCTCGTCGCCAGCAATCCGAGCGAGGCCGCGTCCGCGTACGAGACTGCGCTCAGCTTCGATCCGGAGAAGGCGGAGTCCTATTACGGGCTGGGCCAGGCGCTGAAGAGGATTGCGGCCCGCTCGAGGCGGCCCGTCGAGCGACGCCCCGGACAGTCCGGGCCAGCGTCGGACCGCCTGGCAGCAGCCCGGACTGCCGCGGATGCCGGCGATGTCGAGTCCGCCCGTTCCGAGCTGGCCAAGGCCCTGACACTCTTCCCTGGCTTCGCGCCGGCGCACAGCTATCTGGGCTACCTGCTTGGCCGACAAGGGGATCTCGATGGCTCGATTCGCCACCTCCGCGAGGCGGTGGAACTCGAACCGGCCTCGGCGGAAGCACGCTACCACCTTGGCCTGGCGCTCTGGTACCGCGGCGAGCGAGCCGAGGCGATTTCCGAACTCGAGGAGGCGGCGCGCCTCGACCCCGCCCTGCCCGAGGCGTGCGCGTCGCTCGGGATGGCCTATAGGGAGCAGGGCCGCAACGGCGAAGCGATGCGCTACCTGCAGCGCGCCATCGCGCTGAACCGCGAGCTGCCCGGACCCTATGTCGACTTGGGAGTGGTTCTTCTGGCGGAAGGGCGAGGCGATTTGGCGCTCGGCCAGTTCGAAGCGGCACTCAACATCCCGGAACCGGCCGGACCCATACCGGATCTCGACCTCGCCATCTCCGCCCTGCGGGAGGTGCTCCGGAAGAGCCCGGACAGCCCACGGGCACACAACGTGCTGGGCCGGCTCCTGGGGAAGGCTGGTGCAGACCCCCAGCAAGTCGAAGAGGCTTTCCGGGAGGCGATCCGTCGGCGACCCGACTATCCGGAGGCGTTGAACAACCTCGGGCTCGTCCTCACCCAGACCGACAGGACAGAGGAGGCCCTGGCAGCATTCCGGGCGGCCATCCGCCTCGACTCGGAGTACGCCGAAGCCCGCGCGAACCTTGGCGGCGTGCTGGTGGTCGTCGACCCGGACGAGGCGATTCGCGAGCTGGGGGCGGCGCTGGCGCTGGACCCGGCCCTCGCCAACGCCCACTTCAACCTGAGCAGGGCCTACAACGCGCAAGGAGTGCGGTCCAAGGAGATCGAGCACTTGGAAGAGGCTGTGAGGGTCTCTCCCGGCTTCGCGAGGGCTCACCTGGCCCTGGGCAGGGCCCTCGTCGCCGACGGCCGCGCCAGCGAGGGGGTCACGCATCTCGAGAAGGCCCTGGAAATCGATGGGAGTCTCGGGGAAGCCCGCTACCAGCTGGGCCTGGCCCTCGTCCGCGCCGGCCGGCGCGAGGAGGCGCGGCGCGAACTCGAGGCAAGTCGGCCGCTGATCTCGGAGAGGCAGAAGGGCGAGGCGGCGACAGTCCTCATGCGGGACGCCCAGGCGGATATCCAGGCAGGCGAGGTCAACCATGCAATCGACAAGCTGCGACAGGTTGTCGATCTCTTGCCGGGCTCCTTCGATGCCCATCTCGCGCTGGGCGAGGCGCTTTCACGGCGCGGTGATCTAGAGTCCGCCGTGGCGGCTTACCGGAGGGCCCTTGCGCTCAGGCCCGATTCCTACGCCGGGTTCGCAGGCCTGGGTCAGGCCCTTGAGGCACAGAGCCGGGACGAAGAGGCTGCTGACGCATTCCGGGACGCCGTCCGCCTGCGGCCGTCATCGGCTTCCGCGCGCAAGTCGCTCGGCAAAGCGCTTGAGAGGGCCGGCAACGAGGAGGAGGCGCTCGGGGCCCTCAGGGCCGCGGCCCGGCTCGATCCGACCGACAGCGGAGTCCGGGCGGACATCGACCGAATCGCCGGGCGCCTGAGGCATCAGCAGCGCAGCGACTTGATCGCCTCGCTGGTCGACAGCCCGGCCTCCAGCCTGGAGAGCATTTCGGTGGTGCCGGACCACAGGGACGATCCCGCTCTCGTGCGCGCGTACGAGGCGGAGATCCGGCGAGGCAACTTCGCGCAGGTCGAACCGCGATTGCGTCGGTACGTGGCGGACCGTCCCGACTCGTGGTGGGGATACTACGCTCTCGGCTACGTGACTTTCGCGCAGAAGAAGATCGGCGAGGCCATCGCCGCGCTGGCAAAGTCGCTGCAGATCAACATCGAGACTGCCGAGGCGCACAAGATTCTCGGCCGCGCCCTGATGGTCATTGGACAGTACGACAGGGCCCGGATCGAGTTCGATATGGCCGCCCGGCTGAAGCCCGACTCCGCCGAGATCCGCTACAACCTCGGGAAGCTGTTCTCGGTACAGGACAATTTCCCGGCGGCGCGTCGCGAGTTCGAGCGCGCGCTGGCCCTCGACCCCTCATACATGGAGGCCTACAACGCTCTGGGCTTCGCGCTGGAATCGATGAACCTGGATGCCGAGGCGCTGGAGAACTACAACAAGGCGATCGAGCTCAATGCCGGGCGGAACGCCCGGTTCGTGTCGCCGTACGTCAACCTGTCCGCGTACTACAACCGCAACAACGAGCCCGTCCGGGCGCTCGAGTTCGCCCTCGAGGCGATGCGGATGGCGCCGGACTCGGACCTGGCCTCCTTCCAGGCCGCGAAGGCCCACCGCGCGCGGAAGGAATGGGCACAGGCGGTCGAGTACCTGGAGCAGGCTGTCGCCCTAAACGCGCGGGTCTCGCGATACCACTACGTCTTGGGGCTGCTGTACCGGCGCCTCGGCAGGGAAGCCGAGAGCAGAGCGGCGATCGCCGTCTTCGAGCGCCTGGAGCGGGAGGCCGCGGACCTCGAAGCCAAGCGTCGCGCGTCGAAGGCCAAGCAGCCGTAGCTGCGGGACTCGCAGTGAGCAGGCCCTGTCCCGGCGCTAGGCTGAGCCCCCGATCCCGCTTCCCTCCCGGATGGTGATGAGGCGGTCCGCGGCCACCGCATCGTAGACTTCGATGGTGCCGGCAGGCCAGCGGACCTCCACTCGATCCGCGCTCTCTGCGGCACCGAGACCGAAGTGCAGCCGCAGGTCGTTCTGGGAGTAGAAGCTGGATCCACTCATCACCTCGCCGACCTGCACGCGGGAACCCGCCGTCACTCGGACCCGCGCCCCGATCCCGGACCGGTTGGACTTCGTTCCGATGCACTTCACCGCCAGCCAGTGATTGCCGTTCCGGCACTCGTTCTGCAGCAGCGACGGGGGGCCGTCCAGGTTGTTGACCACCACGTCCACCCTGCCATCGTTGTCAAAGTCCCCGAACGCGCAGCCCCGGCTCACCATCGGCTCGGTAATTCCGGGCCCGGCTGACCGGGAAACGTCGCGGAACCGGGCGTTGCCGAGGTTCCGGTACAGGATCTTGCGCTGCCTGTAGGTCACGTGCAGGTCCTTGCCTGCGATCGCCGGATAGACATGCCCGTTGGCGAGGAAGATGTCCGGCCATCCGTCGTTGTCGAAGTCGAGGAAGCCGGCCCCGAATCCCAGGTACTTGGTATTCACGCCAAGACCCGCCTGCAGGCTAGCGTCGTAGAACGTGCCATCACCGTTGTTGTGGTACAGGGTCGTCACCTGATCCGAGAAGTTGGTCCGAACGATGTCGAACCAGCCGTCACCGTCGAAGTCCGCGACGCCGACACCCATGCCAGCCATGGCGGCACCGTCCTCGTTGAACGCACAACCCGCCTGGACCCCGATTTCCCGGAAGGTGCCGTCCCGGTTGTTCTGGTAGAGCAGGCTGGGGGCCGTGTCGCAGGCGACGTAAATATCGGGCCATCCGTCGTTGTCGAAGTCCGCCGCCACCGCCCCCATTCCATAGGAGCCGACGGGACGCCAGCCGGTCTTCGCGAATGAGGGCTCGTCCGGCCCTCGCGGCACGGCTATTCCCGATTGCTCGGAGACATCCTCGAAAGTGCCGTTGCCGAGATTCCTGTACAGCGCGTTCGTGCCGCCGGCGAAGCCCTGGGGCCCGCATGCGACAGGGATGTCGTTGTACCAGCACGACTCGGCCCCGCCGGGTTCCGGGGAGACGCCCGGATCGAAATTCACATAGTTGGCGACGAACAGATCCAGGAAGCCGTCGCGGTCGTAGTCGAGGAAGCAGCAGCCAGCCCCCCAGCGCCCGCCGCCGCCGGCCACGCCCGCTTCCCGGGACACGTCCCGGAAGGTCCCGTCCCCCTGGTTGCGGTAAAGAACGTTGCGGCCCCAGTACGTTACGAACAGGTCGTCGAACCCGTCGTTGTCGTAGTCGCCCACGCAGCAGCCCTGACCCCAGCCGGCATGGCCCAAGCCGGCATCGAGGGTGACGTCTGTGAAGGTTCCGTCGCGATTGTTGTGGAAGAGGTAGCTCCTAGGCTCGCGCCTGCCGGACGTCCCCTCGAATGACGACCCGTTCACTAGGAAAATGTCGAGCCACCCGTCCTGGTCGTAATCGAAGAACGCGGCCCCGCAACCCATTTCCTCGAGCAGGTAGCTCTTTTCGGTCGGGCTTCCCGAGACGTTCACGGCCTCGCCCAAGCCGGCCGCCGGGGCAACGTCGCGGAATCTGATCGACTCGGCTGCCAGAGCCCGGAACGGGCGACCGAACAACTCCTCGAACGGGCGCGCCAGGGGATGGTCGGTCAGAACGGCGGCCAGATGAGCGCAGCCGGCGCCCGCTGTCGAGCCCGCCATGATGCGCAGGAATCCGCGCCGCGATCGGCTTGCGGCGGTGCGGGCGCGTAGGTGGCGGAGCCTCATCGCCGGGCCTCCACGGGCGATCTAACGGAATTCCGAATCCGGCAAGCCGGATCCTGTCAGCGGCCGCTTGCCAGCGAGGAACCGGCTCCCGGCAGCCTCGCACCCTGGACGGACCCCATTATAGGCGCGCCCGCGTCGCCCGCTGGCGTTGCCTCCCCTGCTCCGCGCTCCAGATGGAGAGGATTTCCGGCTCTGGCCCCTCCAGCGGAAACGTCGAGGCCATCCAAGCCACGAGTCGCGGCAGCGGAACGTCCCGCAGGGGCATCGCATTGTTCCTCGTACGGCGGCTCGGAAGGTCAATGCCGGTATTCGGCGCCGTAGGCCCGACCGGGCGAGCCAGCCGTCAAGGAACGACAGGCTGGCCGCGACGATGCAGAGTACGCCCAGCGCGGCGAGAATTGACGGTTAGCCCATCCAAGCGCAAGGCACGGGCGGGCGGGCCGCAGCGCGACTCCGCCTGCCGGCCAGCCTGGTCAGAAGTCAACCCTCAGTGCGAACTGGATCGACCGTGGGATATTGCATTGCTGGAACACCTGTCCGAACGAGCCGGCGCTCCAGTTGCTGTTGGGGGCGCAGAACACTGTGCGGTTGAAGATGTTGCCGAAGTTCGTCTCCCATCGGAGCTTCCACTGCTCGTTCAGCCAGATGTCCTTGAAGATGCTGAGATCCTCGGTGATGTTCGCGAAGCCCCGCACGTCCCCGTCGTTGATGGGCGCGTTGCCGAACTGCAAGGCTCCGGGGTCCGTCCAGGCCGCGCTGTCCAGGTAGCGGTCACTGTTGGGGTCGAACCGTCCGCTAATGCTCGTGTTGCCCTCGGCACTCGACACGCGGTCGGGACGCTTCTGCGGATTGAACAGGATCCCGCCGAGGTCGTTGGCCATGAGGACGTTGATCGGCCGCCCCTGGTCGAACCGGAAAATGCCGGAGAAGCTCCAGCCGCCCAGGAGTCGGGCCATCCCTGCCTTCTTGTCGCGCAGGAAGGGCAGCTGGTACGTCCATGCGAGGAACGCACTGTTCGGAATGTCGTCGCGGCTCAGGGACTTGACGTGCTGCGCGATCGGGCTCTGGCGTCGAGCGTTGCCGCCGTCGCTCCCCTGCCCGCTCTCCGCGCCGGTTCCCTGCAGTCGCGAGTAGGTGTAGGACGCACGGAATTGGAGGCCGTTGCTGAACCGCTTGTCGAGCTTGGTCTGGAGCGAGTGGTAGATGCTCGACCCGGTCGGCACGCTGCGCCAGCGGATCGACTGGATGTGCGGGAACGGCCTCAGGGCCTGCGCGACGTTGCCGGAAAAGCCCGGATACGGCGGTCCGATCCCCGCCTCGCGCGCAGCCTGCGAGTTGATGTCGGCATTCAGCACGGCCGCTCCGTAGTTGAGGACATCCGGATGGTTCATGTTGTTGAGCAGGCCCATGGAGCTGGGATGATTGGTCAGCCTGGTGCCGCGGTTCCCCACATAGGAGACATCCAGCACCATGTTGTCGCTGAGCTGCCGCTGCATGGTCAGTGACCAGTTCTGGAACCTAGGCAGGGTCAGGTCGTCCTCGGCGACGGCGATCGGCGCCTGGTTCAGCGAGACCGTCGGGTCGATGAATGGCGGCCGGATGATCAGATCCCGCGGGATGCCGTCATCCCAGTGGTAGGTCGCCGTCAGGCCCCCGTTCGTATTGTTGGCCGCCGGGAAGTTCTCGAATCCGAGGATGGGAAGCCCGGTGAACTGGCTGTGCGCGACACCCGAGTAGTAGATACCGTATCCTCCCCGAAACACGTTCTTGTCCCCCATCCGGTAGGCGAAGCCGAAGCGCGGGCCCCATGCATCCCTGGGCGGCTTCTGGAACTTCCGAGAACCCGTTCGGCCAGGCCCGGTTCCGGCGAAGATCTGAGCCCCGGGAAGGCCGCCGGCGCCTGGGTTGGGAGTGTAGAGATCGAACGTCGAGTACTGGTCCCGCGCCTCGATCCGCGAGGTCTGGTAGTCCCAGCGCAGGCCCAGCGTCAGGGTCAGGTTGTTGGTGACCTTGCTGTCGACATTGACCCAAGGGGCCACGTACTGCTCGTAGAAGGTAGGCTCGGCCGCGATCTGGAACGTGCCGTTGTGCACCTGCCCGAGGATGAACGAGGCGTACGGATCGCCGGTGCTCGGCAGGTTGTTGCCCTGCGCGTCGTACCCGCCGGTCTGCAGCCGGTTGAAGTTGAAGTTGCCTCCGGGCGACGCTCCCCACTGGCGGAACGGGTACTGGTGATGCCGGAACTCGATGCCCATCTTGATCGTGTTCCTGCCCTTGATCCAAGTCAGGTCGTTCGAGAACTGGTAGCGGTTGTTCGTGTTGAAGCCCGGTCCGCCCTGCCGGCCGCCCCAGGGATTCCCGAGGCCGGAATACGGCGTGTTGCCGGAGAAGCTGATGCCGGGGGCACCGGTGCCCTCCTCGATTAGGCCCCCGCGATCCGCGCCCCACAGCCGCACCGGCCAGTCCGTGCCGGCGGACAGCGAGAAGCCGCCCATGTACCAGCGGTCGTAGGCCAGGGTTGTGTGGTTGATCAGGTTGTTGGAGATGATGTAGTCGAATTGCTGGTGGAGGTGATGCGTGGCAATCGTCTGCTGGAAGCCCTGGCCGATGTAATTCGTGTTCTGGGAGAAGTCCGACCACGAATTGGCGGTGCACCCGCCGACGCCGCCGCAGCGCCGGATCGACGGACGGTCGTTCTCGAAGTAGCTGGTCGTGGAACGGAAGTTGTCCGTGAAGGCGTGGTCCAGCCGGAAGAGCACGGTCTGGATGTCGAAGGCCCAGGTCTGGTCGCCCGAGCCGCCATTGACGTTGAATGCAATGCCGCCGCGATCCGGCGAGACCATCGCGTCGGTGATCTGCTGTGCCGCGGTGCTGCGCAAGGGATGCGCCGCAGGAATCAGGTTGTTCTGGAACGCGTCGCGCGTCGGCACCCCGTTCTCCGTCCGGGTTGACGCGGGATCGAAGATGGCGCCGCCCATGATGGGCCGGCCCAGGGCGTCGACGCCGACCCGCTCGTTGGTGAGCAGCTGGCCGAAGTCCCCGCGCTTGAAGTCGTCGATCGGTGTGGTGTTCGCGAAGCTGGGAAGGGTGCCGGAGCGGAAGTCGTAGATGTCCCAGTTGATGAAGAAGAATGTCCGGTTGCGCCCGTCGTACACCTTCGGCACGTAGACGGGCCCGCCGAGGGAGCCGCCGTAGTTGTTCTTCCTGTCCTTGGGCCGGAACGTTCCGAAGAAACCGCTGGCGTTGAGGGCCTCATTGGAGAAGTACTCGTACAGGGAGCCATGCAGCTGGTTGCTGCCGGACTTGCTGGTGTACTCGATGAAGCCGCCACTGCTGTGCCCGTACTGGGCCGAGTAGGTGGTGTTGATCACCTTCATCTCGCGGATGCCTTCTATCGGCACCGCGCTCTCGTGCGTCTGCTGGTGCCCTTCCGCGAAGCCGAACGCGGCGCCGTCGAAGAAGTTCTCTGTCGCCATGGTCTGGCCGCCGTTGATGCGGGAGTTGAACTGGCTGCCCTTGAACATCGGGTCGCCGTTCGGGGCCATTGGGGTGTAGCCCGGCTGCAGGAGAAGAAGTGACTCGGCCAGTCGGATGTCGGCCCCCATGACCACGGGAAGGTCCTCGTAGTACTTCTCGTCGACTGTATGTGTGAGATCGCCCTGCTGCGTACTGAGCATCTCGGAGGCCGCGACGACCTCAACAGTCTCGGTGACCTCGCCGAGTTCCATGATGGCGTCCTGGCGGAAGATCAGGCCACCCGTAAGGAGGATCCCGCTTCGCTGGAACGTCTTGAATCCGGGACTCTCGACACGGACGGAGTACACGCCGAGAACTAGCGGCGGCGAGTTGAATGTACCGGCCGCGTTCGACTCCAGATCGGTCACGACGCCCGTCCCTTCGTCGAGGAGGGTGACACTCGCTCCGGGAATTAGCGCACCGGTAGGGTCAGAGACGACTCCTGTGATGATGGCTCTGTCGGCACGCTGGCCGAATAGCGTGGTCGCCAGGGCCAGCGCCAGCAGGGCGGCCCGCGCGAATAGACGCTTCGTTTGCATTGATGATTCCCTCGAACTGAGGCTGCCGCTGCCGGGGGGCCACGACCTGCTCGTAGCCCCATCGGTGCGATCCGCCGTGCGGGATGGTAGCGCCGATGGAGCTGCGCGTCAAGGGTTTAGGAGGGGATTTCTGGAAGAACGGCGGTTTCTTGGCCTCATCGGCGGAGACTCGCCAGATTTCGCTGCGTTAAGGGTCCACGACGGCTCCGGTTTCGGACACGGTGCTGTCTCGCGAGGAGTGGGGCGGCGGGGGCCGCTTACGGGACGTCATGCTTTGTGGCCTCGGCCGGGTCCGGGTGATGTACTTCCGCCCCGGCCACGAGACGAATCCGGTCTTCAAGGTCCGGAACGTGATGCGCACCCTCGAGAACGCAGTGCGCTGGATGGGCTCTCGGGCCCCGCGCCGATAGGGGGGGCGCCTACAGGGGGAGATTCCGGAGAACGTACACCACCTCGACCGTGCCGTGATCCTGCGAGCCCACGGACTCGAAACCCATCCGTTCGTGGAACCGGAGAGACTGTTCGTTTCGTGGGCGGGTGTTCACTTCGGCAGCAAGTAGACGGAAGCGGCTCTCGCCGATCGCAGCTGCGTCTCGGTACAGGGCAGAAGCGACCCCTCTGCGGAAATAGCGGCTCGCGACAGCGACGCGGTCGATATAGAGGAAATCCCGGTAGCGCTCGCGGTACCAGCCGAAATTCGGGCTGTCGTACGGGGCATCGGGCGCCATGCAGATCAGGAAGCCCGCAATGTCGTCGCCAACGACAGCGACGCGGAAGTAGGCCGACTCGGCTGCCAGCCATGCCAAGCGATCCGGGGAGAGGCTGTTGACTCCCGGAACGGACAGTTCGTTCAGCGCGTGAACGTCTGTCAGATCGGCTGGAGACGCGTCCCGGAGGAGCATGGCGGTGCCGGATCGATGGCCCGCGGGGCCAGCCATGGATGGCGAAGCTCGGACGCTCGAACAGCCGGACTCAGTCGACCATGGTAGCGGCCGCCAAGGTGCTCGCGAGCCGCACGCGCTGGAGTCGAGGGGACTGGACTCGTGCCCGACGCGCGACTCCGTGCCCGACGGCGCGGTCAGCCACTCGCAAGCGCAAGATCGAGGAGGGCGGCCGGCTCTGTGAACGGAGAGCTCCGGCGATCTCCTGTTCGGGCTCGATCGCTACAGTGCCATCGGAGCGGCTCGGACACACTCGCAGCAGCTTGGCCGCCCTCGAAGGCAGGCCGAGTCCAGGACCATTAGCCCGTCTCGGGGCGGGGAACCCAGCCGCCCTCAGGCTGGTCTCCCATCCGTCCGGAGAGTTGGCAGCGGCAGCGAGGAAGCAGGGAACTGAATGCCTGCGGCACGGTCGAAGAGCCGGACGGATCGGTCGGCTGAGATGGTGTCACTTCGCCACCTGAATCCCTGCACCCTTCGCAGGAACGGCTCACTGCCGCAATGCGGCACCAAGCACTCCCGCTTCCTCGGCTTTGGGCAGCGATTGAACTCGCACAGGCGCCCCAAGTGGCGACCGCTGGCGTCATCCAGAAGGAAAACATCAACTTGGTGGCCCGCAATGCCGCCCCCGGAACGGTCGACGAATCGAGACACAGCGCGATTCTTCGACTTGCGCAGCGCTTCGAGATCCGTGGTTCCGTCCAGCCACACAGCCAGGTCGAGATCCTTGCACTCGTGCCACAGCTCTATGCCCTTGCGGCGGTACGGCTGGAAGCGCGGGACTTCCTTCCATGGAGCGCGGGCAACCGAGCCAACCAGCGCAATCGCAGTGACGTCCGAGTGCTGGCGCCAAGCATCCACGATCATGTCCGCTGCGCGACGGAAATCCCGATAGCGCTGCAGCAGGAAGGCATTCTGCTCCTCGATTCCAGCGCGCGTAGGCGCCCTCTCTTGTTCGAGCCGCTCCACCTGTTTCCAGTCCGGCTCGTCCCAGTCGGCGACGGTCATCCCACCTCCCCGATTATCGTGCCTGCGGTCCTCGGCCTAGAGGGCGAGGGATGGACGCACTGCAACCACTGGGCGGACCGATTGCGGTTTCGACGCGCGTCGTCCGCCGTTTAAGAGTTCGTGCCGGGAAGCGTCCATAGGTGCTGGTCAGCCCGCAGCGTTCCGCGCGCAGGCCCGACCGCCGCGCAAGGGAGGGCGCCGAATCCCTCCGGTCGGTCCGGCTACTCTGAATGCATGGCGGGGAATCCGTACCGGCCGAAGGAAATCGAGCCGAAATGGCAGGAATTCTGGAACCGCACGGGCGTCTACCGCACCGTTTCCGATCCCGACAGGCCCAAGTACTACGTCCTCGAGATGCTGCCGTACCCGTCCGGCGTGCTGCACATGGGGCACGTGCGCAACTACGCGATCGGCGACGCCCTGGCCCGGTACAAGCGCATGCGGGGCTTCCGGGTCCTGCACCCCATGGGCTGGGACTCGTTCGGGCTGCCCGCCGAGAACGCCGCGATCAAGAACAAGCGCCACCCGCGCGAGTGGACCCGCTCGAACATCGCGGCCATGAAGAAGCAGCTCAAGACATTCGGGTTCAGCTACGACTGGAACTGCGAGATCTCGAGCTGCGAGCCGGAGTACTACCGCTGGAACCAGTGGTTCTTCCTGCGGATGTGGCGGGAGGGACTGGCCTACCGCAAGAAGGCGACGGTGAATTGGTGCCCGTCCTGCGCGACCGTGCTGGCGAACGAGCAGGTGGTGGACGGATGCTGCTGGCGTCACGAGGACACGCCCGTGCAGCTACAGGAGCGGGATCAGTGGTTCTTCCAGACGACATCCTACGCGGACGAGCTGCTGGAGTCCCTGAAGGATCTCGAGGGCGTATGGCCCGAGCGCGTGCTCACCATGCAGCGCAACTGGATCGGCCGGTCGAGCGGCACGGAGGTCGACTTCGAGGTCGAGGGTTCCGGGACCAAGATCCGGGTGTTCACCACCCGGGTAGACACGATCTACGGCGCGACCTGCCTCGTGGTAGCCCCGCTGCACCCATTGGTGTCGGAGTTCGGCTTCGCGGAGCGCGGCCAGGAGATGGCCAGCGCCGCAGCGGCCAGGAGCCCGGACGATCTGGAGAAGGCCGGCTTCTTCACCGGGCGGTACGCGGTCAATCCTTACAGCGGAGCGCGGGTCCCGATCTGGGTCGGCGACTTCGTCGTCATGACCTACGGCACCGGCGCGATCATGGCAGTCCCCGCGCATGACGAGCGCGACTTCGAGTTCTGCCGCAAGTACGGCATCGCGGTGCGGCCCGTGATCCGGCCGTCCGACGGCCTGCTGGCACTGGAGGAATCGATGGACGAGGCCTTCTGCGATCACGGCGTCGTCGAGAATTCCGGGGAGTTCAGCGGGCTTGCCAGCGCGGACGCGATCCGGGAGATGAACGCCCGGGCAGAACGCGAGGGCTTCGGCAACGCCGCCTTCACCTTCCGACTGCGGGACTGGGGCGTGTCCCGGCAGCGCTACTGGGGCACCCCGATCCCGATGATCCTGTGCCCAGAGTGCGGCGTGGTGCCCGTTCCCGAGCAGGAACTGCCCGTGCTGCTGCCCGACCGGGTGGAGCTGACCGGCATCGGCGAGTCCCCCTTGCGCACCGTGCCGGACTTCCTCAACGTCGACTGCCCGGCCTGCGGCTGCGAGGCCGAGCGCGAGTCGGACACGATGGACACTTTCGTCGACTCGAGCTGGTACTTCTACCGCTACCCCGACGCCCGGTGCGAAACGGGTCCTTTCCGGCCGGAGAAGGTCGCCGACTGGTTCCCGATCGACCAGTACATCGGAGGCGTCGAGCACGCCGTGCTCCACCTCATCTACTGCCGCTTCTTCAGCAAGGTCATGCGCGACTTCGGACTGCTCGAGTGGGACGAGCCGGTCAAGCGGCTGTTCACCCAAGGGATGGTGATCCGGGACGGGCGGAAGATGTCCAAGAATCTCGGCAACGTGGTCAGCCCCGAAGAGATCGTGGACAAGTACGGGTCGGACACTGCCCGGATGTTCTCGCTATTCGCGGCCCCGCCGGACCGCGACCTGGACTGGCAGGACGAGGGAGTCGAGGGCATGTGGCGGTTCCTGTCGCGAGTCCACCGGCTGGTCCAGCGGGCCGGCAGCCGGGACGTGGCGGCCAGCGCGGAGGCTCGCGGCGAGGCGGACAGGGCAGCCTTGCGCAAGCTCCACCAGACGATCGAGCGGGTGACCGCGGACTTCGAGACTCGCTGGCACTTCAACACCTCCATCGCGTCGATCATGGAGCTGACGAACGAGCTTCACACCCTCGAGCCGGACCTTTCGCCGGGCGTCATGCAGGAGTGCCTGCAGAGCCTGACCCGCCTGCTGAGCCCGTTCTCGCCGCACCTCACCGAGGAGCTCTGGGAAGTACTGGGGCAGAAGGCCCCGATCCTCGAGGCCGGATGGCCCGAGTCGGACCCCGAGCTGGCCCGCGACGACAGCGTGCAGGTCGCAATTCAGGTGAACGGGAAACTGCGCGACCGGCTGACGGTACCCAAGGGGCTTCCGAAGGATCAGCTGTCGGCGCGGGCCCGGGAGACGGAGAAGATCCGGGCACTGCTGGACGGCAAGACGATCCGCAAGGTGGTCGAGATCCCGGACCGGCTGGTGAACTTCGTGGCGCAGTAGGCAACGGCACGCAGCGGGCGATGGTCAACGGCACGGCAGATCCAGTCCGATGCGGTACCACCGCGCTCGGACTGTGGCTGGCCGCCCTGCCCGGACTGGCAGCACCGCCCCTGCCCACCTACACGGATGTCACGGACGGTTCGGGCGTCGACTTCCGAAGCAATTCATCCGGAACGTCCGAAAAATACTTGCTCGAGTCGATGGTGGGGGGCATCGCGGCCTTCGACTACAACGGCGACGGGCTCACCGACCTGTACTTCGTCAACGGGGCCGCCCTCGGCGATCCGATGCCTGAGGGCGCGCTCCCGGACAAGTCCGCGCCCGAGTACTGGAACCGCCTCTACCGTAACGAGGGGAGTTGGAAGTTCACCGACGTCACCGAGGCCTCCGGCACGCGCGGGGAGCACTACGGCCAGGGCGTCGCGACTGGCGACTACGACAATGACGGACGCGCAGACCTCTTCCTCGCGAACTTCGGCGGCAACACCCTGTACCGCAACCTCGGGGACGGGACCTTCGAGGACGTCACGGAAGCTGCGGGAGTGCGGGGCGGCGGCTGGTCGGCGGGCGCGGGGTTCCTCGACTACGACCGGGACGGGTATCTCGACCTGTTCGTGACCCGCTACGTGGAGTGGTCGTTCGCCGAGAACCCTTGGTGCGGCGAGCGCAGGCCCGGGTACAGGTCCTACTGCCACCCGAAGCACTTCGCGCCGGTCTCGCACCTGGTGTACCGGAACCGGGGAGACGGCACCTTCGAGGACGTCAGCGAGGCAACCGGATTCGGGGCGGCGCCCGGCAAGGGCCTCGGCATCGCGTTCGGCGACTACGACCGGGACGGCTGGACGGACGTTCTGGTGGCGAACGACTCGTTCCCGCAGCAGCTGTTCCGCAACCACGAGGGCCGCGCGTTCGAGGAGGTCGCGCTGCTGTCCGGCATGGCCTACGACGAGAACGGACGGACGTTCGCGGGCATGGGCGCGGACTTCGGGGACTACAACAATGACGGCTACCCAGATGTGTTCGTCAACGCGCTGGCCCACCAGCGCTACGCCCTGTTCCGAAACGACGGCATGCTGTTCGAGTATGTCTCCGGCCCGACCGGCGTGAGCGGAATCACCTCGCTTCACTCCGGCTGGGGCACCAAGTTCCTCGACTACGACAACGACGGGCTGCAGGACATCTTCGTTGCGCAAGGGCACGTGATGGACAACATCGAGCTAACCCAGCCAGACGTCAGCTACGAGGAGCCGCCGTTGCTGATGCGGAACACCGGGGAGAGATTCCAGGATGTGTCGGCGAGCAGCGGCCCGCCCTTCCAGCGGGGCCGGGCGGCGCGTGGCGCGGCCATCGCGGATCTCGACAACGACGGCTTCCTGGACATCGCCGTCAACTGCCGGGACGATCGCGCGCTGCTGCTGCGCAACGGCGGAAGCGACTCGCGCTGGCTGACATTGGATCTGGAAGGGTCGCGCAGCAACCGCGACTCGGTTGGAGCAACCATACGCGTCGCGACAGCGACCGGGGCCGAGCAGCACCGCACCGTTTCAGCCGCAGGCAGCTACCTCTCGTCAGGGGACGGACGCGTGCACTTCGGCCTAGGCACCGCTCGGGTCGCGAGCCTCGTCGAGATCACGTGGCCCAGCGGCGCGGTTCGGGAACTGCGGGACGTTTCGGCGAACCGAATTCTGCGAGTTGCCGAGCCGCCCGAGTGATCACGCAACCCCCAGGGCCGGCCGCCGCGCGTGGAGCGGCGCTGGGTCACTGCCCCGAAGCGTTCCCGCCGGTCTCCGCCCGATCCTCGGCCCGCGCCCCGCTGAGGGCATTGACAATCGAATAATTCCCCTCGTGGCACGCGTACTCGAAGATCCGGTAGTCGGGCAGGCGCGGCATCGCGCGCAAGGCGGTCCAAGGCCTCGTGTAGGTTGCAGGGTCCTCGATCGTGAACTCGTTGCGGATGGTGTTCTCGTTTACGCGGGTGAATCGTTCAACCGAGCGGACATCCTTGGACGACGGGAACCGGTGCTCGGTCTTGCCGGAGAAGTTGGACGTCTCGACTACCAAGGTGTCGCCTTCCCAGTGCCCGCGCGAGTCGCCGTTCCACTGCCGGATGCGGGGGTCGAGGGGAGGGCGGCCGTCCAGGGGGATGATGCGGACGTCATGGATGTTCTCAACCAGGATCGCCACGTGATCGGGTGTCTGGACGATCAGGTAGGTGTTGTTGTAGCCGGTCGACACAGGCGGGACTCCGTGATAGGTAATACAGCGGGTCCAAGCAGTGAAATTCAGCCACGATGACGGCCGGCCCCGGAATCGACTCGCTCGCGCTTCGGCTCTGGCGCGACCCTGCCGGGTCAGAGGAGGGAGCCGGCCGGTCTGGGGATCGACGATCAACGAAGCGCGCAGGCTCGGATCCACCTGCCCCTTGTCGAACCAGTGCGCGTTGTAGGAGCCGACGACGCCGGCCGCAGGCGGCGCCTCCGCCCTTGACGCAGCCGTGCGCGCCAGCGCCTCCTCCGGGGTGAAGCGCTCCCTGCCACCCATACTGCCAGGACGCTGGAGGGGCGTGAGCGAGGCGTAGGACCAGATCCCCCGCAGGTCCGGATCTCCCCAGGAAGTCCGGGGCGGCACCCATTCCGCGCCGGCACCCCCCTGGCCAGCAAGCGGCGCGGCCAGCAGGCAGGCTGCCAGAAACACCGTCGGGGACGATGCGAGCCGGAATCTGCGGTGGTGAGGCATCAGGAACACTGCGCGGCTGGGCCTCCACTCCCGCTGAGCGGCGCATAGACGAGGCGTCTTCGGGCGCCAAGGCGCTTGTTGCCAGTCAGTTGTGGCATTGCCGGAATCTCGACCCGTGCCAGCGCACGGTAGCACAACCGAACCATTCCGGCGAGATCCGGCATCGACCGTGGTCCGGGTCGCCGTCTCGGTAGCCACGGACGGGAACGTTCACCTCAGGAAGGCTCATCGCCCGATTCCATGCGCTCCAGAAGGGCCACCGATCTCGAAAGGTCGACTCCCGGCTGAAGCCCGGTCCCGTGGAAGACCGGCAACTCTACGGGACGCGGGTTTCGCTTCCTCCGCCTCGCCAGCGATTCCCGAAGCGCGTCCTGGATGACCGAAGTCAGCGTGCGGCCGGATTCGGCGGCTATGCGCTTGAGTTCGATCATCAGCCCGTCGTCAATGTTGATTGTCGTCCTCATGGAGCCAAAGATACCAGCGAGATGCATCGGTGCAATCGGTAGCCGCCTCCGTTCAGGACCACGACAGCAGGGAGGGTCAGCGCCGGACCGTCCTCGGCCTGCTCCGCGCCTCCGGCGGCTGGCCAGCCCAGGCGGGCCTTCCCCGGCAGAGGCGGCACGACGCCGGGGCTCGCTAGTCCTGGGAGTCGGGCAGCTTTCCCGACTCCGAATTCAGCCCGAGCCCTCGGACAATGTCCTCGAACACTTCCTGGATGGCCCTGCCGGCATCGACTCGAAGCAGCAGGCCCCTCTCCTCGAACATGTCCAGCAACGGCCGCGTCTTCTGGTGGTATTCCAAGAGGCGCTGCCTGAGGGCTTCGGGGTTGTCGTCGGCCCGTTTCGTGAACCCGCTCCCCTCGCCGACATGGGCCCTGGACATGACGCGCTCGTACACGGTCGCGTCATCGAGGTCCAGGTAGATTGCGCGGTCCAGGTTCCAGTTCTCGAACAGATACATCGCCTGCGCAGGAGTGCGGGGAAATCCGTCGAGGATGAAACCGTATCGCCAGTCGTGCAGCTCAAGCCGCTCCCGCACCACCTTCTCGACGATGTCATCGGAGACGAGCCGGCCCGCCTCGGTAATGCGCGTGACCCGGGACCCGAGCTTGGTGTGGTTGCTGACGTTCCAGCGAAGATCTCCCCGATCGAAATGTGCACGAACCCGTAGGTTTCGGCCAGCAAGCCGGACTGGGTGCCCTTGCCTGCACCCTGCGGACCGATCATGATGAACTTGTTCAAGGGAGACCCCAGCGCGCAGCGCCGCCTTGTCGCGCTGCGAGCCGGCAGGCGACCGTAACGCTATCGTAATACGGCGGCCGCATTCACCGAAGCGGGCTCCGGACGGGCATGAACGCACTGGAGGGAACGGTGGTGGCCGTCACTGGCGGCGGCCGCAGGATCGGACGGGCGATCGCCCTGGAACTGGCGGGGCGCGGCGCCAAGGTTGCTGTCCACTACCTCACTTCGGAACAGGACGCCTTGAGGACAGCCCGGGAATGCGGCGGGCAGGCATTCCGAGCCGATCTCTCGCGGGTCGGCGAGATCCGGACCCTCTTCGACGAAATCGGAAGCGCGTTCGGCCGGCTCGACGGGCTCGTGAACAACGCAGCGGCGTTCCGGGCGAGCGACCCTCTGGAGACCACCGAGGAGGACTGGGACGCCATCCACGGCGTGAACCTGAAGGCGCCGTTCTTCTGCGCCCAGCAGGCCGCCAGGCTCATGCTTCGGACGGGCGGCGGGCGGATCGTCAACATCGCGTCGCTTGGAGGCCTAAGACCTTGGTCCAAGCACGTGCCCTACTGCGTCTCGAAGGCCGGCGTGGTGATGCTGACGCAGGCGCTGGCGAAGGCGCTGGCGCCGGAAATCTCGGTCAACGCGATCGCTCCCGGCGTCATCCACTTCGGGGAGGATCTGCCGGACGAGATCGCCCACCTCGTGCGCATCACTCCGATGCAGCGCCATGGCTCGGGAAGAGACATAGCAGAAGCGGTGCGCATGCTGATGGAGGGACCCTCCTTCGTGACCGGCCAGGTCATCGCGGTTGACGGAGGCCTTGGGCTCAAGTGAGGGCTTGCCGGCTCAGTCCCCGACTTCGCTGAAAGACGCGGCGAGCCGCCGGATCGAGGCGACCTGCGAAAGCAAACGCTCGAGGCGATCCAGGCGCAGGGCGGTCGTACCGTCCGACAGGGCCCTCGGAGGGTCTTCATGAACCTCGAGGAAGAGCCCGTCAACACCGCAGGCCGCGCCGGCCCGCGCCAGCGGCCCGATGTACTCCGGCTCGCCCCCGCTGGAACCGCCCGCAGCCCCGGGCAGCTGCAGGCTGTGCGTCACGTCCAGGACGACCGGGTAGCCCAGGTCGCGCATGCGGGCGACACCCCGGAAATCCACCACGAGGTTGCGGTAGCCGAAGCTCGAGCCGCGCTCGGTCAGCAGAATCCGGTCGTTGCCCGTGGAAGCGACCTTGTCGGCGGCGTGACGCATGTCTTCATGGGCAAGGAACTGGCCCTTCTTGATGTTCACGACACGCCCGGAGCGGCCCGCAGCCGTCAGCAGGTCGGTCTGGCGGCACAGGAAAGCGGGAATCTGCAAGATGTCGCACGTCTCGCCGACGGGCTCAGCCTGGGCTGGGTGGTGGATGTCGGTCACGACCGGCAGGCCAGTCGCCGCGCGCACTTCTGCGAGGATCTCAAGGCCTTGCTCCAGCCCTGGCCCGCGGTAGGAGTCAACGCTGGTGCGATTGGCCTTGTCGAACGAAGCCTTGAACGCCACGCTCACGCCCGCTGACCGGCCGGCAGCGGCAACGGCGATCCCGACGGACAAGGCATGATCACGCGACTCGATCACGCAGGGACCGCAAATCGCGAAAGGCCTCTCGGACGAGAGGAGCATTGAGATCCGTTCGTCCATGGCGGCAGGAAACGGCCGCAGCGAGCCGGGACCGACCCCCCTTCGCGGACCCGTCGGTCGTGACCCTGCGGTGGCCTCCTTGTGCTACCGTAGCAGCCGGTCGCTACCTGCGATTGCCTTCCCCTGCGAGCCCGTCGGCTGCTGGCAACGGAGCGATTGGATCCGCACGAACGCAAGCTTGTGCGATCCTGCGAGTATAGGAAGAACGGCCTTGCCCGCGCGGGACTCTCTTCCGAGACAGTGCGCGGCCCGGCAGGGGGATGTCTCCGCATGATGCCGGCGTGCTGCAGCGGAAGGATGTCCGGGCCGAACGCAATGAAGGCACTCGCCTTAACTGCACTGCTGCTGGCCGCCTGCTCGAGACCCGTCCCGGTGCCGGTACGCGAGTTCCAGGCTCCGGTGCCGGCGACCTGGAGGGCGGCCGAGACCGACGGGTCGGAGCCGGGACCAACGTGGTGGTCCCATTACGACGACCCGGGACTGGACCGGGTGATCCGCAAGGCACTGGACTGCAGCCAAAACCTGAGGGCGACCGCCGCCAGGGTGGAAGTAGCCGTGCAGAACCAGCGCATCGCCGGTGCCGGGAAGTGGCCGGAACTCAGCATCGGGGCTAACCGGCTTCGGCAGCGCCAGAACTTCGTTGGTCTGCCGTTCCCCGGACTCGCCGGCCGCGTCCTCAGCAACACGTTCTCGAATGCCGGCCTGAGCTTCAACGTCTCCTGGGAAGCCGACCTGTGGCACCGAATCGACTCCCAGAAACTTTCCGCCGCGGCCGGCATCGCGGCCCGCGAGGCGGACTTGGCGGCGGCCAGGCTCTCGCTGAGCGGGCAGGTCGCGAAGGCTTGGTTCGCGGCTGTCGAAGCCCAGGAGCAGATCAATCTCGCCGAGGCGATTGTCGACCACCTCGGAATCGTTCTCGAGCGGACTCGAGAGCGCTACCGGTTCGGTTCGCGGTCACCCGTGGACGTGCGGCTGGCGGAAGGCGACATCGAACGCGCCAGGGCGTCTGTCCGCGAGCGCCAGAGAGCGAGGGACCAGCTCGTGCGCCAGATCGAGGTCCTGGCATGCGAGTACCCTGCCGGGGAGCTGGCACCAGCGGCGGCGCTGCCGAGCATTCCGGCTCAGGTCCCTGCGGGGCTGCCATCCCAGCTGCTCGGACGCCGTCCCGATGTGGCCGCCGCCCGGAGCGAGCTCCTAGGCGCGGACGCGCGGATCGTCCAGGCGAAGGCGGCACTCCGGCCGAGCTTCGCCTTGACCAGTCTGGCAGGCACTTCCAGCGACACGCTGCTGGACCTCGTGAATCCCAGCCTGCAGGTCTGGAACTACGGCCTGGGGATCGCCCAGCCGCTCTTCAACCGGGGCCGCCTCAAGGCGAATGTCCGGATTTCGGAAGCGCAAGCCGAGGAGATGGCCGCGCGGCTGCGGGCCTTGGCTGCCGTGGCGTATCTCGAAGTGGAGTCGGCGCTGGCGGCCGAGCAGACCCTCCGCAAGCAGGAGGGTGACTTGCGGGCATCCCAGGAATCGACACGGGAGGCGGTCCTTCTCGCGGAGCAGCGCTACAGCGCCGGCATGGGCGACGTGTTCTCGATTCTGGCGCTGCGCCGCTCCCTGCTGGAGACCGAGGCCGCCGCCCTCGCGCTTCGACGGGCAACACTCGATAACCGCGTCGACTTGCACCTCGCTCTCGGTGGCGGCTTCGATCCCGTTGCGGACCCCGCGCATCAGGCCGGGTCAAGGTAGGAGATTGGCATGAGCAGGATCCGCATGGCACTGATGGGAATGCTTCCCCTGCTCGTTCTGGCAGTGGGCGGCTGGACTGCGAAGACCCTCATCGATTCGTACGAGGAGCCCCAGCCGGAACCAGTCGTCGTCGTGCCCCCACTGGTGCAGGTGATTCCCGCCGAGAGGACCAGCCTGACGCTCGTCGTTCACGCCGAGGGCACCGTCGCCCCGCGCACGGAATCGCAGCTCGTGCCGGAGATTTCCGGAAGGGTCCTCGAAGCGTCGCCATCCCTGGCGGCGGGCGGCTTCTTCAACGAGGGGGATGTCCTGCTCCGGATCGAGTCGCGCATTTACGAACTCGCGATCACCCGTGCCTCAGCGGCCATCGAGCAGGCTCGGCTCCGCCTGACGACGGAGCGGCAGGAAGCGGAGGTAGCCCGCAAGGAATGGGAGGCGCTCGGCGAGGGAGAGCCGTCGCCGCTGCTGTTCCGAGGACCGCAGATCGCAGAGGTCGAGGCGAGCCTGCGCGCCGCCGAAGCCACCTTGGAGCAGGCGCAGTATGACCTCGAGCGCACGGTCCTGCGAGCGCCATTCACAGGCCGCGTCCGGTCGAAGCAAGTGGATGTCGGCCAGTTCGTCCAGCGCGGGGCCCCATTGGCGACGCTGTACGCGGTGGATATTGCGGAGGTGAGGCTGCCGATACCGAATGCCGAGCTGGCGTACTGCAACCTCCCGCTGGCCTACCGGGACCAGTCGGTCACTGCGGACGGACCGCGGGTCAAGCTCACTGCCCTGTTCGCGGGCGAGGAGCATTCCTGGCAAGGCCGCATCGTGCGCACGGAGGGCGAGATCGACCCGCAGACCCGCATGGTAAACGCGGTTGCCCAGGTGAATGACCCCTACGCACGCGGACGGAATTCCCGCCGGCCTCCTCTGGCCGTCGGAATGTTCGTGCGGGCCGAGATCGAGGGCATCCGTGTGCGGGACGTCATCCGCGTCCCGCGAAGCGCACTGCGCGACGGCAACGTGATGTATGTGGTCGACAGGTCGGGAAGGCTGCGGTTCCGTGTAGTGGAACCGCTGCGGAGCGAGCGTGACGTCGTGCTGTTGCGAAAGGGAGTGGAGGACGGCGAGAGAATCTGTATTTCGCCGATCGAGGCCGCCGTTGACGGCATGGCCGTGCGGACTACGACGGAGGCCGCGCCCGCCTCGGGCCGGGAGGGATCGTGAAGGGCGTCATCGGCTGGTTCGCGCGCAACGGCGTAGCGGCGAACCTGCTGCTCGTGGTCATCGTCGTCGCGGGCGCGATCACGCTGACAGACCTGAAGCAGGAGGTCTTCCCCGAATTCTCGCTCGACATCATCACTGTCACCACCCAATACCGCGGCGCCTCGCCCGAGGATGTCGAGGAGGGGGTCTGCGTCCGGATCGAGGAGGCGCTCCAAGGCGTCGACGGCATCAAGGAAATGACAGCGACCGCCACGGAGGGCAGCGCTTCGATCGTCCTGGAAGTCCTTGCCGGCTATGACGTTCGCGCGGTCCTGGAGGACGCGAAGGCAAGCATCGACGCCATCGACACGTTTCCCGAGGAGGTCGAGAAGCCGACCATCCGGGAAGTCTCGAGCCGGAACCGGGTCATCGAGGTCGTCATCTCCGGAAACGCCGACCTCGGGACGCTCAAGAGGCTCGGCCAGCGGGTGCGGGACGAACTGACCGCCCTTCCGGAGATCTCCCAGGCCGACCTCCTCAACGTTCCTCCCTACGAGATCTCGATCGAGGTCTCGGAGGAAGCGCTGCGCCGCTGGGGCCTGACATTCGACCGGGTCGCGAACGCCGTCAGGGCCTTCTCGGTCGACCTGCCGGGCGGCTCGGTCAAGACCGAGACCGGGGAAGTCCTGTTCCGCACGAAGGGGCAGGCGTACTCGGGGGAGGAATTCGAGGGCCTGGTCCTGCTCACCCGTCCGGACGGCACGCGGATCCACGTCCGCGACGTGGCAAATGTGATCGACGGTTTCGAGGAGCAGACTGTCGCTGCCAACTTCGACGGGAAGCCGTCCGTCACGGTGAAGGTGTTCCGGGTGGGCGACCAGAACGCCGTGACAATCGCCGAGGTGGTCCACGAGTACGTTCGCCAGGCCGCCTCGTGGATGCCGGAGGGAATCGAGATCGCCACGTGGCAGGACGACGCCCGACTGCTCAAGGGCCGCATCGACCTGCTAGTCAAGAACGCCTATACCGGGCTCATTCTGGTCTTCGTGGTCCTGGCACTCTTCATGCGCGTGCGCCTGGCCTTCTGGGTCACGATCGGCATTCCGATCTCGTTCCTGGGGTCGATCGCCCTGATGCCGGTCTTCGACCTCTCCGTCAACATGCTGTCGCTGTTCTCGTTCATTCTCGTGCTCGGCATCGTGGTGGACGACGCCATCGTCGTGGGGGAGAACATCTACGCGACGCAGCAGCGAACCGGCAAGGGCATGAGCGGGGCGATCCGCGGCTGCCACGAGGTGCTCGTGCCCGTGGCGTTCGGCGTCCTGACGACCATGGCGGCGTTCACCCCGATGCTGTTCGTCCCGGGAATCATGGGCAAGGTCATCTGGATCCTCCCGATGATCATCCTCCCGACGCTGTTCTTCTCCCTGATCGAGTCCAACCTGATCCTGCCCCGGCACCTGTCTCACTTCCGGGCGGCAAGGGCAGGGGAACCCGTGGGCCCGGTCGCCCGGGCGTGGAACGGCTTCTTCGACCTCTTCTCCGACGGGCTGGACTGGTTCATCCGCAAGGCTTACAGGCCCGTGCTCCGGGCAGCGCTGGAGTGGCGCTACCTGACCCTCTCGGTGGCCCTGTTCACCGTGCTGCTAACGGCCGGCATGGTCGGAGCCGGAATTGTTCGGTTCATCCTGTTTCCCGATGTCGGCTCGGATGCGGTCGTCGGCTACCTGACAATGCCGCGCGACGCCTCCGCGGAGTCGACGCGGGCGGGCTTGGACCGCCTCGAGCGGGCCGTGGAGGAACTGCGGCGCGATTTCGCCCGGGAGGGCCAGGACCCTGTCGCGCACGTGATGACATCCATGGGCCAGCATCCGTTCAGGGCGGTTCAGGGGGGGCCGATGGGAACGATATCCGCGGCCACCGGGGACTACCTGGGCGAAGTCAACCTCGGCTTGGTGCCGGCGGAGGACCGCGGCGTGCCCGCGGCTCGGATCGCGAACGCGTGGAGGGAGAAGGTCGGCGAGATCCCGGGCGCGGTGGAACTCTCGATCCAGTACGACCTGATCGGAGGCAGCAAGCCCATCGACCTGCGACTGAGCGGGCCGGACCTCGCCGGGGTCCGCGAGGTTGCCGGGCTCGTCAAGGCCAGGCTCGCCGAATATCCCGGGGTGAAGGACGTCTCCGACACGTACCGGGCCGGAAAGCCGGAACTCAAGCTGGCGCTGACGCCCGAGGGCCAGGCGCTCGGCCTGACCTTGCAGAACCTCGGCCGGCAAGTGCGCCAGGGATTCTTCGGAGAGGAGGCGCAGCGGATCCAGCGCGACCGCGACGAAGTCCGGGTGATGGTCCGCTATCCCCAGGGTTCCCGGACGTCAATCGGGGACCTGGAGCAGATGCGGGTCCGCACTCCTGGCGGCTCGGAGGTTCCCTTTTCGACCGTCGCGACGGGATCGGTCGGACGGGGGCCGGCATCCATCACGCGAATCGACAGGCAGCGGTCAATCAATGTCCAGGCGGACCTCGACGATACGGTCACGACACTGACGGAAGTCGTGGGCGCCCTCGACGCTGAGTTCCTGCCGGACCTGATGGCGCGACACCCGGGAATCCAGTATTCGTTCGAGGGCGACCAGGCGGACTTCAGCGAGTCGACAGCGGGCCTGCTCGAGGGATTCGGTCTGATCATGTTCGTGATGTACGGGCTGCTCGCCATCCCGCTAAAGAGCTACTGGAAGCCGCTGCTGATCCTTAGCGCCGTGCCATTCGGGATGATAGGCGCGATCTGGAGCCACGTGGCCTTCGGCCTCAGCGTCAGCTTCATGTCGATGTGCGGGATGGTGGCGGTTGCCGGAGTGGTCGTTAACGACGGCCTGGTTCTGGTGACGTTCATCAACAGACGGAGCAGGAAGCGCCACGCCATCCACGAGGCTGTCCGCGAGGCAGGCGAGGCCCGCTTCCGGCCGATTCTGCTCACATCCCTGACGACCGCGGCAGGAGTCACGCCGCTGATGCTCGAGAAGAGCCTCCAGGCCCAGTTCCTGATCCCGATGGCCGTCGCCCTGGCCTTCGGGGTGCTGTTCGCGACCCTGGTGACGCTGTTGCTCGTGCCCTCCCTGTACCTGATCCTGGACGACGTACGGTCGGCGCTGCGCTGGCTGTCTGGAAGCTCGCGGCGACACGAACTCGAGGCCGCGCGGGCGGCACCGAGCCCCGGGGCCGCAGCGGGCGACTAGTCTCTGCCCGCCGGCGCCGCAAAGCGGCCAGGCCGGGGACTGAGAGAATGAGCCCATGGGACTCTTCGACGGCGAGCCGTTCCATCGCATCGGCCAGCTTCCCAAGTACGTCTTCGCGGAGATCAACACGATGCGGGCCAAGGCCCGCCGTGCCGGGTTCGACGTTATCGACCTCGGAATGGGCAACCCCGACGGCGCGACTCCCCGCGCGGTAGTCGACAAGCTCACGGAAGCTGCCCAGGACAAGCGCAACCACCGCTACTCCCTCTCGCGGGGCATTCCCAGGCTGCGCGAGGAGATCTGCAAGCGCTACAGCGCGAACTTCGGCGTGGAACTCGACCCGGAGACCGAGGCCATCGCCACCATGGGCTCCAAGGACGCGCTCGCCCACCTGACCTTCGCGACGATCGGTCCAGGGGACGGCGTCGCGATGCCGGATCCGTCGTATCCGATCCACCAATGGGGCGTCGTCATGGCGGACGGAAAGCAGGTGGCGGTCCCGATGCCCTCCCCGGACGAATTCCTCAACCGCATCGAGGACATCTACTCCAAGTCGGGCCCGAAGCCGGCGATGATCCTCACCTCGTTCCCCCACAATCCCACCACCCAGTGCGTCGAGGCGGGCTTCTTCGAACCGCTGGTGGAACTGGCGCACCGGCACGGAACGATGCTGGTGCACGACTTCGCCTACGCCGACATCGTGTTCGACGGCTATCGCCCCCCGTCACTGCTGCAGGTGCCGGGGGCGCGCGAGGTCGGCGTGGAGATCTTCTCCATGTCCAAGAGCTACAGCATGCCGGGCTGGCGGGTCGGCTTCTGCCTCGGGAACCCGAAGATGATCGACGCGCTGGCGCGGATCAAGAGCTACCTCGACTACGGGATGTTCCAGCCGATTCAGATCGCAGCGATCATCGGCCTGCGGCAGTGCGAGGAGTTCACGCGCCAGACGGCGAACATGTACAAGGAGCGGCGCGACGCCCTGGTCGACGGCCTGGGCAAGGGAGGGTGGGAAGTCGCGCCCCCCAAGGGAACGATGTTCGTATGGGGCAGGATCCCGGACCGCTACGCATGGGCAGGGTCGCTGGAGTTCGCCAAGCTCCTGCTCGAGAAGGCGCTCGTCGCGGTGTCGCCGGGCATCGGGTTCGGGCCGGGAGGGGACCAGCACGTCCGGTTCGCGCTTGTCGAGAATGTCCAGCGGATCCGGCAGGCGACGCGGGGCATCCGCAAGCTGTTGCGGGACTGAGCGGCCGGCGAGACCCTATACTTGGTAGTAGGACGCCCGGTTCGGGCGGCCGGCCCGAACCGCCAGGCGGCGGTCCCGTCAATGCCTACTATCCGTCCCCCGCTTCCTTTCCTGCTGGCGCTGGCCTTCCTGTCGCCGGCCTTGCTTGACGCGCAGTCCCTGGACCAAGCGGTCGAGGGTGTCGAGCTGCACTACAACAGCCTCAGTTCGCTGAAGATGGGCTTCGAGCAGTCCGTGGAATACGCGGGCCGGAAGCGCAACGCGGAGAGCGGGACGCTCTACCTGCTCCGTCCGGGGAAGATGCGCTGGGACTACACTGACCCCGAGGGCAAGGTAGCGGTCAGCGACGGCAAGATCTTCCGGATGTACAACCCCTACACGAACCAGGTCCGGCAGGTGGAACTGGAAGCCATGGCGGACCTTAGGGCCCCCTTGTCGTTCCTGCTGGGCAGGATGCGCCTGCGCCGCATGTTCCGGAACCTGCGGATCGAGGACAGTGGCGGGCAGCCGGTCCTGGTCGGCGAGGGCCGGGGCGGGCAGGACTTCTACTCGAGGGTGGAGTTCGCCTTCGAGCCGGAAGACTACCGGATCACGGCCATCCGCGTCGTGGGACGCGACGAGTCGGTGCATGCGTACCGTTTCTCGGACGAGGAGACGAATCCGCGCCTCTCCGCCGCGACCTTCGAGTTCCAGGCGCCTCCCGGTGCGGAGGTGGTGCCCCTGACCCGGAACTTCAGCGACGTTCCGCTGGAGGCCCGCTAGCAGGCCCTTCCGGGCGAGCGCTCTCGACCCGGGCGGATTCCAGGAACACCGGCAGGATCGGCACGTCCCGCATCGGCCCTCGGTTCCCGGTCTGGACCCGCGAGATGCGGTCCACCACGTCCATGCCCTCGACGACGCGCCCGAAGACCGTGTAGCCGAACTGCCGGGCGCCGCGGTCCAGCCGGGCGTTGTCCTGCAGGTTGAAGAAGAACTGGGACGTGGCGGTGTCCTTGCCCGCCTGGCGCGCCATGGCCACGGTGCCGCGCTCGTTGCGGAGACCGTTCTTGGTTTCGATGCGCACCGGCTTGAGCGTGGGCTTGGGCACGAGTTCCGGGGTGAACCCGCCGCCCTGCACGACGAATCTCTCGATGACCCGGTGGAAGACCGTGCCGTCGTAGAACCCGGCATTCACGTAGGTCAGGAAATTCTCGACGGTTCGCGGCGCCGAGCCGGGATCGAGCTCGATCGTGATCTCGCCCTTGGACGTGCGAATGACAACCCGCGGGAGGGATTCCTGGGACCGGCCCGTCGCGCAAGCGACCGCGACGGAAAGCAGCCAGCGGCGGGAGCGACGGGCCTGCATGCGTACGAGCATACAGAACGGCCGGTCGCCCGGCCCGGCGGGCCGGGGACTGGTGCCGGGGGGCGGACTTGAACCGCCGACCTACGGGTTATGAGTCCGTCGCTCTGACCGACTGAGCTACCCCGGCCCCTGTTCTTTATCGTAACGGCTGGGGAGCGAGCCTCCAAGCCACCCCGCCCTGATGCGGGCCCGGCGGAGGGCGGGGCCGGGCAGACCGGGATCCCGCCGCTGGTCAGCGCTAAAGGATCGGCCCGATGCGCCAGGTCATCATCTCGCGGTGCCCGAGATTCTCGCTGCAGGTCCTGCGGCCGGACGCGACATCGATCAGCAAGTCGTACATGCGGCGGCCCAGGGAGGCGATGTCCTCCTCGCCGTCGGCGACCGTACCGGCGTTAATGTCCATGTCCTCGTCCATTCGCCGGGCAGTGTCCGAATTGGATGCGACCTTGATCACCGGGGCGCTCGCGAAGCCGAAGCAGCTGCCCCTGCCCGTCGTGAAGAAGCAGATGTTGCAGCCACCCGCGATCATTCCCGTAACCGAGGCGGGATCGTAGCCCGGGCTGTTCATGAACACGAAGCCCTTCTTGTCGATCCGCTCGGCGTAGTCGTACACGGCGCTCAGGGTGGACCGGCCCCCCTTCGCCACGGCACCCAGGGACTTCTCGGCAATGTTGGTGATGCCCCCGGCCATGTTGCCGGGCGAGGGATTGCTGTTGAACGTGACCGAGTCCTTGAACCGGCGCACGTAGTCGAAATACCAGTCGAGCATGTCGAGCAGTTTCCGGCCTACCTCCGGACTCGCGGCCCGCCGCGTGAGGAGGTGCTCGGCGCCCCAGATCTCGGTCGTCTCGCCGAGGCAGGCGGTGCCTCCCTGCAGGACCACCAGATCGGCGCAATAGCCGACACCCGGGTTCGCGGTGATGCCCGAGAACGCGTCCGAGCCACCGCATTCGAGCGAGATGGAGATCTGCGAGACCGGGCAGGGCTGGCGCTCGATCCGGCCGGCCGTGTCGATCAACTCCCTCACGGCCTTGACCCCGTCCTCGACCGCGTGACGGGTCCCGCCGCTCTCCTGCAGTGTCAGCCCCCTGCGAGGCGGGCCGTCCCGCACAGCCTCGGGACGCAGGTAGTAGCCCACTTGGTTGACTTCGCACCCGAGGCCGACCACGACGGCCGCCGCGATGTTCGGATGATCGGCAAGGCCGTTCAGGGTCCTTCGGAGCACGGTCGTGTCGGCTCCCTCGGACTGCCCGCAGCCATCGGTGTGCGGGAGCGCCACGACACCGTCGACGCCGGTTCCGTCGAAACTCTCGTCCCGGAACGCCGCCGCGATCCTCTCGGTCACGTGGGCCGCGCAGTGGCTGGCGCCGACGATCGCCACGTAGTTGCGGGTGCCCGCCCGGCCGTCGGCCCGCGGATAGCCGTCGAACGTGCGACGGGCCGGGACTTCGACGCCGGACAGGTCCGACAGCGCAGTGCCGAACTCGTAGGTTCTCTCGTTGAGATCGAACTCGAGATTGTGGGTGTGCACCCACGTGCCGACGGGCAGCGTCGCCCCTGCGCGACCGATTTCCTCGCCGTACTTGTAGACGATGTCGCCCCGCGCGATCGGCCGCACCGCGATCTTGTGGCCGGGGGCGACGGCCTGGAGCGCCTGGAAGCCCGCTCCCTCGAATTCCAGCCGGGCCCCTGCCGGGATGTGCGCCCTGGCCACGGCAACGTTGTCGCTCGGGTGCAGCAGGATCCAGGGACTGGCCGGGAGGGACGCGGGATCCAGTGTCAGCAGCTGGGTGGGCATCACAGTGGCAGCAGGGCCTTGGCGAGGACCGAACCGGCGCGCGACAGCCACGCGACCTCAGCCGCGGTGTACTCGCGTTCCCGCGCGACCGCAACGCCCAGGACGCCTACGACGCGGTCCCCGCACTTCATGGGAACACAGATTGACCCGCGCATGCCTGTCGCGCGGGCATCTGGCCGGGCGTCCCCGGACGAATCGGTCTGAAGGTTGCAGATCTGCACGGGCTCCGCTCGCTGCGCTGCCAGGCCGGCCATGCCCTTGCCGACCGGGATCTTGGCGATGACCGGAAGCAGCGGCGCTGGGATCCCGCCGGCGTGCGCCTCGAGATGCAGCAGCCCGTCGTCGCGCAGGGCGTGGATCGTGCCGGTCTCCCCATGGACGGCCGAGAGGATCCGGGCGAGCGCCTCTGAGGCCTCCAGGCCGGCCAGGCCCTCGAGTTGCTTGTCCGGCTCCATGCGGGGTTCCTGCATCAGGCCAGCCAGCCGGCGCCCTCGGCGGACGGCGCGGGCCCGGCCACGAACCAGCCGTTGCGCAGGTCCTCCTTGTTGTAGGGCAGTTCGCGCCAGGTGCCGTGCTGGAGCAGGGCCCCGCCTGCCGCGTTCAGGACCGCATGGGCCGCCGCCGTGTCCCATTCCATGGTCGGGGCCAGCCGCGGGTACAGGTCCGCCGAGCCCTCCGCCACCAAGCAAATCTTCAGCGAGCTGCCCATCTGCACGAACGAGAGCTCGCCGTACCGGGCTCGCAGCCCTTCCAGGAAGTCGCTGGTTTCCTGACTGAGGTGCGAGCTGCTGGCCACGACCCGGAGGGCTTCGGATTCCGGCAGGGGCCGGCAGCGGATCGGCACTGGCGCACGCTCCGCCTCGGCCTTGAAAGCCCCGTCTTCCTTGGAGCCCCAGTACATCCAGTCGCGCGCCGGCGCGAAGACGACCCCTGTCACGGGCCGGCCTGCCTCCATCAGGGCGATGTTGACGGTGAACTGCCCGTTGCGCTTGACGAACTCCTTCGTGCCGTCCAGAGGGTCTACCAGCCAGTAGCGCGGCCATTCCCTGCGCGTCTCGTAGGCGGCGACGTCCGCGCTCTCCTCCGACAGCACGGGGATGCCGGGAAACTCCTTGCGGAGCGCGCTCGCGATGACTTCGTGCGAAGCCGTGTCAGCTTCCGTCAGGGGGGAATCGTCCGCCTTGCGCTCCACGCTGAAGGGGCGCGAGTAGACCTGCATGATGGCGGCACCTGCCTGCCGCGCTATAGCAAGGAGGACTTCGATTTCTTTCGATTGCATGGATCTCGTCGGCCCGCACCGGCCGGACGCGCTGCCCGGAACGCGGAACTGAGCCGCCAACTTGGTTCCATTGTCTGCCAATCCGGCTCGGTTGCGAAGCTGCGAATGCCGCCGGGACCCCTGCGCGAGAGTCGCAATCCGGTATTATCTGGCCATTCTCGCGGCGCTGCCGCAGGCAAGGGACGTACACGCAATGACAGCCAACGCGACTCCGGCAGTACTTGGCGGGCCCACGGCTCGCCGCGCTGCCATCCTAGCGACGTGGTTGGTCGTCTTGGGCGGACCGGGAGGGAGCCTTGCGCAGCCGAACGACGCACAGCCCGGCCGATTGCGCCTTGACGCCCCGGCGCAGCACGAGGCAGCACGCAGGAACATTCCGCACCTCGGGAGCTCGGAACCGTTCATGGTCCCGCGCGACCCGGAACCGGAGCCCCCGCTGGACCCGCGCATCGTCAACGGGATGCGGCTGAGCGAGGACACGAGGTCGGACGACTTCCCGGACATCGTCACCGACCCGGCGGACCGGTCCGTGGCGTGGATGGCCTGGAGCAGCTTCGATGGATACCGGGACGAGGTGCGGCTGGCGCGCTACGACAACGAGAAGGGGCGGTGGGGCACGTGGACCCAGCTCCCGGGCGTGAGCGGCGACGTTTGGAAGCCGCGGCTGGCCTTCGACGCCGAAGGCCGCATTTGGACGGTCTGGTCCCAGCAGGTCGACGGCAACTTCGACCTCTACGCCCGCTGGTACGACGGCACGACGTTCGGGCCGCTGCAACGTCTCACGAGCGCCGCGCAGTCCGACTTCAATCATGACGTGGCATTCCGGGACGGTACGATCCACGTCGCGTGGCAAGCGTTCCGGGGCCGGCAGTCCGATGTCTTCTACATGGCTTGGACTGACAGCGGGTGGGGCGAGGAAGTCCTCGTCAGCAACAGCCACCGGAACGATTGGGAGCCGGCGGTTGCGGTGGACTCGCAAGGGACTGCGATCGTCGCCTGGGACACCTACGACAAGGGACGCTACGACGTCCGGATGCGCCGCATCGAGGGCGGGAAGCCGGGACAGGTGATCGAGGTGGCCGCGACGGAGAGGCTGGAAGCCCGCCCCGACCTTGCGGTCGACAGCCGGGACCGGGTCTGGGTCAGCTACGAGGCCGGGCGCGTCAACTGGGCCAAGGACCAGGGGCGCCTGGACCCGGTCGGCACGGCGCCGGGCTTCCCGATCTACGACCTCCGCGGCGTGGAGGTCGTCGCCTACGAGGGCAGTCGCAGGGCGGGCATGGCCGCGCCGTTCGAGATCGAGCGCGGCCAGAAGGTCTACACCCCCGCGAGAGGCCAGTTGCACCATTACGGGCGCCTGGCGATCGACGACCGGGACCGCCTCCACCTCGTGGTGCGAAACCGCCAGGGCCGCCGGCTGGCCGACTACTGGCGGTTCTTCGTGTCAACCCTGACCGAGGACGGCTGGACGGACCCGGCCATGGTGCCGTACAGCCGCGGCCGGTCCAGCATGATCGCGGCGGCCGCGCCCGCAAGCGACGGACTGTGGATCGCCTGGCCGCGGGACGGGCACCCTACCTTCTCCGTGATGGTGAACTTTCCGGAAGAGACTGTCATCGAGAACGTCTACGCGGCCCGCTACGAGCCCGGCGTCGCTCCGTCGGCGCCCCGACTGGAAGACCGGCGGCCGGACGTGCCTGCTCGACCGGACGGCCACCCGAACGAGGCTGCGGACGTGCGCCGCATCCGCGATTACCGGGTCCGCCTGGGGGGACGGCAGCTGCGCATCCTGCGCGGCGACACCCACCGGCACACCGAGCTCTCGATGGACCTGCGCGGCTCGCCGGACGGCTCGATCCTCGACTTCTACCGCTACATGCTCGACGCGGCATCCATGGACTGGGGCTTCATCTCGGATCACCAGTACGGCGCCGACCGCAGCTACTGGTGGTGGCTCACCGAGAAGGCGGCCGACCTGTTCCACACCGAGGGCTACGCGTCGCTGTTCGGCTACGAGCGCTCGGTGCGCTACCCGAACGGCCACCGCAACATCTTCCACACGCGACGGGGCATTCAGAACGTGCCGTTCTTCGTCAGGCCGGGCGAGTACATGCAGCGGCACAACGGAATCGGCGCCGTCATTGCAGGCGACACCAAGATGCTGTACGAGGAGATCCGGCGCAGCGGCGGACTGGCGATCTCGCACACCTCGGCGACCAACATGGGCACGGACTGGCGCGACAACGATCCCGAGCTCGAGCCTGTGGTCGAGATTTTCCAGGGGGACCGCTACAGCTACGAGTGCGCGGGCTGCCCGTTCGCCGACAAGGGAGACAGCTATCCGTCGGCAGGATCGGCGATGCTCGAGACCATCCGACCCGACGGGATGGTGGCGGCCGCCTGGGCGAAGGGCTACCGGCTGGGCGTGATCGCGAGTTCCGACCATCTCTCCACACACATGTCGTACGCGATGGTCTATGCCGAGGACGCAACCAGGGAGGGCGTGGCCGACGCCATCCGCCGGCGCCACACCTACGCGGCGACGGACAACATCATCGTGGACTTCCGGATCGGCGAGGCCTTCATGGGGGACGAAATCGAAGTCGAGGGCGCAGTGCCCCCGATCCGCGCCAGGATCCTGGGGACGGACACGATCCGCGAGGTTGCGCTCGTGCGCAACAACCAGGTCCTCTACGCGGCCCGGCCCGACGCCGCCGTCCTGGACTTCCAGTTCACGGACGACCAGCCGTCGCCGGGCGAGAACTTCTACTACGTGCGGGCCGTCCAGGCCAACGACGAGATCGCGTGGTCCTCGCCGATCTGGGTGGTCCGCCCGTAAGCGGGCACCGCGCCGTGGCTAGCGCGACTCGAGCAGCTGCCGGGCGTTCTCCATCGCGGCCTCCGTCACCTCGGCCCCCGACAGCATGCGGGCCAGTTCCTCGACCCGGCGGGACTCGGTCAGTTCCCGGACGGCGGCCGTGGCGCGGTCCGGCTCCTCCGTCTTCGAGACCAGGAAATGGGCGTCGGCGAACCGGGCGATCTGCGGCAGGTGCGTGACGCAGAGAACCTGATTGCCGGCCGCGAGCCTCTTGAGACGCCGGCCGATGGCCTCCGCGACACGGCCTCCGACTCCGGTGTCGACCTCGTCGAAGACGAGAGTGCGGCGGTACTCCTGCTCGTCGCCCTTCTCCTCGAGGCACGTCTTGAGCGCTAGTGCGAGTCTTGACAGCTCGCCTCCCGAGGCCACCTGGCCGAGCGGCCGGGGGTCCTGGCCCGGACCCGCCGAGAAGAGGTAGGCCGCCCTGTCGACGCCGTTCGCCCCCCACGACGGAAGCGGCTCGAGGAGGATCTCGAAGCGGGCCTTGCCGAGAGCCAGCTCGCGCAGCTCCGCCTGCGTGCGGGAAGCCAGGTCCTTGGCAGCGGCACTGCGCTTCTTCGTGAGCCCGTCAGATCGTTTCGAGTACTCCGCCGCAGCCTCTCCCAGCTCGCGCTCCAGCCGCTCGGCCTCGGCGTCGCTGCCCTCGAGAGCGGCGAGTTCCTCCTCGCAGCGAGCAGCATGCTCCAGCACCGCCTCCAGCCCGGGCCCGTACTTGCGCTTGAGCGTCTCCAGCAGGGCGAGGCGGTCCTCCACCTGCTGCTGCCGCCCGGGATCCGATTCCAGGTTCTCCAGAGAGCCGCGCAGGTCGAACGCCACGTCGTCGACAGTCGTGCGGGCGTCCTCCAGGCTGGCCGCGAACCGGCCGTAGCGCTCGTCGAAGGACGCGATCGATGCCAGCGCCGAGGCAGCGGCCTTGATCTGGGCGGATGCCGAGTGCGCGGACTCGTACAGCGCATCGTAGGCACCGAGCCCGCTGTCCCTGAGCTGCTCGGCGTTCGCGAGCCGCGCCCGCTCCCGGCCGAGATCCTCGTCCTCGCGCAGCCCGATCCCCGCCTCGCGGATCTCGCCGGCTTGGTAGCGCAGCAGGTCGATGCGCCGCAACCGCTCCTGCTCGTCGTGCCGGAGCCGCTCCAGCTGACTCCCCGTCGACTGCCAGCGGCGATGCACCGCCCCCAGTTCGGCCCTGTCCCCGTTCGTGCCCGCGTAACCGTCCAGCAGGCCCAGCTGGGCGGCCGGGACCAGGAGGGTCTGCTGGTCATGCTGCCCGTGAATGTCCCCCAGATGCGGCGCAAGGGCCCGCAGCAGGCCCATCGTGGCAGGCGAGCCGTTGACGTAGGCGCGGCTCTTGCCCGATGCCAGGACCTGCCGCTCGACGAGGAGCTCGTCTCCGTCCAGATCGATTCCGGAATCGTCGAGAATGCCCGCCGCCGCCTCGCCGGCCGGAGGGTCGAACCTGCCGGAAATGCGGGCTCGCCGAGCGCCCGCACGGACCACGTCCGCGCTGGCGCGGCTGCCAAAAAGCAGCGCCAGCGAATCGACGACGATCGACTTCCCACTGCCGGTCTCACCCGTCAGCAGGTTCAGGCCCGGCTGGAAGGAAACACGCAGCCGGTCGACGACGGCGTACCCCTCGATGTCAATCTCCTGCAGCATGCGCGGGCGCGGCCCGGCGAGGCAGACGCGGGGCCTAGGCCCCAGCATACCCGTCCGAGGCGACGTCGGTTTCGCCGCGGCAACGATCGTCCGGCTGCCGTGCCCGGACCGGCCGCGAAGCCCCGCTTCCCCCGGAGCAAGCATGCCTGGACAGCACGCATGCTTGGACCGTCCCGGCTGCCCGTAACAATGTATAGTATGTCTGTAGTGGATCGGAGCGGAGCCCTCCGTTCCGGACGGTCGCGGATTCGCTCCAGCCCTAGGACACGCCTTGCTCGTCGCGCCACCGATCGCACTCCTGCTGCAGGCCGCCACCGACGAAGCGACCGAGGTCGACCCGACCGCTGCCGAGGAACTGGCAACCGCGGTCGACCAGTCCACGCTTCTGGGCCTGCTGCTGGAAGTCGGCCCGGTCGGCTTCGTCGTGTTCGCGATCCTGGCGTTCCTGTCGATCCTGTCGTGGGCCATGGCATTTTCGAAGCACAGGACGCTCAACGGCGCGGCGTCGGTCAACCGCTCGTTCCTGCGGGCGTTCCGTCGCGTCGGCTCGCTGGCGGAGATGAACGCTGCCAGCGAGAAGTACCGGCCCTCGCCACTGGTCACGGTCTTCGACTACGGCTATACGGAGGTCGCGCGGCAGGTCAACTCGTATGGCGTGATCCGGAACCCGGCCTCGGTGGAGCGCTCGCTTTCGCTCGCCGTCAGCGAGGAGACGTCGCGCCTGCAGCGGAATCTGGCATGGCTCTCGACGACGGCGTCGGCGGCGCCGTTCATCGGGCTGTTCGGCACGGTCTGGGGCGTGCTGGAAGCATTCCGAGGCCTGGGGCAGTCCACGGGCGCCACGCTCAGGGCCGTCGCGCCCGGAATCGCCGAAGCGCTGCTTGCGACGGCACTGGGCCTGTTCGCTGCAATCCCGGCGCTGATCTTCTACAACGTGTATGCGTCGAAGCTTCGGGAAATCCGCTCGCGCATGCAAGACTTTGGATTAGAGTTCTTCAATCTCGCCGAGAAGGACTACGGAGCAGAGGATGGCGCTGCGAGCAGGAAACCCTGATCCCTCCGACGACCAGATCGCCGAGATCAACGTCACGCCCTTCGTCGACGTGGTGCTGGTGCTGCTGATCATCTTCATGATCACCGCCGGCGTGGTCGAGTTCGGGCTCGAGATCGAGGTGCCGCGCACTCGCGAGGTGGCGGTCACCGACAAGGACTTCGCCTACGTGAACATCACGTCGCGGGGCGAGCTCTTCTTTGGCGACGAGCCGGTCAACGTGTACGAGATCGCCGAGCTGGCCAAGCAGAAGAACCCGGAGCAGCCCGGCATCTATCTCCGCGCCCACCGCACCACCCCGTGGGAGGTCGTCGCACCGGTGATCGCGGAGTGCGGGGTCAACAGGGTGAACGTGAATGTCGTGACGAAGCCGCTGGTGCGGGATCCGAGGAGGCGCAGATAGCGCGCTGCGGCAGCGGATGAAGACCCACGCCCGAAACCCGCCAGGCGCCGAGCGGCTGCGCGGCCCGCTGATGGTCTCGCTGTCGTGCCACGGAGCGCTGCTGGTTGCCTCCGTGACCTGGGGGCTCCTCAACCCGGCCATCGACCTCGGATCCCCCGATGCTGCCGGTGGCGGCGGCATCGTCTCCATCAGCAGCGTCCCGATCAACGTCGCGCGAGCCGACGCGCCGAACCCGGTGGCGAATCCGAGCCAGCACGACGTGCCGGCCCCCACGGAATTCCGGCGGTCGACCGAAGTCCCGCAGCCGGCCCCCCCGGCCGACGAGGCACCGGCGGCGCCGGCCCCCGTGCCGAAGCGCAAGCAGGCCGAGCAGCAGCAGGAGCGCGCCGTCGGGCAGCGAAGCGCAGGCGAGGCCAAGGCCAACGAACTGCGTTCCTCGCAGGGCGCGGCCCTGAGCAGCGACCTGTACCGTGCCGCCCCGGGTTCCACCATGGGCTTCGGAGGCAAGCAGGGCGGTCCGTTCGGCAGGCGCTTCGGCTGGTACGCCCAGATCCTGCAGCGGGCGATCGGAGAGCAGTGGCGCAAGTCGCTCGGCCAGGTAGCGGGCGGATCCTCGAAGGCGGTCGTGACGACCTTCATCATCCAAGGATCGGGACAGCTGACCCAGGTCGCCATCTCCGAGTCGAGCGGGAACCGGTCGCTCGACTACTCCGCGATCCGGGCGATCTCGAATGCCAGCCCGGTGCGGCCGCTGCCGGCCGGGCTCGGCAGGCGCTCGGTCGTCATCGAGATGCACTTCCGGCTGGAGTGACGGCGGTGACCAGTTCATACCTCGAAGGGAGGAACACCATGATGCACCGACTGATCCGCTGCGCCGGGCTGCTGGTCGCAACGGCGATGTGGCTCGGGGCGCAGCAGCGGCCGGACGCGGTCATCGAACTGACAGACGAGGCGCGCGACCCGCGCATCGCCGTGCCGGAGATCCGCGGGCCTGTCGGCGCGGCACCGGCGGTCGACCGGTTCAACGACGAGCTCTGGAGCGCGCTCGAAGCTTCCGGGCGGCTGGCCATGGTGCCGCGCGGCTTCTATCCGCGCAGCACCCCTCGCGAACCGAAGGACCTTCGGACTGACGAGAAGCAGCTGCCGGAGGATCCAGGAGCCCGCGGTCTGTGGCTCGCGGGATGGGAGGAGGCCCCCGTCATCGCGCGTTACCTGGCGTACGGGCATATCGCGGAGGCGAACGGGCGCCTGATGCTATCGGGATTCCTCGCTGACGTGACCCAGGACTCCACCGAGGCTTCCTACATCTTCGGCAAGCGCTATTACAGCGAGGCCACCGCGGCATCCGCGCGCGGGATGGCGTTCGAGTTCTCCCGCGACATTCTCAGGAACCTGGGCCTCGGGGATGGCCTGGCGGGCACCCGGATCTACTACGTGCACCGGGACGAAGGCACGGACCAAAAGGAGATCTGGGCGATGGACTACGACGGGAGGAACAAGGAGCGCGTCACCAACTACCGCAACCTGTGCCTCACGCCGGCAGTCTCGCCGGACGGCAAGCGCATCGCCTTCACCACGTTCGTCGAAGGCATCCCGATGATCTACGTGCACTCGCTGGAGACCGGCCGGAGGCTGCAGTTCTACAACCAGGACGCATCACTCAACACCACTCCCAGCTTCTCCCCGGACGGCAGCACGATCTACTTCGCTTCGTCACCCTCGGGACGAAGCCAGATCTACCGGTCGGACCTCGACGGCGGGAACCTGCGCAGGGTCTCCTACACCGACTCGATCGACGTCCATCCATCGGTCAACCCCCGGACCGGCGCGCAGATCGCCTTCGTTTCCGGCGCCTCGGGCGAGCCGCAGGTCTATCTGATGGGAATCGACGGAGCGAACCGGCGGCGGATATCGGGCGGGGGCGGCGACGCGGTGCAGCCGGCCTGGGACCCGACAGGGGAGCGGCTCGCGTTCGCGTGGACGCGCGGCTACGAGATCGGCAACTACAACATCTTCCTGGTCGACGTCGCCAGCGGGCGCTACACGCAGCTCACGCACAGCCGCGGTCGCAACGAGCACCCCACCTTCTCGCCGAGCGGCACGCATATCGTGTTCTCGTCCGACCGGATGGGATCGACCCAGATCTGGTCCATGCGGGCGGACGGCACCCAGCTGCAGCAGCTCACGAGCCGCGGGCTGAACGAGTCCCCGGTTTGGGCTTCGCGATGAAGCCTTGCAGGAAATTCCGCACTCGGTTGCTGTTGCCCGCCAAGCGGGGTTGCGGTATGCTGTGTGGGTTGCGGTATCGTCACTGGAGTCCCCGTACATCTGCGGCGACCAAGATGGAGGTAATTTAGTTCAAATGAAGTCCAATCACAGGATCGGTTTGCTGGCGCTGTTCGCCGTCTTGGCGCTGTTCGCCATCGGCTGCAAGAAGGCGGCTCCCCCGCCGCCACCGCCGCCGCCACCGCCACCGCCTGCGGAAGCACCGGCGCCGAGCGTAAGCATGACGGCAGAGCCGAGTTCCATCGAGCGCGGCAAGTCGGCGACGCTCAAGTGGAGTTCCTCGAACGCGGCAAGCGCCGAGATGAATCAAGGGATCGGAGCCGTCGCCACCAGCGGCAGCAGGGAGGTCTTCCCCACGCGGTCCACCGAGTACACGATCACGGTCAAGAATTCGGATGGCAAGACGGCCAGCGCATCGGCGATGGTAACCGTCCGCGCGCCACCGCCGCCACCGCCGCCACCGCCGCCGAAGCCGGATCTTTCGGAGGCCTTCAATTCCAGCAATGTCCGGGATGCGCTGTTCGACTACGACAAGAGCGACATTCGGTCGGACGCGGCCGGAGTGCTCCGCGCGAATGCGACAGCCCTGCAGACGCTGATCGCGGACTACCCCGAGGCGGCCTTCCTGATCGAAGGCCATTGCGACGAGCGAGGCACGACGGAATACAACCTGGCACTGGGCGACCGGCGGTCGACCGCGGCCCTGGACTTCCTCGTGAACCTAGGCGTGCCGGGGAACAAGCTGTCCAAGGTCAGCCTCGGCGAAGAGCGCCCAGTCTGCACGGACCAGGACGAAAGCTGCTACCAGCGCAACCGTCGCGCCCACGTGCGGCTGCGCTAGGCATCTAGCGGGAGATGTGGTTGATCCTTCCGCGGCCAGCCCGCACGGCGGATGCCGCCGTGCGGGCTGGCTTGCGGTTCGGCGGGACTGCCCATGCGGAACCGCCGGGAGCCGCGATCCGTCACACTTCCCTTGGGCATGGTACGGATGGGTGCCCCATACCCTCCGCAGGAGGTATCTCGTGTCGGTACGACCGCTTCCAATAACCCTCCTCCTTCTTGCGTCCGTGACGCCCCACGCCGTCGCGCAGAAGAAGGAGTTTGTCCAGATTCAGCGGGACATGGCGCTGCTCCAGGACACGATGCGGCAGCTTCAGCAGCAGACGTCGGACCGATTGGTGGCCCTTGAGGCTCTCATCAAGCAGGGCTCCGACAAGCAGGACAAGCTGGCTGCGGGCCAGGCTGTCATCGAGCGAAGCGTGGCGGCCCTGGACGACGCGCTGACAGAGCCGCAGAGAACCACATCGGCAATGGTTGATTCGCTGACGGATCAGTTCGGCTCCCTGCGCGCCACGGTCGAGGAGATGGGCGCGGCCGTGGAGGACTTGCAGGCCGATGTCCGCGACATCAAGACCCACCTGACGACGGTCCCCCCGCCTGCCGAAGGCGAAGAGGGCGAGGACGCAGCGGGGATCGGTGGAAGCGACGCGATCTTCGAGGGAGGCATGAACGATTACCTGCGCGGGAACCTAGAACCCGCCAGGGCTCAGTTCATGGACTACCTGGCGCTGTATCCCACCCACGGCAAGGCCCCGGAGGCCCAGTACCAACTGGCGGAGACTTACTATTCCGCTGCCGACTTCGAGGAAGCGGCACGACAGTTCGACCAGGTCTACAAGCGGTATCCGCTTAGCAAGTGGGTGCCGGACTCGCTCTACAAGATGGGCATGTCCCTGCTCAAGCTGCGCGGGCGCGAGGAGGAGGCCGCCAAGGCCTTCGAGTCCGTGCTGGAGCGCTTCGCGGAATCCGCCGTGGCCCCGCTGGCCCGCGCGGAGCTCATCATCCTCCAGAACGCGAAGCCATCCCCGGCTCTCTAGCACGGTGCCCGAAGAAGGGCCGGCCAGGGCCAGGGTGCTGTTCCTGTGCACCGGGAATTCGTGCCGCAGCCAGATGGCCGAGGGGCTGCTGCGCTCAATGGCGCGAGACCGCTTCGAATCGCTTTCGGCGGGCACCAGCCCCCAGGGGCTCAACCCGGGCGCGATTGCTGCCATGGCAGAGATCGGCATCGACATCTCAAGCCAGAAGTCCGACAGCGTCGATGCCTACGTGGGCGCGGGCATCGACACTGTGATCACGGTCTGCGACCGCGCGGCTAGCAACTGCCCTGTCTTTCTGGGCGACGTGACGAGAATCCACTGGCCCTTCGACGACCCCGCATCGGCGGGGGGCAGCGAGGAGGAGCGCATGGCGGTCTTCCGCCGGGTGCGGGACGAGATCGCCGGCGCGCTCGAGAACTGGCTGGCGACAAACGCTAACGCCTGAAATCAGCGGCTGCCGCTAGACTTCCTGCAGGTTCGCGTACTGCGCGACGAGCTTCTTGAGGCCGTAGCCGCGGAAGTGCACGGTTAGCTTCGCCGTAGGCCCCTCGCCCTCGCGCGCCTGGACGACGCCAACGCCGAATTTCTTGTGCCGCACGCGCGTGCCTCGAGCGAACGGACCCTGCCGACGCAGTTCCTTCAGCGCCTGGCCCAGCCTCGGAGCATCGCGGCCTCGCGAATTCGACCGGGCAGTGCCCGGTCTCGGCGGCGTTCCGGGTGCGACGCCCGTATCGATGCCTTGCGACTTGAAGAAGCCCGCTACCGCGGCAGCCGAGTCGTGGGTCTGGATTCCTGCCGTCTTCACTGCGCTCGGCTCCTGCGGGCCGCCGCCGGACGGCATGACCCGGGACCGTTGTCCAGGCCACCCGTCATCCGGGCGACCGGATCGCTCGAGACCCGGCGCGGCCATGCAGTCATCGAGAAGACCTTGAGGAATCTCCGCAAGGAACCTGGACGGCCTCATCATCGCTACCGGCCCGGCACCGTACTGCCGGCGCAAGCCGGCGCAAGTGAGCATGAGGTGCCGGCGCGCCCGAGTCATGCCGACATAGCAGAGCCGCCGCTCTTCCTCGAGGGCCTCGCCCTGTCCGTCGATACTGCGCGAATGCGGGAGAAGGGTCTCTTCCATGCCGACCATCATGACGGCGGGAAACTCGAGACCCTTGGCCGTGTGCAGTGTCATGAGCAGGATCCGCGCGGCTTCGTCGATGCCGTCTGCATCCGCTACCAGGGCAGCATGGTCCAGGAAGTTCTCCGCTTCCTCGCCGCGTTCAGCCGATTCGCGGGCAGCGACCAACAATTCCTCGACGTTCTCGAGCCGTGAACGGGCCTCGGGCGAATCGTCCGACCTCAGCATCTCGCCGTAGCCGCTCTTCTCGAGGATCCACTCCAGAACGCAATCGATAGCGTCTTCACGGAGCCTCTCCGTTAGTTCGTTCATCAGTCCCCGGAAGCCCTCGAGGGCCTTGCGGGCGCGAGGCGGGAGGAAACTTCCGTCCACCGCCTCCTCGAGTGCCCGCCAGAGCGTTGTCCCGTTCGCACTCGCGCGCTCGCCGAGGCGGGCGAGCGTGCTCCTGCCGATGCCGCGGGCAGGCGTGTTGATGATCCGTCGGAGGCTGACGGCGTCGCCGGGCGACATTGCGGACCGGAGGTACGCGAGAAGATCCTTGACCTCGGCGCGTTGGTAGAAGGCCACACCGCCGACAACCAGGAACTCGCGACCCTCGCGTCGAAGCGCTTCCTCGAAGAGCCGGGACTGCGCGTTCGTCCGGTACAGGATCGCCACTCGCATGTCGGAATCCGAATCGAGCAGCTCGGCCGCCTTGCGCGCCACGAACCGGGCCTCCGCGTCCCCGTCCGTCGCACGGTACAGGACGGGGCGATCGCCCGCCGGTCCATCCGTCCACAGTTGCTTGTCCCTGCGGCGCGAGTTCTGCGCGACCACCGCCGAGGAAGCGCTGAGGATGGCCTGGGTCGATCGATAGTTCTGCTCCAGCCGGATGACCTTCGTACCGGGGAAGTCGGTTTCGAAACCCAGAATGTTGGTGATTTCGGCACCGCGCCAGGAGTAGATCGCCTGGTCGTCGTCACCGACCACGCAGACATTGGGCCGTGGGCCGGCAATCTGGCGCAGGATTTCGTACTGAGGCTTGTTCGTGTCCTGGAACTCGTCCACGAGCAAGTGCCGGTACCGATCTTGCACGGCCGCGCGAACCGGCTCGAACGAATCCAGCAGCCGCAAGGCCTCGAGCAGCAGGTCGTCGAAGTCGAGGGCGTTGGCCGCCAGCAGCGCAGCCTCGTACCGTTCGAAGATCTCATTGAGCACTCGCGTCTCGGCCGCGTCGGCTCCCTTGAGCATTCCGCTGCCGACGTTCCGGTTCTTGAGCCTGCTGATCGAGGCCAGCACGGAGTTCGGCTTGATTCCCTGAGCCCTGGGTCCGATCGCCTCGACCGCGTCCTTCACCAGGGCAGCCTGGTCGCTGCGGTCGAAGATCAGGAAGTCGGTCCCGAACCCCTTCCGCCGATCCGCAAGCGGCGCTCCGTAGCGGCGCAGCAGCCGGACACAGAACGAATGGAACGTCGAGACGTGCGGTACCGGCCCTCCCTCCAGTCCGTTCTCAGCGAGCAGCCGGGTCACGCGCTCGCGCATCTCGCCTGCCGCCTTGTTCGTGAAGGTGACCGCCAGGACCGATTCCGGGGCGACCCCCTGCTCGAGAATCAGCCGGGCGATCCGGCAGACGATAACTCGGGTCTTGCCGCTCCCCGCACCCGCGAGGATTAGCATCGGGCCATCGCCGTGTGTCACCGCCTCGCGCTGCTGGGGATTCAGGGAGGCAAGAAAGGTCATCCGGCGATTTCCTCCATTGTAGTCGGGCCTTCCACAGGGCCGGACGCCGCGTTGAGGTCCAACAGCGAAGAGGTGCACGGGCGGCCAGGTCGGGCGCTCCGCTCCTGGCCGTCGGGCAAAGGAAGCGATCCGGTCCCGGCGAATCGCGAGTACAATGGCACTGGGTGGAAGCGATGTCTAGCCACGTCCGATGGACCCGTACGCGTCGCGAGCTGCTGCGGGACTCCTGCTGCGGCATGGGATGGCTGGCGGCTCAGTTCATGGCCGGACAGGATGCCCTGCAGGCTTCGGCGGCCAGGGATCCGCTGGCGCCCAAGCCGCCACACATGCCGGATGCCAAGGCGAAGGCGGTCATCTTCCTGTTCATGGCCGGGGGGCCGAGCCACATCGAGACATTCGACCCGAAGCCGCTGCTGAACGAACTCAACGGACAGCCGCGACCGTCGGAGTTCGGCGAGGCGAAATACCAGTTCGTGAAGTCCGACGCGAAACTGCTTGGCACCAAGCGGACATTCCGCAAGTACGGGCAGGCCGGCATCGACGTCTCGGACCTGTTCCCGCATGTGGCCACCTGCGTCGACGACCTGGCTGTCCTGCGCTCGTGCCACGGCGACATGGTCGTGCACTCGGCAGCACAGTACGAGCTGATGACCGGCCGGATCGTACCCGGATTCCCCTCGATGGGATCGTGGATCGTCTACGGCCTAGGCGCCGAGGCCAGGTCGCTGCCGTCGTACGTGGTAATGCCGGATCCGGACGGTGCCCTGGAAGCGGGCCAGCCGATGTACATGCACGGCTTCCTGCCGGCGGTGTACCAGCCGACGACGTTCCGTCCTGGCGACAAGCCGGTGCTCAACCTTGACCTTCCCGATGGCGTGAGCTTGGAGCAACGGCGCAAGACCGTTGACCTGATCCAGACGCTCAACCGCGCCGCGATGGACGCTGAAGACGATGAGTTCGACGCCCGGATCCGTACCTACGACCTAGCGTTCCGCATGCAGATGGAGGCTCCGGAGATCTTCGACCTATCGAAGGAATCACGGGCGACGCTCGATCTTTACGGCGTTGGAAAGGAGCCGACCCACGACTACGGGAGGCGATGCCTGCTGGCACGGCGCCTCGTGGAGCAAGGAGTGCGGTTCGTGACGGTCGTCTCGGGCGGAGGGCCGGGGAACCTGCAGTGGGACGCCCACCAGGACATCGAGGAAAACCACCTCCGCATGGCCGCCCAGACCGACCAGCCGGTGGCGGGGCTGCTGAAGGATCTCAAGCAGCGCGGAATGCTCGACGAGACGCTGGTGCTGTGGGGCGGCGAGTTCGGTCGGTCCCCGGAAGCGGAGACCCGCACGGACGGCAGCGCCGGCCGGGACCACCATAACCTCGGCTTCACCATGTGGATGGCCGGAGGCGGTGTCAAGGGAGGACAGGTCGTCGGAGCAACGGACGCGATCGGGCTGCGCGCTGTCGAGAAGCCGTACCACTTCCGCGACATCCACGCGACGATCCTGCACCAGCTCGGCCTCGACCAGTACAGGCTGACCTACCCGCACCTGGGGCGCAACGAGCGCCTGACCCAGGTGCACGGTCACGTGATCGAAGAGATCGTCTGATCCGTCGGTGGGTCGCCCATCAGCGAGCCATGGCAACCAACTACCAGCACGAAATCGTGGGCGTCTTCGGACAGCCCGTGGCAGAGAACCCGACGGGCGTAATGCAGGAAGCGGGCTTCGCCTCGGCGGGCCTGAACTGGCGCTACCTGAACTTCGAGGTGCCGCCCGGTAAGCTCGGCCCCGCCATGGACGCTCTGGACGCTCTGGGCATGCGGGGCATCAACCTGACAATCCCGCACAAGGTCGCGGTGATCGAGCACCTGGACGAGCTATCGCCCGAAGCCAGGGCCATCGGCGCGGTCAACACCGTGCGCATCGAGGGCGGGCGGAAAATCGGAGAGAACACGGACGGCAAGGGATTCCTGCGTGGCGTGCGGACGGATGCGGGCATGGATCCGGCCGGCAAGCACGTGATCATGCTCGGAGCGGGCGGTGCCGCCCGGGCCATTGGAACCGAGCTGCTGCTGGCCGGCGCCGCCGACCTGGTGGTGGTCAACCGATCCGCGGAGCGCGGCCAAGCGACCGTCAGAGACCTCCGCGCAGCGACGGACGGCACAGTCCGATACGAACCGTGGAACGGCCCCATCTCGATTCCCTGCACGTGCGACCTGCTGGTCAACGCGACATCGATCGGGCTGTTCCCGGACGTCGAAGCGATGCCGGACGTGGATCTGTCTGAGGCGCCTTCCGGCATGCTCGTGGCAGACGCGGTCTTCAACCCTCCGCAAACCAAGCTGCTGTCAGCGGCGAAAGAGCTCGGGCTGCCAACGCTCGACGGGCTGTCGATGCTGGTCTATCAGGGAGTCATCGCATTCGAGATGTGGACGAGGAGGACGCCCGACGAGACCGCGATGAAGTCTGCTCTGAAGGCGGCGCTCGGCGTGGACTGACTATCGGGGCAAGGACATCCTGACCGGATCGTCAAATCCGACCGGTGCAGCAACAACTACCCACGGACGGCATCAACGAGGGGATTTCGTCACTGCACCAGATCGGAGACAGGTTTACGAATCATTTCCGGATGGTAGAAATGATGGATCGGAACTTTAGACTTCCTCGCGCACCAATGCAGAATCCGCCTCGGAACAGGGTCCGTGAGTTGAGCGACCTGAACCACTGGCCCCTTCACAAGCAGGTAATTGCTACCGCCCTTGGGTGAGATCTCAACATCGTGGGCGCTGAGAGCCTGAATGACAGTCGCACGAGCGACTTCGCCTGACTCACCCAACTCGGGCAGCCTCCAGGTAGTCGATCCCTTGGAACGGCAGCAAGTTCAAGAAGTCGGACGTGTCTGAGATTTGATGAACGCTGACCTGCGTGTACCGTTTGGCAACGACTTTCGCAGAGAGAAACTCTTTCCAAACCGAAGCAGGTGCCGGATCAAGCATTGGCTCGATCGAGCCGTGGATCTCGAGGTTCGCCTGAATCGTGGCCACCAGACCCCTCTCGAACTCTCCCTTGACATCCTCTTGGGAACTGCCTTCGGCGAGGTAGTCGATCTCCAAGCACTGAGCAAACCAGCGTCCACCCTCCTCCAGGAGTCGGACGTGTAGGTTGCCGATTCCAACTACATGCTCGCTCCCCTCCTTAAGGTGGAGTGCGGCGGTCTCGCAGTTCTCGTGTTCCATCGCATCGTCTCCCAAGGGCAACTAGGCTTCAAATGCCATGCCCTTGCAAGGCATCGAAGCAACCCTCGTATCACTAACTATACACTCCCTCTGAGACTCTACCTAGCCGGGAAGGCCAACCCGCCGACTAGGGGGCGTTGCCGCCAAGCTCCCTGTCATGGACTCCAGCGGCGTCGTGACGCACACGCGGCGGGTACGGGCGAGATGGCACCGAGCGAGCGACACCGAGGTCGATTGATGCCCTCGCGGGCATCTAGTGGGAGGGCTCATCCCCGAAACGCCCTAGCCGGGCAGCGTCAAGTCTAGAGTGACCAATCAACGCAAGATAGAAGCAGTTGGGGCGGCCCTGTAGGGCCGCCCCGTGCTGCTTCGATGGAGGAAACGACGTCTCGGCCTGCCCGCAGCGAAGGAGGCTCGGACATCATGGGCGGGTCAGTCGTCGCTCTGCGCGCGACCGCCGCGACGTTGCGGGCCCGGTCCTGGCATCGGCGCGGACGCATCCCGGCGAGCTTGGAATCCCGGACGGGCCTGCGGCTGGCCCCAAGCCTCTGCCCGGGCGTTCCGCCTGCCCCTCGGGCCGCGGTTGATCGATCCTCGACCCGGCCCCCGTCGATTCGGCGCCCAGCGCGAGCCTGAGCCCCGCCTGCCGGACCGGACGCCCTGCCGGCCGCGGCCGGGTCTCCGGTCATCGGCGCGGGCCTTCCCCCCGCGACCGGATCCAGATCTGCCGCCGCGGCGTCTAGCCGACTGTCCGGCACGAGACCCGGGACCGCGCATTCCTCTCGCTGCCGGCCCCCTGGGACCGCCTTCGAGCAAGCCCAGGGCACGCGCGCCGGCGAATGCCTGCATCTGCTGAAGGGATTGCTCCATGTCCGCCAGCTTCGCCTTCTGGTCGGCATTCAGGACACCCTCGACCTTGCCCTGCCGCTCCTCGCGCCAGGCTTGGAGTTCATCCCGGCTCTGGCCCCTGGGCGGCCGCTCGCGCCGGATCTCCCGGATCTGGTCGACTTGCTCCTCGGTCAGGCCCAGCGCTTCCTGCGCGGCCTCAATGGCCGGCGCTCCCCGGCCCTGACGCCCGGACTCTTCCTGCTCTTGGGCGTACGCCGCCCAGGAAGCCAGGAGCACGAGTGCTGAGCCAATCGCTGTTCGTCTCATATTCGTCATCGTGAAGGTCTCCTTTCCTGCTTGCTGCCACAGCGGGATCTTCCAGACCCGCTGCTGCTCGCTCCTACACGTTGAGACGGATTCTTTTCGAAAGTGTCACCCTGCCGGTGTAAAGACCTCATCAAGCCCAGCCGGGGCCGGGGCAGCCACCCCGGGCGGAACCGCGGGTGCACGCGTGAGCGGCGCCGGCATCGCGGAAGCCGTAACCGGTGCCATAATTAATGACGACGGTCGGCCAGGCCTCGAGACGAGCTAGGAATCGCAATGAGATCGGAATGGGTAGCCGAGCGCCTCAGGGATCCTGTGCGCACGCAGATGCACTACGCCCGCAAGGGCGTCGCCACGCAGGAGATGGAGTATGTCGCAAAGCGCGAGCATCTCCCGGTCGAGACCGTGCGCGACGAGGTGGCGCGGGGCCGGATGATCATTCCCGCGAATATCCGTCACGCGAATCTGGAGCCGATGTGCATCGGAGTGGCGTCTCGCTGCAAGGTGAACTCGAATATCGGCAACTCGGCAACCACCTCCGAGATCGAGGATGAACTCGAGAAGCTGCGCTACTCCGTCCATTACGGTGCCGACACGGTCATGGACCTCTCGACCGGTGGCGACATTCCGCGGATCCGCGAGGCGATCATCCGCAACTCCCCGGTCCCGATCGGCACCGTGCCGATCTACGAGGCACTGACGCGGGTGGAGGGCCGGATCGAGGATCTGTCCTGGCCCATCATGCGGGACGTTATCGAGGAGCAGGCCGAGCAGGGAGTGGACTACATGACGATCCACGCCGGCGTCCTGATCCAGTACGTGCCGATGGCAGTGAAGCGGGTCACGGGAATCGTGAGCCGGGGCGGCTCACTGCTGGCGGAATGGATGGTGCGACACCACCGCCAGAACATGCTCTACGACCACTTCGACGAGATCTGCCGGATCTTCCAGAAGTACGATGTCAGCTTCTCGCTAGGGGACGGGCTCCGTCCCGGCTCGATCGCGGACGCTTCGGACGATGCGCAGTTCGCCGAACTGGAGACGCTGGGCGAGTTGACCAAGAAGGCGTGGGAGTACGACGTGCAGGTCATGATCGAGGGCCCGGGGCATATCCCGATGGACCAGATCAAGCTTCAGGTCGACAAGGAGACGGAAATCTGCCACGAGGCCCCCTTCTACACCCTGGGGCCGCTGGTGACGGACATCGCACCGGGGTACGACCACATCACGTCGGCCATCGGGGCGGCGATGATCGGATGGCACGGGGCCTCGATGCTCTGCTACGTGACACCCAAGGAGCACCTCGGCCTGCCCAACAAGGAGGACGTCAAGCAGGGCATGATCGCCTACAAGATCGCCGCTCACGCGGCGGACCTCGCCCGGCACCGTCCTGGCGCGCGCGAATGGGACGACTCCCTATCGAAAGCGCGCTTCGAGTTCGACTGGAACCGGCAGTTCGAGCTGGCGCTGGACCCGGAGACGGCCCGCAGCATGCACGACGAGACCCTGCCGGAAGAGGGCTACAAGTCGGCGCGGTTCTGCTCCATGTGCGGCCCCAGCTTCTGCTCGATGAATGTCTCCTCGCGAGTCGCGGACTTCACCGACGAGGACGCGCAGAAAGTTCTCCTGCAGATCCAGCCCGGCGGGGACCAGCCCATGGCCGCAGCGGCCGGCGACTAGTTCCACCGACGCAGCACCCGCACTCAGCGCTTGCGGTACACGCTGCGCCCGCCAAGCACGGTCTCGAGCACTTCCGTATTCCTGAACTCGTCGATCGAGCAGTTGAGGACGTCGCGGTCGAGTACTGCGAAGTCAGCGTACTTGCCCGGCTCGAGCGACCCTTTGACGTCTTCCTCGAAGGACAGGTAGGCGCCGTTGAGCGTCCACATGCGCAGCGCTTCCTCGCGAGTGACGCGCTGCTCCGGATTGTGAACGGAGCCGTCGGCGGCCCTCCGGGTGATCGCCATCCACATGCCGAAAAACGGGTCGTAGGGGTTGATCGCCTCCCGGGGATCGAGCTTGATCATGTGGTCGGAGCCTCCTGCCACGACCACCCCCGCATCGAGAATCGACCTGTAGGGCTGTAGCCGTCCCATCCGCTCGCGACCGAGCACCTCCGAAAGGGCCGGCCCGTCGAAGTGGTACCAGGCCGGCTGCATGTCCGCGACCACGCCCAGCCTGGCAGCCTTCGCGATGGCAGCGCCACTGAGGAAGTTGGCGTGCGTCAGGGTGAAGCGCCGGTCGGCGATCGGAGTCTCCCGGTTAACAGCCTCGTAGGTGTCGAGCAGCAGGTCGGTCGAGCCACCGCCCGTCGTGTGAGCGGTCATCTGCCAGCCCAGCCGCGCAGCGAGCTTCACGATCGCGAGCAGGTTCCGGGGCGGTACGCGCAGAACGCCACGGTAGTCGGGATCCTCGAAGCCATACACCTCGGTATTCACGCCGTAGGGCGTGCGCATGTACGCCGTGCCGAGCAGGATCCCGCCGTCAAGGGCCACCTTCAGGGAGCCCATGCGAAGCATCTCGTCGCCGTGGCCGGTGACCTGCCCGATGCCCTCGATCTCGGCGAGCACTTCGTCGAGCGGACGCTCGGCATTGACCCTGCGCGTGACGTAGGTGCGAACGAGCAGATCCCCTTGGCGCCAGAGCTGCTGGTACGCCCGCAGTCCTGCCGGCCCCTGGCTCCGGTCGATGACGCTGGTCAGCCCGACGCGGCTGTACGCTTCCTGCATTGACCGCAGCGCCCTGACGTTGTCCGCGTGGTCGAACGACCGGGATTCCATCAGCGGCGACACCAGCTGCCTCGCGCCGACAATCAGGCCGGTAGGCTCGCCTTCCGCATTCCGCGCGAGCTTGCCGTTGGGCGGATCGGGCGTGGCCGCCGAGATCCCGGCGGCCCGCAGCGCCGCGGAGTTGAGCACGGCCGCGTAGCCGTTGTCGAGCATCACGGGCCGGTCCCCGGAATAGCGATCGACTTCCCAGCGGTCCGGGTAGCGTCGCTCTTCCAAGCGCGTGGAGTAGACCTTGGGTACGAATATCAGGCCCTCGCCCTCGCCAAGCATCTCCTGGACGTGAACCTGTATCTCGCGGAAGCTTCGCAGGACCGGGAGCGTGCCGTCCGCTTCCGCAAGCGCTGCACCGATCGGATGGACATGGCTATCGATCAGCCCCGGGACGACAGTCCTGCCGCCGAGATTGACCTGGACGGTCCGCGGGCCGGCCTTCCTGCCGACGATCTGGGTCGTGCCAACATCCAGGACTCGGCCGTCCGCGACTGTCATGCACTCGACGACTGGTCGCTCGGGCCACATCGTGACGATGTTGCCGTTGTAGTAGAGGGTGTCCGCCGGGCCGTCAGGCACCTCGCGTTGCGGGGGCCAGTGCTGGGCCGAGGCCGTCCAAGCCGCGAGAAAGACGACGATCGGCAGGAGCATCAGCGTAAGGGGATCCGGCGGGAAGCGGGCCTTGGGACCCGCCGCCTACCAGGTCGGATCTCCGGGACGGCCAACGGTGGGCTGGCCATCCAGGAAGCCCAGCGAGGCGAGGAACCGGTCCATGTGCCAGACGGTGTTGATGTAGGCAGCCCTGCTGCGGCCGTAATTGAAGAATCCGTGAGGCCGGCCGTCGTAGCCGACCAGCTCGCAGCGGTTGCCTGCCTTCTCCATGGCCATGCAGAACGCCTCCGCTGTCTCGTAGGGCACGGTCGTGTCCGCCCGGCCGTGGAAGACGATGGTCGGCGGGTCTTCGGGATCGACATGCTGAAGCGGGGAGCCCTCGAGCGCGCGGTCGCCCCACCGCTGGATTCCCGAGATGTCCGTGGCCGGGTTGAACAGGACGAGCGCATTCGGCCTGGAACTGACGGACATGTCCTCGCCCTCACCCTCCAAGCCGTCAATCACCCCTGTCGTGGCAGCCACGTGCCCGCCAGCGGAGCCGCCTCCCGCAGCGATCCGATCCGGGTCGACCCCGAGCTCGGAGGCGTGCTGCCGCACCCAGCGAATCGCAGACTTCCCGTCGTTCACGCATTCGACGGGCGAAGTTCCGTGACTTCCGCGTGTCCGGTACTGCGCGCTGATGGCAACCATGCCGCGCGCCGAAAGGTAGCGGCTGTGCGGGAAGAATTGCGACGGCGAGCCGCCGACCCAGCCTCCGCCGAAGAAGAATACGATCGCAGGGCGCGTGTCGCTGGGCTTCCAGTCCTGCGGGAGGAAGACGTTCAATTCGAGGGGATCCTTCTCGAACTCCTTGAAGACGATTTCCTTGTCCGGCTTGAATTCCCGCTCCTGCGCGAGGCCGACAGCGGCTCCGATCAGGAGGATGCAACTCAGGATTCGCAGTGTCATCGCATTGAGTCTAGCAACGCCCTGCCCGACCTGCCGGCGCCATGCGGATCCAGCAATGGACCCGCTCGCCGGCGCACACGGGCTCCGCGCTGGGCCGCCTCGCACTCGGGGGAGCGCGTCCCGTGTATTCGGAGCGCGCGGGATGGCGCGTGTCCGCACGAAGCGGTCAGCTGACGGACCTTGCGAGCAGCCTCGCTTCAATCCAGCGTGTAGAACTCGTAACGGATCGACCAGCGATCGGCCTGGCCGGGCGTGATCTCGAGATCGATGAACGGCTCGGGGCACAGTGTTGTCCTCGGGGACCAGAACTGCAGCCTGGCGAGCGGTCGGTCGGTGGTGACCCGCACGCCGGCCCTGACCTTGCGGTTCTCGATCGAGAAGGCGTGGTCGTCACGACTCTCGCCGAAGCCGCTCAACAGAGCGAAGATGCTCTCACCTTCCGGCAGCTGTCGATCGAACCGGATCTGCTGCCCGCGAACGCCAGCGTAGCCGCCCAATTCCCGGTCCGCCGTGGGTTCGAACGGGAAGGTCACCGTGAAGTCAGGACCGGTGGGCTGGTTGTCGAGCACGAAGAAATTGTGGTTGTACACGTTCGTCTCGATGGTCTTGCGGCCGGTGTTCTCGAGCGCATGGTCGATCACGAGCTCAGGCTGGCCCGGCGTCAGGGTGAGGCGCTTGGTCAGGCGGTACCCGTAGCCGAGTGCGGGCTCGGCGACGTCCTGAGTGAACTCGATCCAGTTCTCCCCGCGCCGGAGAGTCCACTCGCCCGGGTCGACCACCCTGTAGCTGTGTGTCCAGCGGTAGTCGTCTTCCTCCGGTTTCTCGACGACTCCCACTCCAATTCGCAGGAAGCGCTCCCCGCCGTCGTCGTAGCCGAGGCCCTTGTTGTTGGTCCGGTACTCCTCGACGGGGCCCGTGATGCGATCGTGCAGATAGGGGTCATCGGAGACTTGCCACTCTCCGAAGTACTCGTGCCCTGCGTACCTCAGGCTGTAAATCGCGCCCGACCAGTCAAAGCGCGTCCCGCGGTAATAGCCGTTCTCGGGATCCGGCAGGTACACCCTCGCTTCGACAAGTTCGTTCGCGAACCGCGCGGAGGGGTGATCCGCCGCCACGCTGCCAGGAGCGAGGCTGATCAGGCACGCAGCTAGGGCGAGAGGGCGCATAAGCACGATGGTAGCCGACCCGGGGCCACACCCTACTGCATTCATTCCCTGCTCGCGGGCCATGGGTAGCCTGCCTTGCCGGCGGCCGGATCCACCGGGCCGGGCGGCAGCGTCTCGTGCCATGCCAGCAACTGACTGGCCAGCCGGCGCGCGGTCTCGGGCTCCCGGGACGCGAGATTGGTCATCTCGCTCGGATCAGCCGGGATGTCGTAGAGTTCGACGCGGCTGCGATCCGGATTCATCAGCAGCTTCCACCGACCGCTTCGAACCGCGAGCATCGGGCTCTTGTCGAGAACGTGCCCGTACACCGGGAAGCGGTTCTCCCACATCAAGGGGCGCGAACGCGTGAGGGACTCGCCGAGGAACGAGCCCGGGAGGGCCTCTCCCCGGATATCCGCGGGCGCTTCGACTCCGGCGAGATGGCAGACGGTCGGCATCCAGTCGACCCCGCCGAAAACCGTCGTTCGATTCACCGCGTTCGCCAGCGCATGGCCCTTCCAGCGCACGATGAACGGCTCTCGAATCCCGCCCTCGTACAGGCTCCGCTTCAGGCCCCGGAACGGCCCTGCGGACGAGGCGTTGCCGTAGTGCGAGACAAACGGAATGAGTCCGGATTCCGGCCCGTTGTCGCTCGTGAAGACCACGACGGTGTTCTCGCTGAGGCCGAGATCGTCCAAGCGGTCGAGTATCCGGCCGACCTGCCGGTCCATTTCCGTCAGTACGGCATACCAAACCTGCAACGCGCCGTAGTGGTCTCCCCACCTGGGAGTGAGATCCTCGTACTCCGCGAGCATCGCTTCCGTCGGATGCAGAGGCGAATGGGGGTCATAGAGCCACGCATTGACGTAGAAGGGGCCTTCCCTGTGGCGCTCGATGAATTCGATGGTCGCGTCGGCGATCTGCGCGCTGGAAGTTACCCTGCCGCCGGGCCCGGAGCGACAATCCCGGTACTCGTCGATACCGTATTCCTGCGGGGGAGGGGCACCAGTGCGGCCTCCCAGGTGCCACTTGCCGAAGTGCGCGGTAGCGTAGCCCGCATCCTTGAGCAGGCTGGTGACCGTCGGAATTTCCGGGTCCAGGAAATTCACGCAGCCCCTCTGCCTGTTGAGTTCCTCGCTGGCCAGGTAGTCGTGAATGCCCACCTCGCCCGGGAATCTGCCGGTCATGATCGCGGCCCTGCTGGGAGAGCACACGCCGGAGGCGACATAGAACTGAGTGAACAGAGTGCCTTCGCGCGCCATGCGGTCGAGTCGTGGAGTCTTGAGCTCGCCGCGAACGATCCACCCTCCGTGGGCATTCACGTTGCGGTGGCCGTACGCCGGCAGATCCCCCCAGCCAAGGTCGTCGCAAAGGATGAAGATGAAGTTCGGCCGGCGGTCGGCGGCCAGGGCAGCCGCCGGGGCCGCGCCCAGAAGGCGCAGGGCCTCTCGCCGAGCAATCGTGACACTGTCCCCGGACATGGCGAAGACGATATCACCGTCCCCGCGCCCGATCAATCCGCTCGGACCGGGCATCGCAGGCACTGGAGGCTCGGAGACGACACGTCTCGCTCTCCGGGACATCGCCGAACCCCTGAGAGAACCCTGTTACGCTTTCCCCATGACGTGGACCGCTCGCTTGCTCGCCCTCACGCTGGGCTGCCTTTCCGTCGTCTCGGCCGAGAACTGGCCCGGCTTCCGAGGCCCGACACGGCAGGGAGTCTCGTCGGAGAGCAACCTGCCGCTGCGATGGTCCCCGGAGAGCAGCGTCCTATGGAAGACGGCGATTGCCGGGAACGGCTGGTCGTCCCCGATCGTGTGGCAGGACCGCATCTTCCTCACCACGGCCCTGGATGGCGGCTCGGCCTGCCACGTGCTTGCGCTGGACGCCCGGACCGGGCGGGTGTTGTGGGACCGGCACGTGTTCGATCAGCCGACCCTGATGAAGAGGAAGCAGAATTCCTACGCTTCGCCGACACCCGTCACTGACGGCCAGAGCGTCTTCGCGGTGTTTGCCGACGGGAGCATTGTCGCCCTCGACTTCGACGGCAACGTCCTTTGGAGGAATCGCGACTTCGAGTTCTTCTCCGAACACGGGCTCGGTGCTTCACCGATCCTCTACAAGAACTTGCTGATCATGACGTACGACCCCTCCAGCCGCACCAATCGCGAGGACCGGATCGGCTGGAAGGTTCCTTGGGACGGGGCCGCGATCTGGGCGCTCGCCAAGGATACGGGCGAACTCGTCTGGGAAGGCAAGCGCGGTCCGTCGCGCCTGGCCCATGTGACCCCGAACCTCATGGAGGTCGAAGGATCGATGCAACTCGTCTCGGCAGCCGGCGACGTGATTCAGGGCTTCGATCCCGATACCGGCAAGCGGCTCTGGTCCGTCTACGCCCAAGGCGAGGGAGTCGCTCCGTCAATCGTAGTCGGGGGCGGACTGGCCTACTCGATCTCGGGCTTCGAGGCAACGGCGATTCGGGCGGTCGCTCCGGGCGGGAAGGTCGTTTGGGAGCAGTCGCGCTCGGCGTCGCACATTCCGTCGATGATCTATGACGACGGGCTGCTCTACAACATTCACGAACAGGGCGTGGCGACGTGCATGGACGCGAGCACGGGCGAGGTCATCTGGCAGGAGCGCGTCGGCGGAACGCACTGGGCGTCGCCTGTGCTGGCCGAAGGACGGATTCACTTTCTGTCCGAGGACGGAGAGACCACGGTGATCCGGGCAGGCCGCGAATTCCGCGAGCTGGTACGCAATCGCCTGGATGAGCACACGCAGGCATCGATGGCGGTGTCCGACCGGAGATTCTACATCCGAACCGCGAGCCACCTGTGGGCCATCGGCGCCGAGTGAGCGGAGAGGAATCGCAGCGGCTCTCGCGGAGGATGGCAGTTCGCAGCCCTCCGCATCGCCAAGTCGGAGACCGGGCCTTCCACGTCGAAAGGCGTGCACAGGTCTTCCAATCGGACACTGTGGCAGCGGCTCTGGCAGAGACGGGCGGTCGAGGGCCAAGCGCGCGGATCAGTCGTCGTAGTCGACTGTGAACCTCTCGCCCGGGCTGTCGGGAAGCGAGTGGATCGAGTGGCTGATCTCTGTCTCGATGCGCTCTCCGCTCGCGGTCCGTATGGTCATTGCAGTCATCATCTGCATGACCGGGCGCAGGTCGTCCACTTGGATGCGAACCGTCTTGCCGTCGGGGAGTAGCCGTGCAGTGCGGACCGCCATCTCCTCGACTCCCGGCTGTCCGTCCGTCTTCCATCGATCCGAACCGTACCGGCTCAGCCACTTGTAGTTCCAGCGCCTTACGCGATAGTTGGCGGGATCCTCGGCGGTGGCAGGATCCAGCTCGTGAAGGAACGAGACATCGATCCCTTGGCGGCTAGCGTGCAACTCGCTCGGCACCAGCACCTTGCCCCCGGTATAGCGAACGCGGTAGAAGCCTCCCACGGCCTTGCGCTTCGTGCCCCAGCCGTACAGACCGGCCAAGTACAGGTTTCCGTCGCTGTTGCGGAAGTCCGGACGCATCAGCCCGGTATCGAAGTCAACCGGCAGTTCCACCGCGCCGCCCTGGACCTTGCCGCCGACCTTCTCCATGAGCACGAGGAAGATCTTGCCGCGACCGAACGAGGAATGCACGAGATGGCCCTTGAAGGGGCCCCAGCCATCGTTGTTGACCCATGCCTGGCCGGCGCCAGAATTGTCCACGCTGATCGGGAGCCAAGTGATGGGGTCGTCGTAACCGTCCCGGTCGGGGATGCTTCCGCCCCACATGTAGCCGTGGAAGCTTCCGGGCGAGCAGAGGTTGACGCGGGTCGAGGGAATCCAGTGGCCTTCCTGGTCCGAGGTGGTGATCTCGCCGTTCGGTCCGACCGCAACGCCGTTGGGCACGCGAAAACCTGTGCAGACGACTTCCAGTTCCTTGCCGGCCGGATCCAGCTTGAATATCACTCCGTGATGCTTGACCTTGGCGGGGAGCGCGTGACGCGCGGCCTTGGCGAAGTAGAAGTTGCCTTCCCGGTCCCGATCCAGGTCAAACGTGAATTCGTGGAAATGATGGGTGACGTGAAAGTCGCTATTGAAGTTCTCGTAGTAGTCGGCCTGCCCGTCGCGGTTCAGGTCGTGCAGGACAGTGATCTGGTCCCGATCGAGAACGTAGACCTTACCGTCCACGACCTCCAGTCCCTGCGGCATGTGAAAGCCCACCGCGTAGCGTGTCCAAGTCAGCTCGTCCAGGTCCGCATCGACCCCGTCCACGATCCAGACGTCGCCGGACCAAGTGGCAACCGCAGCACGGTCATCGTCGAAGAAAGCGAAGTCAGACGGCCGGAACCAGGACTGCCAGGGATTGTCGAACGGCAGCTCGATCTCGTCGACCGCCCAAGGCCCAGAACCCTTCCCCAGCACGCCCTCCGTCGTGACCGACTTGCGGTAGGTGCGCGGGCCGCCGCGCGTGTACGGCTCGAGCCTTTCGGGCCGCGGCGCCTGCCGGAGAGCGCCGGCGAACGCTCCCAGCCGTTCCCGGCCCAGGCGGGCGTAGTAGACCGTGAACCGCTGCGCCTGCGAGGATCGCGGAATCCGAAGGCGGACTTCGCCCGGCGCGGAGAGATCCCACGCCGCCCTCTTGCCCAGGCCGACGACGCCGACCGCAGTCGGTTCGTCATCGCCGAGAACGACGAAATGATCGATGGCGGCACCCTTGCCCGGTGCCAGCTTCCGCAAGGACAGGTGCCTTGACTCCGCGCCCCGGGCCGATGCGACCTCGAGAAGCAAGGCCTCCTGGGTCGGCCCGACCTCGATCGTCCTCGAAAGCGCGTCGACACCCCAGTCGGTCTGCCGGCCAGGCATTTCATGGACATCGGTCCCGCCCACGCGGTAGCGCAGAATGACCTTGTCACCGAACATGTAGCGGCCCTCGTACCGGGCCCAGTCGGCAGGCAGGGGGCCGAAGCCGTCGGCGCGCGGATCCGAAAAGCTCTCGTCCCGGGCCCATCCGGGCGCCACCGGAGTCTCGAACACCGGTTCGCCGTCGAGGTACGGGTGCGGACCGTGCCGCCAGTCATAGACCGTGCCCGTGAGAACGTACTGCGGGCCGTTCCAGCCTGCCGCCATGCGTAGCAGCTCCGTATCGAAGATCATGCCGGCTCGCCGACCCTCGGCCAGCACGATGGCGTGGGACTTGTAGCTGACGTTGGCGTCCGGGCCCTTGTCGGCTCGGGGATCTTCGGGCTCGCGTACAGTGGCGCTAGCCGAAATCACAGGGCCGTAGTCCATGTGGAGCCAGGGCTGCTCCTCGCGACGGGTGCTGCTGTCGAAACGGGTGCTGGCGAAAGGAACACCTTGGTCGATCCAGGCGCGGAGAATCCCGATCTCCTCGTCGCTCAGCTTCCCGCCGGTGGGCGGCATGAGGAGGTTCTCCTCGATGCCCGCCACCAAGTGGATGAGGCGGCTGTTCGCGCTATCTCCTTGCAGGATGGCGGGCTTGCCGGAATACCCTCCTCGGACGGCGGACTTCTTGCGCCAAAGGCTGTAGCCGTTCATGACAGCCTCGTCGCCGTGGCACATGTAGCAGTGCCGAACAAGGATAGGATCGACATCGGCCATGAAATCGATCTCCCGCTGGGCGGCCGGAGGGAGCGCCGGAGGCTCCGCAGCCAGGGATGGCGCAGCGGAGCAGGCCACGGCGGTGATCAGGGCGAATCGCAAGTATCGGTCAAGCATTGCGGTTCGCTCAATTGTAATTCGACCGTATAGCCTGCCCGCACTCCGCCCCTACCACGAGGGCGCCTTCCGTGGTCGCCTCTGACAAGCCCACCTCGGTCGCAACTCGGAAGATCTGCACGCTCGGACGGACAGACCTAGCCAAGATCCTGAGTCGTCCGGGTCAAGTGCGGATCCGGTACGGAACTCTCGGCGACCGGTCCTGCGCCCTCGCCGGTCTCAACTGCGAATCCTTCGCGCACCAGCCGGTGTTGCAGCGCCAGAGTGTTTGGAGCGAAGCGGAAACATGGGCTTCCGGCAGGACGGAGTCGATCTTCGACGTGCTTCGTTTATCCTTGTAATTGGATATTGGCGGCCTGTAGGAGGAGTGAGCATTGGCATTTGCGCCGATTGGTGAGCGATACGCGATTGCGGAGATCGTCTTCGACGTTCATGTGGACCCGGCCATAAATCCAGAGGGCCGGCGGAAGCTGAAGGACGCCCACGATGATTGGCGAGTGCTCCTTCCCAAGCTAGCCGAGCTGCCAGATTCGGTGCCTAGCGTCTCGGCGCCTCCAACGCCCCTAGCAGTGCCGGCAATCACACCACTCAAGTTCTTGCGGTTCAAGGCTGATGGCAGCGTCGACTGGCGCTTGCTCATCCGGGATGGGAATATCGTGGTCAACTGCCTATCGTATACGCGGTGGGCCCATATCCGGCGACAGGCCCGAAGCTTGTTCTCTTCAGTATCTCAAGTTCTTCCAGACCCTACCCATATCAAGTTAATTTCTCTTCAGTATATCAATCTGTTTCATTGGGATGGCGTGAACGAAGAGTACGATGTGCGATCCCTGATTAGTGACGAGAGCCCTTACATCCCGGACTGCGTTGTTGACCTTGGCCCAATTTGGCACGTCCATCAGGGTTGGTATATTCCAACAACAAATACGACAGAGAAAAGCATTCTGGAACACATGAATATCGACGCATCTAGAGATGACAACGGACGCTATTTTGTGAAATTTGAGAGTCTTCACCAAGTCGAGTTCAACGGGGATGTTGGCCTCCCTCAGCTCAAGCAATCGTTCTCAGAGCAGCCCACAGAAATGGATCGGAGCTTCGATCGCCTACACGATCTGGCCAAGGAATCGCTCGGCAACTACCTAACCTCAGGCATCCAGCAAGGGATTGATCTGCATGCGAGCTAGCGTCCTATCCGGGGCCCTTGAGCCCAGTGCGATCACTGCATCCAGCCTGACTGGTTTGTCGGAGAAGGGTTCGTTGCGCCTCGGGGACGCGCTGACCGAGGGGGAGCGGCTTGGCGAGGATGCGCATGAAGGAACTGCACCCTTTGCCCCGCGCTATCGCACCGATTCGGTAATTCAGCACAGGCGGGGAACAGCCGCGCGAAGAGTGAAGGGGGACACCTACTCGTGCATGACGTCGTCGGCTGGAGATTGTCTCGGTTATCAAGACCAGATGAAGGAAAGAGTCTTCTTGCTAGCATATAGCGCCGAACTTGGCGATGATCGCAAGGCGCCGAGTCATTCGGCCATCAGCGATGCGCTTAGGTTTATCGATCTGCTGCCAAATCAGTCTCCGAATATAAGCGTATCGGTTGCGGATGATGGAGAGATCAATTTTTTCAAGCGCGAGCAGGGCGTATTCATTGACATTGGATTTTTTGGAGACGGCAAGATTCACTACTACGTGTCTGTCGAAGCCTTGGGGATTGACCGAGACGACTCGCGACCGTTTAGCGGGAACTCGCTACCACGGGAACTGGTGACTTCCATTACGACCGATTGAGATGCTAGACGCCCGACGGTCTCGATTCCGTGAATGTGCAGACGAGCGAGCGGCCCGGTCTCGGGGGAGCCCGGGTCGAATACTCGATGACGAGGGATTGGCGCGGTTCCTGTACAGGGAAGAGCACGTGGCTCCCGACGGCCGCCTTGCACCTGCGGCGATACCGACATCCGACCTACTCGAGCCGCAAAGGGAGTGCCTATCCGTTGCGAGGCTACAACACCTGACGGCTGCTGGATTTCGGCAACTGCTGGCAGACCGTCAAGAAAAGAGCACTCACAACATCTTCATGGGTTGCGGGGTCGCCCTGACTGCCGATATTCGGGATCTTCGATCAGACGATGGTCGACGTGAACTCTGCGTGGTAGATGACGCGCGGGAAGGATTCGCGGCTCACGCTCTATTGCAGCTGGCTCATCCTGAGGGGTACGGCAGGGGATCGGTTCGGCGATTGCGGAAGAGGTTGATCGACCTGCTAGATCTACGCTCGATGCGTGAATTCCTAGGCACGGACTAGTGGTTGGAGGGGATCCGCAGTTTGTCGTCACGAGAGCAATTCGCAGTGTCGAGTCCACGACTTCGACGAGTTCGGATGAGTTGTTGCCCTTGAAGGGGTTAACAAGGAATCGAGGGGGCCGGAACTTGAGTCAGCCCGAGGGGTTCGAGCGGATCATGCATTCCGGTTGGGAGACTTGCTGTTGGGATTTGCTTCCAGTCCGGTCAGAGCGGTCTGACGGATCCGCTTCTGGTGGAGCGGTATGTGCGGTCACGCGTATCGAGTTCGGTGCGCCCCTGCTGTGCGAGGGGTTCCGTCAGTCGCAAGTTGGCTCCGGCACGGAAGCGTATAGCAACCAGCCCTCCCGAAGAATCCCCGGATGGCCACACCGGGGTCAAGGGATCTCTGTCCCCGAGCGGCCGGGCCGGCCGGTCAGGACGAAGTTTCCGGTGATTCGGATGTCCCCCCGGCCCCGCCCTTGATGCCGGCCCACAATCGTGCCAAGATCAATCCTGAGACTACGGCGATCAAGAGGCTAATCGTCGCTGTGTCGAACTCACCGTACAGCGCATGGCCGGTAGCGAACAGAATCGAGTAGACCGCCACCGACCCCAGCAGCGAAGCCAGCAGCGGGACCGAGATTGACTCTCCGGCTGACCCCGCAAGCGGTCCGGCAGCGTTCCGGACCGGACTCCAGCCTGGACCGCCCGGCCTGACCCTGGCGTAGAAGCTCACCAGCGTTGCTAGGTCAGTAGGCGGTGCCAAGAAAGCGCATGGCAGCCAGCAGAGCGTCGTGAGCCCCACACCCAGAACGAGCTGTTCCCATCCCTCGAGCCCCATGCCAGCGAAGGAAAGGATCACGGCCACCGAGAACGACGCGACCATCGCCACGATCTCCGTCGTCGCGTTGACTCGCCACCAGAACCACCGCAGCAAGTACAGCAAGCCCGTTCCAGCCCCGATCTGCAGAAGGATCCCGAATATTTCCAGAGCACTCTCAATCGTTAGGGAGACCGCGCACGCGACGGCCATCAGGAGGACCGTGAACAGTCTCCCGGCCCACACCAGCCGCCGCTCGGATGCGTCGGGCCGGAAGAACCGGCGATAGACATCGCTCACCAGGATCGAAGATCCCCAGTTCACGGAGGTCGACATCGTGGACATGTAGGCCGCGGCCAGTGACGTGACGACCAAGCCCAGCATTCCGGTAGGAAGGAATGTCAGCATGGCCGGGTAGGCGAGATCGTTCCGCACGACATCCTCGGGCACATGCGGAAACCGCTGCTGGATGTCGTCAAGGCCCGGAAACACGATGAGCGAGGCCAGCGCGACAAGGATCCACGGCCAGGGCCGCACGGCGTAGTGCAGCACGTTGAACAGGAGCGTCGCTCCGAGCGCGTGGTTCTCGTTCCGGGCCGACAGCATCCGCTGGACGAGATAGCCGCCTCCTCCGGGCTCCGATCCGGGATAGTATGCCGCCCACCACTGGACCAGCAGGGGAATGAGGAATACCGGCGCGAGATCGGTCCATGACATCGTCTCGAATGACGGCCAGAATGCCAGCTTGTCGCGAACTACCGCACTGGATAGCAGCCCCTGCAGGCCGCCGACCTCTGGAAGGCTCAGGATGTGAACGGTTGCGGCAACCGAGCCGATCATCGCCATGGCGAACTGGACCAGATCCGTCAGCAGCACTCCCCGCAGGCCTCCGAGGGCGCTGTATGCGAGCGTCACGCTTGCCGCGACGACGACAGTCTGGACCGGGCTCCAAGCGAACATCACCGAGCCGATCTTGATGGCCGCGAGGGTGACGGCCGCCATGATCAGGACGTTGAATACCAGGCCAAGGTACACGCCGCGGAAGGCCCGGAGGAAGGCAGCCGCCCGTCCCGAATACCGGATCTCGTAGAACTCGACGTCCGTGGAGACTCCGGACCGGCGCCATAGCTTGGCGTACAGGAAGACGGTGAGCATCCCGGAAAGCAGGAACGCCCACCACGTCCAGTTGCCCAGCACGCCCTGTCCCCGAACGATGTCCGCAACCAGGTTGGGCGTGTCGGTTGAGAACGTGGTGGCGACCATCGACACTCCGAGCAGCCACCAGGGCTGCCGCCGCCCTGCCAGGAAGAACGAGGAGAAATCGCTGCCGGCCGATCTCGAGACACGCACGCCGATAAACAGCGACAGCGCGAGGAAACCGCCGAGGATGAACCAGTCCGCGACCGCTAGTTGCATAGGGGCGACCCCTTATCGGCGGACGGTTGCAAGAGGATCTCCTGGATCCCTCGCAACCGGAGCGGCCTCCGTGGCCTCACCGACGGCCGAAACGCGACCCGCTCGGGCTGCGCGGAATCCATCTAGACCTGCTTGGCAGCCCGCAGCAGACCCTTGAGCGAGTGCTCGCTGGCAGCCGCCTTGCTGCCGTCGATCGTGTAGTGGGTCTCGAGGGAGAAGATCCCCTTGTACCCGTCCTCGAGCAAGGCCCTCATTTGACCGGTGTGGTCGAACTCGCCATCGCCGACCCCGCACCATTCCACGGACCCGTCGGCTGTTCGACGGTAGTCCCTAAGGTGGACGTGCCAGATTCGGGAGACATCCAGCATTTCGTAGCCGGCAGGGAACGGCTCCGGGTCGCCCGACCGCGCCGAATTGTTCGGATCCCATGTGAGGCCGAGGCCTGGCGAGCCCACGGCCTCCAGCAACGCGGCCGAATGGGCCGCTGTCGCCACATAGCTGCCGGCGACATTCTCGACGGCCAGGCGGAATCCCGCCCGGCGCGCCCGCTCTGCGGACTCCTCGACCAATTCGTAGATTCGCGGATACGCGCTCGCGGAAGGCGTCTCGCCACGCTTGTAGGTAAACGCGAATGTCCGGATGATCCTAGTCCCTAGGATCGTCGCCCGCTCAAAGGCTCGGTCCAGCAGGGCCCACTGCTTGTCGAGGGCCTTGGCACCGGCGGCGGTATTGCTTTCGGGGAGCGCGACCTTGAAAAAGCCCGTGTCCAGGGCGGCGAGCTCGATTCCAGCATCGTCGAGCATTGTCCGGGCATCCTGGATCCGGTCCAGCGGTTGCGAGGTGTTGTACTTTCCCCAAAGGTGGCGGATCTCGCAGTGCCCCAAGCCGTGCCTTGCCAAGAACTTGAGCGCGACCGCTAGGTCGTCGTCGATCTCGTCGGTCGTAACCGCCAGCCTGACCCGGGACGACCCGCCAAGCGCGGGCAGAGCGGCTAGGCTGACCGCCGACGTCGCGCCGGCAGAAAGGAACGTTCTTCGTGACAGCAGGTGCACAGTGTCAGGATTATAGCGACTGAGTGCGTCGATGGATCGTTCGGCCAAGGCGTGGACCCAACGGGCCGCTGAAGCGGCCCTGGGCGTGACGGGCTGCCTCGTCGGTGCATGGCTGGCAGCGAGGTTGAGCGGCGCATGGATCTGGGCACTGCTCCAGCAGGACGGGGGGGAACTCATCCGGAGGCGGTTCGGAACCTCGGTGGCATTCCCGGCCGACACTCCCTGGCCGCTGCACTCGGCTGGCGAGTTCGGCCCGCTCCTGCTGTTCGCCGTCGGTCTCCTTGCCCTGTCCGTGGCGGCCTCCCGGCTCACCGGGATTGGCGCACTGTGGATGACGTGCCTTGCATTCGGGCTTGCGATGCCGATCCTCGGCGAGTTGAGCCAGTATGCCCGGTCAGCGCCAAGCACGCTCGAGCGCCTCCTTCAGGCCGCTGGAATCTCGCAGGGAGGCGCGCTCTACCACGCAGTGGTCTCGGTTCTCCTGTCAGCGTGCGTCGCAGTGCTGCTACGGTCGGCACTGAGGGGCACGGCGGTGGTCAATCTCAGTGCCTTCTCGCTGCCTGCGGTCGCGGTGCAGATCCTCTTCCGCGATGGCCAGGCCATCAATTCGCTTCCCGCGCTGGTGGATGGCAGTGCGGTCCTCGGGGCGGCGGTCGCAATCGCGGCGGGATTCTCAACGAGGACTGCCGCTGCGGAATTGCGGGCCCCGTCCCCGCGCGCTGTTGCGTTGCTGGGCTTCGCCGGGATCGTTGGGCTGGCACTTCCCCAGCCGCAAGCGGCCCCGCAAGCGCCGGTCCGATGGACCCAGGGATCCTCCCGGAACTGGAGCATCCAGTTCGAGTCGGCGCGCTTCTCGGCGGAGCAGCGAGTGCAGTGGCTCGAGCGGGCGGAGGCCCGTCTTGATGTGTACAGCCGGCGGCTCGGCCTCCCAGGCTCCGACACGCCGGTCTCTGTCCGCGTCGCGGCTTCCGAGCGGGCCCTGGCGAGCCTCTTTCCCCGCCGGCGGTTCGGCGATCCTAGGCCCCGGGGTTCCGGCGCGCCGGCCGTGATCGCGAGCACTCCGGACGGATTCCCCGAGATGCACGAGATCGAGCCACTGCTGGCGATGAAGCGGGCCTGGGGGGAACCGGAATCCCAAGCGGTCGCCCATGCCATCGCTTGGTATGCGGTCGGCGCGTTCGCAGGCGAGAGCCTGGGTGAGGCGGCGGCGAGAATCGCCTGCGAGGAATCCCGCTATCCGCCGGAGTCCGTCTTCGCGACGGACGGCAAGTACCTCTCGCCGCTAGTTCGCGCCGCCGTCGGCGGCGCCTGGGTCGCGAACGCGATCGAGCGGAGCGGAGCCGACTTGCTCGAGAGGCTCTACAAGGATGGCCTGTCGGGATCGGTCTCCTCTTGCGACGACTGCATTCCCGGCTGTCCTGACAACTTCGAGCCGGCTCCTCCGCGGCGGCCCGGCCCCGCTTACTGGAAGGGGATCTCGTTCTCGCATGAGGGCCGGGGCGCGAACGGCTACGGCAGCGCGTCGGCGGGGCGGGAACTCGGCCGGATACGCAGCAGCGGAGCCAACGCAGTGGCCCTGGTGCCGTATGCGTTCACCCGTGCCCCAGAGGAACCGTCAATCCGATTCCGGACACTGGAGACCGACGCACGCCTCGCACGCTCCATCCGCCAGTCCCGCGAACTCGGCCTGCACGTGATGCTCAAGCCGCACCTGTGGGCCGGGCCGAGGTTCCATGGCTCCATCTCGTTCACGAACCAGGACCGGTTCGATACCTGGTTCGACGACTACAGGCGCTGGATCCTGCACTACGCCCGCCTGGCCGAGATGCACCGCATCGACATCCTCTCGATCGGCAACGAGCTGGCCGGCCTGACGGCTCGCGCGGACTCTTGGCGTTCGCTCGTGCGGGATGTTCGGCGTGTCTTCCGGGGCCCGGTCACCTACGCGGCGCATTGGGAGTCGGAAATCGAGGAACTAGGCTTCTGGAGCGATCTCGATTACATCGGCGTGAACTTCTACTTCCCGATCGCCGCGCCGGGCTCGCGGCCGGCGTCCGATTCGCCCCAGATGACCGAGGCCTCCGAGCGGATCGCCCGGGTCCGGGCCCGCACGGGGAAGCCGGTGCTCTTCACGGAGGTAGGGTTCCCGGCCCTCGCCACCGCGGCCTCGAGACCGTGGGAGGAGAACCTCAGCGCTCTCGACGCGGACTTGCAGGCGCGCTGCTACGCGGCATGGCTGGAGCGCTTCGGGAATCAGCCGGGCGTGGCGGGCATGTTCTGGTGGAAGTGGCCCAGCGACGGCCGCGGAAGCCCCCTCGACACATCGCACCGCCCGCTGGGCAAGCCTGCCATGGACGTGCTGACGGACTGGTACGCGCGCCATTGATCAGGAACGGCGATCCGGCCGCGGTCTCAGTCGTAGTATTCGAGTCCGAGGTGGGTGATCATCTGCTCTCCCGCCATCCAGCGCAGAGTGTTCTTCAGCTTCATGAGCTGGATGAAGATATCGTGCTCCGGGTAAAGTTCCGGGGCCACTAAGGGCGACTTGAAATAGAACGACAGCCACTCCTGGATGCCACCGAGCCCCGACCGCTGGGCGAGATCCAGGAACAGCGCCAGGTCCAGCACGAGCGGCGCCGCCAGAATCGAGTCGCGGCAGAGGAAGTTCACCTTGAGCTGCATCGGATAGCCGAGCCAGCCGGTCACGTCGATGTTGTCCCAGCCTTCCTTGTTGTCCCCGCGAGGCGGGTAGTAGTTGATCCGCACCATGTGGGAGAGATCGTCGTAGAGGTCGGGGTACTGTTCCGGCTGGAAAATCACCTCCAGCGCGCCCAGCTTGCTCTCCTCCTTGGTCCGGAAGGACTCCGGCTCCTCCAGAACGACACCGTCACGGTTGCCGAGGATGTTCGTCGAGAACCAGCCCTCCACTCCGAGCATGCGGGCCTTCAGCCCGGGGGCGATCAGCGTCTTCATGAACGTCTGGCCGGTCTTGAAGTCCTTCCCGCAAATCGGCACGCGCTGCCTGTTGGCCAGTTCTTGGAGAGCAGGAATGTCAACGGTCAGGTTGGGTGCCCCGTTCGCGAACGGAACGCCCGAGCGGATCGCCGCGTAGGCATAGATCTGCGAAGGCGCGATCTCGGGGTCGTCGTTGAGGAGGCCGGTCTCGAAGGACTCCAGGGAATCGTGAACAGCTGATGCCCGCTGGTGGACCTCCGTCGACCCGCACCAGACCATGACCGCCCTGTCCAGTCCGTTGGCCCGCTTGAACTCCTCAATGTCATGGACCAAGGCCTCGGCCAGCGCCATCTTGCTCGTGCCATGCTTCACATTGCCACCGTCCAAGCGCGGCACGAACCGTTGCTCGAAGACAGCCGGCATCGGCCGAACCGCGCGAAGTTCCGGCTCGACCTGCGCCAGCAGCCCAGGCTCGATCACGGCTGCGCCGGCGGCGGAGTCGTAGCAGTCGATGTCCCGGATGTCCCACCCTCCGAACACCAAGTCGCCAGTGTCCTGAATCTCCAGGAGCTCGCGGATCAAGGGGTTGCGCTTGTCTGTACGCTTGCTGAGCCGGATCCGCCCCATCTGCGTCAGGGAGCCGATCGGCTTGCTCAGGCCCTTGTTGACGAGGGCCACGCCCCCGATGAGGGTGGTGGCGACGGCTCCCAGGCCCGGCAGTAGGACGCCCAGCCGCCCTGTCGCGGGCTCGATGGCGGGCGGGGCCTTGCGGGAAACGAACCGCTCCTCGAACACTCCGTTGCCGCCCGGGACGTTGCGCCGGTTACCCACGAGCAGGCTCTCCTGCCGGCTGTCCGCGACGAACCTGCCCTCCTCGATGCACCGGCGCAACTCCTCGAGGGGGACGCCGAGCACATCCGAGATTTCCGCGGCATCGCGGAACTTCAGTTCCCGCTTGCGCTGGACAAGCCCCAGATAGAGTTGCTGGTAGCCAATCCGAGTGCGCTCGGCGAGCATCTTGATGTTGACTGAGTAGACTTCTCCGTGATCCATGTGATAATGATGAATCGTTATTATTATCTGTGCGATAATTTCTTGCGCATTCGATCAGGGGATCGGGCCCCAGCCCGACTGCTCCAGCAATGAAACCGAGCACAGAATGCGCGGCGGTAGGGGTTTCGGCGCTGCCGCGCCCCGACTTCGGCCCGGGACGTGCCAAGCCACCGGCTCGCTTCGGGTTGACCAAGACCTGCAAGGGTCCGGCACCGAACTCGGAGGCCGGCTATGGTATGCTTGGGTTCGCGGCGCAAGAGGGTGCACCGTATCCCGCTCCCCGGGGCTAGTAACGGGGGATCAACCAAAGGACAAGACAGGAAGACTTCTGCCCGATATGGGACACAACATCTTTTTCGGCAATTTGCCGACCTGGGTCACGGCTGACGACATCAAGTCGTGGCTCGAAAGCAGTGATCTCGTCTGCGACGCAGTTCGCGTCATCCGGGACTTCGAAACGCAGGAGTCCAAGGGGTATGCCTTCGTGGAAGCCCCGAACGAGGAGGAGATGCTGGCGATCATCCGACGCTTCAACCGGGCTCCGATCGACGGCAAGCTTCTCCGCGCGAAGGCTGCCCACCCCAAGGGCGAGCGGCCGCAGGCGCAGCGCAGGAACAACCGCCGACGCGGCCCTGCAGGCGCGGCGGGCAAGCCCCGTAAGGACGGCTCGGACAAGCAGGTCGGAGCCTTGGGCGAGGCCCTGCAAAAGGCCCTGTAGCCTGCGCGGAGGCGACCGCCGGTCAAGCGGCGGGCCGCTTGCGGTACGAGGCGGGCGCATCTGGGTCGTTGGCACCGTCGCCTTCGTATCCCGGGTGGCGCGGTGGCGCGCCTTCCAGGACCTGCTCCGTTTCCGGATCGAACGCCATCAGGCGTCCCGAGCGGTACGAGTCGACGCCCAGCTTGATCGCCACCATCACCTGATAGCCGAACCGTGCGTCGAAGATCGGCTTCCGCCGCGACCGCACGCACTCGATGAAGTCCAGCATGTGAGCGGTCCGCGCCTTCTGCTGGTCGCGGTTGTCGACCTCGATGCGGACTAGATCCTGTCCGGTCTTCCGGCGGAACTCGTCGGCATAGAGCCGTTCGGGACGCGCTTCCACCAGCCCCGGCGTGATCGAGATGGCGGCGCGCTGGCCGAAGATGGCAGGACCGTGGAGGGAGTTCGAAGCCTGCGACCCGCAGGTTCCAACTAGATTGATTACCAAGCCGGCGTACTCGATGGTGGTCGAGTACGTGTCGGGAACCTCTCGGTTCCGGAACAGGAATATGCCCCCCAGCGCGCTGACACGCCTGGGAAACCGGGGTCCGAGAGCGTGCAGCAAGGGACTGAGGCGGTGATAGAGGAAGTCCGTGCCGATTCCGCCGGAGAAATCCCAGTACTTGCGCCAGCGGAAGAAGCGCTCGCCGCTGAACGGCTGGTCCGGCGCATCGCCAAGGAACCGCTTCCAGTCCACAGTGGCGGGGCTGGCCTCCTCGTCGACGTAGTACTGCCACACGCCGCCTGCATGATTCGAGGAATAGCTCGACTGGGCCATCAGCACCGGCCCGGTCAACCCGTCGCGAACCATGTCCCGGGCCCGCGCATAGGCCGGGTCGGAGACCCACTGGCTTCCCACCTGCAGCACCCTGCCGGTCTCCCGGGCAGCTTCCGCGATCGCCCTGGCCTCGGGAATGGTCCGCGACATCGGCTTCTCGAGGTAGACGTCCTTGCCCGCCTGCATGGCCTCAATGGCCATCCTGGCGTGCCAGTGGTCGGGGGTGGCGACGACCACAGCGTCCACGTCTTGCCGGGCCAGCAGGTCCTCGTAGGCGTGGTGGACGTCCCGCTCTGCCAGGCCGATCATCTCCCGGGCGCGGAACTTGGCCCGGTCGTAGATGTCGCTGGCCGCAACGACATCAAGAATGCCGTCCTCGCGCATCATCGGCAGCAGGCGGCGCTGCAGGTGCCGGGTACCGATGTTCCCGACGCCGATAATCCCGACCCGCACGCGGTCGCTGGCCGCTGCGACGCGGGCAGCGGTCGCGGCCATTCCAGCCCCCATGAAGATCCTCCGGGACGGTGCGCCTGGATGCATAGCGGGATCATTCTGGCACAGCCGCGCTCGCGAGGCGGAGCGGCCGGGCCTCTCGCTACAGTGCCTTGAGCATCCGCTGAGCGGCCTCGTAGCCCGGAAAGCATCGCTCTTCGGCTAGGAATTCCGGCGTGTGGACGCAGCGGCGCGTGTCCCGGAACCGCACGGGGTGCTTGAGGTGGAGCATCTCGTGGAACAGCACGTACTCGAGAGCCAGCAGCGGCACGGAGGGCCGGTCGAAGATCCGGCTGATCACGATCGCGTCATGAGCGGAATCGTAGTGCCCCAGACGCCGGCGGGCCGGCTCGGTGCTCCATCCAAGCGCGGGCTTCCGGAGGTCCGCTCCGAAATGCCGTTCGTTCAGGCGATCGAACAGGGCATCAAGGTCATGCACCTGCCCTTGTGGCGGAAGCATGTGCTTGCGGCCCCGGTCCCGGCGGATCTCGAGGGCCCTCCGCTGCATGTGCGGACTGGCAGTCCAGCGGCGGTAGGTGTCCCTGGCGACTTGGGGGACCGGCTCTTGGTACAGCTTGCAGAGCAGTATCCTGGCAAGTGCCTCCAACGCCTCGGGTGGAGCCTCTAGCAGTAGGTCGCTGAGACTGACGACAATCCGCCGAGAGCCGGATTCGAAGCGAATCTTAGACTGCAGGCTGGCGTAGGGCCGGAATCGGACATCGGCCTCCGGGACGGCCGTCCGCGGCCTGATCTCGCCGAAGACCCTCCGAAACACCTCCTCCGGGGTCTCGAGGTCCAGCCGGAGCTGGACATGCCGGGTGCCATCGGAACGTGACTGGGCCGTGCCGGGCATTGGAACGGGGAATCGGCCGCTACTTGTTCGCGGCGGCGGTACGCTGTGCCACGTATTCCTCGTAGCGCCGGTGCACCAGCACGTGGAACGTAGGCTGCTGAAACTCCTCGATGGCGTACAGATAGCCCTTTGTCCGCAACTGGCCAAGCACGTTCCGGACCCACGCCTGCTGCTGGCGGGTCATCCCCTTCTTGGAGAGATCCAGGCATGCGCCGGTCAAGTGCACCGACGCCTTCGGACCCGTCGAGGGCGCTGCGTTGCCGTTGCGCCGGGACAGGTATTTCTGGTAGCTGACGGTCCTCACCAAGCTGGTCACCCGCATGGGACGGCGAAACCGGGCCCGGAACTGGCTGCTGATCCGGTCCAGGAAGAGCCGGGCCCAAGGACGGAGATAGCGGTAATCGGAGGGTATCGCGTGGAGGTAGTAGTCCCGGGTCTTTTCCTTGACCGGCAGCAGGAGCTGCAACCGGGCCCACCGCTGCAGCATCTCTTTGTCCTGCATTCGCGACAGGTGGTCAGCGTCTGCGAGCTGGTTCTGCTCGGCCTGGGAACTTCGCGTGGCGCGCAGGCTGGGCGCCGCACTTGCTCCGATCGACGCGACCAGTACAAGTACGAGCAGAATTGGGGCGGCCCGCATCCCGACAAGGATATCAGGACTCGATGTTCCGAGGGACCCGCCTTCACGAATCAGTAACAGGCGGTATTCTCGAACTACGGCCGTAGCGACGGAGTCCTGCTGACTCCCGCGAGAGATGCTCCGATTCGAGTACAGGACCGAGCTCGGCGCAGCGATCGCGAGTGTCGCAACCTGCGCCGGGCTATTGGCGGCGCCGCTGTACGCAGCGGCCGGGTGGGTCGCGGAGACGCCGCACTTCCGGGTCCTCGCCCGCAGCGCGCCCGGGCTCGACCAAGCGGCCGTCTCCACCGCGGCCGCCGACCTGGAGGCGATCCGGCTGGGGTTCGGCGAGGCCGGGCTGGGCTATCCGCGCCGCGCGGACGGGAGCGTCGAGGTGCTTCTGGTTCCGGGCAGGGCAGACCTGCACGCGCTGCTGGGAGACCCGCCGGGCTCGCGAACGAAGGGGATTACCGTCCGGGGCCTGGATCGCGACTACGCCGTTGTGCCGTGGGCGGACCCTCCCACTCCGAGAGTGACCCTGGCACACGAGTACGCGCATCAGCTCGACGCGCCGGGTTGGCCTCGTTGGTTCAGCGAGGGCCGGGCGATCTACCTGGCCCGTCGCACGGAGCCCCGGCCTAGCGGGAACACCGTCGACGGGCTCGTGGCAATGCTGGACGGGGCACGGTGGACGGGATGGCCCGAGTTGCTTGCGGCGGAGCGCGACAGCCCCGTCACCGAGACCGATCTCTTCCCGGTCAGGTCGTGGCTGCTGGTGCACTGGCTGGCAAGCCGGCTACCCGGCCTGGCCCAGCTGACACCGGAGAGGGCGGCCACCGTACTATCCGAGACGAGTAGCGATGACCTCGAGGTCTCGCTGCTCGCACATCTGGCCGCTCTCCGCGAGGCACCGCCGCAGTGGCTGGTGCCGCTCACCCGCGCGGAACCCGCCTACAAGGCCCGGCCGGCACAGCCGTGGGAGGTTCCGCTGCTGGAAGCGGAGATCCGGCTCGCCCTGCAGAAGCGCGATCGGGCGGAAGCAGCCCTTGCCGATCTGCTGGGCAGATTCCCGGCCATAGCCAGGGTCCAGGCGGCCTACGCCACCCTGCAGCTGGTGCAAGGCAGCCTGGATGTCGCTGCCAAGCACTTCGGCCGGGCCCTGCAACTCGGGGACACCAGGATCCGGACAGCCTACCGCTACGGCGTGCTCCTCATGCGGCCCGGAGAGCACCAGCCCTCCCGAGCCCACGAGGCACTCGGTCATGCGGTCGCGGCGAGAGACAGCATGCCGCACGTGCCGATGCATCATCTGGCTGTTGTGCATGCGCGGATGCTCCTAGAGGACTGGAGCGGCGCTTTCGCGAGCCTCGGGGCGCTGCTGCGATTCCCAGGCTGGAGCGAGCGAGCGAACCGGGAGGCGGCGGAAATCCAGAGACGCATCGTCCAGTCGCTCCGAGCCGTGCCCGCTCCAGCTATCCGGCCCGCATTGCCGGAAGCCACGGTTCCGTCACCTCCCCTCGGCGAGCTAGCCGCCTGGGTGGACCGGCCGCAGAGAGCGGTTCGGCCGGGCGCGAGGCGGATCTGGCCCCCGCCCGGCACCTGGCTGGTGCACGGCCGCATCGCGTGGGTTCGCTGCGCGGCCGGCGAGAAGACGGTAGTGCTGCATTCCCCGTACCAGCGGATCGTCCTGCGGGTCAACCCGGCCAGTCCTCCGCAACTCATCAACCGGCCGTTCCGGGACCCGGCGCTGCCGTGCGAGTCGCGCGGATGGGTCGCCGCGATCGCCTATCGGAGGATCCGGGGAGACAGCGAAGTGAGCGGTGAGATCGTGGGCATCCGGTTCTGACGGGCGCTACATGATTCCGTACTTCGCGAAGGCGTCGCGGCTGGGCATTCCGGCCTCGATCTCGCGGCGCACGACGTCCTCGCCGCGGACCTTCTCCAGCGCTCGGACGAACACGTCGGTCTCATGGCGGCGCGGCACGAGACAGACGCCGTCGCGGTCCCCGACCACGATGTCGCCGGGCTCGATCGCGACATCCCCGATCCGGATCGGGCAGCGATAGTCCACGACCCTCCCCCGCGGCCCCTGGTCCTGGGCGTAAGCCCCGTGGCCGAACGTGGGGAAGCCAAGCCGGAGAATGCCGTCGGTGTCCCGGTAGTAGCCATCGACCACCGCCCCTACGGCCCCGAGCAGGCGAGCCCGGGTGCTCATGAGCTCGCCCCAGAGCGCATAGCGGGGCGAGCCGCCCCCGCACAGGTAGACCTCGCCGGGCGCGAGGTCGTCCAGGGCCTCGAGCATTGCGCCGAACGGCGGGTCCGGCCGGGTGCCGGCGGGCACATCCTCGGCCAGCACGGGCATCGCGCGGCCGACGAGTCGCGTTGCGGTGTCGATCGGGCGGATTTCCGGCGGCAGGAATTGGTGCTGGAGCCCGATCTGGTCCATCACGTCGCCTACCACCGCGGAGAAGAGCGACTCCCGGACGAGGCGGAAGAGCTCGTCGTCGCCCGACCAATTCGCCGGCACCTAACCCCCTGCCCTCTCTGCCCCGGCTCCCGGCGCAGGCGAGATCGTCAGTTCCGGGCCGTAGCGCTCGATCATGTCCAGGACGAGGCGGGCGCGCCGGACACGCTCCCTGGAAAGACCAACAGCCGTGGTCTCGATATGGGATCCGCTCGGATAGATGTCCGGTGCGTTGCGCAGGCCCAGCTTCACGTACAGCGGCGCCGCCGCCCGAATCATGGCGGGCACCTCGTAGTAGCGGATGAAGCCGCCGATGTTGTCGGGAGCCTCGACATAGAGGTCGATCGGAACGTCGATCGCCGCTCGAATCGACGCCAGCTGAGGCAAGGTCAGGTCGGAAGGAACATTAATCGTGGAAGCGCCCAGGTCTTCCAGCAGGCGCGCGGATGCCGGATTCGCCGGGGCCATCATCACCGAGGTCTTCAGGACCAGGTCCTCCGGCATCTCCCCTGCTGTCTTCATACGGCCCAGAACCGACAGCAGGCCGGTGTCGGAGACGAGCACGCTGCGGATCCCCAGATCGACCGCGCGTCGAACGTCCTCGACGGCGTAGACGAGCTGGTCGGCACCCCGCAAGCTGAGGCCGAGCGTCTTGCCGGCCGCGACGTAGGCCTGGGCGCCGATGTCGAACGTGGCGCGCGGGCCCACGAAGAGATTCACCTCGACGCCGCGGCTCACTCCGAGCTGCCGCATCTCGATAATTTCCTCGTCAGTGAGCAGCATGATGCCGCTCCCCTGGCTCACCCTGTGGACGGGCACGCCGAGAGAGTCGGCCGCGTCCAGGACGGCGCGGAAAGCCTTGGGCCCCTCCGTGCTCGGTATCTCGATCCGGTATTGCGCGCCGTCCGGGAAGGTGGCGTCGGAGCGCGGCGGCTCGCTCGGGTCGCCGGCCGGCAGGCCTTGCTTGAGGAGGCTGTCGCGCGCCCGCTCCATCGGCCTCACTCCGACTCAGGCCTGTCCTGGACGACCAGGCCGGTGCGGTCCAGGTTCGGGAACATGATCTCTGCGCGGCATCCGGCGCTCTTGAATTCGCGCTCGACCGCTTCGACCGCTTCCTGCCGCCCGGTCTCGTAGAACACCAGGACGGACGGCCCGGCACCGCTCAGGGCGCATCCTAGCAAACCGGGCGACCGCAGGCTCAGAATGGCAGCCAGGCCCGGCACCGCAGACGCGCGGTAAGGCTGGTGCAGCCGGTCCTCGAACGCGACCGGGAACGCTTCCCGGTCGCCCTTGAGCAGGGCGGCAACGAGGAGCGTGGCGCGCTGGATGTTGAAGACGGCATCGGCGCGGGAGTAGCGCTCCGGCAAGGCGGCCCGCATGCTGGAAGTACTCAGCTCGAAATCCGGGCAGACCACGGCCACCGAGAACGCCCGGGGAACTTCCAGGCGAACCGCACGCGTCACGCCGTCGTCGCCGATGGCAGCGGTGGTCACCGAACCGAGCACTGCGGCCGACACGTTGTCCGGATGCCCCTCGATGCGGGCAGCCTCGTCGAGAAGGCGATGCTCGTCCCAGCCCAGGCCGAGTGCCTTGTCAGCGAGCACGACGCCGGTCACGAGCGCCGCCGCGCTCGAGCCGAAGCCCTTGCCGACGGGAATCTGGTTCTCGATTTCGAGCCAGACTGGGGGGAGTTCCCTGCCCTGGGCTGCGGCCACGTCCCTGGCCGTGCGGAGGATGAGGTTGTCCTCTCCGAGCGGGATGGATGCAGTGTCGCGGCCCGATGCGCGGACCGTGGTCTTCTGGGCAGGCCGGAAACGGCAGGTCAGGTAGATCGCAAGAGCCAGTCCCAGCGTGTCGAAACCGGGCCCTAGGTTCGCGCTGGAGGCCGGCACGCGGACCACCGTCAGGCCGGCCATAAGCAAGGATTATAGCCGAGCAGCCGGGGGAGCACGGGGGCGGACACTCGCCCGCGCAGGGTCACCGGAACACGATCAGGAAGAAGATCGCAACGACGCCGATCAGCACCGTGGTGAGACGCTCGGGCCTGACACGGTGAGGCGGCGTTCGCGCTCTCGCGGTCCTTGCCGCCATCTCGGCGCGGGATTGCTCGAGCCAGCCCTCGCCACCCCCCTCGTAACGCTCGCCGCGCCGGCAACTGGCGAGGGTCAGTCCCCGCAAGGCAGTAGAATCGGCGCGCCCGTTCATCAGCGTCCAGGCCACCATTGCCGCCGCGGTGACGACCACGCCCCACAGATAGCTCCACCAGACGCTGGTCGCCCATAAGGGCAGGCCCCACCCGAATCGGTCCCCCATCATCGACGCCAGGCCGCAGCCCAGGCCTGCGGCCATGCCGGCAGTTCCGGAGCCCTTGTGCGCCCGGGTGAGAGCGCCGACGGCGAAGACGGTCGCCAGCGGCACGACGGCAACGCTGGAGAGGCGGAGATAGAACGCGACCATCCCCTCGCCCAGGAAGGGAATGTAGAGAAACGAGCAGCCGATGCAGGCCACTGCGGCGAGCCGGGTCGTGGCGAGCATCGCCCGCTCCCCGGCATGGGGAGCGAGGAACCGGCAGAAGACGTCCCGAGTGAGCACGGCGCCCAGCGCCGAGCCGATCGAATCATATGTCGACAGGCAGGCCGCGAGGACTCCGGCCAGCACGAGACCGGCCATCCAGCCATCCACGCTGTCGATGAGAATCCGGGGGAACGCCTCGTCCACGAGGGCGAGATCCGGATACAGAGCCTGCCCGAGAACGCCGAGCGATACGTTGCACCACATCACGGCGATGATGACGACCGAAGCGGCCCCGGCGGCGGCCCGCATGTCCCATTCGCTCCTCGCACCGAGCAGCCGCATCGACTGGGAGTGATTGACGATGCAGTACGCGACGTGCACCGCGATCCAGCCGAGGAGGACGAGGGCGAGCGGAGCGCCGGGCCCCGCGAGCCCCTCGTAGCTCAGCATCCGCGCAGGGAGCCCCGCATCGACGGCCTCCAGGCGTTGGCGCAGGGATTCCCAGCCGCCGATGCCGGTCCATGCGACCCACCAGAGCAAGCCCGAGGACACTGCAATCATCACCGTCTGGAGGGAGTCCGTGGCAACGACCGCCGGCAGGCCGCCGGCAGCGGTATACAGAGCCGCCAGCACGGCCAGGGCTGCCACGAGCCACCAGGCACCCGTTTCCCATCCAGTGAGCGCCCCGAGCAGCAGGAAGAGCGAGAACGCCATGTTCCCCATCACATGGGTCCGCTGCTGCACCTGGACGAGCGCTCCGAAGAGGCGCATCGCAGGCCCGAAGCGTGCCTCCAGGTAATCGGCGTTCGTGAAGAATCCGGCGCGGTAGACAGGGACGAGAACCAGATTCGTAGCGACGAGCCAGCCGATCGGAATCCCCAGCCACCAGGTCGCCAGATAGGCGATGCCGTACTGGTAGGCGGCGCCGACGACCGCTACGAAATCGCCGCTGTCGACCGCGGTCGCGAAGAGCGAGAGGCCGACGGCCGGCCACGCAAGCCTGCGCGCCGCAAGCTGCCACTCGGCTGTGCTGCTGGGCCGCTTCGAACGCAGCCATCCGGCCAGGACGATCGCGGCATTGATGCCAAGCGCCAGGAACCAGCCTGTCCAGTGCATTGGCGACAATCTGCCAGCCGGTCCGGCCTAGTCCGTGGTGAGTTCGGCCAGGAACCGCCTCGCCGCGGCCTGGTGCGCCCGGACAGCGCTCTCCATGGACGAATACGAGGGCGGATCGTTGCGGAGCTCCCAGTTGCCGCACCGGTCAGCGCCCCTGACCAGCAACGCGGCCTGGCCCGGCCGCAGAGGCTTCACCTCGGGAGTCATGTAGCGAATCGCGAAACCTACCCGGGGACGGTCCGATATGTTGGCCCGCGAGCCGTGAATCGCCCGGACATGGTGCAGCGACATCTGCCCGGGGCGCAGCACGATGTCCACCACGTCGGCCTCGTCATACTCGGCCTGGACCTCCTGGCCGCGCGTGAGCAGGTTGTCCCGGGCGTGAGTGTCCTCGTGAGGCAGGATTGGCTGGCGGTGGGACCCGGGCAGGAGGCGCATGCAGCCGTTCTCCGCAGTGCTCTCCGTGAGGGCGATCCACGCCGTGGCGACCTCGCCGCCGTCCAGGCCCCAGTACGTGCCGTCCTGATGCATGGTGATGTAGCCGGGATCCCTTGCGCGCTTCGGGAAGACCTGCGCGGACCAGAGCAGAATGTCCGGCCCGAGCACCGACTCCACCGCGTCCAGCACGCGGGGGTGGAAGCACAGGTCCCAGGCCCAGCGGTGGAAGCGATGGATCTGCGTGAGCTGGACCGCCTTCGGCAATCCCCCGAGCGCGGAGGCCACGGCCTCGTAGTCCGCCCTGCAGCGTCCCGCCTCATCGGGCTCGAGCACATCGACAGGAAACACGAATCCGTCGTTCCGGTACCGCTCAACCTCTTCCGCCGCCAGACGCATTCCCGGGTTGGCTCCAGCCGCCCCATCATACGACTCCAGCCGGCCGGCGGCGCACTTTCGCCTGCCCGGCTCGACCCCGCCGGGACCCGGGGCCGCAAGCGCGCAGTACACTGATCCACGACCATGCCCCGCATCCATCGCCCGCCCCGGCCGAGCGGCCTGTCTCGGAGGGACGTTCTCCGCCTGCCAGTGGGAACCGCGCTAGGCACGCTGGGCGGAATCCTCGGCCCGGGGGGCGCGCTGGCCCAGGCCCAGGAGCAGGCCCGAGACCTGGATCTGAAGGTGACCGACCTCAAGTCGTGGATCGTCAATCACTCCGCGGGCAAGAACTACGTCTTCTGCAAGGTCTACACCAACCAAGGCATCACCGGCGTCGGCGAGGGTTCTGTCACCTCGAAGGCCGCGACCATGAAGGCGGCCATCGACGAGCACCACCGCTATCTGGTCGGACGCGATCCGACAGACATCGAGATGCACTGGCAGGCGATGTACCGCTGGCCCCGCTGGCGGGGCGGGCCCATCCTCAACTCGGCGATCAGCGCGGTCGAAATCGCACTGTGGGACATTCTCGGCCAGGCCGTAGGGCAGCCGATCTACCAGCTGATCGGGGGCAAGGCCCGGGACAGGGTCCAGATGTACGTTCATCCGGGCGGAGGCGCCACGCCCCAGGCTTACGCCGAGCGCTGGCTCGCGGCACGCGAGGCGGGCTGGACCGCAGGCAAGGGCGGGTTCCTCACCACCCATGACGACGTGATCGAGCCCGTGCGGTCGGTCAGCGAGGGAATCGCCAACCTCAGGGCAGTCCGGGAGGCCGTCGGCGAGGCCTTCGCGGTCTGTATCGACGTCCACGGCAAGGCGACGCCTACAATGGCGAGCTCGTTCTGCCGGCAGGCGGAGCCGCTGGCCCCTTACTTCGTCGAGGAGGCGACCCAGATCGAGGACCTCGAGGAGCTGGCCCGACTGCGGGCGATGACAACGATCCCCCTGGCTACGGGCGAGCGGCTGTTCACCAAGTACGGGTTCTCGCAGATCTGCTTCCGGCACCTCGTCGACTACATCCAGCCCGACGTGATTCACTGCGGCGGCATCCTGGAGATGAAGAAGATCGCGGCCATCGCCGAGGCTAGCCGCATCGAGCTCTGCCCCCACAACCCGCAGAGCGAGATCTCGACGATGGCCTCGCTGCATGTGGACTTCTCGACCCCGAACTTCGCGATCCAGGAGATCTCGTCGGGACGGCGCGATCCCTTCTGGGACGACTTCTTCCTTGGCGGCGGACCGCGCTACGAGGACGGATTCGCCCTCCCGCCGTCCGAACCCGGCCTGGGCGTGACCTTCGACGAGAAGGTTGGGGAGCGGCGGCCCTACGTGCCGGTGACCCGCCAGCAGCTGCGGTTCCCCGACGGGGGAATCGCGGATCACTAGCAAGCTGCCGGCAGGGCGGCTACAATCGTTCGCTTGGCCGGTCAAGCGCCCACGCTAGATGTCGGTTGCGGCCTGAACAAGCGGCCCGGGGCCATCGGACTGGACTGCAACCCGCGCACGGCCGCCGACGTACTGGGCGACATCGACAGCGGGAGCCTGCCGTTCCGGGACAGTTCGTTCCAGTCCGTCGCGCTGGTCCATGTCATCGAGCACGTGGCGAGCGTGGTAGCGACGATCGAGGAGGCGCATCGCGTCCTGCGCCCCGGAGGCCGTCTCCTGATCGTGACGCCGCACTACTCGGACGCCAGCTCGTTCGCAGACCCGACACATCGCTGGCACCTCAACTCGTTCTCGTTCCGCTACTTCACCGAGACCGGCGGGTTCGACTACTATTCCTCGTGCCGGTTCCGCCAGGTGCGCCTCGAGGTGAAGCTGCTGCGCCTCTGGCGGCTGCTGGGATTCGAGCTCGCCGTCAACCGCTCGCGTGCATTCCGGAAGTTCTGGGAATACTATCTGTGCTCTGTCATTCGCGGCAAGGCCCTGACGTTCGAGCTGGAGGCGGTCAAGTAGCCCTGTGGTATTCTCCGATTGATGGGCTTGGTCGAGGTCTACGCAGCGCTCGGCCAGGAACGCTGTGACCGGCTCGTCCGGACAATCTCGATCGGCGCCCTGCGAACGTTCAGCGTCTACGAGGCCGTCAAGATTCGCTCGAGGCTCAATACCTTGAACCGGCAGAAGCTGCGGGCAGCGGCCCCGAAGCTTTGGAAGCGGATCTCGGAGGGCGACAGCGCCCTGGCCCGCGACCTCTCCCAGGGGATACTCGTATCGAACATCCCCTTCGTGGTCGGCGTGCTCGACTTCCTGGGCATCGAGCACGACGGCAACGGCTTCTTTGCCAAGGACGCCGACCACTCCGAGAAGATGGACTCCGACTGGCCCGACCGGGTGTACAAGGAGTTCGCCGGGCGCTTCCCCGAGGAGCTGGTCCTGCTCTACGTCAACTACCTCGGATGGGAGACTGAGACGCTCGAGAGCCCGTTCGCGCCCGGGGAAGCGGAAGAGCCGGCCGCGCAAGCCGGCTAGGCCTGCGGGGCCGGGACGCGCCGCAGCAACACACACTACAGGGAGGAGTGTCCTTGCCATGACTGCGAAACGAATCGGCATCCTGACCGGCGGCGGCGACGTGCCCGGCCTGAACTCGGTCATCAAGGCAACGGTGCACAACTGCGTGGACCGGGGCATCGAAGTGGTCGGCATCCGGCGCGGCTGGAGGGGCCTGACCCACATCCATCCCATCAAGGGTTCCGATCCGGAATACCTGATTCCGCTGAACCGGCTCAACACGCGGACGGTCGACCGCAGCGGAGGGACATTCCTGCATTCGACCCGCACGCGGCCTTCCCACATGAAGGCGGAGGACGTCCCCGAATTCCTGCGGCCCCGCGTGGGCTCGCTCAAGGAAGTCGAGCCGGGCATCCTCGACCTGACGCCGGTCGTTGTCGAGAACCTCCAGCAGCTCGGCATCGATCACCTGATCGCGATCGGCGGCGACGACACGCTCAGCTATGCCAAGAGACTGCACGACGACGGCATCCCCGTGATGTGCATCCCGAAAACGATGGACAACGACGTGCCGAACACGGAGTACTGCATCGGGTTCTCGACCGCGATCACGAGAGCAGTCGACAACATCGGCCGGCAGCGGACGACCGTGGGCTCGCACGAGAGGGTCGGCATCTTCCGGGTCTTCGGCCGGGACGCCGGCTTCACGGCGCTGTACACGGCCTACGTCACGGGCATCCACTGCTGCATTCCGGAGCACGTTTTCGACTTGGAGAAGCTCCTGGCACTGATCCAGGAGGAGAAGCGGGCCAACCCAAGTAACTACGCTCTGGTCGTGCTCTCGGAAGGCGCGACCTGGGAGGGGCATACGGTCCAGCACTACGGCGAGGCCGACGCGTACGGCCACCGCAAGAAGATGAGCATCGGCGAGTCGCTGAGCCACGAAGTGAAGAAGCGAATCCGCGAGGAGACGGTCGTCAGCGACCTGACTTACGACCTGCGGGGCGGCCCGCCGGACTTCATCGACAGGCTGGCGGCAATCACGTTCGCGTCCATCGCGGTGGAGTGCATCGTCGACGGCGCCTCCGGCCGGATGGCGGCGATCCAGAACGGATGCTATGTGGACGCGGAAATCCCCGGGGACGGCGGCAAGTCCCGCGTCGTGGACGTGGAGACCATGTACGACACCGAGCGCTACCTGCCCAAGTACGGGCAGAAGGCAGGGCTGCCCATCTTCCTGAACCGGCTCTGAGCGAGGGTCCCGGGCTTCAGCCAGCGGCGGTCATGCCCATTTGAGGGCGCGCTGCCTGAACAGCCAGAGGTAGCCGGCGATCAGGATCGCCAGGAATACGAGCATTTCCACTAGGCCGAAGAGTCCCAGCGCGTCATAGCGGATTGCCCACGGCAGGAGGAAGATCGTCTCCACGTCGAAGATAACGAACAGGATGGCAACCAGATAGAAGCGGATCGAGTAACGTCCGCGGGTGTCGTCCTCGGCCTCGATGCCGCACTCGTACGGCTCGAGCTTGGTCTTGCCGGGAGCGCTGGGCCGGATCAGCTTGGCGGCGATGAGGGTCACGATCGGGAACGCCGCCGCGACGCAGATGAAGATGAGGATGGGAATGTAGCCCCTCGGCATGAAACTCGATTATACAAGCGGCGTTTCCCGCGAGCGCCGGTTGCAGGGCGCGGACGCCTACGGCTCCTCGGGCGGGATCGGGTCGCTGGGCGGCCCGACATGGATGTGGGGCCCTGTCGACTGGCCGGGAACCGCGCTGCGGAAGGCGATATAGGGAATCCCGAGGCTCTCGAGCAGGTACGTGAGGAACTGCCCCTCGTCGGAGTCCGGATGGACAGCGACGTCGATCCGGCCCGTATGGTCAAGGCCCAGAGAGCGGTGCAGGAGCGTGTCGCCCTCGGCGCTCACCGGCGGGTCCGTGCCGAATGCGTCGCGGTACATGTCGCCTATCTCGAGGAGGATCTGCTGCTCCCAGTCCTCGAAACCTTCGAAGCGGTACGCCTGGTCCTCGTCCTGCAGCTCTTCGAGGTAAGTTTCCGCGGCCGCCATGCGCTCCACCTGGCGAACCAGGCTCGCCCGGGTGCGGGCGAGCTCCGACTGGCGTCTCGCGCTATTGAGACGGTCACGGGCCTGCTGGAGAACGTTCGGGGGGACCGCGCCCGCCTGGACCCGGGACAGGACCAAGTCGAAGCGCTCCTGGACGATCCGCTCCAAGCCCCTGGCGGCGTCGAGCATGGTCTGGATCTCGCCCGGCTGCAGCGACTCGCTGAGGAGAGTGCGGTTGAGAGTCTCGACGTACCGGCGCTCGAGGAGCTCGCTCTCCGCCTCGGCCAGGGCGTTCCGCGGCAGCGCGCCGGCACGGACAAGATCGCGCACGCGCTGGAGTTCCGCGTCATCCTGGGCGAGCGCGGCCGATACCGGCGCGAATGCCAGCAGGGTTGCGGCGAGCCGGCGACGGAACCGCATGCGAACCCATTCTAGCGACCCATTCCGCAAGCGCTGGAATTGTCTAGAATGAGACCGAGGCCGCAGCCCAACCCTACCGACACGACCGCATGGAGACCTGGGAAATCGCCGTACAGGCCGCCATCGAGCGCAAGGCCATCGAACCGACTGCGCTGGATATCGGCAAGGTGAGCACGTTCACCGAGCAATTCGTTATCTGCCACGGCACGAACTCGCGCCAGGTACAGGCCATCGCGGACGCGGTGCAGGCAGACCTGAAGGCCTCCGGCCGGCGGCCGCTCAGCGTCGAAGGCTACCAGCAAGCAGAATGGGTGCTGCTGGACTACGGCGACTTCGTCGTCCACGTCTTCGTCAAGGACAAGCGCTATTTCTACGACCTGGAGAGGCTCTGGCGAACGGCTCCGCGACTACCCGTCCCAGTGGCTGCATAGCTCGCGCGGAGTTCGGCCGGCTCGGCAGCAGCCGAATCCCCTCCCTCGGCCGGGCGGGCTACGATTTCATCCGGAACCGCAAGGCGTTGCCCTGCTGGAACTGACGCTCTCCCCTGTCCTTTCGGAGCGAGGTGCGAAGCGCCTCGATCTCGCGGACAAAGCCCTCCAGAGCTTCGTCGATCTCCTCCAGATTGGTCTCCAGGATGGGAGCCCAGACGTCGTGAGGGCTAGCGGCTAGCCGGGTCATGTCCCGGAGCCCGTCGCCCGCCACCTCCAGGTCCGCAGGTCCTGCCAGATGCTTGCCGATGGCGGCGGCCAGTGTCGTGGACACTAGCTGCGGCAGGTGAGACGTCCATGCGACCGTGCGGTCATGCTCGACGGCGTCCATGACCTTCACGACACAGCCGATGCCAGCCAGCAACTCCATGAATTCCCGAGCGACCGGGGACCGGGGAAGCTCCGTTCCCGTCGGGACAAGGGCGTATACCGCCCCGCGGAAGAGATCGGAATCGGCAATCCCCACTCCGCGCCCTTCCTTGCCGGCCATCGGATGCCCACCCAGGAAGTCCGGGCCGCCCCGGAACAGCTCCCGAGCCTGCGCGACGATGAGCCCCTTGGTGCTGCCTGCGTCAGTCACCAGGGCATGGTCCTGCGCCAGCTCGCAGACGCGGCCCAGATCGGCCGCGATCCGCATCACAGGCTGGGCCAGATAGACCAGATCCGACTGCGGCACCGCTTGATCGAGAGGGCAGCCCTCGTCAATGACACCGAGTTCGAGCGCTCGCGCGAGCGTCGACTCCGAGCTGACCCCGAGAATACGGCCGCCGAACCCAGCCTGTCGCAGCGCAAGCGCAAACGAACCCCCGATCAGGCCGACGCCGACGACGGAAACCGTCTTGATCGATGGCACGGACTTAGTCGAATTGCTCCCGCTGGACAGCCCGCATCTCCTTGATGAGGGCATGGTAGATCCGTTCCAGCGCCTCGTTCGAGAGGGGGCCGCCATTCGAGGCCGCGATGTTATCCATGACCCTCTCTTCGCGACCGGGCTCGTGCACGTTCATGCCGAGTTGCTTCTTCAGGGGCGCCAGGCTCAGCACGATCCCGGCCCTGCGGTTCAGCAAGGCCACAAGCTCGCGGTCCACCTGGTCGATTCTCTCGCGCCAGTCGCTGAGGCTCTCCATCAGTGCACCGCGTTCGCGATTCCGCCCGCCACCGGCCGAACCAGCCCGCGCTTGAAGTCGGCCGCCAGTTCCTCGAGCCTGGATTCGAGGTCCGGTGCCTCGGCGTGCTGCTCGATCAAGCGCATGAACGCGCTCCCGACAACGGCCCCCTCAGCATGCGGGGCGACCTCCCGCATGTGCTCGCGGCTGGACAGACCGAAGCCTAGCGCCAGCGGAAGCCCTGTCTGCTGGCGAGTGCGGTCCAGAAGGGGCAGGGCATCTCCGGCGAGACTGGCCTGGACGCCGGTAACTCCAGCCCTCGACACTACATAAACGAACCCGCTGGAGTACCGAACGATGCGTTCGATACGCTCGCTAGGGGTGGTCTGCGTGACCAGGAAGACGCAATCGAGTCCCCTCGCACGCATTTCGGAGACATACTGGCCGGCCTCCTCGATATTCAGGTCCGTCAGCAAGGCGCCGTCGACACCCGCCGTCGCGGCATCGTCGGCGAATCGCCGGAAGCCGTAACGGAGGATGGGATTCAGGTAGCTGAAGACGATGACCGGGATGTCGGAGTCCTCCCGTACGGTGCGAACGATGCGGAGGACTTCGGCGACGCTGGTCCCGGACCCGAGTGCCCGTTCGCTGGCCCGCTGGATGACCGGCCCGTCCGCGATCGGATCGGAGAACGGAACGCCCAGTTCCAGAATGTCCGTGCCTCCCCGCTCAAGGGCACGGACGAGGCCAGCGGTGCGGTCCGGGGAGGGATCGCCCGCTGTCAAGTACGCGATCAAGGCGCGACTGCCATCCGACGCACACCGCGCGAAGGCCCGGGCCACCCGTCCGGAAGCGGGTTGCGGAATCTCGACCTCTAGGGGCTGTGAGACCTTCACGGGTATCCCATTGTACAAGCGAGCGATCCATCCTGAGATCTCCGCAGAGGCGGCCGTGCCGAGCCGATTCTGACGGCCCCGACGTAGCGATGGGCAGGTAGAACCGGGCTGCGGGAGAGCGGCAACGGACGCCGGATTGCGCATTGCGGCACATTGGCGCTCACAGAGAAGGAGCGATTGTTGGTCTAATGGCGTTCAGCATTCCATGAAGATCGATTCTGTTGAAGCCTCGCGATATGCCATCAAGCTGAGTCCTGCCGTGGGCGATGCCAAGCACGGCATCATTTCCCATTTCACCCTTGTCACGGTACAGGTCCGCGCGCAGGGCGGCATGATGGGAGTCGGCTATACGTACACCGTGGGAAAGGCGGGCGGCTCGGCAATCGCCTCGCTGATCAACGACGACCTCGCACCGCTGATCGCGGGCGAGGATCCGAGGAGGGTGGAAACCTTGTGGAAAGCGATGTGGGAACGCACGCACTACGTAGGCCGTGGAGGCCCGGCGAGCTTTGCGATCTCGGCGGTGGACATCGCTCTGTGGGACCTGAAGGCCAAGGCATTGCGAGAGCCCTTGTGGCGGCTTCTGGGCGGGAACCAGCCCAAGGTGACCACCTATGCGAGCGGCATCGACCTGAACCTCAGCCTAAGCGACCTGGAAGCCCAGACGGAGCAAAACATCCGGCGCGGTTTCCGGGCGATCAAGATGAAGGTCGGCCGCTCACGCCTGAGTGACGACCTGGAGCGGGTCCGGGCGGTCCGGCAGATACTGGGCCCCGACAATCCGCTCATGGTGGACGCAAACATGAAATGGGGCGTGGACGAGGCGATCCGGGCGTCGAGGGCACTGGCCGAGCACGACGTGTACTGGATGGAGGAGCCGACCGTTCCGAGAGATGTCATGGGCCATGTTCGGATCCAGCGGGAGGGGGCGCTGCCGATCGCGGCCGGGGAGAACCTGCATACGATCGGCGAGTTCGAGGCGTTGATTTCGGCCGGCGGGGTGGCATTCCCGGAGCCCGACGCTACCAATTGCGGCGGAATCACCGCCTGGATGAAGATTGCCCACCTGGCGGAAGCACGGAACCTGCCTGTGACAACGCACGGCGTTCACGACCTCCACGTCAGCCTGCTCGCGGCCGTGCCGAACGCTTCGTTGCTCGAGGTGCACGGCTTCGGCCTCGATCCATATCTGGTGCGGCCCCTCCAGATCACAGCTGGAACCGCGGAAGCGCCTGACAGGCCGGGTCACGGCGTGGACTTCCGCTGGCAGGATCTGAAGTCCCTTAGGGAAGGCTGACTGGGAGGTCCTGCCCCTCCGATCGTCGAGCTCGGTGCACCTGCGACCAACATCGGACCGAAGCCTGCCTAGCGCAGGGCGCGACCGGACGGCATGCAGCGCTAACGCGGCGGGAAACCACTTCGGGGCCGAGCCGAGCTGGCGCTGTCCGGGACGGCTGGTCCTGTTGCTGCTCGCAGCCGTTCCCGGCAGCTGGCATGCGTACGGGCAGGAGGCGTACCTGCTCCGGAACGCTGTTCTGATCGACGGCTCGGGGCAGGCTCCGGCCGCGGGCAGCGACATCCTGATCCAGGACGGGCGTATCTCGGAGATTGGAGCGTCAGGTTCCCTCGCAGTCCCGGGCAGCGCGGTTGTCTTCGACGCGACCGGCAAGACGGTCATTCCGGGAATGATCAACGTCCGGGGCCTGGCCGGACTCGTCCGCAGCGAGGATCGCCCGCCGAGCCACTTCACCAGAGCCGAGATCCTGGCCCAGCTCCGGACGTATGCGTCGTACGGCACAACCTCAACCTCGACTCTGGCTCCGGACGCCGGCACGCTAGCGAGCGTCCGGGCGGACATCCGGTCCGGCGCGGCCGACAGCGCGGCGCGGGTGGTGACGCCGTTGCGCGCGCTGGTGGCCTCCAGGCCATCCTCGGAGCGGTTCCCTCCCCTCGACGCCGCCTTCGAGGCCGTGCCGAGTCCGGCAGCGGCCCGCGAAGCAGTCGACGTTCTTGCCGGCCAGGGCGCCGACTACATCGAGTTCAGGTCCGAATCCACGGCTGGCGATGCTGCGGGCGAGCAGGCAGTCGCGCGAGCCTCGATTGCCCGCGCGGTGCACCACGGGTTGCAGGCGGTCGTGATTGCGCGGGACGAGGCCGTGGTCCTTGCGGCCGTGCGGGCCGGAGCGCGTACCGTGGCGGGAAGCCTCTCGGAACGGGCCGCGAGCGACGAATTGATCCGGTCGCTCGCGGAGACCGGGACGGTCTACGTGCCCGCGCTTTCGGCAGACCTCGTCACCTTCGAATACGGCGACGCAGCGCCCCATCTCTCCGATCGCTACCTGCGACGGTCACTTCAATCGGGCGTGACGGGATTCCTGCGAGGCCCGGAGCGTATCCGCCAGGCGCTGGACCCGGACCGTGCTCTTCGAATGGGCCAATTCAACACGGCTCGCCGGAACCTGCGGCGCATCGGAGCGGCGGGCGTGACGATCGGCCTGGCGAGCAGCTCGGGCTTTCCGGGATCTTTCGAGGGCTTCTGCGAGTACCGCGAGGCCGTGCTGATGAAGCGGGCGGGCATGTCGGCAATCGAGGTGATCCGCGCCTTCTCGAGCGGCAGCGCCAAGGCTCTCGGAATCGATCACGAGCGCGGGGCCATCCGGCCCGGGAACCTAGCGGACCTAGTGGTCCTGAACGCGAACCCTGTCGACAACATCCACAACCTGCGGGAACTGCACGCGGTGTTCGTCGGGGGGAGGCTCGCGAAGCTGTGAGCTCGCGCGCCTCCCCCGCGCCCATACCGGTCGGGATGGAGCCGGCTAGAAGATCAGCTTGAATCCAAGCTGCATCACGCGGCCGGGCGCGGCCCGCGAGATCACTCCCAGGTTCCGGTTTCCGACCTGCAGGTTGGGTCCGTCGAAGATCGGCGTGTTGAAGGCGTTGAAAGCCTCGCCTCGGAACTGCATGCGGATTCTCTCGTTGAACTGGAAGTTCTTGTGCAGAGCGAGATCAAACTTGATCGTGCCCGGGGCCTCGAGGATGTTCCGCCCCGCGTTTCCGAAGGTGTACGGATCGTTCCGGGCGAACGCGTCGGTGTTGAACCAGCGATCGGGACCTCTCTCCGAACGGGGGATCCTCCACTCCCCGACGACATTCGGCCGGTCCAGGTTGAAGCCGCCGGTTCCGGACGGATTGCCCCGCACGGACAGGTTCATCGGGAATCCCGTGATGAAGCTGTTGATCCCGCCGACCGTCCAGCCGCCAAGCAGCGCATTCACTGCCTTGCTCCAGCCGGACCCGTAGGTCTTGCCCCGGCCGAACGGCAGGTCGTACAGGTAGCTCACGACGGCCCGGTGGGCGACGTGCTGGTTCAGCAGCGATCGCTCGGCGGCAAGGTCCAGCGCGTTCTGCACGCCCCAGTTCGCTCCGATGCCGCGGTCCTCGCCGGGGATGAAGCTGTAGTCGCCGATGGCCTTGGACCACGTGTAGGACAGCAGGAAGCTGAATCCGCTTCCGTAGCGCTTCTCCAGCTTGGTCTGCATCGCGTGGTAGTTCGAGTTGGAGTTGTTGCGGAAGTTGTGCAGGAAGTCGAGCCCTACATCGAGGTCCGTCCCGGGGAACTTGACGGATGGCCAGATGCGACGGCTCAGGGGCGTGCCGGGGCCAGGGACGGCATAGTTGAGGTTGTACCTGCGGATGATGTGCGTGCCCTTGGTGCCGAAGTAGCCGATCTCCCAAAGGACATTGCCCGGAAGCTGGTTCTGGATGTTGAAGTTCCACTGGGAAGCCATGGGCCACGGCGGGTCGATCTCGAACGAGCCGGGCACCAGGGCTGGGGAATTCGCGGGGTCGAGCGCACCGGGCCCCGGGCCGTCCACGACTCGGATCGTCGGAGTGATCCGGTCCGTGCCGAGCTGCGTCTTGACGTGAGCCGGCGGGTTGGTCTCCATGAACTCCCCGCCGCCCGTGTTCATCGTGTTGGCGTAGAAGAGACCGAAGCCTCCCCGAAAGACCGTGCTCTCCCGCCAGCGATAGGCGAAGCCGAAGCGTGGCGCCAGATTGTTCAGGTCCGAGGTGACCAGTGCTCGGTTGAATCGGCCTTCCCCTCGCTCCCCGACGACGACGAACTTGGGCTGGTTGGTGTCCGTGTCGACATCCAGGTTCGAGATCTTGTCGAAGTTATCGACCCAGGGCAGGCTCACCTCGTAGCGCAGTCCGATGTTGATGGTGAGCTTGTCGGTGACGCGCCAGTCGTCCTGGACGTACTGATGCATCCAAGGTGCGCGCAACGCCATGTGCCGATGATTCGAGTTCCGCAGCTCGCGGGAGTACCCGAGAAGGAAGTCGGCCATCGACTCGCCGCCGGCGCGTGTTGCGGGATCCTCGCTGAACCGCCCGTCGAACACGAAACGCCCGGTGATGAATCCAGCGTTGAATATCTGGCTCTGAAGCCAGAAGGTCGTATGTCCGAACTTTACGGTGTGGCGCCCTTTTGTCCAGGTGATGTCCGCGGAGAACTGGCGCGTCTGCGACCCGATGTAGTTGAAGCAGCAGCTGCCGACGGCGCGGTACCCGGCCGGGGTGAAGCTGCCCGAGCCCGGTGTCGAGATATCCAGGTTGTTGCCCATGTCGACCCCGATGATCGGATTCACCGGGACGTCGTTGCCATGCTCCACGCCCGTGTCGATGTAGCTCCAGCCGGTCCTGAACGACCCGACGAGAGTCGGCGACCAGACGCCGTTGTACACAACCGCCACCTGGCGGTTGGTGATGTCGACGTCCTTGCCGTGCAGGTAGAGGCCGTCTGCGCTGTCGGGCAGGATCGGCACGCGGCCGTTGTTGGTCTGCTGGCCGCTGACGCGGACGTAGAAGTTGTTCTGGTCGTCAAGGCTCTGGTCGTAGCGCAGGTCCCAGCGATTCAGATCCTGGTTCCGGGGCGGCACGAACACGAAATTCCGCGTGGCGGAATCGTTGGTGGGGTCCGGCCACCAGCCGCGGACCGTGCTCATGACCGGGTCGATCCGGCTGTCCGGCACCCGGTTGTTGGGGAAGGGGTCGCGGGTGCGCGTCTCGGGGTCCGTCGTCAATGCATCGTAAATGGTGTCTCCCCCCGAGAAGTCCCCGGCACGCTCCATGAGGTTGGGAATCGTGCTCGTGTTGGTCGAAGACTCGCGGATGTCCGTCAGTTCCATGTCGCCGAAGAGGAACGACCTGTTCCGCTTCAGCGGTCCGCCGATCGAGAAGCCGTACTGGTCGCGGGCGAACGGCGGCTTTTCGGCGCCATGCGGGACGAAGAAGTTCCTTGCGTCCATGCGCTCGTTGCGCAGGAATTCGAAGACCGAGCCGTGCACCTCGTTCGTGCCTGACTTGGTCGTCATGGTCACCACGCCGCCCATGGAACGGCCGTACTCGGCCGAGTACGCGTTCGTTAGGATCTTGAACTCCTGGACAGCGTCGAGCTGGGGCTTGATGGCCTCCTTCTGGTTGCCTTGGGAGGCGATCGACTGGTTGTTGTTGTCGATGCCGTCGATGATGAAGTTCACCTGGGTGGCTTGCGAGCCGCCGACACTCACGCCCTGGCGGTTCGCAACTTCCGAGCGCGCGGGCGGAGTGACACCGGCGGAGATGCGAGCGAGCTGGAGATAGTCGCGTCCATTCAGCGGGAGCTCGAGAATCTGCTGGTTCTCCATCACAGTCCCGGCAGTGCCTTCCTGCGTTTGGAGCAGGGGCGCCTGGGCAACCACCTCGATGGTCTCGGTGACCTCCCCGACCTCCAAGACCAGGTCGACCTGACGGGTATCGCCGGCGTTCAGGATCACGCCAGTGCGCTGGATGCGCTTGAATCCCGGCGTCTCGGCCTCCATGCGGTACTCCCCGATGCGCAACGGCGGCGTGCGGTAGAAGCCGCCGGCGTCGGTCTGAGCGTTATAGATGGAGCCCGTGGCCGCGTGCGTGAAGCGGATATCGACACCGGGAATCACGGCGCCGGTTGCGTCGGTGACAGCACCGACGAGGACAGCGGTATCAGCCTGCTGGCCGTACGAGGCAGGGCCGATGCCTAGCAGCATGAGTGCCAGCAATGCGCCGGCAAGCTTGACAATGCGGTTCTTCATGACACCTCCTTGGTGAGTCGGATCCAAGATCGCGGTTAGAGGGTCGGCAAACGAGCCCAGGGCTGCCGGACGGCCCTGCGCAGAATCGTGATTGCATGATCGAGTCCGGCATGCGCGCCCGCATTCTATCCGGACCGGAGGCTGCCCGTCACCCTGAAAATCCGGGTTTCGGGCTCGATTCAGGGGTTTTCCTGGTCGGCGGCGGCATGGAAGGCGAATCACGGTCGCATCCAAGATCCCAGGACGGGCGGAAACCCTCCGCAGCAGTCGCGTGTCAGAATACTCAGTGGGCAATCCTTGGCCCTGGAGGGAAGCGACAATGATGTTCCGATCGTGTGTGACTTTGGCGGCCTTGCTGGCCGCGAGCTGCGCTGGCGGTCCGGATGCCACCCAGACCACTGAAGACGAGTTGACCCAGTACTGGATGCTCGCCCCCGAGGAGGCCGCCTCGCTAGAAGAGCGGCTGGCCGAGAATCCGGACGATGTCTCCGCGAGGGCGCGGCTGATTCAGCACTACGACTCCGCGCAGTGGGAGGATGAGGACGCACAGGAACGGTATGCTCACCATGTCCTCTGGCTCATCGAAAACGACCCGGAGGCGAATATCCTCGCCGAGCCCGATTGCCATCTCGACGCCTCGCTGCACGCTGACGCATTCGTGACCGCGACAATCGCTTGGTCCCGGCACTTGGAGAGCATGCCGGAGAACTTGAGCGTGCTCAGGAATGCTTCGAAGTTCTTCATGTCCAGTGCCCCTCGCAGGGCGATTGAACTCCTCGAGCGTGGGCGAAGCTTGGACAATTCGAATCCGGAGTGGTCCAGGGATCTTGGACAGATGCACTCGATGGACATGAGTGACGGAGTCGGCGAGCCCGATGCGGCGGCGGCCCGGGCACTGGCCGAGTTCGAGACGGCCTATGAGCTCTCCGAAGCCGACGGCAAGGATGCACTCTTGGAGGATCTTGCGAAAACGGCGCTAGTTGCGGGGGAGACCGAGAAGGCGCAGGCATACGCCGAAACCATGCTGGGAAACACCGCGGACGGCTGGAATCTGGGAAACCGCGTTCACCACGGCCACCTCGTGCTGGGCAGAATCGCACTCGCGGAGGGCAATGTCGAGGAAGCCAAGAATCACCTGCTTGAGGCAGGAGCGACGCCGGGCTCTCCGCAACTCGATTCGTTCGGCCCGAACATGCTGCTGGCGAAGGAACTCCTCGAGCGTGGCGAGACGGACACCGTAGTGAGGTATTTCGAGCTTTGCTCGGAGTTCTGGGAGCTCGACAGCGGAAGGCTATCGGAATGGACTGCACTGGCAAGGGCGGACATCGTCCCTGACTTCGAGGCCAACCTCGTCTACTGACCGTCGAGGGGCCTGGTTCCGCAACTTCAGGGCCGGTATCAGCGCTCGGGTCGAGCCTCGCCGACCCAGAACGGGCTCGACCACGCAACCGCCCCGTCGATCTGGCGCACCCGCAGGTAGTAGTAATCGCCGGGAGCGGCTTCGTCCCGGTCGGTGTAGGTGAATTCCTGGTCCAAGGACCCAGCCGGAGATACCAGCTGTACCGAGAGCGCGTCGGTGTGCTCGAGCACCCTGTACTCCCTGCGATCCACATTGCCTCCGAGGTCGCCGAAGCGAAATGCCTGCCGGTTCGCCCGGAGCCTCTGGGGGGTCCGCTCGTATCCGCCCGACCCCGTGCGCTCGCGGGTCGATTCCATGTCAACAGCCACTTCGGTGTCGGCACTGGCGCCGCGCAGCCTCAGCACCAAGGCGGTGCTCCTGCCGCGGGTATGGAGCGCGAAGCGCACCTGTCCTCCTTCCAGCCGGGCACTATAGGTCCCGGGATGCCGGTACCAAGGCTCCTCAAGCCCTACGATTTCCGCGCCCTTCACGCTGATGGTTCCCTGCCAGGGACGGTCGCCTCTCGGCACCTGCCTCCTGCCGATCACCTCGGTGGACGCCTCGAAGCTAACTTGGACATGGGCATCCCTCGTGACTGCGGTCTCGAGATAGCGATTCGAATGGACGATCCTGCCGTTCTTGACCACGTCGATCGCATCGATGGGAGCAGTGCCGTTCACGGTGCACCGCAGGGTCCGATTCGGGGAGAGCGCCTGCGATCGCCCGATCCCGACGCCGTTCAAGTCAGCCTCGAGCAGGATGCGCTCGCCGGTCGTTGCGTACGTCGAGCGAGCCCGCAGTGCATCAAAGATCGCCTCGCCGGTGTTCTCGCTGGCCAGGACCGCAGCCAGTCCGCCTAGCTGGCGGTTCGTCATTCCGCTGTAGCCGGGATGGCCGACGTGGTTGTCCGACGCTCCCACGAATCCAACCCGGTAGCCGTTCTCCAGGTACTTGTCGCCGAACCAGTCGAAGGTGCCGTGGCCGGACTGGATCTCCACGAGCCTCTCCATGTCGCCGTCGCTGTTGGTCCAGTCGCCCGGCTGGTGCGCATGCGGAATCACGAGGACATCGCCTACGTCGTTGGCTTCGCGCAATCCGTCGTACAGTTCGTCAAGTAGAGGCGCTTCTTGGTTCGGGACGCGCAGGCGCCCGGGGGTGTCGCGGAAGAAGACGTTATGGTGACCCCCGTACGCGAGCCGGGATGTCCATTCAAAGCCCAGAAGGGCGTGAACTTCCCTGGATCCCGGTACTTCTCGACCAAGGCCTGCAGGACCTTCCATTCGTGGTCGTCCATCCAGATGTCGTGCTCGGACAGGCTCAGGAAGTCCAGCCGGGCTACATCGCGGCCGAACGTGTAGTAGCCGTCCGGGGAGCCCTGCCCCTCGGCGAAACCGGTGTGCCCGTGCGTGTCGCCCCAGAAAATCCTGTGGGGAGGATCGCTCCGGACCCGGACCGGATTGCTGGTCCCACGCAGCGACCCGTCTCGCGAGCGGACCTCGAACCGATAGACCCCCGGCTCGTCGAGGGCGACGCCGCGAAGTTCCTGGAGGGCTTCGCCGCCAGAAGGAATGCTGCGCAGAACGCTGCCATCGAGGAGGACGTCCAGGGCTGGCATTGGGCCAGACGATACATTCTTGAAGCGATCCTCAGCTCGGACTGCGAGTGCGAACTCCTCGCCTGGCCGGACAACAGAGGGGACGATGGCGTTGACGAACTGGACACTCTCCTGGCCGATGACCTCCATCGCGGGCCAGTGAGGCGTCAGCAGCCAGCCATTCCCCTCCAAGTCCAGGAATGTCTTGAACACGACCCGGTCGTTCGACCAACGCTGCATTCTGAGTCCCGGCCCACCCCCGCTGCGGTCGCCGAAGGTCAGCGTGACGGTGTCGCCCGTGGCCAGGTCGGCCCCGGACAAACGGAGCGCCAGCACATTCCGAGTCTCGAATGTCACCCACGCGCCCCACGGTTCGGCGGCCTCGAATTTCGCGCCCGGATTCGAAGTGCGAACGGTGACGTAGTTCGCGGCCGAGGGATCGGATACCTGGAGGCGGCCGCTCCGCCACTGGCCAACCGCTATCCCGCCTCCCGCGGCCATGGGCAGCGCCCCGACCTCGTACGTCATGCTCACGCTTGCAAGACCGTCAGCCAGGAACGGTCCGCCCGAGGAGAGCGTCAGCCTGCCGATCGCCTCCGGCATTTCGTCCTTGATCTGGAACTCCCTCGAGTACTGGGCGATGAACCGGGAGACCGCGGCCACGGGAAGCTGGGCACCGCCCGGGCGCAGGCCCCGAAGACCGCGGTTCGCGTTCGCAGTCAGCTGCGGGAAGCCCCCGGGTATGGGCCCTCCGGTGAGAGAGTAGGCGTTGGCCCAGGCCCAGAGAGTGTCCAGGCGATCCGTCAGAACCGCGGTATCAGCCGACGGCGTGCCGGCCTCTTGCTTGAGCGTCTCGACACGCTCCCGAAGAGCCGGATCCAGATAGTCGACATGTCGGGCCCGCGGCTCCTGGGCGGTGAGGCCCCAGAGGACCACTACAAGAGCGACGAGCACGGCCAGGGTCTTGAATTTCATGGAATTCCCCCGCGGGATGCGCAGGACCAGTCCACAATACACCGGCCGCGGCGGCCAAAGATGCGATCACTGCTGGTGCTTCGTACCGTCGCCACGTATCTCGGCTGCCCGCGCAATGTTCCTCAGCATGTTGCGGAAGATCAGCCCATGAAGCGGAAAGAGCAGGTACCAGTAGAGGTGGCCCATCCACCCGGACGGGTCGAACTCAGCGGTCTGCCGCAACACGCAGTGCTGCCCACGAGGCTCCGCCTCGAACTCGAGCCACGCCCTTCCCGGGAGGAGCATCTCTGCACGTAGCCGGAGCCGCCGTCCCGGTTCCAGGAGGTCAACGCGCCAGAAATCGACTGCATCGCCTTCGCGGAGCCGCAGCGGATCCCTGCGGCCGCGCCGCAACCCGACTCCTCCCACGAGCAAGTCCAGGAATCCGCGCAGCCTCCAGAGCCAGTCGGCGTAGTACCAGCCCGTAGTCCCGCCGATTGCCTCGACGCTGGGGAAGACCTGATCGGCCGGAAGCGCAACCGTGATGGTCCGCGAGTCGACAATGCGCGGGCCGAGGCGGACGCCACCCCACTTGGCGTCCCCGCGTACCGAAGGATACGCATCCGACCACCGTGTCTGGGCGAACTCCTGATCCTCGTTCCGTAGTGCGCGCTCCAGCGCGGAGCTAGCACTCATCGGACGAATGTCGAAAGTTCGCAGAGCAGCTTCGTCCTGCACCAAGGTCTCGTTGCGCACCCCTTCGACCAGGCTTCTCCCAACGCGGGAATAGACCGGGGTCACGAGTCCCAGCCATAGGCTCGACAGCCGAGGGGTCAGTACCGGAACCGGCAGGATGATCCGGCGGATTCCGCGAATCCTCGCGTACTCCCGGAGTAGTCCGAGGTAGGAGAGCGTGTCCGAGCCCCCAATCTCGAAGACCCTACTCTCTGGCGGGCCCACCTCTAAGGCCGCTACCAGGTATTCAACGACGTCCTCGACCGCGATCGGCTGCGCCAGCGTGCGGGTCCATCTGGGTGTGACCATGACCGGGAGACGCTCCACCAACGTGCGCACGATCTCGAAGGAAATGCTCGCGGAACCCAGAATGATGGATGCCCGAAACTCCAGAGTCGGCACACCTGAATCGCGGAGGGCCCGACCCACTTCCTGACGGCTCGCGAGGTGCGGAGAGAGATTCTCGCCGGACCCAAGGCCGCCAAGGTAGATGATCCGGTTCACGCCTTGCTCCTTGGCAATGCGTCCGAATGTGCGGGCCGCTTCGAGGTCAAGGTCCCGGAACGTTGCTCCGGCAGCCATCGAATGCACGAGGTAGTAGGCAGCCTCCACCCCCTCCAGAGCCGGTCGCAAGGACTGGCCGTCGAGCACGTCTCCGCGATACGCCTCGGCGGTGGGCCCGAGGCGCGACTGCAAGTACTCGGGGTGCCGGCTGAGGCACCGGATCCGGTACGCCGATTGCTCGAGCCTTGCCAGCAGGCGGCCGCCGATGTAGCCCGAAGCGCCGCTAATCAATACAGTCGGTCTGCCACCGCGGATCTCAGCGTGCTCGGTCATTGTCGGGGGTAGGTGCCGGGCCAGTCATTGTATGCAATTGCTTCCCTCCGCCAGCGTCGATTCCAAGCGGTGGCTCGTGAGGGGCGCGTACCTCAGGCACCGTCATCCCAAGTGAGGTGCGTTGCTCGAGGGTTGCACAGAAATCGCCGTCCTTGATCACGATCAACCAAGCCATGGGAGTCCAGAGCAGCTCCGTAGAGATTGGCCGACGGGCGGTTGCGGCGGATCCTCTTCATCGTCCTTGCACACTCGCTGCTTGTCGGTTCCGTAGATGTGGCAATCGCCGCTGAGCATTCGGCGCGGCAGGAGAGACGTCAAATCCGCTTCGGACAGTCCGGTGCCAGCGGGCAACGAGCGCAGTCGGGTGCTGTCTGGTGGCACCACTGCTTACCGATCGACCACGCCGGCCAGTCGAGTTCGCCGGGAAACTCGGGGCTCAGGTCTCGAGCCGCAAACAGCGCCTCCTTGGCAGAGGCGCTCTCGGTGAGCCCAGTACGACGGAACACGCGCACCAAATGGATGTCCGGCTTGACATCGATCTGCTGCTCCTGCCCCCTTAAGCAGTCAAACTCATCCCGGAGTATCCTCGTGGTCATCGTGGCAATCCCGGCCCCGACTCCGTGGATTCGCTGCAGCCTCTGTTGCACCTTGGCGGGAGACGCGCCCCTCCAGATGGCTTCCGCGTCTCCGTTGAATCGATCGCAAACCAGTTTGGCCGCATCTGACAATGTCTTGGCCCCACCGTACCTTGGGCGAACTTGCAAACCATTCAAGAGCTCACAGAGCTCTGTTTCGGTCTTGGATGCCAATAGCGCCGGATCCAGCAGACCTCGCCGATGGATCTCCGTCGGAATCTGCCATGCCTTCTGCCATGGCATGCCTCGATCAAACACAACAGCGACCAGAAATGCGAAGGGGCACCCACGCAGGAGCTTTTCGGTGTCGGCGTCCAGCCCGTCCCAGTGCGAACCGGCACGGGTCTGGCCATATTCCTTGAGTCTCTCGACTACCGCGTTCTGTTCCATCTATGGTTCTCGCTCTCGGTTGCAGCTAGTCGGATTCCCCTGCACAAGCAGAGCTATCCCGGCTTGTCGAAGGTTGTCCGTACCTTGATGCGCCTACAGAGGCCCCTTTGCGCGCCGCCTGAAGACCTGGACGGCCATTGCTCCGTTACCTGTCGAATACGCGTCGCCGACCATTCCGAACGCCCTCTACGCTGAACTGAGAAATCATACCGAAGCGCGACATCCAGCCGAAACGGAATCTCACGAACGAGCTGGACGACGCGAAGCACGCGACCCCGTCACTGCCTTGTGGACCCTCGGGAAGGAGGCATCCTGCTGTCAGCAAACCCCGCCCTCACTCAGGCTGTACGACGTGACGCCCCGATGGAGTCCAGCAGGGACTGCGCGGTGGCGGCCGGGGAACTGCCGGGAGCGAAGACATGGATCGAGGCGGACTCCAACTCCGCGTCGGCGGCGGGTGCGCCGCTTCCTCCTATGACGAGCGCAATCCGGGGATCGATGCGTTCGCGGAAGGCAAGCAGGTCGTCCCTGGCGGCCCGGAAGACGTTATCACTAGACACCGACAGCAGGACAGCGTCCGGGTCCACGGACTCACAGGCACCCCGCAGGTCCTCGAAGGGCACTTCCGCACCGAGAATGGTGACGCGGGAGCCCCGCAGGGCGAGCGAGTACCCGACGGCGAGCAGGCCGAGCTCGTGCCGTTCCGCCGGCAAGCACGCCCCCAGGATGCGGGGAGCCGGGCCGAGACTGGCGCGGGAGGCCGCGTCGACCAGCGTCCGCACACGATGCAGGAAGACCCTGGTCGCGACGTGCTCGCTGGCTATGTTGCAGAGGCCCTGCTTCCAGAGCTCGCCGATCCGGCTCTGCGTCCCGGCCAGCACCCCGTGGATGGCCTCCTCCGTGGGCATCGCGGCAAAGACTTCGTCAAGCAGCCTGTGCAGGGCCGGCTCGTCGAAGGACAGGGCCGCATCGACAATTCGACTCGACCACCGGTCGGCCTGCGGGCCAACGGCATGCGGCGTTGGTTGCAGTTCGCGGGCGCTGGTCGGAACCACGAAGCCGTCTGGCTCGCCCAGCAGCGCCGCCCTTCCCATGTCGCGGATCTCGCCAATCGTTCGCCCGCTATCGAGGTGCCTTCGAACAGCGCGCAGCACCCTCAGGTCTTCGATTCCATACAGGCGGTGGCCGCCCGGGCCGCGCGTGGGACGCAGGAGCCCGTAGCGGCGTTCCCAGGTCCGGAGCCGCTGCGACGAGAACGAGGTCAGCCGGGCGATCGTCGCGATCGTGTAGGGCGGGGCAGGCTCCCCGCTTCCGTCAGGCTGCGGCTGGCGCTTCTCGATCATTTCGGTCGGTGAGTTGGGGCTGAGCCAGAAATACCCGTTCAGTACTGGGATTCTCGAAGAGGTAGTGGGAGACGTACCACTCCGAACCCCGTCGATACCCCCATAGCTCGGCGCAGGCCAGGAAGAATATCCGCCACCTGGCCAGCCAGAGCCCGGCCTCGGCAGCCCCGTAGGCTTGCCGGAACACATCGAGGACCGCATCCCGCCGGCTGTCAAGGTTCGCGAGCCAGGCGAGAGCCGTCCGCTGGTAGTGCATCCCGCTCCAGGCCCACTTCGAGACCAGCTCGAGGTGGTCCTGGCAACTGGGAAGCATCGCCTCGCTCGGCATCAGGCCTCCCGAGAAGAAGTGCCGGCCCATCCAGTTCGACGGCCCTTCGGTGTCGAACTCGTACTCGAACGCCCGATGGCAGAACAGGTGGACGAAGAGCTTGCCGCCGGGCTTGAGCCAATGCGACACGCGGCGCATCAGCTCCTCGTGATTCCGCATGTGCTCGAACATCTCGATCGAGACCACGCGATCGAACTGCTTCCCGGTGTCAAAGTCGTTCATGTCGGCTGTCACGACGGTCAGATTCGTCAAGCCTCGCATCCGTGCCCGGCTCTCGATGAAGTGGCGCTGCGAGTGGGAGTTGGAGACTGCGGTGACAGTGCAGCTCGGGTAGCGCTCTGCGATCCACAGGGAGGCGGCTCCCCAGCCGCATCCGAGTTCCAGCACGTCCATCCCCTCCCCGATCTCCGCACGTTCGCAAGTCACCCTCAGTGCCGATTTCTCGGCAGTTGCGAGGTCCGCCGCAGGATCCCCCCAGTAACAGCAGCTGTACTTGAGTGCGGGGCCAAGGACGGTCTCGAAGAATTCCGGCGGGACCTCGTAATGCTGGCGGTTGGCGGCCTCGGGTTCCGGCGCCACCGCTGTGGCCATGGTGCGGATCGCACCCGGTCGGCTCACCACCTTCTCGGACTCCTCCCGAAGGCGGGCGGCGCACAGCCGCCGGATCCCGAACCGGACGGCGGCGTCGGGCAGGTACCCGCGCTCGGCCAGGGAGAGGGCAGTGGAAAGGATTGCGTGTGTCATTGGTTCACCTGCTTGGGAGGCCAGGGGAAGAAGGCGCTCACCGTGCGCTGGTAGTCTCTGTAGGCGTCTCCTCGCCTAGCCAGGGCTTCGGCTTCCACGGGGGGAATGCCGGTGACCCTGCACAGGAGCAGCAGCATGGCCGCAGGCCCTATGAGCGTCAGCCAGCCGAGAGGTGCTCCCCAGCCGATGCAGACGTAGGTCCACCAATGGACCCATTCGAAGAAGTAGTTGGGATGCCGCGAATACCCCCACAGTCCGTCACGGCAGACGGCAGACGGCCCGGGCCGGCTCCGCCGGAACCTGTCGAGCTGCCCGTCCGCCACCGCCTCGCCGGCGACGGCAGACAGCCAAACTAGGACACCCGCCAGGTCGAGCCAGCCGAGCGGGCTGGGATTTCCGGGCTGCGATCAGCGCCGGAATCGCTAGCAGGACACATAGCAGGGCCTGGGCCTGGAAGAACCAGAACAGCCAGGTATTCGCGGACTCACCGTGTTCGCGGCGCAGGGCCGCGTACCTGCGGTCTTCCTCGGACCGCCGGATCCGAGCGGCTAGGTGCAAGGCAAGTCGGGCAGCCCACGCCCCGGCTAGCGATGCGATCAGCACGCGTCGTGCGGGGTCGCCGTCCGCAGCGAGAGCGCAGGCCGCAGCGAGGCCGCCCGTGCCCAAGGACCAGGCCACATCCACCCAGTCGGCCCGTCCTGAGCTGCGCTGGTACTGCCAGACCATCGCCATCGCAGCCGCAATGACCGCCCATCCGACGAACAATGTCAGCAGCAACGTCATCTCCTCGCCCCCTCGCCCTGCCGACGATCTCGGAGGGTCTTGGCAATCACTGCAAGCAGCGGGAACGCGATCATCCAGAGACCTGCGACCGCCAGCCGCGAGCCGAGAGGCGAACGCATCTGCAGGGCACCCGCTGACGCTCCGTACTCGTAGGCCGCGAGTCCGCCGACTGCCCCTCCCGCCGCAGCGAGGACCGTGCGATCTCCACCCCATGCGAGCGATTCGTCAAGAGTCGTGGCGAAATTGGCCCACAGCAGGCTCATCCAAGCCGGCACCGGCAGGCCAGTGGGTTGCCCCGCCGGGAAGCCCAGCAAGTCAAGGCGCACTAGCAGCAGGTCCGCCGTGAATCCCGCGGCGACCGCCGCGGCGACGAAGCCGGGCGGCGGCAGCCTCACTGGGCTGTGCGGCGACGCCTGGACGACGCAGGAAGCCCCGAGCGCTAGGGCACCGGGCCAGAACAGGCCTGCCGCCGCGCCATGGACCACCGCGAGCCAGGTGCCCTGGAAGCAGGCCAGATTCAGGAACGTGCTCATCCCAGCCCACTCCCTGACGAAATCGGGTTGCGACGATTCCCCGGCTTGGCGAGCAGCAACTGGATGTCGCCGGTCGCCCGCTCCGCGAATCCGGCCTCGCAATAGCAGAGATAGAACTCCCACAGCCGCAGCAGGGGCTCCGAATAGCCCAGCTGCCGGATTTCGCCGCGATTCTCGTGGAAATTCTCCCTCCAGCGCCGCAGCGTCTCGCAGTAGTGCGGGGTGAGGTCCTCGAGATGGACCATGCGCATGTCGGTTGATCGGGCCACGGCCCCGCCGATGGCGGCCATCGAGAGAAGGCAGCTTCCCGGAAACACGTAACGCTGGATGAAGTCCGCCGAGCGCCGGTAGGCGTCGTAGCGGTGCTCGGCCATCAGGATCGCCTGCAGCAGCATCAGCCCGTCCGGGGCGAGCAGGCGACTGCAGCGCCAGAAGAACTCTTGTAGGAACTCGTGGCCCACGGCCTCGATCATCTCGATCGAGACCAGCTTGTCGAAGCGGCCCTCCAGGTCGCGGTAGTCGCGCAGGACGACCTCGACCTGTCCGGACAGGCCCGCGTCGCGGACCCGCTGGCTGGCCAGGCGGAACTGCTCCTGCGACACTGTCGCCGTCGTCACCCTGCAGCCGTACTGCTGCGCGGCATGAATGGCCAGCGCGCCCCAACCGGTGCCGATCTCGAGCAGATGGTCTGTAGGCCGCAAGTCCAGCTTGCGGCAGGCGACCTCCATCTTGCGAACGGACGCTTCGGCAAGCGTCTCATCCTGCGACTCGAAGATCGCGCAGGAGTAGTTCATGGTCTCGTCGAGCACTAGGCGGAAGAAGTCGTTCCCGAGGTCGTAGTGCGCCGCGATGTTGTCGAGGGAACCTGCGCGCGAATTGCGGCGCAGAGCGTGCAGGACCCGCGCCGCTAGCGTCGCGACGCTGGCCCAGCCACGCTCCAGCGTGTCGGTCAGGTCTAGATTGCGGGCGAAGATCCGGCACAGGGCTGTCAGGTCGTCGACATCCCAGCGGCCGAGAACATACGATTCGGCCGCCCCGAGACTCCCTCCGAGAGCCACGTCCGACCAGAAGCGAGGCGAGCGTACGAAGATGCTCGCCTGCAGGTCTCCGCGGGTGCCGAACGTCCGCGCGGTGTGCCAGTCGGAGATGGTCAGGGCGCCCCGGTCCAGCCGCTGAAGGCGTTCGCTAACGCTATTCCGGGCGAGACGGTGAAGGAACCCGCCGCGCGTGCTGGGCCGGCTAACGCCGATCTGGGGTGCAATCGAGCGACTCATGACGAGGAACCTCCGTGATTGGCCGCATGTCGTGGGTGCGCGTGGAACGGGCATCTCTTGCAAAGCAGCCGGAACGCCTGCCAGTAGATGCCCGCCACCACGCGCAGGGTCATGAACGGGTAAAGGACAAGCATTCGCGCCAGCGATGCGCGGTCGAGGTTCACTCGCTCAAGCCGCAGGGTCGCGTCGAGCATGGGCCGGCTGTCCTCGGACGACTCCATGTGGACGCCCAGCACCCCGCCGGGCTCGCTGAATGTCCAGCGGTAGCGCTGATCCATCCCCATGAAGGGGGATACATGGAATTGCTTGGGAAACTCGAACCGGCTCGCGGATCCAGGGGCGCGCTCCGGCTGCAGGGCGAACGTATAGCAGTGGCGCTCGCCCCAGGGCGTGTTGTGAACTTCGGCGACGATGAATTGCACATGCTTGCCCTCGCCGTCGAAGCAGTAGTAGAAGCTCACCGGATTCATGACGTAGCCGAAGTAGCGCAGGTGGGTGAGCAACCGAATCGGGCCACGGGGCTGGACGCCGGTACTGCGCGCTACTTCTCGGCGGACGGACTCGTCTAGGGGGACGGACGGATCGCCGAGATGGTCCTCGCGGCGGAACCAGGCGATCGAGGGCCCGCGAGTCGACCAGAGCCAGCGTCCCCTGAAGACAGTCTCGAGCTCTGCCAGGTCCAGGTACACCTGGAACAGGCGGTAGCGGAATTCGTGGCGCACGGGCTCGAAGCGGCGGTGGCGGACCCAGCCCGTGTAGAAGCAGCTGTTCACTGGACGGTCTCCGGGTCGAGGGCGCGGCAGACAGACACTGCGCTGTGGACTCCGTCCTCGTGGAATCCATAGCCCCAGTAGGCGCCGCAGTATGACGTCCGGCGTGCACCGATCATTTCGGGGTGCCGGGCCTGGGCCGTCGCGCGGGAGGCCGCGAATACGGGATGTTCGTATCGCAGGCGGCGCAGCACCTTACGCTCGTCGATGCCGGCTGCGTCGTTCAGCGTCAGGTTGAACTGGGTCTGGCCGGGGATGCCCTGCAGGCGGTTCATGTTGTAGGTGACGGTGGCGTGCCGGGCCGATCGGCGCCGGACGCGGTAGTTCCAACTCGCCCAGGCTCTCCTTCGGCGGGGCAAGGGCTCGGGGTCTGTGTGCAGGAGCCCCTCGTTGGACTGGTAGGGGAACGAGGAGAGGATGTCCGCCTCGGTCCGGGATGCATCAGTGAGCATCTGCAGCGACTGGTCGGCGTGGCACGCCAGGACCGCATGGTCGAAGGAGCCGGAGGCGCCCGAGCCGTCCACCACGCGCACGCAGTCTTTCCGGCGCTCGACAGCCCGCACGGGCGAGTTGAGGTGCGTGCTGCCCGAGAACGGCCTCGATAGCCTCTCCACATAGCGGGAGCAGCCTCCGCGGATCACTCTCCACTGCGGTCGGCGGCTCCATCGGAGCATGCCGTGGTTGTCCAGGAAGTCGATGACGAAGCGGATCGGGAACGCCCAGAAGCGCACGGCCGGAACGGACCACAAGGCCGAGCCGAGGGGCAGCAGGTAGTCGTCGACAAAGCCCGGTCCGTACCCTCCCGAGGAAAGGAAGGACTCGACGGAGGTGTCAAGCGGAAGCGACTTGGCAAGCGCAGGCGCCTCGATCTGGAACCGCGCAATGTCGCCCAGCATGCGCAGGAAGCGGGGCCGCAGCACGTTCCGGCGCTGCGAGAAGAGCCCGTCGACAGAGGAGCCGTTGTACTCGATGCCGGACAGGTCGGATCGCACGCTGAATCCCATCGACGTCGGCTGCGTCTCGACGTCGAGCTCGCGTAGCAGGCCTGTGAACAACGGATAGTTGGTTTCGTTGTAGACAACGAACCCGGTGTCGATCGCGACCTCCCGGCCCGGGCCCGGAACCCGAACGGTCTGCGCGTGCCCCCCAACACTGTCAGCGGCCTCGAAGACCGTGACGTCGTGCCTCCGGCAGAGGAAGTAGGCGGCGGTCAGGCCGGAAATGCCGGCGCCGATGACTGCGATCCTCATGCGGCGACCCCCTCGGCAGGACCGTCGATGCGGCGGCTTTCGAGGACCCTGGCCGGGACTGGCCGGAGATCCCAGATCAGGCCGAGCCGCTCGAGCGCAAGCAGGCCGTAGTAGGTGATGTCGAATTCCCACCAGTAGAAGCCCTGGCGGGCTGCTCCGGGATAGTGGTGGTGGTTGTTGTGCCAGCCCTCGCCGAGCGTGAGCACTGCCAGAAGCCAGTTATTGCGGCTGTCGTCCCCGGTCGCGTATCGCCGGCGTCCCCAGCCATGGGCGAGCGAGTTGATGGTGAAGGTCGCATGGTACAGGCACACGGTCGAGACGAAGAAGCCCCACACCAGCATCTGCGTCCCGCTCGTGCCCAAGCCCGGCTGGATCCGCTGGAGGAGCCACCCGAGACCGAACATCGCAGCTGCGTACAGCAGGGGCGGCAGCCAGTCGAACCGGTTCAGGAACCGCAGTTCCGGAAAGCGCTGCCAGTGTCGAACGTGCCGGATCCGCGTCAGGAAGCCCTCGCTGGTCATGAACCAGCCCGCGTGACTGCCGAAGAAGCCCGACAGGCTCGGCGAGTGCGGGTCTCCGGGGGCATCGGAGTGGGCATGATGCTGCACGTGGTGGGATGCCCACCACATCGGATCCCTCTGCGCGGCGCAGCCTCCCAGTAACGCCATGAAGGCCTGGAAGGGGCGTGACGTGCGAAAGGCGCGGTGGGAGAAGTACCGGTGGTAAAAGCCCGTGATCGCGAACATGCGAATCAGGAACGAGGCGGCGCCCACGGCAAGTGCCGCGACGCTCCACCCGGTCCAGAACACTCCTAGGACGGCAAGGTGCATAGCTAGGAAGGGCAGGCAGCGCAGCCAGTCCACGCCGGCGGGGTCCGCATTGCCGGAGGCGTGCGAATGGCTGTCAAACCACCGACGCAGCCAGTTCGGCAGGCTGCCGGGCGGGGATTGTTCGCTGCTCACGCTGTTTCCGCGCATTCTTGTTCCGACTCCCCGCGTGCGTGGCGAGATGCCAGCAGGCGGGGCTTTGCCAAGGACCCCAGGGACCTGTTCAATACCTGTACAAGAGTTATACAATACCTTCCCAGCCATGTCAAGTGCCTCCTCTCACTTCCTCGTAAACTCCGTGGCGCAGGCCGGCGGCCTTGAGCACACACACGACGACCGCGTGGGCCGGAGCAACGTCAAGTGGGCGCAGAAGGGACGGTCCCTGACAAGGCTGATCAACGAGCATCCGGCTCTGGGAGCAATGCCTGCAGCCCGGCAGTCCGGCGCGCTGGCGCGGGGCCCGCTCTGGCTTCGCGCCGAACGTATCCGGGCGTGCCAGAGTCTCTGGGGGCTCACCGGGCGGCCAGCAGGTCCATTGCGGCACGGACCCTCTCACTGAGATCCACCGATCCGGCCCGGTCGGCAAGCGCCATTGCGCTCTCAAATTGCTCGCGGGCCTGGGCGAGCCGGCCAGCTTGGACGTACGCGTGACCCAGCGCCAGACGCACGGACGCCTCGTTTTCCTGCTCGATCACTGCGAGCGCCACCTCAAGGTGCTCGATCGCCTTCGCCGCATGGCCTGCTTCGAGAGCGGCCACGCCGAGATTCATCCTTGCCGGGCCGTTGCCTGGGTCATTCGCTACCGCCTGCTCGAAGCGCCGGACAGCACCCGAATGGTCTCCGAGGGCGATGAGGGCCGTCCCGAGATTGGCAAGCGCTCTGGCGGAGTTGGGATTTACGGCAAGCGCCCTGCGGAACGCGGTTGCTGCGGCTGATGGGTTTCCGGTCGTTGCCTGGAGCACGCCCCAGTTATTGTGCAGTTCCTCGATTCCGGGGTTCAGCGAGAGCGCCTTCTCGTAGTGCTCCCGGGCGCGGTCGAGGTCTCCCGCCCGGCCGAGCAGGCCGACTAGGTTTGCGTGCGCCGCCGCCATCGCGGGCTCCAGTCCCAGGGCCCGCTGGTATGCGCGAATCGCCTCCTCGTACTTGCCGCTTGCCTCGAGGCTCCTGCCGAGATTGAGGAAGTGATGCTCGTCGGCTGCCAATTCCTGCACGGACGCGAGGACGGGATCCTCGAGCGGCGGCCTCTCGGAGCCCCCCTCGGCGAGGGCAGCGAGCTGGCGAACGGCCCTCTCCTCGTCCCCCAGGGCGCGGTAGGCCATCCCCAGCGAGTAGCGGGCAGCGCCGGACTCGGGCGCGAGTTCAACAGCTGTCTCAAGCTCAGATACGGCCTGGGAGGCGTCACCGAGACCCAGAAGGACACGGCCACGCTCATAGGCAATTCCAGCCCGGTCGCCGTCTGATGTGGCGCGGCCTGGCAGCGACCCTGCCGCCTCCTCGAACAACCCTTCGGCGGCCAGCGACTGGCTTAACCGGATCGCGGCCGGAACATACGCGCGCTTGGCCAGCGCGGACCGGAAGGAGATGATGGCGTCGGCGTTCTCGCCCGCGTCCTGCTGGGTGACGCCGAGCAGGTACGACCAGCGGAATTCCTGTCCCGAGAGAGCCTCAGCTCGCATGTAGAGCGGGATCGCGACATCAAGACGGCCGTGCGCGTGCAGCAGGGCGGCCAGGTCCCCGTTCGCCCACGGATCGTCCGGTCTCCCGGCCAGCGCTTCGATCCTGGACGCCGCCAGCTCTCGCACGCTGTCGGGGAACTCCGCCGCCAGCACTTCGGGAATTCCCGGGAGCCGGTCCTCGGTGGTCGCGCTACAGGCGGCGAGAGCGACCGCTACCGTCCCGGCCAGAACCGCTTGGCGCGCAGGCACAGCGGCTTTATGGTAACCGCGCCGAACGGCACGGGCTCCGGATCCGGCTTACCGGAAATGGACCCAAAGCATCAAGACCGCGAGCCCCACCAGCAGCGACAGGGCGCCGAGGAGCTTGTCGTTGCCTGCCTCCTCCTGGTCCCGCCTGCGCCCGGACCAGTCGATCGTCAACTGGGCGACCCTGGCGAGAGCGGGTCTCTCGTCGAGCTTGCTGATCACCCAGAAGAGGGCCAGGCACCCGAAGAAGACGCCCACGCTGAAGTTGAGGAACGGGATCTGCACGAGCCCGGTCAGCGGCCCGAGATCCATTCCGTAGGCCTTGTACAGGATGTCCAGAGCGAACCTCCCGGCCCCGGCCAGGCCGCCCACCACCAAGGTCGTGATCGCCGCGCGGGACGTGCCTCCCCGCCAGAGGATGCCCAGCAGGAACGTTGCGGTGATCGGCGCCCCGATATAGGACTGGACGCTCTGCAGGTACTGGTAGACCTCACCGCTGAGGTAGCGGATCATCGGGATCCACAGGATGCTGAGGAGCACGACGCAGCCGGTGATCAGGCGGCCGACGAATACCAGCCGCCTCTCGCTCGCGTCGGGCGGAGCTTGCGGTAGATGTCCATGGTCACCAGCGTCGAGCAGGAATTCAGCACGCTGCTGAGGGAGGACATCAGCGCGGCAAGCAGGGCGGCGATCATGAGCCCGGAGAGCCCAGCAGGCAGCAAGCGCTCAACCAGCAGCGGGAACGCCGTGTCTCCGGTGGCCTCGGCCGGCCACAGCGTGCGCGCAATCAGTCCCGGAAGCACCAGGATGAAGACGGGGAGGATCTTCAGCGACGCGGCGAAGATGGTGCCGCCTCGGGCGTGCGAGAGGCTGCGAGCGCTGAGCGTCTTCTGAATGATGACCTGATCGGTGCACCAGTACCACGTGCCTAGGATCAACGTGCCTAGCGTCGTGCCGAGCCATGGATACTCCGGATGGTTGATCTCCTTGACAAGATGGAAGAAATCGGCCGGCAGAGCTTCCCGCAATCCGGCGAATCCGCCCGCCTCGCCGAGGCCCAGCCAGGCTAGGTAGGCCGATCCGCCGATCATGATGAACGCTTGCAGCAAGTCCGTGTAGATCACTGCCGACAGGCCGCCGGTGATGGTGTAGATGCCGGTCGCGATCACTAGAAGAACGGCGGTGGTCATGTAGTCCCAGCCGAAGATCTCGCGGGCAAGAATGCCGGCCGCGAACAGTGCGACGGAGATCTTCGTAAGCACGTAAGCGAGCAGCGAGACGGCGGTCAGATACCAGCGACACCCGGGACTGAAGCGCTTCTCCAGGAATTCCGGCATCGTGAAGGTCCGGCTGCGCAAGTACTGCGGGATGAAGATCCAGCCCGCCAGCAGCAGACAGAAACTCGCGGACCACTCGTAGGTACCGACGGCGAGTCCGCTTGAGGCTCCTGATCCGGCCAGGCCGATCACGTGCTCGCTGCCGATGTTGGTCGAGAACAGCGTCGCGCCGACCGCGAACCACCCGATGTGCTTGCCGGCAAGAAAGTACTCGGTCGTGGTGTTCTTGTTGCGGGAATGGTAGAAGCCGACTCCGAAGACAGCTATGAAGTAGACGGCAATAATGAAGGCATCCATGAGAGTCGAGAGTATACCGTGAAGAGCGATTCAACGGGCCTGATCATCTTTGCGCACGGCTCACGGGTCACCGCAGCCAATGACGCCGTCAAGCGCGTGGCGGACGATGCGGCACGGAAGGCAGGTATTCGTCGCTACAGGACTGCGTTCCTGGAACTCGCGGACCCGACGCTGGCAACTGCCGTGGCGGAGCTTGCGGCCGAAGGCGTGAGGCGGATTCTCGTGACACCGTACTTCCTGACGATGGGGAGACACCTGGTGGAGGACTTGCCGAGGCTGCTCGCCGCGGCGAGGTCCGAACACCCCGGCCTCGCGCTCGAGGCGTCCCCGCCCCTGGACGGACATCCGGCTCTTGCAGGCATCCTGGCTGACCGTGCGCAGGCGATGCTGGAGGGCTGAGGCATGTGGGGTTTGCGAAGAGTGAGTCTGCGCCCCTCTAGGAACAACCGAGCATGGAACTCCAACTCCGCGATTGACGGGACGCGGCCTCCGGGTGTGATCCGCTGTCGTACGACGGATGTCGCGTCACGGATGCGTCTCATGTGGCCGCTCCTAGGTCGATCGGCCGGGGCGACCTGGCACGTACGATCACAGAAGCGGCGAGACCAGCAAGTTGGACTGGAGCTGCTTGCTTCCCAGAGGCGGGACCGCCCGAAACTCCGTCCGGCCCACTCGAAGGAATGAGGTCGTGAGGAGAGCCCAAGCAGAGTATCTCTTGCAAGAAGCGGTCGGTTCCGACCAAGCCCGCTTCCGCCCGGGACAGTGGGAAGCGATCGACCTGCTCGTCAACCACCGGTCCAAGCTCATCGTGGTCGAGAGGACAGGCTGGGGCAAGAGCACGGTGTACTTCATCAGCACGCGAATCCTCCGGGATCGCGGAGGCGGGCCGACGCTGATCGTGTCTCCACTTCTCGCGCTGATGCGGAATCAACTGGAGGCGGCCGGGCGGCTCGGCGTCCGGGCCGAAACGATCAACTCCACGAATGCTGCCCAGTGGAGCCAGATCCGCGAGCGAACACTCGGCGACGAGATCGATGCCTTGCTCATCTCGCCCGAGCGACTGGCGAACGAGTCGTTCGTGGACTCGTTTCTCATGCCGATCGCTACGCGGCTCGGGTTGCTGGTGGTCGACGAGGTTCACTGTATTTCCGACTGGGGCCACGACTTCCGCCCGGACTACCGGCGGCTCGGCAATGTCCTCGGGCTGCTGCCACGCAACTCCCCGGTCCTCGGTACCACCGCGACCGCGAACGACCGTGTCATCGCGGACGTGGAGCAGGTATTCGGAGGTGTCAGGGTCCAGCGTGGACCCTTGGCACGGACCAGCCTCGTGCTCCAGACCGCGCGCCTGCCCAGCCAGGCCGAGCGACTGGCCTGGTTGGCGAAGACAGTTCCTACCCTGCCCGGAACCGGAATCATTTACGTACTCACGACCCGGGATGCGGAGCAGGTGGCGCGGTGGCTACAGGGACAGGGCATTGCGGCCCATGCCTATTTCGGCAGCGTCGAGCACAAGGACTTCCCAGACTCCAACGCCTACCGCCAGCGATTGGAGGACCTGCTTCTCAACAACAGGATCAAGGCCTTGGTCGCGACGACGGCATTGGGCATGGGGTACGACAAGCCCGACCTCGGATTCGTCATTCACTACCAGGCGCCAAGCTCGGTGATTGCCTACTATCAGCAAGTCGGACGCGCTGGCAGGGCGATCGGCACTGCAATCTGCGTCCTGCTTGCCGGAAGCGAGGACAGCGAGATTGTCGAGTACTTCAGGAGGACAGCGTTTCCGGACGAGACGGAGGTCAAGGAAGTGCTGGGAGCACTCGAGTCGAGCGAGGGGATGAGTATTGTCGACCTGGGACGGACTCTCAACCTCCGTCGGCCGAAGATCGAAAAGGTTCTCAAGATCATAGGAGTCGAGAGGCCGGCCCCTGTCATCAAGGAGGGTACGAAGTGGCTTCGCACCCCGGTTCCGTACCGGATGGATCGAGAGCGAATCCGCAGGCTCACGGCGCAGCGCGAAGAGGAGTGGGAGGAGATCCAGCGATTCATCGACACGGACAGCTGCCTCATGGCTTACCTGCGCAGAGCCTTGGACGACGCGGCAACCGCCGACTGCGGGAAATGCGCGAACTGTACCGGAGGGCCGGTCATCGATGCCACACCGGATTTCGGCCTGACGGTGAAGGCAACACACTTCCTGAGAAGGTCGGAGATTCGATTCGAGCCGAAACGACGGGCGGATAAGAAGGCATTCCCGACACTCGGCCTCGGCGGTGTTATCGGACCAGAGGAAATGGCGAGCGAGGGCAGGATTCTCGCCCGTTGGGGTGACGCCGGATGGGGAACGCTTGTAGCCGCGCACAAGGAGAACGGCCACTTGGGGGACGAGCTCGTCGAGGCCCTGGCCGAGCTGATCCGCGAGCGCTGGCGCCCAGCTCCGAATCCAAGATGGGTTACCTGCATACCTTCGCTGCGCAATCCGAATCTGGTCCCGTCCTTTGCGAGTCGTCTCGCCGAAGAGCTCGGCCTTCCATTCCGCGAGACAGTTGCGAAGGTGTACGACAACGAGCCGCAGAAGTACCAAGAAAACGTCTTCCATCAATGCCGGAATCTCGACGGGGCCTTCGGCATAGCAGGACAGGTCCCTAACCGGCCTGTGCTACTCGTCGACGACGTGATTGATTCAGGATGGACGATGACAGTGGCAGCTGCCATGCTCCGGCGTGCGGGTAGCGGCGCGGTCTTCCCGGTGGCGCTGGCGTCGGCCGCTCCGAGGTGAACAATGGCCTTCTCCGAAGCTACCCAAGCAACCCTGCTGCTGACGGCGCGACTGGCAGGATCGCGACAAGGCGGTCCGCGTCCTCTGACTGCAACCGAATGGGGCCGCTTCGCGGCTTGGCTCAAGGAATGCTCGCTGGCGCCGGACAACCTACTCGGTGAACAGGTCAGCGAGATTCTACGTGACTGGGTGGATGAGAGGGTCTCGCGCGAGCGCATCGGGGCCCTGCTCGACCGTGGCCCCGCCCTCGCGCTTGCAGCAGACAAGTGGCAGGCTGCCGGACTATGGGTGGTGACCCGCTCCGACACCGACTATCCGGCCAAGCTGAAGCAGCGACTGGGCAGGACGTCGCCTGCCGTCCTGTTCGGGGCCGGGAACCGGACATTGCTAAGCGACGGGGGGCTGGCGGTCGTGGGCTCGAGGAACGCGTCCGACGCCGATCTGCGCTACGCACGTTCGGTGGGACAAGTTGCCGCGGAGCAGGGGCACACGCTGATCTCGGGCGGGGCTCGCGGAATTGACGCGTCCGCGATGATCGGGGCGTTGGAGGCAGAGGGCACCGTTGTGGGCGTGCTCGCGGACGGCCTGCTTCGCAAGTGCACGAGCGCAATGTTCCGGACGCATCTCGCATCAGCAAATCTTGTCCTGTTCTCATCAGTGGATCCACAAGCTCCGTTCCATGCGGGAAGCGCAATGCAGAGGAACAGCTACATCTACTGCCTGTCGGATGCTGCACTTGTCGTGCACTCCGGGACGAAGGGCGGAACGTGGAGCGGTGCGAGCGAGAACCTGAAGCGCAGATGGACGCCGCTGTGGGTGAAGGAGGCGTCGGACCCGCGTGCGGGCAACGCAGGACTCATTGGCGGCGGAGCTTCTCCGATCGCTGTCGAGGCCGACAAGATCCAAGTCCGTCGGCTATTCGATCCGGCGGATGAGTCGACAGGCCTTGCGGGTCAGGGGCCGGATACGGTGGACCCATCTGCAGGGCCCAAATCAGCGGCCAAGGAAGGCGCGACAGCGGAGGGGACGGGGACAGCCGGGGACAGCCGGGCGGACGCGCGGAGCGATGAGCCGGCACGACGAGCCGTAGAGCCTACACCGCAGACGGAAGAAGCGGACGTCGATGCGGCGGACAGGTTCTACAATCTGTTCCTCAAGGAACTCGGTCGCGCTGCGAACAGGGAGCCGGTGACACCCCAGCACCTGGTCGATTCTCTGGGTCTTGAGTTGAAGCAGGTCAAGACATGGCTGAGCCGCGCAGAAACGGAGAAGAGGATCGCCAAGTCAATTCGGCCAGTGCGTTACGCGTGGGTGTCGGAGGCCCAAGGCAATCTGTTTGAAGACTAGTGGCTCGGCTCGCGGCGCAAGTGAGGACGCAGGGCCCCCTCGCTAGCTTGAACCAGAAGCGCCATCCAAGACATCGCTGTACCAGATCCCGTGATTGTGGATTGACCGCGCCATTCGCCTTGAAGAAGGCGGTCTCCAAGATCAAGATTCGGCCGTTCCGCGAGCTTCAGCGGGGCCATGGCCCCGTGATCTGCCGATGTCGAATCCGGTGCAGGCGATTGGCGAGGCGACACCCCAGGCAGGCCGGTGGTCCGGGCTCGGGAAGCATGCGCGGTCGGCGAGCCTCGTTGCATTCCGCAATGGGCAGAGAGTACGGTCGGGGCTGCGCAGTCGTCGGACCTTTGTGAAGTGTCACCGCGAGCGGGTGGTGTATTGCTCGTCCAACCTGAGCGCTTGGTGCGGACGAACATTGACCTTGACAAGGAGGCATGCGCTCGCGTCGTGAAGCGGTTTTTGCTCTCGACATGGCGAGACGCTGCTATCCCACAGCACTTTGCCTCAGCGGGGTGCAGGAGGGCGGTTACCGGCCACTAGGAAGTGTCAGCGCGACCAGGCTGTCGTCGCGCAGGGTTTCATGGCCGTTGATGTCCTCGTAGCCCGGTGCCAGACATAACGACGCTGAGCGAGTCGGTCGGACAGGGCACTCCCGTAGCGGTCGCGGTGATCCCCGAGGCGGCCGGCGATCCACCCGTTCAGAAGGCAGGGTCGGTCAGCGGCCTAGCGGAGGAGGGCCTGCCGTCGGCAGACTCGAGGCCGCCACCAAGGCGGGCGATGACCTCCCGTCCGTCTGACTTGCCGAGCTCGAGGGTGGGATAGCGTGTCGGCATGAACCGTGGCTGTCGGCAAGCTCATGAATGCCTGCACACAAACGCCCTACCAAGACATGAGTGCCCATGTCGGCGCACCCTTGGTGAGATCTCCGGACTAAGTGCCCAGCCAAGTATGACGTTCCCATGACGCACGCCACTGCCAACTGCCGCGGCGGACCGCTACGACGAGCAGAGGCCGCTAGCGTGGTCATGCGTCACTCATACCCATACCGGATGTGGCACCCGCTCGTAAGCTGGAAAATGCCGTCGCGGCCAGCAGCCGAGTGACGCCGGGCGGGAGCCGAGAACGGGTCCGCACGCAAGATGCGACGACTCCGATTCGCTTCGGCATGGGCGTAATCGCTCGGAGCAAGTGCTCAATCCTTTCGACGCTTGCTCATGGCGCTGGGGCCACATAGACCCTGTTGTGCTGGCGAATCAGCAAGAATCCTGTTGCTGCAGCAGCCGATGACACAGTTGTCCCCAGTCCGCTTGGCAGTCCGATGGTTGCCGCCAACCAGCCTCCGAGGATTGCCCAGTAATACCAGGAGAACTTCGGGTTCTGTGCGCCAACGGACTGCACGTCCGCGCGTTTGAACTCATGCAACGAGCTTCCATCCGAGACTTGAATTGCTGTGCTCGTTGCTGAAACGAGTCGCCCGCGAATCCTCCGAGCACCGCGCGGCGATTTGTGTCTGAACAGCCGCACCTGGATCCCTGTACCCTCGGCCAGTGCTTCCACCCGAGACCAGTCAGAGAGTTGCCGGCCCTTGGCACTTGCTGGTGTTGGTGCGGTTAGGATCGCAATAAGAGCAACGTACGATACAGCGCGATGCATGTGCCAGCTAGTCCTAGAACCCGCCAAGGCGGTACCCACCGTTTGAGCTTCCATACCTTGTATGGATCCAACTGCCCCCTGCGAGATCGCTCACGCATTCCTCTTCTTCTGGCGACGGACACGGGTCTGTCGAGCCTCTCGTGCAGCAACTGCCCATCAGCGAACGCATTTGGCCACGACCAAGCATCGAACCAACGACGCGAAGGCCGCGGGCGAAACGAAGTACTATTGACCCGACTGAATGGGGACGGAGCATGTCCTGATCGAGATTAATGTTATCGTATTGCCAAAATAAGTGAATCACTTAGATCATAAGTAATGTATCATCAATGATTTAACGCGATCCAGGTTTGTAATTTCCCTGCAGGACCGTCCTCCGAGGGCATGTGCGATCCGACAGTCTCGTTGGGTTCTACAATGGGCAGCAGGCACGAGCGGTCCTACGCAGCCGTCGGGCCCTGGTTAAGCAAAACCGAGAGCGGCTGCTGTGTTGCTAGCGCATTCCGGGTGCATGGCGCGGACCAACACTGACGTTGACGAGGAAGCATGCGCTGTCGTCATGAGGCGGTTCCTATTCTCGACCAAGCGGGACGCCGTGAGCTCTGCGATCCGCACCTTCGCGGGAGAGCTCCTCGGCATGGAGGGGGCTCGCCGGATGCGTGGATCGGGCTGGGAGGGAGGCCTTGACCAATGGAGTCCGAGCGGCTGGGATGATCCTGGTCGACACGTCTGAATGTTTCGAGTTCACGCGAGACACGGGCTCCAGAACATGCAGACGCAGACGGGTTGCGGGCACTTCGACAGAAGAGCGCGACGGCTGGGGAGCAAGCGGACTGCCTCATCGCAGTCACAGCTATCCGCGCAGGGGTGCCCAGGAAATGACTCCGGTCTCGGAGGAGGATCCCGTCACGCTGGGTTGACCGGCCATCAGGTGCGCCGGACGAGACGATCACGCTGATGATCTCCAAGGTCGATGTGTGTCGGTGACCCTGTTAAACTGACATGCATGACGAAGGCGCAGATCTATTTCCCGGAGGAGGATCTGGAGCAACTTCGATTGACCGCAAAGCGGACTGGTCGTAGTGTGGCGGACTTGGTTCGTGAGGCAGTTCGCCGCGTCTGGCTACGATCAGGCGCATCCGGTCCGGTTGCGATCTGGGACGGAATACCGGCGAAGACGTCTGTCGAGCACGACTCGATCTACGATGCGCCCTGATGCAAGCCGGCTCAACGGTGTTTGTTGATACGGGCGCGTGGATTGCACTGGCACTCAGTCGCGACCCCCTTCATGCGAGAGCATTGGTGGCATGGTCCGAGATGTCAGAGGGTCACGCCCGTGTCGTAACGTCAGTGCCCGTGATTCTCGAAACCGTTACTTTCCTCGAACGAAACGCAGGACGTGACGTCGCGCTCAAGTGGAAGGACTCTCTGGATTCGATCGCGGATCTTCGTGTGTTGGCATGCACCGAAGCTGATATGCGAGATGCTTGGCAATACTACCTTCGTCGCGATCTACACAAGCTGTCCGCAGTGGATGCAACCAGCTTTGTTCTCATGAAGACTCAGGGCATACGGACGGGCGTTCTCATTCGATCACCACTTCGCCTCTGTCGGGTTCCCTATGTTGGGATGATCGCGAGGATGACAGAGCGCATCCGCGGTGAAGTTCTTCAGGATCCGATCGAAGGACTCGGAGAGGCCGCCGGACCAGTTGCGGCTGGTATGGTCGAAGGAGCGGTGCTCGATCAGGTCCCGTTTGGAGCATCCAGCAGGATCGGTGACGACGGTCACCGATAGGCGGCGTAGGTCGCAGGATCGGTGCTGGAGGTCGTACTTCGAGGCCCGGCCGCAGTAGGAGTTGCTGCTGGGAAACGCGGCAAGCAGGAGATCGGGGAAGGCTGAGCGCAACGTGAGCGGTCTGCGGCCGTCCACAATCCGGCGAGGTTGTCGACAGCGAAGAGACATGCGTCGGAGCAGAGGTGGACGCGCACAAGGCCGTGGTTGGCGAGCGTGTCATGGAGCCGGCAGCGGCCATGGAGCTCAGCGACGGGCATCGCGACAATGGAAGGCCCGGTATGCCGACAATTCAATACATTCGCCATGAGGCGCTCAGCGACCGTGTCACCCAATTCACCTTCAGCGCCGCGTTCCGCCACGCGGCCGGCCAGTATCTGGCGCTGAGCGCCAATATCGACGGTTCATCGACCAAGCGCTACTACTCGATCGCGTCGCCGCCCAACCCGGACGGTACGATCCAACTCTGCATTCAGCACGAGGGCGAATTCGGAAGGCACCTACTGGGGCTGCGAACAAGGGAATCCGTCGAGTGCAGCGACCCGGCCGGGACGATGCGGCTACTAGACTCGGGCCGATCCGGCGTCTACTTCGCGGCAGGGACGGGAATCGCCCCGATGCGCGCCATCCTGCTGGAGCATCTGGCGGCGAACCCGGATGCGGACGTGACCCTTGTCGAGGGCGCGCGCCAAGCCCGCGACCTGCTGTACTGCAGCGAGTTCGACGCCCTCGATTCCCGCCGCAGCGGCTTTCGCTTCGTCCCTGTGGTGAGCGGCAACGATCCCCAGTGGGCTGGGCTCCGGGGACGAGTCACGGACCATGTCGACAATGCCCTGGCGGGACGGACCGACATTGACGCGTATTTCTGCGGCCAGCCGGAGATGGTCTCGGCCTTGCGCGAGCAGCTCACTGCCGCAGGGATTCCCGAAGACCGGCAGTCCTTCGAGAGATACTGAGGATTGCGGTCCGGCGCACGGGCGCCTCGGCCGCTATCCCTGCCATGCCGAACATCGCAGTCACCCTCCCCGACGGCCACCGCATGGAGATGGCCCAGGGCACGACGCCGCTCGAGGTGGCGGAGCGCATCAGCCCCAGGCTCGCCCGCACCGCGCTCGTTGCCGAAGTCGACGGAGAGCTGACGGATCTTTCCGAGCCTCTGCAGGCCGACGCCAGCGTGCGGCTTCTTACCGAGCGGGACGAGGAAGCACTCGAGGTGTACCGGCACTCGGCTGCCCACTTGCTGGCTGCGGCGACGCTGGAGCTGTATCCCGAGACCAAGCTCGGTGTCGGCCCTCCAACCGAGCAGGGCTTCTTCTATGACATGTACCGGGAAACGCCGTTCACGCCGGACGACTTGGAGAAGATCGAGGCCCGGATGCAGGAAATCGCCAAGCGCGACCCCAAGAACGAGCGCGTCTGGATTCCTCGCGAGGAGGCCCTTGCCGAGTACGAGCGCCAGGGCGAGTTCATGAAGTGCGAACTCGTCGAGGAGAAGACCGACGAGCCGCGGGTGTCCGTCTACAGGACGGGCGAGCGCTTCACCGATTTCTGCCGGGGCCCCCACGTGCCGTCCATGGGACGCATCAAGGCCTTCAAGCTGCTGTCAGTCGCGGGCGCGTACTGGAAGGGCGACGAGAGCCGGGAACGCCTCCAGCGTGTCTACGGCACCGCTTTCTTCTCGCCAAAGGAGCTCAAGACCCACCTGAATCGACTCGAGGAGGCCAAGAAGCGGGATCACCGCAAGCTGGGCAAGCAGCTCGACCTCTTCAGCATTCAGGAACTGGCCGGACCCGGCCTTATCTTCTGGCACCCGAAGGGAGGCACCATCCGGCGCGTGATGGAGGACTGGCTGCGCGAGCAACTGGTCTCGCGCGGCTACGGGCTCGTTTCCACGCCGCACGTCGCCCGGCACGGGCTCTGGGAGACCTCGGGCCACTCCGAGTTCTACAAGGACGACATGTTCAAGCCGATGGAGCTGGACGACTCGCTGTACCAGCTCAAGCCGATGAACTGCCCGTTCCACATTCTGATCTACAAGGACAAGCTCCGCAGCTATCGGGACCTACCCGTGCGACTGGCGGAACTCGGGACGGTGTACCGGTACGAGCGGTCGGGCGTCATGCACGGACTGCTCCGGGTCCGTGGGTTCACGCAGGACGACGCTCATATCTTCTGCACGCCGGAGCAGGTCGAGTCCGAGGTGCTGGAATGCGTCGACTTCGCGATGGAAGTGCTGCGGGTGTTCGGGTTCGCGGAGTTCTCGGTCGAACTGTCCACTTGGGACGGGGGCTCCAGTGGCAAGTACGCCGGCACGCCCGAGGAGTGGAAGCTGGCCGAGGACGGGCTGTTCGAGGCCCTCAGGAAGCGGGAGATCGAAGCCAAGGTGATGCCGGACGAGGCAGCCTTCTACGGCCCCAAGATCGACATCAAGATGGTCGACGCGATCGGTCGCTCCTGGCAACTGTCGACGATCCAGTTCGACTTCAACTTGCCGCGGCGTTTCGACCTCGAGTACATCGGCCCGGACGGAAAGCAGCACACGCCGATGATGGTCCACCGGGCGCTGTGGGGTTCAGTCGAGCGATTCTTCGGCGTGCTGATCGAGCACTATGCCGGGGCGTTCCCGCTGTGGCTGGCACCGGTGCAGGCCATCGTTCTGCCGATCACGGACAGCCAGATCGAGTACGCCCGCCAGGTCGGGCGGGAGCTCGAGACGGCGGGCCTCAGGGTGGAGTTGGACGAGCGCAGCGAGAAGATCGGGTTCAAGATCCGGGAAGCCCAGCTGCAGAAGATCCCCTACATGCTCGTCGTGGGACCACGGGAGGCCGAGACGGCGACGGTCTCGGTGCGCCATCGCAAGGCGGGCAACGTAGGCTCGAGAACGACTGCGGAATTCCTGTCTGAGGCTAAGCCGCTGATCGAATCGTGCGATGCGAGGGTTTAGGCCCCGCGCTCGCGGCTGATCTCCTGATCGCCCGTGCGGACCACAAACCCCACCTTCGACCCGGACCGGCCCGACTCGATCAGGAATTCAGCCTCGCCGGCATAGCACAGCTGGAGGCGCCTCTTGACGCTCTGCAGGCCGTGTCCTTCGTCGGGCAGGTCGGCAGGGTCGAAGCCGGGCCCGTTATCGATGACTTCGACCCGCAGCCCGCCGCTCTCGCGACGGGCTGTCACTTCCACCTCGCCGCCCGTCGCGAGACGGCTGGTGCCGTGCTTGACGGCATTCTCGACCAGCGGCTGGATCGACAGCGCCGGCACTTGGAAGTGACGCACCCCGTCCTCCATGAGAACGCTGGTCTTGAGCCGCTCTCCGTACCGCAGCCGCTCGATCTGTAGGTAGGCCTCGACGATCTCCATCTCCTCCTCGAGCGGAACGAACTGGCGCTTGCCTCCTAGCGAGTAGCGGAAGATGTCAGCGAGACTGAGGAGGGTTCGCCTGGCGTCGGCGGCGCTAGACGGGATCAGCGCGTTGAGGGCGTTGAGCGCATTGAAAAGGAAGTGCGGGTTGATCTGAGCCCGCAGGGTTGCTATTTCCGCCTCGCGCATCAGCCTGTCCTGTTCCTCCCGGCGGATCTCGTCGCTTCGGCGGGCGATCTCGGACGCAAGGATGTCGAGGTCCGCTAGGTCAAGGCTCAAGTACCGCCGGCCCCCTTCGCGCGCTCCGAGCAGAAGGACGCGCAGAGTGCCATCGGTATGCCGCAGCGGCACCATGGCCTCGGCCCAAGCCTGTTCAGCCGGCGCCAGTGCCTCGAACGGCGGCGCAGGTGCGGCTTCGGACTTGTCGATGCGGACGCCGCCGCCTTCGCCGAGCAAGTGCCAGCGCTCGGCGGATGCGAAGTCCGCGACGACACGGGACGCACTCTCTGGAAATCCGGTTGCCTCGTCGCTCGCCAGGGCCCGGATGTTGCCTGCCGCCACTCGCACGTCCTTGCGGCGGAAGATTGCAATCTCCACCCAAACGCCCAGTGTCCGAAGAATCCACGGATACGCAACGATGATGGCGCCGGAAGCGATGACGAAGAACGCCAGGCCGATCGTGGAGGCGTCACTGACACCCAGAAAGCCGAGCCAATCCGCGAGCCAGAGCAGGCACCCGACAAAACTCGCGGCCACGACGCACGCACCAGCCAGGCGAACGAACACGTCCAGCAAGAGAAAGCGGTAGTCCTGCAGCATCACGAAGAGCGCCAACGGAATTCCCGCGTGGTGGAAGACCAATTCGTGCAGCCACGCGTCGGTCTCGTGAAGCCTTCCGAAATGCACGAAGGATGCTGCCAGCAGGAATAGGGCCATGGCGGCCAGAAAGCGCATACCAGCGCCCCGCCGGTAAGTGCCCTCGCGAGCCATGAGGACAGCACCGACCACAGCGACTGCACTGAATCCGTAGTTTATGAGCGAGATTCCCGCATCCTGGGACGCCAGGGGAACTCCGACGGCGTTCGATACTTGAATCGCCGCCGCACCCCCGCCCAGCGCGAGACCGACCCAGTTCAGCCATTTGTGATCGCCTTGCAACGCCAGTTGCAGCAAAGTGCACGGCAAGACACTCAGGACCGCAAGGCTGGCAGTGGCAACGACGGTCTGGACAGGGCTGCCAGCGTCTGCAAGCAACCCAACTAGCGAACCAAGGTTCCAGCAAAGGGCGAGCGCTGCCGCGAGGCCCGGGACACCAACCCCCGGCTTCGGATTGCGGGCCAGCAGCACCAGAAAGGCGCCGAAGGCCGTGATGCCTGCTGAATGGCCGAGGACATTCAGCAGGATCGGAAAGTGCACCACGAATTCCAGAGCCCGGGCCTCCCCCTGTGCCAAGGTACAGCACTGGGGTCAATGCTTCCGGCTTCCGGAGACAGCGGGACCGCCGCAAGGGCTCAGCCCTTCCACCCTCCAGGGCTCTCTGACAGCCGGATCGGGCCCGGACGTCAGCCGTAACGCCCCTTTCACCGGGATCGGTTCCCTCGCAGCCAGCTTCCCGTGATACAAATGCGAACATCGTGAGCGGCACCCAGGCAGAGCGTTTGCGGACCTTGATCGTTGATGACGAACAGGCTGCCCGCGAGGTCCTGCGCCGGGACTTGTCCGAACTGGGCGGCATTGAGGTCGTCGGAGAAGCGGAGAACGGCTCGTCGGCGCAGCGCCAGATCGAGGCACTAGATCCGGACCTCGTGCTACTGGACATCCAGATGCCCGTCTACGACGGATTCGAGGTGGTGCGCGGCATCGAGGGCCGGCTGCCGGCGATAGTTTTCGTGACCGCGTACAGCGAGCACGCCCTAAGCGCCTTCGACGTAGGAGCGGTTGACTACCTGCTCAAACCGTTCAGCAAGGAGCGCCTGCGTCGTTCGATCGAACGTGCGTGGGATTCGAGCCTGCGCCCCGGCAAGAACGCAGAACGGGTCGCGCAGGTTCTGAACGCTGATGCCGTCCAGACTCGTCGGCCCGCGAAGATCGTGGCCTGCCATGGGCGGGACTTCCTGCTGCTGGACCTGGACCAGGTCTACGCGTTCCGTGCATCCGGCGAGATCGTGTGGATCCAGACGAAGGATAAGCAGTACAGGGCCACGCAGACGCTGGCCGCCCTTGCGGAGCGCCTAGCCGATTCCCCGTTTCTCCGGGTCCACCGCAGCATCCTCGTCAACAGCGACAAGATCAGCAGGATCAGCGCCCTGAGCAGTCGGAGGTGGCTGCTGACGCTCCAGAACGGCGTTCAGTGTCCCGTCAGCAAGCGAAACGCAGCCATGGTGCGGACGCTGCTGCAGTGATTGGCTGGGGCGGCTCGTGCCCGGCTGCGATTCTTCGCGATCGGATGCACCCAGGGCCGTGATCAGGCATCGGCCGCCTCCAGCCATTTCCCGGCATTGGGAGCGACGTAGCGACCGAACTCCTCCAGTGCCTGCGCGGGATCCGTCACCTCAATCAGCATGGCTCGATGCTCCTTCCTCAGGAACCCCTCTGCCACGGCGTGGTCCAGGAATCCGACCAGCGGGTCGTAGTAGCCTGCGACGTTGAGCAGGGCGACGGGCTTCCGATGCAGCCCGAGTTGGGCCCACGTGAGAATCTCGCAGAGCTCCTCGAGAGTGCCGAATCCTCCGGGAATGGCTACGAAAGCGTCGGCCAGCCGGACCATCAGGGCCTTTCGCTCGTGCATCGACCCGACGACGTGCAGCTCGGTCAGCTTCCGGTGCGCCACCTCCTTGCGGTCCAGCGCCTTCGGAATCACCCCCACGACCTCGCCTCCCGCCCGCAGGGCGGCGTCGGCCATCTCGCCCATCAGACCGACGCCTCCCCCGCCGTAGACCAGCCCGATGCCACGGTCCGCCAGGAGCTTCCCCACGGCTGCGGCGGCCGAAGCGTAGGCCGGATTCCGTCCGCTGCTGGACCCGCAGAACACACAGACTCGGGACGGGAATGCCATCCCGCCTAGGTTATCGGGCCAGCGGGACCGACGGCGCCGCCCGGCGGTACGCCCGGCAACCCCGTGCGTCTCTCCGGCGCTGTGGCATACTCAGGGTGCGAGGGAAGCCGACCCTGGTCATGCGCATTCCGCCGCTGCTGCCAGTCCTTCTGTCGGCCCTGATTCCCGCATCGCTGCTCTCGCAGGGCGTTGCCAGCCCGAACGCTCGGCCCGTGAAGGCGCTGGACGCTTCGGGGCTCCCGTGGAATGCCAAGTTCGCCGATGTTGCGGAGGAGGCCGGACTCGATCTTGTATTCACCTACGGCGGCAAGGACGAGAAGCGCTACATCATCGAGTCCAACGGTGCAGGCACGGCTCTCCTCGACTACGATGGCGACTCCAGGCTAGATGCCTTCTTGGTCAACGGCTCGACGCTGGAGGGTTTCGGGGACGGAGCAGCCCCAACGAACCGCCTGTACCGGAATACTGGCGACGGCAGCTTCGAGGACACCACGCGGCAGAGCGGGCTCGGCCGATCCGGATGGGGCAGCGCAGTGTGCGCGGGCGACTTCGACAACGACGGCAACGTAGACCTGTTTGTCGCCTATTGGGGCGAGGACGCGCTGTTTCGGAACAACGGGGACGGAACGTTCGAGGAGTCCGCGGCAGCGGCAGGAGTCGCCGGAGCCGCGGATCAGTGGAGTTCCGGCTGCACCTTCGTGGACTACGACAGGGACGGGCTGCTTGACCTGCTTGTAACTCAGTACCAGCAGTTCGATCCGGAAACAGCTCCCCCGCCCGGGAAGACGTCGAATTGCGAATGGAAGGGGATGCCGGTGTACTGCGGCCCGCGCGGCCTTCCGTTCGGCGGCGTGACGCTGTACCGGAACCTAGGGAACGGGTCGTTCGAGGACGCGAGCGAGACGGCGGGCGTGCGGGACGTGCGCGACTACTACGCATTCACTGCGGTAGCCGCGGACTTCGACGGGGATGGCTGGCAGGACATCTACATCGCCTGCGACTCCACTCCAAGCATCCTGTTCGTCAACAACGGCGACGGGACGTTCACTGACTACGCCACGGAGACCGGTGTCGCGTTCAACGAGCACGGCTTCGAGCAGGGTGGCATGGGAGTCGGGGTCGGCGACTTCGACGGGGATGGCTGGCTGGACCTGGTGAAGACCAACTTCGCGGACGACTACCCGAATCTGTACCGGAACAACGACGGAGTGTTCTTCGAAGACATCTGCGTGCGAGCGGGGCTGGCCTCGAACCCTCAGTACGTGGGGTGGGGCGTGGACTTCGTGGACCTCGACAACGACGGCTGGCAGGATATCTTCCAAGTCAACGGTCACGTCTACCCGAAACTGGACCGCCAGCTCAAGGTGACGGAAACGTACGTGCAGTCGAACCTCGTCTATCGCAACCTGAACGGGGAGCGATTCGAAGACGTGACGGCACTGGCCGGCGAGGCTCTGCTCCAGATCCGGTCCAGCCGAGGCGCGGCATTCGGGGACTACGACGGGGACGGCGACATCGATGTCCTGGTCATGAACATGGCGGACAGGGTCTCCCTGTTACGCAACGACCTCCCTGGCGGGAGCAACTGGGTCCGCCTAACACTCCAAGGCACCGAATCGAACCGGGCGGCCATAGGCTCGACGGTGACCGTGCAGGCTTCCGGGAGGCGCCAGACAAGGGCCGTGGTGAGCCAGTCGAGCTACGTGTCCCACAGTGACTTGCGGGTCCACTTCGGCCTAGGCGATGCGGAGGGCGTCGACGCGATCTCCGTCCGCTGGCCGAGCGGCAAGGAAGAGGAGTTCCCGGGGGCCTCCGGCGGCCAGGGCTGGCTCCTAGTTGAGGGCTCGGGCAAGGTTGCGGCAATCCCGTGAGTTCCGGGCGGATGCGGCATATGGCGTTTGGAATTGCCCGTGCCGCGGCGATCGCGGCGTGCCTATGGCTGCCGGCAATGCTCCCGGGCCAGGGAGCGGAGGATGCCGCCGCTCTCACGGACAGCGGCCTTGAACTCGCCCAGCAAGGGCAGGTTTCGGCGGCAGCCGAACTCTGGAGGAAGGCGCTCGCTATCTCCCCGGAGTACTTCCCGGCGCTGTTCAACCTGGGCTACATGCATTTCTCGTCCGGGCAGTTGGGCGAAGCCGAGCCGCTGCTTGCACGAGCCGCTTCGGCATCGCCGAACGACTTCAACGCGCACTACCTGCTTGGCGTCGTCCGCCAGAAGCGTGGCCGGGGCCAGGAGGCGTTGCAGGCATGGCGGCGCGCGCTGCAGATTCAGCCCGGCCGCGTCCAGCTGATGCAGGTGATGGCGGTCGAGTACGGGAAGGGAAGGTTCCACCGCGAAGCGGCGGACGTGGCAACGCGCGCCCTGCGACTGAGGCCGGACCAGGAGGATCTCCACTACATGGCGATCCATGCCTGCAGGGAGGCCGGGGACCTGCGGGCGGGCCTGAGGATTGCGTCAGATACAATTCGCCGATTCCCGGATTCGGCGCGAGCCAATTTCGAACACGCCTGGCACCTGCAAAAGGACGGCCGCTTCGAGGAGGCACTGCCGCTGTTGCGCAGGGCCGCGGAGCTGGACCCCGAATACGAGGAACCCCATTTCTTCTACGGGGACTGGTTGGTCAAGCAGGCCAGCTACGAGGAAGCTATCGCGCCACTGCAGAAAGCGATCGACCTGCGAAGCGATTACATGCCCGCGCGCATTGCCCTTGCGCGCGCGCTAATGGGCCTGAGGAAATGGCCGGAAGCCGTTACGGCCTTAGAGGAGGCCGTGCGAATCGAACCCCGGCACCCCCAGCCTCACCTGATGCTGTCACAGGTCTACTTTCGACTTCGTGATCGCGAGAAGGCGCGTCAAGCGAAGGAACTCTCGCTGAAGCTGCGCAGGCAGAACCCCGCGTTCCTGGAGGCCGTGCAGTCCCGCCCGTTCCCGGAGTAGCGACCGAACAGCCGTCTTGGCCTATTCCGGCCAGGCGCGTACGGGTGAGAGGCGTCGCCCCGGCAGGATAGAAGCCTTGTGGCCGGCGGTCAGAGCGGGTGGGAACCGGGTCTCAGGCACCGCCGTGCTTCGCGGCCAGAGTGCGGAGCGTCGCGAGGTGGCGCGGCACCGCCTTGAAAGGATCCTCCTGCGCTTCGTACTCGAGTGCCATGTAGCCGCGATAGCCCGCCTTGGCGAACATCCCAACGATCCGGTCCCAGTCCGACTCCTCGTGGTTCCCCTCCTCGTCCCGGATGTGCACCTTGAACTGCGAGTTGACTGCGTACGGCAGGGCCAGCTCGATCTGATTGTACGGATCCGTTCGAAAGTTCCCGGTGTCGAGGTTGATTCCGACGTTGGGATGGTCGACGGCCGTCACGATCTGAATGATTCTCTCGGCGCGGGCCGTAATGCCGCCGTGGTTCTCCAGCCCTAGGACCACGCCGCGATCGGCAGCATAGTCTGCTGTCCGCTTGAGGATCTCGGCGACCCAGGTCGCCGCTTCGTCTTCGGTGCTCCCTTCCGGGACTCGACCCCCAAAGACTCGGATGTGGCTGGAGCCAAGCCGATACGAAACATCGACCCAGTGGCGCAGCCAGGCAGCCTCCCTCTGCTGCTCGATGGGGCTCTTCCGGCAAAGGTCCGTCCGGATAGCGATGCTCGGGAGGTCAACGGCTGCCAAGTAGGCCTTCCTGCGGAACTCCGTAAGGAACGATTCCAGATTGTCCTGGGGAAACCAGTACACGGTCGAGTCGAGGCCGTCGACGCCGTTCTCGACCGCCATGTCGACGAGATCGAGGTAGCTGAGGGACCCGTCGCCGAGCGCCTTCCGGAACGAGTAGGCGCAGATCGCAGTCTTGAGGCGAGGGCCGTCGCCGGCAAGCTTCGGCGTTCCGGCCTGCAGTGCGGCTGGCAGCAGTGGAAGTGCGGATGTGAATTGGCGCCGTGTAACCATGGTCGAGATTATACCGGCTCGAACGTGCCCAGGAGTGATCGTGCAGCCCACGGGGGTACCAAATGCGAGTCCTGGGGCCTCAGATGACTGAACCCACGAGGCGAAGGGTCTGAGTTCTAAGGTTCGCGAGGATGCCCATGCCAAGGGACAGACGCTGGGTTCTTGATTGGGAGCATCCGGAGCCGATCGGTAAATCAATTTCGTATGCCGGGAATTCTCAGTGGGCATTGACATGCCGTTTCGGCACCACGCCACAAGGCATTAGCTCCGTCAGCACACGCTCGCAGCGCGATACACGCGGACGAGATCCAAGCGTTGTCGGCCAAAGCTAGCCTGGACTACGCTTCAGTCACCTCATTCACCGCAAGAATTCGGAGGACATGAAGCATATTCACCGTTCCCTACAACTTTTTTCACGAGCCCCCCTCGAGACTCCAAATTCCGCGCATGTGACCATTTTGGATTATCGTGTGGTACTCGGAATTGCTGCGAGATGCGGGCCAGCACCGGAGGCTGCGGCCTCACTGGCGCCCATATTCGGGGAGCGCTGGAAGGACGGCCTCGGAGTGGCGCCAATCACGGAGCCAGATCCTGTCAGCAACGCTCAGGTAGGGGCCGGTGCGTGTCCACGTCTGCCGCGAGATTAGTGCCGTGCGGCGGTCGGGCGGTGGTCCTCTCGACGTGCTGTGGGCAAAGACCAGCCGCGGGGATACATTGGCGCTCCCCAACGGCTCCTTGTACGGGGCATTAGCCGTTCAGAACACAGGACTGGAGATACAAACTAGTCACGCACCTATCCCGGGATCGATCTAGGCCGAGGTGGAATCCGCACAAGTCCAGGTGAATCAGACAGTTGTGCGAGAGTTGCTTGCGGCAACCACCTGACCATGTTCGGAAATCAGTGACTTGGCGACAGCCCAATGTCGGGTACTTCAGCAATGCACTGGACTCAGTTGCTGGTCTACAACGAGAAGCGACCAGCTGTCGTGCAAGCCTGCCATCACAGTTACAATTGAGAATGATGTCGTTAATCACCCTGTACCATCGAACAGCCAGTTCCGAATCATGGCGTGGAGTACCGTTCGACCGCTCGAGAATCGACTTGGGACGCCATGAGAAGGACGGCTGGGTCGACTCGCGTGAGAAGATGGGCGAAAAGTACTCCGATTACTTGACGGGGAAGCTACCGGGCATAGACGAGTTGCACCCCAAGGGCCAACTCAGAGACCCAATCTGGAATTCTATTGCATCCTGTCAATCAGTTCTCGGCGGACATGTATTTGCCTCACCAAGGACCGACGGCAAATATTTCATTACAACCGAGGCGCGTGATATGCTCGCTAATCCTGATTCGTATACTGAGCCATTTCGTGCATGTCTCACCGCGTGGATGCTTGAACAACGAAGACTCGGTCAGTCAATTCCCAACGTCGACAAGGACATCATCCAGCAGATTCAGGATACTCACCGTTCAGAAAGGATTCAACAGCGGGCTGATCGTCTCCTCCAATTCATTGCATCCCTTTCCCAAGACTTCGAAAGGCCGTTATCATGCACCTTCCTGCGACCATGATGCGAGCAATGGCGTGGTCACACTCGACAAATCCAATACACGTCACACAGCTCAGGAATCACTTGGCCGAACGTGGCTGGTTACAGTTCACGCACGACAAGGAATCCAGCGACACTAGTCTCTATGGTCAAGTACATCGTGAGTTCTTAATCACCGTAGACGGCTGGACACGACTCGAGGAAATTGAGAGTTCGGTCCCGGCACCGTCGACTCAAGCATTTGTCGCAATGTGGTTCGATACTGAGCTGGAAGACGCATGGGACAACGGGATTCGGAAGGGAATCGAAGATGCCGGATACACCCCTGTACGTATCGATGAGAAGGAGCACAACGACAAAATCTGTGACCTAATAATTGCCGAGATCCGCCGTTCGCGGTTCGTTGTGGCTGATTTTACTCATGGCGACACCGGAGCACGGGGAGGGGTGTACTTTGAAGCAGGCTTCGCAGGCGGTCTCGGCTTGGACGTAATTTACACCTGTCGACAAGACCAGAAGGATAAGATCCACTTTGACACGCGACAGTACAATCACATTCTATGGAGAGACAGTACAGATCTAAGGGAGAAGCTTTCAAATCGAATCTGCGCGACAATTGGAGAAGGCCCAATAGAGCACGGGCAGAGATAGCGTCAATTAGTTGGCAAGCGTGCAACTACGTTGCTCCCTACGTTCGTCAATGGATTGTGTTTGATCTCTCTCATACACTTGCCCAATCGAGTTGAGATTTGGAGCCGAGGCGAAGAGCGCCAAATGCTGGCAATTTGAATGTGACCGACGAACGGCCCGTCTGCCACGATCCCGGCAGACGGGCCGTATCATGATATGGAATGGACCTGTCGGGCCACCGCAAGCGCTCTGTGATCTTCTGGATCGCGCTGGGCATCTGCTTGGTAGGGCTGGCCGTCGCGTTGAATGTCGGTTGGCTGGTCGCCAACTGGCGCAGCGAGGTCGTCCTAGGCCTTGGAATCGTGGCCGGGCTCCTTCTCATCGCAGGGCTTGTCCTGAACACGGTGTTCCTGGTTCGGGAAATCCGTCGGAACGAAAAGCACGACGAATTCATCAATGCCGTCACGCACGAGTTGAAGACGCCTGTCGCGTCGATCAAGCTCTATCTCGAAACGCTGCGGTCGAGGGATGTCGAGGAGAATCGCCGGCAGGAGTTCTTCGACACCATGCTGGCCGACATGGCTCGCCTGGAGGGGACGATCGAGCAAGTTCTCCGCGCCGGCGCCCTAGGCTCCCGGCGCAGGTCTCTGCGCACGCAGCTCGACCTCCGGGAACTGGTCGGGGACTGCGTCGACCGGCTCCGGCGCAGCCATGACCTGCCCGAGGGCGTTCTCCGCTTTCGCAATCGGATTCCCGAGGGCGAGCCCGCTCTCGTGATGGGCAATGGCGAGGAGTTGCGAGCGGCGGTGTCGAATCTGATCGACAATGCCGTCAAGTATTCCGGCGACCACGCCCAGGTCTGGATCGAGGTCGCCAGGCGCGGGGCAGAGACGGTCTCGGTCAGCGTCCGAGACAACGGCATCGGAATCGCTCCTGACGAGCTCAAGCGAGTGTTCCGGCGCTTCTACAGGACGCCCGGAACGATGCGGTCAAAGGGCACGGGGCTCGGTCTCTACATCGTGCGGACCGTCGCAAGCAAGCACGGCGGGAGAGTTTTCGGGCACAGCGAGGGGAAGGGCCGCGGAAGCACGTTCACCATCGAGCTGCCGCTGCTGGCGACGGCATGAAGCGGGTGCTGATCGTCGAGGACGAAACCCACCTCGCCAAAGGTCTCCAGTTCAACCTAGAAGCGGAGGGCTTCGCTACGCGGATCGCGGAGACGGGCGAGGAGGCCTTGCGGACGGTCCAGGACAGCCCGGCCTTCGACGCCCTGCTGGTAGACGTCATGCTGCCTGGCATGGATGGCTTCGAGGTCGTGCGCAAACTCCGATCACAGGGATGCTACGTGCCTGTGATGATGCTCACGGCCAGGAAGAGACCCGGCGACATCGTCGAGGGACTGTCGGCCGGGGCGGACGACTACGTCCCAAAGCCGTTCGAGCTGGCGGTCTTGCTGGCCCGTATCCGCGGCCTTTTAAGGCGCCATCGCTGGAGCTCGAGGGAGCAGGACCCTCCGGTACCCGACACCTACGAGTTCAACGGCCGGACGGTGGATTTTTCCAAGCAGCAGCTGCTGGTCGGCGGCGAGGTCCGTGACCTGACCCTGATGGAAGCCAAGCTCTTGCACCACCTGGTCGCGAACGAGGGTCGGAACGTGTCCCGCAAGAGCCTTCTGGAAGACGTGTGGGGAGTCAGGGAGGACACCGACACCCGGGCGATCGATAACTTCATCGTACGGCTGCGCCGATCGATTGAGCCGGATCCCGGCAAGCCCCGGCACCTCCTCACCGTTCGTGGCGTCGGATACCGGTTCGTCGCCGAGCCCGAGCCCGGGCTCAGTCGTCGTCTGTCGGGAGCGGCAGCGAGGCGGTTTCGCCGTCCGTGATCCCAACCGCCCAGCGGAACGCCTCCAGCCACATCTGCTGGATCCCCGGATCGTCCCAGACGGAGTTGCGGTGACCCAGGACAGTTGAGAAGACCCGTCCCTTGCCGAAATCGCGGACCCAGGCCATGGCGAAATCCCTGTCCGCCCGCTGGACGCCGTCCTTCGTCAGGTCCACGCTCGCGGGATCCAAGCTGAGCAGCACGCGCACCTTGTCCCGGGAATAACGGTTCAGCTGGTAGATCTCGTCGGTGATCTCGAACGATGCCGGGAAGTGCCGGCTGATCGGGTGTGTCCGGTCGTCGACACGGACGCGGACCTTCTGGTGCCAAGGATGGTTGACGAAGGCCCCTCCAACCATGTCAATGTACTCGGGCCAGGTCTCGCGGAACGAGTCCGTGCCGCTGTGAGCGACTAGGATCGCCTTGCCGTCCTCCTTGACGAACCGCATCAGATCCGCCTTCTGCTCGGCACCGAGCTCCAAGTCACCCTGCGTGTAGAACATCACCGCATCGAAGTAATCGAGGTTCTTGCGGTTGCCCCGCAGCTTCTGCTTGGTGACCAACTCCATGTCTGTCCGGAACCGCACGTCGAACAGTCCCGAACTCTCGCCGATCTTGGCCATGGTGAACATGGCGTGCGACACCGAGTCGTGGGCGAAGAAGTCGGATCCTCCTAGGAACAGCAGGTGCTTCCTTTCGTCTTGCTGTGCACTAGCAACCGTGGAGCTGGCGACAAGCAGGGCAGCGGCGACAAACGCAGTCTGGGCAATCTTCCCGAGTCTCATGGGAACAAGTCTCGCACAGCCGGCCCTACAGCCGGTTGATCAGCGTGGCGACGTAGGCAGCGCCAAACCCGTTGTCGATATTGACGACCGAGACGTTGCTCGCGCAGGAATTCAGCATTCCGAGCAGGGCTGATAGGCCGTTGAAGCTCGCCCCGTACCCGACGCTTGTTGGAACGGCGATCACCGGCACGGAGACCAAGCCTCCCAGAGCACTGGGCAGCGCCCCCTCCATGCCGGCGCAGCAGATCGCGACGCGCGCCTGCTGGATGCGCTCCATTCTCGAAAGGAGGCGATGGATGCCGGCGACCCCCACGTCGTAAATGGCGTCAACCTCGTTGCCCATCACCTCGGCCGTGACCCGCGCCTCTTCGGCGACCGGAATGTCACTGGTGCCCGCGCACACCACCGCGATCCGACCCTTCCCCAGGGTCTTGGAATCCCGCTGCACGCGGATCGCGCCGGAACGACTGAAGTACTCGGCTGCCTCGTCGATGTCTCGAACCGCTTCGAACATCGCCTCGCTCGCCCGCGTGACGAGTAGGTTTGGCGACCGCTCGAGGAGCTTAGATGCGATCGCGCCCACCTCGTCCGCGGTTTTTCCCTGCCCCAGAATCACTTCGGGCATCCCGTGCCGCAACGCACGGTGGTGGTCCACCTTGGCGAATCCGAGATCCTCGAACGGCATGTGCCGCATTTCGCCGACGGCGTGATCGATGTCGCACCGCCCCTGCTGCACTTCTTCGAGGAGCGCGCGAAGCCGGGCCTCGTTCATGGCCTGGCTTTCGTCGGGAAGTAGGTGCCGATTTCCACGACGGGATCGGGGCCCATGCCGGGTGGCGTGTCAATCACCTGCACAACCTCGCGCTCCGGGACGGAAACGATCCAGATCTGATCCTCGTCCTGGACTCCCGCGAACGCGTACATCCCGTCCTTGGAGAGGGAGATGGAGAGAGGAGCGCCGCCCAGCGGTATCCGGGCCACCTCCTTGCCGCTCGCGATGTCGGCGATCCCGACCGCGTGGCCGGTCTGGAGCGAATACACCAGAAGTTCCTCGCCGGGCGTCGCCACGATTCTGTTCACACCGTCGCCGGTGTCAATCGAGCCAATCCTCTGCTTCGAAGCCGTGTCTATGATGTCGATCCGGCCCTCATCCCGGCAGGTCACCCAGAGCTGCTTGCCGTCACGCGAAAGCAGGCTTCCCTGCGGTCCCTTGCCGACCCCGATCAGCTGGAGCTCACCGGTTACCGTGTGCACGGCTCCCACGGTCGCGCTCGCAGTGTTGGACACGTAGCCCCAGATGCCGTCCCGGTCGAAGGTGACCATGTGCGGGTCCGTGCCGCCGTTGTCGAAGTCCTTGATCACGGCGCGGGCATCCAGGTCGACGAGCACGATCCGGTCCGGGTTCTCGGACGTGACGAGCGCCCGGCTCGACCCCGGATCGAGCGAAATGCCGTGCGGCCGGTGGAACTTGCCCATCGGCAGCACGCCGACACGCGTTTGCGCGTGGACGTCGATGATCGAGACCGTGTTGCCGCCAGGCCCGTCATAGTCCATCCAAAGGACGCCGTTGTCGGACACGTAGGCGAATCTGCCGTCCCTGGATAGAACGACTTCGTGAGGGGTCTCGCCGATCGGCACTCCTCCCACCCTGGTCCCGGAAGACGCGTAGAATCCGACCGAATTGTTCTTCTTCTCGACAACGAGCAGGTCCGCCCGCTCTGCGGCGCCGAGAATTCCCGCAAGCCCGACGAGCAGCGCTATCAGCAAGTTAGGCTTCCGAGCAACATCCCCGCATCCCCCCTGGCTCCCGCCTTGAACCGGGCGGGCTATTGATTGTACCGTGGATGCTATGGCTAGCAGTCTGAACAAGGTCATGCTGATCGGCAACCTAGGCAAGGACGCCGAGACCCGGCACACGCCCAGCGGGACAGCCGTCACCAACTTCAGCTCTGGCCACGACATACCGCACGAAGGATCAGAATTCGGGCGAGTGGAACGAGAGGACGGACTGGCACGACGTGGTCCTGTGGAAGGGTGAGAGGGTTGCACCATACCTCAAGAAGGGGAAGAAGGTCTTTGTCGAAGGCCGGCTGCAGACCCGCTCCTGGGAGGACCAGCAGGGCCAGAAGCGCTACCGAACGGAAGTCATCTGCGATTCGTTCGGCTTGATGCTGCTGAGGAGGCCGCGAGGGCGGTTCCGATTACAGTGGCGGACAGGGAGGGTTCCGGTCGAGTGGCGGAGGCGGCGGTTCCGGACAGGATTCGGATTACTCGCCCCCGCCCGAGGGAGGAAGCGGGCAACCGTCCGCTTCGGGCCAGTCCGAGGGGACCAGCGGCGGCGCAGCAGGGTCGTACGACGACGACGATATTCCGTTCTAGGACGAGCCGGGATCGCGGCTCAGGCGGGAGACGGCTGTCCCTCGTCTAGGCCGGGCAGGGCAGCCGGCACCTCCGGCTGGACCGGCTCCTCGGCACCGGGCCCGTCCGAAGGATCTTCTTCCGGAGCCGCAGGCATCTCCAGCGGCGGCAGGTCACGCCCTTCCAGCAGGGCCTTGACGTCATCTCCGCCGAGGACCTCGCGCTCGAGTAGCGCTTCCGCAATCCGCTTGAGACCGTCCGAGTTGTCCTGGATCAGCTGCTTGGCGCGCCCGTAACTGTCCGAGACGATCGCCTGCACCTCTGCGTCGATCCGGATCGCAGTCGCTTCGGAGTAGTTGCGCTGCTGCGTGATCTCGCGGCCGAGGAACACCTCCTCGTCCCGCTTGCCGAAGGTCAGCGGTCCCATGCGGCTCATGCCCCACTCGCAAACCATCTGCCGCGCCAAGGCCGTCGCCCTCTCCAGGTCATTACCCGCCCCGGTGGTCATGTGGTCCATGAACAGCTCTTCCGCGATGCGCCCGCCCATCAGGATGGCGAGCTGGTCGCAGAGGTAGGCACGGGTGTAGGTGTGCTTGTCATCGATCGGCAGCTGCATCGTGACGCCAAGCGCCTGCCCGCGCGGGATGATCGTGACCTTGTGCAGCGGGTCCGCCTGCTCCAGCAACGCGGCTACGACAGCGTGCCCGGCCTCGTGGTAGGCGGTGTTCTTCTTCTCGTCGTCTCGCAGGATCATGGACCGGCGCTCGGCGCCCATCATCACCTTGTCCTTCGCCAGCTCGAAGTCGGTCATCGTGACCACCTTCCGGTTCTGGCGGGCAGCGAACAGCGCCGCCTCGTTGGCGAGGTTAGCTAGATCCGCTCCGGAGAAGCCCGGCGTCCCCCGGGCCAGGACCATGAGGTCGACGTCGCTTGCTAGTGGCACCTTGACGGTATGCACCTGGAGGATTCCCTGGCGGCCGCGCACGTCCGGGCGGGAAACGACGACCCGGCGGTCGAAACGCCCGGGCCGCAGCAGCGCGGGATCCAGCACGTCGGGCCGGTTGGTCGCAGCCATCAGGATCACGCCCTCGTTCGAATCGAAGCCGTCCATCTCGACCAGCAACTGGTTCAGCGTCTGCTCGCGCTCGTCGTGGCCGCCGCCAAGGCCCGCACCGCGGTGCCGGCCGACAGCATCGATCTCGTCGATGAAGACGATGCAGGGGGCGCTCTTCTTGCCCTGCTCGAAGAGGTCCCGGACGCGGCTGGCGCCGACCCCGACGAACATCTCAACGAAGTCCGAGCCGGAAATCGAGAAGAACGGGACGTTGGCCTCCCCGGCCACAGCCCGCGCCAGCAGCGTCTTGCCGGTCCCCGGGGGGCCGACCAGCAGCACGCCCTTCGGGATGCGCCCGCCGAGCTTCTGAAACTTCAGGGGCTCCTTGAGGAACTCGATGATCTCCTGCAGCTCCTCCTTGGCCTCGTTGACTCCGGCAACGTCCTTGAAAGTGACCTTCTTCTGCTGCGCGGTCAGCAATCGGGCCCGGCTCTTGCCGAAGCTCAGCGCCCGGTTCCCGCCCGCCTGCAGCTGGCGCATCATGAAGATCCAGAAGAAGACGATCAGGATCAGCGGCGAAACGCGCCAGAACACGGACCAGAAGCCCAGCGAGGCCTGGTCCTTGACATTCACCGTGACGCCCTGGTCGGTCAGCAGGTCGAACACCTTCGGGTAGTCGACCGGAATCGTCGTCTGGAACTTGCCGGAGCTTGCCTCGCCCTCGATCTTCTGGCCGGCCGCCGTCACTTCCCGGACGCTGCCCTGCTCGACCTCTTCCATGAAGTCGCTGAAGCTGATGGTCGTGACCTTCTCGCCGGTCTTAGCGTTTACCGCCTTCCAGAGAAGGACAGCGGTGCAGAGCATCACAATCCAGAAAACTGCCGTCTTGAGACTAGAATTCACTTCGTAGCGCCTTCTTCCGCAGAATCCCGCTATCCGTTAAGACGCAATCCGGGTCGATTTAGATACAAAGCCGGCATCGGAGCCGCCCGGTTCGTCCAAGGCAAGGATGCGCCGCGTGGCCGCGGTCGGCGACAGTCCGTGCGCCGGGCCGAACTGACGGACCCAGACGATCTGCTCGCGCGAGGCCGGTGTGTCGGACGCAGTGACGACGGGCCATCCCGCCCGTCTCCACGCGCTGACACGGGCGCTGTGGAACAGTTCCTTGACCTTCCGCGGCGCCCCGTGCCCGGCCGGGCGGTAACGATCGCCTGCCCGCCAGCTCCGCACGCGAAGCAGTCTCGGGACGCAATCCCAGTCGAGAAGTGCAGATTCCGCTTCATTGTACAGCGCTTGCGCTTCCGGGTGGGTTAGTAGGCGTGCGCGAAGTTCCCCGCCGTCGCCGCCAGGCACAACAGCATGACCGGGCACGGGCAGCGGAAGATCGAATGCGCCCGGGGGCTCTCCACCTCGGCGCGCGAAGCGGATGATGTCGAACGAGCGCTCGACGCGCAAGCCAGGCAGGTCTAGCGAACCGCTGCCGGCGGGTGCGGCAACGAGAGCGCGGACTGCTTCGATATGCCCGAAGCTCGCACTTCCGCCGTCTAGGTACTGGGTTCTCACGATCGCGTCGATAAGTCGCCGTTGCTCCGCAGGCAGCAGCTCTCGCACGGACTCGACCTGCAGGAGGACGGCGCCTTGCTCTTCCCGGACGCAGCGATTCATCAGTTCGCTCACCCGGCCCCGCCAGAAGCGCTCCTCCTCAAGGGCCCAGTCGGCGGTGTTGGCGAGGACTGACTCGATGTTCGGGTTCCAGTCACGGGCTAGCGCCGGCAGCAGCGAGTGACGGATCCGGTTACGGGCGAAGCTGGGGTCGGCATTGCTCGAATCCTCCCGCCAGTCCAGCCCCGACGCTCGCAGGTAGGCTAGGATCTCGTCGCGCGAGACGTCGAGCATCGGGCGGACAATGCCCGGATCCCGGACGGAATGGATCGCGCTGAGGCCGTGGCCGCCACTGCCCCTCAGCAAGCGGAAGAGTACGGTCTCGGCTTGGTCGGAGCGCGTGTGAGCGGTCGCGACGACGTTGACGGCCCCGGCCTCGACCAGTTCGCCGAAGTACCGGTAGCGGCTCCGACGGCCATGCTCTTCGATATTGCCCCCTGCCAGGCGGGCCGCCGTGGCGATGTCGTCGCGACGGACGAACACGGGGACCGCAAGACTTGCCGCGAGGCTGCGGACAAGCTCCTCGTCGAGATCGGCTTCGGGTCCGCGGAGCGAGTGGTTGAGGTGGATCGCTGCGAGCGGGCAATCCGGGTACAGCTGCTTCAAGGCATGCAGGAGGGCGACCGAGTCGGCCCCGCCCGACACGGCGACGCCGATCCGCTGACAGCCTTCGAACATGCCGTCGCGGTCAACCCGCCTGGCAATCTTCGCCAGCACAGCTTCAATGTAGGCGATAAGGGTGGCGGAATCTCCGCCCATCCGGGCTGAGAACTGGGCACGAGCCGCTGAGGACCCGTTTCGGAGTCTCGGCGCCGCCAGAGGGTCTCCCGAGCGTGGCCTGGATTCGCCCTAGCGTTTACGCTGATGGGTAAGATGCGGTTGCTAATTCCAATCACGCTAGCCTTGGCGGCAGCCGCCGCCGCGGAGCCGTTTGAGGGCTGCGGAACCACCGCGGTCTACAGCCCTTGCGAGATCCGCATCGAGATCCCGGCCGATGAGGTCGAGAGCGGTTCGAACCTGTTCGCGAGCGTCACACTGAGGGCGGAGTTCCGTTCCCCCAAGGGCGGCCGCACGAAGGTCATGCCGGCCTTCTGGGACGGCGGCAGGGAATTCAAGATCCGGTTCTCGCCGGACTTCGCGGGTCGCTGGGACTTCCGCCTGATCTCGAACATCCTGTCGCTCGATCGCGCAACCGGCAGCTTCCAGGCAGTCGAGGCGCGGACGCCGGGCTTCATCGAGGTGTTCAACACCCGCTACTTCAAGTACCCGCTCACGAACAGTCCCCACTTCTGGCTCGGAGACACCGTGCTGGGCCTTTCCTCGATGCCATGGGAGGATTTCCAGGCCTTCGCTGATCGCCGATCGGAGCAGGGGTTCACCCACTTGCGCGCCTCCGTAATGGGCGCTCCGGGCGAGCCCTCCGAAGCCTTCTCCGAGCCGGAGGAGCCGGACCTGGAGCACTTCCGCGAGCTTGACCGCAGGATCGCGCACCTGCACGAGCTCGGCTTCGTGACGGATCTGGTGCTCGCCAATTCTGGCAGCGAGCTGGAAGGCCTGTTCCCGCGCCGCCGGCAGAGAGACCGTTACGTCCAGTACGTCTGCTCGCGGTATGCGGCGTACAGCGTCACCTGGCTGATGCTGCTGGAGTGGGAGAGCCACGACGACGGAGCCCGGATAGCCGCCGACCTCGCGGCGTCGGTCTCCAAGTACGACCCTTATGCGCACCCGAAGTCGACCGGCGCCACGGTGACCTCAGCGCCGCTGGCACAGGACGAGTGGCAAGACTACATCACTCAGAATCGCGTCGAGCCGTCCCTCGCGTCGATCGAGTACGAAACCCAGCGGGCTCCGTTCGTCAATACGGGTGTCGGCGCCGGGGCGGACGCCGCGGGAGCCCGCCGACAAGCATGGACCGCAGCGACCCGGGGGCACTCGGTGACCCTGGCCGGTTCCGGGGGCTCGCCGGAGTCTCCGGTCGCGGAAGCGATGACTCACTTGGAGGGATTCTTCGCGCAGTCCAGGTACTTCGACCTCCAGCCCCACTACCGCGTCGTGGGCGGATCGGGCCTGGCGCTGCAGAGGGTGCCGCCCCGGCAGGAGCGGGCGGTGGGAATCGAGTACATCGTCTACGCGGAGGACCCGGGGCTGATCGAACTGGTGATGCAGAAGCAGGAATACTCGGTCAGCTGGTACAACCCTGCCAACGGAGCTTGGTTCGACCAGAAGAAGAAATTCAAGGGGGACCGCTACCGCTCTCGGACGCCCGACGACGAGCACGACTGGGTCCTGTACCTGCGGCGCGAGGGCAAGAAGCAGGACTACAACAAGTCGTTCATCCTGGAGTCGAAACTGCCGAAGTTCCGGGAAGTGGAGCACTCCCCGTCGGAGCTGCCGTTCGAGATTCAGCTGCCCGAGGAGGGCGCGATCCGGATCGGTAGCGCGCGCGAATTCAATGCGACGCTGACCAAGAACACGATCGCGGCCAGGCGGATGCAGTGGCTCTGGACGGGCGAGGTCTCCGGCTCGGGACGGGGCTCGAGAGTCTTGGGCACGACACAGTCGGGGCGGTTCACGGTGCCCGCCAGCTTAGCGGCTTCGCTTCCCGCCACCCTGTCAGTCCGAGTGACCGGCCTGGACGGAGCCGGCCGCCTCTTCGAAGCATTCCGCCTCTACCCGCTCGAACCCGCTGAGTAAGCTGGCCCACCCGGGCGGTCCCCGGCGCGGAACCCCCCGGAAAGTCTCGGTGATCGACCACCACCGAAGGTGGTTCGGGCACCGGCAAGCCCCGAAACGCGCCCATTGCGGAGAAAACCCGGCCATTTCTCCCGCATTTGGCAGGAATTCACGTTGACCAAGAGAGGCGTCGCGCGTACGATCGGGGCGCGGTGCGATTGAGATGTCGTTCTCGATGCCACGCCACAGGGGGCGGTGCTCTGACGGGCACGGGCGCAGAAAGCGGCCGGTCGACTCCGCAGGAAGGGAATTCTCCATGATCCAGAGACTATGTCTCTTGCTCTGCACGGCAACGTGCCTGCTCGTCCCGGTGGGAGCCTTCGGACAGACATCCGACGGGTCCATTTCCGGACTTGTCACGGACACGACGGGAGCCGTGATTCCAGGCGTCTCGCTCCAAGTGACCGACATCGACCGGAACGTGACGTTCGAGACCTCGACGAACGAAGCGGGGTTCTACCTCGTGGCTCCGCTGCCGCCCGGCGATTACCGCATCATGGCGGAGAGCGAGGGTTTCCGGCGATACATCCTGGAGCCCTTCCCGATCGCCACCCAGCAGAAGGCCGGCCTCGACATCGAGCTCGAGCTCGGCCAGGTCACGGAATCGATCACGGTCGAAGGCACGGCGCAGCTGATCGAGGCCACCAACTCCACACTCAGCGGTGTCGTCGAGAACCGGCAGATCATGGACCTGCCCCTGAACGGGCGGAACGTGTACTCGCTCGCCGTGCTGACGCCAGGCGTCTTCACGCGCGACCCGGCTCGGGGCAAGTTCCGGGAGGGCTTCCACTCGATCGGAATCTTCCAGGTAAACGGCGGCCGGGACTCGAGCAACATGATCATGATGGACGGCGTTCCGGTGACGATGAACTCCAACACCAACAACATGAACGCCAACAGCGCCCTCCCGACCATCGAGGGCATCGAGGAGTTCCGCATCCAGACCAACTCGTACTCGGCGGAATACGGCCGCAGCGGCGGCGGTGTCCTCACCATGACCACCAAGTCGGGGACCAACGAGCTGCACGGCACCGCATTCAACTTCCTCCGCAATAACAAGATGGACTCGAACAACTTCTTCGCCAACCGGGCGGGGAACGATCTGGGAACCTTCCAGCGCAACGAGTTCGGGTTCAGCATCGGCGGTCCGGTGATCAAGAACCGGATGTTCTTCTTCGAGGCGTACGAGGGCCGTCGCCAGCGCACGCAGGCCGTCCTGCAAAGGACGCTCCCCACCGCCCTGCAGAAGGCCGGCGACTTCTCGGAGACGCTGAACACCAGAGGCGAGCTGCGGACGATCTACGATCCGTTCTCCACCAGCCCGGATCCGGAGCGGTCGGGAGAGTTCTACCGCGACCCGTTCCCGGGCAACAGGATTCCGAGCGCGATGATGGATCCGGTCTCGCTCGCCGTCGCGAGCTACTACGGTCCGGAGCCCAACCAGCCTGGCCAGCCGTTCACCGGTCGGAACAACTTCCAGTTCGCGGGCGGGCGGCCAAACAACTCGAACCGCAACGTCTTCAAGGTGGACAACCAGCTGGGCCAGAACCAGCGAATCTTCGTTCGCCACACAGTGCTGGACGTCGTGAGCTCGGCGCCGGAGATCTGGGAAGGGCCCGGCTGTCCCGACGGCGGCTGCTTCACCAACAACGAGGCGCTCAACAACGCCGCGCTGTCCTACAGCAACACGCTCACGCCTACCTCACTGCTCAGCCTGCGATACGGCTTCGCGCGCTCGATCCTAGACCGCGGCTCGTGGTTCCAAGGCTTCGCGCCGTCCGAGCTCGGTCTCCCGAAACACCTGGAGAACGGCGCGGACTTGCTGGTGTTCCCCGAGTTCAACATCTCGGAGATGACGGCCCCGGGGCTGCGGCACCACTGGAACTTCCGGTCCGCCAACATGTCCCACACGCTCAACGCCACCTACTCGAAGGTCATCGGCAGCCATAGCCTCAAGGCCGGCGGCGAGTGGCGCGTCAACCTGATCAATCACATGCAAGCGTCCTGGCAGATGTTCTACCGGTTCACGGCTGGAATGACGCAGGGCCCGGATCCGAGGCAGGTCTCGGCGAACGCCGGCTTCGGCTATGCTTCGTTCCTGCTGGGCACGGGCGCCAACGGCCGAATCAACAACCGGATTCGACCGGCCTTCTCCAGCAAGTCCTTCGGCGGCTATATCCAGGACGACTGGAAGGTCTCCCGCAAGCTCACTCTCAACATCGGGGTGCGCTGGGATGCCGAAACGGGGCTCACGGAGCGTTACGACCGCTTCTCGATCTTCGACCCGGACATGCGCAGCCCTCTGGCCGATGCTTCCGGCCTGGACCTGCGCGGTGGCTGGCTATTCGCCGGACAGGACCTTCCCAGCGGACGGAACCTCCGCAGCCCCGAGTGGAACAACTTCGCGCCGCGCCTTGGCCTCGCATACCAGGCCCTGGACGGCACGGTCATTCGTGTCGGGTACGGCATGTTCTTCGCGATGGCTCCGTGGGGGGCCAACTACTACCCAACCTCGCCGTTTGCGACGACCACGCCCTGGCTGGCATCGCTGGACGGCGTGACTCCGAACCACACCCTTAGCGACCCAATCCCGGACGGCGTCATCCTGCCGCCTGGTGCGAGTGGCGGAGTCCTGGCGGGGAACGGATTGAACGCGAACGGGCCGATCCCCTCGGTCATGCGCACGCCATACAACCAGCAGTGGAACGTCACAATCGCTCAGCAGCTCGGTCCAAGGACCGCATTCGAAGTAGCGTACGCAGGCAACAAGGGGACTCACATCCCGTTCCGCAACGGATGGCAAATGGACCAGCTGGACCCTGTCCACATCAATCCGGAATCTGGAATCCTAGACTTGGTGGACAACCCGCTGCACGGCTTGGTCCCGGCCGGCGTGATGTCGCGTCCAAGGGTCCAGCGCGGCCAGCTGATGACACCGTACCCGCAGTACCCGGGAGCGGTGGTCTCGGCGCCGGGATGGGGCAACACCACCTACCACTCCCTGCAGGCCAAGTTCACGAAGCGGTTCGAGGGAGGAGGGAACGCCGTCGTCGCCTACACGTTCTCGAAGCTGATCTCGGATGGCAGCGACAACGCCTGGACTTCGGCGCTGTGGCGGAACTACTACTGCCGTCGCTGCGACCGCTCGATCTCGCCGTACGACCAGCGACACCGTCTGATCACGAGCTACACCTACGAGCTGCCTTTCGGCACCGGCAAGCGATTCGGCAGCGGCTGGAACGGCACGTTGAACGCCATTCTCGGCCAGTGGCAGGTCAACGGGATCCTGACGCTCAACAGCGGGCTGCCACTGCGGTTTAGCGTGCCCGGCAACACCAGCCACTCGTTCGGGGGCCGGCAGTACCCGGATGTCGCGGGTGGCGACGCCAGGATCGATCACAACAACTTCGACCCGACGACCCAGACCTGGTTCGACACGGACCAGTTCTCGATTCCCGAGCAATTCACCTTCGGCACGCTGGGCCGGGTGCATCCCAACCTCCGGTCTGACTTCGTCGAGTCGCTGGACCTCTCGATCTTCAAGAACTTCAAGTTCCGGGATCGGGTGACGGCGCAGTTCCGCGCGGAATGGTTCAATGCCATGAACCATCCGATATTCAACAATCCCGCCACGCAGGTCGGGCGGGGCGGCTTCGGCAGGATCGCCTCGCAGGCGAACCTGCCGCGCCAGACCCAGCTTGCGCTGAAGATCATCTTCTAGCGCTGGCCGGACCCGGGGCCGGGCTCGCTTCGCGCGGGCTCGGCCCCGGCGAACCCAGAAGGTGTTAGCACGGTCCGTGCGGCGGAATCCGAACGGGCCTCGCAATCGAATAGCCCCCCCTTGCGATGAGCGGGCGGCCTTGGGCCCAATGCGATCGGCGAGGATTCGCCGGGTGGAACGCTCGCAGGGGCTGCGCGTCCGAGGACGTCGACGGTCGTCCACGAGTCGCGAGCATTCCCCGCCCGACCAACGGCTTGCGTCGCGCCGCCGGGCCGCGCTTCGGCTCGCTTGATGATTGGCTCCAACCCGGAACCTGCCGTCTGGATCTCTCACCGCCACCGAGACCTGCTTGGCGGCCAAGACCGATCGCTGTTCTCGGCGGCTGCTATCACGTCCCTACCGACGTCACGGCCTGCTGACGACTGGACCGCACAGATCCTCCGGGCGGGGCCGCGATGCTACGCTTGCCGAGGGTGGGCAGCCTGCCTGCCGCGCTTGGCAGACGAAGAAACCATCATCAAGCGGCGTGCCGCTGCCATGGCGGTCGAGGCAATCGCACTGGGACTCACCGACCACGTGTCCCTCCCAGACTGCCCGCACAAGTCTGCACGCGCCTGTGGCCGCAACCCACCGGGATCGCGAAGGGAATGCCTACCGATCCGACCGCAAGCGGACCAGTAGTGATCAACAGGGATCCCCGACACACGGGCCGCCCCTGCGTGCGCCGGATCGCTGGAGTTGGCCTGTCATAATTTCAGTCAATTGCCCCGTCCCGGACATCGAGTTCGGGGAACGAGGGGCATGGCGAAAGGCAGCTTGATGCGTCCTGGCTTACTCCTCATCTCCTTGCTCCTAGTCTCGACCGCTCCTGGCGAATGGAACCAGTGGCGCGGACCCAACCGGGACGGCAAGTCGCTGGAGTCCGGACTACTGGCCGCGTGGCCGGAAGGTGGCCCCTCGCTGACGTGGCGGATCGACTCCCTGGGCGCAGGCTACTCGTCATTCGCGGTCGGGGACGGCAAGCTCTACACCCAAGGGCTCGCGGACGGCAAGCAGTACCTGCTGGCTCTCGACGCAGAGTCGGGCAAGATCCTGTGGAGAACGGATCACGGCCAGCCCTATTCCAACCGTCGCGGCGACGGGCCGCGCGGCACGCCGACGGTAGACGGGGATCGAGTATACGCGCTCGGCGGCGACGGGAACCTCATTTGCGTGGACGCGCGAACCGGATCCAAGATCTGGGAAAAGAACCTTCTCAAGACCTATGGAGGCCGGAATATCCGCTGGGGGATCAGCGAGTCCCCCCTTGTCGACGGTGACCGGATCATCGTCAACGCCGGAGGCCGTCGCGGGTCAATCGTCGCGCTGAACAAGCTAACGGGTGTTGAGATCTGGAAGACGCAGAGCGATGAAGCCGGGTACTCGTCGGCCGTCGCCGCGGAGATCCACGGCATCCGGCAGTACATCCTCTTCACGGGCGAGGGAGCGGTGGGGGTGCTGGCCAGGAACGGAGAGCTGCTTTGGCGCTACAGCACCGTTAGCAACTCGACGGCCAACATCGCCACGCCAATCGTCGACGGCGACCGGGTCTTCCTCTCATCGGCCTACGGAACCGGTTGCGCGCTGCTTCGCCTGGAGAGCTCCGAAGGATCAATCAAGGCCTCCGAGGTCTATTTCAGCCGCAACATGATGAATCACTACGGCAGCTCGATTCTCATCGATGGCCACCTGTACGGCTTCTCGGGCCGGATCCTGACGGCGATGCGACTGGACACCGGCGAGGTGTCCTGGAAGGACCGTTCGGTGGGCAAGGGCCAGATCATCTATGCCGACGGCCTGCTCTACATACTCAGCGAGGACGGCGTGGTGGGCCTGGTAGATCCCGATCCTGCCGGATACAGGGAGATCTCGCGGTTCGAGATCGGGCAGGGCGACTATCCGACCTGGACATTGCCTGTCATTTCGAACGGCAGGCTATACCTTCGCGACCAAGGCACACTCTACGCCTACAACATTGGTAGGCAGTAGCACTTCGAAGGCATGATGCACGCAGCTGCCGCCTGCGTCCATAGCCCAACCAACGAGGGCCGCGGGATGCCGCAGGCCCTGCACGAGCATTCGCTGGCGAGCGAGAGCGGGATTCGCATCGACTGGCTGTAGAGGATCATCGATTCGCTGCCGGCGGCACCGTTGCCCATTCAGGTTGCCGGCGACCGTACGATGCATTGGTTTCTCGAAGGAACGGATCCGGGTTCAAGGCCTGGTCGATCATGTACGCCGACCCCGTGACGACCAGGATCTCGTCTTCTTCGAGGCGCTCGCGTTCCTCGCGGAACGCCCGGACCGGATCACTCTCGACCCTCACCGGCGCGAATTCGCCCGACAACGCGGCGGCCACCTCGCCGGCGTCGCTTCCGGTTCGGGTAGCCGAGGTCACCGTGATCGAGCTGGCCTGGCCGAACAGGGGACGCAGCACGGACAACGCGTCCCGCTCCCTCGACAGTCCCACGACGAAGCGGACGCGCTTGGCGGGGAACTCAGCGCGGAGCCGCTCGGCCAGAGCGGCGGTCTTGTCGGCATTGTGAGCCACATCCGCCACCACTCTGTCCGTAACGACAGCGAACCGAGCCGGCAGCTCCTCGCGCAAGTCGTCGAGCACGGTAGCCAGTGGGCGCTCGGGGTAGAAGTGGCGGACGATTCGCGCAGCGAGAGCGCGGTTGCGAATCAGGTGATCGGGAGTGCCGGTGGGCAGCAAAGCCGCAACCGCGCGAAGGTCGTCCTGATCGACTGCCTGCACCTCGGCCCCTTCGCTGCGGGCCGTCTCGACCACGAAACGCAGCGCATCCCCCCGTGCCCCCGTGAAGAACGGAATCCCAGCCCTTGCCACCCCTGCCTTTTCGAGCGCACGCTGCCACAACTCTGTTCCGAGGGTCTTCAGATGGTCCGTGCCCACGTCCGTGACGACACTGGCCTTCACATCCAAGGCCATCAGGGGTGTGTAGCGCCCCCCGACACCGGACTCCATCGCGGCCCATTCGATGCCATGGCGATCGAACAGGCAAAGAGCCAGAAGGATTCCTAGCTGTGCGAAGGTCAGGGTCTCTCCTCCCGTCGTGGCTGCGAGCTGAGTCTGGTACGGCAGCAAGCGCCCGCGGTAGATCTCCACGATCTCCTCCCGGCTTGCATTCTGCGTGTTGATGCGGATCCGCTCGGCGTAGTCAAAGACATGCGGGCCAGTCCACGATCCGGTTGGCCCTGCGAACCGGAGAGCCTGATCGAGCGCGCAGCACACCGATCCCTTCCCGTTCGTTCCGGATACGTGGATTAGCTTGCTCGGGTGCCCGTCGGGCCAGAATGAATCGACCGCGGCCTTCAGCTGATCGATGCGCCGGCGCTTCTCCATGGCCCAATGAGAGTGATAGATCTCGTCGAGCGTCGTCAGGTACGCGGGATCGAAGTCTCCGGGCAAGGCCGCATTGCTCCTGTCAATAGGATGCCCGGTTTGGGGCGGGGACAGCGGATTCCGGCCCGGTGGCGGGCCGACTCCGTGAACCCCGTGTCGGCGAGAGCAGCGCCTGGGCGTGCCGGCGAGCCAATCGTGGGGGCGATCCGTCTACCATGGGCGTCATGAACCGCCCGGAGCAGCTGTCAGTTCGGCGCCGCGAGTTTCTGCTCGCCACAGCAGGAACCAGCCTGGCCCTCACCACGCACTGCGCAACGAGGAACCAGCGCCCCATCCAGACCGGGGGCGCGGACTTCGAACTGGCAGAAGTATCGGTCGAGGAACTGAGAGCTGGGCTGAGATCGGGCCGCTGGACGGTCCGGACCCTGGCAGAGGCGTACTTGGAGCGCATCGATGCGATCGACAGGGCGGGCCCGGCCCTGAACTCCGTCATCGAGATCAATCCCGACGCCCTTCAGGAAGCCGAGCGGCTCGACGCGGAAATGCGGGGTGGCAAGGCACGCGGGCCACTTCACGGCATCCCCGTGATGCTGAAGGACAACATCGCCACTGACGACGCAATGCAGACCACTGCCGGCTCTCTGGCGCTGGCAGGCGCACGAGCGCCGCGGGACTCCGCAGTGGCAGCCCGGCTCAGGGAGGCAGGCGCCCTGCTGATTGCGAAGACGAACCTCAGCGAATGGGCGAACTTCCGTTCCCGCCAGTCAACCAGCGGCTGGAGCGGGCGTGGCGGGCTGACGCTCAATCCCTACTATCTGGAACGGAACCCGTGCGGATCGAGTTCGGGGTCGGGCGTGGCGGTGTCGGCTGGCATCGCGCCCCTTGCCGTAGGCACGGAGACCAACGGGTCTATCGTGTGCCCGTCGTCGATCAACGGAATCGTCGGCATCAAGCCCACCATCGGCTTGGTAAGCCGTTCCGGAATCGTGCCGATCGCCCACACCCAGGACACAGCGGGGCCGATGGCACGGACGGTAGCGGACGCGGCAGCGATGCTCGGAGCGATGACCGGGCCGGACCCTCGCGACCCTGCCACCCAACTTGCCAACGGACAGTCTCACTCGGACTACACGCAGTTTCTGGAGGCCGATTCCCTGCGCGGGGCGCGGATCGGCGTGCTGAGGGAGTACTGGGGGCGGCACGCCGGCATCGATGCCATGCTCGCGGAATCGGTCGCGGCGATGCGCGAGGCCGGAGCCGAGCTGATCGACATCGAGGAACTACCGGGGATCAGCGCAACGAACCGACCGGGCTTCGAACTGATGCTGTACGAGTTCAAGGCGGACCTGAACCTGTACCTGGCCGACCTCGGGCCCGATGCCGCCGTGGGGTCGCTGAGCGACGTGATCCGATTCAACGAAGAGCGCCGCGACGAGGAAATGCCATATTTCGGCCAGGACATCATGGAAGCGGCCCAGGAGAAAGGGCCCCTCACTGACGACGCCTATCTCGAAGCCCGCAAGCTGAGCCGTGATGCCGCGCGGGCCGCGATCGACGCCACGGCCGAGAGCCATTCGGTGGATGCCTTCTTCGCTCCGACCACTGGCCCGGCCTGGGTGACGGATCTCGTGCACGGGGATCGCTCGTCGTTCCGCGGATGCTCTTCCGCGGCGGCCCGGGCCGGCTACCCGCACATCACGGTACCCGGCGGCTCGCTGTTCGGCCTGCCGGTCGGGGTTTCCTTCTTCGGCCAGGCCTGGTCGGAACCGCGCCTTATCGCGCTGGCTCACTCCTACGAGCGGGCCACGCAGCACCGGCGCCCCCCGAGGTTCCTGACCGGGCAGGCCGGACCGGCAACCTAGGCGCTGAAGATCAGGACCGGGGCTTCCGGTCAGTTCGAGGTGACCCAGATCGGCGAAGACCACGCGACGTTCCCGTCGCTTTGCTCCACCCGAACGTAGTAGTAGTCCTCGCCTGCTTCCTTCTCGGCATCCTCGTAGGTGAACTCAACATCCTGCGGGTGCTTCTGGCTCGTGTAGGCGAACTCCTGGTTCTTGATGACATCGATCTGCCGTATCGGGCTGGTTCCGAGAATCTTGACCTTCAGCCGGAACGGCCCGTCCACGGTGACGATGTCTCCCTGCAGGTGCTCCCTGCCGTCCGTCTCGAGACGGTAATCGAGCACGATATTGTCGGTCGCTCCGTAGCTGTGGCGCTGCTTCATCGCATCCAGCAGACCCTCTCGGGTGAAGTCCTCCGCGATCGTGCAGGCGTACGAGTAGTGAGTCGAGAGGTGGTCGGACGCCACCTGGACGCCGAGCTTGTAGCCCTTCGCCCACGCGTTCCACACGTAACCGGCGGGCTCGAAGCCGCCGGCCTGGGTCGTGGGCCGCTCGCGGTGCGCGGCTAGCGGCGCCCCTTCGTATTCCGCGGACACCCTGTCGCCCTGGAAGATCTCAACGAGCGGCTCGACTTCCGGGTCATTGTCCCGCCAGTCTGTTCCCATGCCCGTCGCGGAGGTGTGCGAGATGGCGATGCCCCCGTTCCCGCGGAGGTACTCGTACAGGCGAGCCGCGCCCTGCGCATGGCTCGACTCCTCCGGAAGGATTGGCAGGGTGGGCGTGCCGCGCTTCGGCAGCAGGATGTTGCGATGGCCGTCCGGATACCGCACGGACCGCTCGTAGCCGTAGAAGGGCTGGAAGGCCCCCGTGACACTGAACACATCGACCGCCTGCTGCAGCACCCAGTTGATGTACTCGTTGTCGGGACCGCCCTGGAAGTTGTGCTCGCTGACGAGCAGGTAGTCGAGACTGGCCGCGTCCAGGGCGTATCGGTAGGTCTGGAACAGGGAGCCGTCGTTGTTGCCGTCCATCGAGAACTCCGTGTGGCGGTGAGTGTCGCCGCGATAGATCCGGTAGGTCTTGCCACCTGAATTGATTTCGTAGCCCCGCAAGCGCTCCAAGTCCCTGACCTCGGTTGGAGCGACGTTGAAGTACTGCACCGTCCGTTCGGGCCGGACGCGCAGGACTGGGGGCTCGGTAGCCCTCTCGAGGGCCGGCAGCTTTGCCGCGTAGACGTCCGCGTGCTCGTAGAGGAAATCGTAGAAGTCGCGGTTGTCCGATGCCCAGGTCGCGACAAGGTTCCCCGCCCCGTCCGACGCCACTCCCCAGCGCACGTCCTGGCGGCCGGCGCTGAACGGAATCTCGTAAGGCACCGTCCATTCGTCCCCGTCGAGGGTCGTCGCCCAGATCTGCCAGGCAGCCCGGTGCAAGGGAGTCAGGCTGGGCATGTCGCGCTGGCGGATCGTCCGGTGACGGCCGAAAACCCATGCGCGGCCCTCGGGGTCGACGGCCAATTGGGGGAAGTCGTTGTGGAGCCTGTCCACGTGACCCGGCATCGCCGCATTGATGTCCGCGACCGGCTCCTTCCAGGCAATCCCGTCCAGCACGGCCACGCGAATCACGCGGTATTCGTACAGCAGGGTGGCTTCGACCTTGAGCAGGAATCCGGTGTCCTTGCCCCAGTTGAGGCCGCTCTCGTTCCATGCCGCCCAAAGACGGTTGTCGGAGTCGACGGCCAGCGAGACGTGGGCTTCGTACAGCGGCGTGGCTGCTATCGGCGCTGGACTGGCTGCCCATCGCTCGCCGTCCCAGGTGCGGAGCATGACGTCGTAGTTCCCGCTCTCGTAGGTGTCCCAGGCGATGTGGACCTCCCCGTTGTGCCCTGTCGCGACCACCGGCTCCCAGTCGTTGGCGTCCGAAGAGGACACGCGCTGGGCGCGGGTCCATTCCCCGTCCACATACCGAAGCGCGAATATGTCGGACTGGCCGTTCCGGAAACCTTGCCAGACTACCCACAGGCTGCCGTCGGAGGCAGCGGCCACGTTGGGAAGGATGTCGGGCTGGGGCGCCTGGGTGAGCCTCATGCTCGGGGACCAAGTGCCGCCGTTCAGCGATCGGCCGTACAGGTCGAAGTTCCCGTCTTCCTGATGCGACCAGATGAACCATGTCGAGCCGTCGCCCGAGCGGGCCATCTTGACCATGTGGATGTCCCCCGGCTCCTCGGTGACTGTCTGGACCGGCCCCCATGCGCTGCCGTCGAATTCCCTGGTCAGGATTACGTTGCCGCCATCCTTGTAGGCGACCCAGGCGGACCGGGCGCTCCCTTGGGTCCCGCCAAGCAGCGCCGCGAAGTCGTCTTCGTACTCGCCGGTTGACAGCTTCTCCACCGTAGGCACCCGCTCGACAACAGCAGCGCCTTCGAGGAATTCCACGGGCCTTCCCAGCCTGACGTCAGCCAGCGGGAACGCGAAGTCCCCTTGGGCGGTCGAAACGCGGACCTGCGCGCCAGGCGCAGCCTCGATGTCGAGGATCACACCGGGGGTCCAGTAGTAGATGTTGACGGGCCGGTCCGGGAGATTCTCGTAGGCGCGCCAACGGTAGTTGACGCCCTTGTGGGTGGAGAATTTCCACGTCCCGCCAGGATCGACTCGGTTCTCCGGACGCGGATGCCAGTCGCGGGCATTCAGGAGCTTGCCGTTGGTTACTGTGACGGAGCCGTCCCAACTGGTCTCCTTGGTGTCAAGAAGCCCGAACCGGACGCGGACGGAGACCGGGTCCTGCGCTGCTAGAGGGACCGCAGCGGCCCCGAGTCCGAACAAGCAAGACCAGATCAGGAGATTTGTGCGGGCAAGGTGTACTTTCATGGATTCTTCCAAGCTGCAATCGAGGCGCCCGCAATTCTATCAGGCACGGGAGCGTCGAAGGGCGGAATCCGGAAGGCTACGGCGAAACGGCGTCCTGCACCCGGATCCGTCGCCGAGGCAGGGCTCGTCACAGCGGTACGGCCCCGAATGCCTTGCCGGGCCAGTGCATTCGCAGCATCCTGAGGGACTGCCCGCGAGAGTGCCACCGGGCTGCGCGACAGTCGAATGATCGTTCGGGGAGCGTCCGGAGAACACCGCCTCCGACGCCTTCCGGCTGGATCTTTCCGGCTGCGATTCCGCTGGTACGATGGGCCTTGCCCCCATCCTTGCCATCGACTGTTCAGAAGACCGTGCTCGGCAACGGGCTGCGGGTGTTGAGCGAGTCCATGCCGTCGGTCCGGTCCGTGTCGCTGGGCGTGTGGCTGAACAGGGGCTCCCGTCACGAATCCGACACCGAGAGCGGCATCACTCACTTCACCGAGCACATGGTCTTCAAGGGGACCGACCGCTACTCGGCACGCGAGATCGCTTACGAAGTGGACAGCCTGGGCGGCAATCTCGACGCCTTCACTTCGAAGGAGACCACAGCATTCACCGCGAAGGTCCTGGACGAACAATGGCCCCGGGCGTTCGACATCCTCGCCGACATGGTGCGGCACCCGAAGCTTGCCGAGGACGATATCGAGCGCGAGAAGGGCGTCGTGCTCGAAGAACTCAAGATGGACGAGGACAACCCCGATTACCTGCTGGGCACGATCTTCGCCCGCAGCTTCTGGTCACAGCACGGAATGGGCCGCCCCGTAATCGGCAGCCAGAACACGATCCGCGCATTCGACCGGGAGCAACTGCGCCGATTCTTTGGCGACTCCTTCAGTGCTCCCAACCTGATGGTGACTGCGGCGGGACATCTAGAGCACGACCAGCTCGTGCGGGAGGCTGAGGCGCGACTCGGGGACCTAGTCAGTGCCGGGCCCGGGCCCGCCGAGGCTGCCCCGCTTGCAACGCCCGAAATCGTGGCGCGCGACAAGCGGTCCCTGGAGCAGGTGCACCTTACGTTGGGAATCGAGGCGTTCCCGGCTCGGGACCCGCGGCGCTTCGCGGGCTTCGTGCTCAGCACCATGCTGGGCGGCGGCTTCAGCTCCCGCCTGTTCCAGAAGATCCGCGAGGAGGCCGGCCTCGCCTACAGCGTCTACTCCGACCTGAGCCTCTATTCCGACACAGGATGCCTTACGGTCGGCGCCGGCACCTCGCTCGATGGATTACCGCGCGTTCTGGAATACACTCTCAGGGAATTCACCGACCTCAAGGACAACCTCGCCGGTGAACCCGAGCTGCGCCGGGCCAAGGACCACCTCAAGGGCAGCCTGATGCTGAGCCTGGAATCCACTGGCAGCCGGATGGCGAACCTAGCCCGCCAGGAGGCATATCACGGCCGAATTCGTACCCTTGACGAGGTGATCGCGGCAGTCGAGGCCGTCAGGGCCGACGACGTGCGCAACCTGGCGAACGAGTGGTTCCAGCAGGACCAGATCGCCCTCAGCGTGCTCGGCAACCTGCAGGGCCTTGCCCTGGACCGCGATCAGCTCGCCTGCTGACGACTGGGGCGTTCTCGCGGGGGGGCCACCTCAGTGCGACGCCTGGATGCCTTGAGCGGCCGCTTTCGCAATCGCGAGACATGGAAGCTGTCAGGGGTCGTTGAGCGAGCCGGTGGGCAACTTCGCTCGCGATTGGCAGCTTGTGGGCGGTAGCCAGGATCGCCGCCCTTGGCTGGTGCGGGCCTTCTCGGCTCCTCGGCAACCATGGAACTGGCTGTTCCGAGTGCAAGCCGCTCGGCGGGCGCATTCGGAGAGGGTCACACTGAGAGCCTAGGTGTCCCTTCAAGGCCGAGCGCGGCGGCGCATGCCGGGACAATCGGTGGTCCGAGACAAGCACCGGCATTGGCGGCCAAGACGATCCCTGGAAGGCATCGCGGCTTACACACGTACACCGCGCTCGGCGAGCTGCGGGTCCGCCACGTCCCAATCTGCCGGAAAGGCGGGCAACGGGCTGACCTCCTACGATTGCTGGTCGGCGGGTTCACGGTTCGGCCGTGCCGCTCCTTCTCGGTCTTGCTGAACACCGTCGAGCCGACCGTTGCTTGCCGGCGCTCGCGCACTGTAGTCGAAACGCTCATGCTTGTCCGAGCATCGGGTGGACCTGCACTGCTCGCCACACGATCCGATTCACAGTGATGCAGGACTTCATACCGCACCCGGCCCCGCTTACCCGGTCCGCAATAGGCAATCGCATCCGCTCACGGCTAGCCACGGGACACGCATCCGGGCCAAGAATCGCCCCGCTTGCCGAATCTCCCTTAGATTTCTCTGCCCATGTGTTTGACAGGCGTTTGGCACGGGGCGAAACTTACATTCACCGTCGCCGCTGGCGGCCATGAAGGGATGTTCGCCTTGGAGGTGATTGCATGCTTGTGAGTCGAGGACCTGCCTGGTGCTTGCTTCTCGCTGGTGGTGCTCTGGCAGTGGCACCTGACCTGTGTCTTGCGATTGAGCAGACTTGTTCGGGCTGCATCGATGCCTGCTGCGAGTGGTCGGTAGCGGGAGTAACGGAGTTTCCACACGATGAATTCGTCAGGCTCAACACCAAGACTCCACTCACCCTGCATGGATGTCAGGCAGGCAGTACGGCCTACGACAGTCGGGAATTCAGCAGCTGCCAGATCGCCGCCTACAACCGTTGCCTAAAACGCAACTGCTCCAGACTGCGTGTATTCGTACATTGACGGCATTCCCTCTCCCGTCAACCTCTTCAAGCGGAAGCTTCCTGGCCATGTGGGTGTGAACGGCACCAAGCCGGTCAGGCTCACAGTTGGCGAGGTCAATGTTGTCGAGCCCGCAAGAGAACGAGAGAGGAAGGATGCGCACGGACTCGTGTCCCGTCAAGAGTCATTGCAAACGGTGGACTGACCACTGCGGTTCGATTGTATTTTTCCACCGACCTGTACGTTCACTAGCGACCTCTTGAGTACTTCGGAGACTCGGCACAACTCTTTATTCTTGATTGACTTGCAAGAGGCTTCAGGGTTCTTCAGACTGGAAGCCCCGTACCATCCGGGCGCATCAGTCGGACCGGCGTCTGTTGCGTCGGGAACGCTTCCGCCCCCGAATGACCGTCAGCAGAGTCTGCTTCAACTGACAGTCATCATGCCGTGGCACGTCACGCCTTTCGTGCATTGGATCGTTCTCCTATTTGGCCAGCCAGGGATGTCCTGGCGTCACCGTGTGTTACAGTCGCCTAGCAATATCGCGCCGGCGGGTCCCCGGCAAGGCCATCATGGGGCGGGCACTGCCGCAGAGGACGTGGTTCTGCCGTCCCCCTGGAGGCGGTGCACTGCCCGTCGGGCGGATCCCTTCACGGAATTGGCGTACAGGCTACGTACGCAAGTTGCTGGGCCTGGAGCGGAGCCTGGATGAATGAGAGGACGACCAAGATGACAAAGACCTTCTCGCGGCGGCATTTCTTCATGGGCAGCCTGCTGGCCGGAGCCGTTCCGACCGGCGGCTACGGGACAGTCCCCTCGCTCAAGGCGCTCGGATTCAAGTCGCCGAATGAACGGCTCAACGTGGCCGCGATCGGCGCCGGCGGCCGGCCGGCCCTCGTCTTGACGGAGTGCGAGACCCAGAACATCGTCGCGCTGGCCGACGTGGACTGGGAGCGCGGCGCCGACGGCCTTGCCTACTGGCCGAAGGCCGCCCGGTACAAGGACTTTCGCGTCATGCTCGACAAGTCAGGGAAGGAGATTGACGCCGTCGTGATCGGCACCCCCGACCACATGCACGCGACTTGTGCCCTGGCGTGCATGCAGGCCGGAAAGCATGTCTATGTCGAGAAGCCCCTGACCCGCACAGCGTGGGAGGCACGGCTTCTCAAGAAGGCCTCCGCCCGGTACGGGGTGGCGACGCAGATGGGCAACCAGGGCTACTCGCACGACGCTACGCGCGTCGCCTGCGAGATCCTGTGGTCCGGCGAGATCGGGGACGTAACCGAGGTCCATGCGTGGATGAGGCCCGCAATCTGGCCGCAGGGCATGCCAAAGGTCGCGGCCCCCAGCGCGGCTCCCGAAACCCTGGACTGGGATCTATGGCTCGGATGCGCCGCGGACAGGCCCTTCACTGCGGGTGACGAGAATTACAGGGAGTTCGCGGCCGCGCGTTCTGAGCGGCTCGGATACGCAGGGCGGCGTCCCCCCCGGCCTCCGGCGCCTAGCGGCGACGGCCCGGCACGGCCCCGCGGGGGCGGATTCGACCCGGCCAAGTACGGCTTCTACCTGCCCTTCAATTGGCGCGGCTTCCACGATTTCGGATCCGGGCTCATCGGCGACTGGGGGATTCACATCCTGGGCCCCGCGAACTGGGGGCTGCAGCTGGGACCGGAGAGCCTGCTGAGCGTGGAATGCGTCGAGAAGGACTCGTCGCCTCCGTTCACCTTCCCGGACAAGCTGACGCTGCGCTTCGATTTCGCAGCGCGCCGCAACATGCCACCGGTCTCCGTTTACTGGCACAACACTTTCGGCGACGCGTATCTCCCGGAGGGAATGTCGGCGGAACAGGCCCGCAAGATCGACGGCGAGGGGCCTCAGGTCGGCCCGTCCAGGGGCCGGCGGCCCGGCGGGACGCCTGCGCGTCCGCCCCAGGGCAGCGGCTACAACTGCATCTTCGTGGGATCCAAGGGCTATCTCGGCACGAGTGGCCGCGGCGAAGGCGTCGGCCTGCTGCCGGGTTCCAGATGGGCCGAATACAAGCTGCCGACCGCGTACCTGTCGCGTTCTCCAGGAGCCTCTACCGGGAGCAACACGACCGCTCACGTGAATGACTGGATCCGCGCATCGAAGGGCGGCGCCCCGGCCTGCTCCAACTTCGACCTAGCGGCACCCTTCACAGAGTGGCTGGTGCTGGGAGCGGCAGCCGTTCACTACGAAGGCAAGTTGATGTGGGACAACGAGGCGGGCGAGTTCACCAATGGTTCGGACGTGAACAGGTGGGTGAAGCCGCAATACCGCAAGGGGTGGGAACTCCGCTTGTAGCCAGCTCGCCACACTTCACTGGCGGCGCCGGATCGCACGCTCCGGATGAATCCGGAACGCCGTCCCGGGCGAGGGCCGGTGTGCGATGGCCTCGACACGAGAGTTCGGTCCCTATCGGACCGAACGCCTGGCCTTCCTCGGTCGGTCGTGGATGCGACGATGCCCCGATCGATTCATGCCCGTCGGTGGGAGTGGGAGCCGTCAGCGGCACGCCCTGCGCAGGATCTCGGCGCGGACCGGGGCGCAGACGGCCAAGCGCTTCGCCGCGAGCCATCGCTGCATCTTTCGGCCGACGGCGGCCTCGCCACGGGGACTCGAGGATTCGATCCAGCAGGACGTGCCCGGCAGGATCAGCAATCCTCGAGACGCTCCAGATCCTCGTTCGTGTAACGAAGATCCACCTTCCCGGCCAGATCGCCGAGCCTGCGTAGCCTCTGCGTGCGCAGAAACTCGGTGAGCGCGAGCTCTACAGCAGTCGCCTTGCGCGTCTCGCTTGTTTCGCGTTGGACCGCGCGAACAATTTCGGAGTCCAGCGTGACTGTCGTTGCCATCCTCAGGATCCTGCTACAGCTACGGACGTTCCACCAACAGCGTACTAGCATGCAACCGAATGCCGCAGCGGGTGGTGGTGGCCCGCCGACAGCGCCTGCACCGTTCGGGTGCCGCGGCATTCGGCCAGGGGTACAATCAGGCGTTCCGTGTCCCCTGAACCGGAGAGCGCAATGACCACCAGCCCCGTTTCGTCCCGCAAGTCAGCCTTCGTGCTAGCGCTTCTTGCGATGTCCGTCACGGCAAGTGCCGCCGGGACACCCGAGCGCCCTAACGTCCTGTTCATCTACACCGACGACCATTCCTACAGGACAGTCGGAGCCTACCCGGAGTCGTATCCATGGGTCCGCACGCCGGCCATGGACCGCCTCGCCTCTCAGGGCGTTCGCTTCGAGTACGCCTACATCGGCACTTGGTGCATGCCCTCCAGAGCCACCCTGCTGACCGGGCTGCATCAGTTCGGCGTGGAGTCCATGCGCATGGTGGGGGATTACCCGGGCAGCACCTACGACCCGGAGAAGAGCCCGTTCTGGCCCAAGGTCTTCCGGCAGAACGGCTATTTCACAGCCCAGATCGGCAAGTGGCACACAGGCGTTGACACCGGCTACGGGCGCGACTGGGACTACCAGATCGTCTGGAACCGGCCCAAGTACACGGCGACGAGCGGGAACTACTACTACAACCAGCCGATCACCTACCAGGGCGGCGAGACCAAGGTGCTCGAACGCTACTCCTCGGACCAGTACACCGACTGGGCGGTGGACCTTATCAAGGGCAGCGGCCGCGATGAGGACAAGCCCTGGTACCTCTGGCTCTGCTACGGGGCGGTGCATGGCCCCTTCACGCCGGCCGACCGCCACTTGGACGAGTACCCCGGCATCGACTTCGACACGCCGAAGGACATCTTCCCTCCGCGCCCGGGGAAGCCGGACTGGGCCCAGAAGATCAGCTTCTGGCGGCGGGGCCCGGACGGGACTCCAATGCACCAGGGTCGCTCGCTGACTTCCTGGACGCGCCAGTACCACCAAGGCGTCCTGGCTCTGGACGAAGGCATCGACCGCGTGATGAAGGCCCTGGAGGAGACCGGCCAGCGCGAGAACACGCTGGTCATCTGGACATCGGACCAGGGATTCGCCTGGGGGCAGCACGGATTCCGGCAGAAGGTGGCGCCTTACGACGCGACGATACGGTCGCCCCTGGTGATTTCGTTCCCCGGCCGGATTCCGGAGGGCGCGGTGAGCCCGAGGCCGGTCGCAGGAGTGGACATCGTGCCCACGATCTTCCGTTTCGCCGGAATCGACCTGCCCTGGGAGATGCACGGGGAGGATCTCTCGCCGCTGCTGGAGGATCCGGACCGTGAGTGGCCGCACCCGGTCCTGCTTGCAGCGACCGGCCGGAAGTACGGCTCGGACACGAACACGATTCCAACGGGCGAGGACGTCATCCACTCCAACGTCCCGTGGTACGTGATGCTGGTCGAGGGTCGCTACAAGTACGTTCGGCCCTTGGTGCATGACCTCGAAGAGCTGTATGACCTGAAGAGCGATCCGGACGAACTCGACAACCTTGCCGTCAAGCCGGAGTTCCGTCCCACTCTGGACCGCCTGCGGGCGCTGGCTATCGCCGAGCTCCGCGAGGACGGCGCAGGATTCGTGGACAACATGCCCGCAGTTAGGATGCCCCGCTGATCTTCGGATCTCGGCCCGCGAGGCCAGGCAGGAGATGACTCCCGCGAACCCTGCTGGCGGCGGTGACGTCCTGCGGAACGCGCTGGTAGCCTAGAATCCGGCTCGCCGATCCCAAGAAGCCATGCCACCGGACCCACTCCTGGACGCTTTCTGGGAACGCGGCCTGATCCTGCTGGGCGACCGCGTGCGGGAAGAGTACGCGCTGCGGACTCCGATATTCATCGACCTGCGGCACGGACTGTACGACGACCTCGACCTTCTCCATGCCCTGGGCCAGGCATTGCACCGCAGGATCTTCGAACTCGCCGGCGATTCGCCCAGTCGGCAGCAGGTCGTCGGGATCCCGGACACCGCCACGCCACTAGCCCTGGCAGCGGCCCTCGCCTCCCGCGGCACCGACCAGCGGCTGGCTTACGGACAGCTCCGCAAGCGTCCTGCCGACTATCCGGGCGGCCATTCGGGCACGAGCGCCTACATGGGCGTGTGCGACGAGGGCCGCGAGATCACGTTGGTGGACGATGTCATCGCGTCCGGGGCGACGAAGGTCTGGTCGACCCGCTACCTGAAGGAAGCGGGCCTCGACGTCACGCGGATCCTGGTGGTCGTCGACCGGGAACAGGGCGGCGACCAACCGCTGCGGGAGCGGGGCTACCCGGTTCACAGCCTGTACCGGATTCGGGAGGTTGTCTCCTACTACCGGCACCGCAGGATGGTCGACGAGCGGACGGCAGCGGCGGCCCTTGCCCACGTGGAGCGCAACAAGCACTCCGCCTGACGCCCCTGCGGGCTGCAATCCGGCAGGTCAGGCTCCGAAGAAGCCCTGCAGGGCGATGGAGCACATGTAGAACGAGAACAGGACCGTGATTCCGAGGCCGGCGTTGAGCGCGAGCGAGGGAGGCCGGTTCGAAGTCACCTCGCGCTTGTTGAGCAGGATCAGCACGAACAGCGCTAGCAACGGCATCGCGATCGGGCTGAGCGCCTGCGAGGCGATCATGATCTGGACCGGGCTACCGCCGAGCACGGGCACCACCAGCCCGAACAGCGAGGCGGCGACCACCATGGCCCGGAAGGCGAGCCGAGCCATGTTGCGCGGCAAGCCGAGGTAGTCGGCCGCCATCCAGGGACCTAGCAGGTAGTTCGGGAAGAGGGACGACAGCCCGGCCGCCAGGATGCCGATCACGAAACCGCCCGTGGCCAGGCCGCCGGCCAGCGGCTCGAGGGTCTTGACCATGTCGATCGCGGCCTCGATCCGCATCCCCTGCCGGTGCAGCGTGCCGGCCGCGCAGGCCATGATCGCCGCGTTGAGGAAGAAGAGCAGGGTCATCGAGAACGCCGAGTCGCGCGTTACAAGCGGCAGGTCGGACGGCTTCCAGCCCTCTTCCTTCACGAGGACGCTGCGGGTGAACAGCACGACGGAGGCCATGGTCGTGCCGACCATTCCGGCGATCAGAAGACGCGGATTGCCGGCTTCCGGTATCCCTGGCACGAAGCCGCCGAGGAGTTCTCTCGGCTCCGGCAGCACGAGTCCTGCGGTGAAGAAGAACGCCACCCCCATCACCGCGACCAGCGACGCCAGGACCTTGAGGAAGAAGCCATGGCGGCCGACCCAGTACAGGGTCAGCAGGAAGAGGGTGAAGAACACGGCGGCCCCGAGGGGATTGACCGCCAGGCCGAGCGCCGAGCCGGCCCACTCCCGCAGCACGTCGACGACGATCGCCATGACCCCGATGATCGAAGTCAGCTGCGTCGCGGCGAGCGAGGCGACCAGCAGCAGCGTGACAGGCGCGCCGAAGTGCGTCCGGAACAAATGCAGGAGGGTCTCGCCGGACAGGATTGTCAGACGACTGATCCCGACGATCATCAGGTGCGTGAAGAGCGAGGCCAGCGCGAGGGTCCACGTCAACGACATGCCGTAGCTGGCACCGGCCGAACTCATCGTGGTGACGCTCCCGGTCCCGATGACGTAGCCGATGATGAAAATTCCGGGCGCGAGGCTCGCCGCAAGGCGCTTGATCAGGTTCCAGTCCACGGTGGCGCAAGGATATCACCCGGCGCGCAACGGGCGCGAGCGGGGGGAACCACTCTCAGCGCGCTGCGTCATACTTGGGAGGGACCCATGGGCTATCGACTGTCACGCGTGCTGTGGTGCACGCTGCTCCTTGCCATCCCGCTGGCCGGCCAGCGGGTGGAAGTCGAGGAGTTCACGCTCGACAACGGGATGACATTCCTGCTGCTGCCGCAGCCCGGAGACCCGAACGTCGCCGCCGGATGGATCGCGAAGTTCGGCTCGGTCAACGAGAGGCCCGGCGCCACCGGGGTGGCGCACCTGTTCGAGCACATGATGTTCAAGGGAACGAAGACGATCGGGACCAAGGACATCGAGCGGGACGGGCAGATCATCGAGGAGCTCGACGCGCTGCGCGAGCGGATCCAGGCGGAGCGGGCGGCCCTGCTGGAGAAGCAGCGCCGGGGCCTGATTGACGACGCGGCAAACCCGGCCCATCGGAGCCCGGAGCACAGCGCGCTGCTCGAGCAGTTCAACCAGCTGCTCGCGGAGCAGCGCGAGCTGATCGTCAAGGACGAGTTCTCGCAGGTCTACACGACCAACGGCGGGTCCGGCATGAACGCCGGGACGACCAGCGACTTTACGATCTACTTCATCAACGTTCCGTCGAACAAGCTGGAGCTCTGGTTCTGGATGGAGTCGGACCGTCTCAGCAATCCGGTGTTCCGGGAATTCTATGCCGAGCGCGATGTCGTGCGGGAAGAGCGTCGGCTGCGGACCGACTCGACGCCCACCGGCAAGCTCAACGAGCAACTGGAGGCGATGTTCTGGGTCTCCTCCCCGTACGGCTGGCCGGTGATCGGGTGGCCGAGCGATCTCGACGCGATCACCCGGGCCGAGGCGATGGAGTACTTCGACCGCTACTACTCCCCGAACAACCTTGTGGCTTCGTTGGTGGGCGATTTCGACATCGAGCAAGTCAAGGACCTCGCGAAGAAGTACTTCGGACGCTTGGAGCGCAGGGGCCCAGCCCCGGAGGCCGTCCGCACCCGCGAAGTGCCGCAGCAGGCCGAGCAGCGGCTCATCGGGCACGCCGAGACCCGCCCCCAAGCGTCGATCCGGTTCCACACGGTTCCGGACGCGCATGTGGACGAGCCTGCGCTGATCGTGCTCTCGGCGATCCTGAACGGCCGGACGGGCCGGCTGTACAAGTCCCTTGTCCTCGAGCAGCAAGTCGCCGTGCAGGCGGGAGCGGGAGTTGACGGGCGCAAGTACGACGGCTCGTTCCAGGTGAGCGGCGTCGCCGCCCCCGGAAAGTCGCCGGAAGACGTCGAGGCCGCACTGCTGGAGGAACTCAGCTTGCTGGGCCGCGAGCCTGTCGGCGAGCGCGAGCTCCAGAAGGTCAAGAACCAGCAGCTCGCGGGCGACTTCCGCAAGCTGCAGTCCAAGTTCGGCCTGATGCTCCAGCTGCTCACCTACGAGGCACTGGGAGAGTGGAGCAACATCAACGCGTTCTCGGACCGCATCCAGGCCGTCACGCCCGACGACATCCAGCGCGTCGCCAATAGCTATTTCACCGAGACCAACCGGACGGTCGCGCTGTACTACACGAAGGAAGGGGCGGGACCTCCCGGAGGCCGGCCGCCGGGCCCGGGACGGCCCTCGCAAGGAGGTGCGCGATGAAGCGCCGGGACTGGCTGAAGGCTGCTGTCGGCAGCGCATTCGCAACCGGGGCAATAGCGCAGGAAAGGCTGCCCGACCATCCCCGGAACCTATCGTTTCCCAAGCTGGACTTCGATCCGCCCGAGCCGTCCGCCTACCGGCGCGAGCTAGCGTCCGGCTCGATCGCCTACCTCGTCGAGGACCATCAGCTCCCGCTGGTGAGCGTGTCCCTGACGCTGCGGGCCGGGTCCTACCAGCTGCCGGCCGAGCAGGCCGGGCTGGCATCCTTCACCGGCAGCCAGATGCGCTCGGGCGGCACAGCGACGCGCAGCGCCGCCGATTTCGACGAGGAGGCCGCCTTCCTGGCGACACAGCTGGCGACTAGCATCGGCTCGACATCTGGGCGCGCCTCGGTCAACTGCCTGGCGCAGAACCTCGACGCCTCTCTAGACCTGTTCTTCGACATGCTCAAGAACCCGGGCTTCGACGCGGAGCGGCTCGAGATCGCCCGGGCGCGGACGCTGCAGGGGCTGGCCCGCCGCAACGACCGCTTGGATGCGATTCTGAGCCGCGAGTTCGCGAGGCTGATGCGCGGAAGCCACTTCAGCACGGTTCAATCGACGCAATCCTCGATCGAGTCGATCACGCCGGAGGCCATGCGGCAAGTCCACGGCAGCAGCCTCGATCCCGGTCGGATGTACTTCTCCGTGGCCGGGGACTTCGACACGGACGACATGGTTCGCCGTCTCGACGCAGCACTGGCCGAGGGCTGGCCGGCCGCCAGCGGGAGCCCGCCCGCAATCCCGGCACCGACCCACGAGCCGCAGCCAGGAGTCTACGTGGTCGACAAGTCGAGCCGGGAGGTGAACCAGTCGCATGTCCGGCTAGGACATGTCGGCATCCAGCGGGACCACCCGGACGCGTTCAAGGTCCGGATCATGAATTCCGTGCTGGGCGGCGGCGGATTCACGTCGCGCATCATGACGCGGATCCGCTCGGACGAAGGGCTGGCGTACAGCGCGTACTCGCGGTACCAGCCGGGGACATACTATCCGGGCACGTTCAGTGCCGGCTTCCAGTCCCGCAACGCCACCTGCGCGCAAGCTGCGGCGATCCTCGTGGAGGAGATCCGCCGGATGCAGGAAGGGAAGGTCACGGCGCAGGAGCTGGACACAGCGAAGAACTACCAGGTCGAGATATTCCCCCGGTTCTTCGCCACCGCGGGCCAGGTGGCGGGCACGTTCGCGGAAGACGAGTTCACAGGCCGCGAAGAGGACTACTGGAAGACCTACAGGGAGCGCATCGCGGACGTGAGCGCGGAGGACGTGCTGGAGGCCGCGCAGAACCACCTCCATCCGGAGAAGCTCGTCGTGCTGGTGGCCGGTGCCAGGGACGCCGTGCTGGCAGGCAACCCGGACCGGCCCGAATTCTCGTTCGAGTCGCTGGCGGGGGAAGGGGGGATTCGTTCGATCCCCCTGCCGGACCCGCTCACGATGGAGTACCCGGAAGGCTGAGATCAGGCGGCCGGCGACCCGGCAGGCAATTGTCCACGGATGCTGCGGTAGATCGCGATCGTGGCAGTCGAGCGGTTCAGCGTGTAGAAGTGGAGGCCTGAAACCCCCTCCGCGAGCAAGTCCCGGCACTGGTGCGTCGCGTGGTCGATGCCTACCCGCCGGACCTCCGACGGACTGTCCCGGACAGCCTCGAGCCGCTGCAGCAGGTCCGACGGTATGCGGGCTCCGCACATGCTCGCGAAACGCTGCGTCTGCGCCAGGCTGCGAACCGGCATGATCCCGGCCAGGATGGGAACGCCGATGCCAATCGCCGAGGCGCGGTCCCGGAAGCGCAGGAAGTCTTGGTTGTCGAAGAACAGCTGCGTGATCAGGAACTCCGCGCCGGAATCGACCTTGCGCTTGAGGTTGGCGAGATCCGAATCGGGACTGGAGGCCTCCGGATGGGTCTCCGGATAGCAGGCGCCGCCGAGGCAGAAACGCTGGCGCTGGCGGATGAATGCGACCAGTTCGCTGGCGTAGCGGAAGCCACCGGCAACAGGCTCGAAGCGGTCCTGGCCCTGCGGGGGATCGCCGCGGAGCGGCAGCACGTTCTCGATGCCCCCTTCCTCCAGCCTGTCCAGCACTTCGTCGATCTCCGCGCGTGAGGCGCCCACGCAGGTCAGGTGCGCCATGGACTCGATGCCGATCTCGTGCTTGATGCGGCGAACCAGCTCGATCGTCTTCCTGCGGGTGGAGCCGCCCGCGCCGTACGTGACCGATACGTAACTCGGCTGCAGGGGCCGCAACGCGTCGATCGTCTGGAAGAGATTGTCGAAACCCGCGTCGTCTCTCGGCGGGAAGAACTCGAAGGAGATCGTCGGCGATCCAGCCGCGAGCATCTGGCTGATTCGCATTACGGGAATAGCCAGACTAGCACGGGCAGTCGGAGCGCCTGAGGCGCATTCGTGCCGTGCCTGGCTGCCCGTGGATGGAACCTCTGGGTGACATCGGCGACTTGGTCCTGTTCCTCTTCCGTCTCGCATTCTGCCTCATGGCAGCGACCGCGCTCGTCCCGGCGTGCACTTGGGTGGGCGCCCCCCCTGTTAATCTGGAGCGATGCGAGCCCCGGCTGAGCTGCTGAGCAGGGCGACGCTCGAGCGGCTCGAACGGCTGACGATTCGCTGGAGCCAGTCATTTCAGGGCCGTATCGGAGGGGACATCGTCTCGCGGTACGCAGGGGTCGGCCACGAATTCCTAGATCACCGTCACTTCCAGCGCGGCGATGACCTCAGAGCGGTCAACTGGAGAGCCTTCATGCGGCTGGAGCGCCTGTTCCTGATGCTCTTCCGGTCCGAGCCCCGGATCCCGGTGCGGATCCTCATCGACACGAGCGAGTCAATGGCCTGCGGGGGGCACGGAGATTCCGAATCCAAGTTCGCCTTCGCATGCCGCCTCGCCGCGGCGCTCTGCTATGTCGGACTGGTGCGCTTGGAGACGATCGTCCTCCAGCCGTTCGGCAGCCAGTTGGCGGAATCTTTCCGCGCGCACGGTGGCAGACTCCGCTATGCCCAGGCAGCCCGCTACATTTCCGCCCTCGAGACCGGCGGCGAGACATCGTTCCAGCGGCCGGTCCGCGATTATCTGATGAAGTACCGGGTACCGGGGCTGACGTTCGTGCTGAGTGATTTCCTCGACCCGGCGGGAGAGCCCCTGCCGCTGGAACACCTGGCCAACGAGGGGCACGAAGTGCACTTGCTGCAACTGGCCGGGCCGGCGGACCGCGATCCGCCCTGGCGCGGCGACCTCGAGTTGCACGATGCGGAATCGGGCACGGTGATGCAGGTCAGCCTCGACGACTCCTCGGCCCGCGAGTTCCGGGAAGCCTACGACGACTTCTGCGCGGGACTCGAGCGCCACGCGCTTCGCTCGCGTGCACACTATCTCCACATTTCGACTTCCACTCCCTTGGAGCAGGCTCTGTTCCGGCAGATTACCAGCGACCCAGCTGAGCGGCGGGCGGCACCTGGAACGCGGACGGGCCTAGGGCCGTGGGACTCCTCAATCTCGCGCTTGGCCAACTGCTGGGGCTCTTCCTGCCCATCGCCGGCCTGCTGGTCGCGCTCTACTTCTACGACCGCTCCCGCCGCCAGGTGCTGGTCTCCACGCTCCGCTTCTGGCCCAGGCGGCCCGCTCCAGCGGTGAGGCAGCGGCACAAACGAATCCAGCATCCCCTTTCGCTGCTGCTCCAGCTTGTCGCGCTGTTGCTCCTCCTGCTCGCCATCGCAGACCCGAGGCCGGACATCGCCGGAGCGGGACCGGTCCATCGTGTGCTGCTGCTCGACACTTCCGCAGCGATGGCACTTGCTGACGAGGACGGGAACCCGCTGATGGATGAGGCGAAGGCCCTGGCGCTGCGTTACCTGCAGCGGATCCCGGCATCCGACCGCGTCGTGCTGATCGAAGCAGACGGGGCCCCGGCCGTGCACGTGCCGTTCACCCAGGACCGGCAGCGGCTGCGGGAAGCCATCGCAGCGGCCGAGCCCGGAAGGACGGCGCTGGACCTGCAGGCGGCGTTCGACCTGGCGGAGGGCACGCTGCGGCTTGCGCTTGACAGCGGGGCCGGCCTGCCTGCCGAGTCGGCCCGGTTCTCCGAGACGGTCTATGTGGGTCCCGGACGCCAGCATCGCAGTGCGGTCCGCACCGGGAACCTGGCTAGAATCCGCCACCTGGCGACCGGCGAGCCCGTCGACTCGCACGGCCTGCTGACGCTGCGCGCCACTGCGGACGCAAGCACGGCCGGGAGGTGGACCGTCGAACTGGCCGCGCGAAATTACACGGACTCCGACTCCACGATCCGCCTCGCCTTCTTCTTCGAGGACAAGGAACTGGGACACCGTGACATTTCGATCGGGCCCGGCGGCGACTCCGAAATGGAGTTCACGCTCACGACCCAGAGTCCCGGCCGGCTGACCGCGCGGATTGTCGAGACCGACTCCTACGCGGCCAACAATCAAGCCGAGATCGCAATCCCCTCTGTACGGCGCACGCGCCTCCAGGTCGTCGGGGGAGCGGAGGATGCTTTCGCACCCCTGCTGGCGGCCGGCGTCCGTGTGGACGCGAGCTTCGTGGACTCGAGCAACGACCTCGATCAGGATGCCATCCACGTCTGGGCCGGCGGCACAGAGGGGGGCGGGTCCGCGAAGGCGGTCTACCTGCTGCCGCCGGGCAGTCCCTCGCCGATGGTGGAGGCAGCCACCGTTCGCGACCTACCGATCGAGAAATGGTCGCCCTCCCACCCTCTCGCAATGGGTGTTCGGGACCCGGACCTGACGCCCTCAAGCGCTCGGGTGTTCGAGACACAGGAGCTGGACGACGTCGTTGCAAGCACGTCACGGGGGCCGGTCATCGTGGCGCGCGAGACCGAGAGCAGCCGGATGGTGGCCTTCGGCTTCGATCTGGCCGGGGAGGCCGTCAGGAACCGGCTGGCCGCCCCGCTGCTGTTCGCCAATGCGATCGCGTGGCTGGACTCGAACGCATTCCGCGCCGACTCGGTAGAGGCCCGGGCGCCGGGGCCAGTGCAGGTCGACGCCTCTGGCGCGCCGCGGGAGCGGATCTCTGTCAGCACGGCTGGCGGCGAGCCCGTTCCTTGGATCCTCGCAGGGGACAGCATACGGTTCTACGCGGGTCAGGAGGGGACCTACCGCGTGGCAACCGAGAACCGCCGCATGACGTTCTTCCTGCGCCAGCCCGACATTCCCTCGACCCGGTGGGAGCCCGCCGACGACGTGGGGATTGGCCTGCCGGCGGCGGTATCGGGCGGCGGCGCGCCATGGCTGCCCTGGCCTTGGCTGGCTTCGATCGCAGCCCTGATCCTGCTGTACGACTGGATCCGATTCGGCCGGGGCCGCCGGCTCGCATTGGACCCGGGGCAGGCCGCGAGCATGGGTTCCGGGAGCGGCCAATGACCCTTGCGAACGGATGGCCGGTCCTGCTGCTCGTTCCCTTGGCAGCGTGGCTCACGTGGGAGTGGGGTCGCAGCGCGAGGAAGCTCGGCTTGCTCCTCAAGGCGCTGGCCTTGGCTGCCGTGTGCCTGGCGCTAAGCCGGCCCCAATGGCAAATCCTGGAGACCTACTCGGCCGTTGCGATCCTGAATGACGCCTCGGCAAGCATCCCTGCGGAGCAGCGTACCCTGCAGGCAGAGTGGACGAGCGCTGCTCGGGCTGCGCGCAGCGGCCACGCGCTGCGGGAACTCGAGTTCGGCACGATTCCGCTCCGCAGGCTCCGCGAGCCCGACGCGGGCCGCTCCACGAACATCGAGGCGGCGGTCACGAGCGCCCTGAGCGCCCTTCCTGCGGACCGTGTCCCGAGACTCGTCCTGCTCAGCGACGGCCTCGAGAACGAGGGAGCCGTCGAGCGGGCAGTTTACCAGGCATGGAGAAGGAAAGTGCCGGTCGACACGGTCGCGCTGCAGGGTCGCACCGAGCCGCAGCTCCGCGTCGCTGGTCTCCGCTTGCCGCGGCAGGCCTTCACGGGAGAACAGTTCCCGATCGAGTTCGATGTCGAGAGCCCCGAGGCGGCCGAAGCGAGGCTCGAGCTGCGCGCCGAGGGCCGGCCGATCGGGAGCGACACGATTCGCCTCTCCCGGGGGCGCAACTCCGTCACCGCCAGGGCCCGCATCGACTCGCCGGGCGCAACCCTGGTGGAAGGAATCCTGAGCGGGGCCGGGCCTGGCGACCTCCATTTCGCCGGTTCCGTGACGATCCGCACGCCGCGGGCGCTGCTGGTGTCACCCGACACGCCCGACCACAACGCCCCGCTCGCGAACGTGGCGCTTGCCGCCGGGTTCGAACTCGACCGGGCCGCGACCCCGGCCATGCTGGCAGAGGCCGGCGGACCGGAGTATGACATCGTCATCGGCTCCAACGAGGATTTCGAAGCCTGGCCGGAAGCCGTGAAGGAGCGGCTCGGCTCTTTCGTGAGCCAGGGCGGGGGCTTCCTGCTCATTGCCGGCGAGAGGAACCTCTACCGGGATCGCGAGGACGGTCCCGAGGATGCTCTCCAAGCCATGCTGCCGGCAACGCTGGCGCCGCCGCGGACCCCGGAGGGCACCGCCGTCGTCCTGGTGGTGGACAAGTCGTCCTCGATGGAAGGCAAGAAGATGCACCTGGCCCGCCAGTCGGCCCTAGGCGTGGTCGAGAACCTGCGCCCGATCGACAGCGTCGGCGTCCTGGCGTTCGACAACTCGTTCGAATGGGCGGTCCCGCTGATGCGGAACGAGACCCCCGCGCAAACGAAGCAGCTGATCAGCGGGATCGTCGCCGACGGCGGGACGCAGATCGCGCCCGCGCTGGCCGAAGCCTTCCGCATGATCAAGCCCCAGGACGCGGTGTACAAGCACATCCTGCTGCTTACCGACGGCATCTCCGAGGAGGGGGACAGCATCGCCCTCGCCCGGGAGGCTGCCGCGAACGAGGTCACGATCTCCACGATCGGCCTGGGCCAGGACGTGAACCGGTCGTACTTGGAACGCGTGGCGCGCAGCGCGGAAGGCCGGTCCTACTTCCTGCTCGACATCTCGTCCCTGGAGCAGATCGTGCTCAAGGACGTGATGGAGCATACCGGCACGTCCGTCACCGAGCGGGAGTTCGTGCCGGCCGCAGAGCGGGAGTTCGAGGTCACGGCCGGCCTGGACCTGGCCGAGCCGGGTCCGCTGCTGGGCTGGGTCAAGTTCGAGGCCAAGGAGGATGCGGAGACGATTCTCAAGGCTGCTGAGGACGACCCTCTCTTCGTGCGATGGCAGTACGGGCTGGGACGCTCCGCCGTCTTCTGCTCCGACGCCAAGGACCGCTGGGCCACCAACTGGGTGGCGTGGGACGGCTTCGACACGTTCTGGTCCAACGTCCTGCGCGACATCCTCCCGCGAGCGTCGTCAACCGAGACGGAAGCCGCCTATGACGCGGGAAGCGGCGAGATCGTGGTTCGCTACGACCATTCCGGAATCTCGGGACCCGGTCCCTTGCCGGAACTCTACGCCCTCGGCCCATCGGGCTACCGCCGCGTTGCGACGCCGACTCGCGTGCGCGGCGGATTCGAGGCGCGATTCCCGGCAGAGGGCCAGTACGGACTGTTTCGCATTGCCGAGGTGTCGCGGGAGCCGGAGGTGGCGTACTACCGGGAGTCATCCGAGATGGTCCGGTGGGGAGCGGATCCCGACCTGATGCACTCCATCGCGGCGGCGACCGGAGGCAGGGCGGACCCCTCACCGGAAAGCGTGTTCGAGACCGGCGGCAGGACCGTCAACCGCAGCATGGACCTGTGGCCGCTGCTGCTGGCACTGGGCTGCTGAACCTGGTCGAGCTGGTCGCACGCAACTGGCTGCCCGTCCTCGGACGGTGGGCGTAGCGCCTTCCTTCTCGGTCGGAGGATGTGCCTCAAGCGAACCAAGCAGGGAGAGAAACCGGGCCCCCGTGTCTCACTTGCTGTGGACGGGAATTGACGTTTGGGCGCTGGATGGGCCATGCCAGTGTCTCAGCGCAGCATCCAGGCCGAAGTATGCCCAAACTAGGCGCACGGCCCCTAGGCTAGCGATGCCGAAACTCGGCACCTCTCCGGGGTCCGCGGACTGAAGGATCAACGTCGAAATCCTGAGATGGCTGGAGCGTCTCTGAGCCCTCGGCCGCGCCATGCATACCCTGGAGTCTCTGTCCTCCAGGTCATGGCGAATTGGTGACCTGCGGATCAAGAGTGGCGATCCCCATGGGACCGAGCTCGATAGCGTACACGCCGGTTGGGTCGGCGTGGGAGCGAGGAGCGTCCGGCGATCCTCGCGTAATCTCCAGCAGGCGGCCGATGCAGCTAGCCTTCGGGCAGGGGAGGACCGGATCCTTAGGATGGGGGACGCTGCTGAGAAACCGGTATGGTGTGGAAGGGAAGGGAGCGCAATAGTCCTCTTCTTGGCCGTAGCTACAGTTGTCCTCATGAGGATCTTCATTCCAATCAGGACGTGCATGAATCACACTCACCGCACCATCCACAGGAGGGCCACATATACTGAATGGGCGCCAATCCGGCAAGGCACTCTTGAAGTCTGATGGCAGTGCTGCGTCGGCAGCGATGAATCTGCTAGCCCAGACCGGTCCTTTGGGTCAGACTACGGGCGACTTCGCATTGCCTTCCGCAACTGGACCTTCTTCGCTGCCTTGGTCGCGCCTTCTTCCTCGCATTGCGATGGCAGTCCCTGCGGATGCAGCCCATATGATCCTGCCGCTACGGATTTCCACGAGTTCGACGCCGGCAGACAAGTACTGGTCCGCGCAAAGCGTAGTCTGCAGCATCAGGATCCGTAACCAGACTCAGTGGCAGCTTCTGCTTTAGTATCTGCGCACGAACCAGCTCGTCAAAGTGACCCATGTCCTCGACATAGACACTGGCCTCGGATGGGAGGGGCGCAGCTCGGACAAGCCCGGCGCTTGCTAACAGCAAAGAGACGACGATCCAGTTCCGCATGCCTCCTCCATCGTAGGCGGAGCACGACTACCTGAGCAATCACTATCACCGCCCGGTTCTTGGCCGCTGGTATTCTGGGAGCGGCAATGCGGATTCAGGTCTACACAACCAACTGGTGCTCGGACTGCTGGCGGGCGAAGCGATTCCTCCGGGAGCACGACGTCGCGTTCGAAGAGACCGATATCGAGCAGGATGACAGTGCCGCGCAGCTCGTCATCGAGAAGAACGGCGGCAAACGCAGGGTGCCGACGTTCGAAATCGACGGCACGTACTACGGGAATCCGACGATCCCCGAACTCGCTCGGATCGTGGGCATTGCAACCTGAGGCTGGACCGAACGCGAACACTGATCCCGCTGCTGTCCTGACTCGGGCGTCCAGATCCGATTCCTGTTCATGACAGAGCGCGGGAACGATTTCGTCGCCTTCGCCAAGCGGACGGTGGCGAGCCGGGTCTCGACTCTTGGCGGCGAGTTGGGGCGGGCCCGGCTGGACCGGGGCGTGGAGGAAGTCCACGATCTTCGGGTCGCCGCCCGTCGCACCGTCTATGCACTCGATGCGTTCCGCACCATGCTGGAGTGCCGGGACTGGTTGCGCTTGCGGCGCAGGGCGAAGTCGATCCTAGCGGTCGGAGGTTCGGTGCGGGATCGGGACATTGCCGTCGGGCTCGCATCGGATGCCGGAGTGGGACCGGAATCCGGAGTCGTCGAATCTCTGGCGGCGCAGCGTGAGACCGCCGAGGCGAACCTGTGCACCGAACTGGAGCGAAAGCGCTACGGCGCGTTCGCGGATCGCTGGACCGACCGGATCGGCCGGATCCAGCCGAATGGAGCCTCCGCAACGGGGAGCAGCGCGGCGCAGGGCCGAGACACCACTCGCTACCTCGAGTGGGATCCGGCGGCCTCCTGCGTTGGCAACGCAATGCTGGTACTGCCCAGCGAGGCCGAGCGATACCTAGCGACGCGACGCAAGACTTGCGACGGCGATCGGACGCCCGACCAGCTGCATCGGCTGCGGCTGGAGGGAAAGCGGCTCCGCTACACCCTGGAACTCTTCGCCGAGTTCTACGGAACCGGCTTGCGGGAAATCCTGGCTCAGCTCAAGTCGACCCAGCAACTGCTCGGGGCCATCAGCGACTGCGATGCAACCGAGGAACTGGTCCGCAAGGCGGGCCTTGTCTCGGCTGGCGGCGCATCCGAACTACTCAAGGCGCTGCGGGCAGCCCGCGAGCAGAGCGTGCTGGCCTTCCTAGCCAGCCGCCACGCCTTCGAGGGCGAGTCCGGTGCGGAGCGGCTGTGGCCGCGAGTACTCAAGGAACCGGAAGCGGCGCACGAGGCCGAAGGCCCTTGAGGCAGCACCGGATTGAATCCGCCGGCCGCTCACGGCGCGCAGACGGTCGTGAGAAACAGATCGAGGAATCTCTCGACATCGATGTCCACCGCTCCCGTCACGGCCGAGCCGGCCTCGCCGTTCGAATCGGTCACCACCGTCCCCCGCGTCGGACCCTGGGACGTCACAACGTCGCAGGTGGCTCCGGCTGTCGAGACCAGGCCGGGGTCGATCGCCACAGCGACGGCCAGCGGATCGTGCAGCGCGCACGAGTCCCCGCCTCCCGCCTTGCGGCAGAAGTCGAAGTACGGACCGGCGATGTCGCCAAGGAACGAACCGAGCTCCCCGCGAGGCATGGCCGCCCGGCACCGTTCGAAACGCTTGCGGCCGAGGCGGGCCCGCTCGGTCACATTGAGACCGACGACCGTCACCGGGAGGCCGGACCGGATCACCGCTTGCGCCGCCAGCGGATCCGAGTAGAAATTGAACTCCGCGGTCGGCGTAACGTTTCCCCGGCCGTCCAAAGACCCGCCCATGACAATCACCTCGCGCACCCGGGCCATGGCGCGCGCGTCCCGCTCGAGGGCCGCGGCGAGGTTGGTGAGCGGCCCGAGCGTGATGATCGAGAGGTCGCTGCCGTGCCGTCGGGCCATCGACACCATCTGGTCGGCAGCGTGGCCAGTCCGAAGCGATAGGCCCTTGACGGGATACTTGCTGGACGCGCCGCCGAGGCCGTCACCGCCGTGGACGTGCTCGGCCCTGGCCACGCGCGGGCTCAGCGGCCCGGCACAGCCCTCGAATACGGGCGGCACTGCGGCCAGCTGAAGGACGCCTAGGATCCGAAGGACGTTTTCCGAGCAGGTCCTCAACGAGACGTTTCCGGCAACGACCGTAATGGCCCGCACGTCCAGCGCCGGAGAGCGGATCGCGAGCACAAGCGCCAAGGCATCGTCGAGTCCCGGATCGGTGTCGATCAGAACTGGCTTCGGTGCAGTCACGGTCCTCGCCTTCCGGCCGAGCCGGTCGACAGAAAGACAGCGGGACGGAGTCCGGCTCGACGGACCGCAGGCCCCAGGGCCTGCCTGCCGGTCGCCCGCTGCCTAGGGAGAGACCGAGGATAGCAGCCCGTTCCCGGCCGGTCGCCGGACTCTCCTAGCGGTCCCTGGAAGAGGACGAGGACGAGCTGCTCCGGGAACTTCCGGATGAGCTCGAGCTGCCGCGGGAGCTTCCAGATGAGCTCGAGCTGCTGCGGGAACTCCCGAACGACCCGCTGGAACTCGAGCGGCTACCGCCGTAGGACGGGCTGGCGGACCTCGACGACGAACTGCTGCTGCTTCCTCGCGTAGAGCCACTGTAGGAAGGGCTCGAGCTGCGGTAACCGCCGTAACTCGAGCTGCTCCCCGAAGAAGATCGCGGCGAGTACGCAGGACCGCCTCCGCCTCGGCTGCTGCCGAATCCACCCGCCGATCGCGACGCTCCAGCAGTGCGGGAACTCGTTCTGGGAACGTAGACCGGGGAAGACCGCGACGTGCGGGACGCTGTTCTCGGTGCGGAGGCCGAAGATGCCGCCCGCGTCGATCGCGAGCTGGATCCCGCGGATCCGCCGATGCGCGAGCTCGTCCGGGGCGTAAAGACCGTCGTGCGGCTCGATTGGCCGGAACCCGGCGAGCGTACGGTGGCGGTCGAGCCGATAGTGGCGCGGCTCGCCTGCCGCTGCCTCGCGCTCCGCGGCAGAGTGCGGGCCTGCGGCTCGGCTGTCCGAGAGTTCCCGCGGGCCACGGACCCTTGCCGGATCGAGCCCTGGGACACGGACGTGCGGATCCGGGACTGAGTCCGCGGGGCGTACACCGGAGACGCCACCCTGGACTGCGCGGAACGCGTTCGCACGCTGGCGCCGGCACGGGGAGCCGATCCCCGTGCGGCGGTCGAGGTGGCCGGATTCCGCGCAGAGAGGGAACCGGTCGAGGCCGCCCGCGGCTGCTGGCGGGTGCTGGAACCGGACCTCGGCGCCGTTCCGGCTTGATAGGCTCTCTGGAACTCTTCGACAGACGCTCGCACACGGCTTCTCTGGGCATCGAACGAAACGCGCGAGGTGCCATCCCGCAGGACGGTCGAGCCTCCCCGCCGCATTGCCGTCAGGCCGGCTCGGCCCAGAGCAGTCGAACGGGACTGCAGCACATCCCCTTGGCTCGCGCGGTCAGGAACGACCGGCAGCGGGCCGCGAATCGCAAACGGCGCTGCGGTGCCCGCCAGGCGCAGGGCCCTCGGAGTCTGCGAGGCTCCCCTGCCGAAATTGCTCGCGGCGAGATGCGACACGCCGACCGCAGCGCGGGCATTGCGGTACGTGTTGTAGATGCGAACGCTGTTGTCCGCGATGATGACGTTGCGGGCAGAGCCGTTGTATAATCGCCGCCCGTACCAAGGGTCGTACCGCTCGCCCGGCCCCAGCGGGCACCAGCCGATCGAGTTGATGGCGAGTTGCGAGCCGTACCCGAAGAATGTCACCAAGGCGGGTCGCCAGACGTGGCTCAGCGTCGGCGCGCCCGGATACCAGCCCCAGCCGTAGATCGAGTGGCGATACCAGCGGCCCCAGTGATACGGCGACCAGCCCCAAGGCTCGGCGCCGACCCAGGACCAGCCATAGTAGTCCAGCCAGACCCATCGGCCGTGCCTGTACGGGACCCAGGACGCTGTGACGTACGGGAACCAGGAATGGCCCATGCCGGGAACGTATCGCCATTCGCCGTAGTAGTCGAGCTCACCGGCGCCATAGATGTCCTGGCTGACGAACCGATACGAAGTCGCCCTGCTGGCTTCCTTGTCCCTTGCCGCCGCCCATTCCTCGAGCACTGACGCCGGATCGGCCCGGCGGATCTCGTACTCCGTCCCGGACGGAGCGGCCCGGACGACCATCATCCGGCCCGCTTCCAGCGAGCGCGATTGATCCCGGAACGCAACCTCCGTCTTGCCCTTGCGAACGCTGATGTACGTGGCCTCAGGCCCTACCTTGACCTGGTAGCGGCCGGGCTTCATCGGGCGGGCCGCCGCGAGAGGTGTCTCGATGTCCACGTCGGCCTCGCTCTTGGCAAGCTCGCTGTAGACCACGGTGCCCTGAAGCACGCGGAACCGGAACTTCTTCCGCCCGAGTTCCAGGAACACGACCTCGGCATAGCCGCCGAGTCGCACGAAGTTGCCGTACGCCAGCTGGATCTCGGCCCTGGAGTCGCCGCGAGTGTGGACGGCGTCGCCCTCGACGATCGGAAGATTCTGCGTCGCGGCGATCCAGTCGCCGGAATCGCCGCGCATCGTAGCGACGTCTCCCTGGACGATGCTGATTCGCGCCACGCCCAGCGCCGGACCGGTACTGTCGTCGGCGGCGAGCGCGATCGGTGCCAGTGGGGAAAGGGCAATGATTGCCGTGGCGGCGGCGAAGCCGATTGACGCGCGCATGGGCCTGTACCTCCTCGCTCTCATCCGTGCGGAACCTTAGATGCTCCCGGGCACCGTCCGGTTTCGGTCCGGACACGATTATCTCGAATTTGAGGGCTCGGTGCGCGGTCTCGACCGCCCCGAGCCAGCGAATTCCGGCTGCCTTCGCCGGGGCCGAACCCCCGGCGAGGGACGGAATCGGACTGCAGGAGGCCTATCCCTGCCGGGCCGCGCAGCCTCGCTACGAGGCGGGAATCACCCTGCCGGCGGCTCGAGTGCCATAATCGACGCCGTGACACGCATCGTCCCTTTGCTGGCAATGCTGGCCGCCCCTCTGCTGGCCCAGCCCGCGTTCGACCTGGTCGTGCGCGGGGGCACAGTGATCGATCCGGAATCAGGCCTCAATGCCGTCCGAGACCTCGGGATCGTTGCCGGCCGCATCGCCGCGGTCAGCGAGCAGCGTCTTGAGGGCAGGCGCGTCGTCGATGCATCCGGGCTGGTCGTCGCTCCGGGCTTCATCGACCTGCACCAGCACGGGCAGAGCCTCGCCAACTACGAGGCGCAGGTGCGTGACGGAATCACCACCTCGCTGGAACTGGAAATCGGCGTCGAGGACATCGACGCTTGGTACAGGGACAGGCAGGGCAGAGCGCTCGTCAACTACGGGGCCAGCATCTCTCATCCGTACTCGCGGCAAATGGCAACGCTGGGCCGGAATCCCGGCCTGGCCGGGGAGTCGCTGGCCCGCGAGCTGACCGAGGGCCAGATGGACCTGCTGCGGAGGAGGATCGAGCGCGGGCTGGAGGAGGGCGCGGTGGCTGTGGGCTTCGGCCTCGCATACACGCCCGGCGCGACGCGCGACGAAATCGTCGAGATGTTCCGCATCGCGACGCGGTTCGGTGCCAGCTGCCACGTGCACATGCGCACGGACCACTCGACGTTCGCCAATCTGGAGGAAGTGATCGACGCGGCCCGGGAGACGGGCGCGCAGGCGCATGTCGTTCACCTCAACAGCAGCGCTCGAGACCGCGTGCTGGACTACCTGGCACTGATCGAGAAGGCGCAGGCCTCGGGCATCGACATCACCACGGAGGCCTACCCCTACAACCGGGGCTCGACATTGATCCAGTCCCACCTGTTCAACGAGTGGCAGGAGTACACGGACGAGCAGCTCTCCCAGTTCATCTGGGTTCGCACGGGCGAGACCCTCACGCGCGAGACATTCCCCGAGCGGCGCCGGATGGGAGGCACCATCATCCTCCCGCCCCTCTACAAGGAGGAGAGCGTCCGGCACGCAATCGCAAGCCCGATCGTGATGATCGCCAGCGACGGGATGTTTCTGAGCGGCGAGCGGGCGCACCCGCGGACGTTCGGGACGTTTTCCAGGGTTCTCGGCCGCTACGTTCGCGAGGAACGGGCGCTGACGCTGGCGGAAGCGATTCGGAAGATGACGCTCATGCCCGCGGAGCGACTCGAGCGGAGAGTGCCTGCGATGCGGAACAAGGGCCGGCTGCGCCCGGGGGCGGACGCGGATGTCGTCATCTTCGACGCCGACACGGTGATCGACAAGGGCACGTACTCGGACCCGGCCCGGAGCCCGGAGGGAATCCACCACGTGATCGTCAACGGCTCGCTTGTGCTGGAGGACGGCAACCTCACCGGCGATGCACGGCCCGGACGCGCGGTCCGGGCGGAACGATCCTACCCGCTGGCACCCGGCACGACCTGGCACTGGCCCGGCCAGTAACGTCGTCCGGCAACGGCCTGCGAGAAATCCGCGAAAGCAAGCGTCGAAACTGCCGTCAGCGGCGCTCACCGCCAACGGAGTGTCGTTGGCCGGGCGGGCACAGGTACGGTCTTGGGGGTGGTGAGGCGGCTGGGAATCGAACCCAGGACCCACGGCTTAAAAGGCCGTTGCTCTACCAACTGAGCTACCGCCCCACGGACTCGGAGTGCAGCCCGGGAAGGCACCTGCCGGCCGGGACCCAGCGAAACTAGCCGGCCGGTAGGCCGCCGGGCCCCGATGCCAACTCGCCGTCCCGGCAAGCGATCACCCTCAGCGTAACAGCCGATGACGCCCCAAGGGAACGCTCGCAACTGAGGCTGCGCCCGATCGCCCGACTGGGTGTCCGGCGGCCTCAGGCGAATCCCGGACCGGGTCCTTGTCCGGAGACCGTTCCATCCAGCCGGCATTGGAAGTGGTACATTCCACGGTTAAAGCGACCGGGCCATCCCCATGTCAACGATGCAACGCAGGCTGGGCCTGCTCAACGCCACGACCATCAACATGTCCAACATGGTCGGGATCGGGCCGTTCATTGCGATCGCCCTGATCCTGAAGACGCTGGGAGGCCCCCAGGCGTACCTCGCCTGGGTCGTGGGCACGCTGATCGCGCTGGCGGACGGCCTTGTGGTCGCTGAGCTCGGCGCGGCCAGGCCGGCCGCCGGCGGGACCTACGTATTCCTGAGGGAAGGGTTCGGTGCACGCACATGGGGGCGCATGCTGGCGTTCCTATTCGTGTGGCAGATCCTGTTCGCCGGGCCGCTGGAAATCGCCAGCGGGAACATCGGCCTGGTCCAGTACCTCCGCGTGTTCCTGCCCGACATGGGCGAGCTGGAGGGCAAGCTGCTCGCGGCAGGCATCTGCGTGCTGCTGGTCTACGCGCTGTATCGCCGAATCGACGACATCGCGAAGCTCATGTTCTGCCTCTGGTCGGTGATGCTCGTGACCACGGGTTGGGTGATCGTGACGGGCATCCTCCACTTCGATCCCGCACTCGCCTTCGACCTTCCCGAGGATGCGTTCCGCTTCGACCTCGCGTTCCTGCGGAGCCTCGGCGAGGGCTCGGCGGAGGTGCTGTACCTGTTCCTGGGCTACTACCAGGTCTGCTACCTCGGCGCCGAAGTCAAGGATCCGGGACGGACCATTCCGAGAGCCGTGCTGTACTCCATCCTCGGGGTGGCCGTGATCGACATTGCGATCTCCTTCAGCTTCATCGGCGTCGTGCCTTGGAGGGAGGCGATGGAGTCGCAGTTTCTCGGAGCCCTGTTCATCGAGCGCGTCTACGGCCCCTGGGCGGGCAAGCTCCTGGCAGGCATGATTGTCGTCACCGCGTTCGGATCCATCTTCGCCCTGCTGCTCGGCTACTCCAGGGTCCCGTACGCGGCGGCCAGGGACGGCGTCTTCTTCCAGCAGCTGGCACAGCTGCATCCGACCAAGGAATTCCCCCACCGCTCCCTGCTGCTGATCGGGGCGGGCGCGGTCGCGGCGAGCTTCTTTAGCCTCGACAACGTCATCAAGGCCCTGATGGCGGCCCGCATCCTGATCCAGTTCATCGGGCACACGATCGCGCTGTTCCTGATTCGCCGCAGGTCCGGAGCCGAAGACAGGCCGTTCAGCATGTGGGGCTACCCGCTTCCGGCGATCATTTCGCTGGTGGGCTATATTTATGTGTTCCTGTCGCTCGGCACGGCATTCGTGCTGTTCGGAGTCGGGACGCTGCTGCTGGGCGCCGCCGTGTACCTTGTGATCGCGCGCAGGCAGGGCGAGTGGCCGTTCACAGCCGAAGCCGGAAGCCGCCGAGGAACACCGCAATGACCGCCCGCATCCTTCTTGCACTGACCATGACCGCTGCTCCACAACTCGCCGCCGAACCGATCCGCGTCATAGCGATCGGAGCCCATCCCGACGACTGCGACATCAAGGCGGGTGGCATCGCCGCCAAGTACGCTGCCGCCGGGCACAAGGTCAAGTTCGTGTCCGTGACGAACGGCGATGCCGGACACCAGGCCGAAGGCGGCGGGATGCTCGCCGCCCGACGGCGCGCCGAAGCGCGGGAATCCGGTCGACGGCTGGGCATCGAGTACATCACGCTCGAGAATCACGACGGCGAGCTCGTCCCCAGCCTGGACGTGCGCCTGCAGGTCATCCGCCAGATCCGCGGATGGGACGCCGACATTGTCATCGCTCCCCGGCCGAACGACTACCATCCCGATCACCGGTACACCGGGATCCTCGTCCAGGACGCGTCCTACATGGTCACGGTCCCGAACATCGCCAGCGATACGCCAGCGATTCGGAAGAACCCGCTGTTCCTGTACTTCTCGGACCGATTCACGCGGCCGCAGCCGTTCCGGCCCGACATCGTGGTTTCGATCGATGACGTGATCGAGAAGAAGTACGCAGCGCTCGATGCCCATGTCTCGCAGTTCTACGAGTGGCTGCCCTGGCACGCCGGCATCCTGGACCAGGTGCCGAAGGATCCCGCAGGACGGCTCGCGTGGCTCAAGTCCAACCGGAGCTTTGCGATCCGCGACGCGTGGCGGGAGGCAGCGAGGAAGCGCTACGGCGACGCAGCGGACAGCATCCAGGCAGCCGAAGCCTTCGAGATCACGGAGTACGGGAGGCAGCCGGACGAAGAGGATATCCGCCGACTGGTGCCGTTCTTCCCTGAGTGACCCCAGCCAGTACCGTCATCGCCGCCGCACCGTTCCGAATGTCGCGCTGAGCCTCGCGGGCCCCGGCATCGCTCGTTACAATGTTGAGCGGTGCCCTGCAAGCGTTTGCGCGCAGTTCCGCTCATCGTACTGGGCTCCGCGGCGGCGCTGCGGGCGGCCCCTGTCGACTTCAACGCGGACGTGCGGCCGATTCTGTCGGACCGCTGCTACACCTGCCACGGCCCGGACGAGGCAACGCGGATGTCGCCGCTGCGGCTCGATACCGAGGACGGCGCGTTCGCCCCGCTGGCCGGTGGCGGCTTCGCGATCGTCCGTGGCGTGCCCGGCGAAAGCGAGCTGATCCGCCGTATCGATGCTGCTGACGAGTCCCGTCGCATGCCGCCGGCCGCCATGGGGCACGCGCCTCTGACGACGGCGGAGATCGCGACGCTCCGCACTTGGGTCGCGGAAGGCGCGCCCTGGGCGAAGCACTGGGCATTCGAGCCGCCGCGCGAACCGGCCCGGGAAGCGGACCGACCGGACAGCTGGGTTCGCAACCCCATCGATCGGTTCGTGCTGGATCGGCTGCGCGGGGCGGGCATGGAGCCGGCGGGCGCAGCGGAGCGCGCCAAGTTGCATCGGAGAGCATCACTTGACCTCACCGGGCTGCCCCCGACCCCGGACGAGGTCCTCGAGTTCCTCAGCGACGATTCCCCGCAAGCGTACGAGAGGGCTGTCGACAGGCTGCTTTCCTCGCCGAGGTTCGGCGAGCGCATGGCGTTCCGGTGGCTGGATGCCGCGCGCTACGCCGACACGAACGGCTACCAGAACGACCAGGAGCGGGACATGTGGAGATGGCGCGACTGGGTCATCGACGCATTCAACGCCAACATGCCCTTCGACCGGTTCACCGTCGAGCAGCTGGCCGGCGACCTGCTTCCGGAACCGACCCTGTCGCAACGGATCGCAACCGGCTTCAATCGCAATCACCGGGGCAACGCGGAGAACGGCACGGACCCGGACGAGTACCAGGTCGAGTACGCGGTGGACCGGCTGGAGACGACAGCGACGGTCTGGATGGGCCTGACGCTCGGATGCGCACGCTGCCACGATCACAAGTACGACCCGATCTCGCAGAAGGAGTTCTACCGGTTCTTCGCCTACTTCAACAACGTCTCCGACCGGGGGCGGTACTACAAGTACGGCAACACGCCGCCGATCGTGCACGCGCCGACACTCGAGCAGCAGGAGCGGCTCGACGAGATGGACCGGCAGATCGCGGCGCTGCAGGCGAAGCTGTCGGACCGTGACGCCGAAATCGAAGCGGGGCTCGCTGGCGACGCCCTGCCCGCAAGCATCGACGAATGGGCCTATGCCGACCGGATGGCCGTCCGGCGGACCTTCGACACTGCCGGCGGAGCCGAGCATGGGCGGCGGGGCCGCGCCGCGCTGCTGGACGGACAGCGGCATTTCAACCTCGGCGACGAGGCGAACCTGGACTTCTACGACCCGTTCACGCTGTCCGCGTGGATTCGGCCGGAGGCCGCCACGGGAGGAATCCTGGCGCGCTACAACGCCGCCGGCCCGAAAGGGTACGGACTGTTCCTAGTCGACGGCAAGCTGCAGCTCCGGGTCGACACGAGTAGCATCTCCGACCGGACGCGCATCGAATCCGCCGAGCCAATCCCCCTTGGGGAGTGGACGCATGTGGCGGGAGTGTACGACGGCTCGCGCAACACGACGGGCATGAGCCTGTTCGTTGACGGCTCCCGGGTCGAGTCGGTCAGCCTGATCGACGAGTCCCTGAATTCCACCAAGACGCCAGAGCCCCTGCGGATCGGCTACGGACCGGACCCGAAGGGCAGGTTCCGCGGGCTGATCGACGATGCTCGCGTCTATCTGCGACCACTCAGCGACCAGCAGGTCGCGGTCGTGGCGGTCGGCGAGACGCCGCGGGAAATCGCACGGATACCTGCCGGGCAGCGAACGGCCGCCCAGCATACGAAGCTGCGCTGGGCCTTCCTCGACACGGCAGCGCCGGAGGACATCCGCTCCGCCTGGCAGGACCTGGAGCGGCTTCGCCTGGCGCGCGAGGACTTCGTGGCAACGCTCCCCAGCGTGATGGTCATGGACGAGCGCCAGGACACGCGGCCGACGCATGTCCTGTTCCGCGGGTCGTTCGACGCTCCCCGGGACGAAGTCTCCCCCGGCCTGCCCGCCGCGCTGCCCGCGCTGCCGGCCGGCCAGCCGAACAACCGGCTCGGACTCGCCCGCTGGCTGACGGACCCGTCCCACCCGCTGACGTCCCGCGTCACGGTCAACCGGTTCTGGCAGATGCTGTTCGGCCGAGGTATCGTGGCCACGGTCGAGGACTTCGGCTCCCAGGGCGCCGCCCCGACCCATCCGGAACTCCTGGACTGGCTGGCTTCCGAGTTCATCGAGAGCGGCTGGGACGTCAAGGGCCTCCTGCGTACGATCGTGACGAGCGCGACCTACCGGCAAGCGTCCAAGGTCTCCCCGGAGGCGCTCGAGAGGGATCCCGAGAACCTGCTCCTTGCCCGGGCCCCGCGGGAGCGGCTGCCGGCGGAGGCCATTCGGGACCAGGCGCTCTCGATTGCGGGCTTGCTGTCGGGCCGGGCCGGCGGCCCCTCGGTCAAGCCCTACCAGCCGGCCGGGCTGTGGAAGGAACTCTCCAACTGGCGCGCCTACAAGCACGACCGGGACGACGGCCTGTACCGGCGGAGCCTGTACACGTTCTGGAAGCGGACCCTGGGGCCGCCGGCGATGCTGGCGTTCGACGCAGCCCCGAGAGAGACCTGCGTCGTGCGGGAGGTCCGCACCAACACGCCCATCCAAGCGCTCAACCTGATGAACGATCCCACCTACACCGAGGCCGCCAGGCTCTACGCGGAGCGCATGCTGCGGGAAGGGGGAGACAGCGACGAGGCCCGGCTCGGCTACGGATTCCTGCTGGCGACCTCCCGCCGTCCGGGCAGCGAGGAGTCGGAAATCCTCCGATCCAGCCTGAATCGCTTCCGGGACCGCTACCGCACAAGTCCGGAAGACGCGGATCGTTACCTGTCGTCCGGCGAATACCCGCGCGACAGTTCGCTCGAGGTGCCCGACCTGGCCGCGTACACCGCGGTTGCGAGCATGCTGCTGAATCTCGACGAGACCATCACCAGGGAGTGACCCATGACCTGCGAACCCGCACTTGACCTCACCCGCAGGCAGCTCTTCTCGCGAACCTCCGGAGGCCTGGGCATCGCCGCCCTCGCGAACCTGCTCAGCGAGGACCTGGTCGCCTCCTCCGGCCAGCCGCAACTTCCGGGCCTGCCCCACTTCGCTCCCAAGGCGAAGCGGGTGATCTACCTCTTCCAGTCCGGCGGCCCGTCGCAGATGGACCTGTTCGACCCGAAGCCGGCCTTGCGCGAGCGGCAGGGGTCGGAGCTGCCCGATTCGGTCCGGGGCGGGCAGCGGCTCACCGGCATGACGGCCGCGCAGACAAGCTTCCCGGTTGCGGCGTCCAAGTTCTCCTTCGCCCAGCATCCCGAAACGGGCCAGCAGTTCGGGGAGCTCATTCCCCACATCGCCTCCATCGGCGACCGGATCGCCGTGGTGCGCTCGATGCACACGGAGCAGATCAACCACGATCCGGCAATCACGTTCCTGCAGACCGGCCATCAGCTTGCCGGGCGTCCCAGCCTCGGCTCCTGGCTCTCGTACGGGCTCGGCAGCGAGACGAGCAGCCTGCCCGCGTACGTGGTGATGGTGTCGCTTGGGAGTTCCGGCCAGCCGCTGTATTCGAGGCTGTGGGGAAGCGGCTTCCTGCCCACCCGCTACCAAGCGGTGAAGTTCCGGGCCGGACGCGAGCCTGTCCTGTATCTCAACGATCCGGAGGGCTTCACTCGCGACGATCGCCGCCAGTTCCTCGACGGCCTTTCCGATCTCAACCGCGTCCGGCTCAGTGAGTACGGGGATCCGGAGATCGAGAACCGCATCGCGCAGTACGAGATGGCCTACCGCATGCAGGCCTCGGTCCCCGAGCTGACCGACCTGTCGTCCGAGCCCGAGCATGTCTTCGAGATGTACGGCGAGGATTCGCGCAAGCCGGGAACCTACGCCAGCAACTGCCTGCTGGCACGCCGGCTCGTAGAGCGCGGCGTCCGCTGCGTGCAGCTGTTCCATCGCGGCTGGGACCATCACAACGGGCTGCCGAAGCGCCTTGCCGAGAAGTGCTCCCAGACTGACCAAGCATCCGCGGCCCTGGTGAAGGACCTGGAGCAGCGCGGCATGCTTGACGACACTCTGGTCGTCTGGGGCGGCGAGTTCGGCCGGACAGTCTACTGCCAGGGCAAGCTCACCCCGCAGGCCTACGGCCGGGACCACCACCCGCGCTGCTTCTCGATCTGGCTTGCCGGCGGCGGAGTCCGAGGCGGCGTCACGCACGGAGCGACCGACGACTACTCGTACAACATCGCCGAGGATGCCGTGAGCGTTCACGACCTGCACGCAACGATCCTGCACCTGCTGGGCGTGGACCACAAGCGGCTGACCTTCAAGTACCAGGGGCGCCACTTCCGGCTCACGGACGTGCATGGCGAGGTCGTGAACGACATCCTCGCCTGACCGCGGCGCTCCCGCCCACCCCCGCCTCCGCCCGCAGCAGCCGACCGCGGACAGCACCCAGACCCACCATGCCCGAGCAACTTCCCATCGCACTCGTCACCGGCGCAAGCCGCGGCATCGGCCGCTCGATCGCGATCGAGCTGTCAGAAACACACCATGTCATCGGCACCTACCGAGGCAACCGGGCCGCAGCGGAGAGCCTGAGAGCGGAAACCGGTGCCGAGATATTTCAGCTGGACATCGCCAGCAAGGCGGACCGCGAAGCGGTCATGCAGTTCGTGCGGGACCGGCACGGCCGCCTGGACCTGCTGGTGAACAACGCGGGGATCGCCCCGCGCGAGCGGAATGACATTCTCGTCGCGACCGAGGAGAGCTTTGCGGAGGTTCTCGACACCAACCTCCGCGGACCATACTTCCTGACCCAGGCCGCGGCCAACCTGATGCTCGCTGCCGGCGGCGGCCGGATCGTCTTCGTCACCTCGATCTCCTCGTACACGGCTTCTACGAACCGCGGCGAATACTGCGTGTCAAAGGCCGGGCTGAGCATGGCAGTCCAGCTATTCGCGTCGCGGCTCGCCGGGGAGGGGATCGGCGTCTTCGAGATCCGGCCCGGCATCATCGAGACCGACATGGTCGCGCCCGTGCTCGAGAAGTACCGGAAGCTCGCGGCCGACGGCCTGCTGCCCCAGGGCCGCCTGGGCAAGCCTCAGGATGTCGCCAACGCCGTGCGGGCGATCGCGGATGGCAGGCTGGACTACTCGGCCGGTCAAGTGCTCGACGTGGATGGAGGATTCAGCCTCCGCAGCCTTTGAGTCACGGGGGGGCAGCCAACGCGCCAGCAGGTTCCGCCGGACCGGCGCTGCACTGCCGGCAAGCGCTTTTCCCGCTCCTATTGCACGATCCCGACAGCGTCGCTTGTAGCGGCGGGCAGAGTAGGATGAAGCCACACGGGGAGATCCCTGAGAGATGACGACCAGAAGAACCCTCGCCAAGGCTGCAGCGCTAACGGCGCTCTCCTACAAGCGGATTCTCGGCGCCAACGACCGGGTGCGCCTGGGATTCATCGGCGTGGGCAACCGCGGCACCTCCCTGCTGCGGGCCAGCAAGGAGTATGCCGACCAGCAGGTCGTCGCAGTGTGCGACATCCGTCGCGACTACATGGAAAATGCGGCGCAAATTGCCGACACGTCGCCCGCCCTGGTGGAAGACTATCGCAACCTGGTTGCCCGGCCCGACATCGATGCCGTCGTCATCGCGAGCCCGGACCACTGGCACGCCCTGATGATGATCGCCGCCTGCGAGGCAGGAAAGGATGTCTACGTAGAGAAGCCGCTCTCGCTGACGGTCCGCGAGGGACGCCGCATGATCGAGACCGCGGAATCGACGAAGCGCTTGGTTCAAGTGGGCATCCACCGCCGGTCCGCCCGGTACTGCGGGGACGCGGCGAACTTCGTCCGGTCCGGGGGCATCGGGCACGTAACCGTTGCCCGCGCGGCACGAGTCGCCAATGAGTACCCGCTCGGGATCGGCAGCACTCCTGACGACGGCCCACCCTCTGGAGTCGACTGGGATCTCTACCTCGGCCCGGCACCCGCGGTCCCGTACAACCGCAACCGGTTCAGCTACAAGTTCCGGTGGTTCTACGAGTACTCGGGCGGCCAGCTCACCGACAACGGCGTGCACTTCCTGGACCTCATCCAGTGGGGGCTCGACAGGGACGCCCCGATGTCGGTCACGGCCATCGGCGGCAAGTACGCGGTCAAGGACAACCGCCAGACCGTCGACACCATGGAAGCGATCTGGGAGTTCCCGGACGCCACGATGGTCACCTTCTCCGATTTCGGCTGCAACGGGGCACCGGTCAGTTCCACGAAGCCGTTCCTGGCCGAGTTTCGTGGCACGGAGGGAACGGTTTATGTCTATAACGACGGATGGGAAGTCATCCCGGAGCGCCAGGCATCTTTGCCGGCACCGGGAGGCGGCCCGCTTCCGGAGCACCAAGCAAGCCGGATCGCGCACCGGGACTCGTTCGAGCCTGTGATGGATGCCAGGAATGCCGAGGGACGCGCGGACACCCGGTTCCACATCCGGAACTTCCTGGACTGCATCAAGACGCGCGAAAAGCCCAACTGCGACATCGAGTCGGCCCACCGGGCGACTACCACTGCCAACATCGCCAACATCGCGTACAAGACCCGCCAGCACCTGAGGTGGGACCGAGCCACCGAGCGATTCACCAACAGCGAGGAGGCGAACGGCTACCTGCACTACGAGTACCGGAAGCCGTGGACCCTCGGTTGAGTCCCGATTGAGACTCGTCGCGGCCTGTCTCGGAATCGTCGGGGCTTGCAGGGCCGCGCGCCAGGGCCATGGACAGCCCTTCCATGCCGGCAATCCGCTGCAGGTCAGAACCTCTCGAAGCTGCTCCGGCCGCCGGCTTCGATGTACCGCTCGTACCAAGGGTGATTGTGCGGCAGCGGAACGCCGTCGCGAGTCCATCCGTCACGCCGGGGCTCGCGGGGCATGGTGTCGCCGGTCTCCACCCGCCAGTTGTCCAGAAGAGTCCTGAGGCTGTTCAAGGCGGACCGGTGCGCCTCCTCGCCCGCGACGTTCCGCAGTGACATGGGATCCACTTGGAGGTCGTACAGCTCCTCGTACGGCCTCGGTTCCCGGAAGATGAACTCCTGGGCCTCGGTCAAGCGGCCGGCGCGCTGCATCTGCAAGTACCCGGACCACGTGATCGAGTTGATCGAATCGACGCTGTTCCACAGCGGCCTCTCCCAGTAGTAGTTCCGAACCAGCAGATAGCGCTCGGTCCGGACGGCACGGGTGAACTTCTCGAAATCATGCCAGTTCGCCTCGGCGTAGATCGCCTCGCGGCCGGGCGCTTCCGGATTCCGGAACATGTCGGCTGCGCTGGTGCCCTGGGCCGAATCGAGGCGGTACCCGGCCAGATCCAAGAGCGTGGGAGCGAGATCCACCACGCTGAACAGGCCCTTCTGGACCGTTGCTGCCGGTACGGCCCCGGGAAACCGCACGATCATGGGCGTCCGTATTCCGGAGTCATACAGCGTTGTCTTGGCGCGCGGAAACGGCATCCCGTTGTCGGAGACGTAGGCAATCAGGGTCGAATCGAGGACTCCCTGCCGCTCCAGCTCGGCCAGAATCTCGCCCACGTGCGCGTCGAATCGGGTTACCTCGTCGTAGTAGAGAGCGAGATCCCGGCGAATCAGGGGATGATCCGGCAGGTACGGAGGAACGACGACGTCCGCAGGGTCGTGGGGGTTGGGAATGGCGTCCTCGTCGAACGGGCGATGCGGGTCCTTCGATGCGACCCAGAAGAAGAAGGGCTGGTCAGCCGGCCGGCCGGACAGTGCCTTGATTGCCTCGGAGGCGGTCTCCCTGCCGGGGCAGTCGACGACAACGTCCCAGTGCCGCTGCTCGGCGGATCCGAGATGCCACTTGCCGACAGAGATGTTGTAGTAGTTCTCTTCTCGTAGACGGCGGGCGATCGTGCGCTGGTCGGCCGGCAGGGGCATGTGCAGGTCCTCCGCCCCGGTCGAGTGCGGATAGCGCCCGGTGAGAATGCTCGCGCGCGACGGGCTGCATGAGGAGATCGTCAGGAAGGCGTTGTCGAATCGCATGCCCTCGCGAGCGAGCCGGTCGACGTTCGGCGTCCGCAGAGAGGGGTGTCCGTAGATGGAGAGGTCGCCTTCTCCCTGGTCGTCGGCGATGAAGATCAGTATGTTGGCCGGCTGGGCCTGGGCTCCGGTCGCAAGCGCAGCCAGCAGGATCAGCGCACGGAGAATCATCCCCGGATTATAGGCACGCCCGATCCCGCCGCCAGCGGTACGATACATGGCGTCGCGTCATGCGGCGCGCGGATCACGCCGGTAAGGCCCGTGCCTGCGAGAGCCGCAGGGCGGCCAGCGCCGTGACGAGCGCGCCTTGGTTGCCGGACAGGATTGCCATGCAGTACCCCTCATTCTTCGCATCAGCCTCGAGTCGAGTGCGGACGGCACTGACGTTCGTGATTCTCGGATCGTTCGGGTGCTCGTCAGCGCCGGTCGAGGATGCGCACCCGCTCAACGTCCTCCTCATCACCGCAGACGACCTGGGCCTGCAACTGAGCAGCTACGGCGACTCCGTCATCGAGACGCCGAACATCGATGCCCTCGCCGCCAGTGGCGCGCAATTCGACATCGCCTACGTCGCGCAGGCATCCTGCAGCCCGTCGCGGAGCGCGATGTTCACCGGCCTGTACGTTCACAGCAACGGGCAGTTCGGGCTCACCAACGCATCGGACTTCAGCCTGCATCCCCGATTGCACGACGCTACGATGCCCAACATCCTGAAGCGGGCCGGCTACCGCACCGGGCTGATCGGCAAGCTGCATGTCGATCCGGAGGACCGGTTCCAGTGGGACCTCCGCTCGAGGGTCAATGCGCGCGACGTGGCGGGAATGGCCTCCGTCGCGGAGGACTTCATGAGGGGCGAGCAGGACGGCCCGTTCTTCCTGATGGTGAACTTCACCGACCCACACGCCTACCGAGAACGCGATCCGCAGACACGCGAAGTCATTTCCGGGTGGACATTCCTGGACCAATTCGAAGGCGTTCCCGCGACATTGGTCGAGCCCAGCGAGAAGACAGTCTTCCCGTTTCAGGGAATCGACACGCCCGAGCAGCGGGAGCGGGTTGCGGGGTACTACAACGAGGTCCTGCGAGTCGACGCTGGCGTAGGCCTGCTGCTGGACTCCATGGAGCGGCTCGGCCGGGCCGGTGACACGCTGGTCATCCTGACCGGTGACCATGGACCGCCGTTTGACCGCGCCAAGACGACCGTGTACGAGGCCGGTCTGCGCGTCCCCTTCCTGGTGCGCTGGCCAGGCGTCTCGGAGCCGATGCGGAGCGAGGCGATGGTCTCGACGGTCGATATCCTGCCGACCATCCTTGACGCGACCGGGGCTCCGGCGGCGGTCGAAATGCAGGGCATGTCGCTCAGGCCAGTCCTAGAGGATTCCGGGGCCTCCTGGCGCGAGTACCTTGTGGGGGAATTCCACATGCACGGAAAGCCCTGGTTTCCCCGCCGCGCCATCCGAGACGCGCGCTACAAGCTGATTCACAACCTGCTGGCAGAAACCGGCAGCCCGAGCAATCGCATTGACGGCGACCTGGGCTATCTGACCTCCCGGGAGGAACGCTACGCCGGGACGCCGGTGCGGGAGGCCTTCGATACCTTCGCCAACCCTCCGGAGTTCGAGCTGTACGACCTTCAGCAGGATCCATGGGAGTTCCAAAACGTCGCCGGGGAGGCCGAGTACTCCGGGATTCTCGAGCGTCTCCAGGCGGCCTTGGCGGACTGGCGCCGCGAAACCGACGATCCTCTGCTCGACCCTGCGTTTGTCGAGGAGATGCGCGAGCGGGTGGATGGCAGCTGACGCCCTTCGGAACGGGAGAACGAGGCGCGGAGCCCGGTCGCCCCAGGCTCGCAGCGCTCGTTGAAGGCCCGCGGCGAGTTTCCCGAGCGAGGGGGCAGCGGCGTGCCCTAGAATCGTGCCATATGCGTTTCCCGCTGCCCCTTGCCGCCCTCCTTGCGGTCTCTGCGTTGGCCCAGGACTCCACTGAGGCGGGCCGATTCACCGTGGAGCACCCGACGCTCCACAATCTCGGATTCGAGTGGTCCATCACTGGCGACGAGAACCGCAACGCCTCCGTGTCGGTCACCTTCCGGAAGGCTGGCGACTCGTCCTGGCGCGAAGCGCTTCCGCTGGTCCGGATCGGCGGCGAGCGTGTCTTCCGCAAGCGGGAAAACCTCGACTACACCGTTCCGGACGGCTTTGCCGGCAGCATCCTGAACCTCGAGGAGGGCACGGAGTACGAATGCCGCTTCGAGCTGAGCGATCCGGACGGTACGGCCGGCGAGGCCGTCAAGACCGTCCGCGTCACGACCCGGTCCGAGCCGCAGCCGTTCGAAGGAGGGGAGATCCGGCACGTCTATCCCCCGTATCACGAGGGCGAGAAGCTGGAGCCCCACTTCACGAGCCTGCTGCAGGCCTACTACGGAGCCGGCCTCGGCGACTGGAGCGTCGTGTGGGAACGCCCCGTGAAGCCCGGCGACACCATCCTGGTGCACGCCGGCCTTTACCGGAACGACAGGTTGAACTACGTCGATCCGATGATGACGCCGTTCGACGGCACGAACTGGCTCACCATCAAGGCGACGCCAGAGCGACCGATCACGATTCGCGCCGCCGGCGATGGCGATGTCGTGTTCGACGGAGCCGGCAACCACCGGCTCTTCGATGTCACCGCCTCGGCCCATCACATCTTCGACGGCCTCACGTTCCGCAACACGGACATAGCCATATTCGCTGGATTCAAGAATGTCACCGGGGCTACCGGGCTCACGGTCAGGAACTGCCGCTTCGAGGACATCGGGTTCGGAGTCTGGACCGAGTACGCGGGTTCGAGCGACTTCTACATTGCCGACAACATCTTCCTCGGCCGCACCGAGCAGCGGAACCTGCTCGTGGGCTGGACGGGCCCTCTGTGGCGCAGCGCGGGCCCCTACGGATCGCACGAGGTCCGCAGCTACTACGCCGTCAAGGTGTACGGGCCGGGCCACGTGATCGCCCACAACGCGGTCGCCTACTTCCACGACGGCATCGGCATCTCCACTTACGGCACGCCCGAATCGGACCCGGAACGGCGTGCCTCGTCAATCGACATCTACGGCAATGACATCCACTTGTCGGGCGACGACTTCATCGAGACCGACGGCGGCGTCCACAATATCCGCGTGTACAACAACCGCGGCGTCAACGCGGCGCATGGCGGCTACAGCTCGCAGCCGGTCTTCGGCGGCCCGGCCTACTTCATCCGGAACCTGCTCTATCACGTGCCCAGCGGCGTCGCGTTCAAGTTCTCGGCGAAGGCAGCCGGGCTGTTCGCCTACCACAACACGATCATCGGCGAGCAGGTGGCGGGGGACCCGACGTCGAACATGCATTACCGGAACAACCTCTTCCTCGGACGCGGCACGCCCGACCGCGGAGTGATGAGGTGGTCGAACGCAACCGCAGCGCACAGTTCCGACTACAACGGCTATCGCCCCAACCCGAACGTATCGGCGCAATACCGATGGCTTTCGCCGCCAGAGGGAGAGACGCGCTACGAGCCGAAGCCGGACGACCAGCGAGCATTCGCCACCCTTGCCGAGCTCAGGGCCGCCACGGGACAGGAACAGCACGGAATTGAAGTGGACTTCGGGATCTTCCGGCGCATGGAGCCGCCCGACCCTTCGAAACGTCATGCCGTGTACCACGCCAGGGACCTGGACTTCCGCCTCAGGCCCGGCAGCAGGGCTGTCGACGCCGGGGTCCGGATCCCCACCGTCAACGACGGGTATGCGGGCGACGCGCCGGATTTGGGAGCCCTCGAGGTCGGCCAACCGGTTCCCCGGTACGGTCCCCGGTGGCTGGAGAGCGAGCCCTTCTACCAGTAGGGTCCATTCGGAGCGACGCGGGGCAGCAGCCTTTGTCTCGCGACCTGCGGATCCGTTTCGGGTCAGTTCCTCGCTTGTGACTGCACGAATCGGAGGAGGTCTGCCATCTCGGCCGGCGCAATCTCGTCCGCCAGGCCCTCCGGCATCAGGGACAGGCCCATTGAGGTGAGCGAGGCGATCCGAGACCGCATAACTGTGTCTTCGAAGCCCTCGCCCCTGCGCAAGGTGACGATTCGGACGTACTCGCGAGCGAGAATGCCCGTGAGGATCCGCCCGTCCACCGTGTCCAACCGGTAGTTGACGAAGTTGGACTGGACGGACCGGTTGGGATCGAGAATGTCAACAAGCAGCTCCTCGCGGGAGGACGAGGCTCGCTCGACCAGATCCGGGCCAACCTCGTGCCCCATGCCGCCGAGCCGATGGCAGGTGGCGCACTCGCGATCGAACACCTCGGCGCCGCGGCTGGCATCGCCTTCCATGTCGAGGGCCAGACGATAGTCGCGAATCACGTCCTCGGGACTCGCAGCTTCGACCTCGGACAGAATCCGCCGCGCCTGCGCGCGGATCCCGGGGCTGGGGTGCTCCAGCAAAGCCTTTCTCCGCGCCGGCTCCAGCTGCGCGGCCACTACCGTCCCGTCTGCCAATGCGTCCAGGAACAGTTGCAGGCGTTCCTCACTGCGGAACAGCACTTCCGCAGCCTCGCGACGCACGGCGGGACTGTAGCTCCGCCAGCGGTCGAGGAGCACGCGCCCGACTTCCGCTCCCCCGTGAGCCGCCAGAGACCGTACCGCCGCCAGCTGGACGCTGGCGGCCTCGTCCGGGGAAAGCAGCGTTGCAAGCGCAGTGATCGCCTCTGTTCGGGGGGCCCAGGACAGCAAGCGGATTGCTCGCGTGCGCTCCGCCTCGTCCGCAGGGTCCCGGTCGGCCGCGACGGCCGCCGCCTCTGCGAGAGCGTCATCAATAACAGAGCGCAATGGCGGACTCGCCCGAGCGTCACGGTACTCCCGGAGGGAACTCCCTTCCCGCTGAAGGCCTGCGGCAATGCCGGATAGCGCCGCTACGCGGATCCCTCTGCCGGGGGGGCCTCGCACCCCCGCAGCGGCCTCGAGCACGGCCAGAACCGCTTCGGGCGGTTCGTTGGTCGCCACGATCGAGGCCAGCTGGCTGACGGCACCGGCGCTGTCGGAGTTGGAGAGGAAGGACGGATCGCCGAGCAGCAGATCCACCAGGGCCAGGGAATCGTCCCGCGCTCCCGCGAACACCGCGGCGCGGGTCCACTCGTCCCCCGGATTCCGGCGCAGGATGGAGGCGAGAATCCGGGGGGCGTCGTCGCGGCCGAGCGCCGGGACTGCAAGCGCAACTTGGAACCTTACGGCGGCATCGGGATCCCCGGACATCGCCGCCAGCCGGGCGGCAAGTGCGGGCGAGTCCGGAAGCCGGGATTCGGCGATGCGCACCGCGCTCTTGCGCATAGCGCCGAGCGTATCGGCGAGCGCCGCCACGAGCGTGCCCTCGTCAAGCCGGTCGAGACCCTCCAGCACCCACAGGGCATGGAGCCTGCCCCGGGGAGACTGGGACTGCACGACCGAGGCACTGAGGGCCGCGGCCGCCCGGACGGCAGATCGCTCGAACAGGAGCCTGTGGGCGGTCTCACGCTGCCAGCCATCTGCGTGACCGAGGAGGGCGACCAGTTCGAAGTCATCGGCCTGGCCCAGTTGCGGCGGCGCGGGCCGGGCGAAGCCGTCCGGGACGATGCGGTAGATGCGGCCCATGTCCTGCCCGGTGTAGTAGTCGACATGCTCCAGAATTTCGCCGGGAATGGCGCTCGGATCCTCGATCACTTCGCGGTACATGTCCGCCAGGTAGAGGCAACCGTCCGGGCCGTTCACGAGATTGACGGGCCGGAACCAGTTGTCGGTCGACGCCAGAAAGTCCCGCCCGGGCGCGCCGCGGCGGCCCCGGAACGTGACACCGGAAGCCTCTAGAACTGTCCGCAGCACGAGGTTGCCCGCAGGTTCCGGCGCGAAGGCGTTCCCGGCGAACTCCGGGGGATACGCCGCCCCGCGATAGATCGCGAGGCCCGCTCCGCCCGTGTAGTAGCCGTGGGTGGCAAGTTCGCGGGGTGGGAACCGCCGCGCCCGCATTTCGTGGGTCGTGTCTACCCAGCGGTCCCAGTGCTCCTTGCGGGCGACACGCCACGGCTCCGGGCGGCTGATCGGATATACCCGGCGGTCCGCCAGCGGGACGGGTTCCGCCAGTCTCCGCGGCTCCATGCCCTCGACCCAGTGGCGCAGAGGGAAGACTGCGTGGATGACCGGGTTGCCGGAATTCGAGCCGAAGCGGTTGCCCCAGTCGTCGAAGGCGTTGCCGAAGTCACCGCCTGTACCCTCGACGGCTTCGAAGGCCTCGGTGACGGGGTGGAAACGGAAGTCGTTCGAGCCCAGCGGCAGTCCGCCGCCCTCGTCCCGTTCGACGTGCCGGATCGTGCCGCCATTGTAGGAAGTGGTGCCGTAGATCCAGTGATCGAGCCCCCACCGGAGGTTGTTGACGATGTCCTCGGACTTTTGCGTGCCGAAGCCCGTGAACACGGTCCGGCGGATATCAGCGGCCCCGTCACCGTCCGTGTCCTTCAGGTAGAGGATGTCCGGCGCCGCAGTGACGAAGATCCCGCCCTTCCAGCAAGCGATCCCGCTGGGCCAGTGCAGGCGGTCAGCGAATACGCCGGCGGTCTCGAAGAACCCGTCAGCGTCCTTGTCCTCCAGCAGCCGGATCCGGCCGGCAGCGCCGCCGCCCGGGGGCGGGTCGTGGGGATAGCCCCGCATCTCCGCCACGTACATCCGGCCGCTCTCGTCGAAGGCCATGGCGATCGGATCCGCCACATTCGGCTCGGAAGCCGCCAACTCGACCCGGAAGCCCTCGGCAACCTGGAACGATCGCAGGGCCTCGGCGGGCGAAAGAGGCGGCCGGCGCTCGAGGCCGTTTGCAAGCGGTGACTTCCCCCCGCAAGCGATCTGCCAGAGGCAGGCAGCCGCGAGGCCGGCAAGGACGATCAGCCGCCGGCACGTGCCGGCTTGAGGTTGGCGCCAGTGCATTGGCATTTGCTCTTGGGCGGGCGACGGGCGCCGCCGCCGGTCGAGGCTGGTGCGAGAGTCGATCCGGTGGCCGGCACCGCGCGCCCCGCCTGGGTTAGTCCCACCAAGTCTCGCCCTCGGCGAGGTGGGCCTGTACAACATCCGGATCGAGTTCGATGCCCAATCCGGGCTTGTCGGGCACCTCGACGAAGCCGCCCTGTGCCAGCGGCCCGTCATGGATGATGACGTCATCCATCCACCCTCCGTCGAAGAACAGGGTCTCGCATGCGAAGTAATCCCGGATAGTCGAGGCCCAGTGGATGGTGGCCATTCCGTTGACGATGCTGCCGGTGTTGTGGTTCGCCACGGGCAGGAAGTACAGGTCCGCGAGATCGGCCATGCGCTTGTTCTCGAGGAACCCGCCCGAATTGCGCAGGTCCGGATGGAGGATGTCGATGGCCGCGTTGACCACGAACGGGAGCGCCTCGGCGCGGCGCATCCAGTTCTCGCCGGTGCAGATCGGAACCGGAGACATCTCGGCGAGCCGCTTCCAGCTCTCCGAATACGCGACGGGAAGCGGATCCTCCAGGAATCGCGGCTTCACGTCCTCGAGCGCTATGGCCATGTCGATCGCACTCCGGAGATCGAATTCCCAGTGGCAGCCGATCAGTATGTCGTGCTCGAAGCCGAGCGCCTCGCGGCAGTTCTCGAATCCCAGCCGCAGGCGCCGCAGCTCGTCGCTGGAGAGCATGCGGTTGGACGGGTCGCGGCCGGGATCGATGCCGGGGCTGTTCCTCAGCGGGCCGAACTTGTGCATGTTGATCCCGAACGGGCTCTCCTTGACATGCTGGGCCCAGTCGCGCAGCACGGCCTTGTCGAAGAAATCGTCCGGACGCGAGTGGTCGTAGAGGCGCACGCGGTCGCGGAACTTGCCTCCGAGCAGTTTGTGCGTCGGGACGTCGAGCAACTTTCCGGCCAGGTCCCAAAGGGCCATCTCGATGCCGCTCATGGCGCGCTGCTGCGCATGGGCGCTGCCGTCGGTGTAGCGGTATACCGTGTACAGACGGTCAATCTGCAGGGGATCCTGCCCGACGAAGAGCTCGCGGAGTCCGTCAATCTCCTGCTGGATCCCGAGGCCGGGGGATCCATAGGCTTCGGCGATGCCGTGGACACCGGCATCGGTATCCACGCGGACCAGCGTGTAGCTCCTCGGCCCCTGGAGCATCATGGTCCGGATGTCGGTGATCTTGACCTTGTTGCGGTCGGCGGCACTGAGCCTGTGGAACCCAGCCAGCCAGGCCGGTACGGAGTAGCCTGCAGCGGAGGAGAGGAACGACCGCCTTGTCAGCTTGCCCATCGCAGCCAACATTATAGGGTCGGCCTCCCGGGACCCAAGCCGCCGATCCGCCGCTACCGGGCGGATACGGCCTGAAGGATGGTCGCTGGCGCGGCGCGGGCATGCGCCGGGCCGGGCGGCACGCGCCCTACCTGCGGGGACGCTCTTTCAGGCGGGCCGCCTTGCCCTTCAGCTTCCGCAGGTAGTAGAGCTTGGCCCTTCGCACCCTGTTTCGCTTGACGACATCGACCTTCTCGATGATCGGCGAATGCAGCGGGAAGATGCGCTCGACACCCTGTCCGAAGCTGACCTTGCGGACCGTGATGGTCTCGCGGATGCCCGGGTTGTTGCGGGCCAGCAGGATGCCCTCGAAGATCTGGATACGCTCCTTCTCGCCCTCCCTGATCTTGACGTGCACCCGAATCTGGTCGCCCGGCTCCAGGTCCGGCACGGAAGGCTTGCGATGAGCCTGCTCGACTTTTTCGATAATCGCGTTCTGCATGATCCAGTCTCCAGTATCGCGTCTTGGCTGCCCGCAGCTGCGGAACCAGCCCTAATCCTTGGTAGCGCGCACCCCGGCACCGTCATCCGGCAGCAGGTCCGGTCGGTTGGCGCGTGTCTTCTCCATCGCTGCTTCGCGACGCCACCGGGAGATTTCCGCGTGGTGGCCGCTGAGCAGCACCTCCGGGACGTCCCACGGGCCACTCTCCGAGTTGGGCGAGTCGTAGCTGGCGGGACGCGTGTACTGCGGGAAGTCCAGGATCCCCACGTCCCCTCCGGCGCCGGTAGCGAATGACTCGCGCCTTTTCGAGGACTCGTTGCCGAGCACGCCCGGAAGCAGCCGCGCCACGCTATCGATGACCACCCCGGCGGCCCACTCTCCCCCGCTGAGCACGTAGCTGCCGATCGAGAGCTCCTCGTCGACAAGGTGGCTCGCCACTCTCTCGTCCACGCCTTCGTACCTTCCGCAGACCAGCACGACGGCATCCATGCCGGCAAGCCTCTCGGCGGCCGCCTGGTCGAACAGCGCCCCCTGCGCCGAGAGCAGCACCTTGCAGGCGTTGCCGGGGCACTGGGAGCCGATCTCGGCCAGTGCCGAGTCGATCGGTTCGATCTTCATCACCATGCCCTCGTCGCCTCCGAACGGCCTGTCATCCACTGTGCGATGAGCGTCCGATGTCCAGTTCCTCAGGTCGTGGACCCGGATCTCGACGAGGCCCGATGCCTGGGCCCGGCCTAGGACGCCGCAGGAGAGCGGGTCCCGGAAGAAATCCGGGAATATCGTCACGATGTGGAACTGCACGTCAGGCCTTCAAGTCTTCCATTCCCTCCGGCAGCCGGACCCGGATCCGCCTCGACTCGAGGTCGATCTGCTGGCAGATCTCGTTCGCGAAGGGCACTAGCATCTCCCTGCGGCACTCGTCGACGACAGCGAGCAGCAGCACGCCGCCCGGCGGCTCGTAGACCTCCTCGACCCGGCCCATGTCGCGGCCCGACTCGGCGTCCACCAGCCTGCACCCGACGAGGTCGTCGAGATAGTACTCGCCGGCCTGGAGCGGCTCCAGCGCGCTCCTCTCGCAGCGCACCTGACCTCCCCGCAAGCACTCGGCATCCGAGATCGTCGCGAATCCGGAGAACCCCAGGATCACGCGACCCTTGTGCTCCCATGACGTAGCGACTTCCAGATCGAGCAGGCTGCGATTCGGAAGCAGCACTTCCAGGCGGGCACCGGGCTCGAATTGACGCAGGCCGCCCGAGAGATTCTCCGCGGCGACTTCGCCCTTGTTGCCCCAGGGCCGGGAAATCCTAGCCAGTGTTACGTACTCGGCGTCCTCCTTCTTCATGCACGGAGCGTCTCCCGGAACGATCGCGCCCGGCTAGTCCTCGAGAATCTCGAGCGTGTAGCGATGGTTGTACTTCATGCTGACGGCGCCAAGCAGGGTCCGGATGGACTTGGCAGTCCTGCCCTTCTTCCCGATGACCTTGCCAAGGTCGGACGGATGGACGGTGAGTTCCATGACACAACTATGGTTGCCGTCGACCGCCTCTACCGAGACATCGTCGGGAGTGTCCACGAGGGACTTGACGATCACCTCGATCATTTCAACGACTGATTCCGTGTCCTGGCCCATCGTTCAAACACCCCGCAGCTTTCGGGCAGCATGCATGATTGCGCTGCCGTTTCCGGTGGGAGCCGGGCCTCAGCCCACGTCCTCCGGGATCTCGACGTCCGAGTCGTCCTCGTCGGCCGCGTCGCCGGTCGGCTGGCCCGGCTGCTGGGACTCGGCGGTCGCGGTCGCCTCCTCTTCGGCCGGCGCCGCGGCAGCCTTCGCGTCGGCAGCCTGCTCCTCGGCAGCGGCGCTCTCGGCCGCCTCCTCGGGCTCCTCGGCGACTTGCGAGCTGCGCTCGTCGAAGTGCTTCATCAGGCGCGTGACCGTCTTCGACGGCTGGGCCCCGACGCCCATCCAGTAGTCGATCCGATCGCGCTTGAGCACAACCTCGATCGGATCGGGCCGCGGGTTGTAGTGGCCCACGATCTCAATGTTCCGGCTGTCCCGCGCGCGGCGACTGTCAATCACTACCACGCGGTAACTGGGCCGCTTCTTGGCACCCGTCCGCGAAAGCCGAATTGCAACCATTGTTTCCTCCGAAGCAAGCCCGGGCAGCGCTAGCGGCCCAGCAGCTTGCCGATATCCATCCCGCCTGGCCCTACCGGCCCCGGGGGTAGCATCGCGGGCCCCCGCCTGCGCTTGCCTTTCCTGTTCTTCTTCCTGCGCCTGCCGCCAGCAGCCGCCGGAGCCAGGCCGCGCATCATGTCCCGTGCCTGGCGATACTGCTTGACCACGCGGTTGACCTCCTGCACGGTGGTGCCGCTGCCAGAGGCAATGCGCCTCCGCCTGCTCCCGTTGAGCAGCCCGTCGTTGGCCCGTTCCTTGGCGGTCATCGAGTTGATGATCGCCTCGGTGCGGGAGAGTTCCTTCGTGTCGATGTCAGCAGCCTGGATCTGCTTGAACGGCCCTGCGCTGGGCAGCATGTCGATGATCGACTTGAGCGAGCCCATCTTGCGGACCTGGAGCAGCTGCTTGCGGAAATCCTCGAGCGAGAACTGATCCGCAAGCATGCGCTCCTGCAACTCGAGCGCCTGCTTCTGGTCGATGTTCTCCTCGACCTGCTCGATCAGCGTGAGCATGTCGCCCATGCCGAGCATCCGGGAGACGATCCGGTCCGGATGGAACACCTCGAAGGCGCTGGGCTTCTCGCCGACGCCCAGGAACTTGATCGGGCAGCCGGTGACCTGCCGGATGGAGAGTGCGGCGCCGCCCCGGGCGTCGCCATCCATCTTGGTGAGAACGACTCCGGTCAGGGCGATGCGTCCGTGGAATTCCGCGGCCGACTTGACGGCATCCTGGCCGGTCATGGCATCCGCTACGAAGAGGATCTCCGCAGGCTCGAGCGAGTCCTTGAGCTGCCCGAGTTCGTCCATCAGGGCTTGGTCGAGATGCAGCCGCCCCGCCGTGTCGACGAGGACCACATCCCGGCCGGTCTGCCGCGCCTCGCGGACCGCGCCGACGGCAAGCTCGAGAGGCGTCGTCTCCGACTCGGCGCCGCGGTATACAGGCTGTGCGATCTGGCTGGCGACGATTGCAAGCTGCTCGCGGGCAGCGGGCCTCTGCACGTCCACAGACACGAGCAGGGGCTTGCGGCCCTGCTTCGACAGCCACAGGGCCAGTTTTCCGGACGATGTGGTCTTGCCGGAACCCTGCAGCCCCACCATGAAATAGACCGTGGGCAGCTGGTTGGCCTGCTTGAGCCTGGCCTGTTCGGTGCCGAGGAGCTCGATCAGCTCGTCCCGGACAATCTTGAGGAGCTGCTCGGCGGGCGATAGCGCGGTCAGGACTTCCTGGTCGACGGCCTTCTCGCGCACCCGCGCGACGAAGTCCTTGACAACACGGAAGTTGACATCCGCCTCCAGGAGAGCGAGGCGGATTTCCTTCAAGCCCTCCTGGACGTGCTCCTCGGAGAGCCTGCCCTGGCCGCGCAGGTTCTTGAACGCACGCTGCAGCTTCTCTGAGAGATTGTCGAACATCGGGATCGACCCGCGCCTCCGAGCACCGCCTTCATCGTCAGGACGGCGTTGGAGCCTTCCTCGTGTTCGGGAAAAACGCCTAGGCTACGGGACCGAACGCCACCCCTTGCCCGGCGGGCGTTTACACGATTGTACCACCAAGCCCTTTGCCCGCGGCGCGAATCGAGGGCCGCAATCGTTCAGCAGCAGCCCGAGGCAGCCGGGACCTGCTAGAATTCTGGGAGCCGCGGCTGAAAGCGGCCTGCAGAAGGAAAGGGAACTCCATGAGCAGCATCTCACGACGCGCGGTCATCCTGTCCGGCGCAGCAGCGGCAATGTCCGGCAGGGCGGTCGCGGCGCTGGCGGTCGGTGACGCGGCACCTGACTTCACGCTTCCGGGCACGGACGGGAAGGACGCGAAGCTGTCGGCCTTCCGCGGCAAGAAGAATGTCGTGCTGGCCTTCTTCCCCAAGGCGTTCACCGGTGGTTGAACGCGCGAGATGAAGGGATACCAGGCTGGTATCCAGCAGTTCACCGACTCCGACTCCGTTGTGTTCGGCGTCAGCACCGACCCGCTCGACACGAACAAGAAGTTCGCCGAGTCGCTGAGCCTCGAGTTCGCGATCCTCAGCGACGAGGGCGGCGCGGTCTCGAAGAGCTTCGGCGTCCTCAACGAGCGGATGATGTCCAACCGGACGACGTTCGTCATCGGCAAGGACGGGAACATCGCGCACGTCGAGAGCGGTTCGGGTGCCATCGACCCGGCCGGCGCGGCAGCCGCCTGCAGCAAGCTCTAGCGGAACCTCCGCACTCGGTCGGACGGCGGGCCCGCCATTACGTCGGCTCGCCGCCTACCAAGCGCCTTCGAACAGGCCGGCGGCGCCTTGGCCGCCGCCAACGCACATCGTCACGACTCCGAGCCCGGCCTTGCGCCGCTTCATCTCGTTCGCGATCGTGCCGACAAGGCGCGAGCCGGTCATCCCGAACGGGTGGCCGATACTGATCGAGCCGCCGTTGACGTTGAGGCGCTCGTTCGGAATCCCGAGGCGGTCCCGGCAATAGACCACCTGGACCGCGAACGCCTCGTTGAGTTCCCACAGATCGATGTCGTCCAAGCTCTTGCCTTGGTTCTTCAGGAGCTTGGGGACCGCGAACACCGGACCGATGCCCATCTCGTCGGCCTCGCAGCCGCTCGTGGCGAACCCGCGGAACACCAGCTTGTAGGGAACGCCGAGCTGGTCGGCGCGCTGCCTCGACATCAGCAGCGTGACCGACGCCCCGTCGGACAGCTGGGACGAGTTCCCGGCGGTGACCGAGCCGTGGCCGGAGTCCGGGTCGAAGTAGGGGGGCAGCGAAGCCAGCCCTTCGATCGTGGTGTCGGGACGGTTGCATTCGTCGCCGGCCAGTTCGTGCTCTTCCTTGCCGGCGATCTTCTTGGTCTTGCGATCGAGGATGCCCCGCGTCACCGGCATCGGGGCAAGCTCCTCGTCGAAGAACCCGTCCCGCTGGCCCGCGGCAGTGCGCTGCTGGCTCTGGAGGGCATACCCGTCCTGGGCCTCGCGGCTGACGCCGTAACGCCTGGCCACCACCTCGGCAGTGACTCCCATCACCATGTACAGGCCCGGGTTGCGCTCCTTGAGTGCCGGGTGGGGGGAGTTGTCCGGAACCATCATCGTGATGGACTCGACACCACCGGCGAGCATGACGTCCTCGCCCTCCATCAGGATCTGGTGGGCAGCCATCGCGACCGATTGGAGACCTGACGAGCAGAACCGGTTCACGGTGGTTCCGCCGACGGAGCTGGGCAATCCGGCGAGCAGCGCCGATACGCGGGCGATGTTATGGCCGGCCGGCCCGTGTGGCTGGCCGCAGCCGAGGATGACGTCCCCAATCTCGGCGGGGTCGACTTTCGGGAATGCTTCTTGAGCAGCGCCCGGATACAGTGCGCAACTTGGTCGTCAGGCCGGGTCAGGTTCAGAGACCCGCGGAAAGACTTCGCGAGGGGCGTTCGCAAGGAATCGACAATTACGGCTTCGCGCATGACCCCCTCAGTTTCCCCCAACCGCCGACGGACGCGCAAAGCGAGAGGGCCCGGCCGAAGAGCCGTCGCAGGCTGGCGGGATCGCAATACCAGGGATCGGTCGCCCGGGACCGAGTCGCGGCCCGCCATGACTCCGAGCCAAGCGCCTCCCTTCAGCGGCCACCATCGAGTCCGCCAGGGCGAGCTCAACGCGCAAAGTGCGAGTCTCGACGTGGTGTAGAATGACCTTTAGGCGTGCGCTCGTAGCTCAGCTGGATAGAGCGTCTGGCTACGGACCAGAAGGCCGGGGGTTCGAATCCTCCCGAGCGCGCCACTCCCCGTCCGGAGCCGCATCAGGGCTTTCGCGGCCCTGCCGCTAGCAGCCGAACACTCTCCCCCTGTGCTGGCCGACCAGTAGCTGGAACAGCCGGTGAGCGATCAGCTCGTGGAGCGTGAGGAGTTCCCGGTTGCCCTCGACAATCTCGTCGAGGCTGCCGGACGACCCTCCCCCGGCCCTTAGCGCCGCGGTCGCTTCCTGCATGACCGAATCCTCGAGGACCTCCCCGGCAATGTTCCAGAGCGTGATGAACCGGTCGACGGCCGTCGGGAAGCTGACCTTCCAAACGCCGTAGTTGGAAGTGGTCCGCGGCGGCTTGAAGTCGAGATTGAACGGCCCCTCGTAGCCGTGGGACCGGAGCAGGACCAGAACGTTCAGCCAGTCCAGCGGGTTCACGATCCCCACGCCCAGGTCGACATCGTGCTTCAGCGGGTAGCCGTCATTGATGTCGAAGTGGAAGAGCTTGTTGCACAGCAGCGCGCGGGCCAGCACGGCGCGCGTTGCGCCGCCCCACATCAGCTCGTGCAGGAACTCGGGATTCAGGCCCACCATTTCAGGGTGGTCGAGCAGCCCGCTGGAGATGAAGGCCAGCATGGCGTCGCTGCTTGGGAGGATGATCTGGGCCTGCGGCTCGAAGGGCTTCGCTTCCAGGCAGTGCTTCAGCGTCTCGCGACCCTTTTCGCTTGCAACCTTGATATCGCGCGCGCAGGCGGCATTGAGTCCGTCGGCGAACCATCGCAAGGTGTCGGTCTCGTCGGTGGCGCCTTGCACCATGTAACCGAGGGTGCCCGGCCAGTACACGGCGAAGCGCGCTCCCAGCTCGTGGCCGATGTCGACAGTGTTTTCCAGGCGCCGGGCCGCGTACTCGCGCACCTCGGGGGCTTCCGCGGCGGCGCTGGCAGCGAAGACGGGATGGAAGAAGGTCTCGCAAGTGACCATGGAGCACTGCACCCCGTGGTCGCCGAGCGCCTTGTTGATGCGCTCGACCACGGGCCACTGCCGCTCCGAGAGGAGATCGTCCGTGGCGATGACGTCGCTGTCGTGCGTGGTCCAGCACCGGACTCCGATCTCCCCGAGATGGCGGATGACCTCCTCGAATCCCACCGGCTCGCGTGTCGGTGCGTGGAAAAGGGCCTGGCCCTCGTAAGCGCCGGCCCACTGAGGGCCGCTGATGTAGTACTTCCGGCGCTCCTCGGGCGAGTAGCTCCCGCCGGCGGCCTGCATCAGGCGGTCCGTGAGGGCGCGTTGCTGGGAGGGGGGGGTAGAGGGCATCTAGTCCAGTAGAACGCCCGTGCTCGAATCGCGTCAAGCCAACTGCAATTCAGTCATCGGCCCGCGGTCCGGGGAGTCCGACGGGCTGGCGGAACATGGCCCGCAACGGCTTGCGCAGGAGCATGTCGTAGAGTTCGAGAGGGATCCGCACCAGGTCGTGGAGAAACGGCTTCTGGCCATGGCCGACGATCAGCACGTCGCGCCGGTGGAGGAAATAGCTCACGACGGCCGAGAACATCGAGAACACGATCGAGACGAGCACGCTCTCGTAGAGCCTCGCGGTCCCGCGAAGCGAGTGGACCGCGAACTCGATCCCGTGGCCGATGGCCGGCAGCGCGAACATGATGACGACGCTAGCCTTCCACGCTGGCTGCACGCGACGGAACGATTGCGACAGGGACGCCAAGGTGCCGACCATCGGCGCGCGATAGAAGATCTCGGTGAGGGCAGCGTCAACGGCGCTGTCCCAGCTCGCTGTCAGATTGACGGCAAAGAAGATCGAGGTCCTGGCGATCGCGCTCAGGAGCGCGTTCTTCCAGTTCCAGTAACGGATCATCCAGCGCAGCGGATGACGCGCCAAGGCTCTGAGCGCACCGCCCAACGATGTCGGCACCGAGTCGGCAGGTCGCCCGGCTGAGGGTTTGTCCTCAATCTGCATTGGCGTGGAGCCCCGTCCGAATGACTCGGAGGGGGTCGAGCAATCACTCATCATCGCAGCCCGTTCGCGAGAGCGAGAACGCCGGGGCTATCCGGCACGCAGCGCTGCGCTCGGCGTCGCCGCCGTGCGTGGCATTCACAGGCATCGAGAGAGCATTACGGGGCACTCCGCGGCGCGAAATTTCAGTCTTCAACCGACACATCGCTTGGAGTACACTGCGACCGGGGATTCCTACGATGCCTGTCAGAACTGCCCGCGTGCCTGCCTGCTGTTTCGTCGCCGCCTTGGCGGCAGCCGTCCCGTTGCTGGCTCACCACGCGTTCTCGGCCGAGTTCGATGCCAACCGGCCGGTCCAGCTCAAAGGGACCGTCACGAAGATGGAGTGGATCAACCCGCATGCCTGGATTCACATCGACGTGCACACGGACAACGGCAATGTCGAGAAATGGATGGTGGAGGGAGGGACGCCCAACACGCTATTCCGGCGCGGCTTCACGAAGCGGTCGCTGCTGCCGGGCACGGTAATCCTCGTGGACGGCTATCAGGCCAAGGACGGGACGCAGAAGGCGAACGGCCGCGACCTGACGTTCGAGGACGGGCGCAAGCTCTTCATGGGCTCGTCCGGCACGGGCGCCCCGCGGGACGGTCGCGATCCGACCGAGCGAAGGCGCTGAGCGGCCGGCGAGCAGATCCGGCGCACGACGCGGTCACGTCTCGCTCGACTCAGTAGAACGCGATCCAGCGACCGGAAAAGCCAACGCAGAACCAGAGCCCCATGGACGCGAGGGCGCTCAGGCGTCCCCAGACCGGCCCCAGCCGTGCCTCGTCCGCCGCGGTGACGCGCTTCCGCACGGTAAAGGTGTACGCGGCGGCAACCACGAGGAAGCCCATCTTGTACCAGAACGGCGGGCTGTAGTAGCACTTGATCGCTTCTGACAGGAACATGGGGATGCCGGTCCCGATCATCGTGGCCAAGCTGCCGACGAGCCACGGCTGCGCGCTCCGGGCCAGCAGCGAGACCGGCTGGCTTCGCAGGCCGAACCCCAGCAACCGGAGATCCACCAACAGTACGGTTCCCCCCATCAACGCGAGCGCCAGCAGGTGCACCGCCTCGATGACCGGGAAGAGCCAGAGCGACTCCCGGACCACGGTGCCGATGGCCGTGGCTTCGAACCATTCGAACAGCGGGAACAGGTCCATGAGCCAACCCCTCTAGTCGAACCAGTTGTAGGCCTGCATGCGGCCGCAGACAACGACGGCGCTCCACAGGACAAGCGACAGGAGGCCCGCCATCCGGGCGCGGAACGGCAGGCTGTCGGACCGATCCCATTCCGCGACCCATCGGAAAACGGTCCTGTGGAACACGAAGGCGTTTAGTCCCGCCAGCGCGATCGCCACCATCTTGATCTGGAAGAAGATGTTCTGCGAGGCCCGGACCGGGCTGGACAGGAACAGGAGGGATCCGCTGACGACCATCAGCACGAACCCGGCGATGGCCCAGGGAAAGAGTCGGTTCACCACGTCGGACACCGGCACCTGGCGCAGAGCGAGACCGACCAAGCGCAAGTCCCAGGTAGCAGTCATGCCGAGAAACAGGCAAAGCGTGAGGACATGGGACGTCTCGACGAACGGGTAGAACAGGATCGACTCGCGGATCCCCACGCTGGCCGGGGTCCCCTCGAGCCACTCGAGCAATGCTGGAAGCGACATGGCCGGATTCGGGCTGGTGTCCCGGCCCGCCATAGGCGGGCTGCCCGCAAGCAAGAACCGACTCTACCAGAACGCCGGATTGTAGAGTACCCTTTGGATGACGGCATGGCTTGGTACAGCGGGAATTCGGCTCGACGATGCGCAGTGGTTTCCCTTGCGGCCGTGGCAGCCTCGTGCAGCCCGGCAGGAGACTCGGAAGCTCCGCCCTCTCCGTTCAAGGCAGTCGCCTCGGTGGAAGTCCTAATGCACGAGATCGTCTACCCGAATGCCGAAGTCGTGTGGGACGCGGTCGGGACGATCATCACGGCCGAAGGGACCAATGAGATCCGGCCGGGCAGCCAAGAGGAATGGGACGCGGTGGCGCGCAGTGCGCTGACCGTGGCGGAAGCGGGGAACCTGCTGATGCTAGAAGGCCGGGCGCAGGACAGCGGCGAATGGATGGAGCGGGCCGCAGCGCTGATCGACGCGGCCACCCTTGCGATCGACGCCGCGCACGAGCATGACCCCGAAGCGCTGTTCGACGTCGGCGGTCAGATCTACGAAGCCTGCAACGCCTGCCACGAGTCGTATTGGGAGAAGCCTCCGTCGGCAATGAGGCCGTGAGGCCGAAGCCCTGCCCGCAGGGCACGAGAGGCCTCCGGCGAGTCTGACGGCAAGAGCCGGTCAGAACCGGCGCGACCATTCCTGCGGCCAGCGCTCGACCACCACCTTCTTGTCGGTGTAGAACTCGACCGCATCGCGGCCCTGGCCGTGCATGACCCCGAAGAAGCTGTCCTTCCAGCCGCTGAAGGGGAAGTATGCCATAGGGGCCGCCACGCCGATGTTCACGCCGACATTCCCGGTCGGCACTTCGCTGCGGAACTTGCGAGCCGAGGCACCGCTCGCCGTGAAGATCGACGATGCGTTCCCGAACGGACTCCGAGCAATCACTTCGATCGCCTCGTCGAGGCTGCCGACAGGCGTCAAGCCCAGGACCGGGCCGAAGACTTCTGTCGAGCCTAGGAATCCTCCGGCATCCACGCGATCCAAGATGGTCGGTCCCACGAAGTTGCCGCCAGCATGGCCCTCAACCTTCAGCCCCCTGCCGTCGATCACGGCATCAGCCCCGTCGGCGATCCCGCGGGCGATCGCACCTTCGATGCGCGTCCTGCTGTCCGGGGTGATCACGGGCCCCATCTGGACGCCCTCGACCAGGCCCGGGCCAACCTGGAGGGAACCGGCGGCAGAGGCGATCGCATCCCGGAACGGCCCGTGAGCCCCGGCAACGGTCACGACAGTCGACACCGCGAGGCAGCGTTGACCAGCGCATCCGAAGGCGCTGTCGCCGATGATCTTGGTCGTGGTCTCGAGATCGGCATCCGGCATCACGACGACGTGGTTCTTGGCGCCACCCTGGCACTGCACCCGCTTGCCGTGGCGCGCCGCCAGCGCGTAGACGTGCCGTGCGACGGGACTCGACCCGACGAAGCTGATCGCGCGAACCTCGGGGTGCTCGATGAGCGCGTCGGCGGCGTCCCTGCCCCCGTTCACGAGGTTCACGACGCCCGCCGGCAGTCCCGTGGACTCGAGGATCTCGATCACCTTGCGAATCGACAGCGGCACCTTTTCCGAGGGCTTGATGACGGCAGTGTTGCCGCATGCGATCGCATAGGGCAGGAACCACAGCGGGATCATCACCGGGAAGTTGAAGGGCGTGACGATTCCGACGACGCCGAGCGGCTGCCGGATCATCGTTTCGTCGATCCCGCGAGCGATGTCCTCGAGATTGTACCCCTGCATCATCGTGGGAATCCCGCATGCGACCTCGACGTTCTCGATGCCGCGACGCAGTTCCCCGGCAGCTTCGGCGTAGGTCTTGCCGTTCTCCCGGGAGATGCATCGCGCGATGCCTTCGAATTCCTCTTCGAGCCTCTGCTTGAAGCGGAAGAGGAACTGAATCCGATCGCCCGGGGGCACGGATCGCCAGTCCGGGTAGGCCTTGGCGGCGGCCTCGACAGCGAGCACCGTGGCATCGCGCCCCTCCAGGGGGACTGTCGCAAGGATCTCGTTCGTAGCGGGATCGATGACCGAAGTCACGTCGCCGCCAGGCGTGGCCTGCCAGCTTCCGCCGATATAGTTCGACACGCGTTCCATTGACCCCCATTATCAAGGGGTGAGGGGAGCACGCCCGTCCAACTCCGCCCTAGCAAGGTCGAGCGAGGAAGTTGCAGGTTTCATGGCGGGGGTTGGGCAAGGTGTCAGTTCGGACGGACGCGTCGGTGCGGCTGGCCTGTGGGGAGAGGACTACTGATGAGACGTCGCACTGCGAACGGCATCGACGGATGGCTGCTGGCGTACCTGCTGGGCTCGATCCCCATCATGGCGATCTGCTCGATTGGCCTGTCCGGATGGTTCTTCGACTATCCCATCGGTCTGATGGCCGCTATCTTCTGCGCTCTCGCAATTCCGCTTGGGCTGATCGCAACGCGGTCTCCTCGGGCACCGCGATGGAACGTCGCCGTCCTCTGGACCATGGCCGTGCTGATGACGCTGCGGGCGGCGAGCGTACTCTTCGTTCCGGTCGGAGGGGACGAACAGCCGCCGCCTCAAGACGAATTGCTCGCGGTGGCAAAGACTCTCGCAGGAATCGTCGCCCTGTTCGTTGCATGGGCCGCCGCATGGACACGCTTCTTCCGCAGGGCGGAACGCGTCTAGATCACGCTTCCGTCGCTAGAGGCCACGACAAGAGCGCGCTGCGAGCAACCGGCATGGAATGCGGTCCGATGCTTGATTCGCAGTCTGCGGCGCCCAGGCCAGCCGTCACGGATGGACAGGCCACTTCGGAGTCAGGGGAACGACTCGAGCCGGGTTGACGTGTGAGATCCCGGAACCTCGGCGCTGGCGGTAGCCAATGGATTAGGAAGCACATTCGCCGTCACTGATCGTTTAACCTGTTGATACGCTGTTCCGATCAGTGCGAGGAGGACCAAGCAAAGTGGCAGAGAGCAGAAGAGAGTTCGTCAAGGCGGCGGCAGGCCTAGGGTTGGCGGCGAGCGCGGCAGCGGCCGCGGAAGTACCGCGGCGCAAGTTCGGCAAGACGGGCCTGGAGGTCAGCATCGTCGGCCTCGGCGGAGGACGGGTCGGCACTCACAGGGACGAGGCGGAGGCTCTCCGCACCATCCGCCATTGCTATGAGTCCGGGATCAACTACTTCGACACAGCCGCGGCAGGTGCGTACGGGCTCAGCCAGCAGCGCTATGGTGTCGCCTTGGAGGGCGTGCCTCGGGACCGCCTCGTTTTCGGCACGAAGACCCGGCACCGTACCTACAGCCACTCGGAACTGGACTTGAACCAGAGTCTTGGCGGCCTGCGCACCGACTATATCGACCTCTACCAAGTGCACAACGTGATGCACATGGAGGACATCGACTTCGTCTTCGGCCCGAGAGGGGTCATGGAGATGATCGAGAAAGCTCGTCGAGACGGCAAGATCCGGTTCGTGGGTTTCACCGGCCACATGGATCCGCGAGTGATGGCCAAGATGCTGGAGGTATACGACTGGGACACAGTTCTGATGCCGCTGAGCGTTACCGACGGGGCGAACCAGGATCTGAGCTTCGAACGGACGACCTTGCCCAGAGCCGTCGAGAAGGACCTCGGCATCATGGCGATGAAGACGACGGGAGTCGGCGTGCTGCACGACCAGGGAATCTCGACGCTTGAGGAGAATCTGGACTACGTTTGGTCGCTCCCCATTTCGACAGCGATCCTCGGGTGCACGACGCCCGAACAAGTGGACAGAGACCTGCAAGCCGCCCGGGCGCACCGGAAGCTGAGCGAGAGCCAGATGGGCGCGCTTCGCAAGAAGTGGCGCGACGTTGATTTCGCGAGGCTCGAGAGTTGGAAGGTCGACCAGGGAGCGACGCTGGCATCGTCGGGCGAGGAATACTTCGGCGACTGACTCGCCGGGACCGAGACTCGGTCTGCGTGCTGGCCCGATGCTGCCAGTTGGCGGGGACATGTATCGACATGTGCCCCCGGTCGGTGACGCGTCCTGCAAGCGCCGAAGCTTCTGGAGGCTTGGGGGAGCTGCCGGAATGAGGGCGGGCTGCCTCGCCGCAAGGCTGCGACTTGATGTCCGCCGGCCATCCAGCATGGCTGGAGTCGTCAACAGACGGAGTCACGTGTGGTTTCCGAACGGGCTCCGCAGCATCGCAGCGAAGGTCGCGCCTGGATAACCCAGCAGGCGTGCGCTACCGCCGAACGTCCGTCGGCTTGCAGCCTTACGACAGTGGGGGTACAGAGGCCCTTGACGGCAGATCAACTGAGAGAGGTGATTGCCAGCGGCGAATCAGTCGCCGTTGAGTTCATGGGTGAAGAATCCGCTCCTCTCGGCGATCGAGAGCTTGTGGAAGCGGTCGCTTGTCTAGCCAATCGAAGCGACAACGGACCGGGCTGGCTGCTGGTCGGCGTGGAGGACGACGGTCGGGTAAGCGGCGCCCGCGCGCGCCCCGGAGACGGACAGACCGAGAACCAGCGCGTACAGGCTCTCATTGCGACTCGGACCCGGCCCTTCCTAGCCACTCGGGTCGAAGCGATCGAGGTAAACGGGCGCGAGGTCGTCGTGATCGAGGTGCTGCCTGCGCGCCGACCAGTGGGCACCTCGGACGGGCTCTATCTGCGACGGGCGGTCAGCAGTGAAGGCATGCCGTTGTGCCTGCCGTTCCACTTCCTGCAGATGCAATCCAGACAAGCCGACCTAGGGCTGGTCGACTTCACCGCGTTCCCACTGCAGGGGCTCAGCTTTGCCGCACTCGATCCATTGGAATTCGAGCGCTATCGTCGCAGCATACGAGAGAACCGACGCCGCGGAGACGAAACGCTGCTGGCCCTCGGCAACCTGGAACTCGCGAAGGCGTTGGGTGCGGTTGAAGTCTCGAATGGGGAGGTGGCGGTAAGAGTATTGGGCTTGCTGCTGTTCGGTAGGGAGGATGTTCTGGCATCGGCAATTCCGACACACGAGGTTGCGTTCCAACTTGTTTCGGACGGCAACGTGGAGGTCAACGATTTCCTCCGCTGGCCGCTGCTGCGCGCCATGGAGGAACTGGAGGCGCGGTTCCGGGCGCACAATCGTGAGCGGGAGACCCTAGTCGGCATGACGCGGATCGGCGTGCCCAACGTTCCGGGGAGGGCCTTCCGAGAGGGCATAGCCAACGCCCTGACGCATCGCGACTACACGCAGAGCGGTGCGGTTCACGTGGCTTGGCACAATGACCGTCTCGAGATCTCGAACCCTGGCGGGTTTCCGGAGGGCGTTCGTGTCGACAACATCCTAATCACCCAGCCGAGGCCCCGGAACCCGCTGCTCGCGGACGCATTCAGGCGCGCTGGCATCGTCGAACGGACCGGGAGAGGCGTTGACACGATCTTCGCCGAGCAGGTTCGCACGGGACATTCGCCCCCGTCGTATCGAGGGAGTTCTGCAGCGGGAGTCCTGCTGGAACTGCCCTGCGGCGAGCCGAATCTCGAGTTCGTTCAGTTCGTGGCCGAACAGGGACTCAAGGACCACCCGTTCCGACAGGAGGAACTTCTGTTGCTGCACGCACTGTCCCGCAAGTTCGAGTTGACGGCGGCCGAAGCGGCCAGTGCAATTCAGCGGGAAGCGCAGAATGCGACAGACGTCCTCGAAGCGCTGCGTGAACGCGGCGTCGCCGAATCCCGCCGGACTGCGGACGGCCTGACCTACCGCCTCTCGGCAAGTGCCTCGCTGCGGCTTGACTCACGGCTGGCAGGCGAACGCAGCATAGGACAGCAGGGTCGGGAAGAGGCGCTGGTGCTTGGATTTCTCGACGGGCACGCCTCGATCTCGCGAAGGGAAGCGGCAGAACTGTGTGGCATTGCATCCCCCCGGTCCTACCGTCTGTTGCGGAAGATGGAAGACAAGGGTGTACTCCGACGAACCGCACAACGGGGCCGGGGCGTTCGTTACGAGAGATGCAAGCAGAAACACGCACTATAATACGCACGGCATGGAGCCATAAATGCACGGCGTGCGTTTCGTCGCGCGCCGCGTGCAATTCGGGTGAGCAGACGAGCAAGGCACCGGTGGGCCGCACGGTGATGGGGCTGCCGGCCCTGCCTGGCTAACTTTGGCTCGGATCTGATGGTCGCTCAGTTTCTCGCGGGCGCCCCACAGCCAGAATCAGGTCACTCGAATACGATCTCGGCAATGTAGAGGCTGGGCATCACTTGGTTCCAGCCCTCCGGAATGGCATCGAACGGGAGCCTGAAATCCACTTCCGACGAAGGTGCCAAGCCATTGCCGGGTCGCACGATGGTCGAGAGCACGCGATGCAGCTCGATTCCGTAGACATCGAAGAAGACGCAATTGATGCGGATGCTCTGGATCGGCCGCTCGCCTAGATTGACTATCTTCCCTGTGATCTCGACGAGAGTCTGCCCGAGCGCGTTGTCGGCAGCCGACATCTCAACGCCGGTCAGGTCGAGATTGGGCAGGTAGTCGCGCGCCTCCGGGGTAAGGACAATCTGCTCGGGGGGCTGCTCGGTTCGATCCTTCCACTCAAAGTACGTGAACGCGGCGATTCCGGTCGCGAGCACGGCCGCTATGAGAACCGGCACGGCCTTCGATCCGGACTTGCGTATCTTCTGGCCTGTTTCCAGCATCGCGCTACCTGCGGTAGGTGTGGCCGGCGGCCACCGGAATCCTGCCGCTTACCGGATACGAGAATGATCGCAAACTCGACGGGGCCGTTCGCTCAGCGCTCCAGCCACTCGATCACTCCGGAGCTGGAAGCGTCGCCGTCCTCGATCGCCAGGCGATGGGATTGGCCAGCCGCTGCGAACGCGGCACGATACGCGGCATTGGGAAACGCTTCGTGGCCGTTGTAGAGCAGAAGGTGATTCTCCGCAAGCAGCGGGGCAAGTGCCCGGAAGTCGCCCGCGCGACGAATTCCCGGAATGAACAGACCGCTCACGTAGTCGGAGTCCGTGGTCGGGTCGAATCCGTCAAGGTCAGCAGCGACGGACCCGATCCTGCCGTCGATCCCCGCCGCAAGCAGCACCCAAAGGCCTGCGCGTCCCAGGCCGACCATCCGCACGGGACGCGAGCCGGCCTGACTCCGCAGGAAGGCCGCAGCGGTGAGGATGTCCTGCACCCGATTCGCATCATCGCTGCGGTTGAAGACGTGATAGTACCGCTCGCCGCTCCTGCCGGCGCCGGCGATGTCGCGTTCTGCCACGGCCGCGCCGGTCTGGAAGGCGTCGATCATCAGCACGGGCACGCCTCGACCGATCAAGGCACGGCCGATCTCGGAGCGCTCCGCAGCGTCGCTGCCGCCGGAGTGAACGAGCAGCACCGGTGCCGTTTTCGTGGAATCCGCGTTCGAGAACCGCGCGGGCACCCGATCCCCCGCCCCGGCGCGGCCGATGAGAATGTCGGGCCCTTCTCCGTGCTCCATCACGATCTGCTCGGGATCCGGCACTTCAGCCAAAAGCGCAAGCTCGAGGCGCTCTCGGAAAGAGTTCCGCGCTCGCTGCAGTGACTCCGCGTCGCTGACCGAGAGCGCAAGCGTCGCGGCCTCGGCTTCGGCGATCCGCTGGCGCACAAGCTCTTCGAATCCCAGAGCCCCCTCGGGCAGAGAGCGTCCCCACAGGTACAGCAGCGAACTCAGCTGCTCGGGGCGTGATCGACGCTCCTTGAAGTGCGACACCTCCGCATCGCCGAGGATATGCTTGCCGAAGAATTCGTAGACGGCCTCCCTGCTATCCAAGTGGTAGTTGTGAGGCGAATCGAACTGCCGCCATTCCACGTTGGACTCGGCGTCAAGCAGGCGGTAGACGCTCTCGATCGAGGGATACTCCTCAGTCGGAACGTTGGCCGTCCAGTCGCCGGTGGCGGAGACCAGCAGCTGGGGCTTGGGCGCGAACAGCGCGGCAATTTCGACGTTGTTGGTGCCGATGCGCAGAAGAGGGGCGTTCTCGCAGCGCGACCCGCCCTGCATGCGGAAGGAGACCATGTTGACGGGTGCCGAATAGCCGATGCGATCGTCCACCGCACCCAGCAGGAACGCCTGCGTGGCGCCTCCGGACGCGCCGGTCACGCCAATGCGGCCGGGGTCGACATCCGGCAGCGAAACGAGGTAGTCGACCACCCGGATGCTGTTCCAGAGCTGGAGGCCGAGGGTGCCGACGAGCCACAGTTCCTCGCGCGGTCCGGCGAAGCCGTGCGGAGCCTGCATCGTGTCGTTCCAACCCACCATGTCGTAAGCGAAGACGACGTAGCCCTGGCGAGCGAAGCTGATGGCCCTTGCAGGCACGGAATTGATCTCCGAGTTCTCGAACCGGCCGTACTGCCAGTGGCCGTGCGGTGAGACAACCGCAGGCATTCGACCTTCCTTGCCTACAGGCCGATACAGGTTGCCGCCAAGGAAGTAGCCCGGGTAGGTCTCCAGAAGGACAGCGGTGACGGAGTAGTCGTCCTGAACGGTCGTCTGGCCGAGGCGGGGATTCAGCGGGTGCTTTCGCGGGAGCGGAAGCAGCCCTGCGGAGAAGAGCACCTGCTTGCGCAGAAATGCCGCGCGGTCGCGCCACGCGGATCGCGTGTATTCGGGCAGCGAGTAATGCGCGTCGGTGTGGAGGATCCGAGTGTTGCGCAGGTCGGACTCGGGAATCTCCGGCCGCGCGACAGCGCAACACAGCAACGCAAGGGACCCAACGGCCAAAGATCTTCGAGCGGTCACAGACAAAGGCTACCAGCAGTGAGTGGGTTGCGGACTGTCAGTTCCGCAACTGCCGTAGCCGGAACCGAGCCAAGGCGCTATCGGATCCAGTGTTTCTCGTGACAGCTCTCGCACGCCTCGATGATCTGGTTGCCAGCCTCGGCTACGGCGGCAGCATTCTCCGCCTCGGCAGCCTTGAGGGCCTCCTCGCCCGCCTCCACGAGCGCGCGGGACGTGGAAAGCCACACCTCCGAGTCCCGGGCACGCTGCCTCATCAGGAGCAGATTCCCGGATTCAGCCAAGATGACGGCCTGATTCTTCACAGCGCCCCACGCCTCGTCCGTTTCGGGTTCGTTCCGTGCCACGTCGAACAGTGCGTTTGATGCGGGAATCAGCATGGCCTGCATGAGCTGGGTGATCGACGCAATGGGCCTGAATGCGACTTCCTGGGTCGACGAGACACCTACTAGTAGGAGGGCTCCGAGAATTCCAAGAAGTCTCCGCCTAAGTCTGCCTTGCATCGGACTCGTCTACCCGCTCCGGGATCTCGCCCAGCCCAGATCATAGCCCTTCGGATCCGCAGAATCCCAGTCGGTGCAGGCACTAGCCAGGAGCAGCGGTAGGCCGTGTTAGCCTCGAACTGGAGGCCTGTCTGAGGGACTCGGGCAGGGTCTCCCACGACACGGCCATGAACTCCCGAGACAAGGCAGCCCTCGACTATCACCGATACCCGCGCCCCGGGAAGATCTCGATCGCTCCGACCAAGCCTTCGGACACCCAGATCGATCTCAGCCTGGCGTATTCGCCCGGCGTCGCGGACGCGTGCCTGGAAATCGTTCGCGACCCGCGGATGGCGGGGCGCTATACAACCCGCTCGAACCTCGTGGCGGTGGTCTCGAACGGTTCAGCGGTGCTGGGACTGGGCGATATCGGGCCGCTTGCCGGCAAGCCGGTCATGGAGGGCAAGGCTGTCCTATTCAAGCGCTTCGCCGACATCGACGTCTTCGATCTCGAAGTGGCGACGTCGGATCCGGAAGAGATCGTCAGGGTGGTGGAACTGCTCGAACCGACATTCGGGGGCGTGAACCTCGAGGACATCAAGGCACCGGAGTGCTTCTTCGTCGAGGAGGAGCTCGAAAAGCGGGTCAGTATCCCGGTATTCCACGATGACCAGCACGGCACAGCGATCATCAGCGGTGCGGCCCTGCTGAATGCGATGGAGGTGGCCGGCAAGGATCTCGCCTCGGTCCGGGTGGTTGTGAACGGAGCGGGAGCGAGCGGCATTGCCTGTGCCGGGCTATACCTAGGCCTGGGCGTTCGCCCGGAGAACCTGTTGCTGCTGGATTCGAGGGGAGTGATCTACGAGGGCCGCGCTGCGGGGATGAATCAGTACAAGGAGCGCTTCGCCCGCGAAACGAGCCTGCGGACGCTCGAGGAGGCCGTTCGAGGAGCGGACGTGTTCGTGGGCCTGTCCAAGGCGGATGTGCTGACGCCGGAAATGCTGAAATCTATGGCGGATCGCCCGGTCGTCTTCGCGCTTGCGAATCCTGACCCGGAAATCGCGTATGAGCGGGCCCTGGCCACGCGGTCCGACGCGATCGTCGCGACCGGTCGGTCCGACCATCCGAATCAGGTCAATAACGTCCTCTGCTTCCCGTCGATGTTCCGGGGGGCACTGGACGTCGAGGCAACTTGCATCAACGAAGCGATGAAGCTGGCAGCCGTTCGCTCGCTCGCGGCCCTGGCGAAGGCCTCGGTCCCCGATTCGGTGAGACGAATCTACACGGCGGAGGAACTGAATTTCGGCCCGCGCTACATCATCCCGAAGCCCTTCGACCCGCGCGTGACGCTCGAGGTCTCGCATGCGGTCGCGGAGGCGGCAATCGAGAGCGGGGTCGCGAGGAAGGGAATCCTGCTGGATGACTACCGCGAGAGCCTCGCGGTCCGCCTTGACAGCAGCCAGGAGGTGTTCCAGCTAATACTCGGCCGGGCGAAGGAGGATCCGCGGCGCATTGTGCTTCCCGAGGGGGATCACGAGAAGATTCTGCGGGCGGCCTCCGTGCTGAGGGAGGAGCGAATCGCCACGCCCGTCCTGCTGGGTGACCCGGACAAGATCCTCGCTCGCGTTGAGGAACTCCGCCTGCCGAGGGACGGCTGGGAGATCGTCAACCCGGTAGGATTCCCGCGGATCGGCGAATACGCGGAGGAGGTCTACCAACTGCGGCAGCGCAAGGGCTGCACGCTCGAGGATGCGCACGCCATGCTCGAGGACCCGATTGCGTTCGGCGCCGCGATGGTTCGCTTGGGCGATGTCGAGGGCATGGTTGCGGGCATTGATCGCCACTACCCGGAGACGCTCCGCGTGGCACTGCGGATCGTCGAGCGCAGGAGCGGCGTCAGAAAGGTGTCGGGCCTGTACATGATGATCCGGCAGAGGAAGATCTACCTGCTGGCGGACACCACGGTCAACATCGACCCCAGTCCGGAGGACCTGGCAGAAATCGCGGTGCTGGCAGCGCGTCGCGCGAGCCGCCTCGGAATCGTCCCGCGCGTGGCGCTGCTGTCGTTCTCCAACTTCGGGTCCGCGCGCGCCCAGGACTCGGAGAAGGTGCGCCGGGCCGCCGATCTCTGCGCGAAGCTGGACCCGGCACTGATCGTGGACGGCGAGATGCAGGCTGACACGGCGCTGGACCCTGCAATGATGCAGGAGTTCTTCCCGTTCTCCAAGCTGCAGGGCGAGGCGAACGTGCTCGTGTTCCCGAACCTGGCTTCGGCCAACATCGCGTACAAGCTCCTCAAGGAGTTCGCCGGAGCAAGGTCGGTTGGCCCGATCCTGATGGGACTAGACCGACCTGTCGCGGTGCTGCAGAAGGGATTCAGCGTGGAGGACGTGATCACGCTGTCGGCGGTCGCCGTCCACGACGCGCAGGAACGTGTACCGGGCGGTCTGGCGGCACTGGCAGGATGACATTCGCGTTAACCGGGCCGATGGCGACCACGCGGCGGAGGCAGCGATCTCAGGGTCGGGGCAACCGGCTGACCGGACGGCCCGGCGTGACCAACTCCCGGCAGCCTTTCAGAGGTCAGAACCTAGGGGAGCCGTAGTTGTGCCACCGAGGGACAGACCTTCTTCCGAAGGAGGCTGCGATTCCGTATCGGTCGTCTCCTGGATCCCACGGTGGACGGTGCTTGTCGCGTGCGGGCGAGAGTATGGGAGTCGGCAGCCGAGCAGGTAGGTTGCTAGGGAGACATAGGAATCAGCATGGCCTGCAGAAGAATCTATCGTCCGAGGGGCTTCTCGTCGAGTCCGGGTACTCGTGGCGAGCAAGTAGACCTGAGAGTCGCTCGCGCTGGGGCAACGGCGTCTTGGATCTTGCGTGCCCGACTTGGATCCGCAGCGTGCTCACTTGGCCTATTGCTCTTCTTGCCTATCCCGGCCCTTGCTGCCGTTTCAGGCGACTGGGAGGCCGTTCGCGCGTTGGATGCCGGGCGGCGTATCCGAGTAGTGCTGAACGAACCGAGCGGCACCGTCTTGGCGGGACGATTCGATTCTGCGACTGCAGACCAGATCGCAGTGCGCACGAGGGACGGCGGCACACAGACATTCCAAAGGGGCAATGTGCATCAGGTCCGTTTGCGAGTGCCGTACTGGAGGCGCAAGATTAGTTGGGCGGTGGGCCTCCCCTGCGCGGCCCTCGGAATAGTCGCTGCCAGCATCTCGGACGGGCCCGTCGGTGCTGACGGAACGATGGGAGACGCGACTGCACAGCGAGTGGCCACACCATTGGTGGCCTTCGGAGTCTGCTATGCCCTATTCGGGGAGGCGGGAAGTACGAGACGCGTGTATACGGCGGCTCCGGTGCCGGACGCTTCCCAGCCGAAGGGCTCTGGCACCGGAAGCTCTTCGCGGACGAACACTGTGGCTGCCTCTAGACAAGCGGATGCGAGGAATGTGGGGGCGGTCAGAAACAGTCCTGGGCGGTAAACGCTTCTTTGTCGCGGCGTGTCAGGCTGGCCAGTCTCCTACGTAGACGCTCCACCTGAGAATCGAAGCCGGGCTGGGATGGGTCGCCGGGTTAGGCAATACTTCCGGTCAGAACCGACTCGCCGATCAATCGGCAGCAGCAGAGGTGGGAGCACCGCGTCGTCCATTGGGTGCACGGTCGTTCGGGACAGCATCAGAGGGTGCACTGAGGGGCCGAGGCATGCACATAGCTGGGTCAGGTGCTCAATTTCGGTCACGAGATTCGGGCTGACACCGCACCCGATTCGGCAATAGTGCAGCAGGCTTTCCGTTCGCCACGCTACATGGCGAGGCAAGCGTGCGTGTAGTTGCGAGTTTCGCCTCGGCAAACGTCGGGTACAAGCCTCTCAACGAGTTCGCAGGCTCAAGGTCAGCGGGCCCGATCGCGATGGAATTGGACAGATCGGCCGCCATGCGGCAGAACGGCTTCAGCGTGAAAGCAGCGATCGCCCTTTCGGCGTTCGCCGCTCACAACGCGCAGGAACGGATCCCCGGCGGCTTGGCGGTCGGAACGGATTGAGAGCGGGGGCGCGGCGAGGCAGCGCAATCGGGCACAGGTTAGAATCAGACCCAGTCCCGCGGACGGCCAGCCTAGCCCGCGCCCGCAAGACCGCCATGTTGCAGGCTCCGATGCCATGAAGCGAAACGTAAATTGGTGCGCCGCAGTTCGTAGAGCCTTGGCCTGCCAGCTCGCACTGCTCACTACGTTGTCTCCACTCTTGGCGACCGACGCGACCGGCAACTGGGACGCGGTTCGAGAACTGACGCCGGGGCACCGGACCCGAGTGCTTCTCGAGAAGAGCCCGGCGTCCCCGAAGGGTACGGTGGTGAAGGGGCGATTCGCTTCCGCAACCGAGAATCAAATTACCGTGCTCACCTCGGATGGCAGCACGCGGTCCTTCCGCAAGGATGGAGTGCGCCAGATCCGGGTCCGGGTACCGTTCTTGAGCCGGAGACCCGCTTGGAGCGCGTGCGCATTCGCTGGCGGCGTCATGAGTCTTATTGCGGCCAGCGGAGCCGGGGACATGACCGTCGCCGCCGCCGGTCCCGGTTATTGTGCTCTGTTCTATGGCCTGTTCTCTTCGGCCGGCCGTACGAGGCCCGTATACGACGCCGGGGTGGTCAGTAAGGGCTCGCCACCTACGAGCGCTGGGTCGGGGGAGCCAGGCAGTGAGGAGCATCAGGGGGGCACTGGGGCAGTGAAGGCACTGGTCGTCGAGGGTAATCGGAACTAGGTCCGGAGACGGTCGATTTCGAGTTAGGTTGAGCGAACTTGTGTATCGCTCCGGGCCAAGGGGATGCGAAGCTTACCGGCCACGAGAGAATCGGTCGGCGCTAGGGTCGCGGCATCCAGAGTCAGAGTACGGATGCACCAAGCGAGGGACCGTCACTGGCACCACTTGGATCGGCAAGTCTGGCGGTTTTCCGACTCATCCGCCCTTCCCACTCACCGAGGCATTGCGCCAGATCGGCAGGTTCGTTGACGGAGACGACCGTCAGCCCCGCCTCGACCGCAGAACGGATCCCCGTCGCCGAATCCTCGAATGCGAGACACTCGCTCGGGACCTTCAGATCGAAGCTCTTTCGAAGCTTGTCAAATGCCAGCCTGTAGGGCAACGGATCGGGCTTCAGGCGCTCGACGTGATCCCCGCAGATGATGAACTCCATCCGGTCGGCAACTCCCTGCCGCTGCAGAATGGGCACGACATCTGGGATCGTGCTCGATGACACGACCCCCATGGGAACACGCCCGTGGTTGCGCCGGATCCAATCGCCGACGTCCGGGTCGATCTCGAGTTCCTCCACCGACCGGGCCCTGTATGCCCGGTGCTTGCGGCCTCGGCCGTAGTCGAGCGCTTCGGGCGTTACGGGCATGCCCGCCCGGCCCAGGAAGAATTCGCAGGCTCGGGTGTCGCTGATGCCGACGAGCAGCCGAACGTAGTCGTCCCAGCTAACCGTGACCCCCCATGGTTCCACGGCCTCCAGCCAGGATTCGTGATGGAGGTGCTCGCTGTCGACCAAAGTGCCGTCGAAGTCGAACAGTACGGCGCGAATGCTGGGGCTAGCAGATCCCAAGTGCCAGTGTATCGTCAGACATCGGCACAGCTATAAGGCACCCTCAAGGGCTGCAGACTGCACCGGCCGGAGACTGCGGACCAGCACCTCGTCCGGGCGGGGCGGTCGGCTATAATCATGCGTCCAAGTGATTGGCCCGCTGCGCATCTCGACCCTAGCTGCGTTGACCGCGCTGGTGGCATGCGACAGCCCGGAAGGGCCGTTCCCCGCCAAGGAGATCAAGCTCATCGTCCAGGCAGCGCCGGGCGGTACGTCCGATACGGTCTCGAGAGTGATGGGCAGCCTAGCCGAAGGCCGGCTCGGCGTGCCAATCGTCTGCGAGAACAAGCCCGGGGCCAGCGGAGCCCTTGCGTTCTCGTTCGTCTCGCGGCGACCGGCCGACGGATACACCATCGGTCACGCCCCTGTGGAAATCGCAGTGGTCAGATCGCTCGGCTACGCCGACATCGGCCCGTCAGACGTCTCACTGATCTGCCTTGTCTCGAAGACCGCCCCCGCACTGGTTGTCGGCAGCGAGTCTCCCTGGCGAACCTTCGAAGAGTTCATCGGCGCAGCGAAGGAGGAACCCGGACGGATCGTCATGGCGAACTCGGGAATCGGCTCGATCTGGCACTTCAACATCCTGCTGATGGAGCAGGGAACGGGAGCGCGGTTCACGCACCTGCCATACGGAGGCTCGACGCCAGCCCTCGTCTCGGTGATCGGCGGCCACGCTGACGCGGCGGTGGCGGGCGTGGGCGAGGTGGTCTCCCACGTCCAGGCCGGCAAGCTGCGTGCGCTGGCGGTATTCGACGCCAGCCGTTCCGCCGTACTGGCGGACGTGCCGACGACCCACGAGCTGGGGTATCCGATCGGTGCCCCCGCATGGAGCGGATTCTTCGGTCCCGCGGGGATACCGGACGACCGGATCGAGACGCTCGCGGAGGCGTTCCGAGGTGCCTTCGGCACCGAGGAATGGGCTAGGCTCTGCCTGGAGCGCGGCATGGAGCCGCTCTTCCTAGACAAGGACGAGTTCTCGGACTTCGCATTGCAGCAGCAGGCGTTCTTCGAGGGCGAGATTCCGAAGCTGGTGCGGTTGGAGTCCCATTAGATGCCAAGAACGGCCACCATCACGGGTGCAGCATTCCTGGCTCTGGGTGCCGCGCTGATCGCCAGCGGCGTGGCCCTGCCGTCGGGAGTCGGCGGATTGCCCGGTGCCGGGTTCTTCCCGCAAGCGATCGGCGCACTGATGGCACTGCTAGCCTGCGCCGTGCTCGCCAAGAGCCGCTCGGGGGATGGGGACGAGTCGCCTGCACTCTCCAACTTCCGGCAGGTTGCTGGAACGGCGGCCCTCCTGTTCGCATATCTGCTGCTTTGGGGAACCGGCTTCTTCCTGCCTCGCACGGCGGTGTTCCTTGCATTGACACTGCGATTCCTCGGCCAGGGGTGGCCTGCTGCGGCAGGATACGCAACGGCCTTGACAGCCGCAATGTACCTAGCGTTCGACATGGGCTTGAACGTGTCCCTGGAGTAGCGTCGTTGGCGGCACCCGAGGCACATCGCAGGCAACCAGCCGGCCATGATGGCCGGAACATGGCAGAAGGCTCACCTTGACTGCAGAGATCCTCGCAGGCCTGTCGGCAATCCTGCAGTGGCAGGTATTGGGATTCCTGTGCGTCGGCGTCTCCCTAGGCGCAGTCTTCGGCTCGCTGCCAGGCCTGACCGCAACCATGGGCGTCGCAGTCCTGACGCCGCTGACATTCTGGGTCTCGGCCGAGCAGGGCCTCGCAATGCTGCTCGGAATCTACTGCGGAGCCATACCAGCGGGCGGGATTCCCGCGATCCTCATCAATGTCCCCGGCACGCCGGCGTCGATCGCCACGACCTGGGACGGATACCCGCTCACGCGGAAGGGCCAGGCGGGTCTGGCGCTCGGCGTCAATGCGCTCGCTTCGGCAGCGGGCCAGTTGACCAGCATCCTGTTCCTCGCCTTCCTGGCCTTCCCGATTGCCAGCTTCGCGCTACGTTTCGGGCCTGCAGAGTACTTCGGCCTGGCCGTGCTGGGCATCAGCCTGATGGCCGGCGTGTCGGGCCGGCACGTGCTGAATGGAATGCTGGGCGGAACGCTGGGCTTGGCGCTGGCGCTGGTGGGTCTCGATCCGATGACGGCCTACCCGCGCTACACCTTCGGCATGTCGGAATTCCTGGATGGGATCTCGTTCGTTCCCGTCATGATCGGGCTGTTCGGGCTTGGGGAAGTGCTGGTGCAGATTTCCGACCGACACGCGGCAAGGGAGAGCCCCGACTCGAAGATCGGTCGGGTCCTGCCCCGGCTCACCGAGGTGCGCCAGATGGCCGGCGCCACGCTCAGCGGCGCCACGGTCGGGACGATGGTCGGCGCGATTCCGGCCGCGGGCGGCGATATCGGATCCGTGATCGCGTGGGAGCAGGCCCGGCGCGCCTCCAGGCGCAAGGAGGAGTTCGGCAAGGGCTCGCTGCGCGGCTTGGCAGCGAGCTGCTCGGCCTGCAATGCCGCCATCGGGGGCGCAATGACCACGATGCTGACCCTCGGCATTCCCGGTGACGCGGTGTCCGCGATCCTGATCGGCGCCTTGCTGATCCATGGCATCCAGCCCGGGCCGCTTCTCTTCGCCAACAAGCAGTCGTTCGTCTTCTCCATCGTCTTCCTGCTCGTGCTCGCGTCCCTGATGATCATGGCAATCGGCATCCTGGCGGCCCGGCCTCTGTCCCGGATGCTGAACATCCCCGCACCATGGCTGTGGACAGGGATCGTCCTCTTCGGCACGGTAGGTTCGTACGCACTGAACAACGCGGTCGTTGACATCTGGGTGATGTACGCCGCTGGCGTGGCGGGCTTCCTGTTCCGGCGGGCCCGGATTCCGCTGGGCCCGCTGGTGCTGGGCCTGATTCTCGGACCGATGATGGAGTCCAATCTCCGCCGTGCGCTCATCCTCAGCCGCGGGGACTGGCTGGCACTGCTGTCGCGCCCCATCCTGCTGGCGTTCCTTGTCGCAGCGGCATTGTCGCTGCTCTGGCCTTTGATCCGGGCACGGCGGTCGCGCAGCTTCACTAACCTCGAAGGCACGTAGCGCGCCTATACAGGAAGCGGAGCAGGTTCGAAGGTTCCGCTCGGAACTGGAACGGTGTGGAATCAGCCCGTTCCGCATGCTGGCACTAAGAAAGTCTTGAAGGGGAACACAATGCATTCCGCACTCGCCGCGATCCGGAGATCTGCCATCAGAAGCGCATGGCCGTGGGCAGCCTGCTTCTGCCTAGGAGCCGGAATGGCCGTCTCGGCCGGCACCGATGCCAAGGACTCCTGGAGGCAGTGGCGGGGTCCCAACAACAACGGCGTCGCGGAGAGCGATGCCCCATTGAACTTCTCCGCGACAGAGAACGTGAAGTGGCGGATTTCGATCCCCGGCAAGGGCCACTCCACGCCGGTCATCTCGGACGGGACCATCTATCTGACAACAGCTAAAGAGACCGGAACGGACTCGGAGTCAGGCGCCCTCGTCGAGCACGACTTTCTGGTCATGGCTATCGACGCCGAGACGGGCAAGGAGATCTGGCGCCGGGAGGCGACCAAGGCAGTGCCCCACGAGGGGTATCACCGCAGGTACGGCAGCTACGCCTCCAATTCGCCCGTGACTGACGGCGAGATCCTGATTGCGAGCTTCGGCTCGCGCGGCGTCTATGCGTACGACATGGACGGCAACCTGCTGTGGCAGAAGGATCTCGGCCCGCTCTACATGCGAAACGCTTTCGGCGAAGGGATTGCGCCGGTCCTTCACGGCGACTCGCTCATCATTCAGAACGATCACGAGGGCGAGTCGTACATCGTGGTTCTGGACAAGCAAACCGGGAAGGAGCGCTGGCGCGCGGAGCGGGACGAACGCAGCAGCTGGGCCCAGCCGATCGTGGTCGAACACCAAGGCCGCGAGCAGCTCGTTACAAGTTCGACCCGCGTCCGAAGCTACGACTTCGCCACCGGAGAACTTATCTGGGAAGCGGGTGGGCTGGGCGCGAACGCAATTCCGGCCGTGATCAACGTCGACAGCGAGATGGTCATTGCGATGACCGGTTACCGGGATCCGAACCTCCTGGCAATCAAGCTGGGAGGCACGGGCGACATCACCGACGACCCGGAATTCGTGAAGTGGACCAACGATCGAGGGAACGCCTACTCTTCGTCACCGGCGCTCCACGACGGCATCCTGTACTTCGTCACGGACCGCGGCCTTGTCAGTGCGTTCGATGCCGCGAGCGGCGAGAAGCACTACCACCAGCAGAGGCTGCCGGAAACCTACACGTTCAAGTCATCTCCGGTCGCCACGAACGGCAAGCTGTACCTCGCCAGCGAGGAAGGCGACGTCATTGTCCTCAAGCTGGGCACGGAGTACGAGGTGCTGGCTGTCAATGACATGGAGGGCGAGGTCTTCGTCGCGTCCCCGGTCATCCTCGATAGCAAGCTCTATCTCAGGAGCGAGGACGAACTGTTCTGCATCGCCTCGGACTAGGGACGGGCGCAGACAATCCTGCCGTCAGGGCCCGGTGCCGGGGCTGACGGCGGCCAGACCTCCGGGGAGGGGAACATGACAAAGCGACTCATCGCAGCCCTCGGCGCATTCGCTGTCGTTGGGGCCGCGCAGGATCGTCCCAACATCGTTGTCATCGTTTCCGACGACCAGGGCTATTCGGACATCAGCTGCTACCCGCATTCGGACGGAGTCTCGACGCCCGGAATGGACAGGATTGCGGCCGAGGGAGTGCGAATGACCAGCGGCTACGCAAGCTGCCCGGTTTGCGCGCCCACGCGCGCCGGCCTGCTGACCGGCCGTTACCAGCAGCGGTTCGGCTTCTATACCGCCTCCGACTCGCGGGCCGGACTGCCGCGCACCGAGTCGACGCTTGCAGACGTGCTGCGCGAATCAGGATACGCGACAGGGGTCTTCGGGAAGTGGCATCTCGGATACCAGCCCCCATTTCACCCTCTCGAGCGCGGATTCGACACCTTCTACGGCTTCCTTGGCCACGGCGGTCACGATTACTTCGATCTCTCGGATACAACGGACGAGGTCAGGGCGATCTATCGCGACCGCGATCCGATCAGCGACAGCGGGTACCTGACGCGAAACATCACACGGCATGCCGTGTCGTTCATCGAGAGTAATCGGACCCGCCCGTTCTTCGCGTACGTTCCCTACAACGCGGTCCACAATCCCCTGCAGGCACCGGAAGATTACGTGCGGCGCTTTTCGAATCCGGATCCGGACAGGAACACCTACCTAGCCATGCTGGCCATCCTTGACGAAGGAGTGGCGGAGATCCTGGGCACCCTGGACCGGCTCGGACTGGCCGACAACACCCTTGTGATCTTCTTTTCCGACAACGGAGGGGCTCGCGGGACGACCGCGCAGAACGGAACACTGCGCGACTACAAGCACAGCGTCTACGAGGGAGGGATTCGCGTGCCGTTCCTGCTGCGGTGGCCGGGGCGGATTCCCGCCGGAACGGTATCGGACGAGCCGGTGATCTCCATCGATGTCTTTTCGACGGTCCTGTCGGCGGCGGGGATCGAGCCCGGCGGCGACCGAATGCTGGACAGCAAGGACATCATCCCTGCCGTTACCGGCGGCTCTTCGGCCCCCCTGCATCAAGCCCTGTTCTGGAACTGGATCGGCAAGGACTCGGACAAGGGCTGGGCGGTCCGCAAGGGACGCTGGAAGCTTCTCGTGGACGACGGCGGAATGGAGCTCTACGACCTCGAGTCCGACATCGGAGAATCGCAGGACCTAGCATCCTCCGAGCCTGAACTCGTGGAGGAACTAAGGGCTACATACCGGGAATGGCGAGACCAGCTAGCCCCCAGAATCCGACGCAACAACTAGACCCTGTATCCCTGCTTGGCTGCACGACGGACCCGCTCAGCGTCGAGAGGCGTTCAGTTCGACGCCACTGTGCCCCTTCGGGCTAGAGGAGCGGAATCGAATCCCGGCCGCCCCTCGACGAACCCGTAGCGCTGGTTCGTCTCCAGATCCGTCCATCTCTGGCGCCGTCCCGAGGGCCAGACGATCTCGAGTGACTCGACCGTCTCGGCCTGACCGAGGCCGAAGTGCAGGGCGAGGTCGCTTTGCGAGTAGTAGCTCCCCCCGCCTATGACTGGCTGCAGCTGCGCTCGGCCCTCAGCAGTGACGGTTACGAGCGCCCCGATGCCGCTGCGGTTGGACTCCGTCCCCTCCAGCCGGACCAAGACTGCGTTTGCCTCCGGCGTCGAGCTCTTCAGCAAGGCCGGCGGAGCGTTAACGTTGACCACCACGATCTCGGGATGGCCGTCTCCGTCGAGATCCCCGGCGGCCATTCCCCGCGCTGGCCTGGGCACTTGGAGCGCGGCCCCGGCCTTGTCTGTCGCGTCTACGAACACGCCGTTTCCCAGGTTCCGGTAGAACACGGTCGGCTGGCGATAGGTCTCCCCGATGGGAGCCGCGTCAACCTCCGGGTAGACGTGCCCATTGGCCAGCAGGAGATCCGGCGCCCCGTCCTCGTCAGCGTCCACGAACAGTACCCCCCACCCGAGCAGCTGGTGCGCCGCGAGACCGGAGTCGAAGGCGAGGTCGTCGAAGAACGACCCGTCCTCGTTGTTGTAGAGGGACGGCAAGTCGCCCGAGAAGTTGGTCTTGGCGATGTCAAGAAAGCCGTTGCCGTCGTAATCGGCGACGGCGACTCCCATCCCCGCCTGCAGCTGCCCGTCCGCGTTGTAGGCGACACCCGCCTCGGGGGCGACATCAGTGAAAGTACCGTCCCCGTTGTTGCTGTAGAGGAGGCTCGGCGTCATGTCGCATGCGACGTAGATGTCGGTGTCTCCGTCGCGATCGAAATCCGCAGCCACGGCCCCCAGCGCGTACCGGCCTCCCGGCTCGAGGATGCCCGAGGGAGCGGACACGTCCTCGAAGCGGCCGTCTCCGAGGTTCCGGTAGAGAGCGTTGCTGGCTCGCGGCAAGCCTTGGGGACCGCACATGACCGGAATCCCCTTCCATTCGCACGAACCGCTGGAGCCGGGCTTCGGTGTGATGGCGGGGTCAAAGTCGACGTAATTCGCTACGAAGAGGTCGATTAGACCGTCCGAGTCGTAGTCGAGCAGTGCGCAGCCAGAACCCCAGCGCTGTCGCCCTGCCGGTTGCGGCAGGGCCTCGCTGGCGATTCGGAAGGTCCCCTTCTCGTTCCGGTACAGGACGTTGGACCCGAAGTAGGTGACCAGCAGGTCCTGCCATCCATCGTTGTCGACGTCGCCAACGCAGGCCGCCTGTCCCCAGCCGCTAGCGACAAGGCCGAATTCTGCGGCAGCCTCGCGGAAGTTGCCCGTGCCGTCGTTGACGTATAGGAATGAAGGCTTGCTCTCCCCGGACTCGTGAGCCCGGAAGGTCGTGCCATTGATCACAAAGACGTCGTTGTCACCGTCACGATCGAAGTCGAGGATGGCAGCGCCGGTTCCGGTGGTCTCGAGGATGTAGGTGTTCGACTGAGGGCTGCCGAACGTTACTTCGTGAACGAGTCCCGCGACCGTCGCGATATCACGGTAGGCGGGTGTGCCACCCGGCACCTGCACTGGCAGCGATCCCGCGAGAAAGACCGCAACGAGGGAATGCCGCAGCGGGGGCGGGAGCCTCGGCTCGGTTGCACAGGAGCGGCTGGCTCTCGTCATGCCCGTCCCACCGGGAGAGTACCGACTTCGGCTCAGCATGCCTGCTCCTTACGGTACCGCCCGGGATCCGCGGACCCGAAGCCGCAATGCAGAAGGGCCCCCGCCGTTTCCGGCGGAGGCCCTTGGTCTCAGGTCGGATGACCGATCAGAACATGAAGCGGAGTGCGAACTGGAATTGCCGGTTCAGCCCGCCACGCGTGCTGGCGATCTGGCCGAAGGCACCCGAGCCGTGAGTTGAGTTGGGCCGGTTGAACTGCGGCGTGTTCGTCAGATTGAACGACTCGATCCGGAATTGGACCTTCGAACTCTCCGTGATCGGGAAGTCCTTGAACAGTGAAAGGTCCACCGTGTTCGTCGGCGGCCCGATGTTGGAATAGTTCCCGAGCGCGCCGAACGTGCCGACCGCGGGATCCTGTAGCGCCGAAGTGTCGAACCACTCCTCCGGAGTCCGCCCGCCTTCGGGAGCGGCGTTTGGATCGCGCCCGTCCACCGGGTCGGGCCGCCTCGTGCCAGTACAGGAACAGATCGCACGGTTGGTCCCGATGCTGAAGTAGTTGCCGGTCTGGAGAGTCAGGATTCCGTTCAGCTGCCAGCCCCCGATCAGCATCCTGGCCGGACCGGTTAGGGTCGCAGGAGTCGGAAGATTCCAGTTCCCGCTGAGTACGAAGCGATGACGGACATCGAAGCTGGCGTGCGCGTACTCGAGCGACTGGTGGGGCGTCCGGTTGCCGGGTCCGCCCGAAAGGGTGGTGCCCGTGTCGGCGAGCGCGTGACCCCATGTGTAGGACATGAGGAAACCCAAGCCGTCCGAATAGCGCTTGTCGAGCTTTGCAGTAAAGGCGTTGTACGTCGAGCGCCCGTTGCTGTTGGTAAATGTGATGCCGGAGTTCACGAACTTGAACGGTCGCCGAGGAAGGGCCGGCTGGTTGGGCCGGGGATCGTTCACGACGGGGTTGCCATTGTAGTTGTCGGTGAGCCGGTTGCCCTTGGATCCGATGTAGGCCAGTTCGAGGACGGAATTCCATCCTAAGTCCCGCTGCAGGTTGAAATTCCACTTGTTCACCAAAGGCCACCGGCGCTGGGTGTACAGGGATCGGAAGGAGATCGGCGCCGGAAGCGTGAATGCGTCGACCGGGAAGCCGTCCGAGAACTTGTTGACGAACGGATTCCGGTCAGACGGGCGGTCCTTCTCGAAGCGCGTCTCTTGGTTGAACGGGACGTTCTCGCCACGATTGGGGTTGCCCCCCTCGTTCTCCTCGGCCCCGTAGAAGATACCGAAGCCGGCGCGGATCACCGTGCCGGGCATCGCTTCGTAGGCAACCCCGATGCGGGGCGCGATGTTCGTGCGGTCCCATTCCGTCAGATAGAGCGACGCCTCGCCCCTCTCAACCGCAATCGTGGGGTAGTCGGTTGCGAAGTTCGGGGGCAGAGGAGCGTCCTGATCCTTGCCCTGCGGAATGACGAGGGTTGGGACGCTGTGGTCCGTCCCAAATACATCCAGATGCGCCTGGCGGCCAAACTTCTCGCCGATCGGCGTGGTGAGTTCGTACCGCACACCCAGATTGATCGTCAGCCTAGACGACACCTTCCAGTCGTCTTGGACAAAGAAGGAATAGGCATCCTTGAACGACGAGATGAAGTTGGCAGTAGTGATGCGCGCCCAGTGGACGTCGCCGAGCAGCCACGAAGCCATGCCGTCGCCCGTGTCATTGAAGCCGACCTGGTCCGAATCGGCCCGGTTGAAGTCCATGCGGCCGCGGGGTGACGGAACCTGGAAGAACGGAAAGCCGATCGGCCTGTACTCTGCACCGAACTTGATCGCGTGCGAGCCCTTGTTCCAGGACACGTTCTGGATGAAGTCCCAGACGTTGTTGTACTCCTGTGTCGGCAGCCACTCCGAGCCGCCCACCGTGCTGTAGCCCTGCGGCCCGAGCCGCATCATGCCGCCATTGTTCGTGGTGAAGGGGTTCAGCCCGCCGAATCCCAAGGACGAGAACGAATCGTTATCCGCGTTGCTCTGCACCCTGGTCGTGATGAGGCGGGAGTACGCTACTCGCGATTCGGTGATTAGGCTGGGCGACCAGATCTTGGTGTAGCTCATCATCGCCGCACGACTCAGGTTCTCCTCGGTCTCGCCGAGGAACCCGCCGGCATCCAAGTCGCCGGGAAGCGGGGGTGTCTGGAACTTCTGCTCGTCGATCCAGCTGATGCTGCCGAACAGGCTGTCGTTGTCCGAGATCCGGTGATCGACGCGCACGTCCCACTGGTGCACGTCGCGCGTGGCGTTCCGGGCGGTGAAGTAGTTGTTCCCGGGACGATTGCCGGCCGCGGTCGGGTTCTGGTTCTCGGTCGGATACTGGCCGATCAGGTTGGAGGCAATGGAGTCGAACCGGGATGACGGGATCATGTTGTTCGGGAACGGATCCCGGATAACCGTCCCGTCGACCACCCTCTGCGTGGAGCGGTCGAAGATCTGCCCGCGGACGACGTTGCGCCCTAGGGCGTCCTGGCCGAGCACGTCGGAGGGACGCAGCACCGAGGTGAAGTCGCCCTGCGCCATGCCGGGAGCCGGAACCGTGAGCGAGCTGGAGAGGCTTCCGTCGCGGATCAGCGTTCCTTGGTAGTCGGCGAACCAGAACGTCCGGTTGCGCGCGATCGGGCCGCCCACCGCAGCTCCGTACTGGTTCTGCTTGTAGGGCTGGCGCGCCTTCTTGTTCCGGTTCAGCTCCCAAGTGTTCGCGTTGAGCTTCGTGTTCTGGAGGAACTCGAAGAGCGTTCCGTGAACCTCGTTCGTGCCCGACTTGATGGTCACGTTGACCACGCCGCCAGCGGCGCGGCCGTACTCGGCGTTGTAGCCGTTCGTCAGGATCTGCATCTCGCCGATGGCCTCGACCGAGGGGCCGACCACGTAGGCGGTCTGGTTAATGAAGTCGATGACGTTGACGTTGTTGTCCACGCCGTTTAGCAGGAAGTTGTTCTGGCCGTTGGAGCGCACGCCGTTGGCGGAGAAGCCGCCGCCGGCCGCGTCGCGGGCGCCCGGCTCGGCCGGAACGACAGCGGGGACGGTCCGGGCGAGGAAGGCGAAGCGCCGCTGGCCGCCCAAGGGCAGCTCGCTCGTCTGGCGGTTCTCCAGCGTGCCGCCCATCTGGGTGGTCTCCGTCTGGAGGGCTGGCGGCGCGGCCGAAACCTCGATGGTCTCGGTGACCTCGCCGATCTCCAGCACGAAGTTGGACTGGACGCGCCCTGACGACTGGAGGATCACGCCGGTCTGGACGGACCGCTTGAAGCCGGGCGACTCGCAGGCAATTGTGTACGTTCCGGGCTTGATCAGCGGGCGGATGTAGTTTCCGAGGGCATCGGACTCAACCATGTCGGCCACGCCAGTGGCTTCCTCGGTAATAGTGATCGTGGCGCCGGGGATCGCGGCGCCGGACGGATCCGTCACGCTGCCGAGCAGCGTTCCCATGTCTCGCTGGGCCATCGCCGGCATTGCGCCGACGAGGCATGCGAGCAGCAGGGCCGGGATCGCGCGGAATGTGATTCCTCGCATGAAGTGTTTGCCTCCTACTGCGGCCATAGGCCTGAACTGAATTTCTTGCGGCTAGAGGGACTAACCCCCTCTAACCCCACCGTCGCAATATCATAGCACCGCGTCGAGCGTCAGCGCTGCGCGGAATCCGGCCAAGCCCTCCACAGGTGGGAGCGGACCGGCACTGCTCCGCGCCGGAGCTCCTTTCGCACCATCCCGCAGCGGTCCGCTCCGAGCCGCTGCCTTCCGTTCCGGAAAGCGGTCTACGCGAGCAGCTCTTTCACGACCCTGCCGTGCACGTCAGTCAGGCGGAAGTCGCGGCCCGCGTGGCGGTAGGTCAGGCGCTCGTGGTCCATGCCGAGCCGGTCCAGGATCGTCGCTTGGAAGTCATGCACGGTGACCGGATCCTCGGCGACGTCGAAACCCATCTCGTCGCTCGCCCCGAACACCGTGCCGCCCTTGATGCCGCCTCCGGCCAGCCACGAGCTGTACACCCGGGCATGGTGGCCGCGGCCCTCCGCTCCGGGCGACGGGCAGGTTGGCGTCCGCCCGAACTCGGTCGTCCAAACGACGATGGTCTCGTCGAGCAGGCCCCTGGCCTTGAGGTCCCGGATGAGCGCGCCGATCGGCCGGTCTACATTCCGGGCGAGCCGGTTGTAGTGGGCCATCTTGGCGTGCGTGTCCCAGTTCTTGTCGATCGAGGTACCCCCGTCGATCAGTTCCACGAAGCGCACGCCGCGCTCCACGAGCCGGCGCGCGACGAGGCACTGCCAGGCGAAGCCGTCCGTGCTGCCCCTTTCGAGCCCGTACAGGCCAAGGGTGCCGTCGGACTCTCCGGACAGGTCGAAGGCCTCGGGTGCCTCCGCCTGCATGCCGAAAGCCGTCTCGAACGACTGGATCCGGGCGGTCAGGTTCGAGTCGCGCTCGCGACCCCGCAAGTGCTGGCGGTTGAAGTACTCCAGCATGTCCAGCTCGGTCCGCTGCTGGGCGGCGGTGTTCCGCCGGCTCATGTGGGCGATGGGCTCGTCCCCTGGCAGGATGCGTGTGCCCTGGTGCAGCACGGGCAGGAAGTCCGAGCCCCAGACCTGGCCCCCCGCGTACGGGATCTCGGGAGCGATCACCATGAACGAGGGCAGGTTCCTATTGAACGTGCCGAGCCCGTAGCTGACCCAGGAGCCGATGCTGGGCCGGTTGAACGTTGCTGAGCCCGTATGGATGCCCAGCGTGGCGCCGAAGTGGTCGCCGTTAATGTTCTTCATCGATCGGACCACGGCGATGTCGTCGATCACCTTGCCGATCTCGGGAAACAGGTCGCTGACCTCGGTACCACTCTGCCCGTAGCGCCGGAACTCCCAGTCGGAGCCCTTGTAGACACGATTCTTGCCGTGGCGCTTGTCGTGGTTCTCCCGCAGGAACGGCTTGGGGTCGAAGGTGTCGACGTGCGAGACCCCCCCGGTCATGAACAGGAAGATGACGTGCTTCGCCTTGCCACCGTAATGCGGTGCCTTGGGCGCGAGCGGATCGGCCGGATCGGATCCCAGCATCTCCGAGAGCAGACCGGGAAGGAGCAGCCCGCCGCCCGCCAGCGAGCGGATCGATTGCCGGCGACTGGGAAGGGGCACGCACGCCATGGCAACCTAATGGTACCGCCGAGGCCCGCCATTTGACACGCTACGAACGAGTTTTCCTGCTGCTTTCCGGGTTCTTCATTGCCAGTCTGGTCCTGGCAAACGCCCTGGTCTTCAAGTTCATGGACATCTCGCTGCCGTTCATCGGGGTCGCCACCATCAGCGTCGGCGTGCTGCCGTACCCGATCACGTTCCTCTGCACGGACCTGATCAGCGAGCTCTACGGCAAGAAGCGAGCGCAGGCCGTGGTGGTGACGGGATTCCTGGTCAGCCTCTACATGCTGGCGCTGCTCCAGGTCGGACGAGTGGTCCCGGTCTCGCACCTGCAGGACCCGGCGGTCCAGGAGCAGTACCTGGCGGTGTTCGGGCAGAGCGCACGGGCAATCTTCGCAAGCATGGTCGCCTACCTGGTGGCCCAGCTCATCGACGTCAGGCTGTATCACTTCTGGCGCAGGCTGACCGGAGGCAGGCACCTCTGGCTGCGCAACAACGGCTCGACCATGGTCAGCCAGCTGGTCGACACCACCGCCGTCGTGACGATCCTCTTCTACGGAGTGTGGTCGTGGAGTGAGATCGGCGCCGTGATCCTCGCGAGCTATGCCTACAAGCTGATCGTGGCGGCAGCGGACACCCCGCTGATGTATCTCGGGAGGTCGCTGCTCGGGGACATCCTCGCCGAGTCCTTGAAGCGGAACCGGATCGGAACGGACGAGGTCGCCGAATCAGACAGGCCGGACAACCTGCAGTGAAATCGACTCGACCAAGTGGCCGGCCTTCTCCCGGAACTTGACCATGTGCGGCGCGACGGAGTGGGCCTTGAGATCGTCCATGGTCTCCCAGGTCTCCACGACGGTCACTCGCTGCGGTTCGAGAGCCTGAGTGCTCCATCCGGTGCCGGCGTCGAGGCACGGCTCGTACCGGATGCAACCCTGCTCCGCTCGGACGTTCGGCAGGTTGCCCTTGAAGTGGCTCAGGTATTCGTCGAGGCTGCCCTCCCGGACGCGGATGGAGGCAATGACGTGAATCATGGTGCCTTCCATTGTCCCCGGTGGGCACACGACCGTCCGCGGGGCGGCCGGGCTCGGACCGAGAGGCCCCGGGGCCGGCCCTCCGGCCAGTCCCACTAGAATGATCCGTGCAAGGCCAATGATCTGACCGACCGCCGCCGGGCGCGTGCCGAACCGACGGGCCAGGGCGGGTCGCACGGACCGGGAGCGCCGCCGGACGGGACCGAGTCCGTCGCCGTGCGCCACGAAGATGCAGAAGTACAGCCCCGAAATCCGGCGCTTGATCGACGGCGGCCTGTTCGACCGGCTCCCGAGAACCTTCTCGGTCTACTCCCTAGACCGCATCCGGGACTGGCACCGGCTGTTTCCTGCCGAGAAGCGCTACTTCGAGCGGCTGTTCGGACTGCTGGACCGCTCCCCGGATGGCGCTGTGACAGAGCTATTCGCGCCGCTGCGCGAAGTGGAGCGGAAGATGGATCTCGGAGGGGGGCTCTGGAGCACGCGGGAGTTCACGCTCGAGCATGTCGACTTCCTGCAGCGGAATCCCCACCTTGCGGAATGGAGGGAGGCGATCGCCGCAGTCTTCGCCCGGATCGACCCCATCCTGGACGATGAGGTGGCACGATCCGGAAACGCCAGGCTGGTGATCGTCGCCTCTCCCGCAGAACTGCCGATGGGTCCCGACCGGATGTGGACGCGCATCCGCGCCAACGGCCAGGCGCTACCCCTCGCCCTGGAGGACGGAGCGGATCTAGGCGACTACCTTGCGAAGCTGCTCACCGGCGCTCCGCGTGCCAGTCGCGCGCCCAGCATCGTCGACCTGTACGCCGCGCAAAGGGCCAGGGACCCGTTCGACGCCTGGGTCGTCGAAGCCGGCGATCCCGTCCTGCGGCTGGCCCAGACATTCGACGGATGGGTCGGCCTCAGCTACGAGCGGCTCTCCGAACTGCGCCGCATCCTGATGAAAGAGGTCAACGAGCTCGTCACTCAGGAGCGGATACCGGGTCCCCGGCAGCTCGGCGAGCGCCTGCAGCGGATGAACCCCGGGGCGCTCCGCCGCGCCGCTGGACGCGACCCGGCCATGCAGGACTTCCTCCAGTCCGTGCTGCTCAACGGCAACGGGACGCTGCTAATCAACAACACCTTCGTCGAGTGGACCACGCTGCAGGCGGTCCGGCGAGCGCGCCCGTCGCTGGTGGTGTCTTCCTTCGGCATCCGCAACAAGGTCAAGCCGTTCAGCAGCCTTCTGATCTACTCCGACCAGGATGAGACGAGCCCGATCCCGACGCAGGCCGACATGCTGGGCTCGTACGTCGACTTGGAGGTCTTTTACCAGTACCTATGGCAGGAATGCGACAAGTACGCCGAGTACCGCCGGAACACGGCGTACCTCTTCGTCGGCATCGGGATGGACGCGCTCTTCGTGATCGCCCCTCCGGATTTCCCGTTGCTCAGGGCAAGCGGCCCGGTGAAGCTCGAAGATGTCTTCTCGGCGTGCAGGGCATGGATGGGGGTGCGGGCGGAATCCGAGGCGGCGGGCGGCGCGGTACCCTGAGGGGGACGCCTAGCGTCCGCGCCGAACGATGCGATTGCCTCTCGCCATCGCGCTCGCGATCTGCTCCCTGCCGCAACTCGCCGGCACGCCCGGGGAGGAGGCACTACTCGAGCGCCTGGCGCACTCCGGCAGGCTCTCCACAATCGGACTGCGGTCGTCGGACCGCCTCCGCCCTCTCGGCGCCCTCGCGCCCGGCGACCCTCCCCTGCTGGCCTTCCGCTATCTCGAGGATCGCCGCCGGCACCGATTCGGCGAGCTCGACCTGATGATGGACGATGCCGGGCACTAGGCGCTGGCGGGCCGTCCTGCTCGGGCTTGCGGCCACGGCAGCGTGCACCGCTCCCGCGAGCGCAGACGAGCCGTTCGAGGAAGGACTGCGCCTGTTCAACGCGGGCAGCCTCGAAGAGGCCAAGGAGCGCTTCTCGTCGTCGACCGACCGGCGCGCGACCGTCCTGACAGCTATCGTCAGCGCTTCCCTCGGTGACTGCGCGGAAGCCCTGCCCAAGTTGGCGGAGGCCGCGGCTGGGGGCGATCCGTCCACGTCGCGCCTGGCCGGCCTTGCGGCAGCGCGCTGCGCCATTGCCGGCAAGCGGTTCGATTCCGCTCTCGACACTCTCGGGAAGCTCAGGGCGGGACATCCGGTGGACCCCGACATCCTGTACGAGACCGCGCGGCTGCACCTGAAGGGCTGGAACGAGGCCGTGTCGGAAATGTTCCGGGCTGTGCCGGCCTCGTTCCGCGTCAACCAGCTCTCCGCCGAGATCTTCGAGATCCAGGGACGGTACGACGACGCTGTCCGCGAGTACCGCAAGGCCATCGAGAAGGCTCCGGGCACCATCAACCTGCACTACCGTCTCGGACGGGCACTGCTGATGCGATCGCACGAGCCGAGCGCGCTCGAGGAGGCGCTCGCGGAGTTCCGGGCCGAGCTGGAACTGAATCCGAGCGACGCCGTCGCGGAGTTCCAGGTCGGCCAGATTCTCCAGGTACAAGGCCGCACCGGTGAAGCGCTCGAGCATTTCGAGCGCGCCGTGGAGCTTGACGGCGAGTTTCCCGAGGCGCTGATCGCAGTTGCCAAGGAGCGCACCCGGATGGAGCAATTCGGCCAGGCGATCGCACTGCTGGAGCGCGCCCTCGCGCTTCATCCCGAAAGCGAGCCTGCGCACTACAGCCTGATGCTGGCCTACCGCAACGCGGGCCGCCGGGAGGATGCCCAGCGCGTGCAGGCGGCGCTCGAGCGGCTCCAGTCCCCCGACGACGGTGAATTCAGCGAGTTCCTCAAGCGGATCGGCGAGGCCCCCTAGATTGGGCGCGGCCCGGCTGCTCTCCGTCGCCGCCGTGGCGGCGGCCCTCCTTCCCGCCGACGACGCCGGCGTTCGGTATGTCGACATCGCGGAGGCAGCGGGGTTCACGCACGTTTTCCCCAACGGGGGCGACACGCGAAAGGAGTGGATCCTGGAGACGACTGGGAGCGGCGCTGCGTTCCTGGACTACGACGGCGACGGCCTGCAGGACGCGTTCCTGGTCTCCGGGGAGGGCGCGACGAACCGGCTATACCGCAACCTGGGCGGCGGGCGCTTCGAGGACGTGACCCAAGCGGCGGGACTGCTGAGTTCCGGCTGGGGCCAGGGGGTCTGCGCAGGGGACTTCGACAACGACGGCTTCGTGGACCTCTTCGTGACGTACTGGGGCCGCAACAGGCTTTACCGCAACACGGGAATGTCGGGCTTCGAGCCCCGCGAGATCCCCGATTCGGGCAGCTACAGCACCGGCTGCGCGTTCCTGGACGCCGACAACGACGGCGATCTGGACCTGTTCGTGTCGAATTACCTGCAGTTCGATTTCGAAACCACCCCCGGCCCCGGCGACAACCCCTATTGCTTCTACCGCGACATGCCAGTCGCATGCGGGCCGCGGGGCCTGCCCTTCGCCCGTAACGAGTTCCTCCGCAACGACAACGGCGCTTTCCGGGACATGTCGAGGGAAAGCGGCATCGCCGGGCCGGGCCGCAATTACTCTCTCGGCGTCGTGACGGGCGACTTCGACCGGGACGGGTGGACGGACATTTACGTGGCTTGCGACCGGACGCCCTCGATCCTGTACATGAACCGGGGCGACGGCACGTTCCGCGACGAGGCAATGCTGCGGGGAGCGGCGCTCGACGAGCACGGCGAGGCGCTCTCGGGGATGGGAGTTGCCGCGGCGGACTTCGACAGGGACGGCTACGCAGATATCTTCCGGACGAACTTCTCCGACGAGCGGTCGACCCTGTACGCGAGTCGCGGGGATGGGGACTTCGACGACGCCACCGTGCGGTTCGGACTGGGCGTCAACACCCGCTTCGTTGGCTGGGGCACGGCATTCCTCGACATCGACAACGACGGATGGCGGGACGTGCTGCTGGTGAACGGCCATGTATTCCCGGAGGTCGAGAGCCTCGGCAATGTGGACCTGAGCTACCGCGAGAGGGCGGTGGTGTACCGCAATGTCGGCGGCGGGCGGTTCGACGATATCTCACTCGCTGCGGGCCCGGGCATCCTGCAGCGGCGCGCGGCGCGCGGCCTGGCAGTCGGGGACGTCGACAACGACGGCCGGCCGGAGATCCTGATCAACAGCCAGAACGAGCGGCCGGCGCTGCTGGCGCAGCGAGGGAGGAGCGCCGGGAACTGGATGATCCTCGATCTGGAGGGCAGCCGCTCCAATCGCAGCGCGATTGGGGCCCGCGTGCTCGTGAGAACCGCGGCAGGTGCCCAGCAAGCGGAAGTCCGGGGAGGCGGCAGCTATCTGTCCCAGCACACGCTCCGGCTCCATTTCGGGCTCGCTGCGGCCGGGGAGGCCAGTGTCGAGATTCGCTGGCCGAGCGGCCTGTCCCAGACGCTGGAAGGCCTGCAGGCGGGGCGGGTGCACCGGATTCGCGAGCCCGCGGGAACGGATTAACCCATCAGCCGGCAGCGGAGCCGTTCACCGCGCCCTTGCGGCGCGGCCTGACCGCTTCGTGCACCTTCCGGATCGCCCGGGCGGCATCCTCGGCATCCTGCTCGGTCCCCATGAACAGGCGCAACGGCAGCCAGAAGGAGTCCCGCGTCGCCGACTCGGCAACCGGGCAGGACATCGCCCTGTGCGGAAGGTCAAGGAACACGGGGTTCGCGTACAGCGGATGGGGGTAGAACGGGCGCACCGGCACTCCCTCCGCCTGCACCGCCTTGACGAAGTCGTCCCGTCCGGTTCCGAACCGATCCTCGTCCACCCGGCCGGGCACGATGTAGCGGGTCTGGACTGTCGCGCCGTCGGGCGCCTTCTGGAGCGTCAGGCCGTCGACCTCGGCCAAGGCGGCCTCGAAACGGGCGAAATTGCTGGCCCGGAGCCGGATCTGGTCAGCGAGCCGCTCGAGCTGAGCGGTCAGCAGTGCGGCCTGCATCGCGGTCATGCGGAGGTTGGTGCCCAGCTCGAAGTGCTCGAACCAGCCCCGGTCCGGCCGGCGGCCTGCATTGGCAATGCTCCGGGCGCGGACAGCCAAGGTCTCGTCAGCGGTCACGAGAATCCCGCCCTCGCCGGCCGCCATGGCCTTGGAATTCTGGAAGCTGAACGTCCCGCAAGTTCCCAGCCCGCCAGCCCTCGTGCCGAACCACTCCGCGCCGTGGGCATGGGCCGCGTCCTCGATCACCACTATGCCGCGATCAGCAGCGATGTCCCGGAGCCGGTCAAGGTCCGCCACGACGCCCCCGAAATGGACCGGAATGAGCGCCCGAGTCACATCGGAGACAGCTTCCGACGCGCGGACAGGATCGAGATTGTAGGAATCGGCCTCAATGTCGGCGAAGACCGGTATGGCCCCGACGCGGCTGACTGCAGTGGCGGTCGCGATAAAGCTATGCGCGGGAACTATGACCTCGTCCCCGGGACCGATGCCGCACGCATGCAGCGCAAGCTCGAGAGCCATGGTGCCGCTGGATACCGCAACGCCGAACTCGCAATCGTGCAACTGCGCGAAGAGTTCCTCGAACGCCTCGACGACCTCCCCGCTCCCGCCCCAGTTCGGCGTCTCCAGCACGGCTCGGACCCGGTCGAGGTCACCTTCGCCGAGCGCGGGCCATTCCGGATACGGCTCTTCGCGGACTGCCGGACCGCCGTCCAATGCCAATCGGTGATCCGACACGACCTCTCAGTGTAGTGAGTGAACTGCCGCCCATTGCCGCGAGCGCGCGAGTCTGCGCAGACGAGCCGGACGGGCCGGCTGGTGCGGATCCAACATCGGGTATTCGTGGCTTGCCGGCGGGAAGGAAACTGGTGGATCCAGCAGCGCGGCCGGATCGAAGCCGGGTAGGTCACCGCTCATGGCGCCGGAGCGGACACTTGGCGGCCACCATCGCGAGAACGGCCTCGCCTTTGTCGCCGGAATCTGATACGGGCGCTGGTCCGCGCCGATCCGGCAGAAGGCATTGGCCGCTGCCGGTGCCCCTGCGGGGCAACAATAATGGAGGCGTCAGGCCGCTCCCGGGCAATCGGCCGCCGAGTCGCGATCCATTCACGGACTCGATCTCGGTCCCGGCAGGCGTCTCCTGTGGCCCATGTCGAGAGGAACCGATTGATGCACCGAAGACTGCACTGCGTGATTGCTTTGGCAGCAATGCCCCACCTGCACTGCGGGGAGGGGGTCACCAGCGAACCTCCTGATGCCGCACCAGGAGGAGCCTGGTCGGTTGTCGCCACCTCAGGGAGCCCGACCGCCCGGCACGAGGCGGCAATGGCCTCCGTGGGCGGCAAGGGGTATCTCATGGGCGGGCGGGGCGTGAAGCCCGTGGAGGAGTTCGATCCGGAAACGCGGTCGTGGCGGAAGCTCGGTCCGACGCCGTTGGAGATGCACCACTTCCAGCCCGTGGCGCACGGGAACCGAATCTACGTGTTGACCGCGATGACCGGGAAGTACCCGACTGAGACGCCACTCGATTCCGTGTACGTTTTCGACCCGGCCTCGGACGCCTGGCAACGAGGCCCCGAGATCCCTCCCGAGCGCAGGAGAGGTGCCGCCGGCGCAGTGGTGCATGACGGCAAGTTCTACCTGGCCTGCGGGATCGTCAACGGACATACGAGCGGGACGGTGCCTTGGTTCGACGAGTTCGACCCGGCGTCAAACACGTGGCGCCAGCTGCCGGATGCTCCGCGCGCGAGGGATCACTTCTCCGCGGTCGTCAGCCAGGGGCGGCTCTACCTGGTAGGCGGCCGCGACACCAGCTACCACGAGGCCGGACAACTTCACCGCATTCTTCGGAGCGGTCATTCCCCAAGTGGACGTGTACGACTTCTCATCCGGCGAGTGGACCACCCTGCCACAGCACCTTCCGGTGCCCACTGCAGCGGGCGGCCTAGTCGAGTCTGGCGGTGCAATCTACTACTTCGGCGGTGAGACGGACCAGGATCTGGCGCATGCGGAAACCCAACGACTCGATCCTGGAACCGGCGAGTGGGGGCTCGTCGCTCCGCTCCGAAGGGGTCGGCACGGTGGAGGCGCCGCCGTCCTGGACGGTAGGATCTATGTGGCCGCCGGCAGCGGCGGCCGCGGAGGGGGTCCCGAACTCTCCTCCACCGAAGTCTTCGCACCATGACCGGACCGGGCGATCGGATGAGGGGAACCCCGCGCAGTGCGTACCGGGGGCCTCGGCCGGGCCCGGAGCGACTGAGAGACAAGGGGGCCAATGGCCAGCCGGGAGCTGGCGGTAGGGAGTCGGAACGATGACTCCTGTGTCCGCTGGAGGGATGCTCGCGATCCTAGCTCTCGCGCTGCCCGCGGCCGGGCAGGAGCTCCTGCCGAATCCCTACGGGGAGGGCCAGCGCTGGGGCAACCTGCCTGCGGGCCGTGACTGGGGCTCAACGAGCGCGGTATTCCCCCACCGAGACTCGGAGGGCCAGCTGACGGGCAGCATCTGGGTCGCCGAGCGGTGCGCGGCCAGCCACTGCAGGGAAAGCGACCTGGATCCCGTCCTGCTGTTCGGCTCCGACGGCAAACTGCTTCTGAGCTTCGGGTCAGGTCAGTTCATCTGGCCTCACGGAATTCACGTCGACCATCAGGGCAATGTCTGGATCGCGGACGCAGTGCATACGGACTGCGAGACCGGACAGGAGGACGGCAGGGGTCACCAAGTGCACAAGTTCAGCCCGGCAGGAGAGCCCTTGATGAGACTGGGAACAGCAGGCGTGCCCGGGGAGGGGACAACCTCCTTCCGATGCCCTTCGGATGTGGCTGTCGCGAGGGACGGGACGGTCTTCGTGGGGGATGGCCACAATCACGGCCATGGCGGGAGCAACCGCATCGTCAAGTTCACGGCGGACGGCCATTTCGTCAGCGCGTGGGGCCGGGCAGGCTCGGGTCCAGGCGAGTTCCGGGGCATCCACGCCCTCGCGGTGGACTCGCAAGACAGGCTCTTCGTGGGTGACCGCGCGAACCAACGGATCCAGATCCTAGACACCGACGGCAACCATCTGGCGACCTGGAGGCAGTTTGGCTCGCCAAGCGGGATCTACATCGACGAAGGCGACAAGATCTATGTCGCCGACTCGGATTCCGGCTACGACCCTGGCAACACGGGCAGTCCACGCAATCCGGGATTCCGGCGGGGAATCTACATTGGCGACGCGCGCACAGGCACGGTCGAGGCGTTCATTCCCGACCCGGACCCAGACCTGAGCAGGGTCACAAGCGGGGCGGAAGGCGTGGCCGCTGTCGGGGACTCCGTGTTCGGTGCCCAAGTTGGCGGGTCCCGCGGCGTGCTGCGGTATTCCGCTCGCCGCCACCGCTGACGGCTCGGCGGCCGAAGGGCGTCGAAGCCAGGGACACCGCCCCGAACGGCCGGCTTGGTCGTGGTCGGCTCTCGGTTCGTTCCGTAGGGGCGACAATGCCCTGAAGGGCACTCCCGCGTCGAATTGCCCGGCAGGCGGGGGCTCTGGTACCGTAACGGCTTGGGAATTCACCAGGATGGAAAAACAGGACATCTTGAACAGGATCCTGAGTGTCGGCATCGTCCCGATCGTTCGCACGGACACGGCGGCGCAGGCACTGCAGGCAATCGAGGCGATCGGGAATGCGGGCCTGCCCGTGGTGGAGGTCACGATGACCGTCCCGGGAGCACTGAAGATACTTGAGACGGCTTGTGCCCGGTTCGGCAGCAACATGGTCATGGGAGCCGGAACCGTGCTGGACTCGGCCACGGCCAGGCAGTGCATTCTTGCGGGAGCGGAGTTCTGCGTGACGCCGTCGCTGGACGTCGGCACGATCGAGATGTGCAATCGCTATTCGAAGTGCGCCATTCCGGGAGCCCTCACCCCGACTGAGATCATGACCGCCTGGGATGCAGGGGCGACGATGGTCAAGGTGTTCCCGGTGGGCGCGGTGGGCGGCGCAGACTACATCAAGGCAGTCAAGGCCCCGCTGCCACAAGTAATGCTCGTCCCTACCGGTGGCGTCAGCATCGACAACGCCGCGTCTTTCTTCGAGGCAGGGGCAAGTGCCGTGGCAGTGGGCTCGGATATCGTCAGCAAGCGGTGGCTGATGGAGCGGGACTACAGGCGGATCGAGGCAGCGGCCCGGGGATTTCTGAACGCCGTGGCCCAGGCTCGCGCGGCCTGAGATCGCCGGGTGGGCGACCCGATACTGGCCCAGCTCGGCGCGACACCGGCGATCGTGCTGGTGCGGCTGCGCTCGATGGGCGACACGGTCTTGTCGACACCGGCCTTTGCCCTGCTGCGCCGTAGCGTGCCAAGGGCGCGAATCCATGTCGTGATGGACGACCGATTCGCGGACGTGCTTGCAGGCCAGCCGGACATTGACGCTGTCCTGCAGCTGCCATCCCGTGGGGGCCTCGGAGTGAAGGCCCGATTGGTCCGCCAGATCAGGGCGCTCAGGCCAAGCCTCTGCCTGGACATGCACGGAGGGTCGACGGCCGCATGGCTAACGGCACTCTCGGGCGCCAAATGGCGGGCCGGATTCCAGCACTTCCGCCAGGGCTGGGCCTACAACGTGCGGATACCGCGCGCTCAGCAGGTACTGCGGCGCGCCCCCGATGCCAGGGTCCATACGGCGGAGCATCACGCCGCTGCCATGGTCCATCTCGGAGCCCCGGCCGGCGAGATCCCCCGCTCCCGGCTCGCGGGCACCCCATCCCGCCGGCACCCGCCCTACGCGGTCATCCACCCCGGAGCGGCGTACCACACCAAAGCTTGGCCGGCCGACCGCTTCCGGGCAGTTGCCGGCGAACTCCGCGAGCGGCACGGACTGGCCCCAGTGTTCGTAGCGGGACCGGGAGACGAGGCAGCCGCACGGCAGCTGTCGGGCCTCGACGTAAGGAGCGACCTGCCCGTGTCAGCGCTCTCTGCACTGCTGTCCGGAGCGCGCCTGTTCGTGGGCAACGATTCCGGTCCGGCGCATGTCGCAGCTGCCTATGGAGTGCCTTGCGTCGTGGTCTTCGGTTCGTCCGATTCGGGGGCTTGGCACCCCTGGAGGACACCGCACCGGGTAGTCGAGACGGACTGGGACTGCAAGCCTTGCCCGGGAGACCGCTGCTACGAGTACGACGAGCCGCGCTGCATCCTAACCGTCGAACTGGGGGACGTGTCCCAGGCGATTGGCGAGCTGCTGGCCGAGACCCGGTCAGCTAGCTGAGCAGGTAAACGGCGGAATCGGCGCGCACGTTCGGCCATAGCCGCACCTGCCTGCCGTTCTTCAGGAAGCGGGCCTGTTCCGCGCGCAGGCCCTCGTGCTGCAGCAGGTCCTCGAAATCGAGGATCGTCAGCACGCGGATATTGGGAGAGTCGTACCACGCGAACGGAAGGTGGGCTGTTCGCGGGGCCCTTCCGGAGCGCAGCAGCGACAGCCGCACGGACCAGTGCCCGAAATTGGGGAAGACCACGATGATCCGGCGGGCGACGCGACGCATCTCGCGCAGCACTGCCAGCGGCTGCTGGACGACCTGCAAGGTCCGGCTGAGGATCACATAGTCGAAGCAGGCGTCGGGGTAGTCGGCCAGTCCCTGGTTGATGTCACCTTGGAACACCGACAGGCCCTGCTCGACGCACCTGCGGACCCTCTCGGGCGAGATCTCCACGCCGCGAGCCTGCACGCGCTTGTGCCGCACGAGCCAAGCGAGCAGGTCACCCTCACCGCAGCCGAGGTCCAGTACTCGCGACGAGTCCTCGATGAATTCGGAGATGATCCGGTGATCGAGCCGGGCGAGCAGTTCCGGGACCGGTCCCGTTTCGACCGTCGCTTCGGCTACGGGCATGGGCGTAACCCCTGATTATAGGGACGCGCCGGACGGCACGAGAATATCGACGCCGATCGCGTCGTGGTCGGACAACGGCGGGTTCCGGCCCTCCCGGAACTCGTGCAGCACGACCGGCGCGGTACCAGTCGCGTCCCGGACGGCGAACCAATCGATCTTCAGCGGACACTTGCCGTCGAATTCACGCAGCGCCCAGCGGATGAAGTCGAAACACCAGCGCGGAACCCACTCGCGGAGATTCTTGTAGGTCTTGGGGTCGTCTACGTCATAGGAGGTCGTCCGCTCGTCGAGGACATTGGTGCCGCGCCAGTCGAAGCGCCGCTCGTCAAGCAGCTGGAACAGGTCGCGCTCGAAACGGTTGTAGGGGCGAAGGAAGTGATTGCGGATCGTGTTGCTGGCACCCAGCATGACCCGCACCCAGTACCCGGCGATTGCCGTGGCTGCACTGGAAGAATCGAAGGTGGTGGTGTTCCAATCCCCGCCAATGACGGCCGGGCCGCTGGCCGGGAGCCCTTCGATCACCGCCCTCATCTGGTTCCGGCGATGGCGCTGGCTCGACTGTGCATCGAGATGCACCGAGCATGCGGTCAGGTCCAGTCCCGGCAGCGCGATGTCGGCAACGACGGCGGCCTGCTGGCCCAGGCGCTTCTCCCGCCCGCGCATCTTGTCCTTGCCGTTGCCGAGCGGGATCGAGCGGGGATGCAGGATCGGATACCGGCTCAGGATGGCGTTCCCGTGCAATCCAAGCTCGTTCTCCCCTTGGACCTCGTTCTCGACGCCGGCTCCTTTGGCGAGGTTCAGGTAGCAGGGAGCAAACGCGTAATTCAGCCCCAGATCGCGAGCGAGGTCGCGGGCGACGTTCCGGTTCCCCGAACGTGCCATGCCGACATCGGTCTCGGTGAGCAGGTAGATGTCCGCAGTCGAGAGGTACGGATGGGTCCGCAGCGACTGGATCTGGCCGTCGTACTGTATGCCGCGCTCGAGATTCCAGGCGACAATCCGGTACGAGGGCTTGGCAGGAGCCGCAGGGCCCGCGAAGCAGCCAGATTCCGTAGTCCCCAGCACGCGGTCCGCGGCAGGCTTCACCTCCTCGGTATGCGGAGCTTGCAAGGAGTTCCGGAGTCGACCGGCAACTCGCAAGCTCGGGGAACCGCGGGAGCAGATGGTCCCGCACCAGCAGGGCGACATCCTCGGGAGCGAGGTGGTCCCCGTGGGACGGCGCGAGCGGCGGACTGGTTCGCGTCTCCAAGTTCCAGTCTATCGGCGGGGTCGGGCCCGGCGGCGATAATTGGAAGTCGATGGCATTGCGCCGAGTCTTCGTCGACCGGATCGAAGGCAGCGAGGCACTCGCGACGGGCCGCACTGCGCACCATCTGGCCCGGTCAGCGCGCCTGCGTCCTGGCGAGACGGTGGAGGTCTCGGACCAGTCGGCGGCCTACCGCGCGATTACGGCAGGCTGCTCTCCGACAGAAGTGCGGTTCCGGATCGTCGAGCAGCTGCCGGCAGCCGATCCTGCCGTCACTCTGGACGCGGCGCTGGCGATCATCAAGTTCCCGCGATTCGACTGGGCGGTCGAGAAGCTGACTGAGTTCGGCGTGCGGTCAGTCATCCCGATCGTGGCAGCCCGCAGCGACGCGAAGCTCGTGGCAGCCGCTGGCAAGCGGGCGGAGCGCTGGCGGCGGATCGCGTTCGAGGCCGCGCAGCAGGCGCGATGCTTGGCCGCGCCGACGGTCAAGCCGCTAGTCTCGTTTGACGAGTTCATAGAGTCCTGCGAGAGCGACTCCCGCATCTTGGCCGTGCCCGGGGGACTGCCGATGCGGGCCCCGTCGTTCCGGGAGTCGTGCGCATTTCTTGTCGGCCCCGAGGGTGGCTGGACGGACGAGGAGCAGCGGCTAGCGCAAGGCAGGGGATTCGTTCCGACTGGCCTCAGCGGGACGGTCCTGCGGTCGGAGACCGCCGCGGTCGCGCTGGCAGCCATCGGTACCGGAAGATGCGCGGGGGACGGCACCCAGTGAACGAATCCGGGGCCGACCGCATGCAGCGATGCATCGAGCGGTTTGACGCCGCCAACGCCGAGGATCCAAACAGAGAGCCGGACGGACTGCCGAAGGAACTGGCCTACTCGCAGAGGATGACCGCCTGGCTGGAGAGGCTCGCGCCGGACGCGCCCGACGAGGTGAAGCTGGCGGTTCGCGCCCAGCACATCCGTCGGTGGGAGATTCCGCGGAACAGCTACCCGCAGGGCCGGGCCGCTTACCTGCGGTGGCGGAAGGAGCTAGGCCGCTTCCACGCGGACACGGCTGGGGCCATCATGCGAGATTGCGGGTACGGCGCCGAGATGGTCGCTAGAGTGCAGGCGATCATCCGCAAGGAGCGCTACAAAGCCGATCCGTGGGCGCAGCTGCTGGAGGACGTTGCGTGCCTGGTGTTCCTGGAGTTCTATTTCGAGGCGTTCTCCGGCGAGCAGAGCGAAGAGAGCATGGTCAATATCCTGCGCCGGACATGGCGCAAGATGTCGGTGCGCGGGCACGAAGCTGCCGGGACGATCAGCTACACTCCTCGCTGCGCGGCCTTGCTCAAGGCGGCATTGGGTTCGGAGTAGGAGGGAACGGCGACAATCAGCCGCCCGTTGAACTGACGGACTGCCGGGGTGCAAGCTGACAGGCAGCCGACCGCCGGCCTGACAATCAGCCGCCCGTTGAACTGACGGACTGCCGAGGCGCAAGCTGACAGGCAGCCGACCGCCGGCCTGACAATCAGCCGCCCGTTGAACTGACGGACTGCCGAGGTGCAAGCTGACAGGCAGCCGACCGCCGGCCTGACAATCAGCCGCCCGTTGAACTGACGGACTGCCGAGGTGCAAGCTGACAGGCAGCCGACCGCCGGCCTGACAATCAGCCGCCCGTTGAACTGACGGACTGCCGAGGTGCAAGCTGACAGGCAGCCGACCGCTGGCCTGACAATCAGCCGCCCGTTGAACTGACGGACTGCCGAGGTGCAAGCTGACAGGCAGCCGACCGCTGGCCTGACAATCAGCCGCCCGTTGAACTGACGGACTGCCGAGGTGTAAGCTGACAGGCGTCTTAGGGTTAGCTCCCTCCGGCTCCCGAGGTTCTCCCTGACAGCCAGTCGCAAGTTCCAGTTTCCTGCGCCCTTGCCGGACGCGACCGTGATCCCGCGGTACGCCGCGAAGCTGCTCGAGGAGTCGCTCGCGGACTCTCCAGTCACGCTCATCCAGGGCCCCCGTCAATGCGGCAAGAGCACCCTCGCACAGCTGGTAGCCGAGCCGCTGGGCTACGGCTACCTCAGCTTCGACGATCATGCCATCAGGGAGGCCGCGGTACGCGACCCGTCGGGCTTCATGGGCGCCCTTCCGGACAGGATGGTGCTGGACGAGGTGCAGCGTGTTCCAGAACTGTTCCTGTCGGTGAAGATCGCCGTCGACAGGCAGCGCACCCCAGGCCGGTTCATTCTCACCGGTTCGACCAACGTGCTGCTAACCCCCGGGCTGGCCGACTCGCTCGCAGGCAGGATGGAGACCGTCCAGCTGCATCCGTTGTCCCAAAGAGAAATCGAGCGCAGCACCGCAACCACCTTCGTCGAGAGGCTGTTCGCCGGATCGTTCGGGATCAGCCCCGCCGAGCGTCTTGGTGACAGCCTCGCGGAGCGGGTGGCCGCAGGCGGGTACCCGGCGGCACTCGCCCGTTCCCCGAGGCGGAGACCGGCCTGGTATCGCGATTATGTCAACGGCCTGATGCAGTCAGACGCCCGCGACATGGCGAGCATTCGCTCGCTCGAAACCCTGCCCAGGCTGCTGGCGGCGGCCGCCTCCCAGACTGCCCAGCTGTTCAATCTCTCGGATCTGGCATCGCCATTCCAAGTCAGCCGCAACACCATCCGCGACTACTTCATCCTCATCGAGCGGCTGTTTCTCGCCAGCAGGCTCCCCTCCTGGCACAGCAACCTGATGAGCAGGCTGGTCAAGGCCCCGAAGGTTCACGTCGGCGACACTGGCGTCGCATGCGCGCTGATGGGTGCGGGACCAGCAACGCTGCGGGCAAACCGGTCCGTGCTGGGAGGATTGCTCGAGACATTCGTGCTGCAGGAACTGCGCAGGCAGGCGGAGTGCCTGGCCGGGCCGTACTCGTTCTTCCACTTTCGCGACCGCGACGGTGCGGAGGCCGACATCGTAATCGAGCAGGGGGCTCTCAACGTGGCAGGCGTCGAGGTCAAGGCGGGGGCGACGGTCTTCTCGTCCGATTTCTCGGGGTTGCGGAAACTCAAGGCTGCCGCCGGAAGCCGCTTCGCCTGCGGAGTGGTGCTGTACGACGGCGAGGCGAGCGTGGGCTTCGGCGAGCGCCTCTACGCCGTTCCGATCCGCAGGCTGTGGGACGATGACTGAAGTCCGCAATCAATCCTTGACCGATTGCCGGAGGACTTCGGCAGGAGCGGGAACACGGGACCACCCCGAGGGATGCAGCAGCGATTGTCGAGGCAGTTTCCCTTGCCATCCGCTCCGATGGCCGTTCGGCTGACAACCGTTGCCACCCACGGCCTGCTTTCGGCGGCACTCGCTCTCGGAGCTGCATCGCCGCTCCAACCTCCGCTGGGCCTGGATTCCTTCATGCCGGTTCCAGCCGACAATCCCCTTTCGCCCGAAAGGGTGGCACTGGGCAGCAGGCTGTTCCTGGATCCGATCCTGTCATCCGACCGGTCCGTCTCATGCGCGAGCTGCCATGACCCGGAGCAGTCCTTCACGGACGCCCGGCCCAAGGCGGTCGGCGTGTTTGGACAGGTAGGTCCTCGCAGGGTTCCGAAGCTGCTAAACCGCGGCTACGGACGCAGCTTTTTCTGGGACGGCCGGATTCGCACGCTCGAGGAGCAGGTGCTCCAGCCCGTCATCAACCCTCTCGAAATGGATCTCGACCTGGACGAAGCGGTCCGACGGCTCGCCGCAGAGCCGAGCTACTCCCAGGCATTCCGGGAGATCTTCGGGCGGAAGCCGCACCGGGACGACCTAGCGCGGGCCCTGGCGTCCTATGTTCGGACGGTCCTGTCCGGTGACTCCCGCTACGACCGGTACGTTGCCGGTGAAGCGGGAGCGCTCAACGAGGTCGAGCGGCTGGGCCTGGAGGTGTTCCGCGGGAAGGGGAACTGCGTGACGTGCCATCTGGGCCCCAACTTGACGGACGAGCGTTTCCATAACACGGGCGTTGCCTTCAAGGACGGGCGATTCGACGACGAGGGGCGATTCGACGTGACCGGCCGCGCGCGGGACCGCGGGGCCTTCAAGACGCCTACCCTGCGAAACGTAGCCGAGACTGCGCCATACATGCACGACGGGAGCCTCGAGACGCTCAAAGAGGTGATTGAAGACTACGACCGGGGCGGCACCGCGAATCCCTACCTCGACCCGGAGATCAGGAGGCTCGGCTTGACCAAGGAGGAAAAGACTGCGCTCGAGGCCTTCCTAGGCACGCTGACCGGAGCCGTGCAGGACGGACTGCAGCCCTGAAGCCCTCTCTCGGCCCCTCCGGGACGGCGGTCACTTCTCGTCGGCGGTGAGCTGGGCGCGCAAGGCGGTGAATTCCCGCAGGTGAGCGCGCTCCGCTTCAACCTCGCCGAGCTTGCGGCTGACCCGGGCCAGCTGGTAGTGCAGCTTCATCCGTCCCTGGTCATCGCCAGCTCGTGACAGCGCCCCGGACAAGGCCTCCCGGGCGTCCGCGTACCGGTCGAGATCCACGAGAGCCTTGCCGAGCGTCTCTAGAGCCGCAGGCGGGGATGGCTCGGCCTCGGCAGCCGTCTCCAAGTGCGGGATTGCCTCTTCAGCTAGACCCAGCGCAAGGAGAGCCTCGCCGCAGCGCAGGTGCAGCGCGGCGTCGTCGGCACGTATCGCAAGGGCCCGCCGATAAGCTTCGAGGGCAGAACGGTGCCTGCCGCGCCCCTGTTCCAAGTCGCCCAGCGCTCGCCAGGCGCGAGGAAGGGCCTCGTTGCCGGCAAGCGCCCTGCGATATGCGGCGATGGCCTCGTCCGACCGCCCGTTGAGATCATGATCCTCGGCCGTCGCAAGGTGAGCGTATGCGGAGTCGGCGGCGGTGGCCAGCAGGTCCGCTTGGGCGTGCAGGGCCAGCTGCGAGTGCGCCCTCCCGACAAGGTAGAGCACTTCCGGATCCGAAGGCGCTGCGACCTGCGCGTCCGCCAGGTGCGAGAGCGCCCCTCCGGGGTCGCCGGATTCGAGCAGGGCCCGCCCCAGCCAGGCGGCCACGCGCCACTTGCCGGGCGTCTCGCGCAGTGCGGCTTCGAGCTGGGGCACGGCCTCCCTCGCCCGGCCCAGCATGAGCAGGTCATACCCGAGCAGTTCGCGCGCCCCCGGCAGGCCTGGCTTCAGGGCGAGGGCTTTGCCAAGCGAGTCCGCTGCGGCGGAGAAGTCATTGCTCTCGTGCAGCACCAACCCGAGGTAGAGGTGGGCCTCGGCGATATCCGGGGCGGCCCGAACGGCGGCGGCCAGTTCCCGGCGCGCCTCCTCCAGCCGTCCCGCTTCCCTGGCCGCCACTCCTCGGCTCACGTGCACGGCGACGGGGCCCGCAATCTGCGCTGCGACCAGCAGTGCGAATGCCGGCAGTGCCGGAGTCATCGCGCGGGCTCCTCAATCCGGACTAGCTGGCCGGACCGTACGCCTTCCAACACCTGTCGGGCGCCACTCGGCCATTGGACTTCCACGCGAGCCGCGGCCTCATCCGGACCGAGTCCGAAGTGCAGGCGAGGGTCGTGAGCGGACAGATAACCGCCTGCCGTCGTGGCGTAGCGGACCTGCTCGCCCCCGGACGCTGTCCGCACGCTCACGCGCGCCCCCTGGGCGTCCCGGACGCTGGACAGCCCTGTCAATTGAAATTGCAGCCATTGGTTGCTGCCCTCCGAAGCGTTCGAGTACAGCACTGCCGGCCCGGCATCGAGGATTCCGATGACGAGGTCGACATCCCCGTCGTTGTCCAGATCGCCGAAGGCCGTGCCCCTGCCCGCGATATCAGTCCGAAAAACGGAGCCTGCGGTGGCTCCCGCGTCGACGAATCGCCCGGATTGGTTGAGCGCGAGCAGCGGGGGCTGCCGGTACGAGATGCCGGGTTCCATTCGCTCGACATTGTCCAGCACATGGCTCTGCGCCGCGAACAGGTCCTTCCATCCGTCGAGGTCGAGGTCGACCAGCTTCACGCTCCATCCCGACAGCCGGGCCGTGATCTCGGCGAGCCCGGACTGGCGCGTCACGTAACCGAAGCTTCCACTGCCTTCGTTCCTGAACAGCGGGTAGAGTTCCTTGGCAAGGGCCGTGACCACCACGTCCGGATTCCCGTCATTGTCGTAGTCCTCGAAGTCAACGCCCATGCCCGCGAAGGAGCCGCCGTCCTCGTTATAAGCAATGCCCGCAGAGAGGGCAGTCTCCGAGAAGCCCTCCGTGCCGCCGCTGAGGAACAGCTGCTGGGCCGTCGAATCATTGGCCACGAAAACATCCGTGAGTCCGTCGCCATCGGCATCATTGAAGGCGACGCCAAGCGCCTTCCCGAGAGCCTGGCCGACTCCCCATTCCTCGGACACGTCCGTGAAAGTTCCGTCGCCGTCGTTGCGGAGCACGACGTTCGTGACTGCCGGATACTCGCGGGGCGAGCAGTACACAGGGATCTCCGATCCGCATGGGCGGCTCGTCTCCAAGTCCCAATCGAGGTAGCGCGTGACGAACAGGTCTAGGTCCCCGTCCAGGTCCGCGTCGAAGAATCCGGCGCTGGCAGACCAGCCGGCGACGCCCGCCCCGGCAAGTTCCGTCCGATCCTCGAAGGCTCGGCCGGCTAGGTTCCGATAGAGGATCGTCCCGCCGTATCCGGTCACGAACAGGTCGACGTACCCGTCGTTGTCATAGTCCCCTGTAGCGGCCCCCATGCCGTAGATTCGCTCGGAGGCGGCGCTGACGCCGACCCTTCCTGTCACGTCCTCGAAGGCTACTCCCTCACGGCTGCGGTACAGCCGGTCGTGGAATTCGGGCGGCGTGCGGTCATACGCCAGCACGCCATCGCCCTGCACCAAGGAGCCGCCGTTCACGAAGAAGATGTCGAGGAACCCGTCATTGTCGAAGTCGAGCAGGGCCACGCCCCCACCCATCGTCTCGACGAGATGCTTGGCCGGCGTCGGACTTGCCCGGTGGCGGAAGTCGATCCCGGCCGCTGCGCTCCGCTCCTCGAAGCGCAGCTGGGTAAAGGCCGAGCCTGAATTGCCCTGGGCAAGCAGGGCCATGCCGACGACCAGGCAGGCGCGAGGCGTCACTTCCGAGCCCCCGTCGTCACAACAGTTAGGTTAGTATGCGATCGAAATGTACTGGGGCGCAGGGTGAGAGCAAGACTCCAGTCGCTCGCGGTATGCGCAGCCTGCCTAGCCGGCACGATTGGGTCCGCACGGTGTCTGGCCGAGACGCGGGTCCCGTTCGAACAGCTTTACCGGCAGGCCTATGAATTGCGGCTCGGCGAATCGGGGCCCGAGCACCCGCGAACGATTGCGAGCCTAGTGCGCCTCGGGGCGCTCCTGCGCGCTCACGGTCGGCCTTCGGAGGCCGAGCCGCTACTGCGCAAGGCTCTGGAATCGCAGGGACGGCTCTCGTCGGATGGAGCGAACATCCTGCTGGAGCTCGGGGAGACCGTAGCCGCGATGGGACGGGCCTCCGAGGCGGAAGCACTCTACCTCCGGTCGCTGGAACTCGTGCCCGCGGGATCGCGTGGAGCCAGCACGCTGCTCAAGATCGCAGCTCTCCGCGAGCAGGGGGGAGACCAGGGCGGCGCTCGACAGGCATACAACGACGCACTCGAACACTTCGAGAAAGCCGGCCCGCTTCCCGAAGAAGAGCAGGAGGCCCGGGCCACCGCCCTGAACAACTTGGGCCTGCTGTTGGAGACTGCGGGCGAGACAGAGCTGGCCGAAGCGACATACAGGCGCTCCGCCCAAGCCCACGTCGAAGCCCTTGGCGATCGGCACCCCGCCACCGCCGCCGCCCGGGCCAACCTTGCCGGGATGCTGGCGCTGCGTGGCGAGGCTGCTGATGCCGCCGAACTACTGGAGGATTCACTGGCGGTGATTCGCGCCGCCTACGGCCCAAGCCACGACGACACCGCGAGGCTCCACAACCGCCTGGGCGAAATCTATGAGGTGCTGGGCCGGCTCGCCGATGCCAAGACTCAGTACCTCGCCGCCCTTGCGGCATGGGACCAGCCTTCGGCGTCTCGCGGAATGGCCCTGGCGGATCTGGGCCGTCTGGCGGGGGTCCAAGGGGATCTGGGTGCGGCAGAGTCGGCGCTGGCGGAGGCAATTCGGGACCTGCGCGCCCACGCGGCAGGCGCGGATCTCGATCTGGCCGAGGCGCTGGACTCCTACGGCTCTGTACTGCGCGGCTTGGGCCGCCTCGGAGAGGCGGAGCAAGCCATGAGCAGCGGCCTCGCGATCCGCGAGCGGGAGCTGGGCACCGACCACTCCGAAGTGGCTCTGTCATTGGTAGGGCTGGCGAGCGTCCTCCACCTCAGGGGCAGCCTGGCGCAAGCCGAGCCCCTGTACCGACGGGCGCTCGACATCCAGGAGCAGGCGCTGGGGCCGAGTCACCCGGAGGTAGGCGAGACGCTGTACAACATTGGCCATCTGAAGCAGGCGCTGGGAAGCGCGGCGGACGCAAGAGACGCGTTTGAACGTTCGGCCGGCATCCTGTCCGAGGCATACGGGCACGACGATCCATTCGTGGCCGAGGTCCGCGCAGCGCTGCGTGCGGTGCGGTGAGGAAGCGCGAGATCGCGAAGTCGAGGCTCGGCACCGCTCCCGGCCGAGCCGCAGGCAGAGTCCGTAAGCCCGCGCCTCCGGAGAAACTTCCTGCGCGACGGTAAAAGATTCTTTACAGGCGTCCGCGCCTCTCCTGCTATAGTTGACGGATGCATTGCTGTGAGATGCGATGCGCTTATTCAGGAGGTCTCATGAAGCAGTTTCTTTCGGTTGCCGTGGCGCTTGCACTTGTCCTCGCCGCGGGAGCCCAGTGGGCGTCAGCCCAGGACTTGCGGGGCAAGATCGGGGGCACAGTTGCCGACGCATCGGGGGCCGTGATCCCGGGCGCCAACGTAACCCTGTCGAACGACAACACCAACGTCTCGTCATCGACGCAGACCGGTGCCGCGGGACAGTATCTCTTTGATTTTGTCCTGCCAGGCACGTACACGCTCACTGTCGAATCCGACGGCTTTCGCTCGTTCCGGCAGCAGAACATCCTGGTCCAGACCCGCGCCGACATTACCGTCAACGCGGCCATGGAACTCGGCGCGGTCACCGAGACCGTAACGGTCGAGGAAGCCCCGGTCGCGGTGCAGTTCACCACGACCACCATGGAGACGACGCTCGACACGAAGATGTCGCAGGAACTGCCTCTCCTCAACCGCAACCCCTACATGCTCGCGGCGCTCGACCCGGCGGTGAATTACCGCGGCGGTTCCGAGAACGCCCCCTACCACCACTGGGCGATGAGCCAGCTCGACGTGGGCGGCAACACGTCGACCCGCAACAACGTGCTGATGGACGGCGTGCCGCAGCTGGTCGGCGCCAAGGGCGTCTACACGCCGCCGATGGACGCGGTCTCCGAAGTCAACGTGCAGCAGAACGCCACGGACGCCGAGTACGGCCACAGCGCCGGCGGCATCGTCTCGGTGCAGATGAAGAGCGGCACCAACGACTGGCACGGCACCGCGTACTACTTCGGTCGCAACCCTGCACTGAACGCCCGGCCGAACGCGCTCACCTCGCAGAAGAGCGTGGTGCGCCGCAGCGTCTGGGGCGTGAGTTCCGGGAACCCGATCGTCAAGAACAAGGTCTTCAACTACTTCGCATACGAGGCGCAGGATGTTCGGTCCCCCAGCACCGTCAACCTGACGCTGCCGAGAGCGGCCGAACGCAACGGCGACTTCTCCAACAGCTTCAACCGCAACGGCGGGCTGCGAGCGATCCACGACCCCCTCACGACGGACGCGGACGGCAACAACCGCAGCCGGTTCGCGAACAACCAGATCCCGCAGAGCCGCTTCGACGCGACCTCGCTGCGGGTCCTCGGCAAGACGTGGGAGCCCAACAACCCGGGCGACAACGCGTCCGGCGCGAACAACTTCCGGCTTGTCTTCCCGATCACGTTCGATTACTGGAACCTCACGAACCGGACCGACTACAACGTCAGCGACACTGTCAAGGTCTTCGGCCGCGTCAGCCGCTTCCACACGACCCAGAGCGAACCGGACTACTCCGGCTCGGTGGCGCAGCGGCGCCAGGGCAGCGCGCGCAACAGCGTGCAGGCGTCGGGCGACGTGGTTTGGACCATCTCGCCGACGACCGTCTTCAACATGCGCGGTTCGTGGTCCAAGATCACGGACTCGTTCTACACGCCCCAGGCAGAGATCGGAGCGGAAGGGCTGGCGGAGCTCTGGCCGAGCAACAACTGGTACGCCTCGCACGTGCGGGACATCCCGGCCGTGCACTTCCCGGAGATCCGGGTCGACGCGGACGCCGGCACCTCGTTCGGTCGGTCGGGCTTCTGGTTCCAGGAGCCCTCTACGTGGAACCTCGAAGCCAAGGTCTCCAAGCAGATGGGCCGCCACTACGTCAAGATCGGCGGCCAGTACCGCAAGCAGCTGGTGCTGGCAGCGCGCCCGCGCGGCATGCGGTTCCGCTTTGACGCGAACGCGACGGCGGATACCGCCAACAGCCCCAACACCGGCGAGCTCGGCCACGCCTGGGCCTCGATGCTGCTCGGCGTGATGCAGGACAGCAGCTGGAGCCGGGCGCGGACAGTCGCGGTCAACCGTCCCCGCATCGACGTGTTCGGCTTCTACATTCAGGACGACTTCAAGCTGAACTCGCGCGTCACCCTGAACCTGGGCCTGCGCTACGAGTACGAAACGCCGATGCGCGATCCGGAATACAGGCTCTCGCGCTACCTGGACTTCAACCAAGGCCTGCCGGAGCTTGCCTCCACGATGTCGTATGTCCCCTCGGACATCCTGAACATGCGGAAGACTCCGTTCCACCTGCTAGGAGCGTGGGAGTTCACCGACTCCAGCAATCCCTACGCATGGAGCGGCCAGACCAACCTGTTCCTGCCGCGGGCCGGCATTGCCATCCGGCTGAATTCCCGCACGGCCCTGCGGTTCGGCTACTCGCGGTACGCCACGCCGCCCATCCAGGAGAAGGGCGGCGGCGCGTCCGACGCCGGCTTGGACATCCTGGGCAGCACGCCGTATCCGGGCTACGAAATCGAGAACAGCCCGCTATCGTCCATCAACGGCACGCCGAGGGCTTACTTCGCGGACCCATTCCCCACCGGAGGCGATCATCCCAATCCGCTGCCGGAACCGTTCGGACAGCGCTTCGGGCGTTTCGCGACCCTGGGATCGAACGAGGCGAGATTCTTCCACCAGGACTGGACGGCGGGCGTCAATGACCGCTTCAACATCTCGCTCCAGCGGGAGATCTTCCAGCGCATCGTGCTGGACGCGACGTTCTTCTCGAACTTCGGAAGCAACCAGCCGTACGACCGGCGCCACAACCTGCTGGACCCGCGGATCGGCTTCCAGTTCGGCAGCGCGATCAACCGCCAGACGCGGAATCCGTTCTACGGGGTGCCGCAGGAGATCATGCCCGGGCCGCTGGCGAGCCAGCGCAACATCCGGGTCCGGGACCTGCTCACGCCGTACCCTCACTTCCGCAGCAACGGCATCGTAGAGCATGTGTTCCCGGGCCGCCGCGAGCGATACAACTCGCTGCAGCTGCAGTTGCAGCGGCCCTTCGCGGACGGCTTCAACGTGATCATGGGATACAACTACCACCTGGCCCGCAACGAGGACTTCTACGACGGTGTTGACGAGGTCGACCAGGTGTTCACCTTCCAGAACGATGTCCGGGGACGTCACAAGTTCACCCTGGCAGGCATCTACGAACTGCCGATCGGGCGCAACAAGACGATGGCGGCGGACATCAGCGGACCGCTCGACAAGATCATCGGCGGCTGGCAGCTGAGCTGGCTGTACACCTACGTGGGAGGCGAGCTGCTCCGGTTCGGCGGGCTCGAGGTGAGCGGCGACCCCGCGATTTCGAACCCGACGCGGGACAGGATGTTCAACACCGACGTGTTCTCGAATCTGGCGCCCTTCACCCGGCGGTCGAACCCCTGGGACTATCCCGGGGTCCACGGCCCGCGGTTCTCGAACCTGGACATGGTGTTCGCCAAGCGCACGCCGATCTCGGAGAAGCTGACCTTCGAGTTCCGCATGGAAGCTTACAATCTCACGAACAGCTTCATGGGCGCGAACCCGACTACGAACGTCAACAGCGGCAACTTCGGCCGGGTCGCGAGTAAGGTGCGGACCCACTTCGGCCGGGAGTGGCAGTACAGCGGGCGCTTCATCTGGTAGCTTCCGCCGTCCGGCGGGCACTTCCCAAGGGCGGGGCCTCGGCCCCGCCCTTTTTTCTTGGTCGGACGCTATCGCAGTGCCGGGATGCCCTCGAGCGCCCACACCTCGGCCTTGGATTCCTCGTGCGAGAATGCCAAGCCCCTGCCGTCCGGGCTGAGACGGACGGCGCCGGCGCGCTTCCATGGCGCCGCTAGGGGGACGGGGTCCCCTCCGCTGGCCGCAACGGACCAGAGGCTGGACCGGTCGTTCGCTTCCGCGCTCACGAGGAGCCTCTTGTCTCCGTCCATCCACTCCAGGGCGGAGATCTCGCCGTAGTTCGAATGCAGGACCGGGAGTGCGATTCCTCGCTGCACGTCGAGCACCTGAACGGACTGGGCCTGGCCGTCCGGCCCGCCGTCGAGCACGAATGCAAGCCGGTCCGCGGTGCGCGCGCGTCGCAGGCAGCGGATACGCGCCCGGCCGGGCGGAGGCTGGTAGACATCCTCCCGGCGGCCGGACTCCAAGTCGTGGGATCGGATTGCGAAGCGGTCCGTCCCGGTGCGGAGCGCGAAGTAGAGCCGGCGGCCGTCGACGGACCAGTCGCCCTCTAGTCCCCGGAATTCCCCGCTGCGCTCGATCACGGCCTGGCGCGCCTCGCCAGTCGTGGGATCCATCACGAAGAGCCCGGACCGCCCTTGCGCGTCCCCGCCGCTGAGGAGAATGGAGCCGCCGTCCGGCGACCATCTGAGCCGCTCGATGAAGGCGAGCCGCGGCGCATGCACGGTCTCGCGGCCGGAGGACACCTCGTGTACCGTCACCGCGCGGTGCTCCTGCCCGTAGTTCTCGGTGCCGATCCGTGACAGGTACGCCAGGAAGCGACCGTCAGGCGACCACTCGGGCCCCCGGTTCGCTCCGGCGAACGCGCTCGGCAGCGCCGTCGCGCCGCCGTCCAGCGCGCCGGTGCTCGGGTCAAAGCGGCCCAAGTAGACATCAGTGCGGCCCGCTCTCAGGCCGTAGAACAGGCGCCCGCCGCTAGTGAACGCCATCGGCAGCGCCCGTCCGAGATCCCGCTTGACGAGGAACGGCTCGCCGACGGCCTTGCCGTCCTCCACTTCCAACATCCACGCGTCCATGGAACCGCTCCTGTCGCTGCCGAACACCACGGCCCCGCCGTCGGGAGTCCACAGGGGGAACAGATCGTCGGCCGGACTTACCGTGAGCGTTCCGTGGTGGGATCCGTCCAAGGCCAGGACGTGGATGTCGCGCGCCGCCGAGTCCGCTTCGGGGATCGAGTCGAATACGATGAAACGCCCGTCCGGCGAGAGATCGATCTTCTTGGGATAGAACCAATCCAGGGACCGCAGGACCCGGGCCGTACCGTCGCTTGCCGACACAAGGGCGATCTGGCTGACATTGTCGCGGCGGAACAGGAGCGTGACGATCCGGTCGCCTTCCGGAGAGAACGCCGTCGGCTGGACGAACCCGGCCTCCGGATTGCTGTACAGCGTGCGCGGCTCGGAGCCGTCGACACCCACGACCCTCAGCTCGTAGAATCCTTCCGAGTTGAACCAGGCATAGGCGATCTGGCTGCCGTCGCGCGAGAACACGGAGAAGTAGGCGAACTGCCCCGGAGGGGGGCCACCCGCATCGTCCGTGAGCGCGCGGCTGGTGCCCTCATGCAGGTCCCGGATCGCTAGGTTCCCGTCCGCACTGACGAAGGAGAGATAGCGACCGTCTGGAGAGGGGGCTCCGAGTGCGTTGGTGTGGCGGTCGCTCCAGACAAGCCGGGAGGTGGCGACAGCGGATTCCTCCGCGCCGGCCGGGACGGCGCCCGGCGAGAGCCCCAAGGCCAGCGCAACCGCCAGATGGCAGGCCGCATCCCGCCCGAACCGCTTCGAGCAAGCCGAGACCCTGACTCCAGCTGCAAGCGAGCCGGGTAGTACCATAGCCTTACGATACGTCGCCGCTCGCAGATGTTCGCAACCCGAGCGCCGAGATTGCTGCTGTCCGCACTTTTCGCGGCTGGCCTCCAGCTTCTCGCGCAGCCATTGCACGTTTTCGACTACCCTCCGGGGGAATTCCTAGGGGCGGACGCCTGCGCCGCCTGCCATGCGGAGCAGGCGGTGCCACAGGCAGCGAGCGGACACGCGCTCTCCCTCGCCCGGGTGGCTGACCATCCGCTCGCGCCTTCGTTCGTGCCGCCCGGCCCGGTCGTCCGCGCCGGTGGCGCAACGTACGAGTACAGCTCGGACCGTTCAGGGTTCCACGTGGAGGTCTCGGCCGGCGGGGGGCGGTCGGGATCGAGGCTTGAATGGGCGTTCGGCGCGGGCGAGCAAGCGGTCACGTTTGTCGGCCAGGTCGACGAGGACCGTTACGTCGAGCACCACCTCAGCTACTACTCCGAGACTGGTTCCCTGGAAACCACTCCCGGCCACAGCGCCGGGCCCGCCCGCGGGGCGGAGGACGCCCTCGGCGTGTACTACCAGACATTCGGCGCCAAGCCCGCCATCATGAGGTGCTTCCAGTGCCACTCGACCGGCCCCCTGGCACTGGAAGACGATTTCTCCTTGCGCCCCCGCGAGCTCGGCATCCGGTGCGAGGCCTGCCACGGGCCCGGTCGTGACCATGTCGAGGCGATCACGTCGGGCGAGCTGGAAGAGGCGCGAGGGGTGATCGGCAACCCGGGACGGCTGCCGGGCGGCGAGCTCCTGCGGTTCTGCGGCGACTGTCACCGGCCGCCGGCCTCTTCGGGCGAGGTGATCGACTGGAGCGACCCCTGGAACGTCCGCCACCAGCCGGTCTATCTTTCGCGGAGCGCCTGCGTCCAGCCCGGCGGCGAGAGCCTTGCATGCATGCAGTGCCACGACCCGCACCAGCCGCTGTCGCGGGAATCGGCGCGACGGGACCAGCTCTGCCTTGTCTGCCACGACGAGGGGTCCCCTCCCGCCGCCACCTGCCGCAGGGCTCCGGACCAGGCGTGCGCGTCGTGCCACATGCCGTCGGTACGGCCGCAGGACAACCTTCGGTTCACCAACCACTGGATCGGAATCTACGAGCCCGGCAGTCCGCTGCGACCACGCGAGTACCGCTCGCGCTGACACGCGCGGGACTGGGAGGCGGCAATTCACACAAGAGTTCGTCGGACTGGACATTCCTGCCGGGCGACCGCTTGCCTCCAGACCCCGTCCGTGCTTCCATGTAGCGGACAAGGAATCGGGAATCCGGACCAATGAACCGCAGGGACGCCATCAAGAACATCGCTGGAGCAGGGCCAATGGCCTCGGCATGCCTGGGCCTCGGGCCGGCGGGGATCCTGCTGGGTGCCGAGCGAGACGACCGGGCCGTGGCTGCAGACATCGTACGGTTCGGCGACGATCTCGAGCCGCTCGTCCGCCTGATCGAGGAGACCCCCCGCAGCGACTGCATCGAGGTGATCGCCAGACACCTGCAGTCCGGCCTCTCTTATCGCGAACTCCTGTCGGCACTCTTCCTCGCCGGGATCCGTAATGTCAGCCCCCAGCCGCCCGGATTCAAGTTCCATTGCGTCTTCGTGCTGCACTCGGTGAACCAGCTGAGCGTGGGAGCGCCCGAGCAAGATCGGCTACTGCCCCTGCTGTGGTCCCTGGACTACTTCAAGCAGTCCCAGCAGCGCGACATCGACGAAGGCGACTTCCAACTGCGCAAGCCGAAGGGCACGCTGCCCTCTGCGACCCAGGCTTGGGGCGAGTTCCACGCCGCCATGGATTCCTGGGACGAGGAACGGGCCGACCGGGCAATCACGGCCATCGCCCGCAGCAAGGGAGCCGACGAGGTGATCGAGGGACTGTGGCGGTACGGCGCAAGGGACTACCGCAACATTGGACACAAGGCGATCTTCACCGCCAGCACGTGGCGCACGCTCAAGGCCATCGGCTGGCAGCACGCGGAGCCCGCCCTGCGCTCGCTGATGCTCGGGCTGCTGGACTTCGGGTCGAACCGCCGCCTGAACGGGTACGGCTTCGAGGACCAGTGCCATTCCGCGAACGCGGAAGCGGCAGCCCGGACTCTGCCCGAATTGTCGCCTGGCTGGGCATCGAGCGGGCCGGCCGCCCCCTCCGCAGCCCGCGAGGTGCTGGCCGCTGTTCGCAGCGCGACGCCCGTCGAAGCCAGTGCCGAGATCGCAAGGATGCTGGCGGACGGAAGGGCGAACGGACAGGCCGCTTGGGACGGCATCCATCTTGCCGCGGGCGATCTGATGCTGAGGCTGCCTGGCATTCTCGGCGTGCACTGCGTGACTTCCGCGAACGCGCTTCACTACGCATACCGGACATCCGTCGACGCCGAGACGCGCCTGTACCTCCTGCTGCAGGGAGCCGGCTGGATGGGCCAGTTCGCGAGCATCATGTCGGGCGACGACGCAATCCGTGACATCGACCTCAGCGCGCTGGAGCCAGCCCGGACTGCAGCGGGCCCAGCCGAAGGGTCGGCCGAGATCCTCGCCCAGCTGGGCGAGGATGTGGACGAAGCGGCCAGGATGGCGTTGGGCTACGCCATGGATCACTCGGACCTGACCGGGTTCTTCCAGGCTGCTCGCAGGATGATATTCCGGAAGGCCGAGGAATCGCACCGGTTCAAGTACGCGGCCGCGATCTTCGAGGACCTACCATTGGTGAGCCCGATCTGGCGACCGCACATGCTTGCCACGGCAACGTACTACCTGCGGGGTCCGGGGCACCGCGACTCGGAGGCTGTCGAACGCGCCCGCAGGGCTTTGTCGGTCGCCTGACGCACCATTCCGTCCCGCGCCGCGGGACCGGTGCAGCCGCAGAACCGCGCATCCGCAGCGATATCCGTTGCCAACGCCGCACCATCGGTGGCAGCCAGGCAACGGGGGAAAATCCACCCTCGGCTTGTTCGCGAAGGTGCAGTTCAGCGGGGCCAGCGGCCCGGCAACTCCTCGATTCCACGGCTCCATTGCGAGGGTCTCGTTGGATTGTCAAGATGCGGTTCGCTTCCGAGCCCAGAGCCCGTCAGCTATAAACTGGGTTCTGCCGAGAGAGCACTTCCGTGCACCGAAGTCTGAGATGCAGCGCGATCGGGCTGCTCATCCTGCTGTCCGCAATGGATTCGATCGCCCGTGCCACCTGCTCGGGAGCAGAGGAAGGTCTGGCGGCCGTGCATGCGGATCTTCAACAAGGGCGGATCGAAGGAGTCCTGGGGCGGCTCTCGTCGCTTGCATCGAGCCATCCGGAATGCCCTCCGGTCCTGCTCACGCTGGCGCAGGTCCGCGCCATGCGCGGCGACGACAGCGAAGCGGAGGCGCTGTTCGTCCGGGCATGCAAGATCGCGCCGGACCGCCCCGAACCGCGCTTCCAGCTAGGGGTGTTCTATGACGGTCGTCAACAGCACGGCAGGGCTGCAGAGCAGTTTCGTCAGGTGCTCTCGCTCACCCCCCATGATCCGCAAGCGTACGATTACCTTGCCTTGAGCCTGGAGGCCCTCGGAGAGTTCACCGAAGCAGAGTCGGCCTACCGTATGGGACTGGCGAGGAACAGCGGCCCTCGATTCGATCCAATGCTGCACTACAACTACGGTCGGTACCTCGTAAAGCACGGCCGCGTGGAGGACGCCAAGCGCCATTTGGACGAGGCAGTCCGGCTCGCGCCGAGCGTACGGGCCGTCCACTACGAGCGGGCGAAACTGGCCGAGCAACTCGGTGACTTGGCCGGCGCTAGGAGGCTCGCCGAAGCAGCCTTGAAGCTTGCGGACCCGGGTGGAGTCATCCTGGACATGCAAGTGCATTACCTGCTGGCAAGGCTCTATAGAGCAATAGGGGAGGACGCGCTCGCCGCGAAGTTTACGGCTCTCAGCCAGAAGGCCGAGATTCCGCTCGGTGCGAGGCGCCGTTCTGGGCGCTGAACCGCCCCTGACTGCGCGCAGCGTTGTGTTTCCGCAGCGAGCCCGCCGCGGCGCTTCACGCGGTCTGAGCGGACCCGCTGCAGCCGGACTGGCACTCGGTGCTTCCGAGCAGCAGGGCCTAGCCGGAATGGCCGCCAGCTGCATGCAGGTGGGCCTCGCCCCACGGCATGCGACCGCTTACAATCGAGCTTGCCGTGCTTCGTGCCGCAGCTCGGGGAATAGGGCGCATAGCCGAACGCGAACCGTGGGGGATGAGCAAAGACGAAGCCCTTCCGGAGCCCACCGAACGATTGGGTTGTAGGCGGGTGTTGGCGCAGCCTTACCCTATGTCTCCGGCCACTTCGACCAGCTACGGAGCGGCTCGTTCCGGTCCAGGCACTGTCGCAAACATCAGCTGGTGTCGCAAATGAGCAGTAGGAGGCGCACCTCGAAGGCACCCAAGAGACGCGAGAGGGCGGCAACCAAGTCCACGGCGTCCACGAACCCTCCCCCACGGCACGCGAAGCGACTTGGCCTCATCGCCGTCCTGATCGCTTCGGTCGCAGCCGGCGGATTGTGGTTCCAGTCCGGTTCCCCGGACCAAGCACCGCCGGAATCCCCCGGAGGGATCCGTTTCCAGGCCGGGCAAGGCGTGGACTTCGTCCTCAACAACGGCTCGATTCCGGACAAGCCCATACCGGACTCGACTCTCGGAGGAGTTGGCGTGGTCGACTGTGACAACGACGGCCTGCTCGACATTTATTTTGCCAACGGAGCGCGGCTCCCGGGCTTCGAGAAGTCGGATCCTTCCTTCTACAACCGCTTGTACCGGAATCTGGGCGGCCGACGGTTCGCTGACGAGACAGGCGCCGCAAGCGTGGCCGGGGAAGGCTACAGCATGGGTGTCGCGACGGGCGATTACGACAACGACGGCTGGACGGACATCTACGTCACCGGCGTGGATCGGAACATCCTGTACAGGAACCTCGGGGCCTGCAGATTCGAAGATGTCACGGAGGCTGCCGGGGTCTCCGCGCGCCGATCGAACGCCAAGCCCTGGTCGGTTGCCGCCTCGTGGCTGGACTACGACAACGACGGCAACTTGGATCTGCTGGTCGTCAATTACCTGGACTGGTCCTGGGCGAACAATCGCGTCTGCGGCGACGAAGGGCGCCGGCTCTCATGCTCGCCCGCCCACTACGAGGGCCTCTCGAACACTCTGTATCGGAACCAGGGTGACGGCACCTTCGAGGACGCCAGCGAGGCCACCGGAATTGCCGCGCATGTCGGCAAGGGCATGAGCGCAGCCATCGCGGACTATGACGGGGATGGATTCATCGACATCTTCGTAACCAACGATTCCGTGCGCGATTTCCTGTTTCACAACGTTGGTGGGGAACGATTCGAGGAAGTCGGCGTGCAGGCAGGGGTCGCGTTCACGGGTGACGGGATTCCCATCTCCAGCATGGGCGTCGATTTCCGAGACTTGAACGGCGACGGAGCCGCGGACATTACGCTCACGGCGCTGGCGAATGAGACTTTCCCGCTGTTTCTGAATCGAGGCGATCGAGGGTTCTCGGACGCAACTTACGCAAGCCGTCTTGGCCTTGAGTCATTCACCATGTCCGGCTGGGGTAACGGCGCGTTCGATTTCGACAACGACGGGGACAAGGACGTGTTCACGGCGAACTCGCACGTCAGCGAGAACGTCGAACTTTACCGCAGCGTCAAGTACCGGCTCAGGAACGCAGTCTTCCTCGCGCGCCCGGACGGGTCCTATCGCGATGCCGCAGCGGATGCGGGCCCGGTCATGCAGACGCCGGCCGCGCACCGGGGAGCGGCTTTCGGCGATCTCGACAACGACGGTCGCGTCGACGCTGTCGTGTCGGCGATTGGCTCCGAGGCCCGCGTTCTGTTCAACGATTCGACGGCAGGGAACTGGCTGATCCTGGACCTGGAGGGAACACGAAGCAATCGATCCGGCATCGGTGCCAACGTGAGGGTCACCGACGAGGCAGGGCACGTCCAGCACAATCACGCTTCGACCTCGGTAGGCTACGCGAGTTCGTCGGACAGCCGAGTCCATTTCGGGCTAGGAGCGAGCCAAGGCATCCGGAGCGTCGAGATCACCTGGCCAAGCGGCGTGCGCCAAGCCTTGGAGGATGTCGTTGCGGGTCGCGTAATGAGCGTGACCGAGCCGGTGGATGATTCCCCTTGACAGCGCCAGTCAGGCCTGGGCGCTCCTGCTGGCAGGTCTGGCCAGGCCCTGGTCGGCCTCTTTCTGCTGGCAGGTGTAGAGATCCGCTACCAGCCGCAGCGCTGGCTTGGGCCTCCTGCGGAACTGCAGCGAGGGGATCCGGAGTGAATGTCCGGATTTCTCCTTCATTGGTACCCATCCCATCAAGAAATGGGAGAGAGGCTGAGCTGCGGGACGGACCTCGTGCCGGTGATATACAATGGCGTCGCCCGTCGGATCAGGGGTGGCAGGGAGTCTCCCCCATGCCGGCCGGCGAGTTGTAGAAACGGCCGGGACCGCCATTTTCGGGCCTCCCGCATCCAGAGAAGGGGATAGAGGCATGAGAACTTCATTTGCCCGCACACTGGCGCTGCTTGCCGCCGTCTGCCTTGCCGGCGGCACTGCTTACGGGCAGACGGCCTACGGATCGATCAACGGAACTGTCACTGACTCGACTCAGTCAGTCATCCCGGCGGCTGCGGTCACCCTGACAAACGCGGGAACACAAGCACAGTCCGAGGTCCAGACAAACGCGAACGGCTATTTCATCTTCGTCAACGTCGTTCCGGGTTCGTATTCGCTGACTGTCGAGGCTGACGGCTTCAACCGGGCTGTCGAGCAGCAGTTCGAGTTGAACGTGAACCAGACCCGCACTCACGACTTCTCATTGACGGTCGGTGCAGTGACCGAGACGATCGAGGTGGTCGCGGAAGCGGCCCTGCTGCAGCAGTCCACATCGGAACTCGGCACGGCGATTACCGAAGAGGCGGTGAAGGACCTGCCGTTGAACGGGCGCAACTATTCGCAGTTGCTGACGCTCACGCCCGGTGCGACACCGGTGAGCACAGCCCAGGGCAACGGGGGAGGGACAAGCTTCAATGCGCCGGTGGCCTTGCCTGGCTCGTCCTTCGCGCTGCCTTCGATCAACGGAGCCTGGAACCGCAGCAACATGAACCTGCTGGACGGAGTGATCAACCACTGGTTCTTCGGTCAGAGCTGGGCCGTGCTGCCCATCGTGGATGCTGTGCAGGAGTTCAAGGTGCAGTCCCACAACGACAAGGCGGAGTACGGCGGAGTCCTGGGCGGCGTCATTAACCTGGTCTCCAAGTCCGGCACCAACGAGTTCCACGGAACGCTTTGGGAATTTCTGCGCAACGACGCGTTCGACTCCCGCAACCCGTTCCTCGATGCGACTAGGGACGGCCCCACACCGTTCCGGCAGAACCAGTACGGCGTCGCGGTGGGCGGTCCGGTCGTTTCCAACCGGACGTTCTTTCACTTCGCCTGGGAAGGCTGGAAGTACCGCCGTGCCCAGCAGCAGTCCTATTTCCACCCCACGGCCGACGAGCTGAACGGAAATTTCCGGAATTCGATCCTTGACCAAGTCATCTACGACCCGGCAACGACCCGAGTGAATCCGGACGATCCGGCGTCATTCCTGCGGGATCCGTTCCCGAACAACGCCATTCCGGGCGCCCGCCTCGATCCACTTGCCACGAACTACTTCGAGAACTACTACGACCGTCCGAACATTGACAACCCCGCCTTCAACGTGATCAATACGCGTCCGCAGCAGAGCGACAACAACACCATGCAGATCAAGCTGGACCACCGCCTGGGGGACGCGGATAGCATGTGGTTCCGCTACAGCCAGCTGAACAACCCGCAGACACTGCCGGCGACGGTGAAAAACGGTCGCATCTTCAGCAACCGTCCGCGGAACATCGCAGGCGGGTGGGTGCACCTGGTGGGCACGAACGTCGTGTTCGACACGAAATTCGGCTGGGTGCGCGAAGCGCTCAACACCGAAGCCGATCTCGCAGCCGGTCTCGGGCCGCTGCAGTCGGACGGATGGGTCGGCCTGGACGAGTTCGGCGCGCCAGGGATGGGCCTCCAGGCCCCCTACGGCGGGCCCGGAGTCAACACGCCGCGCCCGGAGACGGACTGGCAGTGGATGTTCAGCGAGGGCGTCAGCTGGATCAAGGGCAACCACAACTTCAAGTTCGGCGGGATGTACATCTGGCAGGAGCGGGACGCACTCACGACCCAGCACAGCATCCCGTTCAACAACGCGCAGACCGCGGATCCGCTGAACCCGGGAACGACCGGAAACTCAGTGGCCTCGGCCCTGCTCGGCTTCCCAGCCCAGTACACGATCCGCAACCAGAACTACAACATCACCTGGCCGAGCCTCGGCCTGTACGTCCAGGACGAATGGAAGGCCTCCGATCGGCTCACAGTGAATCTTGGCCTTCGTTACGACACCTACTGGGTCGGCCGGATGAACCGCGGCCTCCAGGCAGGATTCGACTGGGACACCGGCTACTGGCTCATTGGCGGGGGCTCGCTGCCCGGGCCGTGCTCGGAGGTCGGGATCGCTCCCTGCATCCCGGGCACCGGGAATCTGGCGGACCTGCCGAACGGGCAGCACATCCGGCTCGCGGACGACCCCAACATGTACGAGCCGGCCCATGACGGCTACCAGCCCAGGGTGGGCATCGCATGGCGCCTTCGGGACTCGACGGTGCTGCGGGCCGGCTACGGCGTGAACTACGACAGCCTCACCGGCGTGATGCAGGGCTTCCAGCAGTCAATCGGCACCTGGCCCGACAAGCAGTTCGCCCAGCCGGCCTACAACGCTGTCGGCGAGCCGCTCACGAGCGTGGGCCGGGCCAACCAGCTTGGCGGCGCTCCGCTGCCCGACCCTTCGCCATTCGGCAGCGCCGGGTGGTACGCGAATCCCCGCACGAAGCCCGCATACTCCCACCAGTGGAACGTCGAGATCCAGGAACAGCTGAGCAACAACCTCACTTTCTCGATCGCCTACGTGGGAAGCCGCACCAAGCGCCTCGAGCACAACGGCGCGGCGAACACGGCGACGTCCGCCGGGGCAGGCTCTCCGGAAGAGGTTCGGCAGCGCCGTCCCTACCCCTACCAGACGACGATGTTCTACGGGAACTTCTATGGCCAGGGATGGTACGACTCGCTCCAGATGAAGCTCAACCGCCGCTTCAGCGACGGCTTCCAGGCGCTGGTCAGCTACACCTGGTCGAAGGCTTTGGACACCCAGAGCGGCTGGTTCGGGGCGGAGAACGGCATTGGCGGAAGCTCGGCAGTTCAGGACTACTACGATCCCCTCGGCAGCAAGGGCCCTTCCGGATACAACGTTCCGCACTTCGTGTCGATCTCGGCCGTATGGGAACTTCCGTTCGGGCCGGGCAAGCGCATGCTGAACTCAGGCCCGATGGCCAACATCCTGGGAGGCTGGCAATTGAACACAATCGCTCAGTTCCGTTCGGGCCAGCCCGCGAACCTAGCCGTGACGGGCGACGTTGCGAACATCGGCAACGAAGTGGCGTGGTGGAACTACGCCCGGCCGAACCTTGTCGGGGATCCGTTCTCGGGCGGCCAGACCGAGGAGCGGTGGTTCAACACCAACGCTTTCGAAACGCCGATCCTCTCGTACGGGAACTTCGGCAAGAACGTGATTTACACCGAGAGCGTCGAGAACATCGACATATCCCTCTTCAAGAGAGTGCAGGTCAGCGAACGCTACAGTGTCGAGCTGCGCATCGAATCATTCAACGCGTTCAACATCCAGAACCTGGGAGCTCCGGACATCACTGTCGGGAATCCCAACTTCGGGCGAATAGCGAGCCTGGCTGGAGGCACGAAGCCAAGAGTGTTCCAGTTGGGCCTCAAATTCATATTCTGAATCAGGCGGCGCCGGCGAGCTGCCGGCGCCGCTTCTCGGAAATCGAGTTGGACTCCCTGCGGCTCACCTTCGGGTGGGCCGCTCCTTTATTGGCCCATTGACCGGGCGAGCCTGGAGAGCGTCGCGGCGGAGGTCGGCACGGGAGCCGTCGGGGCGCACGGCACCGATTCCAGCGGTTCGAGGATGGCCGCTGGAAGCAGACCCTGCAGCAAGCGGAGCAGCCAGCCAAGACGAGCAGAGGGGAAATCCGCCACCGGTAGTCTCCGGGTGACCGACGGCGTCGAAGAGATGAGGAGCGCTGTCGTGATTCCCCGCGGAATTGCTGACAGCCCGACCCCGCCGCGTGTGGGAATGGGTCGAAATTCCGGGTGATAGACTGTGGTGGCGTTGCTTGACACCCGGCATCCGAGGGCCAGCAGGCTTGTCCTCGCTTCGAAGGCCATTGGACTGTCGATCGCAATCGCGTTCGCACTGCCGGCACAGCACGAGGATCCGCTGTTGCGCGCGAGCGAAGCCCTGGCTGGAGGCTCCGCAGGCAGCGCGGCCGAGATCCTGGAAGACTTCGTTCAACAGCATCCCTCCAGCGCTGACGGGCACCGCCTGCTGGGAATCGCGCTCTCGCTGCTGGATCGACGCTCGTCGGCGATTGAAGCCTTGGAACGCTCGGCCGAGCTGGGCCCCGGCAATCCGTCCAACCATCTGGCGCTTGGGCAAGTGCTATCCCGGCTCGGTTCCAATGAGAGGGCCGAGCATGCGTTTCGGACGGCCCTAGACCTCGACTCCAGCTTGGGTCCGGCCCACGAGGGACTTGCGCTCGTACTGGCCCTGAGAGGGGCGATCGGCGAGTCCCTCACGCACTTCTCTTCAGCGCTGGAGCACACCAACCAGCGGCGGGCTAGGGCTAGGCTTCACTTCTATCGCGGCAGGGCCTATGCCCAGTCCGATCAGCCTGCAGCCGCCTCGCGCGACTTCGAAGCGGCGATCACCCTCGATCCCGGACTCGGACCGGCGCATCTGGAACTCGGAAGGGTTCTCGCTGATGGCGAGGAGCGAGAGAAGGCGATTGCGGCCCTGCGGAAGGCAGCCGAGCTCGTAGCAGGGAGCTTCGACGCCCATTTCTTGCTGGGATCGGCACTCTTGCGCAACGGAGAAGCTGCCGCTGCCGTCGCAGCGCTGCGGCAGGCGACAGAGCTGAATCCGTCCGACCAGCCCGCAGCCTACGCCTTGGGCCGGGCACTTCGGGCGTCCGGGCGCACCGAAGAGGCACGCCATCATCTGGCAGGCATCGCCAAGGCCGGTGCCCGCCGCGCGTTGGACGAGGCGACGGTCACAGAAGCTGGAAGACTCAACGACCTCGGGATTGCGGCCGAGGCGTCGGGAGAACTCGAGCGTGCGCTGGCGCATTACCTAGCGGCAATTGAAATCGCACCTGACAACGTCCTGATCCAGCGGAATGCCGCCCTCGTGCTCAGCCGGCTAGAGCGCTGGGACGAAGCCAAGGAGCGTCTCCGCGCCGTCCTGCGAATGGCGCCCGGGGACATCGACGCGACCACCGCTCTCCACATTGCGCTCGATCATGCTCCGGACGAGCGATGAGCCGGAGGCCTCACATCTCCCTCCTCGCCACGGCTCTCGTGGCCGGTCCGGCCGCACGGGCGGGCGACCCTGCGATCTACTTCAACCACCGGGAAGCGGACTTCGTATTGGAGAACTCCGAGTCGGACAATCGATTCGCTCCGGAGACGATGGCCGGCGGCCTGGCCGTTTTCGACTACGACAACGACGGGGACCTCGACCTGTTCTTCGCGAACGGGGCAGAACTGCCCGCAAACAAGAAGTCGTCAGAGAAGTTCGGCAACAGACTGCTCCAGAACGACGGGGCCGGGAGATTCAGCGACGTCACGGAACAGTCCGGCCTGTTCGGAAAGCGCTTTGGATTCGGGGCGGCGGCCGCGGACTTCGACAACGACGGCGATCAGGATCTGTTCGTCGCCGGGCTTCACCAGGTCTCGTTGTACCGGAACGAGGGCGACGGTCGATTTGCGGACATCACGGATGCTTCTGGAATCACGTCTGTCGATCCTGACCACGGCCCCCTGTGGGCAATTGCCGGAGCATGGTTCGACTACGAGACGGACGGACTTCTCGATCTGTTCGTCGTGAATTACCTCAGCTGGGAACCAGGCGCCGATCCCGTGTGCGACGAGACGGGCGTGCGGGATTACTGCCACCCGAAGTACTACAAGGGGACACCCAACCGCCTCTACCGCAACGTGGGCGACGGGCGGTTCGAGGATGTCTCGGAAGCCGCGGGCATCCGCTCGCACGTGGGCAAGGGCATGGGCGCCGCTGTTGCCGACTTCGACAGCGACGGCGCCCTCGACGTGTTCGTTACCAATGACAAACTGCCGAACTTCCTGTTCCGGGGGACTGGCAATGGAGCCTTTGAGGAGATTGCCTTCGAAGCGACCATCGCCCTGCCGGAACACGGTCGGGATGTGTCCGGAATGGGGCTCGACGCCCGCGACATCAATGGAGACGGGCTTGCGGACGTGGTGTATGCGGCGCTTCCGGGAGAGACGTTTCCGCTGATGCAGAACACGAAAGACGGATACTTCATTGATGTCAGCCGGTCGAGCCGCTTGGCCACCCAAACCCGCGACATGGCGGGGTACGCATGCATCATTGCGGACTTCGATAACGATGGCCTCAAGGACCTCTTCTTCTCGCGAGGGGATGTCCAGTCCCAACCTGTGAATCCCGCGGTGAGGATCAGCCAGCCGAATACCGTCTTCCGCAACAATGGCGACGGCACCTTCACGGAGATGACCGAGGATGCCGGCTTCACGTCGGCGCCCCCCAGGCGTCACCGCGGGGCGGCGCCGGGCGACCTCAATGGGGACGGCAAGCCGGATCTGGTAGTGACCGGGCTCGGGGCACCGGCAGAGATCTGGCTCAACAACAGTCCCAACGAGAATCACTGGCTTGCAGTGGACTTGGAGGGATCGGTTTCGAACCGCGACGGGATCGGGGCGGTGGTTCGAGTGCGGACTGCGACCAGGACCCAGTTCAACCTCGCGACCACTAGCGTCGGATACGCATCCAGCTCTAGCGGGCCGATTCACTTCGGCCTCGCGGATGAAGCTACCGTCGAGTCCGTCCAAGTGCGATGGCCGTCAGGCAAGATCCAGACCGTCGACGACGTGCGGGCGGACCAACTGCTGCAACTGCGCGAGCCAGGAACCCAATGAGGGCTGCGCGCATGCGTCCAGGCGTCGCCCGAGCGGATCGCCCTGAACGACCCGTTTTGGGTTCGGGGGCAAGGCCTCAAGAATCAGGGGTATTCTGGGAGTCTAGATTTGATATCGAAGTCGATCCGTCGATGCACCGAGTGATTCCCCTGCTTCTGCTCGCCGGCCTTCCGTCCGCTGCCGCCGAACAGCCGCTCGGCTTTTCCCACGCTGCGCACATCGAGAAGGCCAAGATGGAGTGCGTCGACTGCCACGCAGGCGCAACGTCCCGTGATGCCGCCGGGATACCTTCCATACGCAAGTGCATGCTCTGCCACCAGTTCATCGGCACAGACCTGCCGGAGGTCGAGCGCCTCAGGGGGTTCTGGGACCGGAGGCGCGAAGTTCCTTGGAGGCGGGTCTACGGGTTCAGCAAGGCGGCCGCCGTGCAGTTTCGCCACGCTCCGCACGCGCGGGCGGAAGTCGAGTGCTCCGAGTGTCATGGCAACGTCGCCTCGATGACGGTGGCAGTCAAGGCCGTCAACCACACGATGGGCAGCTGCATCGCCTGCCACCGCGAGAACAAGGCCAGTGACGACTGCCTGGCCTGCCACTTCTAGACACCGCAAGACCCCGCAGGATGGACCGCCGAAATTTCTTCAAGCTGGCCGGCACCGTTTCGGGAAGCGCGATCACCGGCGCTTGCGGCAAGCAGGCCGAGGAGATCATCCCGCTGCTGGTCAGCGAAGAGGAGATTGAGCCGGGCGTCGAGGAGTGGCATCCCGCCATCTGCGGGGAATGCCCGGCAGCATGCGGCACCGAGGCTCGCGTGATGGCTGCGGATCGCGTGATTGAAGTCGATGGCGAGAGCGTCCGTCAGCGAATCGCCGCGATCAAGAAGCTCGAGGGCAATGCACTCGACCCGGTAAGCGGAGGTCGGCTGTGCGCCCGGGGCCACTCCTCCCTGCAGTCCGTCTACAACCCGGATAGGCTCAGAGGACCGTTGAAGCGTACGGGCGAGCGCGGACAGGCAGAGTTCGAGCCGGTGACATGGGAGCAGGCCCTCGACGAGCTTGCCGAGAAGCTCGCAGGGTCAGTTGCCGAGAATCCTTCGAGGATCCTGTTCATGGCGCGTCCCGAAGCGAGCACGCGATCGGCGAACATCGCGCGCTTCCTCGACGCTCTGGGCGCGCCGCCCGCAAGGAGCACTGGTACCGGTGAGTTCGCTGCGGAGATTCATGCGTCCAAGCGAGTGTTCGGATGGAACGGGATTCCGGTCTACGAGATCCAGGACTCCACCCTCGTCCTCTCGATCGGCGCGGACTTCCTCGGCAGCTGGGTCTCTCCCGTCCTATACGCGAGGCGCTACGGCCATATGCGGCAGGGCCGTGTCGAGAAGCGAGGCCGCCTCATCCACGCCGAGTCCCGCTTCTCCCTGACCGCCTGGAACGCGAATCGCTGGCTGCCGGTCCGGCCGGGCGGCGAATTGGCACTTGCGCTAGGGATCGGCCATGCCCTCGTAGCCGACGGCCGCGCACCCGGACTTGGCGGCGCGCCGGAGGACATCGTCTCGATCTTCGCCGGCATCGACCCGGAATGGGCCGCGGGAGCCTCCGGGATCCCCGGAGAGTCGATTCGGGAGACGGCTGCGGCTCTCGCCGAGGCGAGTGCTCCCGTAGTCGTGGCAGGTGCGTCGATGGTGCGTGAGAACTCGGCTGACGCCGTATCGGCGGCCTGCGCGCTGAACGTGCTGCTCGGCTGCGTCGGGAACGAGGGGGGCGTGATGCCTCCCGCGGAGTCAGGCACCGGCCTGGAAGCCTCGCGACCCTCGCTGGAAGGTTGGGAGCAGGGCCTTGCCAATGCCGAGGTGGTGCTGGTCGACGGGGTGAATCCGGCTTACAACTCGCCCGGGGTCCAGGCGTCCCTGGCCGGCGCTGGAACCGTGGTCAGCTTTTCCCCCTTTCTGGACGACACGGCAGCGTTCGCGGATCTCATACTTCCCGACCATGACGCCCTCGAGCGTGACTGGGCATCGGTTCCTGCCGTGTCTCCGGTCCCTGCCGTTAACGCTGTCGAAGCCTTCGTGGCACCGCTTCATGGGACACGGGCGGCCGATCAGGTGCTGGAGTCGCTTGCAGGTGCACTTGGCAGGCCGTTCCAAGCGGTCAGCGCAGGCAGCGTTCTGGCCGGCTTGCACGAGCGGGCGGGATCGCCCGAGCCGGGACCAGCTGGATTCGCTCGCCAGCGACTCCGCGAGGGCGGCTGGCGCGGAGAGCGCGCAGCACCGGAACCGGAGCGCGCGAGCGGGATCGGAAGCCTCGAAATACCCGGCGAGCCCGGGGGGATGCTCTTCCAGGCGTACGCCTCGCTGCAGTTCGGTGAGGGCTCCGGCGCGAACCGACCTTGGATGCAGGAACTCCCCGATCCTACGTCGAGCGCCATGTGGGGCACGCCGGTGGAACTGGATCCGGTGACCGCCGGCGAGTTGGGAGTCTCCAACGGAGACATGGTCCGGGTGGAGTCCGATTGCGGCGCGCTGGACGCGCCGGCCTATATCAATCCAGCCGCGATCCCAGGAGTGGTCTCGATGGCTCTCGGAAACGGGCACAAGCGCTACGGGCGCTACGCATCCGGGCGGGGCGCGAATCCGATGACCGTGATCGGCAGATTGCGCGACAGCGCTACGGGCGCTGTATCGCACGGCCCCGTGACGGTCCGGATCTCGAAGTCCCAATCGGAGGGACGACTAATTCAGTTCGCGCGGGAGGATCGTAACGTCCCGCTACAGAGAACCTGAGAGGAGAGATGCGATGCCCGAAGAGGCCAATCCGCAGGATCACGAATCGGAGGAGCATGTCCCCCAGTGGGCAATGGCGATCGACCTCGACCGCTGCACGGGGTGCGAGGCATGCGTGGTGGCGTGCGACGCAGAGAACAACGTGCCGACAGCAGGGGACGAGCAGGCCTCTATGGGACGCGCCAAGCACTGGATCCGCATCGACCGGTACTACGAGGGCGAGTTCCCCGACATCAAGGTCCGGTACCGCCCAGTGCTCTGCCAGCAGTGCGACAGCGCGCCCTGCGAGCCAGTATGCCCGGTATTCGCGACCTACCAGAACGCCGAGGGACTGAACGTCCAGATCTACAACCGCTGTATCGGCACGCGGTACTGCGCCAACAACTGCCCCTACACGGTCCGTTTCTTCAACTGGTTCGCGCCGGAGTGGGCAGAACCGCTGGAATTGCAACTCAATCCGGACGTCTCGATCCGCCCATCCGGCGTTGTCGAGAAGTGCACGTTCTGCGCTCACAAGATCAAGCGCGCGAAGCTTGACGCCAGCGCGGAAGGGCGTTCCGTTGCAGACGGTGACGTCCAGCCCTCCTGCGCCCGGTCCTGCCCGGCCGAGGCAATGGTGTTCGGAGACATGAGCGATCCGGACAGCAAGGTCTCCAAGGCGATCGGAAACGGCCGATCCGGCCAGCTGCTCCCGGAGATGGGAACGAAGCCCAGGGTCTATTACCTCGAGAAGGCGGACTAGGGCTTGCACGCTCAGAATGGGAGCGGCAGGACCGATCGATGAGAGCTTCACTCCGGCAGAGTTACGGGCTCGGCCCGAAGGCGGGCCGCGGATGAACGCCCGCACGGCGCAGGAAGGCCCGTCGAAGGCATTCCCCACGGTTCGAGCGGACATTCTGGAACGGATGGAGGGTGCTAGCGCTGCCTACATGGCGGCAGTGGCGACCTGTGGAATCGTCGTGGCCTGGGCGCTGTTCGCGTGGGCCTACCAGATCGTCAACGGCATCGGGCACACCGGGCTCCGCCGGCCGGTGTATTGGGGCTTCTACATCGTCAACTTCGTGTTCTGGATCGGCATCTCTCACGCGGGCACCCTGATCTCGGCCATCCTCCGACTGACCGGCGCGGGCTGGCGCCAGCCGGTCACACGCGCTGCGGAAGCGATTACCGTGTTCTGCCTGATGATCGGCGGTCTGTTCCCGCTCATCCACATCGGCCGGACGGCTTACTTCTACTGGATGATTCCCTACCCCAACGAGCGGCTGCTGTGGCCCAATTTCCGGTCACCGCTGTTCTGGGACATGACGGCGATCCTGACGTACCTAACTGCCAGCCTGATCTACCTGTACCTGCCTCTGATCCCGGATCTGGCCGAGCTGGCCGGTCGCAGTTCCGGCATCAAGCAGAGGATCTACCGGTCGCTGGCGCTCGGCTGGACGGGCTCGGACCGACAGTGGCAAGCGCTGGAGCGGGCGATCCAGTTGATGGCTGTCCTCGTGCTCGCGATCGCGGTCTCGGTGCACTCGGTGGTCGCTTACGACTTCTCGATGTCCGTGGCACCGGGCTGGCACAGCACGATCTTTGCGCCGTACTTCGTCATCGGGGCGATCTTCAGCGGAATCGCGGCGCTTGTGCTCGTGATGGCGGTGCTGCGGAAGACGATGCGCCTCGAGGACTACCTTCGCGAAGTCCACTTCGTCAATCTGGGCAAGCTCCTGCTGCTCATGAGCCTGGTGTGGCTCTACTTCACGTTCTCCGAGCACCTGACGCTGTGGTACGGGAACCTACCCTTGGAAACGAGCGTCCTCCGCGTCCGCGAGCACGGATTCTTCGGCATCCTCTTCTGGACGATGGTCGCTTGCAACTTCGCTATCCCCTTCGTCCTGCTCGGGATCTCCAAGCTCCGGAGCATCGCCACCGTGGCCGTCAGCAGCGCCACCGTGCTCCTCGGGATGTGGCTGGAACGCTTGCTGATCGTGATTCCGAGCCTCTCCACGCCGCCGCTTCCAGCCAGCTGGGGCGGCTACGCTCCTAGCTGGGTCGAGCTCTCGATCACGGGCGGGACGTTCGCTGCGATGGCACTCCTGTACCTGCTGTTCGTGAAGGCGTTCCCGATCATCGCCATCTGGGAATATGACGAAGGCGCACCTGCTCGCTGAGTTCCGCACGCACCGGACGGCGGCGGACGCGGTGAGGGACCTGGCAGCAGCCGGCGTTCCGACGGGCAGCATGGAACTCTATTCCCGCCAGCCCGTTGAAGCGGGTGCGACGCTGCTTCCCCGGAAGAGCCGGATGTCGCTCGGAGCGGTGCTGGGCGCGATCGCAGCCGGAACTGCGGCGACCGCACTCATGTTCCGGATTCAGCTCTCGTACCCGTTGGTGACGGGCGGGATGCCGATCATCTCCGGATGGGCGACGGCAGTCGTGACATTCGAGGCCGCGATGGCGGGGGCCGTTCTTGCGACGGCATTGCTGATGGCCCGTGATGCAGGCCTGGGCCCCTGGCGCGCACGGGCACCAGTTCCCGAACTTCCTGACGAGGGTGTCATTCTCCAGGTCGACTGTTCGCGCGGCCCGGATCCGCATGACATCAGGGACCTCCTGTTCCGCGCAGGCGCGGTGCGGGTCGACGCGGCAAGGACGGCTTCGGACTGACCCGGCGAGAGCCGGATGGGCAGGCATCCGCGCCTTTGCCGCCCTGATTCTGGACAGCGGATGAATGGAGGCAGCGTGGCAGGTTGGCGAATTGATCGGGCGCATGCCCGTCGGGTCTGCCGCGGTGGAGGGCACCAGATTCTCACGAGACCGGTCCTCGGCGGATCTGCATCCGAATCCGCCAGAATCCGGCATGCAGGGTTCATTTCTAACTAACTAAGACGAATCCGGCACTAAGCGTTGTTGCAACAATGCCGATCTGTTATGCTATGGGTGTCGGGAGGGGACACCCCATCCACATCCACTCCCCTCCTGGCTGAGCTGCGCGGCTCCACGGAAGGCCCGGTACCCTCCACTCCCCGGGCCTTCCGACCACCCGGGGCAAGACTCCCGATCCCGGTCAGCCATTCAACCGGCGACGAGTGCAGGCACCAACCCAAGGGGTTAGTGGCTCTGTTGTGGCGGGTCCTGCACCTACCCGAGGGAGCGTCCGGTTCAAGGAATTCGACGGGCGGCCAGAACCGTCGATGGGGCGCGGTCGGATACAATCGCCGTCGTGCCACGCATTGACCGCCGTGGATTCCTCAAGCGCACTGCGGCTGGGCTCGCTGCGACCAAGGCCTCCCGGCTCTCCCACGCTGCCACCACGATCCCTGCGCACGACGCGATTCGCGTCCCTGGCATCCACGCCTACGCCGAGCGCAGCCTGCGGGCCGGCGACAGTGTCAATTTCAAGGTGAGCAGCGATGTTCCATACGACCTGACTGTCGGGCTTGCGAATTCAGAGGCCGCGGTCGCGAGCTTGCGCGAGCGCCAGCCGGCCGTCCAGCCCATCCATGTGGGCTCGTACGTTCATGTGGGGGCTGGATTCGCGGGAATGGCGTTCGACGCTCTCACGATCGAATCTTGGGTCCGATGCTGGTCGTCCGAGACCCGTCAGGGCATCGTTACGGCGTGTGACGGGGACTCGGGATTCGGCCTGCTCGTCTCCCGCGGGGGCTGGGCGGAGTTCCTGCTTGGCAGCCGACGAACCTACAGGGCTGCCTTGCCGGTAGGCTCGTGGCGGCATCTGGCTGTCACTTGGGACGGTTCGACGGTCGCGCTGTTCGTGGACGGTCGGTTCCAGAGCAGCTGGAGGCAGTCCGGCACGATCGAGACCGGCAGTGTTCCGATCCGCTTGGGTGCAAGCGGGAAAGGCGGCTCCGCGACGGGATTCCTTGACGGCGACATCGCCATGCCGGCGATCCATGCGCGGGCCCTGTCGGCCGCCGAAGTGATGAGGCGCTACGAAGCCAAGGCCTTGGGATCTCCTCCGGGTGACGCGCTAGCCTGCTGGCCGCTCGACGAGGAACGCGGCACGCACGTTCGAGACATCGCCGGGAACCGTGACGGGGTGATCGTCAATCGGGGCACCTGGATGATCGGCGGGCCGTCCTTCGATGCCAGGAGCGTGCCGCGATACGTCGACTACGACCCTGCCACGGACGCCAGTCGCGGCCATGGGCTGCGATTCGCCTCGGATGACCTTTACGACTGCCGGTGGGAAACGACCCACAGCGTGCCGATTCCACCGGAAGCCAAGCCCGGCGTGTACGTCGGCCGGTTCGCATTCCGAGGCCGGGGCAAGCGGCTCCACTACGATGTGACGTTCCTGGTGCGTCGGGCACGGGAGCGGCCGAAGGCTCCGATCCTGGTGCTCTGTTCCACGAACACGTGGCAGGCCTACAGCGCGACGCCGTTCGCAGTGAATTCGGAAGAGAGCTTCTGGGGCACCGCCGGTCAGGAGAACGCGCACCAGAGGGCGCCCGCCTACTGCTGCTACCGCGACCACGCTCGCGGGCAGCCGACCTACGCGGTCGGGATGAAGCTGCCCTGGCCGGTTGCGGGACCGGAAGTGATTTACACGCCGGACCGGGACGATCTGGACTACAGCCACCTGGCGCGGGGCGAGCTGTTCGCGCACAGGTGGCTCAGCGAGAACGGATACGAATACGACGTGGCCAGCGACCATGACCTTCACCGCGATCCGGAGCAGCTCGCGGGCTACAAGGCGATCGTCATTAACGGCCACAGCGAGTACTGGTCCGCCGAGGCCTACGAGGCCGTCGACCGCTATCTCCGGTCCGGAGGCGCCGCTATCGTGATGAGCGGCAACACGATGTTCTGGCGCGTCTCGTACGACGAGGACGGAACGGCGATGGAGTGCCGCAAGCACGGCACGGACATCGGGGGACGCAACGCCGCTCATGTCGGCGAGGTGTTCCACAGCCACGACAAGCGCCGCGGAAGCCTCATGCGATTCTGCGGGCTTCCGGCCTGGCAGGTTCTCGGCCTGGAATGCGTCGGATGGTGGGGGGTCAACACCGAGAACTTCGGCACGTACACGGTGACGAACGCAGACCATTTCCTGTTCCGGCAGCCGGAGGACACCGGTCTGGAGGCGGGCGACACCCTCGGGAAACCGTCCGGCCGCAACCAACCCCGTCCCGGAGGACACGAGTGCGACATCCGACCGGGCCTGATCAGGAGGATCACCAAGCAGGTCCAGGACGGCTTCCCGGTTCCGTCCGACCCGCCCGGGATCGTTCCGCTCGCCCAGATGGTCGACAGGGGCCGGAGGGGGCTGGACTACTTCGGCAGATGGGAGCCCCTCGAGCACGGCGTCTTCGCTGAGTTGACCTACTGGGAGCGACCGCAGGGCGGCAGCGTGCTCCACACTGGATGCATCGCCGCAGGGTGGGCCCTGTCGGAGGATCCGAAGATGCAGGCCTTGATGCGCAATGCCCTGCATCACTTCGGAGTGCCAAGAACGGCGTGAGACGCGGTTGGCAGCGAGGCCGATACGAACCGCGGGCTCGCAAGGGAATTGCCCTGCTGCGAGCCTCAACAGGGCCGGCAAGAACCAATCAGACTAAGAATCGCGTCACCGGGTTGCCTGCAAGCAGCTGCGTCCTAGTGATGTTGGAGCATTGCTGACAATGCAGGGATCACAAGGGCACCAGTGCCCGATCGAAAGTCCGCTCCCCGAGAACGCTGCCAGCCTGCTGCGACGGGTCAGGCCAGTCCTTGAGCAGTTCCTCGATCTCGGTCGGTTCCTTATCGGCGGCGGTTCGGCGCTGGCCACTCGGTCGCAGCAACGGCAGATCTTCAATGTCGACCTGTTCTCGGAATGGTTCGATTCGACGATGCCAGCATTCGAAGCGCGACAGCCCGGCGAGCGGCCGTCCGACGGACTAGGCTAGTACCGAAGCATGCAGGATCGCCCGCCAAACATCCTTTTCCTGCATGTCGATCAGATGCATGCAGAGGCGGTCTCGGCGTACGGCTCGCCGTTTTGCACGACGCCGGGCATCGACCGCCTAGCGGCAGACGGGGTATCGTTCCGCAGGTCGTACGCCGCGCAGCCTGTCTGCTGTCCGGCCCGGGCGAGCTGGTACACCGGGCGGACGCCGCTCGAGCACGGTGTGCTGGGCAACGCCGTTCCCGTCAATCCGGATCTGCCGGACCTGGGCCAGTGGCTGCGCGAGCGGGGAACCTACGATACCGCCTACACCGGGAAGTGGCACATCCCCGGACGCAGCGTCGCGGACAGCTTCGATTACCTGCATCCCGGCACGGGAATGGGCGAGATCGGGGACGGCGACGTCGGACGGGCGGCGACCGCCTTCCTGAGCGGACGAAGCTCGGATCGGCCCTTCTTCCTGTCCGTCGGGTTCCTCAATCCCCACGACTGCTGCTATACCTGCGGGGCGGGCGGCGGCGTTGGCAAGTTCGACTACGCTCCGGCGATCGCGGATGAATTGCCGCCGCTGCCTTCGAATTTCGACCCCGCCCTGCCTTGGCTGTCCGACGAGCAGCGCGGTCGAGTAGGGCACTGGACCGAACTCGACTGGCGCTACTACATCTACTCCTGCTACCGCCAGACGGAAATGGCCGACGCGCACGTCGGCCTGGTCTATGACGCGTTGCGCCGCTCGCGATTCGCCGACAACACCCTCGTTATCTTCTCCGCCGATCACGGAGAGGGCATGGGACATCACGGGCGGATTCTCAAGAACTTCCTGGAAGAGGAGTCCTGGCGTGTCCCGACCATCGTGGTCCCGCCGGGCGGCGCGAGACGCGGCACCCAGGACCGGAGACTGGTGTCCAGCCTGGACATTCCCGCCACGATCTGCGATTTCGCCGACGTCCCGCCCCTGCCGGACGCCGACGTGGGCCGAAGCCTGCGCCCGCTGATCAACGGTGACTCGCAGCAGTGGCGGACGCACGTATTCGGCGAGACAGAGCACTCGGCCGCCGTCCAGGACGGGCGATTCAAGGCGATCTTCTACCCCGAGGAGCCGACGCGGATGTTCGATCTCGAACAGGATCCGCTCGAGACACGCAACCTCGCGGTGTCGACACGGCACTCGGCGGAACTACGCGGGCTGGCCCGGCACCTTCGCGAGTATGTGCGCGGCCGGGAGATCTATTCGAGGCTCGGCCAGGGCGCGACGGACTCGACGCGCGACGGCGAGTCGAGGGCCGATGTCCTGGACAGGGCCCGGGAGTGGTACCTCAGGATTGTCGCCGGGGAGGGTCTGAGGACGTGACGGAACCGACGCGCCGGGAGGCGCTTGGCCTGGCGGGGACAGCCGCGGCGTTCGCAGCCGCGGGCCGGCTCCCGACGCTGGCGGCGCCGAATCCAGTGCCGGTCGGCCTGTCGCCGGTCCGGGGCCACCTCGGGGACCATTCGCTCGCGAAGGGCCCGGCCAAGGCCAGCCTCCTGCGCTATGCGGTACTGCGCTGGCGAAACACGGACCCGAGCACCGGAGACACGACGAATCAGGAGATCGGGACGCTGGAACTGAAGGTCGAGCGCTCAAGCGAAGAGATCCGCGTCGGGGTGCTTCAGACGACCCGCTACTCCCGCCCACAGAACCGCTTCGAGGCCCGGATCACATGCAGTCCGGACGACCTTCTCACGCTGCGAAGCTGGACGCTCGATAGTGTGATCGAGGGCCGCGAGGACCTCCGCTACACCGTGTCAGGGCGGCGCGAAGGGGACGAAGTTCGCATTGAGGACGACCTCTCCGAACGCGTCATCCCGGTCCAAGGCCCGCTGGCCTCCCAGTGGACCCTCATGCTCGCCGTGGCCGCCAGACCGTCATTGCAGGGTAGCCTCGGGCTATTGGAAGACCTCCTGCTGCACAAGCCCGGCCAGCGCCTGACTGCGGAACCGAGGGTTCGGGTTCCGCTCGGCGGCGGCACCCACGAGCTGGCGTGCCATTCCTGCCGGGGCCAGGGGGTCCTCCCCAGCCACTATTTCTCCGACAAGGCGGGACGTGCCCAACTTGTCACCCAGGGAGCCCTCGCCTGGGCCCTCACCGAAGTCCTGTAGGCAGGGACCCGGCCGCTACAGGTCGGCGACCGCTCCGTTGCTGGTGTTGAACCGGTCCAGTTCGATCCCCATCCGGCGCGCCAGCGCCAAGTGCAGGTTGGCGATGGGCGTGTCGTCCGGAAGGACAATCCTGCGCCCGGGGTCCAGCTGGCCGCCGCCCCGCCCCGCGAGCAGGACCGGGAGATCCTTCGTGGTATGGCCGTTGCCGTTCTTGAGGGCTGAGCCGTACAGGACCATGGTGTTGTCCAGCAGAGTCTTCCCATCCCGCTCCGGCACGGACTTCAACTTCTGCACCAGATAGACCAGCTGGGAGACATACCAGCGACTCACGATCGTGTAAGGCTCGGTAAGCTCGGGATTCTCCTTGTGGTGCGAGATCGAGTGATGGTCGCCGCTCACGCCGTCGAGGAAGGTGAAGTTCTGGCGGCTGAATCCGTGCGCCATCATGAACGTCGCTACCCGCGTCGTATTGGTCTGCAGCGCCAAGACGATCAAGTCGAGCATCTGGCGAAGGTGCTCGTCCCGCGTGGCCGGGATGCCCGCTTCGGGACGGTACAGTTCCGGCTCCACCACAGGCTTCCACTCGGCTTCCCGGTCAGCCGGGCTCAGGTTACGCTCGATCCTCTTCTCGACATCCCGGATAGACGTGAGGAATTCGTCCAGCTTGCGACGGTCCGCGTGGCTGCCGCGATTCCGGAGCGATCTGGCATCCTCCAGGACATGGTCGAGAATGCTGGCCTCGTCCTTGAGTTCCTGCCGGGTCTTCTTGCTAACGCCGAACAGCCGGTCGAAGACCGCTTGCGGCTCGATTTCCGGATCAACCTTGGTGTTGTCAGAACGCCACGAGACCGTGCTGGCGTAGGAAATCGCTAGCCCGTTCTCCCCGCCTGAGCGCGGAGGCTCGGCCCCGACCTCGAGCGAGGCGATGCTGTTCTCGTGGCCGATCCGCTCGGCAACGAGCTGGTCGAGCGAGGTGCCCATGCTGGGGGTGTTGATGCGGCCCGCAGCCTTCTTGTGAAGGGGCGTGCCGGTCAGGAAAGAGGAAGTCGCCGCCACATGGCCCTTCGCTCCGGTGGCGAGATTCGAAATCACGCTGACATCGTCGCGGACGTCCGCGAGCGGCTCGAGAATGCGCGAGAGCTTGTAGTCGCGACCCTCCCCTTCCGGATTCCAGTTGGGCGGGTACACGCCGTTGGGGTGGAACAGTGTCACGAGGCGGACCGGATCGCTGGAGGCCGGCAGCCTCGCAGCCCCGAGTGCCGGCTCGGTCACGTCCAGGAAGGGGAGGGCGAGGGTCACTCCCATGCCCCGTAGTACGTCCCGCCTTGCGATTCCTCGTGATTTCATCTCTCAATCCCCCTCTGCTGCAGACCCGTCCCCCTTCCGGAAACGGAACGGGTAGCTCTGGATGACTTCGGCGACAAGCGTCGCCGCACTGTAGTCGTTCTCGATGACAGTATCGCCAATTTGCTGGACCGTTGGCTCGTCAAAGTACTGCAAATCCCGCCCTAACGCGAACTTGAGCATCTGCGACGTGACCATCCGGGCGAATTCCTCCCGCCGTTCCAGCAGGATCCTCTTGAGTTCCACCGGGCCCTCGAACCGCTCTCCGCCGGGTAGCGTGCCCGTCGCATCGACCGGCTGACCGTTGTCGGTCTCCCGCCACCGCCCGATGGCGTCGAAGTTCTCCAGTCCGAAACCGATGGGATCGATGCGGTCGTGGCAGGCGGCGCAGCGCGCCTCGCTGCGATGCATCTCGAACATCTGCCTCAGGGTCATGCCCTTGGAACTCTCTCCGGGCTCGGGGAGCTCCCCGGCGTCAGGGGGAGGCGGCGGGAGTTCCTCCCCGAGCATGGTCTCGAGCACCCACTTGCCACGCACGACAGGGCTGGTCCGGGTCGGCAATGAGGTCGCGGTAAGGACCGCGCCCATGCCGAGCACCCCACCCCGCCGCCCGTCTGTCAGCGAGACCTCCCGGAATTCGCGCCCGACAACCCCATCGATGCCGTAATGGGTAGCGAGCTCTTCGTTCAGGAAGGTGTATTCCGCGTCGAGGAGCTCGAGCAGGCTCCGGCCCTCGCGCACGATCCGGTCGAAGACCCGGGTCGCTTCCTCCAGCATCGCCTCGCCCAGCGCGGGAGTGAACTGCGGGAAAGCGACGTCGTCGGGCTTGATCGTGGAGCCGAGTTCGGCGAAGCCCAGCCACTGGCCGATGAAGGCGTCGGTGAATGCTCGCGATTTCGGATCGGCCAGCATCCTCTCGGCCTGTCGCCTGAGCGTCTCCGGCTCGCCGAGCCTGCCCTCTCGGGCAACCCGCAGCAGTTCTTCGTCCGGCATCGACATCCACAGGAAATAAGACAGGCGCGACGCCAGCTCCGTGCCGCTCAGCTCGTAGTCGGCCATTGCGTCACCGCCCTGCTCGAACCGGAACAGGAAGCTCGGCGAAACGAGCGCGGCCTTCAGCCCGAGACCGACTGCTTTCTCGAATGGCGCGCCCCGATCCGACGCGCTCTCGTACAGGTCCATCAACCTCTTGACTTCCGCCCTCTCTGGCGGGCGCCGGAAGGCGCGGCCGGCGAAATGCGTCAGGACGCGGGTCGCCGCTTCCCGATCGGAGACTCCCGAACCCGGTTCCGCGATCCACACGAGGGAGCCGTCCTGCCCGGGTACGAGGCTCTCGCTGATTTCCAGCCAGTCCAGCGAGAGCAGCACCGGGGGCTTCGGAGGCGGCTTCTGGCCGGCAGCCTTGGCCTCCTCAGCCAGACGCTTCGTCTCGGCCGCGAGCCGGCGATTGTGCTCGCTTGTCTCCGCGGTCGGGGCCTTGAACCAATGCAGCGAGACCCGGTGGCTGCCGCAGGGGATGTCAGCCTCGAACTCGTAGACCCGAGGCGCTTGGACGTCCGCAGTGACAACGGACTGCCCGATCATGCGGCCGGCCACCCTTAGCGTTACACCCGGGGTCTGACCGTTGATCGGAGATTCCCCCCATCCGCGCACGCGGAACCTGTACCGGCCGAAGCGCGGGAACGAGATATAGCGGTAGACCGTCTGCTGGTAGTTCCTCAGGTCCAGCCCGTACTCAGTGAACTTGTGATTCGTCTCCGTGAGCAGGAAGTCTTCGATCTCCAGACGGACGTTGAGGGTGTCGGCAGGCTCGCGAGTCTCGATCAATGCCTCGACCACGTTATTGGCGGCCTCGAGGTATTTCTCTGCGAGCAGGGGGGCCACGAACAGCCCGTCTCGATCGTTCCGGAACCCGCTCTCGCCCTGGCCGTCAGCCGGAAACGAGTCCGCTGGCCGCAGGTCAAGTCCCGTCAGGTCGCGGATCGTGTTGTTGTACTCGGTCCGGTTGAGTCGGGGAATCGTGACGGAACCGGGATGCTGGAATTCAGTCCAATCGAGGTGATTGATGGCATCGTCGATCCAGCGAACCAGCCGTTCGCGCTCCTCGACGCTGGGCTGGGGATCGGCCGGCGGCATTTCGTTCTCGCGGAGCACGCGGAGAGCCCGCGTCCAGACAGACCGGTTGCGCACCACGGACGCGTGGTCCGGGAAATCGGAGAAGACGATACCGGCGGTCCGGAGCTCAGGCCCGTGACAGCGGGCGCAATAAGCATCCAACAGGGGCCGGATCTCGTCCCGAAACGACGAATCCAACAGCTCGTTACGCGGGGCCGAAACGAGCGGGGCTGCGAGTGCCAGCAACAGGAAGCAACCCGAGAGTCGTGTAGACGCCATGCCGAGTAGCGCTCCGGAACCGATGGGACGTACCGGCTGGCAGCGGCACGCCTTGCCTGCTGCGGGTCGAACCGCAGGATAGCCGCCAGCAAAGTACCCGCCTAGGAGACTAGCACAGGAACCCTGGAACCTCCCGATTCAGGGCGGTGCTCCAGCGGACCCTGATGCGGGATCTGGAGTCCGCATTCTGGACACACGCACCCCGACTGCGCTTCCGCTCCATCCCGAAACGTCCTTCTCCTTCCCCCTGCGAGGCCGGGTGCCTCCGAATTCAGGTCTCCGTGTATGGCAGCAGCAACCCTTCCAAGGCCGGGATCGCCGACACATTCGAATTGTTGCGAATCGTAATGACGCACATCCCGGACGCAACGGCACCTGCCGCAATGGCAGCGGCGTGACGGAGAGGCCGGCGCGGTTCGGCCCCTTGACCCCCGAGCTATGGGCGACAGGCCGACCAGCCCGTCGGAGCCTGGGCTTGCCGGCCCCCGGTGGCGCTGGAGACTCAGAGAAAACTGGCAAACAGCGTCGCCAGGCCCAGGAAGCTCAGGAATCCGAACACGTCGGTCACGGTCGTCAGGAGAATCGACGACGACTGGGCCGGATCCTGGCCGAGCGCCGCGAGCACCATCGGAATAATCGCGCCCGCGACCCCGGCGATAGTCATCGACGCGATCATCGCAACGCCCGTGAGGAGAGCGAGCCCGATCGACCGGCTCCAGAGGAATACGCCAGCGCAGGTCACGACTCCCACGCCCAGTCCGTTCAGCGCACCGGCAGCAAGCTCCTTCAAGGCGACACGCGGCCAGGACCAGACCGTGATCTCGCGCAACGCGAGACCGCGAACTGCGACGGCCAGCGCCTGGCTTCCGGAATTGCCAGACTGGCCGGCGACCACGGGCAGCAGGACTGCCAATGCCGTGAACTGCGCGATCGTTTGCTCGAACAGGCCCACGACCGCAGCAGCCAGGAAAGCGGTGAGAAGGTTGACATGCAGCCATGGCAGGCGCTTGCGCACGGCGAATCCAGCGCTGGACAGAGCCGTTTCGTCCTTGCTGGCACCGGTAAGGCTCACCAAGTCCGCACTCAGTTCCTTGCCGACCTCCTGGATCAGCTCGTTCAATCGGAGGACGCCAATCGGGGTCCCGTTGGGCCCTGCGACAGGAAGGCTCGTAAGACGGCTGCGTTCCATGATCTCGACGACTTCGGCCCTGCTGGCAAGCGGCGATACCGTCAGGGGAGGCCCTTGCACAAGGGACTCCAGCGTGACGGACGGATCGGCTAGCGCCGCTGCGGAAAGCGGTACGGTGCCGACAAGGACGCCTCCTTCGTCCACCACGAAGAGGTTCAGGAGCTCGCTCCGGAATCCCGAGCGCGGGAGGCGGTCCAGAGCCTGCCGAACCGTTGTCTCCCTAGGAAACACCGCGATCCTAGGGTCGCGAAGCCGGCCTGCCGTGTCAGCCGGGTACTGCATGAGCCGGCGGAGGTCGCTGGAAGCGGTCCTCGAAAGGCAGGAGAGGATGGCTTCCTGGCGCGCTTCCGGGACTTCGCCGAGCAGGGAGCCAGCCTGTGCAGGCGGCAGGCGCAGCAGGAGGGCGCCAGCGGACTCGGGCTGAGCATTCGCAAGAATGCGGACCGCGATGTCGGTGGAGAGTAGCCGGAAGGCCCGGGCGCAGGCTGCCGGCCTGAGGCACGACAAGAGCTCGGCCGCTTCGGCCGCCGGTAGGCGCTCCAAGCATTCCGACGCCTCGGTGGGGAACCTCTCCACGAGGTCGTGGGCAAGCAGCGACTCGATGTGCCCCTCAGTCATCGCGGCCCTTCGCTCCCCCTGGGCTCGCGGCCTCGAGGACCTGGCCACCCAGCCCGCTGGCCATCCAGCACAGGTTCAGCCAGTACATCTCACTGAGAGAAGCCACGATGTCCATCGCCGGGCGGGACGCCCCCCGCCGGGCGGCATCGGGAAGCTCGCTATCGGTAAGCCCACCCACGAACGTTCCCGATGAATCGGTAACCGCCAGCATCCTCCCGCGATTCCAGTGCTCCCGCGTCAGGGACGCGACAGGAACCGTTGCAGGCACGGTCCGCACGGGATCCAGGCCTAGCTCGGTGATTCCAGTGTCGCGGCGGGCCACCGCAAGCTTGGCAACGGAGAGGGCGCCGGCCACGCCCGCGGTGTCGGTCAGCACGAAGACGAACAACGGAGCCTCCCCGCCGGTTCCGCGCAGTGTCGCGACGGCATCGCCCACCGTTGCCCTGCCGCTCAGCACGGGCACGCCCGGGTCCGCGAGGGCACCGGCGGAGTCTGCCGGGAACTCGAGCAGCCGGACGATGCCAGCCCGTGCCCTGTCGGTCAAGCCGGACAGCGTGTCCTCCCTGGAGGGTCGCGGCAGTCGACGCAGCAGGCCGGCCGCCGTGTGGATCGGAAGCTCGGCCACTACCAGTCGCCTCGTCCGATCCGGCAACAGTCCTAGGCAATCAGCGGCCTGGACCGACGCCAGACTCGCAAGGACTCCGGCCGCGGCCGAGGCAGGCACAGAAGCAAGCCAAGCCGCGACGCTGGCCGATGGCAAGCGCCCGAGTAACCTCGCCGCTTCCGGCGGGTGGCGCTCGACGTGAAGCAGCGCCAGCGATCCGACCGGGCCGGTCACTTGCCGGACCCAACCACAACGCAGGCTTCCTCGCAGTAGCTCTTCGCTGGCAGGTGGACGCGGTCCCCGGCGGCGTCGATCACGATCGCAGTCGGACCGATTTCCGAGATGATGCCCTCCACGCCGCCAATTCTCACCCGATCGCCGACCGAGAGTGCCTTGGCCGCATAGTAGGACGAAAGGAGGTTCGTGACCACCGGGCGCGAGCCGAGGGCGAAGGCGAGAGACATGCTGCCGAGAATCGAGGCGGCCACGACGGTCAGCAGCGCAGTGAACACGCCACCCTGGAGGCCGATCTGCTCTGTGCCGACGATGAGCGCGACCACGATGATGACGCCTTGCGCCAGACGGCCGAGGAACCGCGCATGCTCGCTGCCGGCCCGCAGCGCGAGATCGGAAATCCAGTGGTTCGCGAGGTTGGCGGCGATGAAGCCAACCAGGACCAGCGAAACGGCCAGCAGCGCCCTAGGGAGGAGTGCGGAGACAGCGCTGACGACTTCCGTGAGTATGGGCAGGGGAAGTTGCTGAAGTGCCGCTGCCGCGAAAACGGCGAGAACGGCCCAGAATACGAACCTGCCGATCAGGGCGGGGGCAGCGCCCATCGGCCCGGTGGGCCGCAAGCCGCCACTGCGCCCGAATCGCTGCTCCAAGCGGTCAGCGAGCCGTGCGAGAATCCTCTGGGTAGCAGTGCTCGAGACATAGGCGACCGCCCAGCCCAGGACGAGCAGCGAAGCCGCGGCGAGCGCCGTCAGGACCATGTCAGGAACTCGCCCGATGACGGAGTCGAGGACCTGCTGCCAGTCCGGAAAGGGCACGAAGCGACGTGATCGGCTAATACGGCTTGCAACTGGCAGTCACCGCTGCGCGGCAACAGAACGGGCTCCGCATTGGCTCGTTGTACAGCGCCAGTCTACCACCGCGATCGCGGTCCCGCTTCGGCAGTTTGGATGCGTCCGCATGTCAGAGCGGAGACATGCGAAGGGGCATCGCCAAGCGGGGCGGCGGACTGCGCGAGCAGGTCACCGGAGTCGGTCCGCAAGCCGTAGAATGTCATTTCGTGACCACTTCGGCGTCGCAGCGGCCCGACTCGGCACGCTCACGAGGGCCAACGGCGACACCTGCCAATCCTGCGGAGACTCCGGGGCCGTGGCGCCAGATCATGTCATCAACTCCCGGCACTCTGTACTGAGCCGCTAGCGCTCGCGCTTCGAACACCCGCCATGAACTTCGCCCTGTCAGAAGAGACCCAGCTCATCGTCACCTCTGTGCGTAGGTTCGTCGAGGACGAGCTCTGCCCACTCGAAGAGGAGGTCGAATCCAAGGGCGTGCTCGAGCCTGACACTGCTCGCGAGATCCTCCGCAAGTCGCGCGCGCTGGGCTTCTACGCAATGAACATGCCCGAGGACGTGGGCGGAGGCGGTCTCAGCGCCGTGGACATGTGCCTGGCGGCGCTGGAGATGGGCCGCACGAGCGACATCCTGGTCCGGAGGGCGTTCGGCACCGTCTACGAGCTGCTGCTCGAGTGCCGTGGCGCGCAGAGGGACGAGTGGCTGCTGCCGGCCGTGCGGGGGGACCGGACCTGCGCCATTGCGATGACGGAACCCGAAGCGGGATCGGATGCGGCCGGCATCCGGACTGCCGCGAAGCCGGACGGGAAGGGCTGGACCCTCAACGGGAGCAAGCACTTCGTGAGCGACGGAGCGTTCTCTGACTTCTTCGCCGTGACGGCTCGAACCGACCCGGAGGCCGGGGCGAGGGGGATATCGGTCTTTCTGGTGGACAAGGCGATGCCAGGGGTCGTGGTCGGTCGGAGCCAGCCGATGATGGGCCTGAGGGGAGGCAGCCATATCGAGCTGTCATTCAACAACGTCAAGCTCGGGCCGCAGCATCTGCTTGGCGAGCCCGGAAAGGGCCTGCGGCTGATCCTCGGCACCATCGGACGGGTGCGGCTCTTCGACATTGGTGCTCGCGCAGTCGGCACGGCCACCCTGCTGCTGGAGATGATGGCTCGGCACGCAGCGGAGCGGCGGCAATTCGGCACTCCCATCGGGGACTTCCAGATGATCCAGTCCCAACTGGCGGATAGCGCTATGGAGATCGCCTCGGCCAGGCTCCTCTGCCTCGAGGCGGCTTGGGAGACCGACCAAGGGTTGGATCCGCGGGAGAAGGTGTCGATGGTCAAGGTGTACTCGTCCGAAGTCCTGGGAAGGGTCGCTGACCGGGCGGTCCAGGTCTTCGGAGGGCTCGGCTACTGCAAGGATCTTCCGATCGAGCGGATTTACCGAGACTGCAGGGTCATGAGGATCTACGACGGCACCTCGGAGATCCACCGCGGAGTGGTCGCTCGGGGACTGCTGCGATCCGGAGCATCGAGCGTGCTCCCGAACGGCAAGTCGCTTGACGGCAGGGCGTGACATGGGTAGGGCCGGCTCCGCCCTCCATGCGAGCTGATGGTTTTCGGCACAGACGTACGGCCGTACGGCACGGCCGAAGCGATCGCTTGCCAAGTCGATGCGGCTAGCGGTGCCGTGGAATCCGCAGTCAATTGGCAATGAAGTCCAGTTGAACCAGACGGCCGCAGGTGCCCTCCAGGCAATTGCCGCGGCCTCATGGTTGGTGGAGGAATGGGCGTGCGTTAGGGGCAGCTGCAAACAAGCCGCCCCCGGGTGCCAATGAGCCCCGAGGCCCATAGGCGAACCTGCACTACTTGCGTCCTGCCCATTCGGCTGGGGGCCAAGTGTCGATCTCATGCCCCATGGACCGAACTAAATTCCCGAAAGAGCCGACAAGCTTTCGGAAGGACCTTGATCGGCGATAGGCAATCGACAACGAGAATCGCTCGCTGAGAGCCGGTTGGTCCGCCGTTTCGAGGTAACTCGCACCTCGGCCCATCCGAGATTTCAGTTGCTCCTTCGCACCCCTCGGCCGCTCCGGATTCGGATGAGATGCGGCGTCGATCCTCACGCCGCGAAAGCCCCGCAACGACTCAATCGAAGCAAGAAACCACGCTTCGTATTCGCGGTGGGCTAGGACCACTTCGTGCGGCAGCCCCTCCGCTTCCTCAGACACCCACCCATGGACGGTCGGCCCTAGCTCGGCTGGGCAGTCAGAGTCACCATCGAACAGCACTAGGATCGCACCGCAGTTCGGTTGCACCCTGGCAAGGCGAATCGCCTGCTTCACCGCAGCCTGATCCACGAGTCGATTGCGCGGGCGCCGTATCGGCCTCCCGATCTTTACACCCCAGGCCTGCGAGGCCTCGACCAAACGGCGCAGCAACACCGGAACAGCGGCCACCTCGCCATGGCCCTCCACGATGGGCTGGATGGTCAACTCGGCTTCACACCAATCAAGGGCAGCCCTCGTGCTCATTCAGCCCATCTCGCTGCTCGGCTGTCAGGGCGTTCGATCGGAGCAACTCGCCTGGACCCATGATGTGCTGCTCCAGTGCATTCCGCACTGATTGCGAAACACGGCTGATACACGTACCGCCGCGATCTTGCGTTAGGATTCGAATGTGGCGATCCTTGATCCACTTGGCGTCGAGAATGTCTGGACTGTGTGTGGTGACAATGACCTGCATCGAAGCGCTTGCAAGCCGCAGCAGGTCGAGAATCGCCCCGAGCGCGCCCGGATGAATGGATGCCTCCGGCTCCTCGATGATGAGGAGTGAAGGCTTCGGGCGCTGAAACACGGCAGCGATCAGCCCTAGTGCGCGCAGAGTCCCGTCGGACATGCTGAGGGCTTCGAACCTGATGGGTCTCGCCCCTTCTTCACTGGCCTGCTCGAACTCCAAGGTGAGCCTCTTGCCGTGGATCTTGGGCAGAACCTGAACCGTGCCCGGAACGACGACCTCCAAGAGCTCGCCGACACGCTCCCAATCCCCCGGGGAATTCCGCTTGATCTCGCGCAACACGCTGGCAGTGTTCCGACCGTCAGACCGCAGGCCTGAACCACCGTCCGGATCCTGGATTGCACGCAATGCTGCCGGCTCGATCCGACAAAACCGCATGCCTGCCAAGAAACGGACGATCGGCGAAAAGCGGTCGTCACCACCTACCAACGGCAGTGCCAGCGCATTCGTTCCGATCGCCGGCACGAACGAGTGAATGCTGCTCTTCCACTGCGTCGATCCCCGGTCAGTTCGGCGGGCAAAATCGACCCTCGTTCCATCTGACCGAGCAATCACACACTGCTCGCTGGCAACTTCGAATGGGCCGCCGCTGCTTCCAACAAGTTCGATCGTATAGAAGGCACTCTCAGTTTTCGCATCCGGCTTCACCAGCCTCATTGCCAGCTTCATGTGCGCCGGAGGGCCGGTTTCCGAGCTGCGATGGGAGATTGCGGAGACCCCGCCACGCCGCTCGATCACTGCCTGCAGGGGTGATGCCATGGCCTCGGAGAGAAAGGCGAGGGCATCGGTGAAGTTGCTCTTGCCCGATCCATTGGGCCCGACGAGGAAGGTCGGATTCTCGAGGTCCACTCTCGCGAAGGAGAAGCTTCGAAAGCTGGACAGCTCCATTCGGCGCAGGATGCAATCCACCATGTCTAGAGCTTCCTGCGAGGACCATGGGCCTCGCGTGGGCACTCATTCAGGATATCGCCGCGCACGAGAGCAGATGCAGTGGCATCGGATCTGGGGAAGTCGTGCTGCGTTGCTTGCTCTTGCTGCCCTCGTTGTGTCTCAAGCACAGGGCGCGCGCCACGAGCTTGTCTGAGACTCCCAATCTGTATACTCGATTGGGGTGATTGCAGTCCATTGAAGGCTCTTGTCGCAGTCGTGTTGGGCTTGGTGGCCTTCGAGGCAACCGCCAAGGGCAGCGAAGCTAACGAAGCGGTCCGGATCCTCACCGAGAGGTGTTCCTCCTGCCACGGCGAAGCGAAGCTGTCGGATCTCGACGTCCGTTCGCTCCGCGGGTTACTTCAAGGCGGCAAGCGAGGCCCCAGCATCGTTCCGGGCAGCCCGGAAGCAAGCCTCCTGCTAGCAGCCGTGCGGCACGAGCGGGACTTGCGCATGCCAATGCAGGGGGAACGCCTTCCGGCCGAGGAGATCGAGGCTTTGGAAGCGTGGATCGACGCGGGCGCGAACTGGCCGGAATCACTTGCCGCCGGGTCCGCTGATTCGTGGTGGTCCTTCCAGCCGGTGTCGCGTCCCGATGTGCCAGCGGACGGCGAAGGCTGGGCGCGGAACTCGGTCGACAAATTCATCGCCCGGCATCTTGCAGGGCAGGGTCTGGCGCCAGTGGGGGAAGCGGGCCGAAGGGCCTGGATCCGCCGCGCCACCTATGATCTTCACGGCCTGCCGCCGACACCGGAGCAGGTCGAGGCGTTCGTCGCCGACGACTCGGCTGACGCGTTTGTGAGGGTGGTGGACCGGCTTCTGGAGTCGGAGCGTTACGGGGAGCGATGGGGCCGCTACTGGCTCGACTGGGTGCGCTACGCGGACAGCGGCGGCTTCGAGACCGACATCTACTTCCCGGACGCGTGGCGCTACCGCGACTACGTCATCCGCTCCTTCAACGATGACAAGCCGTTCGACCGCTTCGTCCGGGAGCAGGTGGCCGCGGACGAGATCTGGCCGGACGACATCGAACTGCGCGGCTCGTACCAGATACCCGCAGAGAAGCAGCGCCACCTAGAGGCTCGAATCGGCACCGGAATGTACACGGTGGGCACCGTCTATCACGAAGCGGCTCTGAACGGCCATCAACTGCGATACGAGTGGATGGTGGACGCCGTGGATGTCACGGGCGACGCTTTCCTGGGCCTCACCGTCCGCTGCGCCCGCTGTCACGACCACAAGTTCGACCCGATCTCGCAGAGGGACTACCACCGGATGATGGCCCTGTTCGAGGGCAGCACGATCAAGCGCATCCCTGCAGTCCACAAGATGTCGGAACTCGGCTACTACTCCGGGTATCCGAGGCAGCTCAAGGTCTTTGAGTACCAGCAGGCCCTGAAATCGCTGGAGAACCGCGCGAGGAAGCGCCTGACCAACGAGATCGCGGCTGGCTTCGACGCGGATATAGTGGCTGCCTTCCGAACACCCAAGGCGGAGCGCACGGTCGCCCAGCAGGTCAAGGCCGCCGAGCTGGAGCGAGCCCTGACAGAGGCGGGCCTGCTCGAGAATCCGGGCGGCTACGCCCCGGACCTTCCGTACACGCCCGAGGAGCGCGATCGCCGCAGGACCCTGATCGCGGAACTCGGCGAAGCCGCCGCCGTGGCGAGATTCGAGCTTCCGACAGCGACAGTGCTCGGCCGGGCCGAGGTTAGCTACCCAGTGCGGATGACCCAGCGGGGCGACTGGCGTCCGGCTGGCGATGCGGTCGATCCCGGCATACCGGGTGCGCTCGGAGAGATTGCAGTCCCCGACAGCCAGGGACGTCGCAGGGCGCTTGCGGAGTGGCTGACCGACCCTTCCCATCCGCTCGTGGCGCGGGTGATGGCCAACCGGATCTGGCAGGGGCACTTCGGACGGGGAATCGTGGGCACGCCGAACAACTTCGGGCGGCAGGGAGACCTACCTTCCCACCCGGACCTGCTGGACTGGCTGGCTTCCGAATTCGTGGAGGGAGGCTGGAGCGTCAAGCGGATGCACCGGCTGATCATGCTGTCGAGCGCCTACCGGCTGGCTTCCGAGTCCGAACCTTCCAACCTCTCCAAGGATCCGGAGAACCGCTACCTGTGGCGCATGAGCCGGCGGCGGCTCGACGCCGAGAGCCTGCGCGACGCCGTGCTCGCGGTCGCCGGGACCCTGAACCTGAAGACAGGCGGCCGCCCCGTGCTCCCGCCGCTGTCCGAGGAGGAGCGGCTGGGCATGTGGGACTCCAGCGACTGGCCCGAGTCGCTCGACCCGTCGGAGCACGACCGGAGGAGCGTCTACATCTTCGCCAAGCGGCAGTTCCCGTACCCGATGTTCAAGACGTTCGACGCACCCGACCCGGCCACGAGCTGCGGCCGGAGAGCCGTCACGACCGTCGCCCCGCAGGCGCTCACCCTGCTGAACAGCGACTTCATGCTGCGCTCCGCCCGGGCCCTCGCCAAGCGTCTCGAGCCGGCCGGAACCGCGGAGGACCAGGTGCGGAGGGCCTGGATGCTGGCATTCTCGCGGCCGCCAGGGCCTGAGGAGACCGAGCACGCCGCGGAAATGCTGGCGACGGCCGGGCCGGAGGAATTCAGCCTGATGCTCTTCAACTTGAACGAGTTCGTCTATATCGACTGAGGGTTCCAATGCTCTGCCAACAGCAATCACCGGCCGGATCGCGGCGCGAATTCCTCGAGAGGGCGGGCCTCGGATTCGGAGGCCTCGCGGCTTCCTGCCTGCTGGCCCGGGATGCCCCTGCGGCAACGGGCGAGAATGCGTTCGCGCCCAAGAGCCCTCCGCTCGCCGCTCGGGCCAAGAGCGTGATCTTCCTGTTCATGCATGGCGGGCCGAGCCACCTCGACACCTTCGACCCGAAGCCGCTGCTGCAGGAATACGACGGGCAGCCGGTGCCCGAATCGTTCCGAAACCGCGACTTCCAGTTCACGAAGATGGACAGGGTCCCGCTGCTGGGCACGCCGAGGACCTTCCGGAGGCACGGCCGCTCGGGCCTGGAGGTCTCGGATCTCTTCCCGGGCGTGGCCGCGCATGCCGACGACCTCGCTGTCATCCGCTCGTGCCACCACGACGGCTTCACCCACATCACGGGGCAGAACTGGATGAACACCGGCTGGGCCCAGGTCGGCAGGCCGAGCCTGGGCTCGTGGGTCGTGTACGGGCTGGGGTCGGAGAGCGACGAGCTGCCGGGATACGTCGTCATGCTGGACGGCGGCATCAAGTCGGGCTCTCCCGCCTACGGCTCGGGCTTCCTGCCCGCGATGTACCAAGGGACGGTGCTGCGCAGCGAGGGGGCGCCGATCCTGAACATCCGCCGCGCCGAGCCGCTAGATCCGGGGCGGAAGCGGTTGCTGATGGAGAATCTGGACTGGTTCAACCGGCATCACCTGGCGGACCGCCCCGGCGACTCGGAGCTGGAAGCCCGCATGAGCGCCTACGAGCTTGCCTTCCGCATGCAGGTCTCGGCGCCGGAAGTGGTCGATCTCTCGACGGAAGCGGCCGCGACTCACGCCATGTACGGCCTAGACGACGAGATCACCCGCCCGTTCGGCAGGCAGTGCCTGCTGGCCCGGCGGATGGTGGAGCGCGGGGTCCGCTTCATCCAGCTGTACTCCGGCTGCGGCCAGAACGGAGCGAGCCCCGGGTGGGACGGCCACAACCAGATCGACTACAACCACGAGACAATGGCCCGGCAGGTCGACCGCCCGATCGCGGGCCTGCTGGCGGACCTGAAGGCTCGCGGCCTGCTGGACGAGACGCTCGTGATCTGGGGTGGCGACTTCGGCCGCACTCCGTTCACGGACGGCGCGGAAGGGGGCGCGCGGAACAACGCCGGGCGGGACCACAACCCCTACGGTTTCACGGTCTGGATTGCCGGCGGCGGCGTAAGGGGAGGCAAGGTGATCGGCTCGACGGACGAGATCGGACTCAATGCGCAGCAGGACAGGGTGCACGTGCACGACCTGCACGCTACGATCCTGACCCTGCTGGGCCTCGACCACGAGACGCTGACCTATCCGTTCCAGGGGCGGGACTTCCGGCTCACCGACGTCGGCGGTCACAACAATCTGGCGGCAGCGCTCGTCGCAGCGTAGCCCGACGCTTCCACCGGAACGGGCGGGACCCCGCCATCGAGAGCAGAGAACATGTCCAAGAGCACCACATCAGCGCCGGAGTCGGGCGCCTCGATCGAAGACTTGGAACGGCAGATCGCCGATCTCACCGAGCAACTCAACGCGAAACGCAGGGCCGCCTCAGGCCCGGAAGTCCCCGACTACCCTCTACGGACAGCGTCGGGCGAAACGCGCCTGAGCAAACTCTTCGCCGGCCACGACAAGCTTCTCGCGATCCACAACATGGGCCAGCGCTGCCGCTACTGCACCCTGTGGGCCGACGGCATCAACGGCTTCCTGCCGCACTTGGAGTCAGCAATCGGCGTGGTCCTGCTGTCGAAGGATCCGCCGGTGGTCCAGCGGCGCTTCGCCAATGCGCGCGGCTGGCGGTTCCAGCTCGCCTCTCACGAGGGCGGTCCGTACATCCGGGAGCAGACCACGATGCAAGGGCAGGACAACATGCCCGGCGCGGTCCTGTACGAGAGGAAGGACGGTCGAATCTATCGGAAGAACGCCGTCGTGTTCGGCCCGGGCGACATGTTCTGCTCGGCCTGGAACCTGCTGGCGCTGGCCGGGCTTGGCGGGGACAACTGGACCCCTCAGTTCTCCTACTGGCAGATGCCGGCCTCGCTCGAGGACGGCGGATCCAACGTGCTCGTGCCGCTGCAGGAAGACTGACCGCCCGGGTACTGCCGGAAGCGCGGCTCAGCGGTAGTAGTGGATCGCGCCGGCCGCGATGCCGAGCAGCGCGGTCAGGCAGGACCACAGCACCCCCCACATTACCCGATCGCCTCCACGCCAGGAGATCATCGCGGCAGCGACGGCACTCATGGTGCCGAGCGCGACGATCTGGGACCCGATCATGTAGCAGCCCAGGAGCCGGTTGGCGCGATACCATTCTTCCGGCGACGCCATTGTGGAGGGCGTGCGGAACCCGTAGAAGGAATTGGGTCCCACCCATCCCGCGAGCATCGGCACGGCGGACACGGCGATCGTGATTGCCACGACTTCCGGCCAGTGCCTCCAGACCTGCAGCATCCTCGGCAGTCCAGGCAGGTCCATGCTTGACTCCTCTCCCCGCCCCTACGGCCCGGCTTCCCCGGCACGCTGCTCGAATACGGCACGCGCTTCCCGGAACTGGGCCAGGACGTGCTCGCGCTCGCGTTCGGAACGCCACCCAGGATGCCGCATGGCTTGGCCCGTGATGTCATCGATCCACTCAATGAAGTATTCCGCGTCCTCGCGCGACCGGATCGGCTGATCGCCGCACAGCACATACACGGCACCGGTCTCGCCATGCAGGTGCGTGTCATCAATCGGAAGCACGGGCTTGTCGGTCACTGCGCGCAGCGTGTACCACCCGCTGCGGTCGACTTGGATTCGCTTCCGGACGGAGGCTTCCCGCCCCCCGCTCCTGAGAGGGATCTCTTCGAGCACCTCCCCGTTCCGGATCAGCTCGAGACGGTCGACCGGAAACGCCGTTTCCATCCGCGCATCCACCTCCACCGAGCCGCCATCCGCCGGCAGCCGGACAGTTCCGCCGGGGATCTGGCCATCGATCGAAAGCTGAACGAGCGGGCCGTTCGTGAAAAACGTCCGGCCCTCGCGGACGGCATCCACCCAGCGGTCCCATTCCAGGCGGCCCCCGAGGTAGGCGTACATCCTTGCTGCCCCGATTGCCGGCGTCCGGTGCAGGCCGGTGATGGAGTCCTCCCCGCCCGTGGCAGTCACCCGGAACCCGCAATTCAGCGCCCTGTGCCAGACACGTGCGGTATTCAGGGCCTGCGCGGCGCTGGTCATGACTTCCAGATAGGTCAGGGTGCCCAGTGCCAGGTCGACCGGGAAGCCGCGGGCATTTGCGTATCCGACACGTGACGGCTCGCTCGAGAAAGGATGCACGTAGCCGCCCAGGGCTCCCTGCTCGCGGGCCATCCGGAAGATGTCGGTGTTGCTGGGGTACAGGCTCTCGATGGCCGTTCCCTCGTATCCGGTGGTGTATGGGGACAGCAGGTGGTCGGTCAGGTTGATCAGATTGATGTGCCCGTAAAAGGGCGGTCGGTATTCCTGTCCCCAGGACAGGATCCGGTCCGGCGTGGACCGAGTCTCGTCGAAGGCCCCGTTGAAGTACTGGTGATCGAAGATCCGGTTGTCCTTGTTGGCGATTTTCTCCCCCACCACGTCCAGATCCTCCGCGGCAGCCATGAACAGCAGGTTCTCCGGGGTGTTGCGCAGGTTCCCCGCATAGTTCATGTGGACGTGGTCGCTTCCGCTGAACCAGCCCTTGGCCTTGTAGTCGGTGAAGCGCTCGAGATTCAGCCGGAGCGAGGCGACCGCGCCGGCTTCGACAATGGCCGTCGCCCGGACCGGCTCCCGCTCGAAACCCTTCATGGCGAGGATCGAGACCTCGCCCTCAGGCAGTTCCAGTGAGAATTCCCCGCCTATGTGGAAGAAGTCCAGATTGAGCGCGCGCGAAGCGACCCTCTGGAACGTCCCGGGCGGGGCGTAGGCCTTGCCGTCGGACGCCCGCAGGAAGATCCGCGCTTCGGTTGGCTGGCCGGTATCCGCATCGACGACAGCAACCTTGAGCGTGCCGTGCGGGCTCCGGTAGACACGTCTGCGGATCGGGATCTCGCGGTCCTTGCCGCCAAAGGTCTTGAGCAGGCGCAGCGCCGAGAGTCCGCCCCGGTTCGACACGTAGGCGATCCACTCGCCGTCCGGAGACCAGCGCGGCTCGAAATGGTCCCAGTCCCCGAAGGTGAGCTGGTACGGCTCGCCTCCCTGGACCGGAAGGACATAGAGATTGGTGTACTGGCTGCCCCGGTGGGAGCTGTACACGATCCGCGTGCCATCCGGCGACCACTGCGGTCGGGTCCGGTACAGCGTCTCTTCGCGCAGGACCTGTGTTGCTGTCGCCATGGCATCCGGACCGACGGGCGCGCGCCAGATAGCTCCGGAGCCCAGCGGGATGCCACGGTTCGAAACGAGGATCATCTCGGTGCCGTCGGGCGACAGCGTCGGGTGGATGTGAATGTCCTGGCTGCCGAAGTACAGCCTCGAGTTCCGGTAGGCGTTGTCCTCGGTCAGTCTCTCGGGCTCGCCGGCAACACCGTCTTTCAAGGGGAGCGAGTGCAGGTTGTACCAGCCGTCCGGCTCGGTGGACACGTACACAATTCGGGAGCCATCGGGAGACCAGGCCGGATCCAGGTTCAGGTGCGTTCCGCGCGTGAGTGTGGTGCTCTCTCCGGTTGTCGTGTCGAGCAGCATCAGGTTGATGCCGCGGTACTGGTCATCGGCGGTGTAGGCGATCCACCGCCCGTCGGGGGACCAGGCAGGCGAGGAGTCGTAAGTGGGGTTGGCAGCGAGCTGGTGGGCCACGTCGTCGCCGATCTGGATCTTCCAGATCGAGCCGGCCATGCTGAAGGCAATCCACTGGCCGTCCGGCGAGAAGCTCGGGCGCCAGGGAGTGCTGGCAACAGGCGGCAAGTAGTAGTTGTGCATGTAGTTGCCGCCAGACCGGGCCTCGGGATAGACGTCAATAGATGCGGTGCCACCGGCGCCGCCGAAGAGCGCATCCCGCGGCTGGCCGCCCCCGGGACTAGCGGTCACTGCCAGCAGGAGCGGAATCATCAGCCAGAATCTGGGTCTCGGACGTATCACCCTCGGATCTCCCGTGCAACAGATTCTCGCAGGTTCCACGGTGCCGTGACTGACAGCCAGGGCGAGAGGGACGCGAGGATAGCGACAACCATGGCGCAGCAGGAGTTTGCGCCAAGGGCCGGCAGCAACGCAAGGCACCACCGGATCCGGGACTCCGGGCCGTGACTGTCCCCCCAAGGGGGGGCTCGAGTGCCTACCGTCGCCCGGTCCCACCACCGGGATTTCGCGGGCCTTCCCCATCAATGCACGCGCCCTATCGCATCACTCGCTGCGCTGCGCGTCCAATGCGGAAAGCGAGATGCTCTCAATTCCGGCGTGCAGGACTGGGCCTGACGCCGGCGGTCACGGCATCACCCGAAGAGGTTGTCACCAACATCACGCGTGGACAGGCCGCTTGGCGGCCCGGCCCCTTAGGGGGCAGGTGTCGGACCCGCAAGCCTGCGGTGCCAAGCTGCAGCGCATGGGGCCCCCTACCGGGACTTGCCCAAGTGCGAGACAAACGCCTGTGCGTCCGGCTGTTCAGGCATCAAGAAGGCGATTAGCCAACTGTCGGAAATCCGCGACTTCCAAATCCGGCCGGAGCATCGAAACCTCGTACGGCAAGTCGTAGCGATTCACATACGCGCCCCTGTAGCCGCACGCCCGGGCCCCGAGAATGTCAAAGGCATGCGCGGCCACCATCAGGATCTCGCCGGGCTCGCAACCGAGTTCCACTGCGGCCGAGCGGTACACCGACGGGTGCGGCTTGAAGCGACCCACGCGGTCGACTGAGAGACTCCGGTGGAACTCCGCATCGATGCTGTTGCCGACCAGATGATCCAGAAGGTGCTCGTCGCCGTTCGACAGCGCGACCAGCCGGTACCGCGACGCCAATCGCAGCAGACCCTCCTCGGCATCGTCGAACGGCCGGAGTTGGAAGAACGTCTTCACTAGGTCGACAACCTCGCTCGCTTCGCATTCGATGCGGTAGCGGCGCAGCGTGTGAATGAGCGCAGTCCGCGCCGAGTCCAGGTACCCCCGGTGGCCGAGCATTAGGATCGTGTCCTGATGCTGCTCCAGCCGCTGGCGTTGCCGCCAGTCGTCCCAGAGCGCAACGGGATCGGCATCGGCCCCCTTGTCTGCAAGAAACGCGCGCAATGCGGGAACAAGGCTGCCGGACAGGTCCAGCACCGTGCCGAAAATGTCGAAGGTCAGCACGCGAACCCTTGAAAGCGGCCGGTCCATCGAATCGATCGTAGCGGAACGGGCGGCGCGAGGCTCCGCGACTAGTCGGAAGACTCCCGCAGTGGCTTGCGCAACGACCCTCCGGCTGCTGACTTGTCGGCGGAAACCATCCCCAGCCAAGCGCTCCCGATTACGACGCGCGACAGCTGACCACGGGCTCGAGGAATCCAGTTCAAGATAGCGGTCCCAATGCCGAATTGCGTCGGAGAAGCTGCGACGCTTGCCGTAGGCAAGTGCGATGTTGTAGTGGGCGTCAGCGTAGTCCCCGCTCAAGCGCAGGGCTTGCTCGTAGTGATGAATGGCTTCCTGCAAGCGATCGGTGGCGTCACAGACGTTCCCGAGGTTGTAGTGGGCTACCGCGTATTCGGGATGCGCGCGGAGCGCTGATTGGTAGCTGCTCTCTGCAAGCGGGAGCCTGCCCTGCCGGAATTGGAGCGTGCCGATGTTCACCCACGCTCCGGCGGCGGAGGGATTGCAGTCGATGACCTTCCGGTAGGCCTCGATGACCTCCTCGACGGGAGCGCCGGACTTCTCGAGATCCTGCGCCTGCTGGAACCAGTAATCCTCCCCGCCACCGCTGTCGGGGGGGCCTGCGACTTGCGTCACCTCCATCGTCGCCACCGAACGGAGGCTGTCGGCATCGAAATCGAAGAGCACCTGGCCGGTAATCGCCTCGACCCTCTCCCCCGGCAGCTGGATGGCGATCCGGCGCCCGTCGGAGACGATCTTGAGCTCGTCCAGCGGGCTGGTGACATGGGACAGGCGAATCCGGAGTTCCGTCAAGGCCTCGCTGATGCGACGGTTCGGGATCCCGTTCTCGCGCAGTCGCTGGAGAGTCCTCAGAGCAATCAGATCCGCGAAGCTGTAGTCATCCTTGGGATCGGCGAGGCCAGAGCGCTCCCACGCGAGCAGGCGATTCGCATTGATGCCGAGGATCCGGCGGATTTCGGCCCGGGTATAGGTTTCGGAAGTCCTTTCAGACTTCACGCCGGGAGTATATCGCATGCGGATCGCTCCGGCTCACGGGCCCGACAGGGACCGGAGAGCCACTCACTTCCAATCCAAGCCGGCCTGGCTCCGTCTCGCTGCGAGCGCCCCGCCCGCTACCGAGGAAGCGAGGACCAGGAGTCCCTCGAGCGCGAGTCCGAAAGCGATCACCATGGCGAAGACGCCCGGCTGTTCCAGGATTCGCACCATCTCCGCTGTCATCGGGAAGTCGCCGGCACGCTCCTGGATGGCGCCGAGATAGCCTTCCCTTCCCTGGACCGCCAAGGTCGAGAGCTGGAGCAGGAGCGAGGGCAGGAAGCAGAACAGTCCGGTCAGTGCCCCGAGGCCGCAGCCCATCCACACGCTGCCGAGAACATTGTTGCGCTTCTGGAAGAGCCGCACGGCAATGAACCCGGCTGCTGCCAGGAAGAGATACGAGAGAAGCGCCAGCACCGGATTCAGCACTCCCACGGTGAATCTTGCGAGCGTTGCGCCGAGGGCCGGGAGGAATGCGGCCCGCAGGTACGCTTCCCTGCCGTGCGCTGGCGGCTTCTCGGAGTCCGCAACGGGTGTGGAAACGGATTCTGCGGGCTCTTCGGGCTGTCCTATGCCGGGTGCGAGGGGCCGGCCGCAGCGCGGACAGAAGGAGGCCCCGCCGGGAAGCGGGCTGCCGCAGCTGCAATGGGAAGCCATCGGAACGATTGACCGAGATATCGCGATCCGGCCGGCCGTCCTCTCATTGTATGCAGGGCCCCCACCATGGGTGCTGGATGAGACCACGGGCGTTCCAGGGGTAACCGACCGACCGCCAATAGTGGCGGGGCCACCGCGTAGCCGAGACTCCTGGGCGGGAGTCCTCACCCTGCCGTGCGGATGATCTCGAGCAGTTTCGGGCCGAACTTCTTGGCCAGGCCAACTCCGATACCGGGAATGGCGAGGAGTCCGCCCTCGGTGGTCGGCCGCTCCGCCGCTAAGGCATCGAGCGCTTGGTTCCGCAAGACCTGGAACGGCGGCACTCTGCGTCGCTGGGCCTCCGCTTTGCGCCAGGCCCGCAGGGCCGAGCGGAGCAGTTCCTCGGACTCGTCCGGTACCGGAAGGCCACCCAGCCCCATCTGCTTGGCCGGCGCGGGCGACGCCTTGGTCGCCGTGCCCTTCGCGGCAGCGGACTTTTTCTTGGCAGGCCGCTTCGGTGCCCGTGCCAGGCCCGCTCCCTCGGCCGGAATCCGGACGCTGCCGGATGGATCGGAGACCGTCCTGCCCTCGGGTGTAAGGCCGAGTCTTCGGAAATTGACGACCTCTCCCTTGGGATTGACGAACGAGTCATTCTGCACCCGCCCGAGACCGCCCTGGGCGATCGCGTCGACCACCCGTTCGTACGCCCTGCGCTCCATGCGATGCGGCTCCGCCTCTTCGCGGAAGAGCTTGCCGACGGACTGCCAGTCCCGTTCGCGCAATGACCGGAAGACTGCGTCCAGGACCGTCCGCTCGAGGTCCGTCGGCTCCCGGAAGGTCTTCACCGAACAGGTATCGGAACTGCAATTGTCACAGCGCCCGCATGGCTTGAGCGAGTCCTCCAGATCGCCGAAGTGCCGAACGAGATCGAGCATGCGGCAGTCCTGCGACCGCGTGAAGTCCATGACCTTGTCGAGCTGCGCAATCCTGTGGTCGCGCTGCAGCGAGTAACCGTCCCGCCAGCGGGCGTCACCCCGCGTGGCGTTCTCGTCAGCATCGATGAGCAACCCGCCGTGGATCCAGAGCTTTTCGATGGCCTTCTCGAATTCGCGCTCGTCCCCCTGGTAGTGATCGGCGAGCGCACCGACAGGCTGGGGCAGCTCGGACAGCGCGGCGAACAACCGGTCCAGCTTTGAAGACTCGGGATAGTCGCGTTCCAGGAAGAACTCGTGCGTCTTGCGATCCACCCACGAATACAGCAGGACGGCCTTGGAGGGAAGACCGTCACGCCCGGCACGGCCGATCTCCTGGTAGTAGCCCTCGATTGACCCTGGCAGCCCAGTGTGGACTACCGTCCGCACGTCGGGCTTGTCAATCCCCATCCCGAATGCGATCGTCGCAACGATTACATCGAGCCTGCCCTGCAGAAACGCGGCCTGCACCCGATCGCGCTCCTCGGCAGGCAGTCCGGCATGGTAGGCGGCGACCCGGTGGTCCGCGGCAAGAGCATCCGACTGCTCCTCGGCTGCCTTGCGGGTTGGAGCGTAAATGATTGCCGGCCGGCGGGAGTCGTCCCCGAGCAGGCGCTGCAGGGCAGGGATGCGGAGGGACGGCACGAGCTCCACGATCTCGATCTCCAGGTTCTCGCGGCGGAACCCGTGTATTGAGCGATCGCAGTCCGCAAGGTTCAGCTGCTCGACGATGTCCTTCTGGACCTCCTGCGTCGCGGTCGCGGTCAGCGCGATCACCGGCGCCGGGCGCAGCGAGGGGAGCCGGTCGCGGAGCCGCCTGTATTCCGGCCGGAAGTCGTGGCCCCACATCGAGATGCAGTGCGCCTCGTCGATTGCCACCAGACCAGGCGTGCGCTTCGCCAGCATTTCCGGGAATCCGGGCACGGCGAGGCGTTCCGGGGCGATGTAGAGGAATTCGAGCTCGCCGTCGAGATACTCCCTGCAGACCTGTCTCGATTCGAGGCGGTCGCGGCCTGAGTGGATTCTCTCTGCGCGGAAGCCCTGCTGCCTGAGCTTCTCGGTCTGGTCCTCCATCAGGGCGATCAGCGGGCTGATTACCAGCGTCGTGCTGCGACGGGCGATTCCGGGGAGTTGGTAGCACAAGGACTTGCCGGCCCCCGTCGGCATGACGAGGAGAACATCCCTGCCAGCCGTCACCGACTCGCAAACCCCCTGCTGGTGCGGGCGGAAGTTCTGGTGGCCGAAACGTGACCGCAGCAAGTCCAGAAGATCCCCCGGGGCGACACGGACCTCTTGGCGGCCGGGCAAGGACTGGTCCGGACCGGGCGGGGTCGTCGGGGGAGGGCTCGCTGAGAGTCTCGTCCTTCGAGGAGGCTCCGCGCTATCTCCGCCCATAGGCGACGCCGTCGATGGCGGGTCCGGCCGGCCATTGGACGCGCGGGCCGACGGAGCCTTCGCGCTGGATTCCCAGCCGTCCGTGCCGGAGGCTGCGGCTCCTCGCCCAACAAGGCCGCCCCGGGGCGGCCGTTCGGGAAAAGAGGCGTTCGCAACCGAAAAGGCCGGCGGCTCCGGCGGGTCGCTGCGGCGGCCAGCCGACGGACCGGCGTCACCTCCGCTGGCGGAATGCGCGGCCGGGCCGGGAGGAGGCGACGCGCCGTTCGCGCCGACCACCGAGCGGACGAAGTCCTCGATTCCCCGCATGAACGCATCGAAGCCGCCGTTCCCGCGCTCGACTCCTCGAAGCTTGGATTCCCATTCCCCCGTCATTGCCGGACTGCGCACGAGCGGATGGACCACCTCGAGCAGCCCAATCCCCTTGTCGGTGGCCCGGAGTTGCTTCTTGTCCCGCTCGACATACTCGCGCTTGAGAAGCGTCTCGATGATCGACGCTCGGGTCGCGGGGGTTCCGATACCCTTTTCCTTCATGGCATCCGACAGATCCTTGCTGTCGAGGGTCTTGCCCGCCGACTCCATAGCAGTCAGCAGCGTCGCTTCGGTGAACCGCGGCGGCGGACGGGTCTGCTTCTTGACGGCTTTCGCGTCCAGCAGCTTGACACTCTGGCCTTCGATGAGGCCCCCTGGCAGCTTCGGATCGCCCGCATCCTTGGTCTTAGCCGCGGTCTTGATGTCCAAGACTTTCCACCCCTCCTCGTCCACCGCCGTGCCGATGGAGAGGTACTGGTCCGCATCGGCCCTGCAGGCGATGCGAGTGATGACGGTGGTGAGGGAGTACTTGTGCTCGCCGTGCCACGCTTGCAGGAGCCGGCGGTTCACGAGGTCCAGTACTTTCGCCTCCGGCGAGCCTTGGGGAAGATCCCGCGCCGATCCGGTCGGAATGATGGCGTGGTGGTCGGTCACCTTCGCGTCGTCAACGAAGCGCTTGCCTAGGGGAGTCGTTCCGGTGCCCGCGGCAATCAGGGCTGGATCGTACTGCCCGGCGACACTGCTTGCGATTCCTGGAAGCTGCGCGGCAACGTCGCTGGAGAGGTGCCGGCTGTCCGTGCGGGGATAGGTTATGGCCTTGTGCCTCTCGTAGAGCTGCTGCGCGATCTCGAGAGTTCGGCTCGCGCTGTATCCGAACAGCCGGTTCGCGTGCCGCTGAAGCTCTGTCAGGTCGTACAGCAGGGGAGGCGGCATGCGCTTGCGGGACTTCTTTAGGGACTCGATGTCCGCACGGCCGCGACTCGCCCGGTCCAGGACCGCCGAGGCCTCCTCTCCGTCCGCCGGCAGGCGAGAGTTGCGCTTCCCCTTCTCGAGCTTGAAGTAGGTGCCGCGGTACGTGCGTCCCTCCCCGGCATCGAATTCCGCCTGGACCTCCAGGTAGTCCTCGGGCACGAAATTGCGGATCGCGAGCTCGCGCTCCACGAGCATGGCCAGCGTCGGCGTCTGGACCCTGCCGACCGACCGCAGATCTTCGTGTCCGATCGAGTAGGCGCGGGTCAGGTTCATGCCCACCAGCCAGTCGGCGCGGCTCCTGGCCTTGGCCGCGGCCGCGAGATCGTCAAAGTCCCTGGACGGGCGGAGCTGCTCGAAACCCCTGCGGATCGCGTCGGGGGTCAGCGAGGAGATCCAGAGGCGCTCGACGGGCTTGTCGCATCCCGCGGCCTCGTAGATCTGTCGGAAAATCAGTTCACCCTCACGGCCCGCGTCGGTGGCGCAAATGACCCGCGCGACACTCGAACTCGTCAGGATGCTCTTGACGACCTCGAACTGGTCAGCGCGCTTGTCGTCGACGAAGAGCGGCCAGTCGGAAGGAAGCATGGGTAGGGTGGAACGAGACCATTTCTTCCAGTCCGGATTGATCTGATGGGGCTCGGCGAGCTGGACCAGGTGCCCAATGGCCCAAGTCACGACCATGCCCCTGCCCGAGAAGTAGCCCTCCCTCCGCGAGGTCACCCCGAGCGCGCTGCAGATGTCGCGTGCCACGGAGGGTTTCTCGGCTACGACCGCGCTCAGATTGGATGCCCCGCTATCCACTGCAATCGTACTCAGTGTACCGTTTCATTCCCGCCCGAAAGACCAGCGACAGGGTCCAATCATGTGGGAGAGCCGTCCAGAAAGACCGGCGCAATGCCACGCGCTAGAGAGACGTGACAGGCCCGGCCGAAGCACTGCAATCGCCTTTACACAGGGAGCCTTTTCGGACACGGGCCATCTCTCGCGCGACAGGGGCTGACGCCTCCGGCGTTCCCCGGTCGGGCCCGTGCCGTTCTCGCCTGGAATCCGCCGGAGGGAGGACACCCCGGCAGCGGTTGCGAAGAACAGTGTCGATAGCCCTCCGCCTTCGAGGTCGGGTGCCTCCACGGGGGTGCGCAGGAATGGCGAGGGCGGTGGCGAGCGGAGACGGAATCCCGGCAGGCATGGTGGGGCAGTGGGTGCCAAACGGCTCCGGTCCGTTCCCCATCAAGCCGCTGTCAGCTCGCTCGCCTGTCGGTGCGAACTACAATCGAGGTTTCTGGCCTAACGATGCCCGTTGGGAGCGCCGAGGCAGGCCAGCGGTCTTGAGCGTCGAAATCGCGGCACGGAACGGGCAGGCGGAAGAGCTGGCGGAACGGATCCGCCACGGCGATCCGCGCGCGCTAGCCCGCGGTCTCAGCTTGGTCGAGAACCGCGCGCCGGGATCACAGCATCTGCTGGCGGACCTGCACGCCAGCGAACGGCGTGCGCTCCGGATCGGGGTGACGGGCGCTCCGGGAGCCGGCAAGAGCACTCTCGTCGATTGCATTACCCGGAAGCTGCGCGGGGACGGAAAGACTGTCGCTATCCTCGCTGTGGATCCGAGCAGCCCCTTTAGCGGTGGAGCTGTGCTCGGGGACCGGGTCAGGATGCAGCGGCATCAAGGGGATGCAGGCGTTTTCGTGCGGTCGATGGCATCCCGCGGCCTCCTCGGCGGGCTGGCCCCGGCCGCAGGGGATGCTATCGCCGTGCTGGAGGCGTTCGGGGCTGACGTTGTCATGATCGAGACAGCAGGGGTCGGTCAGAGCGAGGTGGATGTGGTCGAACTGGCCGCCACGGTCGTGGTGGTCCTTGTCCCCTCGATGGGGGACGATATCCAGGCCGCGAAGGCTGGAATCATGGAAATCGCGGACTTGTTCGTGATCAACAAGGCTGACCTAGAAGGTGCTGACGATCTCGAGCGCCAGATTCTGGCGATGACGGACTTGATTCCTAGCGGCCAGCCCCGGCCGCCGGTCATTCGCACCGTGGCGAGCCGGTGCGAGGGCATTGATGACCTAGTGGACCGGCTGGAGGCTAGCCCGAAGGGCGGGGCCGACGCAGCCTATTGGAAGCGGCTGCTGCGGAAGCGGATCGGTGACGAGGCACGTGCCGTCCTCGCGTCCAGCCCCGCCTGGGACGCCGCGCTGGACCGGGCCGCCGAGGCCGTGGAAGCAGGGGACCTCAACCCGTATGTCTTCGAGCAGGAGGTACTGACGCGCCTGCGGAAGCAATGGAGACCATGAAGATAGACCACATCGGGATCGCCGTGCGTTCCATCGACGACGCGCTTGAACTGTACCGGGACTGCCTGGGCCTTGAAGTCGTCCAGCGGACGGTAGTGGAGCACGAACACGTCGAAGCGGCCGTCTTGCCGGCCGGAGGCGGACGTGTCGAGCTGCTGCAGCCAACCTCGGACGAGTCCGTGATCGCACGGTTCCTCGATCGACGCGGTCCCGGCGTCCACCACGTCGCGGTGGAGGTTGATGACCTCGAGACGGCTGTAGCTGCCGTGCGCGATTCCGGCCGTAAGCTTGTGGTCGACCGGATCCAGACGGGCGCGGAAGGCTACCGGTACGTCTTTGTCCATCCCTCCGGAACGGGCGGTGTGCTCTTGGAACTGGTAGAGCGGGTCGCCGGCCGATGACAGGACCCGGCACCTGGCAAGGCAAGGAGCCCGCATCCGAGTTGGATGCAGCCGAAGAGGCCGAGCCGAGCGCCGCGGGGTGAGACAGAGCGATGGAACGTGGTGTTCGAAGGAGCCGGCCGGCCTGCTGTAGCGACCCCAGTTCCGGCCACACGCCGCGACGGTGCCAGGCGATCGGAGCTGTCACTGGCGGCTTTGCGGTCCTGATGACCGCAGGGCTCGCGCCAGCGCCGGCCCCCGGGCAGGGTATGGCCCTCGTGCACCGCACCGGCGAGGCCTCGCCGCTGGCCGGCCTCGACCGAACGCCTCCGGAGCTGCATTTCGTCGACATTGCATCCCATTCGGGGATTGAGTTCCAGCACGTCGCCGGAGATCCAGAGCACAAGCGCTTCATTCTCGAGGTGACCGGCAGCGGAGTCGCGATCTTCGACTATGACGGCGACGGGCTGCAGGATGTCTTTCTCGTGAATCAGACACGCTGGGAAACGGCGGAGGGGCTCGCCCTTCCTACGAGCCGGCTGTTCCGCAACCGCGGCCAGCTGCGCTTCGAGGACGTGACACAGCAGGCCGGCCTGACGAGGACCGGGTGGGGCCAAGGGGCGTGCGTGGGCGACTTCGACAATGACGGCGACAAGGACCTCTTCGTCACGTACTGGGGAGACAACGTGCTGTATCGCAACAGCGGCGGCTCGTTCGAGGAGGTCACCGGGAAGGCCGGGCTGCCGGAAGGGCATCGGCGGTGGGGCAGCGGTTGCGCCTTCCTGGACTACGACCGGGACGGCTGGCTGGACCTGGCGGTAGCCAACTACATCCGGTTCGATCCGTCGGAGGTGCCCAAGCCGGGCGAGAGCGAACTGTGCCGCTACGAGGAGGCACCGGTCGTCTGCGGCCCCCGCGGACTTCCCAGCGAGTCGCCATCTCTGTATCGGAATACGGGCGACGGGGGCTTTGTCGACGTCTCGGAGGCAAGCGGATTCTCGCGTGCCTCGGGCATCTACGGCTTCTCGGTGCTGACGGGGGACTTCAATGATGACGGCTGGACCGATGTCTATGTTGCCTGCGACTCGACTCCCAGCGTGCTGCTCCAGAACAACCGGGACGGCACGTTCACCGAAGTGGGATACGAGTCCGGCACGGCGGTCAACGAGCATGGACAGGAACAGGGCGGGATGGGTGCTGACGGGGGCGATTACGACAACGACGGACTGCTTGACATCGTGAAGACGAACTTCGACAACGACATCCCGTCCTTGTACCGGAACGAAGGAGGCGGGTTCTTCAGCGACGTGGCCGTGCTCGGAGGCCTGGGAGTGAACACGGACTTCGTGGGGTGGGGCGTCGCGTTTGTCGACCTCGACCACGACACGTGGCAGGACATCTTCATGGTGAACGGCCACGTGTACCGGATCGCCGGTGAGGCGGGCGGCAAGACACCGTTCGAGCAGTCGAGGAATCTGTATTGGAACCTAGGCAACGGAGCCTTCCTGGATGTTTCCAGACAGGCCGGACCGGGCGTGACCCAGGCCAGTTCCGCCCGCGGGGCGGCCTTCGGGGACCTAGACAACGACGGCAAGATCGAAGTCGTTGTCAACAACCTGGACGGATCGCCCAGCCTGCTGGTCAACCAAGCCGTTCCCGGCAATTGGATCATGATCCGGGCGGAGGGGTCCCGCTCCAACCGGGACGGAGTGGGTGCGCGAGTGATGGTCAGGACGGGCGAGACAGTCCAGGCGCGGGAAGTGAGGAGCGGCGGGAGCTTCCTGTCGCAGAACGACATGCGCCTCCATTTCGGTCTGGGCCAGGCGATCGCAGTCGATGAGATCAGGGTCCGCTGGCCTGGCGGCTTGGTGGAGTCGTTTGGGAGCGTCGGTGCCAATCGGGAGTTTCTGGCCCGGGAGGGATCTGGAAACGCGGTCACGGCAGGAGCCCCCGAAACTCCTCTCTGAGATCGCCGAATTCACTCCGTGCATGCAGGCTGGCTGCGGGAGCCCACCCTGGCCTGCGGAGAACCGCATCCTCGAAACCGCATGTGGCATGTCCCTCGCGCAGCGAACGGCAGGCAGCGATGGGCATGCGGAGAGGGCGCGATGCCACGCGCCTCGAATCGGCGCTGCACCGAAGACGACCGCCTGGCCGGCGGCACAGTTCCTTGTCGGCAGCAGCACCCAAGCGAGAGGCGACGGCGGTCCGGCCGCCAGATGCCCGGAAACAGGGCAGGAGGGCTGTCCTAGAAGCGGATGCCCTTGCGGAGCAGCACCATGCAGTAGAACGCCAGCTCGCCGTCCAGCGCTCGCTGTATGCTCGCCGAGCGGCTGAATCCGTGGGACTCGCGCTCGAACAGGAAATACGCCACCGGGATACCCCGGGCGCGCAGCGCTTCGACCATCACCTCGGTCTGTTCCTTGGGCACGACCGGATCGTCTGAGCCCTGGAAGAAGATTACGGGCGCGCTGACACTGTCCGCGCGGCCCAGCGGAGACCTCTCCTCGTAGGTGGCGATTGCGTCGGGCCACGGTCCGATCAGCCTCTCGTGATACCGCGATTCGAACTTGTGCGTGTCGCGCGCCAGTCCCTTGAGATCGCTGATGCCGTAGTACGACGCCCCGGCTGCGAACTCGTCCCGAAACGACAAGCAGCACAGGGCCGTGTAGCCGCCCGCGCTGCCGCCGCGGACGGCAATCCGATCAGGATCCGCCAGACCGGCCTCGGCGCAGTACCGGGCAGCGGCAACCGCGTCCTCGACATCCGCGAGACCCCAGTTGCCATCGAGGCGCTCCCGGTATGCGCGACCGAACCCGGTGCTTCCGGCGTAGTTCAAGTCCAGGACCGCGAATCCGCGGCTTGTCCAGAACTGGGTCGAGAGCGAAAGTGCGTTGCTGGCCGCGGCTGTCGGGCCGCCGTGCAAGCGGATCACCATCGGAGGCTTCTCTCCCGCCGGAGCCTCGAACCCGGGATTGTAGGGAGGGTAGTGGAACCCGTGGACCGATTGCCCGCCGGCGGTCGGGATCGAAACGGCTCGCGGCGAGGACAGGCAGCCCTTCAGCTCGTCCGAAACCAGAGCCGACTGGCGGAGGACGCAGCGGTCGCCGGTCGCCAGGTCCATTCGGACCAACCCGGACGGCTCGACCGGGGAGGAGCCGCGGAACACCGCGACGCTCCCTTCGACCGCTACGCCATCGATATGCGTGTATGGAGTATCGATCGTCTCCATCTTGCCGCGCGGGCTGACGGTGGCGAGACTCCATAGGCCGTCCTCGCAGTACGTGCAGACCACCGTGCCGTCCTCCGCGATGCCGTAGGTCGACATCCCGAACACCCACTGCGGAAGGCCGAACTCCGCACTGCGCTGGTGGAGGGGCGCTGCGCCGTCGCCAGCCGCCCGGTAGAGGTTCCAGTAGCCGGTACGGTCCGAGACGAAGTGCAGCTCGCCGCGCGGCGACCACTGAGGCTGGAACACGGATTCGCGCGGCCCTCCGGCAACCTTGCGGGCCTCGTGGACCTGACCGTCCTTCCCAAGCGCTCCGACCCAGAGGTCGGTTCCGTCCCACGGCATGTTGGGGTGGCGCCATTCCAGCCAGCACATGCGGCTGCCGTCCGGACTGAGCCGGGGATTGGAGAAGAAGTCGGCCCCGGTGCGAAGGATGGCGGGACTCTCGCCCGCAGCCGACGGATCGATCGCCACGATCGATTGTGAGGCTTCCTTCCCTTCATCGGAATGGTCTTCGCAAACGGCCACGAGGCGGTTCCGTCTCGTGTCGAACTCGAGATCCGCATAGCGGCGCGGGCTCTCCGGGACTAGGGGCTGGGGGAGGCTTCCCGGCACGGCCCGATACAGGCGCCCGTCCTTCTTTTCGGAAAACCAGGTCGCGCCGCCGGATACGGCGTACGCTCCGCCGCCGTACTCGTGGACACGCGTCCCAACGCTCCAGGCCTTGTCCAGTTCGTCCCGGACCGATCCGTCCGTGGCCCAGCGGACCAAGGCGGTCCGGCCTTGCTCAGCCGGGCGCCCCTCGAGCCAGTAGACGGAACCTCCGCGAATGGACGGCTCGAAGAGCCGGACAGACTCGCCCGCTACCAGTTCCGACGTGAAGGGAGAGCGCCAGAAGCCGTGCTCGGCAATTCGCTTCATCCGCCTTCCGGGCCCCTTGCGAGGATCGACTCGGCGTAGAGGAGTTCGCCGGTGAGCCCGTCATAGTACTGGAAGACCGCTTGGGGGAGCGGATAGGCAACCAAGCGGCGCGATCCGTCGGCGGCCGGATTCTCGAACACGTTGTTGATGCGCACGACGCAGTAGACGGGGCGGTCGCGACCGGCGGGCAGCGAATCGTCCAGGAAGAAGGTGGACCAGCGGATCTCGGCCGTACGGCCGCGGGAGTCGAAGGGCCCGTTCGGGGGCCTCCCGGCCTCGGATACGAGGGGATGGTTCCGGGAGCTGTGCGGGCCCGATGCGAATTCCCAGACGCTGTCGGTAATCCGGATCGCGAAGCTGTTGTGCAGGTCGCCTGTCAGCACGAACACGCGCTTGCCGAGGCCGTCCCAGAACCGGATGAGCTGCTCGCGTTCCGCTGCAATGGCCGTCCAGGCCTCGTCCTTGTTGGGGCCGCCCATGCCGGGGCCGACGTGCGGAACGATGAAGTTCACGGACGAGACGACGAACAGGAAATCCGCCTCGCTCCGGCTCATCGACTCGGTGAGCCAGCGCAGCTGCCGGTCCCCGAGCATGGAGACACCCTCCTTGAAGGGATCCGCGATGTCGTGAATCTGCCTGTGGCTCCGCGTGTCCAGGAAGAAGAACTCCGCATTGGCGATCGCCCGGCTCCAGAAATTGAGGCGGCCGATGGAGTACGAAGATTCACTGTCGTGCGCGGGGGCGGGGCGCAGCAGCAATTCGCTGTCGCCGAGAATCCGCTCGACCTCGTACACGCCGGCGTTCGGGTCCCCGCCGCGCTCGTCGAGTTCCTTGAGGTTGACGCCCGCATCCGGCTCGCCCCAGTGCACTGTGAGGCTGGCGGCCTGGTCCAGGTCCAGGCCCTCGAAGCTCCCCGACTCATCGCGCAGCACCGGACTGCCGGCCTCCAGGCGAGCCCTCCCGAAGTGGATGGACTGCGAGTGCGGGACCGGGTTCGACCATCCCAGGTAGTGGTACCAGCTCTCCACGCCGATGTCCCGGAAGACCGCTCGGCGGCTGCGCAGCCCGATTGTTCCGGTGCCGTTGACGTCGCCAAGGATCTCGTGGTCGTCGAACACGAAGAAGCTCGGCACCTCCCTGTGCCAGGCAGCCATGTCGACGCCGCGCTCCAGATAGAGCTTGTAGTTGCGCCATGCCCCCACGATGGTCGGCGCAATGTCAACGATGCGGGGGAACCTGGCGCCTCCGGATTGCGAGAGCCAGCGGGACGGCGCGAAATCGCGTTCCTCCTCGTAGAGCCAGTCGCCGTTCTGGATCGCGAAATGAATGCGGCCGTCCAGTTCCCGGAGCATGGTCCGGAAAGCCGGCTGCTCCGAGTCGATCTGCTTGTTGCCGCAAGCGAACTCGAAGCTGAGGTTGAACAGGCCCCTTGGATTGTGCTGCTCGTCGCCGAGCGACGCCGCGCTCGGCAGCGTCCGGAACGACGCGACTGGGGGCGTGTCGGACTCGCCGGCGAGTCGATAGAAGTACTCCGTATCCGGATCCAGGTCCTGCAGATGGACCCAGCCGGTGTTGTCGCGCTCCAGGGCGGTCGGGGCTGGCTCGGAGAGATTCGAGAGCCGGTCCGGCGCGAGGCCGTAGCTCACCCGGAATTCCCCGGGACGGCTGGTTCGCGCCCAGATGCCGATCCCGTCAGACGAGATCCGCCCGAGTATCGGCCCGTGCGTGATGGGCTGCGCCCAAGCACCGGCAGCGAGGCCGGCCACGAGCAGCGCAGCGCGGCAAGCCGACCGCCCGCACAGCATCCGCAAGGAGGCGCGGGCGGAGGGCATCATTGCACCGGCGGCTTCGGCAGCTGCTCCAGGAACTCCTCGACCAAGCGCCGGTTCTCGGGCTCGCCGACGTTCTTCTTCAGCAGGTGCTCGGCGGCGCGGATCGCAAGCCCGGCAGCTTCCTGCCGGAGTTCCGCCACGGCCAAGTGCCGCTCCGTCTCCAGCTGCCGCCGGCCCTCGTCCATGATCTTGCGGGCCTCCTCGCGAGCCTCCTCGCGAGCCTGGGCACGGACCCGCTCGGCCTCCTGCCTGGCCTCGGCGACCAGTTCCTGGGAGCGCCTCAGGGAAGCCTCCATGTTGGCCTTGTTCTCCGCAATGGCCCGCTCGGCTTCCTCTCTTGCCTGGTCGGCCTTCTCGAGGGACGCGCGGATCCGCCCCTCGCGCTCGTCGAGCGCTCCGAGGATCGGCTTCCAGGCAATCAGCCGCAGCGCTACGAACGTGACCAGGAACGTCACCACGGTCCAGATCATCAGACCGGGTTCGAACTGCAGCAGCGCGTTGCCGTTTTCGGAGGCCATGGCTCTCTCCCGTCCCGGCCTAGAACAGCAGGGCCACGAAGAGCACGCCGAGGCCGATGACCGCGACGCCCTCGAGCAGGAACAACGGCAGCTGGAATGCTGCCCTAATGTCCTTCGCCGCCTGCGGCTGGCGCGCGATGCTCTCCACTGCGGCAGCAGTGAACTTGCCGATGCCGAGACCGGCGCCGATGACGATGATGCCTGCGCCGATTGCGCTACCCGACGCCTTGTCGAGCACCTGGGCGGAAGCAACGGCCGGCAACGCGACAAGCAAGGCCAGCACGAAGAGGATGTTGATGGTGGTTTTCATGGGATGGATTCCTCCGTATAGGATGCGTGGGGATTGCGTGGCTCTCAATGTTCCTCGGCGACAAGCATGCCGACATAGAGAGCCGTCAGCAGGGTGAAGACATAGGCCTGGATGAAGGCCACGATCAGCTCGAGCAGGGTGATCGCCGCAGCGAGCGGCACCGAGACAGCGGCCAGGACTACCGTCTGGAACATGAAGATGAACCCGAGAATGATCAGGATGACGATGTGCCCGGCGGTCATGTTCGCGCCGAGACGGATCATCAGCGCAACGGGCCGCACCAGCATGGAGATGACCTCCAGCACGACAACGACCGGCGCGATCGCCAGGGGAGTCCCTGCCGGGACCATGTGCTTGACGAATCCGACCGGCCCGAGCGCCACCAGCCCGCTGATCAGGAACGTGAAGAACGACATGACCGCCAGCGCGCCGGTCACGTTGAGGTTGCTGGTGGCAGTGAACCCGCCCGGAACGAGACCGAGCAGGTTGCAGGTCAGGATGAAGAAGAAGAGCGTCAGAAGGAAGGGAGTGAACCGCCGACCCCACTTCTCGCCCATGTTGGCGATCGCGATCTCGTCCCGGACGAACACGACCATGATCTCCAAGGCATTCGCCATGCCGGTCGGCGCTTCCTGGCCGGCACGCGGGCGCCTGAGGAAGAGACCGGCCAGGACGATCAGGATCGCCGAGGCGACGAACATCATCAGGACCGCCTTGCTGATCCCGAGAGCCTCGAAGGCCGGGTGGAGGTACGGGTCCAGCCAGGCTGGCAAGTGAACCTCGCTGTTCGCGATGTGATGCATGATCACATCGGACAGGCTCTCTTCCGCGCCCGACGCGGCGAGGAACGCGAATGGAACCTGCGCGCCTAGCACCGCTCGAAGTACCTCGTGTAACGGACACCTTCGAAGACTTGCGCCGCGAGGTAGCCCACAAGGAGCGCGGGAAGAAGCAGCCTCGGATCACCGAAGCCGGCGGTCAGTGTCCAGGAGATCAAGGCGAGAACCCACAGGGCCCGGAGAGCCGCTCCGGCCGCCAAGGCCCTGAAAAGGCTCCGCTCCACGATGGCAGGGACCACCCGCAGCACGGCTTCCGACACGATCGCCGTTGCCAGGCCGCACGCCAGTCCGACTGCGATCTGCCAGATCATTCCTGCTTCCACATCGCGACGGCCAAGTTGTAGAAACCCGCCAGGATGCCCACGAAGAGCCCGATAACCGCCGCCTCCGGGTTCCAGTCCCAACGCTGCCCGATCAGAGCCCCTAGCACCAGCCCTCCCAGCACCGAACCACTCAGAGACAACGCAGCCGTGACAGCGGCGTTGCGGGGTCGGGTCGGCACCGGCTCGTCCTAGATCCGGACAGGGTGTGCTGCGGGAACCTGAATGCGTGCTGGGCTCGAACCGCAGCCTGACCCGAATATACCAGAGTTCGGTCTCGCAGAGTACTCAGTTGTGCGGGCTCATCTACTTGAGGTCACCGTCGGGCTTGCGTCAGTCCAGCACCGTGCAGACCGCCTGGGAGAGCTTCCTCCACGACAGGGGCGGGCCGCCCGGCGCGGTCAGGTCGCGGGTGCGGTCCATCTCGGCCACGGAGAAGTCCCGGTCGCAATACCCGATCGAGCCGCTCACGGGCCGGACTGGACGGCGTCTTGCGACACTATCGACACATCACCGGTTCTCGACCCCGAGTCGACATGGGATGATGAGTGCTCAGCCTGCGACGTGGTAGAGCACGTACCTAGCCGCGGGCGGGGCGAGGTCATGGCACTGCGGGTAAACGTGAGTCCGGGCGTGCTGCGATGGGCGAGGGAGCGCGCCGGCGTAGCGGGCGAAACGCTCCTGCACCGATTTCCAAAGTATCGGATGTGGGAGAGCGGCGATGCCCAGCCGACATACAGGCAACTCCAAGAGTTTGCCAAGGTCACTCATACGCCATTCGGCATGCTCCTGCTGCCAGATCCGCCAGAGGAGGAATTCCCGATTCCGGACTTTCGGACAGTCGGCTCGGTAGCCGTTGCTCAGCCGAGCGTGAATCTGCGCGAGACCGTCTATCTCTGCCAGCTTCGGCAGGACTGGTACCGACACTACGCGCTCTCCGAAGGCCTTGATCGGGTCGCGCTCGTGGGTTCGGCAACTCTCAGCGACCCGGTGGATGCAGTCGCCGCAAGGGTCAGAAAATCGATCGGGATCGACGTGGCCGATCGAGCGCAGGTGTCGACGTGGAGCGACGCACTCCGCCATCTGATTCGCAAAATTGAGGAAGCTGGCATACTTGTCATGATTTCTGGCATTGTCGGCAACAATAGCCATCGGAAGTTGGATCCCGGCGAGTTTCGAGGCTTGGCTCTGGTCGACGACCTAGCACCGTTGATCTTCGTGAACGGTGCCGATGCGAAGGCCGCCCAGATGTTCACGGTGGCTCACGAGATCGCACATCTCTGCCTCGGTCGGTCCGCTTTGTCGAACCCCGAGATGAATTCGACGCCCACTGACGAAACCGAGGCTTGGTGCAATCAATTCGCAGCGGAATTGCTCGTTCCGGCTAAGGAGATCCGAGCAGCGTACAGCTTTGACGGCCCGTTGACTAGCCAGATCAGACAACTAGCAGGCAGGTTCAAGGTCAGCACTCTGGTGGTCCTTCGTCGACTCTTTGACATTTCTGCCATTTCCGCGCGTCAATTCCGAATAGAGTACCGAAGAGAAACTACTAGGTTCCAGAAGCAGGTCCAGGCTAAGGGAGGAAACTCCTTTGCCACCCAAACCACTCGAAGTGGCGAACGATTCACCCGCGCACTTGTTATCGATACTCTAGAGGGCAGAACACTGTACCGAGATGCTTTTGACTTGTTGGGCTTCAAGAAAGTGTCTACGTTTAATCAGCTTGCAGATCGATTGGGCGTATCTTGATGGCTTATCTAATTGACGCGAATGTGCTGATTCAGGCGAAGAACGAGCACTACGGCATGGATTTCTGTCCAGGGTTCTGGGACTGGATTGACGTTGGTTGTGAGAACGGCGTCGTAGGTAGCGTTCTGGCCGTGTACGATGAGCTGCGGGAAGGTGATGACGAGCTTTCGGAATGGTCCGGACTACGCAGGAGAGTATTCTTTAGAGAACCAGATGACTCGGTCATTTCCGCGGCGCGCGGAATAGTTCAGTGGGTCATCAAGCAGCCATTCAGGTCGGCTGCGATCATCAAGTTCACTGACAGCGCCGACCATGCGTTGGTCGCCCACGCATTGGCCAAACGGATGACCGTGGTCACTCACGAACGAAGTTCCAACTCGTGGCGGCGAGTCAAGATCCCGGACGTCTGTCACCAGTTCAATATCAATTGCATCAATCCCTTCAAGATGCTTCGCAGGGAGCGGGCGCGATTTGCCTTAGAGCGACAACCCTGATCCAGCAACAGCAGTTCATCGACAACTACGACGGCAACACGCTGGCCAGAGCCCTTGGCCACCTGCTCGAACCCGGGCGGGCACAGGCGATGTCACGGAGAGCGCGACTCGCGAGGCGCGCGTCCTAACTGCATTCTCCAGTCGGACTGGTTTCGCATATCGCCGACCAGCTGAACCGCGTGCCTTGGGTGAGGTGAACGAAGAGGTCGTCCATCCGCGAACTCCATGGGAGATCTTCCTGCGCGTTCTGTGGCAGATGCATGGAGATGAGATCGCGGAAGATTCCACAGACGACCAAGACCTCCCTCTGGCGAGCTTCCGAGAGGACGGTGGTGCGTGAGCACTTCGGTTGACTTACGAGACTGGGGGTGCAATCGTCGCCGACGACGTCAGTCTCGGCAAGACATTCCTTGCCGGCGAGATCTCGAAGCGTCAACAGGTTCCTGAGCCAGCCCTCGAGTCGGCTACGCTCGGGTGCACTCTCGACTGCCGCTCATGCGCTCGCTCGACGCAAGGGTGGAACCACCTCACTCAGTCCCTGGGCCGGCCTACGGTAGGAGATTCGGCTATAGTGGGCCATTGCAACCCTAGGAGGACACTGTTCATGCAAGACCGTAGATTCTTTCTCGTGGCGTTTTCAGCCGCCTTGGGAACGACGATGGCGCCGGGAGGGACGCCCGTCGCGCGGGCGGCGATCGGCGCGGCAGTGAAGACCGGCAGCAAGGCCCAGAACCTGGAGCATCCCTTCGGCGTTCAACAGATCTACTACCAGGGCCCGACCAACGAGTTGAGCGTGTTCGAGGGCGGCAACCTGCGGCTGAACCCCGGCATGGAGCCGCACCCGCCGCACAAGCACCCCGAGGAGGAGATCATGCTCGTGACCGAGGGCACCGGCGAGATTTCGGTGGAGGGCGAGGTAACAACGGTCGGACCGGGTTCGATGATGTACACCAACGCCGAGGAGCTGCACGGCATCAAGAACACGGGCTCCGAGCCCCTGCTGTTCTACTACTTCAAGTGGCTGAAGGCCTGAGAGGGAGGATCCGATGGCTGACTCGAAACCAACGAGGCGGGTGATGATCGCAGGGGCTGCCGCCGCTGCGGTGCCGGCTGCCGCCGAAGCGCAAGGACCTCGGCGCACGGTGCACTGGAAGGGGGAGAAGCCGAGCAATCCCCTCTTCAGCCCCGTAGTGACATTCGGAAACGTCGTGTTCGTGGCGGGCAAGGGCGCGCACTTCGAAGGGGACATCAAGGCCCACACGGACCATGTCCTCAACACGCTCCAGGAGGAGCTCGAGCGGGTCGGGTCCTCGATGGACAAGGTCCTCAAGTGCAACGTCTACCTGAACGACCTGGACGACTACCAGGCCATGAACGAGGTGTTCCGCGGCCGGTTCGGCGAGAACCCACCGGTGCGGACGACGATTGCCGCAGCCGGAGGCATACCCGGCAACTCGCTGGTGGAAGTCGACGTTATTGCCTACGTGTAGCGGACGCCGGCTGCTATCCGGACTCGCGATCCGGATGGCGATCGTAGAACGCGCCGGATAGCCCGGCTAGGCCTGTCCGGCGGGGACGGGCGCCGTAGCACGATGCGGATTCCCGCCGGAACTCCGGTCGGGCATCGCGACGGAATCAGTCCCCTGGCTGTGCGGTGCTTTCGATAGCGACCGGCGAATGCTGGAGCAGCCGCTCTACAGTGGCGTTCAGCTTGCCTGTCAGGGTGGCGGGAATCAAGCCCACCACGAAGACAGCGATCACGAGCGGGACGAGTGTCAATATCTCGCGCGTGTTCAAGTCCGGCAGCGACTCGAGCCCCTTGCGTGTCGGGCCCAGGGCCACGCGCTGGAGCATCCAGAGCATGTACCCGGCCGCCAGGACGATCCCGCTCATCGCCAGCAGGACCATCAGCATGCTCTCGAAGGAAGTGCCTAGCAGCACCAGGAACTCCCCGGTGAAGTTGCCCATGCCCGGCAGGCCGAACGAGGCCATGGCGAAGATCGACAGCAGGATGACGAAGCGGGGCATCGGCTTCTGGAGCCCGCCGTAGTCACCGATCATCCGGCTGTGCGTGCGGTCATACAGGAACCCGATGACCAGGAACATGGCGCCGGTCGAGACGCCGTGGGCGAACATCTGGATCACGGCTCCCTCGATGCCCTGCTCGTTGAACGCGAAAATTCCCAGCGTGACGAATCCCATATGGGAGATCGACGAGTACGCCACGAGCTTCTTGAGGTCGGACTGGGCCAGGGCGAGGCAGCCGCCGTAGATGATGCCGACGATCGACAGCCAGAGGATGTACGGGGCGAACACGGCCGCCGCATCCGGAAGCGTGGGCAGGCATATCCGGAGGAAGCCGTAGCCGCCCATCTTGAGCAGCACGCCGGCGAGGATCACGCTGCCAGCGGTCGGCGCCTCCGAGTGGGCATCGGGCAGCCACGAGTGGAACGGGACCATGGGCAGCTTGATAGCGAATCCGAGGAACAGGAACGAGAAGATCCAGATCTGGACGTCCTCCGGCATCGGCTGGCCGATCATGGCCTGCATATCGAACGTGCGGCCCGTCTGCAGGTACAGGCCGAGGATCCCGACCAGCAGCAGGAGGCTGCCCGTCAGGCTGTACAGCACGAACTTGATCCCCGCCTGGATGCGGCCCGGCCCGCCCCAGAGAATGATCATGAAGTACATGGGAATCATCGTGACTTCCCACAGCATGAAGAACAGGAACAGGTCCAGCGCGGTGAAGACGACGATCATCGCGCCTTCCACCAGCAGGATCAGAATCATGTAGGCCTTGACCTTGCTTTCGATTCCGCTCCAGGAGGCAAGCACGCACAGCGGGCCCAGCAGGGTTGTGAGCAGGACCAGCACCAGGCTGATGCCGTCGACGCCGACGGCGTACTCGATGTTGAAGTTGGGCATCCATTCGCCGCGCTCGACGAACTGCATGCCGTCCAGCGAAGGATCGAAGCGAGCCCACAGGACGGCCGACAGCGCGAGCGCCAGCAGGGATGTCGCCATGGCGACCCGCCGGACCCACTCGTCGCCCCGGACGAACAGCAGGGCGACGATTCCGGCAAACGGAACCGCGATCAACGAAGTGATCAGGTGTTCTGTGAGGAGTGATGTCATGGGGCCCCCTTCTTGATCACAACTCGGTCAGTTGGCAAGCCAGTAGGTGAGACCGATTGCAAGCGCCAGCCAGCAAACGATGATGACCAAGTGGTGTCGCAACGTCCTCGGCCCGGTTCGCGGCCGCGCCTCGCCGGTTACTTCGGACTGCCTCGCGGCTGTTTCCGCAGTCGCCTCGGCCCCCCCTCGGTCAACGAGCCTCCAGAGCCAGTTGGATATCCGCATGAGGAGGCTGGCAGCGGCGTTGGGCCCGCGATCGATCAGGCCGGCCTCGGTCAGCCTCTCGAGCCAGGCAGCGCTCGCCGCCACTAACCGGCCGGTCCCGAGCACCGTGGGTCCGATCACGCGGTTTTCGACGGAGTGCTCCAAGCCCAGGGCGAACCTGGGGAGTGCCGTCGCGACTCCGTGCACGGCGCGGTTGATGACACGCAAGTCGAGTCGGTCTAGCATCCACCGCGAGCCCCGCAAGACGGGATTCACTGCGACCATTTGGTGGATCTCGTCGAAGTAGAGCTTGTTCAGGAAGAGCACGTAAGCCGACTTGACCCACTCGCGCTGCCCGAACGGGACTGCGGCAGGCCGGACGTGGCAATAGTATGCGAAGCACCAGCCCAGGAAGGCAACCGCGAGCGACACTGCCAGGGCGAACGGGAGGGCGGTAGCCTCCGGCTCGCCGGGAAGCGATCCCAGCGCTGGCTGGAGGAACTCGCTGAATCGCGACCACACCCCGGCCACCAGCGCAGTGACTGCGATGCCGCAGACGGCAAGGCCGGGCAGGTGCGCAAGGGAGAGCAGCTTGGGACGAGCCTGGACAGACTTGCCGACCGCTTCGCCGAACAGGCTCACGATGCTGCGCAAGGTGTAGGCGGCGGTGAGGAAGACCGTTGCGAGGGCGACTGCCCAGAACGCAATGCGCGCCGACGGAACGTGCTGCGAGTTCCAGAGCTGCTCGTATGGCCCGGCAAAGAGCACCAAGGGCGGCACGCAGGCCAGCAGCAAGGCAGCTGCGGCAAGGGACCTGAGCCTTCCCGGGGGAACACTCGCAGTCCCGTGGGCGTGTGCGCCGGTCGCCTGTAGAGAGTCGCCGGTGGAGAGGAACAGGTACGCCTTGAGGAACCCGTGGGCCAGGAGATGGAAGATCGCAGCCCCGAACGCCCCGACGCCGCACGCGAAGATCATGAAGCCGATCTGGCTGATCGTCGAATACGCCAGCAGCTTCTTGATGTCCGTCTGGGTCAGCGACACCAGCGCTCCGTACAGCGCGGTGATCGCTCCGATGACCGCTATCGCTACCATCGCGGGCGGCGCCAGCAGGACCAGAGGGCTCATGCGCACGAGCAGGAAGGGACCCGCGTTCACCATCGTCGCGGCATGAATCAGCGCCGAGACCGGCGTGGGAGCCTCCATGGCGAACGGCAGCCACACATGCATGGGAACCTGCGCCGACTTCCCGATCGCCCCGCTGAGCAGGCAGAACGCGATCAGCGTATTTCGCTCGATCTCCAGCCCGAACGCGCCGAGCGTCTGCCCTTGCATGGCCGGGGCCTGGGCCAGGATCTCCTGAATGTTGAGCGTCCCGTAGGTGGCGAACGCGAGCACCACGCCGAATCCCAGGCCGACGTCGGTCACGGCGTTCACCAGGAACGCCTTCGTCGCGGCCCGGCCGGCCTCGGGCCGCTCGGCCCAGTGCGAGATCAGGAGATAGGAACACAGCCCCATCACTTCCCAGCACATGTAGGTCACGAGCAGGTTGTCGCTCATGACCAGCATCGTCATAGCGAACGTGAACAGGCCGATGAGTGCGAAGAACTTGCGGTACCTCGGATCCCCGATCATGTAGCGGGACGAATACACGTGGACGATGAAGCTGACGCCGGTGATCAGCGGCAGCAGCAGCACGGTCAGCTGGTCCGTGTACAGGCCCACGGTGACGGACACTTCCCCGACATCGAGGAAGCGGTACAGCGGGATCGAGAGCGCTCCGTTCTGGAAGACCTCCACGAGCGCGGCAATCGAGAGGGCGAACGACGCCCCGACAGCTGGAGTCGCGATCCGGTGGCCGGCCTCGCCGAGTCGGCGCCCGCCGAGCGCCAGGATCAGGAACGCTGCCAGTGGCAAGCCTGGAATCAGGGCGTAGAGCGGCATCCTAGCCCGGGACCCCCTTCGCGAACGACGTGACCTTCATGCCTTGTCAAATCCCCAGGGAGACTGTCGCATCCACCAGCAGTCGCACGACTTGGTCGTTCCAGATGCCCAGGCCGATGATCGCTGCGACGAGCGCCGCCATGCAGACCCGGAGGGTCCAGGGGGTCCCGGCCTGATCGCGGTCGGCACCATCGGTCCCGGAGCGAACGAGCTTCTCCAGAACCTGCGCGAAGTAGCCGAGCGTAATCAGCGTCGTGAGGACCACCGCCCCTGCGGCAATGTAGTCTTCCGCCTCCAGCGCCCCGAGCAGGATCCTCAGCTTCCCGAAGAAGCCTCCGGTGGGGGGCAGGCCGACCATTCCCAGGCCGACGACGACGAAGGTGACGATCACCCACGGATTCCTGACGTGCGCGCGCCCGAGACTGTCCAGCGAGGAAGCTCCGTACCGTAGCGCGAGGAACCCGGCCAGTACGAACAGGGAGCACTGCATGACCGCGTCATTGAGCAGGTAGTACAGGGCACCGGCCAGCCCGGTCTCGTTGGCCTGCCCCACCCCGATCAGCACGAGGCCGACATGGGAGATTCCGCCGTAGGCGAATATCCGCTTCAGGTCACGCTGGCCGAGGGCCAGGCAAGCACCCGCAACCGAAGCCAGGATGCCGAACGCGGACACCAGGGTGAATATGGTGAGGGACTCTCCGCTGGCGCCCGGCCTGATGACCCAGTACAGGATCCGCACCCACACCAGAAGCGAGATCTTGGTCACGAGTCCGGCCAGCAGCGGGACGGTCGAGGCCGACGCGTCGGTGTAGGCGTCGGGAAGCCACCCGTGCAGCGGCATGAGCGCCATCTTGATCGCCAGGCCGATGAACATGAACATTAGCCCGCCCATTACCGCCTTGGATTCGAGCAGCGCGGGCAGGCGCTGGGAGAGATCCGCGATGTTGAGGGCGCCCGTGGCAGCGTAGAAGTAGCCCACGCCCAGCAGGTAGAACGCGGTCCCGATCGCGCCCATCACGAGGTACCGGAACGCCGAGACCAGCGCGCGGCCCCCCTGGGCAGCCACGAGGGCGTAGGCCGAGAGTGAGACCACTTCGAGGAAAACGAAGATGTTGAACAGGTCGCCGGCGTAGATCGCGCCGCTCAGTCCCGCGACCAGCAGGAGGACGATCGTGTGGTAGGGGACGGTGCTGGCGTCCAGCTCGCGGTCCTCGCCCAGGCCGCGGGCGTACAGGAGGCAGAGCACGCCGAGCGCGCTCACCGCTGTCACCATGGTCGCTGCGAGCTGGTCCGCGAGCCATTCGATGCCGATGGGGGGGAGCCAGCCGCTGAAGGAGTAGCGCACCTCGCCGTAGGCAGAGACCGTCCACAGGCTAGCCAATGACAGCAGGGTCATGCAGATCATCGCCGCCAGGGCCAGGGGGCGACAGATCGACCGCCGGAAGTGCCCGGCCAGCGGCATGGAAATGGCTGTGGCGAGCGGGGCGAGGAACACCAGTGCCGGGAGGTGTTCGATCATCCGAGCTTCTCCAGTACCTCGTCCTCGTCGAGGCTCCCGAACCTGCGGTAGATTCTGGCGACCAGTCCCAGCGAGACTCCCAGCGTCGCGATCTGGACGACGATCGCCGTCAGCGTCAGGACCTGGGGAAGCGGGTTCACGTAATCGCCGGCGAGGACGGTCTCCGCACCGTCGAGGATGATGGGGACAGTGGCGCCGTCCTTGGCGGCTGTCGTCACGAGGAAGAAGATGACGCTCGTCTGCACGATGTAGAGCCCGATCAGCTTCTTGACGTAGTTGTGATGGGTGATCGTGATGTAAAGGCCCCACAGCAGCAGCAGGACGAACGCGACGAAGTTCGGCCGCCGCAGCGCTGCCTCGATCAGCTCAAGCATCCGAATCTCCGGTGACGCCGCTGCGCGACAGGCTGAATACGATCGAGACCGCCGCCACGGCTACATCGAGCGCGACTCCGACCTGGGTCATCAGGATTCCCAGGTAGCGCCGCGAGGGGGCGTCGAGGCCCGGGATCGGCGCCTCGGAGTAGTTGAGGAACTCCCCGCCTCCGATCAGGCAGAGTCCCCCGACCGCTATGAATAGCAGCAGGCCGAAGCCGTCCCCGTCCAGAAGGCGCTTCGCCCGCTGGCCCGTCGGTCCGGCTTCCCCGAACGCCAGCAGCCCCAGGACAAGGCTCGCCGCGATCATCACCCCCGCAACGAAGCCGCCGCCAGGGCCGTACTGGCCGAAGAACAGCACGTACAGGGCAAACAGCTGCACCAAGGGCATCATGATCGAGGCCGTGCGCTGGACGATCACGCTCTGGTAGGACGTGTCGATCATTCGGCGTCCCTCCGCAAGAGGAGCCAGCACGCGATGCCGGAAGTGAAGACGACTACGGTCTCGATCAGGGTGTCCAGCACGCGGTAGTCCATCAGGACGGATGTCACCACGTTCGGAGTGCGCGTGTCGGCGACGCTGTTCTCAAGGTAGTGCGGCGACACATGGGTGCTGGCCGGCGCTCCCGGATCTCCGAACGCGGGCAGGTCGTTCGCTGCGTAGAGCAGGAGGAGACCCAGCAGCGGCAGCGTGACCACGGCGATGATCGGAGGCGGAGGACGGCGGATGCGCGTGTCCTTGGGTGCGGTTCGGAACAGGGTGAGCAGGAAGAAGACAGTCGCGAGGCCGGCTCCGACGACGGCCTCGACGAACGCGACGTCCGCGGCGCCGAGCCACGCCCAGACGAGCGCCAGGAAGAAGCTGTAGGCCCCTAGGATCAGGACAGCGCTAATCAGGTCCTTGACGACAATCGCCCCTCCTGCCGTCAGGATCAGAAGGACGAGAAGCGGCAGCTCGAAGGAGTAGGTCATCGCCGGTCCTCCGCGACTGGCCGCTCCCCGGACCGCAGGGCAGCCCGGACGGTTGCGTGGGAGATGACGGGATTCACCGCGTACAGCAGCGCGAGGACGACCAGGATCCGGAGCGTGTTGGTGGTGAACCCGTGGTACATCGCGAGTCCTGTCAGCAGGAAGAAGGCACCCAGGGCATCCGTCAGCGCGACGGCGTGGGAGCGCGTGTAGATGTCCGGGAGCCGAATCATGCCGATGGCGGCGACGACCAGGAAGAACAGGCCGATCGAAATCATGACGGCGACAAGGACTGGCATCTAGATGCGCCCCCTTTGCTCCAGGTACTTCGCGATCGCTAGGGCGCCCACGAGGTTGAGCAGTGCGTAGCCGGTGGAGATGTCCACGAACATGTCCACCCGCTCGTAAACCGTTCCGATCACCACCAGCAGGATGATCGCCTTGGTGGAAATGCCGTTCAGGCCCAGAACGCGGTCAAACAGCGTCGGCCCTCGGACCACGCGGTACAGGTACATCACGATCAGGATCGCAATGACGTCGAGAACGAGTAGGAGGCTCATTCGGCGCCTCCCCTAGGCTGGAAGACTGTGGCAACCTTGCGTTCCAGGAGCAGGCTGCTCACGTCCTGGGTCGACTTCTCGTCCAGGGCATGCACGACGACTTCGTTGGAACTCGCTTCCACGGTGACCGTCCCCGGGGTCAGCGTGATGGAATTGCCCATCAGCAGAACCGCCTCCTCGCTGCCCAAGTCCGCTTGATGGCGGAAGAGCACGGGGCGGATAGGCAGTCGCGGGTGGAGGATGAGGTATGAGACGTGCAGGCCGCTGAGGAAAATCCGGCTGAACAGGAAGGGCATGTACGCCAGCACGCCCAGCCAACGAACGCCATACCGTCTCGCCGCACGCCCGTCTGACCTCAGTGCCGCTACGAGCAGCGCCGCTGCCAGGCCGACCGCCATGTGCAGCACGTTGAAGCTCTCCGACAGCAGGAGCCAGAGCACGAACATGACGACCGTCCAATAGGCCAGCCGCTTCCAGGTTCCGGAGCGCGTCGGTGTCATGCCGCAGTCCCCACAGAAAGCTCGGCCCACGTGGCATCCGTGCCGTACCGATGGAACACGTTGCGGCCCGCATCGCAGGCCACCAGATTCACCCACTGGTTGTGGAACAACATCTGAAGGATCTCGTGCTTGGCGATGATCGCGGAGATCCTTTCCGTCGGCGCCTCGATGATCGCTAGCAGGCGCATCGGCTCGTGGTACCGGCGAGCGCCGTCGAAGACTCCTTGCACAGGCAGGCCGCCCTGCAGGTCGCCCTGGCTACCGAGCATCACGCCCACGCCACCGACGACGTTGTGGATTACCTTGCTTCCACTCCCGTAAACCCAAGGATCGACCGTGGAGAAGTAGTACTCCATGTTAATCCACTCTCCCACGATCAAGGGAGCCGTCATGATGCGCTCGAGAATGCCGCCATCCGGGTCGCTGGCGGGATCGTAGGAATGCAGGAACACCCTGGAGTCGAGATCCAGGCCGGCGGTCAGCGCGCGCCTTCCGATCAGGAACGCCGCATTGCTCGAGAGCCCCCATTCGGGACGCGGGTTCGCCCAGTCGACACTGCGGCCGACCGCGTGGTGCACCGCCCGGCGGGGGCTGAGTCCGCGAGGCGCCCCTGGCAGCCTGGCGAGTCGCTCCCTGGCCTGCACTTCGCCTGCTGTGGCCAGGTTCCGCTGGAGCCGCTCGAGTTCCTCGCGGTGACTGGCCGGCACGTCGACCATGTCGTAGAAGGAGACTCGGTCCGTGGCCGTGTCGTGCTTGCCCGCGACGAACCAGACATCGTCGGGGATGGTGAGCCCCGTGTCCGCTACCGCCTTGCGGACAGCCGGGTCGTTGGCCATCGCGGTGAACGCCCTTGCATTGGGATCGCCGTGGGCTCCCCCGCAGGCGCCGCAGTTGTAGGCCGCCGCGTAGGGGTTGTTGTCGGATTCCGAGCCGTGCCCGCAAACGATCACCAGCCGGGCCATCGGGTCAGTGAGCCCGATCATTTGGAGCCCGCCGCCCACGAACGCAGCCCTCTCCTCGATGGTGAAGCCGCCCGGTCCGAAGGACTCGACCTCGGCCGTATCGAGGGTCATGCGTGTCTCCACGCGTGAACGAAACCGCTTCCGGATCCAGGAGCGGACCCCGGCGTAGGGACGCTGCACCAAGGTCTTGCCTGCCAGCGCCAAGCTGAACAGGATGCCGAGGACGTCCACCAGCACGAACGATCCCAAGGGGTTCTGCTTGAGATCGTGGAACAGCTCGTCGCCCAGCCGGCGCCAGCGCGTGCCCGAAGCGTAACTGGTGAGGGGCCGCTCCTCGCCGCCGCGAGGCTCCTCGTCAACGGCCCTGGGCGGCTTCAGCAGCACGGGGCACAGCGCCAGCCGGTCATGGCTGTCGAACGCCTGATGGCTGATCGGGACGCCGAAGAAGCCTGCGTAGCCGAAGGTCTCGTAGTTGCCGGAGTCCTCGATGTGGCGGCGGAAGGGCTCGGAACGCGCGTCGATGCAGAAGATCAGCTGGGCGTCCGGCCTCCCGCCAGGAGTTCCCTCCCGGGGAGGGTGCCCGGCAAGCCTGCCGACAAGACCGTCCGCGAACGTGTCCTCGTAGGCCGCCAGCCAGACAGGGCCGTGGCGATTCTCGGGAAACGCGTCCAGCCATCGAAGCAGCGCATCGGCCCCGGACCGGCCAAGCGCTCCGACCTGCTGCGACGACAGCCCGAGGTGCACGGCAAGCCGGTACAGCCTTCCGGTTGCCCTGTCATGGGCGCTAGCCTCGTCCTTCCGGTGCCCGGGCTCGCCAGCCCAGCGTCGAACGGCATCGAGAGTGCCCGCAACGCCCAGATCCTGCCTGCAGGCCGCCTCCACGAGCTCCACCTCGTAGAACATCCGCACGGCCAGGTAGTCCTGCAGCTCGACGGGATGGTCGCGCTGGGCCGGGTACTGCGGATTCTCGCTCCGCCAGCGTATGAAGCCGGCCCAGCCCGGCAGCTGCGCGAACATGCGCGTCTGGTACTCGCTCCAGCGCTCCTCGGGAATTCCCAGGCGCTCCAAGCCCAGGCGGATCCAGTCCTCGGGTTCATCCGGGAGCGCAGCGACCTTCGACGCGGTCCCGCGGACCCCCCGGAACCAGCCGGAATGGTCCCTTGCGGCGAGCTCCCGCCAGCTCCGATAGAAGCCTTCCGACCGGGAGGGCATTCCCCAGCCCGCCATGCCCTCGTCGAGGAATGCCCCCGACCACTTGATCATCTGGTCGTTGATCGAGTCCACGACCGAGGATCCGGAGAGAGTCCCGACCCAGTCGCTGAGGGTCCTCGAAGGCGGCAGGTCCGGCGGGTCGCCGCTGTCGACGACCGCCAGATGGAGACACGCCTCCGACGCAGCGGCAAGCAGATCGGCTCTCCCCTCGTGCCCGGCCCGGAAGGCCAGGACGGAAGGCGCAGGCGCATCGACCCCCTGCGTGAGCTGGGTCCACACGACCTCGTCCGCATGGATCGCGCGATCCCCGGCGTGGACAGGCTCGTCCGCAATGTCCGGACCGAAGCGGGCGAGGGCGCGGCGCAGGTGGTCGTCCGCGATCCGCCCTGCGCGCCGGAAGTCCCGGTACTCGCTGCTGGGAAGGAATCCGGCCCCGCCGATCACGGTCTCCGCCTCTCGGACGGCACGGTCGAAGGGTAGGTCCTCGTAGCCGCGAACCGGATTCCGGTACGCGAAGGTCTTCAGCGGCCAGATCTGGGCGGCCGGACGGGCGGCCTCGCTGACCTGCTCGCGCAGTGCCTGACGCTGGTCGGGATTCATGACGTCTCGATTGAAGGCCGGTCAGGACTTCTTCACGCGTGCCGCGGTCGGATCGTCCGAAACGGGACGATGGCCGTCCAACCCCTTGATCTCGAATTGCGCGCCGCTCTCCTCGAATTCCTTCTTCGTTTCCTGCAGCCGGTCCATGACCGTGTGGTCGACGAGCCTTGTACCCGACAGGTCGACCGTCACCGGGCCCTCGCCCTTGAGCGACTCCAGGCGCCTCTTGAGGCCGATCCAGGTCGCGAACACCGCCGAGTCCTTGACCGCGACGGTGGCCCCCTCGGAGGATCGCTCGATGTCGACCCGCAGCCGGAACAGCGAGGCGATCGGCGCGCCGTTGATGAGGTGAATCAGGGCCTTGACGAGGATGCCGATGCCGATGCCGACCAGCAGGTCGGTCGCGAGAACGCCGACGATCGTGGCCACGAAGATGATCAGCTGCTCGCGGCCCACGTGGTACATGTGCACGAATTCCTTCGGCGACGCCAGGCGGAAGCCGGTGAACACGAGCATCGCCCCGAGCGCGGCCAGCGGGATCTGGTTGATCAGGGCGGGAGCCAAGGCCACGAACAGCAGCAGGAAGAGGCCGTGGTACATGTTCGCGAAGCGGGTCTTGGCGCCGTTGTCGATGTTGGCCTTGCTGCGGACGATCTCGGAGATCATCGGCAGGCCGCCGACGAACGCGGCCGCCGTGTTGCCGACGCCGATCGCCAGCAGGTCGCCGTCGTAGTTGGTCTTGCGGCGGTAGGGATCGATCTCGTCCACTGCCTTGGCGCTAAGCAGCGACTCCAGGCTGCCGATCAGGGAGAACAGGATGATGTACTGGATGCCGGTCGCGGTCAGGACGCCCGAGAAGTCCGGGAAGGTCAGGGCGCCGAACATGTTGGAAGGCACCGACACGAGGAATTCGGGCCCCAATCCGTAGTGAGCGCCCAGCGGCACGCTCACGAGCAGGACTACGAGCGGTGCCGGTATGGACCGGAGTCCGGGGATCTTCAGCAGCGGGTATCCGAACACGATGACCAGGCTGATGATCCCGACGACCGCCACCTGCGGGTGCAGGTCGGTGAAGTAGCTGGGGATCCGGGCCAGCAGCTCGAGCGGAGTGCCTTCCGAACCGAGCCCCAGGGTGACGGGCAGCTGCTTGGCGAAGATGATCACGCCGATCGAGGCGAGCAGTCCGTGGACGGCCGCGGAGGGGAAGAACTCGCCCAGGATGCCGGACCGGAACACGCCGAAGAGGATCTGGATGACGCCGGCCACCACGCCTACCCCCAGCGCCAGGCGGTACGCCTGGAAGTCCGCGGCGGGGTCCCGGCCGGACGTGAATCCGAAGTCGGTCACGCACCCGATCGCGATGACGATCAGGCCTGCCGCGGGACCCTTGATCGTGAGTTCGGAATTGCTGAAGAAGGTGGCGATCAGCCCTCCGATGATCGCTGTGAAGATTCCCGAGATCGCCGGATACCCGCAGGCCAGGGAGATGCCCAGGCACAGCGGCAGCGCGATGAGGAACACCAGGAATCCCGACAGGATGTCGGAACTCCAATAGCGCCTAAGGCCGGCGCCGTTACCTTGCGGAGTCTCCTGTGTCATGTTCGAGAACCCTCCGTTATCGAAAACCGTCCGGTCAGAGACCGCCGCCTAGGCTCCGAGGCCCGGCACCCAATGACGGTGCGTTGCGACCGCCGCTCCAGGACTCAACAAAACGCAATCAACCAAACGACGCCTCGCGGCCCCCAACGAAGATATCACAACTGGTGCGACTCGCCCGGTCGGCCCGATGGGCCTGCCTTGGTGATTTAGAAGTGAGCCCGATGGGCCTGTCTGAGGGGCCGGACCGTTCCCGGTGGCTTGCGGCCACTTTCCGGGGGATGCCGCAAGTCCCGCACGCGGACAGCCCGCCCGGCCAATGGCCATGCCGGCGAGGATTGGTTGAACGAGCCCTCGCGGATCAAGCGCCCGGCAATGAGCCGGACACCGGTCGCCGGACACCCAGCCTGCAAAGTTGCCCCTGCCGGGCGCGGCTGCATCGGCTGCCTACCGGGACTCGCCGCGACTCAGGGGGCCGGCGGCGCTCCCAGGTTCTCGTACCACTTGATGTTCCTGGTCGCGCCGCCGATCTGCACGATGTCCGGGCGGCCGTCGGCGTTGATGTCCGCCACGGCGCAACCGGAGGCGGACATGCCGAGCGGATCGAGATCCTGGTGGAGCCATTCGGCTCCGCGGTCGTCCTGGGCGAAGAAGACGTGCGATCCGGCCACCTGGCCCCGCGCGCGGTCGCCAGCGACAATGTCGTCCCGCCCGTCGCCGTTGAAGTCGCCGACGCACACCTCGTGCCCTTCGACAAGCCGGTCGTAGATCACACGGCGCTGCCAGCCGCCGGACTCGCCTTCCGTGTAGACCACGACCTCGTTTCCGTGCCACGGCTCGACCGAAACGACGATCCGGTTGCCGCGGACCGTCCCGACGGCAACGTCACTGGCGCCTGCCGTCTCGGGCTCCTCCTTGTGGCCCCTTGACAGCCGGGTATTCTCCCAGCGGATCTCCGAGCCCTCACCTGCCGGATCGTGCAGGGTGATTCCGTCGAAGCCGGCCGTGAGCAATTCCTCCCGGATGTCGTCGTCCCACTGGACCACCCGGACGCGATGCAGGACACCGCTCAGCCTGTCGTCGATCAGAAGGCGCTCCCACTCCCCCTCCCGGCCTTCCGGCACGTGATAGTAGACGAGCGGCACGTTGTCCTCGTACTTGGGAGCCAAGGCGTCAGCCCCGATCAGCGGCGCATTGATCAGTTCCTTGGTGCCGTTTCCGTCCACGTCCGCCCAGGCGACGTGATGCGAGGTGGTGAGTTCGTCGACGAGGGTGGTGCGCCAGGGCTTGCGGACATCGTCCTGGTGCTCGAGCAGCCAGACAAGCCCCCGGCTCCTGGCGGCAACCATGCTGAACTCGCTCTCGATGGCGATCTCCGGAATGCCGTCTCCGTCGATGTCGTGCGCGGCCATGTTGACGAGACCGTCGAAGTCCCGGACCAGGACATGCCGATCCCAGGACGGGTTCTCGTACCAGGGCAGCTCCTTGATGCGCGACGTCATCCCGACGACATCCGGCCGGCCGTCCCCGTTGATGTCGCTCACCATGACGGCGTAGCCCCCGGGGATCTCGGCTTCGATGAGATGCGTGCGGAACTGGACCGGAGCAGTGTCGGGCCGGACAGGATCGGCGGGGTCGCCGCCGCAACAGAGGAGACAAAGGCCAGCGAGGGAGGCCGCGCGGAGTGGCACGACGGCAGGGTAGCATGCGGCTTGACGCGCGAGACGCTTCCCGGTTGCGACTCACGGGTCCGGCGTAACGGGCTGCCAGTACCCCCCGGCGGGCCACGCTGCGGACACTAGTCCGGCGGGGCACACGGACGGGAGGTTGCCGAAGAGCCTCGATCCTGGGATGGACCCCCAGGCAGTCCTCCGCTATTCAGGCGATACCTGGTGCCTCGCGGAAATGCACCGCGCGCGTGCGACATCTCGGAAGGCAGGAGCCCCCCGGGAGCGGCTAGTGCAGCAGTCCCGCCAGGACGGACTCGCCTGCAAGATCCAGGAATCGCTGGGGCATCACCCCGATCACGACAGTCAGCACGCCGCTTCCGATCAGGGCCACCCGTGTGCCCAGTCCCAGTTCCAGGGCCGCGGGCTTGTCGCCGCTGTCGGTCAGCCAGCAGGCCCGGATCACGCGGAAGTAATAGTAGGCGGCGACCGCCACGTAGAGGGCGGCGAACACCGCGAGGACGTAGAACCCCTCCCGTAGGAGGCCGAGGAAGATGTAGTACTTGCCGTAAAAGCCCGCCATCGGCGGGATACCCGCCAGCGACAGCATGAAGATCGCCATCAGGATGGTGTAGCCCGGGGCCCGGCTGAACAGGCCGTTGAGGTCGTCGACCTCCTCGGCGGCCTCGCCTGCCCGCCGCAGCGCGGCAACCAGCGCGAAGGCGCCGTAGTTCATGAACACGTACGCGAGGATGTAGACAGCCACGCCGCGCAGGCCCGCCTCGTTGCCGGCCACGAGGCCGAGCAGTATGTACCCGGCGTGGGCGATGGAACTGTAGGCCAGCAGGCGCTTCAGATTGGACTGGGTCACGGCCGCCAGATTGCCGACCGTCATGGTGATCAGGGCGATGGCCCCCAGCAGGGGGACCCAGGATTCCGCGACGCTTCCGAAGGCCGACAGGAAAATCCGGATCATGAGCGCGAACGAGGCCGCCTTCGACGCCACCGAGACGTAGGCGGTCGTGGGCGTTGGGGCCCCTTCGTACACGTCCGGGGCCCACATGTGGAACGGCACGACCGAGATCTTGAAGAAGAGGCCGACGGAGGTGGTGACCAGAGCCAGGATGGTCGCCCAGTCCCCGTCCGGCCTGGCGGCGACCGCCTCGCCGACCTTCGCGAGGCTCGTGGAACCCGAGATGCCGTAGAGGATCGAGAAGCCGTACGCCAGCAGGCCGCTGGAGAACGCCCCTAGGATCAGGTACTTCATCGCGGCTTCGTTCGACTTCTTGGAGCGGCGCAGGAAGCCGACCAGCACGTAGAAACTGAGCGCCATCGTCTCGAGCGCGACGAACAGCACAACGAGGTCGTGGCCGGTGGCCAGCACCGACATGCCCGCCTGGGCGAAGAGAAGCAGGGCGTAGTACTCCCCGCGGTGCTCTCCCTCCGACTCCATGTAGCGGACGGCTAGGATTACGGCCAGGACCGCCGCCATTACGAAAATGAGGTTGAAGAAGACCCCGAAGCCGTCGATGACGACGGATCCTCCCAGCCCCGAGAACGCTCCGCCGGCACGCACCTGCGCGAGGTGGTCGAGGACAACGGCAGCGACAAGCGCCTCGCCGACGAGCGCCGTGACGGCGTTGATCCAGCGCTTGCCGGTGCGACGGACGAAGAAGGCGTCGGTCAGGAGGATCCCGCAGCCGAACAGGCACAGGACGATTGCCGGCTTGAGGACGTTGAAGTCGTTGAGCGTGAAGGTGATCGCGTCCATCATTCACTCGCTGGAACTTCGGCTGCCAGCAGGCGCGAAAGCCCCTCGGCGTCAACCGGTCCGGCCGGCCCGGTGCGGCTGAAGTAGTCCGGATCGAGACGCTCTACCAGCCGGTTCGTCGGCGCTTCGAGGATTTCGAAGAACGGCTTGGGATACAGGCCGATCCAGAAGCAGCCCGCGATCAGCGGCGCCATGACGACGATCTCGCGCAGGTTCATGTCGCGCAGGCCTTCGTTCTTCGGATTGGTGATCGGTCCGAGCATGACCCGCTGGAAGAGCCAGAGTAGGTAGGCGGCCCCCAGCACGATGCCCAGGACCGCGAATCCGGCCCACCAGACGCTGACCTCGAACGCCCCTCTCAGGATCGTGAACTCCCCGATGAATCCATTGAGGCCCGGCATGCCCATCGAAGCGAACAGCGAAATCGCGAACAGCACGGTGTAAATGGGCATCCGGTTGGCCAGTCCGCCGTAGTCCGCGATCTCGCGGGTGTGGCGCTGGTCGTAGACGATGCCGACCGCGAGGAAGAGCAGGGGCGTGGAGAGGCCGTGGTTGAAGCCCTGCAGCATGCCCCCGGCGATCCCGTTCGGATTGAGCGCGATCAGCCCGAGCGTGCAGAAGCCCAGGTGGCTCACCGACGAGTAGGCCACGAGCCGCTTCCAGTCCTTCTGCATCAGCGACACCAGCGCTCCGTACACGATCCCGACGATCGAGAGGAACGCGACCAGCTGGACGGTTAGGTCGTCGGTCGCCCCCTTGGGGAACAGCGGCATGGCGAACCGCACGAGACCGTAAAGGCCCATCTTCAGCAGGATGCCGGCCAGGATGACCGATCCGGCCGTGGGCGCTTCCGTGTGCGCGTCGGGAAGCCACGTGTGAAACGGGAACATCGGGACCTTGATGGCGAAGGCGACGAAGAAGCCCCAGAAGAGCCAGAACTGCATCTCGGGCCCGGTGTAGGCCGCGACCCGCATGAGGTCCTCCAGGGCGAAGCTGTAGTGACCGAACTGGTCGGCGTGCTTGAAGTAGACCGTCAGCATGGCCAGCAGCATCAGCACGGAGCCGGCCAGGGTGTAGAGGAAGAACTTGATGGCCGCGTAGAGCCGCTTGCCGCCGCCCCAGATGCCGATGATGAAGTACATCGGCACGAGCATGATCTCCCAGAAGACGTAGAACAGGAAGACGTCCAGCACCATGAAGACGCCGAGCATGCCGGCCTGCAGGAAAAGGAAGAACGCGTAGTACTCCTTCACCCGGTCCTGGATCGATGACCACGAGCAGAGGATGGACAGCCAGCCGACAACCACGGTCAGCAGGATCATGAGGTAGCCGAACCCGTCCACGCCCAGGTAGTACTGGGCCCCGAGCGCGGGTATCCAGTCGAAGCGCTCGACGAGCTGGAAGTCGCCGTTGCCGCTGTCGAATGCCCGGATCATCGGGATCGTTACCAGCAATCCGAGGACCGCGAATCCGTTCGCGACGTAGCGGATCAGATCCTTGCTCTCCTTCGGCAGGCACATGACGGCAATCATGCCGACCAGCGGCGTCAGCCAGATGATGCTCAGAATGTGTTCGCTCATGGTGTCGTGCGATCCGGACGCTGCCGGCCGCTCTCCCTTATCTGAATAAGTAGTACCCCGCGACGATCCCGACTCCGATCAGGAACAGCAGCGCGTAGTTCTGAACCAGGCCCGTCTGGAACATCCGCACGGGGTAGGAGACGAGCCTCACGCCGAATCCGATCACGTTGACGATGCCGTCCACGAACCACTTGTCGAAGAACACTGTGAGCCGGGACGTGATGCAGGTCAGGAGGCCGGTTCCGTTCACCGCGCCGTCGATCACCTGGATGTCGAACACTGCAAGCCGGAGGCCGCCACCCTTCGCCGCGCCCCGGACGAAGAGCGCGTTGTAGATCTCGTCGACGTTGTACTTGTTCAGCAGGAGCCGGTGCAGCCCGGGCCCTACGAGCCCGTGCATCGGCTCGCCCTCGTACCGGTCGGTGCGGAACATGCGCCCCGCCAGCGCGATCGCCGCCAGGGCCAGGGCCACAGAGAGGGCCATGAGGCCCCACTCCAGCAGCGCGCTGTGGTGCTCGGCGTCCCCGCCGTGCGCCGAGTCGACCACCACGGAACTCTCGAGCCAGTGCTCGAGGCTGGGCAGCGCGTCGTGGACCGGGCCGAAGACCGGCGGCGTGCCGATCCAACCGGCCAGGACGCTGCCCGCCGCGAGGGCGATCAAGGGCACGGTCATCGACCGGGGCGACTCATGGACGTGAGTCCCGGGGGCTACGCGGTCGTCCCCGTAGAAGGTCATGTAGATGAGCCGGAACATGTAGAAGGCCGTCATCATGGCCGTCACCAGTCCCAGCGCGTACAGCAGGGTGTGGTGCGAGGAGTAGGCCTTCCACAGGATCTCGTCCTTGGAGAAGAATCCGGCCAGGCCGGGAATTCCCGCGATGGCCAGCGCTCCGACCAGCATGGTCTTGAAGGTGACCGGGATCTTGTCCTTAAGCGCACCCATCCGCCGCATGTCCTGCTCGCCGCCGACGGCGTGGATCACGGAGCCGGAGCCGAGGAACAGCAGCGCCTTGAAGAAGGCGTGCGTGTACAGATGGAAGATCCCCACCCAGAACGCGCCCACGCCGCAGGCCAGGAACATGTAGCCGAGCTGCGAGACGGTCGAGTAGGCGAGAACCTTCTTGATGTCGTACTGGACCAGGCCGATCGAGGCGGCGAAGATCGCGGTGAGACCCCCGACAACCGCGACTACCAGCATTGCGTTGGGCGCCAGCACGAAGATCTGGCTGGAGCGCGCCACCAGGTACACGCCGGCGGTCACCATGGTGGCCGCGTGGATCAGGGCGGACACAGGGGTCGGGCCTTCCATGGCGTCCGGCAGCCAGACGTGCAGCGGCAGCTGGGCCGACTTGCCCGCCGCCCCCACGAAGAAGAGCAGGCCCATCAACGTGAGAGGGCCCCATGCTTGCTCGGCCTGGAACCCGCCGGCCTCCAGGGCCGGGCCGACCTCCGTGAACTGCAGCGTGCCAAGCGTGGTGAACGTCAGCAGCATGGCCAGAATGAAGCCTGCGTCGCCTACTCGATTGACAATGAAAGCCTTGTTCGCGGCGTCCGAGGCCGACTTCTTGCGGAAGTAGAAGCCGATCAGGCCGAAGCTGCAGAAACCGACGCCCTCCCAGCCGACGAACAGCAGCGCGTAGTTGTTCCCCAGCACCAGGACCAGCATGAAGAACAGGAACAGGTTCAGGAAGCCGAAGAACCGGTAGTAGCCCCCGTCGTGGGCCATGTAGCCGGTCGAGTAGACGTGAATGAGGAATCCGACGCCGGTGATCACCAGCACCATGACGGCGCTGAGGGAGTCCAGCAGGAACCCCCAGTCCGCGGTGAAGGCCCGCACCCCGGCGTCCGTGCCGGAATCGAGGCCCGCCAGCCAGGTCCACTTCACGACCTCGTAGCTGTGCCCGTCGACACCCTGCAGCTGGAAGATCGCACCGACCGAGAACAGGAACGAGAGCAGCACCATCCCCGGGCAGAGGATGTTGATAATCCGTCGCCCGGGGGAGGCGTCGGCATGGCCCGCGTGCGCTTCGTCCTCGGGCGGACCTAGCGGATGCTGCGGGTCCAGCCTGCGGCCGGCCAGCAGCATCAGCGCCGCTCCGAGGAGCGGGAACATCGGGATGAGCCAGATACTTTCGAGGAAGAACACCGCTCTTACTCCCTACCAGCGCAACAGGTCGATTTCATCCGCATGGACAGTGTGCTTGTTGCGGAACAGGGCGATTAGAATGCCCAGTCCGACGGCCGCCTCGGCCGCGGCAACCGTGATCACGAAGATTGCGAAGACTTGGCCGTGCACCTGCTGGAGAGCCGTGGAGAAGGCGGCCAGGTTGATGTTGACGGCGTTGAGGATCAGTTCCACCGACATGAGCAGGACGAGGATGTTCCGCCGCGTCAGGATGCCAATCGCGCCGATCATCAGCAGCAGCGTGCTGAGGACGACGTAATGCGAGGTGGTGACTTCCATGGTCGTTCTGCGGCTGCCGCCTAGCCCTCGGTGTCCGGAGTGCGCACCTTCGACATCACGATCGCCCCGATGATGGCGACCAGCAGCAGCACGGAGGCCAGCTCGAAGGGCAGCAGGTATTCGCGGAACAGGACGTCGCCGACCTGCTCGGAGTTCTCGGAGAGCGATCCGGGACCGAGCGGAGTCGCGAGACCGGGGTGGTCCAGCGAACCGATGCCACGCACGGCGATCACGCCGAGCATGGCGGAGACCGCTGCGACGCTCGCGAGCGCAATCCACTTCTGGTTGGAGAAACGCCTCTGCGTGGCCTCTTCCTGCAAGGGCACCAGCATGATCACGAACAGGAACAGGACCATGATCCCGCCGATGTAGACGATGATCTGCACGCCGGCAAGGAATTCGGCCCCCCGCAGCAGGAAGATTCCGGCGACGCCGAGGAGCGTGCTGATCAGCCAGACGGCGGAGTACACGACGTTGCGGCGCGTGATCGTCATGACCGCGCTGCCGAGAATGAGAGCCGCCAGGACGTAAAAGAGGACGGTATCGATCAGCATGGAGAATACGGCGGGGGCTAGGCTGGCGACAGAGTGACCAGCATATCATTAGGCGACGATCGGTTCGCTGCACTAATGGACAGGACAAGCGGCGGGCCGTCCGACGGCAGTGAGCCATCGCCCCGCCCTAGGAGATTGGGGGGCTCCGGCTTGACGCGACGACAAGCGGGCCGCATTCAGGTCGGAGAGCCCTGTCCAAGAGCCGATAAGATGCAGGGCTGCTGCCCGCCTGACCGGAGCCCACTCTGAGACGGGACGAGGCCACTAGGGTTGGATCCGGACCCGGAACCGACACCTGCGAGGAGACGGGTCGATATGGCGTGGTGCTTTCAGCGCGCATATCGCCGCGAATGCGCAGGGTCTGGGTGCCCATCGGAGCGCGGTGCTTGTCGGCTCTCGACGGTTGCTGTGCCAGATTGCAACAAGGGAGGCATTCCGAGCCCGACCGAACGGTCGCGGCCAGGCCGAGTTTCGCATCCGCTTCGAAGGGCAGCTGATTGGCTCCGGGTTCTAGGCATCCCCGTTCGATCGCCCAAGGCGACGTATCGCGGTTCGACCCTCCTCGCACCGATGGAACACCTCGGCAGTCGAAGGGGCGACGCAGCGCGACGTCGATCGGGAACAAAGGGGCGTCAAGAAGCGTTGATCTTTCTGTGCGGATCAGTTAGCAGCATTCGCAGCGCAGAGAGAACGCGGCGGGGGCGCCGGCGATACATCGCCATCCCAAGCCAGTACGCAGCTTCCTCCCGCTCCATCGCTTCAATACCCTCTGCCACAGTGCGAATCCGGTCGCGGCTCCGCATGGGCGCCAGCGCTCGGAACAGCAACCCCAGAGTTAGTGCCATGTCTTCTCCCAAGACGAAGCCCTGGAGGCGGCGGTCCGGGCGTGGCCTTAGACGGATGCCAGCGGCGGACAAGCGACGCAACAAACGATGCTCGACCAGCTGAACATTCCTTCCTCCTAGCCCTGCTATACGCACGGCGGTCGTAATGTGCGGTGTAGCCGGGGCGGGAAGTTGCCACACCTCGTACTCACAGTCAGCTGGTCCTCGGTGGCGAACCCTCAGCTCGTACCTCGGCACAGAGGCAAGCCCGGCAGTGTCGGTCTCCGCTGCGGGTTGCCTCATTCTGCCTTCGCTTTGCGCCTTGCAGTCACGTGGGCCGAACCGTTGGCGAAGCGAGTCAACTTGTCTGCAATCGTCTCCGCGGCACTCCCGTCCATGCTGAGGCCACGCGAGAACCTGAGCGTGAACTTAGCGGTGATGGTCGTGGACTCAGCCGCTCGGAACTGCGGCTCGAGAAACTCCTTTACCGGTAGTGCGTCGTCTATTGGTCCGCTGAAGGTCAACCCGAACTCACCTCCACCACTTGTTTCGTAGCCGCCTTCGAGGGTGACAACTTTCTGAGCACCGGCAACTGAGCGAATGGCCCCTAGAAGGGGAAATGCACAATCCGACTCAAACACGGATATCGCAAGAACTCCGAGCGAGTCGACTCCCTTGCCCCGAGCCTGTTCCCAGACTTGTGACAAGGCATCCTTAAGAATTCCTTCCGCTGCGAATTCCCAGGGCTCCTCCGGAGGCCATGGAGGCGGAGTCGGAGGCGGGGGCGGAGGCGGGGGCGGAGGCGGAGGCGGAGGCGGGGTCGGGGGCGGGGGCGGGGGCGGGGGTGGGGAAGACCGAGGCCACACCCCTTTCTTCTTCGCCTCCGCCATAGTCATAACTAGTGCCTCTTGGTCAATGCAGATGTCGGTGGTCGGGTCGCCGCGACCGTACAGCAGGTCTCCGCGCTTGTATACGTAGTAGCCCTGCTCGACTCCCTGTTGAACACCTCTTGTGAAAACACTATCCCCAAGGAGCATTGGAAGTCCCGGGTCACGTCGGAATTCGTCGCGAAGTGCCTGAGTCGTGATGGCTCCCTTTCTGAGCGGCGTACGATCCCGTACGTATGTGGGGTTATCGGGCTCGTCGTCCTCAAACCGTAGCTTCGTGAGATTCTGCAGTGCGGTGGCAATCTGCAACTGGCCTGCACCAGGCTTGTTCGAAGCCGACGGCATATCAATCGCAGTGTGTGCGAGGTCAAGATCACTCTTGCCAATCCGATCTCGCGAAGGGTAGAAAACGTGGCGGTAGCATTGCTGGATCGCAATCGCAAGTTCCTGCTCAGACTTCGCCTCTAGGTCGCGAATCTTCTCCTGCTGATGCGATGCAAGTTGCTCCAATCGCTCCGGGGACTTCAGGTGCTGCAAGGCCAGCCTCGTCCTCATGCGCCTTTGCATCGCATCCTTTGCATGCTCGTCCGCTATGACGAAGACTAGGTGGTTACGAAGAGTCCGCAACGCATTACCCCCAGAACCCGTGCGGGCATGCACACGGCCAACCAGCTGCGGGATCTCGTCCACTGCGTCACCCACACTAACGCCGTCGTATGCGAAAACGACAAGCTTGGGGCGACCATCCCCCACCTCGTCAGCAACGTCGTACGGACCACCTGGAAATAAGACTGGTTCAAAGGTCCTGCCCCCAAAGATCTGTCGAATCCGGTCATCGAGTTGTGCGCGAACCTCAACCGCATCAACATGCTGCTCTTCCCGCTGGATGATCCGCTTTAGATTTGCCTCAGCAAGGAATCTCAGCGGGACGCCTGGCCTATCGTCCAAGTAAGCTGATTCTGCGGAGAATCGCTTCCGAGCCTCGTCGACGAAGCTCAAGTCGATAGAGGGAGCAGTCACGGAAAATCGAAGCTCTTCTGGTGTAAGCCCCTTCAACGGTTCATTGAAGGCAAGCGTATGCATGAAGATGGTCCGTGCCACGTAGGACGCATACGGAGGCATCCCCTGGTGATGTTCCCTGTCGATCCGTTGAGCCAGCGCACTGCTGTCGGTCCCGCCACTGGCAACATCGTTCGCAATCGCAGGCAAGAAGGCGGACTGCTCGAGGCGAGTCACGATTTCCTGGCGTACTGGCTCAAAACCGGGGTCAATGTGATGCAGGTGAATCGCCGTAGCATCCGTCGGGCGATGTTCCCACAGGAGCGTGACAGTGCGCGCCAAGAGCCGGAGCATCCCGCGCACGCGCTGGAAGTTCTGGAGGGTGGAGGTCTTGGAGGTGAGAGTCTGCATCACTTCCGGGTGCAGCGGGTAGCTTGCCTGGAATCCGGCCAGGGTCTCGGGCTGGGCGGCTCCGTGTCCGAGTTCGCCTCGATGCTTGCTCCATAGGGCCTGATAGGCCTGAATGACCGCCGCTGACTGCGTTTCGTCGATGGACTCAAACAGACGCCGCCGAATCACCTTGACGGTTTCGTCCTCTTCGGTCGGGTTTAGCAGCGTGGCCTTGCGAGCTGCCACGCTCATGAGTTCTGCCATTTGGTCTGCGATGAACTGGTTTTCTTGCGAATACGCATCAGTCGACAAGCCGTCCTTGCCAATAGCAAGGGTGAATACTAGCGCCGCGTTCGATGAAGTCTCGACCGCCTTGAAGAGTGACGACAGAAACGCTGTTAACTGGCCACGAGCAGCATTTGAATCACCGACCTTGCGAAGATAGATCGACAGTTCGTCCAATAAGATCAGCGTCGGATCGGCCCCGAACAGCCTGCGGATTGTCTCCGAGCCGGGTGCCACGCGCTCCACATCGCTCTGCCGTACCCGCTCGTACCCCTGCCTGCCCGCGAGAGCATGGGCTATTTCGCCCCACGGGGTATAGGCCATCACGCCGCCCGCGAGCGCGCGGCCGTTGTGCGGATCAGCGTTCTCGCCGTCGAACGCGGCAACGCGCACTCTCCCCGTGGGAAGCCGGCTCGGATCAATGAACTCGGAAACCCCGGTAACCCCGTCCATCCCCTGGGCGGCGTGAACCAACGCGATGAGGCTGTGCGTCTTGCCGCCACCGTAGGATGTGTCCAAGCGGAAAATCGGGCTCGCCACATCGCCAGTCCCGCAGAGACGCCCACAGACGTTGGCAAGAAGATTCCTCAATCCGCGAGTAGGGTAGGTGTTCGCAAAGAACGCTGCGGCCTCACGGTAGCCGGACCCGGCCTTGCCGGTCAGAACCGAAGCTAAGTCGGCCGCGAAATCGACGTCGGCTACGGTACCGGCGAGAACGTCCGATCGGGGTCGGCAGGTGTCGAAGATAGTCGGTGACGTCACGTTGCGAATTCAAACAGCAGCCCTGCCCTAATTCGGCAAGCGGCCAATACGTAACGAAAAACCGCTCACCTCCAGACGGAGCACGCCGAAACGAGCAAGTCTACCGCAACCGATGCAGTATGATCGGTGGCAAAGGAAAGGGACAGCTGTTGATCAACCTGATCCCAGTTCCGATTGCGTCACACGGGGCTACTGAGCCGTCGGCGAGCCGTAGCAGCGAAGGGCTTCGCCCGGTAGGCGATACCACGAGGAGGCAGGTCGTCGGCCCTTCGAAGGCGGATTTCCCCTGAGGCAATTCGCCCATTCGGGGTTATGACTCAAGATCGCGATTTCAGCGAGACTGGTTCTCGCAGCTCGCTTGCACGGTGGTGGCGTGCCATTCAGCTGGCCGTGGGCGCTCGTTCTCGCATGGGCCATCGCATAAGCGGAAGCCAGCCGCAACTGAGGGGGTGCTACCGTGACGAGAATGGCGGTCACTTCGCTACGGATGCATAATCGGTAGGAGAGGGGTTCCAGTGTTCGAGAATCTGTGCATCCAGAACTTGCGCCTCTTCAACGACCTGAGTATCGAGGAGTTGAAGCGGATCAACCTCTTCGCCGGCCGGAACAATTCAGGCAAGACCACGGTGCTGGAAGCCATGTTCCTACTAGCTGGTGGGAGGACTCCGCATCTCCCTCGGAGGTTGAAGAGAAGCCGTGGACTGACCTCGCTGAAGAGCCTGCTGCCACCAACCTACTCGAGTGCACTGTTCTTCGGGCTGGACATGCAACGCCGCATCGTCGTCAGTGGCAGCAACACTCATCTACGGCATATGGCGCTCACGATTGAGCCGGAGCGTCGATCAACATTCGAAGACCCAGCAGTACACCGTCCGCCGGATCGCAACCCCGAGCAAAGTCTGCGGGACGAAACACAGGCCATGCCCTTGTTTGGGCCAGGAGAAGAACTTGAAGAACCATGGGGACTGGGGTTTCATTGGGTTCGAAGGAGCACAGGCGAAGGCGACTGGGTCTCGCTTGGGGGCATTCATGTGATGTCGAGCAAGCTTGATTCGAGGGCAGGCGACCAAAGTATTCCATGGCTGGCCACCTTCCTGTCGCCTAGTTCCGGGAATGGTCGGGATGATGCAGTAAGCCTGGCTCGCCTCCGGACACGGAAGGAAGATAGCCAAATAACCAATGCACTGAGGAGCATGGAGCCGCGCCTAAGGGCCATAGAAGACTCTATGTCGAGTGGCACCCCTATGATCTGGGCCGATGTCGGCCTTTCTGAGTTTGTGCCCTTGTCAGCAACGGGCGGTGGCATGACTCGCCTCGCTAGGATCCTATTGGCGATGTCGAACATTCGTGGTGGTGTTTTGCTTGTAGATGAGATTGATAACGGCATACATCACGCTGCGATGAAAGACGTCTGGGCGGCGGTAGCCAAGGCATCTCACGAGTTCGATGTTCAGGTACTTGCGACGACGCACAGCTTTGAGTGCCTCATCGCTGCCCACGAAGCAATGGGTGATGGGATGGATGAGTTTCGTTTTCACCGCCTAGACCAAGGCGCCGACGGATCGCGCCGTTGCGTCACGTTTGATGAAGCGAACGTGGATGCAGCGATCCACCACGGCCTAGAGGTGCGATAGTCCATGAAGCTTCCTCCAGAGGCAATAGTGAAGAACGTACAACTCCTTGTCGAAGGAAGTGTCGCCGAGAGCTTCCTTGGTGCAATGGCTAATCACCTTAAGCTAGGGAACATCCAGATTCAGAACTTTGGTGGTGTTAGTCAACTCCGATCATTCCTATCAGCGATGGTGAAGATGACAGGTTTTCCGCAGATAGATAGCATTGGAATCATACGTGATGCAGATGGACCGGCCAAGAATGCATTCGACAGCGTCACTGGATCACTAAGACAGGCTGGCCTCCCAGTCCCAATCAAGGCCGGGCAGACAGTTGGCCACAACCCAGCGATTTCTGTGATGATCCTCCCCAATAACTCTGATTCTGGCATGCTTGAGACCCTGATCTGTGAAGCGATTCGAACTGACGAAGTTTACACGTGCATCGAATCATTTATCGAATGCGCGACTAGGGAAAGGGGAGATGAGATTCCCCGTTTGGATAAGGCTCGAGTATCGGCTTTCTTGTCTATTCAGAACGAACCTCCTCTTTCGCTCGGTGTCGCCGTGACAAGAGGCTACCTGAATCCGAATAATTTGGCGTTCAAACCACTCTGTTCATTTCTCGAAGATGTTGGTAAACCGAATTACAATGAGAGAGGTATTCCGGATCGTCGTGGATGATACTCGTCTCATTGAACGATGGCTGCCAATAGCTGAGATCGGAGAGGAATGCACTAGAGAGCGCCGATCGATGACGGCACTTCCTCCCACGTACTATCTCCACGTCTGGTGGGCACGGCGACCGCTTGTCGCGTCGCGCGCCGCGGTGCTCGCCTCAGTACTCCCGGCAGATGCGGATCGGGGTAAGTTTCTTCACGCGCTCGGGATTCATGGCGATCCGGTTGAGACAAGCCGAAGACTGGAAGTGGCCAAGCGTAAGCAGGAGGACCTAGGTCCCAATCCCTATGGCTACAGGCGCGCCTTCCGGTATTCGCCTACTGAATTGGATCGTCGTTGGATTGCTGACGCGGTCCAGTGCGCCTGGGGCGACATTTCAGTAATTGACCCAACCTCTGGAGGAGGCAGCATCCCAGTCGAATCTATTCGTTTAGGCCTGAGAGCGATCGCAAATGACTTGAATCCAGTGGCTACCTTGATTCTCAAGGCCACCGTAGAGTGGCCAAATCTCTTCGGCTCTGACCTCATGGCTGAGTTTCGAAGGTTGGCGTGTGACTTCATCATGCGTGCAGAAGATAAGTACGATCAAGTCTTTCCGTCTGAGCCTCATGGAAATCGGGTAGAAGGCTATCTTTGGGCCCGCACCGTTGCATGTCCATACTGCGACGGCATGGTCCCGCTCTCGCCAAACTGGAGACTTGCACCCGATGGCACAGGCGTCCGGTTGCATCCGGATTGCGCCGGTGGCGCGGACACTCGTGGCCGGGCCTGCACCTTCGAGATCGTCCAGTCAGCGAGTGATCAGTCGGCTGGCACCGTAGTTCGAGGGAACGGTCGGTGTCCCTGGCCCGATTGCGGCCGGGTGATTCCCGGCGAGGAGATTAAGTCACAGGCGCAGGACTGCCAGATGGGTGAGCAACTCTACGCCGTCGTTTACAAGAAGCGAGTCGCAACGTGGACAAAGTCCGGCAAACCCGGCCCGGACAAGTGGGTGCGCGGCTACAGGGCGCCGAGAGACGAGGACGACAACAGCGCCGAGATCGAGGCACTGCTGGCAGAGAGGCTGCCGGACTGGGAAGCCTTGGACCTCGTGCCGAGTGAGCGCTTTCCGGAAACGAGTAACGACACTCGACCGATCCAATACGGGATGCCGCTCTGGCGTGACCTCTTCTCCCCCCGCCAACTCCTGTGTCACGGAACTAGCGTCGAGGTGTTCCGCGAGATGCTCGAGGCAGATCGGGCTGCAGGGCCGCTCAGCGATGTGCGGATGGCAGCCTACGGCTATCTGGCATTGTCGCTGGACACGATTCTAAACTACAACAATCGAGCCGGACGCTGGGACCCTACGACCGGGCGAGTGCGCTCCATTTTTGACCGGCATGATTTCGCCTTCGTTTGGTCATACGCCGAGATGGCGCCGCTTGTCGCTGGAGCCGGCTACGACTGGGCCATCAAGAAGACGGCCAAGTGCATCAAGGAGTTGGTGCATCTCATTCAGCCACACACAGAGCCGGGTGGCGGCCCGCTCTTCGAAGGGGTCGATCGGTGGGAATCCGCTGCACCACCCGCGACGCCGCATCCACCGGTCACCATCACATGCAAGTCCGGGGACAGCCTCGATCACCTAGCAGACGGCAGCATCGACGCTGTGGTAATGGACCCGCCGTACTACGACAACGTCATGTATGCAGAGCTCTCGGATTTCTTCTATGTCTGGCTCAAGCGTACTGCAGGGCACGTTTTTCCCGATCTGTTCCGCCGGCAGCTGACTGACAAGGAGAGCGAAGCCGTAGCGAACCCAGCGAAATTCCAAGGGGAGAAGGGCGCGCGCGCGCGCGCCAGTCGAGACTACCGTGACCGGATGGCGTCGATTTTCGCAGAGTGCCGAAGGGTGCTCAAGCCCGGCGGCATCATGACTCTCATGTTCACCCACAAGGCTACTGGCGCCTGGGATGCACTGACCACTGGCCTAATTGAGTCGGGGTTCACAATCACTGCTTCGTGGCCGATCAACACAGAAGCCGGCGGGAGCCTTCACATCCGCGACAGGGCGGCAGCGAACAGCACGGTCTTTCTTGCCTGCCGACCTCGCGTGGCCTCGACAGCCTCCGCCTACGGCGACGAGCAGCGCTACTGGGAAGACGTAGAGCCGCTAGTGGCCGGCGCTGTTCGGCGTCGCATCAGCGACTTCCAGAGCTCTGGCATCACCGGCGTCGATCTGTTCTTGGCGGCCTTCGGCCCGGCGCTGGAGGTGTTCTCGCGCCATTGGCCCCTCCAGCGCGGTACACCTCGGGATCGACAGGACTCACGTAAGCGCCGGCAGTCATTTCAGGATGAACCTTGGGATCCGTACGCCGTATCCCCGGAAGATGCGCTCGACGTGGCACGTCGCGAAGTAAAGCGCTGGCGCCTGGAGAGGCTGACGGCCTTGGAAGCGAACACCGACCTTGACTCCTCGACGGCGTTCTTCGTCTTGGCATGGGATACGTATCGAGCACCTGTCTTCGCCTACGATGAGGCCCTCCGACTGGCTCGGGCAGTAGGAGTCGATCTGGACCGGGAGGTGGTAGGCCGACTGGCAGGCAAGAAGGGAAGTGATCTCGCACTCTGGGACAGCGAGCGTCGCGCGGCAACGGGCGTGCTCGGCGCGGCCGACGGATCTAGCGGAATGATCGATGCTCTCCATCACGCGGCCCACTTGGCCCGATCAGGGTCCTTTGCCGCCGCCAGAGAACTCTTGGAGCGAACCGGCCTAGAGGAGGATTCGCGATTCCTCGCCTCACTCAAAGCGGTCCTTGAGGTGCTTCCGATCGCACCTTCCATCACAGGTGACAGACTAGCTGGGGACCAAGCTGCAGCTGCGGACGACTTCGAGGCCCTTTACAACCTGTATCGCCTAGCCTTTCGGGCCGACATCGCTGAGCCGGAGCAATTGACCCTTTGGCGCGAAGCTGCTCAGTGAACGCAACCGCCGCTGGGCGGCAAACGGGCCAGTGTATTGCTGGCCACCGCTGAGATCAGTTGCAGGTATCGATATCGGCAACAGATCCGAGTGCACGAGATCGTCGTTGGAGCCGTGCGCGTCTGGGGTCCATCATGGCACGTCTCACGCCCTTGGGGCTGAGATTGGAACGCTGGCCGGAACTTGGCGGAGCGGCAAGGGGGTCTTCCCCGGGCTGGACGCACTTACTCGGGTCCCCCTCGCCTGCGATTACAGAATGATGTAGGCCCTAGCACCGGTTCCGCACGAGTTTGTCCTAGTTCTTGAAACGGCGGGAAGGATACAGCGGTCGGTCCAAGCCGCGTTGGATGGCACTGGGAGGACTGCCGTCACGACCAGTCAGACCGTACGGAACGTCCTGTGAGCTTGTTACGAATCGCAACCGTCATCATCGGTACCCTTGAAGGACGGGGTATGTCGCCCGCAGATCTTTGGGAGTTAAGGCGTGCTCCGTGACCACAGCTGGCGATTGAAATACACGTCGGAAGACGGCGACCTACTGGGGAGCTTCTATCTCCAGGCCCTCGAGAGTGCTAAGCGGTATGACCGGATCACTGGGTACTTCAATGCCGCGGCACTTGCGCTGGCAGCACGCGGGATCGAAGGGCTCGTCCGTAATGGCGGTGCTATGCGCCTGATAGTCGGCTGTACGCTCAGCGAACCGGAGATCGAGGCCATCGTTAGGGGAAGTACCCTGCGCCATCAAGTCGAGCGACACCTACTTGACGTGCCGCTGGAACCGCCCGACGTGTCCACCGAGAATGCGCTAGAGCTGCTTGCCTGGATGGTAGCCCGTGGCCATCTAGACGTAAAGGTCGCAGTACCCTGCGACGCAGAGAGACAACCGATTGGAGAGGCTGCGATCTTCCACGAGAAGACCGGCGTCATTGAGGATTGCGTCGGAGACAAGATTGCATGGACGGGCAGCCTCAACGAGACCAGCAGGGGATGGCAGTTCAACTGGGAGAGCATTCAAGTGTTCCGGAGCTGGGGGCCGGAGCCCGAGAGAGTCACCGACGAGGATCTGAACTTCGCGCGCTTGTGGTCGAATGACTCGCGAAGGGCAGTCGTCCTCGACATTCCTGAAGCGATTAGGGCGGATCTCCTGAAGTTCCTGCCGGAAGATGACCTTCCCGAACGGCTGCGGCCGCAACCAGCACCGCAGCCGAAGCCGCCCTGGCCTTCGGATCGGGCGCGACTTGTTTGGACATTCATTCGGAATGCGCCAACACTGCTGGACGGCGGCGCGCGAACTGGAGAGGCCACCGCAGCCATCACGCCATGGCCTCATCAGGTAAAGGCGTTCGAGCGGCTATACAGCCATTGGCCTCCAAGACTTCTGATTGCGGATGAGGTGGGTCTCGGCAAGACCATTCAAGCAGGCCTGCTACTACGGCAGGCCTGGCTCTCGGGACGTGCCAAGCGGATCCTGATCCTTGCGCCGAAGGCGGTGCTCAAGCAGTGGCAGATCGAGTTGCGGGAGAAGTTCAATCTCAATTGGCCGATTTACGACGGTCGCAGTCTCTGCCGTTACGAGTCGCAGGCGTTGCGCGGGCAGCACGAGCGCAGGGTTAGCAGCAACCTGTGGCACGAGGAACCAGCGGTCATCGTGTCAAGCCAGCTGATGAGACGTAAGGATCGCGCCAAGGTGCTTATCGAGGGTGCCTGGAAGTGGGATCTCGTCATCCTCGACGAAGCGCACCACGCACGCCGGCGCGCCGCAGGCAGCAAGCAGGAAGGCGGCGCGAACGCGCTACTCAGATTGATGCGCGCCCTTAGTGCTCGAACGGAGGGTCTGGTCCTGCTGACCGCGACACCAATGCAGATCCATCCAATCGAGGTCTGGGACCTGATGGACCTAATTGGGCTGCCCTCTGAGTGGAGCGAGGCGGCGTTCCTGGACTTCTTCGAGCAGGTGAGGCAGCCCAATCCGTCCGGTGAGGTCTTAGACCGTCTGGCGCGAATGTTCCAAGGAGTCGAATCCGAACATGGCGAGGTCTCTCAAGCCGCCAACAGTGCGTTGAGACAGGTCTCAAGCTTCAAGGCCAAGAAGATCCTCCGTGCATTGCGGAGTGTCCCAAGCACTCCTCGCCGCCAACTGGAGCCGTCCGAACGTCGCACCGCTGTGACCGTCATGCGTGCGAACACACCGATCCGACACTTGATCTCGCGAAATACACGGGAGCTCTTGCGGGAGTACAGCAAGGCAGGCAAATTGAAGGCTGCGATCGCGAGCCGGAACGTTCTCGACCGGTTTGTCGAGATGAGTAGAGCGGAAGTCGACCTATACGACGCCATCGACGAATACATCTCCAAGACCTACAACCGGGCAGCCGCATCCGAGAGATCAGCGGTGGGCTTCGTGATGACGATCTACCGGCGGCGATTCGCGAGTAGCTTCGCGGCCCTGGGCGCAACGCTCGAGAAGCGCCTCAAAGCCACGCTCCATGGATCCGAAGCGTCTCTCGTTGACTTGGAAGAGGATCCCGTGGACAGTCCGCACGAGGAGGCGCTTGACGACCTGCCCGATGCTGAGGAGGTCGAGGCTCTCGCGTCGCAGGCACTCGCCATAGAGGAACGTAGTGAGATCGAACGGCTCCTAGCAATGATCCAAGCGCTGCCTCCAGACAGCAAACTCACATCTCTGATCAAAGTACTGCAGGACCTGCGAGGTGAAGGATACGGTCAAGTCATGATCTTCACGCAGTACACGGACACCATGGACTTCCTTCGGAACATGCTTCGCAAAAGGTTGGGCGGGGAATTGATGTGCTTCTCTGGCCGAGGTGGCGAGATTGCGCCCGACCATGGATCCGACGAATGGCGATGCATCGACCGCGATCAGGTCAAGCGCAGGTTCAAGCATGGTGAGGCAGACTTCCTGCTCTGCACCGACGCCGCCGCGGAGGGGCTGAACTTCCAGTTCTGCGGGGCGCTCGTCAACTACGACATGCCGTGGAATCCGATGCGTGTCGAGCAGCGAATCGGCCGCATCGACCGGGTCGGCCAGGAGTTCCCGACGGTGCGCGTCGTGAACCTCCACTACAAGGACACTGTCGAGGCCAAGGTGTACAGCGCACTGCGCGAGCGTATTGACCTCTTCCAGAATGTCGTGGGTCGCTTACAGCCGATCCTTGCTCGAATGCCGGGCGTCCTCGCCAAGGCCGTCCTAGGAGGACGAAGTTCGGAGGGTGCTCAGGATGTCACGGATCAATTCGAGCGGGAGGTCAACAAGGAGGAACAAGGCGGATTCGACATAGACGAGACGGTCGACCGCAACTTCGAGATCACTAGGCGCCCGCCATCACCAATGACCCTTGACGACCTTGACCGAATTATCCGGGACCCACAATTGATGCCGCCTGACACGGAGGTCCGGCCGCTCGGCGAGCGGGAGTACAGCCTACTCGCAAGTGGCATGCAAGAAGCCATCCGGGTCACCACCGACCCGGACTACTATCAGCAGAACTCCGAGAGCGTCGAGCTCTGGTCACCGGGCAACCCATTCTTCCCATGCGTGGAAACGCTTCAGGACTCAGACCTACCGGCCGGCTTGACGCTAAAGGAACTCCTGGATGGGTAGGTCCGCGAGCCTACGCCCGTAGCACGGCGTTGACGCTCGAGCGATCAAGCCAGCGACACGAGACCCCGACAGGCAAGATTCGTTCCGCTGCCACCAGAGTGTCGGTTGACGAACTTGAGTGTGTGTATTGGACGGGCATGGGCCCTTCCTCGAGCATCTGCCGGTCCCAGATCCGACCTTCGCTCGTGAAGGTCCTCATTTCGAGGCCCTGCGTGAGGTCCAACGCGTCGACCGAGCACGTGTCCACTGAGGGCCGCCGAACCGGCACCACGGCACCTCTTCTTGGCTGGCACGGCCAACTCGAAGCGATCGAAGAGGACCTGCACCTGGGCCAGTGGAATAGACAGGGAGTGGTCCGGCAGGCGACGGGCCTTTGCTGTGCAGTAAATCCGGGAAAGCGCAGCACCGGGAACAGTACGGCGATGATCACGTCGGGTACGGGGACCGCTTCTGGGCCAACCGCCAGATGCTCGGCGAGGCGGGTCTGGCGGGCTCGCAGCTGGCGCTCTCCGTGGTCGCAGGGTGGGAAGTAGACAGAGATACCGTCGAGGCACTCACGACGGGCGCGGCCCCCTCGCAATGCGGCGAGCAGGAAGGGCTGAACCGGCACGTGCAGCCGGGCCTGTAGCTACGGGTCGGTGAAGCCTCCGGAAGTGGCGAGCAAGGGCTCGACGGTCGTGCGGAGCGAGACGTCGCGAGAGATGGGAACACCCCCGTTCGATAACGGGCCGAGAGCGTCGAGGCGGCGAGGGTCCGGGCGGGTACAGAAGCGACCGTCGTGGTTGTAGCGGCGCAGACAGGGGACGAGTTAGCAGAGGATGGTGGTGCGGGAGGCTTGGAACTGAGTGGGCTTGGTGGAGTTGCTCTCAGTCGCAGACTCGCTGCACTTCAAGTGCAACCGGGCTGCTTGGACAAGATCGGCCTAGAGGCCAACTGACACCGGCTTCGGGGCGCCTCGCAATCGCAACTACGCCCTCGGCGCCGGGCGATTCGAGCCGATCCACTGAGCCATGCGCACCGATGGTTGGAGGCGCCGTCGCTTCGGTCGAGGAGCCCTGCTGGCACACCTTGCATGGCTTCCGGTCCCGGCGACGGAGGCGGACCGGCAGTCAGAAGATGAATTTCAGCCCGAACTGGATGTTGCGAGGGCCGCCCGCGCTGGTAATCCGGCCGATAAGCCGGTTCCCAACCTGGGCGTTCGGATTGCCGAACGCGGGCGTGTTGGTGAAGTTGAACGCCTCGAATCGGAATTGCAGGGACTTCGACTCCGCCAGCTCGAACCGCTTGTAGACGGCGAAGTCCCAGTTCCTGCGGTCCGGCGATAACAGGATGTTGCGACCGGCGTTTCCGAACTGGAAGCGCTGGTTCGGAACCATCATGTCGGTATCGAACCAGCGATCCAGGGTTCGCTGCCCGGCCGCCAGATTTGGTTCGCCGAGCAGGTCCGGTCGATTGGTGGTGTTCGTGTTGGCAGGGTTGCCGCGGACGGTCGGGCTGAACGGCTGCCCGCTTCGCAGGGTTGTGATGGAGGCCAAGGTCCACCCGCCGAGGACGCCGTCCTGGAAGCGGCTCCAGCTGGAACCCCAGCGCCGTCCCCGCCCGAACGGCAGGTCGTAAATCACGCTTCCGACGAACTGATGCTGGATGTGCAGGCTGCTCAGGGACCTGTTTTGGCGGAAATCGTTCGTGTCCTGCGGTTCCCCGCATCCACCGGTTGTGCCGCCGCCGCCCTCCGCGCAGAAGTCGTCGATATTCTTGGAGAAGGCATACGACGTCAGCACGTTGAGGCCGCCCGACAGGCGCTTCTTGACCTTGAGCTGGGCCGAGTGGAAGTTCGCATCCCCGTCGAACTGGTGGCGGAACACCTGCGCCAGTGGCGAGATGACAATGTCCGAACCGGGCCAGACGATTGACTTCCAGCGACGCTTCCTGTTGCGGTTCCCGGGACCGGGCGGCGAGAAGTTCATGTCGTACTTGCGGATTGCGTGGGTGGTCTTCGAGGCGAAGTAGCCAGCCTCGATCATCCAGTCCCCGCCCAGGCTCTGCTGAATATTGAAGTTCCACTGCTGGGAGTAGGGCCAGGAGCGGTCCCTCTGGTAGTTGGTGACGGACATGTTCGATGCGGCTCTGGGATCGAAGTCGTCGCCGACGGGCGAGTTGTCGATCCCGGTCCGCAACCGGACACCCGGACGGATGTTGTCGGTGGCGATCCAGTTCCGCACCTCGAAGGGCGGATTGCTCTGCATGAGCTTGCCTCCGCCAGGAGGGTCCCATGTGCCGTGGAACACACCGTAGCCCGTACGAATAACCGTGCCGGGGCGGACTTGGTAGGCCAGTCCGAAACGGGGCCCGAAGTTGTCCCGATCGGTCTGGACATGGGATCGCTGCAGGCGGCTCCCCCCGGGCATCGCGAGCACGAGAGGAGGGTTCGCCGGGTCGGCCTCGATATCGAAGTTGACCCACCCGTCCCGAGACTTCTCGACCCAAGGCAGGAAGACCTGGTAGCGGACGCCGATGTTCAATGTCAGCTTGTCGTTGATCTTCCATTCGTCCTGCAGGTACGACTGATGGAACTGGCCTCGTAGCGCCATGTACACACCGCGCGAGACGCGGGTCTGGTGCGGGATCCCGGTCAGGAAATGCGCGAACGGGTCGCCGCCCTGGTTGCCGGCCGGGTTCCGCGTGTAATTGCCGTTGAAGAAGAAGAGACCGAGCCGTTCCTTGGGGTTCTTGAGATAGTTCTGCAGCCACATCAAATCGGTTCCGACCTTGATCGTGTGGCGGCCTCGGATGAAAGTCGTGTCGTTCTTGAACTGTCGGGTCTGGGCATTGGCGTCGTTTGGAACGTTCGAACCGATCCCCAGATTGGTCACGCCGTCGATATTGAAGCTCGGTGCGCCGGGCTGGGACTGGTCCACGCCCGGAATCCCGAGCTGGGCGTTCGCGTTGTAGTCGAGAAGAGGGGCCAGCTTCGTGTCGGTGTTGTTCCAGCCGATCCTCGTGGACGTAAGGGTCGTCGGCGTGAAGATGTGATTCCAGGCGAAGCCCGAGTTCTGCCCCATGTGCGTAAAGCTGCCTCCGGTACTGCCTGCACCTCCGATCGCTGGCGGCGGCAAGTTCGGAGAAGCGGGAATATGCCTCGTGTCGTGACTGTAACGGAAGAAGATGTTGTCGGCTCCCGAGAAGACGTGATCGACTCGAACGTCTCCTCGATTGCGGTTCTCCTCGCTCGGCGGGTTGAATAGGAAGTTCTGAGTCAGTCCGCCGCTTGTCGGGTCCGGATACCAGTCCTTGGCCTGCGCGGCAACCGGGTCCATGGCGCTGATGGGAATGACGTTGTCCGGGTAGGGGTCGCGGTAAAACGTGCCGTCCTCTTGCCGCAGGCTGTCGGGATCGTAAATCGTGTCGGAGATCTCGGAGAAATCGCCCTGGCGCATCAAGATCGTGGGGATCGTGTTGTTCACGGTCCGGGACTCCCGGATCCGCGTTCCCTCGTAATCTCCGAACAGGAAGGTCCTGTTCCGGGCGATCGGCCCGCCGGCCGAGAAGCCGAACTGGCTCCGCTTGAACGGGGGGCGAGGCTTGTCGGCCGCATCGAAGAAATTCTTGGCGTCGAAGACCTCGTTCCGCAGGAACCCGAATACGGTGCCATGGACCTCGTTGGTGCCGGACTTCATCACGACGTTGACGACACCTCCCGCCGACTTGCCGTATTCGGCGGAGAACGTGTTGGTCTCCACCTTGAATTCCTGGACAGCGTCAATCGAGATCGCAGTGGCGTCCGATCGCCGGGCGTGAGTGGCGCTCTGCAAGTTGTTGTTGTCGATTCCGTCCAGCATGACGTTGTTCTGGCTCGGTCGCATGCCCGATGCGCTGAAGGAGTCCCGGCGGCCGGTGTCGGTCATCATCGCCCCCGTGGAGAGGAGGGCAAGCTTGATGTAGCTACGGCCATTGAGCGGGAAGTCCACGATCTGCTTGTTGTTGATGACCTCGCCCTGCGAGGCTTCGAAGGTTGTCAGCAGGGGCGCGTCCGCGAGGACGGAGACGCTCTCGCTGACCTGGCCGACCTCGAGCGTGATGTCAACCACGGCGACCTCGCGAACCTCCAGGTTGATACCTGTCCGGACGGTCCGCTTGAACCCTTCCGCCTCCACAGCGACTTCGTAGTCTCCGAGCGGCAGATTGGGGGCCGTGTACGATCCCGAGGCATTGGTCTCGGTCGCAAACCGGCGGTTCGTTTGCAGGTGCGTGACCTGGACATCGACTCCCGGCACGACAGCCCCGGTCGAGTCACTGACGACCCCGGATATGCGCGCGGTCTCGACTTGCGCGAGGGCGAAGGGCGTTCCGACTGCGAGGGTGCCAGCGAGAACGAGGACGAGTGATCGATGCATGGCGGGGTGGTGCCTCCCTTGGATAGCCCCTGCCCAGCATGCCCGGACAGCATTCAGCAGCGGAGCCCCATGCCACGAGGGTCCTGCTGGACAGGAATCGATTGGCTCCTAGGATACTCGGCTTGGAGGGAGTTCGCAACATCATCCCTGCAGGGAAGGTGCCTTAGTGATTCAGAAAGCCCGACCTGAGCGCGCCGAGGCAGGTCGTGGGATACGAGCCCTTATGCCGGCCCCTATTCTTGCACCGGCTGCCCTCTGCTGAGCGAAGTGACGTTACGACCGGACCGCGCGTTCGACCTGCGCAGGATGAAGTCCCACACCAGCCTCGCCGCTGGAAGCGCTGGTGTCCGCGGACGGGCGAGCCAATTACCAGAGCGATGCCGCACGCGGTCCGGAATGTCGCCGGACCAGCTGTCAAGGGGTGTTGCTGTCCGGCTGCAGACGCAATTGAAGTTGAGACTCTCCGTCTCGTCAAAGCTGGGGATTGGACGCTCCGCGCCGAGATCCGGTCCGTGGAAGTTGGGCCCAGCGGATTACTTCCGCCGGACTACGGATGCAGTTCGGCATCAACTCCTCAAGGCAGTACCGAGTGCCAAGGGGCTCCCGAACGGAGGGATCCTTGCGCGGGTACCACCGGGAGTCGGTTGACTCCGTCAGTGTGTGTATTGGACGGGCAGCGGCCCTTCCTCGAGCATCTGCCGGTCCCAGATCTGACCTTCCCGCGTGTAGGTCGCCATCTCGAAGTCCTGCGTGAGCTCCAGCGCGTCGACCGGGCAGGCGTCCTCGCACAGGCCGCAGAACATGCAGCGCGAGACGTCGTAGGTGAACGTCGTCAGGTCCTTTCGCTTGGTCTCGGGATTGCGCTCCGATGTGACCACGATCAACTGCTCGGGGCAGGCCAGTGCGCACAAGTTGCAGGAGATGCAGAGAGTCTCGGCCGTTTCGGGATGGGTGTTCAGCCGCGGCGCACCCCGATATCGCTCCGCGACCGGAGGGCGAGCCAGCGGGTATTGCTCGGTAACGACCTTGGAAGGCAGCTGATTCCGGAAGGTCGTCCAAAGGCCCTTCAACAGGTCCGTGAGCAGGAAAGTCTTGATAAGGTTCGCCATGGGCCGACCCGCCTCCATTATCGCAATTCGTCCCTAGACCGCCCCTAGCCCCGCGCCAGCAACTGCACGCAGCCGTTGACGATCAGGCCGACCATGCTGATCGGGATCAGCCACTTCCAGCCCACGTCCATCAGCTGGTCGTAGCGGAATCTCGGGAAGGTGCCACGGTACCAGATGAAGAGGTACACCATCACGGCCAGCTTGAAGGCGAACCAGAACAGGCCGACCGCATAGGGATTTGTCTGGGGTAGCAGGAACAGGCCGCCGACCAGCAGGAAGGCCCCTGCCAGCGCGGCCATCACCAGCCGGAATCCGAAGATCACCTGCTTGGCTACCCCCTTGAGGCACCCCAGCGCCATCAGGCCGAAGAGCGCCGCCGGGAACGCGGTGTTGAGCGGCATTTCCAGGAATTCGACGTTCGGGAAGGGCCGCAGCCAGCCGCCGAAGAACAGAGTCACGCAAAGGGCGCTGATCACCACGATGGCCGCGTACTCGGCGAGGAAGAACAGGGCCCAGCGGAAGCCCGAGTACTCCGTGTGAAAGCCCGCGACCAGTTCGGACTCTGCCTCGGGCAGGTCGAAGGGTGCGCGGTTCGTCTCCGCCGTCCCGGCGATGATGAACAGCGCCGTAGGGATCAGCATCAAGCCGTAGTTGTCGAACGCACCCCAGACGCCCCGCTCCAGTTGCGACTGGATCACGCCCTGCATCGACAGCGTGCCCGCGCACATCACGGCGGTCACGGTCGCGAAGCCCAGCGGGACCTCGTAGCTCACCATCTGCGCCGCCGCCCGGAGCGACCCCATCAGCGAGTACTTCGAGTTCGCCGACCAGCCTCCCAGGATGAGCCCGAGGGCGCCGATCGAGGACATGGCCAGGATGAACAGGATGCCGATGTTCACGTCGGCCACGAAGAAGCGGTCGCTGAGTGGCAGCACCGCGAATGCCGACAGCGCCGTGAACGTGGACAGGACCGGGGCGAGCCAGAAGATCCACTTGTCGGCGCGGGAGGGGATGATGTCCTCCTTCAGCATCAGCTTCAACGCATCCGCCAAGGGCTGGAGAACGCCGTACGGGCCGACGCGCATCGGACCGAGGCGCACCTGCAGGTCGGCCAGCACCTTTCGCTCGGCGAGCACGATGTATCCCGCTATGAGCGGAAAGACAAGCACGATCACCGCCGTCATAATGAGCGGCGGAACGTAGGGGTTGTCGAGCAGCTGTTCCATGGCAGGTCCTAGCGGTCCACCTCGCCGAGCACGATGTCGATCGTCCCGATGATGGCGACGACGTCAGCGACGAGGGTCCCGCGGCACATCTTGTCGAGGGCTCCGAGATTGACGAACGACGGCGGACGCACGCGAACGCGGTACGGGTTGAGGGAGCCGTCACTGACGACGTAGTAGCCGAGCTCGCCCTTGGGCGCCTCGATCGATACGTAAGCCTCTCCCGGCGGGGGCTTGATGACCTTGCCGACCTTTCCCTTGATCGGGCCTTCGGGAATTCCGCCCACGGCCTGGCGGATGATCCGGCAGGACTGCTCCATTTCGAGCATGCGGACGATATACCGGTCGAAGGTGTCGCCATTGGGCAGGGTCGGGATGTCGAAGTCGTACTGCTCGTAGCCGCAATACGGCTGGGCCTTGCGCAAGTCCCACTCGACGCCCGCCGCACGCAGCAATGGCCCGGTTACGCCGTAGTCCTTGCAGGCTGCGGCATCCAGGATGCCTACCCCTTTGGTGCGCCGGACCCAGATGCGATTCCCGGTCAGCAGATTGTGGTACTCCTTGATCCGCTCCTCCATCAAGTCGCAGAGCGCCAGGCACTCCTTCTCGAAGGTGTCGTAGGTCTCGTACTGCAGTCCGCCGATCCGGAACGCGTGGGTCGTCAGGCGCGCGCCGCAGTAGTTCTCGAAGATCTTGAGCACTTCCTCGCGCTCGCGGAAGCACAGGAACACGGGAGTGATGGCCCCGATGTCGAGCGCGTGCGTTCCGAGCCAGAGCAGATGGGAGGCGATCCGGTTGAGCTCGGTGAGGATGACCCGCACGGCCTGGGCCCGGGGCGGTATCTCCACGTCGAGCAGCTTCTCGACCGCCATGCAGTAACCCAGGCCGTTCGAGACGGCAGCTACGTAGTCCATGCGGTCCACGTAGGGTGCGAACTGCTGGTACGTCCGGTTCTCCGCGATCTTCTCGACTCCGCGGTGAAGGTAGCCGATAACGCAGTCGGCCCCGAGAACTGTCTCGCCGTCGAGCTTGAGGATCACCCGCAGCACGCCGTGCGTCGAGGGGTGCTGCGGCCCCATGTTGAGAATGAGCTCGTTGCTGTCGAGGAGGGTTTCGTCCGCAGCGGGGGGCGGGGCGAGTGTCGTCGCTGGCATTACTGTGCGCTCTCGATGTTGAGGTTCTCGCGGACCCAGTCGGCGTCCTGCTGCAGGATCGAGTACTCCTTGCGGAGCGGGAATCCGTCCCACTCGTCCGGGAGCAGAATGCGGCGAAGGTTCGGATGCCCTTCGAACTCGATGCCGAACATGTCGAACACCTCGCGCTCGAGCCAGTCGGCGGCACTGTAGAGGGCGGTCGCGCTCGGGGCCTTCTCGCCCTCGGCTACCGTTACCTTCAGGCGAACGCGCTCGTTGGCCTCGAACGAGTACAGAATCCAAACGACGTCGAACTGACGCTCCCGCTCGGGCCAGTGAACGGCAGTGATGTCAACCAGATAGTCGAAACCGTGCTCGTCCTTAAGGAAGACGAGGGCATCGCCGGCGACGGCAAGCGAGCTGATCGCGAGTTTCTGGCCCCCGAGGACCGTCGTGCTCTCGATGGCGTCCCCGAACCGCTCCCGCAGGGCATCAGGCAGGGCCCCCTGCCAAGGTTCGGACGGCATTTCCGCGGGCTTGCGCTTGGCGGGTCTTGCCGGACGGTCCGCTGCCGGCTTGGGATCCGGGCTCGCGGGCTTCGCCTCCGTGGGGGATTCGGGCTCGGGCATAGCAATCGCTCGGGCGAGTGGGACACAGTCCTACCGCAGTGATCTATCGCAGGATAGCAACTCCATGCACTGCCGACTCGCCGGGTGTCGGGCTCAACAGTCTCTCCGAGGCGAGCCTGTAGCGGGAACGCCGAGTACGTACCGGCCCCATTTGGGGGAGTCGGAACCGGAGAGCGGTCATCCGAGCTTTACCCGGTCCCCGCGAGGCACGCTATGGTTGGTGCCGGAATGCGAGCAGCGGGTCCGGCCGGGTTGCTGCCGACGCGGTAGGGGGAACATTCCAGTGCGCAGCTCGCTGGCGGAGCAGCTTCCCCAAATCAACCTCGTAATCTCGACGTACCCGCTGTCAGTCGGTCGCCCACCACTTCGTGGCAGTCCAAGGGCTTCGAGCGCAGCCCCACTAAAACAATTGCGCGGCGAACGTCGGCCGCCTCGACTAAGATTCGCACAGGCTCGAAGTAGGCGCGGCGCTTCATGCCCCTGTGGCCCGCGCGAATCCGACCATCGTTCCACCAAGGGTTCTTAGCCCGCATGCGCGCATGGACCTGTTCCTCGGGAAATCGGCGCACTCGCCGAGGCTAGCAGTGCGTGCACTGGACGACAACTAGAGAAAGTCAACTTTGCTTAGCTCTTCGATAGGCTCTAACCCGCTCTGAGGAATAGACTTAGCTGGCTCCGTAATATCCGCGGCCACGGCGGAACGGAGGAACTCGCCCGTTTTGGAATTGTAGGCGGGACTTGATTTCGGAGTGTCCTTGGTACGCCGCCTGCGGAGGGACTGTAGCATCAGCAACCGGGCCGACGGCGGTATTCGTTGGATTCTCGAAGCGTTTCCGGGCACGAGCCAGCCGGGGGCGGGTTTCGGTTGAGGAGGGTTGCCTCGGGCTGGCAGCGGGAGCAGTGGCCAGCCGTCGTGACCCAAATCGTCGACGTCAAACTCCACTCGAAGCAAGGAGCGCAGGAGCACCGATAGTGTTCCGTCGCTTGGTGGCTACCCACCGGTGCTGGTGGGCGCGAGTGGGTAGGAGTTCAGGTCCTCCGGAACGGCTGCATACGGCGGTTTTGGGTCACTTCCTCCGTCGCACTCAATTTCTGGACCCGCTGCTTGGACCCGGATGAGTGCCAGCATTGGGAGGTGCGCAGGCTGTGAGGTGCACAGGCTGTGAGGTGCACAGGCGCGACATGTTTCGGCGGCGGCGTTACACTGAGCGCCATGCGCCGGAGTTGGGACTCCACAACAGGCCGGTTGCTCATCCCAGCCTTGGTGTGTACTGGCCTGCTCGTCCCGCTGTCGGCCCAATCTCTCAAGAACCCGCCAAAGTCGTCGAGCCAAGCTGAAACCGTTATCCCGGAGCTGAGGGCAAGGATCCTCGACGGACCGATCCGTAAGGCGTCCTTGACGTTCCGGGAGTCTGCCGTGACCCTCCAGGTCAAGGGCGAGGCGCCTGAGGAGTACGAGTACGACGCATTGATCTTGCGACGAGGTCGCCACCACATTTCTCGAATGTATCCGGCAGGGTTGAAGTGGTATTCCATCACCCTATCGGCCCTAATCGCCATAAGCGGCACACTCGTGCCACCCGCTCAGGCGATAGCCTCAGGAGGAGTCTATGTTGGTATACCCAATGCGATTTACTTCGCGGCCGCCCGTCCATGGGAGAATCGCTGGCTGAATCTTCACTCGACGGCGGCCGCGCACCGCTGCGGGTTCGTCGTGCTGCCTCGAGGCGGGCATGCAAGGCGGTCACTCGTGGAGAGATTCTCGAGTAGGCTCGGCGGCGAGCTTCGAATCCCTCCCGACCTGCGCAGCACGTCCACGAAGGAGCCGTTGATCGCTGCGGTCGGCTCGTCGGCACCAGAGTTCGCATTGGCAGATCTCGACGGAAACCACCACCGATCATCGGATTTCAGGGGCAGGACCCTGCTTCTCAATTTCTGGGCGACGTGGTGCGGGCCGTGCCGGAAGGACTTGCGAAGCCTACAGCGTTTGCAGGAGAAGCACAGAGGATCCGATTTGGCGGTGATGAGCGTGATTGATGGGAGTTCTGAACAGGCAAAGAGCCTACTCGATGCACGACAGGTCGACTACCCGACACTCCTGGACGAAGGTTCGTCAACGTTCTCAAGCTATGGCGTGATGGAGGTTCCAACGACCATTGTCATCGACGAGAACGGCGTCATCGTGTCTAAGGTGTCAGCGCCTGGAGTCTTGCATCACGCTGATATTTCTGATGCGCTCAAGGCGCACTTGGGACGCTAGTGCGGGGGCTGGATGGAATGGCTCGGGGCCTGGACAACCGACCTACGGGGCATTGGTTGACTCGGAGCCGCCTGTCGCTAGTGGGATCCCATTGAGGACAGGGTCGCTTTCGCGCGGGCACGGCCGGGATTGCGTTCGTTGACCGCGTCACGGGTCTCAGACCTAGTTCGGAGCTCAGGCACCCCGGACGGTCCGCGACGTCCGCGGTGAGTCGAGCGTTGCGGGGACGGATCACCACAGTCGAAGAGTTCGGCGGCGACATCCCCACGGGGATCGCAACTCGCGAATTAGAGAAAGGCAACTTCGCCTAATGCGGCTAGCCACTGTGACTCGTTACAAACAAAGAATCTAGGTCGCACTCAGAAATCCACGGAAGCAGCGGCGAGGATCAGCCCAGCCGTTTCGGTATTGTCAGCGGGTCCCGGTCTTGGAGTGTTGGTGGTTCACCCCCTGTGGAGAAACAGGGGGACAGGCACACCCGTTGCGACCCAACTCCTGAACGGCAAGCCCAGATCCGGGCAATGAGTCCCGGCGGCCTGACAGTGTTCTGTCGCTTGGTGGTTGCCCGCCGGCGCAGCTGGATGCGAGTCGGTAGGAATTCAGGTCCTCCGGAACGGCTGCATTCTGCGGTGGTGGATCCCTTCCTCCATCGCAATCAGTTTCTGGACCCGCTGCTTGGACCCGGATGCGTGCCAGCATTGTGAGGTGCGCAGGCGCGACATGTTTCGCCGCCGGAGTTACACTGAGCGCCATGCGACGGACTTTGGACTCCACAACAGGCCGGATGCTCATCCCAGCCTTGGTGTGTACTGGCCTGCTCGTCCCGCTGTCGGCCCAATCTCTCAAGAACCCGCCAAAGTCGTCGAGCCAGGCTGAAACCGTGGTCCCGGACCTGAGGGCAAGGATTCTCGACGGACCTGTCCGTAAGGCATCCTTGACGTTCCGGGAGTCTACCGTGACCCTCCAGGTGAAGGGCGAGGCGCCTGAGGAGTTCGAGTACGACGCATTGATCTTGCGACGAGGCCACCACCACATTTCTCGAATGTATCCGGCAGGGTTGAAGTGGTATTCCATCATCTATTCGGCCCTATCGGCCATAGGCGGTGCACTCGAGGCGCCCGCTCTCGCGGCAGCCGGAGTAGGAATCTATGTTGGTATCCCAAATGCGATCTACTTCGCGGTCGCCCGTCCATGGAAGAATCGCTGGCTGAATCTTCAGTCGACGGAAGCCCAAAATCGCTACGCGTTCGTAAGGCTGCCTCGTGGTGGGCGTGCAAGGCAGTCTCTCATCGAGGAATTCTCGAGTAGGCTTGGCGGCAAGCTTCGGATCCCTCCTGACCTACGCGACAGGTCCACGGACGGGTCCACGAAGGAGCCGCTGATCGCTGCGGTCGGCTCGTCGGCACCAGAGTTCGCATTGGCAGATCTCGACGGAAACCACCACCGAGTATCGGATTTCAGGGGCAGGACCCTGCTTCTCAACTTCTGGGCGACGTGGTGCGGGCCCTGCCGGAAGGACTTGCCAAGCCTACAGCGTTTGCAGGAGAAGCACAGAGAATCCGATTTGGCGGTGATGACTGTGATTGATGGGAGTCCTGAACAGGCGAAGAGCCTACTCGATGCACGACAGGTCGACTACCCCACGCTCTTGGACGAAGGCTCGTCAACATTCTCAAGCTATGGCGTGATGGAGGTTCCAACAACCATTGTCATCGACCAGAACGGCGTCATCGTGTCTAAGGTGTCAGCGCCTGGAGTCTTGCATCACGCTGATATTTCTGATGCGCTCAAGGCGCACTTGAGACGCTAGTGCAGGGGTTGGATCAAGTGGCTCAGAGCCCTGACAACCGCTCGGCGGGGCGTCAGTTGGTTTGGAGCCGCCTGTCGCTACTAGGATCCCATTGAGGACAGAGTCGCTTTCGCGCGGGCACAGCCGGGATTGCGTTCGTTGACCGCGTGCGGGGTCTCGGACCTGGTTCGGAGCTCTCAGTCAACCCGGACGGTCCGCGACGTACGCGGTGAGTCGAGCGTTGCGGGGGCGGATCACCACAGTCGAAGAGTTCGGCGGCGACACCCCGAGGGGGATCGCACGGCGCGAATTAGAGAAAGGCAACTTCGCTCAGTGCGGCTAGTCACTTTAACTCGTTATAAACAATGAATTTAGGTCGCACTCAGGAATCCACGGAAGCAGCGGCGACGATCAGTTCGGCCGTTTCGGCATTGTCAGCGGGCCCCGGTCCTGGAGTGTTGGTGGTTCACCCTTGTGGAGAATTCAGAGGGACACGCACACCCGTTGCGACCCAACTACTGAACGGCAAGCCCCGATCCGCGCAATGAGTGCCGGCGGCCTGGCAGTGTTCTGCCGCTTGGTGGCCAGCCGCCGGTGCAGTTGGGTACGAGTCGGAAGGACTTCAGTCCATGCGGAACGGCTGCAGACCGCCGTCCAAGATCATCCGCGCCGTCGCAATCAACGTCTGGATCCGCTGCTTGGAGCCCGAATGTGGCCATACGTAGTGACGTGGCATTCGCGAGATGGTCTCTAGCAGCCTTACACTGAGGGCCGTGCGACGGACTTGGGGCGTAACATCGCGGCGGATGCTCATCCCAGCAGCGGTGTGTACGGGCTTGCTAGCTCCGCTCTCAGGCCAATCTCTCGAGGGCCCGCCAGAGTCGCCGAGGCAGGTCGAAAGCGTTGTCTCGGGGCTGAGGGCAAGGATACTCGACGGACCCGTCCGGGAGGCGTCCTTGACGTTCCGGGAGTCTGCGGTGACTCTCCAGGTCGAGGGTGAGGCGCCCGAGGGGTTCGAGTACGGTGCAGTGATCTTGCGACGAGGTCGCCACCACGATTCTCGAAGGCAGTATCCCAAGGCGTTGAAACGGCTGGCCATCATCATATCGGCCATTGCCGCTGTAGCCGGCGCCGCCGGCGAGCCCGTTTCCGCCGCAGCCTTGGTCGGAGCTTGGATCGGTATACCGAATGCGGTCTATTTCGCTCGCAGTCACCCACGGAAGGATCGCTGGCTAAATCTTCAGTCGACGGCAGCCCAACACCGCTACGCCTTCGTAAGGCTGCCTCGCGACGGGGGTGCAAGGCAGTCTCTCGTCGAGGAATTCTCGCGGAGGCTCGGCGACAACCTTCGGATCCCTCCTGACCTGCGCGACAGGCCCACGAATGAGCCTGCGGTCGCAACCGTCGGCTCGCCAGCACCGGAGTTCGCATTGGCAGATCTCGAAGGGAACCAATACCGATCATCGGATTTCAGAGGCAGGACCCTGCTACTCAACTTCTGGGCGACGTGGTGCGGGCCCTGCCGGAAGGACTTGCCAAACCTACAGCGGTTGCAGGAGAAACACAAAGGATCCGATTTGGCGGTGATGAGTGTGATTGATGGGAGTCCTGGACAGGCAAGGAGCCTACTCGATGCACGACAGGTCGACTACCCCACACTTCTGGACGAAGGTTCGTCAACATTCTCAAGCTATGGCGTGATGGAGCTTCCAACGACCATTGTGGTCGACCAGAACGGCATCATCGTGTCTAGGGTGTCAGCGCCTGGAGTCTTGCATCGCGGTGATATTTCTGATGCGCTTAAGGCGCACTTGAGACGCTAGCGCGGGGCTTGGATCGAGTGGCTCAGGGCCCTTACAACGGCTCGGTGGGGCGTCAGTAGACTTGGAGCCGCATGTCGCTGCTGGGATCCCATCCATTGAAGACAGGCTCGCCCTCGCCCGGGTACAGCTGACGTCTCCGTGCGCCTGCCCCGAAAGCCCTCGTCTAGTCCGAGCCATGGTAGAGCAGGTACTACACCTCGCGTTTCAATCATGCCGACCGGGACTTCGATCGCGCGGCAATCTGGCTAGATCCCTGGCCCGTTGGGCCTCCTCCAAGGTCCGGAACTTGGTCACGCCGCGCGGAAGTGACCGATTGGCGAGCATCCAGATCTGGGCGTTGTGCCGCACGAAACGCTCGAAGTTGTCGCCATGATTGCGGTTGGGAACGGGCGCAGCACTCATCTCCTCGATCGAACGGAAGCGCTGGACCGGCATCTACTCGTCCTCCGGTATATCGAATTGTTCCCTCAGTGCTGCAGCGTCCCGATGGTCGATTGGCCGCAGCGTGCCGGCCTTGAGTCGATAGAGCGCCCGCGGGCTGGCAACACTCACGGGAATCCCCTGGACTTCGATCGTCTGTGCCTCGATCGAGACGAAGTCCTCGGAGTCACCAAGGTTGGCAAGTATGACGAAGGAGAGATTGCTGCCGTCAGGACCATACCGGACCACCGGGTAATCGCGTAGCAAGTCCTCGCTCCGGATCCCCGCAATACACGGATCAGCCGGGTAGACGGAGCCCAGCGCGCTGCGTAGCCGCGCGACGTTGTCGGCCGTCGGCTTGAGGAGCAGATCCACGTCCTCTGTGGCCCGCACCACCCCGTGCAGACCCATGGCAACTGCCCCGGTCAACACGTACTCTGCCTCAGCGTCGTCAAGGGCGCGAAGCACTCGAAGCAACTCGTCCTGGCTCACCGGTTGAGTCTACCCTGCGTATTTGCAGTCGCTTCGGCGATGAGAGGCACGTGCCCCCCAACAGGCTTCTCGAGGAGCTATGTGACTGACCGAGGGCGTGCGCCAGGATGCGTCGTCAGGAGGGACGGCCGGCGTCGCCGATGGCTTCGACGATGCAAGGAGGACTCTGCAGACAACACACGCTCCAGGGCCGCAGCGACTGTCGGAGCTGTGCGCGATGCTGCGCTGCTATGGGTGCAGGGTGCCTCCCCATCTGGGCTGCGGATCTGGGTTCCGGGACCATTGGACCGACAAGTTTGCCGCCTCCGAAACGCGGGTGGGAGAATGGGAACGAGGGGCTTCCCGCGACACAGGCTGCCGGCTGCGCATGACAGTCGGTCGTTCCGGGAAGCTAGGAAGGCTGTCGCATGAACTCGTACTCGACAAGGGACTCCATCGTCAACCACGGAGTCGGCTACCTCTACCATCGCCTCGGGGGCCTCGGCGACGCGGCCGCACGGCTGCCGTATTCCCTGAAGATCCTGCTGGAGAATCTGCTCCGGCACGAGGACGGAAGCAGCGTCACCCGGGCCGATATCGACGCGCTGCTGAATTGGGATCCATCGGCGGCACCGTCGAAGGAGATTTCGTACCGTCCGGCACGCGTGCTGATGCAGGACTTCACGGGCGTCCCGGCGGTCGTGGATCTGGCGGCGATGCGGGACGCGATGCTCCGGATGGGCGGTACCCCGGGCGACATCAACCCGCTGCAGCCTGCCGACCTCGTGATCGACCACTCCGTGCAGGTGGACAATTTCGCATCCAGCTCGGCCCTCTCGCTGAACAGCGTGCTCGAATACCAGCGCAACCGGGAGAGGTACCAGTTCCTGAAGTGGGGCCAGAACGCCTTCCGGAACTTCCGGGTCGTGCCTCCAGAGACGGGCATCGTCCATCAGGTGAATCTCGAGTACCTAGCGAGCGTGGCATTCACCTACGATCGTGACGGGGAGCGCTGGGTCTGCCCGGACACCCTGGTGGGCACCGACTCGCACACCACGATGATCAACGGCCTCGGTGTCCTCGGCTGGGGGGTCGGCGGCATCGAGGCAGAAGCCGGCATGCTGGGCCAGCCGGTCTCGATGCTGATCCCGCAAGTCGTGGGCTTCGAGCTGACCGGCCGTCTCGCGGAGGGAGCGACGGCTACCGATCTGGTTCTGACGGTCGTTGAAATGCTGCGAGCCCGCGGCGTCGTAGGCAAGTTCGTGGAGTTCTTCGGAGATGGCCTTGACGAATTGCCGCTTGCGGACCGTGCAACGATCGCCAACATGGCTCCCGAATACGGCGCTACCTGCGGCCTTTTCCCGGTCGATGCCGAGACGCTGGCCTACCTTCGGCTCAGCGGCCGCTCCGCCGAGCAGGTCGACTTGGTCGAAGCCTATGCGAGAGCCCAGGGGTTCTTCCGTGAGTCCGGCAGCCCTGCAGCCTCGTACTCGGACACGCTTCGGCTCGAAATGGGCGATGTGGTCCCCTCGATAGCGGGCCCGAAGCGCCCGCAGGATCGGATCGAGCTGAGCGAGGCCCAGAAGTCATTCGCGACGGTCCTGGACAACGCGCTGGCCGCACTTGGCTCGGGCGGCACCGGTACGCGAGCGGCGGTTGCGGAAGCGACCTCGGGCGTCAGGACCGTGATCCGCGGATCGGAGTGCGAGCTGCGGCACGGCGCCGTGGTGATCGCTGCGATCACAAGCTGCACCAACACCTCGAACCCGGCCGTCATGGTGGGAGCGGGACTGGTTGCGAAGAAGGCCGTTGAGAGGGGGCTGCAGGTCAAGCCCTGGGTCAAGACCAGTCTGGCTCCTGGCTCCAAGGTGGTCACCGACTATCTCGCCAAGGCGGGGCTGGACACCTACCTGGACATGATCGGATTCAATCTGGTCGGCTACGGCTGCACGACCTGCATCGGCAACTCGGGCCCCCTGCCAGCGGAGGTGTCCGACGCCATACGCGCGGGAGATTTGGTTGTCGCGTCGGTGCTGTCCGGAAATCGCAACTTCGAAGGCCGCGTGCATTCGGAAGTGCGCGCCAACTACCTCGCATCCCCGCCCCTAGTCGTGGCCTACGCGATTGCCGGCAGCATGGATGTCGACATCACCCGCGACAGCCTCGGGGACGATCTGGACGGCAATCCGGTTTTCCTGCGGGACCTATGGCCGTCGGCCAAGGAGATCTCGGACATCATCGGCAGCGTCGTCGATTCCGACATGTTCAGGTCCAGCTACGAGAACGTCTACACCGGCAGCGACCGCTGGCGCGAGCTTGAGGCGACGGATTCTGCACTGTTTGCGTGGGACGAGAATTCGAGCTATGTCCGGCGGCCCCCGTACTTCGACGGAATGGGTGCAACGCCTGGAGAGGTGTCGGACATCCTCGGCGCGAGGGCCCTGGCCGTCCTGGGCGACAGCGTCACCACCGACCACATCTCCCCGGCTGGGGCCATCAAGGCGGACAGTCCGGCCGGTGCCTATCTGCAAGGACTCGGAATCGCACCGAAGGACTTCAATTCCTACGGGTCGCGCCGGGGCAACCACGAGGTCATGATGCGCGGCACGTTCGCGAACGTCCGCCTGCGGAATCTACTTGCCCCCGGCACCGAGGGCGGATGGACGCTGCACCTTCCCGGCGGTGACCTGGTGTCGATCTACGACGCTGCGGTGCGCTATCGGGAGGAGGGCACTCCCCTGATCGTGATCGCTGGACGCGAGTACGGAACCGGCTCGTCGCGGGACTGGGCCGCGAAGGGTCCTAGCTTGCTGGGCGTCCGGGCGGTCATCGCAGCGAGTTACGAGCGGATTCACCGGTCGAACCTCGTCGGCATGGGGATCCTTCCGCTGCAATTCCTAGAAGGGCAGGACCGCACGACGCTCGGACTCTCAGGCCACGGCACCTTCAGCATCAAGGGCCTCGGAGACGGTTCCGCGAAGACGGTCCGCGTCGAGGTCTCGGGTGACGACGGAGGCCAGGTCACCTCCTTTGACGCGCGAGTGCGGATCGACACGCCGAAGGAGGTCGAGTACTACCGCCACGGCGGAATCCTCCCGTACGTGCTCAGACAGATGCTGCGGTCGTAGGCCGGCCTGGGGAAAGGGCCGGATGGGGTGCTGGCAAGATAACCTCCGGATTGTTCTGGTCTCGTCCCGCAACTCGCTCAACATCGGCGCGGCGGCCCGGGCGATGTTCAACTTCGGGTTCTCCGACCTTTGGTGCGTGCGGCCGTACGAGGCGGCTTTCCGGTCGGCTCGATCTGCGGCAGGAGGCTCGGCGGTGCTGGAACAGGCACGAGTGACATCCGACCTGGCCGAGGCCCTGGCCGAAGCCGAACTGATCGTTGGCAGCAGCGGGCTGGAGGCCCGCAAGCAGCGGCACGTCCGCCGCGAGCTCCCTGCAGGCGCGATTCCGATCCGCACCCATCTGGAGACCCGCAAGGCGGCTCTGGTATTCGGCTCCGAGAAATTCGGTCTTTCCAACGAGGACCTGAGCCATTGCGACTGGGTCCTCTCGATCCCGACCAGCGACGCCTGCCCGTCGATGAATCTTGGCCAGGCGGTCGCCATCTGCTGCTACGAGATCGCTCGCAACGCTGCGCCGCTGCCGAGCCTGCGGACCCCCGAAGGCGTGAGCGCCGGAGTCCGGGATCGGATCCTCGGGATGCTGCTGCCGATTCTCGACGAATCGGGATTCCTGCACGACGACGGCGCGGAGGCGCAGACGCGCAAGCTCAGGCGGTTCGTCGGTCGCTTGCGGCTCGCGCCCGAGGATGCCCGCATTCTCCAAGCGATCCTCCGGCAAGTTGCATGGAAGCTGCGTCACCCACATCTAGACGGGGGGCCGGGCGAGCGGCCGGGCGGGTCCACGTCATAGGAGGTGATCCGCGGTCGGTTTCGGGCTCTTACGCGGGGCGGGCTTGGGCTCTGGGGACGGCGCGGGCGGTGGAGCGGGAGCACGACGCCGCGTCTTCGGAACGGCGCCCCGCGTCGAGGCAGCCGGGAGGCGCTGCCAAACCTGGCCGCCGACGCTGAACAGGGTCGTGTACCGGCCATAGCCGAAGACGCGGTTGCGCCGGTAGCCCGTCACTTCCTCCAGGACTCCCAGGTCGGCCAGGCGCCCGACCAGAGTGTTGGCCGCAACATACGACGTCTGCGTGACCCTCTGCACGTCGGACACCGTCGCGATGGGCAGCCAGAAAAGCCGGTCCTGCACAACAAGCGCCTTGGACACCGCGTAGCCGAGTGTGGCAATCATTGCATCGCGGTGCTTCTCGCGAAGCGCGACGAATCGCGAGACTTGGTCCAGCGAGTCGATTGCTGACTCCGTGACTGCTCTCACGAAGAAGCCAATCCAGTCGCCCCATGTGCTCGATCGAGCAATCGAGTCGAGAGCCTCTCGGTACTCTTCCTGGTGGTGAGCGAGGAAGCGAGCAAGCCCCACACCAGCGCCGCAGTGCCGGTCGAGTAGCACGAATGCAGCAATGCGTCCGGCGATGCCATTGGTTTCACCGAACGGGCCCGTGAGTTCCACCATCCCCTGGGTGATGGCAATGTCGACGAGCTCCGGTACCCCGTGTCGCCCCGGCTTCCCAACAAGGATGCGCGCAAGATACTCCGCCCCCGGGGCTTCGGCCCCCTGCGTCGAGGACGCGCCCGGATCGAGAACATCCAGCAGTCCTGCCAGGGCGTCAGGATGAAGGTCTCCGGCTCGTTCCCGGTCAGTCGCCAGTTCGGCGCTGCGGGCTGCCTGCAGGGCAAGGCCAGCCGCGGGTCGGTCCTCCGGCGAAGAGAGCCCTGCCTCAATCGCCAGCAAGTCGGACACGGAAACTTGGTTCCCGTCCAAGATGCTTGAGGCTACCGCCTCCGAACGAAGCTGCATCTTCCGATGCGCCCCAGCAAGCGGCATGGCTGCGACGGCCCCTGCCAGGCGATCGAGTGCGCGGCAAGCCGACCCTATCAAGGCGCCGTGCTCCCGACTAATCTGTATGGTCTCGCGTGGGGGCGGTCCCATGGAATCGAGACCGAATTGGACGGGCATTGGCTCACCCTCAATCTGTTTCGGTAACGTCATGCCAGCCTTCCCGGAACCGGAAACGGACCTGATGCGTGGACCTGCTCTGACCTGATGACTCGGCAAGGCCTCCGCCTGCATAACATGGAAAAACTATAACACACGTCAGATTGGACAACGCATCAGCGCATGTTCGCATCCTTGCCAAATCCATACTTTATTTCTAGTGATGCGATTCGGATTGCAGCACTACCTCGATCTAGGACTCGGGCGTGGGAGTGTACAATTGCCGCAAGGCCCATGGCAAGACTCCAAGACACGCCAAGCGAAGCCGCGTTCCGCGAACGCCTGCGTGCCTGGCTCGAGGCGAACACTCCAAGCATCGACAGGCACGACGTGGCTGCTATGAAGGCATGGCAACGACAGCTCTACGAGGCCGGCTGGCTTGGCCTGACCTGGCCGGCTGAGTATGGCGGGCAAGGCCTCGGTTTCCGCGAGCAGGTCATCTACAACGAAGAGGCCGGCCGTGCCAAAGTGCCGCACAACATCAACAACATCGGCTTGATGATCGCGGGCCCGGCGCTGATCGCGGTCGGAAGCGAGGAGCACAAGCGACGCTACCTGAAGCCGATGCTTACCGCCGAGGAGATCTGGTGCCAGGGATTCTCCGAGCCCAACGCCGGTTCCGACCTCGCCTCGCTGCAGACCCGGGCGATCGACGACGGGGATCATTACATCGTCACGGGCCAGAAGATCTGGACATCCAACTCGCTGATTGCCGATTACGTCTGGCTGCTGGCGCGGACTGATCCCGACGCCCCTCGCCACAAGGGCATCACCGCGCTGATCGTCGACATGAAGAGCCCCGGGGTGACGGTCAAGCCACTGCGCCAGATCACGGGCGAGGCCGAGTTCGGGGAGATATTCTTCGATGGCGTGCGGGTCCCGAAGGCGAACAGGGTCGGGGCCGAGAACGAGGGCTGGATTGCTGGCATGAAGACGTTCACGCGCGAGCGGGCGAACATCTCGATCAACCTCAGCGTCCGGCTGCAGCAGCAGTTCGACAGGCTGCTAGACGGCGTCCGGGGCCGCGACATCCCGCTCGATCCCCAGGACGCCCGCGCCGTCGCCCAGGCATACGCGGATAGCCAGTGCCTGACGATGACCTGCGAGCGCCTCTCCTCACGGCTGTTCGGCTTCGAGTCGTCGATCGTCAAGGTGGCCTGGGCCGAGATGAACCAGCGCCTGCAGGAGGTGGGACTCGCGACGCTTGGCCCGGATGCGCCCCTGCTGGCTGGCGGGGGGGCCGGGGGAGACTCGGAGACGATGTCCGCCTGGGGGACCGAGTCGCTGGCCGATGACGGCGAGTCGTTCGAGAAGACCTGGCAGTTCGGCTACCTGCGCTCCAGGGCGAACACGATCGAGGGAGGAACGTCGGAAATCCTTCGCACAATCATTGCCGAGCGAGTGCTCGGCCTGCCGCGCGGATAGGGGAGATTGAGACGTGGACTTCAGCCTGAATCAGGACCAGACTCAGATTCGCGACTCGGCACGGGACTTCCTGAATGCCGAATGGCCGACTGCTGAACTGCGCCGGCTGCTGGACCCCTCCGACAGCGCCTCCGCAACCGAGGCAGTGTGGAGCAAGATGGCAGAACTGGGTTGGGCGGGCCTGCTCGTAAGCGAGGACAACGGCGGTCTGGGGCTGGGCATGTTCGACCTCGCCGTGCTGATGGAGGAAACGGGGCGTCGGCTGGTGCCGGGGACCCTGCATGCCAGCGGCGTCCTCGCTGCGGCCGCGCTCGAGGCGATGGGCACCGACGCGGCCAGGCAGCAGTATCTCCCGGACCTAGCGGAAGGAAGCACGAAGGCGACGGTAGGAATCTACGAGGCTGGGTCGGGCTGGACGCCGATGCTGCTGGAACCGAACGGGGGCGGGACCGTGACCAAGAGATTCGTGCCCGAGGCGGGGGCCGCCGACTTAGTACTCGTCCTGTGCCGGACCGGTGGGAATGCTGTGGAGCTTTGTGTCGCACACGGCCCGACGATCTCGAACCAGAACTCGATGGACGCCACGCGCCAGCTGTTCGAGGTGACGTGCAAGCCCGGAACGCTCGAGCGGATCGGAACTGGAACGATTGCCGACCTTCAAGCCACGGTGGACAAGGCCACGATTGCGCTGGCTGCGGAGATGGTCGGCTCGGCCGCCCAGGTGCTCGACATGACGGTGGAGTACGTCAAGAACCGCAAGCAGTTCGGCCGGCCGGTCGGCACGTTCCAGGCGGTACAGCACAAAGCAGCCGACATGCTGATCAAGATCGAGAAGGGCCGTACGGCGGCATACTACGCGGCAGCCGTCGCCGACGAGCAGCCCGAAGGGCTCGGGGAGGCCGCGTCCATCGCCAAGGCGACGGCGAACACGATGCTGGTGGAATGCGCAGAGGCCGCCATCCAGCTCCATGGCGGCCAGGGATTCACTTGGGAACAGGACCTACACCTGTACCTCAAGCGCGCCAAGGCCTGCGAGTTCACGTATGGCGACAGAAAATGGCACCTAGACCGCATCGCACACGGACTCGGCCTGGCCTGATGCCTTGGAGCGGAATGCGCGCGGTCGTCATGGAAGTGCACGCAGGAGTAAGTGGGCAAGATCGCACCGCGGTCAATGCTGGGCCGACCTGGTCCAGGTTGCTTGGACAGGCAGATGGCGAATGTACGGTGGACTCCGCCATCCTTTCGAACGGCCGACAGCTGCCTCATCGTAACGGCATCATCATCGGGTCTTCGCGGCTTGCCCGTGGCAGCCACAAGCGAGGTCTTCAAGCCGACGACCGTAGCCGTTGGCCGTTCACAATGGCAATTGTCCCGACCTGCTGCCCGGCGGGCGCCTCCGCAGTGTCTTCAACGTGCGCGTGCGGCCACGCAATATTGTCCCGACTGGAGTCCCGCGGCCATAGGCGAATCCCACCCACACTCGATGAGCGAGGCCAGCAACAGGACTAGCTTCTCGGCATCCGGCCCCTGCCCAAGGATGGCGGGCCCCGGTCATGCCCCAAAGGCACCTGCGCGCGGATTCGCGGCAGCTGCACTTGTGGCACGGTACTGCTGAGACTGGAATTCCCTCTACGTCCCGAGTTGAATCAGTTCAGCACGGACACCCCATGCATCAGTTCCGTCGAAGCCATGAACCCTGAACCTGACTCCTCATCGTTATCGCTCAATGGCAGAGTCTGGACTTGACATTCGATTAGGCTACTAGCTCAATGCGGGGTAAACCTGATCGTGAGAAATGGTCCTCACAATTTCCGTGGCGATCTCGAAATCGCTCTGAAGAATTCCGACGATGCCGGCGTGAGAAGAATCTTGGGAGCTCGGCAAGTATATCACGTCAATAGTCCTCTGATACTTCGCACCGGATTCCCTAACGTCGCCGACTCCCAAGACCACGATCCGCCCATTAGCCTTGAGAGTTAGGCGATGGAGGAGTCGTTGGCGCACTTGAGAAATGGAATCCTCAATGTTGTCCGCTTTCAAGCAGCCAAGCCAGTTGACAGAAATGTGGTCTTCACCAGTTCGTGGGAGAAATGCACCGGGTGTTGGTTGACCATCTTCAATCGTAGTAGGCTTACAGTAGCGAGATACGGTGTCGCTGCCTGGAAGTGGCTTACCGACCAACCCTGTACTCATGGCTCTGCAAAAAATCGACCCAAGTGGTCGACTACATCGTGCAATGTTCCGTCGATGCTGATCCTAATTCGACGGTCACTAGGTTGTAATTTCCCCTCAATGCCTACAAATCGGAGCCAATCACCTTCATGAAATTCCATTGCAACAATTCCGTCTGGTTGGAGTCTCCACTGACTGGTCAAGAATCCATTAGGTGTTACGCCCAGTTGCGGCCTAGGCATCCATCCTTCAGTCAACGTGAACTTAGCAAGGGTGCGCGTCGATTCGAGGTTAAGCGGTTGATCTTCCGAATCTTCTTCACATTGTTCGTGAAGGTAATCAAGACGATTAGCAATGCAAATTCGCCCGAACACCCGAAGAAGATCGGTGATCTCTCTGTGGCTAGTCGCTCGCTGGACATGGAGCTTCCAATCTATCCTCGCGTAAGCCGTTGATTCTTCGATTGTCAAGCATGCGGTGCTAGAGGCCCTCTTTGGCTTAACAAATTGGGTATCCAGTGCACCAAAAATCCAAGCCTCTCTATCCCAGACAAGCGAGGGCACCGCGCTTGTCAATGGCTTTGATGCTTGGCCCAAAACTCGCCATCCGCGTGGACTATCGGTACCCCGACCTGCTCTCTTATTGGCACTAGGCCCAAGGTTTCCTACGAAGATAGATGGGTGACTATCATCTGTGCTTGTTACCTGAGACGAAATCTTCATCTTTGTCAATCCTCGAGTAAGCGCTGTAGTGCGGTGATCACGAATTGTTGCCTCGTGGGCCATTGATCGATTGCATTGCAGAGGCCCTTGGCGTCAAGAGGACCTTGATGGTGAACATTGCAGTTAACAATGACGGATGGGACTAGCAGCGAGTCGCCGTATTTCAATTCTTCACAGTCAAACGTCAAAATGCACGTGGCTGATTCGTCTACCTGAAGAGTGAACTTTGGGATCATGGTGTCGATCGCCCCTTCCCCGTGTAGCCAAGCTCCATCTCTTAAGAATCGTTTGGTCAGCCAGTCTTCCGCGGAGTTCATTCTGGAAGCGGCGACACAGTTCAATCCAAGGGAACGGTATGGAACATGTGGTAACTTCGCCAAGTAGTGTTTTACAAGGTCGTGGATTCTGTATGAGTCCTTGAATCCAGAGTTGCAGTCCTCGGTGACGGTTAGGTTTGACTGATCGACCGTCCAAGTAACGCCGTTTGCAAATTGGATGGCAGAAAACTGCGACGTGACAACCACTTGGTCTGTCTTCCAATCCGCCGGTACGATTCCTTTGGCCTTCAGAAAGTCAGGATTCAGGATTGACGGATTGTGGTATTCCGCCGTCACAACAACGCTTGCTGAGATCAACCAGTACTCAGATGGTGATTTTTTCACGTCTTACTTCTTGGGCGAAACTACATGCCAACAGTCTCGGCACAGTCTTACGGTGCCAAACCAGACTCCCTTGTCACGGAGGGCGCTGATTTCATAACCCGAACGTGTCTGAACGTGACCGGCAATGAAGATGGAGCACCTACGTCATTTGTGCTAATTGCTCGTAGAGTCGGACCCGAGTCGAAATGATACGGCTTCATATTTGATTCCTCTGGTACATTAAAACACTTCGTTCCCGCTTCTGCAACACTGACGTACGGGTAGGGGCATTTGTAGAGTTCGAATTCGACGAGGGGCCCTGGGCTCCCGCGACCTCGTCATTGGTGACGGCTCCGGTCGTAGGGAAAGGGCGGTCACATGTTGACGGATTGAAGCCGGAGCGCTCTACCACCCGCTCGGCGGCGGGCGCCGCCCAGCGGCCAAGAGCGATCAGGCGGATTAGTCCACGAGACCGTGGTACCCTCGACGTCGGCGATGACTCCGTACCTGACCGCTGCACTGTGGATGGCGGCGCTTCTGACGTCCTGTTCCACGGATCGTACACCGAGGCCGAACATCCTGTTCGCGATCGCGGACGACGCCTCGTACCCGCACATGAGCGCATACGGGACGACATGGGTCAGCACCCCCAACTTCGACCGCGTTGCACGGGACGGTGTCCTGTTCCAGAACGCGTACACCCCCAACGCGAAGTGCGCACCCTCCCGTGCCTCGATCCTGACCGGGCGCAACTCCTGGCAACTCGGACCAGCGGGCAACCACATGGCCTTCTTCCCTCTGGAATTCAAGACGTTCCCCGAGGCCCTACAGGAAAACGGGTACTTCGTCGGGATGACCACCAAGGGATGGGCGCCGGGCGTCGCGAAAGACGCAGACGGCAATCCCCGGCTGTTGATCGGGACCCCGTTCAATAGCCGCGAAGCCGACCCTCCCACGCCGTTCATTGCCAGGTCCGACTACGCAGGAAACTTCGAGGACTTCCTCGCCGCGGCCCCGGAAGGCGAGCCGTGGGCCTTCTGGTACGGCTCCAGAGAGCCGCACCGGGCATACGAGTTCCGGTCGGGCGCGGATCTGGGCGGCAAGAGCCTCGAGGATATCGACGAGGTCTATCCGTTCTGGCCGGACAGTGAAACGGTCCGACACGACATGCTCGACTACGCATACGAGATCGAGCACTTCGACCTGCATCTGGGCCGAATGCTGAGCATGCTGGAGGAGCGAGGGGAGCTGGCAAACACCTTGGTCATCGTCACGTCCGATAACGGAATGCCCTTCCCCCGGGTCAAGGCCCAGAAGTACGAGCTGTCCAACCACCTGCCGCTCGCCATGATGTGGCTGGACGAGGTGCCTCATCCCGGCCGCTCCGTGGATGACTTCGTCAGCTTCGTCGACCTCGCGCCAACGATGCTCGACGCAGCCGGCGTGGAATGGGCGTCTTCGGGCATGCAGCCCGCTGCGGGACACAGCCTGCTGGACATCCTGCGCTCGGACAAGTCAGGCCGCGTCGACCCCGAGCGCGACCATGTCCTCATCGGCAAGGAGCGGCACGACATCGGGCGCCCCGGGGACCGAGGCTACCCTGTCCGCGGCATCGTCAAGGACAACCTCCTCTACCTGAGGAACTTCGCCCCAGAGCGATGGCCCGCCGGGAACCCCGAGACCGGGTACCCGGCGGTCGACGCCAGCCCGACCAAGACCGAGATCCTCGATCTGAGACGGTCTGGCGAGACCGAGGAGTATTGGCAACTTGCATTCGGCAGGCGGGTTTCCGAGGAACTGTACAACCTCGATGAGGATCCCGCTTGCGTGCGGAACCTCGCGTCGGACCTCGAGTACGCCCCCGCCAAGGAGGCTCTGGAATCCCAGCTTGTCAGTGAGCTCGAGGCACAGCAGGACCCACGCATGTTCGGGCAGGGCGACGTGTTCGACTCCTACCCGGTCGCCACGCGCTGGGCAGGCTACTACGAGAAGTTCTTAGCCGGGGAGATGGAGATCGGGACGTGGCTCATCGAGAGCGACGTCGATCCGGCAATCGACTGAGTCAGGCGGAGGCTGCCTCGGCGCTGGACCGGTTCTCCCCGCGATCCGCCTCGTGAAGTTCCGGGATCTGGATGCGGACCCGGACGCCCCCGCCCTGGCGGGGTTCGAAGGCGAACTGGAAGTCGCTGCCGAACAGCATTTCCAATCGCTCGCGGACGTTGCTAACGCCGATTCCCTTGCGGAAGACACTTGGCATGTCCTCGACCGGAATGCCCAGGCCATCGTCCTCCACCTCGATCTGAAGCCGCCCGGTCCCCAGCCGGACACGCAGCCAGATCGTGCCTTCCCCGAGCTTGGGGCCGATTCCGTGCTTGATGGAGTTCTCGACGAGCGGCTGCAGGATCATGCTCGGCACTAGGGCAGCGGAAGCGGCCTCGTCCACGTTCTTCTCGAATCGAAGGCGGCTGCCGAACCGCACCTGCTCGATTTCGATGTAGTCGTCAATCAGGGAGAGCTCCTCCTGCAGCCGCACGAAGGATGCCTTCATGTTCAGCAGTTCCCGGAGGATCGTGGAGAGCCGGTAGATCACCTGGCGCGCCTGCTGCGGGTCCGTGCGGATCAGGGACGCTACGGAATTCAGGGTGTTGAACAGGAAGTGGGGGTTCATCTGCCTGGCGAGATTCAGCATCCTCGCCTCGGTCAGCAGCCTTTGCTGGTTCTCGATCTTCCATTCATTCCGGGTGTTGTTCCAGACCTTGAGTGTCAGCCCGATACCCATGACCGTTGCCACGTACGTGAGCAGCCGGGCCAAGGGGTGAATCGGATACGACGAATCGATCAGCGAGAACAGGAGCCTGGGCTCCTCGAACAGAAGGGCCAGCTCGGTACGGAGGAACTCGACCGCGAGGCAGCTGAGGAGCAGGATGAACTGATAGGCCCCCTCGGCGTGACGGATCTGGCCGCGGGCCCACGACATCAGCGAGAACAGGAAGAATGGCGAGAACCGCCACACATCCTCCGGGTCGGGTGCAAGCGACCGCATCAGCCCGCCCAAGGCGCCCACCCCAACCAGCAGCGGCAGCGTCACCCATTCGAGGCCGGGGCCGAACGTCGCCGGCAGGGAGATCAACGCACCCGCCAAGGCGCCGGGGACGAATCCCCCGACAAGACCGGACACGAAAGCCCCCTCGATCCCCACCTCCGCCGCTCGGTATCCCAGCACGATCCGAACGATCGACCCACCTGCGAAGACGAGTCCGAAGAGGGTCGCCAGCTCGAGGCGCTGCCGCAGGGTGCGCTGCTCCCGGAGGAAGAGGCGTTTCGCGAAGTTCGGGCGCAGCGCGATGCTGGCCATCGAGGCCAGCACGGCAATCTTCACCAGCAGGGTTACTAGCAGGTCGGTATTCGCCATCGGCAACTGGCTGTGCCGGCGAAACCGGCGCTATCGGTGAGCCCTAACTATAATGACTCTCAGGGGACGCGGAGGAATTCAACCCGCCCGAGGCATCCGGCGATACCCCGTCGCAACGAGCACGCCCCATGCCGGATTCCAGCAGTGCCGCTGCCACCTGCTCCGTGGAGAAAGTGGCCGAGGCGGAGTTCCCCACGCAGCACGGAGAGTTCCGGATCCTGGGCTTCCGCGGAACCGCGCCGGGGCGGTCGCAGGAGATCGTCGTTCTGACGCGCGGCGAATTGACGGCCGGCGGCGCCCCTCCCCTGCTTCGAATCCACTCGCAGTGCCTGACCGGCGAGGTCTTCGGGAGCCTCCGGTGCGATTGCGGGCCGCAACTGTCCATGGCCCTCGCCCTCATCGCCGAGTCCGGATGCGGCCTCCTGATTTACGACCCGCAGGAAGGCCGCGGCATCGGACTGCTGAACAAGCTCATGGCGTACGAGCTCCAGGACGACGGCGCGGACACGGTAGAGGCCAATGAGAAGCTCGGGTTCGGGGCGGACGAGCGCGAGTACGGCTTCGCGGTAGCTGTCCTGAAGCACTTCGGCCTCGGCAGCGTCCGCATGCTCTCCAACAACCCGGCGAAGGTAGCGGCCCTCGAGCAAGAGGGAATCCGCGTGGTCGAGCGGGTGCCCTGCGACCCCGACGCCGGCGACCGTGCTCTGTCGTACCTGCACACGAAACGGGACAAGCTAGGCCATCTCGTCGACTAGGTGTAGGGGCCTGGCGAGACCACCCCCTGCCGGGCCACGTCAGAGGTCTCGGAAGGAGACGACCTTGACTCCGCTGCGATCGGCAGCCTCCCTGACCTCCGGTGCGCAGAGAGCCTCCAGTTCCGCTTCGCGACTCTCCTTTAGCCGCGTGTCCGCTCTCGCCAGTTCGGGTCCGCACAGGCCCGGATGGCACACGAATTCCCCGACGCCGCTTGGAAGCCCGCCCAGAAGCGACACCAGCTGGGGAGTCTTGAGCGAGCCGGTCAACCGGAAGCCTGCGAAGTAGTCGGTGGTCCGGCAGCGAGCCCGCCTCAGCCGCTCCTCGAAGGGGATGCGGAATGGGCTCATCGCCAGCGCAAGGCAATTCCGGCTGGCCGGCGCCCAGCCCACCGGGATGTCGAACGGCTTGCGGACCCAGCGGATGCCGTATTCGTCGGCCACTCTCGCCACGATGTCGAGGACAGGCGGCAGCAGGTGCACGTGCTTGTGCGTGTCGAGATGGGTAGGCTGGATCCCGCGAGCGAGCAGGGCCTCTACCTGGGCCCGGCATTCCGCGAGAATGAGCTCGGCAGGCAGCGCAGTGAGCAGATGTGCCGGCGTGGGCGGAAGGCTCGCGCCCGGCCGTGCCAGCGACTCGCACTGGACCAGCGTCAGGTGGCAGCCTACCCCCAATCCGGGATGGTCTCGCGCAATGGAGACGGCGTGCTCGAAGGCGGGGCAGCTCGCCATCGCCGATGCGGACCGGACGAGTCCCTCGGCATGGGCTCGCAGGATTCCCTCGTTCACATCACGAGTGAATCCGAAGTCGTCGGCGTTGACGACGAGGCGCTTCACGCGACCGGGGCGCTATCCCCAAAAAGGAAGCGGCGGGACTTTCGCCCCGCCGCTTTTTGTCAACCACAGGTTCACAAGGAGAAGGTAATCGAACCGTAGTTTATTGTCAGCACTACCTAAGACGATCGAGAGCACCGGTCTTACGGCAAGATTGCAAAATTTCTTCAAATCGCGGATGCCTGGGCGAATGCAGCCGTGACGTCCAGGTTCGAGACCGCACCAACGTTCAGCGACGCCGATCACTCGTCCGCGCGGTCGATGACGTGCTCCCCGCGATCCTCCGGGAATCCCTCGAGCGGTCCGACTCGGGTGAAGCGGCCGCGATCACGGAGGACGAAGCCCCCGGTGACCATCGGAGTGTCGGCGCCGATGGCACGGGCAGCGGCTGCGAGTTCCGTTACGAGCTCGGGATGGCGTTCCGCCAGATTGTTGGACTCCGTGGGGTCCGCATACACGTCGTAGAGCGCTTGCTGGCGCGCCCCTGACGCACCCCCCGGCCTCCCCCGTCCCGGGCCGCCCGGCGGGCCTCCGCGTCCAGGTCCCGGTGACTGCTCTCCCCGCGGCCGACTCGCGGGTCCGGGCCGCGGGCCGGCGCCCCTGCCCGCCCCGAGACCAAGCCATCCCGGAACCGTCTCGACGTACTTCCAGTTGCCCCGGAACAGCGCGCGCCCGAAGCGGGAGCCGAGAACCAAGTCGCCTCGCTGCACCGTCTCCCCGGACGCAATGGCAGGCCACATGTCATAGCCGTCCAACGGCTTCGGGGCGGTCCATGCAGTTCCCGTTGCAGAGACGAGCGTGGGCAGCCAGTCGTGGGCGCTGACTTGCTGGGTGAGGACACCCGGCTCGATCCTCCCAGGCCAGTTCACAAGACCAGGGACTCGGGTGCCGCCCTCGTTCGGGCCGCCCTTGCCGCCCAGCAGCGGGCTGTTGCTTGCACCTCCGGAGACGAGCCCGCCGTTGTCACTCAACCAGATCACCAAGGTGTCCCCGCGCAGTCCCTCCTCGTCAAGCGCGTCGATGAGGGATGCGACGGAGTCGTCGAGATGGGTCAGCATGGCCGAGTAGGTTCGCCGGACCTCGTCGTCGATGTCCTCGTACTGTTCCAAGTAGTCGCTGGCCGCCTGCAGGGGCGTGTGCGGGGCGTTCCAGGAGACGTAGAGGAAAAACGGCCGGTCCCTGTCGCGGCCCTCCAGCAGGCGGCGCGCTTCCCGGGTGTAGAGGTCTGTCGTGTGGCCTTCCTCCTCGAGGGGCTCCCCGTTCCGATGCCAGTCCGGCGCACCCATCAGCACGTCGCTGTTGTGCGAGTAGTGATCGAGCCCGCCGGTCAGCGAGCCGTAGGAGTGCTGCCAGCCTCGCTCGCCCGGGAAGTAGGCTCGCTTCTCATGACCGAGATGCCACTTGCCTAGGTACCAGGTCTGATAGCCGGCGTCCCGGAAGACCTCGCCCATGGTTGTTTCGTCGAGTGGCAGGCCGCCACGGTCAATGATCGGGCCCAAGAGCCCGAATCGAAGCGGGGAGCGGCCCGTCATGATTGCGACCCTCGTCGGCGTGCAGAACGAGAATGCGTAGTAGCGGTCCAGCCGCAAGCCTTGGGCGGCCAGGCTGTCGATGGCGGGGGTCCTGATCGTGCTTCCGTTGTAGCCGACGTCGTTCCACCCGACGTCATCGGCCATCATCAGGAGGATGTTGGGGCGCGCGCTCCATGCCGGCACGGAGAGAGCCACCAAAAGGGGCGCGAGCAGTCCAGCTCGAATCGTCGGTCTCATGGCAAGCCTCGCGGGCCGTCAGGCCCTCTTCACGCCGATCGTCAGGGTACCGACCTGCGTCTTTCCTTCGGTCGTCATCGTCGGAAACACCCCTACCGGCTCCTCCCCTTGCGTGGTCCAGTACTTGACCCTGTCCCTTGAGTTCGGGAACGGGGTCGGGTAGCGGGAGCCATAGGCCTCTGTCTGATGGATCGAGTCGGTGAGGTCGTCGGGGAAATAGAGCTGCGTCGTGAGCAGTTCGTTCCCGCCGAGATGCACCTTCACATGCACGTGAACGGCGCGCGGGTTGTACCAGCCCGGGTAGATGGTCAGGAACTCCGCCTCGCCGTTCCCGTCGACGGCCTGGGAGCCGCGCAGGAAGCGACTTGGCCCGGTCGGCTCGCGATGCCCGCCTCGGCCTGGACCGCCACCGCGACCGGGGGGCCTGCCGCCCGGCCGTCCTGGCCTGCCTCCAGGTCCGCCCGCACCGCGCGCCGGCCTGCCCGGCCCGCCGCCCGCCGGGCCGCCACCTCCAAAGCCAGGCGGCACGTTCGGGTCTACATCCGGATGGCCGCTGTAGTTGCCGAGAGCGTCGCAGGACCAGATTTCAGTCGTCGCGCCGGCGATCGCCTCGCAGGCGTCGGCATCGACCACCTTCAGGCGCAGCACGAGATCGACTCCCGGCTTCCCGGAGCGGACATCACGTCGATCCTCGACGCCGGTGATGTGGTACGGACCGTCGATCTGGGTCGACGTCAAGACGCACTCCGCGGCACGGGAGAATGCCGGGCCGACAACGAACGAGCCGAGCGCGGCCCCTCCCGCAACCAGCACTTGCCGACGCATCGGTTTGATAATTCTCGAATCGTGGTCTGTCACTTTCTTGCCTCCAATTCCTTTCTCGTCGCTTGCAATGGCCCACTCAGTTGACGCTTAGTGGCCGGGAACGGTCACACCCCCACCGGAGGGCGTCCCTCGTACGCATTCTGCAGAAGGGCCCGAATTCGCCCCGCCGAAACGGGCTCAGGATTGTGGAACGAACCTCCCGCGATGATTTCGGCCACTGTGTCGAGATCGCTCTCGGTCACGCCGGCGTCGCGCAGGGCAGTCGGGGCCCCAAGGTCCCTGGCCAGCTCGTGGAGCCCCAGTGCGGCATCCTCCACCCCGAGGGCGTCAGCGACCCTCCGCGTACCGGAAGCAGCAGCCGTCGCGTTGTAGGCGATGCTATGCGGCAGCAGGATCGCGTGAGTTTCGGCGTGAGGGGTGTTGAACATCCCGCCAAGGGTATGGCACATGCGATGGTGCAGCCCGGTGGACCCGACGCCTAGGGCGCCGGCAGCGAGGCAGACACCGTACAGGGCCTCCGTGCGGGCTGCCAGGTGCTCCGGCTCGGCGACTACGACTGGCAGTGCCTTCGCCAACGCCCGGATGCCATCGACGGCCAGCGCCGAGGAAATTGGGCTGGGACGATCGGTGGCGACATTGACGATCCCCTGGGCGAGCGCATTCAGGCCGCTGGACGCGGACACGCGGGCGGGCAGGGTGGTCGTAAGGGCGGGATCGTAAACGGTGAGGGCCGGCAGCGCCGCGGGGTCGCGAAACGTCACTTTCCGGCCAGACTCTGTCATGCCCCAGATGCTGGTCATTTCCGAGCCGGAGTAGGTCGTGGGGACTGCTACGTTGTTGAGCCCTTCGCGGGCCGCAAGCGCCTTGCCAAGTCCCGTGGTCGACCCTCCGCCGATGGAGACCGTGCACTGCGCTTGCAGATCCCGCGCGAGCTGCGCCGCCTCTGCGACAGCACCCGAAGGCACATGCATCGTCGCTCCGGGGAATAGACCTGCCGCCCGGTCACCCAGCAGTTCCACGACGGACCGTCCCTGCCCCCGGCGGCCGGGAGTGCACAACACGAGTGCGCGATCGAGGCCGAGAGCGTCCATCTCTCCCGGTAGCCGCTCGAGGGCCCCGTTCCCGAACACGATGTTCCAGGGAAGCGCCCTGCACGCGAATTCGATCACGCCCTCGCCCCTCCGGCGGGCAGCAGATCCCTGCCTCCCGAAGAGTGCGGGCCAGGCCCGCCATCCGGGTCCGGGAAGATCTGGTCCAGCATGACTTCCAGGGCGTTCCGAGCGTTGTTGCGGAGCTTCGCCTCCTCGCTGTCGATGTCAGCGAGGAAGCCGTGGCCCGACGACTCGTACAGGTGGAGTTCCATCCGGGGATTCCGGGCGCAGATCGCCCGCAGCTTCGCGGTATTCTCCGGACCAGCGAGAGGATCATCCTCTCCGGTCAGAATCGTCACCTTCCGCTCGAGCTGCACCATGAATTCGAATGGCGGCTGCAGCCCGTCCTCGTTGGCCATGCCCCAAGGCAGGGGGTAGAAGGCGCAGCAAGTGCCGCGATAGCCGCGACGGACCAGCTCGAAGAGATAGTTCCCTCCAATGCAAAATCCAATCAACGTGTCGATCCGCTCCTGTTCGAGGAACGCAGCCACGTCGTCGCAGAACGCACGGTCTCGAATGAGATGCCGTCTCGTCCAGGCAGCGTCGCGGGTCATCTCGGGCAGGTCCCCGTACGGCTCCCACGGGTTGACCAAGTAGACATTCGCGCCCTTGTCGGAAAGGAATGACGAGAGTCCGCGGTAGAAGGGCGTGACGCCGTATATGTCGGGCAGCACCGCGATCCGCCTGGCTGCGGCACCGCTGAAGTAGCAGCGCGCCGAGACCGCGCCGGAGTACACGGACGATTCCTTCTCGCCGGCGCAGAGCGACAGCTTGCTGATGTGGCACATGGTCCTGATCGCCTGATCCCCGGGATCGGCCGTCTCGCTCGGCCGGTCCGCTAGTTGACTTCGATAACCCCCACGTCTCCCGCAATCCGCACCTCGGTCCCGAACGGCTCGGAGGCGTCCCGGATCGTCTCGAGGACTCGCTGCGCCACTTCCCCGCTTGCCAGATGGGGAGTGCCAATGTCCACGAACGGACCGTCGAACTTGAGATCGACCGGGTGGAGGCGAATCTCCTTCAACGTCCCCTCGTCGTAGTGACTGACCGCCACGACGCTCTCGAAATATTCCCGGCCGTGATTGGGCGGGTATATCATCCCCTGCACCTCGGCCCTCGTGAAATCACCCTGAGGCGCCCCCGGCGGAGGGCCGCCCGGGCGGGCCCCGCCTGGCCTAGGCCCGCCGGATCGGGGCCCAGCCGCGCCCGGCCTGCCCGGCCTACGTCGCGAGCGTTCCCGGTATTCAGGATTGAAGATTTCCTGGAAGAACGGCTGGCGCGTGAAGTTGCCGAGCTGGTAGAAGATGGGCTTGCCTTTGTAGATCTCGATGCCGCGTAGCTCGCCCTCCCCGTGCGAGTAGAACGCGTCGGCGCCGCTGTCGATCGCCGTATGCGCCAGCTCCACGAGGAAGTCGGGCGGCTCCCGGGTCTCAATGCCGGGCGACGTCGCGTCGTCAGGCACCTGCCAGTGATGGGAGTGAATGTTGGCGACAACGAAATCGGAGAGGTACTTCGCGCTCTTGACCTCCGAAGCGTAGGTCGATAACTCGTCCGGGGGGATCGAGTACGAGTAGTGGGCGACGTCGCCAGCGACGTAGTACTCGTCGTACAGACGGATCCTGTCGCCTTCGTCCCGGTACGTGGTGCGCACGCTGGTGATGGGATAGAGGCCCGGGAAGATCTGCGGTGATCTCTCCTTGGCCCTACGCAGCGCGTCCATGGCCTCTTGGGCGATCGTGACCGTCCTCTGAGTGTGCAGTGCATTGGCGCCCGGATAGCCGGGAGAGTCCTCGCCGGCATGCCGGGCGTCGCGGAACGAATTCGTCGTGATGCCCAGGAACCCTATACGCCCCTTCGGCGTGTCGAGGAACTTGGCCCGCTGCGCCTCGGCCAGGTTCTTCCCCCAGCCGGCCGTGACGATGCCGACCCGCTTCATCTGGCGCATCGTTTCCAGCATCCCGACGAGCCCGAAGTGCGTCGTGTGGTTGTTGGCAAAGTTCATCAGGTCGAAGCCAATAGCACGCAGGTCGTCGGCAATCGCTGGCCGGGCGAGGGCCTGGAAAATGTGCGCGTCGTTCTCGGACATGACCTTCTCCGGCTCGGCGATGTTCTGCTCGAGGTTACCGAAGGCGACGTCCGATTCCCGGAGGATCGAGTAGACGCCCTGTACCTCCGGCACTGCCAGGTCGGCGGTCGGCCGCAGGGCTACGACGTCGCCTACCGCTGCGATGGTGAAGGCTCCGTCGAGGGTGGTCTGTATGTCGCGCTCTGGAACCACCATCACTCGCGGATATCGCTGGCTCTGCGCCCAGGTCGAGAGGGGCTCCCAGGCGATCAGCGCCAGCAGGATCGCGACGAAGGAGGTGCGGATGGTCAGTGCTCGCATGTTGGTTTCTCCGATTCAGTTTCAGGCGGCGGCTTTGGTGCCCGCCGCGGCACTCCGTCCGGTCGTGACCGCACTCGTCAGCAGGACCGCAACGGCCCCGGCGACAAGGGGGGCTGCCAGCACGAGGTAGTAGGTGGAACGCTCCCAGCCCCAGCCGATCATGAGGCCGGCAACGTACGGCCCGACAATCGAGCCGATCCGTCCAACACCGATCGCCCACCCTACTCCGGTTGAACGGGCGCTCGCCGGATACTGCTGCGCCGCGAGGGCGTAGAGGCCGATGAGGGAGCCGTAGGTGAAGAATCCGATGACGGCGGTGATCGCGACCAGCAACGGCAGGGTCGATCCGGACAGCGCGAAGACCACCATGAAGACCGCTCCAAGACAGAAGTAGCCCGAGATCAGCTGGTGGAGCGGGTACCAGGCGGACAGCAGTCCCAAGACCAGCATCCCGGCGGCGCCACCGCCGTTGAGCAGGATTCCGCCGAGAATACTCCGGTCCAGCGGAAGGCCGGCGCTGGCGAGGATCTGGGGCGTCCAGCTGATCAGGAAGTAGATGACGAGCAGGGACGCGAAGAAACTGGTCCACAAGGAGGCGGTCTGGCCTCGGTAGGGCTTGGAGAGCAGCAGGCTCACCGTCTGTCTGTCAGCCGCCGGGGGCTTGGGCGGCAGTGCTTTGATGGGCGCAGAGCCAAGCTTGCGGATCAGCCTGCTGGCCTCCCTGAGCGCATCCTTCGGCTGTCGAGACAGCAGGTAATCCAGCGATTCCGGCAGCCTAAGCAGGGCGACCGGGATCAAGGCGCCGGTAATCGCTCCACCGTACAGGAAGAAGACGTGCCAGCCGGCCCGCTCCATTGCGTGCTGCGCGATCAGCCCGCCGAGGATCGCGCCGATCGGATAGCCAAGGTACAGGAGGCTGACGCACAAGGTGCGGCGCCTCTCGGAGGAGTACTCAACAACCAGGGTCGTCAGGCTTGCGAACAAGGCCCCGACGCCGAGGCCCGTGAGTGTCCTGGTCGCCACGATTTGCGTGACGGTGCCCGCCCAGTGGGTCAGCAGCATTCCGGCGGTGACCATGGTGAGGCCTGCAAGGATCGTGCGGCGCCTGCCGATGTAGTCCGCCAGCGGAGCCAGGACGAACGCACCGAGGGTCATGCCGAAGAGGCTGGCGCTGAAGACGACCCCCAGGCTGTCGGCAGGCAAGGCCCAGTCCCTCGCAAGGAAGGGCCCGGCATAGGAGATCAGCACCACATCGAACCCGTCAAGTATGTTGATCAGCTGGCAGATCAGGACGGTACCGATCTGGTAGCCCGTCATGGGCCGGCGGGCGAGCGACTCCAGGATGTCGTGCTGCATGTCGATCACCGCAAGGCAGGTGGCGGCGAGGCCGGGCTGGCCCTGATCCCAGGGGAGGGCCGGCCGGAGGCGGCCCGCCAAGAAACCCAGCGATCCGCATCCGCCTGGAAATGGAACCGGATGGCCGTAGCGGCAGCCCGGCCGGGCTCGATCGAGCGTCCGTGGCGCGGAACAGTCTTCATCCTTCCGCGTTGCGACCTCCGTGTAACGTTAGGCGAACGATCTCTCCGAATGTTACTGGTCAGTTGTTCAATACTGGCGTGAAGAGGTAGTCGCGGAGAATCTCACAGAGCAAGCCGATTGCCGGCAGGACCGGGGCATGCCTCCGTCTGTGGCCTTGCGGGGTGGCCGGTCGCGGGCCGGCCAGCGCAATCGTAACCGGTTTCCGATTCGAAGCCGCAGGCGCTGGAGCTCTGCGAATCCGGCGTAGATGCGAGCTCCGTCCAATCGGTCATGAATGCGGCCGGGGCTAGAGGACGCGGGCCTAGAGGACAGCCGTCCGAATTCGAGGTACTTGTTAGAATTCATGCATGTTTCGCGCGTCAATCCGGCAGGAGGGGGAAGGCGAGCGTACGAGCGGATGGGACTACCAGGGCAGTGGCCCGACGGAGCGATCTCAGCGCCGAGGCAGGGCCGAGGATGATTTGCGCCTGAGCCGGGCCGGGTGGCAACGCCAATCTGGGAGGGCATTGAGGTGGACCGGTCCCCTCGTCCTCCGGCCAAGCCTCCGACGCTGCGACGAAGCGAGTACAAGCCCAGCACCGGGAGGTCTTGAGCAGATGGTATTGACCGGGTGAACAGTACTTTGACGGCGAAGCGACGGATCGGGACCGGGCATGGCGGGGACCAGCGTTCCGACCGCATACGCCAAGCCCTGTCCGAGGTCGGAAAGCGGATCTCGAGCGGCATGACTGTCCCGGATGCCTGCCGCGCGGTGGGCATCACGAAGCCGACCTACTACCGTTGGCGGCGCGATGCGCGGCCTGCGTCCCACGCGCCCACGTCGGACACGGCGCAACACGTGCTCAATGTGGCGGAATCCCTATGCGCCGAGCACGGGCTCGAAGTGTCGCTGCGCGAGATTGCTCGCGCAGCGTGCGTGAGCAATGCCACGCTCTCATACCACTTCACGTCGCGCAACGATCTGCTCTACCGTATCTGCGAGCGGCGGGTGGACCAGCTCGACAGCGAGCGCTACCGGCTGCTTGACGCGGCGGAGGCGCGCGGCAACCCGCCGCTGCTCGAAGACGTGATCGTCGCGTTCTTCCTGCCCGGGCTGAGGGCCACGGCTAGTTCGGACCCGGCGTTCGCGAGCTACATGCGATTCCTGGGCCGGATGGCGCAGGATCCGGCGGAGGACATGCAGGCAATCATGGCGCGCTGCTACGGCAACCTCCACAAGCGGTTCATGTTCGCCTTCTGCCGGGCCCTGCCGGACCAGCCCGTCGACGAGGTGTACTGGCGGTACACGGCATTCACCGGCGTATTCGTGACGATGGCGCAGAACCCGAACCGGATCAACCGGATCTCCACCGGACTCGTCAGAATGACCGATCCGGAGACCGCGATGGAACGGCTCATGCCAATCCTGGTCCCGATGATGGGAGGCCGAACCGCGGGACCGCCGACTGGGTAAGGCCTCGTCGGGCACCTCGAACCAACAGGGAGCAATGGCAATGGCTTGGAGAATTGGCGATTCCGATCCTGGTGCTGGCGGGCGGAACGATTGTGTCTGCAGGGCCGAGCCTCCAACGGGTTCCGCTCGGATTCGGGGACCTAGGAGGTGGTGCCGAGCCCACCGTGCTTCGGCGGAGGCGCAGTCCGGCGGGACTTCGCAGGACGGCCACTCGAAATTGAGGTCGACTAGAAGGGCCTGACTGACTGCGACTACATGGTCCGGCGCATCATGGCCGAAGCCGGTCGCACGACATGCGATGCGTTTGATCCTTCGGATCTGCCCTCCAACAAGTGCCAGTCGCCAAGTATGCCGTCAATCGCGATGGCACCGTACCTGCAGGAGTGGCGATTGGAGAGCCGCAACCCGAGAATCACACATGACTTCAGCACGAAGCGCATTGTCTAGATGGATGCCAACCCGCGGGGACGCTTCGAGCACACCCGGGCCGGATTCGCCGAGGGGCGCTTCCAGGGGGCAACGGTGGTGACCGAAGCGACGCGACGGGCGACGACGCCGGGCGGCCGTGGAAGTGCGTCAAGAGATAGTGCCGCGCATTGTGCAGCGCCCGGAACTGGAAGTCCGTTTCGGACATGGGCACGCCATCTGAGTCCGGATTTTCGACGTCATTGAGCAACTCCAGTTCCAAGCCGTCGACATGCCCTGTAGCTAGCTCGCCCGGCGATTCGAGGACGGGATCTGACCGTCTGTTTTGTCGGGGCGCGCTCATCAGGGGATTCCTCGCACTACTCGCACCGCAGCCCAGCATGTGCGCAACTCAACGACTCCTACTACCCAGCATCCGAGACGTCGGGGCTCTCGTCGTTGAGTAGCATCCGGTGGTCCTTGCCTACGAAGCTGGCTCGTGTCGTCATCGACGGCGACCGCGTCCGGCGGGATCGAATATGCCTAGCGGGTCGGCGGGGACGGTCCTGAACGCAGGGGGCCTGGTGCGGCAGGCGAGGGCGTCGACGCCACTGTCGCCAAGCGGAGATCGGGACAATGCGGGAAGTGCTGTCCGAACGATCGCCGGGCGAGCCCCCCAGCCCTAATTGGCACTGCGGGAACTTCGAAATGCTGGCTAGGCTTCCGCGTGCGTGGCGGCTCTCATCGGAAGTGAGTAGGCTGGAGTTGGCGGTTGCACGATGAAGGTAGACTATCTGTTCGCGAGACCGAGCTTCCTGAGCGGAATGGCACGTCTAGGAAACCTGTTCGGGGGCTTCGACGACTACAACAGCAGCCCAAGCGGTTCTTTAGCCGACGCAAGGGCAATCTACAGTGACTGGCGCATGGTCGGAGAGGATCTTGCGAGGGCAATGGCAGGAATCGAGGCTGAAGAGGCAATGGAGGAGGCGCCTGCCGACTCGAAGGAGTCCGCAGCCGCACCAGTCCGACGCCGGTGACACAGTGCCGGAGGCCACCTTGCGCTTGAGGTGCAGGAGTCGTGCGCAGTACTTCGAGATCCGCTACCGCCACCGGACGCCGCATTGCGATTCGAGGCGGTCCTTCCCAGTCTCGGCGAGCGAGTGGCGTCGATGGCCGTAGGACAGGGGAACCATGACTACGCTTCGGGCTGCTCGTTTTCCCTCTAGCCATTGGCATAGCTGGCTGGTAGTTGATGGCCGGAGACGAAGTCTCGGGCCTAGCAACTCTGGTCGTTGCACCTGATTCCTTGGCTGTTGACTAGTGTCGTCACTTGCGGCGGTCAGAGGGAGGCAAAGGGACGGCATGAGAAGCGCAGGGAATTCTAGCCGCCCGTGCTCCCGCCATCTGAGATCGTCGCGGACCACGTATGGGCACACCTGATGGCGGTGGCCCAACGCTCACTGACGGGCGTCGCCAAGAGCGGGAGTACTCCGAGGGCCGAGTAACACTTGCAAGAGCACGCCCCCTTCGCGGATGCCTTGCACTACCGGGATCGTGGAGCACCGGATCCTCCGGCAGCTTGGAACGAGGACCTATCGTGACAACGTTAGCCCGTGAGACGCATCCGAAACCACAACGGTCCGACAATGGATCAGATGCGGACGCTAGGAATCGATTGGAGACTGATCGTCGCCGCCCTGGCGCTGGCAGCGATTGTCAACGCTCAATCGTTCCAAGGCGGCATTCGCGGCACGGTGGGCGACGCTGCCGGGGGATTGATTCCGGGTGCGATCGTAACGCTGGTGAACGAAGCCACTGGTAACACGCGCGGGACCTCGTCGAATTCGTCCGGAGAGTATGCATTTGCGAACGTCGAACCGAGTACCTACACGGTTCGAGTGGAGTCTGAAGGCTTTGCGCCGGCCCGCCACGAAGGGCTGATCATCGGCATTTCCACCCACCTTGTCGAGGACATCACCTTGGAACTTGGGGGTGTCGAACAGGAGCTGACCGTTACCGCAGTGGCGCCCCTGATCGAGCAGGGCACAGCGTCGGTCGCGTCCACGATCGACCGCCGGCAGATCGAGACGCTTCCATCGCCGGGACGGAACGTGTTCATCCTCGCGGTCACCACCCCGAACGTGGTCCATACCGGGAACCCCGTCTGGGTCAAGCAATCCGATCAGACGAATTCTTCGCTGCTATCGCTGGGCGGGGGCCCGCTCCGCGGCAACAACTACACGATCGACGGAGTCTCGATGACCGACCTGCGGAATCGGTCCGTCATCATTCCCGTGTTCGAGGCCGTCGAGGAACTGAAGGTCCAGACCAACACCTACGACGCAGAGATGGGTCGGACCGGCGGGGGCGTCTTCAACACGATTCACAGGCGGGGGACGAATGACTGGGCGGGCAGCGCCCACTATCAGTTCCGGCCCGGCCAGTTGAACACGATCTGGCGCAAGCTCGCCTTCTTCCAGCAGCGGGATCTCGACAACGGAGTAATCGGAAGGGAGGATCTCGGCAACGCCCCGTACAACCTGTTCGGAGGCGCTTTCGGGGGCCCGATCCGGCGCGGGCGGACATTCTTCTGGACCGCGACAGAGGGGTACTCCGACAACGCCATTGGCAACACGACAATCACGTTGCCAAGTCGCGCCGAAGCGGCTGGGGATTTCTCCTCCGGGAGCGCGGCCGTCTTCGATCCGTTCAGCGTCGACGCAAATGGATCGCGGCGACCTCTGCCCAACAATCGTATTCCCGAGAGCCGGATCGATACCACTGGCGCGGCCTTGACGAGCCAGTTGGCAAGCCTGGGACCCGGCGGCCGCATTTCGACCTCTGGAATCCAGCGCGTGCGGGCCATCCAAGCCACGGGCAACGTGAGCCATTCGGTTGGCGAGAAATGGAACTTCTCGGGAACATACCTTCATTACCGATCGGCGGAGCCACTCTTCGGGCACTATCAGGACCTACTCAATTCCGACACGAGGCCTGCGTTCGGAATCGGTGCCTCCACGCTGGGAAGGCACGTACATGCACTCGCAGTGAACGCAACCACGGTCGTGTCCCCTACTTCCGTGCTCACGTTGCGATACGGACAGACGTTCTTCGACGATTCCTGGCTCAGTGCGGAGTTCGGCAAGCAGGCCTTGCGTGACCGGCTCGGGCTACAGGGGAGCTTCCTGGACAAGATCTACGCTCAGGAAGGTTTCAGGGGACAATTCCCCGCCGTTCGGATCGCGGACTTCGGGGACGGAGGCAGCACCCACGGCGGAAGGAGCAATGACGAAGTCAACTGGACATCCCGAGAGACGAGCGGCTCGTATTCCGCGTTCGTGGGGAACCACACGGTGAAGGTCGGCGCCCAGTGGAGGCGTCTGGGCTTGCACACGGTGAACTTTGGTCACGGCTTCTCGCTCGGCTTCGCGAAGCGATTCACGCAGGGCCCGGATCCGTCCCGTCCAAGGACAGGCTCCGGCAACGCGCTGGCCGAACTGCTACTGGGCATACCGGACAGCGGGACAGCAACACTGGCGTCTCCGGCCGATGTCTACGTGGACTACTTCGGGGGCTTCGTGCAGGACGATTGGAGAGCCGCTCCGAACTTGGTCCTGAACCTAGGCCTCCGGGTCGAGCGAGAGAGCGGGCTGAGGGAACACGGCAACGATTTCGCAGTCGGCTGGGATCGGGAATCGCCATTTCCGGCACAGGTTGATATCAACCCCGAGCTCGAGCAGTCATTGCCAGGCTTCCCATTGAAGGGCGGGCTGCTGTACGCCGGAGTGGACGGGAACGCCACGCACCAGTGGAATCCTCCCGCCATTCAGCTCGGGCCCCGTATCGGCTTCGCCTATACCCTCGGCGCGAAGACCGTTCTGCGCGGCGGGCTGGCAGTCTTCTGGGCGCCGTACGCGATTCCAAGCGGAACCGGTGCATCGGAAGTCGGGACCTACGGATTCACGGCTGTCACCAACCTGGCTGCGAGTGTAGACGGCATCACTCCGCCGGCGGCAACCGCATCGAACCCATTCCCGGAAGGGATCCTCGATCCGGCGGGCAACGCCAACGGGCGCTTCCAGAACATCGGCGGCGACATCTACTTCAACGACCAGTTCCGGGACTCGCCATACATCACCAAGTGGTCGCTGGACGTGCAACGAGACATTGGAAGGGACAGCGCAGTGAAGGCGGGCTATGTCGGCAGCAGGGGTACGGACCTCCCGATCGGAGGCACCCTCAACTCGGTCGTGAACATCAACCAGATCGCCGATCCGTACCTGTCGCTTGGAGACAGCCTCAACGAGCAATATCCGAATCCCTTCCGCGGGGACTCCCGATTCGGCTCCTTCTCGCACGAGGCCACCTTGCCGCTCGGCCAGCTGCTGCGGCCGTTCCCGCACTTCCGGAACGTGTACGCGCGCCACGTCACTGCCGGCAAGTCCATGTACCACAGCCTCCGCCTCGAACTGGAACGGCGCTTCGGCCAAGCCTGGGGAGCGCGCGTCAACTACACTCACACCGCCCATCACGACAACATCTACGAGGACAACACCCTGGTAGGGAGCTTGACCGACACGGTGTACAACACACCTGACGGCTGCTCCGTCGGGAAGTGCCCGGTGCTGGAATCGGACTACTCGCTCTCCAGGCTCCACGTACCGCACCAAGCCAATATCAACCTCAACTACCAGACTCCTGGCCGCGGCCTGGTCCTAGGAGGATGGGCGTTCTCGCTGTCGACGATACTGCGCAGCGGCTTCCCGCTGGTCATCACACAGAACGAGAACCCGTTGGGCGCATACGGATTCAGCCATCAGCGCCCGGCGAACGCAAGTGTCTCGGCAAACGGCGATCCTCGCGCAGATCCCGAGCGCTATCTGACAGCCAGCTCGATCGTCCCGACGAATGGACTCCAGCTCGGCAGCGGGCCTCACACGACAGACAAGGCCCGCACCCCCGCCCTCTTCAACTGGGACGTGTCGGCTGAGAAGCGGCTTGTGCTGTCGGAGAGCGCGAGCATGTCGGTTCGGTTCGAGTTCATCAATCTGCTCAACAATGTCAATTGGCGCGGCCCGCGTACTGTGTTCGGGTCCGAGGACTTCGGTAGCATTCCGGGCACGCGGGGGTTTCCTCGGACGATCCAGTTGATGGTCAAGGCAATCTTCCAATAGCCTCGAACAGTGGCGTCCGCGATGTCTCACTCCTGGAGCCCGTTCCTGGAGCAGTGGACGACGCACCGCCCTCCTCCAAGAACGACTCCGGCCAATGCGGACCCAACCCATAGGCCCCGGCTCGTTCATCTTCCTCCTCGACACACTGGACGATCGCAGTCATGCGGGCCAACGAGCGTGGAGTTCGATAGGCCGATCCCGCGCAGCAGCACTTGGTTGGGTTGAGTTCCGGAGCCGCGGAGTTCCGACAGTGCGGCGCGGGGCTATGCAACTCCGAAGAGTGGCCTTTGTCTCGGTCTCCGAAGGCGGCCGCAGGTCCGGAAGGTCGTTGAAGGGGCGAGTAGGATCAAAGGCCGTGTCAATGTTCCGTGCTCTCGTCGACGCAGGTTCCGAACATGTCGATCCTATCGACACGTTATTCCAACGTGTCGAAGAACGGGGAATTGATCGACACGTTGGGTCGTGGCAAGCCTAGCTGCATCGAGGCCAGGCGGACAGCAATGTGCTCCGCACCAGTCACACCGACTGGCACCTGGAGCGGGTCGCGCGGATCTGCTGGCAGTTGCCCGGGAGCAAGACCAGGTTCCGTAGCCTGAATTGAGAGATCGGCTAGCGGCGGATCCGGCACACGCGGACCGACCACATTCGAGCGCACCTATTCGTCGACTTGCTGCCTGCCGCGGGGTACATCCTCCGCGGCACGGTCTGGGCGCGCCGCATCGGGGAAAGCGGGAAGACGATCCGTCGCAAACTGTCGAACTGGACGCGGCAAGTAGCGACGCTGAAGACCGCCCGCGTGGTTCCCATCGAGTGCAGCTAGGGGCCCGGCCCGGACAGTAGGGCGCCGCACCCCCGCGAGCGGCCGGCGGGGGATTGGACCTCCACCGCCTCCGGACGCGCACAGTTCGCTTCGGCTCGAGTTGATCAATCTGCTGAACAGCGTCATCTGGCGCGGCCCACGCACGATCTTGGGATCGGACGATTTCGGTAGCATTCATGGAACGAGGGGGTTGTTCGGACACTCCGGTTGATGGTGAAAGCGGTGTTCTAGTAACGGTTGCGTCACCGGACCTTGGGAACGGGTCAACGCAGGTCAGGGTTCTTGGCGTAATGTGTTAGAAAAATGGCTGGCGGGCCGGACGGATGGCTCGTAACAAGGCGGTACCTTGTAGCAGATTCCCATGAAGTCAGCCGAAACAGAAGTAAGTATGGCGCCGGCCGCGAGTTCGACCGCAGTCGTACCCAGCGCATAAGAGACCTCCTTGGGTAGCGCGGTCGATTGGTACAACGACAACGCACCAGCCGTCTGTGCACAGTACGAGTCCGTCGACCCGGAGGAGCTGCACAAATGGATGGCAGACCTGCTGCCGGATCCCCCCGCCAGTGCACTTGACGTAGGCGCGGGCACGGGACGGGACGCAGCCTGGCTTGCGTCCAAGGGTTTCGACGTGGTCGCTGCGGAGCCCTCTGCTGGAATGCGCCGCGCCGCCAGTGAACGGCATCCCGACGCGCCGATCCGATGGCTTGCCGACAGCTTGCCGGGGCTGGAACGGACGATTCGACTCGGACGCCCCTTCGACCTGATATTGGTAAACGCGGTCTGGATGCACGTGCGTCCCCCTGACCGACAGCGCGCATTCCGGAAACTGATCAACTTGCTGAATCCGGGTGGCCTGATCGCATTTAGCGTTCGCGTTGGACCAAGCGATCGGGAGCGTTCCATGCATCCGGTTGAGGACCATGAATTTGAGGTCCTGGCCCGAGGCCACGGGGCCTACGTCCAGCGAAGGAAGTCAGCCAGCGATCAGCTTGGGCGCCCTGACGTGGAGTGGATTCACACCGCAGTCCGCCTTCCTGATGAGAGCACCGGGGCATTGCCGCTGTTGCGCCACATGATCCTCAACGACGATAAGAGCGCTACCTACAAGCTGGGGCTGCTCCGCTCGCTCTGTCGCATCGCTGACAGCACGGCAGGTCTCGCGCGGCAGTTGGATGATGACACGGTGAGCGTGCCGTTTGGGATGGTAGCGCTCACCTGGCTCAGGTTGTACAAGCCCTTGCTGGAGGGCGATTGCCCGCAGAGCCCTGCCAACAGGTCGTATGGAATGCAGCTGTCATTCGCAAGGGAGGCATTCAGTCGAATCCGGAAGGTCTCGAATCTCGACCTGCGCACAGGGATGCGCTTCAGCGGGGAACGAGCCTCGTACGTGCATTATGCGCTCCGCGACGTTGCAAATACGATCCGGAGAATGCCGGCTCGCTACCTGACCTTCCAAGACGGAGCGCCGGTCTTTCCGGTTGAGCCGGCCAAGGCTGTGCGGCCGCCCGGCTCGCTGCTGATCGACGACGCCTACTTGTGGAGCTTCGGCAAGATGCTCATTCCATGGAGGCTGTGGCAGGCTATGCAGCGCTACTCCGCCTGGATCGAGCCGGCCATCGTGGAGGAGTGGGTCCGTCTTATGCAGAAGTATGCCGAGACGCAGGGTCGCAGACTGGATCGCGAACGAATCATTCCGGCAATGAACTGGGCGGACCCGACTCGCGACGTAACGCTGCCGACGAGGCAAGCAAGGCGCCTACTGGCAAGTGGCCGGCTGCACTGCGTCTGGAGTGGCAAGGCGCTCTCCGACCGCAACCTGGATCTCGACCATTGCCTGCCGTGGTCAGCTTGGCCATGCGGCGACCTTTGGAACCTGATGCCGGCCCACCGCAGGGTCAACCAACGCGAAAAGAAGGCGCAGCTTCCAAGTCGGCAGCTGATGCGCTCGAGCCAGGACCGGATCATGAGTTGGTGGAAGGCGGCCTACGGGAACTCGACCGACGGCCTCGAGGACAGATTCAGGCTCGAGGCCCGCACAAGCCTGCCTGGGGTCGACGGAGCCCGACCGAGCTCAGACACAATCTTCGAGGCCGTGGTAGGCCAGAGAGGCTGGCTTCGGCAGAGCCAGCGTGTGCCCGAATGGCCAGGGGAAAAGTACGTGCCTTGACTGAGAGTTCGTTCGGATAGGCCCTACTGGACGGACTTGTGATCGATTCAACGGGCCCGGCTGAACGTGAAGGGCACCCTCCTCCAAGCTATCGCAAGTGCTCTTAGGATTCGTCATTCATCGAACAAATCGTCTATTTGTTATACTATTTATTCGTGCGGATAAATTAGAGAGGCAAATAAATGATCAGATTCAAGGTCGGCGACATTCTAGCGGAGGATGTCGAGGCATTGGTCAACACGGTCAATTGCGTTGGCGTCATGGGCCGGGGTCTCGCTCTCCAGTTCAAGAGGGCGTTTCCGAAGAACTTCGATGCCTACGCAAGAGCCTGCCAACAGGACGCGGTGAGGCCGGGCTCGATGTTTGTTTTCGAGACTGGTCTAGAAGCCTCGCCGAAGCTCATCATCAACTTCCCGACCAAGGACCATTGGCGCTCGACGAGCCGGCTTGAGCACATTGAGACGGGCTTGGCCGCGCTTGTGGACACCATTCGTGAGCGAGACATCCGTTCCATCGCGATTCCGGCACTCGGGAGCGGCCTTGGCGGATTGGATTGGAATGAGGTGCGCCCGCTGATCCAGCGGGCCCTCGGTACGTTGGATGCCTTGGACGCAGTCGTGTTTGAACCACTCGAGGGACGATCGGACGCCCTCTTGGCCGAAAGCCGCAGGTTGCCGAGGACAACCCCTGGACAAGATTCGTTGGTTGGTCGACGAAGGATCAGAAGCGGTCCGCGAAGATCCCGTAGCTGAACACGAGCCCCAGCAGCCCGGCCGCGACGACGTAATACATCATCGGGTAGATCGTTCGGCGGATCAGCAGGCCCTCCCGGCCCACGAGTCCGACGGTAGCGCTGGCCGCGACGACGTTGTGGACGGTGATCATATTGCCGGCCGCGCCCCCGAGGGCCTGCAGGCCCAACACCACCACGTGAGGCACTCCGATGCGGTCGGCAACTCCGTACTGGAAAAGGCTGAACATCAGATCGCTGACCGTGTTGGAGCCCGCCACGAACGCGCCGAGGGCACCGATCATCGCGGCGAAGAACGGCCAGGCGGCACCCGCCACCGCCGCGGCGAACTCCGCCAGTTCCAGCGGCATGCTCTGTAGGTCCGAACCCGGAACCTCCGAGTCGATGAACACCCGGACCAGCGCTACCGCGAACACGAGCGCGAACGCGGGGCCCGCTAGCATGCGCGCGGACGCGCTCCAAGCCCTGCCCACCTGCTCGCGCGACATGCCGTGCAGCAAGGCGGTGGCGAGGGACACGACTAGGAATATCGTTCCGGGCAAGTACAGCGGCTGAATCCCTTGCGACAGTCCCGTGCCGAGGATGTCGTTCCATGAGATTGCGATCGAGGCGAGCCAGGCCTTTAGCGGCAGCGCTGGCAGACGCGTGATCACCAGTAGGGCCGCGACCAGCACGTACGGCGTCCAGGCCTTCGCGAGGGGCATCGTTTCGCCCTTGCTGTCAGCCTCGCCGCTGAACGTCCCCATCCATTCCGACTCCCATCGCTCGCGGGGCGGGAAGTCCCACTGCGGGACGCCAGATAGCAGGAATCCCTTGCGGGCCGCGGTGACAACGATTGCAAGACCGAGCAAGGCGCCGAGCAACGTGGGGAATTCCGGACCGAGGTAGATCGCGACCAGAAGGTACGGCACGGTGAACGAGAGCCCCGCGAAGAGCGCGAACTTCCAGATCCCGAGACCTTCCTTGAACGAGCGGTTCGCCCCGAAGAACCGCGTCATCATGCCGCAAATGATCAGCGGTATCAGCGTTCCCACGATCGCGTGCGGAATCGCAGCGAAGACGCCGATCTGGTAGATGAACTCCGAGTAAGGAATCCCGGCCTGCTGCAAGGCGGACTCCACGGTCTCGACATTGAGCGATTCGGCCATGCCGACCAGAATGGGAGTCCCGACCGCTCCGAACGTCACGGGCGTGCTCTGGATGATCAGCGTGCACATGACCGCGGCCAGGGCCGGGAACCCAAGCGCAAGCAGCAGCGGGCCGGCCACGGCGGCCGGCGTGCCGAAACCGGACGCGCCCTCGATGAACGCGCCGAACATCCAGGCGACGATGATGAGCTGCACGCGCCGGTCGCGGGACACGTCCATGAAGCCGCGCCGGATGGAAGCGGCGGCCCCGCTCTCCGAGAGGGTCTGCAGCAGCAGGATTGCGCCGAAAATGATCCACAGCAGCGAGACCGCGATGATCGAGCCGCGGATCGAGGCTGCAGCCACGTGGATCCCCGACACGTCCCAGAACACCAGCGCGAAGCACGCCGTCATCAGGTAGGCCACCGGCATGGCCCGGGTCGCCGGCCACCGCAGGACGACCAGGAAGAACATCACGGCGAGGATGGGCAGCAGCGCGATGAACGCGTGAAAGGCGGAGACATCCGTCATGAGTCCATCAAGCCTAGTTGCGGGGGGAATGTTGTGTCAACAGACCGGCGGGCCGCCCTGCGGGAAGCTCGGCTCGACCGTTGCACTCCTTTCGGGTGGTGCCGCCGGGCCCCGGCGACGAAACAATCGATCGCGGCCTGTCGGATCACCGATCGGACGGGTAGTATCCAGAGCCGACGAGGATCGGAATGCCCTGCACCATCACGCGCTTGACGAACGCCACCTTGGTCGCGGCCTGGGCTGTGGCAGGATCCTCGAATCGGTAGTACCAGAAGGCTTCGCCGAAGGAGTTGGCCACCCCCACGACATCGCGTCCGCCAAAGAGCGACTCGGTAATGCGTCCCGACACATCAAAGCTCGCTGCGTTGCCGCTGAACTCGATGGCCTCGTTGGTTGCATTCGCCCCGAACACATACACGCTTCCGCTGTTCCAGCGGGGATCCGTCTCGAGGATCGGCGCAGCGAAGAGTCCCGAGGACTTGACCACCTCGGCAGCGCACCTGACGAAAGCCTGGAGCATCCGGTCGCTGGGCGCGGTTTCCAGTGCCGTGGCGCTGACCTCGGACCTGGCGCAGGTTCCCGGGAGGTCCAGCTCGTAGAGTCCGGCTCCAATCATTGCCGGATTCCCGTCCCATTCAGTTCGGACGATGTACGACAGCTTCGGGTCCACCCTGCGAGCCCATGCGTTGATGAACGCGTTGTGGCTCCAGCCGTCCTCGCGAGCGGACAGGATTCGGAACTGGTCCTCGAACACGTCTGTTCCGTACCAGTCGACCGTCCTTCCCCACACCGAGCCCTCCCGGGAAGGCCGTGGCGGGTAGACGTACGCAGTCGCCAGGTCACCCGAGGGCGCAAGCCCGTCAACGAACACATACACCTGACCCGTCTGCCAGGGCCTGCTGGGCTGCGCGGAGCGCCAGCGCTCGTCGTGGTGGAAGGCACGATGGGATTCGGCAGTGCCGTGAGCCTCGACATACTCCTTCGCGCACCGGACAAAGGCCCTGAGGTCCTCCCTCGACTGCACGGTCTCGGCCGTCACATGGTTGTCCTCGCAGGTCCGGTTGGAGGTAGCCACGCTGGGTCCTACCACCGAATCCAGGATCGGAGGCGGACCGCCACCCAGCCTCGGGCGAGCGGGTCCGTGGCTGTCGCTGTAGTACCCACCGCCAACGAACAGCGGCATGCCTTGCGCCACGACCCGCTTAACGAATCCGACCCTGTCCCGGCGGCTTCCTGTGCGGGGATCGTACAACCGGTAGTAGACGTAGGACTCGCCGAAAGCCTCCGCAATGCCGAGCGTGTCCCGGCCGCCGAATTGGTCCGACGGGCTGGGCCTTCCGCCCCATTCGTGCGGAGCGACACCGTTCACTCGGAACTTGCTGCCGCTCAGCAACTGGGTGCCGGCCGTGTCCATGACGTACAGGTACGTGGAGCCGTCTGTCCAGCGAGCGTCGCGACCCAACTCGTCCATCGCCAGGGGGCCGCGCTCTTCGAGTTCGATCGCCGCGCAACGCACGAGCTCTTCCAGCCGCTCCAGGGATCTCAGCGAAGTCACAGTCTCGGCACTGACCTCGCTCGGCTCGCACGTAGCCGGGAGGTCACGGCGGTAAATGCCGGCCAGGATCAGGGACGGCACGCCGTTCCAATCGATTCCGATCGCGTACGAGACTTTCGGCTCAACAATTCCAGTCACAGGGTTCCGGAAAGCGTAGTACCAGAAGCCGCTCCCATTGGCCTGCACCACCCGCACGCCTTCACTCGAGAAGTCGTCCCCGAATTGATCCGCCTCCCGTCCCGTAGGCGCCCCCTCGCGCTCAGGAAATCCTGCATGCAAGAACACCCTGGCCTTGTCGCCATCCGGTATGAGCTCGACTACGACGAGGTAGACGGAGCCGCTCTTCCAGTAGCGGTCGTTGTGGAAGGCGCGATACGCCTCCGCCGTCCCCGCATGCGTCAGGTAGCTGCGGGCACACTCCACGAACGCTCGGACGTCACCCTGGGTCGTTACTGCACTGGCCGCGATACGTCGGTCGGGACACGCCTCCGCGACCGTCAAGGCCCTAGCAGGGGCCATCCAGCCGAGAACGAGGAGCAAGCCTGACAGGGCCAGCGGGTTCACGTCCCAGACTCTAGCACCCGCAATGCGATACCGGGCTGAATCATTCCAGGAGTCCTCGCGATGCCCAGCGGCGCGCTACATTCCCCCCTGCCCAGCCATGCAAGGCAGAGGCCTCCCAGCGATCCCAGGAGAGCCACGCCGCCGACCGGCCGACCTCAACTCAACCTTGCAATCATCTCGCGCGCCCGTGCACAGTAGGCGAAGGATGGCCAGTCGCACCGCAGCCACCATGATCGGGGCGTCGTGTGCCCTGATCGCCTGCACTGCGCTACAGGCGCAGCCAGGCGATGAGTACTTCGAGAAGCGAGTCCGTCCGCTGCTTGTCGAGCACTGCTCCGCTTGCCACGGAGAGCGGATCCAGTCGGCGGGGATCGACTTCCGCAAGGCAGAGACCGTGATCGGGAGCGCGGTGGTGAGCGGCGACGAGTCCAGCCCGCTGGTGCGAGCCCTGCGCTACGAGAGCGCGATCAAGATGCCTCCGACGTCGAAGCTCCCGGAGGACGCGATCGATGCGATAGTCTCCTGGGTCCGCATGGGCGCTCCCTGGCCGGGATACGAGCCGATTCAAGCCGAGGAAGGGCTTCCGGAAGGACCAGTCGAGAGCGACCACTGGGCGTTCCAGCCGCTGTCCAGGCCTCAAGTCCCAGATGTCGGGGCCTCGCGATGGCTTCGCAACGACATCGACCGGTTCGTGCTGGCGAGGCTGCGCGAGAACGGCATCGAGCCAGCTTCCGAGGCAGGGAGGCTTACACTCCTGCGACGGGCGACGTTCGACCTGCACGGACGGGCACCCAGCGAAGGCGAAGTCCGCGGCTTCGCCGCGGATTCCGGTCCGGACCCGCTTGCAGGGCTTGTCGAGCGGCTTCTGGCATCGCCCCGCTACGGCGAACGCTGGGGGCGTCACTGGCTGGACGTGGCCCGCTACGCGGACTCTACGGGGGTGGACGAGGATCACCCGTTCGGGGATTCATGGCGGTACCGCGACTATGTGATCCGCTCCTTCAACAGCGACCTGCCGTTCAACCGCTTCGCGCTGGAGCAGATCGCCGGGGACCTGCTGCCCTCGCCGGACGGCTCTGCAATCAATGCAGACGGCATCATCGCTACGGGGTTCCTCGCAGTCGGGCCGATGGCGTTGGCCCAGCGGGACCCGATCCAGAAGAAGTACGACGTGGTCGACGAGCAGATCGACACCACGACCAAGGCGTTCCTCGGTCTGACGGTGGCCTGCGCCCGCTGCCATGACCACAAATTCGATCCGATCCTCACCACGGACTACTACGCATTGGCTGGGATCTTTGCCAGCACTAGAACCTTCGACGACTGGAGCAGGAACGGATCGCGCTACTACAAGCACCCGCTGGTCGACATGGCGGCGCATGCTCGCTACCAGCAGCGGCTGGAGAGGGTCCGACGGCTCGAGGCCACCCAGCGGGCAGCGAAACGGCAAGCGATCCGGCGTTACGTTCTGGACGGTCCAGGAGGCCGGCTGTCGGCGTACATGCTGGCGGCCGCTGGAGCGGCTCCTGCGGGGGGCCTGGACGGCGGGACGGTTGAGTGGTTTCGCAAGTATCTGGAGCCGCGCCCCAATCCAAGACACCATCTGGCGGCATGGAGAGACGCCTCTCTGGACAAACGCGAGGCTGCGCGCGCCATGCAGCATGAATTCCTGGCAATCCTCGAGGAGCACGTGGCGCAATTCGACGGCTGGATCCGGGAAGCGCTGGAGGTCGCGGCGTCCGAGCCGGACGCGGATCTGCCCGGATCACCAGAGGGCCTTTCCTCGTCCCTGCTATTCCGTGATCTCTTCGAAGACGATGGCCCGTTCGATCTGGATCCGGAAGAGGTGGCGGAGCGATTCCACGACAGCGACCGAGCCCGGATCAGGAGCATCGACAGGCTGCTGGCGGAGGCCCGTGAGCAACTGCCCGAAGAGCCTCCGATGGCTAACGGCGTGACGGAGGGCGATCCCGTCCTCCAGCGAGTCTTTCGGCGCGGGCAGCACAGGAGTCCCGGTCGGTTGGTCGGAAAGCGGTTCCCGCTCGTGCTAGCTGGCACGCAGCAGCCGGAGGTCTCTTCCGGCAGCGGACGGCTGGAACTCGGGCGTTGGCTGGCCTCGGATCGAAACCCGCTTACGGCTCGGGTCATTGTGAACCGGGTGTGGCTGTGGCACTTCGGGGAGGGACTCGTCCGCACGCCGAGCAACTTCGGCCTGAGAGGGGAGAAGCCCACCCATCCCGAGCTGCTCGACTGGCTGGCATCCTGGTTCATCGACAGCGGGTGGTCCGTCAAGGCCCTGCACCGGCTCGTCATTAATTCCGCAACGTATCGGATGAGCAGTTCCATCACAGCCGCAACCTTCGAAATGGATCCGGAGAACCGGCTCTGGTCGCGCTTCGAACGGCGGAGACTGACGATCGAGGAGGTCCGGGACAGCTACCTGCAGATCGGGAAACGCATGGACTGGGCAGTAGGGGGCGACACCGATCTGGAATCGGGCAAGCTGGCGGAGTTCGACCGGAACAATCGCCGCATCGATCCCGATGACTTCGCACGCCGCACGGTCTACCTGCCCCTGATGCGGAACAAGCTGCCGAATCTGCTGGGCCTGTTCGATTTCGGAGACGCTACGACTTCCGGCGGCCAGCGGTCCGAGACCAACGTGGCACCACAGGCCCTGTACCTGATGAACAGCGAGTTCGCCCAGCGGACTGCGGCGCTGGCGGCAAGGTCGCTCAACGGTACTGACCCAGCGAGGGTCGATCAGGCCTATCACCGGATTCTCGGCCGTCCGCCGAAGACGGACGAGCTGGAGACAGCGACGGAGTTCGTCCACCGAATGGCGGACCAAGGCAAGGCCTGGGCCAGCCTGTGCAAGATGCTGCTGGCCTCCAACGAATTCCACTACATCGAATAACGACGGAAGATCGGTAGCTACAGCCGGAGGCATCCGAGCTGGCATCGAACTCATTGCAGGCCTGGTTCGGGAGTTTCGCCCGGGTGGTAGGCTTTGAGGGAAATGTCGGCGTCCGCCTTCCTGAGTCGCCGCTCGATGCTGAGACGCTCCGCGCTCGGCTTCGGATCGCTCGGCCTGTATTCGTTACTTGATGGGGGCGGCCTGCTTGCTGCCGAGGATTCAGAGGCCGGCCCCTTAGCGGCGCGTGACTCCCATTTCCCAGCCAGAGCGAAGCGCATCATCTTCCTCTTCATGCACGGAGGGGTGTCGCACATCGACACGTTCGATCCCAAGCCCCGCCTTGACCTCGATCACGGCAAGCCGCTGCCCATCAAGCGTTCGCTTACCTTCAACGCCAAGGAAGCCGGCGGGCTCATGCGCTCGCCCTGGACATTCCAGCCCCGCGGGAACAGCGGAATTCCTGTCAGCGAGTTGTTTCCCGAGGTCGCCAGCTGCGCGGACGACCTGTGCGTGATCCGCTCGATGGTGGGCGAGGGCGTCGATCACGGGGCAGCGATGCTGCAGCTGTTCACCGGCACGTTCTCGTTCTCGCGGCCGAGCATGGGTGCCTGGACTCTGTACGGGCTAGGAACAGAGAACCAGAATCTTCCCGGCTTCATTACCATCAAGCCCACCCAGTGGCAGGGAGGGGACAAGCTATTCGCCACAAGCTTCCTGCCCGGTGCCTACCAGGGCACGCCGGTGGGCTCCGCGCCCATGGCGGTGGACGACATCATCGAGAACCCCATCGAGCATGTCCTCCCACAGGGAGGCTCCGCCGACGAGCAGCGGCTGGAACTCGAATTCCTGCGGCAGATGAACCGGCGCCATGCCGACGAGCGGCGGCTGGACCGGAACCTGGAGGCGAGGATCCAGGCATTCGAGCTGGCGTTTCGCATGCAGGCCGAGGCCCCGGAAGCGTTCGACATCTCCCGGGAGACCGAGGCGACCCGCAGGCTATACGGGCTCGACGATGAGGCAACGAGAGACTTCGGCTGGCAGTGCCTGCTGGCGCGCCGGCTGAGCGAACGCGGAGTCCGCGTGGTGCAGGCGACGCACTCAGGGGCCGAGGAAAAATGGGACCATCACGGCGACATCCTACGACTGCACCCGATCCGGGCGCGAGAGGTCGACAAGCCCATCGCGGCATTGATCAAGGACCTGAAGGGCCGGGGCCTGCTGGATGAGACGTTGGTTGTCTGGGGCAGCGAGTTCGGCCGCACCCCGTTCTCGGAGGGAGCGGACGGTCGGGACCACAATCCCTACGGGTTCTCGATCTTCATGGCGGGCGGGGGCGTCAAGCCGGGTTCCGTGTACGGAGCCACCGACGAGTTCGGCTATCACGCAGTCGAGGATCGCATGCACATCCACGACCTGCATGCGACGATCCTGCACTTGATGGGAATCGACCACGAAAGGCTGACCTACCGCTACAGCGGGCGGGACTTCCGCTTGACGGATGTCGCCGGCACGGTGGCGACCAAGATCCTGGGCTGAGTCCAGATCTGCCGAGTCGGAGGGATCTCCCGGGGCGTCGCCAGACGCTACCCGGATTCGAGCAATCCATCGAGGACGGCCTGGCGGATGCTGCGTTTCGCGAACTTACCCGAGGCAATCCGGGGAAGGGGTTCGGACCGGAAGAAGATTCGCGCCGGTACTTCGAACTGGGCCACGTGCGGTCTCATGGAGTCCTGAACGATCGCCTCGGTGAGCGGCGTTCCCGCGGCAGGCACGACGACAGCGGCGAGTTCCTCGCCGAGCCGCTCGTCAGGAATTCCGAACGCGACTGCCTCGGCAACCCCAGTGCACCGGTACAGGGCATCCTCGACCCGAAGGCAGCTGATGTTCTCGCCTCCGCGAATGACGATGTCCTTGATCCGGTCGACGAAATGGACGAAGTCGTCGTCATCCACGAACGCGAGATCGCCCGTCTTGAACCAGCCGTCCTCGAAGGCACCGGCAGTCGCGTCGGGATTGTTCCAGTACTCGCGAAAGACGGGCGTGCCTCGCACCCAAACCTCCCCTACGTCGCCGGGCGCAACGTTCCCATTGCGCCGGGAGTCGACGATCTTCATGTCCATCAAAACGGAGCAGCGCCCGCTGCTGGTCGGCACCTTCAGGTATTCCGGCGCCGTAATCTGCGTGCCTATCGCATTCGTCTCGGTCATGCCCCACCCGGTGCCCGGCCTCGCGTTCTCGAAGGTGTCGCGAATCGCGAGCACTTGCCGGGCAGGGCGATGCGAACCCCCTCCCCCCACGGCAAGCAGGCTCGGCAGGGAGCGGCCGTGCCGGGCGGCGGCGCGAACCAGGTCCCCGGTAACGGTCGGCACCGAGACGAAGTGAGTGATCCGTTCGCGATCGATCACGTCCAAGGCCTCCTCCGCGTCCCACCTGTGCATGAGCGTGAGCCGGCGGCCAAGACGCAGGGCGCTCAGCATGCAGACATGACAGGCCGTGACATGGAAGAAGGGAATCGAAACGAGCAGTCGGTATTGCACCTCGAACGGCTCGGCCACGGCCCGCTCGTTCCTTAGAATCGACTGCGCGCGATTCTCGATTTCCCAGGCCATCAAGGCGTGCACCACATTGCGATGGGTGGAGACGGCGGCCTTTGGCTTCGCCGTCGACCCGGAGGTGTACAGCATGAGGCAGTCATCGTCGGGTGAACTGGCGACTGGCGAAAGCGTCGATTCCCCGGAATCGCCAAGGGCGTCGGACCAGCCGACCGCGCCAGCTGGCAGCGGGCCGAGGCACCGAACGGCGACAACGCGAACTCCCAGTGCCGGCAGGTCGTCAGCGATCCGCTCGAGACGACCGCTGTCCGCAATCAGGACGCCGGCTCCGGTATCCCGGAGCCCGTATTCGATCTCATCCCTGCTCCACCAGCCGTTCAGCAACACCGTAACGGCACCCAGGACCATCGGGGCAAGAAAGGCAGCGGGCCACTCCGGGCAGTTCCGCATGCAGATGGCAACCCGGTCTCCACGCCTGACCCCCAGGCGATCCAGTGCACGTGCCAGCCGGGCAGTTTGGTCGATGACGTCGCCGAAGGTATGCGACTCGTGGCGGTAGCGGATGTATTCCAGTTCGCTGAATCTCCGGGCGTCCAGCAGGAGATCGACCACACTCTTGGGCGCACACTTCACGACACGGCAGGTACCGCCTCCCCGGACCTGCTGATGGGTCAGCTCGTACTCTCCGCCCGGTCCGGTAAGCCGATCCAGTACCCGCCTGCGCGCCTGGGCTGACATCGCGAAGGGACACCATTCTGGCACGCCCACCCGCGGACCGCTGCGGGTCGGGGACTCTATTGGGCCGAGCCGAACATAAAGCCCAATCCGTCCATCACCCGATGGCCACTCCACGTTTCACCGGACTCCACCTCGTCTGCAGCCTGGCTCGAAGGGACACCCCAGGGATCGGTACCGCTGGAATCCCCGACGGGCCAGAGTCGACAGTTTCATGGGCAAGTTTCCGCATCTAGTGCGGAATCTCGATCATGAATTGAGCGAATTGGTAATGTCATGTTGATATATCCGCTCTCAACGCGGAGGTGCAAGCATGATTCACGATCGACGTTCCGCGCTGTCGGGTTATGTGAGCCGCCTTCTCTCGACGGGCAGGACGGTCTTCACCTCAGAAGAGGCCCAGAATGCGCTGGGCGTCGGACGCGGTGCGTTCCTCGATGCCGCTGAACGGCTGCAGCGCCGCAAGGCCCTGCTGAGGCCGCGCCAGGGCCTATATGTGATTGTCCCCCCGCAGTTCGCGGCCTGGGGTGCGCCGCCAACGGCCTGGTATATCGATGAGCTCATGCGCTTCGAGGGCCAAGCCTACTATGTTGGGATCCTCAAGGCCGCCGAACTGCACGGGGCGACGCACCAGGCGGTAATGGAATTCCAAGTCGTTTCGGCCAAGCGCCTCCCGAAGATCCGCGCGGGCCGCAGCCTGATCGTCTACTACTTCCGCAAGGACATGGCGGCAGTCGCGTCGGGAATCGAGGATCGCAAGACCGATACCGGAATCATGAAGATCTCGTCGGGCGCGCTCACAGCGCTCGATCTGTTGCGCTACCCCCAGGCTTCGGCCGGGATCGACAACGTCGCCACGGTGCTCGCCGACCTCGGGCCGAAGATCAATGCCGACCAACTCGCTGCGTTGTCTGTCTCGGTGGAGCGGACAGTTGTCCAGCGCCTCGGGCACCTCTTGGATCATCTCGGCCATCAGAATGTAACGGGCCCGATGCTGCGCGCGTTGCAGGCGCGGGGAACGGGCCCCTGGACCGAGCTTGACCGCACGGAGACCCGTGATCCCGACCTTGCGCCCGAACCTCTGGACTCGGATCCACAATGGCGTGTAATCGTGCGACGCACGCCGGTGGTCGACGGGTGATCCCGCCGCAGAACATCGTCGCTTGGGACGATGCCGATCCCTGGGTGGACGAGCGGTAGACCGGCAGGATCTCACCATCAGCCGTGCCCGGCTCTTCTACGCCAAGCGGCGCCGGCGATCAGCGCTGAACGTTCGGCACTTCGTCCTCGATGGGATTGGAGAGGGTTCCGATGCCCGATATCTCTACCTCGATGCGGTCGCCCGCCCTGAGGAATACGGGCGGATTGCGCGCCTTCCCCACCCCTCCTGTCGTACCGGTCGAGACCACGTCGCCGGGACGCAAGGGGAAGACTCTCGACAGATATTCCACCAAGTACGGGATATCGAAGAGGAGATCGCTCGTCGGGGCGCTCTGCATGACCTCGCCGTTCAGGCGCGTCTCCAAGCGAAGCGCGCCAGGATCCGGGATCTCGTCCGCCGTCACCAGCCAGGGCCCGAAGGCACCGGAATGCCAGAAGTTCTTCCCTGGCGTGAATTGCGTGGTGTGGCGCTGGAAGTCCCGCACGGAACCGTCGTTGTAGCAGCTGTAGCCGGCAATGGACTCGAGGGCCTGCGACGCCGGGACGTGCCGGCCGCCGCGTCCGACGATGAACGCCAGCTCTCCTTCGAAGTCAAACTCCTCCGACGCTGCCGGGCGAACCATGGGCTCCCCGTGCCCGACATGGGAATCGGGGAACCGGACGAAGATCGTCGGATAGGAAGGCACCTTCCTCCCGGTCTCCTCGATGTGGGATCGGTAGTTGAGGCCCACGCAGAGAATCCGGCCCGGATCCAGAATCGGGGGAAGGAACCGCACTTCGTCTTCGCTGAAATCCGGCTCGAGGCCGGCGGCTGCATCGCGCAGCGCGTCGAGCGCACCGTCGCGGAGTGCTGCCGCAAGAGACGGCCAGCGTCCGGAGTGCCTGGCTCCTAGGTCGACGATCCCGGGCGCGACATACGCACCGTAGCTGGAGTGCCCGTTCCGACTGAAACTGAGAAACTTCATTTCTCGCTCTCTCCATTCATTGAAGCGCTACGAGTGGAAGCGATGCATCCCGGCTACGCAAGCGCTCTGACGGCAGAGCCGCGAAGCGACGGCACGGACCCCGGCGCGCAGCCGCTCGGGACTCCTATTCGATGGGGCTTGCAGGCCTCCCATGGACGCTGCGGAACCGCTGGTGAAGGTAAGCGAGCCCGAGAAGGCTGAGTCCGAGACCCATGAACGACCCGGCCCGCAGCAGCCCGGTAAGGCCTGCCATGTCCACGAGGAAGACCTTGCTGATCGTGAGGGCTAGCAGGGCCATGCCGCTTCGATACACACCCGTCCCGAACCGCATGCCGCCTGCGAGCACGGCTGTCACCGCCATGCAAAGCCAGACCACGGAGTACGTGGCCATCTCTCCGTCCGACGGGGGGAGGATGACATCGAGGCTGCCCTGCCAGAGGTGGCGGATCTCGAATGTCACGAACAGGAACAGACTGACCGCGGCGATCCCTCCAGCCGGACGCCTCCAGGCGGGCTCGCCGTAACGGTTAGCTAGGAAGGCCAAGAGCACGGGAGCGCCGTACGCGAGCAGCAAGATATTCCAGACCGGAGTCCCGGAGACCTCCTCGAGGGTCGCGATCGGATTCAGCGGGAACAGGACGTGAACATAGTTCGCCACTGACAGCAGCAGAAGGATTCTCGCTGCCCATGCATAGACACCCACCAGATGCTCGCTGGCTAGGGAACGGCGGTAGTAGGCAAGGCCGATCGCGGCCCAGGCAGCAGTGTTGACCGAGGCCTCCGCAAGCCCGTACTCCCGGGCGAAGACATCCCCGCCGTAAAGTATGTCGCGGGTTATGGCCCAGCACGATAGAGCGACCAAATGGACGGCGACCGCTTCGATCCACCGCCGAAGGCTTCGCATGGACCTTGCGAACTGGCCCGCCACCAGGCAACAGATTGTGGCCCCCCCGTAGGCCCACAAGGTCCAGAAGGGAGTCTCTTCGTAACCTGGCAGCCAAGGATTGAATGTGAGCCTGGCGACGATCGCCATCAGGACAGCCTTGGTCATCCAACCGACGTGCGAGGAGGCATACCGGGCCGCAAGCCACGCGAGCGGGATAGCCTGGACCGCTAGCGCGAGAGTGAGCCCGGCCTCGCGGAACGTCATGGCCGCCGCAAGAGAGTAGGACCCGCAGCAGCCAAGCACCGCCCAAGCTGCAAGCGCACGCAAGGGGGAGCGCGCGAGCACCCATCCGACCCCCGTGTAGAGGAGACCGAATGCCACGCTAGCGATGGCCCATTCGCTCGAGATGGCCAGATCGGCCACGAGCGCGTACGCAACGGCGAGCCAGATCACGGGAGACGAGATGGCTAGCGAGATCCAAGGCGCTGCAGATGGACTCGCGCGGAGATTCCAGGAAGAGAAGCCTGTGTACACCACGCCACTCGCAGCCGCGAACACAAGAAAATCGGTTTCGCCGGCAGGAAGATCCGATTCCCAGACCAGCGCGAACTGCCTCACTCCGAGACCTGTGGCGAGCCAGGCCGTGCACTGCGCGACAAGCGAGAGCCAAGGTAGCTGCGCAAGCGATGGCTGGCTCCTCGCTACAAGGAAAAGAACCACGGCGAGCGGAAGCCATCCGATGGCCGTCACGAGGGCGAACGGCTCCGCGGTAATGGAAATGCCCTGAGCAAGAACCAGAAGCACCAGGGCCGCCTTCAGCTTGGGACCGGGCTGCCGCGTAGAGTCGGCAACTCCGGCTGCCGGCGACTGCCATCCACTCCCCAGCGCAGATGGCCCTTCACTGCCCGGGCGCAGGAGCGACCACCAATCGAGCCTAGGCAGGAAAACTATGGCCGCTCCAAGCAATGCGAGATAGGCCCCCCGGTAACCGTCGACCGACTCAGCAACGAGGGATGTCATCCACCAGAACAGGGATCCTGCAAGAACGCCACGACGCAGCCATGCCCGGGAAACGTAGCGGGTCATCAGCATTACCGCAGAGCTGACGATGAGACAGTAGCCAAGCACGCTGGCGACGTCGCCGTCCCCACCTACGAGCAGGGGGACTGCGTAACAGCCGACCAGCCCCAACGCAGCCAGCACCGGGCCGTGCCGGAGTGCAAGCGCCATCGTTGCCCCGAATACCCCGGCGAGGAACACGAACACGGCAATCGCAGGCACGAGCTCGTAGAGGTGCAGAGCCGCCAGGGCAGCCGCCGAGAGGGTGACGCTTCCTGCAGCAGCCAGCGCCGAGAACGCGGGGTGGCCTTGACCCGTTTTCCGAGGCAGCCATTCGGCTAGCACGTGCATCGCCAAGCCGGTGGCCGTCCCGAGCGCCACCCGGGCCCAGGGTGTCAGAAGCCCTTGGTCGATCGAGTACTTCACTAGGAAGACCCCGGCAAGGCCGACGGAAACCCCGCCGAGCCACACCATCCAGTTCGGCTTGGAAGCGAGGACCGGACCGGGCGCAGCGGCTTCCTGCCCTCCAGTTCGGGGCGCAACGGAGTCAGCGGAAGAGGGCTCCGTTGTCGGCCGCGCCTCGTCTGCCCGCCGAGACAACAGTCCGGCAATCCGTGACGCGCGGGATGGCTTCGTGGCGGGCTCGGCCACCGCCACGTCGGGCTGGGCAGCATCCAGGCGGCGTTGCAGCGATTCCAGCTGCTTGGAGACCGAACGCAGCTTCAGCAGCGCGGCGGCAGCCAATAAAACCGCCAGGAATTCAAGCACGGAAGCCCCTAACATTCAAACACAGCCGATCGGACCAGCCGCAGTCGGGCTGGCCGTTTGGACTCCGGGCATCTGGCGCTCTGCCGGACAATGCCCGAACCCTCCGGTCCGCGAGTCTCGCGGCTCCAGATCCAGGCCGGATCGAGCGGCAGCGCCATCCACGACACTCGCTTCGGCAGCGAGGTGCAGTCGCAGGCGTACTGGATGCTAGGTTCATGAGACTCGTGCAAGCCGAGCCAAGCGAACCTATGGTCGCGCCGCCGAACGTCCCCCTTGCGGGCCAGACCGATGAGCGCTCCGTTTCTCCGTACCTCGAGATGGGCGCCTACGAAGCGCTGTGGTCTGATCCGAAGGCTACCTTCAAGTCGTTGTCGAGACGGTTTGCTTCGAGTCCCGGGAGCTTGCCGTCCGACTTCGTGCCAGAGGAAGAGGCGCTTGCCTGCGCGCGATTCGTCAAGGACCGCTTCGCCGCCGCGTCGATCAGCCGATTCGGCGTTTGCGTACATGGCGCTGCAGAGTACCCGAATAAGCTTCGCGACGCCGAGCACCCGGTTGAAGTCCTGTTCTACCAAGGGCAGTGGAATCTCCTCGCAACCAGGTCGGTGGCCGTAATCGGCACGCGAAGGCCATCTCCAGAGGGGCTTCGTCGGACCCGGCGACTTGTACGGGAACTGGTGGGTGACGGCTTCACGGTCGTCTCCGGCCTAGCAAGAGGTGTCGATCGGGCTGCCCACGAGACGGCGATGCATAAGGGCGGCCGAACTGTCGCGGTCATTGGCACACCTTTGTGCCATGTCTACCCAAGGGAGCACGCGGACCTGCAGCGCACCATCGCGGATCGGTTCCTTCTGGTCAGCCCGGTGCCGCTCAGGCGCTACGAATCGCAGGACTACCGGCTGAACCGGCTCTTCTTTCCAGAGCGAAATCTCCTGATGGCTGCACTCACAGAGGCGACGATCATCGTCGAGGCGGGCCAAAGATCCGGCACTTTGGTGCAGGCACGAGCGGCACTCCGGCAGGGCCGCAAGGTATTCGTCCTCGACAGTTGCTTCCGAAATCCCGAATTGAGATGGCCCGCCCGCCTGGCTTCTATGGGTGCGATCCGAGTTGTCGAGTACGACGACATTCGGAGCGCGCTCGCGGGATCGGCCGAATGAGGCGGAAGAGGCGTTGCCGCATCCGAGCATGGGCGCCATTAGGGTCGCGGACAACCGATTGCCGAACGGGAGCACCTTCGGGCGAACCTCGATCGCGCCAGCAAGCGCTTCCCGATAGCACCTCCAATGCCAGCCGCTGCCGACTTCAGGCAGCCTCGCTTCCGGATTCCGATCCGGCAGCGAGACAGGGCACGCCAGCTCGGGCCGCCGAGGCATGTACAGTGGCCACATGCCCGGCAGGTTCAGAGGGGTCGCCATCGGCGCTGGATACTTTTCCGGATTCCAGTACGAGGCCTGGAACAGGATTCCGGAAGTGGAAGTGGTCGCGATCTCGAATCGCACGGAATCGAAGGCCCGCGAGAAGATGGCGGAGTACTCGATACCCCGCTACTACGCCGACTGGCGCGAAATGATCGACTGCGAGCGCCCGGACTTCGTGGACGTCATCACGCCTCCCGAGACCCATTTCGAGATCTGCGCCCACGCCGCGGCCAGGGGGGCTGCCATCGTCTGCCAGAAGCCTCTCGCCCCGACCCTGGGGGAGAGCGCCCGGATCGTAGAGAATGCGCGCGACTCGTCCGTGCGCTTCATGGTGCACGAGAACTTCCGCTGGCAGCCCTGGTACCGCGAGATCAAGCGGCTGCTGGACGAACGTGCAATCGGGGAGCCGACCCACCTCTACTTCCGAATGCGCACGGGCGACGGATGGGGCGACGACGCGTACCTTGCGAGGCAGCCATTCTTCCGCGAGTACCCGAGACTGCTCGTGTACGAGACGGCGGTCCACTTCATCGACACGTTCCGATACCTGCTGGGCGAGGTCGTGGAGGTATACGCCAAGCTGCGTCGACTGAATCCTGTGATCCGCGGGGAAGACACCGGGCAGTTGTTCCTCACCTTCGATTGCGGCGCGACAGCGATACTCGACGCGAATCGGTACAACGAGGCGGAAGTCGACGCTCCGCGATTCACGTTCGGCGAACTGCGGCTGGACGGTAGCGACGGCCATCTCGCGATGGAGGCGGACTCGTCGATGCGCATCAAGCCGCTCGGCGGGCGCGTCCGTCCTGTGGAGTACGAGCGGGCGAATGTCAATTTCGCCGGTGACTGCGTCTACAACCTCCAGCGGCATTTCGTGGACTGCCTGATCAGTGGCGAGGAGTTCGAGAGCACCGGCGGCGACTACTTGAGGACCCTGGCAGTGGTGGACGCCGTCTACGAGTCGGCCGAGACCGGGCAAGCCGTCAAGCTCTGAGCGCGGACCCCGGGGCGCAGGCCGTGCAAGACCCTATCATTGGGGACGCGATGCAGTGCACGGCTGATCTCGCATCCGCATCCCGGCTGGGTCGGGCGTCGATACTGGCAGGCTGTGCACTGGCCCTGACGGTTCTTCCGGGAGTGTCCGGCAACCAGCCGGCCCGCGGCTATTCCATCCCGACAGTCGACCTGTCGAGGGAGACCCACCGCCAGGTCACAGTCGACCGGGAGCCCGGCCAGTATCTCGGCCATCCCTCGACGCTTCTGCTTCCGGACAACAGGACGATCCTGATTGCGTACCCGAAAGGACACGGGCGGGGGGGAATTGTCTACAAGAAGAGCTTCGACGGCGGGCTGACCTGGACACCGCGCCTCGCGACTCCCGACAACTGGTCCACATCGATGGAAGTGCCGACCCTGTTCCGGCTGGTGGGCCCGCATGGGATCCCGCGCATCTTGATGTTCTCGGGCAAGGCCGGCGGCATCCGAGTGGCACGCTCGAAGGACGAGGGCGAGACATGGTCCCCGCTCGAGCCGATCGACACGCCAGGGGCCAGCTACGGCGGCATCGTGGCGATGGGTTCCATGGTGGAACTCAAGGACGGGCGCTACATGGCGTTCTTCCACGATGACGGCCGGTGGCTTCGCGATCCGCCCGAGTACCCGGAAGGCAAGCAATTCAAGGTCTACAGCGTGGTGTCGTCCGACGGGGGCCTGACCTGGTCGCAGCCGGCAGTGGTCGCCAAGCATCCGGTCGCGCATCTGTGCGAGCCCGGTGCCGTCCGATCGCCCGACGGAAAGCAGATCGCGCTGCTACTGCGAGAGAACAGCCGCAGGCTCAATTCGTTCGTCATCTTCTCCGACGACGAGGGCGCGACGTGGAGCGAGCCGCGCGAGCTACCGGGCGCGCTCACTGGCGACCGCCACACCGCGCGGTACGCGCCGGACGGGAGGCTGTTTGTCAGCTTTCGCGACCGGACTCACGAGAGCCCGACCCGCGGGGACTGGGTCGGCTGGGTCGGCACCTACGAGGACATCGTCGAAGGCCGGGAGGGACAGTACCGGGTGCGGCTGATGGACAACCGCAAGGGATCGGACACGGCCTATCCGGGCGTCGAGCTGCTGCCTGACGGCACCTTCGTTACCACGACCTACGGACACTGGACCGAAGGAGAGGAGCCGTACATCGTCAGCGTCCGGTTCAAGATCGAGGAACTCGATGCCCGGGCAAGGTTCGCCGGGCACCGACCGACCTCCACGGTGCGGGCCGCGACGCGCCCCGCCGAGGCCCCTTCCGAGCCGGCGGAGAGGCCGAACGTCCTCTTCATCGCTGTCGACGACCTCAACGACTGGGTGATGGAAGAGGACTCCCCGATCCACATGCCGAACTTCCATCGCCTTGCCCGGCGCGGCGCCCTGTTCCGCCGCGCGTACACGGCGTCGCCGGCGTGCAACCCTTCGCGGGTTGCGCTCCTGACCGGGCTGAGCGCGGCAACCACCGGCGTATACGGCAATCGATCCGACTGGAGGCGCGCCCTGCCACACGCCGTGACGCTACCGCGCTACTTCATGAACCACGGCTATCGCGTCGAGGGCGCCGGCAAGATCTTCCACCATCACGACAACAGCGCGTTCCACGACGACGAATCCTTCCACCGCTTCCAGAAGATGCAGCTGGACCCGATGCCGGCCCGGAAGTTCAACGGAATCCATGCGATCAGGAGCCTCAACTTCGACTGGGGACCGTGGCCGCTTGACGAGTCGGAGACTCCCGACGCGCGGTCGGTCGATTTCGGCATCGACTTCCTCGCGCGCCCGCATGATCGGCCCTTTTTCCTAGCCATCGGGCTGTTCCGCCCGCACATGCCGTTCCATGTCCCCCCGAAGTACTTCGCCGGCTATCCGGGCAGGAGCGTGGCGATGCCGCGCACGCCACCAGGCGACCTGGAGGATCTCCCGTCAGGTGCGCGCGCACTGCTCGGGCAGAAGGAACACTTCATGCGCGCGATCCTGGACGCCGAGGGGAAGGCGCCCGGGATCTGGGCCGAGGCCGTGCGCTCCTACCAGGCGAGCTGTTCCTTCGCGGATCACCAGCTGGGCCGCCTGCTAGACGCGCTGGCGAGGTCGAGCTACGCGCAATCCACGATCATTGTCCTTTGGTCGGACCATGGCTACCACCTCGGGGAGAAAAACCACTGGGAAAAGTTCGCTCTATGGGAGAAGTCGACCCGAGTCCCGCTCGTGACCGTCGCGCCCGGCGCGATCGCGCCGGGCACAGTGGTAGAAGCGCCGGTTTCCCTCCTGGATCTCTACCCGACGATCCTGGACCTAACCGGCCTGCCAGCCAAGCCGGAGCTCGAGGGAGACAGCCTCTTACCCTTGCTCAGCGACCCGGTTCGGGACCGAACCGTGGTCATGACCTACCAGCGGGGCAATCACGCCGTGCGCTCCAAGAGATGGCGCTACATCCGCTACTCCGATGGCACCGAGGAGCTGTACGATCACCGCCAGGATCCCGACGAGATTCGCAACCTCGCACAGGATGAGCGGCACTCCGGCGTGATTGAAGGCCTGCGGGAGTCAATTCCCACGCATGACGCCCCGCCAGTCCAGGACCTAGGGAGATAGGTGTCGGGGACTCGTGCAACGCCGGATAGCGGTGCCCATGCGACGTGCCCTAGTGGGCGGCTCTCCAGGAAGCCGGTCCGCCAGCGCTCTGATCGTATTGCCCGGCACATCGACACCAGCGGCGCCTGACTTGGAAGACCCGGGCCGGAATGGCTAGAGGTGGGCTCGCAGACACCCGAGCGAGGCGCCACGCACGCTGGGCTGCGATGGCGGGAATGGCCGCAGGTGGTCCTGCCGGAAAGATGGAGCGCGGGCATGGCGAGAATGCCGGCGGCTCCCGTTCCTCCCGAAGTGGGGTTTGTCTAGGCGCTGATGGTAACTTCCGGTCCTTCGGCAATATTCCCAGAAGATTCGAGCCGGCCTACGATGGAGTCGATGGCAGTCACGAGAGGTGCGAATTCGAATCCGGACGGTAGAAGTGACTCTTTGGCGGTTTCCGGCAAGGCTGAACAGGAGCAAGGCCAATCGCGAGGCTGGATACAGCAGCTGGAAGCTTGGGTTCAGGACCTCGACGAAGTATGCGAGGAAGCGGCGAAGGAGGGCTGGGACGGAGAGGGCGCCAGAGCATTACAGGTCGGTGCTCGTCATTACGCTGCGTCACTTGTCACGGACTTGAAGGAAGGGACTCGCCTGCCAGAAGTTGGGGTAGACCCGGACGGCGAGATTTCGCTTGGGTGGGATGTGGGCGAAGACTCATTCTCGGTTAGCATTAGCGGAGCGGGCAGGCTCTCCTTTGCGGGTCTGTTCGGAGCCAGCGATTGCCATGGTGCGGAATGGATGGTTGACCAGATTCCGGACACGATTAAGCGGGGGCTGGATCGACTCTTTTCCTAGGCACGAACTTCAGGTCAGGGGCTCTGGGGGGATCACCCATTGCTCCGCTATCGCAGGGACTACCGATTGAATCCTAGTCCGGCTGCAAAGGCGCGTGCTTTCCTGCGCCACGCTAGCGGAAGCCAACGGATACCTGCAGCTTCCTCTTTCTTGGTCAATGGACTACAGGACATGGATGTATGGCGACTTGGCAGGTACAAGGTTCAAACCGTGGCAATTCCCTGGAGAGCGGACTTGCTTGCTGAGAATGCAATCGACAGAGGCCTGGCATCGAATCCTGACAGTCGATCCCAACGCCGCTTTGACGTCGTCGGTTGGCCAGAAACCAAGTCTCAGCAGAATCTGAATTTGCAATAGCTAAGATCAGTCCAACGAGAAATGCATCGAGAGCTCGGCCAACGTAAGTGCCACTACGCCCGCGTGGACAGCACGATGCGGATTGCGGCGGAGAAGGGCCGCCGGAACTTCCCACACGGAACAGTCGTCACAGCGGAGAGCCAGACAGAGGGCCGCGGCAGGCTCGGCCGCTCATGGCATTCCGAACCCGGCCAGGGCCTGTACATGTCGCTCGTGCTCAGACCGACATGCGTGGCGGATGAGGTTCCCGTGCTCGGCCTGGTAGCCGGTCTCGCCGTCAAGGACGCCCTCCAGCGGTCGGCCGGCGTCCAATGCGACCTGCGCTGGCCGAACGACGTGCTGGTGCGGGAACGGAAGTGCTGCGGCATCCTGGCCGACCTTGTGACGGAGCCCGGGCAGCAGCCGTTCGTAGTCGTCGGGATCGGAATCAATCTCAACCAAGCCGAGTTCCCCGCAGAACTCGCTGGAACCGCCACCTCGCTCCGGATCGAGACCGGCAGGGTGTGGTCGCGGGAGTCGATTCTCGATCCCGTTCTGGATTCCCTGCAGTCCTGCTACGACCTGTTCGCTGGCGAAGGCCCCGATCCGATCCTGGAGGCGTTCCAGCAGGAATCCAGCTACGTTGTAGGACGCAGGGTGGTCATCGAAGGCCTTCCTCCAGACGCGCACGGGCCGGACCGCGGAGTGACGGCCGGGCTGTCTCCGACCGGCCAGTTGCTCCTCCGGGCCGAGGACGGCTCGATCGCGCCCGTGCTGGCCGGAAGCGTGCGGCCCTGCACAGGCACAATGTAGGGGCATGCTGCTGGCGGTTGATGTCGGGAACACGAACCTGACGATCGGTCTGTTCGACGGTTCCCGGCGCGTGGCCGACTGGAGGCTCAAGACCGACCCCGAGCAGACCGTGGACGGGTGGGGGGCCCTCTTCCACAACCTACTCTCGCTGGCGGATCTGGCCTTCGGGGATGTCAAGGGCTTCATCTTCTCGTCGGTCGTGCCGCAACTCGACACGTCGCTCAGCCGCATGGCGCGCCGCTACCTGCGAATCGAGCCGTTCCAAGTCACATCCGCAAGCCGTACGGGACTGGAACTCCGAGTCGACCATCCGGACGAAGTCGGCGCCGACCGGATCGTGAATTCCGTCGCAGCCGCGGAACTGTACGGTTGCCCCTGCATTGCCGTCGACTTCGGCACTGCGATCACATTCGACGCCATCTCGGCCAAGCGGGAGTATCTCGGGGGAATCATCTGCCCCGGTATCGAGATCTCGTCGCAGGCGCTGGTGCGGCGGACCGCCCGCCTCCCTCAGATCGAGCTGCGCCAGCCCGCCGACGTCATCGGCACGAACACGGTGGCCAGCCTCGAGTCGGGGTTCTATTTCGGGATGCTGAGCATGATCGACGGCATTCTGGACAGGATGCTCGAGACCCTGGGGAGCAAAACTCCTGTCGTGGCCACCGGGGGCCAGGCGAGAATCCTGGGACGCGATTCCAAGTTCATCCGGGCCGTCGATGATGGGCTGACACTGGAAGGCTTGCGACTGATCTGGAACCTGAACCGGGGCTGAGCGAGTCCATGCCCCAGCCGTACGGTCAGTCGCTCTCGCTGGTGACTGATCTCTATCAGCTAACGATGGCTGCCGGCTACTGGCGCGAGGGCCTTGCCGACCGGGAAGCAGTCTTCCATCATTACTTCCGGGAAGCGCCATTCGGCGGCGCGTTCGCGGTCGCGGCAGGGCTCGCCAACGCGTTGGAGTGGCTGCGGGAACTGCGATTCCGCGAGGACGATATCGATTACCTGCTCGGCTTGAAGGGACGGGCCGGCGATCCCCTGTTCCAGCCTGAGTTCCTCGACTACCTTGCGGGCATCGCCTTCGACTGCGACGTCGATGCCGTCCCCGAGGGAACCGTCGTATTCCCCCACGAGCCCCTGCTGCGCGTGCGGGGACCGCTCATCCAGTGCCAGCTGGCGGAGACCGCCCTCCTGAACATCGTCAACTTCCAGACCCTGGTCGCGACGAAGGCAGCGCGGGTCTGCCTGGCGGCCGGGTCCGACCCGGTTCTCGAGTTCGGTCTGCGCAGGGCTCAGGGCATCGACGGGGGCCTCAGCGCCAGCAGGGCCGCCTTTATCGGCGGCTGCGCCGGCACGTCGAACGTACTAGCGGGGAAGCTCTACGACATACCCGTGAAGGGTACGCACGCACATAGTTGGGTTGTTGCGTTCGACAGCGAGTCCGAAGCCTTCGAAGCCCTCGCGAGAGCGCTGCCCAACGACAGCGTGCTGCTGGTTGACACCTACGACACGCTCGAAGGCGTGCGCAGGGCTGCGGAGGTTGGACGCGCATTGCATGCACGGGGGGGCCATCTGGCCGGGATCCGGCTGGACTCGGGGGATCTCGCAGGCCTCTCCATCGAGGCCCGCAAGATCCTCGACGCGGCCGGGTTGCCAGGAACGCAGATCGTGGCTTCGAATGACCTTGACGAGCACGAAATCCTGAAGCTCAAGGACCGGGGCGCGCGGATCGGCGTCTGGGGCGTGGGCACGAGCATCGCGTCGGCCAAGGGCCAGTCGGCACTCGGAGGCGTCTACAAGCTGTCGCTGCTGCGCAACGGCTCGGGAGAATGGGAGGGCAAGGCCAAGCGCTCCGAGGATCCCGCCAAGGCATCCCTTCCGGGAATGCTGCAGGTCCGACGGTTCTTCGAAGGAGATCGCATCGGTGCCGATCTGGTCTTCGACGAGAGGCAGCCGCCGAAACATCCGTGCACCGGCGTCGAATTCCCGTCGAGCAGCCCGGGACCTGGGATCGAGCTGCGCGGGAGGCATGTGGACTTGCTGCAGCCGGTCCTTCGCAAGCGGGAGCCGGTCGGCAGTCGCGATACCGTCGCAGAGGCTCAGGAGCGCTGCCGCTCGCAGCTGTCGCAACTGCCAGCGGAGTTTCTGGGCATCCGGGCGGAGCGGTCGTTCCCGGTCCTCCTGGAGAGCGGTCTCCAGAGGCTGCGCGAGAAGGTTCTGGGAGACTCGAGCGACGGCACGCGCGGCGCAGCCGACCCGATTCCCGGTCGCTGGCGGCTAGCCTAGCTCGGGCATGTTCTCGCGGAGGATCCCGATGTCCTTGTCCCCGCGTCCGGAGAGGTTCAGGACGAAGGCCTGGCCCTTGGCGCCGGGAGCACGCTTGACGGCCTCGGCAACCGCGTGAGCCGATTCGAGGGCCGGGATGATGCCTTCAAGGTGCGAGAGCGTCTTGACAGCTTCGAGCGCGTCCGCGTCCAGGCAGGACGTGTACTCGATCCGTCCCATGTCGCGGAGCCATGCGTGCTCGGGCCCGACAGAAGCGTAGTCCAGCCCGGCCGACACTGAGTGGGTCAGGGCGATCTGGCCGTCCTCGTCCTGAAGGATGTAGCTTTTGGTCCCTTGCAGCACGCCGGGCAGGCCCCCGGAGAACCGGGCGGCATGGTCACCCAGGGCGGAACCGCGGCCGCCAGCCTCGACTCCCACCATGGCGACTCCCTCGTCCTCGAGAAACGGGTGGAACAGCCCGATCGCATTGCTGCCGCCACCCACGCAGGCGATCAGAACGTCCGGCAGACGGCTCCCGGAGACGGCCTGGAACTGCTCTCGCGCCTCGACCCCGATCACCCGCTGGAAGTCCCTCACGATCAGGGGGTACGGATGCGGCCCCAGTGCCGACCCGAGCATGTAGTGAGTGGACTCGAAACTGGAGGCCCAGTCGCGCATGGCCTCGGAAATGGCCTCCTTCAAGGTCCGGCTACCAGCGTCGACACCGACCACCTCAGCACCTAGGAGCCTCATCCGGAAGACGTTCAGCTCTTGGCGCCGCATGTCCTCCGATCCCATGTAGACGACGCATTCCAGCCCGAACAGCGCGCACACGGTCGCCGTGGCGACACCGTGCTGCCCGGCGCCCGTCTCGGCGATGATGCGTCGCTTGCCCATCTTCCGGGCCAGCAAGGCCTGGCCCAGGCAGTTGTTGATCTTGTGGGCGCCCGTGTGGAGCAGGTCCTCGCGTTTCAGGTAGATGTCGGCTCCGCCCAAGTGGGCGCTGAGGCGCCTTGCGTGAAAGAGCGGCGTCGGCCGGCCGGAATAGTTCCGGAACAGTTCCGAGAGCTCCGACTGGAACTCCGGATCGTCCCGAACCTGTCGATAGGTGGCGTCCAGACTCTCTAGCGGCGCCACGAGGATTTCCGGGGCGTAACGCCCGCCGTATTCGCCGAAACGGCCCAATGCGTCCGGAACGGCTGCTAGGGTCACCGCCATACCTTCACGATATCGCGCCCAACTGGCCGTCTCTCTGCGAAATGGGCGTTTTCGGACTCGACGGAGGAAGGGGCCGCCCGTCCTGCACCCTGCGGGCACCGTCATGCGGAATCCTTCAAGAATCCTGCTGGCTCCGCGCTCCCCGCGACCTGTCGTCCTCGATCGATGGCTGTGCTCGGCCGGTTTACCGGGGCAACCCGAATCGCAGCGCCGAGCCGCGGCCTGACGGGTTCAGCGACGGTCAAAGGTGAGGAGTGGTCACCCAGCGGATCACCCTAGGGCGCGAGCGTGGCTAGCTCGGCATTAGTGAGGTGCAGTTCGTCCCTCGCGCACAACAGCCAGATCGCCATGTCAATGAACACCGCCGACTTCCCCGCCGCTTCCGCGATTCTCTCGGCAACGGTCATGACCTCCAGGAGCTTTTTGGTGGACGCGGTACTCGGAGACCCGCCCGTTGCGGTCCTGCACCTTCTCGACGTACCCAAGCCATGGAGCATCTTGTTGGAAGGCGTGCCTGACCCTGCCGAGGGGTTCCAGCGATCGAAATGGACAAGACCGAAGGACCCCATTGCCCGCAGGACATGCCGGTCGGGCTTTGCCACGTCGAAGCCCAGATTCCCCAAGGCCTCGGCGGCGAGAGCGACGCCGAGCGAGGGCAGCTTTAACTCGCCACTGCCGCCGAGCTGCAATGCGGCCAGCTTGGGGTCATTCGAACACTTGCAAACGAGCGATGTGAAGTAGTGATCCGCCGATCCGTGCAAGTGGCTGTGCGCGAGCAGGATCCCGGCAGCCTTGACGAGGTTCCGCAGGCCGCTGCCGAGGGACACAGCACCCGCCTTGCGGTGCTTGAACCAAGGCACGAACCGGTTGTCGATGTCGGCCTCCGGCAGGCTTGCGTACTCCTCGAGGCTGAAGCCGGAGAACAGGTCGGGGAGGTCGGCCTGCACCAGCTCGACTTTCGACCAGACCGTGTTGCTGGACAGCACGGCCAGCAGAATCGCCTTGAACACTTCGTCGTCGGTCCAGACTCGGCCCTTCGACCTCTCCTCAACCGCCCGTTCCTTGCCGAGCTCGTCGACGCGCTTCCGCCAGTCCACCGGCCACGAGTCGAGACGAGCCTCGATGTTCTGCCAGAGGGTGCGAAGCTTCTCTGTCGCGGGCTTCCCAGCAGCACCGTCACCCGCCTTCCCGCGCACTTCAGCAACAGCCCTTCGGAAGGCAGGGAGACTCGTGGCGCCGGGTCATCGCTAGCCGACAGCAGCCGCCGTCTAGCGGGCGGGATTCTCGTACCAGACCACCCCTAGGTTGTCTGCTTCCTCGCACGTGAGGATATCGAGGTCGCCGTCCCCGTCGAGATCGACCAGCTCGACGCGGTCGAATTTCGTGCCCTCGGGCCCGCTCACGTCCGTCACTTCCCAGCTCGACGCCGTGGGGTCGCCCGCATGCCGCAGCATGCCGAGGCCGGAGAGATCCCCGTCAGCGTTCTCGCACGAGAACACGAGGTCCGCGGCTCCGTCCCCGTCCATGTCCCCCACTGCTACGGCCTTTGCCGTCCCGAATCCATCGGGAATCTCGATCGAATGCCTCCGGAAGCTGTTCCCGCGCGCCGAGAGCCCGCGGAAGAACCGTATCGGCCCTTCCCGAACCGCCATCACGATGTCGGTATTGCCGTCGGCGTCCAAGTCCGCCACATCGAGGAACATGGCCTCGTCCTCGCCCTCCGGACCCACGCGGACCACGGGCCATGCGGCGCTTCCCGGCATGTTCTGGAACCACAGCGCCCCGCTCCGCGGACCCTTGCGGTCGCTCGCAACGATATCGACCGCGCCGTCTCCGTTCATGTCGTGAGCGACGATCGACATCACCCAGCCCGCTCCGTACCACCGGTTCCACGAAGCCTTGCCGCCGGGCGTCGTCGGAAATCGCCAGGATCCGATCGCTGCGAAGTCGTTCTTGGACCCGGCCACGAGGTCCATCGACCCATTGCGATCCACGTCCATCGGCTCGGCGAACATCCACTGGCCCTTGCCCTGGGAACGCTCCACAGGCCTCGTCTCCCACTTCGAGGAGTCCATGTACCCTTCAGCCGGCGCTTCGTGCACGTAGATTGTCTTCTCGTCGCCCTCGGTCGAACTGACTACGTCCATCACCCCGTCCCCGTTCATGTCCGCGAAGACGGCGTCCTCGGGCTTGGCGACGTTGCCCACCGTGACGGAAGGCCAGGGCGAAGTCACGCCGTCTTTGCCGGGATGCAGGTAGGCCCGGACAACGCCGGACTCCTCCCATCCCGTGGCGATGTCGACAAGCCCGTCGCCGTTCACGTCTGCCAGCCGGACGCCGTCGGCGCCTTCCTCGGACGAATCGATGGAATGCCGGGTCCAAGGGTTCGCGAGGAGTGCCGGCACGAAGAACAGGAGTAGGGTGGCTAGCCAAGGCATGCGCATAGATTGTATCGGATGGGGATGGACGCGAGAATCGCTGACGGAGCGAATCGGCAGCGCGGCCCAATGGCCTGCAAGCCCCGGCATCGCGCCGCCTGAAGGGAGTCGCTCGGGGCCCTCCGGCCCCTCTCAAAGCTAAAATGAGGAGCGGAAAGCGCGATGCTTCGCAAGATCGTCAAGTACGGCGACCCCGTGCTGGAGACAATGTGCGACCCCGTTCAGGAGGACGAGTTCGGCAGCCCTGAACTGGAGACGCTCGTAACGGACATGTTCCAGACAATGTACGATGCGCGCGGCGTGGGCCTGGCCGCCCCGCAGGTCGGCGTCCCGAAGCGTCTCACGGTGATCGACTGCAGCGGAGGGGAAGAAGCGGGTCACCGGCATATCCTCATCAACCCCGAGATTGTCCACGAACAGGGGGAGCAGGTGGGCGAAGAAGGATGCCTGTCGATTCCCGGATTCCAAGAGAAGGTTTCCCGCCCGGAGCGCGTCACGACCAGAGCGCGCGACGTCAACGGGCAGTGGTTCGAGCTCGAGGCCGAGGACCTGCTGGCAAGGGCCATCTGCCACGAGAACGACCACTTGAACGGGGTCCTGTTCCTCAAGCATCTCAGCCAGCTCAAGCGGCAGATCATCAAGCGGAAGATCAGGACGCTGCGGAAACGGGGAGAGTGGGACTAGGTTGCGCGTCGTCTTCATGGGCACGCCGGAATTCGCCGTGCCTTCCCTGAAGCTGCTGGCAGAGCGGTACCAAGTCGTGCAGGTAGTGACCCAGCCGGATCGGCCGGCAGGGCGCAAGATGCTACTGACCGCTCCTCCGGTCAAGCAATGCGCGCAAGCGCTGGGCCTGCCGGTCTTCCAGCCGGACCGCATTCGCGAGCCGAGCGTGTGCGGGGACCTTGCGAGGCTGGAGCCCGACGCGATCGCGGTCGTCGGATACGGCCAGATGATTCCCAGGGGCATCCGCGAGCTGGCGCCCCTGGGGTGCGTCAACGTGCATTCGTCGCTGCTGCCGAAGTATCGAGGCGCAGCCCCGGTCAACTGGGCTATCGCCCACGGCGAGAAGCGCACGGGCGTGACGACGATGCGCATCGCGAGGCAAATGGACGCGGGCGACATCCTGCTCGTGAGGGAGACCGAGATCGGACAGGACGAGACGGCTTTGGAACTGAACCGCAGGCTCGCGCCGATGGGGGCCGAGCTGCTGCTCGAGACCATGGACGGCCTATCGCGAGGCGAGGTGGAGCCAGTGTCGCAAGACCACGCCGCCGCTACCAAGGCACCGATGCTGAGGCGCGAGGACGGCCTGATCGACTGGGCCTCTCCCGCTGGGGAGATCTACAACCGGCTGCGGGGATTCGATCCTTGGCCGGGTATCTTCACGTTCTTCCGGGGCAGCCGGCTGCGGATATGGGCAGCCAGCCCAGCCGAAGGACCCGTCGGCGCGCCGGGCGTGGTGCAAGTCGAGGGCGAGGAAGTGAGCGTTGGGTGCGGGACAGGAGCCTTGGTGCTCCGGGAAGTCCAGATGGAAGGCCGCAAGAGGGTGAAGGCCGCGGATTTTGCAAGGGGCTTCCAGCCATCGCCTGAAGAGGTGCTCGGAAATGGGTGATTTGCGTAGCGACCGGCTACCACTGGGATACAGGTTCGCGGCCGGCTACGCCGGAATCCGCAAGGCTGAGTCCGATGACCTGGCGCTGATGGTCTCGGAGGTTCCGGCCTCGGCCGCAGGGGTGTTCACGAGGAACGCCGTCCGGGCGGCACCCGTCGACGAGAGCGTCCGGTCCCTCCGGGCAAGCGGGGGCATCGCACGAGTCATCGTGGCCAACGCCGGAAACGCCAACTGCGCGACACCCAACATGTTTCAGGTGGCCTCGGCAACCGCTCGCGCGGCAGCCTCGCAGGGCCGGGTCCCGGCCTCCCAAGTTCTGCTGGCCTCGACGGGCGTAATCGGGGAGCCCTTCGGAGAGGATGTCATCCCCGACTGCCTGCCGGGGCTGTGGGCTGCGCTGGATCGCAGCCAGTTCGAGGCATGTGCCCGGGCGATCATGACGACCGACACAGTGCCGAAGGTCCGCTACGCCGAGGCTCGGTTGGAAGGTGGCGTGGTCCGCCTTGCAGGAATGGCCAAGGGAGCGGGGATGATCATGCCGGACATGGCGACGATGCTGGGCTTCCTGTTCACGGACGCCGCGATCGCCCCCGGAACGCTCCGGGAAATGCTCCGGCCGGCCGTGGAGCGCAGCTTCAACTGCATCACGGTCGATTCGGACACGTCCACGAACGACACGGTGTTCCTGCTGGCCAACGGAGCTTCCGGGATCAGTGTCGACGAGTCGAACGGCCTCGAGTTCCAGAGCGCTCTCGACTCCCTTACTCGGGAACTGGCGATCGATATCGCGCGCGACGGCGAAGGCGCATCCAAGCTCGCGACGATCGAGGTCGAGGGCGCGGCCGACCATCGGGAGGCGAAGGCCATAGCGATGGCAATCGCGAACTCGCCGCTGGTGAAGACCGCGCTGGCCGGCGCGGATCCGAACTGGGGCCGGATTCTGGGAGCCGCCGGGAAGTGCGGAGTCGCGTTCGATCCGTCCGCTGCGAACGTGTTCGTGAACGGGGTCCAGGTCTGCGCTGGCGGATTCCGGGCTTCCTTCGACGAGGCTGCCGTGCAGCGGTCGATGGAAGGGAGCGAAGTCTCGATCGGATTCCGACTGGACGGCAGCGGCCAGGGGCAAGCCGCCGTCTGGACATGCGACTTCACGGAATCGTACATCCGGATCAACGCCGACTACCGAACTTGATCCGAACCGCCTGGCGGCCTCGCCGCTAGGCCGGCCTATCCTAATGGGAGCGGGAAGCGGGGCGGCTGGACGCTAGGGCCCTTAGCTCAATGGTTAGAGCAGCGGACTCATAATCCGTTGGTTGCAGGTTCGAGTCCTGCAGGGCCCACCACCCCGATTGATTGGATTCGCGAACGGCTTGTTCGGGTCCAAGCGGCCGTCCGGAGGCCTTCTTGTTGCCATCCCGCTGACGCAAATGTCTGAGCTTCCCTCCGGCTTCCGCACTGTCGTCGTGAAGCTGCTGGCGGCTGCGAGGCTCCGACCCGGACCGGGCGAGCGAACCCCTCGTCGCGAGCAGATCGGCTAGCTCTCCCCGGCGCGGGACTTGTGGAACATTGCTAAGGCTGCATAGCCTCCGATGGTCGCTCAAGAACGGCCCAGCCTTTGATCTCGGTCGAACGCCGGCAAGTACAATGCAGGCTTGGTGAGGTGGTACGCCACAGCGGGCTTGCTGGCCTCCGTATCTACCGCTTGGGCCCAAGGAACGGAATTCAGCCTCGACGTCAGCTACGAGCAGGACCGCTCCGTTGACCGAGTCCTCGCACGGGTCGATGAAAGGGCAGACGCGTGGATCGGCGAGCAGGACTACGCAGCGATCGACTCCGAACTCAAGAAGGCCGCCCGCTCACTTGTCGCCGACCCGCGTTCGCTCGAGCCACTGGCTTCGCTGACGGCGCGGTTTCGCAGCCTTGATCTGGTCGAGTTCAAGATCGTATCCACCCGCCGAGATCCGGCCAGCCAGGACATTGCGCACGTCGCGGCTCGAGTCGAATTCGGCGGCACGGCAGATTCCGGAGGGTTCGTCTCCCTTGTGGGTACAGCTCAGATCGGCTGGACCCGGGAGGGCAGTGACTGGAGCCTGGCGGGGCTGGAACTAGGCGATTTCCGCGAGACCAGGGCGAAGGGGCGGGGATTCTTGGAGATCACCGACCAAACGTTCGGGGCCATTGAGTCCTTCCGGCAGCAGCTCTCAATGGGGGTGGACGCCTGGCGAGACTCCCTCGACGGTGCCCTGGGCGTGTCGGTGTACGGCCACCAAGGCGTCTCGCTCGGGGACGCTGACGGCGACGGACTGGAGGATCTCTATATCAGCCAGCCGTCGGGCCTGCCGAACCGGCTCTATCGCAACAACGGGGACGGCACGTTCGCAGACACGACCCGGACTGCCGGGCTGGACATTCTGGACGACACCTCCATGAGCCTGTTCGCCGACGTCGACAACGACGGCGACCAGGATCTGATCCTGATCGGGGCCACACCGATGCTATTCCTGAACGCGGGGGACGGCAGGTTCGCGTTCGCCTCAGAGTCGGGGCTCGACGTCACGGGCGACCGGGCAGCGATGTTCACGGGCGCCGCGCTCGCCGACTACGACCTCGACGGAGACATCGATCTATTCGTCTGCGCGTACGATTTCTGGCAAGCGGGGGCGGAGTACGACGCTCCGACGCCGTATTACGACGCCGTTAACGGGCCAGCCAACCTGCTGTTCCGCAATGACGGGTCCGGCTCGTTCGAGGAGGTGTCGCGAAGCGCCGGGATGGAGGCGACCAACAACCGGTTCAGCTTCGCCGCGGCCTGGGGAGACTACGACGGCGACGGGGACCCTGACCTGTACGTGGCCAACGACTTCGGCCGGAACAACCTGTACTCCAACAACGGGGACGGCACGTTCGAGGACCGGGCAGCAGCCCTCGGCGTCGAGGATCTCGGTGCCGGGATGTCGGCTGCCTGGGGGGACTACGACAACGACGGGGACCTCGACCTGTATACCGCGAACATGTGGTCCTCCGCCGGGCTCCGGGTCACCGGCAGCCCCCAGTTCGAGAGCGTGGCTCCGACCGCCGAGCGCCGGTTGTTCCGTCGCCAGGCCCAGGGGAACTCCCTGTTCCGAAACGACGGCCCGGAAGGCTTCGCGGATGTCAGCGACGAGGCCGGAGTGCGCACCGGGCGCTGGGGCTGGGCATCCGATTTCGTCGACCTTGACAGCGACGGGCTACTGGACATTTTCGTGCAGAACGGCTTCATCACCGGCGAGCGGCTGGACGACCTCTGAAGCTTCTTCTGGCGGCAGGTCGTGTCGCAATCCCCCCTCCGAGCGGAGGGTTCCAAGCAATACGGAGACGCGTGGAGGGCGATCAACATTCTGATCCGCTCCGACGGAACGTGGAGCGGGCGGGAACGCAACCTGTGCTTCCGCAATCGAGGCGACGGCTCATTCGACGACATCTCGTTTACCAGCGGCCTCGACCTCGATGCCGACGGGAGGGCGTTCGTCCCCCTCGACCTCGACGGGGACGGGGATCTCGACCTGATCGTCAAGAATCGAAACGGAGTCCGGCTGAGGGCGTTCCGGAACGACCTGAGACCGGGCGCATCGAGGCACCTCAGCATTCGCCTGGAGGGAAGGCAGAGCAACCGCGACGGCGTCGGCGGCCGTGTGGAGGTGTGGACCGACCGGCGCACACTCATGCGGGAGATCGCCTCAGGCAGCGGCTACCTCTCGCAGCGCTCCCGGATCGCACGGTTTGGAATTGCGGCGGGCGAGGCAGTCCAGCGATTGACTGTCAAGTGGCCCGGTGGTTCGGTCGAGCAGGTCGAACCTGCCGGGCAGGAGGGCGAATTCGTGCTGGTCGAGGGCGAGGCCGCCATGCGGCGAGTAGAAGCGCCGCGGTCTTCGCCCATCGAGTCGGAACCAGCGGGGACAGTGTCGGGAGCGGGTACGTGGATGGCCGTGCCGGTCCCGGCCCCCGACTTCGATCTCCCATCGGCGGGCGACGGGCAATCGACCGTGCGGCTCTCGAGCCTGCGCGGTCAGTCGGTGCTGTTGAATTTCTGGGCCACGTGGTGCCCGCCGTGCCGCCGCGAGCTGACTCTGTTCCAACGGCACGCGTCGGAGCTCAGCGGATCCGGAGTGGCGGTCGTAGCCGTGTCGGTCGACGATGCAGCCACGGCGTCAACCGTTGCGGGCGTGGTGGACGAGCTTGGACTGGAATTCCCGATCCTGCTGGCGGACCGCACCACGGCCGAGGCCTACAGCGTGCTCAACGAGCGCCTGTTCGACCGCCGTCGCGCCCTCGCGATTCCGACCAGCTTCCTGCTGGATGCCAAAGGCGGGATTGTCAAGGTCTACCGGGGGGAGGCGGACCCGGCTGAGATCCTGCGCGACGCGGCACAAGGCATAGGCAATCCGCTGCCGTTCGAGGGCCAGTGGGTCGCTTCGGAACCGGCCAGGGACTTCGAAGAGCTGGCCGCAGCCTTTGCGGAGAGAGGCCTTGGCTTGCCGGCCCGCCGAATGTTTGACGAGGCGCTGGCGCTCGGCGGACGATCCCCTAGGCTCCTCAACAACCTGGCCGGCGCGCTCATCGCCGATGGCGAGGTGGACAGAGCAGAGGCGCTGCTGCGAGAAGCCCTGGCTGCCGAACCGACGATGACTGACGCCAAAGTCAACTTGGCGGCACTGCTGGTCCAGCGAGGCGTCACTGCCGAGGCTGAGACGCAGCTACTTGAAGCGCTCGCGGCACAGCCGCGCGACGCCCAGGCCCTGTCAGTGCTTGGCTCGATCCGGTTCTCGCAAGGGAAGGTGGAAGAGGCCGGAGATCTGTTCCAACGAGCGGTAGCGGAGCGCCCGGACGATCCGAGACTGCGCGAGAATCTCGGTGCTGCCTTGGCGACGCAGGGCCAGTTCGAGGCAGCGCTTGGAGAGTACGAGGCCGCTAGGGACCTGGGATCCTCGGGCGCCCCTCTGCAGACCAACCTAGCGATCCTGTACATGCAGACGGGACAGCTCGACCGTGCGTTGGATGCGTTCGTCAGGGCAGTCGAGGCGGATCCGGACTCGCCGGGGACGCATCTCAATCTGGCCCGTTACCGGTTGCAAGCGATGGATCCGATCAGGGCCTTGATCTCGATCCGGAGACTTAAGGAACTGGCACCGACCGCACCGGGGCCGCTCGTGCTCGAAGCGCAAGCCCTGTCCATGCAGGGGCACACGGAAGCGGCTCGCCAAGCGGCCGAGAAGGCCCTGAGCCTGGATCCGGAATCCAAGGAAGCTGCGCAGTTCCTGCGCTCGCTGCCGTGACGTGACCCGGTCGCGCACCTTGAACATTTGACCTGCGTCTATCAGGGCGGGAGTCCTCTGAGATACAGTCGCGAACAGCCGGCGGCGGACGGCGAGGGATCAATCCGAGGGGACGAAAGGGCGGACGTTTGGAGGTTCTTGGCGCTGGGTGCGGGGCGATCGAAGCCTTGGGCGCGAAGGGGTCTTAGCCAGCCCCGCCCGCGATGCCTCGTTGAGTCCAGAGAGTTGCAAGGGAAAGCCCCCCTCCGACCGGCCAAGGCGATGTTCTAAATTCCGGGGGGGCCGTGCGCGATGCCAGCTTCGTGCTGCCTCCCCAGGTTCGCCGAGCGTGCCGGGCCTCGAAGCCGCCTGGACCGAATCTACCGCAGCGGCTGGTGACTCGGAGAGCCGGAATTCGACTTCGCCGGCTCTTGTCGATGCACGGAGTGAGCGATACCCGTCACAAGTGCACCTGCTTTCGGGCCTCGGGCTGGCTCCAATACATCCACATCCTTCTTGATCCCAGTGCTGATAGCGCACTCAAGCCGAAGCCCCGGCACTTGACCTGCGGCCTACACGCACTTGGTTGGAGCATCCGAGGAGGCGTTGACGGCACCGACCGCTGCGCGGCAGGCAGCGCGAGGGGGCGCTCGAGCGGGCGAACCGGACCGAGCTACGGTTGGTCCGGATTGTTCATGCGCTCAAGGCGGCTTTCCAGCTCGACGAGGCTCGACACGTTGTACAGAGCTCGCAGCCAGTCGGGCAGCAATTGACGGTCAAACGGCTCAGGAGTGAAATCGGTCTCGCCCGGCATCTTGGTTAACTGCGTGCCGAAGACCTGCGGCTGGCCGACTCTTCGGAGGTATCTGTCCAGAGTCATAGCGGAGAGCTTGAGCGCAGGTTCGTGTCCCTGAAACGCCGCTGAGCCGGCGAGTATATGTGCCAGCAGGTAATGGCGAGGCGAATAGCCGTGCTGAAAGACCAGTGCGGCCCGATACAGGTCGACTGGGCAGCGCACTTCCCCGGCGGCGATCAGTTCTGCTACTCGTTCTCGGCGCTCCCGATCGCGCCTGCCCACAATGCTCCAATCGATCGGGCTCTCCTGGCGGTCCCTCTGGTCGGCAGCGTAAATTCCTTCGAGCTCATCGGATGGCGAGCAAGGCGTCGGCTGGGCCGGCAGGTGCATCGAGATGACAAGGAACGCTACGGCTAGTCGCACGGGCTCAGTATAGGCACGCTGGGGTCTGACGGCGATTCCCTAGCGAGGCTGGTGCCCGGGGCCATCAATTCTCGGCGCACGACTCGGCGGCTAGTTTCGGAGAGAGGTGACGGCTTTGGACGCCTCGCCGCTTTGGGACCTTGGCCGTCATGTTGTCGACTCAGAGAAGGCGGCCGCATCATGACACTGCTGCGGCGACCTCTTGCCGGGAGCCCGCTCCATGGTCGGCGCACGCAAGCCTAGCAAGGCTTCCGCTGGGAACGCAGCGGAGTGGTCTGAACTTCGAAGGTGCCTGCAAGGCGTCCGGCAGGCCGGTCTTCCGGGGCTGAGTGCGATCGGCGATCGGCTGGTTCACTAGCGCCACTAGGAGAGGGAGGGACTGCGACGGCCTGAGAGAGCCGTTCGCGCATCCACTTGGGCCCGCAGGAGTGTCTCCGGATCCCCGTGCAGCAAGTCGGTCGAGTTGTGGATCCTCGTTCCTGCCAACAGGCGTCGGGTCGAGATGGGGCCTCGGTCTCAATCGAGCGACTGAAGGAACTGGCACCGACCGAACCGGAACGGCTCGCTATCGTGACGTCGCGCGGTCCCGGGCCCTTGGCGCTGGACTTACGCTTGCGAATTCGGAAGTCGTCCGACAGGGGGTCGTGGGCAACCAGTGGCGGACGGTGTTGGATCAATCCGAGAAACCGTAGAGGCAGCGACCGGGGGGCTTAGCGCAGGCCCTGGAATGATCGAACACTAGGTGGTAGGAGTCCTAGCCGGCCAAGCCAGCGATGCCTCGTTCGGTCCCGGCCATTGCGAGACCGCGCAAGTGCCTATTGTCCGGAGAGTTGCAAGGGAATTCCCGGCTCAGACCGGCCGACACGGTGTTCTGAGTCCTAGGACCGAGCCGTGCGTGATGCCAGCTTTGCTCTGCATCCCCAGGTTCGCCGAGGCTGCCTGGCCTCGAAGCCTCCTGGACTGAACCTGCGGCAAGAGGCTGACGACTCGGAGAGTTCGCATTGGACGCGCACGGTTCCCGTCACTCCTCTACAGGGGCCGGGACCCGCCAAAGGGGTTGCCGCTAATGCGCCTCGAGCTAGCTCCACATCAGTCTTGATCCTAGTGCTCACGCCGCGTTCAGGCCAAGCCGCGAAACCTTCCCTGCCGGCAAGAGACATCCAGCAGGACCGTTGGAAGGTTCGAAGGGACATTGACGGCATCGACCGATTCGCGGCGGCGCGAGGGCACTCCTGAACTCACGAACCGTGCCGAGCTACGGTTGGTCGGGATTGTTCAAACGCTCAAGTTCGCTCTCCATCTCGGCTAGGCTCGGGAGGTTGTACAAGGCACGCAGCCAGTCGGGCAACATTTGACGATCAAACGGCTCATCAGTGAAATCAGTTTCCCCAAGGTATTTGTTCCTCTGCGTGCCAAAGACCTGCGCCTGTGCAGTATTACGGAGATATCTGTCCAGGGTCGATGCTGAGAGTCTGAGCGCTGGTTCGTACCCCTGAAACGCAGCTGCGCCCGCGAGTATGTGGGCCAACAGGAAGTGCTGGGGCGAGCGGCCGTGCTGATACACCATCGCCGCCCGATACAGGTCCGCAGGGCAGCGCACTTCCCCGGCAGTCATCAGTTCTGCTACTCGTTCTCGGCGCTCCCGGTCGCGGGGTCCAACGATGCTCCAGTCGATCGAGGCCTCCTCGCGATCCTCCTGATCGGCGGCGTGAATTTCTTCGAGCTCATCGGATGGCGAGCATGGAGCCGGCTGGGCCGGCAGGTGCATCGAGATGACGAAGAACGCTACGAGTAGTCGCACGGGCTCAGTATAGGCACGCTGGGGACCAAAGCGAGGCTAGTGCCTGGGGCCATCAATTCTCGGCGCACGCCTAGGCGGCTAGTTTCGGATGGAGGTGAGGGCTTTGGACGCATCGCCGCTTTGCGACCTTGGCCGTCGTGTTGTCGACTCAGAGAGGGCGGCCGCATCATGACACTGGTGCGCGGGGACCTCTTGCCCGGAGCCCGCGCTACGGTTGGCCCACGCAAGCCTAGCAAGGCCGGTGGGAATGTAGCGGTGTGGCGGGGACGTCGTAAGTGCTTGCAACGGGTCCGGCGGGGCGGTCTTCCGGGAGCTGAGGGTGATTGGCGATCGGCTGGCGCGCTCCCGCCAGCAGGAGAAGGCAGGCTGGCAATGGCTCGAGAGTGTCGCTCGGGCATCCACTTGGTGCTGCAGGGTTGTTTCTGGGTCTCCGTGCAGGAAGTCGGTCGAGCTCTGGATTCTCGCAGAGATCGAGATGAGTAACGTCGTCGGAGGGGCCAGGCGGCTCGGTGGTGAGACCTTGCATTACCGAGCGCTGCGTTCCAGATATCGCGAATGGAATTCTCGATCGACCTGCAGCAGCAGTTCTGATCCAACAGCCGCTGAGGCACAGCCTACTACTGGCCCGGGCTAGTCAGCAGGCAAACGGATTCGCCGTCGATCTGGTCGCGGGTCCCGTCGAAGGCCGTATGCCGCAGCAACTGCGCCATCGAGCACCCACCGGGACAGTCGACGTCAATTGTGCTATCACCGCTTCGCATACACTACCGTCCCTTCGCGGATCGCATTGCGAATCACGGACCCCGGAATCCTGGCTCTGGTCGCCATGTGCTCTGGAGTCGTGACGATGACGTCAATGCAGATCGGGAGTCGACGCAACACCCGTCGCACGGAGGTCATTGCCTTCAGCGGGCTCTCCCATGGCTCAACGGTTGGGAGGACAACGAGGAGGTCGATGTCGCTGTCGTCGTCGGCTTCGCCGCGTGCGTGCGAACCGAAGAGGACAACCTGCAACGGGTCGAAGCTCTCGATGATGCGGCTGACCGCCGAGTCGAGGTACGGGACTCGCAGCATCCATGGGATGTTCCGGCCGTTGACCCAATCCCTGCCGCCAATTCTCATCTCCCCAATGGCGTGGTCTCGGGTTTGTGTCACGGTGCTTGCGTACCATTGTCGCCTCAGTAGCAAGTGCTGGGGACCTACTCGCACGCTCACTGAGGCCTGGCGCAGTCATCCCGGTCCTTCCGGCCGTTGGCGGCAGCGGATCAATGCCGTACCAGTGCTAGCTGAATCCAGGAACAGCTGGCCCTGTCCATCTCCCAGACCCAAACGTCAATCTCCCGAGTGCGGGGCCAGTCTCGGCTGTCTGCCTGATCGACAAGTGGATCGTGGCTCGCGTATGATCTTGGCGGAGTCGCTTCATGAGACACGTGTTCCCACTCGTCCTCGCCACCGCCCTGGCAGTTCTCGCAGGCCCCGCGTCCGCGCAGCAGTCCGGCCTGACCGGTTCGGTGACCGATACCACCGGCGCCGTCATCGTGGCCGCCGAAGTCTCCCTCGTCAATCTGGACACCGGAGTGAGCGCCTCCGTCCAGACCAACGAGTCCGGCGTCTTCAACTTCACACTGGTGCAGCCCGGCACCTACGAGCTGACCTGCGAGTCCGTCGGCTTCAAGGCCTACCGGCAGTCCGGGCTGGTGATGGAGACCGGCCTGACCAAGACCGTCGGCATCCAGCTCGAGATCGGGGAGATCACCGAGACCATCGAGGTGACCGGCTCGGCCCCGCTGCTGGAGACGGAGAACACCACGGTCGGGCAGTTCATCGAGCGGACCACCGTGGCGCAGATGCCGGTCGGCAGCCGGCAGGCCGGCCAGCTGGTCAAGCTAGCGGGCAATGTCACGTTTGCGACGTCCGGCGGCGGCCTGTACGACCTGCCCTTCTTCTCGATGGCTGGGGGCCGGTCCCGCAACCAGATGTGGCATCTCGACGGAGGGGTCGTCCAGAACATGGCCCTCGGAATCGCGCAGCTGAACCTGAACCCGCCAGTCGAGTCCCTGCGGGAATTCAAGGTCGAGTCCAACAACTACGCAGCCGAGTTCGGGCGCACCGGCAACGGGCTGATCATCATGAGCACCCGGTCCGGCACCAACAGCTTCCACGGAGCCCTCTATCACAACTTCCGCAACGACGCCCTGGACGCCCGCACCTTCTTCGCCCCGAGAATCGCGCCCCTCCGATACAACATCTTCGGCGGTTCCATGGGCGGCCCGATCAAGCGCGACCGGACCTTCTTCTTCGTCAACTACGAGGGGCAGCGGCGCAGCGACGGATTGACGATCGCGAACACGGACGTGCCGCATCCCATCGAAACGACCGGGGACTTCTCGAACCGTTCTGGTTTCGGCCTCAGGGACCCCCTGACCGGCGAGGCGTTCCTAAACAACACGATCCCCCAGAGCCGCATCGACCCGCTGGGATCCGCCTTCGCGGGGCTCTACCCGGAGCCGAACACGAGCAGCCCGCTAACGTCTGCGCCGCGCGATAACTATGTCAAGAACGTCGCGAACCGAGGCGTCTCGGATTTCACGACAGTCAAGATCGACCATAACTTCGGGGCCAACGACCGGCTTTCGAGCCGGTTCAGCTACGTCTCCGCCCCCGCCGAGCCGGAGCCGGTGTACCCGAACGAATTCGCGGACTTCCGGGCGTCGAAGCAAACCCGTTCCAACCTCGTGTCGACCTCCACCTGGAGCCACAACTTCACGACCACCATGGTGAACGAGTTCCGCTACACCTTCGGCAACCGGACCTTCACGACGCGCGGCCTGGGAACCGGAAGCGGGAAGAACGGCGAGCTCGGCGTGCCGAACGTCGATCCAGAGTTCTTCTCCACCGTCAACCTTGCCGGGTACACGCGGCTGGGGGCGGGCAACCAGCAACGCATCCAGCAGCCGATCCGGACCCACCAGGCGGTCAACAACATGTCCTGGTTCAAGGGCGCTCACAGCGTTAAGTGGGGCATGGAGTACCGCTACTCCCGCAACCAGGACGACTTCAACCAGTTCGCCGGCGGCAGCTTCACCTTCAACGACCGTGTCACGGGCGACGCCCTGGCGCAGTTGCTCCTGGGGTGGACAACCCGCGGGCAGCTGGTTGACACGGACATCCTGAACACGCGCAGTGACTACTGGGGCGCCTACATCCAGGACAGCTGGAAGGTCTCCGACCGGCTCACGTTGAATCTCGGCATCCGCTGGGACATGGACACCCCGCGCTGGGAATTGAGCAACAACCAGAGCGGTTTCGACCCGGACGCCATCAATCCGGTGTGCGACTGCCCCGGCTCGATGCTCTTCGCAGGACGCAACGGACGCGGCAAGTACGCGCACGATCCGGATCTCAACAACCTGGGACCGCGGATCGGTTTCGCCTACCGCGCCGGCAGCTCGCTCGTGATCCGGGCCGGTTACGGCGTCAACTACAACGGGGCCTACGCTCGCGCCGTCCCGTTCACGCAGTTCTGGACCTTCTCGAAGACTTTGGACATCGTGTCGCCGGATGGCGGATTCACGCCGGCCTTCATGCTCTCGGACGGCCTTCCCGCAGTCGAGCCGTTCTCGGAGCAGGACCGGGTCGGCTCTTTCGGCGCCGTCACCAGCGGCCGACGGACGGTATCGCCCGACTTCATCCAGCAGAATCAGCAGAACGGCTATTCCCAGCAGTGGAACTTCACCTTGCAGAAGCAGCTGCCGGGCAACATGCTGCTGGAGGCCCAGTACCAGGCGAATGTGGGCCACAATCTGGGCGGGCCGAACTACAACCTCAACATGATCCCGCTCGTGGGAGGTGCGGGACCGGAGCGCCAGAGCCAGGACCTGCGGCTGTTCCCCCACTACAACAGCGTCGTGGTCGAGAGCCCTGACTGGGGCAACTCCACCTACCACTCGCTCAACCTGAAGGCGGAAAAGCGGTTCTCCAGCGGGCTGAGCTACTTGTTCAACTACACCTGGTCGAAGTTCATCGACGACGTCGAGTCCGCGAACGAGCTCGGCGGCGAGCAGAACAACGGCTATACCCACTTCCAGCTGCACCACCTCGACAAGGCCCTGTCGGGCAACGACATCCGCCATCGCCTGGTCGCGAGCGGGGTGTACGAGCTCCCGGTCGGTCGGAACAAGCCCGTCTCGATCGAGAATCCCGTCCTGCACGGAATCATCGGGGGCTGGAGCCTGGGGATCATCGCAGAGTTCCGCACGGGATCGCCCTACGGAATCATCGAGCAGACAAACCGGACCAACGCCTTCAGCCACGGCCAGCGGCCGAACAGGCTCGGAGACCACGTCCTGCCTGCGGGGCGGTCCAAGGACGAGCGCCTGCGGGAGTGGTTCGACACGTCGCAATTCGTCTCGCCCGGAGTGGGCGTGTTCGGCAACAGCCCGAGGAACATCTGCTGCGGTCCCGGATTCGCCGTTGCCGACGTTTCGATCCAGAAGAGGTTCGCCATCACCGAGGATGTCCGGATGGAATTCAGGGCGGACTTCTTCAACATCGCCAATCACGCGAACTTCAGGATCCCGGAGCGCCGCCAAGGCAACGCCGGATTCGGGAGGGTACGCGGCACGATCGGCACCGGACGCCAGACGCAGCTGGGCCTGCGACTCGAGTTCTAGGGCGGGCCACACCCGGCCGGCCCGCGTGGTCGGCCTGCCGGCGCTTGCCCCCGCCCTTGGGCGGCGCTACGCTGGCAACGGTTGCGGCAGCGCTCGGCACGAGCGCCGCTGGATCGGAGCCGACTCGCACCGTCGGCGCAAGGAGGAGAGCCATGCAACGAATGACACGGCGCGAGGCGGTCGGGGCGGCGCTGGCCGGCGTCGCCGTTCGGGCAAACGCCGCATCGCCGAGCGACACCGTCGCACTGTCAGTGATCGGAGTCGGCGGAATGGGCCACGGACACGTCGAGCGCTCTCTCTCTAGAGAAGACGTGCGGATCGTCTCGATCTGCGACGTTGACCAGGCCAATGCCGAAAGGGCCGGGCAAACCGTCAACAAGAGTCGCGGCGGAACTCCGAAGCTGGTCGAGGACTTCCGCGCTGTCCTCGAAGACAAGGATGTCGACGCGGTGATCGTGGCAACGCCCCACCACTGGCACGCGCCGATCGCCGTGCGGGCGATGCAGGCCGGCAAGGATGTCTACATCGAGAAGCCGGCGAGCCACGTGTTCCGCGAAGGTAGGCTACTGGTGGAAGCCGCCAGAAAGTACGGTCGAATCGTCCAGCACGGCACGCAAATGCGCTCGAGCGAGGTGACCAAGCGGGCGGACGAACTGCTCCGCCAGGGCATTATCGGCGAAGTGAAGATGTCGAAGGCTTGGAACTGCCAGCGCCACACCCATCGCCAGCCTGCTGCGGACGGGCCGGTTCCGCCGGGAGTGAACTACGACCTGTGGGTCGGACCCGCGCCCTTCGACGGCACGTTCAACCCCAATCGATACAACCGCAACTGGAACTGGTACCGGGCGTTCGGCAACGGCGACATCGGAGGCGACGGCCCTCACGACCTCGACCTGGCCCGCTGGGGCCTCGGCGTGCACACGCACCCCGTGCGGATCACGGCGCACGGCAGCCGCATTGACCTCGAGGGCATCCGGGAGTTCCCTGACAACATGCTCGTTGCTTACCACTACGAGGAGGGCAAGGTCCTCGTCTACGAGGACCGGGGCTGGACTCCGTACGGGCTCCACGGCTTCGACAGCGGGAACGCATTCTACGGCACCGAAGGCTACATGATCTTCTCGAGGCGCGGCTATTTCCAGGTGTACCTGGGCAGGAACGAGGTCAAGGGGCCAGGAATGGCGCACGGGCCGACCGGGCACCCGGAACACCTCTACAACTTCCTCGATTGCGTGAAGAGCCGGGAGCAGCCGGTCGCCGATGCCGAGGTCGCCCACCTCTCCTGCGGGCTCGTGCACCTCGGGGAGATCGCCTACCGGGCCGGTCGTGTCCTCCACTTCGATCCCGACCGGGAGCAGTTCGTTGACGATCCGGAGGCGGACACGCTCCTGACCAAGACCTACAGGAGTCCCTGGGAAATCCCAGATCCTGTCTAAGCCGCAGTCGGAAATCGCGGGCCCTCAGCCGCGTCGGGCGCTTCGTCCGCCAAGGAATTGCCCTCGCACCCGTCCGCCGGGCTACAGCGATCCGCAACTCCAGCGACCCGCTTATTTGTCAATGATGTTTGACAAATAATTACGTATTGTTACAATTAGGCGTATCGTCGCGCTCTTCGAGTACTTCGATTATATCGGGCCTGGACTGGCGCGATCCCGGGTTGCAGGTGCGATGCCGGGCCAAGCAGCGACGACTGAGCAGGGGAGGAACTGAAATGGTTACGATTCGTAATCGCTGGCGAGCTGCCTTGCGCTCGACGGCCCTGGTGGCGAGCGGGTGTCTCGCGCTGCTGCCGGGGCTTCGAGCACAGGAAGTGAGCGCCGGAATCACCGGCATCGTGTCGGACCCGACGGGAGCCGCCATCGCCGACGCGCAGGTGGAGGTCGAGGACCTGGACCGCGGCGTGTCCTGGTCGACCCGGTCGAACGAGGCAGGCAACTACGCTCTGCCCCGCCTGCAGGTGGGGCGCTACTCGGCCAGGGTGACCGCCGACGGCTTCAGGACATGGATCCTGCCGGAACTCGTGCTGGAGGTCAACCAGCGCGCACGAATCGACGTGGAGATGGTCCTGGGAACGGTCTCCGAGACAGTCGAGGTGGTCGCTTCCGGGCCGATCCTGCAGACGGAGAAAACGGAACTGGGAGCGGTGATCACCGGGGACCAGACGGTCGACCTGCCGCTGATCTCCCGCAACTTCATCTCGATGGCGCTGCTGGTCCCGGGCGTGACGACCACCAACCCGGCCTCGCTCAACAACGCGAGGCGCACCTCCGGCAGCGGCCGTCCGTACGTCAATGGCAACCGCGAGCAGGCGAACAACTTCCTGCTTGACGGCATCGACAACAACCAGGTCTCGGAGAACCAGACGGCCTACCAGCCCAACATCGACGCGATCGCGGAGTTCAATGTCATCACGAACAACGCCTCCGCCGAATTCGGCAACTTCCAAGGCGCGATCATCAGCGTGACGCTCAAGTCGGGATCGAACGATATCCACGGATCGGCCTTCGAGTACTTCCAGAACGACAGGCTCGCCGCCAACAGCTGGTCCAACAACTGGCGCGACATCGAGCGGCCGGTTTACTCGCAGAACATCTTCGGCTTCACCCTCGGGGGGCCGATCATCAGCAACAAGCTGTTCTACTTCGTCGACTACCAGGGCACGCACCGCTCCGATCCGGGAACGCAGGGCAACTTCAACGTCATCCCGACGGCGTTCCGGCGGGGCGACTTCTCGCGGCTGCTGGCCGAGCAGGGCGTGCAGCTGCATGACTACGCCGACACCGGCGCTGGCGGGAGGCGCGCTCCGTTCGCCAATAACGCCATCCCGCTCAGCCGCATCGACCCCGTGGCGCAGGCGCTGTTCTCGGACACGTCCCTGTACCCGGAGCCGGTCAACGACGGACTGCGCTTCAACCAGTTCAACACCAGGAACACCACGCTGATGAACCACCAAGGTGACGCCAAGGTCGACTGGAAGCCGACCGAAGCGGACCTGGTGTCCACCCGCTACTCGCACGGCGTGCAGGACAGGCCGTCGAAGAACACATTCCCGCTGCAGTTCGACTCCTTCAGCAACTCGCCGTTCCAGGCCGGAGTCGTCAACTGGACCCGGACCCTCACGCCCAACGCAGTGAACGAGGTGCGAGTCGGGGCGAACCATGTCACCCTCCACAACGGCGGGGCCGACAAGGGGCTGGGCAATGTCGCGGAGCAGCTCGGGATCCGCAACGGCAACGACCGCGGACCCGGGCTGATGAACCTCCAGTTCAGCGGAGGCCTGGCCAGCGGCATTGGCAGTCGGGGCATCGGCACCAGCGCATTGTTCGCGAACACCACCTACCAGTTCGTGAACAACCTGACACTGATCCGCGGCCGCCACCAGATGAAGATGGGCGGGCAGGCCCTCCGCCAGCAGATGAACACCTTCTACGCGGGCAACACCGGGCGGACTGGCTTTCTCCGCTACAACGGGAACTTCACCCGGGACCATTTGGACACCGCCTCGAAGGGCTTCGCCGAGGCCGACTTCTTCCTGGGAACGCCGGTCCGGCTGGGACGAGGCGTGGCCGGGAACGTCTGGGGCCACCGCAAGTGGATCCTGGGATTCTACTTCCAGGACGACTGGCGGGTCTCGGACGAGCTGACCCTGAACCTCGGGCTGCGGTGGGAATGGCACCAGCCGCTGTACGAGGTGCTCGACCGGCAGTCCAATTTCGAGCCGTACTCGGGCAAGCTCCTGCTTGCCGGCAAGGACGGCAACTCCCGCGCACTCTACAACAGCTTCGTCAGGGACTTCCAGCCCCGCGTCGGATTCGCTTGGACGCCGAAAGAGCTCGGGGGCGGAACCGTCTTCCGCGGCGCCTTCACCATCTCCTCGTTCATGGAAGGCACGGGCACGAACCTGCGGCTGCCGATCAATCCGCCGTTCAACATCGAATTCGAGGCAATCTATGACGCAGCCCTCCAGCCCGTGTCCCGGACCGGAGACGGCTTCTCGACCGTCGTGCAGGCAAACCCGTACAACCGCGCCAACATCCGCCTTTGGGACGCTAACGTGCGTCCTTCGCACGTCCAGCAATGGAACTTCACGATCGAGCAGCTGCTGCCGTCCGACTCCGTGCTCGCCGTCAGCTACGTCGGCCAGAAGGGAACGCACCTCGTGGTTCCTATGCCCTACTACCAGCAAGTCGACGAGAGCGGCCGCCCCGCGGCCTGCAAGTGCAGCCCGTACCTGGCCGGCAACCCGGACCTCTCGGTCATCTCGCAGATTTCCGGAACCGAGACCAACGGGAACCAGGAGTACAACGCCCTGCAGGCGAGCCTCAAGCGGCGCATGACCAATTCGCTGCAGTACCAGGTCTCGTACGCGTGGTCGAAGGGAATGAGCGATGCGATCGGCTTCTACGGCTCCGGAGGGCTGCCGCGCTCCCAGTCGGCCTACTGGCAGAACCTTCGCGACCAGCGATCGGAGTGGGGACCGACGTTCTTCGACCAGACGCACAGCCTCGTCGGGAACTTCGTCTACGTCCTGCCCGTCGGCAATGGCAGAGCGGTCGGAGCGAACTGGAGCCCCGTCGCCGATGCGATTCTCGGGGGATGGCAACTGAGCGGCGTCGCCACGTTCAAGACCGGATTCCCATGGACGATTCGCGGCCCTGACCGCTCCGGGACCCGGTCGAGGGGATTCCGCGCGAACCGCGTCGGTGACGGCGAGGGTCCGAAGCAAGTCGGCCCGGGGACGGCCTGGCTCGACACATCGGCCTTCGAGGACCCCGCCGGCGGGACGTTTGGCAATGCCGGCGTCGGAACGGTGCGCGGCCCCGGCTACAGCACGCTCGACACCAGCATCGAGAAGACCTTCTCGATCTCGGAGAGGCAGCGCATCCAGTTCCGGACGGAGATCATCAATCTCTTCAATTCGCCGATCTTCAACGGCGGCGAGCGCAATGTGACAAGCGCTCGGTTCGGCGAGATCACCAGCGCCCAGGGGTCCCGCCGGATCCAGTTCGGATTCCGCTACGAGTTCTGAGCGCGACACGGGAGCCCGGTAGGCCGCAGCGCGCCGCGCTGCATGGCAAGCTGGGCTCCCCATCCACCCTGGCTGGGGCCAGGCCGTTGGGGAATCAGCGGAGCCGCCGCGAGCACCCGCGGCGAAGGCAGTCAGGCCGGCGGGCCGGAGCCTGGCAGATCGCGGATCTCCATGGCGGCGAAGAACCGTACGGCCTGGTCCTGGCACCAGAACGGGCGGCGCCCCTTGGCCAGGAAGGCGACGTGGCCACCGTGGCGCTCGCTCAGGAGCCGGAGCCAGGGATTCTCCTCCCAATCGGGCAAGTCGAAGGACTCGAACGGAACGAGCGGATCGTCCTCCGCTTGCAGGACCAGCGAGGGCAGGCGGATTCCGGCCAGGAATCGGGACGCCGAGCACTGGGTGTAGTAATCGGATGCGTCGCGGTATCCGAAGGCCGGCGCGGTCACGAGCTCGTCGAATTCCCAGACCGACTTCGGATCCGGCAGGATCGTGCCAGCGAACAGCTCGGGCATGGCCTCCCGCTTGCGCCGCAGCGCCGCACGCAAGTGGCGGAGGAAACGCCTCTCGTACACAGTGTTCCGGGACCGCCCGACCTGCCGGGAGCACAAGTCCAGCCGTACCGGAGGAGAAATCGCGCAGACAGCCCGTACGTGGGACGGCGGCTCATCGCCCCATTCCCCTGCAAGCTTCAGCACCATGTTGCCGCCCATCGAGAAGCCCGCGAGGTACAAGGGCCTCGGCGCCAGCGCGGCCACGACCTCTCGCAGATCGCTCGTCAGGCCGGAGTGGTACAGCGTGCGGCAGAGTTTCTCAGTGCCGCCGCAGTTCCGCACGTTAAGCCGCAGGACATCGAAGCCGGCGCGGAGCGCGATTCGCGCCATGGCGACCATGTACGGGGCGCGGTCACACGCAGTCAGGCCGTGCACGGCCAGCACCATGGGCGGCACCCGGTCCGGGTGCCCCTTGCCGGCCTGGGAATTCAGCCGCCCCATCACGGTGGTGTCCGGGTCGGTGCGATACCAGACCTGCTCTCCGGGAAACAGCCGCTCGTCCAGGGACTGGCGCCAGTACCGGGCCGCGATCGTCTGCAGATCCCCGCTCCGAAGGAGCGGCTCGTAGGGAAGGCACCAGTCGCTGCTGCGGAGCCTCGGCGGAGGCCCGTGGGTGAGAACTGCGCCGGCGCCAGCGAGCGACACCAGGCTATTCGGCGAGCAGGACGCCCAGTTCCCGCTCCAGGCTGGCCTCCATTGAGGACCAGAAGGTTGCGTCCATTCCGCGATGCTGGTAGCGGATGAGACCGTTGCGGTCAACCAGCATCATGTACGGCACGTAGGCTCGCGCCATGACCGACAGGTTGGCGAAGCGCATCCAGTCCGAACGCGTCGAGACCCCGATGGGGAACCTGACGTTGTGGTTAGCCCGGAACTGCCCGATGTTCCCCGGCGCCCGCGGGTTCACGGCCAGTGCGAGGATCTCGAACCCCTGCCCGGAGAACCTCTCGTAGATCGGAGCCAGGGCCTCGCAGGTAGTCTGGCAATGCGGGCAGTCCGTCGAAATCCAGAGCACGGCCACGACCTTACCCTTGAGGGACTGCAGCGTCAGGGTCTCTCCGGATACCGTCGTGAGGGACAGTTCCGGTGCCTCGCGGGGCAGGTCATTACCGAGCAGCGCCGGCGCCAGAAGCGCGGCCGCAAGGAGAGCCGTCGCAGACCGGCGGAGATGTTTCGTCATGACTTCCAGTCCAAGGGGCGGGCGCAATCCGCCGCCAACCGAACCTCAGGCTATCACAGGCCCGGCGGACTTCTGCAGCCTTGCCCGGCCTAGCGAGATACCACCGATTCGGCGTACAGCAGGTCTCCCGTCAGCCCGTCGTAGTACTGGAACACGGCCTGCGGGACCTCGTAGGGGATCCATCGATCGCCGTTCTCCAGCGGGTTGTTGAAGACGTTGTTCACCTGGACCACGCAATAGACGGGCCGCTTGCGCCACTCGTTGGGGGTGTCGTTCAGGATGAAGCTCGACCAGCGGATCTCGGCCTCGCGGCCGAAGGAATCGTACATTCCCGACTTTGGGCGGTCCCCCTCGGAGCGGAGCGGGTGGTTGGTGGAATTGTGCGGGCCGGACGCGAATTCCCACACCCGGTCCGCAACCTTGATGGCGAAGCTGTTGTGGAGGTCCCCGGTGAGTACGAAAACGGGCTTGCCGAGGTCGTTCCAGAACTCGATCATGTCCTCGCGCTCCCAGAGGAATGCCGTCCATGCGTCGTCCTTGTTCGATTCGGAAATGTTCGCCGTGCCCGTGCCCCCCACGTGCGAGATGGTGAAGTTCACCGACGAGACCACGAAGAAGAAGTCGGCGTCGGAAGCCCGCATGGTGTCCTTGACCCAGGCCTTCTGGGTCTCGCCGAGCATGGTGCGCCCCCGCTTCGAGCGGTCCCTGGTGTCGTGCATCATCCGGTACGAACGGGTGTCGAGATAGAGGAACTCGGCATTCGACACGCGCTTGCTGAAGTAGGAGCGCCTTCCCACCGAGTACACGGGCGTGCCGTCGGCGACGGCCGGGGGACGGATCCGCAGGCGGTGGTCATCCAGCACCTCCACGATCTCGTAGACGCGGGAATTCGGATCCCCGCCCTCGTCGTCGGCATCCGTTCCGTCGGGATTGGGAGGCAGCAGCATGGCGGCCCAGTCGGGCGTGCCCCAGTGCACGTGCAGGGTCGATTCCGTGCTGAGGCCGGTGAAGTCGGCGTCGGGATCGGCGAGGATGTCGCTCCCGGCCTCCAGCCGCCCTAGGCCGTAGACGATGGGCGCGGTCTCGGGCACGGGATTGCTCCATCCCAGGTAGTCGTAGAAGGCCCGGGTGCCGACATCGCGGAAGACCGCCCGCCGGTTCCGCCGGCCGGGCTCGCCCGCCCCGTAAATGTCATTCAGCAGCTCGTGGTCGTCGAACGTGTAGTAGGACGGGACGCTGCGGTGCCAGGCGCGAAGATTCGCGCCATTGTCGAGAAAGTTCTTGTAGTTCTCCCAGACCCCTGCGATCGAGGGCATGAGCGAGACGACCCTGGGCGTGGCCGCCTCGTCCGTGCCGGTCTGCTGCCGCCACTGCTCGGCCGAGTGCAGCCGCGTGTCGTTCTCGTACAGCCAGTCCCCGTTCAGGATCGCGAAATCGATCTTGCTTCTGTCCGTTCCGCGAACCAGCTGCCGCAGCATTGTCCCGTGCGTGAGCAGCTCGGATCCGATCGGGCTCCCGCTCGGGTTCTGGTTGTTGCCGCAGGCGAACTCGAAGCTGAAATTGAAGCGGCCGTCCGGATTGTGCTCCGTCCGCAGCGCCTCGCCGTCAGGCAGCGTGTGAAACGACCCCGAACGCTCCGCGTCCCCTCGGGGCCCGTCCCCGGTGCCGATCTCGTAGTAGTACTTGGTGCCGGGCTCTAGCCCCTCGATCAGGACCCACCCGGTGTTGTCGTCCGCCAGGGCCGTCTCGGCGCTGGCCCTGCCAGTGAGGGAGTCCGGCGAGGTTCCGTAGAACACGTTGAAGCTGCCGGTTCGGGCAGTCCGCGCCCAGACGCCGACATGGTCGTGCCCGAGGCGCCCCAGCGCGGGGCCGTGCGTGATCGAGTTAGCCGCCGATTCCTCGCCGCCCGGGCCGCAGCCCGAAACCAGCGCCCAGGCCGCCGCCACGAGAATCGCAATGTGTCGCATCTCATCGGAGAGGTTACCAGACAGGGGCAAGCCCGGCTGGCGGCGCGAGGCCCGCGGCTACAGTTGGTGGCCAGCCAATTGGCGGACGATCCGCTCGTCCCCTGCGAGGAAATCGTAGCCCGGGAGGGACTCGGGGCACTCCCAGCAGGCCTCGGCGAACTGTCCTGTCTCGATGGTTCCGCGGTACTCGAGGACCCGGAAAAACACCAAGCGGATCGGCTGCTTGCCCGGGTACGCGTACTCGTAGCGCAGCACCTCCTCGGCGGCAGCAACCTCGATGCCGAGCTCCTCCCTCAGCTCGCGGCGAAGGGCGTCCGAAGGGCTCTCGCCGGGCTCGGCCTTCCCTCCGGGGAACTCCCACTTGCCGGCATGTGCCTGGTCCTCGCGGCGGCGGCATATGAGCAGCCGGCCGGCCCGCTCCAGCAGCGCGGCCGCGACCGTCGTCACTGGCCCTCCACGCCGAACTTCGGGTCGAGGCTCCGCCAGCAGTACCAGCTCGCGACGCTCGCGTACGGCCTCCAGGGCCGGGCCAGCTCGATCGAGCGACACTTGTCGGGCAGCGCTTCCAGGGCATGGAACCGGCGCAGCGCCTGCCGGACCCCCAGATCCTCGTGCGGTAGCACGTCCAGCCTTCCCAGGCAGAAGATCAGATACATCTTCGCCGTCCACACTCCGATCCCGCGAACCTGCGTGAGAAGGCGGATGACCTCCTCGTCCTCCAGCCTGTCCATGCCCGCTAGGTCCAGCCCACCGTCCAGAACCGCGTCCGACAGAGCCAGCAGGTAGGACGCCTTCCGCCCGGAATAGCCCACGGTCCGCAGCTGCTCCTCGCCGCACGCCCGCAGTGACGAGGCGCTGATGCCGTCCGCCCCCACCAGGGCCTCGAGACGGCCACCGATCGCGCGGGCCGCCGTTCCGGAGATCTGCTGGGCGGTGACCGACCGCACGAGCATGCGGAATCCGTCCGGCTGCGTCTGGAGCTCGCAGGGTCCTACGACGCGGATCACCTCCCGCATATGGGGGCAGGACCGGACGAGATGGCGCTCGGCGCTGCGCAGCGCACCTTCCTGCAAGGTCATCCGTCCCCCCGCACGGACACTACCAGCCCTCTGGACCTGTACGTGCGAATGAGCGCCCCGACCGCAGCGTCATGGGCGGGCCGGCCGGGCGTGAGGCCGTACCGCTTCAAGCCCGCATCGAACCCTTCCCGGACGCGATCGCTCTCGAAGACCCCGCCGCACGGGAATGCGGCGGAGACGCTCGAGGGCATCTGCAGGAATCTCGCGACCCTTGCGGCAAGCCCTGCCAGTGTCCCGCCCGCCTCCAGCAGCAAGGTCGCTGCAAGCGCGTCGCCGTCCCGGGCCGCCGTGTCGACGCCAACGGCGAGCGCGGCAAGACGGTCGCGAGGCCAGTCCGGATCGTAGAACCGGTGCAGCGCCTCGTTCACGGTCCGGCAGCCGGTTGCGTGCAGGAACAGATCTCCCAGCTCGGTGGGCCGCCCCCAGCCCTCCTCCGCAGCGAGGGCTGCCCGCAGCGCGTAGCGGACGATGTCGTAGGCGCTGCCATCGTCACCGAAGACATATCCCCATCCGCCGCAGCGGGCCCTCTTGCCCCCCGGGTCCCGCCCCAGCGCGATCGAGCCGGTGCCCGCAATGACCACCACGCCCGGCCCGCCCCGGGTCGCTCCCTCCAGGGCCGCTTCGGCGTCGTTGGTCACGTCAACGACCGCTCCGGGCACCAGCCCGGCGAGAATCTCCCGCTTGTCGTCCGGTCCCCCGCTCATGCCGAAGCACGCCGATTCGAACGCCGTTCCCGCTGGCAGCCCTGCGGCCTCCAGCGCGCGAAGCAGGAGCTCGCCCGTCACCCTGCCGAGCCTCTCCTTCCCCGGGCCAGTGGTAGCCCGGTTGCAGGGCGACCCGACCGCGCGGGCGAGAATCCGGCCCGTCTCGTCGCCGATCACGGCTGTCGTGGACGACTGGCCGCCGTCGACTCCCAGGAACAGCCGGCGGAGGGCGCCCATCGGCTAGCGTCCGGTGGCCGCCCGCCAGCAATGCGTCATCAGCAACTGCCACTCGAGCATCTGCAGGTCGACGAGCGGCCCCGGGGAGTGCCCGACGGCCGCCGCAGCAGCGCACCTGTCGACGAAGTCGTACGGATCCCATGGCCGGCCGGTCTCGAGCTCCAAGTCCGCGAGCACGGCATGCTCGCCGGTCTTCCGGAACCAGTACTTGGCGTTGCTCCAATCCCCTTCGAGCCGGTGCATGATGCCGTGCCAGTAGCTGCCCGTCGCCGTCCGGATCCCCTGGGAGATGCTGTGCGACTCGTCCAGCGCGCCGAAGTAAAGGAACATCCCCGACCGGACGCACTGCTCGTCGTCAGCGGACCGAACCGGGCTGCCATCCAGCAGGTCCGATGCCGACATCGACCTCAGCGAGTCCAGTTCGGGGCATTCGCGCGGAGACTGGGGGGCGAGAGGGATCGGCCGGAGGCTACCCCCTTCGGGGGCGACTAGCGAGACAATCGCAGGCCCGAAACCAAGCTCGGCGGCATCCATTCCGGCTACCACGTTACCGGCCCTCCGAGCCCGGGGTCAACGGCTGGCCGCCGGTGCCGGCTCAGGGGATGCTGGGCATGGAGGCACCCTGCCCGGACGGGAGCAGCGAGTACACGGCCAGGAGCACGGAGAGCCCGATCATGACCGCGACCGCGGTCCAGGCGACGAAGTTGTAGAACCGGCCGTTGGTCCACTCGTGCATCAGGTCCTTTCGATTGACGAGGCTGATGATGAAGACCATCACGACCGGAAGCAGGATGCCGTTCAGGACCTGCGAGACCAGGATCATCCGCACGAGCGGGAAGCCCGGGACCAGCACCACGGCGGCCCCGAGCGCCACCAGCAGCGTGTACATCCAGTAGAACGTCGGCGCCTCGCCGAACTCGTTGTCGACCCCGGATTCGAGCCCGAGGCCCTCGCATACCGTGTAGGCGGTCGAGAGCGGGAGAATGCTGGCGGCGAACAGCGAGGAGCACAGCAGGCCGGCGGCGAACAGGGCAGAAGCGTACGGACCCAGCGGCAGAAGGGCCTGCGCGGCCTCTGCCGGGCTCTCGATCGGCCGGGGCCCGTTCTCCCAGATGGCGCCGGCACAAGCCACGATGATGAAGAACGCAACCAGCGCCATCATCACGCAGCCCAGGATCACCTCGATCCGGGTGTCGCGGTACTGCTTGGTGTCGATGCCCTTCTCGACGATCGCCGCCTGGAGATAGAACTGCATCCAAGGAGCGACCGACGTGCCGACCATCCCGATCATGACCGCGATGTAGCCGCGGTCCGGCACCAGTACCGGCTGCACCGTGCTGCGCATCGCCGCACCCCAGTCCGGCTCGACCAGCACTGCCGAGATCACGTAGGCCGCGTAGAAGGCGCTGGCGGCCAGGAAAACCTTCTCGACGCCCTGGTAGGTGCCCTTGACGACGAGCGCCCAGACAAGCAGGGCGCACAGGGGCACGGACACAAGGCGGCTGACAGGCAGCAGCTCCATGGCGGCTGCGATGCCGGCGAAATTGGCCGCGATGTTGGTGAAGTTCACGAGCAGCAGCAGGCCCATGACCACCACTGTCTTGCGCAGGCCGAACTCCTCGCGAATCAGGTCGGACAGCCCCTTTCCGGTCACCGCGCCCATGCGCGAGCACATTTCCTGGCTCACGATCAGCAGCAGTGTGATCGGCAGCAGCGTCCACAGCGGGACGTAGCCCCAGCGCGCGCCCGCGTCCGAATAGGTGAAGATGCCCCCGGCGTCGTTGTCGACCATCGCCGTGATGAAGCCCGGGCCGAGCACGCCCAGGAAGGCGATCATCCGGAGCCGGACGCGCCTGAGCATCGCAGGCTACAGCCCCCGCTCGATCTCGGGAGTGAGGTACGTGATCACGTCGTCAGCCTTGATCGCACCCTGGATGCGGCGCTGGCTGTCGACGACCGGAAGCGTGTACAGGTTGTACTTGTCGAACAGCTCCACCACCTCGTCCGACTTCGCTTCCATGCCCACCTCGACGGTGTTTCTGTATGCCAGGGACCGCAATGGCGTGTCCGCGGAGGCGATCGCCAGGCGGGCCAGCGGGACGGTCCCCTCGAGCCGCCCCTGCTCGTCGACGAGGAACAGATGGGTCAGGCGCTTCAGCTGCGACTCGTCGAGCCGCAGGCTGTCGACGACCTGCCCGACCGTGCTGCCGGCCGCCTGGGACAGGTACCTCGCCTCCATCATTCCCGCGGCCGTGTCGTCCTCGTAGTCGAGCAGCTCGGCAACTTCGCCCGCTGGCTCCTCGTCCATGTCGCGCACGATCTCCTGGCGAGTCCCCTCTTCGAGCAGGGCGAGCGCGTCGGCGGCCTCGGCCGGGTCCATCTCCTCGAGGATGTCCGCCGCCCGGTCCGGGTCCAGCGAGTGCAGGATCGATGTCCGCACCGTGTCCTTGACTTCTTCCAGCGTGTCCGCAGCGACACCCTCCTCGAGCGTCTCGAAGAGCGCCTCGCGCTCGTCGGATCCGAGCTCCTCCACAATGTCGGCAAGGTCGGCCGGGTGGATCTCTTCCAGCCTCTGGTGGGAGATGAGGAGGCGCAGGCGGCGCTGCGGGTCGGGCTCGACGATGTTGCAGGCCTCCCACGGGATGGCGTTCGGCGGCATCCTCTGCTGGATCTCGCGGATCGCCCGGTTGGGCAGCAGGCCCTCCGCGAGGCGGCGGAACGCTCCCTGCAGGCCGACCCCGACCTCGTGCACCCACAGCTGCTCGTTGCCGTTGCGGGCGACCCGCAACGTCACGTCGTTGACCCGCACGACCTTGCGGCCGTTGACGTCGATGATCTGCTGGTCCAGCAGGTCCTTGGTCAGCAGGAGGTGGTAGTCGTCCCCGTAGTACGGTGTGAAGCGCTCGTCGGCAAGGATGATGCCGTCCTCGTCGATGGACCGCACCTGATCCCAGCGGACGGCGAAACTGGTCCGGCCGGAGCCGAAGAGAAACCGCGAGATGCGGCGCGGATGCTCCCTAGGAGATACAGCGGCCTCGCGCACGCGGCCGATCCGCGTGCCCAGCGGGCCGATGAGGCGCATGCCGGTCAGCTCCGTGAGGTAGACCAGCCGCGCGGATTGCGTCCGAGTCCGTTCCATGGCCGACTCGTCGCGGGCGGAACCGGAACGCCGCGCTGGCGCCGTTCCGGACCGGCCTCGCGCTCTCGCTGCAACTTCCGGGGTCGTCAAGCATCGTTGACGGACGAAGCTCCTTGATTTCCATCATGCCCCAGCGGCCGGACCGGCGCAAGTCCCTCGGGCGCGCAGCCGTCCCATCCTGCCTCGATCCGCAGGAGTCGGTTGTACTTGGCCAAACGCTCCGAGCGGGTCACGGAGCCGACCTTTATGTGACCCGCACCGGATGCCACCGCGAGGTCGGCCAGGAAGCTGTCCTCTGTCTCCCCGGAACGGGCCGAGACAATCGCCCGCAGGCCCGCGGCCTCAGCCCGGTCAATGACTTCGAAGGTCTCGGTGAGCGTGCCGACCTGGTTCATCTTCACCAGCACGGCCGTGACCGCCCGGGAAGCGATCGCGCGCTCCAGCCGGTCGCGGCTGGTGACCAGCAGGTCGTCGCCGACCACCTCGCAGCGGCCGCCCAGCGCGCGGCAGGCCCCGCGCCAGCCGTCCCAGTCGTCCTCGGCAAGCGGGTCCTCGAGGGACACGAGCGGGTAGGTCCCGGCCCAGCGGTCGTACAGCGAGACCATCCCGGCAGCGTCCAGCGTGCGCCGCTCGCTGGAGAGGCGGTACTCCCCGTCCCGGTGGAAGTGGGTGGCGGCCGCGTCAATCGCGATCGAGACCTGCCGGCCCGGCTGGAAGCCGGCCGCCTCGATCGCCCGGACCATGCACTCGAGGGCCTGCTCGTTGGAATCCAGGCGCGGCCCCCACCCGCCCTCGTCGGCGACGCCCGACGGGCGTGTCCCGTCGGCCTCGAGCAGGTCCGACATGCGGCGATGGATCAGGGCTGCTGCCTCGAGCGCCGCGGCGAACGTCGGGAGACCGTGGGGGACGGCGAGGAAATCCTGAATCTCGATCTGGCGCCCGGCGTGCAGGCCGCCCGAGAGGATGTTCACCATCGGCAGGGGCATCTTCGCCTGCCTGCCCTTGGCGAGCCAGCGCCAGAGGGGCTCGCGCTGAGAGCGGGCGCCCGCCCGGGCGAGGGCGCACGAGACAGCCAAGATGGCATTCGCCCCGAGACGCGACTTGCCCAGGGTCCCGTCAAGGTCGATCATCGCCCGGTCCGCCCGCTCCTGGTCGTAGGCCGGCAGACCCGTTAGGGCGCCGGCCAGGGCGCCGTTCACGCTGGCGACTGCCGCGGTGACCGCATCGCCCTCGTACCCGCCGCCCGGGCCGTCGCGCAGTTCGCGGGCCTCGTGGCGGCCCGTCGAGGCTCCGGACGGAACCTGGGCCGACGCGACAGTCCCGTCGGTCAGCCGGGCCTCGGCTTCGACGGTCGGACGGCCCCTGGAGTCGAGGACCGCGAGGGCCCGCAGCGAGCCGATTCGCACGGTCATGCCCCAAGGCTAGCAACGGCCCCGCACACCCCGCGCATCGTCTACGATGAAGGCAATCATGCAGGTACCCGCTGATCTGAACCGGAGAACGTTCATGGCCGGAGCGGCCGCGGCCGGGGCCGTCAAGCCCCTGCTGACCGCGAAGAGCGCGGCCCGGGTCGTCGGTGCGAACGAGCGCCTCCACGTCGGCGTCATCGGAGCCGGCGGGAATGCGAACGGCCACATGCGGGCCCTCAAGAAGCTCGCCGACGAGGACAACGTCGAAATCGCCGCAGTCTGCGACATCTACGACCCCCGTCGCGAGGCGGCTGCCGAATCCACGGGCGGCAAGCCCTACAAGGACTACCGGCAGCTGCTCGAGCACGATGGCCTCGACTACGTCACGATTTCCGTGCCGGAGCACTGGCACGCTCCGATCACGCTCGACGCGGCCGACGCCGGGCTGCACGTCTATGTCGAGAAGCCCCTGACGTACTCGATCGAAGAGGGGGTCCAGGTCGTCCGGAAGGTCAAGAGCAGCGGCATCCTGCTGCAATGCGGCATCCAGGGCATGTCGGACGATTCGTACGAGGCCGCCGCAGCCCTGATCCAGGAGGGTGCGATCGGCAAGGTGGTGATGGCCCACATCGACTACTCGCGGAATCACCGCGACGACTTCTGGCTGCGCGAGCCCGATCCCGATGTCAAGCCCGGCGTGAACCTTGACTGGAAGATGTTCCTCGGCAAGGCCAAGAGGCGCCCGTGGGATCCGGACCGGTTCTTCTCGTGGCGCCGCTACTGGGATTACTCCGGCGGCATCGCGACCGACCTGTTCGTCCACCGGCTCGCCCGCATCGTGAGGGCTTGCGGCCTGTCGACCCCGTCAAGGGTGGTCGCCACTGGCGGCCAGTACTACTTCAACGGGGGCGCGGAGGTCCCGGACACGTTCAACGCCCTGCTGGAATACCCGGAAGGCGTCAACGTGCTGCTGGTCTCCTCCATGGCCAACCAGACAGCGATCCGGCACCTCGTGCGCGGCAACAAGGGCACGATCGAGTTCACCAGGGAGGGCTTCACGCTCGAGCCCGAGCGACTGTACCAAGACGAGGTGCAGCCCCGCACCCACAAGAAGTCCGGCGGCGAGGACATGGCACTGCACCACCACAACCTGCACAACGCCATTCGGACCGGCGAGGATCTCAAGTGCGATGTCGAGCTCGGCTTCAACGTCTCGATGGCGTGCCAGATGACAGTCGAATCGTTCCGTCGCCGCAAGTCGCTGGGCTGGGACCGCCGGCGCCAGCGCATCGTGAGGACCTGAGCCGCGAGCGGCGCGGCCCGGATCGACCGGGCCCCGGCTGGCTTCCGTCTGCTAGCATGGACGCATGAAGGGCGGGTCTTCCCAGCGGGCGGAGCGGCAGGACGGCTCTCGCATCGGCAAGTCGTTGCACCTGAAGGGCACGATTACCGCAGAGGAAGACCTCGACATCGCGGGACGTTTCGAAGGCTCGATCATACTCTCGAAGAATGAACTGGTCGCGGGCGAGGATGCGCTGGTCGAGGCGGACATCCAGGCCGGAAGAGTGCTGATCCGGGGCACGGTTCGCGGGAACGTTCAGGGACTGCAGCGAGTCGAGCTGACGAGTACCGCGAAGCTCACCGGCGAGCTCGAGACGCGCGAGATCCGGGTCGAGGAAGGCGCGATCTTCCGCGGCCAAGCGAACATCATCACCGACGACGACTGATCGCCGGCGTTCAGCGGGCGACGGGCTTTCGCGCCTCGATGCTCTTCACCACATCGAGATAGTGGCGCGTTACGCGCCGGACGTCGAAACCCGCCCTGCGCACGGTGTCGACCGTGGGCCGGTTCAATTCGGGGCCGAAGCGCCGGGTCAGGGCCGTGCACGCATGCAGCATCAGGCTGAACGGCAGCCATCGGCTCCCCGTGTGCTCGAACATGCGCAGCGTCCCGCCGGGCCGCAGGACCCTGTGGAGCTGGCGCAGTCCCTCGAGCGGCCCGGTGACCGAGCAGAACGTGCACGAGGTGAAGACCTGGTCAAAGCACCCGTCCACAAATCCGAGCCGGCGGACATCCATCTGTTGCAACGCGATCTCGCCCGGATAGCCGGCGGCGCGCGCGGCCGCCCGTTCCAGCATTCTCTCGCTGACGTCGACGGCAACGACGCTCCGGCCAGGGGGGAAGAACTGGAAGTCCAAGCCCGTGCCGGCCGCCAGGAACAGGACCCGCCCCTGCATCGAGGAGAACAGGTCGCGTTTTAGGGCACCCCAGCGGCGCTCGGCGGCGCGCGCGGCCACGCTCTCGTAGGAGGCGGCGAAGCGGTTCCACTTGACTCGATCCGGAACGGTCAATCGGCACCCCATTTCCGCAGCGCCCAGTCTGCCGCCGCGAAGGCCGCGCTGGTCGCGAGGCCGCACGCGGCACCCCCTTGCAGGGCCGACCCGATACCCGTGGCCGGCCCCTGCATCCCGCCGGCCATGCCGGCCAGCATGCATCCGAACATGATCGGGAGCATCGGCTCGATCATTCCCAGGACCTGGCCCGCCACGAGGGAGAGCGGGACTGAGAGCGCCATGCCGAGCACCATGCCGGCCGGCATCGCTGCGAGGGCCGGCCACTCCGCAGGAATGACGGCTGCCGCGGCGATTGCAGAGAATCCGGAGCAGAGCACGGTCGCCGCCGAGTCGCCCAGGAGGTATCGTGCTCGAGGGTACGCCGAAGCCATCGAATCGCTGCCTCAGAGAACGGCCCGCAAGAAGCCGGCCACCTTCTCCGGATCCTTGAAGCGCGGCCGCGCCTCGAGCCGGGAGCTCGAATCGACCCCCCAAGGACACGCAGTCCTGGCGGCCTGAGCGACGTTCGTTGCGTCCAGGCCGCCGGCCAGCACGACCCGGCCGTAGGGCCTGGCATGCCGGGCGAGGTGCCACGGGAAGGTCTCTCCCGTGCCGCCGAAAGAGCCCTTCCGTGCCGTGTCCAGCAGGAAGGCATCAACGCGGTAGGCCGCCAGGCCCGTGCCATCGAACCCGGGTCCGACCCGGACTGCCTTCCAGACCTCCACGCCGTCGCCGACGGTGCCGCGAACTGCATCGCACTCGTCCGGGCTCTCCTCGCCATGGAGCTGGATCACGCTGAGGCCAGCCTTGCGGGCCACCTCGCCAATCACCTCGGGACGCTCGTCAACGAAGACTCCCACGCGCCGCACGTCTGCCGGTACGGAGCCGGCGATGTCTGCCGCCTGTTCGGCCGTGACAGCGCGGAGGCTGGCCGGAAAGAGGATCACGCCAATCGCGTTCGCCCCGCATTGAACTGCGTGAACGGCGTCCTCCGGGCTGGTGAGCCCGCAGACCTTCCTGAGCGCCGGCTTCCAGTCGCCCGCCATTCGACTCAGCGTAACAGCGCGCCTGCCTGCCGCCGTCTCAGGCCGGCGAACTTCCGGCATGGCCGAGACTCGCACGGAGCGCAGGCGGAAGCGGGGGGATCTGGCCTGTGTCCTCGAGGCGCTCCAGATGGGCGAGCACCTGCCGCACGGCCAAGGGCCGGGCAGCGGGGTGCAACTCTCCGTAGACCGGGTCCAGCATCGATTGCGGATCGCGCAAGCCGCCGGCCCAAGCCTCGAGCACCCGCTGCTCCCGCCAGAGGCGGTGATCGCGCGCTTTGGCTATGGCCTCGGAGGGTTCCGGCATCATCGATCCGTGGCCAGGCAGAGCGACCCGGGCCCCGAGTCTCGCGAGCCGATCCAGAGAATCCAGGTATTCCGTCATGCTGCCGTCCGGCGGATTGATCACGACGGTCCCCCATCCGGAGAGCATGTCCCCGCACAGCAAGGTCGAGAACCGCTGCTCGAGGAAGCACAGATGGCCCTTCGCATGCCCGGGCGTGTGCAGCACCTCGATGCGCAGGTCGGGCGGCCCCCGCAGCTCGACGGACTCGCCGCCTTCGAAGCGGCCCTCGATTCGGATCCCCGTGCCGGCAAGCCGCTCCGCTGTTGCGGGGTGCGACCAGACCGGCACGGAGTAATGGCTGCGCATGGCGTCCGCGCCCGCCACATGGTCTACATGGTGGTGCGTCAGCCAGATGGCCCGCAGGCCTCCTCCGGACCGCTCGGCTTCCGCGTCGATGATCTCCCGCAGCCGCAGCAACTCTGCAGGGTCGGAAGCGCCGGGATCGACCAGGACCAAGTCCCGGCCGCCGAGCAGCAGGGCGTTCGTGTGCGTCGCCGGCGGCAGGGTCCGGGTCGCCAAGGGAATGACGCGGACAGCGGGACGGAACTCGATCGGGCGCGGCGCGTTGGGTTCGTGAGCCTCGGATCGCCAGAGGCGGTCCCGACCCTCCGGGCCGCTCTCGGCGAGGACTCGCAGCGTTGCAAGCGTGGGCTGGGCCAGCAGCGCCTCCCCGTCGGTCCAGCGCTCGAGGGCTTCCGCCGGTCGGATCCATTCTCCGGAACTCAGCTCGCCGGGAATCACGCGCGGCTGGCGCGGCTCGGCCGGAGGCCACTCCAGCAGAAAGAACGTCGCGTCGAAGCGCAAGGGCGAGAGCGGAGGCGTTACCCAACGGCCGGCATAGCGGAGCCTCGAAGCGTCCAGGACCAGGTTTCGGTCGGCCAGCCAGGTGCCGAAGTCCAGCCGGTCCACCAGCAGCTCCTTCCGGGCGGAGTCAAGCTCGGCATCCGCGGGAAGCGGTCCCGCGAGCGGGAGGATTCCAGCTTCCTCGAACAGCTCGCGCAATCCGCAGGCCGGCTGGTCCGCGAACTGCCCGGAATCGAGGAAGGCGCGCTCGCCGTCGATTTGGCCGCGGAGCGGGACGGCAGCGTCGCTGTCCGACAGGCGGCCGCCGGGAAAGGCGTTCCATCCGCCCATGAACCGCAGGGCCTTCGAGCGGACGACCCAGAACACCTCGCACGAGCCGTCCGGCGCGACCCTGTACGGAATCACGCCTGCCGACACTCGGGGCTTGGCAGGCGCGTGCGGCAACGGCCCCGTCGGCTTCGCGGGACTGCCGTCGGGGGGCACGTCCCAACGTATCACGCAGGTCCGCGGGTCACGGTCGTGCTCGGGGCCCGCTCCGGGGAGAGGTCAAGCGAGCGCTTGGTGGATAAGCTCGCCGCCGTTGATGGTGGGACGCTCCGACCGTCCGTTGTGAAGGTAGGTGAGACTCAAGTGGTCCAGGCCGAGCAGGTGCAGGATCGTCGCGTGGATGTCGTGCACGTGGTAGGGCGATTCCTCCGCGCGCAAGCCCAGCTCGTCGGTCGTGCCGACGGTTTGCCCACCCTGGATCCCTCCACCGGCCATCCAGATCGTGAAGCCCCAGGGATTGTGGTCGCGGCCGTCGCCCTTCTCGTTGAACGGCGTGCGGCCGAACTCCCCGCCCCAGATCACGAGCGTCTCCTCGAGCATGCCTCTCGCCTTGAGATCGGTCAGCAGCCCGGCGATCGGCCTGTCGGAGACCCCGCACCACTTCGTGTGGTTCTGCTCGATCTTGGTGTGGGCGTCCCAGCCTCCGCAGTAGGCCTGCACGAATCGCACGCCCCGCTCCACCAGCCGCCGCGCGAGCAGCAGGTTCCGGCCGTAGACAGCGGTCTTCTCCTCGTCCATGCCGTATAGCCGCTTGGTGAGTTCCGACTCCCGGCCCAGGTCCACGGCCTCCGGCGCGTGGGCCTGCATCCGGTAGGCCAGCTCGTAGGACTGCAGGCGCGCGTCGAGTTCCGTCTCGTGCGGATGCCTCTCCGCGTGGTGGGTGTTCAGGGATGCCAGCAAGTCGAGCTTGCCCCTCTGCTGGCGGCCTCCGACCGAGCCGGGCGTCTCCAGGTTGAGAATGGGGGCGCCTTCCTGCTTGAACAGGGTCCCTTGGTAGGCCGCCGGGAGGAACCCCGCGCTCCAGTTCTTCGAGCCGCCGTTGATCCGCACCTCGTCGTTGAGGATCACGTAGGTCGGCAGGTTGCGATTGGCGGTACCCAGCCCGTAGGTCACCCAGGAGCCCATCGAAGGACGTCCCGCGAGAATCGAGCCGGTGTTCATCTGGCACACGGAGCCGACGTGATTGAGGCCGTCGGCATGGCAGGAACGGATCACCGCGAGATCGTCGGCGTGGCGCGCCACGTGCGGGTACCAGTTCGACACCCATAGCCCGCTCTCGCCGTGCTGCGCCCATTCCCGCTGGGAGGGCATCAGCGTGTTGTGCGACGTGCCGGGCATCGCGGTCAGGGGCCGCCCGTAGGACTCGGGCATGGGCTGACCGGCGTACTTCTCGAGAGCCGGCTTCGGATCGAAAGTATCGATGTGGCTGGGACCGCCCTCCATGAAGCACCAGATCACAGATTTCGCGGTGGGCCGGCGGTGCGGCTGCCTAGGCGCGAGCGGGTCGGTTGCGGCCCGCGCCGGTTCCGCCTCCAGCGCGGCCAGCGCCAGGGCGCCGAGGCCCGCGGACGCCTGCGACAGGAAGGCCCGGCGGGAGCGCAGGGCCGCCCGGTCAGTCGTGCTCACGCGCATGTCAGTCGCTCCATGGCTGCCGGCCGGCTCAGTTCCGGTAGACGAATTCGTTCGAATTGAGCAGCATGTGGCACGCGTCGACCAAGGCTGCGGCGTCCTCGTCGCTCAGGGAGTGAGAGGCAAGATCCGGCAGGAGAATGGTCTCGCCCGCCGCGACGCGCTCGGCAATGATGCCGCGCTGGGTCTCGAGAAACGTTAGCAGCGTGTCCCTCTCCCAGCCGTCGGGCGCCCTCGAGTACGCAATCCGGAAGGCGGACTCGATCTGACGGCCGCGGTCGTCGCCAGCTTCCTCGAGGACGCGGCCTGCCATCGCCTGGGCCCAGCCCAGGGTGTGCTCGCTGTTGAGCAGGGCCAGTGCCTGGGGCGCAGTGGTCGTGGTCGAGCGACGCGCGCAGGATTCGTGCGTGTCCGGCATGTCGAACGACTCCAGCATGGGGTAGCGCGAGTTGCGGCGCACGAAGACATACACGCTGCGCCGGTCCTGCGCGTGGGCCGATTCCGGTACGTCCCACCCTCCGCGGGGCGGGGCGGCTCCATCCGGCAGGGCCGGATAGGCGCTCGGTCCGCCGACCCGGTGGTTCAGGCGGCCCGAAACCGCGAGCATCGAGTCCCGGATGACTTCGCCTTCGAGCCGCTGGGGCGGGAAGCGCCAGAGCAGGCGGTTCAAGGGGTCGGCCCGGGAAGCGTCCTCCCGGAAGTCGGAAGCCTGCCGGTAGGCGTCCGAATTCATGATGACGCGGTGCATGTGCTTGAGGCTCCAGCCTCCGCGGACGAATTCGCCGGCCAGCCAGTCGAGCAGCTCGGGATGCGTCGGGCGCTCGCCCATCAGCCCGAAATCGCTGGGCGTGCGGACGATTCCCTGCCCGAAGTGGTAGTGCCAGAGCCGGTTGGCCATGACCCGCGCCGTGAGAGGGTTGGCCGGATCGGTCAGCCATTTCGCCAGCGCTGTCCGGCGGCCCGAGGAACGCCCGTCCAGGGCCGGCTCGTAGGCTGCGGGCTGCGGGTCCAGCAGGGTCAGGAAGCCCGGCTCGACCTCGTCCTGTGGGGCGGCGTAGTTGGCAAAGGAAAGGATGTGCGTCTTCGGCGCGACGGGTCCCAGCTCCTTGATCCCCATTCCGAGCGGCAGCTCCGCCGGCTTCAAGTGATCGAACGACGCCAGCTCCGCCTCCAGCTCGCGGTAGCGCTCCTTGGCCTCGCCCTTCAGGGAGTTCGCCAGTCTCGCGTCATTGTGGTAGCGCATCTGCCATATGTGCTTCTGGAACAGCAGGCGCTCGTACATCGTGCGCTCGGACGGATCCTTGCGGAAGGCCTCCTGTGTCTCCGGTGCACGCCGGTTCACCTGGGTTTCGAAGGCATCCGCCCGCTTTGTCTCCAGCAACTCGTCCATCTGCTCCCGGATGCGGGCCGTGGCCTCTTCCCAGGCAGCCTGCTGGCGCGCGCGCTCGGCCCGCTCAGCCTCTGTCAGCAGATGGACCTCGTCGTCCGCGGTGACGTTGCTGAAGAACGCTTGCAGCCGGTAGTAGTCGGCCTGCAGGATCGGATCGAACTTGTGGTCGTGGCATTTGGCGCACCCGTAGGTGAGGCCCATGAACACGGATCCCACCGTGTCGGTGATGTCCAGCAGCACCTCCTGGCGCCGCTGCATCAGGATGGCGGCGTTCGACTCGTCCGGGTAGTGCCGGTTGAAGCCGGTCGCGATGCGGGCCTGAGGGCTGGCCGGCCAGAGCTCGTCGCCGGCGATCTGCTCCTGCACGAAACGGTCGTACGGCTTGTCGGCGTTCAGCGAGTCGATGACGTAGTCGCGGTAACGCCACGCATAAGGGCGGGTCTCGTCGGCCTTGAACCCCTCGCTCTCGGCATAGCGGGCAAGGTCCAGCCAGTGGCGCGCCCAGCGCTCCCCGTAGCGCGGGGATGCCAGCAGGCGGTCAACCAGCCTGGCGAAGGCGTCGGGCGACGTGTCGGCGAGGAAGGCGTCGACCTGTTCCGGAGTCGGCGGAATGCCGTGCAGGTCGAACGTGGCCCTGCGGATCAGGGTGATCCTGTCGGCGCGCTCGCCAAGCGCAATGCCGGCTTCCGCCATGCGGGCGGATACGAATGCATCGACCGGGTTCTCGCCGGCAGGCGCCGGAACGGCAGGGGAACCGACCGGCTGGAATGCCCAGTGGTCCCGCTGGTGCTCGGGAAACGGCACCGGATCCGCCACCCGCGCCGCCAGGCCGGGAATGGGAGCCGCAACGGCTAGGATCACCAGCGCCAGGCAGAGCGACGCGGCCCGGCCGGTGCGATGCACACCCTCCCCGCTTGAGTTCGCTGCAAGAACCCGCATGGTCACAATATCCACCCGTGGACAATATATTGTCAAGGGATTTTCTTCCGGGCGAAGGCCAGGCGCGGCGGATGGCCAGGCGGGCCGCGCGAGGCGGCAGCGCGCATTGTCGGGCCTGCCTTCGGAAGGGCGAACCCGGGAGCAGGCCGGCCGCAACCGGTATCATGGGCCGATGATTCGCTTGGTGCTGGCTGCTTGGCTCGTGGCGGCGTGCTCGGTCCCGGCTGCCCTGGCGGGCGACGAGGCGTTCAACGGCCGCTGGGTTATCCAGCCGCTCGGGGGGAACAGCAATCGCGCTCTGTGGCTCGAGGTCAATGGAGCGGGTACGGATACGATCCACGGGGGCATGGTCGGAGGCGGACCCGGCGGGCAGCTCGACACCATCCACGAAGCGCGCGTCGAAAACGGCCAGCTCCGTTTCCATTTGGAGCGGAGGACGGGCCGGAACCGCGACAGGATCGTCCGCACGGAAGTCGCCGCCGCCCTCCACGGCGACCGTCTGCACGGCGTTGCAATTCGCGAGCGCGGTCCGCTGCTGTGGGTCGGGCAGCGTGCACCGGTGCTGTGGGAAAAGGACGACGGATCCTGGAAGGAATCCGATCCCGTGCCCCTGTACGACGGCAAGGGCATCGACGGCTGGCACACGGTGCGGCCCGGGCGGGAGGGGGACTGGTACAGCGACAACGGCATCCTGAAGAACCGCAAGGGCGCGGATGTGCTGGTGTCCGACGACGAGTTCTGGAACTTCCGCCTCGAGGCCGAGTTCCTGATCCACCCGGGGATGAACGGCGGAATCGGCCTGCGGGGCCGGTACGAGATCCAGCTGCTGGACGATCACGGCAGGCCGCCGAGCGACCACGGCAACGCAGCGCTGTACGGCAGGATCGCCCCGAGCGTGAACGCCAGCAAGCCGGCGGGCGAGTGGCAGACGCTGGACGTCCGGCTTGTCGGGCGCGAGGTTACGGTTGTCCTGAACGGGGTCAAGACCATCAACCGGGCCGAGGTCGAGGGGTTCACCGCCATGGCGACTGACTGGCGAGAGGGCCTGCCGGGGCCGATCACGCTGCAGGGCGATCACGGCGCCGTCGAGTTCCGGAGGATCCAGGTCACCCCGCTGAAGCAGTGACTCGCAATCGAGCCGCAGCGGCGGCCGTCGCGGGCGCGCTGGCCGTGGCCCTTTACCTGCTCCCGCTATCCCAGAGGGGTCTGGTCGGGCCGGACGAGCCGCGCTACGCGTCGATTGCGCGGCAGATGGCCGAATCCGGCGACTGGGTCACGCCGATCCTGTGGGGCGAGCCCTGGTTCGAGAAGCCGGCGATGCTGTTCTGGCTCGGCGGGGTCGGCCACTCGCTCGGCGTGCCCGCCTTCACCCGCGTCCCCGTTGCCTTGCTGGGCCTCGCATTCCTCGGACTCTTCTACTGGCGCGTCCGCAACAGCTTCGGGACGGCGACCGCGGCAGCGGCGGCATCGATCCTGGCTACGTGCGCCGGATGGGTGGCCTACGCGGACGCCGGCGTTTTCGACGCGCCGCTGACGGTCTTCACCTCGGCGGCTGTCCTTTGCCTGCTCCCCTGGGCGAGCGAACGCACGGATGGCGGCAGGGCATGCCTGTGGGGCTTCGGCTCGCTGCTGGGCCTGGGCGTGCTGAGCAAGGGGCTCGTTGCCCCGGTGATCGTCCTGTTCGCGGTCCTTCCTGCTGTCATCCGCCGTCCGAGGCGGGCCCTCGACCTCGTCGGCTTCCGGGCGCTCGGGGCCTTTCTGGCTGTCTGCCTGCCTTGGTACGTGGCTTGCTACTTGCGAAACGGCCAGGTCTTCGTCGACGAGTTCATCGTGCGGCACCATCTGGAGCGGTTCGTCAGCTCCTCGCTGCAGCACGTGCAGCCCTGGTGGTTCTTCCTGCCCGTGCTCGGGGTGTTCCTGCTGCCATGGACGCCCTTGCTGTGCTGCTTGCGCCCGGTTGCCCTCTGGAGGGTGCCGGAGCAGCGCTTCCTGGCGTGCTGGGCCCTCGGTCCGCTGGTGTTCTTTTCCGTGTCCGTGAACAAGCTCCCCGCCTACATCCTGCCCGTCCTGCCGCCGATTGCCATTCTCATGGCGATCCACTGGTCGGCCAGTCCCAGGCGGCGCCTCCTGCTGGTGTCGGCCTGCAGCCTGGCCCTGGTGCCGGTAGCCGGCCTGCTGCTCCCGCGGGGCCTGGCGGACGGCATCACCCGGGCAGTCCGGGACCTGGTCGGCGCTGGAGGATCCGAGTCAATGCTGGTCGGCCTGGCGATCGCTGCGGCAGCAGCGGCAGCGGCCGTCAAGCCACGCGTCGGCCGGGCGGTCCCGGCAGTCGCAGGCATCGCCGCCATTGCGCTGGCCGGTCTGAAGTTCCAGGCTTACCCGGCGGTCAGCCAGGCCGCGGGGACGCGCGAATTCCTATCGGGCCACCCGGCGGCACTGCACGAGGCCTGCGTCGGCGAGGTCCGGCGTCACACCGCGTACGGCCTGCGTCATTACAGCCGCGACTCGATACCCGAATGCGCGAGCGAATCTCGGCCGCTCAGGATCGAGGGAGACCCGCCGCAGCTCGTTCGCAACTCCCCCGACACCGAGGCCCCTGCCGCGGCGACGCGTTGAGGCTGCGGGACAGCCGGACAGGGCCGGAGGCCGGCGGGGCTGCGCCGCCAGTTCGAGGCCTGGCTAGCGGGTCGGCACGAGCCGTGGCTAGGCGAGCTCTGCCATGACCTCGTCGAGAGCGCTCTTCGGGGGACGTGTCCGGTCCTGGCCGATGTCCGCTAGGGGCACGTCGTCCAAGTCGAGGAGATCGATGAAGCTGGGCGCCTCGGTATTCAGGTACAGCACTCCGGTCAGGATCTGGCCCTTCTCCGTGGCCAGCTCGATCCTGTCCAGTGCCTCGAGCCGGTGGGTCGGATTGTACTCCTCCTCGATCTTCTCGAGGCGCAGGACGGAGCCGTCGTGCATTTCCACGTCGCGGACCGTCCCGGGCCGGTGCTCCTCATCGAGGTGAATCTCGTCGAAGTGCGGGACGAAGTCGATCGTCTGGAGCGGAATCTTGTTCTCCCGGACGTACTGGTAGCTCTTGGTGGAGCCCACGTGATCGTTGAACGTCACGCATGGCGAGACGATGTCGAGAACGGCCGTTCCCTTGTGGCTCAGCGCCGCCTTCAGCACGGACTGCAGCTGCCGCTTGTCCCCGGAAAAGGACCGAGCCACGAATGTGGCGCCCATCTGCACCGCCAGCGCGCACGTGTCGATGGGCGGCAGGTCGTTGGCGATGCCGGACTTGGCGGTGGAGCCGAGCGTAGCCGTCGCGGAGAACTGGCCCTTCGTGAGCCCGTAGCAGCCGTTGTCCTCGATGACGTAGACGATCGGGACGTTGCGGCGCATCATGTGCACGAACTGGCCGAGGCCGATCGAGGCCGTGTCGCCGTCGCCGGAGACGCCGAGCGCGAGCAGCTGCTTGTTGGCGAGAACCGCGCCCGTGGCCACGGACGGCATCCTGCCGTGCACGCTGTTGAAGCCGTGCGACATGCTCAGGAAGTACGCCGGCGACTTCGACGAGCACCCGATCCCCGACAGCTTGACCACCTGCGTGGGATCGATCCCCATCTCGAAGAAGCACTCGACGATGCGCTCGGAGATCGAATTGTGGCCGCATCCGGCGCAGAGCGTGGTCTTGAGCCCCCGGTAGGGCTCGAGACCGAGCCCGATGCGATTCACTGCCGGCGCCTTGGCCCGGCGCGCTGTCGCGACGCTCATAGCCCTTCCTCCTTGACGATCGAATCCGTGATCGTTCGCGCATCCAGCGGAAGCCCGCCGTAGTAGCAAACACTCCGCAAGTGATCGTGAATCGCGGGGAACTGCCGCCTCAGCAGGACCCGCAACTGGCCGTCGCGGTTCTGCTCGACCACGTAGACGCGATCGTGCTGCGCGAGGAATTCCTCGGTCGCGTGGCTGAACGGCCAGCCACGGACGCGGCAGTACGCCGTCTCGAACCCGTACTCGAGGCGGAGCTGGCTGCGGCTCTCGCGCACCGCCTCGTGACTGGTGCCGGCAGCGACGAAAGCCACCTTCGCGCCGGGATTGCGTTCGATGACCGGTTCCGGCAGCCACTTCCTGGCGCCGGCCATCTTCTTCTTGATCCGCGTCATGTTGCGGATCCAGTCGTCCTCGCGCTCGCTGTAGTTGGCGTCCTCGTCGTGACCTGTCCCGCGGGCGAAGTACGCGGCCTGGGGATGCCGGTTCCCGGGCAGTGTCCGGTAGGCGATCCCGTCCCCGTCGACATCGCGATAGCGCCCCCAGTCCCCTTGCAGCGCCTCGATGTCCGCCTCGCTGAGCACCTTGCCGCGGTCGAAGTCCCAGTCCGGGTAGTCGAACTTCTCCGAAATCCAGTAATTCATCCCGAGGTCGAGATCGAGCATCACGAACACGGGCGACTGCATGCGCTCGGCAACATCGAAGGCCCTCGCGCTGAACTCGAAGCACTCCTCGGGCGTTGCCGGAATCAGCATCGGATGGGACGTGTCGCCGTGCGACAGCGTTGCCGCCGACAGGAAGTCGCCTTGGGACGTGCGCGTGGGCAGGCCGGTGGAGGGCCCCATGCGCTGCACGTCGATCAGCACGACCGGAATCTCGGCGAAATGCGCGAGGCCGACGAATTCCGACATCAGGGATATGCCGGGCCCGGCCGTCGTGGTCATGGAACGGGCGCCGGCCCAGCCCGCGCCGATCGCCATGCCGATCGAGGCCAGCTCGTCCTCGGCCTGGACAACGGCGAACGTGGCCTTGCCGGTTTCCGGATCGGTGCGGAACCGCTTGAGGTAGCCTTGCGCTGACTCGGCAAGGGACGACGAGGGAGTGATCGGGTACCAGGTAATGACGCTGACGCCGCCGAAGACGGCTCCGAGCGCAGCAGCCGCGTTGCCCTCGACGATGATCTTGCCCTTGTTCTCGTTCATCCGCTCGAGGCGGTACGGATCCTTCTTCTGGAGATTCTCCCGCGCCCAGTCGTAGCCGGCGGACGCGGCGTTCCAGTTGAGCGTGGCCGCCTTGGGCTTGGACGAGAACTGGCGGAAGATCGCGTTGCGGATCTCGTCGAGCTCGATCTCGAGGAGCCACGCGAGCACGCCGTCGTAGATCATGTTGCGCACCAGCTTGCGCAGCTTCGGCGCGGGGCAGACCGGCACGACCAGCTCGTCGAACGGAACCGGGTAGAAGTGCAGGTCGTCGCGGAGGTCGCTCAGGCGCAGGGGCTCGTCGTAAACCACCGCGCGACCCGGTTCCAGCGATTCGACGTCGTCGCGGGCGGTCTGTGCGTTCATCGCCACAAGCACGTCGACTTCCTTCTTGCGGCCCGTGAAGCCGTGCTTGCTGGCACGGATGGTGTACCAGGTCGGAAGGCCGGCGATATTCGACGGGAAGAGGTTCTTGCCGGACACCGGGATGCCCATCTCGAAGAGCGCTCGCAGCAGCACCAGGTTCGAGGACTGGCTACCGGACCCGTTGACGGTGGCGACGTGGATGCTGAAGTCGTTGACCACAGCCGGCATCGCCGGCGACCCGGCAGCCTCGCCGGGATACACGTTGACAGTTTGCATGGGGAAAATGGTGGGACCCGACCCGAATCAGGCGCGTCTCCGAGACAAGCGGGCACGCCCGAACTGACCCCTTAATTATAGGTCCATTCCGGATCGGGATGTAACAGTCTGGCGAGTGCGCCCGAAGCACCGCTGCCGGGCTCGCAAGACGGCACGGAACTCGGGTGGCGGCACGCTCAGGGAAGGAAGCAGGATCCATCGCCGGGCACGTGGCCCGCGATGCGCCGCGGGATCCGGACCAAGGGCCCGCAACCCTTGTAGAATCGGAAGGAGGCGGGTTCGCCGCCGCTCCGGCAGGAGCCCGGGCCGCTTGGGTCCGCAGGGTCCCGGGCCCGCCGGATCTTCCGCTCGCTGACCGAGTCGCTGACCGAAGGGCTACTGCCGCATGCTTGACAACGCACCTCCGCCAGCAACGCGGGACAGCCTGCCCTCCGACCGCGCGACGCTGCGCCGCATGGAGGAGCAGTTCGTCCGCAACGCGCAGGCCTACGGATTCCAGGAAGTCGGAACCCCGATGTTCGAGCGGGCGGATCTGTTCGCGGCCCGCTCGGGCCCGGAGATCAAGAGCTCCCTGCTGACGTTCCATTGCGACCACGAGGAGTACGCCCTGCGGCCGGAAATGACGGCCCCGGTCTGCCGCATGGTGGCTTCCGGAGCCCTCGACGGCCTCGCGCAACCCTACAAGCTGTTCTACGTGGCCCCGTGCTTCCGCTACTGCGGGCCGCACTCCGGCCGGACGCGCGAGTTCACGCAGGCCGGAATCGAGCTGCTGGGCGACGCTTCCCCGTCGGCGGACGCGGAGGTCATCGCGGCGGCCCACCGGTTCCTGAGCGGCATCGGCGTCGAGCGCCTCGCAGTGAGGATCGGCACGGCCGGCATTTTCCGGGCGCTGCTTCCGACCGAGCTCACGCCGGACGACCGGGCAGCGGTGATCGGTCACCTCGACAGGCTGGCCGGGATCGCCGAGCGGTGCTCCGCCCTGTCCGAGTCGCAGGACCCCATCCTGGTCGAGCAAGCGCGGATGGATCGCCGCGAGCTGGCCTCCCTGCAGGCCCAGATCGGATACAGCGGCGATTTCTCGATCGCGGCGCGCCCGTCTCTGGAACCCGGACCGCTGGCGCTGCACCTGCCTGACGAGGCCGCCGCGACCTACAGACACCTGTGGAACGTCGAGGGCTACCTCCCGGAGCAGACAGCGGACCTCATGCTTCGCGCCAGCGGGATCCGAGGGACATTAGACGAGGTCTCGGCGCTGGCCTCGGAGGCACTCGCGGGCTCGCGCGCCGAAGAGGCGCTTGCTGGTCTGATGGCGGTTGCCCGCCTGCTCGAGCACTACGGCATCCGCGACGTAGACGTGGCACTCGGGATCGCTCGCGGCCTGACGTTCTACACCGGGACGGTGTTCGAGATCACCAGCGGGCGGACCAAGCTGTGCGGCGGAGGCCGGTACGACCGGCTGGTCGAGCTGTTCGGCGGGGACCCGACGCCTGCGACCGGCTGCGCCGTGCGCTTCGACACGCTGCGGGGCCTGGTCGTAGGAGAGCGCGAGGAGCGCGGGCCGGAGCCAGTCCTGGTTCAGCCAGGCTCTCCGGCCGACGAGGGGGCTGCAGTCCGTCTCGGGGAACAGCTGCGAGACCAGGGAAGGCCGGTGGGCAGTCCCGGGGCGGCGGTCTGGACCGTCGCGGGCGACATCGTCCGCCTGCCGGACGGAAGGGAAGTCGAGCTGGCACGGGCCGCGGACCCTCCGCGACCCGACGCGCCGGCAGGCCCGCAGGGCAGGGGTGAAGTCGCATGAATCCGGTCCGATTCGCCATCCCCAAGGGGAGCCTCGAAAAGAAGACGCGCGCCTTCCTGGAGCGCGCGGGCATCGACCCGCGAGGGTACGCCGACGGCTCGCGGAGTTACCGGCCGGATCTCGGCATCGAGTCGGTGGCAGCCAAGACGATGCGGCCGCAGGAGATCCCCTACATGCTGCAGGCCGGGTTCTTCGACCTCGGCATCTCCGGGATCGACTGGTACTACGAGAGCGAGGCGGCAGCCAACGTCGAGGACCTGCTCGATCTCGGATTCGGCCGCGTCGATATCGTACTGTGCGTCTCGCAGGAGTGGGAAGACGTGCGCTCCGCACCGGACCTCTTCGCCCGGTTCGTCGACTCGACGGGCACGCAGCCGCTGCGGATTTGGACCGAATACCTCAATCTGACGGAATCGCTGGTCCGCGAGCACACCGACCTCGAGCCGTCGCTCTACAGCCCCTACACGCGCCTGAGCGTCCGTCGAAGCGGTGCCTCGCCGGTTGCCATCTTCCATTCCTTCGGCGCCACTGAGTCGAAGCCGCCAGAGGACGGGGACGCGATCGTGGACAACACGGAGACAGGCACTACCCTGCGGGCCAACGGCCTGAAGATCATCCACAAGGTCCTGGAAGGGTCCACCGCCCACCTGCTGGCGAACCGACGGGCGATGCGCAACCGCGAAAAGCGGGAAGCCATCATTCGCGTGCGGGACATGCTGGCCGGGGCCGCCCCCGTGCCGTTCGAAGAGGAGCACGTCTTCGGACACATCTAGGGGCTCGCCCGTCCATCGCGAACCGGCCGCCCGGCGGGCGGCGATCCACGTCGGGCCCGAGGCCCGCGCGCCCGGTGCATGCCAGCGATTCGGACGGCACGGGGCCCGGAAACCAGGGGAGCCGGCCCCCCGTCTGACCGGTTGGGACAACATGTCCCGGGGAGGAGAACATGCAACGCTATTCCGCCAAGGTACTGGCCATGACGGCATTGCTCGCCACGAGCGGGTGGGCTGCGGATGCCGACACCATGTCGCGCAATGTCCGCCACGAACTGGTGATGCTGCCCTTCTACAGCGTCTTCGACAACTTCACGTACAAGATCGAAGGGTCGAAGGTGACCCTGGGCGGGCAGGTGACCCGGCCCACCCTGAAGTCGGACGCCGAACGTGTCGTGCAGCGCGTCGAGGGCGTGACCGAGGTAGCCAACGAGATCGAGGTGCTGCCGGTCTCGCCCAACGACGACCGCATCCGCATGGCGGTCTTCCGGGCGATCTACTACCACCCGGTGCTGAGCCGGTACGCAATCCAATCGGTGCCGCCGATCCACATCATCGTGAAGAACGGCGACGTCACCCTCGAGGGCATGGTTCGGGACCGCTCGGAACGGGACATCGCGAACATGCAGGCCAACGGCGTGGCGGGCGTGTTCTCGGTGGTCAACAACCTCGCGGTCGAGAACCGGGAATAGGCGCGAAGCGCCCTCGCAGTCCGGCATTCGCGGAGGCGCGGACCGGGGCCGGCGACTACCTCGCTATGATGGCTGCGATAGCAAGTGAGGGGAAATAAGCGCATTGCCTGGGCATCGGCCCTAGGGCTGCTGGCAGCATGCGCCGCCCAGCCGCAGGTCCGCCGGCCCCTCGGCGAGGACGGAAAGCGCCAGCGGGAGATCCTGCGATGGGATGTGCTGCGCCCTGTCGTGCGGGGACAGGACGTCGCCGTCGCGGCGGGGACCCAGCTCGTCACCCAGGCGGCCATGCGCACGCTGCAGGCGGGCGGCAACGCGGTCGACGCGGGAGTGGCCGCGCTGCTCGCGGGTGGCGTGACGGAGTTCTCGCACTATGGCTTCGGCGGGGAGGCGCCCCTGCTGATTCGCACCGCTGACGGAGAGGTCCATTCGATCGCTGGCGTCGGGACCGCCCCGAAGCGCATGACGCTCGAATTCTTCCTCGGCCTCGAGCCCGACCCGCGGCTCGAGAACGAGGCGGAACAGCGCAACCACGAGACCGGGCTGATCCCTTCCTACGGCACGCTTCCGGCGCTTGTCCCCGGCATGGTCGACGCGGCGCTGCTGGCGTTGCAGGAGTTCGGGACACTCTCGTTCGCGGAGGTCGCGGAACCGGCGGCCGTTCTGGCGGCGGCCCATCCCCTGGACCTGACCAGGGCCATCTCGATCCGCGAAGCGAGGAGTTTCCTGCGCCTGTTCCCGACGTCCCGGGCAGTCTACGCGCCTGCCGGCGTCATGCCCCGCCCGGGATCCGTTTTCCGGCAGGATGACCTGGCGAATACCCTCCGCAGGATGATGCAGGCCGAAGCGGACGCGGCCGAGTCCGGAAAGTCCCGTGCTGACGCGATCGAGGCGGTCCGGGACTTCTTCTACCGGGGACCGATCGCGAGCGAGATCGCCGAGTTCGTGGAGGCCAGCGGGGGCCTGCTCCGGGTCGAGGACTTCGAGGCATTCCGCCTGCAGGTCGAGCGGCCGCTCAAGACCACGTTTCACGAGTACGAGGTCTACAAGGCAGACTTCTGGACGCAGGGAGCGGTGCTCCTGCAGGCTTTGAACATCCTGGAAGCGTACGACCTGGCCGGGATGGGATGGAACACTTCCGAGTACATCCACCACCTCGTCGAGGCTCTCAAGCTCGCGTTCGCCGACCGGGACGCCTGGTACGCGGACCCCGCCTTTTCCGATGTCCCCGCGCAGCTGCTGGACAAGGGCTACGCCGCGAGCCGACGCGATCTGATCGATCCCAAGAGCGCGTCCGCGCGCTTCCGGCCGGGTTCCTTCGGCAGGCGCCTGCCGGTGCATCCCGCGCTGCATCCCGGTCCGACACGGCCCCTGCCCGATGCCGTGGCTTCGAAGGACACCACGTCCATCAACATCGCCACGGCGGACGGGATGATGTTCTCGGCTTCGCCGTCAGGCGCGTGGATGCCGTCAGTGATCGCGGGCAGCACCGGCATACCCCTGACGCAGCGGGGGCACAGCTTCCTGACGATCGCCGATCACCCGAATGTCGTGGAACCCGGCAAGCGCCCCAGAATCACCCTCACGCCGACGCTCGTGACTCGGAGGGGCAGGCCGTTCATGGCCCTGTCGACGCCGGGCGGCGACCAGCAGGAGCAGTCACTGCTGCAGGTGCTGCTGGCCTCGCTGCTATTCGGCTTCGACGCGCAGGCGTCGGTGGAGGCGCCGCGGTTCCAGAGCAAGCACCTGGTCGCCAGCTTCGACGATCACGCGAGCGAGCCGAACGTCCTGCTGCTCGACGAGCGGATGCCAGAATTCGTCATCGAGGAGCTTGCAGTCAAGGGCCATCTGGTGGAGCTGCGGAGCCGCCGCAACAGCGGCTCTGCCCCGACGGCCATCAAGGTGCTGCCCAACGGCGTGATCGAAGCCGGCGCCGACCCATACGCCAAGCGCTACGCGGCGGGCTGGTGAGCCGCGCCGGGCAGCCTGCGGTATCATCTCGGCTCCGATGCTGACTCGACGAACCTTCCTGGCGGCAGGGGGCGCGATCGCCGGATCGACGGCCTGCACCTATCGCGAGGAGCCGACTTCCGGGCCCCTGAACGTCCTGTTTCTCTTCCCGGACCAGATGCGGGCCCAGGCGATGGGCTGCATGGGCAGCCCCGACGTCCAGACGCCGCATCTTGACCGGCTCGCATCCGAGGGAGTGCTGTTCCGTAACCACTTCGCGAACTCCCCGGTGTGCTGCCCTGCGCGGGCCATCATCCTGACAGGCAAGTACGCGCATACCAACGGAATGATCGCCAACGACCTCCGCTTGCGGGAATCGGAGACATCGATGGCCGAGCTGTTCGCCGAGGCTGGCTACCGTACGGGTTTCGTCGGCAAGTGGCATCTGGACGGAGGGCCGCGCCAGCCGGGATGGATCCCGCCTGGGGCGCGGCGGCAGGGCTTCGAGTTCTGGGCCGCCAACCAGGTGAGCCACGCGCACTTCGACACGCACTACTTCCGTGATACCCCGGACCCGATTCCCATCAAGACATTCGAGTCGGAGGTGTGGACGGACCTGGGAATCGAGTTCCTCCGGGAGACCAGGCAGGACGACCGGCCTTTCTTCCTGACTGTCCAGATGGGACCGCCGCACGATCCGTACCTGGCACCCGACGAATACATGGCGCTGTACGATCCGGACGCCATCACGCTGCGCCCGAACTTCGACGGAGACACCTCGGACCGGGATCTGGAGCCGAATCCCTACGTCGCCACGCCGGGCCGCAAGGAGATCGCCGCGTACTACGCGATGGTCACGGCAGTCGACGAGCAGGTCGGCAGGATCCTGAAGGAACTCGATGATCTAGGCCTGCGCGAGAACACGATCGTGATCGTGTCGTCGGATCACGGCGACATGCTGGGCTCGCACGGCGCGAGGCTGAAGCGGAAACCCTGGGAGGAATCGATCCGCGTCCCGGGAATTGTCCGCCATCCGCGCTCGAGCGGCGGGCGCGAGACGGACGCGCTCTTCTCGCATGTCGACCTCGCGCCGACCCTGCTATCCCTCTGCGGCGTCCAGCCGGCCGAGGCAATGCAGGGCAGCGACCTGTCCGGCGTTATCCTCGGGGAGTCCGATGCAGGCCCGGACGCCGCGTACTTCCAGATCTTCGGCCCGTTCCTTGCGGGAGGTGTCGAGCGGGGATGGCGCGGGATCCGCACGGCACGCCACATGTACGCCAGGACCAAGGAAGCGCCTTGGGTGCTCTACGATCTCGAGGCCGATCCGTACGAGCTGACGAATCTGGCCGACGATCCCGACGCCGGGGAACTGCTCGCGCAGCTCGACGCGGAGCTGTCGCGCTGGATGGAGCGGACCGGCGATTCGTGGGAGTACGACTGGTCGGTCCCGGTCGAGGACCGCGGGAGACTCTTCACCCACGAGACGTTCTACACCGTCGATGACTTCCTGGAGTGGGCCCAGGAGAATCCGGAACTGGCCAACCTCGACTGACCCCGGCGAAGCGGACCCTGGCAGGAAGAGCCCGGCAGGCTTCACCGCAGCAGGCTGTAAGACGGGGGCTTCCCGAGACCCTTGCTGCAGCGCCGCAGCTGGGCGGTAGGATTGAAGCGTGACGGATCGCCGAATGCTTGGCCGGCGCCAGTTCCTGCAGATGGGAGGCGCGGCGGTCCCTCTCGCGACGGCCGGCTGCTCGCGCCGGGAAGGCCGAGCGAGCCGGAAGCGTCCCAACATCGTAGTGATCATGTCGGACGACATGGGCTATTCCGATCTTGGTTGCTATGGCGGGGAAATCGAGACGCCCAACCTGGATCGCCTGGCGTCGCAGGGCCTGCGCTTCACCCGGTACTACACCAGCAACATGTGCGTGCCGACGCGAGCCTCACTGATGAGCGGCTGCTACACGACGAAGGCCATCAACTCAGGGGGGGCCATCTCCGAGAGCGTCGTCACAGCGGCCGAGGCTCTGAAGTCCGCAGGCTATTCGACCTATTTGAGCGGGAAGTGGCACCTTGCCAATGACGGCCGGCACGAGAGCCTCCCCTGCCAGAGGGGCTTCGACCGGTTCTTCGGAACGACGATCGGTGCGTGCAGCTTCTGGACGCCGGCCACTCTGATGCTCGACAACGATCCGGCCGAGCACCTGTACCTGGACCCCGGCTTCTACTACACAGACGCGATTTCGGACCACGCTGTCGAGTACATGCGCGAGGGTCTGGCGCAGGAGGGTCCGCTCTTCCTCTATGTCGCCTACACCGCCGCCCACTGGCCGCTGCATGCGTTCGACGAGGACGTCGCGCGGTACGCCGGTCGCTACGAAGGTGGATGGGATGCGCTGCGGCTGGAGCGTCATGCCCGCATGAAGGAGCTCGGCACGGTCAATCCGGAGTGGCAGCTGTCGCCGCGCAACCCGAACGTCCCGGCCTGGGCGGACGAGCCCCACAAGTCCTGGCAGCAACGGCGGATGGAAGTGTACGCGGCCCAGATCACCAGCATGGACCGCGGCATCGGCAGGCTGCTGGACGAGCTGGAGGAATCCGGGGAGGCCGACAACACGCTGGTGCTGTTCCAGATCGACAACGGCGGATGCCACGTCGAGTACACGACCGACAGGAAGGGTCCCTACCTGCCCGAGCGGACGCGCGACGGCCGGCCGGTCATCCCGGGCAACATCCCCGAGGTCATGCCCGGCCCGGAGCACTCCTACCAAAGCTACGGATACGGCTGGGCGAATGCCTCGAACACGCCCTTCCGGCTCTACAAGCAGCACGACCACGAAGGCGGGATCAACGTGCCGCTGATCGCTCGGTGGCCGGCGGCAATCGCCGACGCCGGCGGCTTGACGGACCAGCTGGCGCATGTCATCGACGTGATGCCGACGCTTCTGGAGGCGGCCGGCATCGAGCATCCAGCCGACAAGGGGGACAAGAGCGTCTATCCGATGGATGGAATGAGCCTGATGCCGGTGCTGGAGGGCGGCAGCCGCGAACCTGCATCGGAACTGTACTGGCGCTGGAGCAGCGGCCGGGCCATCCGGCAGGGGCGGTGGAAGCTTGTCGGGCTCAGGAACCAGCCTTGGGAACTCTACGACATCGAATCGGACGGCACGGAGCTGCGTGACCGGGCTGGGGACATGCCCGACCGGGTCAGTGCGATGGAGCGCCTCTGGAATCAGTGGCACGCGGGGCCTCCCCCGCTGTCCTGAAGACCCGCCGCAAGCGATACCATAAGGATGGCCGCCGGTTTCCGCCCCTCATAGGCCCCCTCGGCCCCCCCTACGCGCAGCCCGCGAGTTCGGGCTCCCATACGGTACCCCCATGTCGAACCTTGCAGTACTAGGCCTCCAGTGGGGCGACGAGGGAAAGGGCAAGCTCATTGACCTCGCTGCCGCGCACTACGACATCGTCGTCCGGTGCCAGGGCGGGAACAATGCCGGCCACACGGTGCAAGTGGGCGAGCGAGTCTACAAGCTCTCGCTGGTTCCGAGCGGCATCCTCTGGCCCGGCAAGACAGCCGTCGTCGGCAACGGCGTGGTCATCAACCCGGAGGCGCTGCTGGCAGAAATCCAGAACCTCCGCGACGGGGGTGTCCGGGTCGAGGACAACTTGCTGGTCAGCAATCGCGCCCACGTGGTGTTCTCGTACCACCCTCTAATGGAGCGCTCTTCGGAGGCCTCTCCGGGCAAGCGGAGAATCGGCACGACCTCGCGCGGGATCGGTCCCTGTTACGAGGACAAGGTGGCTCGCCGCGGCATTCGGATGGCGGAGATGCTGTCCCCGGACCACTTCGCCAGCCGTTTCCGTGCGATCGCGACCGAAAAGTCGAAGGTCGCACAGGCATTGGGAATCGGCGAGCCGTGGGACATCGAGGCGGATCTGGAGCGCTACCAAGAATGCGCCGAGCGGCTGAGGCCATTCGTCACGGACACCGGCAAGTTCCTCAACGACTCGGTGCGCGAGGGCAAGCGGCTGCTCTTCGAGGGTGCCCAGGCGACGATGCTCGACATCGACTTCGGCACTTACCCGTACCTGACATCCTCGAACGCCACGGCGGGCGGGCTATGCACGGGATCGGGCGTGTCGCCCCGGCTGATCCACGACATCGTGGGAGTCAGCAAGGCCTATGCCACGCGCGTGGGGGAAGGCCCGTTCGCTACCGAGCTTCACGGCCCGGCCGGGGACGCGCTACGGGATGCCGGGGGCGAGTATGGCACAGTGACCGGCAGGCCGAGACGATGCGGGTGGTTCGACATTCCCCTGCTCCGGTACGCCCACGCCATCAACCATCTCTCGTCGCTGTTCGTGACCAAGCTCGACGTGCTGGACTACCTGGATGCGATCCCGGTCTGCACCGGATACCGGTACAAGGGGACGCCCCTGGACTGGATGCCAGCGATCGCGGAAGAGTACGCCGAGGTCGAGGCGGTGTACGAAGAGCTGCCGGGATGGAACCGCCCGACTCGCGGGGTGACATCCTTCGAGGACCTCCCGCAGAGAGCAAGGGACTATATCGCGTTCCTGGAGGATCGCCTCGAAGTCGAAATCGGGGGCGTCTCAACGGGGCCCGAGCGGGAGCAGACGATCGTCAGAGAAGGATCCGTTCTCGAACGGCTTGCGCCGGCCCGCAAGCCTTGACCCAGGCAGGGCGCCTCTCAAGGTCCGGCCGGCGTGGCCGCCGGATTCATGGTGCGAGTGTCGTTGCAGCCTCCGGCCACGCCGGCCTGCCGCCTGTCCGCGAAGCCCGAGCGAACACGCATTGGAGAATAGGTTTTCGCGGACGGTTGAGCGGGCCGAATCTCCAGCTCCTCGATCGCAGTACAGGGCTGACGTTCGATCCGTCAGTTCCATAGGGGGAGTTGCCGAATCATCGGAGTGCCTCCAAGACGTTTCGCGCGTCCACCACCACAGCTTCCGGCGGCATTGCCGTAGCGGAGTCGGCCTCCGGCACGAATATGACGCGAATCAGTTCGCAGTCGCGGGCATTGGGCAGAGTCCCGCGGATCGCTTCCTCCTGGATCCGTCCCCCGATTCCGGTCGTTCGGCCCAGCCGAACCTCGCCTACGAGAAGTCGCTCGCCGTCCATGGATCGGGCCACCACGTCGAATTCCGGATCGTTCCGAAACCAGAACCGCTTGCCGTCCTCGAACGGCCCGTACCGGGCAACCGCATTGTCACTGCGATGAAGCCAGGGAATCGCCGCCCGGCAGAGTTCCTCCCATGCCTGTGCCATCAGCCCGGCGCGATGCCGGTGCCAGAATCGAATCCGAGACTCGGGCGGTACTCCTGCAAGCGCCGAACGGTGCGGTCCCACCACCCGGAACCAAAGGCGCAGGAACGGGTCGTCGATCCGGTATAGACTGCGCTTGCCGGAACGGGCATCGCTGCCGAAAGGGGTCTCCCGCCGTACAAGACCCATCTCGCAAAGGGACGCTAGCGGGCGGGAAAGGCTGGACGCCGGCCTCCCGAGCCGGCCTGCAATCTCCGAGAGGCGATGCGCCCCGGTTCCGATCACATCGAGGAGGGGCCTAAGGGCCGTCGCAGGCGGGACCTCTTCGTGCAGAAGGCGATCCGGCTCCTCGTGCAGGGGCCCCGCAGGGTCCAGAACCAACGAGTCCAGAGCGTCTTCGATACGCGATCCGAACGGCTCCGCAAGTTCCCAGTACCTCGGCATTCCGCCCCAGAGCGCATAGAGTTCGACAAGCTCCCGGCTGCCCAGCGGACCGAACGCATCGGCGAGGTAGCCCGCCTTCAGGGGCCGCACGGCGAAAGCCTCGGTGGACCTGCCGCAGAGCGGGCTCCCGGCATCGAGGAGCGCTCCGTGCATCATCCGAACGCTGGAACCACAGACCGCGAGACACAGGCCCCGGTCCGGTCGGTCGAGCCAGGCCTGCACGGCCCCCAGCAGGCCCGCGTCCGCAGCGACCAGGTGCGGGAACTCGTCGATGACGAAAGGGCCGGCCCAGCCGGCCCTGCCCGCTTCCGCGGACAGCCGGCTGAAGAGCGCCTGCCAGCTGGGATACTCGACGTCGCCAAAGCCCGGAAAACGCTCGGCAACCGCATCGGCCAGGACTCGACGCTGGATGAGGGGCGAGGACTGGTCAGCGACCGAGTACAACCCGGCGTGCCGGCGCGTCCACTCCAGCAGCAACCGGGACTTGCCGACTCTCCGACGGCCCCAGAGTGCGCAGAAGGCCCCCGGGCGCAGAAGCGAGTCATTCAGTCGCCGAAGCTCCTCGACTCGATCCAGGAATTCCAGGACGTGTTTATGCTAGCACGCATTATGCATGACGGCATAATAACGGCCAACCACATGGCTGCCGCGACGTGTCTGCTCTCGATTCCTGCCGAAACCAGACCGGGCTAGGCCCTGGGAGTTACGGCCTCCAGACGGGAACCCGGGCGTGCGGCCGGTGACGGCCGCACGCCTCCGCGACGCTAGTCGCCGCTGGTTCCAATCGTCTCGCTCGGCTGCTCCGCGTCGGGGGCCATGCCGGCGATCTGCACCAAGGCCGGGGCCTTGGGCTCCTTGAGGACATCCTGGCGGTACATCTGCATCAGCCTGGCCTCCTCTTCCTTGGATACCTTCCGCGCTCCGCTCGAGGGAGCGGTCTCGCCGTTCAGGCGGGCCTCCTCGAGCTTCCGGTCGCGCGCCGCGATCTTCTCCTCGCGGGCGTTCTGCGGACCCTCCGAGACCTGGGCCCCCCGCGCGGCATGGTCGGCGTTGATGTGCAGCCCCTCGCTCAGCTGGGTGATCTCGTCCACCTTGCGGCCGCCCGCGTAGATCTTGTGGCGGCCATGCTCCCCGTACCACTGCGACAGCGTGGCGGTCATGTGCATCTTCTCGATGATGTTCCGCCAGCCGATGCCGGTGTTGTAGGCGCAGAACGAGATCTCCCCTTCCTGGGTCCCGTACGGGATGACGCACATTTCCGTGCGGCGGAAGTCGTAGTTGAACAGGTCCTGGAACCACATCCCCGCAACGAAGAGGAAGTTCCAGGGGTCGTTGCGGCGAGCCGTTCCCTTGCCGTAGTTCTTCCCGCTCAGGGCGAAGGACTTGTCGAACTTCTTCAGCAAGTCGAACATCGAGAAGTCCTTCGGCGCCTTCATCGGGTTGTAGTTCTTCAGAAGCGCCAGCGCCATCTGGACGTTCGTGGCCAGCTTGCCGCGGCCCGAGTCCGTGACGCGCCGGATGTCCTGTACGAACTGCGGCACGTTGATGAACTCCGCCACGGGCGCCATGTCCTTGGTCTGCTTGTTGATCATCAGCGCGGTGCCGACGCCGCAATTCGGGTGGCAGCCGCAGCTGACCTGGCCCCACTGGGCCTGCGGGCCGTGCGCCAGGTCGGCGGCGTCCACGAAGGAGCCCATGACCGAGATCGGGAACCAGTCGCGCGTCGGCTCCGTGATGCCCACCTGCTTCTTGACGTCGTGCGCGAGGTGGCTGAGGGTGTACCTCTGCCGCATGCGCCGCTCGTCCGTGATCTCCTCGTCGCGGCCCGTGAACGACACCGGCTGGAACGCGATGAACGCGATGCGGCCCGGGTTGTCACGGGCGAACTGGATGATCGGCCCGACTTCCTCGTTATTGACGTTGTTAACGAGGGTCGTCACCAGCACGATCTCGATCCCGGCATCGTGCATGTTCTCGATGGCCTTGATCTTGACGTCGAACAGGTTGCCGATCTTGCGGTGCTGGTTCGGCTCGTTGCCGATGCCGTCGAACTGCAGGTACGCATAACGCATGCCCGCGTCCGCGGCGGCCTCGGCGAATTCCCTGTTCTTGGCGAACTCGATCCCGTTGGTGGCCGCCTGGACCGAGTTGTAGCCGATCTGGCGGCAGTACTGGACCGCCTTGAGGAAGTACGGCGACATCGTCGGCTCGCCGCCCGAGAACTGCACCGACATCTGGCGGCGCGGCTTGATCTGGATCGCGTTGTCCAGGATCGTCTTGATCTCCTCCCACTCGAGCTCGTGCACGAAGCCGACCTGGTTGGCGTCCATGAAGCACGGGTCGCACATCATGTTGCATCGGTTCGTCAGGTCCACCGTCAGGACCGCGCCGCGGCCCCACTTGACAGTCGACGAGCCGTGGTTGTGCAGCTCCTCGTCGTTGTGGGCGCGAATGTCCCGGCCGGGGAACTGGGCCTCGATGTGCTCGAGGAACTTCGCGTCGATGGCCATGACGTCCTCGATCCTGCCGTGCCGGGGGCAATCCTTGACCATCCAGATCTCGTTGCCGCGTTGCACGATGCTGGCCTTGACCTCGCCGACCTTCTCGGTCTTGAGGATCGAGTAGTCAACCTCGCCGTTGAGGATCACGTCGCGCGCCTCGCGGACGCACTTGGGACAAAGGGAATCGGTCTCCCGGGGCCAGCCCAGGGGGGGCTTCGTCTTCTCCCAGGACTTCAGCATCGGCTTGTCCGACCAGTTGGGCGTGAACGCGGGATTGGGGTCCTTGCGGGCATCCAGCGCCCGGGCGATCTTCCAGCCGCTCTTGGCAACGCCCGACAGGCCGCGCTCCAGGTATTTCACAGGTCTCTGCATCGAATCGTCCTCCCGCAGGAACGCCAGCCGCTGCCGTAGCAAGTCGCAGGATCGCGACTGCGGGGCATTCCTGCCTTCGCCAGCGGACGCACTCCACCGGCCAGCCCTGAATCTACCCGAGCCCGCTCGAGTCCGCAACCGAATGCCGCCGAAGAGCCGAAATTGGCGGTTCTATGGCAGTATGGAGGGCTGAACGGCCGGTTCGGGAGCGTTTAAGGAACCGATCGGGCCGCGGTGGGGCATCCGGCGATCCGTGCTCGACTCCGAGCCAGTCAAGGCCAGGGCCCGGGAGCTCGGGTTCGATCTCGTGGGCGTCGCTCCGGCCGAGCCGACGCTGGAGTCGGCGTTCTACCCCTCGTGGCTGGAACGGGGCTATCACGGCAGCATGCGCTATCTGGAAGGGCGGCGGGGCGAGATGCGCGCCGACCCGAGGTCGCTGATGCCGGCGGCGCGGTCAGTCGTCTGCGTGGGCCTGGTCTACAACGCCCCGGAACCGTACTCCACCGAGGTCGATTCCGCGACCGAGGGCTGGGTCTCCCGGTACGCCTGGGGAGAGGATTACCATGCGGTGCTCGGAGAGCGCCTGCGAACGCTGGCCGGATGGATCCGCTCCCGTTACGGGGACCACGTGCGCTGCAAGACCTGCGTGGACACTTCGCCACTGCTGGAGCGGGCCTACGCGCGCCGCGCAGGCCTGGGATGGATCGGCAAGAATACCTGCCTGATCGACGAGCGCCTCGGGTCCTGGGTGTTCCTGGGGGAGATCCTGACGTCGCTGGACCTGGCTCCGGACGATCCCGCCCCCTTTCGCTGCGGCACCTGCCGCCGCTGCATTGACGCGTGCCCCACGGACGCGCTCGTGGAAATCGGGCAGGAACCGTCCCACGCCCTCGACTCCCGCCTGTGCATCTCCTACTGGACGATCGAGCTGCGCGGCCCGATCCCGGAACGGCACAGGCAGGACGCCGGCCGGCACGTGTTCGGCTGCGACATCTGCCAGGACGTGTGCCCTTGGAACAGTCACCGAAGGGCCGCGGTCACCGAGGATCCGGCGTTCGGCCCGGCCAACTCCCGGCCCGACCTGGAGGATCTGGCCAGCATGACGGAGGAGGAATTCAACGCTCGGTTCGCGGGCAGTCCCATCGAGCGCAGCCGGTATGCGGGGTTCCTCAGAAACGTCGCCGTTGCTATCGGAAACAGCCGGAACCCGGCTCTCAGGCCGGCGGCGGAGCGGCTCGCCCAGTCATCAGATCCCTTGGTCCGGGAGCACGCCATCTGGGCCATCGCGCAGCTACGGGGCTGCTCGGAGCGCGATCGCGATCAGGGCGGATAGGGACTCACCGCTGCCGTCGACCCGGAATCCCGGCGCGGCGGGGCGCTGCGGCTTACAGTGCTTGGGTGCCCTGCTATTCCTCGGGTTCGGCGGGCGCGTCGTCGACGATCTCGAGCTCGACCTCGCCTTCGGCGGCGCGCTGCGCGGCGGTGTCGGCGTCAACGACCTCCAAGGCAACGGGCTGCTCCATGTAGGCCGCTCCCGCCCCTACAGTCAGGACCATGAGCCGGTAGCGCTTCATCGCGGTGGATCCGGGGACTTCGAACTTGATCTCTTCCGCGGACTGCTCGAGAACCTTGACCTCGACATCGGTCCCGCCGCCCGTGATGTAGAGGCTGTCGACGGACGTGTTGCCGAGGTCCGAGCCCTTGGCCACCGCCGTGCCTCCCGGCGCGACGGCATCGGGCTCGACGGAACTGATCCGTGGCACGGCGTAGGCCAGCACGCAGGCCAGCGAAAGAAACAGAACTGTTAGACGGCATGCTCTTGCCATGACCATCCCTCCTTTGCGTAGCAACGATGGTAGATGCCCGTCTGGCGGATTGCAACCGGGAGTCCGGGGAACCCGGGAACCGAGCGCCTACCAGCGGGGCAGTATCCGCCTCCAGGAGGGATCGACGTGCTTGCGCATCTCGGCCTCGTCGTCCCGGCGCCGGTACGGGATCGACTCGTAACGCTCCTTGAGCCGGCCAAGCTGGTCGTAGTCGAGGTCCACGCCCAGCCCGCCGCGGTCCGGGATGCGGATCGACCCGCGATCGAACTCGATCCGGCCTCCCGCGACGATCTCGTCGGAGGTTTGCCACGGATAGTGGGTGTCGCATGCGTAGGTGAGGTTCTTGGTGGCGGCCGCGACGTGTGCCATTGCCATCAGCGACACGCCGAGATGGGAGTTCGAGTGCATCGACAGGGAGAGCCCGAAGGCCTGGCAGAGCCTGCCAAGGTGCTGGACCTGCCGCATCCCGCCCCAGAAGTGGTGATCGCACAGGACAACCTGCACCGCGTCACTGGCAATCGCCTCGGGAAGATGCGCGAAGGAGGTCACCGCGACATTGCTTGCCAGCGGCGTCTCGATGCCTCGGGACAAGAGCTCGCGGCGGACGGCAGCCATGCCGTCGATGCCGGGGGCGGGATCCTCGAGGTATCCGCCCCCCTGCAGTTCCTGCTGCAGCGCGACGCCGACGCCCACGGAAGTGTCGACCCTCCAGGCGGAATTAGGATCGATGCGCAGCGGCATCTCGGGCCCGAACTCGGCGCGCAGCTGCCTGATCGCCTCGATCTCCTCGTCGGGCGCGAGGACGCCGCCCTTGAGCTTGATGTCGGCGAAGCCGTACTCGTCGACCATCGAGCGCACCTGGCGGACAATCGACTCCGGCGTCAGGCATTCGCCGTACTTGTCGGGGCGGGCGTCCTCGTCCGCCCCTCCGCCGCCCGCGTGCTTGTAGAAGGCGTATGCGGAGAACGGGACTGCATCCCTAGCGCGTCCCCCGATCAGGTCGCATACAGGAACGCCGACACTACGGCCGATCAGGTCGAGGCATGCGGTCTCGAGCGCCGCGTAGGTACGCGGCCCGGCGTCGAGGGGGTTCTCGCCGGGGGTGCTCATCGCGTGGGACCGCTCGGCTCCGCCCCCCTCGCCTTCCGCAATGTCGAGCAACTCGCCGGTGATCCGATAGGCATCGGACCCGACCACCCGGTCGCGAATGCCGCGCAGGGCCTTGGCCGGCCCCTCGCCGCCGTAGGTCTCGGCGATGCCGACAATGCCGTCCTCGCTCTCCAGTTCCACGATGTTCCGCAAAGCGTACGGCGCATGCAGCCCGTACGAACTGCGGAGCGGGGGGTCCGCGATCGCGATGGAGTGGACGCGAAGGTCTGAGATTTTCATGGGGTTCAGTCCATTGTAGGGAGGCCTCTTCCGGCGCCATGCGGGCGGATGAGGCCGACAGCTACACTAAGCGTTAGCCGTGTGGGCGGAAGCATTTTCATTGAAGCGACTGCCCTGGAAAGAAGGCCTCTCCATTTCGAGACGCTGATCGATCCGGCCCTGCTCGACCTCTCCGATCGCTGGACGTTGCCGGAGGCGGCCCAGGTCGAGGGGGCAGCGGAACTGCTCGACAAGGAAGGCGTGCGGACGATTCGCGTCCGCGGCCGGATCCGAGCGGGCGTGAGCCACGAATGCGACCGATGCCTGCGCGACCTGCGCGAGGATCTCGACTCCGGATTCGACCTGTACTTCTACCCGATGACGATGATCGAGGACGGCGGCGAGGCAGCGATCACGCGGGACGAGACCGAGGTGGGGTTTTACGAAGGGGACGGCGTCGGGCTGGCAGACGTTGTTCGGGAGCAACTGCTGCTGTGGCTGCCGACGCGGAGCCTGTGCAGGCCGGAGTGCAAGGGACTGTGCCCGCAGTGCGGCGCGGACCGGAACCATGCAGACTGCAACTGCCTCGAATCGCGCGAGGACTCGCGCTGGGATGCACTCAGGAAATTGCGACCCAGTCGCTGACAGAACCAATGTTTGGGAGAATGGGAACATGCCGAATCCGAAGAGGAGACATTCCAGGGCCCGGACGGGCAAGCGCCGGGCACACGACCACCTCGTGGAGCAGGCGTCGAGGGTGTGCGACAACTGCGGCGAGGTGATCCTGCCGCACCGGGCGTGCAAGCATTGCGGGCATTACCGGGGACGGGAAGTCATCGAAGTCGACTCCGAGTAGGACTTCCGGGTAGAATCGAATCCCCGGAGCCTATTCCACCGTGCTGCAACCGGTCACCATAGCCGTCGACGCGATGGGCAGCGACTCTGCGCCCGAAGCGGAAGTCGAGGGAGCGCTGCTCGCTGCCGAGGAGTTCGACGCCAAGATCCTGCTGGTCGGACGCGAGGAGGTGCTGCGCCAGGAGCTGGCCAAGCACTTCCCAGCGCGGGGCCAGGTGGAGATCGTCCACGCGAAGGACGTGGTGACGATGGAGGACAACCCCGCCAAGGCGCTGCGATCCAAGCGGGGAAGCTCGATCCACACCGGCGCGCAGCTGGTGAGCGACGGCAAGGCGGCCGGCTTCGTTTCCGCCGGCAACACCGGAGCGGTGATGGCGACGGCGCTGCAGGTCATGGGGCGCATTCCCGGGGTCTACCGCCCGGCCGTCGCGCAGATCTTCCCGACCAGCCAGGGCGGGCGGACGCTCGTGCTCGACGTGGGCGCCAACGTCGACTGCACGGCCGGCATGCTGCTGCAGTTCGCGGTCATGGGCGACGTCTACACGCGCGTGCTGTTCAATTGCGAGGAGCCGCGCATCGGCCTGCTCTCCATCGGGGAAGAGGAGCGCAAGGGCAACGAGCTCACCAAGGAAACGACCCCCCTTCTCAAGCAGCAGCCGTTCGACTTCGTCGGCAATGTCGAAGGCCGCGACCTGTATAGCGGCAAGGCCGACGTGATCGTCTGCGACGGCTTCGTAGGGAACGTGGCGCTGAAGGTCAGCGAGGGTCTAGTCAAGACCATCAAGACGATCCTGATCCAGTCGCTCGAGGCGACGGTCATGCGCCAGATCGGGTACAGTCTCGCCAAGGGCGCGTTCGACGAGTTCCAGAAGCGCGTCGACTACGAAGAGTACGGCGGGGCGCCGATGCTGGGTGTGCGAGGAGGCGTGATCATCTGCCATGGCCGCTCGACCAAGCACGCCATCAAGAACGCGATCCGCATGGCGATCGAGTTCGAGACGGGCGGCCTCAACCGCCAGATCGAGGAGAACATCGAGCGGAGCATCCGGAACGCCGCATCGTCAGCCCCGGGCGAGACCGGCGCTGCCGAGACTGATGCAAGCATTGGGCAGGGCGTCATCGATCCGCCTGCCCAGATCCACTAGTAGCTCCTCGCCAACAGTGGCCTGCACGGCCTCGAACAGGACCCTCTCCTCGAAGCGGATGTGAGCATCCAGGCGCTCGCCCAGCGAGCGCAGCATCCCGGCCAGATTGGATCCGCTCGCGCTTCTCAGCGAGGCCATCAGATCCCCGATCTCTGCATGCTCCCGGATCAGGCGGTCCACCGCGCCAGGGTCCGGGACCTTGTCTCGCACTGCATTGAAGAGGACTTCCTCCTCGACCGCGAAATGCCCGCGCAGTTCCAGATCCCAGAGGTCCAGCGCCTGCTGGCGCAGACGCTCCGCCACGGCGGCTTCCGCACCGGCCCCCAAGTCCCGCCGGATGAATACGCAGAGCGCCAGCCCGTCATGATGCTGGCGGGACAGCGGGACCAGTGCGGCGTGCCGCTTCATGCCATCGAGCGACTACTCGTCGATGCTCGCCGGCTTGTAGCCGCCCTGCCTCTGGAAGTGCGCGAAGAACAGGCCGAATAGAACGACGAGCACGACCGGCAGCGAGGCGACGTACTTGAACGTCGCTGCCGGGCCGAGCCTGTCGTACAGCCGCCCCATGATCGGCACGACCGTGCCGCTGGAGAAAACGCCGGTACCGCCCATGACCGCTAGGGCGACGGGGCCTCCCTTGGGGAACCGCTCGGAAGTCACGCCCAGCATCACCGGCCAGAAGTAGGTCTTCCCGATACCGAAGATGGTCGCGGCGGCGAACGCCCCGGCCATCGTGCTGACCGAACCGAGCGAATAGAGCCCGGCCGCCGTCAGCACCGATGCGACCGTCATCAGCCCGAAGGGCGAGAACTTGCTGGCGAGCCCGCCGAGGAAGAAGCGCAGGACGAACATGATCCCGGCCGTGTAGACAAGTATCAGGATGCCGGGCATCCCGCCTGTCAGGCTGGTGATCAGGGACGGCACCCACTGGTCAGGCCCGAGCTCGGAGGCCGAGGTCAGCCACATGCAGATCCACAGGCAGATGAACGAGGGCCGCATCAGCTCTTGGAACATCGCCCGGTTGCTGACGCCGGCGGCGACACGCTCGGTCGCGGGGAACTGCTGGCCGCGGATCATGAGCAGGTAGGTCAGCGCCACGACCGGGATCGTCAGCAGTTTCACCCTCCAGCCCAAGGTCGCCGTTTCGGGGCTCACCGATCCGCCGAGCCCCATCGCCAGCGAAATGAAGTACGCGAGCAGCCCGCCGATGATGAGGCCTCCCGGCCACCAGGCGTGCAGGACATTCATCCGGTGGGTCTTGTCTTCGGGGTACAGCGTCGAGCACAGGGGATTGATGACGCCCTCGACGAGGCCCTGGGCCAGCCCGAGCGCGAGCATCGCAAACCAGAGCGTGAGCGTTATGGGGTTGCCGAATATCGATGCGACCGGCCCGTCCGGGAACGGCACGGCCACGATCGCGAGGATTCCGAAGATGTAGAACAGCCCTGAGATCGACAGCAGCCGGCGCATTCCGAACAGGTCGACCAGCGAGCCGCCGATCAGGATCGACAGCGTGAACCCGTAGAAGGCCGGCTGGAAGATGAAGCCCAGCTGCTCCTTGGTCAGCTGGAAGTCGTTGCCGAGGGCATCCGCCGCGTCGCCTCGGATCGAGAAGAACATCGATGTGGTGACCAGGGCGACGCAACTCGCAACGAAGAGTCGGTTTCTATTCATGGGGCCCCTCCTCAAGGGTTCGGCCAGATAGCGTACCACAGGGGATGCGCGCGAAACTGACGCGACGGATCGAGGGAACGATGGACCGGAGGGGTCCCGTGGCGCCGTGCAACCGGCAATTCGCCCACACACCCGACCCGCCGCTGGCGTCGCCGGAGCGGCGTGTGCGCCGGCAGTCTGCAGGCCCGCGAGACGTCCGGGCCGTGCCCGCCGGCCGGACACTGGCCGGCCTTTCGCAAGGCGCCGTGTGGCATCAGCCTCTACAGTTGATGGACCGCTGCGTCCGGGTACCTCTAGAATCGCCCTCTAAGGACCCCCGGCCACAATGAGACCTGACGGCAGAGACTGGGTCGACGGAAGAAATATCGCCTGGATCGCGCGGGTGCCGCACCTCGGCGAGGCGGTGCAGCGAATCGTCGAAGGACTCCATCCAGTGCAGATCTTCCTGTTCGGCTCCCATGCGCGGCAGGAAGCGACCAAGCGGAGCGACGTGGACCTGCTCGTAGTCCTATCCGACATTACAGAATGGGCGGATAAGGGTGAGGCGATCGAGGCTGTCCTAGAGCTGTTGCGGCCAGTGCCCATCTTCGAGGATGTCCTAGTATCGACTCCAGAGGACCTGGAACGAGGCAGACAGATCGGCGGTTCCGTGATCCACAATATCCTCAGGGACGGAAAGCCCTTATATGAAAGAAGCCGATCGAATCGAAAAGGCCTGGATCTGCCTGTCCGAAGCACAGCGAGACCTCGATGAAGCCATGAGGTCACGTAGTAATGGATTCACACATACCAACAACGCTTGTTGGCTCGCGCAGCAAGCCATGGAGAAGGCCCTGAAGGGTGCTTTGATCTTCGAGGGGATCGATTACCCGTACACTCACAATCTCTCGAAACTGCAATCCCTACTTCCAGCCTCGTGGAGGATCCGACATCCTCATGTCGAACTGGATCGAGTCCTTCGACAAGCCTTCACTCATCGCCACCCAGACGATGTTCGAGTGGCGACCATCCAGGATGCCTCCCTTGCGGTGGAATTGGGTGAAGACGTTGTAGGGTCTGTCGCAAATGGATTACAGCAACGCATTGCTAGGCGCGAATGATCCAGAAGCTCGACGGGAAAGAGCAAGGTCCTGCCTCAGATCGACCGGCGGCTAGCAGCACACAGGGAAGACGATCACTGCCGGGCGGACTATACGCCATCGAGCGCACAGGGTCCGCGTGGCCCGGAATCCCTTGGGGATGCCCCCGCCTCGCGACCCAAGCGAGACCCGCCCCCCCAGATTGGCCGCGGTACGGCCGTACGCTCGATGTCGCCCCGGCGGAACAGCCCTCGGTAGTCTCGGCCGTCAAGCGATCGAGCGACTGGGTGAGAAGCTAGGTTACTTTCGCGCCGGCGATACGCACGAGAAGGACGATTCCAGGTCAGGATCGCCCGATCCGTCGTAGCGGGCCACCTCGGGGTACGGGCACAGCGGCCTCGTCATTTCGGTGTTTCCGTCGACGGTCCGCGATGCAACGATGCGATCCGGGGCCTTTCCCGATTCGACCCAGTCCACGACGGCCGTCAGATAGTCCGCCCGCGAGACCCCCAGGCCGCCTCCGCAGTGGAACATCCCCGGAACCATGAAGAGCCGGAAGAAGTCGCTTGTCTCGGCACCCGTCACTTGCAGGACGTCTTCGTAGTACCCAACACCCATCAGCGGGTTGAGCGCCGTGTCAGCCCAGCCGAAGTACATGAGCATCTTCCCTCCGGCGTCCCGGAAGCGGGTCAGGTCGGGATCGGTGGCATCCAGGATCGACCGGATGAAACCCATTCGTTCCGGATCGCGATCGAAATCGAACTGCCGCCAGTCGAACTCCGGCTCATCGGGCTCGAAGGCCAGGTAGCGAAGGAATGTCTCCGCGAAGACCTCCTGCCGTGACCGCCCCTGCTCGTTGACGATCCAGCCGTTCCATCCGCTGGTTCGCGCCCTCCCGCTGGACGGAGCCGCTTCGGAGCCGAAGGGCAGGCCCGGGAAGAGGGTCTCGCCCCGGCTCATCACTCCCCCGTAGATCTTCGAGAGCGCTCCCGCCTCCGTCGGCGTGAAACAGTCCTCCCGGGATTCCCCGTCGCAGCTGGGCAGGTCCCGGGCCGGATCGAAGTCGCAGTTCCGTGGATCCTCCAGCAGGCCGTCCTCAAGGCCGTCGGTCGCGTCGCAGCGCCGGTAAACGGCCTCGGCAACCCGCTCGACCTTCGCAAGGCTCAAGGGCGCCTCGTCCAGCGCCCGGGCATTCCAAGCTCCCCAGATCTGGGTGTCCGTGAAGTTCAGCACCGGCGCCCCGACGACGATGCCGTCAAAGTCCTTCGGGAACCGCTGCGCGGCCATCAATCCCTGGCGCCCTCCGGTCGAGCATCCCTCCCAGTACGTGTAGCTGGGCGGCTTGCCGTAGTAGAGCCGGGTCAGTTCCTTCGCCGTCTGGATCGTGAGGCGAACGGCCCGGAAGCTGTAGTCGATCTCCTTCTGCCGGTCGTTCAGCGCGAACGTGCCAAGCGGCTCGGCCGTGCGATCGTGCCCGGTGTTCGTGTAGACCGCCACGTACCCACGCGACGCAACGTCCGCGCTCCGCCTCCGCCGGTTCGGCGCGTCCGGCGAGGTCCCCGCATAGCCGCCGTTCCCGCTCATCAGAATCCGGCCGTTCCAGTCGTCCGGCAGCACGACCTCGAAGAGGATCTCCGGCGGGAGCATCCCGAGCACCCGACAGCGGGCCGCCGACCCGCCCGCAGGCTCGATGTGGGTCACGGACAGCACGGAGTAGGAGTGGTCCGTCAGCTCGAGCAGCGCGCGGCAATCCACAGCGGGCCGCGTTCCCTCCGCAAGCACGCTCCCGCCGCTCGCGAGGAGCACGATGCCGCCGAACACAGCCCTACGGATTGCGATTGTTGAGAGCGCTCGCATGATATTCACTGCGGCAGGCCTTGGGGCGCGACAGACGCCTTTCTCACCGTGCCGCGGCCCCGATCTTACAATGGGGCCATGCCGGCCCGGCCCGGGTGGCGAAATTGGCAGACGCAACGGACTTAAAATCCGTTGTCCGCAAGGACGTGTGGGTTCGAGCCCCACCCCGGGCACCAAGCTACCGCCTAGCCGGCAGACATGGCCGGGCCCGGCTCGGCGGGCTGCAGTGCGTCGATCCCCTCGTCGGCGTGATACGAGCTCCGTACGAGGGCGCCCGATTCCACATGGCCGAAACCGAGGCTTCTCCCGTAGGCGCGGATCTCCTCGAATTCCTCCGGAGCGTAGTACTTCTGGATCGCCAGATGGTCCTTGGAAGGGCGCAGGTACTGGCCGACTGTGAGGATATCCACGTCGTGGGCGCGCAAGTCCTGAATCGCGCCATGGATTTCGTCGCGGGTCTCGCCCAGTCCGAGCATGATGCCGGACTTGGTCGGCACGGAAGGGTCGGCCGACTTGGCGTGCTGGAGCATGCCCAGCGAGCGCCGGTAGTCGGATCCGGCACGGACGGTCCTGTACAGCCGCGCGACCGTCTCCACGTTGTGGTTCAGGATGTCCGGTCGGGCGTCCATGACGATGTCCATGGCCGCCCGGGAGCCTTGGAAGTCAGGGACTAGGACTTCGACGCTGCATCCCGGCACCCGGTCCCTGATGGCCCGGATCGTCATGGCGAACAGCTCCGCGCCGCCGTCGGCCCGGTCGTCCCGGTTAACGCTTGTGACGACAGCATGCCGCAGCCTCATCTGGGCCACCGCGTCGGCGACCCGCCTCGGCTCGTCGTAGTCGACGGCCTCCGGCGGGCCCTTCTGCACCGCGCAGAATCCGCAGCGCCGCGTGCAGACGTTGCCGAGGATCATGAAGGTCGCACTGTGGCGGTTCCAGCAGTCGCCGATGTTCGGGCACGCGGCGCTCTCGCACACGGTGTGCAGCCGCAAGTCCGCCACCAGTTTCTTGAGACGGAGGTAGTTCTCCCCCGCCGCTGCCGGGGCGAGCAGCCACCTAGGGCGCGGTCCGGCCGGGTTCTCCTGCGGACGCGCGTGCGGCGGCACCATCGGCTTCGCCCGCAATTCCGCGATGGGCACGAAGCCGCTCATCAAACCGGCAGGACCGCGCTACAGACGGCCACGCTGGTTTCATGCTACCAGCGCTGCCGTTTCAGCCTGCGGCCTAGTCTTCGCTGGAAAGCGACTTGTGCACGACGGCCGCGAGCACGCCACCGACCGGGCAGGCGACGAAGTAGATCCAGAGCGAGGAGATGGCCGTCGGCGCGTCGCTGAACAGAGCCGGACCCAGCGAGCGAGCCGGATTCAGCGATGCCCCTGTCAGCGGGCCGCCCATCGCGATGCAGGCGGTCAGCGTCAAGCCGATGGCGACGGGCGCCAGGTTGCCGGCCTTGCCGCTCACGGCCGAATGGTAGATCGAATTCACCAGCAGGAAGGTAAGGATCACTTCCAGCAGGAACGCCTGTCCCACGCCGACGTCGGCTGCCGGCACTGTTGCGCCAAGCGAGCCCCCGCCGATGACGTAGCTGAGCGCCGAGGCCCCCACGATGCCGCCGAGCAGCTGGACGACGATGTAGCCGATCGCGTCCCCGAACTTGATCTGGCCGCCTGCCAGCAGTCCGATCGTTACAGCCGGGTTGATGTGCGTTCCGGAGATGTTTCCGTAGGCGTACGCGAAAGCCATCACGACCAGGCCGTGCGCCAGCGCGACCGCGACGAGGTTCCCCGCGACTGCCGCCGCACCGGCCCCGATGAAAATGAGAGAGAAGGTCCCGATAAACTCCGCGACCAGTGCCTTGCCATTCATTAGGTAAGAGTCCTCCTTCTGGATTGCGCCCGCTCGGGGGCGGTTGCAAGGGCAAGATTGTATCACTGGCGGGCGCTCGCCGCGGAGTCGGCGTCCCTATACTGCGGGGAGGGTGAGCCGGTGGCGCTCCGCCTCGGGACGCCCGTGCAGCAATGGACAAAGCGGCGCCACGAAGGAGCAACGTCGAGCAGTACCTCGATCCGGGCTACTTGGACCTGGAGGGCCTGCTCGATGCCCTGGAACGGGAGATCGCCTCGACGGGCAGCCTCTTCGGCAAGCAGGGGCTGGCATTGCGCGACTGCCCGCCGGAGAGGCGCAAGCTGGCAATCTCGATCAGCGGTGGCGGAGCCTCGGGTGCCTACTGCGCAGGCCTGCTCGATGGCCTGCTGGCGGGGCTGCGGAAGCGCGGGATCAAGATCGGGCTGCTCGTGGGCACGTCGTCAGGCGCGCTTAACGGCTACGGGGTCTTCCTGGAGGAGATCGGCAAGGCGAACCCGCAGTTCCAGTCGGACCCTTCCGTCCGGCAGCCGTTCGGAACCTACATCGCGTCGGTGTGGTCCTACCTGGACCGCGACGGCGAGGCGTCACGCTGGATTGTCGGCCGCCGCTCCTGGATCGTCGGCTTGATCTCGCGGGGGGTGAGGTCACCTCGGTTCCTTGCCGGCATCTCCCTGCTGGCGGTCGCCGTCGCTGTACTGCTGCAGCCGAACTTGCTGCTTCCGCTCGCGCTGGTGCTGGCACGCGCAGGATTCGAGCCGGCCGGATGGATCGAATCGGCGGGGCTTGCCGAGTCCGTGCCGTTCCTCTTCGGCTGCGCCCTGGCCGCGACACTCGTGCTCGCCGGAGCGGTCTGGCTGGTGCGCAGAGCGTTCCGGCACGGTCTATTCCTGGACGTCCCCTTGCTGAAGTTTCTCGCCAACACGGGCCCGGACGGCGACTTGAGAAACCGCCCGCAGCTCTCGCGGGCACAGGCCGTGGACCGAGCTCGAAACCTGAGCCGGGACATCGTCTCGGAGTGGTACCGCCGAATGGACGAGCTCCCGGAATTCGTTGTGACCGGCACGGACATCAGCGCCAGCCACGAGTGCCTCTTCACTCTTGTGCAGCCCGACACGTACCGCAAGATCCTCAGGCGCGGGTGGATGGCGGCGCAATTCGATTCGCCCTGCGCGCCGGTGACCGGTTACAACTCGCAACCGAGAGCGCTCTTCACGCTCCCCGAGAACCTCCTGCGCTCGGTGGTGGCGTCGTCCGCAGTCCCGGGAGCGTTCCCCACGCAGTGCATCGAGATCTACGGTCCCGGGCCGTCCCGCGTGGCGCGCCATCATTTCGTGGACGGCGGGGTGCTCAACAACAGCCCGATTCACGTCGCAATCGACGCCGGCGCCACGCACGTGATCTCGCTGGAGATCCGGCCCTTCGAGACTGGCGACCCGCTGGACGTGGAAGTCGGGGAGCGTGACGGATACGAAATCCTGGAGGCAGCCGTCGCGACATTCACGACCGTGCTGGAACGCGCCACGGACGGCGATGTCCGCAGGACTGCCGCGTGGAACCGGTTTCTGCTTTCCCGCCGGGACGGGGTGTCGACAGCCCGCGGCAAGGATGCGGGCCGGGGACGCGACCGCCGGGTGGTGCCGATCTATCGCATCGCGCCGAGGTCGCGCCTGCTGGGCACGGTCGAGTTCGACGGCCGCTTCGAAGGCGGCCGCCGCACGGTCACGCTGCGGGACCTGCTGCGCCGCGGTGTCTTGGACATGCGGGGCAGGAACATCTGGGCAGCCACCGTTCGCCACGAGCCGGAATGGAATGATCCCGACCGCGAACTCGAATCGGTACCCGCGCAAGCTAGCAGCTAGCATGTATAGGGCATTCACAATGGCTACCCGGACACTGCTAGCGACACTTCTCGCGTCGGCACTCGTTTCGTGCTCGTCGGCGCCGATACCCTCGGTCGTGATCGACACGCCCATGCCCCCGCCGGACTGGGCGCTGCTCGAGCGGGCCCTGCTCGACGAGAACTCGAAAGCCGTGGAGGCCTTCGCCGACCGCTACCTGGACGAGCGCGGCTACCTGCTCCACACTCCGCGCTGGGGCACGCTGGACGGGCCCGACGACGCGATCGAGACCTTCTACAACTGGACCCTGCTCCATGCGCTGGGCGGTTCCGACAGGGTCCTGGACCTGTACAAGAAGGCGCTCGAGGGGCACTTGCTGCAGTACAACGAGATCCGGACGGAGCTGACGACGCTCGCCGCCAACGGCGCCTACCACCGGGAGTTCATCACGCAGTCGGACTGGTTCCACACGGGGGAGGGCATGCGGGCATTCTTCCTTATGGGCCACTCGGACCCCGAGGACGATCTATACGTCGAACGGATGGAGCGGTTCGCCAGGATGTACACGGGGGAGGACCCGTCGGCGCCGAACTATGATCCGGAGCACCGGATCATCCGCAGCATCTGGAACGGAAGCCTGGGGCCGATGCTGCGCAGGGCGACCGTCTATGACTGGGTCGGCGACCCCGTGCCGGGCAAGTTCCACTTGCTGCATAACCCCGCTCGCACCACGAAACTGCTGGACCTGGAGGAATGGTACCCGCGCATGCTGGCGCATTGCGACGAGTACCTGGACTCGGTCGGCGACAACTTCCTCAACCTGGCGGCAACGCTGCTCGGCGTCAACGCCTACGCCCTGACGGGACGCGACAAGTACCGGGACTGGACGCTCGAATACCTGGACGCGTGGAAGGAGCGCGCGGCTGCGACGGGAGGGATGATTCCCTCGAACATCGGACTCGACGGCACGCTGGGCGGGGCCCACGACGGCCAGTGGTGGAAGGGCACCTACGGCTGGAACTTCACCATCTTCGACGGAGAGCTGGAAGAGATCGCGCACCGCAACTACTTCACGGCCGCCAGCTTCCAGGGCTTCGCGAACGGACTGCTGCTGACCGGGGACCAGAGCTATATCGACGTGCTCCGCAAGCAGATGGACCTGGTCCTGGACGCGGCCAGGGAAGCGGACGGCCAGACCCTGCTGCCCACGATGTACGGCGACCCGCGCGGCTACGCCTACGACGGAGAGCCCGAGTTCTACCGCTTCCAGCCGGTCGACTACTCGGACCGGCTGGCCGAAATCTACCTGTGGTCCATGGATTCCGCCGACCTCGATCGCGTGCCCCTCGAGTCGGAGCCATGGATCGCCTTCCTGCAGGGACAGAACCCGGACTACCCGCAAGCGGCGATGCAGGCTGACTCGATGCATATCCGGCAGCATCTGGAAGTGATGCGGAACGACGAGACGACAGCCGACACCAGGCTCGCCGACTACCTGCTGGGAATCATGCCCGCCACCACGGACACGCTGACCCAGCTCACTACGGGCGGGTACTTCGCGTCCGGGAAGATATGGGTGCTCCACAGCCGGCTGCGCTACTTCGACCCGGACCGCGAGCGGGCTGGCCTCCCACCGGACGTGGCCGCTCTGGTGCACGAGCTCTCCGACGATTCGGTCGCCGTCACCCTCGTGAACCTGAGCCAGTCGGAGCCGCGGAACGTGATCGTGCAGGCTGGCGGGTATGCCGAGCACCAGTTCACCGGCCTGGAAGGAGCGGGGGACCTGCCCGCACTCGACACGAATGTCCTCTCCGTGCAGCTGGCTCCCGGCGCGGGCGCGCGCCTGACCTTGGGCATGGAGCGGTACTCCAACATGCCCGATCTCTCGCTCCCATGGGCCCGGTGATAGGCGCTCACGGTAGGCACGAGGGCGTCCCTCCGCATTCCGGCAGATCGCGTCGCCGCCATGGGCCTGCTGCAAGACACCGAGCGGAACCGCGTCTGGTGACCGTCTTCATCCGGTGCCTAGCGGCGTCGCTGGTTCTGGCAAGCGCCTTCCCGGCCGGATCGGCGGAGGTTCCGCGATATCCGGACCACGACGACCTGCTCTACTACCTCGATTCCGCCGGGCGACGCCACGCGGTGCAAACCGAAGCGGAGTGGGCGAGGCGCAGGGCGCATGTCGTAGCGAGCTTCGAGGCGGTGGCCGGCCCGCTTCCTAGCGGAACCAAGGCGCCACTACGGCTGGAGGTTCTCGATGAGGTCCGCGAGGAGGGCTACAGGCGGCAGCTGGTCACTTACGAGGCACTGGCGGGCGATCCGATTCGGGCCTACCTGTTCCTGCCAGACCGCCCGGGACGCAGACCGGCCGTTCTCGCGCTGCACCCCACGGGAGCCCTGGGGAAGGGGATTCCTGCAGGCCTCGGGGACCGGCCGAACCGGAACTACGCCCAGGAGCTGGCCCGGCGGGGCTGGGTGGTGCTGGCGCCGGACTACGTCTACATGGGAGACCCTCAGCGCGATCCGTACGAGCTGGGGTACGCCAGCGGGACGATGAAGGGGATCTACAACCACGTCCGGGGAGTGGATCTGCTGGCATCCCTGCCCGAGGTGGACGAGAGGCGGATCGGGGCCATCGGCCATTCCCTCGGCGGCCACAACTCGCTGTTCGTCGCCCTCTTCGACCAGCGCGTCCGGGCGGTGGTGACTAGCTGCGGCTTCAACTCGTTCGCTAAGTACAAGGGCGGCGACCTGACCGGATGGAGCTCGTCCAAGTACATGCCGCGTATCGCGACGCTCCACGGCAAGGATCCGGCCAGGATGCCCTTCGACTTCACCGAGATCCTGGCTGCGATCGCGCCGAGGGCGGTGTTCATCAGCGCCCCAATCGGGGACGCGAACTTCGAGGTGTCCGGCGTGCGGGATTGCGTGCGGGCGGCGCGGCCTGTCTTCCAAGGGATCTTCTCCGCCGGGGACCGACTGGTCGCGGTTCATCCGGATTGCGGTCACGACTTCCCGCCCGATATCCGCGAGCGGGCCTACGCCTTCCTCGAGAGATGGCTGGCGCCCGGAACCCGGTGACAGCCGCCGCGTCAGCCTCCCGACTAGGAAACGGCCCAGAGGCGCGACCCGCTGGGCAGCAAGCGGCTGCGCCTCTGCAGATCGGGGCAAGCGCCGCCTCGGGACAGATCTCGAGCTGGCGGCTGCGCCCGTATACTGGCGTCTTGCGATTCGGGCTTGGATCTCTGCTGGCACTGCAGGTTGTCGTGGCGGCCGACCCGACATGGCCCGGTCTCCGGGAGGTGAATCCGCCAGCTGACCAGGGGGCGGCGGAACCAGTCGCGATTGTCGGCGCAACCTTGATCGACGGTCGAGGGGGACGGCCGCAGCCGGACACTGCCGTGGTCGTAGCGGGGGGAGCCATCGCCGCCATGGGACGGCGCGGAGACGTCGAGATCCCTGCCGAGGCGCGGCGCGTGGACGCGACGGGACAGTTCCTGTTGCCAGGCATGCTGGACGCGCACTTCCACACGAGCAGGACCGAACGCGTGTCCGGCCTGCTGTCCGCAGGCTTCACCTCGTTCCGGGACCCCGGCCGGCCCATACCGGTCTACGAGCGCCTGCTGGATCCTGCGCGGCCGATGCCACGGGCGTTCCTGACCGGGCCTCACCTGGACCAGGAGCCTCACGCGCATCCGCACAATGCCGTCGATCTGCGAACAGCAGACGAGGTGCGCCGTCTCGTGAAGCAGCTCCACGCCGACGGGGCGTCGGCAATCAAGATCTACTACCGGCTGCCCCTGGATCTGATTCGGGCCACCTGCGAGGAAGCGGACAAGCTGGGTATCCCGGTGACGGCGCATCTCGAACTGGTACGCGCCGATGCCGCGATCCGGGCCGGCCTTGACGGGATCGAGCACGTGACGTCGCTGGGCACGGCGCTGGCCAGCGAGACCGATGCCCGCGAGTTCGAGCGCGGTGTCCGCAGCGACAACGCTTTCCGCCAAGACGGACGCTACTGGCTGTGGAGCCAGCTAAGTCTCGAAGGCAATCCCAAGGTCGACGCATTGCTTCGTCTGATGCTCGAGCGCGGCGTGTTCCTGACGCCCACGCTGCGGCCGTTCGAGGTCCGTCCCGGAGGCGAGGGCGTCACGGACGAGAAGCTGGCCGGGTTCGCCAAGATGAAGCATTTCACCGCGATCGCCGCACGTGCTGGCGTTCCGATCGTGGCTTCCTCGCACGGGCCGACGCCGGAGGCGAACTGGCGGGAGCTGGAGCTCCTGGTCGAGTCGGGGCTCTCGCCTCTGGACGCGCTCTCGTCGGCCATGGCCGTGGCCTCGCGTTTTCTCGGCACGGAAGGTCGACTGGGAACGATTGGGGTGGGACAGCCCGCCGATCTGGTCCTGGTGGACGGAGACCCGGTGGCAGATATCTCAGCCATTCGGCGGGTCTCGCACGTGATGCTCAACGGGGCATGGATCGCCCCCTTCCTTGCCCCGGCAGCACTCGGCCCGAACCGGGGCCTCGCCGAACTCGTAGCGGACGGTTCGGCCGAACGCTGGACGGAAGGACGCAAGCGCCTCAAGGAGATGATGGCCTACTACCAGTACGGCCGGATGCCGCCCAAGCCCGACCGGTTCGAGATTGTCGACTTCGAGAGGCAGGCCGCTCAAGACGGGAAAGCCTGGCGCGAGAGTTTCCGGCTCCGACTGGAGAGGAACGGACAATCCGTGAGCGTGCGGGTTGGCATCGTGCGCCCCTCCGGGACCGGCCGTGTCCCGGTCATCGTGAAGAACGATCTCTTCACTTTCGACCTGAGCGAGATCGAGGACCCTCGCAAGCAAGAGCAATACGGAGACGAAGGCCGCGACAGGGTCGATGCCCGAGTCTTCCGCGAGGCCGTTCAGCGGGGCTACGCGGTGGTGAAGTTCCATCGGGAGGACGTGGCGCCGGACCGGCCGGGCAATCGGTCGAGCGGCGTGTTCTCCCTGTACCGCGAGCCCGAATTCGACTGGGCAACGATCGCGGCCTGGGCTTGGTTCTACCAGCCGCTGATCGACCACCTCGTCAAGCAGGGCTGGGTGGACGCCGATCGCATCGTCGCAACCGGTCACAGCCGCGGAGGCAAGACGGCCTTGTGCGCCGCCATCTACGACGAGAGGATCGCTGTCAGCGCACCTTCCGCTTCGGGATCGGGAGGCACGGGTAGCTGGCGCTTCTTCACCCCGGGCGGCCGACATCAAGACATTGCGGACATGACCGCATTGCATCCGCATTGGTTCGTGCCGCGACTCGCAGGCTTCGCCGGCCTGGAAGACCGGCTGCCCTTCGGCAGCCACACCGCGAAGGCACTGATCGCTCCGCGGGCGTTGCTCAACACCCAAGGCGCCGACGACCGGCTCGCGAATCCAGTCGGGACGCGCAAGACTTTCGAGGCCGCCCAGGCGGTCTTCGATCTGCTGGGCGCACCTGATCGGCAGGCGGTCCACTGGCGCCCCGGCGGTCACGGGCAACTCGAGGAGGATTGGCAGGCACTCCTCGACTTCTGCGACCGGGTCTTCTACGGCAAGTCGACCAGCCGTCGCTTCGACAACTGGCCCGGCTCAGGCCGGTAGACCCGCGTGGGGCGATTCACTACCAGCAGGCAGTCAGGTGCGGCGGTGCGCAGCCCGAGCGGCGCTGCCACACCGGGCGGATTGGCTGCGTTTCTGCTGAGCGGCCTCGAGGCCCTGCATTGCAGGCTCGTGCCCGGGGCGATCTCGTCCGCTGCAAGCCGCCACGACGCTGCCGGTCCCCACGACGTGATGCTGTAATCGCCGGCACCGGACCACCAAGTGAAACGGGCCGGATGGCAACTGGATCGCACCGGCTCTCGCTCCTGCGTGAAGGCCGCGATACCGCCATCCCCACCCTGAGACAGGCCGCGAGGAGGAAGGTGGCCGACTCGCGCGCCGGCGGCACAAGGAGATCCTTGACGCAACCTGGGCGGTGGTACGATTCGAGCGTGATGATGGTGAAGAAGCTCTCCATTGGCATGGTTCTGTGCGCTCTGTGCGGAGCCTTGGCCTTTCTCAGCGGAGCAGCACCAGACAGGCCCAATATTGTTCTGTTCTACATCGACGACTGGGCCTGGAACGGAACGCCCGTGCGCATGGATGACTCCATGGAGAACTCCCGGATGCCTGTTCTGGAGATGCCGAACATCGAGGCCCTGGCCCGTCAGGGCATGAAGTTCCGCAATGCCTACGGATCCCCGCAGTGCTCGCCCGCTCGCGTCTCCCTCCAGACCGGTCAGTCTGCCCCGCGCAGCGGCTTCACCGTATACCTAGGTTCCCGGGAGCCTTACTTCGACACCAAGCGGGAGTATCGGAAATACCCTCTCGTTCCGAACGTTTCCGACCTGGAGCTTGACGAAGACGCGGTCACCATCGCCGAAGCGCTCAAGCCGCTGGGCTATGCCAGCGCGCATGTCGGCAAGTGGCACATGAGAGGCGATCCCGGCAAGGAAGGCTACGTAGTGCATGACGGGGACACCAACAATTCCCCGGGCAACACCCAAGCTGGCATGAGGCGAATGCCCGAAGTGGTCACGGATCCGAAGCTGATGTTCAGCATCACCGAGAAAGCGATCGGCTTCATCGAGGATCAGGCAAGCGCGGGCACGCCGTTCTATCTGCAGGTATCCCACTACGCCATGCATGCGAGGCAGGAGTGCCTCCACGAGACCCGCAGGAAGTACGTGAACCATCCGCTCGTGCAGGCTTGGTACAAGGAGAACAACAAACATCCTGACACCGTCAACCGCGGAGACGATCCCGCGATCTGGCTGGGCATGGCCAGCGATCTGGACGGTCGAATCGGAGCGGTTCTTCAGAAGCTCAAGGAGCTCGGCATCGAGGACAACACCTATGTGGTGGTGGCCGGCGACAACGGCTATCGACACGAAGAGCTCCAACTGGAGCCTGACCTGAAGCAGCCATTGCACGCGAGGAAATGGTGGCTGTGGGATGGAGGGCTGCGGGTCCCCATGATCGTCAGAGGGCCGGGGATCGAGGCCGGATCCGTCTTCATGGGGAACGTCGTGAACTATGACTTCCTGCCAACATTCGTAGACTGGGCCGGTGGCGATCCGGAAGAACTCAACGACATTGACGGCGTCAGCCTTGCAGGCTTCATGGCGGGAGCGGAACCGGATGAGGCCTTCCTTACCCGCAATCTGTACTTCCACTACCCGCACTACCGCAACAGCGTCCCGCATTCGGCCATGATTTCGGGAGCATTCAAGCTCATGCACTTCTACGCTAGCCCCACCGTTCCGATGCTCTTCGACACCTCCGTCGACATGGGCGAGGTATCCAACATCGCCAAGGAGCAGCCGGAACGGCACGAGCGGATGTACGGCCAGATGATGAGCTATCTCGAGGGGGTCGACGCTCGGTTCCCGAAGGTGAACCCGGACTACGATCGCGAAAGCTACGCCCAGGAGAGGGCCTACCGGCAGCGCGCGATGTGGGGCCCGTTCGAGGGGCGGCGCAGCTTGGAAGAGGACGAGCGCTAGCCGGTTGACAGCAGGGCCGCGCAGCATTCGTCCCGCAGCCGACCCACTGTCCGGCAGGAGCGTCAGCTGGAGCCAGGCCCCCCGTCTTGGCTGGCGGCGGCCAGCTCGAAGCGGTCGAAGACGGCCTGTACCTGGGCCAACGGGATGGGCGGGGAGTGGCCCTGCAGGCGGCGGGCCGTCTGCTGCGCAGTCAGTCCGGGACAGCGCACCAACACGAGCAGCACAGCGATGATCACGTCGGGGCCGGGGGCCGCGTCCGGGCCAGCCGGCAGATGTTCGGCTAGGCGGCGCTGGCGGGCTCGCAGCTGGCGCTCTCCGTCGTCGCCGGGGGCGAAGTAGACATAGACACCGTCGAGACGCTCGCGACGGGCGCGTCCCTGGCGCACGGCAGAGAGCAGGAAGGGCTGTACCGGCACGTGCAGCAGGGCCCGCAGCTGCGGGTCGGTGAAGCCTTCCTCGGAGGTGGCGAGCAGGCGCTCGACGGTCGCGCGCAGGGAGCCGTCGCAAGAGAAGTGGACGTCGCCGATCGACAGCAGGCCGAGATGGTCGAAGCGGTCAGGATCGCGACTGGTATAGAAGCGGCCGTTGTGGTTGTAGCTGCGCAGGTAGGGGACTTGGCGGAGGTAGCGGAAGGTGGTGGCGCGGGAGGCCTGGCCGAGGGCTTGCTGGAGTTGCTCCAGTGTGACCGGGGAGCGGGAAGCCAGCAGGGGGATGAGCAACTCAGGGCTACGCGGAACCAAGATGGCACAGTGTATCGGGTATTGCCGGGATGCACATACAGCCTCACAAGCAGTGGGCCAAACCAGCCCGGAACGATGGAAGAACGGCCGAATCAGCGGGAAACGATCGATCCAAGCCTCGGAAATGATACTGTATGCAAGCCCGGGAGGCTACTAAGTCATTGACAATAAGAATGTTATCAGTCCGTAACCGCATTCTGACGCGGTATCTGCCGGGCCGAGTCAAGCCCGACCAATCAGGAGCCCAGCCCGGGCGCTGTCGATGGCCAGCCCGGCCTGTCCCTGCGTATTGTCGGCAGGTCTGATGCCCGGTCAGGCGAGTTGGAGTAGCCTCGCTGCGTTTCCGTGCAGGATCTTCCGCACGGCGGAATCATCCGGGGCGAGCCTGCGAACCGCAGCGAGACTGTTCGATCCGATGCAATCCTCTCCAAATCCCAAAGTGTCATTGCAGTCACTCGCCCAGAGAAGGCGATCCTGATGGCGGTCGAGGAACCCCCTGGCGTGCTCCTCGTCGCGAAGCATCGAATTCAGGCCCGACCCCGCGGACAGGTCCCCATACATGTTGGGGTAGTCAGACAGCAGGCGGTCAGTGATCCCGCCGGGCGTGACGGGTGTCTTGGGATACATCACTGCTTGGTCGTGGTCCGCGTCGATGTTGCCCCACCAGGTCTGGGCGTGCCCGATGAAGTTAACTTCCGGGAATCTCTCGAGCATCGTGTGGAAGCGCTCGATGCCCATGTTGTAGGCATCGTGCTGGAAGTGGATCAGCACGGGCACGTCGTGGTCCCTGGCGATGGAATACACCCTCTGCATGGACTCCGAGTCGCACTCGACGGGGAACTTCTGCTCGCCGATGCCGATCGCGCCCATCGATAGGTACCGCTCGAGCACGTCCTGGGTCTCGGGGAGATCCGGCAGCTCGTTCGCGAAGAAGACGAACTCCTCCGGGAACCGCTTCGCGAGGGCAACTACCGAGTCATTCCCGAAGGCATCGGCTGCCAGGCCGTACTTCGAACCCGCCGGCAGGAGCACGGTTAGGTCGACACCCATCCTTCTTTGATGGGCGACCAAGTCATCGTCCGAGCGGCCGCTGTAATGGGTGTGCTGGTGGAAGTCGATTACTAGGTCCGGTGCTTCCGGAGGTGCCGACTCGGCTGCCGACGGGTCGATTCCCTCAGATCCGCAGCCACACGCGGCGACCGACCCGAAAGCGCCTGCCAACAAGTCTCGGCGGCGGATTTTGGGCGAACGGGATGGCATGGCTGGTCTGCTGCTCAGGGAGCGCCCCCAGTTTACTGCCGCGGCGGCAGGAGCCGCCCCCTCCGACCGGAGGGCTTGGCGCTCAGTTGCCGTCCGGCAGGGCGAAGGCGATGATATTGAAGCCGGCGGCAACCGCCACGAACTGGCGGCCACCCGCGCTATAGGTCATCGGCGACGCCTTCCAGCTGTCGTTGGTGTGGAAATGCCAGAGCGGCTCGCCGTCGCTGGCGTCCGCCGCGGTGAAGGTGCCGTCGGCGTCCCCGTAGAAGACCAGCCCGCCGTCTGTCGAGAGCGCCCCCGTCCACGTCCGGTCCGGGGCCGCGTGCGGCCGGTCCCATGCGATCTGGCCAGTCTCCAGACGGATGGCCCTCAGAGAACTGACGATCCGCTCGCCTGGCACGGCTCGCGCCGCGCCGCCGAAGTATCCCTTGCCTGGCTGCCAGACCTCGTCACGCTTGGTGAAGATGTTGCACTGCTCGATTGTCTGGACATAGACGAGGCCCGTGGCCGGGCTGTATGCCGGAGACATCCAGTTGGTGGCACCCGCCAGGGAGGGGCAGACCTCGTTGCCGGCGTAGGTGGGCTCCTTCCCCGGGAGCTTCTGCGGGCGACCGTCCGCCCCGATCCCCGTCGCCCAAGTCAGCTTCTCGACGAACGGCTCGGCAAGGAGAAGCTCTCCATCCGTGCGGTCGAGCACGTAGAAGTAGCCATTGCGGTTGGCATGGACGAGGAGCTTCCTCGCCCGGCCCCGGAAATCCGCGTCGACGAGCATCGGCGTCTGGTTGGCGTCCCAGTCGTACAGGTCGTGCGGCGTGTACTGGTAGTGCCAGCGCAGCTTGCCGGTCCGGGGTTCGATCGCAAGTATCGAGTCGCTATACAGGTTGTCGCCCTGGCGCTCGTCCCCGTTCATGTCCGGACAAGGGTTGCCAGTCGGCCAGTACAACAGGTCGAGATCCGGGTCGTACGTGCCGGTCAGCCACGTTCCGGCGCAGCCGTGTGGCAGAACGCTGCCGACCCACGTCTCGGATAAGGGCTCGCCCGGCAGCGGAATCGTCCAGAACCGCCATGCCTCCTCCCCGGAATCGGCCCTGTAGGCCGCCAGGAATCCGCGGATGCCCTCGTCGCCGCCACCGACCCCGGCGATCACGAGATCGTTGACGACCAGTGGGGCGAGGGTCCCTCCGTAGTTGTCGCGGTGGTCGGCCATGTCGGCCTCCCAGAGCAGCTTCCCGGTCAGGCGGTCGACCGCGATGAGGTTGGCGTTGTCGGTGACGATGAACAGTCGGTCCCCGAGAATCGCGGCCCCGCGATTCGTGCCCGCGCCGGCGTCGCCCATCACTCCCGGCGTGCGCGGACGGCTGTACCTCCAGATCTCCCGACCAACGCGGGCGTCGACAGCCCGCACTTCGTTGGGCGCGGTCACGTACATCACGCCGTCGACGACGATGGGCGTCGTCTCCAGACTGCGCGGCGCGCGCATCGGCAGGATCCAGTCGGGAGCGAGCCTCGACACGTTCTCGGTCGTGATCTCGTTGAGGGCGCTGTGTCGATTGCCGTGCAGGCGGCCGTTGTAAGTGGGCCAATCCCCTTCCGACGGCTGTCGGATGGCCGCGAACGGCACGGACTGCGGCAAGGGCGCCTGCGCCTCGATATAGCGGGAACGCATAGGGTTGTCCGGCCGGCCGTCGAGTCGGCTCAGGTATGCGATCAAGTCGTTGATGCCGCCTTCTCGGTACGGGGGCATTGGGGAGCCCGGGCTCCGGACGAGATCCTCAACGTCGTCGCGGGCCAGCAAGTGCCATCGGCCGTCGGCGCCCTGCATCTGGACATCTTGTGAGCTCTGGTTGCGCACGAAGCCGCGTATCCGCTCGCCACCCCCGATCCTTGCTTCGGCGCTTGAGTAGCCTTCGGCGATCTCGGCACCGGGATCCATGAGATCGCTCTCGAGCTCGGCCAGCGTGCGGCTTGCCCCGACCGAGGACAGGTCCGGTCCAACCATGCTGCCCGCACCCCGGACATGGCACTGGGCGCAGTTGGCGCTCCCAAAGAAGAGAGCCTCCCCGGCCGCCGGGTCACCCTGCGGGGGCGTCTCGCTGGCGGGCGCAGTCTGGGCGCGGTAGAAGGCCACGAGCGCATCCATCTCATCGTCGGAAAGGGAGAATCCGGGCATTCCGAAGTCGGGCAAGCCGTCTCGGATCAGCTGACGCACCTCGTCGGCGCGGCGGCTCCGGGCTGACAGGGTCGTGATCACGTCGGGACCGCGCTCGCCTCCGCGGCCGTCGCCGCCGTGGCAGCCGCCGCACCGCAACTGGAAGTGCGTGCGTCCTTCCTCTATGAGTTGGGCCGCGTCTTGGGACGTCAGCTGGGCAACCGCGTTAGAGGCCAGCAGGAGCACTAGGGTCAGATGAAGGGACTTCATGGTCTGGAGCAGGCGGTAGGGCTTCGATCGATCGCTAATGGCCCTGAAGCAAGGCCCCGCAAGCCCCCGTCTGGAATCCTCCCCCCTTTTGTGGAGGACAGAATCCAGGAGCGGCTAGCTGAGTGGCGCCAGTTGGCGGCGCCCGCATGACCTCCTCGACGCCATGCCACCAAGACCCGCTTCGCATCCGATTACACCACAAGAAAAACGTGCGCTGGCGGCACACACTCCGGCAGTAACGGAGCCGCAGGCCGGACTGGCGCCCACAGGGAAGCGGATCAACGCGCCGAGGCACAGCGATCATCGATTCGGGGGGTCTACAGTCAGCAACCTGACACCAGATTGGCCTAGAAGCGAGCCGATGGCTCGACTCCCCGGAGGGCTTCACTGGAGCTTCCGAGCGTGCGGCCTTGAGTTGGGTCACTAACGCTGCTGTCGGTAGAGAGGCCGTCGCGAGTCACCGGCGACCTCGTGGTGGGCGACGCCGGCCAATGCCGGAAGGATTAGCAACGGTTCGACGTTCTGACAGGTACGCCGCGGTCAGCGCAACAGCTGGTGGACGAATGCTCGGGAGGAGCCCAATTCAGGTTGCTGCTCAACGGGGACGATCCGAAGGACCGCTGGCGCCTCGCCGGGACAGCGGTGAAGGCCATGCCCGACAAAGGCTCTCGTTGCCTCTACGTCGAACGCCGGTAGCGGGTGTCAATGCTACGAGGGCAGTACAGCCCGGGCGCAGGCGTCGCGGAGCTAGGCGGGGGCTCCGCTGCCAAGTGGGGGAGGGCAGACGTGCTTGTGTTCGACTCGCTCGGCGAGCAGCGAGCGACGGAGTGGACCTTCAAGACCACCCTCGGCATAGTCTGCCGCGTCGTGCCCGTGTTGGTCGGGATTGCTCGTCTTGGGTAGTGCCTGCCTGCTGGGGCGCGGCATTAAGTGCCTGGCCCTTGGCTGACCGACCACCGTAGGCTCACTCGGGTTCGGGCTTCACGCAGGCACATTAATGCGGGCACGGGCCCGTGCGAGGAACCTGTACAATGCAGGCGAGGTTGTCCCTGATGCCCACTTCTCCGTCGCCAGCGGTGCTCGAGGCGGATCTGGCCGGCTCGGGCCTCCACGTACAGGACGTTTACAGTTGGGCGGTGCACCAGGCGGCGGCCTTGCGGCGCAGGGACGCGGGGGCACTGGACTGGGACCATGTCGCGGAGGAGATCGAGGACTTGGGCAACCACATCAACCACGGTTGGACGTCGTACTGCGCCAACGTGATTGAGCACCTGCTCAAGATCGAGCACTGCGAACAAGACGACGATCTCGCCCACTGGCAGAAGCAAATCCAGACCTGGCGGTGGGAGATGTCGAAGCTGATGCGGAAGAACCCCGGACTGGCCGGGCAATATTCGGATCTGTTCGCGGATGCATGGAACGACGGGCGCAGGCAGGCTGCGCGGAGCATCGCCGAATGGCACGTGGACCGAGCCGAGATCAAGGCATGGAAGAAGGCACTCCGTGGCGTGGATGAACTGCTGCCAAAGGAATGTCCGTACCGCCTGCTCGAGGTGACCGCCTACGATTCCAAGCGGCCCGATCTGGATGTCCGGGACGAGATCATGCCGCCAAGCGTCGCATCTGTCCTGAACGAGCGCTCACACGGCGGGTATCCGGTCAGGTCGTGGACCGGTCTCGACGACAAGATCCAGGCCGGGTCGGGCTGGTCCGGCTGACCTAGCGGTAGTTGACTAGCCCGTGCGGGCGAAACGCCCGGCGGCCGCCTAAGGCACGATCAGGCAGTCCCCTGGAGGTCCGACTGGGCGAGAAGTGCCTTGGCGCATTGGTAGTGCCAGTTCGTGAATGGCTTCCCGAACATTCGCTTGGTGCAGCCCGGCGCTTGCGGCTCACTACCCGCGTAGTAGACGGTTCTTTCACTCCGGATACCGTCGGTCAGCTCACAGAACAGCCGGACGTAGTCCCTTCCGCCAAGGAACACGACCGGACCGGCAGCATCAAACGGCAGCATGCGGAAATCGCGAAATCCATCGTGGCCGCTCCTGCGCTTGAACGGCGCCACGTTCCCGGCCTTGTTGAACGTGATGTCGTACGCGGGCGTCAGGAAGCCCGCGGAGATCAGGCCCCATCCCGCAGAAAGAACGAAAAGGCGATCCTGACCGAGCCTCTCCTTGAGCAAGCTGTAGGTCGGATTGGCATAGATCTGCCATGCCGGCAGCAGTGCGTCCGGATTCTCGCTGGTTTGGGCGTTGTACTCGCTCAGCACGTCCCTCCATGACTTGCCGTCGCGATCGGATGGATCGTCCGGCCGGGAATATAGCGTGTCTTTGTCGGCTGGAGCAGAGGCAGGGTCGGCTACGAACATCACCTTCCGCCCGTCGGCGGCTCGAAGGTGGCCGGCCTCAGGACGCTTCGTTGCCGCGCATTGGATTACTACGGTCATCACTGCTCCTTGACCGCACGGACGAGCTCTTCGAGTGTATCGAGGAACGCCGGATCATAAGCTTCGTCCACGTGGTTCGAGTTCCACAGCCCGGAGAGCCGCACCTTTACACGATTACAATGCCTGCCAAGCCAAGTGCATGACGGCAAATCGATGGCGTCTCCTCGGAAATTGCTCAGGAGCGCGATCGAGCCTTCCTCGATGACCCCTCGCTTACTGGTAGGTCCCGGATCGTCGTCCACGGGGAGCCACAGGAACGGCATCTCCCCGATGACCTTGCTCACCTTGGCCTCGGTAGGTCGCTCTACCTCGCGAACATCGCGCGGTGCGTGATTCGAGAACTGTTCCCACGTCGGGCACCTAATACCATCCCGCTGGATCAGCGCGGCTCCCACGATTTGTCGGAAGATCGAACCGCGGTGATTTCCGCCACTGTGCTTCACCGTACCCTTGTGCTGGCTGAGACGCCTCCAGAGCGTACTCTTGGCTCGGAGCTTGAGAGCATGCGTGCCAACTCGGACCACGCGCGACCCCTCGCCGGAGTCCGTACGAAGCTCTCCAGCCTCCCGGAAGAAGTAAACGCCGCGCTGCGGCCAAGGCATCGCGCCAGTGCAAGCGGACAGCCTCCGGGGCCCACCCAAGCCCCTCTCGAGAGTATCCAGAAGCGAATAGAACCGCTTCACGTGATCGAGTCGTGACATCCCTGCGTGAACTGCCCAGCGACAGCCCAGTATTGCATCGCGACGGATTTCCGGGTGGCTTGGAGCCCTGCCACATCAACGGACAGGGGCCCAGCTTCGCCCCAGGCCCTCAGCCTCCGATTGCTAGCCGACGGCAAGGTTCGGACCGCCGGCCATACGCCTCCATACGCCTAGTGCCCCACGTCATGGGGCTCGAGTACCCGAATGCGACGGGCTGGAGGATCCGTGAACCAAACCCTCCCGGCGCTGTCCACGGCAAGACCGGACACCGTCACTTCGGCCCCTCCGGCAGGTTGTCCGTCGCCGGCGTACCCTCTGCGGCCAGTTCCCGCAACAGTGATGGTGTCGCCGCCGGGCCCGACTCTCAGAATCCGATGCTCCAGCCCGATGAATATGTTGCCTGAATCGTCCACAGCCAGCGCCTGGGGGTGTTCTGCTTCGAGGACGGTCTCGATCACTTGCGAATGAACATCTACTCGCAGCACCCGGTTTCCCGATCGGTCTGCGATGAGGAGATTCCCTCCATTGTCCACCGCTACGGCTATCGGATCGCGGAGCAGCGTCCCCGACGCCAGTCCCCCGTCCGCCCAGTTTCCATCGCGCGACGTTGCCGAGACGGTGTCGATCCGCCAGGTGGTCAGGTCGACGCGTCGCACTCGGCGGTTGCCGGTATCCGCGATATAGACGTACCCTGCATTGTCCACTGCCACGCCTTCGGGCCGGGCGAGCTCGGCCCCGGTCGCAGCGCCTCCGTCGCCGGAATCGCCTTCCAAGCCTGTCCCTGCAATCGTCTCGATGATGCCGGTAGTTCCGTCGATCCTCCGTACCCGGTGGTTCCAGCTGTCAGCCAAGTAGACACTCCCCGCCATATCCACGGCGATCCCCTCGGGACTTCGGAAGGCCGCTTCGATCGCCGCATTGCCGTCCCCGCGGTCCCCATATGACCCCGAACCTGCCAGCCGCTCGATCATGCCTGCAGAATCCAGCTTCCAAACTCGTTGAGAGTCGACGAAAATCACGTTTCCGGCATGATCGAGGGCAAGCGAAGCGGGAGAACGTAGCTGAGCTTGCTCTGCTTGCCCTCCATCCCAGTAGGATCTCGCGGACCCAGCAACGGTCGTGATGATCCCTGTGTTCCGGTCGATGCGGCGCACCCTTTGACTTCCGGTGTCTACCACATAGACGTTCCCTCCAGCGTCGACAGCCACCCCTTCGGGAACTCCCAGCTTGGCATCCGTAGCGGCCTCACCGTCACCTCCAAAACCCCCTTCGCCCGTGCCAGCAATCGTCTGGATCTTCCCCGTAACGGCATTGATCTTCCGAATCGCGTGATTCCACGTGTCGGCCACGTAGATGTTCCCCTCCACGTCCACAGCGACGCCGTGCGGAGCAAAGAGCGTCGCCGCACGGGCGTCACCGCCGTCACCGGTGTAGCCGGCTCTGTCGCCGCCCGCCAGTGTCATGATGACTCCCGTCTCGGCGTCGATCCACCGCAGCCGGTGGTTGAAAGCGTCAGCGACGTACAGGTCCCCGTCGGGGCCGAAGGCGATCCCCGTCGGCCGATTCAGCCAAGCTTGGGTTGCGTGCCCACCGTCTCCCAAGTTCCCCCAGTTGTAGGAGCCAGCGACTGTGCTGATGGTTCCTTCGGCAGTGTCGACCCGACCAATCGTGCCGATTGCTCGGTCAGAGACGTACAGTCCTCCAGCGCCGTCCGTCGCCAAGCCCGTGGGATTCGCGATTGCGGAAGCCAAGGCAAGCCCGACGTCATCGGACCAGCCAAACTCTCCCGTCTCGGCAATCGTCTCGATCGTCTGCGTCAGGGCGTCGATGCGCCGTATCCTGGAGTTCCCCGAGTCAGCAACGAACAGATCCCCTCCGCTGCCAAGGGCCAACCCCTGCGGCCTGGCGAGGCGCGCGGCTGTCGCAGGTCCACCGTCCCCGCTGAAGCCCCAGTCGCCTGTGCCCGCCACCGTCGAGATGACTCCTAGCGGGTCCACCTTGCGTATGCGGTGATGCCCGGTGTCGGCTACGTATAGGCTCCCGGCAGAATCCACGATTGCGGTGCTCGGATTGTGCAGGCTAGCGAGAGTCGCCTCGATTCCGTCCCGGACAGATGTTTGGCCCGCGGCCGTGCGGACGGTGTAGAGGGCCAGCCTCCAATGATCGTCAGCGAGTTCCAGTGCGAACGTCCGTCCTTCGCGGACCACTTCGATGCCGTTCGTAGCGTGGTCGCCATCGAGCATCCACGGGCCGTCGCCGTCCCTCTGCAGGAGAATTTGCCCTCCGCTCGGCAGTGAGATGGCCTGCGTAGTCAGGTCGTTGTCAACCAAGGTGATCGGTGCCGTGGGCCGCCCACCTTCGCTGGCGCCGTACGGGAGCCGTCCGAGCCCCAGGACTAGTCTCTCTGCGTCGTCATCGAACTCATCGTCGATAGCCACGACGTTGAATGTCGTGGTGCTCTCGCCGTTGGGAACCACGACGTGCACCGGCACTCCCGAAAAGTCGCCATACGACGCCCCCTGCTCGAGGGCCACGGTCAGGGGGATAGTCACGTCGCCAACTGCGGCCTCGCTGATTCTCACGGTCACGAACGCCGTGTCGCCGCCTTCCGCCGCACTGTAAGGTCCAGCATCGAAGGAAACTGTCACTGGAGTACCTCGAAGACGCCTCGGTCGGAAGTTCGACACGAGCTCCCGGGTCAGGTTCAGCGTTCGGACGGCATCGACCGGACCGTTGACATGATTCGACTCGTGACGCCCCGGAACTCCCATCACGTCTCCCTGATGTTTTCTTTCAGGGCTGGAGAACTGCAGCAATTCGAGGCACTGGAATCCTGCGTCCCGGCACTGGTCGTCGTACGCCATGATTGAGCGCCACCGCGCGGACCACGAGGCTCCCGGATCGAAGGCCCGCTGGTTCACGTATCCGTGACCGTATGGGAACGCCCCTTCAAGGCATTGGGCTCCTCTGCACGCTTCGTAGCGGTCGTGCGCCACACCCATGATGTGGCCAAGCTCGTGCACGAACGTGTTCCCCCCGCAGTCAGCATCCATGACCGCAAATGCATATGAAGCGAAAGACTCTCGGAGCCACGCCCCCGTCAACTGGTTGGCTTGCCCGCAAACCCTGCTGTACGAGACCCAATCGGACGAACCGACCAAGAGTACAACGATGTCCGCCCCGGCCGTGTCACGCAATTCATGGACTTCATCGAAATAACCGTCGGAGGGATCCCTGAGGCTCTCCAGGTCGACTGCCGAATCAGAAAGCCTTGGATGGTCGACCTCGATGCTCGCAGCGTGGGTCAGTCGCAAGTCGACCCCGCTTCGCGAATAGGCGAAGTTGGCTTCCGCAATGAGCAGGTCGAGTTCAGCTTGGACTCGCCTAGCCCCGCCGAGGCGGGTTCTTGCGGCCGCCGTGTAGGCGAATGCCACGTCCACGATGGAGGCCTCTGGCGGCGGACAATTGACACCGACGAACGACACGTTCGCCAGCCAGAACTGGAAGGCAGCATCTCTGGGAGCGCACGTCTCGTTCCCTTCTGTCCAGAGGTGCTCCAAGATTCCAAGATTGGCGAGCTCCACTGGAAGCGCGCCCTCGAGGTCGTTGTCGCCAAGCAATAGCGTCGCGAGTTCGGCTAAGTCCGCTAACTCTGGAGGGACCTGGCCGCGAAGGAGGTTTCTGTTCAGCCAGAGACTCTGCAGCCCGGACAGCTTCCCGAGCGTGGCGGGTATCGGGCCGCTGAGCAGATTCTCCGAAAGGGCCATCGACGAGAGTTGTTCCAGTTCCCCTAGCTCGGGCGGAATGGGCCCGCTCAGCGCATTCGCCCGCAGGTCCAGCCCCCACAACGATTGCAGGCGCCCGAGTTCACCGGGTATCGGGCCGCTGAGGCCATTCTCCGCAAGCAGGAGATCCTCCAGCAGGGCCAGTCCCCCGAGTTCAGCCGGTATCGACCCGGTCAATTCATTCCGCGAGAGGTCTAGGACCCGGAGCTCTCCCAAGCTCGCTACGGTGGGAGGAATCTGGCCCCTTAGGCCGTTCTCGCCCAAGGCCAGGTGCTGAACGCGCCCTCGCCCGTCCACCGCCACGCCAAACCAGTCAGCCAGTGGAGCGGCAGTCAGCCAGTTGGAACTGTCCTTCCATGCCGGACCGCCGGTCGCGTTGTAGAGCGCCACGAGCGCGGCACGGTCGGACCCGGCTGTCGTCTCGGGCCCGTCCTGTGCCCAGCCGTTCGAGAACGCGAGGACCGCCATGGCAGCGACACCCACGCGCCTCGGGAAGTTCTCCGCTACGCGAAGGACACGCATCGCTCCGATCCCCACCGGGCAGGTCGACCGACCGCTACGGGGATGCCCGCCTTGGTAGCGGCTCTCCCTTCTAGAACTAGCGCGACCGGTCATATCGACGCGGGATGGGGACCCTCCTAGCCGGAGGGGGCCTCGTGGCGGGCATGGCCCCCGGACGCATCTTCGAGGGGTCCAACTGGTCCAGCGAATACGCCCTCTTCCCGGCGGTCCGGATACGGTAGGTCGCTTGTGGGGTCCGCACCGTTCCTGCGACCACATCGCCGTTGACAACCAGCGCCATCGTGGCCAAGTCGACATCCTCGATTCTTCCCAGCAGGGCGTATCCGGATGAAGTCGGGTGCGTCTCCTCTACGATCGCCGTGAACTCGGCATTCTCGAAGAGATTTAGGCGCAACGTAGGGTGGGGAACATCCCCTCTCTTCAAGGCCGTGAGCGTGCCAGCGAGCGCGGAAAAATCGATTGCCGCCATACGATGGCGAATCACGAGCGGATCCGGCCTAGCGGCCGCAGCCGCAGTGAGACCGTCGCGCGTCTCAAGCGGAAGGAACAGGCCTGTTCCTTGGCCTGCGGCTCCGTTCCAGGACATGGCTAGCGTGAGCAGCGCGAACCCGGATACTGTCCGGCGCCGCAATCGACGGACCGCCTTGGCCCATCCCGATCCGTCATTTACCCTCTTGCGACGCATACCGTTCGTCTCGGCAGCCCTAGGAGGGGCCGGCGAGGCTCAGTATAGGTGACGCGATCCGAGGGTCTGCCGTGACCCGGTGAGTCTGGACAGCCGGAGCCGAAACAGGGGGCATCGGCAATGCCCCCCCCGACGTCAGGCGGTCACAGGCCGGCGCGCAGGTTGGCGATCACATCGGCAATTTCCTAGTCGCTGAGGGCGTCCTCGAGGCCCTCGGGCATCGACGAAGCGTGCGAGATCCGCAAGTCAGCAATATCGGACTTCAGGACCGTGACGTCCTCGCCCCCCGGGCAGAGAAATCTACGCCTGTGTCTCGGAAACGCGGCGTCACTTGGACAACCCGGCGGTTCGAAACGGGTGGGCCGTGGCCGAAATGATGCAACCTGCACCATCCTGCCGAGGACTTCGCCGCCTCCCCCGCAGGAGCATCCCGCCGTGGCGGGGCACACACAGGCGAGGAGATCAATGAGCCGCGGTGAGACGCCCCGATCATCGATACGATCTGTTCCCGGTGATCAATCTCGCAGAAGAATCGCCAAGGCCTGATTCAATATCTCGTATCCGGAGCGCATCCCTTGGGCTTGCGAACGCGCGGCTCGAAGTGGGGGTGCTCACGCAACCCTACGTAGGCGGAACGCCGCAGCTCTCCGGCGATATCGTCGTGACCAGCCCGGGCTATCGACTTCAGGTCCTTGCCGAATTGCTCGGTCTCGAGGATCGGGTACTCATGCAACGAAATCGCCCTTACGGCGACGAGAGTCTCTTGAACCGGCCTTCATCCTGCGGATCAGCGCGTCGTCACCCAGGATCTCGGCCATTTCCCCGTCGTCGACGAACTGCGTCTCCCTAGTGGGTGCCGGCGCAGCAGTCGAAGTGAAGTTCTCCAGAGGCTGCCGCTCAACCGTCGCAGCCTCTCGCAACTCATTGTCGGCGTCCTGATTCAACCGTAGCGTCACAGTCCTAGACATCTTCCCCCTCCCGCTGGCGAAGTTCGTGCACTTGGGCTACGGCACCAACACCAAGCATGCCACTCGCATCGTATCGCTCTTGGACTGATCCCCGGCAGCACGCGCGTCTTCGATTCGCGATTGGTACTCACTGAAGTCGCTGGTGGGGTGAAGCGGAGTCCGTGGCGGCGATTTCCGCGCCGTAGCCCGGAAGGAGATGCATTTTCTCGCAAGGGGCCCGCTCCGGGCCCGGGAAGATCTTTGTCCTGCCCCGGCACGCTCCAGCCGCAGGCCAGATCGCAGCGACCGGAATGCAAACCCATATGGGCACCCTGCAGGTGCCAGCTGAACGGCCACGTGTAGTCGCTACATGAAAAAGGCTACGGCTACAGTCCCGCGCGCAGGTAGGCGATCACATCGGCAATCTCCTGGTCGCTGAGGGCGTCCTCGAGGCCCTCAGGCATCAGCGAGACGTCCGAGACCCGCAATTCAGCAATATCGGACTTGAGGACCGTCACGTCCTCGACCTCCCCGCGCAGCGTGATCGAGGCCTCCGTCTCAGTAACGAGGATCCCGTCGTAGAACCGGCCATCGTTCGTTTCGAGCAGGTGGTTCCTGTAGCGGTCCTCCACGGAGTGGCTGGGGTCCAGCACGCTCGTGAGCAGCGTCTCCTTGCTGCGATTGTTCACACCGGAAAGGTCCGGCCCGATCCTGCCCCGGGCGCCGCGTCGCAGGTGGCAACTCGCGCACTCGCGCTCGAAGGGCGCCTTGCCCCGGGCAGGGTCGGAAGGCAGGTCCAGCACTTCGAGGTGCGCCTGGACTGCCTGGTCCCGGTCTCCGGCGCCTAGTCCTAGGCGGCCGGCCACGCGATCCCGCACGTCGCCGTCAGGGTGGTTGGCGAACCGTATCCGAGTCACCGTCGGGATTTCCAGCGGGTCGATCGTGCCAGTCGCGATGGTGTCGGCAAACGCAAGCGCACGGTCGCGACGCCGGATCAGCAGGTCGGCGACGACGTCCCGGGTGGCAGGGGGATAACTCGCCCACCCGTCGATCAGGGACGCAGCAACGGACGGTTCGTCGAAGGTGGCGAGGGAAGAGGCGGCGGCAGCCCTCAGTTCGGGATCATCGTTGCCGCGAAGCAGGGTCTCCAGCGGCGCGGCCACGTCCGAGAACGAGCCTCCCTGAAGCGTCCGCACGGCCAGAACGCGCCGCTCGGCAGGAAGCCCTTCGTCCAAGGCATCGGCAACGGCCTGAAGCACGCGAGGTCCAAGATCGACATATCGAGCGATACCCGTCGCCGCGACTCGCACTTCCTCGGAGTCATCACCCAGCAGTTCTTCCAGGGACGCGCCGATGCTCGGCGACGAGAGCCGCCGGCCCCTCTGCAGGGACAGGCCACTCTGAAGGCCGTCCAGCGCTGCCGCCTTCCATTGGGGGCGATCGAGCGAGCCCCGGGACACTAGCCGGAGTAGCAGGCGGCCAGTCTCCTCGGCTTCCTGCCGAGCGGCGATGAGGCGATACAGGTCACGGACCAAGGCCTGCCTGCCGCTTGAGGTCTCCGCGAAGAACGAGGGCCGCCGCCGGAGGAGCGAGTCCAGCACCGGCTCGGCAAAGTCCGACGGAGCGCTGAGAACCGCGATCCGGAACCATGGGTCCTCCGGATACCGCGCCAGGATCTCGCCTAGGGCTGCCACGGCCCGACCTGATCGCGGCAGGTTGCCCGCCGTTAGCGCCGCTTGGAAGGCCACGCGGGTATTGCCATCGCGCGTCGCTGCCAGCACCTGCGACGAAAGCTCCGGCAGGTGCGCCTCAGCAAGTCGCAGAGCGTTTTCGCGAACGGAGGGATGAGGGTCGCCGAGGGCCTGCTGGACCAGCGCTGCATCTGCGGCACCGAGACCCTCCAAGACCCAAAGAGCGTGCAGCCGGGAGTTCGCGAGCTCGCTGCCGGTCGCGAGGGAACGGAGTTGCGGGACGACGGAGAGTTCCTGCCGCTCAACGAGCAGGCGGTGCGCCGTGCGCCGGTGCCAGCCGTTCCGATGCTCGAGCAGCCCGACTAGTCCGCTACCCTCGAGAGCGCCGAGGCTGACCTGCAAGGACCGCCCCGCACCCGCCGACTCATGGGTGATGCGGTAGATCCGGCCGAGTGTGTCGCCGGCCCGGAAATCCATGCGCAGCCGCTCCTTGACGGCGTCGGGAATGAACATCGGGTGCTCGAGATACTGGCGGTAGTAGTCGAGGACATACAGGTTGCCGTCCGGCGCGTTGGAGAAGTTCACCGGGCGGAACCAGCTGTCGGTGGATGCCAGGAAGTCCGAATCCTCGGGCCAGCGGCTGGCCGAGTAGGTCGGGCCGTCGGGGGTGACGATGTCGCAATGGACGAGGTTCCCGGCTCCCTCGCCGACGAAAACCCGCCCGGCGAAACCGTCCGGGAAGGCATCCCCGAGGTAAACGGTCGCGCCGCAAGAGGCGGTGAAGAACCCTTCCAGCAGCTCGACGCGGCCAGGCCTCGTCTCGTCATAGCGGGCCTGGCGCGCTGCGGTCCTGTCGATTCGCCACTGCTGCGGCTCGCTGATCGGAAACACTGCCGCCGACGGTCGACCGTGGTCGGAGACGTCGTGCTCGGCCTCCTCGACGGATAGGAGCGGATTGCGGTTCAGGTAGCCCGGCGGGATCACGGTGTGCCGCAGATGCACGGTGTTGTGCGAGAGGAACCAGTGGCCCCATTCGTTGTAGGAATGCCCGAACTGCGCCCTGCCGGCCGAGGCCTGCGCGATGCCAAGCAGCGGGTGGAACCGGAACTCGCGGTTGCGGACGCTGATCGGCGGAACTCCGGGCCTGCCGGGCGAGGTGATCTCACCGGGATATGCGTTGTTCACCACGTAGAACCAGTTGTCAAGGCCGAGCCGCGGGTTGCTCAAGCGGCCCTCCACGTGGGCGAGGGCGAATCCGGTGTACAGCACCTCCTTGACGTCTGCCTTGTGATCGCCGTCGAGGTCCTTGAGATACAGGATGTCCGGGGCGGCGGTCGCTACCAGCCCTCCCTTCCACGGAGCGATTCCCTCCACGCCGAGGATCCTGTCGGCGAAGACCGTGTGCCGATCGATCACCCCGTCGCTGTCCGTGTCCTCGAGATACTTGATGCGGCTGAGGGGCGGGCCGTCCTCCGGCGGATCGTCCGGGTTGTCGAGCAGCTCGGCGACGTAGACGCCTCCGAACTCGTCGAAGGCCATTTCCACCGGGTCGATGACGTGCGGCTCCGAGGCGAAGAGGTCGATGCGGAATCCCGGCGCAATCTGAAACGTCTCGAGGGCCTGCTCGGGAGGCACTGGCAGAGTTCCTTGGAACCCGCACGAAACAGTGACCGCAATGACCGCGGCCAAGCGCACCGGGTGCCGGCCAGCTTTCCGCATCAGACCCTGGGCCGTCCGGCGGCTGGGGCCGTTACCAAGCTTGGGCAGCACTGGGGATCCTCGGTGATTCTCGGGTGGGCAGCGATCGGACGTCGCCTGGCTGGCTTCGCGGGCATCCCGAGATGCATGGTTCATGAGTCGGGCGCCGCTCTTGGAGCGATCAGTGTACAACCGCCCGCGCCCGGACCTGGGGGAGCGTGTCCAGGCGTGTCCAGGCGAAGTCCAAGCTGGTGACCGCGCGTCCGGGGCCTTGCGCCGCTTGCCCGGCGCATCACGGGTGTGTTGTAGGAGGATCGTAACTGCGCGCGGCTGCTGCATCCTCCGGGACCATCGTTTGGTGCAGCGGAACGTAACCTCCGTGATGGCCGACTGGCAATGCGAGAGCCGGCGCCAGTATTGCGGGGTCGAGCAGAAGGATACCCCGGGGAGCGCCTCGGCGAATGCGAGGCTTGAACTCACCCTCGGCTCCGGAACAACGTGGCCGCAACCCTGGCTTTCGATGGCTCATTTCTAAATCACTAAGGCATGGTCTTCGATGGCGGTGACACGCGAATTGAGGAGCGTACTACCCTTACGTTGATCGTCCCGGCGGATCCGCCGAGCGAGACGGCAGGTGAATCCATGCGGCTGGCAGCATTCTTCCTTCTGAGTTGCGGACTGACCGTCGACGCCGCACCGCCGATGCCTCGGTGGACGCACCTGTCCAGTTCGACCGGCGACCTGCCCTCGCCGGGCCCCTCTGACCAGCAGACGGGCTCGCTCGTCGCGGACATCGACAACGACGGGATCAATGACTTCTTCGTGGTGGCCAGGGTCATCGGGCCTGCAGTGACCCTGTTCCAGAAGACGCCCGACGGCTGGCGCAAGCACCTCGTGGAGCCGGACTTCCTGCGCATCGAGGCGGGCGGCGCGGCGCACGACATCGACGGCGACGGCGACACCGACATCGCCTTCGGGGGGGACTCGGGCGCCAACGCAGTCTGGTGGTGGGAGAACCCCTACCCGGAACTCGTTCCGGGCCAGCGCTGGGAGCGGCACACGATCAAGACGTCCGGCGAGACCAAGCACCATGACCAACTCTTCGCGGACTTCGACGGCGACGGGAAGGCGGAGCTGGCCTCGTGGAACCAGCGCGCCCATGCGCTGCTGCTGTTCGAAATCCCCGACGATCCCCGGAGCGGCGAGTGGCCATCCGACACGATCTACTCCTGGACAGGAGAGGAGCACGAGGGCCTCGCCGCAGCCGACATTGACCTCGACGGCGCCACGGACATCGTTGGCGGGGGGCGCTGGTTCAAGCATTCCGGAGGCGGCCGGTTCGAGCCGCAGGTGATCGACGACCGTTTCCGGTTCTCGCGCGCGGCAGCCGGGCAGCTGGTCGAGGGCGGCCGCCCCGAGGTGGTCTTCGCCCCGGGCGACGTCGACGGGCCCATCCGCTGGTACGAATGGAGGGAGGGATCCTGGACCGGGCAGGACCTGCCGATACCCGACCTGGTGCACGGGCACTCGATCGGAGTGGGCGACGTCAACGGCGACGGCAGCCTGGACATCTTCTCGGCGGAAATGGGTCAGTGGGGCAGCAACCCCCTCCGGGCCAACCCCTCCGCGAGACTTCGGGTCTTCTACGGCGACGGCGAGGGAGCCTTCACCGAGCAGGTGGTCGCGGCCGGCTTCGGAAACCACGAGTCGCGCATTGCAGACCTGGACGGCGACGGCGACCTGGACATTCTGGCCAAGCCCTACAACTGGAAGGCTCCGCGGATCGACATCTGGCGGAACGAGTCGCCTGGCCCCCGGAAGCTCGCGCTTGACCGGTGGCAGCGGCACGTGATCGATGCCGACAAGCCGTGGCGGGCGGTGTTCGTCTATCCCGCAGACCTCAATGGCGACGGTCGGACGGATGTCGTTGCTGGCGGTTGGTGGTACGAGAATCCAGGCCCCCTGGACGGTCGGTGGCGTCGGCACGACATTGGCGAGCCCCTGCGCAACGTCGCGGCTGTCTTCGACGCGGAGGGCGATGGCGACCTGGACGTGCTAGGCACGCAGGGCGAGGGCTCCTCGTTCGATCCGCGGTTCGCGTGGGCCGAGAACGACGGCTCCGGTACCTTCCGGATCCATGGCAACGTCCCCCGGGGGGACGGGGACTTCCTGCAGGGCGTCGCTTCCGGGAGATTCTTCGAAGGGCACCGGCGGCTCTCGATTGCTCTTTCCTGGCACGTGGCCGGCCGCGGCATCCAGCTGCTCACTCTTCCGGACGACCCCGTCGGAGAGCAATGGGAATGGTTGCGGGTCTCGGAACTCTCGCAGGACGAGGGCATCGACGCCGCTGACTTGGACCGAGACGGCGATGCGGACCTGCTGCTCGGCACTCACTGGCTCGAGAACGACGGCGGGCGCTTCGTGCCACGCCAGCTGAGTCCCGCCGAGGGGCTGCCCGATCGGAACATCGCCGCTGACATCGACGGCGACGGACGCCTGGACGGGGTTTCGGGCTACGAATCCAGCCGGTCCCCCGGGAAACTCGCCTGGTACCGGCAACCGCCGGTCGCGAGGGCCGAGTGGCGGGAGCACGTCATCGACGCAGTCATCGGCCCGATGTCGATGGACGCCGCGGATCTCGACCGCGACGGCGACGTGGACGTGGTTGTGGGACAGCACAACCTGGCCGAGCCGAGCGAATCCCAATTGCTGATCTACGAAAACGCGGACGGAAAGGGGGGCGACTGGATCCGACATTCGGCATCAACGGGCGACGAGCATCACGACGGAACCCAGGTCGCGGACCTCGACGGCGACGGAGACCTCGACATCGTGTCGATCGGCTGGACACACGGCCGCGTCCTGGTCTTCGAGAATCTGGCGGTTGGTCGATGAGGGTCCCAGGGGCCGATCGAGTCGGACCTGGGATCGATCTCGATGAAGTGATCTCGCGGGGTCGGCAGCAACGGTCACGTCCAGCCATGCTGGCGGCAGGCGGACCAAGTGCTCGCGCAAGGCAGGATCACTGCAGGGCAGATGCTCACGCGTGCATTCCGGCTGGAGGGCCCCGCGGAAGCAACTCGGATTACGCGGCAGGGCGGCGCGGTGAAGGTGACCTTCGAACCATGAGACAACTCCTCAGCAAGATGGCTGCGGCCCTAACCCGAACCGACCGGCTCTTGGCCAAGGGTGCGGCCCTGAGACTGGCAGTCGTAGCCGCAGGGTGCGGACTTCTCGGCGCTTGCGAGGCTCTCCACCAATCAGTCCTCCTCGTTCAAATCTGCGCTGGAGGACTCACCCGCAGCGATGCCGTTGCCGAGTTCACGGTCCCAGCGACACCCGGGACAGGTGTCACCGACGTACTGGAGGCCGGCAGCGCCCTGCCGTTTCAGGCGGACGTCGGGGCGGAAGGCACCCTGCTGACGGTCCTGCTTCCGGGGAGCATGGCGAGTGACGCTTGCCGGCAGGTGGAAGTCATCCGCGGCGGTGCGGCCAGGGTGGCGGAGCGCTTGGTGTCGGTAGAGCGGCTGAGCGACTACCAGGGGGAGTCTGCGTTTCGGGTAGGAGCTCGCCACGCGACGTACTACTACCACGAGGGCGGCTCCGGCTTCGCGAGCCTGATCGACCGCGACGGCAACGACTGGATCAGCTACCGGCCGGACGGCGGTTTCAAAGGCCATTACCGGGGAATACCCAACATCGCCCCGCCGGACTTTCACCCCGGGCGGCCGGAAGGCAAGAGACGAAGCCGGATCGATTCGGACGGGCCCCTGAAGATTGGGATCAACTCCGGGACCGAGGACGGCCGGTGGAAGGTCCGGTGGGACATCTTCCCCGATTTCGCCCGGATGAGACTCCTGTCCAAGGGGCCGGAACCGTACTGGATCCTGTACGAGGGGACGCCGGGCGGCTCGTTCGATGTCGAATGGGACTACTGGAGAGACTCGGCCGGTCGCGAGATGCCGATGCTGGAGAGCGGGGAGTTCTGGAACGGCAAGCTGCCAGACCCGCAATGGGTGTTCTTCGGGGACCGCCGGATGAGGCGGGGGCTGTTCCTCGCGCTCGACTCCCATGATGACGAGTGGGACGAGTTCTGGCACCGGGGATCGGGCGGCATGACGGTCTTCGGCTTCGGGCGCGGCCCCAAGCCGCAGTGGCAATACCTTGATGCGGTCCCAGTGGAGCTGACGATAGGCCTCGTCGAGGAGAGCGATCCCGCAGCCGTCCAGCTCAGGGTCGAGTCTGCGTTGCGCCCGCTGGAATACCGGATCGGCGAGTGGACCGCGGCACCCGGGAGAGGATCGCTGCGTGACTGAGCCGAGACTCGACAGCTCTAGGCCCTCGGTGAGCCGCGGCCCTGAAAGGGCTCCTGGGAGGTGGCCTATCACTCTCTGCACCGGCCAGTGGGCCGACCTGCCGCTTGTCGAACTCGCAGAGAAGGCATCCTTCTGGGGATATGACGGCGTGGAGCTTGCGTGCTGGGGAGATCACCTAGACGTCTTCAAGGCCTCGGAAAGCATTGCCTACTGCCGGCAAAAGCGGGCACTCCTAGAGCGGCACGACTTGCGGCTGTTCGCGATCTGCAACGCGCTGGCCGGACAGCTGACCTGCGATCCCAACGACGACCCGCGGTCGGACGCCTTCGCTCCGGCACACTGCCGCGGCCACCCGGATCGCAAGCGGGAGTGGGGGATCGAGTCGATGAAGCGCTCGGCGGTTGCGGCCCGGAACCTCGGCGTGCGCGTGGTGACCGGCCTGACAGGCTCGCCGATCTGGCACCTGCTCTACCGGTTCCCGCCTTGCGAGGAAGAGGAGATCGATGCAGGCTTCCGGACGTTCGCCTCGATCTGGAAGCCCATACTGGACGCCTTCGAAGCCAATGGCGTCAGGTTTGCGAACGAGTGCCACCCGACGAGCATCGCGTACGACTGGCTGACGGCCGAGCGCACGCTGGAGGCAGCGGGCCGGCACCCAGCGCTCGGGTTCAATTTCGACCCCAGCCACCTGTACTGGCAGGGCGTCGACCTGCCGGGCTTCATCCGGAGCTTCGGCGATCGAATCGTGCATGCCCACATGAAGGACGTCGCATTGACCCCCGACGGGCGGGGTAGCGCGCTGTGCTCGCACCTGGATTTCGGACGGACGGGACGTTGCTGGGACTTCCGGTCGGTGGGTCGCGGGCAGGTTGACTTCGCGGGCGTTCTGCGCGCCTTGAGCGCGGTAGGGTATGATGGCCCTCTATCCGTCGAGTGGGAGGACAGCGGCATGGAGCGTGAGCATGGTGCCTGGGACTCCCTGGCGTGCCTGCACCGCCTGTTGGGCAGGAAGCGCTGACGTTGGTTCCCAGCCGGAGCGTTGACCGGACAGCTCCTCTTGCGACTTGCGGGAAGCGAGGCGCTCAGTCCGCGACCCCCAATTCGCGAGTTGGTTGCGAGTGCTCTCGGTTGCGGGCATCGTGCGCTGCCCTCGATCCAGTCCTTCCCACGATTCCGGGGTCATGCCTATGGGGAGATGGCCACGGTGCTGCTGGAAGGATGCTCGAGGATCGGCCTGTCGATGGCTGCGAGTCCAGCTCCAAGCCATCGGACGTGGGGCTGGTGTGCGCTTCCAGAGGGCGGGATGTCCCACCCCCGTCAATGACTCCGCGCTGCGATGGGTTTCGCAAGGTCGTCCAGAATCCCGCGCTCCACGGGATTGGCGGTCTGGCGTTGGCTCACGCTGGATCGCACCTGCTCACGCGCAGGCCGACCCACGCAGTCTTCTTGGTCCCTGATTGCGAAGCGGGGCGGGCGGGCTTCTGGGCGCGAGGCGCGACCCACTGCTCCCGCCGATCGGAATTGGCCGAGGGCAGCGTTGGCCAATTTGGTGATGTCGGTACGGCGCTTCCGGTCAGTCGCCTCGTTGGCACTACGCCCACAGGCTTCGCAGCGACTCGACACCTTTCGCGGCCCGGTCGACATGCTCGCGCGTGTTGTAGATGTGCGGGCACAAGCGGAGCCCGCCGGCCGTCGATCCAGCGATGCCGAACCTGTCGTACATGGCTTCGAACAGCGGCTGGCGATTGTCGGCGGGTACCTGCATGATGCATACCCCAGCACTGAGGTCTTGATCCGTGGGAGTGACCAGTGGCGCACCGATCCCTACCAGCGCCTCCTTGAGGGCTGACGCCAGCTCTCGGACCCGGGCCTCCACGCGGGCCGTTCCTATCTCGTCATGGAACTTGGCGGCTTCGCCGAGCGCGCTGATCGCGGCATCGTCGCGCTGCCCCATGGACTCGAACTTGCGCGCTCCGACAAGTTCCGTCTCGGCGGTTGCGCCCCAGCCAGGGGCCACCGTGCTGGGCCAGATGCCGTCAATTCGGTCTTGGCGAACATAGAGCAGGCCCACTTCCTTCGGGCCGCAGAACCACTTGTGCCCGCTGGCCGCGTACGAGTCGCACCCCAGCTCGCGCAGGTTCACGTCCAGGGCACCCCAGGTCTGGGCTCCATCGACATGGACGTGGATTCCTGACCGATGCGCAATCTCGGAGAGCTCGCGAACCGGCAGCAGTATGCCGGAAATGTTCGAAGCGTGGGTCAGCGCCAGAACTCGCGTCCTGGGCGAGATCGCACGGCGGAACGGTTCGATCAAGTCGCCGGGGTCGCGAGGCTGCGCCGGCAGCGACACCGGGCGCAACGAGAAACCGCGACGCTTGGCCCGCACGGCCCAGGCCACGTTGTTCGTGGGGTGGTTCTGGTCCCAGATAACGACTTCGTCCCCTGCCTCCAGGTCCAGGCCGTTGTTGATGACGTTGTTCGCTTCGCTCGTGTTGCGGACCAGTGCGACCTCGTCCGGCCCGGCCCCGATCTGGCGGGCGACCAGGGTCCTGGCAGCCTCGCGATCCCGCTCGTAGCGCGCCCGATTCTGGAAGGAGCAGTCCACGTCAATCGAGCGGGTCAGCTCCGTGACGGCAGCCGACACGCTCCTGGGCGAGGGGCAGAGATTGGCCGCGTTCATCGGCACCCTGTCTTCCAAGAAGGGAAACCTGGCGCGAACTTGGCGCCAGTAGTCTTCGCTCGCATCGGCCGCCAGGGCCTTCGAGGAACCGGTGGCTAGTGGCGCTGCGGCTGCGAGGCCGCTGAGGAACTGTCGTCTCGTATTGCTAGTGGGCATGCTTGGGTGAGCGTAACAGAAGCCCTTCTCGAGACCAACCAGCCCCGGAGCGAGTGTGTCTTCGTCAATTAGAAATGAGCCCTCTATCGGCTCAATAGCCAGCCCGCGAATGCCCGCACTTGCGGGGCCCCGGACCGCCGAGGGCCTAGTTCGGCAGCCAGCGGCCGCAGGGTCACAGCTGCAGAGGTTCGATCGAACTCGCGACGTGATGGCGATAGGTGACGCGGACGGGGCCGTGGCCGGCCACGGCGCATTGCTTGTAGTCCACGATCCGCGTTGCCCCGCCCGGCGACTGGCGGACAAGCTCACCCACGCCGAGCGCAAAGCCGATCTGGATCTCGCTCATGCCGACCTCCACTTCGCCGTCCCCTGCCCGGGTCCACATCTCTTCCGTCCAGTGGTCGTAGATCTCCCGGGGGTCCTTGACGAAGAACATGTCGTCGACGTACACCCTCTGTGCCGTCCCGATCGCTACCCATGACTCGCGCCCGTCCTTGTCGAAAGTCAGAACCGCCTCCGCGCCCCGGATCCCGACGGACTTCGGCACGATCTTCTCGAGTGGCCCGAACAGCTTTCCGCCCGGTTGGTAGGGCCAGCGGTAGCCTTCCTTGATCCACAGCGGCTTACCGATCAGCTTGCGGCGCGCCGATTCGAGGTCGGTGACGTAGGACTTCGGCACGAACGCGAATGCGTCCTTGGGCAGCTCGATCCTCTTAGGCTCGGGCTTGTCCCGGCCCATGGACGCGATGCGGTTGCGCTCGTATAGGTGGTAGCCGACGTACAGCGCTCCGAACACCAGTGCGAACTTGATGCTCAAGCGCACCCAGTAGAACCACTCGGAATCTGTGAACCTCGAATTCATGGCGTTACTTCCCCGAGAGCCGGCCGGACCCGGCCCAAGCTCAGATGTATGCAAGATACAGCACGCTGACGCCGCCCGTGAGCGAGTGCGCCTCGACTCGCGAGAATCCCGCGTCGATCAGCAAGGCCCGGACTTCGTCGGGCGGCGGGAAGCGCTGCACCGAGTCATGCAGGTACGAGTAGGCTCCGCCGCTGCGGGAGATCGCATTGCCGAGACGGGGGAGCACGTTCTGGAAGTAGGCGTTGAATATCCCCCTCCATAGGCGCGAGACCGGCTGCGAGAACTCCAGGATCGCCAGGCACCCCCCAGCCGTGAGGAGTCGGGCGAATTCTGCCGCCCCGCTGCGGTAGTTCGCGAGGTTCCGGAATCCGTAGGCAATCGTGATGAGATCGAGACTCCTGTCCGGCAAGGGCATCCGCGACGCGTCGGCCTCCGCGAGCACAGCGGGCAGGCCGGCGCTCCTCAGCTTCTCGCCGGCTCGGGCAAGCATCGGCCGGCAGAAGTCGGACGCGAGGACCGGCAACGGGTTGCCCGCTTGCAGGCGCGACCGTTCCCTGGACAGCGCGATGGCAAGGTCGCCGGTCCCGCAGCACAAATCCGCGACGCGCGCGCTCCCAATGCGCAGATAGGGCCTCACCGACCGCACCAGGCGCGAGCGCCAGTACCGGTCGACCTGCCCAGACAGCAGGTGATTGAGCAAATCGTAGCGAGGTGCGACCCGGCCGAACATCTCGCGCACCGCGCGAGAGGCCTCGGCCTCGTTGCCTGGATCGATTCCGGCCGGGGCAGCACCCGGCGCCGTTCGCTCGTGGTCCACGCGCTACACCGGTGCCGGCTCGCGGGCGCCACATGCCCGAAGGGCGTGCTGCGTGGCCGCGACCACCTGCTCGGACGGCGGCGCAAGCTCCTCGCTGACGCTGCCGATCCCGTCGGCCAACACGAAGCGGGCCTTTCCGCCCACCGCCTTCTTGTCTCCGGAAATCCGGTCGGCGATCCGCGCCGCATCCAAGTCTCCGAGCCCCGTCAACGACGCGTACGAAAGCACGACCCGCTCGATCCGAGCGCGGTCGGCTGACCCCAAGCGGCCTCGCAGTTCCGAGAGCCGGGCCGCCGCCACCATCCCGAACGCGATGGCCTCGCCGTGCAGCAGGAGGCTGTAGCCGGTCTCCGCTTCGAGTGCATGACCCAGGGTATGGCCGAAGTTGAGAATCCGCCTGAGCCCACCTTCCCTCTCGTCGGCGCGGACGACCGCCGCCTTGATCCGGACCGAAGTCTCGATCAAGTACTCCACGGCCGGAAGGTCCCGCTTCAGGACGGCGTCCCGCTCGCTCTCCATGAACCCGAACAGCGGCTCGCTGCGGATGACGCCGTGCTTGATCACTTCCTGCAGGCCGGCCCTGTACTCGCGGTGAGGCAGCGTATCGAGCGACTCCGGATCGATCAGCACGAGGCGGGGTTGGTGGAACGCGCCGACCAGGTTCTTGCCGCTGGCAAGATTCACGCCTGTCTTCCCGCCGACCGAGGCGTCGACCTGCGCCAGCAGCGTGGTCGGCACCTGGATGACGTCGATCCCCCGCATGTAGGAGGCCGCCACGAACCCCGCGACATCTCCGGCCACGCCGCCGCCGAGGGCCACCACGGCGCTGCCGCGGTCCGCGCCGGCACCGTGCATGGCAGAGCAGAGCTCCTCGACTGTCGCCAGGCGCTTCCGGGGCTCCCCGAGAGGAGAGGAGAGGAGCGTCCAGTCGCAGCCTTCCAGACCGGCTTCGACGCGCGGGCCCAGGCAATTCCAGACGTTCTCGTCCGCTATGACAAAGAGTCGACGCGGACCGAGCACGGCCTGCGCCGCATCCCCGATCCGCGACAGCGAGCCAGCTTCGATTCGGACATCGTAGTTGGCGGCGCCCGTCTCCACCCGCACGAGCGGCATAGCTCCCTTGTACCATGAGCCTCTGAGGCGCTCCCCCCGGCCGCGGCCCGGGCCGGGCGACTGGCGGAGTCCGCCGCAATGGAAACCGACTTCCTTGTCATCGGCGCCGGCGTGGCCGGCTTGAGCGCCGCGATCGAGGCCGCCGAGGGCGGGCGGGTGCTGGTGCTCACCAAGGACCGCCTGACCGAGTCCGCCACCGAGTACTCCCAGGGCGGGGTCGCTGTCGCCCTCAGCGACGAGGACGAGGTGCGGCTGCACGAGCAGGACACGCTGCTGGCCGGCGCGGGCCTGTGCGACCCGCTCGCGGTGCGCGCCCTGGCGGAAGCCGGCCCGGACAGGATCCAGCGCCTGATCGAATGGGGCGCCGAGTTCGACAGCCACGGGGGGACGCTGACGTTCTCGATCGAAGGCGCCCATAGCGTTAATCGAGTCCTTCATGCGGACGGCGATTCAACGGGTCGCGAGATCGCGCGGACACTCTTCCAGAAGGCCCGCTCGCTCGAGGCGATCTCGTTCCAGAGCTTCTCGTCCGTAGTGGACCTGCTCACTCACGACGGCGAGGTCTGCGGAGCCGTGGCCTGGAACGAGCAGGAGCGCTCGCTGGTTCCGGTCCACGCCCGCTCGGTGCTGCTGGCAACCGGAGGCATCGGCCGGGTGTACCGGGAGACCACCAATCCGGATGTCGCGACCGGCGACGGCGTTGCGATGGCGTACAGGGCGGGAGCCGTGATCGCGAACATGGAGATGGTCCAGTTCCACCCTACGGCCCTCTTCCTCGAGGGCGCTCCGAGATTCCTGCTCTCCGAGGCCCTGCGTGGCGAGGGAGCCGTCCTGCGCAATGCCGACATGCAGAGATTCATGTCGCGCTACCACGAGGGCGAGGAACTCGCGCCGCGTGACATCGTCTCGCGGGCAATCGTCAGCGAGCTATCCCGCCTTGGGAAGGGACCGGTCTACCTGGACCTGACCCATCTGGCCGACGGTTATGTCCGCAAGCGCTTTCCGCGCATTTACAAGACCTGCCTGCTGTACGGCGTGGACCTGGAAGTGGAGCCCGTTCCGGTGCATCCGGCGGCCCACTACGCCATGGGAGGCATTCTGACCGCGTTCGACGGAACCACGACGCTGCCCGGCCTGCTCGCGGCTGGCGAGGCCGCCTGCAACGGCGTTCACGGCGCGAACCGGCTCGCGAGCAACTCGCTGCTGGAGGGGCTGGTCTTCGGATCCCGGGCGGGCGAGAGCATGCGGGAGCGGGCAGGGAGTCCGCTCCACCGTCCTTCCATCCGCCGCCGCACGACGGTGAGCGCCCTGCCCGGGAACGCGATCCAGAACCTGCGGCACCTTGCCTGGCGGCACGCCGGCATCACGCGTTCCGGCGAGGGGCTGCGGGCCGGGCTCTCGCAACTGGACCTGCTCTCGTCGCTCTTCGAGAAGGGCCTGGCCCGTAACACCCGCCAGGGATTCGAGACGGACAACATGTACGAGGTCATCCGGCTGGTCGCGCGCTGCGCGCTGGCCAGGGAGGAGAGCCGGGGCGGGCACTTCCGGTCCGATTATCCGGAGGCGAGTCCGGATTTCCTCAAGCATTCCCGCATCCGGCGGGGGCAGCAGGTGCGATTCGCCGAGGTTGGTGCGGACCGCCCGGGCGAGCCCGCCTAGCGTTCGAGCATCCAGATGTTCCGGAACATCACGAAGCTGTGGACGTCATGCAGCTGCAGGCCGATCGGACCCTTCGTCGGACGCTCGGGATCGCCGGCGTGCTCGGAGGCGAGCACTCCGTTGACGTAGACCTTGATCGAGTCCTTGCGGGACTCGATGTTGATGCGGTTCCACTCGCCCGTCCTCTGCAGGCCCTCCGGGGCCCGCGCAAGCCCGTAGATGGAGCCGGTTGCCCAGCGGCCGGTGTAGTCGCTGTCGATCTGGATTTCGTAGCCGAGCTTTGACGGCGTGCAGTCGTACTCCGGGCGCTCGGCGATGCCGCAGCGGGCCTGGGAAGGGTCTCGGATCGAGATTCCGCTATTGCCGGGCGTGTTCACCCAGTACTCGAGGTGGAGGTCGTACTCCTCGAATTCCCGCGCGGTGTAGAGCCAGGACTGGCGCGTGCTCCACCACGTGAATCGATCGCGTTCGATCGCCCCTTCACCCTTGAGCTCCTCCTGCCGGTCGTGGCTGAAGTAGGCAGTGAGCACGCCGTCGGATCGCATCCGCCAGTGGCCCTCTCCCAGGACCTTCCAGTCCTCCAGGCCGTTTCGCAGCAGGTCCCTCCAGTCGGCCGCGACCGCCGTCTGTCCCAACGCCGCGCACGCCATGGCTAGGATTACGAGTCTCATTGCAACCTCCCCGGAAAACTCCCGACGTACTGGACCTCCTCTTCGACATCGAACCCGAACTTCGTTCTGACACGGGCCTTCAAGTCCGTTACCAGCTCCCGGATCTGCGAGGCGGTCCCGCCCCCTAGGTTGTACATCAGATTGGCGTGATAGGGCGCGACCTCAATGCCTCCGACACGCATCCCCTTCGCCCCGACCTGCTCCAAGAAGAACGCCGACGCCACCTTGCCGCCTCGGACGGCGCGGTCCGGCACCAACTCCGCAGCGTTCCGGGGAAGCGCCCGCACGTAGAGATTCTTGAAAATGCTGCCGGCGCATCGCATGGCAGGGGGGAACTTCTCGTCGCGCACCTGCCGGATCTGAGTGGCCCGTTCCCGCAGCTGGAACGAGTCGCCCCGGGGCAGCACCAGCCGGACGCCGGTGATCAGCCAGTCCTTGCGCCGCTTGAAGACGGACTCGCGGTACTCGAACTCGCACTCGCTCGGACCGAACGACCGAATCGTCGTGCCATCGACGAAATCGACCCGCCGCACGAACTCGTCCAGCTGGTGGCCGTAGGCCCCGGCGTTGCCGTAGACCGCCCCACCGACCGAACCGGGAATCCGCTCCAGCGTGTGCATGCCCTCCAGACCCCGGTCGATCGTCAGGTCCACCAAGGCCTGGAGGCTGCCTCCCGACTCCGCCTCGATGGCCCCGTCGCTGTAATCGAGGCCCGCGGCCGTGTAACGGACCACGAGCCCGCGAAAGCCCTCGTCCGCGACGACCACGTTGCTGCCGTCGCCCAGCAGGTAGAACGGGATGCCGGCCTCGCGTGCCGCGGCGAATGCCGCCCCCAACGCACGCGGGTCGCTGGCCCAAGCGAACAGGTCCGCAGGCCCTCCGATCGCGAACCGCGTGTGCTCACGGAGCGGGACATCGGATTGGACCTGCACGCCCTTGATCCGGGCGAGACGGGTTGCAAGGCTGGGAATCGCCTGGCTGGCGAACCACAAACATCAATTGTAGGGCGGCTGAAACCAGTGCTCGCGCGATTCCGGCCCAAGCCCGCCGATCGTCGATCATGGTGGGGATGGAATTCAGATTCGCGGGCTTCCCGCCCGAAGCGCGGCAGTTCCTGCTCGACCTGCGCGACAACAACCGCCGAGACTGGTTCAAGCCCCGCAAGGCCGCATACGAACGGTACGTCCGATCTCCCCTCCTCGAACTGGTCGAGGAACTCGGGCAGTCGTTGGGGGAGTACGCTCCAGGCTACCTGCAGGATCCGCGCAAGTCCGTGTATCGCATCTACCGCGACACGCGCTTCTCCAAGAACAAGCTTCCGTACAAGACTCATGCCGCCGCGGTATTCCCTCCGGTCGGCCTGGACCGCCATTCCGGAGCCGGATTCTACTTCCACTTCTCGCCCGAGGAGCTACTGGTCGGAGGCGGCGTATACGCCCCGGGGTCGTCCGAACTCCTTCGAATCCGCGAGCAGATCGCGGCCGATCCGGACGAGCTGCGGGCCCTGCTGGCTGAGGAGGCCTTCGCCGAAACCTACCCGGGCCTGGAGGGTGAGAGGCTGAAGCGGACTCCGCGGGGCTTTCCGCGCGACCATCCCGCAGCGGATCTGCTTGTCTACAAGCAATTCCTGAGCGGAGTCAACCTGTCTGCGGAAGAAATCGAGAAGCCCTCGATCGCAAGCCTCCTCGACGGGCATTTCCGGGTCCTGGCTCCGCTGCTGGAGTACCTCAACCGGCCGCTTCGCCAGGCCTGACACAGCGTGGCGGTTACGATAGCGATTTGGGGGAGGGCCCGGCATTCCGCTGCCGGCTAGCTGCATGGCATATCGCGACATCCGCGAATTCACCGCCGCGCTCGAGCGGCAGGGCGAGCTGAAGCGCGTCCAGGCAGAGGTGGACCCGAACCTGGAAATCGCCGAACTGGCCGACCGCGCCGTCAAGCGCGGAGGGCCGGCGCTTCTGTTCGAGAACCCGAAGGGCTCGAGCGTTCCGCTGCTGATCAACGCGTACGCCTCGATGTCGAAGATGGAGATCGCCTTCGAAGTGGAAGACATCGAGGAGATCCCGGCAAGGATCCAGGACTACCTCGACCTCAGCGTCCCGAAGGGCATCGGCGGAAAGCTCAAGGGCCTCTCCAAGCTGGCGGAGGTTCGCAACTTCCTGCCGCGTACGGTCCGGTCAGGGCCATGCCAGGAAGTGGTGATGGAGGATGGCTTCTCGCTGTACGACTTCCCGGTCCTGACCTGCTGGCCGGGAGACGGAGGTCCGTTCATCACGCTGCCGATGGTGTTCTCCCGCAATCCGATCAACGGGAAGCGGAATTGCGGCACCTACCGCATGCAGGTCTACGACGAACGCACGACCGGAATGCACTGGCAGACGCACAAGCAGGGCGCCGAGCACTACCGCCGCCTTCGTCGCGAAGGGCAGGAGACACGGATGGAAGTCGCGGTTGCCATCGGCGCGGACCCGGCCACCATGTACTCCGGGATCCTGCCGCTCCCGCCGGACCTGGACGAGATGCTGTTCGCCGGGTTCATCCGTCGGCAGCCAGTCGAGATGGTCCCTTGCAAGACAGTGGACCTCGAGGTGCCCGCGAACTCGGAGATTGTGCTCGAGGGCCACGTTAATCTCGGAGAGCTTCGCACCGAGGGCCCGTTCGGGGACCATACGGGATACTACTCGCTGGAGGACGACTATCCGGTCTTCCACGTGGACTGCGTGACGCACCGCAAGGATCCGATCTACGCGACCACGATCGTCGGCCCGCCCCCCATGGAGGATTTCTACATGGGCAAGGCGATCGAGCGGATGTTCCTGCCGCTGATGAGACTGCAGGCTCCCGAGATTGTCGACGTGTCAATGCCTGCGGAAGGCATCTTCCACAACCTGATGCTGGTTTCGATCCGCAAGTCCTACCCAGGCCAGGCGCGCAAGGTCATGAACTCGATCTGGGGGCTCGGGCAGGCCTCTTCGACGAAGTGCATCATAGTCGTCGACGACGACGTGGACGTGCAGAACTACTCCGAGGTGGCGTGGAGGGCGCTCAACAACATCGATCCCGAGCGGGACACCCAATTCACAATGGGGCCCATCGACTCGCTCGATCACGCGAGCCGCCTGCCGGACTATGGCTCCAAGATGGGTATCGATGCCACTCGCAAGTGGGCGTCCGAAGGCTTCACCCGGCCCTGGCCCGAGGTGCTCGTTATGGACGACGAGGTGAAGCGGCGGGTCGACCCGATCTGGGAGCAGCTGGGCATCGAATAGAGCCCGGCCCGCTAGCGGGGCGACTGCGGTGTCTGCGAGATTCGCGGCTGGAATCGCGGGGGCGGTTGCACTGGCAACAGCCTGCCTGCTGACAGCGGCCTGGGCGCTGAGCTCCTCGCTCCTCGAGATCCAGCCGCTGCCCCCGGTCCTCGGGCAGGACCTGGAGATTCAGGCGGAAGCCGTGGCGACGCTGGAAGGGGTGGTCAGGTACCGGCGCAACGGCCGGGTCCTCAAGTTCCTGCGCAAGCCGGGGGACAAGGTCGCGGCAGGCGATCCGATCGTGCAGTTCGAGGACCTAGGCCTGCAGGCTTCGAAGTCGGACCTCGACGAGGAGATAGCGAGATTGCGCGAGCAGGCCGCGGAGGCAGAGGCCGCGAGGCAGGAGACGGCCAGCGAGCTTCCCCGACAACTCCGGCTCGCAGCCCTTCAACAACTGGAGGAGTCCTACGAGGTCGCGCTGAAGGAATTCGAGCGATGGAAGGCGCTCCACGCGGAGGGATTGGTTGCCCGCCTCGACTTCGAGCGCAAGGAGCGGGAGTTCGCCGCTCTCGGGGTCCAGCTCCGGGAGGCGAGAGCGACCGCAGCCAGCGCGGATGCCGCGGGTGCGGGGCCCGCCGAGGATCCCTCGCCTCCCGGCTTGCGACGGGCGGAGCGCCTCCGCCAGCGCCTGGACCGCCTCTCGGATACCTTCGATGTGCGGAGCCCCTGGGATGGGAGCGTCCGCGAGTTCCACGTACAGCAGGGGGAACTGCCGGAAATGGGGAGCCCGCTCGCCACGATCGACCGAGCCGCCCGCCCGCTCCTTGTGGCGGAGGTCAAGGCCGCCGGGAGGATCGTCGCCGTCCGGTCGGCATGCGAGGTGCCCGGCCCCATTCCGTTCACGATCGAGAAAGGCAGGCTCAGCATGTCGGTCCCTGCTGCGGGGACCCGCCCCGGGGATCGCTGCAGGGTCGTGCTGCTGGCCCGCAAGTAACTAGACTGCTGGACGAAGCGCCTAGACTGGTCTAGGGCCATGGCGAGAGCGACGGCAGCCCCGGGTGACGGGGACATCGGCAAGCAGCTGCTGGAGGACAACATCGTCATTCGGACGTACGGGTTGCGCAAGACGTACGTGATGGGGGATCAGGAGATCCACGCTGTGAACGGCGTGGATGTGCAAATCCGCTACGGCGAGTACGTGGCACTGATGGGCCCGTCGGGATCGGGCAAGTCGACGTTCATGAACCTGATCGGCGCGCTTGACACCCCCACCGCGGGAGACTACTACATCGCCGGCCAGCTCATCAGCAAGATGAGCGACGACGAGCTGGCCTACATCCGCAACCGGGAGATCGGCTTCGTGTTCCAGACGTTCAACCTGCTGCCGCGGCTGACCGCGCTGCAGAACGTGGAACTGCCGCTGGTGTACGCGGGTGTGACGCCGGCCCAGCGGACGGAGCGGGCGCAGCGGGCACTGCACCAGGTGGATCTCACGGATCGGATGTACCACAAGCCCGCGGAGCTTTCGGGCGGCCAGAGGCAGCGCGTGGCCATCGCGCGGGCATTGGTCGGGGACCCCTCGATCATCCTGGCCGACGAGCCGACCGGAAATCTCGATACTGCGACGTCGACGGAGATCATGGGCGTGTTCGACGTGCTGCACAAGCAGGGGAACACGATCATCCTCGTGACCCACGAGCCGGATATCGCAATGTACGCGCGACGCATCGTGCAGCTGCGGGACGGCAAGGTCGAGAAGGACGAGGAGGCTCGCTGGGCCATGGCAGCGGCATTCAGCTCGTCCGAGCCAGGGAGCGCCGAGCAGGGCGCCCAGCCCCAGCCCTGACCGGCATTTCGCTGCAAGCCGCATTCCTGGCCCTGGCCGCCACAGTCGTCGTAGCTGGCTGCGCCTACTACGGGCTCGTCCTGCTGGCTGCAAGAGATTTCCGGAGGCGGGTCTCCTGTCGCGAGCGTCCGGAAGCTCCAACCATCTCGTTCAGTGTGCTGAAGCCGCTGATGGGCGACGAGCCCGGGCTCACGGCGAATCTCGAGAGCTTCTTCGATCTGGACTACCCGGAGTTCGAGCTGCTGTTCGCTGCCCGCGATGCCGACGATCCCGCGCTCGCAATTGCCAGATCTGTCGGATCGAGCCGACCCGGAGCCCGGTGGAGGGCGCTCTCCGCCGGCGAACCGTCCTGCCCGAATGCGAAGGTCCACTCCCTGGCAGCCATGACCGCGGTCGCGTCCGGGGAGGTGCTGGTAATCAGCGACAGCGATATCCGCGCGGATCCTGCCCTGCTACGCGACCTCGCGGGGGAGTTCGCCGACCCGGCGGTCGGTGCAGTGACGTGCCCGTACCGGGCCGTGCCCGGCCGCAGCCCATGGTCCCGCCTGGAGGCGGTCGGCATGAACACCGAGTTCTGGAGCGGGGTCCTGGTCGCGCAGTTCCTGGCGCCGATGGACTTCGCTGTCGGCCCCACCATGGCGGTTCGCCGTTCGTGCCTCGAGGAGGCGGGAGGATGGGAAGCGCTGGAAGACTTTCTCGCGGAGGACTTCCAGTTGGGCCGGGCCGTCCGGAAACTGGGGCATGACGTACGGCTTGGCAGTCCGGTTGTCGAGCACCGGATCGGCAGCCAAGGCCTGAGAGCGAACCTGGCCCACCGGCTTCGCTGGCGGCGGTCGACGAGGCGATCGCGCCCGGCGGGCTACTGGGGCGAACTGGTCGCCAACCCCCTGCCATGGGCGATGGCCCTCCCGCCAGCAGCGTCCTGGGCCGGCTGGTCCTGGGCCGCGCTCGGTCTCTGCGTGGCCCTACGAGCCACCGCCGCGGCTGCTGTCGCGCGGTTCGTGCTGCGCGACACCTTGGTCGCGCGACGGTGGTGGCTGGTCCCAGTTCAGGACCTGCTCAGCGCGGCGCTGTGGGCCGCCGGCTTCTTCGGCAAGCGGATCCGGTGGAGAGACCGGGAGTTCGAGCTCGCCCGCGACGGCCGGATGCGCCGGATGCGGCGCTGATGGCTAGGACTGCCAGATCTATTGGGCTCGGATCGACTCGACACCGCCACAGGCGTCAGAATTGGGCGCAGCGTTCACCCGGACGCGAATTGGAGTGAAGGTAACGCTACAAGCAGCCGGATCCTGGTGAAGCTCGATACTCTGGTTGCGGCGCCAGCGTGACCCGGGACTCTGATCGGCCGTTGCCTGAATCGGCGTTCACGCTCATGGCGGCGGGTGCCAGCACCTTGGCAGCGGAAATGAAGCGGGATCCCGCGCAATGATCGACTACAGCAGGTTCCGGCTGTCGCTCGAGCGGTTGCGGGAACAGCACGCCAACTATCGGTGCCCTGCAGGCGAGCTTCCGGACCTGATGCGGGAGGCTGTCGCTGAATCGGTGATTTGGCGCTTCAAGACCTGCTACGACTGCCTTTGGAAGGTCTTGAAGCGACACCTCTCGGAGGGGCTGGGAATGCCGGACACGCCGAATAGCCCGAAGCCCATCTTCCGTCTTGCCCACGAGAACGATCTCCTCGGTGCCCTCGTGGATCGCTGGCTGGCGTACGCTGATGCCCGCATCAACACCTCGCACGACTATGACGGGGAGAAGGCGAAGGCCTGCCTCAGACTGATGCCGGACTTCATCGACGACGCCAAGCGCGTATTCCACAGGCTCTCGCAGTCAGCATGAGCGCAGGCCGAGTCCTCGACATCACCGCCGCGGACCGGCAGATTCTGCTGGCGTTGCTCGAACGGCACCTGCCTGACACGGCGGTCTGGGCCTACGGCTCGCGTGCAAGGCGAACGGCGCGTGCGCATTCGGACCTCGACCTCGTAGTCTTCTCGACGCCGGACCGGAGCGCCAGTGTCGGCGAATTGCGGGAGGCCCTCGAGGAGAGTAATCTCACGTTTCGCGTGGATCTCTTCGTATGGGACGAGGTTCCGGAGGCGTTCCGGCACCAGATCCAAGAGAATCATGTGGTCATCCGTAGGGCCTCACGGATCGAACCGGACCACAGCAGCGAGCCGGTTTCCGAACGAGTCTGAGAAGGCCCGCCTACTATCCGCAGCGCATTGGCTCGCGTTCCGGGTCCTGCCCGTCGATTCACGTGGGCACTGGAGCAGGGTGGGACCCTTCATGGGTTCGCCGGGGGACAGGTCAGGATCGGCGATGGTCCTCGTCGCGGGAACCGCCCTCTTGGTTCGTTCCCGCATCGAAGCGACACAGAGTGCTCCGGACGGCAAACCAAGTGGTCCTGCACCCATGCCGAGCCGCGACTACCGTCACGGAACCGGGATCCCATCAGGAATCCGTGCCCCGACCGACTCAGTCGCCGCCGCTAGATCGCGCTGCGCTCCGTGTATAGACCCAGCTCGTCCCGGAGCGCGTCGCATATCTCTCCAACCGTGGCGTAGGCCCTTACTGCATCCAGAATCGGGGGCATGAGGTTCTCCGAACCGGAAGCCGCTCTTCGTACCCCTGCCAGGGCGGCGTCGACTGCGGCCGCATCCCTTTCCCTCCGGAGCCGGCCGAGCCTCGCGACCTGACTCCGACCGGCCGCCTCGTCGATGTTCAGGGTCTCGATCGGCTGCGCCTGGCTTTCCTCGAACGCATTCACACCGACGATCCGCACCTGGCCGTTCTCGATCTGGCGCTGGTACTGGTAGCTCGACTTCGCAATTTCCGCCTGGGGATAGCCGCGCTCCACGGCGGCTACCATTCCCCCCATTGCATCGATCGCTTCCAACTCCTGCCAACATGCGGCCTCGACTTCATCGGTTAGGTGCTCGACGTGGTAGCTCCCGCCGAAGGGATCGACCGTCTCCGTCACCCCGGTTTCGTGGGCAATGACCTGCTGGGTGCGCAAGGCCAGCAGGGCCGCTTCCGATGTGGGCAGCGCGTACGCCTCGTCCAGCGCATTCGTGTGCAACGACTGCGTGCCGCCCATCACAGCAGCCAGGGCCTGCAGGGCAGTCCGAACCAAGTTCACTTGAGGCTGCTGCGCGGTCAGCGTGACACCCGCAGTCTGAGCGTGGAATCGGAGCTTCAGGGATTTCGGATCCTTCGCGCCGAAGCGGTCCTGCATGATCCTGCACCAGATCCGCCGGGCGGCCCGGAACTTGGCGATCTCCTCGAAGAAATCGTTGTGCGCGTCGAAGAAGAAGCTCAGCCTCGGGGCGAACGCATCAATGGCAAGCCCCCGCTGCAGTGTCCATTCCACGTATGCGATGCCCGCTCCGAGCGTGTAGGCAAGCTCCTGCGCGGCCGTCGCGCCCGCCTCCCGAATGTGATAGCCACTGATCGAAATCGGGTTGAAGCGGGGGGTGTGCCGCGTGGCGAACTCGATCGTGTCCGCGACAAGGCGCATGGACTCCCGAGGGGGGTAGATGTACTCCTTCTGGGCTATGAACTCCTTGAGAATGTCGTTCTGGATCGTTCCCGAGAGACTCGTCCACGGAACTCCCTGGCGCTCCGCGACAACGAGGTACATCGCCCAAAGGATCGCCGCAGGAGAGGTGATCGTCATCGACGTTGTCACGTCCCCCAAGGGAATGCCCCCGAAGAGCAGTTCCATGTCCACCAGCGAGGAGACGGCCACGCCGCACTTGCCGACCTCCCCCTCGGCCTTCGCGTGATCGCTGTCATAGCCCATCAGGGTGGGCAGGTCAAATGCGACCGAGAGGCCGGTCTGGCCCTGGTCAAGGAGGAAGCGGAACCGGCGGTTAGTCTCCTCCGGGGTTCCGTAACCGGCGAACTGGCGCATTGTCCAGCGCCTTTGCTGGTACATGCGGGGATGGATCCCGCGCAAGTACGGCGGTTCGCCCGCGCGCCCCGGGCCGGCCGCGCCTCCGTTAGGGTAAGCTTGAATCCGTTCTTCGCGGACGCTCGAATCGGTCGTCCGTCGCACGTCCTAGAAGGCCAGGGTTCCGGTGCGAGCGACCTCGTTCTCGTTGGGAACGAATAGGATCTGGCAGCGCTCGCAGCGGTAGATCTCCGGGTCGCGGCCGAAGTGGCCAACAACCTCGGACCCGTAACCATACCAGCGCTTCAGGTGGCCGGCGCAGATCTTCTTGCCGGCCGGCTCGTCACATGCGCGCTGCCGAACCATGCGCTGCTTTACCGCGGTTCCGTCTGAGAGGCGCAGCACCAGATTCTTCGGTTCCGGCGGCGCTTCGGCCGCACCGTCTTGCGCGGCGGAATTCGTGTCGCTCATAGGCCCTTTGGCGGCATTTTATCAGACCGGGAAGGCTCGCCTCGCGGGAGTCCCGTCCAATACGAGAGGAACCTGTAGCGAAGGAGGCGGCCGTGGGAGCCACACCTGATCGGCATGCAGAGCCCCCGTGTGATCGAGTGTGGGACCTAGCCCCGGTAGCGGGCTCGCGCTCCGGACTCCACTGCCAGGGGAGCTGTCACTGGCCTGAGCGGGCGCGGTTTCGAACCTGACGCCGATTGCGAGCGTGAGCACCGACCCGCGGCTGTCGCTAGACGCGATCCGGCTACCTCCAGACCACGGCGTCTCGCCGAGCGGGAATCCCTGAGCGCGCTCCAATGACCATCAACTGGTACATCGACTGAGATCGCATGGAGTCCGAACTCTTATGCGGCGACAGGTAAGTTGAGAAATTTGGAAGTCTGGCTGCCAATTTTCTCTCTAGACTGAAGGGAGGTGATCAAGCGCACGGCCCACTCCAGGACTGTGGAACGGCTGCTCGCAAGCCATCCCGCGGTGGCACTGCTGGGAGCGCGGCAGGTGGGCAAGACCACATTGGCGAAGGCCTTGGCGGCCCGGTGGGAGGGACCGACCCACTACTTCGATCTCGAGTACCCTCCGGACATTGCCCGCCTGGCTGACCCATATCTGGCGCTCGAGTCCCTGAAAGGACTTGTGATTCTCGATGAAGTCCAGCGGACGCCCGCAATCTTCCCGGTGCTGCGCGTCCTCGCTGACCGCCCCGGAACCCCTGCGAGGTTCCTGATTCTCGGAAGCGCGTCCCCTGATCTTCTGCGCCAGGATTCTGAGAGCCTGGCCGGAAGGCTCGCGATCCACGAACTGACCGGCTTCAACCTCGCCGAGGTCTCAACGAGCGAAATTGATCGTCTCTGGTTGCGTGGCGGCTTCCCCCGCGCCTACACCGCCAATGCGGATTCGGAGAGTTCCGAGTGGCGAGCAAACTTCATTCGAACCTTCCTGGAACGCGACATCCCGCAACTCGGGATCCGGATTCCTGCAATCACGCTGGATCGGTTCTGGTCGATGATCGCGCACTACCACGCCCAGGTCTGGAACGGATCGGAACTGGCACGGGCATTCGGTGTGTCCCATCACACAGTGTGGCGGTACTTGGAAGTCTTGGAGTCGACATTCATGGTGCGCGTGCTGAAACCGTGGCACGCCAATCTCAAGAAGCGCCAAGTCAAGTCCCCGAAGGTCTACGTCCGGGATTCCGGGATCCTGCATGAACTGCTGGGGCTTCGGACTATCGATGCGCTGGAACGCCACCCGAAGATCGGAGCATCGTGGGAAGGCTTCTGGATCGAGAACGTGATCCGGGCCTTCGGACTGGACCCGCGGCGCTGCTGGTTCTGGCGAACCCATGGCGGCGAGGAGATCGATTTGGTGGTGGATGAGGGTTCGTCATTGCGGGGGTTTGAAGTCAAGCGCACATCAGCACCGGCTCTAACCCGCTCCATCAAGGCCGCACTCGAGGATCTCGGCTTGGATCGAATCGATGTGATCCACGCGGGACCGGACAGTTTTCGGCTCGCGGAGAGGGTGTGGGCCGTGTCGTCTTCCCGCCTTCTCGACAGAATCTCACCGCTTGCAATCGACGGATGAAGGTCAGTGTGGCGGAGCGGCCGGATTCAAGGACCGTTCCGGGACGGAGGCGACCCGCCTCGCCTGTGATGTTGTCCGTAAGCGGGCGCTTCGGCTGACGGTTCGCTTGGTCCGTCCCGGACCTGCGCCTTGCACACTGTCGAAGAACGAAGTCTGCGCCCGGGGCACCTGTGAGGAACGGAGCGTGTGCGCGCGAACGCGCATCAGTGACGGACGTCCCCACCGACACGAGCGAGAACCTTGCGAGCGGAACCTTCCCGGCGCCACCGGCCGAGCCGAGCTCGGAATCTCCCGTTGGCGCCGCCCCCTATAATGCCGGTGTGGAGGGTCAGCCCCGTCGCTAGCTAGGCGCCGCCGAGCTCCCGGGGGAACGACCGATGGACAAGCCCCGGGTCGGCCATGCCGAGAAGAAGCGCGTGCGGCGCGGCATCGCAGCGCTGGCAGCGCTGCTGGCAATAGCGACAGTCGGGTGGCTGGTGTCCAGGATCGAGCCGGCAGCGCCGACAGTCGACGCGGCAGCGGTCTTCACGGACACAGTCGAGCGCGGCGAATTGCTGCGGCGGGTTCGCGGTATCGGGACACTGGTCCCGGAAACCGTCCTGGTGATCGCGGCGACGGACGAAGGCCGCGTCGAGCGGCGCTTGGTGCAGCCCGGCCAGCAGGTCGGCCCGGGCACGGTCCTGCTCGAGCTCAGCAGCCCCCAGGTCGCGCAGGAGCACCTCGACGCGGAGGCCCAGCTCCGCGCCGTGCAGGCCGACCTGGCGAACCTGCAGGCGTTGCTGGAAGACCAGCGGCTCACACAGGAGTCGGTCACGGCGGATGTCGAGGGCCAGTACCTGCAGGCGAAGGCGCAGTTCGAGGCCGACTTCGAGCTGTCCAAGTCGGGCCTGACGGACGAGGTGACGCTGATGAAGTCGCGCGTTGCCATGGAGCAGCTGCAGAAGCGGCTGCGACTGGAGCGCGCGCGCGAGGACGCGCGCCAGCCGTCGGTGGAGGCGCAGCTGGCGGCGCAGCGGGCCCGGATCGAGCAGATGGAGTCGCTCGTGGCGTTGCGGAGGGACAAGGTCGACCGCCTTCGGGTCCGGGCGGGGATACCCGGCGTGCTCCAGCTCATGCAGGTCGAGGTCGGGCAGCTCGTAGCTCCCGGAGACGAGCTCGCGCGCGTCTCGGACCCGACACGCCTGAAGGCCGAGCTGAAGATCCCCGAGACCCTGGTGAACGACGTGGCGGTCGGCCAGCCTGCGGAAGTGGACACCCGCAACGGCGTGATCCGCGGCGAGGTCGCTCGGATCGATCCGGCAGCGGCGGAGGGAACCGTGCTCGTGGAGGTCCGGCTGCTTGGGCAGCTGCCTCGCGGGGCCAGGCCGGATCTCAGCGTGGATGGCACGATCGAGTTGGAGAGGCTTCCGGACGTGCTGCACGTCGGGCGCCCGATCCATGCGCGGCCGGATAGCCCGATGGGACTCTTCGTGCTGGAATCGGACGGCACTCATGCCTCGCGGCTCCAGATCCAAGTGGGCAGTGTCTCGGTCAGCCGGGTCGAGGTCCGTTCGGGCCTGCGGGCTGGAGACTCGGTGATCCTTTCGGACATGTCAGCGTGGGATGGCTACGATAGGATTCGCCTCGAGTGAGCAGCGAGTCTGCAGTGTCAAGCCACGGCATGCCGGACACCGAGAACGGGCACGCGACCCTGATCCGCCTAGCGGGCGTTTCAAAGGTATTCTTCACGGACGAGGTCGAGACCCACGCGCTGTCGGACGTGAGTCTGGAGGTCCGCGATGGCGAGTACGTGTCCATTGCCGGGCCTTCAGGCTGCGGCAAGTCAACGCTCCTGTCGATCCTAGGGCTGCTTGACACCCCGACTGACGGCGACTACCTACTTGATGGCGATTCGGTCCGGGACTTGACCGCAAGGCAGCGGGCTCGCATCCGCAACCGTCGGATTGGCTTCATCTTCCAGGCATTCCACCTGATCGGGGACCTGACGGTCTTCGAGAACGTAGAGCTGCCCCTGACGTACCGGCGGATGCCGGCCGCCGAGCGTCGCGAGCGGGCGGAAAGGGCGCTCGGAAGAGTTGGGATGGGGCACAGAATGAAGCACTATCCGTCGCAACTGTCCGGCGGCCAGCAGCAGCGCGTGGCGGTCGCACGGGCCCTAGGCGGGGACCCGGCCCTGCTGCTCGCCGACGAGCCGACAGGGAATCTCGATTCCATGAACGGGGAGGCCGTCATGGACCTGCTTGGCGAGATCCACGAGGGCGGCGCTACGATCTGCATGGTCACTCACGACCCGCGCTTCGAAGCTCACGCCGATCGAGTGATCCGGCTCTTCGACGGCAAGGTCGTGGAGTAGCGGGGGCTTCCACCCCGTTACGGGGAAGGCCGGAGGCACTCGTCCAGCCAGCGGAGGTACGGTGCGCTGCCATGCGCGAGTGGGGTCGCGACCAGTTCGAAGACCTCGTAGGGATGCACCTCGCGGACAGCTTCCTCCAAGGCGACGAAGCGATCAGCGCGAGTCTTGATGACCAGGAGCGCCTCGTCGTCCTCCTCGACCTTTCCCTTCCACGCGTAAACGGACAGCAGGCCCGGAATCACGTTCACGCACGCGCAGACGCGTCGGCGCACGAGCTCTCGCGCGATGTCCGCCGCCCGGTCGGGCGGGCACGTGCAAATGGCGATCACGTGCGGGCTGTTGTCGTTCTGCGTCAAGGCCGGGCCCTCCCAGGGCAACCGTCACCAATGGTCCCAATTCCCGGGTGCGCGCTCAACTCCGACAGCAGCCGCCTAGCGCAGGGGCAGGGGATAGGCCACGCGAGTCAGCAGCTTGGTCTCGAGCGCCGCGCTGTAGTGCGAGAGAAGGCGTGGAATGGCAGTTGCCGAATCCCAGCGGCTCAGGACTGCGCGCCGGGCTTCGCGGGCTAGGTCCGACGAGCGACGCCGGTCCGAGAGCAGCGACACCGCCGCCGCGGCGAACCGCTGCGGCCGGTCAGCGATCAGGGCCATCCCGCTGTCGCGCCCGCATAGCCCCTCCGCTCCGAGGGTGGTGGAGACCACCGGGATTCCGCATGCGAAGGCCTCGAGAATCTTCACGCGAATCCCGGAGCCGGACAGGATCGGCGCCACGAACACAGCGTACTTGAGCAGCACGTCGCGGATGTCGCCAACCGATCCCAAGAACTCGACACCGTCCACCGCGAGCGACCCGCGCAACGACTCCTGAGCGTCCGCGCCCGCGACCACCAAGCGCGCCTGCGGCCTGGCCTTCCGGACCAGCGGAAGGATTTCTCGTCGGAAGTAGTTCAGGCCCTCGATGTTCGGTGTGTGCCGGAAATTGCCGACGAAGAGCATTGTGTCGGGTTCGCGGCCGTCGATCTCGCAAGGATAGGCGGACACGTCGATCCCGGTCCGGAGATGGTCGAGTACCGGCGGCCTGTCGCCGAGCAGGCCTGCGAGCGTGCTGCGCTGCTGACCGCTGCAGACCTGGATGGCATCGAACCGCGGCAGGGCCTGCATCTCGAAGCGCAGCGCCCGCAGGTACTCGTAGGCCCGACCCAGGATCCATGCGGGGCTGCCGGAGAGAATCGCGCGTTGGACGGACTGGAAGTGCAGGTCGTGCTCGAACAGGCAGCAGACAATCTGGCGGAAGCGCTCCCCGTACGACGCAAGCTGGGCGTACTCGAGCTGCACGACGTCAATCCTACGCAGCATGATCGTCCGGTGTATCTTCCACAGCAGGCCTGGATCCCAGAACGACTGGGCCGAATGCGGCCAGAGGATCGGGGCGCCACGACGCTGACGGGGGTCATGCGGAACCAGCTCGGCGCTGGCGCACCTACTGGCCAGGCCTGCGTGACGGGCCAGGTCCTCTTCGCCTTCCACGAGGCAGAGTAGATGCACACGGCATCGACGGGCAAGCCCTTCGAGGGCCTGCTTCATGAAGACCGCTCCGCCATGAGTCGGCGGCTCGATGGGATACGGGGACACGAAGAGCACGTTCATGTCCGCTTCGGCCTTGCCCTCGATCCGGTGGTAGCGATCGCGGAAGAACCCGCCGAGCGGTCGCCGGAGCGCCTCCGCGTCCCAAATCTCCGCCAGCCGCCGGGCACTCGCCCGCCGCGCGGCTGCCCGCAGCGACTGGCCGGCGGCCTGCAGGAACGCTCTCGCATCGGGCCGGCCGTTGGACGGCCCGGCGACCAGGGAGATCCACAAGTCCGCGTACAGCCAGCCGAAGTGTGCCGTCAGGCGCCCCCAGTGGTGCATGTTCTTCCAGGCGAACAGGAGCCGGTTCTTCTGCAGGACGCGCTCGATGAAGTCCGGGCTGAAGTGCCTGCCGATCGTGCCGCGATGCTCATGGTGCACGACGCTGCGTGGCGCGTACAGGTTGATCCAGCCGCGCTTCCACGCCATGTACGAGAGATCGACGTCCTCCATGTAGAACGGTGCCAGAATCTCGTCAAATCCGCCCAGCTCGAGAACCTTCAGGCGGTCATACGCCGACGACCCCCCGCCTGCGTAAAAGGTCGGGAAGAGCTCGTCCACCTGCTCGTCGACAACGTGCTGGAGGTGGACCCTGCCCCGTACCCATCGCCCCATCGTGAGACCGGTCTCCTCACGCTGCTTAGCGGGATCAGGGAAGCGGATCTGGGCAGTCACGGAGAACACCCGAGGATCCCGGAACCCATCGAGCAGAGGCTCCAGGAAGTCCGGCTCGACGCGCATGTCGTTGTTCAGCAGGACCACGATGTCGTGGCGGGACAGCGTGAAGCCGTGGTTCGATGCCCGCCCGAAGCCTATGTTCGAGCCCAGCTCCACCACGCGCACCGACGGGAATGACTCGGCCAGGAACTCAGCCGTGCCGTCGTCGGAACCGTTCTCGATCACCAGGACCTCGCTCTCCGGATTGCCCTCGAGGGCCGCCAAGACCGAGGGCAGGTTCCGTGCGAGGTGCTCGCGCCCGTTCCAAGTGGGAATGACGACGCTAACGCCCTCCTTGGAGACCTCCCGCGCGGCGGAACGCTTCGCCCGGCGGGGCAGGATCGCAGCCAAATCGGCGCAGGCGAGGAGTACGGCGAGGGCAACCAACAAGGCCGGCGCCCCCAGAAGGAGGAAGGCGGCGGTAGCGATGAAGGCCGCCCAGGTGCGAGGTCGGCTCATCCCGCGGCCACCGGGCCCGTCCGACGGCCCTCCGGCAGGCCCCTGACCTCGACGCTGCAGGGCAGGTGCATGTATCCGTACACCTCTCCAAGCCCCTCTTCCATCGGTATAGCCAAGGCGTTGTCGATCCAGTCGCAGATTTCGTATTCGCGGAGGTCGCCGTCCGCGATGGCCGGCGCGAACGAGAACGACCCGGCGTACAGCTCGGGAAAGCGGACATGGAAGTCAACGGTCCTCGTCTCGCCGGGCTGCATCGGGTCGAGAATATGCCCCTCGCGTGCCGTGTTCGTGCCCGCGAAGTCGATGCCGAGATGGTTCCTCATCATGAACCCGATGTTCGGACTCGCTACATGGTCCCGGGCGCGCGCGGAGATCCGCACGGTCGCGGTCTGGCCAGGCACGAGGGCGCGTGCCGGGCGGCCGGCCGCGTCGAGAACCGTGATACCCGAGACCTCGGCCCGTCCCGTGCCGAAACGGCGGTCGGCGTTCGGAACTCCCTGCACTGGCGCTGAATCGTCGGCGGGGTTGGCGGGCGGCGGCTCGCCGTCTGCGGCGGCCTGGCCGGCCCGGTCCCTCTCGTTCATGCGCGCGAGATACCTGCGCGCGACCGCGCTCGGGTCGCCGTGATCGGCCACGCGCCCCTGGTCCAGCCACAGGGCGCGGGTCCCGAGTGCCTGGACGTCCGCCATGGAGTGCGACACGAACAGGATTGTCACCCCCCTGCGACGTAGCTCGTGGACCCGTCTCAGGCAGCGCTGGCGGAAATAGTAGTCCCCGACCGCTAGCGCTTCGTCGACGAGGAGGACATCCGGCGTCACGCTGATGGCAACCGCGAACGCCAGCCGGACCAGCATGCCGCTCGAGTACGTCTTGACCGGCCGGTCAATGAAATCGCCGATCTCGGCGAACTCCTCGATGGCCGGTAGCTGCGCGCGGATTTCCCGGTTCGACAACCCGTGGAGCGCGGCGCTCAAGCGGGCGTTCTCGCGCCCGGTGAATTCCGGATGGAATCCAGCCCCGAGATCCAGCAGCGCGGCCACCCGGCCCTCGACCTCTACGGCGCCCGCTGTCGGGCGGAGAATGCGGGCGGCAAGCTGCAGGGACGTGCTCTTGCCGGAGCCGTTCGCCCCGATGATGCAGAGCGTCTCGCCGGCCGAGCACTCGAAGGAGACCTCCCGCAGGGCCCAGAACTCGGCGCTGGCGCGTCGTCGGCGCGGACAGGCTAGTTCGCGCAACCGATCGGAGGGGCGGGAGTAAGCGGCGTAACTCTTGGAAACGCAGTTGAACGCGATCCTGGCCAAGGCTGCGATCCATCGCGCTGGGCGCGGTATGCCCCTATCTTACGGAGTCTCGAGTTCCACTCGGCTTCCGGGCGGACGCATGCGGCGCTTCAGGTTCGCCTGGCGGCTTCATGACTCTCGCATGCTTCCACCACGGCGCGGCTTCGCGCTGGAAGCCAGACTGGCTCCTAGATGACGTCCGGGAACCCCTTCTTGGCGTGGCGGAAGAACAATCCGCCACCGACCAGCATGACTAGCGCGTATGCGCACGCGACCCCCGTTTGGCCTGCGGAGGGCATGTCTCCCCCGAGAATCGCGCTTCGATAGCCGAGCACGGCATAGCGGAGAGGATTCCATTCCAGCACTGTGTCGAGCCTGCCCCGGTAGAAGCTCTCCGGAAGGAAGACGGGTGTCAGCCAGAACCAAGCGGTCAGCGTCACGCTGAGCACTTGCGCAGTGTCCCGGATGTACACTTGCAGCGCCGCGACGATCCAGGCCAGGCCCAGCGTGAGCATCCCGAGGAGTCCAAGCCAGGCCGGGACCAGCAGCAGCGAGGCTCCCGGCAGCCGATCCAGCACGGACGCAGCTGCCAGAAGGACGCCGAGTGCCAGAAGGTGGCCGAATGCGGTCGAAAGCAGGATGCTCGCTGGCAAGGCCTCCGACGGGAAGACACTCTTCTTGATGAGCACGGAGTGATCGATCAACACGGTCGCCGATCGCGTGACCGTCTCGGAGAACAGCATCCACGGCAGCAGCCCTGCCAGCAGGAAGAGGGGATAGCTCTGGGTTGCCTCGTCCGGAGGAAGCCTCGCACCGAACGCGGTCTCGAACAGGAACGTGTAAACCGCCAGGAGGACGAGGGGATGGATGACGCCCCAGAGCCAGCCGAGCGCGGAGCCGGCATAGCGCTGCCTGAAGTCACGCAGCGCCAGCTGGTACAGCAGCGTCGCAGCCGGTCGCGATCGCAGCATTCGTGGCACGTCCGCTCCGCACGCCGGAACGACATCCGGGACGGGGCCGGCCCGTTAGGGCCGCTCCGCCAGGGTCACCTCGGCAGTGACCTCCTTGCCGTCCCGTAGCACTCGGACGCTCACGACCTCTCCTACCTCGGAGTCGCGGAGAGCGTAGGTGAAGTCGTAGAGGTTCGTGATGGCGGCGTCGTTCCAGTGCGTCAGGATGTCCCCGCCCTGGAGGCCCGCCTCGGCGGCAGGCGACCCGGCCCGCACGTCGGCGAACTTGACGCCCTCCGGCACCTCGCCGAAATCGGGAATGGATCCGAACCAAGGCCCGTAGCCGCCGCCCCCGCCGCCATCGCCGCCCCCGCCCCGTTCGGGAGCGGTCTCCACGAAGGCGAGGCGAGCCGGCTCCGCGTCAATCCCCCCAACGATCTCGTCGGCTAGCTCCACCAACGAAACGGCGGCCTCGCCATTGATCTTGTCAGCAGTGTCCGTGGGCTTGTGGTAGTCGGTATGCAATCCGGAAAAGAAGAAGAGGGAAGGGATCTTCTTCGCTAGGAACGACGTATGGTCGCTGGAGCTGCTCCCTGCGCGCGAAGAGTCGATCCGGAGGTCGTGGTTCGCCGACGCCTCCTCCACTAGCGTCGCGAACGGTTCTGCAGTGCCGATGCCCCCGACGTACAGCTTGCGGTCGTCGATGCGGCCGACCATGTCGAAGTTGAGCATCGCGACGGCCTTGTCCAGAGGCCTAGTGGGATGGTCCACCCAATGGCTGGAACCGAGCAGCCCGATCTCCTCCGCCGCGAACGCGACGAACAGCATTCCCAGCCTCGCCGGAGTCTCGCGATCCGCCCGGAGACGCGCTAGCTCGAGGATCGCGGCGACGCCCGAGGCGTTGTCGTCCGCACCGGGGTGGACTCGCTCCGCGCCCGATGGAGACAGGGAGCCCTCGCCCCCGAGCCCTAGGTGATCGTAGTGGGCCCCGGCGACGATGTATTCGTCGGTCGCGCCGGGAAGGAATCCTGCAACGTTGCTCACCATCGCGCGCTCGTGCTCGACGTCCACCGACAGCTCGACGCGCAGCGAGGATGCAAGGGCGAATGACTGCGGCTGCTTCGAGGCCTCGATGTCACGCTCGAGCACCCTCAGCGACCGTCCGGAGCCCCGCAGCCACCTCTCGACGATGTCGCTCCTCACCTGGACCATCGGGATCCCTGCATCGGAGGGCCCGGAGACGCTCCCGAATCGGATCATCCTGTTCGCGCGTCGCCCCCGGGACCGGGTGTCGACGAGCAGTACGGCCTTGGCACCCCGGTTGCGGGCCTGGATCGCCTTGGAAATGAGGTGTGAATGCCGGGTGTAGCGCCTGGCCCTGCCTCTCTGGCCGCGCGCGCCGCCTTCATCGTCGCCGGCGCGGAAGAAGTCGGGCTCGTAGCGCATCAGCAGCACGATCTTGTCGCGAACATCGAAGTGGAAATAGTCGTCGTACTGGAACTCCTCGGCGGTCGCCCCGTAGCCGACGAACGCGACCTCGCCCTCGACCCGTCCACTCGACGAGAAGTTGATCGGGATGTATTCCTCGCCGACCTCGAGTTCGGCCGGTCCCCTAGGGCGCTCGACCCGCAGGCTGTTGCTCTCGCCCATGCTGGCGCCCGTGGTGACTTCGAAGGGCTGCAGGAAGGCGCCACCCTCGCCGGCCGGCTCGAGACCGGCTTGCCGGAAGGCTTCGGCAATGTACTCCGCTGCCTGGTCCAGTTCGGGCATTCCCACGCCCCGGCCGCGCATTTCCGGGGCCGCCAGGAACCGGACATGCTCCATGTAGCGACCGACCGCATCCGTATCGCGCTCGCCGGAGACAGGGAGGAGCAGCAGGGGTGCCGCGGCCAATACGGGCAGGAGTCGAACGACCGCCCTGCGGCTCGGAGTGAGTAGTCTCTTCAAGTCCATCAAAGCTCTCGCAGTTGCCGATGATCGGCGCTAAACCGCCTGACCGGGCCGCAATTCCGGCCGTGAAGACCGAAGGCTCGACCCCTCCGGACCCGCCCATTGTCGCACTGTCCCGTCACTGCCAGTGTGGGTCGAGCAAGACCGATGCGCGATGCAATGTGCGAAGGAACGCGCCAGGGAGTCCCGGCCCCGGATTCGAGGTTGACTGGCGCCCGGGACGCGACCCGCGCCAGCCGCTCGGCGCTGGGACGACTCAGTCCGGGACCGGCAGGTCACCGCGATGGTCGAGGGATCCAGTCGCCGGAGATCGTGCAGCCACCGCGGGCGCTTGAGACGCAAGCATCGAGGAACCTTTTGGCACGGGGAGCATAACCTTTCGCGACTGACCTTCGCCATATACCAACGGGAGAAGCTGCGCGAACTCGCCGGAGGAACTCTGTCCATGACTATCGAACCAACGCTTTCCTGGCTGTCACGGCCTTTGTTCTTCGCATCGCCATCCCCGCAAAAGTCCCCGCAACCAGCGCAAGAGCCCGGACCCGAGATGGTGCCTGACCCTGACCGGGGCAAGCCGGGCCTCCCCATGTGGGGCCTCGGACTCGCCCTGCTTGCGGGACTGGCGATCGGCCTAGGGATCTACACGTCCCTGAAGCCGGCGGCCGCGGAGCAGGCTGTCACGGCGCCGACCGTGATCCCGACCGTCGCAGCGGAGGTACGAGATTTCCGGAAGTCGATTCGGATCGGCGGAACCATCGGAGCAACCAACTTCGCAATGATCCGCGCCCCGAGAATGCGGGGCGGCCGCGATCGCGGTGGAGGAGGAGGGCTGACCATCAGTTCCCTAGCGGAACCGGGCTCGGTCGTTCAGGCCGGCGACGTGGTGGCGGAGTTCGAATCCGAGAGGACTGAGGAGCAGCTCGACACGTTCGCTTCGATGCTGGCCCAGACCAAGGCCCTGGCCGGGACCCGCAAGGCAGAGATGCTGATTACGACCGAGACCCTGCGGCAGACCTTCCGAACCACCAAGGCGGAAGCAGAGAAGTCGGAACTCGACCTCCAGACTGCGGAAGTGCGGTCCGCCATCCAGGCCGAGATTTTCGATCTGATGGCGCAGGAGGGGCGGGCGTCGTCGGCCCAGCTCGAGGGCGAGGTGCGCCTGCAGGAGGCCGCCGACGCTGCCGAGACCCGGAGCCTCGACATCACGATCGAGCAGGACCAGAAACGGTTGGACCGCACGATGGCCGACATGGACAAGATGCGGCTGCGGACCCCGGTAGGCGGCCTGGTCGTGATCGAGACGATGTACTCGAGGGGCAGCTTCCAGCAGGCCTCGCCCGGAGACGAGGTCTACGGCGGCGCCACGTTCATGCGCGTGGTCGACCTTTCGAACATGGCCGTGTACGCGAACCTCAACCAGGCTGACAGCCACATGGTCAAGATGGGTTCGCCGGTCCGGGTCCAGCTGGACGCCTACCCGGGAATCGAGTTCCCCGGACGGGTCAGGACCCTGGGTGCGATGGCTGTTGCAGGCGGGAGCAGCGGAGGCCGGCGGGGCCCGCCAGGCTCCCGCGGATCCCGGGGCGAGTGGCTCAAGCAGGTTCCCGTGGAGGTCGAGATCCTCGAACCCGACGATCGGATACAGCCGGATCTGTCCGCCTCCGCAGACATCATCCTCGAAGAACTGGAGAACGTACTCGTCGTTCCGAGGGCTGCGCTCGAAAATGGGGGCGAGGCAACCTCTGTGTGGGTGGAGCAGGACGGCCGCTTCACGCGTCGCGAGGTGGAAGTGGGATCGGTGAGCGACACGGAAGCGGTGATCCTGTCCGGTCTCGGTGCTGGAGAGCTGGTCGCCGCGCGGCCGCCCGAGCCCGAGACGGAACTCGCGATGCGATAGCGCCTCCGGCGCGCCATCGAAATCCAAGTCCCGGGAGGGACGGCGGGACCTTGCGCGAGTTCTGCCAGTCGGAACAGGCAGCTAGGCTGACGGTTTGATTCCGGGCCAGAAGCACTTGCGGATGCGGTTGCGCCCCCGGGTCCGGACAAACAAGGGCCGGGCGTGGCAGGGCAGCGGACCGGATCGCGTTGCGCGCGACGCAGGGTCTGCTGGTGCGCCCAGGTGAGCGGGACCGCTTCGAGTCGCTGCTGCGCGAACACCACGATCTCGAGTACCGCAAGTTCTGCGGAAGCTGGCTGCGGCATGTCGCGGTCCTGGGCGATCTCTGGCTGGCTAAGGTCGGCTGGCAGGCGGCGGCGCCAGCGCCTCGCCTGTTCCTGATTCTGACCGAGCGCGGGGCTGTGCCGGCACTCGCCTCGTGGGTTCCGGGGCCGAGCTTGGGGCGGCAGTGGCTGAGGCATGGACATGACCTGTTGCTCGAAAGAGCGCTCGTGGATGCGGAGTTGTTCCGCGGGACGGGTTGCGCGGCCACGACCCGCATTGAGGTGGGTTCGACGCAAGGCTGTGGCCGCATCCGCGGCGGGCGAGCGGCTGCGTCCACCACGGGGGGGCAAGTGGGTGGTTGTCTACCCGCTGCGCAAGCACGCGCGCCAGCAACTGGCGGGCGGGAATGGAGGCAGCCAGGCGGCGGGAATGGAGGCCACTCATCATGCCCGGTTGGCAGCGCTGGGGCGAGCCTTGGGAGTTCATGCGGGATGTGCGGGACCGGCGCCAGATGGGTCGTTTCCCGCCTTGGCCGGCGACGGTGCTGGCCACCCGCGTGGCGGCCTGGATGGCGGGCTGCCGGAAAGTGAAGCACGTATGCCAACTGGCGTCGCATCTCAGTCAGGAGCTGTTGCGGCGGATCGGGGCGCGGGTGAGGCCGCAGACGGGGCGCTGTCAGATGCCGTCGCAGGCGAGCTGACACGGAATTTGGAGCCGGCTGGCGGCGGATCCGCTGGAAGAGGCGCTGGAAGCCTGGTCCGCGCGGCAGGTGGGCCACGCGGCTCGGGAGTCTGACCGGGAAGGACGCAAGCTTCGTGGCGCGGACCTGGGACTGAGCGGGCGCAACCCGAAATCGGCAGGAATCCGCGTCAGTGTCCCGGAAAAGGACTGGGGTGGGAAACCATTCACCTTGTCATCCACCGGCAGGACGCTAGAGCCGCGGCGTCCCGGAAATAGCTAGGAAGTGGGCAGCCATGTATAATGGGCTCATTCTATGGGCAATCACAAGCTAGAGGCTGAATGTGGATGGAGTGCCGGGCGGCATCCTGAACGCCGGCTCCAACACTAGGGCCCGGATCGACCAATCATGCTGGCAGTTCACTATCACGACCGGATGTTCCCGCCGGAGCAGCGCCTCGACTGGGAGAGTTTGCTACCCCTGATCGGCCCGGCTCACGGCGCTGTCGCCCGATACGACGGCATGGTGGCGGCAATGGGAAATCGGGGAGTGCTGCTGGCGTCACTCGCCACACGCGAGGCGGTCCTGTCTTCCCGCATCGAAGGAATGCAGGCCACGATGGGCGAGGTGCTGGAGTACGAGGCCGGGCGCCGGCCGTCCTCCAAGGAACGCTCCCGCCACTTGGGTGAAGTCCTCAATTGCCAGGCGGCGACCCGCAAGGCCGAGGAAATGCTGGAAGAGCTGCCGATATCACGGCGGGTGATCCTCGCAGCGCATCAAGTCCTGCTCTCGGGGGCCCGGGGGAGCGGCATGGCGCCCGGAGAGTTCCGCAGGATTCCCAATTGGATCGGACCTCCCGGATGCTCGGCAGAGGACGCGACGTACGTGCCAATCGGTGCCGACAGGCTCGAGGACGCGATGGACAGGTGGGAGAGCTACATCCGCTCCGACACGCCGGACCGTCTGGTCCAGGCCGGAATCCTGCACGCCGAGTTCGAAGCGCTGCATCCGTTTCTTGACGGGAACGGCCGCCTGGGTCGCATGCTGGTGCCCCTGTACCTGTGGCAGCGCGGAATCACACGACGACCGGTCTTGAATGTCAGCGCCCAATTCGAAGCGAAGCGAGACGAGTACTACGAGAGGCTTCTGGCTGTTTCCCGCGACGACGACTGGACAGGCTGGTGCCGGTTCTTTCTCGAGGCCGTCCACGACCAGGCAGTCGACAGCCTCGCCAAGGCCCGGAGGATTCTGGATCTCTACGGGCGCCTCAGGGACCGGATCCCGAACGCGACTCGTTCCCGACACGCGATCCGAGCCCTGGACTGGATCTTCTCGAGGCCGGTGTTCGCCGGGTCCGAGTTCGCAAAGGGGACGGAACTACCGGGCTCGACCGCCAACCGAATACTCCACCAGCTGCGGTCCACCGGCATCGTGACCGAAATACGCGCTGGCAGCGGCACCTGGCCCGCGATTCTTGCCTGTCCCGAACTGCTGAGCATCGTCGAAGACACCGAGACACCCTGAGCGCCCCCACGGGCGTGGCGGCGCGGACCGCCGAGAATCACTGGTGCCGGGTGCAAGAGCGCCAGACATCGTGCGCGAGCGCTATTCGAACCCTCATTCCCCGAGGCACCCCCTGCGTAAGGTCCTGCCGTCCCGGCCGTAGATTGGATCGCTCTAGGCGGGTCGAACGGAGAATCGAGGCGCGCGGATCACCCGTGCTAGCATCGAAGAAGGGAGCGTTGCGCGGCGCTTCCGGTCTTGCGTCCCCATCGTCTAGCCCGGCCTAGGACACCGCCCTTTCACGGCGGCAACGCGGGTTCGAATCCCGCTGGGGACGCCACCTCGCCTTGTTGACTGCGGCCTTGCACGCGTTGGTCGCGGAGCAACCCGACCTGTCCTGGGAGTACTGGGACTCGACAGCCATCCGGGCGGCCGTGGCCATGCTCGTGCCCGCTGGCTGGTGCGGCGAGGCGCTGCCCCCAGCGGGACCAAACGGCCGGACGGAGGGGCCGATGCGAGCGTCGGCGAAATACCGCGTTAACATTCGTGCTACCATTGAATAGCTTTTGAATCACGAGCAGTCTTCTTTCACCCGGAAGCCTCGCTCAAAGTAGCGAGCGTTGCTGGGTGCGACTACGGTCCCTTCCCTAACTGCTCGATTATTTCTCGAAGGCCGCCGTCCCGGCGGGCCACAACCCTTCTATCCGACGGGTAATAGCGCGCCATGGCGGCACACCGACACCGGTAGAGGTACGCGTCTGGGTGGGCGCGGGAACTGGAGATTGAACCTACATGAAATTCACTGAACTGGGCCTGCGCCCGGAACTGCTGCGCGCGGTCGATCGCGCAGGGTACGAAATCGCCACGCCGATCCAGGCGCAGGCCATTCCTGCCGCCCTCGAAGGGCGGGATCTGATCGCCTGCGCACAGACGGGCAGCGGCAAGACGGCAGCCTTCCTGCTGCCCATCCTGCAGCGGCTGTCGACCGGCCGGCCGACGACCGCTCCGCGCGCGCTGGTGGTCACACCGACGCGCGAGCTGGCCGCCCAGATTGCCGGCGCGACTCGCGACTACGGCCGTCACCTGCGCCTGCGCAGCACCGCCATCTTCGGCGGGGTAGGCATGAAGCCGCAGGAGCGCCAGCTCCGAGAGGGTCTGGACTTGCTCGTCGCAACCCCTGGAAGGCTGCTCGATCATCTCGGGCGGGCGCAGGTGCGGCTGGACCGGATCGAGACGCTGGTCCTCGACGAGGCGGATCGCATGCTCGACATGGGATTCCTGCCCGCTATCCGTCGCATTCTCGAGGCGCTGCCCCCGAACCGACAGAACTTATTCTTCTCGGCAACCATGCCCAAGGAGGCCGAAGCACTCATCCGGAGGACCGCCCGAAATCCCGTCTTGATCGAAGTCACCCCCCGGGCCACGCCGGTCAGCACCATCAGGCAGGTAGTCCACCCGGTGGAGATGACCGGCAAGAAGGACCTGCTGAGCAGACTGCTTGACCGCGCGGAGATGGGACCGACCCTGGTCTTCACGCGGACGAAGGCCCGCGCCAATCAACTGGCCCGCCGGCTGGAGAAGTCCGGCAGGCAGGTGGCTGCGATCCACGGCAACAAGAGCCAGAACGCGAGGACCCGCGCACTCGCCAGTTTTCGCGACGGCCGGATCGACACGCTGATCGCCACCGACATCGCCGCCCGCGGCATCGATGTCGAGGGAATCAGCCACGTCATCAACTTCGACCTGCCGAACGTGCCCGAAGACTACGTGCACCGCATCGGCCGGACCGCGCGGGCTGGAGCGAGCGGGCACGCGGTCTCGCTGGCGGCGCCGGAGGAGGTCGGGCAACTCGCCGCGATCGAGCGGCTGGTGGGGAAATCGATACCGCGCGAGACGGTAGCCGGGTTCGGTGCCGCGCTCGACACGCCTTCGCCGGCGGTGAGGCGCCATCCGCCCCGCCCGAAGGGGCGTAACGCCCACCGGTCTCGACGCTACGCGTCGAGATGACCCTCCGCGATCGCGATCCCGGTTCGGAGGCGGAGGGCGAAGTTCAGCTAATGTTGGGAACGCCACTCGCTCCCTCCGGGCTTGGCCCGCATCCACTGGCAGCGCCATAGCACTGCCCGGCGGATCGCGGCTGCACGTCCGGGACTCGCTCCGTGCTGCTGTTCCTGACCGGCTACTGTCTTCTGCTCCTGCTGGTAGGGAGCTGGGCGTCGCGGTCGGTGCGGAGTGCCGAGGAGTTCTTCGTTGCAGGCCGGAGGCTACCGCCGTCCCTACTCTTCGCCACCTTCCTGGCAGCGAATCTCGGAGCGGGCAGCACTGTGGGCGCTGCCGAGTTCGGCTACACCGCGGGGCTGCCCGCCTGGTGGTGGGTCGGCTCGGCGGGAATCGGCTCTGTCGCGCTCGCGCTGGCGATCGGTCCGCGCATCCACCGGGCCGCGCGCACACACGGTCTCTACACAGTCGGCGACTACCTCGAGACCCGCTACGGCCGGGCAACGCGCAGGATCGCGGCGGCAACCCTGCTGTGCGGCGCGCCGGCCATCCTCGCAGGCCAGATCATTGCCGCCGGACTGGTGCTGCAAGTGGTAGCGGGCGTCCCCGCGGCCTGGGGAACGGCGGTCGGCGGGGCGGTGGCCACGCTGTACTTCATGATGGGCGGCCTGCGGTCGGCAGCGTGGGTCAATGCCCTCCAAGTCGGGGTGAAGGTCGTGGGGTTCGCCGTCGCCGTTCCGTGGATGGTGACCGCTGTCGGCGGCTGGCAGGCGCTCGCGGAGGCCGCCCCCGGCACCGAGGCCCTGCGGGTGGACGGAGCCGGGCTGGCGGAAACGACGCGGTTGGTCCTGATGCTGGCTCCGGCGTTCGTGGTCTCGCCCGGCCTTCTTCAGAAGCTCTACGGGGCAAGAGACGAGAAGGCCGTGCGGTTCGGTGTGGGCCTGCAGGGAGGCGCGCTCCTGGCCTTCGCCTTCCTGCCCGTGCTGCTCGGCATGGCCGCCAGGGTGCAGTTCCCCCAGCTGGAGGACCCCGGCATGGCCTTGGTGAAGCTGTTCGGCGAGGCCGCGCCGGCCTGGCTGGGAGCGTTGATGCTGGCCGCGATCTTCTCGGCAGAGGTCAGTTCCGCGGATGCCGTGCTGTTCATGATCACGACCTCGGCGGTGCGAGACGTGCTCGAGCCGCTCTCGGGCCGCCGGCTGGCCGACGCCGAGCTGCTGAGGTGGTCCCGGCTCACAGCGCTGGCGGCAGGCGGGCTGGGCATACTCCTGGCGAGGCAGTTCCGTTCCATCCTGTCAGCCTTGGGCTTCTTCTACAGCCTGCTGACAATCACGCTGTTCGTCCCGCTGGCGGCAGGCCTGTACTCCCAGCGACCGGGGCAGCGGACGGCGCTGACGGCTATCGCCTCCTCGCTGGCCGCAGCGGGCATCTCGCTGCTCGCCCCGGACGCCATTGGCGGCTGGCTCCAGCCAGTGCCCGCAGGCATCGCGGCGAGCGCCGCCGTCTTCGCTGCCGCAGGCGCTGCAAGCCGGCGGGGAAGCCGCCCCGTATAATGGTCGGCTCGCCACATGCAGACCAGCCTCCAACCGATCGACTGGATCGTAATCGCAGTGTATTTCGCCGGGATGGTCGCGGTCGGGCTGATCGCGGCCCGCAAGGTCAGCAAGACTGCGGACTACTTCCTCGGCAACCGTAGCTTCAACGTCTGGCTGGTCATCGGCCAGGCGCTGGGCGTCGGCACCCACGCGGAGATGCCGGTCTCGCTTGCCGGGAAGGTGTACCAGTCCGGCTACGCAGGGATCTGGTACCAGTGGAAGAACCTCTTCATCACGCCGTTTTACTGGATCCTCGCCCCGCTGTTCCGCCGCTTCCGCCGCACCACCACCGGGGAAGTCTACGAGGACCGCTACGGAGAGTGGATGGGCGCGGTCTACACCGTCTTCGCGCTGGCCTACTTCACGTTCAACATGGGCGCGATGCTGAAGGGCGCCGGCAAGCTGGTCAGCGTCGCGTCGGGGGAGGCCGTGTCGGCGAATGCCGTGGTGCTCGCCATGACCGGGACGTTCCTGCTGTACAGCTTCGTGGGCGGTCTCGTGTCAGCCGCTTACACCGACTTCGTGCAGAGCATGTTCATCGTGGCCCTCAGCTTCCTGCTCATCCCCATCGGGCTGCGCGAGACCGGCGGCTTCACCGGGATCCGCGAGACGCTCGACCCGTCCATGCTGTCGATGGTGACGCCCGGGGACGTGGGAGTGTTCACGATCGTGATGCTTACGCTCAACGGGCTGATCGGGATCGTCGCGCAGCCCCATATCCTCGCGAGCGTGGGAACGGGCCGGGACGAGCGCTCCTGCCGCATAGGCATGGCCTACGGGAACTTCATCAAGCGCTTCTGCACGATCGGCTGGGCGCTGGTCGGAGTGATCGTGGCAACGCTCATCATCCAGCGGGGCGAGGCCGCCTTCGCCGATCCGGAGGACGCCTTCGGCTACGCGACCCGCGAGCTGCTCTTTCCCGGAGGGCTCGGGCTGATGATCGCCTGCGTGCTGGCGGCAAACATGTCAACCGGTTCGGCGTTCATGGTCGACAGCGCCGCGCTCTTCACGCAGAACTTCTATCGCCGCTGGGTCACGAAGGACCGCAGCGACCGCCACTACCTGTGGGCCGGGCGGTTCGCGGGCGTGGGGATGACGCTGCTGGGTGTCGTGTTCGGTCTGTACGTGGGCAGTGTCCTGCAGGCGTTCCTGTTCACGGAGACAATCGCCGCATTCATGGGAATCAGCATGTTCGGGGCCATCTCCTGGAGACGATCGAATCGGTGGGGTGCGCTGGCGAGCCTGGTCGTCTCTTCGGCGGTATTCTTCTGGCTCACGCACGCCGAGCACGGGGTCCTGCTGCAGTGGGAGGCGGCGAATTTCGGCATAGCGCTGCTCGCCGGATTCGCTTCCCTAGCGGCGGTAAGCCTGCTGACTGCCCCTGAATCGAGGCAGCGCCTGAATCCCTTCTACGAGCGGCTCGACACGGCCGCCCGCTGGGACCCGAGCACGGGCCGCGAGGAGGAGGACACCACTGCGGGCAATTCGCTGCTGTTCGTCCATCTGTTCGATCTCGGCCTCGGAAAGGGGCTGGGAGCCTTCTATCAGCGCTTCCGCGTGGACATCAACGGCCTGGCCGTGGCGGCGCTCGTAGTGGTAGCGCTCATCGCCCTGGCCAAGGGCATCCTCTGGCTTCCCTGACACGCAGGGCCGCAGCCCCGCGAGCGAGTCTGGACGCCAGCCGAGTTGGTGGCCGGTCTCAACACCGCGCCGGTCGAGCATTTTGATGCGAGGGGAATTGTTGCGCTCCGGACAGTTCGACGCGGCACCCTGTCCGGGCGCGACCCTCGACGACCTGGATTTCGCGGGCATGTACCGCTTGATCCGAGTGGCGCGAACATCGCGCCAGTTCCCGCTGCCGGAGCAGACTCGCCCGCAAGACCTACCGCCAGGGCCAGTGCTTCCGTGTGACGGCGATGCGATTCCATGGAACGCGGCAGGATGGCGGCGGATGGAACTCCCAACGCTGTGGGAACTAGGCAGGTCCAGACCGATCTCGGACTGAATGGTCCGCGCCGTGACCACGCTGATCGCATAGATGCGCGTGATGTCGACATCAGCTACAGGGGTAGCGTTCCCGCTGCCGGAGCAGCGAACCTGGATCCCCGGGGCCGGTGGGTGGAGTGCCGCAGCATCCATTTGTGGTTGCGGGGGTTTTCACCGTAACCATGCCCCTATGCCGTCGCGACGGTCAAGGAATCGAAGTGGATCGCGTTGGGGATTGGAGCTCCCCTAAACCCACAACCAGCAGCAGCGATCGGAAATCCAGCGAATGTCGCTGAGGGTCAGTCGACAGCAAACGGCTCGCTCTCGACGACCAGCAGTACGAGGTCGCGGAGCCCGCCGCCCTTGCGATGGAGCGACCCCACGATGGCTTCGATGGCCTGCTCGTCGGCTGGCCCTACGACGCGGCCCGTAGCGTAGGTCAGCAGCTTCGCCGTCAGGTTCCGGGCGAACCGGTCGCCATGGCGCTCCGAGAGGATTCGCTTGAGGCCGACGATGCCGTCGAACGACTCGCCGCCAGGAAGCGTGCCGGAGGAATCGACCCTTGGAGAAGGACCCGACACGCGCGGGTAGCGCTCTCTCCAGCCGCCGATCGGATCGAAGTTCTCCAGCGCGAATCCCAATGGGTCGATTCGCTGGTGGCAAGCGTTGCAAGTCGGGATCTTTCTGTGCGCGGCAAGCTGGTCGCGAATGGTCCGCATGCCGCGGATGTCGGGCTCCAGCGGCTCGACATCGGGCGGAGGCGGAGGCGGGGGGGTTCCGAGAATGTTCTCCAGCACCCACACGCCCCGGACCACCGGCGACGTGTCGATGCCGTTGGCGCTGGCGGTGAGGACGGCAGCCATGCCCAGCAGGCCGCCGCGCCGGCTGTCCTCGAGAGCCACTCTCCGGAACCGGGAGCCCCGGATCCCGTCAAAGCCATACAAACGGGCGAGGCCGCCGTTGACGAACGTGTAGTCGGCATCGATGAAGCGGGCGACCGGCTCGTTGTGCTCGAGGAGGTGCTGGAAGAAGAGCCGGACCTCCTCTTGCATCGCTGTCTCGAGGCCGTCGACGTAATACTGCTGGAACTGTCTCGGGCTCGGCGGCATCGTGCCGATCTTGTACAGTTCGAGCCATCGTGCGGTGAATCGCCTCGCGAACGCATCCGCTTTCGGATCGGACAGCAGCCGCTCGGCCGACTCCCGCAAGGCCCTGGGAGCCCGGAGATCTGTGGCGAGCAGCTCCCTGTCGGGCATGGATGACCAAAGGAAGTAGCTCAGCCTGGAAGCCAGGGCGTACTGGTCAAGCGGCCCGTCGCCCTCGCGCAGGTAGAGGAAACCCGGGGACGCCAGCACAGCCCTGAGCCCCGCCTTGAGCGCGTCGAGCTCGGAATCGCCCCTCTCGGCGCGGGCGCGCACCAAATCCGTGAGAGGGCCGATCTCGGACGGAACGGCCGGACGCCGGAAGGCCTTCGAAGCGAAGCGCTCCAGGATCGGCTCGGCGTTCTTCAGGATCGGCTCGAAGTCGCCAAACAGGGCAACGTGGGACGGTGGGGGCCAGGTGTCGTGCAGCGGGCCCTCGAGCTCGATCTCGTAGACACGGACCCGGGGCCCCTGGTACTCCCGGAAGAACGTCGACCATCCGTCGCGGCGGTTGAAGGAGCGGGAGGTTCCGGCTGTTGTCAGCTCGGTCGTGGATGCGCCCTCCTTCGACACCCTGCGGGAGAAGGAGCTTGCGATCGTCTCCGCATTGATCGGGCCCTCCTGCACCACGTAGCCGCGAATGAACTCCGGGAACGTAGCGGCATACTTGGTCACCAGCGACTTGCGGAGCGGCTTCACCCCGTTCGGACCGTTGGGGAACGTCAGCCGCGGCTGGTAGCCCTCGTCGAGCCAGACGCGCGCCTCGTACCAGTCAGTTTCGTCCGCTAGGTCGAACTCCGCGACGACCCGATCGGAAGTCGTGCGGAACTCCAGCTCCCCGTACCGTGCACTGCCGGCCACTACGGCCACGCGCAATGGATCCTCCTTGCGGACGCCCACGATCCGCTCGTCGTACGGGTACTCGCGATTCACCGCCTCGGCCCGGAACCGCAGCCTGTAGTAGCCGGAGTGGGGAACGCCTTCCAGGAAGTCGTCCAGCCACAGGAACCCGCCCTGGTCGGAGGTGTTCTTGCGAATGTTCTGGTACAGGCCCGGAACATCCTGCCCGTCGTGGCGGTTGCGGGTCGGGTGGAACTGCGCCCTGAACGATCGCGTCCGGACTTCGGGACGCTCGGCCGGGGCGACCGCCGCGTCTACGAACCGCTCCGCGGCTTCGAGGTACGCGCTGAGCAGGAAGTCGGTGGTTTGCAGCGCCGCGCCGATGTTGTCGAAGCCGTGGTCAGCGGCATCGGGCGGGAACCCTTCGGTCGGGTCCGCGAGCAGGTCCTGCAAAGACAGGAGGTCGCGAACGGTTCGGTCGTACTCGTATCGGTTCAGGCGGCGAAGCGGCGTCTTGCGGCCCTGGCTCTCGGCCGCCGTGCTCGCATCGCGCACGAGCACGGTCATCGTGTCGATGACCGCCTGCCGCTCCTGGTCGCTGGGCTGGCCCGCTCCCTCGGGGGGCATGGTGCCCAGATTGAGGCGGTCCAGGATCTCCCGCCACAGATGGAGGGTATCCGGATCGGTCAGGTCGGCGTCGAGCGACTCGAAGCTCCGGTCCGCCATCCTGACATCCGGTCCGTGACACTGGATGCAGTAGCGTTCCAGGAACGGCCCCGGTTCCCCCGCCGACACGGCAAGCGCGCCGGCCAGGGCGACGCCCACGATGCGAGCCCGCAGCATCAGGCAAAGTCCCCGAGCGTGCCGGTGGCCTTGTTGAAGCGATCGATTTCGACGCCGAAGCGCTGCAGCACGGTCGTGAAGAGGTTGCACAGAGGCACTCGCCGGTCGACCGGATAGGACTTGTGGCCGCCGTGGCGGAAGCCGCCCCCGGCCAGCAGCACCGGGAGGTCCTTGTTCGAGTGGGAACTGCCGTTGCCCATTCCGCTGCCGAACACGACCATCGTGCGGTCGAGCAGCGGCGCGCCGTCAGAGTCCTCCATCGAGGCCAGGCGGTCGAGGAACCGGGCGAGCGCTTCCATCTGGAACTTCTCGATCACCAGCAGCCCGCGTTGGAGCACCTCGGCCTTGCCGTGGTGCGAGAAGCCGTGGTAGCCGCCGGCCAGGCCGAGGTTCTGCGTGTCGATGACCCCCGGGATTTCCAGGACGCCCACCCGGGTCGAGTCGGTCTGGAGCGCGAGGGCCATCAGATCGAAGAAGGTGTCCAGCGTCTCGGTGAACGACCCGTCCTCGGGCGGGCGCATCTCCACCTCGGGCTTGGGCCTGTTGACCCAGCCGGTGGACATCGAGATTCTGCGCTCGACCTCGCGGACTGACGTCATGTACTCGTCGAGCTTGAGCTGGTCGGGCCGGCCCAGGCCGCGGCGGAACTCCTTGGCCTGGTCATTGACCGCGTCGAGAATGCTGGAGTTGACGTCGAACGCACGCGTTCGTCGGAGTCGGGTGGCGGCGTCGTCTGCCACGAACAGGTGACTGAAGAGCTCGCTCGCCCTCGTGATCGGCGGAACATTGACACCGTTCCGCGTCCATGACATCTGGCACGCCATGTCGCCCGCAGCCTCGCCGACCGCCGCCACGAGCGACGGGAACCGTGTCTGGCTCCCGACGTGCTCTGCGGCCCGCTGGTCCAGCGAGATGTTGCGCTCGGGCCAGTCCGATGCGTCCTGGTCCTTGATCCCGCTCAGGAACGCATGCACGCCGCGATGCCCGCCGGACACGCCGTGATCGAGGTGCGAGAACACGCTAAAGCGGCGGCGGTGCCTCTCCAGAGGCTCCAACAGCGGCGGCGGCGTGTATCCGGAGCCGGTCTGGCCGGGAAAGAACGCCTCCGGCAGCATCCCGAGCGGGTTGCCGACGCAGACCAGGCGCATGGGACGCTCCGCCCTTGCAGCCAAAGCCTCGAGCCGCGGGAGTGCCAGCGCCACGCCCGCTCCCAGCAAGAACCGGCGCCTACCAAATTCCGTCGTCACCATCGGATCCGGCTACTAGCGTAGCGGCATAGGCGGTCCGGAAGTTCCCGCGACGGCGACGAAGCACCCCGGAACCGCAGTCAGACTCGGGCAGCGCGGTGCAATCGCGCCCTTGCACCTTCCAAAGTGCCTCTGCGGCACAGGGATCGGTCAGCCAGCTCCGGCTTCCCGGGACAGCAGCTGGTAGACCTCGCGGCCGACGATCATTTCTTCCTGCGCAGCCACGACCAAGCACGCGACACCGCTCCGGCTCCTGCCAATCCGGCTGTCCGGCACGGCTGCCTCGTTCTTGCGGGGATCCAGCTCGATTCCCAGGAATTCGAGCCCATCGCAGATTCGCCGCCGGATCGAGGCCGAGTTCTCGCCAATGCCGCCGGTGAACGCCAGCGCGTCCAGGCCGCCCATCGCGGCCGCATAGGCTCCGATCGCCTTGCGAACCTGGTAGGCGAAAGCCGCCAGCGCGAGTTCCGCGGCGCCTTCGCCCGCCTCCGCCGCCGCCTCGATGTCGCGCACGTCGCCACCGGCAATCCCGGAGAGGCCGGCCAGGCCGCCGTCGCTGACCAGCCGTTCGCGCACTTGCGGGATCGACAGGCCGAGCCGCTCCATCAGGAACAGGACGGCGAACGGATCCAGGTCGCCGTGGCGGGTCGCGTTCTCCAGGCCCGACTGGGGGGAGAAACCCATCGTGATGTCGCAGGACCGGCCGTCGCGGATCGCGCAGACCGAGGAACTGCCTCCGAGGTGGCAGGAGACGGTTCGCAATCCCTCCGGGTCGGCCCGCAGGATCCTGGGCACCTGTTCGCTGACCCAGCGGTGCGAGGCGCCGTGGAAGCCGTAGCGACGGATCCCGTGTTCGCGGCGCCATTCCTCGGGAACCCCGTAGGAGGACGCCCAGTCGGGAATGCTTGCGTGAAAGCCGGTCTCTAGCACGGCGACGAGGGGCAGCCCCGGCCGGATCGCTCGGAACTCGCGGATTCCCTCGAGATAGATGCCGTTATGGAGCGGCGCGGCCGCCGCGAACTCCTCCATCGCGCCCAGCAGGGCATCGTCAACCTGAAAGGTGCCGCGAAAGCGGGGGCCGGCATGCACGGCCTTGAATCCGACTGCGTCTACCTCGCCCGTCGCCGCCAGCACGGATCCGATCGCCGACCGGTAGCTGTCCGCGTCGCCTCCCGGGCGACCGATTCGCTCCATCCGGCCGGCTGCGAGCTCCCGCTCGCCGGGAAACTCCAGAAGCCTGAACTTGAGCGATGTCGATCCGAGGTTGGGAACCAGGACGCGCATCCGTGAGGAAACCTTAGCAGAGGGCTCCGCTGGACACGGCCCGGCGCTAGAGCACGGGCAGGTTCCAGCCCTCCACGGTCTCGCGGACGTGCTCGAGGAACAGATCCGCCACCGCGCCGTCGATCACGCGGTGATCGAAGCTGAGCGTCAGGTACGAGATCGAGCGGATCGCGATCGCGTCGTTGATCACTACCGGCGTCTTGGTGACGGAGCCAAGGCCGAGGATGGCTGTCTGGGGCTGGTTGATTGCTGGAGTCGCCAGCAGCGAATTGTAGGCGCCGTAGTTCGAGATCGAGAACGTGCCCTGCGAGATCTCGTCGGGCTTGAGAGACTTCGAGCGGGCCCTCGCCGCGAGGTCGTTCACGGATCGCTGGAGTCCCAGAATGCTCTTCTCGTCGGCATCGCGGATCACCGGGACAATCAGCCCCCAATCCAGCGCGACCGCGATCCCGATGTTGACCTCCTTGTGGAGGATGAGGTTCTTCCCGTCGAGAGAGGAGTTGACCGTGGGGTAGGCCTTCAGGGCCGACGACACGGCATGCAGGAAGAACGGCATGAAGGTCAGCTTCGTTCCGTTCTGCTCGAGGAAACGGTCCTTGGCGGCACTGCGCAGGGCGGCGATCCGCGTGCAGTCGACCGCATGCACGGTCGAGACATGCGGCGAGACGCGCTTGGTGCGGACCATGTGCTCGGCAATGCTGACCCGCATTGCGCTGAGAGGCTCGACATCGAAGCTCCCGAAGCGGGCTTCCGGAACCTCCGGAAACGCCGTGACGGGCTGCGCCGAGGCGGACACCCGCTCCTGGCGCTCGATGAACGCGAGAATGTCCTTCTTCGTGATCCGGCCTCCGGCACCGCTCCCCTTGCCGACCAGAGCGAGGTCGATGCCCTTTTCCTTGGCGATGCGACGGACGAGCGGGGAACTGCGGATCCGCTTGCCGGGCTCGGCGCTCTCGGCGGGCTGCGACGGCTCGGGCGCGGTCGGGGCAGGCTCGGGGGCGGCCGGGGCCGGGGCGGCGGCCGGTTCTGGGGCCGCAGGAGCGCTGGCCGGCGACGGGCCGGCGTGCTTGCCTACCTTGGACCCGTCCCCGATCACGGCAACCACGGTGTTGATCTCGACCGTCTCGCCTTCCGGGAAGAAGATCGCCTCGAGCACGCCGGAGTCCGGTGCGGGCACCTCCGAGTCAACCTTGTCGGTGGAGATCTCGAAGAGCGCCTCGTCGCGCTCGATCTTGTCGCCAGGGCTCTTCAGCCACTTCGTGATGGTCCCTTCGACGATGCTCTCCCCCATCTGGGGCATGACCACGTTGCTCATCTCGGCCCGTTCCTCGCTCTCAAATTCCTGATTGCAATCCTAGTTCGCGGCAGCCGCTCCGCACATCGAGCGCCCGAACACCTCGCCGAATCGTTCCGCCAGCGAGTCGGTCACCGCCCCGAGTCCGGGGTCGCGGCCCAACACCCGCTCCATCGACGTCACAGGCTTCGTCAGGCCGCAAGGCACGATCAGATCGAAATGACGCAGGTCGGTGGCGACGTTCAGGGCCAGGCCGTGCGAAGTGACCCAGCGGCTGAGGTGGACGCCCAGCGCTCCGATCTTGGCATCCTCCACCCAGACGCCCGTCAGGCCCTCCACTCGACGGGAGGGGATGCCGAAGTCCAGCAGAGCCGCGATCATGACTTCCTCGAGCGCCCGCAGGTAGGCCCCCACGTCACGGCGCCATTCCTTGAGGTCCAGGATCGGGTAGGCCACTACCTGTCCGGGACCGTGGTAGGTTACGTCGCCGCCGCGGTCGGTCTCCTCCACCGAGATCCCCTGGCGCGCCAGAGCGGCAGGATTCGCCAGAACGTGCGCCGATTCGGCATTGCGGCCCATGGTGATCGTCGGAGGGTGCTCGACAAACAGCAGCTGGTCGCACACGGAGCCGGCCTTGCGCGCACTCACGAGTTCCAGCTGGATGTCCCACGCCTCCTTGTAGCCGACGCGCCCCAGGTTTCGGACCTCGCATGGGCGCGTGGCTGCCACTTGAGGCAGCACGGCCCCTTGCATCGGAGCCGCGACGGCGTCAAGCATTGATCGCCTGCCCGTAGATGCCGTTGAAGGCGTCCAGAACGGCTTCGGACAACGTGGGATGCGCGTGGATCGTGGCGCGCATGGAGTCCACCGTCGCCTCGCTCTGCATGGCGACGATCGCCTCGTGGATGAGCTCGGTGGCGCTGGATCCCAGGATGTGGACGCCCAGGATCTCGCCGAACTCGGCGTCCGCCACCACCTTCACGAACCCGTCGTGCCGGTCGAGGATCGAGGCCTTGCTGTTCGCGGCGAACGGGAATTTCGAGACCTTGATCTCGCGGCCGCTCTCCCGGGCGCGCGCCTCGGTCAGCCCGACGCTGGCGACCTGGGGCTCGCAGTACGTGCAGTTCGGATTCAGGTTGTAGTCGATCGGGTCGACCGGCTTGCCAGCAATGCGGGCGGCGGCAACCATGCCCTCGGAGGAGGCGACATGCGCTAGCTGGGGGGTGCCGGCTACGATGTCGCCGATGGCGTAGATTCCCATTTCCGACGTTTCCATGTAGCCGTTGACGGGGATGAAGCCCCGCTCCGCCTCGATAGCCGTGTTCTCCAGGCCGATGCGGTCCGTGTTCGGCTTCCGCCCGACGGCGACCAGCAGCTTCTCGAATTCCCTGGTTTGCTTCTTGCCGTCCTTGCCAGGGTAGGTGAGCTCGATACCCGAGTCGGACTCGCTGACCCCTTCGATGGGAGTGCCGCACAGCACGTCGATTCCCTTGGACCGGAATGCGCGCTGCAGGCCGGCCGAGACCTCATCGTCTTCCAGGGGCACGATCCGGGGTAGCATCTCGAACACCGCCACTTCCGTCCCGAAGCTCCTGTACATGGAGGCGAACTCGACGCCGACAGCCCCCGCCCCGATGATGGCGAGGGACTTCGGAACCTCCTGCAGATCCAGGATCTCTACGTTGGTCAGGACTCTCGGCGAATTCAGGTCCAGCCCGGGCAGCATGCGGGCCTCGGAGCCGGTCGCGAGGATGATGTGCGGAGCCGTGAGCTTGCGCTCGCCCTCTTTGCTCTTGACCACGACGGCGCTGTTCCCCTGCAGCGTGCCAAAGCCGTGAATCGTGTCGATCTTGTGCTTCTTGAACAGCTGCCGGATGCCCTTCGCATGCTTGTCGACGATCTTCCCCTTGCGCCGTCCCATCGCCGGGAAATCGATTGACAGCTTGTCGGCAAGGATTCCTATCCCCTCGCCGTGCAGCACCGATTCGTAGACTTCCGCGAAGTGCAGGTAGGCCTTGGTCGGGATGCACCCGACATGGAGGCAGGTTCCCCCAAGGTGCGGGTCCTTCTCGATCACGCCGACTTTGAGGCCGTACTGGGCAGCCCGGATTGCGGCCACGTAGCCGCCCGGACCGCTCCCGACGACCAAGGCATCGTACTGGGTCACAAGCCTTCAGTCTAACGCGAGTCGGGCGTCTCGGCTGCCCGGTCAGCAGGCCCTAGCCCCGCGTGCATGCCGCGCCCGACAGCTTGGTGGGGTGGCGACCCTCGCGGGAGGCTCGGGCGCTGGCCGGCTACGAGATCGAGCCGGCAGACAGGGCCCTAACGAAGGGGGCACTGCTTTCGGGAGCCGGATCTGCTGGAGAGCCGGCCACGCTTGCTGAGGAATGCAGGACTGGTGGCGGGCGCATCTAGTCGTCGAACCTGCCCTGTACTTGTGGGCTGATGACTGGCCCTAGAGCCAGCCGAGGGACGAGATGCTAAGACGACTCACTCGTCGCCGCGACTGCCGTTGAACGCCGGAGGTTGGGGTCGGCCCGGAGATCGCTCCGATCCCGGATGTCGCAGGGTAGGGCGCGAGACCCGCTCGTGGCCCGGTTGCCGGATGGGCGCCACTTCGGATCCCACTCGGCGCTGGAAGCGCTCGAAGGGATCCGGCCGACACGATGCAGGCGGGACCGACGAGGGTCCCACCCGTCCGATCCGGCAACCGGGAAGTGGCTCGGAGATTCAGCCGGGCCTTCAGCCCTTTACGCGATTGACGACCCAGACGGCGACCACCGCCGCAACGCCCGCAGTGAGCACGGTACTGAGGTTGTCCACGATCGCGTCCAGCTGGCCACCGATAGCGGGGATGTGGCTGAGCGCGTCCGCACCCGCAGCGGCGCCAACCGCGAGGGTCAAGATCAGGTACGCGCCTGCGTCCTCAGCGTCGACGGCCATTGCCGCGTAGACCAGTCCCAGCACCACGAGACCCAGGCTCAGCATTCCTCCGGAATCGACATCCGGGGCGAAGGCCATGACGATCGCCAGCAGTGCAGCGAGACCAATGATGATTCTGTTTGCCATTTCACTCTCCTACGGCTCTACCCCTCCCAAGGCACCCATCACTGCCGGGCCTACTATCCCGGACACACCACGCAGTTGGCCGGACGTTACCACATCGCCTAGCGGTTCCGGGGCGCATTTTCCCAGGAATTCGCGCGAATTCGGAGAAATCCGCAGCCGCTGGGGACGAATTCCGGGACTTGCAGCCCGTCGACAGCCGCTGCAATCCGCCAGCGCCGGATTGGCTCGGGCAGCGTCCGGGAGGGCAATCGCGTTCTCTGCCGTGCGTGCCTCCCGCACCGGTCGCGCCGGCCCCTCCCCGGCACCAGGACATCGCATCGGCTCCCTCTGCGCGCGATGCAGCGGACCCCTCGGCCTCGCACCCCGACGGGCGGGCAAGCCGGCGCCACGAGCAGATCCCGACGCGCAATCGGGCCCATCGCCGTCAGGGGAGGGACCGACCGGGCGTCAGGGATGGCGGCCGTCACCGACCGGTCAGAAGACGCGGAAGCTGGTCCCCACCGTGAACGTCCGGCCCTCGCGGTAGCCGAGGAACGTCTCGCCTCCCTGGGTCAGGAACCAGCGGGCATTGTTGATGTTCTCGGCGGCGAGCCGCAGCTTCCAGCGATCGTCGCCCTTCAGCGTGACCTCGTACACGAGGTCCATCGTGGCGAGACCGTCCTGCACCACGTCAGGGAGCCCGAACGCGCCGACATCGGTGATGCGGCTCGAGAAGTAGTTCAGGTAGAAGCGCGCCGTGCTGCGCGCCTTCGGCCGCGACCACTCGCCGATCACGTTCGCCACGTAGCGGGACTGGCCCTGCATCGGGCGGTTCAGCGACGTCAGCACGACCGTGTCGCTGACATTCGAAAGGTCGATGGTCGAATCGACGAGGGTGAAGTTCGAGGAGATGGCGAAGTCCCGGAGCGTCGGCGACACGAAGTCCATCCCGCGCCGGAACTCGAACTCGAATCCGGCGTTCTGCGCGGCGGTGGCGTTCGAGTACGTCCGCAGGAGGGCGACAGCAGCGATCATTGTCTGCTCGATGGGGCGGTTGAAGTTCTTGTAGAAGAAGCTCGCGGCAATGAGCTGGTTGCCGCCAGGGAAGTACTCCCATCGCACGTCGTAGTTCGAGATGTCGGTCTGAACCAGTTCCGGGTTGCCGATGGTCTGCAGCCCGCCGACCAAATCGAGGAAGCCGAAGCGGGCCAGTTCCCTGAAGTCCGGGCGGGAGACGGTCTTGCTGAAGCCGACCCGCAGGTTCTGCTTGGGCGTTAGCGAGTAGATCACGTTGACGGCGGGCAGGAGGTTGGTCGCCTCGAACGGCGCCGGCTCGCGCCCGGTGTCGGGCAGGAACTGGTTGAACGTGGTCACGTCCTGGTCGAGATGCTCGATGCGAAGCCCGCCGATCAACCGCCACTTCGCAGCGAAATTGAGCTCGACCATGCCGTAGTAGCCGAACACGTCGCGCGTGCCCCGGTAGGCGTCCGTGACCCGCGTCGTCTCGCTGAGCTCGAAGCCCCTCGGCTTGATGTTCTCGGCAGCGAAGAGCTCGTTCGGCGGCAGCTTCAGGTCGATTCCCCGAGAGCTCCTCAGGTTGAGGCGGAAACGGCGCGAGCGGAAGTTGCGCCCGCGGGACGCATAGTTCGCTCCGAACTTGAAGGCGCCGCTGAAGGAGCTGCCGTAGAACGGCACGAGCATGTCGACACTGGGGTTGAGGATGGTCTCGTCGAGGTCGTTGAACATGCGGAATGCGCTCTGGCTGTCGTCGAAGAAGACGAACGAGTCGGAGCGGTCCTGGTAGATCTGCAGGCTCTCCCGCAGGTCCGGCTCGTCCCTGGTCGCCTGCGAGTACGCCATGGTCCAAGTGAACACGCTGTTGTTGAGGCCCGCGAACAGATGCTCGCCCTGGAGCTGCGAGTTCCGGATCGTCCGCTCGATGAAGCGCAGCCGCTGGTTGCGGATGTCCGTGTTGAAGTCCTGGTAGAAGCCCTCGTAGTAGCGCGTCGCGTCGTCGGTGTCCCTCGAGAAGAAGTTCTTGAAAGCGATCTTGTTGGACGGGTTGAACTGGTAGGAGGCGTTCATCACGCCGCCCAGCCGGACCGACTCGGTCGATTCGTCGTACCGGAAGGAGCTCGCCCTCACCGGGGGGCCCGCGCCGGCGGCGCCGAGGGCGGCGCCGGGGTTCGGGAAGTAGTAGTTCCGCTCCTGGTCGAGGATGGAGCGCAGCGCGTTCGAGAATGTAATCGCTCCGACCAGGCCCAGCTTCCCGAACGTGTTGCCGGCCACGATGTTCCAGCTCATCGAAGGGCGGCTCAGGTCGCGCGGTACGCGCTCCCAGTTGTTGGAGAACGCCCGGCCGAAGTCCTGCAGCTCGTCCCGGCTGAAGCCGAAGCGGTCCACCCGCCTGTCGGAGGGGATAGAGTCTGGCAGCGCTCGCGTCCCGTCGTCGAAGCCGAAGAAGTCCCTGCCGCCCCCGGGGTAGTCCAGGAACGTGCGGCCCTGCGTCTGGCTGTTGTAGCCGATCGAGTAGCTGATGTTCAGCGTCGGGCGCGTCGGGAACTCAGTGGTCTCGACCTGCACGAGGCCGGCGGAGAACTCGCCGGGAAGATCAGGAGCGTAGGTCTTCTGCACCTTGATGTTGTCGATCAGGCTGGCGGGGAAAAGGTCCAGCGGCACCACGCGGCGCTCCGGTTCCGTGCTGGCCAGGAGGGCGTTGTTGAGCGTCGTCCCGCTGTAGCGCGGGTCAAGCCCGCGCACGAAGACGAAATCGTTCATCGTCGTCACGCCGGTCACCTTCGCGAGCGCCTCGGACGCGTCGGAGGAGGTTCCCCCGCGGATTTCCTCGGCGCTGATATTGTCGGAGACCGTGGAGGCGAGCTTGCGCTCGACCAGCATCGCCTCCTTCGTGGCGACCTCCGCGGCAACGCTGGCGACTACATCGACCACCGTCCTCTCGCCTTTCAGGGACATGACCGTGCTGCCATCGGCAACCTCGCCGGCTAGGACTTCCAGCCCTTCCACGTTCACTGCCTGGTACTGGGCGGACTTGTAGCTCACTGTGTAGACTCCGGCCGGGACGCCGTCGAGAGTGAAGCTGCCTTCGATGGTGGTGGTGGCCGTGAGCGTGACCTCACCGGTCATCTCGACCTCCACCTGGGGAATTGCGTTCCCGGTATTGGCGTCGTACACGAAGCCGATCACGGTCCCGCCGTTGCCCTGCGCCGGTGCCGGCGCGCTCCCGCCAAGCAGCGCGGCCAAGGCCGCTATCGCTGCGAGACTGCTAGTGAAACCACGCATGGTGGATTGCCTCCGGTTCCTCTTCCTTGTTCCTGTCGGTAGCCCTGGCCGCAACGGCGTCGACCGCCGACGCTTCCGCTCTGTCCGAGCCTGCGGCGACGGAATCACGCCGGATTCGCTGTCTCATTGAGGTTCGGTGCATCCGGTAACGGATTCCGCACGGTGTAGCCAAAGCCGCGCACGGAGCGGATGTAGCGCGGCCGCGACGGATCCGCCTCCAGCTTGCGGCGCAGCCTCCTGATATGGACATCCACCGTCCGGTCCGTAACGTTGCAGGCCATGCCCCAGACGGCGTTGAGGAGGCTGTCGCGACTGAAGACCCGGCCCGGCTGCCGCAGCATCCGCTCCAAGATCTGAAACTCCGTCGCCGTCACGGCGACCGGCCGCCCGTCCAGACGCACCTCACGCCGTTCCTGGTCGAGCTCGAGCGCTCCGAGCCTGTAAACGGCATCCATGCCGCCCCTGTGGCGCAGGCGGACCTTGACCCGGGCCACGAGCTCCCGGACGGAGAACGGCTTGACAACGTAGTCGTCCCCGCCGATCTCGAGACCCCGCAAGCGGTCGGTCTCGGCCGAGCGGGCGGTCAGGAACAGCACCGGCGTCTCCTGCAAGAAGGGGTCGGCCCGGAGTTCGCGACACACTGAGAAGCCGTCGAGGCCGGGCAGCATCACGTCCAGCACGATGGCGTCCGGCCGCTCCTGGTGACAGAATTCGACAGCGGACAGTCCGTCGCCGGTGCCGGCAAATCCAAAGCCTTCCTGCTCGAACGCGTAGCGGAGCAGGCCGGCTAGATCTTGGTCGTCCTCGATGACTACGACCTTGGGTGCCATCCCGTCTGCTTCGAGCGTAGTTGCCGAAACATTGCTCGCAGGTTGCGGTTTGGTTAAAAGACGATGAATTGCGGCGCGGCGGACAGCGCGACGACCCTCAACCCTACAATTGAGGGTTGCTGGCGGCGGACTTCGACTACGAACTGCCGGAGCGACTGATCGCGCAGCGACCCCTGCCGGAACGCTCTGCAAGCCGCATGCTGGTGCTTGACCGCGGGTCCGGGACGTGGAAGGACTCGCAGTTCCGCGACCTGCCTTGCCATGTGGGCCGCGGGGACTGCCTCGTGGTCAACAACTCCCGCGTGCTGGCAGCCCGCCTGATAGGACGACGGCGGACCAAGGAGGGCGGAGGCGCGGAAATCCTCCTGCTGGAAGCGGCATCGGGCATTGCCGGGGCCTGGAAGGCCCTTGTGCGGCCGGGCCGGAGACTCCCTGCCGGGACCTGCGTAGAGGTGGGCGACGTAAGAGTGCTCGTCAAGGAGCGTCTCGCCGACGGCATTCGGGTCGTCGAGTTCCCGGACCTTGATGCCGGCGCAGTCGACCGGTTCGTCGCCGACCAGGGACGCGTTCCCCTGCCTCCGTACATCCGGCGCGACGATGACGAGGGCGACCGCGAGCGGTATCAGACGGTGTTCGCCAGGGCCGCAGGCTCGGTAGCCGCTCCAACCGCCGGTCTCCATTTTGACGACGCGCTGTTGCGTGCAGTACGGCAGCGTGGAGCGGAGGTGGCGAAGATCACCCTACACGTGGGACTGGGCACGTTCCGGCCTGTCGCCGCGGAACAGGTTGAGGACCACCGGATGCATGCGGAGCGATTCGAGATCCCTCCGGAGGCGGCGGCGGCCGTTCGTTCCGCGAACCGGACCGTCGCAGTGGGAACGACGGCGGTCCGGGCCCTGGAGACTGCGGCAGCCCGCGGGCCGGTGCGACCCATGTCCGGGGACACGGACCTGTTCATCACTCCCGGCTTCCGGTTCCGCGCCGTGGGCAGCCTGCTGACCAACTTTCACCTGCCCAGATCGACCCTGCTGATGCTGGTGGCGGCCTTCGCCGGCCGGGATCTGGTGCTCGAAGCCTACGCGCACGCGGTCCGCGAGGAATACCGGTTCTATTCCTACGGAGACTGCATGCTCATCGTTTGAGAGGCCCCACAGCCTCCTCGAGCCATCTGCGGAACGCGGGCACGTCTCGGAACAGGCGGTCCGGCAAGCAGGCCTCCAGCAGGTCGGGCCGGGCTCCGGGAGCCCAGGCGGCCGCGAGGCTACGGACAGAAACCTGTTTCGCCGACTTCACGTCCGAGGGGGAATCGCCGATGCTGGCGACCTGAACCGGGGCGAGCCCCCAGCCGCGGAGCACGCGACGCATCGCAGCGGGCTTGACGCCGCCGTCCGGGGAGCCAGCCTCCACGACGGGAAAGTACTCGGCGAGCCGGAGCGCGCTGAGAGAAATGCGCGCGCTCCGCGGCCCCTTACCCGTGACTACGGCAAGTCGGACGCCCCGCAACCGGGCGATTTCGAGGGCCTCTCGGATGCCTCCGAACGGTTCGGGACAGGCTTCGTGGGCGAGAGCGTACTCGCGCAGGTACTCCTCGAGGGCGCCGTCGGCGTCTTCGGGAAAGTGCCTCGCCAGGATGCCCTCCTCGCTGGGGCCGAACATGGCATGGATCTCGGCGCTGTCGAAGCTGCGGCCAAGGCGGCGGCCGAGAACCGCCGAGAACGCGCGGAAACAGACCGGCAAGGTGTCGCCGAGGGTCCCGTCCAAGTCGAAGATCAGGCCGCGGATCATGCCGCCTCCAGCGTAGGTTGCGTTACGCGCCGGGCGCGAGGGCGCCGGAGGGCCGCCGGGGCGTCCCTCGCCCCTGCGCGGCCGTGCAACTCGAGGTCATCAAGGGCGGGTGCCACGTGATCCACCGAGCGCGCCGACCCGGCCTCAGCGCGTCAGCGCATCCTCCTCCCAAGGCGGCGTCGCCGGAATGAGCCTGCCGAGTTCGGGGTCCGTCTCGAGAATCCGCTCGCGCATTTCCCAGGCAACCTTGCGGTAGGAGATGTGGCCCTTGACGCCGGACCGGACGCGCGCGATGTACTCCGCTTCAGCGAAGTCCATCTTGAACAGCGACCGGCAGCGGGCCGCGAACGGAAGGAGGTACTGGCTGGCAGGCTCGGAGACCGCCGCGATCCGCTCACGGGCCTCAGCGGCGGAGCGCTGGGCCTCGTCATAGATCGCGCCTGCACCGGATTCGTCGACCAAGGCAGGCCGCTCGTAGCCCAGCCGGTCCCCGAATCTCTGGCGGATCTGCTGGCACCGGCGGTGCCGGTGCAGGTCCCGGTAGGCCCCGATATCGCAGACGATGTCAAAGGCGTAGCGGTACCCGCTGCAGAAGGGGTTCAGGAGCTCGTCCCGAGTGTTCCGACCCTCAAGGGCGGTGTCGAGCACCTCGGCTCGACGGGCGCGGCTCCATCCGCTGACGTGGTCGAGAATCACGCGGAAGGGATGGTCCGTTACCGCGTAAAGCCACGTCGCCGCGATCTCGTCCAGCGGGTCCCCGGGGCAGACCAGGTCCACATCCGATGGCAGGCTGTAGGCTCCGGGATCGAAATTCTGGCGCGCCCACGCCTCCACCCGCCGCAGCGAGGCGGACCGGGCCAGGTCGGGGTCGGCGTACTTTGCGAGCGTCGGGGCGATCGGCTCGTCAGGCGGGCTGCCCTCCCAGCCGCACGCGGGCGGCGCGGCGCAGGCTGCGTGCATCTCGGCAGCGATCGAACGCACTTCGGCATACGGCGACACGCCCATCCGCCGCATTTGCTTCTCGAGGGTCCGGATACTCGCGACCTGGCCCACGTTGGTGGAGATGCCTGCGAATAGGAGGTAGCGCGCCACGTCGTACGCTCGGGCGTCGATCGTCCGGGCGTAAGCGGCCGCCTTCATCGCGGCCGGCTTCGGGATGCGCTCGGCGAGGTGGTCCCTGACGCGGCCGTGCAGCGCCAGGTACGCTTCCAGCAGTGCCGCTGCGGCCGAGCGATAGTCGCTCTCCGCCGGCAAGCCCTGCAACTCGTCCGGCACGACCGTCTGGCCCTTGGTGAAGTCCTGATAGCGGCTCGACTTGGCCTGACCGTCCCACAGCGCCTCGTCCTCGATCTCGATGGCGGCAAGTTCCGACACGCCCTCGAAGCAGAAGACGCAGTGGCCGAGATCGGCGATCGAGGCGTGCCCGTACTGGAAGTAGAAGCTGTCGAGGAACTTGCCCGAACTGTGACCGCGGACCCACTCGAGGCTGTCAACCACCGAATCGGCCGAACGGCTGTAGCGTGCCAGCGCGTAGGCGCTCTTCTCGGGTGGCATAGGGGCCACCACGACCACGCGACGGTCGCCAGGGCAGGAGTTGGAGGACATGCGACCGAGGCGCGGGACCGCTGAGACCGGACTCGGACCGGGGAGCACTCGGCGGAACTGCGATTGTACATTCTCGGAAGGTGAGGACTCAGTCCGCGATCAAACCCCTGCGGGGTTGCCGACTGATTGCAGCTCTCCCGCCCGCCCGCCGCGTCCTCGATCGAGCATCCAGCAGGGCCGATCCGGCTGGGAATCCTGCGGAACTCTCTGGGCGCCCCGCCGCTGCCCCGGGGCTCCCGGGAGCTGGACCCGATGCGCCGCGAGCGTCGCTCACGGCGATTAGCGCGGGCCGTTCCAGCGCTTGGTCGGTCTTGCGGACGACCGCGCGGCAGTTCAGGACTTGCCCGGTGTCACCGGATCGTGGCCTGGAGGTCGGGCGATGCCCGGCCTCGCGCTCCATCCCGGGCCCCACGAACCCACACCCGCACCCTTCCAGCCTCTGGCGCCTCCCATTTCTTCCTGCCACCCGGTTGACAACCTTCACGGAACCTAGAATGTGGCTGCCATCCCCTCTTTCCCACTCTGGTGCCGTTTCCGGGACGCCACGCGCCCAGCGTCCCTGTCTCAGCGGCAAGACTCATGGCTTCCCATCTCGGCGGATTTCCGGGACGCAGGGCAGTTCTGCTCATCCCGGCCCACCTCGGCGGACCTGCAACGCCCGCAACGCGATCGGGGCCGCCGCGATGCCGCGCCCGGACCCTCTCATTCAGTACCCTGGCGGCACCCGCATCCGCAGGTATTAGTGGCCCGAAATTGGACCGCCGACGCTGCGGCTTGCTCCGAGAGGCACTCCTGGCGAGAGATTCTACGGTCCCTTCCGAGAATTGGATGGCCTTGCAGTCGCCGCGGAGGCGAGGAGCATGCGAGGGGTGGCGTGCTTCCGCATGCCCCAAGAAGCGACTGCCGTCTGTCAACCGGGGCGCCGCTGCAATGCCGCAAGCTGCTACGCTGCGACACGGGGAAACGATCAACCGCGATCCTAGGAACGACGGTCAGCCGCGGCCGCATGGCTGCTTCTGATCGCGGGGCCCTGGATCCATTGCCGAGCGTTTTATCGGCACTGCGGGCTGCCGCGGCACCGGGAATGCGGGAGGTCGCTCCGAACGCTGCGCGAGGACAGCGTGCGAACCGAGCTTGATGCGTAGCGTCGTATGGTAGCCCCGAGATTTTCTGAATTGCCCCGCTGGGGCGCTGGAGGCCTGACATGGAAATGCTAGTCGCAGGGGAGTGGACTGCCGGTTCGGGCACGATCCCCGTTCTCAACCCGTACGACGGAAGCGTCGTCGATAGCGTCCCTCGCGCATCCGCGGATGACATCGACCGGGCGATCGGATACGCCGCGGAGGGCGCCCGGACAGTGAAGGCCATGTCCGGTTACGAGCGCTCGCAGCTGCTGATGCGAGCCGCCGACCTGATGCAGGAGCGGCTCGAGGATCTCGCCCGTACGATCACCCTCGAGGAGGGGAAGATCATTGCCGAGGCGCGCCTGGAGGTCGACAGGGCCAGGGAGACGATCGTCTGCTCGGCGGAAGAGGCCAAGCGGCTGGGCTCGGAGGTCGTGCCCTTGGACGGAGCACCCGGCACTGGCAACCGATTCGGCTTCACGCTGCGGGTCCCGTGCGGGGTGGTGCTCGCCGTTACGCCCTTCAACTTCCCCCTGAACCTTGTCTGTCACAAGGTCGGCCCGGCGTTCGCCGCCGGCAACAGCGTCATCGTGAAGCCTGCGACCGACACGCCGCTCGTGGCGCTCAAGCTCGGCCGCCTGATGCTGGACGCGGGCTTCCCGCCGGAGGCCATCCAGGTCATCACCGGCTCCGGCAGCGAGATCGGGCGCCAGCTCTGTTCCGACCCGCGCATCCGCAAGATCAGCTTCACTGGCAGCCGCGACGTAGGGGAGGCCATCTGCCGGGCGGCCGGGCTGAAGAAGGTGACGATGGAGCTGGGCAGCAACTCGCCGGTCATCGTCCTTCCCGACGCGAACCTGGAGAAGGCGGCTAACGCCATCGTCACGACGGGATACGCCAACGCGGGGCAGGTCTGCATCAGCGCCCAGCGCATCCTCGCGCACGAGAGCGTCTACGGGGAATTGGTGGAGTGCCTCGAGCCGCTGGTCTCGGGCCTGCGCACCGGCAACCCACTGGACGAGGAGGTGCGTGTGGGGCCGATGGTCCGCGAGGACGACGCCGTTCGCGTGGAGCAGTGGATCCGCGACGCGGCGGCCTCGGGGGGGCGCCTGCTCGCCGGAGGCTCGCGCGACGGGGCGGTCGTCCAGCCCGCAATCGTCGCCGACGTGAGCAGCGACATGCGAATCTCTTGCGACGAGCTGTTCGGCCCGGCTGTCGGGTTGACCCGGGTCGGCTCCGTCGACGAGGCAATCGCCTGCGCGAACGACACCAACTACGGCCTATCGGCCGCCGTCTTCACGGAGAGCCTCGACAATGCGATGCGCTTCGCGCGCGAGGTCGATTCGGGCAATATCCACATCAATTGGGGCACGCAGTGGCGTGCGGACCTGATGCCGTACGGCGGCCTGAAGGAGAGCGGCTTCGGCAAGGAGGGTCCCCGATACGCGATCGAGGAAATGACCGAGACCAAGATGGTCGTCATGCACCTTCCCTGATCCCGGCACTCGCGCCGCGGTGCCCGGATCGGGCATAGCAAAGTCCGGGTGCCGGACCCTACAATGGAATGTGGGGAGCGACACTCGAATCGTCCCTCACAGCGGAGCCGGAGCAGCGCGGCCAGCGCCGCGGCTAGCTAGGCTCGGGCGGGTGTTGTGAGCCCTCTGAAACAGGTCACGCGGCGGCCGGGCATGCGTCGCGCTGGCGCTATCGCGGCAATCGGCGCCGGGGCTTGGTGCGTCGCGGACGCAGCCGAGATCAGCGGCCATAACGGGGATGTCATCCAGTTCCTGCTGGCATTCTCGGTGATCCTCCTCGCCGCGAAGATCGGCGGCGAGATCTTCGAACGCCTGAGGCAGCCCTCTGTCCTCGGCGAGCTCGTCTTCGGCATCATCCTGGGCAATCTCGGGCTGATCGGACTCGGGTTCGCCGGGACCGTCCAGGACGCCCCATTTCTGGGGGTTGCGGCCGAGATCGGCGTGATCCTGCTGCTGTTCGAAGTCGGTCTGTCCAGCAACCTGGACGAGCTGCTTGCAGTCGGGCCGTCCGCACTGACGGTCGCCGTGCTGGGCGTCGCTGCCCCGATCGGCCTCGGCTACCTAGCCTCCTCGGCGTTCATGCCGGCGGACGCGGCGTGGTACGTCCACTTGTTCGTGGGGGCGACCCTGGCCGCGACTAGCGTGGGGATCACCGCCAGAGTCCTCAAGGATCTCGGCAGAACGGAGGCGCGCGAGTCAAGGATCATCCTGGGGGCAGCCGTCGTCGACGACATCCTCGGGCTGATCGTCCTCGCATTCGTCGTGGGCCTGCTTCGAACCGCGGATTCGGGCAGCGGCTCCGGCCTTGGCGTGGTCGAGACGGCGTTGATCCTGGTGAAGGCCGTGGTGTTCCTGGCCGGGTCCATCCTAATGGGAAGGGGAGTGGTCCTGCCGGCGATGTCCCTGGTGCGGCGGGCGAAGTCGAAGTCGATGCCCGTCGTGCTGGCCGTTTCCTACTGTTTCGCCATGTCGGCTGTCGCCGAACTGTTCGGCCTGGCCGACATCGTCGGTGCGTTCGTAGCGGGCCTCGTGATTGATGACGCCATCACCAGGCACTTCGGCGCCGAGACCCAGAAGTACCGGATCGACGGGGCGGTGGCGCCGATCAGCGCCATTTTCGTGCCGGTCTTCTTCGTCTACATGGGCATGCGGGTTGACCTGGTCTCGTTCGCCTCGAGCCAGGTGATGGTCTTCGCGGCGATCCTGACGGTCGTGGCGATCGTGAGCAAGTTCGCCTGCGCGGCAGGGGTCCTCGAAAAGGGAATCAATCGCTGGGCAGTGGCGATAGGCATGGTCCCACGCGGCGAAGTCGGCCTGATCTTCGCTGGAATCGGCTCGGCTGCAACCGTGGGCGGGCTGCCAGTGCTCGGTGCCGAGGCGTTCTCCTCGATCGTGGCGATGGTGATGGCGACGACGCTCGCCACTCCGATCCTGCTGAAGGCCGTGTTCGTCTCGGCAGCCCGGAAGCGGGGCTCTCGGCAACAGCCCCTCGGCGCAGTGCAGGGGCGACAGGCCTGACAGCAGGGCCCGCTACGTGGGCCCGTCCCCGGCGCAGCGGAACCCTAGGTTGTTGAGTCCGGAGTCCGGCGCGGTCTGCATCCTGGCGGCGACCCGGTATCCCTGGCAGTAATTCGCGCTGCAGAGCCAGCTGCCACCTCGCTGGACCTTCTCGGTGCCGCTCGGCGGACCCTTCGGATTCCGCGTCGGCGATTGCGCGAAATAGTCGGGCGCGTACCAGTCCTGCACCCACTCCCACACGTTGCCGGTCATGTCGTACAGCCCGTACCCGTTGGGCGGGAAGCTCTTGACCGGCGCGTGGCTGCCGTACCCGTCCAGCACGCGATCCTCGTTGGGAAACATGCCCTGCCACAGGTTCGCCTTGTACTCGCCGCCCGGGGTCAGCTGGTCGCCCCAGGCGTATTCCGCCCCGTCCAGCCCTCCGCGGGCGGCGAATTCGAATTCCGCTTCGGTAGGCAAGCGCGCCCCGCGCCAGTCGCAGTACGAGGCAGCGTCCTGCCAAGAGAGGTGCACGACCGGAAACCCGGCCATCTCCTCGTGGGAGGATCCCGGTCCGTGAGGGTGGCGCCAGTCCGCGCCATCGCCCTTGGTCCAGCCGTTCTGCTGCGGATCGAAGACCCCGGACCAGCCGAGGCGCTCGGACTCGGTAACGTAGCCCGTGGCGTCCGCGAACTCCGAGTACTGGGCGTTCGTCACTTCGTGCTCGTCGATGTAGAAGGAATCCAGCACGACGCGGTGGGGGGGGCCCTCAAACGGAAAGCCCTTGTCCGTGCCCATCATGAACTCGCCCCCGGGGACGAGGGCCATCCCGGTGGTGTCGGTTGGGGGCTCCGATCGTCCACTCGATTCCAGCGGGGAGCCGGACCCGCAGCCGACTGCGAACGCGGCCATTCCGGCCACTGCCGCTAGCGCTATCTTCCGCATCCGCCGTATTATACGGGAGTCCGCCGCGCTTGGCCGGGATTACGCTAGGAGAGGGGACTGGACTCGAAATCCGTGCCGGGAATGCTGCGAGTGCGCTCTGTGTCGACGCTGCCCGCCCTCGCTGCGGGACTGCTGCTGCTTGCCGTCCCGGCCGCGCAAGGCCTTCCCGGCTGGACCCGGATCGGTGGCACGGGAGTCGCCGCGGGCTTGGCCGGCCCGGCCGGGCGGCCGGTGGACGCGGCCTGGTTCTCCGCGGACGGGCGACGACTGTTCGCGGCTCTCAAGGACGGAACTCTGTGGTCGAGCGAGGACGCTGGCCGCACTTGGGAAGAGGCGCGCCGCGAACCCCTAGGGCCGAAGGCACGGCTGGACCGCGAGGACGGCATCGGCTTCGCCGAAGTCCTGCGGAATCCATACCGGGCCGGAGTCTTGTACGCGCTTGGCGAGCACCTGTACCGATCCGACGACGGAGGCGGAGAGTGGACGAACCTGACTGCGGCCGGCGGCGTTTCGATCATCGGCGAGTGGCAGGACGTGCTTGCCATCTCACCTTCCGACCCGGACCTGATCGTGGTCGGCAATTCCATGGGACTTTGGAAATCGCACGATTCCGGCGTGACGTGGTCCAGCCTGAACGCGCGGCTTCCCAACTTTCCCGAGGCCCGGTTCATGGACGTGGACGCAGCGGGGGCGTTGGAGCTGGATGCCAGGCGGCTAGGGCCGGTGGCCCTAGCGCGAACCGCTGCAGGAGCGATCTGGCGGGCCGCGCCCGCCCTGGCCCCGCCGGCCATGCTGGCGCCGCCCTCCAAGGCATCTCCCGGCATACACGGTCCGATGCCTCCGGGATACGAGGCAGCAGAGCTGCCTTGGGAGGGCCCGGTCTTTCCGGCGTGCCCGGACGGAACGGCTTGCGGCAGCCGGCTGGTGACTGCAATGGCGTCGAGCGGACACCTCTGGGCAGGCACCTCGGACGGGCGGATCTGGGTGTCGCGCGACGACGGAGCGCAGTGGTCCCTCTCCTGGAATGACCCGGAAGGGCGGGCGGTCACCAGGATTTGGGCCGACCCGGCCCTCCCGCACACGGCGCTGGCGCTGGCGAGCGGCCGCGTGCTGCGCTCGACGAACGCCGGCACTTCCTGGTTCGACATCAGTTCCGACCTGCCTGAGGCCGAATGGACGGCCCTGGCAGGCGACACATCGGCGGGCACGGTGTACGTGGGCGGGCCGCTGGGCGTATTCTTCGCGCGGACCGACCTGCACCAGCCCGGTCCGGCCGGAGCGTGGGCGCCGATCAGCGACGGGCTCCCGTCGCCGACGGTCGGAGACCTTGCCTTGGAGCCCTTGCGCGGGCGGCTGTACGCTGCTCTTCCGGGGCACGGAATCTACTGGACGAGGACGCCGCAGGTCGAGCAGGCCCTCCGCGTGGTGAGCTCGGCCGACCTGGGCCAACGGCCGGCAGCCCCTGGGAGCCTCCTGACCGTCCTGGGAGGGCCCGCGTTCAGCGTGCGGGCTGACGGAAAGCCGGCACCTGTGCTGGACACCGGCGGCGACCAGACCCAGGTCCAGGTGCCGTACGGCGTCGAGGGACGGTCCGTCCGCCTCCGCCTGGACGCCCGGGGAGAGAGTCATCTCTTCGACATGCAGCTGCGGAGGGTCTCTCCGGCCGTGTTCGTGGTGGGCGGCGACCCACTGATTCTCGACGCCGGCTCGGGGGCCTTGGTCGGCTGGCGCCGGCCTGCAGTGCCGGGCGGAAGCGTGCTGGTTATGGCCACCGGGCTCGGCGAGGTCTTTCCCAACTGGCCTGCGGGCGTGCCCTCGCCGGATGTCGACCCGCCGCAGCCGGTAGCCCGAATCGAGGCCCGGATCGGCGGAGCGCCGGCCCAGGTCCTGTCGTCGTATCTCGCGAGCGGGTACGTCGGGATCTACGTGGTGGAGGTTGCTGTCCCGCCGGACGCTCAGCCGGGGAGCGTGCGGCTCACCATTGAGGCGGACGGGCAGGCGAGCAACCGGGTTCCATTGGTCATCGGTCGGTGACGGCTTCCACGTACTCTCTTTGAACCCGCCCTGAGATGCGGCAGAGCACCTCGTAGGGGATGCTGCCCGCGACCTCGGCCATTCCCATCGCGTCGTAGGGAGCCGGGCCCATCAGCAAGGCCTCGTCCCCTTCCCGTGCATCGGGCGCATCGGTCACATCGACCGTGGTCAGGTCCATGCTGACCTGCCCGACGATCGGGCAACGCGAGCCCCGGACCGAGACGGCGCCGCGGTTCGATAGCCGCCAGTCAAGGCCGTCGCCGTAACCGACCGACAGCACCCCGATGCGCATCTGCTTCGGGGCGACGAATGTCGCTCCGTACCCGAGCCGCGCACCCTTGGCGACAGTCCGGACAGCCGTTACCCGCGCCCGCCACTCGAGCACGCGACGCAGTGGATGGCTGGCGGAAGGCGGAAGGCCGACGGGCGGCTTGACGTAGCCGTAGAGAGCAAGCCCGGCACGCGCCATCGGCACGCCCCGGTTGGCGCTGGCGACAGGCAAGCCCCTGTAGACAAGGGCGGCGCTGTTCGCGGAATGCACGTATTGCGGGACGTATCCGGCATTCCCGAGTGCCGCCAGCTGGTCAGCGAACACGCGCTCCTGATCCTCGGCCTGCCCGGACTCGAAGTCCTCGGCAGCAGCGTGATGGGTCGCTACCCCGCACGGCTCGATCCAGTCGCATTCGGCCAGCGACGCGAGCAACGCGCGGGCCGAAGCCTCTCGCGATGGGTCGAAATCGATGCCGAGGCGGTTCATGCCCGTATTCAGGCAGATGTGGCAGGGCAGCCGCCGCCCAAGCCGCTGCCCTTCCGCGTTCCATCTCCGGAGCTGGCCGAGAGTCCCGACCAGCGGCTCGATCCGTTGCGCCGATGCCTCCCGCTCCCCGCGGCGCTCGATGCCGCCCAGAACCAGGATCAGGCCCTCGATCCCGGCATCTCGCAAGTCGACAGCCTCGGAGAGCGTAGCGACGGCAAAGTGTCTGCCTCCGAATTGAGCGAGAGCAGTAGCCACCGGACGGGCTCCGTGGCCATAGGCGTCCGCCTTGACGACGCATGCAAGGACGGCCCCCTGGCCGGCCCGCAGCTTCAGATGTTCGAAATTAGCCCGCAGGGCACCGAGGTCGACGATGGCCCGGCACCGCACGTAGCTCGAATCTAGCACGCTGCGCGCGTGGCAAGGCGGCAGCGGGCAGCGCTGCATGCCGCTGCGCTCTGCGGAACTGGACCCGCGCGCACCGCTAGGCTCGCTCCAGTCACCGCATGGATTCAATCAGTCGAAGCTATTGTTCGCACCCGACCCTGCCAGGGCCCGCTAGCAGTGCATCTGGATCAGGTGAGCGGATGGCAGCCGCTTTCTTCGAGGCTGAAGGCCACGCCAGTGTCAGCCAAGATCGAAGTAGCACAGTCTACGTGCCAGTTCCGGGGCTCCATCTGCCATGTTCCTATGGTCATCCCCGTCGTCTAGCAGTTCCCGAACTCGAACGCGGTCGAGTCGCAACAACGCTGCCAGCTGCCCCTCGCTGAGTAGTTCCTGCCGCCAAGCTTCGGCCGCAAGCAGATTGATGCGTGGCGTGGGCGGACATGGCGTTGTTGATGGCTCTCCGGGCATCGCCAGCGGATTTCCATCGACCTCTCGGACTTGCATTGTCAAGCAAGCGCCGCTTGGTGTGGTGTCGGGCGCAGATGGCCTGCTAGTCCTGTGGGTGTACCACGACACCGGAGTTTGGACCGGGAGCGTCGACGAAATGACGCCGGCGGGTGGGTCCGCCCCCTCGCTCCTCGTCACGCCGTTCGACTGCCTAGTTCGACTGCCCAGCGTTGGTCGTGCAGCGCTGGGCCGGTCGTGACTAAGGTAGTGGACGGTCGAGCCGGCTCGTCGCAGTTCCTCAGACGAAGCGTCCGCCGGTTACATCCGCTCGGGCACCGGTACGCCCATGACGCCCATCAGATAAGCAAGTTCCTCGAGTGCGAAGCGAACAACCGCCAGCAGGACAGCCTTCCGCTGCGGGTCAGGCTCGGCCAAGATGTGCGTGCGGTGATAGAAGTTGTTGAACGCCTGGGCGGCCTGGAAGGCGTTCCTCGCGATCTGTGCTGGCTCGCCGGCTTGCGTGGCCCGGGCTAGGGTCCAGCGCGATTGGGACATTGCCAGCAGGAGCTGCCAGATCTGTTCGTCGGCGAACTCGCGCTCCAGGGCCTCCCGTGCGGGGATCTGTTCCGGAAGAGCCGCGGTCCCGCCCGCGGACTCGTGCTTGCGGAGGATATTGCGGGCCCGGACGGCCGCGTACTGGACATACGGCCCGGTCTCGCCCTCGAACGCGAGCGCTTCCTGGAAATCAAAGGCGATCACGGTATTCCGGGTGAATCGGAGCATGAAGTAACGCAGCGCGCCGACTGCGATCTCCTCGGCAATCGACCGGCATTCCTCCTCGTCAAGATCCTCGTGACGGCTCCGCACCTCCCCCAGTGCCGTTTCGACGAGCAGGTCCAGCAGGTCGTCCGCCTTAACCCCGAGGCCCTTTCGGCCCGACACCTCGACATACGGCTTGGACCGCTCCTGGTCCGTGAGCTCGATGCCCAGCTCCTCGCAACAGCGCGGCGACAGCGCCACCATCTCGTATGAGAAATGCACGCTGCGTTCGGCCTGCCGCTCGAAGCCCAGCGCCAGCAGCGCGGCGCGGACCACGTCCTGCAGGTACGACTGGCGGACGTCGATTACGTTGTACACCTGGGAGCCCGACCCGAACGCCGGCGCGTCGGCAGCCCCGGCTTCGGCGGTCGTCACCCAAACGCGGCCCCGGCCGGGAGCGTCGGAGGGAACGTACCCGAAATCCTTGCCCTCGAGCAGGCCGAACTTCCATAGCTGGTAGGCAATATCCTTGCCCACGTACGTGACGGTTCCGTCCGACCGCACTATGACCTTGTCGCCCTCGTCCTCCTTGTCAGTGCTGCCGGCGGTACGGAACATCGCGGCCGGCATCACCCAGCAGCCCGCGTTCTTGCCTTCGGCTTCCAGCCGGATCGCCCCTCGGTCCTTGAGCAACTCGAAGGCCGAGGCCCAGAAGCGGAGCTTCAGAATCTCGCTCTCCCTGGGCAGCACGTCGTAGGACACTCCGATGCGTCGCATCGTGGCTAGATGGCACGCCACGATGGAATCGGCGACAACGGACCCGATCGCGGCCAGCTCGCCCTCCCCGGCCTCGAGTGCCTTCAGGGTCTCGGCACGCCATTGCAATGCGGTAGCGTCCTTGTCCGCGAACCGCTTGGATATCTCGGCGTACAGGTCCCAGCAGTAGTAGTCGAACCTCACTGCGGGGTCGCGCGCCAGCGCTCTCACCTCGTCCGGCCCCAGGTCCCTCAGGAACTTGAACGCCGCCACGACGTCCGCGACCTGGACGCCGGTGTTGTCAATGTAATTCTGGACCTCGACGCGGTGGCCGAGCGCACGCAGCATCCGCACGAGCGTGTCGCCGAGTACGGCGTTCCGCAGGTGGCCGATGTGAGCGGCCTTGTTGGGATTGATGTTGGTGTGCTCGACGATGGCCTTCGATGCGTCGGACTGCTGCGACCCGGCGGGGCGCAGGAGCCCTTCGGCATAGGCCGCGCGGTCAAAGCGGGCATTGACGTATCCCGCGCCCGCAACCTCGAAGGACCGGATGCCGGGAACTGGGGGGATCTCCGCCACGAGCTCCTCGGCAATCTGCCGGGGCGGACGCCGCAAGGCCTTGGCCAGGGTGAAGCAGACGGGCGTCGCGAGATCGCCGTGGGCCGCCTGCTTGGGCAACTCCACGACCACGTCGACGCCGGTGCCGTAGCGATCGGCAATATGGGCGGAGAGGCCTTCTCGGAGGCGCTTCTCTAGCGTCAGCAGCACTGCAGGAACCCCTCGGGAGCGAGGTAACCGGTTGCTGCCGCCCGGAAAACAGCAGCCGTAACCCGGAGTCTATCACAGCCTTCGGGAGCACCCGTTCGGACGGTCTCCGTTGGCTATCCTTGGGATTGGTCGGCGGAAGCCGGATGACCTCGCCCCGGCTCGTTCCGGCACGCGGCGCCGCGCTTTCCCGGACTCGGGACAATGCCCTACAAGCCCATCGAGTCCTACGGGGTCATCGGGGACCTGCATTCGGTGGCCCTGGTCGGGAACGACGGCTCCATCGACTGGTGCTGCCTGCCCCATTTCGATTCGCCCAGCGTGTTCGGCGCCATCCTGGACGAGCGCAAGGGCGGGTTCTTCCGGATCGCGGTCGAGCACGAGTCGTCGCACCGGCAGCTGTACCTGCCGGAAACGAATGTCCTGATCACCCGCTTCCTCAGCGAGGAGGGGGTGGGCGAGGTCATCGATTTCATGCCGATTGTTCCGAAGGGGCAGCCGAAGTGCGCCGAGATCGTGCGCATCGTGCAATCGGTTCGCGGCACGCTGCCCTGCCGTCTCGACTGCCGGCCGGCCTACGACTACGCTCGGGCCGACGCCGACGTGACGATCTGCCCGCAGGGCGCTGTGTTTCGGTGTCCCGGGGCGGACTTCGCGCTGCTGGCCCCGGTGCCCCTTGAGCAGGAGTCCGGCGGAGTCTCGGCTCGATTCTCGCTCGCACCGGGCCAGAAAATGGTGTTCCGCTTCCGGCACGGGCGGGCCGAGGAGCTGCTCGAGGCCCCGAACGACGGGGAGGAAGCGCTGTTCCGGACCACGAAGTTCTGGCGGAAATGGCTGAACAAGGGCCAGTACGAGGGACGCTGGCGGGAAATGGTCGAGCGCAGCGCCCTGGCCCTCAAGCTGCTGACCTTCGAGCCGACCGGAGCGATCGTGGCGGCGCCGACCTCGAGCCTGCCCGAGGAAATCGGCGGCGTCCGCAACTGGGACTATCGCTACACATGGGTCCGGGACGCCGCGTTCACCATATACGCCTTCCTGCGGCTGGGCTACTACGAGGAGGCCGGCGGATTCATGCACTGGCTGGAGACGCGCGCCAAGGAGAAGGACTCCGCTACGGGCCCGCTGCAGATCATGTACCGGATCGACGGCAGCCCGGAGATGCCGGAATTCGAGCTGCCGCATCTCGAGGGATACCGGCAGTCCGGGCCGGTGCGCATGGGGAACGCCGCAGCCGAGCAGCTGCAGCTCGACATCTACGGCGAGCTGATCGACTCGATCTACCTCTACGACAAGTACGTCACGCCGGTTTCGTACGACCTGTGGCTGAAGATCCGCGGCATGCTGCGCTGGGTGGCGCGGAACTGGGAGTCGCCGGACGAGGGCATTTGGGAAGTCCGGGGCGGGCGCAGGCAGTTCGTCTATTCGAAGATGCAGTGCTGGGTGGCCTTGGACCGAGGCCTCCGGCTGGCATTGAAGCGCGGCCTGCCCAACAACCGGGAATGGCTACGCAGCACCCGCGACCGCATCTACGAATCCATCATGAGGAATGGCTGGAACGCCGAGCGCCGGTCATTCGTGCAGTACTACGGGGCAGAAGCGCTGGATGCGAGCAACCTCCTGATGCCACTCGTGCGCTTCCTCTCGCCGACCGACTCCCGAATGCTCGCAACGCTGGACCGGACGATCGAGGATCTTGTCTCGGACTCCCTGGTCTACCGCTACGAGATCGGCATTGGAGCCGGCGACGGCCTGACTGGCTCGGAAGGCACCTTCAGCGTCTGCACGTTCTGGCTGGTGGAAGCGCTCGCCCGAGCCGGCCGCATCGACGATGCGCGGCTGATCTTCGAGAAGATGCTGACCTACGCCAACCCGCTCGGGCTGTACGCGGAGCAGATCGGGCCCAGCGGGCAGGCACTGGGCAATTTCCCGCAGGCGTTCACGCACCTCGGCCTGATCAGCGCGGCCTTCTGCCTGGACCGCCTCCTCCGCCGCTAGCCTCCTGCGGCGAGGCAGGCGCGCAGTTGGCCTCAGGCCGACCGGAAACCCTCGGCCAGCTCCCCGCTGCGGGCCGACTCGGCCTCCGGAACGGCATCCTTGTCCTTCGCCGATGCGGCAGGGGCCCGAGCCAGGCGGCGGCTCTCGGTCCAGGTGTGAACGATTCGGTGAATCACCGTGACGTTCGAGACGACCGCCATGACCCACAGCACGGGGGCCATGCGATCGAACAGGGCCCCGATGATCAGCAGCACGATCCGTTCAGGCCGCTCCAGGAAACCGACCTTGCAGGACGGAATCAGGCTCTCGGCCCGCGCCCGGCTGTAGCTGACGAGCACCGAGCCGGTCATCACCACCGCCACCAGGACGATGTAGCTGAACCTGTCGATGCGGGCGTAGTGCACCAGCAGGCCGGTCAGCAGGATCATGTCCGAATAGCGGTCCATGACCGAGTCGAGGAAGCCGCCGAAGCGGGTGACCTTGTTGGCGCTGCGGGCCACCGCGCCGTCGGTCAGGTCGAATACCGCGGCCCCGAGAATGACGAGTCCCGCGTAGAAGAACTCGCCGCGGGCCAGGATCCACGCCGCGACGCCGTTCACGACAAGTCCGATCAGTGTCAGGACGTTCGGATGAACCCCGCTCAGGGTGAGCAGGCGGACGAGCTGCGTCAGCACGAGGCGCAGGAACCTGCCGATTGCGTTCGTGAACGACACGTGTCTTCCCTCGGCGGCCTGCCCCTACTTGGCGTGGATCGTCACGACCCGGAGAACTTCGAACTCCTTCGTGCCGCCCGGCGTGAGCACCTCGGCGAAGTCGCCGTCCCGCTTGCCGAGCAGCGCCCGGCCGATCGGCGAGGACGTCGAAATCCTGCCCGCAGCCGCGTCAGACTCCTCGCTGGTGACGAGATCGTACGTGATCTCGCGGTCCGTTTCGGTGTCGCACACGACCACGGTCGAGCCAAGCCCGGCGGAGTCAGTCGGGATCTTCGAGAAGTCGATCAGCTTCAGCCGGCCGAGCCGCTCGGACAACTGGGCCATTCTGGCGCCGAGCAGGCGCTGGCGCTCCTTGGCTGCCGCGTACTCGGCGTTCTCGCTCAGATCGCCCAGTTCCCTGGCCCGTTGGATCTCCTTGGGAAGCTTGTCGTGGAGCTCGGACTCGATCGCGCGGATCTCGTCCTCAAGCTTCCGGATCACCTGCAGCTGCATGATCTAGGCGGGCCTGACTCGCGCGCGGGCACGGGCCGGAGTGCACGCCGCGCCAGCGGCCCCCGGGCTATCGCCCGCTCCCAATGGACGATTATAGTGCCTGCCTTCCGGCCCCCGCTAGGCGAGACTGACCGGCTTGCCTTCGCGCGCCGACTCGTAAACGCCCAGCACCAGGCGCAGGGCGGCGAGCCCTTCCTCCCCGTCAACGAGCGGCTTCCGGCCTGACAGCGCCGCGTCCCCGAAATCGGCGAACTGCCGCTGCAGGTTCTCGATCGAGATGGCCATCGGATCCGCCGCGCCCGAATCGACGCCTGTTGCGAGAGGAGCGTCCGCGCCCTCGTCGCCCTCGACGTCCCACGCGGTGAGCTGGTCTCCCGTGATGATCGCCGTGCCCTTCGTGCCGTGGATCTCGATCCGCTCCGGATAGCCCGGCCAGGCGGCCGTCGCGGCCTGCAGCACGCCGCTCGCCCCGCTTTCGTAGACCAGTACCGCGCTCACCCAGTCCTCGGCCTCCATGCGGTGGGCGGCCGCCAGCTGCCAGTGGGCGAACGCGAGCCTGACCGGGCCTCCCAGGTACTGCATGACGTCGGCCGTGTGGATGCCCTGGTTGATCAGCGCACCGCCGCCCTCGACCGCCCACGTTCCCTTGCCGGGCCGGTCGTAGTAGGACTGCGGCCGGTGCCACTTGACGTAGCCGTCCACCTGGAGGATCCGCCCGAGCCGCCCGTCATCAATGGCTTTCCTGAGGAACATCGCGGACTCGTCGAAGCGATGCTGGCTGACCACGCCCAGCCGGACGCCGGCGTCGCGGCAGATGCCGATCATCGTCCGGCACTCCTCGAGGGTCAGCGCCATGGGCTTCTGGAGAAGCACGTGCTTGCCGGCCGCCGCTGCGTGGCGGCAGATGTCGAGGTGGGAGTCCGGGAACGTGCACACGTCCACGAAGTCGATGTCCGCGCGGGTGCACAGGTCACGGTAATCCGGAGCGAAGTCGCAGCCGTACTTCGAAGCGAACTCCTCGCCCTTGGCCCTGCCGCGGTTCGAGCAGCACGCCAGGTCGTAGCCGATCGCGCGATAGCTCTCGGCGTGCTTGTGGGCGATCGCCCCTGTCCCTACGAGTCCGACACGCATTGTTCCCTCTCACTCCTCCCCGCCCGCAGCCGCCCGGCGCAGGCCCCGGCTGCCGATGTCCGTCCGGTAGTGGACCCCGTCGAAATCAATGGCTCTCGCCGCGCGGTAGGCGCTGTCCAAGGCCGCCCGCAGCTCGCCGCCGCGAGCGGTCACGCCGAGCACGCGGCCGCCTGCGGTGACCGGGCGCCCACCGGAGAGGGCGGTGCCGGCATGGAAGACCTTGGAATCGGTATCCCCGGTCCGCTCGAGGCCCCTGATCGGCAGGCCCTTGGGGTACGGCCCGGGATAGCCGCCCGAGGCCAGCACCACGCATGCGGTCGCTCCCGGGCCCGCCCGCACCACGGAAGGGTCCACGGCGCCGCGGGATGCCGAGGCGAGCAGGTCGGCGAAGCCGCCCTCGAGACGGTACAGCAGCGGCTGTGTCTCGGGGTCGCCGAGCCGGACGTTGAATTCCAGCACCTTGGGCCCTTCGTCGGTGATCATCAGGCCGCAATAGAGGAACCCCTTGAACGGCGTTCCCCGGCCGCGCATCCCGGCGAGCGCGGGCTCGACAACAAGGTCGATGATCCGGTCGCGCATGGCCGGCGAGAGAATCGAGTCGTCGCAGTACGCACCCATCCCGCCGGTGTTCGGGCCGCGGTCTCCGTCGAGGGCTCGCTTGTGGTCCTGGGTCGCCGGCAGGGCGCAGAACGACTCGCCGTCGCTCAGCACCATGAAGCTGACCTCCTCCCCCTCCAGGAACTCCTCGACGAGGATCCGCCGGCCGGCGCTGCCCACCATGGTCCCTGCGAGCATGGACCGCGCGACGTCGCGCGCCTCCGAGGCGTCCCGCGCGATGACCACACCCTTCCCGGCGGCCAGGCCGTCGGCCTTCAGCGCAACCGGATAGCCGAACCGGCCCACCGCGGCGTCCACGTCCGGCTCGCTGTCGAGCACGGCGGACCGCGCCGCCGGGATGCCGCACTCCACGAAGAACTCCTTGGCGAAGACCTTGCTGCCCTCCAATTGCGCCGCGGACTGGGCCGGCCCCACGATCGGACGGCCGCGGGAGGCGAACTCGTCGGCAATGCCGGCCACCAGCGGGGCCTCGGGGCCCACGACCGTGCAGTCGGCCCGAAGGTACTCTGCAAGGTCGCACATCTCCTTTGGATTCAGTATGTTACCGGGAATGCACGATGCATCGGCGAGAATGCCGGCATTACCCGGGACGCAGTACACCTTCCGAACGCCGGGATCCTGGCCGGCCCGCCAGGCGATCGCGTGCTCGCGACCGCCGCCGCCGATCACGAGTACGTTCATGCGGCTCAATCCCCTGCCCGGCCCGCACGACAGGGCAAGTGCCTAGAATAACAGGGAAGGGTCTGTTTCGTGGGAGCGCGCGCGGGTTCCGGGGATCGCTACGACGTCGTGGTCGTCGGCGCGGGCCACGCCGGCTGCGAGGCCGCAGTCGCGGCGGCCCGGATCGGTTCCCGGGTCGCGCTGGTCACCCTGAATCTGGACCTGGTCGCCCAGATGTCCTGCAACCCGGCGGTCGGGGGCATCGCGAAGGGGCACCTCGTCCGGGAGATCGACGCGCTCGGCGGCGTGATGGGCCGGCTGACGGACGATGTCGGCATCCAGTTTCGGCTGCTGAACACCAGCCGCGGGCCCGCGGTCTGGTCCCCGCGGGCCCAATGCGACAAGAAGCAGTACCGCGTCCGGATGCGCCAGTTGCTGGAGCAGGAGCCGAACCTGGACATCAAGCAGGCGGAGGTGGTGGACCTGCTCGTGTCGGACGGGCGGATTCGCGGGGTCGAGCTGCTGGACGGCCGCCGCCTGGAGTCGGCCGCCGTCGTGATCACCACGGGCACCTTCCTGAACGGGCTCGTCCATATCGGAGAGCGGACGTACGCGGCCGGGCGGAGTGGCGAGGCGGCATCGGTGATGTTAGGAGAAGTCCTGCGGCAACAGGGGTTTCGATGCTGCAGGCTCAAGACGGGCACGCCGCCGCGGCTCGATGGCCGGACGATCGACTGGGACGCGTTCGAGGCCCAGCCGGGCGATCCCGAGCCGACGCCCTTCTCGTTCGGAACGGAGTCGATCGACCGGCCGCAGATCGAGTGCCACATCGCTCACACGACCGAGGCGACGCGCCGCCTGCTCGAGGAGAACATCGCGCGCTCGCCGCTGTACAGCGGCAAGATCGAGGGTGTCGGGCCGCGCTATTGCCCGTCGATCGAGGACAAGGTCGTCAAGTTTCCCGACCGGGCGCGCCACCAGCTGTTCCTGGAGCCTGAGGGGCTGGATACGAACGAGGTGTACGTCAACGGCATGTCGACCAGCATGCCGATCGACGTGCAGCGGGAGATGGTGGCCTCCGTGCCGGGGCTGGAGGGCGCGGAGATGATCCGGCCCGGCTACGCCATCGAATACGACTCGGTCGACGCCACGGAACTCGAGCCCACGCTGGAGGCCAAGCGGACCCGGGGGCTCTATCTCGGCGGGCAGATCAACGGAACGACGGGCTACGAGGAGGCGGCGGCGCAGGGGCTGATGGCCGGTATCAACGCCGCGCTCGCGGCCGGCGGGGGGCAGGGCGTGGTCCTGGGACGGACGGACGGCTATATCGGGATCCTGATCGACGACCTTGTCACGAAGGGGACCGACGAGCCGTACCGGATGTTCACGTCCAGGGCGGAATTCCGCCTGCACCTGCGGATCGACAACGCGGACCGGCGGCTGACGCCGATCGGCCGCAGGGCCGGGACCGTGAGCGACGCGGACTGGCGGCGATTCGAGGCGACTCGCGAGGCCCGTGACTTAGTGGCGCGGTTCCTGGAGGGGCACAAGCCCCTGCCGTCGAGCAGGCTCTTCGACACCCTTGCGCGGCCTAGTGCGGGCCGTCCGAGCCTGAGCCAGCTGCTGCGGAGGCCGGAAGTCGGGCTGGAGGACCTGAGGGGAGAGTTCCCCGACGGCCTCGGTTCCGGCCTGCGCCGCGCGGACTGGAGGGCGATCGAGACCGAGATCAAGTACGCAGGGTACCTGCTGCAGCAGCGGCGCCAGATCGACCGGATGAAGCGCGCGGAGGCGCGCCGCATTCCCTCGCGCTTCGAGTACCGCGGCCTGCCAGGACTCTCCAACGAGGCGGTCGAGAAGATGGAACGGGTGCGGCCGCGCACGCTGGGCCAGGCCGGCCGGATTCCCGGGATCACCCCGGCCGCGCTGTCCATCCTCGACCTTCATCTCGGCGCGTGACGTTCGAGGCAGCCCTGCGCGAGGAGCTCGAGCGGCTCGCCGTGGACGCGTCCCCCGCGCAGTTCGAGCGCCTGTGCCGGCATTACGACCTGCTGCAGCGCTGGAACGAGCGGATGAGCCTGACGGCGATCCGGGGCCCGGCAGAGATCGCCAGGAGGCACTTCGGCGAGTCGGTTTTCCTGCACGGGGCGCTGCCGGCGGCGGGGGCGTTCGTCGATGTCGGCTCCGGGGCGGGCTTCCCCGGCCTGCCGCTGGCGGCGTTCCGCCCGGAGTCCGCCGTCACGCTGGTGGAATCGAGGGGCAGGAAGGCGGCCTTCCTGCTGGAGGCGTCCAGGGGCCTCGCGAACGTCGAGGTGGCGCGTTGCCGGATCGCGGACTGGGAGGGCAGGGCCGACTGGGCCCTCCTCCGCGGCGTCGCCCCCGACAGCGTCCTGCCGGATCTGGCCGAGCGCGTCGAACGGGTCGCGATCCTGGGCACCGACGCGCCGGCCGAGGGCGTGTTCGGGCAATGGCAGGGGCGTGCCGTGCCAGGAAGCCGCCGGGGGCGGCTGTGGACCGGCGTCCTGTCGCAGGCAGGCGCGCGTTGTTTCACGTGAAACATTCCGGCGGCGGTTGTTCCACGTGAAACATGGGCCAGCCCGGTCCGCCGCGTCGTGATAGCCTAGCCATCAAGGGCCCCGCGTGTCGACCTGGATCGCCATCGCCAACCAGAAAGGCGGCGTCGGCAAGACCACGACCGCGATCAACCTGGCCGCCTCCCTGGCGGCGGCAGACTGCCGCTCGCTGATCGTCGACTGCGACCCGCAGGCCAATTCGACGAGCGGAGTCGGCGTCGAGCCGCGGCCGGGTCATCCGGACTTCTACAATGTCCTCATGGGCGAGGCGCTTCTTGAGGAGGCCGTCCTGCCGACAACCGTCGCCGGCCTCGACATCGTGCCCTCCGGAAGGAACCTCGCCGGAGCCAACGTCGAACTCGTCCCCGAGCCGGACCGGGCCGTCCGCCTCCGCCAGGGGCGCGACCGTTCGAGCCTCGCGCACGACTTCCTCCTGCTCGACTGCCCTCCGTCCCTCGACCTGCTGACGCTGAACGCGCTGGCCGCCGCGGACTCCCTGCTGATCCCGATCCACTGCGAGTACTTCGCACTGGAAGGGATTTCCGCCATCATGGACACGCTGGACCGCGTCCGCAGCACGCTCAATCCGGCCCTCAGGGTCGAAGGGATCCTGCTGACCATGTACGATCCGCGCACTTCGCTCGGCCGCCAGGTCGCCCAGGAACTCCGCGACCATTTCCCCGGCCTCGTCCTGAACACCGTCATCCCGCGAAACGTGCGCCTGGCCGAAGCGCCCAGTCACGGCGCGCCCATCCTCCAGTACGATGTCCGCTCCAAGGGAGCCGCGGCGTACCTGGCCCTGGCTCGCGAGCTCCTCGCCCGCGTCCGCGCGCAGCGTCGCGAGCCCAGCACGGACCCCACTCCCAGCAATGGCAACTAGAACCACCAAGTCGCAGCCCCGCAAGGCCCTCGGCAAGGGCTTGGGGGCCCTGCTGCCGGCGGCGGCGCCCCCCTCCGCAAGGCCCTCCTTCTCCGTCATCCCGATTCCCGTCGACGACATCGACCCCAACCCGGTCCAGCCGCGATCGACCTTCGACGCCGAGTCCCTGCGCGAGCTCGCGGCATCCATACGGGCCGACGGAGTGCTGCAGCCGGTACTCGTGCGAGCGGACGGGAATCGCTACACGCTGGTCGTCGGCGAGCGCCGGCTGAAGGCCTCGAAGATCGCCGGCCTGGCGACGGTTCCCGCAATCGTGCGCGAGTTCGAACCCGACAAGATCCTCGAAGTCACGCTTGTCGAGAACATCCAGCGCGAGAATCTCAACCCGATCGAGATCGCTGCGGCACTCGACCGGATGTCGGCCGACCTGCACTTGACCCACGAGGAACTCGCCGTCCGCACCGGCATGAGCCGTACCTCGATCACCAACCACCTGCGCCTGCTGAAGCTGCCTCCGGCCGTGCGCCGGCTCGTCGAGCAGGGCAAGCTGCAGATGGGACATGCCCGGCCGCTGCTGGCGCTCGAACGGCCGGCCGACCAGCAGTCGCTGGCAGAGCGCGCCGCCACCGCGGGCCTTTCGGTGCGGGACGTGGAGCGCGAGGTCAAGAAGCTCATCAGGCCGCGACGCAAGAAGAGCGAGCAGGCGACCGACCCGAACGTCGCAGCGGCGATCGAGGACCTGGAGCGCGTCCTCCAGGCCCCTGTCAGGCTTCGCCAGCGCGGCAAGGACGCAGGTGTCCTTGAGATAGCGTACGCGTCCCAGGACGAGCTGTCCTCGATCTATGACCGAATCGTCGGGGAGAATGTCTGAGGCCTAGGGCGCCGGCAGGGACTGCCGTCTGCTTATCCAGTGGTCAGGACGCGCCAATCTCCCTCGCGGCCAGAATCCGCGCTCCGCCTGATGGAGCCGGCGACACCTGCCCGCACTCCGACAAGGCTTGTGCCCAATACCAGGATGGTGGCATCTCGGAATCGAGGCCTTCACCCAATCAGCGACCTGGCCGTACCGATCAAGCCAATTTGCGCCTCCGGAACCGCCATCCACCTCGTCCGTCGGACACTCTCGAGGCGCAATGAAGGCTTCCTGCCTGCAGACAGCCAGCTCTCGCTTCGGCTGGGCAATCACTTCCGCAGTTTGAACAGGACGTAGACTGCGAATGCGCGACGATGCTTGATGGGCACGTCCTTGAACCTCTTGATCGCACTCTCAGATTCTTCAATCTGACGGATGACGTCACGCTTAGCTTAGAGAACTGAGCGGCTGGGTTATAGTCTGCATCACGCCGCCTCTTCTGCAGACCCACGAATGCGTTCCCGAGATCCTGCACCCGCTTAGGAAAATCCGCCAGCTTCTTGCTATTGCATCTATCCCGCGCAGCTCCGTGTTCCAAGGCGCGGAAAACCTGAAGCCATGCGCGCTCAGTCCGATCAGCTCGCTTGCCCCCAACTAGCGTGTCTGCGCAGCACTCTGCGAGGCAGTGAAACAAGGCATAGTACACCGTGCTGATCGCGCGCCGTAAGTCACTCTCGCGGGGCCTCCTCACTGAGGCGTCTAGCAGGGCTCTGGATGTAGCGATAAGGTCAAGGGCCTCCAAACCACTGTTTCTCCTTCAGTTCGGGCCATTCAGACTTCTCCACAAAGCACAGACTCGGGAACTCTTCCACATCGATCTCATAAAGACGTGGCCGCAATCGACGAACCAAGCCCGCTGTCCACTCAGCATCCAACTTGCTCTTGCCTTCGTCAAAAACAATCACGATCCGCAGGTACTCCCAGTCTTCGTCATGATCAGAAATGGCAGGAATCACTCGAACCTCACTGACGAATCCCTTGCCGAAATGAGATTCCAGCGTCTGTATCACGATCGGCGCGACACTTTCCTCGAGGCTCTCCCGCCTATTCTGTTGGTCGGTCATGAGACACCTCCCTACGACGGCCCGTTCTCATTCTACGCCCGCGCGGGACTCTCGAATTCGGAACGAGCACCGATATCGACGGGCTACGCCCTCTCACTGCCTACCCGACACGACGCGGAAGTCTACTGCGCCAGTGCAGGACCGGCCCTCGCGGCTATCCGTTGCTGGTCTCCGTGTTCAGGCCGTAATGGTTCCAGCTGTTCGCTCCGGTTTTCGGGGCGATTCCACGCCGACCCGGCTGGCTGGTTCGGGCCAGGTCAAGACCGCGAGCACTTCGACAGGGCGGCACTCCGTCCCGCCACCCGGCACGGTCGAGCGGGGCAGCCAGGTCCCGTCCACTGCCGCTTCGCGGCCGAGACGCGGCATGCCCTCGCGAATCTCGCCGACCAAGCTCGGGCTAGAGCGGCCAAGCCGACTCCAGCCTCATCCACAATATGCCACCTAACTCTCTATAAATGAATGAATTGCGATACAGTCTCCGCCATTGCTTGGTCGGCTGGCCCAGCAATTCGCAAACACGCATCGCGCACTGACACCACCAGGCGAGCCGGGCCGGGGAATCCTTCCGGCTGGGCGTCCCCACCCGCAGCGCATTGCCGACGGCCATCCCAGCGGTCGGGAACTGGCCTCGCCTACCGGCTCTCGCCGCCCATCCGCTCCAGCAGGCCCTCGGCCCTGGCGCGCGCCAGCCGCATGATCCGGTCGTTTGTCGCGATCCGGCGCAGGACCGGCTCGAGCAGCTGCGGGGCCACGATCCTGTCCCGCTCGTAGGCCGTCTCGAGTCTCACCATGGCCTCGTTGACACCCAGACGGTCGAATCGGTAGGCGCGCTCGAGCCGCTGCAGGTGGTGGTGGGTCTCGGAGAGCTTCACGAACCACGACGCGGCCTCCCTGGCCCGCGGATCCTCCGAGTAGTCGAACTCCGCCTCGCCGCGAACTGTCCCGCCGGACTCGTATCGCAGCACCTTCCGGCCTGTCGAAGCGACCCTGCGGCTGCTGGCGAGCGGCTTGGAAAAGTAGTCCAGCTCGGCGGCGAGCTTGAACACCTCGGCGGCAGCCTCCGTGCCCACAGCGAGCGTCAGCGGGTCCCCGCCGTCCTCCGCGTAGACGGCTTCGCCTCCCGCCGAGAGCTGCACCTCGAACCGGCCCGGCACGGCGCCCGGGAAGTCGCGCTCGAAGTGAATGACGTCCTGGGCCCCCGCGGCGACAGCAGCCATGCCGACGATCAAGATAGCCTTTACCGGCACTGCCTCAATTCCTTCCTTGCGGCGCTGCCCGCAAGCTCGCGTGGCAGTACGCCACTGCCAAGGCGTCCGAGACGTCCAAGGGCGAGATCTCCTCCCGCACGCCCAGCAGGCTCCGCACCATGTGCCGGATCTGGCCCTTGTCCGCCCGGCCGTGCCCGGTGACGCTCTTCTTCACTTGCGCGGCAGTATAGCTGGCGATCGGAAGCCCGGCCCTGGAAACGCAGAGCATCGCCGCGCCGCGGACATGAGCCAGCACGAAGGCACTGCCGACGCTCTTGCTGACGAACACGTCCTCGACGGCTGCCTCGTCGGGCCGGAACCGCCCGAGGACCTCGTCCAGCGCATCCGCCACGATTCGCAGGCGCTCGCCGATCTCGTTGCCCGGGGGGACGGCAATCGCCCCGTAGGTGACCGCTCGCTGCGAGTTGCCTTCGCTCTCGATGATCCCGTAGCCGGTGATCCTCGACCCGCAGTCGATCCCGAGGATCCGGACGGGCCCGGCGCTCATGCGGAGAGCGCCTCGAGCTCCTTCTCGTCGATATCGAAATTAGCGAAGACGTTCTGGACATCGTCCTGGTCCTCGAGTCTCTCGATCATGCGGATCACGCTGCCGGCCTGCTTGCCCTCGACACGCACCGTGTTCTCCGGAATGCGCGAGACTTCCGCGGTCGCGGGCTCGATCCCCGCCTCCTTGATGGCGCCGAGCACCCCCTCGTGAGCCTCCGGCGCCGAATAGACGGCCCAGTGGTCCCCTTCGTCCCGCAGGTCGTCAGCGCCCGCCATCAGGGCCAGGTCCATCAACTGCTCCTCGTCGGCGCTGGCCTTCGGCACCGCGATCAGGCTCTGCTTGTGGAAGATCCACGAGACGCACCCGTTCTCTCCCAGATTCCCGCCATTCTTCGCGAAGATGTGCCGCAGCTCGGCGACCGTCCGGTTGCGGTTGTCGGTGACGGTCTCGACGAGCACGGCCACACCTGCGGGGGCATAGCCCTCGAACACGATCTCCGAGTACGTCTCTCCTTCGAGCTGGCCGCTGCCGCGCTGGATCGCCCGCTTGATGTTCTCGCCCGGCATCGACTGCGCCTTCGCGGCCGCGACCGCGGTGCGCAGCCTCGGGTTCGAGTCCTGGTCCGGCCCGCCTTCCCGCGCCGCTACCTGGATTTCACGGATCAGCCGGGTGAAGACCTTCCCGCGCTTGGCGTCAGTGGCTGCCTTCTTGTGCTTGATCGTCGCCCACTTCGAGTGACCGGACATGCAACTACCTCGGGGCGGGCCGAGAACCCGCCCGCGAACCTTCGCCTTGAGAATAACAGACGCCACCCGCAGCACCGGCCGGCCCGCCGCGCAAGGAAGATCGGCCCGGTGCGGATAGAATGGTCGCGTGGCCTTTCCCGCTCACCGCTTGCGGAGGCTACGGGGATCCGAGACGCTGCGCTCGCTGGTGCGGGAAACCCGGCTGTCGCCGCAGGACCTGATCCACCCGCTCTTCGTCTGTCCGGGGAACGGGATACGCGCCGAGGTCTCGTCGATGCCCGGGGTGTTCAACCTCTCGATCGACTGTCTTGTCGAGGAGTGCCGCGAGACAGCCGCACTCGGCATTCCGGGCGTCATCCTGTTCGGGATCCCCCCTGCCAAGGACGAACTCGGCACTTCCGGCTACGACGAGCGCGGCATCGTGCAGGAGGCGATCCGGGCACTGAAGCGCGAGGTGCCTGACCTGCTGGTCATCGCGGACACCTGTCTCTGCGAGTACACCGACCACGGCCATTGCGGCGTGGTCGAGGACGGCGACGTGCACAACGACAAGAGCCTCGAGCTGCTGCGCAAGACGGCCCTGTCGCAAGCGCTCGCGGGAGCCGACATCATCGCCCCATCGGACATGATGGACGGCCGGGTCGCCGCGATCCGGGAGACGCTGGACGGAGCCGGCCTGGAGCGCGTTCCGATCCTCTCGTACGCCGCCAAGTACGCCTCCTCCTTCTACGGCCCGTTCCGCGAGGCCGCCCAGTCCGCCCCGCGCTTCGGAGACCGCAGGAGCTACCAGATGGATCCTGCCAACCAGAGCGAGGCGGTTCGGGAGATCCGGGCGGACCTCGAGGAAGGCGCTGACATGATCATGGTCAAGCCGGCCATGCCGTTCCTCGACGTCCTCTTCCGCGCGAAGGCGGAGTTCGGCGTGCCGACGGGCGCCTACCAGGTCAGCGGGGAGTACGCGATGCTCCAGGCCGCGGCCCGGAACGGCTGGCTGGACGGCGAGCGCGCCATGATGGAGAGCCTGCTGTCCATCAAGCGAGCCGGTGCGGACTTCATCCTCACCTACTTCGCGAAGGACGCGGCCCGTGCTCTCGCCTGAATCCCGCATGCCGGCCCGAGCCCTCTCGTTCCTGCTGCTCCTCGCAGCAGCCGCCGCGCCGCTCGCCCCGCAGCAACCGGCCGAGCCTGCGGGGATAGCGGCCACCATTGACGAGATCCTGTCGCGGCCTGCCGCCGGGCGCACGCTTTGGGGGGTCCTGGTGCGAGACCTCGACTCGGGCGAGACCGTCTACGCGCGGAACCAAGAAAAACTCTTCATTCCGGCCTCGAACGCCAAGCTTTTCTCGACCGCCCTGGCCCTGTCCCGCCTAGGCGCCGACTACCGTTTCACCACACGCGTCTCGGCCGACGGGGACGTGACCGACGAGGGCATCCTCGACGGCAACCTCCGGCTAGTCGGCGGCGGAGATCCCAACCTCTCGTCCCGCATCCTCCCGTTCCGGAAGAGCGAGGAATACGGACCCGACCGCCTGGCGCCGTTCCGGGACCTCGCCCGGCAGCTGGTCGACGCCGGCATCCGCCGGATTAGCGGGGACATCATCGGCGACGACTCGCGGTACGTCTGGCAGCCCTATCCGAGAGGGTGGTCGTACGCGGACACGCTTCGCGCCTACGGAAGCCCTGCCAGCGCCCTGGTCTTCAACGACAATCTGGTCGAGGTCCGCGTCAGCCCGGGCCCGGTCGGGCGCGCGGCCGTGGCGCGCGTCTCGCCACCGCTGGGCTACTACGAGCTGGCGAACCGCACGGTCACCACTTCGGACCGCTACGTGAGCCGGACGATCCTCGCCAGGCGCGGGGAAGAGCCGGGAAGCGTAATCCTTGCGGGGCAGATCCCCTCGCGCTCGCGGGGTCGGACCTTGCAGCTCGCGGCGCGCGACCCGGCGCGGTACGCGGCGCTCGCGCTGCGCCAGGCCCTGCTCGACGCCGGCATCGAAGTCGGCGGCAGCGCCACCGCCCACCATCTGCTTCCGGACCGGCTCGCGACGCTGCGCTCCCGGGGGGCGACTCCGGACCCGCACAGCGGCCCGGTGCTGGCCGAGATCCCGTCGGCACCGTTGGGCGAAACGATCCGGGTGGTCAACAAGGAGAGCCAGAACCTGCACGCGGAGATCCTGCTGCGCGAGGTGGCCCTGCAGGAATCGGGCATCGGCAGCCAGGAGGCCGCCGTGGCTTCGATGCGCAGTTTCCTGGCGGAGGTCGGCCTGAGCCCGACGGTGTTCCACCTTTATGACGGCTCCGGGCTGTCGCGCCACAACCTGATAGCTCCGAGCGCCGCCGTGGGCCTTCTCGAGTACATGTGGGGCTCGGCCTGGAGGGAAGCCTACCTGGAAAGCCTCCCGGTCGCAGGGCAGGACGGAACGCTGGACTGGCGATTCAAGCGATCGCACGCCGCCGGAAGGATCCATGCCAAGACCGGATCGATGTCTCACGTGCTGGCGCTTTCGGGGTACGCGCGCTCGCGGGACGGCAAGACCTACGCCTTCGCCATCCTGGCGAACAACTTCGGCCTGGCGGAGTCGTCCACGCGCAGGCTGGTCGACTCGATCGCGGCCGCGCTGGTCGGGCCCCCCGCGAGCTGAGTCGAGGGCCCCGCTTGCCGCCGGGCGCGCGGCTATCATGGAGGGCTAGGAGGTTCGAGGCAACGTTGCACCCGAAGGGCCCGAACCCCCGGAACCTGCTCGGAACGGAGCATCTGGAGCGCACCGAGATCGAGACCCTGCTCGAGCGGGGACGCCACTACAAGTCGATACGTCCGAACAAGAAGCTCAGCACGCTGCTCGGACGCTCGGTGGTCAACCTCTTCTTCGAGCCGTCCACCCGGACCCGCACGAGCTTCGAGATCGCAGCGAAGCGACTCGGGGCCGACACGATCGGCATCTCCGCGCTAGGCACGAGCCTCTCGAAGGGAGAGTCGCTCGTCGACACGCTCAACACGCTGGCGGCAATGAATCCGGACATCATCGTCATGCGGCATTCCGCGTCGGGCGCCCCCCACTTCCTATCGAGCCACCTTTCGACGGCGATGGTGAACGCCGGGGACGGCCGCCACGAGCACCCGACCCAAGCCCTGCTGGACGCGTTGACGATCCTGGAGGTGAAGGGCTCGCTGCTGGGCCTGCGCGTGGCCATCATCGGAGACATCGCCCATTCCAGGGTGGCGCGCTCGAACATTCACCTGCTGTCGAAGTTCGGCGCCGACATCGTCGCCTGCGGACCGTCGACAACGGTGTCCGGAAACCTCACGAGCCTGGCGCCCGGCGTGACCCTGACGTACGACATGAGCGAGGCCGTTCGCGACGCGGACGTCGTGATGATGCTGCGAGTGCAGCTGGAGCGGCAGAACGTCGAGGTATTCCCGAAGAATGAGTACTTCCGGCACTACGGGCTGACGCTGGAGCACGTCGCCCTGGCAAAGCCCGACGCCATCGTCCTGCATCCGGGGCCGATCAACCGCGGCAGGGAGATTTCGAGCGAGGTCGCCGACTCCCAGCGGTCGATGATCCTGAGCCAGGTCGAGAACGGAGTCGCTATCCGCATGGCAGTGCTGGAATGGGTCTGCGGGGATTAGGAAGGCATCCGGCATGCGGCTGCTGATACGCAACGGCAGGGCGATTGACCCGGCGAGCGGGCTCGACGCGAAGCGGGACGTCTTGATCGACGGCGAGCGGATCGTCGCGATCGAGCCTACGATCGAGTGCCCCGACGCCAACGTCCTGGAGGCGGACGGCCAGATCGTCGCACCGGGCTTCGTGGACATCCACGTGCATTTGCGGGAGCCCGGGATCGAGCATGCGGAGACGATAGAGAGCGGCAGCCGCGCGGCGGCCGCGGGCGGATTCACCGCGGTCTGCTGCATGCCGAACACCCAGCCGGTCAACGACTCCGCGCAAGTCACCAGCTTCATCGTGGAGCGCGCCAGGCGCACGGCGGCCGTGCATGTCCATCCGATCGGAGCGATTTCCAAGGGAAGCAAGGGGGAGCGGCTCGCGGACATCGGCGCGATGTGCGCCGAGGGGGCCGTGGCAATCAGCGACGACGGCATACCGGTGATGAACTCCGGCCTGATGCGACGGGCCATGAAGTACGCGGCCTCGTTCGGCATCCCGGTCATCGATCACTGCGAGGACCTGACGCTGAGCGCCGGCGGGGACATCCACGAAGGGATCCAGAGCCTGCGGCTCGGGCTGGGCGGGATTCCCGGATGCTCCGAGGACGTGATGGTCGCGCGGGACATCATCCTGGCCGCCGACACCGGCGCGCGCGCGCACATCGCGCACATCTCTACCGCGAGCTCCATCGCGATGGTGCGCCACGCGAAGTCGCTCGGGATCCCCGTGACCGCGGAGGTGACGCCCCATCACCTCGCCATCACGGACGAGCAGATTCCCGGCTACGACTCGAACTACAAGATGAAGCCGCCGCTGCGGGCCCAGCGGGACATCGATGCCGCCCTCGATGGCCTGGCCGACGGCACCATCGACTGCATCGCGACCGACCACGCGCCGCACACGGGGCATACCAAGATGCAGGAGTTCGAGCGGTGCCCGTTCGGCGTCACGGGCCTGGAGACGGCACTCGGGCTGGCATTGAGGACGCTGTACCACCCCGGACGCACGGACCTGCCCGCACTGGTGCGCCTCTTCACGAGCGGCGCCTGCGAGTGCCTCGGGCTGGACCGGGGCTACCTTCGCGCGGGAGGCATTGCGGACGTGACCGTCTTCTCCACGGAGCGCGAATGGACGTACGACGTCAACGCCAGCCTGTCGAAGAGCAGGAACTCTCCTTTCGGCGGCGAGCAATTCCGGGGCGGACCGACGGCGACGATCGTGTCCGGGCGCATCGCCTGGACCGCCGAGGGCGGCATCGCCGAGGCCTGACGGCCTCTCACGGCAGCGAGGAGTACGACGCCGACATCGCGTCGAGATCCACGCTCGACGCGTCTCCACGGTGGACAACCAGCCGGTAGCGGAGGCGGACCGTCTCGTCGCGATGCAAGGGCACGGGATCCGCGCCCGGCCAGACCGGATTCTGCATGCTCGGGGCCGCAGGAGAGCGGAGAATCCACGGCTGCGGATACCCGGCGGACGAAGGATGCACCAGGACGGCGACGCCGCTGGGCCGGTCCGCGCCCGGGAACGATCCCGAGAAATCGACCCAGTCGCCCGCTTCCATCGCGAGCCGCTGCGGCTCGAGCGGACCGGCCGACGCGACGAAGCGCAGGTCGTCCACCATCGCTACCCGCACGGAGAATCCCCCGTAGCCCTTGTCGTCCTCGGAGCCGCCTAGCCGCACGCCGTCCTGCAACGGGACCAGCCGGATATCGAAGTCCACTTTCCGCAGGTCTGCTTCCGCCGGATGGACCGTCACCTCGGCGGTCTCCTCTAGGATCGGCTGCTCGCCCGACTCGAAATCGGGCGAGAACCAGCGGTGCCGGAGGCGCAGGCCGTTCCCGGCCGGCAGCGCCACGGCCTCCTCGACCCGCCAGGAAAACCGCTGCGCCAGCCACGGATCGCCCGCCCGAACATCGCCGATCAGGACCTGGTGCCAGGTCCAGTACACACCGCGGTGGTGGGGGTGGTCTTCGGGGAAGTCCTCGGTGAGGATCTCCCCGTCGAGCCCGTACAGCGGGTGCACGTAGTTCGACCGCTCGTACCTGCCGTCCAGGGACTCAGGCGCCAGCCTGTAGCGAAGGACGGGTAGGCCGTTCTCGAGGACGGCCATTCCGCCCTCATCCTCGACCACCTCCAGGACCGGCCCGGGCGCGGCTCGCTCTGGCGCTGCGCCGCATGCGACGAGAAGGGCGAGAGCCGAAACGGCGAGGGACAGGAGCGCGCGGACCATGGCTGGGCGGCGGAATGCGACTCGGATTATAGCTCCCTGTCCGCTGCCGTCGCGCTTCCTGACCGTGCCTCCCGGCCGCATGGGCGCGGACGCGGCTCTGGTACGCTGGGGCCTTGCCGATGCTGAACCCGGGAGACGCGGCGCCGGACTTCACCGCCGAGGCCGACGGAGGCGGGACCATCCGGCTCTCCGAGTTTCGCGGCCGGAAGGTCGTGCTGTACTTCTACCCGAAGGACAACACCCCCGGCTGCACGGCGGAGGCTTGCGCATTCCGGGACGCGGGCGAGGAATTCTCGGCGCGCAACGCGGTCATCCTCGGGGTCAGCCCGGACAGCGCTGCGTCGCACGATCGCTTCAAGCAGAAGCACGGCCTGCCGTTCCGCCTCGTCTCCGACAGCAGCCACGCAATCGCGGAGGCCTACGGGGTGTGGCGCGAGAAGGCCATGTACGGCAAGCGCTACATGGGTATCGTCCGCTCCACCTTCGTAATCGACGAGCAAGGCCGGATCGAGGCCGCATACGACAAGGTACGGGTGAAGGGGCACGCCGAGAGCGTGCTCGGCGCCCTCTGAGCGAACGATCGAGACGCTGCCCGGGAACCGGCCGTTCCGGTATCATTCGGGCATGCTGGGTCGTCGCGAGTTCCTCCATGCAGGGCTGGCGGGAGGCGCCGCGGCCCTCTCCCCGGCGATTCCGCAAGTCCTGCGGGCCTTGCCTGCCGCCGAGAGCCAGCTGGGCAAGGTGCGGATCACCGGGATCCGAACCGCGTCGGTCCACATCAAGTATCCGGCCCACCTCGTGCGCATCGACACAGATGCCGGTGTTTACGGGATCGGCGAGTCGTACAACCGGGACGGCATCCTGAGCCATATCCGCTCGTTCGAGGAGATCCTGCGCGGCGAGGATCCCCTGCAGGTCGACTACCTGGCGACGAAGATGGCCGAGGCGCAGCTCGGCCACGGATCCTGGACCGGCTCGCTGCCCGGAGCGATCAGCGGCCTGGAGACCGCCCTGTGGGACCTGGCGGGCAAGATCCTCGGCGTCCCGGTATACGTCCTGCTCGGAGGCCGGTTCCGCGACCGGGTGCTCATCTATCACGACACGGGCTCGCCGAAGACCCCGGATCCGTCGGCGTGGGTCGCGGAGGCCGAGAAGTCGCTCGCTCACGGGTTCCACGCGACGAAGTTCGACATGGACTGGGAGAGCCGCGGACAGGCCATCCGTGGCGAGCCGTTCCGCTACCGCGGCGAGATCTGGAACCGCGGCATCTCGTCACTGGAGATGAAGCAATGGCGCGCGATCCTGGAGGCCGTGCGAAAACGCCTGGGCGAGCACTACCCGATCGGAATCGACCTGCACTTCAACTACAGCTACGCCGACGCGCTGTCGTTCAGCCGCATGGTGGAGGACCTCGGCCTGTGGTTCATCGAGGATCCGATCCCCCCGCAGAACGCGGACGCGATGGCGCGCTTCACGTCCGAGTGCAGCACGCCGACGTGCACCGGCGAGAACCTCTACACGCGGCAGACGTTCCGGCCGTTCATCGAGAAGCAGGCGGCGGACATCCTGCAGCCAGACCCGCAGAAGGCCGGCGGCCTGCTCGAGACCAAGCGCATCGCCGACTGGGCGGACCAGTACTACATCACGTTCGCGTGCCACAACATGTGCACGCCGGTCGGCACGGTCGCGAACGCACATGCGTGCGCCGCGATACGCTCCTTCGTCGCTCTGGAGTCGGACTCGGTGGAGCTGGAGCACTGGGACGACCTGATCGAGCGGGACGGACCGTTCTACGTGGACGGCCATTACGAGCTCACTGACAGGCCCGGCCTGGGGATCGAGCTCAACGAGGAGGTCTGCCGCCGCCACCTTACTGGCGGCTCCTCGTACTTCGGCGGCTGACCGCCCCCGCGCGGGCCGTCCGTCCCGGGCGGCCGCAAGTATAATGGACCCTGCGTGGAGCCGGCACTCGAGCAGAAGCAGGAAAGGCTATTCGAGCTGCTGTCCGGCATGGGGACCGTGCTGGTGGCATACTCGGGCGGCACGGATTCCGCCTACCTGGCCTGGGCCGCCAGCCGCGTGCTGGGCGCCGACGCGCTCGCTGTCACCGCCGACTCCGCCTCGATTCCGGAATCCCACAAGCGGGACGCTGCGGAATTCGCCGAGCAGTTCGGCATCCGCCACCGGGTGATCGAGACATCCGAGTTCGAGAACCCCGAATACGCGCGCAACGATCCGAACCGCTGCTTCCATTGCAAGGACGAGCTCTTCCGGCGGATGACCGAGCTGGGCAGCGAGCTGGGGGTCTCGACGATCGCCTACGGGGTGAACAAGGACGACACGACGGACTTCCGGCCGGGCCATCGCGCGGCGAAGGAGCACGCGGTTCGGGCGCCGCTGCTGGAAGCGGGCCTGGCCAAGTCCGAGATCCGCGCCCTCTCGCGCGCGGCCGGGCTGCCTACCTGGGACCGGCCCGCCGCCGCCTGCCTCAGCTCGCGCATCCCGTACGGGACGCGCGTCACGCGAGAGAGAGTCAAGCTCGTCGAGGCGGGTGAGGAGGCTCTTGCACGCCTCGGCTTCCGCGTATTCCGCGTACGCTACCACGGCGAGCTGGCACGGATCGAGATCGGACGGGACGAGCTGCACCGCGCGCTGGACCACAAGATGGCCGATGCCTTCGTGAAAGCGTTCCAAGATCTTGGATTCCGCTACGTGACGCTCGACCTCGCCGGCTACCGGCAGGGCTCGCTCAACGAAGTGCTTCCGCAGGAGGCCGTCGAGCCGTTCCGGATCCTGCACTGAGCTCCCGCGCCGAGCCAGCCTCCCAGCAACTGGTTGCGTGCAGACTGGGCGGGAATGCCGCTTGATGCAGTCGTGGCTAATAGTGATTAAAACAATCCTATTTGATTTATCTCGTAACCATTTTCTAGCGATACGTTTTTATCAAGAATCCTTGTTGCAACAGCCGAATTCCTGCTGCTAGGATAGCTAAACCGGCAGTGAATCCCGCTGCCGGGAACGCCGCAACCCGGTTCCTAGCACAGGAGGAGAGACAGAGTCTCGTGTTGTCAGCCCGAACCCTGCCCGAGTCGACGGACGCGTGGAACCGGATCCTCGAGGTCATCCGGCCCACGATCAGCAACGAGACGTTCGCCAACTGGCTCGAACCGGTCGAGTGCAGCCATATCTCGGGGGAAGGGCAGATCCATCTCGTCGCCCCGAACAGCGACGCCCAGGACTGGCTCGAGTCCGAGTTCGAGGCGACCATTCTCCAAGCCGCGGGATCGATCGGCATCGACCTGCAGGCGATCCGCATCGAAGCAGCGGAACCGGAGCCGAGGCTCGTGCAGCAGTCGTTCCGGTTCGAGCAGGACCCGGCGCAGTTCAATGACCGCTACACGTTCGACCGGTTCGTAGTCGGCTCGTGCAACGAATTCGCGCACGCAGCCTCGCAAGCGGTCGCGAGCAAGCCGGCGGCCGTGTACAACCCGCTCTACCTGTATTCCGGCGTCGGCATGGGCAAGACCCACCTACTGCATGCGATCGGCCATACGGTGCAGCGCTCCGACCCGCGGCTGAAGATCGTCTACGTCTCTGCGGAAGAGTTCATGAACGAGATGATCCGGTCCATTAAGTTCAATGGAATGAGGAAGTTCCACGAACGGTTCCGAACTGCGGACGCCCTGCTCGTAGACGACATCCAAGTGCTCGGCTCCAAGGAGCGCACGCAGGAGGAGTTCTTTCACACGTTCAACGCGCTGCACAACCGTGGCAAGCAGATCGTGCTCTCCAGCGACTCGAACCCGGAAGCGATCGCCGGCCTGGTCGACCGGCTGAAGTCGCGCTTCTCCTGGGGGCTGATGGCCGACATCCAGCCTCCCGATCTCGAGACGAAGATGGCGATTCTAGGCCGCAAGGCGGAAGAGGCCGGCATTGTGCTGCCGGACGACGTATGCAGCTTCATCGCCACCAGGCCCACCTCCAACATCCGCGATCTCGAAGGGGTGCTGAACCGGCTCATCGCCAGGGCCCAGTTCATCAACAGCCGAATCACCCTCGGCATGGCGCGCAGCCTGTTCGCGTCTCTCGGCCCGGTGCGCCCGGCAGGGCCGAGCATCGACGCCATCCAGCACGCGGTCGCCACCGAGTTCGGGATACCGGTGAGCGACCTCGCCACGCGCAACAACTCCCGAAGGGTTGCGCTGCCCAGGCAGGTAGCGATGTACCTGTGCAGGAAACTGGCCGGCGCATCGCTCTCCGAAGTCGGGAGAACCTTCGGCAAGCACCACACTACCGTGCTGCATAGCGTCAACAAGATAGAGTCCTCTATTGCCACGGATAGCGCCTTGCGGAGCAGAATAGTTGCCCTCAAGGACGGATTGGAAAACCACAAAAACTACACAACATTCGCAGATGATTCTGCGTGAATTCCACCCCGGCCCGCGATTCGGCGCACTAGGCGGGACACAAGCGGACAAGCCCGTTGCGACCGCCGGCAGACACCTCACGCGCCCGCCGGACCCGACCGGCCGGCGGGCGTCTCCCGCCGCAGCCGCGAACGAGCGAGCAGGCCCTGAGCGCTGCCGCCCCGGGCCCCCTCCCGACCTGCGGAGAACTAACGGAACCGGCTATACTTGTACTATCCACAGCAGTGCATCTGCATCGGCAGTGAATAGCTGTGGATGCCCGCACCACGCCCAAGCGGCGAGGAAGGAACATCGCCTTTTCCACGGCGATGAGCGAGCTTGGGGGCTTGCTGGGAAACGACTAACGCAAGTGATCCACAAATCCACACGCCCTACTACTACGAGAGGGAGCTAGAGGAATTCCGGACCGTGGTCATCGTCATTCCATCGCGAGCGGCACACCGGCAGGAGGAAGGCAACCAATGAGACTGACCCTCAAGTCGCAGGAGCTGGCCCAGGAACTCGCCTTGGCCCAAGGCGTCGTGGAGCGCAAGTCGACCATCCCGATGCTGGGGAATGTCCTTCTGGAGGCGAGCGGGGACCGGCTGACCATCACGGCAACCGATCTGGACCTGGCCTTCCGCGCCTCGCGCGAGGCCAGCGTGACGGAGGAGGGCTCCGTCGCGGTTCCGATGCGCATGCTGTTCAACTACGCGCGCCTTCTGCCGGACGCGGAGCTATCGATCGAGTCGGCCGAAGGGGATGCGATCCGGATCGTCTGCGGCAGCGCCAAGACGCGCATTCCCGCCTTGGATGCGAGGAACTTTCCCAATCTGGCGGAAGTCCCCGAAACCGTCGCCAGGGTGAGTGCCGGCTCGCTGCTTGCCGCCATTAAGCGAACCATCATTTCGGTCGCCGGGGAGCAGTCCCATTACACGCTGGCGGCGGCGCAGATGGTCGTTCGAAGGGGGTCCCTGGGAATTGTCTCCACTGACGGCCACCGCCTCTCGCTGTATTTCGAGCAGCAGGAGTCGACCGACGCGACGCAGGAAGTGCAGGGCCTGATCGCAAGGAAGGCCATGGCGGAGCTGCAGAAGGTTCTCGAGCACTCGCTCGGCTCGGGGGAGGAGCCCGCGAGCGTAGCCTTCGCGCTTGACGACAACAACATGTTCTTCAGCTGCGGCCAGCGGCTGTTCATCTGCCGCAAGACGACGGGCAAGTTCCCGGATTACAACCGCGTGATGCCCAGGGACCACGAAATCACCCTGGAACTCGACAACGAGAAGTTCGCGGCCGTGCTGCGGCGTGTCGCGCAATTCTCGGACGAACGTTCGCGGGTCGTGAAGTTCGAGCTCGCGGACGGCAAGCTCCAGATGTCCGCGCAGGTTTCTGACTTCGGCTCCAGCGAGGAGTCCATCCTTGTCGATTACGAAGGAAACGAGGTCGGGGTGGGCTTCAACGCGCAGTACATTCTCGACTTCCTTGCCGTGTGCGGCAGCGAGAAGGTGCTCATGCGCCTGAAGGACCCGCGGGGAGCGGCGCAGTTCGAGATTCCCGGCATGTCCGCCGAGAAGGACTACCGCTACGTAATCATGCCGATACGCGTCTAGCGGGTTCCGAGGAGCGAGGGACGCACAGGGCGAATCAGCAGAGCATGGCGACGACGGCGAACAAGCACGGCGACGGATACACAGCGGACAACATTCGAGTCCTGGAAGGGCTGGAAGGAGTCCGCAAGCGCCCCGCCATGTACATAGGGTCGACTGGCGAGATCGGCCTGCACCACTTGGTTTACGAAGTGGTCGACAACGCGGTGGACGAGGCACTCGCGGGGCACTGCGACACGGTCGAGGTAACGATCCACATCGACAACTCGGTGACGATCCTCGACAACGGCCGCGGAATTCCCGTCGACATCCACGCGACCGAGGGCGTGTCGGCTGCGGAAGTGGTCATGACCAAGCTCCATGCGGGCGGCAAGTTCGACGCGGACAGCTACAAGGTTTCGGGCGGGCTCCACGGAGTGGGGGTGAGCTGCGTCAACGCGCTGTCGGAGACGCTCAAGATGGAAATCTGGCGCGACGGCCACGCCTGGGAGCAGGAGTACTCGCGTGGTCTGCCCGTATCCGCGCTGCAGAAGGTCGGACGGTCGCGCAAGACCGGGACCCGGATAACGTTCCGTCCCGACACCGAGATCTTCACGACCACCGAGTTCAAGCACGAGATTCTCGCCACCCGCCTCAGGGAGATGGCTTTCCTGAATGCGGGTCTGCGGATCGTGCTGGCCGACGAGCGGTCCGAGCGCGATCCCCAGGTATTCCACTTCGAGGGCGGGATTGCCGAGTTCGTCGCCTACCTGAACCGGGGCAAGGCGGTACTGCACCCGGACCCGATTTCGTTCCACGACGAGCGGGAGTTCTCCGGCGGCATTGTCTCGAGCGACATAGCCCTGCAGTACAACGACACCTACCAGGAGAACCTCTTCTCCTTCGCGAACACCATCAACACGATCGAGGGCGGCACCCACCTCTCGGGCTTCCGGTCGGCGCTTACGCGGACGATCAATGCCTACGCCAAGAGCGCGAACCTGCTCAAGAATGCGAAGGCCGGCCTTTCCGGGGAGGACGTGCGGGAGGGCCTGACCGCGGTGGTGAGCGTCAAGCTCCCCCAGCCGCAGTTCGAGGGCCAGACCAAGGGCAAGCTCAACAGCGACATCCAAGGGCAGATCGTGTCGGCGGTGAACGAGCATCTGGGCGAGTTCCTGGAGAGGAACCCGGCCGTGGCAAAGAACATCGTCAGCAAGGCCGTCGAGGCTTCCAGGGCCCGCGAGGCAGCTCGCAAGGCGCGCGACCTGACGCGTCGCAAGGGGGCTCTCGACTCGGCCGGCCTGCCGGGCAAGCTGGCCGACTGCCAGGAACGCAACCCCGTGCGGGCGGAGCTGTTCATCGTGGAGGGGGAGTCCGCCGGCGGGACCGCCAAGCAAGGCCGCGACCGCCGCTACCAGGCGATCCTCCCACTGAAGGGCAAGATCCTGAACGTCGAGAAGGCGCGCTACGACAAGATGCTCTCCCACGAGGAGATCCGCGCGATGATCACCGCCCTGGGAACCGGGATCGCCGACGAGTTCGACGTAGAGAAGCTCCGGTACCACAAGATCATCCTGATGACGGACGCGGACGTCGACGGATCCCACATCCGCACGCTGCTGCTGACGTTCTTCTTCCGGCAGATGCGCGAGCTGATCCTGCAAGGCCATGTCTTCATCGCCCAGCCGCCGCTGTACCGCATCAAGCGAGGCAGCAAGGAGACCTACATCAAGGACGACTCCGAACTGGCGAGCCAGGTGATCGAGATCGCCACCGATGGCGTGCGGCTCGAGGCGGGCCAGAACGGGACGCCGGGCCGCGTGCTCGAGGGAGAGGCCCTGCGAGAGTACGTGTCCAACCTGGATGTCTACGCCCGGATGTACCGGCGCCTGCTGCGTCGCCTGCGGAGCGCGAAGGTCGTCGACGTCATCGCGAATCCGGCGTTCGACCTAGACAGGAAAGAGCATTTCCAGGATGCCGACTCGCTGCGGCGGGTCGCGACCAAGCTCCAGGCTGCCGGCGTCGATGCCTCCCTCGCGGAGGACGAGGAGCACTCGGCATTCGCGCTGTCTTTCCGGCACGGCACCGAGGCGTCGGGCTGGCTGAACCTGGAACTGTCCGCCCAGCCCGAGTACAGGCGCCTGCGGGAGCTCTCGCGCGATCTGGCAGATCTGAACCAGCCGCCATACGTGATTGTCGGCAAGCGATCCAAGAGCACCGCCGAGAACCCCTTGGAACTGCTAGACCGGCTCAAGGAAGCGGCGATGAAGGACGCCTCGATTCAGCGCTACAAGGGCCTTGGCGAGATGAACGCCGACCAGCTCTGGGAGACGACCATGACGGCGGAGACCCGAAGCCTGCTGCAGGTCCGCATCGACGATGCCGTCGAGAGCGAGGAGATCTTCACGACCCTCATGGGCGAGAGCGTCGAGGCGCGGCGCAAGTTCATCGGCGACAACGCGCTGGACGTCAAGAATCTCGATATCTAGATCCCGGCCCTGCTATTGCCGCGCCAGCCTGGCCTGCCGGAAGGACCGGATACAGAAGCCCAGGAACACCGCTAGGACGAGCGCCATCAGCGTCTTCGTCCAAGCCGCGAGCGGGTTGCTGACTTCGCCGCCCGCCAGGAACTGCACGGCATCCGGTATCCCGTTCCACGAGCCGGCTATCCCCGCCAGGGCGATTACCGCCGCAGCGTGCATGGCGTGCTTCGTCGATGCGGCGCTCCTTGCCAGCTGGCCCAGCGCGATCAGTACGATCCCAAACGGAGCCGGGATCAGCGCGGTCAAGCTGGCCTGGCCACTTGCGAAATACGCAACTGCGCCCAAGACCACCAAGCTCGCCCCGAAGCCCGCGGCGAGCCCCGGCATCGTGTACTTCATGAGCCCATTGTAGTCGGGCCGGCAGGATTCCCGGGAATCGACCCAGCACGGAGGCCTGCGCTACCGCATTGGGAAGCTGAAGTGGCCGGACAGCTCTCAGCCGATCTGCTCGCAGACTGCCCGACCGACCTCGCTCGTGGTCGCGGGCGTGCCAGGCGGCTTGAGGTCGGCCGTGACGCCTCCGCTGTCGATTACACGTGCGACCGCCGCATCGACCGCAGCAGCCTCCTCGACGAGGCCGAAGCTGTAGTTCAGCATCGCCGAGACGGATCCGATGGCTGCGAGGGGGTTCGCTTTCCCTTGCCCGGCGATGTCGGGCGCTGACCCGTGCACGGGCTCGAACAGGCCCCGCCAGGCGCCGCTGGGAAGGCGGTTGCCCACCGAGGCGGACGGCAGCATGCCGATGGAACCCGCCAGCACCGACGCCTCGTCGCTCAGGATGTCGCCGAAGAGGTTCTCGGTCACGACCACGTCGAAGGCGGCTGGCCTCAGCAGCAACTGCATCGCGCAATTGTCGACGAGCATGTGCTCGAGCTCGACATCCGCGTAGTCCGCGGCCAGTTCTGTCGCCACCTTCCGCCAGAGCTGGGAGTTCTCCAGGACGTTTGCCTTGTCAACCGAAGTGACCCGGCCCCGGCGAGTGCGCGCGAGTTCGAAAGCCATGCGGCACACGCGCTCGATCTCGGCCCGGGTGTACACCATCGAATTCAGCGCGGTCTCCTCGCCTTCCGGGCCGTCGACTCCGCGGGGCTGGCCGAAGTACAGGCCCCCGGTGAGCTCGCGCACGATCAGGATGTCCGTGCCGCGCACGATATCGTTCTTCAGCGGAGACGAGTCGATGAGGCTCTCGTGGCAGCGGACGGGGCGCAGGTTCGCGTAGACGTCGAGCGCCTTGCGGAGGCCTAGCAGGCCCTTCTCCGGCCTGCGGGCAGGCGGCAGGCTGTCATACTCCGGAAGCCCCACAGCTCCCAGAAGCGTGGCGTCGGAGGCGAGCGCAAGGTCGCGGGTCTCGTCCGGGAAGGGCCCGCCGGTCTGCCGGATCGCCACGCCGCCGAGCAGGCCCTCTCGCAGCCGCAGGTCGTGGCTCCATTTCGAGGCGACGTGCTCGAGGACGCGGATCGCCTCGGCCGTGACCTCGGGGCCGATGCCGTCGCCGGGAAGGACCAGAACGCTCAGTTCCATGCGATTCCCCATTGTACGGACCGGGATGCCCCGGCCCTGGCTTAAGATGGGAGCCGGATGACACGCAGGGAATGGCTGGCGGGAACCGCCAACGGCTTCGGCGGTCTCGCGCTAGCGACGATGCTGGCCGAAGAGCGCGCCCGCGCGGCCACGCCTGCGACCGACGGTCCGCTCGCGGTGCGGCCACCCCATTTTCCCGCCAGGGCCAAGAGCGTCATCTTCCTGTACATGGACGGCGGCCCGGGCCAGATGGACAGCTTCGATCCGAAGCCCAGGCTGCGCGCCGAGCACGGCCAGAGAATCCAGCTGCCCGAGCTGCCTACGACCGTCTTCAACATCACTGACAAGGTTTTCGGATCGCCTTTCGACTTCCGGCAGCACGGCGAGTCCGGGCTTTGGGTCAGCGACCTCTTCCCGCACGTGGCGGAATGCGCGGACGATCTCTGCGTGGTCAACTCGATGGTCGCGGACCATTCCGAGCACACTGCCGGGAACTACTTCCTGCACACCGGCTCGGGCTTCCAAGGCCGGCCGTCGATGGGTGCATGGGTCACGTACGGGCTGGGCAGCGAGTGCGACGACCTGCCGGGCTTCGTAGTACTCGACAGCGGCCTGATTCCGCCGGGCGGAATGGACTGCTTCGGCAGCGGATTCCTGCCGGCGTCGTACCAAGGGACGCTGTTCCGGCGGGGCGAGCACCCCATCGCGGACATCGTGCCGCGCGAGGCAGAGCCAGGCGTCCAGACCGCCAAGCTGGATCTCATCCGGAAGCTCAATCGCGGCGTGGTGCAGCGGCTCGGTTCCGTGAGCGAGATCGATGCGACGATCGCGAACTACGAACTGGCGTTCCGCATGCAAAGCGCCGTTCCCGAGTTGCTGGACCTCAGCGGGGAGTCCGCGGCCACGAGGTCCATGTACGGGCTTGACGAGGACGATACGGGCGAGTTCGGTCGCCAGTGCTTGCTTGCGCGGCGGATGGTCGAGCGCGGCGTCCGGTTCATCGAGCTGCTAACCCCCGCCCGCAAGGGCCAGGATCGCTGGGACCAGCACCAGCGGCTGGAGGAGGGCCACCAGGTGAACGCCCGCGCCACGGACAAGCCCATCGCGGCGCTGCTGAAGGACCTGAAGGGGCGCGGCCTGCTCGACTCGACGCTCGTCGTGTGGGGCGGGGAATTCGGGCGCACGCCGACCGCGCAGACAAACGGCGGGCGGTTCGACGAGACCACCGGCCGGGACCACAATCCCTTCGGGTTTACCATGTGGCTCGCCGGCGGCGGCGTCAGGGGCGGGATGCGCTACGGCGCCACGGACGAGTACGGCTATTTCGCGATCGAGAACAAGATGCACCTGCACGACCTTCACGCGACCATGCTGCACCTGCTGGGAATCGACCACGAGAAGCTGACCTACCGCTACAGCGGACGCGACATGCGTCTCACCGACGTGCACGGCGAAATCGTGCACGACATCCTGGCCTGAGCGGCCCCGGCCCGCGGATCAGTCGCCGCTGAGATCGCGGACGAAAATGTCCTTGAACCGCATTCTGCCCTCGCCTCCGGAGTGGAGCTGGAGAGCGATCACGCCCTCCTCGGCCACAGGAGACGGGTAGGTGAAGTCTAGGACCCGGATTCCGTTGAGGTGGACGACGTAGTGGTTGCCCTCGACCTCGATCAGCATGTCGTTCCAGTCGTAAGGTCGGATCACCGTCTCGTATTCGGGCGACGGCCACGCGATCCAGCCCTTGCCGTCCCCGTAGATCCCGCCCGTGTGCCGGCCCAGCGTCCGATCGATCTCGATCTGCCGTCCGGCTACGACGCGGGGCGTGTCGCCCTCGAACGCCGTATGGATGTACACGCCGCTGTTGCCGTCGGCTTCGCATCTGAAGCGCAGGGAGAGGTGGAAGTCCCGGTAGGACTTCTCGGTGGCGAGGTAGCCGTACGCATCGGTGATCCCCTGCCCGTGGATGGCCCCGTCAATGACCTCCCATCGTTCCTCGCCGACATTCCTCCAGCCCGACAGGTCCTCGCCGTTGAACAACGAGACCCATTCAGATCCCAGTACGCGAGGCCGAGGACGGTTCTGGGCGACCACGTCTCCCGCGAGGCCGAGCGCCAGGGCAGTTACGACGATGATGCGTAGCATGACGTGACCATAGTAGCCCAGGGCCTGGCCCCACGACCGCTGAAGCGGGAGCTGGTGGTGCGGCGCTAGAACCAGTGGGCCACTGCGTGTCACTCAGCTCAGCCCTTCGACCCTCCAGATCGATGTCGCCATCCTTGCCATGCGCTCCTGACGGGAACCGATCTCCCGAAGAGTCCACTCCTCGTGATCCTCGGCCAGCCGTCGCGGAGAGTCGTACGAACTGCGCAGGTAGGCGTCTCGCTTCAGCGAATAAGCCGAATTACCGATCTCGCGATTCAGCTTGGCTTCGAGCAAGACCATGTTCCCTGGGCGAGGGGGCAGGGCCCGGATGTCCCCGTCCGTGAACTCGGCCGAGATTGTGCTGGTGTCAGAATCGATCTCCATGCTGAATTCCTTAGCGTCTGATCGTAGCGCCAAGGTACGGTATCTGGGCTCCGTGGCTCGTAGACTCCTTGGAGCCAGCCGTTCTTGGCGGTTTCCGCGTGCCGCCTGACCGCCTTCTGGAGTCGCGTCCCCGCAGAGGTTCCTAGTCGGACCCCCCAGAAGTCGCAGCCTCGACTTGGGCGTATGCATCGCGCTTGCTGATCCCCCGTTCTCTAGCGGCTCGCTTGATCGCGTCCATGCGCTTGAGCCCGGAGCGCTCCAGCTCGGCGACCCGAGCCGCCAGCGGTTCGCAGCTGCGCCGCTCGATGGCGCCAGCGGGCGCGACCAGCACAACCAATTCCCCCTTGATCGCAGGCCGGCTGCGGAACTCGTCCAGCACGGATCCGGCAGTGCCGCGCACGAACTCCTCGTGGACCTTCGTGAGCTCCCGCGCGACTGCGACCTCGCGGTCCCCCAGCACGTCCCTCACATCGGCCAGCATGTCCGCGAGGCGATGGGGGGCCTCGTAAAGGACCAGCGTCGACTCCACGCCCTCGATCGCCAGTAGGGCCTCGCGCCGCTTCGCCTTCCGCGGCGGCAGGAACCCCGCGAAGAGAAAGCTGTGAGTCGGTAGGCCGGCTGCCGACACAGCCGCGATCGCGGCGCTCGGTCCCGGAACCGGGACGACGCGGATCCCGCGGTCCAGCGCTGCCCGGACCACTCGGAAACCGGGGTCGGAGACGCACGGCGTACCGGCATCCGACACCAGCGCCACGGATAGGCCATCGGCGGCCCGCTGGGCGATCTCCGCAGCGCGCTCCGCCTCGTTGTGGTCGTGGCAGCTGATGAGGCGGTTCTCGATTCCGAAGTGCCGCAGCAGGCGCCCGGTGTGCCGCGTGTCCTCGCACGCGATCAGATCCACTTCGCGCAGGATCCGCAGAGCTCTGAGCGTGATGTCCTCGAGGTTGCCCACGGGAGTGGCCACCAGATAGACAACGCCGCTTGCCATGCCCAACCTTCCAGTGTGTCCGTGACCGCTCCGCGCGCTCAAGACATTTTCCGCGACAGCTCTTCGGACGGTCGGGCGCCTACATTGCCGAGCCGAGCTACGGTGCGCCGGTAGCCGATACGCCCCCAGCCGGACCCTGCATGCGTCGAGCGGATCCCCGATGGGCGCCCGCGTCGGACCTCGCGCCCGGGGAGAGCGCCTTGCCTCTAGCCGCCGAACCCCCCGTCCTGCTCGAATGCGTGGCCCAGGTTCAGCATCGTCTGCTCGCGGAAATGGTTGGCCAGGATCTGCATGCCGATGGGGAGACCCTCCGGGCTGGTGCCGCAAGGGACGCTCATGCCGGCGATCCCGGCAAGGCTCCCCGTGATCGTGTAGATGTCGGACAGGTACATCTGCAGCGGATCGCTGGCCTTCTCCCCGAGCTTGAACGCCGGGAACGGCGATACCGGGGTGACAATCGCATCCACCTGCTCGAAGGCCTCCGCAAAGTCGCGGGCGATCAGGGCCCGGACTTCCTGGGCCTTCCTGTAGTAGGCGTCGTAGTAGCCGGCGCTGAGGACGTAAGTCCCCAGGATGATCCGCCTCGTCACCTCCGGACCGAAGCCTTCCGCCCGCGAGTTGCGGTACATGTCGCTCAAGCTTGCGGAGCGGTCCGAACGCCGGGAGTACCGCACTCCGTCGTAGCGGGCCAGGTTCGAGCTCGCCTCGGCCGTGCAGATCAGGTAGTAGCTCGCGATCGCGTACTTGGTATGGGGCAGGCTGATGCTAACGGACCGGCAGCCCAGCCGCTCGAGCCGCCGGATCCCGGCCTCGATGCGCGCCCCGACCGCGGCGTCGAGCCCTTCCCCGAAGTACTCCGTCGGAACTCCGATCCGAAGGCCTTCGACCTTGGTGCTGAGATCGGCCTCGTAGTCGGGCACCGGCACCTCCGCAGCCGTCGAGTCAAACGGATCGCCGCCCGCGATCGCGCCCAGCAAGCTGGCGGAGTCGCGGACCGTCCTCGAGAACGGGCCGATATGGTCCAGCGAGCTGGCGAATGCGACCAAGCCGTACCGCGAGACCCGCCCGTAGGTCGGCATGATCCCCACCGTGCCGCAGAAGGAGGCCGGCTGCCGTATCGAGCCGCCCGTGTCGGACCCCAGCGAGATAGGAGTGTAGCCCCCGGCTACCGCGGCGGCCGACCCGCCGCTCGAGCCGCCCGGCACCCTCTCCGGATCGACCGGGTTGCGCACCGGGAAGAAAGCCGAGTTCTCGTTCGAAGAGCCCATCGCGAACTCGTCGCAATTGGTCTTGCCGACGATCACGGCGCCGGCCCGCTCCACCGCCTCGACCGCCGTCGCGCTGTAAGGAGCCACGAAGTCCTCGAGGGCCCGGGACGCGCACGTGGTCCGGTCGCCCTCGGTCATGATGACGTCCTTGACGGCAATCGGGACGCCTCCCAGCGGGCCGGTGTCCGCGCCGGTCGCGATGAGCCGGTCGACCCGGTCGGCCGCCTGGTACGCCCTCTCCGGGGTCAGGCTGAGGAACACGCCGGTCTCGTCGTTCTCCGCTTCGGCGGCGCGCAGGGCCTCGCTCGCCAGCTCGCGCGCGCTGAACTGCCCCTGCTTGAGGCCGTCGCGAATCGATTCGATCGTGTGGTCGCGGTAACTGTCCATGGGGCGCCTCAGCGATCGATCACCCTGGGAACCTTGAAGTGCCCATCCCCGGCCAGCGGGGCGCAGCGCAGGGCTGTCTCCTGCTCCAGGCTCGAGCCGGGCTCGTCCTCGCGCAGGGGCGTGGCGTTGGCCTCGTGCAGGACCTGCGCCATCGGCTCGACCCCGGAGGTGTCGACTTCGTTGAGCAGGTCCACGTAGGCAAGGATCTCCTCGAGATCCCTCGCATAGCGCACCGTGTCCTCCTCCACCAGGCGCAGGTTCGCCAGCCTCGCGATCTTCAGGACTTCGTCGGGGGTGATTCTCATTGCCTGGCCTCGTTCTCCGAAGGGTCCGCGCCGCCTCGAAGCCGGATCTCGATCCTCCGTACCGGGGTGCGCGGCAGTTCCGACCTCAGGCACTCCACGACCTGCTTGCGCACCGAGGCCAGGAGTTCCTGCCAAGCGGGGCCATCCGCCTCCACAACCAAGCTGGCCCCTACCAGCCGGACAGGAGTCGAGCGGCTAGCCAGCAGGGGCCCGACCGCCTCGGCCCAGTACCCCTGAATCAGGTCCAGCTCTCCCGGGAACGCCGCGTCGTGCCCCTCGAACAGCCGATGGAGGATGCTCTTGGCCTGTTCCATCCGCGACGGCAAGGCCATTCTACCGCAAGCCCCCTTCGTCTCCGACCTGGGTCGCTGCCGCCCTCCCGCCCGCCCGCGACGGGAAACCTCTTCCGTATAATGGAATACTTGGACAGGGGGCGCGGACCCGAGGGCTCCGCCTGCCGGAACGCCATGAAGCTGCACAGCTGGGACAGCGTCGCCCTCGAGCATCTCAGCGCGACCGCGTCGCGCAAGGTGATCCACAGCGAGCGCATGACGACGGCGAGGATCCTGCTCAAGAAAGGCGGCGTAGTGCCGCGCCACAGCCACGAGAACGAACAGATCAGCCACGTCCTGGAGGGCTCGCTGCTGTTCCAGTTCGATGACCGCGAGATCACGGCCGGTGCCGGCGATCTCGTCGAGATCCCCTCCAATGAGGCGCACCGGGTCGTGGCACTCGAAGACTCCGTCGCGATGGATGTCTTCCAGCCGGTTCGCGCCGACTGGGTGCGCGGCGACGACGCCTACCTGCGGGAACCCTCGGGTTCCTGACTGCGTACTTCACTAGCGACAACAGGAGAGCCACCGCCCGAACCGTGCCCGGCACGACTGACTCCTCGCAGGGGCGCTGACCGCAGCAACGAATCGATGGACTTGGGAATTCGGGACCGGGCGGCGGTGGTGACCGCGGCCAGCCGCGGGATGGGACGCGCGATCGCGGAGGCGCTAGCGGCCGAAGGCTGCCGCCTAGCGATCTGCTCGCGGGACCCGGACGCGATCGCCGGGACGGCTCAGGAGATTCGCCAGGCCCACGGGGCCGAGGTCTTCCATGCGGCCGTCGATGTCAGCGACCTCGCCGCCCTGGAGGCCTTCCTGGGTGCCGCCCGCGAGCGGCTCGGCCCCGTCAGCATCGCCGTGGCAAATTCCGGCGGCCCGCCGGGCGGGCGTTTCGAGGACTTCGGCGCCGAGGACTGGGAAGCTGCCTTCCGGCTGAATTTCCTGAGCACATGGGCGCTGATCCGGGCGGTGCTGCCCGACATGCGGGCGCAGCGCTGGGGCCGCGTTGTCACGCTGACTTCCACGTCCGTGCGGCAGCCGATCGAAGGGCTCATCCTCTCCAACGGAGTGCGCGCCGCGGTCGTCGGCATGCTCAAGACCCTGGCCGCCGAGTACGGGCCGGACAACGTGCTGTTCAACAATGCCGGTCCCGGCCTTGTCGCCACGGACCGCCTGCTGAGCATTGCGCAGCGCCGGGCCGACCAGGCGGGCATCGGCCGCGACGAGATGGTCGAGCGGCTTGCCAGCCAGACGGCGCTTCGGCGAGTCGGGCGGCCCGAGGAGTTCGCGGCAGCCGTCGCGTTCCTGTGTTCGGAGAAGGCAAGCTACGTCACAGGCACCTCGACCATGATCGACGGCGGGCTCGTGAAGGCCGTTTGATAGAGACCAAAATGCGATTCAACCCATTCAAGGCCCTTCCCGCAGCGGCTCTGGCCGTGGCGATTGCCCAGGGCCCCGCGGGCGCGCAGTCACCGCCGGCCTCCCCCGTCGAGGACGGGCCCGTGTGGGTGTCCAACCAGGGCGCCCGACTCGTGATCGGCCAGGACAGCTTCACGCGCCAGAACCCGTTCCCAAGCCGGGAAGTGCTCGGCTCGGCCCAGGGCGTCGCCTATGCCGGCAACCGCCTGTTCGTCGCCGACGGCAACCGCCTCGGCGCGCTGCCCGTCAGCAACCGCATCCTCATCTACAACGACGTGTCGGGCTTCGTCCCGGGGCCGTACGAGCTGCTCCCCCAGCAGCGCAAGTGCCCGGCATGCGTCGGCCTGCCTGACGTCGTGCTCGGCCAGGCCGACTTCGACACGACGGATTCCTCGGACCTTCCCGACACGCCGGGCCTGAACAACCCCTCCGCTGTCCACAGCGACGGGCTGCGGCTGGCGGTCGCCGACACCAACAACAACCGCGTCCTGCTCTGGCTGTCGATCCCCTCCGTCAACGGCACCGAGCCTGACGTCGTGCTCGGCCAGGAGGACTTCGCAAGCAACTTCCCGCTCACCACGCCGACAGGCATGCGCGGGCCGCAGGGAGTCTGGCTCGACGGCGGCCGGCTCTTCGTCGCCGACACGCAGAACAGCCGGATCCTGATCTGGAACACCATCCCGACATCCAACGCCCAGGCACCGGATCTCGTCCTGGGCCAGCCGGACCTGAACACCCGCCACGAGGCGGACCTGACGCAGGGCGTTTACGAGCCTGACGAGAAGCGCATGCTCGACCCGGTGTCCGTCACCGTCTCGGACGGCCGGCTCTTCGTCGCGGATCTCGGCTTCAACCGGATCCTGATCTTCAACTCCGTGCCCACCCAGAACTTCGCTTCGGCCGACGTCGTGGTAGGCCAGCCGGACTTCGCCTCGGGCCTACCCAACAACTCGGAGGCGCTGTGCGAACCGCTCGGCCCGCTGGATGACGACGGCAGCCGCAGCGAGAACGAGACGCCGCCCTCGAACGTCCCCTTGATCGTGCCGCTGCCTCCGCTGCGGGACGAGATCGACCCGGACGAGGTCCGCTACCCGAGGCGCTGCGCGAGCACGCTGAACTTCCCGCGTTTCGCCCTCGTCGTGGACGGCAGCCTGTTCGTGGCGGACTCCGGCAACGACCGCATCCTCGTCTACCGATCCATCCCGGCCGGGCACGGCGCGGCCGCCGATCTCGTCATCGGGCAGCCCAACTTCGTGCAGCTGACCGAATCGGAAGGCCCGGGCAGCATCCGCTCGCCCGCATCCCTGGCCTACGACGGGCAGAACGTCTACGTCGCGGACCCCTTCACGCGGCGCATCCTCGTCTTCACGCGGGGCCTCGCCATGATCGCGGGCGAGGGCATCCGCAACGCCGCCGCGGTCAGCATACACAGCCGCGGGCACCTCGAGTTCGACCAGGAGCTTCCCGTCGATATCACCGACACCGAACTCGATGAGTCCCAGCTCCCCCCCGTGCTCCCGGGCGGGGAGGAGATCAAGGTCACGATCGACGGGAACGAGCTGTTCTACACCACCGAGGAGGGCGAGACCGCCTTGGACGTGCGGGACAAGATCACGGACATCATCAACTCCAATGACGCCCTGCCGGTCAACGCGTACCCGTCGCTGGGAGTCGGGCGCCACGCTACCGGGGAAATCCAGTTCGGCGGCGAGGTGCGCCCCGGGGATGTCGTCACGCTGGACATCAACGGCCGCGAGTACACCTACACCGTGCCCGAGGGCGACGTGCCCGAGAGATTCGTGGACCGTCTCAACTACCTCGTCGACAACGCGAACGATCCGGAAGTCATCGTCGAGCGGAAGATCGACCAGATCGACACGCTCGAGATCGTCCACCGGGATGTCGGGCCGGTCGGCAACAGCCTCCCGTTCTCGATCTCCATCACTCCGGGCTCGCCCACCACCGCCGATGTCACGGGGCCGACTCTGGCCCAGGGGAAGGTGAGCTACCGGGCCAATCTTGTCGCGAAGACGGAGGGGCCGACTGGGAACTGGACGACCATCGAGCTGCGCAACAGCGGGACCGAGCTGCAGGCCAAGACATCGGGGTCGCGCCTGACCGGCGGATCGGACGCGCGCGACCTGCCTCCCGGCACGATCGCGACGATCTTCGGCACCGACCTTGCCGGCACCACGGCCAGCATCGAGGAAGGCGTGGAGCTGCCGACAGAGCTTGCCGGCGTGCAGGTCCTGTCCAACGGCAGGCTCTCGCCGCTGCTGATGGTCTCCCCGGACCAGATCACCTTCCAGGTGCCGTGGGAGCTGGAGGGCACCGGTTTCAGCTTCTACGTGCGCAGGACCATGCCGGACGGCAGCGTCGCCGTCTCGGCGGCCCGCGCCAACCAGTCCGTGCGGGCGGCCCCGGGCCTGTTCGAGTGGCCCGGGGACGAGCCGCGCCTGGGGATGGCCGTCCACGCGAGCGGGTTCGCCGAGGGCACCGTGGCGGTCACGCTCCCGGACCGGCCTCGCGACGACGACCCGAACAACGACCTCACCGAGAACCGGCAGCTCAGCCAGGAGGGAGCGGAAGGGCGGATCGTGGTCAACGGCCGCGAGTACGCCTACCGCTCGCCGGGAGACGAGAGCCCCGAGCAGATCCGCGATCACTTCATCGAGCTGATCAACGCCGGCGACGGGGACCCGGACGTGGTCGCCTCGGCCGGGACGGTCGGTTTCTTCTCGGCCCGCGCCGACTTCGAGTTCGGTGGCGAGCCCGCTGCCGGCGACACCGTCACGATCACGGTCAGGGACCGTTCCTACAGCTACACGCTCACCGAGGAGGATGTCGTCAATCCCGCCGGCGCCCTGCTCATCATGCGCAACATCCTCGTGCGGTCGATCAACGCCGGCGTGGGCGATCCCGAGGTCACGGCCCGCGCACTGCAGGTTGTCGGCTCGGTCAGGATGCAGATCGTCGCGCGCTCGCTGGGCTCGGACGGCAACGACATCCCGTACGGCTTCGAGGTGTCGTCCGGTGCCGGCATCACGGCCGACACCAACCGCGAGAACGGATTCCTCGAGGACGGCAACACGCCGCCCGTCGTGGTGCTGCAAGCGCGGGAGGCCGGCAAGGCCGGCAACGAGATCACCTACGCCGCCACAGGCACCGTGGTGCCCCCCGACGACCCGGCCACGCCGGACGTGAACGAGCGCGCCGAGGTCGACGTGCTGCTCACCCTGTCGGCGCGCAGCTCGCACCTGTGCTGCGGGAACGAGCCGTTCTCGCCGATCACCGAGGAGAATCCGCTCGTGCCCGGCGAGCTGATCATCGTGTTCGGCACGGGCCTCGGCCTGACCGACAACCAGGAAGCCATCGAGACCGGGATGCCGACCGCTGCCGGGACCGTCGCCAACGTCCCGCTCGTGGCCGACGACTTCGTCTCGTCACAGTTCGGCGGGCGGACCGCGCAGGTCGAGTTCGTCGGCCTGATGGAGGGTTCGGTGGGCGTGTACCAGGTCAACCTGCGCACCAACACGGATTTGGTGGACAATCCCGCCACGCCGCTGTGGATCGCCCAGGGGCTGTTCATCAGCAACGTGATCAGCCTTCCCGTGAAGAACCTCGTGCCGCGGCCGCCGGCCGACTTCTAGGCGCGCCGGCTCGACCCGAGGCGCGGGTCGCCACGCTCAGGGGCGTCGGTTCCTTCGATGCCCTGGGTGCATGGCGCTTCGACCCGCTTCCGATGCAGGTTCCGGTTCCGGCCGCCTCGGCGCGAGCGGCTGGTACAGTGTGACTGGGCAGTCGGCTTCGCCCCGGGCACGGCTCGTCCGGGACCGGGGCCCGAGGGCCCGGAGGATCGGACATGAGGCACCTTGCCGTCGCCCTGTCGGCCGCGTCGATTGCAGTCGCGCCAGCCGCCGAGAGGGTGGAGTTCAACCGCGACATCCGCCCCATCCTTTCCCAGAACTGCTTCGCCTGCCACGGCCCGGATCGCAATGCCCGGCAGGCCGACCTGCGCCTGGACCGGCGCGAGGAGGTGCTGGCTAGGGGGGTGATCCAGCCCGGGGACGCCTCGGGCAGCCGGCTGGTCGACCGCATCCGCCAGTCGAGTCCCGTGCTGGTGATGCCGCCCGTCGCGACCGACAAGCGGCTGTCGGACCGCGAGAAGGAGCTGATCGAGACGTGGATCGAGCAGGGCGCCGAGTACCAGGAGCACTGGGCCTACATCAGGCCGCAGCGGCCGGACGCGCCCGACGGCCCTGCTGCGATCGACCATCTGGTGAACGCAAGGCTCGCCGAACAGGGCCTGCGGCCCGTGGAGGAGGCTGACCGCCGGACGCTGGCCCGCCGCGTCAGCTTCGACCTGACCGGCCTGCCGCCTCGGGCGGAGGATGCCGAGGCCTTCGCGAGGGATCGCAGGCCGGACGCCTACGAGCGGTTCCTGGATTCCGTGCTCGAGTCCCCGCACTACGGCGAGCGCATGGCGGTCCACTGGCTGGACCTGGTCCGGTACGCGGACACGACGGGCTATCACGGGGACATTCCGGTCAATGTCTACCCGTTCCGCGACTATGTCGTCCGGTCCTTCAACGAGAACACGCCCTTCGATGTCATGACGCGCGAGCACCTCGCCGCGGACCTGCTGCCCGATCCGACCGAGTCGCAGCTGGTGGCGAGCGGCTACAACCGCCTGAGCCGCATGACCAACGAGGGTGGCGCCCAGGCGAAGGAGTACCTCGCCAAGTACGCGACCGACAGGGTGCGCAACGTCTCGACGGTGTGGCTGGGCTCGACGCTGGGATGCGCCGAGTGCCACGACCACAAGTTCGACCCCTTCCTGGCCAGGGACTTCTATTCGATGGCGGCATTCTTCGCCGACATCGAGGAGAAGGGGGTATTCGCCGGCAACGCCGACTGGGGAGCGAGCGTCCGGGTCCTCGACGAGCGGGCCCGATCGGAGAGAGACCGCATCGACCGCCGGCTCGCCGAGCTGCGCGGGGAGAGCCGGCAGGAGCTCCCCGCCGGTCCGCCGGCGCTCGACGAGCTGGCTGCGTACCTGCGCGCGGACCTGCTCTCCTGGAGGCCTCTCGATCCGGACAAGGTCTGGGCCGACTGCAGCCACCCGGACTTCAGCCAGTGCGGGCGGTACCGGCTCGAAGAGCAGCCGGACGCCCTCGTCCGCCTCGCCGTTACCGGGGACAGAAAGCCGAGCGAGGCGATCCACCAGGTCGAGATTGCCCTTGGGGACGGGACCCTTACGGGCGTCGCGCTGGAGATGTTCCCCACGGCGGACTTCGATTCCTTCTACCTCAGCGAGTTCGAAGTCCGGCTGCTCGGCCGGGAGAGATGGCCCGTGCGTGTCTCGCTGACCGGGCTCGTGCCGGACCGCGAGGCGCCCGGTTCCATGCTCCGCGACACGCTTGACGGCAACTACCACACCGGGTGGCACGGGGACTGGGAGCAGGACAGGGTCCGCACGGCGGTCTTCGCTTTCGAGGCCCCGCTGGCGATCCGGGACGGGGAGCGGCTGCAGGTCTCGCTGATCGCCCACTCGAGGCAGGGGCGCAGCCTCCCCGCCCGGTTCCGGATCCTCGGCACGGATTCCGCCTTCCCCGAGCTCCCGGTGTCGGGAGCCCTCCGCGATGCGGTGCTCGCCGAGGGCCGGCGGTCCGACGAGCAGTCCGCGGCGTTGCGCGAGGCCTTCGGCCGGATGGTCGCCGGCAACGCCCGCTGGCGGGAGATCCGGCAGCTCGAACGGGCCAGGAAGGCCCTCTCCGACCGCGCGCACGAATCGCTCGTGACCAAGCGGGTCGAGGAACCCCGGGCGGTGAGGATCCTGCCGCGCGGGAACTGGATGGACGATTCGGGGGAGGTCGTGGCGCCCCAGGTGCCCGCGTTCCTGGGCGCCATCGCAGGGACCGGCCGGCGGCTCAGCCGGCTGGACCTGGCCGATTGGATCACCGACCCGGGCAACCCGCTGACGGCCCGGGTCTTCGTCAACAGGCTCTGGAGAATGTTCTTCGGGACGGGCCTGTCGAAGGTGCTCGATGACATCGGCTCGCAAGGCGAGCCTCCCGCGAACCAGGAGCTGCTGGACTGGCTGGCCGTGGAGTTCGTCCAGAGCGGCTGGGACGTTCGCCACATGGTCAGGACGATGCTGCTGTCGGAGACCTACCGGCGTTCCAGCGAGCCGTCCGACGAATTGCTCGCAGCGGACCCGTACAACCGGCTGCACGGACGCCAGGCCATGGCGCGCATCGACGCGGAGTTCATCCGGGACAGCCTGCTGGCGGTCAGCGGGCTGCTCAACCGGCGGATGGGCGGGCCGAGCTCGAAGCCCTACCAGCCGGCCGGCTACTACAAGGAGCTCAATTTCCCGAAGCGGGTGTACGAGGCCGACCTGGACCGCGACCAGTTCCGTCGCGGGCTCTACACCCACTGGCAGCGGCAGTACGTGCATCCCGCCATGAAGGCGTTCGACGCGCCGGCCCGCGAGGAGTGCACGGCGGAGAGGGCCGTCTCGAACACGCCGCTCCAGTCGCTGGTGCTGCTCAACGATCCCAGCTCGGTGGAGGCGGCTCGGGCCTTCGCGGCGCGAATCCTCGAGCAGGGAGGCAGGAGCGATTCCGGGAGGGTCGCGTACGCATTCCGCGAAGCCTTCTCCAGGCCGCCCCTGCCGGAGGAGACGGAAATCGTGCTGAGCCTGCTGGCCGCGCACTTGCGGGAGTTCGACGCCGAGCCCGGCCGCGCCGAGAAGCTGCTCGCGACCGGTATCGCCCCGAACCCCTCCGGTATCCCGGCGGCGCGCCTCGCGGCCTGGACGAGCGTGGCCAGGGCGCTGTTCAACAAGCACGAGTTCCTGATGCGCTACTGAGGAAGGACCATGCCGACCCCCGACTTCAATTCCCTTCGGACACGACGCGCCTTCCTGGGGCAGGCGTCCATGGGACTCGGCTCGCTGGCCCTCGCTTCCCTGGCCAGCCGGTCCCTGCCGGGCATCGAGCCCGGCACCGGCGGCTTCCCCGACGGCCGGGCCCGCGTCAAGCGCGTCATCTTCCTCTGCATGGCAGGCGGCCCCGCGCACCTCGAGCTGCTGGACTACAAGCCGGAGCTGGCCAGGCGCAGCGGCGAGCCGATGCCCGAGTCGTTCACGAAAGGCCAGCAGATCGCCCAGCTGCAGGGGAAGGAGCTGCGGATGCTGGGCCCGCAGCATCCATTCCGGCATTACGGCGAGAGCGGACAGCACATGACGACCCTGCTGCCGCAGATCGGCAGCATCGCCGACGACATCTGCATCGTCCGCTCCATGCAGACCGAGCAGATCAATCACGACACCGCCCACACCTTCATGAACACCGGCTTCCGCCTGCCGGGAAGGCCGAGCATGGGCTCGTGGCTGCTGTACGGCCTGGGCAGCGAGTCGGAGGACCTGCCGGGATTCGTCGTGCTGACGTCCGAGGGAGGCTCGCAGAGCCAGCCGATCGCGGCCCGGCAATGGAACAGCGGCTTCCTGCCGAGCGTCTACCAGGGAGTCAAGTTCAATTCGACGGGCGACCCGGTCAATTACGTCCGCAGTCCGGACGGGGTCAGCCGCGAGATGCAGGGCGACCTCATCGGCGCCGTCAGCGAGCTCAACGCAGTCCAGCAGGGCTGGACGCGCGATCCGGAAATCGAGACCCGCATCGCCCAGTACGAGCTCGCCTTCCGCATGCAGATGAGCGTCCCGGGGCTGGTCGACTTCTCGGACGAGCCGCAGCACGTGCTCGACATGTACGGGACCCGAGGGGGTGACGGCACCTACAATGCCAACTGCCTGCTGGCGCGCCGGCTGGCGGAGCGGGGCGTCCGCTTCATCCAGCTCTACCACCGCGGCTGGGACCATCACAACGAGATCAAGACGCTGCTGCCCAAGAGCTGCGGGTATGTCGACCAGGGAACGGCCGCGCTCGTGAAGGACCTCAAGCAGAGGGGGATGTTCGAGGACACCCTGATCGTATGGTGCGGCGAGTTCGGCCGCACGCCGATGTCCCAGGGGGCCAATCCCGCTCTCATGGGCCGGGACCATCACATCAAGGGCTTCTCGATGTGGCTGGCCGGCGGCGGCATCAAGGGCGGGCACAGCCACGGCGCCACGGACGAGCTCGGGTACAACGCGGTCGAGGACGTGGTGCATGTCCACGACCTGCACGCCACCATGCTTCATCTGTGCGGCATCGACCATACGAAGCTGACCTACCGCTTCCAGGGACGGGACTTCCGTCTCACCGACGTGCACGGCCGGATCGTCAGCGCGGTGCTCTCCTAGCGCCGGCGTCCGCGGGGGTGTCCCAGGGGGGCGCGTCGGCCCGTGGTGGTGGTCCGAGCCCCGGCAGGGCGCGGTATAGTGGGGCCCGCTCGCGATGCATGTCGCCAACAGCATCCGGGGCGCTTGCACGCGCTGGGTTCTTCGCGTCTGCAGGTGCGGCACCGGAGTGACCGTCGCGCCGTTCGGGCGGCTCGCTCGCGCCGTGCCGGTCCTGGCGTGCGCCCTTGCCGCTGCCCAGTGTCTCGGCCAGGACCCTCTGGACATTCTGATCCGGGGCGGCCTCGTCGTTGACGGCACGGGCCGCGAGGGCTTTGTTGCCGATGTAGGCGTCCGGAAGGGCAGGATCGCGCGGGTCGGCGACCTGGCGGATGCTGCGGCCGCCCGGGTCATTGACGCGGCGGGGATGGTCGTGGCTCCGGGATTCATCGACATCCACAACCACTCGGACTACACCTTGCTGGCCGAGCCCCGCTGCGAGAGCATGATCCGGCAGGGCGTGACCACCATGGTGCTCGGGGAAGGCGGCTCCGCCGGCCCCGTCCATCCCGGAGAGCGGGAATGGACCACGCTCGGAGGCTACTTCGACCACGTGGAGGCCCGGGGAGTCGCCGCGAACATCTGCTCCTACGTCGGCCTGACGCAAGTGTGGCGGTACGTCAAGGGCGACGAGCTGGAGCCGGCGGAGCCGGCCCAGATCGAGGCCATGGGCCGCCTCGTAGCCGAGGCCATGCGGGAGGGCGCCATGGGGCTGTCCAACTCGCTGCTGATGCCGCCCTCCAGCCTGGTCACGACAGAGCAGCTGGTGGCCCTGGCCAGGATCGCCGGCGATCACGGGGGCATCTACTCGACCCACATCCGCGACGAGGGACGCGGGGTCTTCGATGCAGTGGCGGAGGCCATCCGCGTCGGGTCCGAAGCTGGAGTCCGCGTCGACATCATCCACCTCAAGATCGCCGACCAGGCCCTCTGGGGCCGGATGGGCGAGGTGCTCGCATCGATCGAGGCGGCCCGGCGCCGGGGGCTCGACATCCGCGCGAACGTCTATCCTTACACCGCCGGCCAGAACGACCTTCGGGCGATCATTCCGCCGTGGGCCCACGACGGCGGCAGCGACGCGATGCTGGAGCGGCTTCGCTCGCCGGCATCCAGGGACCGCATCCGGCGCGACATCCTGGATCCGAGCCAGGCCTGGTACAACCACTACCTCGCCGTCGGCGGGGACTGGAGCCGGATGCTGCTCGTGCAGCTCGGGCACCCATCCAACCGGTCCTTCGTGGGCCGCAGGATGAGCGACTTCGTCGAGGCCCGCGGCGGCGATCCCATCGACGCTCTGTTCGACTTGCTGCTCGAGGAGGGCGGCAGCGTCCGCACGGTGTACTTCCATCACCAGGAGGACGACATGCTGCAGGCGCTGCGGCGGCCGTACGTCTCCGTGGGCTCGGACGGCTCGGCGATCAGCGCGGACGGCCCGTCCGGCGGCACTCACCCCCACCCGCGCTGGTACGGCACCTTCCCGCGGGTCCTCGGCCGCTACGTGCGCGAGCGCGGCGCGCTGACCCTGGCGGAGGCGGTTCGCAAGATGACTTCGATGAACGCCGACAAGCTCGGCATCCTCGACCGAGGACGCATCCTCGAAGGGCTCGCTGCCGACATCGCGGTCTTCGATCCGGACACGGTGGCGGACCGGGCCACGTTCGCGAGTCCGCACCAGTATCCCGCCGGCGTGGCCCACGTCCTCGTCAATGGCGAGGAAGTGCTCTCCGCCGGCTCGCATACCGGGCGCCTGCCCGGTCGCGTGATCCGCCGTACCTCCCGCTGACCCTGTCCGGCCCTCGCCTCGGCGGGCCTGGCCCTCCGCCCGGATCGGGCTCTCGACGGTCGATTCGGGCCGGAACGCAACCGGAATCGCCCCATTTATCAGGACAAATCATATAATCTGATACTAAAAGACTCAACTTTTTTAATAATCCGCTTGACATGCACGCGGAAGGAGCTACAATGACAGTGGAAGCCGAAGCGGAAGCCGGGCTTCCGAGACGAAAGGAGAGCCAACAATGACCATGCTGCACAGAACACCGTTCAACCCCTGGAGGGATCTGGACCGCCTGCTGATGCCGAAGCTGCCGGAACTTCCGGAGCACGCCTGGATGCCGGCGTTCGACATCGAGGAGACCGACGATGCCTACGTGCTTCGAGGGGACGTGCCGGGCACGGCCCAGAAGGACATCGAGGTCCGCTTCGATGACGGCATCCTGACGGTTCGCGGGGAGCGCACGGCCCCCGAGGCGGAAGTGCGCTTCCGCCGGTCCGAGCGGTCGCACGGTCGCTTCGAGCGCCGTTTCCGCCTGCCGGAAGAGGTCGACCCCGAGGGCATGAAGGCGTCGTACCTCAACGGCGTGCTCGAGATCACGCTGTCGAAGCGCGAGCCCGTCGACACGTCACGCCTGATTCCGGTCAACTGACCGCCGAGCGGCGCGCCGCGGCGGAGGCGGATCCCGGTCCGCCTCCGCCGCGCCAGGGAACCGGGCGACGCGGCCCTGTCGCGGGCAGGCGGAAAGGAGGCGGGGAGCCATGCTGTCGTTCGACAGATTCACCCAGAAGGCGCAGGAAGCCTTCGCGAACATGCAGGCGCTGGCCGCCGAGTGCGGCCACCAGACGCTGGCGCCGGCCCACCTGCTGGCAGCGCTGGCCGCGGAGGAGAGAGGCATCGTGCCCGCCGTGCTCTCGAAGCTCGGGATCGCGAGCGACGAGGCCGTGCGGAAGGCGCGCGACCTGCTCGGAGCCATTCCTACCGTGCAAGGCGCCGAATCCGGGACGCTCCTCGATCCAGCCTTGCGCAAGGCCGTCTCGCTTGCCGAGAAGGAGGCCGGGCGCTTCAAGGACGAATACGTCTCGACGGAGCACCTGCTGCTGGCGATCAGCTCGCTCGGCGACGATCCGGCGGCTCGCCTGCTTCGCGAGCTTGGCGCCAAGCGCGAGGACATCCTCCGGGCGCTGGCCTCGATCCGCGGCAGCCACCGCGTGACGGATCCCAACCCGGAGGCGAAGTACCAGGCGCTCGAGCGCTACGCCGTCGACCTGACCGCGCTGGCGCGGCAGGGCAAGCTCGACCCGGTCATCGGGCGCGACGAGGAAATCCGCCGCGTCATCCAGGTGCTCTCGCGGCGCACGAAGAACAATCCCGTCCTCATCGGCGAGCCGGGCGTTGGCAAGACCGCCATCGTGGAGGGGCTTGCCCAGCGGATCCTGCGCGGAGACGTCCCCGAGACTCTCAAGGAGAAGCGCCTGGTCGCCCTGGACCTGCCGTCGATGGTCGCGGGGACCAAGTTCCGCGGCGAGTTCGAGGAGCGCCTCAAGGCCGTCCTCGGAGAGATCGAGGAGTCTGACGGGCAGGTCGTCTGCTTCATCGACGAGCTGCACACGCTGGTCGGGGCAGGGGCCACCGAAGGGTCGATGGACGCCGCAAACATGCTCAAGCCGGCACTGGCGCGAGGTCGCCTGCGCTGCGTTGGCGCGACAACGATCAACGAGTACAGGAAGCACGTCGAGAAGGACGCCGCGCTGGAGCGGCGCTTCCAGACCGTGCTGGTCGACCAGCCCTCGGTCGAGGACACGATCGCGATCCTGCGCGGGCTCAAGGAGACCTACGAGATCCACCATTCGGTGCGCTACCGGGACGCCGCGCTTGTCGCCGCCGCCACGCTCTCGAGCCGCTACATCAGCGACCGCTTCCTTCCCGACAAGGCGATCGACCTCGTGGACGAGGCCGGCGCCACCCTGCGGATGCAGGTCGACTCCGTTCCGGTGGACGTCGACAGAAAGGAGCGCAAGGCGGTCCAGCTCGAGATCGAGCGGCAGGCCCTGCAGAAGGAGAGCGACCCCGGATCGAAGGAGCGCCTCGCGGCCATCGAGAGCCAGCTCGAGCAGCTGCGCTCCGAGGCCGCGGTGCTCCGGGACAAGTGGCAGGGGGAGAAGCGGCTGATCGACGAGGTGCGCCGGCTCAAGGAGGAGTTGGAGCGGATGCGCAACGAGCAGGAGGGGGCGGAGCGTACAGGCGACCTGGCGCTGGCCGCCGAGATCCGCTACGGCCGGCTGGCTCAGGTCGAGCAGGACCTGCGGGCCGCGACCGAGAGGCTGGAGACGCAGCGCGCGGACAGCCCTCTTTCCCGGGGCGAGGTCACCGAGGAGGACATCGCCCGGATCGTCGCCAAGTGGACCGGGATTCCGGTTTCCAAGATGCTCCGGGGCGAGGCCGAGAAACTGGTCCACATGGACGAGGCGCTGCGGGAGAAGGTGATCGGGCAGGACCGGGCGGTGGCAGCCGTGTCCAACGCCATCCGCCGCAGCCGGGCCGGCCTTGGCGACCCGGACCGTCCTATCGGCTCCTTCATCTTCCTGGGGCCGACCGGGGTAGGCAAGACCGAGCTGGCCCGGGCGCTGGCCGAGTTCCTGTTCGACTCGCGCCAGGCCATGGTCCGCATCGACATGTCGGAGTACATGGAGAAGCACTCCGTGGCCCGCATGGTCGGCGCGCCGCCCGGGTATGTCGGGCACGAGGAGGGCGGGCAGCTCACCGAGCACATCCGCCGCAGCCCGTACTCGGTGGTCCTGCTGGACGAGATCGAGAAGGCGCATCCGGACGTGTTCAACCTGCTGCTCCAGGTTCTCGAGGACGGGCGCCTGACGGACGGCAAGGGCCGGACGGTGAGCTTCCGGAACGCCGTCATCGTCATGACCTCGAATGTCGGCTCGCACGAGATTCTCAGTGGCGCGGCCATCGGATTCTCCTCCGAGGAGGCGTCCCAGGCCGGCTCCGACTCGCGCGCCGCCCTGCTGGCGGAGCTCGGCCGGGCGTTCCGGCCCGAATTCCTCAACCGCATCGACGACATCGTCGTGTTCGCCAGCCTCCAGTCGGATCACCTGGAGCGGATCGCCGACCTGCAGCTCGCGCGCGTGGGGCAGCTGCTCGCCGAGCGGAACCTGCATCTCGTCGTCACGCCGGGGGCCAGGGAACTGATCGTGGCGCGGGGGCACGACCCGCGCTACGGAGCCCGGCCGATGAAGCGCGCCATCCAGACGCTCATCCAGGACCCGCTCGCACTCTCCGTCCTGGAGGGGGCGTTCGAGGAGGGCGATACCGTGCGTGCGGTGCGGGAGGGGGACGGCCTGCGCTTCGAGCGCGAAGCGGGTCCCGGCCTGGCGAGCCCGGCCGCCGCCGCGTGACTCTGGGGCGGTGCCGCCCGCCCGCTGTCGCGCTGCCCGGGCTCGCGGTTCCGGCTGATAACATGGCCCTTTGCGGGATGCGATTTGGCACCGGACGCTCCCGCAGGCGTCTCGCGCTGCGCTGCTGGCCGCCGACCCGCTGCCGGCCGCTGCGGACGTCGTGGTCGTGGGCGCCGGGCTGGTGGGGCTGTGCGCCGCTCTCTCGCTCTGCCGCCGCGGCGCCGGCAGCGTCGCCGTTGTCGACCGGGCCTCCGTGTGCGGGGAATCGACGGGGGCGAGCGCGGGCGGCTTATGGCCGGCTCACGAATGCCTGACGCTCCCCTCGCCGGATCTCGCCCGCGCGGCCAGCGACACCCACGCACGCCTGCGCGAGGAATTCGATTGCGACTACGTGGCCAGCGGCGTGCTCGAGCTGCTCGACGAGGCCGGTGGGCAGCGGGCCCTGGAACGGGCGCGGCGCACGCGTGAGGCGGGATTCGCGGCGGACGTGGTCCGTGGCGACGATCTGGCCCGGCTCGAGCCAGCGCTTGGCCACTGCGGCCCGGCCATCCGGTTCCCCGGCGACGGCTCGATCCATCCGCTCAAGCTCGCGGCGGGCCTTGCGGACTGGCTGAGGCGGCACGGAGTCCGGTTCTGCCTCGGCGAGAGGGTTACGCGGATCGCCACGGAGCCGCTCTGTGTCGAGACGGCCGACGGCCGGACGAGCGCCGGGGCGATCGTGGTCGCTGCCGGCGCCTGGACCCCGCTGCTGACGGGGCTGCTCGGATGGAGCCCGCCCATCCGCCCGATCCGCGGGACCTTGCTGGCGACCGAGGCGCTGCCGCCCCGCACGCTGCGGTCCGTCGTGATCGGACACAGCTATTACTACTGGCAGCTGGCGGCCGGCCCGCTGGCGGGCGGGGGATCGGAGGAGGATGTGGGCTTCCGCGAGGGCGTGAGCGACGCGGTGGCCGGCGACATCCGCAGGGAATGGGCGAGCCTGTTCCCTGCGCTGCGGAACGTCAAGTTCACGTGCTCGTGGTCCGGCTTCCGGCCCTTCTGCCCGGACATGCGCCCGGTGATCGGCGGGGTGCCGGGAAGGCCG
>CBDHHA010000008.1:3997500-5307782 GCA_965263255.1 Bryobacterales bacterium
TGGTAGGCCTCTGGATGGACTAGGGGGTTTCACAACTTACCGAATCCAACTAAAGTTCGAATGCCGCCGACGAACGCGCACGGGAGTCAGACTGCGGGGGCTAAGCTTCGTAGTCGAGAGGAAAACAGTCCAGACCGCCGGCTAAGGTCCCTAAGCTACGCTCAGTGGGTAAGGAAGTCAAGTCGCCCAGACAGCCAGGAGGTTGGCTTAGAAGCAGCCATCCTTTAAAGAAAGCGTAACAGCTCACTGGTCAAGCGCCTTGGCGCCGAAAATGTAACGGGGCTCAAGCGTAGCACCGAAGCCGCGGATTCCCGGCCTGCTTGCAGGCCGGGGATGGTAGGAGAGCGTTCCTGCCGCCTCGAAGCGGAACCGAAAGGATCCGTGGAGCGACAGGAAGTGACTCTGCCAGCATTAGTAGCGAGAAGCCAGGTGAGAACCCTGGCCGCCGAAAGTCTAAGGTTTCCCGGGGAAGGTTAATCCGCCCGGGGTTAGTCGGGTCCTAAGGCCAGGCCGAAAGGCGTAGCCGATGGGCACGCGGTTAATATTCCGCGACCGCCTTGCCATCGTTGTACGATGGGGTGACGCAGGAAGTGAAGCAGGAAGGGTGATGGAAGTCCCTTTTGGTCGTCTCAAGGTGCCCGGGCAGGCAAATCCACCCGGGAATACACTGAGGGCGAACGCGAGGCCGCACGGCCGCAAAGCTGCGTAGCTACACTGCCAGGAAAAACCTCTAAGGAGACGGCAAGGCGCCCGTACCGTAAACGGACACACGTAGACGAGATGAGTATTCTCAGGCGCTCGGGTGATTGGTTGTTCAGGAACTCGGCAAAATAGCTCCGTAACTTCGGGATAAGGAGTGCCCCTGCGAGGGGGCCGCAGTGAAATGGCTCAGGCGACTGTTTATCAAAAACACAGGTCTCTGCAAAGTCGAAAACGACGTATAGGGGCTGACGCCTGCCCGGTGCCGGAAGGTTAAGAGGAGGGGTTAGCTTCGGCGAAGCCTTGATTCGAAGCCCCGGTGAACGGCGGCCGTAACTATAACGGTCCTAAGGTAGCGAAATTCCTTGTCGGGTAAGTTCCGACCTGCACGAATGGCGTAACGATCTGAGCACTGTCTTAACAACCAGCCCGGCGAAGTTGTGGTACCGGTGAAGACGCCGGTTACCCGCCAAAGGACGGAAAGACCCCGTGCACCTTTACTACAGCTTAACAGTGATTCATGGCATGGCTTGCGCAGGATAGGTGGGAGGCTTTGAAGCCGGACTCCCGGGTTCGGTGGAGCCACCCTTGAGATACCACCCTGGTGATGTCGTGGATCTAACCTCGGGCCGTGAATCCGGCCCAGGGACACTGTTTGGTGGGTAGTTTGACTGGGGCGGTCGCCTCCCAAAATGTAACGGAGGCGCGCGAAGCTCGGCTCAGGCTGTTTGGAAATCAGCCGCAGAGCGCAATGGTAAAAGCCGGGTTGACTGCGAGACTGACAAGTCGAGCAGGTGCGAAAGCAGGTCATAGTGATCCGGCGGTTCCGCATGGAAGGGCCGTCGCTCAACGGATAAAAGGTACGCCGGGGATAACAGGCTGATCTGGGCCAAGAGTTCATATCGACGCCCGGGTTTGGCACCTCGATGTCGGCTCATCGCATCCTGGGGGTGGAGAAGCTCCCAAGGGTTAGGCTGTTCGCCTATTAAAGCGGTACGCGAGCTGGGTTCAGAACGTCGTGAGACAGTTCGGTCCTTATCCTTGGTGGGCGTAGGAAACTTGAGGGAGGCTGCCTTTAGTACGAGAGGACCGAGGCGGATGAACCTCTTGTGAGCCAGTTGTCACGCCAGTGGCATAGCTGGGTAGCGAAGTTCAGGCGGGATAAGCGCTGAAAGCATATAAGCGCGAAACCCTACCCGAGATAAGGTTTCCCTGAAGGGCACTTGAAGACGACAAGTTTGATAGGACGGATGTGCAAGTGTGGCAACATGCGAGCTAACCGTTACTAATCGCCCGTTCGGCTTGACCGTAAGGCTTGCCCCGAGCGAGCCCCCTGGGGGGCGGCTCGGAGGCGTGGACTGCGGCGATTGCCAGACCTTCGACATTCGGTTGTGCGCCCCGCTTGCCGGGGCGCATCCCGGGCCGGAGAACGGCCCGGGACCCTTTCGGGTGGCCATAGCGAGGAGGCCACACCCGTTCCCATCCCGAACACGGCAGTTAAGCTCCTCAGCCCCGATGGTACTGCGCTGGCGACGGCGTGGGAGAGTAGGACGCCGCCCGATCTCTTCGCGCGGGTTCGGTCCAAGGACCGGGCCCGCGCTTTTCTGTTTCAAGGCCGGCCCGTCCGGGCCCCGCACTTACCAGCCCTTGACGGAGCCTGTCGGAATGGCCCGGTCCACGAGCATCACAGGGATGCCGCCGTCGACGCGGTAGACGGTCTGGCCATCGACTGTAACCAATCCTTCTTCGAGCGGTGTGTCGACCGCCGAGCCGTCTTGGTACAGCACAGTCCCGCCGCGGATCGCTTCATTGAGCTGGTCGAGCCGGTCGCCATCGAGCGCCTCGACGGCCGTTCTGCTGCGTGGGCAGCAGAGGATCTTCAGCAATTCCGGGCTGACTGGCACGCGTTCCCTCCGGTCGATCCGGGCGTCTCGTTCGTCCTAGGATACAACGCGGCCCCGGAATGCCCGGGACCGGCCGGCTCTGCAAGAGGGCCGCGCGGAGTCCCGCTAGCGGCTCGGCTCGCCGGCCCCTTGTCGCCGACCGGCGACAGCGGGCTCATGAAGTGGGGAGGCCGATTCACAGCGACGCCGAGCGGTTCGCGTCCTGGAATGCTGCCAATCCACGGCCAGTCGCTCGCATCATTGGCTCCCGTGGCTGTCGAATCGACGTGGCAATCCATGAGCGGACTTGTCTCGGAACGGGCCGGCCGCAAGCTCGCGTCGTCCGCATCGGCGCGCTCATAATCGCCCCTCCGGCAGCTTTCTCGCCAGCCGGCAGGCGCGGAGAGAATCCAGATTGGCAAGCGGTGGGCGTACGTGATTCGACCGATGCCCCCTGGGACCGTTCGAGCCCGGCAGCCTCTGCGATGGCCGGCTGTCGCGAACCTGCCCTTTCGGGTGCGGCCTCCATGCTGTCCTCGGGAGCCGGCGATGCGAGGCGGCTCGAGCTGCGGCTACGGCGGCGAGATTCCGGCTGCTCTGTCCGAGGCTGGCACCTCAGTGGCGGCACCCGCCGTGCCGGACCACAAGCGAGCCTCGATGCCATGCCGCCCCGCAAGGGCTAGCTGCATTGCGGACCGGAAGGGCGCATCGTGCCGGCCTCACGCCGTCTCCGAACAGCCATTGAGGCCGTCCGGCGGCATCGCTCGGAGCGATCCCCTTGGCGTCGCAGGCGAGAACCGCATCCGCGCGCGTCGCTGCGCCGTTCTGCGCCGTTCAGGCCGCCGATTGACATGCCGGACGGGCTTGGCTATTGTTAGGAGGCCTCGGGTCACTGATGAATTGGACGGCCGCACGCACGGTCGTAGGCGGCTCGCGAGGCGGCTTGGCGGCCTGCAGGGGCATTCCGCGACCTCGGTTAGCGATGCGGGTGCGCTGGGCAGCGGGCTCCGGGGGCATGGGCTTGAGCGATGCCAGCGAAGTTTGACCAGGACCAGCAGGGAGCCGAGGCTGAGCAGAGCGAGCCCCCGCACAACGACGCCGGCGAACTGCCGGCATCGCCAACCGAAGCCGACGAAGGCACGGAGCCGGTTTCCGTTGAGGAGCCCGTTGTTGTCGAGGAGGCGGATTCCATAGAGGAGCCGCTTCCCTCAGAGCCATCCGCGGCGCAGGTCGATGCACCTGAGCTCCCTGCACCCGAGCTTCCGCACAACGACGCCGGCGAACTGCCGGCATCGCCATCCGAAGCCGACGAAGGCACGGAGACGGTTTCCGTTGAGGAGCCCGCTGTCGTTGAGGAGGCGGATTCCATAGAGGAGCCGCTTCCTTCAGAGCCATCCGCGGCGCAGGTCGATGCACCCGAGCTTCCGCACAACGACGCCGGCGAACTGCCGGCATCGCCATCCGAAACCGAGGAAGGCACGGAGCCGGTTTCCGTTGAGGAGCCCGTTGTTGTTGAGGATCCGGATTCCATACAGGAGCCGCTTCCCTCGGAGCCATCCGCGGCGGAGGGCGATGCGCCCGAGCCCCTCGCAGCTGAGCCCCCGCAAAACGGCGCCGGCGAGCTGCCGGCATCGTCACCCGAAGCCGACGAAGGCACGGTGCCGGTTTCCGTTGAGGGGGCCGCTGTCATTGAGGATCCGGATTCCATACAGGATCCGCTTCCCTCAGAGCCATCCGCAGCGGAGGTCGCTGCACTTGAGCCCCCTGCGCCAGAACCGGCCGCCGCCCCGCCGATGCCCGTCCCGGACACCGTGGCGGAGCGGTCCGGCACCGCGTCGACCCCGCTCGCGGACGGCCCTGGGCCCAGCCCCGAGGCCGGCACCCAGCCGGAACCGCAAGAAGCTGCGGCACCCGTCCCGGGCCTCCCCATTCCGGGGCTTCCCGACCCCGATGCCCCGGAAGAAGATTCGGCCGACGAGCCCTTCGAATTCGAGGATCTGGACCTCCCGGTCAGGGCACATTCCACTGACGCCCCCCGCATCGCGGCTGGCAGCCGCTGCACGGGCACGATCGTCGCGGTAGCGGAGACAGGTGTCATCGTCTCGTTCGGGGCCAAGGTCGAAGGACAGGTCCCGATCGAGGAGTTCCGGGACTCCGGCGGGGAGGTCTCCGTCCAGCCGGGCGACCAGGTCGAGGTCGTTGTCGAGCGGCTCGGAGCCCCCGGCAAGTACGCTGCCCTTTCGTATCGCCGGGCCCGCGAGTCGGCGGCATGGAAGCGAGTCGAGGCCGCGCACGCGAATCACGAGCCACTACAGGCGAAAGTGGTGCAGCGCATCCGCGGAGGCCTGCGCGTCGACATTGGCATTGCCGCCTTCCTGCCCGGCTCCCAGGTCGACATCCGTCCCGTGCGGGACTTGGACGCCTGGGTCGGCGAAACCGTGGACGTGCTGGTGGTGGAGTGCAACCGCCGACGTTCCAACGCGGTCGTATCGAGGAGCGAGCTGCTCAAGACAGAGAGGGAGTCCCAGCTCGCGGAGACCCTCGCCCGCCTCGAGGTCGGCGAGGCCACCACCGGCGTTGTCAAGAACATCACCACCTACGGTGTCTTCGTCGACCTCGGCGGCATTGACGGGCTGATCAAGCTGACCGAGCTCTCCTACGGCCGCATCGGGAACCCTTCCGAACTGCTCGAGGCGGGCCAGGAAGTGACCGCGAAGGTCTTGCGGATCGATGCCGAGCGCGGCCGGGTAGCGCTCAGCCTCCGGGCGATGCAGCCGGACCCGTGGGCCACGATCGGGGAGCGCTACAAGGCGGGCGACCGGGTCCAGGGCCGGGTTAGCAGCGTCACCGATTACGGGGCATTCGTGGCGCTCGAGTCCGGCGTGGAGGGCTTGATCCATATCAGCGAGATCGATTGGTCCAAGCGCCCCAAGCATCCCTCCAAGACGTTCTCGCCCGGCGCCGAGACCGAGGCCGTCGTCCTCGACGTGAAGCCGGCTGAGCGCCGGATATCCCTCAGTTTCCGCCGGCTTGTCCCGGATCCTTGGGACCACTACGCCTCCAGCCTCGAGCCCGGCCTGGTGGTGGAGGGCGTGGTCCGGCGGGTGGTCAGCTACGGGCTGTTCGTGGAAGTCACCGAGGGTCTCGAAGGGCTCGTGCACGTTTCCGACCTGTCCTGGGATTCCCGCGCGAGGGACCCGCACCAGGCCGCGCGCAAGGGCCAGAAGATCAACACGGTCATCCTCAAGGTGGATGTCGAAAACCGGCGCCTCTCGCTAGGTGTGAAGCAGCTGGAACCCGACAGCTGGGACGCCTTCCTGTCCCAGGCGGCCGTCGGTGACAGCGTGCCGGGCCTGGTGCGGCGCTTGGTCAAGTTCGGCGCGTTCGTCGAGCTGGCTCCCGGCGTCGAAGGCCTCTGCCACAGCTCTCAATGCCCAAAGGGCAAGCCCGGCCTCCAGGCCGGCAGCCGCTACCGCTTCGAGATCCTCGACGTCAACGAACGGGCGCGGCGGATCGGACTGCGCTGCCATCTGGCCGAGCCCCTCGCAAGCGAGGACGCGCCCGAGCCGCAGCCCTAGCGCGGCTCGTGCGCGCGGCCTTGCGGATTGCGTACAATGGTGGGCGCAAGGAGCGCTGTACCTAACAACATGACGCGAGCTGACTTGATTGACGTTGTAGCAGAGGAGGTCTTGGTGACCCGCCGGGAGGCAGGCACCATCGTGGATGCCGCACTCAACAGCATCCTCGAGGCCCTGCGCCGAGGGGAGAAGGTGGAGATCCGCGGCTTCGGCACGTTCCGGACCCGCACCAGGAATGCCCGCACCGGTCGCAACCCGAAGACCGGCCAGACGGTGGTGGTCCCCGCCAAGACAGTCCCATTCTTCAAGCCGAGCAAGCAGCTGCGGGACGCAGTCTCCGAAGCAAACCCGGACAGCGAGTGACGGCCGGGCCCCGCAGGGCGGCCGATGGACTATCTGTGGACTCCATGGCGCTATCGGTACGTCACTGCCGCCGGGGCTGACCGGCCAGAGGCCGAGGATTGCGCCTTCTGCCGGATGCTGGCTCCGGGCGCGAGCGACAGGGACGCTCTGATCGTTCATCGAGCGGACCGCAATTTCGTTGTCCTCAACCGCTATCCCTACACGAGCGGGCACATGATGGTCGTTCCCTACCGTCACGTGGGCGCGATGGCGGATGCCAGCCTCGAGACTGTCCGGGAGATGATCGTGCTCACGCGGCGGATTGAGACCGTGCTCGGCCGGCTGTACCGGCCCGACGGCGTCAACATCGGCATGAACATCGGGCGCGCGGCCGGCGCCGGCATCGCCGGCCACATTCACATGCACGCCCTGCCCCGCTGGATCGCCGATTCGAATTTCGCCACCGTCATCGGCGAGACCCGGGTCCTGCCCGAATCCCTCGAGGTGACCTGGGAGCGCGCCACGGCCGCCTTCCAAGAGCAACCCGACGGGCGGTCCGCCAGTTCCTGACGGGCGGCCGGACTGTATAATCCGCCCTATGGAGGGACACGGCACGCTCCTGCTCCGGGCAGCGCTCGTGCTGTACTCGATGGGCCTGCTGAACTCCCTCTACAGCGTGGTCAAGCACCGTCGCAAGCTGTTCAAGCCGGCACTGTATGCGTTCCTTCTCGGAGCGGCCCTGCACGGCCTCTCCCTGGCGTCGTCGGGGCTCGAGCTGGGCAGGTTCCCGGTCCAGTCGCTGCAGCAGATGTGCTCGCTGGCGTCGTTCTTCATGACCGCCGCGTTCCTGGCTGTCTACGCGCGGTTCAAGTACGAGAGCCTCGCCGTCTTCGTGTTTCCGGTGGTGTTCCTGCTCGCGCTCGCGGGCGCTCTCGGCGGCGACGCTCCCGACGCCTCCCGTCCCCTGCTCCAGTGGTGGATCTCGATTCACGCGGCGCTGTTCCTGCTCGGTTATGCGGCGCTGTCCCTGACCTGCGTGGCGGGAGTCATGTACCTGATCCAGGAGCGCGAGCTCAAGTCGAAGCGCCCGAGGGCGTTCTATTACCGCCTCCCGCCGCTCGGCAAGCTCGACCAGATGGGCTACCAGGCCCTGTCCGTCGCGTTCGTTACCGTCACTCTCGGCCTGATCGCCGCCTCGGTCTGGGCATTCGCCAAGTGGGGTCCCAACTGGGTGGTCGACCCGACGATCGCCCTGTCGTTCCTGACCTGGGGCATCTGCTTCGCCATGGTCGTCGGGCGGCTGGCCGTGGGATGGCGGGGCCGCAAGGGCGCCTACTTCTCGATCGTCGGATTCGGCTGCGCCGCCCTGACCTGGGTGGTGAACAGCGGAGCCCACACGTTCATGGGCCAATGACCATCCAGCTGGTCGGGATGAGCCACAAGACCGCTCCGGTCGAGGTGCGCGAGCTCCTCGCGCTTTCCGACGAAGCGGCGGGGGACATAGCCAGGCAGCTGGCCCGGGCCCACTCCCTGGAAGAGGCCCTGGTGCTCTCCACCTGCAACCGCGTCGAGTTCCTGGCGCGGGGCGAGCAGGACGCGCTGCGAGGCGAGGTGCTCCGCTGCATCGAGGCGGGCTGGAACGACGCGCGGCTCGATCCGGGCGCCCTGTACAGCCTCGACGGCCGGGAAGCAGTCCGGCACATGTTCCGCGTCGCGGCGAGCCTCGACTCGATGGTCGTGGGCGAGCCCCAGATCCTCGGCCAGGTGAAGGAGGCCTACCAGCGCGCCCGCGAAGCGGGCACCCTCGGCGGCTCGCTCGACCTGCTGCTGTCGCACTCGATCCGCGTCGCGCGCCGAGTCCGCAACGAGACCGGGATCGGCAAGATGGCGGTCTCGGTCAGCTATGTCGCCGTCGAGCTCGCCCGGAAGATCTTCGGGGATCTCGAGGGCCGGTCGCTGCTGCTTGTCGGGGCCGGCGAGATGGCCGAGGCGGCCGCGCAGCACCTCAAGGGAGCCGGCGCGTCCCACCTCTACGTCACGAGCCGGACGCTCGCCAGCGCGGAAAGGCTCGCCGCCGGGTTCGGGGCGGAGCCGATGCCGTTCGACCGGATACTCGAGCTCCTGCAAAGGGTCGACATCGTGATCTCTTCCACCGGGGCGCCGGGCTACATCCTGTCCCGGGGAACCGCCGAGGGCGTGATCGCCGCCCGGCGGAATCGGCCGATCTTCCTGGTTGACATCGCGGTGCCGCGGGACATCGACCCGGCCATCAACGAGGTCGACAACATGTTCGTCTACGACATCGACGACCTCCAGCAGGTTGCGGCGGCCAACCAGAGGCAGCGCCACCAGGAGGCAGACGCCGCCGAGCGGATCGTGGAAGACGAAGTGGAGAGGGTGCTGCTACGGATCCGCGCCAACGACGCCACCCCTGCGATCGTCTCGCTCAACGAGCGGCTCGAGTCGATCCGGCGAGGGGAGCTGGAGCGCTACGAGTCGAAGTTCCGCGATCTGACCGACGACCAGCGGGAGGCCCTGGAGGCGCTGACGCGGGGCATGATGAACAAGGTCGCGCACCATCCGATCCGCGAGGCAAAGCGCAGCGTCACCGATCCCCGCGCCCGCACGTCCATCGACGACATCCGACGGATCTTCGGGCTGGACTAGGTGCCGGCGTGGCGCGGCTGAAGATCGGAACGCGAGGCTCGAAGCTCGCGCGGAGCCAGGCCGGCTGGGTGGCAGGACGCTTGCGCGCGTCGGGTCACGAGGTCGAAATCCGCATCATCCGGACCACGGGGGACCGCGTCGGAGCCGTGCCGCTGGCGGCCTTGGGGCAGCAGCAGGGGATCAAGGGCGTGTTCACGAAGGAGATCGAGGAAGCCCTGCTGGCGGGGGAGATCGACCTCGCGGTGCACAGTCTCAAGGACCTGCCGACCGAACTGGACGAACGGCTCAGCCTGGGGTGCATTCCGGCCAGGGCCGACCCCCGGGACGCGCTTGTCGGCAGCCGGCTCGACGAGCTGCGCCCGGGCGACCGGGTGGGGACCGGCTCGCTGCGCCGGGCCGCGCAGCTGGGCCTGCTCCGCCCGGATGTCGCGGCCGCGGAGATCCGGGGCAACGTCGACACGAGGCTGGGCAAGCTCAGGGCGGGCGAGTTCGACGCCATCCTGCTCGCTGCGGCCGGTCTCGAGCGGCTCGGCCTGCGGTCGGAGGTTGCCGAGTGCCTCGACACGGATCGGATGGTCCCGGCTGTCGGCCAGGGAGCCCTCGGCATCGAGATCCGGAAGGGCGACGATCGGGCTCGCGAGCTGCTCGGGCCGCTGCATGACGCTGCGGCGGCTGTCGCGGTCGAGGCCGAGCGCTGCCTGCTGCGAGCGCTGGGCGGCGGGTGCGGGATTCCCATCGGGGCCCATGCCAGGATACGGGATGGACGCTTGCACATGATTGCCGGGGCCGCCTCGCGGGCCGGAGGCATGGTCCGGGCTTCCGCGGCAGCGCCGGCCGAGGAGGCTGCCGGCCTAGGGGCCATGCTCGCCGCCGAGCTGCTCGAGAACGGCGCGGACCTGGGCGCCGGGGACGGCTGATCGCTGCTTGGCTCAGGCCGCCCGGGCCAGGCTGTCGCGCAGGCACCGGCCGACCTCGTCGATCGCCTCGGCTGTCGAGGCGGCGGCGTGAATGCTCTTGCGGAGCCGGGACCCGTTGGGCACTCCCCGCGTGAAGTACGTCGCGAACTGCTTCATCTTGCCCAGCGGATGGCCCGAGATCTTGCCGGCATCGGCCTCGAGCATCCGGTAGTAGTCGAGCAGGAGCTCGTAGCGCTGGATCTCGGACGGCCGCTCGTAGGAACCGGTCGCGACGTACTGCTGGATCTGCCGGAAGATCCACGGATTCGTCGAGGCGGCGCGTCCGATCATCACCCCGTCGCAGCCGGTGTGCCGGAACATCCGGACGCAGTCCTCGGGCGAGAAGACGTCTCCGTTGCCGATGACCGGGATGCTCACAGCCCGCTTCAGCTCCGCGATGCGGTCCCAGTCCGCCTGGCCGCCGTAGCCCTGCTGGCGGGTGCGGCCGTGAAGGGAGACCCCCTGGAGCCCGCAGTCCTCCGCGATGCGCCCCATCTGCTCCACAACGATCGTGCTGTCGTCCCAGCCGGTACGGAACTTGCAGGTGAACGGAATCGACACTGCCGCCCGGACGGCCCTGAGGATGCGCTCGACCGCGGGAAGGTCGCGCAGCAGTCCGGAGCCTCCGTTGCACTTCACGACCTTCTTGACCGGGCAGCCGAAGTTCATGTCGACGCCGTCGAATCCGAGACCCTCGACCAGGCGGGCCGCGTCAGCGAGCACTTCCGGGTCCGAGCCGAACAGCTGGGCCACGATGGGATGCTCGTCGGGTTCGTAGTGGAGGTAGTTGAAGGGCGTCCGGCGCGGCTTGCCCTGGGCCCTGCCGTGGTTCGCGACGATCCCGTGGGAGCTCGTGAACTCGGTCATGATCAGCCCGCAGCCGGACAGGCGCCGGATGACGCGCCGGAACACGGTGTCGGTGACCCCGGCCATCGGCGCCAGGACGACAGCCGGCTCGATGCGCATGGAGCCGATGCGCAGCTGGGGCGGAACCTGCACCTCCTGCATTCTAGCGGGAATCCCGCCCGTTGGGCCGGATCGCGCGGGCGGCGGCGTCAGCTGTTCGAGAGCTCCTCGAGGCTGCGCGGCCAGTCCGAGCGCAGCAGCCTTGACAGCGCGCGGTCGGCGAGCAGGCGGCCGCCGGTCTGGCAGCGCGCGCAGTAGTTCGTCTCGTTGGAGGCGTAGCGGATCCTCTGCACCGGCGAGCCGCAATCGGGGCAAGGCTTGCCGTAGCGGCCGTGAACGGCCATGCCGTCGCGGAAGGCCGTGACCTTCGCTGGGAAGGCCCCGGCGCATTCCGCGCGCAGTCTGTCGGTCCATTCCGACAGGACGGCGCGGGTCGCTTCGAACAGCCGGTCCACCTCCTCGGCGTCGAGCCGCCCGGTCAGCGCGACCGGGGAGAGCCGGGCCCGGTGGAGAATCTCGTCCGAGTATGCGTTGCCGATCCCGCTGCAGACGCTCGGATCGGTGAGGGCGCGCTTGACTGTCCGGTTCCTGGCGCGGATCGCCTCGCGGAAGCGGCCGGCCGGCTCCTCCAGCACCTCTAGGCCGCCGCGGTGCAGCCGGTCCAGTCCCGCTTCGCCGCGCACGACGTGCAGCGCGGCGCGCTTCTTGGATCCCGCCTCGGTCAGCAGCAGCGTGCCGCCCGGGAAGTCGAATGCAGCCAGCCCGCGCTTGCCCGGATGCTTAGCCCCCGGCGGCCGCCATTGCAGCCGCCCCGCGATCATGAGGTGCAGCACGAGCCAGAGGTCGCCCTCCAGACCGAACGCGATCCGCTTGCCGAGCCGGCGGAAGTGGGTGACTGCCCTGCCGATGCATGCCTCGAGCGGGGGATCGACCGTCCGCAGCAGCAGCGGCCCGGCCACCCGCACGCCTTCCAGCGGCTCGCCGAGCAGGCGGCTCTCGAGCGCCTCGATGTAGACGACGATGTCCGGGAGCTCGGGCAAGCGGCGATCCTCAGCGCATCGCTGCCGGGCCGCGCGGGATTCCGGTCACGGCAGCGGCTGGAAGGGGAACAGGATCGGGCACAGAGCGGCGCCGAGCGCGGCCAGCAGAAGCGTCAGCGGGAAGCCGACGCGCGGGAAGTCGAGGAACCTGTAGCCGCCCGGGCCGTAGATCATCAGATTGGTCTGGTACGCGACCGGGGACAGGAAGCTGAGGCCGCAGCCGAAGATCAGGCTGAATGCGAAGGGCTCCATGTGCAGGTTCAGCTCGTCTGCGGTTGCCTTCGCTACGGGGAACATCAGGGCGGCGGCTCCGTTCTTGGTGATCACCTGGGAGAATGCCGAGCCGGTCAGGATCATCACGAACAGCATGCCGCGGTCGCCGGCTCCAACGGCGCGGCAGGCCTCGAGCAGCCATTCCGCGATGGCGCTCGCAGCGCCGGTCTGCTCCAGCGCCGCGCTCATGCCCAGCGCGGCAGCGATTGCCACGATGACCTGCACAGAGATCTCGGCAAGGGCCCTGCTGGCCGCGATGCAGCCCAGGCCCACCATGAGCAGGGCCGCGGTCATGCAGGTGACCACCGGCTCCCACGGCGCGGCCAGAAGGCCGGCGATCAGCACGCAGAAGGCGGCAGCCGACCTCCACAGCCGGTTGTATCGCGGCGGCTCGAAGCCCGCCACGGTGGAGACGAGGTAGAAGTGGCTGGAACTCCGGTACGCGCGGGCGAAGCCCTTCGGGGCCTCCAGCAGCAGCGTGTCACCCGGCGCCAGCCGGATGTCGCCCACGCTCTCCTCAAGGGTCGCCCCGCTCCGCCGGACCGCCACCACCGCTGCCTGGAACAGGGTCCGGAACCTCGACTCCCTGACAGTGCGGCCGGCCAGCGGCGAGCCCGCCGCGACGACGGCCTCGACCAGTTCGCGCTGCGCGGGGTCGGTCACGGTGCCGGACTTGTCCCTCTCTGGCGGGGCAATCCCGCGCACTCGCTGCAGGTCGATCACCGCGTCCGGATTGCCGGTGAAGCTCAGCTGGTCGCCCTCCTCCAGCCGGACTCCGGATTGCGGGGACCGGATCGTCGTGCCGTGCCGCAGGAGCTGGTACAGGTGCAGGCCGTCGCGCTCGTGCAGCCCTGACGCCCCGATGGTCATGCCCGCCAGCGGTGAGCCCTTGCGGACGTTCATCTGCACGGTGTACCGGGTAGCGCCGGCATGCGCTTCCGGGATGCGGAGCCGGTCCGGTATCAGCCTTCCCGACATCACCATCAGGTAGGCGATGCCGACCACAGCCGCGGGCAGGCCCAGCAGGGCCGGCCCCCAGAACTGGAGGGCGTGGCCGGGCGCGGCGAGTCCGGCACCGTCCAGGTACTCGAGGTACAGGCCCATGACGATAAGATTGGAGGCGCTGCCGATCACCGTCAGCTGGCCGCCCAGGATGGACGAGAAGCTCAGGGGGATCAGCAGCCGGGACGGGCTGACGCGGATCCGGTCGGCCCAGTCGCGCACGATGGGCAGGTACATCGCCACGACGGGGGTATTGTTGATGAACGCCGACAGCAGGGCCACCGGCGCCATGAGCCGGAACTGCGCGGAAGCCAATGACTTGGGGCGGCCCAGCAGGAAGGGCGCGACGGCGACCGTGGCCCCTGTCTCGCGCAGGCCGGCCGCGACCACGAACAGGGCTGCGATCGAGATCACCGCCGGGTGGGCGAATCCCGCCAGGGCGGCCGAGGTGTCGACCGAGCCGGCCAGGATCAGGATCGCCAGCCCGCCGATCATCGCCGTCTCCACGGCGACGCGGTTCGTAGCGAGCGCGACCACGACCCCGGCCACGATGCTGACAGCGATCAAGCCATCCAACGGCACGCTTGCAGATGTAAGGATACCGGACCGAGGGGGGGTGCCTGGCCGGAGCGCGGTCGGCGCCCTGCTGCTGCGCGGATTGGTCCTGGCGGCCCTGGCAGCCGCGCCGGCCGCCGCCCAGCCCCAGGGCTTCAACTACGACGAGTCCCGCGTCCCGTCGTACGCGCTCCCGGAGATCTTGCGGATGGAAGACGGACAGCCGGTCGCCGAGGCGGGCGGCTGGCCGGCGCGGAGGGCCGAGCTCCTCGAGCTGTTCGCCCGGCAGGTATACGGCGTGGCTCCCGGCAAGCCTGCAGACATGAGGTTCCGGGTGCTGGAGCAGGCTGACGGGGCCCTCGGGGGCCTTGCCCGGCGCAAGCAGATCCTGGTCGAGTTCACGGGGAGCGAGGGCGGGCCCAGCATGGAGATCCTACTGTACACGCCCGCGGGCCGCGACGACCCGGTCGCCGTGTTCACGGGGCTCAATTTCGGAGGCAACCACACCGTGCATTCCGACCCTGGCATCCGTCTGTCAGGGCGCTGGATGCGGGAAGGCGAGGGCGTCGCGGAGCACCGCGCCACCGAGGCGACGCGAGGCAGGAGCGCCAGCCGCTGGCAGGTGGAGAGGGTCCTGGAGCGCGGCTACGGCCTGGCGACCGTGTACTGCGGCGATCTGGACCCCGACTACGACGACGGCTTCCGCAACGGAGTGCACGCGATTGCGCCGCCGACGTCGCCGCAGGACTGGGGCTCGATCTCGGCCTGGGCCTGGGGACTGAGCCGGGTGCTGGACTACCTGCGGTCCGACCGCCATGCCGACGGCTCGCGCGTCGCGGTCATGGGGCATTCGCGGCTCGGCAAGACCGCCCTGTGGGCAGGTGCGCGGGACGCGCGCTTCGCGATGGTGATCTCGAACAATTCCGGTTGCGGCGGGGCCGCTCTGAGCCGCCGCCGCTTCGGCGAGACCGTCGAGAGAATCAACACGCGGTTCCCCCACTGGTTCGCCGACAGGTTCGCGGCCTACAACGGCCGCGAGGACGACCTGCCCGTGGACCAGCACATGCTGCTCGCGCTGGTGGCCCCGCGGCCCCTGTACGTGGCCAGCGCCGAGGAGGATGCGTGGGCGGACCCGAGAGGGGAGTTCCTGTCCGCCATGCACGCGGGCGAGGTCTACGAGCTTCTCGGCAAGCGGGGCCTGGGCATCACGGAGCAGCCGCCCGTCGGGCGGCCGGTGATGCACGACGTGGGATACCACGTGCGACCCGGCAAGCACGACGTCACGGCGTACGACTGGGAGCGATACCTGGACTTCGCGGACATGCACCTGAACCGCGACTGAGCGCTTCCGGGCCGTCCGCCAGCCGAGGCGCGGCGGGGAGGCGGGAAGCTCGCTGGGGCGGCGTAGCGGTAGACTGGAAGCGTGCCGACGGAGTCTTCCATGCCCTTGTACCGCCCCGCACTCCTGACCCTGCTGGCAGTCCTGCTCGCTGTCTCGGTCGCGATTCCCCCCAGCCTTTCCGCCGCCGAGGCGGGGGGCGTGCGCTTCGACGTTCCCGGCGGCTGGTCGGCGACGCCCAAGCCGATGCGGGCGGCAAACTTCACGATTCCCGCTGCGGCCGGCGACAGCAGCGACGGGGAGATGGCGGTCTTTTACTTCGGTCCCGGCCAGGGCGGGGGCGTGGACGCCAATATCCGGCGCTGGCTCGGCCAGTTCGTCAAGGCGGACGGCAGCCCGATGGCGGCCGCCGATGCGGAACGCAGCGAACAGGAAGTGAGCGGCATGCGGGTGACGGTGCTGGATGTTTCCGGAACCTACCTCTTCAAGCCGTTTCCGATGGCGCCGCGCGCGACGCAGATGCCTGGCTACCGCATGCTGGCAGCGATCGTCCAGGGGCCGGACGCGCCCGTGTTCTTCAAGCTGACCGCGCCCGCCAGGACGGCCGCCGCCGCGGAGCCGGACTTCCGCCGGGTGCTCGCGTCCCTGACGCAGTAGCCGCGCCGGCGGCAGCCCGGACGCGTGATATATTGCGTCCTATGCTGCTCCGTTGGCTCCTCGCAGCGCTGGTCTCTGCCGGCGTCGCCCTTCCGTCCGAGGTGGTCTGGGACCGGTTCCGCGGGCCCAATGGCGCGGGCGTCTCCTCGGAGCCGAACATTCCCGAGGAGTTCGGGCCCGGCACGAACCAAGTCTGGAAGACAGCCCTGCCCGACGGGCTGTCCACGCCTGTATTCGGGACCGACAGCATCTTCCTGACCGGATTCGAGGGCGACAGGCTCATCACGTTCTCGCTGGACCGGGAGACCGGCAGGATCCAGTGGCGACGGGAGATCGTCCGCCAGCGGGCCGGCACCCTGCGCGAGCCCAACAACCCCGCCTCGCCGAGCCCGGCGACGGACGGCAGCAGCGTGTTCGCGTTCTTCCAGGACTTCGGGCTGGCCGCCTACGGCCCGGACGGCAACGAGCTCTGGCGGCTGCCTCTCGGCCCGTTCAACAACCCCATGGGCCTGGGCGCGTCCCCGGTATACGTCGACGGGAAGGTCGTGCAGGTCTGCGACTCGGAGACCGAGTCGTTCATGGTGGCCGTCGACGCGGCCACCGGCGAGATCGCCTGGCGCGTCGAGCGCCCGTACTCGCTGCGCGGCTTCTCGACGCCGGTGCTGTACGAGCCCGGGGACGGGGAGGGCACGCAGCTGCTGGTGGCCGGATCCTACGAGCTCGCCGCCTACGAGGCCGCGACCGGCGCGAAGGTGTGGTGGGTGGAGGGGCTGACCTGGCAGCTCAAGCCCACGCCGGTGCTGGACGGGAAGGGCCACGCCTACGTGCTCGGATGGGCTGGCAGCGCCGACCTCGGGCAGCAGGAGGAGGTCCCGCCCTTCTCCGAGGTGCTCGCCGAGCTTGACTCGGACGGGGACGGGAGGCTCTCCGCCGAGGAGCTGCGCCCCCGCATGGGCCGGCAGGTGAGGAACGGGCTCGGCAACCTGGACCTCGATCTCTCGGGGCACATGGAGCAGCGCGACTGGGAGCACCACCGTCGCAAGCGCCGGGCCGTCAACGCCGTGCGCAAGATCAGGCTGGGCGGCAAGGGCGACATGACGGAGGGCGCCGTGCAGTGGCTGTACTACAAGAGCCTGCCGAACGTCCCCTCGCCGCTGCTGTACGACGGGGTGATCTACCTGACGAAGGACGGCGGGATCCTAACGGCGCTGAGCGCCGAGGACGGGAGCGTTCTCAAGCAAGGTCGCCTGCGGGAGGCCATGGGACGCTACTTCGCCTCCCCGATCGCCGCGGACGGAAAAGTGTTCGCTGCGGACGAGACGGGCCAGGTGTCCGTCATCAGGCCCGGGGCGGACTGGGAGGTAATCCGCACCAACGCCTTCGGCGAGCCGGTACACGCGACCCCGGTTGTCATGGACGGGCGGCTCTTCATCCGCACCCAGACGGCGCTGTACTGCTTCGCGAAGTGAACGGACCGGCAAGCTGCCGGGCCTTGCGCCGGGATGCCGGAACGCCTCGAGGGGGCCTTGGCGCAGGATCCGCTCGCGGGGCTCAGGGCAGCGCCAGCTCCTGCCCCGGGAAGATCCGCGAGCCGCTGAGGCCGTTGGCAGCGAGCAAGGCTTGCACAGTCGTGCCGTGGCGCCTGGCAATGGTGTCCAGGCTGTCCCCGCGCCGCACCACGTAAGTTCCCGAGCTGGCGGGCTGGCGCACGGCCAGCCGCTGCCCGGGATGGATGGTGCTGCCGCGAATGCTGTTCCAGCGGCGGAGGTCCGAGGCAGTGACTCGGTACCGCTCGGCGATGGCGCCCAAGGTGTCGCCGCTTCGAACGACGTAAGTGCCTGAGCCGGCCGCGGGAGCCGGCGTGCCGCCGCTTCCGGAGGGACCTGGCTCGCGGACGGCGAGCCGTTGCCCGGGGTGAATCGTGCTGCCGCGGATGCCGTTCCAGCGGCGCAGCTGGGCGGCAGTGACCCGGTATTGCTCGGCGATGCCGCCCAGGGTGTCGCCCCGCCGGACTGTGTAGTGTGTTGCGGTCGAGGCCGGCGCGGCCCTCGCGGCGACCGGCGCGCGGTTGTTGCCGGCTCCCGAGGTCGGCCGGACGATCAGGTACTTGCCGGCGGTGATGCGGGAGTTCCGCAGCCCGTTCCAGGACCGCAGGTCGCCGACCGAGACGCCGAACCGATCGGCGATGGTCGAAAGCGAATCGCCCGGGCGGATGCGGTAATGGTTGGGGCTGGGTGCGGGCTCGGCTCGTGACGGGGTTCCGGCTGCGGCCGTCCGGGCGGGAGGGGCCGGGGGCGGTCCGGGCACCTTCAGGGTCTGGCCGACCTGGATGGTCGAGCCGCGGATTCCGTTCCAGGCGCGGAGCTGCGAGACGCTCGCCCCGACGCGAGCTCCGATCGCCGACAGCGAGTCCCCTCTCCGAACTGTGTACCTTCCGGTCGGCGTCTGACCCGCCGCCCCGGACGAGGCCACAGTGCCCTCCTCGCCGGGCGGCTGGACGATCAGGTAGCGCCCGGCGATGATTCTCGTCCCGGTGAGGCCGTTCCAGGCGAATAGGTTCGCGACCGTCGTGCGGAACCTCTTCGCGATGCCGCCGAGCGTGTCGCCCCTGGCGATCCGGTAGCGCCCCGTCCCGGGTTCGAGAAAGCCGCCCGCCCCGCCGCCGTAGTAGCGGTAGATCTTCAGCCTGGTCGTGGTGGGCACGGTCAGGCGCGCGCCGCCCGGCAGATCCGACCCTTCCTCGAGCGAGTTCAGCTCGGCCAGGGTCTCGGGCTTGACCTTGTAGCGGTGGGCCACGGCCTCCAGCGTCTCTCCCTGCCGGACCTCGTATCGCCGCCAGTCGTTGCGCTTGTCAGGCGGGACAAGCGCGATCTCCCGCCGGTAGCGGCTGGCGGAGTCGGGCGGCAGCCTCAGGTCGTACGCATACGGAGGCGTCGCCGATCGGAACAGGGCAGGGTTGAGCTCCTTGACCGTCTCGACGGACGATCCCGTCACGTCGGCGATCAGCTCGAAGCTGACCTCCTCGCGGGTCCTGACGGTGTCGTAGCGGAGTTCCGGGGCCGGATCGAGCTCGCCGAGCTCGAAGAGGTCCTGGTTCTTGCCGACATACGTCATTGCCAGGATGATCGGCACGTAGTTCCTGGTCTCCCGGGGCAGGACCCGGCGCTTCGAGAGCGTCCAGAAATCGCGGCTGCCCGTCCTGCGGATCGCGGACTTGACTCGGTTCGGGCCGCAATTGTACGCCGCCATGGCGAGGTACCAGTCCTTGAACTCGATGTGCAGGTCCTTGAGGTGCTTGGCCGCGGCGCGCGTGGCGGTCTCCGCGTCATAGCGCAGGTCCAGGTACCTGTCCTGGCGCAGCCCGTACTGCTTGCCCCGGGACGAGATGAATTGCCACATCCCCGTCGCGTAGGCGTGCGAGCGCGCCTTCGGCCGGAATCCCGACTCGGCCATGGCGAGGTAGTACAGCTCGGCGGGAACGCCCTCTTCCTCGAGGACCTTCTGGATCATGGCCCGGTAGGCATTGCCCCTGCCGAGCGATGCGCGGACTGTCAGGATGCCCCGCCTGTTCTTGGTGAAGTAGCCGATCAGGCGCTGGACGTCCGAGTTCATCACGAGCGGCAGCTCGGAGGCGGTGTGCAGGAGGGTCTCCTCGTGCGACAGTGTCCGCGGCGCGTCCGGGATGCTGAGGGCGAGCAGCTCGTCGAGCAGGGCGACCTCTTCCTCGCTGACTGCCGGCTCCTGCGGGTCGAAGGGCAGTGCCGGGAGAGCCTCGAGATCTCCGACCGGATCCGGCGCCGGAGCCGAGTCGGGCGCATCCAGCGCGGCGGAGCCGACCGCAGGCTCCGCCTGGTCCCCCGGGACCCCGGCATCGCCAGCCCGGGCCTCCGCCACTTCGGGGACACGTTCTGCCGGCACGTCCTCCCGGGCGGCTGCCGGCTGCCGGTCCGGCACGGAGACCGGTGCCTGCGTCAGTCCCGAGTCCGGAGCCCGCGAATTCCGCGAACAGGACGCGGCCGCAAGGCATAGCATCGCTGCCAAGCCCAGTGCCGTGAGGTGAGGGACACGCGGCCACCTCCCGCGGGCGACGGAACGCGCGAGGGCAGGGCCAATCTTGGGGAACTCCAAGCCGATCACCTTCTCGTTGAGATAAGTATGGCACGCGAGCGAGCGCCCGCTCGACCCTCGATAGCGGCTGTTAGAATACGGAATTTGAGGCGGGATCCGGTCTCCGGCTTCTCGCAGCGGGGAATCGAGAACCTAGCATGAGCACATCCACACCGTTAGTTTCCGTGGTTATGGGCAGTTCGAGCGACTGGTCCACCATGAAGGCCTGCGCCGAAACCTTGGAGCAGTTCGGCGTCGCCCACGAGTGCCGGGTCATGTCGGCCCATCGCACGCCAGACGTGACTGCGGAGTACATCTCCGCTGCGGAAGCGCGCGGGACACGGGTGATCATCGCGGCTGCAGGAGGCGCCGCGCATCTGGCGGGAGTCTGCGCCGCGCACACGGTTCTGCCGGTCCTGGGCGTGCCGATGCCGAGCGTCCTCGACGGCGTGGATTCGCTGCTGTCGACCGTGCAAATGCCGGGAGGCATCCCGGTCGGGACCCTGGCGATCGGCAAGGCCGGGGCCAAGAACGCCGCCTTGCTAGCGATTGCGATCCTGGGGACGGGCGACAAGGCGTTGCGGGACGCGCTCAGGGACTTCCGGGCCGCACAGGCCGAGAAGGTTCTCGCAGCAACCCTCGACTGATCCGGGTCCGACAGTGGGCTTGCTTCTAGATCACTAAGACAGGTCCGACGGTGGGCCGGCCGCGCGGGTCCGCGTTCTGCTACGCTCTATTGCCGCAATGTCGTTGCACCCAATTGCCATCCTCGTGATCGCGGTAGCGGTCGTCTTCGTCCTGATCCTGCGCTTGCGGATCAACGCTTTCATCGCCCTGATCACCGCTGCGGCCACGGTCGGGATCCTATCGCCGAACGTGGCCCTCGGGGACGTGATGCCGTCCGTCGCGCGCGAGTTCGGCGGGGTCTGCGGCAGCATCGCGATCGTGATCGCTCTGGCCGCGCTGATCGGCCAGTGCCTGATGGAGAGCGGCGCCGCGGACAAGATCGTGCGCGTCTTCGTGCGCGCGCTCGGCGAGAAGCGCGCCTCGCTCTCGCTGCTCAGCAGTGGCTACGTGCTGTCGGTGCCGGTGTTCTTCGACACCGTCTTCTACCTGCTCGTGCCCCTGGCGCGCGCGATGCGGGTCCGCATGGGCAAGCAGTACCTGCTGTTCCTGATGGCGATCTCGGCCGGCGGGGCCGTGACCCACTCGATGGTGCCTCCGACGCCCGGGCCGCTCGCGATGGCGGCCACGCTGGGAATCGATCTGGGCGTGATGATCATGGTCGGCGCGGTGATCGCGGTGCCGATGTCGCTGGCCGGATGGCTGTTCGGCATGCTGCGGGACCGCCAGCTGGACGTTCCGCTGCGGGAGACGCCGGGCCTCACGCTGGAGGAGCTCGAGGCGCTGGCGGATCGCGAGGAGGCGCGCCTGCCCAGCTTCTTCCTGTCGATGCTGCCGATCGTGCTGCCGGTGGTCCTGATCGCGTCCAACACCTTGGCGGGGGCTCTCGGAGCGGGACCTGCCATCGAGGACGTCACAGGATTCCTCGGGAATCCGAACTTCGCGCTGCTGACATCGGCCGCGATCTCGCTGTGGCTGCTCGCGCGGCAGAAGGGCTACACGCTGGCCCAGCTGGCCAAGCCCGTGGAGACGGCGCTGGCCAGCGGCGGCCTGATCATCCTGATCACGGCTGGCGGCGGGTCGTTCGGCAAGATGCTCGTGGCGGCCGACGTGGGCAGCACCATCGGCGCGATGTCGCAGCAGTTCGGCGTGCCGGTCCTGCTGCTGAGCTTCCTGCTGGGGTGCCTGCTGAAGGTGGCGCAGGGGTCCGGGACGGTGGCGATGATCACAGTCTCGTCGATCATGGCGCCGCTGGTGCTGGACACGCCTCCCGGCTTCCATGCCGTTTATGTCGCGTGCGCGATCGGCTCCGGGTCGCTGGTCGGTTCTTGGATGAACGATTCCGGTTTCTGGGTCTACAAGCAGATGTCGGGCCTGACAGAGACGGAAGCGCTGCAGACATGGACGCCGCTGCTGGCCGTGATGGGCCTCGTCGGGTACGTCGTTACCCAGGTCATCGCGATTCTCGTCCCGCTGGTCTAGCAAGCGCCGAGGTTGTGCCGGTCGGGCGCCGATTGGCGAGGCCGCGACTCCATGGCACTCGATGTGCGCAGGAGGCACCGGAGTCATCGAGGACTGTGAGAGCGATTGATTCGCAAGCGCTCTGGAACCCTATCCCGGGATCCCGCGACTCACGGAGCGTTCGAGCTCGATTCGCGAGGGCGCGTTTGGATGGGCTCCCACGGATTTCGCGTTTGCGAAGCAGGCGATCACGATCTGTTCGCACACCCGACCCTGCGATCGAAACGAGTTGCACGGCCGGCGATGACCAAGAGTTGGACGATGATCGCATCGTTCCGCCACCTGGGGCTGCATGCGCTCAGGGGACCGTTGGTGGGGCCGGCAAGCGGTGTCGGGCACCGGCAACTGGCGCGTGACCCTCCGTTTCGAGCACCGAGAAGCGCTCGATCTCGACGGCGTGGACTATCGTTGAGGAGAGGCTGGATCATGGGCATGCACAACCCGCCTCATCCAGGCGGCATCGTGAAGCGGCAGTGCCTCGAGCCCCTCGGCTTGATAGTGAACCGGGCCGCCCGGGGTCTGGGCGTCACCCCGCAAGCGCTCTCGGAATTGGTGAGCGAGCGGGCTGGTATCTCGGCCGAGATGGCGATCCGGCTCTCGAAGGCATTCGGCTCGTCGCCCGAGACCTGGCTCGGGATGCAGATGGCCCATGATCTCTGGCGGGCTCGCAGCCGTGCGCGGGAGATCGCGGTCGAGCGCTTCGAGCCGCAGCGATGCATCCGGCAGTCCTGAAGCCCTCGGCGTCCAATGCGATGTGCGGGCTTACATCGCGGCCGAATCGAGCCCCCGCCAGATCCAATCCGCTGCCCGGCCGGTTCTGCAGTTGCTGGGCACGTCGTCACCGAGGCCTCTCACTCCGTCCGCTGCGCCCCGACTCCCTTGTGCTTCCCCGAGGTGATGCGACAGCAACTTCGACCGCCGATAACATCCCATCTGACAGGACGTCAAGGGGTCTGCGGCAGGTGCGGTTGACCCTGTCCCGCCTCAACCGAGCCTGACGCCAGCCGATCGGAACCGACTGGCGGCCCGCTTCGCCCTGGCGATCACCCCATGCGGTCCCGGTACAGGTCGAGCACGATGGAGAAGGTGGGCGTGAACGCCCATGGCTCGGCGCTTCGAGCTTCCAGCACGTCCGCCAGCGGCAGGAACCGCACTTGCGAGATGTGGTCCTTGTCAACGGCCAGCGGGCCGTTCCAAGCACCGGCGAACAGGGCGACGAATTTCGTGCATCGGTCGTCTGCCATGGAAGTCTTGCCGACTTGCTCGATCCCGTCCAGGGAGACACCCAACTCCTCCCGGGCTCTCCTGAGGATCGCTTCCCGATAGCTCTCCCCCTTGTTCAGATACGTCGCCACGGACGAGCCCCAGCACTCTGGGTGACGTTCCCTCGTCGGGGCCAGTCGCTGGATGAGTAGTTCCGACCGGTCGTTGAACAGAAAGAGGTGCGCCACGCGGAAGTTCGCCCCTAGCCGGAAGACATCCGATCGGGGGACGGAACCGATCACCGTGTCGTTCTGGTCAACGGCGTCAAGAACCTGGGAGGCAGGCATGTCGAATCCACCCTCTCCCGTATCCTACTCGCTGGGAGCTGGCCGGTCGGTGGTCGGTCTCGGGATTCCCGGCCTAGACACTGGCAGGCCTGATTGTCGGTCCGCAGGCGTGGCTGGCTGTCACGAGGGCAACCACAGCCAGCATTGGGTTGGGGGCCCGAACGCGACCTGACAGCTTTACCGGAGGAGAGTGACGGTTGTTTGGCACGTTGCCGCGGGCACGCTGCGTCGCCACCTCGGCCCTTCCAGGAATCGGATCGCCCTGGGAACTCGGTCTTGAGCGCGCAGCCCGCTCCCGCTGCTGCGGCCAAGTATAATGAGAACATAACCCTAGAGTTTCGTTGGATTTATGGACAAGGACAACCCGAGCGATCCGGAACAGCTGAGTCTTGAAGATGTCGGGCTGACTGCCGACATCCGGCCCATCGACATCGAGCACGAGATGCGCAAGTCGTATCTCGACTACGCGATGTCGGTGATTATCGGGCGCGCCCTGCCCGATGTCCGCGACGGCCTCAAGCCCGTCCAGCGCCGCATCATCTACGCGATGCGGGAAGAGGGCCTCAGGTCCAACCGCCCGCCGCGCAAGTGCGCGCGCATCGTGGGCCAGGTGATGGGCAAGTACCACCCCCACGGGGACGCGTCCATCTACGACACGCTCGTACGCTTGGCCCAGCCGTTCAGCATGCGGGAGCTCCTCGTCAACGGGCAGGGCAACTTCGGTTCGGTCGACGGCGACCCGCCTGCGGCGATGCGCTACACCGAGGCGCGGCTCGCCCCGTACGCCGAGGCGCTGCTGGAAGACATCGACATGGACACGGTGGACTTCCGGCCCAACTACGACGACTCGGCGGAAGAGCCCGAGTACCTGGCGGCCGCAGCTCCCAACCTGCTCGTGAACGGGGCCAACGGCATCGCGGTCGGAATGGCAACCAACATCCCGCCGCACAACCTCGGGGAGCTCGTCGACGCGACGATCCAGCTCATCAAGCACCCGAGCACGCGGTTCGAACGGATCCTCTCCATGGTGCAGGGCCCTGACTTCCCGACCGGCGGCATCCTTTGCGGCACTGCCGGCATGGTCCAGGCCTACAAGGACGGCCGCGGGCACATCGTCGTGAGGGCCAGGACGGCGATCGAGCCGCGCGGCAAGGACCGCCACGCCATAGTCGTCACCGAACTGCCCTATCAGGTCAACAAGGCGCGCCTGATCCGCAAGGCAGCCGATCTCGTGAACCAGAAAAAGATCGACGGCATCAGCGACATCCGCGACGAGAGCGACCGCCGCGGCATGCGGATCGTGTTCGAGCTCAAGCGCGGCGAGCAGCCCGAGGTGCTGCTGAACAACCTGTACAAGCACACGGACCTGCAGCAGGGATCGGGCGTGGTCGTGCTGGCGATCGTGAACGGCAGGCCCAGGGAAATCGGGCTGATCGAGTACCTCAAGCTGTTCATCGCCCACCGCCAGGATGTCGTCCGCCGGCGCACCAACTTCCTTCTCCGCAAGGCCCGCGAGAGGGAGCACATCCTGCTGGGTTTCGCCAAGGCCCTGCTGCGCATCGACGAGGTCATCGCGCTGATCCGCGCGTCCCGCAATCCCAAGGAGGCCAAGGCGGCCCTGATGGGAGAGGTCGAGATCGACTACACCGAGTTCCTGCGCGCCGGGGCGGACGCGACGTTCCGCCCGTTCGACTTCACCGACCGGCAGGCCCAGGCGATCATCGAGCTCCAGCTCCAGCGCCTCACCAGCATGGAGCGCCAGAAGATCCTGGACGAGCTGGAGGAGATCCAGGCCAGGATCGCCGGCTATCTGGAAATCCTCGGCTCCGAGGAGGTGCTGAACAAGCTCATCATCGACGAGCTGCGCGCCCTCAAGAAGAAATTCGGTTCCGAGCGGCGTACCGAGATCGGCCAGGAGGTCCGGGAGATCTCGATCGAGGACCTGATCGCGGACGAGGACATGGTCGTGACGGTGACCAAGAACGGGTACCTGAAGCGGACCGCGCTCGACACCTACCGCAAGCAGTCCCGCGGCGGCCGGGGCCGGATCGGCATGTCGACGCGGGTCGACGACCTGGTCGAGAACCTATTCATCGGCACGACCCACTCGTACATCCTCGTGTTCACGAACCTTGGGCGTGTCTACTGGCTCAAGATCTACAACATCCCCGAGGTCGCCGCCTCCGGCCGCGGGCGGAACATCGTCAACCTCCTCAAGCTCATGCCCGAGGAGACCGTCCAGGCCTTCCTTCCGGTCCGGAATTTCGATCCCGAGACCTTCATCGTGATGGTGACCCGCAAGGGCACCATCAAGAAGTGCTCGCTCGAGGTCTTTTCGAGGCCGCTGTCGCGCGGCATCATCGCCCTGACCCTGGTCGACGACGACGAACTGGTCCGGGCGCGGCTCTGCGACAGTGACGACAAGATCCTCATCGCCACCCGCAGGGGCCAGGCCAACCACTTCGCGAACAGCGAGGTGCGGCCGATGGGGCGCACGGCCCGCGGCGTGCGGGGAATCCGCCTCGCGGGCGACGACACCGTCGTGGGCATGATCTGCGCCAGCGAGGATCATCTCGTCCTGACCGTGAACGAGCTCGGCTACGGCAAGCGGACGAAGCTCGGCAAGTACCGCGAGACGGCTCGGGGCGGCAAGGGGGTGGTCAACACCAAGATCACCGCCGCCAACGGCGAGGTGGTGACCGTCATGAAGGTGCTGGCCGACGACGAGGTGATGATCGTCACGCGCAACGGGAAGATCCTCCGAACCGACTCCGACAAGATCCGGGCCACGGGACGGTCGGCCAAGGGCGTGCGGCTTGTCAACCTCAATGACGATGACATCGTGGCCGCAGCCGTCGTGGTGCCGCGGACCGAGGAGATCGACGAGGCTGCGGACGGCGAAGTGGACGAGCCCGACGGTTCGCAGCCAACGCTTCCGATTCAGTAGCGGGCCGGGTCCGGGCGCGGTTCAGCGCGAGCCGCCGGAGAGCGGGCTGCCCTCGGCCGCCCCGCCCCCGGCGCGGTCCGGATCGAGGACCGTCAGGCGGATCTCCGCAAGCGGCCGGCGGACGTCATTGCGCTTCTGCCGCGGTCCGATCCATAGCGTTGACACGGCTGCCTTGGCTTCCCCGTGCCCCGAGGCCCGCCCCAGGATCCGCAGGGGATAGTCGCCGGCGGCAGTGTCGTCCTCCACCTCGATCGAGAGGAACTCCGCCGGAATCAGGACATTGTCCCCGTCGCCCGACGGCCCGAAGGACTGGTCGGCGCCGAACCGTGTCACCGCTGCCGAGATTCCGGGTGGCGGGTCCTCGACCCAGACGTCCACCTCGCGGGAGAAGCCCGGCTCCGGGATGAGCAGCACGCCCACGCGCTCGGTCGAGCCCGGCAGTGCATTGAGGTTTTCCGGAGCGCTCAGCAGCTCGAAACCGGGCTCGCGCTGCTCGATGCGGAGCCGGTAGGCCATGTCGGGTCCGCTCCTTCCGATTCGGTCCCGAACGACGAGCCGGTACGTGCCTGCCCTCTCGGCCCTGTAATGGAGCATCGAGTCCGGGTTCCCGATCACCGTGCCCTGGCCGGTCATCAGGTCATCGTGCTCGGCCACCAGGTTCCCCTCGGAATCGAAGAGCTCGAGCACCGTGTCGATCCGGGGCAGTCCCAGCTGTGCCGCCAGCGTCGTGGCCACCAGCGGCTGGCCCTGTGCCAGTTGCAGCCGGTATTCGTCCTCGGCGCCGGGCCGCGCCAGCAAGCCGTTGCAAGCCGCGCCGCTCGGACTCGGGGTGACCGCCCGGCAGTCCGGCTCCTCCATGTCCGACACCTCGAAGCTGATCGCGTCGGCGAGACCGCCCGCCGACCGCACCCAGAGCCGCCAGAGACCCTGCCACGCGTCGGGCGGAACGTCGAACCGTAACTCGGCGCGGTGTTCCGAGCGGGTCTCGATCGTGCCCGGGATGCGGGCCCCAGGCTCCTCGTCCGTCCGCAGCGGGATGGTGAACGGGAAGGTGAGCCGGTAGTATTCGGCCCGTCGGACCGGCGCGAGCCACGCGCTGTCGAGACCCTCCAGCGCCCGGCCGTGCAGAGACATCGAGACCTCGGATCCGACCCGGGCTCCCATTGGGAACGCCCCCTCCACCACGGGGATGTCGGCGATCCGCAGCATGTAGCCGCAGTTCTGCGAGCAGTTCACGCGCTGCGGGCCCCGGTACTGGTCCAGCTTCAGGTAGTGCGTGCCGGACCGTTCGAAGACGTGCTGGAGGAACGGGGTCTCCAGATAGTCGTCCCGGTCATCGTTGAACGCGACTCTCCTGCCATCCGCGTCAAGCAGCGTCAGGCTGTTCTCCAGGAAGCCGCCGTATTCGATCGATCGCAGGTCGAAGGTCCAGCGCTCGCCGGCCGCGGCCTCGAACGCGAAGTAGTCGACGTCGTCCAGATCCTCCATTGCGCCGTGCAGGGTCTGCGCCTCCAGGCTGATCCTCTGGGCGCGGTCGAAGGTGCTGTTGGGTTCCGATTCGCGGGACGAGGGCAGCTCGTCGACGTAGAACAGGCGCGAGTTCGAGCGGCCCAGCGGGGTGGCCAGTGTCACGACGTGGGGTCCTGGCTTCGCGCCGGAACCGACCCGGACGATCCCGCGAATCTCGCCGGGAGTGCTCTGGCCGACGGTCTCCCAGGTCAGATGGGGCGAGTCGAACTCGAGCGTGGCGGGAACGGCGAGATTCTCCCCGACGAGCGCCACCTGCGCTGCCGAGCCCACCGTGCCCCCGAGCGGCTCGATGCGGTCGATCCACGGGTCTGCGGGTTCCTCCATGGCCGTCAGCGCGGAGCCGGCGGCGAGCGCGGCCAGGACGGGCCTAGGAATCCGCATGGCAGCCCTATGCGAAGAGCTCCCGGACCGGGTCCCCGCCGTCGTTGATGCGGATCGGCCTGCCCAGGGAGTGGTACTCCTTGTGAGCGTCGATGCCCAGCTTGCGGTAGACGGTGGCGCCGAGATCCTCGATCGAGACCGGGCGGTCGCTGGGTGCGGCGCCCTTCGCGTCCGAGCTGCCGATGACCTGCCCGCCCGGCACGCCGGCCCCGGCCGCCGCGATCGAGAAGACACCGGGCCAGTGGTCCCGTCCCGCCGAGTGGTTGATTTCGGGCGTCCGTCCGAACTCGCCGATCGCCAGCACCAGGGTCGTGTCGAGGAGCCCGCGCGATTCCATGTCCTCGAGCAGCGTCGAGAATGACTGGTCGAACTCGGGGTAGAGCTCGCTGTTCCGCTCGTCGTTGTCGGTATGGGTGTCGTACCCGTTGTGGAACAGCGTGACCAGCCGCACCCCCGCCTCGATGAGCCGCCTCGCCAGCAGCGCCCCCTGACCACCGGTCGTGCGCCCGTAAGCGTCGCGGAGCCGGTCCGGCTCCGCACCCAGGTCGAAGGCCCTCTTCGCCTCGGGGGAGCTGACCAGGTCTAAGGCCTTCTGGTAGAAGTGGTCCATGCCCTCGACCAGCCCGGATCTCTCGAGCGACTCGAGGCGCGCGTCCAAGGCGCCCAGCAGCCGTGCCCGACCCTGCGCCTCCTCCAGGCCCAGGCCGGTCGGCAGGGTCAGGTCCTGGACGGAATACACTTCCTTCGACGGATCGCCGGCAATGAACGGGTCGTAGGCCGGCCCGAGGAAGCCGGCGTCGGCGCAGATGTCCTTGCGCGGGATGACCACGAACGGAGGAAGGCCGTTGCGGGTTCCCAGTTCCCTCGCCGCGACGGAACCGTACACCGGGTGCTTGTAGGCGTTGTTGGGGCGCTGGCCGGAGAAGGCGTACTGCTTGGCCTTCTCGTGGATCGCTTCCAGCGAGTACATCGAGCGGATGACGGAGAATCGCTTGAAGCCGGCGGCGCAACGGGGCAGCAGCTCGCTGAAATGCACGCCGGGCACCGACGTGGGAATCGTGCCGAAGCCGCCCCGGACCTGCCGCGGCGCATCGGGCTTGGGGTCGAACGAGTCGTGCTGGCACAGCCCACCCGTGTGGAAGTAGATGAGGCACGAGACGTCCCCGCGGCCCGCCGCGCCTGCCAGCAGCCGCGGCAGGGTGACCCCTGCCAGCGACATCCCGCCCACACGCAGCAAATCCCTGCGGCTGTAACGGCTGCGCATTTCGGACAAGAGCATCGCGGGTCTCCTTACAGGTTCATCTGGAATTCCTTGGTATTCAGGATCGCCCAGAGCAGGTTCGCGAGCCCCTGCCGCCGGCTCCGGCCCGCGGCGCGCTCCGCCTCCAGATAGGCCCGCAGCTCTTCGGTCTCGCCACTGTCCGGCTTGCGCGAGAACGCCCGCGTGTACAGCTCGTCAATGATCTCCCGGTCTGAGAGGGCCTGGTCAAGCAGCCTGTCGACGACGAAGCCGTCCGCATCCAACCTGCCTGCGAGCACGTCGCCGTTCATCATGTGCAGAGCCTGGTCCAGCGAGGGGGCATTGGTGCGGGCCTCCATGATGTCCCGCCTGGGACGCCCGAACGTGGTGAGGAAGTGCGTGCCACCGATGCTGGCGATCAGCTCCTTCGGGGAGGTGCCGGGAGGATAGTTCTTGAACACTTCCGGAACGCCCGTGACCTGGGAGATTGCGTCCAGCAGCACTTCGGCGGGGAGCTTGCGGGGCACGTAGCGGGCGAACAGGATGTCTTCCAGCGGGCGTTCCCCTCCCGGGCGGCCGGGCGTGTGGGCGGCCAGCTGGTAGGTCTTGGAGTTCAGGACGAGCCTGTGCAGCGCCTTGAAGCGGAACCCGGAATCGATGAAGAACCGGGCGAGGTCGTCGAGCAGTTCCGGGTGCGACGGCCGGTTCGTGGAGCGGAAGTCGTCGAACGGCTCGACGATTCCGCGCCGGAAGTACTCGAACCAGACCCGGTTGACCGTGGCGCGCGCGAACTGGAGCCGCTCCGTGCCTGTGATCCAGTCCGCCAGCGCCTCTCGTCGGTCCGCCCCGTCCGGGATCTCCGCCTCCCGGCCGCCCAGGAACCGGGGCGCGACCGGCTTTCCCGTCACGGGGTGCTCGATCTCGCCACGGCGGTCGTTGTACCAGATGCGACGGTACTGTCCGTACCCGTGCTTGACCCTCGTTCTGGCGAGGAACGCGGCGAGGCCGTAGAAGTCGTCCTGGGTGAGGTTCGCCAGCGGATGGTTGTGGCACTGGGCGCACTCGAGGCGCATTCCGAGGAACAGCCGCGTGATCGTGGGCACGGCCTTCTCGACTTCGAACGTCTTCAGCATGAAGTCGATCGCCGGATGCCAGAAGTTGCCGGCCGGCCGCACCGTCGTGTCCCCGACCGCTGTCAGCATCGCCCGCACCGTCTCGTCGTAGGCCCAGTCCTCCCGGATGGAGTCGTGCAGCCAGCGCTTGAAGGAGCCGTTCGTCCGCCCCTGCGAGTAGTACTGCGAGTTGCGGAACCAGTCCTCGAACTTCACCAGCCAGTGCGTGCCGTATTCCTCCCGCTCGAGCAGCTTGTCGATCAGGGACGCGCGCTTGTCCGGACTCGGGTCCGACAGGAACCGTCGCGCCTCCTCCGGACTCGGAAGCACGCCGGCGGCGTCCAGGTACACCCTGCGTAGGAACGTCCGGTCGTCGCTGACGGGGAACGCTTCGACGTCGACGGTCCCGAGCTTCCGGAAGACGTGCTCGTCGATCAGGTTGGCCGGTTCCGGAAAGCGGACGGGCGGGCCATCGGGCCCGTCGATGACGATGAACTGGGCCGTTGCCGCCTTTCCCAGGGCCCGTGCCATGACCGTGGTGATGCCCGGTCCCTGGGCCAGGACTTCCCGCCCCTCGCCCATGGCCACCACCGCTTCGTCGCTGACTGAGTAGCGCACCTCGCCGGTCATGTCACGGGTGGAGCCGTCGGATAGGCGGCCGATCACGACAACCGGCTGGCGGGCGCCCGCGCCTCGCAGGACGCTCTCGGCCGGGTGCATGTCCAGGCGTTCAAGGCGGATGCCGGCCGCGCCGTACGGCGCCCCTTGGCGAAGCCATTCGAGGATCGTCCCGTACTCGTCCGACTCGGCGGTCATGAGCTGGCCGCCGCCGTGCGCCAGGCGGAAGGAAGGCTTGGCCAGAAGCAGGGATTCCTCGGGAGAGTCCAGCGAGACCCGCCTGCCGTCCTGGCCAGTCACGATCGCCCCGTAGTCGAGGCGCGGATCCGATCCGTACAGCGAAAGCTTGAACCCGTTCTGACCGGTCGGGGACCCGTGGCAGGCCGACGAGTTGCAGCCCTTGGTGGTGAGTATGGACAACAGGTCGCGCTCGAAGCCGATACCGACTGCGGATCCCGTTTCGCCCACGGAGACCGAGGTTTCGGCCTCTCCCTCCGCGCACCGGACCCGCACGCGCGCGCTGCCCGCGGAGCGGGCGACCAAGCGGTTCGTCTCCACCGAAAGAACCGCCGGATCGCTGCTGGAGGCCCTGCAGTCGCTGCCGCCGGAGACCACGATGCGCTGTGACTGGCCGGGGCTCTGGAGTCGGATCCCGTCCGGCTCGATCAGCACGGACGCATGCAGCGCGCACGCCCACAAGGCCGAAACCAGCAAGCTAGCCGAGCGCGCCCCCCGCACACTGCAAGAGTAGTCCAACGACATGGGTCACGCAAGGACTGCCAGAGAACAACCGAACCACCAGCGCCTCCGTTCCCCGGGCGCATAGACACGCATATAGAATGGTGCGAATGTCCCGGCTCGTAGTTGCGGTCGCCATCTTTCTGCTCCCGTCGGCACTGCCGGCCGGGGACGGCCTTGTCATGCTGGTAGACCCGCTCGACGAGCCCGAGCAGTACTGCCTGGACGTTTCGGGCTTTGGGCGGCGCCTGAATCTGGACGCGCCGCTGATGGCCCATACGTGCAAGCCCGGCGCCCCGGACGAGACGTTCAGGGCCGAGACCGGGGATCCGTCCGCGGCCCGGCTCTACATGCCTGCCTACGAGCGTTGCGCCGAGGCGGAGTCGCGGGAGCCGGGAGCGAGGCTGTTCATGAAGCAGTGCGAGGATTCCGACCTGCAGCGGTTCTCCTTCGACTCCGACGGTCGAATTCGGCTGGAAAGCAGCCAGCTCTGCCTGACTGTCGACAGCGCCAGCGGAGTGCCGACCGGCGGCCCCAGCCACTTGCGAAGGGACCTTGCCTTCCAGCCGTGCGAGGGAGGCGACCCTTCGTTGTCGCGGTGGCGGCTGCCGTGACCGCAGCACTGAAGCGCCGGCCGCGCCCTGGCCGTCCTGCCTGCTGGCCCCTCCTAGCATGCCTTGCGCTACTGGTCCCGTCGGCGGCCCGCAGCCAGTCGGCGGAGGCCGGGCTCGCATGGCCCGGCGGAGCTCGTGCAGCGGTCAGCCTGACATTCGACGACGCCCGCGGCTCGCAGGTCGGAGAGGGCTTGGAAGTGCTCAACCGGTTGGGTGCCAAGGCGACCTTCTACGTCGTGCCGGCACGTGTCCGGACCCAGCTCGCGGGCTGGAAGAGGCTTGTCGCGGCGGGCCACGAGATCGGCAACCACACCCTCAGGCACCCCTGCACCGGCAATTTCGGCTGGTCTCGCGATACGGCGCTCGAGGACTACACGCTGGACCGAATGCGGTCGGAACTCGCCGAGGCGAACCGCCAGATCCATGACCTGCTCGGCGTGCTGCCGGTCTCCTTCGCCTATCCCTGCGGCCAGACCTTCGTGGGCCGGGGGCGGGGGACCCGCAGCTATGTGCCAGTGGTTGCGGACTTGTTCCTGACGGGTCGCGGCTGGCTCGACGAGACGCCCAACGATCCGGTGTTCCACGATCCCGCGCAGATCACGGGCATGGCGATGGACGCCATGGACTTCGAAGCGGTCCGGCTGCTGGTGGACGCTGCTCGCGAGGAAGGGCAGTGGCTCGTGCTGGCCGGTCACGACATCGGCCACTCCGGTCCGCAAACCACGCGCATCGGCATGCTGGAACAGCTGGTGCCGTACCTGCAGGATCCGGAGAGCGGGATCTGGCTTGACACGGTCGCGGAGGTCGCCCGGCACCTGCAGGCAAGGTGACGGCAGCGGCCTGGCCCGGGCTCGCGCCGCCCAGTAGAGCAGCGGCCTTGTGCGTGGCCGCTTGCCGGTGAGACACTTCGGAGAGCCGGGAACTGCCCGGCTTGGAGCCCAATCATGCCGAAGGTAGGAGAGATGGCCCCGGACTTCGAGGCCCGGACCGATAGCGGCGAGACGATCCGGCTCTCGGACTTCCGGGGGAAGAGGGTGGTGCTGTACTTCTACCCGAAGGACAACACGCCAGGCTGCACCGCGCAGGCCTGCTCGTTCCGGGACCTGCATGCCGAGTTCGAGCACCGGAACGCGGTCGTGCTCGGCGTCAGCGGCGACAGCGTGGAGTCCCACGGCCGGTTCAAGGCGCGTCACGGCCTGCCCTTCCCGCTTCTGAGCGACCCGGACCACCGAATCGCGGAATCCTACGGGACCTGGCGCAAGCGGGGCTTGCTGCGATTCGGGTTCCTTCCCCAGGTACGGTCGACGTTCGTGATCGACGAGCAGGGCAGGATCGAGGCGGTCCACGACCGTATCGGAGCGCTCGGCCACGGCCAGCGCGTGCTCGAGGATCTGGGCTAGGCCGCCAGGCCCCGCAGCCGGGTACGCCGGCGTCCGCATTGGCTTGTAGGCCCCGCAAGGTGTCGGAGGGGCCCATTGCCGTCCGTCCGCCTGCTCGCAGGCGCGTTTCCGCCATGTTGGGCCCGGGCAAGGCGGAAGCCCGCCCGCCCGCTCCCTGTGCTACAGTAATCAAAGTACTCTGAAAAACAGAGTACTTTGCAATTCCAAGTGCGAGGAGGACTCCATGACCGATAACAAGAAGCTCGCAAGCGACATCTCGTTTGTTCGGGAGGTGGCCGAGCGCTCGCAGGCGCCCCCGATTCGCGGCGTATTTCTTTACTGGGCGCTGGCGGGTCTGCTTGGCTTCGCGCTGGTGGATTTTGCGGACAGCTATCGGTGGGTCGGCATCTACTGGATGGTGGCCGGGCCGGTAGGATTCATCCTTTCCGCGATCCTCGGGATCCGCGCGGCGCGCGCGATTGGACTGGCCGACCGAGCAGAGGGACTGCGGCATGGCCTGCACTGGATTGGCTTCCTGGCGGCCGGCGTGCTCGGCTTGGGGCTCGTCCGAGCCGGCCAGCTGACCTGGCAGGGGTTCGGATCCCTGTGGGTCCTGCTGCTCGCGCTCAGCTATTTCCACGGCGGCCTGCACCTCGAGCGCCGGATGGTTCCGGTCGGGTTGGTAGCCGGTGCCTGCTACTTGGCGACAATTTGGATCCCGAGCTTCGGCTGGACGGTCGCCGGGGTGGCAATCGCCGCCGCACTGGTTTCTGCGGCCTTCCTCGGGGTCTCGGAACGTGAACTCGCCGGCTGATCAGGAGGTTGCTGCCGTCGACGAGCTCCAGAGCCTTGGCGGGCCGCTCGAGCACAGGGTCCGCCTCGCGATCTGCGTGCTGCTCTCCAAGCACGACGCGCTATCGTTCACGCGGCTCAAGCAGGTCTTGGGCGAGACCGACGGAAGCCTCGGGGCGCATCTCCGCAGGCTCGAGGACGGCGGGCTCCTGAGGGCGCAAAAGGCGTTCAGGGACCGGAAACCCGTGACATGGTACCGGCTCAGCGCCGACGGCCGGCAGTGCTTGAAGCGGCATCTCGCCGGCTTGGCGCGACTGATCGCGCGGGCGCGCTGAGCCGCCGGCCCGAATTCCGCCGGGCCGGCGGACGCCCGGCCGGGCTAGACCAGGCGGCGCAAGAACTCAAGCGCGGGGCAGACCCTGATGCCGTCCAGCGTCACGTAGTCGTGGTCCCCCGCGGCCGACAGCTGCCAGGCCTCGCACTCGGGGAACCGCTGCTTCCAGTACCGCAGGCTCCGGCTCGGATTCGAGTCGGACCACTTGCACTCCACCGCCAGCACCGGCCGCGTTCGGTCCGTGACGATGAAGTCCACCTCGCGGCCGTCCGTGTCCCGGAAGAACTGCAGATCCAAGTCAAGGCCTTCCGTGTCCTGGCGGAAGTGCACCCACTTGAGCAGGTGGCTGGCAACAAGGTTCTCGAATCTCGGGCCGTCCCCGGGGACGAGCGACCAATCGAATTGGTAGTGCTTGCTGGCCTTCTTGATGGCACGAATCCTCGGGCTGCCGAAGGGCGGGATCCGGAACACTGCGTAGAGGCGCTCCAGGGCGTCGACCCAGTTGCCGACCGCCCGGTGGCTGACCTGCAGGTCCTCGCGGAGCGCGTTGAGCGACAGGAGCGACCCGACCAGCTCCGGCAGGCGCATCGCCAGCAGCTCGAGCTTCCCGAGGTCCTGGAACCGTTCGAGGCTGGCGAGCTCCTCTCGCACCAGCAGGTTCCGGTACTCTCTCGACCAGCGTCTGGCTTGCGCCTCCGAGGCCGAGAGGAACGGCTCCGGAAACCCGCCCAGCCGCAGGAGCTGGGCTAGGTCATCCGCCGACTCCGCGCCGACTTCCGCTGCCGAAAGCGGGTGCAGGCGGAGCATGTGATAGCGGCCCTGCAGCGAGTCCCCGGAGAATCGGTACAGGTCGAGCCGGGCGCTGCCGGTAACGAGTATCCGCTGGCCTGCCGCCCTGCCGTCGTAGAGTCCCTTGAGGTAGTTCCGCCAGCTCCGGTGCTTGTGGATCTCGTCGAAGAACCACAGCTTTCCCGGGGGCATCCTGCCGAGCAGGATCCGTTCGCGATGCTCGGGGACATCCCAGTTCAGGTAGCCTTCGCGCGCCCCGGGAACCGCGAGGCCCAGCGTTGTCTTGCCCACTTGCCTGGGACCGGCAACGAAAACCATCTTCCTTGCGAGGTCTGCCTCGACCTGCGCTGCGAGATAGCGCGCCTTCACGGCTCCATGGTACCCGATATTTTGCCTTATGGCAAAATTGTCTGTACATGATCTTGCTTATGGGTGAATTTGTCCGTGGACCGCGCGGCCCGCAGGTGCTTGCACTGAGTCCGTCTCGCGGACAGGCGCCGCAAGCGGGCCTGCCAGCGGTTGCGCTAGCATGTCTAGCAGTAGATCCGCAGATTGTCTGCGAGCCGGGCCTACCCGGCAGGACATTGCCGGGCGAATCCGGCCTTCAGGGGGACAAGACGATGAGTTACATTCGCACCGCGTTGTCGCGGGCGCTGCTGGCGGCCGTGCCGCTGGCCCTGGCCGTGACAGCCGCCTACGGGCAGACCCAGACCGCCACCGTTCGCGGGTCGGTCACCGACGCGTCCGGGGCGGTGATCCCGGGAGCGGCGCTGACGCTCACCAACATCGACCAGAACCGCCCTTGGCAAGGCGAGTCCAACGCCTCCGGCGCGTACCTGTTCCAGCAGATCCCGCCAGGCAACTACTCGCTGGGTGTCGAGGCGGCCGGCTTCAAGCGCTACGAGCGGCCCAGGTTCGTCCTGCAGGTCGCCCAGGTCGCGGAAATCGACATCCCGCTGGAGGTGGGCGATGTCACCGAAGTCGTCGAGATCTCGGCCGAGGCTCCGCTGCTGGCCACGGCCACGTCCGACCTCGGAGAGGTCGTCAACTCCCTGACGGCCGAGTCCCTGCCGCTCAACGGCAGGAACGTCCTGCAGCTGATCGGACTCACGCCCGGAATCAACACCACCCGCAACTTCCGCAATTCCACCAGCGGGAACGGGTCGATCTCCGCCGTGGCCTTCTCGGCCAACGGCGGCAGGAACGTGGCCAATTCCATCATGCTCGACGGCTCGTCCCAGGAAGTCATGGGCTACAACCAGCCGTCGTACATCCCCTCGCCCGACACGCTCCAGGAGTTCAAGGTGCAGACCAACGCCTTCTCCGCGCAGTACGGCCGCACGGCGGGAGCCGTCGTGAACATGGTGACGCGCTCCGGGGGCAGCGAGTTCCACGGGGTGCTCTACGAGTTCCTCCGCAATGACAAGCTGCAGGCCAACAACTGGTTCGCGAACGCGAACGGACGGGATCGCGCGCCGTTCCGGTTCAACCAGTTCGGCGGCACGCTGGGCGGGCCGCTGACGCCTTCCCGGCAGCGGCTGTTCTTCTTCCAGAGCGTCGAGTTCCGACGGCAGGTGAATCCGGCCTCGGTCACCCAGTCGGTCCCGACCCCGCTGATGAAGCAGGGCGACTTCAGCGAGGACAACCGGATCATTCATGATCCGCTGACGCTGCGCGACAACGGAACCAGGGACCCGTTCCCCAACCAGCGGATCCCGGCCGGCCGCCACAACCCCACGGCGCAAGGCCTGCTGTCGTATTTCCCGGACCCGACCGCAGGCGGGATCCGCAACAATTTCTTCTCGCAACTGGGTTCCCGTCCGAACACGTGGGACACCTCCTCCAAGGTCGACTACCGGATCAACGACAGCAACAACCTCTTCGTGCGCGTGTCGCTGAACAAGACGATCAACACGCTGCCGAGCCGCTGGAACAACCTCGCTTCGCCCGGGTCCGGCTGGAGCGGCTCGATCAACCGCTCCTACACACTCGACGACACCCATCTGTGGAACGGCTGGGTGATGCACGGCAACTACGGGTACTCCTACCACGCGAATCCGCGACGCTACATCGAGGAGGACGTGTCGCAGGCGTCGATCGGCCTGCCCGCCAGCATTGACAGCCAGGTCCAGTTCCCGGTATTCCCCCGCGTCCAGGTCCAGGACTTCCAGCAAATGGGGAACAACGCGTTCTGGTACATCGGCAACAAATTCGAGTCGCACACTTGGGTCGGCGACATGTCGCGCCTGTTCGGCGACCACACCATCAAGTTCGGCGGGGTTTTCCGGCTGAACCGCGTCTCGAACCACCGGCCGGCGGACCCGGCGGGCTTCTACCAGTTCACACGCGGCTGGACGCGCGAGCGCTTCAACCGCGGCAGCCAGGGCAACTCGGTTGCCAGCATGCTGCTCGGCTACCTGAACGGAGGCCGCATCCGGTTCGAGCCGGCGCTCTCGCAGCAGACGCCTTACTGGGGCTTCTACCTCCAGGACGACTGGCGGATATCGGACAGGCTGACCATCAACCTGGGCCTGCGCTGGGACCAGGACCGTCCTATCACGGAGCGCTACAACCGGGCCAGCTGGTTCCAATTCGACGCGCCCCAGCCCGATCTGGTGCTGGACACGCCAGGGCTCGAGCGGCCCGTCGTGGGCGGCCTCCAGTTCGCCGGCGTCGGCGGCAGCCCGCGGCACATCAAGAACTACGACAACAACAACTTCGCCCCTCGCCTGGGGCTGGCCTACAAGCTCACCGAGAAGCTCGTCATCCGCACCGGTTCGGGCATCTTCTACAATCCCTCGACCGGCTTCGGCCCGGGCACGGCCACGGTCGGCGCGGTCAGTTTCAACTCCATCTCGCCGATCGTCGGCAGCCAGGACGGCGGACGCACTCCTTTCGCGAACGCCACGGACCCGTTCCCGCTCGGCTTCAACCAGCCGACCAACGGCGCCGAAGGGCTGGCGACCTTCCTCGGGCAGGGCCCGGCCGCCATCGTGCGCACCGACCGCACCCCTTATTCCATCCAGTGGAATTTCAACATCCAGTACGAGCTTCCCGACAGCTGGCTGTTCGACGTTGCCTACGCCGGGAACTCAGGGGTCAAGCTGCTGGGCACGGGCGTGCAGTTCAACCAGATGCCGAACGAGTACCAGTCGCTCGGCGACCAGCTGACCGAGCGCGTGCCGAACCCGTTCTTCGGCGTGATCCCGAGCAACCTCGGGCTCGGCCGCAGGACGATCGCGTACGGGCAGCTGCTGCGTCCGTACCCGCACTTTTCCGGCGTCAACACGCCTCGCGGGTACGAGTTCAAGTCCAACTACCACGCCCTGCAGGTGAAGGTCCGCAAGCGCTACAGCAGCGGCCTGCAGCTGCTCGGCGCCTACACCTGGTCCAAGATGATCGACGACGTGAGCTCGGTCGCGGGCTTCGTCGGCGCCCAGAACCCCGGCTACACCAACCACTACGACAAGCGGCTGGACCGGTCGCTCTCCGGTCTCGATGTCGCGCACCGGCTGGTCATCAACTACCAGTACGAGCTCCCGTTCGGCAAGGGCAAGGCCCTGGCAAACCGCGGCGGCTGGGTGAACCAGGTGCTCGGCGGCTGGAACATCAACGGCGTCACGACCTATCAGAGCGGGCTGCCTATCGGCATCACCTCGAGGTTCAACAATCTCAATGCCTTCGGGGGGCGGCAGACGCCGAACCGCGTGGTCGGCGAGTCCCCGCTCACGGAGGGACCGCTCGTCGAGCGGCTGGGCGGCCGTTTCGGCAGCAGGCCGTACTTCAACGTCAACGCGTTCGAGCAGCCCGAGCCCTTCATGTTCGGGAACATGGGCAACATCATGCCGGACGCGCGGGAGCCTGCGTTCGTGAACTGGGACGTCTCGGTCCTCAAGGACTTCCCGTTCAACGAGCGGGTCCGCCTGCAGTTCCGTGCGGAGTTCTTCAACTTCTTCAACCACACGGTCTTCCGGCGCCCGAACACCAGCTTCGGGAACAACAATTTCGGCAATATCACCGCTGCGGAATCCGCCCGCATCGGGCAGCTGGGCCTGAAGCTTTACTTCTAGCCCGGGCAACGGCCCGTTCCGCTGCCGAGGCGGCGGAACGGGCGCGAGCCGGGCGCAATCCGCAACTCCGCTGCAAGGAAGACGGTTTCCGTGCTAGGCTTGCGACTGCATACCGAGTTCTATCTCGTACCTTCGGATTGCGGACGTTCGGCACCTGACGCCCTCAATGCCTAGGCGGCCGAGCGCTCCATGAATATCCTGCTGTACAACCCCGACAACCAGGTCACGAAGAACTACATGCCGCACCTGTGGATGTTCGTGCTGCAGGCGGTGACCCCCCCGGGCCACAAGGTATTCCTGATCGACGGGAACGCCCAGGAGATGACGGAGGAGGAGATCGCGGCGTTCGTCCGCGACAACGACATCCAGCTCGCAGGGATCGGGGCCATGACGCGCATGGCTGCGCGCGCCTACCGCATGGCGGACGCGATCCGGGCGGCGGGCGCGAAGGTCGTGATGGGCGGGCCGCACGTCACGGAAGTCCCGAACGAGCCGATCGGCAGGGACACAGAGCCGCGCCATGCCGACGCGGTGGCGCTAGGCGAGGCGGACGAGGTCTGGCCCCGGATCGTGCGCGACGCCGAAGCCGGGCAGCTGGAAGAGGTCTACATGCCGGTCGACGAGACCGGCGCCGAAGTGAAGCCGTCCCTGGAGAATTACCCGCAGATTCCCTGGGACACGATGGACCTGCGGCAGTTCGACCTGGTCGCGAAGGTTCCCGCGTGGGCCCGCTACGTGCTCGAGAAGGCAGGCAGCACCTGGAAGAGCCTGTATATCGTGCCGATCGAGTCCGGCCGGGGCTGCCCGTACGGCTGCGACTTCTGCACCGTGACGGGATTCTTCGGCGACTCGATCCGATTCCGCAGCGACGACAGCGTGGTGGAGGAAATCCTGCGACTGAAGGCCCGGGCGGCAGCCGAAGGCGGCAAGGTCGGCGTCTTCTTCATCGACGACAACTTCGCGATCAATGTCCGCAGGACCAAGTCGCTGCTGCGAACGATGATCGACCGCGGGGCCCAGGTGCCCTGGGTCGCGCAGATCAGCATGAACCTGCTGAAGGACGAGGAGTTGTGCGACCTCATCAAGGAGAGCGGCGGGCGCTGGATCTTCATGGGGCTCGAGTCGATTGACCCGCTCAGCCTCAAGGACGTCAACAAGGGCTTCAACAAGCCCGGGAAGTACGGAGAGGTCCTGGACAGGCTGGCAAGCCGCGGGATCTACGCGATCACATCGTTCATTTTCGGCATGGACGGGGACCGCCCGGGCGTGGCGCAGCAAACGCTCGACGCGATCAGCGAATGGCCTCCGGGGCTGCCTGTCTACGGCCTCATGACGCCCTATCCGGCAACCCCGCTGTACGACCGCCTGCTCGCCCAGGGGCGGCTGACCCGGCCCAAACACTGGCTGGACTTCCGGCCGTTCCGCATGGCCTACACCCCCGAGCACATCAGCATCGAGCAGGCCGAGGCCGAGGTGGACCAGGCTTGGAAGGAGTCCTACTCGCCGGAGTCCATCGCGAGCGCGCTCAGGAAGATCGAGGGGCGCCCCTTCCACGAGCGCGCGGTGATGTTCTTCACGAGGCTCGCGTTCCGGGGCATCTACTTCCCTCAGATGACCAAGCGGCACTGGATTGCACTGCTGTGGCAGAACCGGGCGAGCTTCGCGCGGATCCTGTACGAGGCTTACCAGCTTCATCGCCAGCACCGGAGCGGCGACGCCGGACCGACCGTTACCCAGCCGGAACCAGTCCGGGAGGCCGAGCGCGCGGTCGCGTGATTCGGCCGGCTGCGCGGCAGCCTAGCTGGAGGCCCGCCCCGGACTCCTGCCGGCGCGGTGTCCGGTCCGGCAGCCATGGGTCACCGGAGCGGACTGAATTCAGGTACGCGGGGCGGAATTTCGTCCCGGTAACGCGGTGGCGACGAGCAATCGAGCTGGGCGGCCTGGCCTGGGCCGCCGGTCGCGCGAGGCTGGGCCTCTTGCCGCGCCTTGATTTGGAGCCCAAGGCCTCGCCCGCAATCCCCGGTTCGGAGCGACCGGAACAGATGCGGCGAGGCCCGCGTCCAAGAGGTGGATGAGGACGTTCCTGAAGCGATCAGCCAAGTGGGCTTGCGCGACGCTGGTGGTGGCGGTCGCGCTGGGTTCGGCTGTCCAGTGGACTCTGTCCCAGCGCACGCTCGCAGCAGGTCCGCCGCCCGGCCGGCTCGTCGATGTAGGAGGCCACAGGCTTCACCTGCTCTGCGAGGGAAGCGGCTCTCCTGCCGTGATCCTGGAGCCGGGCCTGCCAGGAAGTTCCCTGGCCTGGTCTGGCATTGCCGATGAGGTTGCCGCATTCGCGACCGTCTGCACCTACGACCGGGCAGGCTACGGCTGGAGCGAGACCGGGCCGTCACCCCGCACTGCCGGGACGATCGTCCGGGAATTGAACCGCTTGCTCGGCGCAGCCGGCATCAGCCCCCCTTACGTCCTTGTCGGCCATTCGTTCGGAGGCCTGATCATGCAGCTGTATGCCGGCCACTTCCCCGACCAAGTCGCAGGCATGGTGCTCGTGGATTCGTCTCACCCGGAGCAGGTTTCCCAGTCTGTCAGCCTCGGCGGTGCGACGGCATTGGGACGCATCATCCGGATTCTGGCGCCCACCGGAGTGCCTCGATTCGTCTTGCCGGTGCCTGCGGGGCGGCCGGAGACTCGTGACGCCTCGATCCGCGAGATGGAGGAGCAGCAGCTCATGACGACAAGATCGCTTCACACTGCCGCTTCCGAGATGGCAGGCCTCCGGGAGAGCCTCCGCCAGGCCCGAACGGATCGCCCGCAGCTGGGTCGCCGCCCGTTGGTCGTTCTGACGGAAGGGCGTCGAAGGGCGAGGTTCTGGCACGAGTTGCAGGAGGATCTCGGCGTGCTCTCGTCGGACAGTGAATGGCGGGTCATTGACGGCGCGGGTCACTTCATTCACCACGACCGGCCCGAGGCAGTGGTTGCTGCAATTAATCGGGTGGTTGAAGCCGCCCGCACCGAGGAATCGCAGGCGATCTCCCAGGCTGTTGGCGACCCCGCCTAGCGAGCGGACTCCCGGTCGAGGTGCCCTTTGCGCTCTCGCCCCTCTCGGGCCCGGCGGGCGAATCGAGCTCAGACCGCCCGCAATGAGCGCCACAGCAGAGCGCAGGCCCTCTTCAACGGGGGTGTGTAGGCCCGGGGTGGCGGCCAGGCTCGCCTGCCCGGCCGATACCAGCGGGAGCAGCGAGCTGCCTAGGCAACCGGCGAGCCGGGATCGTAACCCCGGGGACTCTTGCGCTATGTCGGGACAGCCTGGACGGGTTGCATCGCGGGACAGTGGTCGATCCTTCCGCGGGCTGAGGTGGGGCTGACGGACTGGGCTTCCAGTCCGCATTCCAGCAACAGACCGTCGCGAGTCCTGGCGGGACCACTGGGCGGCAGGGCCTCCCGGCATGCAGTCCGGTTTGCCTGCTGGCGGCCCCGTGTCCACAGAGCCAAACGGTCCCGGAATCGGTTGCCCATCCGCCCGGACGGCTCCCACGCTCGGGGTCGGGATAGTGCGGCGTGCAAGGCCCGGCTAGCCAGGGAACGCCAGGAAACCAGGCGACCGGCACGCCGCCTACGCCCCGCCTGCGCTCCTTCCGGGCGCTCTTCGGCGAGGTTGCGCTTCGAACTCCGGTCGGAATGGCTCCGCTTCCTCGGATCCGCGCACGAAAACGGCAGAAATCGCAGGACGCATGCTGAATCTTAGAAACACATCTAGTATTATTATTAGGTCATCCTAGTTTCCGATCTACCAACCTCGTGTGCGTGGCAGGTCGGAATGGGTGGCAAGACTTGCAGTCACCGGTCCGAAGCGCGAAGGCAACGATGTCAGTCCCGGGAATGCCGCCCGACGGGACCGTCACCGCCGCGCTCGGCCGTGGGGATCGGGCGGCGGGAGGAGAATGAAATGTCCAAGGTCATCGAAAACCATCGGGAACTCCTGTTTCCGGTGCGGAGGGTAGCGGTCTACGCCGAACTGCAGGAGGGTGTCGCATCGTCCCGCCGGCGCATTCCCCGGCAGAGAGCGATCGTGGACTGCACGAACGAACGGGTCATCTCGCTGGTCAGCTCCGACTACCGGGTGGTAACGAACCGGGAGGCGCTAGCCTACGCGCACCAATGCTGCGAATCGCTGTTCCCGGAAGTTCCGAAGGATGCCTGGCAGGTCCACAGGGCCGAGGCTCCGCCGAGTCACGGTCACTGCCACATGGATCTGCTGCATGCTTCCGCGAAGCTCGACGTGCGCAGGCAGGCCCCCGGGCTGCAGGCGGACAGCTACGCGCCCTTCGTGCGGGTCACGAACAGCTACAACCGTACGCGGTCCCTGGCGTTCCGTGTGGGCTTCCTGAGAGCGGTGTGCAGCAACGGGATGATCTTGCCTAGCGTGAGCGTCCGATTCTCGTTCAACCACAACACGAAGGCTGTTTCGCAAAAGATCCGGGCCGAGCTCTCCAAGGAACGCTACATCAAGCTCAGAGAACAGTTCCTGGGCTTCCTGGGCCCTCTGCAGCAGTGCGAGATCGGCTCCGAGCACTTCACTCCGATCGCCCTGCTCGCGCTAGGAATCAAGCGGCCGGATGAGCCTTCCGGGCGCGACGCGGAGCGGTGGAACCTCCTGGAGCGCCACGTTGACGAGCTCGGCGAACAGTACGCCGGCGAAGTCGGAGCGAATGGGTATGCCCTAATGAACGTCGTATCGGACCTCGCGTCACGGCCCCCTGCGGCCATTGCGATGCGACGGGAGTCGCACTCGCTCCAGAGGGCGGCAGGAGCATGGCTGCCCGGATTCAGCACCAGATGCGCGAGGGGATCCATCGATCCGCACAGCTACGCCAGGGAGCTCCGGGATGCCCTCGAGGAGCACGCGTCCGCTCCCGCTCGCCTCCGAGACCGAGGGGGCTGGATCTAGCGACGTCGCGGCTCGAGCAAACGGCCATGGCTGACGGGGCTGCGTCCAAGCCTCGCGCGCCCGGCGTCTCGGACTTGCGCGGTTCCGCGCCCGATGCGCCGGGCTGGCGTTAGACTGTGCCGCTCACGGCGGTCCATTAGGGCCTGCACTGATTCGTGCTCGATCCTCCGAACCTCTGGAACCGACCGGCCCGATCAGCGAAAGTCCTCGCTCCCACCGCGGCCCCGGGTGCAGCACGCAGGGATTCGGATCGTATTTCATCAACGAGTTGCCGGCAGAACCCATCTTCGGCGCGGGCACCGTTGTTCGGTGTCGCTGCCTTCCAGAGTGGCTGGACTTAGGCAACGGGATCTTCCCTTCACGCCTTGCATGCGCTTTGCGCGCGACACGGCCCGCCCGAATGCTGTAACTGATTTTCACGATATTGCACGAAAAGAATCGGAATTCACGATTCGGAATCGTATTTCACGCAGCAGCGGCAAAAAAAATCAGAATTCAGGGCCAGCGATTGTTCTTCGCGGGCGCCGACTACCTTAACGCGCGAAGCCTGTCCGCTAAGCGCCCCCTTGAATGCCCGCCGTCTTCGGGTTCCCTTGCCGCCAGGCTGTCAGCCGTCGGTTCGGGGCATCGTGTTGCCGTCAATCGGGAATGGCGCTTGCTCACGCCGCGGCACGAGCCTGGCCCTACACTGGGAGCCCACTTGGTGTTCGCGCACAATCACGAAGTGCTCGACTTTCTCGTCCGCAACCGTCTCTTTGAAGCGACCGGTCCCGCGCAAGTCGAGAACCTCGTATGAGCCAGACCGACCGGGGCGTAAGTGCGCCGCATCTGGTTCCTGAATGAATGGCTCCTCGGGGAGCGGCTTGGCCTGCCCGACACCAAACGCGGCAGGTACGTGCCGGTGGTTGATCCCGCAGTCCAGTGCCGCTCTGAGGGGTGCTACCGTCGCCCGCCAGCGCGTCCGCGACAATCTTCCCGGGGCACAGTAGAACTGGCCGTAAGCGCGGCCGATGTCGCAACCCTAACGACCCGCTGGACGAGCGCGAATCATCGGGTACTTCGGCGACGAATTCCGATAGCGTTCGGCTGGGACCTCCGCCCGTTCGATCCGGCGTTCGACACCGGCGCGTTAACCTGTCCCATAGGTGCCCGCCGCGTGAGACTGCTCCGCTATCTGGAGATCGAGAACTTCAAGCGCTTCGGTGATTCCGAGCGGATTGAGCTGAATCACCCGACGGTTCTCGTCGGCCCCAACAATTGTGGCAAGACCGCGGTGATTCAGGCCCTTGCGCTTTGGTCGCAGGCGGTGAGGACGTGGCAAGCCAGCAAAGGGGAGGCTCCGCCCCGGAAGAGAACTTCGACCGCACTGAACCGATTGAGAATCGTCGCCGTTCCGGTTCCTCGGACTCGGTTTTTCTGGCACGACGCAAAGGTCCGCGAAGGGAACCAAGATATCCCTCTCGTTCTCACAGTTGGAGTAGAGCACGGCGAGGAAGTCCGGCCGGTTAGCATGCGCCTCCGCAATCACGGAGATGACCTCGTCTACTGTACGCCGGACGAAGAAACACTCCAGCATCCCGAACACATCAGGGAGGCGTCAGGCATCGACGTCCACCTGCTCTACCCGATGTCGGGCCTAGAGCCGGAGGAGACGATCCTCCAGCCAGGCCGAATCGACGTGCTGCTGGGCCGGGGCCAGACTGCGCAAGTGCTTCGCAATCTCTGCCTTCTCGTCTACCAAGGAAATCCCGACGACTGGCACGAAATCGCGAGCCTGACCAATCGCTTGTTCGGAGTCCTACTCGGCGATCCGGTGGAGACCCCTGAGGGCACGATTGAACTCTCCTACCGCCAGGACAACGTCAAGGAGCAATTGGAGATTGCCATGGCGGGTCGCGGGTTCCAGCAACTCCTCTTGGTTCTTGCCTACCTATATTCGCATCCAGGCAGTGTCTTGCTGATCGACGAGCCGGACGCGCACCTGGAGATTCTGCGCCAGAAGCAGGTGTACGTATTGCTCAAGGAGATTGCGTCACGAAACAAGTCGCAGGTGATCCTCGCGACGCACTCAGAAGTCATCCTCCAGGAAGCTTTCCACCGTCCAGACGATGACGATGACGTTTCGGACGAAGTGACCCACATCGTAGGTGGACATGCGGAGAGACCAGCATCCAGCAAGGACATCCAGCAAGCTCTGAAGTACTATGGCGCGGAGCATTACCTCCGCGCTCGCCAGAGGGGTTACGTGCTCTACGTGGAAGGACGCACCGACATCGACATGCTCAGAGCGATGGCAAGGAAGTTGGACCATCCCGCGAGCCAGTGCTGGGACGAGCGAATCAATGCGTACTACGTGCAGAGTAATTTTCCCAACAAGGATCTCGCTTCCGAACTTGCACGAGTGGAAGGCGGTTTCGGCCTGACACCCAGGCAGCATTTCTTCGCTCTGCGAAGCATGCTTGCCGATCTCGCAGGCCTGGCCATTCTCGACAGCGACCAGAGCACTGAGCGCGAGGACTCTGGCGAGGCTGGCCTCACGGAATCGTACTGGAAGCGTTACGAGCTAGAGAACTACTTCGTCACGCCCGAACTCCTGATGGGCTATGTGGCTCGGGAGTGCTCTGAAGAGGTGCTGAGGCAAGGCCAGGGCGTGCTGGACGAACTGATTCGGGAGCGAGTCTTCGACGGCCGCGAAGGAGACCTCCGGACCTGGCAGGAACTCGGAGAAGACGGCAGACGCCTTGTTTGGGAGACGAAGACTGAGAGAGTCAAGCTCAGTGACTTTGCCGAGGAGTTCTTCCGCAGGCTTGCCCGCCGGGCCGATGAGCCGATGCTGCTTCGAAAGGGCGAATTGTACCGGCTGGTTGACCTTATGGAGCCGGCCTCGATTCCGCAGGAAGTGTCCGAGAAGCTCGACTTGCTGGCCGAGGTCTTTACACGGTCGCGAGCGGCACGGGAAGACTGAGGCGCGTCGAGCGCAAGGGTGTGGTCTCGTACGCTCCCGGAGCCGAGATTTGCGAATGGACGACCTCCAGCCGGGCCGACCCCGTGAACGGCAATCAGAACCGCATCCCAGTAAAGCCGCCGTCGACGAAGACCTCCGCGCCGGTGACGAAGCTCCCGGCATTGCGCGCGACCAGCAACAAGGCGGCGCCGACCAGTTCGTGAGGCTCGCCGAACCGCGCCATGGGTGTCTGCTCCATGATCCTCCGCACGCGCTCGGGCTGGAGGATCTTGCGGTTCTGCTCCGCTGGGAAGAAGCCCGGGTTCAGGGAGTTGACCCTCACTCCTCGCCTCGCATATTCGCGGGCTACGTTCTTGGTCAGGTTATTGACCGCGGCCTTCGATGCGGAATAGGCGAAGACCCTCGACAGGGGCAGGTGAGCAGTGACGCTTCCAATGTTGAGGATCGAGCCCCCCTGTCGTTGAGCGGCCATGACAGGCGCGAATACCTGGCACCCGAGGTGGGTGGCCGTGAGGTTCGTGTCCAGCACGCGCTGCCAGTCGCTGTCTTCGATCTCCTCATACGGAACGGCCGAGTTGACGCCCGCGCAGTTGACTAGGATGTCGACACGCGAATGCTCGGCCAGCACGGTGTCCCTGAGAGCTTCGAACGATTTTCTGGAAGTGACGTCGACGGTCGCGAACCCAGCGGAACCGCCCGCATCGCGAATCGCGGCGACACGCGCCTCCCCGCGTTCCTCGGAACGGCCCGCCACGACGACATGGGCTCCTGCTGCTGCCAGCCCGTCGCACAAGGCGCCCCCGAGGACACCCGTCCCGCCAATCACGATGGCGACATCGGAATCGAGGCCGAAGAGGCCTTGCAGGTAGCCTGCCGAACCGCTCATATATCCGTTACCTTGTCACGTTCGGAGAGGGGAGCGCAAACCCGGCCATGCCCTCGTCTGCGCGATACGGGGGTAGTTGCTGAACGTCCCGCCCGATTCGACTCTCTCGAGCCGGCTCCGCACCTCGCCCTCGATCTCGCCGGTCCGGACGCCGTCCCATTCCGGCAGGTAGGGCTGGATCTTGCGCAGCCCCTTCCGCAACTGCCGGGTCGTGCCATTGCGGTTGTGCCGGCTGTGGTGGTAGAAGCCGACCGCGAAGTGGATCAGCGACTGCAGGAACCAGCGATCCGGCTGCTGCGAATCGGTCCAGATTTCCTCGAGCACCTCGTGGCACTCGAAGAACTCCTCCGAGTTGAACAACTCAATGCCCTGCTGGAACAAGGCGCGCGGATCGCTGCCGGGCATCGGACGAACTCCAAGGACGAACTCCAAGGATAGGACGGAGCTCCGGGTAAACTCGTAGACGGTGACGCGTCGAGCCCTGACCCTATGCGCCCTGCTGTCTGCCGGTATCCTGCACGGCCAGCCGACACCCCTCAGCGGAACCGCCGAGTTGCACGAACTGCTCGACCGTCTCAACACCGTCGGCACGGTACTGATGCTCGGCGCCCACCCGGACGACGAGAACACGGCCGTGATGGCCTACTTCGCCCGCGGTCGCCACCTGCGGACTGTCTATTTCTCCGCCACACGCGGCGAAGGCGGCCAGAACCTCATCGGCACCGAGCAGGGCGCCCTGATGGGTGTCATCCGGACGCACGAACTCCTGGAGGCCCGTCGCATCGATGGCGGCGAGCAGGCCTTCGCGAGCGTCGTCGACTTCGGCTACTCCAAGACGCCGGAAGAGACGCTGCGCCTCTGGGGCGAGGAGCGGCTCCTGCGCGACATGGTGCGAGTGATCCGAACGGTCCGGCCGGACATCATCGTTTCCCGCTTCCCGCCGAGGCCCGGCAGCGGAGGCCACGGCCAGCACACTGCCGTCGGGTGGACTGGCCCGGCCGCGTTCGAGGCGGCGGCGGACCCCGCCAGGTTTGCCGAGCTGGGACTGCCGGCATGGCGGACGCGCCGCTATTTCTACAACGTCCCGACGTTCACGCGGCAGATGGAGCAGCAGGCGGCCCAGCGGCCCGGCCGGCTCCATGTCGAACTAGGCGTCTACGATCCCGTCCTAGGCAAGTCGTACGCGGAGATCGCCGGCGAGAGTCGCAGCATGCACCGCAGCCAGGGGATGGGGACGAGCCAGCGCAAGGGGAGCGTTCCGGCGTACTTCGAGTTCGTGGCCGGCGAGGAGGCGCAGAACGACGTCCTGGAGGGCATCGACGTCAGCTGGGGGCGCATTGAGGGCGGGGCAGGTGTCGGCGAGCAGCTGGCACTCGCCAGAGACCGCTCGGACCCCAGGAATCCGGAGGCGATCCTGCCGCACCTGCTCGCCGCCTACAGGGAACTCGGCGCGCTCTCGGGCCCCGAGGTCGACTACAAGCGGAGGGAGCTCGTCAGAGCGATCGAGATCGCTTCGGGACTGTGGCTGGACGCCACCGCCGAGAGATGGAACGCCGTTCCCGGTGACGAGCTCCGGATTTCCCTGCAGGCCCTCCGCCGGTCCGAGTTTCCCTGGAACTGGCGCGCGGCAAGGCTGGAAGGATTCGCAGAAGTCTCTCTCGATGCCGAAGCGGAACTGGATCTGAATCGCGTCGTCGAGCGGCAATCGCTCGTTGCGATTCCCGAGCGGGCCTGCTTCTCCCAGCCTCACTGGTTCCGGACGGAGGAGGGCAACTCGGGCTGCAGCGACCCGGCCGACACGCCCGGCCCCGGAACGGCCCTCCGCGCCGTGTTCGAGTTGGAGACGCCGGACGGCCTCGTTGTCGAGACCGCCAGGCCGGTTGTGTACCGCTGGGTTGACCGCTCCATTGGAGAGCGCTCCAGGCCCTTGGTCGTCGTACCCGCCGTGACGGTCGGTTTCTCCAGCGAGAACCGGATCTTCCCCGACACCACTCCGGCGGAGATTCCCGTGCGGCTCTCGTCGAACACCGACGACGCCCTGGCCACGGTCCGCCTGGAGGCCCCGGAGGGGTGGTCCGTCAGCCCTGAGTCGATCGAACTCACCTTCACAAGGCAGGGCCAGGAACAGACTGCGGTGTTCGAGATCACCCCGCCTTCGCGACCCGCGGGGGGCCAGTTGAAGGCCTCCGTCGCCGTGGGTGGCAAGTCCATTCGCTCGGGCATGCGGACGATCGAGTACGAGCACATACCGACCACGCCCGTCTTTCCGGAAGCGACGATGCGGATCGAGCGACTTGAGGTGAAGTCGCTTGCCACGGAGATCGCCTACGTAATGGGTGCGGGAGACAAGGTCCCAGAGGCGCTCGAGCAAGTGGGTGCGAGCGTGACGCTGCTCACCGCTGACGACCTCGCCGCAGGGGATCTGTCCGGCTTCGACGCTGTCGTCACGGGAGTGCGGGCTCTCAACACGCGACCGGATCTGCTGGCGGCTCGCGAACGAGTTCTCAAGTATGTCGAGGACGGCGGGACGCTGGTTGTCCAGTACAACACCAGTTCGTTCCGCAGGAGGGCGCCCGGAGCCGGCGGTGATGCGACGCTCGGGCCGTATCCCATGAGGGCCTCGCGACTGCGCGTAACGGACGAGATGGCGGAAATCCGTTTCGTCAACGAGGATCACCCGCTGCTGCAGGCACCGAACAAGATCACCGAGGCTGACTTCGAGGGCTGGGTGCAGGAGCGGGGCCTTTACTTCATGTCCGGCTGGGACGAGCGATATGACGCGGTGATCGCGTGCAATGACCCGGGCGAGGATTCACTGGAGGGAGGCATGCTGTACGCGCGGTACGGCAAGGGCGCGTACGTCTTCAGTGCCTACTCTTGGTTCCGGCAGTTGCCGGCCGGCGTGCCGGGCGCGTACCGCATGTTCGCCAACCTCATCAGCGCGGGGAAGGCACGCTAGGGCGCATTCCTGCCGACAGGCGGCTGCATAGGCATCGAGAGCGACGTCCGCGATTCCGTCCAGCCTCCCCGCGCGCCAGCGCCACTGGCAGGGAAACTCGGACCGCCACTCCTTGCCGGAACGGACTCCCGTCCGCCGGGGCTGCGGCGTTCGGCCGCAAGCGTCACGCGCACGCGTGTCGGCATCCCTGTTCGGCCCTACGCCCGCTCGTGGTCGATCAGTCGCTGCGTGAATTCCCGCATCCTCCGATCCAGATCCTCCAGACGTTCTGGTTCCTGCGTCGCGAGATTGTTCTGCTCGGTCGGATCGTCCCGCAGGTTGTAGAGTTCGGGATCCGCCTTCGTGATCGCGCTGCGGTTCGATACCCGTCCCGGCGAGTTCTCGACGAACCAGTGGTAGCTCCATTCGTCATGACGGAGCGAGATGCTGGCGTTGTAGTGGCAGCAAACGGCCTCGTCGCGGATCCTCTCCTCGTCTCCGCGGATCAGAGGCAGGAGGCTCTGCGACGTCATGTGAGCCGGCCTCTCGATGCCGAGCCAGTCCAGGATTGTCGCGGTGAGGTCGGTCTGCTGCGTGTACGAATCGACCCGCTGAACTCGCTGGCCCGCCGGATCCCGGATCATCAGGAAGGTCCGCGCCAGCTCCTCGTAGCCCCATGGCCGGACCTTGCGCACGATCCCGTGATCGCCGAACGGCTCGCCGTGATCGGTCAGCACCGCGATGAGAGTGTTCTCGAACATGCCCATCCGCCGGACCTCGTCCAGGAAGTAGCCCACCCAGTCGTCCACGAAGCGGATCACGGCACCGTACAGGGCCAGCACCTGCCGTAGCTCTTCGGCGTCCAGGTACCCGTGCGTGTCGCCCGGCACAGGGCAGATGTTGCGGATCGCCCATTGCTCGAAGTCGGGATCCACCAGCTTGAGATAGCTGTCCGGCGGGTCCCACGGTTCGTGCGGGCAGAAGTTATCAATCCAGAGGAAGAGGTTCTCCTTTCGGGGTTGGGCCTCGAGCCATTCCACCGCCGAGCGCATGACGCGCGGCGTGAAATGGTCCTCGTCGGACTTCCAGCCATGGCGGTTTGCCAGGTAGGTGCGGATCTCCCTGGACTCGTCGGGACGCGATCCCCGCGGCTTGAAGAACGGGCCCACGTCGACCGCCGAGACCACTGCGGGGTCGCGGACGAACGGATCCTGCTCCTGGCCGCGGATCCACTTGACATCGTCGAAGCCGCGGCAGAATCCGTACGAGGGCTTGTGCAAGTGGTAGGTGTCGCTGATGAGCGATGTCCGAAAGCCCTCGCTCCAAAGGATCTCCGGCAGCAGGGGATGATCCTCCGGGTACAGGACCTGCCAGCGACGGAACGGGTAGGTGAACCGGCCCGTCAGCAGGCTCGTTCTCACCGGGACGGTTGGCAGCCCCTCCGGATAGGAGCGCGTGAAGAAGGTTGACTCGGAGGCGAATCGATCCAGGTTCGGGGTGGGGACCCGAGAACTGCCGAATGCGCCGAGGTGATCCCAGCGGAAGCTGTCCAGCATCAGGACGATGACGTTCTTGCCGCCCCAGTCCGTCCGGGTGGGGGTCCCCCAAGACGGCGGATTGAAGACGCGGTCCCGGCCCGGGAGCGTGAAGGCGGCATGGTCGAGGTCGGAGACTCGCCTCGGCGCGAGCTGCTCCTCGGCCGTGTTCCCGCAGCCCCAGAGCGCTGCCGAGGAGGACAGCAGCGCTGCCGCCGAACTCTGTGTGAACTGGCGGCGGTTTGGCTTGTCCTTGACCGGCATGCCCATGACTATACAGATGCTCTCGGTTGCGGCATCGCTGGCTGTAACCCGGCTTCCCCTGAAGGATCCCTATTGTTCAAGCCGTTTGCACGGCCGCAGGTCCTGCCGGATTGCGGGCCCGATGCGGCCGCGCAAGGCCGTCTGGCTAGGCGCCGCCCTCCATCCTGGCGCGAATCGGGGCATAAGGGTCGGCCGGTCCCGCGGTCGGATCCACGTATTCGATCAAGTCCCGCACGGCGATCACCGTGCAGCCCCGGTCCCTGAGATAGTCCATGTATCGAAGGAATTCGTCGGGCTCGGTATGGACCCAAGGGTGCTCGACGGCCGGAACTCCGTGGAAGGTCAATACCGCGATCCTGCCGTCGGTCGCCTGCTCGACCGCCCACTCGAGATCCTCAAATCCCCAGTCGGGCCCGGCGTATCCGGTTGTCGGTATCAGCAGAGGGTGGTCCTCCGCGGGGTCGTAGGCTCGTCCACGAGCCCCGCGGCCGTTGTCAGGATGCTCGGGACTCACGCCTCGCCTTGCGAATAGGTACTGCCTTTCCGCGAGGGCCTCCACGACTGCAGGGCCGTGCCTCCAGCCCGGATACACGAACGTGACCGGCTTCGGGATTCCGTGCCGCTGGCATTGCTGCTCGATGTATTCCAGTTCGGACCGAATCCGGTCGGGAGCGAGCCGCGCCATGTCAGGATGCGAGCGCGTGTGATTGCCGACCTCGAACCCGAGCTCGTGCAGGTGCCGGATGTCGTCCCAGGACAGGTATCGCAGATTGTCCGGGTCTTCCCTGTAGCCCAGGCCCTCCGTAACGTAGAACGACGCTCCGAAGCCGTACTCCTTCAACGTGGGCGCGACGAAGGTGATGTCGGACTTGTTGCCGTCATCGAACGTCAGAACGACGAGACCGTCCGGAATCGTCGCCAGCTTGCGACCTGCCGGGGCCTCGCAGGCCGCCCCGCCAGCGATGGCGAGGGCGGCCGCTGCTGCGAGCATCCGTCCCATGGACGCGCCCAGTGTAACCGCCGGCACCCGCCGGGTGTCCCGTCCAGTCTCGCGACACTCGACTCGCATGCCGAGGACTGTAGAATGATGCGGTGATGGGTCGTTGGCTCGCAGTGGCCCTCGGAGCGTCGCAGCTTCTGGCCGCGACGCCCGAGTCCGAGTTCTTCGAGTCCAGGGTGCGCCCTGTCCTTGCCGGCCGCTGCTACGGCTGCCACGCGGAGAACGCGACTGCCGGACTCCGCCTCGACTCCCGCGAGGCGCTTCTCAGGGGTGGCAAGTCCGGACCCGCGATCCGGCCGGGCGATCCCGAAGGCAGCATCCTCCTCCATGCGGTGCGCGGAATCAAGGGTCGCATGGGGATGCCTCCTGCCGGCGAGCGGCTTGACGCCCATCAGGTCGATTCCCTGTCCGAGTGGATCGCCATGGGAGCGCCTTGGCCCATGTCCCCGCGCGAGTTCTTCCGGGCCCGGGTGCAGCCCATCCTGGAATCCAGGTGCCTCGGATGCCATTCGGCCGAGCCGCAAGGCGGCCTGCGAATGGACTCCAGGCAAGCCCTGCTCAAGGGAGGGAAGTCCGGACCGGCCCTGGTGGCCGGGGATCCCGATGCCAGCCTTCTCGTGAAGGCGGTCCGCCCGCACCACGATCTCAAGATGCCGCCCGCCGGACCGCTTCCGCAGCGTGAGGTCGAGGCCCTGGAGCGATGGGTCTCGGATGGCGCTGCCTGGGAGGACCCCCCGCCCACGCCGGACGAGTACGCCATCAGCAAGGAGCACAGAGGGCACTGGGCCTTCCAGCCGCTATCGGCCGAGGCTGTGCCGGTTCCGGCGAATCCTGCCCTCGCGGACGGCCCGGTCGACCGGTTTGTGCTGGCCCGCTTGGAGGAGGAGGGCCTCGCGCCTTCCGACGTGGCGGACAAGCGTTCCCTGATCCGGCGCGTCACCTACGACCTGACCGGCCTGCCGCCGACTCCCGCCGAGGTGGAGGCCTTCCTGGCCGATGACTCTCCGGCCGCATACCCCGGGCTTGTCGACCGCCTCCTGGAATCGCCGCGCTACGGCGAGCGGTGGGGCCGTCACTGGCTCGATCTGGTCCGGTACGCCGACACCGCAGGCGATTCCGGGGACTTCCCAGTGCCGGAGGCGTACAAGTACCGCAACTACGTGATCGACTCCTTCCAGCAGGACAAGCCTTACGACGCGTTCATCCGGGAGCAGATCGCTGGCGATCTCCTTGACTCCGGCAGCGAGGAGGAGCGGTGGAACCGGATCGTCGCGACCGGCTACCTGGCGATTTCCAGGCGCATCGGAGTCAGCCCGCACCGGCTGCGCCACATCACCCTGGAAGACACGATCGACAATCTGGGCAAGACATTCCTCGGCCTGAGCGTCCAGTGCGCTCGCTGCCACGACCACAAGTTCGATCCGATTCCCACGGCGGACTACTACCGCCTGTACGGAATCCTCGACAGCTCCGTCTTCCCTCATCCAGGAGCCGAGCACCTGCCTTATCGCAGTGATTTCATGTACCGGATTGGAAGGGAGAAGGCCCGCGAGATCAGGGCTCGATACGCCGCCGAGCTGACCCGCTGGAACGACAGGGAGCGCGCGAAGTTCCGCGAGTACCAGTCCTTTCAGAACAAGCTCATCACGACCCCGGGGCGGAATCGCGAGGTGGTCTGGGCGGAGCTGCTGGAACTGAGGGCCGAGCGCGCCGGCTTTGCCCGGACCGAGCCGCCGCTCGAGACGGCTTATGCGATCAGCGAGGGCACGGCCCGGGACTCTCCCATCCACAGGGCCGGCGATCCCAAATCACCCGGCCCCACGGTCCGGCGGGGCTTTCTCCAGATCCTGGGGGGCGCCACGGTTCCCGAAGGCTACGAGGGAAGCGGCCGCCGCCTGCTGGCCGACTGGATCGCCGACCCGGACAACCCGCTCACGGCAAGGGTGATGGTCAACCGGGTATGGCATCACCATTTCGGAGCCGGCCTGGTGCGCACCACGAGCGATTTCGGAGTGCGCGGCACGCCTCCGTCGCACCCCGCACTGCTGGACTATCTGGCTCGCCACTTCATCGACAGCGGCTGGTCGGTGAAGTCCCTGCACCGTCTCATCCTGAACTCGCGCACCTACCGGCAGGCGAGCTTGGACGGCGACGCCGGTTTCCGCAGGGATCCGCAGAACATCCTGCTGTGGAGGTTCAACCGCCGGAGGCTGGACGCCGAACAGATCCGGGACTCGATTCTGGCGTTCAGCGGCGACTTGGACCGCACGCGGGGCGGACGCCACCCCTTCCCGCATAGGCAGACGTATTTCTACCGCCAGCACGAGCCGTTCTCGGAGTTCTTTCCCACGAACCGGCGGTCGGTGTTCATCATGCAGCCGCGCATACAGAAGCACCCTTACCTCGACCTTTTCGACGGCCCGGACGGGAACCTGCCGATGAGCGAGCGCAAGTCGACGACGACCACCCTTCAGGCGCTCTATCTGATGAACTCGGCGTTCATGCACCGCCAGTCCCAGGCGATGGCAGAACGTTGGACCGCCAGCACGGACGGCGTCGCCGCATTCCTGGAGAAGGCGACGAGCACCGTATTCGGCCGACCACCCAGACCGGGCGAACTCCAAGAGGCGCAGTCGTACTTCTCCGCCGGAACCGGCAGCCGTGACCAAGTGCGAGCTGGATTCGTGCGGGCGATGCTGGCTAGCAACGAATTCCTGTTCGTCGAGTGAGCGTCGGCTGTCCGAGCGGAGGCGCTTGGGACGCCCGGCTTCAGTCGGCCTAGTTCCGGCTGGAACCGCGGATCATCACCGCGTTCTGCGAACGCCATCCACACCCGAAAACACGTCCTTGTCATGTCCGAGCGAGACTGTCATGCGGGAGGCTCAGGTCTCCAGAAATGCCGCCTCCTCGCAATTCCCTGGCAAGCCATAGCGCGGTCTCCAGCGCCGGTATAGCCGGCCCGTCCCCATGGGCCCGGTCTGCGCCCGCACGGGCGCTGTGCCACCGCTCCCGGCGGACCGCAATAGGCTTGGTCCGACGTGCGGACAACCTCGGCCTGGATCTCCTCGCGCCGGAGACGGCAGTGGAAGCGGGCACGCCGGCTCGCAGGCCTGCTCCAGCAGTTGCAGGAGGGCCCGCGCCAGCGTGTCGCCGAAACTGTCCTCGGGACTGGCGAGCAGACGCTCACCGGTCGCGCGCAGGGAGGCGTCGCGGGAGAAGTGGACATTGCCGATCGAGAGCAGGCCGAGGGCGTCGAAGCGGCCAGCGTCCCGTCTGCCATCGACGCGGCCGTTGTGGTTGTCGCCGCCCAAGCGGGGGACTTGCTGGAACTGCTCCAGGGTGACGGGGGAGCGATAAGCCAGCAGCGGGCTCAGCGAGTCAGCGCGACGCGGGCGACTAATGATTGCGGATACTCAGGCTCCGCAACCGAGAAATACGACCTCAAACTCAGGGGAGTAGGTGGCCTCGGAGTGGCGGGAATCAAGGTGAATCAACATGGAGCAATCGATCCTAGCTTGGCATCTCAAATTGTATCCCCATCTCGGTAGGAATATGTCACGGCGAACGAACATGCAACTGGCCCCTGACCGAGTCTTGACATGCTGGGCTCCGCAAGGTAAAACATTTATTAGGTAATCTGTCTGGATTGCGGGAGAATCCGTCGCCATTCGCGATGATTGGACCTCGTCGCTGTTGCTGTGAACGTAGAGGAGTAGTGGCAATCACGCCGATGGAGCCCCTCTAGTTGCTCCAAGCGGAGAGGCTTGGCGCGGTCTTGAAACACCCCGGAAGGCCACAGGATGAATGGAGCCCGAGAGGAAGAAGCAATGAATCGCAACTGCATCGCTCGGGCCCTCGGCTTACTTGCGCTGGTGGTGCTGGCCCTCGCCCTAGCCGGCTGCGGCAGTACCGAGTCAGCCGCTACCACGCCCCCAGCGCAGCCTCCGCTGCCACCGCCGTTCCAGCCTGCGCCCGTCGAGGTGACGCTAGGCGAGCATGGCGGGACGGTCACCCTAATGACCGCCGAGGGCGGCGGCTTCACCCTCAACGGCCGGGCCTTCGATGGTGGCGAGGTCACCGCCGAAAACGGCAGCGTGTACGCGCTCAGCCTCGTGGACGGCCAGTGGACGGCGGCGTACCAGGCCGCGACGGCCACGCTCACGCTGGGCATCACGGGAGAGGAGGTGACGCTGACGCGGGCCGAGGACGGCTCGTACTCGATCGGCGACGACGCCTTCGAGCCGGGCGGCAACGTAGTCGCGTCCAACGGCAACCAGTACATGCTGGCCCTGGCCGGCGACGGCAGCTGGATCGTGTCCTACGTGCCAGCCACTGCCACGGCGACTCTGGGCATCACAGGCGAGGAGGTGACGCTGACGCGGGCCGAGGACGGCTCGTACAGGATTGGCGACAACGCCTTCTCTTCGGGCGGAATCGTGAAGGCCGCGAATGGCAGCGAGTACACGCTGACGATGGCGGACGGAGCCTGGACAGCGGCGTACGTGCCGGCGGTCCAGCAGGTTGCCATTGGCAATTCGGGCGTGACGGTGCCGTTCACGCGGCACGAGAACGGGACCTGGACAGCGGTCTACCCGACGATGGGCGAGCAGCGGGTGGTGTCCGGCGTGCAGGTGCCGCTGGGCACCGAAATGTACTTGGTGGAGCAGCTCGGCGACGGCATGTGGCGGATCAGCTATGTGCCGAAGACGGTCCCGGTGATCCTGGGCATCAGCGGCGAGTCCGTGACGCTCGTGAAGGCCGAGAACGGGCTATGGTCGATCGGCGGCGCGCCTTTCAGAAGCGGCGAGGTGGTGGCGGCCGGCTTCGGCACGTACACGCTCAGGCTGGGGCCGGGCGACACCTGGATGGCGGCGTTCAACGAGATTCCTACCATCATCAGCCTCGGAACGTCCGGGGACATGGTCACGGTGGTGATGGTCGAGGACGGATCGTACACGCTCGACGGCGACCCGTTCGGTTCCGGCGGCGAGGTGACGGCGCGCAACGGCAACGTGTACCGGCTGACGCTGGCCGAGGGAGCCTGGAGCGTGATGTTCGTGCCGGTGGATGTCGAGATCCAGGGCACGGGCCTGACGGCGATGACACGCGAGGACCAGGACGGCTGGGACGTGAACGGAGCGAGAGTGCCGAAGTCGGGCACGGGCGACATCACCGTGGACGGCGCCTCCTACCATGTGTGGCGCGTGAGCAGCGACCTGTTCGGGGCGCGGTTCGACAAGGCGATCGACTCCGGTTCGGATGCGGACTCGACCGTGGAGGCCGGGTTCGGCCTGGCCGGCGACATCACCATCGACAACCGCATGACGCTCTCCGGCGATGACGACAACACAGTGGCGAACGAGCTGCGTACCAGCCTGACGGTGGGCGGGAGCACGTTCGCGATCGCGGATCTGCTGGGAGCCGGCTCGGCCAGCGCCACGGGGGACAATTTCGTTGCGTCGGCACGGGCGGAGATCGCAAGGATCCGCGGCGACGTCGCCGCCGTGCTGGGGCTCGACGAACGCCCGACCAGGCTTCGAACCGTACTGACGGCGAGGTGGGTTGCCGTCCAAGCCCAGGTGGACGAGGTTTTCGGGGCCGGCAGGGTGTCTCTTGGCGAAGCGCCGGCCAATGACGACCTGCTCGACGAAATCGACGACATCCTCGACGCGCTCTCGAGCGGCACGCAGTTCGCGGCCGCGACAGCGGCCGGCGGAGGGGGCGTATTCGAGAGCGTGGCCCTGAGCGAGTCGGACGCGCTCGACGCGTTCGATGCCAACCGTACCGAGACGGCGATCGTGTTCGGAGCCACCGAGGAGACGCGCTACGGGGCGATCTCGCAGAAGGAGCGGGAGTCTGCGACTTCGGGCCTTGCCTACAAGAGTGCCGCAGACAACACGGCGGCAGGGCTGGTCGGGGCGTTCTCGTACGGGACGATTGACGACATTGTCCGTGTCTGGCAAGTCCAGACAGCCGGCACCGCGTACTACGAAGGCGGGACGACCGCGGCGAGCGGCGACGGAACGCTGTACAGCGGCAATTTCGAGCTGGAGGTGCGCTTCGGGACCCGCAGGGTGTACGGCCTGATCACCGACCTGAAGACGGCCGAGGGCGATCCGTGGCGCTTCGCCTTCGGGGACGTCGGGACCATCATCCTGCCGAAGGCGAACGTCCTGACCAACTCGGGGCACTGGCTAGTTGCCGGCAACGCCTCGACGACATTCGAGCTCAAGGCGGGATCACCCAGCCCCCAGACCGTGACCTCGACTTTCGCGGGGCAGCTGCTGGGCACCGGAGACACATCCGGAGACTGGGTTCACGGGATCTGGACGGTCGGAACGCAGACCGAAAGCGGCACCAGCAGTTACCTGGCAGGCGCGTTCGGAGCCACTCGCGTCGCCGACCATGCCCCGCTGCGGCCGGGCACGGACGACGGCTCGGTCGCCGAGACCTTGGTGAAATGGGACTGGGAAAACGACTTCACCGTGGCCGATGGCAAGCTCACCGTCACGATGAAGCTCCTCGATCGACTCCCCGCGGACAGCGTCACGGAGAGCCTGCCGCTCGGGCCGTACCAGGAGCCGACCGTAACGACGGTAACGAATGTATTGGAGGCGCGTGAAACCGCTCCCCCGGGCGGCGCTCGCATTTTGGACGGATGGGTTGACAACCGCCTGCTGGCCCTCGACACGGATCCGGAGACCATCCGCTTGCAGCAGCGGACGCTGGATCTCTCGGTGGACCTGTCGACGCTCATCGACAACGCTGGTACCGAGGTCACGATCAACGGTCCCCGCACGCAGGTTGAGATTGCCGTTGATGCGATTGAGAAGGCGAGGGATGACCTGGCCGTCCTGCTTGGGCTGGGCTTCAGCATCCCGGACTCGGAAGTCGCCGCATGGAAGAGGGTGCAGCGTGCCTTGCTGGGGCTGTTCCATCACGTGCCGGCGAATCTGGCGGGCACCTACGACCCGGACAATGCCCTGGGTCTGATTGACTCGGTGCTCTACGCACTCGCCTCGAGCGCCAACCTCAAGGTCGCGCTCGACCCGGACGGCACGGGCGTGTTCAGCGGGGTGGTCAATTACGACGGAGGCCCGGTCAGTTACAGCCATATCTGGGCCCAGCCGGCGGTGCAGATGAGCGCCTGGGCAAACGCGACCGACTACACGCGCTTCGGCGGTTGGATCGTACGCCAGAACGCGTACGCGGCCAAGGATGCCGACCATCCTTGGTGGGAGACGATCATCGATCTCCTGTCGTACGGCCCTAGCTTCATCAAGTATACGAGCGGCCGCAACCAGCCGGGGCTGTTCGCGTACAGCCCGCTCGGGCCCACGCAGTGGCCGAGCGCTTCCGACCCGTCCTTCCCGGGAGGCGCCAGAGCCACGTATTTCGGGAGGACGGTCGCCGTCGGAGGCGACGGGCTGAACCCCGGGGACCAAGAATTCTACGAGGGTAGAGTGGAACTCCTAGCCCAGTGGAATACTGCCTGGGCAGGGTCTGAGAGCGATTCCCTCCGGAGGGTCGGCAACCTGACTATGTCGATCACGGGGCTCGCTAGTGCCAACGGCGATCCGATCCTGAGATGGTACCCGCGCATCGAACTGGACGAGATCGTCATCCCCGGGATCGGCATCTATGTCGAAACGGCGACCGACCAGGTGGTGTTCGAGGAGGACGACATCGACGTGACGTTCAAATTCGAGCCGCTGGGGACCGATACGTTGGACAGCCGCGATCAATCCGTATCCGTAAGCGGGAATTTCGTCGGCCAGGATGTTGACGGGCCGCTGGCCGTCCTCGGCCAGTATCTCATCGATACCGGTAGGCTGAGCCGAACCCTCATAGTAGGTTCGTTCGGCGCCGACAGGCCATAGATGGACAGCGGCCCGGCGAGATCCGGCCGCCCGCGGAGAGCTTGCGAAGGGAAGCGGCCACCCGCTCCCCAAGTCCTGTGCGGCTGCCGGCGCACCGTGAGCCCGCGTCGATGACGGCACCTCGCGCACGGTCGCGGATCTACAACGCTGGCTAGGCGAGGTGTCGATGCCCCTCTCCCCGGTACAGGCTCCGCGCGAGGCCTTCCCGGCCGAGGAGGGCGAGTCCTTAGGGTGAGAGCCGCGCAAGGCCCGGGTGTCCCTGTGAGGAAGGGTGATGGAGCACACGCTCAAGATCGAGCACTGCGCAGGGGACGAGCATCTAGCGCACTGGGAGACGGAGATCCAGCAATGGCGGATGCAGATGGCGGAGAGGCTCGCGGACAACCCCAGCCTCACCGGGAGTTCTCGCGAGATCCTCGGTCGCACCTGGGATCGCGTACGGCACAATGCTGTGCACACCGTGACCGGCTGGGCCCGGCATCAGCGCGGCTCCAGGGCCCAGAGCGAGCACAGGCGGATCGTTGAAGAGATGCTGCCCGCGGCCTGTCCCAACCGGCTGTTCAAGGTGACCCGGTACGACACGGAAGAGCGCAGGCCGGAGGGCCGGGGCCACATTATGCCTCCGGCTGTGGCGAGGCAGTCTCAACGATCGCGGCCCCGTCCGGCCCGTCCCGCAGGGCCCACTGTGACAGCGGCCGCCGCCTAGCCCCGGCAGGGCGCCCGCAATCCAGAGCCAGCTGGAATCGGTCCCGGATCTCAGTGTGCGTGGCCTGACGGTTATTGTCCCCGGAATTCGCAATCCGGGACGCTTCCACCTCGTATCCCCTCCTCACCCGGAGGGCCCACTCGAAGTCACCACAGCGGTCGCGGCCTGCGAAGGCCGCCCAGCGGGTACAATCGAACCCAGGCGCGAAAGACCCATGACCACGAAGCGAGCTCTTCAGTCCACGGCGGTTACCCTGCTGGCCTTCGCGATGCCCGCGGCAGGACAGTCGACCATTCGCTGGAAGATCCATGACATGAAGCGGCCCCTGCCCCGCAAGGTCGAGTCCGGGATGAACCTGCCGGTGCCGCCGCCGTCCGATGCGGTCGTGCTATTCGACGGATCGGACGTTTCCAAGTGGCGCGCTGCGGACGGCAGTGCAGCCAAGTGGGCAATCAAGGACGGCGCGTTGGCGGCGGTGCCTGGGGGCGGGCAGGTCTTCACCCGGGACGGATTCGGCGACATCCAGCTGCACATCGAATGGGCGGCGCCCACTCCCGCCAGGGGCCAGGGCCAGGGCCGGGGCAACAGCGGCGTGTTCCTGATGGGCAAGTACGAAGTCCAGGTGCTCGATTCCCACGAGAACACGACGTATCCGGACGGACAGGCCGCCGCCGTCTACGGTCAGTACCCGCCGCTGGTCAACGCGAGCCGGCCCGCCGGGGAGTGGCAGGCATACGACATCGTCTTCCGGAGGCCGCGCTTCCGGCCGGACGGCTCCGTCGCGCAGCCGGCCCGCATCACGGTGCTTCACAACGGGGTGCTGGTTCAGGACAACTCCGAGATCTGGGGGCCGACTTCCTGGCTGAAGCACCAGCCTTACAAGTCGCACCCGGACCGCCTCCCCCTTTCGCTGCAGGATCACGGCAACCCCGTGCTCTTCCGCAATATCTGGCTGCGCGAGCTCGAGGAGGAGCCGCGGCCGGGACCCGGGCGCCACCAGACCAAGCCGATCATCACGATGACGCAGCCGACCCTCGACCGCTATGTGGGGGAATACGCCCAGGCAGCGGGCATGCCGGTCACGATTGCCCGTGAAGGCGGCACGCTGTACGCCACGTTCGGCCTGCTGCCGCCGCTGGAACTGTTGCCGCACTCCCCCGAGGAGTTCTCCCTGCGCTGGACGGCCGCGACAGTGATATTCGACCTGGGGAGCGATGGCAGGCCGAGCTCTCTGAAATTCAATATCGGGGGCGAGAGCAGGCCGGCAACCCGGACAAGCGACTGAACGGCTCCGTCCCGGCGAGGACCGGGAAGCAGCGCGCAGTTGCAGGGGCCCTGCGGCGGCTTGCAGTCGTTAGCCGGCCAGAGAGCGGCGCTGGCCCGACGTCAGGCTTGCTGGCTACACTGTTCCCGAACCTCTCGCTAGGGGAATCCAAATGCAACGGCAATCAATCCCAACCGCGCTCTTGCTGGTCTCGATCGGCCTCCTTGGATGCTCGTCGGAACGGACTGCCGTGCCGGAGTCAGGCGCGCCGGGAATCTCCGGTTCAGACCGCCCCAATTTCATCATCGTTTTCGCTGACGACCAGGGCTACGGCGACCTGGGGGTCTTCGGGGCGACGGACTTCGAGACACCCCGCATCGACCGGATGGCCAGCGAGGGAATGAAGTTCACGGACTTCTACGCCCAGCCCGTCTGCGGGCCCTCGCGGACTGCCCTGCTCACTGGCTGCTATCCGATCCGCGTCGCCGAGTACGGCAACGAGAAGAACAGCTTTCCGTACGTGCACGAGAAGGAGATTCTGCTGCCAAGGGTGCTCCAGGGCCTCGGTTATGCCACAGGAATGATCGGCAAGGTGGACATCACCAGGCGCCGCAATGGATTCAAGCCCGAACTCAATCCCGTCCGCCGCGGCTTTGACTATTGGTTCGGCGTGGTTGGTGCCAACGACAGCGGGCAGGTCCACTGGGTCTATCGCAACGAGGACCGCATCCAGGAGTCCGCCGGCGTCGACGATCTCACCCGGCGCTACACGGACGAGGCGCTGGCGTTCATCCGAGAGAACCACGACAAGCCGTTCTTCCTATACATCGCCCACACCATGGCGCATGTCGTGCTTGGCGTGACCGAGCCTTTCCGCGGGCGGTCCGAGCGGGGCCTGTACGGCGACGTCATTGAGGAATTGGATGCCAGCACAGGGGAGATTGTGGATCTGCTGGCTGAACTCGGGCTGGAGCAGCGCACCATCGTCGTCTACACCTCCGACAACGGGCCGTGGAGCAATCACTCGCTGCCGCAGTACACAGCGGCGATCACCGAGCACGCAGGATCGTCCGGGCCGCTGCGCGGAGCCAAGGGCACCACGTGGGAAGGCGGCATCCGAGTCCCGACGGTGATGTGGGGCCCCGGCTTCATTCCGGCCGGGACGGAATCCCGGGAGATCGCTTCGACGATGGACCTGCTGCCGACGTTCATCGAGCTCGCGGGGGGTCAGCTGCCGTCCGACCGCACGATCGACGGCAAGGACATCTCCCCGCTGATGTTCGGGGAGGCCGGGGCGCAGAGCCCACACGAGGCCTTCTACTACTATCGCGAGACCCATTTGGACGCGGTGCGAAGCGGCCCATGGAAGCTGGTGTTCCCACGGCCGGGGAGGGATGACTCCGAGTGGCTGCTCTCCAAGTCCGGCGCGTTTCTCGGCGAGCTGCTGGAGCCGGTGACCGAGCTGGAACTCTACAACCTCGAGGCGGATATCGGCGAAACGACCAATGTCGCTGACCAGCATCCGGAGATCGTCGAGAGCCTCACGGAATTGGCCCAGCGGGCACGCGAGGAGCTGGGCGACCACCAACGGATTGGCAGCGGGGTCCGCTTCTTTGAAGAGGGCACGAAGTGGCCTCGACGCCAGCAGTGGATCCGGCAGTAGGCTCCTGGCCCGAACGCCTCGCCAAGCCTACATCAGCGCTTCGGAGCAGCCGGCGCTGCGTTTCGGGGCGCCAACAACATGAGCGCCGGGCATACAGGCCGTGCAGCGGCCCTGTGACCGAGCCATCAGCGAATCCGCCCTACCCCCGAGTCGTGCGGTCGGTCGCGGCCTTCCTGCCCAGCTTCAATTGGCTCGGCCGCGCCCACCCCTCTCGGGCAGCTACGCCTTGATTTCGTGGATCTGCTTCGTTGCGATCCCAACCGGGCGGTCCAGCGGAATGCCGGCACAAGCGAGCAAGGTTGTCAGCAGATCGCCTTGGTTTCCCTGGATGCCCGGCAGGAATCGTCCCGTGTTGATGGAACCGCCCCCCTTGCCAGCGACGACGAACGGGAGATTCTCCCGCGTATGCTCGTTGCCATCCTCGAGGCCGGACCCCCACATCATGATGCTGTTGTCGAGCAGCGTGCCGTCGGCTTCCCGTAGGCCGTGCATCTTCTTCACCATGTAGGCGAACTGCGCGATGTTGAACTCGGTGATCTTGGCTACCTTCTCGACCTTCTCCGGTTCATTGTTGTGGTGCGTTTGCGAGTGGTGCTGGTCGCTGAACCCGAGCTCCGGATACGAGGCGCCGTTAGGCCTCGAGCCGATGTAGGTGGAGACGCGGGTCGTGTCCGTCTGGAATGCCAGCACGTTCAGGTCGCACATCACCTGCATGTACTCGCTGCGCTTGTCTCCTTCCGGGATCTTGATCTCGATCGGCGGCGAATCGGTCGCGTGACGCCTGCTCGCACGGACGCCAGCCTTCTCCAGGGCCGCCTCTTTCTGGCGCTGCTCGATGGCCGCAATGCGTCGCTCCACGGAGCGGACGCTGTCCAGGTATTCATCGAGCTTGCGCTGGTCGGTTGTCGGCAACGTCCGCCGCAAGTCCCTCGCGCCGCCCAGCACGATATCCAGCAGGCTTCGATCCAAAGCGTTCACCTGCGTCGCATCGCCGCTCTCGTCCTGCCTGCGGAACAGGCGGTTGAGCACGTTGCGCGGATTCGTCTCGGCAGGGACTACCTGAGTGGGCGAGCGATAGCTGCAGTGCGAGTAATACCCCTCGTTCAGCCCTTCCTGGTTCTCCTTCCAGTTCTGGGGCATGGTGGCCAGTTCCAGTGACGGTAGCGCGGTGAAGGCACCCACGTGGCTGGCGGCTACCTGGTCCGCGGAGATCGCGATGTTGATTTCGTCCCGCTTGTCGGGGGCCGGCAAGGTCGCTGTGAGCCAGGTCGACAGCTCGAGCGCGTGCGGCGCTCCGTTGAAGGGAGCGATCGGAACGCCGCAGATCCCCTTCATCGTCAGGCACTGGTCGAGCACGGGCCGCAGGGGCTCGAACGCCGGCGGCGGGGAAGACAGGAAACTCTGCGCGTCGGCAGGCCAGAACCGGTCCATGATCACGCCGTGGGGCATGTACATGAACCCGAGACGCACCGGCGGCTTGTACGCCTTGCCGTTGGCGGTGTCGGCCCAACCCATCGCATCCATCAGCGGCAGGGCGAGCGAGACGCCCAGCCCCTTTAGGCAGGCCCTGCGGTCAATCAGCGCTGTTCTGCTCATTGGAACTCCTCTCCTCTTCGATTCGACGGTGCGTGAAGGGATAGCTCGTGACGACTGCACTGACGAGCGCCTGCATGCGGTACCCGTCGCCGGCGATTGCCTGCATCAGGCCGTCCACGACGATCTCGTCATAGCCTTCCAACCTGCGGCACAAGGCGTAGGCTAGCAGCTTCTCCACGAGGTTACGGGCAACATCGTCGATTCTTGCAGCAATGATCGATTTCAGGTCCTCCGGCCCGGAGAAGCGTTCTCCGCCCGGAAGCTCGCCGCTGGCATCAATCGAGTCGCCATTGCTGTCCTGCTCGCGCCATCGCCCGATGGCATCGAAATTCTCCAGGCCGAACCCGATCGGGTCGAGAATCTTGTGGCAATTGGCGCAGACCGGGTTGGTTCGGTGCAGCTCGGTGCGCTCACGCAGGGACAGGCCCGCGATCGACTCCTTGTCCTGTTCGTCCAGAGCCGGCACGTTGGGCGGCGCAGCCGGAACGTGGTCCCCGAGCAATTGTTCCAGCACCCACACCCCGCGCTTGACCGCGCTCGTGCGGTCGGGGAAGGAGGTCGCGGCGAGAATTCCGGGCATTCCTAGGACTCCCCCGCGATTGCCGTCGCTCAGCTGGACTCTCCGCATCTCCGGTCCGGTGACAGTCCCTTCCAAGCCGTAGATCGCGGCCAGGGTCTCGTTGATGAACGTGTAGTCGCCATCGATCAAGCTGAGGACGCTCCTGTTCTCGCGCACGACGCTCTCGAAGAACAGGCGGGCCTCCTCGTACATGGACTCGCGCATCTCGACGGTCATCTGCGGAAAGATCGCAGGGTCGAAGACTTGGTCCTGCAGGCCGGCAACGCCAAGCCACTGTGCGCCAAACCCGTCAAACAGCGCGCGGGAACGGGGATCCTGCAGAAGACGCTTGACCTGTGCTTCGAGGACTGCCTCCTCGTGTAGGGTCCCGCTGTCAGCCAGTGCCATCAGCTCGTCGTCCGGCCTCGTGGCCCATAGCAAGTAGGACAGGCGCGACGCGAGCTGATAATCATCCAGCCGCACGATCGCAGTGCTCGGCTCGACTGCTGCCACCGGGGTGATGAACAGGAACTGAGGAGAGACGAGAACAGCCTTGAGCATCAGTTGCAGCGACTGCCCGTACCCGAGGTCGTTTTGCCTGGCTAGGTCGAACACCCCCATAAGGACGTCCAGCTCCGCCTCGGTTGGGGGCCGGCGATAGGCCTCCCTCGCCATGGACCGGGCCAGTGCCCGCGCTGCATCCGCGTCCTCCATCCCAAGCGCGGGCGCCTCGCCAAACAGCCGCTTCTGGACCTCAGTCGGAGGGCTGCCTTCCGGTGCCAGAATTCGGCCCAGGACGTCATTGGCGATTGACAGGTACTGCTCGATCTGGAGCGGCGACAGTGAATTGAGATACCCCTCTCCGCTGACCTCGTCCGGCAGCCCATCGGCAATCGACGGATCGACGCCGAAGAGATCGTGAAGGGTGTTGCCGAATTCGGCCTTCGTCAACCGCCGGATGACGAAACGCCCCGGATCCCTGCGGCTGAGATACTTGACCCTCCCAAGCCATTCGCCGAACATCTGCCGTTCCGGACCTGTCGGTTGGGGCGCGCCCGCCGGCGGCATGTCGTGTGCCATCACCCTGGCTGCTGCCTTCTTCCACTGCTCGGTGAAGGCGGCGTGACCGGGCGCCTTGAGCGCCGGCGAGAAGTTGACTCCCGCTTGCGTGGGCCGCCGGTTCTGATGGCAGGCGATGCAGTAGGTCTTGATGAAAGGCGTTACCTGGTTGCGAAAGAACTCCTCCGCGTCGGTCCGCAGCGCATCATGGCCAGCGACCTCGGCGTCGGTAGCTGCGCCGCAGGGAAGGGCCAGGCGCAGGGTTAGCGACAGGCCCACGAACAAGGGCAACTTCCACCTGACCCGGATCATGTGCTGGAGGGAGCTGCGCTTCAAGGAAGGTCTCCGAGTACCACCGAGGCTGATGTCTCAGACGGACGAGCCCCCGTGCGATGCTGGTCGCCTCGCCTCAGAATAGGTGCCGACTGCAGCCGCCGGGCCGCCCTGCGGCCGGGGCCGCCGTCTGGTCGACTGAGCGGCAGTGCCCGTTCCATGACGGTGCTGCGGGGAGCCCGTCGCCCCGAGCAGGCGCCATGAATATAGCACCGTGCGCCACTTCTGGTCCCGGGATGCGGAAGTAGCCTCTGCACAGGAGGATCGGGAGTTGGCATGCCGTCCTGGAGTCGGGCTTTCCATGAGTGCTCGTCGCCGCTCCGCTGGGCTGAGGTCCGGCGGAACTCTCCAGCGCCAGGCCTGCGTGTCGCGTGCTTTCCTCGAATCCCAGCATTCGTCGCGTTCCCGATACCCTTGCGAGGACGTCGGTGCTCCCGGAAGCGACATCCCGGAAGCGACTCCGGTCCCAGGATGCCCTCGTGCGTTAGCATCAGGTGGGTGCGCACCACCATCAACCTTGACGATGATGTCGTTCTTGCCGCTCGAGCCCGTGCGCGTCGCGACGGGAAGAGCATTGGAGCAGTAGTTTCAGACCTTGCGCGAAAGGGATTGAGCGTCGATCCCGGCGACGACGCAGGCAGCGCGAACGACACGTTCTAAGGCTTCTGCCCGCTTCCAAAGCGAGGCAAGCCGGTCACGAACGAACTGATCGACCTGTTACGCGAAGAGGGCCCCTACTAGTTGGGCGCGTCTCCCAATGCAGGCGTTCATGGACATCAGCCTCCAGTCGGCATTGCTCGATCGCGGCCATGGTCACCATGAGCGGGGCAGGCAGTGATCCCAGCATGGCTGGGCATCGTGCGCCACGACACAGGTCGAGTGCAGTCGCATCTTGTGCCAACCGAACGATCCGCGTCCCGCAGCGCCTAGCCGGGTGGTCGAGTTGCTCTCGCTGGCGACGTTGGCCCCGTGCGACGAATACTGGCGCAGGGGGACTTCCATCTTCGACGAGACGGTCTTCGACCGCTCCCGCATCCATAGCCCCGAACTGCCAGGCGACTTCTACCTGCTTGGCTTGGCGGCGCACTGCGGCGGGCGCTTCGTCACCTTCGACCAGACGATTCCGCTCTCGGCTGTCAGGACGGCGAGTCCAACCAACCTCGCAGTGCTGTCAGGGCATTCGGCGCAGATTGGGCTGCGGACCGACCGACGCGAGGCCATGCCCCAATCTGGCCGGACGTCCGGTCATCTGCCGGTCTCGCGCTGCGGTTCCGGCGCATCGCGACACTCTTCCCACCGCGCCACAACCGCGGGTGCCGCACAGTGACTCGCCACGTTCACGCTGGTCCGGATCGGGTCGATCAGCGCGTCGATTCCGAGCAGGACTCCGAGGCCCTCCATCGGCAGGCCGTGCCCCTCGAACACGGCGGCGAGAATGACGAAATTTGCGCGGGGCACTCCAGCTACGCCCTTGCTGGTCAGCTTCAGGGTGAGCAGGATGATCGCCTGGCGCTCCCACGAGAGATCGATTCCCGCCGCGTGGGCCACGAACAGGGTCCCCATGGCCAGGTGGATCGTGCTGCCGTTGAGGTTCAGGCTCAGGCTCAGAGGGGCGACCACGCCCAGGATTCGGCGCGGCACGCCGAACTTCTGAAGGTTCTCCAGCGTCTGCGGCAGCGCCGCAGCGCTCGAGGTGGTCGCGAATCCCACCAGGAAGGGCTCGCGCGCGTAACGAGCGAACTTTCGCAAGGGAATGCCGCACAGCGCCAGGCCCCCGCCAAGGATCACGAGCAGGAAAGCGCCCTGCACGACCCACGCCACGGCGGTGAATTCGGCGAGGCCCTCCAGCGCCGCGCTGCCGCCGCCCGCAACCATATTCGCCGCTGCGGAAAACACCGCGACCGGAGCCAGGTACATGACGTAGTCCGTATAGCGGAACGCCACTTCTGCCAGCGCGTCGGCAAACTCTACCACCGGACGAGCCCGCTTGCCCACTGACAGGCAGGCGATGCCGAACAGGAAGCAGAAGACGACCACTTGCAGCACGTCCCCTCTCGCTAGGGCATCGACGATGCTAGTCGGCACTGCGTTTTCCAGAGCTCCCGCCAGGCTGCCGGCGTCCTGGGGCTCCACTGCGGTTTCGCTCGCCAGGGACAGGCCCTCTCCGGCACCCGTCAGCACGACCGCGAACCAGCCCATCATGAGCGCGACGGTAGTTGCGGCTTCGAAGCAGACCGCAGACTTCCATCCGAGCCGGCCGAGGGCCCCCATCGAGCCCGCACCGGCGATCGCGCGGATCAGAACTCCCACCAGGACGGGTGCGATGATCGATCGGATCAGACGGAGGAACAGCGTGCTGAGGAATGCGATCCGGTCCGCCCATTCCGGCGCGGCAAGGCCGAGGCAGACGCCGGCCGCCATCGCGACTAGGATCCAGCTGGCCAGCGAGGGCTTGACGAGACCGCGCACTGAGGGTTCCGGGGCGTTCTAGCGTATCAGCCCGGCCCCTTGTAGCAGGACTACGGTTCCCGGCACGGATGCGTCACGGCGAATAGCGGACTGCTTTGCTGCGCGTCGCTCATCGCTCGTCTGCAGAAGGCCCGTACATGCCAGGCACGGGCACGTCATTGATCCTCAGGTAGACGCTGAGCTGCGCCCGGTGGTGAATGATGTGATTCAGGATCATTGACTTGAGAACCGCGATCCGCGGCATCGTGAAGATCGGGTTGCCCCGCATCTTGAGAGTCCAGTCGACATGCATGGCCTGATCGTCCAGCTTCGCGATCGCCTCCCTCGCCAGTGCCACCTGCCTGTCGAAGAACTCGACCGCCGCGTCGCGGCTGGACGCCTCGAAGAGATCGAAGGCCTTCCCGTCGGGTGGCTGGAGGTCGAGTTCGTCCAGCTCTGCCGTATTGACGCCCCATCCGACCATCTCCGCCATATGGCCGGCGAGGCGTCCCATCGACATCGACTTCTCGTGAGGCTTGAAATCCAGCGCTGCGTCCGGAATGCGCTCCAGCATCCGACGTGTCTGGCGCATCTCCTGGTCGAACTCCTGCAGGAAGGCATCGGCGATTCTCATGGAGGGCATTATACGAACGCCCTCGGAATCGATCTCCGCTTTCCGCGAGCAAGGGCAGGAATCCCTTTCCTCCGAGTCGGCGCGTCGCGACCCGCCGCTGGTTGGCGCATGGTCGGTCGCCGGTCGGATTACTGGCCGGCCCGGGTGGCATCCCGTCGTTGGCGTCGCACTTCGAACAGGGCGATTCCGGCCGCCACCGACACATTCAGAGACGAGACGCTGCCGGCGAGCGGGATCCGCACGAGGAAGTCACAGCGTTCCGCTACCTTCTCGCGCAGGCCGTCGCTCTCGCCGCCCAGGACCAGGGCGCACCTGTCGGCGTACTCCACGGCGTCATGTTCGGTGCCCGCCTCCGCGTCGAGACCGTACAGCCAGAACTCCGATTCCTTCAGGCGTTCCAGGGCCCTCGCCAGATTCTTCACCCGCACAACCGGGACCGACTCCAGTCCCCCGGCGGCGGCCTTGGCCGCGCCCTCGGTCAAGCCCGCGGACCGGCGCTCCGGGATGATGACGGCAGCGGCGCCGGACGCATCGGCCGTGCGGACAATCGCGCCGAGATTGTGGGGGTCTTGGACGGAATCCAGCACGACGATCGTGCAAGGGTCTTCCGGATCCTGGAGGATCTCTTCCAGCGTCCGGTACAACCCGGACGAGGTCATCGCCACCACCCCCTGGTGCGAGCTCGTCCCGGCGATGCGCTGGAGCGCGGAGCGCGGCTCGAACCGGACCGGGACGCCGAGACGGCGGCAATCGTCGATGATCTGCTGCAAGCGCCTGTTGGCGGCCCCGCGGGCAACCAGGACCCTGTCGAGCCTCCGGCCGGACTCCGCGGCCCCTTGCAGCGCAGCCGAGACCGCATGTATGCCGACCAGCTGGCGCATCAACTCACGCCTATAATAAGAGGTCTCCTCTCCCCCCGTTTTCAGGGATGCTGCGTTTCGTCACAGCCGGCGAGTCTCATGGCGAGACGCTCGTTGCCACTCTATCCGGCATGCCCGCCGGGATTCCGGTCGACCTCGACAGCATCAACCGCGACTTATGGCGCCGCCAGCAGGGCTACGGCCGCGGCGGCCGCATGAAGATCGAGACGGACAAGGCGCATGTCGTCTCGGGGGTCCGCCACGGGCGCACGATCGGCTCGCCGATCGCCGTCCTGCTCCAGAACCGCGACTGGAAGAACTGGACCGAAACCCTGCCGGTCGAGGATTACGAGGGGTCGGACGCCCGGGCCCGGCCGGTGCACCGTCCCCGGCCCGGGCACGCGGACCTGGCCGGCTGCATCAAGTACAACTATCCCGAGGCGCGCTACATCCTGGAGCGTGCCAGCGCGCGCGAGACCGCCGCCCGCGTTGCCATGGGCGGATTCGCGAAGCTTCTGCTGTCGGAATTCGGTATCGAGGTGCTCAGCCATGTGGTGGCCGTGGGCAACGTGGAACTGGCCCGGCCGGCGACCTGGGAGGATCTCCGGGAGCTGGCCGCAAAGGACGAAGTCCTCCTGAACTGCGTCGATGCGGAGACCGAATCACGCATGAAGGAGGAGGTTGACAAGGCGTACGCTAGCGGCGACACGCGCGGCGGCGTCTTCGAGGTGGTCGTTCACGGTGCCCCACCGGGCCTGGGGTCCCACACCAGCTGGGACTCCAAGCTGGATGGCCGGCTCGCCCAGGCCATCGTGTCGATGCAGGCCGTCAAGGGCGTCGAAATCGGCTCGGCCGCGCTCGCGGCTTCCTCTCCCGGCTCGATGGTCCAGGACACGATCCACTACAACAAGTCGGAACGCTGCTTCTACCGCGGTTCCAACAAGGCGGGGGGCCTGGAAGGCGGCATCACCAACGGCCAGGATCTCTTGGTCCGAGGCTATCTGAAGCCGATATCCACGCTGCGGCGGCCTCTGGAATCCGTGGACCTGCCGACCAGAGAGCCTGCCAGCGCGGCCTACGAGCGCTCGGACGTCGCCGTGGTCCCCGCTGCCGGCGTGATTGGCGAGGCGATGGTCGCGCTGACGGTAGCAGAGGCATTCCTCGAGAAATTCGGCGGCGATTCGCTCGGCGAGATCCGGCGCAACTTCGACGGCTACCTCGAACAGGTCAGTCGGTTCTAGGGGTCAGGGCCGCGTTCGGGGCCCATACACACTGGTGGAAAGCATGCAGTCGCAGGGCACCCGCGAGAGCCTGAAGAGGATCCTCCAGCGCCACTCCGTGCTCCGAGGGGAGTTCGTGCTGGCCTCCGGCAAGAAGAGCAGCGTCTACGTGGACTGCCGGCTGACCACCCTGCGCGGCGAGGCCATGCCGCTAGTCGGGATGGCGATCCTCGACCGCATCCGGGCGCGGGGCTGGGACCCGCAGGCCGTTGGCGGTCTCACGATGGGTGCGGATCCCGTCGCCTGTGCAGTGGCTCACGTCTCGCAGTCCACCGACTTTCCGGTGGATGCTTTCGTGGTGCGCAAGGCCGGGAAGGAGCACGGTCGGAAGCGCCCCGTTGAGGGCCTGCCCGCGACGGCGGGCGTCCGCTGCGTCGTGCTGGACGACGTCTGCACCACCGGCGGGTCCACCATCCAGGCGGTTGAGAAGGCCCGGGAGGCTGGCATGGAAGTCCTCGGGGCTTGCTGTCTGGTCGACCGCGAGCAAGGGGCCGCGGAGGCTCTTGCCGGGGTCGGCTGCTCCCTCGAGTCGATCTTCACCATGGACGAGCTGCTGGGCGGCTAGGGGGCTGTTCCGACTCCGGGCCGGAGGCCCTAAACGCAGGAAGCAGCGGGCTCGGAGCCCGGTCCGGGCGGGCCGGCACCCCGCTTGGAAGCCCCGGGATTCGGACGCCCGGGACCCGGGTCCGGGGCGCGAGACCGTGCTGGTATGATGATCCACAAAGGACGGGCGTCTGCCGGACGGTGCTCGCGGCACACCGTGCAGCGCACTCGCAGCGCATGTTCGAACGCTATACCGAGAAGGCGCGAAGGGTCATATTCTTCGCCCGCTACGAGGCGAGCCAGTTCGGCAGTCCCTACATCGAGACCGAGCACCTGCTGCTGGGGCTGATCCGCGAGGACAAGGCGCTCGCCAACCGGTTCCTGCGGACACACGCGGCGGTCGACTCGATCCGCAAGCAGATCGAGGCCCACACCACCATCCGCGAGAAGGTCTCCACCTCCGTGGACCTCCCGCTCAGCCACGAGTGCAAGCGGGTCCTCGCCTACGCTGCCGAGGAAGCCGAGCGCCTGTCGCACAAGCACATCGGAACGGAGCACCTGCTGCTCGGACTGCTGCGGGAGGAGCGCTGCTTCGCGGCCGAGATCCTGCACGAGCGCGGCCTGCGGCTCTCCACGATCCGGGAGGAACTGGCGCGGGTCCAGTCCGAGAAGACAGTCTCGAGCCGCCACAAGGAGGGCTCCGTGCTCTCCGAGTTCAGCCGCGACCTCACGCAAGAGGCTTCCGACGGGAAGCTCGATCCCCTGATCGGCCGCGAGTCCGAGATGGAACGGGTCGTCCAGATCCTCTGCCGGCGGACCAAGAACAACCCGGTCCTCATCGGCGAGCCCGGCGTCGGCAAGACAGCGATCGTCGAGGGCCTCGCCCAGAGCATCGCCAGCGGGGTGGTCCTTCCGTACCTGTCCGACAAGCGGATCTACTCCCTGGACCTGTCGCTGATCGTCGCCGGCACCAAGTACCGCGGCCAGTTCGAGGAGCGCCTCAAGACGATCATGAAGGAGCTGATGGAGAACCAGAACTCCATCATCTTCATCGACGAGCTGCACACCCTGGTCGGAGCCGGCTCGGCGGAAGGCTCGCTGGATGCGGCGAACATCCTCAAGCCCGCGCTGTCACGGGGCGAGATCCAATGCATCGGGGCTACAACGCCCAGCGAGTTCCGCAAGTCCATCGAGCGGGACCGGTCCCTCGAGCGGCGGTTCCAGGCCGTCAAGGTCAACCCGCCCACCGAGGACGAGGCCATACAGGTGCTATTCGGCATCAAGGAGCGCTACGAGAAGTTCCATGCGGTGGTCTACACGGACGAGGCGCTGAAGTCCGCCGTCCACAGTTCGATCCGGTACATTCCCGACCGGTTCCTGCCCGACAAGGCGATCGACTTGCTCGACGAGGCGGGCGCGCGGGTGAAGCTCCAGCAGACCAAGATGTCGGACGAGAGCATCGAGATCCACAAGCGGATCAGCTTCATCGTCCACCGCATGGAGAACGCGATCGCGAACCACGACTTCGAGAAGGCTCGGTTCTACTCGGAGGAAGAGCGGAAGGAGCGCGAGAACCTCCGCCGGCTGCAGGCCCTGCACGACGTGGAGGAGCGTGTCACGGCGACCGTCGAGAAGGATGACATCGAGGATGTCGTCGCGCGATGGACCGGCGTGCCCATGACAGCGATCAAGGAAGAGGAGATGGGCAAGCTCCTTCGCATCGAGGAGGAGCTGCACAAGCGGATCGTGAGCCAGGACAGCGCGATTTCCGCCCTCGCCCGTGCCATCCGCCGCTCGCGGGCGGGCCTGAAGTCCGCGAACCGGCCCGCCGGCTCGTTCCTTTTCTTGGGGCCGACCGGCGTCGGAAAGACCGAGGTGGCCCGGGCTCTGGCAGAGTTCCTCTTCGGCAGCCAGAAGGCCCTGATTCGCTTCGACATGTCCGAGTTCATGGAACGCCACTCGGTCTCGAAGCTCATCGGCTCGCCCCCCGGCTACGTCGGGCACGAGGAGGGCGGCCAGCTCACCGAGCGAGTGAAGCGGGCCCCGTACTCGATCATCCTCCTGGACGAGATCGAGAAGGCGCACCCGGATCTGTTCAGCATCCTGCTCCAGGTCTTCGAGGACGGGCGCCTCACCGACGGCCTGGGCAATACGGTTGACTTCAAGAACACCATCGTTGTGATGACCTCCAACATCGGCGCGAGGCATCTGCAGGTCAAGACGCCCATGGGGTTTCAGGGCACCTCGCAGGAGTACGGTGACACGAAGGCCGAGCAGGAGGTTCGCAACGAGGTCAAGCGCACCTTCAATCCGGAGTTCCTGAACCGCCTTGACGAAACGATCGTTTTCCGGTCCCTCACGGACGAGGACCTGCTGGCCATCATCCAGATGCTGGTCGGGCAGCTCAATGAGAACCTGATCAACAAGGGGCTGCAGATTCGCCTCAGCTCGGACGCTGCCGACTACATTCTTGAACAGACCGCCGGCGACCGGAGCTACGGAGCCCGCCCGCTCCGTCGTGCGCTGCAGCGGTACGTAGAGGACCCCTTGTCCGAGGTGTTGATCCAGGGCGATCTGCCGCAACCCGCCGAGCTGGAGATCTTCCGCGGGCCGGACGGGATCTACTATCGCCGCCTCGACCTGCCGGAAGGGGAGACCGAGGACGACCAGGACGGCGGCCTCGCGATAGCGACGGGAACCCTGCTCTATTCGTTCTAGCCGCGCGGAGCGCCGAGCCCGTTGCGGCAGTTGCGCTGACGGGATTCTCTCGGCCCGGTTGTGGCACCGTCACAGCGCGGGCTACAGCCGCGGGAACACGCCCTTGAGAAGCGGATACAGCTCCTCGAAGAGGGAGTAGGGAACAGCGTACGCTTCCGCCATTTGCGCGTCGGGCTCCGTCCGCCCCTCTTCGGCAATCGTTGCCCGGCAAGCCTCTTCCACCGAGCCGGCATGGCCTGTCCCGACCATCGCCAGCAGGGCCGCGCCGTACGCGGAGCCCTCCTGCGTCTGCAGCGTCGAGATCGGCTTCCCGAAGACGTTCGCAAGGATGCTGCGCCACAGCGCGGACTTGGCGCCCCCTCCCGAAGCCCTCACCGACGAGACCCGTGCGCCTAGCGACTCGATGATGCCCAGGCAGTCCTTCAGGCTGTAGCTCACTCCCTCGAGGATCGAGCGCACCAAGTGGCCCCGCGTGTGCTTCGCCGTGATCCCGACCCAGCCCCCCCGGGCGTAGGGGTCGAGGTGCGGGGTGCGCTCGCCCATCAAGTAGGGCAGCCAGATCAGGCCTTCAGACCCCGGGGGGACCTCCGCCGCCTCGTCCGTGAGCAGGTGGTAGATCTCGGCGCCCCTCTCGCTCGCCGTGCCAGCGAGATCGGAGGCAAGCTGGTTCCGGAACCACTGCAGGCTCAATCCGGCCCCTTGCGTCACCCCCATGACATGCCACTTGCCCGGCACGGCGTGGCAGAACGTATGCACGCGGCCGCTTGGATCGTAGGCGGCCTCGTCCAAGTGCGAGAAGACGACGCCGGACGTCCCGATCGTGCAGGACACCAGCCCTGATTCCACGATGCCGTTGCCGACCGCACTGGCCGCCTGGTCCCCACCGCCCCCGACGACTGGCGTCCCAGGGGCAAGGCCGGTCTCCTTTGCGGCCGCTGCCGACACCGTGCCCGTCCTCTCCGGGGACTCCACGACCTCAGGCAGGATCGAGGCGTCGATGCCTAGGCGGTCGACCAGAGGCCGCGCCCAGCGCCGCCCTGCCACGTCGAACAGCGCGGTGCCGGAAGCGTCCGAGACATCGCTGGCGAACTCCCCCGTCAGCATGTAGCGGATATAGTCCTTCGGGAGCAGCATCTTGCGGACCCGCTCGTAGCTGGCCGGATCGTGGTCCCGCACCCACAGCAGCTTCGGGGCCGTGAAGCCCGTCAGCACCGGGTTGGCGGTCTGCTCGAGAACCATCTCCGTCCCTGCGGTGGAGTTGATCCAGTCGACCTGCTCCTGGCTGCGCTGGTCGCACCAGATGAGCGCGGGCCGGATGACCCGGCTGCCGGCGTCGAGCAGCGTGAGGCCGTGCATCTGCCCCGAGAGCCCGATCCCGGCCACGTCCGAACCGCTGACGCCCGCCTTGGCGAGCACGCCGCGCACCGCCTCGCGTGCCGCGTCCCACCAGTTCTCGGGACGCTGTTCCGCCCATAAGGGGCGCTCCATCAGGATGTCCTCGTGAGCGGCTGTCACCCCGCAGGCGACGCTTCCGTCAGCGCGGACAAGGAGAGCCCGCGAGCCTCCGGTTCCGATATCGATTCCCAGCCAGTGGCTCATGACTTCCTCCGTCCCTTCATCGGGCGGCCCCGTCCGCGGCGAGTTCCTGCGCGGCCAGCGCCTCGATTGCCTCGCGCAGCTCTTCCGTCAGCCTTCGCGCGGTCAGGCCATCTCTCTGTTTGGTTTGGATCGGCTGCCCGATCCTGAGTTCCACGATCCCCGGCCGCAGGTGCCAGGATCCCGGTGGGAGGACCCTGCCGCTGCCCGCGATCGCCATCGGCACGATCGCAGCGCCGGCGTCGATTGCAATGTGAGCGGCACCGGCCTTGAACGGCCGCATTGACTGCCCACGGCGCCGGCCCCCTTCCGGGAAGACCAGGATCGAGAGCCCGCCCCTGACCCTGCGTGCCGCGGCCTCGATGTTCGCCACCGCGCGGCGGGGGTTCCCGCGATCAACCGGAAGGTGGCCGGCGCGGCCCAGGTGCCATCCGATGAAAGGGATCTTCCACAGCCCCGACCGTGCCAGGATGCGAAAGCTGCGGGGCAGGTACCCGAACATCAGCGGAGTGTCGATCAGGCTGAAGTGGTTCGACGCGAACACGTAGGGTTGGTTCGGATCGAGGCGCTCGCTCCCGAGCACGCGGATGTCGACGCGGAACACGCCCATGAGCATGCGCCCCCACCGCCGCGCAACTCGATGCTGGAGCCCGCCCGTGCTGTCGACGATCGAGGACAGCAGGGAGACCAGCCCCATGACGGTGGTGATCGCGACGAGCATCGGGATCATCCAGCACACGGACCGGAGGAAGCTGAGAGTCTCCCGCATCCAGGCCAACCGTATCCTCTATCCGAGCAGTTCCCGCGCTTCCCCCACCAGGAAGACGGAGCCGGCCACCACGATCCACCCGCCGGGCTCGAGCCGCTTCTCGGCCAGCCGCAGCGCGGCCCCGACGTCTGGTGCCGTCTCGATGGACGGATGGTGGTGGCCAATCGCGGCGAGCAGCCCTCGCGGGCTCGCCGAACGGTCGACACGCGACCTAGTCAGCACTACACGGTCCGCAACGGGAAACATCCAGCCGGCAATCTCGTCGACCGCCTTGTCCCGCGACGAGCCGTACACGAGGGTGACGCTGCGTCCTTCGGATTCGTTCCCGACGAATTCCGCCAGGGCGCGGGCTCCCTCGGGGTTGTGAGCGGCGTCCAGCAGAAAGCGCGGTGCGGTTCCCGCGAATTCCAGCCTGCCCGGCCATCTCGCCTGCGCCAGGCCTTGCTCGATGTGCCGCGGGCCGGTACCGACGGCGTCCAGGACCGCGATCGCTGCCAGAGCGTTGTCGACCTGATGCCTGCCTGCGAGCCCAAGGCGGGCCGAGACTGTCCCGGTAGGGCCGGCAGCCTCGAATCGCCACTGCCCGGACTCGCTCGAGGCGTCGCGGACGCTCCAGTCCGTCTCCGTGTCATGGATCGCCGCCCCTGCCTGCCGGCAGCACTCCAGCAGGACCCTCTTCGCAGCGGGGGCCTGCCGCCCGATGACCGCCTGGCATCCGGGCTTGACGATGGCTCCCTTCTCGGCTGCGATCCGGTCCAGGCTCCGCCCGAGGAACTGCTCGTGGTCATGCTCGATGCGCGTGAACGCGACCACGTCGGGAGAGACGACGTTGCTGGCGTCGAGCCTTCCTCCCAGGCCGGCTTCCACGATCCGGAAGTCGGTGCCTGCCTGCTCGAACAGCACGAGAGCGACCGCCGTCGTCGACTCGAAGAATGTTGGATGCGCGGACCGGCCGAACAGCGCGACGATTCTCTCGTTCGCCCTGCGCACCGGTTCCACCGCCCGTGCCAGGGCATCGTTGGAGACCGGCTCCCCGTCCAGCAGGAAGCGTTCGTTGATGCGCGACAGGTGCGGCGACGTGAACAGTCCTGTCGAGTGACCCGCCGCCCTGAGCCCGGACTCGATCATGGCGGCCGTGGACCCCTTGCCGTTGGTGCCGGCGACATGGATGATGCCGGGTCCTCGCTCGGGACCGCCGAGCTCGCGCACCAGTCGCCGCATGCGCTCCAGCCCGAACGATTCCCTTCGGATCGAGCGGGGCAGGGAATACAGGTAGCGGACGGAAGGGTCGAGCCGCGCCATGCCAGATCAGGCGGCAGGCCCGCGGAAGAAATCCAGCGCGTTCCCGATGAAGTGCTTGAGTTCGGACCGGGCCACCACGGCGTCCAGCATGCCGTGCTCCAGGAGGAACTCGGATCGCTGGAACCCCTTCGGCAGCTTCTGTCGGATCGTCTGCTCGATGACCCTTGGCCCGGCGAATCCGATCAGGGCTCCGGGCTCCGCGATGTTCAGGTCGCCCAGCATGGCGAAGCTCGCGGTCACGCCGCCGGTTGTGGGGTCCGTGAGAATGCTGATGTAAGGAACGCCCGCGCGGTCGAGGCTCTTCAGCGCCGCCGAGACCTTGGCCATTTGCACCAAGCTCACCATCCCCTCCATCATCCGGGCCCCGCCGGAGGCCGAGACAATGATGAGCGGCATCTTCTCCTGCCCGGCCCGCTCCGCGGCCCTCGTCAGCTTCTCGCCCACCACCGCCCCCATGCTGCCGCCGATGAACCCGTACTCCATCGCGCACAGCACCACGTCGTGGCCCTCGAGCTTGCCGACCGCGCAAATCACGGCGTCATTGAGGCCCGTCCGCTCGGCTGCATCGCGCAGCCTGTCCTCGTACGGCTTTCGATCCTCGAACTGCAATGCGTTCGTGGAACGCAGGTTCCCGCAGATGTCCTCCCAGGCTCCGTCGTCCAGCAGCATCTCCAGGCGCTGCCGGGCGTTGATCTTGAAATGGAAGCCGCACTGGGCGCAAACCATCGCCTGCGCCTCGAGATCCTTCTTCCAGATCGGGGCGGAGCAGGAATCGCACTTGATCCAGAGGCCTTCCGTACGGACCCGCTTGGGTTCGTGCTCCCGTCGGAACCAAGCCATCTCGATGGGGCGCCGCGAAGCACGGACCGCCCGGCATCCTTCGATCATAGCCACTGGGCCGCGCGGTCGGAAAGCGGCGGCCTCCGTTCGCCGGGCAAGCAGGAGCGCGTCGACGGCCGCGCGCGGCCGGGGTCGACGCCGCCGGAATCTTGCCACTCGGTTCCGCGTCCGATAATTCAGGCAGCGTCATGAGTACGATCCCGGCCTACCCCCTTGTCACAGCGCTGGCGGCGTGCTGCTCCCTTGCTTACGGCGCTTCCGACCGGCATCCCCTGCCAGACGGTTTCGTTTTCCTCGACGAGGCGATTCCGGGAATCGTGGTCGAATTGCGGTACGCCAGCGAGGACAATTTCGTAGGCGCGCGAATCGACGGTTATCGGCACAAGCACGCGATTCTGTCTGTTCCCGCCGCGGATCGTCTCGCCGAGGCCCAGGCCGCGCTGCGGCGGTTCGGCCTGGGGCTCAAGGTCTTCGACGCCTACCGGCCCCAGCGAGCGGTCGATCACTTCGCGCGTTGGGGCCGTGACGTCGAGGACGTGCGGACCAAGCCGCGATATTACCCGGACGTCGCGAAGTCGGACCTGTTCGAAGAGGGCTATGTCGCCAGGCGGTCTAGCCACTCCCGGGGGAGCACCGTGGACGTGACGATTGTCTACCGGGACAGGGCGGGATTGGCTCGCGAACTCGACATGGGATCCCCGTACGACCTCTTCGGCCCGCGATCATGGTCGGACAGCAAGCGCGTTTCGGCCCAGCAGCGCGCCCACCGAGCGCTCTTGCACGGCGTGATGTCGGCCAGCGGATTCGCGCCCTACCCGCAGGAGTGGTGGCACTTCACCCTCGAGGGCGAGCCCTATCCGGACACGTACTTCGACTTTCCGAACTGAGACCGGGACGGCGGAAGCCGGCCAGTTCGCCGGCGAGCCTCGCCGAGTTGCGAAGCAGCGTCTCGCGCACCTCCCGGATCATGCTCGCGTCCGCCCTAGGCCGCCACCCGTCCGGGCACTCCGACCGGATCCAGAGCCTCGGCCGGCCCGCGTCGGACGGGCGGGTGGGCAGCTTCGAGATCTTCGAATAGCAGCTCCTGAACAGGGCCAGTAACGCCCTGGGCCGGGTCTGGGGCGAACGGCGCCGCGCTGGCCAGCCCGTGGCGCTGCCGGATCCCCTCCACCCGCGTTTGGAGCCACGTCCGGTAGGCTCCGGCCACGTAGGCGCCGCGCCGGTAATGCGACTTGTAGCGCTCCGCGATTAGCGGGAACTCCCGCTCGAGAACAGGCATCAGCCTCTTCTTGGCCGAGTCCTTCAGGAACAGGGGATTGGCGGTCCAGTACAGCGCGTCCGCCCGCTTCGCCTGCTCGGCGACCGAGCCGAGAATCTCCGCTGCGTCGGTCAGCAGCGGCAGCACGGGAGCGCTGAACACCCCCGCTTGGATGCCTCGCCAGCGCAGCTGGCGGACGGCCTCGATCCGCAGGTCCGGCCGCACCGCGCGGGGCTCCAGCAGCCGGGACAGAGCGTCGTCCATGCTGGTGACCGTGATGTTCACGCGCAGTTCGTTGCGGGCGGCAATCTGTCCAAGCAGGTCGAGGTCGCGCAGGATCAGGTCCGACTTGGTCGTGATCCCGATCTGCAGCCCCGCCGATCGCGCGAACGCCTCGAGGATCCCCCTGGTCGTCTCGAACCGTCTCTCCGCAGGCTGGTACGGATCCGTGCCGGTGCCGAGCGCGATCGGGCCGTCGACACCCCTGCGCAGTTCCTGCTCCAGGATCTCCCGGGCGTTCTCTTTCGAGAAAATCAACGAGTCGAATTCGCTCGGATCGTCAAGACCGAGGTATGTGTGCGTGTACGGCGCGTAGCAGTACTGGCAGCCGATCTCGCAACCGCGGTACGGGTTGATCGTCCACCGGAAGGGCATCTGGGGGTTCGCGCAGCGATTGAGGATGCTCTTCGACGGCAGGCTCCTGTATTCGACCTGCCGTTTCGCGAGCAGGGTGTTTCCTTGGGCGGCAAGAGCGGCGATTCCTGACAGGGCTTGACGCGTCATGCAAGTATTTTCGTATTATATTCCCATTAAATCAATATAAAATACGCTTATTTCGTCATAAATATCGAAAATTTCCGCTCTATCCGCAGCGATTCCGAGTCCCATACGGGTCTGGGGACGATTGCTGGGGGCGGATGCCCTGCCTTCCGGGTAGGCGCGGGCCGGCCGTCGGAGCCGCGCCGCCCTGCGTCCGGGTGGGCTATCCGCAGGATTCGCGCAGGATTCGCAGCATCCTCCTGAGGGGTTCGGCAGCCCCCCAGAGAAGTTGGTCGCCCACGGTGAATGCTCCGAGGAAGCAGGGTCCTAGGTTCAGCTTCCGGACACGACCGACCGCGATATCGAGCTTGCCGGCGACGGCCGCAGGGGTCAGCTGTCGAAGCGTCGCCTCCTGCGAGTTGTCCACGATCCGCACCCAGGGATTGCCGTGCGCCAGGATTCCCTCCGCCTCGGCCGCGGGAATGTCGCAGGTCAGCTTGATGCAAAGGGCCTGGCTGTGGCAGCGCAGGGCATCGATTCGGGCGCACGTCCCGTCGATCCTCACCGGCCGGCTCGCTCCCAGCAATCGAGTCGCCTCGACACTCGCCTTCCATTCTTCCCGGGTCTGGCCGTCTTCCATGGCTCGATCGATCCACGGCAGAACGCTGCAAGCAAGCGGTGCCCCGATCTCGGCCGCCGGGAGCGAGTCGGCCCGCTGCGCGCTAGTGATTGCCTCTTCGGTTTCCCGGGTCGTCAGGCTGTCGAGCTGGCTCGCGGAGGGCGCCAAGTGGCGCAACTGTCGCGCGAGCTCGGTCAGCTTCCGGGCACCGGCTCCGGACACCGCCTGGTAGGTCATCGTGCTGATCCAATCGACAAGCCCGGCGCGGTAGAGGCCGGCGGTTGCAAGCAGCAGCAGGCTGACTGTGCAGTTGGCCCCGATGAAGTTCCGGCAGCCGCTCGCGAGCCGCTGCCGGATCTGGTCCCCGTTGACAGGATCCAGGACCAGGGTTGCGTCATCCCGCAGCCGCAGCGTGGAAGCGGCGTCGATCCAATACCCGTCCCAGCCGGAGTCCCTGAGCTGGCCGAAGACTTCCTCTGTGTAGGCGCCGCCCTGGCAGCTCAGCACGATGTCGCAAGTGCGCAGCTCGGCCGGATCCCGGGCATCCTTGAGGACTCCCGAGGCGCTCTCCTCGGGTGCGGGGCCGCCCGCGTTCGAGGTGCTGAAGAAATCGACATCGAGTCCCTGGAGGTCGCGCTCGCTGCGCATCCGTTCCAGCAGGACGCTGCCCACCATCCCGCGCCAGCCCACGAACCCCAGATGCACGTCAGTCTCCTACGAATCCCACAAGGGCGTCGGCTCACGCCAGACGGCTGGGAGCCAGCGCTACTCGCCCGCGGCGTCGTGCACGTCCGACCCCTGCCACGCACTGACCTTCAGGCGGCGGCAGACCCAGCAGAGACCGCCCGAACTGACTGTCGCCCCGGGCGCCGAGCAGATGCGGCAAGGGGACGTCTTGACCGGCTTGGACGGAAAGACATGCTCGGTGACGGTTCCGATGAGAGCCGCGGGGACCGCCGGAGCCTCCAACGACTCGGATTTGGTGATTTTGGCCACTGCTCGAACCGCTCGCTTGCAATCTCAGTATAAATTCTTGGGGACTTCCGGGTCGAGTCCGGCGGTACCGCTGTCTTTGTGATTCAAGAATGAGCCCGGCGGTACCGCCCGGCCCGGTTGGTCAAGCCAGTAGTTTCGTCACGACGCGTCCCCCCACATCCGTCAGCCGGAAATCTCGACCTTGGTGCCGGTAGGTCAGCAGCTCGTGGTCGAATCCGAGGCAGTGCAGCAGGGTTGCCTGGAGGTCGTGCACATGGACTGGATCCTCGACCGGCTTCAGTCCGATCTCGTCGGTCTTGCCCACCACGCGGCCTCGCGCGATTCCGCCGCCGGCCAGCCACATGCTGAAGCAGTCCGGGTGGTGGTCGCGTCCGGGGTCCTCGTCCTGTCGGTCCATTTGCGCCATCGGCGTCCGCCCGAACTCGCTGGCCCAGATCACAAGCGTCGTGTCGAGCAGTCCGCGCTGCTTCAGGTCCTTCACCAGCGCCGCGCTCGGCCGGTCGACCTGGGCGCAATTGCTGGCATGACGCTTGTCGAGTTCCTTGTGGTCGTCCCAGTCGCCGTGCGTGAGCATCACGAACCGCACGCCGCGCTCGACCATGCGCCGCGCCAGCACGCAGTTCGCCGCGTAGGCATGAGTCGGTTCCTGTCCGACACCGTATGAATTCAGCACGCTGGCGGGCTCGTCGCTGAAGTCCAGCAGCTGCGGAACCGCCATCTGCATCCGGAACGCCAGTTCGTAGGACGCGATGCGCGCCGCGATTTCGCTGTCACCGGTTCTGGCGAGCCGCTCTTCGTTCAACTGGCGTATCGTGTCGAGGCGGGCTCTCTGCAGCTCGTCGGTGATCCCGTCGTGATTCGAGACGTAGAGGATCGGATCCCCGACGGAACGGAACCGCGTGCCTTGGTAGGCCGACGGTAGGAACCCGTTCGACCAGATGTTGGAACCGGCGTTCGGCCCCTTCCCGGATCCCAGCACCACGAAGCCGGGCAGGTCCCGCGACTCGCTGCCCAGTCCGTACGCCACCCAGGACCCGAACGATGGCCGCCCGAACTGCGTGACCCCCGTGGAGAGCAGCAAGGCCCCGGGGTCGTGGTTGAACGCCTCCGTGTGCATGGTGCGGACCATGCAGATGTCGTCGGCGCAGCTTCCCACGTGCGGCAGCCAGTCCGAGAGCTCCATGCCGCTCTCTCCGTGCGGCCGGAACTGCCGGGCGCTGGGCATGATCGCGGCGTTGGGCTTGATGAAGGCGAGCTTCAGGTCCTTTGTCAGGGACGGAGGGAGCGGCTGTCCGGCCCACTTGGCGAGCCCGGGCTTAGGATCGAAGAGGTCGAGCTGGCTCGGCGCTCCCGACTGGTAGATGAGGATTGCGTTGCGCGCACGGGGTGCGAAGTGGGGCGGCCTCGCGGCCATAGGACCGCCGTGCGCCGCCGTGCGCCCCTCGATTCCCAGCAGGTGCGCGAGTGCGGCCGTACCAAGGCCGCCCGCGCAGTTGGCGAGAAACCGCCGGCGGTCCAGGATGGGTTCTTGGGCACGCGGGTGCAAGCGATTCACTCCCTCGATAGGAATTCGTCCACGTTCAGCAGGGCGCTGGCCAGTGTGACCCAGGTCGCCCCGTCGAGCGGCGCGACCCCGGGCAGGTCGAACGCGAAGAGGCTCTCAACCGATTCCGGCGTGCGCTCCAGGATCGCTCGCTGGCGGCTCCAGGAGGACTGCAGGGCATCCATTTCCGCCGGGAGCGGGTCTCGGCCGAGGCACAGCCGGAAGACCTGCTCCAGACGGTCGGCCAGGTCCGGGCCGAACTCTGTCACGGCGCGCACCGCGAGCGCCTGCGCGGCCTCGACGAAGACGGGGTCGTTGAGCAGGTTCAATGCCTGGAGAGGGGTGTTGGTGCGGCCTCGCCGGCATGCGCTCTCGTACGTGTCCGGCATGTCGAACGCACTCAGCAGAGGGTACGGCGACATGCGCTGGTACTGGATGTACATGCCGCGCCGGTAGCGGTCGGGGCCTTCGCTCGCAACCCATCCGCCGTCTCCGGACTGGCCCATGCGCCGGGCTCCCTCCGGTTGCGGCGGGCGCACGCTGCGGCCGCCCACGCGCGTGTCGAGCAGGCCGCTGACCGCCAGCGCCGAGTCCCGTATCAGCTCGGCCGGAAGCCGCATGCGGGCCTGTCTGGCGAGCAGCACGTTGCCCGGGTCCCTGTCTCCCAGGTCCGGGCGGGAGTCCGAGGACTGGCGGTACGCGGCCGACATCACGACGGTCTTGATCAGTCGCTTCCAGCTCCAGCCTCGATCCGCGAACTCCCAGGCCAGCCAGTCGAGGAGTTCGGGATGGGACGGCATGTCGCCTTGAGAGCCGAAGTCCTCCGAAGTCAGCACAATTCCGCGTCCGAAGAGTTCCTGCCAGATCCTGTTCGCAGCGACCCGTGCCGTGAGCGGATTCTCCCGGGACACCAGCCAGCGACCGAGGTCGACCCTCGTGAGGTGCCGGCCCTCGGGAGGATCGGCGACCCAATCCGGCACGCCGGGGTCCACGGGGATGCCGGGAGACTTGTAGCTGCCGCCGAGGTACACATGTGTCTGCCTCGGACGGTCTTCGCGATGCATCGCCTGCGCTTCGCCGAACGACGGAAGCGATCTGTCCAGCTCCCGCAGGGCCTTCGAGAGCTCTTCGTAGCCCAGCCTCGCGTACTCCTCCTTGGTTAGGACGCGCCTGTACTCGCGGATGAAGAAGTCCGTCAAGGACTTCTCGTGACGCACCGACCGTCTCTCCGGAGGGGTGCGGATGATGCGTTCCCCGAGATTGACGTATGTCCTGAGCTCGTCGAAGGTGACGTCCCACTCCGCCGACTCGCCGGGATTCTCCGCAGCGCGGAGCACTCCCTGCTCCCAGGAAGGCTTCCGTTCGAACACGCCGTGCTCCTCGAGCAGTTGGTGCCGGCGGCGCTGGTAGGAGGGCAGCGCGGCGAGGTAGGGCCCGCGCTCGCCCGGCAGCGGCGCGTCAATGTCGACTTCCTCGAGGCCGTTGAAGAACGCGAAGAGCCGGTAGTACTCCTTCTGGGTCAGAGGGTCGTACTTGTGGTCGTGGCACTGGGCGCAGCCTGCGGTCAGTCCCAGCCAGACCGTGCTCACCGTATTCGTCCGGTTCACGACCTGCTCGAACCGCCACTGCTCGGGGTCGGAGCCGCCCTCGGTGTTGGTAGGGGTGTTGCGGTGGAAGCCCGTCGCGACGTGCTGGTCGACGGTCCTGCCAGGGAGGAGGTCACCTGCGATCTGCTCGAGCGTGAACTGGTCGAAAGGCATGTCGCGGTCGAATGCCTCGATGACCCAGTGACGGTAGCGCCAGGCATGCGGCCGGAAGTTGTCCCCTCGGAACCCGTCGCTGTCCGCGTAGCGCGCGAGATCGAGCCAGAAGCGTGCCCATCTCTCGGCGTAGTGGGGCGAGTCCAGGAGTCTGTCGACCAGACGCTCGTAAGCGCCCGTGCTGGTGTCCAGGAGGAAGCCGTTGCGAGCCTCCAGCGTCGGCGGCAGTCCGGTCAGGTCAAGACTGAGCCGTCGCAGCAGCGTCTCCCTGGATGCCTCCGGGGAGGGGCCCAGCCCTTCGCGCTCGAGTCGATGGAGCACGAAGCGGTCGATGTCGTTGCGAGGCCAGTCCGTGTCGTTGACGGGGGGCGGCGACGGGCGGGACACGGGCCGCAGCGCCCAGTGGGAGGACCGGCTGGAATCAGTTCCGGTCGTCGGATCCTCGGAATCCGGCCAGTCCGCTCCCTGATCGATCCAGGCACGCAGCCTGCCGATCTCGGCTCCGGTCAGGGTCTCGCCGGCAGGAGGCATGATCCTGCCCTCGATCAGGCCGGCAACCATCAGGACGAGCTTGCTCCCTGCGCCGTTGCCAGGCACGATGACCGGTCCGGCATAGCTGCCGCGCAAGGCTTCGGCGCCTCGGTCCAGTCGCAGTCCCTGCTGCTGCTGGTCCTCGCCGTGACACGCCTGGCACCGGCTCGCGAAGATCGGCTCGATGTCCCGCCGGAAATCCACCGGCGCCGTCGAGGCCGGCGGGAGCCGCTCCGGGCCCGGTCTGGGCTCCGGTGCCCCGGGACCGACCGCCACGAAGGCCGCCAGGCCCATCAAGAGCCGAGCGCTGACGCGCGACGAGTCCATGTTGCCGTGCAGGGCCCCGGGGAATCGGTGAGCGGTCCAGCGGGCCCGAACACAATATACCGCCTGGCTCATTGCTTCGAGTACCGCGCGGGCCGGTATGGCGGCTGGAATCGGCTCGGCTCTGCCTGCCGCTTGCCACGGAGCGCTTGGAGTTCCCTTCGCGAGGAGCCGCCGTCCTGTCAGCCGAGGCCATCTATCCTGCGCGCCGACCCGGCCGGGATCGAATCAGTCAGGCGATACCCTGTGGGCTGGCATGGAGGCGACGATGACCTGCTCGATTCGGGCATCCCAGAAGTAATACACCCGCAGGCAGTGTCTTGGGTCGTGGGAGGTGCCGCGCCTGAGGTGCCATTCGACCTGCCGGGTCTCGCCCTGCCAGGAGAACGAAAAGCTGTCCGAGCCGCAGCGTTCATTGCTAAGCCCCTCTGCACCCGGAACCGCCCCCCGGAGGTCCCCTCCCCGGCCGTTCCGGCGGGCATCCCGATAGGCGGTAGCGAGCCACTTCAGCCCTCGCGCCGCCGTTTCGACGTCCTCATAGAGCGCGCGGTGGAGGTCTCTCCGTACCTGGGCCGCCAACATGAGACACCCGCTGAGCTCCGTGTCGCACCATCCGGCAACGCGCTCCCACGAATCCGGCAGGGGCTTGGTTGCGGCGAGGGCGGATTCGAGTTCGGCGATCCGCTCGTCGCGCTGCTGCAGGGTGCCCTTTAGTCGGCTGTTCGCAGCCGCCAGCTCCTGGACTCGCTGTCGGGCGGTCCCGAGCCTCTGCGCGAGGCGCTTGCGGCCAGCCTCAGCCTTCTCGAGCTTCCGCTGGAGGCGGCCCAGTGCCCGGCCAGCGTCATCGCCGGACGGTGCCCGCGGCCGGACCGCGTGCCGGATGGAATCGCGAAGTGCGTTCCAGCGGCGCGCCAGCCAACCTGGCTCACAATCGAGCGGCTGCGCCGGGGTCCGCCCGCCTGCGTCGCCCCCGTCATGGCCGGCTCTGTCGCCGACATTGGTCCGAGCACCTTCCTGCCCCATTCCTCTCTGCTTGAGGCTGACAGCCTTCTGCTGCAAGGCCTCGTAGGGGAGCCTTCCGCCCCCCTCCCTGAAGGCGTTCGCGCTTTCCCGTGCCACTAGCCGCTGAAGTGACAGCCATGATCGCTCAGCTTGCTCCGCGCTGAGCGAAGGCGTTGCACAGTGCAGCTGGTGCCGCTGTGGGTCGGTGTCTCTCTCCACACCCGGGAGGTAGACTCGCACGGCACCATTGAAAGTCGCGAGCTTCCTACCAAGGTCTCGCGAGAGAAGCCTGCTCTGGGACGAGGCCACAATGCACACGCCCGCAAGGCCGTGCGTCGCCTTCGCGAGGGACCTGGCATCGAAGCGGGTCGCCGATGCGCGTTCGGCCTTAGGCGTAGTGCTGACCACGATCACAGGCTTGGCGCGTTTCGGATCAAGCACGTCGGAGATTAGGTCGCGCATCTGGCCCTCGGACCGGATCAACGGGACTTGCGACGCCGAGTCCGTGGCAGTCGAATAGAGGTCGCAGAGCGCCTCGATCGCGCCGGCGAGACCCGCTTCGCGGCCGGCTCTGGGAATCTGGTCGCTGGGAACCTCGGCCAGCAGGCGGAAGCCCATGCGATCGACCCGGCCCTGACGTGACCGAATCAGCGCCTCCGTGACTAGGCAGCTATCCCGAACCTGCTGGACGGGATCGTCCAACCAGTACGCCCAGGTGTCCCCGTCGCTGCCGCTCTCCGAGGCTGCAACGAAGGTACGCCCAGCGTGCTCGGCAGTACAGGGCCCCGCATTGCGGGTGGCTTCCGGCAGGCCGGACCCGAACCGCTCCTGGAACCAGCCGAGGACGCGCGTGCCGACGGCATCGGCTGCCATCCCCCGGCCATTCGCTTCGATGAACGCAAGCACAGTGAAGGGGTGGGCCGCGCCCTGCCCAGCCGCGTCATCTGAGTCTAGTAACTCCACTGCCATATTATATTATTATGCCTTAAAATCAGACGACCAGTGGTTGGGAGGGGGTCATAGAATCAGCTGCCCTCGGCGCAGACTCGAAGATTGCACGCCTGGCTGGCTTGCGGCCCAGCGTCCCGAGGGGAGACCGCGGGCGGTGGATTGCGGGCCTCAGATGGCGTACGCCCCGTCACCTCAGCGCGGCACCAGGCAACACGGTCGCGGCACGGACAATGCAAGCGAGTCCTCCGCGGGCGGCGGCTACAATTCGGACTTGGGGACTGAGGGACGCGAGCCTTGGACCTCAGCGTCCGCTCCGAGATCATCGAACCGACCGGAAGCCATGCCTCGTCACTGCCCTCGCATTCTTGTCAGCGGCGGACTCGTCGTTGGCCGGTGGCGACGCCGAACCGCGTGGTGGCAGCCGATCCTACTGCTCTCGCTGGCGCCATTCGCATCCGCCCAGACCAGCCTCGGCGATTGGCCGACCTTGGTCCAGAAGTACGAGAACCTGCTGCTGCTGGACATCCAGCATTGCGGCCCTAGCACAGCTGCGAGGGCCGCCATCAAGGACGAGCTCCTGCCGCTGCTTGACCGGGCCGTCAGGAATGCGAGGGAGTTCGCCTACGACTGGGCCGGCGAGCCTGCCCTGTTCAGCCGGCGCCCGGCCGGCGCGCCGGCCCTGACGGCCCGCGAGACGGAGATCGCTGCGGCGAACACGAACTTCAGGCGGCTGGTGCTGGACATCCTGCCCAAGCTGGCTTACGCCTACCGGGTCCCGGGTGCCGCCGACGTGCAGAATCCGCACTACCGGTCGTCCGAGGTCCTGCGGCTCTACCTCGCGGGCTTGGAGTACGCCTACAGCCGTGGCGTCACCGAGGAGGCGTGGCTTCCGGACCACGCGGGCCGGGCCAGCGTCAATGCGATGGAGAGCGGCCTGACCCGTCCCTCCGGAGACGTGTCGCAGCTCTCTCTGCGGCTCGGCGGATTCGTCCAGGGGATCTTCCTGATGCGGAAGCAGCTCGCTGCCGCCGGGCTGCTGGACAGGTACCGCTCCGTCGCCCGCAATCTTGCGTTGAATAACGGAACCATGTACCCGGCATTCTTCCCGTTCGCCCGGGAGGAAGCCGGCATCCAGTACGAGACTCCGCTGTCGAGGGACGAGTCCTATCACCTCAATGCCGACGGCATCCGCCTGTTCGTCGACTCGTTCTGGCCCTACTTCCTCCTGATCGAAGACACCGCCGAGCGCAACCGCATGTCCGTGACGGCGGCCCGCGTCATCGCCGCCAATCTGGCCGTGAAGCCGGGCTCGCAGGGTCTCATCAAGCCGGACGGCACGGGGTTTCACCATGCGACCGCCTACGTTGGGGGATACACCCCTGGTGCCTTCGAAGCCGCCGCCCAGCTGCTCTACCTCGCGAAGCGGACCGCATACGTGCGACCGGAGAACGTAGCAGCCGTCAAGTCCGCACTTCAGGCCTATCGCGTGATGGTCCAGAAGTACTCCGTCTCGCCTTCGCTGAGCGGACGGCTGATCCGCGGCAGCGGGCTCGGCTCCACGGATCAGGTCGCTCGGGCGTTCCTGTTCATGGGCCATCCGGACGGGGCGGACGATTTCGACATGCGGGCGCGATTCCACGAGTTCTTCGACGAGGAGCATTTTCTTGCGCCCGGCCGCCAGCGAGTTTTCTACGAAGGCGTGCGCGGGATTGCGATCCGGGCCTTGGGCGTGTACCGGCTGGTCGCGGACCTGCAAAGGGTCGACTTTCCTCCTGCAGACCAGCCGTCCGGCGTCTGGGTCAAGCCCTACGCCGCCGCGGCTTTCTTCCGGCGAAGCGACTGGCTGGTCACGGCCAAGGGCTTCAGCCAGTATTTCTGGGACTACGAGGGCACCGAGAACGAGAACAGCCTGGGCCAGAACTGGGCGTATGGCTTGCTGCAGGTCTTCAGCGCCGGGACTCCGGTCAGCCATACGGGGTCCGGCTACGACCTTGCCAACGGCTGGGACTGGTACCACGTGCCAGGAACCACCGCCAGTCACTACGCGATCGAGAGGATGACCGAGAGCGAGCTGAGGAGAATCCGCAGGGACGCGGGCGTAGGGCAGCGCGACGTCCATCGGAACTACAACACGCGGACCTTCGTGGGCGGCGTCACGCTGGGCGACTTCGGCTTCTTCGTCCAGGACCTGGAAGCAGTCCCGTTCACTTCGCTAACGGACCTGACCGCGCGAAAGACTTACTTCTTCGTCGGCGACCGCGTGCTCGCGCTCGGCACGCACATTCGGGGAGGCACGACAGGGGACGAGACGCACACGACACTCTTCCAGACGCGTCTTGCGGACGCTGACGATCCCACCTGGCTAAACGGCAGGCAGCTGACGGGCCTGAGCTTCTCGCGCGAGATCCGGGCGGGTTCGAATGCCGCGATGATCGACAGCGTTGGCAACAGCTACTACCTGGCGAGCAGCACGGCCGAGCTCGTGCTCACCCGCCGACTTCAGTCGAGCCTGACTGACGGCCAGGAACCCAGCGAGGGCGCCTACGCGACGGCGTATCTCGATCACGGCATCAAGCCCCGTCGCGACAGCTACGAATACGTTCTGATCCCCGCCGATTCGCACGGCTCCAAGCTCCGCGCGGTGCAGCAGGCCCCGGATTCGTATTATCAGGTGCTGGAGAGGGACACCGGGCACATTGTGCGCTTTCCGCAGCATGGCGTCACCGCGTTCGCGTTCTACGAGCTTGCGGAAACTCCATCTGGAGAACTGGTCCGCCAGGTCGACCGGCAAGCCGCCGTCATCGTCGAAAAAGTCGGGGCAACCGTCCGGCTGGCTGCCAGCGTTCCCGACATCGGGTGGCAGTTCGAGGACACGATACGAGAGCGCGGCCTCGCGTACGCTTCCCAGCGCTTCGCGCGCCAGGAGGCCAAGGTCCATTCCCTGAGATTGGACCTGCGCGGACGCTGGTCCGTCTATCCCGGTGCCGAGTCCGTGGAATCGGAGATCGCCGGGGACGGGACGATCGTGCGGATGCAAGTCAGGGACGGAATGAGCACCGAGATCTTCCTGAGCCCCGCGCTCTAGGCGCCAACAAGGGCGGAATGGCGTTGCCTCCAGATGGTCCGCATTGACTGACGTTTCGGCGCTGATGGGCGGTCGATTCAAGCGACGGCTCGTGGGGGTGCACGACACTATGTTTGGATTTGGGGTTGGAGAGAGGGGCTTTCGTTTCGCTCAGCCCAGAAGTCCTCGTAGTTGCCGCTGAGCACGCAGCAGCGCAGGGCAAGGATGGCATTGGCGCCGTCGACGGTCCAGAACATTCCGGAGCGCTTGAGGCGGCCGACCACGGTGCGGCAGCCGGACTCGATCACGCCGGAACCCACGCACAGGCCTTGCGCGCGGAATTCCGGATAGCGCATGCGGCTGCGGTTGTTCTCGATGTAGTCGGCGCAGTTGCCGGCTTCCTCGCAAGTGGGGCTGTGGGCCCGCAGCGTGGCGAGCAGGTCGTCGATGCGCCCCTGCTCGAGGTCGTCGCAGCGAGCTTGCGCCCACGGCAGGTGGCTGGCCTCGTCGCTGCCGAAGAGGGCCTTGGAGACGGTCCAGAGGTGCTCCTCGGCGTGCCAGAGATCAACGATCTGGATCGCGCCGGGGTATTCCTCGTCGGCAATGCGCCAGATCCAGTTGGCGCCGTCGCCTAGGATGACGCGGCGGGGAGCCAGCAGGAAGCCGCGACGCTGGGCCTCGCGGCGCATGCGCTGGGCGAAGGCGGAGGGATCCGGATCGGTGTCGCGGCTGGCGGCGCTCTCGACGGCGGCGTTGTAGCTGGCCGAGCCGGGATCGCGCATGGGATGGCCGTTGGAGTCGCGCGACTCGGCGGTCCAGACGACGGCCAGCTTGACCTCGCGGGTGCGGGCGGAGCCGTCGGGCTGCTTGCCAGGGCGGGAGGCGGTTTCGCTGGGGCGGACGGGGACGCCAGTGCCGTCGACACCGAGATAGACAGTCGGGGCCGGAGGCTGGGCTGGCGCGAGAGGGGACTGGCGTTCGGCGGCGGCGATGTCGCGGCCGAGGGCCTCGGCAGAGCGCTCGACGTGCTTGGTGCCAACGGGCAGGCCGGCAAGATCGTGGAGCAGGGAGCTGGCCTGGGCGAAGCTGACGAGGGCGGCGGCGGCTCCGGCCATGCGGGTGACGCCGGGCGAGAGGTCGGTGCGGGCCATGCCGAGAGCGCGGTCGCGGGGGAAGAAGCCGTGGTGGCAGACGGGGCAGTGGTAGTAGGCCCGCTGCAGGGTCAGCGGGCCGAGGACGGTGGTGAAGGTCTTGCAGCGACGGCCGGCATAGCGGGCCTGGTGGCCGCAGGGGCAGGTCCGGATCGGTCCGTGATGATCGCCGCAGTCGTCGTTGAAGCGCCGTTCGACGGCGTGGGCGGCCAGTTCCAGCGCGCGCTGGCGCAGGAGTGTCTCGAGGGCCTCGAAGTCGACGGAGTCGGCGGCCCCGGGAGCTACGAAGCGGTTGATTTCGGCATCGATGGCGGGGAGGAACTCCTGCTTGCAGGCTTTTTTTTGCGGCATCCGGGGCAGGGTTGGTGCCGTCGCTGCGGAGGCGGGCTTCGGAGATCCGCTCGCTGACCTCGATCAGTTCCGCGGTCAGGCGGCGCAGGCGCTGGCATTCGGCGACTTCTTCGCGCACGGCGTTAGCCTGCCGAGCGGGCAAGGAGCGAGTGATCTGCTTGCCGTCCGAGTTGAAGGTCAGGCGGAAGTAGGGGCCATGCCCGGGATCTCCGTCGCGGTGGCAGTGGCAGGCGGGGGTGCCGCACTTGGTATAGACCTCAGTCACCGAGCCGGGGCGCAGAGCGCCGATGGAGTTGATGCTGGCGAGGATGCTGGCGCGACGTTGTTCGAGGGCAGGGATGGAATCGGAGGGGGAGCGGGGAGCGGGCATACCTTGATAATACCCCTTATCAAGGTTCCGGCAATCGTCAAGCACAAGGGAATCGGTAGTTACAAGTCTGAGCCGACCCAAATCAGGCCGAAATCAAAATGATGTCGTGCACCCGGCTCGTGGCCGTTGCTTGACAGTCCGTCCATAGCAGGCCCTTTCTGACCGAGCGTCTCAGTTCCCCTTGCAACTCGCCCATCCCGCATCCGCGTATCCCGCCTTCTGGAACGCATCGGGGGCCCGCAGCGGCTCCGGCAACCTAGCCCTTCCCTTTGACACTCGGTCGCCCTGGGCCTAGAGTAAGGCCGAGATGCGAGGTCAAGCGAGTCCATGACTTCCCACCTCTCCGGCATTGCCCTCGCGGCGTTCCTTGCTGCGGCGTCGCCCGTCGCTTGGGCGCAGGCTGACCAGCAGCAGGCCGGGGCTACCGTCGAGTTCTCCAAGGGGCTCCGCGGGAGGATTTCCGACGGCAAGCTCGGCAAGGCGAGGCTGGTATTCACTGACACGGAACTGGTCGTCGAGGTCAAGGGAAGCACTACGGAGCGGTTCGGCTACGAGGATCTCGCGGTTCGCCGCGGGAAGCATCATCGGGGCGCGCCACTGCTTGACCCCATCTTCTGGTTGACGACGTTGCCGTCCGTGGCCTCTACCTTGACGACCGGGGGACTGGGCGACGCGGCTGTCTACCTGGCGGCGGCGCTTGTCGGTGCCAATGGCTTCTATTTGGCCCATCGCCTACTCGCGCACCCCCACTGGCTTAGCCTTCACCTGTCGAACGAGCATCACCGCTGCACCTTCGTGCGTCTTCCACGGAGCAAGGGGGCACGGACCGCCATCGCGGAAGAGATCGCTCGCAGGGCACCGAGGGAGTTGCGAACCCGTCCGCGCGCAGGGAGCCCGGGCCTGAGCGTCCATTCCCTGCCGTCTCCCGGCGAGCTTGCCCCCGACTTCAGCCTATCCGGGTTGCAGGCGACCGACGTGAGGCTGTCCGACCTGCGGGGCAGGGTCGTTCTCCTGAATTTCTGGGCCACGTGGTGCGGTCCCTGCAGGCAGGAATTGCCGCAGCTGCAGCGCTTGCACCAGCAGCATTCGAACGCTGGACTCGTGGTTCTCGGAATCAGCGACGAGAAACCCGATCACACGCGCGAATTTCTGGCTGAACGCGGGATCACGTACCCCTCGCTGCACGACGAAGGGAGTCTGGTGTTCCGCCGCTACGGAGTCACCGCCATCCCTACGACCTTGGTGATCGGACCGGACGGCGTGATCTCGTTCCGGTTCGAGGGGTACTTGAACAGATCCGCGATGGCCAGGGCGCTGAAGCCCCACTTGAGCCCGCCGGCTGCGCTCAAGCGACGCTGATCCAGGTACCGCGAATCTCGGGTGCGTCGCCAGTCGAATCGTAACGGCGAAGCGACCAATTTCCGACAGGGGTGCTTTTTCGAGAGTCTGGGGGATCGCGCTCTACCCGATCTGTGATCGCGGGGCGCAAGTCGACGCGATGGTTTGGCATCTGACGGTCGCGGGCACGGCCGGGCATCCCCTGACCGCGGCAACGCGGTTCGCAGAACGGGCAGATGACCAACGCCCGGTGCCCCGAAGCCGCACCGTCCGTACAATGTTGCCGTGCAAAGAGTCGCTATTCTTTTGGCAATGGTCTCGATAGTTGGTCAGGCCGAGGTGCGGGATTACAAGATCAATGTCGCGGACTCCATACTGACGGACCTCCGGGAGCGTCTGGAGCGGACCCGCCTGCCAGACCAAATCCCCGATACCGGCTGGGAATACGGCTCCGACCGCGCCTACATGAACGAATTGCTCGAGTACTGGCGGACCCAATACGACTGGCGCCGGCACGAGGAAGCACTTAACGCCCTCCCGCACTTCAAGGCCGAGATCGACGGCATTGACCTGCATTTCATCCACATCCGGTCGAGAGAGCCCGGTGCCATTCCCCTGGTCATCACGCACGGCTGGCCCGGCTCGGTGTATGAGTTCATGGACGTCACCGGGCCCCTGACCGATCCGGTCGCCCACGGCGGAGACGCTGCGGACGCGTTCCATCTCGTGCTGCCGTCAATGCCCGGCTACGGGTTTTCGGGCCGCGCCCGGGACAGGGGCATGAGTGTCGACCGCGTCGCGGACCTAGTTGCGGGACTCATGAAGCAGCTCGGGTACGGCCGCTACGGCGCTCAGGGAGGGGACTGGGGATCGGCGGTTTCCGCCTGGCTGGCCAGGGGGTATCCCGAGCGGCTGATCGGGATCCATCTCAACATGGTCGGCGGCGGGCCGCCGGAAGGCATGCAGGATCCCGAGGCAGGCATCCCCGCTTGGGAGCTCAGGCGGCACAAGGAGCGCGCGGACTGGTGGCGGGGCGAGAATGCCTACGGGAGCATCCAAGGCACAAAGCCCCTGACGCTCGCCTATGGGCTGAACGATTCGCCGGCCGGCCTGGCGGCCTGGGTCGTGGAGAAGTTCCGGGCCTGGAGCGACTGTGGCGGGGATATCGAGAGCCGCTTCACGAAGGACCAGTTGCTCACCAACATCATGCTGTACTGGGTGACCCAGAGCATGCCGTCCGCGGTCCGGCTCTACTACGAGTCGAGGCGCAGCGACCGCACGGCCGGTCGCGTCGACGTACCGACTGCCGTTGCCGTGTTTCCCGGGGAGATCTTCTTCTCGCCGCGCAAGTGGGTCGAGGCTCGCTACAACGTGAGGCAGTGGACCGAAATGCCGCGCGGCGGCCATTTCGCGGCGATGGAGGAGCCGGAACTCCTCGTGAATGACGTCAGGAAGTTCTTCCGCGGCCTGAGGTAGCGCCTGCCGGCTCCGTCCGCCGATCAGTCGCCGGCCAGTTCCGCTAGCTTGGCCTGGATCTCCGCCTCCGGCATCCAGTTGCCGCGCACCATCACCCCCGCCCGCCTGGCCATGTTTGCCGCGTCGTCAAGCGGATTGGCATCAAGCAGGATCAGATCGCCGCGCCGACCGACCTCCACTATTCCGAATTCGTCACTGCCGAAATGCTCCGCAGCGTTCCGAGTGCCCGACGCCAGGATCTCGAACGGCGTCAGGCCCGCATCCGACATGACTCGCATCTCCCGGTGGATGGAGAAGCCCGGCACGCTGAAGATTTGGGGCGCATCCGTTCCGAACACAATTCGGGCTCCTTCGTCCTGCAGGGCCTTGAGCACCTTCTTGCGGATCTCGATGACCCGCGCACCGGAGGCCGGGTTCAGCCTGGCGCGCCGTTCCTGCTGCGATTCCGCCCACTGGTCCACAGTCGCCTTCGGGAGGTACTCCAGCCCCTCGAGGCTCAGGTAGTGTTCCAAGGGCAGGTCGGCATTGAAGGTCTCCCATAGGGCCATGGTCGGCACGACGGAGGCGTCCGCCAGCTTCGTCGCCGCGACCAGCGCGGGGATCTTAGCCTCGTCCGCATGGAGTCCGAGCTCGCGGGAGCGGGTCGCCGCATCGGCGTTCCGGATCGGCGAGTCGTCCGGTTCCAGCGCTTCGAGAAAATTGTCCAGATGGTCGATACTGCCTTGGCCTGCTGCGAGGGCACTGAGCAGCCCGACAGCGTTAGGGACATGCCCGCCGAACGGAATGCCCGCTTGCCGGGCCTCATCCGCTATGGCGTCGTAGGCTTCGACACTTAGGCCCTCCAGAATCTTGAGCAGGTCGTAGCCGGCTGCCCTCTGGTCGCGCACCTGCTGCCGGCCCGCCTCGGGAGTCATCTCCTCGGAACCGCGGAATGGCGGCCCCGCTGCGTAAATCGTGGGGCCCAGCCGGGACCCTTCCGCGATTTGTCGTCGCAGTTCGAGATGGAACGGGTCCCCGATCATCCCGCGGACCGTCGTGACGCCGTTCGAGAGAAAAAGGAACATGATGCGATCGACTTCTGCAGGTTCCGAGTCCGAGCGGGGAAGGTGGCCGTGCATCTCCACGAATCCAGGCAGCAGGAATCGGCCCTGGCCGGCTACGACCTGCGCTCCGCGCGGCGGGCTGACCTCGGTAGCCGGGCCCATGGCGGTGATGCGGCCATCGGATACCACGACGGTATGCGCCTCGAGCACCCGCTCCTGGTCCATCGGCAGGACGTTCACGCCCTCGAAGGCGACCGTGCCCTCAGGTGCGGTCTGACAGCTGACGGACAGGACAACCGCGGCGATTGCGGCAAGCGTTCTGGTGGTCATGCGGAACCTCACTTCCTGACACGGAGATTCTAGCGCCCGGGGCGCTGCCCGGCGAGTGCCCGGACCTCAGTCTTCCGGTTCCTGGAAGTTGGCCACCATGTATTCGTGGTACGGACCGCGGAGAAATCCCAAGAACACTTCGTTGACCAGCTTCAGACCCTTGCTAACCAGGTAGTCCCAGTCGCTGTCCAAGCTCGTCACGCAGAGCGTGACGCTTCCACCGCGATTGGTGCTGCGAACGACAACGCGATCCGGGTCGACCCGGCGGTGGACCGGCAGGCCCGGATCCGCTCGATCCTTCAGGAACCTCCTGAAGTCCTTGTAGAGGCCGGACCGCAGGCTGACGTTCGGCAGCAGGTCCCGGAACTCGAGCTTCCCGCCCTTCGGATCGAACACGATGCGCAGCGGCCGTCCCTTCAGCCATTTCAGGGAGCATTCGAGCCGGCCGCGGGCCCGGCCGGACGTGAACGAGCTGAAGACCCCCCGGTCGGCGCGCTCGCGCAGCAACCTGTCCACGGCCTCGGTCCGGGACTGCCTGCCTGCCATCAGTGGTAGTACGCCATGCACCCGGGCTCGACTTTCTGCAGGTGGCCCGGCGGATAGTCCCGGGCGCTCCAGAACTCCTTGATCGCCTGGCAGTTGATGACCGTCGAGATCCCCTCTGCGGCTGCTAGGTCGTAGCTGCGCTGCAGTGCCGGGGCAAAGTCACCCGCCTGCGTGACGTACTCGCCTCGCGCCCCGAGTGCCTCCCCGATCTTCTCGTAGCGGAGGTTCTCCTGGAACAGGTACATGTGCTGCGCCCTTGCGGTCCCGCTGCGTCCCCCGCTCTCCCCGCTCCGCCACACGCCCCAAGCGTTGTTGTTGTACACGACGATGACTGCCGGGATGCGGTACTTGCTCAGGGTTTCCACCTCCATTGCGGAATAGGCGAATCCGGCGTCACCGGTAACCGCCAGGACCGGCGATCCCCGGAACGGAGCCTGTGGTCCCGTCCCCTGCTGGACGGCAGCGCCGACACCGACGGCATACCCGATGTCCGGGCCGATGGCCCCGTATTGGTAGGCACCGTTGCAGATCTGTCCCGGCCGGTAGGCGCGGATGCGCCGCCGAGTGTAGCGTGCGATTCCGTAACCGCCGGAAACCACCGTGGTCTGTTCCCTGGGGATGCTCCCTTCGTACAGCAGGTCGGAGATTCCCTTGGCGATCACCGCGGGATGCACGCAGCCCGCCTGCTCGCTGTATTGGAGGCCCAGCCGGTAGTGCTCGTCGTTCTCGGCCTCGAAGGCTGCTCGCGCAGCCGCCAGCTCGTCCCGCCAGGCCGGGCGGTTCTTGGGAGGCAGCTCCTCGGCCAGCGCTTCCAGGGCCGCCTTCTCGCAGCTGACGATTCCCAGTTCGATGGGCAGGTTGCGGCCGATGTCGGCCGCGTCCGGGTCGATCCGCAGGTAGGTAGCATCCGGGTCGAAGGAGTACTCTCCGATGTTCGGCATGCAGTACTGGCCGACCAGGACGACCAGGTCCGCGCTTAGCAGGGCGTCCGGGGCGGTGTTGGCGGACAGCGGATGATCGTCCCCGAAGTGCCCGCGGCTCGGCCCGGACTCGACCACGGCGACGTCCCCCTTCTCCGCCGTTGCCTTGAGCGCGTCCCAGGCCTTGCTGTAGAACACGCCTGCGCTGGCCACGATGATCGGCCTTTCCGCCTTGTCGATCATGGCGGCCGCACGCGAGATGTCCGCGGGGGACGGATGGGGCTTCGAGTCGGTCCGGTACTTCGATTTGTCATGGAAGTAGCGAAGGCTCTCCGGACTTTCGAACCGCTGCCGCGCGACCTCTCCCGGAAAATCGAGATGGACCGGTCTCGGTACGCCGGTCTTGAGCTGTCGGAAGGCGTAGCCTGCGTATTCGTGGACGCGCTCCGGGTTAATCAAGCGCTTGCCGTACTTCTTCATGCCCTCGGTAGTGGGCTGCTGGTAGACCCGCTGGATGCCGTGCTCGGTGTCTTCCAGGCCTAGGGTCATGTTGCTCGCCAGCACCAGCAGCGGCGATCGCGCCGCGTTCGCGCAGGCGATGTTCATGATCATGTTGGTGAATCCGGGCCCTTCCGTCCCGGATGCGGCGGCCACCTCGCCGGTCACGCGCGCGAAGCCGTCCGCGGCGGCGCACATCATGCCTTCCGTGCGCCCGCCGTAGCAGGGGATTCCCTCCGACGCTATGGCGTTGATGACGACGTAGTTCCCAGGGGCGCAGAACAGGGCCGCGAGCCCTTCCTGCTTGCAGGCCTTCGCGAAGATCTGCGCGCCCGTCATCGGGAACTCCGCCGGCCGGGGCTGCTCGGAGAGGCTTGCAGGCACTTCCTCCGGGATCTCGATATTCGGGTCGCGGCGCTGGGTCGTCGACGCCTGCGCAGCCGCGCTGGCGGCGACTGCCGCCGCCGCGCCTCTCGCCACGAAGTTGCGCCGGGACACCGGGTCGGTCCTCGCCTTTCGTTCGCTCGGCATGATTCACACCCTCCTCCGGAGGCTGTTGCCTCCCCTATTCCGTCGCAGGCACCGGTCGCAGGTCCGTCGGCCCGATACTGCGCACGTAGTGCACCAGCTGCCACACCTGCTCGTTCGTCAGTTGCTTGCCGAATGGCGGCATGTCGTGGCCCGCGCCGTCCCGGATCGAGACGAACACCTCGCCGTCCGACCGGCCGAATCGCCAGTCCCTCGGGTCCCGCAGGCTGGGGGCCTCGAAGTCCGGATTCGCCTGCGCGCGCCCGTCCGCGCCATGGCAGTACTGGCAGAGGCGCAGGTATGTCTTGCGTCCGTCCCTCGCCACGGCAGCCGAGTAGGGCACCGGGTTGCGAAGCTCTCTCGCCTGCTCAGCGGGCATGCGTGGGTCGCCCGGAGCCGCTTGAGCCAGCGCAACGAGCGCGAAGTGCACCGCGACCGCGGCGGTGCCCGGCAATCGCATGCGGGCTTCTGTCTGGCGGTCGCGGGCCATTGAGCAAGGATAGGATAACGGAGCCGTCGCCGGGCCGCCGGAGCAATCGAGGCCAGCCTACAAACGAGAAACGCCGGGCCACTCTCGTGACCCGGCGTTTCAGGATAGGTGCCGGAGGGGCTGTTTCAGGGGTCTTGGTTGAGGATATAGTATGCGTTGGTGGGGTTGCCCCCCCGGCTGAACTTAATCTACCGCATGCCATAGGCTTTGGCAAGCGAATCTACAAAAAAATGTAGATTTTTTTCCACAGGCCCCCTGTGAGTGGCCGTAACTGCTTGCAAACACGCGGTATTCGTCGCTGATTCCATGTGGTCAACGGCGCTCTCGAACGTCCGGAATCTGGAATCTAGCGCGGAATCAGCGCGATTGGGCGGATCGGCGACCCGGTTCCGCCCTGGATCCGGAGCGGGGATGCCACCAGCACGAACTCGCGGACGCCCTCGGAGGCGAGCTGCTCCAGATCCAGTGCCTCGATGATGTGAATGCCGGTCTCGACCAGCAGGTGGACATGCACTGGCATGGCCGGCGCCGGCTGGAACTCGAACGCGATCGTGTCGGAGCCTCCCGCAAACACCCCCCTTCCGCTCAGCCATTCCGCAGCCTCCCGGTTGACACCTGGACAGCGCATGCCGTTGATGAACCGTGTCGGATCGTGCCAGTAACGGGCCCAGCCGGTCCGCACCAGGACGATGTCGCCGGCTTGGGCGTCCACCTCTGCGCGGCGCATGGCCGACTCCAGACGGTCCGCGTCCACGACGAAGTCCTCCGGCAGGACGTCCAGGCCCTCGGCCGCAGCGATATCGAGAAGGATGCCGCGGCGGAAAATCGGCTCGATGCTGTCGACATCGTGCTCGGCGAGGCCAGAGCCGTACGATTGGCAACCGGCTGCATCTGCCCCGCCGAACAGCTTGCCCTCGTAGGAGAAGTGGCAGAGCGCGTCGATGTGGGTGCCGACATGGCCGCCGAGGGCGATCGATTCCGCAGCGGCGCTGACCCCGTGCCGCACGATCTCCCCGTGCGCCTTGCTCAGCCCGTACAGGAATGGCGGGTGGTTCGGATGGTGCGGCATTCCCACGTAATACGGCTGGGCCAGGTCGATTCTCCTAGCGTTTCGGAGGGCTTCCAGCAGATCCTGCATTGCGTTGCATTCTACCCGGCCCCATACCGGCCGCGGCGGGCGGTATGGTATTCTCCGAGTTGCGCCTAGGCACGCTGGCGACGCCGGCCGACGAACGCGGGCAACCGGCCCGGTAGTGTCCATGACTTGCAGCTTCAGCGGGCGGAAGGTCCCTCTCGACAAGCGCTTCGTTCTCTGCTACGCTCCCGCAGCCGCGCACGAGGACTGGGACAAGTCCTACTACGCGGTGGCGGGCGCTCGCGAGGCACTGGCGGCGATCCGCGAAGATCTCGAATCCTTCTTCTGGCGCTACGTCGTGACTAGGGGTGTCGTGCCGGGCGCGGTGGCATTGACCGCTGCGATCGGGGTGCTGGCGTGTTGGGCGCTCCTCGCGTTCGGGCAGTGGAGCGAGCACGGCTTCGCCGTGCGCTACGTCCCTCCCCTAGCGGCCCTGCTGCTTCTCCTGATCGCGAAGTCGCGCCTGGGCGCCCTCCGCCAGCGCCTGGCGATCTGGAGGGATTCCTGCAAGGCGGCGGTCGCTGCCGAGCTCGCCGCGATTCGGGAGTTCCTGTCTGCCCTCCCGGAAGACCCGGACGCCGAGGAGGCTGCGGAAATCATGAGACGGGAATGCCCCGGCCCGATTTCCGAAGTCGCATTCTTCGGCCAGAACTTCAAGGCCTTCACGTACATGGACTTCGTGCTCAGCCCGAAGCTGCGGCACCCAGCCGACAGGTCGGAGCTCCCCCAGGGTCACAGCCTCTACCGCGATGCGTACTACGTCGGCGAAGTGGTCTACGACAACTGGCGCATGTTCCAGAAGAACCGCCGGGCTCACGTTGACCCGCGCTTCGTCGGCAGTGGCGGCCGGCGCGGCGTGATCTAGCTACCCTTGGAACGCGAGGCGCGCAGCCTCTCGAGCGGGTGCTGCCGGTCCGCGAGGGGAAACTCCTTGACCGCGCGGTCCAGCTGCGACGCGTACATGCCTTGGGTCATCTCGACGGTCCACCGTCCCGCGCGCTCGCTGCATGCGGGCTCGCGGTCCGTCTCGATCGCGTCCAACAAGTCTTCCACCATCAGGGCGTTCGCTGTGAGGTTCCGCTCGTCCCCGAAGCTTCGGTGCTGGGGCTCGAGCGGCTCCCATCCGCTGTCCCGGCCGGGGATCCAAGCCGGACTCCGCAGGATGAAGCCTTCCGAATCGGGCCCGTAGATCTGGTTCGGGAGGAAGATGCGGCCCTTCGAGCCGTACACGTGGGTGCCGAAGCGCCACGGGTGCGTGACGCTCGACTTCTTCGTCGAGAAGAATCCGTGCCGGCCGTTCCCGAACGAGAACATGGCCGCCATCTGGCGTCCTGCCACCGGCCCGATCGGCTCGTTGGGCTTGCCCAAATGATCGAATTCCAGCTCCGTGCCGTTGGAAGTGATATGGGCGAACACCCAGAGCGGGTCGCCCAGAAACCCCCGCATCATGTCGAAGATGTGGGATCCCAGCACCACCAGGTCCTCGCCGCCCGCCCGGAAGTCCTCCTTGCCGCGGCCGCGAACCTCGTGGATCTCGCCGATTTCCCCGGCCTCGATCAGCTCGAGTGCCTTGAGCGTGAAGGGCGAGCAGCGCATCTGGTGCGCGATCTGTACCCTCACGCCGGCTTCGCGGACTGCCTCCACCATTCGGTCGGCGTCGGGGAGCGTGCCGGCGAACGGCTTCTCCAGGTACATGTGGCAGCCTGCCCGCGCGGCCGCGGTGACCATTTCCAGCCGCTGGTCGGTATGGCGGGGGCAGATGCTGACGATGTCCGGCTTCTCCTTCGCGAGCAGTTCGCGATAGTCCGGGTATGCCTTCTCCGCCCCCGTGCGGTCCTGTGCCTTCGCCCGGCCCTCCGGGTCTGGATCGGCGACGGCCACAACCCGAGCCTGCGGGAAGGCCGACCACACGTCGCCGATCCCGTGCCCGTAGTTCCCGCGGCCCGTATGGCCGATGACGCCGACACGGTACGAGGCTGCGGCGCGCGAGGGAAGGGCCGCGATGCCGGATGCGGCTAGGAAGTGCCTGCGTAGCATGGCCCGACTATATCAGCCGGTAGCTTCGAGGCGGGCCTGCCAGAACACCGGCAGGCCGGTTGCCGGAACGCTACTGCGCCGGATGCACCACCGGCTGGCCGCCGGCTTTCCAGGCTTCGATGCCGCCGGTCTGGATTTCGCCCTCGAAGCCGCTTTCGCGAAGGATGGCCGCCGCACGGGAGGCCCTGCCGCCGCGCCGTCAATACGCCACGAGCGGCTTGTCCGTCGGGACCTCCGCCAGTCGCGCCTCCAGTTCGTCGATCGGAATGTGCAGGTATCCCTCGATGGCGCCGTCAGCCACCAGTTCCTCGTGGGTCCGCACGTCCAGCAGAGTGATCTCCTCGCCGGCTGCCAGCCGGGCCGAGACCCCTTCCACGTCCAGTTCCTTCGTTTCGGCCGGCGAGCTTTCTGCCGTCTCCACCTCGGTGCTGGTGTCGGCTTCGGGCGCTTGCCCGCAGGCTGTCGCGCCGACTGCCGCGGCGGCCAGCATCGATACCCAGAATACGGATCTCATGAACCTCTCCTTGTCTATGCGCTCCAGCCCAGCGTCGATGCTTCGGGGATCCTACGCATCAGGTCCGCAAGCTCGTACCTGTTCTCGGCTCCGATCGTGAAGCAGTCGATGCAATCCAGGGCCATCGCGTGCTGCAGGGCCTCGCTGACCCGGTTGCGCAGCGTTCCCTCGCCGAGAATCTTCATGCCGATCACGCCCTTTCCGGCTGCCTTGATCTTGCACAGCTCCTCGACCACCGTCGCCGGGTCGGCATCCATCTTCTCGCCGACCGCGTTGATGCGTGCCAGGTCGACGTCGACGAACTCCTGCCGGTGCACCTGCCGCAGGGCGGGAAGCGAGTGGCAGGAGATGCCCCGGGACCGGACGATGCCCTTCTGCTTGTATTCGTTGATGACATCCATCGCGCCCGCACGCTGGGCTGGCCAGTCCTCCTCGCGCACGGCATGCAGCAGGAGCAGGTCGATGTAGTCCGTTCCCATCTCCCTCCGGAACCGCTCGATGTCGTCCCGCATGGCCTTGGCCGTCTTCGACGTGGACTTGGTCATGATGACCACCTTCTCGCGGGGGATGTGCTGCAGGGCGGCCTTGACGTGCGGATGGCTTCCATAGCCGTCGGCAGTGTCCCAGAATGTCAGGCCGTTGTCGAAGCCGAACTGGTACAGGTCCACGATTCCCGGCACGCCGAGCTTGCGCGTCTGGTTCGACGCTCCGCGGAATCCGCTCGTGCCGGTGCCCATGGCAAGCCTCGACGGCCGCAGGCCGTCCGCGCCCAGGGCAACCGTGTCCTGCGCGAACCGTCGAGCCGGGTTTTCCGAGTACCCGGCGGTGGCTCCGAAGAGACGCTGCTGCACAGCTGCGACCGGAGCCCCGGCCGCCAGAGCGTGCCGAATGAAGTCTCGTCGTTTCATAGGCGGTATCCGGTAGTCAGGCTATCACACCCGCCCTGGCCGCGGGTGAGCGCAGAAAGGGCTCATTTCTAATTGATTAAGGCACGAGCGCGGAGTGGGAGCGGCGGGCTCCGCCGACTGGCTGCCCGCCGCCGATTCCGCTGGCCCGCTTAGTCGCCGGGCGTGATCCGCAGGTTACGGTAGTGCGCGACCGTCGAGCCTTCGAGCCACAGGGCTACTTTCCCGGTCGCTTTGGCACCCGACTTGACATCGTTCACGATCAGAGTCGGCTGCTCGGCCCCGTTGACATGGATGCGGGCTTTCTCGCCGTCCACCACGATCTTGACGGGGATCCACTCGCCCGGCACGAGGTCGGCGTACGTTTCGTACTTGCTCGGCGTTTCGTTCCGGAAGCGGTACCAGGTCCACTCGGGGTGCGAGATGTACTGGACCGAGTGGTTCCGTCTCTCCTGGTCGTCGGCCCTGCCGTTCGTCGGCCGCAGGTAGAAGCAGTCGTAGGTCTTGTTGTCGTCCTGCAGGCGCCATGCCACGCCGACGAATCCCCGGGCGCCGCCCTGCGAGCCGGGCGCGGGCTGGCCCGACACTTCCAGCTCGATCACGCCATTTCCGAATTCCACGCCCTCGACGATTGCGAGGTGGCTAGTCCGGAGGCTCTCGAACGCTCCCGGGCCCAGCTGCCGGCCCTCCGCCCGCAGCTGCGCTGCCATTTCGCGGCGTCGCGCGGCAGCGGCCTTCAGCACCTCCGGATCGCCCATGACGCGGAGGCCCTTCTTCCCGTTCAGCGTGTCAGGCTCGACATTGACGTTGATGAGTTCCAGACCCTCCGCTGAATCCAGCGCCAGCTCGCTGGCAGCTGCCGGTAGGGCCGCAAGCGCCAGGCAGGCTGCCAGCGCGATCCAGGCTGTGCTCTCGAATCTCGGCACGATACTCGCCATTGTCCTCAGGGGATTCATTCGCTCCAGGGCGGCGTAACGCCGTTCACGCGGGCGTAGGCGATACTCTGCCCCAAGTGCTCGCTGAGGTGGTTTGTGGCGATCGAGAGTGCGCCGCGGGTCGTGGTGTCGTTCCCAAACATTCTCATCGCCTTGTCCGCGTCACCGGCCGCGATCTTGCCTACCGCGCCGTTCAGGTGATCGAACGACAGCTTGATTCTCTCCTCGATTGCTGCCTTGTCGGTGGTGGAGCTCTGCAGGCCCCGCAAGTTCGGCCCTTCGGGGGGCGGCGTGCCGAGCGCCCGCGCTACCGCGTAGTTCGCCGTGGCGATGTGCAGGAGGACCTCGCTCATCGAGCGAACGCCATCCGCCGGCCGGTACGTGTACTTGTCAGCCGGCACTGCCCCGGCGAGGCCCGTGAACTTCTCTTCCAGCTGCTGGAGCCGTGCCTTGGACTCCTCCAAGAAGCCGTGGTTGTCGGCCGTCGCAACCGGCATCGCGACGACCACGAGCGCGCAAAGTAGCGCCGTTCGGCGCAGGTTTCCCGTCATGTGTGTTTCCTCCAATTCATTCTCAGTGCAGGACTCCAGCCCGACCCTCGACGGCCCGGACCTCGCCCGCCGGCCGGTCCGCCTTGCCGGCAGGCCGGTCTCAATCAGATAGGCACACCGCGGGCGGGCAAGGTTACCTGCGGGAGGCGCCGCTGGTCACCCGTATCCCAGGTCCTCGGGGGATTCCAGGATGCTCCCGCACTTGGCGCACACTCCGCTTCCGCAGTGCGGGCACGCGAGTGCTTCCGGCGTGCTGTCATTGCAGTCCGGGCAGTACGGCTCGGACTCGGCGACACGGCCTCTCCGGCTGCTCTGGGCGCCATGAGGGAGCGGCTGCTTGCAGTCGCCGCAAATGACCTTGTCCCTGTCTGCCACGGCCTGCCGTGCCCCTGCCCTCTAGAGCAGTTCCCGTAGTGTCGCAACACTCGCCATCATCTGGTTCAATTGGAGGCACGCAAGGGGCAGCAGCAGCCGCGATCCAAGGCGGCCGGACGGCCCGCGAGAGACCGGGAATGGCCCTGCTAGCATTCATCTGCCGCCGTCCCGCCGCCGCCCTGATGGTCACAGGCCTGCTCGCCGCTTGCGGCGGAGCGGCCGACGAACCTTCCGGCGACGTGCGCTACTCCCGCAACCGGGTGGAACTGTACGGCAGCCTGGAGCATGACGCCCCGGTACTGACCGTTCTCGGGTTTGATACCGAAGTGGCGGTGCTGGACACGCATCGAAGCTTCGTTCGCGTCCGGACCCCGGACAGGCTGGAGGGATGGGTGCCCGGCACCCTGCTGCTCGACGGTCCCCTTCGCAGCCAGCATCGGTCGCTGACCCGGGCCAGCGCCACGCTGCAGAGCCAGGGCGGGGCCCGGGCGCGCGACACGCTGAACGTTCATACCGAGCCGTACCGCTGGGCTCCGACCCTCTACCAGCTGGCTAAGGACGAGCGCTTCGACATTCTCGACCGGATGCTGGTTGATCGCCTGCCTGCCGCGGCCGCCGACCGCTCTCGCCGGTACGCGCCCACAGGCGAGGACTACTGGTACCTGGTGCGCATTCCGCATGCCGGCGCCGTCGGTTGGCTCCTCGCCAACATGGTCTATCCCGATATCCCGATCGACGTGGCAGCGCTTGCCGAGGGCCGCTCGATCGTCGCGCACTTCCGCACCGACGTCGCCGAAGACGGGTCGGCGGGCGAGACCGTGCCGGTATGGACCTGGTTCCAGTCCAGCGAGCCCGGCCAGGTCCATGACTTCGACATACTCAGGGTGCTCCGGTGGCATACCAGGCGGAAGCGGTACATCGTCCTCCGCCAGGTCTCGGGCCTTGCCGGCTACCTGCCCGTGGAGGTGCTGCCTGGGTTCGAATCCTCCCGCGGCACCGGCACGGGCATCCGCGTCTTCGCGCAAGCGGACGGCGAGCTGCGCCGGCGCACGTACGTCCAGGTCGGCACGCGCTCGGTGTACCTGGGACAGGAGCCCGTCATTGCTCTGCCGCACCTGACTCCCCCCGGCGGCTTCGGAAGGCGGTACGAGCGGACCCCGCAGTCCGGATTCTGACGCCCGGGGCGGTTGGAAGCGACTCCCGCGACTGCCGTCTGCTGAATGATAAGTACTTGTTTTTCAACAAGTTGATCTCCGATCTGCTATACTGCCCGCAATGCGCGAGCGATTCCTTCGCGCCTGTGCCCGCGAAGCTACGGACTGCGCGCCGGTCTGGTTCATGCGGCAGGCAGGCCGCTACATGGCCGAGTACCGCCAGCTGCGCCGGAGCCACTCCATCATGGAGATCTGCAAGTCGCCCCGGCTGGCTGCCGAGGTCACCCAGCAGCCGATCGAGGCGCTGGATGTCGACGCCGCGATCATATTCGCGGATCTCCTGCTGCCGCTCGAGGCAATGGGGCTCGGGGTCGAGTTCGTGCGGGGGGACGGCCCTCGGATCGATCCGCCCGTGCGGTCCGCGGCAGACGTGCGCCGTCTGGAGACGAGTCGATCGGCCGACCTCGACTACGTCGGCGAGGCCATTTCGCTGGCGCGGCGCCAGCTGGACGACAGCGTGCCGGTAATCGGTTTCGTCGGCGCGCCGTTCACCCTGGCCAGCTACATGATCGAAGGGGGGGGCTCGCGCCACTACGCCCGGACCAAGAGCCTGATGTGGGCGGAACCCGCGACATGGCAGGAGCTAATGGAGCGGATCGTGGAGGTGCTGGTTCCGTACGCCGCCTCGCAGGTCGCCGCCGGGGCTTCAGCGATCCAGGTCTTCGACAGCTGGGCCGGAGCCCTCTCGCCTGCTGACTACGAGCGGTTCGCCCTGCCGCACTCCAGGACGCTGATCCGGCGGGTGCAGGCCGAGGGCGTGCCCGTGATCCACTTCGGCACCGGCAACGGAGCGTATCTCGAGCTGTTCCGGCGTGCCGGCGGCGACGTGCTGGGACTCGACTGGCGGGTCGACCTCGGTTCCGCCTGGGACCGGGTGGGTCCGGATGTCGCCGTGCAGGGGAACCTGGATCCGCTCGCCCTGCTTGCGCCGCTTCCCGAGCTGCGCGCAAAGATCGGCAGCGTGCTCGATGCCGCCGCAGGCCGGCCCGGGCACATCTTCAACCTCGGCCACGGGATCATTCCCGAAACGCCGGTCGAGCATGTCCGCGCCGCCGTGAGCATGGTCCGGGAGCACGCCCGCGAATCAGCCGGATGAAGCGGGTCGCTGTCGTCGGCGGCGGAATCTCGGGGCTGGCTGCCGCCTACTACCTGGGCCGCGAGGGAATACCCTGCACCCTCTTCGAGCGGGAGCCGCTCACGGGCGGCCTGGTCCGCACGGAGCGCGCCCACGGCTGCCTGATCGAGGCTGGTCCGGACAGCTGGCTCGCCGAAAAGCGCTGGATGCGCTCGTTCGTCGACGACTTGGGCCTCGGCAGCGAGGTTGTCGGGTCCAACGACCGCCGGAGGAGGACCTTCGTCGTCAGGGACGGGCGGCTCCTACCCCTGCCGGACAGCATGCGCATGCTCTCGCCCGCGAAGCCCTGGCAGGTCCTGACCACCCGGCTGTTCGGCACGGCCACGAAGGCGCGAATGGCATTGGAGTGGTTCCGCCGCCCCAGCGAGCAGCCCGACCGCTCGGTAGCCGACCTCGTGCGCGACCACTTCGGACCCGAGGCGGTCGCCTACCTCGCCCAGCCGATGATGGCGGGCGTGTACGGCGTGCAGCCGGAAGAACTCTCGGCCGCACAGGTGATGCCTCGAATCGTCGAGTACGAGAGGCGCTACGGCAGCATCCTGCGGGGCACCTTCAGAGCCCGTCGACGGCAACCGGACGGGCCGCTGTTCCTGACCCTTCGCGACGGCCTCGGATCGCTGGTGGACGCCCTCGAGCGGCAGATTGCCGCCCATTGCGAGATCGTCCGCAGCGCCGTCCTGCGGGTGGACCGCTCGGACAGCTGCTGGATCCTCCGGCTGGACGGAGCATCGGTGGAGGCGGACGAGGTGATCCTCGCCGTGCCGGCACACGAGGCGGGCCGCCTGTTGCATGCTGCTGCCCCCGGCCTCGCCGCGGATCTGGGCGCGATTCGCTACTCGTCCTCGGCCGTGGTCGCCCTTTGCTACTCCAGACCCGACTTTGCCCACCCGCTCGACGGCTTCGGATTCCTCGTTCCCAGCGCGGAGCGGGCGGGGGTGGCGGCCTGTACCTGGGTCAACACCAAGTTCGACGGGCGGTCGGACCCCGGCAGGGTGCTGCTGAGGGCGTTCCTGACGGGCGATCGCGCGGAGGCGGCGATCCTTGCGGGCGACGGCGATTCCGCGGATTCGGTCGAGGCGGAACTGCGCCGCTGGATGGGCCTGAAGGCCCCGCCTCTGGGCAGCCGCGTGTATCGCTGGCCCGGGGCCATGCCTGCGTACGGCCTGGGCCACGCCGAGCTCGTCCGATCGATCGGCGAGAGGCTGCGGAACCTGCCCGGCCTGCTGCTCGCCGGGAACGGCTATACCGGCCTAGGCATCCCGGACTGCGTCCGCCGCAGCCAGGAACTGGCGGGGACGGTTGCCGCGGCCCGGAACTAACCCGGCTGGCAGCGTCTCAGGCCGGGCGCCTGCGCACAGCCATGATCGTCATGTCGTCGGCCTGCGGCGCTTCGCCCCGGAATTCCGTCACTTCCTGCAGCAGCGCGTCCACCATCGGACCCGGTGCCAGTCCCGCCGCCTCCGCCGCCGAGGCGCGGATCCGCTCGTCGGTGAATTCCTCGAGGTGCCCGTTCATCGCCTCGCTGAAGCCGTCGCTGTAGACCAGCAGAGTCTCGCCGGGCGAGAATTCGACCTCGCCCCGCTGGTAGGGGAATCCAGGCAGCACGCCAAGCACGGGCCCGCCGGTCTCCAGCAGGGCGGTCCCGTTGCCGCCCGCGAGCATCACCGGAGGGTTGTGGCCCGCGTTGCAGTACTCGAGACGGTTCCGCTGCGTGTCCAGCACTGCGTAGAACATGGTCACGAACTTGTCCGAATCCGTGCTCGCGTGCAGCATGTCGTTGGATCGGGCGACACAGGCGCCGGCGTCGGCGGCCATCCGGCTCTGGCTGCGGATCGTCGCCTGCACGTTCGACATCAGCAGCGCCGCGGTGATGCCCTTTCCGGAGACATCCGCCAGGCAGAGTCCGACCCGGCCCGGCCCGAGCGGGAGGAAGTCGAAGTAGTCCCCACCCACCCGCTTGGCCGGCTCGGACAGGCCGGCGACTTCGTAGCCGTCGAGTTCCGGAGGCCCTTTCGGGAGAAGGTTCTCCTGGATCTGCCTGGCCAGCCGGAGCTCTTCCTGCAGAATCTCGAGGGCCTTCTGCTCCTCCATGAGCCGGGCGTTCTCGACGACCTGCGCGGACTGGGTGGCAATGATGCTGAGCAGCCGCTGGTCGCCCGCGCTGAAACCCGTCCCACCCTTTTTGTTGAATACGTTGACCACGCCGATCAGTCGGCCCTTCAGCTTCATCGGAACCGCCAGCAGCGACTGGATGCCGCCCCGGCCGGACGGCGCGCGGAAGCGCGTCTCCTGGTCGAAGTCGCTGACCAGCAGGGGCTTCTGGTTCTTGATCATCCAGCCGGTGATCTGATCCCCGAGCCGCATGGGGATCTCGCCGGCTTCCGCGTCCACCTTCCGGACCATCGTCTTGAGCGACGAGGCGGCATCGAGCTTGTCGAACAGCAGCACTGCGCCCTGCTCGACCTTCAAGTGCTTGACGCACTTCTGCACGATCAGGTCCACGGTCTCGTCGAGGGACGACGTGGACGAGACCGCTGTCGAGATCTCGTTCAGGATCGAGAGCTCCTCAACGGCCAGCCTTAGGCGGGTGTTCTCGGCCTGCAGCCGCTCGACGAGCTTTCTATCTTCCATCGCGCAACGCGGCCAGGGGCTAGAACTGAAAGTACGCGTTGGGGATCGAGCCTGTCAACCGGCCCGGCGCGAGCGCCTGCGGGCGCCTCCGGAGGCGCCTGGGCGATGCCCCGCAAGCCGAAGTCGGCGGTGCAGCCAGACTGCTAGCCCTACCGTCGGTGCTTGGTCTCGATTCCGAGCCGCTGGATCTTCTGGTTGAGCGTGGACAGCGCCACTCGCAGGGCCTTGGCGGTCTCCGTCTGGTTGTACCCGTGCCGCTCCAGCTGGTCTACGAGGACGCTCCGCTCGTAGTCCTCGACGAGCTCGGAGAGACTTGCGTCCGCCCTGCCGGCCGCTACCGGCGCGCGTCCGGGGCGGGGCGGGGAGTCCGCCCGGGCAATTCCAGAAGGAAGCACCTCGGGGCCCAGTTCCTCCTGGGTCGCCAGCACGACCGCCCGCTCCACCACGTTGCGCAGCTCACGGACATTCCCCGGCCAGTCGTGCGCCATAAGCATCTGCCGGGCCGAGGGGCTGAAGCGGAGCCGTGAATGGCCATCGTGGTCGAGGAAGTGGTTGTGCTCCCGCCGGCAGACCTGCGTAAGGAACTCGTCCACGAGCAGCGGCACGTCCTCGATCCGGTCCCTCAGCGGGGGCACCTCGATCCCGATCACGTTCAGCCGGTAGTACAGGTCCTGGCGGAACGCACCCCGCTCGACTGCCTCGGTCAGGCCCGAGCCGGTCGCCGCCAGAATGCGCACGTCCACCTTCACAGGATTGTCCGATCCCACCGGCACGAATTCCCGCTCCTGGATCACCCGCAGCAGCCGCAGCTGGGTCTCCGCCGTGAGGCTAGCGATCTCGTCCAGGAAGACGGTCCCGCCATCGGCAATCTCGAAGCACCCGGGACGGTCGCTGTCGGCCCCGGCGAAGGCACCCCGGACATGGCCGAACAGCGTCGACTCGAGCATGTCGTTGGGGATCCGCCCAGAATTGACGGTCACGAACGGCTTGTCGGCCCGGGGGGAGGCCTTGTGGATGGCCCGCGCGACGACTTCCTTGCCCGTGCCGCTCTCGCCCGACACCAGCACGGTCGACGTAGTCCGAGCCACCTGCCGGATCAGGACGAATACCCGCAGCATCGCCTCGGACTTGCCGATGAGGTTGTCCAGCGGTCCCGCCATGCCAAGTTCGCCTCGCAGCCGGAGGTTCTCCGTCTCCAGCCTCCGGCGCTCCAGCGTCTGGCCGATCTCCAGCAGCAGCTTGGTATTGTTCCAAGGCTTGGTCAGGAAATTCGAGGCGCCCAGTCGCGTGGCCTCGACCGCCACGTCGATCGAGCCGTACGCCGTGACCATGACGACAGGCAGGTCGCGGTCGATCCTGCGAATGTCCTCCAGCGTCTCGAGGCCCGACCGGTCGGGCAGCATCAGGTCCAGCAGGACCAGGTCGCAAGGGTCGCGGGCGATTGTCTCCAGGCACTCTCCCGCCGTCCGGGCGGCCGACACGGCATAGCCGGCCTCCTCGAGGACAAGGCGCAGGGTCTCGACGATCGCGGGCTCGTCGTCGACGACCAGGATGCGCGGCCTGGTCTCTTCAGCGGCAACCGCGGCTTCGTCAGGCATGCGCCGATTGCGCGGCGAGCGGGAACCGGAGTTCGAATCGCGTCCCGCGACCCGGCTGGCTCGCTACGGCAATCGTACCGGAGTGCTCCCGGACGATCCCGTAGGTCACTGCCAGCCCCAGGCCGGTTCCCTGGCGGGCCTGCTTGGTCGTGAAGAACGGATCGAACACGCGGCGCTGGTCCTCGGGGGCGATTCCGGCACCCGTGTCCTCAACCTGCACGCTTACGTGCCCGGACTCGGCCGATGGTTCCACTGCGCGAGCCGTGATGCGGAGCGCGCCGCCGTCGGGCATCGCGTCGCGGGCGTTCAGGATGAGATTCAGGAACACCTGCTGGAGCCGGTTCCGGCTGGCCAGCACGAAGGCCCCGTCATCCAGGCTCAGATCTACCTCGATCCGGCCTTTCCCCAACTGGGGAGCGACCAGGTCGACCGTGTCGCGGATGACGGCGCCGATCTCGCAAGGGGCCATCTCGGCGCTCGACGAGCGGGAGAAGTCCAGCAGCGAGTTCACGATCTCGCTGGCCCGGAAGGTCTGTTCCGCCACCTTCCCGAGCATCCGCTCCTCGTCGCTGCCCTGCGCCACCTTGCCAGCGAGCATCTGCGAGTAGCTGGAAATCACGGCGAGCGGTGTGTTGACCTCGTGGGCCACCCCTGCCGCGAGCAGGCCGACGGAGCTGAGCTTGTCCGCCTGCACGACCCGCTCCTCGAGTTCCACGCGCTCCGTGACGTCATCGAGGACCAGCAGATGGCCGACCCTCTCGAAGCGCTTGTCGATGAGCGGCGCCACGGCGACATTGAGGATCCGCTCAGCGGCGTCCCCGCCATCGGCGGGGCGGAACTCCGCGGGGAATTCGGAGGGTCGCAGCCGGAACTTGGCGACCGAGCCGGCGCCCTTCTCGTCCTGGCATTCCGCGATGCGCTCGGCGAGCTCGGCCGGCAGCAGCTCCTCCAGCCGGCGTCCGCGGGCTTCGTCCCTCGAAATGTGGAGCGCGAGCTCCAGGTGCGCGTTCCAGCTCTGGACACGGCCGCCGCTGTCGAGCACGACGATGCCCACGGAGAGGGACTCGACGATGTTCTCGTTGTAGTCCTTGAGGCGCTGGTACTCCTCCGCACGGGCCTGGATCCGCGTGTACAGGCGGGCGTTCTCGAGGGCGATCGCGAACGGGGTCGACAGCGCCTGGACCAGGGACAGGTCCTCGCTGTTCAGGAAGCGGCCCCGGTCGGTGCGGCCGAGCGCGATCCACGCCAGCGTCCGCTCGCGGATGCGGCACGGCACGAAGTGGTTGCAGCCCAGCTGCGCCAGCGACGCCGGCAGCTCCTTGTCCGGTGACCCGGTGACAACGGCCGGACCGTCCGGGCGCGATGCGTGCGCGGCCAGGGCGCTGGTGTCGATCAGCAGCTGCGTCGCATCTTCCCCGCCCTCGCCCTCCGGCACCTGCCGGAACAGCGGCGCGGCGTCCTGAGAGGGATCCTCGCGCACGAGCACGCAGACCCGGCTCACCCCGAGGGCGCGGGCCAGCCGGCTGCGCACGGCGGATACCATCCGCGCGGGATCCGTCTCGGAAGCGATTTCCGTCGCGAACGCTGCCAATGCGCGCCGCTCCTCGAAGCGGCCGCGATGGGCGCGCCGTTCGAACGAGGCCGCTAGCCGGCCGTACAGCGGCCGGTACAGTCCTGCCGCGACGCCTAGGGATCCGAGCCACACCAGAGGCCCGTAGCGGTCGAGCCAGGCCTCAGGGATGCCGCTCCGGAAGAGGGCTAGGTACCCTCCCGCAAGCAGGATCGCGGCCGCGGCCGCCGCCGCGACCGCCCGCCTCCATACAAGTTCGATGTCCAGAAGGCGGTACCGGGCCAGCGCCACCGCGATCGCCAGCGGCAGCGCGGCCAGGGAAAAGACCGAGAACGCCTGATTGGCACCCGGCGCCGAGCCCGCCGCGAACGGTATCGCGTAGAGCAGGGCGAATGGCACGACGGCCGCGAGAATCCCAAGTAGGAGCCATCTCGCTTGCAGCTCCTTCTCCGGGTCGGCCGTGCCGCGGACCCGCATCCGGACGATCGCCCCGGCCGCGGCCAGTTCCGCGCAGAGCAGCGCCAGCGGAGCGGTCGAGAAAAAGCGCAGCAGGTCCGGGTCCTGGATTTCCCCCGTGACCCAGCCGCCCGCAGCGGCGTGGTGAGCGGCGCCCACCGCGACTGCGAGGCCGTAGCCGGCCTGCACCAGGCGCCTGTGCCGGGCCTCCCCGTCCGGGAACCGGGAGCAGAAGTCGAGGAAGAGCGCCGGCATCAGCAGCAGCGCCCAGGAGTCCGCCCAGTACACCAGCCGGTCCAGGCCCTCGAGGCGTCCGGACGCGCTCAGGGCGTAGACGGCGAGCGACGCCAGGCAAAAGGCGTAGAATCGGCTGGCCGCCGGAGTCGCGGGACCCTTCTGACGCACCCAGGCCCCGATCGCCGCGTAGATCCAGGCCAGCGCGAACAGGAACGTGCCTACCGCGCCGCGGCTGGTGCTCTGGCCGACGACGACCGAGATGTGGAGGGGCTCCCCGGCCCTCTCTACCAAGTACTCGGTCCGTCTCCACGCCCCGACCTCGTGCAGGATCCGGGTAACGTCGAGGGCCTCCCGCACCGGCTGTCCCCCGATCGATGTCAGAATGTCGCCCGGGCGCAGCCCCACCAGCGCGCCCGGGCTTTCCGAGGCAACCCGGGAGGCGGCAACGCCCGCCTCCGAGTCGCTCCACATGACTCCGTCCTCCGGCACCCCGAAGCGTCCTCGCTCGACCCAGTTGCCGAGCGACAGCGCCCCCAGGGCCGCCAGGGCGACCCAAGGAGCGCAGCGCCTCGCTAATTCGTGAGACTGAAGCATGTGGGGTAGCAGCCAGCCCAGCCCGCAGGCCCGGCCGGCCGCTCCTCACTTCCAATATAGGCCAGCCCAGCCCTTCGTTCTGCGCAGAATCGGCCCGATAAGCCCTTATTATTCTGTCCGTTGCGACCGAAACCCGGCAGAATTGCTTCCAAAAACCGGATTCCGATTATGGAATCTCGTAGGGCCGTCTCGGCGACGGGGCTCCGCCTGCCGCCGCGTTGCGACAATCGGGCTGCGCGGCCCGGTGCATTCCCCTACTGGGCCGGGATCAGTCCTGCTGGGATGCGGCCAGGGCCTGGTCGAGATCCCAGATCAGGTCGTCAAGGTCTTCGAGGCCGATTGACAGCCGCACCATGTCCTCGGTGATTCCGGCCGCTGCGTGGTCTGCCGCGCTGAGCTGCTGGTGGGTCGTTGTCGCCGGGTGGATGACCAGGCTCTTCGCGTCGCCCACGTTCGCCAGGTGCGAGAACAGCTGGACGGCGTCGATGAATTTCCGGCCGGCTTCCCGTCCGCCCTTGATCCCGAACGTGAACACCGCTCCCTGGCCCTCCGGCAGGTACTTGGCCGCCATGGCGCGGTACGGGCTGGACGGCAGGTCGGCGTGCTGCACCCAGGTGACCAACGGGTGCGCCTCGAGATGCTTGGCGATCGCGAGGGAGTTGGCGCAATGCTTGCGCATCCGCAATGCCAGCGTCTCGAGCCCCTGCAGGAACAGGAAGGCGTTGTGCGGCGACATGCAGGGACCGAGGTCCCGCAGGCCCTCCACCCGGCACTTCAGGATGTAGGCCAGCGCGCCGAAGGTCTCCGTGAAGACCATGCCGTGGTAGCCGGGGCTGGGCTCGGTCAGCATCGGGAACTTGCCGTTGTTCCAGTCGAACTTGCCGGAGTCCACGATCACGCCGCCGATCGAGGTGCCGTGTCCGCCGATGAACTTGGTGGCCGAATGGACGACGATGTCGGCGCCGAACTCGATCGGCCGGCACAGGTAGGGCGTGGCGAAGGTGTTGTCGATCATCAGCGGGATGCCGTGCTCGTGGGCGATCTTGGCGACACCCTCGATGTCGATGACGTTCATCCGGGGGTTGGCGATCGTCTCGACGTAGATCACCTTGGTCTTGTCGGTGATGGCCTTGCGGAAGTTGTCGATATCGTCCGGGTCGACGAAGATCGTGTTGTAGCCGAACCGGCGGAAGGTCGTGTCGAACTGGGTGTAGGTGCCGCCGTACAGCGTCGCCGAGGACACGATCTCGTCGCCGCTCTGGCACAGGCTGGAGATCGCGAGCAGCTGCGCAGCCTGTCCGCTCGCGGTCGCGAGGGCCCCGATACCGCCCTCCAGCGCCGCCATCCGCTCTTCGAAGACCCCGTTCGTGGGGTTCATGATGCGGGTGTAGATGTTGCCGAATTCCTGCAGGGCGAACAGGGACGCGGCGTGCGCGCTGTCGTTGAAGACGTACGACGTGGTCTGGTAGATCGGAACGGCCCTGGCGTTGGTCGCCGGGTCCGGACGCTGTCCGGCGTGGAGGGACCTCGTCTCGAAGCCGAATTCCCGTGTTGGTTCGTTGGGCATAGACAGACAATCCTACCGCGCCGCCAGGGGCACGGGCAATCGATTTGCGCGCGTTGGGATTCCGCGCGAGCGGGCCCGCGGGCCCGGGACGGCTAGTCCGCCGCCAGCAGCCCGCTTGGTCCGAGGCCGTGGAGGTCGAGGCGGTAGTGAGCCGCCAGGACGTCGCGCCCGAAATCGCCGTCGAACTCCCGCCAGACGCTGTGGCTGTGGTTGTTGCGGTTCTGCGTGTTGTCGTATTCGATCAGGAACTCCGGCGATTGGATCCGATAGTAGTCCCCGCCGCCCGGCTCGACCGATCCGGCCCACGCGAAGAACAGCTTGTCGCGAGGCGTCTCCCGCACCATCCGCTTGCGCCTCTCGGCCTGCTCGGCCGGCATCGAGACGGCGTACTGATCCGCAGCCTCGAGCAGCATCCCGTACTGCGCGTCGCTCAAGGCGGACGCCGCGAGGCCCTGGGGCTGTCCCTCCAAGCTTGCCCGCGTGTCTGCCCCCGTGAGGATGTCCCGGTAGGCAGTCGAGTCGATCAGGGCGGCCTTGCGGGCATCGCCCTCGAGGGACATCATCAGCTTGCGGGCGGTGTCCTCGCGCCCCCCCAGCGGCCGCGTTCCCTTGCGCGGACCGTCGCGCACTTCGTGGGGGTTGGCGCCCAGAAACGTTGGGGAGGTCGACACGAGCTTGCCGTCGCGCATTAGGAAGTGGAGCGAGACGTGGTGCCCCTCGAACCGCCAGGCCCAGTCGCCCTCCGTCGACGGCTCGCCGAAGATGCTCACGTGATAGACGTTCACGTCGCGGCGGCCGACGGTGTCGCTCTCCTGGATGCGCAAGACCTCCTCGAGGCTCATGATTGTCTTTACCGACACGAAGCCGGCCCTCGACAGCGAGGCCGCCAACAGCGCGTCGGCGAGCGACCGCTGCTCCGGAGTCATGTCCTTGTAGGTCACCCCGTTGCGGCTGTAGCCCCGCTGTGTGACGAAGTTGTTGTCGGGAACGAAATGCCAGGTCTCGTAGTCCGGGCTGTCCAGATTGAACTTCGCGTGCGGCAGTTGGTTGCCGTTGAGGGATGCGAGCCACGCCTTGGCGGTCGACACCATCATGTCCTCGGTCGAGCCGTGGTACGCCACTGCCCCCAGCACGAGGCAGCAGGCGAGGAGGACGGTGCGGAGGGAAACGGTACGGGACATTGGGGTGCTCCTTCCTGGAAGCGGCCCCTGCGACATCCCCAGAAGCCCCTGCCAGCGCGAGCCATTATAGCGCCGCCCCAGGGCGGACGACCCGCAACGAATCGAAGGTGCACAGGAAGGTTGCATTCCGGGTACTTCATGGTCTCGCGTGTTCAGGCACCGCCCGGAGGATGCCCCAAGCATCGACCAGCGAACTCGATTACGGGACAACATCTCTCACCATCTGTGTTGCAACCGCATATCCTTGAACTGCGGCTTCGATCGCGGTTCGTCCGCACGTGTTCTTGCAAGGCGGACCACTCGGACAAGACTGCGGGTTGCAACGGCGGGCACAGTGACGGCGAATGCGACGGACAGGTTGGGCCTTCTGGACCTTCCCGGGTACTCCATTCCGGAGGCCGCGCGTTATCTCTGCGTGCCGGAGGGAACGATCCGCTCCTAGGCCGTCGGACGCAAGGGAAATGGAGCGTTGCTAGGCGTGCCGGGCGGTCCTCCCCACCAGCTCTCGTTCCTCGATCTCGCCGAACTGCATGTCCTTGCCGCATTGCGTCGCAGGCATTTCGTGAAGACGCCCGCGATTCGGGACGCGATCGAGTGCTTGAGACAACGCGCCCGACGCCCAATCGACGAAAGGCATCCCTTGATCAGCTACCACCTGCTGACTGACGGACTCGACCTGTTCGTCCGAGAATACGGCCAGTTGATCAATGCCAGCCGACAGGCTCAGACTGCAATGCGAGAGGTTCTTGATGCCGCGCTACGACGGATCCAACGCAATCCAGCCGAGATTCCCGTCAGGCTGTTTCCGTACACGCGGGAGAACATTGAGGGGGCGCCGTCCATCATCGTGATCGATCCCGCTCTTTCCGGGGGCCGACCGGTAATTGACGGCACCGGTGTGGCTGCCGAGATTGTCGCCGAGCGCTACAAGGCTGGTGAGTCCGTTAGCGACTTGACGGGCGACTACGGACTCAGCGATGCAGGGATCGAGGAAGCAATCCGGTACGAGCTCCAGGCGGCTGCCTGAGGCCCCTGCGCTCTTCTTGGATCGCAGCCTTGGATCTCACATCATTCCCAAGCGTCTGAGCTAGCAGGCCCTGGCGGTTGAAGTGCACGATGATCACCTTCAGGCAAACGCGACTGAGCATGAGTGGATTGTGCTTGTCGCGCAGAGGGATTGTGTCGCTGTCACGAAGGACAAGCGGATCCGTTACCGGTCTGGAGAATGCGTGGGCATCAAGCAGCATTCTGCACACGTGATAGTGATTGCAGCCAAGCGGCTGGTGAAGGGACCCGAGACCGCGGAGCAATTGCTGAAGGCACCATCCCGGATCGCGCGCCTCGTCTCGGACGCGGACCGCGCCAGGCAGCTGCCTTGTACGCGGGTGGCACTGTCACGCCATATCCGATCTACCTCGACAAGGCCTCATCCCGACCGCCGGGTCATGCGAGATCTGCGCATTCTGCTTCGAATTCGGTCATCGCGCTCATTCGGCGTGAGTCGTCAGGAGATTCATGACGAGGCGGATCATCAGGTCCTTGTTGGCCGGCATGCTTTCGGCGATCAACAGGGTGAGGGCAGTCAACGCCTCCGGACCGAGCTGATGCGGCATGCCCTCCTGTTTCATGTAGAGCAAGAACAGTAGAGCGCCGATTCGCTTGTTCCCATCCGTAAATGGATGGTCCTTCACGACGAAATACAGCAGGTGCGCCGCCTTTTCCTCGCGGCTGCGATAGAGCCCTTCGCCGAACATGGTCTGCTCGAGGTTGCCGAGGATGGCCGCGAGCGCGTCACCGCGCGGGCTTCCAAACAGCGTCGTGGCCTCGCCTTTCGCAGCAAGGTCTCGTTTGAACCTGGCGACCGCGTCGAGGGCCTGGTCGACGTCGAGCGCAGTCTTGGCCGGCAGCGCGCCGTGGGGCGCGTTCAGGCGATCCTCGTCGTATTGCAGGAGGAGGCGCCAGGTGTCGGCATAGGCGGAAATCACGTCGAGCACAGCCTGCCCGGTATCGTCTACCAGAGCCTGGCTCTGAAGCGTCCGCGCGAGCAGGTCGAGAGTCTGCCGCGCCTCTTCCAGACCACGCTCGGCCAGCCTTCGCTCGTTCACGGTGTAGCCGAGCACTAGGTGCTCGCGCAGGGTGCGCGTCGCCCACTGCCGAAACCGCACACCGCGCTTGGAGTTGACGCGGTACCCGACCGAGATAATGGCGTCGAGATTGTAGTGCTTCACCTGTCGGCGCACGCGACGCCGCCCCTCGGTCCGAACTACCGAGAAATCCTCGGTAGTTGCCCTCTCGGTCAGTTCTTGATCGGAGAAAATGTTCTTAAGGTGCAAGCCGACATTGTCAGTTGACGTCCGAAACACGGTCGCCATATCTCGTTGCGAAAGCCATACGGTCTCCTCTTCCAGACGCACATCGACGCGCACTTCACCGTCAGGGCTCTCATAGACGACGATCTCGCCACCGGGTGCGACCGCCGGTGTTTCACCCTTCATCGGCCGAACCTCCTCGTCGGCAGGCTGTCGGACTTGCTTGGCAGGTTCCGACGTTCGGGCGAATACGTTCGCTTGGGACTTAGCTTGGGGAACACATAGAGCGACCGCCGCTTGCGAATCGCCTTGGTGCCAAGTGTGACCACGTCGATGGATCTGCACTGCCCGAGCGTCTTCCATGGCGGGACGCACGGCGCTTGCCCGTGTCGGCAGAAGGCCTGGAACGCGGTGTGGACGCTGAAGACGGGCCCGTCTGCCACGCCGACCAGAATGCCGCGCAGGTAGTGGTACGGATCGGCCCGCAATGCCGTCAGCCGCCTACATTGATCGAAGACCGTCACCGAGCGCTTCTCGCTCTTCCAAGCCTCGACGCGCTCTGGCCTCAAATGGTTGCAGAACTCTCGCAGCTTCCCGAACAGGGAGTTAGTCACGGTATTGCAACCACGTGAGCAGGTGCCCCTTGCCGATACCGAGAATTGAGCCCTCATTGCCTGTGTCTAGTTTCATTCTATACGGTTCACTCGCACCATGCAACTTTTTTCGTAATACATTCCTGATATTGACATAGTCCTTACAGTTCGACTTGGGTAGCGCCGCACATGACACCCTAAGGGCTCACGGACCGGTGTAGCGGGCGGTGGGTCACCTGCACCGGCGACCAGTGGCGGGCCTATTTCACGTAGCTCCGGGGGACTCAAGCACCGACCGACGTGGAAATCGTGTACCACCATCAGCAAGGATGCAGGAGATGCGCCAACCCATCCATTCTGGTGCGACGCCCCTTGGGAACCGCGAAGTGCTTAACATCAAAGCGGCACACGTGCCGCCGGTCGGACCTTAGCGGTCGGCACTCGCAACCGGCTGGGTCCCGCTCACTACCCGCGCCAGATTGTAACCCGAGGCCTTCCCGGCGGAAGATGAGGCGCTGCCGCGGCTGTACTCGGTCAGTTGATTGTCCCGCAGTAGCGATCGCTTCAGACCCTGCGGTTGCCGGCTAGCACGAGGCCAATCGCGCAGCCTCGCCGACGGTCACGCTTACGCGCTTCCCCAGACAACTCAAGGCACGCTCGATCGTTTCGGTCTTGGTGCTGTGATCGGGATCCAGCAGGCGCCGCACCTCGATTTCGTTCATATTGAGGTCGCGTGCAAGGCTGCGTTGCGAAATCCCGGCTTCGCGCCACGCTTCGTGCAGCGCTGCCTTGAGCGCAATGTGCACCGGCGGAACTACCACGGGCCGTCCGCTTCCGCCATGAGAGGGCTGTGGCAGATCCCCGCCCTCCAGAATTGTGGCTGTGATGAGCTCGCGCAGCAGGTCCCTTGCCTCGGCCAGCGCCTCGTCACGGCCCGCACCGTCGGTTGCACCCCACCCGAAATCCGGGAAGGCGACAAGATAGCGCCCATCATCGTCGCGTTCGACCTTGGCCGGATAGTTGTAGATGTCAGGCATCTGTTCGGTCCTCTATCTGTTCCGTCCTCCGGGTCTAGTTCCGCCGTTCGCGCTACGACTCGTCTCTGTAGGTCTCAATGCTGGCGAGCATCTTGCCGAGCTGCCCCCTGCCAACTGCCGTCCACGGGTTCTTGACAGTAGTCTTGCGATCTCCTGGATACAGGGTCCCATGTGAGCCGGCCCTTCGGAGGCTGCGAAGCGCACTGCCAGCTTGCGGCTGCGCGCCCATACTCGAACTCTGGCGATCAACTCACGCCAGTTCAAGGCAGCAAACTCTCAGTTGGCCCCCAACGTCCCTAGCATGAGCGGGTATGTTCCTGATCGCACCAGCGGTTGTCCGATGACTGCGCGAACCGAGTTAGAGCCGATCGCCGGTTGGTTGCTCAGCGTGGTTTCGCGCCGCGGTTCCTTTGTGCTCAGCGCACTCACCGGCACCCGCGGTCCGTCCTCCGGACGCACCTCTTGACATGAAAGCCTCGGGCGGCGTCCCTGCGGAGCTTCAACTTGGTTGGCGATGGCCTGAGAGATACGACCTACACCCCCTCGTGCTGCACCGGAGATGACAAATGCTCGGATGGTCGCCCGCCGCGAGTCCTACACCTAACCTTCCTCGCCACGTCGGCGCGCTCCGCAGTGGAGCGGCAATTCTCGCTCACCTCAACAGCGCCTCCGGCGGCCTCCGACGCATCCTCGAGTCCCTGAGCTTCCCAAACACTTCGCCGGAATGGCGGTGACATCATCCCCGTTGGTAGCCAGCACCCGAAGGCGGGCGCCGCAGCCAGGACCCCGCCGCCCGAACTCATCCGGCTGGAGCAGCAGTTCGAGTGCGGTTCCTGCCGGGTCTCGGCAAGGGCTGGCCGACGGCCTCCGCATCGCAATGGCAGCGTCCCGCTGGAGGGCGAGAACGGGGTGCTGGATTGCGGGTCGGACTCGCTGGCGCGCGCGGCCGGCATCGGCGATTGACAGCCCTCGGCCCCGTCCGCTAGATAAGGTAGAAAGGGAATAGGAATCCCGCCGGCCGGCCTCGGCTGCCGCCCGGCCCTTACCCCAGTGCACCTGCGAGGCAGCCAATGATCCAGGTTGAAGGCGTCACCAAGCGCTACGGCCCGAAAACAGCCGTCGACAACATCAGCTTCGAAGTTGACCGCGGCGAGATCGTGGGCTTCCTAGGTCCGAACGGCGCCGGCAAGACCACCACCATGCGGATCCTGACGGGCTTCCTCCCGCCGACATCCGGAACCGCAAGCGTCGGCGGAATCGATGTCAGCGAGGACCCGATCGCCGTCAAGCGGCGCATCGGGTACCTTCCGGAGACTCCGCCCCTGTATCCCGAGATGGAGGTGGCCGCCTACCTGCGATTCGTCGCGGGGATCAAGGGCATCGCCAAGAAGGAAATTGCCCGCCGCGTCGACAGCGTCCTGGAGCGGACGTCTTGCACCGACGTGCGGGACACCCTGGTGGCCAAGCTCTCCAAGGGATACAGGCAGCGGGTCGGCCTGGCCCAGGCCCTGATCCACTGCCCGGAAGTCCTGATCCTGGACGAGCCGACCTCGGGCCTTGACCCGAAGCAGATCATCGAGGTTCGCCAGCTGATCCGCTCCCTGGCCGGCGAGCACACCATCATTCTCAGCACCCACATCCTGCCCGAGGTCTCCGGGACCTGCGGTCGGGTGATCATCATCAACGAGGGCCGCATCGAGGCCAGCGACACGCCCGAGAACCTGACCGCACAGCTGCAAGGGGCCAACGCGGTCCTGCTGGACGTGGAAGGCCCCGAGGAGGACGTCCAGGGCCGGCTCGAGAACCTGGACGGCGTCCGCAACCTGGTCCGCCAGGACGCCCGCAACGGGCGCATCGTGTGGCGGGCAGAGGTGGACAAGGACGATCTCATTCAGAGGCGCTTGGCTGACGCCGTCGTCAACTCCGGCTGGGGCCTGTATTCCATGCAGCCGCTTGGGCTCAGCCTCGAGGACATCTACCTCAAGCTGACCAGCCAGGAGGAAGCGGCGGAGGCGGCTGTCTCGGAGAGCGATGAGCACGACGAGCCGCCCGAAAGCGGTCCTGCCGCGGAAGCCGCCGCGGCGGAGCCGGTGCCTGAAGCGCCGGCCGATGAGGAGGCCAGAGACTGATGAGCAACGTCTGGACGATCGCCATGCGCGAGTTCAGGGTGTACTTCACCTCGCCGATTGCCTATATCGTGCTGGCGATGTTCGCCCTGATCTACGGCTACTTCTTCACCACCGGCCTGGCGTTCTTCCTGGACTACAGCGCGAACGCCGGGGCGCAGGGAGGAATGGGCGCCCCGCCGATGAACGTGAACCAATTCGTCATCGAGCCCACGCTCGGGAACATGACCATCGTGCTCCTGTTTCTCGTGCCCATGATCTCGATGCGGCTGTTCGCCGAGGAGAAGCGCAGCGGGACGATCGAGCTGCTGCTGACCTCGCCGGTTCCGGACTACCAGATCATCATCGGCAAGTGGCTGGGAGCGCTGATGCTGTTCGGCTGCATGCTGCTTGTCGCGGTGGCCAACCTGGCGATCCTCTTCGTCTACTCCGCGCCCGATTGGAGACCGGTGCTCGTCGCGCTGCTCGGCCTCGTGCTGATGGGCGGGGCCATGCTCGCGGTCGGCACGTTCCTCTCCACGCTGACGAAGAACCAGATCGTTGCCGGCGCGCTCACGTTCGGCGTCCTGCTGCTGCTGTGGGTTCTCAACTGGCTGAGTTCCTTCCAGACCTCGGCGTTCGCCCGGCTCTGCGACTACCTCGCGATCTCGGGACACTTCGAGCAGTTCTCGCGGGGAGTCATCGAACTCAAGGACCTGCTGTACTACCTCAGCGCGATCACGCTCGGGCTGTTCCTCAGCAAGCGATCGCTGGAAGCGCTGCGCTGGAAGGCATGAGGAGGCTCGGATGATGGAATTCCTACGTTCCAGGCAATTGCGGTCGGGCAGCTACTCTGCCCTCTACGTCGGCGTGTTCGCCGGTATCCTCGTGGCGGCGAACTGGCTCGGTGTCCAGTACAACGAGACCTTCGACTTCACCGAGCAGAGGCTCTACAGCCTGTCCGACCAGACCCACAGGGTCCTGGACGGGCTCGACCGGGACGTGACGATGTCGTACTTCGACCGCACCGCCCAGTTCGTCGCCGCGAGGGACATGCTGCAGCGGTACGAGAATGCCTCCAGCCGAGTGCGCGTGGAGTACGTCGATCCCGACCAGGATCCCATCAAGACCGAAGCGATGAACGTGAAGTCGTACGGCACTCTGGTCATCGACGTCGGCGGCGCCAGCCAGCAGGCCTCCTCGACCAGCGAGCAGGACATCACGAACACGATCATCGCCGCACTGAAGGGCGAGGAGAAGACCGCTTGCGTGGTGACCGGGCACGGCGAGTCCGCCAGCGACGACATGGAGCGGGACGGCTTCTACAGCGCCCGCGATGAGATCGAGGGCGCGAATTACCAGTTCGAGGACGTGAACCTGGGCACCGACGGCGTGCCGGGGCACTGCACCGTGCTCGTCATCCCCGGCCCGTCGACGGACCTGTTCGAGCCGGAGGTCGACGCCCTCCGAGGATACGTGTCACAGGGAGGTCGCGCGCTCGTGATGCTGCGGCCGGCATTCCCCGACCAGCGCGGCAGGCGTGACGAGCCCAGTCCGAAGCTGGTCGCCCTGCTTGCCGAGTGGGGCATCGCGGCCCGCAACGACGTCGTCATCGACGAGTCGGCGATCGGGCAGCTGTTCGGGGGCGGACCGTTCACCCCGCTGGTGACGGACTACCTGTACCACCCGATCGTCGAGCCCATGGAGAACGTAGCCACGCTCTTCCCGCGGGCACGCACGGTCGAGAAGGCCGAGGAGTCCCCGGACGGCTGGACCCTCGACGACCTCTTCGAGACGTCGAGTTCCAGCTTCGCGACCGACACCATGCGCATCGAGGACTCTGCGGTGACTCTCGGACCAGAGTCCGAGCGGCGTGCGGGTCCTGTCAAGCTCGCGGTCGCGGGGACCTACGATGTCCCGGCCGCGCCCGCCGATGAGGACTCCGGAAACGGCGAGGAGATTGGCGCCACCGAGGAAGAGGCCGAGCCGGAGGGGCGCATCGTGGCGGTGGGATCGTTCGGCTTCGCCTCCAATTACGGCCTCTCGCTGGGAGGCAACCGAGACCTGCTGCTCAACATGATGAACTGGCTCACGTCCGACGAGGACCTGATCTCGATCCGGCCTCGCGATCCGGAGGACACCCCGGTCGACATGACCAGCAGCGACATGACCCGCGTGTTCCTCGGCAGCCTCGTGCTGCTGCCGCTTGTCATCATCGTGACGGGCGTATGGACCTGGTGGGGACGCCGCTAGAGGCATTCCGGCCGTGGGCTGCGATGCGCCACCAGCGGATGGAGCGCGGCGCCGCGGCGCCGCGACCGAAATGGGCGAAGTAAGGCGATGAAGGCGAATCCACTTCTCGTAGCGGCTGTCGTGCTGGCGCTGCTTGGCGGCGCAGTCTGGTACACGCGGGAGAATCCGCCGCCCGACAGCGATCCAGTCCCAAAGATCGTCGAGCTCGAGGAAGACGCCGTCCGCAAGGTCACGCTGCGGTCGGAAGGCGGGGATCCGGTCGAGTTGGTCCGCGACGGGGACGGCGCCTGGGAATTCGGCGGGGGCCTCGAAATACCGGCCGACGACTCGTCGGTCGATGCGCTGGTCTCGAGCCTGTCTTCGCTGAACGCGGAGCGCGTCGTTTCCGAAGCGGTCGTCGACTGGGAGCCCTACCAGCTCGAGGCCCCGGCACTGGCCGTCAGCTTCGAGCTGGAAGAGGGGGGCGGGGAAGTGCAGTTCGGGCGGGACACCCCGACCGGTTCGGGAGTGTTCGCGCGCCTCGCGGGCGACCCGCGCCTCTTCACGGTCTACACCTACAACAAGACGCCGTTCGAGAAGTCGGTGTTCGACCTGCGCGACAAGCGAATGCTCCAAGTCGACGAAGGCACGATCACGGAGATCAGCATCCGCACGCCTTCCCGCACCATTCGGTTCGCCCGCCAGGACTCCGACTGGCGGATGGTCGAGCCGCTCGATACCCGCGCCGACTCCTTCACGGTCGGGGACCTGTCCCGAGCCGTTAGGACCGCCGAGATGACCGAGGTGCTGGCGGAAGGCGACGGCGCGGAAGGGTACTCGTTCGCGAGGCCCCTGGCCACTGTCACGGTCATGGACGCGGGCGGCAGCCATGAGCTCGTCGTGGCGAGCCGCGGCGACACGCACTACGCCCGCAGCAGCTATCAGGAAGGCGTGTACGGCATCAGCTCGACGCTCTCCGAGAGCTTCGACAAGGACATCGCCGACTACCGGGACAAGAAGCTGTTCGGATTCGGCTACGACGACCCTGCCCGCGTGGAGGTGCGCGTCGGCGACGATTCTGTCGTCATTGTCCGCGCCGATGGCCAGTGGCAGCTGGAGTCCGATGCCGGGCGCGAGCTCGAGGGAGAGCCTGTCCAGACCCTGCTGGATCGCCTGCGCGGCCTGACGGCGACGGAGATCCCGTCCGACAGCGCGTCCGCCCAGGCGCGATACGGGCTCGATGCTCCCGCGATCGAGGCGGCGGTGACGCCAGCGGGCGAGGGGGCATCGACCGAGCGCGTCCGCGTCTCGTCCCCGGACCAGACCGCCGTCTACGCCTCCCGCGCAGGCGAGCCGTCCACGTTCCAGGTCGAGCAGGCGGCTGCCCAGAACATCGCCCGCTCTGTCGAGGAGATCCTGCGCGAGCCCGACGAGGGCGAGGGGTCTGACGACGGATCCGATGGGGAGGAGGCGGGCGGAGCCTGACCTTGCTCCCGGCCTGGCTCGATGGGTCTGGCCGGCCAGTCTCAAGTACGATTGGGGTTGCCATGGACGAGCTCAGGTCATTGATCCGCGAGGTGCCGGACTTCCCGAAGCCGGGCATTCTCTTCTACGACATCACGACCCTGCTGAAGGACCCCAAGGGCCTAGCGCTCGTCGTTGACGGGCTCTGCGAGGCCTCCTCGGGCCTCGATGTCGACCTCGTCACGGGCATGGAGTCCCGGGGATTCCTGCTCGGTCCTGCGCTCGCCTTGCGGCATGGGACCGGATTCGCGCTGATGCGGAAGCCGGGGAAGCTGCCGGCCGCCGTCACCAAGGCCGAGTACGAGCTCGAGTACGGCACGGATTCCCTCGAAGTCCATACCGACGCGATCAAGCAGGGCCAGAGGGTCCTGATCGTGGACGACCTGCTCGCCACCGGCGGGACGGCTGCCGCGGCAGTCCGCCTCGTCGAGAAGCTGGGCGGCGAGGTCGCGGGACTCCTCTTCGTGGTCGAGCTGGACTTCCTCAACGGGCGGGACAAGCTCGCCGGGCACCAGGTCAGCTCGATCCTGCATTACGATCACTAGCCGAGGTTGCCCTTCCGGCCATGGCTGTTCCCGCGGGCCCGAGGCGTGCGTCCGCACGCGCCTTCGCCAAGCTGAACCTCGGCCTGCGCGTGCTCGACCGGCGCCCTGACGGATTCCACAACATCCGCAGCGTGCTGCAGTCGATCGACCTCTGCGATGACGTCTCCGTGACCCTGCGGCAAGCCCCGTGCGCGTCCGTGGAACTGGAGTGCGACCGCGAGGATCTCGCGAACGAGCGCAATCTGGCCTGGATCGCCGCCGACCGCATTCTGCGCCGCGCCGCCGCCCAAGCGTCGGTGCATGTCAAGCTCGCCAAGCGCATTCCTGCAGGGGCCGGCCTGGGCGGGGGGTCGAGCGATGCAGGGGCGGTGCTGCGCGCCCTTGCCTCCGTGCTGCCCGAGCCCCCCAGCCGCGGGACCTTGCTCGAAATCGCTTCCGACATCGGCAGCGACGTGCCCTACTTCCTCACCGGCGGGACCGCCCTTGCCACAGGACGCGGCACCGAGATCACCGCGCTTGCCGACCGGCCTCCAGCGGTGATCGTTCTGGCGCTCCCCGCAATCGAGGTCTCCACCGCCGAGGCCTACAGGGCGCTTGCCGAGCGCCGTGTCACAGGATTGACACATTCCGGCGACGCGGGTACACTGGAGCATTACGGGTCTGCCCGTAGCGGTTCGGGAGACAGTGCTGTCCAGGGACCCCCCGAACGGATGGCCAACGATTTCGAGGACGTTGTCTTCCAGCAGTTCCCGGCCCTAGCGGCCATCAAGCGCGGGTTGCTCGCCAATGGCGCGAGCCAGGCCCTGATGTCCGGCTCGGGCTCGGCCCTATTCGGGCTCTTCGATTCGCCAGGAGCGGCTCGCAGTGCGGCTCGTCGCCTTGCATCCCCTGCCTTGCGCGTCGAGGTGTGTCGGTTCCTCACGCGGGCCGAGTGCGGCATCGGGCTGTAGCCGGCCCCAGGATCGTGAACTGCCTTCCGGAGGAGTGGTGTTGTGTCGGACCGATCGCGGTTGAGGGTATTCAGCGGCTCGGCCAACCTTGATCTCGCAGCGAGCATCTGCGATCACCTGCGGATTCCGCCGGGCCGGATCGATCTGCGACAGTTCTCCGACGGCGAGGTGCACCTGCAGATCGACGAGAACGTGCGGGGCATGGACGTGTTCGTCGTCCAGCCGACATGCACCCCCGTCGACAGGCACTTGATGGAACTCCTGCTGATGATGGATGCCCTCCGCCGCGCTTCGGCCAAGCGCATCACTGCGGTGCTGCCCTACTACGGGTACTCGAGGCAGGACCGCAAGGACCGACCCCGGGTGCCGATCTCGGCGAAGCTCGTGGCGAGCCTGCTGGTGGCGGCGGGCGCTGACCGGATACTCTCGCTGGACCTGCATGCGGCCCAGATCCAGGGCTTCTTCGACATCCCGGTCGATCATCTCTACGGTCGCCCCGTGGTTGTCGAGTACCTGCAGAGCCTCCGGCTGCCGCAGGTCACGGTCGTGTCGCCCGACGCCGGCGGCGTCGAACGGGCCCGCGCGTTCGCCAAGCGGCTCACGGCTCCCCTGGCGATCATCGACAAGCGCAGGGAGGAAGCCAATGTGTCGGAGGTCGTCCACGTCATCGGCGACGTGACCGACCAGAACTGCGTCATCGTCGACGACCTCGTCGACACGGCCGGCACTCTGGTGCACAGCGTCGACGCGCTCCTGCGGTCCGGTGCCGCGTCCGTACGTGCCGCCTGCACGCACGCCGTGCTTTCCGGCCCGGCGGTCGCTAGAATTAAGGGGTCGCGCCTCGAGGAGCTCGTCGTCACGGATTCAATCCCGCTCTCGGACGAGGCCAAGGCCAGCGGGAAGATCCGCCAGCTGAGCGTGGCCCCACTGCTCGCCAGGGGTATCGACTCGATTCATAGCGAGTCATCGATCAGCAGGCTATTCGGATAGGGAAGGGCGCGATTTCCCGAACCCGGCTCTCCGGGACGAGGGGCCGCTTGGACAGCGGCAGGGAGGATTCGCAATGCAGCAACAGATCGTGATGGAAGTCGCCGAGCGCTCCGAGCGCGGCAAGAACGCAGCCCGCCGGCTGCGCGCCGCCGGCCGCGTTCCGGCAGTGCTGTACGGCCTCGGCAAGGAGCCGCGCTCGCTCGACATTGACGCCAAGGCGATGACCAACATCCTGCGCGAGCCGTCGGGCCACAACCGTGTCTTCAGTCTCCGATCCAACGGGGCCAAGGACGGGGCAGAGGATCACGCGATGGCGGTGGACTACCAGATCGATCCGGTCCGGCATGCGCTGCTGCACGTCGACCTGAGGCGCATCGACCTGGACAAGCGGGTGCGGGTATCGGTGCCGGTCCGCTCGGTGGGCCTGGCATTCGGCGTCAAGAACCAAGGCGGGTTCGAGGAAATGGTCAATCGCGAGGTGCACATCGAGTGCCTGCCGCTGGACATTCCCGAGCACATCGAGCTTGACGTCACGGAACTGCAGGTCGGCGAGGCGATCCGTGTCCGGGACATTCCGGCCAGCGACAAGTACGACCTGGCCGACGACGGTGGCAAGCTGCTGCTGCACGTCATGGCGTCCAGGGCCGCCGAGGAAGACGAGGTCGCTGAGGAGACGGAACCCGAAGAGGAAGCGGAGGACACCGAGTAGGATGGCTGGTGCCGTGATGGAGGGCCGGGCGGCCCGGCGGGCGGACAGGCATGTTCTGGAGGCGACGCACCCGCGAGGCACCCGACTGGCTGGTTGTCGGACTGGGCAATCCGGGCGAGGAGTACCGGCTGACCCCCCACAACCTGGGCTTCCTCACCGTCGAGCGCGTAGCGCGCGAAGCGGGCATCCGCATTTCGCGCCCCGAGGAGGAGTCGCTTGTCGGGTCCGGTCGGGTTGGCGGGCGCGAAGCGCTGCTGGCGCAGCCCCTGTCGTACATGAATCGCAGCGGCGGGCCTGTCAAGCGCCTCATGCGGCGGTACGGGATGCAGCCGGACCGGCTCCTGGTGGTCTACGACGAGCTGGACTTGCCCTGGGGCCTGCTCAGGCTCAAGCAGAAGGGGTCGGCGGCGGGTCATAATGGTATGCAGTCCGTCATCGACTCGCTCGGAACTTCCGAGTTCGCGCGGCTGCGCATCGGGATTCACCCGGGCCACCCCGTCTCCAACGGGGCCAAGTACGTCTTGCGCGCGTTCGCTCGGGACGAGGCCGGGGAAGTCGAGGGAATCGTGGGCCGCGCGGCAGACGCCGTGCGGGACGTGCTCTCCGAAGGGGCGGAGAAGGCGATGGCGCGGTGCAACCGCCGCGCGCCCGATGCATAGGAACAAGGCAACATGAGAGTCTACGAACTTGGCTTCATCCTGAAGCCCGACCTGCCCGAGCAGGATGCCCAGGCCTCGATCGAGTTAGTCAGCCAGGCGCTGACTGACGGCGGCGCGACCGTGGACAAGGTGGACGACTGGGGCAAGCGCAAGCTTGCCTACCGCGTGCGCGGATTCTGGAACGGGCACTACGTCTTCATCCGCTACTCCGCCGCCGAGAGCTCGTCGCTGAACCGCGAGGTCGAGCGCCGGCTGCGCGTCGCCGACAACATCGTCAAGTACATGACAGTCCGCATCGACGAGGACCTGAAGCGGCAGCAGAAGGCCAAGGCGAGCCGTGCCAAGCGCGCCCCCAGGCTGGCCGCGAGGGAATTGGCCCGGGCCGAGGCTGCGGCGCGCGCAACGCCGAGCGCCCCCGGGGCGCCTGTGCCCGAGCGGCCGGAAGCGACCCCGCCGGCCGACGAGCAGGCGCAGTCAAGCTAGAGGATTCGACGAATGGCTGAGAGCGAAGTCACAACACCTTCCCCAGAGCAGCGGGCGCCCGCGCCGCCACGGTCCGGCCCTGGCGGCGACAGAGATGGCTCCCCGCGACGGGACCGCGGCCCGTCCGATGGCCGGGGCCGGGGAGGCAAGCGGTTCTTCCGGCGGCGAAAGGTCGACTACTTCAGCGTCAACCGGATCGACCACATCGATTACAAGGACGTCGACACGCTGAAGCAGTTCGTAGGCGATCGCGGGAAGATCAATCCGCGCCGGCACACCGGCCTGAGCGCGAAGCACCAGCGCGAGCTGAGGCGGGCCATCAAGCGCGCCCGGAACCTCGCGCTGCTGCCGTTCGCGGGCCCAGTCGACAAGCCCAAGGGAGGTGGCCGCCCCGACGGTGGTGGCCGCTCGAATGCGGGAGGTCGCTCCGATGCCTGACGTGATCCTCAAGAAGGACATCTTCCGCCTTGGCGAGCGGGGAGACGTCGTCAGCGTGGCCAATGGCTACGCACGCAACTACCTGTACCCCCAACGGCTGGCCATTCCGGCCGACAAGGGCAGCTTGAAGCAGCTGGAGACCATGAGGGCCGCCGCGGCGCGCGAGGCTGTCCGGGTACGCGGCGATGCAGAGCAGCAGCTTGCCGCCCTAGAGGGCCAGGTGGTGCGGGTGGTTGTGCGGGCCAGCCTCAACAATCAGCTCTACGGCTCGGTCACGGCCCGCGACATAGCGGAGAAGCTGGCGGCGCTGGGCATTGAGGTCGAGCGGAATCGCATTCAACTCACAACGCCGATCCGGTCCGTGGGCGACTATGACGTGCCCGTGCACATCTACAAGGAACTCTCTTCGACGTTGAAGGTCGAGGTCCGCGCCCAGGGGCGCGAGGACGAGCCCATCAACCGCTCCATCGGGCTTGCAGCCGAGCTGGAGTTCGCCCCGGCGCCGCCGCCCGAGGTGTCGGAGGAGGAAGGCGGGGACGAGGCAGCTGCGGAGGCGACGGAATCAGCCGCGGATGCAACCGAGGCAACCGCCGAGGCAACGGAGGCAGCGGCGGAAGAACCAGCCGCCGAGGCAACGGAGGCAGCCGCAGACGAACCAGCCGGGGAGGTGACGGAACCAGCCGCCGAGGCGACCGAGGAAGCTGCTGAGGAAGCAGCCAAGGCGGCAACCGCGGAGGAATCAGCTGCGGAGGAAGCACCCGCAGGGGCAGCGGAGCCAGCCGCGGAAGAGGCAGCTGCCGAGGCGACGGACGCAACCGCGGAGGAATCAGCTGCCGAGGCAGCGAAGGCAGATGCGGCTGAGGAGCCCAGCGGAGAGGCGAACGATGCCGGCGACGAAGCGGCCGGGTCCGAGGGCGAGGGAGTTGTCAAGTAGATTCTTTGACCTTGACGGTCAGACCGCGGTCGTGACCGGCGCCGCACAGGGCATCGGTGCGGGAATCGCTGCCCGCCTCGCCCGGGCAGGGGCGACCGTCGCCGTGGCAGACCGGAACGAGACTGCGGCGGCGTCCGCGGCAGGGCAGCTGGAGTCGCAAGGGTTGCGGGCCTTTCCCCTGGGCCTTGACGTGGCTGACCCGGCATCGGTCAGCCGCGCGGTCGAATCGGTTCTCGACCGACAGGGCCGCATCGAGGTACTGGTTTGCAACGCCGGGATTGCCGGCAAGGCCTTGCCGGCCTGGGAGCAGGCCGACACGGACTGGCAGTCCGTCATTGACGTCAATCTCAGCGGCGTGTTCTATTGCTGCCGCGCCGTGCTCCCGTCAATGATCCGGAACAACTACGGCCGCATCGTCAACATCGCTTCGCTGGCCGGCAAGGAGGGGAACCCGAACATGGTGGCCTATTCGGCCTCGAAAGCGGGCGTGATCGCTCTGAGCAAGTCTGTCGGGAAGGAGACGGCGCAGTACGACATCTGTGTCAATGCAATCAGCCCCACGGTCATTCGGACGCCGATCCTCGAGCAGCTGACCGAGGACCAGGTCCACTACATGACGTCCAGGATCCCCCGCGGGCGAACCGGGACGGTGGAGGAGGTCGCAGCCGTCGCGCATTTTCTCGCCAGCCCGGACTGCTCCTTCGTCACGGGCCAGTGCTACGATGTCAGCGGCGGCCGGGCCACCTACTAGGCGAGGCTGCCGAGACTGCCCGCCGGAGGTTCCGTTGCGCACGCTCCCGAAGGCCCTCGCCGTGGCGCTAGCTGCGTTAGCGCTGCCACTTGCCGCTGCCGTGACCGTTGAGAAGATCGAATACGCCGGCTGGCCCAACTGCTACCGGGTCTCGAACGGTGAGGTGGAACTCGTCGTCACGTCGGATGTCGGTCCCCGCATCATCCGCTACGGATTCGTCGGGGGTCAGAACCTATTCGTGGAACTCGAGGAGGATCTCGGGCGTACCGGGGACGAAGGATGGCGACTGTACGGCGGAAGCCGCCTCTGGGTAGCGCCCGAGGACGCCGTGTACAGCTACGGGGCGGACAACGAGCCCGTCGAGATCGAAGTCTCCGGGAACGGGCTCAGCGCGCAAGCCCCGGTCGAGAACACGGGCGTTCAGAAGCGGATCGAGATCGAGCTAGCAGACGAAGGCTCGGGCGTGACGGTGCGCTACGTCCTGGAGAACCGCACGATCTGGCCGCTGCGGATCGCGACCTGGGTCCTGACGATGATGAGGCCCGGGGGCGTCGGCATCACGACTCTGCCGCCGCGCGGCACCCATCCGGAGGTGCTCGCGCCCACCAACCCTCTGATCGTGTTCGCGTTCACGAACATGAGCGACCCGCGGTGGACTTGGATGGAGAAGTACATCGCGCTCCGTCAGGACCCCGCGAATGCCGATCCGGAGAAGATCGGGCTGTTCAACCCGGCTACGCGCGGGGCGTACCTGCTGAACGGAGAGCTCTTCGTCAAGAAATTCGAGGCCTCGCCGGACGAGGAGTACCCGGACATGGGCTCGTCGTTCGAGGCGTTCACGAACGAGCGCTTCCTCGAACTTGAGACACTCGGGCCGATGAGCGATCTGCGGCCGGGCGAGTCGGTCGACCATGTCGAGACCTGGTCGCTGCACCGCCCTGTTTCTGTGGACAGCTGGAACGACGCTGAGCTCGATCGCGTGATCGCGCCGTATCTGCGCTAGTGGTCCGCACGGTCTCCGGCCGGCTGCTCGATGCGGGCCGGATCGGCCTGCTGCCGGCGGCCTTCAACCCACCGACCGTGGCGCACGTGGCGCTGGCGGAAGGTGCGCAGAGCAGTTTCGGACTGAATCAGGTCGTGTACGCGCTGCCCGCAACGATGCCCCACAAGCACTTCCCCAGGCCGACGCTTGCGGAAAGGATGGACTGGCTGTCCCGAATCGCTGACGGGCGGCCCGACCGCGCCGTTGCCGCTTGCGCCGGCGGCCTGGTGATCGAGATTGTGGAGGAGTTCCGGGCAGTGCTGGGCGAGGCCTGCGAACTCTTCGTCATTGCGGGCAGGGACGCCGCCGAGCGCTTCGCCGAATGGGACTACGGGGACGGGATGCCCTTCGCCGAGCAGCTGCGGCGCTACCGGATGCTCGTTGCATCGCGCGACGGGGACTACCGCGTCGCCGATGACCACGCCGGCCGGGTCCTGCCTTTCAAGATTGACGCGCGTCTCGGCGAGGCGTCCTCCAGCGCCGTTCGCGATGCCATCCGCACTGGCGGGCGATGGAGTCATTTCGTCCCGCCTGCCATTCGCCAGGCCGTGGGCGCGGCGTACTCCGGGGCGGCGCGATGAGCGCCAGCCTCGTGGTGTACGAGCCTTCGGTCGGCGGCGATCTCTTCCTGCGCCGGGGCCTGCTGGCGGCCTTGCAGCGAGACCTGCGGCGCCTGGAGCGGGAGTATGCCTGCGACATCGACCGAGTCCGGCAGTTCGAGCGACGGTACCGGCCTGCGGTCGGCGATCGCTACGACGAGCTCGAGCGCCTGCGGGAGCGGACGAACCGTGGATGGGAGGCTCTCGGCAGGGCTCGCGGGGCCGAGCCGAGCCGCCCCGCAGCAGCGCCTGTGCGGGAGAGCGACGAAACGCCATCGCCGCGCCCCGGGTCCGAGGCCAGGCGCCTCTTTCTGGAGCTAGCCCGCGAGATCCATCCGGACCTGTCCCCGGACGAGGCGGAACGCGGGCGCCGCCACGAGGTCATGGCAGAGGCCACGCTCGCCTACCGGAACAGCGACGAGCGGCGGCTCCAGTGGCTGCTCGAGCACTGGAGGGCGGAAAGCGATCCCATCCGGGGATTCGGCTGCGCGTCCCAGTGGACGCGGACGAACCGCCAGATCGCGTGGGTGCGCTACCGCATCAGGGAGATGCAGTACTCGATCGGCCAGCTGCACTCGTCGCCGGTGGCCCGCATCATGCAGGAGCACGAGTTCGCGCGTTCGTCGGGGCGCAACCTGATCCTCGAAATGCGCAGGCAGATCCAAGCCGAGCTCGAGGAGGCCTACCGCGAGCTGGACCGGCTGTCCGTAGCCGTGGCCGACCTGCCTCCCGATCTGCGGGCGGCCGTTGCGGAGGAGAGCGGGGTCGCCGCCTGACGGAGCCGGGGACGCGAATCCCTCCCGGCCGGCCCCCGCGAGTGCCCGGCTCAAGCCCGGCGGGGAGTCTGTTGCAACCGGGAATCCCGCTGTCTACCATTGAGGGAGCCTTGTCGATGACACGTCGCGAACTGCTGCTCGCCAGCGCCGCCGGGTCGCGCCTGATAGGAGCCCAGATGCCAGCCCCAAGACTCGGCCTCGACTTGTTCAGCCTGCGCTCGCAGGGCTGGACGGCGTTCCAGATGCTCGACTTCGCGCATTCGAACGGCGCTTCGGTGGTGAATTTCTCGGAGCCGCGGTTCCTCGGAGGCACCGGCGAGGACCATCTCAGGCGGGTCCGCGAGCAGGCCGACGAGCTGGGCATCCGGATCGAGGTCGGTTTCGGGTCGATCTGCTCCACGTCCTCCCGCTTTGCCAGCGACGACGGGACGGCCCGCGAGCAGCTGCTGCGAATGTTCGGGATCGCTCGCATCCTGGGGTCGCCGTTCGTCCGCTGCTATCTGGGAAGTGCCGACGACCGCAAGGGGGAGACCGCGCTCGAAGAGCACATCGAGAACACCATCGCCGCCTGCAAGTCGGTGCGTGACGATGACGGGCGCCACGGCATCAAGATCGCTGTCGAGAACCACGCCGGGGACCTGCAGGCCCGGCAGCTGCGGGATCTCGTGGTCGAGGCCGGCACGGACTACGTCGGCGCTCTGCTCGACACCGGGAATGCCACCTGGACTCTCGAGAGCCCCTTCCACACGCTCGAAGTGCTGGCACCCCTCGCCTTGACGACGGGGATCCGCGACTCGCGGGTATGGATCGAGGACGGGACGGTTCACGTCATGTGGGTGCCGATGGGACAGGGCAATGTCGGCATCGACCGCTGGGCCCGCCGCTTCGCCGAACTCCGGCCCGACCTCGCATTCTCTCTGGAGATCATCAACCTGAGATCCTCGCGGAAGTTCCCGGTCCAGGACCGAGAGTTCTGGAGCCATTACCGCGACGTGCCCGCTTGGGTCTACGAGGACTTCATGTCGTTGGCTCGGGACGGCAAGCCCTACATTGCGCCGGAAGGGGATCCGGTGGAACTGGAGCTTCGGGAGGCTTCCGCCGACCTGGCCTACAGTCGGCGCCTGCTCGGACTTGGCTAGGTCCTCTCGCGCGAGCTGCGCGGATTCCCGGGCACACGGATAGTTGACTGGAGGTTAGCGAATGCCATTCCTACGAACGCTGGTTCTGTCTCTCGTCGCCATCGCGACACTCGTCGCGGGCGAGATTCCGCGCGCCGAACCTGCCGAGGTAGGCCTCTCCCAAGAGCGCCTCGACCGCATCACGCGCGACTTGGAGGGCAGCGTCGCGGAGGGCCGGATTGCCGGCGTGATCGGCGTACTGGCGCGCAAGGGCAGGATCGCGTATTGGGAGAAGGTTGGGATGGCTGATCGGGAGGCCGGCAAGCCGATGGCCGACGACGCAATCTTCCGCATCTACTCGATGACGAAGCCGATCGTCGGCGTCGCCCTGATGACGCTTTACGAGGAGGGCAAGTTCAGCCTCCGTGACCCGGTGAAGAAATTCATCCCCGAGCTCGGCGGCCTCGAGGTCATGATCGACGGGAAGCTTGTTCCTGCCAAGCGGGAAATGACCGTTCAGGATCTCATGCGGCACACCTCCGGCATGACCTACGGCGTCTTCGGCGAAAGCGCCGTGGACGAGATGTACAACGATGCCGACTTGCTGGGCGGGAATCGCGACGTCGCGGAATTCGTGACAAAGCTGGCCCGCCTGCCGCTCAAGCACCAGCCGGGATCGGCTTGGGAGTACAGCGTCTCGGTGGACGTGCAGGGTCGCCTGATCGAGGTCCTGTCCGGACAGGACTTGGCGGCCGCCTTGCAGGAGCGGGTGTTCGGCCCCCTTGAAATGCGCGATACGTCATTCCGAATCAGCGCGGAGAAGGCGGGCCGATTCGCGCAGGTCTACCAGCGCAGCGAAGACAAGCAGGGCATCGTGCCCTCCCCCAAGAGCAGGAGCGCCGGCTATTACGAAGACAGCCGCTGGTACTCCGGCGGCGGGGGGCTGGTCTCGACCGCCCGTGACTATCTGCGCTTCTGCCAGATGCTGCTGAACGGCGGCGTCCTCGACGGCCAGCGGATCCTGAGCCGCAAGACCGTCGATCTGATGACCCTCGATCACCTCCCCGGGGCGGTCAGCGCCTCGTCGATCCTTCGCAATGGCTACGGGTTCGGCCTTGACTTCGCCGTCCATGTCGATCCGGTGCGGAGCGGCCTGAACGGATCCGTGGGCGAGTACAACTGGAGCGGGCTGGCCGGCACGGCCTTCTGGATCGATCCTGCCGAGGAATTGATCGGGCTCTACATGATCCAGGCCCTTCCCCCGCGGCTCGGGGAGACCTGGACGCGCTTCAAGCGGATGGCCTACCAGGCGATTGCCGACTGATGGCCGACCCAGTCGCGATCGCCGCTGGACGGAATCCACCGTCCCGCCCACAGCGGAGATTCTGATGGCACTGCGCGTTCTGCTGCTCGCCCTCGGCGCAGCCGCAGGCGCTCTGGGGGATGAGCTTCCGCGAGCGAGTCCACACGAGGTCGGCCTTTCCTCGGTCCGCTTGCAGCGGATCACCGATGCCATCGCCGCGGACCTTGGCCGCGGCCGGATCGCCGGAGCCATCGGGGTCGTGGCCCGCCGCGGCCGGATCGCCTACTGGGAGGCAATGGGCAGCGCTGATATCGAAGCGGGCAGGGCGATGCGGGACGATACGATCTTCCGCATCCATTCGATGACGAAGCCGGTGGTCGGCGTCGCCTTGATGACGCTGTACGAGGAGGGCAGGTTCGGGCTCCGCGATCCTGTCAAGGACCATTTGCCCGACCTCGGCGGCCTCCAAGTGCTGGTTGACGGGAAGCTCGTGCCGGCCGCGCGGGAGATGACCGTGCAGGACCTCATGCGGCACACGGCCGGCCTGACCTACAGGGGCGGGGACTCCGAAGTGGACAGGATGTACCGTGACGCCGGCTTGCTCAGGGGTCATCGCTCCGTCCAGGACTTCGTGACAAAGCTCGCCACGATTCCACTGAAGCGCCACCCTGGCACTGCTTGGGAGTACAGCGTCTCGGTGGACGTGCAAGGCCGCCTGATCGAGGTGCTCTCCGGACAGGATCTCGCGACGTTCCTTCGCCAAAGGGTGTTCGATCCGCTTGACATGCGCGACACCGGCTTCACCGTGCCGCCGGGCAAGAAGGATCGCTTCGTGCAGATGTACCAGAAGGCACCGGAGGGAACCGGCATCGAGCCGGCTCCGCCGGAACGCTCGAGCGGCTATTTCGACTATGAGAGCCGCTGGTACTCGGGCGGCGGGGGGTTGGTGTCCACGACTCGAGACTACCTCCGCTTCTGCCAGATGCTGCTGAACGGCGGTGACCTCGGCGGCCAGCGGATTCTCGGGCGCAAGACCATCGAGCTGATGACTCAGGATCACGTGCAGGGGATCCCCCGAGCATCCTCGACATTGGGTCTGGGCTACGGCTTCGGCCTTGATTTCGCGGTCCATGTCGACAGGGCCGCGAGCGGGCTGAATGGCTCTCTGGGCGAGTACAGATGGGGCGGTCTTGCCGGCACGAGCTTCTGGATCGACCCGGCCGAGGAACTGATCGGGCTCTACATGATCCAGATGCTCCCGCCGCGCTTCGGCAACGGGGGCGGGCAGTTCAAGCGCCTTGCCTACCAGTCCATCGTCGACTGACTCGACGCCTGGGCTCCGCCTACGCTCGACCCTCGCAGCGCGTTGGCCTGCGAGCTGTCTCGGTCCCGTGGCGCCCTGCGGGACGCCAATGCCGCCATGCACCGGCAATCCTGGATCACCTGGGAACCGTGGACGGGACATGTTGAGCGGATGTGGCGCGACTCCGGACGGGCGCACGTCGTCGGCAGACGCGAATTCCTGCGAGTCCCGTACAGGCTGGGCCGAAGCGTTCCAGAAGCTATGGCCAACGGAACTCGGTTGCCTGAGGAGTTGCCGTCGCGAATCTGTCTGTCTGGCCGAACGCCTTCGAGCCTGAAGGCTGGACCGACTGGAAGCGAAGGAGTGCCTTTCTGGCGGTGGGCGCTACCCGGTCTTGCGCCGGCCTGCTTCGGTGTCCGCAGACCGTGGGATCGCGCGGTGCGTCGCCCGGACTCACCCCTGGGATGACATCTCCAGGACGCCCCGGGCCACCCTACCCGCCTCCATGTCCTCGAACGCGGTGCCGAGGTCGTCCAGCCTGTAGCGCTTTGTGATCAGATCATCGAGGGGCAGCCTCCCGCCAAGGTAGAGGCCGAGCAGCCTCGGGAGGTCCACGTGCGGACTCATCGAGCCTGCGAAGGATCCCAGCAGACGCTTGTTCTGGAAGACCAGCGCTCCCGCCGATATGCCCACATCCTCCTTGGCGGCGTGGAGGCCCACGATCACCGCCGTGCCGCCCGGCCGCGCGGCCTGAAGCGACAGGGCGATCGTCGAAGCGGAACCCACCGAGTCGAACACGTACTCCGGGCCGCCGCCAGTGGCCGAGCGCAGGTCCTTCGCTACGTCCTCGCTCGAACCGGAGTTCAGCGTGTCGTCCGCGCCAAGAGCCTTGGCGAACTCCAGCTTCGAGTCCATGATGTCCACCGCGATGACCGGGTTGCAGCCGGCCAGCCGGCAGCCTAGGATGGCACTGAGGCCAACGCCGCCGCAGCCGATGACGACCGCAGGGAGGCCTGGCCTTGCTTGGGCCGTGTTGGTGACTGCCCCGACGCCTGTGGCGACCGCGCAACCGGTCACGGCGGCGATGTCGAATGGCACGGCGTCGGGAATCGGAACGACACTGGATTCGTCGATCACGGCGTGCTCCGCCATCGTCGACACGCTCAGCATGTGTTTTAGGGGTATGCCGTCCGTTGTGCTGAGGCGAGTCGTTCCGTCCATCATCAGCGCCTTGAAGGACGTCGTCGCCAAGCGCTCGCAGAGATTCTGCCGCCCGCGAAGGCAAGTGGGGCAGACGTCGCAGCCAGGAAGCCAGTTGATCACGATCCGGTCGCCAGGCCTGCACCTAGTGACTTCGCTCCCTACCGCTTCGACGACTCCCGCGCCTTCATGCCCTAGAACCAGAGGCGGCACTGCCCGCAGCTCTCCGCGGAGGGTGTGCAGATCCGAGTGGCAGACTCCGGCTGCGCATATCCGCACTAGGACCTCACGCTGCTTCGGTGGTGCGAGATTGACTTCCTCGATCGTGAGTTGGCCGACCTCTCTGGTTACGGCAGCACGGGTTCGCATATGGCTGTGACTCGGTCCGCTCGGGCGCGCCACTGGCGCCAGCGACTCACAATTCTAGCCTGACGGGAAACACCTCTGCCCCTGCAATGCTGTCCGCCAGCATCAGGGGCGCAACCCGCACTAGCAGCCGAGCACTCTCGACATTGCCAGGACTCAGGGTCTCAGCACCAAAACACCGTCGGCCGAACGCGACACCCATGGTCGGCTGCTGCCTGTCGGCAGTTGGGTCGGATCGAGCCGGGTGGCCCAGGGCAGGGACAGTTCGCGCCCGAGATTGAGGCAGAGGCGCACCGTCTTGATGCTCGTGCAGCGCTTGAGCAGATCTTGCAGCACATCGACCCGCAGGGAATAAGCGCTGTCCATTAGTTCGCGCGCCTCCTGCAGCGGTTGCCTTGTCCCGACCTCACTCAGCACCTCAAGCAGGGCGCGCTCGGGCCCTGAGATGAGTGGGGCGTTATCTTCGTTTCTGTAAGGTCGCACCTGAAGCAGGGCCTCGGGTTCTTCTACGAATATCCGCTTGCGCCGGTAGTCCGAGGGAAACCGGTCGGTGAACCACCTTGGAAGAAGCCTCGACCTCCATCCGTGAAGCTGGAGGATGGGGCGCGCCGACACGTAGTGACGGATCCCATGCCAGTCGAGCGCTGACTTGCCGCTGACATGGAGCCCCTCGAGGCTTCTCTGCAGCAGCAGCAGGCTGGGGTGCAGGGCCGGTGGGTCGTTGGGGCGGCAATAGACCCCGCGCGCAAGCCGCTTGAGCCAGCCAGCCCGGACATAGTAGACAGCAAGATCTGCCGAGACTCCGAGATTGGCGAGATCCCTCGCGGTTAGTGGCGTCCCGGGTGCGAGGCTGGCGTGAAGCGTCTTTAGTGTGTTTCCTTTTGTCGTAGTCATGCTACGAATACACGAATCAACATAGACCCCTCAGGCCAGATCTGTAGGAGCTTGCCGTCGGCTGGCGACACTATCCCAGCTCACTCGCCCCATGATGCAGGCCAATTCAATGCCGCTGCAACCTCCTGTTCTGATGTCCAGGAGAGGGGCAGCGGATGCAGCCAGCCGGGCAGGTTCTGGGCCAGATCGACCGGCCCAGAGCTGGTCCGCCATTACCAAGTGTTCCTGTCCGCCGAGAAGCAACTCGCGCCCACCTCGATCGGCATCGCACTCGCCGACCAGCGCTTCCTCTGCAGGTCGCCCTCGGCAAGGGCTGAAGCATCCCCAAAGCCCTGCCGTTACAAGGGGTGTCGCAAACCCGCCTAGAATCTTGTAGGTAGCCGACCTGCGGGTTTGCCGGGAGATCCTGCATGCTGACTCTGGTTCGTTCGTCCACCCTCTTGCTAGCGTTTGCCCTCGCAGCGGCAGTAGACATGGCTGCGCAGCGTCCAGGCGAGGCCGGCTCTGCTTCCGGATCCGGGCCTGCCGAATCGACTTCGAGTCCATCCGCGAGCGCGGCATCTGAAGGCTCCGCGCCCGCACCGGCGGTCAGTCCCGATGCCAGCGCCGCGGCCGACCGGACGCGTCTGAACCTGCTCGGGGAGGTCAACTCGGAACAGGGTGAGGGAAGACGCAACGAGAACGTCCGCCTGACGCTCATCGACAACAATGTCCTGCGCGAGCTCAACGAGCGTCTCGGAATCTCCGCCACGGCCGTCGGCAGCTTCCAGATCGATCGTTCCTACTGGGCCACAGAATTCGGCGGTCCGCCCGGCCGCCCGCTGCACGTCCCGCCTGCCCGCGCGGCCCGCGTGAACGGCAACATCTACCTCACCCATACCAACAGCGCCGTTAGCGCGAGGTCATTCTTCCAGGTCGGAGCGGTCCAGCCAGCTCGCAGCAACGACTACGGCGTGACCGTCGGGATGCCAGCCTGGCAGGGCGCGGCCGTGACGCTGAACGGAAGCCAGACCCGCAACAGGGGCCAGGTCAACGGGAATGTTCTTGTCCCCGCCCTCGACGAGCGCACCCCCCTGACGAATGACCCGTCGACTCGAGCGTTCGTGCAGCGAATCATGGACGCCTACCCGGCTCAGGTGCCCAACCGAACCGACATCAATCCTCGGGCGCTCAACACCAACGCTCCGCAGGACATCGCCAACGACCGGCTCTCGGCGACGCTCGACCAGCAGACCGGTGCCGGCGGGCGGGTCACGATGCGATACGGCCTCGTGCTCCAGAACGTCGATGCGTTCCAGCTGGTTGGCGGCCAGAATCCCAATACGACCACCCGGAACCACCAGTCGCGCATAACTTGGAACAAGAGTTGGACCCCCAACCTGACGAGCGACTTCACCGCCGGCTTCGACAGGGTCGGCTCGCGGCTCGTCCCGGACGAGACATCGATCGGGCCTTGGATCCGCATCGGGATGGAACTCAACTCCATCGGCCCTCCAGGGCGCTTCCCGGTGGACCGTGCAGGCAACAACTTCCGCTACGGAGCGCGCATGCGCTACCGCCGGGGAAGCCACAACTTTACATTCGGGGGCGACCTGCACCGTGGCCAGATCAACGGCGCCGAGCTCCAGGACCACCGCGGGCGGTTCATCTTCCGGCGGGACTTTGGAAGGGACGCCGTCACGAACCTGCGGATGGGCTTGGCGAGCAATTTCGCGATTGCCATCGGAAGCGTTCACCGCGGTTTTCGCCGCTGGACGTCGCAGTTCTATCTCGGCGACCAATGGAAGGTCGGGACCGATCTCACTCTGACCCTTGGCTTGCGCTGGGAGCCCGTTGCAAGGCCGACCGAAGTGAACGGCCTGACCGAGGTGCCGTACTCTTCGGATCTGAACAATCTCGCCCCTCGCTTCGGCTTCGCTTACCGCATGCCCGGCAGATGGGGGGCCCTGCGCGGGGCCTATGGGATCCACTACGGCGAGATCTTCACCGCCACCTACATCCAAGCGCGCATCAACCCTCCGCAGAACGTCACGGTCGTCGTCCAGACTCCCGATCTAGTGGATCCCCTCAACGCTCTGGGTCCGATCTCGTTCGATCCCAACACCCGCTCGGTCCGGTTCGATATCGCACCGGACCTGACCGTTCCGTACACGCACAACTACAACTTCTCCTGGGAATTCGAGATCGCTCGGGACTGGAAGCTCGACCTCTCCTACATCGGCAGCCGCTCGCACAAGCTGCTGTCGATGTTCTTCCTGAACAGGGCGCGAGCCGTCGACGGCATCCCCCAGACCACGAGGACCGTCAACGTGCGCCGACCCGACCAGCGGTACTTCAACCTCCTTCACGTGACCAACGGCTCGCGGGGTTACTTCGATGCCGGCAGGGCGACGCTTAGGATTCCGCAGTGGGCCGGGCTCAGCTTCGAGGCGTCCTATTGGTGGAGCAAGGCGATTGACCTGGGAGGCAGCTATCTGAACACCGCGGCCAATGCCAACCGGGTTCAGACCGAGAGCCCCTCGGAATTCGACGTCCATGGCGAATTGCGCGGCGTCAGCAACTTCGACCAGCCCCACGCCGCGCTCTTCAACTTCAGCTACCAGACGCCCGGGCTGGCCAGCCGGCCGGCATTCCTCCGGCACTTGCTCGGCGCATGGCAGCTGAGCTCCGTGGTGCTTCTCAAGTCCGGGACGCCCTTCTCGGTCCAGTCGGGCTCGGACGGACCTGGATTCGGCAATGTCGACGGCTCCCAGAGCGACACGCCGATCGTAGAAGACGTCTCCGTGCTCGGCCGGTCGATCGACGATCCCGACACCTCGTTCGAGCGGCTGCCCGCCAGCGCGTTCTCCTTCATACGTCCGACAGACCTGCGGGGCAATCTAGGCCGCAACACATTCCGCCGGGACGGGATCGCCAACATCAACCTGGCGCTTTCCAAGGCCTGGCCCCTCGGAGGGGACAATACCCTGCTTCTGCGAGCGGAATCGCTCAACTTCACCAACCATCCGCAGTTCCAGGACCCGGGTGCGCAGCTCGCTCAAGGCAACTTCGGACGTATCACGAACACGCTCAACGACGGCAGGACCTTCCGGTTCACGCTGCGATTCACGTTTTGACGATCCCGCCCAGCGGCGCATTGCGACGTGGGAGCGGGTCCGCAGCGAACGGGCCCATGCCCGCCTCCATGACAGGGCCCGTGTGTCTTCCGAAGAGCCTGCCGCCCGTGCCGCGGCTCGGGATTGCGACGCGAGGCAACACGAGGCTGGAGCCGGACGACGTGCACTACGCGTTCGAGCGGGGCGTAAGGTACTTCAACTGGTGCGGCAAGCCCGACGGGCTCTCGCGCGCTGTCAGCGAGTTCGGCGGACGCCGGCCCGAGATCGTCCTCGCCGCCCAACTCAAGGCACGCAGCGCGGACGAAGCCGATCGCGAACTGGACTGGATCCTCGCGGAGACAGGCGGACGGCCTCTGGATGTGGGGACGCTCTACTACGTTGAGTCGGAAGACGAGTGGCGAGGGATCACCAGGCCCGGCGGGGCCTGGGAAGCGTTAGCGAGGCGCCAACGGGCCGGCGATCTCGGCTTGCTGGGCCTGACGAGCCATCAGCGCAAGCTGGCCGCAACATGGGCTCGGGAGCGATCTCCAGACGGGCAGCCCAGGCTCGATATGCTCATGATTCGCTACAACGCCGCCCACACGGGCGCGGAGCAGGACGTGTTCCCGGTGACTTCGGAACTCGACATGCCGGTGGTCACATTCACGGGTGTCCGGTGGCGCGACCTGCTGCGCAGCACACCCGACGATCCGCCTGGGTTCCGGCCCCCCACAGCCGCTGACTGCTATCGCTTCTGCTTGGCCCATCCGGCCGTGTCGGTCGCGCTCGCGGCCCCGAACGGGCGGTCCGAGCTGGACGAGGACCTGCAGCTGCTTGAACAGCCGGAAGCTCCAAGCGAGGTCTGGATGCAAGAAATGCGTGACCATGGCCGGCGCGTGCACCGCCACGCTCGCGAGTTCTGGTGATGTCAGTCCCAAAGGGCGGGGACTATACTGGGAGAGTCGAGACTGCGGTGAGGTGCGAGAGTGGTTGAATCGGGCGGTCTCGAAAACCGTTGAGCCTTCGCGGGCTCCGTGGGTTCGAATCCCACCCTCACCGCCATCCCGCTGACGCCGAAACGACTTCCGGAAGGTCGACAGCGGCCTCCGGCCCGTTCGTTGCGCTCGGTGGCCTTGCCGGTGCCGGTTCAGGCACTTGGACCGGCACCGGGACGCGCCCTGCGAGTCGATTCCGGGCGCGGCGGGGATCGGTGGTCCCCCAGCCGCCGTTCCTGCCGTGGCCTCCCGGGCACCCGGGATTGTCGCGGAGTCAGGTTCCGTGATCGAAGACGACCCTGCGGCCATCCCGTACCTCTTTGATGCGATTATGGAAGCAATATAAAGCGCAAAAAGAAGAATGCACCCGCCTTCAGGCGGTGCCGAACCGACAGTTTACGGGAACTTTGCAGTTCTCCTCAATACCGACAGCGACGGTGCTCGTCATTCCAGACTGCGGTCCTAGGAAGTGCTGCCGAGATTGAGTCGAGCCGGAATGCAAGTGATGCCGCCCGCGATGCACCTGTCTGGGAATGGGAGCACGGAACCAATCGGGCTGGCGCACGAAGCGCGCCAACTCATAGCGGACTACAGGTCCGTGCCTCTGTCGTCGTCCGATGCGCTGCCCTCTACGAATCGCTGCGACACCAAGTTCCTCCTGTCCCGCCGTCAGCTCATCGATGCGCTGGCGGCCTTGCAGCAGCACTATTCCGTCCTGGAAGTCGGCGGAACCCGATTGCAGCGTTACCGCACTGTGTACTTCGACACGGCAGGTTTCGCCCTTTACTTCAAGCACCACTCGGGATCCCGCAATCGATACAAGGTACGCTGTCGCCACTACCTCGAAACGGACCGAGCATTCCTGGAAGTCAAGCAGAAGATCAGCGCAAGCCGATCCCTCAAGGCCCGGCTTGAGGCGCCGGCGCCGCTGACCGAACTGGACGGCGCCGCGCGCCGATTCGTCGAGGCCAACACTGGGTTGCTGCCCTCGAGCCTGCAGCCGAAGCTCTGGAACAACTTCGAGAGGATCACCCTGGCCAGCAGGGCCGGAGCGGACCGGGCCACGCTGGACCTCAGCGTAAGCTTCGATGACGCGACCGGCAGCATCGACTTGCCCGGCGTGGTGATCGCCGAGCTCAAGCAACCGAGCATCGACCGGTCATCGGCGTTCTTCCGGACGATGCGGGCCATGGGATCCAGGCCGACCGGCTTCAGCAAGTACTGCATCGGAGCGCAGATGCTTAACCCGCAACTCAAGGGCAACCGCTTTCGGACGAGACTCCGCAGAGTCGAGGAACTCGCTGAGGGAGGGCTCCATGCCGGTTGAACTTGGCGCCCACCTGCTCGGTGCGGGTTTCAATCTTGCGGTTGCGCTGCTGATCGTGCGCCTCATCTACTACCCGTCGACCCAGGACAAGCAGTACGTGCTGACGTTCCTGACGTTCAGCACTGTGACCTATTTCGTGCTGGGCCTGCTGACGAGCGTTGATCTCAGCATCGGTGTAGGCTTCGGGCTCTTCGCGATCTTCTCCGTCCTGCGGTATCGCACCGACACGATCTCCGCCCGCGAGATGACGTACCTGTTCGTTCTGATCGCGCTGGCGGTCATGAACTCCGTCCTCGCCACCCAGGCCGACTACGGGCGGATGCTGGCGTCGAATGGCGCGGTTGCGGCCGTGATGTTCGCCATAGAGAAGGAGTGGGGCTTCCACTTCGAAGCGAGCAAGTCGGTCACGTATGACCAGGTCCAGCTGACCCGGCCCGATCGGCTGGAGGAGCTGCTGGCGGACCTCAGGCAGCGCACGGGCCTTCCGATACGGCACGTCAAGGTCGGCAAGGTCGACCTCGTGCGCGATTCGGCCGAACTGACCCTCTTCTACGAGGACCGAGATGGCAGGCGCCAGGAGCGCCCGTCCCAATGGAGCAACAAGGCATGAACACAAGCGTCAACTTGCTGGTAACCCTGTGCGTGGCAGGGGCTTTCTGCACCGCATCGGCCCAGCGTCCCCCAGACCCGGGAAGATTCATTCCAGTGATAGCCGCCCTTGATGCCGACGGTGACGGCACGCTCTCGGAAGCTGAGATCAATGCGGCTCCGGCTGCGCTGGGGAGCCTCGACAAGGACGGGAGCGAGACCCTGACCGCAGAGGAGCTGGTGCCCAGATTCGGGGGACGCCCCGAACCTGCGGGCAGCGAACCCGGACCGAGGCAGGCGCGCCGCGGAATGCCTGCGGACATGCTCCGCCGCATCCCTGCCACTGCCGCCCTGGACGCGGACGGGGACGGCGAGATTTCGGCCCCCGAGATACGGGATTCGGCCGCGTCCCTGCGGGCTCTGGACAGAGACCGCAACGGATCCTTGGACTGGACCGAGATGCTGCCGGAATTCGGCGGCAGGGGCGGGCGCGGGCCGGGATTCCGCTTCGAGCAAGCGCCGCTGCCTGTCATGACGGCCATCGACCGAGACGGCAACGGCGAGATCTCGCCCGAGGAAATCGCTTCCGCTTCCGCCGCCTTGAGGTCGCTTGATGCTGACGCTGACGGAAGCCTCGTCGCCGGCGAGGCGATGCCGCCACCGCCAGAACCCCAGGCGGGCGGCGGGCGTCCGGGACCGCCGGGCGGCGCTCGGCGCGTGCCGCCGCTGTTCGAGGCGCTTGACGTGGACCGCAGCAGCGATCTGGACCCCAAGGAGATCGAAGCGGCATCGGACTCCCTCGCCAAGCTGGACCGTGACGGCAGCGGCGTCATCACGCCCGACGAGCTGAGGGGCGGCCGGGGTCCCGGAGGGCGCGGACCCGGAGGTCCGGGCGGGTTCCCCGGCGGTCCGGGATTCGAAGGCCGCGGCGGGCCCCGAGGCTCCCGAGGTGGCGCAGCCGAACCGAGGCTTCCCGGCGAGTTGGACCCCAGCGACGGCGGCGCCACCATTCCGGATCGCGAGACCTTCGAACGGTTCTCCTACCAGGGCAGCGAGGTGCTGATCGACACAGGCCTGATCGGCCTGGAGTTCGTCAAGTTCATCGTCATGGACGCCGGTGGTGCCAAGCCCGTCCTCTACTTCATGAACACCGAGACACACAGGGCCCACCCACCGTTCATGCGGGTGATGGGCCTCGAAGAGAGGCGAGGCCGCGGCGGCTCGGTCACGATGAGGGGCGTGATCGTATACCGGCCTCGGCTGACCTCTCCCAGCGGAGAGCCAGGGCTATACACCTATGAGTTCGAGCCACGCGATGCGTACCCGTTCGAGCTAATCCGGGTCGCTCACGACATGCTGGGCAAGCACTCTCCCTTGATGGCCGGCAACCTCGCGTACCTTCCCCTGCCCGCAGCCGTGCCCCAGTATCGGAGCGACCGGGAGAAGTACGAGGCAGCCGGTCTGCCTGTGATCCTGCAGGACCAGATGCATGCAGACCTTGCCTATCTCCCCCTCCATGTCAGCGAGGGATTCGGCATGCTGAGGCGGATGTCCGTGGACGAGCGTCCGCGCGAGCGGGACATCGTCCTTTACGAGACTCTGCCGAATGAAATGCCGCGGGTCGCGGGCATCATCACCGCGGTCAGGCAGACGCCGCTGTCGCACGTTAACTTGCGGGCCGTTCAGGATGACGTGCCCAATGCCTTCATCCGCGGTGCCGCCGAGGATCCCGGGATCACGGGTCTGGTCGGGAAGTACGTCTACTACCGAGTTGCCGAAGACAGCTACGAGATCCGCGAGGCCTCCGTGGCCGAAGTGGAGAAGCACTTCGAGAAGCTGCGTCCGAGCGAGGAAGTCGCCTTGCCCCGGGACCTGGAAGCCAGGCGCATCCTGCCGCTCGACGAGGTCGGCTTCGCAGACCACTCGAGCATAGGGGTCAAGGCCGCCAATGTAGCTGCACTGGGAAGGCTCGGCCTCCCGGACGGCGTCGTGCCCGAGGGATTTGCCGTTCCGTTCCGCTTCTACGACGAGTTCATGCGGCACAACGGCTTCTACGATGCAGTGGAGGCCATCATCGGCGATCCCGAGTTCCAGGCCGATACCAGCCGCCGCGTTCAGGCGCTGAAGGACCTTCGCAGGACCGTCAAGGACGGTGAGATGCCCGCTTGGATGCTAGCGGACTTGGAGGCCCTGCAGGACCAGTTCCCTGAAGGCCAGCCGATTCGCCTGCGTTCCAGTACCAACAACGAGGACCTGCCGGGGTTCAGCGGTGCTGGGCTTTACGACTCGTTCACCCACCATCCGGACGAAGGGCACATCGCGAAATCGGTCAAGCAAGTCTTCGCGAGCCTGTGGAACTTCCGCGCCTTCGAGGAGCGCGAGTTCTTCCGCATCGACCACTCGACCGCTGCGATGGGAGTCCTGGTGCATCCGAACTATTCGGGCGAGCTCGCGAACGGGGTGGCCGTCACCGAGGATGTTGCCTACCAGACCGGAGGCTTCGGGCGCCCCAGGATGTACTACGTCAACACGCAGGTCGGGGAGGACTTGGTCACGAATCCGGAAGAGGACTCCGTCCCGGAAGAGATCCTGCTCAGCACCCGCGGACCGCAGGAGGATCAGGTTGTCCGCGCGTCCAATCGCGCGCAAGGCGGGTCGGGAATCCTGAGCGAAGAGCACCGCGACGAGCTGCGGGAGTACCTGCGCAGGATTCACAACAGGTTCAAGGTCCTGTACGACGTGGACTTGAGTGATCGTTTCGCGATGGAGATCGAGTTCAAGGTCACCGCAGAGGGCCGGCTAGCAGTCAAGCAGGCCCGCCCTTGGGTCTTCAACTAGGTCCGCAAATGCCACCACGCCGGCGACTCGGCTGAATCCTGAACCGAGAAGCAGTCCGCTGCTGCCGGCGTCGCCGCGCAGGTCCGCCCGATCCTCACCGGTCGCGCATTGTCCCGGCCGGCCCGCCTCGTGCCGTCAGGGCAGCGCATCACGAACGCTGGCGGTCAATACAGGACCCAAGGGCATCCAGCCCTACAACTGGTCTTCTTGCGACAACTTGCGAGGAGGGTTCGCCGTCAGGCGGCCCGGTTCCAGCAAACTGCCGCTAGCCAGCCTACGGCCTTGGGCGACGCGAGCTACGCCCCCCAGACCGTCACCACCTTGCCGTCGGCCTTCTCCTCGCGTCGATACAGCCGTTCCTCCCAACTGCGTCCCTCGCGCGCGTCGAATACCACCAGATGCCCCGACTCGGCGCCGCAGCGGTCCATATACGCCGCCGTCTGCCGCAGGCCCTCCCGGATGGCGCTCTCCGGCCCGCGACCTTTTCGCGCCACCTTGCACTCGATTACATGCTTGCGCACCTGTCCCGGATCCCCGTCTGTCCCTTGTGGCCACAGCACCAGGATGTCCGTTCGCCCCCGGCCAAGCCCGTACTCCCTCTCCAGCCTGCCGCCTCCATTGACGACCCGCTGCAGGTAAGTCTGCAGCAGCAGGTGCGGACCCGCCTCCTTGTACATGAACCGGTCCGGCCACTGTTCTGCGTTCTCGCGGAAGTAGGCCTGGAATGCTGCCAGAAGCCTCGGCACGTCTAGACTCCCGTCCGGTCGCACGTACCAGGCGGTCTCGAGGACGATTGAGCGCTCCGCTACCCACGTCAGCTGTCTCGGCACCACTTCGCGGTAGATCGGATTGGAGATCTCGACGGACTGATCAACGCGCACTAGCCCCAGGTCCGCCACATAGTCTAGGTCGTCCTCCGAGACCTCGCGACCGAATGCTGTGCCTGCCAACAAGGGTTCGATGACCCTGCGCACCCGCTCCTCTCGCAGCTTGTCAGTGAGCTGGTCGAGATGTGTCACGCGGTCCAGAATCATCCTCTCCTTGGCGCTGTCGATGGCGTCCCGGCGAATCGGATTCGCCCGGTCGCGACCGCTAGGGTCCTTGAAGCAGGCACGCTGGGCGAGGGCGTTGACTAGGTAGGGCTGGCCCCTTGTCAGGTACCAGACCCGGTTGAGCGCCGCCTCCTCGAACTGCTGGCCCGTATCGGAGGCGTGCTGGGCGAGCAGTGCCCGCACCTCGGGTTCCGAGAAGTCCCCAAGCCGCAACGACTCCGCCTTGATGTTGAAGGCGCTTCCACCCGTCACCTGGGTGCCCTGGCGTGACGAGTAGATCCGGTAGTCCCGCACGTCCCGCACCCCGCAAAGCACCACGCTCTGCGGGAATCTCCCCGGCCGGCGGTGGTATTCGGAGCGCAGCTGTCTAAGCAGCGAGATCAGGGTGTCGCCAATGACACTGTCGATCTCGTCAATCAGCAGCACCAGCGGCTTCGCGCTGGCGGCCGACCAGCGGGCCAGGATATCGCTGAACGCGCCATCGGGGCCATAGTCCTCGAGAATTCGACGTCTGTTGGAGTCGACGAAGTCGTCCTGCAGGATGTCCCGGGCACTGGAACCGATCTTCCCGAGAATGGTGAGCATCCCGCGGGCCACATCGTCACGGGCCGTTTGAGCGTTCTCCACGTTCACGTATAGGCATCGGTATCGGCCCTCTTCGTTGAGCAGGTCCTGGAGGGCGATCAGCGTCGAGGTCTTGCCCGTCTGGCGGGGACCGTGCAAGACGAAGTACTTCTTCCACTCGATCAAGGCGAGGATCTGGGCTAGGTCGATCCTGCTGAGCGGTGGGACGCAGTAATGATCCAGCGCATCAACCGGCCCGTCGGTGTTGAAGTGACGCACCGCCGTCTCAGTATCCCACCGCGCGAACGGACGGAATCTCCCGCTTGCGGATTGCGTACGCCCCCGATTCGCCCGGCGGCCAGGTGCCATCTCCATGCACAAACGATCATGCGAGTCTGCAATCGAGGATGGCCATCCGACTCGTGCCCGCTAGCCCATCGCGTTCCGATCTCCTGGAAGCAACAGAGGAGCCCAGGGGATGAGTTTGCGAACCGGCTCGGTAGTAGGCTAGTTCCATGTCTGCACTGGAAATCAGAGGGGAAGTCAGGGAGGCGTACTCTGACGTTCTCACTCCCGAGGCTCTGGGCGTCATCTCCGACTTGGCGGACTTGGACCGCGACCGCAGGGACGTGATGCAGGCCCGGCTGGAGCGCAGGCAGCGACGCGCTCGAAACGCGGAGCGGATTCAGTTCTTGGATCCGGAATCCATCATTCCCCGCACCCGCATCAAGGTCTCCGACGCACGGGCAGGGCGTTTCACCGGGTCGGCGATCCCTAATGACTTGCAGCGGCAGTGGATACAAGGGACGGGTCCGGGCGCGAAACCCCGGACTCCGATCGAGAGGAGCATTCGGAACGTGGCCTATGCACTCCTTTCGGGTGCGGACGGCTGGATGTTCGATGGCGAGGATGCCCTGGGGCAGATCGCGACCATGTCGCTAGACAACCAGCGGAATCTGCGCTTGGCATTTGCAGGGGACCCGCTGTTCCTTGGGGTCGCCGAAGCGGTAGCCGCTGAAATGAATCACTGGGCGGAGAGATTCTTCGGACGCAGGATCATCGACGACTGGCGCCGTCAGCTCGGCTTTACCACTAGGATCTTCCGGGCCCGGGGCCTGCACTTGGAGGATCGCCACATTCGGAACGTCGACGGCAGCGGCTTCTCGGCGTCGATCGTCGATGCTGCCCTCTACGTTGCCGCGAACCACCAAGCACTGGAGGATCAGGGCTCGAGCCTGGTCCTGTACCTGCCGAAGATACAGACTGCGGAAGAAGCCGCGCTGTGGCACGAGATCCTCGGCGGCGTGGAAGCGTCTCTGGGTCTCGGCAGCGGTGTGATCAAGTCCTACGTCCTTGTCGAGCAAATCGAGGCCTCGTTCCAGCTCATGGAAATCCGGGCGGCACTGGGCAACCGGTTCGTAGGATTCAACACCGGTCGCTGGGACTACATCAACAGCGTGGCTGACGCCATGGCCTGGGATCCGGAGTTCATCCACCCGAACATCGATGCCGTGGTGATGACCTACGGATACATGAGGAACTACGAGGACCGTGTGAGGCGGGCCACCAACACGCCCGACGAGAAGGGCCAGTGCGCGCTCTGGCAGGGCGGCATGGAACCGAATATCCCGGTCGGTTCTCCGGATGGCGTTGCGGCGAGCATGAAGAAAGCGACCCTAGGCGCGGAGCGTGAGCAGAGTGAGGGGGCCAGTGGGAAGTGGGTTGCCCATTGGAAGATGGTGCAGATCATTCGGCCGGTATGGGAGAATGCCGGCCAGCCGAACCAGGCAGGGCGATCCTTCCCGTCCCTGACCTACACGGATGCCGATGCCGACGGCCTGGTGCTGCTCCAACCTGCCCCGCGAACCATCCGCGGAGCCCGTGACCTAATCAGCGTGGCCATCCAGTACGGCAACGCCTTCGAACAGGGATTCCAAGCGGCGGCGCTGAAGCCCGCGGACTTCTTCGGAAACGAAGACGTTCTGTACCTGATGGAAGACATGGCGACCGGAGAGATCCGTCTCAGCATCCTCTGGGAATGGCTGCACAAGAAAGCAGCCCTCACGGCCGCCGACGCGGAAACCGGCGTCAAGGAAGGGGACATGTTCGACGAGGCGATGTTCTCGCGCCTGCTGGAAGAGGAGTTCGCGAAGCTCCAGCAAGCACGGGATGTGGACGTGCATGACGATTCCAAGGTCACGACGCTGCCAGTCGCGCGTGTCGTTGTCGACGAGTACGTCAGATGCAGCCAAAAGGCCCCTTGGATGGTGGACCTGCTCAACGTCAATCTGAGTGTCGAGCAGGAGCAAACGGCCAGGCAACGAGTCCGTGACTTCCTGGATCTGTTTGCTGCGAGGGGTATTCGCATCACCGAGAATCTCGACTTCGAATGAGGGCAGTGCCTGCCCTGCCATCCAGGGAGTGGCAGGACCGCCACGAAGTGAGGAAAGTCGATTGCTGCCCGGCCGCAATCCGCGTCGTAGACCGTGGCGTTGCCCTCAACGCCCGTGCCCGGAACCTCAATGAGGTGACGAGCGCACCCAGCAGGGACGCGGGCCTCGCCGCGTCCCGCGACGCTTGATTCTGCGTCGACTGTCGCGTGGTCCCGGGCCGGAATGGTGACAGCGAGTCCAGCGCCGCACGGGCGGCCCCATCGGAGTGCACGCGGGCCGCTCGCGTTCGAGTCCACCCACCGGCCTACCGACGGGCAACGGCGACCGCCAGTGCCAGCTCCGCGCGGACACAGCGAGTCATGTCCCCTGATGGATCCGACCGGTGCATCCGTATCGGCCCTGACGGTCGCCCGCTTGGGACGCCCGTCGATGCCGCATCTGTCCGTTCGGGCTGCGGGCGGGATCGCTGCATCAAGCCAGTCTTGACTATTCCTCGGTCCTGCGGGTTTCGGATCCCACCTTCGCCAGGAATCCGGTCATCAACCCGTGCAGGCGGTCCGCAGTCTCGGGGTGCTTGTCGGTCAGGTTGCGCGTTTCCCCCGGATCTTCCCTGAGGTCGAAGAGCTCGAGCAGGTCGCTGGCCCATGTCTTGACCAGCTTCCACCGGCCCATGCGCAAGGCCGACTGAGGGTCACGATCGGCGGCCTGATGGAAGATCAGGAAGTCCTCGTGTCGGTCGACTGTCTCGGACTCTCCTCGTAGCAATGGTGCAAGGCTCCCGCCATCGACGGTGTCGGGAAGCTTCGACGTTCCGTGTCCTGACAGCTCCGCGAGGGTCGGCAGGATGTCGAGGGCCGTGACAGGGGTCCGGCTCACGCGCCCCGCTTGGATGCCCGGTCCCGCCACGAAGAATGGAACCCGGATGCCACCCTCGTATAGGGAGCTCTTGGCGCCCCGCAACGGATAGTTTCGCGGAATCGGTGGACTTCCTGCCCGGGGCAGCGTCCCCCGCCCGCCATTGTCGGAGAGGAAGATCACGTATGTTCTGGATCGGAGTCCCAGATCGTCGATCTTGTCGAGGAGACGCCCGATAGCAGAGTCCATGTCCGCTGTCATCGCGGCGAACTCCGGCATGTAGTGCTTCCTGCCGGGATTCCAGGACTTCACGAAGTCCAGGGTCGCTTGGCGGTAGTAGATGTCCAGATGAACTGCGTAATGGGAGACCTGCAGGTAGAAGGGCTGGCCGGAGGCTGCCTGTCTCGTAAGGAAGTCGCATGCCCGGTCGGTAATGTGGTCGATGAGCTTGGGATCCTCGGCGGCGGCCGGGCCGCCCGTGCCCCGCCCCCTGCCGGTCCCGTTGCTTGTATAGCCGTCGCTTACGTCGAATCCCATTTCTTCGGGAGTGGGCCGGTCAAACCGGTAGTCCCACTTTCCGAAGTGCGCTGTGGTGTAGCGCGGGTCGGCGCCTTTGAGCACTCTCGGAATGTTGGCTTGCATTCGGAATGTAGCCGGCCACCCTTTCCGGTCGGCCTGGTAGATGTGACGCGCTGGCGTCTGGCCGGTCTGGATGGCTCGGCGCGTAGGGCAGCAAGTTGCTGCGGGGGCGTACCCGTCCGTGAACGTTATCCCCCTCTCAGCGAGTCGTTCGAGGTTAGGAGTTCGGAAGTAGTCGCTCTTTGTCCTGCGGTCGGACGGGTCGATCTGGACCGATGAGCCGACCCAGCTCTGGTCGTCGCTGAGGATGACAATGAAGCTCGGCCTCTCCTGGGCCTCCAGCGAGAGGGCCGGCATAGCCAGCGCCACTAGCAGCGCAAGGGTACGTCGCATAGGCTCCTGCATGGTAGCCGATTGGTTCGGACTCCGATTCCCGCCAGTCCCGAGTCCCTTGAGACACGTTCTCCGCCGACCCGTCTTGATGACACCCTGAACTGCCTCGACCTAGGCGGTCCGCAACCCCGCGAATAGGTTTGAGCACTCGGAGGTGCCGCTTCTCTCTCATCCGGGGAGGGTGCTCATGGTTCAAAGCCTCTCGGGCTCTCCGCGTTCCGGCGAAGAGGTCAAGACCCCCGATTGGACGTTCCTGCACAGCGCAATGGCATGCAGCCGACCCGAGATTCCCAAGCTCACAACTATGGTTAGGCAGGGCGCAGTTGGTTGTGGAATGCCTTAACGGGACGACTCCGCCGTCGGTTGGCACAAGCGACGGTCCACTTCGATCAGGAAGGAGTTGGCCAATCGGAGGAGTTCGGTCGTGTGGCTGATCATCTTCTCCTTGGTACGAGGGCGATGATTTCGGTTTGGCCGATCGAAGTCAACATCCATTTCGTGCACGATTTCGTTGCGCGCCCGGAAGATGCTCTCGAGACCTCTCTTATTCGTCGTAAGCTCGTCTGACGGAATTTCAAAATGCGAAGCCACCTTTAGCACTTGTTCTTTGGACTGGACACTTTGCGAAGTTAGGTCGTCAACCAGTGTGGATACTAGTACATCTCTTGGATCACGGCTCGAGAGAACGGAGGAGAGAAACTTCCTGTCAATCGGGTCCGCCCGGGAAAGTCGCCTTGAAATGAACTCCTCGAGTTGCCTCTCGGCTCCTTCTGATCGATCAATCGTGTGTGATAGGGCGTCGCGAACAAGCTGCTTTATCATTGAGTCGAGGCCTGCTCCGGCGAATACCAACATCGCTCGAAGCAGATCCTGTTCTTTATCGGTTGAAGTACCCTTCGCCCCTCGTGTTTTTCTGGTCTTTTCGAAAATCTCGAGGAATGAGGACGCCGCTTCGTGAGCACGGCACAGGATTACGTAAGCGTTCTGAGTGGCAGCGCTACTCGGCGCGTTCGGGTAGTGCTCGAATCTGCTGCGACTCACGGTCTCTAGCTCTCAACGATATCGACATCTTCGGCGCCGGGCGGGGGCTGATCGAAACCGGGATAACCCGGATAGCCAGGGTAGCCAGGAGAGCCGGGATAGCCGGGATAGCCCGGATAGCCACGGCGCGGGCGAGAAAGCAGGCGGTACAACCGCTTCTTCTTGACGATCGTCCCTAGGTATGCGCCGTCTCGGTCCACGACATCGTCGTCCTTCCAGGGAAGCCATCCAATCCAGTTTCCGTCTCGGTCGTAGACGTACTTGCCCTTCCGAAATGCGATCCAGGAGCCTCGTGAGTCGAATAAGTACCCCACGGACATGCCTCCATCATAGGGCTACCGGAAGGTCAGTCAAGCTTCTGGTCGCTCAGCGCCGAAGATCTTGGCGCACGGCAACGACTATGCGCTCAGCGGGGTGGACGTGTCGTTGGGGCACAAACAGCTGCATTGAGTCGAGCAGCCCTAGCGGACGCCGAAGACGGGACCATGGCTGCGCCCGGCGGATTGCTGGTTGTCGCGGCGGAGCTATCGACGCGATTGTTGAGTGGCGAAGGGAAGGTGTCGAGTGACGGAGTCGCGGACAGGCCAGAAACGTGTCGGATGAACCGAGTCTAGAGCGGTAGCGTCCATTCCCCAAGATTGACTGAAGCGTCCGGATGCCATGCGCGGGGCGTGTTCTGATGACCACTCTCTGACTCCTCCGTATTGACGATCCTCGACCTAGCTGTCGCTACGAACCACCGAGCATGGGCTAGACTCTTGAGGGCGAAAGCGCCTACGGGGGGCCGATCATGCAGTTGTCACGCAGACAGTGGCTGGAGGCCGCGGGGATACTCTCGCTAGCCACGGCAGGAAGTGCCAAGAATGGTCTCTTCCAGGCCGTCACGATCAACCACCTCTCGCTCACGGTCCCCGACGTCCGGGCTGCTGGCGAATACTATTCCCGGGTCTTCGGCATGCGAGTGATCCAGGACATGGGGGCCAGAGGGCAGATGAAGGGCCTGAAGCGGAACTACCTTGCCTTGTTCCAAGGCGACGGGCCCGGACTCAACCACTTCTCCCCGGGAGTCGACGGCCTCGACGAGGCAGCCGCAGGGGCCATTCTCAGGCAGAACGGCTACGAGCCGTTCGAACGTGCGCCGAACATCTGGGCCTGTCTCGATCCCGATGGCATCCAGAACCATCTCTCGGAGACTCATCGCCGTCAGGACGAGGTGACTCGGGCTTACCGGGAAGGACCGCGGCCGGACTCGATCCTGCGGGCAATCGACGTGAACCACATCGCGCTGCAAGTGAGCAACCTAGACCGATCGGTCGAGTGGTATCAGCGACTGATGGGTCTCGAAGTTGTCCGACGGAGTTCGACCAACGCCTTCTTGGGTCTGGGGGACAACTTTCTGGCCCTGTTCCAGCGTCGCCCGGGCGGCTCGGTCGATCACTTCTGCTTCTCTGTCGAGGATTTCGAGCCCGGATCGGTCATGGCGAAGCTCGCCGAGCACGGGATCGAGTCGACGCGCAGGGAGGACCGGGTCTACTTCAAGGACCTCAATGGCCTGACAGTCCAAGTATCGGAGGAATCGCACCAGCCCTGATCTCGACGCCTCGTTCTACGCGACCGGCAAGGGCGCTCCGCCGCTGGTTGGCGGCCGGGTAGCGACCGTGTCTGGAGAGCCCTTCCGTCAGTATTCCTTGCGCATGTCCACGACGTTCCGGAGCTTCTCGCCCGCAGCGAACCGGGCGATGTTCTCCATGTAGACCTCTCGCCGAAGCTCGCCGCCGAGTCGGCCCTGAGTCGCGATGTGGGGTGTGATGATGGCGTTCTCGAACTTCCAGAGGGGATGCCCCGCCGGCAGGGGTTCCGGGTCGGTCACATCCACGCCGGCGCCGGCTATGCGCTGGCTGTCGAGCGCCTTGACCAAGGAGGGCATGTCGTAGACCTTGCCCCGTGAAAGCGCGATGAAGTAGCTGCCGCTCTTCATCAGCTCGAACTGCTCGGCACCCATCATTCCCGCGCTGTCCTTGGTGTGCGGGGCGCACACGAAGAGCGCGTCCGCTTCCGGAATCACTTGGTCGAGACGATCCGGGTAGACCATGCGGTCGAAGCTCAGCCTCGGCGGGAATTCTTCCGGGTCCACGCCGATCACGGTCATGCCGAAGGCCTTGGCCCGCCGGGCCACGTTGGATCCGATCCCGCCCGTACCGATCACTACGGCAGTCTTGCCCTCGAGTTCCTCCAGCCCGTAGTTGCCGCCGCGCCAGGTCTCCTTGGTTCGCTCCGTGATGAAGAGGTTGAGCTTCCTGGTAAGTGCCAGCAGCATGGCAAAGCCGTGGTCCGCGATCGCCGCAGACGAGAGAGTCTGGGCGTTGGTCATCACGACACCGCTCTCGACGAGTTCGGGGTACAGGTAGGGCTTGACGCCCGCGCTCGTGATCTGAACCCATTCGAGTTCCTTCGCGGCCTTCACCAGCTCGAGTGTCGGGTTGCCGATGATCGCGTGAGCGTCTGCCACTTCGCGAAGCAGGTCTGCATCGCCGGCGCCCCGACGCGTGACGTGAGCGATCGTGATTCCGGTAGGGCTGCCCGCGCGCAACGCCGAGACGAGGTCGGCCGACTGGCCGATCACGACGACCTTCTTCGACTGCCCCGACAGAGGTAGGGTGGCAAGGCCAAGCAACAACAGGACGAGCGCTCTCATGGTCGGGTATCTCCTGGCTCCACAACCTACCACAGCGCCCTGCGCCATCCCCTCACGATCCACGACCGGGCTGCACGAAGCCTGCCTCGATCCGCGGACATTTCGCATTGCAGGCCTCGAACGCGGGCCGGCACCGGAACGCGCGCTATCCCGCCCTTGCTTCGATCGACACCCCGCCGCTTCCGCTTTCTGGGCGCGGCTTGCGGTACGATTCCGTTCGTGGAGCGGATCGACCGTCGCGTATTCCTCCGGGGCTCGGGGGCGAGCATAGCCCTGCCGATGCTGGAATCCGTCTCGGCGGTTTCCTCGCGTGGAGCGCCGAATCGCGGGCCGTCCCTGCTCCGACTCGTCTGCGCAGGGACCTACCTGGGTTTCCACCAGCCTGATTTCTTCCCGGCCGAGACCGGAAGCAGCTACCAGTGCCCGGCCGTCCTCGAGCCGATCGAGTCCCTTCGCGAGCGCTTCTCGGTGTTCTCCGGACTCGACCACCGGGGTCGCAACGGGCATCACGGATGGAAGGCTTGGATGAGCGGCTCTGCGTCCGGGAGCCTTTCGGTCGACCAGTTGGTCGCCGCGCATGTCGGCGACGCGACACGGTTCGATTCGCTACAGCTAACCTGCGGCAACCCTCCGGAAGAGGCCCGGTTGAGCTTCACCCGGGAGGGCGTGGCCCTGCCGATGATCGGCCGTCCCAGCGTGCTGTACGGCAAGCTCTTCCGCTCCGGTGCCGACCATGCCCGCACCCGCCACCTGCTGACCAGCAATCGCAGCGTTCTGGATGGCGTCAGCCGGGAGGCCAGGGCGCTTGAACTGTCGGCAGCGCCCGGTGACCGCGCGAAGCTCGAAGAGTATTTCTCCTCGGTCCGCGCTGTCGAGAAGGGACTGAAGAAGCAGCTGGACTGGCTCGACCGCCCCGTCCCCGAGGTCAGCTACCCGCTGCCGGAGTTCGATCCGGTCGCGCCGGATCTCGCTCTCGAGTGCGAGTCGATCATGTACGATCTCCTGGCTCTCGCGCTGACGACCGATTCGACGCGGGTCGCTACGTTCCTGGTCCCCGGCTGGAGTCAGGTCTTCACCATCGAGGGCCGGAGGCTAAGCGCCGGCTACCACGGTCTCTCCCATCACGGCAACGATCCGGTGCGGATCGCCGATTACAACCTAGTGGGGCGCGAGCACGTGAAGAGGTTCGCCGCATTCCTGCACAAGCTTGATGGCGCGACAGACGCCCACGGGCGCTCTCTACTCGACACGACAGCCGTGATTTTCGGAAGCGGGATGGGCAACGCCAACACTCACGACAACAGCAATCTTCCGACTGTCCTCGCGGGGGGCGGATTCCGCCACGGCTCTCACCATCGGATCGAGCGCCACGCGCCCAGCCCGAGATTGCTAGGCGACCTGTTCCTGACCGTGCTGGAGGGATTCGGCATCGAAGCGGGCGACTTCGCAGGCGCGAGGAGCAACCTCAACGAGCTGCTGGTCTGAAGAGCCCATGATTCGACGTGCCTGCCTAGTCATCCTCGTTGCGGCACTCGCCGGCGCCGAGGAGCCGATCGCGACCGGCCCGCGCGAGATCCTTTCCAGCTACTGTGCCGGCTGCCACACCGGCGAACGCGCGCCCGAGGGAATCAGGCTCGATGCCGTCTCGGTCGACTGGGGCTCCCGGCAGTCCGTTACCCGTTGGGAACGCGTGTACGAAGCTGTCGCCGAGGCGCGCATGCCGCCGAGGGGCATGCCGAGCCCCACGGACTCACAGAGGGAGCGGCTGCTGCGCTGGCTGGGCCCGCAACTGATGCGACATGCCGCCTTCGGTTCTGAGGTTCCGCGCCGACTCAACCGGGAGGAGTACCGGAATACGATCCGCGACCTGTTCGGCATTGCCGATTTCACCCTGCCGCCCGCGTTCCCTTCCGACGACACCTCGGAGGGATTCGACAACGTTGGGGAAGGCCTGGTCCTATCGCCCCCCCTCATGGCGCAGTTCATGGAAATCGCCGGCGCGGTAGCGGACCAGGTCCTGCCGCCAGCCAGTGGTCCCGCGGTAGCGAGATCCCGACGGTACCGCATTGACGCCGCGGGACTTGCTACGACGGGCGGGGGCGCGGTGGACGGCGGCGCATTCCGGATCGTGTCGTCCCGGAACATGGCCAGCGCTGCGGCTTGGCCTACGCGTTTCGAGGCTGTCCAGAGCGGCGTGTACAGACTGGCTATCCGGGCTGCTCCATTCGAATCCGAAGAGATGTCCTACGCGCCCCGGACCGAGCCGTTCCAGGTCGCGATCTACGCGCGTCCCAAGACGGAACAGGTCTACGCGCCGCTCGGCGAGATCCGAAGGCTCGCGGAGTTCCGTGTCCAGCCCGGCCTCCAGGAGCCTCAGATGCTCCGCGCAGATGTCGAACTCTTCAGGGGCGAGGTGTTTGGCATCCGATGGGTAGACGGCCCTGCGCACTCGGACCCGCCCAAGCGTGACTTCTCGCCTTCGTTCCTAGCTGACCGCTTGCAGCGGGACCGGCTGTTCTACGCAGCGATGCTCGAATTCGGCGGCGGGCCGCGGGGCACCACGCAGGTGCAGGCGTACGAGGCCATGCGGGCGCTCATGGACAGCGGGGAACTGGATCTGGCCGACCCGCGCCTGGACAGGTTGCCCGAGGTATGGGGAGGAGGCCTGTCCAACGCCCCGCATAACTGGATCAAGCACTTCGTCTACGAGGAGCTGTACCGGTTCGGGCCCGCGATTGACATTGTCGGCATCGAGGTCGAGGGCCCGCTGAGACTGATCGAGGACGACGCCAAGCGCGCCCAGAAGGAGCGCGCACGCCGCTTCCTGGGCAGCACTGCGTCAGGCGGGAGCGACCGGGAGCAGGCCAGTGCCGTGCTGGCCCGGTTCCTTCCGCGCGCGTTCCGCCGGCCCGTGTCGGACCGGCAGCTCCAGGCCTACGTCGATCTTGCGCTGGGGGACCTGGGTGCGGGTACCGGTGCCAGGCTGGAGGACGGCCTGCACTTGGCCGTCCGAAGGGCTCTTGTCTCGCCGCAATTCCTCTATCGCGGCCTGCGCCCCGGGCGGCTCGATGACCATGATCTTGCGACCCGGCTCAGTTATTTCCTCACCGCGTCCCCTCCCGACGAGCGTCTCCTCGAACTCGCGACGGATGGGAGTCTGGCCGATCCGGATGTTCTGGGCAGCGAGGCGCAGCGCCTTCTCGCGAGCCGGCGCAGCGAGGCCTTCGTCAGCAGCTTCACTGGCCAGTGGCTGTCCACGCGGCTCCTCCGGAACATCATGCGGATCCCAGGCTGCTCCAGTTCGGCGAGCCGGACCGCGAGGCGATGGTGGCGGAGACAGAACTCCTCTTTGCCGAGATCCTGCGCCGCAACCTGCCCGTCGAGACGTTCATCGATCCGGGCTTCAGCTACCGCAGCTCGCGACTGAACAAGATCTACGGCGGGGACGTCGCCGGTACCGAGATGCGCCGGGTCACATTCGAGCCCGGAGGGCGCCACGGCGGCATCCTCGGTCTTGCATCCGTAATGATGGCGACGGCCAACGGGGTCGACACCCATCCTGTCCTGCGCGGCGTCTGGCTGCTCGAGAACGTTCTTGGAACACCCGTGCCCGACCCGCCGCCGGACGTGCCCGCAATCGCCCCGGACACAACCGGTGCGACGACCATGCGAGACCAGCTGGCCGCCCATCGCGCTGATGCCAGCTGTGCCCGCTGCCACAATCGGATCGACCCGCTGGGCATGGCGCTCGAGAATTTCGATCCGGTCGGGCGCTGGCGGGACCACTACCCCGTGTACACTATGCCTGTTGACGGCGCCGAAGCGCTCAAGGAGGAGTTCTATTCGACAGTAGGCGAAGGCACTTCGCGAGGACCGGCAGTCGACTCCGTCGGAGTTCTCGCCGATGGGACGCGTATCGAGGGCGCCATAGGACTGAAGCGCTACGTATTGGAGAATATGGACTTATTCTCGCGGTGCCTCGCCCGGAAGCTGCTGGTGTACGCCACCGGCCGGCCGTTGGGATTCCGTGACCGGAGGGCGGCCGATGCAATCGCCGCCACGGCCGTCGCCAGGGGGAACGGGTTCCGGGACGTCGTTGTCGCTGTGGTCCAGTCGGAGGCCTTCCGGATTCGATAGCGGCACTGCCTCTCCCTTAGGCCCGGCTGCTCGCTGCTGGTCCGGCAAAGGGAGCGGTCTCGCTCGCTGCGGATTCGACGGAAGCAGGAGGGCGGATAGTCGAGCCGAACTGGGCGGGCTGACTCGGATCCGGCGGGCCGGCAATCCGCATCTCGAAGCGGGACCGGGATGGAGACTTTGGAGGAGATGTGAAGACTGGCCAGACCGGCGATGACCTTGCGATCACTCTGGGCGTCGAGGAGGAGTTCTTCCTGATCGACCCGGATTCCCGCGACTTGCTCGTCGACCCCGACGACAGGATCTTCGAGAAGTGCCTCGAGGGATGCGGCGACCACAGGGTCGTTCACGAGCTCCTGCGCTCGCAGATCGAGACGAACACGCGCGTTTGCACGTCGGTCGCTGACGCGAGGCGCGCGTTGCGCGAGACCCGCGGGCTGGTCGTGGAGGCAGCCGAGGAGTACGGCGCGGCGGTGCTGGCAACCTCCACGCATCCGTTCGCTCGCTGGGACGCGCAGGTGGTCACGCCCGGGCAGCGCTACCGGGAGTTCGCGATCATCTTCCAGGAGACCTTGCGGCGCTTTCTCGTCGGCGGGATGCACATCCACGCTGGATTCGGCGACAGGGACTCGCGCATCCGGGTAATGACAGCCCTGCGGCGCTACCTTCCGCTGCTGCACGCCCTGTCCGGCTCCTCCCCATTCAACGAAGGCCGCTCGACCGGGTTCAAGTCGTACCGGCTCAGCCTGGTCGGCGGACTGCCCCGGACCGGCTTGCCGAATCCGCTGTCGTCCTGGGACGACTACCAGGCGCTGGTAGGTACCTACCAGCGCCTGGATTTCATCCAGCGCACCAACGAGCTCTGGTGGGACATCCGCCCGTCCCACGCCTATCCGACGGTCGAACTGCGGATCTGCGACGTTTGCACGAAGCTCGAGGACGCGGTCTGCATCGTGGCGCTGTTCGCGTGCCTCGTTCGCCACCTTGCCCGGCGGGACAGGGAGGGCAGCCTGCCGCTGGACCCGCCGACCGAGATCCTCTCCGAGAACCGTTGGGTTGCGCAGCGCTACGGAGTGATGGCCTTCCTCGGTGATCACGACAGGGGCGGCCGCATCGACATCGACGACTGGGTGCTGGAGCTTGTCGAGACGCTCTCCGACGATGCCCGTGCTCTCGGCTGCGAGCCGGAGCTGCGCCATGCCACCGACATTGTCCGCAACGGCACCGGAGCGGACCGCCAGTTCGACCACTTCCAGTTGAGGCTCCTGGAAGGCGACACCGAAAGCGAGGCCCTCCGGTCAGTCGTGGATCTGGCCGCTGCCGAGACCAAGGACGGGATCCGTTCCGGGACGACGTTCTAGCCAGCCCGGTCTGGGGCCCGATCGCCGGAGTGTCCGTTCACGTGATCCGAGACCCGTCTCATGCCCCGGGATCTCGGCGCGCTCCGGATACAATGGCGGCAATCATGCGCGTTCCAGTGACATTCGCTATGGCCCTGCTTGCCCTCTCGTGCGGGGCCCCGGAGTCCGACGAATCGGCCCAGCGTCCCAATATCGTCGTCATCGTCGCGGACGACCTTGGCTACAACGACCTCGGTTCGTTCGGTTCCCGGGTCATCAAGACCCCGCATCTGGACGCCCTTGCGGAGCGGGGCGTGCGGGTCACCGACGGCTATGTGTCCGCCGCCGTCTGCAGCCCGTCGCGGGCGGGCCTTTACACCGGAACCTACCAGTCCCGGTTCGGCTACGAGTTCAACACTTCCGGGCGCGACACCGTCGTCGGGCTGCCTACCGACCAGCGGACGCTGGCTGACATGCTCAAGGGCGCCGGCTACGCCACGGGCCTGATTGGCAAGTGGCATCTCGGCAAGTCCGACCAGCACCACCCTCTCAACCGGGGCTTCGACGAGTACTTCGGCCACCTATCCGGCGGCTCGACGTACATCGACTCGCGCAAGGAAGGGGTCGAGTCGTGGCCTTCCCGCAACGCTCCCACCACACGGCCCGCCTCCAGCGCCATCTTCGACGGGTTCGAGCAAGTGGAAGTCGAGGAGTACTTGACGGACGTGTTCGCCGCCGAGGCGGTCGACTTCGTTCGCCGGCACAAGGACGAGCCGTTCTTCCTGATGCTGACGCCGAACGCCCCCCACACCCCGCTGCAGGCCACCGCAGAGTATGTCGACCGCTACCGCGAAGTCGAGCCCGCCGGCCGCCGCGTCTTTGCGGCCATGGTCTCGTCGGTAGACGACTATGTCGGGGACGTCGTCGCAGAACTGCGCGCCCACGGATTGGAGGAGAACACCTTGATCGTGTTCTTCTCCGACAACGGCTGCGTCAAGTACCTCTCGCAGGAGGTGTGCTCGAATGACCCGCTCAGCGGCTCCAAGCGGTTCCATCTGGAGGGCGGCATCCGCGTGCCGTTCATCTTCAGCTGGCCTGCGGCACTGCCAGCGGGAGCGACCTACAGCCAGCCCGTGATTTCCCTGGACCTCTTCGCCACGCTATCGGCCGCGGCCGGAGCGGGCGAGTCAGCGCCGGACAGCGTGAACCTGCTGCCGTACCTGCGCGGAGAGAACTCCGACCCGCCCCACGAGTTCCTTTTCTGGCGGGCCAAGCCCAACATGGCGGTTCGCTGGGGCAACTGGAAACTCTGGAAGGTCAACAAGACCGACGATACGCTCGACGATCTCTCGCTCGGGGGCCGCCGGCTCCCGCAGGTCGACTATCCGGGCGACTCGCCCATGGGCCAGCTCACGGTCCTGTACGATTTGTCTGCGGACGTGGGCGAGCAGCAGAACATTGCCGGCCAGCACCCCGAAGTCGTAGAGCGCCTAGAATCGGAACTCGAGGCTTGGAACGAGCAGCTTGCGGAACCGCTGTGGCCCAGCAACCGCTCCACCCTCTACGAACTCCACGGTCAGATGATCCAGCTGTTCTTCTGACCTAGGAGGGCTGCCGGGCCGCTTGTCCCTCAACCGTCTGCGGGAGGCGCTAGCGGTTGCGGCGCGCCCCTTCGGCGCCGCGGCTGCGAACGGCAGGTGTGCGGAGCCCTGACGCGCCTCGCTGCTGACGCGGGATCTCCGCTATCCTTGATGACGCCTCGAATCCGTTTCTGCCGGGGCCGAGGATCACGAGGTTGCCTGATGCGAGCGCGCAGTCGTAAGGCCCGGCCTCCGGTCGGCGCCCGGCTCCGGAGCGGACTGGCCGCCGGAGCCATCGCTGCCGGTTTTCTCGCATCCTGCGCGAGCATGAACAGCATCCCTACCGTCCGCGTCGAACGACTGCTCGACGCGCCGATCATCACCCCCGAGACCCATCCCAGCATCGGCCGGAACATCCAGGGGCCATCCCTGATCCGCGTTCCGGACTGGATCCCAGATCCGCTGGGGGCGTACTACCTGTACTTTGCCGACCACAAGGGCAGCTACATCCGGCTTGCCTACGCAGACGAGCTACTCGGTCCGTGGACGGTCCATCCGCCAGGCAGCCTCCAGATCGAGAAGTCGCACTTCCCGAGCGAGCCTCCTCCTGTGGACCCGGAACTGCTGGAGCGGGAGAGCGCCAGGAGAGCAGCCGATTACGGCGGCAACAAGCTTCCCCACTCCCTGGTCAAGGAGTTCACCGCCCCCCACATCGCGTCCCCGGATGTCCACGTCGACGACCAGAACCGTCGGATCATCATGTACTTCCACGGATTGGAGCGCTTCGGCAGGCAGTCCACTCGCGTGGCAATCTCCCCGGACGGAATCGATTTCGAAGCGCGGCCGGAGATTCTCGGCCGCACCTACTTGAGGGCCTTCATCCATGACGGCCGGACATTCGGGCTCGCGATGCCTGGCCAGATCTACCGCTCCGAGGACGGCCTCTCCGGCTTCGAGGAGGGCCCGCTGCTGTTCAACCCCGACATGCGTCACTCCGCCGTTCTCAAGCGCGGCGATCTTCTCTATGTGTTCTGGACGCAGGTAGGGCACGCGCCAGAGAGAATCCTGCTGAGCACCATCGACCTGGCGGTGTCGTGGACGCATTGGAAGGAATCCGAGCCTGTCGAGGTGCTGCGTCCGGAGCGGGACTGGGAAGGCGCCGGCGAGCCCAACGAGCCCTCGATCCGCAGCGTCGCTTACGACCCGGTCAACCAGTTGCGAGATCCGGCTGTCTTCGAGGAGGACGGCCGCGTCTTCCTGCTGTACGCCGTTGCGGGCGAGAGCGGGATCGCAATCGCCGAACTGCACTTGGAAGACTGACCGGGCTGGCTCGCGGTCTACGCGATCATCGTCTCGCCCGGGAAGTCGGGCGCTTCGTAGAACTCGTCCCGGACTCGCAATCCCAGCCCCGGCTCGTCGGAGACCGTGTAGTAGCCGTCCCGGAACTCGTAGCCCTTGGCCTCCAGCGCCGGGCAGCTTGAGCGGTCGTCCTCGGCGGCGACGACGTTCTGCTGCGTCCTGGCGAGGTGCAGGCTCATCAGCAGCCCTACTTGCGAGCCCCAGTTGTGGGGCACGGCGGCCGCGCCGCGCGGCTCGCCCATCGCCGACATCTCTCGGCAATCGAGGATCCCGCCCGTGCGGATGTCGAGCTGCATCACGTCAATGAGCCGTTCCGGCTCGATGTACTCCCGGAAATCAGCGGCACTGCGCAGGCTCTCGCCATCCGCGATCGGCGTCTCGATGCCCGCGCGTTCCATCTGGGCGCGCAGCCGGCGGTAGAGATCCCGGTCTTCCGGAAAAACCTCTTCGAGCCAGTCCAGTCTCTGTTCCTTGGTCTCTTCCAGAAGTGCCCAGGCCCCGTCGAAGTCGTCCCGGTAGCCATTGTTCGCATCGACCAGTAGCTTTGCCTCCGTCCCGATCGCGCTGCGCACGGCCCGGATCACCTCGATGTCGCGTCGGAGCCCTTCGTCGCGCTGCATCCACTTGCTGCCCCGACCGATCTTGATCTTCACGCCGCGGTAGCCGCTGGCGACGGCCTCCCGCGCCTCGGCCGCGACTGCATCGGCTCCCCGGGCCCGGTACCACAGGTCGCTGAAGTAGAGCGTGCCGTCGTAGACTTCCACACGGTCCCGGACCGAGTCGCCGAACAGCCGCCAGCAGGGGACGCCCCGCAGCTTGCCGATGAGATCGCACAGCGGGCCGTCCAGATGCTTGTAGCGGACCAGCAGGTCACGGAACGCTTTCGACCTCCCGGCGATGATTCCGTCCCGGAAGTCGTACACGGCTTCCGGATCCGCGCCGACAAGGCCGCGCACGTCGGCGAGGAACTGCCGGTCGGGCAGTGTGTAGCCCATGACGCCGACGCCTTCGATGCCCGCATCCGTCAGGATCCGGACCAGTGTGTTCGAGTAGCTCGTCCCCTTCGGCTCGTTGTCGTATGCATTCATCGCCACGAACTTGTGGAAGTTGCCTTCGATCCTGGAAAGGGAGATGCCGGTTATGCGCGCCCTCGTCGCTGCCCTCCCTCCTCCGAGCGCCGCCGTGGTCGCGGCCAAGAATGTCCGTCGGGTACTGGTCACGGGTCCTGCTTTCGATCGCCTTGATGAGATCCGGGCTTGCCGGGGGCGGGTCCACCGAAGGTGTTCCCTGCAGCAGCTTGATCATTGTCGCCCATGGCTCGCGCAACGGTCCGTAGTCCGGCCTACTGCAATCTACTAGATCGGAGGATCGCCAGGTGCCAGTCCCAACCAGGGCGGCACTGGACCGGGTCTGATCGTCTTGATCCTGCTTGCGGTCGCTCTGCAGCGGAACGAGCTTCGCCCAATGCAAACGGGGTTCGAGTCTCCCTCCGCGCCAATGTCCAGCGTTTGTGGGCTCCCGCCCAGAAATGCGGATCCGAGCCACGATCGAGCGCGCTTCGCGAGGGCGGCCGGGCTGGCGTACCGGCGTCACCGGCGTGCCATGTAACCGGGCTTGGAGGAGCTTCGGGAAGCGTCCGTCGAGACCGGCAACGACGACAAAGTGTAGTGACCGCAAATCCGAATCGCGGAGCTCCGAGTCAATAGAATCAAGGACTTACGATTGCGCTTTGCCAAGAACTCCAAAGTTGGGCGCGGCCCCGGCATCCTCCGGACTGCTTTCGTGTCGGCCAGCCGCTGGAGACGGGCGGTCATTCCTCGCCGTCGGCGGAGAACGACAAGGGCTCGTAGCCGCAGCGGGCCGGGGGCGGAAGCCTGACGCCGTGTTCCTCTCCGAAATACCGCTCGAACGCCTCCGACGGCTTCGGGCGGCGTTCGGTCTTGGCGCGTTTCTCGCGGATCAGGTGGCGGACCAGCTCTTCCATTGACACGCCCATCTCCCGTGCCTCACGTCTCGGCCAGGCCTTGTCCCCCGGGTCGATGTCGCGGACGATGATGGTGGCGCTCGTGGCGGTGCCTCCTGTTCGGCCGGCAGCCGTCAAGGGCAGGCCGATTCTCTGATCATGCTAGCGGGAGTCCAGGGGCGAGGCCCTGTGATTGGTGGCTCGCGTTCATGCGTGGTCCTCAAGCCGCTGCTGCATGCTGCACTTGCGCAACGCCCGGCCCCAGGAGCCCCGGTTCCCTCGTCGGGGCAGAACCAAGCCGCTCCCCCGTGAAATGGTGGCAACGCTCCGGCCGGTGCAGCCGGCAGCGGGTCGCAGGCGACCGAGTCAGGCCCTAGTCCCCTCCGGTCGGCCTGGGGACGAGCGGCGGACGCGGAATGTTGCCGGGCGGCCGCCTTACCGCGACATCCTCGAACAGCAGAGACGGAACCACGAGAGTCGTCAGCGCCCCGAATCGGCGCGCTGGATTGAGCATGCTGAAAGGGTTGGATGACGCGCTTGATCGGAACAGGAACGTATGGTTGGAGAGCTCCTCGGAAGCGGCGACGATGTCCCGGAAGCTGCTGTCGCTGACGCCGGTCACCACGGCATTCCGGATCGGCTCCTCGCGGCCATCTGGGAACACCTTGGCCGCGACCGCCACTCGGATCACGCGGCTCCCGCCGGACCGGCCACCCTGCCGCCCGCCGAAAGCGTTCGATCCTCCACCCGCGAGGCGTCGCACCACGATGCCGTACTCGAGTTCGCGCTCTTGCACCAGCGCGGCCAGCTCCTCTGCCATCTCGTCGGCCGACAATCCCCGATCGGGGATCACGAGCAGGTTTGACGGCGCCGCCCCGCCGCCCCGGTTGTGGCCGCTGCTCTGCGGGATTCCCGCCACCGGGTTCCGAGTGGAGAGCAGTGTCTTGAGCAGCCCGCGCTGGATCAGCACGGTCGGCTGGGCGGGGACCCCCTCGTCGTCGACCGCGTACCCGCCCCAGAGCGGTCCGTGTTCGTTCTCCAGGAGTCCGGGCTGGTCCTCCACCGCCAGGAACCGAGGCAGGACGCGGCTGCCCAGCTTGTCCTGGAATGGGTTGCCTAGGCGGTCCACCGACTGCCGGGTGCGCGGGTCGTCGGAGAGAGGCGCCTTCTGAGCCACGAGGCGCGGAAGCAGGACCTGCCGGACCAGCTCTGCCGCGGCCTGCCCTTCGAACAGGACCGGACCCGCGTACCGGTCGAGATCGCCCGCCTGCCGGAGATCGTTCAGGCGCCCCGCCATTGCGCGGCTGCGCTCGATGAGGCTCTCCATGGTGGGCAAATCGTCCAGGGTGTGTCCGTAAACAGTGAAGGAGTCGCCGATCTCCGTTCCGTCGGCGGACCGAGCGCCGGCGCGCACGGCGACTGCCGTGGAGGGATCGGCGCGCACGAAGGACGACCCTTCGCTGTTGGCGTAGAAGGTTACGAGGCGTGTTGCACGGACCTCGACCCTGGACTCGTCGGTGGCAGGCGCATCGCCGAATGCGGACGAGATGCCGGCGGCGAGGGCCCGGACGCGTTCCGAATTCGGGGACGGGTAGGACCGGTCCCCGTAGTGCTGGTGGGGCTCCTGTTCGCTGAAGTCCGGGGTCTGCTCCACGACGGTCTCGTTCTGCAGCATTGCGCGCTTCTTCGAGATCTGGTCGAGGGTCTGCTTGTACGCTCCGTCGGTCGCAAGCCAGATCGCCCTCCTGATCTCCCGGTAGTCGTTCTCCAGCGGCAGGGAGGCAACCCCGACCGAAAGCGCGGAGAACGAGCTGAAGTCCGGCCTCGTCAGGAAGTTCGTGTTGTCGAGGTTCCGGTCCCCTACCCGCACCTCGACGTTGAGAGTGCGGCTCTGGCTCTCGCGGGCGCTGGTGATCGCGCCGAGAACGGCGGAGGCCCGGGCCTCCGAGTCCTCGCGGACCGTGTAGGCGACGAAGTAGGGCTGTTCCAGATCCTCGAGCTGGAGTTCGCCCAGGCTGCGGTCCATTTCGTCCCTCATCGCCTGCATGATCACGTCGTCCTGGGCGAGGCCGGGCAGACAGGCTGCGGCTAGGAACAGGCAGATTCCGGGGGTTCGCGCGCGGTTCATCGGAGATCTCCTCGAAGCTTGCCGGGAATGGACAGCGCCCCTCCGGGCGGAACCGGAAGGATCGGCAGGCGGTCCTGCGACTTCTCCTTCCGCTGCACTTCGATGCGCGAGACCAGGATTGGGGGCGACACCGCGCTGACCGGGACGCCTCCCGACTCCGCCCCGCAGATTCCGTTGAAGACTGCGAGCTCCTCGCCACCGGCCGCCACCTGGCTGAAGGTCGTCAGCGGCGTTCCGATCAGGTCGACGCCCCGGACAAGCTCCTCGCGGCCGTCCGCGTAAATGCGGTAGACCATCGTGGGCAGGACGTTGAACGCGTTCGGCACCCTGCGCCCCGTCATCGTGAATCCGCCCTGGATGTCGTCGAACAGCAGCCCGTACTCCTTACCCTCCTCCTCGAGCTGGGCGAGCAGCATGGCCTTCAGAGCGCTGTCCGAATGCGGCTCGTCCACTTCCACGAAGAGGTTCGACTGCCTTGCCACGGCTTGGAATCCGGCTTGCTTCCGCCCGTGTCCGTTGGAACTCGAGAACCCCTCGATCGGCTTGCGCGACATGAGGAACCGCTTCAGCACGCCGTCCTCGATCACCTCGACTCGCTGGCCCCTGACGCCTTCGTTGTCGAACCTGTAGGTTCCAGAGAGCTGGATATCCGCAGTTTGGCGCACGCTCGGGTCGAACACCACCGAGAACGATTCCGGCAGCAGCGGCTCGCCGATCATGTCCTTGAACGTCTGGCCGTCGTCCGCCGCCCGCTGGCGGTGGCCTTCGACCCGGTGTCCCAGGATTTCGTGGAAGAATACCCCGCTGGCCCGGCCCGACAGGATCGCGGGCCCGCTGTATGGTTCCGCGACGGGCGCGACCCGCAGCGCCTCGAGATCGGAAATGACCCTCCGCACCGTGGCGAGGACTGCCGCGTCTCCGGGCAGCCCGTCCTCGGTGAAGGAGAAGAACGCCTCGTACCGGGGCAGCTCCATTCCGTCGTCCGCCTTCGTCGAGCCGGACACGCTCAGCCGGTATGCCGTTTCGGACGTCCGGACCCTCGCTCCGGAACTGTTCGCGTACCACCGCGTGGTCGCCGATGCGGCCAGGGTCACTCGGGAGGAGAGGATGTGCTCGGACTCGGCGAACGGCGCGGAGTACCGCTTGAGCCTCGCGGCCCAAGCGTCTGTGTCGAGCGCTATGGATCCCGTGGCCTCCGTGTGCTCCACGGGCGGCTCCGCGGAGAAATCCGCCGGGCGGGAATCGTCGCCCACGCTGATCTGGACGGTCGTCCGAATTCTCGCCAGCCGCTCAACAGCCTGCTTGTAGCGCCTGTCTGTCTCCAGCCAGAGCACGTTCCGAAGGGCTTCCGGGTCGGAGACCGGCACGGCGGTCCGGGAGGATCTCCGGAAGCCCCTGGCATCTCGGACAGGGTGGGTGTTGTCGAGGGCCTCGCTGCCGACTCGCAGGTCGATGTCGAGGACACGGCTCTCGGAGCGCGAGTTGTTCTGGACCGCGCCGAACGATGCAGCGACCACCGCCTGGTCCTGTTCGGTGATCTCGTAGCTCAGGAAGTACAGCGGCTCGTCCTGCCCGGACAGGACCTCTACCGAACGGTCCAGCTCGTCCGCCATCACCCCCAGGATGTCGACAGCGCCCTGCGCCGCCGTGCCCGGCAGCGTGATGGCAAATGCCCACAGCGCAATGCCGGCGAATCCCCGAACTGAACTCATTGCTTGATCCCCCATCCCGCCCCGCCTGGGACGCCCGATCCTCGAACCAACTAATGATAAGCGAGTGACCAGCGGGCCGACCGAGCTACCCGGAAAGGTACGCCCTGCCAGCCTCCCGTGCCGATGCCCCCTTCCCGCCCGCGAGACCCGGCAGGATTCCCCGCCCCTGGCTGATCGAGGCCAACGCAGGCGGCTATGATGACGGGGCATGTCAGCGATCGAACCGAAAGCCAGAATGCTCATGCGGCTTGCTGTCGCGGTCTTCCTGGGCGTCGCCTCGTCAGCCCCGGCGATGGCGGCCGAGCCGCTCGTCTGGGATCTCTGGCCGGGGTCTCCGCCGGGAGAGAGCGCGGAACTGCCGCCCGAGCACGACACGACCGGCCCGGACGGAAGGATGGTCGCGGGGCGGCGGGTCACCCGTCTGACCAACGTCTCCCGGCCGACGCTGACCATATTCAAGGCTCCGCCCGAGAGTGACACCGGCGCGGCCGTGATCATCGCTCCGGGCGGGGGGCACAGGATACTCGCCTATGACCTCGAGGGAATCGAGGTGGCGGAATGGCTGAACTCGATCGGAGTGACAGGCATTCTGCTCAAGTACCGCGTTCCGGCCAGGCATCCGGATCGGCCCTGGCTCGTCTCGGTCCAGGACGGCCAGCGAGCGGTGAGCCTCGTGAGGGGCAGGGCAGAGGAGATCGGAATCGATGCGGGCCGGATCGGCATCATCGGTTTCTCGGCCGGGGGATCGCCGGTCCGCTACACTGCGCTGGCCGGGAAGCGCCTCTACGAACCCGTCGACGAGCACGACAGCGTGCCCTTCCGGCCGGACTTCGCGGCGCCGATCTACTCCGGTGGCATTCCCGAGGGGGCGGAGATCGGGCCGGGTTGCCCGCCCTTCTTCATGGTGATAACGCACGATGACCGCGACCGGTCGATTGCGGTGGCCGAGCTGTACATCGCGCTCAAGAAGGCGGGAGTCCCGGCCGAGCTGCACATCTACGAGAGCGGCGGCCACGGCTACGGTCTCCGACCGACGGAACTGCCCGTCACGAGCTGGCCGCAGCGAATGGAGGAATGGATGCGGCGGCTGGGATTCCTAGGGCCGCTCGCGGCTCGGCCCTAGTGCCGGGCATTCCGCCTCACATCGCATCGAGTCCCGCGCCGGAATCAGTCCTTCAGCCGGCCCGCCACCCGTGCCATGGACTCGATCGCTCCCATCACGACATCTTCCACTCCCGGGCGGAAGAGGCCGTACTCCACGTACAGGCCACGGGTCTCGTATCCGCCCTCCCGCAGGATCCGTGAAGTCGGCAGGTAGCCGAAGACATCGTTGCTGTAGCCGCTGATCCAGAGCCTCAGGGGCCCCAGCGCCTCTTGGGTCAGGCGCACGTAGTCGACGACGGTCTCGCCGCTGAACGCGACAAGGGTCAGGTCCGAGCCGAACTGCCAGAGGGCGAACGGCGCGCTGTATGCCTCTAGCAGGGGCTCTCCCCGGTCCAGCTTGGCGAGCGTTCCCTGGGTGAAGAATCGCCGGTAGGACGGAGCCCCGACCTGCAGCTCCTCGATTTGCTGCCGCGTGTGCGGGACAAGCGGCAGGTCCACCATCTGCAGCTGCGTACTGAGCGGGCCCCGCACCGGAGCGAGCGGCTTCCCGAGCACGTCCCGCACCGCCTCGGCAAGCTCGCTGCCGTGCCGCCTGGCGAGGTCCAGGGTGCCGCGCGGGTAGGGGTTGGCGTCGCCGGCACACCCCGTCATGAACATCGCTTGGACTCCGGGCCGGCGCGCTTCCAGGAACTCCTGGGCATAGCCTGCGTAATCCCCGGCGATGAGCATGTTGCTGCCCGTGAGCGTCGTGCAGTGAGTGGCAGCGCCGAACACCACCGCCCTCAGCCCGCCGTCCTCTCCCGAGACTCGCAAGACCGGCACCGTACGGTCCGCCGGCCCGCTCGCGTTGGTGCCGAGGATCACGCCGCGGTCCGTGACCTCGCGCCGGTTCATCACGAACGGCGCGACCCCTCGGCCCCAGGCCAGGCGCGCTGGCCGCAGGTCCCGCAGCGCCTTCCGGGCTGCCGATACGATCTTGTCCTCCATTGCGGTGATGTACCGCTGGATCGCCTCCCTGCTCGGCTCCGGCACCGACGCCATCATCGAGCCCGACACGAGCGGGCCGGCGTGCGTGTGAGAGGCGTTCAGCAGCACTTGCTCCCGGGTGAGGCCGTCGCTTTCCGCCAGCCTCGACCAGATCGATTCCGACCGCTCGCTCGTGAAGCCGAGCAGGTCGGCCGTGATCAGTAGCGCGCGGTTGCCGTCGCCGTCCTGAACGGCCATCGCCTTGGCGAAAAGCGGCTGCGCGACAGCTTCGAACGGTGTCCGCCGGGAAGCGTATCCGGACATCGGGACAGGCTCGTCCGGCGTGATGTCGACCGTAGCCAGCCCGACCCTCCAGTCCGCTGGCTGGGCCAACACCAGAGCCGGGAAGCAGAGGACGAAAGCCAGGAGAATCCGCATGGCGCCCAGAATTATAGCCCCGGGGCCAGCGGCGCTGGACTTCCTACGCGGGGATTCTCACGGTCCTGCCGCTGGCGGCCGATTCCACGGCTGCGTTTGCCAGGGCCAGGGCCTTCCGGCCGTCTTCGAACGAAGGCCACGTGGGTGCGCCCGACTCCACCGCGTCGACGAACGCGTCGATCTCGCACACGTATGACTCCGCGTATCGCTCGATGAAGAAATGATGCAGTCGCTCGCGGGCCGAGGTCCCGGTGGCCGTGAAGCGGGCCAGATTCGTCACGGCCGGGTTTTCCGAGACCAGCATGCCCTTCTCGCCGAAGAGCTCGATGCGCTGGTCGTAGCCGTAGGCGCACCTCCGCGAGCAGTTGATATGGCAGAGTGCACCGGACTCCATTCGCAGCACCGCCATGACGGCGTCGAAGTCGCCGATCTTCCCGATTTCCGGATCCACCAGCACCGCGCCCGCTGCGGTCACCTCCACGGGCTCCTCGCCGAACAGGAAGCGGCACATATCGAAGTCGTGGATTGCCATGTCCCGGAAGATCCCTCCGGAGACTCGCAGGTAGTCCAGCGGGGGCGGCGCCGGGTCGCGGCTAGTGATCACCGCTTGCTCCAGGCGCCCGATCTCTCCTTCCGCTGCTGCTTGGCGAAGGGCGCTGTGGCTAGGGTCGAACCTCCGGTTGAACCCGATCTGGACAGGCACGCCCGCGCTCTCGACCACCCGTCGACAGGCTTCGACCCGCTCGATGTCCAGATGGATCGGCTTCTCGCACAGCACCGCCTTGCCGGCTCGCACCGACGCCTCGATCAGTTCGCAGTGCGTGTCGGTTGACGAGGCGATCAGCACGGCGTCGATCGAACGATCCCCGAGCATCGCATCGACCGAGGCCACCGGAACGGTTCCCGACTCCTCTGCTGCCGCCGCGCTGGCCGCTGGCGCCACGTCGTAGATTCCCGCGAGCCGAACGCGCGGGTTGGATGCGAGGTTCCTCGCGTGCATGCGGCCTATGCGGCCGGCTCCGAACTGTCCGAAGGTGAGCATCTCGCTTCCAGGGCTGCCGGCCTGCCGATGGTCGGGTTTACTGGGCCGACGGACGACCCAGCCGCGATCCCGACCGTCGCAGGAACTGGCGGGCCTCGATGTCCGCGGCGGCCTTGCCTTCGCGCAGGCGCCTCTCGTAGCTGGCCTGCACGAACGCCCGGAACAAGGGCTGGGGCTCGAGCGGCTTCGACTTGAACTCGGGATGGAACTGGCATCCCAGGAACCAGGGGTGGTCGGGGATCTCGCAGATCTCCACGTAATTCACTTCCGGCGTCTCGCCGGTGATTCGCATGCCGTGCTCCGTCACGACCCGCTCGTAGTCGGGCCGGTTGAACTCATACCGATGCCGGTGCCTCTCGCTGATCGCGGCTGTCCCGTAGGCGTGATGGGCGAAGCTGCCCGGCGTCAGCTGGCATGGCCACGAGCCTACCCGCATCGTGCCTCCGAGATCCTCGACCCCCTTGAGCTCTCTCAGTTTCAAGAAGACCCGGTCGCTCGCCTCCGGGTCGAACTCCGCGGAGTGGGCGCCCGTGACGCCGCACACGTTCCGCAGGAACTCGATCACCATGGTCTGCATCCCGAGACAGATCCCGAAGTAAGGGACGAGGTTCTCGCGCGCGTAGCGGATCGCCTCGATCATGCCCTCGATGCCGCGAGTGCCGAAACCGCCCGGGACGAGAACGCCGTCGTAGCGATCCAGCTGGCCGGCCACCGTTTCCGGAGTGATGCCCTCGGCCTCCACCCAGCCGATCTCCACCTCCAAGCGCTGGGCCAGGCCGCCGTGCAGGAGGGCTTCCTTGAGGCTCTTGTAGGAGTCCTCGTAATCCACGTACTTGCCGACCACCCCGATCCGCACCTTGTCGCGCGGGTTCCGCAACCGGTCGAGCATGTCCTTCCAAGGCCCCAGGTCGCGCTGCCCGGCCTGCAACTGCAGGCATTCGAGGACGATGCCGTCGACATCCTGCTCGGCAAACTCCACCGGCACCTGGTAGACCGTGTCGACGTCGCGCGCCGCGATGACGGCCTCCTTGTCCACATTGCAGAACGAAGCGATCTTCTCCCGGATCTCGCGCGAGAATCCCGTCTCGGTCCGGCAGACAAGGATGTCGGGCTGGATGCCAAGGGCCCGGATTTCCTTGACGCTGTGCTGGGTCGGCTTTGTCTTCAGCTCGCCGGCGGCCGCGATGTAGGGCACCAGGGTCACGTGCACGAAGATGCAGCCGCGACGGCCCACTTCCTGGCGGACCTGCCGGATTGCCTCGATGAACGGCAGCGACTCGATGTCCCCCACCGTGCCGCCAATCTCGGTGAGCACTACGTCGACGCCGTCAGTGGCAACCTTCGCGATCTGCTCCTTGATCGCGTCCGTGACATGGGGAATGACCTGGACGGTCTTGCCGAGGTAGTCCCCCCGCCGCTCCTTGGCAAGGATTCGCTCGTAGATGCTGCCGCTGGTGGCGTTGTTGGCCTTCGTGAGGGCCGCGTGAGTGAATCTCTCGTAGTGCCCCAGGTCAAGATCTGTTTCCGCGCCGTCGTCGGTCACGAACACCTCTCCGTGCTGGAAAGGACTCATCGTGCCGGGGTCGATGTTAAGGTAAGGATCGAGCTTCTGCAGGGTGACGCGGAGCCCGCGGCACTCGAGGAGATTGGCGATCGAAGCGGACGCAATGCCCTTTCCGAGCGAAGAGACGACCCCGCCCGTGATGAATACGAATTTCGGGCGCGGCACTATCGCGCCGCCCCTCGGATTCTGGACGGGACGGCTCCCGAGGCACTCCGGGAGGGTTCAATGATGAGGGGATCGGACAGCCGGCCGCCGCTTCTATCGCCCGCAACGATTCCAAGCCCGCTCGCGGGCCCGACCCGTTCCCTCGGCACGTTCCAGCGTAGCACGCAGCCAAGCCCGGTCGCCGCATCCTGGCGGGCCATTCAGGTGCCTCGCCTCGCGACCGCGGAACCCGCTGGACTCGACCGCCGCTTGCCGTCCGTTGCGCGCCGGGGAGGACGCCGTGTGCCCGTGGATCCTCCCTTGACCGGCGATCGCGTCGCGCGCGGAAATCCGGGCTCTGGGCCGGGAATGCCTGGATGCTGTGGAAGTGGCGCATTCGGAGCGCTTTGCTCCTGCCGCATTCAGGGGCTTCGTGTCGATTCGGGGCTCGCCGGGAGAGTGCTTGACACTGGCGCTATTCTGGTTGCCTCGCCCGTGCGTTTGCACTGGAGTTCTTTCGCCTGAGGACCGACCATTCTGGAGCGAACGGCGTCGATGGATTGCATGCAATGTCTGGCAACGGAAGCAGAGGGGGGGCCACCCTGAGGCGCGCACTTGTCGCCGCGTGTTTGGGCATCTGTGCCCTCGCCCCCGCTCTAGCTACTGCCGGAGGCGACGCCGATCTGGCCGGGGAGGCGTCGCAGCCGCAGTCGTCCCTAGGTGAGGCGGAATTCGCTTCCCCCCCTTCCGTCCGGGCACCCAGGATCGATTCCGACAACGACGACCTCGATCTGTCGCTGGGCCGCCGCGAGATCATCAAGGTCGATGTCGACCTCGCGCTTGTCAACGTCACCGTGACCGATCCCACGGGCCGCATGGTCACCGGCCTGGACCAGGAGCACTTCATCCTCAAGGAGGACAACAAGAAGCAGGAGATCGAGGAATTCGGGATGGAGGATGCGCCGCTGTCGCTGGCGGTCGTCTTCGATGCCTCGGGGAGCATGGGCTACAAGATGTCCAAGGCCCGCGAGGCGGTAGCGCAGTTCTTCAAGACCGCGAACCCCGAGGACGAGTTCTTCCTTGTCCAGTTCAACAACCGCCCCGAGATGGTGACGGGCTTCACCAAGAGCCTCGAGGATGTGCAGAGCCGGCTCACTTTCGTGCGCTCGAAGGGCCGCACCGCGCTGCTTGACGCGATCTATCTGGCGCTGAACCAGATGAAGGAGGCCAAGAACAGCCAGAAGGCCCTGCTGGTGATTTCCGATGGCGGGGACAACTCGAGCAGGTACACCCCGCGCGAGGTCAAGCGCACCGTCCGGGAGTCGGACGTCCAGATTTACGCGATCGGCATCTACGAGCCGTACTCGACCCGGGGCCGGACACCCGAGGAGGCAGCTGGCCCGGGCCTGCTGACCGAAATCGCGGAGGCAACCGGAGGCAGGCAGTTTGCCGTCCAAAACGTCAGGGAACTGCCCGACATCGCTGCCAAGATTGGCATCGAGCTCCGCAACCGGTACGTTCTGGGCTATATTCCCACCAATACGAGCAAGGACGGCAAGTGGCGTCGTGTCAGGGTCGAGATCAAGAAAATTCCGGGACTGCCCCAGCTGCGCGCTTACTACCGGAACGGATACTATGCCCCGACTCGCTAGGAGGGCCTTCGCCGTTTCCGGGCCGGCCCTCACAGCAGCGCTTCTTGTCCTAGCCCTCCTGCCGGTCCGGGCACTCCCCCAGGCGGACGGCAAGGTGCCCGCCGGATGCGAGCCCGGCGTGACGTTCTGCGTCGAGACCGAGAAGGTGGTGCTCCACGTTTCGGTGGTGGATCGCCAGGACCGCTTCGTGACCGACTTGGGAGAGGACTCCTTCGTGGTGGCCGAGGACGACCGGCCGCAGCAGCTAACGTACTTCGCCCAGGAGGACGTTCCTGTATCGATCGGCCTCGTCATCGACAACTCCGGCAGCATGCGCGAGAAGCGTGTCCAGGTGAACCAGGCGGCGCTTGAATTCGTCAAGGCCTCCAATCGCGATGACGAGGTTTTCGTCGTGAACTTCAACGACGAGGCCTACCTCGACCAGGACTTCACGAGCAGCATCGAGCGCCTCCAGGACGCGCTGCAGCGGATTGACACGAAAGGCGGAACGGCCCTGTACGACGCGATCTCGATTTCTCTGGACCACTTGGCGGAGAACGGGGACGAGCGCTACAACAAGCGGGCCCTGCTCGTCATTACGGACGGCGAGGACACCTCTAGCCGCATGGATCTCGAGATCCTGGTGCGCAAGCTGCAAGGCTCGGATGCCACGATCTACGGGATCGGGATCCTGTCGGAGGAGGAGCGGCGGGCCGCCAGGCGGGCCGAGCGGCACTTGCTCAGCCTCACCCGTCCGACGGGAGGGCCGGCCTATTTCCCGGCTGCAACCGAGGAGGTCGAGGGCCTGGTGAGGCGCATCGCGGCGGACATTCGGAACCAGTACATCCTGGAGTACAGCCGGCCGGGCGGCAAGGGTTCGGGGTTCCGCAGGATCCGGATCGACCTGAAGGGACGGGCGCGGGCGAACAAGGTCAGGCACCGGCCGGGCTACTACGTCGAATAGCGCCTGCTCATGGCTGTTCGGGACTGGCCGGAAGCCGCGCGCTTCCTGTGGCAGGTGTCGGGAGGCTGCCGGCTGCGTCCCTGGCGAAGCCCATACCTGCGCTGGAGGATCGAGACTGATTCCGGCTTTCCCGCCGAATCGATCGGCGCGGCCCAGTTCTGGCGCTATCTGTGGCGGCAGCGCCGGCGACTGCTGACTTATCTCGAATGGACCGTGCGGATGCGCTCGCGCCGGGGCCTGCCGGCTAGGCCTCCCCGGATGCCTGCAGGGCGGTGACTGCCGCCACATAGTAGATATCGTCCACCGAGCAGCCCCTGGATAGGTCGTTCGCGGGCTTCTTCAGTCCTTGCAGGAACGGGCCCAGCGACTGCGCCCCGCCCAGCCTCTCGGCGAGCTTGTACCCGATGTTCGCGGCGTTCAGGTCCGGGAACACCAGAACATTGGCCTGTCCCGCGACCGGCGACCCCGGTGCCTTCGACGCCCCGACGCTCTCGAGCAGGGCCGCGTCCGCTTGGAGCTCGCCGTCCACCCTGAGTCTCGGATCGCGCTCCCGGACAATCCGCAGCGCCTCGGTGACCTTGTCCACCATCCTGTGATTGGCACTGCCCTTGGTGGAGAACGAGAGCAGCGCCACGCAAGGCTCGTCATTGAGCAGCTTGCGGCTATTCGTAGCCGCCGCGATGGCGATGTCAGCGAGCTGGCTCGCGTTCGGATCCGGCACGACGGCCGGGTCCGAGAACACCATGACCCCGCCAGAGCCGAACTGCGGGTTGGGGTGAAGTTGCACCATGAAGCTCGACACGAGCTTGTACTCGGGCCTCACGCCGACGCACTCGATCAGGGCTCTGAGCGTTTCGGCGGTTGTGTTCTTGGCCCCGCCGACGAGTCCGTCCGCGTCTCCGTTCTCGAGCATCAGCGCAGCGTAATGAAGGGAGGTCCTGGCGACTCTCTCCGCCTCCGCTGCCGTGACGCCCCTCGAGCGCCTGCGCTCGTGATAGATCTGCGCATAGCGGCCGGCCCGGCCCGATGTCTCGGGGTGGGAGCATTCCACGCCGGCGGCGCATTCTGTGTCGGTGCTGACCAGCACCGGCTGCACGACCTGGTCCCGCGCCAGCCGCGCGCAGGCCTCGCGGACCCGGGGGTCGTCGCCCTCGGGAAAGACGATCCGGCGGCGCTGGGCTCTCGCTCGCTCGACTAGGCCTGCCAAGTAGGTGGACACCTTCTAGATCGTAGCGATTCGAGAGGCCCTGGACTGCGGCACAGGCCTGGTGCAGGGAATGCAGTCGGCTTCGCCGACGGGCGCTGAGCCCGGCGGCTCTGGGTGGCTTCGCCGGCTGTCTCGGCTGTCCGTGCGTGCCGGGCGGATTTCATCGTCCCCATGGTGTCGGTGTCGGCTACGCTCAACTCCGCGTGCGCGCCTTGGGGCGCCCTCTGCCGCAGATCGAAGGCACCGGTGCCCACCTCGCTGCGCTTGGCGGACCGCTGCGCAAGGCCATCAGCACACGCCCACGGCACCTCCCGTTCAGGTCGCTCAGACGGCCGGGTCGTCCTGCATTCCGAACCGTGGCTTTCCGGAATGTTCTGATAGTCTGAACTCACAAGTGCGACGCGAGCGGGCACCTGCCGGGCGTCACAGAGCGAACCAGCGCCTCTCGCTTTGCTGTTTCCTTCTTGCAATTGCGGGCGGCGCGGCTCACGCGCAGGGAGTTGCCTCGCGCGGTGTCCGTGCGATGCCTCGCGGCGAGCCGTCCGGCATGCCCTTCAACGCCCGGTTCGTCAATGTTGCGGAGGAGGCCGGCCTGGTGCGGCCCACGGTCTTCGGTCATGCAGGGAGCAAGGACTATATCCTCGAGGCGATCGGCGGCGGGGCTGCCTGGCTGGACTTCGACGGCGACGGGTGGCTTGATCTCCTGCTGATGGGTGGCTCGCGGCTTGAGAGCCCGCCGCTCGACAGCTCCCTCCAGCTGCACAGGAACCTCGGAAACGGGAGGTTCGAGGAGGTCACGCGCAAGGCCGGTCTGCATCGCGTGGGGTGGGCCTCGAGCGCCACGGTAGGCGACATCGACAATGACGGCGACCCGGATGTATTCGTCACGTTCTGGGGGCGCAACGGCCTCTACGTCAACGACGGGAACGGAAGCTTCCGGGACGTCACCGTGGAGGCAGGACTGGCGGACAAGTCAATGCGATGGGGCTCGGGCGCGACATTCCTCGACTTCGACCGCGACGGGTGGCTCGACCTGTTCGTGGCGAACTACCTTGACTTTGACCCGGACGTGACCCCTAGCAAGGGTTCCGGGGCGAACTGCAGGTGGAAGGGGGTTCCCGTGAACTGCGGGCCGATCGGCTTGCCGCCCGGCCGCCACAGCCTTTACCGCAGCCGGGGCGACGGCACCTTCGAAGAGGTGACGCGTCGCGCCGGTATCGCCGACACGCCGCCCGGGTACGGGATGACCGCCGTCGCGGCGGATCTCGACATGGACGGCTGGGTGGACCTGTACCTCGCCTGCGACGGGACTCCCAGCCTGCTATTCCGCAACCAAGGTGACGGCACGTTTTCCGAGGAGGGCCTGCTCCGCGGGGCCGCGCTCAGCGAGGACGCTCGCGAGCAGGCTGGCATGGGAGTGGGCATCGGGGACTACGATCTGGATGGGGACTTGGACCTGTTCAAGACCCATTTTGCGGACGACACGAACGTGCTGTACCGCAATGACGCAACGGGAGTGTTCGAGGACGCAACAATCGAGGCCGGGCTCGGTGTCGAGACCCGTTTCGTGGGATGGGGTGCCGCCGTCGCTGACGTCGACAATGACGGGCTTCCGGACCTTGCCTACGTGACTGGCAGCGTCTATCCGGAAGTCGAAGCCGTCCTGCCCCACTATCCCTACCGGACACCGACTGTCATCTTCCGCAACCTCGGCGCCGGGAAGTTCGAGGAACTCATCGCAGGCGCGGGGCCGGGAGTCGAGGAGCCGAGTTCGAGCAGGGGGGCTGCTTTCGGCGACTACGACAATGACGGGGATCTCGACATCGCGATCGTGAACATGAACGAGGCCCCGTCCCTGCTCCGCAACGACACGCCCGGCACCGCCGGGTGGATCCAGGTGCTTGCCAGAGGGGCGCCGGGGAAGTCGAACCGCTCGGCGATCGGCGCGCAGGCAACGCTGAGCTACGGTGGCTCCGTCCAGGCGCGGGCCGTGACGGCTCAGTCCAGCTTCTACTCGGTCGATGACCCGCGCATGCACTTCGGGCTGGGGTCGGCAGCGCTGGCCGATCTTCGACTGCGGTGGCCGTCTGGCGCCGAGGAGACCGTAGAGGGCCTCGAACCGGGCGCCGTTTATGTCGTCGAAGAAGGGAAGGGTGTTCTCCGTTGACCTCCGCGAATAGGCGGCTGCGCCTGGCGGCGATCGCTGCAAGCGCCGGTCTCCTGGCCGCCCCGGCAGCGATCCTGGCGCAGTCCGGGACCGAGGCGGAGCGGATTGCCGCTTCATTGCGGGCCGGCCGCCACGAGGATGCTGCGGAAATGGCGGACCGCTGGATCCAGGCCGATCCGTCGGACCCGCGTCCCCACACCCTGAAGGGCATCGCCTTGGCGGGCCTCGGCAGGCACGAAGCTGCGGCGGACGAGTTCGCGACGGCCTTGGCGGTTGCGCCCGACTACATGCCGGCCCTCCAGGGTGCCGCCCAGAGCGAGCTACAGCTTGGCCGTCCGGCGGCCCGGAGCCGCTTGGACCGCATCGTGGAACTCCAGCCCGGCAATGCCGTAGCGCACGCGATGCTCGGTGTCCTGGAATACGCCGACGGCAACTGCCGCGGCGCATTGCTGCACTTCTCGCGGGGATCCGAGGTGGTGCGCGCGGATCCCTCCTTGCTGCTGCAGCGAGCCGAGTGCAGCTTCGAAGCGGGGGACTTCGACAGCGCGGCGAACGATTTCCGGTTGCTCATCGCGGACGGTTCCGCCGGTTCCTCGGCCCGCCACAATCTCGCGCTGGCCTTGCACCGGGCGGGCCGTGACCGTGACGCGGCAGAGGTGCTGGAGGCAGCGATCGATGCGGACCGGAACCCCGACGTGGACACGCTGAGCCTCGCCGCCGAGGTGCAGAGCGCAGCGGATGACCCGGAGGCGGCGGTGGAGACGCTTCAGCGCGCCATCAAGATGCACCCCCGAGCCGAGCGACTCTATATCCAACTGGCGGAACTGTGCCTTCAGTACGGCTCGCACGAGCTCGGTCTGGAGGTGCTGGGCATCGCAGCCGCCAACCTCGGCCCGTCCGATCGCGTTCTCACGATGCGGGGCATCCTGCTGGCCGAGCTCGGGCGTTACGAGGAGGCCGAAGCGGTGATTCAAGAAGCTCTGTCCTCGAGTCCGGGCGGGCAGTCCACGGCCGTCGCGCTCTCGCTGACACTGGATAAGGCGGGTCGCTCCGAGGAGTCCCTCCAAGTCCTGCGGGAGCGAGTCGACGAGGATCCGCAGGACATGGTCGCGCAGTTCCTGTTGGCTCAGGGTCTCATCAAGCGAGGGCTCTCTCCTGGCGATTCGGATTTCCGGCTCGCGATGGGGTATCTGCAGAACGTCGTGCGTCAGCTCCCGCAAGAGGCTGCACCGCTGATCGAGCTGGGAAAGCTCCACTTGCAGGCGGGCCGGCTGGAGGAAGCAGTGGACTCCTTGCGCAAGGCCGCCGAACTGGCTCCGGGGGAGCGACTGGCGACTTACAACCTGATGATCGCGCTTCGGCGGTCCGGCAAGATGGCGGAGGCGGCCGAGCTTGCGTCGAGGATCCGGGCGCAGCTCCAGCGATCCAAGGGCGACCAGCTCCGCCGGAACCGCTTCCGTCTCGTCCGCGGCGCTCGCTGAGGAGCCATTCGAATCGCCGGGGTGCCCGAGATGCGAGGCCGGCCGCCGGTGTTGGAGGCGCACCGGTCCCGATGGATGGACGAGGTCATGCAGCGCGCCAGCGCGCGTCACGGCGGGTCATCGCCACTGTGGGGAAATCAGCCGGAAGCTCCAGCAATTTACCGCGGGGCTGGGAAAATCCTCCCAATCTTCCGGGATTCTCTTGACGCGCCGCCCCCGGACCCCTATACTCCCTTTTCAGGAGGTTACATGTCTTTGAACTCTCGTAAAAGCATTGCAGTTGCTGCGGCAACTCTTGCCTTGCTGCTCGTGCCTGGCCTGGTTGCCCAGTTCGGCAGTAGCGTGCAAGGGGTCGTGACCGACCAAAGCGGTGCGGTCATTCCTGGGGCGACTGTCGTCCTCATCGACCGATCGACTGGCGTGGAGCGGAACACCGAGACCAGCGCATCGGGCGTGTACCGATTCGCGAGCCTGGGTGCCAGCGAGTACGAAGTGGCCTTCCAAGCCGAGGGCTTCGCTAGGACGGTAGTCCAGGTGACCCTGACTACCAACCAGATCGGGGAAGTCAACGGGCGACTCGAGGTGCAGGCGGCGGCAGAACGGGTCGTCGTGACAGCGGAAGCACCGGTGCTCGACACCGCAGACTCTCGACTGCAGGCCACGATCCAGGAGGAAGCGCTGGACGACCTGCCGTTCGGGTCCCGCAACATGCTGGGACTCGCCGCGGTGGCTCCTGGCATCACAGGCTACGGGCTGCTGGCTGGAGGTGGTGCCTCCGGTCCGCCCGACAACTTCAACACCGAGGTCGCGATCGAGGCGAGCGGGAACGGCCGCAACTCGAGCGGCAACCTCTACACGATCGACGGACTCAACGTGACCAGCAACATCATTCAGGGGCGGCCGAACGTCACCCCCAACCTGGAATCGGTCGAAGAGGTTTCCATCCAGACGAACACCTTCAGCGTCGAGCAGACGAACGCCAGTTCCGTGCAGGTCGCCATCACCACCAAGAGCGGCTCGAACGAGTTCCACGGGACGGCCAGCTACTTCTTCACCAACCAAGGGCTGACCGCGCGGACCGTGTTCTCGCCCGGGAACAAGCAGAAATTCAAGAAGAACATCCTCAACGGCACGATTGGCGGGCCGGTTGTGAAGAACTCGACCTTCTTCTTCGGATCCTACGAGGGGCTGCGCTCCCAGCAGTCGCTTGCGGACTCTGTCCGGACCTTCGAGGCCCCTCAATTCGTCGACTGGGCACGCCAGAACTTCCCCAATTCCCTCGGGACGCAGATCCTGTCGGAGAATCCGCCGTACGAAGCAGTCGCCACCGGCACGTTTCGAAGTGCCGAGGATGTCTTCGGCCGCGGGCTGTCGGGCTGCGAGACCGAAGCGACGCACTTCGTCCCGTGCAGCCTCCCGATGATCCAGGAGGGACGATTCGTCAGCAGCCCCTTCCGCAACGGCAATCAGTTCAACGCGCGCATCGACCAGTACCTGAATGACACGTCGGACCGGCTCTACTTCAACATCTACAAGATGAGGGCCGACACCGAGGGTCGCAACAACCGAGCCGGCTTCAGCGCCATCGATCCAGCGAACATGAACGCGGTCCAGGGAAACTGGACCCACACGTTCTCGCCGACTGTCATCAACGAGGCCAGTTTCGGATGGTCAGGCGTCGACGGCTCGCGAGCGATCAAGTCCGCAGACGGCGGGGAGATCCCGTTCGAGATCCCCACAATCGGCATCCAGGGCCAGAGCCTAGGCATCAGCCCGAACTGGGGGCCGGCGACGTTCATCCAGAACAACTTCAACTGGCGCAACGTCATGACCGTACTGAAGGGCAATCATTCGCTGAAGTTTGGCGTCAGCGGCTGGTGGGGCGACGACGACGCCCGATTCAATTCCGTGTACGGGCGGGTCTCGTTCGGCTTCAACAACCTGATCGACCTTGTCACGGACCAGCCGTTCACCATGGACGGCCCTAGCATCGACCCTCTCACCGGGCGGGAGGGCCCCGGAGGCTACGAGCACCTGCTCAACACGTGGGGATTCTTCATCCAGGACCAATGGAAGGTGACCCAGCGCCTGACGCTGACGTACGGCATCCGCTGGGACGATTTCGGAAACATCACCCGCAATCCTGCCAAGGGCGTGCCGCTAGGGAATGTCTTCCTCTCGCAGCCGTTCTCCTCGCTCGGATCGGCCGCCGAGATCGATGCGGCCTTCGCGGCCGCGCGCGTGGCCGACGCGGACGACGGGGTGTATGCGGGCCGGATCACGAACAACTTCTCCCCCCGCGCGGGATTCGCATGGGATCCCACAGGCGACGGCACCTGGACCATCCGGGGCGGCGTGGGCTTGTACCACGACTGGATTCCGCTGGGCGAGGCCAATCGAGTGCGGGGCAATCCGCCGGGACTTGTCAGGGCGAGCGTTCGCCGCGACGACCCCAACACGCCCGATCCGGTACTCTCGATCGGCACGCAGAGGGTGTTTCCCTTCGGATTCGCCCTTCCGGAGTTCCCGGTTCGGGGCCTGGACGAGCGTGGCGGGCTCCTGGGTGCGCGGGCTTCGATCGGCGGCCTGGACCGCTATCTCGAGCCGAGCGACACGTTGAACTACAACATCGGTGTCGAAAAGAGCCTAGGCGGCAGCTACGTTGCCGGGGCCATGTACTCGGGATCCATGACCAAGGACGGAATTGTCGGCCATGACTTCAACCGTTTCGCCGGCGACCTCCTGGACGGCCGGCTCGACCGGCTCAATCCCAGCTTCGGAAGGATCTTCTACGAGCGCAACGCGAACGAGATGAGCTACAACGCGATGATCCTGTCGCTGCGTGGCCGATTCTCGCGGAGCGGCTCGTTCCAGACGTCCTACACCCTGTCCAAGACGGAGGACCTGGGACAGGCTGGCTCTCGTGTCAACCGCGATCCGGGCAACGCGACTCCCTCGCAGCACGACCTGCAGCGATTCAAGGCCCCGGCCGACTGGGACTTCCGCAACCGATTCTCCCTCTCCGGTCTTTATGAGATCCCGTCCCCGGGTGGAGCGGGGTCCATGGCACGGCACGTCCTGGGCGGCTGGCAGCTTGGATCGATCGCGATCATTCAGAGCGGCCCACCCCACAACATTTTCAGTTCCGCGCCCTTCCGGCCCGAACTCGACGTGAACGGTGGGATAGTCGGCTTCCAGCCTGGCAGCGGGGACTTCAATGCTGACGGCGTGAACTTCGACTTCCCCGACGCTCCCTCCTCCGCGGGAACCGGGAGTCCGAGCCGCCAGCAGTACATCGCGGGGCTATACTCGCTCGGAGACTTCTCGCTGCCTCAGCCGGGCTCTCTGGGCAACTCGCCGCGCATGGGATACCGTGGACCCGGGATGGTCAACATCGACTTCTCGGTGATCAAGAACAACCAGCTCAGCGAAGGCGTGGACCTGCAGCTGAGGTTCGAGTTCTTCAACGTCTTGAACCGGGTCAACCTGCGCAACGTGAACGGCAACATGGCCAGTTCCACTTTCGGACGCGTCACTTCGACGTTCCCGGCCCGGCAGATCCAGCTAGGGGCGCGAATCGCCTTCTAGCCCTGCCTCCGAGGGCGCCGGTAGCGGCCGTCTCGCTGGCGGCCTTGCCGGCGCCCGTCTCACGGAAGTACCAGCGGCTCCCGGGAAGCCGAGCGTTCCCGGGAGCCGCAGACGTGGACCGTCACGTGCGCCGTCCGGAAGTCCCTGCGGTGGAAGAGCGGGCTCGAATCTCTGCACGCGGATTCTCCCCCGCTCTCCGAACCGCAAGCGGGGCACTTGACAAGCGTGAAAAGAAACATTACAATTCAGCTCCCTGCAATGCCCCGCTCAGGCTCGCAGGCTGTCGTCTGCCGGTGTGCGAGCCGCCCATCTCAGAATGCCGAATCGATTCGCCCTGCCAATCCCGACAGCCGCAGCGGCCTGCCTGATAGCCGCCGGCTGCTCGCCTGGTCCCGTCTCGTCCCGGGACGATAGGCTCACCGCGACACCGTTCACTGCCGTCACGATGCAGGATGCCTTCTGGCAGCCGCGCCTCGAGACCAACCGTACGGTTACCATTCCAGAGACGTTTCGGCGAAGCGAGGAGACAGGTCGCATCAGCAACTTCGCCCGTGCTGGCGGCCTCGAGGAAGGCCCGCACCAAGGCAAGCACTACGACGACTCCGATGTCTTCAAGATCATCGAGGGAGCCGCCTACTCGCTCAGCCAGACTGCCGATCCCGAGCTCGATGCCTACCTCGACGGCCTGATTGCCAAGATCGAGGCTGCCCAGGAAGACGATGGCTATCTCTATACCGCGCGCACGCTCGGGGCGGTCACCGACCGCCCGGTCGGCCGCGAGCGCTGGTCCTACCTCGTGCACAGCCACGAGCTCTATAACGTGGGCCACATGTACGAGGCTGCGGTCGCGCATTACCGGGCAACGGGCAAGCGATCCCTGCTCGACGTTGCGATCAAGAACGCGGACCTGATCGTCGCCACTTTCGGCCCGGAAGGTAACCACGACGTCCCGGGTCACGAGGAGATCGAGATAGGGCTGGTCAAGCTGTACCAGGTGACCGGGAACGAGGACTATCTGAATCTCGCGAAGTTCTTCATCGACCAGCGCGGGCGCCACGGGAGGCGCACGGAGGGCGGCGTGCTCGATGAGCCGACCTATGCCCAGGACCATCTACCGGTCACGGAACAGGCTGAGGCGGTCGGCCACGCCGTGCGCGGGCTCTACCTGTATTCCGGCATTGCCGACGTGGCGGCCCTGACTGGCGACGAGTCCTATTTCCCGGCCCTGGGCAGGATCTGGAAAGGCCTGGTCGGTCAGAAAACATATCTGACTGGAGGGCTCGGAAGCCGTCGCGAGGGTGAATCGTTCGGGCCCCCGTTCGAGCTCGCAAACGCCACTGCCTACAACGAGACCTGCGCTGCCATTGCGAGCATTCTCTGGAACCACCGCCTCTTCCTTCTGCACGGGGACGCTGCCTACCTCGATGTCTTGGAGCGGACGCTGTACAACGGCGCCCTCTCGGGCGTGTCCCTGCAGGGCGACACATTCTTCTACCCAAACCCCCTGGCCGCCGATGGCGAGACGCCGTTCAACCGAGAGAGCGCGACCCGGGCTCCGTGGTTCTCGACTTCCTGCTGCCCTACCAACATCACCCGTTTTCTGCCCTCGGTGCCCGGATACATCTACGCTTCGCGCGGCGATGACCTTTACATCAACCTGTTCGCGGGCAGCGAGGCCCGGGTCGAGACGGCGTCCAACCGGTTGACGGTCCGCCAGTCCACGAACTACCCATGGGACGGGGATGTCGAGATCCAGATCAGGCCGGAGCGGGTTGCGGAGTTCACCGTCCACCTGCGTATCCCTGGGTGGGCTCGCAACGAGCCCCTGCCTGGGGGCCTGTACAGCTACGCGGACGAACCGGCCGGCACGGTCTCGGTGCAAGTGAACGGCAGGGACGTTCCCGTCCCCCAGGACAGGGGCTTTGCCGAGATCCGCAGGGTTTGGCAAGCCGACGACAACATCCGCGTCCGACTCCCGCTCGCTCCGCGACTCGTCCGGAGCCGGGCTGAAGTCGCCGAGAACTCCGGGCGCCTCGCCATTGAGCGCGGCCCCATAGTCTACTGCGTCGAAGGGGAGGACAACGGAGGCACGGTAGACCAGATCCGCGTCGCTCCCGGCACCGAGCTGACGGCGAGCCGCCGGGAAGACCTTCTCTCGGGAATCGACATCGTCCAGTGGGAAGGTTTCACCGCAGTGCCCTATTACGCTTGGTCGAATCGCGGGGTAGGGCCCATGACGGTTTGGATTCCCGAGGACTAGCGACTGGCCGCCCCAAGGGGCAGTGCTAGGCGGGGTGCCTTCCGGTGAACCCTCCTGCGACCCCGGCGGGTTCTCGCTGCGACAGGCAGAGGCGTCCCGCGCAATGCGCGCTGCGGGCCGGCGGCTTGCATGCCGGAGTCGCCACCTCCGGCGGCGGCCGTGGATGGCTGGCGAACTGCCGCTCGCTTAGGAAGGCCCGCGGATCCGGCCCCCCGTTGCTGCGGCCGGCCTGGCCGAGCCGGTGCCGGGCGCATCCGGATTGTTTCCGGTCCACTACCGTCAATCGCCTCGGGTCGTCTCGTCGCGGCTCCTTCCCGCGCCCGCGGAGCGACGCGGCTCCACCCTTCGCCTCTCCCGTCCCCTTGGCTCCGTCCAGGGAAGCGCATGTGGGAACCTGCCGGCACGGACGCTCACGCCTCCTGGCGGACGTGCTATCGTTAGGGCGTTCCGAGGTGCCCACGGGGGCCTAACAGGGAAGTCCGGTGAGAGTCCGGCACGGTCCCGCCACTGTGAGCGGCTAGTCGCGCCAACACGCCAGTGAGGCTGATGCCTCGCGAAGGCGTGCGTGACGTAGGCAAGCGGAAGCTGCCTGAAGCCGTCAGTCAGGAGACCTGCCTCGGAGTGCTGTGAGCGCACGATTCCGCGAGGCACGGATGAGCGACTCGAGACTCGGTAGCGGCATTCCTGAAGGCAGGTGTCGGGTCGGTTTGCGGCCCGGCGCGCGGGAATTGTCGACTGGTATCTCCACCCGGCTCGTCGAGCGGTCCAAAACTCAGGGGTAGTGCGCGCATCCGGTTCCCGCGACGACGGGAAGGGGGATTGCGTGACCAACAAACTCGATGCCGCCGATAGCCAGCAGACTGTCGTTCCGAACGTCATTCGCTCGATTCATCAGGGCCTTTCCGCATTGCTGCTGGTCGGGCTGATTGCCGGACCGCTGGCGGCCGCGAGCCTGCGGGGCAGGGTCCTCGACGCTCAGGGCGCGGTTGTGGTCGGCGTCCGATTGCGACTTGTCGATCGTGCAGGCGGTCCGCTCCGAAATGCACGCAGCGGGGCCGACGGGTCCTACGCGTTCCTCAGTGTGCCGGCGGACCGCTACCTGCTCGAGGGCGAGGCCTCGAGTGCCTTGCTCGCCGGCTCTGCGGAGATCGAAGTCGAGGGCGAGACGACTGCCGACCTGATTCTCGGGGTCTCGCCGACCTCCGTCGAGATTGTGGTCACCGCGTCGAGCACTCCTCTGGCCCGGCGCGAGGTCGCCAGGGCCATGGACGTGCTGGATTCCGACAGCATCGCCCTGCGGAACGAATATTCCGTGGCCGAAGCCCTCCGGATGATCCCGGGAGTTCGGGTCCAGCAACTGAGGGGGCCTGGCAGTCTCGTCACCATCCAGACGCGCGGGTTGCGCAACTACGATACGTCCTTGCTCATCGACGGCCTGAGATTCCGGGACTCCGGCTCGCCGCAGGGCGATGCCACCGCCTTCTACCAGGACCTGCCATTGGTCGATACCGACCGTGTAGAGTTCTGCGGGGCACTGGGTCCTCGCTGTACGGCACGAACGCCATCGGAGGCGTCGTCAGCGTCAGCTCCCACCAGGGGGGCGGCGCGCCCCATGGCGAGATCCGGGCCGAGGGCGGCGGGCTGGGAATGCTGCGCGGAGTCGCCCGGGCCGGCGGGGGCCTGGCGGCGAACAGGTTCCAGTACAGCGGCGGCCTTTCTCACGTGAACGTGACCCGTGGCTATCGCGACCGTAGCCCGTTCCGCAATTCAAGCGCCCAGGGGTCCGCCAAGCTCTACGTCAGGCCGAATCTGGCGTTGAGCGCGAGGGCATGGGGCGCGGACTCGTTCCGCAGCGTGGTCGAAAGCCCCGCCTTCCCGGATCCGGTGCTTGCGAACTTCCCGCGCAGCGGCACGGTTCCGGCGCGCGCACTGCCGGTGGCCCAGCTGGAACTCTTCGAGCGCGGCGAGAAGTTTGATGCCGGCAACGCCACGTTCGTGCCGGACCAGATCGACCCGGACAGCCGCCTCTCGACCGGTTTCCTAGCGACGGCGGTCTCCCTGCGGCATGATCTCTCGCCAGGGAGCTCCTACGAACTCTCCTATCAGTCCCTGGACACGCGCCGGAGATACCAGGACGGCCCGGCCGGGCCGGGGCTGTTCGATCCGGCGGTCAGCAGGGACTCCCGCTACGACGGCCGCAACCAGATCCTCCTGGCGCGCACCGATCACCGCGTGGCGGGGGCACATCTCCTCAGTCTCGGATACGAGTTCGAGAGCGAGCGCTACAGCGAGTTCAACACCGACGAGAGCACTTCGCCCATCGAGGACAGCTCCGAGATCGGCCAGGCCAGTCACGCCGTGTTCGCGCAGGACCAGATTCGGCTGCTTCAGAACCGCCTGCATCTCACCGTGTCCGGCAGGGCGCAACGGTTCGCGCTCGGTTCGAGGAGCTACTCGGGCGGGCCCGGGCCCTATGGCGAGGCGACCGTGACCGCGCCGGCCGGCGCCTATACCGGGGATGTCGCAGTCGCGCACTTCATCCGGTCGAGCGGGACCAAGCTCCGGGCCCACGCAGGGAACGGATTCCGGGCGCCGTCCCTGTACGAGAGATTCGGGGGCACTTTCTCCTCCTTCTCCGGCAGTTTCAGCTACTGGGGCGATCCGCGCCTCCAACCCGAACGGTCGGTGGCCGCGGACTTCGGCATCGACCAATGGCTGCACGGCTCCAAGGTGCGCCTGAGCGGAACCTACTTCTACACGGATTTGTCGGAGACGATCATCTTCGACTTCGCCAACTTCCCGGCGAATGACTCATTCGGTCGGTTTGGCGGCTACCGGAACTCCGGCGGCGGCATCGCGCGCGGGGTCGAGCTTAGCGCTCAAGCCGCGCTCTCTGCCCGCACGAGCCTCCGCGGATCGTACACCTACGCGAATTCCGACTCTCGGACACCGACGATCGGAGAGGACCACTTCCAGCTTCCCGGCCATTCGGCGCACCTTTACACGGCCACTGCCACGCAGTGGATCGGAGAGCGGATCAACGTGACGCTGGACGTCTTCGCTGCCAGCGACTATATCCTCTCGCCGTTCGGCGCGCAGTCTAGGCGAATGGCGTTCGGAGGGCCCGTCAAGGCCGACCTCGTGTTCCAGTACGGCCATCCTCTCGGCGAGGGAAAGCGCGCGGAATTCTACGGGAAAGTCGAGAATGTCTTCAATGTTGAATACTACGAGGACGGATTCGGCAGCCCGGGCGCCTGGATGATCGGCGGCGTCCGGATCCAGTTCTAGGCAGCCGAGCGTGCGACGGGAAAGCTGCCCTCGCGCGGCGAGCGTGCCGCAGTCCGACGCTCACTGGGTCGGGTACTCGATCCCCGCTTCCCGCCACGGTCTCCCGGCCCGGCCGTTGTAGTCGAACACGATGCTGCCGGCTCGCAGTGTCATCTCGCAGCCGATTCGACGGTCGCCGCTGATCCGCCCGCCGCGCACGTCGACGTATCCGAAGTCTCCCCGGTCCACGCGCAACACGGCCACGTCCGCCTCGCTTCCGACCCCGATGTGGCCGAGTTCGGGACGCTTGATCTGGGTCGCGGGATTCGCCGTTGACTGCCGCACCACGTCCCGGAACGGGACACTCATCGTGAGGAACTTCGACATCACGGTGACCATGTCGATCATCGCCCCGTTATGCGAGCTGATATGCAGGTCCGTGGAGATCGAGTCGGGCCAGAAGCCCTGGCGTACAAGGGGCTCGGCCAGGCGGAAGTGAAAGCTCCCGGCCCCGTGCCCGACGTCGAACTTCACGCCGCGCTTGCGTGCCTCGTCGAGGTACGGTAGCTTCCTTTCGTTCTCGTCGATGAGAGGAGCGGGCCACCGGAAGAAGTGCGTGCTGATGTCCCCGGGCCGGAGCTTGTCGAGCACCATCGTCTGGTAGGGGCGCTCGGGAAGGAAGTAGCCGAAGTCCACCATGACCGGGATGTCCGCCAGGTCCCCTGCTTCGACCGCGCGCTCCACGGACAGAAAGTCAGGCTGGCGCCAGTGCGCTGATTTGATGCCGACCACCACGTCCGAGTGCTCGCGTGCCATCCTCGCCGTCTCTTCGGGCTGCATGTCCGTGGGGTTCTGCTCGATGTCGTAGTTGGCCATTCCCATGCCGACTATGTTGAGCATTGCCAGGACCCTCGTCTTGCGTGACCTGTCGATCACTCTCCGCCGGAAGTCCGGGAACGCTCGCCAGCCGACCGTTCCAACATCCACGGCGGTCGTCACGCAGGTCCGGGGGCAGGTCGCATCGGGGTCGACGCTTGAGCTCTCCCCGTAGACTGTCCCCGGATCGGAGTACGTGTAGAAGTGGGCGTGGATGTCCACTAGGCCCGGAGTGACGTAGAGGCCGGATACGTCGATGACCGTCTCCGCTTCGTCAGCGGGTATCGCTTCCGCAACCGCTGCAATGCGGTCGCCCAGAATCGCGATGTCGAGGACTGCATCCACGCCGTTGCCCGGGTCGATGACGTGGCCGCCCTTCAGCAGGACGTCGTAGGTTTGCGCGCCGGCGCCGGCGCCGGCGCCGGCCGCCATCGCGATTGCCGCGATGATTCCCCATCGCATGAGGCTGGCGTTCCTCGTGTCGCGCATTTCCCTTCCTCCCCGGCGCTTCGATTGTACGGGCTGGCCCGCACGGGGACTGGCGGTTCCTCTTCGCGGATCCGCTGCCCGGCCCGGCCGGTGTCAGAAGACTTCGGTGGCTTCCGGATTGAGGAAGGCGGCGGACCTGCGCTGGAACGCGATGTTGGCCAGGTGGGGCCCGCATACCGCCGTGTGCCCGACTTCGACCGGAGCGTTCGGCTCCTCGCGGGACTTCACGCATTCCAGGAAGTTCCGGACATGGGGGATCGTCGGCAGCCGGTCCTCGTGAACCTTCACAGGCTCCTGGTTCTCAATCCACGGGGCGGCGTACATGCGGTATCCCCGGTTGTCCAGCACGACCGTGCCCGCGTCGCCGAGCAGCTCGATCGTCCAGCCGCTCTGGAAATCGTTGTTGTAGTTCAGGTTCCAGCTCGCCAGGAACGTTCCGTAGTCGAATGAAGCGGAGAAGCAGTCCGGAGTCTCCGCCCCGGACATTCCGATCACCGTGCCCTGGCAGACGGCGGAGCGCGGTGTTCCCGCGCCCGCGAACCACTGGATCACGTCCATGAGGTGCGTGCCCTGGTCAGTCATGTTGCCGCCGGAGAAGGCCCAGAAGTACCTCCATCTTCGGAACATCATCGGCTCGAGGGACCGCGTGGCTCCGCCCAGGAAGCGCCGCTCGTCGAGCTCGCCCGGCAGGGCGGAGTTGTCGAGCGCCCGCGAGATCGCCCAATTCCACTCGGCGCGCGCCATGGTGATGTTCCCGATGGCGCCATCGGCGACGGCCTGCTGCATTTCGATGATCCAAGGAGTGCTGCGCCGCTGCATGCCGATCTGCACGATGCGGTCGCTGGCGCGAACTCCTTGCACCGCACGGACGCCCTCCGAGATTGAATGGGACATCGGCTTCTCGCAATACACGTCCTTGCCTGCCGCCACGGCGTCCAGCATCATCCGGACGTGCCAGTGGTCGGGAGTTGCGATCAGGACCGCGTCCAGATCCTCGCGCTCGAGCACCTCCCGGTAGTCCCGGTAGGCCTGGGCGCCCTCGTCGGCTTCTTCGACGCCCTTGGCCAGGTTCGGCTCGTAGACATCGCAGACGGCCGGGACGGGCGAGCCGAGTTCGCGAAAGGCCGCCATGACCCGGCGGCCCCTGCCGCCGGAGCCGATCAACGCGATCGAGACGCGGTCGTTCGCCCCCACGGCGGCGGAGGGAAGCAGCATCGGCGCTGCGGTCGCGGCTAGGAAGGAACGTCTGTCCGGCATGGCCACAGTATACGTGGCGGCCGGGATTCAGAACCGGTCCTAGCCAGTTGCCTGCCGTCCAGGAGCCCGGCGCGGGTCGCGCCGTTCCCCGACCGCATGGGGCCCGCAGGCGCGGCAGGCCGGACTGAAGGGCCCCTTCCAGAGCAGTCCCGCAGCCAGGCAGGCCCCGGCCACCAGCAGGATTCCGAAGCTCATGGCAGCTCTGGGCTGTCCCTCGTGCCCTGTCAGCGAGCCAGGAAAGGGGGATTCAAGCGCGAGAATTCGTGATCCAGGGGATCCAGTCCCCGCTCCCTGAGCTGGGCAACGCATTCCGCGACGCTGTCGCCGATTGCCTCGATCCGCTGCAGCGCCAGGTTCTGCGGCGTGTAGATCTGAAGTGCGATCATCTTGCCAACCACTGCCTCGCGCGTTGCTAGGTCAAGGCGATCGGGCGCCATTCCGATCAGGTTCTGGAAGTCCGCCACTGCCGCCATCGTACCCCACCATTCTAGGCGACGCTACGGCGCGGGCACGAACGCCCCCTGCGTCGCTGCGCCGCCGAGCGGCGCTCCCCGGTCCCGGCGGAGCCTGAGCGTTTCGGAATCGCGATAATGGGCCTGCATGCGCGTGCTCCTTGCCGCTGCGTCGGCCCTTTACCTGCTGGTCCTTGCAACTGCGAGCGTGTACGTGGCCGACAGCTCTTGGAAGTCCGTCACGGGCTACCGGAGCGGATACGCGCTGGACAGGGAGTTCGAAGCGGGGCCGGCGCTCACCGGCCGGGTGGTGCTTGTCGTTCTTGACGGCCTTCGGGTCGACCTCTCGAAGGAGCTACCGGCTTTCGGCTCCCTCGCCTCACGGGGCGCATCGGGCGTTGTCGAGGCTCCGGTGCCGGCGCTCTCCAATCCCGCCCGGGCGGCAATGGTCACCGGCGCGCTGCCGGAAGTCAGCGGAGTGACGAACAACTCCGCATTCGAGCCGTCGCCCGTGCAGTCGGTATTCGGCCTGGCGGCGGCCCACGGCATCGGCTCGGCGGTATACGGCACGCGATTCTGGCCCAGGGCGTTTCCGGACCAAATCGGATCGTACCGTCGGCCGTCGCGCCGCGTGCCTTCCTACTCGGCCTCGGACCTCTCCTCGTGGCAGTCCGAGGCCTGCAGCGAGGCCTTGGATCTGTTGGCCTCCGTCGATGTCGGACTCCAGGTTGTCGGCCTGCTGGCGGCTGACGATGCCGGCCACACCCACGGCGGCGAGTCGGAAGCCTACCGGCAAGTCGCGGCTGTCGTTGACGAGTGCCTGGGCCGCATCGTGGACGCGTCCGGACCCGATTCCACGGTCGTGGCTGTCAGCGACCACGGGCACATCCACCGATGGGGCAAGGGCGGCCATGGCGGCGAGGAGCCCGAGGTTCTTCTGGCTCCGTTTGCCATGGCCGGGCCGGGTGTCCGGCCCGGCCGGCTCCAGCAGGGTCGCCTTGTCGACATTGCCCCCACCATAAGCGTGCTGCTTGGCCTGCCAATTCCAGCGAACAGCCAGGGCCGGGTGCTTTGGGACGGGCTCGACGTCCCCGCGGAGCAGGACGGGCCGCTGCGCGACTTGGAGCGCGTGCAGAGAGAGGCGCTACAAGCGCACATGCCCGACAGGGAGCAGTCCCTCGCGGCTCTCCGGAACGGGCGTCTGGGAACGGCGCTGGCTGCTGCTGCCCTGTTCCTCGCAGCAGCAGCGTGCGCGATCTACCGCCAGCCCGTCGTCCCGCCGGCAGCAGCAACCGCAGCGTTCGCTGCGGCCTATTACGCCCTGTTCTACCTGTTCCAGCTTGGCTACTCGCTGAGCGCCATCGTCCGGCAGGAGTTCATGTACAGCTTCTTCGCCCGCAACATCGCTGCCGCGTCCATCGGGTTCGCTGTTGCCTATGGGTGCCTGCGATTCCTCGGGCACAGGGGACCGGGAGCCGTCCTTCGGCTCTCCACGCTGGTCACGAGCGTAATCGCACTCCTGGTCGCAGCGACGCACTACCGCCATGGCCTCCGGATGGAGGGCTGGATGATCGAGGTCGGCCCGGGCTTCAAGGCGTACCTGGACCTGCTGGCCATTTTCGGCGTCGTGTTGGGGACCGCCCTCGTCCTCGTCGCAAGCCTGTTCCGGCGAGCCCCGAAGACGCAAGTGTCATGAGCGGAACCGCACAAGCTCTCAGTTTCGGGCGCGCCCGGGACGCCCTCACCGTCAGCGCGCTCACTGCGGAGATCAGGGAGAAGATCGAGGGCACCTTCCAGAATGTCCGGGTTTGCGGCGAGATCTCCAACGCGCGGAAGTACCGCAGCGGCCACTGGTACTTCACGCTCAAGGACGAGGAGGCGCAGATCGCCTGCGTTTGCTTCCGGGGCCATGCACGGTACCTCCGTGTCCAGCCGGAGGACGGGCTCGAGGTCATTGCGCGCGGGCGCGTGGGCGTCTACCCGAAGCAGGGCCAGTACCAGCTCTACGTAGAGGCTCTCGAGCCGCAGGGCGTCGGCGCGTTGCAGGAGCGGTTCGAGCGCCTCAAGGCGCGGCTGCAGGAGGAGGGCCTCTTCGACAGCGAGCGCAAGCGTCCCCTGCCCCCGCTCCCGCGCCGGATCGGAATCGTCACGTCCCCGACCGGGGCGGTGATCGCCGACATGCTGCATGTCCTCGGAAGAAGGTTCCCCGGCCTGCATGTGCGGCTGTTCCCGGTACGCGTTCAAGGCGACGGATCGGTGGACGAGATTGTGGAAGGAATTCGCTACTTCAGCCGCAGCGGCTGGCCGGAGGTCCTGATTGTCGGCAGGGGGGGCGGCTCGCTGGAGGATCTCTGGTCCTTCAACGAGGAGGCGGTGGCCCGGGCAATCTCCGAATGCTCCGTTCCGGTGGTTTCGGCTGTCGGGCACGAGACCGACGTCACGATCGCGGACTTCGTTGCAGACCGTCGAGCGCCGACACCGTCCGCAGCGGCCGAGCTGGTGGTGCCGGAGGCTGCCGCGGTGCGCCAGCAGGCGATGGATTCGGAATCGCGGGCGAGCAAGGCGATTCGCTACCACCTGGCCCGGCTCGGGAACCGCCTTCTCCAAACGGGAATCGACCGGGCAGCCATCCGGATGTCCCGTCGCATCGGCAACGCCGGTCAACTGCTCGATGACGCCGAGCAGGCGCTTCGCGCGGGCCAGGCGCGCAGACTCCGCTCCGCTCGCGAGCGCCTCGAGTTGGTCGAGCGAGCGCTCGGCCGCCAGGACCTGCGGCTGCAGCTCGCGCGCCGGTCGGAGCAGCTCGGTGCGCTGGCCGCCCGCCTCCCGCAAGCCCTGCTCGCCGTTCTCCGCCCTCGCGCCTCGCGCCTCGCCCAGCTTTCCCTCCGGCTCCCGCCTGCCCAGCGGTCTGCCTTGGAAGGCAAGTCCTCGAGGTTGGCGCAGGCGGCGGGGCGTCTCGACTCGCTGAGCCCGCTCTCGGTGCTGGACCGCGGGTACTCGATCGTGAGGGCGGCCGACGGCACCGCCGTGCGCGACAGTTCCGAGGTTGCACTCGGAGATCCGCTGTCGGTCTGGCTGCGCCGCGGGAAGCTGGGCGTCCGCGTCGAAGCCAGCGAAAAGGACCGTCGCGAGGCCCAGCGCGGGGGGAGCCGCTTATAATCTGGTTAGCCGGTTGCGACCGGCGAACCGCACCATGCCGCGCACCCTACCCTTGCTCATCGCCTCCGCGCTCGCCTTGGCACTCCTTTCCTGCTCAGGCGAAACGGCGCTGCAGGACGCCTCGCTAACGACCGAAGCAGCCTCGGAAAGACCTCTGCCCGAGTTCGCGGTGCAGGGCCTGGACGGCGACCTGTTCACTAGCGAAACACTGCAGGGCAAGGTCGCGCTCGTCAACTTCTGGGCGACTTGGTGCGGTCCATGCAAGATCGAGATGCCGTGGTTCGTGGAGTTCCAGCGCAAGTACAAGGACCAAGGCTTCACCGTGCTCGCGATCTCCCTTGACGAGGGTGGATGGGAGCCGGTCCGGGAGTTCGCGGCGGAACTCGAGCTCAACTTCCCGGTCGCGCTTGGCGACGATCCCCTGGCGATGGATTTCGGTGGCGTACACGCCCTGCCGACGACGATGATTGTGAACCGCGAGGGCAACATCGTCACGACCCATACCGGACTGGTCCCCAAGCGGACTTACGAGACCGAGATCGAGGCTCTCCTCTAGCGATTTCGCCGCCATCGCGCCCTTCCTTGTAGAGCCGCCGGCTGCCTCTCTCGGGTCTCGTGCTGGCACTTCCGGGCGAGGGTGCCTGCTGCCCTCGTGCCGTCCGGTCCACCCTGCAACGGCGGCAGGACAGGTCCGTCGCTGTTCGATCGTCCGCGGCGGCCAAGAGATGCCCAGGGCCGGATCGACCGGAATTCCCGAACCTTCAGACCGGCTTTCGGCTGTCCGTACTATGATCTTGGGCTATGGCGAGCGATCGGGTGCGGGCCGACCGGGCGGGATGCATTGTCACCCTCGTGCTGAACCGGCCCGAGGTCCGTAACGCGCTGGATGCCGCTACCATTTCGGAGCTGGCGGACAGGCTGCGCGAGGCGGAGCGGGATCCGGCCGTCCGCCTGGTGGAACTGGCGGCATCCGGAACCTGCTTCAGCGCGGGCGCAGATCTCCGCGAAATGAGCGGGACGGGAGACGAGCATGCCGATGCCGGCCTCGACGCCCCGGACCGGCTCGCCGAGATGCTGGGCCAGTTGAGTGAGCTGGAGAAGCCCACCTTGGCGCGTGTGCAGGGCCCAGCCATTGGGGGTGGAGTGGGGCTCGTCGCCTGTTGCGACGTCGCGGTGGCATCCGAGCGGGCGTTCTTCCGCCTGAGCGAGGTGCAGCTGGGGCTTGTCCCCGCTGTCGTGGGACCGTATCTCGTCGAGGCGCTCGGCGTCCGGATGACCCGGCGCCTGATGCTGACATCCGAGAGGTTCGACGCGAAGCAGGCCTGCCAATGGGGCCTGGTCCACCAGGTCGTACCGCACTCGAGCCTCCAGGACTCGTGCGCAGCGATGGTCCGGAACCTCCTCAGGGGGGCGCCGGGGGCGCAGGCCGCATGCAAGGGACTCATCCGCGAGATCGCAGACGTGCCCCTGGACGACGCCATCCGGCATCGCACGGCCGAGGTCCTTGCGATGCGTCGCCGCTCCGCCGAAGCGAGGCAGGGCATCCGGTCGTTCCTGGACAAAGGACGCCCCCCATGGGCCGTCGATCCCAATGGAGACAAGACATGCAGCCGATGACAGCCGAAACCAGCCGCCGGGACGCAATCCGCTCCCTTGCCGTCGGGGGCGCCGCGTTCCTGACGCGCTGCGGCGGCTCCGGCGCGCCGCGACCGAACATCATCCTCGTGATGACGGACGATCAGCAGCAGGCCCAGATGAGCTGCGCCGGCCACCCCCTGCTCGAAACTCCGAGCATGGACCGTCTCGCCGCAGAGGGCGCCCGGTTCGCGAACGCCTACTGCACGAACTCGCTGTGCGCTCCATCCCGCGCAAGCGTGCTGACTGGCTGCTATTCCCATGTCCACGGGATCCGAGGCAATTCCGAGAAGGCAGACCGCGTGGAGGAGCTCGATCCCACCCTCCCGACCTTCCCGCAGCTCATGCGCGACTCGGGCTACCGGACCGGCCTCGTCGGCAAGTGGCACCTGCGCCAGGCCCCACGCGGTTTCGACGAATGGAAGATCCTGCCGGGCCAGGGCGTGTACTTCGATCCGGAATTCCTGATTGGAGGAGAGTCCTCCACCGAGTCCGGCTATGCCACGGACATCACCACGGACTTCGCGCTCGACTTCCTGCGGCGCACCGGTGACCAGCCATTCTGCCTGCTGTACCAGCACAAGGCGCCGCACCGCCCCTTCACGCCCGCTCCGCGACACGCGCGGATGTTCGAGGACGTCGACTGGCCCAAGCCCCCGACGTACGACGACGACTACGCCACCCGCCGCGTCGCTGCCGAGGCCGAGGACATGCGGTTCGAGATCAGCCTCGCCGGGGACTATCCGGACCTTCCGCGCGACGCAAGTCCTGAGGCACGGCGGGAGTGGATCTTCCAGCGGTTCGTCAAGGACCACCATCGGGCGGTCTACGGAGTCGACGAGAATCTCGGGCTGGTGCTGGACTATCTGGACTCGTCCGGGCTGGCCGAGGACACCTTGGTGCTGTACACCACCGACAACGGATATTTCCTCGGCGAGCACGGCTGGTACGACAAGCGGTTCATGTACGAGCCGGCGCTGCGGATCCCGCTGCTGGTCCGCTACCCCCGCCTGGTGGGCGGCGGGATCGTCCCCGACCGGCCCGCGCTCAATGTAGACATCGCTCCGACGCTGCTCGATTTCGCAGGAATCCGCGTCCCTGACACGATGCAGGGACGCAGCCTGCGCCCCTTGCTCGAAGGCGACCCGCCGGAGGACTGGCGGCAGTCGATCCTGTACAGCTACTACGAGAATTCCTGGGCCTTCCGCGGGATGGCGCGCGATCAGATGACCGACCCGAGCTTCCAGTTTTGGACACCGCACCGCGTCGGGCCGCACCGCGGCGTCAGGACCGATCGATACAAGTTGATCGAGTACTACGGCGAGGAAGACTACTGGGAGCTGTTCGACCTGCAGGAGGATCCGCATGAATTGCGGAACCTCTATTCCGAGCCCGGCCACGGGCAGCTGATCGCCGAGTTGCGGACCGAGCTGGCCCGGCTTCGCGAGCAGTACGGCGAGGCGGGCTGATTCGCGCGTGGCGCAGAGCGACCAACCAGGGCCGGCGCGTCCCGGTCCGGACCGGTCCGAGGCCGCGACGCTCGCGCGGCTGGCAGGCCTTCCGAAGGCCGAGCTGCACTTGCATCTCCGGGGCGCGATGCCCGTCGGCTTCCTTCGCGACCGCCTCCGCAAGCATCCGCCGGGGCCCGCATTGGAACGGGCCTCCGACCGCCAGTTGGAATATATGCGCAGGCATCCCGGCATCCGTCGGATCATGGATTCCGAGGATCCGGCCGGCGAGGTGCCCGGCCTATTCCGCTACGCTTCCTTCGACGAGTTTCTCGCGGCATACTTCTTCACCGGGTTCTTCTTGCGGGACCTCGACGATTTCCGGGACTTGGTCGACGCGGTGTGCCGTGGCCTTCGGGACCAGAACGTGGCCTACGCGGAAATCACCGTCAGCCTGCCGGAATACCTGCAATTCGGCTTGCCGCTGGAAGGGCTTCTCGCCGTCCTCGGCGAGGAACGCGCCGGCCGGACGAAGGTGAGGTGGATCGTTGACTTAGTGCGGAATCTCGGGCCCGAATCAGCCGAGCGGACGCTGGAGGCGCTGCTGCGCTCGTGCCCCGCTTCGGTCGTCGGCATCACCTTGGGGGGGGCGGAGCACCTGCATCCCCCTGCCCCGTTCCGCCGGGCCTACCAAATCGCGCGCGAGGGCGGCCTGCGGACTACGGTGCACGCCGGGGAGATGGCCGGCCCTGCTAGCGTTTGGGACGCCGTGAGAATCCTCGAGGTGGATCGGATCGGGCACGGTGTCCGCGCGATTGAGGATCCGGTTCTGGTCGACTGCCTGGCAGAGCGGGGGATTCCGCTGGAGGTCTGCCCGACCAGCAACGTCTCCACGGGAGTCTACGGCTCGATCGAGGAGCATCCGGTTCGCGCTCTCTTCGAAGCCGGCGTGCCGCTGAGCATCAACACAGACGACCCGACATTCTTCGGGGTGACGCTTGCCGAAGAACTGGCGGGCCTGCGCCGGCTGGGCTTCAGCCCGCGCGAGATAGAGGGCCTGGCGGAAGGGGCGTTCGACTTCGCCTTCGACCCCGATGCTGCCAGTCGGTAGCTGAGCGGAGGGCGCTCTGCGGAGAGTCTGGACGCCGGGGTCCGCTCCCACCTCCTACCCAGGCGGCATGAGGAGAGTCCCTCGGATCTCCGCCGCCGCCCTGACGCCCTCGCTGTCCAGGAAGGCATCGAGCTCGGCGCCTAGGGCAGCTGGTCTTGATGGATCCCAGAACGTGGCTGTGCCCACCTGGACGGCGCTTGCCCCGCAGACCAGGAACTCGGCCGCGTCCTCGCCAGTCGCGATGCCGCCCATTCCCACGATCGGCAGGTCCACCGCCTGGGCTGCCTGGTGGACCATGTACAGAGCGACCGGCTTGATCGCTGGCCCCGAGAGGCCACCGTATCCGTTGGCAAGCACTGGCGTTCGGGTCCGGGCGTCGACAGCCAGCCCCCGGAGCGTGTTGATCAGGCTCAATCCGTCCGCGCCAGCCTCGGCAGCCGCCCTTGCCATCGCAGAGATGTCCGCGACGTTGGGCGAGAGCTTGACCAGCAGCGGGCGATGCCGGATGACCCGCCTCGCCGCCTCGACGGCCTCCCGCAGTGCGGCGGCGCTCGCACCGAACTCCAGCCCGCCCCGGTGCGTGTTCGGGCACGAGAGGTTCAGTTCGTAGGCGGCCAGGCCCTCGGAGTCCTCCAGCACGCGCAGCACCTCCAAGTAATCCTCGACGCGGTAGCCGAACACGTTGGCGATGACCGGCACGTCGATTTGCGCCAGTTCCGGGAGCTTCTCTTTCGCGAATGCCCGGACCCCCACATTCTGGAGTCCGATCGCGTTCAACATGCCCGAGGCGGTCTCGGTCACCCGCGGCCCCGGGTTGCCGGAGAGCGGCTCGCGCGAGAGCCCCTTGACCACGAGCGCCCCCAGCTCCTCCAGCTTGGCCAGGTTCGAGAATTCCAGGCCGTAGCCGAATGTGCCGCTGGCGGCGATGATCGGGTTCCTCAGCCCGATGCCGCAAATCTCGGTGCGCAGGTCCGCCAATTCCTAGTCCGTCCTGCCAGCGATGCCACCGCGATCTCGGGCGGGAGCGCCGCAACGGCTGATAGATTGAGGGGTGCCCACCAGCAGTCATTATGACTTGGTCATCGTTGGTGGCGGCATCAACGGCTGCGCGCTCGCGCTGGCGGCTGCGCGTCGCGGCCTGCGCGTCTCGCTGCTGGAAAAGCGCGACTTCGGGGCGGGTACCACAAGCCGCTCCACCCGCCTGATCCATGGCGGCCTTCGCTACCTAGAGAGCTTCCAGTTCTCGCTGGTGCGCGAGTCCCTGAGCGACAGGGAAGAGCTCCTTCGCGAGTTTCCCGGGCAGGTCGTTCCGCAGCCCTTCCTGCTGCCGACGTACTCCTCGGACACGCGGCCGTCCTGGTACCTGGGCGTCGGGCTGGCGCTGTACCGCCTCCTCGCAGCCGGCGGGAGCCTGCCCGCCCACCGTCGCCTCGACGCGAGCGAGACCCTCCGACTCCTGCCCGGGCTGGATCCTCGGGGCCTGACTGGCAGCTTCGAGTACTACGACTGCCAGGCCGTGTACCCCGAGCGGCTGGCGCTCGAGATGGCACTCCGGGCCGCCGAGGAGGGTGCCGATGTCCGGAACCATGCCCGCGTCACAGGCTTCCTGACCGCCGGCCCGGTCGTGGAAGGGGTGAGGTTCGAGAGCCCGGACGGCGACGGCGAGATCCGGTGCCGGCTCGTGGTCAACGCGACCGGGGTTTGGGCGGACCGGGTCCTGTCCCCCCTCCCGCGCCAATCTGGCCGGCCCTTGCTGTCCCTGGTCAACGGGGCGCACATCGTTGTCTCCCGGCTTGCCGGAGCCCCCCGCCACGCGGTCTACCGCGAGGCGCGGTCCGACCGCCGTCCATTCTTCATCGTTCCCTGGCGCGGACTGCACCTGATCGGGACCACGGAGACGCCGTTTGCCGGGGACCCCGACAGCACGCTGCCGGACGAGAGCGAGATCCAGTACCTTGTCCGGGAAGCCCGCAGCCTTTTCCCGGAAGCCGGGGTCGGCCGCGAGGCCGTGCTGTATTCCTATGCCGGCTCGCGGCCCCTGCTGCGTTCGGAATCAGCCGATCTGAACCGCGCCTCGCGAGACCACCGGATCGTCGACCACGAGCGGAGAGACGGGCTGCGCGGCCTTCTGACCATGGCGGGCGGCAAGCTGACTACCGCTCCGTCCTTCTCGCGGGAGACCTTGCGCGTCATCGAGACCAAGCTGGGGCTGAGGCCGTCGCGCGCCGGGTCGTCACCCTTCCGGCGCGTGCCTGCCGGAATCCCTGCGCGGCTGGCAACCATCTACGGTCCCCGATCCTCGGAACTGCTGCGGTTCCTGGACGCGTCGCCTGACCGCTCCCGCCCGCTCGCTCCCGCCTGCGAGGCTACCTGCGGAGAGGTCCTGTTCGCTGTCGAGCACGAGAAGGCCCGGACGCTCGGTGACATACTGCTGCGTCGCACCGGGCTGGCCTTCGACGCCGCCTACGACAGGTCCTGGACGCACCGCGCAGCCGAGCTCTGCGCCGGTGCGCTCGGATGGGACGCCGGCCGCCTCGAGCGGGAGGTCGCAGACTTCGATGCGGAGCTTGCGGTCACTCTCGGGCCCGGATCCTCCTGAACCGTACCCGGGACGAGCGCCGGAAGGCGTCTGCGCGTCGGGGACTTGAGTACACTACGGCTCGAAGCGATTCGATCCGGCCACGGGCCGACTCAGTCGTCCGCGCACCCCGCTGGTTCCTGCGACGTGACCACAAGACCTGCCTTTTGTGCCGGCCCGTCCATCCGCGCCGTGCACGTTCCGCCCGCGGCGATCCTGGCCCTCGCCGCAGCGCTTGGCGGGTGCTCGAGCCCGCCCGGGGGGCCCGGCCCGGTTCCGAACGTGGACGCGTCCAGGTTCGACGAAGCGGCGCGGCAGCTGATCGAGGAACGTCTGGCTGCGGCCCGGGCCCGGCCCAGCGACGGGGAAGCTGCCGGGAGGGCGGCGATGGCCCTGCACGCGTACCGGGTTCTCGAGCCGGCAAGGTCCCTGTACCGGCTGGCCTCCGATGTGGCCCCGGGCAACTTCCGCTGGCACTACTTGCTCGGCTTGGTCTGCTCTGACCTCGGCCTCCAGCCCGAGGCGGAAGCCGCACTGCGGGCCGCGGCCGGGCTCGCGGAGGACGACCTCTTTGTCCGGCTCCGGCTCGCCGAGGCCGTGCTGGCAGCTGACAGGCCGGTCGAGGCCCTTGGACTCTACGACAGCGCAGCCGCTGCCCAGCCGGATTCCATGGCGGCGCAATTCGGCCGCGGCGCCGCTCTCTCTCGCCTCGGACGTTCCGGGGAGGCGCTGATCGCGCTCGAGCGGGCGGCGAGCCTCGGGGGTGACTACCGCCCGTTGTATTACCAGCTCGCCGCTGCCTTGCGGTCCGCCGGTCGCGAGGACGAATCCGAACGCTTCCTAGCCCTGTACCAGCGGCTCGACCCGACTCCCCGTACGCCGTTTCCGGACCCTCTGCTCCGGGAAGTCGAGGAGTTGCGGAGCGGCTCGTACCGGCACCATCTGAATCGGGGCATGCGGCATGAAGCGGCCGCCCGGCTGGACGATGCGGCACGGGAGTACGAGCTGGCTTCGGCAGCCGGCCCGGGGCAGCATCATGCTTTGGTGAATCTGATCAGCGTCCACGGGAAGATGGGCCGTTTCGGTGCCGCGGAGCGGGCCTACCGGGAGGCCGTCGACCGGAACCCTGACATCGAGGAAGCGCACTACAACTTCGCAGTCGCCCTGTCGCGGCAGGGCCGGCACGACGATGCAGCCGCCGCCTACAGGCTGGCACTCGGGGTGAACCCTTACTCGGCGGACGCGCGGCTGAACCTGGGCGATTCACTCGAGCGCCTCGGCCGGGTCGAGGATGCCAGCGAGCAGTTCCTGAGGATCCTGAGCGTCCGTCCCGCTCACCGCCTGGCTTCTTTCCGCCTCGGCATGTCCCTGCACCGCCGGGGCCGCTTGCCGGAAGCCCTCCCCTACCTTCGACGGGCGGTCGAGGTCAGGGACCGGGAGACGCCGCAGTTCCTGACGGTGCTAGCGCGCGCGGAGCGCGCTGCCGGCAACGAAGCGGACGCTGTCCGGCATGCGGCCGACGCGCGCGGGATGGCCCGCCGCCACGGACGGACCGAGCTCCTTGCGATCCTGGACCGCGAGTTCCCGCCCGGTCGGTGAGGGGCAGCCGCGCAAGCACGGCCCGGTCCAGCCTAGAAGTACAGCTTCAGGCCGAACTGAATGTGGCGGGGAATCCGCTGCAAGGTGATCGTGGAGGCCGCCGACCGGATCCTCCCTGCGTTCGCGCTCCCGATGTTGGTGGTCGGGTTGTTGAACTGCGGCGTGTTCGTGAAATTGAAGAATTCCGCCCGGAACTGCAGCCTACGCTCCTGGTTCTCGCTGAAGAAGAACTCCTTGAAGATCGACAGGTCGAGGTTCTTGGTTCCCGGCCCGAACAGGATGTTCCGCCCGGCGTTGCCGAACATCTGGGGTCCGGGACGCTCGAATGCGTCCACATCGAAGAACCGCTGCAGGGTCTGCTCGCTCCTGGGCAGGCGCCCGTCACCGATCCGGTCCGGGTAGGAAGTGCAGCAGTTGAGCGTGCTCGGCGACGTCACTCGCATGGGGAATCCGTCGCTCATGCTCAGGATCCCGTTGATCTGCCAGCCGCCCACCAGGTGGTTGAGCCCGCCCCGCGCCTTGAACGGCAGGTCGTACATGAAGCTGGTCACCAGCCGCCGAGGGGCGCCGAATCCGGCCGGTCCGCGGTCCCGCCGGATGTTCCGGATGTCGGTGGGCGTGCCGAACTGCCCGTCCAGGTTGCTGATCGCCTTGCCCCAGGTGTAGCTGGCCAGGTACCCGAGCCCGTTGCGGAAGCGCCGCTCCGCTGTCAGCTGAAGGCTGTGGAAGTTCGAGTCGTAGCGGCTCTGGATCTGCCGGATCGCCCCGAACGCCGGAAAGTCCCGGCGCGGGCCCACCGGTCCGGTGCCCGGGACGGGCTGGTTGATGTCGGTCTGCCCCTGAAGCTTGGTGCCCTTGCTGCCGACGTACGCGATCGTGAAGGACGTCTCGCCGATCTGCTGCTGGATGGTCGCGTTCCATTGCTGGGTGTACGGGATCACCGTGTCGAGGTCGATCGAGCGCAGCGTGCCGGCGATCACCCCGAGGGCCGGCCGGTCAAAGCCCATGGACGCGGGCCGTGCCCCGGGGAAGTCGAACTGGTTGTTGTTGAAATTCGAACTGATCACCTCGGGAGGATTCGCGCCCAGGTTGCGGGTCGTGTCCAGCTGCCCCGTGGAGTAGTACAGGCCGTACCCGAACCGGAACACCGTCTTGGGGGTGACCTTGTAGGCGAGCCCGAAGCGAGGCGAGAGATTGTTGTGGTCGCCGGGATGGCCGGACCGCCAGGGCACGGCTCCCGTGCCGACCTGGACGACCGTCCCTTCCGATCGCAGGAAGTTGTGCTGCCGGTCGTTGACCTCGGTCCACGGCCAGCCCAGGAAGTTGTCGTAGCGCACGCCGAAGTTCAGGGTGAGCTGGTCGGATACCTTGTAGGTGTCCTGCACGTGGAACGCGAGCTCCGTCCGGCGATAGCCCCTCGTCCCGGTCACGAATCGGATGAATCCGCTGATGGGCCTTCCGAGCAGCGTGTCCGCCGGTCCCAGGCCGGTTCCGCGCCTCGATGCCGGGTTGACGGTGTAGTTGTTGCTGAAGTTCATCGTCCCCCGCAGCGCGTTGGACTGCAGGGCGTTGTAGCGCAGCCGCCGCACCTCCCCGCCGAACTTGATGCTGTGACGGCCGCTGATGATGCTGAACGTGTCGCTCACCTGGTAGTTGTCGCTGACGATGATTGCCGGCGAGAACCCGTTGCCGCCCAGGCTCCGGAAGCCGGCGACGTTGATGATCGCGAGCCCTGAGGTGAGCTCGTCTCCTGCCACGTTCGAGCCGGGAATGCCGATCTCGTCGCTGACGTTCTGCCCGTAGTTGGGATTGAACGACCGCAGGTTCAGGCGGGTCCAGCCCACGCGGAACTCGTTGATCTTGGTCGGCGACACCAGGTGCGTGTCGCTTACAACCACCTGATTCACGGGCTGGTCGGCGGGCCCCGGCACGCCCGGTCCGCGGCCGACAGCAGGCGCTGGCAGGAAGCTCGGCTCGATCAGATCGTCGTCGCTGAAGCTGTAGCGAGCGAACATGGTGTTGCTGTCGGACAGCACGTGGTCGATCTTGAGGTCGAAACGCTCGCCGTTGATGCTGCGGACCGGGTTCGAGAGGTAGTTGTCGGTCTCGTCGGAGTTGCGGTTCGGCAGCGGGTAGAGGCCGAGAACGTTCTGCCCCACCCGTTCCTGCATCGCCGAGGGGACCGAGTTGTTCGGGAACGGGTCGCGGACGATGCTACCGTCGTCGAGCTGCCGCTGCGTCGTGGGGTCGTAAATCTCGAAACGCGACTGCGAGAAGTCGCCGGCCCGGAAGTCGGCGGTCGGCACGCTGCTGATCAGAGTCTGAGCCTGGCGCACGCGCTGCCCCTCGAAGTTCGCGAAGAAGAAAGTCCTGTGGTCCGCCGATCCGGGGAAGACTGGACCTCCCAGGAACGCGCCGTACTGGTTCTGCTTGAAGGGCGGGATGGCCTCGTCCGCCCGGTCGAAGAAGTTCTTGGCATCCAGCCTTGCGTTTCGCAGGAACTCGTACGCCCCTCCGTGGAACTCCCTCGTCCCGGACTTGAACGTGAGGTTCACCGTGGCGCCGCCGCCCCGCCCGAACTGCGCGTCCGCCCCGGAAGTCTCGCTGCGGAACTCCTGGATCGCGTCGATCGACGGAAAGATGAGGATTCCCAGGCCGTTGTGATTCTCCGAATTACTGATCCCCTCGATCAGGTAGTTGTTGTCGTTCGAGCGGCTGCCGTTCACGGACGCGTTCGACACGCCGCGCTTGCGTGTGATGGGGCTGCCCTGCGACTGGGTGTCGGCCGGCTGGGTCCCGGCGCTGAGCAGGATCAGCTGCGCCCAGTTCCGACCGTTCAGGGGCAGGTCCTTGATCGCCTTCTCCGTTCGCAGGTTCGAGAGTGTCGCGGACTCGGTCTGCAGTAGCGGCGCCACGTCCAGGACCTCGATCACCTCCGAAACGGCGCCCAGGGTCAGGTCGAAATCGACCACTGCGCGCTGGTTCACCTCGAGCTGGAAGCGCTTCGCAGCGGGCTCGAAGCCCTCCGACCGCACCTCCACCGTGAACTCGCCTGGCCGCAGCGGCGGCGATACGTAGATGCCCTGCGCGCCCGTGCTCGTCTCGATGCGCAGGCCCGTTCCGGCGCTCTCGACGATGACCGAGGCACCTGCGATGACCGCCCCGGTCGTGTCGCGCACGGTGCCGGTGATGGTGCCCGCATCGACCTGGCCGAATGCGATGGCCGCGCTTGCGGCTGCCAATGCGATTGTTCTGAATGCCGTGTGCATGTCCCGCCCCCTGATGGATTCCGTTGCGGCCGGATCCGCGGTGACGGCCATGCTCCTGGCGCCCTCACTGACGGTCCGGCCCACAATAGGCCGGACCGATTCTATCCGCAAGCGGCCCGCGGATCAAGGGGAATCGAACGGCTTCGAACCCTTGGAGAGGCGAATTCGAGCCGATCCCGGCGGCATTCGATCCCCGTTTGCCTGGCGACACCGGGCATCGTTATCATCTGACAGATGGGCATCCGCACATGGAGATCGGGCCCTTGGGGTCCGGGATTGCAGGGTCGCAGCCCGGGCGGACTGCTTCGGATCGCTGTCGGCCTTCTTGCCGCCGTGCCGCTGGCGAGCGGGCAGGAGCGCGAGGCTTGGAACAAGTGGCGCGTCCTGCTCGCCCTCGATAGTCTCGCTGTCGCTCCCGAAAGGGAGTGCTCGGTTCAGCCAGTGGCGTCCGCAGCCTGGAGAGGGCAGCAGGAAGCGATTGCAGAACTGCACGGGGGCCTGCTCTCCCCGTACGACGGCATCGTTTTCCCGAACTTCCACTACGTGCAGATCGAGCACATCGTCTCTCGCGCCGAGGCGGACCAGTCCGGCATGTGCGCGCGCGGCATCCAGGCGCGCACGGCGTTCGCGGCCGACGTGCTCAACCTCACGCTGGCGCCCGGCTCGCTGAACGCTTCGAAGGGGGACAGGGACGCGCACGACATCGAGGTGGCCGGGCAATCGGTGTTTCGCGACAGCTTGACTCCTCATGCCAGGTGCTGGTGGGTTGCGCAGTCGATCCGTGTCAAGGACAAGTACGGGCTCAGCGTTGATGCTGCGGAACGGTCGGCGATGCGATCGATCATCAACGGGTGCACCGACGCGCAAGTATACAGGCCGACGCTCCCCGCCGGTTCCGACTGGATGCTCCGGTCCGAGTTCCTCGGCGCGCTGACCGGCCAGCGACAGATCGGGCTATGCGCGGACCCGGTCACCGATCTCGCCCAGTTGCGATTGACTGCCGCCATAGTCTCCCCATACTTGCCGAACATGGCCTGCGTGCCGTACGTGCTGCCGTCGGATAGGCCCCCGGTGGAAGGGCCTCAGACGGGTGGCACGACGCCGGGCGGAACGACCACGGGAACAGGGGGCGGGCAGCCGGTCGAGAACCCGACCGCAGGGACCGATCCGCCGCCTCCCCCTCCCAACCCCAGGGCATCGCAGATTGAGGCTCAGCGAGCGTGCATCAGAACGCTCGAGGCTCAAGGACTCAACAAGAACTGCACCAATATCCGGAGGTCCTGCCCGAGCGTCGCGCCCATCCGGACGGGCGAGCCGTTGTACGGATACCTACGGGACACGGACCGTGACGGTGTCGTTTGCGAAAGCCTTCCCGCCGCCCGCCCCTGAGCTTGCCGTCTCGCGGAGGCCCGCCGATCCGCTATCTTGGGCCTTCGGGAATCCTGAGGACCGGGTTGCGGCTGCCATCTGTCCGATACGATGGCGGAGATGAACGGGCCGGAGCCGGTGTCCGAGTCGGACGACGCGAGGAAGCGACGCCTCAGGAAGATTCTCCGGCAGCTCGCCCGAGACTATCCGGACGCTGAATGCGCTCTGAGCCACTCCAGCGCGTGGGAATTGCTTGCCGCGACCATTCTCTCGGCCCAGTGCACCGACGTGCGCGTCAACATGGTGACTCCCGGACTGTTCGCGGCCTACCCGACCGTTGCGGATCTCGCCGAGGCCCCGCAAGAGAGCATTGAGGAGCTGATCCGCACAACCGGCTTCTTCCGCAACAAGGCCAAGTCTCTCAAGGGGGCGGCCCGAAGGATTGTGAGCGAGTACGGCGGGCGGGTGCCCGGGCGCATCGACCAGCTGCTGACGCTGCCCGGCGTCGCCCGCAAGACTGCAAACGTGGTGACCGGCACTTGGTTCGGCCGGGCAACCGGGGTGGTGGTCGACACCCACGTCCAGCGGATCTCGCGACGGCTCGGCCTCACTGCGGCGAAGGAGCCGAAGAAGATCGAGAAGGACTTGATGGAACTGCTACCCCGCGCCCGCTGGATCCCGTACTCCCACCAGATCATCCACCACGGCCGAAAGGTCTGCCGGGCCCGCAGGCCGGACTGCGATGCCTGCGGCCTGGCCGAGCTCTGCCCGTCAGCCGGCAAGGAGGCGTGAACCGCGCGCTATGGCTGCAAGGAAGGGCGGGGCCTGCGGGGGTCGGTCGGCTTGAGGGTCGGACGCACTTCGACCCGCACTTTCCGCCGCAGGTCGATCCGGTCGCGCTTCGGGGCCTTCGCATCGCTGCGAAGGATCAGGATTCCGCCGGCTTCCGCCTCCGCCAGCCTTGCTGGACGACCGCCCACCTTCAGGCCGTAGGTTTCGCCTGCCCGCAGGCCGATCATGTAAATCATCACCACTTCGGGAATCGCGTTCCGAGCCGGCGGCCATTGCAGTACGAATTTCGAGGGCGCGCTGACCGGTACGATGACAGACGCCGGGAAATAGATCGGTTCCAAGCCCTCGAGCGCGTTCGTGGCCGAGACGCTGCCGTCCGCTGCGATCTCGAGGCTACCGTCCGCGTACCCGATCCAGATGGTCGGCCGTTCCCAGCTCAGGCGGCCGTACAGGCGACCTCGCACCGGATCATGCGCCAGCGGCGGGGCGGACTGCGGCGTCAGGCCGGGCAGGTACGGATTCACCCACAGGAATTCGTAGGGAGCGGCCAGCGGGGACCGCAGCATGTAGGTGTCGTCGCGGATCCAGCCCTGCACGAACTGGAATTCCCGAAGGTTCGGTTCGTATGCCACCAGCAGCATCTCCGCAAGCCGGTACAGGGGCGCTTCGATGGCTGCCTTCGCGTCGTCCGAGCCGAAAGCGGACGGCCGCCTAGCCAGCCCTTCTGCAGTCTCGATGTCGAGGGGGTAGTAGCTGAGCAGGCGCGTCCGGACGAGCGATGCAAGGGCGTCCGTCACCGGTTGGAGCAGGTCTGTCTCCAGGTTGTGGCGAACCGCAAGGCTGGCTTCCAGGACTGCGATCAGGCTGGCGCCGTCGTCCGGCAACCCCCCGGCCGCGAGTTCCGGCAGCACTTCACCGTCCCAGTGGCTGCGGAGCAGCTCGCCAAGCGCCCGCTCCGATCCTGCCCAGTCGCCCGCGACGGCGATACTGGCGAGAATCGCGGACCTGACAAGCCCGGCGCCGACCCGGGCGCTGGGCAGGACCTGCTCGACAGCCTCGGAAATCGCCTTGCCCGCGGCTGACCTGCCCTCGCTGTCGAAGAGCTCGTGGCACCAGTCGTAGACGATCGCTGCCTGGCGCAGGTCGCTGGCCGTCCGAATCCCCTCCCTGGCAAGTTGCTCGCTCCAGCCGACGGCCTTCCTGCCAGCCTCTTCGGATCCTTCCACCTGATAGCGGAGCGCGTCGACGAGCGGCTGCTCCGGGAACGCCGCGCCAGCCTCAACCAAGGCCCGGAGTGCCTGCCAGCGCAAGGACTGGCGGTCGACATCCTTGCGCAGCCTCTCGAGCCTCGCGGGCTCCAGGAAGAGCCGCGGATGCTCCCTGTAGACCCGGAACTCCGCCTGGCCGAACAGCGGTCCGATGCACGCGAGTGCGGCGAGGCCCGGGAGCAGCGCGGGTGTCCGGCGCATCGACGTTTTATTGTACGGGCGAAGGTCCGGGCTCGCATCGCTGCCAGGCGGCCCGGCTTCCGAAACCGTAATGCCTCCGTCTCGGTCTGAACCGACAATGATTGCCGGTTGCATGGACTGGAAGCGCGCGATGCGGCAGCCGATGCTGGCGGTCATTGTGGTGGCTGTCATTCCGGCCGGCAGGGCCGCCGAGCCGGAAGTCCGTCAATACACCGTCATGCTCGAGGCTCCCTCCGTGGGCAGGAGGCTGGCTCTGGATCGGGGCAAGCGCGGGCGGGAGCGCTCCGCCCGGGTCGATGCGGCCAGCATGGACACGATGGCGCGGGCTGTTGCAAGGACCCAGCAGCCCGTGGTTGCCCGCATGCGGGGTCGCGGCGTCGAGATCCTCGGGTCCGTCAGCAGGGTCCTGAACGCGGTCTTCGTGCGCGCCACGCCGCTCCAGGCGGAGGAGATCCGCGGCTTGCCCGGCGTGGGCAGCGTCGTCCCCGCCCGGGAGTTCCAGCTGGAGCTCGACGCCGTGGCCGACTTGGTCGGCTTGGCTCCCGTGCGTTCCGGCCCGCTACCGGCCACGGGGGAGGGCATCAAGATCGCGATCATCGACTCGGGCCTGGACTTCGATCACGAAGCCTTCCGGGACGACTCGCTGCCGCACCTGCCGGGTTATCCCAAGGGACGGCCGGAGCATCTCAGGTTCGCGAGCCGGAAGGTGATCGCGGTTCGCTCCTACACCGAACTGCTCAACTCCGGTGACCTCGAGACCTCGACTCCCGACGACACCACCCCGCGCGACAACTACGGCCACGGCACGGCGGTCGCGATGATCGCCGCAGGCGCGACCGTCGACACTCCGGCCGGCCGGATCGAAGGGATCGCGCCGAAAGCGTACCTTGGCGTGTACAAGGTCAGTGGAACGCCCGGAATCAACACCTGGGCGACCACCCAATCGGTCATCGCGGCCATCGACGATGCCGTCGCCGACGGCATGGACGTGCTGAACCTCAGCCTGGGCTCTGAGTCCTACTCGTCATGGGGCGCGTGTGCGGGGGACTCGTCGCTGGCGGACTGCGATCCCTTGGCCGTGGCAGCCCAGAGCGCCGTCGTGGACTTCGGAAGAGTCGTCGTAGCGGCCGCCGGCAATTCCGGGGAATCCGGAGTTCGGGAGGGGCCCAGCCTAAACTCCATCAGTTCTCCGGCGATCGCCCCGGACGTCCTCGCAGTCGCAGCCACGGTGAATTCGAGGGACCTTCTCGAGACCGTCCGGGCCGGGTCGGCGGTGTTCCCGGCGCGGTCCGGATCGGGACCCGCCGTCGACGGCTCCTTGGCTGCAGGGCTCGTCCATGCGGGAGATCTGGGTGATCCGCTAGCCTGTAGGCCGTTCGCTGCCGGCTCGCTAGCTGGTCGTATCGCACTGGTCGAGCGCGGTACCTGCACCTTCACCCAAAAGATCGAGAACGCTGATGCCGCCGGCGCCATTGGGGTCGTCGTATTCAATAGCGGGGATTGGGACGCGCTCTTACCGATAGCGCACGCCGAAGAAACGGACATCCCGGCCTACTTCGTGTGGGCCAGTGCCGGCGATGCCCTTGCCGCGCTGACGCGGCAGGCGCCCGACGGGCAGCCGCCCGAGGTAAGCCTCGAAGCGGCGCCGGTGGCCGAGGCCAGGGACTGGACCCAGGTGGGCGCGTTCAGTTCCAGGGGACCGTCGCCCGGCCTCAACCTCAAGCCCGACCTTGCCGCGCCTGGCACCTTCGTCTATACAGCCGCCGCACGCCAGCCCGCCAAGCCCAATTCGTTCCGGCCCAGCGGATTCGATCAGTTCACCGGCACCAGCATGGCCGCCCCGGTGGTGGCTGGTGCAGCGGCGCTCGTTTGGCAGGCGCATCCCCGCCTGACCGCCCGCGAGGTCTCTTCCGCGCTGGTCAACACGGCCAGCGAGACAGTGTACGAAGTCGGAGAGACGGCTAGAGTCGCGTCCGTGGGGGCAGGGCTGCTCAATGTCCCTTGGGCGCTGGATCCCATCGCCACCGTCGAGCCCCCCACCATCGGCTTCGGCGTGATATCCGACCGGGAGCTTCCGGTCTGGCAGGACATCCTGGTCACCAATCGGGGCAACTCGGCCCATCGCTACCGGATGAGGGTGGAGCCCCGCGACACCGACGCGCGGGCCGGTGTGCGTCTCGATGGATTCGAGGACATCTCCTTCGACCTAGATCCGGACGAGTACGTTCGGGTGCGCGTCGAGCTCCGCGGCTCGGTCCCCCCGCCCGGCTCGTGGGAGGGGGTCATTCGGATCTCGCGCGAGGGCAGGTTCCAGAGCCTCCGAGTGCCGTACCTGTATGTCGTGGGTGGCAGCGGGGTGGACAACGCATTGCCGCTGACCGACAGCGAGTTCACCGGCCTCGCACGGGAGAGTGCCATCCGGCACATCGCGGCGAGGTTCGTTGACCGAAGCGGCGCCCCGGTGCCGTCGGAGCCGGTCAGCTTCGTCGTGAGGCAGGGGGATGCAGTGGTGGAATCCGCCTCGCCGAGTACGGACGCCTTCGGCGTGGCCCGCGCAACGGTTAGGTTCAGCGGTTCGCCGGGCGAGCAGATGGTCGTAGCGGCGGCCTCGGGCATCGAGGTGCCGTTCCGGTACGAGGCGGCCCAGCCGCGACCGGCCATCACCGGGGTCGTTGACAGCGCCAGCCTGGAAGCGCGGCGTGCGTTCGCCCCCGGCTCGCTGGTGTCGGTCTTCGGGTCCGGCTTCGCGGATTTCGAAGGCGAGGCGCTGCCCTCGCCGCTGCCGCTGGTGCTCAAGTCCGTAAGCGCGAGCTTCGACCATCCGGAGATCAAGCTCAGCCTGCCGGCGCCGGTGTACTTCGCCAGCGGAACCGAGGTCGGGCTGCAGGTTCCCTGGGAACTGGCGGGCCTGAACTTCGCGCACCTGAAGATCCGCGTGTGGAACCGGTCCGGACCCGAGTTCGTCTCCGAGCCCGTGGCCGTGGACCTGACCGATGTCAGCCCCGGTATCTTCCAGGTCCCGGTCCCGGGAGGCTCTGTCCCGGCCGTGTACCACGAGGACGGCACGCTCGTCACACAGGATGCGCCGGCACGCCCCGGCGGCCGGCTGCTTGCCGTGATGAATGGGAACGGCCCGCTGGTTCCTCCGGTTCCGACTGGCAGGGCCGCGACCGGCCCAAGCCCGACATTGCACGCGCCGGCCGTGACCCTCGGCGGCCTGGAGGCCGCCGTGACCTACTCCGGTGCCGTACCTGGCGTCGCGGGTGTCAGCGAGGTCGCCTTCATCGTTCCTGCGAACTCTACCGCAGGCGACCTGGAACTGCTTGTCACCACGCACGGCGCGACCAGCAACCCGGTCAGGCTGCCGGTGCGCTAGGCCCGGCCTACCGCTCGCCCAGCTTCTCGCCGGGCCGCAGCAGCGAGGGGCGCTTCCGCTTGCGCTCGGCGTCCTCGGAGGCTTCCTCCTGCCGCGCCTGCTCGACCTCTCTCCTGCGCTCAGGAGCCATGCTCTCGTTCTGGCGCCGCTTGTCGATCTCCTCCTGGCGCACTACTTCCCGCTTGCGGTCTCCGAGGTCCTCCGCCAGCAGCTCCATGCTGTCCTGGGTGATGAGAATCGCGTCCTCCAGCACGAACTCGTAGCGCCATGCGTCCTCCTCGGGCTCGGCTGCCAGCAGCGCCAGGCGGGCGGCGAACTCCCGCTCCGCCTCGAGCAGGCTTGCCAGCACGCCGTCCAGCTTTCGGTTGCGCAGCAGCGCGTCGTCGATGACGCTGTCAATCGCCTCGATGATCAACCCGTACTCGTCGAGGGCGCGATGCACCTTGGCACCCCGTCCCGCCTCGTCGGTCTCGAACGTCTGGTCGATCAGTTCCAAGCGCAGCGCGGCGAACTTCACGTACGCTTCGATCCGCTCCTTGACTCCCTGATTGGCACGGATCACGTCCACCTCGTAGTCCGTGAGGAAGTCGCCGCCGCCCACGTATTCCTGGGCGCTCGCGAGGCCGGCTGTCGCGAGGAAAACGAGGACGGCGATCCGGGTCATTGCTCTCACCTATTGCCTTGGACTTAGGATTGCACGCAGCAGGGCGTCGTTGGCGGCCTCGACCCTTCGGATTGGATCGTCGAAGTCCGCTTGGTCCTGGAAGATCGCCGCCTGGCGCCCTTCCCGGAGTTCCGACAGGACCTTCCTAGTCGTGATCTCCGCGTACTTGAAGTGGCGGGGATAGCGCCTGGGATGCTTTCCTGTCAGCCGCAGCGACTGCTCTGCCATCTCGACTGCTTCGGCGACCAGCGCCAGCTGGGCCCTTCCCCTTTCCGGGTCGTGTGCCTGATAGGCGTCCAGGCCGGACTTCAGTTGCGACTGGGCGTACTGGAGAGCGCGTCGCGACCGCTTCGTGAGGTCGTTGACCTGCCGGATCCGGTCGAGCTCCGATCCATCCTCGCCGGGAAGGCCCGAAGCCGCCAGAAGCAGCGCGAGGAATGCGCTCCGCGTCATCGCTTTCGCAGCACCTTTTCGATCGTCCGGAGCCTCTGCTCGGCCTTCCAGACCTCGTCCGGCATGGCGGGCTGCATCGCCACGAATGCCTGGTACGACGCCTGTGCCAGCTCGTACTGCTGCAGCTTGTCCAGAGCCAGCGCCCGCAAGTAGACCGTCGGCGGATCGAGCGGGCCGATCCGCTCCGCCTGCTCGATGGCGCGCACCGACGCCGGGAAGTTCTCGATCTGGAACATGGCGAACGCCAGGCCCCTCCAGGCATCCGCGGCCCCGGTGTCGGCCTCGGCTGCCGCGAGGAATTCCCGGGCCGCGTCCTCGAATTGCTGCCGCTGCAGCAGGGAACTGGCAAACCGCACGCGCGCGGAGGAATTGCCAGGTGCGGCCCGCGCGGCGAGTCCGAGTTGCTCGTGCGCTGCCTCGGTGTCTCCCGCCCGACGGTACGCCTCGGCCAGCGCGGCGTGACGCTGGAATGTCGGCTCGAGGCTCACCGCGCCCTGCAGCGCTGCGACGGCTGCCTTCAGCTTGCCGTTCTCCAGCAGCAGGATGCCCACCTCCTCTTGCGCCGCAGCGTCCTCGGGCCGGGCCCGTGCGTACCTCCGGTACAGTTCGAGGGCATCCTGCTGGAAGCCCTGCGCTTCCAGGCGCCGCGCCGCCTCCGGCAGCGTCTCCAGCAGACCGGGGTCGATGGCGGCGGCGCGCAGGTACTGTGGCACCGCCTCGTGAAGTTGTCCTGCCGCGTCCAGCGCCCGCGCAAGGCCAAGGACAGCCTCCAGGGACTCGGGCTCGGCCGCCAGCAGCAGCCGGAAGGCCTCGGCGGCGGACTCGTGCTGGCCCGCCTGCTGGCGGGCGGCGGCCAGCAGCCTCAGGATCGCCGGGTCTTCCGGGAGCAGGCCGGCCAGGGCCTCGTACTCCCGGGCGGCCGCCCCGAACTGGCCGGTCTTCATCAGCAGCGTTGCCAGGTTCTGTCGAGCCGGAAGCAGGTCCGGCTGCTGCTCGGCGATCGCCCGGTAGTGCTCGATCGCTCCGTCGGTGTTGCCCTCGGCCTGCAGCGCGTAGGCAAGGTTGAACCTTGCATTCACATTGCCCGGGTCATCAGCCAGGGCCTCTTCCAGATGCAGGATGGCCGCCGCGAAGTCCTCATTCTGGAGTGCTTCCGCAGCCTCGCGGAGAGCGTCGGCGCCCAGCGTGCCGGTCCCCCACAGCAGGGTGCAGGCGAGGATCGCGCCGACCCGGGCGACCCGCCCTGCGGCTCGAGATGTCACCTTGATGCTCCCGGGGACGGGCCCTTACCCGCGCAGGCCGTTCAGCAGGGCGATCGCGTTCTTGATGTCGGCCCGCTGCGCCTCGCCGACGATCTCGCGCTCGATGGTCAGCGGTCCGTCGTACCCGACCTTCTTCAAGGCCTCAATGTAACGGCCCATGCCGACATCGCCCTCGCCCAAGGGTGTCTCGCGCCCCCACTCGCCCGGCTTCTCCGGCCATGTGCCGTCCTTGCAGTGCACGCTGATGAGGTGCTCCTGCAACGCGTCGAGGGCTTCGAGCGGCTCCCCGGAACCGTACAGGATCATGTTGGCCGGGTCGAAGTTGATCCCGATGTTCGGCCGGTCCACCTCGCGCAGGAATGCGAGCAGCGCCTCGGCCGGCTCCTGGCCGGTCTCGAGAGCGTAGGTCTGGCCGTTCGACTCGCAGTGCTCGCAGATCCTGCGGACGAGCTCCACCACGGCCACGTAGTCAGGGTGCTCCCGATCCTCCGGCAGGCATCCGATATGCGTCGCGAGGCTTGGAATTCCCAGCGAGTACGCAAAGTCGGAAACCTCGTAGGACCGCATCTCGCGGGTTGCTCGCGGCCCTTCCGGCACGAAACCGACGGTCTGGGCGCATACGGGTATGGAGGCGTAGCTCTCCCCTTCGAATCCCGTGAAGGCCGTCACGACCCGCAGTCCGCACCGGGCCAGTGCCGATTTCCACTCCTCCTCGTAGGCGTCCGTCAGCGCCGCGGTCCCGTGCACGCCCAGCTGGCCGCAGCTCACTCCGAGCGAGCGGACCGAATCCGCGATCTCGCCGGGCGGTGCGTCGAAGCCCAGCTCGCCCCCCGTCCAGAACATCAAGCCGACTTCCAGGGGCTCCGGATCCCTCATGGCTGCCATTGTAATGGCAACCGACGGCGCGCGCCCGTGCGTGTCGGGCTCGTCAGCCGGTCTCGACCCAGCCGCCGGCCGCGTGGCTGCTCATCGTCGCTTCCACGAGCCGCAACTGCCGCAAGCCGGCATCGAATCCGGGAAGGGCGTCCGCCAGCTTGGGGTCCCGGCAGGCCGCGTAGAACCTGCGGAAGAACTGCTTGAAGGTGTCGGCGTAGCCTTCGGCATGGCCTCCCGGAAGGTCCGCGAACGATCGCGCCTCGGCTTCCAGCAGGGAGGGATCCTTGATCAGCAGCTCGTTGTTGCCGTCACGGCGGCCGATCCAGAGCTCGTTGGGGCGCTCGCCGTCCCAGGCCAGGCCCCGCCGCGTGCCGTAAATCTCCACCTGCAAGCGGTTCTTCCGCCCGGCCGCGACCTGGTTCACGGTCAGCACCCCCCTGGCCCGGCCGTCGAAGCGGAGCAGCAGCGCGCCGAAGTCCTCCGTGCCGATCGGCCGGTCCTCGTAGTCTTCGGGAGCGAGCATCTTGCCGGCGTACGTCTCGATCGGCCTGAGCGGCTTCTTGCGGACGGGATGGAACGTAGCCAGTTCCGCGCAGATCGCTTGGATCCGCCGGCCGGTGACGTGCTCGACCAGGTCGCACCAGTGCGACCCGATGTCGGCCATGGCGCGCGATGCGCCCCCGACTTCGGGCTCGAGGCGCCAGTTGTAGTCGGTGTCGTAGAAGAGCCAGTCCTGGACGTAGCTGCCCTGGACGGCGAGAATCTCTCCCACGTCCCCGCCGGCCACCATGCGCCGCATCTGGGCCACGTTCGGATAGAACCGGAGGTTGTAACTCGTCGCGTGGACCACACCCCGGGCTTGCGCCTGTTCCACCAGGGTCTCCGCCTCCGCGGCCGACATGGCGAGCGGCTTCTCGCAGATCACGTGCTTTCCGGCGGCGATGGCGTCGCGGGCGATCGGGAAGTGCGTGTGGTTGGGGGTGCACACGTGCACGGCGTCGATCGTCGGATCGTCCAGCAGCTCGCGGTAGTCGCCCACTGCCCTCGCGATCCCGAGCGCCCTGCCGAACTGCCCGGCCAGCTCCGCGTTCTGGTCCGCGATGGCAGCCAGCTCGGCGTCGGGCTGGCGCCGGATGTTCTCCACATGCACCCTTCCCACGAATCCAGTCCCGATCACCGCGACGCGAATCTTGTCCATTCTCCAATGCCTCCCTGGCCGGGCTCCCGCCGTTTTCGCCAGACACCGAGTGTATGCCGCCGGTCGCGGCAACTTCAACTTGCGGGCTCCGCGGCTGCCGCTGGCGGGCGGCACCGAGGCCCCTGCCGCGAGCCCGTGAAAACCACGAAGACACGGTTTCTTTTCTGCGCTAGACTGTGCAATGTTGCCGAGTTGCGATCACTGGCCGGCAGCGGGCGGCAACCCGTCCGCTGCCGGTCGCCATTCGGACGCACCTCGCGGTTAGGACCCGGCACATTGCAGGCAGCGAGCCGGCCCCGGCAGGCCGGACGAGGGCCATATGTTTCGTTCACTGCTATCCCTCTTCTCGCATAACCTGGCAATCGACTTGGGTACGGCCAACACCCTCGTGTACGTGAGCAATGACGGCGTCGTGATCGACGAGCCGTCGATCGTGGCCGTCAATCTCAACAACGGCGCGATCGAGGCGATCGGCTCGGAGGCCAAGCGCATGATCGGCCGCACATCGAGCAACATCACCGCGATCCGGCCGATGAAGGACGGCGTCATCGCCGACTTCAAGATCGCGGAGCGGATGCTGACCTACTTCATCAGCAAGGCCCACAACCGCAGGCTGCTGGTCCATCCGCGCATCATCATCGGCGTGCCGAGCCAGATCACGCTGGTCGAGCGCCGCGCAGTGGTCGACTCGGCGCTGCGGGCGAGTGCCAGCGAGGTCCACTTGGTGGAGCAGGCGATGATGGCCGCGATCGGCGCCGGACTGCCGGTCAGCGAGCCGACGGGAAGCATGGTGGTCGACATTGGCGGCGGCACCACGGACATTGCCGTCATCTCGCTCTCCGGCGTAGTGACTTCCACGTCCGTGGATGCAGCCGGCAACGCGCTGGACGACGCAATCGTGCAGCATCTCAAGCGGAGGCACAACTTCCTGATCGGAGAGCGCACGGCCGAGCGGCTCAAGATCGAGATCGGCACCGCCGTCCCGCTCGAAGAGCCGGCAAGCGTCGAGGTGAAGGGACGGAACCTGATCAAGGGCGTGCCGGACGCCCTGACGGTCACTGACAGCGAGGTCTGCGAAGCGATTTCGGGTTCGGTGGAGCGCATTCTCACCGCGATACGCGAGACGCTCGAGAACACCCCGCCGGAGCTGAGCGGCGATATCTGCGAGCGGGGGATCGTGCTGACCGGCGGCGGCGCGTGCTTGCGGAATCTGGACAAGAGGATACGGGAAGAGACGGGAGTGCCTGTCTCTGTTGCCGATAATCCGCTTCAGTGCGTGGTCTTAGGCACCGGCACGGTCCTCGATGACATAGACTTGCTGAGGCGCGTTGCTGTAGGGTAGGCCCGGGCGTGGCGAGGTAGCAGTGAAATCGTGGATCCAGGGCAGGCTCGGAGGGGTGGCCCTAGGAGTCCTCGTGTTCGGGCAGGTGCTGATGGTCGGGCAGCAGGTGAGAACCGAGTCCGGCCAGTCCCGCCTGCGCCACTGGACCGGTGCGCTGGTGCTCCCGGTGCAGAGCGGCGTGCACAGCCTGTTCGACTCCGCCTCCCGCGTCTTCCGGCGTTACGTCTGGACCGTTCGTGTCGGCGAGGAGAACCGGGAACTCGAGGCGCAGGCCGACCGCCTCCGGATGGAGAACCACTTTCTCCGCCAGGCGCTGCTGCGTTACGAGGAACTGGAGAGCCTGAACGCCTACCGGGTGCGCCTCGAGTCGAAGACCCTTCCGGCCACTGTGATCGGACAGGGGTCGAGCAGGATCGCCAAGGAAATCTTCCTGGACCGGGGCGGGTCCGATGGAGTGAGGTCCGGGATGGCGGTCATCGTGTCCGAGGGAATCGTCGGCAAGACCGGAGCCGTCTATCCGCGTTCGAGCATGGTCGTGCTGATCAGCGATTCTGAGGCGGGAGCTGGGGTCCTGCTGGCAGGCAGCGGCGAGCCAGGCGTGCTGCGCGGCATGGGCTCGGAGGACTGCCGGATTGACTACATCGGTCCCCAGGTTCCGGTCTCCGTCGGTGAGTTCGTCTACACATCGGGCCTCGATGGCGTCTTTCCCCGCGGTCTCCCCGTCGGCCGCGTGATCGCTGTCGAGGACGGTGTCGAGGCCAAGGCTGTCCGGGTGCGCCCGCTCGCGGACCTGGGTCGCCTGCGCGAGGTGCTCGTAGTGGTTAACGGCCGCCACGAAGGCCTCCCGGCCGGAGTTCAGAGAGCGATCGCCGATTCGCATGGAGGCAGCGCCGGCCGGCCCGGCCCGCGCGGCGCTCGGCTGCTCGTGACCCAGGCCGACACCGTCAAGCAGGCCTATCGCATCGCTGTCGAGTCGCAGGGCACGAAGGTCGGAGCCCTGGCCGGTTCCGGCCCTCCGGACTTCTCCGGCGCCGCCCGCGACCTGCGCGCGTCCGGCAGCGCCCGGCCCGCCGACTCCGAGGATGCGGAATGATCGGAGCGGCCGTCCGCAACGCGAATCCCGCAGCGCTGGGACACGGACACGGCCGGCACGTTGCGCGCCGGATCGCGATTCCGGCAATCGCCCTGCTGCTGCAGACCACGGGTGCGATGGTCTTCCCGGCCGCCACCCTGCTGAACCTGCCCCTGCTAGCAACCGTGTACGTCGCGCTGGGGGCGCGGACCCCTGCCGGAGCGACAGTGGCCGGCATGCTCATCGGATGGGCTCATGACGGCCTGACCCACGGTCCATTGGGCGTTTTCGGAATGGCCTACAGCGTGCTCGGGTACCTGGCAGGGCTGGCCCGGCAACTGCTCGAGATGGGCGAGCCGGCGATGCTGGGAACGTTCGTCGGCTTTGCGTACGCGCTGCACGAGGTCCTCCTGTTCGTCATCCGGCGCTATCTCATGGACCAGCAGGTCGCCCCGGAGCCCGTGCTCTGGATCGCGCTCGCGGCCCTGCATGTGGGGCTGGCGCTGGTGGTCTTTCCCGTCCTGAATCGGGTGGCAGCCCGGCGATGACCCAGTTCATGGCAACCCGGCGGCTTTCCCTGCAGGGCAGGATCCGGCTGTTCCGGATCCTGGCGACGGCCGCCATCGGCGGGCTGCTGCTCTCGTTCTGGGAGATCCAGGTCGTCAACACCGAGCATTACCGGGAACGGGCCGAGTTGAACCGGATCAAGGTCCTCCCGGTCACGGCCGCCCGCGGGAACATCCTCGACAGGCACGGCCGCGTACTGGCCCAGAGCCAGTTCTCATTGACCGCCATGATCGATCCCGCGCTCGCCGGTCCGGAGAGCCTCCGGGCGATCGCGGACGGGCTGGGGCTGGACGCTGACCGCCTGCGCGAGCGGCTGTCCGACGCCAGCGGCTTCGGCGGCTCGCAGACGCTGGTGCTGAAGGACAATCTCTCGGTCGCCGACCTGTCGTTCCTGCAGGCGCGAAGGACCGAGCTGCGGGAAGTCGACCTGGTTGACGGCCTGCGCCGGCAGTATCCGTCGTCGTCGGTCGCCGTGCACGCCCTTGGGTACGTCGGCGAGATCAGCAGGAGCGAGCTGAACCAGCGGGAGTATCTCTTCCATCAGTACGGGTCCCACATCGGCAAGAGCGGCGTCGAGCGGCAGTACGATCGATGGCTGACCGGCGAGGACGGCAGCCTGCAGTACCTTGTCGACACGACGGGCCGCAAGCTGGCCACTTTCGGGGCGGTGGAATCCGTGCCCGGCAACAATCTTCACCTGACGATCGACCTGGATCTCCAGGTGGTGGCGGAACTGGGGCTGGAAGGCCGCAAGGGCGCGGTCGTGGCCCTCGATCCACGCAACGGCGAAATCCTGGTCATGGCCAGCGCGCCCGCCTACGATCCCAACAAGTTCGTAAGCGGTTTCGGCACCGAGGAATGGGCCGCGCTCAACTCGGACCCGCGCACCCCGTTGCTGAACCGCGCGGTCCAGGGAACGTTTGCCATGGGCTCGGTCTTCAAGCCCATCCATGGTCTCGCTGCACTCGAGGCGGGCATTGCCGGAGCCGACTTCCGCGCGCACTGCGCCGGCGGGATGGAGTACGGGGGGCGATACTTCCACTGTCACAAGCGAGACGGCCACGGCCCGGTCGATCTCCGGCGCGCCCTCGCGGTCTCGTGCGACGTGTACTTCTACCAGCTCGGGCACAGGCTCGGCATCGACACTCTCTCCCGCTACGCGCGAATGGCGGGCCTGGGGGCGCGCACCTTCGTCGACTTGCCGGACGAGGTGCCGGGCTTGGTCCCTTCCGTACCTTGGAAGGTCCGGCAGACGCTCCAGCCATGGCATCCCGGCGAGACGATCGTCGTGTCGATCGGGCAGGGAGCCATGTCTGTCACGCCAATTCAGGCCGCCTACGCGATCGGCGGCCTGGCGATGGGCGGGGAATGGCATCGTCCGCATGTCGTCTCGCACCAGCAGCGCGCCCTGATCGACCCCCGGAACCGGCCCTCTCCCCCGCGGACCCGGAGCATCTCCGGCGCTCACCTTGGGGCTCTCCGCCAGGGCATGTGGGACGTGGTGAACAACGCGGGCACGGGAGGCCAGGCACGCCTTGCCGGCCTGGATGTCTGCGGCAAGACGGGAACCTCCCAGCGGGTCTCTAACGACTTGCGGCTGCGGGCGAACAGGGAAGAGTTCGAGGACGACGCATGGTTCGTGGGATTCGCGCCGTGCGAGAGTCCCGAGATCGTCGTGGCGGCCCTGCTGGAGAACGGAAAGCACAGCTACTACGCGGCGGCGCTGGTCCGGGACGTGATGCAGGTGTGGCTGGCCGGCCGCCACGCGAGCTCCCCTGAGGATGCCGGCGGGACACTCGCTCTCTCGGTCGGGGAGGGGGCCGGATGGTGAGGCGGCTGGCCGCGGGGAGGGGGCCGTTCCGCGACTTCGACTGGAAGATGTGCGCGGCCATGGCCGCGATCGGCGGCCTCGGGACGCTGCAGGTCTACAGCGCGACGCTGAACACCCAGTTCCAGAGCACCTTTCCGAAGCACCTGGTGTGGCTGGGACTCGGTCTCGGGCTGTTCTGGGTGCTTTCCCGCGTCGACTACCGCGACACTCTGGCCGCGGCGCCCCTGCTGTGGTGCCTGGGAATCGTCGGCTTGGTCGCGGTGCTGCTGTTCACGGACCCGATCAACGGGTCGCGCCGATGGCTTCCGACGCCTTTCGGGTTCTCGCTCCAGGTATCCGAATTCATGAAGGTGGTGGTACTCTTAGTTCTGGCGAAGTACTGTGGCAAGCGCGCATCCGGATCGCTGAGCATTCGGAACCTAGCAGCCATCGGGGGATTGTTCCTCACGCCGTTCCTCCTGGTGGTGAAGCAGCCCGACTTGGGCACGGCTCTAAGCATGACCCCGCTTCTGGGCATGGCGCTACTCCTTTCCAGGCTACGGATGAGGCATTTCCTGGCGATCTGCCTTGCGGGCGTGCTGCTCGCGCCTGTCGGCTGGTCGCTGCTCAAGCCGTACCAGAAGGACAGGATCACGGGCTTCCTGAATCCGGACGATTCCCCGCGTGACACAGGCTACCAAGTCGTCCAGTCGATGATCGCCGTGGGCTCGGGCGGCATCTGGGGCCAGGGTTTCGTGCAGGGCTCGCAGACGCAGTTGCGATTCCTGCCGACGCCGCACACGGACTTCATCCTGGCCGCTTTCGCGGAGGAGAGGGGCTTTCTCGGCGTCGCCGTCGTGCTGGCGCTGTACTACACCCTGCTGATGCGCATCGTGCGGACGGGCCAGTTCGCATCCGATGCGGAAGGGACGATGATCGCCATGGGCGTCGCGGCCCTGCTGCTTTTTCACATCGTGGTTAACGTCGGGATGGTGGCAAACAAGCTGCCTGTCACCGGCCTGCCGTTGCCCTTAATGAGTTACGGAGGATCCAGCCTGCTGACAGTCCTGGCCATGCTCGGACTGGTCAACAGCGTGCGGATCCGCCGGTTCGTGAACTGAACTACATTTGCCGGCCCTGGCAGCGAGGCCGGCAGCAAATCAAGAAAGGGCAGGCGGGAACCAAATCGACTTGTGGCAGGCGAGGAAAGGCAGGACCGGGCGTGCGAGCCCCGCAGCGAGCGAGGCGCTCCACCGGCAGCCGCCCATGCCACGAATTCGAGACCGTCGCGAGTTGCCGCGCCAAGGCTGGCGGAACAGGCCAGCAGGCAGGGTGGGCGCATGAATTCCAGCGCTTGGATGGCAATCGGATCGGCTCTCGGTCGCAAGTCGGGTTCCCCTGAAGAATCCCATGTCTCAACAACTGGTCATCTCATCGAATCCGATCGAGACGACTGTGGCGATTGTGGAGGATGATCGCCTCGTCGAATTCTGTATCGAGCGTCACGCGCAAAAGGCGTTGATCGGGAGCATTTACAAGGGCCGCGTGACCCGCGTCTTGCCGGGCATGCAATCGGCATTCGTCAATCTGGGCCTGCGGCGCGATGCGTTCCTGTACGTGACGGACGTGCTGGACTCCTCCGGCGACATCGAGGCGGATCCAGACGCGCCGCTGGTCGAGGCGGACGCAGTTCAGCCGGACCAGGACGAGGACGGATCGGAATCGAACGACTCCCTGGCCCCGGACAGCGGGGACGAGTCGGTCCCGGCCTCGGCTTCCGCCGAGGACGAGGAGCCTTCCTCCCGCCGCCGCTCCCGCCGCCGCCGCCGTTCCCGGAGGCGGCCCGGCGAGGCTGGCGACGACGGACATTCAGGACCGTCCGCCGAGGCCGTCCCCGGGGAGAGCGAGCCCGGGTTCCCGGAGCCCTTGGAGGATGGAGACGGCCCGATGGTCTTGCCGGGCGAGTCGATTGCCAAGTACCGCGACGCCGGCCGTCAAGCCGGAGCGAGCCCGGAGGCCGCAACCGAGGAGGCCGCCGCACCCGGCAGCGGGGAGGACCCTCCCTCCGACGACGATTCTCGAGCGCGCGCGGAAGCACAGGCCGGCGAGGCGTCCGGGCCGGCTGCCGGCGGCGGGGCCGGTCCGGACTCGCCGGACGGGAATGCCCAAGATGGCGACGAGCCGCCCCGGCTCGCCGCGTCCGTCAAAGCGCCCCCGGCTATTGCCGAACTCAGACTGGGTGCCATCGACTGGCTGAAGCGCAAGCTGGGCGGCCCCGGACGCGACACGTCCGATCGGCCGCGCGATTCGAAGCCCGCCCGCAGGCGGGGCTCCCGGAGGCGGTCGTCCAAGCCCCGGCAGCAGTCGCAGGCCCAGCCCGGATCGCCGCAGCGCGACCGGGAGGCACCTGCCAAGGCCCGTCCGTCAAGGCGCTCGGCGGGCACGAATCGCCAGCGGGGCCCGCGCGCGAAGGGAGCCCCGCGAGGTGACGGCGCCCGCCGTTCGGGGCGTCCCGAGCGTGCCCAGCAGACTTCCCCCGAGGCCAACATCGGCGAATTGCTGGAGCCCGGGCAGGAGCTGGTAGTCCAAGTCAACAAGGAGCCGGTCGCGGCCAAGGGCTCCCGGGTCACCTCCCACGTCTCGCTGCCGGGACGGTACATGGTCTACATGACGACTGCCAAGCACAACGGCGTCGCTCGGACGATCCAGCCGGAAGCCGAGAGGAACCGCCTCCGCAAGATCGTCGACAAGCACTCGGCAGGCAAGGAGGGCGGATTCGTTGTCCGCACCGCCGGCGGCGGCGTCAGCGAGGAGGTTCTCGTCGCCGACATGGAGTTCCTGCACAAGCAATGGTCCGACCTGAAGGCCAAGGCCGAGAAGCGGAAGGCTCCGGCGACGCTGCACAGCGACCTCGACATGGTCGAGCGCGTGCTGCGGGACAACCTGGGACAGAGCTACGAGTCGATCTGGGTCGACTCCGAAGCCGAGTACGAGCGGATTCTGGCGTTCGTCAAGCGGGAACAGCCCGCGCTCGCGGACCGGGTCAAGCTCTACAACGGCCCCAAGCCCATCCACGAGGCGAAGTTCGGAATCAAGCAGGATCTCGAGAGGGCGCTCAAGCCCAAGGTCTGGCTCAAGTCCGGCGGTTACATCGTCATTGACCAGACCGAGGCCCTCGTGGCGATCGACGTCAACACGGGCAGGTACGTCGGCAAGTCCAACCGCCTGGAGGACACGGTGCTGAAGACGAACCTCGAAGCAGCGGAGGAGATCATCCGGCAGTTGCGCTTGCGCGACCTCGGGGGCATCATCGTCATCGACTTCATCGACATGGAGGACCGCAAGAACCGCCAGAGCGTGCACCAAGTCCTGCACGAGGCCCTCAAGAGCTCCAAGTCCCCCACGCGCCTGCTGCCTTTCAACGACTTCGGACTGGTCGTGATCACGAGGAAGACAGCCCGGCAGTCCTTGGAGCGGGCCCTTTGCATGCCGTGTCCCGTTTGCTCGGGCGCCGGCACGGTCAAGTCGGCCGCCACGGTGATGTCAGAGGTCTTCTCCGCGGCCGGTCGGATCGCGGCCAAGAAGTCCGGCAGTTCCAACGGGCAGGGCAAGTCCCTGACCTTGCGCGTTCATCCGGAGATGGAGAAATCCATCAAGAAGGGATCAAGGGCGGCACTAGGGGAGCTCAAGGAGATCGTCGGAAGCGGCGTGGTCCTCAGGGGCGACTCTTCGATGCCCATCGAGCGCTTCAAGCTGGGATAGGCGCCGGGCACGCGGCAAGGCCCTCCGGCGCGGCGGTCCGCGCTATGCCGCGGAGTAGGCTGCGTCGCAGAGGGAAGTCAGCCGCTGGAAGTCCCGCTCGATTGCCAGCATTTCCTTCTCGATCCTCTGGGCATGCGTGGCGGCTTCGATCGGATACTCCACATGCAGGGAGATCGGTCCGGAGAAGCCGCTCGCTGCCAGCGTCTGGAAGAACTTCGGATAGTCGACCATGCCCTCTCCCAGCGGGCACATCCGCGACTTCCACTTCCCGGCCGTTCTCTCCCAGTAGAAGTCCTTGCAGGCGACCATCTTGAGGCGGTCCTTGATGCGGTGGAATCCGATTTCCCAGCCCGCGGAGCCGCCTTCGATCGTGGCGTGGCACGGATCGAAGTAGAACCCGACCTGCCCCGGGTCGGTGTCACGCAGGACCCACCAGTGGTCCCACAGCGCGCTGCCCACGTAAGTGCCGGAGTGATTGTGGAAGCCGCCGGTGATGCCCGCATGGCCGGCGATAGCCGCCAGGCTCTCCACGTCGGCCTTCACCCGGGCGAGATGACCGTCGATGTCGTCGAAGCCGCGGTAGCGGTAGTAGCCGAGCTTGAAGTAGGGGACACCGAGCCGGGCCGCCGTGTAGAGAGTCGGGCGCGCGGCCGGGTCCTGGCGGGAGAGCAGGCCTGTGGTGATCATCGGGAGCGCGACGCCCTCGCCGGCCAGGGCGTCGTGGGCCAAGGGCAGGTCCCGTTCCACGTTTTCGGGGAGCACGTGGCCGCGAGGCCGCGTCGTCAGGTCCGCCCCGGCGACTCCGAGGTCCCGCAGCGTGCGCGCCAGGTCCCGGTAGCCGAGATGCGGCAGGTGCTTGGTGAACAGGCACAGGGTCGGCCTGCCGCCCTTGCCCTGGGCTGCTGCCACGGCGGAGGCCGCGCCGAGGGCCAGCAATTCGCGACGGTTGGGGCCACGCATACCGACCGGAGATTATAAACGATCCGGCCCGCGGCCTACTGTGCCCTGAACGCGTCCCGCCAGCGCAGGGCCTCGTCGATCAGCTCGGACGGCGCGTACCGGTCGCGGAGGTTCGGAATGGCCCGCTCCACTTCCCGCTTCCATTCGGAGAGCGTTCCGGCGTCCGTGCCGATCACCTTGAGCCCGTACTTCTGCATTTGCTCGATCGCGGCCTTCTCCTGCGCGCGCACGGAAGCCTGGACCTCGGCCGCCGCCTCCTCGGCCACGGCGCGCATGAGCGTCCGCTGCCCGGCGGGTATCGCCTCCCACGTCTCGCTGTCGATCAGCACGGCGCCGACAATCGGGAGGAAGGGCATGTCCAGCATGTTGGGCGCCGAAGCGAACCACTGGTACCCCGCCGCGACGAGCGGCGGCGCAGCGAAGACCTCGACCAGGCCCGTCTCGAGATTCGCTTGCAGCTCCGTCAGGTCCAGGGGGATCGCCCGCAGGCCGAACTCCGAGTACAGGCGCAACATCTCGTCGTCGCCCTTCGAGGTGTAGAGCTTCATGGCCCTCACGTCGTCCGGGGTGCGGAACTCCTGCACGCCGAAGAAATACGCCCAGCCGGCGTCCCCCCAGCCCAGGACGGTATAGCCTTTTTCCCGGAGCCGCTGGTCAAGCGTCGGGGCCAGCTTCGCGCGGACGAAATCGAACTCCTCGTACGACTCGAACATCAGGGGCACTTGCAGCGCGCTGACGCCCTCGTCCAGGAACGACATCCCGTTGCCGGAAATGAGCGCGGCCTGCATCTGCCCGGCCCGCATCTTCCGCAGCATGGTGACCTCGTCGCCGGCCACGCCGCCGGGATAGATCGTCAGATCCACGCTGCCGCCGGAAATCTCCCGCCAGGATTGCCGCATCCGGAGCAGGACTTCGTGGTAGACGCTGTTCTTTGGCGCGACCGTGCCAAGCCGGATCTTGTTGGCGCGCCGCCTCTGCGCCGATGCGGGTGCCGCCGCTGCCGCGAGAATCACGGCCGCGACGAGAACGGCGGTCACGCCGCGCTGGAAGTTAGTCATTGGGATGCCAGAAGCGGACCAGCCGTGCCCTGCGGCTCGCGGACGGTCGGCGCGTCGGGGGCCTGGGTCGGCACTCATGCTCAGTATAAGCAGGTACCTAGAAGAACAGGTCTTCCGACCGGGACCGAAGCCACAGCGCTCTCCTGCGCGCGAGGTGGTTCAGAAGCCGGTAGCGTTCGAACTCGTCCGGGTCGATGGCGAGTGCCTTGCCGATCATCTCGTCGAAGAGCTCGCGATCCTGGGCCGGCACCGCAGCCCCTTCCGCATACGCGACAAACAGGCCCGCGCTCTGTCCCTCGGACAGTTCGAGAGCTCGCTGGAAGCTCGCGGCGATGACCTCCGGATCGCCCCCGCCCGGCCTGGCCGATTCCAGGCGCAGCCGGAACTCGTGCAGCGAGCCCCGGTCCCACGACTCGTCCAGCTCGAGGGCGCGGCTCAGCAGGGCGTCGACCTCGCCGAGGCGGATGACCGTCCCGGGATCGGTCGGGTCCGTCGAGATCGACAGGCCCAGCGCGGCTCCGGCCCAGTACAGGAGGTCCACGTCCTTCCTCTTCACCCTGCGGACAGCGTCAGCGGGTGCGGCGCTCAGGTCGGCGCCCATGCCCGGGTACGACCGCTCGAGCGCCCGCATGCTGAACCCGAGCGACCGCAAGTACAGGCTCTTCGCCCGCTTGCGGAGGGACCGGCCGCGCTCGAAGTCCTCCTCGACCAGCATCTCGCCCTCCGAGTCCACGTAGGCGAGCGAGTACAGGGCGAAGCCCTTGGACGCTGTGACCAGCAGCCCCCGGTGGCGCGGCGTGATTTCGAGCAGGCTCTCCACCAGCTTCAGGCTGAACGGCAGGGCGTCGCCCACGAGTTCCAGGTCCGGGTCCGTCTCGTACACCGACGTGCCGGACGAGAGTGCGTCCCCCACCTGGCGCACAGCGTACTTCTTGACCGAGCAGCCGGCGCCGACCAAGCCCAGGCACGCCGCCAGGATGGCGACGGTCGCTGGCGGGCGCCTGCAGGCCGGGCTGGCGTCCCGCATCGGGCTACAGGCCCACCAGCCTGCTCACGAACTTCACGGGCGGCGAGCCATGCGAGAGCACCATGTCGTGGTACGCCATCCAGTCCTCGATGGGGCCGTGCTTCTTCACCCACGCGTCTCTCAGGTCGTTGTGCTCTGCGATGCCCACGAAGTACGTCGACAGCTGCGCCGACGTGAGCTGCGCGCGGATCCACTTGCCGGCCGCTTCGCCGTCCTCCTGGTAGCCCTCCTCGAGCATCATGCTCATCGCTTCGTCCTCGCTCATGGTCCCCGCATGGATCCCCTGGTCCAGGATCGAGTTGATCACGGCGCGCGTCAGCATCTTGAGCTGCTGCATCTTGAAGCGCGGGCCGCCGTAGCCGTGCTCGACGAGCACCTGCTCGGAGTAGACCGCCCAGCCCTCGATGAAGGTGCCGGACGAGAAGATGGATCGCACCATCGTCGGCGCCTCGGCGCGGTTGGAGTGAGCAATCTGCAGGTAGTGGCCCGGGATGGCCTCGTGGACGGTCAGGTCCTGCAGCATGTAGTCGTTGTACTCGCGGTAGAACGACAGCTTCCGCTCCTGCGTCCAGCTCTCGGGCGTGGGCGAGATCGCGTAGAAGGTCTCGCCGTTCCGCTCCAGCGGGCCCGGGGAGTCGCAGTAGGCGGTCGACACGCCCCGTCGGAATTCGGGCATCACGATGATCTGGAGGGGCTCGTCCGGAACCGTCACCAGGTTCCGTTCCCTCGTGAATCGGGTGACCTGCTCGAGGGCGATCCTGGCGTCCTCGACGATCGAATCGTCGGTTGGGTGGGAATCCGCGAGGTCGTCCAGGACCGCACGGACCACCTTGCGCCGGTCCTCCGCCTCCGTTTCGGTCGCTTCCGGTCGCGACTCCCGGTACAGCGGCAGGGCCGTCTCGTAGAGCTCGTCCTGCAGCTCTGCGAGGCGGCTCCGGGCCCGCTCCAGGATCTCCTCCATCGACAGGTCGGAATGCAGCGTGAACGCGAGCTTCGTCCGGTAGCGCTCCTCGCCAATCCGGAAGTCGCCGTCCGAGCGCGGCAGGAGTTCGTCCTGCAGCCAGCGGCCGTATTCCTCCAAGGCGGCGATGGCGGTCTCGCGGGCCGGCGCGAGGTCCGCCCGCATTGATGGCGCCTGCTCGAGGAAGCTCTCGAGCTCGTCGCGGATCAGGCCGATGGTGCCGCTGTTCTGGCGGATCGCGGTCTCCGTGTGAATCCTGGGCGGGTTCCGCAGGTTCGCCCGGGCGGCGTCGATCACGGGCTGGACGGCCTCGAGCCTGCTCTTCAGGCTCCGCAGCCTCGATTCGAGGGGTGCGAAATCCCGGGCGAGCAGCGAGTAGAACGCGTTGCCGAGGCCGTAGCGCATCGGATTCCACTCATGCTCGCGCAGCTCCTCCGCGGACCAGATGCCGAACCGGATCTCGTTGTCGAGAATCTCGTAGTCGACGGCGTTGGCCGGGCTCAGGCGGTCCGGGTCGATCGCCGAAAGCTTCTCGAGGTAAAGCCTGTTGGACTCCACGCCGCGGGCGACCGCTTCTGCGGAGTAGTCGTTGAGCCGGTCGTCGAAGCGATGGTCCCCCAAGGCTGTCGCGTACTCGGGGTACTCGGTCAGCAGATCCTCGATGTACGATTCCGCGAGCGCCACGAAGGCGGCGTCCTGAGGAGGGGGGGCCGTGCCGCAGGAGACGGCTGCAAGCGCCACGGACAGCAAGGCGGCGCGCTCAGTCATGAGGCCATTGTACGTGCGGCCGTCGAGGCATCAGAGGTCGAGCGCCTCGACCTGCTCGGAGACGTCTTCGGCCGTCAGCGGCTCCACGATGTCCTGCGTGACGTGAACAGACGCGTCGAAGATCCCGAACAGGCGCATCTTGACCACGGCGTAGCGTTCCACCTCGTTCAGGTCGCGGCCGGCTTCCCTCTCCCACGCTTCGAAGCTTGCGGAGGCGGCAAAGACCGTGACCGTGATCCGGGACGACCGGTCGGACGTGCAGCGGAAGACATAGTCGCGCCCGTCAAGCCCGTCCCGCCGCGCGTCGCAGAAGCCCTCGTACGTGTACTGGTATACGTAACCGCTGTCCGCCGCGAAAGTCTTCTCGCGACGAATCGCCGGTCGGCCTCGGAGCGCCGCTTGTGCGGCGGCGGGCTTGCCGCGCAGCCGGCCGATGAGACCCCTCAGCATTGCCCTCGCCCTAGCCGAAGCGCTGCTCGCGGACTGGATCGCCGTACATGTGGTAGCCGCGCTCCTCCCAGTAGCCGGCCCGGTCGGCGTCGGCAAACTCCAGCCTCCGGATCCACTTCGCGCTCTTCCACGCGTACAGATGGGGCACGATCATTCGCAGCGGGCCGCCGTGCTCCGGCGTGAGCGGTTCCGGGCTGTGGCTGTCGGCCAGCAGCACGTTGTCGCGCAGCAGGTCGTCGAGCGGCGTGTTGGTGGTGTACCCGCCGTCGCAGTGCTGGATCACGTATCGCGCCTCCGGCTTCGGGCCGGCCCGCTCGGCGATCGTTCGCATTGAAACGCCTTCCCAGACGTTGTCGAACTTGCTCCAGGTAGTGACGCAGTGGAAGTCCGCCTCCACGCGCACCCGCGGCAGCGCCTGGAACTCGTCCCACGAGAGCTCGAGGGGACGCTCCACCAGCCCCTGGACGGAAAACGTCCACGTTGCAGGATCGAATTCCGGGACTTTGCCGACGTGCAGAACCGGCCACTTCAGAGTGAGGTGCTGGCCGGGCGGGAGCCGCCCTGCGCTGCGGTGCTGCTGTTCCAGCCGCTTGCGCTCGCTGATGCCTGCCATGGCCGAGTTCCAGCGTACAACAGGGCCTGCCCGCCACCGGCTCCGGCGGGGAGGGCTGGTAACCTGTTGACGTGATGAGGAAGATCCTGCTGCTGACGGTCCTGCTGGCGCTGGCCTGCGCGTTCGGCCAGCCCACCGTGACGAAGGCCGACGTGGACGGGTGGATGGAGTCGCTGTCGAATTGGGGGCGCTGGGGCCCCGACGACCAGCTGGGGGCCATCAACCTGATCACCCCCGAGACCCGTCTCGCAGCCGCCAGGCTCGTGACGGAGGGCGTCTCCGTGTCCCTCGCCCGGGACGTCGAGAAGGACGAGGCCGTCGACAACCCGCGGCCGTTCAAGCACAGCATGCTGAACGTCGGGCTCAACAACCCGTCGCAGTTCGTGTCCGACGACTATAAGGTCAGCTACCACGGGTACGCCCACACTCACATGGACTCTCTCTGCCACATGGCCTTCGAAGGCAAGATGTACAACGGTTTCGACCAGGCAGAAGTCGTGGCGGAAGGTGCGCCGAGGCTGGGGGTCCTCAACTACAAGGAAGGGATCTTCGCCCGCGCCGTGCTGATGGACATCCCGAGGCTCAAGGGCGTGGACTGGCTCGAGCCGGGCACGCCCATCTATCCCGCGGACCTGGACGCTTGGGAGCAGCAGTCGGGCGCCAAGGTGGGCAGCGGGGACATCGTGCTGATCCGGACCGGGCGCTGGGCGAAACGCGACAGCGAAGGGCCCTGGGACGTCTCGAAGAAGTCGGCCGGGCTGCACGCGTCCAGCGCGAAGTGGCTGAAGGAGCGCGATGCCGCGATCCTCGGCAGCGATGCCGCCAGCGACGTGGCGCCTTCCCTCGTTGACGGCGTCGGCCAGCCCATCCATCAGCTCGTGATCATCGCGATGGGAATGCCCATTTTCGACAACCTCGATCTCGAGGCGGTCGCCGAGGAGGCAGCGCGCCAGAATCGATGGGAGTTTCTCGTGACCGCGGCGCCTATCGCCGTGGGCGGCGGAACCGGCAGCCCCTTCAACCCCATTGCAACGTTCTGAATGCCTTTCCCGGCGGACTGACCCTGCGATAGCCGTCCTTGATGCCGATCCCATGAGCTACCGGACCGCCAGATCTGTCGAGCCGCAGGGGATGCGGCTTCGGGCGCGCATTGCTTGCCTGCCCGTGCTGGTCGCCGTCCTGATTGCCCAGTCGGCAGCCGGGGACTGGCCGCTGTTCCTCGGCAACAGCGACCGGAACGCCATCGCGCCGGACCCGCTCGAGCCGCCGCTGGAGGTCGCTTGGGTCTACGACGCTCCGGGCGGAGTGGATTCGACGGCGATCATCGTTGACGGCACGGTCTACTTCGGCGAGATGGACGGCCGGTTCCACGCGGTGGACCTGGCCAGCGGCGAGCCCAAGTGGGTCTACCAAGCGAATCTGGGCGTCCCGGCCTCCGGCTGCGTGGTGGACGGCACGGTCTACTTCGGCGACGAGGAAGGGTACTTCCACGCCGTGGATGCGGAATCCGGCACCCGCAAGTGGGTCTACCAGACGTTTGCCGAGATCCTCTCCTCGCCACACTGCGGAGAGGATGCCGTCCTGGTCGGATCCTACGACACCAACCTGTACGCCTTCCATCCAGAGAGCGGGGATGTCCTCTGGAAGTACCAGACCGACGACCGCGTCAACTCGAGTCCGGCGGTCGTGGGGGGCAAGACCTTCATCACTGGCTGTGACGGCAAGTTCCGCATCATCGACATCCGCTCCGGCGAGGAGGATGCCGCCATCGACATGCAGGATTACGTCGCTGCGTCGCCCGCTGTCGTCGGCGACAGGGCGTTCGTCGGCACGTTCGGGTACGAAGTCCTCCGGATCGACTGGCGGGACGGACAGGTCGTCTGGCGGTACGACCACCCGGAAACGGACTTCGAGTTCTTCGCCTCTCCAGTGGTCCGCGACGGACTGGTTGTCATCGGCGGCCGCGACAAGCGCGTGCACGCCATCGACGAGGAGACCGGACAGCTGCGATGGGACTTCGAGACCCGCTCGCGAGTGGATTCCTCGCCGGCCCTGGCGGGCGGCGTGGTCTGGGTCGGTTCGATGGACGGCAACCTCTACGCGCTCGGCCATGCCGACGGCAAGCTGCTGTGGAAGTTCGCGATCGGCGGGAGGATCGTGGCCTCGCCGGCGATCGCCGACGGCCGTCTCGTGATCGGGTCCCGGAGCGGCGAGGTGTACTGCCTGGCCCGCGCCGGGAAGTGATCCGCTCGCTGCGCAGCCCCCGCTGGTATAGTGGCGGGCGTGAACCGGCGGCATGCGATCCGGGCGATGGCATCCGCCTCGGCCGGCCCCTTCTTCGCGTTCGCGAAGAGCCGGCAGGCGAACCTGCTGTTCCTGTGCTCCGACCAGCACCAGGCCGCCGCTTCGGGCTGCTACGGGCACCGGCAGGCGCTGACCCCGCACATTGACGAGATCGCGTCCGACGGGGTGCGCTTCGACCGAGCCTACTGCCAGGCTCCCGTGTGCGTCCCGTCCCGCGGGTCCATCATCACGGGCAACTACGCCAGCCGCCACGGCGCCCGGATCCTGAGCGACCCGCTGCCCGACGACGCGCGCACCGTCGCGCACTACTTCGCGGACCGCGGCTACACGACCGGGGCGATCGGCAAGATGCACTTCGTCGACGAGAGCCGGCGGCACGGTTTCGAGCACCGCGTGAACGCGGCCAGCTTCAATTCCCGCCTGACGCGTTCCGAGATCCGCGCCTTCCGGCAGGACCAGGGATCGGCGGGCGGAACGTCCGGAAGGCCCTCCGCCATGCCGGAGCGGCTGTTCCGCGACACCCACTACTCGGAGGAAGCGGTCCGGTTCCTGCGGGCACACCGGGACAAGCCGTTCTGCCTCTGGGCGTCGTTCTTCATGCCGCACACGCCGCTCGTGCCGCATCGGAAGTACTGGGACCTTTACGAGGGCGTCCGGCTCGAGCTCCCCGAACGCCCCGCGAACGCTCTCGAGACGGGCTTCCGCGGGCATCTGATCAGGGCACGCGAGCGCGGATGGTACGAGCAGACGGACGAGCAGCTCCACGACGCTATTCGCGGGTACTACGGCAACGTGTCCCAGACCGACGCCAATGTCGGAAGGGTATTCGACACTCTCCGGGAACTGGGGCTGGACTCGAACACGGTGGTCGTATACACCTCCGACCATGGCGAGATGGCCGGAGCGCACCGCATGTGGACCAAGCACAACATGTACGAGCAGTCGGTCCGGGTGCCGTTGATCATCCGCTGTCCGGACCGCATGGATGCCGGCTCGGCGCGCGAGCACATCGTCGAGCAAGCGGACCTGTTTCCCACGCTGGCGGAGTTGTGCGGGCATGATGTCCCGCAGGGCCTCGACGGGCGGTCGTTCGCCGCGTCGCTGCAAGGCCGGCGCCACGCGGCTCGCGAGTACGCCTACTCGGAGTACTTCTTCTGCAACCGGGTCTTCACGGCCGATGACCGATTCGTGGGCAAGCCCCCTATCGTGATGGTCCGCACGGATCGATGGAAGCTCAACTACCTGAGCTGGGATCGCAGCGAGCTGTTCGATCTGGAGCGGGACCCGGGCGAGACCCGAAACGCGATTGACGATCCCGGCAATGCGGGCATCGTCAAGGAACTGACCAGCATCGCCACGTCCGCCGGTCACCTCGGCTGACGCTGCGCGGAGAGGATCAGCCGGCTGCCTGCCGCCCGCGCAGCAGGACCCCGATCACTGCCCGGCGCCCTGGCGGATCCAGTCCAGGTCGAAACGCGCGACGCTCAGGTAGCGCACGTGCGTGTCGCGGACCGAAGCCGTGCCGTCCTCGTAGACGCAGTAGACGTTGCCCGCTGCGTCCGCCGCCATATCGCTGTAGCCGCTGGTCCCGGGCTCGATGACGCGCTGGAACGGCCAGGTCGCGCCGCCGTCCTCGCTCAGCCGGACGGTTAGGTTCTGACGCTTCCAGTTGCCCTCGGGGTTCTCGGGATCCCTCGGCTCCTTGCTGTCAGGGTTCGCGAACAGCAGGGCGTCCCCGACCCGGAGCAGGCTGCCCATGCAGACCGGCTCGAACAGGGCCTCGTCGAATCGGATCTCGGACCAGCCGGTCGCTCCGTCGGGTCCCACTGTCACTGCCCGGCGGTGTTCCGGCGATTCGTGGCGGATGTTCAGCATCACCGTCCCGTCCGGCAGTTCCGCGGCTAGGGTTTCGGAAGGGTTCTTCAGTTGCGGGTGGCGCACCACGACATCGCCGCGCTCCCAGGTCCGGCCCGCGTCGTCGCTGTAGATGGTCGAGACGATCGACGGCCGGTGCGCGTGGCCGCCGGTGCCGTCTGACAGCCATACCGGCACGATCAGCCGGCCGCTCGAATGCCGGATCCCGTGGCCGGGCCCGGTCGCGATTACCTTCCAGTCGTACTCCTCGCGGAAGCGTTCGAACGTGTCCGTGATCTCGACCGGTTCGGAGAACGTCTCCCCGTCGTCGTCCGTTCGCATGTAGTAGGCCCTGGCGTAGCTGCTGCAGAACAGGAAGTGCACTACTCCCTCGTCCTCGTCAACGATCGGAACGATGTTGTTGTACGTTGTGACGCCGGCCTCGCCCAGGCCCTGGGCCAGGGCGGCGGGGTTCGTTTCCTGGGGCTCCTGCAGGTCCACGATCTTGCGCGGGGCGTCCCAGGTCTCTCCTCCGTCGCGGCTCCTTCGCATCAGGATGTCCTGCAGGCCCCAGTCGCCCCCGGAATCGGCCCGGGCCTCTACCACCACCATCACCGTCCCCGCTGGCGACACCGCGATCGCCGGTACCCGGTAATGGGCGTATCCCCCGGTCCCGGCCTCGTAGAGTCGGACCACCGGGACTTCCGGATTCGGGGCTTCCTCGGCCGGCTGAGAGGAGCACCCAAGAGCGAGGCAAGTGAGAGAGATCAGGTAACGGCGCACCGGGCCAGTCTACCAGTGGAGCAAGTCATCCCGGTTGGGCGGCGTCATCCCCTTGCTGGCACCGGTTGCCGCCGGCCGGAACCTCGCGCATCCGCCGCCAATGCGGTCGCCATCAGGGCAGCACGAACGCTCGGGGCCGGTACAATCCAACGTATGCGCAGGCGGGCGTTCCTCGCGGCTTCAGCGGGCTTGGGAGCCTGCTCGGCCCCGGTTATTCCGCCTGATCCGGAACTGCCTCCGCCCGGCTTCGCCAAGGGCCGGGAAACCTTGTACCGAGAGTCCCCCAGGACGGCCGTCCTCTCTTGGTTTCGCCAAGCCGGTCCGGGTCTGTTCTTCGACTACGGGGTATACACCCAGCTGGGGCGCGGGCCGTGGGCACAGTTCGAGGATCGTATCCCGCCGGGCCGGTACTCCGAGCTTGCCTCGACGTTCGACCCAGCCGGATTCGATGCTGCCGCGCTCGCCGAAGTGGCCGCCGGCTGCGGCTTCGGGTACGTCGGCATTCCAGCTCGCCATGCGGACGGGTTCTCCCTGTTCCGGACGATCGAGACCGACTTCAACACTCTCGAGGCGAGCGGCCGTGATCTGGTCGGCGAACTCAACGACGCTTGCGAGGCCAGGGGCCTGGGTCTGACGCCATCGTATTCGTACGCGGCGGACTGGCGACATCCCTACTTCTTCGCTTCCGAGGACTCCCGGACCGAATGGAAGCGCTCCCGGCCCGAGTTCCCGGATCCGGTGCCCCGCTACAAGTTCCAGAAGGACGAGGATTTCCTGCACTACGTACGCTACGCCCACAACCAGCTGCAGGAGCTGGCCTACCGCTACCGCTCGCTGGCAGCCTTGCGCTTCGAGCCCATCGAGGGCTATCGCGCTCGCCCGGACCTATTCCCCGTCGAGCAGGCGTACTCCGTTCTCCGCGAGGGTCGGCCCGGGATACTGGTGAGTTTCGGCTTGGGGGCCACCGGCGACGAGGACTTCATCAGCATCGATGCCGGTTCCGACAGTTCCCCCGCCGATGGCAGGCCCTTGGAGATCGCCTACCGGCTGGGTGCGCCCGAGGCGGGCGGCCCCGACGGATTGCGGGCCGCGTCGGCTGGCCTCGCAACTGCTCTTCGCGACGCGTCCGACCTCCAAGCGAACGTACTCGTTCGGGTCGAGCTCCGCGCCGACGGCTCGCTCAGGCCCGCGGACGAGCAAGTCCTCCGCGAGTTCGCGCAAGGGCAACCGGCCTGACGGCGCCCGCCCGGGCGGAACCGCTCAGGCGACGAGCGCCTCGGCGCTGTCGGCGCCGTAGAAGGCGTACCACGGAGTGGCTCTTTCGAGCCGCTTGTTGATTTCGCCGATGTTCGCGACGCCACGGCCGGAGAGCCAGTCCTCGAGGGCGGCCACGCCCTGCTGGCAGTAGATCGGGATCGCGTCCTGCCACGTCGCCCGGCCGCAGAGCACGCCGGAGAAACTTGTGCCGGCTTCGGCCGCCCACTCGAGTGATTCGGTGAAGACCTCGTTCGTCACCCCGGCGCTGAGGTAGATGAACGGCCGGCCCGCCGCTTCGGCAGCGGCACGGAAATGCTCAAGCGCCTCTTCCTTGGAGTAGGCGCTTTGCCCTTGGCAGGCCTTCGAGCCCGCAGCGAACTTCATGTTCACCGGCACTTCCACCTTCAGGACGTCCACGTTGTAGCGGTCCTTGGAGAATTCCCTCATGCTCTCGGCGACGACCTCGGGCTTGAGCTTGGCGAACTCCAGGCCCTTCTCGTCACCGCCCTGCGGATCGTAGCCGACGAACTCGAGAAAGAACGGCAGGTCGTTTGCGACACACTCGTCGCCGATTCTCTCGATGAACGCATGCTTGACTTCGTTGACGGCCGGATCCTCGTACGGGGTGTAGTACAGGAGGATCTTCACCGCGTTCGCGCCCAGGGCGCCGATCCTGCGGACCGAGAGGTCGCCGATCAGGTCGGCGAAACGGCCCGGCTGGGTGTTGTCGTAGCCGCTCCTCTCGTACGACAGGAGCAGCCCGGCGTTGTCCGCCCTGGCCTCCGCTCCCGGCATGCCCCAGATCGGATCCAGGAGGATCGCGCTGGCGTGAGGCGTGAGCACCTTGGAGACGCTGAGCTTGAATTCCGACATCATCTCGTCGGTGACGTCGTCCGGGCCGATGCCCTTGCCCTTGGCGATCGCTTTCTGTAGAGAACCGCGCTGGTCCATCGCGGCAGCGCCGATGATCCCGCCTTGGGTGGCGAGGGCTTGCATGTGCGCGCACTTGGCGGCTGAGATTCGAATGCTCATGGATGCTCGTTTCCTATCCGGGGCCGGATGGCCCGGGCGTCTGGGTTGGTTCCACGGGGGAGCCGGAGGGCAGGTCGCTCGACTGCTGGAAATAGCGCTCCGCGGCTTCGATGTCCGCCAGGATCTGTTCCCGCAGCGACTCGGCCGACGGGAACCTGCGCTCGTCCCGGATCTTCCGTAGAAACTCCAATTCTATCGCGTCAGGCGGCAACGCATCTTTCGTTCCCAGCAGGTACGTCTCGACGGTGCGCTGGCGGCCGTCAAACGTCGGGCGCAGGCCGACGTTCGTCACGGACTGGCGGAAGTCGCCCTGGCCGTCGAGGCGCGCCTGCGTGATGTAGACTCCGTCCCCGGGCAGCACCTCACTGTCAGGGGCTAGGTTGAGCGTCGGAACTGTCTGGCGGGCCCCCACTCCTTCGCCGCTGACAATCGGCCCCTGCAGGCAGAACTCCCGTCCGAGCAGTTCGCGCGCCCGGTCCACGCTCCCCTCGCGCACCAGGCTCCGCACGCGCGTGCTGCTGACGGGTTCGCCGCCTACCAGAACTGTCCCGGCGAGCGACGTGTCGAAGCCGAACCGCGCCCCGAGCTCCCGGAGTGTTTCCGTGTCGCCGGATTGCTGCCGCCCGAATCGGAAGTCTCGGCCGACCACCACGTGCCTTGCGCTCAGCCTCCCCGCAAGGATTCGCTCGCAGAACGCCTCCGGCGTCAACCGGGAGAGCTCGTCGGTGAACGGCACGACCACGACTTGGTCGATACCCTCGGCCAGGATCAGCTCCGCCCGGCGGCCAATGCTGGTGAGAGTCTGAGGAGCGTGCCCAGGCGCCACCACGGCGAGTGGATGCGGGTCGAACGTCAGGGCGACCGACCGCAGCGAGCTGTTCCGGGCCATCTCGGCAGCAAGGCGCAGGATCCTCCTGTGGCCCAGATGCACGCCGTCGAAGTTTCCGATCGTTACCGACGTCGGGCCGACATCGCCGGGAATCGCTTCCAAGCCCATCCATGTCCGGGTCATCGGCAGGTCACCCCTTCACCTCGACCGTGAGACCGTCGTAGGCGAGCGCCACGCCGTCAGGCAGCTCGCGGTTTGTCTCCGCGTGGGAGAGCTCGTGGCAGACGTGGGTGAAGAACGCCCGCGCGGGGCGCAGCCTCTCCACCCATTCCAGGGCTTGCGAGACCGTCGAATGCATCGGATGGGGACTGTGGCGCAACGCACCCAGGAATAGTACGTCCAGGTCTTCCATCCACCCCACGGACTCCTCCGGGAAGCCGGTCTGATCGGTCACGTAGGCCGCCCGTCCGAATCGGAAACCCAGGATTCTCATGCCACCGTGATGCACGGCGAACGACTGGAACCGCATCCCGGGCACGTCGATCGGGCTGTACTCCCCGACCGTGCGTCCGTCCAGGCGCGGCACGCCGCCGGGGTGCCGGCCCTCCCCGGCGAAGGCGTACGGGAACACGCGGCGCAACGACTTCATGGTCGGTGCCGTGGCATACACCGGTATGCGGTCCCGCCGGCCGTAATTGAACGGACGCACGTCGTCCAGTCCCATGATGTGGTCGGCGTGATCGTGCGTATACAGGATCGCGTCCAGCCGCTGTAGCCCGGCCGAGAGGGCCTGCTGGCGGAAGTCGGGCGTTGTGTCCACCACGACCGCTCGGTCCGCTCCGTTGTCTGTGTAGCGGACCGCCACCGACGTGCGCAGGCGGCGGTCGCGTGGATCGCTGGACTTGCAGACCCGGCAGCCGCAACCGATTGTGGGCACTCCAACGCTGGTCCCCGAGCCGAGGACCTCGATGCGGCATCCGGTCGCCATGGGGCTTGGTCGGGCGCGCCAAGGCGTCGCCTGCGCCCGCAGGCGCTTCCCCTCAATGGTACTGCCAGCGGCGGCTTCCCTCGCAGACCCTCACGGTATGCTGGTCATGCGGATGTTCCTCAAGATTCTCAGCCACCCGGTCTTCATCAACCTGAATTTCCACATGCCCATGATCGTGGATCTCTCGCACCCGCTGATCATGCTGGAAGGCGAGAACGGGTCCGGCAAGTCCACGCTGCTGCACTCGATCTACTACGCGCTGCGCGGCGAAGATGTCGACAACTATGCCTACCGGCTGGACGCGCAGGGAAGGGAACTGGGCAAGGTGATGCTCTTCGATGCGGAGCAGCACAATCCGCGGAACGATCTCTCATTGTTCGATGAGGATCCCGGCATGGTGGAATTCCTCCAGACGGCCAGCCACGGCCAGATCATGCTGTCCCTGTTCCGCGAGACGTTCCCGAAGCTGCCGGACGGTTCCGTGCTGCTCCTGGACGAGCCGGAAATGGCGCTCTCACAGACGAACCAGCGCCGGGTGCTGAAGATGCTGAAGGAGCTCGTTGACACCAAGGGGTTCCGGATCGTGGCGGCAACCCATTCCGCCCACCTGCTGAACGCTCCCGAGACGTACATCATCAACCTCGACCGGCACGTCAACCGCAATGTGACCACTGGTCCGCTGGGCGTCGAGGGCGCTTCCACGATCCATTGAACGGATCCCGCCGGCCCGCCTGGACGAAGCTCAACCCAGGTCCAGCGCAAGGTCGACCAGCGTTGCCACGCCGACACCGGTAGCCCCCACAGGGGCGTGTGGCTGCTTCTTCTCATACCAGGCCGTCCCGGCGATGTCCAGGTGCACCCAGGGCGTGTCTCCGGCGAACTGCTCCAGGAACGCCGCCGCCGTTATGGCGCCTCCCCAGCGAGGCCCGATGTTCGCCAGGTCCGCGACCGGGCTCTTGAGGAGGTCCGTGAATTCCTCGCCGAGCGGCATCGGCCACATCGTCTCGCCAGCGGCCTTCGCGGACGAGATCACGCGGTCGCGCCAGCCCTCGTCGTTTCCGAATACCCCCGTGTAGTCCGTGCCCAGGGCCACGACGATGGCGCCGGTAAGGGTTGCGGCGTTCACGAGGTGAGTGCATCCCAGTTCCTTGGCGTAGGTCAGAGCGTCGGCTAGGATGAGCCGTCCTTCGGCGTCTGTATTGAGGACTTCGACGGTCTTCCCGCACATCGATGTCACGATGTCGCCGGGCCGCTGGGCATCGCCGTCCGGCATGTTCTCGACTGACGGGATCACTGCCGTCACGGGGGTCTTCGGCCGCAGCCGGGCAATGGCGAGCATCGCGCCGAGCATCGCCGCCCCTCCGCACATGTCGTGCTTCATGAGGTGCATGTCCGCCGACGGCTTCAGCGAGATGCCGCCGGTGTCGAATGTCACGGCCTTGCCGACCAGCCCGAGGTGGCTGCCGCCCGCTTCCGCCGCCGAATCCGGGCGATAGCGGATCACGATCATCACGGGATCCTGCCTGCTGCCGCGAGCCACGCCTAGCAGCGCTCCCATTCCCCGCGAGCGCATGTACTCCTTGTCGAGCACTTCGCACTCCAGGCCCGCCGCCTCCGCGAACTCGCAGGCCCGCTCGGCGAGGGCGCGCGGCGGAAGCAAGTTACCGGGTTCGTTTCCGAGCTCGCGCGCCCGGTTCTGTGCGTGCGCGGTCGCGACGGCCCGGTCGAGGGAACCCTGCGCCGTGGCCGGCGCCGAGATTGTCACGCTGGTCAGGGACGACTCCTTGCGATCCGCGCTCTTGTGGATGTCCGGCTCGTAGTCGGCTAGGATGATGCCCTCGGCGACTGCCCGCATGCCTGTGTCCGGATCCGCTCCGTATGGCGGCAAGACCGCGACGCGTTTCGCGCCGCTGGTCCGCAGGCTACGCCAAGCCGCTCCAATGCAGTTCCGCAGACGGGCCAGCGACACCTTGCCTGGCTCGCCGCACCCGACAAGGGCCAGCCTGCCAGCCCTCACGCCCGCCGGCCTGTGGACCACCGTGTGGCTCCGGTAGCCTCCGCGGAACTCACCGCGCGCGGCCATCTCCCCCGCGAGACCGCCTGACAGCGTGTTCCAGTAGTCGATAGCAGGAGGCTCGTCGCCTTCCCCTTGGTACACGAAGCCGATGGCAACGTCGGCCTCGATGTCCTCAAGCGCAGTGTCGGTGAGCCGGAATTCCATGGTACTAAAGCTCCATGTTGGCACAGGCACCCTACGACGCCGTTGGGACTTCCCTTGCGGCCCCAGCCTCGGGGCCGTCAGACCGTCTCTGCATCGAACCGGGTTACGTTTCGCGTCTCGACGCTGAATTCCACTCCTACCGGATGGATTGGCTCCCCGAGGCCCTTGTAGCCGTCCGCGTGGTCTCTCGCCTTCAGCTGTTCCAAGGCGGTCTCGGGACCGGCCCGCTCACGCATCTTCAACTCGAACACATACACCCGCCCGTAGGCCCGCACGCACAGGTCGACTCGCCCATGGCTACTGCTCTCCTCTGCCTGCACCTCCACGCCGAGGGCCGCGAAGTGCGCATACAGCACGCTGGCGTACCACGATTCGAATCCTCCCATCCGATTCCGCCCGTGCCACTCATAGGGGATCCCCGCCAGCAACCCCCGCAGATGCTGCTCCAAGCCGGATATGTCGCCCTCACAGAGGACCTTGTACAGCCGCTCCTCCTGCTCCACCCCGTTGTCGAGCAGATTGTCCCGCAGCGCCTCGTTCAGGCTCTGCCGGACCTCCCGGTTCGGATAGCCCAGCCGGTAGCGAAGCGTACCTCCCCGATCCTCTTTCTCCAGGACGGTCAAATACCCTGCCTGGAATAGCAGTGCCTCGGCAGCGATGTCGCCCACATCGAACCTGGAGAGCATCTCCTCGGTCACTGGCATCCCGTCGATACGGTGCCAGGGAATCTCCTTCTCGGCGAGAACGTCGATCAGGAACATCGGTGTACCGGTCGCGAACCACCAGTTCTTGAACTCCCGCTCCTCAAGCAGCAACAGCACGTCGACAGGGTTGTAGACTCGCTCGTCGCCGCCCCAGCTGTAACCGTCGTACCATTGCTTGACCTGCCTACGGTCAAGGCCTTCTAGCTCTTCGGCGAACACCGTGTCGAGGTCTCGCTCGGAGTATCCGCAGATCGAGGAATACCGAGGGTCGAGAGTGATGTCGCTGAGGTCATTCAGGCCTGAGAACAGGCCTCCCTTCGGGAATCTGGTCACGCCAGTGAGGAAGCAGGAGTGCACGTGCTCGTCGCATGCCTTGATGACCGAGTACAGGCCGCGCAAGTAGTCGCGATTCGCCCTCGCGATGTCGGGCTCATGCAGCGCGTCCAGGATGGGCTTGTCGTACTCGTCCACAAGCACGGCCACTCGACGGGCGGTAGTTTTGTGGAGCTGACGAATCACTAAGGCGAATCGATCGGCGCCTTCGTCGACCACTGGCTGTATGCCGGTGGCCTCCTCGATCTCCTCAAGCTGCGCTGACAGGTTCAGTTGCAGGTAGCCGGGCTGGGCGTGGTTTCCCCGGCCAAACTCGAGACGTACCACAGGGCGAGGCCGCGCCCAGTCCCATCGGGGCTCTATGGCCAGCCCTCGGAAGAGCCTCCTGTCGCATTCGAACAGGCACCTGAACGTGTCGACGAGCAGGCTCTTCCCGAATCGTCTGGGCCGGGAAAGAAAGTAGCGGGTGCCACGCTCGAGCAGGTTCCCGATGTATCCGGTCTTGTCCACGTAATGGCGCCGTTCTTCCCGGAGCTTCCGGAAGGACTGGACCCCGATGGGCAGCATGCGCGCCACGCTTCGGAGTCTAGCCGACGGTCGGGTCGATGGAGGCTGCCGGTTGGATACCCTATCGGCGGCCGGAAGGGCTGGCCTTGGCCTCAAGGCACCCGCTCGCTCAGCTTTGCCGCGGCTCGGGAACGTGTGGCACGCCGCGGTACGCAATCGCTACGAGCGCCAAGTACGCCCCGAGAATCTCGCTATCGCCCATCGAGACATCGAAGCAGCTCAGGATTGCCATGGCAAGGGTGGCGCATATTCCGGCATGGAGGAGGAACCGGCGGTCATCGGGCCTGTCCGGCAGCGCCTGAAGCCCGCGACGCATGTCGAATAACACCTGGCCGAAGAGCCACAGCACGATCAGCGCCGCGGGAATCCCGCGCTCTGCGGCGTAGTGCACGTACACGTTGTGCAGGTGCCCGTAGAACCCAGGGGGCAGCTCGCGGACATCGTCCGGCTGGAATTCGGCGAAGAGCGGCCCGGCACGCTCGGGACCGACGCCTAGCAGCGGATGCTCGGAGATCATGTTGAGGCCGGTCCGCCACATCACGATCCGAGCTTGGTTCGCTCCGGGGCGGATCGATTCCACGCGCTGCTGCAGCGCCTCCGGAGCGGCCAGATAGCCCGCCAGGAGCAGGACCGGCACGGCGACTAAAACACGCGGACGGCAGACCCCCAGCAGGTACGCCCCTCCCGCCAGCAGTGCCAGCCATACGCTCCTCGTGAAGCTCAGAAGCATCGCGACCGCGATCACGGCCCCGACTGCGCCCCAGATCCCCGCTCCGCGCCGGCGTTCGCCGAAAGCCAGGTAGCAGGCCAGCGCCAGCAGGACCAGGACTGATGCCTGGCTGAACGTCATCCAGTGGCTGTAGAACCCGGTGACTCGGTCGTCGATGTACAGGGCGTAGAAGCTCGAATCAAGGGCTCCCGACGCGGCTGCGGCCTCCGCGAACTGGACCGTCGCCACCACGCAGGCGCCGAACACCACCACGAACCATGCCTCGGCCGCCCGTCTGCAGGCGTCCGTGGAGCGCAGGGCGGTGTAAACCAAGGGCAGCAGCGCGTAGACGAAGAATTTCTTCAATTGGGGCAGCGCGGCCGCAGGATCCTCCGAGGCCAGCGTCGAGACGAGCGTCCAGGCCATCAGGGCCGCCAGGGGCCAGGCGGCCGGAGGCACACGGATCCGGCTCGGCCGAAGTGCGAGACCGGCCAGCCCAAGGGCGAGCAGGGCGTGGGCAAGAGCGATCGAGGCGAAGTTCGCAGTGGAAGCGCCGAACGCCGTCCACGCGATCCAGCGGTGCCACTTTGCTGGGTTTGAGGTTGGAGTCACGTCTTGCTGCTGCATCCACTCCCGCGGGAGGCAGGCTTAATGCAGTGCGTTCCAGGCCGCTTCGAACGGGGCGAGGTCCGGCCAGGCGCCGTTGAGCGTTTCGAGGAAGGCCTTGATGTCAGTGTGATCCTGTTCGGTTAGTTGGAGCGGGTCTAGCTCGGTCTCGCCGACTGCGTCGGTCCGGGGTTTGTTGTAGAACTCCAGCACCTCGTCGAGCGTCGCGAACCGCCCGTCATGCATGAATGGTTCGCGTCCCTTCCAGTTGCGCAGGGACGGAGTCTTGAACGCGCCTAGATCGTATTCGTCGGCCGAAATCGCATAGCGTCCGGTGTCTTCCGAGGTGCCGGTCCCGATGTTGTGGAACATCCCGTCCGTGAAGTTCGGGCCGAAGTGGCAGGTCGCGCACTGCCCCCGGGTGAAGAAGATCATGCGACCGCGCTCCTGCTGGGCATCGAACACCGAGCGGTCGCCCTGCAGCCACTGGTCGTACAGCGCCGGACCGGTCCGTAGGCCACGCTCGAACGCTGCGATGGCGCGCGCGATCGCAGCGATCGTGATTTCGCTGACGCCGGCCTTCGCGAAGGCCCGCGCATAGGCTTCGTCGGACGCGACTCGCTGGGCAGCCTCCTCGTGCGAGAGGTCCATTTCGATAGGGTTCTCGATTGGCCCCCCAGCCTGTTCCTCGAGCGATCCGGCACGCCCGTCCCAGAAAAAGTACTCCGCGTCCTGCAGGTTCACGACAGTCGGCGTGTGCCGCGGAAGCGTGTCTCCGTACGCGCCCTCGCCCAGGGACACGCCCGCCTCGAAACCCTTGGCGGGGTCATGGCAGGTCGCGCAGGAGGTGTTGCGAGGCTTCGACAGCACCGGGTCGAAGAAGAGCTTCCAGCCGATTCCGGCCAGCGCGTCCGCCTCGCCGTCCGCACTCGCGACCGGGCCGGAGACCAGGAGCCCCGAGGCCAGCAACAGGCAGCGGCACCTGTCAGTCATCCAGCACGACGCCCCATGGCATTTCGCCGGTCGGGATCGTCCCGATCTCCCGCATGGCTTGGGTGTCGATGACCGAGAGCGTGCCATCCGGGCCGTTGGCCGCCCAGAGCCGGTTCCCGTCGCGGGACAGCGCAATTCCCCAGGTCCGGACCCCCGACGGCACCGTGCCCTGCAGTTCCAGGGTCTCCGGATCGAGCACGGCGATCGCATTGCCCCGGCCCAAGGACACATACAATCTCGAGCCGTCCGGGCTGAGCAGTATTCCCTTCGGCTTGATCCGCGGGTTCACCTCGCGCCGGAGCGTGCGGTTGACGGTCACGACGCGGTTCGTCTGGCGGTCGACCTTCGAGACCTGCCCCGCCACCTCGGACGTCACCCAGAAATACCTGCCGTCGGGACTGAATGCGACCTCTCGCGGTCTTGCTCCGACCAGGATGTTCGCTACCAGCTTCTTCTCCGCGACAGAGATGACATGCACCATGTTGGAGGACTCGCTGGTGACCAGCACCTGCTTCCCGTCCGGGCTGACGCCCACGCCCTCGGGCTCGATGCCTACCTTGATTTCCGCCAGGATCTCGCCGGTATCCGGGTTGAGGGCGGTCGCCAGTCCTTCGTCCTCGTTGGACAGGTAGATCGTGCCGTCGGGATGCACCGCGAACGCTTCTGGGTCCGAACCAGCCGGGATCTTGCGTTCGAGCTTCAGCGTCGCCGTGTCGATCACGCCGATTGCGTTGTCGTCTCCCAGCGCGACGTAGACCTTCGCGCGGTCGGGGCTGAAGCCGATGCCGCGGGGCCGTCCGCCCACTTCGATGGTCGACTCGACTTCACCGCTGCGGCTGTCGATCACGGTGACGGTGTCGTCGGCCTCGTTCGTTACGAACAGCCGAAGGGTCGGCTCGGCGCTGAGTTGCGCCACCGGAATCAGGAAGAGTAGCGGTAGGAGTCGCGTCATGGCTCACTTGCAGGGCGATGATCCCAGGCTGTCGAGTCCGCCGTCTGCACCGCGCACTGGTGCCTCGCCCAGCAACTCGCCGGCCTCGTTGGCCAGCACAAGCGGCTGGCGCAGCTGGCCGCTGGCGCGGAAGCTGTGCGGGTCGCCCTTTTGCCCGTCCAGCCCGTCCGCCTCCTTCAGCATGCCCAGCAAAGCACCGGCGTCCGCGCCAGGTTCCCGCATCAGCGTGTCGCCTACCGCCCTAGCTGCGAACCAGCCGGCCCACGCCAGCGGGTCCATCGGCATGCCGAACCGTTCAAGGTAACGCTTGTTGAGATCGCGCGCGGCAAACTTGACGGCGCTGGGATGCCATGCCGCGGCGCGCGGGCTAGTGCCCGGGTTCCTCGACACCCATTGGGAGACAGCATCGGCCTTCATTCGCGCACTGGGGATGACGTGCAGCACGTTCTCAAGGCAAGCCGAGCGAAGGGCATCCGCTTCGTCGCTGAGGTTGAAGACGGCCCGGCCGGCTGCCGATGCGGAGAGTTCCGGGATTTCTCCCGGAAGGTCCGCGAACACCACGACGGCGTCGCGTGGAATCCCGCCGTCTGGCGAGATCGAGAGCGAAAGCCTTACCCCTAGGAATTCTCCTTGCAGGTTCGACTCCTCAATGCCTAGCTGCAGGCCTTGCAGAGCCTCGCCAGAATCCGGTCCGACGTAGGCCAATAGGTACTCGGCTGAGTGCAGGCTTGCGACCGCCAGCAGTCCGCATACCGTGGTGTTTGCCAGTACCCGCAACGTTGCCTCCCCACCGGACTCCAACGTCATCGCCCCGCTTCGATTGAATGGTAACAGGCGGGCGGCTCGAGGGCGCGCCTCGACGCCGCTTCAGGCCGAACCGAACGCCGGGTTCCCCAGCGCCAGCCAGCTTCGCAGTTCCGAAACCGGCAGGCGGAGGGAAATGTAGAACGGTCCGAAGAGCGCGTAGACCGCGCTCGCTTCGTCGAAGCGCATTTCGTAGATCAGCTGCTTGAACACGAGCGGGTCATCGGCAAACAGGTCCACGCCCCACTCCCAGTCGTCGAACCCGATCGATCCGGAGATGATTTGCTTGACGCGGCCTGCGTAGCGCCGTCCGATCATTCCGTGCTCGCGCATCATGTCGCGGCGTTTCTCGATCGGTACCGTGTACCAGTTCCGCTTCTCGCCCCGCTTCTTGTCCATCGGGTAGAAGCAGAGGTACTTGTGCGGGGGCATCGCTGGGTCCAGGCGCGGCGCCATTGCCTCCGCTTGGTCCCGGCTCCGGTCTTCAACCCGGGACGCCCAGGTCGGATTGTCCGGAGCGACTTCTTCGTCGAGCAACTCCTGATAGAGCTTGACAGTCGAGTCGTACAGGCCCAGCTCCACCACGGAGACGTACGAGGTGGTCGGATCGAGAAATTCCGAGAGGCGCAGGGACGAGACTGCCATCTCCGCCCGGCTCAGTTCCTCGAAGTCCTTGCGGAAGTGCAGCAACACCAAGTCGCCCTTGTGGCCGAGCATTGAGAAGAGAGCGGAACTGCCGGGCCCGCCGTGTTCCATGGGGGCCAGCACCGACTCCGCCTCGCCCGCGATCTCGTCCCGGTCCGCACGAGGCAGCCGGCGCCAGTCCGCCCACCGCAGTCGGAACATTTGGTGCAGCATCGCCGCGCCGTCAAGCGTGAGCGGATGGGGAGGCATCGCCAGTCGCGAGGCCCGGTCCTCGCTCCCGCCTGGGCGTTTCGCCGCGCTCTTGTGGCCTCCCGACATCAATCCCCAATCTACCAGAGAGCCCCGATTTCGAGGCCGCGCAGCAGGGCCCGCTAGACGGCGATCAGCGGGGCGATGACCAAGGCCACGATCGACATCAGCTTGATCAGGATGTTCATCGAGGGCCCCGAGGTGTCCTTGAACGGATCGCCCACCGTGTCGCCCACGACCGAAGCCTTGTGGCCTTCCGACCCCTTGCCCTCGCCCTCGATGGCGCCCTGCTCGATCGACTTCTTCGCGTTGTCCCAGGCTCCCCCGGCGTTTGCCATGAACAACGCGAGCAGCACGCCGGTCACGGTCGCCCCAGCGAGCGTCCCGCCCAGGGCCTCCGGCCCGAGCGCGACCCCCACGATCACCGGGGTGGACACCGCGATCAGTCCCGGCAGGACCATCTCGCGCAGCGCCGCCGCCGTCGCGATGTCAACGCATCGCGCGGCGTCGGGGTTGACGCCCTCCCGCCCTTCCAGCAGGCCAGCGATCTCGCGGAACTGCCTCCGGATCTCGTCGATGATGTTCCCGGCTGCCTTGCCGACGGCCTTCATCGTCAGGGCGGCGATCAGGAACGGCAGGATTCCCCCGAGCAGCAGCCCGATGACGACCTCGGCGGAGTTGAGAGCGATCGTGACGGGGCCCAAGCCGGCTGCCGCCCGTGTCGCGTCCAAGGCTTGCGTGTAGGCCGAGAAGAGTGCCAGGGCCGCCAGCGCGGCCGAGCCGATCGCGAATCCCTTGCCCATCGCGGCAGTCGTGTTGCCCAGCGAATCGAGCTGGTCGGTAATCGAGCGCACTTCCGGTGGCAGGCTGCACATCTCGGAAATGCCGCCGGCGTTGTCAGCGATCGGGCCGTACGCGTCCACGCTCATGGTGATGCCCACTGTGGCCAGCATGCCGACGGCGGCGATGCCGATGCCGTACAGTCCGGCCTCGGAGTGCGCGGCGAAGATGGCCGCGCAAATCACCAGCACCGGTGCCGCGCAGCTGCGGAAGCCGGTTGCGAGGCCCTCGATGATGTTGGTCGCCGTGCCCATCCGTGACGCCTCCGCGATATCCAGCACCGGCTTCATCGACGTGTAGTACTCCGTGATGTAGCCGATGGCCACGCCACCTAGGCAACCGGCGACGATCGCGTGGAACACTCCCGCCCCAACGCCCATGGCGCTGCCGGTGAAGTAGGCCCCGATCAGGAACAGGACAGCGCTCAGCCACGCGGAATATCGCAGCGCCGACGCAGGCCCGAGAGCCTTCAACGCCCGCACCGCCAGGATGCCCGCCAGCGATGCGACCAAGCCGACAGAAGAAACAACCAGCGGCAGCGCCATCAGCGCCGAGCGCAGCGGCTCTCCTTCCAGCGAGCCGGCCAGTTGCTGGAGCCCAGCCTCGGATAGGGTCGCGGCGATCGCCAAGCTAGCGATCATCGCGCCGGCGAACGATTCAAAGATGTCAGCTCCCATGCCCGCGACGTCGCCGACGTTGTCGCCGACGTTGTCGGCGATCACGCCCGGATTGCGGGGGTCGTCCTCCGGGATGCCGGCCTCGACCTTGCCCACCAGGTCGGCCCCGACGTCCGCTGCCTTCGTGTAGATGCCGCCTCCGACCCGGGCGAACAGCGCGATCGAGCTCGCGCCCATGGCGAACCCGTTGAGGTTAGCGGCCGCGGCGGGGTCCGAGAATTGCATCGCGAGCAGGCCGACGCCGAGCAGGCCCAGACCTGCAACTGCCAGGCCCATGACCGACCCGCCGTTGAACGCCACGGTCAGCGCCGCCCCCATCCCTCTCGTGCGGGCGGCCTCGCTTGTCCTGGAATTTGCCAGCGTCGCGGCCTGCATGCCGGCCAGGCCTGCCAGGATCGAGCACGCGGCGCCCACTGCGAAGCTCAGCGCCATCGGCGTTCCGAGCTTCCAGGCGATCAGTGCGCCCACTGCCACGACGAAGATCACCAGGATGCGGTACTCGCGCCACAGGAAGGCCATGGCGCCGACCCGGATCAGGCCAGCGACATGTCGCATGCTCTCCGTGCCGGCCGGGTTGCGCCGGACCGCGAGCATAGCTAGCGATGAGGCCGCCAGGCCCACCGCTCCGAGAATCGCTGCCAGCAGGTAGTAGTTGTCCATGGAAGTTCCGTATGTGATCTCGATCAGAAGGGATGGCGCCCGGGCTTGGCCGCACGCACGCTATCTGCCGGTGCGCCGCGGCATGAGCCAGGCGGCTGGGGCCCCGTCGCAGGGCCGGGAATCCGCCGTCGGGCCGACGCGGCCGTCAAGTTATCCCGGCATCCGGCCGCGAACCCGGAGCGATTCGTCCAAGCAGTTGCCAATCTGTCAGCCGTCAACTCCAGTGATCCGGGAGCGACCGGCCTCCAAGTCCTTCTAGGCTAGCAAAGGCCGGGCGGAACGGCTTCGATTTTCAAGGGTTTCTCATGGTCTCCGCGGCCCGGTGACTGAGGGTGCCGGGATGCCCGCGTCGCTGCTCTACGATAGTGGACTGATCGCACATGATCATCGGATTGACCGGCACCAACGGCTCGGGCAAGACGCTTGCCTCCGAGCAACTCCGCCGGAAAGGGTTTGAGACGTATTCGCTGTCGGACGTGATCCGCGAAGAGCTGCAGGAGCGCGAGGTGCCTCCCAATCGCGAGAACCTCATCGCCGAGGGCAACCGCCTGCGGAAGGAGTTCGGACCGGCAGTCCTCGCCCAGCGCATCGGCCGGAAGTTCCGACTGGACCAGAACTACGTCGTCGATTCCATCCGCACCCCGCAGGAGGTCAAGGCCTTGCGGGAGTCGGGGGACTTCCGCCTGCTGCACCTCGACGCCCCGGTCGAGGTGCGATACCGCCGCGTCTGCGACCGTGGCGGGAACCGGGTGCCGGCCTCGTTCGAGGAGTTCGTCGAGCAGGAGGAGCGGGAACTCGGCAGCTCCGACAGGTCCCGCCAGCAGCTGCGAGCCACTTGGGCGCTTGCGGACGAGACGATCTGCAACGACGGCACCCGAGAGGAATTCGCGGGGCAGGTCTCAGCGGTCGCTCGGCGCTGGATGATGAGCGTGGAGCGTCCCGGGTGGGACGAGTACTTCATGCAGATAGCCCGGATCGTGGCCCTGCGATCCAATTGCATGAAGCGCAAGGTGGCCGCTGTCATCGTGAAGGACCGGCGCATCATTTCGACCGGTTACAACGGAACTCCGCGCGGGGTCAAGAACTGCAACGAGGGGGGCTGCCCGCGCTGCAATTCGCTCGCCGACAGCGGCACCAAGCTCGACGAGTGCCTGTGCAGCCATGCCGAGGAGAACTCGATCGTCCAGGCCGCCTACCACGGCATCAGCCTGAACGGTGCGACTCTCTACTCGACGTTCTCGCCGTGTCTCATCTGCACCAAGATGATCATCAATGCCGGGATCACCAGGGTCGTCTACAACCTCGAGTACCCGCTTGCCGGCACAGCGACCGAATTGTTGCAGGAGTCCGGGGTGAAGCTTGACCGGCAGACGCTTCGCTGACCGTCTCCGGGAAACAAGACAGATCATCGAGCTGGCATGCCTGACGAGACCTTCTCCGAGCCCGGAATTGCCCTGAACCGCATCTATACCCGCGCCGGGGACGGGGGCAAGACCATGCTCGTGAACGGTCGCCGCGTCCCGAAGGACGACCCTTGCGTGGAGGCGTACGGCGCAGTCGACGAGCTGAACTGCTTCGTTGGCCGGGCGCGCGCCAGCCTCTTGGCCGCACAGCGCTCCTGCCCGGATCTGTCCCCGCTTGGGGAGATCCTGCTGCGAGTCCAGCACGAACTCTTCAATCTGGGGTCCGAGCTCGCCACCGACCCCGGGATGCTCGGCGAGAGGCAGCCTCGCGTCCTGGCCTCGCACGTGGAACGCTTGGAAGCAGAAATCGACTCCGTGAACGAGCACCTTCCCGCTCTGCCGTCGTTCGTGCTGCCAGGAGGGTCGGTTCTGAACGCGGACCTGCACGTTTGCCGGTCGGTATGCCGCCGGGCGGAGCGGAGGCTGGTCTCTCTGGCGGCCGGCCGGCCGGGCCTCGAGCTTCCGGCCCGGTACCTGAACCGGCTCTCCGACGCCTTCTTCGTCTGGAGCCGGTGGGCGTGCCGCTGCACGGGCGAGCCGGAAACCCTCTGGCAGCCGAACTCTGCCGGCTGACCGGCCCGGCGCAGGCGGGCCCGGCTCAAACACTGCGTGACAATGAAGGGGCTTGACCACATAATGATCCGCATGCTTAGACGCAGGGAGTTCGTGACGCTCGCGGCTGGCGGCCTAGCCGGCTGCGCCGGCGGCACCGGCATGCCGGTGGTCGGGGTCGTCCCCAAGGGGACGAACCATACGTTCTGGCAATCCGTTCACGCGGGCGCCATCAAGGCCGGGGAGGAGTTCGGCCTCGAGATCCTCTGGAACGCGCCGCAGCTCGAGATCGACTCGGCGCGGCAGATCTCGATCGTCGAGAACCTGATCACCAGGCAGGTCGACGGCATCGTGCTCGCGCCGGTGGACGCCGACGCGCTGGTCGGCGTGGTCCATCGCGCCGCCGATCGCGACATACCGGTCGCGATCTTCGATTCCGCCATCAACACGGACCGGATCATTTCCTTCGTCGTGACCGACAACTACCTTGGCGGCGTGATGGCGGGTCGGCGGATGGGCGAGATCCTGGATGGCCAGGGCAAGGTCGGGGTGATCGGATTCATGCCCGGCAGCGCCTCGACCATGAAGCGCGAGGCCGGATTCCAGGAGACCATCGAGACCGAGTTCCCGGACATCGAGTTTCTCGGCGTCCGCTTCAACATGGCCGACCGTGCCAAGGCCCTCGAGGAGGCCGAGAACCTACTCACCGCGCACCCGGACCTTGCCGGCCTGTTCGCGGACAACGAGTCCAGCCTCGACGGCACGGTCCAGGCAGTCAAGCAGCGAGGTCTCGCCGGCAAGGTCAGGATTGTGGGGTTCGATGCCTCCGAGACTCTGGTCGCGGACATGCGCGAGGGAGTGATCGACTCCATCGTCGTCCAGGACCCCTTCAAGATGGGGTACGAGAGCACGCGCCAGATGTCGGTCCGGCTGCAGGGGGGCCAGCCGGAGCCGCACATCGACTCGGGTGTGTACTTGCTGCACCCCGGCAACGTGGACTCTCCGGAAATGCAGGCAGTCGTGTTCCCTGATCTCGAGTACTGGCTGGGCCGCGCCGGTCACTGACGTGCCGTTCGGGGACGAGCGGTACATGCGCGAGGCGCTGGCTCTCGCCGCCGAAGCCGGGCAGGCCGGGGAAGTGCCGGTCGGAGCGGTGGTCGTGCTCGACGGCCGGGTGATTGGCAGGGGGGCGAACCGCCAGATCCGGGATTCCGACCCCACCGCCCATGCCGAGATCGTTGCCCTCCGCGAAGCCGCACTCGCGCTCGGCGAGCGCCACCTGCGGGACGTCACTGTCTACTCCACTCTGGAGCCGTGCGCGATGTGCGCGGGCGCGCTTGTCACGGCCCGGGTGCGGCGCTTGGTGTTCGGCTCGCGGGACCTGAGGTTCGGCGCGGTGCGGAGCAAGTTCCGCCTGGCCGACTCGGACCTGCTGAACCACAGGGTGGAGGTCTCGGAAGGAGTCCTGGCCGGCGATTGCCTGGCCCCGCTGCGCTCGTTCTTCGAAAACCGCCGGAAAGGCGCACCGGACGGGAGCGAGCCTGCGTCGCGGCGAATGCCCTCCAACGTTGACAAAGGCCCCTCCGTGCCTCAAGAATGAGGAATTGAGTTCGGGTCCGGCGAGGGCGGAGAGAGCCCCCCGGCCTCTGGAAGCCAGCTGCCCGGCCGCACCCGTTCGGCCCGCTAGAATTCCGCTGGCTCCCTAGATCGGAGAAACGACTTGTATCGCAGCGGTACCCAACTTTTCACTTCGGAATCGGTAACGGAAGGCCATCCCGACAAGGCATGCGACAAGGTCTCGGACGCGGTGCTCGACGCCGTCCTGTCCCAGGACCCGCAGGGCCGCGTTGCCTGCGAGACGCTGGTGACCACGAACCTGTGCGTCCTCGCGGGGGAGATCCGCACGAGCGCGCAGCTTGACTTCGAATCGATCGCGCGGGAGATGATCCGCGAGATCGGATACAACGATCAGGCCTACAAGTTCGACGCGGACTCGTGCCAGGTGCAGAGCTTCGTGCACGAGCAGTCCACGGACATCGCCATGGGCGTCGACACGGGAGGGGCGGGCGACCAGGGCCTGATGTTCGGGTACGCCTGCCGCGAGACCGACGAGCTGATGCCCTTGCCGATCATGCTGGCCCACAAGCTCGTGCGTCGACTGACGGATGTTCGCCGTTCCGGCGAGCTCCCGTTCCTGCGGCCGGACGGCAAGTCCCAGGTCACCGTCGAGTACGACGGGGACGCTCCCGCCCGTGTCGACGCCGTCGTGGTCTCGACGCAGCACGATCCAGTGGATGGGCCGACCCTGCGGGACCAGGAGGAGCTGCGCCGGAGGGTGCGCGAGGTCGTTATCGACCCGGTGGTGCCGGAGGGCATGACGGACAGCGACACGAGCTACCACATCAACCCGACCGGCCAGTTCGAGATCGGCGGTCCCCACGGGGACGCGGGACTGACCGGACGCAAGATCATCGTGGACACCTACGGCGGCATGGGCCGCCACGGCGGCGGCGCGTTCTCCGGGAAGGATCCGACGAAGGTCGACCGGTCCGCCTGCTACATGGCGCGCCACATCGCCAAGAACATCGTCGCGGCAGAGCTGGCTTCCCGCTGCGAGGTCCAGCTGGCGTACGCCATAGGTGTTGCCCAGCCGGTGTCGGTCCGTGTAGACACCTACGGCACGGGCACGGTCGACGACGCCCGCCTCGCCGCGATCGTCAGCGAAGTCTTCCCTCTAACTCCGGGCGGGCTTATCGAGTACCTCGACCTGCGGCGGCCGATCTACAAGCCCACTGCCGCCTACGGGCACTTCGGCAGGACCGAGGACACGTTCACTTGGGAACGGGTCGGTAAGGTGCGCGAGCTGCAGCGCAAGGCGTGACGGGGCCGCGGCGCAAGCAGCGCTCGCGGGTGCCCCTACAGTGAAGACGGGAGGAATAGTTGCTATGCCCGCAGTCGAGACACTGCCCACGACGATGATCGGGGATCCCCCGTCGGCCGAGGACTACAAGGTCAGGGACGTTGGTCTCGCCGAGTTCGGGCGCGACGAGATCCGCCTCGCCGAGCACGAGATGCCGGGCCTGATGGCCCTCAGGGCCGAGTATGCGGGCCAGAAGCCGCTCGCCGGTGCCCGGATCGCAGGCTCCCTGCACATGACCGTGCAGACGGCGGTTCTCATCGAGACGCTGGTACAGCTCGGGGCGGAGGTCCGCTGGGCCTCCTGCAACATTTTCTCGACCCAGGACCACGCTGCGGCCGCGGTGGCCGTCGGTCCCGACGGGACTCCGGACCGTCCCAGCGGCGTGCCGGTGTTCGCTTGGAAGGGCGAGACGCTGGAGGAGTACTGGTGGGCTACTTCCCAGATTCTTCTCTGGCCGGGAGGCAAGGGCCCGAACCTGATCCTCGACGACGGGGGAGACGCCACGCTGATGGTGCACATGGGCCTGGAGTTCGAGCGGCTAGGCAAGATTCCCGACCCGTCCACGGCCGGCTCGGAGGAAGAGGCCGTCATCCTGGCAAGGCTCGCGGCCCTGCGCGAGGAGCGGGGGCTTGTGTGGGGGGAGATCGCACCCGGCATCCGCGGAGTGTCGGAGGAGACCACCACCGGCGTGCACCGGCTATACCAGCGCCAGCAGGACGGCTCCCTTCTGTTCCCGGCGATTAACGTCAACGACTCCGTCACCAAGTCCAAGTTCGACAACTACTACGGCTGTCGCCACTCCCTGATCGACGGGATCAACCGCGGTACGGACGTCATGATCGGCGGCAAGGTGGTCGCAGTGTGCGGCTACGGCGATGTCGGGAAGGGCTGCGCGCAGTCCGTCCGCGGGCAGGGCGCCAGGGTGATTGTCACCGAGATCGATCCGATTTGCGCCCTGCAGGCGATCATGGAGGGCTTCGAGGTGCGACGCTTGGACGATGTCATCGAGACGGCCGACATCTTCGTGACCGCGACCGGGAACAAGCACGTCATCTCGGCGGACCAGATGGCACGGATGAAGCATCAGGCCGTCGTCGGCAACATCGGCCACTTCGACAACGAGATTGACATGGCGGGCCTGTCGAACTGGCCGGGAGTGAGCCGCAAGACCATCAAGCCCCAAGTGGATGAGTACCGCTTCCCTGACGGCCACTCGGTCATCGTGCTCTCCGAGGGGCGGTTGCTCAATCTCGGAAATGCGACCGGGCACCCGAGCTTCGTGATGTCCTGCAGCTTCACCAACCAGGTGCTGGCCCAGATCGAATTGCACCGCAACGCCGAGGGGTACGGCCGCACCGTCGCGACGCTGCCCAAGGAACTCGACGAGAAGGTCGCGCGGCTCCACCTGGGCGCTCTAGGCGGGGACCTGACCACGATGACGGCCGTGCAGTCCGAATACCTCGGGGTCCCCGTGGAGGGGCCCTACAAGCCGGATCACTACCGCTACTGAGAACGCGTGGGCTCACCGATGTCGGCCGGTCACACACCGCGCGGCGCGCGTGCGGCTCGGACGTGGACGGCGGCCGGCCTCCTCGTTTCGGCCGGCTGGCTGTCGGCTCAACTGGTGCCCCATGACCTGCCCGTCATCATCGAGCCCTCCCTGCCGGAGGCGCCTGCCTGGTCCGAACCCGCGGAGTTCGTTTTCGCCCGCATGGCGTACACGGACCTTTACGAGGGTCAGTTCTACGACGTCCGGCCCTGGCAGATCGACTCCCCGGCGGCCGAGCGCCACTTCCTGCAGGGACTGCGCAGGCTGTCGGTCATCGACGCGCAGCCGACGGAGTTCTACGTTCACCCGCGCGAGCCGGAGTTATTCGACTTGCCGCTGCTGTACGTCGTCGAGGCGGGTCACTGGGACCTGACCGAGCTGGAAGTCCACCGCATTCGCGAGTACCTGATGCGGGGCGGCTTCATCGTCTTCGACGACTTCCACGGCACCCAGGAGTGGGAGAACTTCATGCGCGGGCTGCGGCGCATCTTCCCGGATCGGCCCGTTGAGGACATCGATGCCACCAGCGAGGTGTTCCACGTGCTGTTCGACATGGGGGACCGCGAGCAGATCCCGGGGCTTCAGATGCTCTACAGCGGAAGGCCGTACGAGAAGGACGGGCACGTGCCCCACTGGCGGGGGGTCCGCGATGAAGACGGGCGCTGGATGGTGCTCATCAACCACAACATGGACCTAGGCGACGCTTGGGAACACGCCGACGTGCCGCAGTACCCGGAGCGGTACACGGCGATGTCGTACCGGCTCGCGATCAACTACATCATCTACGCGATGACGCACTGACGCCCGGCTGCGCCCGGCGCTGCCGGAGTATGGCCAAGGCCACGTCGAAGCCCATCCACAGGTTGATGATGCCGATGCCGGACACGGCGCCCCGCAGGTGATTGCTCAGCCAGAACTCGCTGTAGTGGGGCTGGAGGCTGAAGAAGTAGTTGTTGTCCCAGAGCAGGGTCCAGGGCAGCAGCAGAAGCACCAGGCCGACCTCGAGGCAGAACAGCAGGAACACGATCTGGCTGAGCAGTACATGCGGCCCGCCGGCCGACGCGTTTCGCGCGGGCCGGTCCGGCGGGACCTTCGGCCGGATGCTCACCATCGGACTGTCCCCGCTGGCGGTGGCACCCGCGCCTCCAGCGCCGCCAGCCGCCGCACCGGCGCGAAGCTCATTCGGTGCTCGGGCGTGCATCCGTGCGCCCGCATCGCCTCCAGGTGCGCCCGGGCCGGATAGCCCTTGTGGGATGCCAGCCCGTACTCGGGGTAGATCGCGTCCCATGCTCTCATGCAGCTGTCCCGGGCGACCTTGGCGAGGATCGAGGCGGCCGCGATCGATTGGCTCCGACGGTCGCCCTTGATCACCGCCCGCTGGGCGATGGCCGCGTCGACTGCGACCGCATCGACAAGAAGGAAGTCCGGAGCGGGCTCCAGCCCTTCGACGGCCCTGCGCATGGCCAGCCTTGACGCCTCGAGAATGTTCAGCAGGTCGATTGTCGCTGCGTCCACCGCCTCCACGCGAAACGCGAGCGCCTTCTCCCGGATCGTCGCGTCGAGCTCCTGCCGGACGGCCGGGCCGAGCCGCTTGCTGTCGTCCAATCCCTCGATCGGCGAGTCGCGGTCCAGGACGACCGCCGCAGCGAACACCGGCCCGAACAGGCATCCGCGGCCTGCTTCGTCGATGCCGGCGACACGCCGGAACCCTGCCCGCTCCGCCTCGATCTCCAAGGACCAGTCCGGCTTGCCGCTCCGGCGCTCCACTCCTAGACCTTCGTGCGGTACCTGTCCTGAAGCGCTTCGAGCTTCTCTTCCATGCTCAGCTTGGGGCGGCCCTGCTTGGCCTTCCCGTCCTGGTCGGGTCCGAATGTCCGAACGGCCGGGCGTCGGCGACCTCCGGGAGCGGAACCCCGCCCGCCGCGGTTCCGCGAGCCGTCCCAGGAGCCGTTCGCCCGGCCCCGGCCCGAGCCGTTACGGTCCCGTCCGGGCCGCGAGCGCGGATCCCACATGCTGAGCCCGATGCGCCCGCTGCCGGGGTCGGCAGCCTTGATGAAGACATCGACCGAGTCTCCGACCTGGAAGTCGGGCTTCGAGTCCTTCATGTGCTCGCGGCGGATCTGCGATACGTGCAGCAACCCGTCCTGATCGCCGCCGATGTCGACGAATGCCCCGAAATCGGCGATGCTCGCGACCACGCCGCCCACCTTGCTCCCGGGCCGCAGGTCCTCCTCCGGCCGTAGCGGCACCGCCCGCCTGGGTACCTCGAGCGTCCCGCGAACTCTCCGCCGGTCCGGATGCAGCTCCGCCAGCGCAGACCGCACCTGCACGACCGGGCGCTCCTGGGTCGCGAACTGCTCGGGATCGATCCCCTCGAGACGCTCGGGCTCGGCCAGCAGGGTCGGCAAGTCGCAATCCGCGGCTTCCGCGAAGGCCTCGTAGAGCTCCTGGTATTCCGGATGGGCTCCCGTGGCGTCGAGCGGGTCGCCGCCGTGAACGCGCAGGAACCCCACCGCTTGCAGGTAGATGCTCTCGCTCAGGCCGTCCACCTTCATCAAGTCCTTGCGGGATCGGAACGGTCCGCTCCGGCTGCGGTGCGAGACCACGCGCCGGGCGAGGCGCTCCGTCATGCCGGGCACGCGGGCCAGCAGTGCCTCCGGGGCCCGGTTCGCGTCCACGCCCGCGTCGTGGACGGCCCGCTCGACCGCATGCGCCAGCGCTTCGCGCAGGGGCCCGGGGGCAACCTCGTGGTGGTGGGCGCCGATTCCGATGACGCGGGAGTCTGTCTTCACCAGCTCGGCCATCGGATCCTGCACCCGCCGCGCCAGGCTCACCGCACTGCGGACTGCGGGCGGAAGATGGGGGAACTCGCGCTTGGCCGCCTTCGAAGTGGCGTAGATCCACGTGCCGCTGTCCCGGATCGCGACCCACGCGACATCGGTCTTGCCGGATCGCCGGATCTGGGAGCGCAGGAATTTCTCGGTCTGCCGCTGGCGAGGGCCGGCGGGGAAGACAATCAGATCGACATCGTTCGCAGTGAGGATCTCGCTCAGTTCCGCCTGCCTGACCTCGGGCCTTCGTCGAGCCGCCTCCCCGGAAGCGCCCTGCCCACCGGCTTCCTGACCCTCCTCCGCGGCTGCGGGGCTTTCGGCCTCGAGGGTCGTGGACGGCTCCTGCGTCTCGTCGTTGGCTGTGTCGCTCGCCGATGGCTCTTCCTCGGGCGCTGCCTCTTCCGCAGGCGTTGTCTCTGCCGCAGGCGCTGCCTCTACTGCGGGCGCCGTCTCTTCCGCGGGTGCAGCCTCTTCCGCGGGTGCAGCCTCTTCCGTGGGTGCAGCCTCTTCCGCTGGCGCAGGCTGTTCCGCAGCCGCTGTCCCGTCCGCTTCGTCACTCCCAGGCAATGGCGGGGGGCTCATCGCCTGCGCAGGCTGCGACCCGTCAGCCACCACTCGAATGTCGCCATTGGCGGTCCTGTCTAGCGGGGTTCCGTCCCGTCTCTTGCGGGCCTCCGCCTCGTCCGGCCGCACGACCGCGTAGTCGACTAGCTCGCCGGTGCCGTCGATCAGGGCCGCCCGCCAGCCGCCGGGCCGGCCCGTTTCCAGGCCCACGACATTCAGCCCGTGCGCCACCGGGGCGAGCAGGGCCTTGCGAACCGCCTTGCGGTACGAGTCGATCGCCTGCCGGTCCGTGTCCTCGTCCATGTCGCGCAGCACATCCTTGCGGACACGATCGATTAAGCCGTTGGCCAGGGTCGCTGCGATCACCCGCTTCAGATGCGGCGAATACGCTGACTCGGGGTTCTTGATCAAGCACCGCTCCAGGTACTCGGAGACCGGGCCAGGCGGGAACTCCGTGGCTACCTCCAGCATTCCCGAGCGCACGCCGCGGCGCACCGCCAGGCGCTTCTGCCAGGGAATCTCCCTCGTCTTGCCGCGCAGTCCGTCCAAGGCCTGCATGCGGGGATCCTTCCGCGCGGAAGGCGTGGCCGAAACGACCGTCTCGCAGTGCTCGCCGCACAGCTTGCGCAGTTCCCGCAGGACCTCGGGCTTCTCGCTGAGCCAGCGGGCGGCGATGGCGTACGCTCCCTGCAGCGACTCCTCCTCGCTGCCCACGCCCTTCTCCGCGCTCACGAACTTGGCCGCCTCGGCCTCGATGTCCACGTCGTCCTGCTGGGCCCAGAGCGCCCGTGCCAGTGGGTCAAGGCCCTTCTCGATCGCCTCGTCCGCCGGTCCCCGCTTGCGCGCCCTGTAGGGTGCGAAGACATCGTTGAGCTCCTGCCGGTCGGCCGCCTCTTCGAGCTGGCGCTTCAGTTGCTCCGTGAGCACCCCTCGCTGGCCCAGGGTGGTCAGCATCGAAAGGCGGTGATCGATAAGGTGCTGCTGGTCCTCGAGCTTGCCGAAGACCGCGTGGACGCTCTCCTCGTCCAGGCCGCCGCACAGGTCAGCGCGGTAGCGCGCGAGGAACGCTATCGAAGCGCCCTTCTCGACCTGCTGCACCAACTCCAGCAGGCCCTTTAACGGAATTCCGGCTTCCTGGGAAACCCGGACAAAGGAGTCCACGGGAAGCCCTGTTAGGGGTTTCATTACTCAACCAAAGACCGCTGTGCTTTCTCGTATCATAGGGCAAACGATGGGGAGGTTGCGGGCAGGGTGGAGGACTTGCTTGCTGTTCGCGGCCATCGCAGCCGCGCACCCGGCCGCCTCCCAGGTCATCCGGTTCGAGTCGAACGGGATGCAGTACCAGGTCCTGACGCGCAAGGGCCTCACGCTCATGTGCGCCGCGATGCCCTTCCGCACGAGCCGGTTCTCCGTCATGCACGTCGCGGTCACCAACGGGAGCGGCGAGACCCGCTTGGTCCGGACGGAGGACTTCGCCTTCGAGTACAGCGACGGCACTCAGGTCCGCGCTGCCTCCGAGCAGCGGGTGGTCGAGGATTTCTTCCAGAACGCCCGTCGGTCCGAGCTGCTCAAGCTCCAGGCCGCATACGAGAAGGCTCTCTACAACAACCAGTACATCCGTCCCAACAACACATACGAGAAGCGCAGGCAGTCCGCCCTGGCCTTCGGCCCGAAAGGGCTGAAGGCGTCGGCGGCGGCTGCCGCGATCACCTTCGTCAGCGGCAAGGTCGGCTCCGGCGACTCCGCGGACGGCGCGCTGTTTTTCCCGACGGCCGGACGCCCGCTGGAGAAGGGGACGGTTGTCGCTACCCTCGAATCGTCCCGGTTCGAGTTCGCGTTCGACTAGCGGCGGCGGACACTGTGCCCATGGCCGGCATCCTGCGCTACGGCTCGTATGTTCCGTACTGCCGACTCAAGCGGTCTGATCTGGCGAGCGGCGGAAGCGGGGAGCGCTCCGTCGCGGCCTTCGACGAGGACGCCACATCCCTGGCGGTGGAAGCGGCACGCGAGGCGCTGAGAGGCTCTGCGGTCGCCCCAACCCACCTGCTGTTCGCCTCCACGTCGCATGCGTACGCGGAGAAGCTGAACGCCGCGGCGGTGCATGCCGCTCTCGGCCTGCCGCAGGACACCTGTTCCGTAGACCTGTCCTCGTCCAGCCGTGCCGGGCCTTCCGGAATCAGCCTTGGCGCCTCGCTCGACGGAGGGACAGCCCTCGTTTGCGCTGCGGACGTGATCGTCGGGGCTCCGTCCGGCCCGCGGGAGTCTGCCGGAGGTGACGCCGCGTGCGCCTTCGTGCTCGGCGAGGGCCCCGGCGCTATCGCCGAGATCATTGGCAGGGCGTCGCTGACCCACGAGCTGCTGGATGTCTGGCGAGGCCCGGAGCAGCCGTTCGCGCGCCAGTGGGAGGAGCGGTTCGCCCAGCAGCGGCTGGTCCCGCTGCTGCTCGACGCCTTCAACGCTGCACGGAAGCAGGCCGGGCTCTCCGCCGCGGATATCTCGCGCGTTGCAGTCGACAGCGCCCATCCCCGGATCCGGGCCTCGTTCGCCCGCAAGGCTGGCTTGGGAACCGAGCAGCTGGCCGACGACCTCGCGGGCAGCGTCGGCCGCGCCGGGGCCGCCCACGCGGGCCTGCTGCTGGCCAACCTCCTGGATTCCGCCTCGCCGGGGGACAGGCTGGCGGTGCTCAGCGCGGCCGAGGGCGCCGAGGCCGTTGTCCTCGAGGTCCGGGAGGGCATCTCCGCCGCGCGCCCCTCGCGCAGCGTCGCAGGATGGATCCGGTCCAAGCGCACCGGACTGCCCTACCCGACCTACCTCAAGTGGAGGGGGATACTGCCTTACGAGCCGCCGCGCCGGCCCGACCCGCCCCGCCCGGCCGCCCCGCCGATGCAGCGGTCCGAGCGCTGGAAGTATGCGTTCGTGGGCTCGCGATGCCGTTCGTGCAAGGCCGTGAACCTTCCGCCCCAGCGCGTCTGCGTCCAATGCGGAGGGGTGGACGAGATGGAGGAGGTGCCGTTCGCCGATGCTCTCGCCCGGGTCGCGACCTACACCATCGACCACCTGGCGTACTCCCTGCAGCCGCCCGTGGTCGCAGCCGTCGTCGATTTCGACCAAGGAGGACGCTTCGCCTGCGAGCTGGCCGACGTCGAGCCGGACAACGTGGCGATCGGCCAGGAACTCGAGATGACCTTCCGACGCCTGTACACCTCCCAGGGCGTCCGCAACTATTTCTGGAAGGCGCGGCCCCGGCGCTAGAATCAAGTCCGGACAAGGACCACTCATGGCCAGCAAGGGGATCCGCGACCAGGTTGCCATTGTCGGGATGGGCTGCACCCGGTTCGGGGAACACTGGGATCGCAGTGCCGGCGACCTGCTGCTCGAGGCGGCCCTCGGCGCGTGTTCCTCCGCCCGCATCGAACGGGACGCAGTCGACGCCTACTGGATGGGAACTCTCACCTCGGGGCAGTCGGGCCTGCTGCTGTCCGAGCCGCTCAAGACCGGGTACAGGCCGGTTACCCGTGTCGAGAACTACTGCGCCACCGGCAGCGAGGCGATTCGGAACGCCGCCTACGCTGTCGCCTGCGGGGCCTACGACCTTGTCATGGCGATCGGCGTCGAGAAGCTCAAGGATTCCGGCTATTCGGGACTCGCGTCCCAGGGCGGAGCGCCCACCGACGGCACGCAGTCGTCCATGACCGCCCCTGCGACGTTCTCGCTGCTGGCTCCCGCGTACTGCGACAAGTACGGGCTCGACCCGAAGACGCTGCGCGACGCGCTCACCCGGATCGCATGCAAGAATCACGCCAACGGCGCCCGCAATCCCAAGGCGCAGTACCAGGCGGCCGTGCCGGCCGAGAAGGTCGAGAGCGCCCCCAGGGTTGCCGGCATGCTCGGGGTCTTCGACTGCTCCGGAGTCAGCGACGGCGCCGCCGCGGCCATCCTCTGCCGCGCCGAGGACGCGCATCGCTACACGGACACGCCGCTGTTCATCAAGGCCCTCTCGTTCATTGCCGGCCCGGCCGACGGGGCCAAGCGCCAGGACTACGACTACACCTCGTTTCCGGAAGTAGTCGCGAGCGCCGAGGACGCGTACGCACAGGCCGGGGTCCGGGATCCCCGCGAGGAGATCTCGATGGCCGAGGTGCACGACTGCTTCACGCCTACCGAGCTTGTCCTGATGGAGGATCTCGGCTTCTCGGGCCGCGGCAACGCCTGGCGCGACACCCTGGACGGCCGGTTCGAGCTCGGCGGGCCCCAGCCCGTGAATCCGGACGGCGGGCTGAAGAGCTTCGGGCACCCGATCGGGGCCAGCGGCCTGCGGATGATGTACGAGATGTGGCTCCAGTTTCGGGGCGAGGCAGGCGAGCGCCAGATCCCCTCTCCCGCGCTCGGCCTCACCCACAATCTCGGCGGAGCGCCCGGACGCTGCGTTAGCTTCGTCTCTGTCGTGGGCCCGCACTAGCGCGGCCGCGCGGTAGCGGCGCGGCCACCGGACCCGTCAGTCGGTAGCTGCCCGCGCAGCGTTCCGAACGCAGCTACAGTAAGGCTGAGGGCCGTCGACATGCGAATCGGAGTGATCGGACTGGGCTTCATGGGCAGCACGCACCTTGAGGCCTGGGAAAAGGTGGACGGCTTCGAGCTGGCCGCCGTCTCGAGCTCAAGCGAGAGGAAGCGCGCGGGCGATCTGAGCGACGTCGGCGGAAATCTCGGCCGCGGCGCCGGCAACGTTGATTTCGGCGAGGCCGGGCGCTATGCCTCGGCGGAGGAGCTCATCGCCGATCCCAGGGTGGAGGCGGTGGATATCTGCACTCCCACGGACCTGCACAAGCCGCTCGCGCTAGGTGCCCTCGCTGCGGGCAAGCACGTGCTCGTCGAGAAGCCGATGGCGCTGAGCGCCGCGGACTGCGAGGCAATGATTCAGGCGGCGCGGGACGCCCGCAAGGTGCTGATGGTGGCGCAGGTGCTGCGGTTCTTTCCCGAGTATGCGACCGCCCGGGCCAGGATCCGCTCCGGCGAGCTGGGCCCCGTGCGGGCGGCGACGTTCCGCCGCCGCTGCGCCGCCCCGGCCTGGGGCCGCTGGCTCAAGGACGACGCGCGCAGCGGCGGGGGCGTACTGGACCTGCTGATCCATGACTTCGACTTCTGCCAGCACGTCTTCGGCAAGCCGCGCTCGATCCGCGCTGTCGGGCACGAGGACATCGAGGGGGGCATCGATTTCGTCGAGGCCCAGCTCGATTACGGGGACGGGGTCCCCGTGATCGTGTCGGGAGGTTGGCATCACCCCGCCAGCTTTCCTTTCTCGATGGAGTTCACCATCCTCTGCGATGGCGGAACGCTCGATTACAGTTCCGACAAGCCCGGCCTGAGGCTGCACACGGCAGGCGGCGAGGCTGTCGATCTCGACCTGCCGGAACAGGACGGCTTCGTGGGCGAGCTCCAGGCATTCGTTGATGCCTGCGCTTCAGGCAGCGCTCCAGCCATGTGCCCGCCCGAGGACTCTGCCGATTCGGTCCGGATGGCGCTGGCGATGAAGCGGTCCCGCGCCTCTGGCGGGACGCCCGTGGCTGTCGACTGAGCCTTCCGGCCTACCGTTCCCGTTCCCAGTAGGCCCGCTCTGTCGCGATGAGGAGCCCCATCGCGCCGCCCCGGTCGTCCCGGCCGAGGATTGCTTCCCGGTCGAGGTAGGCGCGCAAGGAGGTCTGCCGGCCGGTGCTGCGGCAAACGTCGACGAGCGTCGCGTCGCCGTTGATCCGAGCCTGCACGGCGCTCCACGCCCGGTCCGCCGCTTCTTCGAACTCCTCCCGGCCGAGCCAGCCCCGGCGGAGCCCGCGCGTGAGCGCGAAGCCGATCATCGCGGTGGACGTGAACTCGCGATAGCTTTCGGGGCGGTCGACGACCTGATGCCACGCGCCGGTCGGGTCTTGGTGCGACGCAAGCGCCCGCATGTGACCCCGGAACGCTTCCAGCACCTCCCTGAATCCGGGATCCCCCGGGGGCCAGTCCGAGAGGGCGAGCGCGAGCCCCAGCGCCGGGAAGCCGTTGCCGCGCCCCCACGCGGCCTCGTCCAGGGGGGAGTGGCGGTACAGTCCGTCCGGCCTGGCGTCGAGCGCCCGCATGAAGCGCAAGTGCCGCAGAGCCATGCGAAAGTACCTCGCATCGCCGGCCAGCCTGCCGGTCTGGGCCAGGATCGCGCATCCCATGAAGACCGAGTCGCTCATCTCGTTGTGGAACGGCATGGAGGCCTTCATGGATCCGTCGGACTCGAAGCCGAGGTCGGCAGCGGCCCGGGCGAGTTCCAGGTAGCCCGGATTGCCGGTGCGCTCGTAGAGATCGCCGAAGACGAGGTGGCCCGAGATGTGGCTGCCCGTCACTCGCTCTGCCAGCGAGGGCTTGCCCTCGAGGTACGGCCGCACAATGCGCTCGATGTCCCCAAGCCGGCTCTTCCCTTCAAGGTCTCCGAGCCGAAGGCGCCCGACCAGCGGCAGCGCGGGGATGTAGGCGACCGTATCGAGGGCGTGACCGTAGGCCTGCTCCAGCACCAGCGCCGTCTCGACGGGGGTGCGCGATACCCGGCGCTGCAGCTCCCGGCGCGCGTGGGACGCTTCCAGTCCGCTCGCCAGGGCGCGGATCCGCTCGATTGCCTCCTCGCGCAGCTCGTCCAAGCCCCGGTCCCCGGGAGACACCCGCAAGGTTGCAGCAGGGATCCGCCCGACGCCGGCCGGCATGGCGCCGCGCTGTAGCGCTTCGGCCAGCCCGCTCGGACGCTCGTCCGTTCGCAGGTCCACCACCAGGTCGGGAGCCAGCGTCCCGATGAAGCGCCATGCGTACTGGGACTCCACCGCGGGCCCGCCGTAGGCCGGGCCCTTCGGGGGGAACTCCGGACTTGGCGGCCGGTCCGGGAACACGTTCAGAACGCAGGACAGCGAGAAGTCGCCCGTGCCGGGCTCCCTGAGGAGGGCTGCCGCGAGATCGGTCGAGCGGGAATCCCCATCCAGGCCCGCGACCAGGAGCACGCTTGGCATGGCACGGTTCGGGTCCAGGGCCGGCTCGGCCACGATCGCGTGTATCGGGCTGCCGGCGCCGGTCACTCCGACGCGCATCTCAATGGTTGTCGCCTCGGCCGCCAGCCCGCAGGCCAGCAGCCCGCATGCCGAGCCGGCGAAACGCTTCAGAGGGGGGATCGAGCGCCGCATTCGGTGGTCACCGTGCATCTACCGGGCGTTCAGGGTAGCGACCTGCCCGTAGAGACGGACTCTCGGGTGCTCGACAACGGCCCGGTACTCCCAGTCGCGCCCGGCGTCTGCCCGGCCGAGGACGGCGGAGAACCTGCCCGGCTCCGACATCGACTGCATCTTGCGGCCGACCGGCTTCCAAGGATCGTCCGCCTCGTACATTTCCGCCGTGCTCTTCCGGCGGCGGTACTCGAATCCGACCCGAATCGAAGCCGCGTCGCCGAGGTCCCGCAACTCGGCCTCCAGCACGGCGCCCTTCGGGCCCCATTCGGCTCCCGACACGGTTTCCACCTCGGGCGGCTCCAGTCCGGGAGCGGCATTCTCGATCTTCAGCACCACCGGATTCGGCCAGCGCCGGTCGTTGTACAGCCTCTGGGCGCGGTAGGCCCGGATGCGCAGGCCCTCCGGGGTTTGCTCCCATTCCGTCCCGGGGGTGACGTCGGCGCGGTACTCCAGAACCTTGTCGTTCTGGCCGAGGACTCGGACAGCCGTGCCGTCCTGGGCCCGCACGGACTTGAGGAGTACCGACTTCTGCGCTCCCCAGGCCCAGTCGGTAGCTGGCACGAATGCGTAGACCGCGTTCCCGCCCCGCTCCCGGGTGAACCAGATCTCCCCCTCGTTCGTGATGACCCACGGCCGCACCGACCCGACGGCCTCCGCGTTCACCATGTTCCAGAGCGCCATCTCGCGCAGCCTGGCCTCCTGCTCGATCGGAATCTCACCGTTGGGCTTGGGTCCGATGTTGAGGAGGAAATTGCCGCCCTTGGCGCGGGTCTCGATCCATGCGTTGATCAGTTCCGTTCCCGACTTGTAGTGCTCGTTGGTGCCGCGGTACTGCCATTGGGTGCCCATCGTCATGTTGCCTTCCCAGGCCCCCTCGAGCGGCACCCCCGGCGTGTACTGCTCGGGCGTCTCGATCTCGCCCCTGGTGACGACCGTCTCCGGCGAGAGATCCCAGATGAGCTGCTTCATTTCCCTCACGATCTCGTCGCGAGGAACCGCGGCGTTCGTCGGCGGGTCGAAGAACACCACGTCGATCCGGCCGTACTTCGTCATCAGCTCGCGCTCCTGGGCGAGGTTGAGCTCGAGCAGTCCCGGATTGTTCGGCGGCAGCGCCTCGGGACGGAGCCGGCTGATCAGCGTGCCCTGGCGGTAGAGGAAGTGGAAGTCGTCCGGCGAGAAGTACCACCCGACCGCGATGCCCTCGGCCCGGAACGCGTCCGCGATCTCCTTGGAAGTGTCCCTGCCGAAGGGCGTGTTCATGATGTTGAAGTCAGTGGTAGCCGTCTCGAACATGCAGAAGCCCGAGTGGTGCTTCGCAGTGAAGACGACATATCGGAACCCTGCCAGCCTGGCAAGGCGGGCCCATTCCCGCGGGTCGAACTCCTTCGGATTGAAGCTTCTCGGCAGCTCCGTGACGTAGCGCTCGAGGTAGGCTTCGTCCGCGCCCACCATCGAGTGGCTGATCACCGACGTGGTCTGGCTGTCCAGGCTCCAGTGGATGAACAGCCCGAGGCCGAGGTCGCGGAACCACTCCACGCGCGCGGGCTGGTTGGCCGCCGGCAGGGCGCCGCTGGCGGCCAGCAGGAGACAGATTGCGGTGATGCGATTCATATGGGAGCAGGTATTGTGCCACACTGCCCGTCCCGGCCCGGGAAGGATCCGGCAGCAGTTCCGGGCGATTCAGCCGAGCAGCGCCATGACCAGGCCGCTGCGGACCTTGGGCGAGAACCAGGTGGACTTCGGCGGCATCATACGCCTCTGGCGGCACACGTCGATGAACTGCCCCATGGTGACGGGAGGGAGCGTGACCGCGAACCCGAACTCCCCGCTATCGACGCGGGCCCTCAGGTAGCTCGCGTCTCGGTTGCCGCCCACGAAGGCGAGTCGATCGTCCCGGGGGTCCTCGATGCCGCAAACGCGCTCGAAGATCTGCCGCTGCACGATGTCGGCGTCGATCGATTCCGACGCGTTGGCTGCGTCGAACGCATGTTCCCTCGGCGTCAGCCGCAGCCAGGATCTGCCGGCATAGAGGCCGATTCGGTGCGTATCGGCTGGCTGGTAGTCCTCCCCTCTCGGTGCGGGCTCCATTTCGAAGGCGCCGGCCAGCGCCCGGTGCCAAGCCGGAAAGGGCCGGGGCGCCTCCCGAACCAGGCGATTGTACGGGGCCAGGCCCATGCGCGCTGCCGGGAACACCACGGCCAGGAACCCTTCCAGGCCCAGCATCGCGGCGGCCGCGCTGCGATGGTTGCCGTCCGCGACGTAGGCGAACGGCTCGGCCCGCAGGGCGTCGACAAGCCGCGCCCTCTCGGGCGACTCCGCGAGCAGCCAGATCCGATGCGTGCATCCGTCCTCGGCCGTGACGGTGTAATCGGGTGCTTCTCGGTCCGCCTGCTTGTCGAGCTCGGCGGCGAATGCCCCGGAGACGTCCTCCACCGCGTTGTTCACCATGCCGACAATCGCGGCGGTCGCCTCGATGAGGTCCGCGCGCCCCCGGGCCTTCTTGGGGCGGACTCCCTCGTTCCTGACGATCGTTCCCTGCGGGTTCGAGTCCGTCAGGATGTCGCTCGCCCGGGCCATTCCTCCGAGGCCTATCTGCCGGGTTCCGGCCCGCTGCGGACTCGCGATCTCGTACAGGAACATCAGGTCCCGCAGCTCGCGAGTGAGGGGGCCCGCGCGCAGACCGGTCATCCTGGTGGCGGCGGCCTGCAGGGCCTCCGGCGAGCCTTCGGGCAAGATCGACTCCACTGAGTCCGCCTCGGCGTGCGGCATCGTGATGCGCAGCACGCTGTCCGGCTGCGTCTGGAGCAGGTCGAAGATCTCCTCGTCGCCTTGGAATTCGTCGTAGTTGGGGCTCGACAGCGCCCTCGCGGCTTGGGTGCCGGCCGGGACGAGCGCTAGAGGGATCGGATTGAGGGTGACCATCGCAGCCTTGACCAGTGCGGGCGGATGAACGGCCGGGCTCGCCGCACGGCTCGGCCGCGCGTGCCGGGCCTGATTCCAGCTTCACCCACCGGAACAGCGGTCCGCAAGCCGCCTGCGCAGGCCCGGGCAGGCATTACCATTAGATGCGGTGATCCCATGCGCATCAAGAGAGTCATAACCGGCATCCTGGTCCTGGCACTGGCTGTGCCCCTGGCGCTTGCCCAGAAGAAGTCGCCTGTCAACGGCGACTGGGAACTGAAGGTCGGAAGCCAGACCTACCGGATCACCTTCGTCGAGGACGAGGGTGACGTGAGCGGAACGGTCACGCTTCCGAGCGGCGAGACGACGGACGTCGAGTACGGGCTAGTGTTCGGCAAGGAAGTGGAATTCAGCACCGTCGAGAACGGCGTCGAGTTCGAGTGGACGGCCGAGCTGGGACGGAACTCCATCAAGGGGGAACGCCTCAACCTCGACGACGAGACCACCGAGAAGTTCACCGGCAAGCGGGCCCGCTGAGGACGTCAGTTCAGGAAGTAGGTCCGGTACAGGGTGTCCCTCTGCTTCGGGATGAACCCCGCCTCGCGGATCATCCGGCGCAGGTCCTCTTCCGTGGCCGAATGGCTGGCTCCCGCCTGGCGGACCACGTTCTCCTCGAGCATCACGCTTCCCACGTCGTTGCCGCCGAAGCGCAGGCCCAGCTGGCACACCTTGAGCCCCTGGGTGACCCACGAGGTCTGCACGTTGAGGAAGTTGTGCAGGTACAGGCGCGAGATGGCCAGCGTGCGCAGGAACTCGCAGGCGGTAGCCTCCTCGGGGACCTTCTTGCCCAGCGCCGTGTGGTCCGGCTGGAACGGCCAGGGAATGAACGCCGTGAAACCTCCGGTCTCGTCCTGCAGCCGGCGTAGCGTCTCCAGGTGCCGCACCCTGTGCTCGGGGGTCTCCCCGCAGCCGAACATCATCGTGGCGGTGGTGTTCATGCCAATGCCGTGCGCCGTCTTGTGGACCTCGATCCAGTCGGCTGTCGTGCATTTCAGGCGGGCGATTCGGAACCGCACCTCGTCGTCCAGGATCTCGGCCCCCGCTCCCGGCATCGAGTCCATGCCGGCGTCGCGCAGGCGCAGGAGCGTGTCGCGGATCGTGAGGCCGCTGACATCTCCGATGCAGAGGATTTCAGGCGCCGAAAGACAGTGCAGCTGGACATCCGGGAAGCGTTGCTTGAGCCCGCTGAACAGCGCCTCGAAGTATCCGATGTCCAGATCCGGATTGACGCCCCCCTGCATCAGCACGCCCGTGCCGCCGCAGTCGACGGTCTCCTGGATCTTCTGGGCGATGGTTTCGAACGGCAGCACGTAGCCTTCCTCGTGGCCCATCGGCCGGTAGAAGGCGCAGAAGCTGCAGTACTCGGTGCACTCGTTCGTGTGGTTGATGTTGCGGTCGATGATGTAGCTCGCGATTCCGTGAGGGTGGAGCGATTCGCGCAGGGCGTCGGCTTCCATCCCAATGCCTATCAGGTCGTCGCTGGCGAAGCAATCGAGCGCTTGTTCGTTCGTCATCTCGGGGCCCTCAGGTCGAGAGAGCCGGCTCGGGCAGGAACCGGAGATCGCGGGGTGTCTCGGCAAGGCCGAGTTCCGCGGCGAGTCGGAGATAGGTCCGCATGGCCTCGCGCTCCCGCTCTCCCAGGTCGTACCGGACGTTGCGAGTCAGGTAGTCCCGGACCGCTTCCGGCGCCAGGCCAAGGCGACCGGACTCCGCGGCCACGATTTCCGGGATCCTGCTGCGTCCGTACTCGGCCGAGTCCGCCAGCGTCTCGCAGACGCCGTCGGAGTCGGCGATGTTCTTCACGCCCCACACGGCGAATGCCATGGGCAGGCCTGTCATCTCCTCCCACTCCGAGCCCAGGTCGTAGACATGCACCGCCTGCCCCCTCCAGGAAGTCATCCCGGGATCGATCTGCAGTGCCGGATCCCCGATGACCAGCGCAGCGTCGGCAATTTCTAGCATCTCGTCGAGCTTCGGAGGGTAGGGGCGGACCTGGGGCCGGATGCCGTGCACGTGGGCGGCGATGACCTGAGCCAGGACCACCGAGGTGCGGGAGCCGGTGTCCGCGGCGAACGAGCCGATCGCGCCGAACGGCTTCTTGGAGACCAGCAGGATGCTCCGCACAGGACCGTGGCACGCAACGACGGGGCCGGGTACGACGAGGAGATCCTGCTGCCGCGCCAGTTCGACCACCGGAACGAGGCCCACATCCGCCTCCCCGCACCGCAGACGGTCCGCGCACTCGGACGGCAGGGCGAACGACAGGTCGAACGTCCCGCGCTGAGGGCCGTGGGACATTCCCCAGACCAGCGGCGCGGTGTTCAGGTAGCTGACGGCGCAGACGCGAAGCTTGGCTGCCATGACAGCTGTCTAGATTCTACCAGCGGGAGGCGCCCGTCCCCGCCGGGGTAACCTCCCGGTCGCCGCAGCGTCTTTGCAGGTTAAGGGTTATTCTGCGATGATTTCTCGATTCGGCCCCCTGCTGGCGGCAGCGGTTCTGCTTGTCGCGCCGGCACTGCAAGCAGCGAGCAACTACACGATCCGGCCCCCGGTGCTGGGCTACGTCCTGGACGCGGAGACAGGCTCTCTGCACCGCATTGACGGAATCCCAGGCGCGTCCAGCATGGGCGAGGCCCTAGAACTGGGCTTCACGGCCGTGCAGGTCGCAGTATCCGCAGGCCAGAACCTGGCGATCGCCCGCGACGATCAGGGCCGGACCCTCTTCGTTGACCTGACGGCGGAGCCGCCTGCCGTCACCGAGATCCACGGAGTGCTCGAGGGTGCCACCCAGGCGCTCATCAGCCCCGAGGCCCGCAGCGCCACCCTCTACGCCCCGGCCACAGGGCAGATCCAGTTCCTCCGGGGCCTGCCGGGCGTTCCGACCGCGGGAAACGTCCTGGAACTCGAGCAGGGCGTGGGCGATTGGACCGGATTCGCGATCAGCGATTCCGGGTCGGTCCTAGCCGCCGCCTCTGCCAGGGCGTCCGGCTCGCTCTACCTGCTTCGCCAGGGACGTGTACCCGAACGGGTCGGCGGCGTGCAGCGAGCTTCCTCGCTGGCTTTCCTCGCAGGGACAGACGACGCCGTGGTGATGGATTCCGCGTCCGGCGAAATCCTGCTCTACCGGGAGGTCACGGCCCGCCGGCAGGTGACGGTCCTCGCCTCAGAGACCGACGAGATCCAGAATCCCTTCGCCGCCGCGCCTACCTCTGACGGCCGCTTCGTCGCCGTGGCGATGCCCGGCCGCATCGCGTCCGTGCCCGTCTACGGCGGCGTTCCGTCATTCGTCGAGTGCGCCTGCACGGCAACCTCGATGAGGCCGCTGGCCGGCGGGAACGTCTTCCTGCTGACCGACGACATCCGCTCTCCGCTGACGATCGCCGAGGTGGGTGCCGACTCGCGCACGCTCTTCGTGCCGGCTCTGCCCGCCGAAGAGGCCTCTGGCGAGCAGACGCAGTAGCGCCAGGCCCGCCTCCGGGCCTGCGGGCAGCGGCCCCGGGCGCAGCCCGGCGGGCCAGCCCCTTCGCTGACAGCTCCCGTTTCGCGAACCGCTGGTGCCCGGGCCCGGCGGCCCGGCTATACACTGTGCCCATGGGCCCGTACCGGAATCTGCTTGCCGAAGTGGAGGACGGCGTCGCCCTCCTGACCGTGAACCGGCCGGAGAGGCTCAACGCCCTGAACGGCATCACTGTCGACGAGATCGACCGGTTCTTCCGCGACGCCGCGGCCGAGGCGAGCGTCCGGGCGGTCATCGTAACCGGGGCCGGCGAGCGGAGCTTCGTCGCCGGTGCCGACATCGAGGAAGTGTCCGGATTCTCCCCTCTCGAGGGCCGGCAGTGGGGACTGCGGGGCCAGGCGATGCTGAACCGCATCGAGGGAATGGAGAAGCCGGTGATCGCGGCGATCAATGGCTACGCCCTCGGCGGAGGCCTCGAACTCGCGATGGCCTGCCATCTCCGGATCGCCTCCTCGAAGGCCCGGCTGGGCCAGCCCGAGCTCAAGCTGGGGATCGTGCCGGGATTCGGCGGGACCCAGCGCCTTCCGCGCCTTGTCGGCAAGGGGCGGGCTCTGGAGCTGCTGCTGACCGGCGACCCGGTGGACGCCGAGAGCGCGCGGGAAATGGGGCTGGTGAACCGGGTCGTCGAGCCCGGGGCGCTCCTCGGCGAGGCCAGGGGCATGGCTGCCAGGATCCTGCGCAACGGCCCCGTGGCGATCTCGCTGACGCTGCAAGCCGTGAACAGGGGCTTGGAGATGCCGCTGGCGGAGGCTTTGGAGTGGGAGATCTCGCAGTACGCCCTGAGCTGCGCTACGGAAGACGTGCGGGAAGGCACGCGGGCGTTCCTCGAGAAGCGCGCCCCCGAGTTCCGCGGCCGTTAGGCCCGGGCTGTCCGCCGCGAGTGCCTACCACCCGGCGAGGCTTCGTTCGAGCCACTCGGCGCTCTCGCCCTCATGGCACGCGAAACAGGCGTTCGGGCTCTCCTCCCGCCCGAACCGCCGGGTCATGCTGGCATCCGGGATGTCGTCGATGCGATGCGTCCCGGCGAGGAACATCATGCTGTTCATGATCCGGGGCATGTGGCAAGCGGTGCACAGGCTGGCCTCCGATTCCGGGGCATGCTTGGTGTGGGCTGCCGCATCCCGTCCGATCGCCTCGTGGCATTGCAGGCACATGCGGTTCGGGTCGTCGCGGTGCTTGAGGGACGTGGGGTTCGACGCGCTGTCCGGCGGGTGCGGATCGTGGCAGTCCCCGCAGTGGGCCTGCCCCTGCCGGTAGCACTGGGATCTCACGAAGGACTCCACGATGAAAGTGGTCTCGCGGAACCGGCCGTCCTTGTAGAACGCCTTCCGCGAGAACTCCTCGTAGGGCCGCTGGCGTCGCCGGTCCAGGAACGATTCCTCCTTCCCGGAGTAGTTGATCTCGCCCAGAGGGCCGACCTCGATGATGCTTGACTGCATGTGGCACTGGGCGCAGACCGCTACGTAGGAACGGTGGTCCAGGCCCGAGAACCGCAGCGGCGGCAGGTCCGCTTCCTTGGCGCGAGGTCTGCCTTGCTGCATCGCCCGCTGGTGCGCCCGTGACGGGCCGTGGCACATCTCGCAGTTGATCCCCGCCTCACGGAACGTGATGCGGTCAGGGACCACGAGCGCGCCCTCGGCCTGCACCTGGCTGGTATGGCACGAGGAGCAGTGGAGTTGGTAGCTGGTCTGGCGCTCCATGCGGTGGAAGTTCCGCACGCGCGAACGCTCCGACGGCCCGTCGTCGAGGACCTCCCAGAAGTTCACCCACTGTCGATGGATCCGGTTGTACTGGATGGGCACGACATGGATGCGGCCGTCCGGCAGACGGGTCGCGTAGGCCTGCTGCCACTTGGATCCGATCGTGTAATCCACTCGGAACCGCTTCGTGCTGCCTTCCGCCGGCAGCTCGAAGTAGTGCTGTCCGTCCTCGACGAGCATGCGGGCCAGCAATTCGCCGCCCGGGGAGCGGAACTCCGAGCCATCCGTGAAGTCCCCGATGACGTTCTCGTAGGAGTACGGCCGGAACATGCGGGCCATCCCTGTCTCCGACCACGCGTCGAAGACCTCTTCGTGGCAGTCCCGGCAGCCCTCGCTGCCCGCGTACTCGCTCGGCGCGGCATTGCGGCTGCGGTCGCCGTCGTCGGCGCTCTCGCGACCGATCCGGAGCGGGCGGATCGCGGAGCGGAAATGGTTCAGGGTGCCGGCCGAGGCGCCGCTGCTGCGATGCGCCTTCCGGAGTTCCTCTACGGCGCGCTCCTGAACCGGGCCGGGGAGCCTGGCGGCCGCCTCCAGGGCTGACAGGGATTCGCCGCGGTTGCCGAGCTCCGCCTCGACGAGACCCAGAAGCAGGAGGGCGATGCCGTCCCTCCGGTTCATCCCGACAGACCTCCTGAGTGCCGTCCGGGCCTCGGCGAGTCCCGCATCCCTCGCCTCGCCGGCTGCCCGCAGGCCCCGCGTGGCCGCAACCCTGCCGAGAACGAAATGCGCCGAGGCCTCGAGCTCGTTCTGGATCTGCGCCCATTCCTCCCGGCTGTAGCGGGCCGGCCGCTGGAATCTCGCTAGGTGCTCAAGGGCGTCCCTTGCGCTGGATTCCGCCTCGTCGAGCAGGCCCTTGACCACCTGCGCGTTGGCGAGTGCCACCAGCAGCGTGCCGTTCTCCGGCAGCAGCCGGATTGATTTCCGGCCGTGCTCGAGGCCCGCATCGAGGTCCCCTAGGTCGATGCAGGCCTTGGCGGCTATCGAGTGGGCGAATCCGACGAGCCACGACTGCGGGAACCGTTCGAGGAAACGTTCCGACAGGGCGCGCCTCTCGGTCGCCTGGCCGGCGGCTTGGATTGCCTCGAATGCGGCGCGTTCCCCGGGATCCTCGACTTGGTCCAGCAGGGTGCGCTTCGACGGGTCGCCCGCATAGAGGACTAGGTCCAGATCCTGCGGCTGCGCCGGAACGGACGCGAGCAGCCACGCTGCCGCCACCAAGCGGCACAGGAAGGCAGTGCGCCATAGGGGTCCGCCCGGACGCACTGCCACGGGAGGCGGGGTGCTGTCGCTCTGACGGGTCACTGCCTGTGCCTGGCCATCGGCGCCTCTACAGCATCCAGATAGGCTGACAGCTCCTCGGACAGGCTCTTCGCGATCTCCGGTTCGGTTCCGCTTACATCCTTCTGCTCGCCGATATCGCTGGCGAGATTGAACAGCAGGGTCTCGCCGGTCTCGTACAGCTTCACGAGCTTCCAGTCGCCGGACCGCAGCGATGACATCGGCTTGGTGCCCTTCAGTGTCTGGTAGTGCGGGAAGTGCCACACGAGGCTGTCGAACCTGCGCGACAGCGAGCCCTTGCCGCCCGATCGCAGCAGATCCAGGAGGCTGGCGCCCTCGATTGACGGAGACAGGGCCGCCTGCACTCCCGTCATCGCCGCGACCGTTGGGTACAGGTCCGTGCCGGTCACCGGCACCCTGCTGACGCTGCCCGGCTCGATCCCGGGCCCGCGGACGAATAGGGGCACGCGGATGCCGCCTTCCCATGCCGAGGCCTTCTGTCCGCGCAACGGGGCGTTCGTCGTCACCCGGGTCTCCCCTTGATCGTGGTACGACCCGTTGTCCGAGGTGAAGATCACGTATGTGTTCTCAGCGAGATCCAGGCGTTCCAGTCCTTCGAGCAGCCGGCCCACGCCACGGTCCAGCTCGTGAGTCATCGCGGCATGTCCCGGGTGGTCATGCCGCTCGCCCCTGGGCCTGGCCTCGAACTCAGCAACGGTCTCCTCGAACGCGAAGATCCCGAGGTGGATGGCGTAGTAGGACACCTGGAGGAAGAACGGCTCCCCGGCCTGCTTGCGGTGCTGCAGGAAGTCGAGGGCGCGAGTGGTGACGCTGACAGTGCGTTTCGGGTCAGGAGGCCCGCTGCCCCCTTCCCGGTTCGACGTCGGGCCGCTGTGGTCGTCGTAGCCGTGCCTGCCGGGGCCTCCTCCCCCCAAGTGCCACTTGCCGAAGTGCGCCGTGACGTAGCCCGGGCGGTGCTGCTTGAGGAGTTCGGCGATTGTCAGTTCCTCGTGAGGAATGTGGTCGATGTGCGCGGGCGGGATCATTGGCAGCCCCTCGTAGAACCTGCCGCTGCCGCGGTTGATGATGTCCGTCATCCTCAGCTGCGCGGGTGTCTTGCCGGTCTGGATTGCCAAGCGGGTTGGCGAGCAGTTCGGGTGCGGCGAGTATGCGTCCGTGAAGCGCATTCCTTCCGAAGCGAGGCGTTCGAGGCTCGGGGTGTCGTAGTAGTCCGACTTCGAGTCCGGACGGTTCGGGTCCATCAGGACCGACGTACCGACCCAGCCCAGGTCGTCAGCCAGAATGAGCAGGACGTTCGGTTGCGACTGAGCCGGCACCACTACCGCAAGGGCGGCAAGAACCAGGATCGGGAGGCGGAAGGGCATCGGCTAAATTCTTGCGCAGCGAGCCGCGCCAAGGCAACAACCGGCAGGACTCCGGGCGCGCAAGGCTCCGCAGCCTCGTTGCTAGGATGGGTCTCTGGCCCTCATGCCCCCTTACCTTGCCTGCTTCGACCCGGGCTGCGGCAAGCGCTACGGACTCCACGAAGTCATCTATTCCTGCGGCGATTGCGGCAGCTTGCTGGAAGTCGCCAACTCCTTCGACGCTTCGGACGGACCTCGCTTGCGGGAGATCTGGGAACAGCGCCGCGCGAGCCTCGCCAGGATTGACGTAAGCGGAGTCTGGCGGTTTCGGGAGATGCTGCCGTTCGTAGCGGACACCGACCGGATCGTCACCCTGCCGGAAGGCAACACGCCTCTCTTCGACGCCCCCGGGGCCGCCCCGTATGCGGGCCTGGACGCGATCCAGTTCAAGCACCAGGGGTACAATCCCACCGCCTCGTTCAAGGACAACGGCATGACGGCCGGCGTCACCCAGGCGCGTGTCCTCGGCATGCAGAGGGTCGCGTGCGTGTCCACGGGGAACACGTCCGCTTCGATGGCCGCCTATGCCGCGGCTGCGGGCATGCAGGCGGTCATCTTCCTGCCGGCCGGCAAGATTGCGTACGGCAAGCTCGCCCAGGCGCTCGAGTACGGTGCGCTCACCATCCAGGTCGAAGCGAATTTCGACCAGATCCTCGCGCTTGTCCGGGAGCTTGCGGAGGATCTGGGCATCTACCTGCTCAACTCGGTGAATCCGTTCCGGATCGAGGGTCAGAAGTCAATTGTGATCGAAATGCTCGAGCAGAGGGGGTGGCGCCTGCCGGACTGGATTGTGCTGCCGGGAGGCAACCTCGGCAATGTCAGCGCCCTCGGCAAGGGGCTCCGCGAACTGCGGGAGGCCGGCTTGATCGAAGCCAGTCCCCGCATAGCCGTGATCCAGGCGGCCGGCTCCGCCCCGTTCTACGCGCAGTACCGCGACGGCGGGGATCTCTCCGCCGTGCGGGATCCGGAAACGCTAGCTACGGCAATCCGTATCGGGAATCCGGTCTCCTGGAGGAAGGCCTCCTTCGAGGTCGGGTCCGCTCGCGGCGTGGTGGAGTCCGTGACCGAACAGGAGATCGCGGACGCCAAGGCAGTGATCGGACGCTGCGGCATCGGCTGCGAACCCGCTTCGGCCGCTACGCTTGCCGGAATACGAAAGCTAGTCGCGGCTGGGGTGATCGATTCCTCTGCCGATGTAGCGGCGATCCTGACCGGGCACCTGCTGAAGGATCCGGACTACGTCTACCACTACCACTCCGGAAGCCTGAAGACGCCATCGGGGGATCCGATCCGACCCGCCTTCGGGAACGCTCCCGTCACGGTTGCGCATGACCGACGGCTGATCGCAGAAATCCTCGAGCAGAACGCCGGGTCGGCGGAAGAGTGATTCGCCTGCGGCTAGGTCACCGCCCCTTGCGCCGAGGACGATACCAGCTTCGCGTACTTGGCGAACACGCCTGACGCGTAGCGCGGGGGCCTCGCCTCGAGCGCGTCCAGCCGTGCTGCGATCTCTTCGTCTGGCAGTTCCACGTCCAGCCTCCGCCCGCCGCAGTCCACTGTAACGATGTCGCCATCCCTCACGGCGGCGATCGGGCCTCCGCGGGCCGCTTCCGGGGCGACGTGCCCGACCATAAGCCCGCGCGTCGCACCGCTGAACCGGCCGTCCGTGAGCAGCGCAACGGTCTCGCCCAGGCCCGCGCCGACGATCGCGGCGGTAACGCCCAGCATCTCCCGCATCCCGGGGCCACCCGCCGGGCCCTCGTAGCGGATCACCAAGACATCGCCGTCGCGGATCTCGCCGCCGGTCACGGCCTGCATGGCAGACTCCTCGTTCTCGAACACCCTCGCCGGGCCCTGGTGCCTGAGATGGCCGCTGCCCGCGACCTTCACTACGCCCCCTTCCGGAGCCAGGTTCCCCTTGAGGATGACGAGCCCGCCCGTCGGCTTGATCGGCTTGTCCAGGGCTCGGACAACGTCCTGCCCCGGTGTCTCCTCGGCGCTGGCACTGGCCTCGGCGAGAGTCGCTCCGGTCACAGTCTCCTGGGAGCCGTGAGCGTATCCGCCCTCGACGAGCCTCTTGGCGATGAGCTGGATCCCTCCGGCCTTGTCGACATCCGCGGCCACGTACTTGCCGCCGGGCTTGAGGTCGACCAGAAGCGGCGTGCGCTCGCTGATGGCATCGAAGTCGTCGATGCTCAGGTCGACCCCGCAGTCCCTGGCGAGCGCCAGCAGGTGCAGGACCGCGTTGGTCGAGCCACCTGTCGCCGCGACGCTCGCTACGGCGTTCTCGAACGCCTTGCGATTCATGAAGTCGCGGGGGCGCCGGTTGGCCTTCAGCGCTTCCATCAGGACGAATCCCGCGCGGTAGCCGACATCTTCCTTCCGGGGGTCGACCGCAGGGATGCTGGCCGAGCCCATCGGCGAGATCCCGATGATTTCCATCGCCGTGGCCATGGTGTTGGCCGTGTACTGCCCGCCGCAGGCGCCCGGTCCCGGGCAGCCTTCGTTCTCGATCGCGAGTAGTTCCTCGTCGGAGATCCGGCCGGCCGCATGGGCGCCGACCGCCTCGAAGACGTCCTGGATGGTGATGTCGACTCCGTTGTGCTTGCCGGGCAGGATCGACCCGCCGTACAGCAGGACCGACGGAACGTTCACCCGGGCGAGGCCCATCGCGCCGCCCGGGATGGTCTTGTCGCATGCCACGAGGGCGATCAGGCCGTCGAACATGTAGCTGCGCGCGGTGAGCTCGATCGAGTCGGCGATGACCTCCCGGCTCACCAGCGAACCCTTCATCCCTTCCGTGCCCATGGTGATGCCGTCACTGACGGCGATCGTGTTGAACTCCATGGGGGTGCCGCCGGCGGCGCGGACGCCCTCCTTGACCTTGACCGCAAGGTCGCGGAGTGTGAAGTTGCACGGCATCGTCTCGATCCAGGTGTTGGCGATGCCGATGATCGGCTTGGCGAGGTCCTCGTCGTTGAACCCGATTGCCTTGAACATGGAACGGGCAGGGGCCCGGTCCCGACCGTCTGTGATCGTTGCACTCGCGTGCTTGAGGGGATTTGACATTGCTGTTAGGGAATCCGTTCCGGAATCGATCAGTCTAGCAGCGAGTCGAAGCGGGTCTGTCGCCCGCTCCCGGGCCGTGCTCGCGGGCAATGCGTCAGGATTCGACGGGAGGTACACTTGGCACCGTGCTCCGCGCTGTTCTGCTCGCGTTTGCCCTCTCGGTCATCCTCTGTGCGGCCGGTGTCAGTCAGGAGACCGCTAGCCCGAGCGATAGATTTGCGCTGTCGAACCGGTGTGAGCCCATCGGTGTGGTCATCGAAGCCCTGCCGGACGGGATGGCTGCCAGCGGTCTCTCAACGCCGCACCTCCAGGCAATGGCAGAAAGCAGGTTGCGAGCTGTAAGCCTGCATGAGTCCGATGCCCCGACATTCCTGCGCCTAGCTGCGAGCCGGAACGCTGTCGAGCTGCTTTACATGAAGCCTGTTATCGATGTGGCGAGCCGCGAGAAACAGTTGGTCTCGACTTACTCCGTGTCCGCCGAGGTGAGCGACAGAACTGCAGCGGGCCTCATGCTGGAGGTCTCGAGGTTGCTCGACCTATTCCTGACCCACTACAGCAGGGTGAATCGACTCGACTGCGCCGCGACCAATCAGAAAGGACGCTCTGTACGCGAAGGAATGGCCAGCGACCGTCCCGGCGAGGCGCGGGAGAGGGGTGCCGCGTCAGACAGCGGTCCATCCCCGACCGCAACTGACACCCCGAGAATGGAACGATCACGAGTAGCTGACGGCGTCGGTTCGGATACCCGATTGTCGGAAACTGAATCTACGGATGGCGACGCGAAGCTTCACCGCGTCGGAGATGAGATCACCTCCCCACGGCTGATTCGAAAGGTCGCCCCTGAATATACCCGGAAAGCAAAGAACGCGAGGCTGGAAGGTGTCGTGACGCTGGGCATTGAAGTCTGGGAGGACGGCAAGGCACACAACATCCGGGTGCTGCAAGGTCTCGGCTTGGGCCTGGACGAGAAGGCGGTCGAAGCCGCCAGACAGTGGGTGTTCAAGCCCGGTCAGAAAGGCGACCAACCGGTTCGGGTCGCCGCGCAGATAGAGATGCGCTTCAGCCTCATCTTCGATCCGTGAGGCCCTCGACATGGGTCGGTCATCCGGGTGCCGTCGCTGCAGCGAGCCGAGCGCGACAGGACACTCGCAACGACGCACTGAGCAGCAGTCGAGCCGTAACAGATCGCGCCAGCGTAGCCTGCAAGGCTTGAGAGGCTGGCTCAGCGATCATGCCGATCCGGCTAGCCGCTCGCAGATAGGCCGGCCCTCGACGGATCCCAACGGGCAGCCCCCGCCTCCAGTCGCGGAAGGACCGCTTCCCGCTGGATTGGATGTGGACACTTTGGCGGACCGGAGTCCGGGAAGAAGTGTCGGAGGCCAGTGACGAATTGACGGAGACAAGGGGCGGAGGAGTGGAGAACACGCCGAGGGACAGGGTGCCGGTGCCGACGGGGAAGCACGCGTCGCCACACCCGGATGGAGCACTGTGGCCCGCGACAGGGCCAGTCGGACCAGCCCCATGGCGTACCCGCTCCGACGGGCAGGTGGATCACTACAGTGCGAGAAGAGGCTTCCCGGAACGTGCGACCCTGAGCCGAGAGCATTGCATGACCGGAATAAGCTGATCAATGAGACTGGAATAGTCACGATGACGAAGGCAACCGTTTCCGAGCTGAAGGCGAACCTGTCGCACTAACTCCGCGAGGTTCGGCGCGGGGGCGAGGTTCAGATTCTCGATCGAGGCAAGCCCACCGCGAGACTGGTCCCTGCGGATGCCACCGGTGACGGGGGGGAGCGCGACAGGCTTGTCAGCCAAGGGGTGTTGCGGCCCGGCAACGGCGACTCGGCGGCCGTGCTCGAGGATCCTCCTCTGTTACTGCCGACGAGCATATTGGATGCCTTGGTCGAAGACCGGGAGGACCGGCTGTGAGGTACTGGGACGCTTCCGCCTTGGTGCCCTTACTCGTCGATGAAGCCCAAAGTGGCTTAGTTCGAGATTGGCTAGACCAGGATTCTCAGATCGTAACCTCGGTGTGGTCCCGCACGGAGATCGTCAGCGCAATCGAGCGAAGGGTGCGGCAACGCCTGCTGACCCGTAGCCAGCGCCGGCAGGTGCTGGCGCGACTACACGCTTTCGCCGGGAGTTGGGACGAAGTGACCGACGCGCTGGCGGTCCGGTCTAGGGCGACCACGTTGCTCGGCCGCCATGCCCTGCGGGCGGCGGATGCAGGACAACTTGGTGCGGCGCTGCTGGTCAGCGAGCAGCTGGCAGGCACTCTCGCTTTCGCCTGCCTCGACCAGCGACTCGCCAGTGCGGCCGAGCTGGAGGGTCCTGCGATCCTGCCTTGAGATTTCGCCGGTACTCTCGCAGGACCGGTTCCTCCGGCAGAGCCTTGCCAAACTCGCGGAGTGGCCGGCTTGGTGCACAGGGGCGGCCCGGAGACCGAGTCCGGCGTTCCGGAACTATACTGGTGGCGCTTTGCTGCGGCGTCCCGTCCCTTGGCTGGTCGCGCTCCTCGCGCTGCCCGCGTTCGCGCTCGATTTCGACCGCGATGTCCGGCCCATTCTCGCTGAGAACTGCTATGTCTGCCATGGCCCCGATGCAGCGCAGAGGCAGGCCGGCCTGCGGCTCGACCTCGAAGACCATGCCCGCCCCGCGGCGGCGGAAGTCGTCCTGCGCGTGTCCAGTGACGATCCGTCGCGGAGGATGCCGCCGGCCTACCTTGGACACGACAGGCTTGTCGAGCGCGAAGTCTCGATCCTCCGCGAGTGGGTCGAGGCCGGCGCCCCATGGAGTTCCCACTGGTCGTTCGTAGCACCGCAGCGACCGGATCCTCCTGCCGTGCGGCCGGAGGGTCGCTTGCGGAACGGTATCGATAGATTTGTGTCCGCGCGCCTCGACAGGGCCGGACTGTCGCCTGCGAAGGAGGCCGACCGGAGGACGCTGATCCGAAGGTTGAGCTTGGACCTGACTGGCCTGCCTCCAGATGTCAGCGAAGTCCGCTCATTCCTCGGGGACCGTTCCCCACTGGCCTATGAACGTCTGGTCGACCGGCTCCTCGCGTCCCCGCGGTTCGGTGAGAGGATGGCGGCCCGCTGGCTGGATGCCTCGCGATACGCCGACACCCAGGGTTACCAGAACGATGCACCGGTGCAGATGTGGCGCTGGCGCGACTGGGTGATCGATGCATTCAACGCCAACAAGCCATTCGACGAGTTCACAATCGAGCAGATCGCCGGCGACCTGCTTCCCGATCGCACGCTCGACCAGCTGATCGCTACGGGCTTCAACCGGAATCACCGCAGCAACAGCGAGCTGGGAATCGTCGACGAGGAGTACCGCGTCGAATACGTGGTCGACCGCGTCGAGACCATGTCGACTGTCTTCCTCGGCCTCACCGTGGGGTGCGCGCGCTGCCACGACCACAAGTACGATCCGATCTCCCAGAAGGAGTTCTACCAGCTCTACGCCTACTTCAACAGTGTGCCGGAGCGTGGCCGTGTGCTGAGGCCGTTCAACTCCCCGCCAAGGGTAGCCGCGCCCACCCGAGAGGAAACCCGCCAACTTGACGAGATGGCGCGACGGATCGCCCGCGCCGAGAAGGAGTTTCGGGTGAGGCGCCGCTCCGCAGGTGACGAGTTCAAGGCGTGGGAGAGCCAGCTTGGCAGTGAGGGAGGGGCCCCGGATTGGAATCCGAGCCACGCCTTGGCGGCTGGGTACGACTTCGACGGTGACCTGGGATCTGCCGTTGCTTCCGGTCGGCTCGGCCACGTCGACGGGATCGTCGGCCGTGCGCTCTCGCTGGGGGGCGACGGCCATGTCGAACAGGCGGACGTGTTGGATTACGACTACAACGACAGGTTCAGCCTAGTCGCATGGATCAGGCCGGAGTCCCCTGACGGAGTGATCCTGAGCCGCTCGCAGGCCTTCGAGACCCATGACGAGAATGCCGGAAGGGGCGTGACACTTCTTCTCGAAGGCGGGCTGCTGAAGCTCAAGTTGATCGGTCGCATGGACGACTGGATCAGCGTCAGCACTCGCGAGCCGGTTCCATTGGGCGACTGGTCGCACGTTACAGCCACGTACGACGGATCCCGCCTGGCGGCAGGGGTCTCCCTCTACGTCGACGGAACTTTGGTCGACACCGTGGCCGAGCTGGACTTCTCAAACGGCGGGATCAAGACCAAGCAGCCGTTCCGCATCGGCGCCGGCGCCGACAAGAGCAGCGGCTTTGTCGGAGCCATTGACGAAGTGGCTGTCTACCAGCGGGCGCTGGAGCAGGATGAGGTCGCGATCCTGGCGGTCGCCGAGAACCTTGCCCGAATCGCGCGGATACCCGCGGGAACCCGGACCCCGGCGCAAACACTAAAGCTTGAGCGAGCGTTCGCAGACGCTCACGGGCCTCCGGGCATGCAGTCCGCTTGGGCGGATCTCGCCCGGTTGCGCCGGGAAAGGGAAGCGGTTTCGCGCCGGGTCTCGACTGTCATGGTCATGGCGGAGATGGATCCCCCGCGCCAGACGTTTGTACTCGAGCGCGGTTCGTACGACAAGCCGGGGGACAAGGTGTATCCGGGCGTCTTGAGCGCGCTTCCGCCGCTGCCCGAATCCGCGCCCAACGACCGACTGGCCCTAGCGCGCTGGCTGGTGAGTGCGGAAAACCCGCTGACCGCTCGCGTGACTGTCAACCGGTTCTGGCAGATGCTGTTCGGCGAAGGGCTGGTGCGGACCCCCGAGAACCTGGGAACCCAGGGCGAGCGGCCGACCCACCCTCAACTGCTCGACTGGCTGGCGGTAGAGTTCGTCGAGAGCGGATGGGACGTCAAGTCCCTGCTGAAGACGATCGTGATGAGCTCGACATACCGGCAGCAATCGATCGGTTCCGACGATGCCTTGGACAAGGATCCGGAAAACAGGCTTCTCTCGCGAGGTCCTCGGTTCCGGCTGCCGGCCGAGGCGTTGCGGGACCAGGCTCTGCACCTTGGCGGGCTGTTGCGCGAGCGGCTTGGAGGCCCCTCAGTGAGGACCTACCAGCCTGAAGGCCTTTGGTTCGACATCGCGGCAGGCGGCGGGTACGAGCGCGGGCAGGGCGATGACCTGTACCGGCGGAGCCTGTACACCTACTGGCGGCGGACCATCGGGCCCCCGGCAATGCTCAACTTCGACTCCGCCACCCGGGAGACCTGCGCAGTGCGGACCGAGCGCACGAACACCCCCCTGCAGGCCCTGAACCTCATGAACGACGTTACGTTTGTGGAAGCGGCACGGAAGTTCGGCGAGCGGATCTACTTCGAAGGGGGCACGACCCTGGCGGAGAGGCTGGCGTTCGGCTTCGAGGCTGCGACCTCCAGGCCCCCAGGCCCGCGGGAGGCGGAGATTCTGCACGGGGCCTTCCAGCGTCAGCTCCGGAACTTCGAGGACGATCCGGACGCGGCGAGCGCGCTGCTCGGCCAAGGGGACAGCCCGGTTCGAACGGGCACCGACCGAGCCGAGCTCGCGGCGTACGCGATGACCGCCGGCATGATCATCAACCTCGACGAGACAGTGACAAGGCAATGACGCTATCCGACGCTGCAGCCCGCATCACGAGACGCCATTTCTTCCGTCGCGGGGGGACCGGCCTTGGAACTGCCGCGTTGCTGCACCTGATGGGACGCGAGGGCCTCCCGCAGGCCGGCTTGCCGGGATTGCCGCACTTCGCCGCGAAGGCCAAGCGCATCGTCTACCTGTTCCAGAGCGGCGGGCCGTCGCAGATCGATCTGTTCGACCACAAGCCGCGGCTCGCCCAGCTGCACGGCTCCGAGCTGCCGGACTCGGTTCGACGGGGCCAGCGCCTGACGGGGATGACCGCTTCCCAGAAGTCGTTCCCTGTTCACAAGACCTGGTTCGAGTTCAAGCAGCACGGCGAATCGGGGGCCTGGGTCAGCGAGCTGCTACCCCATACAGCCAGAATCGCCGACAAGCTCTCGTTCATCCGGACCATGCATACGGAGGCGATCAACCACGATCCCGCGGTGACCTTCCTCCAGACGGGAGCGCAGCTCGCCGGGCGGCCGAGCATCGGGGCATGGCTCTCCTACGGTCTCGGCAGCGAGAACGAAGATCTGCCGGCATTCGTAGTGATGACATCGCGGGGGTCCGGGAGAGTCGGGCAGGCGCTGTACACGCGCCTCTGGGGCAGCGGTTTCCTGCCGAGCCGCTTCCAGGGCGTCAAGTTCCGGTCCCAGGGCGACCCCGTCCTGTACCTCTCGGACCCGGAAGGGGTCAGCCGCGACAGCCGGCGGCTGTTCCTCGACGACCTCTCGGCCCTGAACCGGATCCAGCAGGAGAGATACGAGGATCCGGAAATCGAGACGCGCATCGCACAGTACGAGATGGCGTTCCGCATGCAGGCCTCGGTACCGGATCTCATGGACCTATCGGGCGAGCCCGAGTCCACGTTCAACCTGTACGGCGAGGCAGCGCGCCAGCCGGGCACGTACGCTCGGCACTGCCTCGTCGCCCGACGCCTGGTCGAGCGTGGCGTCCGTTTCGTCCAGCTTTTCCATCGAGGCTGGGACCAGCACCGTGCTCTGCCGCAGCAGCTTCCGAAACAATGCGCGGACACGGACCAGGCCTCGGCGGCGCTAGTCGAGGACCTGGACCGGCGGGGCCTGCTCGATGAGACGCTTGTGGTCTGGGGCGGGGAGTTCGGGCGAACGGTCTACTGCCAGGGGCAGCTGACCGATTCGACCTACGGGCGCGACCACCACCCGCGGTGCTTCACGATCTGGCTCGCTGGAGGCGGCATTAGGCCAGGAATCACCTACGGAGAGACTGACGACTTCTGCTACAACGCGGTCGCGGACCCCGTCCATGTCCACGACCTGCACGCCACCTTGCTCCACCAGTTGGGTCTCGACCACACGAAACTGACCTACCGCTACCAAGGCCGCCAGTTCCGCCTGACCGATGTCGGCGGCAACATCGTCCGCCAGTTGGTCACCTGAGCTTCCGGCTAACCGCTCGACAAATGCTTCGGCGTTGCCGGGCTCGGCCGATAGTGGCAGCCCGGTCGCAACGCGCATGGTCGGCTGGACGGAACTATCTGCCGACTGACGGAAACTCGAATGCGGTGGCGAGCCGTCCAATAGTGCGCGGGCGCGAGTTGGCGCATGTACCGCGTTCTGACGGGCCTGCGGAAGGGAGAGTGAGCCCGTGAAACGCCACTTGATAGTCGTCCTAGGAGCAGTGATGGCGACCCAGCCTATAGCGTCGCTGCCCTTGCCATCCAAGCAGACTACCCCCGATCGCCTTCTGGCGGCAGCCAATCGAGTCGTTGCCGCGGGTTGTGCGGTCGATGATGCGGCTGGCCACGGAGGGGTCGGGCGCCCGGTGCCGGTCCGGAGTGGCAAGCAGGGGCCTGCAGAGCAGCTACGTGAGCGCGTAAGGCGTACGCAAGACAGATGCCTGCCACGGAGAGAGTGCTTCACCGGCCTGCCTTCGGTCCGAACCGGCGGGATCGCGAACAGCCCGTTCCGGACGCCTCCGTTCCGAGGCAGGTGACTGCTGCGAGGACATCGCCAGCCCTTCCGGCTACGAGCGAGAAACTGGACCCGGTGCCCGCCGGCCGGATCACGCCGGAAGCCCGTCCCAGCTTGGTGAGCTGGTTCGCTTCCGTGAAGCCACGTAAGGACTTCAAGGTCGAATTCAGTTTGAAGTGGGTTTCGTGGGGAGCGTTTCTTGTTGCGCGATGACAAGCGTCAGGGCAGGGGGACGCGATAGCGAAATTCCTGGGGAATATCGCGATGAATCGCGACAGAGCGATGGGAGCGCGAGGATTCCGCCTGATCGTGCGATCGTGAGAGCATGGTGGGAGGGGTTAGCATGAACAATCGGTCCGCTGGGTGGTTGACGTGGCGTGTTGACGCTAGCGCTGGCCCGGAACAGTGTGGGAATGGTCATCGCAGTGGAGCGGTCGTCGCGACGAACTCGTCTTGCCACTTTCCGCTACGATCCCCATTCGGAACGAAGAGGATCTCTTGGCTGGCATGACGCGGCGAACGGTACTGGCCGCTCCCTCCGTTACACTCGCGGCCATGGCTGCTGACCCTCCCAGGGAGGCGTTCGAGATAGTGCGCACCGAGGAAGAGTGGAAGCGCATCCTCTCGCCGGAGCAGTACTACGTGCTCCGCCGGCACGGCACCGAGCGCGCCGGATCGAGCCCTCTCAACCGCGAGAAGCGTGCCGGGACGTTTCACTGTGCGGGGTGCGGTAACCCGCTGTATTCCTCGCAGGCGAAATTCGACAGCGGTACCGGCTGGCCCAGCTTCTGGGAGGCGATCGTCGGGGCCGTCGGGACAGCGGTCGACCGGTCGTTCTTCATGACCCGGACCGAGGTTCATTGCGGGCGATGCGGCGGACACCTCGGGCACGTCTTCGACGACGGTCCGCCCCCTTCTGGCAAGCGGCACTGCATTAACGGCGCGGCGTTGAAGTTCAAGGTAGGCTTGCGGGAAAAACCATGAGATTTCGAGTTCATCTTGTCGTCGCCGGGCTGCTTCTGGCGGGAGCTTCGGCATCGACCGCGCAGGAGCCTAAGCCCGCAACGGAGGTGGCTATCTTCGCCGGCGGGTGCTTTTGGTGCATGGAGCCGCCGTTCGACAAGCTCGACGGCGTTCTGGCGACCGTTTCGGGCTATATCGGCGGCTCGGCCGAGGATGCCGACTACCGAAGCGTCGTGTCCGGCAGGACAGGGCACTACGAGGCTGTCCGGATCGAGTACGATCCCGCGAGAGTTGACTACGCCGCCCTACTGGAGGTCTTCTGGCGGAACGTCGATCCATTCGACGCCCGCGGCCAATTCTGCGACAAGGGGCCCCAGTACCTCACCGCCGTATTCGCTCTCGACGACAGGCAGCGGGAAGTCGCCGAGGAGTCGAGGGCCGCGCTGGTCCAGCGAACCTCGAAGCACGGCAAGATCCGTACCGAAATCCTGCCGGCGCCGGAGTTCTTCCCGGCCGAAGAGTATCACCAGGATTACTACCTCAAGAACCCCGTCCGCTACAAGTTCTACCGCTGGAACTGCGGACGTGACCAGCGCCTGAAGGCGATCTGGGGCGACTCGTAGCGAAGGCCGGGAGGCTCTGGAGTCGGCGGCAGGCCGCTGCCAGTCCCCCGAACCCTGCCGCGGCGTCCGACTGAGCTAGCCTTGAGCCGATGATCCGCGGCGTCCTTTTCGATCTCGACGGCGTGCTGTACAACGGCGAGCAGCCGATCGCCGGCGCCGCCGAGGCAGTTCTTGAAGTGAGGCGGGCCGGCATCGGCTCGCTGTTCGTCACGAACACCACATCGCGACCCCGGAGCGCGCTGTGCGAGAAGCTGGGCCGCTTCGGAATCGTCGTGCCGCCGGACGAGATACTTACCCCGTCCGTCGCCGCGGCGGATTGGATTCGCGCTCGCGGCAACGGTCTCGCAGCGCCGTTCGTACCGGCCGCGACGCTCGAGGAGTTTCGCGGGCTGGCGGCCGAACCCGTGCCGGACGGCCCGGACGTTCGCTACGTGGTCATCGGAGACCTGGGGACTGGCTGGAGCTATCCCACGCTGAACCGCGCCTTCCGCCTCCTCCACGCGGACCCGAGCCGCGAACTCGTTGCGCTGGGCCTGACCCGGTACTGGCAGGGCCCCGACGGCGCCAATCTGGACGTGGCGCCGTTCGTGGCGGCGCTGGAATGCGCCACCGGCCGCAAGGCAACGGTTCTCGGCAAGCCCTCCAAGGACTTCTTCCAGCAGGCCTGCCGCCGGCTGGGTCTACCGCCCGGGGATGTCCTCATGATCGGAGACGACCTCCGCGCCGACGCACTCGGCGCCAAACGTGCCGGACTGCGCTCCGCCTTGGTCCGCACCGGAAAGTTCCGGCCGAGCGACTTGCAGTCGGAGGAGCAGCCGGACTGGCTACTGGACTCCGTCCGCGACCTTCCGCGCCTCCTGGCGGACTGCCGAGACGGACTTCGTCAGGCACAGGAAACGCTCCCGCCGGATCGCGGCGTCGGGAAAGATCCTGCGTAGGTCTCTTGCCGCAAGCAGGTTGGTGTTCTCCACGAAGCCCCGTGCCTCCGCCGGCCCGGGGCGCTGCAGCCATCCCCACACCGTGAAATTCCTTGCCAGGCGGGCTTGCCAGCTCCTTGGAAGGAAGTGAAAGAAGGGGGTCAGCGTATGGGCGTCCACCGGGAACCACCGGTTGGGTGTCTGGACGCAGTAGGCGCGACCCACGCGTGCGATCTCGCGGGCCATCGCCTGCCTGCTCGGCTCGTCCGGGAGGTGCTCCACGACGGAATTGCAGTACACCAGGTCGAACGAGCCGCTGCGGAACGGTAGCCGCCGCCCGTCAGCCTGGACCCATGGCAGCCGCTCCGGATCGATGTCCCGGGACTCGAAGTTCGCGACCGTCACTGAGGGCCGGGGTGAAATCCAGTGCCAGTAGTACTCGCTCCCGCCCAGGTCGAGCACGGTAGTCGACTCGCGCAGGCGGAAGGTCCGGGCCAGCCACCGGAGCCGGCGTCTCCGAAAATACCTGCCCACCGGGCGGTGGAGCGCTGCGAAGCGTTCCGGCATTGATTCCAGCGAAGGCGCGGGTCCCCCATTGCGGGATCCGAGTGCCGCTTAGCTTCCTACGGACCCGGGCGTCAGCAGCCAGTCCAGCGTCGCCCTGGGCTGGGAGCCCGGGTGGTCGATCTCGAGGCACACGAGGCCGGCCTTCTTCAGCCACAGCGAGTCCGAGCGGGCCCCGAGCAGCCAGAGGACGAGCGAGCTGAGCTGGGGGTTGTGGCCCACGACCATCAGGTCTCCTGCCACTGTGTATGGGCGCAGCTGCCCCCAGAGGTCGAATACGCTCACGAACGGGACCAGCGCCTGCGTTACTACGAGCTGTCCAGCGAAGTGCAGCTCCTCCCGGGCGATGGCTGCTGTCTGTGCCGCCCGGTCGTACGGGCTGGTCACGATCTCGGCGGGTTGCACGCCGATGCGGTGCGCGTGGGACAGCACCCGCCTTGCCTTCGCTCTCCCTCGGTCGGTGAGCTGTCGCCCTGAATCCGGAAGACCGGGCGCGTGATCCTCGGCGATCGCATGGCGCAGCACGTACAGCTTCATCGGATGCAGCTCAGTGTGCCACCTGCCGGGGCGGAGCGACCGCTCCCGCCACGCCGGACCAACCCTGTCCGGCTCCTAGCTGCGGTAGCGGTAGACGATCCTTCCGCGTGTCAGGTCGTACGGGGACAACTCCACGTTGACCCGGTCGCCAGTCAGGATCCGGATCCGGTGCTTGCGGAGCTTGCCGGCGATCTGGGCGAGAACCTTGTGCTTGTCGTCCAGTTCCACGCTGAAAATGCCGCCGGGATGGCGCTCGATGATCGTGCCCGTGACCTCGATTCCCTCTTCTTTTGCCATGCAGTCCTTACCGGCCCCAACCCCCCCAGCGACCGGCTACCAGTATGGCAGGGGCGGTCGGGTCCGGACAAGGGCCTTCCTCATTCCACTAGCCGCCGAAGACCCTGCAAGGCACGTCCCAGAGGATGGCCCGCTTGTCGTCTTCGGGAATCGGCAGTCCCTGGATCTTGCCGATCTCGGTCTCAACGCTTTCCGGCAGGTCGGATCCAGCCATCAGCCGCTCCGGTCCCACGTGCCCGAGGATCTCCAGTACCGCGTGCGGGGTCACGGTCGAGAGCTCGATGAAGATGTTCGGGCACACGCTCGCCGCCACCACCGCCTCCAGCGCGTAGATGCCCCCGCCCGCATGACCCAGCACGATCCGAAGGTCAGGATAGCGGCGGGCCGGGTGGATGAACAGGGACGGCAGCGCGAACGGCGCACCGGCGCCGGTATGGCAGACCAGGACCATGGAGTTCTCGAGCGCCGTCTCGAACAGGAACGCGCTCCGTTCCGACAGAGGGTTGAGTCCCTGATACTGCGGCTGCAGCTTGAGCGCCTGGAAGCCGTAGGATTCCCGGCACCGCCGGACCTCGTCCCGGAACACGGACTCCGGGACGAACGGGTCCAGGCACGCGGCGCCCGCGAACCGGTCCGGGTGGGACGCCAGCGCGGCGCCGATCTCGTCGTGCTCGCGGCGATAGTCCTCCACCACCGGGAACGGAATCAGCAGGGACCGGTCGATTCCGGCCCTGTCCATCGTCCCCAGCATGTCCGGGAGCGTCGTCACCCGCCCCGAGTGCCTCGCCCGCCCGAGGTGGGTGTGCGTGTCGAAGACCCGGAAGCCGCCTCTCACCAGTTGTCCGATCCCTTCTCGGGCGTCGCTAGCCCTTGGGCCCGTAGGGATCGATTCCCTTTAGCGACAACGCCAGCTTCCTGTACAGGCCGATCGCCTCGACAATCTCCGCTTTCGGGATCCGCTCGTCAGCAGTGTGCGCGTCGTGGATTGATCCGGGACCGATCAGCAGCGGCCGGCCCCAGTTCGAAAGCTTGGGAATGTCGGTTGTGTACTTCACGATCGATGATTCGAACCCGTGGATGCCGACTAGGCGCAGAGCCGGGGTGCGGGCGAAGACCTCGACATCGAGACCTTCCAGCGCCTCCATGGCCAGGGCCTCGGTCTCCCCGATGTCCGCCACGACCCGGATGACAACCGCGGCCGATGCGTGGTCCGCCACGATGTTCCCGGCCTGTCCGCCGTCCAGGGTTCCGACATTCACTGTCACCTCGCCCAGCTCGCGGTCCGATGGCCAGTCCACCTTTCGCAGTCGCTCCAGGCCGTCCAGCAGCCGATGGATCGCGGAATCCCCGAGTTCCGGATAGGCCGAGTGGCACGCGCGGCCCGCGGCTCGGATGTTGAGCCCCAGTGTCCCCTTCGATGCCAGCGCGAGCATGTTCGAGGTGGGCTCCCCGTTGATCAGGTACTTTACCGCCGGGGGATTCAGATTGGCGTGCCGCGCACCGGCCCCGTCCACTTCCTCGCCGACCACTAGCAGGATCCCCAGATCCCGGACACCCTCCGCGAGCATCGCTTCCACGGCCTTGATCATCGCGGCGGCGATTCCGTGGGTGTCGCACGCTCCCCGGCCCCAGATGAAATCGCTGTCCTCTCGCGAGGGAATGAACGGGGGCACGGTGTCCATGTGCGTGGACAAGACGACGTCCGGACTGCCCCAATGCGCCCACACGTTAAACCGACCGGGCTCTACCTCCTGCCGTTCGATCACGCCGCCGTAGTGGTCCGCGAGCGGCTGGAGGTAGTCGAACAGGAAGTTCCCGATCTCTCCTTCGTTCGGAGTTACGGAATCGATGTCGATCAGTGACCGGGTCAGGGCAAAAGCGTCCATGAGAGCAGTTCCGCGGACGAGGCCTCGAACGGCCTCTCCAGCGCTCCCGGCCGCCGTACCGCCGGTGCTGGCGGGCCCTTCCCGGCACCCAAGAACCGGCTAGTCCGTCCGGCTCGTGCACCGGTCCTGCGGGGGGGCAGCCTCCTGCGCAAGTTTATAATACAATCTCGTTGAGTGTCGGCAGCCAGGGCCCTTGCCCGAGCCGGGATCGACTCAGGAGCATAAACATGTGGCGACGACGCGACGGCGAGGAAGGCCAGGACGATTCGAAGCTGGGATTGCAAGCCCAGCCGGCGGCGCAATCAACCCCCCAACCTCACGCTCGGCCGGCAGGGCCCTCCCCGCAGGCAGCGCCGAAGTCCCGTGCCCCCAAGGCGCCGCCATCGTCTTCGAGGATCGGCGAGACGGTCAGTTTCAGTGGCGAGATCGACGCGGGGGAGGACCTTCGCATCGACGGCAGGGTCGAAGGCAAGGTGACTGTCCCCGAACACCTACTCCTGGTCGGCCCGAACAGCGTCGTTCGAGCCGAGGTGCATGCCCGCTCGCTCATTCTCGAGGGCAGGCTCCACGGCAAGGTCAAGGTCACCGAGAAGGCCGAAATCAAGCATCGCGGCCACTTGGAAGGGGATCTAGTCGCCAGCCGCCTCGTCATCGAGGACGGCGCCATATTCCGGGGCACGAGCGAGATGCCCACGGCGGAGCCGGCCAAGCCATCCAGCCCGCCCGAGCCTCCTTCGCCAGAGAAGGATCTCACGGTCCAGCCCGCACCCGCCCCGGCCGCTGCGGCCCCAGCCCCGGCTCCGCCCGCCAAGGGATGAGCGGCGCCGCGCGATGCACCCCCGTCCGGAGCGACCCGCCGGGCCCCTGCGGCTACGGGTCGCGGACACCGCTAGGCGACGGGACGCCGGCAGGATATCGTCCGGCGAGCTGAGGAACGATCAGCAGTGGCGTTCTGGCTAGGCAGGAGGGCCCGGTCTGCCGGCAGCGGCTCGGTGCCCGGGAAAAAGAACAAGAGCGGCTCGGGGGCCCGCGCGCCACTCATAGCTGCCCAGTCGCCGCCCGGGGGACGTACCAGTCAGGCCCTCAGTCGCCTTATCAGCCTGCTCGGCGATTCCCACAATCTTCACGTGCTGGACCTGGGCATGATCTCCCACGGCACCACAGCGTGCCTCAGCAGGCTGGGGCACCGCGTTACGTTCGTCGACCTGCTCCGCTACGTCGATGAAGCGCGGTCGACTCGCGCCAGCGAGGGTCGCGAGTTCACCTCCGACTCAGCGAGTCTGATGCTTCGCCAGGAACTCGACTACAACACGAACAGCTTCGATGCGATCCTCGCCTGGGACGTGTTGCAGCACCTCGACGCCGCTACGCTGAGGGCGACCATCGCGCACCTGGCCGAGATCATCCGACCCCAAGGCGTCATCTTCTGCATGTTCCACGGCGATCCATCCGATCAACCGGTTCCCGTGTATCAGTGCACAATCGAGTCGGATGACGTCCTCTCATTGCGGGAGGTCCGGCGCAGCCGCCGGGAACGAGAGTTCAGCCCGCGGACGTTCGAGACCATTTTCCCCCAGTTCCGGACAGTGCATTACTTCTTGAAGACGGATGACTTTTTTGAGGTGCTCGTGTTCAAGTAGGGCGTCCGCGGCGGGGTCTCTCCGTGCCCTCTGCGCGTCCGCGGCCCTGCTGGCTTTGACCGGACCGGCCTTGTCGGCCGCGGGCAGCCCCGACCCTCACTCCGCAGGCATCGAGCACTACTTCAACCGGGAGTTCGACGCGGCCGTGGAGAGCTTCCGGCTGGCCCTCGACCGGGAGCCGTCAAGCCCCCGCGCGCACTTCCACTACGGGAAGGCGCTGCTGTACCAGGAACTCAACCGGCTCGGCATGGTCGGGACGGGCGCCTTCCACGACGACGAGGAATACAACGATATCGAGAAGCCGAAGCCGGACCCGCAGATCAACGCCCGCATCCGCGACACGCTCGAGCGAGGCCGCGCGGCGTGCGAGCGCATCCTCGAGACCGAGCCGGATGACCGGATGGCCCTGCACTCGCTGGCTCGGGTCCTTGCGGTTCGCGCGGCCTTCGAATTCATGGTCGGGAAGGCGTACTTCAAGGCTCTCGCCAGCGGCCGCCGCGCGCGCGCCGCCAGCTACCGCGTCTGGGAGCTGTATCCCGAATTCGTGGACGGTTCTCTCGTGGCGGGCCTGGACGAGTACATCCTCGGCAGCCTTCCCTGGGCCCTTCGGGCGCTGATCGCCGTGAGCGGCTACCGGGGCGACAAGCGGAAGGGGCGGGAGATGATCACGCGCGTGGCGGTCGATGGCGATGTCAGCCGGAACGAGGCGAGGGTGCTGCTCGCCGTGCTGCTGCGCCGGGAACGGCGCCACGCGGAAGCCGGGGAGCTCTTCCGATCGCTTGCGGCCGACTTTCCCCGGGCCTACACGTTCGCCTTGGAAGCGGCAGCCATGGACATTGGCGCCGGGAACCGCGAGGCCGCTCTCGACGCCTTCCGGGAGGCGGAACGCAAGCGCGCTGCCGGGGAGGACGGGTACGACAGGATGCCGGACCGGCTGGCGGCTGCGCTGGCACGTCGGATTGGCAAGCTCGAGCGCGAACTCGAAAGCGACTGAGCCCGCTTCGGGGGCCTGGCAGTTCAGGCGAAGCGGCTGGAGTACGCAGCCAGTTCGTCCAGCTTGTCGCGTGCGGCCCCGGAGTCGACGGATTCGGCAGCTAGCCCCGCGCCCTCCCTCCAGTCGGCGGCGAGCCCGGCGATCCGCAGCACCGCCCCCGCGTTCAGCAGCACCAGGTCCCGAGCCGGGCCGCGCTCCCCGTCCAGCACCGAGCGGATGATCGCGGCATTTGTGGAGGCGTCCCCTCCGGCGGTCCCGTCCATGTCGCGCGTTTGCAGCCCGAAGTCCTCGGGTTCCACCGCCCCCTGCTGGATCGTCCCCAGCCGGATTTCCGCGTAGTGGGTCGGCCCCGTCAGGGTGATTTCGTCCATCCCGTCGCTGCCGTGCACGACCAGCGCCTGCCGGCATCCCAGGCGCAATAGCGTCTCCGCGGCCAGGCTCACGATCGCGCGGTCGTACACGCCCATCACCTGTGTCTCCGCCCCTGCCGGATTGGTCAGCGGCCCGAGCATGTTGAAGACCGTCCGCATGCCCAGCTCCTTTCGAACCGGGCCGGCGTGGCGCATCGCCGGATGCAGCCCGGGCGCGAACAGGAAGCCGATCCCCGCTTCGTCGATCGAACCGGCGACCTGCTCGGGGTCCAGGCCGACGAAGACGCCCAATTCCTCCAGCACGTCGGCCGAGCCGCAGCGGCTCGAGATCGAGCGGTTCCCGTGCTTCGCAATGGCGAGACCGGCCCCGGCCGCGACGAGTGCTGCCGCCGTCGAGATGTTGAATGTCCCGCCGCCGTCGCCTCCCGTCCCGCAGGTGTCGGCAAGCCGCTCGGGCGGGGTCCTTGCGGGCGTCACCCGGTGTGCATGGGCGCGCATCGCCCTCGCGAACCCCGTCACTTCCGGGGCTGTCTCGCCCTTCATCCGCAGAGCTGTCAGCAAGGCCCCGGTCAGGGCGGAGGTTGAGTCGCCGCGCAGGATTTCGAGCATCGCTGCGTTGGCCTGCTCTTCGCTCAGGTCGTGTTGGCCTGCGGCTCTGTGCAGGGCTTCTCGAACGGCCAGCATGGCATTGCGCTCGCCTTCGGCTGCCCGATATAGTGGAAGTTCGGGCCCCCGTCGCGATTCCCTGATCGTACCCTACGGGCCCCCGATCCATGAAGATCCACGAGTTCCAGGCCAAGGAGGTTCTGCGCGCGTACGGCGTGCCCACTCCCCGGGGGATCGTGGCGGCCACGGCCGCAGAGGCCCGGGACGCCGCCGAGCGGCTGGGCGGCAAGGTTGTCGTCAAGGCGCAGATCCACGCCGGCGGCCGCGGCAAGGGAGGCGGGGTCAAGCTGGCCGGCAGCGCCGGCGACGCCGAGGAGCGCGCGGCGCAGATACTCGGCATGAACCTGGTCACGCACCAGACCGGTCCGGAGGGCAGGGCCGTGAAGCGGGTCCTGATCGAGGAGCAGCTGCCGATCGCCCGCGAGATCTATCTGGGCATCACTCTCGATCGCGCGGTTGCCCGGCCCGTGTTCATGGCCTCCTCGCAGGGCGGCATGGAGATCGAGGAAGTCGCGGCGGCGGACCCCGGGGCGATCCTTCGGGAGACGATCGAGGGCTCGCAGCTACGGCCGTACCAAGCCCGCCGGCTCGCGTTCGCTCTCGGTATCGGAGGAGACGCGTTCAAGCCCTCCGTGGCTGCCATGCAGGCATTGGCCCGGGCTTACCACGAAGCGGACGCCTCCTTGGTGGAGATCAATCCTTTCGTTCTCACCAGCGACGGCCGCGCGGTTGCGCTCGACGCGAAGATGGACATTGACGACAGCGCGCTGTTCCGCCATGCGGACCTGGCCAAGCTGCGGGACCTGGACGAGGAAGAGCCGCTCGAAACCGATGCCATCGACCATGGCCTCAACTACATCAAGCTGGACGGGAACGTCGGTTGCATGGTCAACGGGGCCGGGCTGGCGATGGCCACCATGGATATCATCCAGTTCGCTGGCGGGATGCCCGCGAACTTCCTCGACGTGGGCGGCGGCGCCGACAAGGAGCAGATCAAGAACGGCTTCCGGATCATCCTCTCGGACCCGAACGTGCGGGCTATCCTCATCAACATCTTCGGCGGGATCCTGAAGGTCGACGTGCTCGCGGAGGGCATCGTGGCAGCGGCCCGGGAACTGGCGATCGAAGTGCCGATGGTGCTCCGCCTCGAGGGCACCAACGTAGAGCGAGGGCGCGAGATCCTGGCCGCCTCCGGACTGGACTTCATCGTCGCGCCCGACATGAAGGAAGCCGCTCGGCAAGCTGTCGCGCGGGCCGCGTAGCGTACCGAACCCATGAGCATCCTAGTCAACGAAGACACACGGGTCATGGTCCAGGGCCTCGGCCGGGCCGGCCTCTTCCACGCCGAGCAGTGCATGCGCTTCGGCGCGAACATCGTTGCGGGGGTCCATCCCGGGCGGGGCGGGCAGGAGGCGCTCGGGTTCCCGGTGTTCGACACGGTGCGCGAAGCGTGCCAGCATGCGCGGCCGGACGCTTCGATACTGTTTGTCCCGGCTGCGGGCGCAGCCGACGCCGTTCTGGAGGCGGCCGAGTCCGGGATCGGCCTGGTCGCCTGCATCACCGAGGGCATTCCGGTGCGCGACATGGTCCCGGTCGCCGCCGCCCTGGAGGGAAGCGCCACCCGCCTGATCGGCCCGAACTGCCCGGGAGTGATCTCTCCCGGCAAGTGCAAGCTCGGCATCATGCCCGGGCACATCCACCAGCCGGGTTCCGTCGGGGTGGTCTCCAGGTCCGGGACGCTGACGTACGAGGCTGTCGGACAGCTCAGTTCTCTTGGAATCGGGCAGTCGACCTGCATCGGCATTGGCGGGGATCCCATCATCGGGTCCAGCTTCATCGACATCCTGGCCCTCTTCGAGGAGGATCCCGATACAGCCGGGGTCATCATGATCGGCGAGATCGGCGGCACGGCCGAAGAGGAAGCCGCCGAATTCGTCAAGTCGAACTTCACGAAGCCGATCGCCGGCTTCATCGCGGGAGCCACCGCCCCGCCCGGCCGGCGGATGGGGCACGCAGGGGCAATCATCGCGGGAGGGAAGGGCACCGCGCAAGAGAAGCAGGCCGCGATGACCGCAGCCGGCATCTCCGTGGCTGCCAGCCCCGCCGACCTCGGTTCCACTCTGGCCGAGATGCTATAGGCCGATCCGGAAGCCGCCAGCATCCCCAGCCTGCCCTCTAGCGCGCAAGTAGCCAGCCATGCCAATCGAACGCACTCTCACCATCATCAAGCCGGACGCGGTTGCCGCCGGCAACACCGGCAGCATCATCGCCCACCTGGAGCGCCAGGGGTTTGCCGTCGTAGCGATGAAGAAGCTAGCCCTGACCGAGGCGCAGGCCCGCAGCTTCTACGCTGTCCATCGCGAACGGCCCTTCTTCGAGAGCCTGGTCTCGTTCATGACGTCCGGCCCCATCGTTCCGATGGTGCTCGAACGGGAGAATGCGATCGGCACCCTTCGCGAGGTGATGGGTGCCACTGACTCCCAAAAGGCCGCAGAGGGCACGATCCGCAACCTCTACGGGTCGGACGTGGAGAAGAACGCGATCCACGGCTCGGACGCGCCCGAGACCGCGGCGGCCGAGCGGGCCTTCTTCTTCAGCCACCTGGAACAGGCGTAGCGCCCGTCGCCGGCACCGCGATCAGAGCGGGATGTTCCCGTGCTTCTTCGCTGGCGACCATTCCTTCTTGCTGTCTAGCATCTCGAGGGCGCTCGCCAGCCGCGCCCGCGTGTCCCGAGGCTCGATGACCTCGTCGATCCAGCCCTTCTCGGCGGCCCGGTAGGGATTGGCGAACCGCTCGGTGAATTCCTCGATCCTCTCCTTGCGGAAAGCCTCTGGATCGTCCGCGGCTGCCAGCTCGCGCCGGTACAGGATGTTCACCGCGCCCTCCGGGCCCATCACCGCGATTTCGGCTGTGGGGTAGGCAAGGTTGATGTCCGTGCGGACATGCTTGGATCCCATCACGCAGTACGCACCGCCGTATGCCTTGCGGGTGATCACGGTCACCTTCGGCACGGTGGCTTCGCAGAAGGCGTAGACGAGCTTCGCGCCGTGCTTGATGATGCCGCCGTGCTCCTGCGCGATGCCCGGCAGGAAGCCAGGCACGTCCTCGAAGGTCACGATCGGAATGTTGAAGCAGTCGCAGAAGCGCACGAACCGGGCCCCCTTCAGCGAGGCGTCGATGTCCAGGCACCCCGCCAGGACTGCCGGCTGGTTGGCCACGATGCCCACCGGGCGGCCGGCCAGCCTCCCGAATCCCACGACGATGTTCTGCGCGAAGTGCTCCTGCACCTCGAAGAAATAGCCGTCGTCCACCACGCGGGTCACCACCTGCTTGATGTCGTAGGGAATGTCCGGCTCCGCCGGCACGATCTCGTCCAGTCCGGGGTCCGAACGGTCAGCAGGGTCGCTCGTGGCGCGGAAGGGCGGGTCGTCGAGGTTGTTCGGCGGCAAGAAGCCCAGCAGTTCCCGGATCATCTGCAGGCAGTGCGTGTCGTCCGCCGCGAGGAAGTGCGCCACCCCGCTCTCGGCGTTGTGGGTGCGTCCGCCTCCCAGCTTCTCCTTGCTGACCTCCTCATGGGTGACGGTCCGGATCACGTCCGGACCCGTCACGAACATGTGGCTCGTCTCATCGACCATGAAGACGAAATCGGTGATGGCGGGCGAGTAGACTGCTCCGCCGGCGCACGGGCCCATGATGGCCGAGATCTGCGGGATGACGCCGCTGGCGAGGGTGTTGCGCAGGAAGATGTCCGCGTATCCGGCCAGCGAAGCCACGCCTTCGTGGATCCTGGCGCCGCCCGAATCGTTCAGTCCGATGACAGGCGCCCCGGTCTTCATGGCCAGGTCCATCACCTTGCAGATCTTGTTTGCGTTCTGCCGGGACAGGGAGCCGCCGAAGACGGTGAAGTCGTGCGCGAACGCGAAAGCGGTCCGCCCGTCAATCTTCCCGTAGCCGGTGACGAATCCGTCTCCCGGAACTCCTTGAGACTCCATCCCGAAATCGACGCAGTCGTGAGCTGCCAGACGGTCGAGCTCCTGGAACGTTCCTTCGTCCAGCAGCAGGTCGAGGCGCTCTCGGGCGGACAGCTTGCCCGCTTCCTTCTGGCGCTTGGCCCGCTCCGGGCCCCCGCCCGCAAGCGCTGCCGCGTCTCGGCGTCGCAGTTCCTCTCGTTTCCCGGCGAGATCCATCAGTTCCACAACGTATCACGCAGTGCCGCCCCTGTCGTGGCGTCCCGAATCGGCAGGGGCGCATGTTGCGCCGGGGCCAGCAGGGCAGGAAGCGTGCTTGCCGAGCCCGTAGCCTCACGCGATCCCTGCAGGGTGGAAATCGGGCCTGGCGCCGACTGACTGCCCAATGCTCGCCGATATTGGCCACGGAACCTCGACCAGCCCGTGAACCAGCCGCCGCTGATCGCGTCGGTTCCGGGCCAAGCCGCCAACGATGCTCGTTGACCTGCGACCGCGGATCCGCCGGCGCCCTTCCGAACGCCTGCGCTCGAAGGATCCTGGCAGCTGTCCGCAGGAGCGACCAGAGGAAACTGCCTCGGGTGCGCTCGCTGCCTCCCCGCCGAGCCAGGCCTGCCGGTGCGAGTGCGGTGTCTTGCCTGCCGGCAGCAGCGTGCGGCACTACGCGAGTCCGGGCGTAGGCGCATCCGCCCCAGTCCAGCCCAGCCCTGATTCTGCTCTTGTCCGTTCCCCCGCGAAATCCCTCGCCTGCGTCCGTGGCGGCCCGCAGGCCTCGCCGGAACGGCCGCAGCGATTAACTGGCGCGCTCGCCTTTGCCCATCCAGCCGACGACTCACCTGCGCCTGCGAAGCACGCGGAACCGGAACGATTTCTTCAGGTGGATCGTCGGAACGTAGCTGATCTGCTTGTCGGTCACGGTGTAGCTGGGAGGGCAGAGCTCGACCTCCACATCGTGCAGGATCGTCGCGAACGTCGCTGCGATCAAGAACTCCGCCAAGTGCCCGCCCAAGCAACGGTGCGTGCCCACCCCGAACGGCATGTACACGCCCGGCTGGGAGTGCTCGTTCCGAGGAGCCTTGAAGCGGTCGATATCGAACCGACCCGGGTCGGGGAAGTACTCTTCCATCGTGTGCGGAATACCCATCGCCACCAGGACCTTCGACCCGGCGGGCACCTTGCAGCCTTCGAATTCGAAGGTGTTGCTCGCAGTCCTGCTGATGCCCATCAGCGGCGGATAGATGCGTGCGGTCTCCAAGAAGGTACGCCTCGTGACGTCGAGCCCCAAGATCGATTGGAATGAGGGGGCGGTTTCGCTCTCGGCGAACAGCGCATCGGCCTCGGCGGTGAGCTGCTCTCGGATGTCGGCGTGCTTGAGCAGAAAGTACATCATGAAACCGCTGACATGGCCAGTCGTGTCGACCGGAATCCATAGCGGTTCAAGCACAGCCAGCTTCAGATCTGTCTCCGGCATGAACTGAGGCTCGCTGCGGTTCAGCGCAAGCATGGCGTCCACGAGGTCTGGCGGCCGACCGCTCCGCTCCCTCTGCTCCGGATCATGCGCCTCAATGATCTTGCTTGCCAACTCGTCCAGCCGGGCGTCGATGCGGCGCAGTCGTTTCTGCTGCATCCTCTTCACCGGATACCGCTCTAGGGTGACCATGAGCGAGGACTCCAAGAACTCGTCAAGGTCCTCGAAGTACTCTGGCACCGACATGCCCATGAGCAAATTTGCCGATAGATTATAAATGATCCGCTTGAATAATTTTGTTCCTCTGATGGGTTTATTGATCGGCCAGGACGCAATTTCTTCGCGCACCACCCGGATTAGGTCGGGGACTTGATCTTCTCCCATCTTTCTTGAATATCCGGGCGACTTGATTCGACGCATGCGGAAGTGGTCCTCACCAAACATGCTGAACACCGACCGATTCGCCCCGAAATTACGATCGTTCTGGCTCCAGAACTCTGTTGACCGAAAGTGCGTTTGATCATATTTATTGAAGAATTGATTTGCCTTGGCTCCCACCATGATGACAGCGCTCTGCCCGCGCGCAGAAGTCTGGAATATCGGGCCATACTTCGCATACTGCTCTTTCAAGTAGTCGATGTAACCGCCGCGAAGAAGCGTCAGTGTGTCGGGTTTCGGCGCGGTGGGAATCTCTCGAGTAGCTCTGGCGATCCAAGCTGATCGGAGATCCGATGCAGCTTTGATTGTTTGAATGATAGACCTACCAATCAGGTCCATGCGCGTGACGAGCTCGATCCTGTCCCGGACTGATTGCAATTCTTCCAATGTCAATATATGCCTGAATAATCCACAAGAATCTGCTAGGCTTACGATTGCCACGTCATCCGGATCGGGGATATCCTCGTCGAAAAGGATGCGCATTACCCTCAAGTGAATTTCTTCACGTTTTCCAACATCTACAGATGGGTACCTACGAGCATGCCGAATGGATGGAACGAATGACCAGAACCCGCCTTCGTCGGCTTCTAGAATTCCTGACGTCACCAAGCGCTCAATGAACTTAGCTCGAAGGTCCTTGCCGCTCGCTTCCGCGATTCGCGTGACCCAGAAAGCGGCACCTTCCGGCGATTCGTACTCCGCTACTTCCTTAAGGACAGGATCGAGAATGTCATCGCGCAGCGGCTTCGCGTCTAGCACCACCAATCGGTCGAGATCGGTGTCGACGCGGTCCGACCGAGCGAGGTCCATCAGAGCGGAGCCGGCGAAGGCCCGATCGAGCAGTGCGTCGTGAACGGGCCAGAAGGTGCCGGTGCGCTCGTCGAGCAGCAGTAGCGCGAGTTCTTCCCCAAACGTCACGATCGACCTAGCGTACCACCCAGTCAGGCATCTCCCATCGAATTCCGCGGTTCACATCCGGCCAGACATACGCTCTCCCGAGTTCGCCAGCCAGTCCGCTACCGCGGGCGTTCAGCTCGTTCCGCTCGATTGCACCCGGCGAGCCGGGACCCGTTCTTTGCCGCTGTCAGATCGACCGTTCGCCGCGTTAACTCGAGATGCGCTGGAACCGGGATGAAGACAGTGCCTGGGTCTCGAGGAACTCCACCCGAGCGGGTACTGATGGCGAGCCCCATCAATCGTCTGCACCCGGCTCGATATCCCATGCCAGGTTTCGGCCCGAGGCGGCCTTGCGGCTCTTGCAACGCCCCCCGCCGTTTGTCCTAGAACCCTCCGGCCAGCCTCCGAGCTGCCGAGGGAGTGCCCTACGGCCTGCCGGTCCCGCACTGCGACGTCCCTTCGCTAGAGATCGTACCCGTAGGACTTGAGCCCCGGCGCGCACGCTTCGGTGAGCGCCTCGCGCACACTGGCGTCAAGCTTCTTGTATCGTGGCGGCAGCACTCTCGGAATCTTCGCGGCTTCTGCCAGCCAAGCATCGCTGTCCAATCCGGGATCAATGAAGTCGACCAGCTTTCGGAGTTCCTCATGCGGTTTCACTGTGAAGTCCTCGAACCGCAGGTTCAGCACGCGGTCCGCAGGCAGCGGGCTCAGATATGCATTGCCAAACAGCATCATGTCGCTCCAGAGCTTGCCGTACGAAACGAGATCGTGAGTGCCTTGCAGCATCTTCATGAAATCAGTCCTTCTGAAATATGTTGACCATACCTTTCGACCAATCCACTCAAGTCTACTTGGCTTATACACATCGAATGGTTCATGCCGCAGCGTTTCAATTCCGAGAGATAGCAGCTTGGATCTTGCAGAAATCGTCATATTGAACGCATGATGCTTGTGCATCGATAGAGCCGTATCGCGCCCGTCTCGGAAAATATGGACCACGCGCGCCTCGGGAAATAGACGCATGAGCATCGGTCCATACATCAGAGATCCGCCGGATCTCTCGACCCATACTGCGCACCCGAAGCGCTCGGAGAGCCAATTGAAGAGGTACCGAAACTGATTTCCAAGATTATCCTTCGGAAGGTCGATCACAGCAGCCTTGATTTCATCGATCAATCGATCGTGATCCGGCGTCAGATGCGGGAGCGATGTCGCGGAAATCGCCGGGACAGTCTCGCGAGTGAATCTAGCATTCGGTGAATCGAACGGATAGATGATCTCCTTCATTACCTTTTCTTGGCTGAGCAATGCTCTCAATCCCTTCCATTGCCCCGATAAGAGCTCCCAGAATCCCGCGCCATCGACATTCTTGTTAGAGAACGTCTTGAACACTAAGAATGAGAACCATTCCGACAGACTGAGAATGGACGGGTGCAGATTGAGCATCTCCGAGATCATCGTGGAACCGCAGCGGCCCGTCGATAGCACAAGCACTGGAGAAATACTGTTCTGAGACATCGATGGAGACTCCACTATCTGCTGCTTCGCTTCGGTCCGTCACGCCCGCCACCTGACTTGCGGACGACGCGCGGCCTCATGCCAGCTCGCCGGTCCCTGCCCGCAGCGCCGCGATCCTGCCTGCGGCCCGAACTCGTAGCCTCCCGATTCTACTGCATCCATCGGCTGGGTCGGGGCTGGAGTTACACGCTGCTTCCCAGCGTGCAATTCGTTGTTGCGAGGCTGCGCTCGATTCCCGTGGCCTACTCGCGTCAGCGATTGACGACCGGCTGGAGAGCGCGCTCGCTCGGGGCTTCCACACCACCTCGCGTGCCGCCGATGGTCGCGTGCTATGCTCCCACTTGCTCGGCGCGCTCTTCTGGATCTTCTCCGTCCCTGCTGTGGTCTTGATCCTGCTTTCCGTCCGGCGCGGGCGTGACTATATCACCTATGTCGAGGAGCGTGTTCGGGAGGCGCGGCGAGTGCCGGACGAGGCGCTCCCCTCGGTCGCGCTGATCGTGCCTGTCAAGGGAGCCGAGCCGGGCCTGGCCGCCAATCTCGCCTCCCTGGCAGCACAGGACTACCCTCGGTTCCGGTTGCTGGTCTGCTGCGCTGACGCGTCCGACCCGGCACTTCGCGTGGCGCGCGCCTCGGTCGGGGCGGACTGCCGGATCGTTGTAGCGGGGGAGCCGCCGCCCACCACAGGAGAGAAGATTCACAACCTGCTGGCTGCCATCGACGCGGCTGGTTCCGATTCGGAGGTGCTGGCCTTCGCGGACTCGGACGGTCACGTGTCTCCCGACTGGCTCAGGAAGCTTGTCGGGCCGCTGAGCGAGAGCGGACTGGGCGCCGTCACCGGCTACCGCTGGCACTTTCCCGAGGAAGGGGGCTTCTGGCCGCTGCTTCGCAGCGTTTGGGACTGCTCGGTCACGACAATCATGGACCGGAAGGACGGCTGCTTCGCATGGGGGGGCGCCACAGCGCTGCGTCGCGATGTCTTCGTTTCGGCCCGCGTCCGCGACCACTGGCGCCGCTCGGTCAGCGACGACCTGAGCTTGACTGCCGCCCTGCGCGCGGCGGGGCGGGGAATCCGGTTCGTCCCGGAGGCGATGGTGGCCACGACCGGCTCCTGCACCGGCCCGGAGTTCCTCGAGTGGACGGTGCGGCAGATGACGATCACTCGCGTGTACGGTTTCGGCCTGTGGCTCGCCGGCTGCACCAGCAACCTGCTGTACGGCATCGCCCAGGTCCTGTGCCTGCTGCAGGTCGTCCAAGGCAGCCTGCTTGGTCTCGGCGGGCTGCTCCTGCTCGTTCTCCCCGGCATGGCGCAGGGCGCGACCCGGGCCTACGCGGGCACGCTGGTGTTCCCGGACCGCGAGTCCTGGCTCGAGCGACATGGATGGGCCTACTTCTGGCTGGCGCCGATCACAACCTGGGTCTGGCTGTATGCCTGCCTCCGCGCCGGCCTCAGCCGCAGGATCTCCTGGCGTGGGCGGGTCTACGAGCTGCGCAGCGAGACCGATGCCAGGGAGATCCGGTCGTAGGCGCCAGTGCCCTGTCTCACCTCTCGACCAGACGGATGACCGGAGTCAGCAGGTTGTCGACCGGAGCGTAGTCGTCGGTCAGGACGAGGCCCCGCGACCGGCGGCGGAGAGTTGCCGTGTCCCTCGGCGAGAGCAGGGCCGCGCTGTACTGCAGATAGTCGAGGTCCTGGACAGCCAGGAGCCGGGTCGAGCCGGCCACCACAAAGGTGTCTCGCTCGTCCTCGTCTGTGGGGCCGCCCGGAGACGTGCAGAACGTGTACACGTACGGGAAGACCTGCTCGACCGTGTTGATCATGGCTCCGAGGAACTGGCCCGACCGGAAAATGTCGATGGTGTTGGCCAGGAACACGGAGTCGTCGCTCATCAGCGTCCTCAACTTGCGCACGTACTCCAGCGTTGTGAGATGGAACGGCGGGGAGTAGTGATTGAATGCGTCGTTGTAGACAAGGTCGAAGCCGCCCTGCAATTCAGAACGATCGGGTCCGGCCGCCAGTTCCTCGACACGGTTCCTTGCGTCCAAGTGCACGATTCTCAGCGGCGTGTCGCGCTCCAGCCCGAACGCCTCGAACGCGGCCCTCGTCACTTGCGGGTCGATTTCCACGACCTCGCCGTAGCCGCCGGGATAGCGGCGCACGAACCATCGCGGGAACACATACCCTCCCCCGCCCAGGAAGAGCGCCCGCACCTCCCCGTCCGGGTGGTAGGCGCTAACAGCCTCTTCGGTGACGCCGGCGTAGATCCGCTCGTAGTCGTAGTGCAGCGAGTCGGGGTCGGCCATGTCCACGTAGGCATGGACCAGGTAATCGAGCGTCATCGAGCGCAGCCCTGGCGTCTCGATCACGTCCTCCACGCGGATGTAGGAATACTGCGACTCGTCCTCGAAGAACACCATCTCGGACCCTGCCGCGCGGAATCCCAGCCGCTCGCCGATCGTGCGGGCCCACCCGAACGGAGCCCATGCCGCAATCATCACGGCGAGCAGGACGCCGGTCCACAGATAGGGCAGGATGCTGGATCCGCCATAGGCTAAGGCCATCGCCAGCAGCACTGCGGAGACCATCAACAGCACCGCTGTCGTCCCCATCTTGGCGATCAGGACATACCCGGTCAGGAACGTGCCGAGAATGCTCCCGATAGTGCCCCACGAATAAACGCTGCCGATCGTACGCCCCAGCCGCTGGCCCGTCACGATCGCCATCTTCGCCGCGACGGGGCTGATCATCCCCAGCAGGCACGACGGCGGGAAGAAGACAAGGAAGACGTGCAGGGCGATGCGGGTCGGCCAGTCCAGGTCCCGCAGCGCCTCGACCTGGCCCACCCGGTTGTTCAGCATCGGGATGAGCAGGCTGTTGGCCGAAGCCATGAGGAAGAGCGCGGCGAGCGACTCCTTGGGCGGGAAGCGGTCGGCAATGCGCCCCCCGACGTAGTTGCCCCCCGCGATGCCCGCGAGCACGATCCCGATCACGGACGTCCACGTGTACAGCGAACTGCCCACGTGCCTAGCGATCAGCCGCCCTGCCACGAGCTCGAGCACCATGATGCACATGCTCGACAGGAACACCGTGACGATCGGCACCGCCCACGCCCAGCGGGGCGGCCCCGGCGCGAGTGCTCGTGAGGACTCCATGATGGGCTCAGGTGCGCTTGCCGTCGACCGGGGCCTCATCGATGAGGCGCCCCCCGCAGCCGGCTGCCTCAAGCCTAACGGATAGGATCATCCCGGGATTCCCGGTACCGGATACGCCGAGCAGAGTTCCCGGACCCGGCCGTTGATACGCGCCAGCACGTCCGGCTCCTCCCGATGGCGAAGCGCTTCCAGCATCCACGTTCCCAAGGCCTGCATTTCGGTCTCGCGCATGCCGCGCGTGGTTGCCGCGGGAGTGCCGATTCGGACGCCGCTCGGTCGCAGCGGCGGGTTCGGGTCGTCCGGAACCACCTGCTTGTTGCAGGTGATGGCGACCCGGTCGAGGGTCTCTTCGGCCTCCCGCCCGTTCATGTCGAGAGTCCGGACACAGTCCAGCACCATCATGTGGTTGGCAGTGCCGCCTGTAACCAGCGAAGCGCCGCCGGAAACCAAGGCACCGGCCAGCGCCTGGGCGTTGGCCATCACCTGCCGGCAGTAGTCCCTGAACTCGGGCTGCAGAGCCTTGCCCAGAGCGAGCGCGGTCGCGGCTACCTGGTTCATGTGGGGGCCGCCCTGCAGTCCGGGGAAGACCGACTGGTCGATCGCGCGGCGGAACTGCTTGCGGCACATGATCATGCCGCCGCGGGGACCGCGCAGCGACTTGTGCGTCGTGGTCGTTACGAAGTCGAAACCCGCGTCGATGGGATTGGACAGGGCTCCGCCGGCGATCAGGCCCCCGATATGGGAGACGTCGGCCAGGGTAAGCGCCCCGATTTCGTCCGCGATGCTCTTGAACGGCCCGTAGTCGTAATCGCGCGGGTACGAGGAGTACCCGCAGACGATCATCTTCGGCCTGTGCTCGAGCGCTTCCCGGCGCAGCGCCTCGAAGTCGATGGAGCCGGCATCATCCGGATCGGTCTTGTACCGGATCCAGCGGAAGATGCGGCCCATGTGGGACACCGGGGCGCCGTGGGTGAGGTGGCCGCCATGGGACAGGTCCATGCCCATCACCGTGTCGCCCGGCTCCAGCATGGCCAGATAGACCGCGGCGTTCATCGGGGCCCCCGAGAGCGGCTGGACATTCGCGTGCTCGCAGCGGAAGAGCTCCTTCGCGCGGGACCTGGCCAGCCGCTCGATCGTGTCCGTGAATTCCTGGCCGCCGTAGTAGCGGCGTCCGGGATATCCCTCGGCGTACTTGTTCGTGAACACGGAGCCCAGCAGTTCGAGCACTTCCGGGTAGGTGTAGTTCTCGGAGGGAATGAACTCGATTCCCTCGGCCTGGCGTCGCTCCTCGCCCGCCAGGGCCGCGTGCAGCTCGGGGTCGCCGCGTGCTAGCATCTCGCGCGGCGACAGGGATTCCGGATCCATGCTCCTATTGTGTGCCAACGAAGGGGCCCGCCTCCGAGCGGAGGCCAGGGATGCGATCTTCACCGAGCCTTAACGCGCTTGTTGCATCCGGGTAACACAGCGTCGCTAGTCTGGGAGCAAACCGGGCATGGGCCTCCCCCTCCCCCGGCGTTCGAGACATGAAGATCTGCCCGCAATGTTTCCCGCGAGAGCGGCCAGGGCGGATGAGATCTCTGGAAGGATGGCTCGCGGGGCCGGAGCGCCGGCAGATCGCGGCCTGCAGCAATTCATCACGAGGAGGACTCACACAATGGGACGTGTTCTGATTCCGTTCATCATGCTAGCCGCGCTGTGCGCGGGCCCGTTCGTTGCGGCTGGCCAGGACATGGCCGACACCGGCAGCGGCATCCTGGCACCGACGCCCGCGCGGGTTGCGGTCTGGACGAACAAGCTCGGATATGTCACCGGCGAGGAGATGTCGGTGTACCTGACGACCGACCCGATGGGCGACGAGACCGAATATGCGGCCTTCATCTATCGCGAGAACATCGAGACCGGCGCTCGCGCCTATGTCGATGCGATGGAGGATTCGTCCGTCCTGCGCGAGGACGTGACCGACGCAGCCGGCCTGGGGCCCGGAGCGTGGGAAGCGTCTGCGATCGGCTCGATCACCCAGCGCCGCATCTGGGCCGGCTCCGTACCGGAACCCGGCCTGTGGCAATTCGTGGCCGAGTACCGCAGCCCGGACGTGACCCAGGTGGTCAAGAGGGCTTACGCAAAGTTCGTCGTCAGTTCGAGCGCTCCCACGGAAATGGGAGCTGACGGCACCGACACCGAGATCACGACGGACACCACCTGGAACAACGACACGATCTACAAGGTCTACCACCAAGTATTCGTCAACTCCGGCGCTACCCTGACCATCGAGCCGGGCACGCTGATCCAGGCCAGAGGCCAGAACGCGGTCATCGTCGTGGAGCGCGGTGGCAAGATCATGGCGGAAGGGACGCGCCGTGCTCCGATCGTGATGACCTGCGACGCCGAAGTCGGCCTGCGCGATTCGGGCTGCTGGGCCGGCCTGATCATGCTGGGGAACGCCTCCATGACGCGCGGCACCGGCTTGGCGGAAGGCGTGATCCCCGAGACCCGCCCCGCATACGGTGGTGACGACGACACGGAGTCGAGCGGAGTGCTGCGCTATGTCCGTGTCGAATTCGCGGGCGTGGACTTCAATCCCGAAACGCAGCCCAACGCGTTCGGCTTCCACGGCATCGGCTCTGGCACGGTGATCGACCACATCCAGGCCCACGAAGCAGAGGATGACGGCATCGAGTTCTTCGGCGGGACTGCCGGCTGCCGGTACTGCGTGTCGAGCGGCTCCAAGGACGATTCGCTCGACTGGGCGTTCGGATGGCGCGGCAAGGCGCAGTACCTCTTCATCCATCAGGATCCGAACGGCGACAACGGCATCGAGGCCGACAATGACAGCCTCGGGTTCGACCGGACGCCGCGCTCGGCTCCGCAGCTGTACAACGTCACGATGGTTGGTGGCCTGTTCCAGGACGAGAACTCGACCTCGGGCGACGGCATGCGGATCCGCGTCGGGACGCAGATCGATGCCCGTAACGTGATCCTGATGGGATTCGGCGGAGAGGCCCTGGACGTCCGCGACAACTCGACGGCGTTCTTCGAGCAGGGAACGAGCAGCCTTCAGAGCGCGATCATCACGGGCAACGGCGCCCTGGAGGGCGACGCGCAGATCCGGGGAGTCGCGGCCGAGCACATCGGCTACGTGGACGTGGACCCGCAGCTGGTCAACGTCCGCTACGAGGCCAATCCCGATCCGCGCCCGATGGTCGGCTCCGAGGCGCTCGTCTTCTACAACGCCACGAGCGGCGCAGGCGCCGGATTCGATGCGGAAGCCCACTGCATCGGCGCGTTCTGCAACGGCGAGAACTGGCTGGAGGAGTGGACCTTCTTCGGCGACGAAGCCGATTACGACGCGCAATAGAGTGATTCCGGGCACCGCCGGCGGTATGGATGCGTCGGTGCTGCCCGGTTCGGACGTTCCATCCGGGAGGAAGGAGCGCCTAACCGCCCCCTGCAATCATTCGGACCCGTTCGCTTGTGCTGGCAGCACGCGCGGCCAGCGGGCCCCCGCTACCTCACATCAGCCGGAAAGCGATTTCCAGCCGGACCCGCGTGGGGACCCGCTCGCCCCGCATGCGGGCTGGCCGGAACTGCCATTGGCGAACTGCCTCGACGGCCTGCTCGTCCAGCCCGAGTCCGAGGTGCCGGAGGACCCTGATGTTCCGCGCTCGGCCTTCGGTGTCAACGTCGACCTGCAGCAGTACGCTGCCCTCGTGCTTGGCGATTCGGGCCTCGTCGGAGTACTTCGGCTCCGAACGCTCCAACAGGTAGGCCGGCTGGATCGAGTCGCCAGACGCGAGCGGCCCTAGGTCCACAGCCTCCCTGATCGAATCCTCGCGTGCGATCCGGAATGCCCGGGCACGTTCCTCGAGCGGTGCCGCGTCGTCCGGACGGGAGAGCTTGTGCAGCAGGCGCGCGAAGTGCTCCAAGGTGACGATGGTGTCCGGGTGCTCCCGGCCGAGGCTCTTCTCGCGGATTTGGAGGGCGGTTCGGTAGTAGGTCTCGGCCTTGGGGTACAGAACCCGGTTCTCGTACAGCACCGCCAGGTTGTTGAGGCTGGCGGCCACGTCGGGATGCTCGCGACCGAGCAGCCGAGTCCGGATGCCGAAGCCAAGCCTGTAGAACCTCTCGGCCTCTGCGTGGCGGATACGCAGGTGGTAGTACCTCCCGACTTGGTTCATCAGAGCCGCGTACTCCGGGCTCTCCACGCCCCAAGCCTGGCGGGCGATCGGATCCGCCTCCCGGTAGAGCTGCTCCGGCAGCGTGTAATCGCCCTGGTCCAGATGGAGCTTCGCCAGTTCCATCAGGGGCACGATCCGTCGCGGATCGTCTGACGGGAAGTTCCTGGACCGGTTCCTTGCCTGGCGCAGGAGACGCTTCGCCTGGTCGTACTCCCTCGATTCCAAGGCCCGCCTGGCGGAGTCTATCGACGCGTCCCAGGCTCCGTCCTGCGCCTGGACGCCCAGAGGCAGCAGCGCTGTCACCAGAATCGCGACTAGCGCCGTGATTGGCATGCGACCAGCCAGGAATCCAAGCACAACCCTATTGCCGGAACGGGCCGGCATTCCATCCGAGCCCATCCCGCGCGACACCCTGAAGGTTCAGTCTATCAGTCCGGGTCCGGCCCGGGCGGCCCGTCGGAGCTCCAGCTCGCGTCGCCCGCCGCGTCCCGCCGGTCGACCGTGGACCGCTACGGGAGCACTAGGTGCTTGGCCCAGTCCCGGTTCTCCTCGTACCAGCGCACGGACTCCTCGATGCCCGCGCGGAGGCTCGTCTCCGGCTGCCATCCGAGCATCCTCCGGGCCTTGCGGGTATCGGCCCATGTCGCCGGGACGTCCACCCTGTGCACTGGCGCGCTGCGAACCCTCGCGTCCCGGCCCAGGCATTCCTCGATGATCTGCAGCGCCTCGCGCAACTCGACAGGGGCGCTCGATCCCAGGTTGATGATCTCGAATCCTAAGGGCTCTGCGGCGCGGACCGTTCCGCGAGCCACGTCCTCCACGTACGTGAAATCGCGGGACTGGGAACCGTCTCCGTGGACCGTGATCGGCGCGCCCTCGCGGATCCACCGAATGAACCGGAACAGGCTCATGTCGGGGCGGCCGGCGGGGCCGTACACCGTGAAGTAACGCAGGACTGTCACGTCCAGGCCGTGCACGTGGTGGTGGGCATGGGCGAGCAATTCGGCCGCCCGCTTGGATGCGGCGTAGGGGGACCTCGGCCTGCCCGTCTCCCCGCCTTCGACCAAGGGCATCGGACTGCCGCTCCCGTACACTCCCGACGTGGATGCCAGGACAAGCTTCGGCACGCCCCTGGCGGTGCAGAAATCCAGCACGTTCTGGGTGCCGAGCGCGTTCGCCTCGATGTACGCGCCAGGCTCGCTGACACTCTGCGGAGCCCCTGCCCGTGCCGCCAGGTGGAAGACCGCGTCGAAGCCATCGGTTGCTGCGGCTGCCGCCAGTGCTCGCGGGTCCGTCAAATCGGCCAGGGCGAAACGGAAGCCCGCCCTCGGTTGCAGCTGCTCCAGGCGCCAGTGCTTGATCCGCGGGTCGTAGTAGTCGTTGAGATTGTCGATTCCGACAACTCGGCAACCGGCATCGAGCAGCCGCTTCGCGACCCAGTGACCGACGAATCCGGCCGCGCCCGTCAGCAGGTAAGCAGGCATTCGGCGTGTCCTTGGTCCTACAGCCGCAGCAGGTTTGTTGCAGTGACGCCCCGCAGCACGTTACGGGTGTCCAGCAGGACCGGGGAAGCGGCTAGGAGCGCCTCGTAGTCGACGCCGTCATGATCGGCCAGCACGACCACGATGTCGGACTCGCGGGCCGACTCCAGCGGCTCGCCGGGGTACAGGGTCCGCGCGCCTACTCGCAGGACCGGGACGTGGGGGTCGCTGTAGGTTACCTCGGCTCCCGCATTCGTCAGCAGTGCGGCGATGTCCTTCGCCGGGGACTCGCGCGTGTCGGCCACATTCGGCTTGTAGGCGACGCCTACCAAGTGCACTCGACTGCCGCGCAGGGGCTTGCAACGGTCGTTCAGCGCGGACTGGATCCTGTCTGTCACGTGCCGCGGCATGCTCCCGTTGATCTCGGATGCCAGCTGGATCAGCCGCGGCTCGTACCCGGTCTGGCGGGACTTCCAGGACAGGAAGTGGGGATCGACCGGCACGCAGTGCCCCCCCAGGCCCGGGCCGGGATAGAAGGGCATGAAGCCGAACGGCTTGGTAGCCGCGGCGTCGATGACCTCCCATACATCGATGCCGATCCTGTCGCAGAGAATCGCCGTCTCGTTCGCGAGTCCGATGTTGACCATGCGGAAGGTGTTCTCCAGCAGCTTCGCCGTCTCGGCGACGAGCGTCGAGGACACCGGCACCATGGCCTCCATGACCTGCCCGTAGTAGGCCAGTCCGATTTCCAGGCACCGGTCGGACACGCCTCCGATCACCTTCGGAATGCGGTTCGTCCGGTATTCGGCATTGGCGGGATCCACTCGTTCCGGCGAGTAGCAGAGATAGAAGTCCTTTCCGGCGTGCAGGCCCGACTCCTCCAGGATCGGCAGGAAGGCCTCTTGAGTCGTCCCGGGATACGTCGTAGATTCCAGGATTACCAAAGTGTCCGGACTCAGGTGCCGGGACAGGGACCGCGCCGCTTGCAGTACGAACGATAGGTCGGGGTCTCGTGTCTTGCGCAGAGGGGTCGGGACGCAGATCGATACCGCGTCGCACTCGCTCAGGGCGGCGAAATCGGTCGTTGCCGTGAGTCGCGACTCGGCCACTAGCTTCCCGACAAGCGCAGCCTCGATGTCGGTCACGTAAGTCTGGCCCTCGAGTATCGCCCCGACCCGGGCGGGGTCCGTGTCCACGCCGGTGACGCGAAACCCCGCGCGGGCGATCTCAACCGCGAGAGGGAGGCCGGCATAGCCCAGCCCGACAACCCCGGTGCGCGCCTTGCGCGATTCCAGACGAGCCTTCAAGTCCGCCGGCATCCTGATCAGTGAATCTCCAGCCTAGCGCCGAGACCGGGCTGCGCGGCAGGCCGGGTGCGGTCTCCGAAGCACGCGCCGTACGGGGGCAACGGCGATTCCGCTAGCCGAGCGCGGGTCGAGACTCCCGCCTCCCTACTCGATCGGGGGATCGGTCTCCGAGGCCGGCTCGGTACCGTAGCGGTATCGGACGGTCGTGCTGTGATCGGTGTAGAACGTCCTGCTGCCCGAATCCGGGGACTGCGGGTCGGCGTTCACCGAGTAGCCGGCCGGTGTCCCGATCATCGCGAACGCGTAGCCAAGGTGAATGCCGTCGATCAGGTTCTCGTCCAGCAGGTTCGCCGCCTCCGGCGAAGGTCCCGCATCGCCTGGCGCCGGGCCGAGCTCGTTCAGTGTTGACGCGTAGCGCCCGAACTGGGCGAAGTACTGGATCTGGGCGGTGTTGATCGCCTGGCAGGACCGGATCGCGGCCACCTCGTTCGCCATGCGCTTCGTGCTGGTCACCCTGGGGATCGCGATGGCGCTGATGATCAGAATGATCGCAATGACGATCAGCAGCTCGATCAGAGAGAATCCGCGGTTCCTGCGTCGCCTCATGCCATTGCCTCTGCATTCCATTCTAGGGCCACGCCACTCTCCCAACTAGCCATCTAGACGCTTCCAAGCCGCAATGCGTTTAGACGGCGAGCGCGGCTCGCGAACTTTACATGCCCTGCGGAAGCAAGTGCTAGCATCAGCGTTAATGCTGCCCGTAGGAGTGCCGCGCCGGTTTGGTCTTCGACCGGACCGCCGCCCCGCCTCCAATCAGCACCGGCTGTCCCCCGCCATGCCCCTCGCGACTCGTGCATTAGCGGCCCTTGCCTGCGTGCTGTCGGTCGCTTGCGGACCGAACGGCAGCGGCGGCATTTCCGTCCTGCAAGACTGCGTGGCCGGCGCAGGCCCCAAGGGTGCAAAGTGCGGCACGGTCACGGTCTTCGAGGATCGCGAGGCGAAGGCGGGCCGGACGATCGACCTCAAAGTGGTCGTGTTTCCCGCCTTGGACGCCGACCCCGCACCAGATCCCCTATTCCTGCTGGCGGGTGGTCCGGGCCAAGCGGCGGCACAGATCAGTGGCTATATGGCGCGCCTGTTCCGAGACGTCCGCAAGGACCGGGACCTGGTCTTCGTCGACCAGAGGGGGACGGGAGAGTCCAACGGGTTGCCTTGCGAGGTCGAACTGAACGACCTGCGGGCCTTCTCGGACGAACGGGTCGAGATCGAAGCCCAGCAGGACTGTTTGGACCGCTATGAGGCCGACCTTCACCACTACACAACCCCCGTCGCAATGGACGACCTCGACGACGTCCGGCAACGCCTGGGCTACGGGAAGATCAATCTGTGGGGTGGATCGTACGGTACCCGGGCAGCCCTCGTGTACCTGCGTCGCCATGGAGATCACGTCCGCAGCGTCGTTCTCGACGGCGCCGTGCCGTTCGCGATGACGCTACCGGTAACCTTTGATGCGGACTTCGGGCGGGCCTTGGACCTCACGCTCGCGGCCTGCGAAGCTGACGAGCCCTGCCGCGAGCGCTACCCCGGGCTGCGGGGCAGGTTGACCCGACTTCTAGCGCGCTTGGACCGCGAGCCGGCTGCGGTGGCCGCAGTCCATCCCCGGACCGGCGCGCGGGTTCCGTTTGTGGCGAGCCGGGAGTTCGTGGTTGGCGGCCTGCGCGGTCCGCTCTATTCGGCCGAGAAGGCAGCGATGGTGCCCATGCTGGTCGACCAAGCCGAGCGAGGCGATTTCGGCGGCCTGCTCGCTCTAGCGATGGAACAGGACATGGTGCCGACCGCGATGGGAATCCATGAGGGCATGCAGTTGGCGGTACTGTGCGCCGAGGACCATCCAGCCGCAGGAAGGAACGTGGATGCCAGTCCCAATGGGGGCCTACTGAGTCTAAGCGACGCTCTCCGGCTGAGCGAGATCTGTCCAGGACGGACTTGGGGCGAAGTCGGCCCTGCCTACCGCGATCCGGTCCGTTCGGACGTTCCCGCCTTGATTCTGTCTGGGGCCGTGGATCCAGTCACGCCCCCGCGTTGGGGCGACGTGGTAGCCGGGAACCTACCGAATTCGAAGCACGTGATAGTGCCCGGCGTCGCCCACGGCACCTTGTCTGCGGGGTGCGTGCCGGACTTGATCGAGCGGTTCATTCGCGCTGGATCTGCCGCTGGCATTGATGCGTCGTGTGTCGAGCAGTTGCGGCGTCCACCATTCTTTCTCCCGCCGAAAGGTCCCTCGGAAGGCGGGCCGGAATGATCGAAGCTCGCGGTCTCACGAAGCGTTATGGGCTATCCTCGCGGTCAGTTCCCTGTTCGTACGAGTCTCCGGCCTTAATGGCAATGAGTGCCTCTACATGCTGTCTAGGCTCATGCACATCTCGCTTGTCGCGGTGATAGCGAAGCCGAATGCGCGGTTTTGGCGGGCGTCAGCATAGGGTTGGCCACACCAGCGGTGTGCGCGTCTGGTCCCGGACTCAACGTCGGTTCGGTGATGTAGGCCCAATCCGGTCATCAACACGGCCCTGGCGAATCAGATTCGACTGGATGCAATGTCGGTGCAGGCCATGCTTGGGCTGCTTACGGCATCGGTCGCCCCGCAGGCTTGGGTTTGGGGTGCCGATGGGCGCGTTCCGGGTTTGTCTGCCGCATGTTTGTCGTGACCGCGGTAGCTGCAGGTCTCGACCTGACGCGCTGGCTCCGATTTGGTGCCGACCATTGGCTCGCCTCGGGCCCTCGGCTCGTCCTAGGTCTGCCACTCGGTTTCGCGGCAACCATAGAGGGATGGCCTCTTCGGCCGCTCGTCTCCGGTGCGTGGCGGCATTCGGGGAATCGCTGAGGGCACTCGGCGACCTGTTGTGCTCAGAGTTGATCGAATGCTACTCACGGTGTATCCTCATAGACGATGATGCAGACAGTAGCAACGATGTGCGTCATGCACTGCCGGACGCTTGACGAAGCGATCGCAGAGGTCAGGCGTCGGAAGCGCGCTGCACGGGATGGGGACGTAGTAGTCAGTTTCGAGGAGTCACCCTACGGTGGCTATCTCGTCTACAACCGATCGGCCGACGACGTTGTCGACGCCCTGGTGGACCCGATAGTGCCGGACATTGTTAGTGCCCGGCAGAAGCGCGTGTACCTATGAGCGACGATGCGGGTTCTGAACTGGAGCGAACTGGTGACCGCACACCGCTTGGAGGTGGGAACACAAACGATCTTGATTCAGCAGCCCCACCATGGGTGTTCCAGCAAGTAGTTGAGCTAGAGCTTAAACGCATTGAAGTCAATAATCGTCGAGTGGATGTTGCCCTTAAGGCTATTGCTGCAAGTGATGCTTCCGACAAGCGCCAGTATGAGTACTACTCCGAGCGACTACGGCAAGGTTCGAAGGATCGAAACGAGCGGCATCGCTCAATAGTCAAGCTCGCTTGGTCCGCGATGGGAGTTACGGCTGCAGCAGCCGGCCTTGTGGCTAGCATGCTCTTCTTCGGGGATGACGCGCAACGAGCGGTCGCCAGCGATCTCTTGGGGACGATCGGTACAGCTGTGGGTGGCGGGGGAGCGCTGTGGGCCATTAACACTGCCGTTCAGCGCTTCTTGGCCTCGAAGCACCGAGACGACTGACGGACGGACAGTAGTCTCGCGCACCGTCGGGAATGGAACGCTTCCCCCAAGCCTTAGGCAGTATCAGTGGACCTAGGGGATTGCAAATGGCGCGTTTTCCTTCCAGCAGGAGCTGGCAACACCCCAACCGCCTTGGACTGCCAAGCTCATCGACGCGGGCAGCGCCGCTGCCACTTGCTGGATTCGGCCAAAGACCCGAAGGACCGGTCCACGGTCAGTCTCTCCGGCCTAGGGTATCCGTACCGACGGAGGGGACTATAGGAGAGTCATGTTCAGGCGAATTCAGTAACTGATTGAATATAAATGACTTGCAAGGATATCAGAGCCAGTCTGCCGGAAGAATCCACGGAAGGCGTTCTGGAATGATCGACGTTCGCGGTCTCACGAAGCGTTTTGGGGATATCCTCGCGGTCAGCTCCCTGTCGCTGCGTGCCCAGGACGGGCGGGTCACGGCCCTGCTGGGTCCCAACGGGGCCGGGAAGACCACCACACTGCGGGCGATCTCGGGCCTTCTCCGGCCCGACTCCGGCCAGATCCTGATCGACGGCCTCGACGTCCTTCGGGAGTCGGCGGCGGCCGCCTCGAGAATCGGCGTCCTGCCGGAGGCTCGGGGCCTCTACCCGCGCTTAACGCCACGCGAGCACGTGCGTTACTTCGGGCGGCTGCGGGGCCTCGCGAGAGCCGAGATCGACCGGAACTGCGAAGCGTTGATTGACGAGCTTGGAATGTCCGGGATCGCCGACCGGCGAGCAGCGGGTTTCTCGCACGGCGAGCGCACGAAGGTGGCGATTGCCCGCGCTCTGGTTCACCGGCCTCAGAACGTCCTTCTCGACGAGCCCACCGCGGGCTTGGACGTGGCGAGCACTAGGGCGATCAGGGAAATGGTCCGGAGACTGCGGGGAGAGGGCCGCTGCGTGCTCTTTTCCAGCCACATCATGCAGGAGGTGGCAGCCGTGTGCGACTGGATCGTGATTGTGTCGTCGGGTGCGGTGATCGCCGAAGGTACGGGTGATGACCTCTGCGCGGCTACGGGCCAGGACACCCTGGAAGGAGCGTTTGTCGAGCTCACCCGGCCTGAGGAGGTGCCCGCGTGACCGGAATGTTCCAGGCTCTGGCCATTGTCTATCGCAAGGAACTGGTAGACGGGGTGCGCGACCGCCGGTCGATCTTCTCCGGCCTTCTGCCTATCGCTCTGGTCCCGCTGATGGTGACCTTCATTCAATGGAAGACCGTCGAGACGGCCGAGAGCGCGCAGAGTGTCACGGTGACCGTAGCCGGCGCCGAGCACGGCCGCGAATTGGTGGACTGGCTCTCCCGCCAGCGTGGAGTCACAGTCGAGGAGACGGACGCCGATCCGGAGGCAGATGTCCGTGCGGGTAAGCTCGGCTTCGCCCTAGCGATCGCAGAGGATTTCGGCGAGCGCTTCTCCCAGTTCCGCAGCGCCGATGTCAGCGTGCTCGTGGACGGAGCCGATCAGAAAGCGGCCCAAGAGGCGGAACGCCTGCGGGATCTGCTGGATACCTACAGCACCCAAGTCGCCCACCAGCGGCTGATTGCGCGAGGCGTGACTCCGGAGGTGACGCTGCCGTTGCGCATCGAGAATCTCGACCTAGCTACGACGAAGCAGCGATTCGCGCTGGCCTTCTCCTTCGTCCCGTTCGCCCTCATCATGGGCGCCTTCGCGGGCGGCCTGCAGATCGCCATCGACTCGACTGCTGGCGAGAGGGAGCGGCTGTCGCTCGAGCCGCTCCTGCTGAATCCAGCGCCACGGGTCGCTGTCGTCGCCGGAAAATGGCTGGCGGCGGTGACGTTCTCCGCGGTCTGCGTCGCTCTGACCCTCGCAACCCTCGTCGCCGTGCTGGACCGCTCTCCGCTGCGGCGGGTCGGGTTCGATCCGGAACTCGGGTCCGCTCAGATTGCCGCGATGCTTGCCGTCGTGTTGCCCCTGGCTCTGGTCGCGGCCGCGGTCGAGACCCTGACCGCCACGGCCTCGCGATCGTACAAGGAAGCGCAGACCTACGTGTCGCTGCTCATGATGGCGCCAATGCTGCCGCTAGTACTGACGATCGGTTCCTCCGGCGAGCCGCAGGCCTGGACTTACGCCGTCCCGGTGCTCGGACAGTACCAGATGCTGATGAGCACGCTGAAGGGCACGGGAATCGGTGCCGCCCACTACGCGATCGCAGCGGGGATCGCAGTCCTGCTGTCGGCAGCGGGCCTTGCTTTCAACAGCTGGCTGCTGCGTCGCGAGCGAGTCGTGTTCGGGCGATAGCCAGACCGGCTTGCGCCCGTTACGGATCCCTCCTCCCGGGAAGCTCATCTAGTAGTCTCAAGCGGCCGTGTTGCACCACGGCAGGCAAGTCCCACGGTCCGTCAGCACCGCCGAAACCGGTTGGCGGGTCGTCAGTGCCCTTCACGGATTCCGCCAGGCGGTCTGTTCGGCGAGGTCTCGCAACCAGGCCGGTCAGCGGGTCGGTTGCCGCCCGGTCGGCGCGCGAAGGGCAAAGCATGTGAGAGAATTCGACAGCTGTCCGACATCAAGGCTCCCGGACTGGCAGTCCGCAGGGTCCAGGACAATACGATTCCCCGTACAAGTCGAGGAGGCCATTCCTTCCCATGCAGCCCGTACTTGCAGCAGTCTGCTGCTTCATTGCCTATGCCTTGGTTTACCGGTTCTATGCCCGCCACCTAGGCTCGCGGATCTTCCAGCTGGACCCTGCGGCAACCACGCCCGCGCACTCCATGCAGGACGGCGTCGACTACGTGCCGTGCCGTCGGGTCGTGCTCTTCGGGCACCATTACGCGTCGATCGCCGGCCTCGCACCCATGCTCGGCCCCGCGATCGCCGTGATTTGGGGCTGGCTGCCGGGGATGCTCTGGGTCGTGCTCGGAACCCTCTTCATCGGGGCCGTCCACGACTTCAGCGCCCTCGTGGTCTCGATGCGCCATCGCGGGATGAGCATTGGCAAGGTCGCCGAGGATCTGATCGGCCGCCGCGCCAAGGGGATCTTCCTGCTCATCATCCTCTTCCTTATCTGCTTGGTCATGGGCGTCTTCGTCCGGACCGTCGCCGGGTTGTTCACCGCCGACTTCTATCCGGAGTCCGTGTTCCCGACGTTCACGCTGATCGGCATCGCCATGGTCATCGGATGGCTGGTGTACAAGCGCGGCGTGTCGGTCATGCGCTTGACCGTGATCGGTTTCGCCCTGATGCTCGGGGCCATTGCAGTCGGGCTCAGCATCGGAAGGCCCGATCTGGCCAGCGACTCCTGGATCCTGATCCTGCTGGCCTACGCATTCGCGGCGTCGATCCTTCCCGTGTGGTCGCTGCTGCAGCCGCGGGACTATCTCAACTCCTGGCTGCTCTATCTGGGTCTAGGAGCATCCTACGTGGGGCTGTTCGTCCTGAGCCCGAACTTCGCCGCGCCGGCCATCGACGCCCAGCCTGCGGGGGCGCCTCCGATCTTCCCGTTCGTCTTCATCGTGATCGCCTGCGGCGCGATCTCCGGATTCCACGGGTTGGTCTCATCCGGCACCACTTCGAAGCAGATCGACAAGGAGACTGACGCCTTGCCCATCGGCTACGGCGGCATGGTGGGCGAGTCCATGCTCGGGCTGCTGGCTGTCCTGGCCTGCACGGCCGGCTTCCGGTCGGCGGAGTCCTGGTCGGAGCACTACGCGACCTGGGGCGCTGCGAGCGGGCTGGCGGAGAAGATGAGGGCGTTCATCGACGGCACGGCCACCTTCCTGAGCTCGCTGGGGGTGTCGATGGAACTCGCCCAGGCCTTCATCGCGCTGGTGGCGGTCTCCTTCGCCCTAACGTCGCTGGACTCGGGCACGCGCCTGCTCCGTTACAACATCGAGGAGATCTCGCACTCAATAGGCGTGCCCGTCCTCGGGCAACGCCTTGTTGCGTCTTCCCTGGCCGTGATCCTGATCGGGTTCTTCGCCTTCTACGAGATCGAGGGACAGCCGGTCGGCCTGGCCTTGTGGAGCCTGTTCGGAAGCACGAACCAGGTCCTTGGCGCGCTCACGCTGCTGGCGGTCACCATCTACCTCCGCCAGAAGGGCCGCAACTACCTGTACACGTTCGTGCCCATGGCGTTCATGATGACGGTGACGGTACTGGCGATGGTGCTTGACATCCGCAGGTATCTGTCCGGCGGGCAGCTGCTGCTGCTCGGAGTCGCCGGATCGATCTTCGTGCTGAGCATCTGGCTGGTCGTCGAGGCCGTGATTCGGTTCCGGAAGGATAGCGCTACGGCCATGGCATCGGGCGACTGAGCCCGGAGAGGGGCCCGGCTACCGCTCAGTCCCAGTGCTTGGAGGCCAGATTCCGCTCGACGCTGCCGTCGACCAGGTGGAATCCGGTGTCGTGCAGCGGGTCAGCGGAGCAGACCACCCTGGCAGTTCCGTACTCGCCCTGCGGATCCGGGAATTGGCCGCTGAAGTCCGGATCCGCCTCGTCGATATTCCAGACGAACCGACCCTTGAACGGCACCCGGACCAACAGTCGCGCTCCGCACGCCTGGCAGCGGTATTGGATCATGCAGTCGGCCTTGCTGGGCTGGGGGGCCAGGCCCGCATCAGAGGCTTCCCTCCGCAGGCAGCTCGATGGCCTGTCCCGAGCGGTTGTCGCGGATCCGCAGTATGCCGTTCTCCCACGTCGCTTCGTCGACCCCTGCGAAACCTTCCGGCGTCCTCGTCCAGAACATCAGGTACGACGCTTCGATTGTCGACCTCGCAGGAAGCCAGCGGTACAGGGGCGTCTCGAAGATCGCGCCCTGGCTCACCACCTCGCGACGGGGCTGGTCGAAAGCTTGCGTCCCGAATTCGAGGCCCCTGGCCATCATCCGGTCCCGAGGGTAGGATTCCCAGGTCTGCAGCCACGGGAACTCGCCCGGCCGGAACAGGTAGCCGAGCAGCAGCCGCTTGCTCGGATTGAGCGCCGTCACCCAGGCCCATTCCGCGTCCGGGTCCATGCGATGCCCCGTGTGGTCCAGCGAGTGTGACTGCCTGGGCGCCGCGCGCAGGTCGACCAAGCCTCCCGCCCGAAGCGGCGCCATCGGCCACTCGAACTCCACGCCGCTGACGAGACGGTGCGCGAGGCCGGCCCTGGAGTCCCCTTCCCGGGGTCTGGTGAGTGCCCGGTTGGACGAAATGTCGACCACCGTGACGCCGCGTTCCAGGAACGGCGATCCGATCGTCGCGTGCTCGGCCCAGTTCACGGGTCGGTCGAAGTCCAGCAGGCTCGCGAGCCGCGACTTCACGTACACCACGTTCTCTCCCGGGTGGATTCGCAGCTCTCTCCGCAGGACTTCCCGGACTCTCGGGAGCATCACCGCCTGTCGCAACACGCTCGCGCCTTCCGCCTCGCCCGCGAACTCCGTCGACCACGCCAGCCGGTGCGCCTCTCCGTGGCCTTCGAGGCCCGCTTCTCGTTCGGCCGCAGAGGGCGGTCCGAAACCGTCCACGCAGACGAAGTGGCCGACCGCGCCGGTGGCGCGTTCCGGGCGGCCCTGCTCGCGATCCGCACGGATCGAGTCCCACATCGGATTCGTCCGCTCGGGATCGTCGGCCAGGGTGATCTCGGGGAAGGATCCCCCGGTCTTGAGCACTACCAGCTGGATCCGGTCGTTCGAGAGCAGGATTGCTCCTCGCCCGTGGTAGCTGTAGCGGTCGTCGACTTCCGCCTGCGCGACGGGAACGGCCGCAGCGATCAGGAGCAGCCAGTGCCCAGGGCGCATGCCTGCATCCTATCAGTTGCCCGCGGCCTCCCGGACCGCACTCGATCGTGTTCTGCGCGGTCCTCGCTGCACCGGACGGCGTGCGAGAATGGACACGGTCGGAGAGCCAGCATGTTTGAAGGCTGCGGAACCGCACTGATCACTCCGTTCGCAACGGACGGCTCGCTCGACGAGCGGGCCCTGCGCCGACTGGTCCGCCGGCAGGTGGACGAGGGCATTCACTTCCTGGTCCCGGGCGGGACTACCGGAGAGAGCCCCACACTGGCAAGGGACGAGCACATGCGCTTGGTCGAGGTCACCCTCGAGCAGGCGGCAGGGCGTGTGCCGGTCGTGGCCGGATGCGGCGGTTACGATACTGCCACGGTTGCGGCAATGGCCGCGGACTTGCAGGCGCTGGGCGTTCAGGGACTGCTCTCGGTCACGCCGTACTACAACAAGCCCACGCCCGAGGGGCTTTTCCAGCACTACTCGGCAGTGGCGGCCGCCACGGCACTGCCGATCGTTGTCTACAACGTTCCTGGAAGAACCTGCTGCAACATCCGGCCGGAACTGCTGTGCCGGCTGGCCGAGATCGACAACATCGTAGCCGTGAAGGAGGCCTCCGGTGACATCGGACAGATGGCCCAGGTCTGCCAGTCCGTTCCACGGGAATTCTCCGTGCTGTCCGGCGATGACTCCGTCACCCTGCCCTTGATGGCGCTGGGTGGAGTCGGAGTGATCTCGGTCGTGTCCAACCAGATCCCGGGCGAGATGGCGCGGCTCTGCGAGCATGCCATCAGGGGTGAATTCGGTTCCGCGCGGGAGATCCACGAACGCTACCTGTCCCTGATGAACGCCAATTTCTGCGAGACCAGCCCCGGCCCTGTCAAAGTGGGCATGGAGATGATGGGCTTGCTGGACGAGGCCCGCTACCGGCTGCCGATGACCCGCCCGTCCGCCGCCAGCTGCGCGACGGTCGAGGGTGTCCTGCGGGGGCTCGGGCTGCTGCGCGCCGAGCCTGTCGCCGCTGGCTAGAACCGGACTCGCATTACCGCCTGCACGGTGCGGCCGAGACCGGCCATCCTGGCCACTCCGAAGTACACGTGGTCCACGTTCGTGAACGGCGCTGCCCAGTTGCGGTTGCCGAACGCATTCAGCAGGTCGACCCCGAGTTCCATCGAAACGAGCTCGCCGGCCTCGATGGGGCGGGCGATGCGGAAGTCCCATTGCTGGAAGCCCGCCTGCCTGTATTCGTTGCGTAGCGACGAGCCTTGCCGCACTTCGTGGAAGCTCGTCGGGCGGACCGCGCGGAAGGCGGTCGGATCGAACGCGAAGTGCCCCGTGAGCGGCTGCCCGCTCGCCATCATGAATGTCCTCGACGTGCCCGGGTCGAGCTGCCGGTACTCCCCGACTCGGTCCGGCCGGCCGACCTGCTCGAAGGTGTAGGTCGGGTCCTGGGTCTGGCGTATGTCGAGCGGAAGCCCGGACCGCCATCGCCAGATCCCGCTCACCGTCCATCGGTCCAGCCAGCCCAGGCGGTCGGCCCAGGTCCTCGGCGGCCGGACTTGGTAATGCCAGACCGCGTTGAGGGCATGCCGCCGGTCGAAATTCGAATAGGTCCAGGCCTCTCCCACGATCTCCTCGCCGAATACCGTGCTGCCGTTGTCGAACGACCGGCTCCAGCTGTAGCCGATGTCCAGTGCAAGGCCGCGGTGCAAGTACCTGTTGGCCCGCACCTGGACGGCCTCGTAGTCCGCCGATCCCGAGCTCTGGAACGAGCGGATGTTCGCGAATCGCGAGAACTTCCGCATGTAGCGCACGAAGCCGAAGCTGCGCAGCGGGTTGCGCACGAATACGTTGAGCTCGCGCTGCTGCTGAAGATTCTGCGACCGGGTGCCCAGGTAGCTGCCGGTCAGGAACACCCGGCCCGGCAGCAGCCTCTGCAGGCTGAAGTTCCAGTGCTCGGCCCGGGCATTCTGGAACTGCGGGTCGAACACGAGGATCGGGTAGCGCACGACCGGGGGGCGGAAGCGGGTCGGTTCCGGGCTCGGCAGCGCCGCGATCGGAGCCTGGAAGGCGCCGGCGGGATTGCGCAGCGCGAAGCGATTGTCCACGCTGAACGGCGGGTACGTGGCCTGGAAGAGCGCGGCGGCGCTCGACCCGGCGAACGTCCCGTGGTCGAAGAAGACGCCGTAGGCCGCGCGGAACACCGAGCGCCCGGACTCGCCGAGCACCCAGCGGGAGACCGGGTTGTCCCATGACGGAGAGTAGGCGATTCCGATGCGCGGCGAGAAGTTCCTGCCCCGGGAGCGGATCGTCGAGCGCGGCACCACGTTTCCGTCCGGGTCGGTGTCGCCGGGAAACAGCAGGTTCGGCAGCGATTCGGGGAACCGCAGGCTCTGCGTCCCCTCGCGGAACGTCATCAGACGGTCCCATTTGTCGGTGCCCGGCGGCTGCTCCTCGTAGCGCAGGCCGACCGTGATCTTGACGTCCCGCCATAGACGTATCTCCGCCTCCGCGAAGGCCGCGAGCTCCTGCCAGCGCAGGTCCAGGCTGCGCGGGGTCTGCACCCGATACTCGCCGGGGCGGCCCAGCAGCAGGTCTCGCAGGCCCTGTCCCCGGAACCTCGACGGAGGCTCCGGAGGCGCGGGGAAGCTGAAGCTGCCGGCCGGGTTCTCCAGATTCGCGAACGGCCAGGATCCCTGCTGCACCAGAACGCCCGCCCGCACGGCCTGCCGACGATGGCGGAGTTCCAGGTCGTAGGCGAGCTGCATGGTCGTCTGCACCGATTCCTCGGACCCGAGGAACGGCGCCACGTGCAGCTGCAGCTGGCCGGTGTCGTGCCAGAGCCGGGCGTTCGGGATCGTCGCCGGGTGCAGATCCGAGTGCCCGTAGTCGAAGCCGAACTCCTCTGCCGCCACCCCGTGCATGGCCCGGTGCCCGCTCCGCTGGTTGCTGGAGAGGCGCTGCAGCGCCAGGCGCAGGGAATGCACGAAGGCCGGCGAGAGGGTGTGCGTCAGTGCGTACTGCGCGTGGTGCGAGACCTGGCTGCGGTCGGTGATCGTGCCTGGCGGTGCGGTGAAGGCTTCGGACACGGGCTCCCGGACCGTGTTGTTGTAGGCGTAGTGGCTGAAATAGTGGTCGAACGAGTCGGAACGGCGATCCAGGCGGGTCAGCAGCACCTGCCCGTGGCTGGCGAGCTGTTCGGTCGACTGCAGCCAGCCCCCCTGCAGGTTGGCGTGCGGGACGAAGGCGCCCAGGTAGTGCTGCATGAGGGGGTCCAGCCGGTGCGGTGGGATCTTGCCGTTCGGGAACTCGCCCCCTCCCAGCGGGTCAATGGGTACTTGATCGAATCCGAAAAAGTTCCCGGTACGCTCGTTGTCGCTCAGAACCCGCCTCAGCGACTGATGCGAGCGGTTCGTTTGCCACCCCTCGCCGTCAATGAAGGCGTGGAGCCGGCGGCGGGGCCATAGCGGCCCGCCAGCCTGCCCGCCACCGGCCCACCCGCTGACCCGGTCGCTGGACCCGTCGAACGCTCCGAAGCTCTCGTTCCAGGAAGGCCGGTAGAATCCCCGCAATTGTCCGTGCCATTGCTCTGCGCCCGAGCGGAATCGCGGAGCCACCACCGCGCCGGCGTTGCGGCCCTCCCGGGCCGAGTAGGTGTGCGTGATCACCTGCAGAGACTCGACGGCCTCCGGAACCGGGCCGAAGTTGGCAGCCTGTGCCCCGGTGATGCGGTTCTGGGCGTTGTTGGACGCGCCGTCCAGCTTGTAGTTGATGAACGAGCTGCGCGAGCCGTTGGCCGAGACCGGTGCCGCCCGTCCGGTGAACGGATCGATGTCCAGGCCGCTGGTGGGCGTCAGTCCGGGCACCAGGTGCAGCAGCTTGTCCACTGTCGTGCGCCCTTCCGAGCCGAGCACGATCGGCAGGGCCTCGATCTGCTCGCGTGCAAGCCCGTATTCCAGCGCCATCTCGTCCAGGCCCGAGCGCGGCCGTGTCAGCGGGGGCCGCAGGGGTCTCATGGCGATCGGCGGAAACTGGACAGGGATGCCCGGCAGCACCTCGAACGGCTTGCTGCGCCACGCCGCGTACCGGGCATGCACGACCGCGAGGGAGTACTTGCCCGACTCGAGGCCGGCATACTGGAAGGCCCCGTCCGTCCCTGTCGCCTGGCGGCGCACCTGGGCGCTGGAGAGGTTGATCAGCTGCACGTCCGCTCCGGAGAGCGGATTCCCGCGTTCGTCTTGGACGTGACCTTGCACGTCCCGCGCATTGGCGGGCAGCAGGGCCGGCGGTCCGCAGATCAGAAACAGGAGCAAGCCACACTGGAAGGCGTGGCGCACAGTAGTTTCAGTCTAGTCCAGCTATTGCCTGGTTGCGTCCCTGAGCCGCTCGGTGCGCTGGCGCAGCCGCTTCAGCAGGCTGTTGATCGACAGGTTGCTGCCTCTTGCGTCGAAGGCCTCTGCGGTTCCGAACAGCAGGGACGTCAGCGCCCGGTCGAGCGCCAGAGCGTCCTCCCGCAAGGCTACGCCCTCGGCCTCGAACCCTTCCGTGCGCTCCGGGTCGCCCGGCTGGCCCCTGTGCACCCAGAACCGCCGAGCAAGGGCTTCGGAAAGCAAGTCGTGGATCCCGGCCTGGTGGTCGCGGATTCCGTCCAGATGGAAACGGAGAACCTTCCGGAAGCGATCGGAGTCGCCGGCATCGCCAATGCCGGGCCGGCCTAGGAAGCCGCTGAGCGCGTTGGCGTGGGACAGCAGTTCCGTGTCGTGCCGAAGCACCCTGGTCACGTACCGGTCGAGCTCGCTCTCGAGCAGGTTCCGATCCGGCCTCTGGAACGAGCGCCTGGCTGCGTCCTCGTAGTGCTGGAGGAGGGAGTTGCGTACCAGCCCGGTCGGTTGCTGGCCCTGCTCCAGTCCTGCCCGGAGAGCGCCCCCGGCCTGCTCCGGAGAGTCATTCCTAACGGAGATCGCGAATTCGACGGGCCTGTCGCCCGCGACGCCGGCCAGTGCTCTCTCCGCGGCCAGGCGTTCCCGGTCGCTCGCCACGCTGCCGCTGAAGCGAACCTGCCCGGAAGAGCCTCCGGCCGAGAGGTCCCGGTTCCACAGTCCGGCCTGCACCAGCATCCAGGTCCCGTCGATCACCGAGTCGAGAGAGTCCTCTTCCGCCAAGGGCCGGTCCTCGGGTGCGGACGGAGTTGGAAGAGTCCCCGCCGGTGGCACCGGAAGCTGTGGAGGGAGGGGCGAGCCGGCTAGCAGTCCGAATGGCCCGGAGCGCTCGAGACGCAGTGCCGGCTGCAGGTCGGGGGCCGGTGCCCAGGCGAGTCTGGCCGGTGCCGCGGGCGCCAGCCGGGCGGGTTCGATCGTCGGTTCGAACCGGCGCGGGGAGAGGGACGCCTCCTCGGCACGCGCGGCAGCCGCCGCGCTAGACCCGGTCGCCGCGGGCGGCATCTGCCGCTGCACGGAGAGCGCGGGGGCCTCCGGAAGCTCGATCCTCGCCAGGGACTCGGGTGCGGGCACGGGACGGGGCGCGATGCCGTCCATGCCCAGCCACGCCACCAGGCAGACCGCTGCTGCGGCACCCGCGTACGGTGCCAGCGCAGGGACCCGCGGAAGCGTAAGGGACCCCAGCCAGTCCCGCAGCGAGAACGCCGGCGCGGACTGCCGCTCGATCTCGACCTGCAGCCTGGCGCGCAGCGCCGCGAGCGCGGCGGCACGGCGCTCCTCGGGGAATTCGAAGGCGACCTGCCGGTGCAGTTCAACCTCGATCTCCGCGAGCTGGAGGTGAAGGCTCGCGGCACGGTCCTGGCAGTGGCCGCAGGCGGCCAGATGCGACCGGCCCGCGGCGTCGAGTCCGTCCTCGACGGAGAGCAGCAGGTCCTGGGTCGAGAGATGCTCGGAAAGCATCTGCACTTCGAGGGCGAGTCGCTGCCGGAGCAGTTCCATCTGCATCGGCCGGACAGGGACCGGCTCGGACTGCTGGCGGAGCACGGACGCGGCATGCACGTAGGTCTCCTGCAAGTCCACCATCCGCGCCTTGCACTCCACGCAGTCCTGCACGTGCTGGCACAGCTCGCGCTGTTCCAGCTCGCCCTCAGCGTAGAGAAGCAGCTCTTCTGTCGTCAGGTGTCTCACTGGGTTTCGTAACCGCCTGCCGCAGCTTCTCGATCGCCCGTGCCACGTAGCTCGCGACCGTCGAGATCTTCACGTCCAGGACTTCCGCAGCCTCTCGGAATGTCAATCCCTCCGCTCTCAGCAGCAGGCATTCCCGCTCCGACCGCGAGAGCAGGTGCCAGGGAAGGTCGGAGGACCGGAGCGAACGCTCGCCGGTCACGTCCGGGGGCGCGTGCAGGTATTCGGCCTCCACTGCCCTCCAGCCGGCTTCGTCGAGCAGCACGGGCTTGGACTTCTTCGCCTGGTCGAGGGCGAGCCGCCGGGCCACGCGGTACAGCCAGCCCTTCGGGTGATCGATCGACTCCCCCTTGGAAACGGTCTGGAAGTACCGGACGAACGCTTCCTGGGCTATGTCCTCCACATCCGTGATATTGCGCACCGCGCTCCGGAGATAGCGCATCAGCCCCGAGGAATGCTCTGCGAACAGTTGCTCTGTTTCCCATGCGGCCCGCTCGATAGCGCGACGTTGATCAGGCGTAGGCACAGAGCACCCGTCGACGGCACCCCTGCCTGTTACCTGCTTAAGACGATTGAGCGCGGCATTCTTCCGGCAAGGATGTGTCCAACTAGAATTGTCGGCCCCATTGGCCGGATTGTCAACAGCGGCAGGAACCTAGGAACGCTTGCCGGACGGCCCGAAGGCGGCGTCCGGCGGACCGCCCGCCGCTCCCTATAATGGGAAGTCGGCTAGGGCCTGTTTTGCCCGCGAGGGCGTGGCCGGTGCCGACGGAGGGTCCCGCCATTGCATTGGGTTGACTATCTTCGCCCGCGCACTCTCGGAGAGTGCCTGCAGGCGTTCGCCGAGCACGGCTCCGACGCGCGGGCGCTTGCCGGCGGCACGGACCTGCTCGTGCAGATGCGTGCCGGACGCCGCGACAACCGGGTCCTGGTGGATGTCAAGGCAGTCCCCGAGCTCAACGAACTGAGCTACGAACCCGCCGCCGGCCTGACCCTGGGAGCGGCGGTTCCCTGCTACCGGATCTACGGGGACGAAGCGGTCCGCACGGCGTACCCGGGGCTGATCGACACGGTGTCGATGATTGGCGGCACGCAGATCCAGGGCCGCGCCTCGGTGGGCGGCAACCTCTGTAACGCGGCTCCCAGCGCGGACGCGGTCCCGGCCCTGATCGCTCTCGGGGCGACCTGCAGGATCGCGTCTTCCGCCGGCGAGCGAGAGGTGCCGGTGGAGGATTTCTGCACGGCGCCCGGCAAGAACGTCCTGGCACCGAACGAAGTGCTGGTGTCCTTGCGGCTCCCGCCGCCGGCCCCGAATTCCGGGGCCTGCTACCTGCGCTTCATCCCCAGGAACGAGATGGACATTGCCGTTGCCGGCGCCGGGGTCTCCGTGACGCTCGCTGACGGGGTGTTCCTCGGAGGCCGCGTCGCCCTCGCGGCGGTCGCTCCCGTTCCCCTGCTGGTGGAGGAGGCCGGCGCTGCCCTCCGCGGCCGGCCGGTCGGCGCCGAGGCTGTCGCGCTGGCAGCGGCCGCCGCCAGGGACGCAGCGAGTCCCATCAGCGACATGCGCGGCACCGCCGAATACCGCAGGAACCTGTGCGAGGTCCTAACGCGTCGCGCGCTCGAAACCGCCGTGAAGAGGGCCGGCGGCAATCTCGGATAGGGAACAGGGAACGCCGACATGAAATCGACCCACGTTCGAACGACCGTCAACGGGCAGCCGACCGAATTCCTCTGCGAGCCCCGGCAGTCGCTGCTGGAGGTCCTGCGGGACGTCCTGCACCTGACCGGGACGAAAGAAGGCTGCAACGACGGCAACTGCGGGGCCTGCACGGTGGAGATGGACGGCCGCATCGTGCCGTCGTGCCTCGTGCTGGGCGTCGAGGCCGAGGGCGCGAGCATCCTGACCGTCGAAGGGATCGCCCGCGGCAGTGCCCTGCACGAGGTCCAGCGCGCGTTCCTGGAGGGGGCTGCCCTGCAGTGCGGCGTCTGCACTCCCGGCTTCATCGTTGCCTCCAAGGCCCTGCTTGACCGCAATCCCGATCCCACCGAGGACGAGATCCGTCTATGGCTGGCCAACAACCTCTGCCGCTGCACGGGTTACGACAAGATAGTCCGGTCGGTGCAGGCGGCCGCAGCCGGTATGCGGCAGGAAAAGGAGGCGTCATGAGCACATCCACTCTCCACTCCGATCGCGTCGCTACGGCCGACAGTGCGCCGAGCCGGAACGGCTACGAGCCCAACATGGTCCTCGCGACCAAGTCGTACGATGTCGTCGGCACGCGCCCGGTGCGCCATGACGGCACGGACAAGGTCACGGGCCGGGCCCTGTACGGCGCCGATGTCCTGCTGCCGGGCACGCTTCACGGCGCGATTCTGCGCAGCCCGCACGCCCACGCTCGGATCCTGTCGGTCGACACGTCGGCTGCCGAGCGCATCGACGGCGTGCACGCGGTCGTCACCGCGCGGGACCTGCCCCCGGCCGGCGACAAGCTGGTCGATGTTGGGGAGGGCGAGACGCGCCTCTCCTACGTGCACGGCAATGTCCTGGCCCGCGACAAGGCCCTGTACCAAGGGCACGCAGTGGCCGCCGTGGCAGCGGAGAGCCCGCACCTCGCCTTGGAGGCGCTGAAGGCCATTGACGTGCAGTACGAGCCGCTGCCGAGTTCGATGACCGCTCCGGAAGCCATGCGGGCCGACGCGGAACTCCTTCACGATGACCTCTGCACGAAGGAATTCGGCGAGCAGACCGACAGGGCATCCAACGTCGCGGAGCACTTCGCGTGGAAGCTCGGTGATGTCGAGGAGGGCTTCGCAAGGTCCGGCGTCGTTGTGGAGCGCACCTTCGACACGGCTACCGTCCACCAAGGCTATATCGAGCCCCACAACGTGACGGCCCTGTGGAACCACGACGGCCGGCTGCACATCTGGTGCTCGACCCAGGGGGCCTTCGTCGTGCGCGACGTGACGGCCACGATCCTCCAGATGCCGGTCTCGAGCATCAAGGTCACCCCGATGGAGATCGGCGGCGGGTTCGGCGGCAAGATCCCGGTGTACATGGAGCCTGTCGCCGCCCTGCTCTCGAAGAGCACCGGAAAGCCGGTGAAGATCGTGATGTCGCGCGAGGAGGTCTTTCTCGGTACCGGCCCGACCGCCGGAACCCATGTGCGGGTCAAGGTCGGGGCCTCGGACGACGGGAGAATTCAGGCCATGGAGGCGACGCTCGCCTACGAGGCGGGCGCGTATCCGGGCTCGTTCGTCACGCCGGGCGCCATGTGCGTCTTCGCGGCGTACGACTGCGAGAACGTGTCGGTCGAGGGCTACGACGTGGTCGTGAACAAGCCCAGCTGCGCGGCCTACCGGGCTCCGGGGGCGCCGCAGGCGGCGTTCGCCGCCGAGCAGGTTGTTGACGAGGTCGCCCGCAAGCTCGGCCTCGACCCGGTCGAGTTCCGGCTCCGCAATGCTGCCCGGGAAGGGACGCGCCGCGCGGACGGCCCCAAGTTCCGCAGCATCGGCTGCGCGGAGGTGCTGGAAGCGATCCGGGACCATCCGCACTACAGCGCCCCTCTCGGGGGACCGCACCGCGGACGCGGCGTGGCGCTTGGCTTCTGGTTCAACGTGGGTCTCGAATCCAGCTGCACCCTGAATGTCAACACGAACGGCACCGTGCATCTGGTGGAGGGCTCGACCGATATCGGGGGTACGCGGACCTCCATTGCGATGCAGGCTGCCGAAGTGCTGGGTATACCGGCCGAGGACATCCTCCCAGAGGTGGTCGACACTGACTCGGTCGGCTTCACCTCCGTGACCGGCGGCAGCCGGACCACGTTCGCGACCGGCTGGGCGGCGCACGACGCCGCCGGGAAGATCGTCGAGGAGATGAAGGCCCGCGCCGCCAGGCTCTGGTCCGTGGAGCCGGGCGAGGTAGCCCACGAGAAGGGCGTCTACTCGGCCAACGGCCAGCGCGCTACCTTCAGCGAGCTCGCCGAGCAAAGCAGCCGGACCGGCGGGCCGGTTAGTGCCACCGCCACGGTGAAGCCTCGCGGCGTCGGCGGCTCGTTCTCCGCCAACATCGTCGATGTCGAGGTCGACCCCGAGACAGGCAAGGTCGACATCATCCGCTTCACCGCGCTGCAGGATGTCGGCAAGGCGGTGCATCCAAGCTATGTCGAAGGACAGATGCAGGGCGGATCCGTGCAGGGAATCGGGTGGGCCCTCAACGAGGAGTACTTCATGCGGGGTGACGGCACGATGGCCAACGGCACGCTGCTCGACTACCGCATGCCGACCTCGCTGGACCTTCCGATGATCGACACCTGCATTGTCGAAGTTGCTAATCCCGGTCATCCGTTCGGTGTCCGCGGGGTTGGCGAGGCCAACATCGTCCCGCCGCTCGCAGCCGTAGCCAATGCGATCCACGACGCTGAGGGCGTTCGCATGCAGCGCCTGCCCATGAGTCCCCCTGCTGTATGGGCGGCTCTTGAGGCGGCCCGCTGACCGCATGCGAACTGCGCTCGCCGCGCGCGCTCGCAGCGCGGCCTGTCACGTGCAATCGAATCCAGGAGCCCAATAGCAAATGCAATCCCCATTGACCGAATCGAACATCCCCGAGCTTCCCCTGCTGTCCCGCGGCAAGGTGCGAGACCTGTATGCCGTAGGGGACGACCGCCTGCTGATCGTCGCCTCCGACCGCATCTCTGCGTTCGACGTCGTGCTGCCGACGCCGATCCCGCGCAAGGGAGAGGTGCTGACCAAGCTCTCGATCTTCTGGTTCGATTTCCTCAAGGACGTGATCGGTACGCACTTTCTCACGGCGGACGTCTCGGAGTATCCGGCGAGCATTCAGAAGCACCGGGACCAGCTCGAGGGCCGGTCCATGCTCGTCAAGCGCCTCGAAATGGTTCCGATCGAATGCGTTGCGCGAGGGTACATCGTCGGCTCCGGCTGGAAGGACTACCAGCGCACGGGGTCCGTCTGCGGCATCCCCCTGCCCCAGGGCCTGCGCGAGTGCGGGAAGCTGCCGGGGGCGATCTTCACGCCCGCGACAAAGGCCGTCACGGGCCACGACGAGAACATCGGCTTCGAGGAGGCCAGCCGCATCGCCGGCGACGAGATGGCCGCCCGGCTCCGGGACCTAACACTGGACATCTATGACCGGGCGTCCCAGCACGGCCTCGCGCGCGGCCTGATCCTGGCCGACACCAAGCTTGAGTTCGGAACGCTGAACGGCGAGATCGTGCTGGGCGACGAGGTGCTGACGCCGGACTCTTCCCGGTATTGGCCGCTTGACCTGTACCAGCCGGGCCGGGGACAGGAATCGTTCGACAAGCAATACGTCCGCGACTACCTCGAAGAGGTCAAGTTCGACAAGAACCCGCCCGGGCCCGAGCTGCCGGAGGATGTCGTTCGGAACACCTCCGACAAGTACGTCGAAGCCTACGTCACGATCACCGGTGAGGACCTGTAGCCGCCGACGCCCGAGCCGGCCCTCCAGTCCTGCTTGCGGTACTGGTGAGCGTGGTAGAATCCCAACGCCATGCCAGAGCGATCCCCCATTGCCACGCGACGGTCCGCCATCAAGGCGGCTGCGTCGTTCGGCGTCCTGAGCGCCGCCACCAAGGCCGGCCTAGCGGCCGAGAACGCCCGCGCGGACGGGCGTCTCAACCAGTCCGTCTGCAAGTGGTGCTACCGCGACATGGATCTGGAGGACCTCTGCGAGAATGCCGCGAAGATGGGCATCGTCTCCGTGGAGCTTCTCAGCGAGGACCAGTGGCCGACGCTGGCCAAGTACGGCCTCACCTGCGCGGTGGGAAATGGCATCTGCCGGATCCCGGACGGGACGAACCGAGTCGAGAATCACGCGAGCATCGAGAAAAACGCCCGCCACCTCATCGAGGCCGCCAGCAAGGCCGGCGTTCCGAACCTGATCCTCTTCTCGGGGAACCGGAGGGGAATGTCCGACGAGGAGGCTTGGGAGAACTCAGCCGCCGTCCTGAATCGCATCAAGGCCCAGGCCGAGGACGCAGGCGTGACAGTCGCCATGGAACTGCTCAATTCGAAGGTCAACCACCGCGACTACCATTGCGACCGGACCGCTTGGGGCGTCGAGCTGATGAAGCGCGTCGAATCGCCCCGGATCAAGCTGCTGTACGACATCTACCACATGCAGATCATGGAGGGGGACGTCATCCGCACCATCCGCGACAACATCGACTACATCGCCCACTTCCACACCGGCGGGAATCCGGGTCGCAACGAGCTCGACGAGACGCAGGAGCTCAATTACAAGGCGATCTCCAAGGCTGTCGCCGACACCGGCTTTGACGGCTACTACGCGCACGAGTTCATTCCGCTGCGCGATCCCATGACCTCGCTGCGCGAGGCCGTCGAGCTCTGCACCGTCTGACCGCCCGTTCGGGCTCCCGGCCTTCGGCTATCATCGAGTGATGCTGAAGCAGCGGGACTGGAACCGTCGAGATTTCTTCCGTACGGGCACCTCTGCCGCCCTCTCCGCCGCCCTTGCGAGCAAGGCGGACGCAGGCAGCCCCGGGGCGTCGCCGGAATGGCGGAACCGGGCCTCCGAGATGTCCTACCGGCGGCTCGGGCGCACGAATTACATGATCTCGGAGGTCATTTGCGGGGGGAACACGATCGCCCCCGACAACTTCCGCCACGTCGAGGAGGCCATCGAGCGCGGACTGAACTACCTCGACACGGCCCCGGCCTACGGACGGGGGCAGAGCGAGCTGGGATACGCAGAGGTCATCAAGGGCGCCAAGCGCGACAGGGTCTTCCTCAACACGAAGGTCAGCGTGTGGAACTCCAACCGCAACGCGATCTTCCGGAAGATCTACGAGAGCCTGCCCGCTAGCGAGCAGGCGAGGATCCAGGCCGCGATCCGGGACGAGCTGGAGCGCCGGAAGGCGCTGGATCCCGATCACATCTGCGACTACTTCGGAGGCCAGCGGAAGGCGCTGGAGGATTCGCTCCTCAGCAACGCCATGGAGCCTTCGCACGGGCACAGGCTCGACCGGCCGCGGGAGTACCGGGAGCGGGTGCTCGAGTCGGTCGAAAGCAGCTTGAAGGCTTTGGGCACGGACTACCTGGACCTGCTCATGGTTCCGCATGCAGCGAACAGCGCGTACGAGGTCACGCAGTTTGAGGAGGTCTTCGAGGCGTTCGAGCGGCTCAAGGCCTCCGGGAAAGTGCGCCATCTGGCATTCTCGGCGCACAGCGATCCCGGCGGCGTGCTCGAGGGCGCCGTGAAGGCGGGCCACTATTCGGCAGGCATGGTCGCCTACAACATCGTCAACCGGCGCTATGTCGATGCCGCGCTTGAACTGGCGAAGGAAGCTGATCTGGGCGTGATCGCCATGAAGGTTGCGCGCCCCTGCCACCACGGGCGCGACAACGGCCTGCCCAACGATCCCAAGCGGGTCGCGATGATCGAGAAGGCCGTCCCCGGCGATCTGTCCGTGCCGCAGAAGTGCTATGTGTGGGCGCTGCGCGATTCCCGGATCGCCGCGGTCAACTCGGACATGAAGAACGCCGCGATGGTCGCCGACAACCTGCCGCTCGCTGCCCTGAAGGCGTAGTCTCCCGCGGTTCCCGGGAGGGAACCGCCGGCAGTCCGGCAGACCGCTGCTAGCGGACGACGTCGCCCTCGACATCGAGGAGCATGTTGGCGCAGAGGTCGTTGCCGAATGTCTCCCAGTCCAGGAAGCCCCACACCAGGTCCTTCTCTCGCGTGACCTCGAAGATCTGGGGCGTCTCTCTCTCGGCATGCGTGTTCGTCACGACGATGTTGCCGTTGGGGAGCGCTTGCAGCTGCGTCACCCAGAAGAGCTGGATGCCGGGTATCTCGCCACTCTGCAGGCTCCAAACGATCTCGCCGCCCGGATTCACTTCGAGCACGCGGTTGTTGTTACCGCCTCCGATGAGGGTGTTGCCCCCGGGCATCCTGTAAGCCGAGTACACGTCGGTTCCATGGCCCCGGTGAGTCGGCGTGGCCGGGCCCGTGAGCTCCATCTCGTACTCCCACACCACTGTCCCGTCCGGATCGTATTCGCGCACCGCGCCGTCGTTCTCGTGCGCCACCAGATAGGTCCCTTCCGGGGTGCGCCTCACCAGCCGCGTGTCCTTGTGCGGATGCGGCTTGCGGACCTTGAGCCGAATCTCGTGGTGCACCGTGCCGTCACGGTCGACTTCGACGAGCCGGCGGTTCCCGCTCTCCGCGACCATCGTCAGTCCGCTGGCGAGCCGCTCGAAGGCATGGATCTCGACCTTCTCGACGTCTGGGGAGGTCGGCGTCGACTTCCACGTCCAGACGACTTCCTTCTCCGGGGAAACCTCCGCGATGGCGTCGAGAGCCGTCGGAACCAGCACGTTGCCGTTGGGAAGCAAGTGCATGTCGTGTGCACCCGCGCCGTTCTCCCAGGACCATCCGACCGAGCCGTCGGCCTCGACGACCGCGACCTGCCCGCGATCCTGGGCGATCAGGCGGTGGGATATCCGGCCGCCGCCGGCATTGCGCTGGGCGCAGGATCCGCCCAGCCACGGCGCCGCCAGCGCTGCCTGCAGGAAGCTCCTTCGGTGCATGCGGTCCCAGATCGCTCCGCCAGCTTGGCAACCCCGGCGGGGCCGCTCAGACGAACTCGTACTCGCCGGGCCGCGGCAGCTCGGGGATTTCGTGCTGGCCGTCCAGCGACGGATTGTCGGGGATCAGGTTCTGCTTCGAGTTCATCACCATGTCCCACGTGACCTCGATGCCGGCATAGGCGGATTCCCGGCCCATGATTGCCGTCATTGTCGAGTAGGCCACCGCGAGAGCCTGGTTCTTGTACGGCCCGGTTCCGTTGATGGAGGCCACCATGTCGATGTGCTCCTGGACGTACGGGCTGGTCTTGGAAGGGGTGCCCAGATCGCGCACCGTGGACCGGCCGCGCGTTCCGACTACCAGCTCGTTGACTCGCCGCACCTTCCGATCCGGGTACTGCCGGCAATGGCTCGTCATCCTGACGCCGTTCGCGTACTCGAAGTCGGCGTAGACGTGGTCGTAGATGTTGCCGTACAGCTTCTCGCGGGGCCGCCAGATCGCTCCACCGGAAGCCACCACGCTCGCCGGGTGGGTGTCTCCCATCACCCAGTTGATGACGTCGATGTTGTGGAGGTGCTGCTCGACGATCTGGTCGCCGCAGATCCAAACGTGCGAGTACCAGGCGCGCTGCTGCCATGCGAGCGACTGCTCGTCCAGCTTCTCCTCGAAGTCCGCGCCCTTGACGACAGGGCCGGATAGCCAGTTGGCATAAGTCCCGACGATATCGCCGATCTCGCCGTCCTGGATGCGCTGGACGGACTCGACGTACTCCTTCTGCGAGCGACGCTGCGCGCCGATCATCACCGTGAGCTTCTTCTGCTCCGATTCCTTGGCGAGCCGGATGACTTTCTGCGCGCCCATGCAGTCGGTCGCCAGCGGCTTCTCTGCGAAGACGTTCTTGTTCGCGTTGATCGCGTACTCGAGGTGCAGCGGGCGCCAGCCGGGAGGCGTGTGGAGGAACACCACGTCCACGCCGGAATCGACGACCTTCTTGTAGGCGTCATAGCCGAGATAGCGGTTCTCCGGCGCCACCTTGATCTGCTGCTTGACGGCGGGCTCGAACTCGTCCGAGTCGCGCAGGCGCCGCAGGGATCTCTCCAGCTGGTCCTCGAAGAGATCGCCCATGACATGGAGCTCGTAATTGGGATTGCCGCGGATCGCCTCCGCGACCCCCCGGGTGCCGCGTCCCCCGCAGCCGACGATTCCGATCGACAGCTTCTCGCCGGACTGCGCTCGCGCGGACTTGGGGCGGAGGATCTGCAGGCCAGCCGCGCCGATGGCGGCGGTCTGCGCCGATCCCCTCATGAAATTTCGTCGCGTCACGTCCGGGGCTTGTGCCGGGTTGGTGCTTGGTTGTCCTGGCATGTGAATGGTCCTTCTTGAGTTCTGCGCTGGGCCGCACGTATCGCGCGGCATGGCCAACGGAAACCTATAGTATCAGCCCTCGCTCGGACCGTTGCCCAAGAGGCTCGCGGGGGACTCACACCTCGCGGATGTGGTCCGACATCACGAGGAACTGGAATCTCTCCGGCGGCAGGCAGGCCTCCTCGTCGCAGTCCGCGCCCGCCCATGCTTGGTAGGCCGTGGAGGCGAGCGAGGGATTCAGCAGGAAGAGGAACTTCTCCGAGAAAAACTCGATCGGAGGCGGCTGGCGGAAAGTGAGCCGGAATCCCATCGCGTTCTCCAGGACGATGCCGGAATCCGCGGCATTCTTGTCGTCCAGCAGCTTCACGAAGCTGGACCTGCCCGCATGGGGCCAGACATCGGGCCGCAGCAGGGATCGCAGGTTCGGCTGGGTGGCGAAGCTCAGCTCGCATTGCCGGATCCATTCCAGGACCGATTCCCCCCACGTCCAGTGGCGGAGGAAGACGCGGTAGTTGTCGACCAAGCTCACGGCCAGGCCGAACCGGACGTGCTCGAGCCGGTCCTCGGCGGAGAGGGCGTCCTGGGTGGGGCCGGGAATCAGGGACTCCGAATCCACGATGGCGCTGGCCTCGTCGACCAGGCTGGCCGCTCCGCTGGCTCCGGGCCCTGACTTCAGCATCAACGGCGGCAGCTCGTACGAGGAACTCCCCGGTATCTCCACGTACCGTCGGTTACCCAGAATCAAGACCATTGCGCCCAGACAGCTGCAGACGTGCCAAGCGGAATCATTGTAGCCGCTCCCCTGCGCTGGTCCGACTACGGCTGCGGCACCGCGCCGAGCGCACGGTCGATGAGTTCATCGACCGCCCCTAGCCAGTTGCGAGGGTCCCTCACCGATTCCCAGTCGATGGCCTCGGGTTCCTCGGATTCGAGGATGGCGATCAGGTCCCCGCCGCCCTCCTGGGCACGGAGGCTCGCGCCGGCCACTAGCCGACGAGCCTCGGCCAAGGTATACCGGCCTGCGAGGGCTGCCACCGCGGCTTCAGCCAATACTTGGCTCCCGGCGGAGGCAATGTTCGAGCGCATCCGCCCGGCGTTCGCATCCAGCGACGAGACGACTTCCAGCCCGAGCCTCAGCGATGCCCCGGTCAGCACAGCCATCCTCGGGAACGCGAGCCACTCCAGCGTCCAGGCGCTGCCGCACCGCTCGTGCTCGTGAATCGCGGCCTGGTGCACCGATGCCAGCAGGCTCGCGTTCGCCCGCCCGATCGCGACGAGGGTTTCCGAGCGCACCGGGTTCGACTTGTGCGGCATGGCGCTCGATCTGCCCGGACTCCCGTCGCGCGCCTCGCTGACCTCTGTCCGGGCGAGCGCCGCCACGTCCTGTCCGAGCTTGGCAAGCGAGCCCGTCACCAGCGAGAGCCAGTTCGCCACTTCCGAAATTCCGTCCCGTTGCGCGTGCCAGGGAGTGGCCGGAGCCGTCAGGCCGAGTTCGCCCGCCACGCCCTCGACGACCGCGATCCCGCGGTCCCCGAGCACGCTCAGCGTGCCCGCCGCCCCGCCCATCTGCACGGTCAGCACCCTAGGGCGGAACTCCGCCAGCCGCTGCCGGTGACGCGCAAGGGGTGCCAGCCAGCAAGCTGCCTTCAGACCGAACGACACCGGCACGGCGTGCTGGTGCCGGGTGCGCCCCGCCATGACCGTTCCACGGTGCTTTCGTGCCTGTCCGGCCAAGGCGCCCACGATCTCACCCAGCCGCCTGTCGAACTTATCGAGCACCTTGCTGAGCCGGATCACGAGCCCGGTGTCCGCTGCATCCTGGGCAGTTGCCCCGTAATGAACGAAGTCGCCGGCTGAACCGGATTCCCGGCGCAGTTGGCGGACCAAGGCTGCCACAGGATGCCCGTCGGCAGCCGACGCGGCTCCCAGCTCGGCCCAGTCCGGCTGCAAGGCCCTTGCCGCAGCGGAAATCAGCTCCGCGCTGCCCTGCGGGATCACGTCCAGCCGCTCGCTGGCCACCGCCAGCGCGACCTCGAAGTCGAGCATCGCGCGGATCGCTGCCTCGTCCGTGAACAGGTCGGCCGTCTCCGCGTCGGACAGCAGCGGCCCGAGAAGCGCCGACCCTGGATGCGAGGCCGTCATGCGTCCCCTCCGAGACTCCGCGGAACTGAGTCGCAACTAAGGCTCATGCGTCGAAGAAGACGGTCTCGTCCTCGCCCTGCAGGCGGAACGTGAACTCGTAGCAGGCCTGGCCGTCCCGCTCCAGCCTCTCGGCGATCAGGGTTCCCCTCCTTGCCTGCGGGACGCCGGCGAGCGCGGCATCGCGTTCATTCGCCTCGCGCTCGTCCGCAAAGTAGATGCGCGTGAACGCATGGTTCAGCATCCCGCGGGCGAACACCGCAGCGCTGACATGCGGCGCCGATCGATCGGCGACCTGCCCCGGCTTAACCGTGCGGAACCAGTAGGCACCCGTCTTGTCCGTTCCCGCCCGGCCGAGGCCGGTGAAGCCCCCTGTCCCGTCGGGATACCGTCCAAGGCCATCCGCCTGCCAGATCTCGATCATCGCGTCGGGGACCGGGGCGCCCTCCCCGTCGAGGACGAATCCCTCGATGCGGATCGCTTCTCCCGGCGTTGCAGCGTCTGCCAGCAGATCCGCTCCGGGAGCGCGATCGGCGGAAACTGGCGTCAAGGCATGGGCGAAGAAGGGGCCGACGGTCTGGGAGGGGGTCTGTCCGGGCACTCGCTCATTCCTCCCAAGGCGTCTCGACGGAACCGCGCAGCACGATATCGAACCGGAACCCCAGCGCCCATTCCGGCACCGTCAGTTCCGGCGAGAACGACGAGACGAGTCTCTGGCGGGCCTTCTCGTCGGCCGTCGAATTGAAGATAGGGTCGAGAGCTAGCAGAGGGTCGGCCGGGAAGTACATCTGTGTGACCAGCCGCTGGACGAAGGCCCTGCCGAAAACCGAGAAGTGGATGTGGGCGGGCCTCCAGGCGTTGTGATGGTTCCGCCACGGATAGGCCCCCGGCCGGACCGTCGTGAACCGGAAACGCCCTTCGCTGTCCGTCAGCGTGCGGCCAGTCCCTAGGAAATTCGGATCGAGCGGCGCCTCGTGGGCGTCCCCTCGGTGCGCGTAGCGCCCGGCCGCGTTGGCTTGCCACACCTCCACAAGCGCCCCCGGCACGGGGCGGTTCCCCTCGTCCATGACCCGCCCGGAGACGACGATTCGCTCGCCGACGGGCTCGCCGTCCCGAATTGCGTTGCGGGTCAGGTCGTTGTCCATCTCCGCGATCGCGGTGTGCCCGAAAACGGGTCCCGTGAGTTCCGACAGCGACTGGGCTAGGGGGACCAGGGGCTGGCGCTGGCAGCGCAGAGCCGTGGACCTGTATTCCGCGTGGCCCTGGTCCGGGTGGGCCGCCCAGTCACGTGGACGGATCTGCCGGCCTGTTGCAGGCATCAACCTAGCCCCTCCGCCGGTGAATCCGTCTCTAGCGCCGCCCTCGCCGCTGCGAAGGCTCGGTTGGCGGCCGGAGCGCCAGCGTATGCCGCCACGTGCAGCAGGGCCTCGGCGATTTCCGCCGCGCTCGCGCCCGTCCTGCGGGCCCCTTTTACATGCAGCGCGAGTTCCTCATAGTGGCCGAGCGCGCCGAGTAGGGCGATGGTCACGAGGCTGCGGGTGCGCGCGTCGAGTCCCGGGCGCGCCCAGACCCCGCCCCACGCCGCTTCGGTGATCCAGCGCTGGAAGGCGGCGTCGAATTCGGTCATCCGCGCCTCCGCTGCCTCGACATGGCTCTCGCCCAGCACGCGGCGGCGGATTCGCATCCCTTCGTCGAAACGGTCTTCAGACGGCAAGTCGCTCCTCCATGAACTGCGTGACGATTCTCGCGAATTCCTGTGGTTGCTCCACGGGCGTCAAGTGCCCGGCACCCTTGATCTCCGAATAGGATGCATCGGGAAGCCGCGAGGCGAGGGCGCGGACCGCCGATGGTGGCGTTGCAACGTCCTCCGACCCGCAGAGGCAGGCTGCGGGCACGTCGATCTCCGCCACTGACTCGGTCAGGTCGCAATCTCGCAGGGCGGCGCAAGATCCCAGATAGCCTGGGACGGGTGCGCGGGCCAGCAGGTTCGACCATCCCCGCACGTCCGTCGGGCGTTCGCGGCGAAAGGCCGTCCCGAACCAGCGCAGCATGGCCGGTCCGGCTACGGACGACATGCCTTCCTCCAGGGCCAGTCGCATGCGATCGTCCCAGAACTCGCGCGGTCCGATGGCTGCCGCCGTGTCCGCCAGTACCAGCCCCGTTACCGCGGCCGGCCGTCGCAGGCAGGCATCCATCGCGATCATGCCGCCGATCGAGAGCCCGCACAGGGCCGTTGGGCCCCAGTCCAGCCCGTCGAGCAGTCTAAGGAGATCCCCGGAATGATCGGCCATCCTGTACGGTCCGGGAGGGCTGTCGGTCAGGCCCTGTCCCCGGGCGTCGTAGCGGAGAGTTCGGAATCGTGCTCCCATCGCGGATACCACGCCGTCCCAGATGCGGTAGTCTGTTCCGAGCGAATTCAGCAGGACCAATGCCGGTGCGTGGTTCGGACCGTCGATGCGGTAATTCGCCGTCAGGCCTCCGAGATCCGCGAATGGCATTCCTCCTACAGTAGTGCTTCCGGTGTTGCAGTTCGTTCGCAGCCGCCCTGCTACCAGCACGGCACCGAGGCGCGCCACCTCGCGTACCACCCAGTCCTGGCCGTTCCGCCGGCTTGGACGCCGGGCTGCTGCCGCCAAGCGCAGCGAGCCGCTGGGCGGCCTTGACAGGGCCTCTTCCCACTCCTGCTGCGGGACCCGCGCATTCGCGGCGACCACGTTCACAGAGGCACTGGGCCAGCGCGAATCCAGGTCGGCGGCCCGATGACCCCGTACAGGTTCACTCTCCCGGCCTCGGACGATCCCTATCCTGCCTACCGCGAGTTCCGGGACCGGGATCCGGCGCACTACTCTGCACCCGAGGACATCTGGGTCCTCACCCGCTATGCCGACGTGGTGCAAGCCTTCCACGACTGGAAGACTTGGTCGTCCCAACGCAGGGGGAACCTGCTGAACGACATGCCCGAGCGAATCGGCCGGACCCTCGGCACGACCGATCCACCCGACCACAGGTTCGCGCGGGGCCTTGTCGAGAAGGCATTCACTTGGCGCACGGTCGAGGGCCTCCTGCCGAGGATCGATGCGCTCGCGGGCGATCTGGCCCGTGCCTCCAGAGAGCGCGGGGCGATTGAATTTGTCGCTGACGTCTCGGCCCCCTTCAACGCTTCGATCCTCGGGGCGATGTTCGGCCTGCCGGACGAGGACTTCCTGCGCCTGCGGCGCTGGCTCGATGACTTCTTTCTCCGGGAGGAGCCGGCTCGAGGCGGGGAATCGCCGCAAGCCGTGGCGATGCGCAGGTTGGGCGAATACCTGGGCAGACTGGCGTCGGACCGTGAAGCGCGCCCTCGCGAGGACCTGCTCAGTGCCATGCTGAAGGTACAGGAGGGTGGGCGCAGCCTCAGCCGCGACCAGGTGGTGGTTACGACGATGACGTTCCTGACGGCCGGATTCGAGTCCACCAACAACCTCTTCACGAATCTGGCCCACGCCCTCGCCGCCCACCCGGGCGTGTATGAGCGCCTGCGGGAGCGTCCGGACTTGATTCCGAGCTTCGTCGAGGAGGGCATGCGCTGGGATGCGGCCGCCCAGGGCTTTGTCCGCACTCCGACCAAGACGGTCTCCTTGCACGGCAAGACCGTTCCAAGCGGGGCGCAGGTGCTCCTTCATATCGGATCCGCGAACCGGGACGAGAGGGCCTTCCCGGATCCGGACACGTTCGATCTCGATCGCCGGGGAGGCCGCCACCTGGGGCTCGGCCACGGCATCCACTACTGCGTGGGATCCCCGCTGGCAAGGGCGATGACGCAGTCGCTCTTCGCTAAGCTGCTGGCAGAGAGCCGGTCCTGGGAAGTCGATCTCGCGCGCGCCCGGCGCGTGCGAACTCCCAACTTCCGCGGATTCTCCGCGCTGCCGCTACGACTGGACTCCTGAGAAGGATGCACCGCTCCCATCCACGCTGGCCGTTGCTGGTTGCTCTCGCCCTCGCTGCGGCATTCGAGAATTTCTGGATGTGGGGCGACGGCCGACTGGTTCTGGGACTTCCTGTGAACCTCGCCTACCACCTCGGGCTCTGCGTCGTGGCCTCTCTCGCTCTGGCTGCAGTGGTGCGCCGTGGCTGGCCCGCGGAACCGGACAAGGAATAGGGGGCGCAGGTGGTCCTGCTCGTACTTTGCGGGTATCTCGGGCTCGTGCTGTGCGTAGGCCTGTTCGGGCACCGGCTCTTCCGGGGTACCGGCGAGGACTATTTCGTCGCGAGCCGGTCGATCGGCTCGGTCGTGCTGCTGCTGACGCTGTTCGGAACGAACATGACGGCGTTCACGATTCTCGGGGCTTCCGGAGAGGCCTACCGGCGCGGGATCATCGTGTTCGCCCTGATGGGGTCGAGCACGGCAATCATCGTGCCGTTCCTGATCTACTACCTCGGCGTCCGCTCTTGGCAGCTCGGCAAGCGCCTGGGCTACGTGACCCAGGTCCAGCTCGTCCGGGACCGGTTCGGCTCCGACGCCCTCGGAGCCCTGCTGTTCTGCGTTGTGGTTGCCTTGATGCTGCCGTACTTGCTGATCGGCGTCAAGGGTGGCGGCGATGCGCTCACTGTGCTGACCGGGGGCCCCGGCGAGGGGCTCCCGGCTTGGGCTGGCAGCCTCGCTGTCTGTGCGGTCACCTACGTCTATGTCAGCTATGGCGGAATGCGCAGCACTTCCTGGGTGAACGCCCTTCAGACAGCGGTGTTCCTCGCGTTCGGCGTCGCGGCGTACCTAGCCGTGGTCTCGGGCACCGGGGGCCTCGCCGGAGCCATGGAGCGGCTCCGCGCAGTGCGGCCAGAAATGACCGAATTCGGATCCGACCGTTACGCTGTCCTGCAAATGGGCTCGTACCTGCTGCTGCCGCTGTGCACCGGGTCGTTCCCCCACTTGTACGGTCATTGGCTCTCGGCTCGCAGCGCGCGCTCGTTCCGTCTCGCCATCGTCGCCTACCCCCTCCTCGTCGCTGCAATCTGGTTCCCCAGCGTTACGCTCGGGTCGATAGGAGTGCTCCAGTTCGAGCCTCCGCTCGACGGCCCGATCCTCGTCAAGCTGATCGTCGCGAATGCCGGCGACGTGCTGGCAGGATGTCTGGCGGCGGGAGTGTTCGCGGCGATCATGTCGTCGCTGGACTCGCAGATCCTGGCGCTCGGCGCGATGTTCACACAGGACATCGTCCGCCACTACGGTTTTGACGGGAAGCTTGCCGAGGACCGCCAGGTCTGGTTCGGCAGGCTGTTCGTCCTTGCCTTCCTAGCGCTGACCTTCGTCTGCTCCCTGTTCGTGTCGCAGTCGATCTTCGCCCTAGGAACCTGGGCCCTGACCGGCTTCGCCGGACTGTTCCCGGTCTTGGCCGCGACCCTGTTCTGGCCCCGGGCCACGGCCCGCGGCGCTTCCGCCTCGATTCTGAGCGTCGTTGCGCTGTGGACGTTCTTCTTCGTGGACTCTCTGTCTGTCGAGGGACCCTACAGCGTTGCGGGAACGGGTCTGATGCCCGTAGCTGTCATCGTCCCGGTGGCGGCTGCGGCCTTGGTCGCCGGCTCGCTGCTGTATCCCGAGCCGCAAGAGCCAAGCCGAAGCGTGGTCTCATAGCCTGGCTGCCGGGACCGCGATCGGTGTCCGCAGGGTCCGGTCGCTGCCTCTGCGAGGGCTTCATTCATCCCGCACATTCCGCCCATGCAGGCGGGTGCGTCGCAGCGGCCTTCCGCCGGAGTGGGACAGGACTCGGGCATTGAGTTGCCAGCCTGCGCGGAAAAGGTCGAGTAGACTTTCGAGATCTCGCGGCTGCCGCACTCGCAGGCTTCCGGCTCCGGAGCGGAGCCCATCACCAGGGTCTCGAACCGAGCGTCGCAGTCCCCGCACTCGTACTCGTAGATCGGCATGAGTTCATTCTACCTGCCGTTCCCTGCGATTGCCGACTCCAGAGCGGAGCGCACGGCCTGGCGCATTCCAGCCAGTCCCTGTGCTCCGTCCGGCCTCTCCAGACCGCCCGTTTCAATGACCTCCGTCACGCCGTCCTGCTCTACAAGGGCGACCGGGACCACGGGCGCCCCCGTGGATGCCGCTCTGGCGAAGTGCTCGGCGCGGAACCGCGTGCGGCAGGGCGGCTCCCCTGCTGGGCTGTCTGCGAGGCTGACGACACACGACCCGCTAGCGAGCGCCTCATCCAAGTGGTCGTCACCGGCTCCGTTCCGCGGGCCTTGATGTCCATCAGCACCGGCTGCCACGAGGGGTTCCAGCAGGAACGCCGTCGCCGGTCCGAGGGCTCGGAAGCCGGTCCGGTCGGCGAAGACAAACGCGGACCGGAACGCCCCGGCCACGATCAATGCATCGGCCGGGGACGACCGGCTGACCAGCACCATTCCACCGCCGTTCCCGCCAATGCGGCCATGGGCTCGGCTCCCGGACACCCGAGCGGCGAGGATCGCGCCGGGGGCGATACCACGTAGCGCGCCACGGCCGGTGACGGTGCCAGCCGCGCCATCAGGCCGAAGGCACCTGCAATCAGGCTGGCGGCTGCATTGGAGCAGGCGGGCCCAAGTGCACTGGCGATCCTTCCTGCTCCGCGCAGGCAGGAACGGATCGCGCTACGGGCCCCGACGCGTGCCAGCTGGGCCCAGGTCGCCGACCCGCGCCGGCCGGCGGCCGACCCTGACTCATACAGATCGCGGGTCGCCCGGCGCTGGATCTTCCCGCTCGATGTCTTCGGCACGAAGCCTGGGTGCACCGGCACGACCTCGTCCGGAGGCACTCCCACCTTGCTCGCGACTGCGTCGGTAACCGCGGCCTGAAGGCGCTTCTTCGCGGCCGGGTCCGTGAGCCGTGTCTCCGCGACGACCACGAGCCGCTCCGTCCCTGTCTCCTCGTCGGTCGAGCCGAAGGCTGCCACGCAGCCCTTTCGCACGCCCTCCGCCTCCCACGCAGCCAGCTCCACGTCCTGGGGAATGATGTTGTGCCCGCCCTTGATGATGCAGTCCTTCAGGCGTCCGGTGACGAACAGCTCGCCGTCCGCGACGTACCCGAGGTCGCCCGAGTCCAGCCATCCTTCGGCATCCAGCACTTCTGCCGTCGCCTCGGAATTCCGGTAGTAGCCGTTGGTCCTGGACGGCCCGCGGAAAAAGATCCTCCCCCGCACCCGGTCAGGAAGCGTCTCCCCGGAGTCGCCCCTCACCTGGATCTCGTGTCCCGGCAGGGCCTTCCCGTTGCCCACGAACTCGAGGATTTCCCTGGCCTGGGTGGCGGTTGAGCGGACCGCCCTTCCCTCGGCTTCGAATTCCACCCGGTCGATACGGTCAACTAGCGGCGCCCGCCAGAACGGGGGATAGGTCAGCGCGACCGACGATTCGGCGAGCCCGTAGAAGGGCATGAAGCTGCGCGAGTCGAATCCCCAGGGGCGGAAGCGGTCTGCGAATCGCTCGAGCGTGGCGGGCAGAACCGGCTCTCCGGCGTTGATTGCAACCCGCCATCTCGACAGGTCGACGCCATGCATCGCATCGTCGGCGACCTTGCGGACGCACAGCTCGAACGCGAAGTTCGGGGCCGGGCAAAGCGTGCCGCGCGAATCGCTCAGAGCCCAGAGCCAGCGCTCGGGCCGGACCAGGAAATCCAGCGGGGAGAGGATCGTGATCGGAAAGCCGTGATACAGGCTGAAGAGCCAGGAGCCGATCAGGCCCATGTCGTGGTACAGCGGTAGCCACGATACGACGGCGTCGTTTGGTCGCGCCTCCACCGCGAAGCCGATCCCTCGGATGTTCGCCAGCACGTTCGCGTGGGTCAGCGTAACCCCCTTCGGATTCCCGGTGCTTCCGGACGTGTACTGGATGAAGAAGATCTCGGAGGGGTCGGCTGCGGGTAGGGTCGCGTGCTGGCCGCGGCTGGCGAGCTCGCTGACGCTGACGATTTCCCTGAGCGACGGCAGCGCGCCTGCGAGAACGTTCGCGACCTTGCGAATCCGGCTGAAGGTGATCAGGAAGCGCACTTCCGCGTTTTGCAGGATCAGCGCCTGCCTCCGGATGTACTCCTCGATCTGGCTGGGCCTGGCCGGAGGGTACACGGGCACGGCGATCCCCCCGGCGAGGAGGACGCCGAGAAAGCTGGCAAAGAAGTCCTCGCATGTCGGAAGCATGATCGCGACTGTCTCGCCGCGCCGCAGGCCCGAGGCTGCTAGGCCTGCCGCAACGCGCGACGCGGCCTCGTGCAAGTCGCCGTGGGTGATGTCGCGGCCGCTGTCGCCGTCCAGCAGGTGGATGTGAACCCTGGCGGGATCCCGCTCCGTCTGCCCCCGCAGCACTTCCGCGAAGTTCGCGGCGTCGGCTGAGTGCGGGTACGCTTCCTTGGAAGGCTGGATTATCGGCCAGCGGTCTTGCGCCGCCGAGCCGTTGCTAGCGGCGAGGGCCACCCGCACCCAGTCTCCAGGGGTCTCCGCCGACTGGACGCCGGTTTCGGGGAGGCGGGAGCCCAAGGCCCCTTCAAGACGTACCAGGAGCTCGACCCGCTCCAGGCTGCCCAGTCCAAGGTCTCGGTCCAGCGACGAGCGAAGCGACACCCGCTCGATCGCGTGCGAGGAGCCCAGCTCGCGCAGCAGGTCCCGCACGGCATCGAGTACGGCGGTCTCCACGGCAGCGCGGGTGGTCGGAACGGGCGAGGGCATCGCGACTTCCTAGCCTATCTCGGATCCGCGCTGGCAGTGCGATCATGGGTCCTCCGGACCGCCAGACGTCATGAAGCCATACCTTGCAGGGATCAGCGTCTATCCGATCAAGTCATTCGACTCCCTGGCGCTCGAGCGGGCCCGCGTTGTCGAAGGCGCCGGCCTCGCTGGGGATCGGGAGTTCGCGCTGTTCGACGCCTCCGGCCGGATCGTCAACGCTAAGCGCCTGGGCAACGCGATCCTGTCAGTCCGCGCCCACTACGGCGATGCCGGTCGGCGGGTCGAGTTCCGGGCCGGAGACGAGCGCTTGGAGACCGGCCTCGCCGAGGGACGGCCGGAGATTGAAGCCTTCCTCTCCGCCTCACTGGGCACGCAAGTGTCACTGCAGCAGGATGCTCGCCTGGGGCACTTCGACGACCTCGAGGCGACCGGGCCGACCGTCGTCAGCTCCGCATCGATCGAGACGGTGGCGGATTGGTTCGGACTCGCGCCCGGCGAGATCCGGCGCCGGTTCCGTCCCAATCTGGAGATTGCCGGGCTCGAGCCGTTCGAGGAGGACCTGCTGTTCGGGGAGCCGGGAAGGCCGCGGCGGTTCCGAATCGGGGATGTGGAGTTCCTGGGGACCAACCCGTGCTCCCGCTGCATAGTGCCCAGCCTGGATTCTCAGGGCGGGGCTGGCCGGGGGAACTTGACTGCCGCCCGCTTCTCGGAGCTCAGGAAGCGGCACAGCCCTCCCGGCTCGGAGATTGATGCCTACGGCCACTACTACCGCTTCTGCGTTAATACCCTCCTCGCGCCCGAACAGGGAGGGAAGTCGCTGGCCGTGGGCGACGAACTGGTGCGTGCCGTAGCGTAGAGTCCAGCAGCGTCTCAAGGCCGCCCCGCGTCGAACCGGCGCTGACCGAGTCGCCGGCCCTGCTGGTAGACTTGTGGCCGTGGCCCGGCTGGACCGTCGCACCTTCCTAACTTCAGCGGCCCTCGGAGCGGGCGCGGTCGCCGGGGCTGCCGAGACGAGTCGGCCGAACCTGCTGTTCGTGCTGGCCGATCAGTGGCGGCACAGCGCGTTCGGGTTTGGGTCCGACGCGGTCGTGAGAACGCCGAACTTCGACCGGCTGGCCGCTCAGGGCGCGAACTGGGCGCGAGCGTACGCCGCCAATCCTGTTTGCACGCCGAATCGCGCCTGCATCCTCACGGGTCGTCATTCCCATCAGACCGGCATGATCCGGAACGACATCCAGCTGCCGCCAGGGGAGACTTGCTGGCCCGAGGTGTTCGGTTCGCACGGCTACGCGACCCATTACGTCGGCAAGTGGCACTTGGACGGTGACGAGAAGCCGGGCTTCGTCCCGCCGGGCTGGCGCCGCCGCGGGTTCGCGACGTTCGAGGGTTTCAATCGCGGCCACATCTACCACAGGCCGTGGGGATTCGATGACCGGGGCGACCCTCTCCCAGTCCCGCCGCACTCCGACGCGGACCCGTACTACGAGCCCGCGCTGCAGACAGACCTGGCTATCGACTTCATGGCCCGGCACAGCGAGACGCCGTTTGCCTGCTATCTTTCCTGGGGCCCGCCCCATACTCCGTTCCGCCCCCCGCGGTCGCACGACCTCTACGATCAGCGCGAGATCATGCTCCGAGCGAATGTGCCCGAGGAGCACGCGGCGCGCGCGGCCAAGGAGCTGGCGGGCTATTACGGCCTCTGCGAGTCGCTGGACCACCAGATGGGCAGGATCATGGCTTTCCTCGACGAGTCCGGCCTGGCGGCCAACACTCTCGTCGTGTTCACGTCCGACCATGGCGAGCTTGCGGGATCGCACGGCATGTACCGCAAGGGCGAGCCGCAGGACGAGTCCCTGCACGTCCCGCTTCTGATGCGCCTGCCGGGACGGATAGCCCGCGGCACCGCGCCAGGCACGCTCGCCAGTTCCGTCGACTTGATGCCCACGATCCTGTCCCTGTGCGGCCTGCCGGCCCAGGATTCATGTGCTGGCCGGGACCTCTCCGGCGCGGTCCTGCAGGATGCGTCCGCTCCGAGCGTCGATTCCCTGTACTGCGAGGGCAAGGTTTCGAGCAGGGCGGATGCGCCGCCCAATGAGAACAGCCCGCACCAGGGACCCTGGCGCACGGTCGTCACCCAGCGGTATAAGCTCACGGTGCGTTCGGAATTCGCAAACGTCCAGAGCCTGTACGATCTGCGGGAAGACCCGCTCGAGATGCGCAACTTGGCAGGCAAGGCCGCAGCGCGGAGCGTCCAGCGCGACCTGCTGGCCGAGCTGAGGGACTGGGCCGGGCGGACCGAGGATCCTTTCCCCTCCAAGCCGGCTTCCGCACGGGTCTCCTACCCGGACCCTGAGGGTTAGTTCGAGCAGCGCTCGCGCTGCGACCCTTGCGAGTCTGCCGACGTGATTCAGGAACCAGTCCGAGTTCCGGAAGTGCGCGTGCCCGCCGCGCTAGACTGACCGTTTCCTCCCGTGCGCATCCTGTTTATCGGCGATATCGTGGGCCGGCCGGGCCGGCGGGCGGTGCTGGCCTGCCTGGAGCGGATGGTTGCGGAGGAGGGTTCCGATCTCGTCATCGCCAACTGCGAGAATTCGGCGGCCGGCTTCGGCACGACGCCGCGAATCGCAGAGCAGCTGTTCGAGGCCGGCATTGACGTCCTGACGTCGGGCAACCACATCTGGGACAAGAAGGAGATCCTTCCCTATCTCGATCGCGAGCCCCGCCTGCTCCGGCCGGCGAACTATCCCGAGGCACCTGGCTCCGGCCTGTTCGTCGGATTGACCGACTCGGCCGTGCGGTACGCGGTGATCAACCTGCAAGGGCGGGTGTACATGCCGCAGACCGACTGCCCGTTCCGCTGCGCCGACCAGATGCTGGGCGCGCTCCAGCCGGACGTGAAGGTCCGCTTCGTGGACTTCCATGCCGAGGTCACTAGCGAGAAGACCGCTTTCGGCAACTACCTCGACGGCAGGGTCAGCGCCGTCGCTGGCACGCACACCCACGTCCCCACTGCCGACGAGCGGATCCTGCCGTCCGGCACGGCTTTCATCACGGATGTCGGCATGACAGGTCCGCTGGACTCGGTGATCGGGATGGGCGTCGAGGCGTCGACGAGACGCTTTCTGACCGCGATGCCGGCCCGGTTCGAGCCGGCGACGGGACTCGTTCGCCTCAATTCCGTGGTGATCGATGTCGACGAGCACGATGGCAAGGCGGTGTCGATCCGCCGGCGGTGGGAGCAGGTCGGCTGAACCCGCGGGCGCGTATAATGGGGCTGCGTCCCAGCCCGGCCGTGAACCACCGAAAGCTACTGCTGCGCAAGACCGGGAAGGCGATCGCCGACTTCGGGATGATCCGGGAGGGTGACCGCATCGCGGTCGGCGTTTCCGGGGGCAAGGATTCCCTTGCCCTGCTCGATGCCCTGGATCTCCTCTCCCGGCGTTCGCCGGTGAAGTTCTCGCTCAATGCGTTCACCATCGAGCAGGGGAAGTTCGTTCGACCCGTCGAGCCGCTGGGCGACCTTCTCGCTGACCGCGGCATTCCCTGGACCTACTACCGCGACGAGCCCTCGTTCCAATTGCTCGACCAGCAGCCCGGGCATGGCTGTGACACGTGCAGCCGTTACCGTAGGCGGGCGGTTTACGAGGTTGCGTCGAAGCTGGGATGCAACGTGGTCGCGCTGGGTCACACGGCGGACGATCTCTGCGAGGCCTTGCTGCGCAACGCGCTGTTCACCGGGCGCCTCAGTGCCCTGCCGCCGGTGACGAAGTCGAGGTCCGGCGACTTTCGGCTGATTCGGCCGCTCGTCTACGTCTCGGAGGTGGTGACCCGCGGCTATGTCGAGCAGGCCGGTCTGCCTGTGACGCCGTGCGTCTGCTCCTACAAGTCCGGGACGGTGCGGGGGAAGCTGCGCGGGTTCCTGGCCGAACTGGCCCGCGACAACCCCCATGTCTCCGAGAACCTCCTCTCGGCAATGACCAACATCGATGTCGCGAGGCTGCTAGACAGGCGCTTCCTGCCGGCGGTTCCGCACACCTCGGTTGGGCGGGAAGCGGCGACGATGCCGAGCGACGATCCGGACTTCGTGCCGGTGGCTGCATTAGGGGGGCCCGCAGAGGGCCAGGATGCGAGCCTGGCCTTGTGATTGCCCGCAGAGGCACGAGAGTATCGCGGGGCAGAGGCGGGCTCGGCCACGGTAGCTAGCGGAGTCGCGTAGAGCCAAGACCTGGTCACCGGACCAGCTTCGACCCAATGAATTCCGAGCCGGATCGCCTAGGGGCCAGACCGTCGAAATTGCTTGCCGGCATGGCGGTAGCCTGCCTCCTGCTGGTATTCCTGACAGGTGTCAAGGGTCTGGGCGACGGCTTCAAGCTCCTTGGCGGGGGCCTGCTCGACGCGTTCTTCAGCGCAACGGCCAACCCCTTCGTCGCCTTGATGGTCGGCCTGCTCGCGACGACCCTGGTGCAGAGCTCGTCGGTCACGACATCCATGGTTGTTGGACTCGTCGCCGCGCCGGACAACCCGCTGCCGCTCGCGAATGCCGTTCCGATGATCATGGGCGCGAACATCGGAACGACCGTGACCAACACAATCGTCTCGATTGCCCATATCGGGAACCCGAGCGAGTTCCGGAGAGCGTTCGCGGTGGCGACCTGCCACGATTTCTTCAACTACCTCAGCGTTCTCGTGCTCCTGCCGCTGGAAATCGCGACGGGCGTTCTCTCGAGAACCGCAGCCGCTTTCGCCGCCCGCATTGACGTCGGTTCGGGAAGTTCCTTCGAGAGTCCGCTGTCTCCTGTGCTCAGTGCGGGGACCGCGCCGCTGAAGGGCCTTGCGGGTGCCTTGTTCGACGCCCCTCACGGACAGGGAGTCGTCGTCGTAATTTCGAGCGGCGTGCTGATTTTCGCCGCGTTGATGCTGATCGTAAGGGTCCTGCGGACGGCGCTGCTGGAAAGGGCGGAGAGTTTCCTCGAGCGAGCCCTCGGCCGGTCCGCGCTGATCGCGATGGGCGTGGGGTGCCTCGTCACTGCCATGGTCCAGTCGAGCTCGATCACGACCTCGCTGCTCGTACCGCTGGCAGGCGTCGGCATCATCACGCTCCAACAGGCGTTCCCCGTGACGATCGGAGCGAATGTCGGCACGACCCTGACGGCCCTGATGGCTTCCCTTGCGGTATCCGGACCGAACGCCCACACGGGTGTGGAGATCGCGCTGACCCACCTGGCATTCAACCTAGCCGGCACGTTCCTGATCTACCCTTGGGCACCGGTCCGGAACTTCGTGCTCGCGTCGGTCCGCGGATTCGCCGAGATTGCGACACGCTCGAAGGCGGTGGCGATTTCCTACCTGCTGATTCTCTTTTACGGGCTTCCCGCTCTCGCGGCCTTCCTCACGTAGCCGCTAGCGGGGCGGAGTGCTGCGTCCGGCCGCGACCAGCTCGTCCAGGCGGGCCTTGAGGCTCGCGGCGATTTCGGGTTGCTTGAAGTACAGATTCCTCGTCTCTCCGGGGTCGTTCGAAAGGTTATACAGCTGGGCGGCGGCGCCGGGCGCCCCGTCGTCAATGACGAAGCCCGCTAGCTCGCGCCGCGTGTAGTCGTTGCCCCCGGAGCCGGCATGGTCGAGGTACTTCCAGGGACCCTGTCGGATGGCCAGCTCGAGCCGGTTGGTCTGGTGGATCGTGAATTCGCGAACAGGGCGGGAGCCGTGGTCGCCTGTGAGCACGGCCGAGAAGTCGAAGCTGTCCTCCGCGGCATCGCCGGGCAGGGAATAGCCTGTCAGGGCTGCGAGGGTGGCCATGATGTCGGTCAGGCAGAGCGTCTCGTCCACAACCCTGCCGCCGCGGACCCGCGCGGGCCAGCGGATCAGGGTGGGCACGCGATGCCCGCCTTCCCACTGGTCCCGCTTCACCCCTCTCCAAGGACGGGCTCCGTCGTGTCCGTGGTCCATACGCATGTGGTAGACCGAGGCAACCTCGGGGCCGTTGTCGCTCGTGAAGAGCACGAGGGTGTTCTCAGCCAGGCCGAGCCGGTCCAGGGTCGCTAGCAGCTCGCCGACGATGAAGTCCGTTTCGAGCAGGAAGTCGCCGTGGGGCCCCGCTCCGCTTCGGCCCTGGAATTCGGGCGCAGCGAACGACGGCAGGTGCACTGCCTGCATCGAGTGGAACAGGAAGAAGGGCCGGTCGGGATCCCGTCCGGCGTGCTCTTCGAGGAACTGAACGCTCCGTTCGAGGAACACAAGGTCCACGCGCTCCAGGTCGTAGTCCGGAGCAATCATTCCGCGTCTGTTGTCGTTCGCGTAGGGGTGCTTCGGGAGCGGGCCCTTGTCGAGAAGCCCCACGGGAGGGACCGGGACACGATCGCCCTCGATCCAGGCGTATAGCCAGTCCGTTGTCGGGCAGGCCACCGTTCCGAAGAACGAGTCGAATCCCCTGTGCAGCGGGCCGTCGGGGACCGGGCGGCTGAAGTCGACCAATCTCACTCTCTCGACGCCGGCCGAGATCCGCTGCTCGCGCGTCGCGGACGGCAGATCGATCTCGTGCACCGGCCTGCCTTCCGCATCGGAGAAAGTCATTCCCAGGTGCCACTTGCCGACCATCGCCGTCGCGTATCCGGCCTCCCGGAGCATCTGCGGCAGCGTGAGCCGGCCGCTCTCGATCAAGCACGGGCCCTGCACGCCGGTGAACACGCCGGCCATCCCCGTTCGGAAAGGCATGCGGCCGGTCAGGATCCCGTAGCGGGTGGGGGTGCAGACGGTGGACGGGCTGTGAGCGTCCGTGAAACGCAGGCCGTCCCGGGCGAGCGTGTCGATGTGCTCCGTCCGGACCCTCGCCTCGTCGTTGTAGGCGCTGACGTCGCCGAAGCCCAGATCGTCGGCAAGGATCAGCAGGACGTTCGGCGGGCTCGGGGACTCGCTTGATCCCCCGCATCCGCTGCCCACTGCGAGCGCGGCGAGGGCAACTGCGGCCCGACGGGTCAGTCGGCGCGCAGTCCTGCTTGGCATCATCAGCCGATTCTGGGAGCGGTGTCGCTGACTTCCTCGATGTCGGGATCGAAGTACAGGACCTTGCCCTGGCGGAGCGCCATGACGCCCATTGAGATCGTTACCTGAGCCCGGTAGGCCGTGTCCGCGTCGAGATTCGGCCTCGCCCGCGTTCGCATGCATTCCAGGAAGTTCTTCATGTGCGCGTCGCGGCCGCGGTCCTCGACCTTGATTTGCACCGTTTCCGTACCGTACTTCCCGACGAACTCGTCTTGGTAGATCCGCTCGGACTCGACCGTGATGTAGTCCGTCCGTCCTTCGAACCGGCCGTGCTCCACCATGACGATCGTGCCCTCGTGGCCGCGAATCAGCCCCGGGATGTGGCGCGAGTTGGCCATGCTCGAACTCAGCACCAGCGAATGCCCCTGCGCGAAGTCCGCCAGCAGGTTGAACGTGTCCGGCACCTCGCGGTCGCCGGGCGCGTTGAACACGTACTTGCCGCCGGTCGCGGTGACGCGGTACGGGAACTGCGGCTGGCCCCAGCAGATGTTCAGCGGCGCAACGACATGGTAGAAGAGATCGGTCGCGATTCCGCCCGAATAGTCCCAGTACTTGCGGAACCGGAAGAATCGATGCGGGTCCCACTCGCGCTTCGGGGCGGGTCCCAGCCACATTTCCCAGTCGATGTAGTTCACCCCTTGGCCATGCGGGCCCGCGTCCGGCTCGATCACCCATCCGCGGCCGCGTTCGGGCGTCCAGTTCCACTCCCCGCGACGGGAGTTCCGGTGGTACGAGCCCTGGCTGGAAATGAGCTTCCCGATCATGCCGTCCTCGATGGCCTTGCGGGCCTTCCACCACTGGTCGGAGGACGTTGTCTGCGAGCCGACCTGCAGGACCGCTCCGGTCTCCCGCACTTTCCGGGCGACCGCGCGGGCCTCCTCGATGGTGTGGGTCATCGGCTTCTCGAGATAGACGTCCTTGCCGGCCTCCATTGCCGCGATCGCCATCGTGCCGTGCCAGTGGTCCGGGGTTGCGATCACCACCGCGTCCAGGTCCGGACGGGCCAGGAGCTCGCGGTAATCCAACGTCGAGAACTCGGCCTTGCTGTTCTCCTGGGCCAGCCTCCGCCGCTTCTCGTAGACATCGCAGACCGCCGTGATCTTGAAGTTCTGCCCGCCCTCGATCATTCCCAGCATCAGGCGCTGGAGACTGCTGCCTCGACCGCCGACGCCGATCTGGCCGACGTTGATGCGGTCGTTGGCACCCAGAATGCGCCGGTTCGAGGCTGCATCCTGGCCTTTCGCTGGCACTGCGGCGATAGCAGTGGCTGCGGCCGCACCCTGCAGGAAGTTGCGACGATTCACGGGACTGCGCTCTTGCATGGGATCCACTTTGGGGGATTGTAACAGAGCGGCGGGTTGCCGTCCTCCGCGTCGCGCATGCCCTGGGCCTGGCTGCGGCGGGGACGGCGAAGGGCGTCAGCGCCCGCCGCTGTCGACCCGCGTGCCCTCGATCCGGGACGACGGTGCGGCCCCACGCGTAGCCAGTGGTGCTGGCAATATCTCGGGGTTCGGAATGGCCGAGAGCAGTGCGTCATGGCGCGACATCGCACCGTCAGATGCACCGAGCAGCGGAATCAAGAGTCCTGCCAGCCCAAGTGCTCTTCAGGAGGGAAGGTCCCGTCGTAGTACGGGGTTGCCGGCATGCTCTTGCCGGGCTTGGACCGGCAGCGAACCTGTGGATCATGGCAGTGTCACGCTCCTAGGCGTCAATAACTTCCCATGATGCAGCGCGTCCCATTTCGGACGGTTTCCGGGGCACTGCGGAATTAGTGTCCCACCAGTGGGACACTAGATGTAATGTGTCCCATTTTGGATGGTTTCTGGGACGCTGAGCGCCGATGCCTGCCCGATCTCGGGTTGCGCCAGCGCAACTACAAGTCTGCCGCGGCCGGCAGCCCGAAGCCGCCGGTGGCCGCTTGCGCCGCTGCCACGATTGCCTCCGCCATCGCGCTTGCGGCCAGGGAGCCGATCAACCCTACCAGCCGGGTGTCGGCCCTCCGCCCTCCGGTTCCCAGCGCAAAGACCGTGTCTCCGTCCAATGGCATGTGGGCCGGACGAATGGCCAGTGCGAGCCCGTCTTGGGCCATTTGCGCCACCTTCGTGGCCTGCGCCTTCGTCCAGTCCACGTTGGACGCGACCACGCCGAGAGTCGTGTTCCCGGCGGTTTCGCCACTTGCGCCCGAGCCGCCGCTCCGGATTCGCTCCATGCTGTTGGCAAAGCCCTCGCCGCTGTCGTCGCGAGCGCCTGCGACAATCCTGCCGGTCGCCGGGTCGACGACGTCCCCGAGACAGTTGACGGCCGCCAGCGCCCCCACTACGAGCCCGTCATCCAGCGAGACTGCCACCGAGCCCAGTCCCCCTCGCATGGCACGGGCCCGGCCGAACATCTTCCCGACGCTCGCTCCTGCTCCTGCTCCGACCGAACCCATTGCCACCGGCCGGCCCGAGGCTGCTTCCGCGGCGAGGAATCCTGATCTGGCGTCGGGGCGAATCGTAGGATCGCCCAATCCCAGGTCGAACAGAATCGCGGCCGGCACGATCGGCACGACCGACTTTCCCACCCGGAAGCCGATCCCCTTCTGTTCCAAGTAGCGCATCACCCCGTCCGCCGTGGCCAGCCCGAATGCGCTCCCGCCCGAGAGCACTAGCGCGTGGACCGTGTCCACGCTCATCTCGGGTCTCAGCAGGTCGGTCTCCCGTGTTCCCGGGCCGCCCCCGCGCACGTCGGCTCCCGCCACGGCACCGCCGTCGGCAAGGATCACCGTGCAGCCCGTCGACCCGGACCGATGGGTCCAGTGCCCGACCCGGATGCCTGGAACCGCCGTGATCGTCGCGTTCAACTCAGGTGGCATGGATGCGCCCGGCCTCGTGGCAGCCATGCCTCCCATCAGGCCTAGAATGCGGCGTCGCGAAACGGCCTCGCGACCGGATTGGCGTCGCATCGTCAACATTATGCACCCAGTGCGTCGCTTATAATTCGAGGTCGATGCGCCTGCCCCGAATGCTTGAGATCCAGCAGGATTTCCCGGATCGCTCGCTGGCTGACGTCTACCAAGCCGTGCGCGAGGAGATGGACGCTGCGGATTGGGTGGGGCGAGTGCCCGCCGGCAGCCGCATCGCCGTGGGTGTCGGCAGCCGGGGCATTGCCAATATCGACACCATCGTGCGGGGTGTGGTGGACTCGTGGCGCGACCGCGGGGTCAGGCCGTTCATCATCCCCGTCATGGGCAGCCATGGGGGGGGCACGGCGGATGGCCAGAGGGAGGTCCTAGCCCATTACGGCATAACTGAAGCCGCGATGGGCGTGCCCGTCGTCAGCTCGCTCGACGTCGTGCCGATCGGAGAGACGCCGCAAGGCATCGCCGTCTCGATGGACCGCGAGGCTTGGGAAGCCGACGGCGTCATGCTCTGCAGCAGGGTGAAGTGGCACACGGGGTTCGAGGGCCGGATCGAGAGCGGGGTCCACAAGATGATGGCGATCGGCCTGGGCAAGTGGGAAGGGGCCAGGAGATACCACATGTGGGCGGTCCGGCTGGGCCTTGAGCAGGTGATCCGCGACGTAGGCCGCGTGATGCTGGACACCGGCCGGATGCTCGGCGGACTGGCGATCTTGGAAGATGCCCACCACAACACCGCCGAGGTGCGCGCGCTGGGCGCGTCGAACATGGTCGCAATGGAAGAGGATCTGCTCGAGCGGGTCAAGGGCTGGAAGGCCAATATCCCGGTCGACCCAGTCGACTTGCTAATCGTGGACGAGATCGGCAAGAACATCTCGGGGGCCGGGATGGACACGAAGGTGATCAATCGATCGGCGCTCGGCCGCAACTGCTGGCCGGGCCTCCCGCGGATCGAGCGGATCTACGCCCGCAGCCTCACGCCCCACGGCGGCGGCAACGCCATGGGGATCGGCCTGTGCGACGTCATTCACGATCGGCTCTTCGATGCCGTTGACTTCGACAAGACCTGGATCAACTCCTTCACGGCGTCGAGCACCATCGGCGCGATGTGCCCCCCTCACTTCCCGACCGACCGCGAATGCATCGAGAGGATCCTCGCCACCTGCGGCCGGGCCGACCTGGAGGATTGCCGTGTCGTGTGGATCCGCAACACCATGGAACTCCACCGGATGCGGGTGAGCGAGAGTCTGCGACACGAACTAGGCCGCAGCCCCGGGATCAGCATCACCGGCGGTCCGCATCCGATCCGGTTTGGCGATAACGGCCAGATCACGGGTCAGGTAACTGCGCAGCAGGCCGCTTAATCCGGTCGCAGCACGCACCCGCAGGCAGCCGCTCCGACCGTCAAGCCATTCCCGTCGGCTGGCCTCGGTCCGTCGCCCACGGAGTCGATAGACTGAAGGCACCGCACCGGTTCCCACGATGGCTAAGGCGCGCCCGGCTCTTCTCTCGAAGGCGGAACTGTTTTCGCTGGTGGCTGCGGACCTTCGTCGCGTCGACGAGGTGATCGCCCTCGACACTGTCTGCTGCGAGGACGTCGTGACCTCGATCAGCCGCCACCTCAACGCCAGCGGCGGGAAGCGCCTGCGGCCGGCAATGGTGCTGCTCGCTTCCCGGGCCTGCGGCGAGCACGGAGACGCCCCCGTCCGCATTGCGGCCGTGATGGAGATCATCCACACGGCGACCCTGGTGCATGACGACGTGATCGACGCTGCCGAGGTCCGGCGGGGCAGGGCCTCCTGCAACCAGGAGTGGGGCAACCAGGTCAGCGTCCTCGCTGGAGACTGGCTCTACATGCAGGCCTTCAGCATCGCCCTCCGGGAGCGTGACTTCGCCATCCTGGATGTCCTCATCGACCTGACCAAGATGATGGTCGAGGGAGAGCTCATGCAGGCCGACCTGATCGGCCGACTCGACGTCACCGAGCAGCAGAACCACGACCTGATCCATCGCAAGACCGCCTGCCTTCTCTCGGCCTGCACCCGCCTCGGCGCCCGCCTGGCCCGCACGGGCGAGGTCACGGAGGAGCGTCTCCGGGCCTACGGCTGGAACCTCGGCATGGCGTTTCAGCTGATCGACGACGTTCTCGACTTCGAAGCCAGCGAGGCCGTGCTCGGAAAGCCGGTGGGGAACGATCTCAAGGAGGGTAAGGTCACGCTGCCCATGATCCTGGCGCTCGCGCAGTGCACGAGGGCCGAGCGCGCGCAAGTGCAGACCGTGGTGCGCGAGGGGGGCTACCAGTCGGTCTCGCTGCAGCGGATCCTCGAGATTCTGGACCGTTACGAGGCCATCGCGCGGGTCCGCCGGAAGGCGCTGCGGTTCTGCGAGGCCGCTCTGGAAGGCCTGGAACCGCTGCCGGAATCGCGCTACAAGCAAGCGCTCGCCGATGCAGCCGCGCACTGGGCGGTGGCGCGGGCCAGCTGATCACCGGAGCGCACCGTCTCGGTGCCGGTGGGGCCGGCCTGCGGCCCGCTCGGGTTTCTGCGGATCGAGCTCAGGTCCAGAGCTCGTCGACCGGTGCGTACACGTCCTCGTCGGCTACCGGCACGTAATAGAATCCCCGTCCGAGCGGGTCGTCGTGGCGCACCTTCGTCCAGTCGATTCCCATAGCCGAGTAGATCGTTGCCTCGATGTCCTCCGGGCGGATGTCCCGGTCGCGGTACCAGCCTGTCTCGGTCGTGAAGGCACCCGGCCCGCGACCGCCGGAGTCGTTGGTGGCTCCGATGACCTTGCCGCCCGTGATGCCCGCCCCGGCCAGGACGTAGAACATCTGCAGGTAGTGGTCGCGTCCGTTCCGCGAATTGGACAGGGGCCCGGGGGTCCTCCCGAACTCGCCGGCTACGAGCACCAAGGTCTCGTCCAGCTTCCCGGATGCATCCAGATCCTCGATCAGGGCGGCGAACGCCGGATCGAACGAGGCGGACTGCCGGTAGATGTTCCTCTGGTTGTTGGCGGCGTTCGAGTAGATTTCCTGATGGTGGTCCCAGCCGTTCGACTCCACTTGGATGAACCGCGTGCCCTGGTCCCGCTCGACGATCTTGCGGGCCGTCAGCAGCGAGTTGCCGAAGCCCGAGCCGCCGTAGCGAGCACTCTCCTCGGCCGTGAAGCTGAATGCCGCCTCCACGGCAGGATTGAACATCAGCCGGCGCGCGTTCCCGTACAGGTTCCCCATGCTGCTGGCCGAACTGCCGTACGGCGAGTTCTCTCCGCGCAGTTCCTTGTCGAGCTCCTGCAGCAGCTCCCAGCGCTCGCCGAAAGCCTCCTGCCCCTCGCGGTGCACCGCGCTCGCCAGGCCGCCCCGGGACGGGTTCGTGCGGAACGGGCCCAGATCGGCCGGGAAATACCCGGAGCCCTTGATGTTGCCCGCTTGCAGCGAAATGAACGGCGGGAAGGCCTGGTCCGGCCGTCGCTCTGGCTCCCGCTCCATGGCTACCACGCTTCCGATGTGGGGGGCGATGCGGCCCGAGGCTGAAGTCGGGTTCCGGCCTATCTGCATCCAGTTCTGGGCCAGAGGATGGGCCCGCGCCCAGGCCAGGCCGGACCGAATGACCGCGATCTTGTCCGCCACCCTCGCGGTGTTGCCCAGCAGCCCCGTCGGCAGCGTTATGTTTCCGAACGTCTCCGGCGCGAAGTCCTTCGGCGTCAGGCCGGGCATGTCCTTGAAGTCGAACAGGTCCACGTGAGTCGGCGCGCCGCGCAGGAAGATGAAGATCACGGACTTGGCCGTATTCTTCGGAGTGGCGTTCCCCACGCTCAGCGTCTCGCCCGGGGACACCCTGTCGGACAGGAAGAACCCGCCGACTCCCGCCATCGCGTTCCGGAAGAAGCAGCGCCTGCTGACGTGCGGCCGCTCGAAGAAGCTGTAGTGCTTCGGCTGCCACTTCTTGACGGCCTTGTCGAACCGCTCTCTCTCGGTCACTGCTGGGTCCCTCCCTCTTGCCTCGCGATCAGTAGTTGAAGTAGAAGTCCGTCTTGTTGAAGAACGACCACATCAGGTTCGAGGCCCTCTCGGCCCGGTCGCCGCCCTGGATGTAGTTCAGGGCGAACGCCGCCTCCTCCTCCGTGGGCTGGCGGCTCAGCACGCTGAGGTAAAGGTTCGCCACCAGGGCCTCGTCCGATAGGGCGAGCGAGTCCTTCATCGTCCCGTAGTCCAGCTCGGTCTCCACGCGGTCGAGCACGAACGGGTTGTTCATCAGGTTCAGCGCCTGCAGCGGGCTGGTTTCCCTGCTGCGGACTGTCTGCTCCCGGTCGCCGGGCGTGAACGCCTGCAGCAGCATCCGCGCGTTCCGCTGCACGTAGCCGTTGCCGGGAGGCATGTTGCGCACGTCGGGGAATTGCATCGCGTACTGCAGTCCGCGCATGGTCCGGCCTGCGTTGTAGGTCGCCGGGCGCCCGCTCGCCACGAGAATCGCGTCGTGGACCTGCTCCGCTGACAGGCGCTTCGCCTGATGGCGCACGAAGTACCGCTCGTACGTCGGGTTGTAGACCCCCTCGTACCGCGAGGACCGCTGGTAGGCCTCGGAGGTGACGATCTTCCTCATCAGCCACTTCAGGTCGAAGCCGCTCTCCCGGAATCCATTCGCGAGCAGCTCGAGCAGGCGGGGATGCGAGGGCTGGATGCCCCAGCCCTCGGCCGGAGGCGCCCCCGGATCGAGCCGTAGCAGGTCGAACTGGTCGGGCGGCTCGACGATCCCGCGAGAGAAGAACTCCCGCCAGATGTAGTTGACGGCCGCACGGGCGAACTGCGGGTCGGCCGTGAGATGCTCTCCCAATCTGAGGCGCAAGCGCTGGGTGGGAATCTCGGTGGGCGCCCCCTCGAACGGGTAGTTCGCCGCCACCGACCTAGCCGAGTGCAGCCTGTCGGGCCGGTTTCCGCCCTGGGTCTGCCCGAGGTAGACGCCGGCCGTGTCGCCGTTGCCAGCGCGGGCCTCGCGCCCGAGAGGAAGGTCGCGGACGGTGTAGTAGTTCGCGTTGACCCGGCGGTTCCGGTTGGGATCCATCGGCAGCGTGCGGCCCGGAACGCGCCAGACCTGGTAGCGCGGTACGTCGGAGAAGTACGCCGCGAGGCCCCAGCCCTCGGCCCGCTTGGCCTCCTTGCCCCAGGCGCTGAGCGAGTCCAGATGGCCCTCGCCGTCGTGGCACAGCACGCAGTCCATCAGCGAGATGCCCAGGAAATGCTTGGCGGTCTGGAAGGCCAGCGTGTCGTACGTGTCCTGAATCGGTCCGCCCGTCGTCCGACTTCCGACGACATAGCCCACCGCCGATGCCTTCACCGGATTGGTCGCGAAGTTCAGGTACGTGTTCCGGTAGTGCTCGTAGCTCGTGTAGCGGTCCGGGTAGGTCCGGCCGTCGCTGACTCCCTCGGCCGCCAGCATCTCGCGCGCCATTTGGTCGTACGGCTTGTTCGTGAGCATCGAGTTCCGCAGGTACAGGTGGAACGAGTCACGCCCCCACTGGTAGCGGTTGACCTGGGCGGTGACCTGGGTGTTCTGGAACAGGTCGCCGAAGAACATGGCCCAGCGGTCCGCCCAGGCGGTTGTCAGCAGCAGCTGGTTGACCACCCTCTCGCGCTTGTCCGGCGAGGCATCCGCGAGAAACGCCAGCACCTTGTCCCTGGTCGGGATCCGGCCGGTCAGGTCCAGGGTGACCCGGCGCAGGAATTCGGCATCGGTCGTCAGGTAGGTCAGCGGGATTCCCGCAGCGTCCGCTGCCCGCTCGATGCAGTCGTCGATGCTGGAGCAGGCTGCGCCGGCGGGCCCGGCCGCGTCGGCGGCAGGGGCGATGATGCCCCCCCGGCGGGGTTGCGGGATCATCGCAAGCGCGCTGATCGTGTCCTTCGTGCGCCGCTGCATCGCACTCAGGTCGTCCGCCTCCGTGTAGAACACCCCCGGCCGGGCCGAGGGCCCGAAGTAGGTGCAGCTGCCGTGCTCCGGGAACGAGCCGCTCTCGTCGTGCCAGCCCGGCTCCTCCGCCGGCGATGGCGAATGTGCCCCCGACAGCCCGACAATCAGGGCCATGGTGCAGCAGCGTCCGATCAATGCCGATCCATTCATCCGAGTTGCCATCCTTGCGCTACCTATCTGACCACAGGTCAGGCCAAAATGTCCGTAAAGCGTCGGTAAACCTTTCCTGACGGAGCGACCTGTTCCGATGAATTCGGACGCGTTTGGGCCGAAAAGGTTTCGTTTTGGCGATCCCTTGCGCTCATGGGCCCCCCGGAGGATGGCATAAGACCCCGGATGTACCGTCCGGGCGGCCCTGCGCCGTCTATATTTAAGTGGGTGCCGATTCAGATGGCGGCGGACAGACCAGGCGGTAAGGGCGCGACGGCGCCGAAGCGACAGTGGCCTGGCGCAGCCGCGGGACTGGCGCTTCTGGGCCTGGCCTTGATCCCGGCCGTGCAGGCCCAGCGGGCCGCTCCCTTCCTGGATCCGCGCAGCGTCGCTCCGTACGTCCCGACTCCCTGGCACGTGGTCGACCTGATGCTGGAGGCCGCCGCGGTCACGGAGGGTGACACGGTCTACGACCTCGGATCCGGCGACGGCCGCATACTGGTCCGGGCCGCCAAGGACAAGGGGGCCCGGGGCGTTGGGTTCGAAATCAGCAGGCACTTGGTGGAGGACGCGCGGGAGGCGATCAGCGCCGCCGACGTCCAGGACCGAATCGAGATCAGGCAGCAGGATATATTCGAGGCCGACCTGGCCCCCGCGACCGTGGTGACGGTCGCCCTCATGACGTCCGCGAACCGTCGCCTGCGTCCCAAGCTCGATGCGGAGCTGAAGCCGGGCGCCCGGGTTGCGAGCTACAAGTGGGAGATTCCCGGCTGGAATCCGTCCATGACGATCACCGTGCCGGTCAGCGGGACGGAGCATCCCATCTACGTCTACACGGTCGGGCAGCATCGCTGAGCAGGCCCGGTTTCGGGTCCCGCGAGCAGCGCTGTCTCATCGGTGCTATAGAAACAAGTGAGGCACCGCTGCCGTGAGTAAACCTTCCAACGCTCTCGTCATCGTCGAGTCGCCGACCAAGGCGCGGACAATCGGGAAGTTCCTTCCTGACGGTTTCGTGGTCAAGGCGTCCGTCGGTCACGTCCGGGACCTACCGAACAGCGCCACCGACGTTCCCGCCAAGCTCAAGAAGCAGCCCTGGGCCCGGCTCGGGGTGAATGTCGAGGCCGACTTCGAACCGGTCTACGTCGTTCCGAAGGAGAAGAAGGATCTCGTCAAGGAGATGCGCCTTGCCGTCAAGCAGGCCGAGCGCATCTACTTCGCGACGGATGAGGATCGCGAGGGCGAGTCGATCAGCTGGCACCTGCTCGAGCTGCTCGGGCCCAAGGTGCCGTTCGAGCGGCTGGTATTCCACGAGATCACGAGGGACGCGATCCAAAAGGCACTCGAGTCCCCTCGGGCCATCGACCAGCACCTCGTCAGTGCGCAGGAGACCCGCCGCATCGTAGACCGCCTGTTCGGCTACGAGGTGAGCCCGCTGCTGTGGAAGAAAATGGTCCCGCGCCTCAGCGCAGGACGCGTCCAGAGCGTGGCCGTTCGCCTGCTGGTCGAGCGGGAACGGGCGCGGATGCGATTTACCGAGGCGACTTACTGGGGCGTCAAGGCCCGCTTCGCCGCCGCCGGCTCCGAGTTCGAGGCCGACCTCTTCCAAGTGGACGGCGCCAGGGTGGCCACCGGCCGGGACTTCGATCCGGACACAGGCCGCCTCAAGCCTGCCGCGGGCGGCGCCAGCAGTCTCTCCGTGGCGCTCGGAGCGGAGGGTGCCCGCCGCATCGTGGAAGAGACCCGGGCCTCGGACCCGCGGGTGACCTCCGTCGAAGAGAAGCCGTTCGTGACTGCGCCCCAGGCGCCGTACGTGACGAGCACCCTGCAGCAGGAGGCCAACAGCAAGCTGCGATTCCAGGCCCGCCACACGATGCGAGTTGCCCAGCAGCTATACGAGAACGGCTTCATCACCTACATGCGCACGGACTCCACCGTGCTGTCGGACGAGGCGAAGACGGCCGCGCGCTCCCTGATCGTGGAGCGATTCGGAGCCGAGTACCTGTCCGAGAAGGTCCGCTACTACCGCAACAAGGTCAAGAACGCGCAGGAAGCGCACGAAGCGATACGGCCGGCAGGAGGGCAGTTCCGGGCTGTAGAAGAGGTGCGGGCCAGGCTGGGCGCGGAAGCGGCCAGGCTGTACGAGATGATCTGGCGGAGAACGCTCGCCAGCCAGATGCGCGACGCGAAAGGCACCAACTCCACCGTGCTGGTCGCTGCCGGCTCCGCTGTCTACCGCGCCAGCGGCAAGACGATCAGCTTCCCTGGATTCCTGAAGGCCTACTCGAGCGAGGCGCTCGAGGGGACCCAGCCTGCCGATGCCAAGGAGAAGATCCTTCCCAGCATGGGCGAGGGAGAGGCGCTCGACGTGAAGTCGGTGGAGGCGGCCGAGCGCCGGACGCAGCCTCCGCCGCGCTACACCGAAGGGCAGCTGATTCGCGAGCTGGAGCGCCACGGAATCGGCCGCCCCAGCACTTGGGCCACGATCGTGGACCTCGTCCAGTCACGTTCTTACGCGTTCAAGCGCAGCGGGGCACTCGTCCCCACATTCACAGCCATGGCGGTTGTCGGCCTGCTGGAAGAGCACTTCACGCACCTGGCCGACTATGCGTTCACGGCCCGGCTCGAAGACCAGCTCGACGCGATCGCTCGCGGGGAGCTGGGCCGCCTCGAGTACCTCAAGGGCTTCTACTACGGCAACGGTCATGCCGGCCTCCAGGACCTGATCGAGCGGGGCCAGCGGCAGATCGATCCGCGCACCGTCTGCAGCCTGCCCGTCGGCAAGCCGGGCCAGGATGGCGGTTTCGAGGTGCGCATCGGCCGCTACGGGCCGTTCCTGACGGACGGGGAGTCCCGCTGCAGCGTGCCCGATACCCTCGCGCCGGACGAGCTCGACGAGCATAAGGCCCGCGAGATGCTGCAGGTCGCCAGCAAGAGCCCGGCTCCGCTCGGAGTCGACCCGGAAACCGGTCTCAATGTCTACCTCAAGCAAGGCCGGTTCGGCCCGTTCATCCAACTCGGCGAGTCGGATGCGGACGGCAAGGCCAAGCCGAAGAGGGCGTCACTGTTGCGCGGGAACGACCCGGATTCCATTGACCTCGAGACCGCGCTGAAGCTGCTCTCCCTGCCGCGCCCGCTGGGTCAGGACCCCGCTAGCGGCGAGACCGTGCAGGCTGCGAACGGCCGCTTTGGGCCGTTCGTGAAGTGCGGCGAGGAAATCCGCTCGATTCCTGACGGTTCCAGCCCTCTGGAAATAACCCTGGAAGAGGCGCTCGCGCTGCTGGCGCAGGAGAAGAAAGGCAGGCGGCGCGGGGTCCCCGCGGCCCCGATCAAGGTGCTGGGGGGCCACCCGATCACGAGCAAGGAGATCAAGGTGCTTGCCGGACGGTACGGGCCTTACGTGACCGACGGCGAGATCAACGCCTCGATTCCCCGCGGAGCCGAGCCGGAGAGCGTCACCATTGACCAGGCGGTGGACCTGCTGCGCGCGCGCGAGGCGCGCATCGCGGAGGGCGGCGGTCCCAAGCGACGCACGCGGGCCAAGCGATCCTGATCGCTCTTCCCATGAACGTGCTTGCCATCGACACCGCCCGTCCCAGCGGGAGCGTGTCGGTGCTGCTGCGCGGTAGCCGCACCGGCACGGAGCCGCTCGGGTCCGGTCCGAAGTACGAGCAGGTGCTGTTCGGTGCGGTCGGCCGCCTGCTGGATCGCAACGCGGTCGGCCTGGACGCCATCGACGTCTTCGCCGCCGCCACCGGACCCGGGTCGTTCACCGGCATCCGTGTGGGCCTTGCTGCCGCGAAGGCGCTGGCCGAGTCGCGGGACCGGCCCCTCGTCGGTGTGTCCAGTCTCCGCGCCCTCGCATGCGCGGGGCGCGGGCGCGCGCCGCGAGCGGCCCTGCTCGACGCCCGGCGCCGGGAGCTGTTCGCGGCCTGCTACGACGAGGAGTCCCGCCCTCTGATGTCTGAATCGCTCGTCACCTGGGACGAACTGGAGCCGCGCCTGCGCGAGCTGGGCGCGTCGCTGGTGGCCGATGACCCGGCGGTCTTCGACCCCGACGGGCCCGCCGCCGCGGCGTCCGGATGGCCCGTGGAGGTCGTGCACGGCGGCCTTGCGGATGCCGTTGCGCGCTTGGCGCTGCAAGACGCCGAGCGCGGGCTGGCCGTGCCGCCAGAGGCCGTCGAGGCGAACTACATCCGCCGGGCCAGCGCCCGGCCTCCGGGGACTCAGGCTGACAGCCGCTGAAAGGTGTTGTCCAGGAATCCCCGGATGATCGAGGTCTGCTCGCCGGCTTCCAGCAGGAAGGCGTCGTGACCGTAGTTCGACTCTAGCTCGATGTAGGCGACATCCCGGTTGCGGGACCGCAGGGCCCGCACGATCTCTTGGGACTGGTAACTGGGATAGAGCCAGTCGGACGTGAAGCTCAGTACCAGGAACCGCGTGTCAACGCTCTCGAAGCAATCCTCGAGCGATCCGCCCGCGTCCGTGAGGTCGAACGTGTCCATCGCGCGGGTGATCGCTATGTAGGAGTTCGCATCGAACCGGCTGACGAACTGCACTCCGCGGTAGCGCAGGTAGCTCTCCACTTCGAACAAGTCGCTCTCGTCGGCGGCCTTGCGCCTCCGGCGGCCGAATTTCTCGCGCATCGAGTCGTCGCTCATGTACGTGATGTGACCGACCATTCTCGCCACCGCCAGGCCGCGCTCGGGGGAACTGGCGCCGTAGTAGTCGCCGTGATTGAAGTCAGGGTCGGCCATGATGGCCTGCCTGCCGACCTCGTTGAACGCGATCTGCTGGGCCGAGTGCCGGTGCGTGCTGGCAATCGGGATCACCGAAGCCACCTGGTCGGGGTACGACACCGCCCACTGCAGGGCCTGCATGCCGCCCATCGATCCGCCGGAGACGCTCAGCAGGCGGCGGATGCCCAGCGACTCGGTCAGCATCTGCTGCAGGCGGACCATGTCCCCGATCGAGACGGGCGGGAACCGTGATCCGTACGGCCGGCCCGTCTTGGGGTCCGGCGAGCCCGGGCCGGTCGTGCCGCTGCAGCCGCCGAGCACATTCGTCGAGATCACGAAGTAACGCCGCGTGTCGAATGCCTTGCCCGGGCCGATCATGCTGTCCCACCAGCCGGGCTTGCCGGTCTTCGCGCTGATTCCGGCCGCGTGGGCGTCGCCGGAGAAGGCGTGCAGCACGAGGATCGCGTTCGAGCGGCCGGAATTGAGCTCCCCGTACGTCTCGTACGCGACCTCGACCGGAGCGAGCGCCTGCCCGCAATCGAGCTGGATGGACTCGAACCGCTTTCTGGAGGAAGTGACGATCATGGGGCCTGGCCCCTCCTCCTACTAGGTTAGGTTGCCGGACCCGGCCGGGGGCTCCCTAGGGGCGGGCTATGATGGTAGTTCGGTGCCCTAGAGCGCGCCCAGCCACCCCGCAGCGCCCCCGCCGATACCGTGCCTGCGGCCCGGCCAGGGCCTACGGCGCCGCCGCCCCCAGAGAGGTTCGCCAGCTAACCCACATGCCAGTCACGCTTCAAGCACACGCCCTCGCCGGGCTGCAGGACAAGGCCACGAGAATGCGGATCCACTCGGTCCGCTCGACGACCCTGGCCGGGAGCGGCCACCCGACCACATGCGCCTCGGCCGCCGAGATCATGGCCGCTCTGTTCTTCAATGCGATGCGCTACGATCCGCAGGATCCGGGCAGCGAGGCCAACGACGTCTTCATCCTCTCGAAGGGCCATGCGGCCCCCGTGCTCTACGCGGCGTGGGCCGAGGCGGGCTACTTCGCCGAGGACGACCTGCTGAGCCTCCGGCGGATCGACTCGGACCTGGAGGGACACCCCCCCACGACCCTCCCGTTCGTCGACGTGGCGACCGGCTCGCTGGGACAGGGTCTCAGCGTGGGCGTCGGGATGGCGCACGCTTGCCGGCTCGACGGCAACGACCGCCGGATCTGGGTGCTGCTCGGCGACGGCGAGATCGCCGAGGGATCGGTCTGGGAGGCAGCCTCGATGGCGGCGAACGACGGCCTCGGGAACCTGATTGCCACCGTCGACGTGAACCGCCTGGGCCAGAGCGCCCCGACGATGCTGCAGCACGACATGGACGCCTACCGGGTCCGCTGGGAGGCGTTCGGCTGGCGGACGGTGGTGGTCGACGGCCACGACGTCGAAGCCCTGGTCGGAGCCTACGCCGATGCCCGGGATTGTCCGGACCGGCCGACCGTGGTCCTGGCCAAGACCTTCAAGGGCCGCGGGATTCCCTGCGCCGAGGATCTGGACGGCTGGCACGGCAAGCCGATCCCGGCCGGACCGCTGGAAGACGAGACGATCGCGGCTCTGGAGTCGCAGCTCTCCCCCGACCCGTTCGCGTGGGAACCGAATCTCCCTCCGGCGACGGCTGCTGCCCGGCTCCCTGCGGAGCGGCCGGATCCGCCGCCGTACCGAATCGGCGGACCCGCCGTCGCCACGCGCCAGGCGTACGGAGCGGCATTGGAGGCTCTGGCACGAGCCGACAGCCGCGTCGTCGGCGTTGACGGCGATGTCGGCAACTCGACATTCACCACCGACATTTCCAAGACCGACCCCGGACGCCTGATGCAGTGCTACATCGCCGAGCAGAACCTGGTCGGCGTCGCCATGGGACTGGCCTGCCGCGGGAAGATCCCCTTCGCTGCGAGCTTCGCCTGCTTCCTGGCAAGGGGCTACGACTTCATGCGGCTTGCCGCGATCAGCTCCACGAACGTCAAGCTCGTGGGCACGCACGCAGGCATCTCGATCGGAGAGGACGGCCCGTCCCAGATGGGTCTCGAGGACCTCGCGATGACGTGCGCCGAGCCGAACTACACGGTCCTGTACCCGACGGACGCCACCAGCGCCTGGCGGGCCATCGAGCTCGCGGCGGCCGTCGACGGTCCCGTCTACGTGCGCACCAGCCGTCCCAAGACTGCCATCCTGTACGGCCCCGACGAGGAATTCGCCGTTGGCAAGGCCAAGGTTCTGCGGCAGAGCGGCAGCGACCGCATTGCCATCGTCGCTGCCGGCGTCACGCTGTACGAGGCTCTCGCTGCTGCGGACCGGCTGGCTGACGAAGGCATCGCGGCCCGGGTCATCGACCTCTTCAGCGTGCAGCCGATTGACGCTGACACGCTCCGCAAGGCGGCCGCCGACTGCGGCGGCAACATCGTCACCGTCGAGGACCACTACGCCCACGGCGGTCTCGGGACCGCGGTCCTTTCCGCTCTCGCCGAGGAGGGAGCACGGGTGCGGCAGCTCGCGGTCCGGGGCATCGCCCGCAGCGGTAAGCCCGACGAGCTGCTGGACCGTTTCGGCATATCGGCCCCTCACATTGCCGCCGCCGCGAAGAGCCTGCTCGGCTAGCCCTTCGGGTCGCCTCAGGCCAGTTGCGCCGGGCACGCGCCCCGGAAGTGCGGGCATCGCAGGCACTGCTTCCCCGCGCGAAGCGGGTAGTCCTGCTGGCTCTGGGCCTCGAAGAACCGGGTCACCGTTTCCGTCGCGGACTCGATCGCGCCGGCGCTGACGTCCGTCTCGACCGGGGTCCCGCGGCGGAGATAGAACACTGCGGCGCGGTCGACCGGCCTTCCCGCCTTGGCCAGACCGGCTGCGTACAGCTGCAGTTGCGTCGCGTAGGCATCGGCCGCGCCCCGTTCGGCGCGAACGCGCTTGCGGTCTGTCTTGTAGTCCACCAAGACCCGCTCGCCGCCTTCCTCGAACAGCAGGTCGACGGTGCCCCGCAAGAGCCGGTCGCCGATGGTGAACGCGAATGCCGCCTCCCTCTCGACGGACTCCGCCCGCGCTGCCCTGAGGCCCAGGTCGTGCTCTTGGAATGCCGCTGCCAGCCGGCGCACCTCCGGCTCCGGGTCGGCCAGCTGGCCGGCGAGGTACAGGTGAACGTTCGAGCCGAGCGTCGAGGCGTCCGTCGTGACCCGCGTGCCTCCAGTCTCGTCAGGGTCCGCCCGCAGCCCCGATGGAGCGCGGCCCTCCAGCGCAAGCACCCGCGAGAGGAAATACCGGCGCGGGCATTGCGCGAACATCGCCACGGACGTCACGGCGGCCGAGTAATCGGCCTGCGCCGACGGTGCCAGCGGCCGGAGGATGCAGGGCTGCGGGCCCGTCGCTGATCCGCCGGGCGGCGCTGCTCCCTCCTTTCCGGACCCGAGCGCGAACTGCGCCCGCCCGGCCTCTCGCCGTTCCGGCCTTCCCGGAAGGTCGCCCTTCGGATCGATCCCGAGGCGCTCGAACAGCGGCTTGCACCAATGGCGCTTCTCCGGGTCGCCTGGGAACGACGCGCTCAGGATCAGGTGCTCCTCCGCACGCGTCATCGCCACGTACAGCAGCCGGTTGTCCTCCTCCCGCTCCCGGCTACGCAGGTCCTGCAGGGCAAGCTCGTAGGCGGCGTCCGCGACTGGCCCCCGGCCGCCGGGTTCCAGCCAGCGAGCCCCGATTCCGTGCTCGGCCGAGAACAGCAGGCCGGGAACGGGCCCTCGTGTCGAACTCTGCATCGAGGCGAGGGCAACGACGCGGAACTCGAGGCCCTTCGCGGCGTGCACCGTGAGAATCTCGGCAGCGTCCTGCCCTCCGCCCGCGCCGGCGCCGTCCCTGGCCGGCAAGCTCCCGCTGATCGCCGCGTCAAGGGCTTCCGAGACCCTGTCCAGGCTGTCGGCTCCCTGGCCTTCCCTCCGCCCGATCCATTGCAGCAGTCGGTCCAGATTGGCCGCGGCGCCTTCGTCGCCCCGGATGGACAGGTAGCCGCGATAGCCGCAGGCCGCGACGGCGCGAGCGAGCAGGAACCGCGCCGGCACCAGTTCCCGGTCGGCACGGCAGACGTCGAGCAGGTCACGGAACCGCGCCAGCCGCTGCCGCGAGGCCTCGTCCAGGCCAGCCCGGTTGGCGTGGCCTTCGGAAGTCGCCCGGGCGAGGTTGCTCCCCGATCGCTTCAGCCGCAGCAGCGCGGCGTCGTCCAGCCCGCAGAAAGGCGACTTGAGGGTCGCTGCCAGGCTGATCTCGTCCCTCGGGTTCCGCAGCACCCGCAGGAATGCCGCCAGCTCGGCCGTTTCGGGTGCATCGAAGAGCCTCCCTCCGGACGCGGTCCTGCAGGGGACTCCCAGGCCCCGGAGAGCCGACGCCAGCCGCGCGGCCCGGTCATGCGTCCGCACGAGAACGGCAACGTCGCGCCACTCCAGGGGGCGCCCGTCCGCCCGCCCGTCGCGGCGGTCGGCCACGCGGAGTCCCGCCTTCAGCTCGTGCAGGCGTCCCGCCAGCGCTTCCGCCTCCCGCTCGAGCGCGCCCTGCCCGGCATCTCGCACGATCTGCACCTCGACGCTCGCCCGCTCCTTCTCCGGGAACCGGTTTGCCGCCGAGAGCCTGTGCTCCTCGACGCCGCTGCCCGCTCCCCCGGGCAGGATCCGGTGGACGGCCTCCAGGACCCCGGGACGGCTGCGGAAGTTGTCCAGCAGCCGGATCACTTCCCCGCCACTGGCTTCCAGGTCCTGTCGGTACCTGCGGAAGACGTTCTGGTCGGCATGCCGGAAGCCGTAGATCGACTGGTTGATGTCGCCCACCACGAAGCGCACCGGGCGCTTGGGGCCGTGCGCTTCGAGCAGGCTCTCGACGAGCCGGACCTGCAGCGGGTTAGTGTCCTGGAACTCGTCGATCAGGACGTGCTCGAAGCGCAGGTCCGGGCAGGAGTCGGCTGCCAGCAGGGCCCCAGCCCTCGCCAGGACGTCGTCAAAGTCCAGCAGTCCCGCCGCCAGCTTGGCGTCGCTGAATGCCTCGAGGATGCTCCGTGTCGCTCCCAGCAGCCACTCGCGCGATGCTCGGTGCACGGCTGCCGCCGTGGCCGCCCGGCACGTGGGCAGCAGCCGGTCCTTGATCTCCTCCACCAGCGGCCTGGCCCTGCCCGCCTTGCGCACTGGCGCGACGGCCGCGCCGATCTCCGCAAGCAGCGACGCCCGTGCCCGGGCATCCTCGGGAGGGGCCTCGTCCAGGCGGTCTGCCAGTCCTTCCAGTTCGTCGAGGCCCTTCTCGCTGGCAAGTTCGCGGAGCGAGCGAGCGAGCGGCGCGACGGGTCCCGGGGTCTCGCACAGCGACGGCTCGCAGCCGTGGCTTCGCACGAGCGTCACGAGGGCGGCAAGGTCATCCTGCAGGCGTGTGGCGTCGTGCCGGGCGGACCTCGATCCGGACGGGACGTACGTCTCCAGGAACTCCTGCATGGCGGGCCCGTCCTCGCGATACAACCTGTCGAGCACATCCTCGACCGCTCTGTGCAGGAGGGTCCGCGCTTCCGCCTCCTCGATCATCTCGAAGCCGGGATCGACCCCGGCCTCGATCGCGTGCTCCCGGAGAAGGCGGTTGCAGAAGGCATCGATCGTCGAGATCCTGGCGGACTCGAGCAGCCCCCGGGCCTCGGGCGAGCCCTCGCTGCCGGCAACCAGCCGGGCCTGCATCTCATGGGCCGCCTTCTCCGTGAACGTGATCGCGAGGATTCGCTCCGGAGCGACCTTGCGGTCCTCGATGAGCCAGCGCACTCGCTCGACCAGCACCCTGGTCTTGCCCGATCCCGGCCCGGCCACGACGCAGATATCGCCGCTGTCCCAGCTCTGGACGGCGCGCTGCTGCTGTTCGGTCAGCCTCACTCCCCGCTCCGTTCGGCAAGCGCCTGCGGGCCGCTCCAGCGAATCCTGCAGACGCTCCCAAGCGCGCAGATCCGGTCGCAGTACCCCTGGTCCCGCGGTCGCACGTCAATCGTGCCGCCCAGCACGCCCCGAACCGCGGCGGAGGCCTCGTCCCGGGCCCTGTCCAGAAGGGACTCCAACTCCTCGCGGCCGAGCGCTCGCAGGCCGTCCGTGCTGTCCACCGCAGCGCCCGCGTAGCTCGTCTCGTCCCGCAGCCCGCACAGTGCGAGGCCCGATGGCTCGAGGCCCAGGTCCTGCTCCAGCGCCGCGAGATAGATCATCAGCTGGAGCTGCTCGCCTTCGAGGTGCGCCTTGAGCAGGGCCCGCACGCGGTCCGGCCGGGCGTACTTGTAGTCGGTCACGACGCAGCTCCCCCTCTCGTCGACGTCGTAGCGATCGATCCGGCAGCGGATCTCGGGCCCCGAGCCCGGTCCCTCGACCCGGTAGCTCCGGCTCTGCTCGAAGTGGGCCTGCCTGTCTCCGAGCGCCTGCATCGATGCCCCCTGCTCCCCGGCGAAGCGCACGAGGTCCGCGCGCAGCGCCAGCCGGAGCCTCTCCGTCCGGAAGCTCTCCTCGAGGTGGAGCCGATCGATCCTCTTTCCGAACACGCTGTCCAGGATCTTCCCGATATCGCCCCTGCGCCGGTTCCAGAGCTCGAGGGTTTCGTGAACGATGGTGCCGAGCTCGGCTCCGTCCAGCCGCTCGTCGGGCAGGGGAGGCCTTCCCCGCAGGCCCAGCGTCTTACTGCCGAAGTACAGGTACGGGCACTGGCGGAAGTCCTGGATGCCGGACACGCTGAATCCCGGGTTGCGCTCGGCCAGCGCCCCGCGCAGGTCCGCCGGCAGCGCCCCGGGCGCAGGCAATGGCACGGGTGCTTCGCCGTGTCCCAGCTGCGCCCACCCTGCCTCGCGGGAATCCTCGCGGCCCGCGAGCAGCGCAGACCTCGCCAGCGGCTTGCCGAGCTCGTCCGACTGCGGGTAGGTGAGGACCAGCTTCAGAGTTGCCCGGGTCGTGGCGACCGAGTAAAGGAAGCTCTCCTCGGCAGCCCGGTCCGCCGATGTCCGGACCGGGATGCCCCTCACCTTGAGCTGCTCGCGATCCTCGTCGTCGAACAGGAAGTCCTGCGTGCGGCGGCGCGGGAACCAGCCCTCGGCGAGTCCGCAAACGAACGACACCGGGACCGACCACTGCCTGGATTCCAGGATCGGAAGCACGTGCACCACGTCGTGGCGCTGGTCGGGAACCGACAGGGCGCTCGCCCGCAGCACGTCCTCTAGAGCCTCCAGGAACGTGCCCAGCCCGACCCGCCGCGCGCGGAACTCGGCGAGCCCGGCCGCTTCGGAGACCGCCTCCCGCAGCGCCGTCCGGGCCGCGATGGCCTCGCGCCACTCCCGAGTGCGCCGGAAGGGTCCCGGCTCCGCGGGAGGCCGGAGCTCCAGTACCGCGTCCATCAGGGCGAGAATCTCCGCTTCCCAGCGCGCCGCGCCCAGTCGCCGCGTGGGCCACGTCTCGCATCGCGCCAGCCGGCGGATCAGCCGTGTCGGTTCCTCACGCCCGTCCGCGACTTTCCGGAAGAACGCCAGGCCGTCGGCGGGCAGCCGTTCCCGGATCGCGAAGTCCAATGCGTCCATGCCCCCGCTGAATTTCTCCGGAGTCAGCCGGGAAGTCATCGCCTCGAGCGTTTCCTCCCCCGGGAAGCCCCTCTCTGCAGCTCGCAGCCAGCGGAGAAAGTGCCGGACCACGCCGTGATCCGCAAGCGGAGGTCGGTGCCAGAGCAGGAACGGGATTTCCAGCGTCTCGAATACCTCCCTGACCAAGCCCTCGTACTTCTCCGGCGAGCGGAGGATGATCGCGTGATCGCGGAACGGACGATCGCTGGCGAGAACCTGCCGGGCAATCTCGAGAATCTCGGCCCGGGGATTCGACGCGCGCACGACTTCCCACTCGCAGCCGGAGTCGGGGAGAGGCGGCAGCACGACATGCTTCAGTGTCGGCAGCGGGTATCGCGGCAGGCCGGCTGGCAGCGCGACCGCGATCGACTCGGCCTGCTCGGCCAGGGCCTCCAGCAGTTCCTCCTGCTGCTGGGTGAAGCGGTCGAAGCCGTGGACGTAGACGTCCCGTATCGTTCCGAGCCCCTCGCTCCGGATCCTCGCCGCGGCCTGGGCGATGCGCTGGTTGTGGTGCACGTAGCCCTGTTCGGCGAGGGCGTCCTCGTACTCCCGGAACACGGTGACGAACGCTCGCTGGCCCGGGCGGCGGGCGGCGGACTCCACTGCGTAGCTGTCGGCTCCCGCAGCCCAGAACTCGCTCATCAGGGCGTGGATGCGGCTGCGAAGGCCCCGGGAGGCCGAGTGCTCCCCGAAGGCCTGCCCTGCGGTCCCGCGCACGGCTGAGCGCAGAAGCCTCTCCTCGGCGGCGGCGTGCGCCTGCTGGACCCCCGGCGTCAGGTCCTTCACGAACTCGGGCATGGTCGAGACCGCTCGCACGGGCACCATCAGGCCCTTCCTGGCCAGCACAGCGACGAGATGGAGCTTCATGCTGGCCGTCGGAACGAGCAGCTGGACCTCTCCGCTCCTGCCGTCGCGGATCGCCCGCTCGAGCGAGTCGAGGATCCGGCCCGTCTTTCCGCTGCCGGGAGGTCCGATCAGAAGCACGAGCGTTTCCTGCCGGATGGCCGCCGGGCGCCCGGCTTCCGGCCTCAGCGTCCTATGTTCCCCCAAAACCGAAGCGCCGGGCGGGAGTTCCGCCGCGAGGCGCGCCGGCGTGTCCCCGACCGGCCGGGACCGGATGTGGAACAATCGGGTCAGCGGCGCCCGGCGCCGCTGCCGGCCGATCCGCGATGCCCTCCGATCTAGCCGTCCGCTCGCTCCGCAAGGAGTACCCTCACCCGTCGGGATCGCTCGTCGTGCTCGACGGGCTCTCCCTGTCCATGTCGCGGGGCGAGGCACTCGCCGTGATGGGCCCTTCCGGCTCGGGCAAGAGCACGCTTCTGTACATACTGGGTTCGCTGGAAGTGCCGACCTCGGGCGAGGTGGAGATCTGCGGCCAGGATCCGTTCGCCCTTGATGCGGCCTCGCTCGCTGGCTTCCGCAACCGGAGCGTCGGCTTTGTCTTCCAGGACCACCACCTGCTGCCGCAGTGCACCAGCCTCGAGAACGTGCTGGTGCCGACCCTGCCCGGAGGAGGGTCCTCGCAGGGCGACGTTGAGCGGGCGAAGGAGTTGCTGGAGCGCGTCGGCCTCGCAGACCGGATGGACCGCCTGCCGTCGGAACTCTCCGGCGGCGAGCGCCAGAGGGTGGCGATCGCGCGCGCCCTCATCAACAGGCCCCCGGTCGTGCTCGCAGACGAGCCGACCGGGAACCTGGACCGCCACAGCGCCGGGAAGGTAGGCGACCTGCTGCTGGAACTCCAGCGGGAGCGCGACATCCTGCTTGTGGCCGTGACGCACAGCGCGGGCTTGGCCGCGCGGTTCCCCGGCCGTTCGGAACTTGTCGACGGCCGTCTGGAACGCCAGGGTTAGGCGGGCGCAGGGCTTTCGGCCGACGCCCGGGAAAGGGATTCCAGCGCATGCAGTACCCGAGAGTTCTCGGACTGGTCCTCGCGGGCGGCAAGGGAACGCGCCTCTTCCCGCTCACCAAGGAGCGCAGCAAGCCTGCGGTGCCGTTCGCCGGCAAGTACCGCATCGTCGACTTCGTTCTCAGCAATTTCGTCAATTCCGGGATCTACTCGATCTATGTCCTGACGCAGTTCAAGAGCCAGTCGCTGCTGCAGCACATGCGCAACGCATGGCAGTTTTCCGAGCTGCTGAACAGCCAGTTCATCCTTCCCGTGCCCGCCCAGATGCGCAAGGGCGAGCAGTGGTACCAGGGCACTTCCGACGCGATCTACCAGAACATCCACCTGATCGAGCTGTCGCAGCCGGAGATGGTCGCCGTCTTCGGCGCCGACCACATCTACTTCATGGACATCCGGCAGATGATCGCCTACCACCGCGACAAGGGTTCGAGAGGGACGGTCGCCGCCCTGCCCATACCCGTCGAGGAAGCCGGCCGGTTCGGGACGATGGCAGTCGACGACGACTGGCGGATCCTCGAGTTCTTCGAGAAGGTCCGCAACCCGCCGGAAATCCCGGGCCGCCCGGGCTGGTGCCTGGCGTCCATGGGCAACTACATCTTCGACGCGGACGTGCTGGTGAGCGAACTGCGACGGGACGCGGCGCGACCGGACAGCCAGCACGATTTCGGTCGCAACATGCTGCCTGAAATGGTCAGCGAGATGCCCATCTACGCCTATGACTACCTCAGCAACGTCGTGCCCGGCGAACGCCCGGAGAGCCACGGCTACTGGCGCGATGTCGGAACGATCGAGGCCTACTACGACGCCAACATGGACCTGCGCTCGATCCGTCCGTCGCTCAACCTCTCTAACAGCCTCTGGCCGCTGAGAACGGCCGAGTATCCGGCGGCCCCTTCCCGCTACCTCTCCGATAGCGAGGGCCACCACGGCGAGGCGATCGATTCCGTGGTCTCCGAGGGCTGCGTCCTGCACGGATCCGCAGTGAGGCGCTCGATCCTCGGACGCAGTGTCTACATCGACAGGGGTGCCAGCGTGGAGGACTCGATCATCATGGCGCGCTGCCACATCGGAGCCGGCGCGCAGATCCGGCGGGCGATCGTCGACAAGAACGCCCGCATCCCGCCCGGGGTGCGGATCGGCTACGACGAGGCGAGCGACCGGGAGCGATACCACGTCTCCGAGACCGGCATCGTGGTCGTCGAGGGCTCCCGGACGACGATTCCGCTCACTCCGGTTGCGATCTGAGAGGAGCCAGCACTGCCGGCAGGCTCGCCGCGAGGCTCCCTCGCGTGTGCACCTCGTCGCATCCGGCGGCGCGGGCCTCGGCCAGTCGGTCTCCGTGGACGTGGCTGGCGAATGCCACCACGCGCGGGCCGTTGCCGTCGCGGATCTCCCGGATCGCGCCCACCGGTTCGACCGAGGAGGCGTCCAGGTCCACCAGGACCAGGTCAACGCCCGAGCGCGCCCCGTCCACCAGGGCCTCCCGCGTCGCGGCGAAGCGCACCTCGATGCCGAGATGGCCGGCGACTCCGGACACCTTCGACCCGAACAGGAGGTCCGGGACCGCCGCCAACAGTGTTCTGGGAGTCTGCGAAGCCATCCGAGTCGGGCGCGGGGAGGGGTCTGGTACCCTAAGCCTAACAGCCGCATGGCGGACAAGCGCGAGTTCACGATCGCCCATAGCCCGGACGCTGATGATGCGTTCATGTTCTATGCGCTGGCGACCGGGAAGGTGGAGTCCGACCTGCTCGAGTTCCGGCATGTCCTCAAGGACATCCAGTCGCTGAACCAGGACGCCCGGGCCGGTCGCTACGACATGACGGCGATCTCGTACCATGCGTATCCGTATGTCGCTGACCGCTATGTCCTGACTGCCGCAGGATCGAGCGTGGGAGACGGCTACGGGCCGATCGTAGTCGCCGCGAGCGACTCCGGAGTCCGAAGTCTCGCAGGCAGGCGCGTCGCCGTGCCTGGCATGCTCACCACGGCGTACCTCGCTTTGAAGCTGTACGAGCCCGACGTCGATCCGGTGGTGTGCGAGTTCGACAGGATCCTCGATTTCGTCCGAGACGGCGAGGCTGATGCGGGGGTGGTGATTCACGAGGGCCAGCTGACCTACGAGGACTCCGGCCTTCGGAGCCTCGTTGACCTTGGCGAGTGGTGGAAGCGGACCCAGGGCCTGCCGCTGCCGCTCGGCTGCAACTGCATCCTGCGCAGCCTCCCGCGGCACATCCAGGAGGAAGCGCGCCGGAAGCTTTCCGAGACAATCCAGTACTCGCTGGACCACCGGGACGAGGCCTTGCGGTACGCACTGCAGTTCTCGCGCGGGCTGGAACAGGAAATGGCTGACCGCTTCGTCGGCATGTACGTGAACGGCCACACCACCGAGATGGCGCCGGAAGTGCTCGAGTCCGGCCAGCGCCTGCTGGACATGGGACACGCCGCGGGGCTGATCCCGCGGAACGTCCGGCTGGAATACGTGTAAGGCGGCACGCCGGGCCGGGAACGGTCCGGCGAGAAGACCAAGGAGAAGAATGATGCTCTCTTGGCACCGAGTAGCCCTCGCAGCCATCCTGGCTGCTGGCGTCGCGAGTGCGCAGCAGGAGTGGGAAGCGGGCCTGTCGGCGCCCAAGCCGGGCGCGCGAGCCAAGGCCGCCCGCCAGTTGGGCGAGGCTCCCGACGGGTACCGTTACCTCGACCGGCTCGCTCCGCTGCTGGAGGACGATGCCGAGGAAGTCCGGCTGGCGGCGGTCCAGGCGCTGATCCGGATCCGCGCGATCGAGGCCCATCCCCTGATGATCCAAGCGGCCGCAGACCTGTCTCCCCAGGTGCAGTCCCTGGCTGTTGACGGCCTTGTGGACTTCTACGTGCCCGGCTACGCCAGGGCCGGCCGGATGGGCTCGATTCTCTCTTTCGCCTCGTCGCTGAAGGAGAAATTCTCGAAACCGGCCCCGGAACTGGTGCCGGCCTATGTCGAAGTGAACCCCGAGGTGATCCGGGCTTTGGCCGATGTCGTCCGAAACGGACGAAGCGAGGAGGCCCGGGCCAATGCCGCGCGAGCTGTCGGCGTCCTGCGGGGACGCGAGGCCATCGACGCGCTTCTCGACGGCGTCCGGTCCCGCAACTCGATGATCATCCTCGAGTCCGTGCTGGCGCTGCAGAAGCTCAGGGAGCCGTCGGTGGGCCCCGACATCGTCTTCCTGCTCCGGGATCTCGATCCCGACGTGCTGGAGGCGGTGATTCGCACGGTCGGACAGTTGCGAACGACGGAAGCCGTGGACGATCTCGTGCGGATCATCTCCGACACCAGCCGCGACCGCATCCGCGAGCAAGCCATCATCGCGCTGGCGAAGATTCCCGGGAACGGCCAGCGCGAGCTCTTCATCAGCTACATCCGGCACCGGAACGACCGGTTCCGGGCTGCGGCGGCAGAGGGGCTCGGTCGCATCGGCACTCCGGACGACCTACCGCTCATCGACGAGCTCTTCGCTTCCGAAAGGTCTCAGAGCGCGAAGCTCTCCCTGGCATTCGCCGCAGTGAGCCTCGGCCAGCGCGTTCGCCTAGGCTACCTGGTCGACGGGCTCAACTCGAGAATGCACCGCATGGAGGCCCGGCCGTTCCTCGTCGAGCTCTCCCGGAACCCGGCCGTGCTGGCGAGCCTTTACGTGCCGCTCTCCACGGGCTCGGTTCCCCAGCGGCGGCATCTGGCGTTCGTGGTGGGGCAGAACGGCAACGAGACCAGCCTCGGCTATCTCGAGGAACTCACCAAGGACAGCAACGACGACGTGGCTGCCGACGCGATCGAAGCGCTGCGCGTGCTGCGCGCCCGGCTGTAGGGTCTCCCTACTCCTCCGCGGAGGCCTCCCGGCGGTAGCGGTTCGAGGAGGAAAGCGTATAGTTGCGGACCGGTCCGTTCAGCGTCCGCTCGCCCACGGTCGCGAGCGCGTCCGCCATCAGCAGCTTGGCCTCCCGGTCGTCAGGCCGGAGCCGGATGACGTGGCGAAGCAGTTGCGCCGCGCCCAGCGGATCGTCGCTGCGCATTGCAGCCCGCGCTTTCGCGAGCAGGGCGTCGATCCCTCCGGCCAGATCCGCGATGCGCTCGGACTGCTTGCGCGGGCTCTCGCGATGGAGGCTCAGAGGGTCCCCGTCGAACCAGCCCAGATCCTGGGCGTACAGGTCCCGGACCGTTCCCTCGACCGTCCCGTAATAGTCGGCCAGGTAGTCAAGCTTCGCAAAGCGATCGGGAAGCTTGGCGTGCTGCACGAGCTCGTCGGGCGTCATGTATTCCCGCAGTCCCTCGAGCGTGCGGTCCAGCACCCACTGCATGGCGTCGCGGTAATTCGTGAGCACTTCCCCCGCGTTGTCGAGGATGGGTGCCGTATGACCGCCGACGACGTGCAGCGGATCCTCGCGCACCATCTTGTCGACGCTTGCGATCCAGTCCCTCAGCGACCTTCTGGCCGTGCCGCGCAGCGGGTACACATTCGGCCAGGACTGGTAGAAATTGTCCCCGGCGAAGACCACCCTCTGGTCGGGCAGCCAGACGTACAGCTGGTCGGCCGTCTCGCCCGGAGCGGCCACCAACTCCATGCTCACGCCGGCGATGTCCAGCTTCCGGCGCTGCTCGCCGAACCTGTGCGTCGGCTCTACGCGCCCCGGACGGCCCGCCGCCCTGCGCGTCCCGCCGCCCGGGCCGCGCCGGGCTCCGTCCAGCATCATGTTGCCCGCCGGACGGCGGTCGGGCGGGATCGCGATGCCGATGCCCATCTTCTGTTCCGGCAGCAGGTCGAACCCCTGCGTGTTCGAGGGCCGCATGCCGCCTTCGAGGCCCTTGCGCCGGACAGCCTCGGCTTCCGAGCCGTAGTTGTCGCGTGCCCAGACCTGGATGCCCTTTCCCGGCTCGTAGAATGCGGGGGCTCCGTTGGTGTGGTCGCCGTGCCCGTGCGTGTAGATGATGGCCCTGACCGGCAGGTCGGTGATCTCGCGGAACGCAGCCTGCACCCTGGCGGCGGCGGCCGGCAGCTGCCCGGGGTCGACGATCACCACGCCGTCGGAGCCGATGATCATGGAATTGGCCGAGACCTGGTAGCCGATGGCCGTGTAGACGTTCTCCGCAACCCGCGTCACGGTCGGCACGAACATCTTGTTGCGGTCCAGGAGGCGTTGTGTAGCCTCGCTCGGCTCCGCGACGAGGCGGGCAGGGACTGCGAGGAGTAGGAGTGCCAGCGGCACTGCTGCGGGTCTGATCATGGAGCCTCCGAAACTAGTAGGGCGAGATTCGGAGGCCTAGGTTGCAGAGGGGGAGCCCCGGAAGGGGTGATTCGGCTCCGCTCGTTCCGTCAGCCTAGCGCTTGCGCTGTTTCTGCTGGCCGACGCGGACTCTCTTCAGGGTCGCCTTCTGGTCCTGCCATGCTTGCCAGTCGAAGCGCGTCGTTGCGCCTTCCAGATACGCCTTCACGTCCTCGCCCTTCGGCACCACCGCCACGATCGTCGCGCGCTCGTGGGTCTCCGGATGGTAGATCGAGTACTTCTTCGCGTTCGGGATGCCCATGGCTAACTTCGACTCTAGCACAGGGCGTCCCCTAGCCGTTCGTTCTCGGGAGCTGGCGAATGCTCATCGCCCAGGGCCGCTCGGTGGCCCGGGGCGCGACGGCTGACATCGCGTGCGGGGCCCGCTCGCGCGCCAGTGCCGCTGCCTGATCCAGTCACCCTGCCGATTCCGTCTCGCCGCTGGAGCCGGTCGCCCCGGGGGTCACCCCACGAGTGGATTGCGAACCGTGACGGTCGGAAAGCGGCTGAAATCTCGATCGGCGGTCAGCAGCTCTTCGACCCCGTGGCCCAGACAGATGGCGGCAATCCGTCCGTCGTGCACCATCGGACCTCGGACCCGCCCTTCCTGTAGCTGACGGCGCAGGATCGCCCAGTGATCGTGCGGCTCCGCTAGGACGACCAGGCTTGGCGACGCCATCCATGCCTCGATCTGGTCGACCGCCTCCTTGATCGCCGACGGCGGGTCGAAGACGCGCGGATGCGTGACGACGGCGAGGAACTCGTGAATGCACGGCCATGGAATCGCCCAGGCGGCCCGCCCTTCCGCCAGGCGGCGCACGCACTCCCTCGCTCCGGCATGCCAGCGCGAATCGCGCCGGTGGGCGTGGACCAGCACGTTGGTGTCGACCGCTGTCAACCGCCCCGCCCTTCGTATGCCGCGTCTCGAAGCCCTGGCCAGGTTTCGTCTCGGAACTCCGGCCGAAGCCCCGCACCGTCCACGCTTGCGTCCCGCAGGACGAAGCGGACCCGGGCTCCCCTCTCTCCACGAATCGTCGAGCGAATCCCTTCCTCGATGACGGCTCGCAAGGTGAGTCCGTGGCGGGACGCGTATTCCTTGGCCTCGCGTGCTAGGTCGTCGGCCAGCTCCACCGTGGTCTTCATGCGTACAATCTTACCGTATCTGGAAATATGGGTACCCATACCAGTCGCGCGCATCCATGTTTCGCGCCCAGCGTCGCGGGCATTGCCGGATCGGCACTTCGCGGGCACAGGCGGGCCGCCCGGCCGGCCTGTGCCATGCGCCTGCGCGAGCAGTCGCGCGGGCCTTGCCTACCGGCTCGGGGAACCTTCCGCGGGCTCCGCCGGCTCTCCGTCGAGCACTGGCGCGGGACCGTGAAAATAGCCGACGCGGTGGCGCACTCGGAGCTTCTCGTAGGGCACCTCGACGCGGATGCGATGGTAGATTCCACGCTCGTTGAGATTGTTGGGGCGGTAGCTGAGCCGGTACTGGCTGCGGATGTCTTCCCCGACCCGGATGATGGATTCCTGGACGCCGCGGGTCGTGCGCGGGCTGAAGTCCCGGCCGCCCGTCCCGTCGGCGAGAACCTCCAGCGGATTGTCGAAGACCAGGTTCTTCACGCCCCGCACGAGGTCGATAATGATCGGGATCATGTTCGGAGTGACGCTGTAGCCGCTCTGCTGCTGCGCAGTAGGGGTGGCCGGCGTGCCCGGCATCGTCGGGCGCACAACAACCCCCGCAGGGATGTTGGGGGGCTTTACTTCCGGCTTTCTCCGCAGGCGCGCCGACAGCGTCGAGAGCCGCACGGGGTAGATGGCGATGTTGTAGAGCTGGGCCGTCCTCAGGCTCTCGCCGAGCCCGATGCGACTCCCGTTGTTCTGTGATTCCGAGATCACCACGATGATCTTGCGATGGTTGTCCGGGCGCTTCAGCAGCATGCGGATCGCGCTGTACATGGCGTCGGCGAGCGCCACCGCGGACGTTCCGATTCGCATCGACTTGAGGGCCTTGTCGATCCTCTTGGTGTCGTTGGTGAAATCTTCCAGCAGCTTGATGCGGCTGTCGAACGTCATCACTGCCGCCTCGCCGTGCTCTCCCAGGACGAGCTCGGTGAACAGGTAGGCCGTCTCGCGGATGTCTCCCAGGATTCCCTCCACGCGGTCGCTGGTCTGGACGCAGATAACCATGGAGATGGGCAGGAAGCTGACGTCGAATCCCACAATGTCCTGCTTCACGTCGTTGTCGTAGATCGCGAAATCCTCCTGGATCATGTCGTGGATGTACTCGCCCTTGCGGCTGCGCACGGTGAGCGGTACGGTCACTTCGTCGATGTCCTCGAGGAAGATAGCCGGCTGGTCCGACTCGAAGAGCGTCTCCGGATCGAACAGGTCCCCTCCGTCCTGCGCCACGAGCGGCGCGCAGGACAGGGCCAGGCCAATCGTCATGCAGGGACCGGGATTCAGTGCCGACCAAGATCTCGCCATCGCACTCGCCATTTCCAGTTTCGCCTATGCGCCCCCGGGGCCGCCGCGATGCTCGCGCACGTAGCTGCCGCTCTTGCCGCCCTCCTTCTCGAGGAGCACGACTTCCCGGATCTCGATGCCCTTGTCAAGCGCCTTGCACATGTCATACACCGTGAGGGCGGCGACTGTCGCGGCGGTCATGGCCTCCATCTCCACGCCGGTAGCCGCGACAGTGGCGACGGTGGCCGTGATCGAGACGCCGCCATCCGCGACTTGCGCCGACACGTTCGCATGGGTCAGCGGCAGGGGATGGCACAGAGGGATGAGCTCGAAGGTCCTCTTGGCCGCCTGGATGCCGGCGATGCGCGCGACTTCGAGCGGATTGCCCTTGGGGTTGGCCGGCAGGGCGGCCAGGACTTCCGGCCGGATCCTCACGAACGCCCGGGCGGTTGCTGTCCGCTTGGTAGCCGGCTTGTGCCCGACGTCCACCATGGACACCGCGCCCTGCTCGTCGTAGTGGCTAAGGCTGCTCAAAGCGGCATTACCTCGATCCAGTCCCCGGCCTCCCACTCCGCCCGCGCGTCCGCCGCGACCATCAGGCAGTCCGCCTTCGCGAAGGCGTTGACGTCCCCCGATCCCTGGCCTCGCTCGGGTCGGATCACGGCGTTGGAGTGCTCGCCCGCGGACCGCGCCCCGATGAACCGTGTCAGTACCGGCTTGTGCCGGAAGGGCTCGGCCAGCCGAGCCCGCTGGAAGCGCAGCGGCGAATCCCTGGCCCCGCCGAACAGTTCTACCGCGACGGACGCGAACACCTCGAACGTGACCATTGTCGAGAGCGGATTGCCGGGCAGCCCGAATACCGGCGTGCCTCCCACTCGACCGAAGACCAGCGGCTTGCCCGGCTGGATGCGCACGGTGGTGAAGAAGATCTCGGCACCGAGGCCGGCCAGCGCATCTTCCACCAGGTCGTGCTTTCCCATCGAGACGCCTCCCGACAGGATCAGGATGTCGCTGCGAAGCCCGTCCTCGATGAGCTCGCGCGTCTCGTCGCGGCGATCCCTGGCGACTCGCAGGATCCTCGGCCGGCCCCCTCGCCGCCGGACCTGCGCAGCCAGGGAGTGGGCGTTCGAGTTCCGGATCTGGTACGGCTCCGGCCTCGCCTCGACAGGCAGGACCTCGTCCCCGGTCGACAGGATGGCGACTTCCGGCTTGCGTATCACGGCAACTTCCGCGCAGCCCACGGTTCCCAGCAGTGCGATCTGGGGGTACCCGATCCGCGTTCCGGCGGTCAGGACGACCTCTCCCCTCTCCGCCTCCGAACCGGCCATGATCAGGTTCCGGCCCGGGCGCACCGAATCGCTCAGCGTGACGCTCCGGCCGTCGCGGCTCGAGTATTCCACCATGACGACGGCGTCAGAGTTTGCGGGACCGGGCGCCCCCGTCATGATCTCTACCGCTTGGCCCGGGCGAAGCTCGAATCTCGACGCCTCCCCGGCCCGCGTCTCGCCCAGCAGCTCCAGCGTCACCGGCACTTCCGCCACGTCCGCGGCGATCACGGCGAATCCGTCGCGCGCCGAACGGTTGAAGGGCGGGTAGTCGCGGTCCGCGGGCACGTCCTGCGCGAGCACCCTTCCGGCCGACTCGTCCAGCGGCACGGTTTCCGTCGCCAGGGCCGGACGGCACTCGCGAATCCGCTCGAAGACGGTCGCGCGGGCTTCCTCGAAGCGCAGCGGGGGCATGGGACCGGCGGGCGCGGCTGGTCGCAGCGCCAACCAATGTGAGTTTCGCACAGGAGCGCGCACCCGTTCCGCCGGTCCCGGGACCGCGCGGCAGGCCAGCGACGGGAGCGTCAGTCCGCGGGTGCGAAATCGGCCACATGCCCCGGGCCGCGGAAGTGGGCGGCGAGCACGTCGCGGCCGAAGTCCCCTCGGAAGTCCCGCCAGACCGAGTGGCTGTGGTTGCTCTGGTTCTGGGTGTTCGCGTACTCGATCAGGAAGGCTGGCGACTGGACGCGGTAGTAGTTGCCGGCAACGTGACGGTTTTCGGTCGTCTTGCTGCCGACCACGATCGGCTTCGCCGCAGGGCGGCCAATGTCCCCGGCCCAGCCGAAGTAAAGATCCTCCCGCGGAGTCTCGCTCGCGGCACGCATCCGCCGCTCGGCGATTTCCGGCGGCATCCAGCTGGCGTACTCGGCGATCAGGCCCAGCAGGCCCGAATACTGCTCGTCGCTCATCGCAGAGGCCGCCAGGCCCTGCGGCTCTGCGTCCATCTCGGCCCTCTCGTCGGCCATGGTGACGATGTCGTACGGAGCCTGACGATCGAAGATCGCGCGCTCCTGCTGGGCGGGGTCCAGGGACTTGACGAGAGCTCTCGCGAGATCCTCCTCGCGGGCGAGGGCGCGCATGCCCTTGTGAAGGCCTTGAGGCACCTCGTGCGGGTTCGCCCCCAGGAAGGACGGGCTCGCGGCGACCAGCTCGCCGTCCCGGATCGCGTAGTGCAGGGACACGTGATGCCCCTCCACCCGCCAGCCCCAGTCACCCCTCATCGACGGCGTGCCGAACACCGTGAAGTGGAAGCGCTCGGTATCCCTGTAACCGGTTTGATCGTCCTCGATGGCCCTCACGATTTCCTCGAGGGCCATCACGTTCATCGTCTTGACAAACCCAGTCCTGCCCAGGCCTGTGCTGAGCAGCGCGTACGCCAGATGCTTCTGCTTGGGATCCATGTCCTTGAAGGTCAGGCCGTTGCGGACGTAGCCGAACTCGTCCACGAACCCGGGCTCCGGGAAGTAGTGCCAGTTCGTTCTCTCCTCGGAGTCCATCGAGAAGACCGTGCCCATGCGCTGCATGCGGTCCAGTGACTCCAGCCAGCGGCTGGCGGCCTCCGCCATCAGAGACTCCGTCCCCGCAGCCTGGTACGCTGCCGCCCCGAGCAGGGAGAACGCTCCCAATAGCAGGGTGCGGGTGAGGCCGACTGGTTTCATCTTGTGCTCCGCAGGGCGGGATGCCCCGGGCGATTATAGCCCTGAAGTCCGATCCTGGAGAATTCCCGAGCCATCAAGCCGCCAACCGCCTCCCGGACGTTGCCACAGGCCGCGCTGCCCGCGCGGGTCGGGGTGTGGCAGCGGAACCTTGAATCGAGCCTGTCTCGCAGTTCTGGCGCCTCCCGCCTCGTAGGCGTCGCGGCACCGTCCCCCGGTCACGCTCCTGCGGCTGCCGCGCTAGCCGGCCATCATCTCGTCCCAGGTCACCTCCGTCCGGCGGTCGATCGCCAGCTGGCCGAGCAGCGCCGTGAGTGTGCTCTCCGCTCCGCGAACGCCGGTGTTCGCCGGCTTGTTGTCCCGGATCCTGCCGAAGAACTCCTCCAGTGCGTCGATGGTGATCTCGCGAGGGGAGCGCTCCTCGACCACGTCGTCCCGGCCGCGATAGTGTTTCCAGTACCCCCGGGCCGTTTCCACGACGCCGTCCTGGCAGAAGTACCGCTCGTACACCTCGCGGTAGAACGACGGGGACAGGTACGAGCCCACCATGTTTCCCTGGACGTTGCCGGGATAGTCGTAGGTCACGTTGAGATGGTCCAGCAGGTCGCCGACCTTCATTACGGAGCGCCCCCCGGTGCCGATCGCCTTGGTCGGATGCGCGCCGACGAACCAGTTCATCGCGTCGATGTTGTGGCAGAAGGTCTCCGTGATGATCTCGCCATAGGTCGCCCGCCAGCGCTTCCACTGGGCGAGCCGCTCCCGCTCGTTCGTGGGCGGGGGCAGCGCCGGCTCGTTGCCGGTCATGCCGCTCTTGAGGAAGTGCGAGTGGACCAGGTTGATCTTGCCGATCTCGCCCGAATCGATGAGCCTCTTCGCCGCGTGGTAAACGCCCCCGTGACGCTGCTGGTATCCGAACGTGATGTTCAGTTCCCTCGGCGCCGCATCCGCCAGTCGCATGACCTTCTTGGCGCCGGCGATGTCGGCGGCCGCCGGCTTCTCGATATAGATGTGCTTGCCGGACTTGAGCGCTGCCTCGAAGTGCTCGGGATGTAGGTAGACCGGGGTGGCGATGATCACTGCGTCCACGTCGCTGGCAAGGACCTCGTCAAGGTCCTCATGCAGCTTCACGCCGTCGAGCGAGACCTTCTGCCTGGCGCGTTCAATGGAAGTGTCCGAGATTTCCGCAGCCGAGACCAGCTGCGCCTGCGGCATGGCCGCTATGAGCCGGGCGTGACTGCTTCCCCGGTTGCCTAGCCCGATGATGCCCACAGTCACCGCGGAATTCGCCGCGGACGCGGCGACGGCCGAAATCGGGACGGCGGTCGCGGCGCGCATTATGCTCCGGCGGGTGATGGGATCTGGTGTCAAGGCGGCGTTCCTCCGGCCCCGAGTATACTCTCCGTGCCGCTCTGCGGGAGGCCGGGAATCCGCCGAACAGGCCTTTGGTATGCTTGGATTCCTGACTGGCGCGTGGGTGCCGAGGGCAGACCTTTGGATCAGGGCAAGCTATCGATAACTGACTCCCGCACCGACAAGGTGTACGAACTCCCCATTCACGACTCTTCCGTCGATGCCATCGGCCTGCGGCAGATCCGGGAGCATCCGGGGGAGTTCGGCATGCTCAGCTACGACCCCGGCTACACGAATACCGCTTCGTGCACCAGCCGGATCACCTATATCGACGGCGCCGGCGGGATCCTGCGCTACTGCGGCTACCCGATCGAGGAGCTCGCGGAGAGTTGCAGCTACACGGAAGTCGCCTACCTGCTGCTGAACGGCGAGCTGCCCACTCGCCACGAGCTGGATGCCTGGGACCAGGATGTCATGGAGCATTCCCGGGTCCACGAGAACGTCAAGAAGTTCATGGACGGCTTCCATTACGACGCCCATCCCATGGGCGTGCTCGTCAGCACCATCGCTGCGCTGTCGACCTTCTACCCCGACGCGAAGGACATCGCGAGCCGCAGCAACCGGTACCTGCAGCAGGTGCGGCTGGTCGGCAAGATCCCTACGGTCGCCGCGTACGTGTACCGCAAGAGCCAGGGCTTTCCGTACCCCGACCCCGATTGGGGCCTGAGCTACACGGAGAACTTCATCCACATGCTGTGGAGCGGGACCCGGTACCGGCAAGGGGAAGCCGGCGCCAAGGTCCTCGCCGCTGCCCTCGACAAGCTTTTCATCATCCATGCCGACCACGAGCAGAACTGCTCCACGTCGACCATGAGGCAGGTCGCCAGCTCCAATGCGGACCCGTTCGTCAGCCTGTCCGCGGCCGCCGCGGCCCTGTACGGCCCGCTGCACGGCGGCGCCAACGAGGCGGTGCTCCGGATGCTGGACGAGATCGGCTCGATCCAGCGAATCCCCGAGTTCATGAAGCAGGTCAAGGCTGGCGAGCGCCGCCTGATGGGCTTCGGTCACCGCGTTTACAAGAACTACGACCCCCGCGCGCGCATCGTGCGCAGCGTCGCCGACGAAGTCTTCGAGGTCACCGGCCGCAATCCCAAGATCGATCTCGCGATGGAACTCGAGAGGATCGCCCTGGAAGACGACTACTTCGTCAAGCGCCGGCTCTACCCGAATGTCGACTTCTACTCGGGAATCATCTACCAGGCCATGGGCTTCAGCCCGGAAATGTTCACGGTATTGTTCGCCATCGGGCGCGTGGCGGGATGGCTCGCGCACTGGGACGAGCTGATGCGGGATCCCGAGAAGCGCATAGCCCGCCCGCGCCAGATCTACGTCGGTCCCGGCAGGACGGAATTCGTGCCCATCGACGAACGGCTCGGCAAGGCCAGGGACGAAGCCGTCTAGTCCGAGGCCTCGTCCCCGGCCTGGACCACGGCCTCCCACGGCAGGCGCCCCTCGCACCGGTCCCGGTAGTAAGGCCCAACGTCGTCGACTTCCGCCGCGACGGTCCCTGGCAGGCGCTGCAGCGTGGCGCTGTCGAACACTGTGGCCCAGTACGCCCGCGCGGCCCCGATCCGGTTCCATGCTCCCGCACGGCCGTTGCCGCCCGCAGCGAAGGACGCGAACAGGCTCTCCCGGCTGACCGGTAGCCGCAGGCCCTGGTAGCGCCAGGGCTGGATCACGATCTCGCCAGCCGGCTGTGACTGTCGGGCCCTGTGCCGGAGACGGAGCGATGCCACCAGCATCTCGGCCAGCGACGTGCCCGTGGAGAACCCGCCGTAGAAGCCGCCCCCCTCGTACATCTGGGATCCCTCCCGCCCGACCGACACGCCGAAGCGGTTGGCCCCGAGCGTGGCAGCTGCCGTCCCCCGAACCGTCGGATAGCCGAGCACTTCCCTTCCGAGTTCCGATCCCTCGATCTGTCCACGAACGTGCGAGATGGCATACCAGGCGCGCGTCCCCTCGATATGGCATTGGGCGAAGAGCCAGGCCTCGTCCAGGGACGGGTCGTCGAGGCCCCGCAGGCCCATGACGCGCACTACCGCCGTCTCGGGAGCGCGACAGGGCGGCGGAAGCATGGGCAGGACTGCCTCCCGGTCGACCGCGGCGTCGATTGACGCCACCGTCACGCCGGAGAGCCTCACCTCCCGGCGGCCGCGATACGCCGCGATGGCGTCCGGCTGCAAGAATGTCATGTCCGGCCGTGCCGTTCCGACCGAGACGCCTTGGTAGTTTCTCAAGGCGAAAGGCTCGAAGTCCGCCGCGGTCACGGTCCGCTCGAATTCCGGCAGCATCTCCTCGGCTGGTCGGGTAGCAGCGGCCGAGACCGGGCCCGACGCCCCGAGCCTGCCGAGCCAGCCGCCGGGGTCGCCGTCCGCTGACAAACCGTCTGCAGGGAATTCCGTCGCAGGTGCGTCTCGGGCTGGCCGGAGCATCCAGACTTCAGGGTCCGTCCCGGCCAGCGGTCCCTGCCGCCAGTCTGGATCAAGGGAATGCCTGTACGTCACCCAAGGGAGCGGCGTTACGAGGCCGCTTGGCCGGGTGGTTGCCGAGGCGGCCCCCACGGAATACACTTCGCGACCGCCCACGGTCAAGGACCAGCGGCCCTCAGCCGAGCTGACGTCCCCGAGGATTGCCGGCAGTCGCAGGGCCTCCCTCGCGCGCCGGTAATGGGCCGGGTCGCCGGTCCAGAGCGCGAGCGGCAGCAGGCACTTGCGGCCTTCCAGAGCCACCCGCAGCGCCAGCACGCATCGCCGTGCGCTCCCAATCCGCGAGAACTCGACCACCAGGCCCGCCGTGGGGTCAACCCGCAACGGAGGCGGAATCTCCGGGGGCTTCCGCACGGTGTACTCAAGCCGCAAGCCGCCCGGGTCCGACATGGCAGTCGAGACACCCCTCAAGGCCGCGCCTGCCAGTAGGAAACGCCGCCTGTCCAACACGCATCCATTGTGCAGGATCGGCAGCGGCGGGATCGTGTATTCTGAACTTGCAGGGGCGGCTCCGCCGCTCCCGGCTGGGATGGCTTGCGGGCTGTCCCGGCGGCATTGGGATGCCGACGTAGCTCAGCTGGTTAGAGCGCCTGATTGTGGATCAGGAGGTCGATGGTTCGACTCCATCCGTCGGTACCATCTTCCCGCTGGCGGGCACGGCCCAGTCGCGCACGGCACGCGACTGGAACCTAACGGGCTCCGGGCAGGGGCCTATTTCCCCTTGGACGCCTCGAATTCCTTCAGGGTGTCCTCGTCAGGCGGGTATACGCCGTAGATCGAGCGACCCTCGAGAAGGAGCTTGCGCTGGAAGCTCTCGAGATCCTCCTTGGCGAGCGCCGCATCCACCACCTCCTCCGCAATTGCCGCGGGAATGACCAGGATCCCGTGGCGCTCGCCGAGCAGCAAGTCGCCGGGGCGGACCGTGACGTTGCCCACCCGGACCGGCACTTGGTAGTCGACGCTCATCAGGTTGGGCCGGACGGAGGACGCCTGGCCCCGCCTCTGGTAGACCTGAAGCGGCATGCCTGCGATCTCCGGGACGTCCCGGAGCGCGCCGTCCACGATCAGTCCGGTTCCGCCGCGGGCGAGGAACCGCACCGTGGTGATCTCGCCCGAGACCGCCGAGCGCGTGTCGCCCCCCGCGTCGAAGACCAGCACGTCCCCGGGCTGCGCCTCTTCCGCCGAGACGTAGTTCAGCTGCTTCCTCTTGGAGTAGATCTGCTCGCGCAGGTCGGGCCTCGTTGGCAGGTAGCGGATTGTCCTTGCGCGCCCTACCAGCCGTCGGTCGGGGTGAAGCGCTTCCAACTCGTTGATGAAGCAGTGCTCGTAGCCCTTGGCGGCGAGCCGCGACCAGACCGCCTCCAGCGGGGCCCGTGCCAGCTTACGGAAGAGTGCACGGTCGGCCTCGCCAAGCCGTTCCAGCACGTACGGGCTCACCTCCCGCTCCGCCGGCTCGATCTCCAGCTTGGACTGGCCGGCCAGCGAGCCGGCCAGGATCAGGGCGAGTAAAGGCAGCAAGCGCACGGGCGTCCCCTCCAGGCGGCAAGTCCCACGGGGCGCAGTGTATCGCAGCGGCCGGGGGCTCGCAACGGCTGGCGTCGAGGGTGTGTCGAGGGTGTCGTCGAGGGGGACGGCGTCGCCGCGCAAGAGCGGGCCACGCGGCCGCGTCTACAGATGAGGCACCTCCAGCAGGGTCATCGCGGCCTTGACGATCCCGAACAGGCCCTCTCCCGCTACCAGGCCGGACGCTACCGCGAAGCTGAGCCGCTTCGCACCGGCCGGGTTCGCGCGCCGCCAGCCGACCAGAACCATCGCCCCGAAGAAAATCACCAGCGAGTAGTACGCCTGGACAATGAAGGCGATGCCGACGGCCAGTCCGCTCGGAAGGTACCGAGCCAGAGCCGGGCTCCGTCGGAGAATCGGCAGCAGCGCGCCGAATGCCGCGCCGAACGCAACCGCAGCCCCGACCTGGGGAGGCAGCGCGTCGAGGCCCTGCGTCAGAAGCTCTGCCATGGCCTTCCACGCGAACGCGGCGGGTGCGGGAATCTGCTCCTCGCCCAGCGTGTAGGCGGAAGTGACCAGCATGTATGCCGGAATGCAGAACAGCACGCCGGCGGCAATGCCCCACAACTGAGCGGTGAACTGCTTCCTGGGCGAGGCTCCCAGCAGCCTGCCGGTCTTGAGGTCCTGCATCATGTCGGCTGCCTGGGACGCACCGGCCCCCGTGACGGCGGCCGCCATCAGGTTTGTGCTCACGCTCCCCGGCGCGAGGCCGCCGTACACGAGCTGGGTGACCTTGCCCATGCCCCCGACCGGGTTGATGTCTGTCTCCCCGGTCGAGCGCACCGCCACGGCGGCAAGGGCGAACGACAGGACCAGGGCCACGAGCGTGAGGTGCGGCGGGATGTCGAACAGGAACCAGGCCGCCGCTGCCGTGCCCGCCGCCGCCAGCGCCAGGCCGTTCCGCCACCACGCGGTCGGTATGCGCTCGCTTCCGGACTCGCTGGAACCGCGGATCGCGCCAGCCCGGAACGTGCGCGCGAACGTGCGCCAGTTCAGCGCCAGGGCGGTCAGCGCCTCCGACACCATGATCGCGACACCCGGCCACAGCAGCCAGCCCCGCGGCCCGTCGGTGTAGCTCATCACCGTCCCGGGCGCCCATCCCTGAGACTGGGCCCAAGGCCCCAGGATCCCCCAGGCGAGCACTGCCCCGAGTGCGAGGCTCGCGCCCACCCGCGGACCGATCAGGATCCCGGCGCCGAAGAGCATCGGACCGAGGTAGATGCGGAAGCCCCATGCGGCCGCGACGCCCAGCGCGGCGACGCCCAGAGGCTCGACCGGGGGCATCTCCAGTTGCGGCAGGAAGTAGGTCAGGACCGTGAAGCCTCCCGCCGCCGCCCCGGTCCACAGCAGTGCGCGTGCCTTCGCGACGGCCTCCTGCGCCTTCGCGAACATCGCTAGGATCGTTTCCGCCGTCGCGGTCCCGGTCGGGAAGCGCAGGTTCTCGACCTCGATCATCTGCCGGCGAAGGGGCACGGCGAAGAATACCCCGAGGTAGGCCACCGACAGGCTCCAGGCGAACAGCCCTGCGACCGGGATCTCGTACCCCAGTAGTTGCATGGCGGGGACCGCAGCCAGCAGTCCTGCCGCAGACGCCATCGTGCCGGCCGCGGACCCGGAGGTCTGCGTGATATTGCACTCGAGGACGGTCAGCGAGCGCCCCAGGGCCAGGAACAGCGCGAACCCCAGGATCGCGGCGATCAGCGACCCGCCGAACGACCACCCGATCTTGAGGCCCATGTAAATGTTCATGCAGGACACGATGCCGCCCAGCAGGCAGCCCGCGATCACGGACCGCTTCGTGAGCTGGCGCTCCTCCGCCTCCGGCTCGTACATCCGCTCCGGTACGGAGAGGCTGGCTTGCTCGGGGCTTGGGTCAGTCTGCATCGTGTTCCGCACCATGAGTCAGTGCAGCGGGCCCCAGCCTAACAGACGCGCCGCCCCCCCGGAATCCTTGCGAGGTGCCTTTGTTAGACTCGGGGTATAGGCGCGTAAATGGAGACGCCCGCCCCCGCAGCGCCGAAGCTCACGACGGCGGAATTCGTCCACGAGTGCCGCGACACAGTGATTCCGCTCGCCGGGTCGCTGGGCTATTTCTCGGTCGTCCCGCTGGACGAGAACGATTGCGATCGCTTGATCCACGATCCGACGAGCGCCTTTCCGCCGAAGCTGCTGGAGATCATCCCGAACCTGCGCCTGATCCTTGTCCCCTACCTGGTGGCGAAGCCGTCCGGTGGGGCTGGCGACCCCGAACACGCCGAATGCGTGATCGACTTCCAGGCTCCTCCCGACTCGGCGAAGCGCTACGCGGCGTTCGAGGCCGCCGGGGAGGAAACCTACCTCTTTCTCGCGATCCGCGACGAGGGCCTCTTCGATGCTCACGTCCTGCTGTACCAGAACCTGGCAGCCAAGGTCGTGTCCCTGGCGGACAAGGATTTCTGCGATCCGTTCTTCGCGATGGTGGACGCCGAGCTGAGGAAGGACGTGCGCGGCGAGCTCCAGGAGACCGCCTGGCAGCTCAAGCAGGAAGTTCTCAGCTATCAGGGCGGTGCCGAGGGAAGGTCGGAACTGCTGGGCCGCTACCACCGTCAGGCCCTCGAGGACACGCTCGCGCTGTACTTGCACGGCCTGTGCTGCGACATTGACTTGAGCGCGGGCCCTAAGCAGCTGCCCAGCAAGCTGATACGAGCCAGGCTCTCGCTGCTCAGGCAGCAGCTGCCACCGCCCGAAGGCATCGCCCTGTTCCCCGAGGAACTCCCGGCAGCCTGACGGATGAGCCGCCCCCGCCCGGACATCGACGAACTGGAGGCCGGGCTCTCGGCTCCCTCCGACGAGGACCGCGCCCTGATGAGGCGGCTTGACGGGGACGTTCTCGTCCTCGGGGCCGGCGGGAAGATGGGCCCGACGCTGGCCCGGCTCGCCCGCGAGGCGGCCAGCGGCATGCGGAAGCGGGTCGTGGCCGTCGCCCGATTCAGTGACCGGCGCCTCCGGGCCAGGCTCGATTCGTGGGGCGTGGAGACAGTCCGGGCCGACCTGCTGCTGCGCCGGGATGTCGAGGGGCTGCCCGACGCCCGGAACGTCATCTTCATGGCGGGGCAGAAGTTCGGGACGAGTGCCAATCCCAGCCAGACCTGGGCGGCGAACGCTTACATGCCCGCGCTGGTTGCCGAGCGCTATTCGCGGTCCCGGATCGTCGTCTTCTCCAGCGGCAACGTCTATCCGTTCAGCGATGCGACCGGTCGGGGCCCCGCGGAAACCGCCTCCGTCGGACCAGTTGGCGAGTACGCCCAGTCGGTACTGGGGCGGGAGCGCCTCTTCGAGCACTTCAGCGGTGCCCGTGGCACCGCTGTCGCGATCATGCGGTTGAATTATGCCGTCGAGCCGCGCTACGGCGTGCTCCGCGACATTGCCGACAGGATCATGGACCGTGTCCCTGTCGACCTCCGCATGGGCTACGTCAACGTGATCTGGCAGCGTGACGCCAACTCCATCGCGCTGCGCCTGCTGGAGCGCTGCGCCTCGCCGGCGTTCGTCCTCAACGTCACGGGGGCCGAGCGCCTGAGTGTTCGATCCCTCGCGGAGCGAATGGGTAGCGCCCTGGGCATGGAGGTGGCGTTCCAAGGCTCCGAGCGGCCGACCGCCCTGCTGAGCGACGCCTCGCTATGCGCGTCTCTGTTCGGGCCCCCGTCGATCGGCATCGACGAGATGATCGCCCGAGTGGCCGGCTGGGTCCGTGCTGGAGGGACCGGTCTGGGCAAGCCGACGCACTTCGAGGAGCGCGGCGGAACCTTCTAGCGTCCGATTGCCCGCAATGTCGCGCCCCTGCGCTAGGCGGGAGGCCTGGCGATGATCTCCGAGCGGCAGCGCTGCGCCTCGCGGTGCGCGATCTTCAAGGACTCCTCGACGTGGACGGCCAGCTGGCGCATGTACTCCTTGAGGGTGGCCATGCTCTCGCCGTTCCGGTTGCGCACCGAGTCCAGCAGGTTGGCCACCGCCGGGTTGTAATAGCGCCGCACGCCTCCCGCGACCGACGACAGCAGGTTGTCGGCGCGGTCGAGCCACATGAACGCGCTCACCGTATTCGTCAGGCTCTCGGGCTCCCGCCGCAGCGCCAGCGCGGCCAGCCGAACCTGCTCCAGTTCCCTCGCCAGCGTCTCGTGCTGCTCCACGTAGACCTGCGGCGCACCGTCCTGGATCCATTCTCGCGGCCGGAGCTCCCCGACAATCCTGTTCGCCGAACCCACGTTCTTAACCAGCGCGTCCGCGAGTTCCTCTACCTGCCAGCGCGGGATCATTCCCGCGTCCTGCGATTGCGCGGCACATGCGAACGCGAGGGGAACGAGCAAGGACAGGACGCGTGGCACTGCTCTCAATCCTACAACCCGGCCTGCCTTTCGTGTGCGCTTGCCGGCTCCCATCCTCGAGGCACCCTCCCGCGCCGGTTCCGCCCGGCTGTCCGAGCGCGGCGCGCCCGTCCCAGCCGGCCAATTCGCCCGCCGGGGGGCGTATCATGGCAGTTGGATTGGTTCGGATGGTTCGTTCGCCTCCCCTCCGTTCACTTGCGCTCGCGGCGGTAGCGGTCTCCGCCCCGCTGTACGCGGAAGACTACGAGCACTTCGAGAAGCACGTCCGGCCGCTGCTCGTCGAGAAGTGCTACGCCTGCCATTCCTCCGCCACGACTGCCATGGGCGAATTGCGCCTCGACTCCAGGGAGGCGATTCGCGAGGGCGGCAGTCGCGGGCCAGCGCTGGTGGCGGGCGACCCCCAGGCCAGCCTGTTGCTGAAGGCGGTCTCTTACACGTCGCTCGACCTCAGGATGCCGCCCTCGGGCAGGCTGGCGGACGACGAGATCGAGCGCCTCGAGGCGTGGATTCGCATGGGAGCCCCTGATCCACGGTCCGAGCAGGCGCCTGCCGTGGTGCGCGAGGACCCGGCCCAGCCCGCCTCGGGGGAGGGGTGGTGGAGCCTGCGTCCGGTCGGCCACCCGCGAGTGCCCGTGGTCGATGACAGTTCCTGGGTGCGAAACGATATCGATCGATTCGTCCTCGCCCGGCTGGAGTCAGCAGGCCTCGCGCCGTCCCCGCAGGCCGACCGCCTCACCTTGCTGCGCCGGATCACCTTCGACCTGACAGGGCTGCCCCCCGCTCCGGAAGAAATCGAGTCCTTCCTGGCCGATGAGGCGCCAGGGGCGTACGAGCGGGTCGTGGAGCGGCTGCTCGGCTCGCCCCACTACGGGGAGCGCTGGGGCCGCCACTGGCTGGACCTCGTCCGCTGGGCCGAGACCAACGGCCACGAGTTCGACAACAACAAGCTGGACGCGTGGCGGTACCGGGACTACGTCATCGAGTCGTTCAACGCCGACCTGCCCTACGACGCGTTCGTCCGGGAGCAGATAGCGGGCGACCTGCTTGCGCCCAGGCTGTCCGCGGACGGCACTCACCATGTCAATCCGATCGCCTCCGGCATGTACTGGCTGTGGGAGGTCCTCAACTCGCCGACTGATTCGGTCAAGGCCCGCGCCGACCAGATCGACAACCAGATCGACGTGCTGTCCAAGGCCACCCAGGGCCTGACGGTTGCTTGCGCCCGCTGCCACGACCACAAGTTCGACCCGATTCCCACCGCCGACTACTACGCGCTCTTCGGGATCCTCCAGTCAACCCACATGGGCGAGGCCTGCATTGACTCGAAGCAGCGCGAGCGCGATATCTGGGAGACGTCCGCACGGATCGCGGAGGTCAACCGCAGCGTCTCTTCGGCGCTGGGCCCGGCTCGCTCGCGAGCAGCCGGGAGCCTCGCGGAGCGCTTGATGGCGGCAGCAGCCGAAGTCTCCTCGAAAGATGCCTCCGGGATGGCCGCCGAGCTCCAGTACGCGCTCACCGAGCCGAGTCACTGGCTGTACCCTTTCGCCAGGACCGCGGCGGAGGAGCCCGAGCCGGCCGAGTTCGCGGACTGGATGAGCGGCCTGCGCACGGAAATGGCCGACTGGGCAGCCAAGGCCGACCGCGGCCATCCGATCTGGACCGAGCGGGGCGACGAGATCTACGAGGACTTCGAGAGCGGATTCGGAAACTGGAACCCGACCGGCGCGGCATTCGGCACCCGGCCGGTCCGCCATGTCCCCCCCGGCCAGGAGCTAGGGGGGTTCGCCGGCCAGGCGCTCGCTGCTTCCTACGGCGGCGGAGCGGACACGCTCGTCGGCACGCTCACGACCGAGAAGTTCCGGATGCCGGCGCGCTACGTCCACGTCCGAATCTCCGGGCCCGAATACCCGCGAGGGCTTCGCGAGTCCGCCCCGGCGCGCCTCACCGTCATCGCTGACGAGCACAAGTCCGGCCATGCCATGCCGGACGGAAGCGGACGCCTGGGTTGGCAAACCATTGCCATGACCAAGGAGCGCGGTCGGATCTGCTCGATCGAGATCGTCGACCGGGACAGGGAAGCGTCGATCGCGGTCGACCAGATCGTCTTTTCCTCCAGCCCCAAGCCCCCTCCAATCGCAGGGCCGGTCGACCCGCGCGTGCTCGAGCTCTTGGATGAGGACGGCGCGCAGTCCCTCGCCGAGCTGGCGTTGGGCTACCAGCGGCTGGCGGAGCGACTCGCCGGGTTGCCGGACCCGGGCCCCCGGGAGACGGCTGCCCTGACCGCGATCCTGGGGCACCGCGACATCGAGGCTGCGGCTGGCTGGCTGGATCCGGGCCCAACCGAGCGGCTTCCCGACCTAGTCAGCCGTCGGACCGAGCTGGCCGAAGGCCTGCCGGAGTCCGCCTTCGCCATGACCAGCCGCGACTGGATGCCCGGGAATTCCCGGATCCACGTGCGCGGAAACCACAAGAACCTCGGCCCGGTCGCGCCACGGGGGTACCTTCAGGCCGTCGCCGGCAGCGACCAGCCGCCCGTGCGGGAAGGGTCCGGGCGCCTGGGTCTCGCGAACTGGATTGCTAGCGAAGCGAACCCGCTCACCGCGCGGGTGATGGCGAACCGTGTCTGGCATCACCATTTCGGGAGGGGCATCGTCGCTTCTCCGGACGACTTCGGGCGGATGGGCGAGCTGCCGACGCATCCCGACCTGCTGGATCACATGGCACAGCGATTCATGGAGTCGGGCTGGTCCGTCAAGGACCTGCACCGGATGATCGTCACCTCCAGCACCTACAGGGCGGGCAGCGCCGAGTCCGATCTGGCGCGGAGTGTGGATCCCTCCAACGCGCTGCTCTCCCACTTTCCCGTGCGCCGCCTCGAGGCCGAGGCCATCCGGGACTCGGTTCTCGCGATCGCGGGATCGCTCGACCGGACAATCGGGGGGCCGGGTATTCCGCCCCACATCAGCGTCTACCAGGATGGCCGCGGAAAGCCGCGCTCCGGACCGCTGGACGGTCTCGGCCGCCGCAGTGTCTACATCCAGGTTCGAAGGAATTTCCTCCCTCCGCTGTTCCTCGCCTTCGACTACCCCCTGCCGATTTCGACCGCCGGCCGCCGCGGGGTCTCCGCAGTGGCGTCGCAGGCCCTTCTGATGCTCAACAACGAGTTCATCAACGAGCAGGCGGGTCAATGGGCCGGAAGGGAACTGGCTGCCGGGATGGGACGGGCCGAGCGGATTCGCAGCATGTATGTCCAGGCGTTCGGCCGCGAGCCGGTCGCGACCGAGGTCGAGCAGATCGGACGCTTTCTCGACGGCCAGGCCGCCGCTCGCGGCGTGGCGAACGCTGACGGCCCTGCGGATTGGGCCGAGCTAGCCCACTCTCTCTTCAATACCGCGGAATTCCTGTTCATCAGGTAGGATTCGGACCAAGAGCAGGCGCTGGCGGCCCGGGTTGGGCACGCACATCCGGTATTCTGTATGGCTGGTGCGCACCATGCTACGGATGATCGCGATCTCGCTGCTGGCTGCCGGTGTAATGCTGGCAGGTTCCGAACACAATCAGCTCTCCGACGAGGAGAAGCTCGCCGGCTGGCAACTGCTGTTCGACGGCTCCACCTCGACCGGGTGGCAGGGCTTCCAGGACACCCCGTTCCCGGCCACGTCCTGGGCGATCGAGGACGGCACGATCCGCACGCTTGCGGACAACAGCGGCGGGGACATTGTTTCGGTGAGTGAGTTCGAGAATTTCGAGCTTGTCTTCGACTGGAAGCTCGTCAAGGGCGGCAACAGCGGCGTCAAGTACCTGGTGCAGAAGGCCTGGGCGGGTCCCGGCTACCGTCCCCACCTCAGTCCCGAGGCGAAGCGGCGCTCGATGCTGCGCGCCACCGGGCCCGAGTACCAGCTACTAGACGATTCCGTGCTGAACCGGCGGCGGCCGGGCTGGGAGTACTCCAGCAGCGGCTCCCTGTACCTGCTGTACAAGCCGGCCGACGAAAAGCCTGTTCGCGCCCCGGGCGAGTGGAACACGTCACGGATCCTCGTGCGCGGCACGCACGGCGAGCACTGGCTGAACGGCCAGAAGATCCTCGAGTACGAGTTCAACTCCCCCGATTTCTTCGCACGGGTCGAGAGGACCAAGTTCAAGCGCGTGCCGGGCTTCGGCTTCAAGGGTCCGGGGCATATCGCGCTGACTCACCACAATCACCCCGTCTGGTACCGGAACATCAAGATCCGGGCTGTCGAGGGCCCTCGCGTGTCGAATTACCTGCCCGGGCGGCTCTTCGATCCGAACGGCCTCGTCCCCCCGCCGCCCGTTCTCCCCCAGCCGGGCGCCCCGACACCTTCCGGTTCGAACGCCTCCCGATAGGCCGGGGCGGCACGCATCGCGCGGGCACCAGCGCTAGCCCCGGCGGCATCCCGCGGGGGTTCGATGGCTCATTTGCCTTCCAGCGCACTCAGGGTCTTGACCGATGCGGCGAGCCGCACGAGATTGACGAATTCTGACCGGTAGCCGAAGACGTCGTCGCCCTTGGATGCCTGGGCCAGGCCGATGACATCGTTGTAGTCGAAGTCGCCGGTGTAGCGTCCGTCCCTCAGGATCTGCCCGAACGCGGCCACGGCGGCAGCGAACCGCGCCTCCCGGGCGATGGCCCCGTCCTCCATTGCCTCGTCATCCTGCGTGACAGCGCGGGTGATCAGCTCGCTCTCGTCGGAGTCCGGTCTCTTGAAGCGGATGCTCACGAAGGCATACTCCCCGCTGTGTGTCCCTGCGGGCCGCGCATCCGGCCGGTAGCGCAAGTCCGGCAGGCGCTCGGCACCGGAGCCGGCCGGCGTGATCTCGTACAGGGCGGTGACCGTGTGGCCGGAACCGACATCCCCCGCGTCCACCTTGTCGTTCTGGAAGTCCTCGCGCCTGAGCATGCGACTCTCGTAGCCGATCAACCGGTACTCGCTCACGACTGCGGGATTGAACTCGATCTGGATCTTGACGTCCTTGGCGATGGGGAACAGCGTTGACTTGGCCTCGTCGACCAGAACCTTCCGGGCCTCCAGCAGGCTGTCGATATAGGCGGCATTGCCATTGCCGTTCTGGGCCAGCTCCTGCATCAGAGCGTCGTTGTAGTTGCCCCGGCCGAATCCGAGCACCGACAGGAACACCCCGCCTGCGCGCTTACGCTCGACGAAGCCCTTCAGCTCGCGCGGGTCGGTGATGCCCACGTTGAAGTCGCCGTCGGTGGCGAGGATCACCCGGTTGATGCCGTCGCTGTCGAATTCCCGCTCCGCCAGCAGGTAGGCCTGTCGGATGCCCTCGCCGCCGTCGGTGGATCCCCGCGCGCGCAGTTGCTCGAGCGCGGCCAGTATCTTGGATCTCTCGGCAACCCGCACCGGCTCGAGAGCGACCCCCGCCGAGCCTGCGTAGGTGACAATTCCGACCGTGTCATCCGCATCGAGTGTGTCCAGCAGCAGCTTGAGTGCGTTGACCAGCAGGGGCAGCTTTCCCGGCTGGCGCATCGATCCGGAGGTGTCGATCAGGAACACCAGGTTCGCTCTGGGCGGTTCCTCGGCTGCCAGCTCGTACCCCTTGATGCCCACGTGCAGCAGCTTCGTTCCTGCGTTCCAAGGAGTCGCAAGTACCGAGACGGTAGTGGCGAACGGGGTGCCGGCATCTTCCGGCTTCGGGTAGTCGTACGGGAAGTAATTGATCATTTCTTCGATGCGTACGGAATCGGGTCGCGGCAGCGCCCCGCCGTTCAGGGACGAGCGGACCCAGCTGTACGAGACCGTGTCCACATCGATCGAGAACGTGGAGACGGGCTGTTCGGACGTGGCTCGCACCGGGCCGGTCTCGAATTCGGCGAATCGGTTGCGGCTACCGGGGCCCCGATCCCAGCCCGGATAGATTCGGGAGGGTGCCGGTCCCCTTCTCGCCATCTCCCGCAACATGCCGACTTGGGTGTGCGTTGGAAGTTGAAAGGGCTGTCCGGACCCGACTGAAACCGGGCGTTCGTCGTCTCCCCGGGCCGCATTCGGTCTCGCAGCAGCCGCTTGAGACGCCCCTGCCGCGGCCGGTCCCTCCGTGGAAGTGTCCGCCGAGACTGCGGGCGGATTCTCACTGGCAGCTGCCGTCGCCGGTTGGGTCGAGACTGGCTTTGCTCTGTCGCGTTTGGCGCCGCTGCATCCGGCTGCCAAGATCGCCGCGAGCGCGCAGGCTGCCCAGGTCCGTGCGGCCATGCCCCGGCCACGTTCTCCGCAGCGGTTGCGACGGTCCTTTCCCTGAGAGCCAGGAGCCTCGCCTGGATTTGCCCGGGAGAGGCTCGAGCGGGGCTCCGATGGGGTCGCCGGGAATACTGCCACGGCAAGTGGCGGCACGGTCCGCTCCCTGCCAAGAGGGTCGCGACCGCGCCAGGAGGGGATGCGGGCTGGCCCGCCGAAAACCACGCTCATACTGCACTAGACCCCTGAACGTGGCAAAACGTTCCGTGCCCTGTCCCGTGAAATTGGGATTCCGGACTTGCAGCCACGCCCCTCCGCCGCCCCGATCCGAGTTCCGCGAGGAATCGAGGCCGGCAGCCGAGGATTGCCTGCAAGGCCGCCGCCCCACGACTTCCGCGCTTGGACCGCCGGCGTGTCGGGCGAACCTTACAGTAAGGACTGCTGAGACGGAGCCTAGCCTTCGTGCCCGCCGGCCTCTGCAAATTCCATGCGCCCTCTTAGTCTTTGCTTTGGGATGTTCCTGCCCCTTCTAGCCGCAAACCTGGCGGTCGCGGACACCGTCGTCCTGGTCAACGGCGATCGGATTACCGGGGCGGTCAGGCGACTCGAGGACGGCAACCTGGTGGTGAGCGCGGCCCTACTCGGCACGGTGCGGGTCGCTTGGAGCAACGTTGAGTCCCTCCACAGCGACTCCGATTTCTCGATCCTCACCGAGGACGGCACGCGGTTGGAAGGTCGGCTTACGCGGCGGGGGCCCGAGACCGAGATCGCCCTGCACGACACGCGAACCACTACAGTGCGATCGCCAACGATCGCGAGGATTGTACCCGGGGTGCGGGGAGGCGGTGTTGGCAGCCTGCTGGGGGCGGTGGATGGAGCGGCGGACATCGGGTACAGCCTGGCCCGCGGGAATCAGAATCAGATGCAGTCGTCGCTCGGGGCCCGGGCCGCGTACGCCTCGGCCCAGTACAAGTTCTCGGGCCGGCTGGACTCGCTGTTCGCGCGACAGGACGGCGCGAAGTCACAGAGCCGCCATGCACTCAACGCGCGGCTCGACCGTATCGTCAATGCGCGGGTGTTCCTGTACGGGCTGTCCGGACTCGAGAGGAACGAGCGTCGGAAGCTGAACCTCCGCACCCGGCTGGGCGGGGGGCTGGGCTGGCGGCTGCGGGACAGCAGCTCCACAGACCTTGCCTTGATCGGGGGCCTGGCCCTGGTCGACGAACGGTACCGTCAAGCGCAGAACCGCAGGACCGGCGAGGGCTTCTTCGGAGTGGAGTGGGACACCAGCTTGCTCCGAGGGATCAGGCTGTCTCTGAATCTCACGGCGCATCCGGACCTGTTCGACGCGGGCAACGTACGCGCTGAGTTTGACAGCACGCTGCGGGTCCCCATCGCAGGCCGGTTCACGTATTCGCTGCGGATCTTCGACCGTTTCCACACAAGGCCGGCCGAGGCGGTCGAGCGGAACGACTACGGCCTCGTCAGCGGCGTGGGCGTGACGTTCTAGGCTCGGACTCCCTGAGAGTGCCCCGTCCCGCGCCCGGTCGCTAGCCGACCACCCGGATCCTAACCTGCGTTGCGCGGCCGCCCTGCTCCTCGACCACCTCCGCAACTGCGCCCTCCAGGCTGACCTCGTCGCCGGTCCTGGCAAGTCGATTCAGGTGGCTGACAAGCAGGCCGGAAAGCGAGTCGACCTCCTGGGACTCCAATTCCAGGCCGAGCTCCCGGTTGACTTTGTCCAGCGGCAGCTGCCCGCTCACGCGGAACACGCCCTTGCCTTCCGGCACGATCTCCGGCAGTTCCGAGTCGAATTCGTCCTGCACCGATCCGACAATCTGCTCCACGACATTCTCCATCGTGACGATGCCGACCACCGATCCGTATTCGTCGTCGACGACCGCCATGTGCTGGTGCGTGCTCTGCATTTCACCCAGCAGCCGGCTGATCGGCAGGGTCTCCGGAACATGTCGGAGCGGTCGCGAAACGGATCGCAGGTCGATGTCCCGATCCGGCGCCACGCCGACCAGGTCCTTGACGTGAACGAGCCCGATCACCTTGTCCAGGGATCCCTCGCAGAGCGGGAACCGGGTGTGACGGGTCTGCTTGGCGACGGAGAGAGCCCTCTCGAGGGGGCAGTCCGCGTCGATCACCACCACGTCGCGCCGCGGGACCATGACTTGGCGGGTCACCATGTCGTCGAACCGGAACACGGCAGTCAGCAGCCGCATTTCCGCAGCGGAGAGCTCGCCTTCCCTGCGTCCGAGCGCGATGCTCGCTTGGATCTCGCCTTCCGTGACGGACGGAGTCCCTTTGCTGGACGAAAACAGGTCGGCAAAGGACTGCGTGACCCAGATGACCGGCGTCAGGGCCTTCTCCAGGATCGTCAAGGGCCAGACAATCACGGGCCAGATGCGACTCCAGTAGGTCGCGCCGAACGTCTTGGGAAGAATCTCGCCGACGAAAAGAATCAGCAGGGTCAGCAGGAGTGTGAAAGGCAGGACCGACTGCTCACCCAGGGAGGTCGTGATGAGCATTCCGCAAAGCGTAGCTCCAGCGGTGTTGGCGACTGTGTTGAGCACCAGAATCGCCGATGTCGGCCGCGCGATTGCCGACTTCATGCCGATGAGCCGCCCCGCTAGGCGCGGGTGCTTGCCGCTGGCCTTCTCAGCCTCCAACGCGCCGATGCGGGTCGAATAGAGCGTCGCCTCGAAGAGCGAGCAGACGGCCGATATGAACACCGTCAGCGCTACGCACAGCAGCAGGAGGGTCATGATGTCTGCTCCGTGCCGATATCGGCCGGCAGCGGCATCCGCGGACGGAGGGCCGCAGTCAGGACCTGGAACGCGGAATCCGGCGTCTGGGCCGACTCGTCAGGGCGCGACGGCGGCTCGTCGTAGACGGGGCTTGCTAGGGGACTGTCGGGGTCCGGGTCTTGGTCGGACGGCATGCTTTCTTGGTTCCGGCGCTAGGCGCCCTGAGGAGTGCTCCAGTGCGTCCTGTACGTGCGCTTCACGTACAGGTTCGCGTGAGGGTCACCCACTATCGTCTCCGATTCCTGGTCGAAATGCAGGTTGCGGCCCGTGCGGGAGACGATGTTGGCCAGATGGCAGTGGATCGCGGAGAGGTGCCCGATCGAGATATCCGCGTTGGGCAGCCTCCGGCTGCGGACGGAATCGACGAAATCGCGCATGTGATCGTCGGCCTCGTCGTCGGCATCGTTGTGCTCCACCAGTTTGCCGTCGCCGTCGAAGAGCTTGTAGCCCCAGCGCCGGTCCCAGCGGCCGATCTGGATCGAGGCGTCGGTGCCGTACACGGCGACGCCGTTGTCCTGTCCGTCCATGCCGTAGGGGTTCCAGATCCGCATTTCCCAGATCAGGGCCTTGCTTCCGTACTGGAACGTTACGTTCATGGTATCGGGGGTTTGCTGGTCATCGTCGAAGAACACCTTGCCGCCCATGCCGCTAGCGGTTACAGGGTAGTCCACGCCAAGGGCCCAGCGGGCGATGTCGAGCTGGTGAGCGCCGTCGTTGCCGGCGTCGCCGGTGCCGAAGTGCCAGTGCCAGTGCCACTTGTAGTGGAAGCGGTTCTCGTTGAACGGGATCCAGGGCGCCGGGCCCAGCCAGGTGTCGTAGTCGACGCCATTCGGGACCGGGCTGTTCTCCTTGTGGCCGATGTCGTCTCGCAGCTGGACGTTCCAGGCCTTGGCCATCAGGATCTCGCCCAGCTGTCCGGACTTGGCGATCTCGATTGCCTTCTGCGAAGACGGTCGGCTCCTTGCCTGCGTCCCTACCTGCACGATGCGGCCATTCCTGCGAGCCGAATCCACCATCAGGCGCCCCTCGCGGATGTTGTGGGAGGCCGGCTTTTCGACATAGACGTCCTTGCCGGCGTCGCAGGCGAGGATCGTCGCGGGACCGTGCCAGTGATCGGGCGTCGCCACGACGACGGCGTCGACGCCCTGGGTGTCGAATACTTCCCGCATGTCGCCGCTGGTGCTGGGCACGGGCCGCCCCTCCTGCTCGAGCACCTGCGCGGCTCGCTCTAGCGAAGCCTGGTCCGCGTCGCAGAGATAGGCGATTTCCACGTCCGGCAAGCCGCTGAAGTTTCGGAGCAGGCTCCTTCCGCGACCTCCGACGCCGATCATGCCGATGGCTACCTTGTCGCTGGGCGCGACGGGGCTCGACTGGGCGGCAGCGACACCGGCACCCGCCGCAGCACCCAAGAATGTTCGTCTCTTCATCCTGGCCTCCCTGGGAAGCAGAGTGGTTCCTGCCTGCTGCACAGCCCGCGACGGGATCTAGGCCACGAGAGCGGGAGCAGCGCACCGCCACGGTAACACAGGCCGGTCGCCCCGGAAGATCGTGGAGTGGGGGGCGACCGGCGCTGGCGCGGTGATACAATGAGCGAAATAAGTGGGCGACTAGCTCAATCGGGAGAGCGCCGCGTTCGCAATGCGGAGGTTGTGGGTTCAAGTCCCATGTCGTCCACCATTCCGCTTCCGCAAGCGCGAGAATTACGACAGCCTTCCGAACCGCGAGCCCTGTCGCAGACCGCTGCAAGGCGCCCTCGATTTAGCATCGTCTGGCGGCACGATCCAAGGCCGCAACTTCCCTGACGGCCCGTCCGATGGGAGCATACGCGAGCGGTGAGATCGTGCTGTGCGAGATCGGTCGGCTCGTCAGATCGCGGCCCGCTTCGAATAGACTGGAGGGGGCGCGATCGGCCCTCCGGGGCGGAATCGCGGCTCGAACCGGGCCTCTGGTTCGCTTCGGAGGAACAATGACAAGAACTCTTGCTCTGCTCATACTGGGCGTGTCCGCCCTGACGGCGGAAGTCCCGCCCGCCAGTCACCAGATTGCAGCCACAGTGCACGCAGCTCCCGAGGACTTGCAGGCCGGTGCCACCGTTCTCGGATACGACTCGAACGGGAAGCTGGGCGTGCTCCGCGAAGGGACGAACGCACTGCACTGCCTCGCCGACAAGCCGGGTGACGAGCAGTTCTCGGTCGCCTGCTACCACAAGGATCTCGAGCCCTTCATGGCTCGAGGGCGGGAGCTCACGGCGCAGGGCCTGAAGGGCAAGAAGCGGCATGAGGTCCGCTGGAAGGATGTGGACGAAGGCCGTGTCGCGATGCCCCGCGAGCCGCGCATGCTCTACGTGATGACCGGCAAGGGCTACGACGCCGACAAGGACGAAATCGCAGATCCCTACCTGCGCTGGGTCCTTTACACGCCCTATGCTACGCCCGAGTCGCTCGGGATCCCCGGCGCTCCGGACGACGGTCCGTGGCTGATGTACCCCGGCACTCCGGGTGCCCATGTAATGATCAGTCCGCCCCGAGGAGAGTGACCGGGGTTTCCTGGCGCAAGCGAAGGGGTCGCTGGGGTCGGGATGTGTCCGACGGCTGCTGGGCAGTTCTCACGTCGACGCATTGGGGCCGGCGCTCTCCCATCGCTGCAGGGCGTTTCGTCGTCTCAATCAATTCAATTGGGTCCAGCGTAATGCTCCGCCTCGTCGTCGGCAACGAAAGACAGCAGCGGGAAGCGTTCCTCGCCGCGTTCAGCAAGCTCCGGGCGGAGATGGCTCACCAGTCCCAGTAGCTTGGTAGGGTCAGGTTCCCTGCCGCTTCTCGCATACACTGCGGTGACGTGCAGCACCGGCCCTTCAAAGGTGTCCTCATTTGCTTCCACGTGGACGGAGCGGATGCACGTCGGCTTGAGTTGTTGCTTCACGATTCGCTCGACAACATCCCGAATCTCAGCGATACCTCGCCCTTGGTCCTTCAAGCTTGTTCCTGCCCCAGCCATCTTCCCCTGCTACGCCATCCGTGATCTAGACTGGAATCCGCAGAATCACAAGTCCAGTCACCACCGGTCACACAGCGGTCTCATTACAGCCTGCGCACTGCCTCTGACGGTTCCGCCCGGGGACAGCAATGCGGGGCAGGGTGAAGTCAGGATGAAGCGTGAGGCGCGGGCATATCCCGGGCACTGCGTCGCTTCCATCATCTGCGCCGGTTCAGGGCGCGCGGTCAGGCGCTCGCTGGAGAGCTTGCCTCGAGCTGCGAGAACACGTACGGCCCTTCCGGGATTACTACGAGCTTGGCGCCCTTGCCCAAGCGGCTGACCATTCCATCCACGGCCTCCTGCGGGTCCGCATGGGACGGGCCCCAAAGCTTGGACTGGTCAGCCGGTGCCAAGCCGGGCACGCAGAAGGAAAGCCGCGCCCTCTGGGCGACCATTGCCAGCTTCTCCGCTTGCCACTGGTCCACTTCGACCGCCCTGTCCGCCAGCTCGTCGAGCAGGTCGGCGGACCCGCCCGCGTTCCGCACCAGGCCGCTGAACTCCGGGCTGCCGAGCCCTTCCCGGCAGGCCGCGGCCAGCAGGATCTCGCCCCCGTCACGCACGATGTGAGACGCGGCTGTCAGCCCCTTTACCGCCTGGTAGAAGGTAAGGTCCAGGGGATAGCCCCCGGAGGTCGTTATCACCGCGTCGGCGGGCTCCCCGACTTGCGCCAGCGTCGACTGGCGGACGAATTCCACCCCCTTCGAGTGCGCGGCGACCGGCTCACCGGCGAACACCGCCGCGATCGCCCGGGTATCGGTCAGCGCCACGTCCACCATGAAGTCATGGCCGGCCATGGCGGCGATCTCCAGCAGTTCCCGGTGCAGGGGATTGTCCGGGAAGGATCCCTCGGTCGCCTTGGAGTCCCGCATGAAGAGCGGGCTGTGCAGCCTCTTGATCGTTCGCTCCCCGGCAAGGCCGATCGAGATCAGCTTGCGGCCGCCCGAGAAGCCTGCCATCAGGTGAGGCTCGATGAATCCCAGCGTGATGTGCAGGTCGGCCTCAACGAAGCGCTCGTCGACAAACACCTGCGTGCCCGTCGAAGTCTCGCCCAGAAAGACCTGCTCCTCGATCTCGCGAGCCCTGTGCGAGTGCACGCTGTGGCGACGGAGCACTTCCGCCCCCAGAATCTCGTCGAGTTCCTCCGGAGTTGCCTCGCGATGCAGGCCTGTCGCGATCAGGATGCTGATGTTCGCGGGTGCGATGCCCCCGGCCTCCAAGGCTCGGATCACGTGTGGAAGCACCTTCCGGTTCGGGGCCGGCCGGGTGATGTCGCAGACCGCGATCGCGGCGCTGCGCCTTCCGTGCGCCAGGCGCTCGAGCGGCGGGCATCCGATCGGATTGTCGATCGCGGCTGCCAGTTCCGCGTGCTCGTCGGCCAGCCCGGCTGCGAATCTCGGGCGCAGTATCCGGGTGTCGAGGCCGTCCGGCAACTCGACCGCGACCCCCTCCCGGTCGAATGCTAGCTGCACTTCCATGACCTGCCTCCTTGCCCGGGATCGCGGATTCGGAACCCCGGCGGTTCACCTACAATGTTTGCTTTGTCGGCCCTCGCCCCGATCCAATGGACTGGCTTCTAGAACTCAATCGTACCGTTAATTCGATCGTCTGGGGCACTCCCATGATGATCCTGCTGGTCGGCTCCGGGCTGTTCCTTACGATCGCGACGCGCGGAATTCAGTTCAGCAGGCTCCTCTTCGCGGCGCGCCAGGTCCTTGGAGGACGCCGGCCCGCCGGGGCGGACGGCACGGTCTCGCCCTTCCAGGCCCTCGCGACGTCCATGTCCGCAACCGTCGGGGTCGGCAACATCGCCGGTGTCTCGATCGCGATCGCGACAGGCGGTCCCGGAGCGGTCTTCTGGATGTTCATGACGGGCGTGGTGGGGATGGCGACGAAGTACTCCGAGATCGCTGTCGCAATGGAGTATCGGGAGAAGGACAGGGACGGCGTTGTACGCGGAGGGGCCATGTATGTCCTGTCCAAGGGGTTCAGGATGCCCTGGCTGGGCGCCGCGTTCGCTGTGACTTGCGCCCTCGCTGCCTTCGGGATCGGCAACATGGCCCAGGCCAACACAGTCGCGAGCGGGCTCGAGGGCGCGTTCGGAATCGATCCTTGGGTCAGTGGCGTCGTTCTGTCCGGCGTGACGGCCCTCGTGGTGCTCGGAGGCATTCGCAGGATTGCGGAAGTCACTTCGATCCTGGCTCCTGGGATGTGCCTGCTGTATTTCGCTTGCGGCTTGGTGATCCTGGCTCTGCATTTCAGGGACCTGCCCGCCGTCATCGAGCTGGTCGTCGGGTCGGCGTTCACCGGGCATGCCGCGGCGGGAGGCTTCCTTGGGGCGACCGCGATTGCCGCCGCGCGGACAGGTGTAGCGCGGGGACTGTTCTCCAGCGAGGCCGGTCTCGGAAGCGCTCCCATCGTCCACGCGGCCGCCGTGACGGACCACCCTGCGCGGCAGGCGAGCTATGGCATCTTCGGGGTCTTCCTCGACACGCTCGTCGTCTGCATGCTCACGGCGACCGTCGTCCTCGCAACGGGCGTTTGGGATTCGGGCCGGACAGGAGCGGAACTCACCGCGCAAGCCTTCAGCCAGGGACTCGGAGGTGACTGGGGCGGCCAGTTCGTGTCTGTCTGCGTCGTCCTCTTCGGGTTCTCGACCATTATTGGCTGGGCGTACTATGGCGAGACGGGCATCGCCTACCTGTTCGGCGTTGGGAGCATCCCCGCCTACCGCGTGGCCTGGGTCGCGGCGGTTCTTGTCGGAGCGACCGGGGGCCTCGAGGCGGTCTGGGCCGTTTCCGACACCCTCAACGCGCTCATGGCAGTTCCGAACCTCGTTGCCGTGCTCGGCTCGGTTGCCCTGCTGCGCAGGCAGATCCGAGAGTTCTTCGGCAGGCGCGAGGCCCCGCGAGAGCCTGCCTAGGCTCCGGCCGGTCGCGCCCGCAGGAGGGCCTGCGCGGGCTTGCGCGGCGGAGCCGGCAAGGCCCGGCTAGTACAATCGGGGGCTTGTGCGGGGCGTCGTTCTAGCGGGTGGCCTCGGGACTCGCTTGGATCCGATCACCCGGATCATCAACAAGCATCTCCTGCCGGTCTACGACAAGCCAATGATCTACTACCCGATCCAGGCGCTGGTCAACGCCGGGATCCAGGACATCATGATTGTCACCGGCGGCCGCAACGCGGGGGACTTCCTGCGCCTGCTCGGCAACGGCCGCGAGTTCGGGCTCAAGCACCTCGACTACACGTATCAGGAGGGCGAGGGCGGAATCGCCGAAGCGCTCGACCTGGCCCGCCATTTCTCGCGCGGGGAGAAGCTCTGCGTGATGCTCGGCGACAACATCATCCAGGGAAGCGTGATCCGCGCGGTGGATGCTTTCCGGGCGCAGGAGAGCGGCGCGAGGCTCCTCTTGAAGGAGGTTCCCGAACCCGGGCGCTATGGCGTCCCCTCGTTCGCTGGCGACTCGATCGAATGCATCACGGAGAAGCCTGCCGAGCCCGCCTCCAACTACGCGGTTACGGGCATCTACATGTTCGACGGAACGGTCTTCGAGAAGATCGACCGCCTGCAGCGGTCCGCCCGCGGCGAGCTCGAGATCACCGACGTCAACAACCAGTACATCGAGGAGGGCAGCATGACCTGGGAGGTGCTGGAAGGCTGGTGGGCGGATGCCGGCACGGTGGAAGGGCTCTTGCGGGCGTCCCAGCTGGTGGCCGCCACGGGCGCCAACCAAGGCTGACGGGCACGCGGGCCTGTCTCAGAAGTCGATCTGGACCATCCCCTCGCTCTCGGCCTGGAGATTGCGCATCGCCACCTCGGCAGCCAGCCGCCTCCCGACTTCCAGGAACCCCTGCGCCGCCGGCGCGGCCGGGTCCGCGATGACGATTGGCGTGCCGTCGTCCGAAGTCTCGCGCACCGTCGTTGCCAGAGGGATCTTGCCGAGTACGGGGATCTCCCACTGCTCGGAGATCCGTTCGGCGCCTCCCGAGCCGAACACGTACTCGCGCTCGCCGGTAGTCCTGGATTCGAAGTAGCTCATGTTCTCGACCACGCCCAGCAGTGGGGTCTTGAGCTGCTGGAACATGATGATCGCCTTCTCTGCCACGTTGACGGCCATGGGCTGCGGCGTTGTCACGACCAGCGCCCCGGTCAGCGCCAGCCGCTGGCACAGGCTCAGCTGGACATCGCCCGTGCCGGGCGGGAGGTCGATGACCAGGTAGTCCAGCTGCCCCCATTCCACGTCGTTGGTGAGCTGCTCGACCATCTTGGCCAGCATCGGACCCCGCCAGACCACCGCCTGGTCCTTGCGGATGAAGAAGCCCGTGGAGATGATCGGGATCCCGTGCGCCACCAGCGGGACAATCCCTCGCCCGCCGCGAGACGGCCCGCCCTTGGCGCCCATGATGTGGGGGATGCTGGGGCCGTACACGTCGGCGTCCAGCAGCCCGGTCCGTGCGCCGCTTGCCGCTAGCGCCAGTGCGAGGTTCGCGGAGACCGTTGACTTGCCGACGCCGCCCTTGCCGGAAGCGACGGGGATGACGTTGCGGACCCCCTCGATCGAGCCCTTGCCGGAGGCGGCCGCCGGATTCGCCCTCGCCGAGCTGGTCAGCTCCGCGGAGACGCTCGCCGACGGTTCCGCGGATTGCACGGCACCCAGCGCTTCGGACAGCACGGCCTGCGCCTCGGCCCGGTCGGACACTGCGCTCTGGAGCTTGAAGCTCACCGATCCGCCATTCACGGCGAAGTCCTGGACGAGGCCGAGTTCGACGATGTTGCGGCCGTAGGCAGGGTGGACGACGCCCCGCAGCGCGGTCTCGACTCGCGCCCGGTCAGCCATGGCTCGCTCCTGCGGGAGCGTTCTCGATCGCGCTGTTGAGAACCACCAGCTCGTTCACGAAACGGTCCATCTCGTTCTCGCCGCACAGCAGGTCCTGCAGGCTGGTGTTCGTGAGCAAGCGGTCGACAACCTCCTGGATGGCACGCCACAGGGATCGGATGGAGCAGTCGGTGGAACGCGTGCAGTGATCCTCGTGACCTGCGAAGCGGTTGCAGAACTGCTGGCCGTAGAATTCCCCGCCGAGGACCTCGATGGCCTGCTTCGCGCTGATGGTCCGGGCCGGACGGGTCAGGTGGTAGCCGCCCGCCTGGCCGCGCTCGCTCGCGACCAAGCCTCCTTCCCGCAGGATCCGCATGAGCTTCGCCGCATGCGGCTCGGAAATGCCCTCGGCTCTGGAGATCTCATGGATGCTGAGAATCTCTCCCGGCCCTGCCTGGGCCAGCCGGAGCAGGCACCGCAGGCCGTATTCTTCTTGCGAACTGAGTTGCATTCGGTTGCCTCAAATCAGGTTCAGGACGAGCCTCGCTTCCTCGCTCATCATTTCCGGCGTCCACGGCGGGTCGAACGTGATCTCGATCTCCGCGTCCGCCACTTCGTCCAGGCGCTCGATCTTGTACTTGGCCTCTGCTGGCAGGGTCTGCGCCGCCGGGCAGTTGGGCGCGGTCAGCGTCATCAGCACCTTGACCCCTTCCGGCTCCTCGGGCGCGCGCGGGGCGATCACCTTGTAAATCAGCCCGAGCTGGTAGATGTCGACCGGGATTTCCGGGTCGTAGCAGGTCTTGAGTACCGCCACGACCTTCTCCTCGAGGGAGGCGTCGGGATCGTATTCCGGCTCCTTTGGGGGGCAGCGGCGACGTCATCGTCATGTTCGAGTGCATGCTGGGGACGAAGTCGCTGTAGCTAGGCGCCTTCGAGAGAGCGCCCGTGTTGAGCCCGGTCCGTTCCGCGTCCGGGGCGTCCTCGGGCGGCTCGCTTGCGGAACGGGCGTTGGGCTGGTCTCCGAGCCCGAGCGAGAGCAGTGCCATCAGCCGAAAATCTCCTTCGCTGTCTCGATCGCCGCCGCGAGGGCGTCGAGGTCGGCTGGCGTGTTGTAGAACGCTAGCGAGGCCCTGGTCGTGGCCGGAACGCCGTAGAAGCGCATGACCGGCTCCGCGCAGTGATGGCCGACGCGCAAAGCAATCCCTTGGTGGTCCAGCAGCGTCCCGAGGTCTGCCGGGTGGATGCCCTCGACATCGAACGAGATCACGCTCGCCTTGTCATCCGCCGTTCCGATCAGGCGCAGGCCCGGAATCCTGGCGAGCAGCTGCGTGCCGTACGCCAGCAGTTCCGCCTCGTACGATGCGATCGCGTCCATCCCGACCGATTCCAGGTACTCGACCGCGGCTCCGAGAGCAGTCGCGCCCGCTATGATCGGCGTCCCGGCCTCGAACCGGTACGGCAGCTCGTTGTAGGTCGTCTTCTCGAAACTCACCGAGGAGATCATGTCGCCGCCGCTCTGGTAGGGAGGCATCTCCTCCAGCAGCGCCCGGCGGGCGTACAGGGCGCCGATGCCGGTCGGGCCGCACATCTTGTGGCCGGAGAGGGCGAAGAAATCGCAGCCCAGGCTCCGGACGTCGATCCGCATGTGGGGCGCGGCCTGCGCCCCGTCCACCGCGCAAACGGCACCGGCCGCATGGGCCTTCTCGGCGATCTCGCGGACCGGATTGACGGTTCCGAGCGCGTTCGACACGTGCGTCACCGCGACGATCCGGGGCCGCCCCGAGAGCAGGTCGTCCAGAGGCCGACAGCTGCAGCGTGCCGGTCCGGTCCATCGGGATCACGCGGAGGTTCGCGCCCTTCTCCTCGCACAGGATCTGCCACGGAACGATGTTCGAGTGGTGTTCCATGGCCGAGATCACGACATCGTCCCCGGGGCCCACGTGCGTCCTGCCCCAGCTCTCGGCGACGAGGTTGATGCTCTCGGTCGTCCCCTTGGTCCAGACAATCTCCTCGGGCTCGGCGGCGTTGAGAAAGCGCTGCAGCCGGACCCGTGCCGACTCGTACTTGTCCGTGGCCCGCTGGCTGAGCTCGTGCACGCCGCGATGCACGTTGGCCCGGTCGCGCTCGTAGTACTCGACAATCGCGTCGATCACCGGCCTCGGAGTCTGGGACGATGCCGCGTTGTCGAGGTACACGAGCCTCCGCCCGTGCACCCGCTGGTGCAGGGCGGGGAAGTCCAGTCGCAGGGCCTCCGCATCGAGGCTGGACGCGGTCGCAGGCGCTGCCAGTGCCATCCTTGCCTCCCCGTCAGGCCCTCGCCGGTGCGAAGCGCTCCATCAGCAGGGCCTCAAAGTGGTCCCGCACGGGCGCCATCGCGATGCGCTCCAGGGCGTCCGCGGCAAAGGCGTAGGTCAGGATGCTGCGCGCCTGCGCGGCGTCGATGCCCCGCGAGCGGAGGTAGAAGGCTGCGGTCGAGTCGAGCTGGCCGACCGTAGCGCCGTGAGTGCACCGCACGTCGTTGGCGTCGATCTCCAGCTGCGGCTTGGTGTTGACCTCGGCATCGTCGGATAGCAGCAGGTTCTTGTTGCTCTGTACCGCGTCGGTCTTCTGAGCGTCGCGGCGCACGAAGATCTTGCCGTTGAAGACCCCCTTGGCATGACCGTCCAGAACGCCCTTGTACAGCTGGTGGGAATGGCAGTGCGGCCTGGCGTGGTCGATCGCCGTGTGGTGATCCACGTGCTGGCTTCCGCCCACTGCGTACAGCCCGTCCAGCGAGCACTCGCATCCCGTGCCCTGCAGGCGGGTCCGGATGTCGTTGCGCGCGACAGCCGACCCGAAGCTGAGCGAGAACGTGGCCACGTAGCTGTCCCGCTCCTGCACGGCTTGGAACATGCCGGTGTGGAAAGCGCTCGGCGACTCGACCTGCGCGCGGACATGCTCGACGCGCGCGTTCTCCTCGGCGAGGATCTCCGTCACGGCGTTGCGCCAGTAGGTCCCCGAGCCCTTGTAGGTCTCCACGACCCGGACCGAGGAGTTGCGCCCCGCCAGGATCAGCACGCGAGGATGCCGGCCGTTCGGCCCGTCCCCGAAGGCCACGTGGATCGGGACCTCGACATCCACTCCCGCGGGAACCTCGATGAGTGCGCCGTCCTCGAACAGCGCCGTGTTGAGTGCCGACAGCGCGTGTCCCTCGGTAGGCGCGACCGACCCCAGGCGCCCCGCCAGCCGGTCCGGATCCGAACGCAGCGCTTCGGCGATGCAGCCAACCCGCACGCCGCGCGGCAGGTCCCCCGCCTGGACGGGCGCGTCCCCGTCGCCTTGGAAGACAAGCGACGGCCCGGCTGCGGGGATGTACGCCGGCAGCGCCGCCTGGCCTGTCCCGCCGGACCCGCCGAACAGCAGCTCGCCGCCCGCCAGGGCAGAAAGGTTCGTGTACTTGTACTCCTCGTCGCGGGGCGTGGGCACGCCGAGCGCAAGGAATCTCTCCATGGCGCTCTCCCGGCTCTGCCGCAGCCAGCCGGGCTCGCCGCCCTGCCGGCGCAGCGTCTCGCTGAAACGGTCCAGGTACAGGCCGAGCTTCTCGGAAGTTGCCGGCACGGCTAGACTCCCAGGGGCGCCGACTGCCCGGCCAGCCCTTCGATCCAGCCGTAGCCCTTCTGTTCCAGCTCCAGGGCCAGGCTCCTGTCTCCCGACCGCGCGATCCGGCCCCCGGACAGCACATGGACGTAGTCCGGGACGATGTAGTTGAGCAGTCGCTGGTAGTGGGTGATGACCACGAACGACCGGTTCTCGCTGCGCAGTGCGTTCACGCCGTCCGCGACGATCTTGAGGGCGTCGATGTCCAGGCCGGAATCCGTCTCGTCGAGAATGCCGAGGGTCGGTTCGAGCATGGCCATCTGGAAGATCTCGCAGCGCTTCTTCTCGCCGCCCGAGAAGCCCTCGTTCACGGCCCGCTTGAGCATGTCCGCGTCCATGCCCAGGGGCTGGATCCGCTCCCGGGCCAGGCCCAGGAATTCGCCGGCGGAGAGTTCCTGCTGCCCGCGGTGCTTGCGCACGGCGTTCACCGCCTCCCGCATGAAGTACATCGTGGTCACCCCCGGAACCTCCACCGGGTACTGGAAGGCCAGGAAGACTCCCTCCCGGGCGCGGATCTCGGGATCCATCTCCAGTAGGTCCTCGCCCCGGTACGTGACCGAGCCCTCGGTGACCTCGTAGCCCTCGCGCCCGGCAAGCACCGATGCCAGGGTGCTCTTGCCCGAGCCGTTCGGGCCCATTACGGCGTGGACCGTGCCGGGAAGCACGTCCAGATCGACGCCGCGCAGGATTTCCTGCCCTCCTGCGGCGGCATGAAGGTTTCGTATTTGCAGCATGCTGGTCTCGCTGATTCCCCGCGCCGGGCCCTAGCCGACGCTGCCCTCGAGGCTCACTCCCAGAAGCTTCTGGGCCTCCACCGCGAATTCCATCGGCAGCTCGCGGAACACGTCCTTGCAGAACCCGTTGACGATCATCGAGACGGCGTCCTCGGTCTCGATGCCGCGCTGGTTCAGGTAGAAGATCTGGTCCTCTCCGATCTTCGAGGTCGTTGCCTCGTGCTCCACCTGGGCGGACTTGTTGCGCACTTCGAGGTACGGGAATGTGTGGGCCCCGCAGCGGTCGCCCATCAGCATCGAGTCGCACTGGGAGAAGTTCCTGGCGCCCTCCGCGTTCGGCATGATCTTCACCAGGCCCCGGTAGGAGTTGTTGGAGACCCCCGCCGAGATTCCCTTGGAAACGATCGTCGAGCTGGTGTTCCGGCCGATGTGGATCATCTTCGTGCCGGTGTCGGCCTGCTGGTGGTTGTTGGTCACCGCCACGGAATAGAACTCCCCGACCGAGTTGTCGCCGATCAGAATGCAGCTGGGGTACTTCCAGGTGATCGCCGACCCCGTTTCCACCTGCGTCCAGGAGATCTTCGAGTTCCGGCCCCGGCATGCCCCCCGCTTGGTCACGAAGTTGTAGATGCCTCCGTTGCCGTCCTTGTCGCCCGGATACCAGTTCTGCACGGTCGAGTACTTGATCCGCGCGTCGTCGAGCGCGACCAGTTCGACAACCGCGGCGTGCAGTTGGTTCTCGTCCCGCATCGGAGCCGTGCAGCCTTCGAGGTAGCTCACGGAGCTGCCCTCCTCGGCCACGATCAGGGTCCGCTCGAACTGCCCGGTGTTGAGAGCGTTGATGCGGAAGTAGGTCGACAGTTCCATCGGGCAGGTCACGCCGTGCGGGATGAACACGAAGGATCCGTCGGAGAACACTGCCGAGTTCAGGGCGGCGAAGAAGTTGTCGGACGGCGGCACCACAGTGCCCAGGTACTTGCGGACGAGGTCGGGATGCTCGCGGACCGCCTCGGAGATCGACATGAAGATGACCCCGGCCTCGGCCAGCTTCTCGCGGAAGGTGGTCGCCACGGAGACGCTGTCGAAGACGGCGTCCACCGCCACGCCTGCCAGGGCGGCCCGCTCCTCGAGGGGAATGCCGAGCTTCTCGTAGGTCGCGAGGAGTTCCGGGTCGACCTCGTCGAGGCTCTTGGGTCGGTCATCCGCGCTCTTGGGAGCCGCGTAGTAGGAGATCGCCTGGTAGTCGATGGGGGGGTAGTCGACGTTCGGCCAGGCCGGCTCCTCCATGGCGCGCCAGTGGCGGAAGGCCTTCAGCCGCCACTCCAGCAGCCATTCCGGCTCGCCCTTCTTCGCGGAAATGAAGCGGACGGTGTCCTCGGACAGGCCCGGAGGGAGCGTTTCCTGGTCGATTTCGGTTACGAATCCGTACTTGTAGTCCTGATTAGTCAGGCCTTCGAGTTGGTCAACTGCGCTGCTCATGTCGGTGGTCGCCCTAGGCACCACCGCTCGGTGGTGTCAAATCTGTACTCATTAGTATACATTATCGGGCGGCACCCGAACGGCCCTCGCGTCGGCCTCTGGGGACGGCCCGGACCGTGGGCGGAACAGGGTCCAGCCATGCCGGGAAGGACCGGCGCAGCGATCGCCGGGACAGGCCACGAAGGAGTCCCGAACCAAGCCTCAACGGCGACCGGACCCGCTCCCGGAAGCCTTCTTGCCGGCCACTGCTGGCGCAACCGGCCGGCACGCAGCCGCTGCGGCCCGAATGCCCTTGCATCGCACGGCGGCCTTCCTGCGGGGCGCAGTCTCCGAGGCAGCGCGTCTGCGCCCCGAGCGTCACCAGCCGTAGTAGCCCGGCCTCGTCCGCACCCTTGCGCCCCTGTCGCGGACCCGGACCCGGATCCGCCGCCACGCCCCGTCGAACTCCTGGTTCGAGGGGTAGTAGCCCAGCGTGTAGACACTCCGGAGCTCCTGCGCGACTTGCTCGTAGACATCGTCCAGGTCCCGGATCGAGTTCGCCCGGAACAGCTGTCCGCCCGTCGCCGCCGCGAGCTCCGCCATCCGCCCCCGCGCTTCGTCGGTGGACCGCTTCATGCGTTCCCGCCATGAGCGGTCCGTTCGGATGCCCGGCGGCTCGGGCTCGAGAAAGATCGGGTAGATGGCGCTGTTGATCTCGGCCGCTACCCGCACCAGATCCTTGTACTGCACCTGCGAGGGGACCGACCGGCTCCAGCGGGGGAGCAGGTCGTTGTCCATGCCGTCGCTGATGACGATGATCGCGTTCCGCTCCCAGCGCCGCCGGGCCAGTTCCTGGGCGTACGCCAGGGTGATCGCGTCGTACAGCGGAGTGCCGCCGGAGAGCCTGGGAATCTGGCTGATCGTCCGCAGCAGGGCCTCGCGGTCGGAAGTCAGCGGGCTGACCACCTGCAGGAACGCGTCGGAGAGGACGTAGATTCCGACCCGGTCGGCCGGCCGGGCGGTCAGAACGAACTGGCGCGCGGCCTCCAGGACCGCATCGCGGTCGGAGAGCGTGCTTGTGCTGCAGTCCAGCAGCAGGACCAGATTGAATTCCGCCTCGGTGTCCTGCACGATTCCCACCCGCTGCGGTACCCCGTCCTCGAGCACCTCGAAGTCATCGGAGCCGAGCCCCCGTACCGGGCGGTTCTCGTCGTCCACGACCGACGCTGAGAGCTGCACGAGGCGCACGTCGGAGCTGAACCGAGGCACGTCAATGTCCTTGGCGTCTCCGGGATCGGGTCCGGGCTTCGAGCCGTCGCCGCCAGGGCGGGTGAGTTCCATGCGAAATGGCCGCTGCAGCATCGTGCCGAGCACGTCCGGGGCCTGCCAGTGCATGCGGATCGGGGAGTCCTCCGGTATCGCGGTGTCGCGCAAGACCAGCCCGTCGGGGTGCTTGGCCTCCACATGGATCGAGCCATAGAGCTTCTTGCGGGAGTCCCGCAGGTCCGTCAGGGTCCAGGGGCCATCGTCGGTCTCGGCACCTGGGTCCGTGAAAGTCGTCCGCAGTGCCGGGGGGATGCTCACTGCCCCCGGCTTGTGCTCCGCCTGCACGTGCAGCTGGACGCCCCGCCAGGGGGCTGCGAGCTCGACGCGTCCGATCGCCGTCTGGAGGCGCCCGCTGCGCAGCAGCCCGGAAACCGAAATCGGCCCGTCGATAGTCTCGATCTCGAGCCGATGCCCGTACGGGAGGTCGATCTCGAGGTTGATCACCGCGCCGTCCGATGGCTGGGCACGGATCCGCATCTTTCTCCCGAGCCGGGTCGTCTTGGTGTCGCCGGGACGGATCGGCCTGGTGCGGCTGGTTCGTCGGACGCGTACACGGTTGGTGTTCACCACTTGCACGCGCACGCCGCCGGCCGGGTTCTCCACCCGCAGCACCGGTTCGCTGACGGAGTCCGAGTCCTTCCACCAGGGATCCCTCTCGAAGTCGATCGGCTCCATTTCCTCCGTGTCGGCTCCGGTCACGACGAGATTGTTGACGACCGAGCGGACACCGAGCACCGCATAGGCCTGCTCCTCGGCCACCCTCTTCTCTCGATGCTGCTCCACCTCGCCCTCGAGGACGAGGTGGCCCTCGCGGACCACGATGTGGATCGGCTGCAGCAGCACGCGCTGGATGTCTGCGCTGGCCCGTCGGACACGCGAGCGGAACTCGCCCGGCCCTCGGACGTAGCGGCGGATCTCCGGATGGCCGTAGATCCTCCAGTAGGCGTTGATGCGAATGCCGATGTCATCCCCCGAGCGAGGCAGAATGCCGATCTCGTTGCGGACCGAACTGACGGCTTCGAGGGCGCTCACCGCACGCTCGATGCCTTCCCTCAGGGACGGGCGGGTCACGGCGCCCTCCAGGGTGACTTGGTCGCCATCGACCGCGAAGCCGACCCAGTCGTAGATGCGCATCCCGCGCTGGCCGGCGATCAGCTGCTCGACCTGCAGGATCAGGCGCTCGCGGCGGTCCTGGCAGGGGGCGGGATCCGTTCCTGCCAGCAGAAGGGCAGCAGCGCCGGTCAGGAGGCGCCTGGCGGTCACGACCCGATAGTAGCCGATCAGGAGCAGGCCCGGCCCCGGATTCCAGGCATCGCTGCCACTCAGTTGCGGCCGATCCGGAACTTGCCGAGCAAGCCTGGATCCGGCTCCTCCCCAGCCCCGCCCAGGGATTCTGCCAGGCTTTCGAACAGCTTGCGTTGCTCGCGCGTGAGCTTCGTCGGGATTCCCACTTCCAAGTGGGCGTAGAGATCGCCGCGACGGCCGCCACGCAGCTTGGGCACGCCCTGGCCCCGGAGCATGAGGCGCGCACCGGATTGCGTCCCCGGCTTCACGTGGTGCGTCTGCTCGCCCTCCAGCGTCGGCACGCTGATTTCGGAGCCCAGCGCGGCCTGGGCGACATTGATGCGGACCGTGCAGTGAATGTCCGCCCCGTCACGGCGGAAGAGGTCGTGCTTGCCCACTCGGATCAGGATGAACAGGTCTCCGGAAGGCCCCCCGTTCGTGCCGGCATTGCCCTCGCCTGCCAGCCGCATCTGGTTGCCCTCGTCGACCCCGGCGGGGATGTCGATCCTTCGGTTGCGCTGCGCCCTGCGACGGCCCTCGCCGCGGCATTCGGAACAGGGCTGCTCGATGATCCGGCCGGTGCCCCGGCACCGAGAGCAGGTACGGCTCATCGTGAGCCAGCCCTGCTGCGTGTGCACTTGGCCGCGCCCTCCGCAGGTGCGGCAGGACACTTTCGAGGTGCCGGGCTCCGAGCCGGAAGCATCGCACCGGTCGCAAGGCTCCACGCGGGGAATCTGGATCTCCTTCGTGCAGCCGAACACGGCTTCCTCGAAGTCCAGTTCCAGTTCGTACTGAAGATCCTCCCCCGAGCGCGCTCCCGACCGGCTCCCGCGGCCCGTGCCGAAGATGTCCGCGAAGATGTCGCCGAAGATGTCCGGGAAGTCGCTGGCGTTGAAGCCGCCGTTGCCGGACAGGCCCGCGTGGCCGAACTGGTCGTAGCGGCTGCGCTTCTCGGGATCGCTGAGGACGCTGTACGCCTCGGAGGCCTCCTTGAATTTCTCCTCGGCGTCCCTCGAGTCCGGATTGCGGTCAGGGTGGTACTTCAGCGCCAGCTTGCGGTACGCGCGCTTGCACTCCGCCTCGTCGGCGTTGCGGCCCACCCCGAGAACGTCGTAGTAGTCGCGCTTCTGCACGGTTCCAATCTGGCGGGCGCCTCGGCGGGGCCCGTCAGTCCTTCACTGCGACCTTGACCATCGATGCCCGCACTAGGCGGTCCTTGAAGAAGTACCCCTTCTGGTACACATCGAGGATCTGCTGGTCCGCCTGGTCGTCGGTCGCGGCCGCCCTGTCCACTGCGAAATGCAGGTTCGGATCGAATGTCTCGTGCTGGGGGACTTCCTTCAGGCCCGCTCGCGAGAAGACCTCGAAAACCCGTCGGTGGATCAGCTCGAGCCCCTTCTTGATCTCGGCGGTCACGCCCTCGGCCTTGATGGCGCGCTCGAAGTCGTCCACGATCGGAAGCAGCGACTCGATCGTCTCGGAGGCGGCGTACCGCACACTTCTTCCTTCTCGCGCTGCAGCCGCTTGCGAATGTTCTCGAACTCCGCCTGCGCCCGCTGGAGCTTGTCGAGCAGCTCTGCCCGGTCCGCACTCGCCCGCTCCAGTTCCGCGCGCAACCGGTCGACTTCGGATTCGGGCTGCGGGGCGTCCTCCGCAGCGGGGGCGTCCTCCGGAGCGCCGGCAGGGGCCTCCGCAGCAGCTGCCTCCTCCGATTCCGGGGCCGGCTCGCCGACCTCGAGTACCTCGGTTTCCGACATCCCCTAGGCGCGGGCAAAGCGCCCAATTCCCATCCTAACAGAGCGTCTACCGCGCCCGACCCGGGTTCGCGCAGGTCGATCTAGGGCTCCTCCCCGTCCGGCTCCTCCATGCCGGTGAACGGCCTCGCGAGCCCTTGCTCGGCGAACCCGCGGATGATGGGCGAGGGGTCGCCTGTCGCCAAGGCTTCCTCGTAATGCCCCACGGCGAGCTCCCTGTAGCCGAGGATGTCCTGGATCCTGCCCATGTAGACGTGCGCCATCGACCGGATCCGGGTGTCCCCGGCATGCGCCGCCGCGTCGGAGAAATGCTCCAGCGCCAGGTCCGGGTCCGCCTCGTCCAAGGCGATCCGTCCGAGACCGTAGCTGGCCTGCCCTCGTCCCCGGCCGCCTCCGGACAGGACCTGCTCGAACACCTTGCGGGCTTCGCCCAGCTCATTGAGCTGAAGCAGCCCCTCGGCCCGCGAGAGCAGGCTCTCCTCCTCCGAGACCTCCGGCCTGGCGGCCCGGCGCGGCTCGCGCTTCGTGGCGCGCTCCCGCTCCGCGAACTTCACGCTCTGGATCCGGGCCGACTCCCTGCGGACGTTGATGTCGCCGATCATCGTCTCGTAGTAGCGGCGCAGGGACTGAGGCTGCTTCTCGTACTCGCCCAGCTTCTCGTAGAAGTACGGCGCCAGGATGAAGCCCTGTCGCAGATGAGCGCCGATGCGTTCCCCCTTGCGTTCCTCGGACTCGTAGAGCATGCGGGTCTGCACCGCATGGGCCAGCGATTTCGTCACCAGGAGCTGGAAGTTGGTCTTGTACGCCTCGTCCAGGGCGGGCGCGTACAGCGCGAGGCGCGACAGTTCCTCCTTTCGCGCGACCGCCTCCTGGTAGCGGATGGAGAGCCGGTCCAGCTGGTGCAGTAGGTATGCGGCCCGGATCTCCTCCGTCCGCAGTTCGGACGAGGGGTGGATCACGACTTTCACGTCGCCGCCGTACGAGCGCATGTTGATGGCCCCGGGCGCGGCCAGCAGGTCGAAGTAGACCCGGAACCCCCGCGTCTCCCGGCTCGATGCCGGCATGCGCAGGTAGCCGTTGATCTCGAAGACCGCCTCGATCAGCGCATCCTGGTAGCGCAGCATCTCCTGCTCGTAGGCGGGGCGGTACTTCTTCCATAGACCCTCGATGTCAGCGGCTTCGTAGAATTCCCTCAACAGCGCCGAAAGCCCGCGGATGGGCCGGATGTCGACCGGCAGGTCGGTGGGCACTTCCGCCCGCAGGTCGAAGAACGGCGCCTCGCCGCACATCAGGGAGAACGAGACGTACCGGGAGAGCTCCAGTTCCGGATCGCCCAGGCCCTTCTGCTCGTAGAAGGTCCGCAGGCGCGAGCGAAGCCCGGGATCGATGGACGCCAGGTCCTCTCGAAGCGCCTCGCGCACGGGGGTGGCTGCCTCGGCGTTGAGTCCGTCGTCGTAGCCTCCGACATTGATGGCGGCCATCACCGTGAACAGGCGGATGTCCGCCACCAGCTGGTCCTCTGTCTGGGCTGCCAGCGACGACGCCAGCATGGCGAGCAGGGCGGAGAGGCCGAGCGGTCTGAGTGCCACCAGTTCCAGTGTATGCAAGCTTCGGACCGATGGCAGGCCCTGTTGCGCCCCGGTTGCCCTCCAATGCGTGCCGGCGCGCTGGGGTTCGTTTCGCCCCATCGTTGCAGCGGGAGTCCAGCGGGCTAGTACAATTGGACTGCGAATCTATGGCCGAGCAACAGGCCAAGGGCGGCAGCAGCGATCCGGGCCCGGAACAGCTCGAGGCCGGCGAATCCGGATCTGCCCAGACTTCCTGGGACGTGGTGCAGCTAGCCCGTCACCCCCAGCGTCCGCACGCTGTCGACTACATCGAGCGGCTGTTCGAGCCCTTCCGCGAGATCCACGGCGACAGGGCGTTCGGCGACGATCCCGCCATCGTCTGCGGCTTCGGCGCGCTGCGCGGCCGGCCGGTGATGGTGATCGGCCAGGAAAAGGGCCGCCGGACCGAGCAGAAGCTTCACCGCAACTTCGGCATGCCCAGGCCCGAAGGGTACCGCAAAGCCCTGCGAGCGATGAAGCTCGCCGAGAAGTTCGGGCGTCCGATCGTGACGTTGCTGGACACGCCGGGAGCCTATCCCGGCATGGACGCCGAGGAGCGGGGCCAGGCGGAGGCGATTGCCCGCAACCTCTACGAAATGGCGATGATTTCGGTCCCCTTGGTGGCGGCCTGTATCGGTGAGGGCGGTAGCGGAGGCGCGCTGGCGCTCGGCGTGGGGAACCGCGTCCTGATGCTCGAGAACTCGGTCTACAGCGTCATCTCCCCGGAAAGCTGCGCCGCCATCGTCTGGCGGGACTCCGGCAAGGCGGAACTGGCGGCCGAGGCGCTCAAGCTCACTGCTGGCGATCTCAAGGATCTCGGACTCGTCGACGAGATCGTCCCGGAGCCGTCCGGCGGAGCCCAAAATGACGCGGACGAGGCCGCGAGATTGCTCGGGGATGCGTTGCTTCGAAACCTGACGGAGATAGCCTCCCTGGACGCCGGCAAGCTGGTCGAGCACCGCCATGCGAAGTTCCGCTCGATGGGCGGATTCTTCGAAGAGGCCTCAGAGGCCTGAGCATGCCGCGGGGCCGGCGAACAACGGTGCCCGGCAGCTTCCACGCAGCCACGGCAGCGGCCGCGCCCCCTCAGCCGGACCGCGCCACGCGGTCGGCCATGCGTTCGCGCTGGATCCTGGCCGCCGTTTTTGTGCATGCAGTGCTTGGGTCGCACGTGGTCGCCGGACAGGAGCCGGCGCTTGACCCCGAGGGCGATCCGGCTCTACTCGACCAGATGCCGTTCGTCTGTCCGATGGACCCGGATGTCCGTGCGGAACGCCCCGGCACGTGCTCGCGCTGCGGTATGGCACTGGTTCTCGGCCTGCCGGCCATGGCCGAGTATCCGGTCCTGCTGACAACCCAGCCGCGGGCCGTCGAGGCCGGCGAGCCGGTAATGCTCGCGTTCGAGGTTCTGCACCCGGACACCGGCGAGCGCCAGACGGACTTCGAGACGGTGCATGAGAAGCTGTTCCATCTGTTCTGGGTGAGCCACGACCTTCAGGTGTTCCGCCACGAGCATCCAGTGCTGGGCAATGACGGCATCTTCCGCATCGAGGCGGAATTCGAGCGGCCCGGCACCTATCGGCTGATGGCGGACTTCTACCCGAGCGGCGGAACGCCCCAGATGGTTCCCATGACGCTTACGACCCGGGGCTTCGAGCATCCGGTCGAGACGCTCCAGCCCGACTTGGAGCCGGATCTCGCCCCGAAGGACGGAAAGAATGTCCGGATCTCGCTGCGAACCGAGCCTGCCGACCCCGTCGCGGGACTGCTGACCCTGCTCTTCTTCGAATTGAACACGGCCCGCGGCTTGCAGAAGTTCCTTGGGGCCTGGGCCCACATGCTTGCCGTCAAGGACGACTTGGTGACGATGATCCACGGCCATCCCACGATCGCGGACGGAGGCAAGCTGATTCAGATGAATGTGATCTTCCCGGAACCGGGCATGTACCGGACATGGGTGCAGGTGCAGCGTCGCAGGAAGGTCAACACTGTGCCGTTCACGATCGAGGTGAAGGGACTCCCGAGGTAGCCTCTTGCGGGACGCCACTCGACGCTGCCCGCTCGAAGGACATCTCGCGGCCGCGAGTCCCCTCGCCGACAGGCTCCGGCCGGGCGCCGGTTTCCGCTATTCTTGCCACGGGGACGGTCGATGCCGCCAACGGTCCTGGAGCGCAACGCGATGGCACGGCGATGCTTGAGAGCCTTCACGCGACGGGGCTTCCTGGCTGGGGCCGGGACACTGGCGGCCGCCGCCCAGGATCGCAGCGCCCCTCTCACGAACTTCCAGGTCGCCTGCATGACCTTGCCCTACTCCGAGTTTTCGTTCGACCGCGCCTTGCAGGGGATCGAGCGCGCCGGTTTTCGGTATGTTGCGTGGGGGACTCGGCACCGCGAGACACCGAGGGCCGATAGGTCCGAGCTGATCGAGGTCGACTCTCCCGCTACCCGGGCTAGGGATCTCGGGCGACGCTGCCGGGACCTCGGGCTCGAGCCCGTCATGATGTTCTCGCGGGTATATGTCGCGGCAGACGACTCGGTGGCCTCGCATGCCAAGCGAATCGAGCAGGCGGCTGCCGCCGGGATTCGGTACCTGCTCACTTTCGGTCACATCGAGAGGGGCGGGTATCCGGTCTGGATCCGGAACCTCAAGGCATTGGCGCCCGCGGCCAGGGCGAGCGGCGTGCAGATCGTGATCAAGCAGCACGGCGGGAACACTGCGACCGGGCGGGACTGCCAGCGCATCGTGCGGGACGTCGGGGATGACGCCGTCAAGATCTGCTATGACGCCGGGAACGTCCTCGACTACGAGAACGAGGATCCGATTCCTGACATCAATGCGTGCTGGCAGGACGTGCGGGCCTTCGCGATCAAGGACCACCGGAACTGGCCCGAGGACCGGGACTGCGGCCCGGGGTTCGGCGAGATTGACCACTACCGGCTGCTAGCCCCGGTTGCGCGCACCGGGCTGGACATGCCCCTGGCCTGCGAGAACATCTTCGAGCCCCTCGTCCCCCGGCCGTCGCACCCTGAGGGGGTGGACCGCCTGGCCCGCCGGGCGAGGGAGTACGTCGAGACCGTGATTCGCGGGATCCAGTCCGGCTAGGCTCGCCGCGCCGCCGCGCGGAACCGCGCGTCCGGTTGCTCTGGCACCTCAGCGGGACCGGCGGGTCCTAGACTGCGACACCCATCTCGTCCCATGTGACCATGCGGCGCTGGTAGATGGATTCCCGCCCCATGATTCCGGTGAGGGCCGCCACGGCAGCAACCTCGATGTCGGCGAGTGGCTTCCGGTTCTCGCGAATCGCGGTCACGAAGTCGTCATGCGCCGCTACGGTGAGGTCGAGTCCCTCCGGTCCCTTGTGCTCGGATGGCTCGGAGTCACCGTAGATGTCGTAGAAGGTCCAGCTACTGTAGTCGAGCTCGATCGCGCCCTTCTCTCCGTAGACCACGAACCACATGCCATTGGGAAGCTTCTTGAGCGCGCGTGGGTGCAGGTAGAGCTGGCTGTAGTCGAGATGCAAGTCGCTCTGGTAGACGTACTCCACGCTGAATCCATCCATCATGACCGTGCCGGCCGGCATCGGCTCCGGAAGGTATCGCTTGCCGTGGCCGAATACGCTGACCGGGCGGCTGCCCGCGAGCCAGTTGCAGACGTCCAGATTGTGAATGGCGTTCTCGACGATCAGGTCGCCCGAGAGCGCAGGGTCGTTGTACCAGCCCGGGAAGCGGCGCTGCTGCCCGCTGCCGCCCTCCCGTCGCGTGCCCGGGCGCGACGGCGCGCTGTGACGCTGGGCCTTGATGACAAGAGGAGCGCCGATCAGGCCATTCTCGTGAATCTCACCGAACGACCTGCTGCATCAGGGGCGAGTTCCGCGACTGCTGCCCGATCTGGAAGACAGCCTCCGAATTCCGGGCAGCGTCCAGAACCAGTCTCACTTGGTCGGCTGTAATGGCGAGCGGCTTCTCGCAGAACACGTGCTTGCCGGCTTCCAGCGCCAAGGCAGCCATTTCCGCGTGCAGGTGGCAAGGCGTGGCGACGAGCACCGCATCGATGTCGTCTTGGCGCACCATTTCCCGGAAATCGCTGTACGAGCGGGGGTTGTCAGCCTGCGCGGCGCTTTGCGCGGCATCCCGGGCGGAGGAGTCGATGTCGCATACGGCCTGGATTCTTACGTCCGAACGCTCCGCGAGCCGCCCTAGGTGTGCGTTTCCGCGCTTGCCGACGCCGAGCATCCCGAAACGGATGGGATCGTCCCGAGCTGGGAGGGAGGCCACCGCTGCGGCGGCTGCGGCTCCGCGCAGGAACCGACGGCGTGCTACGGTGCTGTGAATCATCGCATGCGCCCCGGGCAGGAAACCCGCGTGTTGCTTTGGGGCGACGGTCAGCTTACCATGACGGGCTGGAGCCCGATTCGCCAGGGTGGCTGCGAGCTCGGGCAGGATCGTCGCGGGCTCCAGCGGAAGGAATTGAATGCGGTTCGTGCGAGCAGGAAATGCGGCGCCGCTCGTCGCGGGTGCGCTCGTCGCGGTGCTGTCGGCTCAGCCCGACGACTTCGTCTCTCTGTCGCCGAAGGCCGACTTGGCCGAGCACTGGACTGTCGAAGGCTCCGCTGCCGACACATGGGCTGTCCAGGACGGAGTCATTGCATGCACCGGCCGGCCGAACGGTTTCCTGCGCAGCAGGAAGGTCTATCGGAACTTCATCTTCCGTGCCGAGTGGCGGTTCCGTAAGGAAGGGTGGACGGAGAAACCGCCCAAGTACCCGAATGCCGGCTTCTTCATTCACGCTGGAGCGGTAGAGCGTGACTGGCCCAAGTCCCTGGAAGTGCAGGGACACTACGGCGAGGCGGGAAGCCTGTTCGGCGTTCGTGGCGGCAGCGTAAGCGGTGCGCACCGGGGCCCGGTATTCGAGAACCGAAGGCCCTTCGGCGAGTGGGAGAGCATCGAGGTCCAGTCACTCGACGGCGTCGTCACGGTGAAGCTCAATGGAAAGAAGATGAACGAAGGGCGGGAAATCGAGCCCGCCGAAGGCAGCATCTGCCTGCAGTCGGAAGGCTGGCCCGTCTTCTACCGAAATATCCGCATCAAGGAACTCGAGTAACTCCGGGGCATCCCGAGTTGCGCAATTGGCTCGGCAGTCCACCGCGTTCCTCGCGGATCGCCGGCGGCCGGCGATCCGGCGTCACGGCAGGCTTGCGCCGGTTAGGGCTGGGACGGTGGCAGGCCTATGCTGGCCGGAATCCGGCGCGCCTGGAGCGGAGGTCTTGGAGTGCCGCGATGGCGGAGAGGGAGGGATTCGAACCCTCGTTAGAGTTTCCCCTAAACACGCTTTCCAAGCGTGCGCCTTAAGCCGCTCGGCCACCTCTCCGCGGCTGCGCCTGCTGGGCACGGCGACCAGTCAGTTCCATTGTAGGACAGGCACTGTTGCTGTCATCCCGCGTCTCGACGATGATGCACGCTTGCCTACATCGGCCTCCTTGTCCATCCATGCCGATTCCTCGCAAAGAGTCGCCTACAAGCGTCCGTTGACGACCGGAGGTCCTGTGGGCTGGCGATCGTGTTGGCCTGGGCGGAGGTTGACGGCACCCCACCACTCCCGCGTCGGGCGAGACTGGTATCCGTTGCAGGGGCCCCCTGTGGCACAACTCCGTTCCCAGTGAGCGCCGAGTCTCTCGCCAGCGGGACAACAAGGCTTGGGACAGCCTGCCCACTCTGCGGAACTGCCGGGTTCGGGATCAGAGCACTTTCTGGAAGAACTCGATCACCGTCGGAGGGTGAGTGGCGTGCCCGCCGTCGTGAATGTGATAACGGAACGACTCGGACTCTCCGAGCACTTCGTACTGGGCTTCGAAGATGGACTTGTAATACCGCTCGTACTGGCTATGCGAGCCTCGGTCCGTCGGGCCGCCATGGCCAGACAGTAGCGGTCTCGGTGCAAACGGGAACAGCAGCAGGTTCCTGTCGCCCAGCCGGAACGTCTCTGGAATGACATGGCAGAGATCCGCTGCGCCCGTAAATCCCTCCGCAGCCACATCGTCGGGCAGGTAGACCGTCTTGGTGCTGTATTCCGCTACGGCTCGTATCCGGTCGTTGAGCAGGGCGGTCTGGATCGCGAGCCACCCGCCGAGCGAGACACCCGTGGCTCCGATCCTTCTCTCGTCCGTTCGCGGGTGCGCTGCCAGGATCTCTACCGCCGCGAGAGTAGCCATCAACTGGACTGCCCGCACGGGCGAGCCCATGGCCAGCCGGAAGGGGGCGATCTCTCTCTCGTCGACCCCGGCCGAACCGTGGCGGGACAGGTATCCGCTGTCGACCTTTTCCACGGCGACTGAAGCGAAACCGGCCCGCGCGAGCCGCGCGCAGATGGCCTTCTGGTAGCTCTCCTCGCCGAAAACCAGATCGTGCAGCGGGTGTTCCCCATGGCCAGGAAAGGCCGCGACTGCCGGGCGCCGCCCTTCCCCCGCAGGCAGGCAGACCACGATCGGCACCGTATCCCCCGTCTGCAGGATCTCGACAACGTGGGCTTCCATCTCCACGCCTCTGTGACGGAATCGCTGGACGAGGCGATCGCGGAACAGGCCGTGAATCGGCGAGCGCTTGCCTTCGGGTTCACGCACCACCCAGTCCTCCAGATTCAGCGCTTGGGCGAACTCTGTAACGATCTCGCGCTGGAAGTCGAGGAACCGGTCCCTGGGGAGCGGGAAGTCCGCCGCCTTGTACTTCCGCTGCGCGCGGAAATGCTCCATCAGCGACTCTACGGCCGGTCGCAACTCGCGAGAGAACGTCTCCGCCAAGGGGTCTCCGGTCTGGGCGGCGGCTGGCGAACCGATCGCCAAGTGACAGAGCAGAAGGTATGCGGCGAACCCCGGGGATGACTGCATGGCAGCCACAGGGTAACCAAGAGATGCAAGCAGGATCCGCTTCGCTGGGCGGAAGCGGTCGATTCCGGCTCGCGCGATCGCGCGGTCAGCGCCGGCTAGTGCGAGAAGGCCCGTCTCTGCACTGCAAGGCGCCGCGAATTGCCGATCGAGGCCGCGTACGCGTCGAAGGCCCGTCGCACCAGCGCGCGGGCATCCGGTCCGTAAGGCCTCAGGGTTTCCTCCACCCACGCGGCAAGCGACTCGTCCTCCAGCTCCCCCGCCAGCGCCGAATCGGCCTTGCTCTCGAATTCGGGCAGGAAGCGCTGGCAGAAATCCACCTTGTACGGCAGCGCCACTAGGTCCGAGATCTCGAACGCGTACTCTGGCACGCTGACCCCGATCAGGGAGAGCATCTGGGACAGGAATCGATTCGAGAAGTCCTTGACTTCCTGGTCGATCTTCCCCTTGTGCTCCTCGAATTCGCTGTCCGAGGCGTCGGGGCCAAGGGGGGCGGCAGCGAGTTCCAAATAGACCTTGTTCTTGGGCTCCGTACCGGACGGCCGGATCGTGAGCTTGATTCCGCCGTCAACCGTGTAGCTGATCAGGTTCCTCGAGCTCCTGTCCGTTTCCGAGAGGAACGGGCCGTAGCGCCCTTCGTCCCAGTAGTCGTTCCGGGCGAGCACTCGCCGTCCTCCGATCTCGGAGGGAGGATCGTCCCGCAGCAGGCCCTGGATCCTGCGGATGTTGGCGGAGCCTGCCGCACCGCTCATGACCGTGGATCTCACCGTGTTGCTGTGGTACCCGTAACGCTTGTAGGTGTCGATCAGGTAGTCGTACAGGGATTCGCCCCGCTCCCGCAGCTCGGAAGTCAGCTCGGCCAGCACTACTGCAGCACCCGCCGCGTCCTTGTCGCGCACCTCGGGCGTCAGAAGGAAGCCGTGGCTCTCCTCCGCAGCCATGACGAAGTCGTCGATGCTGGCGGTCACGTCGCGGAAGCGTCCCGTTCGCTCAAGGGAGCCGAGGACGGCCGCGATGTACTTGAATCCCACCAGCAGGTCGCCGATGACAACGCCGTCCTTCGCTTCAACCAGCCTCCTGAGAAGGTTCGTCGTGACCTCCGTCTTGATCACGAGCGGATGTGACGGCAGCCGGCCGGCTGCCTCCAGCGACTCCAGCCGGTAGCGCGTTAGGATCGCTGCGAACTCGTTTCCCGACAGGAACTTGTATCCGTCGCCGTCCCGCGCTGCGCCTCCCAGCCGGTCCGCGTCCGGATCGGTGGCCAGCAGCAGGTCCCCGCCGACCTCCCTTGCTCGCTGTATGCCCATCTCGAGGCTCTCCGGGACTTCCGGGTTCGGGCTCCGGAAGGTGACGTGCCGGAAGTCGCTGTGGTACTCGCACTGCTTCTCGACGTAGAACAGCTGGCTGTCCCTTGCGTACCCCATCCCTTCCAGGCAGCGCCCCACGGTTTTGGTGCCTGTCCCGTGAAGGCTGGTGAAGACGAACTTGGCCCCGCCTGCGCCCCGCCGAACGGGCAGCCGCAGGTTCATGTCGAGAAACGCTTGCCTTGCCTCGGCCGGGATGTCCCGGACCAGGCCCGACGCCTTCACGTCGCCCTCGCTCGCGATACGGATTTCGCGGACCCGCTCCACGATGGCTGCGAGCGCTTCGTCGTCCGGCGGGATCTCCTGACCGCCCTCGCCGTTGTAGAACTTGCTCCCGTTGTCGTCGGGGTGGTTGTGGGACGCGCTCACGTTCACGCCGCCGTGCGCTCCCAGCTGCCGGATCAGGAATGACAGCTCGGGTGTCGAGACGAAGTCCCCGCCGGACCCCGGCAAGCTGTATACGGCTACGCCCGCCGCGGCATAGACCCGGGTCGCCGTGCGGGCCAGGTCTGCCGAACTCAGCCCCAGGATCGTCCCGGAGAGATTGTCCGGGTAGGTTCCCCGGAGGTTATGGAAGCGGCGGACATCGTAGGCGACTACGACCTTGATCCTGCTTTCCCCACCGAACCGCTCCCGCAGATACTCGACGTGGCCCTGCACGGACGAGGCGATGGTGTAGGGGTTGATCCGGTTCGGCCCGATGCCCACAGGTCCCCGGCGCCCGCCGGTGCCGAACGGAATCGTCTGGTAGAAGCTGTCGACCAGAAGGTCGGACTTCCCCTCGTCGATCATCCAGCCAATCACCCCGGTGTAGTCACTGGGCTCGACAAGCCCCTCGAACTTGTCTGTCTCGAGCCAGTCCTCGAGATTCGCGAGGGCCGAGGACTTGATTTTGGAGGGCAGGTCGACGGATTCGATTCCGCGACGCGCGGCCGCGAGCATGCGGGATGTGTCTGTTCTCATGATTTGCGCAAGAAGTCGCTTGCCGGCGCCAGGTCTTCCGGCCGCCCGATGTCGCGCCAGAATCCCGGCACTTCGAAGCAGCGAACGAGTCTTCCGCTACGCACGGTGGACTGGATGGCGTCGGTGAGGTCGTACTCGCCGCGAGCTGACGGCGTCAGCCTCTCCAGTTCGTCGAAGATCCGCTCGTGGAAGAGGTAGACTCCCGCACTGATGAAATTCGTGGTGGACGTTCCCTTTGGCGGCTTCTCGATGATCTTGACCACCCGGCCGTCGTCTACGTAGACCGCGCCGCCGCGGTACGGATCCTCGACCCGGGCCAGTGCCAGCGCCATTTCCGCATCCTCCGCGAGCCGGTACAGTTCCCGGTATACCTGGGGGTCGACGAGAATGTCGCCGAATGTCAGCAGGAACCAGCCGCCCGCAGCGAACTCCCTCGCTAGCAGAGCGGCGCTGCCTGTCCCGTCCGGCTCCTCCTGCACAACGTACTCGAGTTCTGTGCCGGCAGGGGGATGCGCCGCGAAGTATTCGCGGATCATCTCGCCGCGGTACCCGATCACGATGCAAACGCGCTCGACACCGGCGCTGGCGAAACGATCCATCTGATGGGCCAGCATGGGCCGGCCGTTCAGCGGAAGCATGGGCTTGGGGCAGTCGTCGGTCAGGGACTTCATCCGCGTCCCTCGTCCCGCTGCCAGCACGACCGCTTTCCGAGGATGGTTCACGACCGGTTGCCGCGCTCTGGTCCGCGGAACTCCATCGTATCGGACTTCCGGCCCGATCCCACTGCTGGGAGCGTCAGTGCTTGAAGGCCGGTCTCTTGCCGGAATCTGGCGGAGGTCAGGACTCCGAACGGCGCCCTTCGAACAGGTCGCGTCCTGCCACCAGTGCCTGCATCTTCCGGTCCGAGACGCTTCGCGAGAGCATCCAGAATCCGCAGTCCGGATTCACGAACCGGATGCGCTCCTCCCCCAGCACCTTGGCGGCATGCTCGATGCGCGATGCGATCAGCCCGGGACTCTCCACCTCGTTGTCCTTGATGTCCACCACGCTGAGGCCCAGGCCGGCGCTGGGATTGAGATCGCGAAGCTGATCGAGTTCCTCGTAGCCTCGGCGGGCGAATTCCAGGAGGAAGAAATCGCAGTGTAGCGCGTTGAGGTACGGCAGCAGGTCCTTCCAGATCCCCTTCTGGATCTGCTGGCCTCCGTAGTTGCCGAAGCAGAGGTGGACTCCCTTCGTGGTCCTGATGCCGTCCAGGACGCGGTTCATCGCAGCGGCTGCCCACTCCCATTCCTCGGGGTTGCCCGTGATGTTGGCCTCGTCCATCTGGACCACCGCGGCCGGGATGCGCTCGAGCTGCTTGCGCAGCACGTCGGCGATTGCCATGCACAGGTCCTCGCGGCCTCCGTAGAAGCGGTCCGTGAGGGTCTTGCACAGCATGTGCGGGCCGGTGCAAGTGAACTTCAGCGGACGGTCGGTCAGATCCCTCACGAAGTCGTAGTCGGCCGGAAGGTTGAGCGTGCCCTCGCCGATGGCCTCCGTGACGACCCCGGCAGGCGCGAACCGGAAGGTCATCCCCGCATCGCCCTGGAACGCGTCCAGGTCGCTGATGGAGTACTTCGTCCGAACGCCCGAGAACTGGCTCACGAAGTAGTCGATCATGCCGTTCGTCTCGGGATGCGACGGATCGAACCGGTTCAGCTCGCCGTCCGCCACGACATCGATCCCGGCGAGTTCCTGCGTGTGCAGGACGACCGCCACCGCATCGCGGAGAGTGCCCTTTGAAGTGTCCCCGTACAGCCAGCGCGGGACCGGGTAGCTTCCCACGACGGTGGTCTGGATGGCCATAACGCGATTATACGAGCCGGGAATCAGGTTTCCGGACCTTCCTCGGTTCGCTTGAGCTGCCCGCAGGCCGCCAGGATGTCTCGCCCGCGGGGCCGGCGCACGAAGCACGGCATCCCTCGCCGAACGATTCCCTGGAACGCTTCGACTCGGGCCGGAGCCGGTGTTCTGTACGGTATCCCGGGGCCCGGGTTGAGCGCGATGAGATTGACCGAGCACTTCAGGTTCGACAGCATCCTCGCCACCGCCCGCGCGTCCTCGTCCGTATCGTTGACGCCGCCCAGGAGCACGTACTCGAAGGTGAGCCGCTCCCAAGGCCTGAGCGGGTACTGCCGGCATGCTTCCAGCAAGGCTTCTAGCCGGTACTTGGACGTGATCGGCATGATGCGGATCCGCTGCTCCTCGTTCGACGCGTTCAGGGAGACTGCGAGCTTGCCGCGTACTGGGTAGCTTCCGAATTCCGCGATCTTGGGCACGATGCCCGATGTCGAGACAGTGATTCTCCTCACCGGGATGGCGATACCCTCGGGATCGGCCAGCAGGCGGGTGGCCTTCATGACCGCCGGGAGGTTGAGTAGCGGTTCTCCCATGCCCATCATCACGACGTTCAGGGGCCGCTTCCTGGCGTTCAGGCCCTGGTCGCGGGACAGCGAGAGGACTTGGCCCGCGATCTCCCCGGCCTCCAGGTTTCGCTCCAGGCCCATCAGGGCTGTCAGGCAGAACCTGCAGTCCACCGGGCATCCGACCTGGGTCGAGATGCAGAGCGTGTCGCGGTCGCTCTCCGGTAGGTAGACCGACTCCACTGTTCGTCCGTCTTGGAGGGCGAGCAGGTATCGGACCGTGCCGTCGGAGGACTCGAAGCGGTTCCGGATTTCCGGGAGTCCGCTGGGATGCTCCCGTTCCAACGCGGTCCGGAAATCGCCGGGAAGCGTCTGGATCTCTGCCGGGCCCGCCCGCCCCTCGCGGTACAGGCCGCGATAAAGCTGCGCTCCCCTGTAGCGCGGCTGTCCCAACGAGACGGCAAGCCGGGTTAGCTCGTCCAGGTCCTGTCCTACGAGAGCCGGTTCCATCGCGATCTGTCTCCGGCAACCGGGTGGCCTCCCGGTCGCCTGGGGATCCGTGCCGTCAGACAGTCTCCATCACCACGCGGACATTCTCGCCGTCGATTTCGAACGCCCGCTCGCATGCGCCGGGGCCCCCTCCTTGGCCGATGGCGATCCGGGTGCAGAGGGTCTCCGCCATGAGGTGCTCGCGGTTCTCGCTCACGATCCGGTCGAGCCGCTCCGAGCCGGCCAGCTTCAGATGGATCCTGCGGGTGTACTCGATGTCCGTCTCCTTGCGCAGGTTCTGGATGCGGTGCAGGAGTTCCCGGTAGAAGCCCTCGTCGCGGAGCCCCTCGTCGAGATCCGTGCTCAGGACGGCCACGATGGCCGAGTCGCCAGCAGCTGCGAACTGTGCTTCCGCCTCCACGCTGACCTGGACATCCTCGCTGTCGAGCGTCAGGTCCTCGCCGTCGAAGTCGATGACAGCGGCTCCCGTCTCGAGCAGGCTGCTCCGGAGCTTGGCGGCGTCCAGGTCTGCGAAGACCTGCTTCGCCCGTTTCATCTTCTTGCCGAGCCGCGGGCCCAGGCGCCGGAAGTTGGGCTTGACCACGTAGCGCACGTGCGCCTGCTGGCCATCTACGAAGCTGACTTCGTGAACGTTCAGCTCATCGGCGATCAGGTCCGAGTACCGGCCGGCGCGAGCGCGAAGCCCTTGGTCGGCGACCACCACTTCGGCCCTCCTGAGCGGCTGGCGCACCTTCAGTTGGTGTTCCGTCCGCACCCGCAGGCCCAGCGAGACGATCCGACGCACCGCCGCCATCTCCTCCGACAGCTTGCTGTCCACCCGGTGCCCGCTCCGCGGAATGTCGCACAGGTGCACGCTCTCCGGTCCCGCGGCCCCCGCGCCGCGGACGACGTTCTGGTAGATCTCCTCCGCCATGAACGGCGTGAAGGGTGCGCTGAGCTTCGCCACGCTGACCAGGCACTCGTACAGGGTGTCGTAGGCGTCGAGCTTGTCCTCGTCGAACCCGCTCTTCCAGAACCGGCTGCGGCTGCGCCGCAGGTACCAGTTCGACAGCCCGTCCACAAACCTCGTCAGTTCCCCGGCCGCCTCGTACGCCAGGTACGCGTCCATGTGGGTCGTGACGCGATCCGCCAGGATGTCGAGTTCCGAGAGGATCCAGCGGTCCAGCAGGCCGCGCTCGGCCCACGGCCGGCCCTTCGCCCCAGCCGGATCGTATCCGTCGATGTCGGCGTAGATCGTGAAGAACGAGTAGACGTTTCTCAGCTTGAGCGGGAACTCCTTCTGGATCGTCCGAACGTTCGCCAGCGAGTGCCGGGTCGGCGACCACGGCGGGTTGCCGGCCAGGAAGAACCAGCGGAAAGCGTCCGCGCCCGGAGCGGGGGACGGCACTTCGAGCGTGACACGGGCTTGTGCCGGCAGCCTGGGCACGTCGATCGGCTTGACGTCCTCCCCGCCACTGACGGCCTCGGCGCCTAGGGCGGCAATGTCCCCCTCGGACAGGAAGATAGACCTGCGGGGCACATCTTTCCCCGGCAATACGGTCACCGAGAGGGCCTCGCCGTCGCTGCCCGGCACGCACAGGCGGACCGCGTCTCCGGCCTTCAGGTCCAGAGCATTCAGGTCCGCTTGGGAAATCACCGCCTCGCCTGCGTTGGCGGTCAACCCGCTGCCTTGGCCGCTCCGGACCGCGAAGTCCTGGGCCACGAGGTCGAAGATGACCTCGGGCGGCGTGTAGTTTCCCAGGGACTTGGATTCCTTCTTGCCGGTCGGGTCGGCGACATGTCCGAGCACGATGCAGTTGCGGAACGGATGGGGGTACTGCTGGGCCGGAAGCCCCAGCTCCGCCCGGCACTGGTCGTCGAACACCAGGGTCGAGATCATCAGCTGGGAGTAGAACCAGCCGCGAGTCTGGTCGATTGCCTCCGTGATGTAGTCCGCCGGGAACCTGGACTCGAATTCCCCCTTTCCCTGATGCGGGTAGCCGTATTGGGCGAACGGCATGCAGCCCGAGTCGAACCAGCAGTCGATCACTTCCGGAACGCGCCTGTAGAACCCGGGCTCGCCAGGCTCCTGCCACGTGACCTCGTCGATCCAGGGCTTGTGGACCATCAGGTGGTCCGATAGCGACGGATCCTCTGCCTTGGCCCGGAGGAAGTGGTCGAACGCGCGGGGATTCTTGGCGAGGATCTCGTCGCTCGAGGACGGCATCGCCATCGCGCCGGTCTCGTCGTTGATCCACACGTTCAGGGGCGTGCCCCAGTAGCGCTCGCGCGAGAGCGCCCAATCGATGTTATTGCGGAGGAAGTCGCCGAACCGGCCGGTGCCGATGTGCTCCGGCAGCCAGTGGATCGCGGCGTTGTTGTCCAGCACTTGCTTGTTGCGGGCCGTGGTGCGCACGAACCAGGCGGGGCGGGCGTACTGGATCAGGGGGTCGCTGTCCGCCCGCCAGCAGAAGGGGTAGTCATGGCGATAGTTCTCGCGCAGCACGAGCGCACCGCTCTCGCGCAACATGCCGACCAAGTGCCGGTCCGCTTCCTTCACCCACTTGCCCTCGACTTCCCCTACGCTGTCGTCGAACGTGCCATCCGGCCGGACCGGGCACAGCAGCGGGACGGCCTCGGGGTCGCGGTAGCGGCCCGCAACCGACTTGTGCAGGTCGTAGTCGACCTCTCCGAATGCCGGGGCCTGGTGCACCAGGCCCGTGCCACTGTCGAGGGTCACGAAGTCGCCAGCAAGGACCTTCCAAAGGTACGGCTCTGACCCGCCCGTGGCCAACTCGCCCCCGGCTTCCCAGAACGCATCCCGGAAATGCGGGAACGGCGGCGCGTAGCGCCTTCCCAAGAGCGCCGCACCGGTGAATTCCTGCTCGATCGGCAGGGCATGGTCGAGCTTCTGCTCGAGCGTCTCACGCAGGGCCGCGGCCAGGATGAGGGACCGATCTCCCGCTCGCACCCTGACGTAATCGAAGTCCCTCCTAACCGCGACGTACTGGTTCGCGGGAAGCGTCCAAGGGGTAGTCGTCCAGACCAGCAGCGACACGCCCGGCTCGTCGACCAGAGGGCAAGCCACGTACACGGAAGGGTCCTCGACTGTCTTGTAGCCGAGGCCGACCTCCCCCGCGGATAGCGCCGTGCCGCCTTGCGGCCACCACCATACGATCTTGTGGCCGCGGTAGAGCAGACCCTGGCGGAAGAGCTGGGACAGGGCCCACCAAACGCTCTCGACGTACTCCTTGTGGTAGGTCACGTACGCGTCGGAGAGGTCGACCCAGAAGCCGACCCGGCGGGTCATCTTCTCCCATTCCCCGGTGTATCGGAACACCGAGTCCATGCACTTGCGGATGAAGCGCTCGACGCCGAACTCCTCGATTGCCTGCTTTCCGTGGATTCCGAGTTCCTTCTCGACCTCCACTTCCACCGGCAGCCCGTGCGTGTCCCACCCGGCCTTCCGGGGCACGTGCCGGCCCGCCATCGTCCGGTAACGCAGGAAAACGTCCTTGAAGACGCGGGTCAGGACATGCCCGTTGTGCGGCAGGCCGTTCGCCGTCGGGGGGCCTTCGTTGAAGATGAAGCGCGGCGAGCCTTGCCGCAGCTGGAGACTCTTCTCGAAGATGCGGTTGTCCTCCCAGAACCGGATCACTTCGTGCTCGGCGGCGGGGAAATCGACAATCGGCTTGGCGCGCTGGAATCTGACCTTGCTCATGAGCGCTTGCAGGATGGAAGTCCTAGTGTCTCGCAATGCCTCGGCAAGCCGCGATCCGGCGCCGGCAGCCCGCCATTGGCCACGCCCTCAGGGCGCTGCCCGGAACAGCGACTCCAGGATCGGAGCCGCCGAGTCGAACTGCGTCAGCGGGCGCAGGCCCACGAGCCAGCCGATCGTCCGCAGCAGCGAGGGGGCGGACACGAAACCGTCCACTTCGGACCGGTCCGCGATGAGCCCGCCGGTCACGGCAACCTCCGTGGGTTCGCCGGTCGGCACCACGAAGAGGGCCGTCGTTGCGTACGAGGGGTGGCTTCGCCACGCACTCTCCAGCCTGCCGAGGGCCTCGTCCTGTTCGGGGTCCGTGCCGGACAGCCGGGCGACCGTCAAGCGGGCGGGGGTGGCCCCCGCCTCCAGCTTCGCGAGTAGAGCGGTCAGGGGCCGTCCGCCGCCGATTCCGTATGTCTCGACCGAAATCGAAGCGTCCCTCGCATTGGACCAAAGCGTGCCCGCTGCCGGCCGCGCTGCCCGTCCGGCCGACGCCAGCGCTCTCTCCGTCAGGCGGCCGGCTTCCGCGGCAGGTCCCAGCTTGGCGAAGAAGTCGGTCTCCATCCCGCCTGTCAGCCAGGCCAGCCTGCCCAGCTCGGTTCCCGACGGGTGAACGTAGCCCCTCAGCATGGCGGACCTGCCGGCGACATCCCGCCACGCACTTCCCCTCGCATCTGTCAGCACCAAGGCGACGGCGTTCGCCTCGGGCGGTTTCGCGGAACTCGCGGTCACCGGGCCGGTGAGGTTCGCGACGGCCGCCGAACTGAGGAACTCGAGCTGCTCCGACGTCAGTGCCGGCAGACGGGATACTAGGCCCGGACTCTGGGAGTCGCCCTTGCCGCTCAGGTAGGCGAGCCCTCCGTCCGGCAGCCCCGCGACCGCCGTGGGGAACCAGCCTGTCGGGATCGCCCCTGCGGCCTCGGGAAGGGCTTCCCCGATATCCGAGACGAGAACTACGTTGTTGCCCGCGTTCGCGACATAGAGGGTCGAGCCGTCGATGCTGGCCGCGAGCCCTGACGGTAGAGAGCCGAGGGGCGATCCCGGAAGCGGGGCGACGCTGCGGGCGTCCAGCAGCTCGAAGCGACTCTGCTCGGCAACTCCGAACGTCCACAGGTTGTCGGAGTGCGAGCACGCCACGAACAGGCGGGCGGGGTAGGTCCGACCCTCGCCTGCGTCGAATCCGTTCCCCGGCGCCTCCACCGTGCCCGGAACGAGGAGCATGTCCGTGGGGTGCTCTCCGACCGGGATCCGTTCCACCAGCCTGCGGTCGGCGATGCGGTAGAGGCCGACCGACGCCTCGCCCCAGTGGCTGATCAGCAGGTGCTCGCCGTCTGGGGACTGCCGTGCTCGGTAGGGCGCCGCGCCCGTAGCAATCTCGTCGAGGACCAGGCCGGACTGCGTGTTCACGATGACCGCCCGGTTGCGCAGCACGTCGAGGGCGTACAGCATTCGACCGTCGGAATCGAGTCGCACATCCCCGATCAGCGAGTCGCAGCGGCCCGGGCACTCGTCCGGAAGGGGCCATTCGCCCTCGATCGCGAGCCGGCCCTCGCTCACCGACAGGTCCCAGACGCTGGAGCGGGCGCCCCCGCTAACGAAGAGGCGGCTGCCTGCCGGATTGAATGTGATGCCCAGCCAGGCATCCGGCAATTCGATACTGCTCGCGACAACGCCCGATTCGAGATCCAGCACGGTCACGGAAGGCGTTTCTTGGCCAGCCTGCAGCACGGCGAGGTAGCGCCCGCCCGGAGAGACCTCCGCCGAGATCGGCATGCCATTCACCCGCGTCTGGGTTCCGGCCGGAGTGATCCTCTGGCCGGTCGGCAGCATGTGGCCCGGCGCCGATCCGGCGTCGCCGGGAACCTGCGCGGATGCGGGTCGCGGAAGCGCCGCTGCGGCCAGGACGGCCGCTAGCAGGACCGCTGCGCGACGAGTGCCGCGGTTGCGTCGGTGTCGCATTTCTCGAGGTACAGCAGTTGGCGGAGATCGGCGAAGAGTTCCGGCAGCTCACCGTCGCCGAGCAGGAATCGCGAGTTCTTCGGTCCCCTGCCGAACCCCAGCTGCTTCCGGGTGTAGGTCTTGTAGACGATGACCCCGCCGCAACTCAGCGCTTCCTTCAAGCGGGGGATCAGTGGCCGGTGAAGGAAGTTGAACACGGCGATGACATCGTAGGTCTCCGCTCCCAGAGAGGCGTCCGGCGATTCGAGGTCCGTGCAAATGGTGTCCAAGCTTACGCCCGCGAGAACCGCCCGCTCCCGGCAGAGCCGGAGGGCTTCGCCGGAATAGTCTATCGCCGTGGTGGCAAGGCCCCATTTGGCAAGCTGGACTGCGTTCCGCCCCCCGCCGCACGCCACGTCCGCGGCACGCGCTCCGTCCCTGTCCGGCAAGTGCCTGCGGGCCATGCGCAGGAAGGAGTCCGGCTCGGCGAGCGACTCCCCCGCAGCGCTGTACCGGGCGTCCCAGTCGGCTCTCGAAGGCACGGACCTACGCGGATCGGAAGGCGCGAAGAAGCCCCCGGACTGACCCGATGCGGGCCGGATGCCGGGCGCCCCCGGCGGTCTAGGCGTTAAAGGAGCTGCCGCAGCCGCAAGTCGAGGTCACGTTGGGGTTGTCGAACTTGAAGCCCGCCCCTTCCATGGTCTCGACATAGTCGACGCGGCAGTTGTCGAGGTACAGCAGGCTGGCCTGGTCCACGAAGACCTGGAGACCGTCGTAGTCGTAGACCTTGTCCAGAGGAAGCTGATTGTTCTCGAACGCCATCGAGTACTGGAATCCGGAGCAGCCTCCGCCTACGACTGACAGACGCAGTCCCTTGGGCTTGGGCTCCTGCTGGTCGAGAATCTCGTTCACCTTCGACACTGCCGTCTCGGTCATTTGGATCATGGTGCTTGTCCTCCCTGCATGCCGATGCACGGAATCTGTACTTAAGAGTAGCATTTGAGCCCGGGCTCCGCAGGACTGCGCTCGTGCGGCTCCTGCCGGGCTCGCAGTGCTACCAGTGCTTGCTGCGAACCTGCATGAGATCCGGGTAGCGCTCGTCCGTGTCACCGAGCCGGGCCTTGAGCCGCAGCAGTTCCGCCTTCAGTTCTTCCACCGTCCTTGCGTAACGGCCGTCCTCGTATACATTGCGCATTTCCCGGGGATCGTCGCGCAGGTCATACAGTTCCCATCCCGGAGTGGTCTGCGCAGAACGGGCGCCCGGCGCGTCCAAGGGCAGGCCGTAGAAGAAGATGAGCTTGAATTCCTTGGTCCTCACGCCGTAGTGCGCCGGCACGTCATGGTGTGCGTAGTTCATCCAGTACCGGTAGTACGTGGATGTCCGCCAGTCATCGGGCACATCCCCTCGCAGCACCGGCTCCAGGCTCCGGCCCTGCATGAATTCCGGCGTTGCCACCCCGGCCAGCGCCAGAAGCGTCGGCCCCAAGTCCGTGTTGTTGACCAAGGCATCGCTGCGCGAGCCGGCCGCGACCGTGCCGGGGTAGCGCACGAGCAGGGGGATCCTCATCGATTCGTCGTACATCCAGCGCTTGTCGATGTAATCGTGCTCGCCGAGCATGAAGCCTTGGTCCGATGTGTAGAGGATGACCGTGTTGTCGAGTTCGCCCTCGCCCGCCAGGAAGGCGACTAGCCGCGCCACGCCGTCGTCCACCCCCCTGACGGTGCGCAGGTACTTCTTGAGATAGCGCTGGTAGGCCGTCCGCTTGTACGACTCGGCATCGAGAGCCGGGCTCACGAACATGTGATGCCCCATGTTGCGGCGGGTGTTCCGCTTGCCGATGGATGTGCCGGCGCCCCGGGTTGCCTCCGATCCGTGGTTCGGAACTCTCCAGAGGCTGCCGGGCTCGGGGATCGGAGTGTCCTCGTACAGGAAGTCGTAGCGCTCGGCGTTCTCGAAGTTGTCGTGCGGAGCCTTGAAGTGAGTCATCAGAAAGAACGGGCGCGTCTTGTCCCGCTTCTTGAGCCAGTCGATCGAGGCCGTCACGATCGCGTCGGTGGAGTGAGTCGAGTCGTATCCCGAGAAGCGGCGCAGGTTGTCGGGCCAGGGCCGGCCGGACTCCCTCATCACCGGATTGAAGTACGAACCCTGGCCCGGGAGCACGCAGTAGTAGTCGAACGCAGGCTCCCGCTTCAAGTGCCACTTCCCGACCATCGCGGTCTGGTAGCCCGCCTCGCGGATCAGGTTCGCCACGTACTGGCGATCGCCCTCGAGGTGGCCGTTCAGTGTGGTCACGCGGTTCACGTGGCTGTACTGCCCGGTCAGGAGCGTTGCGCGGCTCGGCGTGCAGATCGAGTTCGTGCAGAACGCGTTCTCGAACAGCATTCCCTCCCCTGCCAGTTTGTCGAGGGCGGGAGTCGGGTCAAGCTCCGCCAGCCGGCCGCCGTAGGCCCCGAGGGCGTGGGCGGCGTGATCGTCCGACATCAGGAAGAGAATGTTGGGCTGGGCCACTAGCGGAAGGGCCGCCCAAAGGAACGAGGCTGGCAGCAGCAGGGACGAAATGCGGCGGGCGCTGGTCATCGCAGTAAGTGAGTATACGTGCTGGAACGTCGGCCCTGACCGGGGTGTGGCTCGCGGGGGAGGACCTTGAGCGCCCAGCTGCGGACCGGATTCCCTCCGGTCCGCGCGCAGTCTTGGGTCGACGGCTCGACGGCTCCGTGCGCGGGGCACGGCTATACTGGCCGCACGCCATATGAAGCCTTGGAAGCTCCTGCTGGCCCTCGTGCTGGTCGCGGCCGTCCGGGCCGATAAGCCCAACGTGCTGCTGCTCCTCGCTGACGACCAGCGGCCCGACACAATCGGCGCCCACGGCAATCCCCACATCCGGACCCCGCACCTCGACCGCTTGGTCGCCCGGGGCTTCAGCTTCCGCCGCGCCTACTGCATGGGGTCCCGGGGCGGGGCCGTCTGCGTGCCCAGCCGGGCGATGCTCAACACCGGGAAGAGCTTCTTCCGGATCCCTTCGGATCTGGAGGGAGAGACCACGCTAGGCGAACTGCTCGGCCGGAACGGCTTCGCGACGTTCGGCACTGGCAAGTGGCACAACGGACGGCCCTCCTTCCTCCGGAGCTTCCGGGCCGGGCGCAACATCATGTTCGGAGGCATGTCCGACCACGTCAGGGTGCCCATCGTCGACCTCGGCGCCGATGGCGAGCTGCACGGCGAGCGGGAAGGCATCCGCTTCTCGAGCACGCTCTTCGCCGACGCGGCGATCGAGTTCCTGCGCAATTACGGGGACGAGGAGCCATTCTTCGCGTACGTTGCGTTCACCGCCCCTCACGATCCTCGAAACCCGCCTCCGAAGTACCGTCGGATGTACTACCGGAATCCCCCGCCCCTGCCTCCGAACTTCGCGCCGCAGCACCCGTTCAACAACGGCCACATGACCGGCCGTGACGAGAGTCTCGGGCCCTGGCCGCGGACGGAGCTCGTCGTGCAGGACCAGCTGTCCGAGTACTACGGCCTGATCACGCATCTCGACCGCCAGGTCGGCCGGATCCTGAGGGAACTCGAGGCGGGCCCGCATGCCGGCAACACGATCGTGGTCTACACTGCCGACCACGGTCTCGCGGTGGGCAGCCACGGGCTGCTCGGGAAGCAGAACGTGTACGAGCATTCGATGGGCGCCCCGCTGGTGTTCGCCGGGCCCGGTATCCCGCAGGGCGGGGAATCGACGGCCCTCTCCTACCTGCACGACATCTTTCCGACGCTGTGCTCGCTCCTCGACGTGGGAATGCCCGGCGGCATCGACGGCATGGATCTGTCCCCCCTCTGGCGCGGCGAGGCCGCGTCAGAGCGAGACTCGATCTTCACCACGTTCCGAGACCTGATGAAGGCCGTGAGGGACGATCGGTGGAAGCTCATTCGCTACCCCCGAATCGACCACCTGCAACTCTTCGACTTGCAGTCCGACCCGCATGAGACGAGGAATCTGGCTTCCGAGCCGGCCCACGCGCGCAGGGTCGATGACCTCACTGCCCGGATGCGCGAGTGGCAGCGGCAGGTTGGCGACGGCGATCCCCTCTCCGTGGCCGACCCCATTCCGATGGAGATCGACCTCACGGGGCGGGGGCGAAACCGGGACAGGTGGCAGCCGGACTGGATATTCGAGAAGTACTTCGAACAGCCGTACGGGCGCCTGAGCGGTCGCTGAACCGCAGAAGCCGCTTCCGGCCGAGCTGGCCGTCCAGGATCCTTATCTGTCGCGGCCCGCGCTCTCGGGCCCTTCCCTTTGCGGAATTGACGCGACCGCTAGAGTGCGTCGTAGCACCGGCGCGAGGCCGTGCAGGTGTCCTCGTCCACGACGTCCCCGTCCGGACCCACTGGCTTCTGGGTCTGGTCGCACCAGTAGATCCTGGTGTTTGACAGCTGCACGGTCGGGTCGTCGTCAGCGTCGATATACATCCCCTTCCAGCGGAGATCCGTGCAACGGTGAGTCAGGACCTTGAGTCCCGCTCCTCGATTCCTGGACATGCCTGGCCTCGTCCTCGGTAGGTCGGATGGCCGCCGGGGAGCGATCCCCGGCGGCCATGGGTTCTCCCGTGCGGCTACGCTGCCGCCGCGACGGCGCGCTTGACCGCGACAGCCGCCAGCTGCACCTTGGCCTTGTTCTGGCTCAGCGGCGTCGCAGCGGAAACGGCTGCCTTGCCCGCGGCCTCCCCGGAACTCTCGCCGGACGGCTGGCCCTTGAGCGCGGTCTCCGCCTCAGAGGATCTCCACGGGATCGGCGCGACGTGACCCAGCACGACGCGAGCGTCCGAGATGCTGCCGCCCCGCTCGCGGATTGCCACCGAGGCAGTCACCAGCGGCCAGTCCAGCAGCTGCCGCTGGCGGACTTCGTACGTCGCTGTCTTCCAGCCGGACGATGCCGGGACGTTGATCTCCGTCACGATCTCGTTCGGCGCCAGGGTGTTCTCCCTCTCGGAGTCCGAGGACGGGATCTGGAACAGGTCCGCGACCGCCATTTGCCGCTCGCCCTCCGGTCCGGCCACGGTGACGCTCGCTCCGAGCGAGATCAGTGCGGGCGCGAAGCTGGAGGCGCTGACGAAGTATGCAGGCCCCTTGTTGCCGAGTATCGCGTGGTAGCGGTTCTCGCCGTTCGGGACGAGCGACTCGCCCTCGTTCATGGCCAGCAGGCCGTACCCGTTGCGGAAGTACCAGCACCGCGGGCGCTGGAGGAGGTCGCCGACCACCGTGCCCATCGCCCGCACTTGCGGGGCCGTGATCCCCCGGCCCGCCTGCAGGAGCGACTTGTAGGGCGCGGCCGCCTTGGAGTCGAGCAGTTCCTGGACCGTGGCCATGGCCCCGATCCGCAGGCCGCCGCCCGCCTTCGAGACGCCCCGCAGCGTGCGGACGTTGCGGAGGCTCACGACGCGCGTCGGTCTCTCGACTCGTTCCTTCATCAGGCTCAGCAGGTCCGTTCCGCCTGCCAGCACGGCAGTCACCCCGGCATCGGGGCTCAGCGCCTGCGCGGCCGCCAGGACGTCCGTGGGAGCGATGTATTCGAAGTTGTTCATGGTTCGTTACCTCCCTTATGCGTTTCCGAGAGCTGCCAGCACGCGGTCGGGCGTCAGAGGCAGGGTCGGCACCCTCACGCCGATGGCGTTCGCCACGGCGTTCGAGATCGCAGCGCCGGGCGAGATGGCCGGCGGCTCGCCGATGCCAATCACACCGCGGTCGTCGTACTTGTTCTGGACCATGTGGACTTCCATCTCCCCGATGTCAGCGGCGCCGGGAAGCTTGTAGAACTCCATGTCGGGATTCAGCATCTTGCCGGTCGCCTGGTCGTAGATCGCCTCCTCGTACAGGGCCCACGCCACGCCTTGGATCATCGCGCCGTAGACCTGGCTCTCGGACTGCTCGAGGCAAAGCACCAGCCCGACGTCCTGGACGGCCGCGAGCTTGTTGATCGTCACGACACCGGTCTCGACATCGACCGAGACATCCGCCATCTGGACGCCGCCGACACCCGAGTCGTTCAGCTTGCCGCCTTCGCGGTCGGGCTGCTTGCCCTGGCCCGTGATCGTGCGGTTGCCGAGCTTCTTGCACGCGTCGACCCAGCTCAGCGACTTCGACGGGTCGGACTTGGCGAAGACCTTGCCGTCCTTGGCGACCAGATCGCCTGCCTCCACGCCCAGGGACTCGGCCACGACTCCCTTGAGCTCCTCGAGCGCGTTGACCGTCGCCCGCCTGGTCGATGCGGACGTTCCGCCAACCGTCGTCGAGCCGCCGGATGCGCCGGAGATCGGAAGCTTCGAGCTCCCTATGTTGACCTTGATGTCGGGGATCTGCAGGCCGAGGGTCTCGGCCGCGACGACTGACAGCGTCGTGTAGGTGCCGACTCCCAGGTCCTGGCTGGCCAGGTTCACTGACACGCCCCCGTCAGGCTGGATGCGGACTTCGCAGGTGGAGTCGTGCGGGCGCCCGCCCCAAGTGTGCAGCGAGAGCCCGAGGCCGCGCTTGACCGGGCCGGGGCCGGAGTCGCCGCGCTTGTGCCACCGCTCCTTCCAGCCGATCATCTCCGCGCACTTGTCGATCTCGTCCCTGTACACCTCCGGCCGGGCTGTCAGGTCCGCGTTCTTCTTGAAGAACTCGACCGGATCCATGTCCAGCTTCGCAGCCAGGTCGTCCAGCGGGCACATCGTGAGGACTGCCGCCTGCGGGTGGTTCGGCGCGCGCCAGGCGCGGGCCGGCCCGATGTTGGTCGAGACATTGAGGTGGCGCGCCTTCTGGGCCAGCCGCTCCTCGTTGTTGTAGACATAGGGAACCGGCGGGCTCCCGCGCCCGGCGATGCCGCCGGTCGACCATGTCTCGGCCTCGTACGCCACCAGCGTGCCGTCCTTCTTGGCCCCGGCCTTGATGTTGCCGTAGTCCGACGGACGGCCGCCGGCGACCATCAGCTCCTCGTCGCGGTCCAGCATCAGCTTCACCGGCTTGCCGGTCCTCTTCGAGAGCTGGGCGCAGGCAATGCCCCAGGTGTCGATGTTGAACTTCGAACCGAATCCGCCGCCCATGTAAGGCGTGATCACGTGCACTGCCTCGGCGTCGACCGTGCCGATGGACTCGTCGCGCGAGAGGCCCTTGGCCAGATCGCCCGGAATCCGCGCTACCGCCTGCGTGGATGCGTACACCTTGATCTCGTCGCCGGTCCAGTCCACGACCTGACCGTGCGGCTCGAGGCAGCAGTGGGTGATGATGCCCAGGCCGTAATAGCCCTCGACGGTCGCGTCGGCGCTGTTCCAGGCCTCTGCCAGGTCCGGACCCTTGGTGTCGTCCTTGGCCGGCTTGACGCGGTTCGCCGCGCCGGCCTTCTTGACATCCTCCTCCTTGACCCAGTGGGGCAGTTGCTCGAAGTGGACGTTCACTGCCGCCGCCGCGTCGCGGGCATGCTCTTCGGTGTCGGCGCAGATCGCGAGGATCTCCGCCCCTACCCACTGGACCTCGTCGCCCACGTTGAGGATGTTCACGTGGCCCTTGTAGCCCGCGACCTTCTCCGCAGCCGACGTGTCGATGCCGAGGATCCGCCCGTGCGCGACCGAAGAGGTCACCAGGCGGGCGACAAGCATGCCGTCCAGATTGCGGTCGTAGGAGTATTTCGCAACGCCGCGCGCCTTCGCAGGCCCGTCGACCCGGTTGTGTCTCTTGCCGATCAGACTGCGGTCTTCAGCTGCCGGCCAATCGTACTTCGTAGCCATCACGCACGCTCCCTGGCCGCTTCGTAAACGGCCTTGCGGACTCCGACGTAGGTGCCGCAGCGGCAGATGTTGCCGCACAGCCCGCTCTCGACATCCGCCATCGACGGACTGGGGTTGCGGTCCACGACCGCCTTGCCCGCCATCACCAGGCCCGGCGTGCAGAAGCCGCACTGCTGGGCGTCGTTCTCGACGAACTGGGTCTGCACCGGATGCATCGCGTCGTCGCTCGAAATGCCTTCGATCGTCTCGATCATGCGGCCTTGCGCCTCGATCGCCAGCAGGGTGCAGGAATACACCGGGCTGCCGTCGACGATGACGGTGCAGGCGCCGCAGGTCGCGCGGTCGCAGACCTTCTTGGCACCTGTGTGGTCGAGCATGTTGCGGAGCGCGTCCACCAGGGTGACGCGGGGCTCCACGCTGAGATTGTGGCTCTTGCCGTTGATGTTCAGGGTGATTGCCACCGGATCGGGCCCAACCACTTCGTGGTTGTCCGCGCGGGCCGGTTCAGCCACCCCGAGCGCGCCGACCGCACCGGCTCCGACCCCGACGCCCTCGATGAAGAGGCGCCGGGAGAAGCCGCTCCGCGGTTCTTGCGGGGGCCCTGTCGAGGGCCCGTCGTGGGGTTTGTTAGAACTCACCTGGCATTCTCCTTCCGAGAGTGATTCGCATGAATGCTGTCCGCCCCGGTGCCGGGACGGACCGTTTCGCATTGAACTATACCAGAATTGCGGCCCTGTCGAGTCCCCGCTCTCGTTTTTCTTGGGACCGCATCCGCTAGGGAATCTCCCGGACCGCAATCACGGACAATCCCGGCACGATGCCGTCCAGCTGGCTGTCGCCCGACACCAGGCGCCCGAAGTTGACGTAGCGCCCGTCGGCGAGCGGGAGGGATGTCAGGCACAGGAAGAATCCGCCGCCGGACGCGTCGCCCTGCCGCAACAGGCCCAGGCTGCCGCGCAGGAACGGCTTCGGGTTCAGTTCCGAGCGCATCGGACCGAGCGGCGCCCCCGCCACGGCGTAGCCGTTCGGGCGTACGCCTGCGAATTCCGCGCCGTCGAGCATGCCTGCGTTGGCGCGCTGCCGGAAGTGCTCGGACGTGAGCGGGGCTTGGTCGTAGTCCAGCTCGATCTCGAAGTCCCCCAGGGAGGTGCGCAGGCGCAGCCGCGCGCCCAGGGTCTTGGCAACCCTCTGATAGTCGCCCGACTCCAGCAGGGGCGTTTCCGGCGGCCGGGCGCGCCCGGATTCCAGATACGGCTCTCCGGCCGGCAGGGCCAGCTGGGGCGGCGTGCCCGCGAGGGCCTCCAGCGCGGTTCGGGCTTCGAACCGCACCTTGGGGTCGCGGTGGTCGAGGCCGCCACGCACGCGCTCCAGCACTCCCTCGTCCGCAACGCCGCCCCCCACCGCCCTTAGGGCGGCAGCCCTCACGAAGTCGTTCTCGTCTGTCACCAGCGGCAGCAGGCGGGCCCAGACGGCGGGCTCGCGGACCAATCCCAGATCCGCTGCCGCCAGCGCTGCCGCCCAGCGGCTGTCCTGGTCGTCCGAGTCGAGGTACTCGGCCACGTAGCCCGACACGTCCCGGGCACCCATTCGCATCAGGGCCGTCATCGCCGTCGCGATGGGCGCGGCCGTCCGCGTGACCTCCTCCGCGGTCGCCTCGCTGCCGAGCTTGCCGAGGGCCTCGACAGCGCGGGCCGCGACCACGCGCTCGTCGTCCTCAAGCAGGGCCTTCAGAGCTGCGACGGCGCTCTGGGGGGGCGGCCCGCCCCCTGCGCGGGTGTCGAGGACGCATCCGATCGCAAACGCGCTCGCCGCGCGGACGGAGGGGGCGGGATCACGGGTTGCCCGCACCAAATCCTCGACCGCTTCACGGCCCTGGATCCGCGACACGGCGATCAAGGCGCGGGCCCTCGTCTCCGCTACCGGGCCGAGCAGCTGCTCCCCGAGCCACCCGTCGACCACGCCGCGATCCTCCCTCTCCAGGAAGTCTCCCTCGATCCGGTGGACCGGGCGGGTCATCACCAGCCAGCCTGCCGCCGCAGCCAGCAGCACCATGCAGAAGAACAGGATTCGCCCGGCCGCGTGGGGCCAGCCCGACTCGGAGCCTCCCCGGCCCTGGCCGGGCGGTTCCCCTTCAAGCCAGCCGCGCATGAGCGAGTCCCCCTGAAGGCCTCGGCGGCTCCCCGCTTGCGTTGCTATCCTTGCCGTTAGTGGACGGCGGTCCGACCGGCTAGCGGCCCTGCGGCAGGAGCTGGACAAGTACTCCCACCCGCTGCTGGTCTTCGACGTGAGAAGAACCGGGGCGGGCCGGATCGAACTCGTCATCGACCTCAAGAACAAGCCCGCCAACATCCATACATACTACTTGGAGATCCATCCGCGAGACATGGCCCACCCGCAGTTCCGGTGGATCCTGCAGCGGATGATATTCGAAGGTCTGCACGACTATTTCGTCGAAATGTTCGAGTACACGCCGCAGAGCACCGACAATCCCGCGGCACCGTACGAGTTGAAGCGTTGACCGCGCCGCACGATGTCGCGCAGGCCATCGCGGCCGAGATCCGGGACGCCGGGCCGATCCCGTTCCGCAGGTTCATGGAACTGGCCCTGTACGATCCGGTGTCCGGCTACTACGCTGGCGGCCGGGACCCGTTCGGCAAGTCCGGCGACTTCTACACCAATGCGCAGCTGCAGCCAGTCTTCGGGCGGCTGCTCGCCCAGCAGTTCGGCCGCTGGAGGACCCAGCTCGACCCGGCCGGGCCGTTCACGGTCCTGGAACTGGGTCCGGGGCGGGGCGAGACCGCCGAGGAGGTGTGCCGCTGCATGCCGGACTTGGACTGGATTCCGGTGGAATTCGGGGACGAGCTGCCCGATCGACGCGTGTCCGGCGTGGTCTTCTGCAATGAATTCTTCGACGCCCTGCCGGTTGACGTGGTCGAGCGAGCCGGCGGGGCTTGGTTCGAGCGCCGGGTAGGGCTCGCGAACGGCCGCTTCGTCTGGGAATCCGTCGGGCCCTGTCCCGAGCCTCGCGGGCTGCCGCGCCTCCCGGACGGGGGACGCATCGAGACCTGCGACCGGCAGGTGGCGGCAGTCGAGCGCATCGGCGCGGTCCTCGAGCGCGGCTGGCTGCTTGCCATCGACTACGGCTACACGCGTGACGAGGTGGAACGCGGCGGGCGCTTCCCGGAGGGGTCGCTGATGAGCTACGCGCGCCACCGGGCCGACCCGGACGTACTCGCCGAACCAGGCCGCCGCGACATCACTGCGCATGTCAACTTCAGCGCGCTCGAGGACGCCGGCCGGGACGCGGGCTTCGACGTCTTGCCGCTGAGGAGCCAGCAGTCCTTCCTGCTCGAGGCCGGCAAGGCCGACGAGTTCGCCTACGCGCTGGCGGGGCGGACGGAGAGGCGCCGGACCGCGCTTCGCCTGCAGCTCAAGTCGCTGCTCTTCGGGCTGGGCGAGACCTTCCGCGTGCTCGTGATGCGAAGGCACTGAGAGGGTTATATTGAAGCCTCGGAGGCTTGGCGCATGGTAAAGGAACCGCCTCAGTCGCCCCTGGCCGGCCTGGAGAGCCGCCGGTTCTCGTTCTATCCCGCCATTCGCGGCATCGAGCGAAACGAGTGGACGCTCTCGGATTCGACTTGGTCGGAGATCCAGGTCCGCAACGGCGGCACGGGCGAGGAGTTCTGGATCCCGCGGAGTCACCTAGGCGTGGCGAGCAGCACGGACTCGCCGGTTGTGATCCTCGGCCTGCGCCGCGAACTCGAGCACAAGGCCGGCGGGGTCTACCCGTACCGCAGAGTCGTGGCCGAGATGCCCTCGACGCGCGCCAGCCGGGTGCCGCAATCGGCCGCCCCGCCTCCGAAGCAGCGCTTTGTCACAGGATCGGACGCGAAGACGCTCCGGCTCCTGGCCATTGCGGTCGGGGGTGCGCTGCTGGCTGGTCTCGTTGTTTTTGCCGTCGTCGTGGGCGGGCTGCACAATCCATTGGAACGTCTCTTCGAGGCCGACACCTCCACGGCGGACCAGCGCTACCTGGGACTCTCGAACAACGACAGCTATTTCGAGGTGGTCTCGAGGCTCGGGGAGCCAGAGGCCGAGGATTGGGTCAGCGGCGAGGAGGACGAGCTCCAGTTCCAGGTCCTGCGCTACCCTTCCCGGCGTTACATCGTGGTGATGATGGGCGGCTCGAGAGGGTCCATGCGCTACCTCGGCACTGTCCACGATCCGTCCCGCCAGGTTCTGGATTCCGCGCGGCTCGCGCGGGGCGGCGACACGTCGTCGATGATGCGGAACCTCCCCGAGTTCTGAGTGCGGCCCCGGCTACGGCCGCGCCGCGATGACCCGCAGTTCCCTGATCAGCCGGTCGATCTCGGAAGCCGTGTTGTAGTGGACGAGACCGATGCGCACCAGCCCGCCGGATTCCTCCAGTCCAAGGTCCTCGGTGACGTTCAGGGCGTAGAAGTTCCCGTCCCAGACGAAGATCCGCCTCTCTCCCAGCTCCTCGGCGACCCGCTTCGGGGACTTGCCTCGCACTCGGATCCCGAACGTAGGCGTGCGCCATTCGAAGCGCGATTCGTCCGTGATCCCGTACGTCTCGACTTCCGGAATGCTGTCGAGCCCTCGCAGCAGGCGGACCGAGAGTCCCCGCTCGTACTCGCGGACGGCGCGCATGCCGGCAAGCACGCGCTCCCGCCGGCTCGCCGCGACCGAACCGCTGCCGCTGCCTCCCAGGTCCGCGAGATGATTGATGGCCGCCGTTGCGCCCGCCATGCACTCGTGGTTCTGGGTACCCGTCTCGAAGCGTCCGGGCAGGGAGTTGCCGGCCGGCCGCACCTTGTAGGCGCGCAGCCGCTCCAGGTGTTCCAGCTTTCCGTACAGCACCCCCTGGTGCGGTCCGAAGAACTTGTACACGGAGCAGGCCAGGAAGTCGCAGTCCAGGTCCCTCACGTCGATCGGGCCGTGCGGGGCGAAATGCACGGCGTCCACGAAGACGCGGGCGCCGGCGGCGTGCGCCTCGCGGACCACGGTCGCGACATCGCTGATCGTGCCGACAGCGTTCGAGGCGTATCCGACGGCGACCAGCTTCGTCCGCGACGACAGCTTCGACCGCAGGTCGTCGAGGTCGAGAGTGCAGTCCTCCCGCCGGAACGGCACCTCCCTGACGCGGATCCCGTGCTCGGCCAGGCTGATCCACGGCGCGTGATTCGCGTCATGGTCGAGCCTGGTCACGATGACCTCGTCGCCGGGCTGGAACTCGCAGGCAAGCGAGCGGCTCAGCCAGAAGGCGAGGGTCGTCATGTTCGGGCCGTAGATGACCTCCCGCTCGCTGCACCCGAGCAGGTCGGCGGCGGCCCGGTGGGCCTCGGCGACCAGGCTGTCGGCCTCGCGGCTGGTGCGGAACGGGCCGTGCAGGTTCGCATTGGCATCGGTGAGGCAGCTGGTGATCGCCTCGATCACCCGCGCCGGGACCTGCGTCCCTCCCGGGCCGTCGAAGAACACGTCCCGGTCGGGCCCCGCGCCGCTCGCCAACGCTGGGAACATGCTCCTGACCCGTTCGACATCGAAGGATGCGGTCATCGTCGTTGGGTCCGGTGCTGCCCGCGGGCACTACCGTTTCGTTAGTGTAAAGCTTGGCCGGAGGCCCCGGCCCTGCCCAAGCGATGACCGTGTCAGTGGTCATTCCGCACCTCAACCGCGCCGACCTGCTCGAGCGGGTGCTCGGATCCGTGGCGGCCCAGCGTCTGCCGCCCGGCCATGCCACGGATGTCATCGTTGTCGACAACGGATCGTCCGACGGATCGGAGGGCGTGGCCCGGTCGCACGGGGCCACGACGGTCCTGCTCGGCAGGAACCTCGGCGTCAGCCACGCGCTCAATCGAGGGATCGAGCAGGCCCGCGGGGACTGGGTCCTGCTCCTCAACAACGACGTCGAACTGGCGCCCGACTGGATTGCGGAACTGCTGGCGGCAGCGTCCGGAGCGGGTGCATGGTTCGCGACCGGGAAGATATTCGACGCGACACGCCGCGACCTGCTCGACGGCGCGGGAGACGCCGTCTGCCGCGGGGGTGCCGCGTGGCGGCTCGGCCACGGCAGGCCCGACGGCCCGGCCTTCTGCGAGCCGAGGGCGACCTACTTCCCTTCTGCCACGGCATCGCTGTTCCGGCGCGAGTTCTTCTCCCGTGCCGGCATCTTCGACGAGTCCTTCTTCGCCTACCTGGAAGACGTCGATCTGGGCATGCGGGCGGCCGCGCTCGGGCTCTGCGGCGTGTACGTGCCGCAGGCCCGGGCGTGGCACCGTGGGAGCGAGACGGGCGGTCGCTGGACCGACCGCAGCGTTGCATGGATTACCCGGCATCAGCTGGCGCTCGTGGCGAAGCACTATTCCGAGGAGATGCTGCTGCGGTTCGGCCCTCCGCTGGCGGTCGCCCAGCTGCTCTGGTTCGCACTGGCCGCTTGCCGGGGCAAGCTCGCCCCTTGGCTGCGCGGAACCTGGCTGGGGCTGGCCGACTTTCGATCGCACTGGCGTCCCGGGCCCCGTCCAGGGGAAGCCGCCCTGGCCAGCGCCCTGTGCCAGGGGGAGCGCGAGATCGCCGAATTCCAGGCTGCGTCCGGCTGGGACTCGTACTGGAAGTGGTATTTCCGTCTGGTGCGGCTGCAGAGGCACCCCGCCTCATGACTCCCCCGATTGTTGCGGTTGTCATCGCCTACCGGTCGGCGGAAGAGCTGCCGGCGTGCCTGGACTCGCTTGTCGGGAAGGTTGCCCGTGTCGTGGTGATCGACAACGCGCAGGAGCGATCCGCCACTCCCGAACTCCGCGCCCGGCATCCCGCGATCCTTTGGATCGAGAACGACGAGAACCGCGGATTCGCCGGGGCAGTCAACCAGGGCGTGGCGGCGACCACCGAGCCGTACATCCTGCTCCTGAACCCGGACTGCGAGCTGCTGACCGGCGTGGACGCGCTCGTCGGTGCCTGTGAGAGCGCCGCCGTGGCAGGCGCTGGGGGCTTGCTGGCCGACTGCCACGGGGCGCCGCAGGTAGGCTTTCTCGCCCGGTCGCTGCCGTCGCCGTGGGCGCTAGCGCTGGAGGCCCTCGGAGCCAATCGGGCCTGGCCGCGCAACCCGGTCAATCGCCGCTACCGACTGCTGGACATGGATCCAGCCAGGGGGCGCGACGTCGAGCAGCCCGCCGGCGCCTTCCTCCTGCTTCGCAGGGATGCCTTCTGCCTGGTGGGCGGGATGGACGAGCGATTCCATCCGGTATGGTTCGAGGATGTCGACCTGTGCAAGCGCTTCCGGAATGCCGGATTCACCCTCCGGTACGTGCCCGCAGCTGTCGCCCGGCACAAGGGCGGTCACGCCGTCCGGCGGCTGTCCGCGGGAACCAGGCTGAACGCTTGGTATCTTGGGATGTTGCGCTACGCCGAGAAACATTACCCGTCGCATGTCCAGCGCCGCTTGAGCAGGGCAGTCTCCCTCGGCCTGGCCATGCGGCAGTTCGGGTGCCTGGTCTCGAGCCGGTCGCCCGAAGTGGCCGATGCGTACGGAGCGACGCTCCGAGTCGTGCTCGATGCCTATCCGGGCCGAACGGGCTGATCTCTTGCGCCGGTGATTCCGTCCTAGGCCCCATTCAAGCGGATCTCGATTCATGCCGGACCGGTCCCCAGTCTCCGTCACCGTGGTTACCTACAACAGCGGCCGGTTCATCCGCCGCTGCCTGGAGTCCGTGCTCGAGCAGACGCACAGGCCCCTGGAAGTCATCGTCATCGACAACGCCTCCACCGACGGCACCTGCGACATCCTCGAGATGTTCGAGGATCGTTGCCGGATCGTCTACAACGAGGAGAACGTCGGCTTCGCTGCCGCCCAGAACCAGGCGATCGCGCTCGCGGGCGGGGACTGGATCCTGACCCTGAACCCGGATGTGCTGCTGCTCTCGAACTTCATCGCGCGGCTCATCGCCATCGGCGATGTCCACCCGCGGGTCGGCACGATCTGCGGCAAGCTGCTGCTGGCAGACGCCAGCTTCGACATAGAGGGCCGCCAGAGGCTGGATTCCACGGGCATGTACTTCACGCCCATGCTGCGTCACAAGGACCGCGGCTCCATGGAGGCGATCAACGGCCACTACCGTCATTTCGAGTATGTGTTCGGAGCGACGGCGGCCGCTGCGTGCTATCGGCGGAGGATGATCGAGGACATCTCCGTCGACGGCGAGTTCTTCGATCCCGATTTCTTCACGTACCGAGAGGACGCGGACGTGGCCTGGCGGTCGCAGCTGCTGGGCTGGCGGTGCGTCTTCAACCCGCGCGCCGCGGCGTACCACGTCCGGGCGCTGCGCCCCGGCATGCGCAGCGAGCTTCCGCCTGCCATCAACATGCATTCGGTCAAGAACCGTTTCCTGATGCGGATGAAGAACATCACGCTGCGGCTGTACCTGCGCAACTTCGTGCCGATCACCTTGCGTGATGCGGGCATCGTTGCCTACTGCATGCTCGTCGAGCGCTCGTCCCTGCCTGCCTTCTATTACCTGTTCCGGGACTGGAAGCGGACGCTGCGCAAGCGGCGCCTGATCCAGGCCCGCAGGCGGTCCGACGAATCCTACATGGCGGCTTGGTTCCAGTACAGTCCGGTGAGCTTTCCCCTCGAGGGCGATGCTGCCGCGAGGCAGTCCGATCCGGAAGCGCTCCCGCGGCAGATCGGCAGTCCGGCACGATGAGAATTGCCCTGCTGGGCACTCGCGGCATTCCTGCAAACTACGGCGGATTCGAGACATTTGCCGAGCAGCTCGCCACGCGCCTGGCCGCTCGCGGACACGACGTCACCGTCTACTGCCGTTCGCACCACGCCATGCGGGGGTGCCGGACCTGGAAGGGCGTCCGGCTGGTCGTGCTGCCGACGATCCGCACCAAGCACCTCGACACGGCGGCGCACACCGCCCTGTCCTGCTTCCACCTTGCGCGGAAAGGCGCCGACGCGGTCATTCTCTGCAACGCGGCGAACGCGGTGTTCTGCTGCTGGACGAGGATGCTCGGCATCCCGACCGCGCTGAACGTCGACGGCCTCGAGCGCAAGCGCAGGAAGTGGAACCGGGCGGCTCGCGCATGGTTCCACTTTTCGGAACGCCTCGCGACGCTGTGTCCCGAGACGGTCGTAACTGACGCGCGAGTGATCCAGCGGTACTATGCCGAGCGCTACGGGCTCCAGACGCCCTTCATCCCGTACGGCGCGCCCGCTGGCCCGGCCCGGACCCAGCGCAAGCTGGAGGAGCTGGGACTGGAGCGCGGCGGCTACTTCCTGTACGTCAGCCGCTTCGAGCCTGAGAACAACGCCCTGCTCGTAGCCGAGGAATTCCGGCGGAGCCGCTCGGATCGAAAGCTCGTGATGGTCGGGGACGCTCCCTACGCGGCGACGTACATCCGGCGGGTGAGGGCCATAAGCGACCCGCGCATCCAGTTCGCGGGCCCGGTCTATGGCGACGGCTACGCGGAATTGCAGTCGCACTGCCTCGCCTACATCCATGCCACCGAGGTCGGTGGGACGCACCCGGCTCTCGTGGAGGCGATGGGACGGCGCTGCGCGGTCCTTTACCTGGACACACCGGAGAACCGGGAGGTCGCCGGGCGGGCGGGGCTTGCGTTTACCGGCGGGGCCGGATCGCTCCGCGACCGTATCGAGGAGCTCTCCGGCGCGCCTGCGGGCGTCTTGGAGCCGCTGCGCGCGGCGGCGGCAGGCGAGGCCGCCTCGAGATACGACTGGGATTCCGTCACCGACAGTTACGAGAGCCTGCTCGCTAGCCTCGCGGCTACGCAAGGCAGCTGCAGCGGGAGTGGTCGCTAGAGTAAGGGGCGGCGGGGAGCGCGTGGCAGAGGCGGGTCCAGACCTCACCGTCGAGGAGTTCTTCCGGCCCGGGGGCCTGCTCTCCCGGTCCCTGCCCGGATGGGAGCACAGGCCTGGCCAGTTCGACATGGCGAGCGAGGTGCTCGCCTCGCTCGAGGAAGAGCGTCACCTTGTCGTCGAGGCCGGCACGGGCACTGGCAAGACCCTCGCCTACCTGGTCCCCCTGATTCTGTCCGGCAAGCGGGCCGTCGTCTCCACGGGCACGAAGAACCTGCAGGACCAGCTCATCCGCAAGGACGTGCCCTTGCTCGAGGAGATCCTCGGCGGGCGGCTGCGCGTCGCGGTGATGAAGGGGCGCGGAAACTTCCTCTGCCTCCAGAAGCTGCACGAGAAGGAACTCCAGCCTCGCCTGACCGGGACTGAAGCATTCGTCGACTTGAGCCTGATCCGCGACTGGGCGCGGCAGACCGAGACCGGCGATCGCGCCGAGTTGCCGGACCTTCCGGCCAGCAGCAGGACCTGGGCGGAACTCGACGCGAGGAAAGAGGCGTGTACGGGCAGGAAGTGCGACATGTTCGAGGAGTGCTTCGTCACGCGTATGCACCAGCGTGCTCGAGAGGCGGACCTGGTGATCGTGAATCACCACCTGTTCTTCGCTGACCTCGCGCTGAGGACGGACGACTTCGGGCCGGTGCTGCCCGAATACCAGGCCGTAGTCTTTGACGAGGCGCACGAGATCGAGGGGGTCGTCGGTCAGTTCTTCGGCGCGCGGCTGAGCAGCTTCCAGATGGATGAGCTGGCGCGCGACACGAGCAGCGCCGCCAAGCGCGGGCGGTTCGGCTCCAAGGCACTGGACCGGCGGGTCAAGGGCCTGCGTGCAGCGTCGAGCCGGTTCTTCGCCCTGTTCGATTCCGAGCAGCCGCGAGCGGTCTTCGCAGAGCGCACGGAATTCCGCCGCAAGCACGCGAGCGAATACGCGGAGCTGGTCGCAGCACTCGGCGGTGTCCGGGCCGAGCTCGGTTCGCTCAGGAAGGAGAGCGACCAGATCGACCCCCTCCGCAATCGGGCCCAGCTGCTCCAGCTCACCCTGCGCGTCCTGCTGGATGACATCGAGCCGGACACCGCCCGGGGAGTGCACGAGCACCCGGTGCTGAGTCACATTGCCGAGGACCGTTACGGCAATTTCGTGCACTGGCTCGAGAAGCGCGGCAAGGGCGTGTTCCTGCAGGCGACTCCGATCGATGTGGCTCCCATCCTCGAGGACGCGCTGTTCCGTGACGGGGCGACGGCGATCCTCGCCTCGGCGACGCTTGCCGTGGACGGGGGCTTCGAGTACATCCGCGGGAGGCTCGGTCTCAATGCGGCCAACGAGCGGACGATCCCCGGCCACTTCGACTACGGCAGTCAGGCGATGCTGTATCTGCCCGAAGGCATGCCCGACCCGAACAGCGACGGGTTCCCGCGCCGCGCGGTAGACGAGATCATCGCCCTGACCGAGCTGTCGCAGGGCCGGGCGTTCGTGCTCTTCACCAGCCACCACCAAATGCGGCGGATTCACAAGGAGGCGTCGTTCTCCATCAAGTATCCCTGCCTGCTGCAGGGGCAGGGGTCCAACGCCGCGTTGCTCGAGAAGTTCCGGACCACCGAGAACTGCGTCCTGTTCGCCACCGCCAGCTTCTGGCAGGGCGTGGATGTTCCGGGCGACCAGCTCAGCTGCGTGATCATCGACAAGCTGCCGTTCGCGGTGCCGTCGGATCCGATCGTGCAGGCCCGCATCGACCAGATCCGCCAGGCGGGAGGGAACCCGTTCCGCGACTACCAGATTCCGTCGGCCGTGCTCTCCCTGAAGCAGGGGTTCGGCAGGCTGATCCGGGCGGGGACCGACCGGGGGGTGCTGGCGTTGCTGGACAACCGGGTCGTCAGCAAGCCCTACGGCAGGACCTTCCTCGAGAGCTTGCCGGAGTACGCCATGACCCGCAGCCTGGACGAAGTGGCCAGGTTTCTCCGGGCATAGCCGCCAGGGCGCCGGGGCTGTCGGCGAAGGCTCCGCCGATGTCCGGGCTCGCACGCGCACCGTCCCGGCCTGCGTCGTCTTGCCGCAACGCCCCAACCGGATCGCGATCCAGGGAATGCCCTCGCCGGCCACGGCTCGACCGGTGTCCCGCACCGGTCAAGGCGTGCGCTGGCTCTTGAGCATCCGGATACTAGCCAGTCCTGTCGAGGCAACCGCGGGCCCTCTCTGTTCGTGCCGACTGGTACCGGTGTCTCTTGCCAGTGCCGCGCCAGCGCCTAGGAGTTTCCATGATCCGGAACCTCGTTATCCATACTAATTTTCTTTTTATTTTTGTTTTTACGATTGTATTCAATGAAAAATTCCATATATTGTCCGATTACCATTAGTAACTATGCTATACTGAGTGAGTTCAGAGGGGCCGGAGATGATGGCCTCGACCGGCCCATGGAGCGCGACGCAGCATACAAGAACTTCTTCGCCGATCCCGTCTATGTGGAGCAGCTCCTTCGGCACTTCCTGCGCGAGCCTTGGGTCGGCGGGGCCGACATGAGCACGCTGGTGCGAGAGGATCCCCAGCACAGTGATCGCGAACTCCGTCGGCGTGCCAATGACATGCTCTGGCGTGTTCGCTGCCCTGGCCTCGAGACGGCGGGCCCCGATAGCCTGGTCTACGTCCATCTCATGCTGGAGTTCCAGTCCGGAGTTGACTATTGGATGTCGCTGCGGATGCTCAACTATGTCGGGATGCTGTACGAACGCCTGGCACGCCGTGGCGTCAAGTGGCTACCGCCTGTCGTGCCGTTGGTGCTGTACAGCGGGCGCCCGCCCTGGACCGCGCGACGGAACGTCCGAGACTTGGTGCGGCCGGACCTGCCGCAGTCTGGGCGTGCCGCGGCTTCCCTGGAGTACGCGTTGGTGGATGTACACCGCTGCGCGCCTCTGGAGAACGCCGAGGGCAACTTGGTGGAGGCGGTGTTTCGGGTGGAGCGGGCCAGCGAGCCGGGCCAGATCGCCGATGCGGGGCGTATAGTGATATCGGGCGCGAAGTCTGTCGGCGCCGTTCCAGACACGTTGAAGGCATTCGCAGACTGGATCGCTTGGCACGTTCTGCCAGAGCGGTTCCCGACAGCTGACCTGACAGATCTGCGACAGCGGCTGGGCCGCTTCGAGGATCCACTAGAGAGGATGGAGATGATCGCGGATTACGAGTTCAACATTGGGGAGAAGATCCTACAGAGAGGCCGTGCGGAGGGTCGTGCGGAATCTCTGTACCGGATTGTGGAGACCCGTTTCGGCCGTCCGGTCGCGGACGAACTGGCCTCAGTGTTGCGAGGACTGCCAGGCGAACCGGCAGCGGACGAGATGCTTTCCGCCGCTGCAGTCTGCGAGAGCGGCGAGGCGCTGCTGGCTCGGGCCCGGGTGCTGGCAGCGCCGCGGCCACCCGCATCCTGAGGTGCCTGTCGGGGAACTGCCCGATGGTGGCGCGAACCCAGGCTGGGGCTTCAGCATGTGCTGAGCATTCGTGCTACCGCAGCCCCGCGAATCGATCGAGGATCCACTGGAGAGGATGGAGATGATCGCGGACTACGAGTTCAATATTGAGGAGAAGATCCTACGGAGGGGTCGCGCTGAGGGCCGTGCGGAGGGTCGTGCGGAATCTCTGTACCGGATTGTGGAGACCCGTTTCGGCCGTCCGGTCGCGGACGAACTGGCCTCAGTGTTGCGAGGACTGCCAGGCGAACCGGCAGCGGACGAGATGCTCTCCACCGCTGCAGTCTGCGAGAGCGGCGAGGCGCTGCTGGCTCGGGCCCGAGTGCTGGCAGCGCCGCGGCCACCCGCATCCTGAGGTGCCTGTCCGGGGACTGCCCGATGGTGGCGCGGACCCAGGCTGGGGCTTCAGCATGTGCTGAGCGCTCGTGCTTCCGCAGCCCCACGAATCGATCGGGGATCCACTGGAGAGGATGGAGATGATCGCGGACTACGAGTTCAATATTGAGGAGAAGATCCTACGGAGGGGTCGCGCTGAGGGCCGTGCGGAGGGTCGTGCGGAGGGCCGTGCGGAATCTCTATTCCGAATTGTCGAGGCGCGCTTCGGCCGTCCGGTGGCGGACGAACTGGCCTCGGTGTTGGGAGGTCTTCCAGACGACCTGGCAGCGGACGAGGTGCTTGCCACTGCTGCCGTCTGCGAGAGTGGCAAGGCGCTGCTGTCTCGGGCTCGGGTGCTGGCAGCGACTGCGCCACACGCATCCTGAGGCGTCTGTTGCCGGAGTGCAGGCCAGGGCACCGGATCCAGAACCACGGTCCTGCCGTCCCGGAATCCGAAGCAGAGAAAGGGGGATCGGGGGAGTGGCTCGACCGGTTGAAGGTCAGTGCGGATCGCGAGCTTGACATCGAAGACGGGATCCAGCGCAGCACCCCTCCAAGGGTCTTGACAGACTCTTGGGCTTCCGGCCGGAGGCGACTGGGTTGTGCCCTCGTGTTGCGGATGGACTGAACCTTCTTGGATCCTTCCGCCAAGCTCACAAGAGCAGCTCGGAGACGGCTTGGTCTGCGAATAGGAGACCTCGATCCGTGAGCCGCAATGAGGGTCGCGCTGCCTCCAGCCATCCCCGGGCGACGAGCGGTCTCGCCTTGAGCCGGACCTCCCGCCATTCGTGCGGCTCCAGCAGAATTCCGTCATTTGTCCTGAGCCCGGTCAGCAAGCGTTCCTCGAGAAGCCTGCCCTCGTCGAGATCCTCGATCGCGCACGCAGGGGACTCACCTCGTGCCATCCGGGAGACGTATTCGGTAGCAGTGCTGACATTGGCCCATCGCCGACGGCCCGCGAACGAGTGCGCGTCGCTGCCGAACCCGCGGTAGGGCTGCATGCTCCAGTACTTGAGGTTATGGATACTGCGCCGTCCGGCACGTGCAAAGTTCGATATCTCATAGCGCTCGTAGCCGATGGCCCGTAACCGCTCGACCGCCAGCAGATAGAAGTCCAGCACCTGGTCCTCGACTGGGACCTGGGAGGCACCATAGCGACGTCCTCCGGCCCTGAGCTCTCTCCCGAGCCGGCTGTCATCGTCTCTCTCCAGCATGTAGACAGACACGTGATCCGGACCAATGCGTTCCACCCATTCGAGGGATTGCAGCCAAGTCCCTTCGGTCTGGTGAGCGAGACCCGCGATCAGGTCGACGGAAATATTCCGGATGCCCGAGTCTGCGAGGAGGCGGACGTCGGACGCGACCGTTTGGGCGTCATGCTTGCGGCCGGATGCCTTGGCTACTCTCTCGTCGAAGGACTGGACTCCAAGGCTCGCGCGGTCTAGGCTAGCGGCGCGCCAAGCCGCGACCCGATCTGGCGTCGCCTCGCCAGGAGCCACCTCGATCGTGGCCTCGTCCCATTGACTCTTCGGCAGGCTGGACGCCACCTGCTGGAACTCTTCGGGTTCGAGAAGGCTCGGACTGCCGCCCCCGAAGTACAGCGTGTTGGCACCCGATTCCGGTTCTGCCAGGAGTTCTTGAGCTAGGAATCGGATGTAGTCGGATCGCAGTGCCCGAGCGTAGACATTGGACTGGAAGTTGCAGTACGTGCACTTCTGGGCGCAGAACGGGACTGATATGTAGATGCCCGGAGAAGCCACGACAGGGTAGACCAGACCAAACGAAGACAACAGCAGTGTACGCGGCCGCATCACGAGTGCCGGCCCCACCCAGTGAGACTGAGCGGAACTCTCGCCGGCCCGCCGGCCTTCGGCGTCAGGAGGGCCCGGGGCCCTTCCTCGACGAGCCCTCCCCGGGTACGTCCTGCCGGGCCGCGGATTCCTTTAGGCCCTGGTTGACTCGGTCGGCTAGGCTTGCCGCCTTCCGGACCGCCTTAGCCTTGGCCGCCTGCACCTCGGGCTTCGCTTTCTCCCAAGCGGCCTCGACCTCGGGCTTCGCCTTGTCCCAAGCCTGCTTGGCCCGCGGCTTGATTTCGTCGTCGAAGACCCGCTTTGCCGTGTCGCGCACCCGAGGATCCTGGGCGGCCTTTCTGACCACTTCCCGAACCAAGCTCCTTAGGAACGGCATCCAGTCGCTATCGTAACAGCGGCGCCCCGGGGCCGGGTTCCCCTCACCCTTGCCTCACCTTGTCGAGGAAGAGCTCGTGGAGGCGCAGATCCGAAGTGAGTTCCGCATGAAACGTAGCCGCCAAATGGCGACCCTGCTCGACTAGGACTGGGTCCTTGCCCGCCCGGGCCAGGACTTTAGTCTCTCGGCCGACGGAACGGATGATCGGCGCGCGGATGAAGACCGCTTCCATCGTTCCGGGATGGGTCCGTCGGGCAAAATCCTCCTCAGGCTCCAGGACACGGATGGAACTGTCCAGTTGGCGCCCGTAGGCATTCCGCTCGACATTGATGTCCATCGCGCCAAGCGAGGTCTGGGAGGGGTTCTGCACCTCCGTAGCGAGCAGGATCGCGCCAGCGCAAGTCCCCAGCACCGGCCTCTGCTGAACGAATCGCCCCAAAGGGTCCCACAGGCCCTCCTCGTTGAGGAGGATGAGGTTCGTCGTGCTTTCCCCGCCGGGCAGTACGAGGCCATCTACCATGTCCAACTGGGACTCGTAGCGCACTTCGACAGCCTCGACGCCCAGTTCCGAGAACCGGCGCGAATGAGCCTCGAAGTCTCCTTGGAGCGCAAGAATCCCTACCTTCATCCCCTGTGCGACTCACCTGCGGTAGCTTGCACGACCGCCGCCCGTTCAGGGGCGGGCGCGACTACCAGCCTCTTGTCTGGAGGAGCTCGCTTTCGTCGAGTTGAGCCACGTCGAGGCCCGGCATCGGCTCGCCGAGGTCCGTGCAGGCTTCCAGAAGCTTGTCCGGATCACTGAAGAAGGTAGTAGCCTTGACAATCGCCGCCGCCCTCTGCGAAGGGTCCTCGGACTTGAATATTCCGCTGCCGACGAACACCGCTTCCGCCCCGAGGCTCATTACCAGCGCAGCGTCAGCTGGAGTCGCGATGCCCCCGGCCGAGAAGTTCGGTACCGGGAGGCGGCCTTCCTTGGCCACCCATTCAACGAGTTCGAGCGGCGCCTGCAGCTCCTTGGCGCAGCCAGGCAACGCGTCCCGCTCGGTGACGGTCAGCTGCCGGATCTGCTGGCGGATCGCCCGCATGTGCCGCACGGCCTCGACCACGTTGCCGGAGCCAGCCTCGCCCTTGGTCCGGATCATCGCCGCACCCTCGCCGATTCGGCGGAGCGCCTCGCCGAGATTGCGGGCCCCGCAGACGAACGGGGCGCGGAACTGGTGCTTGTCGATGTGGTGCTCCTCGTCGGCCGGCGTAAGGACCTCGCTCTCGTCGATGTAGTCTACCTTGAGGGCCTGCAGGACCCGCGCCTCCGCGAAGTGCCCGATCCGTGCCTTGGCCATCACCGGAATCGACACGGAAGCCATGATCTCCCGCATCTTTTGGATGTTCGCCATGCGGGCGACCCCGCCCTCCTTGCGGATGTCGGCCGGTACCCGCTCTAGGGCCATGACGGCCACCGCACCCGCTTCCTGGGCGATGCGCGCCTGCTCGGCGTTCGTGACGTCCATGATCACGCCGCCCTTGAGTTGCTCCGCCAAGCCTACCTTCAGCCTGAAGTCATCGTTCAAGAACATCTTGCTGCCCTCCAGAGGGCGAGTCGAACCGCCTGCGATTCTCGCGCAAGCTGTATCGCTCCCAAGTCTAATCGTAACCGCGAGCGTCCAATCGTTCAAGGAGGCGCCGGGTTCAAGGATGCGCCCATCCGCAATCGCCTCGGGAGGTACCGGCCACTGCTGGCGAAGGGCGGTTGCCGCGATCGACGGCCTGGCCTTCCAGCCGACTTAGTATCCTGCTAACCATGCCTACTGGATCGGAACTGTTCGTTCGGAGTCTGCGCAGCCAGGGCATTGATCGCCTATTCACCCTCGTCGGGGACCACTTGAACGATGTGCTGCAGGTCGCCGCCCGCGAGGGTATGTCGATCGTCGATACGCGGCACGAGTCGGCGGCCGTGCACATGGCCGACGGCTGGACGCGGCTCGCGAGGACGCCGGGCGTCTCCCTGGTGACCGGGGCGCCGGGTCACGCCAACTCCATCCACGGCATAGCGGCTGCACAGGCCACGGGGGTCCCGATGCTCGCGGTAAGCGGCATGAGCGACTCGCGGGCTCGGGACCGGTTCGCCTTCCAGGACATGGACCAGCTCAAGCTCGTGCAGGGCATTACAAAGTATGCGGCGGTGCCGGCGAGATCTTCGCAGCTGCCGTTCCACGTGAAGCGCGCATTTCTCGAGATGCTGCGTGATCGCCCGGGCGTCTCTCATCTCAGTATTCCCGTCGACCTGTTCACCGAGAGCAGCGAGTCCCACGCCCCGGTCCCCGAGGAGCGGATCGAGTTGGCGCGCGGAGCGCCCTCCAGCGGGGATGTCGCCCGGATCGTCGACCTGCTGGACGGCGCTCAAAGGCCTGCGGTGATCGCCGGGTCCGGCGCCTACTGGTCCTGTGCCGACGGCGAGCTCCGAGCATTCATCGAGGCGGCGGGCATCCCCCTGTTCACCGCCAACCTTGCTCGCGGGATGGTCTCGGACGACCATCCGCTGTGCTTCGGATACGCGGACCCGACAATCAACGCCGGTGCCGAGAACGCGCTTCGCCAAGCCGATCTGGTGCTGATCGTCGGCAAGCGGGTGGACTTCGGTATCCGCATGGGCGGACCCCAGCTCTTCGCTCCCGAAGCCAAGACCGTGCAGATCGACACATACGGAGTGGAACTGGGCCTGAACCGGTCCCTGGCGGTTGGAGTCCAGGCCGATGCCAGGACCGCTCTGCAGGCCCTCAACGACGCGCTTGCGGGACGGTCTGTCCCGGATCGCTCTGCCTGGCTCGCGGAAGTGCAGCGAGGGTGCGCGGAGTACGCGGCCAAGGTGGCGCGCATCGCCTCGACGCCTCGCGAGCCGATGCACTCGCTGCAGGTGTACGAAGCGCTTAGGAAGCGAATGCCCCAAGACTCCACGGTCTGCTGGGACGGCGGCGATTTCGTGCATTGGGGCCGATACGTGTTGCGGGCCCGCCACGCCGGGCACTGGATGCGCCTCGGTTCGCTTGCCGGCCTCGGAGTCGGTCTGCCGGTTGGGCTAAGCGCCCAGATTCTCCGGCCCGACTCGAAGGCGGTGGTCATCACGGGAGACGGTTCTCTCGGCTTCTACATCGGGGAGCTTGACACCGCCGTTCGATTCGGGCTGCCGATCGTGGTCATCGTCGGCAACGACGGAGGATGGGGCGTCGAGCGGGAGTTGCAGCAGGGGTTCTATCCGGACTCGGACACAGTGGCCTGCGAGTTGCGGAGGACGCGCTACGACATCGTTATGAAGGGCTTTGGCGGTGACGGGGTCCACGTCACGTCCCCCGACCAGTTGGATGACGCTTTCCGGCAGGCATTCCAGTCCGACCGGCCATTCCTAGTGAACGTCGAAATCGATGCTGCCGGTTCGCCGTTCACGCAGTACCAGATCAAGCGGCGTGGCGGGTCCAAGTAGGACAGCCATGTACGAAGCGCGCGTCGCGTGGCTGAAGTTTGCCTTGATCGCGCTAGGTCTCGGCACTTCCGCCCTGGCGCAGGAATTCCCCTACGAATCCCCGCCAGAGCGCCTTCCGCGAGTGCTCGCCCGGCAGCCGGTGCCCTTCGACCACGAGTTGCACTCCCGCAATCGCATTGCGTGCACGGATTGCCATCCCGGAGCGGAATCGCACGAGCGGGCGGGACTGCCGGACAGGGACGACTGCATGCTCTGCCACCAGGCGATCGCCGCCGAACGCCCCGCTGTGCAATCTTTGGCTAGTCTGCCTGCGGGAAGCAAGATTCGGTGGGTGCGGGCGTACCGGGTTCCGGACTTCGTGTTCTTCAGCCACTCCTCGCACGCCGAGGCCAGGATTGCGTGCCAGACGTGTCACGGCCCGGTCGCCACGCGTCCGGTGATTCGTCAGGAGGTCTCGACCAGCATGGTGGCGTGCATGAACTGCCATGCGGAGCGGGGCGCTTCGAATGAGTGCTTCCTGTGTCATGACCTCGGACAGTGAGGTCGCGCTACTGTCGAGCTTCGCCGATTTCGCTCGGCGGACCCGGATCAAGCAGCCGATCGGAAGGCGTCAAAGCGCATCGCCAGCCGGTCTCGGTCTGGCTGGTCATTGTCGCGTTTCGGCAAGTGAATTCTGCGGCCTTCGATGTCCTTGAGCGATTCGAGGAGAGGGCCGTCCTCCTTCTCGCGAAGTCGATCGGACACGTGCAGGCGATAATCCGGGTCGATGCCTATCAGATGGGCGTCGAACGCAGCGTGGTGGATCTTCGATAGCGGAATGCCGTTAGGCACGATGGCATGGCCCAGCAGTTCGTCGCTGTCTGCGACGATGTGCGCCGCATCCAGGAGCATGGGCTCGGGTATTCCCGATATCGCGCACCGTCCCCGGTAGGCCGTGATCACAGCTTCGCGGAAGGATGCCTGGTGGAGCCGTTGCTTCACCGCCCTGAGGGCGTAGCGCCGCTCCATCACGCTGCTCGGCATCGTTGCGATCTGCTCGACCGAAACAACCTGCTGTGCGGGTTGTTCTGCAGTCCGTGATGGCCCGAACGCGACACTTGCTTTGAGTGCTCTGCCATCCCACCCCGAGATGAACGCAGGCAGCATGGCCTGGTACCTCCTCGGAGCGATCCCCAGAAAGTAGATCACGGGAATCTGCTTCTCGAAGGCCTCGCGGAGCCAGCGATTGTCGGCAGCGTTTGGATCCTCCCCCATGAAGGCGTACTCGACTGTCTCGTCGCCTTCGAAGACCTGGCGGTGAACCCTGCGCTGGTCGTCGTACCAGACCTTCCGCCCCGGCACAGGAAACACCGTCCGGATGGATAGCAGGTACCGCATTTTCTTCGGCTTGAAGATGCCCCTCTGGGGATTCACGAAGGGTATCCGCTGGCCGTTGAAGGTGAAGCCGGGCTTGAGTTCCGTACTGGTCAGGTGGCTATGGATCTGCTGCAGGCCCTCGACATGCTGGAAGGCCTTCATGCGGATTTGGGCATCCTCGCGTTCCGAAACCATCGGCAAACCTCTCGCTATCGGAAACAGTGCTGATTGTGCCAGTCTAGTGCCGCCGGGTCCGGGCGTGCGTTGAGGGGACTAGGAACGGCGATCCTGGTGCCATCCAAGGCATAGTAGTCCCGGCCGTTTTCGAACTCCTCGCGGATTCGGGGACTGACTGCGAAGCGTAAGTCCGGGGTGACTGTCGCGTACCCGCTGTCGAAGAGCTGGTGGATATCGCTGCGAAGCAAGAGGCCGTTGCGAGCCTCGTGCGGGCCGCCATCCGAGTACGGCTTGATGTGCGCGGCTTCGAGAACTGGGAGGGTTCGCTCACCGGTCACCGCGCAGCGCCGTTCGTACGAGTCTGTGACGACGACTCGAAACGCACCCTGGCCAAGTCGCGGCTGGATCAGCTGCGGCCTTCCGAAACGGGGGCCCGAATGCTCCATGCTGATCTGGCCGGGCCACTTCATCCGAGCGGTCACCTCCTCCCACAACTGACGGCCCTCGGGATCTGTCGTGTCGTACGTCTTGTAGTCCACGATTCTTGGAGACCAACTGTTTGGCACCCGAATCCAGTCGGCCTCTTCAAAGAATGTCGGCTGGGTGAGGATTCGGCACCCAATCGGAAAGTCGCTCCTGTCCGCCGGGTCGACTTTTCGATACTTGGCGATGCGGTCTCGCATCTCCTCCGGGAATCCGCAGCCGTTGGCCTCCCCGAATGCCTTCCAGGCAAGAGACCACGGTAGTGCGTTGGCGTGCGCGAAGATCCCGCAGCCGGCGATGGCATTGCGAGGGGCGCGCAGCTTGAACAAGAGCAGCTCGCCCCGATCCAGAGACCGGAATCGCTTTGGCGAAGGAGCCCAGAAATTGACCTCCAGCAAGTCCGTCCGGTGCCGGAGCCTGGGTCGAACCAATCGTTGTCGGTGACTGCTACTACGAGACTGACGCCCATGGCTGGGTCCCGGTGCATGGAACCCTAGCACAACCGACAGTGTCAACGATCCAAACCGCTCGTACGAGTGCCTCGCTCGCTCCCCCCGGACCGCAGACATGCTGTAGCGCAAGGCGCCGGGAACGCGGCTGCGCGAGTCGTCTGTCTACGTAGCCGCCGGCTGAAGCTTAGCTCACGGGAGCCTCGTACCAGTCGCGGCACGTCCTGCCTCCTCTGCGGCCCGAGCGCCTTCGAGCATCGTGAACATGCTGTAGTTGCCCTCGTGGCAGGCGTACTCGTACATCGGCTCGTCCGTCTTCTTCATCGGAATGACTGCCGTCCATGGCTTCACGAAGGACTCCGGATCCTCGATCGTGTACTGGTATGCGATCCGGTCCGGCGCAACCCGCGTGAATCTCTCGACCAGCCTCAGGTTCCTGCCGGAGCCCCGGAACGAGGTCTTGTCTGTGAAGTTCGTCGACTCCACGACCAGCGTGTCGCCTTCCCAGCGTCCTCTTGCGTCGCCCCGCCACTGCCGGATGTGCTCGGGCAGGCGCTCCCGGCCGTCCAGGGGCACGATTCGCGCGTCGTTGACCATCTCGATCAGCAGGACGGCGTAGCCCGGAGTCTGGAAGATATGGACGTTGTTGTTGTACGCGCTGGGCGAGTACGGGGGCCCGGCGTTGAATCCCAGTAGGCAGCGCTCGGCGACGCCTCGGTCCTCGGGTCCGTGAGGCGGTCGCGCCCGGGCGGCCCGCATCGCGTCGTAGCGCCTTCGGGCCGGCTCGGTAAGCGGCGGGACCCTGCCGTCCGCAGGGTCCACGATCAACGATGTCCTGCCGTCCTCGATCAACTGGTCGCCGAAATCCCACCAGAACTGGTTGTAGGCGTTTCGCACGTCCTGTTCGGCCGAAATGCCGTCCGATGCTCGACGATCCTTGTCACGGCGTGAGAGCTCGGCCTTGCGGAACTCCTCCGCCTCTTGTTCGGTGGCGAAGGTCTCCTTCGTCGCGAGGCCCCTTGGGCGCTCCAGGGGGGTGATGGTGCGGAAGTCCCATACCCCACGCAGGTCCGGCACGCCCCAAGCTGTCCGTGGGGCTGTCCATTTCGCGATTTCTCCCTCTGTATTGCCATCGGCTGCGGCGACCGGTGCGGTCATCAGCGCCGCAAGTCCGAATGCGATCAATCGGCAAATCATGGTTCTGTCTCCAGATCTACTCGCTTTCCTTCTTCCGCAAGTGCCCGTACATCATTTCCTCGACGAACTCCACGCACTTGAATTCCAGCAGCTGCATGTTCTCCTCGATGCGGCGGTACAGCGGCATTTCGATCTTCCAAGGCCTCGTGTAGACGTTCTCGTCCTCGATCGTCGCTTCGTACAGGAGGTGGTTGGGGCCTACAGGCGTGTAGCGCTCGGTCACCTTCAGGGCCTCGGAATGGAAGTTCCCGGCGCTGTCGAACCAAGTGTCCGGGACGTGGTTGGTGACTTCCACCACTAGGGACTGTCCGTCCCAGCGGCCGCGGGAATGCCCCATCCAAGCGTCGCCGGGATGCTCGAAGTCCGGCCGGTTCATGTAGATCACCCGTGATGCGCTGGCGAACTCGTAAGCGATCAGGATGTGCTCGGGAGTCTGCACGATCTGGAACGGGAACGGCATGTAGGTCGCTCGCGGGACTCCGGGCATGTAGCACTTGACCACCGGGTCGAGCTTGAGCCAGTTCTCGCGGTTTTGGTTTCTGGTCTCGAGGGCCTCGGCCTTGTAGGGGATTTCCCCGCCGTCCACGATTCCGAGGCCGCCCGGGATGGCGCCGATGGCTCCCATCTCGACGACGGGTCCCGACTCTGCGGAATGGCCCTCGATGTTCCAGTGAGCCGAGCCCAGCGCCTGCCAAATGCCGTTCAGGTTCGGGTTCCCATCCGGTGTGAGCGGGGCCTTGTAGGCTTGGCCCAGCGCGACTGCCTGCAGGCCGGTCAGGGCCGCCGCTAGTAGCACCGCACGCGGTCTGAAGAAACGTCGCGCTAGTCCGGCCATACTTCGAATCATCGACAACTCCAACCAGAGTTTACCCCTGAAGGCAGTGGAATGGGACGGGTTGCGACACATTGGGGGCCGGCAAGCGCCTTCCACGTGATCGTTTTTCGTCACATGGGCCGATCCCAGTGAGAGCGGGCTTGCGTGCACAGCGCAAGAAGCACCGCGCCCATCGCGAGCAACCGACGCGGACCGCGTCAGTCAGGCAACCGGAGGTGGGTCGGTGACCACCTGCCTGCGCACGGCCGACGTCTCGCCTTGGAGGGAATAATTCCTACGCTTGGGGCTTCGCGCCCGCAGCGTTGACGAGGGCAGAGTCTCCTGAGGATTGGAGGTGGGCGCAGCGAGGACCCTGATCCGGCTCGCCCAAGCCCGAACAATGTCCCCGGCAGGGGAGGCGGTCACACTGCACGGCTGCACGCGCAACGACCCGCCGTTCGATTCCCACTCCGATGGCAGCGGCGCGGACGGCACGCTCCTCGACCGCCGACACCACCTGACGAGCCACCCGGACCTGGCGCGCGCCGCGACAGCGAGACTTCGGAGAGTCTGAGGAGTCCCCGAAAACTCAGCTTCCGTACCTGCTTGCTGCCCGTCGGTCTCTAGTCGTCGCCCACTTGCCTGACGGCCCTTGGGTTTGCCGTCCCGGCTTGCAAGGGATCCAGTGTGCTCCCTGCCGCAAGGCGATTCACGGACGAAAGCAGGTCTCGTTGTGCCACGCGAGTTCATCCGGGTCCGGACGGTTCGCGATGAGCCTGGGAGTGGAAATGCGGCTTCCGTGGCACGCGTAGTAGTCCTTGCCGTTCTCGAATTCTTCCTTGATCCGCGGGCTCACTTCGAAGTGCAGGTCGGGAGTCACGGTGACGTAACCCTGGTCAAAGAGCCGGTGAATGTCACTGCGCAGCAACAGCCCGTTCCGCGGCTCGTGCGATCCTCCATCGGAGTATGGACGAATGTGCGCCGCCTCGAGCGCGGGCAGCGTCCGTTCCTTTGTCACTGCGCAGCGCCAATTGTAGAGGTCCGTAACAACGGACCGGAATGCACCCTGGCCGAGCCGTGGATGGATCAGTTGCGGCTCACCGAACCGCTCTTCCGGCATCCCGTGACCCGCCACTCGCTCCATCTCCAGCTTTGATGTGACCGCCTCCCACAGCCGTCTCCCGTCCCTTTCGGCCGTTTTGTACTTCTTGATCGACACGATGTTGGACGCCCAACTCGCCGGCACTGGGATCCAATCCTTCTCCTCGAAGAAGAATGGCTGGGTGAGGATTCGGCAGCCGATCCGGAAATCGCTTCGGTCGGCCGGGTCGAGCTTACGGTACCTTGCAATCTGCGCCTTCATCTGGGGCAGGGATCGGGCGCCATTGGACTCTCCGAACGCCTCCCACGCCATCGAGCACGGCAATACACTGGCATGTGCGAAGATGCCCCCGCCCACAATCACGTTGTCGGGCGAATGCAGCTTGAACAGGAACAACTCGCCCTTCCGGAGCGCCCTGAAGTTCCTCCCGGAAGGCAACCAGAAGTTGACTTCCTCGAGGTTCGGACGATGCCGGAGCATGTCGAACCATTTGCGGTCCGTAATCCCGACTACCAGACTGACGCCCATCGCCGATCACCCTCAACCGCTGGACGGAACCGTACCACACAGTGGCCGACGCTTGCTGACCAGTGCGTGCCCCGTTGGGCGGCAGTTGCTCCTCTACCTTGGATCGCGACTTGGCGGCTGTCGCGGCGGAACGACCGCGACCCTCGCTGCTAGAAGGACAGCTGCATCGTCAGATTGAACGTTCGCCCGTCGTTGAGAGTATTCGTGATCTGCCCGAAATTCGCACCCGACAGCTCGTTGCCCGGGTTCGCGAACTGCGGCGTGTTCAGGAAGTTGATCGACTCCGCCCGGAACATCAGGTTGCTCTCGCCCGCGATCTTCCAGCTTCGCGAGACCGCGAAATTGACGTTCTGGATGCCGTCCTTGCGGAACACGTTGCGCCCGAGGTTGCCGCTGGGTCGATTCGCCGGCACGAACGCGAACGCCGACCTCGGCAGCAGCCTCCGGGACGTGTCCGGGTGGCCGATCGTGCGGCCTAGGACGGAGGGGTCGAGCAACTGCGGCCGGTCTCCGACTGAGCCGTCAACGTTGCCGAAGCCCGGACCGTCCGAGCCGGTGTAGGTGATGAACGGCGTGCCGGTCTTCAGCAGAATCACGGAGAAGACTTCCCAACTGCCGAAGGCTTTGTTCCAGAGGGTGCTCGAAGTCCCGATTCTCGGCGTTCGGAAATTGACCCGCGCCATCGCGGCGTGAGGCTGGTCGAAGTCGCTGAGGGACTTGATGTCGCCATGGACGTCGAATTCTGTCTGGCTCCGACCCGCGAAGGCGTCGCGGACCGACCCGTTGCTGGCGTAGTGCGCACCGAGATCCATCGCCTTGCTCATCCAGTACGAGACATCCAGCGTCAGCCCCCGCATGTCGCGGACGCCCAGAGTGGCCTTGGCCGCGTCGAAGTAGGCCCGCGAGCCGTTCAGGAGGTGCCTTACATCGAAGTATCGCGGGTCCGGCCGCCGCCGGTTCACCGTCGCCGTGGTGCGGGCGATACCGGGCACCTCCCTGGCGCGATTCAGCACCCAGCCCGAAATCAGGCGATGCGTGCGGCTTCCCACGAACCCGATCTGCGAGAACAGGCCGCCTGAGTGCGCTACGTCCCAGCTGAAATTGTATTGATGCGAGTACGGCGAAACCAGGTCCGGGGCGATTCGGACGACCGAACTCCGTGCGTTCGGGTCCGCAGCATCCACGGTGAGTCCGGCGAGAGGGTCGAGCAGGTCGGGGGCGACAATGCTCAGGCGAATGTTGCCCGGCGGATTGAACCGTTCCTGCGTGTACGTGGCCGCGAACACCTCGCCGTACTGCACGCCGTATGCCCCTCTCAACACTCCTAGCGGCGACCGGTACGCGAAGCCGATTCTCGGCGCGACGTTGTTGCAGTCGCAACCGTAAGGCAGGCGCGAGAGGTTATTCGCCTCGTTCGGGCGTGTGAGGACTTCGTAGCGGACACCGAAGTTCAGCGTGAGGTCCCGGCGAGCTGCCCAGGTGTCACCGGCAAAGTAGCCCATTCGCCACCTGCGGAACCCTCGGTGCGGCGTGCCGATCGCTTGGGAGATCCTGCTAGGCAAGCCGAGCCTCAGGTTCGTGATCAGGTCTCGGCCGAAGTCCGCGTTGAAAATGATCAAACCGGCGTGCCCCGAGCTCTCGATGCCGTTAAGCTGCTCCCGCGCGACACCGAACCCGGCAATCAGTTGGTGATTCCCCCTCCGAGTCGAGACCGTCCCGGCGTAGCGGTAGAGATTCTGTGCTCGGTCGAAAGGGATGCTGGATGTGCCGCCAATGGACTGCAGCTGGCGCCCCAGCCAAATGACCGGGCCGAAGGCTGCCTCGTCCTGAACGATCACCGTCGTCACGTGCCGGAAGCCGGCCGAGAAGTCAGCCGTGGTGGCGGGGGACCAGTCCCGGCTCCAAGTGATCCGACCCTCGTGCGACCCGGTTGTCGTGTTGGGGTTCTGGCCCTCCACGAGCTGGAACGCGTCAACGATCTGCTTCCGGAATCGGTAATCCGCCGAGGCGCGGCCGGCACCGCCCAGTGGTATGTCCAGACGCCCGCCGGCGATGTCGTTGTCGATCTCCTGCGTGGCGTTCGTGTTGTGCGCCCTAGGATCGATGTCCGGACGGTTCGGAGGCTCGTCCGGATACGCATCGAGGATCCGCGCGACGAGGGCACGGAGCGCGGGGTCCTTGGCAAGCGGCGTGCGCTCCTCCGGAAGGGGAATCAGCACGTTTCCGTTGACGTTCCCGCGATTGCGCTGCCGGGACAGGTCCACCGATAGCGACGCCTGGGACAGGAGCGGCACTTGCAGCTTCACTCCGTAGTCGTTCGTCCGGGCGGGCTTGACGCGACCCACCTGGAAGAATGATCGCGCCGCGAACACGCTGTTGCCGTGGGTCTCGCGGACCGATCCGTGGAAGCCCCGCCTGGAGGAGGGCGTGATGTGGATCGGCCGGGTTGGCGGGTTTCCGAACTCGCTGCCGAAATAGCCCTGGGACGCGTCGAATTCGCGCACGATCGTGGCGCTCGTCCCCATGCGGATGTTGATCTCCTTCTGGACGTTGTTGTCCACCAAGGTGAGCTGGACGTTCTCATTGCGCCGGCTCTCGCCGGACCCGGAGTCGACTTCACCCAACAGGTTCAACTCGGTCCGGTCGCGAGCGACTGGCGCTGTCCCGTTGTCCTCCAGCGGGGATTGCCCGGTAGCCACCGCGCCGGGCTCGAGCAGTGGTGCGGCGGCTCCTTCCTCTGCTGCCGCCCCTTCTCCGGCCGCAGAATCGCCCTTGCCGTCCCCGGCCAAGCCGTCAGCAGCGAGGAGCAATGCTGACAGTGCCAGGGCCGGACGGGCCAAGGCGCGGATTGGGTCTGGTCCGGGCATCCGGATAGGGCCCCCTCCGCCGGACTGCCTGCAAGTGCCTGGGCACCCAAGCTCGATGCGGATCCGGCGAATCGACCTCTCCAAGAGTATCGCGGATGCAGTGGTCGCCGACAGTCATTGCGGCTGGAGACAGGCGGCCACTGGGCGCCGCCGCTCTCGATCTCGGGGTGATCGACAGCGTCGTTCGAAGGCCCGACCTCTGATCGGACGGTGTCGCTGGCCGACCCGAACAGGTCGCGCCGCCTTGCGAGACACTGGGACCATGATCGCGCGCTACACGTCTGCCGAGATGTCCCGTATCTGGTCCGACGAGAACAAGTACCGCCAGTGGCTCGAGGTCGAGCTCATGGCATCGGAAGCTCTTGCCGAATTGGCCGAGGTTCCTGGCGATGCTGCCGAGGCACTGCGCCGGCACGCAGACTTCGACGTGTCACGCATCGAGGCGATCGAGGCAGAGGTCCGCCATGACGTCATTGCATTCCTGACCTCGGTGTCCGAGAAAATGGCAGAGGCCGGGGTCTCGGAGCATTCGCGCTGGCTGCACTACGGCCTGACATCCAACGACGTTGTCGACACGGCGCAGGCGCTGCTGCTCCAGCAGGCGTCCGAGCCGATCGGCAAGCGCCTCCGGGAATTGCACGCGATCCTGCGCGCGCGCGCGTTCGAGTTCAAGGACACCGTGATGGTCGGCCGCACTCACGGCGTCCACGCCGAGCCGACCACTTTCGGGCTCAAGCTAGCCAACTGGCACAGCGAGGTCGGCCGTCAGATCGCCCGCTTCGATGCTGCCCGCGAGCAGATGAGGGTCGGAAAGCTCTCGGGGGCAGTCGGCACCCTCGCGCACATCAGTCCCGAAGCGGAGGCGAGGATTTGCGCGAAGCTCGGCCTGCAGCCAACCGCAATCTCGAACCAAGTCATCCAGCGAGACCGGCACGCGCACTACGTCGCGACGCTGGCCAACATTGCGGCGACGATCGAGAAGATCGCCGTCGAGGTCAGGCACCTGCAGCGCACGGAGGTGCGGGAAGCCCAGGAGTACTTTTCGAAGACCCAGAAGGGCAGCTCCGCGATGCCGCACAAGAAGAACCCGATCGTTTCGGAGCAGCTCAGCGGGCTGGCACGGGTCGTCCGGGGGAACGCTGTCGTCGCGCTCGAGAACGTCGCCCTGTGGCACGAGCGCGACATCTCCCACAGCTCCGTCGAGCGGGTCATCCTGGCCGACTCGACAACCTTGGTGGACTACATGCTTGGCAAGGCGTGCGGCCTAGTGCGGCGCCTTCTGGTCTATCCCGAGCGCATGGCTCGGAACCTGGCCTCCAACGGCGGCCTCGTGTTCTCGGGCCAGCTGCTGCTGGAGATCGCGGCCAAGGGGATCCTCAGGGAGGAGGCTTACCGCTGGGTGCAGCGCAACGCCCTGCGTGCCTGGGAGGAGGACGGCAGCTTCCGGGAGATGGTCGAGGCCGACAAGGACATCAACTCAGTCCTCGATGCAGAGGACTACGACCGGGCATTCTCGCTGGAACGCCAGCTGCGCAATGTCGACGCCATCTTCGAGCGGGTGTTCGGAACCGCTGCCAGCTGATCCTGCGCGGGCGACGGAGCGGTTCTACGGCTCGACGACTACCCCGGCGAGATCCTCGAACATCTTGAAGGCGGCGATGATGTCCTCGTCACCGTGTCCCCTGGCGACGCCGGCGCTGAAGAGTTCGTGGACCAGAGCCGTGCTGGGCAGCGGCACGCCCAGCTCGCGACCGGACTCAAGCATCAGCCCAATGTCCTTGCGCATCCACTTCAGCGGGAACGCGGCGTTGAAGTCCCGCTTGAAGACGGCCGGCGCCTTGAAGGCGATCAGACCCGACTTGGCTGCGGAGTTGTCGAGGATCTCGAACATGAGGTCCGGCGGCACGCCAGCCTTCGTGGCCAGCACCATGCCTTCGACGAACCCTTGAAGCGTGTTGGCCAGGACCAGGTTCTGCGACAGCTTCGCGTGCAGGCCCATGCCCTGCCCGCCGCAGTAGTAGAGGTTGGAGCCCATGCACTCGAAGAACGGCCGCACGCTCTCGAAGACCTTCTCGTCACCGCCGATCATGAATGTCAGCGTGCCGCCCCGCGCGCCCGGCGTGGAGCCCGTGCAGGGGGCGTCCAAGTAGCTGCATCCCTTCGCCTCGAACTTCGCAGCGATGCGGCGCGCGGTGCTGGGCCCGATGGTCGAGCAGTCGGCGACCACCGTGCCGGGCTTGACGCCTGAAAGCACTCCGTTCTCTCCTGTCAGGACTTCCTCCGACATCGCCGAATCGCCGACGCACAGGAAGATGCAGTCGGCGAACTCGCCGACTTCGGCCGGCGACTCGCAGAATCGGCCCCTGTCGCTCGAATTGGCAAGGTCCTTCGCCTTGGAGCTCGTGTGGCTCCAAAGCGCCACTCCGTGGCCGTGCTTCAGCAGGTGCCCGGCCATGGGGCCGCCCATGAGCCCGAGCCCGAGAAATCCGAGATTCGCCATAGTTGAGCATTGTATCGGACGCGCTTCGACAGCCCACCGGCCGTGCTGGCGGGGTCGCTCGGGAGCCCCCTCCGTGCTCGATGGCGCGGTCCGGCCCGGGCCTGTCGCTTTTCCCGGAAGGGCTAGTAGCGGGCGACTCGTTGCCGGCCCACGTCCGTGGCCATTGCCAGCGAGTCGAAGTTCATCACCATGTGGTCGTGGCGAACCTGCGCGAAGCGACTGTCGTCCCAGAGATTGTCGAATTCCCCGGGATCCGCTTCGAGGTCGAACAGCTCGCCCAGGCCGTGGCCGTGGTACACGACGTGCTTGTATTGCCGGCTGCGAACCATCGTCCCGAAGCTCTGGACTCCTGCCAGCGCGCGATAGTACTCGCTTCGCACGAACTCCCTGTGGCTGTCAGCCGGCGATTCCCCCTGAAGGATTGACGTCAGCGGCTTGCCGTGCATCGCGGCTGGCACGGGCAGTCCGGCCACGTCGAGGAAGGTCGGGGCCAGGTCGGTCAGCTCCACCAGCGCCCGACTCCGCAGGCCCTGCCGGAAGCGTCCGGGCCAGGAGATCACCAAGGGCACGTGCACCAGGCTCTCGTAGAAGCGGCATCCCTTGAGCAGCAAACCGTGGTCGCCCAGCGTTTCCCCGTGGTCGCTCGTGAAGATGACAACTGTGTTCTCCGACTGCCCGCTCTCTTCGAGCGCGTCCAGCATTCGCCCTACGTTGTGGTCGATGAGTTCGATCATCGCGTAGTACTTGGCCTGGTAGGACCTCGCATTCATCTCTTCCGGGCGCCGCGCCGGGCGCTGGAAGTTGACCTCCTTGAGGCGCTCCTGGGCTGCCAGGTCCGATTCGCGGAACAGCGGGCCCGGCATCTCCGATTCCGGGTAGTGGTCCAGCCATTCCTGCGGCGGGTCGAACGGGGAGTGCGGATCGAAGCAGTTCAGGCTGAACAGCCACGGGCCCGAGCGCTCCTCCTTCATGAACTCGATCGCCCGGTCGGCGCACCACGTCGTCTGGTGGAACTCGCTCGGGATGTATCCGAGCTGTTGGTAGATGGATCTGTAGTCCTTGCCCTGCGACCGCAGCCAGTCGACGTAGGCGTGGCCCTCCGGCCAGTCGTCCGCAGGGTGATGGCTCCAATGAAAGACCCTGTACCCGTCGTCGGCCCTGGGCTCGATGCGGCCCTGCGCACCGGACAGATGGAACTTGCCTGCCAGTCCGCAGTCGTATCCGGCGTCCGCGAGCGTCTTGGTGACGAGGGGTGCCGCATCGTCCCAGCGATCGTTCCCGTTCATGCAGCCGTGGACTGACGAGGGGTACATCCCCGTGAGGAAGCCGGCCCGGCTGGGAGTGCAGATCGGCGACTGGCAGTACGCGTTCTCGAACGCAACCCCGTTCGCGACAAGCCGGTCGATGTTCGGTGTCCGGATGTGTTGATTGCCTAGGGAGCGGATCGTGTCCCAGCGCTGCTGGTCGGTACAGATCCACAGTATGTTTGGTCGCGGGTCGCTGGCGGCCGCCTGCCCTGCGGCCAGGCCGGCTCCGGTTGCGCCGACGAATCCTCTCCGCGTGATTCGGGAATCCATGGCGGTCAGGATATCTCACGCCACAGGGTTTCCCGCGACCCCAAAGCCGATCCCTCGCGGTCGAGGGGCGCTCGAGCGATCCCGGGTGTCTTGGACCACGCAGGGGCTAACGCTCGTTGCCGCGTCGCTGCCGGAAGAGCCAGTCCCAGACTCGGCTGGTCGGGTCGATGTCTTCGCCGCTGAAGTTCGTGACGAAGCCGCGCTCCGAGTCGTCCCCTTGGTACGTAAACGCCTGGATCCAGGAGTTGTGCTTGACGCCCCGCATCTCGGTGTACTTGATCGCCCCCCCGGCGGCTCCCACTTGTTCGAACATCCGACGCGAGTTCTCGACAGGCGCCAACTGGTCGTCGGCGCCGTGGAACGCCCAAATCGGTGTCCCAGTCAGTCCTGCGGCATCTTGCGGAGGATTGCCCGCGCAGACCGGGATAGCTGCGGCGAAGAAGGCGGGTCGTGCACGAACGAAATTCCAGGTTCCCGTGCCTCCTCCGGAGGCCCCCAGCACGTAAATCCGCGACGCGTCGACTGGAAGCTCCCGGAGAAGCGAATCGATCAGTTCGAAGGCAATCGGAATCATGTTCTTGATGTACAAGTTCTTCAGGTTCCCGACTTCGCTTCGCTCGCCCCACGATCCTGCCGGAGCAGCCTGGGGTGCCAGGACGAAGGACGGATGTGCGCGCCTCCACTCGTCCTTGGCCATCAGCACGTTCCACCAGCGCAGCTGGGAAAGGTTGTCGTCGCCGGGCCCTCCTCCGCCGTGCAAGCTCAGGATCAGCGGGTAGCGCTTGCCCGGTTCAATGGCCAGCGGTTGCAGGAGCCGGTACCGGGTTCCCTGATGCACCCGTTCCGTGAAGGCCTCGAGAAGCTCCGGGGAATTCCCGACGGGACCCCGGTTGATCCTCCGGCCGGTCACCCGAACCACGTAGTCCATCGCCTCGCGCTCTGTCAGCCGGCCGTCGCCGTTGGCATCCGCCTTCGGGTGATTCTGGTGCATTTCCGCCAGCCGGTCTGAGACCGACGCCGGCGAGGCCAAGCCCAGGGAAATCGCAATGACTACGAGGATGCGGAAGGGTCTCATCGCATGCGGAGTCTAGCAACTCCTAGCCAGTTCGCTTGCGCGGACCCCTCCCTGGCGGCTCGCGTCGCCGACGCCGCCCGGTGGGTTCGTGTGTGCTGGCCGTGAGACAGCGGCTTCTTGCGCGCCGCTCAAATCGGCTGATCACATGGGACTCGTCCCGACCGCGTGACGGATTCCGGCATGCACCACCCGCCCAACAGCTCAGGCCCTCAACGGGCGGAATCCGCAGGCTGCCAGGTACTGGTACGTTTCGTCGAGGCAGTCAAGTTCGGGTACGAACACAACATGGGCGTCGCGGCCCCGCGTCAGAAGCACCCGGTACGCGTTGGCGCGTAGCTGCCAGCGATCTGCAGGACCCGGAGGCTTGTAGCCTCGGGCCCGGAGGTTGGACCAGCCTCCATCCCGCAGCACGAAGTCTGTTCCCCACGCCAGCAGGACTGCGTCCAGTTCCAGCCCCTGGGCGCCGAACTCCGTGACGCATGTGTCCAGATGCCGGCAGGACCGGCCCGCGCTGTCGCTTTCCGCATCGTTGTACCAAGGGCCGTACTTGACAAGCCTGGTGGCATTCCAACTGTTCGGAATGCCGCACGCCTGTTCCAGATCCTTGTCGCGGCTCGACGCGACAAGGCCAAACCGGGCAGTGGGATCGCCTGAGTACCGCTCCTTCAGGTATTCCTTCGCTAGCGTCAGGCTACGGGTGATCCGAAGATCGTGTCCCTCCCGCTCCAAGCGACAGGCCACGGGCTGCATGGATGCTGCCGGGTCCGGCGTTCGCTCTAGGAGTCTGCCCACGAAATCGTGCAGTTCCGTCGCGAGGTGTGACCGGATGGTCCGTCCCAGATGCAGGGACTCGTCCGCCGAGAAGTCCAGACCGTCGAACGCATCGCGCGTCGATCCTGGGCCGTGCACAAGCCACCCACCGGGCGCCGGACTGCCTGCCAGTGCCTGCCGCCACAGTTTCAAGCCGCCCTCCTCGCCCACGTGGATCTCCTGACCGCTGCCGATCAGCCCGACGACAACAGCCCAGTCGCGCCGTCGCCCGGCAAACTCGATGAACAGCTCCGGCTCGGACTTCTCCCCGGGAGACTTGTGCACTTCGCTCACTCGGTCCGCATCATGAGCGCGTTGGGCTTCATCGAAGATCACGACATTCTCGTCGGGAACCAACGAAGGCCGACTCTTGAGGCGGTTCACGTAGGCCTTGACCGGCCGCACGAACGCCTTGCTCTCGAGCACGTGCTGCAGGACCTCTACGAGCGGGCCGTTGCCCGAGAGGAACATAGCGCCTGGACCCGCGGAACCCTCGCCGGCTCCGGCAGTGTCGTGAGTGTATGCGACGCGCAGCCCGACCAGTGTCTTGCCGGCCCCGGGAACCCCAGTCACCAGCACCAGTCTGCGCGTTCGAGTCCTGCGCGCGTCTCGGATGATGCCCTGCACCGCCTCGACAGCGTTGTCGGTGTTGGCGACAGATCTCCAGATCTGGGGCGGTCTTCTCTCGAAGAATAGCTTGCGCGCCGCAGTGACAAGCGACGGCAAGGGCTTGTAGGCTTCGGCGGACAGGAACTCCGCAGCATCGATCCTGTCAGCGTCCCGGGAGTCGAAGTCGTTGATCAAGCCGTCCAGCGCATCCGGCGGGCAGACGTGCACGTGGCGCTCGAGCCGTTTCGTGCCGACCATTCGCGTTGGCACGACGACTGGAGTGACATCGCGCCCATGGCAGCTGCGGTGATAGTTGCGCAGGTCCCTCGCGTACGCGTGAGCTTGGTCGATTGCCGCGTCGTTTGCGTCAAACTCTCCCTTGAGCTCCAGAATCACCACGCCGCCGCGAATCAGCAGGACTGCGTCCGGCCGGCGCAGCTCCATGGGTAGCTGGTACTCGAGCACTGCGGTGCACGTCTTGATGGACTGGTCGACCTGCATCGACTGCCGCACCTTTCGCTGGAGCAGGGGAACGTTGGCGGTCCAAGACTGGACCTCAGACGAGCTCGAGTCCGGGTAGCTGTCCCTCAGGGCCCTCAGCACTTGTGATTTCTCGACGGCGCTGAAGTCGTCAAACGACGAGTCCCATCCGCGTTGCGCCTCTAGATTCGACACCTTGACCGGAACCCTGCCTGTCGTTCCAGTCCCTGTTCCGACTGGAATCGCGGCCAGAATACCACTAGGGCTGGGTCTCCCGGGAGAAGACCAGTGTGTTCGAGAGGGGCCAGCGCCGACAGCCCGTTAGGCTGCACTAAGTCTCTGCGGTGAGACAGGTCTCGGCTGTCTGGATGCGCGCCAGCGTGCCGTGGCAGGGCGCCCACGTGACGGTCGTGGGTACTTCGGAACTCCCCGCAACCGGACAGGCCGGGTCGAGTGACAGGCAACCGTGTTCCCGAGGGTCCGAACGCGCTTACAATCGGGTCGGGACGGATCGACATGAAGCGCCGGGTAGTCACGACGGCCCTGTTCCTGGCATGCCTGATCATCGCGGCCCAGTCGACTCGGGAAGCCTCCCTGTCGATCGCGGTTCGCGATGGCCGCACCGGCGAGCCGACGCCGGTGCGCGTGCGGCTCACCGACGACCGGGGCAACCCTCCCCAAGTGCTGGGCGCCTCGGAGGTGACCGAGACCGGGTTCGGCCCTCCTCCGCAAGCCATCGCGGTCATGTGGGGGCGATCGGACCGCGCGGACGGGTACGCCTTGCAGCCCGACGGGTCGTTCTATGTCGACGGGACGTTCGAGGCCGGCCTGCCTGCCGGCAAGTACCGCATTGAGCTCTCGAAGGGCTACGAGTACTCCATGCAGTCGCACGAGATCGAGCTCGTGCCCGGGAAGCGTGTCAGCCGTACGTACGATCTGGAGCGATGGATCGACATGCCGGCCCGCGGGTGGTACTCGTCGGACGACCACATTCACATCCGACGCTCGCCCCGCGACAACGCGTCGATCCTGCGCTGGATCGCTGCAGAGGATGTCCATGTTGGGAACCTTCTGCAGATGGGGGACTTCTGGCACTTCGTCTTCTCCCAGTACGGCTGGGGCGAGACCGGCCGCTACCGGGAGGGCGCCACGATCCTGTCCTCGGGGCAGGAGGAACCGCGGACGCCGGAGTTCGGCCACACCATCTCCCTCGGCGCCAGTGACTTCGTCCGCTTTCGTGATGACTACTACTCCTACGGGCGCGTCTTCGACCGCGTTCACGAGTTGGGGGGCGTTAGCGGCTTCGCCCACCAGGGCATGTCATTCCATGGCTATCGCGGAATGACGGTCACGGTGCTCGCGGGCAAGCTCGATTTTCTGGAACTGGCCCAGTTCTGCGTCCCCGGCGGCCCGATCCACACCGAGCACTACTACCGATTTCTTGACCTCGGGTTCCGAGTGACGGCACTCGCCGGCTCGGACTTTCCGTGGTGCGGCCGGGGAGAGCGCGGTGCCCCGGACCGCTTCAGTCAGATCGGGGATGCCCGCTTCTACACCTACGTCGGCGAGGACTTCAATTTCGACAACTGGCTGTCTGGAGTTAAGGCCGGCCACACCTTCGCGACCACCGGCCCGATTGTGGATCTCAGAGTGAACGGGCGCCTGCCAGGGAGCGAAGTGGATCTAGCCGAGGGCGAGAAAGTGCGGGTCGTTGCAAATGCCTTCGGCGACGGAGCGCGGATCGGACTCACCGAGCTCGAGGTCGTGGGACACGGGGAGGTGATCAGGCGGGCTGCCGGCCAGGGCGACAACCAACTTTCCCTGGAGTTCGATCTCGAGGTCGGGCATGGAATCTGGATCGCCGCGCGAGCGTCCGCCGGACCGGGGTACGTCGCACACACGACGCCCGTCTACGTGACGGTGGGCGGGGGAGGCTTCCACAATCCCAGAACGCTCGAAGAGAATCTCGAACGTTGCGAGCGCGACCTGTTGGAACTGGAGCAGGAACTACGCGATCCGGGCTCGCAGCTCGATTACGAGGCCTGGAGGCATGCCGAGCGTCTCCGAAACCAGATAGCCCAGACCCGCGATGCGCTCCGGGCGCTCGCCGCGAGGCTGAAGGGCTGAGGAGCCTCATGTATCGGAGGCAGATGCTCCGGGCCTTGCTGGGCGGCAGCGCGGCCGCGGCACGGGCCGAGGACGTCCACGAGCGCATTCGCAGGCTCGCGAGCGAAGTTCCACTGAAGATGATCTTCCGGGGCTCGGACCCCGAGGAGTGTCGCGAGTGGCAGCGGACGTTCGGAGCCAAGCTGAGGGAGCTCCTGGGCGCCCACCGGCCGCCTGCCCGGTGGGAGTCGCGCCTGGAGGGAACGGCCGAATTCGCCGATTACCGCCGCGAGTCTCTCACGCTGCATTCTCCGGGAGTTCCCGAGCTTCCTGTGCACGTTCTGACGCCGACCGGTTCCGTCGACGGGATGCGTCCCGGAATCGTTGCACTGCACGGGCATGGCCCGTTCGGCCACGACGCAGTCGCTGGCATCGACAGCACTGCAGAGCGCGCGGAGAACATCCGGACCGCGAACTACGATTTCGGGCGCCAGCTCGTCCGCGAGGGCTATGTCGTGGTGGCGCCGTGCTTCACTCCTTTCGGCCGGCGGCTCGATTCGCCGGAGTCCTACGGGGGCAACGACGCCTGCGCGGTCGCGTTCGTGCGCATGCAGCTGCTGGGCCGGAACTTGATGACCGAGAACCTGCGCGACGCCTTGTGGGCGTTCGAGGCCCTCGCCCGCCATAGCGCAGTGGACCCTGAGCGGATTGGATGCGTCGGCCTCTCCTACGGTGGGCGGATGACCATGCTCGCGGCCGCCGTTGAGCCGCGCATACGCATATGCGTGGTGTCGGGTGCGCTCAACGTCATGCAGGAGCGCATCGGGGGGCGCTACAGCTGCGGGGCCCAGGTGATTCCCGGTTTGCTGGAATTTGGCGACGTTCCGGAGATTGGCGCGTTGATTGCGCCCCGGCCGGCCGTCTGGGAAGTCGGGCAGCGGGACGGGCTGATGGTCAAGGACTGGATCCCGGGTGCCTGGGAGCGGATCCAGCGCGCATACCGGGCGCTCGGCGCGGAGGAACGGCTTGTGATGGACTCCTTCGACGGCCATCACCGCTGGCACGGGGTCAGGGCGCTGCCGCTTCTCGCCAGGGTTCTCCGGCCCTAGTGCAGGACTTCGGACAGGAACGACGCCATCGCCTCGAATGCCTCCATCGTGAAGCGGTGCTCTCCTGGCGGCTGGTGGATCCGGAGTGCGTTCCCGGCCCCGGCTCGGGCATAGGCGGGCTCCACCCGCTCGCGGAATCGGTCCACTCCCTCCCTTGGCATTCCCACGTCCGAGGTCGGTGCCCATACCAGCAAGGGCTTCGGAACCAAAGCTGATGCGAAGTCGCCATGGTCGCCCCGCTGGAGCATCCCCGGTACCCACCAGTACGTCCCGTGGTACGAGAGCCTCCCCAGGCGGATGAACGAGTCCAGGGAGCCGACGCCACCGCAGATCGGCGCCGCCGCATCGACCCGGTCGTCAAGGAGCCAGGTGTAGAACGAAGTGATACCTCCGAAGGACATTCCCGTGACGCCGACATTTCCCACGTCGTCTCGACCCTCCAGGTAGGTCAATCCCTGGCGAATCTCTTGAAGGATCTCCCCCATCGCCGTGCGGCCCTGGACGAGCATGGCATTCGCCTGGACATTGATTGGCGGCCCTCGGCGGTCGAGTCCCCGCTGCGTGATCGCGAGCGCGATGAAGCCCCGTCGCGCGAGTTCGCGGGCCCAGCCAAGCATTCTTGTGTGGGGACTGTCCCGTCCCGGTCGCGTCCAAGAGCCGGTTCCGAACTCCTGCGTCGCCATGGATTCCCGGCTCCCGCTCGAGCCGTGCAGGCAGATCACCGCCGGCATCCGGCCGGATGCTTCCCTAGGACGGATCAGGTAAGCAAGCACGGTCTCTTCGTCGCTCGCCCGCCACGAGAGGTCCTCGATCACCAAGCCCTCCTCGGTGACCCGGCCGTGTAGCGTCGTTTCGACCGCGGGCGGGTCCGCGGAGACTTTCAGTAGCGCTGCGAATGTCGTGCGGGCCACAGCCGCGAAGGGCTCCTCAGCGGCCGTCGCGAGTGGAATCAGGAGTGCGAGGAGTGTGATCCGGACCATCTCAGTGCGAGCCTCAATTGAGAATACGCTTGCGCAGGGCCCGTCCGTCGCCCCGCCGCGCGCGTTTTCCGGCAACTAGCGGTCGGCTCGTAGCCCAAGTGCCGCTTAGGAGTGCCCGCGAGACTGACGACTCCGCGTCGCCCGAGGCGTCAATGGGCCTTGCCGTGGCCCGGTCGCAGCCGGCCCTGCGCGCTCGCAGCCCTGCAACCGCCCCCGCGTCGTTGCGCTTGGTCAGAGTTCCGTCCCGGTTGCTGGAGGTTCCCACCTCCGGGAGACGGTGGTAGTATCGGCCCCATGAACGCCGGATTTGCGTGCGGGGCGCTGCTCGCCCTCGCGGGACCCTTGTTCGGCGCCGCCGACAGCGCTCGCATCCTGGTGGTTGTCGGACCCTCCAACCACCCGCCCGGGTCTCACGAGGTGGCCGCAGGCGGTCGACTCCTGCAGAACGCGTTGCAATCGGTGGAGAACGTTGACGGAATCCTAGTCGACCTAGTCTACGAATGGCCTCGGGACAAGGCGCTGCGCGACGCGGCTTCGACCGTCGTATTCATCGGGGACACCTTCCCGCCCAACCGATTCGAGAACCCCGACCGCAACCTTGCCGATCTCGCCGAGATGATGGGCCGCGGGTGCGGGATCGTGTGTCTCCACTACGCCACGGGACTGCTTGGCGAGGACGTCAGGCCCGACGGAGACCATCCCCTGCTGCGCTGGCTGGGTGGCTACTTCGCGAATCGCTCCTGCCCGCATCACCGGTCGTTCGCGAGGGTCTACCCCGAGGCCAGAATCGAGCCGGCAGTGCCCGGCCATCCGGTGTCGCGTGGCTGGAAGGCCTTCACCATCCACGACGAGCCTTATACCGACAACTACTTCGGCGGTCAGGGCAACCGCCCTGGCCCCAATGTGACGGCTCTGGCGACGTCCATGCTTCCGCCGGCGGAACCGAGACGGGAAGTCGTCGCCTGGGGTGTCGAGAGGGCCGATGGCGGAAGGGGCTTCGGCATCGTGATGCCGCACTTCTACAAGAACTGGAGAAACGACGACCTGCGCAGGCTCATCCTGAACGGCATCGTGTGGACGGCCAAGCTCCCGGTACCGGACGGGGGTGTCGAGACCGGCAGGCCGGACCTGGAGGCCTTCAATCCGGAATCCGTCCAATTCGTTCCTCGTCGGCGATAGCAAGATGGCCGGTTTCCTGCTTCCCATGCGTAGCCGCCGCTACGGGGGCTGCCACTCCGTCGCTTGCGCTGAGGCACTGGCTGCGGCTCGACTCCCGCGTTGGTTTGGCGGCCGCCGCTGGCCCAGCGACTCTATGCTGGGAATCCCCACTCTCATGAGACGCCTGCCTGTCCTTGCGTCGATCCTGCTAGCGGTGCCCGGCTGGTCCTCCGGAGAATCGGACCATGCCAACCGGGTTCTCCGCTTCGCCGAAGAGATGATTGCCAGCGGGACCGACCGCTGGGGTCGCGAGCACACCCCGCAGTTCGCTTCGATGCTGCTTCGGGCCGATCCTCCGCAGCTGCTGCCCGACGCCGTCTTCCCGGTCGAGGCGCGTGGGGTGAAGCGGATGCATGTCCAGAACCTACCGAACGTCTACAAGGGCAACAACCGTGCCCACAAGATCACCTATCGCGGAGGTGATGTCGGATCGGATGCGGCCCTCTACCAGTTGCTCTACGCCGTCACACGAGAGACCGGGGACCCACGGTATGCGGAAGCTGCCGATGCCTCGCTTTCCTGGTTCCTGGAGAATGCTCCGTTCCATAACGGCTTGCTTCCCTGGGGCGAGCACTCGGGCTGGGATTTCCGCCGGGAAAGGGCCGACTACGGCTACGCGTTCGACGGCAAGCACGAGTTCGACAGCAGGTGGCCTCTCTGGGACCGGTTCGTTGCGCTGCAGCCCAGGGCCGGGCCCGGGGCATGGACGGTTCTGGAGAGGTTCAGCAAAGGCCTGTGGATGGGGGCCGTCAGGGAGGCCGGTGGGAAACTGCTCTACGGCCGGCACGCCTACCTGTTCGGATTCTTCCGGCCGGGAGGCGGCGAATGGGCCGAGTTCGGGATGTTCCCGAGGCACGGCGGCTACTACGTCGATCTCTGGTCAACCGCCCTGGCGGCCACGGCGAATGACGGGTTCGCGAGGTTCATGGAACCGCGTCTGGAGAAATTCGTGGCGGCCCTCGAGCAGCAGACCGACAAGCACGGCTTCGCGGTCTACCTTGCGAAGCAGGACGTAGTCTTCAACTCCCGGCAGGTCGGCTCGCTGGCGGTCGACTTGGAAGCTGCTGCCGACCGTCTGTCGAATCGTCTGCCGGAGCTCTCGACCCGCATGCGGAAGCTTGCTGCGCTGCAGGACCGGGCTGTTCTGAAGTCAGGAGAGCAGGTCCATCCGCCCGATGCCCTTCGCCGGGCGGACGCAAATCCCGATGCTGCCGATGCGTACCTTGCCAGCTTCTTCCAAGCGGCCGAGCGGTATCTCCAGCCCGTACCCCTTAGGACTCTGGGGGCGAAAGTTGCGAAGGTTACCCAGCCGGGCCGCATTCCCGAGCAGTCCGCAGATGCCATCGAAGTCCTGCTACTGGCTTTCGGGCGGTCCCAGGGAGACAAGGCCCGCACGTACCTGGACGCTGCAAGGGCCCGAGCGAAAGAGGCTGTCGAGATGTTCCTGCCGGGCGGCTCCCCCTTGCCCCGCGCGCTCGACCGCGATGCCGTGCTGATCGGCGGAAGTCGCTTTCCGGAATTCTACAGCTCCTACCTTGGCGGTGACGACTTGATGTGGAGCCTCTGGCGACTGGCTGCCGCTTCGCGGGACGGGGCCTCGACCGCGGCCGGCCCGACTTGCCGGATCGCCGCTAGCCCAGGCTGAAGGCGACGAATTCGTCGCCCGCCCGCTTGCCTCCAGTGCCGATGTCGCGCCCGCCGCCTCCTGCAGCAATCACGACGTACTGCTTGCCGTCGACCGAGTAGGTGCAGGGTGTCGCGTAGCCGCCTGCAGGGAGCTGATGCTCGAAGAGAGTCCTTCCGTCCCGGGTGTCGAACGCGCGGAACTTCTCGTCCTGGGTCGCCCCAAGAAACAGCAGCCCGCCCTTCGTCACGATGGATCCGCCGACATTGAACGTGCCGGTCCCTTCGATTCCCCTGGCCTTGAGTTCAGCGTACTCGCCAATCGGGCGCCGCCACCGGTATTCGGCCGTCTGCAGGTCGAGGCAAAGCAGCTCTCCCCACGGTGGCTTCGCGGCCGAGTACTTGTCCTGGTCCACGAGGAACGGGTAGCCGGCGTGCATGTAGGGATAGCCGGCTCCCTCCGGGGCGTCCAGCAGCGTGAAGAACTTTGGCCAGTTGTTGGTGTTGATGAACATCAGGCCGCGTTCGGGGTCGTGGCTCGCGCCGCCCCAGATGGTCCCTCCCACCGTACCGGGGTTGTAGACGGTCCCACCGCGGCTGGGCGGCGTGTACAGGGCTCCGCGCCGCAGGTCCGCAAGGCGGCGCATGACATAGGCGCGCGACTCGGGCGAGATGTCCGTCACCAGACCGTCATGCTCGAAGCCCTGCAGTGCGAACGGTGGCGGCTTGGTCGGGAACGGCTGCGTCGGATACGCATGCTCGCCCTCCATTTCCGACTCCGGCACCGGCCTCTCCTCGATGTCCCAGACCGGCTCGCCCGTCTCGCGGTCGAAGACGTACCAGAAGGCCTGCTTCGAGATCTGAACGACGAGGTCTTGCCATCCGTCGCCGTTGCGCCGCCGGGCGAGAACGGGCTGGGCCGGGAGATCGTAGTCCCAAAGGTCGTGGTGCGTCGTCTGGAAATGCCACTTGCGCTCTCCCGTGCGGGCATCGAGCGCGATCACCGAGTTCCCGAAGAGATTCATGCCGGGACGGTCGGCTCCGTAGAAGTCGAACGTCGGCGACCCGGTTGATACGAAGAGCAGTCCGCGATCGGGATCGAGGCTCATGCCGCCCCAGTTGTTCGCCCCTCCTGCGTGCTTCCAGCTGTCCTTGCCCCAGGTCTCGTAGCCGAACTCGCCCGGGTGCGGGATCGTATGGAAGATCCAGCGCCGCTTTCCGGTCCGGACGTCGTAACCGCGGATGTGTCCCGGCGCAGCCGGCCCCGGGCCCTCGCTGCCGGAACCGCCGCCGAGCAGAAGCAGGTCCTCGAAGATTACCGGCGGGCTGGCATAGGAGGTACGGGTCGAATCGCCCAGTTCGCGATCCAGCCCCTCCCGCATGTGCAGGACGCCGCGGTCCGCGAAATCGGTCGCGAGTCTGCCCGTGTCCGCGTTCAGGCAGTACATCTTGTCCTGTGCCGACATGAATACGCGGCGGTCGCCGCCGTCGGACCAGTACGCCACGCCCCGGTTGACGCCCTTGGAGCGCCGCATCTCGACCCCCTCAAAGGGGTCGAAATTCCACAGCATCTCGCCGGTTGCCGCATCCAGAGCGCGGACCTGCAGTTGCGCCGTGGTCACGTACATTCGCCCGCCGATGACGATTGGCGTGCACTCGATCTTCGTCTGGGGGCGCTCGAGGCTGTCACCGGTGGCATGCACCCAGGCAACCTTCAAATCGGAAACGTTCGTACGGTCAATCTGGTCGAGTTCGGAGTACCGGGTTGCCTCGAGCGGTCCACCGTAATGGCGCCAGTCGTTCGAAGCCCCCCGGGACGCCCGGGCCGGGCCGGCAGACAGGGCCGCGGACGACAGCACCCCGACCTGCATGAACGCGCGCCTAGTGCATTGATCGCTCATGACAACGCTCGGCATTATAGTACCGACGCCGGGTTCACCTGCGGGACGGATCCCACCCAGCCCGGACCTCGGCACCGGCGTTTTCGCGCGCCCTGCGAGGCGCCGCTGTAGCTGCAGGCGGCCTTCAAGTGCGGCCAGCTGCCCTCCCGGATCTTCTCCCCAGGTGTCGACTGGCCATCTCCGCTGGCGCCCAGTCCGGATTCGAGGCACTTGACGGTCACGTAAAGGACCCCGGCTCGCAAGCACAGGCGCTAGTGCAATCACTCGTGGCCCAACTGGTGACGGTCGAGGCGCCAGATGGGCTCTTGCGAATCCAAGGAGTCGGCCCTCGCTTCTTCGGCTGGGGCACTAGCGGTCGGGATCCTGCCCGTTCAGCGGAAAGGGGCGTCCTCAGGCGTTCTCGGGCGATGCTGCCAAGGAGACACAGGTTCGCGAATTCATGACCAAAGCGGATCTCCTAGAATTGCTTGCGAACGGGGAGAACTCCCATGTTGCGTTCAAACGTGACGATCTTCGCCCCGAAATCCTAGCCAGGGAAGTCGTCGCATTCGCGAATTTCCAGGGAGGCCGGGTGATTCTGGGCGTCGAAGATGACGGAACCATTGTCGGTGCCGGCCGTGCGAACCTCGAAGAATGGATCACTGATACAGTGTTTGGCCAATATGTCCACCCGACGATCATGCCGTTCTATCAGGAAATTCGAATCGACGATCAGCGCAGAATCGCCGTGCTCTCGGTTGATCAAGGCCTTACCAAGCCTTATGTCGTTCGGAATAACCAGCGCGAGGACATCTATGTCCGGACGGGTAGCACTTCACGCTTAGCCAGTCGAGAGCAACAAGCTTGTCTGTTTGCTGTTGGCGGGATGCTGCATCCGGAACATTTTCCAGTGTCCGGGAGCACTCTTTCGGACTTCAGTCTTGGCCGGTTGCGGAGCTATCTGTCTTCCATTGTGAAGGACCAGTCCCTTCCAAGCGATCCGGATGCGTGGCACCGCCGGCTCTGCGGACTCGGCCTGATGACCGAGCGGGATCTGGACCAGCCGGTCTGTACCGTGGCCGGCATGGCGCTATAGAGAAGATCATTGCCGGTCAGCGATCGGCCCGTAATCCGCTGATGGTCGACGTGTTGCGCGACTACGGGTACGTAGATGCCCGTGGGATGGGTGTTCGGTACAAGATCATACCCTTGCTGCGCACCTGCAACGGGTCCGAGCCTCGGTTCGATGCATCGGAGGACTATCTGCGTGTGGTGTTGCCTCGAGCGCCGCGCCAACCCTCCGACTGAGAAGTGGGCCTCGCAACCCAGCTTGTGGGCGGCTCGTATCCCAGTGTCCGCCACTGCTCGCGGCGACTTCCGATTGCGCGGTCAGGCCGTACCCTCTCTCGAGCGGGAACCCGGCCGCCGCTTGAGCCGCGACCGACCGACCATCCGACCCGAACTTAGGAACCATGAGTTTGCGATGCCGCCGCCTGCGCTGGCTAGACGCTCTTCGTCCGCCTGTCCGCCAGGCTGAACCTCTGGTGCCATTCCGAGTCCGCGCCGCCGCCGTAGCGGGCGGTCTCGACATCCACTAGGTAGGGCCTCCCCTCGCGCGTCGCCGCCACGCCCCGGCCCAATGCCGCCTCCAGCTCCGAGGGCTCGTTGACCTTCTCCCCCGCGACGCCCTGGCTCTTCGCCAGCTCCACGAAGCTGATGTCCGGGTCACCCAGGTACATCCCGGTGTAGCGGTTGGTTTCCTTCATCTTGCCGCCATAGCGGTAGTAGGCGTTGCGGACCGTCTGGTAGTTGCGGTTGTTCGAGACCACGGTCAGCACCGGGATCTCGTAGCGAGCCTGGGTCCAGAGCCCGGCGGCGCTGTACATGAGCGAGCCGTCGCCGATGGAGCAGATGACCTGACGGTCCGGCTCGGCCAGCTTCGCTCCTGCCGCCGCGCCGATGCCCCAACCGAGGCCGTTGCCGGTATTCGCCACGCGCATCTTCTCCCCTTCTCGGTGGCCGAAGTTGAATGCGCCGAACCGGGCTGTCAGGTTCTCCGGAACGATGATCGCATTCTCGTCGGCGGCCTTGGCGATGCTCGCGCCGAGCTCGTCGGGATGCACCGGGCCCTTCCCGAAATTTCGGCGGGCTGCCTGCTCGGCCCTGGCCCGTGCCTGCTTGGTGTAGGTCGCCAGCGCCTCCGCTCTCGGACTGGCGATCTTCGTGCGACGACTCGCGGTGGTGATGGAATCGATCGCCTCGTTGAGATCGCGCAGCCCTTCCTTCGGGGTACCGGCCAGGACGAGGTCGGTGGGGTAGTTTCGGCTGATGATGTCGGAGTTGGCCGTGAGCCGGATGAAGCGAGCTTGCAGCGGCGCTTCCGGGCCACCGGGCACGACCCTCCCGCCGAAGTCGGGCGCGCCCACGCTGAGCACGAGGTCGGCTCCGGCCAGCATCGTGTGCTTCTGGTTGAAGCGGCCGAGGTTCTGGGGATGGTGGGCCGGGAAGTTGTCGTAGCCCTGCCCTTGGTGCGTGACCGCGATGCCGAGCTTCTCGGCGAGCGCCAGCAGCTCGTCGCACGCGCCGGTCTTCCAGACCTCGTCGCCCGCCACCAGCACGGGGCGCTCCGCTTCCACCAGCGCCTTGGCCGCGCGCTCCACCGCGTCCTTCGCGGGTCGCATTCTCGTTTCCGGCATGAATCGATTGCCCGGTAGGACGACCGCCTCGACGTTCTTCGCTTCCAGCGCATGGTGCGCCATCGCGAGGTAGGTCGGCCCTCCGGGCGGCGCGGTCGCGACCTTGAATGCGCGCCGGAGCATCAGCGCCAGATTGCGCGGGTCGCGGGACTCCCACGAAATCTTCGTGAACTGGCGGTTGATTTCCTTCTGGTCGAAGCCCGGGCGCGGCGCGAGCCCCGCGTCGTCGCTCCAGAGTTCGTTGTCGTTGAGCCCGGCGGTGACGACCAGCGCGGAGCCGTCCTTGGATGCGTTGTACATCTGACCCGCGGCCTGCGCCGTTCCGGCGATCACGTGGATGTTGACGAATCCCGGCTTGCCCGATGTCCGGTAATAGCCGTCCGCAAGGGAGATCACGATGCCCTCGTGGAGGCCCATGATCAGCTGGGTGTGATCCTGCCCGAGGAAGGCGTCGAAGAATCCCACCTCGAACGAGCCCGGATTGGTAAAGAGGTACTCAACGCCCGCTGCCTTCATCTGTGCGACCACGAGCTCTCCGCCAGTCCCCGCCATCTTGGTGGCCCCCTGGCCGTTTTCCGAGGCCTCGAGCGGCGCCACGAGGGACTGGGCCGCAGCGGCGGTGAAGCCGAGCCCGGCGAGCGCCTCGAAGAGTCCGCGGCGGGATAGGTCGTTGTTCAGGTAGCTGGCGATAAGGTGGCGCACGATAGCCTCCAGACGGGTGTCCGAATAGATCGTAGACCATACAGGCCTCTTCGAGGACCGCGATTTCGGGTTTGCTCCGGCCTCGGCGCGCCTTTCGTCCCTCAGTCCTGCTCGCGGCGCCGCCAGGCCCCGGGGCGGCCTCGCAGTTTCGTTGGCGGCACTCGCGCCGCCGGCCGTGGGCTCAGGCCCCGACCTCCGCTTGCAGGAACGCCACGGCTGCTGAGTATGCGCTCGCCGAGGCCTGCGACCACGTTCCTCCCAGCCCGTGCTCGGCGTTGTCGAACGTCATGAGTTCATGTCGAACGCCGTGCCGGCGAAACTCCTCGGCCATGAGTGCCGACTGCTCGTAGGGTACGTCCGTGTCTTCGGTGCCGTGTACCAGCAGCGTCGGGGGGTAGTCCGGCGTGACGTTCCGCAGCGGCATGTACGGCAAGAACTCCTCGGCTTGCGAGCGGGGATCCCAGCCCGATACTTGGTTGGGCCAGATCCCGTGCTGCCTGCAGTGCTGGTAGAAGGCCCCTCCGTCGCCTGCCCGGTCGGCTGCGTTGGAGATCGGCGGCCCGCTGACCTGCGCCAGGGCTTCGCCGCGCGACATGACTACCCGCCGGTGGCGCTCGTGGGGGCTCGGCGTCGAGTACCACGGTCCGATCAGATCCCCGTAGCCCCAGAACGAGACCAGCGCCCGAGGCCTCGGCAGGACGCGGAATCCCGCGGTCAAAGTCAGATAGCCTCCGGCCGACGAGCCCAGGGCGGCAATCCGGTCCGGATCGGCGCCGAAGAGTTCAGGACCGCGGCTCCGGATCCACTCGAATGCGTCCTCGACATCCGCGATGATGCCAGGCAGCTTCGTCTCCGGCGCCAGCCGGTAGTCAATCGACACGACGACGAAACCAGCTTCGGCCAGCCGGCGGAGCAGCGGTTTCGGGACCCCCTGGCGTCCACCCATGATGAGCGCCCCGCCATGAATCCAGACCGCCACCGGGCGAGTCTTGTCGTCAGCGCGATGTACGTCGGCGCGGATCTGCAGGCCCTCCAAAGTCTTGTAGGTGTGGGTCGTGACCTCTCCCGGCCGAGCAGCGCAGCCGGACGCACCGGCTCCGAGGCCAGTCATTGCGAGGATAAACTCGCGACGACTTCCGATCGGCGGTCCGGGGGCGGGAATCGTTGGAGGCACGGCGTTCGGATTCTACGCCATCGCCTGGACCCGGCCGGGGCCTGCATGAGGGCAGTCCGGCCTGCGCGCTGCATCCGACCCCGACGGAACGGGGCGCGTTGGCGTCGGAGCCAAGCGCGTTCGCTGCCCACACCCGGCTCACCGAATCCGGCAGCTCTCCCGGTGGCGATCGCCGCCCGGGCGGTTCGGACCTCCGCACCGAGTGAAGTCCGCAGGCAGCCGACGGGACTAGACTATGCAGAGCGGGCAGATCCTTCCAAATGCAGGTAATCGCCAAGGACAACGACACCTACGACGCCGTCATCGTCGGCTCCGGAGCCACCGGGGGCTGGGTTGCCAAGACTCTTGCCGAGGCGGGCATGCGGATAGCCTTGCTGGAGGCAGGGCATCGCACCACCGAGGCCGAATTCACGGAGCACTTGCAGGCTTACGACCTCAAGTACCGCGGCCGGTCGCCGGAGATCAGCCGCAACAGGCCTGTCCAGAGCATGAAGTACGCCTGCCGGGAGTCGAACTTCGAGTGGTTCGTGGACGACATCCGCAATCCGTACACCCATCCCGAGGACAAGCCCTTCCAGTGGACTCGCGGGCGGCAGCTTGGCGGGCGCACCCTCACGTGGGGCCGCCAGAGCTATCGATTGTCGAAGCTCGATTTCTCCGCTGCCAGCCACGACGGTTACGGCGATGACTGGCCGGTCACCTATGACGAGATGGTGCCGTACTACGAGGCCGTCGAGCGCTACGTGGGCATCAGCGGCGAGCCGCTCGGCCTGATGCAGTTCCCGGACAGTGTCATGCAGCCGCCGATGGGCATGACCTGCGGCGAGCGGTACTTCCAGAAGGAGGTCAACGCCCGCTACGGTCGAAACGTCACCATCGGTCGGGTCGCGATCCTTACGAGGCCCCTGAACGGGCGCCAGCCCTGTCATTACTGCGGCCCTTGCGAGCATGGCTGCATTACGCATTCGTACTTCTCCAGCGTTTGGACAACTGTCGCCGACGCCGAGAGGACTGGTAACTGCAACGTCCTGACCGATGCCGTTGTATCGCATGTCACGACCGACAGGGACACGGGACTGGCCAACGGGGTGGCGTACTACGACCGCCTGAGCCGCGCGCCCAGGGAAGTGCGCGCGAAGGTGGTGGTGCTGTCCGCTTCGGCTCTGGAATCGACCCGGATCCTGCTCAATTCCGGCAAGGACTTCTGCAATTCGTCAGGCACGCTGGGCCATTACGTCATGGATCACATGTTCGGAGGCGTGTCCGGCGTGCTTCCAGTCAAGGAAAACAGGAAGTGGGTCGGCCCGCCGCGCCGGCCGAACGGGCTCTACCTGCCACGGTACCTGAATGTCGACCGCTCCCATACGGACGGCATGATCCGGGGCTTCGGGGCTCAGATGCGGAACGGCTCCAGCTACGGCTCGCCCGGAGCGATCTCCCGCATCCCCGGCTTCGGCGCAGGATTCAAGCGGGCCGTCCGGGAGTCCAGCGACTGGTCGCAGTTCTTCATCGGGACGTCGAGCGAATGTCTCGCGCGGTACGAGAACTACGTCGAGCTGGATGCGCACGTCAAGGACGCCTGGGGCATACCTGCACTCCGGATGAACGTGACGTGGAGCGATAACGAGATGCGCCTCTTCCGCCATTCTGCGGATGCGGGTGAGGAGATGCTCCGGGCCATCGGCGCCGATAGCATCCGCAAGATCACCACTCCTCGCTGGCCCGGCGGGGCCACCCACGAAGTGGGATCGGCGCGCATGGGCAGCGACCCGCGCCGTTTCGTCCTCAACAGGTGGAACCAGGCCCACGATGTGAGGAACCTGTTCGTCATGGACGGCGCAGCCTTCGTTTCGATCGGCTGCGTGAACCCGACGCTCACGATGATGGCCCTCGCGCTCCGTGCGTCCGAGCGCCTGGTGGACGAGGCCAGGCGCGGCGCCTTCGGATGACCGCGGCGCGGTTCGAAGGCCTCCTGCCGCGCGCAATGGCCTTTACAGCGCGTGGCGATTCAGGTAATGGTGTTGGTCGTGCGTTTCCTGCTTCTGCTGCCTCTGCTGGCCTGCGCTTGCTCGCCTCCATCACCCGCGCCATCGACCGCGGAGCCTGGGCGGGCCCCGAACATCGTCCTCATCCTCGCCGATGACCTCGGGTACGCCGACGTCGGCTTCCAGGGCCTCGAGGACTTCGAGACGCCCGCCATCGACAGCCTCGCCGCATCCGGGATCCGCTTTCCCAACGGCTACGTCAGCCACCCCTACTGCAGTCCCTCGCGGGCGGGGCTGCTCACCGGGCGCTACCAGCATCGGTTCGGCCACGTGCACAATCCCAAGTTCCGGGAGGGCGAAGGCCTGCCCCTCACCGAGACCCTGCTGCCCGAGGTTCTATCCGGGGCGGGCTACGTCAGCGGCATCGTGGGGAAGTGGCACCTGGGCGACGCGCAGCAGTTCCATCCGATGCAGCGCGGATTCGACGAGTTCTTCGGCCACCTCGGTGGCGGTCACGACTACTTTCGATCCGCCGGCGAGGACGCCCGGGAGTACTTGATTCCTCTGGACGCCAACGGCAAGAAGGTTCCCGTGGAGGGCTACCTGACGGAGCAACTCACGGGTGCAGCGCTCGATTTCATCCGGCGGAGCGCGGAAGGCCCGTTCTTCCTCTATCTTTCCTACAACGCGCCCCACGGCCCGCTGCAGGCCCCGCCCGAGATCCTCGCCCGGGTGAGCTCGATCCAGGACGAGCGCCGGCGCGTCTACGCGGCAATGGTCACGGCGTTGGACGACGGTGTCGGCAAGGTGGTCTCCTTGCTGGATGAACTCGACCTCAGGGCCAGCACGCTGGTGGTCTTCCTGAGCGACAACGGCGGCCCGACACCCGCCAACGCCTCGGACAACTCGCCGTTGCGGTCCACGAAGGGCACGGTCTATGACGGAGGGATCCGCGTCCCGTTCGTGGTTTCCTGGCCCGAGCGCCTTGAAGGAGGAACCGAGTACGAACCGCTCGTGAGTTCCCTCGACATATTCCCCACCGCGGTTGCAGCGGCGGGAGTCGATCTGCCCGCGGGACTGGACGGCGTCGATCTGGTCCCGTACCTGACCGGCGCTCGCAGCGGCGTTCCGCGTGAGCACCTGTTCTGGCATTCGGACGAGGGTGGCCAGCTTGCGATCCGCACTGCAGACAGGAAGCTCGTGCGAGTGCTGGACCGCGATCCGGAGCTGTATGCCATTGCAACGGACATTTCCGAAGCGACGGATATCAGCGGCGATGACAGGCCCTTGGCCGCGGAACTCGAGCGAAGGGCGTCGTCGTGGCTTGCTGGCCATCCCGCGCCCGCCTGGCCGGGGACCCGGGCGGGCAGGCCGGTCCACCCCAATACCGCCGCCGGTCTCGGTGCGTCCCCGGCGGAAGTGGAGGCTTGGGCGGCCCGGCAAGGGCGTTGAGCGGCGAGGCATGCAGGCCGAAGGCCCTGGCCGGACGCGCTGACCCGCGAATTTCGGGACCTCGGGCCTCTTGGCGTGGCCTGACGCTGCGACAGGCTCGCAGCGCTACTTCGCCAGCACGAACTTCTGGATTCGCTGGTTGACTGTCTCGGCAGCGTAGATCGCGCCTTCCGAGTCGACGGCGATGCTGTGGACCTGATGGAACTGACCGGGCTCCTGCCCGTCCGACCCGAAGCCCCCGAGAACCTTGCCGTCAAGCGACAGCTTGGTGACCCGGCCCAGGTCCCCGTCGCACATCCAAAGGACTTCGTTCGCTCGGTCATACGCCAAGTTCCACGGCGTGCCGAGCCCGGTCCAGGTCGCGAGATGGTTGCCGCTGGAGTCGAAGACCTGGACGCGCTTGTTGCCGCGGTCCGCGGCGTACACCCTGTCGTTCGCATCCAGGACGATGCCGTGAACCAGATTGAACTTGCCGTCAGCGTCGCCCGGACCTCCCCAGTGCATGAGGTAGGCGCCGGTGGACGTGTACTTCGCGATGCGCGTGTTTCTGTAGCCGTCGGCCACGTAGACCCTGCCGGCGCTGTCGTGCGCTACCCCGGCAGGGTAGTTGAAGGCGTACTGAGACTCGTTGTCGCCTGTCAGGGCGGCGAAGCTGCCGATCGTGATCAGGGAGCGGCCCTTGGGGGAGTACTTGAACACAGTGTTGCGTTCACGGTCGACCAACCAGATTCCGCCGTCCGGACCCACTGCCATGCCGTGGGCTGCGGTCTGGTGGAGGGAGCGCTCCTTGTTCTCCTCCCACGCCTGCAGGAGCTTGCCTTCGCTCGAGAACTGAATGACTGGATGGGATCCGCGTGTGTAGAACCACACATTGCCGCCGGAATCGACGGAGACGGCCATCCCCGCGCCCGGCTGGTAGTCGGGAGGAAGCTCGCCCCAGCCGATCACGGGCCGGTACGGGAGGTCCGACTGGGCCGCCATCGATGGCGGCAAGACTGCTAGGACCAGGAGCAATAGCAGGCGCAACGCGCAGGTTCCGCATTCGCGGAGGAATCGGGAACAGTCCTTGCCCATGCGGGCGAGGATATCAGAATTGGACCGCGACATCCGACAGGTTCGGGCGCTCTGGCGCTCCCTGCCCTGCCCAATTGCCACCCGGCTGGGAAAGCCCCGGGCCTCGGCGCGGAGTTGCCTCAATGGAGTTAACCGATTCGCCTCCGGCTCGTCTAACCCCCAGGAGCGGCTGGATTGCGATCCGATGGGCCGCACTTGGCGGTCCTGCCGCCAGGAGGTACAAGAATTGACCCGAACGCACTGGTCCCTGACTCACCTGCTCGCTGCTGTCGCGCTGATGACCGCATTCTGCGCAAGGGTGCCCGGGGCGGCCGTCACCGAGCAGGTAGAGCGGTCGCTTTCGCTGGCCGACGGCGGAACCGTGGCCGTCAAGACCACGAATGGCTCGCTTCGAGTAGCTGGCGTCGAGGGCGACCAGGTCCGCATCCGCGCAGTCAAGAGGGCGCGAACGGCCGAGGATCTCGAGCGGATCACCATCGACATCGAAGAGTCTCCCGACAGGATTTCGATCGAGGCCACGAAACTCCGTGGGGTACGCAACGCCAGCGTCAGCTTCGAACTGGAGATTCCGCATGCCGCCGGGATTCAAGCGACCACGGTGAACGGCTCGATCCGGATCACCGGAACCGGTGGGGAGGCCCGCGCCGAGACCGTGAACGGCTCCGTGAGGATTGCAGACCATGCCGGCAGCCTAGCCGTCGAGACCGTGAACGGTTCTGTCCGAGTTGGCTGGTCGGGCCTCCCGACGGCGGGGAGCAACTCGATCAAGACAGTCAACGGCTCGGTGGAGGCGAGCCTTCCCGCAGGCTCCGGGGGGCGCTTCAATGCCAAGACCGTAAACGGCTCGATCAAGACGGACCTGCCGCTCGAGGTGCGCAAGGGACGGTCCGGGCGGTTCGCTTCGATCGACGACCAGATAGGCGAGGGAGGGCCGGAGTTCCTGGTCTCGACGGTGAACGGCGCCGTCAGGCTCTTCAGCGACTGAGCGATGCGGCCGGAATGCCGCGCACGTCGCCGATGAAGGGACTCGAGCCGGGGTGATGGCGCGAGCCCGGCTGCGCTTTCCGGTCAAACCCGCTTGGCGGCGAGCCGAGTCGCTGTGCGAGAATACCCGCTTCTGCGAGGGCCTGCAGCAATGCTCGCGATCTTCCCTCCCATGACTCGCCGCGTCAGCCGGGCCTCGGAGAACTCCCTTGCGACAGGCCCTCGCCGGGCGGCAGTACCATTCCAGTGCGTGCCGGTCCCAGCTTCAAGGACCGTGGATCGAGAGGCGCCGAGGGCATGGCCGCGACCGCTCCCGGGCGGAGGCCGATAGGGGAGCGGATCGGCTGATGAGGGACCTGCTTCTGAACCTGTTCCTGAAGGCGCTTGAGGAATCGTCCTTGGATCGGGTCATGTCCTCGAAGGTCAGGCGTGAGGGTGCGAAGCTCCTCGCGGGGGGAGCCGTCGTTGACATTGAGGAGCCGGACCGGATCTATGTCGCCGCCATCGGCAAGGCTGCCCGTCCGATGTGTGACGCGCTTGCCCCGCTGCTGCCGTCCGGACGGACGTCCTTCACGGTCGTTGCGCCCGAATCTCCGGGCTTCCACCCTGATGGCGTCACGGCTTTCGCGGGCGGGCACCCGTATCCGAACGACGCCAGCGAGACTGCGGCCAGGCTGGTGCTCGCGAAGGCCGGGGATCTCGGGTCTCGCGACCTGTTCGTATGCCTCCTGTCCGGGGGCGGTTCCGCGATCTGCGAGGCACCGCTCGATGCCGACGTCTCGCTGCAGGATTTCAGTCGCTTCTACGAAGTGCTCGTCACCTGCGGCGCGAACATTGTCGAGATCAACGTGCTGCGCAAGCACCTCTCGCTTCTCAAGGGAGGCAGGCTGGCAGAGGCGGCGAGCCCGGCGCGCCAGCTGACGCTTTATGTTTCCGACGTGCCGCCCGGCGAGGCATCGTCGGTCGCGTCCGGCCCGACCATGCCTGACGAATCGACCTGCGAGGACGCATATGCCTTGGCGGGGCGCCACGGTATCGTGCCGCGGCTTCCGGTGCCGATCCGGAAGCGGTTCGAGCGGAGGTCCCTGGAGGAGACACCCAAGCCCGGTGCTGAGGTGTTCGCCCGAAGCCAATGGTCCTGCCTGCTGGACAACGCGGACGCCCTCGATGCTCTCGAAGCGACAGCGCGGGGGTACGGATGGCTCGTCGAGCGAGACCTGAGCGTGGACGACCAGCCGGTCGAAGCGGCCGCGGAAGCGTTGCTTGACAGGCTGGAATCGCTGGCGGAGGCCAATCCCGGCCGCACCGTCGCGGTTGCGACAGGGGGCGAGCTCAGCAGTCCGGTCACGGGCGACGGGATGGGTGGGCGCAACCAGGCGTTCGTGCTTTGGGCCGCCCGCAAGATCGCCGAGCGCGGTATGCGGGCGATCGTGCTGAGCGCGGGAACCGACGGAATCGACGGGAACTCTCCGGCCGCCGGCGCGATTGCCGACGAGACGACTGTAGCCCGGGCCCGAAACATCGGAATGGATGCAGCCGACTTCCAGCAACGGTCCGATTCTTACCGGTTCTTCGATCGGCTCGGCGACCTCATCGTGACGGGTCCGACCGGCAACAACGTCCGCGACTTGCGCATGCTGGTTGCTGGCTACGGCTAGCAGGCCCTGGAAGCTCTTCCGGATCCCGGATCCGATGCGCCGTACTCCCTGCGTGATATGGTGGCCTTCGCGCTCGCTTCGAGCGGTCAATCCGATGGCAACCAACACCAAGTCGCTCTCCGTGCGCACGCGCCGAAAGAGTCGGAGCCTAGGCGTTCGGGAGGGCCTGCCGGCATTGTTCCTGTGCCTCGCGCTCTCCTTGGCGGCTGCCGAAAAGCCAAACATCGTCCTGATCTTTGCCGATGATCTCGGCTATGCGGACATCGGTCCGTTCGGGTCCCAGCTCCACCGGACGCCGAACCTGGACCGCATGGCCGCGGAGGGCCGCAAGCTGACCAGCTTCTACGTGACTGCCAATGTGTGCACGCCGTCCCGAAGCTCGCTGATGACCGGCAGCTACCCTCGCAGGGTCGGGCTCGACGAGAACGAGAAGGGCCAGTGGGTGCTGTTTCCCGTAAACCGGGAGGGCCTGCATCCGGACGAGATCACTGTTGCGGAGGTTCTGAGGAGTGCCGGCTACAGCACTGCGTGCGTGGGCAAGTGGCACCTTGGCGACCAGCCGGAGTTCCTGCCGACCCGCCACGGGTTCGATTCGTACTTCGGAATCCCGTACTCCAACGACATGGGTCACGACTCGCGGAAGCCGCCCTTCCGGTATCCCCCTCTCCCGCTGCTGCGGATGGAGGAGGTGATCGAGACGGAACCCGACCAGAGATATATCACCCAGCGCTACACGGAGGAAGCGCTGGCCTTCATCGAGCGGAACAGGGACGGTCCCTTCTTCCTGTACCTTCCCCACACCATGCCGCACTGGCCGCAGTACGCCTCCGAGGGTTTTGCCGGCAAGTCGAGGAACGGCAAGTGGGGCGATACCGTCGAGGAAATCGACTGGTCCACCGGCCAGATCCTCGACAAGCTCGGGGAACTGGGCATCGACGAGAACACGATGGTGATCTTCACCTCCGACAATGGCGGGGCGACCCGCCATGGTGCCAGCAACGCTCCCCTGCGAGGCGGCAAGGGCACCACTTGGGAAGGAGGGCATCGCGTCTGTTTCCTGGCGCGATGGCCGGGACGCATCGCTGCCGGAAGCGCCACCGACGAGCTCGCGGTCTCCTTCGACATTCTCCCGACGCTCGCAGCCCTGGCCGGCGCCGAAATGCCGTCCGATCGCCTGATTGACGGCAAGGACATCCGGTCGCTCTTGCTGGGGCCCGGAACGGCGCCTACCCCCCACGTGGCCTATTTCTACTACTTCATGACGCACCTGAACGCCGTGCGGAGCGGCCGCTGGAAGCTGCACGTGGCCCGCATGGGAGGCCGCTATCCCGACTACGAGCCCAATCCGGTCCTGGAACTGTACGACCTGCACGCGGACATAGGGGAGGAGCGCAACGTCGCTGCCCGCTATCCGCAAGTGGTAGATCGCCTGCAGGCGCTCGCGGCGCAAGCGCGCGAGGATCTTGGCGATGGGAAGAGGCCAGGAAGGAACGTCAGACCCGCCGGTCTGGCTGCCAGCGCGGTGGCGCTGACGCCGGGCCGGTAGCCCCAGGCTAGTTCCACCCGCCGTCGTCGCGTCCGCGTCTCTTGGCGATCGGCAGCCTCGGGGAAGGCAGGTCCTCGCGAACGGCCCACAGCGACGGCGGCCGTCCCCCGGGGCTGCCCTGATGCGCCCGCCCCGGCCGCACTCTTTCGAACGAGCCGCTCATGCGAACGTTGCGCTGGAAGTTACCGGCGTCCAGACGGGTGCCCCATGCGGCCTCGTAGACCCTGCGGAGCTCGGTGATCGTGAACTCCGGCGGGCAGAACCTAGCGCCGACCGCAGTGTATTCCAGCTTCGACCGCAACCGCTCGAGTGCGTCCCGGACGATCGTGCCGTGGTCGAACGCTAGCTGAATAGACCCAGATTCGATCATCGAGACAGGCACGAGATCCGCGAACGCTGCATCGCCCCCGCTGGCGGGTGCCGGAAGGTCCGCGCAGACAGCCCAGTACGCGACAGTGATCACCCGCATCCTCGGATCGCGGCCGGGCGAGCCGTAGCTGCGCAGCTGCTCGAGGTAGGCGTGCTCCTCGGTCACCCCGGTCTCCTCCCCCAGTTCCCTGGCGGCCGCGCCGTCGAGATCCTCGTCCGGGCGCACGAATCCGCCCGGCAAGGCCCAGTCGCCCGCGTGGGGCTCCTCGCCGCGCCGTACGAGCAGCAGTTGCAGCGAACCGCCGCGGACGGTGAAGACCACGACATCGACCGTCACCGCCACGGCCGGGTAGGCGCGAGGATCGTACGAGCCAGGATCCGGTTGCGGCACTAAAGGGATTGTACATGGTTCTTGACAATCTGACAATAACCATGTTATTGTAGATATGACAAGAAAAGCCGGATCCACGGCTGAAGGGAGAACCCAGCAACCATGACACTTCAATCATTCGACCGGGCGGCGGTCGGCCTTCCCGTAACGCGGTCCGGGGTCTCGCTCCTGCCCGTGTACCTGGCAGGGAACCCGCTCCCCAGCATTGCCACCGGGCACGACTCAGGGCTGGTGGTCGACGAGCTGGACAGCGCCTGTGTTCCGACACTCCTGGCTCACAACCCTACCGGCACGCCGATTCTCGCCGTCGAGGGCGAGCACTTCATCGGCGGCAAGCAGAACCGGACCCTCAACGCGACAGTCCTGGTGCCTGCCCGCAGCAAGCTCGAGATTCCGGTCTCGTGCCTCGAGCAGGGAAGGTGGGGCCACCGGCGCGAGTACACTCGCAGCGCTGCATTCGCGCCGCGCCAGGTCCGCCGCCAGACAGCGGCCGGCGTTCACGAATCAATGGCTTGTGCAAGCTCGCGGAGGGGTGACCAGGGCGCTGTCTGGGCGGCGGTCGACGAGGTCCTGGCGCGCAACCGCGTGGCCTCGTCCACCGATGCCGCGGAAGACTTGCACAAGGCGCGGCGCCGAGACCGGCCATGGGCCGGCCAGGTGGACGAGGTGGCCGGACTGGGCCCCCTTCCAGAACAGTGCGGGATCGCTGTCGCCCATGGCGGCTGGATCGTGGCGATCGAGCTCTTCGGGGCCCCGCACTTGCTTGCCGCGCACTGGGGGGCGCTGGTTCGGTCGTACCTGCTCGAGCGGACCGAGTCTGGCGGCTACCCCTCCGCCACGAGGGTGTTGCGGATGATCCGCGGGTTCGGCCGCGCCGACTACAGGGAAGAGCAGGGCGTCGGCCTCGGTGTCGAGCGCCGGGTCCAGGATTCCACGATGACTGCCCAGGCGCTCGTGCTGGACGGCAGCGTCGTTCACGCCAGCATCTACACCCGGTAACGTTCCCCCCTCCTACCGGTCCGTGCCGCGGGCCAGGCACCCGCCTGAGGTCCGAATTCCTGCTCGCGGCCGGCTGCCGTCCATAGCAGCCGAGGCCGCGCGGGCTACTCGTAGTGAACGAAGAATGGCGAAGTCCACGCGATTTCCGGGTCTCCGTCCGGCTGCTCCGGATCCCGCTGGAACACCCGCACGTAATAGTACGAGTCCCCGGGGCTCGCCCCGGAGTCCTTGTACGACAGCGAGGCGGCTCTGCCCCCCGGCCTCTGGGTGTAGACGTACTCGCCGTCCTTGACGATGTCGATCCGCAAGATCTCGTCCTGCGCCTCGACCTCGACCCTAATTTCCGGAGGTGACGCGGCACTCGCCGCGAACGCGGCACCGACCATCTGCCCGCCGGCAGTCGCCTTCACGGAGATTTCGTCGCTTGCCGCGAACGTGCGCCGCGCGAGCATGGCGTCGAAGAGCGCTGCGCGGGAGGGCTCTTCGGCCCAGACCGCGGCCCATGAATTGTGGGTGGATCCGTGGTCGCTGAACGACACGAACCCGTAACGGTGGCCCTTGGCCAGGGCGTCCTGCGCGAAATGGCCGGGGTCGTCGATTTGCGTGCCTCCCCGTTTCTCCGAGTCGGGCGCACGCCACCGTTCGTAGCTGCCCCTCGCTCCCTGGTAGATCTCGAGCAGGCAGTCGAACGGCGCCGGCTCCCAGTTCCAGTCGGCGATCGGGCCGGCTGCGAACGTATGCGGAACGATGACCGTCTTCTGACCGACCTGCGTGAGGACGTTCCGGCGCATCCACTCCCACAGGGCCGGCGGCGTGTTGTCCGGCGCCCGGCGGCCCTTCGCTCGGTCGATCGGTCGCAGGGGCGCGCCACGCTTCAGGAAGAGCACGTTGCGATGGCCGCCCGGCCTTGCCATGGAGTGCTCGTACGAGTAGATGCCCCAGAATTTCGGTGCGTGCGTGTACACGTCGGCCAGTTTCTGCGCGTACCACCACTGGTAGTCCCGCAGCGAGTCCGGCCAGCGTCCGCCAAGGACCTCGTTATGGTCACTCGGGCCGACGAAGTCCATCCTGGCCGCGTCCAGCGCGTACCGGTAGGTGTCCTCGATGGAGCCGTCGACCGCGCTGTGCCCCCGCACGTCGGTATGCCGGTGGCAATCCCCCAGCAGCAGGGTGTAGGTTCTGCCCTCAACCGCCATCTGGCTGCGCGTGCGATGGGCGAACGCCGGGCGCGGAGTCTCCACTGCGACTTCCTTCAGCGCTGGGTCAGAACCCGGTGCCTTGTCCAGGGACGCGACAAAGACGTTGTAGTGGAGCGCGTGGGTGGGGGTGCGCGGCAGGTTGTCCGGCGAGCGCAGGTCACTCGCGAAGGCCAGGTGGAGCCGGCCGTCGGGAGCCCTCGTGACCGGCGTCCGCTGGGTATTGCGGCCGGCGCTGTTCTCCAGCAGGACGGGCGTGGTCCAGCCTCGCTCGCCCAGGCGCGTGGCGTAGGCATGGAACATTTCGTGCGGCTTGCGGATGGTCCAGTGCCGGAACACCAGCCAGATCGATCCGCCTCCGTCGACCGCCACTGTCGGCAGCTCGGCGAACCGGCTCATTCGGCCGGTGAGGACTTCGCGGATGTCGGCAGCTGGCTCCGACACCCGGCCATTGGCATAGACCCGCAACCCCAGCCCGCGGCGCGCATGTAATCCTTCGCTGCCCTCCACCGCGCTCGAAGTCGAAAAGTCCTTGCCCCAGTTCGGCCCGGCGGTGTCGTAGGCGACCCAGACCCGGTCGCCGGCATCCACGGCGACGCTGGAATGGAATTCCGCACCCGGCCCGGTAGCGATGGCAATCGGGTCGCTAGCGATCCGGCCGTCGAACGATGCCAAGAAGACGTCGTAGTTCCCGGCAAGATAGCTGTCCCATGAGATCCACGCCTTGCCGGAAGCGTCGAGGGCGATGGACGGTTCCCAGTCATTCGCATCCGACCGGGAGATTCTCGTCTCCTGTCCCCAGCCGCCTTCCCAGCGGCGCCGGGCGTAGACCTCCCCCTGCAGGTCCTTGAAGGATTGCCAGACAACCGTCACGGTGCCGGCACTGTCCGATGCTGCCTTGACGTGAAAGTCGCTATGGGCCCCTTCAGCGACGACTTCAACCGGCCCGGCCTTGCCGTCGTCGTCGACAATGGCGCCGAAGATGTCGAAGCCCTCATGCCGCTGGCTCGACCAGAAGGCCATCGCGCCGCCCGGGACAGCGACAATTTCCGGAAGGTAGTGATCCCCGTTCCAGCCGCTGACGCGGACTGATGGTTGCCAGGCGCCTGAAGGATCCCGTCGACGAACCACGACGCTGTCCGAGGCGCTGCCGTCCCACTCGACGTAAGCGATCCACAGGCTGCCGTCCGAACCTGCAGCGAGTGCCGGCCAGTCGGCTGTCGAGCCAGCTGGCGACACGCGCGCGGACGGGACTCGTCCGGCAATCTCGGCGGGCGGAAGATCTTGGGGCGGGGAGTCCTCCTGGCCCCGAGTGTTCGGCAACGTCAGGAGGAGGAGCGACAGTAAGGCGGTTGCGGGGATTCTCATGCGAGTGACCACGATGCTACCGAAGATCCCTCTGTCGTCCCGGCCGGCCTGGCGGGAACTTCTCTCTCGAAGCCTTGCCGACTGAGGATCCCCGGCGCTCTGGCTGGTCCTGCCTCGCTGGGGCGGGGGAATGGCCGTCCCGGCCCAGCGCGAGTCGGAATGCCTCGTAGGGTTGACCGGCCTGTCAGTCGAAATGCTCGTCGGCCGGGTCGAATGCGGGTATCGGGATATTGAGGATCCGCAGCCTGCCTGTGGCGCGGTGCCGGCATCCGGGTTGGATCATCACTGATGTCAGGGGCCGCAGGGGGAAGGTGCGTCCGTCTAGTTCGATACTGCCCTCGCCTTCCAGCACCACGTAAATCTCTGTCATGTGCTTGTGGTAGTGCGTCTGCGAGTCCGCGCTGATATCCGTGAGGTGAACCGTTGCCACGCCGTTGTCCGGATCGGCAAACGCCCTTCGTGCCTGACCGCAAGGGCAGTCGACTGCCGGGGTCTCGTCCAACTGGGCGATTCGATATCGTCGCATGGGCAGGGTGGCCGGGCTCCCGGCATCAATAATACAGGTCCGCGCAGACCGGACTGGCGGGGCAATGTCCGCAGGAATTCCAGCCCGATCCGGGAAGTCCGGAACGGGCGCTGCTCACTGGGGATTCCAGGAATGCTGCGGAGGCATCCGTTCCCGAGCGTGCCGGCCCCGCCACTGGGCGCATCCTCCGGCAATGGAGTCGGAGGCGACCTGCCACCCCAGCCCAGGGCCCCTCCGAGGGCGGTCGTTCAGTCGATGGCCGACGCTCCGGGATCCTTGCCCAGCCACTCTGGCACGCCGTCGCTACGGAGCATCTCCACCTTGCGCCCGATCGAATCCGTGCCCCCTTGCCGGATCGAACTTGGCACCGCGTTCTTCTTCGGCAAGTGAGCGGAGAGTCGCTGCTTTACGGCAGCGTGCTGGGGGCTCGCTGCCAGATTGCGGTGCTCGTTCGGATCCGAGCGGTGGTCGTAGAGTTCTTCCGTTCCGTCCCTGTACCGGATGTAACGGAAGTGCAGGTCGCGCACGGAATGATTGTCGTAGTACCAGGTCGTGACAGCCGGCGCGGTTCGATGCGCTCCCGGGTTCTCCAATTGCGGTACCAGGCTGGTTCCCTCCAGCCCTTCGACGCCGGGCAGGTTGGCGAGTTCCAGAAGAGTGGGGTAGACATCGAGCAGGCTTGCCGGTTGGTCAGACGATTGCCCGGCGTTGGCTGATCTCGGCAGGCGAATCGCCAGGGGAACGCGCGTCGATTCTTCCCACAAGGCCATCTTTCGCCAGTGGCGCTTCTCGCCCAAGTGCTGGCCGTGGTCCGACCAAAACACGACGATCGTATTGTCTGCGTAGGGACTCTGCTCGAGAGCACGTAGCACCCTGCCCGCCTGGGCGTCGACGAATGACACGCACGCCAGGTACGCGCGTACCATTTCCCGCCAGTAGTTCGGCCCGACCTCCAGCACGTTGCGGTGATCCCCGCCCTGGATGGTCCCGTAGGCCATGGCCTTGCCGAACAAGGGAACGTCGTCCATCTCGTCCGATGGAACTGACGGCATGACGACTCCGTCCAGCGGGTACATGTCGAAGAACTCTCTCGGCGCCGTGTACGGCACATGCGGGCGCACGAATCCCACAGCAAGGAAGAAGGGCCCGTCGTGCTCTTCAGTGAGCCGTTCAACGGCCCAATCGGCCACTTGATGGTCCGGCATTCCCTCTGCCGGCATGTCGTCCCTGTCGAGCGCCCCCCAGCACAGGGACTGGCCGCTGATCCCTTCCTGGTACCTCTGGTAGATCGCTCCGCCGTCGGGTGGGAATGGATGGAAATGCCCCCCGTTGCTGCCTTGGTATCCGTGACCGCGCGCCGCCAGCCACGCAGGCCACCTGTACTTCGGACGCGCTTCATCCCAGTAGTCATAGCCTTCGACGTCGCTGGTTCCGGTATGGAAGATCTTCCCGGCAGCCATCGTCTTGTAGCCGTTTCGCTTGAAGTGAGTTGGCAGGGGCACGGTGTTGCCGAGCGTCCGCTTGTATTCCTCTAGCTCCTTGGACGAATTCGTGTACCAACCGGTCGTAGAAGGCCGAAGGCCGCTGAGCAGGGCATGCCTAGACGCGCTGCAGACCGGGGCGGCGGCGTGGGCGTTCCGAAAGAACACGCTTTGTGAGACCAACCGGTCCAGATTGGGCGTCTGCGCCTGGGGATGGCCGCCCGCAGCACCGATCCAGTCGTTCAGATCGTCGATGACGAGAAACAGAACGTTCGGTGGCGGGCTGCCCTGTTGCGCCTCAGCGCCTCCAGCCGATTGCAGCAGGATGCCGGTGCAGGCGATCCATGCGAGCCAGCGTGGCCAATGGTGATGCATGGGTTCTCTGATGGGAATCCGCCGGCCGCCGGAGTCGCTTCCTCCGGCCTTGCCCGACCATGGAACTGTAGAGGGATTGTAGCTCCGCTCCCAAAGGCCCGCAGGATCGGGGATGAAGGATGCAATGTCTGGGCGTGCCCCACCGCCGCCGGCCTCCCTAGCGGGCACCCGGTCGTCGGCTGCGCCTCGACGCATGCTGATGACTCGGCCCAGGAGCCTCGATAAATCTAACTCAGCGAAACGTCGTTTAGATTGTTGGGAAATAGTAGTCGAAATGACGCCGATGCTGGCAGACTAGATGGACGGGATCAGGTTGTGAGAGTCCTGACAATGAAGACTGGAACATACTGGCTGAATGGAACAGAAATACACGATGTTTTTCCATGGCTCGAATCCAGTTTTTCACATATTATGCTTCCCTAGCTAAATGCCATGAGTCAGACAATACAATGCAATATGGTGCAGCGTGTATCCAGTCGCGATCTTGCCATGATAGCCTAGGTAGAATCCGTCTCATTGCAATATGACCCAACTTTCGGACCTTCCCAAGGTCTGCGCATGCATCGGAGATCCGGACGAGGCCCGCGCGGCCGAGATTGCCGTCGCCAGCTACGCCGGCGGGCAAACCATGCTTGAGCTGCGCCTCGACATGCTTGCCGATCCGAGGCGGGGCCCGGGCCTCGTCGATCGTCTGACCGGCGATCTCCCCGGCGCCCCGATTCTGGCTACCTGTCGCAGGGCCGCGAACGGCGGTCGGTTCGGAGGCTCCATCGAGAGCCAGGTCGCCATTCTGCGATCCGCGGTTCAGGCTGGCGCCGGGATCGTCGACGTCGAGATCGAGACCATTGAACAGGCTCCCGGATCCTTGGACGCGTTCCGAGAATCCGCCGCGACCCTGGCGTCCTATCACAACTTCAGCGAAACGCCGCCACTCGAGCCGGTTCTCGAGCGGCTTCGCAGTACGGGAGCCGACATCCTCAAGGTCGCCACCCAGGTGCGCGGGCCGAGCGACAATCTCCGGCTTCTTGCACTTTGCGAAGGCCCGGACAACATCGTGGTTGCAGGGATGGGAGACACCGGCTCCCCCGCCCGAATGCTCTCGCCAGCGCGGGGGGGACTGTTCACGTTCGCCGGTCCCGATCCGCCCGCTGGCCCGGATGCGGGAGAAGCGAAGCAACAGCCAGCCTCTGCTACCGCTCCGGGACAGTTCCCGGCATCGGCAGTGAGGACCCTCTACCGGGTGCAGGACCGCACGCCGGAAACCAAGACCTACGCGGTGATCGCCAAGCCCGTCGGCCATTCGAAGTCCCCCCTCATTCACAACCGCGCCTTCGGCCATGCGGGCTTCGACGGGATCTACCTTCCGCTGATGGTCGAGCCCTCGGATGTGGCCGACTTCTTCGTCACCATGCGCTCGCTGCCGATCAGCGGCGCCAGCGTGACGATTCCCCACAAACAGGCTGTTATCCCGTTCCTGGACTCCGTTGATCCGGTGGCGACAGGCATCGGTGCCGTCAACACCGTCTACTGGAAGAACGGCAAGCTCGTCGGCACTAACACCGACGCGGTCGGCGTAACCGCACCGCTGGCCCGCCGGATTCCCTTGAAGGGAGCGCAGGCGCTCGTAATAGGCAACGGGGGAGCTGCGAAGGCGGCCGTCGTCTCGTTGCGGCAGGCGGGCTGCCGGGTCGGCGTCACGGGGCGCAATCCGGAACGCGTCCGGAGCATCGCGCAGCTTCACGACGCCGAGCCCGTCGCCTTCGAGGAACTGGATGAGCGGTACTTCGACGTGCTGGTTCAGTCGACCCCGGTTGGCATGTTCCCCGAAGTTCAAGACAGCCTTTTTCCGGGCAGGATCCCGGCTGACATCGTGTTCGACCTGGTCTACAATCCGCTCGAGACCGCGCTGCTCAAGCACGCCCGCGACGAATCGAAGGACGTGATCTGCGGCATCGAGATGTTCATCGAGCAGGCGGCGGCCCAGTTCGAGATCTGGACCGGACTCGAAGCCCCGCGCGAAGTGATGAGGCGGGCCGTGCTGGAACGTACAGTGAGATAGTTGGGGAAGGTCTCCAGGATGGTCAATCCAGACTTCCAGACATTCCAGCGGCTTGCGGACGAGGGCAACCTCGTGCCGGTTTGGAAGGTTCTGACCGCTGACCTCGAGACACCGGTCTCGGCGTACCTGAAGCTCGCTGAGCGGCAGGAATACTCGTTCCTGCTAGAGAGCGTCGAGGGTGGCGAGCGCGTCGGGCGGTACACCTACGTCGGCACGGACCCGTACATGGTCCTGACTGCCTACGAGGACGAGACCGAGATTCGCGAGGGGGATTCGGTCCGCAGGGAGGAGGGCGACTTCTTCGCGATCCTCAAGGCTCAATGCGAGCGGTTCAAGCCCGCCGGATCGGACGAGCTGCCTCCATTCAGCGCCGGTGCCGTCGGCTATGCCGGCTATGACCTGGTCCGCCGGATCGAGCCGCGCGTGCCGCCCTTCCGCGAGGATGACGTGAGGGCTCCCGATGCCGCCTTCATGTTCTTCACCTCAGTCCTCGTCTTCGATCACGTCAAGCACCAGATCTACGCGATCGCGAATGCCCGGCTCGGCGACGGAGAATCTCGCGAGGACGCATACAGGTGCGCCCTCGAGGAGATAGACGCGCTCGAGGAGTGCCTGGCCAAGCCCGTGCCGCTGCCGCCGGCCGGCAGCCCGAACGGGCCCTTGGATCTCCGCTCCAACATGGGCAAGCAGGCCTACTGCGAGGCCGTCGAGAAAGCCCGCGAGTACATCCATGCCGGGGACATCTTCCAAGTCGTGCTTTCTCAGCGGCTGGAGATGGTCCCCGACGTTCATCCCTTCCAGATCTACCGGGCCCTCCGCACCGTCAATCCTTCGCCACACCTGTACTACCTGCAGGTCGGCGGCTCAGTGATCGTCGGAAGCTCCCCCGAGCTGCTGGTGAAGGTCGATGGCCGCGAGGTGGAGTACCGGCCGATCGCCGGCACCCGCCCGCGCGGAGCGACTGCCGAGGAGGACCGTGCACTGGCGAAGGATCTTCTTTCGGACGAGAAGGAGCTTGCCGAGCACGTGATGCTGGTGGACCTAGGCCGCAACGACGTCGGCCGGGTTTCGGAATACGGTTCGGTGCACGTCCCCGAATTCAAGATCGTCGAGTACTACTCGCACGTGATGCACATCGTATCCAGCGTCTTCGGCACGCTGCGGGAAGACCGGGACATGTTCGACGCCCTCAAGGCCTGCTTCCCGGCTGGCACGGTGTCCGGCGCTCCCAAGGTGCGCGCCATGGAGATCATTGCCGAACTGGAGCCGACCAAGCGGGGGGTGTATTCCGGCAGCGTGATGTACCTCGACTTCTCCGGCGCGCTGACCTCCGCGATCGCGATTCGGACAATGATGGTGCGCGGAGAGACCGCCTACCTCCAAGTGGGAGCCGGAATCGTCGCGGATTCCGTTCCCGAGCGCGAGTGGGACGAGACGATGAACAAGGCCCGCGCCCTCCTGAAGGCGGTCGAACTGGCCCGCGAGCTGTAGCCGGGGCCCGGAAGCGTCGGGTTCAGTCACGCCGGAGGCTGGGCAGCAGCGGGGCCCGCAGCGAGAGCGCCGCAGCCGCGGCTCCCGCCATCAGCCCCAGCCCCACGATGGCCCCCAACGTGAGGAGGAGGGCCGTCCAGGGCGGATCCGCCGCCCCGCTTGCCAGATGGGGCGCGACCGCCAGCAGCGCGGCGGCAGTGCCGGTGGCGACCCCGAAAACCAGCAGGAACGAGTTCTCCGCAAATATCAGGCGCGAGATCGAGCCCTTCGCGAAGCCAAGCGCCTCGAGCAGGGCCATCTCGCCGCGGCGCTCGAGCACGCTCCGCACCAGTACCACTGCAAGCCCCACGGTGCCCAGGAGGAGCCCCAGGCCCCCGAGCGTGCGGAAGGTGCTCAGGTAGGTGTTCTCTACCACGAGGTAGCCGGCCAGCCGGTCCGAAGTGCGGACAGCGTCGAGCCCCTCGTCTGCGAACGCGCTCTCCAGCTCCGCCGCTACAGCGCTGTCCCCGGTCTCGACCAGCAGGGCTTGGTACCCGCTGTGGTCGCCAAAGAGGCCGAGGAAATTGGGCGCCGAGAGCAGCAGCTCGGATTGGAAGATGCTTCGTGACAGGAGGCCCGCGAGGACCAGCCGCCTCGGATCGCCGGAACTGTCATCCACGCTCAGCTCGTCGCCCAGCGCCAGGTGCAGGATCCACGTTGCCGAATTCGCGTCGGCGAACACCGGGATAGCGCCGCCGAAGTCCTTCTCGAGCAGCAGCCAGGGATTCCTCCGTTCGCTCTCGGTTTCGGCGAGCGTGGCTTGGAACGCGAAACCGCCTCGCCGGACAAGCGCTTCCGGCACCCCCACGAGAGTCGGCCTCGACGGCTGGTAGAGGTTGAGGCAGCTGGCATCCTCCCCCGCCCGGACCCTCAGCGGCAGCATGTTCGCGGAACCGGCCAGTACGGCGGCCACCTCGTCGATCCGCACTTGGAAGATCGGGACGTCGGTCTCGGCGACAAGCCGGAATCCGCCGTCGCCGGAATCCAGGGCCGGCTCCTGCGACGCGACATCGTGCCGGTTCATGGCGACCGTCACGATCATGAACGAGGCGCACGCCACGAGAGCGGCCGAAAGCACGCTCCGCGTAGGGTTGCGCCCCCCGTTTCGGAAACCGAGCTGGACGATCCCGGTGACTGCCTCCCCGTCACGGCGCGGTGCCAAGAGCAAGGCGCGAAAATACACGAGTGCCGATGCCAAGGCCAGGGTTCCGGCTCCGAAGAACGCGCCCAGGCGGGCCATCGCCTCCCCGCCGTGCGAAATCGCGAGAAGCGCTATCGCCAACGCGGCCATGACCGCTGCGACACGCCGGAGTCTCCTTGCCGAACGGTCCCGGCGTGCTGTCCCCGCCGAGGGCTCGATCCTGCTGGCGAGCAGAGCGTTCGGCGAGAGCCGCGCAAGGTGGCGGAGGGCCAGCCAGATCGAGAGCACCATCAGTGTCAGGGCTGCGGCTGCCCCGATCGCCGGATCCTGCCATTCGAGGTGGAATTCCAGGAACGAGCCGCCCACTGCTCCGCTCCACCACGTGCTCAGTCCGTAGAGCATCAGTCGGGCGTAAGCCATTCCCCCCGGGACGCCGATCAGGCAGCCCGCTGCCGCGACCGCGACGCCTTCCGTCAGGAGCATCCGCCGTACCTGGCTGGGGGTGTGCCCCGTGGCGAGCAACAGGCCGATTTCCCGGGCCCTGCGCTCGACCCCCAGCCGGAACAGCAGAGCGACCAGGATTGCCGCCGACGCGATCAGGAACATGCTGAACCCGACAAACAGGCCCGAGAAATCCGTCGCTCCCGACGATGCGTCAAGCCCGATCTGCTTGACCGGCTGCAGCGACAGGCCGAACCCCGCCGGGTCCAGCCGCTTGCGGAGCGCCTCGCGGAAGTCCGCGGCGGCGAGGTCCCGCGGAACCTCCGCTGCCGGGTGCAGCCGCACGGAGGTCAGCTGGCCGAACCGGCTGGTCCAGAGGCGCTTCGCGTCCTCGAGGCTCACGAATGCCTTGGGCGCGGCACGGTACTGGTCCCAATAGCGCTCGTCCTGCGGCCGGATCCGCTTGAGGTCCATTGGGAACGGCGGGTCCCAGCTGGACATCCGATTCCGGTCCGACATGCCCTTGTACGTCGGGGCATAGCTTCCGTCGAGCGCGGCCCCTACCATCCGAGCCACGCCGGCGAGTCGGAACTCCTCCGAGGCAGTCTCTAGCACCGAGCCCGGCCCGACGACGTAGTAGGTCAAGGTCACGTTCTGGCCAGGGCGGGCGCCGAGATCGCTGGCAGTCCATTCGTTGAGGACTATCTCCCCGGGACCGGGGCCCGAGACGCCGGGCGACCCGGACAGCCGGATCGATTCCGGCCACACGCCTAGCGCTGTCACTGTCGAATAGGGGACCGTACGGCCGTTCGCCTCGATCGAGTTGGCCAGGTACGTCAGCACCTCTTCCGACCTGATGCCGCTGTCGCCTGCCGCGGCGTGGACGGCGTCGGCCGTTGCCGGGGCCAGTACGATCCTCTCCGATTCGACGAGGAACGCCTTCCCGTCGGGGAGCGTACGCGTCACAAGCGCCAGGTCCTCGGGCGAGAACGCGTCGCGCCAGGCGGCGCTCGCCGATTCCAGCGTCCCGCCCGCGACGAACAGCGTGTTCGCCCGGTCCGGCTGCTCCAGCGCCCGCTGGAGCGCCTCCTTGGCGACAAAGGCGTTGGCAGGCAGCTGCTGCTGCGGCGAGAGCCCGAACCTTCCCGGGCCGCGATCCTCAAGCACTGCCGCCACCCGCAGCCGCAGCATGCGAACGTTGTCGGACTTGCGGCCCATCACCGACTCGGCCGGCACCAGCGAGTCCGTGTGAAAGCGGAGCAGGAGATCGTCGCCCTCGGCCGCGCCTAGCTCGTCCGCCAGGCGGCGGTTCACGGCGATGCCGCGAGTCCCGAGAGCCGGGGCCGCGGTCCCGTAGAAGGCCCAGAAGCCGTCGTCGACGCCGTGGATCCTGACCTTCGAGGCCCGGGCGCCGGAGCCGGCGTGCTCCGCACTGCCCCGGATCAGGACCGCGGTCGCCGCCGCATGCCCTTCGCCGAGGGTCTCGGCCGCCGATTCCCGGAAGTACCGCTCGCCTACGGCGGCGAAGTCAATCGCGCCGAGACGGTCCAGGGTGAGACTGCGCAGACTGCCCCGGACTGACGACCCCACCATCAGCGCGCCGGCCAGGATTGCCGCGCCGATTGCGACGCCGGCCGCGACCGCGCCGTTCACCGCCCGGTAGTGAAGCAGGCTTCGTGCCAGCAACCGGCGCTGCGTCATGGGATTGCCTGTCGTAGCATTGCAGCGCTTCAGCGCCTCATCTACTTCGTCGGCCCGTCTTCTTCCGCCGCTGGCGGCAGCCGCTCCGCGGGCTGCCGGAGCCGCTCCAGGCTTCGACGCACGGACCGCGCCTGCTTTCCGTCCGGCTCGATACGAAGGAACCGAGTGTAGGCCTCGATCGCCTTGTCATTCCGGTCGAGCTCTTCCAGGGCCATGCCCAGGCGCATGTACGCCTCTGCGAAGTTGGTGTCCCAACGGGTCGCTTCTTCGTAGCGCCCGGCAGCCGCCCTGTGGCTGCCCTTCTTGGCGTAGTAGTTTCCGACCTTGAGTTCCTTGCGCGCCTGCACCGGGTTGAACGCGTAGGAACTCTGCTTCGGGGCGAAATCCTCGTCCTCGTCGATCAACTCCCCGGGCTGTTCGGATCGCTCGGCGAACCGGCCGTCGGTGGCGCTTGTTTGCTGAGCGGGTGCCGCCGGCACCAAGCACAGCAGTCCAGCCGCAACCAGCGCGAGACGCGCCATCGTTGCTAGTATAGCCATGCGTCCTGTCCTCCCCTTGCCGCGGCCCGACTGGCATCGGTCTGCCGCCGGCAAGCGTACGTGGCCACCGCTGGGCGGGTCGGTTCCGACGGGGATCGGCGCCGCTGGACCCTCGCTTCGGTTCCGCTCGTCCGAGAATCCAGAAACTAGGCCTACCTGTAAATGGTTGTACGGCTGTAGGATAGGAATAGCAGACGATTCGCGGGGTGGTAGGGACTTGCCGGATAGGGACGCATTGGCCTTGGGACTGGACTTCGGGACGGAGTCCGTGCGGGCTCTGTACGTCGATCTGGACGGCAGCGAGCTGGGCTCCGCGTTCGCCAAGTACCGGCACGGGCAGATCACGAGAACGCTCCCCGGCAGCGGCGAGAAGCTTCCGCCGGACTTCGCCCTGCAGCATCCGTCCGACTGGCTTGACGCCGCTGCCCGGGCCGCGCGGAACGCTTGGCGGCGGGTGGGCCGCTCGGACGCTCGGCTGATCGGGATCGGCGTCGATTGCACCAGTTGCACCGTGCTGCCGGCACGGGAGGACGGCACGCCGCTCTGCCTGCTCCCCGAATTCAAGGCCAATCCGCACGCGTGGCCGAAGCTCTGGAAGCATCACGGAGCGAAACGCGAAACCGAGCACATCATCCGCGTGGCGCGCGAGAGGCAGGAGGAGTTCCTCGGGCAGTACGGCGGGACAATCGGGCTGGAGTGGTTCTTTCCGAAGGTCCTGGAGACTCTGGCCGCAGCGCCGGAAGTCTACCGTGCCGCTGACGTATGGCTGGAAGCCGGCGACTGGATTGTCTGGCGGCTTGTGGGCTGCTCCGCGGTGGAGATGGCCCGCTCGACTTGTCAGGCCGGGTACAAGGGGCTGTGGACGGCGAGCGACGGGTTCCCCTCGAAGCCGTTCCTCCGCGCCGTCCATCCGGACCTCGTGGACATCGTGCGCACGAAGATGCCGGGGCGCATGAAGTCTCCCGGCCAGCAGGCGGGCAGGCTCTCGGCGCCGATGGCGAGGAAGCTGGGCTTCGCGGAAGGAATCCCCGTCAGCACCGCGATCATCGACGCGCACGCCGGGGTGCCCGGCGTCGGAGCTGCCGATCCCGGAACGCTGGTCATGGTCTGCGGCACCAGCTCCTGCCACATGCTCAACGCAGGTGACTATCGTCCCGTGCCGGGAATCGCAGGAGTGGTGAAGGACGGCATCCTGCCGGGCCTGTTCGGCTACGAGGCCGGACAGGCCGCCGTGGGCGACGCATTCGATTGGCTGCGCCAGCTAACTCGCCAGCAGGGTTTTGCCAAGCTCACGCAGTCGGCCGCAGCCCTGGAGCCCGGCGCGGACGGCGTGCTCTGCGTGGACTGGTTCAACGGCTGCAGGACCCCGCTCATGAACGGGAGCCTCGCCGGAGCGTTTACCGGGCTTGCGCTCCGCCACGGGCCGGAGCACTTGTATCGGGCGATGATCGAGGCGACTGCCTACGGGCTGCGCTGGATTGTCGAGATCATGCGCGAGCAGGGCCTGCCTGTCAGGAAGTTCATTGCCACCGGCGGGCTGCCCCATCGCAACGACCTCTTCATGCAGGTGACCGCCGACGTCCTCGGCGAGCCGATCTTGATCCATCCGTCGAGGCAGGGACCCGCGCTCGGTGCCGCGATACTCGGCGCCGTGGCCGCCGGGAAGCGATCGGGGGGCTTCAGTTCGGTCCGCTCGGCCGTGCGCACGATCGGCGGCATCAGGAAGGACGTGGAGGGCCGGGAGGGTCGACTTGTCGCCCCGGACCGGGGCAGGGCGAAGGAGTACCAGGCGCAGTACCAGCGCTATCGCGAGACCGCATCCTACTTGGAAAATGCTGGCAGCGTGCTATAAAGGATTCGGGTTGCGGCAGTGGAGTCGATTATGAGCAAGGTTCGTCTGTGCCTGACGGCGGGTCTCGTGACCGCGGTTTTGTTCGGCATTGCCGCACCTGCGGACGCGTACTCCACGCGAGGCTTCACAACCCGTGAGTCAGCCGGGCCGTTTCCCGGAGAAGGGTCGTGCGCGCGCTGCCATCAGGGATCCGCTGTTAACTCGGGAGGCGGAACGCTCCAGCTGCTGATTGGCGGCATTGCGGCCGCCGATTATTCGTACACTCCCGGCCAGGCCGTTTCGCTGCTGATCCAGTTCAGCGATCCGACCGCGGCGCGGAGCGGCTTCCAGCTCACCGCCCGGTCCGGTGATGGCTGTGGACAGCCAGGCACGCTCGCGGATGCCGGCGCAGGTCCGGTGCCGACGATCCGCGTCCAGCAAGGGGCTTGCCTTAGCGGCGGTGAGGTCCAGTGGGCCTCGCACAGACGCCCTGTCGTGGGTACGGATGCGTCCTGGGAAGTGGTCTGGACCCCCCCGGCGGAGAGCGTTGGTCCGGTCACAGTGGCCCTGGCAGTCAATGGTACGAACGGTGACGGAGCCCGAACCGGGGACAAGATCTATACGTTGCAGGCGACTATTCAGCCTGCGGTGGCCCAAGTGCAGCCCCCGGTGATTTCGGAGAACGGAGTCATCCTCGGCGACCGCTTCAGCATGACTGCAGCGCTTGCGCCGGGTGCCATCGCCGTGGCCGCCGGTTCGGACTTCTCCAAGGACGGGGTAACCGTGCCCGGCACGGTGGACGATTCGGGGCTGGTCAGCACCAACCTCGCCGGCACCTGCGTGGAGGTCAATCAACTCGCCGCGCCTATGATCCACCTCGCGAACGAGGAGGTCGTCTTCCAGGTCCCCGCCGATTCCGGCCTGGGGGCGGGATCCGTTCAAGTGATCCGCGATTGCGGGGGGCCGGGCGAGCAGCGCAGCAACAGCGCGGCCGTCACGGTCGAAGCGGTCAAGCCTGTCTTCTACCTGTTTTCCGATGCCACGCCCGGCGTCGTCGGCCTGCACACCGACCTTGCCTTGGTCGCTCCTCTCGATGCCGTCGAAGGCATGCGTTCGCGCCCGGCGTTGCCCGGCGATGTCGTGACAGTCTTCGGCACCGGCTTCGGACCGACCTCGCCTCCTCTCGGGACGGGCGAGATCGCCGTGGTGCCGGCCTCGCTGGCAACGTCGGATGTCCGTCCGATGATCGGACAGCTGGAAGTGCCGGAGTCCGATCTCATCTACGCGGGGGCCGCGCCGAGCTTCACCGGCCTGTACCAGATGAGCTTCCGCGTTCCGGAGAGCACCCCGGCGGGCCAGCATCCGTTCTCGGTCATGCTGGACGGGGTGGTTTCGGCAGCCGGCCCGCATCTCGAGATCGGCGAGCCGGCGGCGCCCCCGCCGCCTCCTCCCACGATGCCCCCGACGGATCCGGAGGAAGTGCAGCAGTGCACCGTAGGTCTCGTGATACGGCCGGGAGAGAAGTGCCAGGCGACAATCTCCGGCTTCCTGGCCACCTTCGAGGTCTTCGAGGACGGCAACGCCTGCGCCGGTTCCGGGGAATTGAGCTTCTGCCATGCCGATGGCCAGCTGAAGCCGACCCTGCTGCTCTTCGGCGCCGACGCGGAGCAGAACGACGATCTGAGCTGGACCGTCACGAAGCTGCCGTAGGGGCGCTACGGACAGAGTCCCCTCCGCCGCCTTCGCGCCGGCTGACGCCACGGGAAGCCCGGGCCTCGGCGGAAGATTGCTGGGATTCCTGCGTGGCGCGGGGCGACAGCGGCGCCAGGATCCGGGTACCCTAGTCTCGGTCCGTGCTTGTGAGGGGCGGCAGAACCGCGAGGAGTGGGCGCATGCGCGTGCGGCCGCGCCTCGCCGCCCTCAGCTTCGCCATGGTCCTGGCACTCCTCGGGGCTCCCCATCCGGTCCGGGCCGCGACTTCGGACCGCGTGGCCTTGCTGGGCCGATTCGCTGACCGATTCCGGGCGGAAGTCTATCCCCTGCTGACCCGCAATCTCGACGGCTGCCGGGCGTGCCACGGGGCAACGGCTCCGCAGGCGTTCCAGGTGCTTGATTCCCCTGGCGCGACATTCAGCCTCCTGCTGGAGAGGGGCTTGCTCTCCCCTCGGGATCCCATGGCGATCCCGGGCCGGGTCACCAGCGAGGATGCCGAGTTGCGCATGCCAAGAGCCGGGACCCTCGCCGAGGCCGAGGTCGACCTCTTCGTCCGGTTCGCGACGGATCTCGACGCCGCTCTTGGCAGCGGGAACCACGGCGCCGAAGCGCCGCGCGACGAGCGGTTCCCCGACAGCCTGCTGCTCCCGTACGACGGCACGGCCCTGTCTGGCCGGGCCCAGCGCCGGCTGAGCTACTACCAACTCAAGCGGTCCTTCGAGACACTCTTCGGGGCCGAGTGGCTCTCCGGGTCGGGCGACGATCCGTTCCTCAACAAGGCCAGCGCCCTTGGCGGTGCCGACTTCCGAAGCAGCTTCGGCCAGGCCCGCACGGTGACCGCGAGCTACCTCGCTGCCCTGCAGGGAATTGCGCGGGAGGTGTCCAGGCGGTTCGTCTCCGCACCGAGAGCGGCCCTGTTCGAGGGATTCGATCCAGACATTCCTGTCGCCCGGGACCGCATCGCGGCCGTGCGCAACTTGCGCACCTTGTACAGGCGGATCCTGTTTGCCGAGCCCTCCGAGGAGGAGGTCGGCCGGGCACTCCTCTTGGTGCGCCAGTTGCAGGGGCGGCCCGAGAGGCGCCGGAAAGTGCGCTTCACCCTAGCCGTCGAGGATCCGGACGGCCGGAAGGACCGCCGTCAGGTCGACATCACTCTTCGTGCTTCCAGCGCATCTGTGTCTCGGCAGCTGATGGACCAGTCTGAGCCCCCGGGAAGCGATGGCTGGGTCCGTGTCGGCGACCGCCCGTACCGTTTCGAGGCCGCGAACCGAGATCACTTTGTTCGCGTGGTTGCCCGTCCCGGAAACCACGTGACCGTCTTCGATGCCGTGAAGCTTGTCCGGGTTGGGGACGGGACCGGGAAAAACCAGTCCGTCGTCCTGGACAATCTCGATCCCGAATGCACCTTCGAGGGCGAATGGGAGCCGGTTGCGAAGGACGGCGAGCGGAGCCGCGCCGGGGAGCCGAAGAGGAAATACGAGTTCGCCCTCAACGTGGTCGGGACCAACCATCTCGAGCGTCGCAGTGTCGACAACCGCTTGGGATCGGTGAAGGTCGCATTGCGGATTCCGGAAGACGGCGAGTACAACGTCTACCTCAGCTGGCCGAGGATTCCCCGCGCTGCCCCCTCGGCGCTGGTCGAGATTCATTCGGCAACCGCGCCGGCCAGTCCTCTCGTCGGCGAGACCCGGCCGTCTCCCGGATTCGCCACGACGTTCATGGACCAGACGGAGAGCACGCTCGACGATCGCGGGCAGACGCAATGGGAGTTGGTCCACCGGGAGGTTCTGCTGGAGGGTCCCGGCGACTACGTCGAGATCAGCAACCGGGGAGTGGATTCGGCGTCGAAGGTCATCGTCGCCGATGCCGTGAAGTTCGTGCCCTTGGCAGGAGGGCCGGCAATCGTGGTCGACAACGGATCCGCGGAGGGATTCGAGGCGTCCGAGGGATGGGCCCCCGACAAGCTCGTGAGGAATCTGCCCGGCCGGGGAAAGATGTACGGCGACGACATCCTGCACTACCCGCCCTCGCGCAGCGGCGAGCCGATCGAGAGCGAGGAGGTCGATCCCGGCAGGCGAGTCTGGGCCCGCTACAGGCCCGTGCTCGAGGGGGAGTACCGCCGGGGCTGGTACAGCGTGCACGCATGGACCCCGGGCGGGCACACGCATGCCGACTGGGTGCCTTTCGACATTCATGGCACCTCGTTCGCTCCGGTGGCGTTCGTGGAGGCGCCCCCCTCATTCAATGTCGGCGAGACCGCCGTCCTCGACGCCACGGCGACGTACCATCCCGGGGGGAGGCCGCTCTCGCTGAGCTGGACCCACGACGCGGGCGACCTCGGGCTCCGCATCGAAGGTGCGGACACGGCGACTCCGCGCTTCCGCGTGCCGCCGCTAAAGTCCAGCCGCGCCGGATGGGCCGGCCTCGTCGAAGCGCTTCTTCAGCGGCCGGAGTTCGTGGTTCCCCATGACGGGGAAGACGCTCCGCCAGTCTCCGCGCTCGTCCGCGCGGCCCTCGACCTAGTGGGCAGGATACCGACGCAGGGCGAGTTCCGGCGATTCGAGCGGGACGGGCGGATCGAGCCTTTGATCGACAGCTACCTGGATTCGACCGACTTCCGGGACTATTTCTTTCACCGGGCACGCGGAGTATTCCGGTCACGCGGCACTCCCGAGAGCGACGAGCCGGCCCGCCTGTGGACCTATATCGCCACGAATGATCTCTCGTACCGCGAGCTCTTCACTGCGGACTACACAGTGGGCACGGACTGGAAGAAGGCACGCCGGCGGCCCGTTCACGGGCAGACCGGCTTCCTCACGATGCAGGGGTACATGGAAGGCAGGCCCGGTCTTCCGAGGTTCACCTATCCGGCCCAGGTTCTGACGTTCGCCTTGGGCGTGCAGTTCGAAGTCTCGGAGGCGGTCGAGGACGCCCGCGACAAAGTCGTGAGCACGACCGACCCCGGCAGCATCTGCTATTCCTGCCACAAGCTGCTCACGCCGCTGGCCTACCAGCGCGAGCGCTGGGACGCCCACGGGCACTATCGCGCGGTGGACGAGGAGCACCGGCCGATCGACGACAGCGACCGGGGCGTGGTCCCGGACTACCCGTTCAAGGGAGTGGGCCTGAGCGCGTTCGCCTCGCAAGTGGTGCGCAAGGAGCGGTTCGTTCGCGCTTTCGTCAACCAGCATCACGACATGCTGTTCCACCGCCCGCTGAGACTCTTCCGGGACCAGAGGGACGACTACAAGGCCCTCTATGACTTTGCCGTTGCCAACGACCTGCAAATCCGGCCGCTCCTCAAGAGGATGGTGCTGATGAGGCTCGGCGACCGGCCTAACAGCCCATAGCCCCTTATTGCTGTCAGGCTGCTTGGCCCACCGCCTATAATCGGACCGACGCGAAGCGTCCCTGAGACGGGGAGATGCGATGAATCGGCGGGGATTCCTTTCTGGGGCAGCCCGAGGCGCGGGGGCGCTTGCGGCTGCGGACTTTTTCGGCTACTGGCTCGGCGGCGGCCTCGATTCGCTCAGCCCGGCCTTGGCCGGCGCGGTCAAGGAGCACGCGAAGGAGGCGTCGCAGCCCCGCTTCCTCATCTACTGGTTCATGGAAGGGGCCTGGATGAGCTATGACATGTTCGGGCCCGTGCTTCCCTCTCGGAACGACGCCAGCTTCTCGGACCTCCCGAGGGACCCGAGCGACTGGGGCGTGATTTCGGAGCATATCTATCGCACCAAGGACCTTGCTCCCGAAGACTTCCGGAGACACGGCGAGATCTTCCATGGCCCGCTGGCCGAGGATGGCCGCGAACTGTTCGGGGAAATGGCGATCCTCTCGAGCGCCCTCACCGGCAGCGGGCACACCAGGGACCGCTTCAAGGCGCATTATGGCCAGTACACCGTCGACATGAAGGCAAGGCGGGAGCCGGACGAGCGAACCGTGCTGCAGGCCTTCTGCGAACAGGCCGGACGCCAGTACCTGTTGCCCAACCTGAACTGGCACCGCTGGCTGTCCGACGGGGAGCTCGACATCGCAGCCTACCCCGAAGGCACAGGCATCTACCACGCGCTCGGCCCGCCATGGGCGCACATCATCTATCCGCAGACCCCGAAGTTCACCCGCGGGCTTGTCCAGCAGACGCTCGCGATGCGCAATGACGAGCGCAATCACTCCGTGCAGCGATTCCTGGACCAGTCCCGCAGGAGCCTGCTGGCCGATCGCAACAGCCCGGAGCTCCAGAGCTTCGCATCCGCGCTTGATGTCTACAAGCGGCTCGTAGAGGGCGGTGGCAAGAGCGTCGAGAGCCGCTCGATGTTCCTGGACCCGGGACTGAGGGAGGAATTCCGGGTCAGTCCTGCCGACGAGGAAATCCACTTCGAACTCATCAATCAGACCCTGCCGCGGAGCAAGTACACGCCCAACATCAATGTCCAGGCCATGATGATGTTCGAGATGATGACCAAGGGACTGAGCTGCGCGGGCTGGCTCGAGAACCGCTTGGTCCGCGGATTCGATCATCACTGGGCGCGCAAGAAGGTCCTGTCGGGCTATCCCTTCGACCAGCGGGAGATGATGCGGGCCGAGCTGTGGACCCCGCTCAAGACATTCGTGCGCAAGCTCAAGGAGACTGAGTACGCAAGCACGGGGAACTCCTTCTACGACTACACGACGATCGTGCTGAGCAGCGAATTCGGCAGAACCGTCGGCGGCAGCATCGACAGCATCCTGGCGAATACGGACCTCGACGAGGAGGAGAAGCGGGAGCAGGTTCTCTCGCAGGACATCAGCGCCCACAACCCGGTCAACTCCTGTGCGTTCCTCGGCCCGCGCGTCCGCGGCGGCACGCAGTTCGGATGGGTCGGCCAGAAGACCTTCCAGCCGATTCCCGTCCACCCGGTGACCGGGGAACTGGATCCACGGTACGACCGCGACGGAAACCTCCGCGAGGGCTTCAACGAGCCGGCGCGGGGGTTCATCATGCCGAACCACGGGCACATTTATTCCACGGCCCTCCGGCTGGCCGGCGTGGATTCCAAGGGGGCCGGGAGGAACGAATCGCCGCACCTTCCGTTTGTCATGGCAGACGGCAGCTAGGGCTAGGGCCCTCTTGCATGGACTGCTGCTTGGCTTCCAACCGCCGGCCATCCGCAATTCCTCGTTGCCAGTGGCGCAGTCCGTCCGGACGGGCCCTCGGCCCGGCTGTCCGAGCCCCGAGCGCGCGTCCGACCCTTCGGGGCGCGTTGCTGGCCGGGCTCCTTGCCGCCTCCGGAGCAGCCGGGTACGGCCAGATCGCGCCACTTGCAGACCCCGTGCGATTCTGGCAGCACGAGTCCGAGTACAGCGGGTCACGAACCTGCAAGCCCTGCCACGCGGAGATCTACTCGCGCCAGGCTCTCAGCAACCACTCGAAATCCCTCCGACCGGTAGGGCAGGTCCCGGAACTGGCGGCCGCCGATCCCGTGCAGCGATTCGATCGGGTTTCCGGCTTCACCCTGAGTCTTTCCGGCGACAGCGCCGGCCGCATTCGGCTCGAAGCCTCCGATGGTGCCGATTCGAGTGGCGCGCTGCTGTCGTGGGCGTTCGGCAGCGGGACGAAGGGCATTACCCCGATCGGCCGCTCCGACGCGGGCGGCTGGGTGGAGAGCCGCCTCACCTGGTACGAGAGCCTCGGCGGGATCGACTTCACCACGGGGGCGTCGAAGTACGATCCGCAGAACGCGGTCGAGAGTCTCGGGCGCGAGCTGACCGCCAAGCAGGTCGCCGAATGCTTCGGCTGCCACACCACCGGTTACGACGGGCGGGTCTCGGCCCCGACCGCTGACGAAATGGGGATTCGCTGCGAGCGGTGCCACGGCCCCGGCCGCAAGCATGTCGAGAGCGCGACACGCGGCGCCCCGGTAGCCGGGACGATCTTCAATCCTGGCGGCCTGGGGGGCTTCGAGCAGGCCCGGATGTGCGGAGCCTGCCATGGTGTCCCGCCCGCGGACAACGACTTCGACGCATTGGCGTTGCTGGAACGGACCCCGCACAGCGTCCGGTTCCCGAGCCAGAGAATCGTCCTGAGTCGGTGCTTCAACGAGACGTTCGGTGATCTGGCCTGCACCGCCTGTCACGATCCGCATCGCGACGTTGCCGACGAGGCGGGCTCGTTCGACGAGTCCTGCCTGTCGTGCCATGACGGCCGGTCGCGCCTAGGCGGTTCTGTGTGCCTGGTAGGGTCCGCGGATTGCGCGAGCTGCCACATGCCAAGCAGGCGGGTGATGCGTCATTCTATGTTCAGCGACCACTGGATCCGTGTCGTGAGGCCGGAGTAGGGCCGTTCCGTTCGCGCCTGGCTACCGGGCGGACACAAACCGATGATTGCGAGAAGGCCAGCCAGAGCGTTGTGGTTCGCGGTGGGCGCCCTGCTGGTCGCGGTCGCCGGAGCCAGCGCGCAGGAGACTCCGCTCACGCCTGCCGATTACCGATTCATCGAGACGCGGTTTCGCGCGGCCCGGGATCTCGAGCGCAGCGGCGAGCTGTCCGAGGCGGCCGCCGAGTACCGAGCGATCCTCAGCAGGTTCCCGACGGCTGTGCCCCGGGTCTATCACAATCTCGGCCTGGTCTGCTTCCACCAGCGCGATTACCCGCAGGCGATCGAGGCCTTCGAGGCCGGGATCGAACTCGACGGATCGATGCCCGGAAGCCGGCTGTTCCTGGGCATGTCGTACTTGAATGTCGAGCGTCCGGGAGAGGCCCTCCCGCAGCTCGAGGCGGCGCACCGGCTGCAGCCCAGTTTCGAGAGCGGCCTTCACCTAGGACTCGCTTACGCGGCCAATCTGCGCCACGCCGAAGCCATCCGGGCTTACAGCCAGGCGCTGCCGCTGGCCGGGGACGAGGCACCGAACGTGCTCTATTCCATCGGGCAGGCCTACCTCGACCTCGCCGAGAGGATGGTGAACGAGCAGGCCGCATCCCACCCCGAGTCGAAGGAGACCCATCTCGCGGCTGCCCGCCTCTTCGAGAGCCAGCAGGTGTACCAGCTGGCGGCGATCAAGTATCTCGAAGCCGCGGAACTGGACCCGTTCAACGCATCCATATTCTTCCCGCTGGCCCGGATGCTTGCAATCCTCGGGCTGGACGTCCCCTCGGATCTCGCCTTGGAGCGCTACTGGGACCTGCTGCCGGCCGTGCCTCGAATGCGGATTGACCAGAGCATGCTGCCCAAGGAGCAGGTCGCCGAGATCGGGACGAAGGTGGAGTTCGAGGGGATCCTGCGATCGCTGCCCGATGTCGAGCCGGGGCGCTTGCCCGCCATGCCGATGGTGGGCGCGGAAGTCAACGAAGAGCTGGCCACCCGCCTGGCCGGCCCCGATTCCGCTGCATGGGGCCAGGTCGCGCAAGCCGTGTCGGAGGGCAGGTTCGAGGACGCCCTGGCGGCCCTCGACCGGCTTGGGGAGAGAGGCGGCGGATGGCTAAGGGACTATCTGGTGACCACCTTGCACGTCTGGCTGGACGACTACAGGTCCGCAGCTCTGGCGGCTGACGCACCGTCGCTATCGGCGCAGCCCCTGCAGGCCGCCCAGACCCTCCGGGCGGAGGTTTTCCGGCAGGTATCCCTCGAGTACTTCGACGAGCTGGTTCGCGAGCACCCGGACTCATGCCGGGCGCGGCTCGTCAGAGCGATGAACTTCGCCGCCCAGGAAATGGCGGAGGCCGAGGCCGAGTTCCTCGCCGCGATCGAGGCGTGCCCCCTCGACACCCAGATCCGCATCGAACTCGCTGACCACTACCTCTGGAACTCGCAGTACGAGGAGGCGCGGCAGGCCTGCCTGGACGAACTCAAGATCAACCCGCACTCGAGCGCGGCCAGGAAACGCCTTGGTCGGATCCACGTCCAGTTGCGCGATGGTGAGGAGGCCCTGCCGTTCCTGCTTGCCGCTACGGAGGCAGACCCGGAGGATGCCGATGTCCGGACCGACTTGGGGAGGGCCTACGAGCTCCTCCAGCGATGGGACAACGCGATCGCCGAGTACCTGCTAGCCCTGGAGCTGGACCCCGCTCTCAATCGCGTTCACTACGTGCTGGCTAGGCTGTACCGCCAGCTCGGCAGAGACGACCTGGCCCAGCAGCAGTTCCAGCTCTTCAAGCGGAACGAAGACGAATCGCGGCAAGCGCGCAATGCAAGGATCCAGCGCCTTCGCAAGAAAGAGGCGCTTGGACCCGCGACGGCGGGGCGATAGCGTCCTCGTGCCGCGCCTGGATGCTACGCGCGCTTGCTTCCGGGCGGCTGCGTGCCTGATCGTGCTGCCGCCCGCAGCGCCCGGCGCGCAGGCGGCGTTCGTGGATGTCGCCGCCGAGTCCGGGCTGACGGACATCTTCTACTGCGGCAGGGATGACAGCAAGGACTTCATCCTCGAGGCCATAGGATCCGGCGTGGCGCTGCTCGACTACGACCGTGACGGATTCCTGGATGCGTTCTTCGTCACGTCTAGCACCTTCGAGGGATTCCCGCCCGGCCGGGCCCCCAGCAACCACCTGTACCGCAACAACGGCGACGGCACGTTCGCGAACGCCACGGACCGTGCCGGCCTCCGGATGTCCGGGTGGGGACAGGGCGCATGCGTCGGCGACGTTGACAACGACGGCTTCGACGATCTGTTCGTCACCTACTTCGGAGAGAACCGCCTCTACCGGAACAGCGGCCGCGGGACGTTCGCCGACGTGACGCTGCAATCGGGTCTCGGTCCGGAACGGCGCTGGTCGACCGGTTGCGCCTTCCTGGACTACGATCGCGACGGGCATCTCGATCTGTTCGTGGCGAACTACCTAGTCTTCGACAGGGACCGCATTCCCGCAAGGGGCAGCGCCCCCTCCTGCCAGTGGCAGGGGCAGGCCGTGGCGTGCGGTCCCCGCGGGCTGCCTGGAGAGACGAACCAACTGTTCCGCAATCTCGGCGACGGCCTGTTTGCCGACGTTTCCGAGCAGTCGGGTGTCTCCAGCGTCCAAGGCCGATACTCGTTGTCCGTGACACCGCTGGACTACAACGCTGACGGCTGGCCGGATGTCTACGTGGCCGTCGATTCGCAGGCCAGCATACTGTTTGAGAACAAGGGCGACGGCACTTTCGAGGATGTCGGGGTATTCGCAGGTGCGGCCCTCGACGAGCACGGGGACGTGCAAGCCGGGATGGGAACGGCAGCTGTCGACATCGATGGCGACGGACGCCTCGACATCGTGAAGACCAACTTCATGGGGGAGACTTCGAACATCTACTTGAACTCCCCGGCAGCGTCCTTCGACGACCGGGTGCATGCGATGGGCGCGGGAATCAGCGCGGGCTACATGGGCTGGGGCGTGGCGGCCCTCGATTTCGACCACGACAGCTGGCCGGACATCCTTGTCGCGAACGGCCACACGTACCCGGAAATCGAGGGCCTCGTTCCGGGCAATCCGTACCGGCAGGGCCGGCTGCTGTACAGGAATGCCGGGGGGCGTCGACTCGAGCCCGTCGAGCCGCCGCAGGGATCCGCGATACTGGCCAGGCACTCCGGCCGGGGCGTTGCCGCCGGGGATTACGACAATGACGGCGACGTGGACGTGTTCATAAGCAACATGAACGAGCGTCCGAGCCTTCTCCGTAACGACTCCAGCCTTGCAGGCGGCTTCCTCTCCATTCGGCTGATTGGTACCGCGTCGAATCGCAGCGCGATCGGAGCGCGCGTGACAGTGAAGGCAGGATCCAGAGTCCAGGTCCAGGAGGTGCGGTCGGGATCGAGTTTCATGTCGAGCAACGACCTTAGGCTGCACTTCGGATTAGGGGGCAGTGCTGTAGTCCGGGAGGTTGTCGTAGACTGGCTGTCCTCCTCGCCCCGCGAAACACTCGAAAACCTCGCAGCGAACCAGTTCCTTGAGGTCACCGAGGGAGAGGGCATCACGGCCCGCTCGCCGGGAGGCACAGCACAGTGACCGCGGCCTGGTCCCGCCGGCGGATCCTGCGCCTGGCCGCTGCCGCGGCCACTCCCGGATGGGGTGCCCTGGGCAGCCGTGCCCTCCTCGGCGCCCCGCCGACAGGGCCCTATGGCGTGCAGTTCGTGGACGTGGCGAGGGATGCCGGCCTGACCGACACGGTCTACTACGGAAGCAGCGAGCGGGTGAAGTACATCGTCGAGGCGAACGGTTGCGGCGTCGCCTTCTACGACTACGACAACGATGGCTGGCCCGACCTGTTCGTCCTCAACGGCACCCGTCTCGAGGGCTTTGAAGATGGTCTCGAGCCCTCGAACCGCTTGTACCGGAACAATCGCGACGGGACTTTCACAGACGTTACCGAGGAAGCCGGGCTCGTCCGGTCCGGCTGGGCGAACAGCGTCTGCATCGGTGACTTCGACAACGACGGCAATGATGACCTGTTCGTCACCTACTGGGGGCAGAACGTTCTGTACCGCAATAACGGGGACGGGACGTTCACGGACGTGACCGCGGACGCTGGACTCGGCGGCTTCCCGGATCGCTGGAACGCGGGGGCGACGTTCATCGATTACGACCGCGACGGGTATCTGGACCTCTTCGTCTCGAACTATGTGGACGTCGACCTCGAGAGGATCCCGCTGCCCGGCCAGGGCAACAACTGCGAGTGGAAGGGCGTCCCCGTCTTCTGCGGGCCCCGCGGAATGCCGGGAACGAAGAACTACCTTTACCGGAACAACGGAGACGGCACGTTCTCGGACGTGAGCGAGGAGGCGGGGATCCACAGCCCGCACGGCTACTACGGCATGACCGCTCTCGTGACGGATGTCGACGAGGACGGATGGCCCGACATCTACGTGGCGTGCGACTCGACTCCCAGCATTCTCTATCGAAACAACCGGGACGGGACATTCACCGACATCGCGGTCGAGTGCGGCGTCGCTTACAGCGAGGACGGGCGCGAGCAGGCCGGGATGGGGCTTGCAACCGGGGACTACGACCGGGACGGAAGGCTGGACATCGTCAAGACGCTCTTCGCCGACGAGATGCCGGCCCTGTACCGGAACTTCGGCAATGGCAGGTTCGCGGACATGTCTGTCGCGGCGGGCCTGCACGTCGTGACGCAGCACATCCAATGGGGCACCGGTCTCGTGGACTTCGACAACGACGGCTGGCAGGACCTGTTCTATGCGGTCGGGAACCTGTTTCCCCGCGTCGAGCAGTTCAATCCGCGCTACCCGTACCGCGGCCCGCGATTCCTGTTCCGAAACATGCGGGACGGTTCGTTCTCGAACGTCACCGATACCTGCGGCCCGGGGCTGACGACGCCCCATTCGAGCCGCGGATGCGCCTTCGGTGACTTCGACAACGACGGAGACCTGGACATCCTGGTCATGAACATGAACCAGCCGCCGTCGCTGATTCGCGCCGATGTTTCCACAGGCCATCACTGGCTCAAGGTCAAGCTCGTCGGCGTCGAGTCGAATCGCACGGCGATCGGCGCGCGCGTGGATCTGCGGTCGGGCGGCAGATGGCAGTCTCAGGAGGTGCAGAGCCAGTCCAGCTACTACTCCGTCAACGACCTTCGGCTCCACTTCGGCCTGGGTGCCGAGTCGAAGGCAGACGAGATCAGAATCCGCTGGCCCAACGGAAGGCGCGAGCAGCTCGCCACCGTCGCGGCTGACCGGGTCGTGTACATCGAGGAGGGCAGGGGAATCGTGCGATCGGAGGAATTCTGACTGGCCTGGCAGTGCGCCAGCCGAGCGGGCTCGTCCCGGGCTGGCGTCAGGGTTCGAGCGTTCCCGGCGCCTCAGTCAGGGCTCTCCGGTCAGCATGGCGGCGATTCTGCGGAACCCGTTCGCCTGCGCCAGCGAGAGCGCCGTAGCGCCTTCCGCATTGCGCGCGTCCGCGTCCGCGCCGCGCTCGAGCAGTTCCTGCACGACCAGCGACTGCCCGCGGGAAACGGCAACCAGCAGGGCGGTGAAGCCTCGCGAGTCCGAGACGTCGAGGCTCGCTCCGCCATCGGCGAGGATGCGGACTCCCGAGAGAGTTCCCGAGGCCGCGGCCAGCATGAGTGGCGTGACGCCGTCGGGTCGCGCGCGATTCGGGTCGGCGCCCCCCGCGAGCAGCACTTCGATCGACTCCGCGTGGCCATTCGCGGCCGCGAACATCAGCGCCGAGGTTCCCTCCGCGTCAACCAGGTCGGGGTCCGCGCCGCCCGCCAGCAGCGTCGCGGCAGTCGTGGAGAATCCCTCGGAGCCGGCCATCATTAGCGCGGTTCGCCCGTCGGGCGTCCTGGCGTTCGGCGCGGCACCGCTGTCTAGCAGGACTTCCACGGTTTCCCTGTGATTCTTCCCGGCCGCCAGCATCAGGGCCGTCCCTCCGTCCGGTGCCGTGGCATCGGTAGCCGCCCCGTTCGCGAGTAGCTCGGCCACGGCCGCGGCGTGACCCCGGTCGGCCGCCAGCATCAGGGCCGTGGTCCCGCCGGGATCGCGGCTGTTCACGCGGGCCCCGGCGTCCACTAGGGTCTTGATCCTGTCCGCGCGTCCAGTCGCCGCGACGATCCGGAGCAGCTCGTCCAGATCCTCGTCCGCTCCCGCGCGCTCAAGGTCGAGGGCGGCTTCGTCGAACCCCGCCAGAGCCGCATGGACCAGCGCCGTCCGCCCCCGGTCATCGGAGTCGTCCGGCCGCGCGCCGTTGTCGAGCAGGAACCGGATCGCCTCGGCCTGTCCGGCACCCGCTGCCAGCATCAGGGCCGTCCTCCCGCCCGACATCCGGGCGCCGACATCCGCGCCCGCCTGCACCAGCGTTTCGAGAGCCACCGTGTCTCCCCTGGCGGCCGCCAGCATCAAGGCCGTGCGTCCGCCGTCCCCTGCCGGGTCCACGCTGGCTCCCGCTGCAATCAGCGTGCGCAGCATCGAATGGTCGCCCTGGGAAACCGCGATCATCACTGCTGTCGTCCCGTCGCCAGCCTGGGCGTCAACATCCGCCCCGGCCTCGATCAGGATCCCTGCCATCGTAGGCAGCCCCTTTGAGACGGCAAGCACCAGCGGCGTCCTGCCGCCCTCGCCCCTCGCGTTCGGGTCGGCGCCTGCCTGTAGCAGCGTTCGAACAATGGAGGTCTGCCCCTCCCAGGCGGCCATCAGCAGCGGCGTCCAGCCTACCTGGCTCGCCAAGGCAGCGTCGGCCCCTGCCCGCAAGAGCGCCTCGACGATCGCCCGGTGGCCTTCTGCCGATGCCAGCATCAGCGCGGTGACGCCGCCTCCGTGGATTGTCCCGCTCTGGACGGCGACGGGAACACCTTCCCTGCTCTGCCGGTTGACTTCGGCCCCCTCTGCGATCAGGAGACGAACTGTGCCCAAGTGCCCGCGCAGCGAAGCGATCATCAGGGCGGTCAGGCCCCTGCTGTCGCTGATGCCGGGATCCGCTCCCCGGCCGAGGGCGGTCGCCGCTTCTTCGGTCCTGCCGACCCTCGCTGCGAACAGGAGGTCCTCGGACGGTGTCGATGAAGCCCCTCGAGCCCGGAGTTCCTCGACCGTCTCGACGCGGCCGAGCAGCGCGGCCTGGACAAGAGCCGATTCCCCGAGGGCGTCGACCGCGTCGATCTCGGCTCCGTGCGCCAGCAGGGTGCGGACAATGTCCGTGTGGCCGTTCGACGCCGCGAACATGAGCGCCGTCCGACCGTCGATCGATGCGTGGCGGACACCCGCTCCCGCACTCAGGAGCGAGGCCACGGTGCGCCCTGCTCCCTTCGACGCCGCGAGCATGAGGGCCGTCACCCCTCCCAACGGGACGTCGAAGTCGCCGGCGGAGATATTGGCCCCCTCGGCACCGCGGGCATCCGCGTGGGCTCCCGCTTCCAGGAGCGCGTCGACGACCGGGAGATGGCCTCTGAAGGTTGCGGCCATCAGCGGGGTCTGGCCCGAGTCGTCCGCTTGGTTCGGATCCGCTCCGGCGCGCAGCAGTGCCTGCACGACCGAATCCTGCCCGCCGGCTGCTGCGAGCAGGAGAGCGGTCTCGCCGCCGTCGCCGCGGACATCGACGCTCGCGGAATCCAGCAGGGTTGGGACTGCTCCGGTGCGGTTTCCGGCAATGGCGACCATCAGCGCCGTCTGCCCGCTGTCGTTCTGCGCGTCGGCTCGGGCACCCGCATCGAGCAGCCTTCGGAGGGTCCTCTCATGGCCTGCCGATGCGGCGGCCATCAGGGCCGAGGTGCCTCGATCGTCGACTGCGTGAACGTCCGCGCCCTCGGCGAGCAAGGCCTCTACTGCTTCGAGACCGCCGCCCAGCGCGGCCAGCATCAGGGGAGTCGTGCCGCGGTCGTTCCGGGCGTCAACGTCCGCTCCCTGCTCGATCAGCGTGCGGACCCGGAGGCTGTCACCCGCCTGCGAGGCTCCCAGCAGTGCCGTGTCGACGGCCGTCCGTTGCGCGTGCGCCGGTGCAACGTGCCCTAGCGCCACGAAGGCGGCCAGCAGACGCAGGCCGCTCCTTGCAAGCTCGATACGCGTAAGCCCCTCCGATACGATAGGCCAAGATTCTCGCTCGGGACGCCTTCTGATCGCAAGGCCCGGTCCCGTCGGGCCGTCTGCAGTGACAAGGCGCCGCGTCCTCCAACTATTGAACGGGAGCGTTCTCGCGCTTCCGGAATCGCGGGCCCAGCGCGAAGCGCAGCTACAGCCCTTGCGGGGCCGGTCCGCCGGGTCGAGTTCCGGGGCCTATCCGGCCAGGTTCGTGGACGTCGCGTCCCATGCGGGCCTTACGCAAACGGTCTACTACGGCGAGGAGGACACTTCCGACTTCATTTCCGAGGCGAACGGCTGCGGCGTGGCGTTCTATGACTATGACCACGACGGCTGGCTTGACGTCCTGCTGCTGAACGGTTCACGCCGGAGCGGCATACCTGCCGGCGAGACTGCCACGAATCGGCTCTACCGGAACAACCGCGACGGGACATTCACGGACGTGACTCGCGAGGCGGGCCTCGTGCGGACCGGCTGGGCGAATGGCGTCTGCATAGGGGACTTCGACAACGACGGCTTCGATGACCTCTTCATCACGTATCGCGGCAGTAACGTCCTGTATCGCAACAACGGGGACGGAACATTCACCGATGTGACGGCCGAATCCGGGGTCGGCGGGGACCCGCGATGGTGGAGCACTGGCTGCACGTTCGTCGACTTCGACCGGGACGGATACCTAGATCTGTTCGTCGCCAACTACGTGGGCACGGGCAGCCTCGGGAGCCTGCCGCCTAAGGGACGTACGACATGGAAGGGCGTGCCGGTGGCATACGGGCCCCAAGGTCTGGAACAAGGGTCGCACGTCCTGTACCGGAACAACCGCGACGGGACATTCACGGATGTCACCGACGAGTCCCGGGTGGGTGACGCGCCGGGCTACGGGCTGACCGCGATGTCCACTGACTACAACGAGGACGGATGGCAGGACATCTACATCGCGTGCGACTCGAGCCCCAGCATCCTGCTGAGGAACAACCGGGACGGCACGTTCACCGACATAGCGACCGAGCGGGGCCTGGCCTACAGCCCTGACGGCGTGGCCCAAGCGGGCATGGGGCTGGCGATTGCCGACTACACGTCCGACGGCAAGCTGGACATCGTCAAGACGCACTTCGCGGACGACGTTCCAGGCCTGTATCGGAACGACGGACGCGGGTACTTCTCCGACGAGTCGCCCCGTGTCGGGCTCCGTGCCAGCTCCCGGCATCTGGAGTGGGGCGCCGGGCTCGTCGACTTCGACAACGACGGCAGGCCCGACCTGTTCTACGTCTCCGGCAGCGTCTATCCCGAAGTCGAGGCCGTCAATCCCGACTATCCCTACCGGGGCCCTAGGTTCCTCTTCCGTAATGTGGGCAACGGCGCCTTCGTGAACGTGTCCGAACAGTGCGGGCCTGGTCTCACGGTTCCGCACTCGAGTCGCGGCTGCGCCTTCGGGGACTTCGACAACGACGGGGACATGGACGTCCTCGTGATGAACATGAACGAGCCCCCCTCGCTGCTCCGGGTGGATTCGCGCTCAGGCAATCACTGGCTGAAGGTGAAGCTGAAGGGCGTGCGGTCGAACCGCACGGCGATCGGCGCGCGGGTCTACGTCCGGTCGGGCGGCCAGGTCCAGGCCCAGCAGGTTCACAGCCAGGACAGCTACCTCTCCGTAAGCGACCTGCGGCTCCACTTCGGCCTCGGGTCAGCTCGCCGGGCGGACTCGGTCCGCGTCGAATGGCCAAGTGGATCCACGGAGATTCTCGCGAACGTCGGTGCCGACCAGTTGGTCCATGTCGAGGAAGGCAGGGGAATCGTCCGCAGCGAGCGGTTCAGGGGCAACGGCGCGTGAGCGCCGCTCTCCCGCTCGGGTCGGCTCAGCCGCCGACCGAGGTTGCCGGATCGCGCAGGGATGCCCAGGCAGGAGCCGGGTGCCCCCCGAACGGGAGTCCCGCGGCACCCGGAATCAAGATGGCTGTCAGCGATGCCGAGCGGCTACCACTCCACGCGCATGCGGAGCTGAATCGTCCTAGGCCCCTTGGGCTGTTCCGGCACGATCCTCCCGAACGACGAGCTGTTGATGTTGTTGCCGAAGCGGCCGGCGATCCATCGATGCCGATTCAGGCAGTTGAAGCAATCGGCGCCGATCTGGAGCCGCACCTTCTCGGTGGCCAGGGGAATCCGCTTGACGACCGACAGGTCCTCGTTGAAGTTCGGGCACTGCCGGGTCTCCTGATCGACCTCCGGCGCGTTCCCCTCCACGAAATCGCCGGGAGGCAGCCATGCCTGCGGGCGGTTGGGGGCGACTTGGGACGGGTTGCCGGCGTTCAGGATGAAGTTCCGGGTGGGATCCCCGAACACCATGTCGCCGCAGGCGATGGAACTCCGCCAGGGCACGTCGGGAGCGCGGTCGGCCAGATTGCGGACTCCGCCCGGGATGCCGACGGACAGTCCCCCGCCCGTCGAGATCGGAAAGCCGTTGACGTATTCCTGCACGCCCGATACGGTCCATCCGCTCAGGACGTACTTGCTGAAATTGCTGGTTCCTCCCCATCTCTCGCCCGGCCCGAAGGGGAGGTCGTAGGAGTAGTTGAAGACAGCGCGATGAGTCGTGTCATAGCGATTCACCCGCTTGTCCAGCTTGCGGTTGTAGGAGTTCCGGGTGTTGCTGCCGAATGCGCCGGGAGCCCAGTCAACGTCTCCCAGTTGCTTGGCAACAGTCCAGTGCCCGAGGAACGAGAGGCCGTTTGAGTAGCGTTTCGTCGCCTTCAGCATGAACGCGTTGTAATTCATTCCGGTGTTGATGCCGGCGTCGTTCGAGATGTTGTTGAACTGCGGGAAGCGCCGCAGGGCGCGGTGGAGCGGCAGGTTGTCGGGGAACTCCGGATAAGGCTTTCCGAAGCCGGCGGCCGCTACCGCCGGGTCGCTGACCTCGAGATTGAGCAGCGGGCCGAGGTGCCAGTAGTCCGGGTGCAGGTCGTTGATGCGCTCGTGGTCATGGTTGTTCCGGCCCATGTTCGAGTAGAACGAGGTCTCGAGTACCCAGTCGCCGAACTGGCGCTGGAAGCCCGCGGTGATCATGTAGAGCACCGGAGGCGTGCCGATGGTGTGCGGGCTCATCCAGTTCGTGATGGACTGGTTGTTCAGGAAGGCCGGGTCGATGAAGGGTGGCGTTCCCAGCTGCGAGGCCGGGAAGCCGTTGTCCCACTCGAAGTACGTGGCGAACGGAGTCGTCCGCGGCGGGGGGTTGCCTCGGGCCTCGTGGCCGGCCCGGTTGACAAACCGGACGTTCGTGTTCTGGATGGCCATGTACTGGACGCCCGCACCGGCCCGGAACACCAGCTTGTCGGCGATCTGGTAGGCCAGGCCCAGGCGCGGCCCGAAGTTGCCCCAGGTGGCGGGGCCTACCCGGAACTTGCCGTTCGCGCCCTGAGAACTGCCGTAGAATTCGAGCGCACCGCGGTAGTTCCCGCTGATGCCCGGGTTCGCGAGAGTCTCGTCGAACCCGGAGAACTGGCCGCTGTTCTCCTTGAAGGGCATTTGCACGTCCCAGCGGAGGCCGAGGTTCAGGGTCAGCTTGGGAAGGACCTTCCAGTCGTCCTGGATGTACAGGGCGTGGTAGGCCTCCCGCTCCTCCAGCGCGAGTCCCGCTGCCGTTCCGACGAAATTGGGCAGGCCGAGGAAGAAGTCGGCTAGATGGAAGCCGCCCGCGCCGTTCGTGTCCTTCGTCTCGCTGCCGAGATTGCCCTCCGAGACTCCGAATAGGTAGGTTCCCGCCGCTCCCACGCTGAGGCCCCCGGCGGCGCCGCCCTGGTCATGCCGGTTGATGCGCCAGTACTGCCCTTGGTAGCCGAACTTGATGGTGTGCCGGCCCTTGTTCCAGAGGGTGCTGTACGCCCAGTTCGGAATCAGCTTGTTCTCGATGTTCTGGGGCGGATTGGCGCAGATCGAGACGCCGAAGCTCGAGGCCCGGGCCAGCTGGATCCAGGGACACTCGTTGCTGGGCATGCCCGAGAGGCCGATCTGGTTGGCGATCCCCTGGCCGAAGTTGTTCTGCTCCCTTCCGTTCTGCTGGTAGTTGAATCCGAACAGGACCTGGTGAACGACCCTGGGACTCTGCACCCACGAGTAGTCCGCGCGCATCCGCTGGAAGGAGTTGAACGTCGTTCGTCCGAAGCTGTCGTCCAAGATCCCTCCCGGGTCCGTCTCGATCCGCGGCGCAGTCCCGTACATGTAGAAGGCGGAGATGCGATGGTTCGCGTTGAACTGGTGGTCGATCTTCGTCGTCAGGTCCCAGGGCTTGAACGTGCTCGAGACCGAGCCGAGATGATTCAGCTCGGGAGTGTCGCGCGCATTGGGTAGAGGCAGCAGCTGCATCACGTTCGCAGACACGCGGCTCAGCCGGCTCATCGGGATCTGGTTGTTGACGAACGGGCGGAATCGAATCTGATTGTCGGCGTCCCGGTACTGGTCCTTCCTGTCGAAGAGCTGGTTGAGATCAGGGTGCGAGAAGTCGCCGCTGCGCATGGCCGCAGTCGGCAGGGTCAGGAAGTTCGTGGCGCTGCCGGTGGCGCTCTGGCGGTAATAGGCCAGGGTCGACCAGAAGAAGGTCTTGTTGCGCCCGTTGTAGGCTCCCGGAATGATGACCGGGCCGCCGGCCGCGACGCCGTACTCGTTGTTGCGGCTGTTCGCCCGCTCGGCGGCCTGCCACGGCCGGGCGTTCAGGAACGAGTTGTTGTGGAAATTCCATACGGATCCGTGGAATTCGTTGGTACCGGACTTGGTCGCGTAGGTGATCAACCCGCCGCTGGTGCGCCCGTACTCCGCGGACGTGTTGCTCAGCAGCAGCTTGTACTCTCCGATCGCTTCCACGCTGGGCTCCGTGCCCGCTGCCTGCTCGCCGACTCCGTTGTTGGTGGTCTCGGTCGAGAGGCCGTCCAGCATGATCACGGTATTGAGTGTCCGGGAACCGGCCACGTTGCCCCGGCCGTTCGTGTTGTTCACGCCCGGCGACAGGGAGATGTACTGATACGGCCGGCGCTTCTGCCCCTGCACGGGGATCGGGGCGTGGCGCATCAGGTTCTCCTCGATCGCAGCCCCGACAGTCGTGTCGCTTGTCTCCAGCTGGGCCACGGCCGCGGTGACGCTGACCTGCTCGGCCACCGCCTCGACATCGAGCTCCACGTTGACCGTCGTTTCCGAAGCGGTTGTCACGACCACGCCGGTAGTCAACTTCGTTCCGAAACCCGGCGAGGAGGCCCGCACATCGTAGGTGCCGAACGGCAGGTAGATGACGTACTGCCCGACCTCGTTGGCATTGATGGTTTGGGACACTCCTGTCGAGGGATTCGCGACTTCAATCTCGGCGCCGGGAATCATTGCGCCGGACGTGTCCGTGACCCGGCCGTTGATCTGGCCCTGGGTGGTCTGGGCTGGGCAGATCGGCGTGATGACTGTCGCAGCGGCTATCACTGCCGCGACGATGGCTGCTCTTTGCATGTGGTCCTCCTCTACCTTGAGATGCCACGACTCGGCGAGGCCGTGACCGTGGTACCACATCCGGCGTGCTGAAATGACCGCAGCATGGCTGGACTTGGGGCGAATCACCGGATTTCCCTGCATTGCCCGGCCTGAAACAGGAGCAAGGGGACATTCGGGACCGCGAGTGCGGGCATCAGCCCGGCCGGGATCGGCGATAGTGGAACTGCCTGTCCATGCTCCGCCAAAGCCTAGTCGCCTACTTCGAACTCGAGCGGCTCGGAACGTCTGTCAGGACCGAGGTCGTGGCGGGAGCGACGACCTTTCTCGCGATGAGCTACATCATCGCGGTCAACCCGGCAGTGCTCGCCGATGCCGGCATCCCCCCTGCCGCCGCGGCGTTCGCCACGTGCCTGGCCAGCGGCCTGGGCACCATCGCAATGGGAGTCTGGGCCCGGGCCCCCCTTGCCCTCGCACCCGGGATGGGCCTGAATGCATTCTTCGCTTACTCCGTGGTGCAGGGCGCGGGACTGACCTGGCAGCAGGCCCTGGGGGTAGTGTTCCTTTCCGGGACGATCTTCGCGCTCACGACCGTCCTCGGGGGCAGGCAGGCGATTGCCAGGGCGTTGCCCGGGGAGCTGCTTCCGGCCATCAGCGCCGGCATCGGCCTTTTCCTCGTGGTCATCGGGCTCAACAATGCCGGCATCATCCGCAGCCACGAGGCCACCTTGGTGACCCGCGGCGACTTGGCCGAGCCCACAGCCCTTCTCGCTATGGGGACCCTCCTGCTCATTGCGACCCTGCTTTCTCGCGGGATCCGCGCCGGCATCCTAATCGGCATCGTGGCGGCCACTGCGGTTGCGATCCCGATGGGCCTCTCCGAAACGGCTTCCGCTCCGGGCGGCGGGGCACTGGACGCCTTGCTGCAGCTGGAGCTAGGGGGTCTTGTCTCGGTGGGGATCCTCGACTTGCTGCTTGCAATGGTCTTCGTGGACTTCTTTGATTCGCTTGGCACCATGGTTGGCGTCGTCAAGAGAGCCGGCCTCGGGGACGGACCGGGTGGCACGCCCCGGCTGGGGCGCATGCTCGGAGTGGATGCCGGGTCCACCATGGCAGGCGCGCTGATCGGCACCTCCACCATGACCACTTACATCGAAAGCGCGGCCGGTATCGCAGCCGGCGGGCGGTCCGGCCTGACTGCGGTCGTGACCGGCGCGCTCTTCCTCCTCGCGATTCCGGTCACGCCATTCGTCGCCGCGATACCCTCCGCCGCAGTTTCCGCAGCTCTCATCGTCATCGGGGCCTCGACCCTGGGCCTGGCGAGGGAGATTGACTGGGACGACATCGACACTGCGGTGCCGGCCCTCTTCCTGATTGCCGGAATGCCCCTGACCTTCAGCATCGCCGATGGCCTTGCCATGGGCTTGATTGCCTACTCAGCGCTCAAGATCCTGCGCGGCCGCCCGGCCGACGCGGGCTGGCCGGTGCACCTGCTGGCGGCGGTCTTCGTGCTGCGCTACGCCCTACTGTCCTGAGCCGGGATCCTCAGGCCGTGGTGCGCGCGGCTTCCGAGAGCACCTTCTGGATCATCCGGCCAACGACCCGCTCGTCGCCCGGGTCCAGCATCCAGACAGCCACCTCGAGGCCGTTCTCGTAACCCGGGCGGACCTCGATGCTGGGCTCGCCCTGCCTCAGTCTCTCGGCCGCCTGGCGCGCGTCGAGGCCGGTGCGGGCGTAGTCCCATTGGATCCTCAGGTGCGGCACCGCGTTCGCGATCTCGGGAACGAACACCTCCGTGGATACCCCTCGCACGCCTCGCACGGCCTGCTCGATCCGCCGGCAGCGCCGTGTCCATTCCCGCCAGGTGTCCTCCTGGTCGCGCTCCAGGAACAGCTCCAGCGCGACCAGCATCCCTACGATCTCCTCCTTGTTGACCTTGTTCGTGCGGGCGACCGAGTCCGAGTTCGGGCTGTTGTTCAGGCGGGCGGCCTCGATCAGGTCGCGCCGTCCCAGGAGCAGGCCGGCCGACTGCGGGCCTCGCAGGCCCTTGCCGCCCGAATACGCGACAAGGTCGTATCCCATCTTGGTGAAACGGAACAGGTTCTCCAGCGGCGGCACGTCGGCCGCCGCGTCGTTGAGTGTCGGCACGCCGTGCTTTTTCCCGATCCGCACGAATTCCTCGTGGCCGATCCGGCCCTTCTTCTCGCTGCTGTTGAGAAAGAAGAGCATCGCCGTGCGGTCGCCGATCGCAGACTCCATCTCGGCCGCCGTCTCCACCTCGACCAGTCGGACTCCGCAGTTACGGATCGCGTGGTCGTAGCCGTTGCGATGAGACTTCTGCATGACGACTTCGTCCTTCATGCCGGCGGTGTCGGGCAGTCGCCTGATTCGCTCCCGGTCATCTCCTGCGACACAGGCTGCCGTGGCCAGCGTCAATGCCGAGGCGCATCCGGCGGCAACCAGCGCCGCCTCGCATTCCAGCAGCCCTGCAATCCGGTCGCCGACCTTCTCATGCAGCTCGTTCAGGTCGACGTAGCGGGTCGACGCCGACTGCATGGCGCTGATGACTTCCGGAGGCATCTTGGACGCGGTCAGCCTGGTGTAGGTGCCAGCAGCGTTGAGGAAGGTTCGGACCTCCAGTTCGCCGAGAACGTCGCGGGCCGCGATTAGTCGCCTGTTCTTCTTCGTTGCGCCCGGCAGGTCCGGCACGGCGGACCCGGCCGCTGCCAGGCCCAGAGCCGAAGTGAGGAATGCGCGACGGTCGCGCGACAGCCAATTGAACATCGGTCCCTCGATACCAGACCCAGCTTACGATAGCCGGCCCGGTTCAACGGGCCCGGCCGGTGGCCTCAGAGCCTCTTGATGCGAATGTTCCGGAATTCGATCGGCTCGTTGTGGCCTAGGAACCCGATGTGCCCGGACTTGCGCTTCAGGCCCGGATGCCGGGCCAGAAGCGCCCGATCCTTAACCTCGGCGGTGTCGACGTCGAGAATGGTGGTACCGTTCAGCACTACGCGGATCCTGCTTCCTTGCGCCGTCACTTCCTGGGCGTTCCATTCTCCGACAGGCTTGAGCGCGCCCGTCTTGGCCGGGGCGACATGGTAGAGCGATCCGTGCTTCTGCCAGGGCTTGATGTCCTTGTAGCGCTCGGAGGTGTTGTCGATGATCTGCAGCTCGTTCCCGTCATAGGCGAGACTCCGCCAGGCGAGCGGGCAGCGAACGCACAGGCCGTTGTTCGAGCCGTCCTCGAGCTTGAATTCGAATCGCAGCACGAAGTCGGAATACTCCTCGGCCGAGAGGAGGTTTCCCCCGCTGCCGCGCGAGCATACGATCTTGCCGTCCTCGACGGTGTACCCCTCGCCGTGCTGGCCCAGCAGCACCCAGCCGTCGAGGGTGGAGCCGTCGAACAGGGATTCGAACCCCTCCTCCTGGGCCGCGGCCGGCCAGAGCGCTACGAGCGCGATCGCGAGTGCCGAGAAGATCCGAGTCATGGCTAGCCCGCATGGTACCAGCGCGGATCGGCGAAGTCGAGCGGCCGGGAAACGCTGCAACGAGGCGGGAATTGCACCGTGTTCCGGCGGCCGGGAGAATAGGGGAGGATGCCCCGCACACTCTATGAGGTTCTCGGCGAGAGCGGCTTCGAGCGCCTGACGCAGGCGTTCTACGCCCGGGTCCCGGACGACGACATCCTCGGTCCGATGTACCCGGCCGGGCAGACCGAGGCAGCTCGGGTCCGGCTTCGCGATTTCCTCGTGGGGAGGTTCGGGGGACCACAGCGCTACATCGAGCAGCGCGGCCACCCCCGGCTGCGGATGCGACACATGCCGTTCCCGATCGACGAACGCGCTCGCGACCGCTGGATGGAACTGATGTCCCAGGCGCTCGACGAGGCCGGGTTCGAGCCGGAAGTGTCCGCGTTCCTGCTCCGCTACTTCGCCGACACCGCGACGTTCATGATCAACCGCGCCCCGGACTAGCCGGGACCGCTAGAGGGCCTTCTCGAAGGCGTCGGCCACCTGCCGGGCGATGATCTCGTTCCCCTTGCGGTTCGGGTGGATGCCGTCGCTGTTGTTCAGATCCCTCACCATCGCGACGTTCTCGAGCAGGAACGGGATCAGCGGCAGGTCCATTTCCCCCGCGATCCGGGGGTAGACGGCCTCGAACTGGCCCACGTACTCGGGTCCGTAGTTGCGCGGCAGCAGCATGCCGGCCAGCAGCACCCGGGACCCGCCCTCACGGAAGCGGGCGACCATCTTGCGGAGGTTGCTCTCCATGGCGTCGAGCGGCAGGCCGCGCATGCCGTCGTTTGCCCCTAGCGCCAAGATCACCCACTCCGGATCGTGGCCAAGGGCGGCGTCGACTCGGCTGAGAGCCCTTGCGGTCGTGTCGCCGCTGACTCCCTCGTTGACGACCCGGAACGGGATGTCGCGACGGTCGAGCTCTGCCTGCAGCAGGGCAGGGTAGGAATCGCCCGCAGCCACGCCGTGGCCTGCGGTCAGGCTGTCGCCGAAGGCGACGATCACCGGCCTGGAATCGTCGGCCGGCGGGGCCGGGGCCTCCGAGCTGACCGCCTCCCACTCCGCGTCCGCCCTCGCGGCCGGCTCCTGTGTGCCGCATCCGGACAGCAGCAGGATCCCTGCCAGCGACGCCAGGCTGCCGCGGCACCGTAACGTCTCCGGACAGCCGGGCACCTATGCACATAATAGGGGACTCCGCTCCGCCCATGCCGAATCCTGGCCCCGTGCTCGAGGTGCGAGGCCTCGCTAAGTCCATCCGCAGCGGTTCGCGCGTGGTGGAGATCCTGCGGGGCATCGATTTCTCCATCCCCGCCGGCACCTTCGCGGTGATTCAGGGGCCTTCCGGCAGCGGGAAGAGTACTCTGCTCGGCCTGCTCGCCGGCCTCGACAAGCCCTCCGAGGGCGACATCTTCGTGGACGGGGAACCGATCGCAGGGCTGTCCGAGGACCGGCTGGCGCTGCTGCGGGGGCGGAAGATCGGATTCGTGTTCCAGGCGTACCAGCTCGTTCCCACCCTGACCGCTCTCGAGAACGTCATGCTCCCCCTCGACCTGGCCGGGCTCGTTGACGCCGAGTCCAGGCAGCGCGCGGCGGCGCTGCTCGGGGAAGTGGGCCTGGGGGATCGAACGGACCATTACCCCGTCCAGCTCTCGGGCGGGGAGCAGCAGCGGGTTGCGCTCGCCAGGGCGTTTGTCGGCAATCCGCCGATCGTGCTAGCCGACGAGCCGACCGGCAACCTTGACAGCCGCAACGGATCGATGGTCCTGGAGATGCTGCTCCGGCTCAATCGCGACGCCGGCACCACCCTGGTGATGGTCACGCACGACGACCAGATCGCGTCCCGGGCCGGCCGGCGGATCTCGCTGATGGACGGACGGATCGTTGCCGATGACGTCCCCGAGCCCCTGGCGGACGCGCTGCTGGCCTGAGCCCGGTGCCGCCGGGCGGGTGCTAGACTGGCTGTGGGCTTCGGACCCGTGCAGCGGGATGCCGTGAACCCCGCCAGGTCCGGGAGGAAGCAACGGTAGCGGCCACTGCCGCGTGCCGCGGTTGTATCCGGAGCCCATCTCCGGCGTCGCCATCGGCCCAGACCATGTACCAGGTCATCGCGCGCAAGTACAGGCCGCAGACCTTCGACGAGGTCGTCGGCCAGGAGCACGTCAAGCGGACGATCCGCAATGCCATCGAGCAGGGCCGGATTGCCCACGGGTACATCTTCTCCGGCCCCCGCGGCACGGGCAAGACCACCCTGGCCCGCATCCTGGCCATGGCGCTGAACTGCGAGGACGGCCCGAGCTCCTCCCCCGATCCTGCTTCGCCGGTGTGCCTGGAGATCGCCGCCGGCGGCTCGCTGGACGTAGTCGAGATCGACGCGGCGTCGAACCGCCGCATCGACGACATCCGCGAGTTGCGCGAGAGCGTCCGGTTCCGGCCTGTTCGCGACCGCTACAAGGTCTTCATCATTGACGAGGCGCACCAGATCACCGGCGACGCCTTCAACGCCTTGCTCAAGACTCTCGAGGAACCGCCCGAGTGGACGGTCTTCGTGCTCTGCACTACCGAGCCCCAGGCGATTCCCGCCACGATCGTGTCGCGCTGCCAGAGCTTCGCGTTCCGAGCTGTTGACCAGGCCGCGGTGCTGGCGCACCTGCGCAAGATCTGCGAGAGCGAGGGCGTGGAGGCGGACGACGACGCCCTCGTGGCGCTCGCCCTGGCGGGTGACGGCTCGATTCGCGACTCGCTGTCCACGCTGGACCAGGCGATCGCCGCCTTCGGCAAGCGGCTCGAGGCCGAGAGCGTCCGCGACCTGCTCGGAACCATTCCGGCGGAACTCGCCGACCGCATCCTCGCGGCGATCCGGGACTCCGATCCTGCCGCCATGCTGGCCGTGGCCGACGATCTGTTCCAGCAGGGGCGGCATCCGCAGCATTTCTGCGGGGAGCTGACGCGCCAGTTCCGGAACCTTCTGGTCATGAAGGTGGCCGGCATCGACTCGAAGCTGGTGGCCGCCGGCCAGGCCGAGCGCGAGGCAGCCGCCAGGTGGCTCGAGGACTTCTCCAACGAGGATCTCACGCGGTACGTGCAGGTCCTTCTGGCGCTATACCAGGACCTCCAGCAGGCGACGCAGCAGCGCTTCCGGCTGGAAGTGGGCTTGCTGAAGCTCGTGTACGCAGGCCGTCTGCGTCCGATCGAGCAGGTGCTCGCGGGTCTCGGCCAGGGCAGCGCCGGGCGGGCCGGCCGCCCCGCACCGCGAACCGGTGCCACGGGCCCAGCGGGGCCCGCTTCGGCAGCGGGACCCCCGCGCCGAGGGACAGATGATGCCCCGCCGCCCAAGGGGCCTCCTTCCGGCACTTCCGCAGCCGAGAATTCAGCGGATGGACCGGTCGCGGCGGAACCGGAACCCGCGCCCGCTTCCAAGAATTCCGAACCGTCCGCGCCTGCCGGGGAATCGGAAGCTCCAGTCCAGGGCGCATCGCCCAACCAGGCCGAGGCTTCCCAGACCGACGACTTCAAGGGGAAGCTCCTCGAGGAGATCAAGCAGGTCGACGCCTATCTGCTGGACGGACTGAAGGACTGTCGCCTGGAGCTTGATGGACGGGCCGTGACGGTGCACGTCAGCCCGAAGTGGCTGCCGATGGTGGAACTGCAGCGCGGGTTGCTGGAAGCGGCGCTGGTCGGCCTCGTGGGAGGCAAGCCCGATGTTAGACTCGTAAGCGACGCGGGCAGTGCGACTCCGAAGGGCCCGGCCGAACCCGAGGGTTCACGCGAATCCGGTGGTTCCAAGGCAGCCGGGACGGATGAGGTCATCGAGCGCGCCCAGTCCGACCCGGCCTTCCTCGAGATCAAGAAGCGCATCGGAGGCCGCGTGACGAAAGTGATGGACTTGAGGGGGAGAGAGTAGTGAGTTTCCCGGGCAATCCCCAGAAGATGCTCCAGCAGGCGCAGGCCATGCAGGAGCAGCTCAAGAGAGAGATCGCTGCGATCCGCGTCGAGGCGTCGACCGGGGGCGGCATGGTCACCGTCAGGATGGACGGCGACAAGAAGATGCTGGGCATCGAGATCGATCGCGAGGCCCTCGATGACGTCGAGATGCTCCAGGACATGGTGCTGGGTGCCTGCAACGAGGCGGTGAAACGCGTCGAGGAGGAAACGCAGCGCAGGGTCGGTGGAATGCTGGGCGGTCTCGGTCTCCCGGCCGGGCTGACGGGCTAGTGGGCACGGGCCAGGCGGGCTGGATCCGACGATGCCGTCCGACGACCTCGCGGCACCGATGTCCCGACTGGTGGACGAGTTCAAGCGTCTTCCGGGAGTCGGGGCCAAGTCCGCCCAGCGCCTTGCCTTCCACCTGCTCGGGATCGACCGCAAGCGCGCCGAGGGCCTGGCCACGGCCATCCTCGAGATGCGCGAGAAGATCCAGCTCTGCGAGCGCTGCAACAACATCGCGGAGGGAGCCCTTTGCCCGCTCTGTAGCGATCCGAAACGCGACCACGCTCTCGTCTGCGTCCTCGAGCAGCCCAACAACATCATGGTCGTCGAGCGCACGCGAGCCTACCGCGGCGTCTACCACATCCTGCACGGGGCTCTCTCGCCGCTGCGGAACGTCGGGCCGCAGGACCTCAAGATCCAGAGCCTCCTGGAGCGCATGCGCGACGGGGCTGTCCGCGAGATCATCCTCGCCACGAGTCCGACCACCGAGGGCCAGGCGACTTCCGCGTACCTAGGGAGGCTGCTCAAGCCGCTGGATGTCCGGATCACCAGGATCGGGCTCGGCATTCCGATCGGAAGCGAGCTCGAGTTCGTCGACGAGGCGACGATGATCGAGTCCATCGAGGGACGGCGCGACTTCTGACCCGTTCGATGGGCCCCGGGTCTTGTCAGGTCAGCTGCATGAACAGCTGGATCAAGGCGATCAGTTCCGGGGCCGCGTCTTCCTGGCAGAAATGGCCCGCCCGCTCGATCCGCACCACGGGGCCTGCCGGGAACAGCGCCTGGAAGTCTGCGATCGCGAGATCCGGGGGGATCGCACGGTCGCGCATGCCCTCGGCCAGCATGGCCGGCTTGGATCGCAAGTCCGGGACGCCGGCCGCTCCCGCCTTCACGTAGGCGCCGATCCTGTTGAGCGCAACGTCCAGCGGGAACTCCACGGCGCCCTTGCACTCCTCCGGTGTGCCGAAAGGGGCGGAGTACGCCGTCCGCTCCGTTTCGCCTAGCTCCGACGCCATCCCGAGGCGCGTCATGAGGCTGCCCGCGGTCCGTCCCAGCCCTTGCATGGTGCGGAGATAGGAGCCGTCCTCCAGTCCTGCGCGGACCCATCGGAACCAGTCCGATTCGTGGAGCTTGGGCGGCCGCGGCGCGTCCTTCGGCGCCACCATGGCTCCGTAGCCGCACACGCTGTTCATCAGGAAGATGCGCTTGACCCTCTCGGGATTCCGGACCGCGTACGCCGCGAGCATCGGGCCGCCCCAGTCCTGCCCGACGAATGTGATGCCGTCCAGCGAAAGGTCGTCGATGAGGGCGGCGAGGTTGGCGACGTGCGATTCCAGGGTGTATTCGCGGTCCTGCGGTGTCTCGCTCTTGCCGAAGCCCATGTGATCCGGAACGATCACGCGCCATTGCCGGGCCAGCGGCGGCACGAACTTGCGGTACAGGTACCCCCAGGTCGGCTCCCCGTGCAGGAGCACGATCGGCTCCCCGCTCCCCTCGTCCACGTAGTGCATCCGGAATCCCGCCGCGGTGCAGAAGCGAGCAGGGAAGGGGAAGGTGCCGTCGAACGTCTCGTGGGCGGGAATCATGTTCGCACCATCATAGGCCGGCACTCGGGCGGCAACCCCGGGCGAGGAGGTGGGGCATGCGAGAGCACGCTGCGAGGGCGCACCTGCGGGCGCTCCCGAAGGCAGGTGCTACACTCTGGCGAACTTCCACCGCAATGCGCCGAGTCTGTTTGTTCCTGCTTCTCACGGCCTTCCATTCGGGTGCCTCCGCCCAGGTGCCCGATCAGCCGAACTTCATCGTCATCTTCGCCGACGACCAGGGCTGGGGCGATCTGGGCGTGTACGGCCACCCGGACATCCGGACCCCGCACATCGACAGCATGGCCCGCGAGGGCATCCGCTTTACGAGCTTCTACGCGGCGCCGTTCTGCGGGCCTTCCAGAGCTGCGCTGATGACCGGCAGCTATCCGCCCCGCGCGAGTCTTGCCTTCAATCACGGCCCGAAGGCGAGCACTGGAATCCACCCCGACGAGATCACGGTAGCCGAGTTGCTCAGCGAACGCGGTTACGCGACGCGGATGATCGGAAAGTGGCATCTGGGCGACGCGCTGGAGTACCTGCCGCACCGTCATGGGTTCGACAGCTGGTTCGGCATTCCTTTCTCCAACGACATGTGGCGCTATCACCCGGTCATGCCGGTCCGCGAGCCCGAGGACGAGCGGATGGTCTCCGCCCGACAGCGTGCGGAAATGACCGGTTTCGCCGGCAGGGGGTCCTACTACGACTTGGAGAGGGGCCAGGGCTTCCCTCATCCTTTGCCGCTCATGCGGGACGACGAAGTCGTCGACGAGGACCCGGACCAGCGCCGGCTCACGACCATGTACACCGAATTGGCCTTGGAATTCATCGAGGAGCACAGCAGCGAGCCGTTCTTCCTGTACCTGCCCCACGCGATGCCGCATGTTCCGCTGTTCGTCTCGAACCAGCGCTGGGGCCGGTCGCTGCGGGGCCGGTACGGCGACGTCATCGAGGAGCTGGACTGGTCCGTCGGGCAGATCCTGGACAAGCTCAGGGAACTCGCGATTGACCGCCGGACCATGGTGGTGTACACCTCCGACAACGGCCCGTGGCTCCAGTACGGCATCGACGCCGGCTCCGCCGGCCCGCTGAAGCTCGGCAAGGGGACCACGTGGGAGGGAGGCATGCGCGTGCCGGGGATCTTCTGGATGCCGGGCTCGATCCCCGAGGGCCGGGTGAGCTCGGCCGTGGCTGCCAACATGGACCTGCTGCCCACGTTCGCGGGCCTGGCCGGCGCGGAGCTTCCGGCAGATCGCGTGCTCGATGGCCGGGACTTGTGGCCGCTGCTGAGCGGGGCCACCGACGAGTCGCCGCACGAGTACTTCTACTACTTCGCTGGCAGTGCTCCGGGAAATCCGATTCGCCTGCAGGGTGTCCGAAAGGGGAGGCACAAGCTCCGCATCGGCCGGTCTGGGAGCGGCGAGCTCGAGGCCCGGGGCCTCTACGACCTGCTGGCGGACGCTGGGGAGGAGTTCGACATCCGGGACCGGCATGCCGCCTTGGCCGAGAGCCTGCTCGAGCAGGCAGGGAGATTCCTCTCCGAGCTCGAAGCCGGGGTTCGGCCGTTGGGCGGCCGCTGACCGCCTCCTCCCGGCGACGGGCAGCCGGGTGCAGGTCTCAGACGGATGGCGGCATGCCCAGCGACCATTCCCACGCCGACTGGACGGCCACGCCAGGGGGCGCCTCGTCCGGATACCCGTCCGCGGTCAGCGTCAGGATGCGCTTGCAGGCATCCGGCCGGGCGGTGCCTGCCGACTCCAAGGCGCGGATCTCCCGCCGGGCCGTGGCAGGATCGGACAGGTCGGCACACGCTTGGATGAGCTCCTCCTCCCCGCCCGGTCCGCGCGCAAGAAAGTCAACTTCGAACCCTTCCTCGGTCCGAACGTAAGTGACCTCGAATCCTCTCCGCTCGAGTTCCACGAGCACTGCCGTCTCGAGGGCGTGGCCTAGGTTCGCCCGGCCCGTCCTGTCGAAGATCGGGATGAGGCCCGTGTCTACCGGATACGCCTTGCGCGGGTTCACCATCCGCTGGCGCTCCGACGCCGATTCCATCCAGATCACGCGCACCAGGAAACTGTCATCGAGGTGATTGAGCAGTTGATGCACGGAATCCTTCCCGATCGCTATTCCCTGCGATTTCAGTGCCCCGTAGAACTTCTCGACGCTGAACAGCGACCCGGCGTTGCCGAGCAGCTGTCGCACCAGCCAGCGAAGTCCGGTCACGTTTCGTACCTCGTGGCGCTCCACGACATCCCGCAGCATCGCGACATCCACGTAATCCCGCAGCAGCTTGCGGTGCTGGGACGGTTCAATGCCCTGGGCTTCCGGGAACCCTCCCGTCCGCAGCCAATCCATGTAGGCCCGCTCCATCGAGAGCCTGTCGCGAGCCGTCAGTGCAGTAGCCTCGAGAGGAATGTTGGCCCCTCTGTGCCGGAGTGCCTCCTCAAAGCTGAACGGATGCAGGAGCACGCTCCACCCGCGCCCGCGAAGCGCGGTCGCGATTTCCTTGGAGAGCAAGGCTGCGGAGGAGCCCGTGACAACGACGGCGTCCCCCTCGGATTCGAGGAGGCGCCGAACGAATCGCTCCCACCCGCTCACTAGCTGAATCTCGTCGAAGTGCCAAGTCACCCCAGCCTGCGGGCCGGCTCCCGGGAACAGTCGGTGATACTCGTGATGCAGCAGGCCCAGATCGGAGGCCTCCAGGCCTGCAAGACGCTCGTCCTCGAACGACACGAACGGAAGCATCTGAAGGGGCATGCCTTCTCGAACCTTATCGAGGCGCATCTGGTGCAGGAGGGTCGTCTTGCCCGCCCGGCGGACTCCGACAACCGCCGTCGCCTTGCCCGGGAACTGGACTGGCCCGCGCACGTTGCGAGGCGTCAAGTCCGCCAGCGACTTCCGCGCGGAGTCCGCAAGAAGGTCCCTGAATACCTGCCTCAATGCTGGATTCGTGACCGCCACTTCGTCAACTTCACCTTATCATAAGGATAATATTTAATGATTTTGTCATTTTTGCAAGATTATATGCGCAGCCTTCGATCAAGAATCCGGGAAACCTCGCTCGGGGTGCAGTGCCGATAGGTCTACGAGCGCCTTGGGTGTGGATTCGCCAGTCTACGTGCATGCTAGTCGGCAACAACTGCCGCCGGCTCTCCGGCCGAGCGGTCGAAGCGCGGCCGATGCAGACAAGCGCGCTCCAATGCAGGTGTTGCATTCACTTCACCTGTGCGTGAGATGAATATTCAGCACATTTCTCACTGTGACAAGGAGAAATGTGCCCTAGCGCTTCGAGTCGGATGCGATGCGACGCACTGCTGGCAGGTCAGACGCGCGATAGGGTCGCAATCGATGCGCCCGCCCCGAGGACTGGCCGGGGACCCTCTGGGGAATCAGCGCGGGCCAAATCACGGCCGCGATCATTCCCGGGTGATTGCCTCGTCCAGATTCAGGACGACCCTAGCCACGGCTGTCCATGCGGCCCACTCCCGCTTCGGCCCTGCGGCAATCGCGTCGCCCGCGTGCGTCGATCCCCGGACCAGCGCCCTTGCGTCCTTGTCGCTCCTGGCGAATCGCGTGCGTGCCCTTCGAAGCAGGGACAGCAGCTCCGTGCGCTCGGCCCGCCCGGGACTGCGCGAGAGCACCCTCCGGAACAGGAACTCCGCCCGCTCGCTGTCGTTTGCCCCTCCCACGGACAGCACGGCCAAGGCCAGAGACCGGGCTGCTTCGACGAAGGTGGTCTCGTTCAGAGTGATGAGCGCTTGCAAGGGCGTGTTGGATCGCTCCCTGCGCACGCAGGAGAACTTTCCCGACGGCGCGTCGAAGGTCTCGAAGACAGGGTAGGGCACGGATCGGTAGCGGAACACGTACAGGCCCCTGCGGTATCGCTGCCGACCCTTCGCCACGGGCCAGCGCTTGGGCCCGTAGCTGGCTGGCGGACGGAACAGGAATGCCGGGGCGGGCGGGTGGACGGGTGGACCGCCCAGATCCTTCGACAGGAGGCCGCCGGCAGCCAGTGCGATGTCCCGGACGGTCTCCGCATCGACACGGAAACGGCCGGCCCTCGCGAGCAGGCGGTTGCGGGGATCGCGTTCCAGGAGGGAGGCAGGGATCCGCGATGACTGCCGATAGGTTGCCGAAAGGACGACCAGCCTGTGAATGTGCTTGAGGCTCCAGGTGTTGTCCATCAGCTCGACCGCCAGCCAGTCAAGCAGTTCCGGGTGGGAAGGTCCGGCGGAGCGCAGGCCCAAGTCTTCGACCGACGCGACTAGCCCGGCGCCGAAATGGCCGTGCCAGATTCGGTTGGCCACGGCCCTCGCCGTGGTCGGCGCATTGCGGTCGACCAGCCATCTGGCGAGTTCCAGCCTGCCGGGCTTCGAGTCTCCGGCAGGGCCGGGGTGCATGGAGGACGGCACGCCCGGCTCCACCGCCCCTGCGGGTCTCAGGAAGTCCCCGCGCATCAGCAGGTAAGTGGTGCGCGGCTGCTCACGCTTGACGCTGACGAGCTGGCTCGTCCCCTCGGGATGCTGTTCCCAGAGGCGCTCGATACGGTGCCTTGCGGCATCCCATGAGGGCACGGTAGAGAGCCAGTGTCGGAAGACGGCCGCTTCCTGCTGCGGGCTGCGCTGGCTCCCGGGGACGCTCGACACGATCCGCCTGACCTCAGCCGGCAGGGGATCCGCCACGGCGCCCGGAGCGTGGGTGACGGAGAACCGGAAGCGTCCCAGGTTCTGCGAATGGTCGGCGTCGGTGTCCGAGCCGCCGTGCTTCATCGCCAGGTTGAAGCGGATCAGCGAGGGTTCGCGGACTGCGATCGGTTCCGCAAGCTGGAACACGGCCTTGCGATGGACGTTGCGTCGCCCCGGCCCGGAATCCGTGTGCCAGGCCGTCAGATCGTCGCCATCGATCGCGAGGCTGATGTCCCCGACGACGCGGGACTTTCCGTCCGCCTGCGGGAACAGTGCGGCGTCCAGGGTCCGGACCGGCGGATTGACGTCCGCGCTCGCCTGTCGTATGCGTACCGGTTCCCAGACATCGGGAGAGGCCTGGGAAGCGAAGTCGATCGTGAACTCGCTGAGGGCGGCCGTTCCCCGGAAGGACCGCCCCGGCCCGCCCAGCGGCAGCCGCGGATCGGGTATGAGTTCCAGCCGGACCGCCCGGATGACGCCAGCCTCGATGGCGGCCGTCGGGCTCACGACGCTCTGGGTCGGGGCGAATCCTTGGGCGAGGATTGACTTGTCGGGCAGGGACTGGTACTTCTCGCCGCTGCCGAGTTCGATGCGCGCGTCGAGCGGCACCCAGGCCGGCTGGTCCCCGGCTACCGCCGCCTCCCACCCTCCCTGCCTCTCACGCCAGTCGGGAATGCTCCGGCGGAGCTCGCGCTCGACCGCCCTGATGCCTTCGAGCACCCTCTGCCGCTGCCGCTCCTCGTCTCGGTCGTAGACAGCCTGCGTGGCGTCGTAGGAATCGTTGAGCATCGCAAGCATGCGGTAGTAGTCGCCTTGCGAGATCGGGTCGTACTTGTGGTCGTGGCACTGAGCGCACTGGATCGTCAGGCCGAGCACGGCCTTGCCGATCGCATCCATGCGGTCGAACAGCGCTTCCATGCGGAACTGCTCGGGATCGGCACCTCCCTCCTCGTTGGCCATCGAGTTCCGCAGGAAGCCGGTAGCGACCCTCTGCGGCTGCCCTGCGCCCGGCAGCAGGTCGCCCGCCACCTGCTCGATCACGAACCGGTCGTACGGCATGTCCTGGTTGAGCGCCTCCACGACCCAGTCGCGGTATGCCCATACCGCTCGGGGCCGGTCCTTCTCGTAGCCGTTCGAGTCGGCGTAGCGAGCCGCGTCAAGCCATGTGCGCCCCCATCGCTCTCCGTAGTGCGGGGAGGCGAGCAGACGGTCCACCAGCCGCTCGTAGTACCCCGGGTCGTTGTCCGCGAGGAAGGCGTCCAGTTCCCCGGTCGTCGGTGGGATTCCTGTGAGATCGAGGCTGGCCCTGCGTATGAGCGTCTCCTTGCTGGCGCGTGGAGACGGCTCCATGCCGGCCGACTCAATGCGGGCCAGGACGAAGCGGTCGATCGGATTCTCGATCCATGCCTCGTCGCCGACTGCAGGCGGCCGCTGCCTCTCGGGCGACGTGTAGGCCCAGTCCGGGGGCAGTCGCGGCCGCGCCGTGCCATCCTCGGGCCAGGGCGCACCCTCCTCGATCCACCTACGGATGAGGGCAATCTCCTGCGGGGCCAGCCTGCCCCCCATCGGCATTCGCTCGCGGGTGCCCAGACCGGCCACCCTGCGATAGAGCTCGCTCCCTTCCGGGTTGCGCGGCACGACCCTGCGGCCGTTCGCACCTTCCCCGAGCGCGGCCTCTCGGTCGTCGAGCCGTAGCCCCGCCTCGGCTTCGCCCGTTCCGTGGCAGCCGTAGCAGCGCTCGCGGAAGACCGGCTCGATATCGCGGGCGAAGTCGACGTGCTCCGGATCGTGCGAACTGCAGGATAGCGCGGCCAAGGCCAGGCCGCTCAATGTCCCGGCACGCACAGCCTTCAATTGTAGGGGCGCACGCTCGGGAGATTGTCCGGCCGGAACTCGGCTGCCTTCGCCTTGGCCAAGGCTCTATGGACCCGCGGCGGGTATGGCCCGCTGCGCTGTCACCGGTTCGTTCGAGGCTCCCGCCGCGGACGCGGGTGCTTGCGACGACCGCAGCGCTTGGTACGTTTGCAGCGCCTTGCGCATTTCCGCGGTCTCTCCGAGCGCCCGATGGGCCTGTGCCAGGCGGTAGTGGGACACGTGGTTGCGGCCGTTGATCGCGATTGCGGTACGAAGGTGCGCCAGCGCCAGCTCGGGCTGCCCCAGGCTTGTAAGCACCCCTCCAAGGGCGATCTGCGCCTGCTCGAACGCCGGGTAGGACTCGACCGCCTGCTCGAATAGCCTCCGGGCCCTTTCCATCTCGCCGCCCTTCCGATGGATCTCGCCCAACTCGTACGCGGCATTGGCGTTGGTCGGATCCCCCCTCAGCTCGAGCTCGAACTGCCTCACCGCCTCGTCAACTGCCTCGGGCCCCTGGGCCGCCCGCAGCAAGGCCCGGCCCAGCCGGTAATGAATCCCACGCTGGCCGGGGTTGATCTCCAAGGCCCTGCGATACTCGGCAGCTGCCCTCTCGTACTGCCCGTCGCTCTCGTAGGCCTCTCCCGCGGCCTGCTTCGTCCAGACCGAATCGGGAGCAGCCTTGGACATCTGGCTGACCGTGACGTATGCCAGGTGCCCGAGCAGCCGCCCGGCGTGATAGAGAACTTCCGGATCCTGCGGATACAGCTTCGTCAACTTGAGCGCGACCTCGACCGCCTCGTGATCGCGCGCCAGACCGCTGTACGACCGCTGGAGCTGAAGCCCGGCGAGCCGCTTGAGAGCCGGATCGGCGACGGACGAGAAGGAACTCTCCAATTCCGGGATCGCTTCCCGGAACCTGCCCAGCTCGCTGCGCGTGGCGGCGAGCAGGAGGGCGACGTTGGGCATCCCGCGCTTGAGCTCGACTGCCCGCTCCAGCGCGGGCGCCGCCTCCACGAATCTTCCCTGCTGGAAGTAGCTGAATCCCAGGCTGGCGTGTAGTTCCGGTATGTCGGGGCCAAACTCCAGGGCCTTCTCGAGTGCCCGCGAGGCATCCGCGTAGCGGTTCTCGATGATCGCCTGCTGGCCCTCGCCGAAGTGCAACTGGAGCAGATCGCCGGGCGGGGCGGTCTGAGCCGCTAGGCTCAGGGCCGACAGCAGCGCCGCGAGTCCGGATGCTCCCCGCCAGAACAGCACGCGTCCTCGCCCGCAGTCAGCCCAGTTGGGTCCGGGCGGATTGGCCGAGGCTGGTTCCGGGCGGAGCATCGGCTCCATGGTTCGCAGGCCCGCATTCCCTGTGGAAGCGGGCCTGCGTATATTCGGAATCTACCAGACGACCTTGAGACCCATCTGGTTGATCCGCGCTGCGCGCGTGCCCGTGATGCGGCCGAAGTTCGGACTCGCGCGATTCCGGTTGGGCGGACTCCATTGCGTGTGGTTGAATGCGTTGAACGACTCCAACCGCAACTGCACGCTCAGTCTCTCCGTTACGAAGAAGTTCTTGAACAGGCCCGTGTCGAAGTTGTTGATGCCGGGTGCCTCCATGATGCTCCTGCCGGAATTTCCGAGGATCCCGCGAGCCGGCTGCTCGAACGCGTCGGTGTTGAACCAGCGGTCGATCGTGCGCTGCGAGGCGGCCAGCTCGTGGTCGCCGACCACGTTCGCCCGGTTGGTTCCGAAGGTGTCGTTCAGGCCACCGAGGTCGGCTGCCTGAATCGTCATCGGGAATCCGTCCTGGAATGTCACGATGCCGTTGATCTGCCAGCCGCCGAGCACGTGATTGGCGATTGCGGGGATACCGGACAGGAACCTCTTGCCGCGGCCGAACGGAAGCTCGTAGACGAAGCTCGTCACCAGCCTGTGGTCCACGTTGAAGTCCGACAGGCCGTAGTCGCGCCTGAAATCGTGGTTGTCGAGGAAGCCCTGCCAGCCGGCCACCGCCCCGCCCCTGCCGATGCCCGCGGCGGCGGACTTCGTGTCAAGGCTCTTGGACCAGGTGTAGGCCGAGGTGAAGATCATCGTGCTGGTGCGCTTTTCGAACTTGAAATTGAACGCGTTGTAGCTCGAGACGCCGCTCCAGTCGCTGTCGATGTAGACGCCGAAGTTCGGGTGCGGCTTCCGCGCGGCCACCGGACAGTCGCGAAGGCCCTCGTTGCCGGGAGTCCCGCAGAACACCGGATCCTGCATCTGCAGCGCCTGCGCAATGTTCCGCCGCATCAGCAGGTGGGTGCCCTTGGTGCCGACATAGCTGAAGTCGATGATGGTGGTGCTGTCAAGTGCACGCTGGAGGCCGAAGGTCCATTGCGTGACGTAGGGGTTGCGCGGCTCCGGCGACATGCTGACCGCTAGGAAGGTGTTGAACGCCGGGTCGGCCGGATCGCCTACTCGGATTGCCGGGAACATGTTGTCGCTGGACCGCAGGGTGTTGCCCGGCCCCTCGCCGCCTGCGACGGTCTGCTGGTAGAGCCCGCGGCTGACATAGGGGTAGATGTCCGACGCTCCGTCGATCTCGCGGCCCTCGGCGGAGTCGAAGAACACGCCGAAGCCGCCGCGGATCACAGTCTTCTCGTCATCGAACGGCCGGAATGCGAAGCCGAAGCGAGGGGCGAGCACGCGCCTCGACGCGTCGTACGGGTTCGGGCGGCCGGCGAATCGGTAATAGGACTGGTCGCCGACAATGCCCTTGTCGACCAGGTTCTGGTCCGCGACCATCAACCCGCCGGCAGGGTTGGCGAGGTCTCGCCAGCCCATTCGGTCGTTGGTCTCGTTCGGGACGGTGCGGAAATCGTAGCGCAGCCCCAAGTTGAGAGTCAGGCGGGAATTGACCTTCCAGTCGTCTTGGAAGTAGGGAGCGAAGTACAAGAAGTTGAAGTCGCGGGGATTGCCTGCTTGGTCGCCGACCGCGAACCCGCCGGGCTGGAAGACGCTGGCGTTGCTGTAGTAGCCCAGCAGCATGTCAGCCACGGCGTGGTCCCAGTTCGCGTCGCCGGTGAAGAATCCGCGATAGGTAAACTGGCCCAGAAAGTCGTTCGCGAGATCCCGCTGAAGCGACCACTGCCGGAAGTTGGCGCCGAACTTGAACGTGTGGTTGCCGCGGATCCAGGTCGAGCCGTTCGAGATGTCCCACATGGGCTGGTTGCTTGCCTGGTAGTCGTTGACGGCGCTGCCGCCGCCCGAAAGGCCGGAGCCGTTGCCGCCGAAGCCGACGCCCGGGTACGAGCGCTGTTCCTCGTTCAGGTTGGTGAACACGCCGCTCAGGGCTAACGTGTCGATATCCGACTGTTCGGCCAAGGCCCCGTGCTGGTTGGCCAGGGCGCGAACGTACCCGAAGCGGGACTCGTTGACGAAGGTGGCGCCTAGCGGGACCGTGTGGGAGATCTGCCAGTTCTCGGTCTCCTGCACGAAGAACACGTCGCCGAGATCGGTCGTGTTGCCGAGCGTGATGGCCGTGTAGTCTGAGTTGGTGAAGCGCCCGAAGAGGTTCCCCCATCTCCCGAGATTCTGGTCGACCCGGATCGTGTACTGGTCGACGTCCGTCGGAAGCGATCGCTGCCGGAGGTAGTTGCCGCGGTCGGAACTCGAATTGGGGCTGGGAATGAACTTCGAGACCACTAGATTGGCCAGCCGCGAATTGCGGCTCTTGGGCACGCGGTTGTCGGGGAACGGCACTGTCGGAGCGCCGACCGGGCCGCTAAGGGGGTCGAGCACGGGCAGGGGCATCGCGTCCCGGTTCGGCCCCTGGTAGCCCGTGAAGATTCCGTCCAGCTGGTCCTGGGTGGGCACGTTCAGGAACGCGAGCGACGCCCGGCGAGTGCGACGCCCTTCGAAGTTCGCCAGCCAGAACGTCTTGTTCCTGACGGCCGGGCCGCCGGCCACGAATCCGAACTGGTTCTGGCGCAGCGGGTTCTTCGGTGTGTCGGAGAGGTTGTTGAAGAACGTGCTGGCATCGAGTGCGTCGTTGCGCAGGAAATGGAACAGCGTGCCGTGCAGCTCGTTCGTCCCGGTCTTGCTCACGATGTTGATCTGGTTCGCGCTGAAGCCGTACTCGGCGGAATAGGTCGCGGTCTGCTCCTTGAATTCCTGGATCGCGTCGATTGACAGGATCGCCGCGGGCGTCCCGAGCGCCGTGTCAGTGTTGGACGTGCCGTCCAGCAAGTAGTTGTTCGAGGTCGGGCGAGCGCCGTTGATGCTGATGGCTCCGCCGGCGTCCCGCCGCATGCTGGCCTGCTCGCCGCTCGTCTCGACTGCTCCGTTGCCAAGAAACAGGAGTTGCAAGAAGCTGCGGCCGTTCAGCGGCAGTTGGGTGACCTGCCTCTGGCTGACAGTGTGCCCGACCGACGCCGTTTCTGTGTCGATCGCGGCCGCGACTGCGGCCACCTCGATCGTCTCGGTGACCTCGCCGATGACCATGTCGAAATCGATCCGCAGGGTTTGGTTGACGTTCAGGCGGACATTAGTTCGCCGGGCCTGCTGGAAGCCCTCGGAGTTGGCTTGCACCGTGTAGAGTCCGACCGGCAGGAACGGGAATGTGTAATCGCCGCTCTCGTTGGTGGAGGATTCCCGGGTGAGGCCCGTCTCCTCATTGACCACGCTTACTCCAGCTCCCGGCACTACCGCGCCACTGGTGTCGCTGATCGTTCCGTTGATTTGGCCAGTGGCCGTCTGGGCGCTCAGCGCGCCTGCGAAAAGTGCTCCCACTAGCAGCGTCAGCGCTAGAGTTCGTACAGTTCTCATCGTGAATTGATTCCCCTTGACAAGAATTCGAATGCCGACCGGCGAATGCTGCCGGTCGCTCAGTGGGCATGGCCTGCACGGCCCGTACCGCAGTGAAGTATAGCCGACCCGCAGGGGTTCGGCAAGCGTGATTTACTAATTTTACATTTGGGCCGCTATGCATCGTCCGCAGGCCTTGCCGCTTCTGTGGTCCGCCCTTCGTGCAATCCACTCTGCGAGGCGGTCGCGGGTCACAGATGTTAACCCGGGCCCCGTGCTGTCTCTGGAACTCGAGCCCCAAATGCGAGCGAGTGGATTGTCTCGAGTGTTGCCGCCCCCGCGGCTGCTGAGCTGCGTGGCCTCGACCGGCCTGCCGCCGACAAGCAGCGGACACTGCCCAGCCCGGCCACGCGACCACCATATGTCCCGGCTCCAGTCCCCTCCTCGACGTGTGGTCAGGGGCGTCGCGTGCCCGCAGGCTTGACCGGTAGCGAGATGAGCCGAGGCTCGACTGCAGCATCCCGGCCGGCGGCAGCTCGCGGCGGAGCGTGGACCTTGCATGCAGGATCGCTCGCAACGAGCCGGCATGGGATCACTTTCCGCTCGCCTTGGCCCAGGCGGCCCACTGCTTGCGCCGCTCTTTCGGGTCAGTCTCGGAATCGATCAGCGCCATCACGCGTCCTTCGATTCCACTCGAATCCAGGGACTTCGCGAGGTGCCCCAGTGCTGTGATCACGTCCGTGCGCACCAACCCAGCGTTCTTTGCCTCGATGCACTCCTCGTACCGTTGCGCAAGCGCATCCACGACTAGCGCAGCGCGGTCGGAGCCGGCAAGGCCGATCCGCCACAGCGATTGGAGCGCGTGCCGTGCCGTCACTGTCTTCGGGTCGCGCATGATTGCGGCTACCGATTGGAAGTCCCGGATCATCCTCGACTCCGGATCGCTGATCGCGAGGCGCGCCAGAAGCTGCGCAGCGAACGAGCGCCTCGCTCCGTCACGATGGCTCAGTTCCGCGAGCATTCGGTCCCAGACGTCGTAGGCCCAGTTGACTGGCTGCTCGGTCATCGCGAACAGCTCCACCAGAGCCTGGTACGAAGCCCCGCGATCGGAGGAGAAGCGGGCTTCGAACAGAGCCTCAATCCGTTGTTCCACTGCTCAGGCCTCACTTGCGGCGTTGGGACGAAGCGACACCAACGCGTCCCGGAAGAACGGCTCCTCGCGAATTGCGCGTGGAGCCCCGGCAGCCCCCTGGCACCCGGGATGGCGGAAGGGCAGGCTCATCAAGGCCAGCCGGCACCGGACCGTCCACCGACCTCCAGCATCCTGTCTGATTGCGACGCCGCGGCAAGGCCGGACCGGCTCGAACGCAGGCTGATGCCTGATCCCACGGGCTCCTGGCGCTGCCCCAACGTCCTTCATGTCAGCCGAAGCTCTGGGCACTGACGATTCCTTCCCCTTCCCGCAGGACCAGCAGCCGGTCAGCCGCTACCGGCCCGATCCTCTCCACCTCCCCGGTCGGCCACCGGATATCGATGCTCGCCTCGGTGGCGTCGCCCAGGCCGAAATGGAGACGCCGGTCGTTGACGGAGTAGAAGCTCGATTGCGCCTGTACCGATTGCGTCTGCACGGCGTTCCCGTAGCGGGCCGTGACGCGCGCGCCTATCGCCGCCCGGTTCGAGGTCGTGCCCACGAGCAGGACCTTCAACCAGTGCCTTTCGCTGCTGACATCGTTGCGTAGCAGCGATGGCGGCTCGTTCATGTTCACGACCAGGATGTCCATGTCGCCGTCATTGTCGAAGTCCCCGAAGGCGCAGCCCCGCGAGGAATGCAGGGCAGTCACGCCCGGCCCGGCTTGGTCGATGATCTGCTCGAACCTGCCCCCTCCGAGATTTCGGAACACGCACCGGGGGGTCTTATACGGGTAGCGGGGCAGGCTTGCTTCCAGTTCCGGATATACGCTGCCGGTCACTAGGAAGATGTCCGGCAGTCCATCGTTGTCGAGGTCGACCATTCCCGCCCCCCAGGCGGTGAAGCGCGTCTCCACTCCGATCCTGGCTGCCAGCGTCACATCGAAGAACGAAGCGCCGCCGTCGTTGCGGTAGAGCACGTCAGTGTCGTCGGAGAAGTGCGTCTTGAAGATGTCCAGGTCGCCATCGAGATCGTAGTCGGCGACGCCTAGGCCCATGCCGGCCTGCTCCTGGCCGTCCTCGTTCATGGCGACCCCGCGGAACAGTGCGTCCTCGGTGAACGTGCCGTCCCGATTGTTCTGGAAGTAGAAGCTCGGGGACGAGTCGCACGCGACATAAATGTCGGCCCAGCCGTCGTCGTCATAGTCCGCCGCCACCGCTGTCATTCCGTAGGAGCGGCGGGCAGAGGCGATCCCGGTTTCGTCGCTGACGTCGGTGAAGTGACCGTCGCCATCGTTGCGATACAGGTAGCAGCGGGCCGGCGGCAGCCCCCGGGGGCCGCAATTGACGGGCACGCCCTCGTAGAAGCAGAAGTCATGCTCGCCGGGCTTCGGAGTCGTTTCGGGATCGAACTCCAGATAGTTGGCAACGAACAAGTCCAGATGGCCGTCCCTGTCGTAATCGACCCAGGTGCATCCGGACCCCCAGCGTCGGTCCGGCCGGAGCAGTCCTGCCTGCTCCGTCACGTCCTCGAAGCCGCCCTTGCCGTTGTTTCGATACAGCACGTCCTGCCCCCAGTACGTAATGAAGAGATCGTCGTAGCCGTCGTTGTCGTAGTCGCCGACGGTTACGGCGGACGCCCAGCCGCTGCGTTGCAAGCCGGCTTCCTCCGTGACCTCTCGGAACGTGCCGTCCCGTTCGTTCCTGTACAGCCGGATTGACTTCTCCGGCCCGTCTGCGCCCAAGCGCGCCCCGGACAGCAGGAGCACGTCCAGCCAGCCGTCGTTGTCGTAGTCCAGGAACGCGCAGCCGCAGCCGATCGCCTCAAGGATGAACGTCGTCTTGGCGGGATCGCCGTAGATGACCGGCTCCGTCAGGCCGGCTTCGGCGGCTATGTCGGTCAGCGTGCACTCGAACGGGATCCCTGACGGGCGCGCCCGGCGCTGCGGCTGCACGTTTCGGACGGCCGGCCCCTGCGCGAGCAGGGGCGAGGCTGCGAGGCTTAGCCAGCTGCGGCGCGTCCATCTCACGGAATGTGGCCCGGAACGGCTAGGTTACCAGTGGCTGGGGCGGCGCGACCCGACCCGTGGCGAGGGACGGGCATCGACAGCCGCACGAGGCTCGCGACCTTCAACTGCGATCGGCGATGTTGCGGCCGGTCAGGCGGCGTATCTTTGCCTGTTCCAGTGGATGAGACGCGCGAAGGCCCTGCCTCGACGTTGGCGCCGACCGCCCCCGGCGACGGCTAAGCCACCGCTGGCCGCCGACGAGCCAGGCTCCGCACCCTACAGCGACGGCGCGTCGAAAAGGATTCCGCCGAACAGGAGCCAGGCGATGACCAGCGTCCACAGGATATTGACGCCCTGCGCGAGCAGGAACGCGATGGCCGGCCGCCCCTCGTCCATTGCCACCAAGTCCCGGAACCGTGTCTCGAGGCCGATGCAGACGAATGCCAGCGCGAACCACCAGGTGCGCAGCCCCCGCATGAGGCCCTTGGTCGAGTCGACGAATTCCGGGCTCAGCGCGAACGAGAACAGCAGCGAAGCGGCGATGAAGCCCAGCACGAACTTCGGGAAGCGTTCCCAGATGATCGAGGGGGATGCCTTCTCCCCGGTCGCCGCCCCCGCCCGGAGCGTCCACCAGACCGACAGCGCGAAGGCCGCCAGGCCGAGCATTGCGTTCTGCGAGAACTTGACGATTACCGCGGCGTTCATCGCCGCGTCCCCGACGATCTCCCCTGCCGCGACGACCGCTCCGGAGGTGTCGATCGTTCCTCCGAGCCACGCCCCCCCGACGACCGGAGGGATTTCCAGCCAGCCAATGATCCACGGCATGACCAGCATCATCGGAATGGCAACAATCAGCACCAGCGACGTGACATAGGAGAGCTTCTTGCGATCGCCTTGGATCGCCCCGCATGCGGCGATCGCGGCGGAGACGCCGCAAATCGAGACTGCGGTCGCCAGCATCGCCGAGAATTCGTCGTCGACCCGCAGCTTGCGGGCGATCCAGAAACAGGCGTACCAGATCACGAGGATGACAAGGAGCGCCTGGCCAATCCCCAGCAGTCCCGCCTGGAGGATGTCGCCGATCAGGATGTTCGAACCGAGAATGACGAGTCCGGTCTTGATGTAGTACTCGGTGCGCACGGCCTGGCGCATCCACTGCGGAACTGCCAGCACGTTGGAAATCAGCAAGCCGAGCAGGAGGGCCGTGATCACGTAGGTGAGGCCCCACTCCTTCATCGCGGAGTGCCCCGCTACGAACTGTGAGAGCCAGGCCAGCAGGAAGACCGCGGGGAATCCCAGAGCGAAGGCCTTTAAGGACCCTCCCATGAGCAGGGTGCCAGCCCCCGCCACGGCCAGGAAGAGCGCCGCCAGCACGCCTGTGGCCGCGAGGTTGCCGGGAGCTAGGACCGTGCCAGCCGCGCCGCCCTCCCAGCCGAAGCCCGGCAGAGCGGGCTGGACTCCCGCGAGGGCCAGCAGGATGAGCGCGAATCCCAGCCAGCACGCAACCCAGTCCTCGGACTTCAGGAGGCTCGTGAGACGGCCGTGGCTGTCCGCTGCGTTCATCGAGGCGCCTCTCGATCAGGTTCTCGGGCAGCTCCCGCTGCGCCAGAGCGGGGCATCTGCAGCCTCATGTCGCTTTCTCGGCCCCTAGTCCGGTGTTCGCGCGGACAGTCAGCTCGACGTACTTGTCTTCCGCCGACGGCTCGCGCGAGAAGACCGAGCCCAGCCAGGCGGCGACGAACCCGAGCGGGATGCTGATGATGCCGGGGTTCTTGAGAGGGTACAGCGGCTGGGACTGGATCATCCGACGGGCGCTCTCCGCCACCTCCGGGCCGTCAATGCCCATGAAGCTCGGGCTGACCAGGATTAGCCCTACCGACGAGAGCAGGCCCGCGGCCAGGCCCCACACCGCCCCTCGCGTCGTGAAGCGCTTCCAGTAGAGCGAGAACAGGATGACCGGGAGGTTCGCCGAGGCCGCTACGGCGAAAGCGAGACCCACGAGGAATGCGACGTTCGCGTCGGGCCCGAGGCCGATCGCGATCAGGATCGACACGGCGCCCACGACGAACGCCGTCCAGCGCGCGACCCGGACCTCCTCGCCCGGTGCGCGCTCCTTGCCGTGGTGGATCACGTTCGAGTAGAAGTCGTGAGCGAACGAGGTCGAGGCGCTGATGGTCAGACCAGCCACCACTGCCAGGATCGTTGCGAAAGCCACGGCGGAGATGAACGCGAAGAACACATCGCCAGCCAGCGCCTGGGCGAGGAGCGGGGCGCTCATGTTCGTGCCGCCGTTCGCCGTGATCGTCGCCGGCCCTAGGATGGTCGCGGCTCCGAATCCCAGGAAGGTGGTCATGATGTAGAAGGCTCCGATCAGGACCATTGCCCAGAAGACGCTGACGCGCGCCGTCTTGCCGTCGGGAACGGTGTAGAAGCGAATCAGGATGTGCGGCAGGCCCGCCGTCCCGAAGATCAGCGCCATTCCCAGCGAGATCAGGTCGAGGGCGCCGAATGGCGGCTTGTAATAGCGGCCCGGCGTCAGGAAGTCTTGGGTGGTCTCGGTGCCTCCGGCCTGGACCGTCACGGTGCCCGCCGCGTCGAAGAATGCCCCGAGGCTGAACCCGAAATGGGCCATTACCAGGACGCTGAGCAGGAAGGTTCCGCTCATCAGGAGCACGGCCTTCACGATCTGCACCCAAGTGGTCGCCAGCATTCCGCCGAACACCACGTAGACGATCATCAGAATGCCCACGCCGGTGACCGCTCCGGTGTAGCCGATGCCGGAGTCGGCCAGCAGCAGACTTACGAGGGCCCCGGCCCCGACCATCTGGGCGATCATGTAGAACGTCGAGACGGTGAGCGTGCTCAGGGATGCCCAGGCTCGGACCGGGCGCTCCCGGAGCCGGTACGCAAGCACGTCGGCCATCGTGTACTTGCCGGTATTGCGGAGCGGCTCGGCCACGACCAGCAGCACGGTCAGGTACGCCACTAGGAAGCCGACCGAGTACATGAATCCGTCGTAGCCGTAGAACGCGATCAGGCCCGCGATCCCCAGGAACGAGGCCGCGCTCATGTAATCACCGGAAATGGCCAGCCCGTTCTGCCACCCGCTGATGCGGCGGCCCGCCGCGAAGTAGGCGCTGGCGCCAGCGGACCGGCCTGCGGCCCAGTAGGTGATTCCCAGCGTGGCGGCGATGAACGCCAGGAACATCAATAGCGGTAGCGACATGTCAGGCGGTGCCCTCCCCGCCTGCGTCCGCCCGTGCCTCGGCCAGGATCCGTTCGGACATGTCGTCGAATCGGCCGGCGTGGCGCATGTAGGCGTACGCGACTGCCCAGGTCATCAGGAACTGGGAGAAGGCGAACAGGTAGGCCCAGTTCACGTAGCCCCAGACCTTGCGGGCCATCAGCTCGGGCCAGTACCCGACCAGCACGGGCAGGGCGAAGTAGTAAGCGAGGAAGAACGCCGACAGTGCGATGACCGCCCGCGTCTTGAGGGCGATCATCTTCCTGTAGGACGGCAGCTTATGGATGTGATCCCAGTCCGTCATGGTGAGAGTCCCAACAGGATACATGGTCGGCCGGCCGGCCCGTTCTGCCGTCCGACTGCGGCGTCCGCGACCATTCACCGGGTCCGCGGCGCGGGGGGAGCTGGCTCCGGGCCTCCGCCGCCGGCCATGTCGGCGGAAACCTGCCCGCGGATCCGGGCCAGGAGCCACTGCGCGGCCTGCCTCGGCGATTCCCCGCCCGTCTCGACCCTCAGGTTGGCGCGGGCCATGGTAGTGTCGTCGATCCGGTTCACCAGCCCGGAGAGGACTTCTAACAGGGCCGCGTTCGCGGAGGCGCTCGGCGACACCAGTAGGATCGCGTCGTAGGGTGGGAAGCCCTGCTTGGGATCGTCGAGCAGGATCAGCCCTCCCTCGGCCAGCCTTCCGTCAGTCGTGTACGCCGTGACCACGTCCACCTGTTCGTTCTTGACAGCGTCGAACATGTAGATCGGCTGCATGGGGCGCGTGGTCAGCGACTCCAGCCCATAAAGCCTTCGCAGCCGTGTCCATTCCGGCCGCCCGAAGACCTCCGGATCCCCGCCCACCTCCAGGCTCCGTCCCGACAGGTCGGCGATCGAGCCGATCCCCAGCTCGCGCGCCCGGGCTTGCGTCATCGCCAGCGCGTAGTCGTTCCGGAATCCGAGGTGGCCGACCGATACGACTCCGTGCTGCTCGTGGAGGTAGCTGGCGACCTCGATCCGTGTCTGGACTCGGGGCGCTGGCTCGGCCCTCTTCATCAGCGTTGACCAAATCGTGCCCGTGTAATCGACATACGCGTCGACCGAGTCGCCTCGGAGCGCGTCGAAGAGAATCGTCGAGCCCATGCTGGGCAGGTTGGAGACCTCGGCACCCGCGCCTTCCAGGTACAGGCCGACGAGCTCCGCCAGCACGTGGCTCTCCACGAAGGACTTCGATCCAGTGACGAACTGCTGGCCTGCTAGCGGCAGGCTGCGGGCCTGTCCCGGCAGGTCGACCTCCTCGGCACTGGCAGTCCTCGTTGCTCCGGCTCCAGGACGTGTCGGCCACAATGACCACGCTGCGGCCGCGACCAAGATGAAAGCCAGCAGGACCCCGATGCCCGCCGCGCGACGGTGCCGGCGCTGCTGCACGGCCTTCTCCACCGATCGCAAGGCCTGGTCTAGGACCAGCGCCAGCATCGCGGCGAAACCGCACCCGAACAGCGTCGTCGCATGGTTGCGGGTCTGCAGGCCCGTGAAGATATACGCACCCAGGCCGGAGGCACCGACGGCAGTCGCCAGCGTCGCTGTCCCTACGGTCCAAACGGTCGATGTCCGCAGGCCGGCCAGGATCACCGGCATCGCCAGCGGGAACCGGACTCGGAAGAGGATCTGTCGCTCGGTCATTCCGATGCCGCGCGCGGCCTCGACAACCTGGGCATCCGTGCCGGCCAGTCCTGTCACGGTGTTCTGCAGCAGAGGCAGCAGGGCGTAGACCGTCATCGCGATGAACGCGGGTGCGAAGCCGATCGCACCGCCCAGCATCGGAACCATCAGAGCTAGCAGTGCCAGGCTGGGGACGGTCTGTAGGATGCTTGCAACCGAGAGAACCCCGCTCTGGAGGCGGGTGCGCCGGCTCGCCACAATGGCGGTCGAAACTGCAATGGTCGCCGCCGCGAGAATCGCGCAGAGCGAGAGCAGGATATGGCCTGACAGCAGCTTCGGCAGCTCGGATAGGTTCTGCAGCAGGGAGCTCAAGGTGCCAGCACCGCCTTCCAGGCCTCGGCCTGCCTCCGCGGCGTCGTCAGCAGTTCCTCGACATCCGCGGTTGCGGGGTTCCTCAGTATCTCGGCCGGTGCGCCAGTCTGTACAACGCGCCCGCGCGAGAGGATTGCGATTCTGTTCCCGAGTCGCAGGGCCTCGGAGACGTCATGGGTGACCAGGACCACTGTGAATCCGAGGCTGCGTTGGAGCTCTTGGAAGTCCGATTGCAGTCCCTCCCTGGTCAGCGCGTCAAGCGCCCCGAAGGGCTCGTCCAATAGCACCAAGCCCGGCTCGACCGCGAGGGCCCGCGCCACCCCGACCCGCTGCTGCTGCCCGCCCGAAAGGCTCTCGGGAAAACGATCCCGGTACTCCGCCGGGTCCAGCCGGACCAGTTCCAGCAGTTCGTCCACGCGTCGAGTGGTGCGGACTGGGTCCCAGCCCACCAGCCTCGGGACGGTAGCGATGTTTTGGGCGACCGTCCAGTGCGGGAACAGCGCCGCCCCCTGCAGCACGTATCCCGTCGAGAGCCGCAGGGCGACCGGGTCGAGGCCGGCGATATCCCGGCCGGCGACTTCGATCCGGCCCGCTTCAAGCCGCACCAGGCGGTTTACGCTTCGCAGGAGGGTCGTCTTGCCGGAACCGGATGCTCCCAGCAGGACGAGGATCTCGCCAGCCTCTGCCTCTAGAGAGATGTCGTGGAGGATCCGAACGGGAGGAGCGCCCAGGCTCACGCAGGCCCCTTGGATCCGTAGACCGCTCATCTCAGCTTTCCCGCCGTGACGGCAGGGGGGCACCGCGCCGCTCGGCCGCCCTCCGGCGCGATTGAGGAGTCGTGGGGCTCACGCGAAGTAGATCAGCATGAAGACTGTCGCCGCCCCCAGCAGCCAGCCCCATGGGCGCTCGCTGCGCCAGAATCCCCGCACGGTCTCTGTTGCCGCGTCTTCCCGGCCCTGCCATGTCAGCCTGGCGGCATCGGGCGAGGCCCTCTTCTTGCCGAGGCTTAGGGCCACGAGGATCGCCAGGGCGAAGGCCGCGGTCAGCGCCGTCCGGTGAAGGAAGTTCAGCTGCGGGCCGAATAGGCTCGCGACGGCCGAGCCGGGCCCGATCCACGCCCCGTAAACCCACTCGATTCCGAACGAGAACAGCGGCGAGACGAGCATCGCCCAGAACGCTCCCGACGCCGAAGCCGCTCTCCAGAGCACACCCGCCAGGAAGGCGACCGCCATGCCGGGGACGAAATGGCCGATCTGGGCAGGCACCTTTAGGAAGAAGTTATCGGCGGCGTCTTCCGTGTAGATCGCCGCCGCGATGGACGCCGCGATGACAACGAACGCGAGTATCGTGACCCGGCCCACGAGTATCAGGTTCCGCTCCGACGCCTCGGGTCTCACGAACCGCCGGTAGAAGTCGAACGTGAGCAGCGTGGCGCCGGAGTTCATCATCGAGTCGATGCTGGAGAGGATCGCTCCGATCAACCCCGCCGTGATGATGCCTACCAGCCCGTATCCTGCCGGTACGATCAGCTGCACCAGCAGCGGGAACGCGTCGTCCGGGAGCGGGAGGCCGGAAATCTCCCCGCTCGCCATGCGGGACTCGAACAGGAAGCCGGCCGCGACGCCGGTCGCGATCGATACGAACGGGATCAGCAGCTTGAGGAAGCCGGCCGCCAGGATACCCATCTTCGCGTCGAATTCGGATCGCGCGGCGAGCGCGCGCTGGGCGATGAACTGGTTGGTCGACCAGTAGAAGATGTGAATGATCAGAAGGCCGCTGAAGACCCCGGTCCATGGCAGCTGCGGGTGGTCCGGCGGCAGGTAGAGATGGAACTTCTGCTCCGCTGCGGGGAGGGCGGCGTCCTTGGCCAGCAGGCCGCCGAGCCCGCCGATCTCCGGCTGGGCAAACACCAGCACCGCCACGAAGATCCCTGCCAGCAGAAGGAGCACGGACTGGATGACATCTGTCCAGATGACCGCCTTCAACCCGCCGACGATCGTGTAGGTTGCCGTCACCGCTGCGAAGATCAGGATCCCGGTGCCGTAGTCGACAGCGAGCGGAGTGCCGTCCAGCAGGTAGCTCAGGGCCCGGGCGCCGATGTAGAACCCGAGCGCCATCCGAACCACGACGATCATGATGATGTTGAGGCCCGAGTAGAGAACGCTGCTGCGTTCGTCGTAGCGCTCGCCGAGGTATTCCGAGAGTGTGTACAGGCCCATCCTCCGATACAGGGGGAGGAACACGAACGCAAGCAGGAGCAGCCCGGCGATCGCCCCGTACTCGAAGTGCGCCTGGGCGAATCCGATCGAGTAGCCGATCCCGAGCATCCCGACCAAGTGCTCGGCGCTGACGTTCGTGCCGAAGATCGAGCCGGCGACGCCCCACCAAGGCACGCTCTTGCCCGCGAGGTAGAAGTCCTCGCTGGTGTCTTCCTTCCTCCCGGCCCAGAGCCCGATCGCCAGGACGAGGCAGATGCTCGCCAGGAAAATGACGATGTCGAACGCGGTCAGCGGAATCGGCACGTCTTAGACGCTAGCGCAACCGACCGGCACCGCGTTTACCAAATGCCCAGCAGCTTCCACCAAAGGCTGCCGACGGAGCACCAGACCAGTATGTTCCATACCCCGACAAGGAAGCCAGCCTGCCACCATTGCCGGAAGCTGGCGTATCCCTGCGAGTAGAAGATGGGGGACGGGACGGTGCCGTAGTGGGTCAGCCCCGCCGAGAGGTTTCCCAGGCAGGCGAAGAGGAAGACGGCAAGACCCGCCGGGGCGCCCTGCTCGACCAGCATCAGCAGGAAGACCGGAAGCATCGTCAGGAAGTGCATCGTGATGCTGGCCAGCCCGTAATGGGCGAAGAAGTAGATCGGAACCGCGACCGCGAGCATGGGAAGCCAAGGAATGTCCCCCAGCGTCACGCCGATGTAGTCCGTGATCGCGCTGGGAACTCCCGCGTCGCTGAGCGCCCGGCCCAGCGTGATCACCCCGCCGTACCAGATCATGATGTCCCAGACCGCGTGCTGACGGACTGCGTCTTGCCAGCGGAGGACTCCGGACAGCAGCAGGACGGACGCCCCGGAGACCGAGGCTAGGGCAACAGGTACGCCGTGCAGGTTGGATGTCGTCCAGAGGCCGCATACGACGCCGACGACGGTGATCGTGGTCCACTCGCGGCTGCCCATGCGTCCGAGCTTGCGCAGCTCGTCACGGGCGAACTCCCTGGCGTGCGGCGTCCGGCGTATCTCCGGCGGAAGCAGCTTCGACACGATCCAGACCAGGCCGACGACGCTGACGAGCGCCGGGACCACGCCCGCGGCCGCCCAGCCGGCCCAGGTCAGCTCGTAGCCCGCCACGCTGCGCGCGATCTCGACGGCGATGAAGTTACCCGCTTGGCCGGTCAGGAACGTAGCTGCCGCGACCGCCTCGCCTTGGTACACCGCCACCATCAGGAACGTGCCGAGCAGCTTTGCGGTCGCGCCGGGCTTGGAGCCGTACAGCTCGGCCAGGCTGCGCGTGATCGGCATGATCACGCCGCCCGCCCGCGAGGTGTTCGAAGGGATCATCGTCGCCAGGGACATGTCGCTGAGAATCAGGGCGTAGGCAACGCCGTTCGAACTCGCCCCGAAGAACCGCACGAAGAGCAGCGCCACCCGTTTCGCCAGGGACGTCTCGATCAGCACGTGAGCGATCAGCAGCGCCCCGACCACCAGCCATACCGCTGGCGTCGCGAAGCCCGAGAGCGCCTGCTCCAGCGTCATCGACCGGGTCCAGACAGCAGCTACCAGCGACAGCAGGATGACGGCGCCGCCCGGCAAGGGGCGCAGGATCAGGCCGGCTATGGCCGTGGAGAACACCGCCAGCAGCCGCCAGCCCTCGTCGGAGACGCTCTCGGGCCTGGGAAGCAGCCAGTAAACGGCAACGCCCGTAGCGACAACTGCCAGGAGGCGGCGCGGGTCCGGCAGACCGCCTTCCGGTGCGTTTCCAGGCATAAGCGGGTATTGTAGTTCGCTGCCGAGCCGGACGGGGCGCGCGAACCCCGTGCCGAGCGGTCAGGCGACCGACAGGGTGTCGGAGTCCCAGCCGATCTTCCGGCCCTCCCGGATCGACAGGTTTGCCAGCTGGACGATGAGTGCCGCCTGGAATCCCTTGTCCATGGTCGCCCGAGGGGACTCGCGCGTCCGCACGCAGTGCAGGAAGTTCATCACGTGATCGATCGTGGCCTGGGCGAACCCGCCCGGCTGCTCCTTCGAGAACGACGCCGTCTCCGGGGCGTCCCTGGGGTACACCCGGAGGAACTCCCGGCCGATGTCCATTCGGGCAATCGAGCCGTCGTACGCATTGAGCTGGTCCGCGCGCATCTCGTAGCGCATCGCGTTGTAGTTGATGGTGAAGATCGCCAGGAATCCCTGCGGGTATTCGGCGGCCACGACCACGGATTCGGGCTGGTCCATCCCTTCGACATGGGGCCGCAGCGACGTCGCATTGACGGATACCGGATAGCCAGCGTCCATGATCAGGTGGATCGAGTCGAAGATATGGCAGCCTTGGTCCTGCGCGATTCCCCCCGAGTACGCCGACAGGCTCCGCCAGTTGAAGAAGACGAGAGGGTCTTCGGGAACGTCAGGGGCAGGGCCTAGCCAGCCCTTCCAGTCGATGGGCCCCCTGAACGGCGCCCGCCGGGGCTCGGTCCGCGAGTTGAGCCAGTAGGTCCGTACCATGCGCACGATGCCGAGATCCCCTCCCCGGCGCATGTCGCGCGCCTCGAGGTAGAGGTTGTAGCTGCGGCGTTGCATCCCGACCTGCACGATCCGATCAGACTCGCGCCACGCTTCCACCAGTTCCTTGCCCTCTTGCGGCGTGTGGCACAGCGGCTTCTCCACGTACACGTCCTTGCCGGCAGCCATCGCGTCCAGCGTCATGCGATGGTGCCAGTGCTCGGGCGTCGCGATCAGCACCGCGTCCACGTCACGGTCTTCCAGGACCTTGCGGTAGTCGCGGTATGCGACGGTTCCCGGGCCCGCGGCGGACAGGCCTGCCTCGAGGTTGGGTTCGTAGACGTCGCATACTCCATGGACCTTGAGGTTCGGGTCGCGCTTGAACTCGGACATTACCCGGCGGCCCCTCCCGCCGGATCCGATCACACCCAGGCGGACTGCATCGGACGGCGATTGAGCGAGCGCGGCCCCGGCGGAGGATAGGAAGAAGATGCGGCGGTTCACGGCACCGAGGATTCTCGCACAGAAGGGTGTGGGAGCCGGCAGCCACTTAGGTGCTTCCCGGCTTGCGCAACGCGGAGAAGGCCGAACGGCGACGAGCGGCGGACGCCCCCGTTCCAGACGCGCCCTTCCCAATGCCTGCTAGGCTTCCATACGCCATCCGTCACTGTCGGCGCATGAGTTGGACGGGATGCCTCGGGGCGAATGCCGGACGGAACGGCAAGCTTGGGTAAGGACTAGAATGAGTTCGAGCGACGCCGGGCTCATTGGACACCGTTCCGGATGAGCCAGGGCTACTTCCGTGGAGCAGCCGGATGCAAGGCCGGTCGCAGCGTAAGAATCCTGCATACGTCGTTACGGGACGTTGCCAAGGCACGAAGTGGAGTCGAGTATGGCCGGACATCAGGACCGGATTACCGAAATCAAGGTCTCCAACTATCGGAGTATCGGGCAAGAGCAGCAGGTCGAACTCGGGCGGCTGACAGTACTCGTCGGACCCAACGGTTCTGGCAAGAGCAACCTAGTCGATGTGCTCAGCTTCGTGCGCGATGCAATGCACAATGGCCTCTCGGCCGCAATCACGGGCCGGGGTGGCATCGACGCTGTGCGGCGCAAGAGTGCAGGGCGAGGGCGTCCCTGTAACGTAACCATCCAGCTATCGGTCAGCCTTGAGTCCGGACAGGGCTCCTACGAATTCGAGATCTCAGGGGACCGGAGAGAGGAGTATCGCGTCAAGTCGGAATCGGCGTTCGTTCGTCTGAGCGATGGGCCGCAGCGGTTCAGGGTCGAAAAGGGAATCTGGCAGGGACCGGAGGGGCTTGAGCCGAAGATCAGTGACACAGGGCTCGCGCTTCCCGCTGTGGCTGGGGATGACCGATTCCGTCCTTTGTTTGAATTGATATCACGAGTGGTTATCTATGCCATCTTCCCCGACACGCTGCGAGAACCCCAGAAACCCAACCCCGAGAAGCCGATGCACAGGCACGGCGAAAATTGGGTCTCAATTCTGCGGAATCAGGAAGTGTCCACGTGGAAGCCAGAACTCGTTGCCGGGCTCAAGTATCTCATCGGCGATGTAAGCGACATTAGGGTCAATAGAGTTGCGAATTTCCTGGTTGCGCAGTTCCGACACGGGCAGGGGAGGTGGTTTGATGCGGGCCAGGAGTCTGACGGCACGCTTCGGGTTGCGGGAATCCTAACCGCCCTGTTGCAAGAGCCGCCACTGCCACTCGTCGGTATCGAGGAGCCTGAACTGACAATTCACCCTGGAGCGCTTCCAATGTTGATGGACTACCTGCGGCAGGCCAGTGACATATCTCAGGTGCTCCTTACCTCCCACAGCCCCGAGCTGTTGGATCTTGTCGAAACGGATGAAGTCCGAGTGGTGGCCCGAGCGAATGGCGCAACGCGAATCCGTCCTATGGCGGGGCACCAGAGGGATGTTGTCAAGAGCCGACTGCTGACCCTCGGCGAGCTCATGACGACTGAAGGCCTATTGCAGCAATTGTGAGAATCCTGGTAGTGATGAATAAATCGAAGAAGGTATATGTTCTTGTAGAGGGCCACGGAGAGGTAGCGTCAGTACAGAACCTTCTCACCAGAATTTCCAGTGAACAGGACGTTCACTTTGCGTGGGCGAAACCCATTAGATGGAAGAACCTCCACAAGCAAAGTGGGTGCCAGCGTGGGGCGGATTTCATTCGGGCCAAGCCCGATGCGGAGGCCATGCTCGTTCTCCGGGATGGAGACCGCGGCTGCCCCAAGCAACTGGGACCAGAAATGGCGGATTGGATGCGCAAAGCGAGTCTTCCCTTCCCGTCGGCCGTCGTCTTGCTGCACCCGGAGTACGAGGTTCTCTTCCTGCCATGCCTCGACCTCATTGCGGGAAGGCTGCTTGACGGTCGTCCTGGCCTCTCTCCGGGAACGGTGTGGGATCGACCGACCTGGGAGTCGAAACGAGGAGTCAAGGAGTGGCTGACTCGCAACTATCCAAAGAATCGATGCTATAGGGAAACTCTTGACCAACTCCCAATGACACGGATGGTGGATCTTGAACGCCTAAGGAAAGCCAATGTGCCGTGTTTCGGAACACTGGAACGGGCCGTGCAATTCCTGGCTCGGAGCTCGGATGCGGGAGCGGTGTATCCCGCAATGCCCGAGCCGTGAACGAATGTGCGCCGCGCGTAGCGCATTGATTCCGCAACGTGCTCCTAGGCAAAGCGGATTCGCGCGTCAATGGACGTTCGTGGGCAGCCGGCTCATGGCTTGCCTCACTGCCCTCCCGATGTGTAGTCCATAGCCTGGCCGGCCAGCCAATTCGCCCAGGGTCGCACCCATGGTCGTACACTGTCTTCGGACTGATGGACGGCCCGTCGCCACGAATGGTCCCGGGCCTCGCGAGCTAGCGAAGTGCTATCCAAGCTGAGGATCCGCAACTTCAAGCGTTTCGACCAGCTCGAGGTGGCACTCGGGAACCCGGTCTTGCTCCTTGGGCCCAATGACTCGGGCAAGTCCACCGTGATGCAGGCGCTCTCGCTCTGGGAGACCGGCCTCCGGCGTTGGCTGGAACGGCATTCCAGGGCACGGGCACCGGCGGACCGGCCCGGGGTGACCCTCAACCGGCGTGATCTCGTCTCGATGCCCGTCCCCAGGGCCAACCTTCTCTGGAAGGACCTTCGCTTGCGCGACGTTGGCGGGAGTGATGGCTGGCAAGCAACCGAGCACGTCAGGATCGAGATCGTCGTCGAGGGCACTGGCGGGGGCAGCGCGTGGGAGTGCGGTCTGGAGTTCGACTACGCAAACGAGGACTTGATCTACTGCCGTCCGCTCCGAGCCGACGATGGCCCGGACATCCGGAGAATCCCTGTACCCGAGCAGGCTGCCGAGGTTCGCACCGCATTCCTGCCCTCGATATCCGGGCTCGCACCGAGCGAGACATTGCTGGCGCCCGGCACCGTCGGTGTCCGCATTGGCGAGGGCCGCACCGCCGAGGTGCTGCGGAATCTGTGCCTGGCCGTGTGGGAGCGCCAGCCCGAGAACTGGGACAAGATAGTCGGGCATATCCGCTCCCTGTTCGGAGCGACCGTCGACCCGCCCCGCTACCAGGTCGAGCGAGGCGAAATCACAGTCGCGTTCCGTGACGGCGACCTGCTAATGGACATCTCCTCAGCCGGGCGGGGCTTCCACCAGCTGCTGCTGGTGCTCTCATTCATGTACGCTCGCCCGGGTACGGTGCTGCTGCTGGACGAGCCCGCTGCACATCTGGAGCCCTCGCGCCAGCGCCAGTCGTATCGGGCGATTCGCGAGGTCTCGCGGGAGACCGGCAGTCAGGTCATCATCTCGACGCATTCCGGGGTGCTGCTGGACGAGGCCCTCGATCAGGACCTCGTGCTCGCCTTCGTGGGAAAGCCCCGCCAGATTGGCAGGCACTACGGCGAGCGTGCCGCGCAGGCGCTCCGCGAGATTGGTTTCGAGGACTGCATGCAGGCGGAACAGGCGGGCTGGGTGCTCTACATTGCCGGCCCGGCGGACCTCTCCGCGCTGCGGGCGTTCGCTCGCCGCCTCGGCCACGAGCGGGCGGTTGCAGCGCTTCAGCGCCCGTTCGTCCGCTACCTCGCGAATTCCGGTTCCGCTGCCGAGCGCCATTTTGGGGCGCTCGCGACCGTCGTGCCGGAAGTCCGGGGCTGCGCGCTCTTGGACAGCCGGAACTCTGATGACAGTGCCGGCAGTAGTCCCAACGGGCCCGCATTACTTCGCTGGAGCAGGGGCCGGCTCGAGGACTACGTGCTGACGCCCGCGGCGCTTGAAGCATACGCAGTCCGCGAAGCACGCTCTCAGGCTGTCGGCCCACTCTTCGCTCCAGACCAGGCCGCGACGCGGCGCCAGGCCATGAGGGAAGCGATCGATTCCGTAGGGGACCTCCAAGGGGAGGACTTGGCCGGGTCGCGGGCTGCCCATGGCGGGTGGGCTGCGCTCGAGCCGGTCTTCCGGCTCTACAGGCTGAAGCTCGGTCTCGGTGCAGATCTTCCGCTTCCGGATGCGGCGGATCTGGTGGAGGGCCTCCCCGACAGCGAGATTGATGCCGAGATCCGCGAGAAGCTCGACGCGATCGTTCTCGCGGCGGAGGGTGTGGGCGATTGAAGGCATAGCCGCCATGCGCCGCTCCCAGCGCGATTCCCCGGTCCAAGCGCGACACCGGGACGGGTCGAGAGCACGTGGCGAACCAACCGCGCACCAAGCAGGGGACCAACCGCGGGTGCCGCAGCGTGGGGCGGCGGCTCCGAAGTCGCACCGAGCAGACCATGCGAGGGCAGCCTGACGCCAACCTCTGCGAACAGGCCCCACAATAAGAGATATGGCTGCGGCAGACCCGTCCTCCAGCGAAACGCCCGTTTCCCGCAAGGCGACGCTGCTGATCACCCTAGTGGCCGTGGCCAGCATCGTCATTCCGTTCTGGTTCTGGATGGACACGTGGTTCGGAAAGCGCCTCACCGAGGAGCAGATCGGCCAGTACCTGGTTGACGAAGATCGCCCTCGCCGTGCGCAGCATGCGCTAGCACAGATCTCCCAGCGGATGACTTCCGGAGACGAGTCCGTCAGGGTCTGGTACCCGAGAATCCTGGAATTGGCGCGTCACCAGCTGCCCGAGCTCCGCGTCACGGTTGCCTGGCTGATGGGAGACGACCCGTCCAGCGAGGAGTTCCACGACGCCCTCCGGGTGCTGGTTGCCGACCCCCACCCCCTGGTACGCCGCAACGCCGCGCTCGCTCTGGCGAGATTCGGCGATTCCAGCGGCCGTGAAGAGATGCGCGCGATGCTGCAACCCTACCGCGTTGCCTCGGATCACTCCGGCATTGTCACCAATCGCCTCGAGCCTGGCGACGCATTCGAGGCCGGCGCGCTTCTGGTTCGGATCCAGCCGGAAGACGACGCGGACCCGTTGGACGTTCGCGCGCCCGTGCCCGGGATCGTCGACCGCCAGCTGCGCGCTGATGGCGACCGCGTCACAACGGGCGACGAAGTGACGGTCGTCCGCCCCGAGTCGACGCATATCTTGCAAGCCCTCGCGGGGCTCTATCTAGTGGGTACTTCCGAGGACATTGGCCTCATCCAGCCGTACCGGAGGCCGAGAAGCGGCCTCAGCGCCCAGATACCCCAGCAAGCCGCGCTGACGCTGGCCGGAATCCGCGAGCGCTTGGCGGGCGGCTCCCCGGTACCGGCTGCGGGAAGCCAGCTCTAAGGCAGCGTCGTGACCTCGTAGCTGTCAGGATCCTTCATGATCCTGTCGACAAGGGCCACGTGCATCGCATGTCCGGCACGCGAGGCCACGACCTTGCCTAGGATCGAGTGACCGAGCAGGGCTAGGTCCCCGATTAGGTCCAGCACCTTGTGTCGGCACGGCTCGTCCTCATAGCGGAGCCCGCCCTCGTTGAGCACGGATCCGTCCTCGCGGAAGCAGACTGCGTTCTCCAGGCTCGCGCCGCGGATCAGGCCCATGTCCCGCATCGCCGACAGTTCGTTCTCGAAGCCGAATGTCCGCGCCGGCGCGATCTCTGCCAGGTAGGACTCGGGAGTCACCCGGATTCCGACCTGCTGCTGCTCCACCCCGGGCTTGTTGTAGTTCGTCCGGCAGTCGATTTCGAATGAATCCGCAGGCTCTATCGAGACCAGCTTGTCTCCCTCGGCGACCTCGACCCGCTTCCGCAGCCGAAGGTATCTCCGGCGTCTCCTCTGCCTCTCGACTCCGGCCTCCTCGATGAGCCGTGCGAATGGGCGGGCGCTCCCGTCAAGGATGGGCACTTCCAGGTTGTCGATCTCGATCCGGACGTTGTCGACTCCGACCGCGCGCAGCACGCTCAGCAAGTGCTCCGTCGTGGAGAGCAGGACCCCTTGGCGCATCAGGCTCGTCGCGTAGGACACCCTGGCAACGTGTCGCCAGCTGGCTGGGATCTCGAAGCCGGCCAGATCCGTTCGGGCGAAGACGACGCCCCGGCCCGATGGAGACGGAACCATGCGCAGACGGACTTCGACGCCGCTGTGGAGTCCGACGCCGCTCGCCGACACCGGCTTGCCAATGGTGTGCTCGTAGGTCGCGGAGAGGGGAGCGGGTGAGCGCATTCGCCAATCAGTGCACTCCATTGTAGTTGGCGGGGGATGGGCACCCCAAGTGATTGTCAAACAAGGATTTCGACACACCGGGGTGTGTCGGGAACGCAACTATTCCGGGCTAGATCCTGCCGTACAGCCGGCCGCGGTTGAGTAGCAGGAGAGGGTCGAAGTCCGCCTTGACCCGTTGCATGAGGTCGAATTCGCTTCCGCTTGCGTCCCACTGGACGAGGTCGCGCTTCACGTCGTCGTGCGCGGACTCGAGAGTCGCGCTGAAGCCCTCGTCGCGGAGGGCCTGGAGTGCCCTGCTCGCTGTCTCGGCGTCGGGCGCTAGGCACAGCCCCGTAGCGTTGCCCGCCCGCAGCGCTGCGGCGCAACCGGCCCGCTCGGCCTGACCTAGGAGGGTGTCGAGTCGCGAGTGCACTGTCGAAACACGGATCAACGCCCCTGACGGATGTCCGTCGAGCCACTGCGGCCCGCATTCCCTGATCCGCTCCCAGGCGTCGGCCGGCAGATCCTCGAGTTCCACGCCTGCGCGGCTCGCAAGGGATCGGTATTCGTCCGCGTAGCGGCGTGTCACCGCGGCACTTCCCGACGCCTCCACCAGCAGCGAATGGAACGGATCCAGCCCGGTGTGCGCAGCCGCCCTCGGGTCGAGCCAGTCGATTGCCACGGGCTGGAGCTCCGAGCCGAGCACCTCCTGCTTGACCGCCAGCAGCGCTTCCATGGATGCGGACCGGAACGCGAACGACGCCATGGACTCGGGTCTCGGAAACACCTTGAAGTTGGCCGATGCGATCACCGCGAGCGTCCCGAAGGAGCCGATCATGAGCTTCCCCATATCGAGGCCGGTCACGTTCTTGACGACCATTCCGCCGGAGCTGACCAGCTTGCCGTCCAGCGTCGCGAAGCGCATTCCGATGACCATGTCTCGCGCCGTCCCGTACCGCCTCCGCCGCGGACCGCTGGAATTCGTGGCGAGGATCCCACCGATCGTGGCGCTCTCCTGGCAGGGAGGGTCAAGGGGCAGGAACTGGTTGTTCTCCGCAAGGATCCTAACCAGCTCGGAATACCGCATGCCGGCCTGCAGGCTGACCGTCAGGTCGGCGGGCTCGTAAGCGAGCAGCCGGTCCAGCTTCTTGGTCTCGATCCGATAGCGCGCCTCGGACACCGGGCCTCCGGAGAGGCGCTTCGAGAAGGATCCGCCTGTTTCGACGCTAGCCTGCTCCTCGCTGCATCGAACCAGCGCATCGCGCAGTTCCTCGGCTGTCGCCGGCACGATCGAATCTGGCATGTGTCTGGTCGGGATCCCTGGCAAGCGGGACCCTCGGCTCCGCGATCAGCCGGAACCTGCGGCCCGTTGGAGTGTGCTGCGGCTTCTGGAGCCGGACTCCCTCACATTACCTGCTCGAAGACGGCGAAGTCGCCAGGGTTCCAAGCCTGGGCGATCACGTAGAGCTTGCCGTTGGAGCGGTGCAGGACCGCGTTGTGCACGTGCTGGAACTTCTCGAGCCCGAGTTCAGCCTTCGGAAGGATCGTCGACACCAGCTTGTCGTCCTCGAGAATGTAGATCGGAGCGCCCTGCGGGCGGTCCGGTCCATGCAGCGCCCCGACCACCCCGAGGTTGCCGAGATAATCCACGTCGCACGGATAGGAACCGAGCGGGAGCTTCAGCGTCGAAATGTACTGCCCGTGCCGGGTGAACCGGTCGATCTCCGCGTTCGGACGGTCCGCGACGTCGACTCGGCTGGTTCCCGAAGGCACCGTGATGCCGTGGCCCGTCCCGAACTGGCCCGCTCCGCTGCCCTTGCCGCCGAACGCCAGGTCGTACCACGAGACCTTGAACGGGCTGGTGCTCTCGATCTTGGCCGTGATTACGTAGTCCAGCTGGGAGTAGCCGGTCGCGACGTACAGGAGACTGCCCAGCTTCTCCACGTCGGTGGGCACGAAGTTGCCTCGTCCGAAGAAGTACTGGGTCGCGGTCGGGAATCCTAGGTCCTCGGTGCCGTCCGGGGCGCCGAGCGTATGCTCCAGATTTCCGGTCAGGTCCGTCGTGTAGACTGCCGACGACCCGTTTCCGGGGAACGAGAGATGGCCCTTGCCGTCCGAGTCGTACCAGATGGTCGCGTTATGCATGTTGTGCGGCTTCATCGCCTCGTCCGTGGCTAGCATCGTGGCTTTCGAGAGGTCCGGGCTGAGCTGGATGATGCCGGCGCCGGGCAACGCGAAGTAAACCTCGCCCTTGCCATCGCGGCGATCGATCGCGAAGCCTCCGTGCGCTTTCTCCAGAACCGCCTGAGCTTCCGCAGGCAGGTGACTGCCCTTGTAGGCGACCTTGAACTTGTACTTCCCCTGGCCACTTACCAAGTGGTTGTCTGCTGACGTCGGCTCGGGCGTGAACCCGGCTGTCCATGCGAAGACTAGTAGCGCTGCGAAGAGCGCTGCGATTGCTGTGCGGTACATGACTTCGAGCCTCGCCAATACTGTACACGAAGTAGCCGTAGCTTCCATATTGTGCTCGGACAAGTACAGTGCCAGCCTCCGCCTGGAGCAGGAACGAATCAGCTTCGGATGGGTGCAGGATGCGCTGGCGTCGCTAACCGGCCGGGACGACGCACTGGGCGAAGAGTAGCTCGCCCTATGTCCGAGCCCGGGAATCCGGTCTCCGCGCGCCTCGAAAGGGGCTCTGGGTCGGCTGAATCCCGGTACCCCAGTGCTACCATCGCAAGTAATGCACTGAGTTGCGCCCCTGCCGGGAGGCGATTAGCCAGGCAGCGCCGGCCGGCTTGCGACAGTGTCTCCGCATTACATGCCCGCGCACCAGCCAGCACCTGTCGACACCACCTCGGAGTGGGGCCACCTTCCTCCCGACATTCGGGAGGAGATCGATGTCTTCGAAACGGAGTTGCGGAGGGTCCAGGCTGGCCTTGTCGACGACAAGCTGTTCACCGAGTTCCGCCTGCGCCACGGTGTGTACGGACAGCGCCAGGACCGGGTCCAGATGCAGCGGATCAAGATCCCGATGGGGAGGCTGACGGCGGACCAGCTGGTGGCCCTGGCCGATATCGCGGAGGAGTACGCGGTCGGCGTGCTCCACGTCACAACCCGACAGGACTTCCAGTGCCACTTCGTTGACATCAACGACACGCCGAACCTGATGAGACGGCTCGCAGCGGTCGGGATCACCACTCGCGAGGCCTGCGGCAACGTCATCCGCAACGTCACCTGCTGCCCGCAGGCCGGCGTCTGCTGCGACGAGGCCTTCGACGTGGCTCCTCACGCCCACGCGATGGCGTACTTCATGCTGCGCCATTCGGACGCCCAGAACTTCGGGCGTAAGTTCAAGATCTCCTATTCCGGCTGCGAGGGGCATGCCTGCGGGCTCGGCCGGATGCATGACATCGGTGCCGTCGCGCGTGTCCGGGACGGTGTCGAGGGCTTCCAGGTGCTTGTCGGGGGAGGGCTGGGATCGCTCCCGCACCAGGCCAAGGTGTACAGCGAGTTCGTACCCGCCGGCGAGATGCTCCCGCTGGCTCAGGCGATCTCGAGGGTGTTCGCACGATTCGGTGAGAAGAAAAACCGCGCCAAGGCTCGGATGAAGTTCCTGATCGCCAAGCAGGGAATCGACGAGTTCCGGCGGCTGGTCGAGGAGGAGCGGGCTCGGCTTCCGACCGACGCTCGCTGGGAGAGCGAGATCGCCTCAGCGGTCGGAAAGCTGGAAGATGCTCCCTTGAAGCCTCCCTCCGAGCTGGCGACGCCCGAGGACCCGGACCCCGGCTTGGCCGAGTGGCTCGAATTCAATGTCCGCCCGCAGCGCCAGGCCGGCTACTCCACCGTTGACGTCTTCCTGCCGCTCGGCGACATCACATCGGAGCAGGCCCGCGAGTTCGCAGAGCTCTCTCGCGCGTTCGTCAAGGACACCCTCCGGACGACCGTGGACCAGAACCTGCTGCTGCAGTGGGTCTCGAACGCCGACCTCCCCGACCTCTTCCGGGCTCTCAAGGCGATCGGCCTCGCCGAGGCGGGAGCCGGCCGGCTCAAGGATGTGGTCGCCTGCCCGGGCACCGACTCGTGCAAGCTCGGGATCACCTCGTCCCGCGGGCTGGCAGCCCACCTGCATCGGAAGTTCGCCAACGGGATGAGCGGAATCGCCCATCGATCGGACCTCAAGATCAAGATCAGCGGCTGCTTCAATTCGTGCGGGCAGCACCATATCGCCGATATCGGGTTCTTCGGGTCGGTCCAGCGCAAGAAGAACGACACCGCCCCGGTCTTTCAGGTCACCCTCGGGGGCTCCACGCGCAGCAACGCCGAGTCCTACGGCCTCGCCATCGGCAAGATCCCCTCCCAGAACGTGGACAAGGCAATCGCCAAAGTGAGCGAGTTCTACAGCCGCGAGAAGCGCGGAGAGGAGACGCTCGCCGACGTTGTGGCGCGCTTGGGCAAGAGCCGCGTCAAGGAAGAACTCAGCGAATTCATGACGCTCCCGTCCTACGAGGATGCCCCGGGCTATTACAAGGACATCCGCCAGCCATGGCAGTACCAGCGCTCGATCGGCGTGGGAGAGTGCGCGGGCGAGGTTGTCGACCAGGCGGAGTTCATGCTTGAGGATGCAGACCGGATTCACTTCGAGTCGACACTGGATCTAGAGGCCAGCCGATACGCCGACGCGTCCGCCAAGGCCTTCGACGCCTGCCGCAAGGCAGCGGATGCGTTGCTGTTCACGAAGGGGCTCTGGCTGTCGGACCGGTACGACACCGTCGCGGAGTTCCGCAAGCACTTCTACGACTCCGACGGCTTCTACAGGCCGTTCGCGGAGAACTTCCTGCGCACTGCCCAGGAGGGACACAGCAGCGATCCGGAGCGAGCCCGCCTGCAGGTCGAGGAGGCAACGCTCTTCATCGAAGCGGCACAGGGAGTCTACTCCCAGGCTGTGGCCTTCTAGGCGGCGAACCCCGAGCATGGACCCCTCCCTGCAGCGAATCGACGTCAAGCTGTTGCTTGACGCCCCGGTCGATCCCGATCTCGACCCGTTCCTAGTCATCTTCGACCGGTGGCGCAAGCAGTCCGGCCACCCGTCGGACTGGGTGGACCTCGCCGACTACGCGCACATGCCGAGCGGCCCGGGAATCCTCCTCGCGGGCAAGCGGGACTCCTTTTCCGTCAACTTGAACCCGCCCGGCCCGGGGTTGCTCACGAGCGTCCGCGCCGGCCTGGAAGGCTCTATGGAGGATCGCTTCCGGGAGGCCTTCCGGCGCGCCCGTGAACTGAACTCGGCCCTTCTCGCGGAGCCCGAATTCCCCTCTGCGCTGCGGGTATCCGAGGGTGCCTGGGAGGTGTTCGTGAATGACCGGCTCCGCTTTCCCAACACCGTGGAATCCGACAGGGTCATCCGACCCGCCTTGGCGGCCGCGCTGGGCGTGTCCGCAGATTCCCTCTCGCGCCATCCGCGGCGCGATGCCCGCCTCGGCTATTCCATCCGGCCGGGTGGAGAAGCCTGAATCCCCAGCGGGTTGGACTTCCCGCGCCGGTGGTATTCTCAAGGTTCGGGCCTCCGCGCGTGCGCGAACCGGCCACTAAGCGCCCTGCCAACCCCTGCCTGCGGGGCTCCTTCCTAGGCTCATGCTGACGTTCCAGGAAATCGTCATGCGGCTCAAGGCCTACTGGGCACGCCAGGGCTGCATCATCCAGGAGCCATTCGACTGCGAGGTTGGGGCCGGGACCATGTGCCCGGAGACGTTCCTGCGGGTGCTCGGGACGGAGCCCTACCGAGTGGCCTACGTGCAGCCGAGCCGCCGCCCTGCGGACGGGCGCTACGGCGAGAATCCCAACCGGCTCTACAAGCACATGCAGCTGCAGGTCATTCTGAAGCCTGCTCCCGAGGACGTTGTCGAGCTGTATCTCAAGAGCCTCGAGGAAATCGGAATCGACCTTTCGGTCCATGACTGCAAGCTCGAGGAGGACAACTGGGAGTCACCCACGCTCGGTGCATGGGGCGTCGGCTGGCAGGTCATGCTGGACGGCCTAGAAATCACCCAGTTCACCTACTTCCAACAATGCGGCGGACTCGATCTGGAAGTGGTTCCGGCCGAGCTGACCTACGGCCTGGAGAGGCTGACCGCGTTCATCCAGGGCGTCGAGAGTGTCTATGACATCCAGTGGAACGATCGCTGGACCTACGGCGACGTCAGGCTGTCCGACGAGGAGCAGTACTCCACGTACAACTTCGAGGAGGCGGACGTCGATTTCGTCTGGAAGGAATTCGATCTGCACGAGGCCGAGTGCCGGCGCTTGCTGGACCGCTACGGCGATCGCCCTGAAGGGCAGGCGAGGCAGCGTTACCCGCTGCTCGCCGCATTCGATCAGACCTTGAAGTGCTCTCACCTCTTCAATACCCTCCAGGCCCGTGGCGCCATCAGCGTCACCGAGCGTGCCCAAGTGATCCAGCGCGTGCGCAATCTGGCGGTCGGCGTGGCTACCGCGTGGGTGGACCAGCAGTGCTGCGTTACGGAGCCGGGCCCGTGAGCGACTTCCTCCTCGAAATCGGGACCGAAGAGATTCCCGCCCGCATGATCGAGCGCGCCCGGGGCGAGCTGGAGCTTCGGTTCACCCAGGCACTGGGATCGGCAGGGTTGGACGGGGAGGCGAGCGTCTCCGTCGACGCGACGCCGCGACGCCTCACGGTGTTCGCCCGCGATGTCCTGCCGAAGCAGCGCGACCGCAACGAAACGCTCACCGGCCCGCCCCGGAATGTCGCATTCGATGCCGACGGGAACCCGACGCCCGCTGGACTGGGATTCGCCCGCAAGGCCGGCGTCCCCGTGGAGGAATTGGAAGCGGGACCGGACGGGAAGCTGAGAGTGAGCCGCCAAGTCGCGGGCCGACCGGCGAGCGAGCTGCTCGCCGAGACCCTCCCCGACGTCGTCCTGGGCCTGAGGTTCCCTCGCGCCATGTACTGGGCGGGGAAGGGAAGCGCTCGGTTCATCCGGCCGATCCGCTGGCTCGTTGCCCTCCTCGACGGGGAGGTCGTGCCGTTAGAGATCGCTGGGGTGTCATCCGGCCGGACCACCTGGGGCCATCGCCGGCTCGGGCCCGGGCCTCACGAGGTGAGGGCGGCGGACGACTACGTCCGGACGTTGCGGGACAACGCGGTGATCCTGTCCCCCGAGGAGCGGAGTCGGAAGATCGTCACCGAATCCGAGAACCTGCTTCCGCCCGGCTGCCGAATCCGCCGCAATGCACGGCTGCTGGAGACTCTGGTATACGAAACCGAATTTCCGACCGCCTTGCTAGGCAGCTTCGATTCGCGGTACCTCTCGTTGCCCGACGAGGTGCTCGAGACGGTGATGCTGGTGCACCAAAAGTACTTCGCTATCGAGGACGAGTCTGGGAATCTCACCAACCGGTTCGTTGCGGTCGCCAACACTGGCGGCGACCCTGGGGGTACCATCCGGGCGGGCCACGAGCGCGTTTTGCGCGCACGCTTCAACGACGCGCGGTTCTTCTGGGACTTCGACCAGCGCAGTTCGCTGGCGGAGCGGGTCGAGGATCTCAGGGCTGTCACGTTCCAAGCGTCGCTGGGGAGTTACTGGGACAAGACCGAAGCCAATCTTGCGGCCGCGCGCGGAATCGTAGCGGCTCTGGGACTGGACGAGGAGTCGTCCTCCTCCGCCATCCGCGCTGTGCAGCTTGCGAAGTGCGACTTGACAACCGAAATGGTCGGCGAGTTCCCGGAGTTGCAAGGCAAGATAGGCGGCCTGTACGCCGCCGAGCAGGGAGAGTCGCCAACCGTAGCCGAAGCGATCTATGACCACTACTTGCCGCTGGGCGGCGCCGGGCCGATCCCGCGTTCCCGGGCCGGTCGCGTGGCATCGCTGGCGGACAAGCTGGCAACCCTGGGAGGGATGTTCGGCCTTGGCCTGATACCGACCGGCTCGAAGGATCCGCTGGCCCTTCGGCGGGCGGCTTTCGGGGCGATTCGCATCGTCATGGAAAGTCCCATGCCGCTTTCCTTGGATCGCCTGGTGGAGATTGCGGGGGCGGGCGATCATGCAAGCGACCTTCGCAGCTTCCTCCTCGACAGGGTCCGGCACTGGCTCCAGCACTCCGGCGGCCTCGCTCCGGACGTGGTGCAGGCCGTCCTGGCCGCTTCGGACGAAGTGCCGCCGGATGCATGGGCTCGCGCGCAGGCGCTGGGGCAGGTCCGGGAGACTGCTGACTTCGAATCCCTCGCAGTGAGCTTCAAGCGGATCCGGAACATTCTCGAGCATGCGGGGGGGACAGAGGCCTTCGAGGGCGAAGCCGTTGATCTCGGGCTGCTGGAGGCCGGCGCGGAGGCGGAACTGTACGAGGGGCTGCAAAGCGTTGCGGGCAAGGCGGACGAGTTCCAAGCCGGTGGCGACTACGTTTCCTCGCTCCAGGAGATCGCCGTCCTGCGGCCCGCCTTGGACCGCTACTTCGACGAAGTCCTCGTGATGGCTGAGGATGAGTCGGTGCGGCGCAACCGGCTCGCGTTTCTGGCGAGCTTGCTCCAGAGGCTGTCAACAATCGCCGACTTCTCGGCGATTGCTCCGGATACGCCGGTAGGCAAGGGAAGCTGACGGTCCGCCTCTACAGCCCGGCGCGATCCGGGATGTACTGGCGCAGGAACCGCGCGCTCTGCCGCAGAGAGAGCTTGCGGGACTCCAAGGATCCTTCGTAGGCTCGGTCTTCGACCTCGACGCAGACCGGCCCGTCGTAGCCGGTCGACGTCAGGACCGAGAAGAACTGGCCCCAGTCCACGTCGCCCAGGCCTGGAAGCTTAGGCGTGTGGAACTGGAGGGGGTATGCGAGGATCCCAACGTCGTTGAGGGACCTGCGATCGACCCGCACGTCCTTTGCATGGACGTGGAAGATCCGCTCCTTGAAATCCACCAGCGGCGCGATGGCGTCCATCTGCATCCAGGTCGGGTGGGACGGATCGTAATTGAGCCCGAAGGAGCTGCTCGGAATGTCCTCGAACATCCGTCTCCAGATGGCCGGAGAGCAGGCGAGATTCTTGCCCCCCGGCCATTCGTCGCGGGTGAAGGTCATCGGGCAGTTCTCGATGCCGATCCGGATGCCGTGGTCCTCTGCGAACGAGACAAGCGGGCGCCAGGCCTCGAGGAAGTCCGGCCAGTTCTCCTCCACCGATCGGGTCCAGTCCCTGCCAACGAACGAGTTGACCGTCCGGAGGCCGAGTGCCTGTGCGGCACGGATCACCAGGCGGATGTGATCCTGGGCCACCTGCGCTTCCTCGGCGTCAGGAGAAAGGGGATTCGGGTAGTAGCCCAGGGCGCTGATCGAGATCCCGTGCCGGGCGAGGGACTCTCGGATCCCGTCGATAGCCGCCCCGTCGAGATTGGCCGCGTCAATGTGCGTAACGCCGGCATAGCGGCGCTCGGCCTTGCCGGGAGGCCAGCACATGACCTCGATGCAATCGTAGCCCTCGGCCGCCCCGACCCGGCACACCTCGTCGAACGGGAGCTCGGGGACGATCGCGCTTACGAATCCCAGTTGCATTCCTGTCCCAGCGTACTGCAAGCCCCTTCTGGTAGGGGCGCGGTCCGCTCGGCGTGTAACTCAGGGAACGAGAAAGGAATCGGCGCCAGCCAGTCCGTCTTGCAGTGCGGGGCGCCCGATCAACGGCTCCGGACGGCGATGCCGGTAGGGCTGGACACCAATGCCTCGGGATCCCCCATCTCAACCCATTGCAGTTGGGCCTCCTGCACAGTGGCGTTCCGCCCCCGGATCGTGGTGCCGGCTGCCAGCAGAATCGATAGGACGTGCGGCGCAGGGCCCCACGCCGGCGGCGCCCCAGAAACCGTCAGAACAATGTCAGACATCCTCGGGCACCGATTGCAGGACCTAATCCTGACAGATCCGACCCCTTGATAACAGGGACCGATGGGTCTTGCTGAAATCGCCACTCTGGAGAGTGGTGTAGATCAGCCCTCTTGGATTGTCGATGAGTTCCTTCTTCTTGAAGTCCTTGTGCAACATCTTATCATTCGAGTACAGTAAGCGGGCACCTGATTCGCGTGCTAGCGCTATGATGTGGGAGTCATCCGACTCACATGTCTCCTTGCGGAGCAGATCCTCATTATGAGACTCAACTTGATCTTTCGGGATAACTCTCGCTCTTCCAGATTGCAGTGCCTGATTCAACCACTCTCTGAATCCGTCATTCCGGCTCAACTCCCCAAGCAGCTTGCCGCCGACCACTAGCTTGCCCTTACGTCGACTCAACCAATTGAAGAACTCCTTACCGGCATCCGGTCGATTCTCGCCGAAGACTTGATGAGCAACATTGGCATCTAAAATCGCACACACACCGCTATCCTGTCCCCATTATAAACCCAAAGATCGAGTGGTTTCTTCCATGAAGAAGTGCCTGTAACTGCTTGGCGCTCCTTCCAGGTTCCCATGGCTGTCAAGTCGCAAATTATGGATCTCGCAATCGAGGCCACTGCGTTCGAAGTACAAGATCGAAAGGTCATTGGTATCGATCGTCGAGTCCTGCTCATGACTCCTGTCACGAACATCCATTCGAATTCGATTAATAATATGGTCACTGTGTGTCTCGACAATGAGTTGGCGGTCCCAACTCGCGATCTGGCAGAACAAGCTTCCCAATGCGGCTTGCGCCATTGGGTGCAAATGCACTTCAGGTTGCTGCATCAAGAATAGTGATGGAGAGGGACCGGGCGGCTGCATCAAGTCGGTGATGACTGGCAGAATCTGGCTGACGCCATACCCCACATCGACCAGATTGCGCATCGGACCCTTGTGTCTCTTCGAACCAGACTTCCTGACTTGCACTTGGAATGGATCTACTTGCTTGTCTCCGAGATGTCGAATCGATAGCTCGTCGAACAAGCCGGAACTTGCACCAAACCGCTGGAGATCGTCCTTGAGGCGATTCCAAAGATCGGGATGATCGCTGGACAGGCCTGACAGGTACACAGGTGTGTCGCCACCTTGACTATCCGTGTCTTGAGGCAACGGCATTGGATCATAGGTGCGCTTTGGCTTCGAGCGCACAGGGGCGCCCGCCCAAGGTGACAAATAGTTCCCGAAGCTGACACTCACAAGCTGACAAAATTCGTCTAGCTCCCCCTTCATTGAATCGGACAGCGTTGCAGAGCCATTCAGTGGAACAAAGAGTTCGTCACCCGACTTGGCCTTAGAGTCCCTGAGTCTAGACCAAGTCACCGACAGCAAGTCAGGTAGTTGATAGTTCATTACGCGCGATCGGAAGATCTGAGTAGCGCTGAGGTTACAAGTCCACCGCCCTTGATGTGTAAGGATCTCCATCCGATACGTGCCATCGCTATCCTCCCGGAACTCCACCCAAGTATCGCCGATTGTCACCCGCCTCCTGATTATTGCTGGAGCCTTCGATTTTTCCGTGAAGGTGAATTCTAATTCAATCGGATGATTCTTGAGTCGATGATCTTTCGGTATCAAGTTCATATCCCCGATCGTTCTCGTCATGAATCCAACTTCAAAGTTACATGATTGAGGGCCTCTTACCCCTCGATGATGCGCAATTTCATCAAAGCTCCCCAAGTCGTACGGCGGTGTATTGAATAGCGATAGGCTGTGCTGTTCAGGGGTAAATGGCTCTGACAAATACAATAACGCTCGCAGCAGAGCCAGAAAGGAAGTCTTGCCGGTGCTGTTTTCACCCACTAGCAACGTGAGTGGAGCGAGGCGAGCCGTCTGCTCATTACGGAAGCAGCGGAAATTCTTGAGGTAGACTTCTTGCACGGGTAGTCTCCTGCTGCCCCGCGGAATATGTCAAGGCGCCTTGCCGATGGTGAGGTTCGAACGCACTGAACGCGGTCATCGGAACTCGAAAGTTGACGTCATTATTGCACAGTGTCTGCGCAGGGTGGAGTTAGACGCCTCAGCTGGGAGTGACGTGGAGGCAGTCGGAACTGAGCTACCGATCATGAACAACATCTACGAGTTCCCGCCGGGACGCTGCCGAGGTCGCCGGAAGGACACGAACGTACATCGCGGTCCCGGAGAGGCCGAAAGGGACCTTAGCGGCAAGTACGCCCTGATTGCAGACCTGTTCTGGTACTTCGGTGACCAGCCCCCCGAACTGCCCGAACGATTCCGGGACAGGCTGGACCTGCCCAACCCACGACGGGGCCACAGGGTCCTGCCACTAACCGGTGTTGATATGGACGACCTGCAGAATTGGCTCGAGAGCCAAGCACTCGTCGTGATGACACCGCCCCCGGACCTCCGCCACGGCTGCCCGGATCGAGTCTCCGAGGCTGGTTCAGATCCAGTTCCAAGCAACTCGGGTGGCGTCCCACGCCGCCCGAATTGCTGATCCTCTCCTGCCGCCGCCCCCTCTCCGGGGTGCGCAGAGTTGCCGGTCCCGGTCCCCTCAACCACGCGTAGAGGCGGCGACCGCCGCCGCGGGAAGCATGCCGCGACACGCAGTCCCTTGGGAGCCCCTCGCCTGCGGGCAGGTTGGAACGACCGACGCCCGGCCGTGCTACTCGAGGAAGTGGTGGAGCTGCTGCTGGAGATCTTCCTTGTCGAAGTAATCGGGATCGAACTCGTTCATGTACGATTCCTCGAACTGTTCCAGGAATTGCTCCCGGGAGGGATGCTTCGGGTCGGCTGCCGCGTCTACGAATTCGTAGTAGCCCCGCGCTCCTCCCATGTCTTCCAATGGAGGGAAGCCTCGCCCGGCAACCACGTGCGGATAGACGACGCGCGGGTCAGCATCGAATACGCGCATGATCGTGATCGTGTGCTCCCAGCAATCCCTGTAGTCGTAGACGTAGTGGAACTTCTTGATGTTCCAGTCCGAGAACGTCCTCAGGTCCACCCCTTGCGGATCGGCCGCTCCTGCCGGGCCCCATCCGGAGCGAAACTTGGACCCGAGCCGCCTCTCGTCGCTCGGCCTGAGATAGAAGCCCCAATGCTGAAACCCCTCCCAGTCGAAAGCAACCTCGATCAACTCGTGGAGCGACCAGAGCGTGTACGACAGCGGGATGTCGATACGTCGCCAGACCCTCGGGTGTGTGTCCGGCAATTCCAAACGTACACGTGCGGCTTGCTTGTTCATGATTCTCCCCCGCTGCCAGCGCGTCCTGTCATTGCCCCGGCTCTCCATGGACCTCTCAGTGTCCATCTTCACCTGAATTCTCCTGCCACAATCGGAGTCGACTGTGGTCGCGTGTCGAAGCGCGACATCTGAGCATCAGGCTCTCGCTCGGACTACCCGCCTCGCGCCTGGCAATCGGTGTAGTTCGATGACCCGGAGCCGGCTCGAACGCTCATGGCCACTTCCCAGGCTGGCGTGCGCTCCTCGAGTGGACGAAGCCGCTCCCGTCCCGCCGTTCCAGGATTGGATGCCGGCTGCCCCAACCTAGCCAGGTCCAGCCGAGCCGTGCGACTTCGTCTACCGCAACAAACGTACCCATCGACGTTGCTCGATGCATCTGCATGACGTCCGACCGCAACCGTTCGTAAGATCTCAGCTACCAGTCGGACCTCCAGAGGTCGGAAAGTCGGTTTCTTACGGACTCCTCGTCAAACTTCTCCGGATCGAAGTTCTCCATGTACCACTGGCCGACCCTCTCTTCGTAGTCCTTCCGCCTCGGATGATCCGGACCGCGACACGCCTCGACGAAATTGTAGAATCCCCAGACGCCGCCAATACCGTCCTGTGGCGCGGCCCGGGCCCCGGCGAGGAGGGCCGGGTAGTCCACCGACGCATCGGCATCCAAGACGCTTACGAGGGTGATGAGATGCGCCCAATCATCCCCGAAGTCGTACAAGTAGTCGAATCGCTTGACTCCCCAGTCGAGGAAATCCCCCAACCGGAAATTCGCCGCAAGCTCTGGCTCCCAACCGAAAGGATCGTCAGGCTGGTCTTCGCTGAATTCCCGGCCTCCGACAAGGAACACACACAGGTGCCAGCCGCACCAACCGAACAAGGCGTGGATGACGTGATGCAACTCCGTCAGGGTAAACGCCAGCGGCACGTCGACCCGCCACCAGATCTTGGGCTTCGTGCGCCTGAGCTCGATGCGCAAGCGGGCCACCTTGCCCTTATAGGGGTTTCCTCTCGGCACGGCAGCCATCGCGCAGCCATGGTTTCGCGATGCCCGCCGGTTCGCCATCGATTCTCGCCCGGCACTCTCGGCGCTCGCAAGGACTGGAACGGCCCAGCCTGCAGTCGGGGGCGTGCCGAGGGCCGCTATCCGTCTCCATGACCAGGTACGGGATCTTGGCAGTGGCCCAGTCGCCGCCGCTCGCGTGCCTGGCCTCGGCCCCGTTCCGGAGACTGCTGGGTCGCTCCAGCCGTTCAGCCGGGCCTTCCGACTGGCCTCCCGGCCGCTCTGCGACGCGATCAGGCTTGGGCCGTGCCGGCACGCTAAGATGGGAGTTCCGCCCATAACGCTCGCGGTTCCGCGGCGGCATCCCGCACCACTCCTGAATCGGCCTCCCACCTGAACGGCAACGGCTCCGTGCCCACTAGGTGCAGGCGCGGATTCCCCCCTCGGGCACCTCGGCGGCCAAGCGAAACGGAAGGCAATCACCACGATGGACAAGCACGTATTCTCATTCGGCGGCACTCGGACCGACGGCGACCGCACCATGCGCGACACGCTCGGCGGCAAGGGCGCCAATCTGGCCGAGATGGCTCGCGCCGGCGTTCCGGTACCACCGGGATTCACTGTCTCCACCCAGGTCTGCAACATGTACCTGACAGGCGGGAACCGGGTCCCCGACAGCGTCGAGGACCAGATGGCCGAGGCGCTGCAGCACCTGGAATCCGACATGGGCAAGAGGCTGGGCGACCCCTCCGACCCGCTCCTGCTCTCCGTCCGGTCCGGGTCGAAGTTCTCCATGCCCGGCATGATGGACACCATCCTGAACCTAGGGCTGAACGACCAAGCCACCGAGGGCTTGGCCGCCCTCAGCGGCAAGGAGACGTTCGCACTGGACTGCTACCGGAGGTTCATCATGATGTTCGCCGACGTCGTGATGGGCGTGTCCAAGGGTCAGTTCGAGGAAATCCTCGAAGGCATCAAGGAAGAGGCTGGCGCCGAGAACGACATGGATCTCGACGCCGCCGGGCTCCGCAAGGTGGTGGACGCCTTCAAGAGCCACTACAAGGCCTCGCTCGGCGAGGAGTTCCCCCAGGATGCCCACGAGCAGCTCAAGATGGCCCGCGACGCAGTGTTCCGCTCCTGGGACAACCCGCGCGCCAACCATTACCGCCGGATGAACGATATCCCGCACGATCTCGGCACCGCGGTGAACGTGCAGGCCATGGTCTTCGGCAACCTCGGCGAGACATCCGCCACCGGCGTCGGCTTCACGCGCGACCCCGCTACCGGGGCGAACCTGTTCTACGGCGAGTTCCTGACCAACGCGCAGGGCGAGGACGTCGTGGCAGGGATCCGAACGCCCCGGCCGATCGAGGAGCTCAAGTCAGTGCTGCCGCAAGCCTACGAGGAATTGCGGACCATCACCGCCCAGCTCGAGAAACACTACCGCGACGTCCAGGACTTCGAGTTCACCGTCCAGGAGGGCAAGCTGTACATGCTCCAGACGCGCAACGGCAAGCGCACCGGGGCGGCCGCGGTCAAGTTCGCCGTGGATATGGTCGCGGAGGGCCTGATCAACGACCGGGAAGCCGTGATGCGGGTCGAGCCCCAGCATCTGGACCAGCTCCTGCATCCCGTGATCGAGCCTTCCTCCAAGGACAGTCTCAAGACGCTGACAGTCGGGCTGCCGGCATCGCCCGGTGCGGCGGTCGGCCAGATCGTCTTCAGCGCCGACGCCGCCGTCGCGGAAGCGGCCGAGGGCAAGCCCGTGGTCCTCGTGCGAGCCGAGACGACTCCCGAGGATATCCACGGCATGGAAGCGGCCAAGGGCATTCTCACCTCGCGGGGCGGAATGACTTCCCACGCGGCGGTCGTCGCTCGCGGGATGGGCTCGCCCTGCGTGGCCGGAGCGGGCGAGGTGAGCGTCGATGCGCGCGCGGGCCGGATCTCCTGCAAGGGCCATGTCCTTTCGGCCGGCGACTGGATCTCGATTGACGGGTCGACCGGCGAGGTCTTCGCAGGACAGGCCGCGACTATCGATCCCGACCCCACGTCTGGCGACTTCGCCCAGTTCATGGCGTTCGTCGACAAGCACCGAACGGCAAAGGTGAGAGCGAATGCCGAGACTCCGCGCGACGCGCGGGCCGCGCGGGCCTTCGGCGCGGAAGGGATCGGCCTGTGCCGGACAGAGCACATGTTCTTCGAGCCGGAAAGGATCGAGCATGTCCGGCAGATGATCCTGGCCGACGACGGCGCGACTCGCGCCGACGCCCTCGCCAAGCTCCTGCCGATGCAGCGGCAGGACTTCGTCGAGCTCTTCACGGTGATGGACGGCTACCCGGTGATCGTGCGCACGCTGGACCCGCCGCTGCACGAGTTCCTTCCCAAGCGCGAGGACCTGATGGTCGAACTGGCCCAGCTCCGCGGGTCCAAGGAGGACCACAGCCGCCAGAGGGAGGTTGGCGCATTGCTCGAGCGCGTGGAGGAGCTCCACGAGTTCAACCCCATGCTGGGGCACCGCGGCTGCCGGCTTGGCATCACGTTCCCCGAGATCACGGCGATGCAGGCGCGGGCGATCTTCGAAGCGGCGGTCGAGTGCGCGAAGAAGGGCATTAACGCCATTCCGGAGGTGATGATTCCCCTTGTTGGCAGCCACAAGGAGCTCGAGAACCAGAAGAAGGTCGTGGTCGACACCGCCGAGCAGGTCTTCGCCGAGGCAGGCCGCAAGGTGCACTACAAGGTCGGCACGATGATCGAAGTGCCGCGCGGTGCGCTGACCGCGGACGAGATCGCGCGCCATGCGGAGTTCTTCAGCTTCGGGACCAACGACCTCACCCAGACCACGTTCGGCTTCAGCCGGGACGATTCCGGCAACTTCATCAAGCCGTACCTCGACGGCGGGATCATCGAGGACGATCCCTTCCAGGTGCTCGATGCCAGCGGCGTAGGGCAGCTGATCGAGATCGCGGTGGACAAGGGGCGCACGGCGCGGCCCGGCCTCGAGATCGGGATCTGCGGCGAGCACGGGGGCGAGCCGAAGTCCGTCGCCTTCTGCGTTCGGTCCGGGCTCGACTACGTCAGCTGCTCCCCGTACCGCGTGCCCATCGCGCGCCTCGCGGCAGCGCAGACAGCCATCGCCGCCGGGTAGGCGCACGGTGCCCGGCTGGGCTCAGCCGGGCACCGCTTCAGCTCGTCATCGACCCTAGGAACTCGTCATTGTTGCGAGTCTTGGACATTCGGTCCAGCAGCAGCTCGGCAGCCTCCACTGTCTGAAGTCCGCTGAGCACCCGTCGCAGCACCCAGACCTTGTTGAGCGTCTCCTTCGGGAGCAGGAGCTCCTCCTTGCGGGTGCCGCTTCGGTTCGTGTCGATGGCAGGGAAGATCCGCTTGTCGACCAACTTCCTGTCGAGGTGGGTCTCCATGTTGCCCGTGCCCTTGAACTCCTCGAAGATGACCTCGTCCATGCGGCTGCCGGTTTCCACCAGCGCCGTGGCGACGATCGTGAGCGAGCCGCCTTCCTCGATGTTGCGCGCCGCGCCGAAGAACCGCTTCGGACGCTGAAGGGCGTTGGAGTCGACGCCGCCGGAGAGCACCTTCCCGGACGGGGGGGCGATCGTGTTGTACGCCCTCGCGAGGCGAGTGATGGAATCCAGCAGGATCACCACGTCGCGCTTGTGCTCGACAAGCCGCTTGGCCTTCTCGATGACCATCTCGGCAATGTGGACGTGGCGCGATGCGGGCTCGTCGAATGTCGAGCTGATCACCTCTCCCCGGACCGAGCGCTGCATGTCGGTGACTTCCTCGGGCCGCTCGTCGATGAGCAGCACGATCAGGAACACCTCCGGCTGGTTCGTCGTGATGGAATTGGCGATGGCCTGCAGCAGCATCGTCTTGCCAGTGCGCGGCGGCGCGACGATCAGCCCGCGCTGGCCCTTTCCGATCGGGACTAGCAGGTCCATCACCCGCCCGCTCAGGTTGTTCTTGTTGGTCTCCAGCCGGAAGCGGCCCTCCGGGTACAGCGGTGTCAGGTTGTCGAACAGGATCTTGGTCTTGGCCACTTCGGGCGGCTCGAAATTGACCGCGTGGACCTTGACCAGGGCGAAGTATCGCTCCCCCTCGCGCGGAGGCCGCACGTGCCCCGTCACGGTGTCTCCCGTGCGCAGGTTGTGCCGGCGGATCTGGCCCGGCGCGACGTATATGTCGTCAGGCCCGGCGAGGTAGTTGTACTGCGGGGAGCGCAGGAAGCCGTACCCCTCCTGCATCAGCTCCACCACGCCTTCGGACAGGACCAAGCCCGTCCCCTCCGACTGCGCCTGCAGGATCTGGAAGACCAGCTCTTGCTTGTGCAGGCCCGCAGTTGTGTCGAGGCCCAGCTCGGCGGCCTTGGCGTGCAACTGCGTGATGCTGAGGTTCTTCAGCGAGGCTAGGTCGAGCGGCTCCACGCCCTCGCGGGCCATTGCCTCCATCGCGGCCTGATACTCGGCTTCCTCGTCGACATCGTCAGGCCGCTGCAGGTCTCTTTGGCGCCGCTTCGGGCGGTCCCGCTTGGATCGCTGGCGCCGCTGGCCCCGCCGCGCCTGGCGCTCCTCGTCGGAACCTTCCTCCGAGGGCCCTGCATCCGGTTCCCTTGCGGGACGCTGGTCGCCGCTGTCGGCTGCAGCCTGACGGTCCCGGAACCGGCTCCTGCGCCGGCTCCGCCCGCCCGAAGGGCCCGGCTCCTCGCTGCCGTCCGGCTTCGGACGGCTCTCGGGAGTCTCCGCGCCATCCTCCGCCGCTGCGTCTCCGGCCGGCTCGTCCTTGCGGCGGCGGAACGGCCGCGTGCGCGGAGCCTCTACGGCATCGTCCGCCGCCGGCTTCGCGTCAGCTCCAGCATCGCCAGAGGCAGCCTGGGCCGTGTCCTGGGGTTCGGTGGTGTCGGAAGGCATCAGTAGTCTTGCAAACGCCGCGCCGGCTTGGCGTCGGGAATTATGCGGCGAGCGCCGAGTCGATGGCTCGCCAGAGTTGCTGCACGCCTTCTCCCGAGACTGCGGAGAACGGGATGGGTGCGGCGAAGCTCTCCTCGATCGCGCGCAAGGAGCGCAGTCGCGCTGCTCGCTTTAGCTTATCGGATTTTGATGCAACAACACAGTACGGTTGGATCCTGGATTCCAGCCACTGCTGCATTTGCCGGTCGAGGGAGGTGGGCCCGTGCCGGATGTCGACGATAAGGACAACCAGCCGCAGGGGCTCCCTGTCGTCCAGATAGGACTCCGCGAGACGCTTCCAGCGCTCCTGCTCCGCTCGCGAGGCCTTCGCGTAGCCGTAGCCGGGCAAGTCGACGAAGTGAATCCGGCGGTCGACCCGGAAGAAATTGATGGCTCGCGTGCGACCCGGGGTCTGGCTGGTCCGGGCCAGGACTGCCCTGTCCGTACCCTGGCCGCGCCGCGGCTTGCCTCCGGGCCGCGTTAGCAGGGAGTTGAGCAAGCTTGACTTGCCGACATTGCTGCGTCCTGCGAAGGCGATTTCCGGAAGTCGATCCCTCGGGAACTGGTCCGCGCCGTAAGCGCTGACCACGAATTCGACCGGCATCGCCTCCCGCCGGACACAGCGGCGCTAGTTCGCCGGCCTCTCGGCCTGCTGGATGACCTGCACGCCCCCTGCTGTGAACGGATGCTTGGCCAAGCCGTCGATCGGCTCCTCCAGCGCCAGGGCGAGGACGTCGTCCATCGTGTCCACGAAGTGCAGCTTGAGGCTCTCTCGCACGTTCTCCGGGACGTCCGGAAGGTCCTTCTCGTTGTCCTTGGGCAGGATAGCCTCCTGGATTCCATGCCGGCTGGCCGCCAGCAGCTTCTCCTTCAGGCCGCCGATCGGAAGCACCTTGCCGCGCAGGGTCACCTCCCCGGTCATTGCGACGTCGCCGCGGACGCGGACCTTGGTGAGCGCGCTGGCCAGCGCGGTCGTCAGCGTGATCCCGGCTGATGGCCCGTCCTTGGGAATCGCTCCTTCCGGCACGTGCACGTGGACGTCCAGATTCTGGTAGAAGTCCTTCGGCAGCCCGAACGCCCCCGAGCGTGAACGGATGTAGCTCATGGCCGCCTGGGCGGACTCCTGCATCACGTCGCCCAGCTTTCCCGTGAGCGTGAGCCGCCCCTTGCCGTCCATCAGGGTGGCCTCGATGGCGAGGATGCTTCCGCCAAGCTCCGTCCACGCCAGCCCCACGGCCGTACCGATGTCGTTCTTCAGGTCCGTCCCCGGAGTCTGGTACTTGGGCACTCTCAGGAAATCCTGCACGTTCCCGGCCTTGACCTTGGCTCGGACCGACTTCTTGCCGTCCTTGCCGCGCACGACCCTGAGGGCGACCTTCCGGCAGACGTTGCCGATCTCCCGCTCCAGGTTGCGGACGCCCGCCTCGCGGGTGTAGTGCTCGATGATCGTGCGGATCGCGCCGTCCTCGAACTCGATGGACTTGTTCTTGTCGAGGCCCACCTTCGAGATCTGCTTGGGGACCAGGTAGCGCTTCGCGATCTCGGTCTTCTCCGCCTCGGTGTAGCCGCTGATGCGAATTACCTCCATGCGGTCCAGCAGGGGCGGCGGAAGCGTGTGAAGCACGTTGGCTGTCGCAATGAAGAAGACCTGGCTCAGATCGAACTCCACGTCGAGGTAGTGGTCATGGAAGGCCGAGTTCTGCTCCGGGTCCAGGACCTCCATCAGCGCCGCAGAGGGGTCCCCGCGGAAATCCGTGGACATCTTGTCGATCTCGTCCAGCATGAAGACCGGGTTCCGGGTGCCGGCCTTCTTCATCATCTGGATGATCTGGCCGGGCAGCGCCCCGATGTACGTCCGGCGGTGGCCCCGGACCTCGGCCTCGTCCCGCACGCCGCCCAGTGACAGCCGGACGAACTTGCGACCCGTCGCCCTCGCGATGGACTTGCCCAGCGAGGTCTTTCCGACCCCGGGAGGCCCCACGAAGCAGAGAATCGAGCCCTGGGGCCGGGTGACCAGCCGGCGGACCGCGAGGAACTCGAGGATGCGCTCCTTGACGCGCTCGAGGCCGTAGTGGTCGCTTTCGAGCACCTTCTCGGCGGACGCCAAGTCGCGGATCTCGCGGGACTTCGCCTTCCACGGGACCGAGAGGAGCCAGTCGATGTAGTTGTTCGAGACCGTGGCCTCGGCGGACATCTGCGGCATGTTCTCGAGTTTCTGGACCTCGTTCAACGCCTTCTTCCGGGCGTCAGCCGTCATGCCGGCTTCCTCGATCTGTTGCCGGAGCTTGTCGTACTCGCTCTTCTCGCCGCGCCCCAGCTCCTTTTGGATGGCCTTGATCTTCTCGTTGAGGTAGTACTCCTTCTGGGCCTTCTCCATCTGCTTCTTGACACGGCCCTGGATGGTGCGGTCGACCGCGAGTTTCTCGATCTCGATGTCCAGCAGCTCCGCAATGCGCGTGAGCCGCTCGACCGGCTCGAAGATCTCGAGCAGGTCCTGCTTCTCGGGAACCGAGATCTGCAGGTTCGCGGCGATCGTGTCGGCCAGCTTGCTGGCGTCGTCGACCCGGACCGCGGCGATCATCGTCTCGTAATTGACGTTCTGGCTCTGCTTCACGTACTGCTCGAACAGGGACGTGACGCGGGTCGTCAGCTGCTCGCGGCCAGGATCGGCCGACGGTTCGAAGTGCACCGTCTCGACCGTGGCCTGCATAAACTCCTCCTCGAGCCGAACTTTCTTGAGGGTGGCGCGCTCCAGGCCCTCGACGAGCACCTTCACGTTGCCGTCGGGGAGCTTCAGCGCCTGCACGATGCTGACGATCGTGCCGACCTGGTACACTTCCTCGGGCTTCGGGTCGTCGTTCGAGGCGTCGTGCTGCGTGGTCAGGAAGATTTTCTTGTCGTGAGCGAGCGCGGCGTCCAGCGCTTTCACGCTGGCGGCGCGGCCCACAACGAACGGGGACATCATGTGGGGAAAGATCACCACGTCCCGGATCGGCATCATTGGCAGCCGCGTACTGGAACGGGCGCCGCTAGTGCTAGCCATATCTCTAGTTTAAGCCGGTAGGCTACTCCGGGGCCTGAAGGCCCTCTGAGGGGGGCGCCTCGCGGGCAGCGCCCGTGCCGCTAGCCGGCCTTCTCGAGGAGCCGCTCGCGGAACACCCGCTGGTCCTCGATCACCATCTGCTCGGTGACGACGAAGCGCTTGACCCGTTTCGGCTGGGCCGGCAGGTAGTACATCAGGTCGAGCATCAGCTCTTCCATGACCATCCGAAGGCCTCGGGCCCCGACTTCACGCTCGAGAGCGAGCCTCGCGATCGCCTGCAGTGCTTCCGGCTCCAGTTCCAGATCGATGTTCTCGTACTCGAACAGCTTCTGGTACTGCTTCAGCAGGGAGTTCCGCGGCTCGGTCAGGATCTCGACGAGCGCCGGCTCGTCGAGGCCGCCCAGCGTGGCGGTGACCGGGAGCCGGCCCACGAACTCCGGAATGAAACCGAACCGGATCAGGTCCTGCGGCTGGACCTGGCCGAGCAGGCCCAGATCCTCCTCGCCAACGTCCGCGCGGGTCATCGGGCGCGCACCAGGCTCGTCGACCGGATGCAAGCCCCGGAATCCGACGACCCGTGCATCAACGCGTCTCGCGACCAGCTTGTCGAGGCCGACGAACGCGCCGCCGCAGATGAAAAGGATGTTGGTCGTGTCGACCGCGGTGAACTCCTGGTGGGGATGCTTGCGGCCGCCCTGCGGCGGCACGTTCGCCACGCTGCCCTCGAGGATCTTGAGCAGGGCCTGCTGTACGCCCTCGCCCGAGACATCGCGGGTGATCGAGGGATTCTCGTCCCGCCGGCTCAGCTTGTCGATCTCGTCGATGTAGATGATGCCCTTCTGGGCCCTGTTGACGTCGCCGTTCGCTGCCTGCAGGAGCTTCAGGATGATATTCTCCACATCCTCGCCCACGTAGCCGGCCTCGGTGAGCGTCGTGGCGTCCGTGATGGCGAAGGGCACGTCGAGGATCCTCGCCAGCGTCTGGGCCAGCAGGGTCTTTCCGGTGCCGGTCGGGCCGATCAGGAGGATATTGGACTTCTGCACCTCGACATCGGACTCGCCCTTGGTCGCCAGCGGCTTCCGCTGCTGCATGAAGATCCGCTTGTAATGGTTGTAGACGGCGACTGAGAGCCGCTTCTTCGCGTCGTGCTGGCCGATGACGTACTGGTCCAGCCGGTCCTTGATCTCGTGGGGCTTGAGGAGGCTGTAGCCGTGCCCTTCCTCCTTCGGGGACTGCTCGTCGTGGAGGATCGCGTTACAAATCAGTACGCACTCGTCGCAGATATACGACTTCGGGTAGTCGCCCGAAGTGGCGATGAGCTTGTTTACTATGTCCTGGCTCTTTCTACAGAAAGAGCATCGAAGCGATCCGTCATGGGACGATCGCTTCACCAAGTCCTCCAGCTACGGAGTTCAGGACACACAGACTAGGACCGGATGCCCGGCTTCTTCGTTCAGTCTATCAAAGCGGGCAACCTTTTCGCAGCGCCGTGCGTAGCGTCGATCCCCTTGACCCGCCTGCGCGCGCGGTGGCCGGACTCAGAAACCGGCTCGGTAGACCTCGGGCGTCAGCCGAACTCGAGCCTCCAGCGGCGGGCTGAGGCAGTACGCGCGGGCCTGACGGCGGAAGTCGTATAGCCGCACCACCCGGAAGACAGCTTGGTGACTCTTGGACACCTCCAGTTCGTTGCTCGTGATGTAGAAGGGCGTGTTGCTCGAGCCGGTCGTGGTCTTGACCTCGAGTAGGCGTTCTTCGTGGGGGTCGGCGCCCTGCCCGGCGAACGAGACGATGTCGTAGCCGAATCCGTCCCCGTGATCCTTCGCCACCCAGCGCACCTCCTTCGCAAGGTCGTCGCGGCCGGCTTCCTGCAGGCGACTGCGCTCCGAATCAAACACAAGCTTCTCCCCGGCCTCGCCGAGCCAGCGGTTTCGCGCATCCCTCTCAGCGGGCTGCTCGAATCGACGGATTATCTGCTGGATGTCTTCCGGGAGGCTTTGGCCGGGCGGCGGGCCTGCCGGAGGCTCTGGCGGCTCCTCGAATGCCAGCCGGACTCGAGGGGGCTCTTCCCGTGACGGTGCGTGCTGATCTGCGGTCAGTGTCTCTCCGGCCAGAAAGGCGTGCACGTGCCGATGCTGCTTGAGGTGCGCCTCGACCGCCTCGAACAGGGCCCCTTGGTAGTGGCTGAGCGGCTTGTAGCCGTCGATGAATGGGAGGCCGAGGACGTTCAGAACGGAACTGATGTTCTGGTGCTTCCTTTCGATCGAGCCCTTGGTCCTATCGACCCGCAGTTGCAGCTCTTTGCAGCACTGTGCCTTGACGTACGGGATGCCCTTCTCCTCCCGCTCCAGCATGGCGAAGTAGTTCCCGACGATGGCCTCGATCTCGCTGTCCGACCAGTGCTTCGCCATAACCCGGAAATCGCGTCCTCCTCGTCGGAGGCGGGCGCATCAGGATTGTCGCACGCCCAGGGGCCCGAGCGACAAGCCCTGCGGCCGGTCGTGCCGGGCGGAAGATCAAGCTTGCGCAACAGAGAGAATCCGCGCTAGTGCCTCGCCGACCTCGCCGGGATCGGCCACGCGGTAGCGGGCGCGAGTGGCGCCCGACGCCGGCCCCACGAAGACGGTCACGGCCGGCGGGGACAGCGCCCCGAACGCGCTCTCGTCGGTGGTGTCGTCTCCGAAGTAGAAGGGCAGCCCGCCGGTCTCGCGAGCCAGTGCCAGTGCGGCGGTGCCCTTGTCGATACCGTCGGCCGGGGTGATGTCGTAGACCATCTTCCCGCCCGCCATTCGCAGTTCCGGGACCGCGTCCACCGCGTCCCGGACGGCTCGCTCGATGCGATCCCATTCCTTCGGCTCCGCGTTGCGGTAGTGGGCGGCGGCCGAAACGAGCTTGTCCTCGATCTCGAATCCAGTCACGTCCGACAGGGATGCCGACAGCTGCTCGCACAGCGAGCGGATCGCTGCGCGTCCCCGGGCCTCGGTCTCGACCGCGTCACTGCCCGGGCGGATGCGCTCCCGTCCGTGACTGCCGAAGTAATGGAGCCCGTCCAGGCTCATGAGGCGCTGCACGTCGCGCACAGAGCGGCCGCTGACGGCGGCCAGCACCACGTTCGGACATTTCTGCAAGGCCAGCAGCGTGGCCATCGTCTGCTCGGGGACCCGCGCGTCCCCGGGGCGTGACACGATGGGTGCCAGAGTCCCGTCGAAATCGAGCATCAAGAGGATTCTCGAGGACTGGCCGAGCCGCTCTGCAACGGCACCCCAGGCGTCGAAGAGGTGGGTCATCAGCCGCCCCGGGGAGGTGGAGCCGCTTCGAGAATGCTGCCGATCCAGCCGTAGACCGTGTGCTGCCGGATGTGCTCGCGGAGGTGCCGCGTCTGCTCCCGTGCTTCCCCCCGGCCTTGGCGGCTCAGCTCGAAGAGCCGGTCCGCCAGGGCCTCGGTCGCGAATGGATTGAAGCACTCGGCGCCCGGGAGTTCCCACGCCGCTCCGGTGAACTCACTCAGCAGCAAGTGGCCCCCGTCGTCGTTCCGCGCTGCGAGGAACTCCTTCGCGACAAGGTTCATGCCGTCATCGAGGGAACTCACCACGCAGACGTCCGCCAGCCGGTACAGGGCCAGGACCTCGCTCTCCAGCAAGTGCTCCTTGACGGAAATGACCGGGCCTGCTCCGTCCACGCCGTATTTGGCATTGAGACGGCTCACCGCCTTGTCGGTGGCCGTGTTGAGCTCTCGGTAGGCGGGGATCTCGAGGCGGCTCGGGGCTCCGGCGTGCAGGTATGCCAGCTTGCCGCGGATCTCCGGATGCCGCTCCAGCAGGCCCTCGACAGCCCCAAGGCGCTCCAGGACCCCCTTGGTGTAGTCGATCCGGTCAAGGCCGAGAATCACGAACTTGCCGTCGAGCCCGAAGCGACTTCGGAGGCGCGCCATGGCGTCGTCGCATTCCGCGCCCGCTGCCTTTGCCGAGATGCCGTCGAAATCGATGGAAATCGGGAAGGTGCCCACGCGAGTGTGCCCTTCCCGGAGGCGGATCGCATCGGCTTCGGCCCGCACCGCTCCCTGCAGTCGCGCGCAGGCCGTCAGGAATCGCTCGGCGTACTGCGGAGTGTGGAAGCCGACCAGGTCGTTGCCGAGAAGTCCCTCCAGCAGCTCCTCGCGCCAAGGGCAGAACCGGAGGATGTCCGGAAGCGGCCACGGAATGTGCCAGAACTGTACGCACGCCGCCTGCGGGCAGCGCTCGCTGACCATCGCGGGCAGTAGCGCGAAATGGTAGTCCTGGATGAAGACCAGCGCCTCGCGATCGCCGACAACCTTCGCTACCTGGTCAGCGAACCGGGCGTTCACGGTCTTGTACGCCGCCCAGTCGGTGCTGCGGAAGACCGGCTTCTCGTACGCGTTGTGGCAGAGCGGCCATAGGGCTTGGTTGGCGAAACCGCTGTAGTATCCCCGCTGCTCCTCCTCGCTGATCCACACCCGCTGGAGGTCGTACGCCGGTCGGTCCGGCGGCACTGCCACCCGGCCAGTCGAGTCGGCCGCCTCCCTGTCGGCGTCTCCGGAAGCAAGCGCGACCCACACGCCGCCGACCGCCTCCATCGCCGAGTTCAAGGCGACGGTGAGACCCCCGACAGGTGCCCGGACTTGGATGGTGCCGTCCGGCCCGTGCGTGTGCACGAACGGCTCGCGATTGGACACGCTGACCAGAAGTCGGTTCCCGATTCGCTCTCTCGCCAGCGCCCGTAGCTCTGGCAGGCTGCGGACGAGGCCCCGGCCGCGCGGGTCATCCGGTACAGTCGATGCCATGTTGCGAGTTCTAGCTCCGCAAGTACCGCGAGCGGCCTAGCGGAGCAGCGACTCCAGTTCAACGCGCGCGTCCGTCCGCTCGTCGCGGTACTTGACGATCACTGGCGCATACAGCGAGAGTCCCATCTCCTGGCCCGTCCCGGACGTGATCGGGCGGGATCCGGGGACTACGACCGCCCCCTCGGGAATGAGAAGCGGCTGGTCGCCCTCGGCACGGTGGACCGTGTCGCGAACGATGTCATAGACAGGTGTCGAGCGGGTCAGCACGGTGCCGGCGCCCAGCACGGCGGAGCGCTTCACGATCGTCCCTTCGTAGACCCCGCAGTTACCGCCGACCAGCACGTCGTCCTCGATGATGACCGGCAGTGCGCCCACCGGCTCGAGAACGCCCCCGATCTGGGCGGCGGCGCTGAGATGGCAGTTCTTGCCGACCTGCGCGCAACTGCCCACTAGGGCATGCGAGTCGACCATCGACCCGTCGTCAACGTATGCGCCCACATTGATGTACATCGGCGGCATGCAGGTCACGCTGCGTCCCACGTAGCAGCCGTCCCGGAGGCTGGAGCCGCCGGGCACCACCCGGACACTGTCCTCCACGCTCAGCTGGCGGGGCGGGTAGGTGGACTTGTCGATGAAGCGGAACCGGCTTCCGGGGTCGGACATGTCGGCGCTGTGGCCCATGCGGAACCCAACTAGGATTCCGCGCTTCACCCAGGCGTTGACCCGCCAGCCGTGGGGCGCAGCGGATTCGTCGGGCTCGGCGGCCCTGACAGTGCCGCTGTTAAGGCCGGCCTTGAACTCGCGGAATGTCTCCAGATCCTGATGCGAGTACGATTCCGGATTGCGCTCGAAGAGCGAGTCGATTCGCGACTCCAGCATCCTCCCAATCCTACAAGGTGCGAGGAGGTAGCCTCGCTCGAACACCTCGCTGGAACGCCGGCGGGGTCGCGGCGGCCCGGTGCTACAGTTAGGGATCTGCTGTCGCCGTGCAGTTCCAGCCAAACCGCTATCCGGGCAAGCTGATCGTCGTAGAGGGCATTGACGGATCCGGCAAGTCAACGCAGCTGGCATTGTTGCGCCAGTGGCTGGCCTCGAAGCGGTTCGTGGTGTCGTTCAGCGAGTGGAATTCCTCGCCGATGGTGCGTCAGAGCACGCGCCAGGGCAAGAAGAAGCAGATGTTCACGCCCACGACGTTCAGCCTGATCCACGCGACTGACTTCGCGGACCGCCTGGAGCGCAACATCATCCCCATGCTCGGCGCCGGGGCGGTGGTTTGCGCGGACCGCTACGCGTACACGGCCTTCGCCAGGGACGTGGCTAGGGGGGTCAGGCCGGCGTGGGTGCGGAACCTCTACCGGATGGCGGTCAAGCCGGACATCGCCTTCTATTTCCGGGTGCCTCTCCAAGTGGCGCTCGACCGCATTCTCGGCGGGAGGGCGGCCCTCAAGTACTACGAGGCGGGAATGGATCTCCATCTGAGCACGGACATCCAGGAGAGCTTCGCCAAGTTCCAGGCCCGCATCCTCGCGGAATACGATTCCATGGCCGAGGAGATGGGATTTGCCGTGATCGACGCCACGGGCACCATCCAGGAGCAGCAGCGGCAGGTTCGGGAAATCGTGTCGGAGCGCCTGGGCGAGTCGCTCGAGCGGGACATCCTGCGACTGCCAGCCTTGGAGGAAGTGGCAGTCCCATGAGTTCCAAGGCTCTCGAGTACTTTTCCGATCCCCTCCCGGGGGTGTCCACCGTCGGCCTGCTCGGAAAGCTGATTGCCATCGAGGGTCCGGACGCGGTCGGCCGCAGCACGCAGGTGAACCTGCTGCGCGCATGGCTGGAAGAGCGCGGCCACGCCGTCGTGGACACGGGAATGGCGCGGTCGGCCCTGACGAAAGAGGGGATCCAGCAGGCGAAGCAGGGCCATACGCTGGGGCCTCTCACGATGGCGCTCTTCTACATGGCCGACTTCGCGGACCGGCTTGAGAACGTGGTGATACCCGCCCTGCGGGCCGGTTTCGTGGTGTTGACAGACCGATACTTCTATTCGGTCGTGGCGAGGGCGGCTGCACGGCACCAGGACTCGGACTGGCTGGAGCGAGTCGCCGGGTTCGCGCTCGTGCCCCACGCTACGTTCTACCTTCGGGCGCCCGCGCAGGATCTTCTCCCCCGGGTGGTTCGCAGCCAGCAGTACTTCGACTACTGGGAGAGCGGCATGGACGTGCCGTACGGCACGGACCGGTGCGAGAGCTTTCTGGGATACCAGTCGAAGCTGATCGAGGTCCTCGATGCGATGAGCGAGCGCTACGGTTTCGCGACAGTGGACGCGACACTGCCGCCGCCCGAGATCTTCCGGCAGATGCAGCTGAGAATCGAAGGCTTGCTGGAAGACTGACGGGCCGACTTCCGGTGGGTTCCAGTCTCAGCCTGATCGTCTTCGACCTCGACGGCACTCTCGTCGACTCGTCGATGGATCTTGCCCTTGCCGTGAACGCCACGCGCGAGCGGGCTGGCCTGCCGCCGCTGGCGATGTCGACCGTCGCGTCCTATGTCGGGAACGGTGCTGAGATGCTAGTGCGCCGGTCGCTGGGACCGGAGGCTTCCGAGGGGGACGTGGCGGACGGCCTTGCGCACTTCCTGGACTACTACCGCGAGAACATGCTCGTCCACACCGAGCCGTACCCGGGAGTCCGGGAGGCGCTGGACAGCTGGCGCGAGTCGGGCGCCACCATGGCGGTGCTTACGAACAAGCCGGTGCGGTTCAGCCGCGAGATGATCGCGGGCCTGGGGATGGACCGCTACTTCGAGCGGGTGTACGGAGGCAACAGCTTTGCCACCAAGAAGCCGGATCCCTTCGGCCTCCGCCTGATCATGCGCGAGACCGGATTCGGCCTCGGGCAGACGCTGATGGTCGGCGACAGCTCCGTTGACGTGCTCACTGCCAGGAACGCGGGCGTCGCCTGCGCAGGCGTCACTTTCGGACTCCGGCCGGAAGACTTCAAGCTGCATCCGCCCGACTACCTGGTTGACGATCTCAGGGATCTGTTCGATGCGGTGCGCCCCGATTCCGTGGCTGCCGGCAGTTAACGCGCGGGCTTGCCGCCGGTCCGGGCCTACTTGAAGGCCGGGATTCCCGTGACGTGCGAGCCGATCACCAAGGTGTGGATGTTGTGGGTCCCCTCGTAGGTCTTCACCGTCTCCAGGTTTCACACGTGGCGGAATACCGGGTACTCGTCCGTAATGCCGTTGGCCCCGAGTAGGTCGCGCGACCTCCAGCGCCATCTCGGCGTTGGCGCGCTTGATCATCTAGACGTGGGCGGGATTGGAGCGGCCCGCGTCCTTGAGCCGGGTCGCGTGCAGGGTCATGAACTGGGCCTTGGTGATCTCGGTGATCATCCAGGCGAGCTCGCCCTGCACCAGCTGGTGGGAGGCGATCGGGCGGTCGTCGAACTGCGTGCGCAGGATCGTCTACTGCCGGGCGCAGTCGTAACAGGCCATCGCCGCTCCGATCGTGCCCCAGGCGATGCCCAGGCGGGCGTTCGTTAGGCAGCCCAGCGCGGCCTTGAGGCCCCGCGCTTCCGGGAGGATATTCCCGGCCGGGATGCGAACATTGCTCAGCCCCACGCTCGACGTGGTGGAGGCCCGCATCGACAGCTTGTTGTGCAGGTCGACAGCCGTGAACCCAGGGCGGTCCGTTTCGACGAGGAAGCCCTGAATTCTGTCAGTGTCGCCCAGCTTCGCCCAGACGACCGACACGTCAGCAACACTTCCATTCGTGATCCAAGTCTTCTCGCCGTTCAGCACGAACCCGTCGCCGTCGGACACCGCCCGCGTCAGCATGCCGCCGGGGTTCCAGCCGAAGTTGGGCTCGGTCAGGGCGAAGCAGCCCATCGCCTCGCCCTCTTGCATTCCCGGCAGCCAGCGCCGCTTCTGCTCCTCCGACCCGTACGAGTGGATGGCATAGATCGAGAGGCTGCCCTGCACGGAGACGAAGCTGCGCAGGGCCGCGTCGCCGACGGCAAGCTCATGTCTGGCCTATACTGAGCCCCACGCTGCCGCCTAGCGGCTGGAGGAATCGAGTGAGACGGGCAACTTTGGCATTGCTCACTACCGCCTGCTTGGCGTTCGGAGTGAGCCATACCGCGCAGGGCCAGAGCGCTCTCCACGATGCGATCGATCATGAGGACATTGATGCCTTCGTGGGGTTGCTGCAGGCGGGGCACGACCCGAACGAGGTTGATTCCCATCGGAGAACCGCGCTACATGCCGTCGTAGTGCGAATGCAGGACGACGGCTTCGTGTTTGCCAACGAGGCGATACGCTATGGCGCTGATCTGGAGGCTAGGGATAACACTGGCGTTACCCCGCTGTTCTATGCAGCAGTAACTGGCTCGATTGCGATCGCTTCGGAACTCATACGCCAAGGGGCCGACGTCCACACCACATCACCTGGGGGCGAGAACCCGGTAATTTACCACGCATATCTGACGGGACACTTGGGGATTGCTAAGCTGCTTGAAGACCACGGTGCATTCGTCGTGAATAGAGATAGATTCCTAACGTTAGGAATTTCAGAGAAAGTTGAGCGAGATCTCCGACGACGGTCAGGAAAGTACCATCCTGAAATCAATGAAACATGGGCACGGAAACGCCTATTGTATTATAGAGAGAAGTACAATCTCAAAAGCGAAAGACTCATGTCCGATGATTTGATCGATGATATCGTTCAAACTGCGTATGAAAATGACCCGCCAGTGTCAGAGTAGAGGTCATGGGGGATTCATGCCTGCACGCAAAGGCCCCTGCACGGAACGAGACTCTCGACAAACCTCTCACCCCACGACAGTGCATACGCCTCCCGGGGCGACGGTTACGGTGTGCGCTTGACGCTACCGTTTAGGTAAACTCAATGGCGATGTCTCGCGCTACAGGCATTGCCTGTACCGGTATCTGAGGAAGGGAGATACCTCATGAAGGATCTGTTCCGAACCATACGTTTGGCGTTTGCTGTCCGAGACCCTGCGACACCGGAGTCTGTCGATACCGCTTGTCGCCGTGCAAGAGAGAGGAGACTTGTAGCGCGGTTGAGTAGCGGCAATATCAGGTTACGGCAAGGCCAGTACTCGACCCGCGAGGAAATCGAGCGTGAGCGCGAGCGCGTATTGCAGCATCGATTCTGAAGGTGCTGTCCGAGTCACAAGCTGTCTCGGAGCTCGTCTACCGCTAAGCAATCGCGAATCTGCTAGTCCGTGAGGTCAGTGAAATCGGATCAGATACGGCGGTGCCTACAGCTAGCGAATTCAGGTAGGCCGACCATCGCCCGCTGCTCGCACTCGACAATAGAAGGCATGTTGCTAAGCGGGACGAGATCAGTAAAGCTAACGACCACGGTACGCTTGCAATGTACGATGCTGCCGAAGCAGGGACTATCCGAGCTCGTGACGAAATTGCTAGCTTCCAAGAAGACCATGCAGGATACGATTCAGAATCCGACGGGATAGAATTCTCCGTGATCGAAGCTGCGGGCACCATCCAGGAGCAATAGCGGTAGCTTCGGGACGTCGTCGCGCAACGCCTCGGCGTATCGCTCTAGCTGGACATCCTACGACTGCTTGGCTTGGAGGAAGTGGCGATCCCATGAGTGCCAAGGGGCTAGAGTACGTGTCCGATCCCCTACCGGACTGCTCGGAGAGCAGCATTGACGTGCCGTACGGAGAGGAGCAGTACGATTGCGTTCTGGAACACCAAGCGAAGTTGATCGAGGTCTTGACCGCGATCAGCAATCGCTACGGCTTCTCGACAGTGGACCCGACCCTGCCGGGGCGCGAGATCTTCCGGCGGATCCAGCTCAGAATCGAAGGCTTGCTCGCACACTGACGAGTCGACTCCCGGTGGGGTGCAGTCTCAGCTTGGTCGTCTTCGATCGCGACCGGACTATTGTCGATTCTTCGATGGATCTCGCCTTGCCGTGAACGCGACACGCTGGATGGCGCCGGCCCGGGCCTACTTGAAGGCCGGGATTCCCGTGACGTGCGAGCCGATCACCAGAGTGTGGATGTTGTGGGTCCCCTCGTAGGTCTTCACCGTCTCTAGGTTGCACATGTGGCGGAAGACCGGGTACTCGTCGGTGATGCCGTTGGCCCCGAGCAGGTCGCGCGAGCGTCGCGCGACCTCCAGCGCCATCTCGGCATTGGCGCGCTTGATCATCGAGACGTGGGCGGGATTGGAGCGGCCCGCGTCCTTGAGCCGGGTCGCGTGCAGGGTCATGAACTGGGCCTTGGTGATCTCGGTGATCATCCAGGCGAGCTCGCCCTGCACCAGCTGGTGGGAGGCGATCGGGCGGTCGTCGAACTGCGTGCGCAGGATCGTGTACTGCCGGGCGCAGTCGTAACAGGCCATCGCCGCTCCGATCGTGCCCCAGGCGATGCCCAGGCGGGCGTTCGTTAGGCAGCCCAGCGCGGCCTTGAGGCCCCGCGCTTCCGGGAGGATATTCCCGGCCGGGATGCGAACATTGCTCAGCCCCACGCTCGACGTGGTGGAGGCCCGCATCGACAGCTTGTTGTGCAGGTCGACAGCCGTGAACCCAGGGCGGTCCGTTTCGACGAGGAAACCCTGGATTCTGTCAGTGTCGCCCAGCTTCGCCCAGACGACCGCCACGTCCGCAACGCTTCCGTTCGTGATCCAAGTCTTCTCGCCGTTCAGCACGAACCCGTCTCCGTCAGGTACGGCCCGCGTCAGCATGCCGCCGGGGTTCGAGCCGAAGTTGGGCTCGGTCAGGGCGAAGCAGCCCATCGCCTCGCCCTCTTGCATTCCCGGCAGCCAGCGCCGCTTCTGCTCCTCCGACCCGTACGAGTGGATGGCATACATCGAGAGGCTGCCCTGCACGGAGACGAAGCTGCGCAGGCCCGAGTCGCCCCGCTCGAGCTCCTGCATCACAAGCCCGTACTCGACGTTGCTAAGGCCGGCGCAGCCATAGCCCTCCAGGTTCGCGCCGAAGAGCCCGAGTTCCGCGATGGGTCGCGTCAGCTCGCTCGGGAACGTACCGGCGCGGAAATGCTCCCTGACCAGCGGCAGGAAGCGGTCTTCCACGAACTGGCGCACGGTCTTCCTCACCCGGAGCTCGTCCTCGCTCAGCAAGGAGTCGAACTCCATGAAATCCACGCCTCGGTACTCGAACATTCCGGCCTCCGAAGGGCCATAGTATCGCGGCGACGAGGCGGCCTCCGTTGCCGGGCGCCGTGCTAGGATGCGCGAAGTGGGTCTGCGGACGGTTCGGGAATGGATCGAGCAGGCATCACGGATCGTCGGATTCACGGGAGCTGGCATCTCCACGGAGTCGGGCATCCCTGATTTCCGCAGCAACGGCGGCAGGTGGACGCGCGACCGGATCGTCGACTTCCGGGAGTTCCTGGCGAGCGAGGACGGCCGGATCGAGTACTGGAGGCAGAAGGTCGCGGCGTGGCCGGCCATGCGCAAGGCGCGGCCGAACCCCGGCCATCGGGCGTTTGTCGCGCTCCACGAGCGCGGGAAGCTGGCGGCGATGGTCACGCAGAACATTGACGGTCTCCATCTGCGATCCGGACTACCCGCAGACAAGGTGCTGGAACTCCACGGCACGACCACCGAAATCGAGTGCCTGTCCTGCGGGGACCGCATCAGCTCGGATGAAGGCTGTCGCCGTGTCCACGCTGGCGAGAAGGCCCCGCGATGCCGCGACTGCGGGGGTTTCCTGAAGCCGGCGACCGTCTCGTTCGGCCAGTCCATGCCCGCCGATGTCATGGCCCGCGCGATCCGGGAGGCCGAGGGCTGCGACCTGTTGCTGGTGGCGGGTTCCTCGCTGGTGGTCGAGCCCGCCGCCTCGATTCCCCGCATCGCAAAGCGCGCCGGCGCTCGCTTGGTCATCGTCAACCGCGAGAAGACGCCACTGGACGGCATCGCGGACTGGGTCGTTCACGGGGAGATCGGCTCGGTCCTGCCGGAGATGGTGAGCCCGGCGCCCTGAGCCGGAGCCCGCGCCCCGCAAAGCCGATGCCCGAACTCCCGGAAGTCGAGACGATCCGTCGCAGCCTGGCGCCTTTTGTCGAGGGCAGGACGATCGAGGCCATTCGTTTCCATTGGGACCGGACATGCGTGGGCGATCCGCGCGCGACGGAGTCTGCGCTGCGAGGGCAGTGCATCGAGCGTCTCGAGCGCCATGGCAAGTACCTCGTGTTCCGGCTCAGCAAGGAGGGCATGCCGTCTCTCTTGGTCGTGCACCTTCGGATGACCGGCAACCTGCTTCTCGGAGGGGCGGCCGGGCCCTACACCCGCGCCGAGATGACGTTCGAGGGCGGGGGCACGCTGGTCTACCATGACATCCGCAAGTTCGGACGCTGGCAGTGGTCCGAGAAGATCCCGCCCCGCCTCGCCGAGCTCGGGCCGGAACCGCTCGAGATCCAGCTAGACGACTTCGAGGCACGACTCGCCCGTCGCGGCGCGAGGCTGAAGGCGCTGCTGCTGGATCAGGAGTTCCTGCGAGGCTTGGGGAACATTTACGCGGACGAGGCTTTGTACCGGGCGAGACTGCACCCGCAGCGGACGGCGTCCAGTGTCGGACCCCGCAAGGCTGCCGACCTGCATCGGGCGATTCGGGAGGTTCTGCAGGATGCCATTGCAGCCGGGGGCACGAGCGTCAACAATTACGTCGACAGCAACGGCGCGCAGGGATACTTCCAGTTGCAGACCCAGGTCTACGGCAAGACCGGCAAGCCCTGCGCCCGCTGTGGCACGCCCGTCCGCCGGATCCTAGTAGCGCAGCGCAGCACGCATTTCTGCCCCCGCTGCCAGAGGCGATAGAAGGCAAGCGCAGTGCGGATTCGGCGAATTACCCTACGCCAGATCCGCATGGACCTCGTGCGCCCGTTCGAGACCAGTTTCGGGCGCACTACCGAGCGCCGAATCCTGCTGGTCGAGGTCGAGGATTCCGACGGCGCGATTGGGTGGGGAGAGGTCACCTGCGGGGAACGGCCGTTTTACAACGAGGAATGGGTTGACGCTGCGTGGCTGGTTCTCCGGGATTTCGCCGCCCCTCGGGTTCTCGGCCAGGATGTCGGGTCCGCTGGCGATGTCGGATCCCTGACCGGGGCAGTGCGGGGCCATCGCATGGCGCGGGGCGGGCTTGAGGCGGCGTGCTGGGAACTGGAAGCCCGGAGAGCGGGCCGCCCGCTCTGGGCGCACATCGGCGGTACCCGGAGCGAGATTGCCTGCGGCGTCTCGATTGGCATCCAGGACTCGACGGAGTCGCTGCTGGAAATCATCGAGGCCGAGCTGGAGGCCGGATACCAGCGGATCAAGATCAAGATCAAGCCTGGCCGGGACATCGGCGTGATCGCCACGGTCCGGGACAGGTTTCCGGACATAGCGCTGATGGCGGATGCGAACTCCGCTTACACGTTGGACGACACTGACCGGCTGAAGGCCCTGGACGAGTTCGGCCTGATGATGATCGAGCAGCCGCTCGGCCACGACGAGGTGATCGACCACGCCACGCTGCAGGAGATCCTCCGTACGCCAGTCTGCCTGGATGAGTGCATTGTCAGCGCGCACCGTGCCGAGCAGGCGATCCGCCTGGGTGCGTGCCGGATCATCAATGTCAAGCTGGGGCGCGTGGGAGGATTCGCCGAGGCGATGCGCGTTCATGCCATCTGCCAGGAGGCGGGCGTGCCCGTCTGGTGCGGCGGCATGCTCGAGTCCGGTATCGGCCGGGCTCACAACATTGCGCTATCGACGCTCCCGAATTTCTCCCTTCCCGGCGACGTGTCCGCTTCTAAGCGGTACTGGCAGCGTGACGTCGTTGAGCCGCCGGTCCGGGTGTCCGCGAGCGGCACGATTGAAGTCCCCCGGGAGCCAGGCCTCGGGTTCGGCCTGGACATGGATCGCATCGATGCCCTGACGGAGCGCCGCCAGGATCTCAGGTAAGTTCCGCTAGGAGTCCGACCCTTTGCGGGGTTGCTGGACCACGATAACGGTTACGTTGTCCGGGGCACCCTTCGCGATCGCGGCGTCGATCAATGCCTTCGCCATTTGCTGGGCTTCGCATCCCGACTCCAAGCAGCCGGCGATTTCGTCGGCGGGAACGACCCCATGCAAGCCGTCGCTGCAAAGCAGTAGGACATCGCCGGGAGCCAGGGCGGCCTTGACGGTATCGGCCGCCACGGCTTCCTCCGCGCCGACGGCCCGCGTGAGGGTGTGCCGATAGGGGTGCTCCTTGAGGCTCTCCGGGCTCACGTCAGTGGCGTTCGCCAGATCCTGGATCCATGTGTGATCCGTGGTCAGGCACTCCAGCTTGCCCCCCGACAGCCGGTAGGCCCGACTGTCGCCCACATTCACGATCTCCGCAGTGCCGTCGCGCACGATGGCGGCTGTGACTGTCGTTGCCATTCCGCGCAGGGTCGGATCACATTCGGTCTCCAGGCGGATCCGACGATTCGCTAGCTCCACGGCGTCAACCAAGCCCCCGACCGTCAGGGACTCGCCGGCTTCGTCGGCAGCGAACGAGAGGACCTCTACCGCTAGCCCGCTAGCCCGTTCGCCTGCGGCTTCCCCGCCAAGGCCGTCAGCCACGACAAAGAAGCCGAGATCGGGAGAGGCATGGAAGGAATCCTCGTTGCCACGCCGAACCAGACCGACGTGAGTCTGTCCGCAACACTCCATCGTCACGCGGGGACTGACACTAGGATAGGACGGCCCGCCGGTTCAGCGAACTCACTTGCGGGCCGCGTCTCGCACCCAGCCCTTCGACGGGCCTACCGTGACGGGCGTCCCGGGCTGCGCGGCCTCCCTGCGAACGATCGCGAAGCCACGGGCCCTGCCGCCGGGCGGCTCGCCGACGGTCGGAGACGTCATCGTGCCGACGGGACTGCCGTCCAGGTACACGGTTAGGTCGCTCGGCACGTCCGAGGATTCCAGTTCCAGGCCCACTAGGAGGCGTCGCACCTGCCCTTGGGAGCGCACGCGCTCCACGATTTCCTGGCCCGTGTAGCAGCCCTTGGTGAACGAGACAGCATTCAGCTGCTGGGTCTCGTGGGGGATGTTCTCGGGCCCGAAGTCCGTTCCGAACCGGGGGACGAGATTCTCCACGCGGAGTGCCTCGAGTTCCGCTTCGGTCGCGGGGACGGCACCGTGCGCCTCGAGTGCCGCGACGAGCTGACCTTCGCGCTCGGCTGGGGCCTCGATCCAGTAGCCGTCCGTCTCCCCGACCGGAACGCGGAAGACCCGGATGACGCCGTCGGCGCGTGCGAAAGTCAGCGGATCATCCGGAACGGCTCCGGAGACCGCCGCAACCGCTTCACGAGACTTCGGTCCCAGCACGGCGAGCACGCGTCCAGCGCCGCCGATGTCTTCCAAGGCTACGTCGTCCATGATGATGTAGCCTTCCACGTGCTCCATGAGGGCGGACTTGGCCTCCGCCTCGCAGGCGATCAAGATGCTGCCTCGGTCGACAAAGATACGGCTGTCGGACTGGATGCGGCCCTGCGCGTCGAGAAAGAAGGCATAGGCCCCCTGTCCCGGCGTCAGGCCCTCGACCGAGTTGCTGGAGATCGCGTGGAGCAGGCGGGCTCGATCCTCGCCGGTTGCCCGCAGTCTCCCCTGCGAGGAAACGTCGCTCCACGCGGCGCCGAGCCGCATCGCCTCGCGTCCACTCACCGGCGAATTGCTAGCCTACCAGAGATGATCCAGGAGATCCTTCCGGTCGGGCCGTTGCAGTGCAATTGCATCATCTTCGGCGACGAGACGACCCGCGACGCCATCGTGGTTGACCCGGGCGACGAGATCGGGCGGATCGAATCCCTTCTCGACAAGCACGGACTCACGGTGAGGATGATCGTGGTCACCCATGCCCATATCGACCACATCGGCGGCGCGGGCAAGCTACGCAAGCTCACCGGGGCGCCGGTGTACCTGAACGACGCGGACATGGAACTGTTTGACAGGCTTGGCGAGCAGGCTGCCTGGCTTGGCATGGAGCAGCCCAAGGATGTTGCTGTCGATTCGAGCTTGAGAGACGGGGACTCGCTGGACCTTGCCGGGACGACATTTTCGGTCCTCCACACTCCGGGACACACCCAGGGCAGTGTCAGCCTCCTGATTCCTGCAGAGAGAAAGCTGGTGGCAGGCGACACGCTGTTCCTCAACAGCGTCGGCAGGACTGACCTGCCGGGCGGCGATCAACACCAGCTCTTCCGATCAATCAAGACCAAGCTGCTGGCCTTGGATGACGATGTGGAGGTGATCTGCGGCCACGGCCCGTGTACGACGATTGGTCGGGAGCGGGCCTCCAACATGTTCCTGAGGGGCCTCTAGTTCATCACGGGTCCACGGGGGCTGGCGGCGCCGCCTAAGCCGCACGGGGCATCCGGACCGTGGCCGGGTTTCGTGTGCAGTGCGCGGGCCTATCGTCCGCGCGGCGATCCTGGCCCACGGCCTGGTGCCAGCATCGCTACCGCAGCGGTATGTGACCGCGCGTGGAGCACGGTACCCGGCTCTGCGTCAATGCCGCCCGTGCAAGTCGCTAGAATCGTGAGCGATGGCGAAGAAGGTCCTGCTGATCACCGGCGATTCCGGAGAGAGTTACGAGGCACTGTACGCGCTGCACCGATTCCAGGAGAGCGGATACGAAGCCGTCGTCGCTTCTACGGCCGTGCGTCGCCTGCACCTGGTGATGCATGACTTCGAGCCGGGCTGGGACACCTATGTCGAGCGGCAGGGGTACGGACTCGAGGCGGACGTTGCGTTCGATGACGTGCGCGTCGAGGACTTCGAAGCGGTGCTGCTGCTAGGCGGGCGCGCCCCGGAATTCCTGCGCCATGTCCCTCGCGTTGTCGAAATCGTTCGCGAATTCGCCAGCAGCGGCAAGCCGGTCTTCTCGATCTGCCACGGGATTCAGATCCTCGTGGCGGCCGACCTCGTGGCCGGCCGAAACGTGACGTGCTACGTGCATGTGCGGTCGGAGGCCGAGCGTGCTGGCGCCACGTACTCCGAGGATGAAGCCGTGCGCGACGGAAACATGGTCACGGCCCAGACTTGGGAGTCGCACCCGGAGTTCTATCGGCGGGTGTTCGAGTGCTTGGAGGGCTGAGCACCGGATTCTCGCAATCCGTCCCTTGCGGCAGTTCCTTCCGGCGCCAATGCCGGGCAACGTCAGGCGGTTAGGTGCCGGGGTGCAGCCCGGGCCGGCTCTTGGCCTGCGGTGCATTGCCGCTGGCCATGCAGTACCCGCCGTGCCGAGTTAGCCGCGTCTCCGCTGGCCGGCGTCATTCCTCCCCGGGCGTAACAATCCGGAATCTCCGGTAGATGACGGGCCCGTTGGTGCTGTCGGTCGGCAGCATTGCCGCGATGATGTAATCCCCGACCGGGAGCCTGGCAGTGGAGAGTGCGGCTAGGTATCGGAGTCTCTGCGAGGGCGATTCGGGCACGACTTGGTAGCTCGTGACAGGCAGCGGAGCGACACGCTCCCTCTCGTGATACAACGCGAGCTTCGGACCGGGCGGGGTCTCGAGCGAACTGCCGGGCGCGTTGTAGACGTCGTACAGCGCATAGATGGGGTCCCCGCTGCGGAACTCCTTGACGGCGGTTGCGAAGAATCGGCTGCCCTCCACGCTCAGCACGTCCTCGGCGCGGTTCCGGGCGGCACGGCCAGAGCGGGCCCTGCCCACGTCATCGATCCTGCCCGTTAGCAGGAGCGAACTGGCGCCGAGCCGCTCCTCGAAGTCCGGGATCCGAATGCGCGTCTCGTAGGTTCCCATCAGTCCCGACACGTCCTCGCGGACGACGACCTTCCAGTCGTAGGTGCCCGCCCCGAGCTTCATCTGCGAGCCGTAGTGCAGCCAGGCGTTCGGATCCTCGCTGGCACGTTCCAGCGCGGATTCCGGCACTGTCATCTCGAACCGGCGCTCGTCGATCGTGGGAATCATGCTTCGCTGGCCGTCGGGTCCAATGGCGGATGCCTTCGCGACGACCGTCAGCTTGAGCTGCTCTCCCTTCTTGGTCGTGCCCGACGGGATGTCGCCGACATGCAGGCCCACGCTGTATACGAGCGTCGGCGAACCCTCCGAGTTTCGGAAGAACTCATGGTCAATCCGGATCGGCAGCTCGGTGTATGGCGTGTCGAAGGTAAGGGCCTGATGCAAGCGCAGGTTCCTCTCCGCATTGGACGTCATCGCGAAGGGCCTCTCTTCGTAATAGCCGCGCTGGTGGCTCACGCGCAGGCCCCTTCCTGGGACGCGTACCCGGATGCGCCGCAGCCGGCCACGCTGCTCGGTGTCTTCCGGGTAGTAGCCCAGCAAGTAGTAGTCGCTGGTCTCGCGATTGACGACTTCGAACACCTCTCCGAAGTCGTTGCTGTTGAGGACCGCTCGCCCGCCGGTCCGCGCGGCAAGCTCGTAGAGGCCGTCCTGATTGTCCTGCCGGAGTTCCGCCTGGCGCGTGAATCCGTTGTTGAAGGGGTCGCCGAAGTACGCGTCCGCGTTGCCCGCACTCTCCGCGTCGCCGCCAGGAGGCTCCGCGGTCAGGCGGCTCACGTCGGAGACGAAGAAGCGGACCCGTGCCCTCGTCGCTTCGTCCTCCACCAGCTTCATGATGTCGATGTTCTCGTCATCGACCGGAAGTCCGGTCGAGAACAGCACCACGATCTTCCGGCCCGGGTAAATGCTCAGGGCGCGGATCAGGTCGATGTACTCGTACATTCGCAGGCGTCGGTAAAGGGCAGCCCGGTCGGCAATCTCCTCGACTTGCTCGTCGAACTCCTCGTTGGTCTCCCCTAGCAGCTCTTCGAAGCTGTCGCTGTACTCGATATCCCGCGCCAGATCCACGGCGAGAGTGTCGACCAAGCCGCCGGACCCCAGCCTCGCCATCTCGTCGAGCCTCTCGTGCAGTTCGCTCCGTCGGGATGTGAATGGGGATCCTTCGAGGGAGACCAGCACCCCGGGAGCGAGGCTCTCGTCAATGAAGTCCCGCACCGCCTTCGAAATGAGCGTGCGATCCTCCCTGCGCCCGCGGGTCGCAATGTATACGAAGGTGCTCCTCCGCAACTGGTTCGTAGCTTCAGCCTCTTGCGCCTCCGGCTCGGGCTGGCCGGTATCCACTGCCACGGTCCGGGCCTCTAGTGCGGGCCCCGGGACGAACTCGAACGTGGCGATCCGCTGCGGGCTGCCGTTCTCGAGGAGCTCGAAATCCTCCTTGGTCAGGTCCTTGACCGGCTGCCGGTTGCGGCCGGTGACGCGGACCTCGATCTCCATCAGCGTCGTTTCCGCTTCGAACACCGGCCGCTCCTGGGCTGCGGCCGGAAGGCAGAATGCAACGATCGCCGCGAGCAGAGCCCCGTTCGCTCGACCGAGCCCCGGACCTGTCGCACAGGCGAGCAAGCCGCCTCTAACCGCAGGAACGGTTGAAGCGCGATTCGTGATGGTTTGGCGTGATCGGAAGCGTGTCGATGCGGGCCGGCTCAAGGGAGTGGGTGGATTCCGGTCTCCAGCAACCAAATCAGCACCTAGCTCTGCAAATTCGACGGCATTCGCGGGATACGCCCGGCGCAGGCATGGAGTATGAGCGTCCACGTCGAGACCTTACGCCTAGCGTATTGCACTGCCCGTGGCCGTCCCCAGGGTGTCGGCACGGGAGATCCGTACCGGACGTGGAGACGGCCGGATGCCTTGTGGGGGTGTTCCGACGCTCGATACGAACGCGTCCAGAGACCGCAAGCCCTTGGCTGAGCCCGCATGCACGGAACCCGTCGCCCTTGACGTAGCCTGGGACTTTGAACGGGCCACTGCCAATGTGACGCAGTCGCCAACCCGAGAGTTGCAGGGGTGCCTGCCTAACACAGGCGTGGCGCGGGTTGCGAGTCACCCTGATGGCCGGCCCCGCCCTCCCCCGCGGTGTTGCTGATCCATTGACAGTGCCCTGGCCGCGGTCAGCGTCAGGCCCGGCCGATCGGCCTTCCGAGATGTGTCGGAGGTAATGTCGTGCAATCGACGGACTGTCGCCAGCCAATGTGGCCTTTTCTGCTCTTGGCTGCGGATTTCCGCTTGACAGTGCCTCTGGCGGGCAATAGGCTGGGGCCGACAAGGGACCCAGCAGGGCTGGCCAAGCAACTTCACAGGTAGGATTCGGTCGCATAGGCGATCGAGAAGCGGGGCTGGCAGCTGGGTCCATGAATCGGGTGGGCTGCTTGCGGTGACCTCGTCTTTGGCTCGCGCAATCGGACTTCCCGGCATTCCTTGCAGGAAAGGACCGTAGCGCAATGAACACCAATTCAGAGACCCGGATCCGATGGATCGGGATCTTGAGCACCCTGGTGCTGCTCTCAGCTTTCGCGGGCTCGGCACTGGGCCAGAACACGTACGGCACGCTCGTAGGGCGTGTCACCGATGCCCAGGACGCCGTGATTCCGGGCGCGATGGTGACCGCGACGAACCAGAGCACGAACATCGCGCGCTCCGTGCAGACCGGTGCGACAGGGGACTACAGCGTCCTCAACCTGCTGCCGGGAACGTACGAGGTGAGCGTCGAGATGGACGGATTCAAGAAGGCATTGATCGAATCCATCGCCCTTCGTGTCAACGAGTCCGTCCGTGTCGACGTTGCGCTGCAGGTCGGAGAGGTTGTCGAGACGATCGAGGTCTCCTCGACCGTGGCCCCGCTCCTGGAGACGACGCGCTCGACGCTGGGAACGGTCGTTGCCAATGAGAAAGTCGTGGAGCTTCCGTTGAACGGCCGCGACATGACCCAGCTGACGATGCTGCTGCCCGGCGCTGCGCCGGGCGCGAGCGCCGGCGGGTTCTTCATCATCGGCGGCCAGACAGTCGCCGTCACGGGGAACCGCAGCGACCAGAACAACTACACCCTTGACGGCGTGAACAACAACGAGACGTTCTTCAAGCACTACGGGATTCGGCCTTCCCTGGACGCTATCCAGGAGTTCACGGTGCAGACCAACATCACGAACGCCGAGTTCGGGGATGCGGCCGGCGCGAACGTGAACGTCGCGATCAAGTCCGGGACCAACGAGGTCCATGGCAGCCTATTCGAGTTCTTCCGCAACGACAAGCTGGACGCGCGCACCTTCTTCGCGCCGGAGCGAGCCGCGTTCCGCTGGAACCAGTTCGGGGCCGCTGTCGGCGGTCCGGTGGTGCGCAACCGCACGTTCTGGTTCGCGAACTGGGAATCCTTCCGGTTCCGGCGCGAGAGCACGATCCTCAGCTCCGTGCCGACGCAGGACATGCGGGAAGGGCGGTTCCTGACGAACATCGACGGCGCTCCGATCGGCCAGCTCTATGACTTGCTGAGCACCCAGGAGGCAGCCGACGGACTGCTGACTCGCCAGCCGTTCAACAACAACACCATTCCCCAGAGCCGCTTCCACCAGCTGGCGCGGACCTGGCAGGAGGGCGTGTACGGTCCGTTCCTTCCAAACCTCCCGGGCCAGGCGCCCAACTTCATCAACACCACACCCGACCGCCGCGACGACGACCAGCTGAATCTCCGGCTCGACCACCAGGTGAGCAACAGCAACAACTTCTTCGTCCGGTGGTCGTGGGCCGACAACGAGAATCTCTCGCCCCAGTCGTTCCCCGGACGAGAGGTGTCGTTCTTCAACAAGTTCCGCAACATGGCCGTCAGCGACACGCACATGTTCAGCCCGAACTCGATCTTCGAGTTCAAATTCGGGTACAACTCCGACAACATCCAGCGGCGGACCGAGCCGCTCGGCCTCGGACAGCTGGTAGTCGGGTCTCCGGCAACGTTCCGGGAGGACTTCGATTTCCCGATCGGGATCGGGATATCCGGATTCGCCGGGGCGGGCTTGACGGCGTTTGTTTCCGGGCCCCAGCGCACATGGCAGTTCATGCCTTCGTTCACGAAGATTGCGGGCAAGCACACCGTCAAGGTCGGTGCGGATATCAAGGTCCGCCACGTGCTGCACGACGGCGTGTTCGCCAACGTGAACCACGACAAGATCCCCACCTCGGACCCGCAGGACGCGGTCGGAGTGACGGGCTTCTCCTACGCCAGCTTCCTGCTCGGGTACCCATCGTCAGGAGGCAGGATCCAGCCCCTGGAGGCGCCGGGCTGCACTTCTTGCACCGAAGCCAACATGAAGCAGGACCTGACGCACATCTACATTCATGACGACTACAAGATGACTCGCAATCTCACGCTCAACCTGGGCCTGCGGTATGAATGGACGTCTTGGTACAGCAGCCGCAACGACCCGCCGAATGCGTCCTGGTTTGACGCCATTGGCGGTGAGTTCGTATTCGCTGGCCCCAATCCAATCACCGGGGAGCCGGCCAACACTTCCCCGACGTTCATCGTTCCCGACCGGAACAACTTCGCGCCTCGCTTCGGCTTCGCCTACCTTCTCGGGCAGCGGACCACTCTGCGGGGCGGCTACTCGGTGTTCTACGGCTCCAACATTGCGTGGGAAGGGAATCACATGCGGGGCAACTTCCCATTCGCGCTGGGCCAGAACTTCGCGTCGGCGAACAAGACCGTCTACCAGGTCTCCTCGGACGACCCCTTCCCGCCACTGGACCCGACCAGGCCAAGCGCCCAGCACACGGCGCGGCGCGACAACGTCATGCCGTACGTGCAGCAGTGGAACCTCGGCATCCAGCGCCAGCTCGCGGACGACCTGATGTGGGAGGTGAACTACGTGGGCTCGAAGGGCACCAAGCTGAGCTCGTTCATCGACGGGAACAACGCCCTGCCCGGCCCGCCCGCCGATGGCGACACCATCCAGCAGCGCAGGCCGTTCCCGATCCACACCGGGGCATTCAGCGAGAACCAGTCGGACGCGGTCTCGAGCTATCACGGATTGACCACGAAGCTCGAGAAGCGCTTCAGCGAGGGACTGAGCTACCGGCTCAATTACGCCTGGTCGAAGTCGATGGATCTCAATTCGCAGTGGGGAGGCACTTCGGCGCAGAACGCCCTCAACGAGCGCGGGTCGATCGGGCTCTCGGACTTTCACCGCGCGCATATTTTCAGTGCCGACATGGTCTGGCGGCTGCCCCGCCTGCAGGGACTGACCGGCCCCCTGGACAAGATCTTGAACGACTGGCAGGTCAACACCATCGTCCAGCTGCGCAGCGGACGGTATCTCACGCCAACGCTGACAGGCGACCACAACAACGTGGCAGGCCGGGGCACCAGCCAGCGACCGGATCTAGCCGGCTCGGAGATCCGCTATCTCAGGACGCCCGAGCGATGGGTCGACCCGGCGTCGTTCGCCCTGCCGAACCTTCCGGAGTTCGTTGGCGACGAGAGCGGGTTCGGAACCGCCGGTCGTAACATCATCGAGGGTCCAGGGCACGCCGGAGTGGATTTCTCGGTGTACAAGAACATCCCGATCACGGAGAGCCTCGGAGCCCAGCTGCGGTTCGAGTTCTTCAACATCTTCAACCGGGTGAACTTCAACAATCCCGGCACGGGAGGCTGGGATCCATCGAACTTCGCGAGCTGGGGCAGGATCACCGGGACCGGGGACGCGCGGCAGATCCAGATCGCGGCGAAGCTGTACTTCTAGGGCCTCGCCCGGCGATCGGAGAGGTTGCCGGGTTGACAGCGGGGCGCGTCGGCGTTCGCAGCGCACGGCGCGCCCCTCCCAATCCTTTTCCGTCTCATGTCATCCCGATGCTTCACGCGCGGAGTCGGAGCCGGCGTATTGCTCCTAGCGGCTGCTGCCCCGCTCGCCGCACAAACTGAGGCTCCGGGGGCGCAAGGGCAGCTTGCCAGGCTGCATTCGGAGCTTGCGCAGGCCAGCCGCAGCCAGGACCAGAAGCGCCTGCGGGCGCTTTATTCCGAAATCGCCGCACTGCAGCCCGCCAGTGCCGAGGCCCAGCGAGGCCTGGGTCTGGCTTGCTACTTGCAGGGGGATTTCGAAGCGTCAGTGCCTGCCCTCGAGAAGGCGGCCAGCCTGCAGCCTGGCTTAGCGGGGGTCCGCCTGTACCTTGGCATCAGCTACTACCGCACGAACCGCTTCGCTGCGGCGCTGGCCGAGTTGGAACAGGCTCCGGAAACTCAAGCCGACAATCCGTTGGCAAGGTACTGGCAAGGGGCCGCGCTGAGGGCCCTTGGGCGCCTCTCGGAGGCGATTCCGGTGCTGGAAGCGGCCCGAGCGGGAGACCCCGCAAACCCGGACTTGCTCAATCTGTTGACCCGGGCCTACTCGGAGTACGCCTCGCAGTGGTTCGGACGGCTGCTCTCGACCGCTGCGGACTCGCCGGCAGGAAGGCTGCTGAAGGCAGAAGAACTCGCTATGGACGGCGTCTACGAGGCCGCTCTGCGGGAAGCGGAGGTCGCGCTGGCGGAGGCAGCCGGGGCAGAGCGGCCTGTACCGGCTGAAGGGCGAAGTTCACTGGACGCGGGAGGAGCACGCGCTCGCGGCTGACTCCTTCCGGTCCGAGCTGGAGAGCAATCCGTGCAGCGCGGAGAGCCACCTGAGGCTCGCGGCGCTCATGCTGGACTCGGGCGACCGCAGGGGCGCAGCGGGCCACCTTCGAGCCGCCGAGATCTACGGCCCGGAAGACGGTCGAGTCCGCGAGTTGGCGGGACAGGCCGCCCTTCAGGTCGCAAGCGAGCCGGTCCCGGCTTCGGCCGACGAAGAGCCCCCTGCGGAACTTGGCCGTCGGCTCGCGGATGCAAGGGACTCTTACCGGAAGGGCCAGCCCGAGCGCGCGGGGCGCCTGCTTGAGGGTGTGTTCCGCGAACGTCCGGATCACCTGGAAGCGAGGCGGCTGCTGGCCGGCTGCTCGCTCGAACTGGGCGACCTCGAGGCCGCCGCGTCGCAGTCTCGCAGGATTCTGGTACAAGTGCCTGGGGACCCAGGGGCGCTGTACTTACTGGGCAGGAGCTACGAGCGCATGGCAATGGACGTGGCCGATCGACTTGTCGAGATCAACCCCGATTCAGCAAGTGTCCGGTTGCTGCGGGGCGAACACTTCGAGAGGGGCCCGCTCTACCAGTTCGACAGGGCGTTGGAGGAGTTCCGAGAGGCGCGAGCATTGAGTCCATCGGATCCCGGCGTGAGCCACGCCATCGGGAGGGTGCTCTTCAAGATGAAGCGGTTCGACGAGGCTGTCCCGTACCTTGATTCCGCACTCGAAGCGAACCGCAGCCACGGTATGGCGAATTACTTGCTCGGCAAGATACGCTTGCTGCAAGGGGACCGTTCGCGTGCGATCGAGTCGCTACGTGCGGCCGCGCACGCGCGCCCGGATTTATCGGATGCAAGGAAGGATCTGGCAAGGGCTCTCGTGCTCGAGGGACGGCTTGACGAAGGGATCTCGATCTACGAGGGGCTGCTGGGTGCCCAGCCACCGGACGCCAGTGTGCACGCGCTCTTGGCGGCTGCCTATCGGAGGGCGGGAAGGTTGGAGGACGCGAGGGCTCAGGCCGAGAGGGCTCGCGCGCTCGGCAATTCGACGCGTCGTTCGACCCAGCCCTGAACCATCGACGGCGGGAATGCAGTCAGGAATGGCACCGGTCCGCCGGACCCCGACCAGGAAGTCCTATACGGAATCCATCCGTCCTACGGCGGGTAGTCTCCGCGCACGACCGAACTGCACATTCCTGAGACTCACTTGGGTGCAACCAGCGCGGCTCTACCGCGGTCACGAGTTCCTCTACGCAGCGGTTGCCTGATGCTCGGTGGTGGCATGGTCAGCCCGTCCGTGTAGCGCCACTCTGTGCCGGCAGCGGCGCCGCGCCACCGCTTTCGCCGCTCGGTCGGGGCCGGCTCTGGAAGCTGTCAGTTCCCACCCCGCGTTGAACACTGCCAGCATGGAGTGATCCGATCCCTTCCAGGCCTCCCCGCGGTTCAGCACTTCGCCGAGCCATCTGGCGAGGCGCACCCTCGATCTCGACCCTCGGTGGGCCAGATCTGGCCGCCTGCGGGCGGCTGAACGATCGGGAGGAGTGGGTGCCCGAGCATGTGGCCGCGACGAACACCCTCGGCACGGTCTGGTGCTTGAGGGCGCCGCTGGTTCGCCGGTGCGCCCGTTCCCGGGCCCGCGCTACCGGTTCTGGCTCTTCGCGCGGAATGGCCGCGTCCTGGCCTCAGGAATCCACAAGATCGAGCCGCGCTGGCCGGGATCGCCGTCCGCGCCCCTCCCGGGCCAATGCCTCGGACCGAGCGCCAAGCGTCAGCGCGAACGCTCGGGATCCCGTACCGCCCGGGGACGCTCCCGCAGCCTGAAGTCCAGACCCGGCCACGGTCTGAGCGGGTACTCGCTTCCGACACGCTGGTTGAGGATCTCCGCCACGCTCGGCGGCATGATTTCGTGCCCAACCTCCAGCCTACGCTCCTCCGTATCACAGCCGGTCACCTCGAGCAGCCGGTACGGACAGGCCTCGGGCAGCATCGCATCCACGCGGTGCTTCTCGTCCCTCCACGCCTTCGTTACAGGCGTGTGCCCGGCCCAGCCGGTGATGCCCGCCACCGCGTATCGCCGCCCGTAATCCCAGGCGCGACCGAATATCTCGCGATAACTCCTAGTCAGGCTTGGGTTGTCCTCGAGCCCCTGGGCCATCTGCTGCCGCCACTCTTCGATTTCCTTCTGCCAGTGCACCAGATTCCCGTCCTCTACACAGTGCTCGATCTTGAGCATGTGCTCAACTACCCTTCCGCACAGGGACACCCAGGCGTTGCGTTGCTTGTTCCCCAAGGACTCGATCTCTTCTGCCACGTTCTCCCAGTCCAGAGCCTCGAAGTCGCGTCGCTTGAGGGCCTCTGCTTGCTGGACTGACCAGCCGTAGAAGTCTTCCATGTAGAGCCTGTCCGCAGTCAGGCCCGCATTGTGCGCTGCTGGACCCGGAGATTGGGGCATCGCAACCGACACTGTCCGAATTGTACGGCGACGGAGCGCCCAGAGCGGACCCAAGCCTACGCCTGCATCCCCGTACGGCACGAGCTCGCGGACCACGTCGCCCCGCTTATCCGCGTGTTCAAATCCTGGTTCCACAACGTCGAGCGGTCTTACGGCCTGCAGACGCTTCCCGGATCCGCATCGGTGGAACGGAGAATAGGTGACCACTCTGCTGGAATGTCTGAAAGTCGTCCACTCCGCCTTGAGCGGCTGCGCCGCGAATTGGTACGAGCCTTGCTGGAGGGCTTCCGGCGCCCCCTCCCGAAGCAAAGCGCCGGACCGAGTGCGGGAAGTCAGCGCGAGCGCCCGGGACCCCGTACTGACTGGGGGCCCGGTTGGAGCTTGAAGTCAAGTCCCGTCCACGGCTTGACGGCGTACTCGCCGCCGGCACGCTCGTTCAGGATCGCCGCCACGCTCGGCGGCATGATCTCGTCCCGGACCATCGGCCTGCGCTCTTCCGTGTTACAGGCCGTGACCTCGAGCAGCCGGTACGGACAGGCTTCAGGCAGCATCGCATCCACGCGGCGCTTCTCGTCCCTCCATGCCTTCGATACGGGCGCGTGCCCGGCCCAACTGGCGATGCCCGCCACCGCGTACCGCCGCCCGTTATCCCAGGCGAGACCGAAGATCTCGCCGTATCTCCCGGTCAGGCTGGGGTTAGCCAGGAGCCTTTCGACCATCTGCATCCGCCACTCCTGGATCTCCTTTACCCAGTGCACGAGATGCTCGTCCCCTTCGCAGTGCTCGATCTTGAGCATGTGCTCGATCACTCTTCCGCAAAGGGACACCCAAGCGTTGCGTTGCTCACTCCCCAATGACTCGATCTCCTCTGCCACGTTCTCCCAGTCCAGCGCCTCGAGGTCCCGCCGCTGGAGGGCCTCTGTTTGCTGGACTGACCAGCCGTAGAAGTCTTCCATGTAGAGCCTGTCCGTAGCCAGGCCCGCCTCGCGCGCTGATTGCACCGGAGAAAGGGGCATCGAAACCGACCTTGCCCGTATTGTACAGCGGCAGCGTACGCAGCGAGCCGTCGTCGCGCCGTCGGGTACGCCGGAGTCCGCATCCGTCGGGACCGTGTCTGGCCGGGGCTGCATGGCAATCGGCGCCTGCTGTCGCATGATGGCGGAACTGCAGCCCCGTCGTCCTGCCGTCGCGAGGTCCCGCCCCGCCAAGCAGCCGGGGTTAGGACCTTGGAGTGGCGATGCCCCGAAGACCTGTACGACGGAAGGCTCGAGGCCACTCACGTCCTGTCCCGACGAAGCCCGGCAGGGCCCGCGCCTTACTGGCGACCTTCGCCCCGGCGTCCCGACAGACCCTCTGGACTACCGGGTGCGCCTCGGAATCTTCCACTGCACGGAGGCAGCCAATCCCCTCGCTGCGCAAGGGAGCAGGGTCCGGTGTGGGTTCGCACGGTGCTTGCTGCTGCGCTCTGACACGCAAGTGATCTCTGAGGAATGCCGAAGCGACTCCGGCTCCGCGATGGGAAGACTGGATCAGGGCTCGACGACTGGGTGATGACTCACGGCTCGACCCCGAAAGCGCGGCAGATCTGGTCGAGCTTCTCGGTAACTTCGGGGTGAATCTCCTCCGGAAGCATCACTGCCGCAATCTCGCAGTAGCGTGTGTAAGGTAGGTCGCCTAGCCCGGCAGCCTCCAGCATCGGAGGCAGCAATCGAGTTCGGGCCTTGGTGACGTTCAGGAATTCGTGATCCCCGAGCGGCTCGCGCACCACCGCAGGTGGGAACTGGTCGCGCCAAAGGGCGAGCATGCCATCGACATGCGGCACGGAGTCGTCGGTGCCGAAGATTGTCTGGACGAAGCGCGCCAGAGACGCCGGGTGGACAAAATAACTCTCGATTTCGTAGCGTTGCCAACGGAGGCGCTGCAAACCGACTCCCGTGACTGCCGTGTTCTGGATCTCGGGGTGAGCATCGCCGTCAATCAGCTGGAGGCCGGGGATGTCGTCGCGCACAAGTCGGATCGCTTCGAAGTGGTCGCGCGCTCGAACGCCGGGACTCCCCAATCCCTGTTCCCGTGTCTGCAACACCGCCGGCTTCCACATCACTTCGGTCATCAACAGCTGCTCTGCGCGATGCGCTAGCCGGCCGGCCCAGACGGGGAGCATCTCGAAGCCCGAATAGTCTTCCACGTAGAGTACGCCTCGCACATCCAGCGCCAGCATTGTGTCGGCGATGCTCAGCACCCTCAGGGCGGGGAGGACTCGACTGTCCCCGGCGTTGTCCGCAGGTCTCCTTGCTCGTCGAGCATCAGGATTAGCTCCCGAGGCTCTACGGCATTGATCACCACCTCGGAGTGCGTCGCGACTATGAGTTGGCAGCGCTGCCGGGCGGCAACTATTCGCAGTTCATTGAAGATGGCGTCCTGAAGGACCACGTGCAGGTGGGCGTCTGGTTCGTCCAGCAGTAGTACCGCGCCCGGTCGAGTGTTGAGAAGAGCTAGCAGCATGAGCACCTGCTGGAATCCGCTCCCTCCGCTCGCGATGTCCAGAGTCGTACGCCCCGTCGTCAGGTCGGGCATCGTGAACTCGGCTGCAATGTGAGCGCCGCTGGCATCGGAAGGCCGGAGATCATGGCCGAAAAGCCGCTTGATTGACGAGCGAAGCGCGTGCCAAGCTGCCTCGTTACCGCTGGCTTCCACCAGCAGGTTGCGCAAGACGTCGCCTGGTCGACCCAAGCCGAGCAGCTGCTCGACTTTCGGCGCCTGATACAGCGGCTCCTCGATTCCGACTCCGGTCATCGGGGGAACGAACACGGTTCGACAGTCAAGAGAGAGCAACGTCTCCGGATCCGTGTCTGCCCGGGGCCGCACGTAGATTTGCTCGGTACTGTCGGCAGTCAGCTCCATCGCCACTGTCCAGCCATCGCTGTGACGAAGTTCAATTTCGACCGGCACGTCTCGGCTATACAGTCGATTCGTCCACAGCAGGTCGAAGCTTCTCAGTGGGACCGTTGTGAACGCCTGACGTGTAATCGGTGCGAGACCGTACCCCTTGCGTGGATTGAAGTCGTTGAGTTCGCGCCAACGCCGAAGCGCCAGGGACCAGGTTGCAATGGCCTGGAGAACCGAGGTCTTGCCGGTGTTGTTGGGCCCGGCCAGCACAACATGTCCGGGAAGGGTGAATTCCACTTCCTTCCCGAGACGCTTGAAGCCGCGGATGCGGATCGCGTGGATCATGGCCCCACCTCCAACAGGACATCGATAGCCCAGTTCGTTGTCGCCGCGATTGGCGACCCTCTCCCCGATCAAGCCGTGCTGCCCGGCCCGAAACAGCGCGCTCTCCTTGCCGGCATGGTGCGTGCACGCGCCTTCAGCCAAGTTCGGGTGCAGTGAGCACTTGAGCGCCACTCCGTGTTCGTGCTGCAGACTCGCCCGTCTATGACCGGCAGGTCTAAGTTCTACCAATTGGGCAACACACATCGCGCCGACCTGGCCGCAGCAGAGCCTGGCCACGGTGTACGCTGCCGGGACCAGCCAAGCATTGGAGGTGCTCAGGCACGAATCGAGATAGATTCACCGCACCGACTCGACGTTCCCGCCGCAAGGCACGAAGGGACTGCCTGGCTGGAGCCGGTCACAATCGCGGCAGCCTTGCCCGGACCGCCGTCTAAGGCGAGGATTTGCTCGGAACCGAAGGTGGGTGCGCGGCCCCCTGCAAATCAAGCCACCTTGGCATCAGCGGGCCAAGAGCGCTAGCTCCTGTCGCCCAATTGGCGTCGGATCGACGGCTACACGCCAAGGACTTCGGTCACGACCCTTGCAGGGAACTCGTCCGTGAGGCGCTCGTCGCGGCCGCTGTGCGTGTAGACGAGATCGCGGTGGTTCATTCCGATCAAGTGGAGGATGGTGGCGTGCAGGTCGTGCACGCTGACTCGGTCCTCGACGGCCTTGTAGCCGATCTCGTCCGTCGTTCCGTGAATCGCGCCACCCTTGACGCCTGCGCCCGCCAGCCAGACCGTGAAGCCGGTCGGGCCGTGGTCGCGGCCTGACACCCCCGTGCCCCGGCTCTGTGCCAGCGGCAGGCGACCGAACTCCCCGCCCCAGACCAGTAGGGTCTCGTCGAAGAGGCCCGTGCGCTTGAGGTCCTGGATCAGCGCCGCGATGGGCTGGTCCGTCTTGGCGCAGGCGTAGCGCAGTTCCCGGTCCAGGTCCGTGTGGTTGTCCCAGATCTGTCCCTCGATGTAGATCTGGACGAGGCGGACGCCGCGCTCGACGAGTCTGCGAGCCATCAGGCAGCGCTTTCCATACGATTCCGTCCGCTCGTCGTTGAGGCCGTACATCGCGCGAGTCTCCTCGCTTTCCTGTGCCACGTCCAGCGCGTCGCTCGCCGTCAGCTGCATGCGTGCGGCCAGTTCGTAGTTCAGCAGCCGCGCCTCCAGCTCGGGGTAGCCGGCCCTGGCGTCGCGGTGCCTTCGGTCCATGCGTGCCAGGAGCGAGCGGGCTAGGTCCAGGACAGGGGGCGGATATTCCTCCTCGGGCTGCAAGTTCAGCAGGGGCGACCCCTCAGAGCGGACCCGTGTTCCTTGATAGACCGGCGGCAGCCAGCCGGCCTGCCAGTTCTGGATGTGGTTGACCGGCAGCCCCTTGGGATCGTCCAGAACGACATAGGCTGGAAGGTTCTGGTTTTCCGATCCCAGCCCGTAGACGATCCACGAGCCCAGCGTCGGCCGGTTCGAGAACTGCCTCCCGCCCTGCATGATGAAGATGGCAGGCTCGTGGTTGAAGTGGGTCGTGAACATAGACCGGATGAAGGCGATGTCATCCACTTGCCCCGCTAGGTGCGGAAGGACCTCGGACACTTCCATGCCGGAGTGGCCATGCTTCGAAAAACGGTACGGCGAAGGCATGAAGCCCCCGGCCTCGTTGATGAATTCAATGTCGTTCGCGAGGTCGCGACCCGGGGCTTGCCCTTCGTACCGGGCAAGTGCGGGCTTGGGGTCGAACAGGTCGACCTGGCTGGGTCCGCCGTTCATGAAGAACTGGATGACGGACTTGGCCTTGGGCTCGAAATGCGGCTCGCGTGGCGTGAGGTCGTAGATCTTGCGCGGCTCGGCCGGTGCGGCCGCCGCGCCCGGAATGAGGAAGTCGCTGCCGAGCAGGGTAGCCAGCGCGGCCCCGTGCAGCCCGTCTCCGACGCGGGAGAAGAAGTCGCGGCGGGCTGGGTTCTCCGGATCCTTCGTGCGGCGTCTCCGGGATTCCTGACCTGATCGCATTGGTGCTGTCATCGCCTCAGTCAATGTAGACGAATTCCGCGGAATTCAGAACGGTGTGGCAGAGCGTCGCCAGCGCCAGCCAGTTGGCCTTGTCCCGCTTTGGCTCCATCGGAACCCGCTCGTCAAGCCTGCGGTTCCAAGCCTCCGAAAGGTCGGCCAGCGTCCGGACGCCGTCGCCGCTCTCCTCGGCCGAGGGCTTGCGGCCGAGAGCGGTCATGTAGACCCGCTCGACTTGGGCGGCACGGTTCTCGCCGACCGCATCGATCACGCGGCCGGCCATGTAGCGCGAGTTCGTGCGGATGATCTCGCTGTTCATCATCTGCAGGGCCTGGGACGCCACTGTGGATCTCGTTCGCCTCAGGCAGTTCGGCTTGAGCTGGGGGGCGTCGAATGCTTCCAGCATGGTGAGCGGCTTCGACCGTCGCTGCTGGACGTAGATGCTTCTTCGGTGACCGGTATCCGAGGCCTTTGCCACAACCTCCCCGTCGGGCTTGATCTCGATTTCGTCCGGCGGTCCGAACGGTGTCGGATCCAGTCTCTGCGCCGCCTTCAGGACGGAGTCGCGGATTCCGTCTGCGTCGAGCCGGCGCAGCGGGAAGCGGGAAAGAAGCGTGTTGTCAGGGTCCGCCTCGAGCCGCGCCTCGTCGAGTCCGGATCCCTGACGGTACGCCGTGGAGGTGAGGATCAGACGGTGCAGGGACTTCAGGCTCCAGCCGCGCTCGACGAACTCGACCGCCAGCCAGTCGAGCAGCTCGGGGTGCGTCGGCGGTGTCCCGGTGATCCCGAAGTTGCCTTCGCTGCGGACGATTCCGTGACCGAAGTATTGCTGCCACACTCGATTGACCAGGACTCTCGCGGTCAGCGGATGGTCCGGCTGCACTAGCCACTTCACCAGGGCCAGCCGGCGTCCGCTCGACCATTCCAGCCGTTCGAGGTTGTAGGGCTCGATGCCCGAGCTCAGCACTGATGGCACGCCGGGCTCGACGGGAGGTCCCGGATTCCCGTGCTCGCCCCGGTACAGCACGTGGACCCGGGTCGGCTCGCCCCCCATGTCGAATAGCGCCCGGACTTTCGGCGGCATACGTCGCCTGCGCAGGGCCTCGACTAGCGAGTCCAGCAGGGCCGAGGCTTCTTGGAAGGCGCTCCCGTCTCCCTCCGCGCCGAGCACCGATTCGGACGCGGCTTCAGGATCCTCGCCGAGCCCGTCGGACACGATCGCCCGCACGTCGACAAGCACGGAGATGTGAACCTTCGGTACCTCTGTTTCCAAGAGCTGCTTGCGGACCGGCGCGGCCAGGTCTCTTACCTTCGCGGCGAGGCGGTCAACTTCTGCGTCGATGGGTGCGTTGTGTCGCTCGACCTCCACAACGTCCTGAGCCGGGGCGCCGGGCAATAGCCGGGTGTTCGTGGGGTTCCAGTCGGCATTGGGCCCGATATCGGACTCGTTCGGCGACAGCCAGTCGTAAGGGTCGTATGCACTCCTGAGGATGGCGCTCATCCGGTAGTAGTCCCGCTGCGGGATCGGGTCGTACTTGTGGTCGTGGCAGCGCGCGCAGGCCACGGTCAGCCCCATGACGGTCGAGGTCAGGATCTGAAGCTGATCGGCCACAACCGTGAGCCGCTCGGCAACGAAGCCCTGGGACACGCTGTACGTGCCGTCCGGCCCCATCCGCAGGAATCCGGTAGCCACGAGCTTGTCGCTGTCCTCGGGTCTCAGTGGAAGCTCTGCATTCCTGTAGTTGAACAGTTCGTCGCCCGCAATCTGCTCCAGCAGGAACCGGTCGTAGGGCTTGTCCGCATTGAGAGACCGGATGACCCAGTCGCGGTAGCGCCAGGCGTGAGGTCGGACGGCGTCGAAGTCCACCTGGCCCTCCGAGTCCGCGTATCCCGCCGCGTCGAGCCAGTGCCGCCCCCAGTGCTCGCCGTACCTCGGTGACTCGAGCAGGCGATCAACCAGTCGCTCGTAGCTACCAGGGCTTTCGTCCGCGAGGTAGGCTTCCACTTCGTCCGGGGAGGGAGGGAGCCCCGTAATGTCGAAGTACGCCCTCCGCATGAGCGTCTGGCGATCAGCATCGGGCGCGAATGCGAGGCTCGCGTCCTCTAGCTTCCGTAGCAGGAAGGCGTCGATGGACTGGCGCACCCGATCGTTCGCGCCGACGGCTGGCAGCCCAGGCTTCCGGGGCGGCTGGAACGCCCAGAAGCTGCGATCCCCTTCGCTGACGAGCGGGTCCGACGCTGGATCGACGGCTTCCGGTTCCTCGTCATCCCAAGGGGCGCCGCTCCGGATCCACTCGCGCAGGTCCTCGAGCTCGTCCGAGGTGACCGGGCGGTAGGAAAGCCGAGCCTGATGCTCCGCGGGCGGCATCTCTTCCTCGGCGATCCTCCGAATCATCAGGCTGCGGTCGGGATCCCCCGGAACGATCGCCGGGCCCGAAACCCCTCCTGCGAGCAGGGATTCCCGGGTACGCAGGTCGAGCCCGCCCTCCTGCCTGCGCCTGCCGTGGCACAGCAGGCACTTGACGTTGACGATGGTGACCAGAATTTCGCGCGGGCTGGCCGCTTGCCGGGCCGCTGGTCCGCTTGTCGCCGCGCCCTCGCCTTCCAGGAGAGCACCGCCTTCGATCCAGCGGCGGAGAACCTCCACCTCTCCCGGTGGGAGCTTCGAGTCGCCCATCGGCATCGCCCCCGAAGCCGTCTTCTGCAGCAGCAGGCTGTCGACCGGTGCTCCGGGTACCAATGCCGGGCCGGACTTGCCGCCCGCCAGCAGGCCCTCCCTGGTCCGCACGTCCAGCCCGGCCTGGGGTGATTCTGCCCCGTGGCAAACCACGCAGTTTGCCGACAGGATCGGCGCGACGTGGGATTCGAATCGCGGGACCGAGGAATCCTGGCCGAGCAGGCAGTGGGCGGCTACGAATAGGAATCCTGCACGGCCTCGCAGGAGCGATGCCCGAAGATTGATCCGGAAAAGGGCAGGGGAGCTCATCGAACGGATCCCGGAGGTCGGCCGCTCTTTCGGCCGGAGTGTATCACAGACGCGGACTTCCCAATGGCGCATCGAGCCGACAGCGCATCGAGCCGATTCTGGATGGTTTCCGGCTCGGGATCAGTGCACTGTCTGCAGGGACGGGCTTGGTTCCGCGCCCGCACGGGCTCCACGGCCACTTGGCCGGAATCTTCCGAAGCCATTGGGCCGGGCTCGGTTCGAGCGAGCTAGTATGGCGGTCGACAGATGACGATTCGGGCCATGGCCACAGCATCGTGGGCCGTCGTGCTTCCGCTGTGTCTCGGCGCGGCAGAGGGGACTTCGCGCGGAGAGCAGATCAACGCCCTCGTCCAGCAGGGCCGGCTCGACGAGGCGGCCCTGCTGGCCGAGGCCGCAGCGCGCGAGCCAGGCTCAGAGGCGGCAGCTTACGGCTGGCTTGGGCGGATCTCCATGGCGAGAGCCCGATTCGACGAGGCCTTGCAGCACTTCAGCCGGGCCCGTGAGCGTGGCGCACGGATCCTGGATTTCGCAGATCCTTGGGCGACGGTGCTGGTCCGGCAAGGTCGAAGGCCGGAGGCGTGTGCCGTGCTCGACGAGGCGTCAGCGGCAGCCGAGACCAGCGCCACCCTCCGTTACCGCACCGGCGCGTGCTTCTTGCGGCTCGGTGCACCACGTGAAGCGCTGCCTCATCTCGAAGCCGCCCACAGGCTCGGCCTCAGCCACGCGGCATCCGTGCTGGACCTGGCCGAAGCGAGGTTCGGCACAGGCCGGGAGGATCTTGCCACGGACCTGCTGATGGAGACAGCAGAGCAGGGATCGGACTCCGGAACGCTGCTTGCGATCGGCAAGGCCCTGTTCCGGCATGTGTTGTACCGGCACTCGCTCGCGCCCTTTCGGAAGGCCTGGGCGGGGCGGCCGGGATGGTACGACGCAGGGATGTACCTAGCGCTCGCCCACTATCAGCTGGAGGATTACCGCGAATGCGTGGACGTCCTCTCCCAGGTCCGCGTCGAATCGTTTCCTGTGGAAGCTCGGATCCTCCTCGGCTCGGCGCTCGCCCAGCTCGGCGAAACGGCGGAGGCCGGTCGCGAGCTCGAGGCAGCGGCCCGGATGGATCCAGGCCGAGCCGATGGCTATCTGAATCTAGGCCTTTTCCTCTTGGATCAGCGAAGGGAGGAGGAAGCCCGCAGGGCGTTCGAGCAGGCTGCCCGCCGGGATGCGCAAGGGGCGAAGGTCTTCTACAGAGCCAAGTCCCGGACCAACTGCCGGGGCCTGTCCCCTCCCGAGCGAACTGTGGCGGCCAGCGACACAGGCCAAGCGGTGTTCTACAGCCGCCTTGCGGACACCCTGCTTGCCGGGCAGCAATGGGGCTCGGCGCTCGAGGTCTATCTGGCGGCATTGCGGATCGACCCGCAGCCGCCCGGTGCGTACGGCGCGGTCGGGCTGATCTGCCAGGAACTGGGCACGGCGGAAGTGGGCCTGGAGTTTGTCAGGCGCGGACTGGAGCTCAACCCGGCAGATCGCGAATTGCACTATTTCCTCGGATCGCTATACGACTACCTCTCCGAGCCTCTGCGAGCCATCGAGAGCTATCAGACGGCCCTCGACCTTCACGGGGCCGGGCCGGAGTCGGCGCGGTACTGGCTGCGTCTGGGGATGGCCCAGCTGGCAGCGGGACAGGATTCGGAAGCGGAGCAGTCCGTCCAGGCTGCTCTCGCGAGCGATCCGGGACTTGCAGAAGCCCACTACCGCCTAGGCACGATGCGATTCAGCGGTGGACAGTACGCCGAGGCGGAGAGCCTGTTCGAACGCGCCGTCCAACTCGATCCCTCGCTAGCCGAGGCCTACTATTCCTGGGGCCTCGCCTGTGTTCGAAACGGCAAGGGCGAGAAGGGGCGCGCAATCCTCGAGAGCCACCGCAGGAAGTCGGAGATCCGCAAGGCAAATAGCGGAGGCATGCGGTAGCGGCCGGTCGCAGCTCAGAGCCCGGAGAATGTCCGAGCGCGGGTCACGGTGAGCGCTTCAAGGCCAGAATCTGCCGCCGGTGCGTCGGCTATAATCCCCATGGACTTGCCATCATCGGCCGGCGGATCGCTGTCCGTCCATGCACCGGCCGAGCCTGCGTGGAGTGCGCTCGGCCGGAGGCCGCCCGGGATTCGGGCTCTTGGAACGGAGCCACGGCCGGGATGCGACCCGTCGGCGTGAAGTGTCCCCCGGATGCCTGCGACCTTACCGAGTATCGCGACACATCGTGCGGCGGTTCCGGCCCTCGTGCTGGTGGCATCCCTAGCGGTTTCCGGCGAGGCTGCGGCACAAGCCCCGGGACGCGAGATTGATTTCGTGTCCGAAATCTATCCCATCTTCGAGCAGCGTTGCCAGGGTTGTCACGGTGCCGCGCAGCAGATGGGCGAGTTCCGTCTGGATTCGAGGGTCGTCGCCTTGGATGGGGGGGTGTCCGGCCCGAACATCCTCCCGGGCGCGTCTGCCGAGAGCCCTCTGTTTCAGAGGGTCGCCGGGATCGGAGACCTGAATCCAATGCCCATGGCCGGCGACAAGCTGCCGGAAGCGGAGATCGATCTCATCAGGTCATGGATTGACCAGGGAGCGAAATGGCCGGACAGCGTCGGGGCCCAGTCGGCTCCGGTTGGACGGCACTGGGCGTATGTGCCACCTGCGCGCCCCAGGCCGCCTGCGGTCGAGGGCGCCGAGGCAGTTCGCAATCCTGTCGACAATTTCATCCTGGCCCGCCTCGAAGGGGAGGGGCTCTCCTTCGCGCCGGAAGCGTCCAGGGAAACGCTGATCCGGCGCGCCAGCCTGGATCTCAGGGGGCTGCCGCCAAGCATCGAAGAGGTGGACGAGTTCCTGTCGGACACCAGGCCTGATGCGTACGGGCGGCTGATCGACCGACTGCTCAAGTCGCCGCACTTCGGAGAGCACTTCGGCGGCTACTGGCTCGATCTGGCGCGCTACGCAGACACGAACGGCTACGAGAGCGACGAGCCGCGCACGATCTGGCCGTACCGTGACTGGGTGATCGACGCGTTCAACCGAAACCTGCCTTTCGACCAGTTCACGGTCGAGCAACTCGCTGGCGATCTCTTGCCCAATCCCTCCGTGGAACAGCTAGTCGCCACAGGGTTCCATCGAAACACGATGCTCAACAACGAGGCAGGCTCGAAGAACGACGAGTTCTACGACGCGACGGTCAAGGATCGTGTTGACACGACTGCCACCGTCTGGCTCGGTTCGACGATCGGCTGCGCCCAGTGCCACGACCACAAGTACGATCCGTTCAGGCAGAGCGAGTACTACCAGCTCTACGCAATCTTCAACAACACCGCTGACAGCGCCATCAAGATCTCTGTCGAGAAGGAGGTCTTCACTGGCGACAAGAACGAATTGCAGCGTCGTGCCGACGAGGTCGAGGCTGCGAGAGAGGTCCTCGATACACCGACCCGGGAATTGGAGGCCTCGCAGCGAGCCTGGGAAGCCGAGACTGCTCCTAGGCTGGAAGCCTGGACGAGCGCTTGGAAGGCGCTCAGTCCAGTGGAGGCCGCAGTCGTCGGAGGTCCGGACCTGGAAGTGCTGCCTGACGGCTCGATCCTTGCCGGGGAACCTGCCGGCAGCACCCAGGTCTACGAAGTGAGTTTCGAGGCGGGGCCGACCACCGTGACAGGGCTCAGGATCGAGTCGCTCCCTCATCAAGGCCTGCCGCAGAGCGGGCCAGGGTGGGGCAGCGAGGGAGGCTTCTCCCTGACCGGAGTGGAGGCCGACGCATGGGACGAGCAAGCGCAAGCGGTTCAAGAGTCTGTGCTCGCGAACGAGCCCGTTTGGGGCAGCTGGCATGCGATCGGACCGTTCCGTGTAGGTTCGCGAGACGAAGCCTTCCGGACCGTGTTTCCGCCGGAAGCAGCGGTGGATCTCAACGCCACCTACGAGAACGGGCACCTGGCTTGGCTAGAAAGAAAGGATTGGGCGGACGGTCGGGTCCATTACCTGGGCTACATCCCGGACGACTCGGAAGCGAACTGCGCCAGCTACGTGTTCCGCACGGTCGAGGTGCCCGAGGCTACGACCGTTTCCGTATCGATGGGAAGCCTGAAGGGTTTGAAGGTCTGGCTGAACTCGGAAGTCGTGCTCACTGCGGATCCCACACGTCCTATCGCGCCAGACCAGGAGGAGGTGGCGTTTGAATTGCGGGCCGGGACCAACGAGATCCTGCTGAAGCTGACGAACGACCGAGGCCCCTACGGCTTCTACTTCGAGCCGTACTTCGGGTTCGAGCGGGAGGCGCGGGTTCGTTTCGCGTCGGCAACCGGCGACGCCGGCGGATGGACGCCTGCCGACCTCTCCTCGCTTCTCGACGGACGGCCAGAGACCGGTTGGAAGCCTTCGGCCAAGGACCTCCGCGCCGCCGAGCCGGTGCAAGCGCTGCTGCGACTCGCCGAGCCTGTGGCGATGCCAGAGGGCGCAGTGCTCAAGGTCCGACTCATCCACGACTCGCCGGGCGGAGGCAAGAGTGCTCTCGGCCGGTTCCGCATTTCGGCTACGTCACTCGACTCGGAGCAGCTGGCCGGCCTGCAATCGACACCCGCTCGAGTGCGGCGTGTTCTGGCACTGAGGCCTCCGCAGCGGTCCGACGCCGACGCCCGGCGGCTTGCTGAACACTACCGATCCATCGCGCCGGAACTTGATGACGCACGGCGGGCGTTCCGCTCGCTCGAGGCGAGTCTTGAAGAGTTTCGCAACGGCCACACGACGAAGACGCTAGTCATGCGCGAACTGCCCAAGCCAAGGGAGACCCGCATCCAGAAGCGGGGCAACTTCCTGGATTTGGAGGGGCCCGTGTCCCCGGGTGTTCCTTCGGTACTCGCGTCGGATCGTCCGGAATCAGTCACCACCAGGCTGGATCTGGCGAAGTGGCTGGTGTCCCCCGAGAACCCCCTCACCGCTCGAGTGCGGGTCAACCAGATCTGGAACCGGCTCTTCGGTCGCGGCCTGGTGCCCACAGGGGAAGACTTTGGCTCGCAGGGGGACCGGCCGTCCCACCCGGCACTGATGGACTGGCTGGCAACGGAGTTCGTCGCTTCGGGGTGGGACACCCAGCAGTTGCTCAAGACGATCATGGAATCCGCTGCATATCGACAGGACTCTGCGGCGACCGCAGAGAGGATTGCCAAGGATCCAGACAACAAGCTCCTGTCGAGAGGGGCCCGAACGCGGGTCGCCGCCGAGACCGTGCGCGACATCGCTCTCGCATCCAGCGGCCTCCTGAGCCGCGAAATCGGTGGACCCAGCGTGTTCCCGCCCCAGCCGGCGGAAGTGTTCAGCGATCACTTCATCGAGGGTGGATTCAAGAGCTGGCCGACCAGCGAGGGGCGCGACAGGTACCGCAGGGGGCTGTACACCTTCTACAAGCGGACTGTCGTCTATCCGCCGTTCATGAACTTCGACGCGCCCGACCGCACGGTTTGCACGGTCGATCGATCGCTTTCCAACACTCCGCTGCAGGCTCTGAACACTCTCAATGACCCGGCGTTCTTCGAGGCGGCCGGAGCACTTGCTGAATGGATCCTGGCCGGGGAGGGCGACAGTCGCGAGGACCGGATCACCCGCGGGTTCCGGGCTGTCTTGGCGCGCCTGCCCAGTGCGGACGAGCTGGCCCGGCTGCTAGCGCTCCAGGCTCGTATGCAGGAAAAGTACGAGTCAGAGCCCGCGCAGGCCGCTGATCTAGTGGGAAGGGCGTTCGGGGATCGGCCTGGTCGCCTCGACGGCGAGGGGCTGGCGCCATGGGTGATGGTCGCCAACGTCCTCCTGAATCTGGACGAGACGTTCACCAGGGAGTAGCCTCGATGACTGCAAACGACAGCGCAGGCCTGGCGACGACGCGCCGCCACTTCTTCTCCGCCGCCGGCGTGAGCCTAGGCTCGCTGGCGCTGGCGTCGCTCCTCGAAAGGGATGCCCAGGGTGCTGCCCAGGCCAGCACGAGCAGGACGCACTTTGCCCACAAGGCCAAGGCGGTCATCTTTCTGTGCCAGGCCGGCGCTCCCTCTCAGTTGGACCTGTTTGACTACAAACCCCAGTTAAGGAAATTTCACGGGACCCCGGTGCCGGAGGAGTTGGTCGAAGGTGAGCGCTTCGCCTTCCTGTCGGGCCGCCCGAGCCTGCTCGGGCCGCAGTTCCAGTTTCGGAGGCACGGCTCGACCGGAACCTATGTTTCCGAGATCCTCCCCCACATCAGCGGCATCGTCGACGAAGCCGCGTTCCTGTATTCGCTGACGACGGACCAATTTAACCATGTCCCGGCGCAGCTGAAGATGTTCACCGGGCACGAACGACCGGGACGGCCCTCGATGGGTGCGTGGCTCACGTACGGCATCGGCAGCGAGAATGACAACCTGCCGGGCTTCGTGGCGCTGTCATCGGGTCGCGGGGCGCGCTGCGGCGCCGCGTGCATGGGGGCTGGCTTCCTGCCCACGCTCCACCAAGGGGTGCAGTTCCGGTCGGGCGGCGATCCGGTGCTGTTCCTTTCCAACCCGGACGGCGTCAGCAGCGGCGTTCGCCGGGACTCGCTGGACGCGCTTCGCGACCTGAACGAGATGCGCCACCAAGTGATCGGAGATGCGGAGATCGAGACGCGCATTGCGTCATACGAACTGGCCTATCGCATGCAGACTGCCGTCCCGGAGTTGATGGACATCTCCCGGGAGCCCTCGCAGGTCCAGGAGATGTACGGTACGGAACCCGGCAAGAAGTCGTTTGCCAACAATTGCCTGCTGGCGAGGCGGCTGGTCGAGCGGGGCGTCCGCTACGTCCAGCTGATGCACGGGGAATGGGACCACCACGGGGGAACCCGGACCAGCCTGCCGCGCTTCCTTCCGGAGCGCTGCCGCGAAGTGGACCAGGCCACGGCTGCGCTCATCCGGGACCTTAAGGATCGAGGAATGCTCGACGAGACTCTAGTGATCTGGGGCGGTGAGTTCGGGCGCACCCCGATGCTGCAGGGGGAGCCGGACGATCCTAACGTAGGCCGCGACCACCATCGCACCTTCACGATGTGGTTCGCGGGGGGTGGGATCAAGGCTGGCGCACGTCTTGGGGCTACCGATGAGCTTGGCTACCGCGCGGCGGAGCATCCGGCGACTGTTCACGACCTTCAGGCCACGATCATGCACCTGTTAGGCCTTGATCACACCAGGCTGACGTACAGGTTCCAAGGGCGTGACTACCGACTGACTGATGTGCATGGGGAGCTACTGAGGCCCTTGATGGCTTGATTGCCTGGTCGCGTTCCTCGCATTACAGTCTCGACCGCGTGGGTCTCGGATGGGATCCTCTTGCGAATCGGCAGGCCTAGTGGGGCACCGGGAAGACAGCGGGGCCTCCAACCGGATTCGGAGGATGCGTCAGCCGAAAGGATTGCTCCTCAGCCTCCATTCCAACCACCGTCTCCCGATCCGCGGCAGGGTCGCGCCTTCCGGCAATCTCAGGCCTTCTCTCAGTAGAGTGCATTCACAAGACCTTCGAACCACGAACGCCGTGAGGACACGAGTATGTCGGCATCGGCACGAAGGCCAACGAGACTACATTCCAGAGCGAGGACATCGCGATCCTGGAGAGGGTCGTGGGGTCCAACGGCCATGAGTTCGCCCGCAGTCTACCGGCACATCCTCGGCCGGCCCTCGATTTCGCAGTGAGTTCATTGGAAGCCCTTCGGGCAGCCGCGATCTTCGAGCTCGTCTCGTCTCAGGCTCCCCATACCATGATGGTCGAACCTCCGAACTTCTCTTCGCGACGGAAGATCCGATCCTCCCAAGATTGCCCCGCTCGGGTGTCAAACACAACCAGGTGCCCGGACTCCGCCCCGCAGCGGTCCATAAAAGGGGCAGTCTGCTTCAGGCCCTCCTGGATCACGGACTCTGGTCCGTGGGCTTCCTCAGCGACCTTGCACTCGACGACGTGCTTGCTCACATTCGCGGGGTTCGGTCCTGATGACTCCGGCCACAGCACCAGGATGTCAGTCCGCCCGCGCCCGAGCCCGTACTCGCGTTCGAGTCGCCCGTACCCTTCGACGACGCGCTGCAGGTACGCCTGCAGCACGAGATGGGGGCCTGCATCCTTGTACATGAACCGATGCGGCCAGTGGTCCGAGTTCTCGCGCACGTAGCATTGGAAGGATTCCAGCAACTTCGGAACGTCCAGGCTGCCGTCCGGGCGAACATACCACGATGTCTGGACCAGCAGCTCCTCTTGCAATGCATCCGTCAGATCCCTGGCCACCGCCTCGGCATAGATCGGGTTGGCGATCCGCACGGGTGCGTCCGGCGCAACCAGTCCGAGATCGCGGACGTATTCAAGATCTCGGGTCGACCACCGAGCCCGGGAATGCCCAGCCAGCATCGGCTCGATGACCTTGCGGACACGATCCTCCCGCAACTTGTCGGTCAACTGGTCGAGGTGTGTCACCCGGTCTAGGATCATCCCCTCCTTGGCGTCGTCGATTGCTTCCACGCCGATCGTCCGGGTCCGGTCGCGACCCCTCTCGTCTTCAAAGCATGCGCGCCTGGCGAGGGCGTTCACCAGAAAGGGCTGGCCGCAGGTCAGGTGCCAGACCCGCTGGAGCGCGTCCTCGTCGAATTGCTGGCCGGTCTCCTCCGTGTGCTGGGCGAGCAGCGCTCGCGTCTCAGCCTCCGAGAAATCCCCTAGCCGCAGCGATTCGGCCTTGATGTTGAATTCGTCGCCGCCCAAGACGTGAGTTTCATCCAGGGCGGAGTAGATGCCGAGATTGCGCAAGTCCCGTACTCCGCACAGCACCACGCATAGTGGGAATTCTGCGGGCCTGCGGTCGCTCTCGGACCGTAGCTGCCGCAGAACCGAGATGAGAGTATCCCCAACGAGGCTGTCGATCTCGTCGATCAGCAGCACCAAGGGCTTCGCATCGGAAGCCGACCAGCGCACCAATGTCTCCCTGAGGGCGACTTGGGGGCCGTAGCGGTCCAGATTGCCCTCCCAAGTCGATTCCACGAAACTGTCGCTGAGGATTCGTCTCGCTCTGGAACCAATCTTTGCGAGGACCGTTCGTATGCCCATGGGCACGTCCTGGCGAGCCGTCTGGGCCTCCTCGACATTTACGTGGAGGCACCGGTACTGTCCGCCCGCGTTGAGAAGGTCCTGCAGTGCGATAAGAGTCGAGGTCTTTCCGGTCTGCCTGGGCCCGCAAAGGACGAGGCACCGCAACTCGCGGATCAGCCGGAGGATTTGGTTGAGATCGACCCGGTCGAGCGGATTGACGCAATAGTGCCTCGCGGAGACTACCGGCCCTTCAAGGTTGAACTTTCGCAAGCCGATTCAAGTATCGCAACCGACGACCGCGCCCGAACCGCCGTGTCCGTAGGAAATAGCGTGACGTCGTCAGGCTGCGGCACGGCCGGCCACCTGCGGTGCGCCATTGCTCGTGGTGGCCTTCGAAGGCACAGGAAGCTACTCCGCCGGTGGAATCAGCGGCCTCTCATCAGCCGCCACGCCCTTCGGTGCCCCGTCAGTGACACGGTAAGCGCTGTTCGCCAAGGACCCGAGTTCGGGAAACCAAGTGAGGCTCGGCGCATTGGCTATCGGATCGACCGGCTCTTTCGAGCCCTTGACGGCCACAGCCTTGCATTGCTGTCGGAAACTCCTTTGCCGGAAACCAATCCTTGAAGGGGGCCGCCGCAGGATCGCACAGAGAGCCTTGGGCAGTTGCCTGATTTTCTGGCAGGGCCTGACTCAATTGCAGGCACCGGCAGTCCGCTCCAACGTGAGTACGGTCGAGCCGTACGGCCTGCCAATACCTGCCTGGCGGAGAGGGAGGGATTCGAACCCTCGGTAGGGCTCTATAACCCTACGACGGTTTAGCAAACCGCTGCCTTCAGCCGCTCGGCCACCTCTCCGCGTGCAGCGTCTACGAGTATCACTATAGCAGTCGCATTGACTTGGAAGCTGGTGAGGATGCGTGGTGTCGAGGAACGGACGAAGAACGGCAGTGGCGTGTGACGGTGCCCTGCCGGGACCTAGCGGTAGTTTACTGAAACTGGGCCGCTAGACGGCGCCCCCTTCCCGCAAGTTGTTGCATCGAAACCAGTTACAGGACTGCGTTCCATTAGATTCTGTATTACCCTATATGAGATTTGACCGATATCATTGCTGTAAATGCTTGATTAAGCCATTTCCAACCTGCTAGTATTACCTACATGGCCTCCATTATCCGCAAGAAAAAGCACAACCGGACCTACTACTACGTCGTCACCTCCGGCCGTGTCGACGGCAAGCCCCGCATCACCCACCAGACCTACCTCGGCACCGCCGAGCGGGTTGCCAAGCTCGTCAAGGACCGTGCCTCCCCCGTGCCCCTCGAGGCCACCGCCCGCGACGGCGGCCTCCCCGCCGCCCTCTGGCAGGCCGCTCGCCGCTCCGGCGCCTTCGATGCCCTGCTCTCCATCTGGCCCGCTCCCCCCAAGGGTCCCTCCCTGCCTCATTTCCTCCTGCTCGCCGCCTTCCACCGCGTCTGCGAACCCGGTCCCAAGACCCGTATCGCCGAGTGGTACCGCAAATCCGTCCTGATCGACCTGTGGGGCTTCGCCCCCGAGCGCTTCAGTTCCCAGGCCTTCTGGGACCATTTCGACTCCATCGACGTCTCCGACTCGCTGCGCGAGCCCCGACCCGACCAGCTCGAACAGGCCCAGCTCGCCCTGCTGCGGGCCTTCCTCGACCGCCAGCTGGCCAGCCGCCGCGTGCTGGCCTACGACACCACCAACTTCGCCACCTGGATCGCCTCCACCAACCAGCGCTGCAAACTGCCACAGCGCGGCCACAACAAGCAGAAGCGGCGCGACCTGCGCCAGGTCGGCCTCAGCTACTGCCTCGACGCCGAGCACGGCCTGAGCCTGTGCCACCACGTCTATCCCGGCAATGTCCCCGACCGCGACGAGCTGCCGGCCTGCCTGGCCCGCATCCAGCGCTTGCTGGACGGGGCCGGCATCGACCGCGACAGTGTCACTCTGGTGCTCGACAAGGGCAGCGCGGCGCTGGACAACACCCTGCAGTTGCAGGCCAGCGGCCTGGGCTGGATCGCGGCGCTGCCGTGGGGTCAGGCGCCGGAATCGCTGCGCGCGCGGGCGGTGGAGGATCTGGAGTCGCTAGCCGACGAGCCGGGCGTGAGCGTAGCCGGCGAGCGCACGCTGGTACACGGCGGGGAGTACCTGGCGGTGCTGCGCTATTCGGCGGGCTTCGCCAGCGAGCAGTTTCACAGCGTGAGCGAATCGCTGGCCAAGGCGACGCAGAAGCTGCGTTCGCTGGCGCGGGAGGTCGGCAAGCCGCAGGCCCGGCACAGCGAGGCGAGCCTGCGCAAGCGGATCGAGGGCTGGCTGCGGCCGAATTTCGTGTCGCAGGTTCTGAACTGGGAACTGCGGCGCGCCGAGGACCGCAGCTGGCAGGTGCATTTCGGCATCGACGGGGCAGCGATGCAGAAGTTGCTGGAGGAGCGGTTCGGGCGGACCATGCTGGTGACGAACCGGACGGACTGGACGCCGGCGGAGGTGGCCGCGGCCTACCAGGGGCAGCAGCCGGTCGAGCAGGTGTTCCGGGGCCTGAAGGGCGGGGACTGGCTGGGCTGGGGCCCGCTGTACCACTGGACCGACAGCAAGATCCGGGTGCATGCGTTTTGCTGCCTGCTGGGGGTGGGCTTGCTGCAGTACCTGCACCGCCAGGTCCGGGAGACCTGGCCGGCCCTGAGCATGGAAGGGCTCAAGCACGAACTGGGGCAGATCCAGCGCATCGATCTGCTGTACCCGCGACAGGGTGCCAAGGGCCCGCCATGCGTTGCTACGGTGACCTCGAAGCAGACGCTCACGCAGGCCGCACTCGTGAACATTCTGGAGATCGAGGAACTGCTCAAAACCGACGGTGGGTAATACAGCCCGCCTCGACCTAACCGATTTAGATCCAATACAGTAGAGCTCTTTGCCGTTTCGCGCTAGTAAACTACCGCTAGGACGTACGTCAGGTGAGCCGGCTGTAGGTGTCGCAAGCGGCCCCGGGGATCTCGTCTGGCAATCGCCACATTCGAACGTCTTCGAGGCCGCAGTGGCGCTGTTCGAGCCCGTAGTCCATTCGCGCCATCGCAGCCCGGCAACCTCCGGACCGAGCGGAAGCGTCCGTCAACAGCGCTCGGCCCGCCTGCCTCGTACCCAGCCCCACTCACGCTGAGTCCTCGCGTCCATGCCAGTTCGCTGGTCGACACATCCAAGGTTCACAATCGGCAGTCGGTCGGTGGAGGCGGGGCGCCGTCCGGCGGCAGCCCAGTCCCCCCGCCCACGGTCGGTGGCTCCGGCATTGGCGGGGCACAAGGCCGGCCCCGGCGAGAATCCATCAGCGCGTGTAGCGCTGGCTGAATGCCTCGCGAGCGGCCTCCCGTGCTGCCTTCTCGGCCGCGCTCGTGCCTCCCCGGAACCAGCGGTGCATCTCCGAATTCAGCACCTCCTCCAGCTTGGCCTCGAGTTGGCGCGCCGCCCCGGCCTTGGACCCGGACCGGTTGTGGTCAATCAGCTCTCGCAGCTGCGGCACCATTTCCATGTAGAAGCGGTGGGCGACCTCGTACATGCCGTGCCATTGCGTGTAGTCCGGGCCCATCATCGCGGCTCCGTGCCGCGCTCGGCGCCCCTCGTGGTGCCAGAGGAAGAAGTACGTGAATTCAAGCTCCTCGTCGAATTCCACCGGGGTGAGCAGTCCGCTGGAACGCGCCAGCTTGAATAGCTCGGTGGCCGGGCTCCCGAACTTGTCGTTGTAGAGGACGACCAAGTCGTCGTACTGCTGGTACCAGTTCCCGACCCACTCCGGTCCGTGGCAGCTCTCGCAGACATTGCGCATGTCCTTGCGGCGATCCTCCCAGCTCTTCACGGTCTTGCCCTGCTGGATCGCGGCAGCGTCGATCTTTTCCGAGACAGGGGGCCGGAGCGTCCAGGAGATGCGTGCCCCCACGTCATGCGTGAGCGGCAGGTCCCGCGTCGCGCTCATGTGGCATGTCGTGCAGGTCGGTCCCTGCTCGAAGTGCACGCCGGGTATCCAGTCCGTCTCCTCCATCATGGGTTCGAATCGCGTGCGGTTGGCCTCGAACGCGATCCCGTGCTTCGATTCCTGGTACACCTCCAGCTGCGGGTGGTCCGGTCCGAGGTGGCAGCGCCCGCAATTCTCGGGAGCCCGCGCCTGGGCGCGCGAGAAGTCGTGGCGCAGGTGGCAGGCCGTGCAGGAGCCTCGCGACCCGTCCGGGTTGATTCGGCCGATACCGGTGTTGGGCCATGTCGCCGGATCGAGTTTCCCGTCCTCCATGACGAGAACTTCGGATCCATGGCACTGCAGGCACCCGCTCACCGCGGCCGGCGAGGTCTGCACCTTGTTGCCTTGGTCGTCGAACCGCACGAAGCCCTCCACCACCTCGGCGAGGACGTTGTCCAGGCTCCCTAGGATCTCCCCTCCCTTGGCGTGGTGGCTGGCGTCGAATTCCGCTGTTTCCTGCGGATGGCACTCCGCGCAGTCCACCGGGGACACGATCGTCGAGATCAAGGCCCCTTCGTGGTCGTATGCGTCCACGTCGCCTGGTTCTGCCTCGTGGCACTGGATGCAGCCGATTCCGGAGGCAGCATGCTCGCTGATTTCCCACTGGCCGACGATGCCGGGTGACTTCACCTGGTGGCAAGCCACGCACTTCGAGTTCTCCCGGGTGACAACGGCGTCAGGCGCCCGCACGACGCGCTGCCGCCCGCCCTCCACCCAGGCCACGGTCAGAAGGGAGCCCATGAACAGTGCCGCGAGGCCGATGATAACGGTCTGTTTGGTTTCGAGTGTCACGATGCGTTCTCCATTGCTAGTTCGTGATGTGAAGCGTTTCCCATAGCGTCAGCGCCAGCAGCGCCAGGACGGCCACCACGCCGATGGCCATGCTGGCTTCGCTGCCGGGCCGCCGCTTGCGAATCCAGCTGTCAGCCAATGGCCAGAAGAAGATCAGGGCCAGGAACAGGCCCTGCGTGACCACGGCGACCTGGTCGGGCATCAGCTTGAGCCAGCCGAATGCCCAGAAGAAGTACCACTCCGGCTTGATGTGATCCGGTGTCTCCAGCGGGTCCGCCTTGTCCCCGATGCCCGCCGGGAAGATGATCGCTAGGCAAGTGACGAGGAACATCAGGAACAGCGCCAGCGCGACTTCGGTGAGGAAGTGGTTGGGGAAGAACGGGAACGGCTCGGAATCGGGCGACTTGGGCGACCCGAGCTCGGACACTCCGTGAGCGCGCACGAGATAGATGTGAATCGCCACGCACCCGATCATCAAGGTGGGTATGGCACCGATGTGCAGGACGAAGAGCCGTGTGAGCATGCTCTGGCCCACGGTGTCGCCGCCGCGAAGGAAGCTTGCCAGCTGGTCGCCGACAAACGGCACGGCGCCCAGGATGTTCGCGCCCACTGTCGCTCCCCAGTAGGACAGCTGCTCCCAGACAAGGGAGTACCCGGTGAAGCCTGCCCCGAGCGTGAGCAGCAGCAGGCAGCATCCGATCATCCAGTTCAGCTCTCGCGGCGGCCGGTACGCGCCCGTGAAGAAGACCCGCATCATGTGCAGCAGCATGGTCACGATCATCAGATGCGACGACCACTTGTGGATGCTCCGGAGGTAGCTGCCGAAGCGGACCTCTTCGCTGATCGCAACCACGCTCTCGTAGGCAAAGTCCGGACTTGGCACGTAGTAGAAGGTCAGCAGGATGCCGCTCACGATCTGCACGATGAACAGGTAGGCCGGAATCCCGCCGATGCACCACCACCACCGCGCCAGGTGTCCCGGGATCGGCTCGCTGCCGATCGCACTGAGCATCCCGGGATCGACCGGAAAGCGCGAGTTCAGCCATTCGACGGCCGTTCCGATTCGTCCTGTCATCCCGTGGTGACCAACCCGTACAGGGAGTTTCCGGCCTGCTCCAGGCGATACGGGGCCAGCTGCTGGCCCGCCTGTGCGGGCGGGCCGGCCGTTGCGATCCCGTCCGCATCGAAGATCCCTTGGTGGCAAGGGCAGTAGTAGTTGTCCTGTTCTGCCTGGTAGTGCACCCTGCACCCCAGATGAGGGCACCGGTCCGAGTATCCCCGGAATTCGATGCCAGTGACCGGATCCGGCTCCGCGACCCTGACGACGACCATCCGGTCCCCCGACGGGAGTTCGAAGACCCGGCTCTCCCCGGCTTGGAACGAAGATGCGAAACCTAGGAAGATCCGCTGGCTACGCGAGCGGCGGACCGGCACCAGGAACGCGATTGCGAAGCTTGTTAGCGTGCCGAACGTGGTGGCAAGCGCTCCCGCCACAGCTGCCCAGAGCCATCCACGTCTATTTGTGTTGAATCGCACGGTCGAGTGCTCTCCTTCTCGCGTCGCTTCCGGACTCCGTCCGAAAGGCAAGTCTACTCGTTTCGGGAAGGCCCTCCGGGCCTGCAGCCTTTCGATATAGCCGAAGTCTAACCCCAGTCGGCGGTATTTACAACTTTTACATGGATTTCTTCTGGTTCTTGGCAGGTTTCCGCTGTTGTGACTGGACCCGCCGCGGCCTGGCCGTCATCGCCGCCGAGGCTGCCACAATTGAAAGGTAGGCCCCGGAACCTAGCTTCGGCCGCACGGCCGCCACGATTACAGTCCGGGAGCCTGGACCCGGGCCGAGTCGCTGCTCGCCCGGCTTCGAGCGCGGAATGCCGGACTCCGGCCTGCTAGCTGGACACCCATCATGATCGTCATGAAATTCGGAGGGACGTCCGTCGGGAGTCCCGAGGCCATTGAGAGAGTCTGCTCCATCGTCATGGGTCGCCGTGACCGGCAGCCCCTTGTCGTTGTTTCCGCTATCGCTGACACGACCGACCGACTCGTGGACGCCGGCGAGGCCGGTGCGGAGCGCGGGCTGAAGTTGTTGGCGCATCTCCGTGATCGGACCGAATCGATCGTCCGGGCCGTGATCTCCTCGTCTGGCCGACACGAGGCCTCAGAATGCATCGATGCGGTCTTCCAACAGGCGTCCGAGATCGTCGAGGGCCTCGCCGCAGCGGGCCGGTCGTCGCCTTCGCCGGCCTGGGACGCGCTGCTTGCCTGCGGGGAGCGCATCTCAAGCTCGGTATTGGCCCTTGCCCTGCGCGAGCGGGGCGTAGAGACGGCCAACCTCGACTCGCGGGAGCTCTTCGTCACCGAGGCGCGTCACGGTGGCGCCGAGATTCTGGCAGAGCCGACGAGGGAGCGGCTGCGAGAATCCGTCCCGCCCGTCATCGCCCGGGGGATCGTGCCGGTGATCGCCGGCTTCGTCGCAACCGGGGAGGACGGATCCCCGACGACACTGGGACGTGGCGGGTCCGATTACACAGCCTCCCTGGCGGGAGCCGCGCTCGGCGCGGCCGAGGTGCAGATCTGGACCGACGTCGACGGCGTGATGAGCGCCGACCCGTCGCTGATCGAGGCGGCCCGGAGCCTCCCCGTCCTTTCCCTGCGGGAAGCGTCCGAGCTGGCCTATTTCGGCGGTCGCGTCCTGCATCCGGCGACCATGCTGCCTGCGATTAAGGACGGCATCCCAATCCGCGTGCTCAACTCCAGGCGTCCGGATGGTGACGGCACGCTGATCCTTCGCGATCCGCCCGAGGCGGAGAGCGTGGTCAAGTCGATCGTCTACAAGGAGAACATCACCCTGGTCGACATCTATTCCACGCGCATGCTGATGGCGCACGGCTTCCTGGCCAGGATCTTCGCGGTATTCGAGGAGCACGAGACCGCTGTCGACATGGTCTCGACTTCCGAAGTCAGCGTTTCCTTGACCGTCGATCGCCCAGCTCGCATCGAGAGCATCCTGGAGGGCCTCGCCAGCTTCGCGCAGGCCGAAGCGTCTCCCGGCAAGGCCATCGTCTGCGTGGTGGGCGAGGGCATCCGGTATACTCCGGGCATCGCCGCCCGAGTCTTTCGTGCCCTGGACGGAATCCGCATCCGGATGATCTCCCTCGGAGCCTCCAGGGTCAACGTGGGATTCGTCGTCGACGAGGAGAACCTGGAAGAAACGGTTCGGCGGCTCCACCGCACCTTCTTCGAGGACCCACATCCCCGCAAAGGACTGCAGCCGTGAGCAAGACCCCTGACAGGCTGGCATTGGTCGGCCACGGCCGTATGGGCCGGCTCGTAGAGGAGCTGGCCCCGTCGCACGGATTCGAGGTGACCCTGCGGCTCGACGAGTTCAACAACCCGGACGGCACCGGCCTGACCGCCGAGAACTTCGAGGGCATCGCTGCCGCGATCGACTTCTCGATTCCCGATGTAGTTCCCGGCAACGCGATCCGGCTGGCCGAGCTCGGTGTCCCCCTCGCGATCGGCACGACTGGCTGGCTGGACCATCTCGATCGGGTCCGGGAGGCCGTCGAGCTCCATGGTTCGGCGCTCGTGCACGGGGCGAACTTCTCGATTGGCGTCAATGCGTTCTATCGCGTGGTGGAGGCTGCAGCCAGGGCCTTCGCCGAGCAGGACGATTACGATGCATTCCTGTACGAAGCCCATCACAAGTACAAGAAGGACGCCCCTTCCGGGACGGCGCTTCGTCTGCTGGACGCAATGCGCGACGTCGGCTACTCGCGCCCGGTGGATGTCGCGACCCAGCGGAGCGGGCAGTTCCCGGGCATCCACGAGATAGGATTCGATTCCGAGGCCGACACCATCCGCGTGACCCACACTGCCCGCGGCCGGGTCGGGTTCGCCCGCGGCGCACTGAAGGCCGCCCGCTGGATCATGGGCCGCAAGGGAGTCTACGAATTCTCGAGGATCTGGGACGAGGTCGGCTGAGTCGGCGAGGGCTGCCAAGTACGCACCCCATGGGTGCCGCCAGGCCGGTGAGGCCTCGTGGCAAGGGCGTTCACGGGCACCCGTCTTCGGGACGGGGGTTCGCGAGTTGGACTACAAGGGGCCGTCCCTCCTCCGCAGGCACTGATCGCAGCAGATGCCCATTGCATGGCGGCCTGGACTAGAGCCCGGCAGTCGGCTCGAACTGAGCCTAGTCTCTACGACTAACGTTCCGATTGATACAAAAGCTCACATTATAGATTCTATAGTGATAGAGTATATATCTATGGCCCAAACGCGATCCCAGCGCGAGACAGCCCACCACCTCCTAGCCGTGGGCGGGATTCTGCGCCTCAAGGAACTCAGGGATGCCGGCGTGACCGCCGCAACCGTCAGCCGCATGGAGAAGGATGGCGAGGTGATCCGGTTGGGGCGTGGGCTCTACCAGCTCTCCAATGCAGAGCTCGATGAGCACCATAGCCTAGCTGAAGCGGCCAAGCGGTTCCCCAAGGGGGTGATCTGCCTAGTATCAGCGCTTGCCTTCCACGGACTCACAGATCAGCTTCCCAACAAGGTGTGGATGGCGATCGGCCGGAACGATTGGACGCCAAAGCCGTGCGACTTCCCGATCCGCGTGCTGCGTTTCTCGGACGACCTGCTTGCCGAAAGCGTAGAGAACCATTTGATCGAACGTGTATCGGTAAAGGTGTTCGGCGTTGAGAAGACTGTTGCCGACTGTTTCCGGCATGGCGGCAAGATTGGTCTCTCCGTCGCCCTTGAGGGTCTGCAGGAAGCCCTGCGTCAGCGCAAAGCGACACCAGCCAAGATCGCGAGGGCGGCAGATGCAGGCGGGGTCCGCACCGTGATCCGCCCCTATCTGGAGGCGCTTACCGCCAATGGTTAAAGCGATCAGGGATTTCGGCGCCTCCGTGCGCGCCAGGCTTCTCAGACTCTCCAAGGCGAACGGGCAGAACTTCGATCTCGTGCTCACGCGGTTCGCGCTGGAGCGCCTTCTGTTCCGGCTCAGCCGATCGCCCCATGCCGGCCGCTTCGTGCTGAAGGGAGCGATGCTGATGCTGAGCTGGTTCGAAGATCCGTACCGCGGGACGCGCAATCTCGATCTGCTGGGGCTTGGAGATCCGAGTGAAGACCTGATGATGGCGACGTTCCGGGAAATTCTCGCACAGGAGTTCGAGGACGGCATCGTGTTCGATCCGGACTCGTTGCGGGTCGCGCGCATCCGCGAAGAGCGCGACCATGGCGGACTCCGGCTACGTGCGATCGCATCGGTCGGCGGAGCCCGAGTTGCTCTGCGGATCGATATCGGCTTCGGCGACTCGCTGGAACCTGGCGCTGAGATCGTCGACTACCCGGTCATGCTCGAACTCCCCGCCCCACGGCTGCGCGCCTATGCGCCGGAGACGGTCATCGCCGAGAAGTTTCAGGCAATGGTGGTTCTGGGACGCGCGAACAGCAGGATGAAGGACTACTACGACATTTGGATCCTGAGTCGGTCATTCAGCTTCGATGACGGAAGGCTAGGCCGCGCCATCGCAGCCACGTTTGCACGGCGCGGAACCGACATTCCCATCGACCTGCCAGATGCGCTCATCCCTGCTTTCGCGGCAGACAAGCAGAAGCAGCGGCAATGGAGGGCGTTCGTTGAGGGCGTCACGTACGATCCAGGCGAGCTCGCTAGAGTCTTGGAGGAGATAGCGGCGTTTCTGGAGCCGCATGCCGCCTCGGCAGTGGAAGGCGGCGGTGAGGCGCTAGACTTCGATTGCTGGGCTGTTGCGGCTGGTAACCGCCGTCGCGCTGGCAGAACAAACGCAGAAACGGCACTAGCGAGCGCAGATCCCTCCCCATTGCAGCCTTCCGGAACGTGATTCGAACCCCAGCCTTGGCCCAGTCGCCGCCGCCGTGGCGGGAGCCACACTGGCCCACAGCAGTGCTTGCTAGGCAACGTTGGACGCATTGCAGCCGGCATCAGACGCTGCATCCCGGGCGCATGGCGGAGCAGGCCTACAGTGCGCATGGCGGAACATCCCGGCAGTGCTCAATCGGGTGCACCTGTCGCAATTGTTTAGTACTGAAAGAACGGTGTCGCAGCCGGATTGGCTGTCTCAAGAAGCTCGTAACCTATTGCAAGCAAGCAATTTAGACGATTCTCTCCCCGGTTCTGAAGATCGACGGAACGGTCTGGATCCTAGATATATGGGTGCATTTTGGAGAGGACCCTTAACGTCTTTCCTTGCAACGAGATACGTCGAATCCGAATCTCGGAGCTGTCAAACTCGCGCCCGGACGCCGCCTGCGGACCCAGGGGCCGCAATGGCTTTCGGGAGTTCTCCGGGGCCTGCCGCCGCGCGGTCCGGGTCGTCCGGCCCCTCAGAAGATCAGCTTCACGCCGAACTGGACCTCGCGCCCGTCCCGCGCCGCCAGCACCCTCCCGAAGCCCGGCGTGCCCAAGAACACGTTCGGATTCAGGAACGCCGGCGTGTTGAGCAGGTTGAAGAACTCGGCCCTGAACTGCAGCGAGACCGACTCCACGAGCTCGACGTTCTTGATCACGGAGAAGTCCACGTTCGCCAGGCCCGGGCCGTGAACGATGTTGCGGCCCGCATTGCCGAAGCTGCCGAACGGTGGCAGATCGAACGCCGCAGGGTCGAACCACCTCTGCGGGTCCGGGCTGGCCAGGTTCGGGTTTCCGACCAGGTTCGGGCGGTCTCCGGCGCCGAACCCGAAGCTTGACCGGCCCGTGTTCGAATTGTCGAGCTCTCCGGGAAGCGCGACTGTGTACGGCTGCCCCGACTGCAGGGTGACGATGCCGTTGACCTGCCATCCCCCGACCAGCTTCGCCGCGCCGCCGGCCAGGTCGCCGCCCCATGCCTTGCCAGGGCCGAACGGCAGCTCGTAGACGAAAGTCCCGGTGAAGCGGTGTGGCACGTCGAAGCTCGAGCGGCCGCGTTCCCCGGAGATGTTGTTGCTGTCCTGGGCGTAGTTGGCGTCCCCGGCCGAGGCGAAGAAGTTGGAGGCGTTGTCGATCGACTTCGACCACGTGTAAGAGAACAGCCCGGTCAGGCCGGTCTGGAAGCGGCAGTGATACTGCGCCTGCAGGCTGTGGTAGACGGAATCGAACGACGAGGCTATCAGGTTGATGTCCGAGAAGGCGGGCAGGGGACGGTAGTTGGGCTGCACGGGCGATGCGTCCGGCTGGTTGATGTCGCGCGCGCCGATCAGCTTGGTCCCGCGCGTTCCGTTGTAGCCGACGCTGAGCACGGTGTCGTCGAACAGTTCCGTCTGGACAGTGAAGTTCCATTGCTGCGCGTAGCTGGTGCGCAGGTTGGGGTCGTACGTTGTCACGCTCGGCGGCAGCGCCGTGTTCTGGCCCTCGGGCCAGGGCCGGTCGATCGTGATGAATGCCGTCTGGGACGGGATGAACAGCAGCGATTCGAAGAACGGCGGGTTGAAGTAGACGCCCTGGCCTGCGGCGATGTCGGAGAAGTTGTAGTAGACGCCCCAGCCCGTCCGGATCACGAGCTTGTCCGTGCCGGCCGGGCGCAGGGCCAGTCCGATCCTCGGTGCCAGGTTGTTGCGGTCGGCGTGGAAGCCGCTCCTCGGCAGGCCGCCCTGGCCGAGCCGAACGATCTGGCCGCTGGCCGAGTCGAAGATGGATGCCGCGTCGCCCTCGTCGTACGCCGGATGGTTGAACTCGTACCGAAGGCCCAGCGATAGCGTCACGTTCCTGGACAGGCGCCAGGTGTCGGCCGCAAAGCCGTTCGTGGCTCCGGTCCGAACCTGCTGGAAGGTGTCGGACCGCGCGGCGAGCGTGTAGCTGGGGAAGCCTAGCAGCAGGTCCGCCAGCGCGCTCTGCGTGAATGCTAGGTCGGTGAAGTAGATGCTGCCGCGCGACAGCACGTTCCGGAACCCGTCCTGCCTAACGCCGCGGTGCTCGAACCCGAGCTGCAGTAGATGGCTGCTGCGGGAGTAGCTGAGTGTGTCGGAGAGTTGCCAGGTCGTCACCGTGCTGACCTGGGGGTTGTTGAACTCCCCGCCCAGCGAGGAGAAACCCGTGATCTGGACGAAGCTGAGCCCGAGGTCGATGTCGCGCGTGGCGAAATCCGGCAGGCCTACTTCGCGGTTCAGGCTCGTCCCGGAGTTCTCGTGCAGGGTGCTGTTCCCGATCCGGTTGAATCCGAAGCGGGCTTCGTTGACCCAGGCAGTCCCGAGGGTATGGGTCTCCGACACCATCACGTTCTGCCCGCGCTGGTCCAGGAGGTTGCCGTAGCCCGGTACGGACGAGAACTGCTGCGCCCCGTAGGGCTGCAGGCCCGAACTGTCGGAGAGGCTGTAGCGGCCGGCCAGCTGCCCGCGCTGGCCGATCCGGTGGTCGAGGCGGATGTCGGACTTCGCCGTGTTCTGCTCCCCGACCGGGGCCGCGACGAAATTCTGCCCTCGTTCTTCACGGTTCGGCAGCGGGTACAGCCCGGCGATCGCGCCACCTACTGGGTTGGTGAAGGGCAGCTGCGCGTTCGGGAACGGCTGTTGCGTGAAAAAATTGATCGGCTTGCGGCTGCCGGGCGCGGAAAAGTCGCCGCTTCGCTCCGCCTCCGTCGGCACGTTCGTTGTGCGAGTCTCGGCGCGATCCTCCAGCAGCGCCTCGAAGTTCGCGAAGAAGAACGTCGAGTTCCGCGCGAGCGGGCCGCCCACGGAGGCTCCGAACTGGTTGCGGCGCAGCGCCGGCACCGGGTCGCCGGGGCGGCTGAAGAAGTTGCGGGCGTCAAAGCGGTCGTTGCGCAGGAACTCGTAGGCCGTCCCGTGGATCTCGTTCGTGCCCTGCTTGATGGCCACCGAGACCTGGCTGCCGCTGTTGCGTCCCAGCCCGGCTCCGGCGTTGGATGTCTGGATGCGGAACTCCTGGACCGCGTCCACGGGCGGGGCGAAGACGAAGCTGTTCAGGATCGGATCGATAGCGTAGACGCCGTCATACAGGAACGAGTTGGTCGATTCCCGGGCCCCGTTCGACTGCATGGCGAACCGGCCGCGCTCGCTGCCGGGCGAGCCCACGGCAGCGGGCGCGGTTCCCGTTGCGAGCAGCGACAGCTGCAGGAAGTTCCGCCCGTTCAATGGCAGGCTGACGATGAAGCGATTGGGGATGACCGTTCCCATCGAGGCCCCCGTCGAGTCCAGGGCGGACAGAGTGCCGGTCACTGTGATCTCGTCGGTGGCAGCCCCGACCTCGAGCCTGAAGTCCGCATGGGCGTCGCCGCCGATCTCCAGCCCGATGATTCCGCCCGTCGCCCTGCGGAAGCCGTCGGCCTCCACGGTGACCTCGTAGCTGCCCGGGGGCAGCGCCGGAATGGTGTAGTAGCCGAGGGGACCGCTCAACGCCGTCCTCAGTGTGCCCGTCTCGATCCGTCGCGCGCTGACCGTGGCGTCGGGCACGGCTCCGCCACTTGCGTCAGAGACGCTGCCGTGGATTGTCGCGGCCGTCTGCTGGGCCATGCAGGTGGCCGCGCACAAGAGCAGCCCGGGAACGCTGCGGACCAGACTTGCAAGGTGCATACTCCCCATCGTAGATAGTTCTAGGCGCGAAACCGCGCCCATAGGTGTCTCGCAGGACTTCCCGTTGCCGGTGCGACGTGCGCCGGGGGGCTGGGAGGTTGACGTGCCCACCGCCCTCTGTGCCATGATCCTCAGGGCCAGCACTCGGTGCCGGCACCAAGGACGACCGTGAGACTCTCCACCCGAATCGCAGCTTCCGTTCCGGCAATCGCCCTGCTCGCTTCCTGTGGGGCGATCGGGCCGTCCGAGCCCACTGACGGGCGCGACCAGCCGGTTCGCAGCATTCCTGCCGCCGAGTACCTCGAGAAAGTGCATGGCGCGTGGCTGGGCGCGGCGGTCGGCGGCGCTCTCGGGATGAGCGTCGAGGGCATGCACAAGCAGGCGCTCAAGCCGTACCTCGAGGAGCTGGGTCAGTGGCCGTTGACGGAGTACATCCGGGCCCTTCCGCCGGAACGCGACCCCGCCCGCAAGCAGTGGTACACGTCCGGCAACTGGGGCCCGGCCGGATTCGGCCCGGATGACGACTCGCTCTACCAGGTCGCGAACCTGCTGCTGATCGAGGAAAAGGGACCAGAGATCACGAGCCAGGACATCGCCGACAAGTGGCTCGCTTCGTTCTCCGTGTTCGAGGCCCGGAACTGCGGGCGCGCCGTGCGAGTGGCGGAGAAACGCCTGAAGGAGGGAATCAAGCCCCCCGAGTCCGGGCGGCACGAGCTGGGCGAGTTCATGGGAGGCCAGATGAAGGGGGAGTTCTGGGGCTACCTCCTGCCGGGGAATCCCGAAGCCGCCGCGGAGTACGGGCGCATGGACGCCGAAGTCGCGTTCCATACGGACGGCGTCTACGGCGAGATGTTCATGGCTGCGCTGACTGCGGAGGCCTTCTTCGAAGCGGACCCGGTCAAGCTGCTGGAGGCCGGCCTTGCGGTGATCCCGGCCGACTGCGACTATGCCCGCTGCATTCGGGACGTGATGGACTGGCATCGGCAGTGGCCCGACGATTGGGAGAAGGCCCACGAGCGGATCGACGCCGAGTGGGCGCCGGAGGGCGACAAGAACCGCCGGGTGTTCCCGAACAACGCAGTGAACGCCCTGGCGCTGCTCTACGGTGCGGGCGACTTCGACAGGACCGTTTCGATCGCCGTGATGGCAGGCTGGGACACGGACACGAACGCCGGCGACGTGGGTCCCGTGATGGGGATTGTCCTCGGTCCGAGCGCGATTGCCGAGAAGTGGACAGAGCCGATCGCGAATACGTTCCGCTCGGACGTGAAGGGTGCAGAGGAGTGGAAGATCGACGAACTAGCCCGGCGCACGGCAGCTGCAGGGGGAATGATGACAGCGGCCACATCCGCCGGCCTCGTCCAGATCGTCGGCCAGTAGCTGCCGGGGTGCCGGCCCGTCCGTGTCGCCAACGATCCGGTCGGGCGTCCGGCTAGCCGATCTGCCGATGCAGCCAGCTTCGAGACAGTCAAGGGTCAGGCCATGCGGCATGCCTGCCAAAGCGCGAGCAGGCTCCGTCGGAAGGCGGCAATTCATCGCAGCGAGTGCCGCCGCAGCCCTCGCCTGCCGCCCAACCGGACAGCCTTCTCGGCCGAACGTGCTGTTTGCCATCTCCGACGACCAGTCCTTCGCCCACACTGGCGCCGCGGGAGATCCCGTCGTCCGAACGCCCGCATTTGACCGCGTCGCCGCCGAGGGCGTCCGCTTCTCCCATGCATTCTGCAGCTCACCGTCCTGCACACCCTCGCGCGGAGCGATCCTGACCGGGCAGGACTGCTACCGACTCGAAGCGGGAGTCAATCTGTGGAGTTCGCTGCCGTCCAAGTTCGAGACCTATCCCGACCTCCTCGAGGCGGCAGGATACCGGATCGGCTACGCCCGCAAGGGATGGGGACCGGGAAGCCTGGAAGCGGGCGGCCGGTCGCGCAATCCGGCCGGTCCCAGGTTCGATGACTTCCGCGCGTTCTTCGAGACTGTTCCCGGGGGGACGCCGTTCTGCTTCTGGTTCGGCAGCACCGATCCTCACCGCCCCTACGAGAAGGGTTCGGGGCTCGCCGCCGGCTTGCGGACGGACGACGTCCCGGTGCCGGAATTCCTGCCCGACGTTCCGGAGATCCGCAACGACATCCTCGACTACTATGCCGAGATCGAGCGGTTCGACCGCGATCTGGGCGGAATCCTCGCGTACTTGGAAGAGCGCGGCCAGCTCGCGAACACGCTCGTCGTCGTAACCAGCGACAACGGAATGCCGTTCCCGCGCGCGAAGGCCGACCTTTATGACTACGGGGCGCGGGTCCCGCTCGCGGTTCGCTGGCCCGAGAGGGTCCCGGCCGGGCGCGTAGTGGACGACTTGGTCACCCTGGTCGACTTGGCTCCGACGATCATCGAGGCCGCCGGCCTTGAGGCCCACCCGGACATGACCGGGAGGAGCTTGCTCCGGCTGCTGGCCTCGAGCCTCCAGGGGCGCGTCGAGCCGGCTCGCGACCACGTGATCCTCGCACGCGAGCGCCACACTCCGTGGCGGGCCGGGCGCGTCGGGTACCCGATGCGCGCCGTCCGGACCGATCGCTTCCTCTACATCCGCAATCTCGAGCCCGAGCGCTGGCCGGCGGGCGATCCGCCGATTCTCGGGGAAGTCGACCCTTCCCCGACTAAGGACTTCGTCCGTTCCTGCAAGGGCGACCCGCAGCTCGACAGGTACTACCGGGCGGCATTCGCGAAGCGCCCGCCCGAGGAACTATACGACCTCACACTTGGGCCCGGCCAGACCGTCAACCTTGCTGGCCGGAGCGAGCATGCCGCCGTTCAGGAGTCGCTGGCCGCGTTGCTGGACAAGCGCCTGCTGGCAACCGCCGACCCACGCGCCCTCGGCCATCCTCCCTCATGGGAATCGGATCCCCACTATGGATCGCTTACGCTGGAGCAACGCCGCTGAGGACCGGTGCTCGTTCGGGCCCCGCGGCTGCGGCCGAAGCATCGTGGCCACTTCACCAACTCCAATGCCCCAATGGAACACCGTAGCCGTAGCGGCCCTCTTGATGGCGATCCCCGCGCTCGCATTCGGCCAGCAGGCGGGGCAGGCAGCGAACGAAGACTGGGTGCGTCATTACGAGCCTCATGCCGACGACGAGATGCCGTACCGCCTCATGCGGCCCCTCCGGCTCGAGCCGGGCAGGCGCTATCCGGTCCTCGTGTCGTTGCACGGCGGGGGCGGCAGGGGGACCGACAATCGCAGGCAATTGCGGGTCTGGAACCGCCTCCTCGCCGACCCGGGGAGACGCGCCGCGCATCCCAGCTACGTGCTCGCCCCTCAGTCAACCCGCCTCTGGGATGGGGCGCACCTCGAGCGGATCCAGGCCATCGTCGGGCGCCTGCCTGCTGTGGATCTGGACCGCGTCTACCTGCTCGGGCATTCGATGGGTGGGCACGGGACCTTCGTCCTGCTGCAGATCGATCCAGGCTACTTCGCTGCAGCAGCGCCTTCGGCAGGGACTGGGCGGACGGCCGACGCCGATTTCATCGATGCGTCATTGATCAAGGACGTGCCGATCTGGACCTTTCATGGCGACAGCGACACGGTCTGCCCGTACGAGCGGATGCAGGAGCTCTTCGCAGAGATGACGCGGCTCGGCGGGAACTTGAAGCTGACGACCTGGGTGGGTGACGGCCACGGCGTTGCCGCGAAGATGATCACCGGCGGCGACAACGGCGAAACGCGTTGCAGCAGCGATCGCTGCAACCCGGAAACCGACTTGATGGCCTGGCTGTTCTCTCACTCCGCCGCCGCCCGCCGATGAAGGCTCATCGACGGTCCCTGGCGTGACTCGGCAAGGGCAGGTAGTCGCCTTGGCGGATCATCCACCGGTCGAGTTCCCGTCGCAGGGCATCCTCGACTGCCCGCGCTGGCTCGGTGCCGGCGAGGTTCGCCAACTCGTACGGGTCTTCACGCAGGTCGTACAGCTCGAACACCGGCCGGGGGTTCTGGAAGTACAGCCTGGCATGGAGGCTGGACAGCTTCCCGTCGCGGTGGGCGGATTGCACCGCCAGCCACGCGTCCTTGCCCGGCATGTCGACAGGAGTGTAGCTCCTATCCGGGAGGGCGTTGTAGATGAGACGGTATCGCTCCGAGGTGATCGATCGCGAGAGGTCGAGGCCATCCGTCCGCGTGATCGGCCCTGCGTGCCATCCGCGCTCGGCGAAGACGTGCTCACGGCCGGCGAAGTGCTCGCCCATTAGTTCCGGCAGGAAGCTCCTGCCCGACATCCCCTCCAGTGGCTCGAGCCCGGCGGCCGCTAGTATCGTCGGGGCCAGATCCGTGCCGCTGACGAGAGAGTCGCTTGCGGAGCCGGCCTCGACCTTCCCCGGCCAGCGGACAAGTAGAGGGACGTGCGTGCCCCTGTCCAGCAGGGTGCCCTTGCCGCGCAGCAGCGCTTCGCCGTTGTCGCCCATGAAGACCACCAACGTGCTCTCCGCAAGTCCGCGATCCTCCATCAGGCGCATGACGGCGCCGACTCCCGTGTCCAGGTCCCGCACTTCAGCCAGATAGCGGGCGTAGTCTACCCGCACTTCGGGTAGGTCCGGCCAGTCTGGCGGTAGAACGAGCTGGTCTGGATCGATGCCCTCGTGATCGTCCCCGAAGCCGCGGTGCGGCTGGTTGAAGCCGAAGTAGAGGAAGAACGGCTTGCCGGCAGGCACCCTGTCGAGGGCGGCCGCCACACGATCCCGGACCCGGGCCAGATCGTCCCCTTTCGTACGCTCCGCGCGGACGAACTGGTCGAACCGGGACTCCAGGCTCCGCATCCCGAACTCGCTCAATGCCTGCTGGATGTGCGGAGCGTCCCGAATCCGACCGTCCAGATGCTGATGGCGTCCGCCCAGGCCCGTCCAGTAGCCGCCCCTGCGGAGCACGTCGGTGAAGAATCGAACGTCTGGCCGCGCAGGCTGCGCGAACCGGGTGACGCCGAGCCCGACCGGCGAGCGTCCGGCGAACATGGAGATCCGCGAAGGGGCGCATTGCGGCGCGGCCGTGTAGGCTCGCCGGAACAGCATGCCCTGCGCGGCCAGGGCGTCGAGATTGGGTGTGATGCTGAATCGGGCGCAGTTCGCGTTCCCGTAGCTGCCGAGATGCAGAACGCTGTGATCGTCCGACAGGATGAGCAGGATATTGGGCCTGCTGTCGTCCGCCGGGCACGAGGCCGGAGTCACCAGGGAAGTCGCCAGCAGGAGGAGGAGAGGCACGAAGCCGAGGGAACCGCGAGCCATGGCGGTCGCCACCAATCGTAAGCTGAATCCCGATGGTCCTTGAGTTCTGCGATGAATCGCCCTTGTCAGGCTGCGCCTGATCGTCGGAGGCGCTCCTGCGCGAGATCGAAAGCGGCCGGCAAGCGGATCGAGTACGCGGCATTCGACCAGCCGATCCGTTCCAAACTAAGGGCCAGCTGCGGGTTAAGATCCGTTTCCCCTTCGAGAATGTTGACTAGATCCGATTCGGCGAGGCCGAGACGGCGAGCCGCCTCTGCCTCACTCCGCCCTTCCATCCAGAGTTCGCGCATGATCGGCCCGGGGTGCGAGGCGTCCAGCATTGGCAACTTCCCGCCCTGATGATGGTCAACCAGATCGACTTCCGCTACGCCTCCGCCCTCGAAGCGAAACGGATCTTCCACTGTCGTGGGATGCGAACGGCCAAGAAGCCGGCACGGTTGTTCCTCAATCGGTGTAGTCCTGGCAGATCGGCCATGTCGCGAAGACTGCCCGCTCGGTCGATGCGATAGCGGGAGTGTCAGGCGTCTTGGTGTGGATCTTGCGGATTCCGGCCTCGCCACGTGTAGTGGAAGGGACTGAAGGTCAAGGGCCCGTCACAGCGCAAGGTGAAGGAATCGCACTTCCGAACGGGCGACGCCGGATTGCGAATCAATGGCGTGAACGACCCGCCCAAGAGCTCGGGTCTCTCGTTCCACCGGCAAGCATGTGATGCGGATTCAGGCGACTCCCCGTGTTCCCCGTTGCGGCTGGCTGCCTCGGCACCGGACCCTGTAGTGCCATGCCCGTCGCTGGCAGTGTGCCCGTCGACTGGCCTTCGATTCCGGCCACCGATTGCTCCCACTCACTCACCGGATGCATTCCCTTGGGCGGGAGTGACCCCGGGCGGCCGAGGCCGCCCAATGCTCGCACTGCTGCTCCGGACACGCACCTCCGCACCCGGGAGGCCCGACAGGCGTCCATTAGACTGAAATGAGCAAGTGAGTTGCGTTGGCACGCGACATCTGAGCTAGCAGTGTCGCGGCTCCGGGTAGCAACAGTATTTTCTGGCCGCTTACTCGCATGGACTGTAGAGCTAGGCAGTATTTGTCCGTTCCATTCCCGGGCGCCTGCCGGGCTGGCCGGGCTAAGGTTTCGGCCGCCGAGATCCTCGATCCGCGGCCAGTTCGGCGCCTTCCCGGATCGGGCAGTCGCAGTGCTCGCGGTTGCTTGATGCGCGGAACGCTCGACGCCACCGCCGAGTCGCGACTTCCTCCGACCCTTCGCTGGCGTCTTTTGGGGGCACCCGCCTCGCTACGCTCTCGCGGAGCGGGGATCCCGGTTGATGAAGCCCTTGGCCAGCGGCGAGGCGCGAAGTGCCGTCCGCTCCTGCAGGTCGCGCCTAGGGCCCAGCTCCAAGGAGGCCAGCCCAAGTGAGGTCCGACCGCGCGCACGCGCCTCCCATGCTGGAGGCCTTGCGGTCGCCGCTTGAGGAGGGCACGACGTACAAGGGAAGGCCTGGCTATCGCTTGCTGGCCCTGCTACGCCTGGAGCGTCGGGAGATTTGGATCGTCATCGTCTACTCGGTAGGCGTTGGCGTGCTGACTCTGGTCGGGCCGGTCGCGATCCAGGTTCTGGTCAATATCATCGCCTTCGAGTCGCTGCTCCAGCCGCTGGTGATCCTGACCGCGTTCGTGTTCGTCGCGCTAGGCTTCGCAGCCGCGCTGAAGGCCTTCCGCATCTATACGGTCGAGATCATCCAACGGCGGTTCTTCGTCCGCGTGGCCTCGGATTTCGGCCTGCGCCTTGTCCGGTCGAAGGCGGAGGCGTTCGAACGGTTCAACGGTCCCGAACTCGTGAATCGGTTCTTCGACGTGGTGACGGTCCAGAAAGGGGCCGCCGACCTGCTGATGAACGGCGTCTCGCTGCTGATGCAGACGGTGGTCGGCATGCTGCTGCTGGCCGTGTATCACCCTTGGCTTCTGGGCTACGACTTGATCCTGCTGGTGGTGATGCTGTGGGTCGTGTTCGGCGTCGGCAGAGGTGGCGTGAAGTCCGCCATCAAGGAGTCGCAGGGCAAGTATGCCATCGCGGCCTGGCTCGAGGAGATCGCCGCCTATGCCCCGGCACTGAAGTCCTCGTCAGGCGTGGGCTACTCGATGGCCCGTGTCAATGGGATGGTCAGGGAGTACCTAGCCCACCGCACCGCCCACTTCCGCGTGGTGATGAGGCAAGTCGTGAGCTCGCTGGCGGTACAGGCGCTCTCGGTCTCCCTCTTGCTGGGCATCGGCGGCCTGCTAGTGATGCGGGGTCAGCTGACACTGGGCCAACTGGTCGCCTCGGAAGTGGTCATCACGATGGTCGTCAGCGCATTCGCGGAGTTCAGCAAGAAGCTCGAGACGTACTACGACCTGCTGGCAGCACTGGACAAGCTGGGCCAGGTGATCGACCTGCCTCTCGAGCGGGGCGGCTCGCGGGTCCCGGGCAGTCGCCGCGGCCCGGCGGCGATTGAACTGGTAGACGTCAGCGTCGTGGCTTCCGGTGGCGAACCGGCCCTTGACCGCATCTCGCTCAAGATCGAGGCCGGTGAGCGGATCGCGGTCACCGGTCCAGCCGGCGCGGGGAAGTCGGCCCTGGCGAGGGTCCTTGCGGGGCTTCGGAATCCCGAGCCGGGCTGCCTGCGCGTGGACTCGCTGGATGTCCGGGACCTCTCTCCGGTCGCTTACCGCGAGACCGTCGCGCTGGTCGATGGTGATCAGGCTTTCTCCGACACAATCGAGCGCAATGTGACTCTGGACCGTCCCGATATCGGTCTCGAGCAGGTGCACGACGCCCTGCATCGGGTCGGTTTGCTCGAAACGGCATTGGCATTGCCGGAAGGGCTGCAGACGATCCTGAGCCATGGCGCGCCGTTGACGCGGGAGCAAGCGGAGCGGCTGGTTCTGGCAAGAGCGATTGCCGGCGAGCCTCGATTGGTCATCGTGGACCAGGTGCTCGACCGGATCGGGAACCCCCAGGCCTTCGATTCCGCCTGCGACAGACTGTTCGCCCCGGACGCTCCCTGGACACTCGTGTGCATGACGAATCACTCCGACGTCGTCAAGCGCTGCGGCCGGTCTCTTCATCTGGAAGACGGACTTCTCAGGGAGGTTGGCGTGCACCAAGCCCGCGCCGCGGGGGACGTTGGCCGGCCGCCGGCAGCCGGGGATCCAGCGATTCCCTCAGGGGTTGGCTAGGACTCTGAGTTGGAAGGTACCGTGATGACAGGATCTGCAACGTCAGGCTCGGTTCGTAGGGTCAGGGACGGCGGTCCCGCCGGGTCGGGCGTCGGGCCGGCCACCGTGCGGGGCATTGCCAGCATTCCGAGAAGCACCCCTTGGTCCCGGGCATCGAGCGGCCCGGAGAGCGGAACACCGGGTGCGGGCGATCTTTTTCCTGTCCGGGAATTGCGCCAGCGTCTGCAGAGCGGCTGCTCCGCTCGTGCGAGGGCATGGAAATGACGGAATCCTCCCATGACGGGTACTTCGATGCGTTGCAGCGCGTCGGCTCGACTAGCACCCTCCGGGCCCTTGCCTGGATCCTGGCTTGGATGCTGGTGGCGACGGTGATCGCTCTGTTCTTCGTGCCTTGGCAGCAGGCCGTGGCTGCATCCGGCCAGGTCGTGGCTTTCGATCCGGTGCAGCGGCGCCAGTTCGTGGAGGCGCCGATCGACGGGCGGATCGTCCGCTGGGCGGTCGTGGAGGGAGCCCCGATCCGCAAGGACGACGTCCTGGTCGAGATTTCCGACAACGACGCGTCCTTGGTGGACCGCATGCGGATGGAGCGGGACGCCGTCGAAGGCGTTCGCCAGGCCGCTATCGGGAAGGCGGATTCCCTGCGGCTCAAGATCGAGCGCCTCGAATTGACCCGGGACCGGGCGGTCGCGGCCTTGGAATCCAGGATCCTGGTCGCCGAGGACGGGATCGTGGCCGCCGCGCGATCCTTGGAAGCCGCCGAGGCCGCGGAACGGACTGCCCAGCTCAACCTCGACCGGCAGGCCCTTCTCAACGAGCGCGGTCTGTCATCGCTGAGGAACCTCGAACTGGCACAGCTGCGGCACGATCAGACTGCCGCCGCAGTCAACGAAGCGCGAGCGAAGCTCAACGCGGCCCGGAACAACCGCATCGCGGTGGAAGCGGAACGCGACAGGGCCGAGGCGGACGGCCAGGCCAAGGTCGACGACGCTGGCGCTTCCCTTCAGCAGGCCGTGTCGGACGAGAGGAAGGCTGCGGGCGATCTGACGAAGATCGACGTGCGGCTCGCCCGCCAGGCTACCCAGGTGGTGCGCGCGCCGATCGATGGGGTAGTGCTGCGGGTGGTCGCGCGCCAGGGAACGGAAATGGTGAAGGCGGGCGACATGCTGATGGAGCTCGTCCCGGAGTCCGCGCGCAACGTCGTCGAACTGTGGGTTGATGGCAATGATGCCCCGCTAGTGTCCCCAGGACGCAAGGTGCGCGTGCAGTTCGAGGGCTGGCCCGCCCTGCAGTTCATCGGCTGGCCGTCGGTTGCTGTCGGGACGTTCGGGGGCGAGGTGGTGGTGGTCGACGCGTCCGACAACGGCCGGGGCGAGTTCCGGGCGCTGGTCCAGCCGGACCCGGAAAGCCCTCCTTGGCCGGAGCTGCGCTATCTGCGCCAAGGCGTGCGCGCGAACGGCTGGATCCTGCTGGACCGCGTCTCTCTGGGCTTCGAGATCTGGCGCCAGTTCAACGGATTCCCGCCTGCCACCACCGCGCCGGATGTCAATCTGTCGCCAGCCGGGGGCAAGACCTGATGGTTGGAATCCGGGCTCTGGGCCTTCTGGTCGTCCTAGGGGTTGTGCAAGCCCCGGGAGCGCCGCTGCTGCTCGACGAGGTCCTGCAGTCGACAGAGCGCTACCATCCGATCCTGCTCGCCCAGATCACGGAGCGGAGCATGGCGGAGGGGAAGGTTCTGGGGACCCAAGGGGCGTTCGACACCAAGCTGACCGCGAGTGCCGGAACGAACAGCCTCGGATACTACAAGACCCGCACCAGTGGCGGAGGCATCTCGCAACCCTTCCGGCGTACGGGTGGCGAGGTCTTCGGCGGATACAAGAGGGGCTTGGGCAATTTCGAGCCCTGGAAGGAAGGCCAGCTTACCCTTTCCGGGGGCGAGTGGGCTGGCGGCATCCGGCTTCCACTGCTTCGGGACCGAAGCATCGACACACGACGAACGGACCTGCAGCTGGCTCTCCTCGGGCTTGAACTGGCCGACGCCTCGATTCTGGAACAGCGCCTCATCCTGCTCCAGCTTGCAGCCTCTAGGTACTGGGCATGGGTTTCGGCGGGGCACAAGCTCTCGATCGCTCAGGACCTGCTCTCGCTGGCGGAAGACCGGATCCAGCAAGTCGAGGAGCTGGTCGGGGCCGGGCAGGTCGCACAGATCGAAATCGCGGAGAACCAGCGGGCGGTTCTGCTGAGGAGGTCGGCAGCGGTCTCGGCGGAGCGCAATCTGCAGGCTGCCCGGCTGGATCTGTCGCTGTTCCTCAGGGACTCCAACGGCAATCTCGTGCAGGCTGGACGCAGCCGGCTCCCCGAGTTCCCCGAGCCCGAAGGGGTCTCGCCGGAGCAGGTCGAGCAGGATCTCGTGGGAGCGTTGCAGCGGCGCCCCGAGATTGCCGGCGCGATGCTGGAGATTGAGCAGAACGACGCCGCGACTCGGCTCGCCCGCAATCAGATGCGCCCGGAAGTCAACTTCACCCTGCGGTTCGGGCGCGACCAGGGACTAGGGTCGATCACCAAGCGCGGGAGCGAGCTGATCGCCGGCATCAGCCTCGAGTCGCCCGTTCAGCGCCGCAAGGCTCGCGGCGAGATCGCGGTCTGGAATGCCAAGCAGGAGCAGCTCCTGTACAAGCTGCGCTACGTGCGCGACAAGGTGGAGGTCGAAGTCCGGGACGCCGCGTCCGCTCTTACACTGGCCCTGCAGCGGCTGGACCTGGCGCGAGCGGAGTACGAGATTGCCCGGAGCCTTGCGACAGCCGAGGTGGACCGATTCGAGCTTGGGGATTCGACGCTCTTCATCGTCAACCAGCGCGAAGTTGCCGCGGCCTCTGCCCGGACTGCCGCCGTTGACTCACTAACCGACTGCCATATAGCCACCGCCGCGTACCGGGCGGCCACGGTCATCCCATGAGCCCGGCCTCCGGGATCGGAGCCCAGACATTCTGCTTCTCTGGTACTGTCGGCACGATGGACTCCGGGACCCGGAATCTTGGAGAGTCGGGAGCGGAGTTGGAATCGGAGCGGGTCGCTTCGCAGAGGCCGCCGATGGCCGGTGACTCGGATACGCAAGCGAAGGCGGGCAGTCGCAAGACTCGTGTAGCCGACTTGATCCGGGAAACGAGAGGTGGACCAAGAGGCGTGGACCGGACCTGCCAGTACAATGGGCCAAGCGAAAGCGAGATGCAGGTTGAGCCAGGTATCGGGAAACTGGTTCCAATAACCGTAAGTAGCGTTGTCGCAGTGTTTGGGTGGGTATGGCACGCAAGGGAATCACTACGCAAGGAGCTTGGGGCGGATATCGGGAAGCTAGGGGATAAGGTGGATGACCATAGGGAGCGGCTGGTTGCCGTCGAAACGAGACTAGGCATCGTGGAAACGAGACTAGGCACCATAGAAAATAAGCTAGACGGCATCGAAACGAAACTAGACAACATGCCCGCCATCATGGAAGCCGCCGTTACCAAGGCGCTGGAAGCCTCGAAGCGTTGACCATCGGCGAGACCACCGAGACGTTACGGAGTCAGCATGGTCGCCGTTCACTGCTCTTCCAGAAGGCACCCCTTCGATCCCGGCGAGCGAAGGGGCCTCATCCCATCCGAAGCGGTCAACGGACCAGTTGCTTGGCCAGGGCCGCATTGCCCGCGCGATCGCGGACCCGCAACACGATCAAGTGCTCGCCAGGGCCCAGGTCGCCCGTCCGGACCGTGAACCGCTCTTGACGCGCGTCCAGCAGGCCGTCGTCGGAGAGCACGGGCCTCCAATCGCCCGCGTTGACCGCGAACCCTGCGGAACGGATCTCCGAGACCGTATCCTCGGCCTCGAAGTGGAGATCTCCGTTCGGCCCTGGCGGCAGCGCTCGAACCACAGGCGGCGTCTGGTCCACGAGCACCGGCCGGCTGATGCGCTCGGCCTGAAGGGCGCGACCCTCCGGATTCACCTTCCCGTCGTCCACCCGCACTCGGAACTCGTACCAGCCGTCTGCGAGCGTGTCGCTCTCCACCGAGAACCTGGGTCCCGGCAGGTCCTTCTTCACAACCTTCCACGCATCCTCGCCCTCCCCGCGGAACGACACCTCCGCTCGCAGTTCGTCACCGTCGGGATCTTCCGCTCCCCAGACGATCGCTAGCTTGCGGACCGGCGCGGACGCGCCGGACTGCCCGCCCGTCTGCTGCGGCTGGGAGGATTCGCCGGAAGCGGAAACCGTGATGCTGTAGCTGCTCGTGCTGCTCGAGGATTGCGAACTCGACGATGATTCCCCGCTCGTCGCTTCCGGGACGACGTTCACCGACCGCACTACCGGTGCCGAGTTCTGCGGCAGGTAATGGACCCTGACGGAGTCCAGGCGCGCCTCGCCCCTCAGGGTCGCCTGCCACTGCAGGAAGCGCGCCGGGGGAGACTGCACGGCGGACCCGGAACTGCCCGGGAGCGGCTCCGACCAGTCGCTCCAGCTCTTGTCCGGGCGGTACGTGTTGCCGCTGCGGGTGCGGATCTCGATCCTCGAGCTGTCCGTAGCCGCGCCGCGCCAGGAGAGCTCGCCCCATTGCGAAACGCCGCCAGAGTCCCTTGGAGACGTTTCGTAAACCCCCTGTGCGGCAGGATCGCGCCCTAGCCGGTGCAGGGCCCCGCCGTGGGCTGACGCGACGAGCACTCCTTCGCCCGCTCGCAGCAGCGCCGTCATCTGGGCCTGGCCGGTCTGCGACACCAGACTCACGCTCCGGTTCTCGCCCAACCGGTAGATCCGGCCATCCTGGTCCGTGGCGAAGAGGACCTTAGTTGACGCCTCCCCCTCGATCGCGATGCCGAGGATGTTCTCCTCGTTCGACGACCAGAGTTTCTCGACAGCCCGCCCGTCGACCACGCGCATCAGGGCAGCGCGCTCGCCGCCGTACACGACCTGCGTTTGCTGCTGGGCGTACGTCACGGTCGACGCGACCTGCGACGCCCCCACTTGAACGCTGGCCTGAGCCCCTGACGCCGATACGCCGGCCTGGAGGGCCGCTCCGGCCGCGGGTATCGCCTGCAGTAGCCGGTCCATTCCGCCCCCCATCGCGGCGAAGTAGATCGCGCCAGCGGAATCCACCGCAACCGAGCGCACCTCCGGCAGGTCCGAATCGTGCAGGGCGAACGCTTCGCCCCCGTCTTCGATTCTGTACAGGATCCCGTCCGGATCCGTTCCCGCCAGCACGCGACCGGCAGCGTCCAGGGCCAGGCTCATCACGTGACGCTGGCCCGACTCGAACCAAAGCGACGCATCGCCCTCCGGCGTCACCCTGTACACTTTCCCCGCGCTGCCTGTGCCGACGACCAGCCGACCCTCGTTGTCGAACAGGAGCGACCAAATGTACGGGTCCTCGGGGTCGAAGAACTCCGAGCCCTCGCCTTCGGCGCTGATTCGGTATACCTTTCCGTTCGGAGACGTGCCTGCATAGAGCCGGCCATCCGGCCCCACCGCCAGCGCGAACACCTCGATCTCGGGAGCCTGCCACAGCAAGGCGCCGGCCCCGTCCTGCCCGACCCGGTAGACCCCGCCCTGGTGCCCGGTGCCGAAAAAGACCGTGCCGTCCGTCGCACGGGCCAACGACCACACGACGGCTTGGTCGGACGCGTACACCTCGTCCAGGGACGGAGCCACGCGCAAGACCCCCTCGCGGTCCAGCTCGATGTTCTCGAACTTGCCGGACAGGAAGTCGCCGTAGCGAGCCATTTCCCAGCTCTTGGTGCCAGCCGCAGTAGCCAGCACCGCTGGCAGTCCCGCCGCTAGGAGGATGGAGTTCCGTAGTAGGTTCAAGTGGATCAGCTCCCGGTCACGACGAAACGCAGGGAAAGCCTCCCGCGCACGACGCCGCCGAATCCCCCGAGCATGCGCTCCTCCAGCGTCGTCGAGTAATCGGGCAGCGCGCCTGCCCCGGACCCTTCCGGCGTCGAAAGGACCGCATGCAGCGAAGCCGGGGGTGCAGGCAGCTTGTCGGAGAGCAGCCACAGGGATCGCTTGCGCTGCCAGATCCGCAGGTACGCCTGATCGCTGCCCCGGAGGTTGTTCAGGAAGCGGATCGTGTCGGCGGCGTCCCGTACCTTGCGCCCCGCGAACAGTCCGCGCCATTGCTGCATATTGGCAGTGACCGCATCCCCGATCGTCACTTCGACTGCCCCGGCCGGCTGGGAGACCGGAACCCGGTACGGCACGCTGCGGAGCTGCTCGCGCCCGTCCGGCCCCCGCGTCGCGAAGTGAATCCGAACCGTCTCGCCCGGACGGGCCTGGGTCTTCGAAAGCCAGCCTCGAACCAGGTCCGTGTACTGGTCTGCCGGCGTGGATTGGACCTCGACGTCAATCGCTTGCATTTCGAGGCCGGCATGGCGGGTCTGCAGGAGGTAAGAGAGCGGTGCAGCCGTCGAGAGCGCTGCAATCTGGCCGACGCCGTTCGTCCCCGCATAAATGTCGTCCAGCACCAGTCGCGGCAACCCGTCCCGGAACCTGACCGCACCCCGGACGCGAACCGTCGAGGGTCCCAGCGAGCGCTCCGTGGTGTCGATCGCCGAGAACATCGCAATTTGCAGCAGCAACGGTGTTAGCTGGTCGTCCCGGACGAGTTCCATCGAGTAGTCTTCGGAACTGCCGTCCGCCCTGTTGACGCGGATCGCACAGGGCACCATGGCCGGACCGGGCCCGAGTTCCCCGGCGATTCCGGCCGAGCGGTCCAGCGAGATCGTTCCGATCAGCGGGCCGGTGCCGCTCAGCTTGAACGAGGCGTTGAGATTGGGGACGAGCGTCACCACCGACGCGCGCATCATCGGCATCTGGGTGTTGCCGCTGGACAGGAAGCGGTGTCCGAACGCGAACACCCGGTCCCCGTCGACGTGTGTCACGGTCCCGGAAGCCGAAAATGTCATGTCGCCCCGGATCAGCCCGACGCTGATCATCGAACCGGGCTCAAGGCTGCCGCCAGGGTCCTCGGCCAGGCCGCCACCCGCGCCCTGCAAGGGTCTCAAGCCGAGGCGCTCGAACTCCCCGGCAAAGAATTCGAGCGTTCTCTCGGTGAAGCCGCCGAGCGCCACTGGAGTCGCAATGGGCCGGAACTGGTCGCGGTTCCCGACCGGACTGTCGGGTACAGGGGCCGGTACGCCGGCAAGCTCTCGCCACGCATGCAGGGGGTCCGCCGGGATGGCCGAGGCCTGGCCAGCGGACTCGAAGCCTGCAATCATCTCCCCGATCGGGCGGATGCCGGCCAGTGGCTCCTTCGAGAACGGGTACATGAAGGCGACTGCCCCCGCGAGCCGTCCGTCAATGTAGACAGGGCTCCCGCTCATGCCCGACATCACGCCGGTCTGCGAGAGCGGACCGCCGGCAAGCCTGCCGATGATGATCGACGACTTGGGCCCGCTGTAGTTCTCCAGCTTGCCGAGGATCTCGACCTGGAACTCTTCGACTGCGGTACCGGAAAAGACCGTGCGGCCTGTCGCCTGCTGGCCGGCCCGGACGTCCTCAATCGGGAAGAAGTCCTGTGCGCCGAGCGCTCCGGCGAGCATCGGGATGAGCGCAAGTTGACGCAATACCGTCCATTCTAGCCGCCTTGGCTTCGGCAGGGTTCCGACTCTCTGCTGCGCCGCCGGGACCTGCCCGCCGCAACTTGCGCACCCCCGGCGCGACCGCATCCCTAGGTTCGATTGACTGGACCCGAACTTGCCTTCGTCTGCCGGGCTTGCCAAGAGTCCAGGGTGCGTTCGGATGGAGGCCAACAGCAGAGGCCCCGGCGGTTGCGGAAACGTCGCATTACTCGCCCCAGGGATGGAGTGGGCCACGCGCTCCGGTCAGTCTCCGGTCGCTGGGGCCCGACTCAGCTGTCTTCCCGTTGGGGTTCTGACCAGTCGGCCGATTCGAGCTCGTCAATCCGGGCGAAGTGCCGCATCTTGCACGTGGCGAGCCGGTCCGGAAGCCTGAGGGCCATCGATGCTGTCGCCAAGTCCATATCCTTGATCGGTGGTCCTCGCCGCTGAAGAGCGGCCTTGCGCTCCCTGAGTGTCGTGGATGCCGGCTCGCTCCAATCGGCTGATCGCGAGGCGCTGCGCATGCGGCGGAAGTCGCCACCATGCACGTGCCAAAGACGTTCGGCTCTAGGGGCAACGTCTGAACGGTTGGCGAGTTCGGCTCCTGCGGGCACCCAAGATGGCGTCCAGGAAGTCATCCTCGCTGGTCCGGAGTAGCTGCAAGTCAGTCTCGCTCAGGTGGTCGTTAGTGAAGAAATGGTCAGGCCAGCTGGTCCGCTGCTCCACGATCCGTCGACACGACTCAACGATCAGCTGGCTTCGGCTGATTCCGCGCTCTTCTGCGATCCGGCTCAGGCCCTCGAGGACGGATCGTGGAAAGTAGACGGTTGTCTTGGGCATGCGAACCCCCTGAACAACATAGCCCCTGGGGCCCCTCGTTAGCGGGATCACCGGGTGAGTTGCCGGTCAGTCAACGCCCGGACATCGCGCCTAGCCGTCGACGCGGAAGCGGCGCTCCGGTTCGAGGCCGGGGTGATCCGTACCGCCGGGCTCTCGCGGCAAGCTACTGGTCTGGCCGCGGCATTGGTCCGCTCGCCACAGCGGCCCATCGGGGGCCGACCCGCGCCGTCAGGCCCCGGAGAAGAGGCGGTCTGTGGCATGTGGCTTCCGACGGGCACCCGGAACTCGGGCGCTGTTACTGAACTATTACATTGGCCGGCCCTGCCAGACGGTGGCCGATTGCTACAGTATGGCTTCCGGGACGCCCCGCGCTTCTAGCGCCGATCGGTTGCGGAACCTGGGCGGATTTCACTTCCCTTAGGGACGGCATAGCCACGTGAGCTACACGCAAGACACTTCCATCGACTTCGGCAACAAGAGAAGCCTGAACGTTCTCACCTTCTCGGTCATTGCGGCGTTCCACGTCGGGGCAGTTGCCGCCCTGTTCTTCTTCTCGTGGCAGAACCTCATCGCTGCGGCAGTGGTGTACTGGATGGCGATCAGCTGGGGGATCGGCATGGGCTATCACCGGCTGCACACCCACCGGGGGTACCGCGTTCCCAAGTGGCTGGAGTACTTTCTGGCCGCCTGCGGCACGATGGCGCTGGAAGGCGGCCCGATCTACTGGGTCGCTGCGCATCGCTGCCACCACCAGCACTCGGATACCGACCTGGATCCGCACACGCCCAGGCACGGAGGCTTCTGGGCCCATGTCGGCTGGATCATCTTCGGCAGGTCGCTGCATAGCAACACCGAGCTGATGGGAAAGTACGCCCCGGACCTGCTCAAGGACCGGTTCTACAGGACCCTGAGCGAATGGCATTGGGTCCCGCTGACCGTAGTGGGGCTGCTGGCTTGGATCGTGGGTGGATTCGGCATGATGCTCTGGGTCGTGCCGCTGCGCGTCGTGATCGGGCAGCACACGACCTGGCTGGTGAACTCTGCCACGCACATGTGGGGATCCAGGAGATTCCGGACCACCGACGATTCCACCAACCTCTGGTGGGTCGCGCTGATCACGTTCGGCGAGGGCTGGCACAACAACCACCATGCCCACCCGGTGTCTGCGCGGCACGGCATTGCCTGGTACGAACTGGACCTTGGATACATCCAGATCCGGGCCCTCGAACTGCTTGGCATTGCGAAGGACGTCTACGCACCGAGTCTCAAGGAACTCGAGCGGAAGTCCGACGCAGCCTCCGCGGAACTCAAGGCCGCGGCCTGAGCTCGGCGGGCCGGGCCGCCCGCGCCGCCACCAGGCTCGAAGCGAGGCGAAGCCCGCTGCTCGCGAGTCCGTCGGATCGATGCCGTGGGACCGCAACGGCCCCTGCGCGGTCCCGGGCCGACCGCAGTCTTCACTTGCCGGCCCGTCCGAGCCAGCGCACGCGAACAACCAGCTTGATCGGGGATCGTCCCAGGAACCGGAGATACTCCGGCGAAGCCGAGTTGTTGTTCGCGAACCTGTAATTGGGCCGGTTCGTCACATTGTCAACGCCAGGGCGCAGCGACCACCGATGCCCGAGGAATGACAGCTCCCTCTCGATGTGAACGTTGAGGCTGGCGTGCCTGGGCAGCCTCCAGCCATTCACTTGGCCGACCTGCTCTCCGTTGTCGTCGTGGACGCTGAAGGGAAACCCGTCTCTCCACTCCGCGAACAAGGCGACCGACATCCGGTCCCCGAGCGGGAACGACGCCCAGGAGACCAGGCGGTGCGGAATGTCCCAAGCCAGGCGGCCGGTCGTGTCCGAGTACCGAATCGGGTCGCCGGTGTCCACGTCCAGGGCTGCGCTGGACCAGGCTCGCGAGTACGTGTAGCTCGCGAACCAGCGGCGCTCTCCCGGCAGCGGCCCGGCCAGGGAGACCTCGACCGAGTCATAGGTGTCCCGCTTGGTGTTCCGCAACGGAAACTCGATCAAGCGCCCTGCGGAAGTCCGGCCGGGCCCCTGCGTCGCCCCGGCCGGACCGGCGCCATGGGCGAAGCCGTTGTGCATCCTCTTGCGCAGATAGTTGATCTGCAGCGCCGTTCCTTGCGCAAGCCTCTGGTGCCAGCTGGCGCTCAGGTTCCGGGTCCTCGGCATGGCCAGCGACATCCGGTCCAGACGGAAGACGCGGATGTCCGGAGGTCCCAGCGGAGTCGCTCCGTCCGGCGCGAACCTGTGGAAGACGGAGATCTGGTCGTGGTGCCGGGTGAGGATCCTGAAGTACGTTGAGGCCGGGATCCATCCGAGTCCCGCTGCGAGTCTGCCGCCCCGCAGGCCCGGAGGCATGAAGGCGATGCTGAGTCGCGGCGTCACGATTCCTCCGGACACGATCCTGTCGTAGTCCCAGCGGAGCCCGAGCTCTGCCACCAGCCGTGTCCGGATCGCCCAGCGGTCCTGAAGATAGGCACCGGCTTCGAGGTTCGACTCGGCGAACTCGCCGCTGCCCGCGAACGAGAGCTCGCTCGACTGGGTGCCGTCGAACCGGAAGTACTGGATCGGGCTTCGGCGAATGTCCTGGAAGTAACGGGAGGCGCCCAGATTCGCGCCCGCTCGCAGCTGGTGCTGGCCCAGCCATTCGCCGGGGGCGAAGAGATTCCCCCGCACCTCGTCCCGGCTGCTGGCAATGAGGGCGTCGAACGGGTAGCTGCCCTCCCGCCCGACTGCGGTGATCCTGTATGGGGTCTGCCCGTGCGGCACGCCCCAGTAGGTCGCGCGGTACGCGGCGTAGCCGAAGTCCAGCACGCTCCCGGGGGACAGTGCGATCTGGTCAGCGAGGTTGAAGAAGTACCTGCGACCTCTCCTGTCGAACGTGGATTCGACTGGAACCAGGGGGGAGAGGCCGGAGTTCGGGGCATGGAGGTAGTCCAGGACCAAGCCTGAACTCACCGTCTGCCGGGGCGTCAGCTTGGCGTGCAAGCGAAGACTGTTGTTCGCCGACCACGTCGAGTTGCGGTTCCGGCCGGCCGGCAGTTCGCGTACCAGGTTCTCCTCGTAGAGCAGGTCCGTGCCGTTGAAGAACCAGAGCCTGTTTTCCACGATCGGGCCGGAGACGGCATAGCGCGGCCGCCAGTCCCGGATCCGAAGTCCCTGCTCGAAGTCGATTCCGGGCACGAAATTCGTGAAGCCCTGCCGGAATTGGTCCTCTCCGGTCCGCGTCCTGACCACCATGGCGCCACCGGCACCCTTTCCCAGAGCGGCGGAGTACCTCCCGGCCAGGAGATCCATCGAGCCGACCGACTCCGCGCCCAGCGCCATCTCGAGTCGCCCGGTGGCGGGATCCGTCACATTGAATCCGTCCAGGACCCAATTCGTCTCCTGCGCAGGGCTCCCGTGGAAGTGCAATTCGCCATACGGGTGCCTGAGGACGCCCGGCAGGATGGCTGCCACGCCCTGGATCCTCTGCTTGGTGGAACGACTCATCGGAACGGTGTCGATTTCCTCCTCATCCAAGGCCTGCGACATGGCGATCTCTTCAGCTGCGAGCTGTTCGCGCGCGCGAATCTCCACAGCTGTCCCGCCGTCCTCCGAGCGGATCAGTTCGACATTGACGATGTTGGCGCCGGCGGCCAGGTCGATCGGCTTGCCCTCGATGGAGAAGAACCCTGGGTGGTCGACGCTGAGGAAGAATCTTCCCGGCCGGTCCAATCGGAATCTGAATGCTCCGTCGCGGCCTGACGTCGCGTCCGCCCTCGCCATGGTTCCGTCCCGGCTTTCGACGACAAGCCTGACTTCCGGGACGGGAACGCTGCTTCGATCCGTCACGGTGCCGGTAACCAGCACCTGGCCTGCGAGATCGTGCGCCGTGCAGGCAAGCAGTCCGAGCGCGGCGGCCCATCGCAGGAACCGCGCAAGGCTGGCCTTGGTGCGATTCTGGCCAGTCATGGACGGAGGTTCGGGTCGAGCGCAGCCCCCGACGGCGTCGACTCCGATTCCGGTCGCCCCACAACCGTATCCTACGGGTCCGGACTCGCAGGACCCAGCAGATTCGGAAGGGAGTCCTGTTGCCGTGCCCGTCGGTGGTCGAGGCGCTCCGGCCCTTGGGCGGGCTGCGGACGGATGCCTGGAGCGGCCCGTCCGTAACGCAGCCTGGTCCAGCTGTCGTCGGGCTAGAAATACCAGACCAGGCTGGCCCCGAAGCTGAGGGAGTCCGGATTCACTTCGACCGGCAGGCTCGAGAGGGCCTGCGTGAACGAAACGGCCCCGCCATTCGAGCCGTACTCGGTCAGCCGCACTTCTGCACGAAACGCGAGCAGGCCGAGCTTGGTCTCCACGCCCCCCCCGACGGTCCATCCGTTGAAGTCGGTCCCGAACCGACCCGATCCGGACGTGATCGCAGAGGCGTCGCTGCAGGGCTCCGACTGGAGGCAGCCCCGATAGGCGGTAGAGAACGAGCCAGAGAGCCGACGGACGCCTGCCAGTGCGTAAATGCTCGGTCCGACCCAGGTGCCGAGAAAGGGAATGCCCGCTCCCAGGCGCGCCGTGAGGCCGAAGCTCCTGTCATTCTCCATCGTCCAGTCCTCCGCGAGGAGCTCTCCGGCTTCGCTCGTTCCGAGCTGCGACTGCGCGGCCACCAATCGCCCGGCGGGAGCTCCGCCGTGGCGTGACATGTCCCCTTCAAGGGCAGCGTACACGCCTGTCACGCTGAAGGGCATCTTGTACCCCGCCAGAAAGCCGTAGCTATACGAGAGCTGCGTTGCGGAGCCGTCGGATCCGAGGATCCCCCCGGCGCCGAGGGGCGCGGCCGCCAGGTTCGCGCCAGCAGCGGCCTTCGTGTACAGGACGCCTAGGCGATCCGCGGATGCGTGGACCCCGACATAGATGTCCCCGGCGCTCGCAAGCCCCGGAACGAACATGCAGCAAAGAGTCGCTGCCACAAGATATCGTCCGCGCTGCCATTGCGGGCGGAATCCGTTGTGGCGCGGTTGCTCGACTGGCATGTGCCAGATTGTAGCAGCGGCGTGGCACCGCAGCCTCCGCGTCCCGCGCTACAGTGCGGGCGGCGGACCGGCGCCGCAGCGCTGGTGCCCCGGTCGGGTACCGTCCGGCCTTCGATCGGATTCCTCAGATCAGTTGGTCGCCCCACGGGCCGGTGACTGCGAAGGTGATCCCAGGTGTCTGCGCGTTGACGAAGAGCCACTTGCCGTCGGGACTGAACGTGGCGCCGGCGAATTCCCGATCACGAAAGTCCCCCTCCAGCCCGTTGCGCTCGCCCGCAAGGACGACGTTGTTCCTCGCGAACGGGAAAATCCTTCCGTCCGGCGTGAGGCCCCGGACGCGGTCTTCCCCGTCCCCGTCCTCGCACAGCACTAGGCCGCCGCGCGGGCTGACGCAAACGTTGTCCGGCATGTCGAGCACGTCGGCGGACGGCGACTCGAACAGCAAGCGGATCGCCTGTTCGCCGGGATCAAATTCCCAGACCTGGCCGCAGCTGGCGTCGCCGCCGTTCGTCGAGACCACGTAAATGCGGCCGTTGCCGCTCCAAGTGCCCTCCAAGCGGCCGAACGTCGCCGCCCCGTGCCGGATGCCTTGCTCGTAGACGCTGCTGGAACCGGCTGGCTCCGGGTCCGGGTCGTCTATCGGAACCCAGCTGACCGGCTCCCATTGGCCCGACCGCTGGCCCGTCCGCGTATCCGCTCCCGGCCTGTCTGCCAGTGCCATCATCTCGAGCCTGCCTCCCGCGCCAAGGCGGCCGGCTTCGTTCGGGAGGAAGCGGTAAAAGCCCGCCGTGCCCCGGTCTTCCGTCTCATACACGATTCCGGATTCCGGGTCGACCGCGACGGCTTCGTGGACGAAGCGACCCATGGCGGGGTAGGGTACTGCGCGGGCCGCGCCGTCTGCCGGGACCTCGAACACGTATCCGTGAGCGAGCCGGTAGCCGTGCTCGTCGCCCGGGCCCTCGACGGTCTCCTCGCAGGACAGCCACGATCCCCAGGGCGTCGGGCCACCGGCGCAGTTCACTGCCGTTCCGGCGAGGCTCGGCCAGGCCGCGACCACCGAAGCGGAGGCGGTGTCGAACTCGATGGTGGTCGTGCCACCCCCTGCGCATCCGTCATATACCGGATCGCCCGCGAAGGCCTGTCCGCTCCGAATCTCGTGATTGCGCACCAGGCGGATTCGCCCGCCGTCCGCAGCGAACGCCGCCATCCCGTCATGTGCGCCGGGCGTCGCGGACCCGTCGTCCAGCGGATCGCCCTTCCAGCCGAATGACAGGTAGCGGAATCCCGGCGGCAAGTGCAGCAGCGGCAGGCCGGTGGTTTCGTCCGCAACCGGCTCGAGCGGGCCGTAGCCGAGGAGGCTGGCGTCCCCCGTGTTGCCGTCCTGACGCACCCCCCCGTTGTTGCAGGCCAGGGCTTCGAACGATGCCGCTGCGAGTGCGCCCCCGCTCATCGCGAGGAAACCGCGCCGGCACTGGTGATCCGCATTCATGACACCAGTGTACGGCGCGCGGCACTGCCGGCGGGCCCGGTGTGCTCCGCTTGCGCTCCGCGCCGGACGCCTAGGATCGCTCGGCTATCCTGTCGGCATGCGTTTGGCCCTCTCGCTATTGGTTTCCGCTTCGTGGGCGCTTGCCGCCAGCACGCAGACGCTGGCCGGAACCGGCGTGTCAGGAGCAACAGGGGACGGCGGCCCCGCTGTCCGTGCCCAGGTCGGCAACCCGTACGGCCTCACCCTCGGGCCCGACGGCGCGCTGTACGTCTGCGGGATCGACACTGAGCGGATCCGGCGGATCGACATGGAGGACGGCTCGATTTCCACGGTTGCCGGGACGGGCGAAACCGGGTATTCCGGAGACGGCGGCCCGGCAACCGCTGCCCGGCTGAACGATCCGTACGAGATCCGGTTCGACGCTGCGGGCAACATGTACTTCGTCGAGATGCTGAATGCGGTGGTGCGCAAGGTGGATGCGCGCACAGGAATCATCTCGACCATTGCAGGCACCGGTGAGCGGGGATTCTCCGGGGATGGCGGGCCTGCCGTGGAGGCCACGTTCAACCGGCCCCACTCGATCGCCCTGGACGGGAACGGGTCCCTGTTCATTGCTGACATCGGCAATCACAGGATCCGCCGCGTGGATCTCGCGACCGGGATCGTCACGACGTTCGCCGGCACGGGTGAGCGCGAGCCGACCCCGCACGGAGCGGCGGTCGAGGGCACGCCCCTTAACGGGCCGCGCGCCCTGGCGTTCGGGCCGAGCGGCGACATGTTCATCGCACTGCGCGAGGGGAACGCGGTCTACCGCCTGGACATGAATGCGATGCGGCTCCACCACCTCGCCGGCACCGGCGAGAAGGGATACACCGGTGACGGCGGGCCTGCGCGGGACGCCACGCTCGCCGGTCCGAAGGGCATCGAGGTCGGGCCGGACTCGGCCGTCTACCTCGCCGACACCGAGAACCACGCCATCCGCAGGATAGACCTGGAGTCGGGGATCATCTCGACCGTGGCCGGTGATGGCTCGCGACGGGACGGGCCGGACGGAGACCCCCTGCGGTGCGGGCTTGCAAGGCCTCACGGCGTGTACGTCGATCCGGGCGGGAGAGTGTACATCGGGGACAGCGAGAACCACCGGGTTCGGATCGTGCGGCCCTGATCCGGGACTTGACTCCGTCTCGTTGCGGGGCGGCTCAGGGCCGCTCGCGGCGGAGACGCAGCGACATGATGTGATTGGAGGCAACCGTCCTGTCAGCGCAGCCGTTGGCGGAACTCCGCCATTGGTGGCCAACCCGAGCTGAGGCACCCTTCAATGCGAGTCATTGGCGGTCGGCTGTCGCCCATCTGCCGAGTCCTGCGGCGACACGGATTCCGGTGCTTGTTGCCGAAGGATCTTGTCCAGGTCTGAGGCGGGGTCCTCTCTAGGAAGGGTCTCCTGCCGCCTTGCCCGGATCAGGCGGACCATTTGTTCGAATCTCTCCCTCCGGTAGTCCAGAGTCGTCTTTCCTCGCATCATCCAGCTCTGCCGAGTCTATCGGATTCTGTCGGTGGAACCTGCACACTATCGGCTCTTTGCCATAGTGATTTGGAACTGAGCCCGCGCGTGTTACGCCAGATCTGTCACCTCGTGCGGCCCAGGTCGATTGCGACTGTCCGGCCATGACCCGGCCCCGCCCCTGAGCACCCGGGGCGCAGACGTTACTTCGGGATTGCGGGTTGCGCCTGCGGCTGGCCGCGCGCCGACGGATCCTTCGAGACCGCGTCCAGGATTCCGTTCACGAACGACGTGGTCTCCTCCCCGGCGAAACGGCGGACAATATCGACCGCTTCGTTGATCACCACCTTGGGCGGCGTGCCGGAGCGGATCTCCGAGATTGCCAGCATCAGCAGGTGGCGCACGACCGGCGCCATCCGCTCGGGCGACCAGCCCTTCGCGAACTGGCGGATCAGGGCGTCCAGCTCGACCTTCCCCGCCGACACTCCGAGAAAGAGCCGCTCGGCAAAGGGGTCCACCGCCCCGGGGCCGTCCTGGGCCAGGCCTCCGAAGTAGTCGGCGACCACCTGCTCCGGGCTGGCGCCGCCCATCTCCCACTGGTAGATCATCTGCAGCGCGCTCTCCCGCGAGCGGCGACGGGACGGCATCCTGGTCCGTGTGCTACGACGCGTCCAGCTGCCGGAGCACGTTCGCCATCTCGATCGCCGCGACGGCAGCCTGGAACCCCGAGTTCCCGCTCTTGCCTCCCGAGCGCTCGATCGCCTGGTCCGTCCGATCGCAGGTCAGGACGCCGAAGATGGTCGGCACGCCAGTCTCGGGGCCGATCCGCGAGATGGCGCTGGCAGCGCCGGACGCGACATGGTCGTAATGGTCGGTCTCGCCTCGGATCACGGCACCCAGGCAGATCAGTGCATCGTAGTTGCCGGTCTTCGCCATCGCGTGGGCCGCGGTGGCCAGCTCCAGCGATCCCGGCACCTGAATGACGTGCACCTCGTCCGCCGAGCCTCCGTGCCGGCGGACGGCGTCCAGGGCGCCGGAGAGCAGCCGGTCGGTAATGAAGCTGTTGAACCGCGAGACGACGCACCCGATCCGCAGCCCTCGCGCGTCCAAGGCTCCATCGATCGTGACCGGTCCCTTCGCCGACATCCGCACTAGCCGCCTAAGGCAATCCTAACGAATCTGGTCCCTGCCAGCACCGGAGCACCGGAGGGCGGGCCCGTCAGACGATTCGTTTCGCTCCCTCGAGCACTGCCTGGACGTCACGGATCCCGACGCCCGGGCCGGTCGGAACCGTGAGCTTGCCGTCGCGGATGCCGAGGGCAGGGTCGAACCAGTCCCGATAGCGCTCGATGCTGCGCTTGTATTCCTGGTACCGGCCGATGCTCTTGGTCCGCGACGCGAAATGCAGCATGTACACGAAGCCAAAACCGCCGGAGATATGGACCGTCGTGGGCATGCCCGCCAGCTCGGCCATGTTGGCCACGCGCGCCGAGCGGATCATGCCGCCGTAGTAGTGCAGGTCAGGCTGCACGATATCGACGCCCCGGTTGGCGATCATCCAACGGAAACGCCGCTCGCTGTACTCCTGTTCCCCGCCGGACACCGGGAGCGTTAGCGCGTCGGCCACGGCCTTCGTGTCCTCGAGGTGGTCGAACGGACAGGGCTCTTCGAAGTAGACCGCTCCCACCTCCTCCAGCAGGCGGCCGATCGGCACGGCATGCTCAGGGTCGTAGGAACTGTTGGCGTCGCCATGGAGATCGATCTCGTCCCCCAGAACCTTCCGGGCCTGGCGGATCAGCCCCTCCGATCGCCCGGGCGACGCATCGGCGTTGCGGCTCATGCGGCCGCCGAGGCGGAACTTTACCGCCTTCGCGTCCGTCTCCTCGACCAGCGAGGCCAGGTAGTCCGCTTCCTCCTCGGGCGTCGAGTCGCGCCGGCCGCTCGCCACGTAGAAGTCGATCTCGTCGCGCAGCGTGCCTCCCATCAGCTGCCCGATCGACTTGCCGCTGACGCGTCCCAGCATGTCCAGCACGGCGAATTCGACCCATGCCTGAACTGACCACAGCGCCAGCCCCTGCAGCTTGTAGTTGCTCCGGTGCCGGTAGAGTTCGAACAGCAGGCTCGATTCCAGCTCCCTGGCGTCCTTGCCCAGGAAGAACGGTATGACCAGCTCCTTGAGGATGCTCGCCAGATAGGGCCGGCCGTTGGTCAGCGAGATCCCCTCCGCGCCGTCCTTGGAGCGCACCCGCACGAACTGGTCCCGGCCCTTCTCCAGCAGCTCGATCGAATCGATGACCACCGGCTCGTCGAGGCCAGACAGGTCCAGCACCGGGGTGGCTGCGGCCGCGTCCAGCTCCGCGACCGACGGGGAAGGCCGCGGCTCCTCCCGGCCGTCGCCGCCATTCTCGCGACAGCCGATCAAGGCAGGGCTGGCAAGGGCGCCGGCAAGAAATGCCCTGCGGTTCGGTCTCGCCCTCGTCAGAGGCCGCATCACGTCTGTCCCCCGCTCAGCGCCGGAGAGCCTCCGGGACGCGGGTCCTGTCGTGCCCCTCGAATTCGACAGTCCACTGCAGCGGCACCGTGGTCGGCAGGTAGCACATTCGGTCGTCGCAGGCTTGGTACCGCAGGCTGCCCTTGATCGTGAGCTTGCCGTCCTGAAGCAGGCTGCCGAGCTGGTTCCCCTGTCCGATCATGATGTCGCGGACCAGCCGCACGGACCCCTCGTACACGGGCACGGTCTCGTCAATGGCCGGCAGGTGCAGCATGCGGGCCTCCGGGTACTCGACTTCGTAGTTGGTCAGCCCCTCCGCCTCCTCCATCTTCCATTCGATCGGGATGTAGCCGTCCACCGAGGGCGCGTACACGTGCATCTTGTCGTTGAGGTCGACGTCTAGCACGAGCGCGAACCGGTTGCCGCCCCGCACCGCCCCGTCACTTGCCCAGGACGTCAGCCGCAGATGGGCGGTGTGCTCGGTGGTCCGGGCCGCCCCGGATTCGGCTCCGAGCTGCCGCACAAGGACCCGGCCGGCCGTGAACCGGTCGCGGTAGCTCGCCTCGTGGAACTTCTCGCGGACGGTCCGGTCGGGCCCGACAAGCAGCTCGACGGGATGCGGGATGCCGAAGAACTGATGGTCGGCCGGCACGTCCTCGTTGAGCACGCCGAACTCGCGGATCACTGCGGACTCCGGGTCGGACAGCAGCGGAAAGCCGATGTCCATGCGATCCGAGAAGTGCTTCAGCAGCTCTGTCGAGTCGTAGCTGATCGCCGCGATGCGCACCCCGCTCGCCTCGAGTTCCTGCCGCTTGCGCTCCAGCTGCACGAGCTGGCCCTTGCAGAACGGTCACCAGTCGGCCGAGCGGAAGAACAGAAGCAGCAGCCCGTTCTCGCCGGTCAGGCTCTGGAAGTCGCGGGCCTGGCCCTGCTGGTCGGTCGCCTCGAAGTCGGGCAAACGCGAGCCTACGGCCGGCCCGATGCTCATCGGGTCGGCTCCCGTTGCGGGAAGGGCCAGACCCAGCAGAGCGGCTAGCGCGAATCCCGCCATCGCTGGCCGTCGCGCAGCCTGTTGCAGCGTCATGCGTCCAGTGTAGCGGCTCACCAGCCTAGTCAGGCAGGGGATTCTGTCGACAGCGCGCTGACGTTATCGGGAGCCGGCCGACTGACCCTGTGCCAGCAGGTCGGCCTGCCCTTGGGTGCCGCGACCTGAGAGCTGGTCGACCACGCTCGGTACTCCGAGCCCGATGCTGCGCAGGCCGGACATGCCGCCTGCCGCTCGCACGGGGTGAACGGACGAGCCTCGACTGGCGTCAGAAATCCCGTCTAGCAGCCGCCTCGCCCGCTCGCGCCAGGGTTGGCGGCGTCACTCCTTGGCCAGATCCAGGAGCCTGCGCACAGTCTGCCAGTTCCGGAAGGTCGTGGCCACGCCGAGCACCCGGTCGAAGTAGGCAGCAGTGAGCTTGCTGCCCGCGGCGCCAGCCGGAAGCAGCAGGTAGATCTCGCGCCCCCGCACGGCGAATTCGTCCGGCGGGGACCGGTCGGGGTCCAGCGCGGCGACGCGGGCTTCCGACGGCCGGACCGCCATGAAGCCAAGGTGCAGCTTCCGCGGCTCGCCCTCCGATTCGGGAAACGGGTTGGCATCCACCGCTGCCGCCAGCTCGCCGACAGTTCTCAGGATGACCGGCAGTGGCCTACCCAGGAGTTCCTCCACCGTCGAGGCGACTCGCAGGGCTCCCCGCCGGGCGGCTTCTGGCGTGGCCAGGAACACCGCGTTCCCGCTTTGGATGTAAGTGCGGACGCAGGCGCACCCGGCCCGTTCCAGTTCGGCTCGGAGCGGCCGCATCGGCAGGCGGTTCCGGCCGCCCACGTTGACCCCTCGCACGAGCAGCACATGGGCGTGCGCATCCACAGTCCCGGTCCGAGCGCGCTGGCTCCGTCCCGATGCGTGCCTGCCATCGACTGCCACGGGCCTCGCTGCGTTACGTATAATCGTATCGTTCGAGCCGGCACCGCAGAAGCGGCCGCAGCGCCGCGTCGACCCTACAAGCAGGTGGGACTCGCTCTCGAGCGCGGGAGTGCCCCTTGCGTCCCGCCCCGGTCGAGCACCTGAGTAATCCGAACATGGGAACCCAAGTCATGGAACTGACCGGGCAGATCGTGCCTGACGAGGTGCTCAAGGAGCTCTACGTGAAGATGCTCCAGTGCTACTACGTCGAGGAGCGCTCGAAGGTCTTCGTCAAGCAGGGCAAGCTGGCCTTCTACGCATCCACGCGCGGGCACGAGCAAGTGCAGGTCGGCGTCCCGCTGCTGATGCGGCCCGGGCACGACTGGTTCTACACGTACTACCGCGAGAAGAGCGTCGCCGTGACCCTGGGAATGCCCTACAAGGACATCTTTCTGGGCCTGCTCAACCGCGAGGGGGACCCCAATTCGCAGGGCCTCAACATGCCGGAGCAGTGGTCCTCCACGGATCTGAAGCTCGTGGCGCAGAGCGCCTGCACGGGTACCCAGTACCTGCCCGCCCTCGGCGCGGCCCGCGCGCTCAAGTACGACGGATCCGATGCGATCGTCTACGCGGCGTCCGGCGAGGGCGCCACGAGCGAGGGGGAGTTCTTCGAATCGCTCAACTGGGCGACCCGCGAGAAGCTGCCCGTGCTGTTCGTCGTGCAGAACAACGGCTACGCCATCAGCGTTCCCCAGAAGTACCAGACGGCCTCCAAGATCCACCGCATCGCCGAGGGCTTCGGACTGCGGGCGTTCAATCTCGACGGCACCTCGACATTCGACGCCATGTACCAGCTGGTGCCCGGCCTGATCCAGGATATCCGCGACGGCCAGGGCCCGGCATTGATCGAGTTCAACGTCGTTCGGCTCGACAACCACTCGTCCTCCGACGACCAGCGGAAGTATCGCGAGGAGGGGGAGATCGAGGAGGCCGCCGCGCGGGATCCGGTGGCGCTCGCCGAGAAGAGGGTGCTCGACGCCGGCATCATGTCCGAGTCCGACGTCAGCGAGCTGCGGGCCGCGATCAAGGAAGAGGTCGACCGGGCAGCCGAGGAGGCGGACACGCACCCCTATCCCGAGCGCTACGACGTGATGCAGCACGTCTTCTCCAAGGACCTGCCCGTCACCGAGGAGCCCGAGCCGGAGTTCGTGAGCCCGAAGGTCTCGATGGTGCAAGCCATCAATAACGGCTTGCGGGAGGAGATGCGGCGGAACCCGAAGATCGTCATGTGGGGCGAGGACATCCAGGACCCCAAGGGCGGCGTCTTCGGCGTGACCAAGGGACTCACCGACGAGTTCGGCGAGGCGCGCTGCGTCAACTCGGCCCTGGCCGAGGCGTCCATCCTCGGCATCGCCGGCGGCATGGGCACCGCCGGCTACATGCCGATCGTCGAGATCCAGTTCGCCGATTACATCTGGCCCGCCTTCATGCAGATGCGCGACGAGATCGCGCCCATGCGCTGGCGGAGCGCGGGCGCCTGGGGCTGCCCGATGGTCTGCCGCGTTGCCGTCGGAGGGTACATCAAGGGCGGGCCCTGGCACTCCGCGAACATCGAGGGCTTCTTCGCGAACGTTCCCGGCTGGTACGTTGTCTATCCATCGTGCGCGCAGGACGCCAAGGGCCTGATCAAGACGGCTGCCCGCATGGCCGACCCGGTCATCTTCCTCGAGCACAAGGGCCTGTACCGCGCCATGCCGGCCCGCACGCCCGAGCCCGACGAGAACTACCTGATCCCGTTCGGCAAGGCCCGCACCCGGCGCAGCGGCACCGACGTGACCGTCGTGACCTGGGGCTACACGGTGCACCAGGCGGAGGCCGTGGCCGGCCGTCTCGCGGAACAGGGCACGGCGTCCGTGGAAGTGATCGACCTGCGGACCATCATCCCCTGGGACCGGCAGGCGGTTTTCGAGAGCGTGCGCCGCACCAACCGCGTTGTCGTGGCCCACGAGGACAGCCTGACCATGGGCTTCGGCGCCGAGGTGGCGGCCGAGATCACGCACCATTGCTTCGAGCACCTCGACGCCCCGGTCACGCGGGTCGGCGCCCAGGACTGCTTCGTCCCCTCCGCGGTGACGCTCGAGCGCCAGGTCCTTCCCTCGGAAGAGTCTGTCGGCCTCGCCATCGAGCGGGTCCTCAAGTACTAGCGAGGTACTAGCGATGGGCGGCCGCGCCGAGCCCGGTAACGCCCGCATCGCGGCCGCCTTCCTGGCCGCGCTCCTAGCCGCCTGCGCCGCCTCCGCCCCGGAACAGATCCCGGACGGGGCTGCCCGGCTCCCCACCACGACCGCGCTGCTGCCCGACGGCACTCCGATCGAAGCCGAGCTCGCGGTCACGCCCGAGCAGCAGGCGCGCGGGCTGATGTTCCGCTCGCACCTGCCCGATGACCGCGGAATGCTGTTCGTCGGGGACAGGGCCGCCCCGCGCTCCTTCTGGATGTACCGCTGCCTGATCCCCCTCGACATCATCTGGATGGACGGGGCGCACCGGATCGTGGAGATCGCCAGGGACGTCCCTCCCTGCCGCGATCCGGATCCGGGCAATTGCGCTTCCTACGGAGGCAACGTGAATTCCGTCTACGTGCTGGAACTGGCCGCCGGCCGGGCCGACGCTCACGGCCTGCGGATCGGAGATCGGATCGAATTCTGAGGTAACCGCGCAGAGCGTCCCCGCGCCTACACGACTAGGGGTCCGTGCGCCCCGGAAAAGAGAATGTCGAAGAAACGGATCGTCGCCGTCCTGATCGGGCTGGCGCTTGTCTACCTGGTCGGCACCAGGGTCTACGAGGCGAATCAGCAGGCGAACGCGCCCGCGAAGAAGAAGGCCGGCGGCCGCGTTATCAATGTCGATCTCACGCAGGCCCTGACCGGCGAGATCCGCGAGCGGCTCACGCTGACCGGGTCGCTCAAGCCGAAGGAGGTCGTCGACGTCAACCCCAAGGTCACCGGACGCATCGAGAGGATCCATTTCCTTGTGGGCGACCGGGTGCGGTCAGGCGCGCTTGTCGCCGAGATCGAGGATGACGAGCTCGAGCAGCAGGTCATGCGTTCGGAAGCATCCCACGCCGTCAGCCGGGCCAACGTCTCGGCGCGCAGGGCGGAACTGGCCAACGCCAAGGCGGACCTCGAGCGCGCGAAGCTGCTCTTCGACGAGGACTTGCTCTCGCCGCAGGAATACCAGCAGTCGCAGACCTCGCTCGAGGTCATGGAGTCGCAGGTCGAGCTGGCCGAGGCGCAGTCGCAGCAGTCCCAGGCGGAGCTGAACGAGTTCCGCATCCGGCTGGAGAGCACGAAGGTCTACGCGCCCATGGCCGGGGTGGTGTCCGCTCGCTACGTCGACCCCGGCGCGCTCGTCGCTCCCAACAACGCGATCCTCCAGATCGTGAACCTGTCGACGATGGTGACCCAGGGCAACGTGCCGGAGAGGAACATCGGCAAGCTGTCCGTCGGCAACTCCGCCGAGGTCGTCGTCGACGCGATTCCCGGGCGCGACTTCGAGGGCCGCGTGGCCCGGATCGCGCCGGTGCTCGACGCCGCGACCCGCAGCGCCGTCATCGAGATCGACATCGCCAATGCCGACATGGCGCTCAAGGCGGAAATGTTCGCCCGCATCGCGCTGGACCTCGGCACGATGCGCGAGGCGACCCTGATTCCTCGCGACGGCCTGGTCTACCGCGGCCAGCAGCCGGGCGTGTACATTATCGAGGGCGACTCGACCCAGCCCATCTTCCGCGTGATCGAGACCGGCATGTCGCGCGACGACCAGGTCGAGGTGCTCGCGAATCTCGATTCCGGGACCCGCATCGTCGGGCGCGGCGCGACCATGCTGCGCGACGGCGACCGCATCAGCACCGGCGCAGGTGCCGGTGGCGGCCGGGGCGGGGCTCCGGCCAAGGGAGCCGGCGGGGGTGCCGCCGGCCAGGGAGGCGGCGGTGCCGGGGGCGCCGGCGCGGGAGGCGCTGCGAGGGGCGCCGGCAAGAAGGCGGGCTAGGGTGCTGCCGGCCCGCAGGACTCCCGCCGCGGGCGGGCGAGAAGTGGAGGCCGGACTGGCGGCAGGCCAGGCCGGGGAAGCGCGATGAATCTCTCGACGATTTCCATCCACAGGCCGGTGACGGTGCTGATGGTCTGCCTGGTTGCCGTCCTGCTCGGCGTTGTGGCGTTCCTGAACATCCCGGTCGACCTGATGCCGGAGATCGTCTACCCCACGATCAGCGTACGGGCTGAGTACGAGGGTGTCGCGCCGGAAGAAATGGAGACGCTCGTCGTCCGGCCCCTCGAGGAGGCCTTCTCCGCGGCCCCGAATGTCGAGAGGATTTCCAGCTCGGTCTACGAAGGGCTTTGCTATGTGCGCGTCGGATTCGACTACGGGATCGATATCGACGAGGCGGCCAACGAGCTGCGCACCCGTCTCGACCGCCGCCGCCGGTACCTGCCGGAGGACATGGATCCGCCGAGCATGTACAAGTACGACTCCTCGCAGTATCCGATCCTGTACCTGACCGTTTCCGCGGGCAACATGGGGCCCAAGGAGCTCCGGCACTACGTCGAGAAGCAGCTCCAGCACCGCTTGGAGCGGGTTCCCGGGGTGGCGGCCTTCTCGGTGCGCGGCGGGCTGAGGCGGGAAATCCACGTCAGCCTGGAGCTGAAGAAGCTGCGCGCCCTCGACCTGTCGGTCAGCCAGGTTGTCAACATCCTGCGCCAGGAGAACATGAACCGTCCCGTCGGGCCTGTCGACGAGGGACGGTTCGAGGTCCTGCTGCGCACCCGCGGCGAGTTCGAGAGCCTCGAGGAGATCCGCAACGTGGTGCTGACCACGAGGAACGCCGTCCCGGTGCACGTGCGGGACGTCGCCACCGTCGAGGACGCTCACGAGGACACGGACTACATGGTCAGCGTGGACGGCGAGCCCGGCGTGCGCATGTACGTCTACAAGCAGGCCGGGGCCAACACCGTCGAGGTCTCCGACGCGCTCTGGCGCGAGGTGGACCGCATCCACAAGGCCCTGCCGCACATCCGCATCGAGAAGACCCGCGACAGCGCCGACTTCATCCGCGCCTCCATCGACAATGTGCAGCGCGCGATGCTCCAGGGGGCGGGCCTGGCGGTCTTCGTGCTGCTGTTCTTCCTGCGCAGCCTCTCCAGCACGCTCATCATCGGCGTCGCGATACCGATCTCGGTCATCTCGACGTTCGCCCTGATGTTCTTCAACGGGTTCACGCTCAACACGGTCTCGTTCGGAGGCCTCGCCCTGGGCGTCGGGATGCTCGTCGACAACGCCATCGTGGTGCTCGAGAACGTCTACCGGCACCGCGAGGAGGGCAAGAGCGGGTTCGACGCCGCGCTGGTCGGCAGCCGCGAGGTCTCGATGGCGATCACCGCCTCGACCTTGACCACGGTGGCGGTCTTCGTGCCGGTTCTCTTCCTGGGCGGGATCGCCGCGCAGACCTTCAAGCAGCTGGCGTACGTGGTCAGCTTCGCGCTGCTCTGCTCGCTGGTGGTCGCGCTGACGGTCGTGCCGGGCCTGTGCGCCCACTATGTCCGCTCGAGGAGCGCGGGCGGCCGGCTCGCGGCGCTCAGCCGGGCCTCGCGGGGCTGGCAGCGCAACCTGGCGGCCGGCTACGGGACAGCGCTGCAGTGGGCGCTCGGGAACAAGGCGCCCGTTGTCTTCGCCGCCGCCGCCCTGTTCGCGGCGTCCCTGTGGCTGGTGCCCTATCTCGGGGTCGAGCTGCAGCCGCAGGTCGACGAGGGCGAGGTGCGCGTCAACGTGGAGCTGGAACCCGGCACGCGCGTCGAGATCACCGATGCCCTCATGCAGCAGCTGCGCCGCGTGGCAAGGGAGCACGCTCCCGAAGTCACGACGATCATGGTGACTTCCGGCGGCAGCTCCCGCAGCAGCGGCTCTGGCGCGCATCTGGGCGAGCTCCGCCTCAACCTCGTGCCGAAGACCGAGCGGGACCGGTCGGCGAGGGAAGTCGCGAACAGCCTGCGCGATGCGCTCCAGATCCAGCCCGGGATCCTGGTCAGGACCCGGGTTTCCGGCAGCATGTTCCGAAGCTGGGGCAGCGATGACAACGACGACCGCCTCTCGGTCGAGATCCGCGGCCACAATATCGAGACCGCCGCCCAGGTCGCCGAGGCGGTCCGGGAGGCGATGGCGCGCGTCGACGGCATTGCCGAGCCCACTATCAGCCAGCGTCCCGGCATGCCCGAGATGCTCGTCGAGGTCGACCGCCTGCGGGCCGCCAACATGGGTCTCAACGTCTCCGACGTGGCAACCACCCTCGAGACCGCGATCGGCGGAACGCGCAGCTCGATGTACCGCAAGGACGGGGACGAGTTCAACATCCTCGTCCGCCTCCGCGAGGAGGACCGGCTCGACATCGCCAACGTCGGGCGCGTCCCGCTGTCGACCCCGCTCGGCCGCACGATCCCGGCCGAGAGCGTGATCGAGCTGCGTCGGCAGGAGGGTCCCACCTACATCAGCCGCGTCGACCAGGAACGGCGGGTATTCGTCACCGGGGCCATCGCCGACCGCGACCTCGGCAGCGTGGTCCGCGACCTGGAGGACGAGGTTGCCGCGATGGGCATGCCCGAGGGCTTCTCGGTCGAATTCGGCGGCGAGTACGAGGAGCAGCAGGAAACCTTCCGGAATCTCACCTTCGCCGCGATCCTGGCCCTGATCCTGGTCTACATGGTGATGGCGGCGCAGTTCGAGTCGCTCCGGGACCCGTTCCTGATCCTGTTCTCCGTGCCCCTGGCGTCGATCGGCGTCGTCCTCGTGCTGCTGCTGACCGAGACGACGTTCAACCAGCAGGCCTTCCTGGGGGTGATCGTGCTGGTCGGCATCGTCGTCAACAACGCGATCGTGCTCGTCGACTACACCAACCTGCTCCGGCGGGACGAGGGGCTGGGGCTGCACCGCGCGGTGGTGACCGCCGGCATGCGGAGGATGCGCCCCATCCTCATGACCACGGTCACGACGGTGCTGGGCCTCGCCCCGATGGCGCTGGGCCTTGGCGAGGGCTCGGAACTGCAGGCCCCCATGGCGCGCGTCGTGATCGGCGGCCTGGCCGCCTCGACGCTGATCACGCTGGTCTTCATACCCGTGATGTACGTCGCCTTCGAAGAGATGGGAGCCCCCCGGCGGTTCCGGCGCCCCGTGCCCGAGGCGCTGGAGTCGGCCGCGGGGGACTGAGTCTGCGGCCCTGCGGTAACCCATGCCCGCCTGCCGGACGCCTTACGATATGGCGGGATCCGTGTCATGGCGGGACGCGGGGCCGCCGCTGAATTGCTGGGGAGCACCTGATGAGCCTACCTGAGTTTTCGATCAAGCGACCTGTCACCGTGCTGATGGCGGTGATGGTGTGCCTCCTGCTGGGAGGCATCGCGTTCCTGAACATTCCGGTCGACCTGATGCCGGAGGTGAACTTCACCACCCTGAGCATCACGACCGACTACGAGGGGGTCGGCCCGGAGGAGATCGAGACCCTGATCAGCCGCCCGCTGGAGCAGATCGTGTCGGCCGCTCCTGGTGTCGAGCGCGTCACCTCCACCTCGAGCGAGGGCCGTTCCTCCGTGCGTGTGGAGTTCGTTTACGGCACCGACATCGACGTGGCCGCCGACGAGGTCCGGTCGAGGCTGGACCGCGGCCGCCGGTCGTTGCCCGACGACATCGAGCCGCCGACCATCTTCAAGTTCGACGTCACCCAGTTCCCGATCATGTTCCTCACGGTCGCCACGGCCGAGATGGACGCGCGCGAGCTGCGAATGTTCGTCGAGAGGAACATCCTGTACCGGCTCGAGCGCATCAAGGGCGTCGGCCAGGTCCGGGTCGGCGGGGGACTCCGCCGCGAGATCCACGTCGACCTCAACCTCGAGAAGCTGAGGGCGCTGAACCTCTCGGTCGCGCAAGTCGTCAACACCATCCGCGCGGAGAACCTCAACCGCCCCGTCGGGCCGGTCAGGGAGGGTCGCTTCGATGTCCTGCTGAGGACGAGCGGCGAGTTCGACAACGTCAACCAGATCCTGAATGTCGCCCTGACGTCCCGCGACGGCGTGCCGGTCTACGTGCGGGACATCGCCGACGTCGAGGACTCCCATCCCGACATCCGCCACTACGTAGGGGTCAACGGCAAGGACGCGCTGCGCCTGATCATGTTCAAGCAGTCCGGGTCGAACACCGTCAAGGTCTCCGACGCCGTCTGGGTGGAGATTGACGAGCTCCACGGCGACTACCCCCACATCCGGATCGAGAAGACCATGGACACGGCCGACTTCATCAACTCGGCGATCCGCAACGTGGAGGCCGCCGCCGGGGTCGGTGCCGTGCTGGCCGTCTTCGTCCTGCTGTTCTTCCTGCGCAGCCTCTCCAGCACGCTCATCATCGGCGTGGCGATCCCGATCTCGGTCGTCTCGACGTTCGCCCTGATGTACTTCAACGGATTCACGCTCAACATCGTCTCCTTCGGCGGCCTGGCCCTCGGCGTGGGCATGCTCGTCGACAACGCCATCGTCGTCCTCGAGAACATCTACCGGCACCGCGAGGAGGGCCTGCAGGGCCGCGAGGCCGCTCTGGTCGGGAGTCGCGAGGTAGCCACGGCCATCACCGCCTCGACGCTGACCACGATCGCGGTGTTCGTGCCCGTGCTGTTCATGGGCGGCTATTCCGCGCAGCAGTTCAAGCAGCTGGCCTACGTCGTCAGCTTCTCCCTGCTGTGCTCGCTGGTCGTCGCGCTGACGGTCGTTCCGGCGCTGTGCTCCAAGCGTCGCGGGACGTCCGGCCGCTCCACGGGCCTGCTGGCCTACGCCGAGCGAACCATGAGTGCCATGTCGTCAAGCTACGGGGAGCTGATTCGCTGGGCCGTCTCCAACCGCAGCCTCGTCACGGCGGTGGCGGTCGCCTCGCTGGTCGGCTCGTGGTGGCTGTCCGGATACATCGGGGTGGAGCTGGAGCCGCAGGTTGACGAGGGGCAGATCCGGGTCAACCTGGAGTCCGAGCCCGGCACGCGTGCCGAGGTGACGAAAGAGATCGTCGACCGCATGGAGCAGATCGTCATGCAGGATGTCCCCGAGCTGGAGTACATCATGACCGAGGCGGGCAGCGACAGCCCCTTCCGCTCCATCGCCACCCACGTCGGCGAGCTTCGGATCACCCTGGTCGACCAGTCCCAGAGGACACGGACGGCCCGCGAGATCACCAACGCGATCCGGCCCAAGCTCATGGCCGTGGCGCCGGGGGTCCAGCTGCGCACGCGCATTTCCAGCGGGAATTTCGGCCGGCGCCGCGGTGGCGGGGGCGGCTCGGACGACCGGCTGCAGGTGTCGGTACGCGGCTATAACCCGGACACGACGAACCAGCTGGCCCTGCAGGTGCGCGATGCCATGATCTCTGTGCCGGGCGTTGCCGAGGCGCAGGTCAGCCGCCAGCCCGGCTCCCCCGAGATGGTGGTGCGGGTGGACCGGCTGCGGGCCGCCAGCCTGGGCATGTCCGTCTCCGAGGTGGCGGACACCCTGGAAACCGCGGTCGGCGGCCGGCGCTCGAGCTTCTACCGCGAGGAGGGCGACGAGTACGACATCGTCGTGCGCCTGCGCGAGGAGGACCGGCTGGAACTCAGCCAGGTCGGGCGTATACCTCTCCGGACGCCGGCAGGCGAGCTGATCTACGCCGACGACGTGGTCCAGCTGAGCCGCCAGGAGGGGCCCGTCGAGATCAACCGCGTGGACCAGGAGCGCATTGTCTACGTTTCCGGCACGATCGCGGACCGCGACCTGGGCAGCATCATCGCGGACCTCGAGCAGGAGGTTGCCGGCATCGCTCTCCCGGACGGCTACGAGATCCGCTTCGGCGGCGAGTGGGAGGACCAGCAGGAGTCCTTCCGCGAGCTGACGTTCGCCGCCATCCTGGCCTTCGTGCTGGTCTACATGGTCATGGCGGCGCAGTTCGAGTCGCTGCGCGACCCGTTCATCATCCTCTTCTCGGTGCCGCTCGCCGCGATCGGCGTCATGACGATGCTGGTGATCACCGGGACCACCTTCAACATGCAGGGGTTCCTCGGCGTGATCGTGCTGGTGGGCATCGTGGTCAACAACGCCATCGTGCTCATCGACTACACCAACCAGCTGCGCCGCGACCACGGGTACGGCATCCGGGAGTCGGTCATCACCGCCGGCAGCCGCCGCCTGCGGCCCATCCTGATGACGACGGTCACGACCGTGCTGGGCCTGACGCCGATGGCGCTGGGGATCGGCGAGGGGTCCGAGCTGCAGGTTCCGATGGCCCGCGTCGTGATCGGAGGCCTGCTCACGTCGACGATGATCACGCTCGTGTTCATCCCGGTCGTATACGCCACGCTCGAGGATCTCGCGGAGCGCTTCGGGAGCCGGCGGGGCGCCAAGCGGCTGGTCGGGGAGCCTCTGCGGCCGGCGGAAGGCGACTAGCCGCCTGCCCCGGAATTCGGGGCTGGACGGGCGGGCCGGTGGCGGTTCCGGGCCCTTTTTTGGCTGCACGGGCCGCTAGGCGGCGGCCCGCTGGTGTAGAATCGTTAGCGTCGGGACTGAAACAGTCCACCGTTTCCGAAGGAGTACTAGTCATGAGAACCATTCGTTTGGCCACCCTCCCGCTGCTGTGCCTGGCTCTGGCGGCGGGCGCCGCTGCGGCCACTCTCGCCGGCCCGGAGATCCGGGGCAGCTACATCGAGTCGCGGAATGCCGAGATCTACGCTTCGCACTGCTTCGCGAACAGCGAGGTGGGCATCACGGGCGACATGGCCGTCATGGCCTGGGACATCGAGCAGGGCAGCTTCAAGGGCGTGCCGCTGGCCGGGGCCAGGGTCGTGGCGGTGGTCAATGCCTCGTCCACCATCGGCAACCCGTTCGGCGACCCGCTGCCGGCGAAGGCGATGCTGATCTTCGACGAGGGCACGTCGGTCGTCCAGAGGGGCGCGCTGGCGGCATTCGTCAAGTCCCAGGCGGGCGAGCTCGTCGCGAACGTCGTCCACACGGACACGGCGCCGATCGAGATCGACTTCCACGGCAACCTGCACGACCGCGTCGCGACGCTGCGTGCCGGCGAAATCGTCTCCCTGCAGACCCGCGAGATCCGCGACGCGGACTCGCTCTGCCACCTCGACGACATCTACTACCAGCCGCTGGTCGCGCTGGATCACGCCATGGCCGCCTTCGCGATCGAGCAGTCGTTCCGCGGCGACGGCCTCGGGCACAGGATGCGCGAGTACCGGCGCTCGAGCGCCTATCTGGGCACCTTCGTCGCCCCCGGCAGCTGAGGCCGGCCGGCAATCGACTGGCGCGGCCGTCCGCGTGACCCCGCGGTCACGGGTCCAGCGCGGCGCCCGGGCCTTCCGGCCGGGGCGCCGCGCCTGCCCCTAGGTTCCGATTGGAGAGACCAATGATTCGACCCTGCGTGCGCGTGGCTGTCCTCGCGGCCCTGCTCGCCGTCCTGCCCTCGCTGCCGGCCCAGGAGTATTCCGCCGAGGCCGGCGCGCCCCTGCCGGACGGCGTTCCCGCCGCGACTGCCGAGCTCGTGGCGCAGGAGGGCGTCTCCGTCAAGGCGGGCGGAACGGTCGTGGCCAGCTTCTGGATGCGCAGCGCGCCTTTCGAGGGCGAGCCGGCCAGCGGTTTCGGCGTGCGCTTCGACAACCTCCCCGAGGGCGCGTTCCTGGGCATCGTCCAGTTCCCTGAGAAGGGATCGGACTTCCGCGAGCAGTCCGTGCCGCCCGGCGTGTACACGATCCGCTTCGGGCTGCATCCCGAGGACGGCAACCACATGGGCGTCGCCCCCAGCCGGGACTTCGGGCTGCTATGCCCGGCTGACAAGGACACCGACGTCCGCAAGAACTACGACTTCGACGGGATCGTCGACCTCAGCGCCCACGTCGGCAACCCGCATCCCACCGTCGCCCGGCTGGAGCTGCCGGAAGGCGACAGCGGCCCCAACCTCTGGGAGAACGACTACTCCCACTGGGTGCTCGACGTAGCCGCTGCTGGCACGGTGGTCGGCATCGTCGTGGACGGCCACGCCGAGGAGTAGTGCCGGCGGCGGCAGCGCTGCCCCGGGGCCTCGGAGGGTGCACGACATCATTTTGATTTCGGCCTGATTTGGGTCGGCTCAGACTTGTAACTACCGATTCCCTTGTGCTTGACGATTGCCGGAACCTTGATAAGGGGTATTATCAAGGTATGCCCGCTCCCCGCTCCCCCTCCGATTCCATCCCTGCCCTCGAACAACGTCGCGCCAGCATCCTCGCCAGCATCAACTCCATCGGCGCTCTGCGCCCCGGCTCGGTGACTGAGGTCTATACCAAGTGCGGCACCCCCGCCTGCCACTGCCACCGCGACGGAGATCCCGGGCATGGCCCCTACTTCCGCCTGACCTTCAACTCGGACGGCAAGCAGATCACTCGCTCCTTGCCCGCTCGGCAGGCTAACGCCGTGCGCGAAGAAGTCGCCGAATGCCAGCGCCTGCGCCGCCTGACCGCGGAACTGATCGAGGTCAGCGAGCGGATCTCCGAAGCCCGCCTCCGCAGCGACGGCACCAACCCTGCCCCGGATGCCGCAAAAAAAAGCCTGCAAGCAGGAGTTCCTCCCCGCCATCGATGCCGAAATCAACCGCTTCGTAGCTCCCGGGGCCGCCGACTCCGTCGACTTCGAGGCCCTCGAGACACTCCTGCGCCAGCGCGCGCTGGAACTGGCCGCCCACGCCGTCGAACGGCGCTTCAACGACGACTGCGGCGATCATCACGGACCGATCCGGACCTGCCCCTGCGGCCACCAGGCCCGCTATGCCGGCCGTCGCTGCAAGACCTTCACCACCGTCCTCGGCCCGCTGACCCTGCAGCGGGCCTACTACCACTGCCCCGTCTGCCACCACGGCTTCTTCCCCCGCGACCGCGCTCTCGGCATGGCCCGCACCGACCTCTCGCCCGGCGTCACCCGCATGGCCGGAGCCGCCGCCGCCCTCGTCAGCTTCGCCCAGGCCAGCTCCCTGCTCCACGATCTTGCCGGCCTGCCCGTTGGCACCAAGCACGTCGAGCGCTCTGCCGAGGCCCTCGGCCGCGACATCGCCGCCGCCGAACGCCAGTCCCCTCTCGCGCCAGCCCAGCCTCCGGCCCCGACTGTCTATCTCGGTGTCGACGGCACTGGCGTCCCCGTCCGCCCCAGCGAAACCGCCTCCCGCCCTGGCAAGCAGCCCGACGGCTCCGCCCGCACCCGCGAGGTCAAGCTGGCCGTCGTCTGGACCGCCGAGTCGCGCGACTCCAACGGCCATCCCATGCGCGATCCCGGCTCGGCCAGCTACAACGCCGCCGTCGAGAGCGCCGCCAGCCGCGACACCGATCCGGATCCCTCCGCCTTCGCCCAGCGCATGCGCCGCGAGGCCCAGCGTCGCGGCTTCCTGCTGGCTCCCCGCCGCGTCATCCTAGGCGACGGCGCCAACTGGATCTGGCGCATTGCCGACGAGGAATACCCCGGCGCGATCCAGATCGTTGATCTCTGGCACGCCGAGGAGCACCTCTGGACCGTCTCCAAGGCCCTCTTCGGCAGCGACGAGGCCAGCCACCTGCCGTGGGCGCAAGCTCGCTGCGACGACCTCGAGCAGGGGCGCATCGACGACCTGCTCGCCACGCTGCGGGCCCACAGCCCCACTTGCGAGGAAGCCGGCAACTGCGCCGACTACATCGAGAACAACCGCAGCCGCATGCGCTATCCGGAATTCCGCGCGCAAGGCCTGTGCGTGGGTTCCGGCGTGATCGAGTCCGGCTGCCGCACCGTGGTCGGCCGCCTCAAGCGCTCCGGAATGTTCTGGACCGTCGACGGCGCCAATGCCATCCTTGCCCTGCGCTGCTGCGTGCTCAGCGGCAACTACGAGGACTTCTGGGCTGAGCGAAACGAAAGCCCCTCTCTCCAACCCCAAATCCAAACATAGTGTCGTGCACCCGGCCTCGGAGCGTGATTTGACACATCGCCCCGCCTTGCGTATGATGGTGTGAAGGATCGGGACGCAGGTTCCGCTGTGCCTTGCCGGCGGCAGCGGGCGTCCCGGATTGACGTTGTTCGGGCACTCCTCCGGGGTGCCTTTTGTTGGACGGGATCCGCGGATCCCGATGGGGCGTCGCCCCGTTTCGGCCCGAAGTCGCAAAGGCTCCTCCCCGGAGCCAGTTATGGCGGAGGGCGCGGGGCTCAACGGAGCTTGCGGCAACGGAGGCTCGCGTGCGCCTGTGGCGCGCGCGGGCCCCGCCTGCCGTTGCGCCGCAGTCGCGGGAAGAGGATGACAGGATCGTGCCGACGTTCAGTCAGCTAGTTCGCAAGGGACGCAAGGCCCCCAAGGGCAAGACGTCATCGCCGGCGCTCCAGAAGTGCCCGCAGAGGCGCGGCGTCTGCACCCGCGTGTACACGGTGACGCCCAAGAAGCCCAATTCGGCCCTGCGCAAGGTCGCCCGCGTCCGCCTGACGAACAGCATCGAGGTCACCACGTACATCCCCGGCGTCGGCCATAACCTGCAGGAGCACTCGATCGTGCTCATCCGCGGCGGCCGCGTCAAGGACCTGCCGGGCGTCCGCTACCACGTCGTCCGCGGGACGCTCGACGCATCGGGCGTCGAGGACCGCCGCCAGGCCCGCAGCAAGTACGGCGCCAAGCGGCCCAAGAAGTAGGGGATCGGAAGGACTCAAGCCATGCCGCGCCGCCGCGAAGTCCCGGTCCGAGAGCCCGCTCCGGATCCGGTGTACAACTCCACGCTCGTGTCGAAATTCATCAACTGCATGATGTGGGACGGGAAGAAGTCCGTGTCCGAGCGCATCTTCTACGGCGCGATGGACCGGATCCGCGACCGCACCGGCGAGGATCCCCTGCCGCTGTTCAAGCGGGCTGTCGAGAACGCCAAGCCGGTGGTCGAGGTCAAGTCCCGCCGCGTGGGCGGCGCCAATTACCAGGTGCCGATCGAGGTGCGCCCGAATCGCCGCCAGTCCCTGGCGCTGCGCTGGCTGATCCGCAATGCCCGGGCGCGCAGCGAGAACGAGATGGCGGAGCGGCTCGGGACCGAGCTGCTCGACGCTGCCCAGGGCCGCGGCACCACGATCAAGAAGAAGGACGACGTCCATCGCATGGCGGAGGCGAACAAGGCCTTCGCGCATTTCCGCTGGTAACGTTCGCGCAGAAGCAGCGAGAGGCCGTTCCCATGTCCCGCAACGCCAGCCTGGACCGCTACCGCAACATCGGCATTGCCGCGCACATCGACGCGGGCAAGACGACGACGACCGAGCGCATCCTGTACTACACCGGGCGCCTGCACCGCATGGGCGAGGTGCATGACGGCACCGCGACCATGGACTACATGGAGCAGGAGCAGGAGCGCGGCATCACCATCACGTCGGCCGCGACGACCTGCTTCTGGCGGGACCACCAGATCAACATCATCGACACGCCCGGCCATGTCGACTTCACGGCCGAGGTCGAGCGCTCGCTGCGCGTCCTCGACGGGGCCATCGCCCTCTTCGACGCCGTCGCGGGCGTCCAGCCGCAGTCGGAGACCGTCTGGCGCCAGGCCGACAAGTACCGCGTGCCGCGCCTGGCCTTCATCAACAAGATGGACCGCGTCGGCGCGAACTTCGACTATGCCGTGCAGACCATGGTCGACCGCCTGAAGGCCAACCCCGTGCCGATCCAGCTGCCGATCGGGGCGGAGGACCGCCTGCGCGGCGTGGTGGACTTGGTCGAGATGCGCGGCATCTACTGGAAGGACGAGACTCTCGGTGCCGAGTACGAGCTGGGCGACATCCCCGAGGACCTGCTCGAGGAGGCCCGCGACCGCCGCGACAAGCTGCTCGAGAAGGTCGCCGAGGAGGACGAGGAGCTCTTCGCGCTCTACGTCGAGGGCGCCGAGATCGGGGTCGACGAGCTCCGGGCCGCGATCCGCAGGGCGACCGCCGCGATGCGCATCACCCCCGTGCTGTGCGGGTCCGCCTTCAAGTACAAGGGCGTCCAGAGGCTCCTGGACGCTGTCGTCGACTATCTCCCCTCGCCGCTCGACGTGCCTCCGGTGCAGGGCACCGATCTCGACGGCGACGCCGCGCTGACCCGCGAGGCGCGCGACGACGCGCCCTTCTCGGCGCTGGTGTTCAAGATCCTGACCGACCCGTTCGTCGGCCAGCTGGCCTTCCTGCGGGTGTATTCCGGCAGCTTCCGGGCCGGCTCGTCCGTGCTCAACGTGTCCAAGCGCCGCAAGGAGCGCATCGGCCGGCTGCTGCGGATGCACGCCGACAAGCGCGAGGACGTGCAGGAGGCGCGGTCGGGGGACATTCTCGCCGCGGTCGGCCTCAAGACCGTCCAGACGGGCGACACCATCTGCGATCTCGCCGCGCCGGTGATCCTCGAGCAGATCGAGTTCCCGACCCCCGTGCTCTCGCTCGCCGTCGAGCCCAAGACCAAGGCCGACCAGCAGAAGATCGGCATGGCCCTGACCAAGCTCTCGCAGGAGGATCCGACGTTCCGGGTCGAGTCGGACCCGGACACCGGGCAGACGATCCTGTCGGGCATGGGCGAGCTGCACCTCGAAATCCTGGTCGACCGCCTGCTGAGGGAGTTCCAGGTCGCCGCCGACATCGGGCGGCCGCAGGTCGCGTACCGCGAGACGATCCGCGCCGCCTGCGAGGGGGAGGGCCGCTTCGTCCGGCAGACCGGCGGCCGCGGGCAGTTCGGGCACTGCAAGATCCGCGCCGAGCCCATCGAGGGCGACGCGGTCGAGTTCTGCGACGAGACCTTCGGCGGGGCGATTCCCCGCGAGTTCGTCGGCGCGGTCGAGAAGGGCGTCCGCGAGGCGCTGGCCAACGGGGCCCTCGCCGGCTACGAGACGGTCGGGGTCCGCGTGACCGTGCACGACGGCAGCTACCACGAGGTGGACAGCTCGGAGGTGGCCTTCAAGGTCGCCGGCTCGCTGGCCTGGAAGGACGCTGCCTCGCGCGCGAGGCCCGCGCTGCTCGAGCCGGTCATGTCGATCGAGGTCGTCGTGCCCGAGGAGTACATGGGCGACGTCCTGGCGGACATCAGCACCCGGCGCGGGCGGATCGACGGCATGGACCTGCGGGGCTCCACCCAGGTCATCAAGGGATTCGTGCCGCTCGCGGAGATGTTCGGCTACGCAACGGACCTGCGGTCCCGCACCCAGGGCCGGGGCAGCTACACCATGCACCTGCACGGGTACGAGCAGGCTCCTGCCGCGGTGCAGGAGGAAGTCGTGAGCCGCATGCGCGGCAGGGCGGTCCGCTGAGGCCGCAACAGCGGTAGGCAACGCAAGGGGACAGACGAAGATGGCTAAGGAAAAGTTCGACCGGTCGAAGCCGCACGTGAACGTGGGGACGATCGGTCACATCGATCACGGCAAGACGACGCTGACGGCGGCGATCACGCGGGTGCTGGCCAAGCACGACCCGAGCAACGAGGTGCGCTCGTTCGATTCGATCGACAACGCGCCGGAGGAGCGCGAGCGGGGGATCACGATCGCGACGGCGCACGTGGAGTACCAGACGGGGAACCGGCATTACGCGCACGTGGACTGCCCGGGGCACGCGGACTACATCAAGAACATGATCACGGGTGCGGCGCAGATGGACGGGGCGATCCTGGTGGTGGCGGCGACGGACGGGCCGATGCCGCAGACCCGGGAGCACATCCTGCTGGCGCGGCAGGTGGGGGTGCCCTACATCGTGGTGGCGCTGAACAAGGTGGACATGGTGGACGACGACGAGCTTTTGGAGCTGGTGGAGCTGGAGGTGCGGGAGCTGCTGTCGGAGTACGATTTCCCGGGGGACGACGTGCCGGTGGTGCGGGTGTCGGCGCTGAAGGCGCTGGACGGGGACGCGGGCGCGGAGCCGGGGATCGACGAGCTGATGGACGCGGTGGACGAGTACATTCCGACGCCGGAGCGGGACGTGGACAAGCCGTTCCTGATGCCGATCGAGGACATCTTCTCGATTTCGGGGCGCGGGACGGTGGTGACGGGCCGGGTCGAGCGCGGGGTGGTGAAAGTGGGGACGGAGATGGAGTTCTTGGGGATCCGGGAGACGCACAAGAAGGTGATCACGGGTGTGGAGATGTTCAAGAAGCTGCTGGACCAGGGGCAGGCTGGGGACAACGTGGGGCTGCTGGTGCGGGGCTTGGACAAGGACGCGGTGGAGCGCGGCCAGGTGGTGGCGCTGCCGGGCAGCATCACGCCGCACACGAAGTTCAAGGGGCAGGTGTACGTGCTGAAGAAGGAGGAGGGGGGCCGTCACACGCCGTTCTTCAACGGGTACCGGCCGCAGTTCTATTTCCGGACGACGGACGTGACGGGGGTGGCGCAGCTGCCGGAGGGGACGGAGATGGTGATGCCGGGGGACAACGTGGAGCTGGACGTGGAGCTGATCGTGCCGATCGCGATGGAGCAGGGACTGCGCTTCGCGATCCGCGAGGGCGGTCGCACCATCGGCGCCGGCACCGTCTCCTCGATCGTGGAGTGAGCCGGATCCTAGCGCGGGAATCGGAAGGACACCGACAGCGATGCCGAAAGAGAGAATCCGGATCCGCCTGAAGGCGTACGATTACCGCGTGCTGGACCAGTCGACCGGCGAGATCGTGAACACCGCGCAGCGCACGGGCGCGCAGGTCGCGGGCCCGATCCCGCTGCCGACCGTGAAGAACAAGTACACCGTGCTGCGTTCCGTGCACACCGACAAGCGCTCCCGGGAGCAGTTCGAGATCCGCACGCACAAGCGGCTGATGGACATTCTCGAGCCCACCCAGGACACCGTCGACGCGCTGATGCGCCTCGACCTGCCGGCCGGTGTCGATGTCGAGATCAAGGCCTTCGGGGCGTAGCCGCGGCCCGGACGAGAGTTGAGCATTCGCAGGAGAGCATGACGCCATGGCGCCGGGAATCCTAGGCAAGAAGATCGGGATGACGCAGTTCTTCGACGAGGAGGGCCGCGTGGTGCCGGCCACGGTGCTGCAGGCCGGACCGTGCGTTGTGGTCCAGCGCAAGAGCGCCGATACCGACGGGTACGAGGCGATCCAGGTCGGCCTGGTCGACTTCCTGCGCGACAAGCTGGTCAACAAGCCGGCGCGCGGTCACTTCGACAAGGCGGGCGTGGCCCCGATGCGCTTCGTCCGGGAGTTCCGCCTCGAGGACGGCTCGGACGGGTTCCAGCCCGGCGAACGCATCCTCGCCGACCAGTTCCGGCCCGCCGAGAGGGTCGACGTGACCGGCGTGAGCAAGGGCAAGGGCTTCCAGGGCGTCGTCAAGCGGCACAACTTCCGCGGCGGCAGGGCCAGCCACGGCTCGATGTTCCATCGCGCGCCCGGCTCGATCGGGCAGAGCGCGTATCCCTCGCGCGTGCTCAAGGGCGTCAAGCTGCCCGGCCGCATGGGCGGCGACAGCGTCACCGTGCGCGGCCTCGAGATCGTCGAGGTGCGGCCCGACGACAACTTGATTCTGGTGCGCGGGGCGGTGCCCGGCGCCAACGGCGGGTACGTCGCGATCCGCAGGGCGAGGTAGGTTCATGCCGAAGGTGGACGTAGTCGATCTGACGAACCGCAAGGTGGACGAGATCGAGCTCGCCGAGAGCGTGTTCGGCGCGCCCGTGAACGAGGGCCTGGTGCATCAGGCGGTCCTGGCCCATCTGGCGAACCGCAGGGCCGGGACGCACAAGACCAAGGGCCGGGGCGAGGTCGCGGGCTCGGGCCGCAAGCCCTGGCGCCAGAAGGGCACGGGCCGCGCCCGCGTCGGCTCGCGGCGCTCCCCCGTGTGGCGCGGCGGAGGCGTCGCGCACGGGCCGCAGCCGAGGAGCTATGCCCAGAAGCTGCCCCGCAAGATGCAGCTGGCCGCGCTGCGGTCCGCGCTCTCCGCGCGGCTCGGCGACAGCCGCATCACGGTCGTGCAGGACTTCGACCTGCCCACGCACAAGACCAAGGGGTTCCGCGGGGCGCTGGAGTCGCTGGGCGCCGCGGGCAGCGTGCTGGTCGTCGACAACGGGTCCAACCCGAACCTGGAGCGGTCGAGCCGCAACCTCCCGCAGGTGACGCTCCTGCCGAGCTCCGGGCTGCATGCCTACGCCGTGCTGCAAGCACGAGCGCATCCTGATCTCGGCCGAGGCCGCCCGCAAGTGCTCGGAGGTGCTCGCATGAGTCCGTACCAGGTGATCCTCGGCCCGGTTGTCACCGAGAAGGCCGAGTCCGGCCGCGTCCAGGACCAGGTGCTCTGCTTCCGGGTGCACGTCAAGGCCACCAAGACGGACGTCAAGAACGCCGTCCACGCCATCTTCCAGGTCGACGTGGACAGCGTCCGCACGGCCCGCTGCGTCGGCAAGATGCGGCGCCAGGGGCGCTACCGGGGCCGCCGCCCGGACTGGAAGAAGGCGTACGTCAAGCTGCGGGCCGGGCAGAAGCCCGTCGAGTACACGCAGGTCTAGCGGAAGGGAGTCCGTCAAACGAGCCGATGCCGATCAAGACCTACAGGCCGACCACGCCCACCCGGCGGTTCCAGAGCGTCACTTCCCGCGACGAGCTGTCGCGCGGCGCGCCCGAGAAGTCGCTCACCAGCGGCAAGCGGAGGCACGGGGGCCGCAACAGCAAGGGCCGCATCTGCATCCGCTTCCGCGGCGGCGGGGCGAAGCAGAAGTACCGCCAGATCGACTTCAAGCGCCAGAAGCACGGCATTCCCGCCAAGGTCGCCTCGGTGGAGTACGACCCGAACCGCTCGGCCAACATCGCCCTGCTGCATTACGCGGACGGAGACAAGCGCTACATCCTCCAGCCCGTCGGGCTCAAGGCCGGCATGGAGGTCGTCTCCGGCGAGGATGCCGACATCCTGGTCGGCAACGCGCTGCCCCTGCGGCGGATCCCGCCCGGCACCCTCGTCCACAATGTCGAGCTGCGGCCCGGCAAGGGGGGCCAGATGGCGCGCGCGGCGGGCGCGGAGATCCGGCTCGTCTCCCGCGAGGGCGGCTACGCCCTGCTGCGGCTCCCCTCCGGCGAGGTGCGCCGCGTGCTGGAGGACTGCATGGCGACGGTGGGGCGCGTCGGCAACGTCGACCACGGCAACGTGGACCTGGGCAAGGCCGGCCGCAAGCGCTGGCTGGGACGGCGCCCGCACAACCGCGGCGTCACGATGAACCCGGTCGACCACCCGCATGGCGGGGGCGAGGGACGCACGTCGGGAGGGCGCCATCCGGTGACGCCATGGGGCGTGCCGACCCGCGGCTACAAGACGCGGCGGAACCCGCGCTCGGACCGCTACATCGTGTCGCGGCGCGGGCGGAAGAAGAGGGGCTAGGTGTAGCGAGATGGGTCGTTCTCTCAAAAAGGGTCCGTTCTACGACGAGCACCTGCACCGCAAGGTGGAGGCCATGAACGAGTCCGGCAAGAAGAAGGTGATCAAGACCTGGTCGCGGCGCTCGACGGTGCTGCCCGAGTGGGTCAGCCACACGATCGCCGTCCACAACGGGCGCAAGTTCATCCCGGTGTTCATCACCGAGAACATGGTCGGCCACAAGCTGGGCGAGTTCGCCATGACGCGCACGTTCCGCGGGCACGCCGGCAGCGCGAAATCGGGGCGGGGGGCATAGGGCCGTGCAAGCCGTAGCGAAGTGGAACCACGTCCGGGTCTCCCCGCAGAAGGCGCGCCTGGTCGCCGACCTCGTCCGGGGCCTGCCGGCGGAGGAGGCGCTGCACGTGCTCGACCGCACCAACAAGCGCGCTGCCGGCCAGATCCGGAAGGTGCTCCAGTCCGCCGTGGCGAACGCCGACGACCTGGGAGGCGACGTCGACGAGCTCGTGGTCGAGTCCATCGTCGTGAACGAGGGCCCCCGCATGCGGCGCATGCGGGCCGCCGCGCGCGGGCGTCCGTCGCCCTACGTGCACAGGCTCGCCCACATCGTGGTCACGGTGTCGGACGGCGAGGACGGCGAGGACGTCGAGGACGAGCAGGGGGCGACCGGCGGGGCCTAGGCTCCGGAAGGGTCACGCAGAGGAAACGGCATGGGTCAGAAGGTACATCCCTACGGCTTCCGCCTCGGGTACACGAAGGTCTGGCGCTCGCGCTGGTACGCGCGCAAGGGCTACGCCGACCTGATGAACGAGGACTTGGACCTGAAGCAGGACCTGCGCAAGCGTCTCAAGGCGGCCGGCATCAGCTCCATCGAGCTCGACCGCCCCGGCAACAAGCTGCGCATCGCGATCCGCACGGCGCGGCCGGGCATCATCATCGGCAAGCGCGGCGCCGAGATCGAGAAGCTCAAGGCCGAGCTCCAGGAAAAGACCAAGCGGGACATCTACATCGACATCCAGGAAGTGCACCGCCCGGAACTGGACGCGCAGCTCGTCTCCGAGTCCGTCGCGATGCAGATCGAGAAGCGGGTCAGCTTCCGGCGCGCCATGCGCAAGGCCGTGGAGTTCGCCCAGCGCTTCGGCTGCAAGGGCATCAAGGTCTGGGTCGCCGGCCGTCTCAACGGGAAGATGATCGCGCGCAGCGAGTGGCACCTGCACGGCCGCCTGCCGCTGCAGACGCTGAGGGCCGACATCGACTACGGATTCAGCCAGGCCCACACAACGTACGGCGTGCTGGGCGTCAAGTGCTGGATCTACAAGGGCGAGATCATCGACCCCCGCGGCGCGGCGATCCGCCGGACCGGCCGCGAGGAGCCCGAGCCGGCGAGGCGCCGGGAGGCGCGCTCGCAGGCGGAGAAGGAGCGCGACCGGCTGCGCCGGCCGACGGCCGGGGCCGCCCCGCCGGAGCCCGCCGCCGAGGCTCCGCAAGCTGCCGAGCCGCCGAAGGCCGCCGAGGCCCCGAAGGCCGGCGACCCCGCATTCCGGCCGCCCATGGCCGGCGAGGCGCCGGAGACCGCGGAGAGCCCCGCCCCGGAAGGCGAGGAGGGATAGCGCCATGCTGATGCCCAAGAAGACCCGCTACCGCAAGATGCAGCGGGGCAAGCGCCGGGGCAAGGCCTGGCGCGGCTCCGGGCTCGATTTCGGCGACTTCGGCCTCAAGGCGCTCGAGGCCGCCTGGATCACCGACCGGCAGATCGAGGCCGCGCGCGTCGCCATCAGCCGACGCGTCAAGCGCGGCGGCAAGCTGTGGATCCGCGTGTTCCCGGACAAGGCCATCAGCAAGAAGCCCGCCGAGACGCGCATGGGCAAGGGCAAGGGAGCCCCCGAGCAGTGGGTCGCGGTGGTCAAGCCGGGACGCATGATGTTCGAGGTCGAGGGCGTGGAGGAGGCCACCGCCCGCCGCGCGATGGAACTCGCCGCGCAGAAGCTCCCCATCCCGGTCCGCTTCGTGAGCCGGTTCGACGGAGGCCTGCTATGAAGGCGTCCGAGTACCGCGACATGACGCTCGTCGAGCTGGAACGCAAGGAGGCCGAGGCGCGCGAGACGATGTTCAAGCTGCGCTTCCAGGTCTCGATGGGCCAGGCCGAGGGCATCCGCAAGTACCGGGCCACGCGCAAGGACCTGGCCCGGATCCTGACGGTCGTGGGCGAGAAGCGGCGCGACGGGGTTGCGCAGGGAGGCACCGATGGCTGAGCAGGGCCACAAGAACCGCAAGACCGGCATCGTGGTCTCGACCAGTCCGGCCAAGACCATCGTCGTCGAGGTCAGCCGCCGCGTGCAGCATCCCATGTACCGCCGCTACATCACGCGCAAGAAGAAGTTCATGGCGCACGACGAGGACGGGCTCGCCAACCGCGGCGACCGCGTCCGGATCGTCGAGTGCCGGCCCCTGTCCAAGCGCAAGTGCTGGCGCCTGGAGGAGGTCGTGCTCAAGTCGACGCAGGTCGAGATCAAGGTCCGCCGCCGGCGCAAGGAAGGGAAGGACTGACGCCATGATCGGAATGCAGACCCGCCTCGCCGTGGCGGACAACTCCGGCGCCCGGAGGCTGATGTGCATCCTGCCGCGCGGCGGGTCCACCGGCCCCAAGGCCGGCCTCGGGGACATCGTGATGGCTTCCGTGAAGGAGGCCACGCCCGATTCGAACGTCAAGAAGGGCGCTGTCGTGCGCGCGGTGATCGTGCGGATGCGCAAGGAGACGCGGCGCAGGGACGGCAGCTACATCCGCTTCGACGAGAATGCCGCCGTGCTGGTGAACGAGGCGGGGGAGCCGGTCGGCACGCGCGTGTTCGGGCCGGTCGCCCGCGAGCTGCGCGACAAGCGCTTCATGAAGATCGTCTCGCTCGCTCCGGAGGTGCTGTGATGCCGGTGACGCGGAGGCGGCGCAAGCCCTTGGCGATGCGCAAGACGAGGATCAAGAGGGAGGACACCGTCGAGGTCATCGCGGGGCGCAGCAAGGGGCTGCGCGGCCGCGTGCTGGAAGTCGACCGCAAGCGCGGCCGGCTGCTGGTCGAGGGGGCCAACATGGTGAAGAAGCACGTCCGCCCGAACCCGCAGAAGCAGGTCAAGGGCGGCATCGCCGAGAGGGAGTCCATGCTCGACCTCTCGAACGTGAGACTGGTGGGAGAGTGATGGCGCCCCTGCGACTGAGAGACAAGTACCGGGCCGAGGTCGCTCCCGCGCTGCTGCGGGAGTTCGGGTACTCCTCGCCCATGGCCGTGCCCCGGCTCGTGGCGGTGAAGCTGAACATCGGCGTCGGGAAGCTGTCCCAGCAGAAGAAGGACGACGGCGGCAAGTCCTCCGGCGGCAGCGCCTCCGGGCGCAAGGGCAGCGTGAACCAGCGGGTGGTCGACGGCGCTGTCGACGAGCTCGCCGCCATCTCGGGGCAGAAGCCCGTCGTCACCCGGGCGCGGCGCCCCATCGCCGGCTTCAACCTGCGCGCGGGCATGCCGGTCGGCTGCACGGTCACCCTGCGCGGGGTGCGCATGTGGGAGTTCCTCGACCGCCTGATCTCGGTCTCGCTGCCGCGGGTGCGCGATTTCCAGGGCCTGTCGCCGAAGCTGGACGGACGGGGCAACTACACGCTCGGCATCCAGGAGCACACGATCTTCCCGGAGATCGACTACACCAAGGTCGACGTGATGAAGGGCATGAACGTGACGATGATGACGACGGCCCGCACGGATCGAGAGGGGCACGAGCTGCTCAGGCTGCTGGGCATGCCGTTCCGCGCTGCCTAGGCGCGGGGAAGGACTTGGGGGAGAACTGATGGCGACGAAGGCGAAGACAGCGCGCGAGCGCAAGAAGCTGCCGTTCCAGGTGCGCTACCGCAACCGCTGCCGGCGCTGCGGGCGCCCGCGCGGCTACATGCGCAAGTTCGAGCTGTGCCGGATCTGCTTCCGGAACCTGGCGCTGGCCGGCGAGCTGCCGGGCGTGGTCAAGAGCAGCTGGTAGGAGAGGGCATGCACAGCGATCCGATCTCCGACATGCTGACGCGCATCCGCAACGGCCTCGCGGCGCGGCACAGCAAGGTCGACATACCCGGCTCGAAGGTCAAGATCGAGCTGGCGCGCATCCTCAAGGAGGAAGGCTACGTCTCCAACTACCGGGTGGCGAACGACGACCGGAAGCAGGTGCTGAAGGTGTACCTGAAGTACCGCCCCGACCGCAAGCCGGTGATCACGCGCCTGTCGCGCGTGTCGAAGCCGAGCCGCCGGGTCTATGTCGATGCCCGCAGCGTCCCGCAGGTGATAGGCGGCCTGGGCGTGTGCGTGCTGACCACCTCGCAGGGCGTGATGACCGGCAAGCAGGCGCAGGAGAAGGGCGTCGGGGGCGAGGTGCTCTGCACGGTGTACTGACACCCCCCGCGGGCGGAGAGAAGACGATGTCGAGAATTGGAAAGCTGCCGATCCCGGTGCCTGCCGGGGCGAGCGTGGACGTCGCCCCGGACCGGATCACCGTCCGCGGTCCCAAGGGCGAGCTGAGCGTGCCGGTCCCGGAGGGGATCGTCGCGGACCTGGACGGGGCGGAGCTGCGCGTCAGCTGCAGCCCGGGCACCCCCACGGCCCTGCAGGGCCTCACCCGCGCGCTCGCCAGCAACAGCGTGACCGGGGTGACCGAGGGCTTCAGCAAGCGCCTGGAGATCGTCGGCATCGGCTACCGGGCCCAGAAGGCCGGCCGCGTGCTGGTGCTGCAGCTTGGCTATTCCCACCCCGTGGAGGTGCTGCTTCCCGAGGGCGTCGACGCCGTCGTCGAGGGCAACACCAAGATCGTCGTCTCGGGGATCGACAAGCAGAAGGTCGGCCAGGCCGCGGCGGCGATCCGCGGGCTTCGCAAGCCGGATCCCTACAAGCAGAAGGGCATCCGCTACGAGGGCGAGCGCCTGCGCAGCAAGGAAGGCAAGAGCGCCGGCTAGCCGCCGGGCTCACGGAGCGGACTCACGATGGTTTCACCGACCAACCGGAACGAACGGCGCCGCCAGGTGCACGCCCGCATTCGCAGGAAGGTGCGCGGCTCGGCCGGCCGGCCGCGCCTGGCGGTGTTTCGCTCGCTGAAGCACATTTACGCCCAGGTCATCGACGACGACGCGGGCCGGACGCTGGCGGCGGCATCGTCGCTGGGAGCCGGCTTCGAGGGCAGCGGCGGCAACGTTGCAGCCGCCGCGAAGGTCGGCGAGATGATCGCCGAGCGCGCAAGGGACGCCGGCATCGAGCGCCTGGTGTTCGATCGCGGGGGGCACAACTTCCAGGGCCGCGTGCAGGCGCTGGCGGAGTCCGTGCAGAAGGTCGGCCTGCTGCCGCCCTCGCGGGAGCGGGCAGCGCGCGGCGAGGAGGAGTAGGGACGCATGGAAGGCAGCCAGAGCATCGAGCAGGCGGAATTGCAGCTCACCGACCAGGTGGTGGCGATCAACCGCGTGACCAAGGTCGTCAAGGGCGGCAAGAACCTCAGCTTCTCGGCGCTGGTCGTGGTCGGCGATCCGGAGAGGCATGTCGTCGGATTCGCCAAGGGCAAGGCCAAGGAAGTGCCGTCGGCCATCCGCAAGGCCGTCGAGAAGGCCAAGAAGAATCTCATCCAGGTGCACGTCAAGGGCCCCACGATCCCGCACGAGGTCCTCGGCGTGTTCGGGGCCGGCCGCGTCCTGCTGAAGCCCGCGCGCGAGGGCAAGGGCATGATCGCCGGCGGTGCCGTGCGATTCGTGGTCGAGGCGGCCGGCATCCAGAACGTGCTGACCAAGTCGATCGGCTCGAAGAACCCGCACAACGTGATCAAGGCCACGTTCGAAGCCCTCAAGCAGCTGCGCCATTACGAGGAGATCGCGCGCATCCGGGGCAAGGCCCCGCAGGAAATCAAGGGCGGTTCGTGATGGGCGCGACATTGAGAATCCGGCTGAAGCGGAGCACGATCGGCGCGCCGTCCAAGCTCAAGAAGGTGGTGCGCGGCCTCGGCCTGCGGCGCATCGGACAGGTCGTGGAGCGGCCGGACGGTCCCGCCACCAGGGGCATGGTCGCCAAGGTGCCGCATCTGGTAGAGGTCGTCGAATAGGCGGACACAGCGATGAATCTCAGCGAACTGCATGCACCCGCCGGTTCCCGCCGGCCGCGCAAGCGGCGCGGCCGGGGCCCGGGCTCGGGCCTGGGCGTGACCGCCGGGCGGGGCGAGAAGGGCCAGAAGTCCCGGTCCGGCCATAGCGGGCGGCGGGGCTTCGAGGGCGGCCAGATGCCGCTGATCCGCCGCGTTCCCAAGCGCGGCTTCCGCAATCCCGGGCGCAAGGAGTACGCGGTGCTGAACGTCTCGCGGCTCGAGGAGCTGGAAGGCGATGAGTTCACGCCCGAGGGCCTGCTCGCGCAGGGCGCCGTCGCGAAGCTCCGGGACGGCCTCAAGATCCTGGGTAACGGCGAGATCACGAGGCCGGTGACCGTGACCGCGCACAAGTTCTCGGAGTCGGCGCGGCAGAAGATCGAGAGGGCCGGCGGCAAGGCGCTTCCGGCCGGCGGGGAGGCGGGCGCGTCGTCATGAAGTGGCTCGAGGCATGCGCCAACGCCCTGCGGGTCCCGGACCTGCGCAAGCGCCTGGGATTCACGCTGGCGATGCTGGCCGTGTACCGGGTCGGGGGACACATCCCGACGCCGGGCGTCAACACCGAGGAGCTGCAGCGCATCTTCGAGGCGGCGCGCGGGACCACGCTCGGCTTCCTGGACCTGTTCTCGGGCGGCCAGCTGAGCCAGCTGACCATCTTCGCGCTGGGCATCATGCCCTACATCACGGCGTCGATCATCCTGCAGCTGCTCACCGTCGCGATCCCGACCCTGGAGCGGCTGCAGAAGGAAGGCGAGCTGGGCCGGCGCAAGATCACGCAGTGGACGCGCTACCTCACGATCGGCATCAGCATCGTGCAGTCCTTCGCGTTCGCGCAGCTGGTCGTCCAGCAGGGCCTCGCCTACCAGCCCGGATGGGGCTTCCGGCTGATGATGATCCTGACCCTGACGACGGGAACGGCGTTCATCATGTGGCTCGGCGAGCAGATCACCGAGCGGGGCATTGGCAACGGCATGTCCCTGATCATCTTCGCGGGCATCGTCGTGGGCCTGCCGGGGGCGGTCCAGAACGTGTACGAGAACGTCTTCGTCACGGGCCAGTGGAACGTCATCGTCGCCGTCGTGATCGTGGTCGCGATGATCGTGGTGGTCGGATTCATCGTCTTCGTCGAGCGCGGCGAGCGCAGGATCCCTGTCCAGTACGCCCGCCGCGTCGTCGGCCGGCGGATGATGGGCGGGCAGTCGACGCACCTTCCGCTGAAGGTCAATGCCGGGGGCGTCATCCCGGTGATCTTCGCGTCGTCGCTGCTGTCGCTGCCCCAGACGCTCACGCTGATGTTCGCCGACAGCCCCCTGCTGTCGCGGATCCTGGAGTCCGTCAGCCCGGGCGAGCCGCTCTACGAGCTGATCTACGTCGTCGGGATCGTGTTCTTCTGCTTCTTCTATGTCTCGATCATCTTCAATCCCAACGAAGTGGCCGACAACATGCGCAAGTACGGCGGCTTCATCCCGGGCATCCGTTCGGGAAAGCCCAGCGCCGAGCACATCAACGACATCCTGACCAAGCTGACCCTGGTCGGCGGGCTGTACCTGGCGGCGATCTCGCTCATCCCGGACCTGATGCTGCACGGCGCCAAGATCCACCACCTGCCCCTGATCGGCAACTGGGCGGACGCGAACATGCCGCGCTGGCTGCTGGACGGGCTGAACGTGCGGTTCTACTTCGGCGGCACCTCCCTGCTCATCGTGGTGGGCGTCGCGATGGATTTCGTGAACCAGATCGAGTCCCAGCTGCTGATGCGCCACTACGAGGGCTTCACGCCGCGCGCGGGCCGGATCCGGGGGCGCCATTCGCATGCATAGCGGCGCCGGCGGGGCGGACGGCGGGGCACGGCCATGATCGTTCGGAAGAGTCCCATGGAGATCGAAAGGATGCAGGCCAGCGGGCGGTTGGTAGCGCGCGTTCTCGACGCGCTGCGGGACGCGCTCGTTCCGGGCATGACGACGATGGACCTCGAGGTGATGGCGGTCGGCATGATCCGCGACGCCGGCGCGGTGCCGGCGTTCAAGGGCTACTACGTGGAAGCGGTCAAGAGGCGCTTCCCTGCCGCGCTGTGCACGTCCGTGAACAACGAGGTTGTCCACGGCATCCCGTCGCGCCGCCGCGTCCTTCGCGAGGGCGACATCGTGAAGGTCGATTGCGGCGTGCTGCTGGACGGCTACTACGGCGACTCGGCTACTACCATTCCGGTCGGGCGCATTGCGCCGGAGACCGAGCGCCTGCTGGAGGTGACGAGGGGAGCCCTGTCCCTGGCGGTCGACCAGATGGTCGACGGCCACCGCCTGTTCGATGTCAGCGGAGCGGTCCAGCGGCATGTCGAGGACAACGGATTCTCGATCGTGAGGGAGTTTGTCGGGCACGGGATCGGCCGGCAGCTGCACGAGGAGCCGGAGGTGCCGAACTACATCGAGCCGAAGGTGAGGAACATCCGGCTGCGGGTCGGCATGGTGCTGGCGATCGAGCCGATGGTCTCGGCTGGCTCGCCGGACACGAAGATCCTGCGGGACCGCTTCACGGCGGTCACCAAGGACGGCTCGAACGCCGCGCACTTCGAGCACTGCGTCGCGGTGACCGCAGACGGGCCGCGGCTGCTGACGGTGGCGTGACGGATGGAAGGCGGGCGAGAATGCAGGCTGGTGGCGAGCGGCGCGGCGCGGCGGCGGCCGAGGCGACCGGGACGGTCGTGGAGGAGCTGCCGAGCCTGCTGTTCCGGGTGCGACTCGAGAGCGGGCACGTCGTCGCGGCCGCGGCGACGGGACGGCACGGCCTGGACTTCCTCCGGCTGCTGCCGGGGGACCGGGTGCGGGTGCGGCTCGCGGACAGGGACGCGACCAGGGCGAGGATTCTAGGACGGGCGGAGACATGAAGGTACGGGCATCGGTGAAAAAGCTTTGCAACAACTGCAAGGTCATCCGGCGGCACGGGATTGTGCGGGTCATCTGCAGCAACCCCAGGCACAAGCAGCGCCAGGGATAGGGCGCGAGGAGAGGCGGCATGGCAAGATTCGAAGGCGTTGACATACCCGACAGCAAGCGTGCGGAGGTCTCGCTGACCTACCTGTACGGCATCGGCTCGAGCCGGTCCCGCTCGCTGCTGTACCGGGCGGGCATTGATTTCGGAAAGCGCATGGGCGAGCTGGAAGACAGCGAGATCGCGGCGCTGCGGAACCTGCTCGAGGAGGAGCGCGCGGTGGAGGGCGACCTGCGCAAGGAGGTCTCCATGAACGTCCGCCGGCTGATGGAGATCGGCTGCTACCGGGGCCTGCGCCACCGGCGCGGGCTGCCGGTGAGGGGGCAGCGGACGCATACGAACGCGCGGGGCCGCAAGGGGGCCCGGCGCGGACAGATCGCGAACAAGAAGAAGGCGACCAAGTAGGGCCTGCGGGAGAGCATCGATGGCGAAGCCGAAGAGCAAGGACAAGAAGCGCTTCAAGAGCCGGCAGAAGAAGAACGTGCCGATTGGCATCGTGCACGTGAAGGCGACCTTCAACAACACGATCGTCACGTTCACCGACCTGGAGGGCCGCACGGTCTCGTGGTCCAGTGCCGGGTCGCTGGGCTTCCGGGGCTCCCAGAAGGGAACGCCGTTCGCCGCCCAGCAGGCTTGCCTGACAGCGGCCAACAGCGCCAAGGAGCATGGCGTCCACCGCGTGGCGGTGCGCGTGAAGGGACCGGGCAGCGGGCGCGAGTCGGCCATCCGGGCGCTGGCCGCTGCCGGCATCCAGGTCACGCACATCAAGGACGTGACGCCGATACCCCACAACGGCTGCCGGCCGCCGAAGAAGCGCCGGGTCTGAGGCAGAAGGAGGATCGCATGGCAAGAAACCGCGGACCGGTGGTGCGTCGCTCGCGCCGCCTCGGCCTGGCTCTCGACCCGAAGTCGGAGCGGCTGCTCGACAAGCGCCCGTTTGCGCCGGGCCAGCACGGCAAGACCCAGCGGCCGAGAAAGCTGATCGGGTACGCGCTGCAGGTGCAGGAGAAGCAGCGGGCGCGCTTCATGTATGATGTTCTTGAGCGCCAGTTCCGGACTTACTACAAGCGCGCGGCGCGGATGCCGGGAGTGGTTGGCGACAACCTGCTCGGCCTGCTCGAGCGGCGCTTGGACAACGTCGTGTTCCGTCTCGGCTTCGCCGTCTCCCGGCGGCAGGCCCGGCAGATCGTGAACCACGGCCACGTGCAGGTCAACGGCGGGAAGGTCGACATTCCGTCGTACTTGGTGAAGGCGGGCGACGTTGTCGAGGTCAGGGAAGGGAGCCGCGAGCACGGAGGGATCCGGCTCGCGCTCGAGGCGCCGGTCCTGCCTTCCCCGCCGGGATGGCTCGAGCAGTCGGCCGAGGAGTTCCGCGGGCGCGTTCTGAGCGAGCCGTCCAAGGAGGACCTCGAGGCCACCCAGATCAACGCCCAGTTGATCGTCGAGCTGTACTCGAGATAGGCCCGGCAATTCGGAGGAGAGGCACGTAATCGCATGTGGAGAGGATTCCAGAGGCCCAAGCGCCTTGTCGTCGAGTCGGAGACGCTGAACGAGAGCTACGGCTGCTTCAGCGCGCAGCCGTTCGAGCGGGGCTACGGGACGACGATTGGCAATTCGCTGCGTCGGGCATTGCTGAGTTCCATCGAGGGCGCGGCCATCAGCGCGGTGCGGATCGAGGGAATAACGCATGAGTTCACCCCGATTCCCGGCGTGGTCGAGGACGCGACGGACATCATCCTGAACCTGAAGCAGATCCCGCTCAAGCTGCACGGCGAGGGCACGCGGACGATCCGCCTGCGCGCCACGGAGCCGGGCGAGGTCTACAGCGGCTCGATCGAGACGGACGCGGACGTGGTGATCCTCGATCCCGACGTCTACATCGCGACCGTCAGCGACGAGGGGATTCTCGACATCGAGATGCGGGTCAAGATGGGCCGCGGCTACGTCTCGGCCGAGAAGAACTTCGACGAGGACCTGGCGGTCGACTTCATTCCCATCGACTCCGTGCATTCGCCCGTGCACCGGGTCAAGTACAACGTGGACTCGGCGCGTCTCGGCCAGATGACGGACTTCGAGAAGCTCAGCGTCGAGATCTGGACCAACGGGGCGGTGGCTCCCCAGGACGCCATCGGCCTCGCTGCGAAGCTGCTGAAGGACCACATGCAGATCTTCATCAACTTCGAGGAGGAGGCAGCCGTGGCCGAGCCGGTGGCCGAGATGCACGCCGACCGCTTCACGGAATACCTCAACCGGTCGGTCGACGATCTGGAGCTCTCGGTCCGCTCCTACAACTGCCTGAAGAACGCCAACATCCAGACGGTCCGCGACTTGGTCGTGCGGACCGAAGGGGAGATGATCAAGGTCAAGAACTTCGGCCGGAAGTCTCTCGAGGAGATCCGGGACGTCCTCGAGACGATGGGCCTGCAGTTCGGCATGCGCGAGGACGAGCACGGCCGGCTGGTCGCGCGGCCGGTCGTCGGCGAGCGCGCCTAGCGGGGGAGCGATAGCGATGAGGCACAGAAAAGGCGGCTACAAGCTGCAGCGCGACCCGTCCGCGCGCCGCGCCCTGCTGCGGGGGCTGACGACGAGCGTCATCCTGCACGAGCGGATCGAGACGACCGTGACGAAGGCCAAGGCGGTCCGGCCGCAGGTCGAGCGCGTCATCACCCTCGCCAAGCGCGACACCCTGCACGCGCGCCGGCAGGCCGCAGCATACCTGTTCGAGCCGGCCGCCGTGAGGAAGCTGTTCGACAGCATCGGACCGCGGTTCGCGGATCGCGCCGGCGGCTACACCCGGATCATCCGCCTCGGCCCGAGGCAGGGGGATGGCGCGGAGACCGCCATCATCGAGCTGCTCGGCACCCGGCTCGCCAAGCGGGGCGAGGAAAAGAAGAAGCGCCGGGAGGCACGCATCCAGCAGGACTCCGACGAGTCCGCGCAGGAGCCCGGCAGCGAGTCGTAGCCACTTGGCCTCCCACGGCTTGACCCCGCTCGCCCGGTATCCGAGAGCGGGCGCTGCGCTCGCTGTCGCCGCCGCCTGCCTGTGCTGCGGCGACCCGGGACCCGTTGAAGTGCTCGCCGTGGTCAACGGCGAGGCCATCACGCGCGCGGATCTCGATCGGTACGAGGCTGCCCGGCCCGAGGGCCTGCGCGACTCGGCCGGGGATCTCGACGCCCAGCAGGGGCTGTTCCACGACATGGCACTGCTGCGGGATCTGGTGGACCAGCGGATCCTGCTGCAGCGGGCCGGCACGCAGGGCCTGGCGGTGCCGGACCGGGACGTCGACGACGCCGTCGGGCTGCATCGCCTCGCGCACGGCCAGGAAGAGGGCTTCCGCGAATTCCTGGCCGCCTCCGGCATCGAGCCGGGGCAGTTCCGCGAGGAGATCCGCCGGCAGCTCACGGTCGAGAGGCTCCTGGCCAGGGAGGTGGCGGCCAGGGTCCGGGTGAGCGACGACGAGATGCGCGGCTACTACGAGCGGCACCAAGCGGCCTTCGCCGTGCCCGAGAGGCGGATGCATCTGTCCCAGATTCTTGTCGCGGACACCGACGTGTCTCCGATCCCGAACCTCCGCAACGACGATGCCACCGGCCTGGAACCGGCGCGCCGGAAAATCCGGCGCATTCAGGAAGAGCTCGAGGCGGGAGCCGACTTCGGAGAGCTTGCGCTGCACTACTCCGAGGATCCGGTTTACGCGGCGAACGGCGGTGACATGGGGTTCATTCCGCTCTCGGCACTGGAGCAGACGGACGTGCGCCTGCGGCGGGCGCTGGTGGCTCTCGATCCCGGACAGCTCTCGGAGATTGTCCAGACGGGCGGCGAATTCCGGATCTTCCGGCTGATCGCGATCGACGAGCCCGGCCAGCGGGAATTCGACGATCCCGGCGTCCAGGGCTCGATCCGGGAAGTCCTCTTCAACCGCAAGGAGCAGCTGCTGCGGACGGCGATCGTGGCGGTGGAGCGCAATCGCGCCGAGATCCGCAATCACCTGGCGGAGTGGATCGCCGAGGGCCACGGGCTCGATTGAGGAACTGCGGCCAGCGCGGTGACGGCCGGCTGGTATACTACCGGAACCGGTGCATGTCGCGGACGGAATCCTCCCCGTGGCCGGCTGCGTCGGGGCGCATTTCGCAAGTACCGCGTGGCTGTATTCGACCTGCCGCAATCTCGAGGTGCCGGAGGCGTCGAGGATGGGCTTGGCCGCCGCCGCGACGTTCGTCGTCTCGACAATCCAGTTCCCCGTAGCCGGCCTGCCGGCACACCTCGGCATGTACGGCCTGCTCGGCATCGTGCTGGGCAGGCGCGCCTTTCCGGTGCTCTACGTGTCCCTGCTGTTCCAGGCCCTCCTGCTGCAGCACGGAGGCCTGGTGTCGCTGGGAGTGAACGCGCTGAACATGGGGCTCGGCGCCTGCGCCGGCTGGTGGGCCTGGCGGCTGCTGCCCTCGGGACGGGCCGTCGGCGCGCTGGCCGCCGGTTTCGTGGGGGCGCTGCTGCCGGCGGTGATACTCGCCTGGGAGTTCGAGCTGGCAGACTACGGAAGGGGCTTCTACGTGGTCGCCTCGCTGTATTCAGTGGTCGCCGTGCTCGAAGCGGCGGTCACGCTGCTGGCCGTGTCGTTCCTGCGCCGCGCGAAGCCGGAGATCCTCCTGCCGTCCGGGGGCTGACGCCGCTGCTGGCTGCGATCTGCGCGGTCGCCATTGGCGGGCTGCCCGCAGCGCAGGCGCATGGCATGCGGGCTTCGTTCGAGGACCGCTCCGCGCCGGCCGTGACCATCCGATGCGAGTATGCTGACGGCGATCCTGCTGACGCGGAAGTCCTCGTCCATTCCCCGGCCGAGCCGACGCGGATCTTCCAGAGGCTGCGAACCGACTTGAGGGGGCGCGCCAGCTTCGTGCCCGATGCCCCCGGCCTGTGGCGCGTCGTTGCTGACGACGGCCTCGGCCACCGGGTCGAGCTGGAACTCCCGATCGACGCGGCGGGCGTTGCGGCGCCGCCCGATGACGCCGGAGCCTTTCCGGCTCGCCTCGCGCTGCTCGCAGCCCTCGCGGTGGCCGCCTGCGCCTGGTGGGCGCTCCGCGCGCGGAAGGAGAGCTCGTGAGCGCGGTCTGCGATTCTGTTGCCGCGACGGGTTCCCCCTTCGTGTCGGTGCACCCGCTCGTGAAGCTGTGCACCGTACTGGCGACCGTCCTCACTGTCTCGACATTCCCGCCCGGGCCGGCCTGGCGCGCGGTCGGCGTCAGCGCCGTCCTGGCAGGGGTGTGGCTGGTTTCGCGCGTTCCGTTCCGCTACGTGGCCCGGCGGGTGATGGCGGCGACGCCGTTCATCGCCATGGCGTCCGCCCTCCCGCTCGTGGCCGCCGTCCCGGACGGCCGCCTGGTCGCCGCTACCGTCGCGTGGAAGGCGTATTCGGCGATCCTGCTCCTGTCCGTGCTGGCTGCGACCACCCCTGTCGAGGATCTTGTCGAGTCCCTGAGGAGGCTCGGCGCGCCGCGCGGCCTGGCACTCACGGCCACCCTGATGCACCGCTACCTGTTCGTGCTGCTCGAGGAGTGGAGGCGGATCGCGCGGGCGAGGGACTGCCGCGCTGGCGGGAGGGTGACGACGAACCGCACGCGGGCCTGGGCCCATCAGGCCGCAATGGTGTTCGTTCGCGGCTGGGACCGGTCCGGCCGGGTGGCGGATGCGATGCTGGCGCGAGGATTCCGAGGCGAGTTCCCTCGGCTGGGGCGGCCCGCGCCGCGAGCCGCCGAGATTGCCGGCGGCCTCCTGGTGTCTCTGGCCGTGCTCGCCTTACGGGCCGGTTAGGTCGAGGCGCCGCGCCCAGATGTTCCGGTAGCGCACGGGATTGCCGTGCGCTTGCAGCATCAGCGGAAGTTCCGCCTCGTGCGCCCGGTACTCGGTCAGCTTCTTGGGGCGCATCGGGCCCATCAGCTCGCGGCGGTGATGGATCAGGACGCCGTTGTGCAGCACGGTTACGAACGCTGGCTTCGCGAGGCGGTCGCCCTCGAATCTCGGAGCTTCGAAAATGATGTCGTAGGACTGCCATTCGCCGGGCCTGCGGGAAGCGTTGACCAGCGGCGGGAACTGCCCGTAGACCGATCCCGCCTGGCCGTCGGCGTAGCTGATGTTGTCGTAGGAGTCCAGCACCTGGATCTCGTACAGGCCCATGAGCAGGACGCCGCTGTTGCCGCGTCCCTGGCTGGCTCCCGACGGCTCGGACGGCGTCGCCCACTCGACATGCAGCTGGACATCCCCGAATGCTTCCTTGGTCAGGTGGCTCCCGGTGCCAGGCACGACTTCCATGTAGCCGTTCTCGATCTTCCAGGCCGGCTCGGCCATCCCGCCGCCCCGCACTCGCTGGACCCATTGCGACAGATCCCGGCCGTCGAACAGCACCACCGCATCCGACGGGGGGCTCCCGCCAGTGCCGGGCTTGCCCGGTTCCACGATCCTGGGCCTCGGCCGCGCCTCGTCGTGAACGCGCCATCTCTCGCCCGGCAGGAACGGGGTGTCCGAGTAGCCGGTCGGGTACTGCTTGGCGTCGTCCGCCGCGGGCAGGACGGGCAGAACCGCGGCAAGGAAGGCGGCTAGGATCAGCGAGCGTGTCATGGCGTGCGTGGCTGGATTCTAGCATTGCGCCGGATCGGCTCGCCGGGTTCATTTCTAAATGACTAAGACGGCCCACCGGCGCTGCGATGCTCACCGGGCGGGTCTGCTAGACTGCCCTGAGCACGATGCAGCCGCCAGCCAACGACGAGCCGCTCGTGACAGTGTTCTCGTCGCGCAGCCACTTGGCGAACATCGAGGCGGAGGTCATCCAGTCCCTGCTCGAGTCCGCCGGCATTGCCTGCTGGGTCGCTCGCGAGAACGTGCTGCAGCAGCCCGTGGGGAACGTGCTCCTAAAGGTCTTGGAGTCCCAGGCTGGCGAGGCCGAAGCGATTCTACGGGAAGCGGCCGACTCTGCCGGCCCCGCGCAATGAGTCGGCCGCGTTTCCGGCTCGGGTCGCTGCTCCTGCTGGCAGGGGCCTTCGGAGCGGGCGCCCTGCAGGCGGTCGAAGCGCCCCGGCTGGTCGTCCTGCTGGTCGTTGACCAGCTGCGAGCGGACTACCTCGAGCGCTTCCGCGATCAATACGAGGGCGGCTTCAAATGGCTGCTGGACCATGGCGCGCAGTTTCCTTCCGCCGCATTCCGGCATTCGTCGACCGTGACGGCGGCGGGTCACGCGACGGTCTCGACGGGCCTGCATCCGTCCAGTCACGGAATCGTCGGCAACTCCTGGCGGGAAGCGGCCCGCGGCCCGGTCTACTGTGTCGAGGACGAAACCTACCTCCCGGTCGGCGGCCCGGGGGAGGGTCGATCGCCCCGGAACCTCCTTGCGGAGACCATCGGCGACAGGCTCAAGGCCCGGTATCCCGGTGCCAGGGCGTACTCGGTCTCGACCAAGGACCGTTCCGCGATCCTGCTCGCGGGCAAGAGGGCGGACGCCGCTCTCTGGTTCGAGCCCGATTGCGGCTGCCTCGTCACGTCCAGCTACTACGCCGACGCGTTGCCCGCCTGGGCGGCGGCCTTCAACGCCGAGGGGCCCGCCGGGGCCTATGCCGGCAGGGAATGGACGAGGCTCCTCGACAGCGAGGCGCTCTACCGCCGCCTCGCCCGCAGCGACGCGTTCGAAGGGGAAGGGGACGGCGTGCCCAATGCCTTTCCCCATCGCCTGCCCGCAGCGGGCTTCGAAGGCGACCTCGCCCGGACGCCTTTCTCCGATGACATCACGATCGAGGTCGCGCTCGCAGCGCTCGGGTCGGGCGAGCTCGGCTCCGACGACGAGCCGGATCTGCTCGCGCTGGGCCTGTCGGCGACCGATTCGATCGGCCACCGGTACGGGCCGTTCAGCCAGGAGGCCATGGACAACCACCTCCGCCTCGACCGGGCGCTGGGCCGGTTCTTGGAGGCTCTTGACGCGGCTGTCGGGCTGGAGCGAGTCCTGATTGCCCTCACCGCCGACCACGGCGCGCTGCCGCTTGTCGAGCACCTTCGCGAGCGCGGCGTCGAAGCCAGGCGCTTCTCTACGGAAGGCCTCTGGACCGGCGCCCGAAAGGCCGTTGACGAATGCGGCGCGGGGCCAGCCAGCGAGACGGTGGCCCAGTCTTCCGGCAGGCAGCTCTACTGGAGCGAGAATGCCTTGCGCGAGCGAGGAGCGAACATTGCGGAGGCCAGCGCGTGCGTCGCCGATTGGCTCCGGCTGCAGGCGGGAGTGGAGGCGGTGATCGTGTCGGGCCGCGGAGGCGGCCCGGCACGGCCGCTGTTCCGGAACGCGCACTACCCCGGCCGCTCCGCCCATATCGAGCTGCACCTCCGGCAGCGCTTCTACACCGGCGGGGCGACGGGAACGGGGCATGGCACGGCCCACCTTTACGACCGCCAGGTGCCCGTGCTGCTGGCGGGGCCGGGCATCGCGCCCGGCGTCTACCGCGGCCCGGCGGGTCCCGAGGACATCGCGCCGACCCTCGGGGCTCTGCTCGGCATCGAGATGCCACTCGAGCATGACACGCGCGTGCTTCGCGAGATCCTGGAGGAGGCGGCCCCGTGAGCGCCCCGGTGCAGTGGCGGAAGGGAGCGGAGGGGCCCTCGGAAACCGAGAGCTTCGTCGATGCCGTGACGGGGATGCGAGTCCTTCGGCTGACCGCCCACCCGTCGATCAGCCATCCGACCTATTTCCTGCAGTGCTCCTTCACCCAAGACCAGCGCCACGTGCTGTTCACCGGCTATCGCAGCGGCTCGGCGCAGCTCTTCGAGGCTGGCTTCCCGGACGGCGGCATCCGCCAGCTGACCGACGGGCCGCCCGTGCATCCGTTCTCCGCGCTGATCGCCCCGGACGGTTCCGTCTGCTTCGTGCGGGGCGGCGCGATCTGGCGCATGGACCGCGAGACCTTGGAAGAGAGCCTGGTGATGGAGAGCGGCGGCCAGCTCGGGGAATGCTCTCTATCCCCCGATGGCGACTGGTACGTGGCCGCCTGCAAGCGGGATAGTGGCTGGGGTCTGGTCGTCGGCAGGATGGACGGCAGCGAATCCGGCTTCATTTCGTTTCCCCGGACCATCATTCACCCCCAATTCAATCCGGCGAGCCCGGAATGGATCGAGTTCGCCGCAGACCCGGCGCCGCGGATGCACCGCGTCCGGCGCGACGGGACAGGCCTGGAGTGCCTTCACGAGCACGGCAACGACGAGTTCATCGTGCACGAGACATTCCTGGGGCAGAGCCAGGACCTTGTGTTCTGCGTCTGGCCGAGGGCGCTGCGCAGGCTCGACTGGGAGTCGGGCCGGATCTCGACGATCTGCGACTTCAATGCCTGGCACATCACCCCGAACCGCGACGGGACGAAAGTCCTTTGCGACACGGTGCATCCGGACATCGGGCTGCAACTGGTCGACGTCGCTACCGGGGACCGCACGACCGTATGCATGTCGCGGGCCAGCTCGCAGGGCTCGCAGTGGCGGCTCTCGCGCTATGCCGTTGCCGAGGACTGGGAAAGGGCCCGGCGCGCGGCCGACAAGAGCCGGTCGCTGAGCTGGATGGAGATGGCCGTCGACACGGTTTACGGGCCGCAGTGGACCCATCCCCATCCGTCCTTTTCTCGGGACGAGACGATGGCGGTGTTCGCGAGCGACATGACCGGCTGCACGCAGGTCTATGTCGCCGAGCTGCCGCGCGGCTGAAAGCGATCGTCGAGGCCGAACAGCGCGCGGAAATTCGCTGTGGTCGAACGGGCCACTTCCTCCTCCGGGACGCCCTTCACCCGGGCCAGCGCGCGTGCGGTCTCGACCACGAAGCGGGGCTCGTTGCGGCGGACCTTCCGATGCGGTTCCGGGGTCAGGTACGGCGCATCCGTTTCCACGAGCAGGCGGTCGAGGGGTGTCCAGCGGGCCGTCGCCCGAAGGTCGGCGGAGCGGCGGAATGTCAGCACTCCCGACAGCGAGAGCAGGAATCCCATGTCGAGGCAGCGCAGGGCCTGCTCGGACGATCCGGTGAAGCAGTGCATGATGCCGCCGATGCCGGTCCCGGCCCAGTGACTGGCCAGCAGGGCGAGGGTGTCGTCCCAGGCGTCGCGGGTGTGGATCGAGATGGGCTTGCCTTTCGCCGCGGCGATCTCCATCTGCTCGAGGAAGGCCCGCTGCTGGGCCTCCCTGGGCGAGTTGTCGTAGTGGTAGTCCAGGCCGATCTCTCCGACCGCCAGCACATGGGGATGGGCGCACAGGGCCTCGATCCGGTCCGCCGCGTCGCTGTCGAACCTGGCGGCGTCGTGCGGGTGGACCCCGACGGTCGCCCCGATGTCCTCATGGCCCTCGGCGAGTCGCACGGCGGCCTCGAGATCCGGCGGCCCGTCGCCCGTGCCGATCGCGAGCATATACGACACCCCTGCCTGCCGGGCTCGCGAGATCACTTCCGCCCGGTCGCTGTCGAAGACGGCGCCATCCAGATGGCAGTGCGAGTCGACCAGCATGGAGCCCGGGCCGCGGCGCCTTATCCGAGCCTTGCGCCGAGAGGCGTCTCGTCCGGGAAGCCGGTCAGGAACGGTGCCCCGTCTTCCAGGGAGGCGGCGACGACCATCCCCTGCGAGACGAGTCCCATCATCTTGCGGGGCTTGAGGTTCGCCACTACCGCGATGCGGCGGCCGACAAGTTCCTCGGGCGCGTAGGCCTCGGCGATGCCGGCCAGGATCGTGCGCGGCTCGCTCTCCCCGATGTCGACGCTCAGCTGCAGCAGGCGGGACGACTTCTTCACCCGCTCTGCCGCCCGGACCAGGCCAACCCGCATGTCGACGCGGGCGAAGTCCCCGATCTCGATTTCGGGCGTGTCGATCACGATTCCGGCGGGCGGCGGGGCCTGGCCCATGAGCTCGGCCTGCTCGGCCAGCGCGCGCTGCTCGAGAGCCTCCATCTGCTCGACAGCCTTGGCGACATCCAGCCGGGGGTACAGGGCCTGCTGCCTGCCCACCGCGGTTCCCTCCGCCAGCCCGCCCCAGCGCAGCTGGTCCAGCCGCTGGGTGCCTACCGCGCCTTCCTGCCCGAGCATCTCCCACACCTTGCGGCTCCCGTCCGGAATGACGGGGGCAAGCAAGACGCAGGCGATCCTGAGCGCTTCGGCTGTGTTGTACAGCGTTGCGTCCAGCTGCGTCCGTGCGGCTGCTTCGTCCGACTTGGCCAGATCCCACGGCTTGTGCTCCACGATGTACTTGTCGATGCGGGCGAGCAAGGACCAGACCGACTCCAAGGCCTTGGAAAAGGCGAACTCGCCGTACCGGTCGACCGCTTCCTCGACGGAGCGCGCGGCGACGGCAGGCAACCCCCCGTCGTCCCCTCCCCGGCACGCGGGGACTTTGCCTCCGCAGTAGCGGCCGAGCATCGAGGCGGTGCGGCTGGCGAGATTTCCGATGCCGTTGGCGAGGTCGGCGTTGTAGCGTGTTGCGAGGGCCTCGTGGGAGAAGTTCCCGTCCTGGCCGAAGACGATCTCCCGCAGCAGGTAGTAGCGCAGGCCGTCCGTCCCGACCACCTCCTTGATGGGGAGCGCCCGGACGATGTTGCCCTTGGACTTCGACATCTTCCCGCCTTGGAAGATCAGCCAGCCGTGCGCCCACACCTGCCGTGGGAGGGGCAGGCCGGCGGCCATCAGGAATGCCGGCCAGTAGACGGCGTGGAACCTTACGATCTCCTTGCCGACGAGGTGCACGTCAGCCGGCCAGAGGCGCCGGTAGTCGGCGCCGTCGCCCTCATCCTCTCCGTAGCCGATGGCGCTCATGTAGGTGGTCAGCGCGTCGAACCAGACGTAGAAGACGTGCTCCGGATCGTTCGGCAGGCGGATGCCCCATTGCAGGCTGGACCGGCTGATCGAGAGGTCCTTGAGTCCGCTCCTGACGAACGCCAGCACCTCGTTGCGGCGGGCGTCCGGCTGAACGAAGTCGGGCTGCGATTCGTACAGGTCGATGAGCCGCTGCTGGTAGTCGGACAGGCGGAAGAAGTAGTTCTCCTCGGTCACCGTCGTGATCATTGCCGGATCGGCGGCGGCGGCCTCCTCGTCCGTGACGAACGCCTCGTCGCCGATGTGGTACTTGCCGGTGTAGGTGCCCTTGTAGATGGCGCCGTTTTCCAGGCAGCGCTCGAAGACCTTGCACACCGCCGAGGCATGGCGGGGATCGCTCGTGCGCCGGAAGAAGTCGACATCCAGGCCGAGTTCCTCCCATTCCCGCCGGAAGGCGGCCGAGACGCGGTCCGTGAACTCCCGGGGCTCCAGGCCAGCCGCGCGAGCGGACTTCTCAACCTTCTGCCCGTGCTCGTCCGAGCCCGTAGTCAGGTAGGCCTCGTCGCCGAGCATGCGGCGGATCCGCTTGATCGTGTCCGCGACGATCGTCGTGTAAGCGTGCCCGATGTGAGGGGCGGCGTTGACGTAGTAGATCGGCGTCGAGAGGTAGAACTTGGGCATCTCGCGAGGGACTTCCCCTAGTCTCGCACGCAGGGCTCGGGCCCCGGCGCCCCTTCGCGGGAACCACGGTGCGCGCCAGCTGCAAGCGGGACCGGGACGCGGGTTGGCGCTGGCCTTGTCTCAAGAGAAGCGGGGCCCGCTCTCGATCGCCGCCGGACTGAGGCGCACGTCCTCGGTTCCGATATCCGGTATGTCGGATTCGAGCCGCAGCCAAGGGACTGCGCCGACGATCACAGGGACCTTGCCCTAGCGGTCACGGAGGATCTGATCGGTTGCGACGAGCACCGACTTGACCACGACGGTGGTGCGGTCGCCCCAGTCGGAGGCGGCTTACGGCTCTACCGCAGCCATGGGAAGAGCCCAGCCGCCAGATGCTCGGCCGCTTCGCGGTCGCGGTCGCTGCCGGTCCAGAGATCGAGATAGGTCACGATCGGATCGGTACAGAACACGTTCGGACTGGGTTCGGTGGCGTCGTCAAACAGGCTCTCGTCCGTGGGCAACAGCAGCACGACGTTCGCGCCCCTTGCGGTGCGAGTTAACTTCAACGCATCCATCAGCGCTTCGGCGCCCGGCTCGTCGGCGTAGAACGTATGGGTAGCGTTGCGACCGAATGGAGCAATCCATTGCGCGGCCGAGTGCCGCGCCCGAATGGCACGAGGGCGTGCAGGGTGCGGGTTCAGCGTGCCCCGCAGCCGCTCGTCGATCTGCTGTCCGTGGAAGGTGGTGTAGAGGGTGATGTGCTCGCCGGCGGGTCGGCGATAGCTCTCGCGCCAGGTTCGCAGCAGGGCGTCCGGATGGGTGAGGACCACGCCCTTCTTCCCGGCCTCGATCCATTCGCGCGCCAGCAGAGCCTTCCGGACACTGCTCACATGGCCGTAGCTTGCGCGGGCCGTTGCCGCCAGGTCGGCGACGCGCCATGCGCGTCCCGGCTCGCGAAGCAGGGCGCGCAGGATCGCTGCCGCCTTCGGAGAGAAGATCGAACGCAGCGAACGGGTCTCCGACGCGGGCTTCTCTGCGACGGAGCGCTCGAAGTAGACGGTGTCGAACGCGAGCCTCGCGTTCCCGGCCAGATCCAGATAGGCAGTGTCGTGGTCCACGCAGATGGCGCGCGACCGCGGAGACAGGTACGGACTGACGATCATCGGCATGAAGCGTCTGCCGCCGGTTGCCTCACCAGACCGGCGCATTCGAGCCATGCAGCTCTCGAGCTGATACGCTCCGGCACGGACAAAGCGGGGAGCGCCGTTCGACGTCATCTGGACGCCGAGTGCATATCGGCTGTCGCGGTGGGCAAATGTGACCAGTCCGTGCATGCCATCGATGCGGCCGGTTTCCCGTTCATAGTCGACGACGGATTCCACGTGCACGCCCGGCACGTTGCGAAGCAGGTCGCAAGCCGCATCAATCGCTCGACCTCCGACGGTTTTCGCTGAATCACGCCCGTTCAGCATTCGCTGAATCCAGCATAGTGGTGAAATTCCCATCGTCGTATCGGTGCCGGATCGTCACGCATTGGCACGACTGGGAATTCAATGACGGTGTAGACTCGCCCCTCTGAGCGCTTAGTTACGGACGAGGCAGGAGAAATCAGGGTGCACTCGCGCTCCGCTAGAAGCGCACGGAGGGTCATTCAGCCTGGCCTCGCGCCGCCGGATTGGAATCAAGGTGCCAAGCATTCCCGGCCGTGCCGCCCATGAAATCAACGCTGGGCGGACCAACCGCTCGAATCAGGTCGTGGCAGGTCCGAGACCACGAATACCCTGGCCGGGCTATGCAGCAGCATTGGCCGGTCCGTTAGCGCGATCGACCGGAAGTGTGACTAGCTCCCAGTTACAGCTTGCCGTCGAGCTCCGGCCACGGCCTGACCGGGTACTCTGCTGAGGCTCGTTCGTTGAGGATCCTGGCGACGGCCGGCGGCATGATGTCGAGGCGTACCTCCGGCTTGCGCAGTTCCGTGTCGTACGCGGTGACCTCGAGCAGCCGGTACGGGCAGGCCGCTGGCAGCATCGCAGACGTGCTTCGCCGTCCCTCCCGGTGGGTCTTGGTGCCGACCGGATGCCCGGCCCAGTCGTTAATGCACTTCACCGCATCGCGCCGCCCATACTCCCAGGCGAGGTCGAATATCTCGCGGTAACGCCCGGTCAGGCTGGGGTTCGCCTTCAGCCTTCTGGCCATCTGCTCCCGCCATTCTTCGATCTCCGCCTGCCAGCGCGCGAAATCCCCGTCCCCTTCACGGTGCTCGATTTTGAGCATGTGCTCGATCACCCTCCCGCAAAGGGATACCCATGCGTTGCGCTGTTCGCTCCCCAAGGACTCGATTTCCTCCGCCACGTTCTCCCAGTCCAGCGCATCAAGGTCCCGCTGCCGCAGGGCCTGAGTCTGCCGGACCGACCAGGCGTGGAGATCCGCCTCGTAGGACGCCGGTGCGGTCGGGACCCCCTCGCGCGCAGCCTGTTCCGGGTAGAAGGGCATCGGACTCCCGCCTAGTCGGCATTGTATGTCCGCGCCCGCACCGGTCCGTGTCCCGACCGCGCACGAGCGTCCCGCGCCGGTATCTGCGTGGGCTAGAAGACGTCCCGCATCCGCTGCCCCGCCCTGGGGCTGGTGCGCTTCTCGGGCCACGGGAGCGGCCCAACCGCCGGTGGTTGACAGCGGGCACTGCCGGTCGACCCGGCCGCGACTTGCCAAGCCGGACAGGATGTCGAGCGACCCCTCGGTGGGCGTCCGGTCAACCAGCGAGCCAACCAGATCTACCTACGTCCCCGCGCTTCCGCGAGCCTGCCCGGCTCGGCCGGATCCGCGCCGGGAAACAGCGGACCGCTGCGGAGCAGCAGCTCCTTACGCACACATGCGTGTCCGCCCAGGCCGCAGCGCCACTCCATCGAGAGCCGGCCCGTTCTTGACTGTTGCGAGTGCTAGGCCTGCCTCTCAGCCGCCTTCGTCGCGGAGGTACTCGTGCCGGGCCTGCTCCCAGACCTGCTTGAAGGGGACGCCGTGCTCGCGGGCGAGACGCCGACAATCCTCGTACTCGGGCGCGAAGTTCGTCTCGCTGCCGGGTTCGCCTGCAGTCTTCACGCGCACCGTGCCGTACTGCGTCCGCACCTCCTTCCAAGCTCGTGGCAGGGTCCTGCGCTGCGCGAGCGTCTCGCGGATCCCGATCGTGGATGTCTCCGCCAGCATCAGCCGGCCCAGCTCGGCCCGGTCCTGCGGCGCCGCCAGTACCGTCAGCAGGAAGCCCGGGCGGTTCTTCTTCATGTAGACGGGCGCGAGCGTCACGTCGAGTGCCCCGGCGTCGAGCAGCCGCTCCATGGCGTACCCGGCCACCTCGGGGGTCATGTCGTCGATTGCCGCCTCCAGGACCCAGACCTCGCCGGCGCCCCTCTCGCCCTCGTCCGTGTCCCCCACCAGCACGCGCAGCACGTTCGCGCGCCCGTTCAGCTCGCGCGTGCCGGCGCCGTACCCGCTTGCCCGGATCCGCATCGCCGGGGGAGGGCCGAAGTCTTGGCTCAGGGTCACCGCCAGGGCTGCTCCCGTTGGGGTGGTCAGCTCGACCGAGGGGCCGTCGGAATAGCTCGGCACGCCCTCGACCAGACGGGCCGTGGCCGGGGCTGGCACCGGCATCGTGCCGTGGGCGGCCTGCACGGTCCCGCTGCCGAGATTCACTGGCGAGCAGTGCACGCGCTCGATCCCGAGCGCCCGGATACCTGCGCAGGCGCCGACAATGTCGGCGATCGAGTCGTAGGCCCCGACCTCGTGGAAGTGGACCTTCTCGACCGGAATGGCGTGCGCCCGGGCCTCGACCTCGCCCAGCCTCCGGAACACGCGCAGGCTGTCCTGCTTGGCTCGGTCGTCGAGGCTCGAGTCGGCGATGATCCGCTCGATCGTCGACAGGGACCGGTGGGAATGGTCCTTCGCGGCAGCTACGTGCACCTTGGTGGCCGCCAGCCCGCCGCGCTTGACGCTTTCGGCCTCGACCGAGAGGCCTTCGATTCCCAGCTTGGCGATCTCCGACTGCAGCGACGAGATACCGAGGCCCGCGTCGACCAAGGCCCCCAGCAGCATGTCCCCGGCGATCCCGGAGAAACAGTCCAGATAGCAGACTCTCACGTGGCGCGCCGGACCGGGCGGTCAGCCGACTCGCCGCTCATGCTAGCACGCCGCGACGGCCCCGGCAGGGGGCTCATGGGTCGAGTCGCTGCGGCCGCTTGGCGACGAGCTCGAGGAAAGCGAGCGAGGCCTGCGACAGCGCCCTCTTGGCGGGATACACGAGCCGTATGGTCCGCTCGACTTGCAGCTCGCGGATCTCGATCTCCCGCAAGGCCCCGCTGCGGATCTGCTGGTCCACGCACATCTTCGGCAGGAACGCGACGCCCAGGTTCCTTTGCACCAGGCGGCGGATCGTCTCGATCGTCGGCATCTCGATCGCCATGTTCAGTGGGACCTGGTGCTGCCGGAACGCATCGAGCACGCGGGCCCGATACGGCGACACCACGTTATGGGCTATGAAGGTCTCCCCGCCCAGCTCGCTGATCCGCACCGCGTCGCGATCCGCGAACCGGTGCGACGGAGACACCACGAACGTCAGGCGGTCCCGGTAGAGCCGGTGGATGCGGAGCTGCGGGTCGCCCGGGTCGTAGCTGATGGCTCCCAGTTCCAGGGAGCCGTCCAGGACAGCTTCCGGGATCCGGCTCGAGAGGCTGCGGCGGAGCTCCACCCGGATGCCGGGATACTCCTGCCGGAACTCCTCGACGTGCCCGAGGAGGTACAGGGCGGTCGACTCGTTGGCGCCGATCATCAGCTTGCCCGCACGGCGGTCCTGCAATTCCAGCAAGGCGGCCCTCAGCTCTCGCTCGCCGGCCAGCATGCGGCGGGCGTGATCGGAGACCACGCGGCCGGCGTCGGTGAGCCGTACCTTGCGGCTGCTGCGGTCAACCAGCTGCGCTCCAAGCTCCTCCTCGAGGCGCTTCACCGCCAGCGAGATGGCAGGCTGGGAGCGGAACAGCTTCCGCCCGGCCCGCGAGAAGCTGGCCTCGGCGGCAACGGCCTCGAACACGCGCAGCAGGTCAAAGTCCATAACAGGTGCTAATCCTATTGCGAAGAATAATAAATTTGTCTTATCATTGCCCGTGCGCTGTACTGATTTGGAGAGATGCAAGGCATGACTGACCGCGTGCATATCTTTGACACGACCCTCCGGGACGGCGAGCAGTCCCCCGGCTGCAGCATGACCACGCCGGAGAAGCTGCGGATCGCGCGCGAGCTCGTGGACATGGGCGCCGACGTCATCGAGGCGGGCTTCCCCATCGCATCCGACGGCGATTTCGAAGCGGTCCGGGCCGTTTGCCGCGAGCATCCCGGGGCACACATCGCGGCTCTTGCGCGTGCGGTGCCGGCGGACATCGATCGCGCCGCGGCGTCCCTCGACGGCCACTCCAGGCCGCGGATCCACTGCTTCATCGCCACCAGCGAGATCCACCTGCGCTACAAGTTCGGAAAGACGCAGGAGCAGGTGCTGGAAGAGGCGGTGGCTGCCGTGGAGCTGGCGAAGCGCCACGTCGACGATGTCGAGTTCTCCGCCGAGGATGCCACCCGCACGGAAATCGACTACCTGTGCCGGGTCTGCGTGGCCGCTGTCGACGCGGGAGCGACGGTCGTCAACATCCCGGACACTGTCGGCTTCATGACCCCGGACGATTACGCGGAGCGGATCGCGAGCGTGGTCGCCGCACTGGAGGGGCGGGCGGAGGTCAGCGTCCACACCCACGACGACCTCGGGCTGGCGGTGGCGAACGCGATTGCCGCCCTGCATGCCGGGGCGCGCCAGATCGAGTGCGCCCTCAACGGAATCGGGGAGCGCGCGGGGAACTGCTCCCTCGAGGAGGTCGTCGCGATCATGAAGGTCCGGCCGGACCGGGTTCCGTTCCACTGCGGCATCGACGCCACGAAGCTGTACGGCGCCAGCAGGGCACTGGCCGGGTGCATTAGCTTCGGGCCGCAGCCCAACAAGGCCATCGTGGGCCGGAACGCGTTCGCCCACGAGGCGGGCATCCATCAGGACGGCTACCTCAAGCACCGCACCACCTACGAGATCATGACTCCCGAATCCGTCGGCGTGCCGGCGTCGCAGCTGATCCTCGGCAAGCACAGCGGCCGGCACGCGCTGCACAAGCGCGTCGCGGACCTCGGCTACGGCGATCTGGGGCGCGAGGACACGATGGCCGTCTACCGCGCCTTCACGCAGCTGGCCGACACGCGCAAGGGGCTGACGGACGACGACATCGTGGCGCTGCTGGAAGGGCTGGGGTTCCGCCCTGTCGCGGAAGCCGTGCCCGCTCATGCATGAGCGGGCCGGGCGGGAGCGGGCATTCCTCTGTAACCCCGCATAACGCCCTATCGTCTCTATGTGTTCAGTACCGCAAGGCCTGCTAGGCTGGTCGAAACCTGTGTATTATCCCGTCGCGATTTGTTGTCGCGGCACCGCTGGCCTGGAGGGTTCATGGCTCACCTTTTCTCGAAAGTCCTCGCTGTTTCGCTGAGTTTCCTGCTGACCGCCACGTCGCTGGCGCAGGGGCCGGACGGAGCGATCCAGATCCGCGTGCTCGCGGGCGACGGCGGCATCAACAACATCAACAGCAACGTGGCCGTCGAGCCGGTGATCGAGGTCGTCGACTCCACGGGGAAGCCTGTCGCGAAGGCGACGGTCACGCTGCGAGCGCCCGCTTCCGGCCCCAGCGTGACGTTCTTCGGGGCGTCCAGGGTCTCCACGCTGACAACGGATGACGAGGGCAGGGTCCGCGTCACAGGCATGGTGCCGAACACGATGGAGGGCTCCTTCCAGATCGAGGTCGAGGCGGAGTTCAACAACATGACCGCCGCCTCGTCGATCACCCAGGCCAACGCCGTCGCGCCGGGGGAGCCGAGGCCCAAGCGCCGCGGGATCGGCTGGCGCATGATCGCGGCGATCAGCGCTGCGGCGACCGTCGGAATTGTCGCGGCCGCGCTGCGCGGTGACTCCGAGACGGTGACGCCGACCAGCATCCGGATCGGCAGCGTGGGCGTGACGACGCCGCGCTAGGACCGGGAACCGCGAACGATGCAGATCCCCCAGCCCACGTACGAAAGAACAGCCATGAGAACCTTCCTGACAGCGATTGCAACCCTGCTCCTGGCGGCGGCGGGCGTAGCACCGCTCAGTGCCCAGCTTTCCGTCACAGTCGAGGGCGCGAATGATCCCTCGGTGATCGGCGACACGGTCGTTTTCGACTCGGATGGACTCGGACAGAGGGTCGCCAAGCGGGTCTACCTCAACTTCGATCCCGGCTTGGGGCGCGAGCTCACCCTGCGGACCGTCCGGGTCAGGGGATCCCAGGAATTCACGTACGAGATCGCGGACGTCACCCGCTTCCCGATCCTGATCAGGAACGAGCTCCAGTTGGAGATGTTCCTCTTCTACCTGCCTACGAGTCCCGGCCCCGCTGAAGCCGTGATCGAGCTGACGCTGCGGCTGGACGGGTCCGGCCAGGACCCCAGCGATACCGTCTACAGCGTGAACGTCGTGGGGCGGGTGCCCGCTTACTCGCTGAGCTACGCTCTGCCCGGGATGGCGCCCCGGCCCGTGTCCGTGGAGGGCCAGGTCGACTTTGGCAACCGGGGCATCGGCCAGCCGACCGAGGCAACCCTGGTTCTCGCCAATATCGGAAGCGGGCCCGGCAACCTCCGCGGCATCCGGCTGTCCGGCAGCACCGCCTACAGGATGGTCAGCCCGCCTTCGGTCCCGACCCGCATCGAGGCGGGCAGGGCCGTCAGCATCCAGCTGGCATTCCAGCCTCCCAGCACGAATTCGTACAGCGGGCAGCTGACATTCGACTTCGGCGGGCTCAATCGCCGGTATCATCTGGCCGGCGTCGGGGGGGACCTGCTCCAGTACTCGTTCAGCCCGCTGTACCTGGACGGCGCGACGGGACCGGCAACGCGGCTGCAGTCCGGCACCACCATCGCGATCGGCCACGGCGACGCGGGCGTGGAGCTGACCGGCGCGAACATCCGCCAGGGCGCGCAGCTGGTGGAATCGATTTCGGTGACGGGACCCTTCTCCATCACGGATGCCCCGAGCCTGCCCGCGAGCCTTCAGCCCCGGGAGTCGCTGAGCGTGCACGTTGTGCCGAGAGCGTCCGACGCCGGGGAGTACACCGGGGCGCTGCTCATAGGGGACGCCTACTTCCCGCTCTCGTTCGAGCTTCCCGAACTGTCCGGGATCTCCTTCGGGCAGGACGGGGGGGAAGTTGACCCGACCGCGCAGGTGCCGGTGACGCTGAGCATCGACCAGCCCTATCCGTACGACATCTCGGGCGTCGTGTCGCTCGAGTTCGTGCCGCGCGAATTCGAGAGTGACCCGAGCGTGCAGTGGTCGGCGGGCGGCCGCCAGATCGCGTTCGAGATCGCTAGCGGGTCGACAGCCGCGACGTTCGCCACCGGGGCGGGCGAGGTGTCGTTCCAGGCCTCCCGGATTTCCGGCGAGGTCGTCGCGACCGCAACCGTGCGGGCCGATCACTGGGGGCTGGACCTGACGCCGGAAGAGGCGCCGGAAGTCCGCTACAGCGTGACCGTGCCGGAGGCGCCCTCCGTGGTGTTCTCCAGTGCCGGCGGGCCGGTCGATCCGGCGTCGGAGGTTCCGCTGGGCGTGAGCATCGACCGCGCGTATCCGGTCGACGTGACGGGAGTCCTGTCCGTCGAGTTCGTGCCGAGGGACTTCGAGCCCGACCCCGGAGTGCAGTGGGCGACGGGCGGACGCCAGATCGCGTTCGAGATCGCTAGCGGGTCGACAGCCGCGACGTTCGGCGGAGGTGCGACGGAGGTTTCGTTCCGGGCAGCCAAGGCCACCGGCGATGTCGTTGTGACCGCCAGCCTGCTGGCCAGCGACTGGGGGCTGAACCTAACCGAGGACTCCGCTCCCGAGGTGCGGTTCAGCGTGGACGTGCCGGAGCTGCCTGCCGTCTCGTTCTCCAGGAGCGGGGAGACAGTCGGCCCTGCCGAGCAGATTCCCTTGGGCGTGAGCATCGCCCAGCCGTATCCCACCGACATTATCGGGGCGCTCAATCTTTCCTTCGAGAGCCGCGCGGTCGTGACGGATCCGTCCGTGCAGTGGGTGACTGGAGGGCGCAGCGTGCCCTTCTGGATTCCGAGGGGTTCGACCTCCGCGGTGTTCTCGAGCGACAGCGACGCCAACCCGTTCCAGACAGGCACGGTTGCCGGAGAGATTGTCGTAACCGCCAACCTGGTCTCGATCAATGAAGCGGTCCCGCGCACCATCGAGCAGGCAATGCGGCTGGACACCGCGATCGACGTGACCCCGGACACTTTGCCGGAAGCCCGCTTCAACGTCATGGAATCGGCTCCCGTGATCCAGAGGGTCGCGCTAGGGCAGACCGGGCAGGGGACGTTCAGCGTCCTGATCACCGGGTACGCCACCTCGCGGCAGGTCGACACGCTGTCCTTCGCCTTCACCGGGACTGCCGGATCGGACCTGCGCACGCCGAGTCTGGACGCCGCCGTGACCGAGAACTTCCGGACCTACTTCGGCGGCAACCAGTCGACAAGCTTCGGCAGCCAGTTCACCGCGACGGTGCAGTTCTCGCTGGACGAGGGGGTCTTCGAGGATCTCAACAATGTGTCGGTGACCGCTGGCAACGGGTCCGGCACGTCGAATGCCGTGTCGCTGGGGCTGAACTAGAGCGATTGCCATCCCCCGGCGGCAGCCTCCCGGTAGCCGCTGACTCCGGCCTTCGCCGCACGCGATTCGCTCCGAGTCCGACCGGGTACCTGCACCTAGGGCACGCTGCCCACATGCTCTATGTCTGGGGGCTGGCAGGGCTGCTGGACGGCGATGTCCTTCTTCGCATCGAGGACCACGACCGCCAGCGCTGCAGGCCGGAGTACGAGCGAGCCCTCGTGGACGACCTGGAATGGCTCGGCTTCGAGCCGGCCAACCGGCTCCGGCCGCTCGCCCGGGACTTCCGGCAGAGCGATTGCGACCCCGCCTATGTTCGCGCTCTAGAGAAGCTGTCCGCGGCAGGGCTTGTCTACCGCTGCACCTGCACCCGCAGGGAGCTGGCAGCCTATGCGGACGAGCGGGCCGGCGCTGCGAGAACATGCCCCGGCCAGTGCCGGGAAGCCGTCCGTCCCGCGTCGGCGGACCACGGACTCCGGCTGGCATGGGAGGCCGATGCGCCGCCCGAGGATTTCACGGACGGCCTGCTGGGCCCGCAGAGCCAGCGCCCGGAGTGCCAGTGCGGCGACCTGCTGATCCGGGACCGGCTGGGACAGTGGACGTACCAGTTCGCGGTGACGGTGGACGACATCCGGCACGGCGTGGACTTCGTCGTGCGGGGAGAGGACCTGCTGGACTCGACAGGCCGGCAGCTGCGGCTGGCAAGGGCCCTCGGCAGCGCCGGGCCAGCCCGCTTCTTCCATCACCCGCTGGCGAGAGACCGTTCAGGGGGCAAGCTCAGCAAGAAGCAGCGTTCGCCGGCGATCCGCGACCTGCGCGGTGCCGGGTCCGCGCCGGAGGCTGTCCTGGGGGAGGCGGCGCGACTGGCCGGGCTTCAGGCACGCGCCCGGCGCGTGGCCGCGGGGGAAGCGGCCGAACTGGTCGCCTCGCGCCACGGGCCGCTGGCGGGCTAGGAACGTCTGCGGCCCGGGGACGCGTCCCGGGGACCGGCCTCCGGCACGGCCATGGGGACCAGCTCGCAATGCTCCAGCAGGCGCTGGACGGCTTCCCGGCCGACGCGATCGGCAAGGCCGTCTTGCACGGGGATGTATCGGCGCATCTCCGCGGAGTTTTCCGGCGGCGCCTGTCCCTGCGAGTCCAGCGGCAGGCCCGTCGTGGCAAGCAGGCACTTGGTGTGGTGGTAGCGGTGCTTGATGATGGCACCGACGGTATCCAACGCCCACTCCGTCGGCCGGTGCTCGCCGAGAGAGTCCAGCAGCAGGACATCGACCTCCGCGACATCCCGCGCAGCCTTCCTGCCAGCCTCGGCCACGGCGGGATCGGGGTCGTGCTGCGAGCGGAGCGTGGACAGGAGGCCCTGATAGTCGAAGTACAGGCCGCTCAACCCCTTCTCCACCAATCGCCTCAGCGTCGCGACAGCGAGGTGCGCCTGCTTGCTCGGGGACCCGCCGTGGAACAGCAGGCCCCTGGCGTTGGTGAGAGGGAACTCGTCGGCGAACCTCTGCGCCCTTCGCAAGGCGGCGGTGAGCGTGTTGTACTGCAGCCGTTCCCGGCTGAAGTTCCCGGCCCTGAAAGTCTCGAACCTCGCCTCGCTGAACACCGGAGGCAGGCCCAGAGCCCCCTTGGCGGCTGCGTCCCGCCGCTCACGGAAGCAATGGCAGCGGCGCGCGGCCGGACCGCGAGCCGTCATCACCTCTACCCAGCCTGTGCCCTGGCAGCTTGGACACTGGGTGCTCGAAGCCATCCGGGATTCCAGCCGACCCTTCTATCCTATTCGACGACAACCAGCGCTGCGCCGGAAGCGACCGAATCGCCGGCGCTCACGCCAACCGAGCGGACCGTTCCTGCCCGCGGCGAGCGGATCTCGTTCTGCATCTTCATGGCTTCCATGACCACCAGCCCCTGGCCGCTCTCGACACAGTCCCCGGCAGACACGTGCACGGCGAGAACCTTTCCCGGCATGGGGGCGCGGATTTCCTCGGGGCCCGATCGCCCTCCGCGAGCGGTGCGAGCCGCGAGGCTGCGGGGGTCGCGAACCTTGACTGCGATGACCGAGCCGTCCACCGCCACCTCGTACGAGCCTCCCTGAGCCTCCACGACGTGGACGGTGTGCTGGACACCATCCACGATAACCGAATGGCTGCCGCGGCCCAAGCCTGCCAGGTCCACCGGGCGCTCCTGCCCGTCGAGCGCGCACGAACCGTCGCCGCTCTCCATTGCGACGCCGCTGCCGTCGACCAGCAGTTCGAAGCGCTTCATCGGCTCGGGTCCCTGCCCAGGGTGCTGGCGCGCCGGCCCTCTCCCTTCCATCGCGACGGCCGGCCGCCGGCGCGTGCAGAGTGGCGCCCCGCGCCGTTGCCCGCGCGCGACTCCTCGAGCGCGGCGAGCATGGCCGCGAGCCTCGCGCCGTCGGAAGGGGCCGCGGCCCGGCGAGCGAGAGGATCGAGGCCCCGGTCGATGAAATGCGTGTCGATGTCGCCAGCCCGGAACCGCGGGTCGGCGAGCAGCTCGCGGAAGAATCCGAGCGTGGTGGCAATGCCCCCGACCACGGTCTCCCTCAGTGCAGCCTGGAGACGGTCGATCACCTCGTCCCGACTCGGAGCCCAGGCGCAGAGCTTCGCGATGAGAGGGTCGTATTCGACCGGAACGGTCCAGCCTTCGTGAGCGCCGGAATCGACACGGATCCCGGGACCCTCGGGCATCACGAGTCGGGCGATTCGACCGGGGGACGGCAGGAACCCAGCCTTCGGGTCCTCGGCATAGACCCGGCACTCCATGGCGTGCCCGCGTACCTCGATGGTGTCCTGCGCATGCCGCAGCGGGGCGCCGGCAGCGACGCGGATCTGCTCCCTCACCATGTCGATTCCCGTGACCAGTTCCGTGACCGGGTGCTCCACCTGCAGCCGCGTGTTCATTTCCAGGAAGTAGAATCGCCGCTCGGCGTCCATCAGGAATTCCACCGTGCCTGCGTTCGCGTAGCCTGCTGCCTGCGCCGCTGACACCGCTGCCCGGCATAGGTCGGCCCGTACGTCCGGGTGGCCCGCCAGCAGCGGGGAAGGGGATTCCTCGAGGACCTTCTGGTGACGGCGCTGGATGCTGCACTCGCGCTCTCCCAGATGCACGACCGCGCCGTGCTCGTCCGCCAGCACCTGGACTTCGACGTGCCGCGGTCGGACGATCGCCTTCTCGATGTAGACCGTGTCGTCGCCGAATGCCTTCGCGGCCTCGCCCCGTGCCTGGTTCCACGAGCTGGCGAGGCTCGCGGCATCCTCTACCAGCCGCATGCCCTTGCCGCCCCCGCCGGCAGCGGCCTTGAGCATGACCGGATAGCCGATCCGGGATGCGCGCGAGGCAGCCTCGTCGGCGTCCTTGACGGCCGTGGACGTGCCCGGCACCACAGGCACGCCCGCACCCATCATGATCTCCCGCGCCCGGGTCTTGACGCCCATCGAGCGGATCGCTTCCGCCGGGGGGCCGATGAACTTGATGCCGTCCGCGACGCAGGCCTCGGCGAAATCGGCGTTCTCGCTGAGGAATCCGTACCCGGGATGGATCGCTTCCGCTCCCGATCCGGCCGCGGCCCGGAGGATGGATTCGATGCTCAGGTAGCTTTCCGATGCCGGGGCCGGGCCGATCCTGCATGCCTCGTCGGCCAGCTGCACGTGCCTGGCCGTCCGGTCCGCGTCCGAGTACACTGCGACGCTCGCGATGCCCATTTCACGGCAGGCCCGGATCACCCGGACAGCGATTTCGCCGCGATTGGCGATCAGTATCTTCCGGAACACAAAACCGCCTGGGGATCTGTCAGGTTCGTCCTCGAGAGCGCGCGGGGATCCCGGCTCAGTTGAGGTACAGGAAGGAATTCAGATTGAACACGGCGAGCGCGAACTCGCGAGCCGGGCTGCCTGCCAGGAACTCCGCGGCCGCTCGCAGCTCGCTCTCGGTCGGGGCGCGGCCGGTCGCGAGCTCGTACGCCCGGAGAGCGACGGCTTCGGGGTCGGAGCCTGACTCGTCTTCAAGGCGCCTGGCGAACAATGCGGCCAGCTCGTTCGAGATCCGTCCGTTCAGCAATTCCAGCGACTGCGGGGCATGCGTGCTCGTTTCCCTCCGGGCGCAGCTGGTCAGTAGGGCCGGCTGGTCGAACACCTCCATGAACGGCAGCCGCAGGTTGCGCTTGGCAATCAGGTAGACCGACCGCCGGCGGTGCTGGGCCGTGTCGTCCGGCACCCGCCACTGGGTGGGGTCGTACAGGAGGTCCACAAGAGCCTCCTCCACGGGAAGCATGACGCTCTTGCCACCGTAGGCCAGGTTCAGCTCGCCCGAGACGGCCAGCATGGCATCCCGGACCTCCTCCGCGCTGAGCCGCCGCCGCGGACCGTGCCAGAGCAGTCTGTTGCCGGCGTCCTTGTCCATGCCTGCCGCGAGCATCGCAGGATTCGCGGAGGCCTGCCGGTACGTGCTGCTCGTGAGGATCAGGCGCTGGACGTGCTTCAGGCTCCACCCGCTGCGGACAAGCTCGCCGGCGAGGAAGTCGAGCAGTTCCGGATGGCTCGGACGCCCGCCCATGAACCCGAAATCATTCGGCGTGTCAACGATTCCCCGGCCGAAGTAGGCCTGCCACACGCGGTTCACCGCCACCCGCGCGGTGAGCGGGTGGTCGGCGGAGGTAAGCCAGCCGGCCAGGCGCGACCGGGGATTCTCGATGTCTGCCGGAAGCGTGGGGGCGTCCTCTGGCAGCAGGACGCCGGGAGGCCGGGGATTGACCGCTTGCAGGGGCTTGGTGTGGTCCCCCCGGCCCAGCACATGGACGATCGTGGGATCCTCCCTGTCGTTGCGGACGGTTGCCAGGGTCGCCGGGGGTTCCGGGAGCCGGGCCTCGAGCGCGTCGTGCTCGGCCTGCAGCCGCTCGCGCTCCTTCCCCTCGGCAAGCTTGATCTTGCCCCGCAGGGATTTCATCTTCCCGGCGATTTCCTTGGTCTCTTTCTGCCAGTCCTCGATGGTGGAATCGCCCTCGAAGACCACGTTGGTCTCGCGCGAGGGCCCGAAGTAGGCTTGCAGCCGGTAGTAGTCGACCTGCCGGATGGGGTCGAACATGTGATCGTGGCAGCGGGCGCAGCCGACCGTAAGGCCGAGGAAGGCGGTTCCGATGATGTCGGTGCGCTCGGTGAGAACCTCGTTGCGGCTGGACGCGACTTCCTGGTTGCCGGCGTTGCGCCGGACGGGACCGAGCCGGTGCAGGCCCGCCGCCGCCAGCAGGGCCCTGTCGGACGGCAAGTCTGCGCTGCCGCCGGACAGCTCGTCGCCGGCGATCTGCTCGCGGACGAACCGGTCGAACGGAATGTCCCGGTTCAGGGCGTCGATCACGTAATCGCGGTAGCGCCACAGGCCCGGAAGGTACCGGTCGTACTCGAAGCCTTCGGTTTCCGCGTAGCGCACGACGTCCAGCCACCTCTGGGCAGCGCGCTCGCCCTGGCGCGGGCTTGCCAGGAGCCGGTCCACCAGCCGCTCCCAGGAGCCCGGCCCCGGATCGGATAGGTGCTGTGCGAGTTCGGACGGGCTGGGCGGGAGCCCGGTGACGTCGAAGTGCGCCCGCCTTGCAAGAGTCCGGGGATCCGCTTCCGGCGCCGGCCGGAGCCCTTCCGCCGCGAGGCGCTCGAAGACAAAAGCGTCCACCGGATTGCGGACCCAGTCGGATGCGGCGGGCGGCGGCTTGGCCTGGGACCGCGGCTGGAACGACCAGAAGCCGCGCTCGCGCTCGCTGTACTCGGCGGGCCAGAGGGCACCGGGCAGCCCCAGTACCAGCAACGCTGTCATGACCCGCTTCACGCGCCCGGACCCGGAACCAATTGTAGACGACGGAACCGTCCAGCCGCGACTTCCCCGGTCCGCGGAGTTCAGGCCTTGCCGGATCCGATCAGGGTTGCGATCCACCGGGTGTCGGGATAGTTCTCCAGGGCGATCTTGACGCTGATCGTCAGCGGGGTGGACAGCAGCATCCCGACCCCTCCGAGCAGCCAGCCCCAGAAGACCAGCGACATGAAGACGACGAGAGGCGACAGACCGACGCTGTCACCCATGAACTTCGGCTCGATCACGCCGCCGATGGTGACGTTGATCGCGAAGTACCCGATAGCGACGACCAGCCCGGTGGCCGCCCCGTGCTGCACGATCGCCATCAGCACGGGCGGGACCGCAGCCACGAACGAGCCGATGTTCGGGACGTAGTTGAACAGAAACGCCAGCAGTCCCCAGAACACAGGGTGGTCGACCCCGAGAGCCCAGGTCCACAGGCCGGCCGCGAGCCCCGTTGCGAGGCTCGTGGCCGTCTTCACGGCGAGGTACTTCTGCACGGAGGCGGCGAACCTCCGAAAGCCGTCCCAGGTCCTGCCGGCCTGGCCCAGGGCCTGCACCATCTTGGCAGGCATGCGGAAGCCTTCCAGCAGCATGAATACGATCGTGAGGACGATCAGGAACGCCTTGGTGACAATGTTGCCCGCGCGGAGCAGCGCGCTTCCGGCCAGCCCCGCCGCCGACCGGAAGTCCAGCTGGTCCCAAACGTCCGCCGCGACGATGGTGATTCCGAACCGCTCCAGCAGACCCTGAATCGTCGCCGTCACGGAGTCCACCTGGCTCTCCAGACGCTCCTGGTAGGTGGGGAGATTCCGGTTGAAGTCCTCCAGGGAATTCAGGGCCACGCCCCCGACCAATGCGAGCAGGCCGGCCACGCAGCAGACCACCACGAGGATGGCCAGCCCCTTCGGGACGCGGTGGCCGTGCAGCCAGGTGACGACCGGCTGGGTGAGAACGGCGATGACGGTCGAGATCAGGAAGGGAGTGACAATCTCGCCTGCCGCGTGCACGCCCGCAAGGAGAACCACCACCGCGGCGGACGCAATCAAGGTGGAAGTCAAGCTCGGCCCGCCGCTCTTCATGACAAGATCCCTTCGGAAGCAGCTGCGAACCGCCCCCTGCCGGCCGCGAGGCCGTCCCTTAGTCCAGCATACTGCCCGCGCGCACCCGCATTGAGCGCGCCTGGCAGGCCTAGGGTACACTGGCTAGTCCGCGTCGGAAGGAAACTCGCCATGGAATCATCGAATAAGCCGTTTTTCGGACCTTGGATCATAGCCTGCTGCTTTGTCACGTTCGGTCTGTCCACCGGATTCCCGTACTACAACATCTCCTTCTTCTACGACTACTTCCGTGACGGCCACGCCTGGACGCAGGTTCTCGTCACGACCGGGGCACCGATTGCGGTCCTGCTCACCATCTGGATCGGGCCGGTCATCGTGCCGAAGGTGTCACCGCGGCTGCTGATCCTCATCGGCACGTTCCTGACGTTCATCTCGTTCCAGTGGTTCGGACGCCTGGGTGGCAGCGAGTGGGAGTACTACGCCGCCTGGTGCGTCTACATGGCTGGGTATTTCCTATCCGGCCCGATCCCGCACCAGATCATCATCTCGAACTGGTACAAGCGTCGGCGAGGCGTGGCGATGGGGATCACGTACGTGGGCGTGGCCGTGATCGGCGCCATAGGCAACAAGCTGGCACCGCACCTCACGAATGCGATGGGAATGGAGTACACGGAAGCGCTGCGCACCATGAGCTGGCTGATGGCGATCGCCTGGCCGCTCGCGATCTTCGTGATCCGGGACCGCCCCCAGGACAAGGGCCAGCTTCCGGACGGCGCCTCCAGCGAGGCGGAAGCGGAGGCTGAGGCGCAGCCGGCCAAGGAGCTGGGCGAGCCCATGACGTTCAAGCAGCTCATGAACAAGCCCCCGTTCTGGCTCCTGCTGGTCGGCAGCGCCGCGTCGATCGGGTCGATCGCGGCCGTGAACTTCCTTCTGAAATTCGTGCTCGAGGAACAGGGATTCACCGAACAGGCTGCCAGGGACCAGGTCTGGTCGGACGCCTCGTTCACGTACCTGACATCCAGCATCCTGGGGCGCCTGATGGCAGGCTGGCTCGCGGACCGGCTGCCCCGGAAGTACGTGATGCTGGCGACCTACGCCATCGTGGCCTGCGCGATACCGCTGCTGTTCCTTGTCACGCCCGGCCAGCCCAACATGGTGTACCTGTTCGCGATCGTTTTCGGATTCGCGATGGGGGCGGACTACATGCTGATCCCGCTGATGGCCGCCGACCAGTTCGGGCTGCCGTCGCTGGGTAAGGCGATGTCCGCGATCCTGCCCACCGACACGATCGCGCAGTTCTGGAACCCGCGGATCATCGCGGAGGTCGCTTCGCGCATGGCCGGTTACGGTCAGGCTCTCTGGGCCGTCTTCGGGCTGGCAGCGTTCGGGGCCTTCGCAATCGCCCTGCTGCCGAAGAACCCGCGCGAAGAATAGGCGGTTGCCGCCGGCATTGAGCCGACCCGCCCGGGTCGGCTCTCGGTCCGCGAGCACGGCTCGCTCCGCGTCGCGGCGACTGTGCCGGTTGGCAGGGACTCTGGGCAGGCCGCCTGCCGGGAGGACGGGCTTGGCGGCTGGCTAGCCGATCCGCTCCACGGACCGGATGAGCACGGGTGTCACCGGCACATCCTGATGGCCCGAAGGGTGGGTTCCCGTGGGCACCCCGGCGATGGCTTCGACGACTTCGGAGCCCTCGATGACCTTGCCGAACACGCAGTAGCCCCATCCGTCCTGAGCCTGGTCCTTGTCCAGGCCGCGATTGGTCTGATGGTTGATGAAGAATTGCGCCGTGGCGCTGTGCGGCTGCATCGTGCGGGCCATGGCGATGGTGTAGCGCAGGTTCGAGAGCGCGCCGGCCTCGTTCTGGATCGGGGACCGGGTCCGCTTCTCCTCCATCGTCGACGTGAAGCCGCCACCCTGGATCATGAAGTTGGGGATGACGCGGTGGAAGATCGTGCGGTTGTAGAACCCGTCGTCCACGTACTGCAGGAAGTTCTTGACCGTTTCCGGGGCCCTGTCCGGGTAGAGTTCCAGGACCAAGGTGCCGCTGCTGGTCTCCATCCGTACTTTCGGCGGGCCCTCGGGCTCGGCAGGGGGCTCCGGCTCGGGCTCGGCCGGCTCGGGCTCCGGTTCGGCGACGGGTGGCGCCTCGGTTGCCTCGGCAGGTTCGGGCGGCGCGGATTCGGGAGGCACCTCGGTGCCCCCGCATTGGGTGAGGAGGAGCATGGCTAGCGCGGAGACAGCCGGGAGCAAGAGCTTGACAGGCATGGGCGTGTTCCCTTCCCACCGGCCCGGGATCACGGCCCGGCAGGCTCCCAGTTTACATCAGGAGGCTTCTCCGCCACTGGCGGGGTCTGTCACCATGTCTGTCGCCGGCGGGTCGATCGGCTCCGGCGCCGCCCGCGACCTGCAAGCGAACGGTCCGAGCGGCGATCGCGTGTCACGCCCGCCGTCAGGCCGTCGATCCTCCGCAGCTGGACCCGGCGCCGGCGGTGCATCCGTAGCAGTGCTGGCCGGAAACGATCCGGCGGTTCGCGAGCAGGGCCGGGTCGAAGTCCCGGATGTGCCGCGGCATGCCGGAGCCGACCTGCATGTCCAGCATCTGGTTGAAGTCGCAGTCGAAGAGCCGTCCGTCCCAGCCGACCGAGATCATCGTGCGGCACATCACGCCGACCGCGGCTGAAGGGTTGAACGCAGAGACCAGGCGCTCCATGTAGCGCTGGTAGTTGCCGGAACGGACCAGGAATTCCAGGTACCGGCTGATCGGCATGTTCGTGATGGTGTACAGCGAGTTGAACTCGATCCCATGGCGGGTCTGCAGCTCGCGGCGGAAGTCCTGTTCCAGCGCGGACTGGTCCGCCGGCAGGAACGCCCCCGTCGGGTTGTACACGAGATTGAGCGCGAGCCCGCTCCCGGATTGTCCGTATCCCAGGGCGTTCAGCAGCCGCAGGCCCAGGACCGAACTCTCGAACACCCCGCCGCCTCTCTGCGCGTCGGTGCGCGATGCGAGGAAGTAGGGGAGGCTGGCGATCACTTCGACGCGCTGGCGCGCGAGGAATCGGTCAAGGCCGCGCTGGGACCGCAGCGTCAGCACCGTCAGGTTGCATCGGTCGATCACGTGGCACCCGAGCTTCCGGGCGCTCTCCACGAACCAGCGGAAGTGCGGATTCAGTTCCGGCGCTCCGCCGGTGATGTCCACGGTCGGACGGCCGATTCGGCGGATCGCGTCCAGGCACAGCTGGAACGTGTCGCGGGACATGTTCTCCTCGGTCCGGTCCGGTCCGGCGTCCACGTGGCAATGCTTGCAGGTCTGGTTGCAGAGCTTCCCGACGTTGACCTGGAACACATCGATTCCTGTAGCGGCGAGCGGGGCGAGGCCCGCCTCGGAGAGCGATTCTCCGAACGGCTTGAGCCTCTTCCCTGCGTGCCCGTTGCCAAGGATCCGCAGCTGCTCGCCGGGTTCCGACAGGGGATGGCCTGCCGCTAGGAGACTTGCCGCCACGCTGGGGCCTACATGCTCAGCTTGGCCGCGGCGTTCCGCATTTGCAGCCCGTGCACCAGGGTCGCCCCGCCCGTGATAGCCGAAGCAACGTGAATGGCTTCCGTCATCTGCTCCGGATTGGAGCCCTTCTCGAGGCAATCCTGGGTGAAGGAGTCGATGCAGTACGGGCACTGGACCGCATGTGCGACCGCTAGTGCGATCAGGCTCTTCTCGCGCTCCGTCAGCGCACCTGCGCGGAAGACAGCTCCGTACCAGGCGTTGAATTTCTCCCAGAGTTCCGGGGCGCCGTCGGCCATATCCGCGAAGCGCGGTAAGTCGTCCTCGTTGTAGTAACCGGCCATCGGCCCTCAAGCCCCTCGCTTCCGCGGCTGGGACGCCTGCACCGGTTCAGTATAACGAGGGGTCGCCAGTCCCCGGCCGGACGACTTGCTGCGGGCCGTCCCGCGCACGTGCGGAGATCGCTTTCGGTGCCACGGCCCCGGCCCTGACTGGCCGACAATGTGAAGGGCCGCAAACTTGGCGGCACCCGGGCTGGACGGTGCGTTGCCAAGGCCTGGTGGGCGCACATTGAAGGGAGCCGAATGGAACAGTCTGTTCACGACCTGCACATTGACACGAGGGGAAAGGGACTGACCGAGATCACGCATCCGGTCACGAGCTGGGTGCGCGGCGTGGGAGTCCGCACGGGCCTGCTGACCGTGTTCGTCCGCCACACGTCCGCATCGCTGACGATTCAGGAAAATGCGGACCCTGACGTGCGGCACGACCTCGAGCGATTCTTCGAGCGCATGGCCCCGGAGGACAACCGGCTGTACCGTCACACCTCGGAAGGCCCCGACGACATGCCGGCGCACATCCGCGCGGCGCTTACGCAGACCCACCTGGCGATACCCGTGAACGGCGGCTATCCCGTGCTCGGGACCTGGCAGGGCATTTATCTTTTCGAGCACCGCCGCCATCCCCACCGCCGGACAGTCGTCCTGCACTTGCTGGGGGAGTGACCGGCAACGAGGCTGAACGGCCCGCCCTGCGCATGCGCGCCGAGTTGCCTCCAAATGGCCGTGTTACGCTATCCCGGACGGGGTGCCAGATTGCTTGCGGGACGAATTCTCCTCTTCCTCGTGCCATGCCTGCTGTCCGCGCAGGCACCGGACGGATTCCGGTCGCTGTTCAACGGCCAGAACCTCGCGGGCTGGCACATCAGCCTGACCAATCACCACGGTGACACCAAGGAGTGGCGGGTCTTCGAAGGGGCGCTGATCGGCAAGCAGGATCGCGAGGGCAACGGCGGAATCCTGCTCACGGACGAGTCATTCGGGGACTTCGAGGTCTACCTGGAGCTCAAGCCCGACTTCGGTTGTGACGGCGGCCTGTTCCTGCGTTCCAGCGCCAGCGGCCAGGCGTACCAGGTCATGCTCGACTACCTGGAGGGCGGCAACGTCGGAGGGATCTACGGGGAGCGCCTGGAGGGAGTGGAGACGAAGCCCTCGGAAGGCTGGCGGCAGGCCTGGAAGGAAGGGGCATGGAACTCGCTCAGGGCCCGCATTCAGGGTGCCGCGCCGCGTATCGAGGTCTGGCTGAACGACGTTCAAATCGTCGACTTCCAGGATTCGGCGAACCACCTGCCGAACGGCGCCACCACCGGCAGCATAGCCGTGCAGGTGCACGGGGGCAGCCGCTGCAGGCCCGGGCTGGAGCACAGGTTCCGGAACATTTCGGTCCGCGATCTCTAGCCCGGATCGGCTCCGGCCCGCCTCGGCATGAAGTAGCCGACGGCCAGCCAGGCCAGTTCCATGCAGACCACCCACAGACGCATCGCCACGGCGAGCGCCATGGCGCTGCCTGCTGCCAGGACCTGGCCGAGCAGAAGGCCCAGGATGCCCTCCCGGACTCCGACCCCGGCCGGCGCCACCATCGTCAGCAGGGCCGCCACCCAGGCCAGCGCGTAGCATCCGGCGACATAGGAGAACGGCTGGCCGACTACGCCGGGCAGCAGTGCGCGAGCGAAGCAGGCCATCGCGAGGGCTAGGAGCGTCCACATTGCGCAGTACATTGCCCAGATGGCGATCATCTGCGCAGGGCGCGTCTCGAGCCGCTGGAAGGGCTGCTTGACGAGCCTGGCGAGCGGCTCGGCCCAGGCGTTGAACACGCGCGGCACGACGAAGACGCATGCGACCACGGGGAATGCGAGCAGGGCGGTTCGCTGCCACTCGTCCAGCGACGTGGATGCCGAGCCCGCCAGCCATGCCGCTGGAACGCATGCGGCCAGGGCGGCGAGTGTCATGTCGAGCAGCGTTGCCGCCAGGCACGGCGCTGCCGCCACGCCGTGCCGTCGTGTCAGGTAGATGCGCGCGGCGAACTGCCAGATGCCGCCCGGGACGTACCGGCTGAGCTCGGACTTCCGGTACACCCGGTAGATGTCCCAGTACGGCACGTCGTAGCCGAAGCCGCGGATCAGGTACGTCCAGCCCAGCGGCCGGACCAAGTACCATGCCGACGCCGCGGCGAACGAAAGCGCCAGCCAAGCACCGTCCAGACGCCAGGGCTCGGCCCGCACCTGCTGCCAGTTCCCGTAGATCATGCGGCCGATGAAGACGGCCAGGACCAGCGGGACAGCGAGTTTCAGCGCCGGGAGGGCGCGCTTAATCACGGGATTCCCCGACCACTGCGGCTGCTGCGGCCGGCTCGCCCCACGCGCCGTCACGAATCATCTCGGCAAGCCAGCCCGAGGCCAGCAGCACGGCTGCCGCGACGACCAGGGCGGTCGCGCTTCCGAATGCCGCCAGCGCCACGCGCCAGCCGGGAATGACAGCCAGCGAGCCGAACGCCAGGCCGGCGGCGGCCAGGCATCCGCATGCCGCGAATCCGAACGCGTGCGCCGGCCGGTCCCGGTAACGGGTTCTCAGAAGGACCGTTCCCAGATCGATGAAGCCCTTCACAAGACGGCTCGCGCCGTACTTCGATCGCCCGTGCTCGCGGCGCCGGTGCCGGACCTCGATCTCGCCGATGCGAAAGCCCTGGTGCGCCGCGAAGACCGGAATGAACCGGTGCTGGTCGCCGTAGATTCTCAGCGACCTGGTCACTTCCGAACGATAGCACTTGAATCCGCAATTCATGTCATGCAGTTCGATGCCGGTGGCGCGCCGCATGACGTAGTTGAAGATCCTCGACGGCACGACCTTGTGCAGGGGGTCGTGCCGGACCCTCTTCCACCCGGATACGAGGTCGCAGCCGCTGCGGAGCTTCTCGAGGAACGCCGGTATCTCGGCCGGGTCGTCCTGCAGGTCGCCGTCCAGTGTGAACACGATCGGCCCCCGAGCGCGGGCGAAGCCCGCCATCAGCGCCGCCGATTTCCCGCTGGGCGCACGGAGCCGGGCCAGCCGGACGCGGCCGGGATCGTGGATCGCCACCAGGCGGCTCCACGTTGCGTCCGTGCTGCCGTCGTCAACGAAGAGAATCTCGTGGCGGTCCGGCAGCGCTGCTCGCAACTGGCGCTCGAGCTCGGCCACGGTCGATTCCTCGTTGCGGACCGGGATGACCACGGAGATTTCCGGGGAGTCTGGCATGACCGGAGAAACGCCGATCATAGCGACTCGCCTGCCGGCGGGCAAGAACCGCCGGATCGCGGGGGTGCGGGGCCTGGCGCCTCGGGTCCGATTGACAATCGCGGTCCCGATCCGCAAGCTGGTGAAGGCGGCTATGGAACTGAAACGCATCTCGCCCGAAGAGGCCCGCGACCTGCTGGAGTCCGGCGAAGGGTACGTCTACCTGGACGTTCGATCGGTCCCGGAATTCGAGGCCGGCCACGCGCCCGGCGCCAAGAACGTCCCCCTCCTGCACCGCACTCCGATGGGCATGCAGCCGAACTCCGAGTTCGTGGCGGTGTGCGAGAGCGCTCTCGGCAAGGACGCCAAGATCATCACGGCCTGCCTGAAGGGCGGGCGCTCGATGCGCGCCGCGCAGGTGCTGATGGAGAATGGCTTCTCTAACGTGGTCGACATGCGGGGCGGCTTCCAGGGGGAGTCCGACATGACCGGCGCTCTCGTTTACCCCGGCTGGTTGCCTCGCGGCCTTCCCGTCACTACCGAGGCCTCCGAGGACGAGACCTACGAGGGCCTGGCGGGCGAGAGGGACTAGGCCGCTACCAGTCGTAGGTGTCGCCCGGTTTCAGGTCCGGGACCCTTACGTTCGATTCTGCACCGAGCTCTCGGCGCAGCCCTTCCGGCGTGCCGGTGAGCACGGGAAAGGTCCCCCAGTGCATCGGCAGCACCACCTCGGGGGCCAGCAGCTCGCAGGCCACCGCGGCCTCCTCCGGCCCCATTGTGTACAGGTCTCCGATCGGCAGCATCGCGAGCGAGGGACTGTGCAGGCGACGGATCAGCTGCATGTCGCCGAAGACGTCGGTGTCGCCTGCGCAATAGAAGGCGCGCCCGTCCGGCTGGCGCACGACGAACCCGGCCGCCACTCCCGCATAGGCCTGCCTGCCCTCGTCGTCGATGGAACTGCTGTGCAGGGCTTGGGTCATCGTGACACGGACCCCTTGCGTCTCGAAGCTCCCGCCGAGGTTCATCCCGGTGACCCTCTGGACTCCTTTCGAGCCCAGCCACACAGCGACCTCGAAGCTGCACAAGACCTCCGGCTCGTGCTGCTGGGCCACCTCCACGGCACTGCCGATGTGATCGAAGTGCCCGTGCGTGAGCAGGAGCAGATCGACCCTCCCGAGCTCGAATCGCTCCGGAAAGGAGGGGTTGCCGGAGAACCACGGATCGACGAGGATCGCCGGGCCGCCCTCCACGTCGATCAGGAATGTCGAATGGCCGAGCCAGGTGAACTTCGTCATGGGATCTCGATCGTTGCGCGCGGGGAGATCACAGCCTTCAACCGGTCCGGGAGCGGCGCCGGTAGGCGCGACGGGCCCCCGTCGCGGATTCCCTTTCCGAAGCGGGGGGCCTGCCGGCCTGGTTCTCGCCGGTCGGCGCGAGTCTCAGGACGGTTTCGACCAGTGCGAACTGCTCGTGCGGCCCTTTCTCGAGTACCACGTCCGCCCCTGTCGACTCGGGAGTCAGCGCCAGCGGGCTCGCGAAGCCCGAGAGTATGACCAGCGGCACCTTCGGTGCGAGCTGTCGCAGGCAGCGGACAACCTCGTCGCCGCGCATGCCTCCCGGCATGCGGTAGTCGGTCACCACCAGGCTGAACGGCGCGTCCGTGGCCGATGACCGGAACTGCTCCACGCCCTCTTCGCCGCTCGTGGCCGTCACGATCTCGTATCCGAGGTCGCTCAGGATGTACTTCCGCACGGCCAGCCCCCGGCTGTTGTCGTCGATCAGCAGGATCCTGGCAGGGGCTCCGTCCGCTTGCATGGGCAGGAATCAATATACCGCCTTGCGCACCCCGTGCCCTGGCGCGCCCGGATCCGGCTGCGGATGGGATTCGGCGCTCGTCCGCGGTCACTCGACCTCGCGGGGAGCGGTGTAGCCTTTCCTCGCGACGATGTCGTACTTGATCCGCTTGCCGTTCTTGCCGGTAATGCGCAGTTCCTTGTTCGTCTTCGGGTCCACGAGCCGTACCTTGATCTCCCGGAACGACCCGTCGCGCTTCGTGTTCGACGGCTGGTAGATGGCGGTGTACTGGTTGCGCATCAGGTAGTTGAGGCTCTGGAAGATGGTCGGGAACTGCCCGTAGAAGCGCGGGAAGAAGGAGAAGCCGCCGGTTTCCTTGGTGAAGGTCCGCAGTTGGTTGTCGGCCTGCAGCCAGCCGATGCGGGTCGCCCCGCTCGCGAACCCCCGGGCGTCCAGCAGTTCCTTGAGCATTTGTCCCAGGCCGATCGCATGCACTGTCACTCCCGCTTCCTGCACGATCTTGCGCGCCTGGTTGAAGTTGAGCCGGCTGAACGTGTCCTCGCCGCTCGACAGCAGCACCACCGCCTTGCGTCCCTCGATGCCCGACATCCGCTCCACAGTGTCGGCGAGGGCGTCGAAGAGATTGGACTCGCTGTAGGCCGCGATCCGCAGCCGCTGCAGGGCGTTGTTGATCTCCCGGCGGTCCTGGGTGAAGTCGGCGAGGATCTCGGGCCGCAGGTCGTAAGCGATCACCGCGACCCAGTCCTCCGGCCGCAGGGTCTGCACGAATCCGTAGGTGGCGGTGAGTGTCTGGTACCAGGTCTCCGACCAGTACTGCTGCCAGCGGTTGCTGAACTCGATCAGCAGGGCCACGGTCGCGGGGGCCTGGGTCTGCCCGATGCTCACGATCTTCTGGGGGACGCCGTCCTCCAGGACCTGGAAGTTCCCGGGCGGGATGTTGGCGATGAACTGCCCCTTGTTGTCGAGCACCGCGATGTCGACCGTCACCGCATTGGTGTCGGCCGTGAACAGGGGCTGGTCTTGCGGGATGCGCTGGGGCGCGCGCGTCTGGACCGGCGGCAGCTCGGTGGGCGAATCGGGGACTCCGCCGGGCCCGGGAGTCGTGCCGGGCGAACGCGGCGCTCCGGGGACGGGCCTCCGCGGCCTGTCCCCGATCGGCCCCTGGGCCAGGGACTGCGGGATTTCGGCAGCCAGCAGGGCCAGCGCCGCGGCTAGCAAGCAGGCGTTCCGGAGGGTCTTGCGGGGACTGGTCATGCTGTCGTTCCTGCGGGCCTCGCCCGCCGGCCGGCCTGCCGACAGCGAGCGACCCCCCTCATGGTAGCGCCGCCGCGAGCGCGGCGGGGGCCGCAGCATGCCCGGTCCGAGCGCGGCAAGCGGGATTCCCGGCCGTCGCGGGCTTCAGTTCGCGGCTTTGAGCGCGAAGTTGTAGATCAGCTCGGTCCGGCTGTCGAAGCTGGACACGGTCCTGGTCTTGCTCTGGAAGCCCTCGGCCAGGGCCCGGATTTCGTAGTCGATGCTCAGGTCGAGCCCGTTGAAGTAGTACTGGCCCTCGTCGTTCGTGTGGAAGGACTTCGTCTCCTCGGTCCTCAGGTTCTTCAGCTGCACGATCGCCCGGATCCCCTCCTCGCGCTCGTCCGTGACCTGGCCCTTCACCGTCCGCTTCGGATCTTCCTTCTTCTTCTTGCCGAAGCCCGGGAACTGGGAGCGGGCGGGCGGCACCGCGAGGAACGCGGCGGTCAGCAGCAGGCTTCTACGTGTTTTTCGCATGGTACCTTCTATCCTATGGCGCAACCGCGCCCTGCGTGCTGGCCGGGCGTTGCTTGCGCGGCTGGAGGATCAGGTTTGCCGTCGATTTCTCGATGCCGTAGACCTGCACCGTGCGACGGCCTTCCGCGAACCCGCGGGCCTTGGCGGTCACGACGAACGTGTCGTCGCCTGCAGGCACGCGAATCCTGTACTCGCCGCGATAGTTGGTCACGGCCCGGTATTTCTTGCGGGGGCTCGCTTCGCTGTAGGCGACCACCCGCGCCCCTTCCAGCGCGAGGTACGAGCCCCGGAAGACGGTGCCGAACAGCAGGGCGGTCGGAGGCGGGTCCTTGCGCTCCGCCGCCGGCGACCCGTGCCAGCAAAGCCCTCCGCCGATTGCGGCGATCCATCCGCGACGGGTCAACCAGTGCTCCCCTTTCCTCCCATAGAGTGTTGCACATGGCCCTGCGCTCGGCCTGCGGCGGCCGCGGCTGCTGCGGCCGCGGCTGCCGACTTCCCTCGTGACATGGCGCTGACACGGAGGCAGTTCGCAGGTGGCGCATTCGCCGGGCCGGCCCTCGCCTCGGCCGGCAGGACTCCCCGCTTGTACCGCGGCGTCGAACTCGGCATTCAGAGCTGGTGCTTCAACGACAGGCCCTTCGAGGAAATGGTGGAAGCAGTCGTCGAGGTCGGCGCGAGCTCGGTGGAGATGTGGAGCGGCCACTTGGAGCCGCTCAGGGAATTCCGGGGCAGGCGGGAACGGCTGCGAGAGTGGCGCCTGTCCGCCGACCTCGGCCTGTTCCGGCAGGCCCGCCGACGCCTCGACGCGGCAGGGATTCACCTGTCGGCGTTCAACATCAGCATCCGCAATGACTGGACAGACGACGAGATTGACAGGGCGTTCCAGATGGCCCTGGCGCTGGGCACGGACCTGATCACCTCGTCCAGCAACGTATCCACTGCCGCGCGCATCGATCCGGCCGCGCGCCGGCACCGGGTCCGGGTCGGCTTCCACAACCACGCCCGCGTCAAGCCGGACGAATTCGCCACGCCGGAAGACTTCCGCAGGGGGCTGGAGGGCTTCTCGGAGTTGCTCGGCATCAATCTGGATACCGGGCACTTCACCGCCGCCGGGCTCGATCCGCTCGAGTTCATCCGCCTGCATCACGAGCGGGTCTACTGCCTGCACATGAAGGACCGGACACCGGACGACGGCCCCAAGCTGCCCTTCGGGCAGGGCGCGACGCCTTTGCGGGCGATTCTCCTACTCCTCCAGGGGGCGGGATGGGCGATTCCCGCGAATGTCGAGTTTGCGTACGAGACGGAAGACAGGGTTAGAGAGACCCGCCGGAACTTCGAATGGATGAAGCGGGTCCTGGAGGAATGAGATGCCAGCGGAAAGCAGACGAGGGTTCCTGAAGGCCGGGACGGCGGCGCTGGCTGCCGCGTCCCAGAAACGGGTAGCCGGCGCGGGCGACATCATCAACATCGGAGTGATCGGCCTCGGCGGCAACGGTCGCGGGCACCTGCGCTCCCTCGACAGCGTTTCCGGGCAGGCCCGCGTGGTCGCCGTGTGCGACATCTTCAAGCCGCGGCTGGAAGAGGGCGTCCGCCTGACCGGCGCGAAGGCTTACCACGACTACCGCGACCTGCTCCAGGACCCGGACATCGACGCGGTCATCATCTCGACCCCGGACCACTGGCACGCCCAGATGGCGATCGACGCCATGCGCGCCGGGAAGGACGTGGATGTCGAGAAGCCGATGGCGCTCACCGTTGACGAGGCCCGGCGCATGGTGGAGGTCGCCAGCGAGACCGGCCGGGTCCTGGCCGTCGACAGCGAGCACATGGCGCACGGCATCTGGGAGCCCGCGCGGGCAGCAGTGCAGGCCGGAGTCCTCGGCAAGCTTCTCTGGAGCCAGACCAGCCGCAGCCGGAATTCCGCCGTCGCGCCGTGGAACTACCGGTCGGATCACGAGGTGACGCCCGAGAATCTCGACTGGGAGCGGTGGCTCGGCTCCACTGCCAGGGTGCCCTTCTCCGAGGAGCGGTTCCTGCGCTGGCGGCGGTACAGGGAATACGGCGGGGGGATCGCCACCGACCTGTTCATCCATCACCTGGCCCCGGTCATGAAGGTCACCGGGCCGGAATTCCCCCGCCGTGCCGTGGCGGCCGGGGGCAACTGGCTGTACCCGACCGACGTTCTGGAGGTTCCCGACACGCTGGTGATCGCCGTCGACTATCCCGGCAAGCACACCATCATGGTCGGTGGCTCCCTCGCCAACGGGCACGAGCTGCCGATCGTCGTGCGAGGGCACCACGCGAACATCCGCTTCCACGGGCCCGATCATCGCCGTCCGTCATTCCTGCTGATCCAGCCGGAGGCTGCGTTCGAGGATGACGTGCGGGAGAATGTCCGCCGGGCGGGCCTGGAGGGTCGGTGGGAGGCTCCGCCAAGGCCGATTGCCGAGGTGCCGTTCGAGGACTTGCCCCCTTCCCGCCAGGACGAGAGGATCTCGCGCTCGCTGGCGAACGCGGGAGTGCGGTCCGCCTACGAGGACGCCCTAGGCGGCGACCCTGCGCTGGCGACGGACAGGGCCAGGCGCGTTGCTTTCTTCGGACCCATCCTTGCCCGGCAGCGGTCGCCGCGCGGAGCCCGGCAGGTCTTCCGCATCGAATCCCCTCCCGGCAAGAGCTTCGACCAGAGCTTCCTCGACGCGATCCGCACGCGAGGCAAGGCGGCCTTCGACGGCGAACTGGGATACATGGTTCAGGCTTCGATCAACCTGGCCGTGGAGTCCTATCGGCGCGACAAGGTCTTGTTCTTCGATGCGGCAGCGGGAACCATCCGGGAGCGTCCCGCGTAGGCGTGCGGGGGCGCTCCTGCCCGCTCCTGCCCGGCAGGGGAAGCAGGGGTCGCCGTGATGGTACGCTTGTGGCGAGCCGGGCCCTTCGGCCACAGGCAAGCTTGTTCGGAAGACAGGACTAGACTGCAATCCAACAGGGGCTGCGATTGGTGGGTCCTGTCTAGGGCGCCAGCGTCCACTGGCTGTCAAATGAGAAAGAAAGAAGATGAAAACTACAATGGATAGCAATCGTTTTGTGTATTCGGGGGGAGGGAGGCTCGCCCTTCTCGCGCTCGTATTACTGACGCTCGGCCTAGCCGGGTGCGGCAGTGACGAGCCGGCCGCGGTCACACCGCCGGCGCCGCCGCCGGCACCCCCGCCGTTCCAGCCCCAGCCTGTAGAGGTAGCGCTAGGCGAACTCGGCGGGACGGTCACCCTCATGACCACCGAGGCCGGCGGCTTCACCCTCAACGGGGAAGCCTTCGAAGGCGGAGAGGTTACCGCCGAGAACGGCAACACGTACGCGCTCAGCCTCGCGGACGGCAAGTGGACGGCGGCCTACCAGTCCGCGACGGCCACGCTCACGCTGGGCATCACGGGCGAAGAGGTCACGGTGATGCGTGCCGAGGACGGCACGTACTGGATCGGCGACGAAGCCTTCGAGCCGGGCGGCAACTTTGCCGCGTCCAACGGCAACCACTACATGCTGGCCCTGGCTGACGACGGCAGCTGGACCGCTTCCTACGTGCCGGCGACCATCGCGGTCACGCTCGGCATCACGGGCGAAGAGGTTTCGGTGATGCGCGCCGAGGATGGCTCGTACCACATCGGTGACACCGCTTTCGCTTCGGGCGGCAGCGTGACGGCGACGAACGGCAACGAGTACACGCTGACGATGGCGGACGGCGCCTGGACGGCGGCGTACGTGCCGCTGGTCCAGCAAGTGGCGGTCGGCAATTCGGGCCTGAGCGTGCCGTTCACGCGGCACGAGAACGGGACCTGGACGGCGGTGCACCCGACACTCGGCGAGCAGCCGGTGACGTCGGGCGTGCAAGTGCCGCTGGGCATCGAGATGTACTACGTCGAGCTGCTGGGCGACGGCATGTGGCGGATCAGCTACGTGCCGAAGCAGGTTCCGGTGACGCTGGGCATCAGCGGCCAGACCGTGACGGTGGTGAAGGCCGAGAACGGGACGTGGTCCCTCAACGGCGCGCCGTTCACGAGCGGCGAGGGCGTGGCGGCCGGCTTCGGCTCGTACACGCTGACGCTCGGATCGGACGACACCTGGACGGCGGCCTTCAACGAGGTTCCGACCGTGATCACCCTCGGCACTTCCGGCGACACGGTCACGGTGGTGATGGTCGAGGACGGCTCCTACACCCTCGGTGGCGACCCGTTCGCTTCGGGCGGCGAGGTGACGGCGGGCAACGGCAACGTGTACTCGCTAACACTGGCCGAAGGAGCCTGGAGCGCGATGTTCGTCCCGATGGACGTCGAGATCGGCGGCACGGGCCTGACGGCGATGACGCGCGAGGACCAGGACGGCTGGGACGTCAACGGCGCGAGAGTGCCGAAGTCGGGCACGGGAGACATCACCGTGCACGGCGCCTCCTTCCACGTCTGGCACGTTGACGGCGACCTGTTCGGGGCGCGGTTCGACAAGGCGATCAACTCCGACTCGGCCGGTGACTCCGACCCTGAAGCCGACATCGGACTGGCGGGCGATCTCAACAAGGACAACCGCATGACGCTGACCGACGACAACGAGGACACGGTGGCGAACGAGCTGCGCACCGGCCTGACGGTGGGCGGGAACACGTTCACGATGGCGGACTTGCTGGGAGCGGGCTCGGCAAGCGCGTCGGGGGACAACTTCGTGGCGTCGGCGAGGGGGGCGATCGAGAAGATCCGCGGCGACGTGGCCGCGCTGCTGGGGCTCGACACGGCCCCGACCGGAATAGACGGCATTCTGGACTCCCGCTGGGGCGCGATCCAGACGGAAGTCAACAAGGTGTTCGGAGCGGGCAAGGTGAACCTCGGCGCGAATGCGCCGGACGACGACGACATGCTGGGCGAGATCGACGACATTCTGGCGGCGCTGTCGAGCGGGACGCAGTTCGCGGCGGCGACGGACGGGGACGGCAGCGGCGTGTTCAAGGGCGCGGCTCTGAGCGAGTCGGCGGCGCTGGAGGCGTTCGACGCGAACCAGAGCGAGTCCAGGATCGTGTTCGGCTCCACCGGTGAGACGCGCTACGGGGCGATCTCGCAGAAGGAGCGGGAGTACGCGACGAGCGACCTGACCTACAAGGATGCCGACGACGCGACGGCGGCGGGGCTGGTCGGAGCGTTCTCGTACGCGACGACGAACGACGTGGTGCGGGTGTGGCACATCCAGACGTCGGGGAACGCGTACTACGAAGGTGGCACGACGGCAGTCAGCGGGGACGGGACGCTGTACAGCGGGGACATCGAGCTGGAGGTGAAGTTCTCGAGCAAGCGGGTGTCGGGCTTGGTGACGGGTCTGCAGACGGCGGAGGGGGATCCGTGGCAGTACCAGTTCGGCGATGTCGAGGCCATCATCCTGCCGACGGCCACCGACTTGGACAACAACGCGCACTGGGACGCTTCCGAGGACACGGCGAGGGCACAAGTGACCTTCGAGCGGCGTGCGGGCAGCCCGAGCCCGCAGACGGTGGTCTCGACCTTCGCGGGGCAGTTGCTCGGGACGGGCGACGCGTCAGGGGACTGGGCACACGGTGTCTGGACGGTCGGGTCGAACTCGGCCAGCGGCACCAGCCGGTATCTGGCGGGCAGCTTCGGCGCCAGCCGTGTGGCGGACACGGCCCCGATGCGGCCCGGTACGGACGACGGATCCGGGGTCGAGGCGCTGACGACCAGCCTTGGAGACAGCAGTGGGAACTTCACGGTGGCTGACGGCAAGCTGACCGTGACGATGAATCTGTTCGAGCGCGTGGCGAACGATGCGGTGACGGCGTCGCTTGCCCTCGGCAGCACCACGGTTACCAACGTGCTGGAGGCGGATCCGGCCGATCCCGACGGCAGGGATGGAGCCGGCGAGGTGGTGAACGCCGGGCTCGGCCTGGTCGTCCTGGACACGGATACGGGAACCGCCGGGCTCCAGCCGCCGACGCAGGAGCTCTCGGTCAGCCTGGCGACCCTGATCGCGAACGCGGGCACGGAGGTGAACACCAACGGGCCGCATAAGCAGGTCGAGATTGCTGTCGAGAAGATCGAGACGGCACGCGCCGACCTGGCGGTGCTGCAGGCGCTAGACACTCGGATCACGGGCTCGGAAGAGGCAGCGTGGAAGAAGGTGCAAACCGCCCTGCTGGGCATCTTCCACCATGTGCCGACGAAGGTGGCAGGAGCCTACGACGCGGACAGGGCACTGGGCCTGATCGACTCGGTGCTCAACGCGCTCTCGAGCAGCGCCAACCTCAAGGTGGCGATCGACCCGGACGGCACGGGGATCTTCAACACGGCGACGGACGGAACAAGCAACGGCGGCGCAGTGGGCAGCCCATCCAGCTACAGCGTGATCTGGGGCCGGCAGGCGGTCCAGATGAAGGCGATAGCCAACGCGACCGACTACACCCGGTTCGGCGCGTGGCGAGTCCAGCAGGATGCGTTCGCGGACGGGGAGGTATGGCGGCAGCCGTCCATCACCAGTGACGAGGGTCTCGCGGGCAACCGTCCGGGCCTGTTCGCGTACAGTCCGCTGCCGACGACGCAGTGGAATACCTCGGGCGATCCGAGCTACCCCTTGGGAGGCTCGGCAACGTTCACCGGCAAGACCGTGGCGATGCAAGGGACAACGTTCTTCGAAGGCACGGTGGAGGTGCTCGCCGAGTGGACAGGAGATGCCTGGGAGGGCGCGACCGCCAATATCGGCGAGCTCACCATGACAATCCGTGGACTCATGAACGCGAACGGCGATCCGCTTCGAGCCCACGAGCACGTCGCCACTCATTTTCTTGGTGCCCCAAATGCTAATGTGCCGGAAGATACTCCACTCGAGTCGGTCACGTTCCGGGGCATTCCCATCATGGTCGACGCCGGCGGCAACGTCGGGTTCGGGACCAGCAACGCTGGTTCTGACCACAGCTACAACACCACTCCGCTCCTTGCATTCGGGCCACTGGGCACGGAGACTGTGCTCACCCCAAGGCGATTTCAACATAACTGGCTAACTCCCCCGCCAAGCATCTGGGGATGGTTTGCCGGTCAAGATGTGGACGGCCCACTTGCGGTGATAGGAAGGTATTGGCTTGCTGACCAAGGTGAAAACGTCAGTCTTCCTGGTTCACCGTATTATTTCAAGGGTGGCCCTCTCTCAGGCGTGTTCGGCGCGGACAGGCCATAGGGACGGACTGCGAGCGCCTCCCCGCCAGCGGGGGCAGGGAGGCGCTTCCCCCGGGGGAAGCGGTCTGCCGTTCTCCATTACTCGCTGATGCGCTACCATCCCGGTTTCGCTCGCGAGGCGCTGGATCGTGTCGTCACGCCAGCCTTCCTCCCTGGCCTGTTCCAACGGCGGTGTCGGCTGGGAACACCCCTGCACTTCCCGCCGGAGGCCGCCGGCTCGAACCACTCGAACTTGAGGGCTGGCCGCTGTTTCCGGTCGAAGCGTCGACGGTGCCCGCTCCACTAAGGGAATGCTGGCCTTACTGGTCGATGCAAACGAGCGCAAGGCTAGGGCGGGCACGCCGGAATTCGCGTTGGAACACTCGGTACCCCGGGCAAACGTCTTCAGTGCGCCGGAGTCCGGTCTGGCCCGGCGCAGGGCGCAAGCTTGGTCCCGTCACCATTGGGGCATGACACTGCCGTGCCGCGTCAGGCATTCGGTTTCTGAGCCGTGTGAGCTGGCCCGCTGGGATGTTGCGCGGACAGGGCAGAAGTGTAGAGCACAGAGACCCCCGCAATGGTACCCTTGCACCGAGTTCGGCTCTTCGGGCAAAGTAGAGCTTGGTTGGAAGACAGGACTGGACTGCAAGCCAACAGGCTCCGGTTGGTAGGTCCGCCCTAGGGCGCTAGCGCCCACTGATTGCCCTACGGGAAAGAAACAAGGTGAACGCAGCAATGGATAGCAATCGCATCGTGTATTCGGGGCGGCTCGCCCTTCTCGCGCTCGTATTGCTGACGCTCGGCCTTGCCGGGTGCGGCAGTGACGAGCCGGCCGCGGCCACGCCGCCGGCGCCCCCGCCGGCGCCCCCGCCGTTCCAGCCCGCGGCTGTCGAGGTAGCCCTAGGCGAGCATGGCGGGACGGTCACCCTCATGACCACCGAAGCCGGCGGCTTCACTCTCAACGGGGAGGCCTTCGAGGGCGGCGAAGTCACTGCGGAGAACGGCAACAGGTACGCGCTCAGCCTCGCGGACGGCCAGTGGACGGCGGCCTACCAGGCCGCGACGGCCACCCTCACGCTGGGCATCACGGGCGAAGAGGTCACGGTGATGCGTGCCGAGGACGGCACGTACTGGATCGGCGACGAAGCCTTCGAGCCGGGCGACAACTTTGCCGCGTCCAACGGCAACCACTACATGCTGGCCCTGGCCGACGACGGCAGCTGGACCGCGTCCTACGTGCCGGCGACCATCGCGGTCACGCTCGGCATCACCGGTGAGGAAGCGACCCTGACGCGGGCCGAGGACGGCTCGTACTGGATTGGCGACGCTGCTTTCTCTTCGGGCGGCAGCGTGACGGCGACGAACGGCAACGAGTACACGCTGACGATGGCGGACGGCACCTGGACGGCGATGTACGTGCCATTGGTCCAGCAGGTGGCGGTCGGCAATTCGGGCCTGAGCGTGCCGTTCACGCGGCACGAGAACGGGACTTGGACGGCAGTGCACCCGACACTCGGCGAGCAGCCGGTGACGTCGGGCGTGCAAGTACCGCTGGGAATCGAGATGTACCTGGTGGAGCAGCTGGGCGACGGCACGTGGCGGATCACCTACGTGCCGAAGATGGTCCCGGTGACTCTGGGCATCAGCGGCCAGACCGTCACGGTGGTGAAGGCCGAGAACGGGACGTGGTCCCTCAACGGCGCACCGTTCGCGAGCGGCCAGGGTGTGGCGGCCGGCTTCGGAACGTACACGCTGACGCTGGGATCGGGCGATACCTGGACGGCAGCTTTCGATGACGTTCCGACCACGATTACCCTCGGCACCTCCGGTGACATGGTCACGGTGGTGATGGTCGAGGACGGCTCCTACACCCTCGGTGGCGATCCGTTCGCTTCCGGCGGCGAGGTGACGGCGGGCAACGGCAACGTGTACCAGCTGACGCTGGCGGAAGGAGCCTGGAGCGCGATGTTCGTACCCATGGATGTCGAGATCCAGGGCACGGGACTGACGGCGATGACGCGGGAGGACCAGGACGGCTGGGACGTGAACGGCGCGAGAGTGCCGAAGTCGGGCACGGGAGACATCACCGTGCACGGCGCCTCCTTCCACGTCTGGCACATTGACGGCGACCTGTTCGGGGCGCGGTTCGACAAGGCGATCAACTCCGACTCGGCCGGTGACTCCGACCCTGAAGCCGACATCGGACTGGCGGGCGATCTCAACAAGGACAACCGCATGACGCTGACCGACGACAACGAGGACACCGTGGCGAACGAGCTGCGCACCGGCCTGACGGTGGGCGGGAACACGTTCACGATGGCGGACCTGCTGGGATCGGGCTCGGCCAGCGCCTCGGGCGACAATTTCGTGGTGTCGGCGCGGGCGGAGATCGAGAAGATCCGCGGGGACGTGGCCGCCCTGCTGGGGCTCGACACGGCCCCGCCAGGGCTCACGGGCATCCTGACGTCCCGCTGGGGAGCGATCCAGACGGAAGTCAACAAGCTGTTCGGAGCGGGCAAGGTCAACCTCGGCACGACCGCGCCGGGCAACGACGACATCCTGGGCGAGATCGACGACATTCTGGCGGCGCTGTCGAGCGGGACGCAGTTCGCGGCGGCGACGGACGGGGACGGCAGCGGCGTGTTCAAGGGCGCGGCTCTGAGCGAGTCGGCGGCTCTGGATGCGTTCGAGGCGAACGAGAGCGAGTCGAGGATCGTGTTCGGCTCCACCGGGGAGACGCGCTACGGTGCGATCTCGCAGAAGGAGCGGGAGTACGCGACGAGCGACCTGACCTACAAGGACGCCGACGACGCGACGGCGGCGGGGCTGGTCGGAGCGTTCTCGTACGCGACGACGAACGACGTGGTGCGGGTGTGGCACATCCAGACGTCGGGGAACGCGTACTACGAAGGGGGGACGACGGCGGTCAGCGGGGACGGGACGCTGTACAGCGGGGACATCGAGCTGGAGGTGAGGTTCTCGAGCAAGCGGGTGTCGGGCCTGGTGACGGATCTGCGGACGGCAGACGGGGATCCGTGGCAGTACCAGTTCGGCGATGTCGAGGCCATCATCCTGCCAACGGCCACCGACTTGGACAACAACGCACACTGGGACGCTTCCGGGGACGCGGCGAGGGCACAAGTGACCTTCGAGCGGCGTGCGGGCAGCCCGAGCCCGCAGACGGTGGCCTCGACCTTCGCGGGGCAGTTGCTGGGGACGGGCGACGCGTCCGGGGACTGGGCACACGGTGTCTGGACGGTCGGGGCGAACACGACCAGCGGCAGCAGCCGGTACCTGGCGGGCAGTTTCGGCGCCAGCCGGGTCGCGGACACGGTGGTGCGTCCGGGCACAGACGACGGATCCAGGGTCGAGGTACTGGCGACCAGCAACGACTGGCCCGCCGCCGGCGCAACTATGCCGAACAGCTTCGAGGTGGCTGACGGCAAGCTGACCGTGACGATGATCGTGTTCGAGCGCCTGGCGGCGGACGAGGTCACGGCGTCGCTGATGCTTACCAGCACGTCGACGGTTACGAACGTGCGGGAGGCGTCCACCAGCGATCCCGATGGGGATGGACCGGGCATCGCGTTGCTTGGCCATTTGATCCTCCTCGACACGGACACAGAGACTGCCGGGCTCCAGGTCCCGACGCAGGAGCTTTCGGTCAGCCTGGCGACTCTGATCGCGAACGCGGGTACGGAAGTGAACATCAACGGGCCCAAGAACCTGATCGAGATCGCCGTCGAGAGGATCGAGAGGGCGCGCGCGGACCTAGCCGTGCTACAGACGCTCGACACCCGGAGCACAGGCGCGGAGGAGGCAGCGTGGAAGGAGGTGCAAAGCGCCCTGCTGGGCATTTTCCACCACGTGCCGGCGAGCCTGGCGGGCAGCTACGAGGAGGACCGGGCGCTGGGCCTGATCGAATCGGTGCTCGAGGCATTCTCGACAAGTGCCAGCCTCAAGGCCGCGCTCGATCCGGACGGTTCGGGCATCTTCAACACGGCGAGGCGTAGTACGGGCGTCCCGGTCGACTACAGCTGGATCTGGGGCCGGCAGGCGGTCCAGATGAAGGCGATGGCCAATGCGACTGACTACACCCGATTCGGCGCGTGGCGAGTCCACCAGGAAGCGTTCGCGGACGGGCACGGAGTGGTGCGGCAGACCATCGCCGACGAGGGGGGTATTCCCGGCAACAGCCCGGGCCTGTTCGCGTACAGCCCGCTGCCGGCGACACAGTGGACCAGCTCCGTCGATCCGAGCTTCCCCTCCGGGGGCTCGGCGAGGTTTACCGGCAAGACGGTGGCGATCCAAGAGACAGTGTACGAGACAACGTTCCTCGAGGGCACGGTGGAGGTGCTGGCCGAGTGGACAGGAGATGCCTGGGAGGGCGCGACCGCCGAAATCGGGGAACTCACCATGACAGTCCGCGGCCTCATGAGCGCGAACGGCGATCCACTTCGGGCCTCCGGCTGGGTCTCTAGGGGTTCGGCTGTAAGTCCGGCGAACCCTAATGTGCCGCCAGATACCCCACTCGAGTCGTTCACATTCCGGAGCATTCCCATCAGGGTTGACTCCGCGGGCAATGTGGAGTTCGGAATCAGCAACGCTGGTCAGAGCGCGAGCAACAACACTGCTCCGATCCTGGCATTCGGTCCGCTAGGCACGGAGACTGTGCCCGTTCTAAGGGTCCAACCACATTGGACAACCCGCCCCCCAAGCATCTGGGGGCGGTTTGCCGGCCAAGATGTGGACGGCCCTCTTGCGGTGCTAGGCCAATACTGGCTTCCGGACCGGGGTGACAACCACAATCTCCTCACCGACAACCTGTACTATTTCAAGGGAGGCCCTGTCACAGGCGCGTTTGGCGCGGACAGACCATAGGGACGGAGTGCGAGCCTCCTTGCCAGCCGGAGCCGGGAGGCAAAGGGGGAGCGGATTGCCGCTGCTCCCTCCTTCGCTGAGGCGCCACCACCCCGGCCCTGTTCGCGAGACGCTGGATCTGGATCGCGTCGTCGCACCAGCCGTACTCAAGCAGCCGTCTCAGATGGGAGCGGCCAGATCACAGCACTCGGATTTGTGGGCTGGCAGGTTCATCCGGTCGAGAGTGCCGCTTGACGACGGGAATGCTGGCCTTCCTGTTCAAGGCAGACGAGCGCAAGGCTAGGGCGGGCACGCCGGTAACTTCCGGTCCCCCCGGGCAAATGCCTCCAGCGCGCCGGAGGCCGGTAGGGCCCCGCCCGCGGGGCAAGGTTGTTCCCGTCACCATTGGGGCGTGACACTGCCGTGCCGCGTCAGGCATTCGGACACAGGGCCGCGTGAGCACGGGCAAGGGTTGATAGGACAGGAGGGAGCAGGGACTGGTGTTCTGCGCGTTGCCTATACTGAGGCGGGAGGCCCCTTAGTTACCGTGCGGCAGCTGCGTTCGTTTCGCTTGGCTGCGGTGCTGCTGGCTGTCGCGCTCCTGCCTTGGCAGGCGCTCGACGCGGCAAGCGCCTGCTTGGACGCCTGCGACCGGATGAGGCGCGCCACCGGCGCATGCCGATCGTCCTGCCCGATGACGAAAGCCCCCGCGCGGCAAGCCGGCCCAGGGGACCCCGCGCCGGCTTGCCACCCCCCGAGCCCGAGACCGGAGACGGATTCGACCTGCGGCATGGCGAGCCAGGACACGCAGGAGCACCCGGAGGCAGCCCGGACGATCGAACAAGCGTGCATGCTCCTGCTCGCACCGGAGCTTCCGCGTCCCGGGCTGCTGCACAAGGCCCCTTGGACCTGGTTGAGGATTTGGCCGGTCAGCCACGACACTCCCCTTACCCCACCCCCTAGGCACGTAGCCGCCGTCTAGCTCGTCTCGCCTCCCCTGGGCCGCTCCGGCCCGTAGTCCACCCGAGGCGCAGATGGGTCCACGTGTCGTTCGGGGGACTCTCCGGCCGTCGCTTGTCGGCTGGCGCGGGTCTGTGCGAAGGAGAGTTGAAGTGCGAGTGCTGAAGCCAATTGTCTTGTTCTTGTGCGCCGCGACCGCCGCCTGGGCGGATCTGGCGGTTCGCGTGGTCGATCCCACCGGGGCTGCCGTTCCGGGCGCGACTGTCGTCGTGCGCAACGACGGGAGCGCGGAGATCGCAAGGAGCGTCACGACAGTGACCGGGGAAGTGCGGTTCTCCGAGAGCGGGGCCAGCGTCGAGGTCGAGGCGGATGGCTTCCTGCCGGAAGCCGTCGCGGCCCGCGGCGCGGAGGAGCTGACGGTGCGCCTCCGGCTGGCGCCCGTGGCCGGCCAGGTCGATGTCGATGCCCGGTTTCTGGACGTTCCGCCGATCGCATCCGAGGAGGTCGAGCCCAGAGCGCCGGACACGCCCGATCTGGTCGAGGCCCTTAGCGAGACGGCGCATTTGAACCTGTTACGGAGGGGATCCACGAATTTCGAGCCGGTCGTGCAGGGGTTGCGGGAGACGCAGCTCGCGACGATCGTCGACGGCACCCGCACGTTCGCCGCCGGTCCGGCGCGCATGGACTCGGAGCTGAGTCACGTGGAACCGGGCTCGGTCTCGAGTGTCAGGGTTGTCGCCGGCCCTTACGCCCTGGCCGAAGGGGCCGGAGCGATGGCTGCGATTCTCGTCGAGTCCCAGGGCATTCCCCGGCCGGCCGACTGGCGGATCGGCGGCCGGGGCGGGCTTGGCTGGCGGAGCAACGGATCAGGCCGGATCGGGCACGCCCGACTCCATGCAGGCACCTCGGCCTTCGGCCTCGGTCTGCAGGCCGCGGGAGACTTGCTCGACGACTATCTCGCCGGGCCCGTCGGGGGAGCCCCGGCGGAACTGGTCCCTGGCGATGCCGCGGCCCACCAGCTGGGGGCTAGGATGCGAATCAACCCGACCGAGAACCAGGAGATCCTGGTCGGGGGCTTCTACGACGAGCAGACCGGCGTCGACTATCCCGGACGCCTCCTGACCGCCGAGCATTTCTTGCACCGTTCCTGGCAGGCGAGCTACCGCTGGGCCAGGCCCGATGGACTGCTGTCCCTCGTGAAGCTCAATTCGTACCTGAACAAGAAGAGCCATAGGATGAGCAACCGCGAGAAGCCCACGGCCATGGACATGCCGGGCAGGATGCCGCCTTTCGCGCTCGACGTTTCCTTGCCAGCCGAGGCTGACACCGTCGGGGCCGCGGGCCGGGTCGAGCTGGCGCCTGGCGAGTCCTGGCGCCTGCAGGCCGGATGGGACTTCTTCCGCCTAGAGCAGGAAGCCCAGAGGTTCATCGCGCGGGCCAGCAACCGCAGGCTGCTGTTCAGCGACGCCGTCTGGGCCGGGACGTCCCTGAGCGACTTCGGAACGTACTTCCACGCCGGCCGGAGCTTCCAGCGAGGCGAGATTCGCGCGGCTGCCCGCGTCGACTTCGTAAGCAGCGACGCGGGCAGCCCCAGCGACTACTTCCTCGCCAATAGCGGATCCGAGACCGACCGTACCGAGACGAACGCCAATTTCAGCCTTGCCGGCCGCTTTGATCTTGGCTCGGGCCTGACCCTTGCCGGCGGCCTCGGGCAAGTCGTGCGCACCGCGAATGCCTTGGAACGCTACTCGGACCGCTTTCCGAGCACGCGGTTCCAGGTCGCGGCCGAGTTCATGGGGGACCCTGGCGTGCGCCCCGAGTCCAGCGTCCAGGGGGACGTCGGTCTCGAGTGGAACGTCGCCGAGTTCCGCCTCACTGCCGGCGGCTTCGTCCGCAGCATCGCCGACTACATCACGGTGATGCCCGATCCCGGCCTGAGCAAGCGTCTGCCGCTGAGCCCGCCGGCCGTGTTCCGGTATGTCAACGGGACCAGCGCATACTTCCGAGGCTGGAACCTAGGACTCCGCCGGAGCGCGGACTGGGTGGAGTTCCGTGTCCAGGCCTACAAGACGATTGCCGATGACCGCCAGCTGATGGAGCCTGTCCTAGGGATCCCCCCGCTGGAACTGAACTCGACACTGCGCATCGTCCAACCGGGACGGCGCTGGTGGGCGGAGTACGGACTTCGGAACGTCTGGGAGCAGCGGCGCGTCTCCGCGACCCGCATGGAGACCCCCTCGCCCGGATTCACGCTCCATGCGATCCGGATGGGAGCGAATCTCTGGCCGGGAGCGACTCTCCACCTCGGAGTGACGAACCTAGGGAACCGGTTCTACTACGAGCATCTCAATTCGCTGAATCCGTTCACGAGACAGCGCGTTCCCGAAATGGGGCGGGCGGTCACGCTCGCATTCACGACGGAGTGGTAGGCGGCTTGGGGGGCCGGGGCAGGGCCCTAGACGGACGACTTGCGGCCGTACTTCTTGTTGAACCGTTCGATCCGGCCCTCCGAGTCCACCAGCTTGCGCTTGCCGGTGAAGAAGGGGTGGGAGTACGAGGAGATCGCCAGGTCGTACAGCGGGTACTCCTTGCCCTCGTACTCGGTGGTCTTGTCGGTCTTTGCCGTCGACCGGGTGATCCACTCGGTGTTCGTCGTGACGTCCCGGAAGACCACCTCGCGGTAGTTCTGGGGATGGATATCCTTCTTCATTGCTTCGGTTCCCTGCGCCAAGGGGCGGCTGCGGCCTTGCCGCTCGGATTCGGTGCGGCCCTTCACACCTTCCGCGCAATTCCAATATAGCGCGTGCGCCGCGACGGCGTCCCCACTCCCGCTCCGTCGTCATCGTGCGACCGTCCTGGCGATCAGCACCTTGCCTCCGGACTCGGTCACCGTCCGCAGCCGGTCCGCCCCGAGCAGTTCCTCGAATCGTTCGCGGTCGCGCTTGTACGTCACCAGGTACACGGGCCCGTCGCGAGACCAGAGCTCGGCCAGCCCCGCGTCGTCGAGGAACACGTCCGGCGCGCCCGGCGCATTCGAGCCGTACTCGATATTGTTCCTGCGCCCGTTGAGCAGCAGCACCTGGCGGTTCGCATAGAACGGAACCGACGAGAACGCGTAGTACTCGTGGTCCAGCACGAGCGCGCCGGGGGGCTCCTCCAGGTACGCCTCCGCGATCGCGCGGGAGGACAGGTACGGGTCGAAGGCGCTCATCGCCCAGTGCGCGGCGTGGAACAGCAGCAGCGTGGCGCATCCCAGCGAGGCTAGCGCGCGCTGCCGGGACAGGGCCCACCCGCCCGCCGCTCCCACCGCGAACGCGGCCAGGGCCAGCGACAGGGGACCCCGCAGGTACGCGAACGCCCCCAGGGTGAGGTCCTGGAAGTGCCCGAGGGAGAGGGTGTAGGCCTCGGGGTTGCTGGTCAGGGCTTCCGCGATGTCAGCCCCGCCCGGCAGCCTCCATGTCGCTGCCAGCACGGCCGCGCCGACGGCAAGCGCCACGGCGAATGTCGTGCCTGCGATCCGTGCCCCTACGTCGATCCACTTCGGGTTCGCGACAGCCGCGCTCGCCAGCAGCAGCATCGCGGGCGCGTAGGCCGGAAGCGTGTAGTACTCCTGGGAGGTCGACGCGGAGAAGAAGGCGAGCGTGAACCCGCAGTGGCAGAGCATCAGCAGGCGCGCCCTGCCCGCCCTGTCCCCGCAGCCGAGCCGCATGCCCCGCCACCCTGCCAGCAGCCCGCTCCACGGGAACAGCCAGACTAGGTGGCCGGACCAGAACCAGGCTAGTGGCACCGTGTCGTAGTCGACCGGATACCGCAAGCCGAGGTAGCGCAACGCGTGCTCGTTGATGAAGTACCGCCAGAAGAAGCCGCGGTACTGGCCGGGCCCGCTGTCGAGGCTGAAATCGAGGACCGGGGGGTGGCGGAGGATTGCCAGCAGATGCCACGGACCGGCTACCGCGGCCGCCGCGATCGCTGCCCGTCCGAGGCCGAGCCGCCTCCATGCCTCGGGGCGGCGCCACTGCCGGGTGGCCACGAGGTAGGCCGCCACCGACCCCAAGGGCAGCACCACCGCGACCAGGCCCTTGAACAGGATCCCGGCGCCGATGGCGGCGCCGACCCACGTACCGCGCGCCCGCGCGGCGTCCTCGCTGCCTTCCTGCGCCCGAAGGAAGCTGTCCAGTGCGAACAGCGTTGAGCACGCCACGTAGACGTCCGGAATCCGCGCACGGGTGAACAGGAAGAGGCCGCAGCAGGTGGCCAGGCCCAGCCCCGCGTAGAGCCCCCCCGTATCGCCGAAGGCCCAGCGCCCGGCGCGCCACGCCAGCCAGCAGAGCGCCATGGCCGCCAGCGCCATCGGCACGCGCGCCGCCCAGTCGCTGCTTCCGAGCACCGCGAAGGAGAGAGCCATGGCCCAGACCTGGCCTGGCGGCTTGTCGAAGTACGGGACACCGTTGAGCCTCGCCGTGACCCAGTCCCCGGACTCCAGCGCCTGCCTCGCGATCCGGGCGTACGCGGCGTCGACATCGTCCAGCAGCGAGGGCGGGCTCGAGACCGTGCCCAGGAAGGCGGCGGCCGCGACCGCCAGCACCACCCACCCGTGCAGCCGCGAGCTATTCCGCAGGGCGGTGGATGCGCCAGGCCTGGAAGCCGTCGCCCGGGTCGCGCCCCGGAACGGCCGAAAGGACCTTGGAGGCCGGCCAGTCCGGCCTTGCTCCGAGCGCTGCTTCGACCACATTCTCGTTCTCCTCCGGCTCCAGCGAGCAGGTGGCATAGACCAGGATCCCCCCCGGCGCCAGGGCGTCAAGTGCGCTGCCCAGAATCCTGACCTGCCGGCTCCCCAGTTCGTCGATGTCACACGGCTGCAGCCGCCACTTGATTTCGGGGTTCCGGGCCAGCGTTCCCGTGCCCGAGCAGGGGGCGTCCACAAGGACCCGGTCGAACCGCTGCCGGAACGGAAGCGGATGCCGGGCGTCGAGGGCGACCGCCTGGATTCCCCGGCACCCCAGCCTCCGCAGGGTGCGGAGCCTGTGCAGGTGCCGGTCCGAGGCCACCACCGTAGTCGCTTCCGCCAGCAGCCGCGCCTTGCCGCCCGGAGCGGCGCAGACGTCGAGCACCGTCAAGCCGGCCCCCGCATCGAGCAGCGTTGCCACGCTCTGCGAGTTGATGTCCTGGAATGCCAGCGGGGCGCCCGCAGCCTCCCGGGCAGCGCCGGCGCTGCCCGACACCAGGCGGAAGGCCCGCGGCAGGGGGGTCGGCTCGACGGCAATTCCCGCCCGCTCCAGCCTGCGAAGGGCCGGGACGGGCGGAATCGGGGCGGGAATCCGGAAATACGCTGCCGGCCGCTCCAGGTTGGCCCGGAGCAGCGCGGCGCATCCCTTCCGGCCGAAAGAGGCTTCCCAGCGCCTCACCATCCACTCGGGATGGTTCAGCAGCGCCGCCTCCGCAGGTTGCGGCGCAGGGGGCAGCCGCCGCAGGACAGCATTCACGAGACCGCTGGCGGAGCGCTTGCCGGAAAGCTTCACGAGTTCCACCGACTCCGAAACCGCTGCGTGATCCGGGACGGAGCCCATGTAGCGCATCTGGTAGGCTCCCAGCCGGAGGGCAGCCACGACCTCCGCGTCCATCGCCTCGAGCGGCTTCCGCAGCCTGGCCGACAGCGCCGCGTCCAGCTCGCCCCGGCGCCGGAGGCAGCCCAGCAGCAGTTCGGTGAGGAACGAGCGCTCGCGCTCGGCGAGGCGGGACGCGCGCTGCGAGTGAAGCAGCTCGTCCGCGAACGCGGCGTCCCGGTCGATGCGCAGCGCGAATTCGAATGCCGCCCGCCTGGCCGCCGAGGCAGACACGAACCGCCAAGATACCAGACCGTCGCCCTTGCATTCGGCCGGGAACGGCTCGCGTGCTACAATTCGCCACGGCGGGCGGACTGTGTGCCCTTGGTCGCGGAGCGATGGTACGGGCATTGCCGGGGACGTCGAGGCCACGGTCGCGAGCCATCCTCGCTGGCTGCAGCTGGTACGGGTGCTCGTGGAGCAATGCGGCGCTGCGCACGAAATCGGCGACGGCTCGATCCGCGATGTCGTCGTGGCAGTCGGCGAGGCGGTTAGCAACGTCATGCGCCATGCGTACGGTGGCGAGCGGACTCAGCCGATCGGGATCGTCTGTCGCCGCAGGCAGGATGCGTTCGAGGTTGAGATCTGGGATCGCGGGGCCGAGTTCGATCCGTTCGTGCAGGACGTGCCCCCGCCTGGCGAGCTTCGCTACGGGGGGCGCGGGCTGTTTCTGATGCGTTCGCTGGTGGACGAGACCGAGTACGCGCGGGAAGGCGGCTGGAACCGGATCCGGCTCAGGAAGCGACTGCCGGTTCTTCCGGCCCGGAAATGAAGAGGCGGGGCTAGGGGACAATGCAGATCAAGGTGAGGCAAGTCGGCGACAACTCGGTCGTCGAGGTGGCGGGTGACTTGGACATGTCGACTTCGCCGCAGTTGCGGGAGACGCTGCTCGACCTGCTGCAGGAGCCCTCGGCATCCACGCTCGTGGTCAGCATGAAAGAGGTCGACTACATAGACAGTTCCGGCATCGCGAGCCTGGTGGAGGCCTTGCAGGTCGCCCGGCGGACCAGCACCAAGCTCGTGCTCGCGAGTCTCAACGACGGGCCCCGGCATGTTCTCCAGCTCACCCGCCTCATCGATGTCTTCGCGGTGTATCCTTCCGAAGCCGAAGCGCTCGGTGCTTGACAGGGCTCCGGCATGAGCTGGCTATGAGTTTCCTCGTCTCGGTCGGCCGGTCGACGATCCGCCAGGTCGAGTACGTCGGCGCGCTGGCCATCCAGTTCTGGCAGGGGATCCGTCTAGCGCTGCGGGTGAATCCATTCGCCAGGCGGCGCCTCCGATGGAAGCGGACGGTCCAGCAGATGGCCGAAATCGGCGTGCGGTCGCTGCCCGTGCTGTGCGTCGTCTCCGGCGCCACCGGCATGATCATGGCGCTGCAGTCCGGGGCGGAGCTGCGGAAGTTCGGTGCCATGGACGCGGTGATCAACCTCGTGGGCACGAGCATGACCCGCGAGCTGGGGCCCCTGATCGCCGCGATCGTCGTGATCGGCCGTTCCGGTTCCGCGATCTCGGCCGAGGTGGCGACCATGGTGGTCACCGAGGAGGTGGACGCGCTGCGCGCCATGGCGCTCGACCCCATCGACTTCGTCCTGGTGCCCAAGTACATGGCGATGACGGTCATGATGCCCTGCCTGACCGTCATGGGGGTGTTCTCGGGCATCCTGGCGGGCGCCGTCTTCGCCTACTTCGCGCTCGACATCACGATCCTGATGTATCTCAGCCGGACGGCCGAGATCCTGCTGATGCGCGACGTGATCAGCGGGCTGGTCAAGGCGCTCGTGTTCGGGGCGATCGTCGTTCACGTGGGCTGCCTGGAAGGTTTCACGGTGACCGGAGGGCCGGAAGGCGTCGGCCGTTCCACGACCAACGCGGTGGTGAAGTCGATCTTCCTGGTCATCATCGCCGACCTGCTCTGCACGGCGTTCTTCTACTTCTTCTGGCGATGAATCCACAGGCGGAACCGACGTCGCGGAGGCGTCCCCACGAGTCGGGCGCCGCGCCCCTCATCTCTGTCCGCGGCCTGGAGGTCCAGTACGGCGAGCACCGCGTGCTGGACGGCGTCGATCTCGACATACACCGGGGAGAGACCATGGTTGTCCTGGGCACCTCGGGCTGCGGGAAGAGCACACTCCTGCGGCAGATGGAAGGACTGGAGACGCCGAATGCCGGCTCGATCGAGGTAGACGGTGTCGATATCAGCAAGGCCGGGAAGAGCGAGCTGGCCCGGATCCGCCGCTTGATGGGAGTCTCGTTCCAAAGCGCTGCGATGTTCAACTCGATGACGGTCGGCGACAACGTGGCGCTGCCCCTTCGCGAGCACACTGACCTCGCCGAGTCCACGATCCGGCTAATGACGAGAATGAAGCTGCAGCAGGTGGGCCTGCCTGGCGTGGAGGACCTTTATCCCAAGCAGCTCTCCGGCGGCATGCGGAAGAGGGCCTCGCTGGCGCGGGCCCTCGCGCTCGATCCGGAGATCCTGTACTTCGACGAGCCGTCCGCGGGACTGGACCCGATCATCGCCGCTGGCATCGACCGGCTCATCCTGCGCTTGAAGGAAGCGTTCCGGATGACGATCATCGTTGTCACGCACGAGCTGGAGAGCGCGTTCCTGATCGCTGACAGGCTCTGCATGCTCGACCGCGGAAGGATCCTTGCAGTCGGGACCGCGGACGAGATCAAGGCTCACACGCATGCCCGCGTCAAGCAGTTCGTCAACCGCGTGCCGGACGAGTACAGTGAGGGTTCGCACCGCTACATCACGGGGTTCTGAATGAGCAACGAAGCCAAGGTCGGACTGCTGGTGATCGTCGCGCTGTCCATCTTCGTGACAACCTTCCTCGTGGTCGCGAACGTGCAGCTGACGGGCCAGACGCACTCCTACCGCACGTACTTTTCCTACATTGGCGGACTGGACGAGGGCAACATCGTCCGCTTCGGCGGCCGCAAGGCCGGAGCTGTCCAGTCGCTCGAGCCGTGGAGCGAGGACATGACGAGGACAGAGGTCGTGTTCAGCCTGCGCGCCGAGATTCCCGTCAACGAGGACTCGGTCGCCACGATCGCGAGTCTCAACGCCCTGGGGCAGAACTACCTGGAAGTGATGCCGGGCTCGATCCAGGCCGCCCGGATCGAGCCGGGAGGGACCGTCCAGTCCGTCGAGGCGCTCACTTTCTCGGACCTGACTCGCAAGGTGGCCGAAGTTGCCGACACCGCTGTCGACCTGATGGCCCGGATCGACCTGAAGATGACCATGGTCGCCGAGGACATTCACGGGCTCATGGTCAACCTGCAGGAACTCAGCGGCGAGGAGAACCAGCGGAACATCGCGCGCATGCTCGAGAACAGCAACAGCCTGCTCGAGACGCAGGGACCCAAGATCGATCGCATCACGACGCAGGTCAGCGAGGCATTGGAAACGATCGAGCTGGTGGCGGACGACTACCGCAAGCTAGCGCGCACGGCCGACGAGGCCGTGGCCGGCGTCAACCGGACGGTGCAGGAGACGAGGCAGCCGCTCAAGGAGAGCCTCGACGAGCTCCGGTCCACACTCGCCGAAACGCGGACGCTGGTCGCCGATGCCCGCGGGCTCATGCTGGTGAACGAGGGCAACATCACCCGGATCGTGGAGAACTTCCGCCGCGCCTCGGAGGAAATCGAGGCGCTGAGCGCGGACTTGCGCCAGCGGCCCTGGACCCTCATTCGCGCCCGTCCCAAGGAGGACCGCCAGGTACCCGCGACTGCGCTGGGGGGCACTTCCCGGCCCTGAGATGGCAGCTCCGGTAGCCCTCGGGGCCGACAACGCCGTCGAGCTTCTGTCAGGCCGCGTGCCGCTGTCGGGAACGCCGCGGGCGCGGCTGCTCGCCGGCGGCGTGTCCAACACGGTCGTGCTCGTCGAGGACGGCAAGCAGCGCATCGTCCTGAAGCAGTCCCTGCCGCGGCTGCGGGTCGCCGACGAGTGGCTTGCGGACCGGACCCGCATTCACCGCGAGTGGGATGCGATGGTAGCCCTCCGCGCGATCCTGCCGGAGGGCCGGCTGCCGGAGCCGCTGTTCCTGGACCGTCCGGGCTTCCTGTACGCCATGGGCGGGGCGCCGCGCGGCTCCCGCGACTGGAAAACGCTCCTGCTCGCGGGGCGCTGCGACGCCGGGACCGCGCGGCTGGCCGGTGAGACGCTGGGCATGATCGTGCGCGGGACGTGGAATGACCCGGCCCTGCGGGAGCGCTTCGCCGACACGACCGCGTTCGACCAGTTGCGAACCGATCCCTACTACCGCACCGTCGCCGCCCGCCATCCGGGCCTGGCGGCGTCTGTCGAGGAATGGATCGCGGAGTCTCGCTCCCGGAGGGTTGCGATGGTGCACGGCGACTGGAGCCCGAAGAACCTGCTCGTCCACTCGGGCGGAATTATCTGCATCGACTTCGAGTGCGCTCACTTCGGGGATCCGAGCTATGACGCCGGCTTCCTGATGAACCACTTGATCCTCAAGGCGTTCCGCCGGCCGGCGCTGGCCGGGGAATACTTCCGGCTCGCCCGGGCAGCCTTCGGGCGGACCCTGTCGCTGCTCCCGGAGCCCGTGCTCGCCTGGTTCGAGGGCGCTTCGGCACGGCACCTGGCCCTGCTGATGCTGGCGCGGGTCGACGGCAAGTCCCCGGTCGAATACCTTCGCGGGGAGCCGCTTCGTGACCGTGTCCGGAGCCTGGCCCTCAATCTCGTCGAGACAAGGCCGGGAACCGTCGAGGCCGTGCTGGCCGCGGCCAGGGGATTCCTGCCGCGGGCCGACTCGCGAGCCGCCCCTACTGGGCGGCCCTGATCGCTTGGAGGGCCTGCGCCGCCTGTGCCTGCATCGGGTTCGCGACGCGCGCCGCCTCGGACATCCAGCGTGTCGCCTGCGGAATGTTGTCCCCCGCGATGTCCAGCTTCACGTAGCAGAAGCCCAGCATCCACGACAGGATTCCGTAGCGCTCGCCGCCTTCGGCCTTGATCACGTCCACCGTCTGCAGCAAATGCCTGCGGGAGGTGCGCCAGGCATCCTTCTGGAAGTGGCTCGTGCCGAGGATGTAGTTGCCGAGCGCGGTGAAGCGCTTCTTGGTGGCCTCCCAGTCTTCCTCGGAGGTGCCTTCGGGCGCGGGCTTTTCCTCCATGACGTTGATGAGCTCCTCGGCTCGGGCGCGGGCGGCGTCGTGCTCCTGCTGGCTCAGCGCCATCTCGGCAAGCGCGTAGATGTACTGCTCGTTCCCGGGCCTTGCGGCCAGCGCCCGTTCGATCGCCCTCATCATCCCCGGGATATCGCCCATCTCCTGGTAGGCCGAAACGTACTTGTCCTCGATGCCGGCAAGGTACTGGCTTTCCGGGTACAGCTCCTTCAGGGTGTCCATGAACCGGATCCGCGGCTCGGGCGGGGCCTGCGAGACTCCCACGTTCAGTGCCCATTCCGTGTACTGCACGACCCCGTTCGCGTAGTCGATGCCGCTCTGGTGGATGATCTCCTCGTCCTCGGTCGGGTCGTCGGGCGGCGGCGCGGCCGCTTCCTTGTCGGCCAGCGGCTTCGTCTTGGCAAGCGCATCCAGCAGTTCCGGCCACTGCTGGGAGTTGACCAGCGACTGGTTGTAGTTGTGCTGGACCTCCAGATCGTCCGGCACGTACTGCAGCAGCCTCTGCCCGACGGCAGCCGCCTTGCTCCAGTCCTGCTGCTGCGTGTACAGGCCCTGCAGCTGCAGGAGCACGTAGCCCAGGTAGGTGCTCTCGGGGAAATCGCTGAGGAAGCCCTCGAGAATAGCCGTCCGCTCTGACGCTTCTTCGGCGATCCCGGCCTCGGTGAGCACGGCGCCCTCCGGGGACTGGGAGTCGATTTCGACGTTGCGGATCTCCAGGGTCTCCTGGGCCAGCGCCGCGGGGGCGCAGACGATTGAGGCTAGGGCTAGGGCGAGCAGGTATCTCATCGATAATCTCCGCGGTCCCATCATGATATTCGGATCGCAGCAGCCGAATCAAGGCGGCGCGGCCGGACCCGCCCGGCGCCACCCCAGCGCGCGCAGGCTCGAGTGCCGTCCCGCGTGCAGCCGGAGGCTGATGCACTCCTCCGACAGGCGGGCCTCCACCCATCCGCACGGCGTGCCCCGATCGAACGGGAAGCCGACTGCCGGCAGGCCGATGAGATGGCCGCTGCCGGACTCCCGGATCGTGAATTCGTGCTCGTGTCCTGTCACGATCGCCTGCACGCAGTCACGGCTTCGGGCCAGGTCTTCGAGCGCGTCGAAATCGAGCGCGCCCGCGCTCGCCGACTCGCCCGGGTGATGGACGAGCAGGAGCGTGCGCAGTCCCGGCTCGCGAGCCAGCAGGCCGTCCAGCCAGCGCAGCTGGCCCCCACCGATCTCGCCCCCTGTCTGCCCTGAGCCCGCCAGCGAGTCCAGCATCACGAACCGGAAGGGCGGCCGGTCGATGACCGCCGCCACGCGTTTAGGCTCCAAGCCGCGGCCTTCGGAAGCCGCAGCGAGCATGTTCCCGCGATGGTCGTGGTTGCCGAGGCCGAGGGCCAGGGGGCCGCTGGCTACCAGCGGCCGCGTGATCGCGAGAAATCGCTCGTAGTCGGCCGGCTCGCCGGAGGACCAGGCCAGATCGCCGTTCACCAGGGTTCCTGCCGGGCGGACGGCAGTGATCTCGTCCACGGTCTGCCGGAGCGCGGCCACAGGCCTCCGGCCGTCGCGCTCCGCCGAGCTGCTGGCTGCGATGTGCGTGTCGGACAGCCAGGCCCACGTCGACGCGCGAGCCGGCGGCAAGGCGATCGAGTAGACCCTTCCCCAGGGCAGGTCCCTAGCCGCTGCCGCACCCTCTGCGGTCAGGATCACGGCAGGGGTGCGCTGCCTATTCGCCCAGGATGTCGAACGTGGTCGTTCCTGGCACGCGGACCTTCTCGTAGGCCTTCACCCACGCCGTGTGCGCCTCGTGCTTCGCGTACACGGCGAGCGCCGCCTCGTCCTTCATTTCCATGCAGACGCCCCACTGCCGCAACTGGGGCTCGTCCGCGTTGCGGCCGAACTGCCGTAAGGGGCGCCGCAGCTTTCCTACCCAGACCTTGTCGAGGCCGTCGATCTTGTCCGGCAGCTCGTTCGTAGCGTCCTTGAATGCCTTCCAGTCGGCATCGCTGGCTCCGTCGATCTCGGTGAACGCGAAGCAGTGCATGAGAGCCTTCTCGCCGGCAGCGAGTGTTGCCGGGGACAGGGCCATCGCTCCCGCGGCCAGCAGGGTTAGTAGTGTGAAGCGTTGCATGAGACTGCATCATAGCCTACGCGTCGCCGGAGCCGCCGCTCGGCCCGGACACGCGGGTCCGAGTTCGAGCAGGCGGCCGGGCTACACTAGCACGGTGTTCCGGGCGCTCGCCGTGCTTGCCCTGATCGCGCAGCCTGCCGTCGCTGCGCCGCCGAACATCCTGTTCGTCTATACCGACGACCAGGCCGGCTGGGCGCTGGGCCTCTCGGGTCACCCGCATGCATCGACCCCGAACATGGACAGTCTGTTCCGGCGCGGCGCGTACCTGCCGAACTCGTTCACGGTGACGCCGGTCTGCAGCCCCTCGCGGGCCAGCCTGCTGACGAGCCGCTACGGGAGCGAGCTCGGCCTCACCGACTGGATCAACCCGAGACGCGAGCCGCTGCTGGGCCTCGCCCCCGAGACCGTTACCTGGCCGGAACTCCTCCAGGCGGCCGGGTACCGGACCGGACTTGTGGGCAAGTGGCATCTCGGCCTGCTTGACGATCACCACCCGACCCGCCACGGCTATGGGTCCTTCGTCGGATTCCGCGGCGGCGGGACAGCGACAGCCGACCCCGTGCTCGAAAAGGACGGCACGGACCAGCGTTTCCGAGGACTCACTGCGGACATCCTGACCCGCGAGGCGCTGGCCTTCCTCGAGCGGGAGCGCGATGGCCCGTTCCTGCTGTCGCTCCATTACCGCGCTCCGCACACGCGGTGGCTCCCGGTCGCGAAGGAGGACTGGGCGCCGTTCGACGGCCTCGTCCCGATCATCCCGAACCCCGGCTTCCCGTACCTCGATGTCGAGCGCGTCCGCCGGATGACACGGGAGTACCTGGCCAGCACCAAGAGCGTTGACCGGAATCTGGGCCGGATTCTCGCCCGGCTCGACGATCTCGGGCTGGCGGACAGCACGGTGATCGTGTACACCAGCGACCACGGATACAACATGGGTCACGGGGGAGTCTGGCACAAGGGCAACGGCCACTACGTCCGCACTCGCAACCCGCCGGCCACCGCCAACGTGCCGGACGGACAGAGGCCGAACATGTGGGACCGCTCGATCCGCGTTCCCACCGCCGTGGTCTGGCCCGGCAGCGTCGCTCCGGGCCGGGTGATCGGGGAGACCATCTCGAACCTGGACTGGTTCCCGACGATTGCGGCGATCGCGGGGGCCGAGATCCCGGAGGGCACTCCCGTGCGGGGGCGCAGCCTCGTTCCGCTACTGCTCGGGAACGCGGACGGTTGGAGCGACGAGTTCTACGGCGAGTACTCGACCCATCACCAGTCCCGGACCCACATGCGAATGCTCAGGACGCCACGCTGGAAGCTGGTGCGGGACTTCCTGAACCCGGAGCGCGACGAGCTCTACCAGCTCGCTTCCGATCCGGACGAGACGACCAATCTGATTCACCACCCCAGGGCGCAGCCGGCGCTCGAGCGGCTCGGCCGCCGGCTGGCTGTCCGAATGCGCCGGGTGGGAGACAGGCTTGCGGGCCCCTAGCGCCCGCCGGCCCCGGAGGTGACATTATGGCCAAACGAGAGCGAGGCGGCGTTCCGTGCCGCCGGGAACTGCTGGCGTATTCCGCCTACTTCGGATCGGCGTTCGTGGCCCGGCAGGGACTCGCGGCCGCCCCCGCTGCGGCGGCCCAGTCGGCGCCCGCGCGCTCCCCCGTGCCCGGGATGAAGAAATCCATCAACCTGTGGGCATTCCCCTATCCCGACAAGTGGTCGCTCAAGGAGTGCTTCCAGATCGCCCGGGATGCGGGCTTCGACGCGGTGGAGCCGAACTTCAACCTCGAGGGCGAGTTCTCGGCAGAGTCCAGCGACGACGAGATCCGGGCCGTGAAGCGCATGGCCGACGAGGCGGGAATCGCGATCAGCGGGGTTTGCTCGTTCCTGTTCTGGCCGTACTCGATGACCCATCCGGACCCGGCGCGACGGCAGCGGGGGCTCGAGCTGGCGCAGCGCATGGCCGACGTCGCGGCCCTGCTCGGAACGGACAACCTGCTGGTGGTCCCGGGAGCGGTCTACGCGCCGTGGCTGGAGGATCCCGTCCCCGTGCCGAACGATGTCTGCGAGCGGCTCGCGAAAGAGGCCGTGCGGGCGCTGATCCCGCGCGCCGAGCGCGCCGGCGTCTCGATCAACATCGAGAACATCTTCGCCAACGGGTTCCTCTTCAGCCCGCAGGAGATGGCGGCGTTCGTGGACGGCTTCGGCAGCGACAGCGTCAAGGTGCACTTCGACACCGGGAACATCATGCAGTACCAGTTCCCGGAGCACTGGATCCCGATTCTCGGCAGCCGGATCAAGAACGTGCACCTGAAGGAGTGGGACAAGCGCACGCAGGAGTTCAACCTCAACACGTTCCGGACGCTGCTCGACGGCACGACGAACTGGCCCGCCGTCATCGACGAGCTGGAGCGGGTCGGCTACGACGGTTACCTGACCTTCGAGTACTTCCACCCCTTCCAGCACTACCCGGAGGCGCTGGTCTACCAGACTTCCGACGCTCTGGACCGGATGCTCGGACGCAAGGGATGAATCGCCCTGCCTTGTATCGCCCGACCGTTCCGGCCCCGTTGCGCGTTCCCTGACTGAGCGCGCCGCCAGGCCTGTTCCCGGGCGCGGTCAAGGCCCGGCAAGTGCCGCCTGCCGTGGTTCCCCGGCCCGCTGCGGGATAATCGACACAAGGGACGGGATGGGGAACGCCAAGCCACTGGTGCTCACGATCATGGACGGGTGGGGGCACAACCCCGATCCGGCGAACAACGCCGTCGCGCTTGCGAGCACGCCGAATTTCGACCGGCTCTGGCGCAAGCACCCTCACGGCCTGATCCGGACGGACGGGCCCTTCGTCGGCCTGCCGGAAGGCCAGATGGGCAACAGCGAGGTCGGCCATCTCAACATCGGCTCCGGCCGTGTGATCCAGATGGACATCACGCGCATCGACGATCTGGTCCGCAGCGGCCAGCTGGGCCGCAATGCCGCTCTGAAGGGCGCATTCGCCCGCGGCCGGGAGCGGGCGCTCCATTTCCTGGGCCTCCTTAGCGACGGAGGCGTCCACTCGCAGGCCGCCCATCTGTACGCTCTTCTCGAGGCTGCCCGCGACGCAGGCGTCGAGAACGTGCTCGTTCACGCGTTCACTGACGGACGTGACACGCCTCCCACGAGTGGCGCGGCCCACTTGCGTGAATTGGTAGAGACCATGGACCGGATCGGCTGCGGGAAGCTCGCCACCCTGAGCGGGCGCTACTACGCCATGGACCGTGACCGCAGGTGGGCCCGCGTGGACAAGGCGTTCCGCGCGATCGCGGCAGCCGAGGGGCCGCGCGCTGCGGATCCCTGCGCGGCGATGGAGGCATCCTACGCGGCCGGGGTGACCGACGAGTTCGTGGTGCCGACCGTCATGGAAGGGCCGGCCGGCGAGCCTGTCGGCCGGATCCGCGACGGCGACGCCGTGGTGTTCTTCAACTTCCGCGCCGACCGGGCCAGGGAGCTGACCATGGCGCTCAACGATCCCGGCCTGCAGGACCTGAGCAGGGACCTGGCCCCCAGGGACCTGCATTACGTGACGATGACGCAGTACGATGCGGCCTATCCGTATCCGGTCATCATCCCTCCGCAGTTCCCTGACCAGATCCTTGGCGAGCTGTGCGCCGAGCACGGCTGGAGGAACCTGCGCGTAGCCGAGACCGAGAAGTATCCCCACGTGACGTACTTCTTCAACGGAGGCCGGGAGCAGGCCTATCCGGGAGAGGAGCGGGAATTGATCCCGTCGCCCAAGGTCGCCACGTACGACCTGCAGCCGGAGATGAGCGCAGAAGGGGTCTGCGACGCCGTCGTTCGGGGAATCGACAGCGGCTCGTTCGAGCTCATCGTCGTGAACTTCGCGAACGGCGACATGGTGGGCCACGCCGGTGTCCTGGAGGCTGCCATCCGAGCCTGCGAGACAGTGGACGGATGCCTCGGCCGGATCGAGCAGGCCCTCGCGCGCCGGGGTGGCCAGTGGATCGTCACGGCTGACCACGGCAACGCGGACCTCATGGTCGATCCCGTGACCGGGGCGCCGCACACGTACCACACGACCTTCCCCGTCCCGTTCATTCTGGCCGGTGACTACGACGGGCCGATCGCGAGCGGAGGCGCCTTGCGCGACATAGCTCCCACCATCCTCGGATGCCTCGGCGCGGAGCGGCCGGCCGAGATGACCGGCAGCGACCTCCGCGAGGCTGCCGTGCCGCAGGGATCATGAGCGTCCCGGCGCCGCCGCGCTTCATCCGTGCCGCCGGCGGGCTCGTCTGGCGGACCCGTGCGCGGGAACAGCTCGCAGTCATTTACCGGGATCGCTATCAGACCGGCGAGTGCTGCCTGCCCAAGGGCAAGCTGGATGCGGGCGAGGACTGGGAAGAGGCTGCCAGGCGCGAAGTCCTGGAGGAGACCGGCTGCGAGGCGGAGGTCCGGCGGTTCTGCGGGCTGCTGCCCTACTTTGTCGGACCGCGGCCCAAGGTCGTCGTCTATTTCGAGATGGTCGCGATCCGCGAGGATGAGTTCCGGCCGTCCAGCGAGGTTCGAGGCATCGAGTGGCTGGCTCCCGACTCCGCGCTGGAGGCGCTGAGCCACGACTCGGAACGCGAGTTGCTCAGGGCGTGGGTGGCCCGGGGCCGTCCCCGTGATGGCGCGTGCCGGCAGCCCGCCGGCAGCCTCTAGCGCCTGTTCCCGCCTCGATGCCGCGAGTCACGGCGCGAGGTCCGGCGGTGATACTCTTCCCTCCGCCGCTGCCGCTCCTCCAGGATCGCTTCGTACTTGGCTTGCTGGGGCGGCAGCAGGCATAGCATGATCCGCTCCGCCCGCTCCATCCGGATCGCCTCCATCTCCGGCTCGATTGCATCCCGGACGGACTGGAATCGCTCGCCGATCTCGTCGAGAATCAGCTCCACCTTGGCCTGCTGGTCCTCGGACAGGTCCAGGTCCTCGGTCAGCGAGTCGAGCAAGCGGTTCCTGAACTGGCGCGGGTCCAGATCGAGCGGGCCGCTTCCGCGCTCGTAGAACCGGGTCGCGGCGAACCCCAGGCTGGCCCCCGCGGCAAAGACCGCAGCCAGGGCCAGCGCCGCCTGCTTCTTGGTCTGGCCGGCCGTCATTCCCCGTTCTCGGCGAGCACCCAGATGGCCCCGTTGCTCTGCTTCATGATGTCCTCGATCAGCAAGTCCTCGTAGCTCGATCCGCGAGCCAGGGAATCGTTCTCGGGCCCGAGCATCGCCCATTGGGAAAACAGGGCGAGGGCGGCAAGCGCCAGGGAGGCGGCTGCCAGGCGGGGCGACCAAGCAATGAGGTAGGACCACCAGGACGGAGCGCTCTCCCTGCGCGCTTCGATCGCCGCCCAGACGCGGGCGCCGAACATCGGGCTGGGCTCGAAGTCTCCGAGCAGCTCCCGGTACATCGAGAGCAGGCGGTTCAGGAATTCGTCACGATTCGTTCGCATGGGTTTCATCCTCCTCGACTGCTAGTCGCTCTCCGGCTTCCTCCGTCAATGCCTCGTACTCCTTCAGCGCCCGCTTCCGGGCCCTGAAGAGCCGCACCTTGAGAGCATTGGTGTTCACCTTGTAGACCGCGCTCAGCTCCTTCAGTGTCAGGCCCTCGATTTCCTTCATCGTCAGCAGGATCCGGTCCTCTTCGGACACCCTGCCGAGCAGGATCTCGAGCAGTTCCCTCGCTCCGCTTCTCTCGCTCTCCTCCAGCGCCTTCTTGCCGCTCAGTGCCGCGTCGACCGCTACCACCTGCTGCTCGCTCAGATCGGCCATCCTGACGTCGATCTCCCTGCGCTTGCGGCGCAGGTAATCGTAGCAGGCATTGATCGTGAGCCGGTACAGCCAGGGTTCGAAGACCTCGGGTGTCCTGAGTTGCCGCAGGGAGTCGTACAGTCGGACGAAAACCTCCTGACCGACATCCTCCACGTCGTCTCCGCGACTGATCGTCCGGTATACCGTGCCCAGAATGCGCTTGCGGTACGCTCGGATGATCTCATTGAAGGCCTCGTCGTCTCCCGACTGGGCCCTCCTGATCGTCTCGGGTTCAACCAGCATTCAGGGGCAGCCGTGGCGGGTGGCGCCTGTTTCTGTCTTGTCAATCGTCAAGGCGCTACCACAGCGAATCAGGTTACGACACCGACCGGCCGACATCTGCGTGGGCGCGCTGGATGCGGATCAGGTCGGCGAGATCTATCCGTCCGGTGTAGACGGCCATTCCGAGGGCGACATGCACGCCGATGCCCAGGAGCGTCCGGACCTCGTCCAGGGTGCCGATGCCGCCAGCGGCGGTGATTTCGTGCGCAGTCGAGGCCCGCAGGCGCTCGTACCAGCCGAGATCCGTGCCCTCCATGGTGCCCTCCTTGTCGACGTACGTGCACAGGAAGGCCCGGCAGTAGGGCTCGAACCGGGCGATCACGGATTCCGCGGCCAGCCGGGTGGAAGCGCGCCAGCCCTTCACCACGATCCGACCGTTCATCGAGTCCAGCGCGATCGTGATCCGTTCCGGCCCCACCGCGTCGGCCAGCCGTTCCAGGAAGCCGCTATCGGGCCCGTTCTCGGAGAAGGCCGCGGTGCCGACGATGATCCGTTCCGCTCCGCTGTCGACCAATTCCCTGCCGCGGTCCACGGTCCGCACGCCGCCGCCGACCCAGGTCCGCGCCTGCCCGGCCAGCTGGCTGACCAATGACAGGTTGGACCCCCGGCCCAGCGCTCGGTCGAGGTCAATCACCTGGACTACGGGGAAGGCGGCGAAGCGTCCGAGCATCACTTCCGGGAGGTCGCCCTCCAGGGCCTTGTCCCTGCCGCGGACCAGCTGGACGACCTTGCCCCCCATCAGGTCGATGCACGGAATGATCATTTCGGGGGAGGCTCTTCGGACGCTCCGCGAGCCCGCACGGTTATCCAGCTTAACCCGAACCTGGCAATCCTGCCGCGTCCTGCGCCCTATCCTGTGCCGAACAGTGCCGGGAAGACTGCCACGACGATTGCCGCCCAGACGGAGTAGACGGGCAGGTAGGCCGTCTGCCACCGCATGATCGCGTCGAAGGGCCTGCGTGCCCGCAGGAACTCGACATATAGCCACGCCGACCCGGCGAGGTTGACCAGCAGTACTAGGTTCTCGCCCAGCGCCGCCACCTTGTTGGGGGACGAACCGTACTCGGAAATGCGGGCCGAGATCGCCCACAGCGCCAGTGCATCCACGAGCAGCGCGCACAGGACCAGGATCAGCTGGAGCACGTCGAAAGCGTTCGGTCCCGCACTCGGGTCCCGGGCGGACACGGAGTAGACCAGCATGCCCAGGACAAGGACCAGCAGCAGATCGAATCCGATCAGGACCTCCCTCTCGATCCGGATGGCGTTGCCGGTCCATGCGACCGTGCCCAGGAAGGCGAGCAGGACGATCGCCAGCAGCGGCGTGAACAGGCGCGTCAGCACCGGAGCCATGTTCTCGACGACGCTCTGCTTCGCCTCGACAAGCCAGGATGCCACCAGCACCGCGCCCAGGGCGCCGCACGGCAGGATCCAGGCTTCGGCGAACCGTTCGGCGTCCACGCCCGCCGCCTCGAATACCACCATCGTGATTCCCGTCAGGGCCCCGCCGCCCAGGGCGATGAGGACGTAGTAGATCGCCAGCTCGCCAGTGAATCGGATGAAGTCCATGCGCCGGTTGTGGCTGCTCCACTCCCCGCCCGCGTATACGTAGCCGATCGCGAGCCACAGCGCGATCGGGAGGTGCAGGGCCGTCAGCGTCGCTGCCGAGCCCTCCGGCTCGTACGGGATGATGTTGACCAGCGCTGCCGCGATTGCGAACGCGGCCGCCGCCCGCGCCCACTTGCGCGCCGGCATCCGGCGCTTCCATGCGAAGTAGGCGGCGAGGAACGGGAGCACGAACAGGCTGATGTTGAGCGCGTAGAACCACTCGCCGGCCTCGATCCCGAGCAAGGCGGGCGCCTTGAACGCGATCGCGGCGGCCATGCCCAGACCGACCGCGACTCCCGCTTCGATCCGGCCCGCGTCCCTGCCCGCCCGCGTCGGCTGGCCGGCGGCTACCAGCTGCTTCCAGAGGCGCCCGGAGTGCTCCCTGCCGTATTCCCCTGTCAGGGCGTCCATCTCCCCGACCCGCTTGACGGCCACCAGGAACGCCTCGTCGGGAGCCAGGCCCGACGCCCGGAGCGCGTCGACCTGGTTGCGCAGGTGATCCTCCAGCTCGTCTCCGTCGTCGCCCGTCAGCGCCCGGTGCCGGTCGAGGTACGCCCGCCAGGACGCGATCCCTTGCTCCAGTCCCGCCTCGGTGTTCCGGTCATCAGCTTGCATCGGGACGATCCTGCAGTTCAGGCCCGGGCAGCCGGCTCGGCGGACGCCGGCCAGATGCCCAGCAGTGTCTCGTGCACGACCTGCCACTGCCTTCTGTGGTCGACCAGCTGGTAGCGGCCCTGCCGGGTGATGCGGTAGTACTTGCGCCGGCGGCCCGTATCCGCCGTTCCCCAGCGGCTCTCAACGTGCCCGAGGCGCTCGAGACGGTGCAGGACAGGGTACAGCATGCCGTCCGTCCACTGGATCTTGCCGCCAGACAGGTCGCGGACCCGGCCGAGGATCGCGTATCCGTAACTCTCGCCCCCGGCGAGGATGGCCAGCACCAGGGGGGTCGCCGAAGCGGCCACCAGGTCCTTGCCGATGCTGACCGCATCCTGCGCGCCCCCGACCGGACTCGAAGCCATAACAGTATTATGCATAGCAGAGCTATGTATTTCAAGCCTGCAGGCAGCCGCGTGCCGGCCCCTGCGGCGTTGTACCGCCGCTCAGGCAGCCGCGCCGGGGTCGAGGAGCCGCACGGGGATGCCCTGGCTTCCCAGCAGCCTCTTGAGCCCGTCGGAGGTGTACGTGCCGTAGTGGAAGATCGACGCGGCCAGCGCCGCATCGGCCCGCCCGTCCGTGAGGACCCGGACGAAGTCCTCCGGCGTTCCGCCGCCGCCGCTGGCGATGACCGGGATGCGCGTGGCGCCCGCGATCGTGCGGGTCAAATCGCAGTCGAAGCCGTCCTGCGTGCCATCCGTGTCCATGGACGTGAGCAGGATCTCGCCGGCCCCCAGGGACTCGCCGCGCTGCGCCCACTCGCAGGCGTCGATCCCGGTGTCCCTCCTGCCCCCGTAGGTGTTGACGTTCCAACGGCCGGGCCCGGACCGCCGTGCGTCGATCGCGAGCACCACTGCCTGCGCGCCGAACTCCCGGGACAGCTCGCCGATCAGGCCGGGCCGCTCGACGGCCGCCGTGTTGACCGAGACCTTGTCGGCTCCCGCCATCAGGATGGCCCTGGCGTCGGGTACGGACCGGATGCCGCCGCCCACGGTGAGCGGGATGAACACCTTCCGCGCCGTGCGCTCCACCACGTCCAGCATCGTGGCGCGATGGTCGCTCGAGGCGGTGATGTCCAGGAAGACCAGCTCGTCCGCGCCGTCCTCGTTGTAGCGGGCGCTCAGCTCCACCGGATCCCCCGCGTCGCGCAGGCCGACGAAGTTGATGCCCTTGACGACCCGCCCGCCGGTTACGTCGAGGCAAGGGATGATGCGCTTCGTCAGCACCCGGCCACCTCGAGGAAGTTCCTCACGATTCGCTGCCCGAGAGGCCCGGACTTCTCGGGATGGAACTGGACGCCGAAGACATTGTCCGCTTCCAGGGCCGCGCAGAACGTGCGGCCGGCGTACTGGCATAGCGCGGCCGCGCGGGTCCCGGCCACGTCCTCCGGCACGTAGTAGCTGTTGGCGAAGTAGACGTAGGGGCTGGCTCCGATGCCCTGCAGCAGCCGCGGCGCTCCCTGCAGGTCGAGGCAGTTCCAGCCCATCTGGGGCACTCGCGCCTCCGCCGGGAAGCGCTCCACGCGCCCCGGATAGACCCCGAGCCCGCTCTCGGCGGCCTCCTCGCTGCTCTCGAACAGCGCCTGCAGCCCGAGGCAGATGCCGAGGAACGGCACGCCGGCCGCGATCCTCTCGCGGAGCGCCGGTCGCACCCCGAGCGTGTCCAGCGAGCGCAGCAGCTGCCCGTAATGGCCCACTCCGGGCAGGATGATGCGTGACGCGGCTTCCAGCCCGGATGCATCCGACACGATCTCGAAGGGAGCGGAGACGCTCTCCAGCGTATTGGCGACCGAGCGCAGGTTGCCGGCGCCGTAGTCGAATACCGCTGTCAACTCAGGCGCCCCTTTCCAGGATTCCCTTGGTGCTGGGCAGCCTGTCCCGCAACTGCGGGTCCCTCGAGCATGCGAAGCGCATGGCTTTCGCCCAGCACTTGAACAGGGCCTCGATCCGGTGGTGGCTCGAGCGGCCGTACAGCACCTTCAGGTGCAGGTTGGCTCCGCTGTGGACGGCGAAGCCGTCGAAGAAATCGTGCAGCAGCTCCGCCTGGAGGTCGCCGACCAGCCGGAAGCGCGTCGCCGCGCTATAGACCAGGCAGGGCCGGCCGCCCAGGTCGACGGCGGCCGCGGCCAGGGACTCGTCCATCGGCATGAGGAAGTACCCCGACCGCAGGATGCCGGCCCTGTCGCCGAGCGCCTCTGCGAACGCCTGGCCCAGGACGATGCCGCAGTCCTCCACCGTATGGTGCTGGTCGACCTCAAGGTCCCCGTCGGCCCGCAGCGTGAGGTCGAACGCCCCGTGCCGGGCGAACGACTCGAGCATGTGGTCGAAGAAGCCGATCCCCGTCCGGACGTCGTAGCGACCCTCGCCATCGACGTTCAGTTCGGCGTCGATGCGCGTCTCCTTGGTGTAGCGGCGGATCCGCGCGCTGCGGGCGGGTGTCATCCGAGCATGTCCTCCAGGTCGTTGACCGTCTCGAGCACGTCTTCCGCGCCCGACTGGCGGAAGAGCTCCCGCGTCTCCGCGTGCCTCGGCGTCTCGCTCGACACGATGCCGAAGAAGCGGACCCGCGCTGCCCTCGCGGAGCGGCAGTCGTCGATGTTGTCGCCGACGAAAACTATTTCGCGGCCCGGCGCCGCCCGCTGGATATAGAGCAGCCCGTCCGGCGCGGGCTTGCCGTTGGCGACCATCTCGTGGGTCACGACCGGGTCGAACGCAATCGAGGGACAGAAGCGCTGGAGGGTGTGCCGCGCCGACTGGCGGCCGCGCCCCGTGAAAATCGCCAGGCGCATTCTAGCCCCGAGCCGCTCGAGCAGGCCCGGGCCGGCGAGCCATCGCTCGTTGCGTATCAGCCCCTCGCCGTCGTCGCCCCAGTACAGCTGGCGGCCGTAGGCCCGCACCTCGGCGAGTTCCGCGGACACGCCGGCCGAGCGGATGGCCAGCATCGCGATGTCGGAATCGTCGTTGTAGCCGCCCCCGTTCTTGATCCGCACGATGTCGTCCTGGCTCATGGTGACACCCGCGAAGTGGCGCACTGTCTCGATCAATGCCCGCCGGAAGGTCTCCGCGGGGTCCACGAGCACCCCGTCCATGTCGAAGACGAGAACCTGCCTGCTCATCGCCCGATGACCTCCCGGAAAGCCGTCAGGAAACGCACGGTCTCCTGCAGCGGGCCCACGGTGACGCGAGCAGCTCCGGGGATGGAGGCGGACTGGTCACGAATCAGAATTCCCTGCTCGGAGAGCTCCGCGCAAGCCCTGCCGGCCTGGTCCCCGAGATCGAGGAGCACGAAGTTGGCGCGGCTGGGCCAGTGGCGGACTCCGAGCTCGTCGAGGGCGGCGCAGAGCAGTTCGCGCGCTTCCAGCACCTGCCGCACGTACTCGCGCACGTAGCCGGCGTCCTCGATCGCAGCCAGCGCGCAGCGAACCGCGAGCGAGTTGACGCTGTAGGGGGACTGGCCCCTTCGGACTGCGGCGATATTGCCGGCCTGGGATGCCAGCACCCCCACCCGCAGCCCTGCCATGCCGTAGCCTTCGAGAATGTCCGCGACACGAACAGGTTGGGCCATTCCCCCAGCAGGTCCAGCATGGTCTCGCCGTGGTACTCGAAATACGCCTCGTCGATCAGGACGGCGCGGCCCTCCGCCGCGGCGAGGATCCGCTCGGCCTGGACACGGGTCAGGACTCCCCCGGTGGGATTGTTCGGGGACGGGATGCAGACGGCGCGCGTCGCCGGGCCGACAGCGCGAACGATCTCCTCGGCGGGAAACTCAAGGTCCGGGCCGCGGAACGGCACCAGCACCGGCCTGCCCCCGAGCAGCTCGGTGTAGAACTTCAGCATGCTGAACGAAGGCGCGGGGATGACCACCTCGTCCCCCGGATCGACGTACGTGTGCAGGAGGGCGCCGATCGCCTCGTCGCTGCCAGCCCCCAGGGTCACCTGGTCGGTCTCGACCCCCAGGTGCTCGGCCAGTCTCCGCCTGGCGTCGGTGTACTCGGGATACGTCGCGACGAACCCGCCAGTGGCGGCTTCCCGCAGGACTCCCAGGACGGCCGGAGAACAGCCCGACAGGTTCTCGTTGAAGTCGAGCCGCAGCTTGCTGCCGCGATCCTCCAGCGGCGGTGCGTACGGAGCCATCCGCTGGACAGCCTCACGCGGGACCGGGGCGCTAGGCACGCGAGCCTCCTGCCGGAGTGCCCGTCCTGGCTTCGATCGACCGCGCGTGCGCCTCGAGGCCCTCGGCCCGTGCCAGCGTGGTGATAGCCGGAGCCAGCTCGCGCAGCCCTCGTTCCGTGAGGCGCTGCACGGACACGATCTTGACGAAGTCGAGGACGCTGAGGCCCCCCCGGAGACGCGAGGCGCCTCCCGTCGGCAGGACGTGGCTGGGACCGGCCGCGTAGTCCCCGGCGGCCTCGGGGCTCCAGGGCCCCACGAACACGCTGCCGGCGTTCCGGATCTCCGACAGCGGCACGGACTCGCTGACGGAAAGGTGTTCCGGAGCGAATCGGTTGGCGATGTCGCATGCCTCGGCAAGGCTCTCGGTGACGATCGCCGCGCTGTTCCGCCGGATCGCCATGGCAGCGACCTCCCGCGTCGGCAGCGTCGGGATCTGACGCGCGACTTCCTCGGCGACCGCTTCGGCAAGCCCGGCCGACGGCGTCAGCAGGACCGCCGCCGCGTCCGCGTCGTGCTCGGCCTGCGCCAGCATGTCGGCGGCCAGCGCCGCCGGGTCGCCGGACTCGAACACCAGCACGATCTCGGTCGGCCCGGCCACGAAGTCGATGCCGGTCTCGCCTGCCAGCAGCTTCTTGGCCGCCGCGACGTACGCGTTGCCGGGCCCGACGATGCGGTCCACCCGCGGGATGCTCTCGGTGCCGAAGGCGAACGCGGCGATTGCCTGCGCCCCGCCGACCGCGTAGAACTCCTCGAGTCCCAGCATGGCCGCGGTTCCCAGGGTCTGGGGCGCGGGCCGAGGCGAGGCAACTGCCACGCGCCGCACGCCGGCGATCTGGGCGGGAATCGCCGTCATCATCACGGTCGAGGGCAGGGGATACCGCCCGCCGGGAACGTAGGCGGCGACCGAGTCGAGCGGGCGGACCAGCTGGCCGAGCTCGACGCCCGGTCCTGCCGGCTCGATCCATTCCGGCGGGAGCTGGCGCTCGGCGTAGCGGCGGATGCGTTCGGAGGCGACGCGGACGGCCTCGACGAAACCCGGGCCCAGCGCCTTCTGCGCCCGGGCCAGGGAATCTGCCGGGACCCGGACCTGTTCGTCAACCAGGCCGTCGAGCTTACGGGCGTATTCGAGCAGCGCTTCGTCGCCCCGCTCGCGAACGGCGCTGAGAATCGGCTCCACGGCGCGCTCGGCCTGGGAAAGTCGCAGGCCGCGCCCGTGCAGGATCGCGTCCAGGATCTCCCGATCCCGGCTGTCTATGACTCGGAGCATGGCGCGAACCCTGCCCCGGCCTCAGGATGCGTACACAGCGTCCCGATCGTAGGTCCGCTCTTCGTCGCGCACCCACGACCCGCCGTCCAGCTTCCGGAAGAAGCAGCTGCGGAATCCCTCGTGGCAGACGCCGGGCCCGCGGGCCTCGGCCTGGATCAGCAGCGAGTCGAGGTCGCAGTCGACCTCGATCCGCTTGACCAGCAGGACGTGCCCGGAACTCTCTCCCTTGGTCCAGAGCTTGTTCCGGGTGCGGCTGTAGAAGGTGACCATTCCCGAGTCGGCAGTCTTGGCGAACGCCTCCTCGTTCATGAATCCCAGCATCAGCACCCGCCCGTCTCGATGGTCCTGGACTATAGCCGGCACCAACCCGTCGCACTTGGTGAAGTCCAGGTTCATCGCAGTCCTCGCGTTCCGTTTGCGGCCGCGGTGCGTGCGAGCGCGTCCACCGCCGCTCTCCAACTCCAGAGTATCAGGGCCCGCAGCGGCTCTGGACAGCGACTGCCGGGGCGGGCAGGCTCCGCGGCCTGCTGCCTCTCTGGCGCGATTCCAAGCTCCCGGCGGTACAGCCCGGCAGCGATCTGCAGGGCGAATTGGCTTGCGAGAGGGACGTCAGCACACCGAGAGCGGGCGGGACCGCTGCTACCGACGGTAGACTCGAGACAATGCCCACCGGATACGAGCACCTTTCCGACGAGGAGCTGGGAGCGGAGATCGCGCGCGCAGGCGGGGATGGGCCATTCGTCCCTCTCGCCGAGTTCCCCGAGTTCACAGCCGAGGACGCCGAGTCCTGGGGAGCGGGCTGCGAGGAACGCTCGGCCGATGAGTTCGAACTCGAGATCGCGCTGCGGGCCGAGTCCCAGAGGCACGCCAGCGAAGGCCCAGGTTGGGGAATCATGCAGGAAAGCGCCACGGGCGATTCAAGCCACGTCTTCGCTGCGGGACTCGGGCTTGGCGGACTGTGGGTTCCGGCTCGGGAATTCGGGACTGGTAATGCGATGCCACGGACGCCTGAGCGTTCAAGTCTCGGACACACTCAGATCGTCTGTAAGTCATTGATCTCGGCTGTTACGCTAAGTCTTCCAGTCCCGCGACACTAGCGATTTTCCGCCATGATTCGCTCGAAATGCACATTTGGCTTGTCTTCTACGATCGGCGCGGACCTGAGGCGGAAACACATAGAGCCGGAAAGCAAGCCGCCCGGTACGGACCCGCCGCCGATACTCGGAGCCTCGGGAGTTGCCGGGCGGAAGCGGCCGCCACGGTGGAAGGCGCTAGAAGCCTCGTGGCGAGTTCAACCTGACCCGGAAGCGGTGAGGGCGGCTCCGAGTCTTGCGGCTGGCTAGTGGACCGGCGCCGTCCACTGCCGACCGCGGAGGCAGGGCCTACAATGGAGATTGAGGCTGGGGAGCCTGAGGCTAGGACGACGGCGGGCGAAACGGGCATTTGGAGGCTGGTGCCAATCGCCGCAGGCAGTGTCGCTACGGTGTGCGGTTGGGTTTGGCACCAAAGGGACTCGCTGCGGAAGGAGCTAGCCCAAGAAATCAAGGATTCGATCGAGGGTTTGGAGGGGCGGCTATCTGACCGCATGGATCGAATGGAATCCCGCCTTCCCCGGCTAATGAAGGCTGCGATCGTTGAAGCGCGGGAGTCGGCCCGAGGCACAGGGACCCGGAAGCACTGACCTCCGGATCAACACGCTGCCTACCGCTTATTCCTCAATAGAATCGGCCTCGGCTGCTCTACCCGTCGAATCCCCCTAGCTTGGCCGAACGGGTCCCGAACCATCCCCTCGCGGCACGAATGGCGCCCCCGGCGGGCCTGGCAAGGCTCCGGATCCGGACTGAGCGGGATAGTTCCGGACGGGAAGCCGACGCCTCGCAGAGCCTGGAATCGCTGTCTTTCTCGCGCTGCCCGCGATTGTGCAGGAAACCCTCGCGGCAGCCGCCGAAGCCGTCCGGGAGCGCTAATTCCCGACCGGCAGGGCGAGGGCGGCTGGGTGCTTGCTACGGCGCTTGGGGCGAGTGGCTCGCCAGTCAGGGCTTGGCCTTCCGGCAGCGGCCACCGCAGGCAGTTGCAGTCGCTCTCCTTCTCGCCGGCGTGCCGATCACGGGTGTGTCCTCGCTTCTCGGTCACTCCAGCCTCGCGGTGAGAGAAGGCCGCATGCGCGCCTAAGTGCCGGGAACGGCGCGCGCACCCAGCCGACATCATGCGGGAGGCTCGCTAGCTGGATCCGATTCTGCCGACGGCGCAGGAGGCCGGCCTCCTCACATGCCTTCCGGAGAGCTCGGGCTGACCAGGAACCCTGTCAGCGGATCATGCAGTCACTTGCGCCAGAACCACGGCGTCACGGTCACCAGGAGGGTGTAGAACTCCAGTCGGCCGGCGATCATGTCGAAGCTCAGCACCCACTTCGCGACAGCCGGAAGATGGCTGTAGTTGTCGGTCGGCCCGACGCCGCCGAGGGCGGGCCCGATATTGAACATCGAGGCCGCGACCGCGGAGATCGCGGTCAGCACGTCCACGCCGACCGCGGCGAGCGCCAGGCACGACACGAAGTTGACCACGAACGCAAGATAGACGAGATTCAGCAGGCTCTGGATGGTCGGCTCGGGAATCACCCGGCCGCCGAGCCGAACGGCGAACACGCCGTGCCGCTCGACCATGCGCTTGAACTCCCTGGACACGACCTTGGCGAGCAGGGCGACCCGGGAGATCTTCATCCCGCCTGCGGTCGAGCCGGTACAGCCGCCGGTGAACATCAGGACCAGGAGAATCAGCTGGCCTAGCGGCGGCCACAGTTCGAAGTCGTCCGTGCTGAAGCCAGTCGTGGTCAGGATCGAGGTGACTTGGAAGAGCGAGGTCCGCAAGGCTCTCTCGATGCCGTATCCGAGCTGCGTGTGAAGCAGCACGAACGCGACGAGGGTCGCGCCGGCCGCAGTGGCCAGGTACTGGCGGAACTCGTAGTCCCGGAGCGCGCCGAGGGGCCGCCGCTCGAGGACTGCGCGGTAATGCAGGATGAAGCTCGTCCCTCCCAGGAACATGAAGAACGAGGTGATGTACTCGACCGCCGGGCTGGCGAACGCGCCGATGCTCGCTGCGCGCGTCGAGAACCCGCCGGTGGCCAGCGTCGCGAACGCATGCGCGACCGCGTCGAACGGCTCCAGGCCCGCCAGCATCAGCAGCAGGCACAGCGCCGCCGTGAGGGCCAGGTAGATGCCCCACAGGGACGTGGCCGTCTCGGCCACGCGGGGCTTGAGCTTCTCGGACTTGGCTCCGGAGAACTCGGCTCGGTACAGGTGCATGCCTCCGTGGCCCACCAGCGGCAGGACGGCGATCACCAGGACGACGATCCCCATACCGCCCAGCCATGACGAGAGGGCCCGCCAGAGCAGGACCGGACGCGAGAGGCCCTCGATGTCTGTCAGAATCGAGGCCCCGGTCGTCGTCACGCCGGAGGCCGACTCGAACACCGCGTCGGTGAACGAATCGATCCCCGGGGCGAGCAGGAACGGAAGCCCGCCGAAGACGCTGGCCCCCGCCCATACGAACACCGTCAGCAGGATTCCCTCCCGCTGCGTGAGCTCGCGCTTCGCGTGCCGCGCCAGCGTCCAGAGCAGCCCTCCGGTCCCCACCGTGATGGCCATTGCCGCGGCCAGCGGGCCCAGGTCCTCGCCTCCGGTCGCGACCGAGTAGGCCACGGGCAAGCCCATCGTGGCCCCGAAGGCCGCCAGGAAGAGACCCGCCACCCTGCCGATGGGGGCCCAGTGGATCACGCAGCGTCCCTCCTGCTCCTGCGCCCCGGCAGGAACGCCTTTTCCAATTCCGGCACCAGGCTCTCGAGGGTGAAGATGATCACGCGGTCGCCCTCATGGACTGTCGCGTTCCCGCGCGGCACGCAGACGTGGCCGTTCGGCCGCGCGATCGCGCCGACGATCGCGCCCCTTGGGAGCTGGATGTCGCGCAGCTTCCTGTCGATGATCCTCGAACCCTTCGCGGCGATCATCTCGATCGCCTCCGCCTCCTCCTCGCGGAAGCTGGTCACCGACAGCACCCTGCCCTTCCGCACGTACTGCAGGATCATGTCCACCGCCGTCAGCCGCTGGCTGATGGACGTGTTGATGCCGAGCCTCTGGACAATGGGCAGGTAGTTGAGCCGGTTGATGAGCGCGACGACCTTGTGAGCCCCCAGCCTCCTCGCCAGCAGCGAGGCGACGATGTTATCCGCGTCATCGCGGGACAGCGCCAGGAATGCGTCGGACCCTTCGATGTTCTCCTCCTGGAGCGTCTGCTGGTCGGTTCCGTCGCCGTGCACGACGACGGTCTTGTCGAGGATGTTCGAGACCAGCTCGCAGCGGCCCGGCTCGCGCTCGATCAGCTTCACGGAGACGCCTCTGCGTTCCAGATCCTGGGCGACCCAGATGCCGAGCTGCCTGCCGCCGACGATCACCACCCGCCGCAGGGCCTTCTTGGGCCGGATTCCCATGAAGCCCAGAACGGCGTCTAGGTTCTCGCGGGTGGTGCAGATGTAAATGTGATCTCCCGGCTCCAGGCGCTGGGCGCCGTGCGGGATGATCACCTGCGGGCCCCGGAAGATCATCGCGATCAGGCAGTCGGGAGGCGGGCCGGCGGCGTCGAGTTCCTCGACAGTCTTCCCGGCGAACCACGCGTCCCGGTCGATGTTCATTCCGAACAGCTTGATCTCGCCGTCCGCGAAGTCCAGGATGTCGGAAACGCCCGGGACGTGCAGGACGCGCATGATGCGCCGCATGATCGTGGTCTCCGGATGGATGATCCGGTCCAGCTTGAGGCCCATCTCGTGGAGGATCCGCCCCCACTGCTCGAACTCGTGGGTGCGGATCCGGGCGACCTTGACCTTCGCGTTCGACTCCGTCTGCGCGATCATGCAGGCCAGCAGGTTGATCTCGTCGGAGTCGGTCTCCGCGATGAACATCTCCGCATCGGCCACGCCCGCCTTGGTCAGGGTGCGGACGCTGCCCGCGCTGCCGTGGACGACCTTGGCGTCCAGGTGCTCTTCCAGTTCCGAGCAGCGCTCGGCGTCCTTCTCGACGATCGTGACCTCATTCCCCTCGCGAATGAGGCGCGCTGCGATAAGGGCGGCACCTTCGCCCCCGCCGGCCAGGAGAATCCGCATGCCGAACCGGCCCCGAATCTTGAGATTAGCACGCATCGGCCGCGCCGCACGGCCGCGAATTCGGCCGGAGACGGCGAATGCCCCCCGGCCCGGGCGGTCAAGGGCTAGGGCGAAGCAGGTGCTCGCAGGCAGTTGCGGTAGCCAGCAGCCGGGAGTCCTCGCCGGCCCGGCCCGCCAGCTGCAGGCCGAGCGGGAGCTCGCCTTCGGCAACCGGCATCGGGATCGAGATCGCGGGCACCCCCAGCGCCGTGAAGGGCGCGTTGCAGCGCGGGTCCCCTGTTGAGCCGAGGCCGGCCGGGGCCGGTCCCGGTGCAGCCGGCGTTGCGATGACCGGGTGGTCCGCCGACCACTCGGCGAACGCCGTCCGGGCGCTACGCAGGAATGCGCCGGCTGAGCGGTATTCCCCGGCCGGAATCTCGCTTCCCTCCTCCAGCAGGGCTGCCAGTCTCGCCCCGATGGCGGCGCCGGACGCGCGGTAGTCCTCCCAGTGCTCGCGGGCCGCTTCCCATGCCATCACCGTGCGAGCCGCGCCGGGGAGAGCGGGGAAGAGCGGCGGGCGCGCGGCTCTTGTCACGCGGATTCCGCCTGCCGCGAGCGTTTGGATCGCGGATCGGAACGCCGCGGCCATGGCTGGCTCGACGCGGTTTCCGGGCGGCCAGTCGAGAACCGTGATTTCAGTTGCCGGATCCCCCTCGGTCTCCAGCCCGAGCGCCCGCCAGGCCACTCGGATGTCGCTCGAGTCCCTGGCGAAGAGGCCGGCGTGATCCAGCGTCGGGGCGAAACGCATGACCCCGCCGAGCGGCAGCAGCCCGAACGTGGGCTTGAACCCGGCAATGCCGCAGAAAGACGCCGGCCTCAGCACGGAGCCTTGAGTCTGGCTGCCGATCGCCAGCGGCACCATCCCGGCCGCAACCGCCGCCGCCGACCCGCTGGAGGACCCCCCTGGGGTGTGGGCGGTGTTGCGCGGATTCCTGGTCGGGGCGGGGTCGAAGTACGCGTATGCCGTCGTGTGTGTCTTGCCGACCAGCACCGCACCCAGCGAGTCCAGCTTCGCCACGAGTTCGCAATCGGTCCCGGGCCGGCGCCCCCGCTGCGCCGGCGAGCCCCACTCGGTCGGCATGCCGGCAGTGTCGAAGATGTCCTTGGCTCCGTACGGCACTCCCAACAGCGGGCCCGGCGAGGCCAGCGCGCCCAGGCGCGAGGCCGACCGCGCGCGCTCCCTCGCGCGAGCCGGGTCCAGCCAGGCCCAGGCCCGGATTTCCCCTTCCAGGGAGTCGATGGCGTCCTCGGACGCCCGGAGCATGCGCTCGGCCGTCACTTCGCCGGTGCCCGCCAGGGACTCGATTTCGCAAAGGGACCAAGGAAACGGCGGCATCGGGCTCTCCGGGCGACGTGACATTGTCGCACCGGGCCGCACGGCCGCCGGGTGCCCGCGTGCCGGGCCCGGAGCCGCAAGGCCAAGTACAATGATTGCCGTGGTGCCCGATGTCTGACCAACCGCAGGAAGAGAGCTTCGAACAGGGGCTCGCGAAGCTGGAAGGGATCGTCAAGCAGCTCGAGGACGGGGACATCTCGCTGGAACAGTCCCTGAAGCTGTACGAGGAGGGCGTTCAACTGAGCCAGGGGCTGCGCAAGCAGCTGGACTCGGCCGAGTCCAAGGTCGAGATCCTGACCAAGAAGGGCGGCGGTCGCGAGGCCGAGCCCTACAGCGTCGGCAATGGCTCGGACGTGGCAGTCTAGCGGGCGCCGCCCGTGAGTCTCCTCGAGTACCTGCGCGGCCAGCGGGAGCGGGTCAACCGGGAACTCGACAGCGTGCTGCCCCCCGCGGACGAGCCCCCAGGGACCATCCACGCCGCGATGCGGCACAGCGTCTTCGCCGGGGGCAAGCGCATCCGGCCGATTCTGGCGATCGCGGCCGCGGATGCGTGCGGCGGCTCGCCCGGAGCGATGCGGGCTGCCTGCGCGCTCGAGTGCGTGCATACGTACTCGCTCATCCACGACGACCTCCCCGCGCTCGACAACGACGACCTGCGGCGCGGCCAGCCGACTTGCCACAAGGCCTACGGAGAGGCGTTGGCGATCCTCGCCGGCGATGCCCTGCTGACGCTTGCGTTCCGGATCCTGGCGGAAGTCGACCTGCCCGCGGGGACGCGAGCCAGGCTCGTCGGAGAACTCTCCGCCGCCGGCGGCTCGCAGGACGGGATGATCGGCGGGCAGGTCGCCGACCTCGAGGCCGAGGGCCGGGAGCCGTCAGCGGATGCCCTGGAGTACATCCACCGGGCCAAGACCGCGGCCCTGATCCGGGCCTCGGTCCGGTTCGGCGGCATCTGCGCCGGTGCCGGGCCCCGCCGTCTCGCGGCGCTCGGGGAATTCGGGAGCCGCATCGGGCTGGCGTTCCAGATCGTTGACGACGTGCTCGATGTCGTGGCCTCCTCGGAGGATCTCGGCAAGACTGCGGGAAAGGACTCTGTCCAGGACAAGGCGACTTATCCCGCCCTGTACGGTATCGATGCCTCCAAGGATCTTGCCCAGCGGTGCCTGCAGGAAGCGCTCTCTGCGCTCGAGTGCTTCGGCGAGGCGGCGCGGGAGCTTCGCGACATCGCCACGTTCATCGTCTCGCGGACGAGCTAGGCCGGGCCGGCCGGATACTCGACGCTGTCCAGGAACAGCCCGCGGGCCGGCGCTGTCGGTCCCGCGGCCCTTCGGTCCCGGGCCAGCAGGATCCGGTCGATGTCGTCCCCGGTCAGGTTGCCGCGCCCGACCTCGAGCAGGGTCCCGACCAGATTGCGCACCATCCGGTACAGGAAACCGGATCCCCGCACCCTGTACAGCAGCAGGTTCCCTTCACGGCGCAAGTCCGACGAGTGGATCGTCCGCACCGTCGATTCGGGCAGCTCTCCCCCTTCCGAAGCGAACGAGCGGTAGTCCCTCTCCCCTTCGAAGCGCGCTGCGGCAGCGGCCATCGCGGCCTCGTCCAGCGCGAACGGGTGCCAGTAGACGTAGCGGGCTTCGAATGGCGGGCAGATCCGACCGCGGTGAATCCGGTACTCGTAGGTCTTCGCCCGAGCCGAGTGCCTCGCATGGAACCCGTCGTCGGCCTCCGACGCGCCCGTGACGCGGATTTCGGCGGGCAGCAGGCGATTGAGGGCCCGCTGCAGCCCCTCGGCCGGAATCGGGTTGCGCATGGAGCACGAAGCGACCTGGCCCAGGGCGTGGACCCCGGCGTCCGTCCGTCCGGAACCGGCGGCCCTGACCGGACTGCCCTCGATGCGCGCGAGAGCCGCCTCCAGCACGCCCTGGACCGTCCGCTGGCGAGGCTGGACTTGCCAGCCCGCGAATCCCGTTCCGTCGTAAGATAGTGTCAGCTTCCAAGTGCGGGGAGGCGGCATCGACAAGAGCAGAGTAGCGTGGACGGCGGCCGGATTCGGTAACCGGTCGCGCTCCCGAAGCGTCTACTAGCTCTGGGATTCTGCGCCTTCGCTGGCAGTGCCTCCTTCCGTTAGTCCCCAATGAAGAACCGGAGTGTTGAACTGCCATTGCTGCTGGCGGCGATCCTTGTCCTGCAGCCCCTAGCGAGTGCCCAGACGTTCCGCTCGCGGCCCATCGACTACAGCGAGGGAGCCTCGTCGTGGCCTCCCTTCGCGAACATCTTCGACGCCCCGGAGGTTCCCGAGATCTCCCTGCGCAACTCCGGCCGGCTCGAGGCGCTGCTGCACGACGCCAAGCTGTACCTCTCGCTCTCGGACGCTCTGGCCCTGGCGATCGAGAACAACCTTGACATCGCCTGGTCGCGGTACGGGCCGAAGAGCGCGGCGAACGATCTGATGCGCTCCAAGTCGGGTGCCCAGCTCCGCGGCGTCCAGAATCAGATCAGCACCCTCTCGACCGGCCTCGGGGACACCGGCGGGGGCGGTCCGGTCGGCCAGGCAACCGGCATCACCCAGCGGGCGGGCGGCGGCGGAGCCGGCCTTGTCGGGGCCGGTGCGGGCGGCGGCGGAGGCGGTGCGGGCAGCATCGGGGACGCCAGCACTTTCTTCGGCACGCAGGCGGTGAACCTCGACCCCTCGATGTTCGGCAACATCGACTGGGGCCACTTCTCCAATCCGCAGACCAGCAACTTCGTCACGGGCACCAACACCCTCGTGCGGGAGATCAGCAACTCCCAGCTCGGCATCCGACAGGGATTCCCGACGGGCGCCACCATGGCGCTGGTCTGGTCCAATTCCAGGGCCGAGACCAACAGCCTCCGCACGAACTTCAATCCGTCCCTGATCAGCGCGCTGACCCTGCGGATGACCCAGCCGCTGCTGCAGGGATTCGGCATCGCTGTCAACACCCGCAATATCCGGGTCGCGAGCAACAACCACGAGATCTCGAACCTGCAGTTCAAGAGGCAGGTCGAGGAGGTGGTCACCAGGGTGGCCGGCATCTACTGGGGCCTGGTCTCGCTCCGCGCGCAGGTCGAGAGCCAGCGCCAGAACCTGGAGCTGGCCAACAAGCTGTACAGCGACAACAAGCGCCGCGTGGAGATCGGCACGCTGGCGCCCATCGAGATCATCCGCGCCGAGGCCGAGGTGGCCGCTCGCGAGGCGGACCTGACCGCTGCCCAGACCGAGGTCCAGCTGCAGGAGACGCTCCTCAAGGACGCGATCAGCGTGAACGGCATCGCCAGTCCCACGCTGCAGCATGCGGAGATCATCCCGACCGACGAGATCCGCGTCGATATGGACCAGCAGATCGAGCCGCTGCCGGTTCTGATGGATCTCGCCCTGAGCGCCCGGGCGGACATGGCCCAGAACCGCATCCGGATGAGGAACACCGAGCTCGGCCTTTCCGGCGTCAAGAACGGCATGCTGCCGAGCGCCGACCTCACGGTCGATCTCACAAACAACGCCCTGGCCGGCGCCGTCAACCAGCAGTTCCTGGCGAGCCCGGGGCAGAGCGACTTCGTCTCCCCGTTCTTTCTCGGCGGCCTCGCCACGGCGGGCGGCCAGCTGCTGCGCCGCAACTTCCCGGATTACCAGATCCGCCTGCAGCTCAACATCCCGCTGAAGAACCGTCAGGCCAGGGCCGACTACACTGCCGCCCTGCTCGAGCAGCGGCAGCAGGAAATCCAGCTCGTGCAGGCCGAGAACGCAATCCGGTCGGAGGTGCAGTCGGCGGTCATCCGGATCCAGCAGGCGCGGGCCCGCTATTCGGCGGCGCTCAAGGCGCAGGAACTGCAGCAGGCAGCGCTGGATGCCGAGCAGAAGCGGTACGACCTGGGGGCGTCGACGATCTTCCAGGTCGTGCAGGCGCAGCGGGACCTGGCGAATTCACGGACCAGCCTGATCGCGACGATGAACGAGTACGCCAACGCGCGCATCAACCTGGACCAGTCCACGGGCCACACGCTGACCACGCATAACATCTCCATCGCAGAGGCCTACGACGGGGTCGTCAGCAGACGGCCGGACCCGCTGCCCGCCAGCCTGCAGTAGGGGCGGGCGCCGGCCGGGCGGCGGATGCACTCGGCAGGCCGGGCAGCGACGGAGCAGGAAAGGGGCGGACAGCCATGGCGGAATCGCGGTACGACGTGATCGTCGTAGGGGCCGGGGCCGGGGGCGGCACGATGGCGCGCGTCCTGGGCGAGAAGGGAATCAAGGTCGCGCTGGTCGAGGCCGGTCCCATGCTGGAGCCCCAGCGGGACTTCAAGACCAACGACTGGCCCTACGACTACGGGCACCGGGCGGCCGAGCGCGGCGGCAGCGCTTACTTCGGGAAGGGCACAGCGTTCGGGTTCTTCACGGCGGTCAGCGGCGGCTGGCAACTCGACGGCGAGCCGTACACTTCCGCGCCGGGAACGCAGTTCGAGTGGTTCCGCTCCCGTGTCGTGGGCGGGCGGACCAATCACTACGGGCGCATGTCCTTCCGCTTCTCGGACATCGACTTCAAGCCGTACTCCCGCGACGGGATCGGCTGGGACTGGCCCATCGCGTACGAGGATATCGCTCCCTGGTACGACCGGGCCGAGTCGTACATCGGAGTCACCGGCACGGTCGAGGGAATCCGCAGCGCTCCTGACGGCAAGTTCCACGAGCCTCCCGAGCCGAAGGTCCACGAGCGGCTGATGAGGGCCGCGGGCAAGCGCCTGGGAGTCCCGTTCATTGCCAACCGCAGGGCGGTGATCACGCGCGCGCTCAACGGGCGGGCGCCCTGCCACTACTGCGGCCAGTGCGGCCGGGGCTGCCTGACGGAGTCGAACTACTCCGCCTCCCAGGTGGATGTCTTCCCGGCCATGAAGACCGGCAACGTCACCGTGATCACGGACGCGATGGTGCGGGAAGTCGAGACGACCGAGGACGGCCTCGCCCGGGGCGTGGTGTTCATCGACAAGCAGTCCCGATCGGAGAAGCGGCTTGAAGCCCGCGCGGTCGTGCTGTCCGCCTCCTCCTGCGAGACCGCCCGGCTGCTGCTCAACTCCAAGTCCAAGCACTTCCCCAACGGCATCGCGAACGGTTCCGGCCTCGTCGGCCGCTACCTGATGGACACCGTCGGGTTCAGTCTCCGCGGAACGCTGCCCGCGCTGGAGGGCATGCCGCGCTACGACACGGACGGTTTCGGCGGGGCCCACCTGTACGCTCCCTGGTGGCTCTGGGACGACCACAGCAAGCTCGACTTCCCGCGGGGATATCACATCGAGATGGGCGGCGGCTTCCGGATGCCGGGCCCCGGCAGTTTCAGCGGCATCGCCCGCAGGGCCGGCTACGGCAAGGATCTCAAGCGGATGGTCCGAGAGCAGTACGGCACGGGCATCGGTCTCTCCGGGCGCGGCGAGATGATTCCGAACGACCGGAGCTTCATGGACATCGACCCGGACGTGGTCGACCGCTGGGGCATTCCCGTGCCGCGATTCCATTTCTCGTTCAGCGACTACGAATGGAAGCAGGCGCGCCACATGGAGAGGACGTTCCGCGACCTGATCGAGGCCGCCGGCGGGAAGGTCCTGGGCATCGGCAACCAAGCCCGCGAGAGCGAGGGCATAGCCGTTCCCGGCTCGATCATTCACGAGGTCGGGACGGCGCGCATGGGCGACAGCCCGTCCACCTCCGTGGTCAACCCGTACTGCCAGGCCCACGAGGTCCGGAACCTGTTCCTGGCCGACGGCTCGACGTTCGTCAGCAATCCCGACAAGAACCCCACGCTGACGATCAACGCGCTCTCCTGGCGGACGGCGGAATACCTCTCCGAGGAGCTGAGGAAGGGCAATGTCTGACGCGCAGGGATTCGTTCCGATCGACCGGCTCTCGCGGCGCGACGCCTTGAGGCGGATCGCGCTGGCCGTGGCCGCCGGCGGCCTGGCGCGGGGCATCGCTCCCGCGGATGCGGCCCAGGTGCACGAACAGGCCGAGAGCGAGCGCACGTTCAGCGGAACGTACACCGTCAAGTTCTTCAACGAGCACGAGTTCGCAACTCTCGAGCGGCTCTCCGAGCTGATCGTTCCCGCCGACGAGGGCGGCCCGAGCGGCCGCGAGGGCGGAGCGCCGGAGTTCATCGACCTGCTGGCGAGCGAGAACCAGGAACTGGCCGACATCTTCACCGGCGGCCTGCTATGGCTCGATGCCGCCTCGCGGGCGCGCAGCGGCGAAGCCTTCGCCGCGGCCGGCGAGAGCGAGCAGGCGGCCCTGCTCGACGCTCTCGTGGACGCGGAGCGCAACGAGACCGGCTCCGATACGAGGTGGGCGACGTCGGAGTACGAGCGCTTCTCGGTATTCGGGGTGAAGAGGCCCTCGGACCTCCGCCGGGGCCTGCAGTTCTTCGGCTGGGCGAGGAAGCTGATCGTGGACGCCTACTACACGAGCCCGGCGGGGGTGCGGGACCTCGGCTTTGTCGGCAACACCGCCCATTCGGAGTACAAGGTGCCGCAGGAAGCCCTCGACTACGCCATCGGCCGGAGCCCCTTCCGCGAGGCCTAGGCCAGGCGGGCACCGGCACGGGCATGCCCCTTCGGCAGCAAGCGTCCTGGCTGCACCGCGGGGCCGGCGCGGCCCTGATCGCTGCGGCGCTCGCGGTCACGCCGCCTCCGTGCCGCGCCGAGAGCCTGGCGGACGCCGACGCGATCCGCAGGGCCATCCGCGACGCGAGCCGGGCGCTGCAGGCGGGAAACGCCCCGCTCTTCCTGGCCTGGTTCGACCGGCGGTCCTTCGAAGGCTTCGACAGGTTCCGCGAGCAGCTCTTCGCGCTCGCGGCGCAGCGGCGCATTGCGTCCTCGGTCGAGAGCGGCTCTCCGGACGAGGGCCCGGGAGGGTGGACCGTGAGCGTCGACTGGCAGCTCGACCTGACGCCCAAGCTCGACCCGGGGCCCGTCGAGCGGCGACGGGAGACCCTATCGATCGGCCTGCGCAAGCGGGGCGGGAAATGGAGGATCGTCAGCCTGCGGCCGCGGGGGCTCTTCGCCTCGGCACCGCCGCCGTCCCGGTAGCCGGGCCGCTCCCGCGGACAGTCGCGTTCCCTATACTGGCTGACATGCCCACCGAAGGACTTGGCCTTCGATGCCGCCGCGGCGCTTTCCGCGCAGGCTGTCGCCCAGGACGACGCCGGTAGGGGTATCCCGACCAGGCGCCTGGGCCGGACCGGCGAGCAGGTTTCCATCCTCTGTCTCGGCGGCGCCCACCTCGGGCGCGCGGCGCAGGACGACGGCGAAGCCACCGCGATTCGCCTGGCGCACGCGGCCCTGGACAACGGAGTGTTCTTCTGGGACAACGCTTGGATGTACCACGACGGCTACGCCGAGGAGTTCATGGGCCGGGCCATGCAAGGCCGTCGGGACAAGGTGTTCCTGATGACGAAGAATTCCGGGCGGGACGCGGAGTTCTCCCGGCAATGCCTCGACGACAGCCTGCGCAGGCTGGGGACCGAGTACATCGACCTGTGGCAGTTCCACGAGATCAACTACGACAACGACCCGGACTGGGTCTTTGAGCGCGGGGGCCTGAAGGTCGCCCTGGAGGCGCAGAAGGCCGGCAAGGTCCGGCACATCGGGTTCACCGGGCACAAGCACCCCAGAATCCACCTCAGAATGCTCGACAAGGGATTCGACTGGGCCACGTCCCAGATGCCGATCAATCCGATGGACCACTTCTACCGGTCCTTCCAGCGGGAGGTCGTGCCGGCGTGCCTGGCCAGGGATGTCGGCGTGATCGGGATGAAGTGCCTGGGCGGCGGCCCGCGAGTGGCGGAGATTCCGTCCACGACCGATGTCACCGCCGAGATGTGCGTGCGGTGGGCGCTAAGCCTGCCGGTTTCCTCGATCGTGAGGGGCTATCTCCGCATGGACCAGCTGATGGCCGACATCGGGATCGCGCGCGGCTTCCGCCCCCTTTCGGCCGCGGAGCGGGAGCGTGTCATGGCCCTGGCGGCTCCCGAGGCCGGGGACGGGCGGCACGAGCACTTCAAGTCGACGCAGCGCTACGACGGGCCGCTGTACCGCAAGATGCACGGGTTCGAGGCCTGAGCCGCGCGCCGGGCTAGCCGCGCGCCCGGACGGTGTCGCCCGCCAGCCCCCAGAAATCCTCGACGTAGTACGAGGACAGCACGTTCCCGAACAGGTAGCAGTTGTTCTTGCACTCCGGCACGTCGCCGTACAGCTTCCGGCCCCGCTCGAAGGCGGCGGAGATCGAGCCGTCCTCCAGGACATTCCCCGCGATCTTGCGCAGGGCCTCGCAGGGGTAGAACACGTCGCCGTTCGGGTAGATCCTCGGGAACATCGTCGGATAGCACGTGAACGCCTCGAACAGGAGCAGGGTCCGCAGCAGCTTGGGCGTGCCGTTGATGCGCACCTCGTTCCGTTCCCGCAGCCTGATCAGGCGCTCGACGAAGTCGCGATAGCGCGGATCGCGCAGCAGCGCGAAGTTCGGGAACTTCCCGTTTGTCTGGGCCGACTGCACCGAGAAGACGAACCCGTTGTCGGCGCAGAATTCGAGGATGCGCTCTGCCTCGCTCAGGTTCCACTGCTCCAGCACGCACGAGACGGTTATCGCCTGCGGCGGAAGGATCTCCTTCGCCATCAGGAGGTTGGAGATGACCCTAGGGACGGCGGCGCTCTTGGAGAGCGGCTCGGCCGTGTCGTGCGAGATCGCGTCGAGACTGCATATCAGACCGTTCAGGTAAGGGAGCATGCGGCGCTTGGCATCGAGCAGGACGCCGTTGGTCACGACGAGGACGGACCGGAAGCGGGCCTCCGTCCGCGCCGCGATGACCAGGTCCTCGATGTCGGGCCGGACCGTGCACTCGCCACCGGTGATAAGGATTGTGTCCACGTCCTTGCGGATATTGCTCAGCAGCCTCACCGTGTCGCTCGTGCCGAGCTCCTCGCTGAAGACCTGCGGGTTCTTCTGCGTGCAGTAGCTGCAGTCGAGATTGCACTTGTGCGTGGCGTAGAAGATCGCCGAGTACGGCACGACGACGCTCGAGCCGAGGACTTGCCTCCGGTACAGGTTCGCGGCGTGGGCCTTGAGGTTCTTGAGGACGAAAGGGAGGTTTGCCGCCATCCCCCGCAGCAGGCGTGTCCTGTCGCTGTGTCGCATCACGGCCTGCTCCCCGAGTGTAGCCTGCTGCGCGGATCGGGCTGTCGGCAGGGACCCGCCCTCGGGGGCCCTCCCGAGTCCGCCAGCCTCTCGCGAAGCCGTACAATCGGAAAGGCTTCCGACCGGGAGCCACTCTCTCGCAGCCCTCGCATGCCTGCCCCCCCAAAGCTGTTCGGAACCGATGGAATCCGTGGCCGCTACGGAGAGTTTCCGCTGGATTCGCAGACCATCTTCGACGTCGGGCTCGCGATGGCCCGGCACGTCGACGGGAGCCGTTGCCCCAAGGTCCTGATCGGGATGGACACTCGGGAGTCAGGCTCCCGGATAGCCAGCCTGCTGGCAGGCGGCCTGGACGCGGGAGGAGCGACTTGGGAGTTCGCCGGCGTCCTGCCAACGCCGGCGGTCGCGCACGCGACGCGCCACGGGGACCACGCGCTCGGCGTGGTGGTGTCGGCCTCGCACAATCCGTACCAGGACAACGGAATCAAGGTGTTCGGGCCGTTCGGATACAAGCTGCCCGACGAGTCCGAGTCCGAGCTGGAAAGCCGGATTCGCGCCTGTCGCGGGGACGTCGAGCCGCTCGCCGCGCCGCTGCCCGGGGCCGGGCCCGACGCGGCGATCCTCTATGCCCGCCACCTCGTGCGGGCCAGCCGGCCGCCAGAGTCCGTCCGGGGCCTGCGGATTGTCGTCGACTGCGCCAACGGCGCAGCCTCGGACGTCGCGCCCCTGGCGCTGGATCCCCTCGGCCTGGATGTGACGTACATCTGCCGTGACCCGGACGGGCGGAACATCAACGCGGGCTGCGGCGCCCTGCATCTCGACGGCCTGGCGAAGGAGGTGGTTGCGTCCAAGGCGGCGCTCGGCGCCGCGCTGGACGGAGACGCGGACCGCTGCCTGTTCGTGGACGAGAACGGAGTCCTGCTGGACGGTGATAACGTGCTGCTCCTGGCGGCCACCAGCCTGCTGGCCAGGGGCTCGCTTCACGACAATCTGGTCGTGGCGACGGTCATGTCGAATCTGGGTCTGGAGACGGCCCTGCGCGAGGAAGGGATGCGTCTCCTGCGCACTCGGGTCGGGGACAGGCACGTCATCCAGGAGATGCTGCGCTCCGGGGCCGTGCTCGGGGGCGAGCAGTCCGGGCACGTGATCTTCGGCGAGCACTCCACCACCGGCGACGGCCTGCTGACACTGCTCATGATGCTCGGCATCCTGGCGGATGAAGGGGTGCCGAGCAGCGCGCTGCGCCGTCGCCTCCGCGTTTTCCCGCAGCAGCTGATCAATGTCCCGGTCCGCGAGAAGCGGCCGCTCGAGGAACTGCCCGAGATCCGCAAGGCGGTCATGGAGAGGGAACTCGAGCTCGGCGAGCGCGGAAGGATCCTGATCCGGTATTCCGGCACCGAGCCGGTCGCTCGCATCATGGTCGAGGCGGAGGATCGCAGGGAGGTTCTCCGGCACAGCACCGCGATCGCCGACCTGTTCGACAGGCACCTCGGCCAGTGAGCCCGCCCGGACGGCCGCCCCGCGTTCGGCGCGCGGACCCGACATTGGGCGCCCATGCGGCGAGTTCCTCCGCAGGCCCGCTGCGGTGGACGGTTGCGGTCCTGCTGGCGGCGCTCGCAGCGCTGCGCCGCTTGCGTACGCTGAGGCGCTGGCGGGGATGGAACTGGATCCGTGTCGCGGCCATCGCAGTCGCCGTGCCCGTCGCTGTCCTGGAGCCCGGCCTGCCGCGGGCGGCGGCCATTGCGGCAGCGGCCATCGCGGCAGTGCTGCGAAGGACCCCCGATCCCGACCTGGAGCGCCGCATCCAGCGGATCCACCGAGCGGACTACCTGCTCAATGGCGGCGAGTGGGCGGGCGCGCCGCGCGGAGAGGGGGCGGACCGGCTGCGCACCGGCGCGGAACTGTACATCCTGTTGCGCGGCGCCCACCTGCTGATCGTGCCGAAGGCAGCGGGCGGCCAAGTCCACGCGGCGATTCGGGTCGACGAGATCAGCCGGATCCGCGTCGATGGCGTTCCGTACGTGCCGGTCTACGTGTCGATGGCGAAGCAGCCGCCCAGCCGGGAGAGGGACTTCGATCGGCACGCTGTCTCGGAACTGCTGCTTGATGTCCGGCAAGGCGAGGGGCTGCGATTGAGGTATCGCGGGCCGTTCGCAGCGCATCTCGCGGAGACGGCCGCTCACGCCGTGCACTCGGTCCGGTTCGGACCCACGCCCGTAGCCCCTGTCAGCTGACAGCGCCGCATCCGAGGCCCAGCGGCGCTCAGGCTTCCTCCGAGCTGACCTCGTCCAGCCAGTCCGGCCGCTTGAGCACCTCGCGGGGCCGGCTTCCGTCGGGCGGGCCGATGATGCCGTCGCGCTCCATTGCGTCCAGGATTCGCGCCGCCCGCCCGTAGCCCAGCCGCAGCCGGCGCTGCAGCGTCGACGTGGAGGCCTTGCCCAGCGAAATCACCAGCTGCACCGCATCCCTGTACATCGGGTCATCGAATCCCGCGTCGTCGTCCTCGGGGCCCTCTTGGTCTGCGTCCTCCGACTCCAGGTAGCCGTTCTCGTACTCCGGGCTTGCCTGTTCCTTCCAGTGCGTGACCAGCGCCTGGATCTCGTCCTCCGACACCAGCGGGCCGTGCAAGCGGTGTCTCCGGCCCGAGCCCGGCGGCAGGAACAGCATGTCGCCCTTGCCGAGCAGCGATTCCGCCCCCATCGAATCCAGGATGGTCCTGGAATCGACCCGCGTCGCCAGCAGGAACGAGAGCCTGGCCGGGATGTTGGCCTTGATGAGGCCGGTGATCACGTCCACGCTCGGGCGCTGCGTCGCGAGCAGCAGGTGAATGCCCACCGCCCGCGCCATCTGAGCCAGCCGCTGGATGGACTCTTCCACCTGCCTGCCCGCGACCATCATCAGGTCCGCCAGCTCGTCCACGATGATGACGATGTACGGCAGCCGCTCCGATCCGGCGTCAGATACCCCGTTCCTCGCAGGGCCCGGCCCGGCCCTGTCGATCTTCTCGTTGTACTGGCCGATGTTCCGCGCTCCCACCTCGGCCAGCAGCTGCAGGCGCCTGTCCATCTCGCGGGTGGCGTTCTTCAGGGCGTTCGTCGCCAGCTTCATGTCGGTGATCACCGGCGTGAGCAGGTGGGGAATGTCCCGGTACAGGCCCAGCTCCACGGTCTTCGGGTCGACGAGGATGAGCCGCACGTCCTCCGGAGTGGCGCGGAGCAGGATCGACATGATCACGCAATTCACCATCACGCTCTTGCCCGAGCCGGTCTGGCCCGCCACCAGCAGGTGCGGCATGGCGGCCAGGTCCGTGCACTCGATCCTGCCATTCGCGTTCTTGCCGAGGGCGAACGTCAGCAGCGACTCGGCCTGCCGGAAGGCCGGCGACTCGATCACCTCCCGGAGGAAGATCACTTCGCGCTTGCGGTTCGGCACCTCGATTCCGACCGTGGCCTTGCCCGGAATGCGCTCGACCAGGACGGACTCGCACTCGAGGGCCAGGCACAGGTCCTCCGAGAGATTGACGACCTTGCTGACCTTGATGCCCCGGTTGGGCTTGAACTCGAACGTTGTCACGACCGGACCGGGATTGATCTGATTCACCGAGCCGCCGACGCCGAACTCCTCGAACTTGCCGACGATCTGCTGCGCGGTCTCCTGCAGCTGGGCTTCGTCGTAGGGCTCGCCCGCCCGGGGCGGGTTGAGCAGGGCCGCCGACGGAAGCTGGTACCGCTTCTTCTGGACCTTGGTCTCGGGGGAGAGCCGCGTCTCCCCGCGAGCCCCGCGGCTCGCCCGGGAACCCTGCCGCGCGGACGCGCCCAATGTCTCGTCCCGGGCCTCGCGGTACGGCACGATCGGCGGGTCGCCGCTCGCGCCGTCGGAGCCGGGCTGCCTGGCGGCGCCTCCTCCGGGCTTGCCGGCTGCTGTCGCCGGGAGAGATCGCGCTGCTTCGGGCCGCGCCGGGGCCGGGGGCGTCGGCCGGGCCTCGCCGTTCTCGCTGCCCTCCCTCTCGCTGGCCTCCTCCGGGTCCGGACTGTCCCCGGCGGTGCCCGCGTCCGCGGCGCGGCCCGTCATGTCCCGCATGCGCAGCGAAGTGACCATGTACAGGCCCACTGCCGTGCATGCCAGCAGCAGGAGGATGGTTCCCCCGATGTTGAGGACAGCGGTGGACTCGCCGGTCAGGACCGTGCCAAGAACGCCGCCCGCCCGAACGGTTGCGTCCCAGCGCGCCGGCAGGAGCGCCCCGGCCACCGGGCTGGCCAGCTCCAGGGCGCAGCAAGCCACCACGACCAGGAGGATGCCCCCGGTCGCCCGCCGGAGCATGTGCTCGGCCGCCTCGTTGCGGATTCGGTTCCAGCCGGCGAATGCCAGCCACGCGGGCAGCAGGAATCCCACCAGCCCTAGGGACTGCAGGATCAGGTCGGCGCTGAACGCACCCGGCAGCCCCATCCAGTTCTGGGCCCGGGCGCGGTCCGTCGCGACGTTAGCCGACGGATCGGCGGGCGAGTACGAGACAAGGCAGAGGAAAAGTCCCAGTGCCAGCAGGAAGACAAGGACGCCTACGATCTCGCTCAGCCGGGGATTGTCAACGAGGAGCTTGACTCTCATCCGCCTGCCATGCTGTCGACCAGAGAGGCCATCGGCTCATTGCTGCTGGCAAGAACTAGCACGATTATGCCAAAGGCCCAGCGGTAGTACACGAAGGGTGCCATCGTCGAGCGCTGGAGATATCGCAGGAAGGCGGCGATCACGCCGTAGCCGGCCACCGCGCTCACGGCGACTCCCGCGCATACCGGCAGCAGGTCCGGCGGCGCCTGAGAGGTCCCTGCAAGAGTGTCCAGTCCGGCCTTGAGCGCGGCACCCGCGACGACGGGCATCGCCAGCAGGAACGAGAAGCGGGCCGCGGCCTGGCGGGTCAGCCCCAGCAGCAGGCCAGCCGCGATGGTGATTCCCGCCCGGGAGGTCCCGGGTACCAGGGCCAGCGCCTGGGCACAGCCGATCGCCAGGACCGCGGCCAGGGACAGGGCATCGAGTCCGCGGTTCATGCGCCCTCTCCGCTCGGCCGCCCAGATCACGGCCCCGACACCGATCAGCATCGAGCCGATCACGAACGGGTTGCGCAGGTGGTCTTCGACGATGCCCTGCAGGGCCAGTCCGGCGAGCCCTGCAGGTAACGTCCCCGCCGCGAGGAACCAGAGCAGTCGCGGATTGTCGTACAGGTCGCGGTCCGGATGTGCCGGCTCGGGCTCCAGCAGTCGCCTGCCGGCTGCCAGGCCGAGAATCCGGATCCAGGTGCGGGCGAAGTAGGCGGCCAGCGCCAGCAGCGTTCCGAAGTGCAGGGCGACATCGAAGGCCAGCCCCGGATCCTGCCATCCCAGCAGCCACCGGACCAGCACCAGATGGGCGGAACTGCTGATCGGGAGGAACTCCGTGAAGGCCTGGACAAGCGCCAGCACCACAGCCTGGAACAGGTCCATCCGACCCCCGACTAGGCCCGGGTCGTCGCGGTCATGCCGCCGGCCGGTCCGCCGCGGCCGCGTCGAACGGGCTGGACAGGTTGCCGTCCGGATCGAAGGCCAGCTCCTGCGGCGGCCCGGCCACGGCAACGGCTGGATTCTCCTCGATCTCCGGCAGGAGGTTCTCGCTGACCAGGACTCGGGAGAGCTCGAGCGTATTCCGGATCCAGGCCACCGTGCACTCGGAGGTGTCGATCTTTCCGCAGGTCGCAAGGATCCGCTCGAGGCACTCGCGGTCGGTCGGGTAGTGCAGGGGCGTGAACCCGGGGTAGGTTACAGAGGACGTCAGCGCGTTGACCCAGGTGGCCTGGAAGTCGACCTTCCGGACCAGCCGGTCGTGCGCGATGTCCGCGAATCCCATGCCGATCGCGTTGCCGTAGGTGTTGGAACTCAGATCGCGGACGAAGATCCGATTCACCGCGGGCACGTCCTTCCAGCTGTTCGGGCCTTGCGGGCCGCCCCGGTTGACGACCTTCGTATCCATCCCGGCACCGCTGATGTCCTTGCCGATCTCGTCGACAATCAGCAGGTCGATCTCGCGGGCCGGTAGGTTGGGCTTCCAGGACTTGACCCGCTCGAGGAGGAGTTCCTCCCGCTCCGCCATTCCGTCGGAGCCGACCGCGTGGACCTCCGCGGTGTTGTGATGGGCATCCTCGAGGATGCCGAGGCCGCCGATCATCTTCCCGGTCGCAAGCACGCGGGCACCCACGCTGCGGATCACTTGGCCCATGCCGATCCTCAGGGCCCAGCTGTGATAGCGCTTCGCTCCCTCCCACTTTCCGAGACCGATGGCCATCATCTTGTGGATGCCGCTCTCCAGGGTGTCTTCGAAGTCCGTGTGCCACTTGATCCGGCTGCACAGCATCACGCCGTCGCTCTCGAAGGCCCGCCGGTCCATCGACACGTCGATGCCTTCGGGCGTCCTGCCGACCTGCACGACTTCCAGCGAGCTCTCCACCGGAACCCCCATCGTCGAGGGATTGATGCCGTAATGGTCCAGGACGTCGGCCTGGCCCTCGGCCGTGGCGGCACCGTGGCTTCCCATCACCGGGACGATGAAGGGCTTCGCCCCGCGCTCCAGCCAGTAGTCCACCGCCGCCTTCGCGATCACGTCGATGTTGCGGATTCCGCGGCTCCCGACGCCGACGGCGATTCGGCTGCCCGGCTGGAATCGCCCTGCCCAGCCGGCCCGCTCCATCTCCGCGCGGACCGCGGCCCCCACGTCCGCGAGGCTGCGGTCCGGGAACTCCTGCTGGACTGGAACGAGCCTCTGGACCTTCATGCGTGACGCCTCCCGGCAGGATGGTTGACAGTCATGCAGCGCTCCGCCTAGATGGGGCTCTGCATCGACCGGAGGTAGGACTGGATCCGGTCTTCGTAGCGGACCAGGAGTCCGTCCTGCGCGTACTCGCGGACCTTGGCCTGCCGGAAATAGTCGAACACCTGCTGGCGCTTCTCGTCCAGCATCGTCTGGCGCAGGGTCTTTCCTTCCGTCGAGAGAGCGGCCTCGTCGGCGCTGCGCAGCTCGACGGTGCGGAACACGATCCAGCGGTTCCCGACCGCCACCGGGCCCTGCACCTCGCCCGCAGTCTTGAGGAAGGCGTCCTCTCCGAGCGCGGAAACCGGCCCGAGATCCTCGAGATCCCCGTCGCGCTGAACGTAATCCGACGTGCTCGCGCTGAGGCCGTACCTGCCCGCAGCGGCGGCGAGGCCGGCGGATCCGTCCCTCGCGTCAGCGGCCAGCTCCTCGGCTCTCTGCCTTGCCAGATTCGCCGACTCGGTATCCACGAAGTCCTCGCGGACGGTGTCGCTGACCTCTGCGTACTCGGCGTCCCGCGCGGGCACGGCCTCGGGCACGATCCCGATATAGAGCGTTTCCTCCTGGGAAACGGTGAACACGGTGGCCGTCGGCTCCTCGAACACCGCCTGCACCAGCGCGGCCGCCTTGGGCAGCGCGTCCGGCAGCTCCGACCTGCTGAATGCCGGGAACTCCTGATACGGCAGCCCCAGCCGGCTCGCCACCGACTCGAGTGCCGGCCCGGCCCGCTCGGCCTGCTCCAGGGCGCGCTCCATGAGCGCGAACCTGTCGCTCTCGGACCGTTCGGCCATCAGGTCATCCCGGATCACGTCGCGCACCTCGCTCAGCGGCATCACGCTGCTGGTCTCGCGATCGTCCAGGCGGATCAGATGGTAGCCGAATTCCGACTTGACCAGGCTGTCGGTCGATTCGCCGATCTGGAGGGCGAAGCTCGCCTCCTCGAACGCCGGATCCATCTCCCCGCGGCTGAACCAGGGGAGCTCGCCTCCGCTGTCGGCATTGGCCGGGTCCTCCGAATGCTGCTTCGCGAGCTCGGCGAAGTCCGCCCCGCCCTGCAGCTCCGCCAGGACCCCCTCGGCCTTCTCGCGAACCTGCTCGGCCTCCTCCTCGGTCTTGTCCATCGTCATCAGCAGGATATGGCGAACCTTGAGGCGCTCGGGCTGCTCGAAGCGGTACTGGTTCTGGGAGTAATACAGATCGATCTCGGCGTCGGTGACTTCGTGATCCGCGGTCGCGGCCTCGGGGCCGACAGTCATCAGCCTGAGCGGCCGGCGCTCCGCGTGGCGGTAGCGCAGCTTGTTGGCGTCGAAGTACTCGCGCAGCTGCTCTTCCGTCGGCGACACGGAGGCGCGCAGGGTCTCGGAATCGACTCCCGCCCATTCGATGCGGACCGCGTCCCGCTCCTGGTGGTAGCGCCGCCTGAGCTCGTCGTCGGTGACGCTGACGCCGTCGGTGACCATTCTCCGCAGGCGCTGCTCGATCGCGATGTCGTGCAGCACCTCCCGCTCGAACTCGGCAACCGTGCGGCGGAACTGCTGGCGGATGAAGCCCTCGTACGCGGCCGTGCCGATGAACTGGCCGTCCGGGAACAGCGCGTCCGGCAGCAACTCGCGCAGCCAGGCGGCCAGGTCCTCGTCCGTCGGGACCAGGCCCAGCTTGGCTGCCTGCGAGAGCAGCACGCGCTCCGCGATGAGGTTCTCGATCACGTTGCCGGCGAGCATCGCGATGGCCTCGGCGGGCACGCCGCCCGCCCGCTGCTCGCGGAGCTCCACCTCGACTTCGCGCGTGGTGACCGCCAGTCCGTCCACCTCGGCGAGGACGTCGCCGCTGGCCGGGCCCGCAGGGCCGAAAACGTTCGGTATCAGGGTGATGATCATCGAGCCCGCGACAAGGAAGAGCACGATGCCCATGAGCCAACGCAAGGCCTTGCCCTGGTTCTGGAAGAGCTTCAGCATGAATGGAATGAGTCCTGCGCGGCCCCTGTGAGAGCTAACGCGAGTTCGCGTGCAGGAAACGGGCCGCTGCTTGGCGACGGGCCATGCCGCAGCAGGCCCTGAAACGCCTCCATTGTACTATGCGCGAGGCCGGCTAGCTCGCCAGCGGCACCACCCGGCGGGCCAGCGCGGCCCCGTCCCGTTCCAGGATCGTCACCGTCTCGACGCCGTTCTCCAGCAGGTACTCGCGGGCCCTCTCGATGCCGGAGCCGACCTGAGCGTGCCCGTGGCTGTCGTCGCCGAAGCAGAACCCGACGCCCTGCTCGGCCGCCATGCGGACCAGCCACGGGGCGGGGTACGGCTCGCCGAGGCGCTTGCGCCAGCCGGCCGTGTTCAGGTCCAGGACACAGCTGCATTCCCGCGCGGCGCCGATGGCCCTCTCCGCCGCCCGCCGGATCCGCTCGGTGCCGAGGTCGGCTGCGGCCGGCGCGTGCAGTTTCGGCAGGTCCAGGTGCGCCACGATCTCGGGCCGGAGCGCCTGGATCATCTCGCGGACGAGCCCGTAGTAGCGCTCGAAGAACGGCTCGAGCCCCCCGCAGGCCTCGACCGCCGCCCGGTGCAGGTCCGGCGACTCGTCGATCGAGATCCCGCCGACATGGTGCACCGAGCCGACCACGTAGTCGAATCCGTGCCGGCGGCGGTAGCCTAGCATCAGGTCGGCGTAGCGGCCCTCCGGCACGGCCTCCGACTCGAATCCCCGCAGCACCGCCAGGCGGCCGCTGAACTCGGCCTGGAGGCGCCGCGACTCGGCCGCGTACGCCTCGAATTCGCGTTCCAGGCGGTCCACCGTGTACCCCTTGGCGCGTTCGGAGGCGTACAGGAAACGCCCTGCGGCCCGCGGGGCGTGCTCGGAAACGCCGTAGGCGCGGAACCCGGCCCGGACCGCGGCCTCCAGCGACTGCCGGAGCGTGCCGGATGCGTGCTCGCAGAATTCGCCGGTATGCCCCCCGTGGAGGGACACCTTCCAGGGGACCGGTGCCATGCCTATCAGCGTAGTGGGGTTCGCGACCCGGGTCGGGCTTGCCCTCGGCGGCGCCCGTAAGCGACAATCGGCGGCTATTGCGAGCGATACCGTGACCCAGGAGCACTACGTGTCCATCGACCTCGGGGCCGGCAGCGGGCGGGTGATGCTCGGAAGCTTCGACGGCGAGCGTCTCACCGTCAAGGAACTGCACCGGTTCCCGAACCCCGGGATCGGAGTCCTCGGCCGGCTGCATTGGGATGCCCTCTACCTGTTCCGGGAGATCCTGCACGGCATGCGGGAGGCGGCCGCCAGCGCCCCTGTGTCGGTGGGCGTCGACACCTGGGGGGTTGACTTCGCCCTGCTGGACCGGGACGGGGAGCTGGTCGGCAATCCGAGGCACTACCGGGATGCCGGCACGCGCGGCCGGATGCGCGAGGCGTTCGGCCTCGTTCCGCGAGAGCGGATCTTCGAGAGCACCGGGCTGCAGTTCATGGAGATCAATACCCTGTACCAGTTGCTGGCCATGAAGGGCACGCCGCTGCTGGAGGCGGCCGACACGTTCCTGATGATGCCGGACCTGTTCCATTACTGGCTCACCGGCGAGCGGGTCTGCGAGTTCACGGACACGACGACCTCGCAGTGCTACGACCCCCGCCGGGGCGAGTGGGCGCGCCCGGTACTGGAGGGCCTGGGGCTGCCGACTGACCTCTTCGGGGAGGTGGTCGCTCCGGGCACGGACCTCGGCGCGCTGCGGAAGGAGGTGGCCGAGGAATGCGGGACAGGCCCGATGCGCGTGGTCGCTCCGGGGACGCACGACACCGCTTCGGCCGTCGCAGCGGTCCCGGCGGAAGAGGGCGACTGGGCGTACCTGAGTTCCGGCACATGGTCCCTGCTGGGAGTGGAAACGGTCCGCCCGCACGTCACGCCCGGGGTGCTGGAGCGGAACTTCACCAACGAGGGCGGCGTGTGCGGGAGTAACCGGCTGCTGAAGAACATCTGCGGTCTCTGGCTCCTGGAGGAGTGCCGTCGCGAGTGGTCCCGGCGCGGCTTCGAGACCGAGTACAGGGACTTGATTCACCGGGCCTCGCGTTGCGAGGCCTTCCGCTCCCTGGTGGACGTGGACGACCCGGATTTCGTCGCGCCGGGCGACATGCCGGGCCGCATCGCCGACGCCTGCCGCAGGTCGGGCCAGCAAGCCCCCGAGTCGCCCGGGCAGTTCGCGCGAGCGATCTTCGAGAGCCTGGCGCTGCGCTACCGGTCGGTCCTGGAGGACCTTGCCGGGATCACAGGCCGACGGCCCGGCGTGCTGCATGTCGTAGGCGGCGGGTCGCAGAATGAGATCCTGTGCCAGTATGCGGCCGACGCGTGCGGGATCCCCGTCGTGGCGGGTCCCGTCGAGGCGACCGCTGCGGGGAACGCCCTCATGCAGGGCATCGCCTCCGGCCGCATTGCCGATCTCGCGCAGGCGCGGGCCGTCGTTCGGAACTCGTTCCGGCTGGCCATCTACGAACCGGTTCCCGGCGCCGGCGCAGGCTGGGACGAAGCCGCCGGCCGGCTTGACGCCACGACCTCCGGCTGAGGCTGCCGGCCCGGGCGCCGCCCTCGCCGGATGCTACGCTCGGCGTCAATGACGCCGCTCAGCGTTGCCATGATCGGCTACGGCTTCATGGGCAAGGCGCATAGCAACGCCTACGCCCAGGTCGGGCACTTCTTTCCCGGGGTCCGACCCGTTCGCCGGCGCGTTGTGTGCGGCCGGGGACGAGCCGGGCTCGAGGCGCTCGCCGACGCTTGGGGCTGGGAGGAGGCCGAGACCGACTGGCGCAGGGTGATCGAGCGGAAGGACATCGACATCGTCGACATCTGCGCGCCGAACCACCTGCATGCCCCGATCGCAATTGCCGCCGCCGAGGCCGGCAAGATGGTGCTGTGCGAGAAGCCGCTCGCCAACTCGGTGCCCGAGGCGGAGGCCATGGCGGCGGCTGCCGCGGGCGTTCCGAATTTCGTGTGGTTCAACTACCGGCGGGTGCCGGCCGTGGACCTGGCGCGGCGCCTCGTGGCCGAGGGGAGGCTGGGGCGGATCTTCCACTACCGGGCGCTCTACCTGCAGCAGTGGGGCCCCGACCCGAGCAGGCCGCGCAACTGGAAGATGGCGCGAAGCACCGCCGGTTCGGGCGTGAATGGCGACCTCAACTCGCACTTGCTGGACACCGCCATGATGCTGCTCGGCCCGATCGAGGAGCTTTCCGCGACCTTCGAGACCTTCCTGCCCGAAAAGCCGGACCCGTCGCGGCCGGGCCACAACTACGCTGTCGACATCGACGACGCCGCCCTGCTGCAAGCGCGGTTCCGGTGCGGAGCGCTCGGCAGCTTCGAGGCGACGCGGTTCGCGACGGGCTATCAGAACGACAACAGCTTCGCTGTCCATGGAGATCTCGGCATGGTCGAGTTCCACTTCGAGGACATGAACTTCCTGACGTACGCGGACGCCGCCGGCGACGCGCGCCTGCGGGGACGGCGCCGCCTGCTCGCACCGCCCCCGGGGCCCCCGGCTGATCCCCATTACTGGAAGCCCGGCCATCCGATCGGCTACGAGCACACCTTCATCAGCTCTCTCGCCGACTTCCTCGCCGGACTGGATGAGGGCGAGCCGGCCCGGCCCACGTTCGAGGACGGCTTGGCCGTGCAGCGCTTGCTGTCCGCCGCGGAGCGGTCGGCTGCCGAGCGCCGTTGGGTCGGCACAGGGCTCTAGCCCCCGCTTCGGATCCCGCGAGCCCTCCGGCCGGGAAGCCTGCGCGGCGGGTTACAATCGGCGCGTTCGAGCGGCGGGCGCCGGTTCGGACCCGAGGTGACCGACCGTGCTGCTCCGAATCCCCACGCTCGCTCCCGCTGCCGCGCGATCCGCGCTGCTGGCAGCGGCCATCGCCGTGGCCCTGCCCGGCCAGCAAGCCGAAACTCCGCAGTCAGGTGCGACGGCGGCTGCCACGCCGGACTTCCTGGACAATTTCACATGGCATCCGGGAGGCACCCGCGAGGCCGACATGTGGCAGGTGCTGGTCCTGTTCGGACTTGGGGACGGTCCGGACGAGTCCTGGGACGGGAGTCTCGCGATCGAGGGAGGCGAGATTCTGGCGATGGAGCCGCACCGCCAGGAGCCGCCCGACCGCATTCTTCCGCAGGGCGGCTGGCGCCTGCGGACCCAGGGCGTGCGGATCCTGCTTCGGTCCACGGTCGTGCCCCAGCCGGAGCCGGCCTATCGCGAGACGGTGCTAGCGAAGGGGCTCTGGGTGCGGGGCAGCGGCAGCGCATCGACATCGGTTTCCGTCAGCACCGCGCAGGGTGACTTCTCGTTCCGTCCGATGACACTCCAAGTGGGGCCTTGGACGCGAGCCCTCGGTGGGCGCGTTGCGATCCAGCGAACGCCGCCGGCGACGGACCTGTCGGGGACGGAGCTGCGCCAGCACGACTCTCCTTCGCTGGCATCCGACTCGCAGGGCAATCTCTTCACGACCTGGTACAGCTACCATGACCGTCGCGAGGAACTGAACTTCCGCCGCTACGACGCCGGCCGCTGGTCGCGACTGATTCCGGTGGGCCGCGCGGCCGAGGACCTGTGGCGTCCCCAGGTCGCGGTCGACGGTGGCGACAAGCCGTGGCTGGTCTATTCCCGGAGGCCTTCCTCGGACGGGCCGGGCAACTGGGACATCTACGCGATGGCCTGGGAGGACGACGAATGGGGCCGCGAGCATCGGCTCACCTCGAACCCGCTCCCGGACATCGAGCCGCATGTCGCCACGGCGGGAGACGGGACCATCTTTGTCGCCTGGCAGTCGATGGCCGGCCGTCATTCCCAGATCCGACTCAAGTACCTGCAGGATGGGCGCTGGTCGGAGACTGTCCCCGTCACGAATACGAGCGAGAACAACTGGTCGCCCGCGGTGGCGGCCGGACCCGACGGGTCCGCTTGGATCGCCTGGGACCGGTACAAGAAGGGCCCCGGCGGCAGTTACGACGTGGTCGTCAGGAGGTACTCGCCTGCCGGCGGGCTCGGACCGGAGATGGCTGTGGCGTCCACCACTCGGTTCGAGACGCACCCCAGCGTCGCCGTCGACCGGACGGGCAGGCCGTGGGTGGCCTGGGAGACGTCGGGAGTGCAGTGGGGCAAGGACTTGGGACGGGGCCTGGGGGAGCGCCAGCCCGGAACCTCGCTAGGGTCGGCCCGTAGCATCGAGGTCGCGTGCTACGACGGGGGCCAGTGGAAGGCCCCGGCCGAGGTCGCGTTCGACGATCCTCTCGCGGCCGGTGCGACGGGGGAGAGCCGCCCCCAGCTCCAGTTCGATCCGGACGGCAACCTCTGGATGTCCTTCAAGAGGCGCTACAGCCGCCACTCGTACCGGCCGACATCGTACTGGGAGTACTTCCTCACGCGCCTCGACGGGGACCGCTGGGCCGAGCCCGTCACCCTGCCCTTCAGCTGGGCCCGCAAGAGCACGCGCATGGGGATGGCGACCGCGGGAGGGCGGCTCTGGGCCTTCTGGCCTCACGAGAGCCGCCGATGGGGATTCGCCAGCCGGCCCAGGCTGAACCGCGTGGTGGCCGGATCCCTTGCGCTGCCGGGCCCGGGCCCCGCGCCCAGGCTGCGGCCCTACCGCCCCGAACCCGGCGAAACCCGCCCCGACTCTCATCCGAACGAGGTGGAGGATGTCCGCTTCATCCGCAACTACCGGGCCGAGCACGCCGGACAGCAGCTCCGGATCGTGCGCGGAGACCTGCACCGCCACACCGAGCTCTCGCAGGACGTCGGGGGAATCAGCGACGGGTCGCTGCCGGAGTTCTACCGCTACATGATCGACGCCGCCGACATGGACTTCGGAGCCTCCACCGACCACCAGGCGGGCGGCACGGACTTCTGGAACGCCATGACGCAGAAGCTGGCCGACATGTACCACTTCCCCGAGCGCTTCTCCACCCTGTACGGCTACGAGCGGAACCCCGGCAACCCCTTCGGCCACCGCAACCTGATCTACACCCACCGCGACTACCCGATCGTGCCGTTCTTCATGCCCGCGCACCCGCGGTTCCTGCTTCCGGACAGTCCTGACGGGGAGCTGCTCACCTTCAGCTCGATGGGCTTCGGCAGCGGGGTGCGCAACGAGACCAGGCTGCTGTACGAGGTCGCTCGCAAGACGGGCGGGCTGGCGATCCCGCACACATCCGGCACGAGCTCGATGGGTACGGACTGGCGCGACAACGACCCCGAAGTCGACACCGTCGCGGAGATCTACCAAGGCGCGCGGCAGAGCTACGAACACAAGAACGCGCCGCGCGGGATCCGTGACGGCGAGGAGGGCTCGGCCGCCGGCGGCTTCCAGGAGCCGGGCATGTTCTGGAATGCCTGGAACAAGGGCTACCGGATCGGCGTGATCGCGAGCTCCGATCACTTCTCGACCCACATCTCCTATGCCATGGTGTACACGCCCGGCACTTCGAGGGAGGCGATCCACGACAGCATCCGCAGCCGCCGGACCTATGGCGCGACCGACAACATTGTGCTCGATTTCCGACTCGGGGACGCCTTCATGGGCGAGGAAGTCGCCGTCTCGGATTCGCCGCGCGTGCTCGTGCGGGCGAGGGGCACCGACCGGATCGCCGCGATCCACTTGATCCGGGACGCCGGCTACGTCTACAAGGTCCAGCCGGGCCGGCAGGAGGCGGAGTTCGAGTACCTCGACGTGGAGGCCGGTCCCGGAGAGCACTGGTACTACGTGCGAGTCGAGCAGGAAGACGGCGAACTCGCCTGGTCGAGCCCGATTTGGGTGACCCTGGAGCCCTAGGTCGCGGCCGGTCCCCGAGAGGGAAGCCAAGGGACGGCTGATATCATCAGAGACGCGGGCTCTTGGTTCGCTGCTCCAAGGATGCAGACCCTGTTCGAAGCCCCGTCGCAGGAGCCCGGCCTATTCCGGCGGTTCCGGCAGGCCGTCACGAAGTCCCGCGAGGCGCTGGCCGACCAGCTCGGGGATATCCTGGAGGGCCGCCGCCAGATTGATCCCGAACTCCTCGAGGACCTCGAGATGACGCTCGTCGCGGCGGATCTCGGAGTCCGGACCACCAGCGAGATTCTCGAGGAGGTTCGAGCGGGTCTCGAGCGCGACCAGCTAGCGGATGCCGGCGCGATCAGGGAGCTCATCGCGCGAAGGATGCTCGAAATCCTGGATCAGGCCGGCGAGGCGAGCGGCCCGGCGGAAAGGGTCCGGGGCCCTGAGGTCATCCTGGTGGTCGGCGTGAACGGGGTCGGCAAGACCACTACGATCGGGAAACTAGCGTGCCGTTTCCGCGACGAGGGCCGCAGTGTCCTGCTGTGCGCCGCCGACACGTTCCGTGCCGCCGCGGCCGAGCAGCTCGCCATCTGGGGCGACCGCGCCGGCTGCACCGTAATCCGGCAGAGGGCCGGGGCGGATCCCAGCGCGGTCCTGTACGACGGTCTCGAAGCGGCGCAGGCGAGGTCGGTGGACACGGTGCTCGTTGACACCGCGGGACGCCTGCACAACAAGGCGGGGCTGATGGCGGAACTCGAGAAGATCCGGCGCACCGCCGGCCGGCTGGTGCCGGGCGCACCTCATCAAGTGCTGCTCGTGCTGGACGCTGTCACCGGCCAGAACGGACTCGAGCAGGCGCGGCAGTTCACTTCCACGGCCGGCGTGACGGGGCTGGTCCTGGCCAAGCTGGACGGCACGGCGAAGGGTGGAATTGTCGTTGCCATCGCACGGGAGCTCGGACTGCCGATCCGATGGGCGGGTGTCGGCGAGGGGCCCGACGACCTGGTTGCATTCGACCCCGGCCTCTTTGTGAGGTCGTTGTTCCCGGTGCAGCGGGCCGCATGACGGACACCGACCGGGGGTGGCTCAGCGAGGCGATCGCACTTGCCCGCCAGGGGGACGCGCTCGCCAGCCCGAATCCGCAGGTCGGCGCTGTCGTGGTCGATGCGAAGGGCTCCAAGGCGGGGGAAGGAACCTATACCTACGAAGGCCGGAAGCATGCCGAGGTGCTGGCCCTGGAGCAGGCCGGGGACCGGGCCCGCGGAGCGACCGTCTACGTATCGCTCGAGCCCTGCAGCATCCAAGGGCGCACTCCCCCGTGTGTCGGGGCGCTGCTCGAAGCCGGCGTGTCGCGGGTGGTCTCGGCCTCGCGGGACCGCAATCCCTCCATCGACGGCACCGGGCTGGACGCGCTCCGCAAGGCTGGCGTGACGGTCGAGGAAGCCCGCGGCGAGCTCGCCGACGAGGCGGCCAGGATCAACGAGGCATTCTTCCATTTCGCGCGGACGGGGAGACCGCTGGTCACCTTGAAGACCGCGCTCACGCTGGACGGGAAGATCGCCGCGCCGGACGACAACAGAGGCTGGATCACCAGCGAGACTGCCCGCCAGCACGTGCAACACGTCCGCCACCGCCACGATGCCATCATGACCGGCATCGGCACCGTGCTGACCGACAACTGCCTCCTGACGGACCGGACCGGCCTTCCCAGACGCCGGCCCCTCCTGCGTATCGTCGCCGACTCCCAGCTAAGGCTGCCGCTCGACTCCCGCCTCGTCAAGTCGTTCCGCGACGACGCCATGGTTGCCACCTCGTCGGTCGCGTCCGACGACCGGCGGAAGCAGCTAGCGGATCTCGGCATTCCGGTGGAGACGTTCAACCTGCCGCCCGGGCAGGTCGACCTCGAGAGGCTGGTGGAATGGCTCGGGTCGCAGCAGATCCTGTCGCTGATGGTCGAGGGCGGGGCGCTGCTCAATTGGTCGATGCTGGAATCAGGGACTGCGGACAAGGTCCTGCTCTACTACGCGCCCAAGATCCTGGGCGGTTCCCGCGCCGTGCCCATGGTGGGCGGGCCCGGACGGACGTCCCGGGCCGGCGCAATGCGGTTGCGCAACGTCCGGACCAGAATCGTCGCCCCGGACGAGTTCGCCGTCGAGGCCGAGCTGGTGAAGGATCGGCCCGAGGCCCGCTGACCGGGACCGACTTCGGCCTGTCGACATGTTTACCGGGATCGTAGAGGAGACGGGCAGCGTATCCGAGATGGTGCGCTCGGCCGCCGGCGCGCGCCTGTCGATTCGCGCCAGCGAAGTGCTGGAAGACCTGGAACTCGGGGGAAGCATCGCAGTCAACGGCTGCTGCCTGACGGCTGTGGAAGTCGGTCGGGAGTCGTTTGCCGCTGACCTCTCGCCGGAGACGCTGGCCCGCACCAACCTCGAGGATCTGGAGCAGGGCTCCCTCGTCAACTTGGAGCGCCCGCTGTTGCCGACCAGCCGTCTCAGCGGTCACTTCGTCCTGGGGCATGTCGACGGCACTGGGACCGTTAGGGCGCTGGAAGAGGCCGGCGACGGGAACTGGTGGCTCTCGGTCAGCGTTCCGGAAGACCTCCTGAAGTTCCTGGTCTACAAGGGCAGCGTTGCAATCGACGGCATCAGCCTGACCATCGCGTCGCTCGAGGGGTCCTCGATCGGGATCGCGGTCATCCCGCACACATGGGCAGTGACCGCGCTCCGATCGCTTCGAGTTGGCGACCGCGTCAATCTCGAATGCGACATGCTGGCCAAGCATGTCCACCGTCTGCTCTCCGCGGATTCCGGGTCATCCCTGCCGCGAGCGTGACCGAAGTGGCGGGATCGGGTGGCGGCCCACTCGGGGCGGGTACCAGGCGCCTCGATGGTGCTGCCTCGGTCAGTCCCTCGGGGCGGCGCGCCCGAGCGATGTCCGTAACCGGGTGCCTCGCCTAATGGCTTCCCTCGGCTGCGATGCTCGCCGGGATGCCCTCCCGGAATGTCGGGTAGCGTAGGCGCAAGCCCAGGCGTGCCAGTACCGCCTGTCCGTTGACCCGGCGGTCGAAGCTCCGGGTCTCGGTTAGCTCGCTCGCGGCAACGCGCGGTGGCATCGCGAGATCCATGAGCTCCGCACAGAAACGCGCCACCTCGCTGGACGTCGCCGGGAGGTCGTCAGCGACGGGAAAAGCCCCTTGTAGGCCCTGATCCATCGCGGCGGCCGCGATTGCTGCCAAGTCGTCGACATGGATTCGGGAGACATGCCTCGGCGGCCCCTCGGAGAGCCGGAACCGGCCTGCGCGCATGGCGGCGTGCACGCCCCGGCCCGGCCCGTAGATTGCAGCCGGGCGAAGCACGAGAGTAGGGCAGGGCATTGACAGAACGGCTCTCTCCGCTGCAGCCCGCAGGCGCTGCCTTTCCGTTGCGGGTGCGACGGGCGTCGTCTCGTCCACAAGCCGCGCCTGTCCGTAGACGCCCGTCGTCGACAGGTACGAGACATGCGCCGGGCATCCGTCCAGCCGGGCGGCAATCCGAGGCGTTGCCTCGTCGAGCTCGCCCCCTGCGCGGAGCGTGGGGACGGACAGCAGCACGCATGCCCCGTCAGCAGGTGCTGCGAGGCGGGCGTCTGCGGAAGCGTCGAAGGCCACCACCCTTGCCCCGGCGGCGCCGATGTCGGCGAGAGAGGCGGGTTCCCGCGTCGTGACGGTTACCTTCCACCCGGCAGCGAGGAGCAGGCGTGCGGTCCTGGAACCGGTGAACCCGCAGCCGATGATGAGAGCCCGGCGCGACATGCCTTCCCTCTAAGCTTCGCCCCCGCGCCAGTCGCGGAATCGGGCCTCCGCCCAGGCGAAGGCTTCCGGAGTGTCCCCGAAGCCGTGCCACCAGCTTGCCGGCGCAGTGCGGTTCCGGAACCAAGTGAGTTGCCGTTTCGCATAGCGTCGGGTCTCGCGGATCGTGGACTCGATCGCCTCTTCCAGGCTGCACGCGCCGTCCAGGCACTGCAGGCATTGTGCGTAGCCCAGCGACCGGAAGGGCCTCGCTGCGCTCGAAACCCCGCTGCGGAGGAGGCCGCCGGCCTCGTCCACCAGCCCCTGAGCGAACATCCGCCGGGTTCGCCGCTCGATGCGCTCGTACAGCTCCGGCCGAGGCGGCTGCAGGCCCAGGCACAGCACGTCGAAGCCGCGCAGCGGTTCGCCCGAGCCGCGGAACTGCTCCGAGATCGGTCGGCCGCCCAGCAGCGAGACCTCGATTGCCCGGATGACCTTGGGGGTGTCGTTGCGGTGGATCCTGGCTGCAGCCTCCGGGTCGAGCCTCTCGAGAATCCGCCAGACGTAGCCTGCCGGCCGGGTGGCGGCACGCTCCCGCAGGCGCTCTCGGAGCGACGGATCCTCTCGGGGGCCCTCGAACAGCCCCTTCAGCAGGGCCTCGAGGTAGAACCCGGTTCCGCCGGCGAGCACGGGGAGCTTGCCCTTGCATCTCAGCTGCTCGAGGACGGCACGGGCGTCGCGCGCAAACTGGCCCGCCGAGTAGTCCTGACCCGGCTCGACATGGTCCAGCAGATGATGGGGGATCCCATGCCGCTCACCCGGCGGGGTCTTCGCAGTGCCGATGTCGAAGCCACGGTAGACCTGGACCGAGTCGAAGTTGACGATCTCGCCTTCCCATTTGGCGGCGAGCCGGATGGCCAGGTCGCTCTTGCCTGATGCCGTCGGCCCGACAACCGCGATGCAAGCCGCCTGCGTGCCGACAGGCCTGGCCGGGCCCTCGCTCAAGGCCGGCGATCCATTTCCGGAAACCACAGTCGCCGGGCGGTCTCGCCCAGGATCTGCCTCCGCGCGCGGTCGGAGAGGGGAAGTCTCGACCGGTAGATCTCCAGATGCTGGCCGTAGGTGAGGGGCCTGGCGTATTTCTCCGTCGGGAAGTGGGAGCCCCAGGTGCATCGCTCCGGCCCGAATAGCCCGATCACCCGCATGACGGATTCGTGCATCGCGGCGCACGGCCAGCCCTCGCGGCAACCCTCCGCGCCGTTCGCGATGAAGGAGAGCTTGGCGTACACATGGCGGTGCCCGGAGAGCCGCTCAAGCGCCTCCAGCGTCGGCCCGGACCGCTCCCCGGCTTCCAGCCGCAAGCTATGGTCAAGCACGACCGGAAGCCCGGGGAAGGCCTCCAGAAGCCGTTCCAGCTGGCCCGCCAGTTCGTGGCCGGCGAGGACGTTGACGGGCAGGCCCTCCTCGCTGGCGGCCTTCCACAGGGCCCTGACCCCCGGATGGTCCATCCTGCCGCCGGGCGCCGGCACGCTCCGCAGCCCGCGCATGCTTCCGTCCCTGGCGTACTTCCTCAGCTTGGAGGGCGCTTCCTGGTCCAGCGGGTCCAGCGTGCATATCCCTGCGGTCCAGTGAGGGTTGGCGAGGGCGGCCGCCCGAATGTACCGATTGTCGAAGCCGTAGAACCCGCTGACTTGGACGATCGTGACCGCGCGGACCTCGTGCCGCTCTATTTCTTCCGTCAGCCTCTCGAGCGTCCCGGCCCCGGGGGGCGGTCTGGACGGATCTTTCTTCGGCGGGTAGGCCGTCTCGTCCTCCGAGAACAGATGGGCGTGGGTGTCGATGACCAGCATTCCCGTCCACCGGCCTTCAGCGCCGGGGCTCCCCGCCCACCCGGATCGGAGAGGAGTAGGCCCGCGCGCCGTCGAGCTGTTCCGCCCGCACGTAATAATAGTCGCCCGGCCGCAGCTCGCCGGTGTCTGTGAAGTCGAGTTCGGCCTCCATCGGCATGGGCCCGCCGACCAGCTCGAGCGTGACCGCGTCCCGGTCGATCGTGTCCGACAGGTCCCTCCTTGCAAACCCGTCAGCGAGCTCGCCGAGCGCGACCCTGAGGGTCTTCTCCCGCACCCTCCGCGTCGGGCGGACCGGCACCGGGGACTTGCCCCATTCGCGTGCTGCCTCGAGGTCGAACGTCAGGGTCGTGGACGGGGAGGCACCCTCGAGTTCCAGCAGGAGCGTGTCGGCCTGGCCCCTCGTCCCGGTGGCGAACCGCACCGTGCTGCTGTCGCCTTCCTCGATCCTGGCCCACTCCTTGTGCCGATTGTCGAAGTGCAGGGTGCGCAGGCCGGTCAGCCGGGCTCCCTCGACCCGCAGCGTTCCGAGCCAGGGACGGTAGCCCCGGGGGTTGTCGCGGAAGTGCGGCTCGGAAGACGACTCGAAGCCCACCACTAGAGAGGTGGCCTCCCCGATCGAACCGCTCAGCGGTCGCAGCGAATAGACCGTCTCGCCGTTCTTGACGACCGTCAAGCGCCGGATCGGCGATGTCCCGATCACCTTCGCGCGCAGCCGGCGCTCCTCGCTGTACGCGGTCCGATCCCCCATGCCTGCACCGTTCATGTCTGTCTCGAGAATGATCCGCTGGGCGTCCGTGACGGCGTATGCGCGACGGGTCTTGAGGGCGTCGAAGATCGAGCCCGCGGTCTTGTCGGGCGCTTGCACGGCCGCGAGGCCCCCGAACTGGCTCAGGGACGAATTCGGCTGGCGGCTGGATGTCCAGCTGTAGCCGGGACGGGAGCGATGGTCGTCCGACGCCGCGAGGAACCCGACCTGATGGCCCTGGCGCAGGTAGTAGTTGCCGAACCATTCGAACGTGCCGTGCATCGACATGATCTCGACCATGGTTTCCATTTCCGGGTCGTTGGTGCGCCAGTCCGCGGCTTGGTGGGCATGCGGGATGATGAGCACGTCCTCGGTCGGGTACCTGGCCCGCAGCCCCTCGTACAGCCCTGTCAGCGTGGGTGCCTGCTGGGCTCCGACCCGAGCGGCGTCCGGCGACCGGAAGAAGACGTTGTGATGCCCGCCCCACTGGCGCCGGAGTGTCCATTCGTAGCCCAGGAACGCCACGAACTTGCCGGGGACGGTGTTGTCCTCGACGGCCCGGGCCATTGCCGCCCACTCGGCGTCGTCGAGCCAGATGTCGTGCTCGGAAAGCCCTAGGAAGTCGAGCCGCGCGTCTTCGCGGGCGAACCGGTAGGAGCGTCCTATCGAGCCCTGTCCCTCCGCCATCCCGGTGTGGGTGTGGGTCTCGCCCCAGTAAAGGCGGTAGGGAGGGTTCCGCCGCACCCACACGGGATTGCTCAGCGCTTCGATGCGCCCGTCCGCGCTGGCAACGCGGAATCGGTGGACGCCCTCGGCCTCGAGCCGGATGGACTCGATCAGGCGGACCGGATCGCCGCCCTCGCTGACAGACCCGAATTCCATTCCGTCTAGGTAGACGAGGCCAGCTGGCATCGTGCCGGTGGCCCGGTTGCCCGCGGAGTCCTCCCATCGGATGGACAGGTCGAACGGCTCGCCGGGCTTGACGATCGAGGGTGCCACTGCCGTCACCCCGGCGGCGGCAGAGCCGGAGATCGCGTAGGATGGCCAGGCCGGCGTGAGGAAATGGCCCGAGCCGTCCAAGTCGATGTAGATCGGCAGCATGGCCTCGTCGGTGGCGAACGTCTGCTGGCGCCAGCCCTGCGATCCGCCGCTGCGGTCGCCGTACACGAGCGTGACCGAATCCCCCGGTTCGAGCGTTCCGCTCTCGACTTGGAATGTGGGCAGCGGCGCGGGCGCACGGAAGCCTCCGTGCATCCCCGCCCAGGGGACGGTTGTCCTGCCCAGCCGGACTCCGGGGTCCGAGCTTCGAGCCGAGACGAAATTAGGGGCCTCCGGCCGCTCGTGCTGAAGCCGCCCGCCGTCCGCCTGCAACTGCCTCGCGACCATGATCCGCGCACCCGGGCGCAGCGGCGTCTCGCCGACCGTGTAGGTCTGCTCGATGGTCGCCCACGCCCCCACATGGACATCGCCGCCCGTCTCGAGCGTGACCCGGCCCAACGCTGCCGGGGTCTCGTCCTTGACCCGGAATTCGTGGACCAGCCCGTCCACGCTGGCTAGCACGGCGCGGGTGGGCGCCGAGCCTGCGAGCCGCACGGCCTCGAGGGCTCGGTACCCGGTTGCGATCTGGAGTGTCGCGTTCACCGGCATCGGGCCGCCGGTGAGCGCGTAGGCGTTGATCCACGGCCAGAGCACATCGAGTCGGCTCTTCAAGGTGGCCGCAGTTGTGGGCTGCTCCGCTGCGCCCGACTTGAGCGCTTCCACTTGCTCGCGGAGATCCGGTTGTAGGTAGTCGCGCGGAGCGGCGTCCTGTGCGGCCCCGACGGAGATCCAGGCGGCTAGCGCGACGCAGGAGGCGGCGGCAGCCGCGTTCCGCCTTGGTCCCCTCATCGGTCGGCATTGTACCGGAGATCGATCCCGCCAGGCCGCCGCCTCTTCCCCGGGCAGGGTGCAGGAGCGCCGCCGCTGCTCGCCACTTCGTCCTCGACTCCGCGCAGCCCGTCCCGCTACTCGGCGGCAACGCGCGCGGCGGCAGCTGCAGTCCGGCGCAGGGGCGGGGCCTCCGGCTGCTCGCACGCAACGAATTCGCCCTTTCGGAAACTGCTTCCGTGCCACCGCTGCAGCAGCGCCAGGTGGTCTTCCTTCTCCTGGGGCGTGCTCTCGGCCCATTCGCGGCCCGCAAGGCAGTCGCGGATCGCGGGGCCGAGAACCCCCGTGACCGGCTCGCCATCCCACTGCATGCGGACCGGATCCTGCAACGACCCCTTGTACAGGGCTATGAGTTCGAGCGAGGACGGCGCCGCGGAACGCTGGAGCACGATGCCCGATAGCGCTCCGAGCTCGTGGGCGAGAGGAGGCCGCATCCGCAGCGAGTCCTTGGCCCTTGCGACGATGCGGTGGAAGTGCGCGGCCCGTTCGAATTCCATCGACTCGCTGGCGCGGTCCCGTGCCAGCTCGGCCTCGCGCAGCAAGGAAGACCCGTTGGTGGCGAGGAACTCTGCCAGCCGCCGCGCCTCCGAGAGGTACTGCGCTTCGTCGCAGGCCTGCTGGCAAGGCCGGAGGCAGCGTCCCATCTCGCCCCAGATGCAGCCCGGATGGTCCGGCGAGGTGTCCAGGTTCTCGGTACACCGCCTGATCAGGAAGAGATCGAGGCTCGCCTCCAGGAACTGCTGTGCCGAGTTGGGTGTTGGGAACGGACCGTAGAAGAGGGCACGGCTGCGTGTCAGCCGCCGGGTAACGCAGGCCCGCGGGAAACGGTTGCCCATCAGCAGCTTCACGAACAGGGGACGGCGCAGCTTCAGGTAGTCGCGGCAGTCCGCGGGCCGGTAACGGCTCGCGCAGCGGTACAGCGCGAGATCCGACTCGAAACGCGAGCCGGTCCTTCGGTAGTGCACGGACCGCGCGGCCTCGCGGAGCGTCAGGCGGCGCGATGGACCCTCGCTTGGCGCCAGCAGGCGGCGCAGGCGCCTGCGCAGGTCCACGGTCCTGGCCAGATAGGGCGGGCCACTGTGCAGGTCGACTCGCAACACGCCCGCCTTGGCCGGCACGGCTGCCAGAGACGGCGGGTCGCGCCAGTTCCGGACTTCGAGGAATTCGGGCATGCGAGCGGATGGGGCGGCTGTCGCTAGAGTATCCAAGTGTGTCAGGGCTTGCGGTGATCGCCATTGCCGTCTCCGGGCTGGCTGCAGGCTATCTGCGCGCCGCGCGCCGGCAGGGTCTCGGAGTGGCGGGATGGGCCGGGATTTCGGTTCTCGGGGCCAGCGTCGCGCTGCTGGCGAGCCCGCTGCAGCTGCCGGCCGGGCTCGTGCCGCTGGCCTGGACCGGCTACGTGGTCGCTGTCGACTCCGCAGTCCACTCGATCCGAGGCCGGTCCATGCTCCGCTGCCGGGCCGACAGCTTCGCCTGGCTGGCAGTCCTTTCCGTTTTCCTGTGGCTGCCGTTCGAATGGTACAACCTGCGGCTGGCCGGCTGGTACCGGGCCGGCCTGCCCGCCGGCCTGCTCCGCTACGTGCTGCTCGGATGGTCGTTCGCCTGCATCTGGCCCGCCCTGTTCGTGACTGCCGATTTCCTGCTGGCAGCGACCGGCGCGGGAGCCGACCGGGCCCGCTCCCCGGGAACCCTGCCGATTCGTACAGCCTGGCTGTCCGCCGCTGCCGGGGCCGCCTGCCTCGCCACGCCCCTTCTCGTGCCGCGGCTCGACTTGGGCGAGCACCTGCTCGGCCTCGCGAGCGTGGGTTTCCTGCTGCTCGTCGAGCCTTGGAACGCCGCTGGCGGCCGCCCGAGCCTCTGGCAGGACTGGAGGCAGGGGCTGCGCGCGCGGCCTCGCGCGCTCGCGGCGTCCGGGCTGGTCTGCGGCCTCCTCGCCGACGGCCTCAACGCGATGGCCGGGAACGGGTGGCACTGCATCTGGAGCTGGGGAGCCACTTGGAAGCCGTTCGAGCTCCCGCTCGCGGCCTATGCGCTGCTTCCGCTCTTCGGAGCCCAGGCCTTTTCCATGCACGTGTTCGCCACGGGCCTGCTCGGCCTGCCGACTGCGCCCGTCCCCTCATCCGAGGCCGGTTCCTGCAGGGAATAGCGAGCGCGGACGGCTGGCCCTGAACCGGCTGAGAACCGCCGCTACAGCTCGAACACTGCCGTGGGCTCGCGCTGGGACGCCACGAACACCTCGGTCTCGCCGGCTCCGGCTGCGTCCAGGGCGCCGCGGGCGTCCAATTCCGCTATGGCGGGATGGTTGTTGTTCGCGCTCAAGTGAGCGAGCACGATCCTCCGGGAACGGCCGTCCCAGTCCCGGGAGAGGTAGTCCGCAACCGCGGTGTTCGAGAGGTGGCCGGCCCTGCTCATCACGCGCTGCTTGAGTTCCCAAGGGTACGGTCCGGACTTCAGCATGTCCAGGTCGTGGTTCGACTCGAGGACGATCATGTCCGAGCCAAGCAGGTGGTGGCGGACCGAGTCCGTCACGTATCCGAGGTCCGTGGCGATCGCGAGCTTGGAGCCGTTCTGCCGGATGCAGAATCCGACGGGATCGATCGCGTCGTGCGAGACCGTGAAGCTCTCGACATCCAGGTCTCCGATCGAGAAGCCTCCGCCCGCCTCGAAGGGCACGATCTCCGCTTCCGGGGGACTGCCCGGCAGCGCGCCCTGTGTTGGCCCCGTCATGTACACACGCGGGGAGGCCCTGCGGGCCAGCACCTCCAGGCCTTGCACGTGGTCGGAGTGCTCGTGCGAGATCACGACCGCGTCGAGCTCGCGGAAATCCACCGCGATGGATTCGAGGCGCAGCTGGATCTGGCGGCAGCTGAACCCCGCGTCGAACAGGACCCGGACCCGGTCCGTCGCAACGAAAACCGCGTTGCCGCTGGAACCGCTCCCTAGAACGCAGACGCGCAGAGCCGAGGAGTCTCCGATCCCCTGCGCGCCGGCCGACCGCCGTCCAAGGGCCGACGGAGCCGCGACAGCAGGATTCCCAACCTTAGCAGACGTCGGGCGGTCGCTTGCGCCGAGTCAGCCGCGGGCCGCGATCCGCTCGGTCACCCGCTGCCAGGCGTCCGGATTCAGCAGGTACTCGGGTCTCTCGCCGTTGAGGACAAGCCTGAGGTTGTCGATCGCCATGGACAGGATTCTGCGCTTCCCGGATCCGGTTGCGGACCCGACGTGAGGAGTCACGATGACGTCGTTGCGGTGCAGCAGCGGGTTGTCGGCCGCGGCCGGCTCGGGGTCCGTGACATCCAGTCCGGCCCCGCGCAGGTGACCGCCTTCCAGCGCATCCAGCAGTGCCGACTCGTCCACCAGTCCTCCGCGCGAGACGTTCACGAGGATCGAGCCTCGCTTCATCCTCGCCAGAGTGGCCGGGCCGATCAGGTGACTGGTGGACGGATTCATCGGCAGGTGCAGGGACACGATGTCGCAGCTGGCCAGCAGATCGTCCAGCGACGCCGCGCGTTCCACTCCCAGCTCCCTCGCCCTGCCCTCGTCGACGAAAGGATCGAACGCGACGACCTGCGCTCCGGCCGCCGCCAGCATTGCTGCCACCCGGGAGCCGATTCGGCCCAGGCCTACCAGGCCGATCCGCGCTCCGAAGATCTCGACTGCGGAGTGCCGTCCGTAATGGTCGGGCCGGCGGTCGTGGATCAGGTCGTGGGAAGCCTTCTTGAGGTCCTTCGCGACGGCGAAAATCAGCGCGAGGGCGTGCTCGGCAGTTGCGATTGTCGGGCCGTCGGGGGTGTAGGTGACCGCGATGCCGCGCTCGGTGGCCGCCTGCAGGTCGACGTTCTCGTAGCCGATCCCCATGCGCGATATGGCGAGCAGCCCCGGTGCCAGGTCCATGGCCGGGCCGTCGTATTGCATGCCGCCGGCCAGGATGCAGTCGGCCTCTGGGAGTGCTGCGAGGAAGTCGTCGGGAGTCGCGGCTCCGGGCCCGATGGGCTGCGCCACGCCCTTGAGCAGGGGCAGGCAGTCGGCCAGGATTGCCCTTTCCGTCCAGACTCGGTACATGAACCGAGTCTACTGGAACGAGCCGGGCCGGCATCTGCCGGTCCCTCCAGCGCTGTTGTAGCCTATCTTGTGGAAGTGCGGCCGTGTCTGTGAAAGAATCCCCTGTCAAGCCCGTCCCCGACGGCTACCACTCCGTCACGGCGTACCTGATCGTCGACGACGGCGCGGCGGCCCTGGAGTTCTACGCGAAGGCGCTAGGCGCCCGGGAGCGGTTGCGCCTGGAGATTCCGGGTGGCGGCATCGCCCATGCGGAACTCGAGATCGGCGACTCGGTCGTGATGGTGGCGAGCGAGTTTCCCGATGTTGGGGCCATTTCGCCACGCACGCTTGGGGGGACCGCCACATCCCTGCTCGTCTACACCGAGGACGCGGACCGTCTGTTTGACCGCGCTGTCAAGCACGGGGCGAAGGCCGTGCGCCCCGTCGAGAACCAGTTCTACGGTGATCGTTCCGGGATGGTGGAGGATCCCTTCGGGCACCGGTGGTCGATTGCCACCCATGTCGAGGATGTTTCTGCCGAGGACATGAAGGAGCGGATGTCGCAGATGATGTCCTAGCTAGCCGCTCATCTTCCATTGGAATAGGCTCTTGATTGCAGACGGGCCATCGATCTGCTAGCATGAGCTAGGCAAAAGTCACTCGGCTTGGTGGGAGCATGGCCGAGGACCGGACATCGGAGCGGATCACACGGCCTGCTCGACAAAAAGCGTCGAGGGCATCTGATCTCAATCTCATCCGCTCGGGACTGTTCCGGCTACCCGCTCAATCAGACATCAGGATTGACGTAACCCGGGCTCGCAGGCCGCCCTCTTGGGGGCTCCTGAGTGGCCGGTGGACAGCGTAGCGGAGCGAGAAAGGCGGTTGGGCGATGGACCAGTTCGAAGACGCGATCGGCGTTACCAAGGGAAACTTGTCGCAGGCGGTGGAGGAATCCCCTCCCTCGTACCTCGGGTCGGATTCCGCTGAGGACAATTCCGACGAGGCGGCTCAGTCCCCCGGTCACGAGGCGGACGAGGCCGTCTACACCGACGACCCGGTGCGCGTGTACTTGCGCGAAATGGGCGCGGTGCCGCTGCTCAACCGGGAAGGCGAGGTCGATCTGGCGCGCCGGATGGAGCGCGGCAAGTTCCGGATGTGGAAGGCGATCTCGCGCAACCGCACGACGATCAGGACCCTGCTCGAGCTGTACGAGGACATCAAGCACGGCGATATCAAGATCACATCGGTCGTGGACATCCCCACGGGGGACGACGGCGTGGACACGATGGCCACCCGGGAGAGGGGCGTCCGGAACCAGTTCGTGCAGGTCCTCAAAGCGGAGAACAAGCTCAAGACAATCGAGAGCAGGCAGGAACGGGTCCCGAAGCCTAACCAGCAATTCCGCAAGGCATACAGGAAGCTGGAATGGCTTCGCAAGCGGCAGATCATCAAGGTCTCCCAGGCGATGCAGAGGATTCGTCTGAAGCAGCATGTATGGGACGAGCTCTGCCAGCACATCCTGGACGGGCACAAGAATCTGCGCCGTCTCCACAAGAGTGAGCTGGCGCTCAAGCGGCAGGACCCCAGGCCGGCCAACTACATGTCCCAGATTCGCAAGGTGAAGAAGGAGTTGCGCGACATCCAATCAGAGGTCGGGATGACTCCGGACGAGGCCCGCAAGTGTGTCCGGATGATCAAGGCCGGCGAGCGCGAGGCCGAAAAGGCCAAGAAGGAGCTGGTCGAGGCGAATCTCCGGCTCGTCGTGTCCGTGGCGAAGAAGTACGTCAACCGCGGGCTGCACCTGCTGGACCTCATCCAGGAGGGGAACATCGGACTGATGCGCGCGGCGGAGAAGTTCGAGTACCGTCGCGGCTACAAGTTCTCGACCTATGCGACCTGGTGGATCCGCCAGGCCATCACGCGCGCGATCGCCGACCAGTCCCGGACGATCCGGATCCCGGTCCACATGAACGAGTCGATGAACAAGTTCCTGCGGGCGTCCCGCGAGCTCGAGAAGGAGCTCGGCCGGGCTCCGAGCAACGACGAGGTCGGCGAGCGGATGGAGATCTCGGCGGAGAAGGTCCAGAAGCTCAAGAGCATCTCCCGGGACCCGGTTTCGCTGGAGACTCCGGTCGGCCGGGACGGCGAGTCGGCGCTGGGGGACCTGATCGAGGACAAGTGGGTGGACTCTCCGGTTGACACGGTCATCGATGTCAACGTGAAGGAAGGGACCGGCGACGTGCTCAAGCAGCTCTCCCCGAAGGAGGAGCGGGTCGTGCGGATGCGGTTCGGCATCGACTGCGACCGCGAGCACACCCTGGAGGAGATCGGCCAGGAATTCTCCGTGACGCGGGAGCGTATACGCCAGATCGAGGCGAAGGCCCTCCGCGCCCTGCGGGTTCCCGAACGCACGAAGCGCCTGCGAGCGCTGGCGTCAGCCAAGCCGTAAGGCGCCCTGGTCGGGCTTCGCCCCTACCCGCCGATCCGGTACAGGTTTCCTGCGGTGCGCAGGATCAGGCTCCCTTGGGCGATGGCAGGGGTCGCCATGCAGAGTTCGCCGAGGGAATTCTTGCGAACGAGCCGGTATTGGGTGCCGTGCTCGACGACGAAGCAGTCTCCGTCCTCGCTCAGGCAGAAGATCCGGCCGTTATACGCCCAGGGGGAGGCGGTAAAGGCGTTCGCCCCGGCTTCGAGCCTCTGCTTGCCGTAGATCTGGCGGCCGCTGGCGGCGTCGTGGCAGGTCAGGAAGCCCCGGTCGTACAGCGTGTAGTAGAGGCCCTTGTACAGCAGCGGCGACGGGTTGTAGGGAGCGGCCTGCGGCTGGAACCACGCGATATGCTCGTTGGCCGTCTCGCCGTCACCGAGGCTGATGTCGCCGCTGGCTCCGGGCCGGATCGCGAACACTGGACGCTTCTCGTCCCCGACGTAGCCCGAGGCCACGTAGAGCAGGCCCCCTGCCGCGAACGGCATCGGAATCACGATCGAGGACATTCCCCCCAGTTCCCACAGGAGCTTTCCGTCCAGGTCGTAGGACCGTACCCGGTCAGTCCCGGTCGTGACGATTTCAGTGCGTTGCTCGTTCTCCCATACGTAGGGGGTGGACCAGTTGCTGCCCTCGTCTCGCTCCACTTCCCAGATCGTGGCCCCGGTCAGCTTGTCGAGGCACGTGAGTGTCGAGCGGTCCTCGTTATCGTTCACTAGGTACAGCCTTCCCTCGTGAAGCACCGGGGACGCGGCGGTTCCCCAATCGTGGCGGACCCGGTATGGCTTCCATTCCCGCTTCCACAGGATCCGGCCTTCCATGTCGAGGCACCAGGTGGCGAGGTATCCGAAGTGGGCGTAGACCCGCTCTCCGTCCGTGGCCGGCGTCTCCGAGCCGTACGAGTTCTTCAGGTGCCGGGGGGCTGGCGGCACGCCCCTGTGAAGCCGTGTCTCCCAGACGGGCTCCCCGGATGAGAGGTCGAAGCACTGTGCGAGCCAGCTGTGCGGGTCCTGCGGGATGTCAGGGCGGTTGCCCCCGAAGTAGAGGCCCTTCCGGACCGCCTCGACGTCGCCCTCGCTGGCCACGTTGGTGAGGAACACGCGATCGCCCCAGACTACCGGGGAAGCCCATGCCATGCCGGGAACCGGAGTCTTCCAGCGCACGTTCTGCGTCGCGCTCCAAGCCTCCGGCAGCCGGGGATCGTCCTCCGATGTCCCTAGGGAATCGGGTCCCCGCAACTGCGGCCAATGCACTGGCGAGGTCGCTGGCAGGGAGCCCGATGAAGCCAGCAGGCACAGGAAGCTACGTCTCGAGGTCACCGCACCATTCTAATGCGCAGGCCACCGGTCAGGCACCGTACAGTCGTCTCTCGCGAATGTAGGCGCAGACCTCAGGAGGCACTAGGTCTGCCAAGGAGCCGCCGGTCCGTGCTCGGTGGCGGACGATGCTGGCCGAGGCCGGGTTCGCGCACTCGACGAACACCGCGCGCGGAGCGACCGGGACCTGGGGGCTGCACTCCCGGCTGCCCGGGCGCGCGACGACGACGAACTCGACGCTCGCGAGCACCCGCTCTGCGTCCCGCCAGGTGCCCACCTCGGCGAAGGCGTCCTCTCCGATGATGAAGCGCAGCGGAGGCTCGAACGCGATGCTGGCGTGCGTGCGCTCGATCGTGTCCACCGAGTAGTGCGGACCCTGTCCGTCGCCCGGGACCTCCAGCCTGCTCGCCTCCAGCCGCGGGTCCGCCTCGCAGGCCAGTTCCACCATCCTGAAGCGGTCCTCGAAACCCGCGCGGCACGCGGTCGCCTTGTGCGGGGGCCGTCCGCTCGGAACCACTAGCACGCGATCCAGCGAGAAGGCGTCCGCTGCGGAGATGGCGGCCTCCAGATGGCCCCGGTGCACGGGGTCGAACGTCCCCCCGAACAGCGCCAGCCTCACGGCTCGCCCTCCGGGTCGGCTCCGTTCGCGGCGGCCTGCCTGGCCTCCAGCACGCGACCTCCGAGATCCCGGACCAGTTCGGCAATGCCCTCTCCGGTCACGGCCGAAACGGCCCGGAACGTCAAACCGAGCTTCCGGCAGTGCTTTCGCAGGGCCTCCAGCCGGACCTTGGACTCCAGAGCGTCGAGCTTCGTGCCCGCCACGATGCGCGGCTTCTGCGCAAGCGCCGGCGAGAAGCTCGCAAGCTCGTTCGCGATCACCTCGAAGTCCCGCACGGAATCGCTCCCCGCGGCGTCGCTGAGATCGACCAGGTGGACCAGGATCTTCGTCCGCTCGATATGACGCAGGAAGCGGTCCCCGAGACCGTGGCCCTCGTGCGCGCCCTCGATCAGGCCGGGGATGTCTGCCACGAGGAAGCTGTCGAAATCGCCTAGGTCCACGACGCCGAGGTTCGGCTGCAGCGTTGTGAAGGGGTAGTCGGCGATCTTGGGCCGGGCGGACGAAATCCGCGAGATCAGGGTGGACTTGCCGGCATTGGGGAGTCCGACCAGGCCCACGTCGGCCAGGAGCTTCAGCTGGAGCCTGAGAGTCGCGGACTGTCCGGCCGTGCCGTCCTCGGCGAATCGCGGCGCGCGGTTCGTCGACGACTTGAAGTGCGTGTTCCCCCGGCCGCCGCGACCGCCCTGGGCCGCGAGGAATTCCTGGCCGGGCGCGTCGAAGTCGCGCAGCAGCTCCTCGGTCTCCGCGTCGTAGACGAGCGTCCCTGCCGGCACATTCACCACCAGGTCCTTCCCCGTTCGCCCCGTGCAGTTGCTGCCTTCCCCGTGACGGCCGTTCTGCGCCCTCTGCTCGGGCTGGAATCGGAATCTCGTCAGCGTGTTGATCCGGCCGGAGGATCGCAGGACCACGCTGCCGCCGTTGCCGCCGTCGCCGCCGGCGGGCCCGCCGCGCGGGACGAACTTCTCCCGTCGGAACGCGATGCAGCCGTTGCCTCCCTTTCCGGCCTGTATCCGGATGACCGCCTCGTCGACGAACATGGCCCTGCTGTAATCTTCGCAGCCCGGCGGGAGGCACCGGCGGCCGCCGGCCTGACTGCACAGGCTACCATCGAAGCATGAGCCTGCGAATCGCGGACAGGGAGTTCGAGTCCCGACTCATCGTCGGGACGGGCAAGTACGCGACCTTCGACCAGATGCAGGAGTGCCACCGGGCGTCCGGAGCGGAAATGGTGACGGTTGCGGTGCGCCGCGTCAACCTGGGCGACCGGTCCAAGGAGTCGCTGCTGGACTACATCGACCGGGAGGAGATGTTCATCCTCCCTAACACAGCTGCCTGCTACACCGCAGACGAAGCGGTTCGAACCGCGCGGCTGGCCCGGGAGGTCGGGCTCTCGAACTGGATCAAGCTCGAGGTGATCGGCGATCCGGAGACACTCTTTCCCGACACGGAGGGCCTGCTCGAGGCCACGAGGGTGCTGGTGAAGGAGGGATTCGTCGTGCTTCCGTACACCAGCGACGACCTCATCGTGGCAAGGAAGCTCGTGGATGCAGGCGCGGCGGCCGTGATGCCGCTCGCCGCCCCGATCGGCTCCGGGCTCGGAGTGCAGAATGCCGCCAGCCTGCGGATCCTGCGGGAGAAGATCACCTCCGTGCCGCTGGTCGTCGACGCCGGGGTAGGGACGGCTTCGGACGCGGTCAGGGCCATGGAACTCGGAGCCGACGGCATCCTGATGAACACTGCTATCGCGCTGGCCGGCGATCCGGTCAGGATGGCCGAGTCGATGAGGCTGGCGGTGCGGTCGGGGCGGCTGGCCTACGAATCCGGGCGAATGCCCAGAAAGCTCTACGCGAGCGCCAGTTCGCCGCTCGACGGCATGATCGGCTAATCTGCGCCCGTGCGCGCCGAGAGGTCTCAGGCCTGGGCGGCCGCCGGTTCCGCCCAGGGCCTGTCGATCTGCCAGGCCTCGAGGTTGCCGGTCCAGGCTTCATGCCTCGACCGCAGCCTCTCGAGCGTTCCGGCATGCTGGTCCAATCCGGCCAGGTTGACGGTCTCGTGCGGGTCTTCCGCGAGGTGGTACATCTCCTCGTGCAGAGGATTCGATTCCGGATAGAAGAAGTACTTCCAGTCGCCTGCGTGGATACCCTCGCTCTTGGGGACGCCGGGGTGCTCGAACAGGTGCTCGTAGAACCACTCGCTGCGCCACGATGGCGATTCCCCGCGTGCTAGCGGCATCAGGTCGCGGCCGTTCATGCACTCGGGTATGTCGAGGCCCGCTGCGGAGAGGATCGTCGGGCACACGTCGATGTTCAGCGACATCTCGGACCGTCGCGTTCCGGCCCTGTTGGGCAGCCGGGGATCGCGGACGATCATGGGCGTCCGGATCGACTCCTCGTGCATGTACCACTTCCCGGCCCAGCCTCGCTCGCCGAGGAAGAACCCGTTGTCTCCCGTGAAGATCACCACGGTGCGGTCGAGCTGACCCATCGACGCGATCGTGTCCAGCATCCGGCCGATTTGGATGTCGACGCCGTGGATCAGGGCGTAGTAGCGCTTGACGGACTCCTCCCACTTGTCGGGCGTTCCGAAGCGCTGGACCCAGCGGATCCGGCTCTCGGTGCCCTCCTTGAGGAACTCGGGCAGCGAGTCGTAGTAGGCCCCGTCCATGTGTGGGAACCGCTGCAGCCGGACGCCGTCGTACATCCCGTCCAGGCGCGGGTCGTTGATGAAGTAGGGATCGACCCGGTCCTGGACATGCGGCGCCTTGAAGCTCACCGAGAGGTTCCAGGGCCTGTCGGCCGGGGAGCCCTGCAGGAACTCGACCGCTTGGTTACCGAGGTGCTCGGTCATGTGGGCCCGCCCCGGCACCAGGTACTGGCCCTGACCCGGCCAGCCTTCGAAGTAGTCGAATCGCGCGGCGGCGTCCTCGATGTGCTGGGGCCGCCCGACGCCGTACTTGCCGACGAAGCCGGTGCGGTAGCCCGCCTCCCGCAGCCGGACCGGGTAGCTCAGGGCGTGCAGTTCCTCGCTCAGCGGGTTCTGGAATCCGTGGATGCCGTGGCAGCGGGCGTACAGGCCCGTGAAGAAGGAGGCGCGCGACACCGCGCAGATCGACGTCGTGACGTAGTTGTTCGTGAACATCACGCCTTCGCTCGCCAGACGGTCCATGTTGGGCGTGCGGATGATGCGGTTGCCGCCCGCGCCGAACATGTCGAAGCGCTGGTCGTCTGTGAGCAGGAACAGGATGTTCGGGGGACGATCGTCGCTCGATTCGGCCCCGCACCCGACCGTTGCCGCTGCCGCCGCGCTTAGGGTTCCGAGGAGTTCACGGCGGGTCTGTCGCATCGCAGGGCAAGGATACCAGAGCGCGTCCGTGCCGGTCGGCACCGCCGTTCCGGAGCGGGGGACAATGGAGGCTTGGCGGAGAACGGCCGCAACTTCGACTCGGACCGCACGCTTCTGATGGGAGTGCTGAACGTCACGCCGGATTCGTTCTCCGACGGGGGCCGGTACCTGGATCCGGGACGGGCGGTGGAGCGCGGGCTCGAGATGGTCGCGGAGGGGGCCGATATCGTGGATATTGGCGGCGAGAGTACCCGGCCTGGGGCCGGCACGGTTAGCGAGCGCGTCGAGCTCGAGAGGGTCCTGCCGGTGATCGAGTCGCTTGCTTCCAGGACGGACGTACCGCTCTCCGTCGACACCCGGAAGCCGGCGGTTGCCCGGCGCTGTGTCGAGGCGGGCGCTGCCGTGATCAACGACGTCGAGGGGCTGCGCGATCCGGACATGGTGGAGGTTGCGGCGGAACTCGGGGCGAGCGTGGTGGTGATGCACATGCGGGGCACGCCTGCCACGATGCAGCGCGACACGGCCTACGCGGATGTCGTATGGGAGATCCGAGAATACTTGGAGGCGCGGGTAGCGGTCGCCCGGCGTGCCGGCATCGCCGAAATCGCCGTCGATCCCGGCCTTGGCTTCGGCAAGTCCGCGCGGCAGAACTTCGAGGTACTGGCACGGCTGAGGGAGATCGCCGATCTGGGACTCCCGGTCCTGATCGGCCCGTCCCGTAAGTCGTTTCTCGGCAGCCTGCCCAGCGCGCTGCCACCGGAGGAGCGTCTGGAGGGATCGCTCGCAGCCGTTGCAGCGGGAGTCATGAACGGTGCCGGGGTCGTGCGCGTCCACGACGTCAGTCCCTGCCGCCGAGTTCTTGATGTGCTTGATGCGGTGCGGGAGGAATCTGTTGCGGGATAGGATCCTGATTCCCGGCATTCCCCTCCGGGCCCGAGTCGGCTGCAGCGAGGAAGAGCGCTCTGAGCCGCAACGGATCCTGGTCGACATCGAGCTACTGTGCGACGTCAGGCCGGCCGCCCGCTCCGACTGCGTAGGGGACGCAATCGACTACGTAGTGGTGAGGGACGATGCCGAGTCCGTGGCCGGCCGGCGGCCCTACGCTCTGATCGAATCACTGGCGGAAGCAATCGCCTTCGCCCTGCTTGAGAAGTACCCCGCGGGAGAGGCACTAGTGCGCGTGCGGAAGCCCTCCGCTCTCGCTAGGCACGGCGTGCCGTGGGCCGGTGTCGAAGTGGTGCGCCAGAGGGATGGCTAGGATCTATCTGGGCCTCGGATCGAACCTCGGCGACAGGATCGGGCATCTCGAGCACGCGATCCGCTCGCTGGCTGAGCACGGCATCGTTCTCGCCCGTTCCCCTCTGGTCGAGACCGAGCCGGTGGACTGTCCAGGCGGCGGTGCCTTCCTGAACGGCTGCCTCTGCCTCGAGACCGACTTGGAGCCGGTCGCCATGCTGGAGGCCGCAATGCGGATCGAGAGAGACCGCGGGCGCCTTCGCAGGGCTTGGAACGAACCCCGCACGCTGGATGTCGACTTGCTTCTCGTCGACGACCGGATCATCGACGAGGCAGGGCTCGTAGTCCCGCATCCGCGGATGTGCGAGCGGCGGTTCGTATTGGAGCCCCTAGCGGCGATCGCGCCGAGGGCGGTCCATCCCGTGCGCACGATGTCGATCCTTGAACTGCTTGAAGGCCTACCAGGTGACCGGACGCACCGGCCCGGCGCTGTCCTCGCCCGCAAACAGCGTTAGAGTGTCGAGACTGCCGCCTAGGTCTACACGAATTCGCGTGCGTTGACGAAGCGGTCCCCAGGGAGGGCCTTGCGTGTACCAAGAGTCACGGGATTCCTAGCTTGGATCGAACCGCAGCCGTTCCTTCCGAGCGTGGCGGGCGAACGCACAGTCGATCAGCCGTGTGAGCAACTCCTCGTATGGCACGCCGCTCGCTTCCCACATCCTCGGATACATGCTGATGGACGTGAAGCCGGGCATAGTGTTCAATTCGTTCACGAGGATTCGGCCCGACCCTTTCTCCAAGAAGAAATCCACCCGCGCCAGGCCCTCACACTCGAGTGCTGCGAAGGCTCTAACCGCTGTGCCGCGGACGACCCGCTCCTGTTCGGCGGTGATCTTGGCAGGCACGTGCAGTTCCGCCGTGTCGGTCAGGTACTTCGTCTCGTAGTCGTAGAAGCCATCGGGCGTCACAATCTCCCCCGGAACTGACGCCCTGGCGTCCTCGAGACCTAGGACCCCGCACTCGATCTCGCGGGCATCGACCCTTGGCTCGACGATTACCTTGTCGTCGAACTCTCCTGCGTATCCGAGCGCCCTCGCGAGGCCACGCCGGTCGTCGACTCGCTGCACGCCCACAGAGGACCCGAGGTTTGCCGGCTTCACGAAGGCCGGGTACCCGATCCTCTCCTCGATCTCGTCGGCCCGGTCCTCGCGCTCCGGCCAGCGGACCGTGACGTGGCCGAGCGTGGGAATGCCGTGATCGCGCAGCACCCGCTTCGTGACCTCCTTGTCCATCCCGCACGCAGAACCGAGCACGCCAGAGCCCACGTACGGCACGTCGGCCAGGTCCAGCAGCCCCTGGATCCGCCCGTCCTCCCCGTACGGGCCGTGGAGCACGGGGAACACGACATCGAACCCTCGCGAGAGGCCGGGCTGGTGGTGGACCTCCACTGGCCCGCTGTCGCACAGGGCGGCCGCGGCGGCCGGCAACAGCTCGGCGGAACGGGTCGCGTCGAGCCATCTTCCGCTCCGCTCGATCGCAACCGGAACGGCGACGTACTTGGAGGCGTCCAGGGCCGCGATCACCGACGCGGCGGAACGGACGGAGACTTCATGCTCGCTCGAGCGCCCTCCGAAGAGGACGGCCACCCGAATCTTGTCCGATGTCATGTCTTGTGCCTGGCTGGTGCGGCGCGGTCCACGGGTGCAACCGGCCGATCCTTCAAACTAATCAGTATGGCGAAGCACGCGATTGCCGATCTGCTGGACGGCTGCGTGGCTGTCGGGGAAACAGTGACGGTCCAAGGCTGGGTCCGGACTCGTCGCGACTCCAAGGCCGGATTCTCCTTCCTGCAGGTCAGCGACGGCTCGTGCTTCGCGACCCTGCAGGTCGTTGCTGGCAAGGAACTGCCCAACTACTCACCGGAGATCCTCCACCTCGGCAGCGGCTGCTCGGTGACCGTAGTCGGCCGGCTGGTGGAATCGAAGGGCCGCGGACAGTCCCATGAATTGCAGGCCACGTCCGTCCGGGTCGAGGGCTGGGTTGACGATCCTGACACCTACCCGATCTCGCCGAAGCGCCATAGCTTCGAATTCCTGCGCGACGTCGCTCACCTGCGGCCGCGGACGAACACGTTCGGCGCCGTCGCGCGCGTGCGCCACTGCCTGGCCAAGGCGGTGCACGACTTTTTCGATGCGCGCCGGTATCTTTGGGTCCACACGCCGATCGTCACCGCTTCCGACACGGAAGGCGCAGGCGAGCTGTTCCGCGTCAGCACCCTCGACCTGGCCAACCTGCCCCGTGGCGAGCGCGGCGCGCCGGACTTCTCGAAGGACTTCTTCGGGCGCGAGGCGTTCCTGACGGTCTCCGGGCAGCTCAATGTCGAGGCCTACTGCCTCGCGCTCTCGAATGTGTACACGTTCGGCCCGACGTTCCGCGCGGAGAATTCGAACACGAGCAGGCACCTCGCCGAGTTCTGGATGATCGAACCCGAGACAGCGTTTGCTGACCTCGACGACAACGCGGCCCTCGCCGAGGATCTGCTTAGGCACCTGTTCCGCACGGTGCTGGAGGAGCGCGCCGACGACATGGAGTTCTTCGAGAAGAGGATCGACGCGGAGGCCGTCCGGCGGCTCCGCTTGCTGGTAGACCAGCCATTCGAGCGAATGACCTACAGCGAGGCGGTGCGGATTCTCGAGAAGGCCGCGCGCAAGTTCGACTACCCCGTCGCCTGGGGTGCCGACCTGCAGTCCGAGCACGAGCGGTACCTGACCGAGGTGCACGTGGGCCGGCCGGTGATCGTGACGAATTATCCCAAGGGGATCAAGGCCTTCTACATGCGCCTGGACGACGGAGGGGAGACGGTTTCCGCCATGGACGTGCTGGCCCCCGGGATCGGCGAGATCATCGGTGGCAGCCAGCGCGAGGAAAGGCTCGAGGTTCTGGACGGCCGCTTCGCCGAGTGCGGCATCGAGCCCGCGCAATACGGCTGGTACCGGGACCTGAGGCGGTACGGCACCGTGCCCCACGCCGGTTTCGGCCTGGGCTTCGAACGGACCATCAGCTACGTCACCGGGATGGCGAACGTCCGGGACGTCATCCCGTTCCCGCGCACCCCGGGAAGCGCCGACTTCTGATCGCGCCGGCCCTGGCGGGCGTCAGGCCTGGGCCAGTTCCCGCATCTCCCGCTCCCGCAGGGCGCGCTTGAGCTCGCGCGGGAAGATCTTGAGGAATCGCGGCACCATCGACTCCCAATGCTCTAGCACCCATTGGCCCTTCGGGCTGCGGGTCAGAGCCACATGGCTCTCGATCAGTTCCCTCACCAGGCGCAGGTCGGCCTTCTGCTCGAGCGGCTCGACATCGACGTCGGCGTTCTGCAGGCACCGCTCCTCGAAGTCCCCCCGCTCGTCGAGGATGTAGGCGATCCCGCCGGACATCCCGGCGGCGAAGTTACGGCCGCACTCGCCGAGAATCACCGCGGTGCCGTTGGTCATGTACTCGCAGCCGTGGTCGCCGACTCCCTCGACGACCACCTGAGCGCCCGAGTTGCGGATGCAGAACCGCTCGCCGGCCATGCCGTTGACGAAGGCCTGCCCGCCCGTCGCTCCGTAGAACGACACGTTGCCGATGATGATGTTCTCCTCGAACACGAACGTCGATCCGGGCGGCGGCGAGACGACCAGGCGCCCGCCAGAGAGGCCCTTCCCGAAGTAGTCGTTGGCATCGCCCCTCACCTGCAGGGTCATGCCCTTGCTGGCCCAGGCCCCGAAGCTTTGGCCGGCGCTGCCGGAAAAGTGAATCTTGATGCAGTCCTCGGGAAGGCCCTCGGCCCCGTAGCGGCTCGCGATGGCGTGCGAGAGCATCGTGCCCACCGTGCGGTCCGTGTTGCGGAGGTCGTAGGCGAACTCGACCGGGCTGCGATCCTCGATGGCCGGCCGGCATAGCTCGATCAGCTGGTTGTCGATCTGGCGCTCGATGCCGTGGTCCTGCGCCTCGCTGTGGTGCCGGGCGATCGCACGGTCGACCGGGGGATCGAAGAACACCTTGGCGAAGTCCAGCCCCTTGCTCTTGTAGTGGTTGATAGCCTCGCGCACGTCCAGGCGGTCGACCTTCCCGATCATGTCGTCGAACTTCCGGAAGCCCAGTTCCGACATGTGCCGGCGCACCTCCTCCGCGACGAAGAAGAAGAAGTTGACCACGCTCTCGGGAGTACCCTCGAACTTCTTGCGCAGCTCCTTGTTCTGCGTGGCGATGCCGACCGGGCAGGTGTTCAGGTGGCACTTGCGCATCATGATGCAGCCCATCGCCACCAGCGGCATCGTCGAGAATCCGAACTCGTCCGCCCCGAGCAGGGCTCCGATCACCACGTCCCTGCCGGTCTGCAGCTTGCCGTCCACCTGCACCCGGATCCGGCCGCGGAGGTCGTTCATGACGAGCACCTGCTGGGTCTCCGACAGGCCCAGCTCCCAGGGCGTCCCGGCATGCCGGATCGAACTGACGGGAGACGCGCCCGTGCCGCCGTCGTGGCCGGAAATCAGCACCAGGTCGGCGTGGCCCTTCGAAACGCCGGCGGCCACCGTGCCTACCCCCACCTCGGAGACGAGCTTGACCGAGACATTGGCGTTCCGGTTGGAGTTCTTGAGATCGAAGATCAGCTGGGCCAAGTCCTCGATCGAGTAAATGTCGTGATGCGGAGGCGGCGAGATCAGGCCCACGCCGGGCGTCGAGTGCCGCAGCCAGGCGATCGTCTCGTCGACCTTGTGGCCGGGCAGCTGGCCGCCCTCGCCCGGCTTGGCGCCTTGCGAGATCTTGATCTGCAGCTCGTCCGCGTTCGCGAGGTAGTGGGCGGTGACCCCGAAGCGGCCGGACGCCACCTGCTTGATCTTCGACCGGCGGTCGTCCTCGAAGCGGGCCGGGTCCTCGCCGCCCTCGCCCGTGTTCGAGCGCCCGCCGATGCGATTCATGGCCTTGGCCAGCGTCTCGTGGGCCTCCGCCGAAATCGAGCCGAAGCTCATCGCACCGGTGCAGAAGCGCTTCACGATCTCGGACGCGGGCTCCACTTCCTCGAGAGGCACGGGCTCGCTCGCACGCCTCAGGTCGAATAGCCCGCGCAGCGTGCACAGCTGCCGGTTCAAGTCGTTGACGGTGCTCGAGTACTCCTCGTACGACGACCAGCTGTTCCGGCGGACGGCATGCTGGAGCTGCGCGACGGTCTCCGGGTTGATCAGGTGCTGCTCGCCTCGCAGCCGGTACTGGTACTCCCCGCCAACCGGCAGCTTGGTGATGTCCTCTGACACGGGCAGGTGGGCATAGCGGTGCTTCTCGAGCGCCTCGCCCGCAAGGGTCTCCAGTCCGACTCCCTCGATCTGCGACGTCGTTCCGGTGAAGTACTCGTCCACGAGCTCGCGCGCAAGGCCGATCGCCTCGAAGATCTGCGCGCCGTGGTAAGACTGGACCGTCGAGATGCCCATCTTCGACATGACCTTGAGAATGCCCTTGCGGATCGCCTTCTCGAAGTTGGCGTGGGCCTCGTCGCAGGAGACGCCCGGATCCTCGAGCTCGCCCTGCCTGTGCATGTCGTCGAGCGTCTCGTAGGCGAGGTATCCGTTGACAGCGTTCGCGCCGTAGCCGATGAGCAGGCAGTAGTGCATGACCTCCCTCGGCTCGCCGGACTCGATCACGATGCCGACCTTGCTCCGCTTTGCCGTTCGAATCAGGTGGTGGTGCACCGCCGCGCAGGCCAGCAGGGAGGGCATGGGAGCGCGGTCCGCGTCCACCCCGCGGTCCGACAGGATCACCACCCCGGCCCCGCTGTCCGCCGCCGCCTCGGCCTCCCGGCACAGCCTGTCCAGCGCCGGGCGCAGCCCGGCGGGACCTTCCGAAGCCGGGAAGGTCGCATCGAGGGTCGTCGACCCAAAGCGGACGCTCGGGCCGAGATTGCGCAGCCGTTCGAGCTTGGCGTTGTCGATGATCGGCGACTGCACCTTGACAACGTGGGAGAATTCCGGCTCCTCGCCGAGCAGGTTCCCCTTCGGCCCGACATAGGTGACGGTGGACATCACCAGCTCTTCCCGGATCGGGTCGATCGCCGGGTTGGTCACTTGCGCGAACAGCTGCTTGAAGTAGCTGAACAGCAGCTGGGGCCGCTCGGAGAGGCATGCCAGGGGAATGTCGATCCCCATCGAGCCGACCGGTTCCGCGCCCTTGCACGCCATCGGGCCGAGCAGCATGCGCTGGTGCTCGATCGTGTAGCCGAACGTCCGCTGCCGCAGCAGCAGCGTGGCGAAGTCCGTCCCCTTGACTGCCGGCGGCTCGGGCAGGTCCTCCAAGGCGACGAGATTCGATTGCAGCCAGCGGCCGTACGGCCTCCGCTCCGAAATGGTCTCCTTGATCTCCTCGTCGCGGATGATGCGGCCTTCCTGCATGTCCACCAGGAACATGCGCCCCGGCTGGAGCCGGCCCTTCATGCGCACGTTGGCCGGCTTGATGTGGGGAATCACGCCCGTCTCGGACGCCATGACCACCAAGTCGTCATAGGTCACCGAGTACCGTGACGGCCGCAGGCCGTTGCGGTCCAGCGAGCCGCCAACGAACCGGCCGTCCGTGAACACGATGGACGCCGGGCCGTCCCACGGCTCCATCATGGTCGCGTGGTACTCGTAGAAGGCCTTCTTGCACTCCGCCATGTGCTCGTGGGAGGACCAGGCCTCCGGGATCAGCATCATGAACGAGTGCGCGATGGAGCGGCCTGACTGGATCAGCACCTCGAGCGCGTTGTCGATCTGCGTCGAGTCGGAACCGGATCTGTCGATGATCGGCTTGATCTTGTGCGTGTCTGCAGCGAACAGCTCGCTCTCGAGGGTCGCTTCGCGCGCGCGCATCCAGTTGGCGTTGCCCTGGACTGTGTTGATCTCGCCGTTGTGGGCGAGGTAGCGGAACGGCTGGGCACGCTCCCAGGTCGGGAAGGTGTTCGTGGAGAACCGCTGGTGGATCAGCGCCACCGCGGACTGGAAGTCCGAGTCGCCCAGGTCGGGGTAGTAGCCGAAGATCTGCGGGGCCAGCAGCAGTCCCTTATAGCAGATCGTCCGCGAGGACATGGTCACGGGGTAATAACGGGTGATCTCGCGTTTCTGCGCCTCCCGCTCCGTGACCTTGCGGAGGATGAACAGCTTCCTTTCCAGCGCGTCCGGGTCCAGCGGCGCGCTGGGCGCTGGGCGCAGGAAGACTTGGTAGACGTGCGGCTCGCTTTCCCTCGCGAGCCAGCCGATCGCCGACGAGTTCGTCGGGACGCGCCGCCAGCCGAGCACTTCGAAGCCCTCGTCCGCGGCCGCTTCCTCGACCATCTGCCGGGCTTGCCTGCTCTGCCGTTCCTCCGGGGAGACGAACAGCATTCCGACGCCGTAGCTGCCCGCCGGCGGCAGGGAGAAGCCGGCTGCCTCCGCGTGCTTAGCGAAGAACCCGTGGGGGATCTGGAGCAGCAGCCCCGCCCCGTCGCCGGTCTCGGGGTCGCATCCGCAGGCACCGCGGTGCGTGAGGTTGACCAGCACCTCCACGCCCTGCTCGACAATGCCGTGGCTGGGACGCCCCTGGATGTCCGCGACGAACCCGATGCCGCACGCGTCGTGCTCGAAGCGGGGGTCGTAGAGTCCTTGGGGCGCAGGCAGTCCGTGCTTCGTCATTGCAACCTCGCAGCCCCGCTTCACGGATTCTGGCCATCCCCGGGGCACCAAGGGGCCTTGTCGAAGATAGGGACCGGGCCAGACCCGCCTGCCGAACTCGGGCAGCCGGGGCCGCAACCCAATGATACCATTCGCGCCCGGCATGCTATTCTTGGCCGGACCGCACGCAATCATGGGCATCGCCAGCCGTCCCCAAGTCCATCTGGAGAACGACCGACTGCGGCTGACGCTGCTGCCGGGCGGGGGCCACATCGCCGCGGTCACTCTCAAGGAGAACGGCGTCAACCCCCTGTGGGATCCGCCCTGGGAGACGGTCGATCCGTCCGCTTACGATCCCGCGGCGCACCCGGAGTTCGGCAGTGGAGTGGACGCTCGCCTGCTTGCCGGCATTGCCGGTCACAATCTCTGCTTCGACATCTTCGGCGTGCCCTCTGACGAGGAGGCGGCAGCCGGCCTCGGGGTGCATGGCGAGGCATCGGCAGTCGACTGGGCGGTCGAGTCCGGCGACGGGTGGCTCGAGGCGACCGCGGACCTTCCGCTAGCCGGCATGCAGCTCTCGCGTCGCCTGGAGTTGGAAGCCGGAAGCGGTCGGGTCGGTATTTCCGAGACGGCCACTAATCTGACAGGCATCGACCGCCCGGTCGGATGGACCCAGCACGCGACGCTGGGGCCGCCTTTTCTCGAGAAAGGGCAGACCCTCTTCGAGATGTCGGCAACGCGGTCGAAGGTGATGGAGGGCGAGTTCGCCCCGGGCGCCGACCGCTTCGTTGCGGCGGCCGAGTTCGACTGGCCCATGGCTCCCCTCGCCGGCGGTGGGCTCGACGACATGCGCCGTACCGTCGCCACGCCGGTTTCGGGCGCGTACACGGCGCACCTGATGGACCCGCGTCTCGACGAGGCGTTCTTCGCCGCCTACCAGCCGGGCACCCAGACCCTGTTCGGCTACACGTGGCGGCGCGCCGACTTCCCCTGGATCGGAATCTGGGAGGAGAACTTCTCTCGAGCCCATGCGCCATGGAACGGCCGGACGCTGACCCGCGGGATGGAATTCGGTGTCTCGCCCTTTCCGGAGACCCGGCGTCAGGCGATCGAACGGGGGCCGCTCTTCGGCGAGAGGACCATCGGCTGGATTCCCGCGCGATCCAGTGTCGAGGTACGGTACGTCCTGTTCCTGTGCCGTGTCCCGAGCGACGATCTGCCCGGCTTCGGGTCGGGAGTGACGCTCGACGAGCTGCGGAAGCTCGTCGGAAGCGACGTCTGATTCCAACGGCCGGCCGGCAGTCCTCAGCGCGGTGCCGATGCCGTACAATGGAGTCTGGAGCCCGGAGCGCGAATGGCGTTCCCGGCCGTTCCCGCCCAGTGCGCAAGTGGCGGAATTGGCAGACGCGCTAGGTTCAGGTCCTAGTGGGAGTTAAATCCCGTGGAGGTTCAAGTCCTCTCTTGCGCACCACGACCCGGCCGGCAAGCGAGCCGGGCAGGCGTCTCGGTCCGCAGCCGCCGTCGGCGATTGCACTATCATGGAGGGGCCACGGGTCTCGGGAATGCCGGAACAGCCAGCGCAAGCCAGCGACGGGGGGGACGCGCTATCGAGCCTCGACGAGCTCGAGCAGCGGGTGCTCGCCATGGCCCGGGAATTGCAGGGCGCCCGCGCGGCCCTCAAGGCAGCCGAGCCGGACGCCAGCGTGCTCCGCGAGCGGATCCAGGAGCGCGACTTGGAGATCGCCCTGCTGAAGAAGCAGGTGGATGGCGATGACTTGCGAACGACGATCCGCGCGCGCGTCGAAGCCCTGCTGAAGCGCGTGGACGAACTCGAGCGGGGAGGCTGAGCTGCATGGCGGACGCGGGGCGGACCCAAGTCGTCATCCACGGGCGCACTTACCAGCTCGCCGGCGCTGACCCGGAGCACACGAGGGCGCTCGCTCGAATGGTGGACGCGACTATCTCGCGTTTCGCCGACGCATTACCCGGGTCCGATCCCTACCAACTGGCAATCCTCGCCGCCCTCCACCTTGCTGACGAGTCGTTCAGCGCCAAGAGCGACCTAGATGCCTTCCAGTCCCGCGTCGACGCATCCGCCCGTCGGATACTGACGGCTCTGGATGCCGGAACCGGGCCAGAACCTGCCGACGAGGCATCCGGCAGCGAGCCCGATGGCTCGGCGCTTCCTACGGGATCCCACGGACCGGCCTGAACCCGCACTCGCGCGGCACCGCGTTAGCGGTTGATGTAGCCTAGGCTCTCCAGGACCTCGGCGTCCCGCTTTGTCAGGCGAGACTCGCTCTCGGCAAGGTTCGTCGAATCGAACCAGCGCTGGAACGCGGCGCTCTCGAACTTGTAGCGGCGGTCATCCTTGTCGATGACCGTCGAGTTCCGCTCCAGCGGATCCGCTGCCAGGTCGAACAGTTCGAACCGGCCTTGGTCCGGCGTCCAGATCGACTTTGCCGTGCCGTCCAGCTTGCCCAAGCGGAACGGGAGTCCCGAGTTGGGCCGCCAGACCCACGAGATCCAGGACGGTATGAATCCCTTCTTCCCTTCGAACGAAACGAACCGGATCGAGCGGGGCTGGGTCCGCTGCCCCTGCATGATCGCGGGCACCTGGCTGCGGCCCGCGTAGGAGATCGAGATCTCCGTTTCTTCCCGGAACTCGGGGACGACGAGGTCCAGCAGGGTCGGGGCGAGGTCCATCAGCGAGACGTTGCGCTGGATCACCGTTCCGGGCTCGATCCTTCCCGGCATGCGCATGATCCAAGGAACGCGCAGAGTGCTCTGGTACAGCCACCGTCCATGTCCCACGAAGCCCTGCTCGCCGAGGCCCTCGCCATGGTCTGACAGAAGGGCTACCAGGGTGTTCTCCCGCATGCCGAGCTTGTCGAGCCTGTCCAGCAGGCGGCCGATGTGCATGTCCGCGTAGCCGATCTCGGAATCGTACCGACGTATCCGCTCGCGCACCGACTCCTCGTAGTTCGCAACGGCGGGATGCGGGTCCCGGACACGCTCCGGATCCGCGAACTCCTTCCGGAGGTTGTAGGGCTCGTGCGGATCGAAGTAATGCACCCACAGGAAGAGGTTCCGATCCTCCTTGTGATCCTCGAGCCAGCGCAGGGCGGGTCGGGTGACGTCCTCGGCCCAGCGCATCGAATGGAACACTTGGTAGGAGCGCTCGAGATCCTCGTCGTAGGTGTCGAAATCGCGGTTCAGCTGGGTCAGCCTGCCAATCAGTGGCCAGGCACTTACGAAGGCCCCGGAAGTGTACCCGAACCGCTGCAGGACCTGGGGGATGGTCAGGAACTTCGAGTCTCCCGGCAGTGCCACGCCATTGATGCGCGCGCCGTGCTCCTGGGGATACCGCCCGGTGAACATCGAGAAGTGCGAGGGCCCGGTCATCGGGATGGCAGTGTATGCCTGGTCGAAGCGCACTCCTTCTTCGGCCAGCCGGTCCATAACGGGGCTCGTCCTGAGGTGGTAGCCGTACGAGGAGAGGTGGTCTGCCCGCAGCGTGTCCACCGTGATGAGTAGCACGTTCGGGCGGACCGGGGGGAGCGATCCTCCAGAAGCTTCGGACTGGGCCGCGACCGGTCCAACGGCACCGATGGCCGCCAGGGCCGCACCGAGCGTTGCCGCGAGAGTGCCGATCCGGAACATACGCCTTTGAGTGTACCCGAAGGAGCTAGGGTTCAAGCAACGCGAAAGAGTGAAAGAGTGAGAGGGAGTGAGATCGGCCGAGCCTGTCGTAGGATGTGAAGGCGATCGCTTCGGGCCATTTCCCGCAATGGCGGAATAGTTGACGTTCTGACCGGAACGGGAGCCGGTGCCGAGTTGCACCAGGAGCGGACCGGTCGATTGCTACAACTGCTCTGACCCAAGCCGAGTGGGCCTATGCGAGCGGACCCAGATTCGCCGCGGCCTCGGTGCCATGCAGGGCTCATTCGACGGAATCGTTCGAGGCTTCATTCATGCGACGGCGGCTAGCATCCACGCATGCGCTCTACCGACGAACCAACCCGACTGCTGAAGATGCGCGCGGAGGCGAGTCCACGTTGGCTGGCCCGCCTCCTTCCCGCGCTGGATGCCAGCGCGGCGCCTCGGATTGACTGATAGCGCCTAAGGATCTCGGGGCATGGTCAGTGCACTAAGCATCAAGAATGTCGGGCCCATCTCTAGTGCGGAGATCCGCTTTGGGGATATCACTGTATTTGTAGGTCCGCAGGCTACGGGAAAGAGCATCTTCCTGCAGACGCTGAAGTTGCTTGTCGATGGGGCGGAAGTGCATCGAACGATGAAGCGGTTCGGCCTTGTGCAATCGGGGCACGAATGCTTCATGGACCTGTACTTCGGTGAGAACATGGCTTCTATTTGGTCCGAAACATCGAGTCAAGTAATTCTCAATGGCCGTCAGGTATATTTAAGCCAAATCACCCGTCAAATTAGGTCTGTTCAGGCAGAGATCATGTTCTACATACCAGCCCATAGGGTCACATGTCTTCGTGACGGAATGACTCGACCGTTTTCCGACTACCGGGCCGGCGATCCGTTCGTTCTCCGTGCATTCAGTGAGACAATTCATGGAATCGTGCAAAATGGAGTGGAATCTGATGACGCCGTATTTCCCGGTAAACTGCATTTGTCGGCAGCACTAAAGAGGCCAATACTTCACCATATTTTTGGCGAATACGGGCTACGTACGGACAGTTCGACTTTGCAGCGCCGCCTCGTCCTGAGGTCAGCGCAAGGCGGCCCTCTGCCCTACCTCGTATGGTCGGCCGGGCAACGTGCATTCGTTCCCTTGCTGCTTGGCATGTACTGGCTGATGCCACCTTCGCAGACGCCTCGTCGAAAGCTCCTCAGATATGTCGTGATCGAGGAGCCTGAGATGGGACTGCATCCTAATGGCACAGGAGCAGTGCTGGGTCTCGTCATGGAATTGCGTCGGCGCGGATATCGAGTATGCATCTCGACTCATTCGCCGCATGTGCTGGATGTCGTATGGGCGATGCGGTTCCTTCGGCGCAACGAAGGGAACGCTAGCGACGCGCTCAGGCTCCTCGACCTCAAGCCCACAGTGCAGACCAAGGAACTCGCCGACAAGATGCTAGGCTGCGACTTCAGGACCTACTATTTCAAGCGTGGTGGCGAAGTCCGCGACATATCCGAACTCGATCCAGGCTCTGAGGATATCGCAGAGGGGGGCTGGGGCGGATTGACTGAATTCACTGGCCGAGTTGCGAGCGTTGTTTCCGAAGTTGCGAGTCGGAAGTCGACTCACTAGCGATAAGCTCCAAAGAGGCCTTCGAGGCCGCTGCCCCGCCCGTCAATGCTGCGTTTCGGAATGGAGGGCGGGCGTTGAAGCGCGCCCATCGCCGTCAAGCTGTCTGTCGCGATCCACGTCGACCGGCAGGAAGTGCGTCGAGGGCGTCGAATGCGAGATGGACCGGTCGCTGGCTCCCAGCCTCGCAGCTGTCGATTCCGTGGATCCCTGCTGCGGCCTCCCTGCTGCACCCGTACGATATCGAGCGAGGCACCAGTGCAGCCGGACAAGCCGGAAGACGTGCCTCGCGGAGGGCCTGCAGTGAGCTGGCTCGAGCCCGAGAAGGCAAGCACCGCGGCGCAGGTGACCGCCCGCGGGGTCGTGGGCCTCAATCCGCATCGGGGCTCCGGACGCGATAGGCCCGCCCCGAGCGTGTCCCCGCGGTTGATTTCGTGCCACGCGGCCTCGTGCCGGGATCCTCGGTCTGCGGGGCTACGCCCCGAGTGGCGGCCCTGCGATCTGGGATCGATGCTCGTAGGCCGAGCGGTCTCGCCTTGCCGTAGTCAGCGCATGGGTCAGCCGCCCGTAAGGCCGGCCTCGATCTCACGCAGGTACTGGCTGGAGCTCCTCGCGATCTCCTCGCCGCTAGGCTCGAACTTGAACACTTCGAGCGAGAGCCATCTCTGGTAGCCGACGTCCTTGAGCGCCTGGAGCGGGACGGAGAAGTCGTAGGACCCGGTACCCGGGTGGCGACCATCCATCTCATTGATGTGAACGTGCCGGATCATGTCGGCGTGCTCCTTGACCAGCTGGTCGTGCGGCACGGTCTCTGCGACGGCGTTATGCGTGTCGAACATCGTCTGCACCGCAGGGTGCCCGATCTCGCGGACCATTCGCACAGTCTCTTCCATGGAAGTCAGGACATCGCAAAGGTGCGGCGCGAGCGTCTCCGGCAGAACCGTTACACCCAGTTCCTCGGCATGCTGGGCCACGGATGCGAGGCCGTCTCGGAGCCGCCGAGTCGCGTCCTCGACAGAGGACCCCTCCACGGAGCGCCGCTGCTTCCCGGACCCCAGGATCATCAGCCCGCCATCGCCTAGGTCCGCGCACAGGTCGATCAGCCTGCGGAAGTACTCCCAGCTGCGTTCCCGGACCGAGTCGTCCGGCGTGGTGATGTGCAGTTCCCCGGCCGGCACGGTCAGGAGGCTGTGCAGGCCGATGTAGCCGAGGCCTTCGGAGGCGATGACGTCCCGGCATTCTCGGCGCACGTCCATCGGAATCGAAGCCGGGTCGTCGGAAAGGGTGAAGGGGGCGATTTCGATTCCGGTGTAGCCCGTGTCCACCGCTCCCCGGCACCCTGCCGCGAAGTCCCACCCTTGGAAGGTCTCGTTGCAGATCGCAAGCCGGAAGCTCCCGGTCTCGGCGACGCCGGAACCCTCCGGCGGCTCAACCTCCGGTTCGCGGACGCCGCATGCGGATGCTGCGAGCAGCGCTAGGAATGCGCGACGGTCCGACGTCATAGCCTGAATAGCCTCTTCGCGTTCCCGCCGAAGATCAGAGCCTGGTCCTCCTCGGCCAGATCCAGGCTGTGCACGCAGTCCGCGATCACCTTCGGGTCCACCCAGGGGTGATCGCTCGAATACAGCATCCGTTCGGACCCGACGTAGTCGATCCCGTACTGGATGGCCATCGGAATCGGCGACACAGCATCGAGGTAGATGTTGCGAAGGTACTCGCTCGGGGCCTTCGTGATGTTCTCGGCGCCCCGCTTGAGGACCTGCGTCTGGTGGTCGAGCCGCCCGATCAGGTAGGGCAGGGTTCCGCCGACGTGGGGGCAGACGAGCTTGAGGTCAGGGTACTCGTCCAGCAATCCGGACAGGATCAAGCGGGCCAGGGCGATGGTCGTGTCGAACATCAGTCCCAAGCCCGCGACGAGGTTCCGCCCGGCTGTCGCGTCGTAAGTCACGGGATAGGCCGGATGCAGCAGCACCGGGACATCGAGGCGCTGCGCATGCTCGAAGAGAGGGCGGTAGCGGTCCTCGTCCGGGAAGGATCCATCAAGGTTCGAGTACAGCAGAACGCCCTTCATGCCCCGCTCCTGCACGCAGCGGTCGAGTTCCTTCAGGGATGCGTCGATATCCTGCAGCGGCAGGACGATCAGCCCGAACAGCCGGTCCGGGTGCTCCGTAGCGAGTTCGCTGATGTAGTCGTTCACCATTCTCGCGACGTACGGCCCGTCCGCTCCGAACAGTTCCGGTCCGGGGTCGTTGATGCTGAGGGCGGTCAGCGAAATCCCGGCCGCGTCCATGTCCGCAAGCTTGGCATCGATATCGGTGTGCCGCTCCCTGAGTCGCCTGTGCCATTCGCCCACCACCACGTACGTGTCGCCGGCCTCGCGGTAGGCGTACGGAGGGTCTTTGCGCTTCTCCATGTAGGCCACCAGCTCCGGAACGAAGATGTGGCTCTGGCAGTCGACTGTGAAGTGCTTCGGCTTGACATACGCGCCGGAAGCAACGACCGGAGCAAGCGCAGCGCCCTGCGATTGCATGAACTGGCGTCGGCTGAGTGTGCTCATTTCTCCGGGCGGTGACAGCTCTGCTGTCGATATTGCCAGCACCAGTATGCGCCATCCCTGACTGCGATGACGCCGAAGTGCCCCAGAATTCTGCCGTGGGTCCGGGGGTATTCTCGGGTGTCGACGAGACCTGCGCTCCAGGCGAGCCGCGGATGCTGCCGGCAAGGCTCGGCCGGCCCGTGCGCGTGAAGCTGGGCCCCACGGAATCGCCAAGGCGGAGACGGCCAATGGCCGTAGTCGCGGTCCACGGTGTAATCCTGCAGCGGTTGCTACCGGCTAGGCCAGCATCGACTGGACGACCCGGCCCGCGACGTCCGTCAGTCGGAAGTCCCTGCCCATGTGGCGGTAGGTCAGGCGCTCGTGGTCGAGTCCGAGGCAGTGCAGGACGGTCGCCTGCAGGTCGTGGACATGGACAGCGTCCTCCTCGATCCCGAGTCCCAGATCGTCAGTCCGCCCGACCACTTGGCCTCCTCGCACGCCGCCCCCCGCCATCCAAGCGCTGAAGCAATTCGCATGGTGGTCCCGGCCTGCCGCTTCGTCGACACGTTCCAGCTGTCCCATTGGCGTGCGACCGAATTCGCCCGCCCATACCACCAGCGTCGAGTCGAGCAGGCCGCGCTGCTTGAGATCCTTCAGGAGCGCTCCTGCCGGCTGGTCGGTGATCGCGCAGTTCCTCCCAAGCTTCTTGTCGATCTCCTGATGGTCGTCCCAGCTCGCGTGGGCCAGCATCACGAAGCGGACGCCTTTCTCGACCATTCGCCTGGCCAGCAGGCAGTTCGTGGCGTAGGGGTGCGTCGGCTCCCTGCCGACGCCGTACATGTCCAGGGTGGCCTGCGATTCGTTCGAGAAGTCGAGCAGGCCGGGCGCTGCTGCCTGCATCCGGAAAGCCAGCTCGTACGACTGGATTCGCGAGGCGATCTCCCGGTCACCGGTAGTGCCGTAGCGCTCTTGGTTGAGCCTCCGGATCGCGTCGAGTCTCGCCCGCTGCGTGCGCGCGCTCACGCCGGCAGGGTTCTTCAGGAACAGGATCGGCTCGCCGCTGTTCCTGAAGACGACGCCCTGGTAGGTCGAATCGAGGAATCCGTTGGACCAGTTGCTCGAGCCGCCGCTGGAGCCCCGCCCGGAACTGAGCACGACGAACGCTGGCAGGTCCTCGCACTCGCTGCCCAGGCCGTACGAGATCCACGCCCCGATCGTGGGCCGGCCCAGCTGCACGCTTCCGCTCATCAGCAGCGACTGGCCGGGGTGGTGGTTGAATGCCTCGGTGTGCATCGACCTCACCAGGCAGATGTCGTCCGCGCGCGCTGCGATATTGGGGACATAGTCGGAGAACTCGGTTCCGCTCTGGCCGTGCGGGCGGAATTCCCGGGGGCTCGCCAGGACCTTGGCGTCCGGCTTCACGAAGGCCAGCTGCAGGTCACGTGTCATCGACTCGGGCAGGGGCTGGCCGTGCCAGCGACGGAGCGCAGGCTTCGGGTCGTACAGGTCGATCTGGCTGGGGGCTCCGGCCATGAACAGGTAGATCACGTTCTTGGCCTTGGACGGGAAGTGCGGCTGCTTCGGGGCGAGCGGATTGGGTGCCCGGGGAGTCGTGGCGGCTGCAGGGGAGCCGGCTCCCGTCAAGTGCGCCAGCGCCGCCACGTCGATGCCGCCAGCGCAGAGCCGCAGGAAGTCACGCCTCGCCTGGATGGCCCGGAATTCGCGAGAGTTCATTCCCTGCCGCCCCTTGGTCCTCGCTTCTCTCACTCCCTCGTGATGAACTCGTCGAGGTTCAGCAGCACGCTCGCGACGCCGGTCCATGCCGCTGCCTGCGCGCCGGAGACCCCGGGCGGCTGCAGGGGCATGAACTGCCCCGCCGCTTCCTGGTCGGCTTCGAAGATAGCCGATTGCTCGCGGTAGTACTGTCCGAGGTGCCGGATCTCGCCCTCTTGGGGTTCCCTCGACAGCGCCAGTCGGAATGCCCGCTCCAGTGCCTGTTCGAAGTCACCTGCGCCGGGCCGCATGACCCGCAGGGCCAGAGCCCGCGCCGCCTCCACGAAGGTCTGGTCGTTGAGCAGGTTCAATGCTTGCAAGGGCGTGTTCGAGCGTTCCCTCGCGCACCGTGCAGCCGTCCGGTCAGGCATGTCGAAGTTTGCCAGTTGCGGGTACGGCACGGTTCGCTGGAGGAAGGTGTACAGCCCGCGTCGGTAGCGGTTCCTGCCGTCGCTGGGATTCCACTCGACGGATCCCGCGTAAGCCAGGTCCGCGACGCCCTCGGGCTGCGGGGGGCGGACGCTCGGTCCGCCGATGGCCGGGGCGAGGAGCCCGCTGACCTTGAGGGCCGAGTCCCGGATCAACTCCGCGGGCAGCCTCAGGCGGCGCTGGCGGGCCACCAGCGTGTTGTCGGGATCGCGGGCCTCCAGCTCGGGCCGGATGCCGGAAGACTGCCGGTAGGTGGATGACATCACGATCGTCTTGTGGAGCCTCTTGAGGCTCCATCCGCCCTCGACGAACTCGCTGGCTAGCCAGTCCAGCAGCTCCGGGTGCGACGGGCCCGGGCTGCGTGTCCCGAAGTCCTCGACGGTGGGGACGATCCCGCGGCCGAAGTATTCCTGCCAGATCCGGTTGACCGTGACCCGGGCGGTTAGCGGGTTCTCTCCGGACACCAGCCACTCGGCCAGCGCCGCGCGCGGATGCCGTCCTCGCAATTCGAGCGCGGGCAGCGCGGACGGCGTGCCAGCCTCGACAGCGACCCCCTTCCGGTTCCAGGCGCCCCGCAGGTGCACGTGCGACACGCGGGGGGGCGCCGTGTCGGCAACGGCCCGGGCGTAGGTGATGTCCGGCGTCTCGGCGCGCAGCCGCAGCAACTGCGCGCGCAAGCCGTCCCAGTCGAGTTCCTTCCGGAACTCCTTGGTGATGACGCGGTGGTAGTTCTTGATGAAGTGATCCTCCAGCTTGGCCCGTTCCCTGTCCGTGCGGGCCTTCGGGGGTTTCCGCACGATGCCTTCCCCGTTGTCCAGGTACTTCTGGAGAGCGTCCAGGGCATGGTCCCAGTCCGTCCACTTGCCGGGGTTGTCGGCCGCCTCGACCATCCGGGCCTCCCAGGCGGGCTGCAGCTCGTAGACACGGTTTGCTTCCAGCAGTTCGCGACGCTTCTCCAGGTACGCCGGCAGGGCCCGCAGGTAGGGTCCGACTTCGCCCGGCATCGGGGCCGGGACCTCTGCTTCGTCGAACGCGTTCATGAACGCGAACAGCCTGTAGTAGTCCTCTTGCGAGATCGGATCGTACTTGTGATCGTGGCACTGGGCGCACCCGACGGTGAGGCCCAGCCAGACGGTCCCCAGCGTGTTCGTGCGGTCCACCGTCTCCTCGAACCGGAATTGCTCGATCTTGACGCCGCCCTCGCGGTTCTTCAGCCCGTTACGGTGGAATCCCGTCGCGACGACCTGCTCTACAGTCGCTCCAGCAAGCGTGTCCCCGGCGATCTGGTCGATGGTGAACCGGTCGAAGGGCATGTCCTCGTTGAGGGCATTGATGACCCATTCGCGCCAGCGCCACGCGTAGGGCCTCTCGCTGTCCTTCTCGTATCCGTCCGTATCGGCGTAGCGGGACAGGTCGAGCCAGTGGATCGCCCAGCGTTCCCCGTAGTGCGGCGACTCGAGAAGCATGTCCACGAGGCGCTCGTAGGCGTCCGCCCCGGGCGCGGACCGGAACGAGTCGACCAAGTCCGGCTCCGGCGGCAGCCCGGTCAAGTCCAAGCTCAGCCTTCGCACCAGGGTGGCGGGAGGGGCCTCCGGCGCAGGCTCGAGCCCTTCCTGCTCCAGCCGCGCCAGGACGAAGCGGTCGATCGAGTTAGCCACCCACTCGTCGCGCTCTACCGCCGGCGGTGCCGGTCGGCGGACCGGGCGGAACGCCCAGTGATCCTGCTGCCGGCCTGCGGTCCGGTCGGTTTCCGTGCGCCGCGCCTCCGGCCAATGCGCCCCTTGGTCGATCCACGAGCGCAGCAAGCTGATCTCTCCCGGGTCCAGGCGCTCGCCGCTGGGCGGCATGACGAGATTGCCGGCCTGCCCGGACACCAGCCGGACCAGTCGGCTTCCGGCGCCGTTGCCCGGCAGGATCACCGGGCCGGAATGGCCTCCCTTGAGGGCGCTCTCAGCGTTGTCGAGCCGTAGGCCGCTCGATGCCAGGTCGGGGCCGTGGCAGGCCTTGCAACGGGATTCCAGGATCGGTGCGATTTGCGAGCCGAAATCCACCCTCCCGGCGCCGGGAACGGCCGCCTCCGGCGACTGCGCCGTCGCGATTCCCGCGAGCGACACGAGGGTCGCTCCGGCGAGTCGGGATACACCGCGCAGCTCCATCATGGCCCCCGCTCGCGACCCCGCCCCGGGATCCGGCAGTTCCGGCGGCTGCCGGGGATGGGCTCGCGCTGTTGGTATGGTACGCGAGCGCCCCCCGCCCGGCAAGCGGATTCGTCGTTCCGGACGCCGCGAGGCCGGACATTTCCCTGCGGGAGGCCTCTCGCCCTGCGGCGGATCACCGCTCGCCGGTCATGCCAGGGCTACCGTGCTCGCCGGTCTCCTGCGCCGTCGCGGCCGGACCGTCCGCGAGGGACTTCCCATCTACGGAAATCCCGCTGCTGACGGAGCGCAGGTGCAGGTCGCGTTGCGGGAACGGAATCGTGATGCCCTCCTGCTTGAAGGCCTTGAACACCTCGAAGTACAGCTCGCTGGCGATGCGCCGGGGCCTGGTCACCCGCTTCGAGGTCCACACCCGGAGCTCGAAGTCCAGGGAGCTGTCCCCGAAGCCGGCGAAAATAACGTTCGGCCTTGGCTCCCGCTGCACGTCCGGGTGAGCCGTCCCGACGTTGATGAGTATGTCCCGGACCTGTTCCGGGTCGGAGTCGTAGGAGACTCCGACCGGCAGGCTGATGCGGACGGTGCGGTCGTTCAGTGTCAGGTTCGTCACGCGCTGCTCGATGAACTCCGAATTCGGAACGACAATCACCACGTTGTCGTTCGTCCGCACCAGCGTGGCCCGCGACCCGATCGATACGATGTCACCCTGCAGGGTTCCGCCCTCCTCCCCCTCCACGGTCCCGACCTCGATGCGGTCGCCGACCTTGACCTGCTGCTCGAACAGCAGGATCAGCCCGGACGCGAAATTCTTCGCGATCGTCTGGAATCCGAGGCCCACGCCGATGCCGAGGGCGCCGCTGAAAACTGCGAGGCTGCCTAGGTCGAGTCCGAGCGCGGGGATGCTGGTGAGGGAGCCGAACAGGAACAGCGTGTAGGCCATCAGGCGCTGGAGGGCGTACTTGCGCCCCTCTTCCAGGGGTGTCCTGTCAAGGAAGCGGACCTTGATCTTCCTGCTCGCCACCTTGGCCGCAAACCAGAGAGCGACAACCAGAACCGTTGCCTGGACGACGACGAGCAGCGTGCCTCCGTAGCTGTTCTCGGCCAGGAACGGCCGGGCCCAGATCGACCTCAGGAAATCGGCCACCAAGGTGATCAAGGGTCCGCTCGGCGGCTCGGTCATGAGCAGCGCGATGCCCGCTGCACTCGCGATGCCGATGGCAGCGAGCCACTTCCAGGTCGTGATCGAGCGCTTTGTCATCGGTCCCGCTACCCCCGCCGCTCAGTCGATCGCGATGCGCTCGCTCGAATGGACAAACAGCACGTCGTTCGCCCCGCTGAACCGCTGCAGCGCTTCAGCGGCCGCATCCGGCTCCAGGTCGGAAGCCTGCAGTCCAGCGATGACTAGGTCGGCCGATGCTGACTCCCGCGCTACCGCGCGTTCCAGGGTCTCTCCGACGCTGCATGCCACTGGCGTCAGGTTCTGCTGCGAGATCGGCAGCCGGCCCTCGGTCATCAGCTGGGACAGCCTGCCGGTCTCCCGCTCGGCTTCTTCGGACTCGAAGCAAGCGAACAGGCGGATCCCCGCCCGCCTCCACTCCGGGTGCCCGACGATGATGTACGCGAGCAGCAGCATCATCGCCGCGGTCTCCCTGGTCTCCTGTGTCACCCACACATGGATCGACGCCCGGTAGCCGAATCGGAATCGCGTGGACCGCAGGACCAGGATGTTGAAGAGGGAATCCGAGACGAGCCTGGCCCCCCGGGCGACCTCCTCGATTTCCTCCGGGCGATCGCGGTCGAATTCGAACAGGACGCAGTTGTTCGGCAGGCCGGAGATGCCCGGCATCTGCAGCGTCTGGCCCAGCGCCATCTCGTAGGACGGGCAGATCAGCGAATCCACGAAGATTCCGGCCTTGCTCACTTCGGCTCGCTCGATGAGCGAACTTACCTGCGTGCGTGCCTCGATCTCCGTGCGGAACGAGTACTCGCCCTCCACGAACTGGATGAAGTGCCCGAATCCGTGGCGCTGGCAGATCCAGCGCAGCAGGTCGAAATGCCCGAGCCGGCCGGAAGCGTGTCTCGTCAGGGTCACGATCGAGGGCCGCCAGCCGCCCATCGAGCCCTTAACCCGGCTCTTCTGCAGCGTGATCTGGAGGCGTCGCGTCAGCTGGAACATCGTCCCCTGGAAGATTGCCGTCAGATCCCGCTCGCTCCGGCGCGTGCGCCGGAGCCCGGCATACACGGCCGCCATGAGGAACAGGGCGACGAACATGTACAGCGCGCTCATCTCGAGCATCATCAGGACGCACATCACCGCCCCGAGAAGCGACAGGTACCAGCGGGAGTGGAATGTCGGACGGTACGAGGGGTTGCCCGCGAAATACTCGAGGAACGAGACGGCGCAGAGCGCTCCGTACGTGACCATGAAGAACATGCTGAGGATCTGGGCAATGAAGTCGAGCCCGCCTGCCAGCACGAACGCGACCGCGATGGCGCTGGAGATCCAGGTCGCCATCACCGGCTCCTGGGCTGCGCCGCTGCCACGCTCGAGGAGCCGGTTCAGCGACGGGACCGGCAGGACATTGTCGCGCGCCAGCGCCTGGAGCGTCCGCGGAGCCACTAGGATCGATCCGAGGGCCGAGGACAGCGCCGCCGCCGCCAGGCCGATGTAGATCGCGGGGCCCCACAGTGCGATCCGGACCATCACGAACTGGTCGGCGGCCAGGATTTCCGGAGTGGCGCTCTGCGCCAGCTTGACCGCCACGAGCGCGTATACGGCCATCCCCGTCACCGTTGCCGAGATCGTCCCGACAGGGATGCTGCGCTGGGGATTCCTGAGGTCGCCGGACAGCCCGAGTCCCGCGATCATTCCCGTGAAGGCCGGGAAGCAGGTGGCGAAGACCGTGCCGAACCCGTCGGCTTCCTCGATCGTGGCAGTGACATTGAGGCCGTCGGGACGGATCGATTCCGGGCCTTCCCCCAGAAGGAACGCGGCGATGGATGCGGCCAGCGCGAAGCTCACCGCCCAGAGCGCCCGGACGCCCAGGCTGGCGCCCTTGGACAGCATCAGGGCTGCCAGCAGAACCGCCGACGGCACGCTGATCCAGCGCGGGTCGGGACGGATCTCGTAGGTGGCGGCAAGCCACTCGTAGGCTGGCGAGAATGCCTCTGCGAACGCTACCAGGTAGAAGGCGATCGAGATCGCCTGGGACAGGTACAGCGTGATCCCGATCGTGCCTCCGATGCTCGTTCCGAAGGACCGGCTGATGATGAAGTACGCGCCTCCGCCGGCGACGCGTCGGTTGGTCGCGATCTCGGATACCGCCAGTACCGTCGGGATCGTGACGAGGTGTCCCAGCAGGATGATGACGAGGCTCCCCCAGAGCCCGACATGGGCGACGGCGTAGCCGAAGCGGAGGAACAGGATCGCTCCCAGGATCGTGCTGATCGATGCGAGGAAGACCGGGGCGGAGCCGAAACCGTGCCCGGACCGGAAGCCCGCGGAGGCGGGGCTGGTGGCGGGGCCGGTCGACGCCATGCTTGCGGTGCGGGGCGGTCTGGGTCCCCGCGACAGCCCATATTCTATCGCGCAGGCTTTCCTGGCGGCCGGCCCGTCAGGCGCGGCGCTACTGCCCGACGGGTACCGTCAGCATGGCGTCGAGGCCCCCTTGGCCTGCCGACTGCAGGGACAGCAGGTAGGTGAGCAGGTTGAACGTCGCCTTCGAGTTCAGGTCGCTGTCGGCGATGTAGAACCAGTGGTCCCTGTAGCGGATCCGCACGAACGCCTCCGCTGGCTGGGACTCCGACGAGGAGACCCTGAGCAGCTGGCCCGATACCGTGTCCCAGTTCCGGGCCTCCCCTTCGCCCGGCGCGATCACAGTCACCAGCCCCTTGGCTTCGTGGGCGCCGGGCGGGTCCACGCTGTGCGAGAGGAAGAACAGGGCGCCGAGCAGGGACCGGCCCGTCAGTATGATCGCGTCCGGGCTCAGGCGCGAGCCTCGGGTCGTGAGCCGGAAGGTCTCGTGGTCCGGGTCCAGCCCGAGGATGGCGCGCAGGCGGGACAGCGCCTCGGCCCGTTCGGGGTCCGAGCCGGGCTTCCCGATCCGGATCGACGTCGCTCCGGATTCGCGGTCCTGCGCCAGCATGAAGTCCAGCACGCCTGACACCTGCAGCTCGCGCAGGAGCCCGGCGACCTCGCGGAACTCGCTGTTGTCGGGAATCCTCGAAGGGGTCGGCCCGCTGGCAACCGGCGCGTTTGTCACGCCGTTGATGCTGTCCACGCAGCACATCAGCAGGCGCTCGATGCTCCAGCCCGACTGCGACAGCAGGATGATCGTCTGGGCCGGAAGCGGAGTGAGCAGACGCCTGGTGAACTCCGCGCCGGAAATCGGCTGGTAGGTGATGGTCGGCTGCTCGCTGTAGCGCCCGCCCAGGTCGACGCCGACCTCGGTGCTGCCCGATCCGTCGATGTTCGCTGTCGGGAGGATGCCCACGCGTGCGTCGAGGGTGTACTGGGCTATGACCGTGCCGACGTCGAGGAAGACTGGTGTGTCCCGGTAGCGGAGCCTGACCAGGTTGAGCAGCAGCTGGTCGTTCTGCGACTGGGCGATGCGCTGGTTGTAGTCGAACCTCGCGCCCGGGATGGTCCGCGGCCCCATGCGGGTGCCGCAGGCGCCCAGGGCGGCGCAGGTGGCAATGACGGCCAGGCCCTTGCGGGCGACTGCGGAGCGGATCCTGCGGTTCATCCCTGTCCGTGGGCGGGCTCGAGTCCGCCCGAGGGTTCCGGCACGGCCCCTCGCGCGTCCCTGTCTGGCCAACCGTTCCATCATAGGCAGCGGCGGGCGCGGAAGCGGGGCCGGCGGCATCCACGGATCCCGGACCGCGGCATGTCGGGTCAGTTGACGGGACCGAACCAGCGGCTGTAGATCACGTCGTAGTCGCCGGACTCCCGCATGGCGAGAAGGGCGCGATTCACCCTTTCGCGCAGCTCGCTTCCCGCGGGAAAGGCCATCCCGTAGGCCTGCCGCTCGATCAGTGGGCCCACGAGGGTGGCCGTCGCGCCTCCGTCCTTCCGTGCGTATTCCATCAGCGGCGCGGCGTCGAACAGGATCGCCTCGACGGCCTCCGACTCCAGCAGGCGGAAGCCGTCTTGGATCCGCTCCACCTCGTGCAGCAGGGCTCCGTAGCGGAGAGCGGCCGGCGTGCTGGTCGTGCCCGCCACCGTGGCGACGGACCGGCCCCTGAGGTCCTCCGGCCCCTTGATGTCGGTGCCGAGCTCGGCGAGCATCAGGCCTGCCGACAGCTGGGCGATTGCCACGCCGAACAGGGCGATGCCAATGACCATGACGACGAGCGACACCAGGCGCCCGATCCAGCGTCGCGGCGTGATGTCCCCGTACCCCACGGTGGTGATGGTTGCCAGCACGCACCAGGCGGCCTCGAAGATTCCCGGGAAGTATCGGTCGTTGATGCCCGAGCTGCCGTGCTCCGCGAAATAGAGCACGTGCGAGCAGAAAAGGACAAAGGCCACCAACGCGCCCAGGGCGCTCAGCTCCGCTTCGGCTAGGGTCGAGCGGAAGACACGGACGATAGCGGGATCCTGGTTGGCGGTCGTCAGGACTCGCAGGCCGCTCTCGATGTATGGATGGCTGAAGTCCATGTCGGCCTCGCGGTCGGCCGTGATGCTCATGCCAGCGACCGCGGCATCGACCTCGCCGTCTCGCACCGCCTCGATCAGCTGTTCGAACGGCATGGACCGGAATGTCGAGCTAATGCCGATGGAGTTCGCCACCTCGTTCCAGATGTCGATGTCGAAGCCCTGGACTCCGTCAGGGGTCTCGATGACATGGGGCGGAAACGCGGAAACGCCCACGACCAAGGGGGATTCAGCCGCTGCGGCCGCGCCCGCCAGGGCGGCGAGGGCGACCATGACCGTCACGCTGGGACGCATGCCCGGAAGGTGCCTGGCCGCTCCCGCGCCTGGCTGCGGGTCCGCGCCCCCGGCGGGGCCGGTCTCGCATCTGGCACCGGTCTTCGGGACGGCCAATCGTGCGCGATGCCTTGGGCCCGGGCTGCGGGCGACCTCTATTCTGTCACGCGCAGACCCTCCCGCCCCGCGCGCGACGCAACCGGAGCCGGCGGGCGGGCCGGTGGCCTGGATTCTGCTAGCCTGCCGGCATGACGGCGGTGGAGACTGGAATGAGGCCATGCGCAGTTGCCAACCCGGCGCGGAACCGACGGCGGCAGCGGCCCGGAAGGGCCCGCGTCCCGGCCAGTGCCGTCTCTTGGCTCGCGATCGTCGCGACGCTCGGCGGGCTGGCGTCCGGTTGCGGTGGGGAATCCGACTCCGTCGCGGACAGTGGCGCAGCCGCCCGTCCCGGCCGGGCGTCGATCAGCTTCGAGCCCCGCCCGGGCTTGATCCGGGTGATGCTCGGAGGGGAGCCGTTCACCGGCCTGCATTTCGGCGAGGAGTGGGACAAGCCCTTTCTGTACCCATTGCGGACCGTGTCGGGAACGGTCGTTTCCAGGGGCTACCCGGTCGAGCCTAGGGACGGGGAGGAGCGCGACCACGACTGGCACAGGGGGATCTGGTACGGGCACGGCGACATCAACGGCCATGACTTCTGGAGGGAGCTGGGCCGGGACAGGAGCGGAACGATCGTCCCGCTGTCCGAGCCAGTCTTCGAAGCCGGGGATCGATCCGGCTGGATCGAGGCGGAACTCGGATTCCGCAATGCATCCGGAGGGCTGGAGGGCAGCTTGGTCCAGCGTTACGATTTCGAGCGGGTCGAGCGCAGCTTCCGGATTGACGCCCGCCTTACGTTCAAGGCGGACCAAGGCAGGGACCTCCGCTTCGGCGACACGGAGGACGGCGGTTTCGCCATGCGGCTGTCGGACGGTTTCCGGCAGGACCGCGGGGCAGTGCTGCGGAACGCGGAAGGGCTCACCGATACCGAGAACATCTGGGGGAAGGCCTCGCGCTGGGTCGACTACGCCACCGCTCCGGGCGATGCGCAGGCGGGCGTCGCGATCCTCGACCACCCGTCGAATCCGAGGCATCCTTCCAGATGGCACGCCCGCGGGTACAGCCTCTGCTCGGCCAACCCTTTCGGGCTGGGGGACTTCACCGGGGCGGACGACGCGGACGGCAGCTACGTCGTCCCGCAGGGCGAGACCCGGACCTTCCGCTACCGGGTCGTGATCCACGAAGGGGCCGCGAGCCCCGAGACGATCGAAGCCTGGTTCCGAGACTTCGCCGCCAGCTAGCAGTCCGAGCCCGGCCGGCAGTCCGGTTGCCTTGCCGAAGAAGGCGTTCGCAAGGCCGGCCTCGCGGCGGCGGGCCTTGCCGAGGTCGGTCGAATGACTCGGTGACGGTGCTGCTGTCGGAGTCTCCCCACCGGGCGGTTCCCTGCGGCATCGATTCCCCGCACCACGAACCCGGCAGGGAGGCGCTGCCCTGCGACCACTGCCGAAGCAGGCAATGACCGATCAATCCAAGCGACCTCGCGGCCGAGCCGTCAACGAGAGTGCCGGCAAGAGTCGACCGCTCGCGACCCGATATGCCAAGCTGAGACGCGATGTTTCCGTCGGTTCGACCGCGAGCCTTCGAACTTGCCGGGCCCTACCGCCCGCGCAGGCCGAAGCGCTTGGCCGAGGCCCTGCTTGCCCTGGGAATGGTGCTGGCGGCACCCGCCCTGCACGCCCAGGCACCCGGCACGGTCCGACAGGTCGCGCTCACCACCGACCCTCCGCTCCCGTGGATCCGTCCCTTCGAGAGCCTGTCGATCCGGGTGCGGGCGCTGGGTGCGGATCCGGACGACCCAACCGGCTTCGGCAGTGTGGCGCTGGGACGCGGCCCGGCGTCATTCCACATGCGGGACAGTGGCGCCGGATGGCTGTCCAAGCCATTCCGCTACCAGCGAGCTGCCGACCCGCTGTCGGAGCGAACAGGCCCGGAAGGGTTCCGGCGCCGGCTCTTCGACCTGGCAGAGCAGCACTCCCTCGTGCAGGACGCGGTCCTGTTCACCGCATCCGGCAGGGAAGGGGAGCTCGTCGTTTCGGCAACGATCGAAGGGATCACCGGCTCGATCCGGATCCGAGTCGATTCCGAGGCGCCCCCGTCTGCGCCTCGCGAGACGGTGACGTTCGGCGCCCAGCCGCGGAGGGAGGACCGGCATCGCTGGCTGGCCGAGCAGCACGCTCCTTTCATTGCCCAGGAGACTTGGTTTGACCCGAAGTCCGACTACCTTGCCCGCTTCGACGCGGACGGCGACTGGCGAGGCGACAACAACTGGGACAACACGCCGACAGCCAGTTCCCAAGCGTACGTTTACTACGCCGTGATCGAGACCGAGACCCACTGGTTCCTGCTGTACAACTTCTTCCACCTGAGGGACTACTCGGACAAGTGCGCGGCCAGCGCCTGTCACGAGAACGACAACGAGGGGATCGTCCTCACTGTCGCCAGGGACGGTTCCCCCGCGGGCCGGGCGATCGCCATGGAGACCCTCGCCCATAACAAGATCTACTCCTACCGTGCCGATCCGCGCGTGGCCGGCAATTTTCACGATCTTGACGGCGAGATGGTGTTCTACCGCGATTCGCACCCGGTGGTGTTCGTGCATTCCGGAGGGCACGGGGTCTACGGGCCGGGCAGCCATGCCGCGTACACGTTCGAGCAGGACTGGTTCCATGCCGGCACCGGAGTGACTTACGTCTACAAGGGCGTCGCGGAGAGACCCGCCCACCCTGCCGACCGGGAGGTCGGCTACGACCTCCTGCCGATCTACGAGCATTTCTGGCTGCCCGCCCACTCCGGTGACGCTGCAAGCGTTGCCTTCGGCAGCCATTTCCGATACAGGCCGGCAGGCGGGCGCCCGGCTGCGAGTTTCGACCGGCTGGCCGGGGCGTTCCGAGGCCGCCGTCACGGCGCGGACAAGGCCAAGCCGTTCTGGGGCTGGAGTGACAACGACACCCGCAAGAGCGGGATCCTAGCCACGGGGCAGTGGGGCCTGGACCCGGCGTATGCCGTGACCCGCAACCTCACGCTGCCCGGACCGGTCTCGCTGCGCTACACGTTCAACCCCTTCCTGCGCCAGCCGCCGGACGCCCCGGCGACCCAGTGACCGCTCGGCGGGTCATTCAGTGATGGCAAGGGTCGCGAGAATCGTGCTGGAGCGAGTCTGGTTCATCGCCCCTTGGCCGCGATGGCTGCGAGCTGCTGCCGTCCCAGCGCGCATGCGCGTGAATTCGCCGGGGCGCCGGCATCGAGCCACTGCTCGCAGGGCGGCTCTCGCTTTCGTCGCGGGCCCGGTCCGCCGCCGTACATCGCCCGCCGGTCCCCGGGATGGCCCTGGGATTGCTGTAATCGGCTAGTCCCGCCCAGCGCGGGACCTGCCGGCCCGGACGCCAGCGCTGGGCTCGCTCTCGTTACCGGCGGCGTCGATGGCCGTCAGCGCGTATACGTGGGCCGTGCCCTCGACTGCGGTGCTGTCGCTGAACGTCGTGGCCCGCAACGGCCCGGCCAGATCCTCGCCGTCCCGGAGGAGACGGTACTCCGATACGTCCTCGTCCGGGCTCGGCAGCCAGGAAAGTTCCACGGACGTGTCCGTAGGGACGGCCCTGAGGCCCTCCGGGACGGGGGGTGCGAAGGTGTCCTCATGGATGACGGCCACCTGCTCGGATAGGGGGCCCTCCACCCATCCCGCAGAGGACTTCCGGTAAGGCCGCAGGCGGTAGAGGTAAGTGCTGCCCCATGAGGCAGTTCGATCGACAAACGAGCTGATGGCGAGTCTCCCGAGCGGTGAGAACATGCCGTCCTCGCCGTCCGCGCGTTCGATCGAGTACTCCTCGGCCCTCTCACCCTCCCTCCAGGACAGCGCAATGCCTGCTGGCCCGGGCTCGGCCCTGATCCATTGCGGAGCCTCTGGCGGGTCTAGCGGCTGGATCCCGGCCTGGTTGGAATAGCCGGCGTCCGTGCCGCCGCGATTCGACCCCGTCACGACCACCACGACGGCCTGTCCCAGCCGCCAGTCAGCCAGAGGTGAACGTAGCAGGAGGCTCTCCCCAGGCTCATTGCCCGCGAGCTCCGCTGCGTCGATGCTGCGGACAGGGCGCCTGTAGGTGTCGATCGTCTCGGGCGTCAAGGGGTCCGAGAATCCCGGCACGTCGACTGCCCAGACCGCGAAGCCGCCGATTTCCCGCGCGATAGTGCCTTCGGTCGTCAGCAGGGGCCAGGTCCACTCGATCTCGATCTGCCGGCCGACCTGGCGGACCGCGAGGTCGCTCACCGGCAGCGGGAGGTTCTGCAGCGGGGGCAGGGGATCGCCGATCGCGCCGCATGCGCCCAGCACTGCCGCCAGTGCCGTTGCGGTCCAGGCGAGGCGTGCTCCTAGAACCCTTGTGGACATGCCTCAGAGAATGTATCGGCTCAGGTCCTGGTCCTTGACGATTGACGACAACCGTTCGCTCACATAGGCCGCATCAACCTTGACCGACTTTTCCTTCATGTCCGGTGCGTCGAACGAGACTTCGTCGAGCAGCTTTTCCATGATCGTGTGCAGGCGGCGCGCACCGATGTCCTCTGTCTGCTCGTTGACAAGCATTGCCGTCCGTGCGATCTCCTCAACCGCGTCGTCCGTGAATTCCAGCTGGACGCCTTCGGTCTCCAGCAGCGCCACGTACTGCTTGGTGAGGGCGTTCTTGGGCTCCTGCAGGATGCGGACGAAATCGTCCTTGGTCAGCGGCTTGAGCTCGACCCGGATCGGGAAGCGCCCTTGGAGCTCCGGAATCATGTCGCTCGGCTTGGTGACGTGGAACGCGCCGGCGGCGATGAACAGGATGTGGTCCGTGCGGATCATCCCGTGGCGGGTGTTGACGGTCGTTCCCTCCACGATCGGCAGCAGGTCGCGCTGGACCCCCTCGCGGCTCACTTCGGGGCCGCGTCCGCCCTCGCGCCCGGCGATCTTGTCCATCTCGTCCAGGAACACGATGCCCGACTGCTCCGCGCGCTCGACGGCCTGCCTCGTGATCTGCTCCATGTCGATGAGCTTCTGCTCCTCTTCCTGGGCCAGCGTGTCGAGAGCGTCGAGGACCGTCATCTTGCGTCGGCGGGTCTGGCCGCCGAAGATGCCCGGGAGCATCTCCTTGATGTTGATGTCCATCTCCTCGACGCCCTGGTTGGTGATGATCTCGATCGGGTTGCCGCGCCCTTGCGTCTCGATCTCGACCATCCGGTCGTCGAGCTTTCCCTCTCGGAGCTGCTTGCGCAGCTTCTCACGGGTCTTCGCCGTCTTGTCCTCCTCTTCCTCGCCCTGGGGCGGCATGAGAACCTCCAGCAGCCGTTCTTCCGCGTTCTGCTCCGCGCGCTCCGCAACCAGCTCGATCTTCTCCTCGCGGATCATGTCGATCGCCATCTCGATGAGGTCCCGGATCATCGAGTCCACGTCCCGGCCGACGTACCCGACCTCGGTGAACTTGGTGGCCTCGATCTTGACGAAGGGGGAGTTCGACAGGCGGGCGAGCCGCCTCGCGACCTCGGTCTTGCCCACGCCCGTAGGCCCCATCATGAGGATGTTCTTGGGCATCACCTCCTCGGCCATCTCCGGCTCGAGGCGCTGGCGGCGCACCCGGTTGCGCAGCGCTACCGCGACGGCCCGCTTTGCGTCGCCCTGGCCGACAACGTGTTTGTCGAGCTCCGCGACGATCTCGCGGGGCGTGAGCTCGTCCAAGGCGGGGGCCTGCCCGTTGGAACTGCCCGGCAGGTAGATCACCATGGCGCTAGCCCAGTTCCTCGTAGGCGATGTTCGCGTTGGTGTAGACGCAGATCCCGGCCGCGATTGCCATGGCAGCCTCCGCCACCCGGCGCGCACCGAGGTCCGTGTGCTCGAGCAGCGCCGTGGCCGCGGCCACCGCGTAGGGCCCGCCGGAGCCGACCGCGGCGACCCGGTCGTCCGGCTCGATCACGTCCCCCGTGCCGCTCAGCAGCAGGATCGACTTGGTGTCGGCTACCAGCAGGAGAGCTTCCAGATGACGCAAGGTCTTGTCCATGCGCCAGTCCTTCGAGAGCTCTACGGCAGCACGGCTGAGGTTCCCGCCGTACGCCTGGAGCTTCTCCTCGAAGCGGGTGAACAGCGAGATCGCGTCCGCAGTGGAGCCGGCGAAGCCTGCAAGGATCTGCTCGTTGTGAAGGCGCCGGATCTTCCGGGCCGATGTCTTGACGACTTCGGAGCCCATCGTGACCTGGCCGTCGCCAGCCATGACGACCTTGCCGCCCTCCCGCACGCACAGCACGGTCGTAGAGCGGATCTTCGGATGTAAAGACATCGGGTCCCGGCGGGCGGGAACCCCCATTATACGGAGCGCCTCGAACGATGCTGATTGCAGGGTTTCGGCTCGGGCTCGTGCGAATCCGGCGGCGGCCGTCGTGCACGGATTGCCAGCCAGACCGACACTGCCCGGGTCAGGAGCCCGCTGCCGACGGCGGTCTCGCGGATTCGGTTCATTCCGGTCCTGAAGGATGAGTGCGGCAGGAACCAGACATCCGGGCCGAACGTGCCAATTCGATCCAGTTCCCGGATTGTCCGGCTGAAGCAGCGAGTGCTTGAGCGAATTCCGCTGGTCGCGATCCCAGACAGGTCCACAGCGCACGGACCTGCGGCGATCGTCGCAGCACGGGGTCCAGTCCTCAATCGCAGGATGGACGCGTGGGTCCACCCGGGCGATCGCCGATGCGGTAGGCTAGCCGGACAGCACCCGACTAAGTGCTAGAACCCGCGGCAGCGACAGGGGAGAATCTCCAATGGCGAAGTCAAGTCTCTTGGACACATGCACGATCAACTACCTTGATTTGATCGGCAATGGTAAGCAGTACCGTGTCCCTCCCTACCAACGTGACTATTCTTGGGGCGAGGAACAGTGGGAAGACCTCTGGAACGATATTATTGAGCTTCGCTGCGACGCGGACCAATGCCACTACCTGGGAGCGCTGGTTGTCGAAGAGAGCGACAATCGAGAGTTTCTAATCATTGACGGGCAGCAGCGTCTTGCGACCCTTAGCCTCTTGGCACTTGCTGTGATAAAGACTCTCGGTGTCATGGCCAATGATGGCCTAGATTCAGACAATAACACTGAGAGGAGTCGCGAGCTCCGAAATCGTTTCTTAGGTGAGAAGGATCCAGCCTCGCTGATTGAACGCAGCCGCCTGCATTTGAATGACACGGACAACGCTTTCTACCAGGATCGGCTGATTCAGCTGAAGGATCCGCTGAACACTCGAAAACTACCGAAGTCGAACTTAGGCCTTTGGCAATGCTTTCGATACTTCGAAGCGAGAATTCAAGGCGACGAACGACTCCGTACTGACGGACAGGTATTGGCGAGCCTTGTCTCGCAGACTGTCGCCCGGCAACTCTTGTTCATCTTGATCACTGTTGACGACGAAATGAATGCTTATACTGTATTTGAGACTCTCAATGCACGAGGACTAGAGCTGACTACGACTGATCTCCTCAAGAACTATCTGTTCTCGAAGGTAACGGTGCGGGCAGAGTTGGAGTTCCTGCAGCGTCGGTGGCAGTCCCTTCTGGAGACCGTGGGCCAAGGCAGATTCCCGGAATTCCTGCGATATCACCTACTCTGCGAGAAGCCGAAGATCCGACGCCAACGGCTCTTCAAACTCGTCCGCGACCGTGTCCGCACGGTGGATGACGTAATCCGACTGTTGGATGATCTCGAGAAGAGAGCCGAACTGTTCGCCGCCATTCTAGACCCGAATCACGGGTACTGGGCGGAATTGCCTGGCGCCAAGGGATTGGTCGCGGAACTTAGACTGTTCGGTGTCCGGCAGCCAATGCCACTACTCTTCGCGGCTTGGGAGGGACTCCCAAGGCAGGACTTCGTTCGCGTTCTGAAGTTGGTGAGCATTATCTCATTCCGGTTTGCGGTTGTCAGCAAGCTCAACACTAACTCCCTGGATCCTGTGTACCATCGCGCTGCCAAGGCAGTGCTTGACGGCAGTGCAGGGTCACTCAGCAAGGTGTTTGAGTGCGTCAAGTCGATATACGTCGGCGATGAAAAGATGCAGCAGGACTTTTCCACGCTGGAGATTGATACGAGAGGCAGTAAGAAGAAGCTTGCGAAATACGTCCTCGCACGATTGGAAGGGGACGCCAGCGGCCGTCAATGCGATCCAGAAACCGATCCGGGCGCGATTGAGCATGTGCTGCCCGAGAACCCAGGTGATCGCTGGGACGCGACCTACAGCCGAGACCGTTGGGAGCACGGAATCTATCGGTTGGGCAACCTGACTCTGCTCGAGGGTAACCTCAATCGCGAGGCTGCCAACGAGGTGTATTCAAAGAAAGTCCCATTGTATCGATCTAGCCAGTATTCCCTGACACTTGCGATTCCGGTGATAGCACCGAAGGAGTGGACTGAAGAGCTTGTCATTGAGCGTCAAGAGAGGCTCGCACGTCGGGCGACGAGTGTTTGGGGGCTCGATTATTCCTGAGTCATAAGAGTCCGTTCTGCTCAGAAGACTCGCTGGAGCGTTCCAAGATGTGCCTTTCACGATTGCTCGATGGTCGTACTATATGCAGTCGGAGCGTGGGGGTATTCTTGTGGGTAAATGGAATTCCAAATGTTCCCCATCGGTCTAGGGTAACGACTTACATCATGGCCATCTTGTTTTCGGATTTCATGTTACAGATTGGCGATCGTGAAGAGGTTGGTTCCGCACGTCAGACTCGCACGAACGGACACTTGGGCCTTGGTAATGCGGGCTGGGTGCGGGCAGACCCGGTATTGTGGTTCCGGCTCTAGGGAGGGGACTGCGCGGCCTGCCGGACCCGTGTTTTGGCCCACCCCGCAGGACCGGTGGATCTCGCGTGCCCCGAACCGAGCCGAGGCCGGCCTTCAGCCGAGGCGTCCTGCTGAGTCGTCCCTTGCCGGGTAGCGGTATCGTTCGGGCTCGTCGACCTCCCGCGAGCGGCCCCTGCCCCCGGTCAGCCGCTTGGCCGGCCCGGGCCGACTGGCCATCGCATGGTGCAATGCGGTGCCGAAACAACGACGGAGGACCGAGTCCCCGGCATTGCGCTAGGATGGTGTCGCGCCGATGGCCGACGAAGCCAGTCTGGACGGGAAACTACCGGAAATTCCGGATCGCCTATTCTTTCGAATCGGCGACGTGGGCCAGATTGCAGGGGTGGAGGCGCACGTGCTGCGTTTCTGGGAGAGCGAGTTCCCGGCCCTCAAGCCGCGCAAGACGCCTAGCGGCCAGAGGCAGTACCGCCGCAAGGATGTCGAGACCGTCCTGCGAATCAAGCAGCTGCTCTACGACGAGGGCTACACGATCGCGGGAGCACGCAAGGCGTTGCGGAGTCGGCCCAAGTCCCAACACGAGGACACGCAAGCGGAACCTCCGGCCAGTGCTGGCGTGGCGGTCGATGGCCGGACTGTTCCCGCAGGTGCGCTGCAAGAGATCCGGTCGAAGCTCGAGCAGATCCTCGAATTGCTTGCGCCCTAGGGGCTTGGCTGCGCGGCTTGCTCAGACCGCAAGCGTCAGCATCGCCTCGTCCCGCGAGACCTCGCGGTAAAGCGTGTCGCGCTCGGTCGGCTCGCGCCCTGCCTCCCGGATCAGCCGCAGGAGCTGGCTCCGTCGCAGCGCCTGGGGTGTTTTCGCTCCGGCGTCGTGGTAGATCTTCTCCTCGACCACCGTTCCGTCGATGTCGTCGGCTCCGAACCGCTGGGCCACTTGCGCGATCTTCGGCGTCATCATGATCCAGTACGCCTTGATGTGCGGGAAGTTGTCCAGCAGCAGGCGCGCCACCGCAATAGCCTTGATGTCCTGGAAGCCGGACGTCATCGGCAGGTGGTGCATTGGAGTGTTCTGCGGGTGGAACGCCAGCGGAATGTAGGTCTGGAAGCCGCCCGTATCGTCCTGGAGCGCGCGCAGCTTCAGCAAGTGGTCGACCCGGTCCTCGTCGGTCTCGATGTGCCCGTACAGCATGGTGGCGTTGGACTTGAGCCCCAGCAGATGCGCCGTCCGGGCCGTCTCCAGCCACTCCTCGCCGTCGATCTTGTGGTCGCAAATGATGCGCCGTACCCGCTCACTGAAGATCTCGGCGCCGCCTCCGGGCAGCGAATCGACCCCGGCATCGCGGAGCCTCTCGAGCGTTTCTTGGATCGACAGCTTCTCCCGGCGGGCAAGGTAGCCGATCTCGACCATCGTGAGCGCTTTGAGGTGGACCTTCGGGAATCGGTCCTTCAGGCCGCGGAACATCTTCGAGAACCAGTCGAGCCCTAACTCGGGGTGCAGCCCGCCGACCACGTGGAACTCGGAAATCTCCTCGCTGTACCCGACCCCGGCGGTGTGCCAGACCTGCTCCAAGGACATTGTGTACGCGCTCGGATCGCGCTTCTGCTTCCCGAACGCGCACAGCTTGCACGCGGCCACGCACACATCGGTCGGATTGAGATGGCGGTTGACGTTGAAGTAGGTCTTGTTGCCGTTGAGGCGCTCGCGGACCGCGTTTGCCAGATGCCCCACTGCCAGCAGGTCCGCGGACTGGTACAAGGCCACGCCGTCCTCGAAGGACAGACGCTCGCCCGCGAGCACCTTGTCGGCGATCGGTACGAGCCTCTTGTCAGCGATGCGAGGCAGCAAGAACCCTCCCGGGTCCCAAAATACCATGCCGGGCCCGGCCCTCGGGCTGGAGGAGAGCTATCGGCGCTCTCGCTCGATCTGTTGCAGATACAGGCCCTCCAGCCGCTCCACCTCCGCGAGGAATCCCTCCGGGTCGACGAACGTTTCCGGGCTGTAGGCCTGTCCCGGCTGGTACTTGCGGTGCAAGCCGTACTGGGAACCGTGCGCTGCCACCCAGATGTCGATAGCCATCGCCTTCTGCCGCCGGAATGTCTTCGCGAAGTCTTCTGCGACGCCCGGGTACGTCGGATCGACCACCAGCCGCTTGCCGGGGTTGATCGTTCCCATGTTCGCGATCACAACCCTGTAGTCCCTTCCGCCTTCGGGGACGGACATGGTGTAGCTGGCGCTGCCCGTGGTGTGTCCCGGCGACTCCACGAGCGTCAACCGGGTCTCGCCGAGTTCGATCACCTCGCCGTCCGCCAGGATCCTGTCGACGGCGACCGGCCGGAACGAGACCCTCCCACCGAAGTGCGGATCGCTGAATCCCCCGTCCTCCAGGATCGGGGCGTCCCCTGCCGTGGCCCACATCTCGGCCCCGGTGAGCTCCTTGATCTCGGCCAGCGCCGCCGTGTGGTCCCAGTGCGCCTGCTGCGTCAGCAGGATCCGGATGTCTTCCATCCGGAAGCCGAGCGACTCGATATTGGCGCGAATTAGCCCGACAGAGGTCTCCATCCCGGTGTTGATGAGGATGTGCCCGTCTTCCGAGGTGACGAGGAAGACGCCCAGGTCGTGGGTCCCGACGGCGTAGAGGTTCCCGACTACCCGGTGACCCGGGAACGGACGCGCCCAGCTGTCGCGCTGGGCCCAGAGCGGGGCTGTCAGGAGGGCGAGGGTCCCGGTGATCGCAAGGAGGCGCACGCCGCACAGTATCGCGCTCCCGGATCGCGGACGCCACCCGAGTCCATTCGGCCGGCACCGTCGAAACCGCGGCGATGTATGTTGCCTGCGTTCGTGGCCAGTCGTCACTGCCAGCGGCCGCCCGCCCAGATGTCCGCGGTCCAGAACACGAGAAACAGCACGCTGACCCAACCGTTCACGGCGAAGAATGCTGCGTTCACCCGGGACAGGTCGTCAGCCCGTACGAGGGACTGCTCGTAGGCGAGCAGGAGGGCGACAGCCGCGATGCCGGCGAGCGCAGCGCCGCCCATGCCGAGGCTGCTCCAGGTCAGGAGCAGCAGGATGACCATTCCGGCATGCAGGAGCCTCGAGACGACCAGTGCTCTCGCAATCCCGAGCCGGGCCGGGATTGAGTGAAGCCCCGCCGAGCGATCGAACTCAACATCTTGGCAGGAGTAGATGATGTCGAACCCGGCCGTCCAAAGCGCCACGGCGGCCGACAGGAGCAGGATGCGAGGGTCGAAGGAGCCGCGGATCGCGATCCACGCTGCCGACGGAGCGATACCCAGGACGCAGCCGAGCGCCAGGTGCGAAAAGGCGGTGAACCGCTTTGTGTAGGAATATCCGAGGAGCGCGACGAGGGCGAGTGGGCTGAGCTGCAGGCACAGTGGGCCCAGCTGGCCCGCCGCGGTGACAAGGAGCGCCGCCGACACTATCACGAATCCCGTCGCGAACCGCTTCGAGAGCCTTCCGGATGGCAGTGCCCGCATGGCCGTGCGAGGATTCCCGGCGTCGATCGAGGCGTCGGCAAGGCGGTTGAAGCCCATCGCGGCGGAGCGCGCCGCCACCATTGCCACGATGATCCAGCCGAATTTCCCGGCAACCTCGCTGGCGTCGAGTCCCGATCCCCTCACCGCAAGCAGCGCTCCCGTGAGTGCGAACGGCAGGGCGAAGATCGAGTGCTGGAACTTGATGGCCTCGAGAATCTCTGCGGCCTGTCGGAGGATCCCGGTCATCGGGCAGTTCCGAGCAGGCTGGCCAGGGCCTGCCCGCGGTCGGCCTGTCTCATAAGGCTCTCGCCAACCAGGAAGCCTTGGTAGCCGGATTCCGCCAGGAGCTTGAGATCGTCGGGCGTGCGAATGCCGCTCTCGCTGATGCGCAGGACGTGCTCCGGGAAGCGCCCGGCGAGTTCCAGCGAGGTCTCCAGCGACACCTCCATCGTCTTCAGGTTGCGGTTGTTGACTCCTATGAAGTCAGCCCCGGCCGCCAGCGCGCGATCAAGCTCCGCGCCGTTGTGGACTTCGACCAGCGCATCGAGGCGGAGGCCCCGTGCAGCGGCTAGCAGCTCCCGCAGTTCCGTGTCTTCGAGCACGGCGACGATCAGCAGGACGCAATCCGCCGTGCCTGCCGAGGCTTGCAGCAAGTGGTACCGATCCAGCGTGAAGTCCTTGCGCAGGACCGGCAGGGATGTCGCTGTCCGTGCAGCCAGCAGGTCGTCCATGGAGCCTTGGAAGAACTGCATGTCGGTCAGAACGGAGAGCGCTGCCGCACCGGCCCGCTCGTACCCGCGCGCGATCTCGGCTGGATCGAACTGGTCCGCGATCAGCCCCGCCGAAGGCGAGGCCTTCTTGATCTCGGCGATCACGGCTGGCCGCCTGGCTTGGATCGCCGCCCGGAAGCCCCGGCGCGGCAGCACCGGGCGGGCCTCGAGATCCGCCTCCTTGACGGCCGCGCGATCGACCACGAGCTCGGCGCGCTTGCGGACGATGATTTGCTCTAGGACCGCCAGGTCCCTGGCCTTCGATTCGGCCATTACATGTACAGCCCGCCGCTGACGTTCAGCACGTGGCCGGTGACGTAGCCGGCGTCCTCGCCGGCCAGGAAGCAGACCGCCGCAGCGATTTCCTCAAGAGTGCCCATGCGGCCGAGCGGAACCTGGGCGAGAATCTTCGAACGGGATGCCTCGTCGAGTGCCTGTGTCATGGCGGTGTCGACGAAGCCCGGCGCTACCGCGTTGACGGTCACGCCGCGGCCGGCCAGTTCCAGGGCAAGCGACTTGGTCAGGCCCACCAGGCCTGCCTTCGAGGCCGAGTAGTTCGCCTGGCCGGCGTTACCGGACAGGCCGACCACTGAAGAGACGTTGATGATGCGGCCCCATCGCCGCCGAGCCATGCCGCGCATCAGTGCCCGCGCGCAACGGAAGCTGCCGGTGAGGTTGGTGTCGATCACGCCCTGCCAGTCGTCGTCGCGCATCCTCATTGCCAGCCCGTCCCGGGCAATGCCGGCGTTGTTGACGAGGATCTCGACCGACTTGCCGTGAGCTGCCGCCAAGGCGTCGACCGATGCCTGGTCCTGCACGTCCAGCGCCACGGCCTCGGCGCTTCCGCCCGCCGCACGGATCTCCTCCACCAAGTCCGCCAGCTTGTCGGCCTGCCGGGCTCCGACGATGACCGAGGCTCCGCCGGCAGCGAGCGCCTTGGCGCACGCTCTTCCGATGCCCTGGCTGGCACCCGTCACGAGGGCGGTTCGATCTCTCATCCGGCGATGGCCTCCACGGCGGCCAGATCATGCGTGCTGCGACACCGGGCCGACCGGTCGATGCTTCTCATCAGGCCGGTCAGCACCCGCCCCGGGCCGACCTCGACGAAGCGCTCTGCCTTCCTTGAGACGAGGTGCTTGACGCTCCGCTCCCACAGCACCGGATTCGGGATCTGCCGGAGCAGCCCTTCACGCGCCTCCCCACCGGAACGGATCTCCCGGGCCTGCCAGTTGTTCACCAGCGGGACGCTCAGATCCGCGAAGCGCGTTTCCGAGAGCGCGGGGGCCAGCGCCTCGGCCGCCGGAGCCATCAGTTCGCAATGGAAGGGTGCGCTCACTTCAAGCATGACGGCGCGCTTCGCGCCGGCCGCAAGGGCTGCTTCGGCGGCGCGGCCGACTGCTTCCGCATGCCCTGCGATTACAACTTGGGAATCCGAGTTGATGTTGGCCGGCGCAACGACCTGGCCGTTGGCCTCTTCCCTGCAGACTCGCTCGGCCGTGCCCGAATCGACCCCCAGCAGGGCAGCCATGGCTCCGACACCGTCCGGGACGGCCCGCTGCATCAGCTGGCCGCGCAACCGGACCAGGCGGACTGCATCCTCGAACGTGACGGAACCAGCGCACACCAGGGCCGAGTACTCCCCGAGGCTATGGCCTGCCACGAAGTCGGGCTCGATTCCCCGCGACCGCAGGGCCGCGAGAGTTGCGACCGAGGTCGTCAGGATGGCCGCCTGGGTGTTCTCGGTCTTCCGCAGTTCCTCGGCCGGGCCGTCGAAGCACAGGCGCGAGAGCGGGAAACCCAAGGCCTCGTCCGCCGCATCGAACACCGCGCGAGCCTCGGGAAACCGATCCGCCAGTTCGCGACCCATGCCCGGCGCCTGCGAGCCCTGTCCCGGAAACAGGAATGCGGTGGTTGGCATCGGCGGGTCGCCCGAACCCGAGTTTACCAGCCGGCCCGGCCATTCCGACGATCCTTGCCGCCGGTTCGGACGGAGTGAGGTCCGCGCAATTGCACGACTGGAGATGGATGGTGGTCTCAGAATCGCGGGAGCGCGCATGAATCACGAGTTGAGTTTCTTGAAAATCCACCATTAAATGGCGTATATTCAAGGATTATGGACCGGCTCGGGCTGATTGATCGCCCACGTGCGATCGGCCGCGTGCTCGATTCCTTCCGCGTTCATCCGGCCGTGGCGCTGGTGGGGCCCCGCCAGTGCGGCAAGACCACGCTTGCGAGGATGATCGCCGAATCGCTGGAACAGGTCACGTTCTTCGACCTGGAGCGAGCCGTGGACCGACGCCGGCTGGAGACGCCCGAGCAGACGCTGGCTCCGCTGACCGGCGTTGTGGTCATTGACGAGATCCAGCGGCAGCCTCGCCTGTTCGAGACGTTGCGCGTGCTGCTGGACCGGCCCCGGACGGTCGCGCGATTCCTCCTGCTCGGCAGTTCCTCGCCGTCGCTGGCGCGGGGCGCCGCCGAGACGCTAGCCGGGAGGGTCGGCGTGGTCGAACTGGCGGGCTTCGACCTGAGCGAGATCGGTCCCGTCGAGGCGGCAGGCGACACGGGGATCTGGCGCGCACTGTGGCTTCGAGGCGGTTTTCCCCGCAGCTACCTCGCGCCCGATCTCAGCGCATCCGCGCTGTGGAGGGACAGCTTCGTCCAAACGTTCCTTGAGAGCGACCTTCCCCAGCTGGGCATCAGGATCCCTGCGGCGTCCCTCGGTCGGTTCTGGTCCATGGTGGCGCACTACCACGGGCAGGTCTGGAACGCCGCGGAGTTTGCCCGGTCGATCGGTACCGGCCAGACAACGGCCCGGAGGTACCTGGACATCCTCAGTGACGCGCGCATGGTGCGGGTCCTTCCGTCATGGCACGAGAACCTCAAGAAGAGGCAGGTCAAGGCCCCGAAGATCTACGTCCGCGATTCGGGCCTGCTCCACGCATTGCTGGAAGTGGCGACCTCCGAGCAACTCGCCGGGCACCCGAAACGGGGCGCTTCGTTCGAGGGCTTCGGCATCGAGCAGGTCCTGGCCTGCCTCGAAGCCCGCCAGGGGCATTTCTGGGCCACGCACGGCGGCTGCGAACTGGACCTGATGCTGACGATCCGCGGCAAGCGCCACGGTTTCGAGTTCAAGTGCGCCGATGCGCCGGGCACTACGCGCTCGATGAGGGTAGCCATGGCTGATCTCGGCCTCGAGAAACTCTGGGTCGTCTACCCGGGAACCGAGGAGTATGCCTTGGACACCGCGATTCGTGTGCTTCCCATCAGCGGCCTGCCTGCCCGCCTCGGAGAGATTGCGGCGGGCGCATGACCCCCCTGGCCGGCCGCAGGCCGGGAGAACTGCTAGGTCGGCTGCGTGTGCGGCGACGGCCTTCGCGGACGCCGGGGCGGGGTGGTGGCCGTTCCATTCGTGCTAGGCGAGGAAGGCCCGCTGGCGGCCCACCTTGGCCTTCAGGTGCTATCCGCCAGACAGACAGCCCACGTCGGCAGATGCGGCCTCCCGCAACCAGGGCGGTCCCGTGGATCCCAATTGCAGGGATTCTGCTGCTGGACGGTGACAGGCCGGAGCCGCCTCGCACTGTGACGAAGACGCTGCCTGAATGTAAAATTTTACGTTTCTTGTCATTTTCGGGCGAATTCCGAGTGCGGGTGCCCTACAGTGAGATCAACGCTCACACTGGACGGCTTGGACGACGTACGATGTTCGGCGCCCTGCCGGGAGTCCGGACGGCAACTTCGTGACTGCCGAGCAAGAGTTCGAGCCAGTCCATCGCTCGATTGTCAGAGGTGCACGGAAGATGATAAAACCGGTCCAACTTCTCATAGTCGAATTCTGCATGGCCGGAACCTGAGAGATTGCGGCTGACGTTACTATTACAGTGACGAGGGAAGGGATCATGGCAAGATTCCAGCAAAGGTTCACACTTGCTGTCACCTTCACATTGGTGCTTTTGTCTGCTCCCATTGAGGCGCTTGGAAAGGTTCGAGCAGACTGGTCAGTTGTCCAAGACGTCGATGTAGGTCGACGCATAAGAATCAAGCTGTATGATACTCCGGTCAGTCGAGAGTCCGTGGGAGTATTGTCATCGGTTGACCCGCATACGATTACAATCGTTAACCGGATTGGTAATACGAGGGAATTCTCGCGGCAGGCTGTGGAGAGAATATCGTTAAGGATCCCGTTCAGCAAGCGATCGACTATGTGGGCACTGACCGGATTGACATTAGGATTGACTCAAGCACTGGCATATCTATGGCCAGATCTTACATTACTGGGAGGAGGCGATGGCCCAGACTCACATGTTCGTAACTCGCTTCAAGGTGCAGCAATATTCGTGCTGCCGGTGTGGGCGATTACTGCCCTCACTGCCGATCATAGAGTGATATATAACGTCCCCAAGAAGCATCGGGCCACAAATTAGGGATTCGCGAGACCCCTTTCCTTCTAGGAAATCTGCAATAGTTTAGAGTGCACCGTTGAAGGCATTTCTGGCAATTCTCTCCACCTCACGCAGCGACGAAAGCGATGCATGGCAGCCCAGGCTTCACGCAGCACCTCCTCCGAATGGCGATGGCCGACCCGCCAAGCTCCGTTACGACCTGCGGGTGCGCGATGTAAAGGCGGCCGCTCGGAACCTAGGGAGCTGTGCCGAGAATGTCGTCAAGCAATATCCACTAGGCATGATGGATCGGGAAGCCCCGCGTGGCGAGGCCGGTCCAAGCCTTCGAGGTGCGCGCCGAGGTTCGCGATGAACTCGAGCGGCGGATACGCGCTTCCGCATCCAGCCAGCGCGACGTGGCTGGGCGCCTGTGCGTCAGCCGCTGGTCGCAGCGCTTCGGCACGGATGGGAGCGGAGGCCCCCGGGACCGGCGCGGACGTGGGGCGGCAGTCAATCCCGACCTGGACGGTCGGATTGGTCGTCACCCAATCGAGCCGGAAGGCGCCCGGCCGGGTGCGTTGGAGCGCGTGCATGATGGCGGAAGAGGCGGGCGGGTCGCCGTTGGGCGTCGGGTGCATCTGACGCTGCTAATGATATCCGCGCCACTCCCGCGGCGTCGGCCCTAACTTGTTGCGGCTCATCCTGGGATCTTGGGCCAATCCTGCGCCACGCAGTGCCTTGAGCCGCCCCTTCGGGGAAGCGAGATCCACGCGGGTGCCCTCGTGGCGTGCCGGACACATGCTGCTGGCCCGTCCGGAGCGAAGTTTCGACGGCGGGTCGCGGTGGGCCGGAGTCCGATCGGGCACTTGGGACCGGATGCGAGAATCGGGAGGGTGCGCGCCAACGTCCGAGTCGAGAAGCTGGTCTACGGCGGTGCCGGACTGGCGCGTCACGCTGACGAGACCTTGCTGGTTCCCTTCGTCCTTCCCGGCGACCGCGTGGAGGTGGAGCTTGGGAGGCGGAGCGGAGGGGTGCGGCACGCGTCGGTCGTCGATTGGACAGAGTCTCCCGCCGAGAGGGCCGAGCCGCCGTGCCCCGTCTACGGCAAGTGCGGCGGCTGCCACTACCAGCATGTTCCCTACGAGCAGGAACTCCGCTACAAGGTGGAGATACTGCGCGAGAACCTGCGCCGCATCGGCGCCCTGGACTGGAAGTCGGACATAGCGGTCGCCAGTGCTCAGCCTTGGGGCTACCGTAATCGAACCCAGATTCACTTGCGGGCCAACGACGGGGCAACCGAGGTTGGATTCCTTGCGGCGGGCTCGCAGCGCCACGTGCCCGTCTCGGATTGCCCGATCAACGGACCGAGGCTGAACGAGCTGCACCGGACACTCGCGGCGATGGCTGCCGACCGGTGGTTCCCCAGTTCGCTTCGGTCGGTGGAGTTCTTCTCGAACGGGCACCGGACCCAGATGAACGTTGCCAAGCGTTCGGGCAAGCTTCCGAAGGGATTCTGGGCTCGGTGCGCGGACCGCCTCGGGGTGACCGGGCCCGGCGTCCCTCTCGACTATCGCTGCGGCGACGACGTGTTCCGAGTGAGCGGGCGTTCCTTCTTCCAGGTCAATCGCTTCCTGGCCGGCAAGCTTGCCGACATCGCCTTGGCGGAGGCCGGGGGGCGGCTTGCCTTGGACCTGTATTGCGGCGTAGGCTTGCTGACCCTTCCCCTGGCGCGGGCGTGCAGCTCGGTCATCGGAGTCGATTCGTCCGAATCCGCGACTCGCGACCTGCGCAGCAATGCCGCTCGGGCCGAGCTGTCCGTGCGGGCGGTGCACGCTGGGGTCGGGGATTTTCTGGCGGGACTCGGGGAACGGCCGGATCTCGTCATTGCGGATCCACCGCGGAGCGGCCTCGGCTCCGGTGTTGTCGACCAGCTCCTGCGCCTGGCGCCGCCGGACTTGCGGCTCGTCTCCTGTGATCCCGCGACGCTTGCTCGGGACATCAAGCTGCTCCGGGCGGGCGGCTACTCCGTCGACCGGATTCATCTCGTCGACATGTTTCCGCAGACCTATCACATCGAGGCCGTAGCGGCGCTGCGGCGCCGATGATCCGGGTGCAGCAGCGACGTCGGGCAGTCAGCGCGACCCGAGCGCGATCCAACTCGTGGAGGAGTTCCCCCTCGACAGGAGGCAGTGCCATGCAACCCGATCCGCCTCTCGAGGCCGGCGCGAAACACCTCCACGGATGCGGCTGGGGCGTGCGAGGGAGTACCCCGTTTCATCGACCTGTCGGCGTCCCCGCGGCATTCAACGAATCTTCGCTGTATCGCTTCGAGGCACCGGTCGCGGCCGCAGCGGCAAGGTCCTGGGAACTGGGATTCCGTCTGGCGGCCGTAACTGTCACTTGGCCGCCCTTTCCCTGATTCCCCCTGCCTGTAGCCCCAGTGCCTCGAGCGGACCTCCGCCGCTGCAGGCAAGGTCCTGATTCGCCGTCACTTGCGTCTGTCCGGCAGCTAGGGTGTACGATTAGCGCGTGGTCGGGTAGGCAGTGCGTCCGATCTGGCCATCCACGCAGCTGGCGCGGCCCGAGCGTGGACACTTGCGGAGGGATCCCCTCTGCTTCGACCCGCGAGTCCCCTTCGCACCGCTGCGAGTAGCCGCCCGGCCCCTTCGAGAAAGGCTTCCCACAGTCCATGACGACTTCCCGACGATCCTTCATTGCTTCCGCCGCGATCGGTACCTCCGTGCCGATGACCGCCGCCTCCGCCAGCCGGATCCTCGGCGCCAACGATCGCATCCGGCTCGCCCTCGTGGGTTGCGGCGGCATGGGGCGCGGTGACTTGCGCGACATGCTGCGCGCGGGCAAGACCGATGCCGTGGCGCTCTGCGATGTCGATGACTCGCAGGTGGACAGGGCCCAGAAGGACGTAGTCTCCGAATTCGGCCAGAAGGCCGAACTGCTCACCCGCGATTTCCGGCATGTCCTCGACCGAGACGATGTCGACGCAGTGATCGTGGCGACGCCGGATCACTGGCACGCGCTTCCGACCGTCGAGGCATGCAAGGCGGGCAAGGACGTGTACGTCGAGAAGCCCCTTGCGATCACCGTCTGGGAGGGCCGCCAGATGGTCGACGCGGCCCGCAAGTACGAGCGGGTGGTCCAGATGGGGACCCAGCAGCGTTCGGGCGTCCAGTATCTCGAGGCCAAGGAGTATCTCGAGAGCGGCAAGCTCGGCAGGGTCCGGCTGGTGCGGTGCTGGGCCTATCTGGACTGGAAGGGCGAGACGCCGCACCAGCCGGACGGCCCCGCCCCGGACGGCGTCGACTACGACATGTGGCTCGGGCCGGCTCCCGAGCGGCCGTTCAACCGCAATCGATTCCACTTCAATTTCCGCTGGTACTGGGATTACTCCGGCGGCCTGATGACGGACTGGGGCGCCCACATGATCGACATTGCGAACTGGTACATGGGAATCAAGTCCCCGACCTCCGCAATGTCAGTCGGCGGGAAGTTCGCTTACCCGCAGGACGCCATGCAGGCCCCCGACACGCAGCAGGTGCTCTACGAGTTCCCGGACTTCTCGATGATCTGGGAGCATGCCCTGGGGGTCGGGCGGGGGCCTGCCGATCGGGAGCACGGCGTGCTGCTGCACGGGGAGAACGGAATCCTGATCGTGGACCGCCACGGCTGGGAGGTGCTTCCGGAAACCGATCGCATCGGCAAGCCGGCGCGGGAGTACAGGTCGGCGGCAGTGCCGCACCAGGCCTACCGCCCCGATCGCGAGGACATGCATCTCGACCACGTCCAGAACTTCCTCCAGTGCATGCGGACGCGGGAGCGGCCGCGCTCGGACGTGGAGATCAGCCACGACTCGATGATCGGTTGCCATCTGGGCAACGCCGCCGTCCGGACCGGTCGCCGGGTCTACTGGGACGTCGAGAACGAGCGCGTCGTCGACGATCCCGAGGCGGAAGCGATCATGTACCGGCGTCCCTACCGGGAGCCCTGGGCACTCGCGGTCTGACGGCCCGCTCGTCATTGCGACGAGACTGCACTCGCGCCTCCACCGGGAGGTCGGGACAGCCGCGGGAACATCTGGAAGAATCCCGCCCCCAGGCCATTCGCGCTCCCGACCGTTTCCGGGTCGATCACGCAGTAGGAACCATCAGAGAGTCCACTCTCCGCGATACGGGCGCTCCAGCATCTGGCTTGCCGCAGCGTCCCCGATGATTCTCTCGGAGTCCGGGTCCCACTGCAGGTCCCGACCCGTCTGCAGCGCGATATTGCCTAGGTGGGCGATCGTGACCGAGCGGTGTGCAGCTTCGACCGGAGCTACCGTCGGCCCCCGCGAGAAGCAGCTGTCCACGAAGTTCGTAACGTGGTTGGCGCTCCGGTACAGCTTAGTCTCGCGCGTTCCCGGAGGGTCGGTGACCACGCCCCTGGCGCTGACCTCGTGGGTGCCGCGGTTGGCCCAGGCCCATCCGTCGCTTCCCTCGAAGCGTACCCCGCGGCGCTCGCGGCTGGAGCAAATCAGGCGCACGCCGTTCTTGTACTCGCACTCGAAGTGGAACTCGGTGGCGGTGTCGTAGACCGGGTGCTGCTCGAACTTCCCCTTGGCGGACCGAATGGCGACGGGTCCGGAGGCGTCCATCCCGAGGCCCCACTGAGCGATGTCGAGGTGGTGTGCCCCCCAGTCCGTCACCTGGCCTCCTGAGTAGTCGGAGACCCACCGGAAGTTCACGCCGACTCGCGCGGGGGAATATGGAGCGGCCGGAGCCGGCCCCAGCCACATTTCGTAGTCCAGCCCGTCCGGCACGGGGGCGGGATCGGTCAGGTGCGCCGTCTTGCCATAGTCCGGCCTGCCGGGCGGCAGTCCCACCCTGACGGTGTGGATCTTGCCGAGCCGGTTGTTGCGGACCGCCTCGCAGACCCGCCGGAAATTGCTGTCGGAGCGCTGCTGGCTACCGGTTTGCCAGACGATCCCGGCCGTTCGTACCGCGTCCGATATCGCGCGCCCCTCGCGAACGGTCAGGCTCAGCGGCTTCTGGCAGTAGATGTCCTTGCCCGCCTTTGCCGCAGCGATGGCGATGATCGCGTGCCAGTGGTCCGGCGTGGCGATATAGACCGCATCCGCCTCCGACCGGTCTATCAGCTCGCGGAAGTCCGAGAACACCAGGCAGGCATTGTCGCCGTAGTGCTCGTTGACGATGGCCCGGGCAGGGTCGCGCCCCCGAACCGAGCCGTCCCAGTACCCGTCGCTCTCGCGATTCACGTCGCATACCGCCACCACGCGGACCCGCTCGTCCCTGAGGAACATCCGCATCCAGTTGGTGCCGTTGTTCCCGGTGCCAATGAAGCCGATCGTCCGCTTGTTGCTCGGAGCGTCCTGGCCGAGCACACGCGACGGCACGATCGCCGGGAATCCCGCAACGGCAGACTTGACGAAGGCGCGCCGGCTCGGTCCGTGAATTGGCATGACGCCTACATGGTATCCCCAGTCCCCCGGGTCGTGCCAAGTGATTCTCGGCAGGCCTGCCGCCCGTCGTACGCTCCCTGCCCGCATGCAGCTGGGGTCCATGACGAACTCCCGCAACGGGAACGGCCGCTTTGGCTTCGGGCCCGCCAGTCGCGCAAGGGCCCGGCCTCGTTGGCCGGCGCGATGCAGTCCACGCCTCAGGCCGGTATGGAATCGCTGTCTGAACTGGAGTCCTGTGGACGTTGAACATTCCGGCGCCCGCACTTCGGCATTCGCAGCCGTTGACCCTTCCCGACAATCTGACAGTGTATTCGTGCTATCCTGCGGTCCGTGGGAGAGTATGCCGTCGGCGGTGCCCGGCGGCCGGGCGGCGCCTAGCGCCGCAGGAAAGAGAGAGGATACAGAGTGTCACGTACAAGGTGTCTTTTTCTGATCGCTTGCGCGGTCATGGTTTTCGCACCTGCAGCTGCCGTAGCGCAGTCGCAGGCGTCGCTCGTGGGAGCCGTCACCGATCCGACCGGTGCGGCCGTTCCGGGTGCCGAGGTGACCGTCTCGAACCTGGAGACAGGGGCCGAGCGCGTCGTGGAGACGAACGAGGTCGGCAACTACCGGGTCTTCCCGCTGAATCCCGGCGTCTACACGGTGATGGCCGCGACTTCCGGTTTCAAGACTCAGATCCGCGACGGCGTCGTGCTGCAGGTGTCCGACGTCATTGAGGTGGACTTCGTCATGGAGCTCGGTGAAGTCACCGAGACAATCGAGGTGACCGGCGCCGCGCCGATCATGCAGACGCAGGAAGCGTCTGTCGGCAACGTGGTGACCACGCAGCAGCTCGAGCGGCTTCCGGTCAACCAGCGCAACTTCACGCGCCTGATCCTGCTGATGCCGGGAACGAGCTCGAGGCGGCGCAGCCAGTCCCGCGGGACCGGCGAGTCCGGCACGCAGCTGTATTCCGTCAACGGCGGCCGGCCGCAGGACAACAACTACATTCTCGACAACGTCGATTCGAACATGCAGATGATGAACTCGCCCGGAATCTCGCCCCCGATGGACGCGATCCAGGAGTTCAAGATCGCCACGAACACCGGCTCCGAATTCGCGCGCTCCGCGGGTGCCAACGTGAACATGGTCATCAAGTCCGGCTCCAGGGAGCTGCACGGGACCATCTACGAGTACTTCCGGAACGACGAGCTCGACGCCAACGAGTTCTTCTTCAACCGCACCCGGACTGCCGCCTCCCCGGAAAAGGTGCCGTTCAACCTGAACCAGTACGGCGTCTCGGTCGGCGGGCCGATTCCCGGCGTCTCGGACAAGATGTTCTGGTTCGTCTCCTGGGAAGGCTTCCGCCGCCGCCGGGGGAGCACGCAGACGTTCTCCACGCCGCCCGCGGACTTCCGCTCCGGCGACTTCTCGCGCATTGCCTCGTCGGTCCGCCGCCCGGTAGCGGGCTCGATCATCGACCCCCTGACCGGCGATCCCTTCCCGAACGGGACCATTCCGATGGCGCGCCAGAGCCCGTCGATCTCGACCGCCATCCAGCTGACGCACCCGGCCGCGCCGAACCGCCCGGGCGACACGAACAACTTCATCGGGAACCGCAGCCAGGGCAACGACCGCGACCAGCTGCACTGGCGCTGGGACTACAACATGAGTTCCAAGGACACGGTCTACTTCCGGTTCAGCAACCAGAATGCCGACCTGATCCAGCCCAGCTCCAACCCGAACTTCATCTCGAACCGGGAATTCGACGTGTTCAACTACGGCGGCACGTGGAACCACATCTTCGGGCCGACGACCGTCATGCAGCTGACATTCGGGACCAACCAGCCCAACAACCCGGGTATCGGCGTGCACCAGGGCGGCCTGACCCGCTCGGACTTCATCGACCAGACCGGCCTGCAGATGTACCAGCGCGACGTGTTCGGCGACCCCTTGGTGAGCATGGGCTTCGGCGCCTATAACGCCGGAGGCGGAGCTGGAGGCAGCGTTACCGGCGACGAGGTCTACCAGACGTCCGGGAACGTGTCCACCGTGTTCGGCCGGCACAGCCTCAAGATCGGCGGCCAGTACCACCGGAGGCGCTTCTACACCAACACGTCCAACCCCATGAACGGGAACGGAACGTTCAACGGCCAGCTCAGCGGCTTCCCCATGGCGGACGCCCTGCTGGGATACCCGTCGGAAATCCGGCGCGGCCAGGGCAATACCCTGACCAACGGCATCGGGCATTTCCTGATCGGGTTCGTCCAGGACGACTGGAGGATTTCCCAGAAGCTCACGGTGAACCTCGGGCTGATGTACCAGTTCGGGAGCCGCCCCTACGACACCACGGACCGCCTCGGCAACCTCTGGGTGCGTCGTGACGAGTCCACCGGCGAGTACTTCGGCACGCTGCTGTGGGCCGCCGAGAACCCGCAGCCGGCGCCTCCGGACGGGCGCGTCCCGAACGACGCGGAGTTCGTTTCCGGCCTGCCCGCCAACATGGGGGGATGGGGACGCGCGCTGGTCGGCTCCGACTACAACGACATCGCTCCTCGCTTGGGCGTGGCCTATCAGATGGACGACAAGACAGTCATCCGCACCGGCTTCGGCATGTTCTACAACTCCACCTTCGTGCAGGAGCTGCAGGACCTCCGCAAGTTCTGGCCGTTCACCGTCCAGCAGGTGTTCAGCCCCAACCGGGGTGGCATCGACCTGAGCATCACCGACAACGGTCCGCCGTTCTCGTCCACCGCCGCGATCGGCGGATGGCCGCAGCAGCCGACGAACCGCTCGCCCTACTCGCTGCAGTGGAACTTCTTCATCCAGAGGCAGGTCATGGACGACATGACCCTGGATGTCGGCTACGTCGGGTCCGGGACGCGCAAGCAGATCGGCTACTCCCCGTTCAACAACGCGCTGACCCCGGGGCCCGGCGCGGTGCAGCCCCGCAGGCTCCTGCCTTCGTTCGGCGATCTCGACGGCGGCTCCAACCAGTACAACGGGTCGTACAACGCTCTCCAGGTGAAGCTGCAGAAGCGCTTCTCGGACGGGCTGCAGTTCAACATGAACTACACGTGGCAGAAGGCGCTGGACGGGCAGTCCTCGCTTGCCGAGGTCAAGGTGCAGGATCCGTTCAACCGGCGCCTGGACTACTCCCGGTCGAGCTGGGACACCCGCCAGGTGTTCAATTTCTCCTATGTGTACGAGCTGCCGCTCGGAAGGGGCAGGAAGTTCGGTAGCGGCATGAGCGCCGCCGCCGATGCCATCGTTGGCGGCTGGGCGGTCGAGGGCATCACCCGGCTCGAGACCGGGCCCCCGCTGAACATCCAGCTGGGCCAGGACATTGCCAACACCGGCCGCTCGCGCCAGAGGCCGAACCTGGTCGGGAATCCGAACAACGGGCCCAAGACGCCGGACGCCTGGATCAATGCCGGCGCATTCGAGGTGCCGAGCGACTACACGTTCGGAACGGCGGGAGCATACATCACAGACGCTGACGGGATCGTGTCGTTCGACGTGACGCTCGCCAAGACGTTCCGCCTGGCGGAGAGACATAGGGTGGAATTCCGCGTGGAGTTCTTCAACCTCCCCAACCACGTGAACTTCAACATCCCCCAGGAGCGCATGAATCGAGGCAACTTCAACAAGATCACGAGCCAGAGCACCAACCCGCGCCAGATCCAGCTGGCGCTGCGGTACTCGTTCTAGCGGCCGGTCCGAGGGGCCGGTGAACCCGGCCGCCTCGGAAGGCACGATCATCAAGGCCGCCCGGGCTTCCGGGCGGCCTTTTCCTTTGGCGCGCGTCGCGGACCGGCGCAGGGCGCGCATCGCGCCCGGGCACGGAAGCGGGCTTCAGCGCGCGAGCAGCCGGGAGAGGTTCCCGCCCAGGATGGCGGATGCGTCGGCCGCCGGGCAGCCCAGCGAGTGCAGCGCCTCGCACTGGGAGTCGAAGATGTCCTTGCGCCAGCCCCGCGGGAAGAACGAGGAGTCGGACCCGAACAGCAGCCTCTCCGGCCCGATCACGTCCAGGAACTGGCCCAGCACGTCCAGCAGCGAGGGCCGCGGGGTCAGGTACTTGGTCCAGCCGTTGCTGCTCGAGGTGTCGACGTGGACGTTCGAGGCCAGGCTGGCCAGCATCAGCGTTTCCCGGAGGTAGCCCGCCCCGAAGTGCGGGACGACGAAGTTGGTGGCGGGGTGCTCGAGGGCGACGCGGTGAAGGTCGATCGGATTCGACCGGCTCATGTCGAACCGCGAGGGGAGGCCGAGTCTGGCCCGCACTCCTACCGTGAGGACGCCCGAATGGACGAACACCACCCGGCCGGGCCGTTCCGCGGCAAGGTCGTAGAGCGGCTGCAGGCGCTCGTCCTGGACCGAGAACCGATGCATCGCCGGGAACAGGCAGAGGCCCTGCAAGCCGAGTTCGTCGAAGGCCCGCCTGGCCCGCGCAAGGGCGAACTCGGCCAGCGGGTCGAGCATGAAGTAGCCGAAAAACCGGTCCGGGTGGCTTGCCAGCGCAACCGCGACGGACTCCTCGTCGCCGGGCACGCTCGCTATCAGCACGCACTTGGAGACGCCGTGCCGGTCCAGTTCCCTGACCCAGAGCGAGGCCATCCCGGCATTGCTCTCAGGCGGCACCTCCCACCCCAGCGACCGGACCATGGCTTCCACGTCCTCCACGCCCTTCTGGCCGGCGAGCGCGGCGAAGAACGAGCGGGAGAACAGATGGGTGTGGGCGTCGAGAACCTCGATCTCACCCCACGGGTTCGGCATCGGCACGGCGGGTCCCTCCTGCTATGGCCGGAATGAAGTGCACTTCGGAGTCCTGATCCACGGAGTCCAGCATCCCGAGGGTGCTCACCTCGCCGTCGATGGCGACCGAAATGTTGCTGCGGACCTGCCCGCCCTCGACCAAGCGGTCGGCAACGTCCGGGTAGCGCTCGATCAAGCCGTCCACGATCGCGCGGACCGTGGACCCGCGCACCTCGACCGTGGAGTGGCCGCCGGTGAACTGGCGCAGCATGCTGGGAATGAAGACGGTCGCCACCGATAGTCCGATGATAGTCGAGCGTGCCGGATGGCCGTGGCCGGCTCCCGCCGGCTAGCCGAACGCCCGGGCCATCGCCCACCAGCAGCCAGTGGCGGCGATGGCGGCCGAGCACGGAACGACAACGAACTTCCGGTAGCCCGGAAGGTTCCGGAAGCGGCCCAGCACGGCGAAGGCCAGTCCCACGACGGCGACCTGTCCGAGCTCGACGCCCGCGTTGAACGCCAGCAATGCGGTCAGGAAACGGCCTTGCGGCATGCCGAGGCTGCTCAGCACGCCGGCGAAGCCCAGCCCGTGCAGGAGGCCGAAGCAGAACACGACCTCGACTCGCCACGGCTTCAGGGCCGAGGTGGCGATGTTCTCGATCGCCACCCAGCTGATGGACAGAGCGATCAGGGTCTCGACAAGCCGCTCGGGCAGGGAAACGATTCCCTGCATGGACAGCGCCAGCGTGACCGAATGGGCGAGCGTGAAGGCCGTGACCTGGTAGAGCAGCGGGCGCCAGCGGACGCTCAGCAGGAAGAGCCCGAGCACGAAGAGGATGTGGTCGAGGCCCTTCGGGACGATGTGCTCGAAGCCGAGCTTGAGGTACGCCAGGAAGACTCCCTGCCCTTGCCGGGGCTGCCGGCCGGGCGAGAGCGGCAGGCCCTGGCTGGGCTGGCCCGGCTCCAGCACGATGCTGGACGGCTCCGGAGAGCCGGGAGCGAGGATCTGCAGGGAGACTGTCTTGTACTGTGCGGGGGCTTGGAACCCCACCTCGATCGCGCCCTCCGGCGCCTGCCCATGCAAGCGCGCCAGCGTGCCCAGCACTGTCGGCGGATCGGCCTCCGCAGCCGCCCGCGTCCCGTGGTGCGGGAACTCGACATCGAATGCGGATCTGACGCCGTCGAAACGGATTCGGATTTGGTCGCGGATGGACGAGCGCGCCCTGGCGATTGCCGCTTCGAGGGCGTCCCCTTCCAGTCCGCGAATGCGCCGGAACACGAGGTCCGTCTCGGTCTCCAAGGGCAGGCCCAGCGCCAGTGCGTCCGCATCCAGGCCGACGTCTGCCTGGAAGCTGCCGTCCCCCTTGATGACGAGCGTTACGGGGGTGATGGTGAACTCGTGGGCGACGGCACCGGCGAGGGACGCCAAGGCCAGAAACCCGAGGCGCGCGGCCACGGCGAGTCGGCGGAAGGCCTCTTCCGGCCGCAAGGAAGCCGGAACGGCGAACGGCCCGCCGGTCCCGGTCATTGGCTGGCCGACCCGGCTAGGATCGCCGCGACTTCGTCATGCCCGTTGCTGCGGGCGAAGCTCGCGGCGGATTCCCCGTCGATGTCGGTAAGGTCGGGATCGGCGCCCCCGTCCAGGAGCATCTGCACGATGTCCGCGTGGCCCTCCGCAGCCGCGAACATCAGAGCTGTCCAGCCTTCGCCGCCGTCCGTGACGTTTACTTCCGCCCCGTGCGCGAGGAGGATCTCGACGGTCGAGGCGTTTGGTCCTGACGCGGCGTACATCAGCGCCGTGCGACGGTTGGAGTCGCGCAGGTTCGGATTCGCGCTGTTCTCGCACAGCAGGCGCACGGTCGTCGCGTGGCCGTCGTAGGAGGCCAGCATGAGCATGGTACGGCCGTCCGCGTCCGTCGCGTTCACGTGGACGTCCTGCAGCATCGCCTCCACGGCCTTGCGGTTGCCGGACATCGCCGCCTCCGCCATGCGCGGGCTGAGGACGCTTCCTTCGCCGCCTCCCGCGGAGAACTCCGCAGACCCGGTCGGGCCCGGACTGCACGAGAGAACAGCCAGCAGGGCGGTCGGGGCCCAAGCTGCGAGAGGAACGGGCCGCACGACCCTCGGAGTCTATCAGAATGCGGCTCAGTCGATTTCCAGCCTGTTGCCCCCTGTCAGGCCACCGTCTACGGCGTGTACGGTGCCGGTCACCCAGCGGGATTCGTCGGAAGCCAGGAACAGGACGTAGTCGGCGATGTCCTCCGGCTCTCCGATACGCCCCAGAGGGTACATCCGGCGCAGCGCCTCGAAGCCCTTCGGGTGCTTGCCCCAGTAACCGAGCGAGGCCGATGTGGCGATCGTGCCGGGGCAGATCACGTTCGAGCGGATGTTCTGGTCAGCGAAGTCGGCCGCTACCAGACGCATCATCGAGATCAGGCCGCCCTTGGCGGCGGTATAGGCCGTCTCGCTGACCGCCCGCAAGGCGTTGACGCTCGAGATCGTCACGATGCTCCCGCCCTTGCGTGCCTGCATCAGGGGCACCGCGTGCTTGGTGCACAGGAATGGGCCCTTCAGACAGGCGTCCAGCGTTCGGTCCCAGTCGGATTCCTGCAGCCGGGCGATATCGGTGTCGTTGAACGATGCGAAGGCGTTGTTGACCAGAATGTCGAGCCCTCCGAACGATCGGCGGATCGACTCCATCATCCCGGCGACCTCGGACTCCCTCGCATGGTCTGCCACATGGGCAACTACCTGGCCGCGGCCCTCGCTGACAACGTGTGCCAGGGTGCTCTCGCTTGCTTGCGCCACATCGTTCGCCACGACCGTCGCTCCCTCGGCGACGAACTTGCGGACGATTGCGGACCCGATACCGCCTCCCGCTCCCGTGACGAGAGCGATTCGTTCCGCGAGCCGGCCGGGCATCAGGTAGCAGGGTACACCACGCCACTTCGGTCCCGGCGCCGGCCGGTGGCGGGGCACTGTCGCGGTCCGGAGCGGCCGGTTGCTAGGCTGAGAGCAACGGAGGAATGGCCGAGTGGTTGAAGGCGGCGGTCTTGAAAACCGCAAGGCTCGCAAGGGTCTCGGGGGTTCGAATCCCTCTTCCTCCGCCACGAATCTCTCGCTCGCCCAACAGGCTTGCGCTCGTTGGCTGCCCTGCATCGTCAGAGGATGACAATTCAGGCGCTCGCTCGATCGCTCTCTGCTGTCGAGGGATTGCTTCCCGGGGCGAGGGAGCACTGCCTGCCGGCTCCCGCATCCGGTAGAGGCGGGCGCGGAGCATAGGTTGCGCCCCGGTCCGCGAATACCGAGACGAGGCCGTCCGGATTCCGGTCGCCAGTCCTAGGTGCGGTAAGGTCGGGCGTCGGCAGGGACTGGCGCCTTCGATCCGGCAGGACGAGGCAAGCCTGACAGCTTCTGTTCCCGAATCCCTGCCGGGCGCGCGCCAATCCGATGCACGAGGCCAGTAGCCGGACTCAGAGCGACCGGGCCCGAACGGCAATCGCCCGGACTGATCTCTCGCGGCCTCTCAAGTGCGCCATGGCGGATGGCGTCATCGACCGGAGTAGCAAGATCCTCGACTATGGATGCGGTCGCGGGGACGACGTCAGAAGGCTCTCGGCCCTGGGGTATCAGGCGAGCGGGTGGGATCCGGCTCACCGGCCGAGCACGCAGCTCGAGCCTTCCGATGTGGTCAATCTCGGGTATGTGGTGAACGTCATCGAGGACGTCGGCGAGCGATGCGACGCGCTCCGCCGGGCCTGGGCTCTCGCCGAGCGGCTGTTGATCTGCAGTGCCAGGCTTGCGGTTGAAGGGAGGGAGCTTCGTGACACTGCCGCCTTCGGCGACGGGTGCCTCACCAACCGCGGCACCTTCCAGAAGTTCTTCGAGCAGCAGGAACTGCGCAATTGGATCGAGCGCACCCTGGACGTGACCGCCGTGCCGGCGGCGCCCGGCGTCTTCTACGTCTTCGCCGACGACCAGGCTCGATCCGCCTTTGTCGCGTCCCAGTACCGCCGCCGGGGGACCACGGCACTTGTCGCCAATCCGGCAGCGCTGTTCGCTGCGCACGAGGAGCTGCTAGGTCCCTTGACTGCGTTCGTCGCCGACCGCGGCCGGCTGCCGTTCGACGACGAGATCGCGGCTGCCTGTCCGATCGTCGAGGTGTTCGGATCGCTTCGGAAGGCCTTCGGCGTGATCGTCGCGGCTACCGATGACGTCCGGTGGCAGCGTCTCAAGCTGCAGCACAGCCAGGACCTGCTGGTGTACCTCGCGCTGGCGCAGTTCGAGGGCCGGCCAAGGTTCGGTGCCTTGCCGTTGGCATTGCAGCGCGACGTAAGGGCATTCTTCGGGTCCTACAAGAAGGCGTGCCACGAAGCGGACGGGCTGTTGTTCTCGCTTGGAGAGCCGGGGGTTGTCGAGTCCGCCTGCAGGCGGTCCCCCATCGGCAAGCTGACTCCGGGCGCACTGTACGTCCACCAGAGCGCGCTCTCCAAGGTGGCGGCGGTGTTGCGACTCTACGAAGGGTGCGCCAGGGCCTTCTGGGGTCGCGTGGAGGGTGCCAATCTCGTCAAGCTTCACCTGGGCGAGCCCAAGGTCTCGTATCTGAGCTACCCCGACTTCGACAGCGACCCCCACCCTGCGCTCGCATCCGCAGTGAGCATTCACCTCCAGACGTTCCGGGTCCGGGCGAGGGACTACAGGTCTGCGCCGAACCGCCCGATTCTCCATCGAAAGGAGCTGTTGGTTCCGCCGGAATACCCCGGCCGAGACAAGTTTGCACGCCTCACGCGTATCGAGGAGAGCAAAGGGCTCTTCGAGGACACGACTCGCATTGGCCTTGAGCAAGGGTGGCACGAAGCACTGGCGCAGCGAGGGCTCTACCTGAGAGGGCATCGTCTCCTCGTTGCTGACCGGCAGCGCTCGGCCCCGCCAGCGTCGGCGTGAGTTCCCGGTCCTGAGCGCGACACTGCCGAGGCACGGGCCTCCAGCCTGCATCGGGGATGAACCGCAGCCAACCATCCCGGCGCGCATCGACGGTCCTTCGTCTACGGTAGGCTGTTGGGTCCGCATTCCGCCCCTGCCTTGTTGCAGGGCGCGAGTCGTCCATGCGGACGTCCCATCACCTGCTCATGCAACCCTCCAGAACTCGAGCGCTCTTCCGCTGGGCGAGGATCCTGCTGGCCTTCTCGGTGTGCCTGGCGCTGATCCCGGTAGCCTTGGCGCTGTGGGTAGCCAGGGGCGATCCGGACATCCGCCTCGCTCAGCACAGTGCCTACCTGTCGAACGTGGCCGGCAGGGCTGCCCCCGGTGCTCCGAACATCGTGCTGGTATTCGCCGACGACCTCGGCTACGGAGACGTTGCGAGCTTCGGTTCCAAGGCCATCCGCACGCCCCATCTGGACGCCCTAGCCAGCGAAGGAGTCAGGCTGTCTGCCTTCTACTCAGCGAGCCCGGTCTGCTCGCCCTCCAGGTTCAGCTGCCTCACCGGCCGCTATCCCACGCGAGGCTTCATTCATTCGGTCTTCTTCCCTACGGGGACCGCGATCGGCCTGGCCGTGAACACGCTCTCGTTTCCGCGCGGCATTCGAGGCATACCGCCCGACGAGATCACAGTCGCCGAAGCATTGCGGGCTGCGGGCTACAGGACCGGCATGTTCGGCAAGTGGCATCTCGGGGACCGCAGCCCCCACCTTCCGACGGACAAGGGTTTCGACTACTACTTCGGCAGCTACTACTCCAATGACATGAAGCCGTACGCCATGTATCGCAATGGCGAGGTCGCGCTCGAGGCCCCGGTTGACCAGTCCAGTCTCACCCGCACGCTGACGGACGAAATCCTGCGATTCATCGACAGGGCTCCCGCAGGACCCTTCTTCATCTACTACGCCTCGCCGTTCCCTCACGATCCGGCGCACGCCAGCGAGAGCTTCGCGGGTCGGTCGAACGCCGGCACCTACGGAGACTGCGTGGAGGAGCTGGACTGGAGCGTGGGAGCAATCCGGGACAGGCTCGCCGAGCGCGGACTGCTTCAGAACACGCTGTTCGTGTTCACCAGCGACAACGGGCCATGGTACGAGGGGTCTTCCGGGCCCCATCGAGGGCGCAAGGCCAACAGCTTCGAAGGCGGCCTGGTCGTGCCGTTCATCGCATCGTGGCCCGGCACGATACCCGCATCCACGATGGATCCGACTCCGGCCATGACCATCGATCTGTTCCCGACCTTCCTCAGCGCGGCCGGCCTCCCGGTGCCCGATGACCGGATTGTCGACGGCACGGACATCACGCCCCTGCTGAAAGGGGATTCCGGCGGCTTTCCGGAACGGTCGTTGTTCTTCGTGCGGGGCGGGGAATTCGCCGGGGTGCGCGGGGCCGGCAACCTCAAGTACATCGGCAGGCACCGCAGCGAGAACAGCGCCTACTGGATCGCGAGGCGCGGGCCGTTCCTGTTCGATCTCGCATACGATCGCGACGAGTCATACGACGTTACCGCCCGGTTCCCGCGCGAGGCGGAGGAACTCGCGCGATCGGTCACTCGGATGAACGAAGCGAGGCTGGGCAATCCCCGGGGATGGCTGGACCTGCAGTGAGGCGCGCCGCTCCCGGGACAAGCCGGGGCGCGGCGTCGATGCTTCCGCCCGCAGGCCGTTCGGCTCCGCAAGCGCGAGGCGGCGCCTGCCCGCGAGGGAGGGGCAGGCTCGAGGCATCCACGCCCTGCGGCCTGCGCTCGTCATGCTTCATGCGTGCCGGTGTTCCGTCGGTGGTTCCTGACCGCTTTCCTCTGCGCCCTGGCGATGCCGGCACAGGCGGGAGACGGGCCTGCCGCCGAACTGTTCCGCAAGGGAGTGCGGGCGCAGCGGCAGGGGCGCGACATCGAGGCATACCTGCTGTACAGCCAGGCGAGGGCCCTGGCACCCGCGAACGCCAAGTACGCCCACGCCGCTAGCCGTGTCCGCCGAAGCGCGGCCCGCCTGCTAGCGCTGGCCGGCCAGCACCGAGCTGCCGTGGAAATGATTCCGGACTCGTGGGAATACCCCCGCGACCAGGACAAGACCGGACCCGCTACCAGCGAGGACTCGGTGGCGGTAGCCCGCCCATTGCCCCAGATGACGCAGCCTGCGAGGCTTCGCTACTCCGCGCACGAGGCCTCGTTCCGCTTCCGCGGGACAGTGCGTGAGGCCTATGAGGCCGTGGCGGAGGAATTCGGCGTGCGCGTTCTCTTCCACGAGGACTTCGAAGGCGAGCGCACGCTTCGCGGGGGTCTCGATGGGGCCGACTTTCCGAGCGTCATGCGCATACTCGCCCAAGTGGGCCGGACACTGACCGTGCCGCTTGACAGCCAGACCCTGCTGGTCGCTGACGACGACCCGAGCATCCGCGGCGGGCTGGAAGCGGCGGCGCTGGCTCACATTCCGCTCGACCGCTCCTTGCCCCAGGAGGGCGTTGCGGAGGTGACGCAGGTCATCCGGGACGTGCTTGACATAAAACGGACCCTGCCGCTGGTCTCGGCGGACGCGCTCGTTCTCCGAGGGCCGGTCCAGAAGCTCGACATGGCTCGCATCCTGGCCGGGGACCTGCTGCGCCCGTCGGCGGCTGTCCAGATCGAGATTCAGATGCTGACGGTATCGCGAGGAAGGAACGTGCGCGGCGGGATCGACCTGCCCTCAACGTTCCCGGTGGCGAACTTCAGCACGCTGTTCGGGGCGGTTCCATCCAATGGAGGCGTCGAGCGCCTGATCGGCTTCGGCGGAGGAGAGACCGTCCTCGGCATCGCAGTGGGAACAGCTGCTGTCGAAGCCGGTCTCAATTCCTCCTCCGCGCAGTCCATCCACACCGTGCAGTTGCGCAGCGCGCACGGCGCGGAAGCGACATTCAAGGCCGGCGAGAGCTTCCCCATCGCGACGAGTCAGTTCTCCGCCGGATCGCTGGACTTGCCTGGCGTAGGGACTCCCGGCTATGTCCAGCCCCCACCGACAGTCAACTTCCAGGATCTGGGATTGAGCCTGAGCGTTACGCCGCTGATCCACACCGCGGGGGAGGTCACCCTTGCGCTTGACGTGGCGTTCAAGTTCCTCGCAGGCGGGTCCGTCAACGGGGTGCCGGTCCTGGCCAACCGCGAATTCCAGTCCCAGGTCCGCTTGCGCAGCAACGAGTTCGCGATCGTCTCCGGGACTTCGGTCTTCGAGCGCCGAGTGTCCGCCGCCGGCCAGGCCGGCCTCGGGAACATTCCGATAATCGGAAGCCTGTTCCGCCGGAACGAGCGCCGATGGGACGAGCGGGACCTGCTGATCCTGGTGCGCCCCCGCGTGGTGAGCCTTCCCGCAGCGGAGCTTGCCCGCATGCCCGCGTTCCTGTTCGGCTCGGAGGAACGTGCCGTGCCGGCGCTGTAGGAAGCGCCTCGCGATGGCCGGGAAGCCGGGCCTGGAGAGCGCGGCGCGCGCGGCGAATCCCGGCGGAGCCTTGCGGCAGCCGGCTTGCCGGCGAGAAGCGCCTCAGTATAATGGCACCGAGCGCTGCGGCCTCGCTCGCGGCGCCTTGCTGATCGGAACACGAGCCAACCCAAGTTCTAAGGAGAATCCAGAGTGTCGAGACTGAACGTACCCCTGTTGCTGGCCCTTTGCCTGCTGCTGCAATGTGCCGCCCCCGTTGAGGAGCCGGCCGAGCAGGCGGAGATGGCCTGGCCCGAGATTGCCGGCTACGAGGCGATGGTGGTGCCAGCGGAGAATCCAATGACCGAGGCCAAGGTCGCCTTGGGCAAGCAGCTCTACTATGACCAGCGGCTTAGCGGCGACGGGAACCGCTCTTGCTACGGCTGCCACCTCAAGGAATACGGCCTCACTGACGGGCGTGCGACCGCGCTGGGAGCGTTCGACAAGGAGTTGACGCGCGCCGCTCCCACAATGTGGAACGTCGGCTACTACGACGCCCTTTACTGGGACGGGCGCGCCGCCGCGCTGGAAAACCAGGTCAAGGGCGCTTGGGGCGGAGGCAACATGGGTGCTTCCGGCAACGACGGGGCTCCTTCCGTGGATGACATCGTCGCCCAGCTCAACGAGATTCCTGGCTATGCCGAGCAGTTCCAGGACGTGTTCGGCGGGCCCGCGACAGCCGACAACGTGGCGCAGGCCGTTGCGGCATTCATGCGCACCATCGTGACCACCAAGGGGAATTCCCGGTTCATCGACTTCATGGCCGGGAACGAGGAGGCCCTCAACGAGCAGGAGCAGCGTGGCTGGACAGTCTTCTCCGAGAGGGCGAAATGCACCAACTGCCACGACGGCCGGCTGCTGGCTGACAAGCAGTACCACAACGTCGGGATCGGGATGGACGCCGAGAGCCCTGACATCGGCCGGGCCAAGATATCCGAGGCCGAGGAAGACACAGGCGCGTTCAAGACCCCCAGCCTGTTTGACATCTCCAAGTCCGCCCCGTACTTCCATGACGGCAGCGTGGCCACCCTGGAGGAGGCGGTGGACCTGATGCTGTCAGGCGGCAAGGAGAACGAATGGCTCGACGAGACGAACCTCGCCGACGCCAAGAACGCGGATCTTTCCGACGAGGAGAAGGCGGACCTGATGGCGTTCCTCAAGGCGCTCGACGTCGAGTACACCATCGAGGATCCCGTGCTGCCGTAACCGGCGACGCGAATCGCGGCCGAGCCGGGCGCCCCGCTAGTTCTCGATAGAGACGGCGCGGCTGGTCCGGTAGCCCAGGCGCGAGGCGACGGCGTGGAGGCTCTGCCCCTTCCCGAGGACGACCTTGTCGGTGTAGAGCCTCCAGCCAGTCCGCGTGCCTTCCACTAGCGGGCCGATTCGATAGGCAAGCGACGAGCCCTCGGTTCGCGGCCGGAGCACCACCTCGATCGACCCGTCGCCGCCGGGGCTCTGCGTGACCAGCGGCGGTTCGGCCCTTGCGTCCGATTCGTTCTCGAACATGCGCCGGTACAGCTCGGGTTCCGGCACGAGGCCCTTGTCGTCCGTGCTTCGCATCCAATCCGTCAGGACAGCCCGCATCTGGCGCAAGGTGTCGGCATAGCGCGGGTCAGGCGCCAGATTGAAGACCTGGTGGGGATCCGCGACCACGTCGTAGAGTTCCTCGAAGGGCTTCGTGTCCTGCATGAACGGCGCGACCAGCGGGCCCAGGCCCCCGCTTCGCTTGAGGCGGTCCAGTTCCTGATAGATCGGGCCCTGGCTCGGAGTCCGCATGAACTGGACCCAGGGCCGGTGGGACTCGAAATTCCGCACGTAGAGGAACCTATGGTCCCGGACGCCGCGGATCATGTCGTAGCGCTCGTCCATGCGGTCCCTGCCGTGAAAGAGGTATTCCGGCTCGGCCCCCTGGCTGTCGCCAATGATCACGCGGCCGTGCATGTGCCCGGGGGGCGTGCCTCCGGCCGCGGAGATCATCGTCGGCGCCAGGTCCAGGAACTGGACGAGATCCGACCGCAGGGTTCCGGGCTCGATCCTGCCGGGCCATCGCATGATGAGCGGCACCTTCAGCCCGGAGTCGTAGATCCAGCGCTTGGAGCGGGCCAGCCCGGCCCCGTGGTCGCCCCAGAAGACCACCAGGGTCTCGTCGGCAAGGCCGGCATCCTCCAGCTCCTGCAGCATTTCCCCGATCGTCCGGTCTGTCATGGTGACCACGTCGTAGTAGGCGGCCCACGCCTCGCGTGTCTTGGGCGTGTCCGGATAGTAGGGAGGGAGAGGCAGGCGCCGAGCGTCGTGGATGCCGGCGGAGGGATCCTCCGACCGGGCCTGGAACTGGCGCCGGACCGATCCCTCGTGCGAGCTGCCGAAGTTGAAGACGGCGAAGAAGGGCTGGTCCGGATCCGGCCGGTTCCGCCAGTGGGCGGTCCGGCTCGAATCGTCCCAGGCCGTCAGCGGCACTGGGAAGTTGTAGTCGGTCTTGGAGTTGTTGCTGGTGTAGTACCCCATTTCGCGCAGGTACTCGGGAAAGGCCCGCACATGGGGCGGGGGCACCATCGACGAGCGCATGTGCTGGGTGCCGATCGCGGTCGGGTACATCCCCGTGATGATTCCGGAGCGTGTCGGCGCGCACACCGGGGAGTGCGAATACGCCTCCAGGAACGTCACTCCCTCGCGCGCGAGGCTCGCGATGCTGGGTGTTCTGGCGTACGGATCGTAGGGCTCGACCTGCTGGCCGGTGTCCTCGGTCGAGAGCCACAGGATATTCGGCGGCTTGGCGTCGAGGGCGGGCTGCCATGCGGCAGCGGCAACGACGGCGCCCAGCGCCGTCGCACGGGACATGCGGAGGGTGTTCATTCCGGTTCGGCTCACTCGCAGTTCTGATAGGGGCAGGGCCTTTCGCCCAGTGTCCACAGGGCGTGACGCGCGACGCGCTTCACATAGTCGAATTCGTCGTCCAGCGCCGCCCGCAGGGCGTCGGTCAGCGGGGCCGCCCGGCCCCCGAGGGCGTCCGCCGCGTGCGCGGCCTGCAGCCGCACTCCGCGGTTGGGATGGGCCAGCAGCCCGGCCAGGGCTTCGACCGCGGCCGGCGCCTCCCCGGCTTCGAGCAGGGCGTGAGCCGCTTGCACCCGGACTTCCGGGACCTCGTCCTCGAGGGCTCCCCGGAGTGCCGGCAGCCCGGCAGGCGGTAGGTCGGGCATCCGAATGGCCGCGGCTGCCGCCCAGAAGCGCACGGAACTGTCCGCATGTGTCATTGCGGAAACCAGCGCCTCGCTGGCACCGCTCCGGCCAGCGATTGCCATCTCGCCGATGGATCGGATCGCCAGGAGCCGGTCGATTCCGGCCGGCTCCGCAAGGCCTTCCTGCCAGGCTTGGAGCGTCTTGCCCAGATGTCTCCCGGACTGCGCGACGACCGGTAGGGAGATTGCCAGGACGGCGGCTATCAAGCGGAGCATCTGCTGTCCGATTGTACAGGCGGCGGAGCGGTCGGCCCGGGCCCGGCCTACTCGGGCTCCCGAGTGCCGGGCTCGTCGAACGTCACGGTCGAGCTCGTCGTGAACCGCTTGTAATCGCTGTACTCGATCAGGATCCGGACGCGCTGGTTGCCCGATGGAAACGGCAGGATGTCGTCGCCTTGGGTCAGCACCGGGAACCAGTGGCGGCCGTCGACAGGCTCGTACCGCGTCACGAAGCCGGGAAACAGGTTGCTGTCCTCGATCCGGTGGATCTGCGGCACCGGGCGCCCTGCCGCGCGAACGACTTGCCCGTGGTCAACGCCGACCCAGACCAGGCCGTCGAAGAACCTCTGGCCGTACAGGATCTGCCGCGGGCGCACCTGCAGGACGTGGCACTGGATGCCGTCAACGGGTTCGACGCCCTTGTACCGAACGCGGTAGAACCTGACCGTCTCCGCTGTCAGCACGAACGGGTTGACGTCCCGAAGGTCCCGGAAATCCTCCTCGGTCAGGCGCATGCGGTCGAGCCGCATCACCGGGCGCTTGCGATGCAGCTCCAGGCGCTCCCCGGTGCCGGTGAAGGTGATGTCCCGGATCTCCTCGTAGAATCCCACTCGCGCACCCTTCCGGATCTCGTGGAACTTGAAGACCTGCGTGTACGTGTAGTCGTCCCGCGCTGCCACCAGCCGGCTGCCCGCCTCCGCGACGCTGCGAACCAGCCCCTCGGGCATCTGGGCAGCTGCCGGCAGCCACCCGGCGGCTGCGGCTACCATGAGTAGCTTGACGGACGAGAATGCCCTCGGCGCGCCGGGCCTGCGGCGTGTCCTGACGGCCTCGGCGGGGGTGTGCGCGACGCTCGCCATCGCCGGCTTCATTCTTGCACGGCGCTTCGAATTCCCGGCTTGGGTCGCGGTGCCAGTTGTCACGGCTTTCTGCTGGCAGGCGTTCCTGTACTGCGCGGCCGTGTCCGGCGCGGCGCGGATGGCAGCCCGGAGGGCGCTGCGGCCCTGGGCGCTTGCCGCCGCGCTGGTAGCGGCCTCCGTCGCACCCTACCTCGTCTACTCCCTCCCGACGGGGGTCTTCTCTCCTGCTTCGGCGCTGAAGCTGCTGGCGCTTTGCTCCGTCGTGGCGTTCGTGTACCCGGCGTTCCCCGTGCGCCGGCACGGATTCGCCTGGCAGGATGTCGTGGTAGCCTGCGCGCTCGCGTATCCCATGATCAGCGGGCTGTCGACCCTCTTCCGGGACATCTACCAGGGCTTCGATCCTCCCGCGCACCGGCTCGACTCGCTTGGCAAGCTGATGCTGATCCCCCTAGGGCTTTATGCCTTCCTGGCATTGCGGAACCTCCAGGGAACGGGATTCCGCCTCGTGCCGGTCCGACCGGACTGGGCGATCGGATTCCGGAACACGTCCTACTCGCTGCCGTGGCTCGTGCTGGTCGGCCTGGGCACTGGATTCCTCCAGTGGGATCCGCCGCTGGAGGCCCCCCTGGCCAGGCTAGCGGAGGCGGCCGGAAAGCTGGCCGGCATCTACTTCACCACGGCGCTGGCCGAGGAGTTCCTGCTTCGAGGGGTCGTGCAGAACCTAGCCGCTGCTTCCACCGGCCGGCCATTGGCCGCACGGGCGCTTTCGGCGCTCCTGTTCGGAGCCGTGCACCTGGGCCGGGGGGCGTTCCCGAACCTCCCGCATGCGGCGACGGCTGCGGTCCTAGGATGGTTTTGCGGGAGGGCCTACTCCCAGGCGGGAAGCGTCACGGCGGCCATGATCGCTCATGCGCTCGCCGTGGCGGGTCAGGAACTCTTCTTCCGCTGATCCGCGCCCGAGAGGCCGTTGAGCGTCACCATCGGGGCCTCGGAGGCAAGCCGTACGCTGCCGATTCTGCAGGCCCTGCTGTAACCGGCTTCGCGGAGTGCTTCGAGGCACGGCTCGGCGTTCGCTTCCGGAATCCCCGCCAGCAGGCCCCCCGAGGTCTGCGGATCGAAGAGGATCGCCGCGCCGGGGTCCGCCGGCACTCCGGCGCCGTTCGACACGCGCTGCCAGATCTTCACGTTTTCCGCGAACAGGGAACTGCGGATTCCGGCGCGGTGGCACTCGGCCGCGCCCTCCAGTCCGGGTACCGAGCCCAGATCGATTGAAGCGCCCGCTTGCGAGGCTTCCAGCATCTCGACGAGATGTCCCGCGAGACCGAATCCAGTCACATCGGTACACGCTGTAGCGCCGTGCGCGCGCAGGATCTCCGCCGCGCGCTGGCTCGACTGCAGCATGGAATCGATCGCCGCGTCGATCCAGCGCCCCTTTACCGCCAGCCGCATTTCGGCAGCGAACAGGACTCCGGTTCCCAGCGCCTTGGTCAGGACCAGCGCGTCGCCCGGGCGGAGGCCCTCCTTGCGCAGGATCTCCCCCTCGGGCGCCAGCCCGTTGATCACGAACCCCAGCGCGAGCTCGGGACACTCGCTGGTGTGGCCGCCCGCTAGGTTCGTGCGGGCTTCGCGGAACGTCTCGTTCGCACCCAGCAGCATCTGGCGCAGCAGGTCCTCGGACTTCCTCGCCGCCGCGAACGGAATGCCCGCGACTGCGAGCGCTGACTGGGGCGCGGCGCCCATCGCGAAGATGTCGCTCAATGCATGGTTGGCCGCGATCCTGCCGAACAGGTACGGGTCGTCCACGATGGCCGGGAAGAAATCCACCGACTGAACCAGGGACTTGCCTTCCGGGACATGCAGGATGGCGGCGTCGTCGCGGGTCGCCAGCCCGGCAGGCACGTCCTCGCGCCAGAAGGGCTCGATCGAGCCGAGCGCACCGGCCAATGTCGCTGCCCCGACCTTCGAGGCGCATCCGCGGCAGCGGATTTCATGCTCGTGCGGATGCGGGAAGTCAGCAGTCGCGGGCGGAGGCTCGCCGGCCGGCCTCGAATCAGCCATGGGCGGGAGGTCATGGAACTTCGCCATGAACCGCCGGTCGATCCGGTCCTTCCATTTCCAGGCCCATCGACCCTCGACCGACCAGCCTCCCCTCGACGCCACGGCGTACTGGTCGCCCGTGCTGATCAAGCTCAGGAACTTGCGCTGGGGCCGGAACGGGCGGGGCGGCCGGTCCCGGAGGGCCAGCCGCAAGTTCTCGGCCAGCGGCGGGCCCTGCCGGACGGCGAAGACGCCGGCCTTTTCCCTGGCATGGGCATCGACCGCCGCAACGTCACCGGCAGCGTAGACGTTCGGGTGGGAGACCGATCGCAGCCTTTCGTCGACGCGCACGAATCCCCTGGAATCCGTTGCCAGGCCGGACGCCCCGAGCCAGTCGGCGGCCGATGCGTTGGTCACCCAAACGACCTCGTCGAAGGCGCCCCGCCAGCCGCTCGCTGTGGCCAGGCCGTCCGCCGTCACCTCGGTGACCGAGGCGTTGCGGTGCACTTCCACCCCGCGGCTCGCGAGAATGCGCTCGAACTTGCCGCGCACCCTCGCGTTGTGCGTCGGCAGGATCGCCGCCGTAGCGCTGAACAGGTGCATCTCCGGATCTGCGGATGCTCCCGAGGGGGCCGGGCTGGAGCGGAGTCTGTGCTGGATGGCGAGCGTAAGCTCCACCCCTCCCGCGCCGGCCCCGACCACGGCGATCCGTGGCGCGCCCTGGACGGCCCGAACCCGCTGCAGCAACGCCTGCCAGCGCGGCAGGAACTCGCTGATTGGCTTCACGGCAACCGCGTGCTCGGCAGCCCCCGGCACGTCCCGCAGTCCCGGTGTCGACCCGGTATTGAGTGAGAGCAGGTCGTAGCGGATCGCCGGCCGGTCGCGGAAGAGCAGCTCGTTCCGGTCGGGATCGAGGGTCACGACCTCGTCGTGGATGAAGCGGGCGGACGAGAAGACCGCCAGCCTCCGCAGGTCGATATGCGCCTCGTCGTAGGTGTAGTGGCCGGCCACCAGGCCCGGCAGCATGCCCGAATACGGCGTATGGACGTCGCGGCAGACCAGCGTGATCTGAACGCCGGGCACCGGCCTCATGCCGAACCGCTTCAGCACGGCGATATGGCTGTGCCCGCCGCCGACCAGGACCAGGTCCCTGACAATGGGGGTCGGACGGCTGTCCATGCGCTAGCGCGAGGCGCGCTTTACTTCATCGTACGGAATGGCGAGGCGGGCAGGCCCGCCGAATTGAACAGGTTCGCGTCGGGATCGGCAGCCCACCCGTAGCGCACCCTGGCGGGCGCGGGAACGGCCGGGTTCGACAGCACCACCGTGTTGCCCTGGATGCTTGCCTCGGCAATGTAGAAGCCGCCGGCTGCGCCCGCCATTTCGAACCCCCGCAGCGGGCCGCCGCGAGCCTCCAGGCCCTCGTACGTGTGGTCGAACCAGAGCCTGACGCGCTGCCCCTCCCAAGTCGCTTGCCGGAACATCGGGCCCGCATGGTCGATCCCGCTCTCGCCGTAGGTGACGACCCTCGCCGCCAGGGCCAGCCGCAAGCCGACATCCTGCTTGTTCCGCGGATGGATGTCAGTCGGGTTGCCGATATCGATCGTGACTGCCATGCCGGTGTTAGCGAGCCCGAGGGCCATCGTCTGGGCCTCCCGGAGTTCGGGCCAGGCGTCGGCTGACGGCACCTTGCCGTAGTTGGCGAGCTGCACGAAAAGGAAGGGGAAGTCCCCCAGTCCCCACGCGCCTCGCCAGTCCTCGATCAGCGTTCGGAACAGTTTCCGGTACAGGATCCCCTGGCCGCGGTTGCCGTTGTTCTCGCCCTGGTACCAGATTGCCCCGCGTATCGCGTAGTTGGTCAGCGGCGCGATCATCGCGTTGTACAGCGCCGTGGGCTTGTGGTGCAGGCGCGGATCCTGCCGGCGGCTCCTGGCGATTCTGGCAGTCCGGTCGTACGAGGGGATGAGCGCGGCGAGTTCCCGGTCGCTTCCCAGGGCCTCCTGGCTAGTCCACGCTTCGGCGGGGGTCCCGCCCCATGCGGACTGGATGATCCCGATCGGAAGGCTCAGCTGTCGGTGCAGGTGCCGCGCGAAAAAGTAGGCCACGGCCGAGACGCCCCCGGCCGTCTCCGGCGAAACGACCTGCCACTCGCCGGTCAAGTCTGTCAGCGGCAGGTCCGCTGTCGACTGGTCGACCTTGAAGAAGCGGATTTCCGGAAAGCTTGCGGCTGCGATCTCCGCTTCCGCGTCGTTGGACTGCTCGAGGGGCCAGACCATGTTCGACTGTCCTGACGCGACCCAGACCTCGCCCACGTACACGTCCTCGAGCGAGATCTTGTTGTTCCCCTGCACGTCCAGGGTGAAGGGCCCCCCTGTATCGGAAGGATCCAGGTGGAGGGACCACTCTCCCGTGTCCGACGCGGAGGCCGCCACCACCTGGCTGCGAAAGCTGACTGTGACCTCCTCGTTCGGATCCGCGAGTCCCCAGACGTGGATGGGCCTGTCGGCCTGCAGGAGCATGTGATCCGCAAACAGGGATGGCAGCTGGACGTCGGCGCGCAGCCCGCCTGCGAGCGCGATGCCTGCGATTGTCGTTGCAAGGAGCCTCATGCCGAGGCCATTATTTCACATGGGCCTGCACGCGCGGCGGCTGAAATGAGCTACAGCGCAGTCCAGCCCCCGTCGATCGCCATCATCGAGCCGTGCACGAACTCCGCCTCGTCCGAGCAGAGGTACAGGATGAGATGGGCGATCTCCTCGGGCCTGCCAAGGCGGCCGACCGGCTGGCGAGCGTCCAGCTGCTTGCGGACCTCGGCCTTCTCGTGGCGATGGTACTTCTCCAGATAGGCCTCGACGAACGGGGTGTCGACCGTGCCGGGGCAGACGCAGTTCACCCGCATCCGTCCCGCGTAGTCGGCGGCCAGCGAGCGGGTCATGCTGACCACCGCGCCCTTCGACGCGCAGTACGCGAAGCGGCGCTTCACTCCCACCAGGCCCGCGACGGAGCCCACGTTCACGATGCACGGTCGCCCCGACCGCATCAGAAGCGGAACGGCCGCGCTGGTGACGAGGAACGTTCCCTCCACATTGACCCGCATCACCCTTCGCCAGTCCTCCAGGTCGCACTCCTCGATCGATCCCACGTGCCCGATTCCGGCGTTGTTGACCAGGATGTCGAGGGAGTCGAGCGAACCCAGGGCCGCTGCCACGCTGCCCGGGTCCGTCACGTCCAGGGCCAGAGGGTCCGCGTTCCCGACCTCGTCGGCCACCGAGCGGGCCGCGTCCCCGTCGATGTCGCCGATCAGCACTCGCGCTCCGGCGCCGGCCAGCGCCCGCACTGTCTTCTCGCCGATGCCGCTGGCGCCCCCCGTGATCAGCGCTGTGCGTCCGTCCAGGCGGAAGGGCGTCCTCGTCGGCATGGACCGACGATTATATCGGCTGCCGGACCCGCCGCCGACCGGCGGCGCGGCGTTGCCGGCCCGAGCCCTTGTCCGCGATACTCGGAGACGTGAACAGCACAGAAATGGACCGTCGCAGCTTCCTCCAAACGCTCGGTACCGCCGCTCTGGCAGGCTGCGGCGACGGCAACCAGGGCGCCTCCTCGGAGCGCCCGAACATCGTCATCATCATGGCCGATGACATGGGTTTCTCGGACATTGGCTGCTACGGCGGCGAAATCTCGACCCCCAACCTGGATGCCCTGGCCGCCCAGGGGCTGCGCTTCCGCCAGTTCTACAACGCGGCGCGCTGCTGCCCGACCCGCGCGTCATTGCTGACCGGCCTCTACCCGCACCAGGCCGGCGTGGGCCACATGGTCAACGACCGCGGCAGCCCCGCCTACCAGGGCTACCTGAACGACGAGTGCGTGACGATCGCCGAAGTGCTCAGGGAAGCGGGCTACGCCACTCTGATGTCAGGGAAGTGGCATGTGGGAGAGGAACGCCCGCACTGGCCGTTGGACCGGGGCTTTGACGAGTACTTCGGATTGATCAGCGGCGCCTCGAACTACTTCCAGCTCGACACCGCCCGCCAGATGGCGTCCGGCAACGATCCGTACGTCCCACCGGATGACGGCTCCTTCTACATGACGGACGCGTTCACTGACAACGCGGTGCGCTTCCTCGAGGATCGCCGCGGCGGCAGCGATCCGTTCTTCCTGTACCTCGCATACACGGCCCCGCATTGGCCGCTGCATGCCAAGCCCGCCGATATCGAGAAGTATTCCGGCAACTACTCCATGGGCTGGGACGAGCTCCGCCAGCGGCGATTCGCACGCCAGGGCGAGGTCGGAATCCGGGCGGACAGCTGGACTCTCAGCGACCGCGACCCGAGGGTGCCGGCATGGGAAGAGGCCGAGGACAAGCCCCTCTGGGAGCGCCGCATGGAGGTCTACGCCGCCATGATCGACTGCCTCGACCAAGGCGTCGGTCGGGTCATGCAGGCGATTCGCGAGAGCGGCCAGCTCGACAACACGCTTGTCCTGTTCCTGACGGACAACGGGGGCTGCCACGAGAGCGCGGACATCGAGCAGGGCACGCCCCGCAACACCTGGGCGGACCCGAACGCGATGCCGGGCGGCCCCGATTCGTTCGACGGCTACGACCGTCCCTGGGCCAACGCCAGCAACACCCCGTTCCGGATGTTCAAGAGCTGGGTCCACGAAGGCGGGATCTCCTCCCCGCTTATCTGCCATTGGCCCGACGGGATCAAGGTCCCGCCCGGCTCTGTCACGGACGCCCCGGGGCACGTGATCGACCTGATGGCCACGTGCGTCGACCTGGCTGGCGCGCAATACCCGGCCGCGCGTGGCGGGCAGCCCGTAACGCCCTTGGAAGGGAAGAGCCTGCGCCCGGTGTTCGAGACCGGATCTCGCGAGGGCCACGACGCCATCTTCTGGGAGCACCAGGGCAACCGGGCGGTGAGGATGGGTCGCTGGAAGCTCGTGGCAAAGCGCGTCTCGGCCTCGGCAGGGGTCGGCCCGTGGGAACTGTACGACATCGAGTCAGACCGCAGCGAGCTCAACGATCTGGCTGCCGAGATGCCCGGGCGCGTGGCCGAGCTCGAGCGCGCGTGGCTGGAGTGGGGCGCCAGGGTGGGCTGGGTCCCGTTCGAGAACCTGACCTCCTGAGGAGGGCCGGAGCGGTCCTCAGAGCGAAGCCTTGATCTTCCTCACGATCGCCGCCTCGGGACGTCCCCTGTACTCCGGGTCCAGGGGGTAGCAGCCCGACACCAGGCCGTTGCGCGGCCCGGTCGTGCAGTCGCTGAACGTCCTGCAGATCCGCTTCGGGTTCAGCTCGCCCGATTCCAGCGTGTCCTTCGGGAGCGTGGGATAGGCGAGCACCATGCGGCCGAGGCCTACTGCATCCGCGCGGCCGCTCCGCACGACCCATTGGGCGACATGCGGGAGGAATTCCTGCAGGTAGCTGTAGCCTGTCCCGATCACGAGCATGTCCGGGAACCGCGACTTCAGCTCCGCCGTGGCCTGGATCTGCCGGCTGCATCCCGCCAGCGGATCCTCCGGCGGCTGGTAGCCGTCCGAGGGCGGGAACAGCGCCGGTCGCTGGATATGGGGGTTGTAGTACGGGCTGCCGGCGGTCACGTTCAGCAGGCGGATATCGAGCGAGCGGAGGAGCTCGACGAACCGGCAGGTGTCGCTGAGATCGTACTCGACCGGGTTGTCCGGGTTCCCGCCGAATGCATGCCGGTAGGGCAGGGAACTCGCGAAGTCTTCGGGGATCCCCGGCCCGAGCCGCGTGCCGGAGGACTGCTCGGGGTCGGCGCGGAACGGAGCGAAGTCGAACGCGCTCAGGCGGACCCCGATGTCGATCCGGGAAGTCGTGGCCCGGATGCCGCCGACCACCTCGCGCAGGAACCGCGTGCGGTTCTCGAACGATCCGCCGAAGGGCCCGGGTCTCGTCACGGCGCCCAGGAACTCGTGGCCCAGGTATCCGTGGCAGTGCTTGACGTCGACGAAATCGGCACCGCAGCGCTCCGCGATTCCCGCCGCGTCCACGAAGCGCTCGATGATCCGGCGGATTTCGTCGTCGCTGAGCAGGGGGTGGTCCGAAGCGATTCCGAACTTGCGGTCCAGGAAGGGGTGCCTGTACAGGATCCTGGGGCTGAGCCCCGACGCGGACGGGCGCGAGAACCGCCCCGAATGGGTGAGCTGGAACCCCGTCAGCAGGTCGCCGGTCGTGCCGAACTCCCCGCGATGCGCCTCCAGCAGCTCGGAGTGCAGCGCCTTGAGGGCGCTCTCGGTGGACGCGTTGATCAGCAGCTGGTGAGGATTGGCCCTGCTGTCGGGTGTCACCGCCATCGCCTCGCCGCCCCAGACGAGCTTGGCGCCGCTTACGCCGAAGTTCCGCCACCGCCTCCGCACCAGTTCGCTCGGGCCGCCGTCCGGCTCGCCGTCCCAGCCCTCCATGGGATGGATGACGAAGCGGTTGGAGAGCGTCTTCCCGCCTGCCTGGATGGCCTGGGCCAGAGGCGATTCCGGAGACGTTTCGATCCGGTCCTCCGCCTGCAGGGGGAGGCCCAGCTCCGCGCACCGTGCCCGGAAGTCGTCGACAGTGCGCATGCGCGCGATGCGGGGGTAGGCCATGAACGCGGGGATCATCCAGTATAGGCCGGGGATCGATGCCGGGATTCCCCCCGGTTGGGGTATGCTGGGAGAACAGGCGCGCAGGGCAATGGCTGAAAAGGACGGCACCTACAAGGCGGAGTATTCTGGCAGCGGGACATTCCGCATCTCCAAGCCGAAACGCAAGAGGTCGAAGCTGAAGGAGATCCGGGCCAAGCGCCCCCGCCGCCGCGCGCGTCGCAACTAGCTTTCGCGGATGCCGGTCGCTCCGTAGCGGGGCGGGCCCGGCGATCCGGGTGCGCAAGACCGCGCTTCGACTCCGACGGGGACGCGCAAGCAGGCTTGCGGTACTTTCTGCCGCTATCGGGCGGCTCGCCTTCCCGGATCGGCGCGGGCCTCGCCCTCGCCGCTCTCGTTCCGGTTCAAGATCTGAGCGTGAGCAGGCGGTTCGGGGCTGCCACGCGTGACGATCAGCTCCGGCATCGCCGTTCGGTCGCGCTGCTTGCGAATTCGGGAGGCTTGCGCACCCTAATGTTAAGGTAGTGTTAACGGGGGCATTGTGACAATTTGTCATAATGCACCTTCGGTTGCGGGCCGGTTGGCGTGTGGCAAGCCCCGCATCCCGTGGCGATTTCGGATTGAGGGAGGGCCCAGCCTTGGCAAGTCGATCAAACACAAGATTCCAAAAGCGCCTCAAGGAGCTCGCGCGTGCCAGCAAGCGTCGCGACAAGGAAGAGAAGAAGGCCCAGCGCAAGGCGGAGCGGGTAGTGACTGGCGACGGTCCTCCAATCGAGGCGATCGACCCGGTCGACTTGGGTCTTCCGCCTCTCGAGGACGAGGAAGCCGAGACGGCGGCGTGACGGTCGGCCGCTTGGGATCCCCGACGGCCTAGCGCCGTTCCGCGGGTAGGTCGCGCGTCCGGCTCACTGCGGCAACTCTCCGCGTGGCCGCCAGCGCGTCCACGGAGGGGGCTTCGGCGCCCTCAGCCGCTAGGGATCACTGCCTGGATGTCCGGCTCCGGGGCCTTGGAGGCACCGAACCGGGCTTCGACCAGCGAAAGGCGCTCATTCAGGTTGGCAAGCGTCTGGCCGACCGGGTCCGGCAGTTCCCCGTGCTCGAGCATTTGCCACTCGTCGTGGCTCACGGCCACTCCCTTGACGGCGACGACCCGCCCGGGGATCCCGACCACGGTCGCGTGGGCGGGAACCGGCTTGACGACGACGGATCCCGCGCCCACCTTGACCCATTCGCCGAGCTCGATGTTGCCGAGGATCTTCGCCCCGGACCCTACGACGACGTGGTTGCCGAGGCGCGGGTGCCGCCGCTCCTTCCCGTGGCCGGTACCGCCGAGGGTGACGCCCTGGTACAGCAGCACGTCGTCCCCGATCAGCGCCGTCTCGCCGATCACTACCCCCATGCCGTGATCGATGAAGAACCGCCGGCCGATTGTCGCCCCGGGATGGATCTCGATGCCTGTCAGGGTCCGGGAGGCGTGGGAGAGCAGCCTGGCGAGCACGTGCAGGCGCCACTCGTAGAGCCGGTGAGCGAGCCGGTGCAGGAAGATCGCGTGCACTCCCGGGTAGCACAGCAGCACCTCGAGGCTGCTCTTGGCAGCGGGATCGTGCTTGAAGACTGTTTGGATTTGCTCTCGGATTCCTTGCAGCACCTCGACCTCCGGGATGAGTCTGGATCGGCCGCAGTTGCGGCCGGAATGGCTGGGCGGGGCCGGCCTAGGCCGGCCCGGGACAGCAGCACGGAATGAGCCCGAAGATCGTCATGGCAAGCGGCGGTTGCCGCTGACTTCCCGAATCGTACTGGAAGCGTCCCGGCACGTCAATCGCTGGCGTTCGCCCCGGGAGGGTCGCTCGAGCAGGCCCCGATTTCCGGGGACGGCTCCGTGCGGGACGCCGTCTGGACCGGAAAGAAGATTTCGGTCCTCCACTTCGCCTGGTCCGGCTCCGTCGCCGGATCCGTCACGTATACCTCCCAGGGAGCGCCTGCGCCCTCCAGGCCCTGCGAGGCCATCCATGCTGTCAAGGCCCCCCAGGTCCGCTTGAGGTTCTCGTACGGCCCGCGGTGCGTGACCGTAGCCGCCTTGCATGCCGGCAGTTCGCCGGCCCGGATGCGATCTGTGCCCTCCATGGGAGCGGCCACGGGCATCGCGCACTCGAAATCGACGCCGTCCGGCTCCATAGCGTGGTAGATCGAGAGCGGCGGCCCGGCGGGTGCCTGCCCGCGAGCGCCGATATGCTCGAACAGCTCCCGGAACAGCGCGCCCATGCTCTGCCCGATCTCCTCGGGCCGCGTTCTCGAACGGATTCCTACGACCGGCCGCGCCGCGAGTTCCGTCGTCGAAAAGACCAGATCGGGGCCTGCGTCCATACGTTCCAGTCTCCAATGCGGCCGCGGCCATGTCAATCGGCATCGGTCCGGTCGGGGCCGGAAGGATGCCCGGTGCTAGCCTGCCCGGCCAGCTTCGCCGCGACCGCGCGGCCTGCAACCTTGGCGATGAGCTTGGGGCTGTAGATCGTCGACGAGTAGTGCCCGCACTCGTGGGTGCAATAGCAGCCGTCAGCCGCATCCCGAGCGATTGCCCTGGCCCGCTCCGAGAACCAGAGCGAGCGAAAGTCGTAGTCCACATCGCGCAGGTTGCCGACCAGCGAGTTCTTGGTCTCGCACTCGGTGACGTCGCCGTTGCTGTAGATGACGCAGGCCAGCCGCCCTGAAACGCACGAGAACTGGGCGCGCTGCTGCACGACGGTGCGCTCGACAGTGGACCGCACCTGCTCGTCCAGGCTGTGGTTGAGGTCCCCGAAGGAGCTTCGGCGGACCCGGCCCGACCGCCGGTCCCGGCGTACCCGCTCCGCAAGCCTCCGGTAGACCGCCGGATCGACCTCGGTCTGGCCGGGCTCGAGCGGATTGCCGCGGCAGTAGTTGTACGACGTGCCGTCCGGGTCGAACCGCCGCTTGAGCTCCTCGTGGATCCGCAGGATCTGATCCTGGTTGTCGCGCATGACGGTTGTCAGCGTGTGCACGATCAGCTGCGGCGATTTCTCGCGGAACGGCTTGATGGCCTCGGCGGTGCTCAGCAGCCGTCGGTAGGCGCCTTGCCTGCCCCGGATGCGGTCGTGCTCGTCCTCGTCGACGTGGTCCACGCTCAGGTTGAGGTGGAACCGGAGCCCGGGTGCCTGGCCGAGCACCGACTCGAGCGTCGAGACGACCCGCGCTTCGTGCTGGCCGTTGGTCGGCACGTAGACATTCGCCACGTGGTTCCGCTTGTACGCGGCCAGGATGATCTCCGCGAGGTCCGGGCGCAGGAAGGGCTCCCCGCCCCCGATGAACAGATTGAAGATCGTGCCCATCGAGGCCAGGGTCCGGTCGAACTCCGAGGTCGAGAAGTCACGGTTCGGGCTGGGGTTGAGCTCGTCCCAGTAGTAGCAGTGGATGCACTTCTCGTCGCAGCGGGTGGTGACATATAGCGTCACGAAGGGAGGCGTGACCCTGCGGCCGAACGCCGTGGCCGCCTTCACCTCCAGCAAGTGCGGCAAGAAGCCTCGCTGGGTGCCCGGACCGGCCATCGCCTGCTTCCCTCCCACCGCATTGGGCGGGCTGCCCGCGTCAGTTGAGCGGGCGGATGCGGATGTTCTTCCAGGCCGCCTCGAAGGGGCCGGTCCCTTGGCGGATGCCATGGACCTGGAGACCGATGAATCCCCCGGGATGGTTCTCGTAAATGGCCTCGTCCGTCAGGTCCTCGATGGCCTTGCCGTTGATCCAGGTCTGGATGCGAGGGCCCTTGGCCACGATCCGAAAGCTGTTCCACTCGCCGTCCTGCATTGTCATGTGCGGCTTGAGCCGCTCCTCGGGAGTGAGCCACCCGCGTCCTGTCGCCTCCCCGTAGACGTATCCGGACTCCGCCCCCTTCTCGCCGCTAGCCTCGATCTCGACCTGCGGGCCGTACACGCGACCGATCGCGTTGTTGCGCCCCGATCCGGTCGATTCGGTCTTCTGGCTGGACCGGATCATCACGCCGGAATTGAGCTGGTCGTGGACCTTCACCTCGAATTCGAGCTCGAAGTCCCCGAAATGGGTTGTCGTGCAGAGGAAGGAATTCGGGCTGCCGGTCGACGTGCGGCCGACGATTGCGCCGTCCTCCACCCTGTAGGTCGCGAAGCCGTTGCGCTGGACCCAGCCGTTGAGGGTCTTTCCGTCGAACAGGTCCAGCCACTCGGCCGCGAGCGCGGTCGGGGCAGCGGCGGCCGCAGTCACGGCGGCTAGAACGTACGAGGCGAATCGAGTAGTCATCCTATAAGGGCTCCTTGGAGAGATGCGTTGGCAGCGAGCGCAGCCACGGCAGGTTCGAGATCTCGAAGAAACAGTGTAACGTGGAAGGCGGACCGTCACGTCCAACGTGAAAAGGCTGGCTGCGTCCAGCCGAAGGCGGAAAGCTACAATAGCTGTAGCATCCGCGTAATTTTCTTGGAGAAACACAGCAATGCCGACCTATCCGAGTCCACGAGTCCGGGAGTTGCCGGGCGATGCCGGGGAGAGTTCCGTTTCGCCCGTGGCAATCATCCTTCTGATTGGAATCGCCCTCCTAGCGGGGGCTAACGTCTACACCCTCCTGCAGGTTCGTCAGCTCAGCGACGACGTCACCGCGCGATTCGACTCGCACGAGGAGCGCCTGGCGCTGCTGGACGGCAATGTCGCCCGCACGAGTTCGGCGCTCGACTCCGAGATCGGGGCCGTCAAGGAACTCGTCGAGACCACCGAGGAACAGCTCGGAGCGCAAACGAGGCAAGTCGAGCAGAGAGTCATCGGCGAGACCCAGTCGCTGCAGGAGAAGCTGGAAGACGCTCGCCAGGTCAGCGAAGCGAGGATCAGCGAGGTCGGCGGCGAGCTTGCCGAGGTGCGCGAGACCAGCGAGGCCAAGATCAGCGAGGTCGGCGGCCGCGTAGAGACGGTCAACAAGGAACTGGAAGCCACCAAGGCCGAGCTCGAGGAGACCATCAAGGAACTCACCAGCGTCAAGGGCGACCTGGGCGTCCAGAGCGGCTTGATTGCCACCAACGGCGACGAGCTCGCCGCGCTCAAGCGGCTCGGGGAGCGCAACTACTACGAGTTCAACCTCGGCAAGACCAGGAAGCCGCAGCGAGTGGGCCCTGTGAGTGTCAAGCTCACGGGCACCGACCGCGGCAAGAACCGCTACTCGATCGAGCTGTGGGCTGACGACAACAAGATCGTCAAGCGCCGGAAGACCCTGCTCGAGCCCGTGCAGTTCTACGTGGAGGGTGCGAGGACTCCTTACGAGCTGGTCGTCAACAAGATCGACAACGGGGTGATTGCCGGCTACCTCGCCACGCCGAAGGGCGAGGGGCGGCGGGGTTCCTAGCCGCCGGCCCGCCGCCACGCTGTTCGTCGCCTGCGGCTTGCCTAGGCTGCGCGGCTGGGTTCACGCGCGCGCGGTTGCGTGGCCGGTCCGGCCTGCTGGAATCGGGCAGGCACGATAGGACGCGCCGGCCGGCTGCCAGTGCCTAATTGCGAGCGACAGCGGTCGCCAGAATCGATCGGGATCCTAGTTCGGCAGGGCTCGGGTCCCGGCCCGGCGGGACGCGTGGTGGCAGGTTGAGGGACCGACCCGCTATCACCAGTCCGGCCGCCTCCGCTCAGTCCACCGGCAGGATCGAGACCGTCAGCTTCGTCTTCGGCGCTGCTGGGTTGGCCACGCTCGCCTCGATCCGGTTCCCCAGCGTGGAAACGCCGGTAACCGCAAGCTGATACGGGCTGCGGACCGCTTCCAGCACCCTCTTCGCCAGCTCGCGCGGTTCCAGCCCGAGCCGCCTCCCCGCGAAGCTGCCGCCTCCGGTCCGCAGGGCCAGGCGTCGCAGCACGCTCCGGGCGGCATTCCGCACGAACACCGAGTGGACGGCCACTCTCCTCGACCTGGCCAGGTCCAGGACCTCGGCCTCGGGAGTCCGGCCTCGGGCGATCATGCCGGCCGACAGCAGGACGATGGCCCGCCGGTTGCCGCTCCCGGCGAAGCCGCCGTCAATGGCCGCGAACAGCGCGTCGAGCGCTCGCGGCAGGTTGCCGTACTCGATCCTGTCCAGAGCCTTTCTCAGCAACTGCCTGTCGGAAGTGAAGTCCTGGAGAAGGTCCGCGCTGTCGTGGTACGCCACCAGGGCCATGGACTCGTTGTCGCGCAGCTCTTCGACCAGCGCCTGCGCCACCGGGCGCACAGCCTCGCCCACCATGCTCGAGTCGAAGACAACCAGCAGGTCGAACGGACCGCGTGGCTCCGTCGCAGAAACCACTCGGAGCGGGGTGTCGCCGTCCGTCACAGAGAACGCGTCCGCGCCCAGGCCCGTGACTGTCTCCCCGGTCCGCTCGTCGATCACAGTTGCCATCAGGACGGCGGTCTGCGCCGACCCCGCTCCCGACCCTGCCAGGAAGGTCGCGACAGCCGCCAGCAATAGCGTCGGGAATCGCATTGAACGCATGGTAACAGCGGCAGGCTCCAGCCGGAGTGTGCGGCGCCGGCTTGCCATGGGACACTCAACAGGTATGCGCTGGGCGGTCTGGAGCGTGCTGGTCGCATCCGCTGGTTGCGGGCCGGGGGATCGGCCCGGCGCGCAGCCGCGTTCCGCGGAGGTTCCCCCGCTGTTTCGTGAGGCCGCCGCGGCCACGGGCCTGGTCTTCCACCACTTCGCCGATGCGAGCGACGACTTCCGCCTCCCGGAGATCATGGGGTCCGGCGTGGCGCTCCTGGACTACGACCTCGACGGGGATCTCGATGTGTACTTTCTCCAGGGGGCGCCGCTGTCCGACGGCGCTGACCCGGCCGCAAGCAAGTTCCCGCCGCGGCACGGCTTGGGCAACCGGCTCTTCGAGAACCGGATCGTCCCGGACGGGACGCTGTCGTTCGAGGACGCGACGGACCGGGCCGGGCTCGGATTCGAAGGGTACGCCATGGGTGCCGCCGTCGGCGACTACGACGGCGACGGCGATCCCGACCTGTACGTGACGGCTCTCGGCGAGAACGCCTTGTACCGGAACAGCGGGGACGGCTCGTTCGACCGGGTCGACGGACCTCAGGACCGGCGCTGGAGCTCGTCGGCGGCATTCGTCGATTACGACCAGGACGGCGATCTCGATCTGTTCTTCACCAACTACGTGGACTTCACAGTGCGGAACAACAAGCAGTGCTTCTCACCGGTCGGCGCCCGCGACTACTGCAACCCGACCGTGTACAACCCCGTTCCCGACAGGCTGTTCCGCAACGACGGCGGGCAGTTCGCGGACGTGTCGGCAGAGGCGGGCCTAGGCGCGGCGTTCGGGAACGGGCTGGGAGTCGCGAGCGCCGACCTGAACAGCGACGGGAGGCCCGACATCTATGTCGCCAACGACGGCACCGAGAACCAGCTCTGGATCAACCTGGGAGGCGGCCGGTTCGAGAATGAAGCGATGCTGTCAGGGGCAGCCGTCAATGCCGACGGCAGGGCGGAGGCGGGGATGGGGGTGGTCGCTGCCGATTTCGACAACGATGGCGACGACGACCTTTTCCTGACGCACAACACGCTCGAGACCAACACTCTCTATCTGAACAACGGCCGCGGCCATTTCGTCGACGCGACGAATCGGTTCGGTCTCGGCAGCCTCAGCATGCCTTTCACGGGCTTCGGGGTCTCCTGGGCCGATTTCGACCACGACGGCCGGCTGGACCTGTTCGTCGCCAACGGCGCGGTGACGGTCATGGAGACGCTGCGAGGCGGCGCCTACCCTTTCCTGCAGGACAACCAGTACTTCCGGGGCACGGAGCAGGGCTTCGAGGCGATGCAAGGCAGCGCCGTGTGGGGAGGCTTGGAGCCCCTGGTCGGTCGCGGCACCGCCACCGGCGACATCGACCGAGACGGCGACCTGGACCTTGTTGTCTCGAACAACAACGGTCCGGCGCGCCTGTATCTCAACCACACGGAAGGGCCGCCGGCGCTGCTCGTCACCCTTGGCGCCAACGGGAGGAACCCGAGCGCTCTCGGCGCGGTGGTGGGCCTGCGCTGCAGCGACGGGAGCGAGCAGTGGAGGAGGGTCCGCAGGGACGGCAGCTACCTGAGCTCGAGCGAGCCCGTCGCCCACTTCGCTGCCGCCGCGGGCGCAGTGCCGGAATCGATCGAGGTGGGCTGGCCCGAGGGCGGCTGGGAGAGTTTCCCGGCACCTCCCGGCGGCGGAGCAGTCTCCTTGCAGCAAGGCGCGGGCAGGGCGCTCTCCCGGTAGCCAGCCCGGCTGTGGGCCTGTCTCAGGCCTTGCGCGCCGTGCTAGGGCATGTGCTATCTTTGTGCGGGTCTTGACCTAGGGCGTGCGGGCGTCATGGTGGGAGTTGTCGCCGCAAGCCGATCAGGGGCCGGGTTCCGCTTGGTCCCGCCGAAGCTCCCCAGCGAAGGAGGATTCATAAAGTGTTGTCCGAAGATATCCGTGCCGAGTACCGCCAGCCTCGCTGGCGATTGGCAGCGGCGCTGTTCACCCTCTTGGCCGGGATGCTCGCGGGCGTCGTTCCCGAAGCAGTCGCCCAGAACACCGCGACCGTGTCCGGAATCGTCTCTGACGCCACCGGGGCGGTGATACCCGGCGCCGAAGTCACGATCACTCGCGAGGAGACCGGCACCGTCAGCACGGTGTCGACCAACGAGGTGGGCGCCTACACCGCGGCGGCCCTGGAAGTCGGCCTGTACACCGTGGAGGTCCAGTCGCCCGGATTCAAGTCGTTCCGGAGCACCGGCATCGTCCTGAACGTGCGCGATCGCGCCGTCATCGACGTCGAGCTCGAGCTGGGTGAGGTGACCGAGACGATCGAGGTGACCGAGACCGCCGTGCAGCTGCAGACCGAGAGCGCGACCGTGTCAGAGGTGGTCTCCGGTCGGCAGGTCGAGAACATCGCCATGAACGGCCGGAACTTCATGCAGCTGGCGGCGCTGGTTCCGGGAGCCTCCTCGACGAACAACTTCGGATTCAACACCCCGACCGGCGTGGGTTCGGGCGGCGCGGCGAGCATTTCGTTCAACGGAATGCGCCGGAATCACAATGTCTGGCGCGTCGACGGCCAGGAGAACTACGATCGCGGCTGCGGAGGCTGCGTCGAGGTGCTGCCGTCGATCGACGCGATCCAGGAGTTCAAAGTCGCGACCGCGAACGCCGAGTCCGACGCCGGTTTCGGAGCGGGCGGGCAGATCAATATCGCCATCAAGTCCGGCACCCAGGACTTCCACGGCACGTTCTACGAGTTCGTTCGGAACGACGCGTTCGACGCGAACAACTTCTTCGCCAACCTGAGCGGCCGCGACAGGCCGAAGCTGCGCTACAACAACTACGGCTACAACATCGGCGGGCCTGTCTCGTTCGGCAGGTACAACCGCGACAAGACCAAGACGTTCTTCTTCTGGAACCACGAGTGGCGTTCCATCCGGCAGGACACCCTGTTCAACCGGAACGCGGCGTCGGCGGCCATGCGCCAGGGCGATTTCAGCGCCGAGGGCGCCATCAACGATCCCGACACCGGGATGCCGTTCCCGAACTCGCAGATCCCGGCGAGCCGTATCGACCCGAACGCGACGATCCTGGGCGATCCGGGCTTCGTGCTGCCTCTCCCGAACACCGCGGAAGGAGTCTACATCGGCGTCGGCGGCTCCCCCCTCGACGTGCACCAGGAGATCCTTCGCGTCGACCATAACGTCAACGACAAGAACCGAGTGATGTTCCGGTTCATCATGGACACCAACAAGCAGGTGTTCCCCACCACGCAGTGGGCGAACCAGAGCTACCCGACGATCGGCACGGAGTTTTCCAACCCGCCGAAGAAGTACATGGTGCAGTGGACCTCGACCATCTCGCCGAACGTCGTCAACGAGACGATGGTGGGCTTCTCGCGCCAGCCGCTGGCCCTGGACCCGACCGGGAACTACGAGCGCCCCGGCTCCCTGAACATCCCCGAGCTGTATTCCGACAACCGGGCGAACCGGATCCCGAACCTGCTATTCCGCGGCGCCCTGAACGTCAACATCAACACGGGGTCGTGGCCCTGGACCAATGTCCTGGACACCTGGCAGTTCCGCAACAACACCCTCTGGTCGAGGGGCAACCACACGATCCGATTCGGCGCCGAGTACATGCCGTTCCTCAAACAGCAGGACCTGTTCGGAGCGACGCAGGGGCAGTTCACGTTCCTGCGTGGCGACGTCGGCCACGAGTTCGGGAGCTTCCTGCTGGGCCGCGCGTTCCAGTACAACGAACTCGAACTGCAGACGTCCCCGACCTACCTGACCCGGTCCGGCGGCATGTGGGTGAACGACACCTGGCGCATCAACCCTCGCGTGACGCTGAACCTTGCCTTGCGGTACGACATGCTCCCGCATTCCTACGAGAAGGACGACCAGATCGGTGCCTTCTTCCCCTTGCTGTTCGACTTCGACCGGATGCCGGTTGTCATGAACAACGGCCAGATCGATCCGGCATCAGGGGATCTGATGAACGGCATCGGCGTCGCGGGCGTCGACGGCATTCCGCGGGGCCTCACCACCAACCACTGGGCACTGATCACGCCGAAGGCGGGTCTGGCGATCCGGCTGTTCGGCGACGACACGGTCCTGCGCATCGGCTACGGCATCTTCCACGAGCGGATCCAGGGCAACGACATTTACAACATCGGCCCGAACCCTCCGTTTTCCTTCACCGCGTCGATCTTCAACACCAACCTCAGCAATCCCGGCGGGGGCGCGGCGGCTCGCTTCCCGGGCAATCTCCGGACGTACGACGGCATCTACAAGATCCCGCAGGTCCAGAACTGGAACTTCGGCATCCAGCACCGTCACCGCGCCGGCGTCGTCTTCAATGCCAGCTACGTCGGCAGCGCCGGCTCGTACCTGCAGACAGTCCGGAACCTCAACCAGCCGGTGCCGATCGGCGCGGAATACGTCCGCAACGGGCAGCTGATCGTGAATCAGGCGAGGCCGTATCGCGGCTGGGGCTCGATCCAGAGCTACGAGAATTCCACCAACTCCGCGTACCACTCGCTGCAGGCAAGCGTGCGCACGGAGGATTGGAGGGGGCTCACCCTGCAGACCTCCTACACGCTGTCGAAGGGCATGGACTACACGAGCGGGGACGTCGGCGGGACGAAGCACCAGGACTCGTATGATCCTCGCGCGGAGTACGGGCCTTCGGACTTCGACCGGCGCCACATCCTCCTCTTCAGCTACGTCTACGACCTGCCGACTCCCGCTGGCTGGTCATCCGGCCTCAAGACGCTTCTCGGCAACTGGACCCTTTCGGGCATCAGCGCGTTCCAGACGGGCACTCCGCTCAACATCGGCATCCCCGGCGACCCCCACGGGATCGGCGGCTGCCCCTGCCGGCCCAACGCGAACGGCGAGCCGAACCTCAGCAGCGGCAGGGACCGGAACCGGTTCTTCAACACGGAGGCGTTCGCCCCCGTGACGCCGGGCGAGTTCGGCAACCTGCAGCGCAACGCGGTTCGCCGCGCGGGGACGAACAACTTCGATATCTCGCTGTTCAAGAACTTCCCGTTCGGCGAGTCGGCGTCGGTCCAGTTCCGGGCGGAGGCGTTCAACGCCTTGAACCACACGCAATGGACAGGGTACCGGTCAACGTTCGGCGGCGGCGGGTTCGGACAAGTGACTTCGGCCCGGGCCGCGCGCGTGTTCCAGTTGGGGCTCAAGTTCAAGTGGTGATGTGAGCCCTTCCGGCCGCCAGGACTCCTTGGCGCGGGGGCGGCGGCGAGCCGCCCCCGCTTGGCTTCTGCCGGCGCTGCTCGCGCTGGCTCCCGGACTGTTGTGGGCGCAGTCGCCCGCTCCGGCCCATCTGACGCGCGAGGGATCGTCGTTCCTTGCCGAGGGCAGGCTCGCCGAGGCTCTGGATCGGTTCCGCCAGGCTCTGGCCGCCCGTCCCGGCGATCCGGCTCTGGAGTTCAATATCGGGCTTGTCCTGTTCCGGATGGGGCGTTTCGACGAATGCCTCGCGCCGTTGGAACGGGCGTCGGCTCACCCGCCCTCGGCGCGAGAGGCGCGATTCCTTGCCGGCCTCGTTCACTACCAGCGCGGCGACTACCTTCAGGCCGCGCCTGCGCTGGAGGCCGCTCGCCAGCACGCCACGCTGGGAGAGCAGGCCCTGTACATGCTCGTGGAGATCTACCGGCACGACGGGCAGGCCGAGCCTGCCCAGCAGGCGTTCCTCGAGTTGCAGCGGCGCTTTCCGGGCTCCGCCTTCTACCACAAGCTGATGGGCGCCGCGTATGACGCCGAGGGAATGCACGACGAGGCGCTCGCGGAATTCCGGGAGGCGCTGCGCAAGGACCCTGCAATGCCGGATGTCGCGTTCGCGATCGGGTTCATGCACTTCAAGCAGCGCGAGCACGGCCCGGCGGCCGAATGGCTCGCAAAGGAGCTCGTCCACCAGCCTTGCCATGCGAGGGTGCACTTCTACCTCGGCGAGATCGCGGCCGCGACGGGCGACCTCGCCGGAGCCGAGGCCCGCTACCGCCGCTCCATAGCGTGCGACAGCGGGTATCCGGGCGGGCACGCTGGCCTGGGCGGGTTGCTTGTCAAGCAGGGGCGCTACGAGGAGGCGCTGGACGCGCTGCGCGAGGCGGTGTCCCTCGATCCGGGGAGCGCGGACGCCCAGTACAGCATGGGCCAGGCCCTGCTGCGACTTGGCCGGAGGGCGGAGGCCGAGGCCGCATTCAAGCGAGTGGAAGCCATCCACGCCTCCAAGCATTCGACCGCCAAGCGCGCCCTGGGAAGCTCCCTCGAAGCGCCTTGAACGGGTGCGGTCGCTGCTGGACCGTATCGTCGAGCAAGCCTGCCACCGCCCCCGGCCGGCCACTCTCGCCGGGCGGCGTCCCGGCGCCTCCTGCCAAAGCGGAGCGCAAGTGCAATGCTAGTACGGTATCGGCGTCGTGATGCTGAAGTTTCTCGTCTGGCTCGTTCTATTGGTCACGTGCTGGCCGCTAGCGATTTTCGGCGTCTTGCTCTATCCGGTCGTCTGGCTGGTGCTCCTGCCATTCCGACTGGTCGGGATCGCCGTTGAAGGCGTGCTCGAGCTTGTGGGGGCGCTCATCCGCCTTCCGGCCAGGCTTGTGTCCGGGCGACAGTGACTCCCGCGCCCTGGGACGCCCGGCAGGCGTGGCCCCCGGTCCGGCTCAGGAGTCGATGGAGAATGCCACGAACTCGTCGCCCGAAGGCGTGTCGCCCTTGCCGCCGCCGGAGGCGATCACCACGAACTGACGGCCGTTAGCCTCGTAGGTGCACGGCGTCGCGAACCCCCCGGCGTTGAGCTCGGTCTCCCAAAGCACCTCGCCGGTGTCCTGGTCGAACGCCCGGAACTTCTTGTCGAACGTCCCCGCCATGAACACCAGGCCGCCCGCTGTCGCGATCGATCCGCCGTGGGACGGCGAGCCGGTCTTGGGGATGCCCCGGGCCGTCAGTTCCGGGAACTCCCCGTTCACGACGCGCCACGCGAACTCGCCGGACTCGAGATCGATCGCCGTGACGTAGCCCCAGGGCGGCTTGATCGCCGGGTAGCCTTCGTGGTCGAGGAACTCGCTGCGATCCGGCAGCGCGTAGTCGAAGGTCTCCTCGGGAGCGACCTTGAGCTCGATCCGGTTGGTGGTCTCGTCCGAACTGGCGAAGACGCGGTTCATCGAAGGGTTGTACGAGCAACCGCCCCACAGGCACCCGCCCCGGAAGCCCGGATGCACGAGGGTGCCCCTGGTGCTCGGCGGAGTGAACAGGTCGCCTCCGTCAGTCGCGTCCCAGATCTTCTTCGCGGCTGCGTAAGCCTCGGGCGAGATGTCGGTGATGTCGCGGGCGTGGAAGCCCTGCCTCGACACGGGAGGGGGCTTCACCGGGAAGGGCTGGGTCGGCCAGAGCTGCTCTCCCCCGACATCCGACATGGGAATCGGCCGCTCCTCGACAGGCCACACGGGCCTCCCGGTCTCGCGGTGGAAGAAGAACAGGAAGCCCTGCTTCGTGGGCTGCACGACCGCATCGAACGTGCGCTGGTTCTGGGTCATGCTGATCAGCGCCGGCTGGGCGGGCAGGTCGTAGTCCCAGACATCGTGATGCACAGTCTGGAAGTGCCAGATCCGCTCGCCGGTGAGCGCGTCCAGGGCGAGCACGCAGTTGCCGAAGAGATTGGCGCCGATGCGGTCCCCGCCGTAGAAGTCGAACGCGGGCGAGCCGATGCCGGCGAACACCATTCCGCGCTCGACGTCGAGGCTCATGCCGGCCCAGTTGTTCGTTCCGCCGACGTGCTTGTACGCGTTGGGCGGCCAGGTGTTGTACCCGAACTGGCCCGGGCGCGGGGTGGTATGGAAGATCCAGCGCCGCTTCCCTGTCAGCGCGTCGAACGCCCGGATGTGCCCCGGAGCCTGCGGGTACGGGCCCTCGCCCCCACCGCCTCCGACCACGATGACGTCCTTGTAGGCCACCACCGGGCTGGTGCACTTCACCGACACGTCCGGCACCTCGCTGTCGAGGTTCTCGTTCAGGTCGATCATCCCTTCCGAGCCGAACGAGGGGTCGGGCTTGCCGGTGGCTGCGTCCAGGCTGTACAGGCGGTTCTGGACCGTGCTGAAAATCCGCTTCTCCGCACCGTCCTCGGACTCCCAGTAGCAGACGCCCCTGTTCACGCCGGCGCTGCGCCGGGACCGGGATCCGTCGACCGGATCGAATGTCCACAGCAGCTTGCCCGTTGCCGCTTCCAGTGCCTGGACCTTGACCCTGGCCGTCGTGATGTACATCACGCCGTCCACGACGATCGGCGTGCATTCGATCGTGGTCTGCGGGCGCTGCATGGCATCGCCCGTGTTGTGGACCCACGCGACCTTCAGCCTCGACACGTTCGAGCGGTCGATCCTGTCGGCGGGCGAGAACCGGCTGGCCCCGGCAGTGCCCCCGTAGTGCCGCCACTCGCGGTCCGGGTCGTCGGTCAGCCAGGGGCGCGGTCCCGCCAGGGGCCAGGCGCGCGCGGCGGCCACGAGGGCCCCTCCGGATGACTTGAGGAATGCTCGTCGATTGCTGGGCATGCTCTCTCCCTGAATTCAGAATTGGGGGCCGGGCGGGCGATCGCAGGCGTCAGCCTGGTCCGTGCGTCCCTAGTAGCCCCCTCATGGCGTAGGGACGCGTTCCGCGCTAGAAGCGGTACAGCCAGCGGGCCTTCTCCGCGACTTCTTCGCTGCTGGGCAGGAATGCGCCTTCCAATGTCTCGCTGAATGGCACAGGGGTGTCCGGAGCGGCAATCCGCACCAGCGGGCCGTCCAGATAGTCGAATGCGTGCTCCGCGATGATGCCGGCCAGTTCCCCGCCCATGCCCCCGGTCAGCGTGTCCTCGTGCAGCAGGATCACCTTGCTCGTCTTCCTCGCGGTGGCCAGGATCGCATCCCTGTCGAGCGGCATCAGCGTCCGCAAGTCCAACACCTCGAGGCTGATCCCTTCACCCTCCAGCGCGTCGGCTGCCTCCTGGGCCACGTGCACCATCCATCCGTAGGTGATGACCGAGATGTCCGAGCCCTCCCGGTGCACCCGCGCCTTCCCTAGCGGAACGGTGAAGTCCTCGTCCGGCAACTCCTCTTTCACCGATCGGTACAGGTACTTGTGCTCGAGGAAGATCACGGGATCGTCGTCGCGGATCGAGGCCTTGATCAGGCCCTTGGCGTCGTATGCCGTCGAGGGCTGGACAACCTTCAGTCCCGGGGTGTGCACGTACGGCATCTCCACGTTCTGGGAGTGGAACGGCCCTCCGTGGATGTTGCCGCCGGCAGGCGCGCGGACCACCATGGGGATCGCCTGTCCCCAGCGGTACCGGCACTTGGCCGCGAAGTTCGTGATCTGGTCGAATCCGCAGGCCATGAAGTCCGCGAACTGCATTTCGAGGACAGGCCGGAGGCCGTTGATGGCGGCCCCGGTGCCGGCGCCGACGATCGCCGACTCCGACAGCGGCGTGTCGACGACGCGCAGCTCGCCGAACCGCTCCAGCATGCCCTTCGTGACCTTGAATGCACCGCCGTAGACCGCGACGTCCTCGCCCATGACGAACACGTTCTCGTCGCGCTCCATTTCCTCCCAGATGCCTTCGCGGATCGCGTCGACGTAACTTGTCTCTGCCATGGCTGCTCGTCGCGGCGGGTCCGGCTCCTACACGGATCCGTACACGTTGTCTTCTAGGGTGGCAGGATCCGGGAAGGGCTGCTCGAGGGCCCAGCCGACGGCGTCGTCGATCTCGTCGAGCACTCTCTTGCGGAGGTCCATGAAGTCCTGCTCGTCCGCCCCGAACTCCTCGACCATGCGCTTCTGCAGCATGAGAACCGGATCCTTGCGGGACCACTCCTCCCGCAGCGCCTTCGGCACGTAGTCAGCGGGGTCGTGGGCGGAGTGCCCGCTCATGCGGAACGTCTTGCACTCGACGAAGTACGGCCCCTTGCCCGCCCGGGCGTGGGCCACGCCCCGCTTGGAAGCCTCGTAGATCGCGAGGACGTCGTTGCCGTTAACGATCTCGTACGGAATGCCGTAGGCGTCGACCCGGCGGCCGATGTCGCTGACCTTCATCTGTCTCTCGATGGGCGTCGAGTAGGCGTACAGGTTGTTGTTGCACAGGTACACGATCGGCAGGTCCAGCACTGCCGCCATGTTCAGGCCCTCGTGCCAGTCCCCTCGGCTGGTAGCGCCGTCGCCGGAGTAGTTGAACACGATGTTGGACTCGCCGCGGTAGCGCATCGCGAATGCCAGCCCTCCCGCCACCGGTATGCTGGCCCCGATCGAGGAGATGATCGGCACGCAGTGGCGGTCCGCGCAGCCCATGTGCATGTTGCCGTCCCGCCCATTGGTCAGCCCTCCGTCCCGACCCATGTACTGGACCAGGATCTCCCTTGGTGTTATGCCGCGGATCAGCAGGGCCGCCATGTCCCGGTGGGACGGCGTGAGCCAGTCGCCTGGCCGCGAGAGGATCGCGCTGCCGACCGGGATCGCCTCCTGGCCCCGGCCCGTGTAGCAGCCGCCCACGACCTTGCCCTGCCGGTATAGCTTGAGCTCGATGCGCTCCTCGAGCTCCCGCATCATCACCATGTAGTAGAGGAACCTGTCGCAGAGGGCGCGGTCGATCTGGGTGGGCAGTTGGGCAGCGGCGGGCGCACTCATAGCAGCATTAGTGAACGATATACCATCGTCGCGCAGTTTGCAAGATTGGTGCGCCGGAGGCGCCAGTCCCCTCAACGCTGGCCCGGCATCCCGTGCCGGTGCGGACCGCCCCCGAGAGCCAGGGGAGGAGCCGTCGTCGATTCGTGTGGGAATCGTGAAGGCGCCGCTGTCCACGAGACACTCCCGACAAGCGGCGACCGGCGGTACCGGCCTCAGTGCCGCTGATCGGGTTATCGGCCCGAAGCGTAGAGCCGGATCTTCAGCCGGCGGTAGAACTCCTCATCCAGGCGGGTCTTGAGCGCGAACCGGTATATCGTCGCCGGGCGCGTGAACCGCTCCGTTCCCTCGTAGACGTGGATCTCCAGCCGGTAGGGGTCCGCAGACCAGACCGTGTCGACATCGCGATCCAGCATCCAGGTCCGTGAATGCCCCGCGCTCGGACTGGAGTACACGATGCGGTCGGATGCAAAGTACAGCGTTCCCTGGGAACCGCCGGACCGCTTCAGGCGCTTGACCGCAATCTCCAGGTCTGCCTGGGGCGGTTCCAGCGCCACCCGGTCCGTCGCGGGCTTGCCGATTCTGTCGACGACGCGCTCGAAGAGATCATCCCCGATCTCGGAGTCACGGAGCGCGAAGCGGTAGCGTCGGTCCTGTCCCAGCCGCCATGCGGAGTCGTCGTAGCTGCGAATCGCAATCTCGGTCCTGCTGACGCGTTCGAAGTGCTGGATGTCCAAGTAGCGCCACGACCGCTCGCGCTGCTTCGCCCCGCTCGCCTGGAACGTCACTCCCTCCTCGTCCATGTGCAGGACGCCGCGCTTGTCCGGAAGGGGCCCTCGCTTCCATGTCACCTCGAACGAGACCGACTCGAACGAGGTCTGGGGCGACGCCGTGGCGGCGGCGATCAGCATGAGTGCAGCTAGTCTCACGGGCTAGTCTCCTTTGGATGCGTCAGGCCGGGATGCCGGCGGCAGGGAGCGGGAGTTCCGGTAGTAGTGCAGGACCGGGAAGATCACGAGGACAACGAACGCCGACGTCGCTACGCCCCCGAAGAGGGGGGTCGCGATACGCTTCATCAGGTCCGCGCCCGCTCCCGTGCTCCACATGATCGGCAGCAGTCCCAGCACGTCCGTGGCCACGGTCATCGAGATCGGTCTCACGCGCGACACCGCGCCGTCCCGGATCGCTCGCATCAGGGCTCCGCGATCCGTCAGTCGACCGGTACGCCTGTAGTCCTCGCAAGAGAGGTCAAGATACAGCCAGAACACGATCGCTGTCTCCGCGTACAGGCCGGTCAGCGCAATGATCCCGACCCAGACGGCGACGCTCAGGCTGAAGTCCAGGTAGCCGAGCAGCAGGAATGCGCCGCTGAGGGCGAACGGCGCGCCAGCCAGGACGATCAAGGAGGTCACGGCCGAGCGCGTGTGGATCAGGAGGATTGCGAAGATGATGACCAGCGTCAGCGGAATCAGGAACCGCAGCCGCTGCTCGACCCTCTGCACGGATTCGAACGCGCCGCTCCACGCCAGCGAGTAGCCCGCCGGCACGCTCACTTCCCGTTCGACCGCCTGCTGGGCCGCGGTCACGAATTCGCCAAGATTGACGCCGCTCGCGATGTCCACGTAGACCCAGGCGTTGGGCCTCGCGTTCTCGCTCTTGATCGCTGCCGGTCCGGATGCATAGCTGAGATGAGCCAGCTGCCCGAGCGGGAGCTGGTGGCCCATCGGAGTCTGGACCAGCACGTCCCTCAGCGCGGGCATGTCATCCCGCAGGTCCCGGCGGTACCGGAGTTGGACCGGGAACCGCTGGCGCCCCTCGACCGTGGTTGAAACCTGGACGCCTCCCATGGCCGTCTTGATCGCATCCTGGACGTGGTCGATTAGCAGCCCGTGGCGCGCGATCGCGTCCCGGTCGATTTCGATATTGAGGTAGTTGCCCCCCATGACGCGCTCCGCGAAGACGGTGAGTGCGCCGGGCACCCTGCGAACGGCTTGCTCGATGTCCTTGCCGATGCGTTCCAGGACCGCCAGTTCCGGACCCGCGACCTTGATGCCGACGGGCGTCTTGATGCCGGTAGACAGCATGTCCAGACGGGTCTTGATAGGCATCGTCCAGGCGTTGGTGACCCCAGGCACCTGCACGGCGGCGTGCATTTCCTGGACAAGCTTCTCCGGGGTCATCCCGGTCCTCCACTCGTCGACCGGCTTCAGCTGGATGGTGGTCTCGATCATCGAGAGCGGGGCCGGGTCCGTCGCAGTCTCGGCGCGCCCCGCCTTGCCGAACACATGCTCCACTTCAGGGAATGTCATGAGCATCTTGTCCGTCTGCTGCAGCACCTCGCGCGCCTTCGCGATCGAGATCCCCGGCAGGGTCGTGGGCATGTAGAGCAGGTCCCCTTCCCACAGGGGCGGCATGAACTCCGACTCCAGCTTGCGGAACGCGTCGATCGACACTGCGAGCACGACCAGCCCGACGAGCAGGGTCGCGATGCGGAATCGCATGGCAAGCCTTGCAACCGGCCGGTAAAGCGCGACCAGCAGCCTGCTCATCGGATTGCCACGTCCTGACGAGACCCGGCCCCGCACGGCGAGCCCCACCAGCACCGGCACGAGAGTGATCGACAGCAACGCCGCGCTCGCCATCACGAGCGTCTTGGTCCAGGCGAGCGGCCGGAAGAGCCGTCCCTCCTCCGCCTGCAGCGCGAAGACCGGCAGGAACGAGACCGTGATGACCAGCAGGGAGAAGAACAGCGAGGGCGCGACCTCCTTGCAGGAATCCGCCACCGCCCGCCAATGCGGCTTGCGCCCCCCTTCCCGGGACACGTGCCGGTGGGCGTTCTCGACCATCACGATGGCCGCGTCGACCATCGTGCCGACCGCGACCGCGACGCCTCCGAGGGACATGATGTTCAAGTGGATGCCCGCCAGCCCCGCCGCGACGCTCGCTGTCAGGACTCCCACCAGGATCGTGACGACGGCGACCAGTCCGCTGGGAACGTGAAACAGGAACAGCAGGCATACGGCGCCGACAACGGCGAACTGCTGGGCAAGGCTCGACTGCAGGCTGGCGATGGCCCGGTCGATGAGCGACGTGCGGTCGTACGCGGGCAGGAGCTCGACTCCCTCGGGAAGCTGCCGCTTCAGTTCCTCGAGGCGGGCCTTGACGCGGCGCACGACCGTCCGGGTGTCCGCTCCGTGGCGGACGACCACGATCGCCCCGACCGTCTCGCCCTGGCCGTTCCATTCGGCCAGGCCGCGGCGGATCTCCGGGCCGACATCGATTCGCGCGACGTCCTGCAACTGGACCGAAGTGCCGCTGGCGTCCGTGCCGAGCGAGATCTTCCGGATGTCCTCGACCGACTCGATGTAGCCCTGTCCCAGGATCATGAATTCCTTCTCGGCGACCTCCAGCAGCCGGGCTCCGGTGTCGCTGTTGCTGCGCTGCACGGCGTCACGGATCCGCGAGATCGGGATTCCGTACCCCCGGAGCTTGATCGGGTCCACGACGATCTGGTACTGGCGGACGTGGCCGCCCACGCTGGCGACCTCCGCCACGCCCGGGATGCCGGTCAGCTCGTACTTGAGGAACCAGTCCTGCAGGGACCGCAGCTCGCTGAGGTCGTGGCGGTCCGACCGGAGGGCGTACATGTACGCCCAGCCGACGCCCGTGGCGTCCGGCCCGAGCACTGGTGAGACTCCCTCCGGGAGCAGCGTCGTTGCCTGGCCGAGGGTCTCCAGCACCCTGCTTCTGGCCCAGTACAGGTCGGTGCCGTCCTCGAACAGGACATACACGAGCGAGAAGCCGAAGTAGGAGAAACCGCGCACCACTTCCGCCTGGGGCACCGAGAGCAGCTGCGTCGTCAGCGGGTACGAGACCTGGTCTTCGATGATGCGGGGCGACTGGCCCGGGAACTCCGTATGGACTATCACCTGCACCGCGGAAAGGTCCGGCAGTGCGTCTACGGGCATGAGCCCGAGCGAATAGACGCCGGAAGCGGACAGGGAGAGGCCTCCGACGACCACCAGCAGCTTGTTCGCGAGCGCCCAGTCGATGATTCGCTGAATCATTTTCGGCTCCCCCGTCCAAGGACCCCTGCGCTACGGCGACGGCGGCGCATCGCCGCCCTCCCGCGGTCCCAGCAGCCGGGCGATCGCGGTTCGCAGGTTGCTCTCCGAGTCGATCAGGAACTGGGAGGATGTCACCACGACCGCCTCCTCGTCGATTCCTCTCAGCACCTGTACCCAGCCCTCGCTCTCGATGCCCAGTTCCACCTCGCGAGGGGTGAACGAACCCTCGCCCTCGGCGACGATGACGACCGCCCGGTCCCCGCTGTGGAGAACGGACTGGGCCGGGACCACTAGGGCGTTCCGGACCCCCGGCAGCCGGATCCGGACGGTGGCGTACATCTTGGGCCGCAGCAGGCCGTCCCCGTTGTCGACTTCGATGAAGCCGGTCAGGGTCTGGGTTTGCGGGTTCATCGAAGGACGGAAGAAGAGGACTTTCCCGTCCCACGACCGGCCCGGAAACGCGTCCAGCGTGATCTCTGCGCGCAGGCCGGCACTGAGGTTCCGGACGTCGTGCTCGTAGAACTCGACCTTCGCCCACAAGGTCGAGTGGTCTGCGATCTTGAGGACCGTGAGGCCCGGTCTCACCCGCATCCCCTCGAGCGAGTCCGCTGCCTTCTCCACCAGGACGCCCGAGGCGGGCGAGAAGAAGTCCAGTGTTCGCCCGACTTGCCCGGAACGCACCAAGCGGTCGATCTGCTCGGCGGTCAGGTCCCAGTGCAGCAGCCGTTCCCGGGCGGCGAGCGCCAGCGAATCGGCGCGCCGGATGGCGTCATCGTACGCTCCCCGCTCCCGGAGGCCGTGGGCGAAGTCGATCGCGGCGAGGTACTCCTGCTGGGCGGTTACCAGTTCGGGGCTGTAGATCTCGAACAGCTTGTCGCCCTCGGCGATCCGCTCGCCCTCGACGCTGACCCGCGCCTGCTCGATCCAGCCCTCGAACTTGGCACTGACTGAGACGAGCCTCGCTTCGTCCTGGTCGAGATAGCCGATCGTGCGGATCTGGGCGGGAAGATGCCTGCGGAGGACCCTCTCCGTGCGCACCGAGAAGTTCTGGACGAATTGCTTGCTGACACGGACGCCAGCCGGTCCGGTCTCTGTCTCCGTGCCTGTCGCCAGCGGGACCAACTCCATGCCGCAGATGGGGCATCGCCCGGGACCCTCCTGGACGATCTGCGGGTGCATTCCGCAGGTGTAGAGGTGGGTCTCGTGCTCGGAGTGCGTCTCGTCGCCGTCGGGCAGGATGGCGGGGTACTCCCATGCCGGCGGGCCCCAGGCCGCGACTACGATCAAGATGCCCGCGACAAGGGCCCCGGCCACTGCGATCACCCGTGACTTGGTCATGAAGGATCCTCCTCGGGAACGGCTGTTCCGATGGCCCTCTCCAGATCGGCGATCGAGCCGAGATAGTCCGCATGCAGGCGGGCCAGGCCGAGTCGCACGTCCAGCAGCTCCCTCTGGATGTCCAGAAGGCTGACCACGCCCTCCGAACCGGCCGAGTAGGCCGCCTGCGTGGACAGCAGGGCCTGCTCCGCTTGCGGCAGCAAGGCCTTCTGATACAAGTCCATCTGCCTCTGGATCGTCTCGAGTTCGAACGTGATGGAACGCACCTCGGCTTCCATTCGGTTGGCGGCATCCCGGTAGGCTTCCCGCGCCGCCGACATCGCCTCGGCCGCTTCGCGAACCCCTGCATCGAGCCTGGCGCGCCGCAGCGGCAGCGTCATCCCGAACGTCAGGCCGTACGAATCCTTGCCGTTCTCCGCGAGCGGCATGTCGGGCGAGGGCACGCCCCGGGCCCGCACGTTCCCCCACGTGACGCCCACCGAGAAGTCGGGGCGGAAATGCTTCCTGGCAAGGTCGACGCCCTTCTCCCTCTCCTCGATGCGCGAGAGCGCAGCCCGCAGTTCGGGACGCTGGTGCAGCCCCGCTTCCACAAGCATCCGTCTGTCGAGCTTCACCGCCGGGCGTTCAGGTAGACGCACCTTGCCGACCGGACTGTCGGGGGGCAGGCCGCGGATCGAGTTCAGCGCGGATTCCAGGTCGACGCGCTGTCGCACCAGTCGCACCCGGTCGCTCATGGATCTCGTGATTTGCGCTTGGAGCCTCACTACATCGGCCTGCAGGCCGAAGCCCTGGGCGTAGCGGTCGCGCGCCAGTTCCTCGATATGCTTCAGGAGCGCTTCGTCCTCGAGGCTCACATCGATGGCGCGATCGATGAAGCCCAGGCTGAAGTAGGTCCGCTTGACTTGGCGCGCGACGTCGGCCCTGCGTGCCTGGTGCATCTCGTCGGCTGTCGCCGCGGACTTGGACGCAAGCTGGCTCCTCGCCGCGCGCTTGCCGAATCCTGGGATGTCCTGTGACACGGAGAGCATCCGCCGCTGGGGGCCGACCCGCGTCTCGATCGATCTGGTGAATTGCGTTACGGACAGCCGAGGATCCGGCAGGGATGCGGCCTGGGGCACTCGGTGCAGCGCCGCCTGGTAGTCGGCGAAGGCCATTCGAATGCCGGGATTGTTCTGCAGGGCCTCGTCGATCAACGCGGCCAGCCTCTCATCGCCGTGCGTGCCCACGGCTGGCGACACGGCCAGCAGCAGCCCGGCGGCCCATTGCGCTCCCATCTTCGGGTTCCTCCATTCCTCTTCCGTTGAGGCGGGTGGGAGGGGGACCCATCCACACCGCCCGGCCAACGTCCCTGCTAGCGCTTTCGACCGGCTCCAGCGCAGACAAGTGCGCTTGTGCCGGCGCCCGAGCGGGCCTCGAAGCGCTTCCCAGTGAAGTAACGGGCCGGGAGGCCTATATCAGTAGTGACGAATGGAGGATGTACGGTGGCGGTTCCCGTCCGGGCGGGAAAGCCGATTCGCTCGGCCGCATGCGCGCTGCTGCTGCGGTCGGTGCCGGAGCAGCAGCCCGTCCCGGCGCCTCCTCGCTCCCGAGAGTCTGGACTCTGCCGGCATCCCTGTCGGCCTCGAACGTGGCGACCGTGAGGCAGTCCGCCAAGCAATGATCGGGAATCTCGCCGGTCGGGGCGGGGGAAGCGCTTCCGCAGTCGTGTGCCGCGGTGGCAGGCAGGCTGGCCGACTGGCGCAGGCAGAGGCAGGCGCTCGCTGCCAGAAGAAGCGATGCGAGACCGAAGCCCGCCGCTCGTGCAGCGTCCACGGCCCTCAAGGTAGCGCGATGTCAACTGGATGTCAATTCGCCGTGCCTGGCGGCCGGGCACGGCCCGCTTGCTGCAAGACAACTGCAACACTTGACACGGTCGGAGTGCTGCCTGTAACCTTTTTCTCCATACAGGTACAGCCGGGACGCCGCTCGCGGTTCCTCCCGGCACTTCCACACCAGACGGGCTGCCCTAGGGTCGTCCGCCAAGCAAACAAAGGAGACCAGGCAATAATGCGCATGCCATTCATCATTAGGACTGTCCCGCTAGTCGTGTTACTTGTGCTTGCGCCGTACCTCGCTGCGCAGCAGGCCGACACCGCGCTGATCGTCGGAACGGTCACGGACACCACCGGCGCCGTGATTCCCGGCGTCACCGTGACTTTCGCTCACGTCGAAACGGGCACGGAATCCGTGACCGAGACGAACGAGACCGGGAGCTACCGTTCCCCCCCGCTGCGGATCGGGAATTACATCGTCGTGGTCGAGGCGGACGGATTCAAGGCGTATTCGGGATCGGGCATCACACTGTCCATCGGGGACGTGCGCGAACTGAACGTCCCGCTCGAGGTTGGCGCCGTCACGGAGATCATCGAGGTCGAGGCCTCAGCCCCGTTGCTGCAGACCACCGAGAGCTCCGCAGGCACGGTGATCGAGAACCGCCAGATCGTCGACCTGCCGCTCAATGGCCGCGACTACCTGCAACTCGCGGTCATCTCCGCCGGCACGGTCGTGTCGCGCGGACAGGGCGTCTCCATCGGAGGCCAGCGTGGCACGGAAGTCAATTTCATGATCGACGGGGTGGACAACAACAACCAGTCGATCGCCTCCCAGGGGGCCCAGAAGGAAGCGGTCAAGCCGTCGATCGACGCGGTCGCCGAGTTCAAGGTGATCACGAACGGCTTCTCCGCCGAGTACGGGAAGTCGTCCTCGGGGATCGTGTCCCTGGCAATCAAGTCCGGCACGAACGAGCTTCACGGCACCGGCTTCTACTTCATGCGCGACGAGGTGATGGACGCCCGGAACTACTTCGCGAATCCGAATGCCGACAAGCCGCAGTTCGGGCGCAACCAGTACGGCTTCGCGATTGGCGGGCCGATCAAGAGAAACCGTTCGTTCCTCTTCGGTGACCTGGAGCTCACGGACGTTCGCGAGTCGGATACCTTCGTGCGCACGATCCCGTCGCCGGCCATGCGGCAGGGAGACTTCTCCGGGGAGTTCGCGGAAGTGACGGGTCGGACCATCTACGATCCCTTCACTGCCGGGGGCGACATCTCCGACGCGAGGCAGCCCTTCCCGAACCAGGTCATTCCCGTCTCTCGGTTCGACCCCGTCGCGGCGGTCGCGAGGGACTTCTACCCCGACCCGCAGGTCCCCGGCCTGCGCAGGAACCACACCTACCAGCCCCCCCGCAACCAGGACTTCAGCAAGTGGGACCTCCGCTGGGACCACAATCTGTCAAGCCAGGACAACCTGTTCGCGCGGTGGAGCTCGCAGCAGCAGTTGCGCGGCAACCGGCCGGGCCTGCCGCCGACGGCGAACTTCGGGACCATGGTTCCCGGTGGCAACTCCCTCGACGTGACCAGCAACAATGCGGCGTTCGGCTGGAATCACATCTGGGGCCCCACGCTGATCTCGAACCTCCGCCTCGGCTGGAATTACCTCGATACGGACGCCGAGATTCACCCCGACGTGCCGGGGAACATCAACAGGGAGATCGGGATCCCCGGCTTCGACCATGACCTGCGCGGCATGGCGATTCTCCAGATCGGCGGCTGGCAGGCCCTCGGCAACTCGAACTGGGCGCCGAACCTCATCCAGTCGCAGACCCGGCAGGTCTCGGCGGACAACACCTGGACCAAGGGCAACCACGCCATCAAGTTCGGCGCGCAGATCTTCTTCATGCAGACGGGGATCGTCAATCCGCAGACGGCGCTGGGGACGATCTTCATCCCCCGTCAGTTCACGAGGGAGGCACCCTTCGGCGCGGGCGGCGACGGTTTCGCGGACTTCCTGCTCGGGACGACGAACGGCATGCGAGGGTCGAACTACATCTACATGAACATGCGCTCGCCCTACCAGCACTATTACGTCCAGGACGACTGGAAGGTGAACGACCGGCTGACCCTGAACCTCGGAGTGCGCTACGAGTACAACCCGCCGTTCCTGGAGACACGCGACGGCATCGGCTACTTCGATCCGGGGACCGGCCGACCGGACGCAGATCGCCGCTGGCAGCAGTACGTTCATCCGGACGCTGTCACCAACTACACGGGCAGCATCACTCAGGGCGAGATCAAGGTAGCCGGCGTGGATGGCACCCCGCGTCGCCTTACCAAGCCCGATGCCCTGAACTTCGCGCCACGGCTTGGGATCGCCTACAAGCTCACAGACAAGACCGTTCTTCGGATGGCCTACGGAATCTTCTACGGGACCTTCTCCAACACGGGCGGAGGCGAGTACAAGGAGACGCAGCCGCCATTCCACTTCAAGGTCGGCCTGTCTCCCGACCCGGGTGATCCGGGCCAGTACCCGCTGAGCGGAGGACTGCCGCCCAACACGATCTCCGCCCGCAACGCCAGCGCCGTGGAGATGTCCGGATGGGAGCCCGAACCGGACTGGCCCATGGCGCAGAACTGGAACTTCAACATCCAGTACTCGCTGCCCGGAGACACGCTCTGGGAGGTCGGTTACTTCGGCAACAAGATGAACCACATGATGGGTCGCTGGGACAACAATGTTCCCCGGCCGGGCGAGTACGTCTACGACCCCATCACCAAGAAGGTGATTCCCCCGACCGGCGGGATCAACGAGCGGCGGCCCTGGCGGGCGGCCTTCGTGCCCTCGGCGAGGCGCGGCGATGTCGAGTTCCCCGGCAGCGATCCGGGCGGCTACATCACGCTGGGGAGGGCCAACATGCACTCGTTCCGCTGGAACTCCCTGTACCACGGGCTGCAGACCAAGCTGGAGAAGCGCTACTCCCAGGGCATGACCTACATCGTGTCGTATTCCTGGTCTCATGCCATCGGCGACTGGCGTTCGATTCCCGGCTCCGGCGGGGCGCCGGGAGAGAACGCACGCGTTGTCAACGACGTGCTCGACCTGCGCCACGAACGCGGACCCACACCCCAGGACATCCGGCACCGCCTGATCGGCAGCATCGTCTACGAGCTGCCTTTCCTAAAGGGTTCGACCGGCGTCAAGCGGACCCTGCTGGCCGGCTGGTCGATCGGCTCGATTGTCACGCTGATCGGCGGCACGCCGGCGACGCCCGCCGTGCAGGGAGCCAGCAGGTCGAACATCAACGACCTCTCCCATGTCGACCGGCCCGACGTAGTCGCCGGCCAGAGCGTGAATCCGGCCAAACAGGACCCCAGCCTATGGTGGAACCCGGCCGCATTCGTTCCGAATCAGCCGCTCTCGTTCGGCAACTCCGGCAAGGGTGTTCTGCGGCTCCCCGGGCGTTCGCAATGGGACTTCTCGATGTACAAGAGCTTCCAGTTCGGTGAGAAGTACTCGGCGCAGTTCCGCTTCGAGGCGTTCAACTTCACGAACACCCCGCAGTTCGGCTCCCCCAATACTAGGGTCGGCAATCCCAACTACGGCATCGTCAGCAGCGCGGCGAACCCCCGCAACCTGCAGCTGGGCATCAAATTCATCTTCTAGCCGGCCTAGGCTCCGAGCCAGCAGCCGCCCGTTCCCCGCCTCGGGAACGGGCGGCAATTCGGCCGCGGCGAGGGGGTGAAGAGGCGCGGCCTGAGAGCCCGGACGGGACGATGGTGTCCGGGCCGCCCTTGTGGCTTGTGCGTCCTCGATGCGGCCGCGAATCCACCTGCCCTGTCATGGCGGCGTGCGACTCTGGCCGGATCGGCCTTCGGATTTGGCCTGTGCTGCCGACGGCCGCAGGTTCCGGAAGACACCGAGAATTGAGCGTCTGCGGCTTCCTCCCGTAGTTGTGCCGTCGCCATGCGGTCTGGTAGCTTGGTGGGGCTTGGACTGGAACTAGTCAGGGGCCGTCCAAGTGCGGTGGGGCTATCCGACCCGACCAATCGGATCCGGGGTCAAGCCCCGCAATCAGGAGGAAGAACTGTGAACATTCGCTCTCGCGCCTTGCTGGCGCTGCTTTGCGCCGTACTCTGCACTGGCGTCCTGTACGGCCAGGCGGCCGACACCGCTCTCATCGTTGGCACCGTGACCGACGCGACCGGGGCGGTGGTCCCCGGAACTGCCGTCACCTTCGCTCACCTCGCCACGGGAACCGAGTACACGACACAGGCCGGCGAGACCGGCACCTATCGCTCGCCGCCCCTCAGGATCGGCGAGTACATCATCCTCGCCGAGGCGGATGGTTTCAAGCAGTACTCCGGAAGCGGCGTGGCGCTGTCCATCGGCGACACCCGCCAGCTTGACATCACGCTCGAGATCGGGGCGGTCACCGAGGTCATCGAAGTGGAGGCGTCCGCCCCTCTGCTACAGACCAGCGAGGCTTCGGCGGGAACGGTGATCGAGAACCGCCAGATCGTCGACTTGCCGCTAAACGGCCGCGACTACCTCCAGCTGGCCGTGATCTCGTCCGGCACGGTCATGTCCCGCGGCCAGGGTGTGTCGATCGGCGGCCAGCGAGGCACGGAGGTTAACTTCGTGATCGACGGGATGGACAACAACAACCAGTCCATTGCCTCCCAGGGCAGGCAGAAGGAAGCTGTCAAGCCCTCGATCGACGCGATTTCCGAATTCAAGGTCATCACGAACGGCTTCGCGGCCGAGTACGGCCGGACGTCGGCCGGGATCGTGAGCCTCTCGATCAAGTCCGGCACGAACGAGCTGCACGGAACCGGCTTCGGGTTCTTCCGCGACGAGGCGATGGACGCCCGCAACTTCTTCGCGCCTGCCGGGCAGGAGAAGCCCAAGTTCGCGCGCAAGCAGTACGGCTTCGCTGTCGGCGGGCCGATCAAGCGGAACCGGGCATTCCTGTTCGGAGACGCGGAACTCACCGACGTGCGGGAATCGAGCACCTTCGTCTCGACCGTGCCGTCCGTGGCTTTCCGCCAGGGCGACTTCAGCGGCGGCGACATCGTCCACGACCCGCTGACGTGGGACGGAACCGAGCGGCAGCCATTTGCCAACAACGTGATCCCCGAAAGCCGGTTCGATCGCGTCACCAACATCATGCGGAACTGGTACCCGGACCCCGACAACGCGGATGCCACCCGCAACTACACGTTCGTGACGCCCCGCAACCAGGACTTCCACAAGTTCGACATTCGCTACGACCAGAACCTCACGTCCACGGACAACTTCTTCGTGCGCTGGAGCAGCCAGGAGCAGAACATCGGCAGCACGCCGCGGTACCCGGCGATTCCCGACTTCGGTTCGATGTCTAGGGGCGGCACGCAGAACGTGACCAGCAACAACACTGTCGCCTCCTACCAGAAGGTCTGGTCGCCGAGCCTGATCACTGCCTTCCGCGCCGGGTGGAACTACCTGGACACCGATGTCGAGTCGCATCTCGACATTGCCGAGAACATCAACGCGAAGCTGGGCATTCCCGGCTTCAACCAGCACCTTCGGGGAACCAACGAGATGACCCTCACGGGCTATTCCCAGCTGGGCAACAACACGTTCCGGCCGAACCTGATCCAGTCCCAGACTCGCCAGGCTTCCGCGGACACGACCTACACGAAGGGCAACCACGCCATCAAGTTCGGGATCCAGTCCTGGTGGCTGCAGAGCTTCATCGACAACCCGCAGCGCACGATGGGAACGATCTGGTACGACGGGCGCTTCACCGAGCGCTCGCCCTCGAACCGCGGCGGGACCGGGGATTCGATGGGCGACTTCCTGCTCGGCTACGCCCGCGAGTTCGGGGCGTCGAACACGGTCTACATGAACATGCGGACCAACTTCCTGCACATGTACGCGCAGGACGACTGGAAGGTCAACGACAGGCTCACGCTCAACCTCGGGATTCGGTACGAGCTCAACCCGCCCTACTACGAGACCCGTGACGGGATCGCCAACTTCAATCTCGGGCCCTGCAGCCTGGAGGCCCGGGTCACGCCGGGCGGATGCGACCAGGGCTTCATCCACGTCGCGGGACTCAACGGCGACGACTACTTCAATCGGGCGCTAATGACCACCGACAAGACGAATTTCGCGCCGCGATTCGGGCTCGCCTACAAGCTGACAGAGAAGACGGTCCTTCGTATGGCGTACGGACTCTTCTACGGCAACATGTCGAACACCGGCGGCGGCGAGTTCATGGAGACGATGCCGCCCTTCCACATCAAGTCCAGCCTGGTCACCGGGCGCATCGAGCCGACGCTGAAGCACTCCGAGGGCCTGCCGGAGGGCACCATCAGCCCGAGGAACGCCCGGGGTGTCGAGATGTCGTCCTTCGAGGTCGATCCGAACTGGCCGCTAGCGCAGAACTGGAACCTCAACCTGCAGTTCTCGCTCCCCATGGACTCCCTCTGGGAGATCGGCTACTTCGGCAACAAGATGAACCACATGATCGGGCGGTACGACGAGAACCTGCCGCGACCCGGTCCGGGCAGCCCCAATTCCCGCCGGCCCTGGGCCAGGACCGAGATTCCCGCCTCGTGCCGGGGCGACCTGTGCTTCGACGGCACCGAGCCGGGAGGATTCATCACGCTCGGAAGGATGAACCGGCACGCGTTCCGCGAGAACACCCTGTACCACGGCTTGCAGACGAAGTTCGAGAAGCGCTACTCGCAGGGTCTGACATACATCCTGTCCTACTCCTGGTCGCACGTGATCGGCGACGCGCGGGGGGTTACCGGCTCCGGCGATGCACCGGGCTCGAACCTCCGCTTCGTCCTAGACCCGCTCGACTGGAGGCGCGAGCGTGGCAACGGCGCCCAGGACATGCGCCACCGATTCATCGGCAGCTTCGTCTACGAGCTGCCCTTCGGGCGTGGCAAGAGCTTCGGCAGCGCCTGGAGTCCGGGCCTCAACGCCGTGCTCGGAGGCTGGTCGATGGGTTCTATCGTCACGCTGACTTCCGGCACCCCCCAGCACCTGACGGTCGCCGGCAACCCCGCGAACGTCGGCGGCGGGGACCGGCCGGACGTGGTGGCGGGAGCCTCCTGGAAGCTGGACAATCCCGACCCGGCGAGGTTCTACAACGAGGCCGCCTTCGTGCCGAACCAGCCGTTCACCTTCGGCAATGCCGGCAAGAACGTCCTGGTCGGCCCGGGCACCGTCGGCTGGGATTTCTCGCTGTACAAGAACATCCGCTTCGGGGAGAAGTACGGGCTTCAGTTCCGCGCGGAGGCGTTCAACTTCCCCAACCACCCGAACTTCAACTTCCCGAACGCGCAGGTCGGCAACCGGAACTTCGGCAAGATTTCCAGCGCCCGCGCGCCGCGCATCATGCAGATCGGGCTGAAGTTCGTCTTCTAGTCATGTCCGGGGGCCAGCCGCGAGGCAGGCCCCCGGATCTTCCGGGACCGCCGGAACGCATCCAAGCTCGTCGGCCAAGGGATGCCGGCCCTCGGGTTACGGGCATCGCCGGCCCCCGGTGCGTGCGCTGCCTCCACCTCGTGCATTAGCCCGCATCGCGGAACCGCCCTGGGGCTCGGGAAACGATCGCGCCCATCGCCGAGGCATGCCAGTGCACGTTGGCGACCGCTGGCTAGCGCTGCAGGAGGACCAGGACGTTCGACACGCTCGCGATCATCCGCGGCCTGACCGACGCCGGCGTTGACCGCGACCACGCAGATGCCATTGCCGGTGCTGTGGCCACAGCCGCCGATTGCAATAATCCTGCGACGGAGACAGCACTGGATGCTGGTCTGGCCGCCCTCCGCACCGGCATCTCGGTGGCCATTGTGACAGCTGAAATGCGCATTATTCGCGCCATGCTGGCCCAGACTCTCGCCATTCTCGGCGGTGTGGCCGCCATCCTGTGGCTGCTTGGCTGACGGGTCAGTTGTGATTCCTCAAGGCTGAGTACGTCGGCTGCAGCCGATCGGATTCCTGTGGATCAAACGGGCTTGCGAGGTCGGAAACGCATCATCGGAGTGACGCACTCTTCCAGCATGCGCCCGCGGTTTGGGGGCAGAGAATCCTGGCTGCGAGCACTCTCTGGAATCCTGCTCCGGCTGCAGTCTCGTCGAATTGCACATCAACAGTTGACTCCCTGGGAATCCGAGGCCCAGGTCCGCACCGTTACCATGCCCGGATAGAATCAGCGTTGCCTCAGGGACGCGAAATGGTGGACACTAGTTGGCGAACTGGCGGCACGGATGCCCGGCGAGGCCTCGGGTATTCCGAAACGATGCTGTGAATCGATCCCTGTGTATTTCGGCGGCCGGTCTGCTCCTAGCGGCAGGCTTGGGGCTTGCTTCGGAGCGTCCGGAGCAGTGGGGATACATCGGGGGCATGGTCAGGCACGCTTCCGGGGCGGCGGCGGTCAACGTCCCCGTCACCATCACAGGCTTGTCGGCCGAGCCCTTGGTCACCGTCCGGTCTGACCGGTACGGGGCGTTCAGGACGCCCCCCGTGCCTCCGGGACACTACTTCGTCCAGGCGGTGAGTGGCGGCTTCGGGGCGTCCCTCCAAGTAAGGGTCGGGGTTTCGGACGGCATAGAGGCCCGGCAAGACCTCGTGCTTGCGGAAGCGGTTTCCCAGGCAAACAAGACTAGTAGCCAAGGCAGGGCGGCGGAGGCTTGCGGAGCCCTGACGAGGAAGCACGAGCAAGGCGCGGGCGGCTGCGACTTCGCGGCCCGTGCCGGCGGCGCGAGCCCTTTCGACGACACGGGCCGCGATCCGGTGAGCGAGACTCAAACCACTCGCTCTCCGTCGGCCGGAGCCAGGCTCGGCTTCTCCGCGTCGCCCGCCAAGCGCGGAAGCAACGAGTTTCACGGTGCGCTGTACCACGAACTGGGCAACGACAAGCTGGACGCCCGCGGTTTCTTCGGAAGGGAAAGCCGGTCCCAGCAAAACCGCTACGGTGCATTCGTGGGCGGTCCTGTCATTAAAGACAAGACGTTCTTCTCCTATCACTACGAGCGTCTTGCCGTGCGCGATGGAGCGCAGTCGGGATTCGGCAATTCCGTTCCTGTCGACTCGTTCCGGAACGGCGACTTCGGGGGCCTGCTGACCGGTCGCCAGCTCGCTGTCGATGCTGCCGGCCGGAGCGTCCTAGAGGGCCAGGTGTTCGACCCCGCGTCCACTCGGACAGTGCAAGGCATACCGCTTCGGGACCCGCTGCCCAACAATACGATTCCTGCGGCCCATCCGATGCGCAGCGGCGTGGCCTCCCAGGTGATGCGGTTCGTCGAGCGGCCCCATCGCGGGGGCCTGGAGTTCAACCTGCAGGGGAACCCCTTCGAGGGCCAGTTCTGGTCCCTCAATGCACCCAGCCATTACTTCCGCTTGGACCATGCGTTCACGTCCGCGTTCCGCTCGAGCTTCGACTTCAGCCGGACCAGCCACCCGGCGGTCCGCAATTGCGGAGGCCCCCGGGGCTGCGATTCGGAGTTCGACCCGGTCGAGTCGCCCCAGAGGAACCGCCAGTACTACGGCTCCGGGCTCTACGAGGACGTCACGACCCATCACGTCCGGCTGAAGCTGGACTGGGTCGGCCGCTCGAACCTCCTGAACCAGACCGTCATCGGCTACGACGAGCTCCACGTGACCGGCCATTCCCTCTCGGCCGGCGCCGGCTGGCCCGAGATGCTGTGGGGATCGGGCGGCAACGGCCTGCCCGCGACGGATGCCGGCCCTCCCGTCCTGAGCTTCACCGGGAACACGCGGTACTCGACGCTCGGTAATGAGCAGGGCCGGAACGGCTTCCAGGCGAATCACCGCTACAGCGTCTCGCACAGCCTGACATGGATTCGCGACCGGCACCAGATCACCCTCGGCGGTGAATTCCGGCACCACAGGTATCCGTTCCGCGGCTGGGCGAACAATGTCGCCGGTACCTTCAATTTCCACCGCATGCACACCGGCGGGTACGACGCGTCGGGCAACAACCTGCCGCTCACCGGGGACCCGTTCGCGTCTTTCCTGCTAGGCCAGGTCAATGCGACGCAATTCCAGATCCCGGACTTCCCGACAATCATGGAGAACTTCCTGTCGTGGAGCCTGGTGGACGAGATCCGGGTCAGCTCCGCCCTCTCTCTGACCATCGGATTCCGATTCGACTACCAGTCGGCGATCCGCGAGCGGGACGACAACATGTCGACGTTCGATCCGAGAGCGCCGAATCCGGGGGCCGGCGGTCGGCTGGGGGCGATGATATTCGCCGGGCACGGACCGGGGCGGACCGGGACACGAACGCTCGAGGCTCCGCCGATTGACGCCCTCGGGCCCCGCGTCGGGTTTGCCTACCGCCTCGGGCCGCGGAGCGTGATGCGAGGCGGTTACGGCATCTACTACTCTTCCGTGTCCCACGCGCAATTCGACACGGTGAACACCCTTGGATTCCGATTCCACGCCACGGCTAATGACCTGACCAACGGCCGCCGGCCCGCGTACCTTCTCGACGACGGCTTTCCGCGGTCCAGCATCGTCATGCCTCCCGCCATCGACCCAGCGATCGGCAACAATACGTCCCCGGTCGCCGTCACGAAGGATCGCGCGACGCTTCCGCGGGTCCAGCAGTGGTCGCTAGCCCTCCAGAGGCAGCTGACGCGCTCGACAGCTGTCGACATTGCGTACGAAGGCAACCGGGGCAGCCGCCTGATCGCTGACCGACGCGTTCTCGGGCCGGCCGCGAACGCCAACGCGACTTCGGTGCTGGGTCTCGGCCCCAGCATGCTCTCGTCGACAGCGGGGCACGCAGCGTCCCCTTCTCAAGGCGTGCGGATGCCCTACCCGGGATTCGTCAGCTCTGTCGCCCAGGCACTCCGGCCATTCCCGCACATGTTCCATATCGGCTATCTCAATGTTCCGGCAGGAAACAGCTTCTATCACGCGCTCAAGGTCCGGCTCGACCGGCGGTTCACCGACGGATTGCAGTTCCGTGCCAACTATGCATGGTCCAAGCTGACCGGGATGGGGGCGGGCAGGCCACCGCCTTGGGACGGCCTCGACCACGGTCCCCAGAACCCGGTCGATACCCATTCGCTGGAGAGAGGGCTGAGCTTCGCCGACGTTCCCCACCGCCTGGTGGCCGCCTTCACCCAGCAGGTTCCGTTCTTCCGGGAGCGCCGGGAGGGCTTGGTCGCGAAGGTCCTTGGAGGCTGGTCCGTCTCAGGGATACTCCGACTGGCGACGGGAACACCGGTGAACGTGGTGATGGCAAACGACCTGCAGCCATTCCTGTTTAACGGCCAGAAGCGTCCCGACATACTGACCGAGCGGGTCCGGATCGATCACCGGGGGCCGTTCGACGATGCGAACGACAGATTCTTCGACCGGGCTGCGTTCGCCGACCCCGGGCCCCTGAACTTCGGGAATGCGTCCCGGACCATGAACTTCGTGCGGGGCTTCCACCAGGTGGCCGAGGATTTCAGGCTGCAAAAAGACGCCTGGATGAACCCGAAACTGAAGGTGCGCTTCGAGACCCAGATCGCAAACGCCTTCAATCGGGTCGTCTTCTGTGACCCGAACCGGAATTGGAGCGCTTCGTCGTTCGGCCGCGTCTTCTCGCAATGCAACTCGCCCAGATCGGTGCGTTTCGGGCTCCGGCTCGATTTCTGAGCGACACCGGCCTCGCGGCCGCAAGGGCCCGCGCGGCCTTCACCTCCGCGAGCGGCCCCCGTTCGGGGATCGCGTGCTCTGGCGGGAACTGGCGCCACCAGGGCTCGGGTCGCGCTGCCCGCTGCTGCCGGCCTGGCGGCCCTGCGCACCGGCTTGTGCGCTACCGGTCGCTTCGCGGTAGTCGAACACGAACTCCCACTCGTTGAACGCCTGCCGACCCTTGTAGGTCTTGATCCCCTGCTCCTCGCTGGTGCTGGCCACTCCCGCGATTCCACGCTCGAACATCCGCTGAGCGGCAGCCGGCGACTGTGCCGAGGGTGCGCCGGGTTGGATGGCTGATCTCGGAGTGGTCAGCAGGCCGTGGATCATCTGTGCCGCCCCCGAGCCGGCAGCCAGTCCTGCCTGGTTGCCCCCGCCGGGTAGGCCTGGCCCGCCTCGGCCTACGGCAGCACCGGCCGGTGCCTGGCCGAATCCGGAAGAACCACCCGGCACGGCGCCGACGCGTGGGTCCTGGTTCGCGGGCCCGAAGCCCGCACCGATCTCGTTCTCGTCCATCGGGATCGTGCTGGGCAGCATCCGGCTGCGGTCCTGTGTTTCGGAGCTGTCCTCGGAGTCGGCAATTGGGTTGTCAGTGCCGAAGTCGAAGCCTTGGCTGTATCGGTCGCGCGCGGAAACGTCCGGCGCCGCGGACTCGCGTGCGGTCCGGGCCCTAGCCGCTCCGACGAGGGGCTGCGGGCCCTGGCCGAGCCGCGGGTCCTGCAATCCGAATGGGGCAACCGGTGCCGGGCCGTCCGGCACTGTGCCGGACGGGCTGGCCGCGGCCGGATAGGGCGCCGCCCCTTGAGACGGCCCGGAGCCGAAGCCCGGCAGCCCTCCCATCGCGGTTCGCCCGGCGGCGTCCCCGTCCTTATCTAGGTCGTGCAGCAGCGAGTCCTCGAATCGTCCGTCCTCGCCCATGTGGATGATCCGCCATTCTCCGGTCGATCCCATCGGCTCGGGATGCCGGCGCCGGAGGTACCTCACCCCGTCGGTCTCCTCGAGATCCTCGATCTCCTCCGGATACTTGTTGTGCTGGCGGAAGTACAGCTCGATCGCCCTCTGGTACTGCTCTCCCCTGTCGATCAGCTTCTGCTCCCGGTCACGCTGGCGCTGGACCGCCATGCGGGGCAGGCTCAGCGCGAGCGTGGCGACGAGAACCGCCGAGGCAGCCAGCAGGGCCAGCAGCACGTAGCCGCGTTCGCCCCTTCTCCCCGCTGCCGCGCGCGCCGTCATTTCGGGACCTGCAATGGAATCGAGAACTCCTGACCGGCCCGGATGTCCTCGATTTGGATTCCCTCCTCGCCGATCGTCCCGATCCGGTACCTGTCGCGGACCATCGCGCCCTCCGCCACCACGAGAATCTCCTCGCCGTCGAGCAGGAAGGCCCGCCGGCTGTCCGAGTCGGGCAGGCTTGCGACCCCATAGTACTTCCAGGGCGGCGGCTTGGCCGGGGGCGGTGGCGGAGGCTGTGCGGGCTTGCTGGGGGGTGGCGGCGGCGCGCGACGGGCCTGCTCCAGTCGCTGCTGGGCCTGTCGCATCTCCTCCTGCGTCGGACCCTGGACCCGGACGGGCTTGGGACGCCCGAAGTTGAAGATGTCCCGCTCGACCGCAGGCTCCTCGATTTCGCGCAGCCGCTGAAGGCGATCCTTGCGGATCGTCGCGTCGGCGGTCAGCGGATCCAGCGCCACCTCCCGTCCCGGCCGCCCCACTCTCGGCTGGAAGCGTCCCCGGGGCTGCGCGGTGGCGGCCTGCTGCCCGGACGTGCCCTGGCTCGCGCCCGGTGCGGGTGCCTGCGTCGCCTGCGCCGGCCGGGCCGGGGACTCCGGCTCCCGGAAGAACTGGAAGTACGTCACGAGCGCCAGCAGGGCCAGCAGCACTCCAAGCTGCGTAAGGGACTTCCTGTTCGCGCCGAGTTCCATGCTTCCCGCCTACAGGTCCCTCACCAGCGTGTCGAACCGCATGTTGATCCGCAGCTCGCTCGAACTGCCCTCGTTGCGGGGGCTCGCGCCGAGCGATCCGATTATGAAGAACAGATCCGAGCGGTCCAGTCGGTACAGGAACCGCACCAGATTGTCGTAGCTGCCTCGGAAGTTCGCGTTCACTGCCAGGATGGCGTACTCGTCGGTGCCTTCGATGGGCTCGACCGAATAGCTGGTCTCCCGGATCTCGACCCCGGCCAGCGCAGAGGCCTCGCCCAGCTCGGTTAGCAGCGACGAGAAGGCGCTCCGCCGCGCCAGGGCGATCTGCTGCACGAGCGCGACGCCGTCCCTGTCGGCTGCCTGGATGCGGGACGCGGCCTCCTCGACGGTCTCGAAGTTCTGCCGGGCCTCCTGCACCATGGCGGCCAGCTGGGCATTGCGGGAGGCCCGCCGGCGCTCCTCGAGCTCGGCCGGACGTACCGCGAGCAGGAAGAAGCCGAGATCGCTCACCGCGAGCAGGCCGAGCGCCGCGAGCACGCGGCGGGGAGGGATCCGACGGTACCACGCGACCGGAACGCCCGCCGGCTGCCTGGGCTCAGAGCTGCTGGTCATACTCCACCGACAACTGGTAGCGGAAGGTCGGCTCGCCCTCCGAGGGGGGCGCGCTGCCGCGCAGCGCGGGGGACCCGAACAGTGCCGATCCCTCCAGCGCCTTGAGGAACTCTATGAAGTCGGCGGGAGCCTTCGCGCTCACGGTCATGTCCAGCCGGATGGTGTCGCCGACGGCAACCTCCGGCGAGATGCTCAGCATGCGCACGTTGACGGGCAGCACCTTCTCGAGATCCAGAAAGGTGTGGGTCCAAGAGACTCCCTTGCGGATCAGCAGCTCGTTCAGGAACGCCGTCCGCTCGAGGACCTCCTCCGTGCGCTCCCCCTCCAGCCCCGCGGCGGCTTCCGCTCGCAGGCGGTCGAGCCGGCCCCGCTCGGCGAGCAGCTGCCGCTCGCGCTCGACCAGCCCCTCGGGCGGGCCCTCGGAGCTAGCGAACGTCATGGCCAGGGTTGCGCTCAGCGCCAGCAGGCCGGCGGCGGCGACGCAGGCCAGCGCGAAGAAGGCCCGGTAGCCCCCTGCAGGGCTCGTCGCGAGGTTCAGGCCCGCGCTCGGCGTCCGGGTCCGGGCGAGCCAGTGCGCGATCCGCGCCGTCAGGTCACCCATGGACGTACCCCGCCAGTCCGGCTCCGCAGGGCGTGCCGGCGCTGTCGCTCCCCAGCAGGGGGTCGACCGGGAACTCGAACTCCGACCTCATCGCCTCGAGCGCGGGGTCGAGGAGGTCGCCGAACCCCGACAGCAGCAGCCTCGATACGGCAGTCCCCAGGTTCTCCTCGATGTAAACGAGGGTCGGGAAGAGATCCGCGAGGATCTCGTCCAGCCCGGTACCGGAAGCGAGTCCGAAGGGGCCGGGCAGGGCGATTCGACGCACAAGCCGCACGACCGAGTGCTCGACAGCAACGATCGTGAGGGCCTCGCCGCCGACCTTCACCAGCACCGCCATCGGTCCCGGCTCGACCAGGCTGAGCGTCGACACGGTGGCCAGCCCGACATAGCCGGGAAGCAGGCCGGCCGCCTCCAGGCCCTCCTCGCAGGCTCTCACGAAGCTGGCGGACGCGGCTGTTGCGAGGACGGAATTGCTCTGCCCGGCACCCTGGGCGCAGTACGCGATCCGTGCGTCGCCGGGTTCGCACGGCAGACTGTTGGCGAAGCGCTCCTCGACCGCCCTGCGGACCTCCCGGGACCTTAGGGGGAGCCTGTCAAACTCGAACACCATCATCCGCGTTCCGGTGTCCGGCAGGAGGATCGCCGCATGCGGGCTGGGAACCGGCTCGATCTCGGCCAGGATTTCCGAGGCCGCGAGTCGCAGCGCCTCCGCGGCGGCGCCGGGACCTGCTTCCGCGTCCGCCGGAAGCTGCCGCCGGGCGAGCGCCTGGATCGACCTTCCGGAGCGCCGCGCTCCGGCCATCTCTCCATCCCCGATCTCGAAGACCAGGGCCGGCTGGGGGTCCGGCAGGAGCCGGTCCAGGAACTGCAGCAGAGACCGCATGCTCAGTCGATGAACGTCACCTTGTCGATTTCCTTGAGAGTGGTGACGCCTTGCCGCACGCGCTCTACGGCCGACTCGCGAAGGGTCTGCATGCCCTCCTCGCGTGCGGCCCGGGCGATCTCGGAACTGGGACGCTTGGCCAGGATCAGCTCGCGGATGCGGTCCGACATGTCCAGCAGCTCGTGGATCGCGGTACGGCCGCGGAAACCCGTCCCGGAACACTCGATGCAGCCCTCGCCCTCGCTGAAGTCGAAGTCCTCCCACTCGCCGGGCTCCAGGTTCGAAGCGCTCAGCCTCGCGGCCGGGTAGCGCCTCTGGACACGGCAGTGCGGGCAGATCACCCGCACCAGCCTCTGAGCGAGGATGCAGTTCAGGGCCGAGACGAAGTTGTACGCCTCCACGCCCATGTTCAGGAAGCGTCCCAGGACGTCGACCACGTTGTTGGCGTGTACGGTCGTGAAGACCAGATGGCCGGTGAGCGCGGACTGGATCGCGATCTGCGCCGTGTCCGGGTCGCGGATCTCGCCGACCATGATCTTGTCCGGGTCATGGCGCAGGATCGAGCGCAGGCCCCTCGCGAATGTCAGCCCTTTCTTCTCGTTGATCGGAATCTGCGTGATGCCGTTCAGCTGGTACTCGACCGGATCCTCGATCGTGACGATCTTGTCCTCGTCGCTCTGGATCTCGCTTAGCGCGGCGTAGAGCGTGGTCGTCTTGCCGGACCCGGTCGGTCCCGTAACCAGGACCATGCCGTAGGGCTCGCGGATGTAGTGCGCGAAGCGCCGGCGGTCCTCGGGACTGAACCCGACCACGTCCAGCGAGAGCCGCTTGAACTTCTCTCCCATCGACTGCTTGTCGAGGATTCTCAGGACCGCGTCCTCGCCATGCACGGTCGGCATGATCGAGACCCGGAAGTCGATCTGGCGCCCGCGGTAACGGACGCGGAACCGGCCGTCCTGAGGGATCCGGCGCTCCGCAATGTCCAGCTCGCTCATGACCTTGATCCGCGACAGGATCGTCTCGTGCCAGTCCTTGGAGATCGGAGGCATCGCGAAGTGCAGCGCCCCGTCAATGCGGTACTTGATCGCGACATCGGCATTGCGGGTCTCAATATGGATGTCGCTCGCCCGCCGCTCCAGGGCGTTGAACACCGTCGTGTCGATCAGCTTGATCACGGGAGCGATGCCGCTGTCCTTGGTCAGCCTGTCGATCGAGAGCGTCTCGTCCGTGTCCTCGACTGCGCGGGCCTCGAGGTTGAATTCCTCGGTCACCTCCTCGAGCACGCGCTGGGACTGCTCTGTCTTGTTCAGCAGGTCGCTGATCTGGCCGAGCGTCGCAATCGAGATCCGCAGCCTCTTGCCGAGCATCGACGCGATCTCGTCCAGCTCCGGGAGCCGGCTCGGGTCGGCGATCGCGATCTCGAGCGAGCCGTTCTGCTCCGCGATCGGCACGAAGTCGTGCCGGAACATCAGCTCCACCGGAATGGAGCGGAAGAGGTTGCCGTCGATATGGGCTGACGCGAGGTCGAGGTAGGGGTAGCGGTAGCGCGCCGCGAGGGCGCGGGCGTCCCGCTCCGCGGTGTCCTCGGCGGCCTCGCTGGATGCTTCGATGTCGGGCATGCTCGGCGGCCCTAGATGCTAGACGCCCGCACGCGCGGTAGCGTGGAGAGCCCGCGTCCTACATCTGGCCAGCCAGGTTGAAGATCGGCAAGTACAGCGAGATCAGCACGAAGGCTACGAAGAGCCCCATGCAGATCATGATTGCCGGCTCCACCAGGTTCAGCAGGGCTGCCGACTTCGTCTGCACTTCCTCGTCGAAGAATTCCGCGACGGAGGTCAGCATCTGGGGCAGGGCGCCGGTCGTCTCCCCGACACGGACCATTTCAATGGCGAGCGGCGGGAAGATTCCTGTTGCTGCCATGCCGGCCGCCAGTGCCTGGCCCTCCCGCACGCGGTCGCCCACCGCGTCAAGGGCCGACCGCAGCACGCCGGATCCCATCGACTCGCCGGCTGTTTCCAGGGCGCGTACCAGCGGGATGCCCCCTGTGAGCAGCGTGCCCAGCAGGCGCGACAGCTGCGCGACCTGATAGCGGATCCATAGGTGGCCGATCACGGGGGAGCGCATCACCATCCGATCCAGTGCCGACCTCGCGGAGCCCTGGCGGACCCCCCATGCGGCGGCGCCCGCAAGCAGGGCCAGGCACGCGACCAGTGGCACGGCGTTCTCCTGGGCGGTGGTGCCGACGGCCACGAGCATCTGGGTGGAGGCCGGCAGCGCCGCGTCCATGGTCTCGTACAGCTGCGAGAACTCGGGCACGACGTACGTCACCAGGAAGACGACCAGCACTGCCACCAGCAGTACAAGCACGGACGGATAGATCAAGGAGACCAGCAGCTTCCTGCGGATCGAGAGGCTCAGCTTCTGGTAGGTGACGTAGCGTTCCAGCACCGAGTCCAGGGCGCCGGATCTCTCGCCCGCCAGCAGGGACGACACGTAGATGGGAGGGAAGGCGTTCCGCCCGGCGAACGCCTCGGAGAGCGGGACGCCGACACGGACAGCGTCCCGCACCGCCGTGATGTGGGCGGCCAGCGACTTGTTGCGAATGTTGCCGGCGAGGAGTTCCAGGGACTGCGGAATGGGCATCCCCGCTCGGACGAGGGCGAGGAACTGCTGGTTGAATACGACGAACTGCTCGAGGTCGATCCGCCCTCGCCTCGCTTCCGGAGCGGGCCGCCCTTGCTGGGACCGCTCGGCCCCGCGGCTCGCGGGCCTGGCCGGGCCGGCGTTCCGCTGGCCGTCGCGGCTGGCGCTGGAAGTGGGCATGCCCCTTTCAGGATGCTAGACGCTCGCTAGGCTGCCAGCGTGCAGCCTCCATCCGGCCGCGCTCGCGCGCCCCGAGCCGCCCACGCGAGCTAGAACGTAAGCCGCACCCCCAGCTGCAGCTGCCGGGCCTGGCCTGCAGCCAGGATCCGTCCGAATGTCGGCAGGCCGAAGGTCCGCTCCGGCAGGCCGAAATTCGGTCGGTTCGCCAGGTTGAACGCCTCCACTCTCAGCTCCGCGGTCGCGTCGTCGGCCAGACGCACGGCACGGACGATCGCCACGTCCAGCGAGGACGTCCCCGGTCCCTGTAGGATGTTCCGCCCGGCGTTGCCGAACGAGAGCGGGGGGGCGAGCTCGAATGCAGCCGGATCGAAGTATCGTTCCGGAGTTCGGTCGGCGGGCCTGGGATCGCCCACGAGATGCGGCCGGTCAGCCCCGAAAATGCCCCCCGTGTTGCCGGTATTGGAGCGGTCCTCGGCAATCTGCGGCGTGGCGGGTCTTCCGCTTGCGAAGGTCGCGATCGCGAAGGCCCGCCAGCCGCTCGCCAGCCAGTGGCGGCCCGGGATGGAACACTGCAGCGACAGCACCAGCCTGTGCCGCTGGTCGAAATTCGAAAGACCCCGCTCGGCCCGCAGGTCGTGGCTGTTCTGGGGGAAGGACTGGTCGCCGGCGGATGCCAGGAAGGCCGAGGTGTCGTCGATTGACTTGGCCCAGGTGTACGCAGCGCGGAAGCCCGTGCCCGCGTGGAGCCGCCGCTCCAGGGTGAAGACCCCGGAGTGGTAGGTCGAGGACGCCCCGGACTCGAACAGGGCGATGTTCGCGAAGCCGGGAATCGGCCGTCTCGCATCGATGTCCCCCTCTCCGGGGAAGGGCTGGTTGAGATTCCGGCGCCGCAGCAGCTTGGTCCCGCTCAGGCCCATGTAAGTCGCTCGTGCAACGATCCTGCCCGGCAGGGCGCGCTCGACACCGGCGTTCCAGTGCTGCGAGTAGCCCGTCCGGAAGTCCGGCTGGATTGCGTTGACCGAGGCCGGCGGGGAGAATCCGGAACCGGTGAAGGGGTCTTCCAGCCGCGGCAAGGCCACGGGCGAAGGGAAGAACAGCCGCAGGTCGAAGTACGGCGGATTGAAGTACAGACCGGAATTCGCTTCCAGCACGTTGACTTCGTAGTAGACGCCGTAGGCCCCGCGCAGCACGAGCGAGTCCCCTGGATTCCATGCAACGCCCAGGCGGGGGCCGAAGTTGTTGGCATCCGCCGCGTAGCCGGCCCGTCCCAAGGGCGTGGAACCCGGCTCCACGAGCCTCGCCGCGTCCAGGTCGAACTGGCTGAACCGGTCGTCCGCGTCGAAGGCGGGGGAGTTGTACTCGTAGCGGAGCCCGAGGCTGACGGTAAGGCTCGGAGTCGGGTTCCAGTCGTCCTGTCCGAAACCGTTCCAGAAGCGGGCCCGCTGGCGGAAGTCGTTGTCGATTGTTGTCCGGATGCTGAAGGTCGGGAATCCCAGCAGCAGGTCGGACACCGGATTCTGGGAAATGGCGCCCAGGAAGTTGAACTGGCCGCGCCCGAAGAGCCCCTGCGTGCCGTCGATGCGGACATCCCGGTACTCGCCGCCCCACTTCAGCCTGTGCCGGGCCGCTGCCGTCGTCGAGCTGGCGGAGAGGTGTGCAGTGCCGCTGGTCCGGGCAATCGGCAGCGCGGTGTCGTCGCCGAGACTGGCGAAGCCGGCGACGTTCAATGCCGGGAACCCTACGAAGCGCGGATCCTCGGAGAGGCCGGAAATGCCGAGTTCCCTGCTGATGTCCCGCCCGGCGTTCTGGTGCAGCACCTCGCGACGCAGCCGGTTGAACCCGGCCCTGGCCTCGAGCAGCGTGCGCGCGGACAGGGCGCGTGAGTACGAGGCTGCCATCTGGTGCGCCCGGTCGACGGTGAAGGCTCCGAACCCGGGAATGTCGCTACCCGAGAAGGGGTCGAAGCTCCTGGCGTGGCTCAGGTTGTAGCGGCCGAAGGCTCGGCCGGCCGTCCCGGTCTCCTTGTCCACGCGGCCCATCGCCTGGTTGACCAGCCCGTCCCCTAGCGGCGTCGAGACATGATTCTGCACCGATTCCCCCCGGTTCGGATCGGGCCAGTAGCGGGCTGCGCCTCGGCCCGCCTGGCTCTGTCTTGCGTGCGGGACTACATTTCCGGGGAACGGAGCGCCGGCGAAGGGATCGATCACGGGCGCGGGCAGCGACGAGAAGTCGCCGCGGCGCTGTGCGGCGGTGGGCACCGCCGCCGTGCGGGTATCGGCGTCGCGGATGCGGGTGCCCTCCGCACCGGCGAAGAAGTAGGCGTTCCGTGTCACGAACGGGCCCCCGAGCGTTCCGCCGAACTGGTTGCGGCGGTACAGGGGTGCCTTCCGGCCCGCCGGGTCGAAGTAGTTGCGCGCATCGAGCGCCTCGTTGCGCAGGTACTCGTAGGCCGAACCGTGCAGCCGCTTCGTGCCGGAACGGCTCACGACGTTGACCTGGCCGCCGGCGCTGCGGCCGTACTCGGCCTTGTAGCCGTTCGCGTGCAGGCGGAACTCCCGGATCGTGTCGAGGGGAGGGCTGACGACGACTCGGTTGATGTACAGGTCGTTGTTGTCGGTCCCGTCCAGCAGGAAGTTGTTCGATGACTCGCGCGCGCCGGACACATGGAATCCGCTGTCGTTCTGGGTGGACAGCTCCGAGCCCGGGGCGCTTGCGTGGGTCCCGCCCGCGAGCAGGGTCAGGGGCAGGAAGACTCTCTGGTTCAGCGGCAGGTTCCGCATCTCGCCGCGATTGACGACCGAGCCGACCGACGCCGTGCCGGCCTCCAGCAGGGGTGTCGCGTCCGAGACGTCCAGCGCGAACCGAGCGGACTCGAGTTGCATTCGCAGGTCCAGCCGGACGCTGGTGCCGACCCGCACCTGGACTCTCACCGCGGGTGCCGCCAGGCCGTCGGCACGGGCCCGCAGCTCGTAGGTCCCCGGCTCCAGCGCCGGGAACCGGTAGGTTCCGTCCTGCATCGCGCGCGACGCCGCTTCGCGGCCGGTCTCGACGCGGATCGCCGTGACCTGGGCCGGGACCCGGGCCCCGGACGGGTCGAGAGCCGTGCCCGAGATGCTGCCAGTGACCGACTGGGCCTGGACCGCGGGGGCCGCGAGGCCTGCCGCCGCCAGCAGGCATCCGGCGCAGCGCAGCGCCCTCATTCGGGGCGCCTCCCCACTGCCGGCTCGCTGTGTCGCGAGCGGGCGGCGGCCAGCGCGGCCGCTCTCACAGCCGGAACAGCTCGCGCAGGCGCTTGGTCTGGCCGCGGCTGACGGGGACTTCCGTGCGGTCGGGGTCGCTCATCACCAGTTGGTAGTTGGACTTGAACCACGGCATCACTTCCTTGATCCGGTTGATATTCACGATGTAGGACCGGTGCGGCCGCCAGAAGGTCGGGCCGGCCAGCGTTGACTGCAGGTCGTCGAGAGTCTTGTAGTTGCTGTGGCCGTCGAACTCCGTCGCCACGATCCGGACGGTGCCGTCACGCACGGTGGCGAAGATCACGTCCGAGGCGTCGACAAGCATCATGTGCATGCCGGTCCGCACCAGCACCTTCGTCGGCGGGCTGGCCTGGCTGCTGATCCGAGACAGGATCCGCGCCATCCGTTCCGAATCGCCGCTCGGGGAGCTCACGAGATCACGGGCGCGCCGCAGCGAGAGCCCGAGCCGGTCCCTCTCGACCGGCTTGAGCAGGTAGTCGGCCGCGTTCACGTCGAATGCCTCGACCGCGTAGTGGTCAAAGGCAGTGGTGAAGATGACATGGGGGAGCGGGCGTCCCCGTTGCAGGATCTCGCGCACCACGTCGAGTCCGCTCAGCCCGGGCATCTGCACGTCGAGGAAGACTACGTCCGGCTCCAGTTCCTCGATCTCGCGGACGGCGCCGGGTCCGTCGGCCGCTTCCCCCACGACCTCGACCTCCGGGAACGACCGCAGGAGGAATCCCAGTTCCTCCCTGGCCAGCTGCTCGTCGTCCACCAGCAGGGCGGTCATGGGCCCGCGCTCGTGGGAACTCACCGTCATTCGCTACCAGCTAGAGCGAAGTGTAGCATTGGACTGTCCGGTCCCATGCCTGGCCCGCACCACGCAGCCGTGGCCTTGTTCGCGAAGGCGCCGCGTGCCGGAAGGGTCAAGACGCGCCTCGCCGGCGCGCTCTCGCCCGAGAACGCCGCAAGATTCCATTTGGAGTGCGTGCGGGCTGCATGGGAAGGCCTGGCCGGCCTGGAGGGAACGGCACGGTTCCTTTACTCCGACCAGCGCTGGCCCGAGTATCTCGACCTGGCCGGAGAGGAGAGGGCCCGGCTGCAGCGCGGGCGCGGACTCGGCGGCCGAATGCTGAGGTGCCTTGAGGACCTGCACCGCGAGGGCTACGGGCGAGCCGCGATCCTAGGCAGCGACGCGCCGACCCTCCCCGCCGCGCAGTTGCTCGAGGCCCTTGAGGGACTCGAGCGTGCCGATGTCATGCTCGGCCCGTCCGAAGACGGCGGATTCACGCTGATAGCGGCTGTCCGCACGGTCCCTGCGATGTTCGCGGGCGTGAGATGGTCGCGGAGCGACACGCTCGAATGCTGCCTGCGCGCGATCGAGGCTGCCGGCCTGTCGGTCGCGACGACCCGGACCGTCGCCTACGACGTGGACCGGCCCGCGGACCTGCAGCGGCTGCGCAGGGATCCGGGGCTGCCCGAGCGGCTCCGCCAGTGGCTCGGGTCGATCCCCTCAGAGCAGGTCGTCCCTCCCGGCTGACCGCAGCGTCTCCAGCAGGGAGCGGATGCCCTCGGACGAGTCCCGGGGGCAGACGAGGAGGGCATCCGGCGTGTCGACGACGACCAGGTCGCTGACCCCCAGCAGCGCCACCTGCTTGCCCGGCGCGTCCACGAAGTTGCCGGCCGCGTCCACGAAGACCGCCTCCGAGCGGGCGCAGTTGCCGTCAGGGTCCTTCGGGAGCATGGCGTACAGCGCGTTCCAGCTGCCCAGGTCGGTCCAGCCGATCGGTCCCGTCGCGAATCCGGCGACCCGCCCGGATCGCTCCAGCACCGCGTGGTCGACCGAGATGTTCTCGCAGTCGGCATAGCGGGCGGCCAGGCGCCCGGCCGCTCCGACCGTGCCGCCCCGGGCGATGCCGGCCACGGTGGCCCATGTGCCGGGCAGGTGCGCCGACATCTCCTCCGCGAGGACCTGCGCCCTCCAGAAGAACTGGCCGCTGTTCCAGAAGAAATTCCCCGCAGCGACGAAGGCCTTCGCGGATGCAAGGTCCGGCTTCTCGCGGAACCGCGTCACTGGCAGAAGGTCTGGGCTTCCCGGCCTCGTTCCCGCCGGGAACTCGATATAGCCGTATCCGGTCTCCGGGGATGTCGGCGGGATCCCCAGCACCAGCAGCCGGTCGCCGCGCGCCGCCTCCAGGGCTCTCGTCGCCACTTCGCAGTAGGCGGTTTCGTCAGCGATGTGATGGTCGGCCGGGAAGACTCCCATGACGGCGTCACGATCCTCGTGCAGCAGCAGGGCTGCCGCGAGGCCGATGGCGGGCGCGGTGTTGCGCTGGACCGGCTCGCCGATGATGCGAGCCGGGCTCAGCTCCGGCAGCTCCGTTTCGACCGCGGCCACGAGAGACTCGGAGCTCACGACCCAGATCCGTTCGCTGGGAATGATCTTGCGGACGCGCTCGAACGTGCGGCGCAGCAAGGACCGGTCGCCTAGCGGGGCCAGCAGCTGCTTGGGACGCGCGATCCTGCTGCGAGGCCAGAAGCGGGCGCCCCGGCCGCCGGCGAGGATCACGGCATGGCAGTGGTCGTCCATCCGCAGCGTTGGCAACCAACGCTCAGCGCAGGTCGAGGTCGTGGGCGCGGATCAGCTTGAAGGTCCGCCTCCAGCGGGTCTTGGTGAAGAAATTGGTAGCCAGGTCGCGCAGGTGGTCCAGCGAGATGCCCGGATCCTGCAGGTGGGATGTCGGCGCGTCGTACGACCAGTAGATGATTAGGGGCTTGCCGATGATGTGGTCGCGGGGAACGAAGCCCCAGTACCGGCTGTCGAGGGACTGGTCGCGGTTGTCGCCCATGGCGAAGTAGTGCCCGGCAGGCACGACGACCTCGTTTTCGCGGACATTCTCGCGCAGCATGCGCATGGCGGGCTCGTAGATCTGCATCGATGTCGGCACGGAGGGGAAATCGTCCCGGTAGGCGTCGATGTACTCGCTCTTGTGGACGACGTAGGGCTCTTCGGCCTGCTTGCCGTTGATCCAGAGCTCCTTGCCCTTGATGCGGATTCGATCGCCTGGAACGCCCACGATTCTCTTGACGAATGTCTGGTGCAGGTCCACCGGATAGCGGAACACCACGATATCCCCGCGCTCCACTTCCTGGTACGGAAGAAGGTACTGGCTGATCGCGCCTTCCGGGGCGTAGGCCAGCTTGTCGACCAGGAGATGGTCCCCGATCAGCAGCGAGTCCTCCATCGAGCCGGTGGGGATCACGAAGGCCTGGACCAGCGTGGTGGTCCCGAACAGCAGCAGCAGGATCGTGACAGTCCATTCGGCTACCACGCCTCGCGGGGGCTCTGCCGCACGCGTTCTCGAAGCGGTTGCAGGCTCGGAGCCTTCCAGCGGGCGTTTCTTTGTCGAGTGATCCATTTGTCCGATGGCTGCCGCGACCTCTATGGTAGCCCGTCGCCAGCCGTGCCCACCGCCGCGAGGCCGTCGGTCGGGGCACGGGGGCCAGCGCGCCGCCGCGCTATATTGTGAAGAAGCGGCGGTCGGCCGCACGGCTGGCCGCAGCGTGTCCCCGAGCCGGGCCCCGCTGGCCGAGCCTGGGAGCACGTTCACGTTGAATTCCGGTAGCCTTTCAATCGAGGCTGCTCGAATGCCTTGAGGAGCCGCCGATATGATCGATGCCCTAGCTGGCGCGCAACGGAGGGTCGATGCCGACAATTGATGTTCCCCTGGTACGGCGCGGTTTCGGGGTTACATCCCGGCCGGACGCTTGGTGGGCGCAGCCACTCGTCGTCTTCCTGTGCTTCTCCACATTCATCGCCTATGCCACGTGGGCCACGTTCCAAGGCACCCACTACACGTCGGGCCCGTACCTGTCGCCGTTCTATGCCCCGGAGCTGTTCGGCGCGTCCGAACATAGCTGGTTCGGGCCGCAGCCCGGCTGGTGGCCCGGTTGGCTGCCGTTCTCCCCGGCGCTATTGATCCTTTGGGCGCCTCTCGGGTTCCGCCTCACCTGCTACTACTACCGCGGGGCGTACTACAAGGCCTTCTGGGCCGATCCGCCGGCCTGCTCGGTCGGCGAGCCGCGTTCCGGCTACCGCGGCGAGCGCTCGTTCCCGCTGATCCTGCAGAACGTGCACCGCTACTTCCTCTACATCGCGCTCGGATTCATCGTGATGCTCGCCTATGACGCCTGGAAGGCGTTCTGGTTCACGGACCCGATCACGGATTCGGTCGAGTTCGGCATCGGAGTGGGCAGCCTCGTGCTTGTCGCGAACGTCACCCTGCTTGCCGGCTACGCCTTCGGATGCCACTCCCTGCGGCACCTGCTGGGAGGGCGGAGGGACCGGCTGTCGGAATCCCCGAAGCTCGCCAAGACCTACGACTGCGTGAGCTGCCTGAACCGCCAGCACATGCGCTGGGCGTGGATGAGTCTCTTCTCCGTGGGGTTCTCCGACCTCTACGTCCGGCTATGCTCCATGGGCATCTGGACTGACTGGAGAATCCTGTAGTGACCGACTATCAGCCGATCGAACACGACGTCCTCGTCATCGGGGCCGGCGGAGCCGGGCTGCGGGCAGCCATCGAGGCACGGGCCGGCGGCGCATCCGTCGGTCTCATCTGCAAGTCCTTGCTTGGCAAGGCTCACACGGTGATGGCGGAAGGCGGGGTCGCCGCGGCCCTGGCGAACGTCGATGACCGTGACGACTGGAAGGTTCACTTCGCCGACACGATGCGAGGCGGCCAGTACCTCAACAACAGCCGCATGGCCGAGCTGCACGCCAAGGAGGCCCCCGACCGCGTCAGGGAGCTCGAGGCATGGGGGGCCCTGTTCGACCGCGCCGCCGACGGAAGCATCCTGCAGCGGAATTTCGGCGGTCACGCCTATCCCCGGCTCGCCCACGTTGGCGACCGGACGGGCCTCGAGATGATCCGCACGCTCCAGGATCATGCCGTGCACCAGGGAATCGACATCCACATGGAGTGCGCCGTGATCGAGCTGCTCACCGACGGGGAGCGCGTGGCGGGCGCGTTCGCCTTCGACCGGGATCGCGGCACCCTCAAGGTCTTCCGCGCCAAGGCGGTCGTGCTGGCGACCGGCGGCGTCGGCAAGGCGTTCCGGGTCACCAGCAACAGTTGGGAATACACCGGCGACGGCCACGCCCTGGCCTACCGCGCCGGGGCGGCGCTGATCGACATGGAGTTCGTGCAATTCCATCCGACGGGCATGGTCTGGCCTCCGAGCGTCGCCGGGATCCTGGTGACGGAGGGCGTCAGAGGGGAGGGCGGAATCCTGCGGAACTCGCAGGGAGAGCGTTTCATGTTCGACGATATCCCCCCTCTGTACAAGAACCATACGGCGGACAGCGAGGAGGAGGGCTGGCGCTACACCCAGGGCGACAAGGACGCCCGCCGCCCCCCGGAGCTGCTGACGCGCGACCATGTCGCACGCTGCATCGTGCGCGAGATCAAGGAGGGCCGGGGAAGCGCCCACGGCGGGGTCTACCTGGACATCGCCTGGATCAAGGAGAAGCTGCCCAACGCTGCCGAGCACATCAAGCGGAAGCTCCCCAGCATGTACCACCAGTTCAAGGAACTTGCCGGAATCGACATCACCGAGCAGCCGATGGAGGTTGGCCCCACCACGCACTACGTGATGGGCGGGGTGCGCGTGGACGCGGACTCGCAGATGTCCGACGTGCCGGGGCTCTTCGCGGCGGGAGAGTGCGCGGCCGGGCTGCACGGCGCCAACCGGCTCGGGGGGAACTCGCTTTCCGACCTTCTCGTGTTCGGCAAGCGTGCCGGGGAGCACGCCGCCCGGTTCGCCCGGGAGAACGCGGCCGGCAGCATTTCCGACGATCAGGTGTCGGAGGTTGCTCGGCTCGCCCTGGAGCCGTTCGAGCGCAGCGGCGACAGCGGGGACGCAGAAAATCCGTTCGCCATTCAGCACGACCTTCAGGAACTGATGCAGGCGCAGGTGGGAATCGTGCGCGACGAGGGCGACCTGCAGGGAGCCCTGGAAGGCATCGGCGCCTTGCGCGAGCGGGCCGCGCGCGTCGCCGTGAGTGGCAACCGGGAGTACAACCCCGGCTGGCACACGGCGCTGGACCTGAGGAATCTCCTCGCCTTTTCCGAGGCGATCGCGCTGTCGGCGCTCGAGCGCAAGGAGAGCCGGGGTGCCCACACGCGGCTCGACTACCCGGACAAGGACGAAGCCGAGGGCACCGTCAACATCGTGATCCGCAAGGACGCGGACGGCGGCCTCGCGGCCTCGCGCGAGCCGATCGCGCCTATCGCCGCCGAACTGCAGCAGATCATCGACGAAGCGAAGTGAGGGAAGCACAAATGCCAACGGCCACATTCCGGATTTGGCGAGGCACGGCCGGCTCGGGCGGGTTTCGCGATTACGACTGCGAGATTTCCGAGGGCATGGTCGTGCTGGACGCCGTGCACAAGATCCAGGCAGAGCAGGCCAACGACCTGGCTGCCCGCTGGAACTGCAAGGCCGGCAAGTGCGGGTCCTGCTCGGCGGAGGTCAACGGATCCCCCAAGCTGATGTGCATGACGCGCCTGGACCAGCTTCCCCTGGACGAGCCCGTCACGATCGAGCCCATGCAGGCCTTCCCGCTTGTCAAGGATCTAGTCACGGATGTGTCCTGGAACTTCGAGGTCAAGGAGCGGATCAAGCCGTTCGCCCCGCGGCCTCCTGACGCCGACGACGGAACCTGGCGCATCCTCCAGCGCGATGTGGACCGAGTGCAGGAGTTCCGCAAGTGCATCGAGTGCTTCCTGTGCCAGGACGTGTGCCATGTCCTGCGGGAGCACCACCTGCACGACCGTTTCATCGGTCCGCGCTTCCTGGTGCATGCCGCGGCGCTCGAGATGCATCCTCTCGACACCGAGAACCGTGTCGGGGAGCTGCGCGAGACCGACGGCATCGGGTACTGCAACATCACCAAGTGCTGCACGAATGTCTGCCCGGAGCACATCACCATCACCGACAACGCGATCATCCCTCTCAAGGAGCGGGTGGTGGACGAGTTCTACGATCCGCTGCGGAAGATCTTCCGGGTCTTCCAGAAGTAGGACGCAGCCCTCGAATCGCTGCCACGGCCTTCCGCCGGCCCGTGTATCGCCGCTGCGATCCTCCCGGTTCTCCGTCCGCTGGCGGGTGCCGGTTGATGCGGGGTGAACCCCATTGTCGGTCCCGGCGTACCGGTGATACGATGGGACTTAGGGTTCGTCGCTCGTCCCGTTGGCCGGCCCGCTGCCCGTGCCCGGACGCTTGGCCGGCGACTTCATCCTGACCCTGTAGCGCTATGCCTGACTACAACGGTATACCTGTCCCTTCCGACGGAGTCCCCATCAGCGTCGAGGGCGGCCGCTGCACCGTGTCCGACAGCCCCATCGTCCCCTTCATCGAGGGCGACGGCACCGGCAGGGACATCTGGCGCGCGTCGCGCGCGGTCTTCGATGCCGCCGTGGCGAAGGCCTACGGCGGGACGAAGCGCATCGCCTGGTACGAGATCCTGGCCGGCGAAAAGGCCCGCGACCGTTGCGGCGAGTGGCTGCCTGCCGACACGGTCGAGGCGATCCGGGAGTTCAAGGTCGCCATCAAGGGCCCCTTGACGACGCCCGTGGGAGGCGGAATCCGCAGCCTGAACGTGGCGCTGCGCCAGATCCTGACGCTGTATTCCTGCGTCCGTCCGGTCAAGTGGTATCCGGGCGTTCCTTCGCCGATGAAGGATCCGGGCAAGCTCGACGTCGTTATTTTCCGCGAGAACACGGAAGACGTGTACGCGGGAGTCGAGTGGGAGAAAGGGACGGCCGAGGCCGGCAGGGTCATCGAGTTCCTGAACGGACAGATGGGCCGGAGCATCCGCGACGATTCCGGAATCGGCATCAAGCCCGTCTCGGTTACCGGTTCCAAGCGGCTCGTCCGCGCAGCCATCCAGTACGCCCGGGACCACGGACGCTCCTCGGTCACGCTTGTCCACAAGGGCAACATCATGAAGTTCACGGAGGGTGCGTTCAGGGACTGGGGCTACGAGGTGGCGGCGGAGGAGTTCGGCGCCGACTGCGTGACCGAGAGCCAGGTCTGGGCGGACGGCGGGGACGGCACGGTGCCGGACGGCAAGATTCTCGTCAAGGACCGGATCGCGGACGCGATGTTCCAGCAGGTCCTGCTGCGGCCCGCCGAGTACGACGTGATCGCGACGACGAATCTGAACGGTGACTACCTCTCGGACGCCTGCGCGGCCCAGGTGGGCGGCCTGGGCCTGGCTCCGGGCGCGAACATCGGGGACGAGCACGCCGTCTTCGAAGCGACTCACGGCACCGCGCCCAAGTATGCGGACAAGGATGTCATCAATCCCAGCAGCGTGATCCTGTCCGGGGTCATGATGCTCGAGCACCTAGGCTGGAACAAGGCTGCCGAGCTCATCGAGCGCGGGATCACCGGAGCGATCGCGGCAAAGACCGTGACCTACGATCTTCACAGGCTGATGGAAGGCGCGACGAAGGTTCGTTGCAGCGAGTTCGGGGAAGCCATCATTCGGCACATGGACTGACTGGCAGGGAGGCAAACGCGATGAGGAAGAAAGTCACTGTCATTGGCGCCGGCAATGTCGGAGCGAGCTGCGCGCTGCGGCTCGCCGACAAGGAACTTGCGGACGTGACGCTGATCGACATCGTCGAGGGCGTTCCCCAGGGCAAGGCCCTGGACATGCTCGAGGCCTGTCCGGTCGAGGGCTCCGACGTGCGCGTCGTCGGGACCAACGACTACGAGGACACAGCCAATTCCGACGTGGTCGTCATGACCGCCGGCTTCCCGAGGAAGCCCGGAATGAGCCGCGACGACCTGCTGCTCAAGAACGCCTCCATCGTGAAATCCTGCATAGCCTCGGCTGCGCAGTACTCCCCCAACGCGATTCTGATCGTCGTGTCGAATCCCCTCGACGCGATGTGCCACGTGGCGTACCACACTTCCGGCTTCTCCCGGAATCGCGTGATCGGAATGGCAGGGGTGCTCGACACGGCCCGGTTCCGCACGTTCCTGGCCGAGGCCGCGGACGTATCGGTCGAGAACGTGGTCGCGATGGTGCTCGGGGGCCATGGCGACACCATGGTGCCGCTTGTGCGCTACACAAGCGTCGCCGGGATTCCGGTCAGCCAGCTTCTGAGCGGCGGCCAGATCGAGGCGATCGTGCAGCGGACCCGCGACGGCGGGGCGGAGATCGTCAAGCATCTCAAGACCGGCAGCGCGTACTACGCCCCTTCCTCGTCCGTGGTGGAGATGGTGGAGTCGATTCTCAAGGACAAGAAGAAGGTTCTGCCTTGCGCGGCGATGCTGGAGGGGGAGTATGGCCGGCGGGGGATCTTCGTCGGCGTTCCCTGCAAGCTCGGCGCCCACGGGCTGGAGCACGTCTACGAGCTCGAGCTGGACGCGGCCGAGAGGTCCGCCCTCGGCGCCAGCGCGGACGCGGTCGAGGAACTCGTCGGCGTCCTGCGTGCCAACGGCTACTGACGGATGCCGGGCGACCGGTTCCGACGCCGGGAATCTGCCGTGATTTTCCGGGCGGCCCGACTTGACGCCGGGACTGCCATCGCTTAACCTAATGGTGCTGGTCGGCTGTTCGGCCAGGACGAAGGGGAATCAAACAATGAAACGAATCTTCACTCTGCTCGTCTTGACGCTCGCTGTCACTTCGCTCTGCCTGGCCGGATCGGTGACCGGGTACGTGACCGACATGAAGTGCGCAAAGGCCGGCAAGGCCGGCGATGGGCACGCGGGTTGCGCGAAGGGCTGCATCAATGGCGGCGAGGCTGCTGTTGTGGTGACGGAAGACGGCAAGATCTACGAAGTGGCCGACCAGGCGAAGCTGAAGGATCACGCCGGCGCGAAAGTCACAGTGATGGGTGCGATCGACGGGATGAAGGTCACCTCCGTTGAGAGCGTAAAGAGCGCGAGCTGAGCCATTCGATCATCGGCTGTCCGGCCGCTGGCGGCCGGACAGCCTTCGTTGGGCCGCTGCTCCTTACTGCGGAGAGCGGTCACCACCCGCCCCGGGGCGCGCAGGCTTCCTGCGACGTCTCGAGGGTGGGTTCTTGCTTTGAAGCCGGCTCGAGGGCATCTGGGCCGCATAGCCAGAGGCCGAGCTAGGCTGGCGCGCACGCGCTTCAGCTTGATTGTCATGTGATTCGAGGTCCCGGTACTGGGCCGCTCATTGTCGGTCGGGCTCTAAGATGGCCCCTTCGAACCGGAGAGATCCCTTGCGGGCCTTGGCGGGGGAAGAACCGCCCGCCGTCGCGACCCGGAGTCCAGCCGCTGGCGCGACCCGATCCGGGCCTCTGGTTTTCTCGGTACGGGCGTTCAGCATGCCAGTCCCGGACCCTTTCCTTCACCAGGTGCGCCGCACCGATCCCCGGGGCGCTACGCATGCTGCACCGGCTTCGTCATTGGCATTAGCGCTGGATGTCTCGGATCGATCCGCAACGTAGGGTGGCCGCCCCACCTGACAAGCTGGTTCGGCTACTGCTGGACTGGTACAGGGTCAACCAAAGGGAACTTCCCTGGAGAGGGGAGACGGACCCGTACCGGATCTGGATCTCGGAGGTCATGCTGCAACAGACCCGTGTCGAGGCAGTACGGCCCTACTACGAGAGTTTCCTGGCACGGTATCCGAGCGTCTCGGACTTGGCAGCCGCGCCCTTGCAGGAGGTTCTGGCTAGCTGGGCAGGGCTCGGGTACTACCGGCGGGCTCGCATGCTTCACCAAGCAGCTCGCCGCGTGGCCGACGAGAACGGCGGCATCTGGCCGTCCGATCATGCCTCGCTCCTGCGCTTGCCCGGGATCGGCGACTACACTGCGGCCGCGATCGCAAGCATCGCCTTCGACGAGCCCAGGGCGGCCCTGGACGGCAACGCGTTCCGAGTCCTGGCAAGGCTCGCCGACGAGCGGAGGGACATCCGCGGCAGCCACCCCAAACGCGCGCTGAAGGCGCTTGGGCAGGAGCTCGCCCAGGCGACCCCGCCGGGCGAGCGCGGCCAGTTCACCCAGGCCTTGATGGAACTGGGGGCGACGGTCTGCGTGCCGCGGGCACCACGGTGCGCGGCCTGTCCGTGGGCTGTTTCCTGTGCCGCCCTCGCGGCCGGGACCGCGTCGGAGCTGCCGGTCAAGGAGCGCCGTGCTGCGATTCGGTCGGTGGAGGTCTCGGTGGCGGTTGCCCGTCGGAGCGGTCGGATACTGGTCCGGCGGCGTCGGCCCGAGGATTCGATCATGCCCGGCTTCTGGGAACTTCCGTTCGCGGAGGGTGCAGTCCTGTCCGTGGCTGGGCTCGATATGTTCGATTCGGCGACTGCGGTCCGGATCGGCAGTTTCTCCCACGCGATCACCGTTACCGACTACACCTGCCACGTATACGAAGCCAAGGCCCTTGCCCGCGAGGACCCAGGCACGGGGTACCGGTGGATGTCCGCTGAGGAGTTGCGGAGCGTGCCGATCACCACGATCAGCAGGAAGGCCCTGCGGATCGCTGGCGATCTGTAGATTGCCGGAGCGCAGCGGTGGCCGGCGGTCGGAAGCCGGCTCAGTCGCGCTGCGAAGAGGCGGGCGACAGGGACCGCGTGACGGTTGTCGTGCCCAGGCTGCGCATGTAGTCCGCGATTCCCCGGAAGAGGTGCTCGGCCACTTCCTGCCGGAAGTCGGATCGCCGCATGAGGCTCTCGTCCTCCCGATTGCTGAGGAAGCCGATTTCCGCAAGCACAGCTGGAACCTCCGTGCCGATGAGCACGACGAACGGGGCCTTCCTGATCCCGCGGTCACGGATCTTCGGCGAGTGGCTGGCCAGCCCGCCGTGGAGGCTGGACTGAATGCGAGTGGCGAACTCCTTGGATTCCTCGGTTCTCTCTCCCAGCGTGATCTTCGAGACCAGGTCCTCGAGCTGGTGGACGCTGTAGCTCGCGGTTGCGTTCTCCTGCGAGGCCACTTCCAGCGCCCACTCGTCGGAAGTCAGGCTGAGATAGTAGGTCTCGATCCCGCGCACGGTCTTCGAGGGCGCCGAATTGCAGTGGATCGAGATCATCAAGTCTGCATTGCGCTCGTTCGCCATTCGGGCCCGCTCCTCGAGCTCGACGAAGACGTCGGATGCCCGGGTCTGGATGACTTCCGCGTCCAGCCTGTCCTCCAGCAGCGTGCCGAGACGCTTGGCAATGTCCAGCACCACGTCCTTCTCCCGCAGGCCGCCCGCGCCGACCGTTCCGGTGTCATGCCCTCCGTGGCCGGCGTCGATCACGATCCGGCGGCTCTTCAGCCCCATCGCCCGTGTCAGGCTCAGCTTGCCGTCGGAGGTCCTGGCCGAGGGCTTCGACCCGAGCGACGCCGCCAGTTCCGACTCGCCGCCGCGAGCAGGGTCCAGCCCTTCCAGCGTGCGGGCCGCCCTCGGTGCTCCGGACTCGCGTACGTCCAGCACCAGCCGGGTCGGCTGGGCCAGCCAGAATGCGTCGAAGGACACCTTGCCGAGCAAGTCGAGCACCAGTCGGGCCTTGTTGCGGCGGTTCTGCGCGAGGCGCGCGGCGGAAATCAGCCGATCCTGCACATCGATCCTCGCGCCCTTGATCAGTACGTCGGAGACCCTGCTGTCGAGAATGTCGATGTAGAGGCGGTCCGGCCGCCGGAGACGGTCGTACTTGAGCGGGGCATGCCCGTCCATGTGCAGAACCAGGCGAGTGCCGTCCGGATAGCTGTGATGCCGGATCTGCGAGATCCTAGCCATCCCGCCTGATGGCGGCGATTCGCGAGGGCCCACCGTAGTGCCGGCCTCGTGGAGTGCATCCGACAGGGCCGGCGGTGCCGCGTTCCGGTCCGTGACGGGAACCTCGGCGGCCCCCGCCGCCGGCGAGACCTGCCTGAGCGCCTCCGCCCGGTGCCTGCTGTGCGGGTACTCCTTGGCGAGAGTTCCGTATGTCGATGTCGCCTTGACCCGGTAGCTCTCCTGGCTGAATCGGCTTGCCATGCGATCGTACAGCCTTGCTATCGCGAGGAGCGCGTCGTCGCAGTACCCGCTCGAGGGGTCGGCGCGGCGAACCGCCCTGAAGGCGGAGATGACTAGTTCGTACTGCTTGACGCCCAGTTCCGGTTCCGGAACCTTGCCCAGGTCGTCGAGCAATTGCGCCGCCGCCCGGTAGCGGGCCGCGGCCGCTTCGCGCTTGGTCGCCGCGACCGCGTGCTGGGCCGCAAGAGATGCAAGCAGCAGCGCAGCTGCGATCGGTGCGATCTGCCGCCAGCCAGTCATGCTGCGGGTCCTCGAGGCTTGGGATGTCTCCTGCCGCCGATTCCCGAGTCGGCCAAGGCGCTGGCGGGCGGAATGCGCCCGGGGCCGCGGGACTCGATCAGGCAGGGGGCTGCTTTCGCAGTTCGCCAGGACGTCCGAGGAGGCGCGACGCTGATTGGTATCCGCAAACCGATGCATGGCGCTCATGGCTTCGGTCTCGTCACGGTAGGGGGGCGCTAGCCCGATTCCACCTCTTTACCGCGCGACTCGTGCTGCAGGAACCGCAGCCCATCTCCCACACAAACATTACCACACTTAATGTTTCGGTGCAATTGCGGCGAAGATCCCCGACAGCCGCCGTGCGCTCTCCCGGCTCGGCCCGCCACGCCTCGTCTGCTGGGCGCCCCGGTGAACGTCCTCCTTCCTCGAAGACCGGCCGGGGCGGGTTTCTGATAATGGAAATCTCGATGACCCGAACCATCCGCCCAGTGTCGGCAGTGAGCGGCTCGATTGCCCTGCCCGGCGACAAGTCGATCTCTCACCGTTACGCCATGCTCGCTGCCCTCGCCGAGGGGACCAGCGTCCTCTCGAATTACTCGACCGGTGCCGATTGCGCATCCACGCTGGGCTGCATGCGCGCACTGGGGGCCCGCGTGGAATGCGACGGCACAACCGTCCGGATCCAAGGCGCCGGCGGGACTGGGCTCGCCGCGCCCGCAAGTGCGCTCGACGCAGGCAACTCCGGAACCACGATGCGCCTGCTGTCCGGCATCCTTGCCGGCCAGCCCTTCGATTCCCGGATCCAGGGTGACGATTCCCTTTCGAAGCGGCCCATGAAGCGCATCATGACGCCCCTGGCGCAGATGGGGGCGCGCATCGAGGCACGCGGTGGCCAGTACCCGCCGTTGCACATCCACGGCGGCCCGTTGCAGCCGATCCGCTACGAGCTGCCCGTCGCCAGTGCACAGGTAAAGAGCTGCGTGCTGCTGGCGGGGCTGAGCGCGCCTGGGACGACGACGGTCGTCGAGCCCGTTGCGACACGGAACCACACGGAGATCGCCCTGCGCCGATTCGGGGCCCGGATCCGTACCGAAGGCCGGGAAACCGCCCTGCTGGGAGCGTCGCGGCTTCTTGCCTGTGACATGAGAATTCCCAGCGACCTCTCCTCGGCAGTCTTCTTCCTGGCCGCTGCGCTGCTGCTTCCCGGATCACGGCTGCGCATCGAGGGTATCGGACTGAACCCGACGCGAACGGCAGTGCTGGACGTGCTCGGGACAATGGGAGCGCGGGTCGAGGTCGGTGATGAATCGCGGCAGGGAGGGGAGCGGGCGGGCTCGCTCGAGGTTCGCGGGGGAGCTGTCCTGGAAGGCGGGGAGATTGCCGGCGCGACGACTGCGGGGGTGATCGACGAGATTCCCATGCTGGCCGTGCTCGGGGCTGTCTCGAGGAACGGCTTGCGGATCCGGGATGCGGGCGAGCTGCGGGTCAAGGAGACGGACCGCATCGCCACCGTCGCGTCGAACCTGCGGCGGATGGGCGTCCGCGTGACCGAGTACGAGACCGGGATGGACATCGAGGGAGGCTCCAGGCTGGCGGCAGCGGAACTCGACTCCTGTGGAGACCACCGAATCGCGATGGCATTTACCGTCGCCGCTCTCGCCGCGCGAGGAGAGTCACGTCTGGCCGGTGCCGAGGCGGCCAGCGTGTCGTTCCCGGAATTCTACGATGTGCTGGATCGCATCGTGCAGGGCTGATCCCTGGGGCTCCTGCCGCGGGAGACTGGCTGTCGGACCGAGCTCGCGGACCTATGGGATGGGCTGGGGCTCGATCTTGCGGTCGTATCGCAGTTCCCCGCCATGCAGCCAGAGCAGTTCCGGCGCCGCGGGCGGGACTCTGAAGTTCTCCGGCACATCCGCGTCTGTCCGGCGGAAGATCGCAGCCAGCCGTTCGACGACATCCGGGTACGTTTCGGCGACGTCCACTTGCTCGGAGATGTCCGCCCTCATGTCGAACAGCATCATCGGCTTGGGGGGAGGGCCTGTGCGGATGCCGGGGCACTGGGAGGGGTTGGCCTGCTCGAACTGGGCGATGATCGTGATGCCGTCCGGCGCGCGGCGGTCCTTCCAGTCCGAGGCGTCGTCAAGGCATCGGAATCCAGGGGTGGGTTGCCGCACGTGGAGCTTCCAGCGCCTCGTGCGGACCATCCGCAGTGTCTGCCCGGCCATCGCGAAGATCGCCTCGTGGGGGGATTCACCTGCGCGTCCCTCCAGGTGCGGGAGGATGTCCCGTCCGTCGATCACACGGTCGTCGGGCAGCGTGCCGCCGGCCGCCTTCACGATTGTCGGGAAGACATCGATCGACGCCAGGATTTCCGAAGATACCTGACCTGCGGGGATCCGTCCGGGCCATCGCGCGATCGCCGGGACCCGGACGCCGCCGTCGAAGCTGGATGCCTTCATCGCACGGAGCGGCTTGTTGTTGCCCCCGTATGTCGCGCCGTTGTCCGAGGTGAAGAATACGAGGGTCCGTTCGTCGAGGCCGCTGTCGCGCAACTTGGCAAGAACCTGCCCTACGGACCAGTCCAGTTCCCGGATCACGTCGCTGTAGAGGTCGTCCGGAGTCTTCGGCGTGTAGAAGTCCTCGGAAGCGGCGAGGGGCTTGTGCGGCATGGCGTGCGGCAAGTACAGGAAGAACGGCCGGTCCCGGTTCCTCTCGATGAAGTCGATGGCGCGATGCGTGTAGTCTCGCGTCAGCTGGGCCTGCAGGACGGGGTACTGGACCACGGTCTCGTTCTCCACCAGCTGCACGGGACGCATGTCGTTCGAGTAGAGGATGCCGTAGTACTCGTCGAAGCCCTGCCTGCGCGGCAGGTACCTGTCGAGGTGGCCCATATGCCACTTCCCGATCGCCGCCGTGGCGTAGCCCAGCGGCCGCAACGCCTCCGCGATCGTGATCTCCGATGGCGGCAGGCCCACATCGTTGCGGCCCGCATCCGGCGCGGGATTCGCAACCAGTCCGTTGCGGAACGGGTAGCGTCCCGTCATCAGGGTTCCCCGGGACGGGCCGCAGAAGGGCATCGGCACGTAGAAGTCCGTCAAGCGGATGCCCTCCTCGGCCATCCGGTCCAGGTGAGGCGTCCGGTGCCTCGTCGCGCCGAACGCGGAAAGGTCCGCGTAGCCGAGATCGTCCGCGAATATGACAACGAAGTTTGGTCTTTCCTGTGCGGAGCCAGAGAGAGATCCGAGCGCGGCAGCCAGCAACGTGAGGGGGATTCGACGAAGATGCACAGCGGAAAGAGTGTAGTACGGCCCGGCGGACGTCACTGCCACCGAGCCTCCTGTCTTACGGGCTTGGCGGGCTGATGCCGGCGGTTCGGGCGCCGGGCGAGTCGCGGGACGGCCCCGCTGCCCTACAATCGGCAGGAAGACATGCATCACTCTCAGCGTCATCTGGCCGTCGCTGCTGCGCTCGCAGCAGCCGCACTGGCCGGCTCGTCCTGCACCGGCGGGCCCGAACCGGCCGGCCGCCCACCGAACATCATCTTCCTCATGGCCGACGACATGGGTTACGGGGACCCGGGCAGCTTCAACCCCGATTCCAAGATCCCCACGCCGTCGATGGACGCGCTGGCTGCCCGCGGGATGCGCTTCACGGATGCCCACTCGGGCTCGGCCGTGTGCACGCCGACCCGTTACGGGGTTGTCACGGGCCGCTACGCCTGGCGGAGCCGCCTCAAGAGCGGCGTGCTCTCCGGTTACTCCCGCGCGCTGATCGAGCCGGGCCGGATGACCGTCGCCAGCATGCTGCGGAACCAGGGCTACCACACGGCGGTCATCGGCAAATGGCACCTCGGCCTCGACTGGACGGTGACCTCCGAACCCGTTAGCTGGGACGAAGGGGACAAGACCGTGGCGTTCCAGGGGGCCTCGGATTTCGCGAAGCCCGAGGGGCTGGAGATCGATTTCACGAAACCCGTCACGAACGGTCCCGCGACTCTGGGATTCGATTACTCCTACATCATTCCCGCCTCCCTTGACATGGCTCCATATGTCTACGTGGAGAACAACGCTTGCGAGAAGCCGGCCACGGCCCACGAGCCCGGCCGCTTCGACGGCCCGGTATTCTGGCGTCCCGGCGAGGCAGCCGAGGGATTCGATTTCTTCGACGTGCTCCCGAACCTGACGCGCCACGCTGTCGACTACATCGAGGGCCGCGCGCAGGATCCCGAGCGGCCGTTCTTCCTGTATTTCCCGCTGCCGGCGCCGCACTGGCCCTGGGTGCCGACGGAGGAGTTCGTCGGTAGCAGCGGGGCCGGCAAGTACGGCGACTTCGTCGTGCAGGTGGACGCGCAGATCGGCCTTGTCATCGACGCCTTGGAACGCACCGGCCAGTTCGACAACACCCTGTTCATCGTCACCAGCGACAACGGCGCCGAGTGGGACCCCGAGCACATCGAGGAGTTCGGCCACCACGCGAACCACGCCATCCAGCGCGGGAAGAAGCGCGACGCGTGGGAGGGCGGGCACCGGATGCCGTTCATCGCTAGCTGGCCCGCGAGGGTCGCTCCGGGGTCGCAGTCCGACCAGACCATCTGCCTGACGGACCTGATGGCGACCGCTGCGGAGATTGTCGGCTTAGAGCTCCCTGCGGACGCGGGCGAGGACAGCGTCAGCATCCTGCCAGCTCTTCTGGATGTGGCTGACGGCCCGTTGCGGGAAGCCACCGTCCATCACTCGGTGGACGGCACGTTCGCCATCCGCTCGGGCAAGTGGAAATTCATCGACGGACAGGGGCCGGGCTCGAATCAGTGGGAGGGCCCTCAGGAAGGCGACCCGCCCGGCCAGCTCTATGACATGGAAGCGGACCGTCACGAGGACACCAATCTATACGAGCAGGAGCCCGAGGTCGTGGAACGGCTCCGCAGCCTGCTGGAGCGCTACAAGAGCCAGGGCCACAGCCGGCCCATCTAGGCACGCCTGTTCGCACCGGGGCGGGGTTCTGGCAACGGCTCAGCCCTTGCTCTCCCACCAGATGTGGTCAGGCTGGGTCTGCCGCCTGGGGGGCGTCCGCGCACTCTCCAGCAGCTCCTCCATCCGGGCGAGGACCTCCGGACGGTCTGGCGCCAGGTTCCGCGCCTCGCTCAGGTCCGTTTGCAGGTCGTAGAGTTCCAGCGGGGCCTTTGGTGCCGGGCGCACCACCTTCCACCGTCCGGCCCGCAGGGCCTGGGACGGGACCTCGTCGCGGAACTCCCCTGTGGCGGCATCGTGACGCGGGAGTTCCCAATACAGGTACGGATGGACCTGTTGGTGACCCTCGCCTAGCAGCGTCGGCACGACCGAGATGCCGTCGATCCCCTTCGCAGGCTCCGCTCCTGCCAGCTCGAGGGCCGTAGGCAGGAAATCGTGGAACCCCCAAACGTGGTTGCTCGTCGAGCCTTGCAGGATCCTCCCCGGCCAGCGCGCGATCATCGGCACGCGGATGCCGCCTTCGTAGAACGTCCTCTTCGCGCCGCGCAGCGGGCCGCTGCTGCGGAAGTAGTCCGTCCATGTGGCCGCCGCGGCCCCGTTGTCCGAAGTGAACAACACCAGCGTGTCATTGTCCAGTCCAAGATCCCTGATGCGGTCCAGAATGCGCCCGACATCGCGGTCGAGCCTCGTGATCATCGCCGCCAGCGTGGCATGCGGCTCGTCCGGCCGGATGAGCCGGTCCGGGCGGTTTCGGTTCACCCGGAAGGGGACTTCGTCGAACGTGCCACTGTACTGGTCATAGATCCCGTCTTCCGGAGCCGCGTACTCGGAGTGCGGGATCGTGAAGGGCACATAGCAGAAGAACGGGCCGTCCCTGTGCCTCTCGATGAATTCCAGCGCCCTATCGGCGATCACGTCATGCGAGTAGGTGCCTCGCCCGTCGCCTTCGTTGCCCTCGAGAGGCAGGCGCTTGTCGTTGTCGTAGATGTAGAGCGGGTAGTAGTAATGGGCGTGGGCCTGGTGCAGGTAGCCGACGAATTCGTCAAAGCCCTGCCTCCAGGGCACGCCGTCGGTCCCGATGTCCCCGAGGCCCCACTTGCCGAAGCATCCCGTGGCGTACCCTTGCGCCTTCAGCAGTTCCGCGACCGTCGTGTCCTCGGCGAGCAGCGGAACCCCTCCGGGGTTCGACCTCACCGACGTATGCCCCATGTGCAGGCCTGTCATGAGCACGCTGCGCGCCGGGGCGCAGACGGAGCAGCCCGAATATGCGTCGGAGAAGCGCATGCCCTCGGCGGCCATGCGGTCGATCCGGGGAGTCCGGATCCATTCCTGCCCGTAGCAGCCGAGTTCTCCGTAGCCGAGATCGTCGGCCATGACGAACACGATGTTCGGTGGGCGTCCATCCGGCCGGTCCTCGCGACCGCCACCGCCAGTGCAGCCCAATAGCGACCCGGCCGTGGCCGAGAGAAAGCCGCGCCTGTGCAGGGCGGGATTGGTCGTGCGGTTGCCGGGCATCTTGCCGCTAGCCAATTGTACGGGAGCAGGGAAGACGACGGGCTCGCGACTGGGCCAGGCCTCGTAGCTCGCCAAGGGGCGAGCGTCGGAATGACTCTCCTGCCTGATAGGGACCAGGAGAGACTGGGTCCTGCCTGTAAGTCCCGTACGGGCCGCGGGCACCGCCTAGAGGCTGTGCCAGTTGCGGTCTGGCCTGTCGCCGCGCCCGGCCTCGACGCCCCGGTCACCAGCGCACGCGCGCTGCCGCCGTGAACATTACGCCCGTCTGATGAAGACCTGACAATGCTGGACCCCGTGGATTCGCGACTACCCCCGCGCAACTCGTAACAAGACTACGCGAATGTGTGGGCGGTCGTGTCAGCCGAGGACGAGGCCATGACCCAAATGGCTACCATGGCCTTTGAGGAAAGTGAGCACAGCAGGCTCGCGGAACACATGTGGCTGGTTGCCAAGAGAGGCGTCGATACTAGTTCGGAGGCGTACGAGCGCATGTATGCCGCCGTAGACGGACCGTCGCTGCCCCCGGACAAGGACGGTCCTTGATCCCGGCGCGCGTCACTGGGGGTTCGCCAACGCAGAGGCATGGCACAGGATCAGTTCTAGGAGGAATCCACCATGAGTAACTCAGCCGGCCCTTCAGTTCAACCTGCCAGTACTCCGCAAAGCACCCATGGAGGCGTGTCTCTCCCCAAGCATTCATGGATGAAGGAGCACAAGGTCCTGGTGGCCTGCCTGCTTCCAATCGTTGTTCAGTTCGTGCTACTAGCCGGTGTCTATTTCCTTGAGGTTGACGGACGAATGGCTGAGGTAGAGAATCGCTTGGCCCATGTCGAGGATCGGATGGACACCTTGGAGGATTCTCTGTCTCGGATCGAAGGCTCCGTTAATGCACTGGACGACAAGGTCGACAGGATCCTAATCGGGCTTGCTAGGAGTGGCGTGAAGGCATTGGCGGGTGCGGCCCAAGAGGAACAGGATGAATCGGCCGATCAACCGTTCCCCCGGTCATCGTTTGTGTCACGCACCGACGAGTCCCTTCGAGGGAATTGAAGACCTGCCGGACAGGCAGGTCCACCGGCTAGGTTGCAAAGCGTGGCAAGACCCCTGCGGATCGGTCCGTAGCCTAGACTCTTGGCACGGCTGACCGCGTCGGCCCCGATACCTGGCATCTCTCCCAGCGCCAGGCGATCCCCGCGAATGGGCGAGAGCCGCGATTCGTGGCGGCCAGGAGTGACGGCGGTGGAGCGGGTGTCGTTGTTGCCGGAATTCCAGCGCAAGGATCTGCTCGCGCTGTCGTAGCAGTGACCGGATGTGGCCCCGAGCGCTGACGGTCCGCTCGCGAGAGGTTTCGCCGGGATACGCGGAATCTCCAATCGGGCGGCTTCCGCCAGCGCGAATAGGAACCGATTGAAGGCTCGAGGCTGCAGGAAACGTTTCGCACTCGGCCAGGATCCGGCCTAGAAGCTGATTCGGATTCCGCCGTTCGCTTGTCGGAACATCCCGGGCTGGATGCCCTGCGGCGCGCGCGACGAGATGTACCGCGCGTCAAGGGCGTTCTTGAGGGAGAAGTACGGCTCGAGATTCCAGCGTTCCCTGCGAATCTCGTACCCGACCGTCAGGTTGGCGACCCTGTATGGCCGGAGCGGACCGACCGTGCCATCGGCCGACGCAACCGCCGTCTCGAGGTTGTCGCCGAACTGGGTCCCCACGGCGCTCAGGTCCGATTGGAAGCTCAGCCCGCCGAACTGCCTGGCGCCGATGACCAGCCCCCAGTTGTGCTTCGGAGCGTATGGCAGGCGGTTCCCGCCGTATAGGTCGTTCTCGGTGAACATCGCGACCGGCAGGAAGGTGTGGCGCACTCTGGTGAAGACGCTCCAGCCCGTGATGCCGAGCGCCCGGTCCCATCGCACCCTCAACGAGCTCTCGAGCCCCTGGTGCAGGGTAGCGCCGCCATTGGTGACGGTAGTGGTCGCCCCGCCCGACTCGGCGGCCGTGATGATCTGGTTCGAGAATGCCATCCGGAAGAGGGTGAGCTCACCCGAGACCGCCCGGTCTCCTGCCAGCCGGATTCCGGCCTCGTAATTCCACGACAGCTCCGAGTCGAGGTCGAGGTTCTCCCCCTCGCTGCTGATGGCGATCTTGGTGCCCGGAGGCGCGAATCCCCTGTGGACCCCGGCGAAGAGCGTCACGCTGTCATGCGCGCGGACGGACAGGCCCAGGCCCGGCACGAGGGTTGTCACGGGGTTGTCCATCCGGATGTCAACGTTTGTCGGCACGCCGGCGACCCGCTTGCGAGTGATGCGCCTCTGCTGGTTGTACCGGACGAATCGCAACCCGGGAGTCAGAATGGCACGGCTCCCGATCCGGAACCGGTTCTGGACGTACCCAGCGAGAGCCCGGCCTGAGCGGAACTCGTCGTCGCGAACCACCCCGTCCCTGGCGTCGAACCGGTCCCCGTTCACCCGGCGGTCCCGCGCCCTCTCAGAGAGGAACCGCCCGCCAAGGTCCAGACTGCCGTATTCGTGCTGCAGGCCGTAGTTGGCCTGGGCGCCGACGACGTCGAACTCGCGGTTCCGGTTTCCCGCCGAGTCGCGCAGGTAGATTGCACCGCCGGGTACCGTCGGATCCCCGGCCACGTCGAGGTAAGAGCGCCCGGAGTCCGTCCGGTCGAAGTCCTGCCGGCCCCAGAACCGCTTGGTGCTGTAGGCGAACAAGGAGCTGCTCAGCACCGAAGTGGGCCCGACGGTGTAAGCGTGCGAGACCGAAACGGATCTCCTCTCGACATCAAGCGTGTCGGCCGGCACTGGGTTCTGGCCGGGGTCGGCCTCGAACATCGGCGTGGTGAGGCCGAGGTAGGTCGAATTCGAGATCTCGTCATAGATCCCAGCCTTGAGGGCGATTGCGTGGCGCCCGCTGGGCCGCAGCGTGAGCTTGGCCTGGGCGTCCTCGATGTCGAAGAAGAGCTGCCGCCAGCCGTCGCCCTGCTTGTGAAGATAGCTGGCCGTCCAGCCGACGGACCGGTCGCGGCTGCTGCCCCCGAGCGACGCCTGCCCCACGAAGAGTCCTCGCTGCCCCCCCTCGATGTCGACATCCCCGCGGAATCCCGCCGGCGGGTCCGGAGTGACGAAATTGACAACGCCGCCCACCGTCTGCGGGCCGTGCACGATCTGGCCGCTGCCCTTCAGGACTTCGACCCGGCTCATCCTCTCGATCGGCGGCGAATAGTACATGTCCGGCTCGCCGTAAGGGGCCAGCGCGATCGGAATGCCGTCCTCCAGGATCAGGACCTTGCGGCTCCGGTTCGGGTTCAGCCCCCGCATGCCGATATTGAGCCGCATCGCGACCGGGCCGGAATCCTCGCGCAGGTTCAGGCCCGGAACATGCCGCAGGACTTCGTTCGCGTCGAGCGGCTTCGAAGCCCTAAGGTCGTCCCTGCTAATCACATGCAAAGATCCCGGAATTGCAGTCCGAAGGCTCTCGGCTGTGGCGATGACCTCGATCGATGCCGAGCTGTGCCGGATCTCTGTCAGCCGGATGGGGAGGTCTTCGCTGTCTGCTGGCGCGCTGACCTCCACGGGCTCGAAATCATCGGCTGTCACTCGGACCCTGCAAGGCCCGTCCGGCGCCTCGGCGAGTTCGAATCGGCCGAGTCGATTGGAGACAGAACGCTCACCGCTTTCAGTCACTTCCACGGTTGCACCGGCCACGGGAAGGCCGTTGGGCCCGGTCAGCGTCCCGGTAATCACACGCGCGGCGAGCGGCAAGCAGGCGACCAGAGTGGCAACGGCCAGGGCGAGTGCGGAGCGCACGGCGGGCTTGGACATGACGGAAGGGCCTTCCGGGATCGGATCTTGGCGCGCGCGGCGCCCGCCAAGACTCCGATCCTACCATAATTGCAACGTTGTTGCAAATAAGTGAACGACAGGCCCCTGTGCCTTCCAGCATCCCAGCGGCGGGAGAGGTGCCCGCACCGAGCCTGCGTCCGTCCTGCAGCGCGAGCCGCAGTCAGGATAATTCCTTGTTGCGCGCGACGCGGCGAACCCTCGTATACTGTTGGCGCCCCGGATGCCGGCTTGCGGTCGGCGGGCGGGGAGGAAGGGTATCCGAATGAAGAACCTCAGCTTGTTGATTGCCGCACTGGCCTGCCTTGCGGCCGCTCCCCAAGGGGCCGTCGCCCAGACCTTCTACGGCAACGTCGTCGGGTCCGTCCAGGACTCCACCGGCGCTGTCATTCCGGGAGCGAGCGTTACGCTCACCAATCTCGCGACGGGCGAGCAGAGGGCCCAGGAGACCGAGGCCTCGGGGCTGTACCGCTTCGTCAACCTAGTGCCCGGCCAGTACCGGCTGGAAGCCCGCTCGGAGGGCTTCAAGCAGTTCGCGCAGGAGCCGATCGTGGTCGAGGTCGAGGCCAGCATCCGGATCGACCCGCTGCTTGAGATCGGCGAGGTGACCGAAGTCGTGGAAGTGGTCTCCAGCACCCCCCTGCTGCAGTCCCAGACATCCTCGCTGGGGCAGGTGGTCGAGTCCCGCAAGGTGACCGAGACGCCCCTGAACGGGCGGAACGTCCTGAACCTCGTGGCGCTGGCGCCCGGCGTCGTGCCGCAGGGCCAGTCGATGCAGAGCCCGACCGGCGTCAACATCTTCGCTTGGGGCAACTACCAGATCGGCGGCGGGCAGTCCAACCAGAGCGCCACCACCCTCGACGGCGCGCCCGTGAACATCGGCTACGCGAACCTGACCGCGCTCGTGCCCACGCAGGACGCGGTCCAGGAGTTCAAGATCCAGACCAACAACCTGGGCGCCGAGTTCGGCCGCTTCGCCGGCGGCGTCATCAACATGGCCACAAAGTCGGGCAGCAACGAGATCCACGGCTCGGCCTACGAATTCCTGCGCAACAAGGTCCTCAACTCCAACACCTTCTTTAACAACGCCAGCGGCATCGGCACGCCGCCCTTCGTGCAGAACCAGTGGGGAGGCAACGTCGGCGGCCCGATCGTCCGGGACAAGGTCTTCTTCTTCTCCTCCTACGAGAGCTACAGCCAGCGCCAGGGGCGTTCGCTGCTGCTGGACTCGCCCACCGTGGCGATGCAGAGGGGCGACTTCTCCGAGCTGGACCAGGCGATCCACGATCCGTTCTCGATCACAAGCGCGGACGACCTGCCCAGGACGCCGTTCCCCAACAACCTCGTTCCCGACAGCAGGCAGGACGCGACGTCCAAGGCGCTCAGCGACCTCTGGTCGCAGCCCAACCTGCCCGGCCTGAACCTCAATTTCGCCGCCAATGCCAGCGACGGCGGGGACAACGAGCAGCTGAACAACCGCATCGACTGGACCGCGAGCGACAAGCACCGCGTGATGGGGCGCTGGACGTGGTGGGACAACCTGACTTTCGGCGTCGATCCCTACAGCACGGGGGCCCACATCGACGCGGGACCGGAGACGTTCACCACCAACCAGATCGTGATCGGCGACACGTACCTGATGTCCCCGACGACCATCCTTGACCTGCGGGCGTCGTGGACGCGTTTCCGCTACGACCGGTCCCCGGCCAGCCAGGGCATCGACCTGACGCAATTCGCCTGGCCGTCGTCGCTGGTGAGCCAGATTCCCGAGAACTTCCGCCACATACCGACCCCCTGCGTCGAGAGCTACGGGCTCTTCTGCAGCCAGGGGACGGGCAGCATCATCATCGGCCGGCAGGAGAATCTCGCGCTGCTGCCCAGCCTGACCCTGATTCGCGGCCGCCACACGTTCAAGATCGGCGGCGACGTGCGGCGGCTGACGCACAACTACGCGCAGAGCAACACGCCGAGCGGCATCTTCGACTTCAATTCCAAGTTCACCGCGGACGATCCCTTCAACCCGGTCGGAGGCTGGGGCTTCGCCTCGTTCCTGCTCGGAACAGGCAGCAGCAACCGCGGAATCACCACGCCGGGCCTCGTGGCCGGCCAGATGATCTACCGCGCGGCGTACATCAACGACCAGTGGCAGGTCAACGACAGGCTGACGGTGAATGTCGGCGTGCGCTGGGAACGCTCGGGCAACTTCTCCGAGCGCTTCGACAACATGACCGCCCTCGCTCTCGATTCCGTCAACCCCCTGTCTTCCGAGACGGGCCTGGACCTCCGGGGCCAGCTGGCGCTGGTCAACTCCGACCTGCGCACGCCCCGGACCCGCCTGGACGACCGCCATGCGTTCGCCCCGCGCCTGGGAATCGCGTACCGCCTGGACGACAAGACGGTCATCCGGACCGGCTACGGAATCTTCTGGCTGCCGAACGACGTAGCATTCGCCGTGGCGCCGAACCAGGACGTCGTGAACACGATCGGCACGCCCTGGATCAGCTCCCTGGACGGAGGCGTGACTCCCTACCGCCTGCTCAGCGATCCGTTCCCGGACGGTGTCCTGCTGCCCCCGGGGCGCGACACGACCTTCCTCAACACGCTGGTCGGGGGGCTCGGCATCCGGTCGCCCGTGCCGAACCAGCCGCTCGGCTACATGCAGCAGTGGAACTTCAACCTCCAGAGGCAGCTGCCTGACGGCACCCTCGTCGACGTTGCCTACGCGGGATCGAAGGGAACCAGTCTGCCCGTCAACGCCCAGACCCTCAACCAGCTGCCCGACGAGCACCTCTCGCTCGGCAAGGAGCTGAACGAGCAGGTGCCCAACCCCTTCCATGGCACGTCGATCGCGACCGGGCCGCTGTCGCAGCCCACGGTTGCCCGCGGCCAGCTTCTGCGCCCGTACCCGCAGTTCACCAACGTGGAGATGTCCGGGCCGACGAACCGCAGCTCCACCTACCACTCCTTCCAGGCCAAGGTGGAGCGCCGCTTCAGCGGCGGGGCCAGCCTTCTCGCGACCTACACGGCGAGCAAGCTGATCACCGACGCCGGAACCCTCACGGGCTGGCTCGACGGCCTCGAGGGCTTCAGCGCCCAGGGCTGGGCCACGGGAGGCAACAACAACGACCTGCGCTCGCTCAAGTCGCTGGCGGCCTTCGACGTCTCGCAGCGCTTCGTGCTCAGCTACGTCCTCGACCTTCCGTTCGGGAAGGGCAAGCCATTCGGGAGCAACCTCTCGGGGGTGGCCAACAAGATCGTCGGAGGCTGGGGCGTCAACGGCGTGACGACCGTCCAGCGCGGTTTCCCGATCGGGGTGACTACTTCGAGGAACCTGTCGAACTCCTTCGGCGGCTCCCAGTTCCCCAACAACAACGGAACCAGCGCGGAACTCTCGGGCGACCCGCAGACGCGTCTGGGAGAGTACTTCCGCACCGATGTCTTCAGCCAGCCGCCGGCCTTCACCTTCGGCAACACGGCCCGGGTGCTCCCGGACGTGCGCGGTCCCGGCATCGCGCAATGGGATTTCGCGATCTTCAAGCGCACGCAGATCGGCGAGCAGGTAGGCGTCGAGTTCCGAACGGAATTCTTCAACCTGTTCAACACGCCTATCTTCCGGCATCCGGGGTCGAGCCTGGGCACGCCGCAGTTCGGGGTGATCTCCGGCACGCGGGGCGTGCCGAGGCTGATCCAGTTCGGACTGCGAGTGCTGTTCTGACGCGCGCGCCCGCGGCCCTTTCGGCTCGCCGAGCCGGGAGCGGGGGCACGCGTTCCGCAGGTTGATGACGCGGGGCAGACAGAGGGCGATCGGCCTTGCGGCGAGCCTGTGTCTCGGGCTCCGGCTGCTGGCCCAGCCCGTCACGGACACGGATGTAGCGGCCCTCTTCGCGGAAGGGAGGGAAGCGATGCGCGCGGGTCGGCACGCCGCCGCCGAGGCTTCGTACCGCGCCGCGCTGGAACGCGCCCCCGGCCTCTCGGAGGCGCGCGCCAACCTCGGGCTGGTGCTGTTCCTGCAGGGAGAGTACGAGAGTTCGGTCGCCGAATTCCGGAGGGTCGCCGCCGAGAAGCCGGACATCCCTTCGGCTCGCCTGTTCCTCGGTCTCGGGCATCTCAAGCTGGGTTCCCCCGGCAAGGCGATACCGCACCTCGAGCGCAGCCTGGAGCAGGCGCCGGGGAGCCTGGAGGCTCGCAGGGCGCTGGCCGCCTGCTACCTTGCGCAAGCGGACTTCGCTGGCGCGATCCGCGAGTACCAGGCCGCGTTCGCCCGGCACCCGGACAAGGTGGATGCGTGGTTCCTTCTCGGCCGCGACTACACGACGCTGATGAGCGAGCTGGCCGGTCGCCTCGTGGTCGGCCAGCCGGACTCGCCGTGGGCTTCGCGGCTCGGGGCGGACATGCTGGGCCTCAGCCAGGCGTGGGACGCGGCGGCCACCTACTACGATGCCGCCCTGGCCTCCGATCCGCGGCAGCATGGATTGCACGCCTCGGCCGGCGTCGCGCGGCTGCGCCTGGGAGACGTCGAGGCCGCCGAGCGCCACTTCCGCTCCGAACTCGGCGTGGTTCCTGGCTCGCAGGAGGCACGCCTGGGACTCGCCGACACGGCACTCGCGAGGGGCCAGGTCGAATCCGCGCTGGCCCGCGTCGCCGAGATCTGGGCATCCGATCCGAAGCGCCTTGGCCGGGTGACGGACTTCCCCCGCGGCCGCATGCCCCCTGGCACGGCAGCGGAGCTGGCGGGCCGGCTTCCGCCGGCCGAGGGCGGGCCCGCCTCGTTCCTGCGCGCGGCGCTGCTGGCCGTGTCCGGGGATCTTGGTCGGGCCGAACAGCAGCGCTCGCTGCTGCTGGCCGCGATCGACAGCGCGCCGACGCCAGAAGGCGGCCCAGCCGGGGCGGACGAGCTGTGCAAGGCAGGCCTGTACGAGCAGTGCTCCCGGATCCTGGAATCGCGCCGCTCGCTGACCCGCGGAGAGCTGCTTCTGCTGGGACGGGCATACCTGGAGTCCGGACGCGAGCAACGGGCGGCGATCGCCTTCACGCATGCCATGCGAGGGGTGTCCGAGCCGATGCCAGAGGCACTGTACTGGACGGTCCGCACCCTGCAGTCGATGGCTGACCAGTGCTTCCTCCAGGTCGAGGCGCTCGATCCGGGGTCCTGGCGGGTGCACCAGATGAGAGCCGAAGCGCATCGGCAGCGGCAGTCCGACGAGGACGCCGCTGAGGAGTACCGGCGAGCGATCGAGCTGAAGCCGGACGAGCCCGAACTGCACCGCAGCCTGGCGCTGCTGCACCTGCTCAACAACGCCTACGACGAGGCCGGGGAATCCATCGAGCGGGCGTTGGCTCTTGACGCTGCGAACCCCCGCACCCTCTACGTCGCCGGCCGCCTTCACGTGGCCAGGCAGCAGCACGGCGAGTCCATTCGCTTCCTGGAGATGGCAGTCAAGCTCGATCCGAACCTCGTCGAAGCGCGGCCGAGCCTCGGGCGGGCCTATCTCCGGGCAGGGAGGTTCGAGGAAGCCGCGGCCCAGCTCGAGCAGGGTCTCGCGCTCGACTACCACGGAGACATCCACTACTCCCTCTTCCAAGCGCATCGCAGACTGGGCAATCTCGATGCGGCCAAGGCGGCGCTTGACCGGTCGATGGCGATGCGCAAGAGCGCATTCGCCCGCGACAGGGGTAAGTTCGACCGATGGATCAAGAGCGAGTAGGCCCTTGCCTCCCCTGGCCGGGGGCCCTTCTGCTCCTCGCGGCGCTGGCGGCCGGCGGGCCGTGCCCGTCGGCGGCATCCCCTGTCCCGGCCCCGATCCGGTTCCGGGACGTGGCGTCGGAAGCGGGCGTCGATTTCGTCCTGCGGAACCATCCCACACCCCAGAAGCGCATCATCGAGACCATGGCCGGAGGCGTCGCGGCCTTCGACTACAACGGGGACGGGCTGGCCGACATCTATTTCACCAACGGTGCGCCGATTCCCTCGCTGCGGAAAGAGTCGCCCGAGTCCTGGAACCGGCTATTCCGCAACGACGGCGGCATGCGCTTCACCGATGTCACCGCCGAGGCCGGCGTGCAAGGAGCCGGCTACGACATGGGTGCCGCGGCCGCCGACTACGACAACGACGGCGACGTGGACCTGCTCGTCACGGGGGTTTTCCGCCTGACGCTGTACCGCAACCTCGGGAACGGCCGGTTCGAGGACGCCACGGCGGAATCGGGCCTGGGCGGCGGCGAGTGGGCTGTGGCCGCAGGGTGGTTCGACTACGACTCGGACGGCCTGCTGGACCTTCTCGTAGTCAATTACGCCCGCTGGAGCCTGGACTTCGACACGTTCTGCGGGGACGCCCGGCGCGATCTCAGGGCCTATTGCGACCCCATGCACCTCACGCCGATCGCGAACCGGCTCTACAGGAACGTCGGCGGCGGGCGATTCGAGGACGCGAGCGGGGAGGCGGGGATCGCCGACCACCCCGGCCGGGGCATGAGCGTGGCGTTCGCCGACGCGGACGGCGACGGCCGGATCGATGCCTTTGTCACGAACGACAACCTGCCGAACTTCCTGTTCCTGAACCGTGCGGGCGGGGGATTCGAGGAAGCCGGCATGTTCTCAGGGGTCGCCCTGCTCGAGCACGGGGACCCAGTCGCCAGCATGGGAGCCGACTTCCGGGACTACGACAACGACGGCCTGCCGGACGCGTCGGTCACCGCGCTGATCGGGGAGACCTTCCCCCTGTTCCGCAACGCCGGCGACGGCATCTTCGAGGATGCGACCGTCCAGTCCGGCCTGGCGACGGTCTCGAACCGCCGCAGCGGCTGGGGGAACGGCCTGTACGACTTCAACAACGACGGATGGAAGGATCTCTTCACCGCGAATTCCCACGTGAACGACATCATTCACGAGTTCGAAGCGACAACCCCGTACCGCGAGCCCAACAGCGTCTTCGCCAATCGGGGCGACGGAACCTTCGCGGATCTCAGCGCCGGCGCCGGCACTGGTTTCGCGGCCGCGGCCCGCGCTCACCGGGGCTCGGCCTTCGCCGACTTCGACCGCGACGGGAGGGTCGACGTGGTGGTCGCATCGCTTGGCGAGCCTGCGGAACTCTGGCGCAACGAGAGCCCCTCGGGCCATGCGTGGATCAACATCCGCCTCACCGGAACACGCTCGAACCGGGACGGGCTCGGGGCGGCGGTCCGGATCGGCCGCCAGGCCAATTCCATGACGAGCGCGGTGGGATACGCTTCGTCCAGCCACGACGGCGTCCACTTCGGTTTGGGCCCGTCCGAGGCGCCGGTGGACGTGACGGTCCGCTGGCCTGGTGGAGCCACCCAAGTCCTCGAGAACGTGCCGGTCAACCGGGCCCTCGATGTCACCGAGCCGGACCGGTGAGTTGCAGGCCGGCGGCAGGCTCCTTCCGGCAGGGAGCCTGCGCTCGCGCCGCCCTGTTGCTCGCTCGTATCGATTCCGGGTTCCGCGCTACAGGCGCCGGAGAACCGCGTAGCGGATTTCGGCGACTTCCTTGCCTGCAACCTCGACAGCCTTGAGCGTCAGCGTGCCGCGCCCTTGGGGCAGCGTTGCCGTGCCCAGGGCCAGCGGGCGGAAGTCCTTGACCAGCGACTCTCCCACCCGGGGCACGCGGTCGTGCTCGGCGCCGTAGGCGGGATGGTCATGCACGGGCGTGACCGTCCCCTGGACCGATGCGCCCTCGAATGTCGCCTCGATCGTCGAGCCCTCCTCGGCGGCGGCGTAGTGGACCGAGATCTCGTAGTCGCCCTCCGCCGCGACCTCGATGTCCCAGGTGATCGAGTCATCCGGGCTGGTCCAGTTCGTGAAGTACGAGCAGTTCGGCGCTCTGGCGCTGCGCTCGACACCTCCGTGAGGGACACCGTCGCGGGCCGGAAGCAGCGTCACTTCCGAATGGCCGACCGGGAACGGCCGGTCGTCGGGGCCGACGCTGGGGCCGATTTCCTCTGCCCAGGCCTCCGCAGCCGTCCGCAGTGCCTCCGAGTCCTCGGGGAACTTCTCGGCAACATCCTCGGTCTGTCCGGGATCGGCTTGGATGTCGAATAGCTGCCCGTCCGAATCCAGTCGGAATCGCTGGTTGCGGACGCTCACGCGCCGATCTCCCCGCTGGAGTCGGAGCGAGAACAGCATCCGGTCGTGCCACTCCTTCTCCTGGCCCAGAAGCAGGGGCACCAGGCTGCGGCCGTCCAGGGGCTTGGAGCCGGCCACTTGGATCCCGGCCAGGTGCGCCAGCGTCGGGAGCAGGTCGATCGCGCCGGCGATCTCGGTGATCGACCGTCCGGGTTCGATATGCCCGCTCCAGCGGACGACCAGCGGGGAGCGGAGCCCTCCCTCGTCGATCGATCCCTTGCGGCCCTTCATGCCCCCGTTCCAGCGCCAGCCGTTCGGGCCGTTGTCGCTGAAGTACAGGACGATCGTGTCCTCGGCCAGGCCCAGCTCGTCGAGCTTCGCCAGCACCCGGCCGACGTTCCAGTCGATGTTCTCGACCATGGCCAGCGCGGCCCGGGTCTTGGGCACGTCCTCCCGCCCCGGCTGCACGTTCCGCATCGCGAGCTCCTTCGATTCGAACCGCTCCCAGTACTCGTCGGGAACCTGCATCGGAGAATGCGGCGTGTTGTAGGGAAGGTAGGCGAGGAACGGACTGTCCCTGTGCTTGTCGATGAACTCAAGGGCGTGGTTCGTGATGTCGTCGATCACGAATCCCTCGCCTCGCACGAGCGTGCCGTTGTGGTCCATCTCGTAGTCGAAGTAGTGGCCCCAGTGCCCTTCGGTGAAGCCGTAGAACTCGTCGAAGCCGCGCGCGTTCGGGTGGTAGGGATGCTGCGTGCCGTTGTGCCACTTGCCGAACGCGCCGGTCGCGTACCCGGCCGCCTTGAAGGTCTGGGCGATGGTGTGCTCGTCGATGTTCAGCCGCTCCTGGCCTGTCGAGACGCCGCGCACTCCCCCGCGGGCATAGTAGCGGCCGGTCAGGAACTCGGCCCGTGTCGGCGCGCACACCGCGCAGACGTAGAAGTGCTCGAACATCGCGCCGTCATGCGCGAGGGAATCGATATTCGGGGTCGACAGGTTCGTGTTGCCGTGGAGGCCTAGGTCGCCCCATCCCTGGTCGTCGGCGAGCATCACCACGAGATTCGGCGGGCGGTCTGCCGCGTCCTGGCTGGAAGAGCATGCGCTGGCTAGCAGGAGCAGGGCCCCGGCGATGGCCAGAAGAGCAGTGGGAGTGGACTTGGTGGATCCGTGCATGGTTCGGAGAGCCCGGCGGGCGCGGGGTAACCAATATTCGCACAACGCCTCGCTCTCGCACTCGATTCCCGACCGGCGGCGAGTCGGCGACAATAGCGGGCGGACACGTGCCGAGCGAACAGAACCCGGGCTGCCCCGTGCGGAGAACAGCCGCCCTAGCCTTCTCTGTGCTGGCCCTCGCCTGCGGGCCGGAGACTGCCCCACCGGAGGACTTGCGGCCGAACTTCGTGTTCATCCTCGTCGACGACATGGGTTGGGCCGATCTCGGATCGTACGGCTCCAGGGCGATCCGGACTCCCAACCTGGATCGGATGGCAAGCGAGGGCATCCGCTTCACGAACGCCTACGCCGGGCACACCGTCTGCGCGCCGTCCCGCTGCGCCCTGATGACCGGACGGCACACGGGCCGCACGACCGTGCGTGCCAACGCGGGCACGGCCCCCATCCGCGACTCCGACATCACGATCGCCGAGGTGCTCCGTCAGGCCGGTTACGCCACCGGCGGATTCGGGAAGTGGGGCCTCGGCGTCATGGGTTCCGAAGGAGCCGCCGAGAAGCAGGGCTTCGACACCTTCTTCGGCTACTACCACCAGGTCCACGCCCACACCTACTACCCGCCGCTCCTTGTCGAGGACGGAAGACCGTTCCCCCTGCGCGCGAACGCAGCCATCTACGGCCTGGATCCGGACGGGCTTGCCTGGGACCTTGAGGCTTTCCAGGCCTACAAGGCGATGAGCCCGCCGGGACCGTTCGTGAAGCGGGCGACGCCGGACGGGGAGTACCAGTTCTCGCACGAACTGGTCTTCGAGCGAACCCTCGACTTCATCCGCGAGAATCGAGACCGGCCCTTCTTCTGCTACGCCCCCTGGACCCCTCCGCACGCGGCTTATCACCTGCCCGAGGACGAGCCTGCGGTCGAACTGTACCGCGGCAAGCCGTGGTCGGACCGGGCCAAGGTTCATGCCGCGTTCGTGAGCATGGTGGACCGGCAGGCCGGAGAACTCTTGGAGCTGCTCCGGGACCTGGGGATCGACGAGACGACTGCGGTGTTCCTGATGTCCGACAACGGCGCTTCCAACCGCTTCGAGGGCGAATTGGATTCTTCTGGCCCCCTGCGCGGAGCGAAGCGCTCCATGCACGACGGAGGGATACGCTCCCCGCTCATCGCGCGCTGGCCGGGCAGGATCGCCGCGGGGACGGTAAGCGATCACGTGACCTACGCGCCCGATATGATGCCGACTCTCGCCGAGCTGGCCGGAGCCGCGCAGCTCGTTCCCGGCGACGTTGATGGCCTCTCCATCGCGCCTACCCTGCTGGGCCATCCGGTCGAGCAGGCCAGCCACGAATTCCTCTATTGGGAGTGGGACCAGCGGGGCTACCAGCGCGCGCTCCGCCACGGGCGGTGGAAGCTGGTGTCGAACGAGCCGGGGGACTGGCAGGTGTACGATCTCGAAACCGACATCTCCGAGTCCAACGATGTTGCGGCAGCCCACCCGGACCTGGTCGCGCGCGCCGAGTCGTGGATCCAGGCCAACCGAATCGTCCCCGACTAGGGGCATCCCGTCATCCGGAGGAACCCCATGAAGACCCCGATCCCGGCTGGGCTCGCCCTGGCCTGCCTGCTGAGCGCCGTCGCGAGCGGTCAGCCGCCGAACATCGTGTTCATTCTCTCGGACGACCAGGGCTGGAACGATGTCGGCTTCAACGGGGGCGAGTTCTACGAGACGCCGAACCTGGACCGCATGGCGCGAGAGGGAATGGTCCTCACGAGCGCCTACAGCGGCGGGCCGAACTGCGCCCCGACCCGCGCGAGCCTGGTGTCGGGCATGTACACCCCGCGGCACAGGGTCTACACGCCGGGCGGCAGGTCCAAGATCGATCCCCGCCGCATGCGGCTCTCGGTGCCCGTGCAGAAGCGCTACTGGGACCGCGCTGGCCTCGCGGTCCCGCACGCGGATACCTTCGAGGTCCGCGAGGCACTGGAGCCCGGAGTGGTCAGCATCGCCGAGGTTCTCAAGCAGGGCGGCTACGCGACGGCACGGCTGGGGAAATGGCACTGCGGGCCCGATCTGCAGGGATTCGACGTCAGCAGCAGCGACGGCCAGCCCGGAACGGACAGGAACCACTACAACGATCCCGATGTCGCCTTCGCGCTGACCGAGCGCGGAATCGAGTTCATCCGCGAGAACCGCGACCGGCCGTTCTTCCTCTACCTCGCCCACTGGGATGTCCATACCCCGCTGGTAGCAAGGCCGGAGACGGTGGCCAAGTACAAGGCGAAGCTCGCGTCCTGGACGGGGCGCGAGAAAGGCTACAACCCCGTCTACGCTGCGATGGTCGAGGCGGTCGATACGAGCGTCGGTCGCATCCTCGGAACGCTTGAGGAGGAGGGCCTGAGCGGGAAGACGCTCGTCATCTTCTCTTCGGACAACGGGGGGACGCGCGTTTCGATCAACCGGCCCCTGCGCGGGGTCAAGGGATCGCTGTACGAAGGCGGCGTTCGCGTGCCGACCTGCGTGAAGTGGCCCGGCGTCATTGCGGCCGGCGCCAGGACGGCAACTCCGGTCACGAGTGTCGACTTCCTGCCGACATTCGCCGAACTGGCAGGCGTGGACCTGCCCTCGGGCCAGCCCGTCGACGGCAGGAGCCTGGTCCGGTTGCTCCGCGGACAGCCAGCGCCCGCGCTGGATGACCGCGCGATCTTCTGGCACTACCCGCTCTACCTGACCGGCCGCGCGTCCCCGGCGAGCGCGGTCCGCAAGGGCGTATGGAAGCTGATCGAGTACTTCGAAGACGGCCGCCTGGAACTGTACCGCGTGACGACCGACCCAGGCGAAACGCGGAACCTCGCGGGCGTCGAGCCGGCAGTGGCGCGCGAGCTCGGGCGGGAACTTGCCGCCTGGCGCAAGGCAACGGACGCAATCGAGCCGCGCGAGCCCAATCCCTTCTACGACGCGGGCCGGAACCGCTAGCCCTGCGCCCTTGCGAAGGACCGGGACTGCCGGCAGATCGGCCCGCCGTGGAGGGGTCCCGCTCCGGCGTCGCGCCCGGATACCGGCCGATTCGATTGGTCGGGCCGCCGAGATTTGAACTCGGGACCTCTTCCACCCCAAGGAAGCGCGCTACCAGGCTGCGCCACGGCCCGACTTGGTGAACGGGTGGTCAGTTCCCATTCTAGACGCTCCTTGGGGGCCGTGTCGCTGTGATAGAGTGATGCCTGTGAGCGCCCCGTCGGCTCAGTTGAACGCCCGCGAGCCCCTGCGCAAGCGGGGCATACGCCTTACCCGCCAGCGGGAGCTCATCTTCGGCCTGATACACAACTCGCATTCGCACCTCAACGCCGACCAGCTCTACGAACTCGCCAAGAAGGAGAATCCGCGGATCAACCGCGTCACGGTCTACCGCACTCTGAAGGTCCTCAAGGAGCAGGGCTTGGTCGACGAGCTCGACCTCATGCATTACGAAGGCGAGCATCACTACTACGAGACGCGCCTCAAGCGGGAGCACGCGCATATCGTGTGCATGGGCTGCGGGTCCGTGGTCGAGTACTTCGGCGACCCCCTGCAGGAGATCAAGAGGCAGGTCGAGGCTCAGTTCGGCTTCAAGGTTCATGTCGCGCGGACAGAAGTCGGCGGCTATTGCGCGGACTGCCAGCAGGGAGACTTGAGCGGGTCCGCGGACGCCCAGGCGGCAGCGGCCTCGCAGCAGGCCTGAGCGCGTGGGCCCCCCCGCCGCTGACTCCGCGGCCCAGTCGCGCGCCCAGTCCTGGCCCGGGCCCCTGTCGCTGCTGATCGAGCTCCCTGCCGGCGAGTGCATGCAGGCGCACGTGGCCCGCTGCCCGTTCGTCATCGGCCGGCTCGACGAGTGCGACCTGACGCTGCGGGACAACCGGATCTCCCGGCGCCACGCCCGGATCCGGCTGACGGACGGCGCCTACCACATCGATGACCTCGGCAGCCGTCACGGCCTTCGCGTCAACGGCGAGCGCGTTCGGACGAGCCGGCTGGCCGTCGGCGACCGGATCGCCTTCGGCGTCGAGGACGCATTCGCCACCACTGTCTGCGATGTCGGCGACCCCGAGGCCTCCCTGCTGGGGAAGGTCGCCAGCCTCTCCGGGGAGGCCAGGCCGGCCAGTGCCCTCGGCCGCCTCGCCGCCGCGCTCGAGGTGGCCCGGACGATGGAGGCCTCCGAGGGGGTCGATGTCGTATTCGAGGCAGTCGTGGACGCCGCGCTCAGCCTTGCGGGTGCCGACCGCGCCTTCCTCCTGCTGCGCAATGCCGCCGGCGAGCTCGAGACCAGGGTCGCCCGGGACAGGTCGAGCGAGGCCCGCCCGGGCCCGGACCTCGAGGTGCCGCTGGCGTGGATCGCCGACGCCCTCGACCGGCGCAGCGAGCTCTTCTCCATGTCGATCGGCGATCCGACCGGCACCGGCGGCGATCCGGACAGCACTTCGGACAGCTCCGGTCCGCGGACGGCCGTCTGCGTTCCGATCCTGCGCATGCGCGTGTCGCAGGAGAGCGAGACCAGCATCGTGTCGGCAAGGAGCCACACGCTTGGCGCCCTGTACATGGACCGCAAGCCCTCCGGCACCGCCATGGCGGAGAGCAGCCGGGTGCTGCTCCAGGCGCTGGCGATCGAGATCTCGACCGTGCTCGAGAATGCGCGCCTGATCGAGGAGGAGAGGGAGAAGCGGCGGCTCGAGCAGGAGCTCCGGACGGCTCGCCAGATCCAGCGGGCCCTGCTGCCGCCCGCTTTGCACGGCGAGGACTGGCTGGTGGCGAAGGGCCACTGCGAGCCGAGCTCGCAGGTCGGAGGCGACTACTACGACCTCATGCAGCTCGCCCCCGGCACCTGGGCCGCCGTCGTCGCCGACGTATCGGGCAAGGGCGTCGCCGCCTCGATCCTGGCTGCCTTGCTGCAGGGCGCGTTCTTCCTCGGTTCCGGCCCGGGCCTCTCGCTTTCGGGCACCCTCGGGCGGATCAATCACTACATTTGCGAGCGATTCGCGCAATCCCGGTTCGTGACCGTGTTCGCGCTCGTCATCTCGGAGGACGGATCGGTCCGCTGGAGCAACGCCGGGCACTGCGCGGCCCTCGTTATCCGGGGGTCGGGGGCGGTCGAGCGGCTGCCGCCGGGCAGCGCGCCCGTGGGGGTCCTGGAGGAGACTCGCTTCGCCGAGGAGGCCTGCACGCTGCTCCCCGGGGACAAGCTGGTGATCTACAGCGACGGGGCCACCGAGCGGCGCAGCCCCTCCGGCGAGGAGTACGGCGAGGCCCGCCTGACGGAGGCCGCGGCGGCAGGGGCATCGCTGGGGGCCGCCGAGTTGCTCGACGCGCTGCTAGACAGCCTCCGCGCGCATGCCGCCGGAACGCCGCAGGCGGACGACCTCACCCTCCTGGCCATCGGCTACCTTGGCAGCCGGCCCTAGACTCCGGGCGAGCCCCGCCGCGGCCGGAAATTCTGCTCGAATTCTCCTCTGCGGCTTGACCCTCGCGGCCCTACCCACTAGAATCGAATCTGGATCGAGTTCGCGGGGCCCGGACGCTTTCGCAGGGACTTGCGCTCGAACGGACGGATTGCCGGGCAGGAGGTTCCATGCGTAGTCGATTGGTGCTTGCGCTGCTTGCGCTCGCGGTAGCCGGACCGACGCCCTCGCTAGTCGCGCAGAACAGCGAGGAGCCGGCCAAGCTCTCCAAGAAGGAGGAGCGGCGCCGCCTCGAGCGGCTCCGCAAGGAATTGCGGGGGCCGTTCAAGCGGTGGCTGGACGAGGATGTCCGCTACATCATCACGCCGGAGGAGCGCAAGGGGTTCCTCCAAATGGCCACCGACGAGGAGCGCGAGAACTTCATCGAGTCGTTCTGGCTGCGACGGGATCCCACGCCCGACTCGATCGAGAACGAGTACAAGGAAGAGCACTACCGCCGCATCGCGTACGCCAACGACCGCTTCGCGTCCGGCATCCCCGGCTGGAGGACCGACCGGGGCCGCATTTACATCGCCTACGGGCCTGCGGACGAGATCGAGTCGCACCCGTCGGGCGGCCAGTACCAGCGCCCCTACGAGGAGGGCGGCGGCTTCACCTCCACCTACCCCTTCGAGATCTGGCGCTACCGCTGGATCGAGGGCATCGGCAGCGACATCCTGCTGGAGTTCGTCGACCCGACCATGACCGGAGAGTACAGGCTCACGATGGACCCGTCGGAGAAGGACGCGCTGCTGCACGTGCCGGGCGCGGGCCTCACGCTTTCCGAGCAGATGGGCCTGACCACCAAGGCGGACCGCTTCCGGCGGACCGACGGCACCCGCATGGGCACGCCCATCGGCGGCGCGCAATCGATCCGCTACAACCAGTTCGAGCGCCTCCAGCTGTACGCCAACATCTTCAAGCCGCCCGCGGTGAAGTTCAAGGACCTGGAGGCGATCGTCAACTCGACGATCGATTACGACACGCTCTCCTACGATGTCGACATCCATTACGTGCGGGTGACGAACAGCTCGGTCCTTTCGGGAATCACGGTCCTGCTCCGCAACGAGGACCTGATGTTCAAGGAGGAGAACGGGCTGCACAAGGCGGTTGCCAACATCTTCGGGCGGATCACCACGATGACCCGCCGCGTCCAGTCGACGTTCGAGGAGACGGTGAGCATCCAGACGACCGCGGAGCGCATGCATCAGGAGGTGGGCCGTTCCTCGGTCTACAACAAGTCCGTGCCGCTCGCTCCCGGCATGTACCGCCTGGAACTGGTCGTCAAGGACCTGGTCGGCGAGACGATGGGCACGTACCGCACGGCGCTGCGCGTGCCGGAGTTCGACGACGAGGCGCTCGCCACGAGCTCGCTGATCCTCGCCGACAAGATCGAGCGCGTTCCGATCCGCTCGCTCGGCACGGGCCAGTTCGTGATCGGGAGCTCGAAGGTGAGGCCGCGGATCGACGACGCGTTCAAGCGCAGCGAGAGAATGGGCATCTACCTGCAGATCTACAATCTCGGGCAGAGCGAGGAGACGAGCCGCCCGCAGGGGAACGTCACCTACCAGATCACGCGTCTCGACAGCCCCGAGGACCTGCTCCTGAACTTCACCGAGGACGTGAACGACATCCGCGGCGCTTCCGCCAGGCAGGTGGTCATCGAGAAGCTGCTGCCGCTGAAGAGCCTGGAACCGGGCGATTACCGCCTGAACCTGCTGGTCGAGGATCACGTGAAGAACGAGACCCTGACCCCGACGACGACCTTCAAGATTCTCTGAGGCGGCTTCAGTTAACGGCATGCGCGCACGGGGCCAGGCAAGCTCGGTCGGCTTGGGACGGGCAGTCCTGCTCTTGCTGGCTGCCGCGGTGCCGGCCGTGCCCCAGGTCGGGGGCAGCATTGGCGGGCTGGTGCGCGACGAGGCCGGCACTGCCCAGATGGGCGCCACGGTGGACCTCGTTGCCCCGGACGGCCGGGTAGCGGTCACCAGGCAGAGCGATTACCGCGGCTGGTTCCAGTTCACGGACGTATTTCCCGGCAAGTACGCGATCGTCGTCCGCCAGGCCAACTTCTCCACCGCCCGCAAGACGGGCATCGAGGTCGAGGCCGGCCAGCGCACGATCCTCGAGGTGAGCCTCCGGGGCGTCATGGCGAGCTTGCAGCTGTCCTATGGCAGCCGGGTCCGCGACATGACCCGGGACTGGCGGTGGAGCGTGCGCGCGCAGCATTCGCGCCGCAACGTTCTCCACATGGCTCCCCGCGACCGCGACGAGCGCGAGGAATTCCTGCGCAAGCTCGGCGGCACCTTCGAGGACACCCGCGCCTACGCCGGATTCAGCGCCGGGCAGGGCAACCGCACCAGCGGGCTGCGCTCCCAGCAGGATCTCGGGACCTCGGTAGCCGTGGCGACCTCTCTGTTCGGAAGCCACGACCTGACCGTGAGCGGCAGCCCGGGGGTCGGCCGGGCCGACCAGTCTGGCGGCTCCCGCGCATTCCGCACCACCTACGCACGGGACATCGGCCTCGCTCGGCCCGAGGTGGCGCTTACGGTGCGCCAGATGCAGGTCTCCTCGGCTGCCACGGCGGGGCTGCTGGGATCCCAGCAGGGGGGCCAGGGAGTGCCGCGCCTGGAGACGTTCTCGCTGGAGTTCGGTGACGCTGTCCAGCTGACGGACGCCCTCAGCGTCGAGTACGGGGTCCTTTTCGAGTCCGTGAAGTTCGCCGACCGCCTGCATGTCCTCAGCCCCCGCGCCCGGGTCTTGTACGAGCTGGCTCCCGGCCGCGAGCTGGCCCTCCGGTACGCTTCGGGCGTGCCCCCTTCCGCCGCAGGAGGGGAGGGGCCCGACTCCGCACTGCTGAGCAACGTCCGCCAGCTCGGGATGTTCCCGCGCGTCAGCCTGGATGGCGGGCGGGCAAGGGTGCAGCGGTCCGAGCACATGGAAGTCGCCTACAGCGAGCAGTTCGGCGCCAACCTCGTCGAGGCGGGGGTGTACCGCGACTCCATCCGCGACGCGGCGGTCACGGCGGCCGATCCGGAGGGCCTGTACGGCTACTCGGACTCCGTGCCGGACCTGTACTCCGCGACGGCGACGCTGAACGGCGGGGACTTCGAGGCTTCCGGGGTGCGCGTTTCGTACGCGCGCAAGATCATGGAGCGGCTGCAGGCCGCGCTCGGCTACGGCTACGGCGACGTCCTGTCCGCAGCGAGAGCCGAGCTGGGCAGCGCGCAGCCCGACGCGCTCCGCTCGAACCTGGAGTCCCGGCGGGCGCACATGCTGCAGGCTGCGATCTCGGCCGACGCGCCTTGGACCGGGACCGCCGTGCACGCCTCCTACCAGTGGACCAGCCGTGTGACTGTGGTGTCGCCCGACCCCTTCAACGATTTCGCATCGCGTTCCGAGCCCGGCCTCAACCTGGCGTTCCGCCAGCCGCTGCCCATCGGGGGCGGCTGGCCCGGAAAGTTCGAGGCCAGCGCCGAGATCCGAAACCTCCTCAAGACGGGCTACGTGCCCATGCAAGCGGCGGACGGCCGCATGCTGACCCTGCTGCAGGCCATCCGGGGCTACTCGGGCGCGCTGAGCTACATCTTCTAGCAGCCGTGACTGGACATCCGCGCAGAAACTCCGGGATTGCCTTCGGCCGCCGGGCGGCGCTGTCGGCGCTCGCTTGCTGCCTTCCTGGCAGCCGCCTGCTCCTCGCGGCCCGCGAGTGGACCACGCTGCGGATCCTCGTCACGGACCGGCAGGGCCGGCCCGTGCAGCGCGCGAGCATCATCGTCCGGCCCCTCACGGGCAAGAAGCTGAGGCCGAAGAAAGGCGCCGCTCTGGAACTCAAGACCAGCAACGAGGGGAGCACGCCCGTGCCTCCGCTTCCGAGGGGTCACGTCCTGATCCAGGTCATTAGCGATGGTTTCCGCACCCACGGAGAGCAGGTCGCTCTCACGGAACGGGAGCAGACCCACACCATAGTCCTAGAGCCGCCGGCCACACAGGTGTCCGTCCACAAGAAATAGTTCTTGCGGCCCCGTATCGCGGTCGCCCACTTGCACCATGCGTTTGTTTGTCGCACTTGAACCCAGCGCGAAAGTCATCGCGAATCTCACCGAGCTCGTCCGTCGGCTCGCTCCCATGGCTCCCGTCCGGTGGGTGCACCCCCGGAACATGCACCTCACCCTCAAGTACATCGGGGAATGGGACGAGAGCCAGCTGGACGAGGTCGTCGACGCTCTCAGCCGGGTCCGCATCCGGCACAAGCTCAAGGTCCCCCTTGCAGGCCTCGATTTCTTCCCGTACGCCCCCAGCCCGCGGGTCTTCTGGGTCACTGCCGAGAACACGCCGCCGCTGAGGCAGCTGGCCAGCAGCGTCGACGCCCAGCTCTCGAGGCTGGGCATCGCGCCGGAGGTCCGGCCGTACATGCCCCACCTCACTCTGGGCCGGCTGCGGGGATCCGTCGACCTGACGGAACTGCACGAGGCGATCGAGGAGCTCCCCAGCCGCGAGTTCGGCGATCTCGAGCCGGACGCCTTCGTGCTGTACGGCAGCACGCTCACGCCGGACGGGCCGGTGCACAACAAGATCGGGGAGTTCCCGTTCCTGCTGCCGGCCAAGAGCGGGTTCGAGCCCGAGTACGCGCTGCGCTACTAGCCCGTCCGGAGGCTGCTGGCGGTTCGATGGGCGGCGTTCTGGAGCGCGGCGAGCTTGTCGATCTGCGGCGGGCATGGGCCCGCCAGGGACGGCGCGTCGTGTTCACCAACGGGTGCTTCGACCTGCTGCATCCCGGGCACGTGCGGTTGCTGGAGCGGGCGCGGTCGCACGGCCAGCGGCTCGTGGTCGCGGTCAACTCCGATGCGAGCGTGCGCTCCTTGAAGGGCCCCACCCGCCCCATCCTTCCGGAGCGCGAGCGTGCAGCGACGCTGGCGTCGCTGGCCTGCGTGGACGCGGTCACCGTCTTCGCCGAGGAGACGCCGCACGCCCTGCTGGAGGCGCTGCTGCCGGACGTCCTGGTCAAGGGAGCGGACTGGTCGCACTGGATTGCCGGGCGCGAGATCGTGGAGCAGGCCGGGGGACAGGTGCTTGCGATTCCGGTCGAGGCCGGGTACTCCACGACTGACATCGTGGCGAACATCCTCGGGATGCGGCAGGCTTGACGCCCCGGGAACTGGCGGACGGGTTCGACGAACTCGGCTCGCACGAGTCCTTCCGCCGGCTGCTGGCCGCGCTGCGGGCGGCCCGGCCCTCGCTGCACCTGCTCTCCGGCCTCGTGCCCACGGCTGCCGCTGCGTACGCTGTCCTGCTGCACCGCAGGACCGGCCGGCCGCTGCTGGTCCTGGCCGGGAGCCAGGCGGAGTCCGAGTCCCTCTACGAGGCCGCGCTGGCCTGGCACGGGCTCTCGGGCGCGGCTGACGACGGGACCGGCCCGTGCTTGCTCCCTGCCCACGACGTCACGCCGTTCGACGGCCTGTCCCCTCACGCCGACATCGCCGAGAGCCGCGCCGTGGCACTGTGGCGCATGGCGGAGGGCCGGGTCTCGATCGTGATCGCCCCGGTCGCTGCCGCGCTGCAGCGAGTCGCGCCAGCGGACCTGTACCAGGATCTCTGCTGGCAGATCGAGGTGGGCGACGAGGTGCTGCTCGAGCTTCTCGAGGAGAGCCTCGAGTCCCGCGGCTACGGGCGGCGGGACCCGGTCGAGATGGTCGGGCAGTTCTCGGTGCGGGGCGGGATCCTGGACGTGTTCGTCCCGGAGTCCGAGCATCCCGTGCGGATTCATTTCCTCGGCGACGAGGTCGAGTCGATCCGCGCGTTCGATGCCGTCACGCAGAAGCCGGTCCAGCGGCTCGACGCTGTCAGCATCCTGCCGATGCAGGAGTACCCGGCGGGAGGGTCGGGCGAGGGCCTCCTGCCTGCCGGCTGGGAGTTCAATGCGGTCGGTCCCGAGTGGCGCTCGGGCGGACTGCTCGATCTTGTCCCCGATGCCATCGTCGCCTGGCATGAGCCGGGAGCCGTCGAACGGGAGGCGGCGGAGCTTCGCGAGCGGCTCGATGCAGAGGCGGAGAGGGCTGGCGGCGACGCGGGCGACTTCTTCCTCGCGCTCGACCGCTTCGCCGGCCTGGCCCGGGCCCGCAAGCAGGTAGCCTTCGACGAGCTCGGCCTGCAATCGGAGCTGCTCGGGCCTGCGGAGTCCGCCTGCCACATCCCGTCGCAGTCCGCAGCGCACTTCCAGGGCAACGTCGCCCACTGCGTGCAGGAGATCCAAGCACGGATCGCCGACGGCACCAGGGTGATCGCCGCCGCGATATCGCCGGGCGACATCGATCGGCTGGCTAGCCTGTTCCGCGAGTACGCTGTGCCGTACCAGCTGGTTCTCCGTGACCGCGTGCCGGGCCTGAGTCGCTACCTCGAGGAGAAGGCGTCCGTAGCCGGGCCGGCAGCGTCCGCAGTCCTCGTCCGGGCAGGGATCCTGCGCGGATGCCTCCTGCCGGACTCGCGGATGGCGGTCTACGGCATCGAGGACATCTTCCCGCAGCCGGCGGCCGCGCGCCGGCCCGCGTCGCGCAAGTCCGTTGCGTCGGCCTTCCTGGCCGATCTGGAGGATCTGCGGGAAGGCGACGCTGTCGTGCACGTGCAGCATGGAGTCGGGCGCTATCTCGGCACGCGCAGCGTCGAGACGGCCGGCCGGTCCGAGGATTTCATGCTCCTCGAGTACGCCGAGGGCGCCAAGCTGTACGTGCCGCTGACGCGGCTCGATCTCGTGCACGCCTATCACGGCGCGGGCGGTCCCGCGCCGCAGCCGGACCGCCTCGGCGGCCAGACCTGGGAGAGGACCAAGAAGCGGGTCAGGGCCCGGCTGCTGGACATGGCGGACGACCTGCTGAAGCTCTACGCCCAGCGCAAGCTCGGCCGCGAGTTCCGCTACTCGCCGGACGGCAACTGGCAGCGGGAGTTCGAGGGGGCGTTCGGACACACGCCGACCGATGACCAGGTGGCGGCGGCCAGGGATATCAAGCAGGACATGGAATCGCCGCGCATCATGGACCGGCTCGTGTGCGGCGACGTGGGTTTCGGCAAGACGGAAGTGGCGATGAGGGCCGCCTTCAAGGCCCTGGGCGACGACAAGCAGGTCGCCGTCCTCGTGCCGACGACGGTGCTTGCGTTCCAGCACCTGGAGACCTTCCGGCGCCGGTTCCAAGCCGTCGAGGGCGTGGAGATCGAGATGCTCTCCCGATTCCGGACACCCAAGGAGCAGAAGGAAGTGGCGCGGCGGCTGCGGGACGGCCTGATCGACGTCGTGATCGGCACGCACCGGCTGCTCTCCAAGGACATCGAGTTCCGGGATCTCGGGCTGGTGATCGTCGACGAGGAGCAGCGCTTCGGCGTCCGCCACAAGGAGCGCCTCAAGGAGGTCCGCAGCACGGTGGACGTCCTGTCGCTCACCGCCACTCCGATCCCTCGCACGCTCTACATGTCCCTGATGGGGCTGCGGGACATCTCGGTCATCAAGACGCCGCCTCAGGACCGGCTCGCTGTCCAGACGGTCGTGGCCGAGTACGACGATCGCATCGTGGAGACGGCCATACGCCGCGAGGTGGCGCGCGAGGGACAGGTGTATTTCCTGCACAACCGGGTCGAGACCATCCACGAAGTGGCGGGCCGCCTGGCCTCCGCGATGCCCGAAGTCCGGTTCCGGGTCGGCCACGGGCAGATGCACGAGCGGGATCTCGAGCGGGTGATGCTGGGATTCATGCAGCACGAGTTCGATGTTCTCGTGGCGACCACGATCATCGAGAACGGCCTCGACATCCCGCTGGCGAACACGATCATCGTCGACCGCGCCCACATGCACGGCCTGGCCGAGCTCTACCAGCTCCGAGGACGCGTGGGCCGCTCGAACCGGCGCGCCTACGCATACCTTCTGGTCCCCCCGGACCGGGAACTGACGGACGTGGCCCGCAAGCGGCTGGCCGCCCTCCGGGAGTTCAGCGAGCTGGGGGCCGGCTTCAAGATGGCCGCGCTGGATCTCGAGCTGAGGGGTGCCGGCAACCTCCTCGGCGCCGAGCAGAGCGGGCAGGTCGCGGCAGTCGGGTTCGAGACCTACACGCAGCTGCTGGAGGAGGCTGTCCGCAAGCTGCAGGGCGAGGAGGCCGAGGAGACCGTCCGCACGACCTTGAAGCTGCAGCAGGACTTTCACATTCCCACGGACTACGTGCCCGAGGAGACCCAGCGGCTTCAGCTGTACAAGCGGCTGGCGGCCGTGCGCGACGAGGCGCAGCGGGAGGAGGCATCCGAGGAACTGCGCGACCGCTTCGGCCCCCTCCCGGCGGCGGTCCACAACCTGCTCGAGCTCTCGTTGCTGAAGCACCGGGCAGAGGACCTCCGCATCCCGCTCGTCGAGCGCAGGGCCGGAACCCTGGTCGTGAGGTTCCGCGAGGATTCCAAGGTCGACGCGAATCGGATCATGCGCTTCGTGCGGGAGACGGGCAACGCCAGTTTCCGGCCCGACGGCACACTGGAATGGCGGGGCTTCGACTACCAGGGACGGGAAGTCTTCGACAGGGTCCACCAGCTGCTCGGCGCCGTATCCGCCTGAGGCGGCATCCGCGCTGTCCCGCCCGCCCAACTACAATCGATACAGGGGCGTGCCGCTGGGCTAACCGCGTGTCTCCGGCCCAGCTTCCGGGTGCCGCATGGACCCTTCCCTGATCCGCAACTTCTCGATCATCGCGCACATCGACCATGGCAAGTCGACGCTGGCGGACCGGCTGCTCGAGCTCTCCGGCGCGCTCAGCACCCGCGAGATGCAGGACCAGGTCCTGGACTCGATGGACTTGGAGCGCGAGCGGGGCATCACCATCAAGGCGCAGGCTGTCCGGATCGAGTACGCCGCCCCGGACGGCCGGAACTACCAGCTGAACCTGATCGACACGCCCGGGCATGTCGACTTCAACTACGAGGTGTCGCGGAGCCTCGCGGCTTGCGAGGGGGCACTGCTGGTCGTGGATGCCGCCCAGGGCGTCGAGGCCCAGACCATGGCCAACACCTACCTGGCGCTGGAGCACGACCTGGAAATCATCCCCGTGCTGAACAAGATCGACCTGCCGGCGGCGGACCCCGACCGCGTCCAGGACGAGATCGAGGGGACGGTCGGGCTCGAGGCCGGGGACGCGCTGCGAATCAGCGCCAAGACCGGTGTCGGGGTGGAGTCGGTGCTGCGGGCGGTCGTCGAGCGGATCCCGCCTCCCCGGCCGGCCGGCGGGGCCCCGCTGCGCGCCCTGCTGTTCGATTCCTGGTACGACCCCTACCGCGGGGTGGTGATGCTGGCGCGCGTGGTCGACGGCACCCTGTCAAAGGGACTGAAGATCCGGCTGTGGTCGACGGGGCGGACGTTCGAGGTCGAGGATTTGGGATACCGGACGCCCAAGCCCGTGTCCTGCGAGACGCTCGCTGCCGGCGAGGTCGGCTGGGTTGTCGCCAACATCAAGAACGTCACCGAGACCAGGGTGGGCGACACGATCTGCGACGACGCTGCCCTGCCCGACGGCCCGCTGCCGGGTTTCGAGGAGTCCAAGCCGATGGTGTTCGCGGGCCTGTATCCGGTCGAGTCCCACCAGCACGAGGACTTGCGCGACGCGCTGGCGAAGCTGCAGCTGAACGACCGGTCCTTCCATTTCGAGCCCGAGAGCTCGGTCGCGCTGGGCTTCGGGTTCCGCTGCGGGTTCCTAGGGCTCCTGCACCTCGAGATCGTGCAGGAGCGGCTGGAGCGGGAGTTCGACCTACAGCTGATCACCACCGCGCCGGGAGTGCGTTACCGGGTTCACAGGACGGACGGCGAGATCCTGGACGTGGACAACGCCAGCCGCTGGCCGCCGCAGCAGTCGATCGCGAGCATTGACGAGCCGGTATTCGAGGTCACGGTCATCACCCGGGACGAGTATCTCGGCGGGATCCTGAAGCTGTTCGACGACAAGCGCGGCGTGCAGAAGAGCTTCGAGTACGCTGCCGGCAATCGCGCGGTCCTCACCTACGAGGTGCCGCTCAACGAGATCGTGCTCGACTTCTACGACAGGCTCAAGACCGTGTCCAGGGGCTACGCGTCGGTCGACTACCATTTCTCCGGGTACTGGTCCTCGCCGATGGTCAAGCTCGACATCCTGGTGGCGGGGGACCCGATCGACGCGCTGTCGATCATCGTGCACCGCGACCAGGCGTACGAGAGGGGCAAGGCCCTGATCCAGCGCTTCCGCAAGCTGATTCCCCGCCAGCAGTTCGAGGTCGCGCTGCAGGCGGCCATCGGCAACAAGATCGTGGCTCGCGACAACATCGCTGCGCTGAGGAAGAACGTCACCGCCAAGTGCTACGGAGGCGACATCACTCGCAAGCGGAAGCTGCTCGAGAGGCAGCGCGAGGGCAAGCGCCGCATGAAGCGGGTGGGGCGGGTCGATATCCCCCAGGAGGCGTTCCTGGCGGTCCTCAGCGTCAGGGATGACTGAGCTTCCGCGGCCGCGTGCCGGCCCGGCTCGCCGCGACCGGCGCGGCTGGATGCGAGTGCCCGCGGCCGGTTGTGTACACTGGGATCGGCGCCGGGAAGGAAGCCAGGGCGGGCTGGCTTGATTTCGAGTTCCGGCGGCATGCTAGCGCGAGGAGCGGGCCTGTAGACAGATGGCCGCTGGCGGGCCTCGCGAACAGCACCCGAGCACTGACCCCTTGGATCCGAAGAGCACGGAATCAGCAGTACCGGCTTCCTGGCGGCATGGACCGGCCTGGAGCCGCGCTCGCGGCGACGCGAGCAGGCGCACCGCGCGGGCGCTGCTGGTCATTGCCTGCCTCGGTCCCGCAGCCGGCGCGCTCGCCCAGGACCGGGACGCCTCCGGCACGGCTGCGGAGCCGCGGCTGGAAATCGGGGGGGAGCTCAGGTTCCGCGGGGAGACCCGCAGCGGCGCGGGCGTCAATCCAGCGAGCGAGGACGGCTTCGCCCTTTCAAGGCTGAGGCTCAATGTCCGGGCCCGGCCCGCCAAGCATGTCGGGGTCTTCGTCCAGATGCAGGACTCGCGAATCGCGGGGCTCGATCCCGGCGGCAATCCCCTCCGCTTCCGGAACCAACTCGACTTCCGCCAGGCGTACGTGTCCTTTGGCCACGAGTCCGGTCCGCTCACCCTGTACGCCGGCAGGCACGAAATCGATTACTTCGAGGGACGCTTGATCGGTGCCCGCAACTGGAGCAACACCACTCCGGTCTGGGACGGGGGCAAGCTGACGCTCAGGAAAGGGGAGGACTCCGTGGACGTGTTCGCGGTCTCCCATGTTGACATCCGTGACGGGTGGGACACGCCCAACACCGGCAGGGCCGTGGCCGGAGCCGTAGGGTCCGTCCGCTCCTGGGTCAAGGGGGTGAGGATCGAGCCGTTCTTCCTGGCGACGCGGCGCCCCGTCCGGGTCGACGCGAACATCGGTGGCACGCACCGCACGTTCGGCTCTCGTTTCTCGGGGGTGCTGGACGAGACGTGGGACTACGAGTTCATCGTGATGGCGCAGGGCGGGGAATTCGGCGAGCTCCGGAAGCGGGCCTGGTCCGGCACGGCAGGGCTTGGCAAGACGTTCGACCGGCTCCCGTTCCGGCCTCGGATCGGTTTCGAGTGGAGCCACGGCAGCGGGGACGACGATCCGCTTGACGGGCAGAGCTCCACCTTCGAGCCGTTCTACATTTCCCGGCACCGGCATCACGGCGAGCAGGACCTCCTTACCGTGAGGAACCTGCAATACCTCAACGGCGGCGTGCGGCTCCGGCCCCGGGACCGGCTGGAAGTGGAGGTCGAGTTCATCAGCCACCGCCTCGCCAGCCGAAACGACGGTCTCTACGCGGCCAGCGGGCTGCTGCAGGTCGCTGCTCCGGACGGAGGCGCCAGCAGTCGCTCGGTGGGCTCGGAAATCGATGCGGTCCTGCGCTACCGGCCTGTCGAGCGCATCCAGCTCGTGGTCGGGGTCTTCCGGTTCTTCGCCGGGCCGTTCGTCACGCGCCACGTTGCGGGCGGGGAATCGCAGACCTACCTGTACACCAGCCTTGTAGTGCGGCTCTAGGCTCGGCGGCGCGCCGGCCGTTCCTGGCCGCCGGCTTGAGTGTCCCGCACGCGCCGACCGGCTGGTAAACTGCCTTGGGCACCCGGCCGGCCGCCGGGTCCGGACCATGCGGGCGTGGCGCTTTTACGGCTTCGGGGACATGCGCCTGGACGAGGTGCCCGAGCCCTGTTCCCGGCCCGGGCACGTCCTTGTCGAGATCCTGTGCGTCCAGCCCAGCGTCACGGAGGCCCAGCTTGCGTTCGGGGTCCCGACTCTCGCCTACGAGCCGATCAGGAACCGGCTTGCGACGGAGGCGCCGTTGCAGCTATTCGGGCACGAGTTCTGCGCCCGCGTGCTGGAGAGTCCCGCTGGGTCCCGCTTCCGCCCCGGGATGCGGGTGGCCGCGCGCGCCAAGCTGCCTTGCCAGGATTGCCCGCTGTGCCTGTCCGGCAAGGCGGACGCCTGCCGCCAGGGCCCGATAATCGGGTTCCAGCTGCCCGGATGCTTCGCCGAGCGGGCGCTGCTGCCCGAGATCGCGCTCGTGGAGGTCAAGCCGGGAATCGGCGACCGCGAGGGGGCCTGCCTGCAATCTCTCAGTGACAGCCTCGCTGCGGTGGAGACCGCGGGCATCCGGCTCGGCGACTCGGTGGCCGTCTTCGGCCAGGGCAGCATGGGCCTGGAATGCATGCAGGCGGCGCGGACGGCCGGAGCCGGCGCAATCCTGTCGGTGGACGTGCGGCAGGAGGCGTGCCGCGTCTCGGAAGAGCTCGGAGCGGATCTCGCGATCGACGCGAGCGGCCAGGATCCGGTGGCGGCGATCCGCGACGCCACCGGCGGCAACGGCGCCGATGTCGTCTTCGAGTGCGCAGGCGGCAGCACGCGCCAGGGCCTGTCCGGCTCGGGAACGCTACAGCAGGCGATCCAGGCCGTCCGTTCCGGAGGGAAGCTGGTTGTGGTCTCATGGTTCGGCCAGCCCCTCGAGATCGACGTGGACGGCCTCCGCGAGAGGAGTCTCCGCCTGCTGTTTCCGGACATCAGCTCCCTGGCTCACTTGGAGCACACCGTGCGCCTCGTGGATTCCGGCCGCGTCCGGCTGGGCCCGATGCTCACGCACTGCCTGCACGGCATCGAGTCCGTGAAGGAGGCCTTCGAGATCACCGCGAACAAGGCCAAGCATGGCGCGATCAACCCGGCGCAGGTGATCATGCCCGCGAGCGGGGAGCCGGGCGAGGGCGGCTGACCCGCGCAGGTGGGCCCGAGCATGGCAGGCGCAGGCAAGCACCAAGGGCAAGCAGTGCCGGCCCCGCAGGGCAGGGAAATCGTCCGGGAGCGGTTCCTCGCCCTCTCTACCGGCCTGGTCTCCGATGCGCTCGGCAAGTCCGGAGCGATGGATCACGGGATCAAGTGCCGGTCCGCGCGGGCAGCGACGGCCGGTCCGGCCTACACGGTGCGGGTACATGCCGGCGACATTCTCATGGTGGGCAAGGCTGTCTCGGAGTGTCCTGCCGGTCACGTGCTCGTGGTGGACGGCCGCGGCGAGCGCAACACGGCCCTGTGGGGGGGCATCATCACCGAGGCGGCGCGGCGGAAGGGCCTTGCGGGCGTCGTGATCGACGGTGCCGTCCGCGACAGCGCGGAGATCGCCGAGGACCCTCTTCCGGTCTTTGCGAGATCCGTCGTCCCGAACGCCGGAGGGGCAGAGTACGCCGGCGAACTGCAGGTGCCGGTGCAGTGCGGGGGGCTGCCCGTGCGGCCCGGAGACTGGGTGATCGGGGATGCCGACGGCGTCGCGGTCGTTCCTGCCGAGCGAGTGGACCAGGCGCTGCAGGCTGCGGAACGCCTCCGGGATGCCGAGGCCCGCATCACCGCAGCGGTGCGGAGAGGAGAGGATCTCGCGGCGCTGCTGCGTTACGACGAGATCCTGGAGCGCAAGCGCGAGGCGGGCCAGCTGCCCCAGCTGCGGTACCGTCCCGACGAATGACCCGGCGAGGCACTGCATGACCCGCTTGCCGCCCTGGAGCGTCCGGGAGCTGCCCGAGCCGCCGCCATTCTCCGTCCGGAGCCTCTTCCGCGTGATCGGCCCGGGCGCCATCCTGCTCGCCTCGTCGATCGGGGGCGGCGAGTGGCTGGTCGGGCCGGCGATCAGCGTGCAGTACGGCCGCAGCCTGCTCTGGATCGCCACGGCCGCGATAGCGCTGCAGCTGCTGTTCAACCTGGAGGCGATCCGCTACACGCTATACACGGGCGAGCCGATCGTGACCGGCTTCATGCGCCTCCGGCCCGGCCCGCGATTCTGGGGTCCCGCCTACGCCGTCCTGTGCGTGGTGCAGCTCGGCCTCCCGGCGGTCGCCGCCGGAAGCGCCGCCACGGTGTTCGCCACGACCGCAGGACGGATGCCCGGCCCGGGCGATTCCGGATCGCTGGCGTGGGCGACGTACGGGGTGCTCCTGCTGGCGCTGGCATTGCTGCTGTTCGGCGAGACGATCGAGCGGACGCTGGAGCGCCTGTCGTGGACGATGGTGGTCTTCATCTTCGGCTTCCTGGCCGTCGTGAACGTCTTCTTCGTGCCCGCTCGGGACTGGCTCTCGACCCTGACAGGCTTCTTCTCGGTCGGGTCCCTGCCCGAGGGCGTCGATCTGGCGCTCGTGGGCGCGCTCGCGGCCTCCTCCGGTTCCGGCGGCTTCGGCAATCTGGCGATAACCAACTGGTTCCGCGACAAGGGATTCGGGATGAGCGCGCACGCGGGAGCGATCGCCTCGGCGACCAGCAGCCGGTCGATCCGGCTGGCGGAGGTCGGCAGCGTGTTCCGCGTGAATGGCGAGAGCCTGCGCCGGTGGCGGCGCTGGTGGCAGTACGTCGTTGCCGACCAGGCATGGCTGTGGGCGGCCGGCTGCTTCGTCGGGATGTTCTTGAACGTGAATCTCGCTGCCAGCGTGATCCCGGCCGGGACGGACCTGTCCCAGCTGGGCGCCGGAGCGTACCAGGCGGACTATCTGGCGCGCAGCGCGTGGCAGGGGTTCTGGTACCTGGCCCTGCTGAACGGATTCTGGGTGCTTTTCTCCACCCACCTCGGCAACACGGAGGTTCTGGTGCGGACTCTGACCGACATAGCGTGGACGGGAAGCCCGGCGATCCGCGGCCTCGTCCGGAATCACGCGCGGACACTGTACTACGCCCTGTTCCTCGCCTACACCGCTTGGGCGATGCTCGTCGTGCAGTGGGGCACGGCGATGGAAATGATGAAGTGGCTCGCGAACGCGGCGGGCTTTGTCCTCGCGGTGTCGAGCGTTCTCGTCCTCGTGGTCAACACGAGGCTCCTGCCTCGGGAACTGAGGCCGCCGCTGTGGCGCCGCATCGCGCTCGTGGCCTGCGCGGCCGGGTACGGCTCGCTATTCGTGGCCGTGGTCGCCAGCCTGATCGAGTGAGCCGGTCCGCAGGCCCGTGCGGTACATTTGGGGCAATGCGAGCCAACAGGGCAAAGAGCATCCTGGAAGCCGGCCGCGTGGCGGTCGGCATCGCCCATTCCCAGCTGCCTGCGGCCGAGATCCCGAGGATGTACGGGGCGGCCGGCCTCGACTGGGTGTTCCTCGACTCCGAGCACAGCCCGTTCTCCAGCGATACGCTGCACAGCCTGCTGCAGGCCTACCGCGAGACGGAAGTGACCGCCGTCGTCCGCGTCTGCGACTTCCAGTACGACCTGGTGGCCCGGGCGCTGGATTCGGGGGCGGAGGGCATCATCTTCCCGCGCTGCGAGGATCCCGGCCAGCTGGCCCGGGCCGTGCGCTGGGCCAAGTTCCCGCCCGACGGCGACCGGGGCTTCGGCCTCGGGCCCTCGCAGGTCGGCTACCAGCCGGCCACGTTCGATCAGATCACCGCCCACTGCAACCGGGAGACGCTGCTGATCGCCCAGGTCGAGTCGGCCCTTGCGCTGGACCGGCTGGACGAGCTGGCGTCGGTGGAGGGCCTGGACTCCCTCCTCGTCGGCCCGGCGGATCTCTCGATCTCCCTGGGCGTGGCGGGAGACTGGCGGCATCCGCGGCTGGTGGAGGCGATCGAGCGAGTCGTCGCGGCGTGCGAGAGACACGGCCGCTGGCCTGCCATACAGGTGCGGGACGAGAGCCTGGCCGAATTCTGGATCCAACGCGGCATGAAGCTCATCGGGTGCTCGACGGAGGCCCTCCTGCTCTGGAGCGCGGTCCAGGGCCTGGCTCGCCAGCTGCGGTCCTGCTGCGACTGAAGGTGTTCGGCCCGGGGGCGGGATCGCGCTGATACAATGCGTCCATGCTCGAGGCGGCCGGCCTCGCTGCGAGTCTGCGGCCCGCCCGCGTTCGAGCGGCTGCGGTCGCCGCCCTGACGGCAGGACTCGCCGTGGGAATGCTGGGTTCCCTGAATTTCCGTTTCGCCTCGCCGTCGCTGCTCTCCGGCGCTGGCGCGGGTGCTGCTGCGGCCGGAGCGCTGCTAGCGGCGCTGCCCTTCCCGGGCGGGCCCCGGCGCGACCGGCCCCGGCCGCTGTCCCGCCTCTGGCTAGCGGCCTGCGGTCTCGTCTCCGGGGCAGGCTTGATCGCGCTGTTCTTGGAGGACCTGCCGGATCTGCCGGGACTTGTCCTGGCGCCGCTGTTCCTGGCGGGGATGGCTGCCAGCGCCAGCTGCCGGCTCGCGGCGGACTTGTTTCGACCGGCGCTTGCTGATCGGCGCCGCCTTCTGCTGGAAGACCTGACCTGTGCGAGCTTCGGCCTGGGCGGCTTCGCCGCCAGCTTGGTTGCCCTGGTTGCCGTCAGCGCGCACTCGACGCGCGGGCTGCTGCCCTGTGCGGCAGCCGCGCCTGGATTGCTTGCATGGTCCGCCTTCCGGGCCTGGCGCGTTCCGGGAGCGGCTGGCTGGCCCGAGGGAGCCGCGGGCGATCCGAGCCCGCGCGGGGCACCGCGCAGCGCCCTCCTGTCGGCCGGCCTGCTGCTCCAGGCCTGTGCATGCGGGCTGGCGGTGACCACGCTTCATGTCAGCCTGGCACACGCATACGGTTCGTCCCCGCCCGCGAGCCTGGCCGTGCTGGCGGTCTTCTGGCTCGCGCTCGCTGCCGGGCTGGCCGACCCTGGCAGGTTCTTGCGGATCGGGGAAGCCGCCTACGCAGTCTGCGCACTGGCGCTGGCAGGGGCCGGGACGATGCTGCTTCACTTCGGCGGCGGTCCCCTGGCGGCCGTGGCCGGAACGGCCCTGGTTGGCGTCGGGATGGGCGCGCTGTTCCGGTTCACCATCTGGCTTTCTGGCAGGTACCCGGCGCTGGGCGGATCGCCGTACCTCACGCTCTCGGTTCGCGCGGCGCCCGCGGCAGGCCTGCTCGCCGGATGGCCGGTCGGCTTCCTTGCGGCCCATGCGAGCGTTCCGATCCTGCCTCTGGCGGTCCTCGCCTGCCTGGCGGCTGCTCTGGCGGCGCTGGCACTCCTCGTCGCAGACTGGCGGCTCGCAGGGGACCCGAATCCGATCTAGGCGATCGGCAGGCTCGCCAATGCGACGTCAAGCAGTCGGTTACAAGTACATAGCCGTGCTGGCAGCGGCGTGCTCGCTGATCCTGCTCGTCGGAGGCATGCTCCGACCGCGGACCGGGGAGTCCGAGGCGGCCACTCCCAGCGTGACGGCCGACATCCTGCAGTTCGAGCGCAGCGCCCAGCGGCGCGATGTCGAGCACGTCTCGGACTACTTCGCCTACGTCGCGACCCTCGTCGAGGAGAGCGTCGTGCTGCTCAGCCTCAGCGGCCAGAGCGGAATCGTCTGGCAGGCCGGAGAGGTAGTGACTTCCTCGCGGATCGGGCCGTTCCCCGCTCGGGACAGGACGGCGCTCGGAACCCGGGCAGTGGACCTGGAGACGAAGAGATCCGCCCCCAACCTGCCGTACGTGCTGCTCGCCGCGCCCTTGGACGCGGCCGTTTCGGATCGCCGGCCGGTCCGGCTGTACCGCAGGGGGGCTTGGGTGCTCGCGGCCTGGAGGTCCGCGGCCGGGGGCCTGCGGTACGCGCCCGGCAACCTCTTCGGCGTGGCCGACGTCCGCTGCGGGGAACTGGAGCTGGCGGAGGTCCAGACCAACCTCGATCTTGGAAGGTTGCGGCCGGGATCCGGCATCTTCTCGATCGACGGGGGCCTGCTCGCAGTCGTGCTGGACTGCGCGGGAACCCTGCTGGCAGCCGAAGCCACGGCCCTCGAAGCGACGGTGCATGTCGAGCCGACGCTCGGGGACCGGCTCGCGCAGCGGTACGGGCTGCTGGCGGGCCCGGCCGGGGAGGCCGAGGCTCGCTTGGCCGGGGCGGACCGGGGAGTCCTCGTCAAGGAGACCTGGTGGGGCTACAGGGCTCAGCAAGCCGGTCTCCTGCCGGGCGACCTGATCACCGCTGTGGACGGCGATCCGGTCGAGTCGATGGCGGATCTCAGCAGCCTTCTCCTGCCGGTCTCGAGGGAAGTGCGGGAGCTGCGGGTGATGCGCGCCCGGCGCAGGCGCGCGATCGGAATGCTCGCCCGCCCGGCGGCGCAGGCGGGCGAGGTCACCCAGGGCTTCGTCAGCCGGGCAGCCGGCGTGCCGATCGACTCGGTGATCCCGGGCAGCCCCGCGGACCGCGCCGGGGCCCGCCCCGGGGACCGGCTGCTCAGTGTCAACCAGCGCGAGCCCGGATCCCTCGACGACCTCGCCGAGGCGTTCGCCGCGTCGGGAGGCAGGCCGGTCCATGTCGTGCTGGAGAGACGCGGGCACGCATGGGGCGCACTGGTGCATCCGTATGAATGAACTCGCCTCGCTGGGACTCATCCTGCTGCTGGCGCTGCTGTCCGGACACCTTGTCCGGGTCCTGCGGATTCCGGAGGTGACCGGGTACATCCTGGCGGGAATGGCTTTCGGCCCTTCGGTGCTGGGCTGGCTGACCTACGAGAACATCCACGCGCTCGAGGCGCTGAGCGAGGTGGCGCTGGGTCTGATCCTGTTCTCGATCGGCGCTGTGTTCGAGATCAGCCTCGTGCGGCGCATCGGGAGGAAGATCGTCCGCCTGACCCTGGTCGAATCGATGCTGGCTGCCAGCATGGTACTGATTTCAATGCTGCTCTTCGGCCTGCAGTGGCAGGTGGCGCTGCTGCTGGCTGCGGTGTCGATCGCCACGGCTCCGGCGTCGACCCTGATGGTTCTGCGCGAGTGCAATGCCCGCGGGCCGCTCAGCGATGCGCTGCTCGGGATTATCGCGGTGAACAACATCGTCTGCCTGATCGCCTACCTGCTGTGCGCGGCGGCCGTGAACCTCGTGGCGACCTGGGGCCAGCACGGCCTGGGCGAGACCCTGTTCCGGGCGGGCTTCCCAGTTGCCTGGCAGCTGGCCGGGTCGGTCGCCCTGGGATTCCTGACCGGGCTCATGCTGGCGGGATGGGCCCGCAACGTGACTGAGACCGGCGAGATGCTGATCCTGCTGGCCGGGTCCATCCTGCTCTGCGTGGGAGTGGCGAGACTGCTGGATCTGTCCCCGCTGATCGCGAGCCTGGCGGTGGGAGCCACCATGGTCAATCTCTCCCGCCGCAGCCGGCGGCTGTTCAAGACGCTGGCTGGCACCGACCCCCCGTTCTACGCCATCTTCTTCGTGCTGGCGGGCGCCGACCTGGATGTCGGGCGTCTCGCTTCGCTGGGGGTCGTCGGCATAGCCTACGTGCTGGCGCGGGGAGGCGGCAAGTTCTTCGGCGCGTGGCTCGGCAGCCGCCGGGTCGGGATGCAGGCGCAGGTGCAGCACTTCCTGGGCTTCGGGCTCCTGACGCAGGCAGGCCTGGCGGTGGGCCTGGTGATGGCGATCGGGCGGCAGTTCCCGGAGTACTACGGCTCGATTTCCACCGTGGTCCTGTCCGCGGTGGTGCTGTACGAGATGATCGGCCCGATCGCCACGAAGTTCGCGATCGTGCAGGCTGGCGAGGCCCGGCTCGAGCGCGGGGCGGCCGAGTCGATCTGGGCATAGGGCCGCCCGCCCTGCCCCCGAGGATCGCCGCTCGGGAGTCTGCGGAATCGAGGCGCTGCGAAAATAAATTCCTGGGCGCACCACCAGATGTAGCGCTGTCCGGGCCCGCACGGCAACTGTAGTGCCGTGCATTGCAGGTTCGGACTTGACGATCCGGCAGACTCTGTTACAGACTCTGATACGGTAGGATAATCTCGGGAACCGAGCCACAACATATCGCGTGAGACACCAGCAGTCGATTCTAGGTTCTGTGTGCCGGTTGCGCAGACCGGTCCGGGACGGGCAGCGGCCCGGGACTGCCTCGCGAGCGGATTGCAGCAGAGTGCCACGAGAGACGCCAGCACAGGGAGGACCTTCGTGAACCAGAACGAAGTCGCGACACTAGCCGAAACAGCCGAGGAGGTGCCGGTCCCCGAAAAAGTTCCCTCGCCGGCGCCGGATGGCGCCGCGCAGCAGGGTCTCGCCTTCGAGCGGTACTTCACGTCCGGCCTGGCTGAGGGCCAGACGCCCTACACCGCCCTGGAGTGGGAGAAGCGCACGGCAGTGATCACGGACGCCCGCGGCAACACCGTGTTCGAGCAGAACGATGTGGAGATGCCGGAGCGCTGGTCGCAGACGGCGACGAACATCGTGGCCAGCAAGTACTTCCACGGCGCGATCGGCGGTCCCGCGCGAGAGCAGAGCCTGGCCGAGCTCGTGCACCGCGTAGTGGACACGATCGCCGACTGGGGCGCGCGAGGCGGTTACTTCGATTCCGACGAGTCCGTCGAGAGCTTCCGCGACGATCTGGCGCACCTGATGCTCAGCCAGAAGGCGAGCTTCAACTCGCCGGTCTGGTTCAACGTGGGCGTGCTCAAGGAGTCGCGCGGCTACGGCTGGGTATGGGACAAGCAAGCCGGGCGCGCGACCGCGATGAATCCCGACGAGCACCGCCCGCAGTGCTCGGCCTGCTTCATCAACTCGGTCGGGGACTCGCTCGAGTCGATCCTGGACCTGGTGAAGACGGAGGGCATGCTCTTCAAGTGGGGATCGGGCACGGGCACGAACCTGTCGAGGATCCGCGAGAACGATGCCAGCCTGGCCGGCGGGGGCCGGGCCTCGGGACCGGTGTCGTTCATGAAGGGCTTCGACGCATTCGCCGGGGTCATCAAGTCGGGCGGCAAGACCCGCCGGGCGGCCAAGATGGTGATCCTGGACATCGACCATCCGGACGTGAAGGACTTCATCTGGTGCAAGGCGTCGGAGGAGAAGAAGGCCCACGTGCTGGTCCAGAACGGATACGACGGCGCGATCGACGGCGATGCCTACTCCTCGATCTCGTTCCAGAACGCGAACAACTCGGTCCGCGTCACGGACGAGTTCATGGAGGCGGCGGAGGCTGACGGGGACTGGTGGACGCACTCGGTCCTGAGCCGCCAGCCGAAGGAACGCCACCGGGCCCGGGGGCTGCTGCGGGAGATCGCGGAGGCGACTCACCAGTGCGGCGACCCCGGCATGCAGTTCGACACGACCATCAACAAGTGGAACCCGGTCAAGGCCACGGCGCGGATCGATGCGTCCAACCCCTGCTCGGAGTACATGTTCCTGAACGACTCCGCCTGCAACCTGGCGTCCCTCAACCTGAAGAACTTCCAGGAAGCGGACGGATCCTTCGACGTCGGATCCTTCCGGCGCGCTGTCGCGACGCTCATCCTGGCCCAGGAGATCCTGGTCGACAACGCGGCCTACCCGACCGCGCGGATCGCCTCCAACTCGCATGACTACCGTCCGCTCGGCCTGGGATTCGCCAATCTCGGGGCGCTGCTGATGTCGATGGGCGTGCCGTACGACTCGGACGAGGGCCGGGCCATCGCGGGCGCGATCACGGCGGTGATGTGCGGCCAGGCCTACCTGACCAGCGCTGAGATCGCCGGCGTACAGGGGCCGTTCGCCGGCTTCGACCGCAACCGGGAGCCGTTCCTGGACGTGGTCCACATGCACCGCAACGCCGCGAGGTCGCTCGAGCGGGACGGCGTGCAGCCCGACCTGCGGGAGGCTGCGGAGACGGTCTGGGACGAGGCCTACTCGCTGGGCCAGCAGGCGGGGTACCGGAACGGGCAGGTGACCGTGATCGCCCCGACCGGGACGATCGGCTTCATGATGGACTGCGACACGACCGGGATCGAGCCCGAACTGGCTCTCGTCAAGTACAAGAAGCTGGTCGGCGGCGGCTTGATCAAGATCGTCAACAACACCGTTTCCGAAGCCCTTGGGCGGCTCGGCTACGGCGAGGATCTGGTGAACGTGATCGTGAATCATATCGACTCGACCGAGACGATCGAGGGCGCCCCGGGGCTCCGGGACGAGCACCTGCCGGTCTTCGACTGCAGCTTCAAGGCGCAGAACGGGGAGCGCACCATCCACTACAGCGGCCACCTCAGGATGATGTCGGCGGTCCAGCCGTTCATATCGGGTGCGATCTCGAAGACGATCAACATGCCCGAGGAATCGGGTATCGACGAGATTGCCGACGCCTACATGGAGGCGTGGCGGCTCGGTCTCAAGGCGGTGGCGATCTACCGCGACGGCTCCAAGGCGGTGCAGCCGCTGAACACGGGCAGCAAGTCCGGCCAGGACGGCGCGGCTGCGACGTCCGGGGGCGAGCGCCCGCTTCGCCGGCGGCTTCCCGACGAGCGCCAGTCGCTCACGCACAAGTTCTCGGTCGGCGGCCACGAAGGCTACATGACCGTGGGGCTCTACGAGGACGGCCAGACGCCCGGGGAGATCTTCATCCGCATGTCGAAGGAAGGCTCGACGATCAGCGGGCTGATGGACAACTTCGCCACGGCGATCTCGCTGGCCCTGCAGTACCGGGTTCCGTTGAAGACCCTGGTGGAGAAGTTCCAGCACGTCCGGTTCGAGCCGAGCGGCTGGACGAACAACGAGGATATCCGCTACGCCAAGTCGATCACCGACTACATCTTCCGCTGGCTGGGCTCGAAGTTCGTGTCGCCGGAGTACTCGGCCAGCGAGGTCGGGGAGTCGCCGAAGCTGGCAGTCACGGATCCCAGCCCGCAGCAGGAGCTGCCGTTCCAGGACTCGCCGGTGGAGGGCCCGCTTTGCGCGGAGTGCGGCTCGATCATGACTGTCAACGGCAGCTGCCACCGCTGCCCGAACTGCGGCTCGACCTCCGGCTGCAGCTGATCGAGGACGGCAGGGTGCCCGGCCCCGCCCGGCCGGGCACGGTCCGAGAACGCCTCAGCGACGCAGGCGCGGCGTGCCGCGGGCCAGGGCGATGCGGCTGCCGGCGCCCGGCTACCCGTCGCTATCCTTGGCGTCCGGCTTGTTCGGGTCTGTCGTGACGAACTTGACGTTCTCGAGTCCTTCGAACTCGCCCTCGTCATCGAAGCTGTCGAGCGCTCCCAGGTCGCCGAAGGCGGGGTTTCCCCAGAACAGGGAATCATCGTCCGCTTCGTATTCGTCGACGATGTCCCTCAGCCTGGTCAGCTCCTCCTGCATCCGCAGGAACGTCTTGTAGTGGATCAGGACCGCCACCGGCGAGTCGCCGTCCCGCACGACCACGGTCTTCTTGAGCCTCCTGAGCTTCAGGACGCTCATCTCATTGAGCCGCTCCACCCCGACATGCTCCACGTTCGGGTCGATGTAGGGGATTCCACGGATTGGGCCTTGCATAGGGGTCTCCAGTCTTGCAGCGTCTGGCATCGGGCCGGTCGCACCGGGCTTGGACGGGCGACGCGCCGAGCGTACCTGCCAAGGATAGCGATTCCCGGCGCGGGGTGCCGAGCTTGCAGCGGAGGGCCTATTGCCTGCCGGCGGGAGCCTCCGGGGCGGGGGCCTCTGCCGCGCGCGCGCCGCCCAGAATCAGTTCCACGGCCCTGTTGCCCTCGTGGCACGCGTATTCGAAGAGGACGTAGCCGGGGTTCCGGGTGAGGGGCATCGCGACGGTCCAGGGCCTCGTGTAGACTTCCGGATCCTCGATGACGGCCTCGTACTCGATCGTGTCGTCGGACACCCGCCGGAACCGCTCCACCACCCGCAGTCCCTCGGTGTGCGGGATGCCCTTGATCCGCCGAGCGGCCGAGTTGGATGCGATCCAGCCCTTGCCGTTGAAGTTGCGGACCTCCACGACAAGCGTGTCCCCTTCCCACCGTCCCCTGGAATCTCCCATCCACAGCCGGACGCTCTCGTCGACGTGGTGCCCTGCCTGCAGCGGGATGATCCGAGCGTCGTGGATCATCTCGTAAAGGATGGCCACGTGCCCGGGTGTCTGCAGGATGCGGTACGCGTTGTTGTAGCCCGCCGGGAAGATCGAGCCGGGCACGCCGCGCGTGATGCACCGGTCCCATACGCTCATGTAGGCGTAGGAGTCTCCCTGGCGGGAGACGTAGTGGTCGCGCCGCGCCTCGGCGGAGGCTCGTGTCGGCACGCGACCGTCGGGCGGGTCGACGACGAGCGAGGTCTGCCGCGTGGGCAGGAAACGGGTGCCGGAATCGAGCCAGAACTGGTTATACCCTCCGACCGTTCCGGGCCGGGACGTGCCGTCCGAAGCGGCCCGGGCCCGCGCGATGCGCTCCTCGATGGCGGATGCTTCCTCTCCGGTGTGGAACTCCTTGCCAGCCTGCTCGGCCGGCCGCTCGAACGGCGTGATCGTCTCGTTCGTCCAGACACCCTGCAGGTCGGGATCGCCCCAGGGCGTGCGGGGCACGGTCCAAGCGTCGTCTGCCGCCAGCGCCGGGCTCGCCAGCGCTGCCACCAGCGCGGTCGCGGCTAGGATGCCCCTCTTGGCCTGCCAGGATCTGCTCACAGGAACTGCATTCCCGGATCGGGCGCTACCGCGGACCCGCGCGGCAACACTGCCGGGACTCCCGGTGCGAGCCTACCACAGGCAGTGCCGCGAGTGCGAAGTCGGCGATGCGCCTGTCGGCGATGCGCCCGGCCGGGCCGAACGGTGTTGACGCCGGGCCGCGGCCGGCGGCCCGGCACTCGGGTTCGCAAGCGGCGCCTTCCAATCCGCTCGCCCGCCGCTGGCTCCCGGATCCGATCCGAGGCCAGCCAGAGGTCAGCCTGCCGGCGTCAGCGGCGGTCGTCGTAGGGGGCTCCTGTCCCCGACGAGCCGGCGAAGAGCCTGGTGCCGTCGGGCAGCGTCACGTCCCGCCCGTTGGCCTTGTTGCTTCCATCGATCGCCCGGTAACCCTCGACCAGGATTTCCACGCCGGCCTTCACCGAGTCCTTGCGCCAGCCGCGCCGCACGAGCGCACCCGGGGGGCCTGCCTCGATCATCCAGTTCTCGGTCCTGCCGTCCTCGGCCTTCACTTCGATATGGATCCAGGCATGCGGGTTGATCCACTCCATCTTGGTGATCCGGCCCCGCAGCCGAACCGGTCGCTCGGCGTCGAACTCCGACGAGAAGGCGTGATGGGCGGGTGCCAGGCCGGCGAGGAGTCCGAGCGCCATGCAGGCCGCCGCGCCCGCTATGAGTCTTCTAGCCGCCATGGGACCGCAGCGCTCAGCGACCCGCCGGTGACGCGGCCTCCCTGTCCCGGGCGCGCGCTCCGCTGAGGATGTTGAACATTCCGTAGTTTCCTTCGTGGCAAGCATACTCCACCAGCTCGTACTGCTCTTCATCGAGATGGAACGCGAACCTCGCCGTCCAGGGCCGGACCCACACTGTCGGGTCGCTCACCGTGAACTCGTAGACCAGCTCGGCCGGCCCTGACCGGATGAATCGTTCCGTCAGCCTCATGCCTTCCGTCGTGCCCCGAAACGGGGCCTTGCCGTTGAACCGGTGCGTCTCCACCACGAGGGTGTCGCCCTCCCAGCGCCCTTGCGGGTCGCCGAGCCACGAGGCAAGGCCCTCGCCCAGCGGCTCGCGGGGGGTTGTCGGGACGATCCGGGTCTCGTGGATCATCTCCTTCTGGATCGCGACATGGCCCGGGCCCTGCACGATTTGCAGGCCGTTGTTGTAGATGCCGGGCATCATCATCCCGGGCAGCCCGCGCGTGATGCACCGTACGTACGGACTCAAGTCCTCGGGCCCGGCCGGAGGCGTTCCGGCCTTCCTCTCCCGCTCCCTACCGGCCTCCGCGGCGCGGCGCCGGCCCTCGGGCGTCAGCTCTGGTAGCCTTCCGTCGGGCGGGTCGACGATCATTGCCACCTGCGTCGACGGGGGGAGCTTGTCATAGCCGAGCGTCGTGTCGCGCCATTCGCGCTCGTATCCCCAGATGCTGCCCAGCGTGCCGCGCTCGCGACGGGCGGCGGCCTGCTCCGGTGTCAGCGAATCGACGCTTTCCATGCTTTCGGGCCTTTCCAGCGGGATGCCGTGCGCGGCGTTGCCGGTCCAGACTCCCTGCAGGTCCGGCTCGCCCCACGGCGTTCGCGGCACGGCGTACGGCTCCGGCGGCCGGGCCGCGACCGGCTCCGCCAGCGCGATCTCGACGCCTGCGAACCCGGGCTCCACTGCCAGCACCGTGACGCTGTCCGGGCCGGCTGCGACCGCTGCCCTGGCATCCGTCCGAGCGTTGGGAGGCACCCCCGGAGGGCCGTCGAACCGGACGCCCCCGGCCTGCATTTCCGGCACTGCTGTCTCCAGGTCACTGACGGCGAACGCGATGTGCGCAATCGAGCGCCGCCGGGTGGGCGCGGGACGGCCCGACGGATGCTCGGAGGCGAGCATCCACACCTTCCCGTACCGAAGCCCGTCGAGCCGGCCGCCCAGCCGGGCCGGCTCGCCGCCGAAGCCGGCACGGTACCAGTCCAGGCTCGCCACCGGATCGGCTGCGCTCAGGTGGACATGATGGAAGCCGGTCCGCTCCGGATCCTGGACGAGCTCGATGCGCGTCCCCCAGGGATCGAACACGAATCCGTGTCGGTGCAGGCCCTGGATCGGCCGCAGGGTCGCGCCGCTCTCGAATCGCTGCAGCCGGACGCCCGATCCGCGGACCCCCACCGCCTCCAGCTCGGCCATCTTGCGTTCGACATCGCCGAACGAGAACGCGATGTGGTCCAGGCCCGTGCCCTGGCTGCTGCCCACTGTAGGCTGCGGCACGAAGATCAATTCCACTCCCTGGCAGGCCGCTGCATCGACCCGGCCGGCGATCGGCTGGCAGCCGAGGTGCCTCGCGTACCAGCGGACGGCTTCCGGCGGGCTGGCAGCGGTGATACCCAGGTGATGGATCTCGGCCCCGGCAACGGAACAGGCCGCTGCCGCCCACAGCATCGCCGTCCCGAGACCGCGGACTCGGTGCGAAGCCATCCGAGAGAACTTCGTCATGGCGCCCTCACCGAGTCGGCTTCCTGCGCAAGTGGCCGTACATCAGGTCCTCGGCGTATTCCACGCACTTGAACTCCAGCACCCTTGCGTTGTCCTCGAGACGGCGGTACAGCGGCAGCCGGATCGTCCATGGCCTTGCGAACACCGTCGGATCCGTGATCGTCGCCTCGTACTGGATCGCGTTCCTGCCAAGCGGGGTATATCGCTCCTCGACCCGGAGCGCCGAGCTGGCGAAATTGCCGGACCGGTCGAACCAAGCCTGGCCGTTGAAGCCCTCTGCCTCGACCACAAGGGTGTCGCCGTCCCAGCGGCCGTGCGAGCGACCCATCCAACTGTCGATCGGAGGAGGCTCGGGCTCCTCCTTGTCCATGTGGACAGTTCGGTTCGCCTCGGCGAATCCGTAGACGAGCATGATCTTTCTGTCCCCTTGGACGATCTGGAACGGGTACGGGAGGTAGGTCGCGCGCGGCACGCCCGGAAGAAAGCACTTTGCCTCGGGATCGTCTCTCATCCGGTTCTCGAAGTTCTTCCGGCGCTGATCCAGAGCATGCTCCAGGTAGGGGACTCTGCCCCCGACCACGACGCCCTGTCCCGGCGGCATTGCGCCGATCGCGCCGAGATCGGGGTGGCCCGGGCGTGCGGGGTGGTCTTCGATGTCCCAGTGCGCCGTTCCGATCGCTTGCCAGATACCGTTCAGATCAGGGCGGCCGTCCCACGCACGGGGCACGGAGTCAGTCTGGGCGGCGGCCGGCCATGCCACCAGGCATGCCGTCGCGAGTGCTGCGGACACAAGGGGGCGAAAGCCCGTGCCCCCGGCCCCGCATTGCGCTGCGGGGCCCCCGTCCCTGCCGCTCGCGCGAGCTGTCACGCGTAGATTCTAGCGGTTCTGGACAGGGCAGGCCGGTCCTGGGCCCGTCTTCCCGGCCCCGGCATGCGTGAGAGGCTCCCTGCATCCCCAGCCAGTGCCGGGCAGCGCGTCGTATCAGCCGACCACCAGCCTGGCAAGCCGGGTCTCGTCGAACTCGAACCCGAGGCCGGGACGGTCGGGGACCTCGACGCGGCCCGGCCGGTAGGGCAGCGGGACCTTGAGAATGTCGTTGCCGAAGGCGCGCAAGTAGGACTCCCCGCCCTCCAGGATGACTGCATTGGGGGTTGCCGCGCAGAGGTGGATTGCCGAGGCCCGGTACGGCGCCGAGCCCATGGAGGAGTGCGGCGAGAACAGGATGTTGTAGGCGTCCGCCATGATCGCGATCCGCTTCGTCTCCGTAATGCCCACCCTGGACGTGTCGGGATTGATGATGTCGCAGGCCCGCCGCTCGAACAGGTCCCGGAACTGGAAGCGATTCGAGTACTGCTCCCCCGCGCAGATGGCAGTGTCCATGCGGTCGGCGAGGATAGCGTAGGCCCTGTAGTCCTCGGGCATCAGCACGTCTTCCCACCAGCCGAGGTTTTCGATCTCGTCCAGCCTCCGGCCCACTCGCGTTGCCTCGGCGAGGGTATACCCGGCGAGCGAGTCGACCAGGATCTGGCCCTTGCCCTGCAGTACCTCGGCCGCGGCGAAGACCCTGCCGACATCCCGCACCTGCTCGCCGCGTCCCTTGGCAAGGCTCATTTTCTGGTTCGGGAACCCGCGTTCCAGCAGCGCTTGCGCGTTCTCGCGCACCTCTTCCGGCGGGCCGCCGCCCACCCCTTGGTAGGTGGGAATGCTATCGCGGAACTTCCCGCCCAGCAGCTGGTAGACCGGCAGGCCGGCGGCGCGGCCGACAATGTCCCACAGAGCGATGTCGATCCCGGCCATGGCGCGGGTGAAGTAGCCTGTTCCGTAACCGCGGAGGCGCTGGGTGGAGTACATCTTCTCCCACAGGGCCTCGATCTGGCGGGCGTCCTGTCCCAGCAGCACCGGCCGGAACAGGTCGGTGATCGCCGTCTTGACCACTCGCGGGGTCATCACCGCATGCGATTCGCCCCAGCCCACGATTCCCTGGTCGGTGGTGACCCGGACCAGCAGCGTCTGTCGGTAGCCGCCTTGGCGCACGGTCTCCGACCGCTCGAGCCGGTTCCAGAGGCCGATGCCGCCGGTGGTCGAGCCCAGCGGGGTCATCGCCACGAAGCGGTCTTCCGGGCCCTTCTCGGGCGGGTCGCGTAGGATCAGGGCCTCCACATCCGTGATCCGGAGCGCAACGCCGATCCCTGCTGCCGCCGAACGCAACGGGTCGGTTCCCGCCGACCCGTACAGGCCGGCTCCCGCAGCGGCCCGCAGGAACGATCTTCGAGACTGCATCCAGAGTCCTCCAAACGTGATCGGCTCTCCGCCCGGCCATGGCAGACCATTGCGGAGCTCGGACCCGTCGCACTGGCGATTATCCTCGCACGGACGGGGCCGCCGTCGTGGAGGACCGGTCCCGCTGACGCGCGTGCTGGCCGCCCTCGCCAACCTCGTCACCTCGATCCCGAGTCTGGCAGGAGCGGTCAACATCTAGTACAGGACGGAGTTCCTGCACAACGAACCCAACCCGAGGCTACGGACCCCGATTGCCGCCGCATCGCTGCCGCCCAGCTCTTGGCTGCTTCCCCATGTCCTGCGGGGGGGTAGTGCGGCTGCTGACTCCAACCCGCCCGCCGGCCGTCGGTGAGATCGCTCTCCGGGCCGCCTTGCCGGCACCCCAGGTCTACTCCATGCGTTTGCCGGCTCGGCCCTGTGCCGGCCAACTGTCAGATACCATGATCGGGGAAGTGTGTCCGTCTGGGATGGTGGCCGGGCACTGAAGTCCTCACGGTCGGGCCTCACGTATAATCGTCCCCTGTCCCGGCGGATAGACTAAACACATGGACATCTTCATGGTTGCATCCACTAGAGACGATGACCTGACCGCGCTGGTAGAGGCCGAATTCGCGGAAGCGGATCGGTTCAGGATCACTCCCAGCAAATGGATGGTGGGAAGAAAGGGGATCACCTCAAGTTGGCATGTCTGGCTAGCGCTCAAGAAGGATGAAGAGCCGGGGCCCTTGGTCTTAGTCGTTCCGTTGCATGCATATTATGGACGTGCGGACGCTTCGCTCTGGCGGTGGATCGAGGCCAAGGGGGGAGAAGATGCCTAGCACCAATGGACAGGACATAACACCGGCGACCACTACCCCAGGAGCGCCCCCAGGAGGCCAAGGCGGAAAGCAGGATCCATGGGGCATGCTCGGATCGATCCTGCATGCACTCGGAAGGCTGGAAAAGGGCCAGGAGAACTTGGAGTCCAAGGTTGACGGGCTGTCGCAAAGGGTCGACCGTGCCGTCGAGAAGGTGGGATCGCTGGACTCCGACATTGCAGTCCTCAAAGAGCGAACCAAGCACATGGTCTGGGTTGCCGTGAGCCTTCTGCTGCTATTCGCCGCATTCCTGCTTCGTACCTGCGAGCGCGGCCCGTAACCTGGAGCCCGCCCCGGGCCGATTTGCCGCTATCCCAGATCGGATCCTAGCGTGGCGAGTGCTTCCGGGCCATGTTCGTTGTTGTGGACTGCGCCCGCCCGCGGGCATCCATGTCCCACACCCTGCGCCGTCCGGCAACCTTCGTGATCCGCCACCCCAGGCACGTACGGCTCCGATTGCAGAGTGTCGCCTTAGGTTGCGAACTTGCGCTTGCGGGCCTCGTCCAGCGCGACGGCGAGGATGATGATGGCCCCGATGATTACCTGCTGCCAGTACGGGTTCACTCCCAGCAGGTCGCTGCCGTTGGACAGCAGCCCCATGATGAAGGCTCCGATTAGGGTGCCGACGACGGTGCCTTCCCCGCCTGTCAGGCTGCCGCCGCCGATCACCACAGCCGCGATGACCTGCAGTTCGTAGGAGACGCCGGCCGTCGGCTGCCCGGTCATCAAGCGGGAGGTCTCGATCATCCCGGCCACTCCCGCCAGCAGGCCGCAAAGGGCGTAAATGGCGACCTTGTAGCGCCCCACGGGAATCCCGGCGTAGATTGCGGCGGCTTCGTTGCTCCCGATTGCGTATGTGTAGCGCCCGAGTCTGGTGGATCGAAGCGCGAAGTGCATGATGACCGCGCACACGGCTAGGACCACAAGCACGAACGGAACCGGGCCGATCGAGCCCTCGCCGAGGAAGCTGTGTTCCTTCGGAAGGCCCACCACGGGCAGCCCGCCCGACACCACAAGCGTCAGGCCGCGCACGATTCCCAGCGTTCCGAGCGTCACGATGAATGGCGGGATATGCAGGGCCGCGATCGCGATCCCGTTCAGGCAGCCCCAGAGGGTCCCGCCCAGCACGCCCGCAGCGATGCCCAGCAGGACGGAGCCGCTGCTGACCATCGTCATGGTCCCGATCACCCCCGAGAAGGCCAGGATCGAGCCGACCGACAGGTCGATTCCGCCGGACACGATGACCAGCGTCATGCCGAGCGCCATCGTGTTGATCACGGCGGTCTGGCGGATCACGCTCGCCAGGTTCGTCCCCGTCAGGAAGTACGGCGAGGCGATCGAGAGCGTCACGAACAGCAGCGCGAGGCTGATGAACGGCAGGAAACGCTGCAGGATCTTCGAATGCTTGCCCATCGTCCAGCTCCTATTGCTCGTGATCCTCGCCGACCGCCGCCAGGCGCATGATTTCCTGCTGCGTGGTCGCGCGCGGCAGCTCGCCCACGAGCGAACCCTCTCGCATGACCAGGATGCGGTCGGCCACCTGGAGCAGCTCCGGCATCTCGGAACTGACCATCACGACGGCCTTGCCCTGGCTTGCCATTTCGTCCATCAGCGCGAACACCTCCGCCTTGGCGCCGACGTCGATGCCGCGGGTCGGCTCGTCGAAGATCACGACGTCGCTGTCCCGGAACAGCCACTTCGCGATCACGACCTTCTGCTGGTTGCCGCCGCTGAGCTGCCACGCATCCTGCTCGACGTTGCTGAGCCGCATCTGCAGCCTGTCGCGGAAGTTCTCCGCGACCTCGGACTCGCTGCGCTGGCGAACGATCCCGGCCGAGCACAGCGCGCCGAGGTTGGCCATGCTGACATTGCTGCGGACCGAGAGCCTGACGGCCAGCCCCGTCCTCTGTCGATCCTCGGTAACGAGCGCGATGCCGCTCTCCACGGCATCGACCGGCGATCGGATGCTGCATGGCCGGCCGTTCACGGCCACCGCGCCGGGTGCCGGGGGAGTGATGCCGAAGATCGTCTCGCAGACTTCGGTGCGGCCCGCGCCGACCAGGCCCGCGATGCCGACGATCTCACCGGCCCGGACCCGGAACCGCACGCCCGGCAGGTCCACCGCGAGGCGCTCATCCCCCGCCGGGCGGGACTTGCGGGAGTAGAACGCAGACAGGCTCCGGCCCACCATGTGATGCACGATCTCGTCCACGCCAATCGCGTCCGCCGGGCAGTCATGGACGGTTTCCCCGTCTCGCAGGATCGTGATGTGATCGGCAATTTCCATCAGTTCGACGAGCTTGTGCGTGATGTAGATGATGCCGATTCCTCTCTCCCGCAACAGCTTGACGGTGCCGAAGACTCGGGCGGTCTCTTTCTCCGACAGCGACGACGTGGGCTCGTCGAAGATCAGCAGGGAGGCGTTCCCGTACAGCGCCCTGGTGATCTCGACGAGCTGCTTCTGAGCCGGCCGCAGCTGCTCGACCTTCCAGTCGGCCTGGAGAGCGAACCGGTGAGACTTGATGATACGCGCGGTCTCCCTCTGCATCGCCTCGTGATCGAGCATCCCGCGCCTGCGGATCTCGCGGCCCAGGAATACGTTCTCGGCGACTGTCAGGTGCGGGACCAGGAGGGATTCCTGGTGGACCATGCCGATTCCCTCGGAATGCGCCTCGCCCGGTGTCGCGAAGTCGGCGCTGCGGCCGCGCCACAGCATGCGTCCGCCATCACGGCGCTGCATGCCGGCAATGATCTTGGTGAGCGTTGACTTGCCGGCGCCGTTCTCGCCGACCAGCGCATGCACCTGGCCCGCTTGGACCTGCAGGGATGCATCACGCAGGGCGCGCACACCCCCGAAGCTCTTGCTGATCCCTGCTAGCTCCAGGAGCATTTCGCTGCCGGAGCGCCGTGCCGGCCGGAACAGGCAGGGTAGCATACCGCTCTTCCGGGATTCCTGGCCCGCGGGGCTCCCCGCCGGTGACGGCGCCAGGGCGGGTCAGTCTGCGCTTGCGGCTGCTTCCCAGGCCGAATTCATCGTCCAGGCCGAGAGGCTGTCGATACGCGCCTCTCCGCCCTCGGAGTAGGCCGCGAGCCCGGTGCTCGAGGGCTCCGGGAACACCCTGTCGGTGATCGCGACCCTCCCCCCGCCGGCAAACACCTCGACCACCGAATGGTCGACCAGGATTCGCAGTTCGACCCGGCCGTCCGCCAGCTGCAGCCGGGCGGAGTGCCGACCGGGAAACGATCGGTGGAAGGCTACATTGCCGGATCGCGTTCGGTCGACGAACACCTCCGACGGTGAGGGCGTGTACCCCACGAGCGTCTCTTCGCCCTCCCCCTGCAGGACCCGGAAGCCCACTTCGCTCGCCTCGCCAGGGTCGATTACCGCGTGCAAGTCGAGCGCCGCGCCGCCGAACCGAGCCGCGGCGATCTGCTCGTTCGCCTCGCGGAAATCCACGTCCCGGAGGGCCAGATGCGCTTCGCGCAGGGTCTCGATCTCCCTCACGGGCCGTTGCACGACCCGCAGCCCTTCCTCGAATCGCTGCAGCGCCAGCTCGCGCGGCACGGACTGCGCCCCGCGCCAGGGCGATGTCGGCACGAGCCTCGCGTACATCCAGTTGTTGATCCAGCCCACGACGATCCGCCGCCCGTCCGAGGCCTTCACGCCGGAGTAGGACTGGGCAGCGTAGAAGTCGCGGCCCCAGTCGAGCCACAGGGCGGTCTCCGTGGGATTGTCGTTCACGAAGCGCGTGCCGTCGAACTCGCCCACGAAGTACTGGCATCCGGAACCCTCCCAGGGGTGGCCTCTCGAGGAGTCGACCTGGAGGATCCACCTGCTCTCTCCGGGCTCGCCCTCCACGGGGAGCTCGAAGAGATCCGGGCACTCCCAGTTCCGGACGGGATGGGCCCCTTCCGGCCCGAAGTCGCTGAGGTGGCTCCACGAAATCAGGTCAGGCGAGGCATGGAAGCTGACCTTGCGCTGGTTCGCGAGCACCACTGCCATTACCCAGCGCCTCGTAGGCTTGTGCCAGAAGACCTTCGGGTCGCGGAAGGCCGGATCCTCCACGTCGAGCACCGGATTGCCCTCGTACTGGGTCCAGGTCCGACCGCGATCCACGCTGTAGGCGAGCGACTGCGTCTGGTCGGTCTCTGTCCGGCTGGTGTAGATCGCGACAATCGGGGCCTTGCCGTCCCGGCCGAAACCGCTCGTGTTGAGGGTGTCCGAGACCGCGCTGCCCGAGAACGCCATCACTCCGCCGGTTTCCGGAAGCGCCACTGGGAGGTGGGTCCAGCGGAACAGGTCGTCGCTGACGGCGTGGCCCCAGCTCATGTGGCCCCAAGTGTTCCCGAACGGGTTGTACTGGTAGAACAGGTGCCACTCGCCCTCGTGGAACACCAGGCCGTTCGGGTCGTTCGTCCAGTTGATTGCCGGCGTGAAGTGGAACCGGGGGCGGTATGGTTCCGTGTATGTCGCCGTCTGCGCGGCGGCGACCGTCGCCAGTATCGTCGCCCCGAATGTCAGCCTTGCGCTCATACCGCGAGCATGATAGCGCCTCCCAGGCCAGGTCATGCGAAGGCGCTAGGGCAGCAGCCGCACCAGCCGGTCCACTTCCGCCGCGGTGTTGTAGAAGTGCGGGGCTGCGCGGATCCATCCTAGCCGCTCGGAGACCGAGACACCGTGTCCTAGCAGCGTCGCCGTGACCGTCGCCGGATCGGCCCCGGGCTTCTTCATGGAGACGATTCCGGAGCCGCTCTCGCGTCGCCTCCGCGCGGCGAATTCGTAGCCCTTGGCTCCCGCTCCCTCGACGAGCCGCTCGGCCAGGGCGTGGATTGCGGCTTCAGTGGCGGAGGTGCCGACTCGATTGAGCATCTCGACCGATGCCCGCAGGCCGGCGCAGCCCGCGGAATTCAGGGTGCCGCACTCGAACCTGCGGGCGTCGGGATGCAGCTCTCCGTCGCACCGGTATTCCTCGAACCCCTCCAGGCTTGCCCAGCCGAACTCCGTCGGGGGGATCTGGTCCATGAATTCCCTGTCGATGAAGAGGACAGCGACTCCCTCCGGTCCCAGCAGCCACTTGTGGCCCGACGCGGACAGCGCGTGGACCCCCGCCGCTCGGACGTCGATCGGGAACGCGCCCAGGCCCTGGACCGCGTCGAGGACCAGCAGGCAGCCCCGGCGCCGGCAGATCTCGCCCGCGGCCTCGAGGTTCCATCGGAACCCGGTCAGGAAGTGGACGTAGCTCAGGGCCGCCAGCCGCGCTCCCTTGCAGGCGCGGTCGAGTTCCTCCAGGTCCAGCTCGCCGTCCCGGAACTGGAGGCTCCGGAACCGGACGCCGCGCCGCGGGCCGAGCTCGCGCCACGGGACGAGATTGGCAGGGAAGTCGCTCTCCAGGCCGACCACGACGTCCCCGGACCGCCAGTCGAGGCCGTTCGCCACGGCGCAGAGCCCTGCCGATGTGTTCTTGCTGATGGCGATCTCGCCGGCGTCGCATCCCAGCATCTCCGCCGTCGCGCGTCGCAGGCCCGCGTGGTCCTCGCTCCAGCGCTGGAAGCCGTGCACGCCGTGCTGCGCGGAGTCCGTGACCTGAGCTCGCATGGCGTCCGCCGAGACTCTCGGCAGGGGCGCGATCGCGGCGTGATTGAAGTAGGCGTATCGCGAGCAGACGGGGAACTGCTCGCGCGCGTCGGCTGACTGCATTCCGCATCCAGTATGTGTCGTTGCCGTTCAGGGGCCGCAGAGCCGCTGATTTCGCCCCCTGCCTCCCATCTGCCGGGGCCGGGGGTCGCGTCGGGTCTATACTGAACTTGCAAGGGCGGATCCTGGCGGAAGCGCCCGGAGTAAGGGAAAGGAGGGGTGTCCATGAATCACATCCGACGAATCCTCCCGCTGGCCTTGGCCTTCGCGCTGGCCGGCCCGGCAATCGCCAACAACGAGGAGTCCTCGAAGAAGCGGGCACCGAAGTCCGCCAAGCAGGATGTCGATGCGATCGGCGAGCGCGAGGTTGCCAAGGGACCGAACTTCTACTCCATCGAGAAGGAGATCGCACTGGGCAAGCGCCTGGCGCAGGATGTCGAGCGCCACTCCAAGATCGTCGACGATCCGGTGATCGCCGAGTACGTCAACCGGGTGGGCCAGAATATCGTCCGCAACTCGGACGCGAAGGTGCCGTTCACGATCAAGCTGATCGACAGCGCTGACGTGAACGCCTTCGCCCTGCCGGGCGGGTTCTTCTACGTCAACAGCGGTCTGATGCTCCGTGCCGAGAGCGAGTCGGAGCTGGCTGGTGTCATGGCCCACGAGATTGCCCATGTCGCGGCCCGGCACGGCACTCGGCAGGCGACCAAGTCCCAGCTCATCCAGTTCGCGACGATCCCCCTGATGTTCATCGGGGGCTGGACCGGCTACGGGATCTATCAGGCCAGCAGCTTCCTGATCCCCATGACGTTCCTGAAGTTCTCGCGGGGCATGGAGTCGGAGGCGGACTTTTTGGGCGTTCAGTACCTGTACAAGTCCGGCTACGACCCCACCTCGTTCATCGACTTCTTCGAGAAGATGCTTGCCGACGAGAAGCGGCGCCCGGGCACGATGTCGAAGCTGTTCCGCAGCCACCCGCCGCACGGCTCGCGGATTCGCAAGACCCAGAAGACGATCGACCAGCTGCTTCCGAGCAAGCCGGAGTACGTGGTCACCACCTCGGAATTCCTGCAGGTCAAGTCCCGGCTGGAGCAGCTTGTGCTGCGCCGGAAGGAGACGACCGAGGATCCGGACAAGCCTCGCCTGCGCCGCACCAGCGCGGGTGGGACGATCCCGACCGACGACATCGACGTGGAATCGGAAGAGGAATCCGAGGACGAGCGCCCCACGCTCAAGCGCCGCTGATCCCGACGCTGGCGCTGCCTAGTCGGACGTGACGCTCCTGCCGATTTCCTTCGGCTGGTCGACGTCCCTCCCGAGGAACACGGCGACATGGTACGCCAGCAGCTGCAGCGGGATCAGTTCCAGGACGGTCTGCAGGAGCTCGCGGGTCCGCGGGATCCAGATGACCTCGTAGGCGTCGTCGGCGAACCGGTCGTCGCCCTCGTTGGCGATGCAGATGACGCGCCCCTGACGGGCCGTCATTTCCTGCACCTGGGCAATGGTCTTCTCGTAGCGGAGGCGGCTGGATTCGTGGGCCTCGTCGAGCGTCGCGATCACTAGCACGACCATGTCCGCGTCGATCAGGGCGGTCGGACCGTGTCGCATCTCGCCGGCCGCGCAGCCGTCGGCCTGGATGCGGCAGAGTTCCTGCAGCATCCTGGCTCCTTCCAGGGCGACGGGGTAGTGCGGGCCGCGGCCCAGCAGGAGGATCTTGCCGGCTTGCGCGAGGGTGCGTGCGAGCCGCTCGCACTGTCCGGACAGCTCGAGGGCGGACTCGACGAGCCCGGGCAGCTCCAGCAGGTCGCGGGCGCAAGCCTGCGATGTCTCTGGCGCGAGCCGCCCGCGAACCTGTCCGAGCAGCATCGCGAACAAATGCATTGCGGTCAGCTGGGAGGTGAACGACTTGGTCGAGGCGGCGGCAAGCTCGGGTCCGGCCTTCGTGTAGATGGCGCCTCGCGCGACCTTGGCCAGGGTGGAGCTTACCGAGTTGCAGACCGCGATGGTCTTCGAGCCCTTCTCGTGCAGCAGCCGCTGGCAGGCGACCGTGTCGCCGGTCTCCCCCGACTTGCTGATGAGCAGGGAGAGCACGTCCTCGTCGACGAGGGGGTCCGTGTACCGCAGTTCGCTGCCGTACTCGACCTCGACGTGCACGCGTGCAAGGTTCTCGATCATCCCCTTCGCGGCCAGGCCGGCGTGCCAGGAACTCCCGCAGCCGATCACGTTGAGGTGCTTGATGCCTTTTAGTTCGCGGCGGGTCACGCCGAGCTCGTCGAGCTCGACCCGCCCGGTCTCCTCGTCCATGCGCCCCAGGATCGTCTCCCGGATGGCGCGCGGCTGCTCGAAGATCTCCTTGAGCATCAGGTGCTTGTAGCCGCTCTTCTCCGCCATCAGCGGATCCCAGAGCACGCGGTCCACGGAGCGCGCGACTGGCAGCGAGTCCCTGTCCAGCACCAGCACGCCATGCGCGGTCAGGACCGCGATGTCCCCGTCCTCGAGGCGGATCATGTCGCGGGTGCGCCCGAGGATCGCCGGGATGTCGGACGTGACGAAGTTCTCGTTCCTGCCGAGTCCCACCACGGTCGGATGACCTAGGTGGACCGCCACGACCTTTCCCGGCTCTCGCCGCGCGACAGCCGCGAAGGCGCAGCTGCCCTCGATTTCCGCGGCGGCCTGCGCTGCCGCGTCCTCGAGCGTGCCGTGCTCGTCGTGGAACTCGCTGATGAGCCGGGCCAGGACGTCGGAGTCGGTTCCCGCGGCGTCCGCCCGTGCCCGGGCCCTCAGTGCCTCGATGTTGGCGGGCTTGCCGGACAGCGCGACGAACGTCTCGCGCTCGACGTCCGGCTCCGCGCGACGCGGCCTACCGTACGACCAGCTGGTGTGGCCGATGCCGAGCGTTCCCTCGACCGCGTCCAGGCGCACCGCAGCTTCCAGGTTCCGCAGCTTGCCGTCGGCATGGAACGCCCGGATCGCGTCAGCGGACCCGATCGCGAGGCCCGCGGCATCGTATCCGCGGTATTCCAGCTTCCGCAGGCCCTCCAGGATGATCGGGCCGGCTTGCTGGAAGCCGACGTATCCGACGATTCCGGCCATGCCTCGGGCGAACCTCCTGCAACTAGTCCAGCAGCGTGACTTCGAAGTCCTCGATCACCGGATTGGACAGCACGTCCGCCGCGAGCTTCTCCAGATTCGACCGTGCCGTCTCGGGGCTGGTGCCCGCTGCGAGCTCGATTTCGAAGAACTTGCCCTGCCGGACGTCGAGGATCTCGTCGTGGCCGTGGCCTTGCAGCGCCCTCGTGATCGCGCGGCCTTGCGGATCCAGCACGGTCTTCTTCAGAGCTACCTGGATGATTGCCTTCACGCCACATTATACGTTGGGGCCCGTGCAGGCGAGTGGCGGCCGCGCCGCTGGGAGCACTGGTCCGGGGCGACACCCGGCCCGCGCTGCGCGCACCGCGAGGCGGGCAGTCACTTGCCGATGCAGAACGTCGAGAAGATGCGGTCGAGGATGTCGTCCACTGTCGTGGCCCCGGTGATCGAGTCCAGGGGCCGCAGCGCGTCGTACAGGTCGAGCAGCAGCATCTCGTGCGGCACGCCGCCAGCAGCTGCCTCCGACGCCTTGCCCAGCGCCTCGCACGCCTCCCGCAGTAGCCGCTCCTGGCGGATGTTGGTCACGAGAGCCCCCTCGTGCGATTCGTCGAGGCCCGGGACCGCCCGCTCCCTGATCGTCGCCCTCAGCGCCTCGACACCGTCGCCCGTCTTGGCCGACACTGGCAGCAGGCGCTCGTCCGGCGGGTAGTGCGCGGGAAGATCGCACTTGTTGCCGATGCGCAGGGCAGGGCACGCCTGGCTGACTCTGCGCCAGAGCTCCTCGTCCCCGTCTCGCTCGGGCTCGGAGAGGTCGACGACCACGAGCGCGCAGTCCGCGTCCTGCAAGGCCTGCCACGCTCGCTCCACGCCTTGGGACTCGACCGTGTCGAGGGTCGGTCGGATGCCGGCCGTGTCAACCAGTTCCACCGGGATGCCGCCGAAGGACGCGGTGTCGCTGATCGAGTCCCGGGTCGTGCCGGCAGCGGCGCTGACGATTGCCCTTTCGCTCTCGAGCAGGCGGTTGAACAGGCTGGACTTGCCCACGTTGGGCCGGCCCACTATGGCAAGCCGCAGGCCGCCCCGCACGACCTTGCCGATCGAGAAGCCCCGGGCCAGCGACGCCACGGCTTCCGCCACGGGAGCGATCCGCGATACGATCGCGGTGCTGCCGGGTACCGAGACGTCGTCCTCGGCGAAGTCGATGCCGGCTTCCAGGATAGCGATCAGGTCCACCAGGCCGGCCTTCGCGCCGCGCACACGCTCCGAGATGGCGCCGGCCGTCTGGCGGGCCGCGACCCGGGCCTGGTACAGGGTCGAGGCGTCGATCAGGTCGCGAACCGCCTCGGCCTGCACGAGGTCCATGCGTCCGTTGCGGAAGGCCCGGCGCGTGAACTCGCCCGGCTCGGCCAGCCGCGCGCCGAGCTCGAGGGCCCGCTCGACGGCGAAGCGCAGGACCGGCGGCGATCCGTGGCACGAGATCTCCACAACGTCCTCGCCCGTGTAGCTGGCCGGGGCGGGGAACTGAGTCGCCACGACGCGGTCGACAAGCGACCCCTCGCCGTCGACCAAGGAAGCCAGCGTCGCGGCCCTGGCGCGCAGCCGACTGCCCGGCAGCAGCTTCCCGGCGATGGCGGAAGCGCTAGGGCCGGACAGCCGCACGACGCCGGTCGCTGAACGCCCCGGCGGCGTCGACGGCGCGACGATCGTATCGCCGCCCACGACGGGATCGGTGGAATCGAGGGGTGGCACGGCGCCTCCGGCGGTCGCTGTCCCGGTGCGGCTGCGGCCGGCTGCCCGGATCCCCGCTACGCGGCTTGGATCAGCCCTGCTCGCGCAGCTCCACGACAGTGTAGCGATGCGGCGGGACGCCCTCGGACACAGTCGTCACTCCGCTCTCGTCACGCAGGGCCAGATGAATGATCCGGCGCTCGCGCGAGGTCATGGGACGGAACGAGAATCGCCTGCCGGTGCGCCTGACCTCGTCCGCCGCCTTCCTCGCGCTCATGCAGAGCTCCTCGATCCTCAGCATCCGGAAGTCGTCCACGTCGAAGATGAGGCGGTACCGATCCTCGTGCGGGATCCGCAGCGCCTCGAGAGTCAGCTGCTCCAAGGCCATCAGCACGTCTCCGCGGTTGCCGGTGAGAAGGAATGCGTCCTCGCCCTGGAAGTCGACAGCGATTTCCGGCCCGATCGCCGGGTCGGCCCGGTCCACCTCGTAAATGTCGTAGTCCAGCTCGAATTCGGCGGCGTCCAGCAGTGGATTGAGGAAAGCCTCGATCTTGGGCCCCAGCTCCTCGACCGTCCACTCCAGTTTCGGCATGCAGTACTTTGTCAGCCAGCGCGGCGCGTCCGCCTGTCTATTTCGCGCGTTTCCTGCGCTTCCCTCGCTGCTTGCCGGATTCGATCTGAAGCTTCTCCTGCGGCAGGCGGTTCAGCACCAGTTGCTGGGCTATGCCCACGCAATTGCTGGTGAGCCAGTATAGCACCAAGCCCGCCTGGAACTGGTAGAAGATGAATCCGAACATGATCGGCATGAACTTCATCAGCCGGGCCTGGGTGGGGTCCGCCGAGGGCGTCGGGGTCAGCGCTTGGGTCCAGAACTGCGTGGCGACCATCGCCAGCGGCAGCACGCGCACGGGCAGGGTTTCCGGGTTGGACAGGTCGGTGACCCACAGCCACTCGGCGTGTCTCATCTCGATGGCGACGGAGAGCAGCTTGTAGAACGCGAAGAAGAACGGCATCTGCAGCAGGATCGGCAGGCAGCCGCCCATCGGGTTCGCGTCGTATTTCTTGTACAGGGCCTGCAGTTCCTCGTTCTGCTTGGCCTTGCGGGGGTCGCGCAGCGTCACTCCCTTGTACTTGTTGTTGATCTGCTTGACGAGCGGCTGGAGCTGCTGCATCTTCCGCATCGACTTGGTGCTCTTGTACTTGAGCGGGAACAGGATCGTGTTGATCAGGACCGTGACAATGACAATGCTCCAGCCCCAGTTGGCGACGAGGTTGCCGTACACCCACCGCAGCAGCGCGAAGATCGGTTCCGCGATGAAGGCGAAGAAACCGAAGTCGACGATGTGGCGCAGGGCGCCGCCAAGTCCTTCCACGGCGGAGAGGGCGTCGCGGCTCTTGGGTCCCACGTAGACGCGGAGGTCGTTGCTGGCGGCACCGCCGAAGGCCGCGGCCGCGTAGAGTTCGGTGTCGCCCTCTTCGGCTCCGGCAGGCACGATGTCGATGGCGCTTGTCTCGATGCGGATGTCCTCGCCAGGCGGGGGGATCGCCGCGGCTGCGAAGAAGAGGTCCTCGATGCCGACGAACGGGAACGGGCCTGTCTGGATGATCCGCTCGTCCTCGGCATCGGACGCCGGCACGCGGGCGATTTCGCCCTCCTCGAAGCGGAAGGACTGGCTGTATGCGCTGTTGCCGGCTTGCGCTGTGTCGCCGAAGCCGCCGGACCATGCAACCAAGTGGGGCAGGGGCCGGCCGTCCCGGGTCACGTTGGTGCGCACCCGCACCACGTTGCCGGCCGCCTCGAACGTGAATTCCTTGCGGATCGCAAGCCCTTCCCCGGCGTACTCGAACACCACCGTCGCCGGCGCGCTCCGGCGCTGCGTCCCCGGCGTGACCGTGAACAGCGCCTCGTCGGCACCAGGGATCGCCCCGCCGCCCGGAAGGACCAGCCGGAACGGGAAGCCGAAGCGCCCGGCTCCGCTGGGGTGTACCAGGTCGACCGGCTCCCCGGCGGAGTCGAGGTGATCCTTGAGCCTCCAGCTCGTCACCGTGCCTCCCCGGTTGGTGAAGTCCACCGCCACGGTCTCGGTCTCGATGGTCACCGATTGCTCGGCTTCCGCTGCGACGGCGCGCCCGTCGACCGGAAGCTCGGCAGGCACGACCGCTGACTCGTCGCCGTCGGCTGCGCCGGGAGCGGACGGGACGGTTACGGTTGCAGGGGCCGCCGGCTCGGCGGGCGGGGGGCTGGGCTCCGGCCGCGGCACGAAGAAGAAATAGGCCACCATCACCACGGCTGACAGCACGGCCGCCATCAGCATCCGGCGCTGGATGAACTGATCGTCGTTCAGGGGATCGGGCATTAGCGGAGACTGCGTGACTCGGGCACGGGATCAATGCCGCCGGGAGCGAACGGGCGGCAGCGCAGGAGCCGCGCTGCCGCGAGGCGGGAGCCCCGCAGCACGCCGTGGGACGCGATCGCCTCCCGGGCGTACTCCGAGCAAGTCGGGTGGAACTTGCAGCAGGACATCAACAGGGGCGAGACGGCGGTCTTGTACAGCCACAGCAGCAACAGCGCGAGCCGCTGCGCGAGGCCGAGTCGATCTTCGGACGGGCGGCCCCGGGCCGTGCCCGGCTCGGTCTCAGGCGAGTCGTCGAAAGACTCTTGGCAGCAGTCGGACAATTCGGTCCTCCACATCCGGCGGTTGCGCGCTTGCCAGCCCGGGCCTGGCATGCAGCACCACATCAACCCCGTCGGGGACGAGGCTCCAGTGATGCCTAACGGCTTCTCGCAGGAGGCGCTTGCAACGGTTCCGGGTCACGGCGTTCCCTATTCTTCGCGTGACCGTCAGGCCTACGCGGCCGGGCAGCGCGGATCCCGTCGCTCGGGCGAAGACAGTGAACAGCTTGCTTGAGAGCCGGGTCCCTCCATCATAGACTGCCTGGAAATCGGCGCGCTTGCGGATCCGCCGTTCCTGGGGGAACCCGCATCCGGGCCGGCGGGGCAGGGAAACCTTATTCGTCGCTGACGGAGAGCCGCTTCCGGCCCTTGGCACGGCGGGCTGCGAGCACACGTCTGCCTCCCGGGGTCCTCATCCTGACTCGGAAACCGTGCTTCTTCGCCCTGCTGCGGCGATTCGGCTGATACGTTCGTTTCGACATCTGCAGCCCCTTCTAGATCTCTCCCGGGGCCGAGCGTCCCGAAGACTCTAAGCACTCAGGTTACCATACGGGACCGTACCCTCCCGTCCGTGTCGGCCAGTGTCTCGGGCGGCTAGCCGCCGTTGGTTCCGCTCGCGCGATTCTCCCGAGGGGAGTCACGGCGACCGCCTGGCCAGGGGCTGGCGGGCTGACGCCGGCGCTTCCCGCTGGTACAATCTCCTGCAAGCATGCGCGTGCCTGGGATCAGCAGACGGACTGTGCTTCGCGGTGCGGGCGGCATTGCCGTGGGGCTACCGCTGCTTGAGGAGATGGAGGGATCCTCCGCTAGCGCGGCTGTGCCGGTGCGAGCCTTCAATGTCTTCTTCGGCCTGGGTGTTCCGGCACCCTTCCAGGAGGAGGGGCTGGGCGGCGTCCTGGAACCGCTAGAGCCTCTGGCTCAGAAACTTCTGATCCTGCGGGGGGTCGACCAGGTCCGCTGCGACGAGGCCGGCATCAACGCCCATTTCGATGGCGCCAGCGGGGCCTTCACAGCCGAGCCGCCCAATGGCGAGGCCCGCTCCGGAGGGCCTTCGATCGACCAGGTCGTGCGGAAGACGCATTATCCGGACGGCCAGCCTCGCGGAGTGACCCCGACCGTCGTCGCGGGGACATACTTTCGCCGGAGCCGTGTCAGCAGGTACGTCCACAGCTATAACTACGACGGCACCGTCGCGGCCGCAATGCAGGAGAAGCCGCGGGATTTGTTCGACCGGATTTTCGGGAGCGTCACTCTTTCGGAAGGCCGGCCGGACGCGCAGCGCGACCGGCTTCGCCGCAGCGTGCTCGACTCCGTCGTCGGCCAGTACCAGTACTTCACGGGAGATAATTCCCCGCTGGGAGCCAAGTCGCGCGCACGCCTCGCGGACCACCTCGACCGCATTCGGGAGTTCGAAATGAGGGCCTTTTCCGCGAAGTCCGGGGACGGCGGGCCGCAGCTGCCGCCCCGCTCGCGCCTGGCCCACGGCGGCTACGCCGATCCGGGCGGCGAGGGGATCGACATGGAACTCGACGCTCTGACCCAGGAGTGGCGGATTGTCTGCGACCTCTACGCGCTCGCCGTCGAGCTCGACCGGGTCCGGTTCGGATCGCTGACGTTCCTCGCCGCCGGCGAGAGGCTGCGCATCAAGGGCGACTACGAATACGCGGGCCGCAAGGTCTTCCGCTTCGACGACGCGGGGCAGCGGAATGCCACGGGATCCAAGGCCTGCAGTCACGAGTGGTGGCACGACTTCGATCCGAGCGAGCGCAACGAGCAGCTCCGCGCCCACGCGCACATGCACCTCCGCGAGGTCGCCTACTTCCTCCAGCGCCTTGACGAGGTGCGGGACGCGAACGGGGCGAGCGCCTTGGAGAACTCGATGGTCACCGTATCGACCGAGTCCGGCGACGGCCGGCACTCCGACGTCAAGCGCGAGCTCTCGGGAGTCTTCCATGCGATTTCCGGGGCGGGAGGGCGCTTCAAGACCGGGGAGATCTTGGATCTCGGCGTTGAGGGCATCGACCTCTACAACTCGATGCTGGAGGCCATGGGAGCGACCGACAGGCTCGGGCCCGCGGATCGCGAACCGACACGCGTGGACGCAATCCGGGCCTAGGTCGCGCACAGGTTCCCGGGGAAGGCGCCCTCGAACTGCTTTCTTTGCGGCGACCGAGCTGCACTCGGCGAACAGTGGGCACCATGCCAGGCTTGCGGGCTCCCCCATGCCGGCAACGGGGCCACTGCCTGCGCGAGCCCGCTGCAATGCTTGAACCGCTGTGCGCTTCTTCAATACCGAGGGCCCGGTGGTCGCCGAACGCCACTACCGGATCGATCCGCCGGCAAGGGTCGACCTGAACGGGATTCTCGACCTGATCGCCTACCAGCGGTACTTCGTCCTGCGCGCCACGCGGCAGACAGGTAAGACCACAGTCCTGATCGCTCTCCAGAACCTGCTCAACGAGGGCGGGGCGTACCGCTGTCTCTATGTGAACGTCGAGAGCGCCCAGACAGCGCGCGAGGACGTGGCGCGTGGGATGGAAGCCATCCTTGGCAGGATCGGTTCCAAGGCTAAGAGCGTCCTAGAGGTAGTTTACTAGCGCGAAACGGCAAAGAGCTCTACTGTATTGGATCTAAATCGGTTAGGTCGAGGCGGGCGCGCACCGCAGGCTGCTTCTCCGGCCAGCAAGCTCGCCCGTGCCTTGGCTGTGTCCTTGCTCGCGTCGGGCCCGAGGCTGGCGGCCCGCCCGCCACCTGCCCTCTTGCCCTGGCGGCTGCGGGCCCTAGATCTCGGTTGGCGTGGTCCGGATCAGCGGGCTCCGGGCGATCGCCTTGATCAGGCTCTGGTACGTTCCGCCGCCCGCCTGCGCTGCTCGGTGGATTTCATCGATCGCCTGTTGGTCGGCCGCGACGAGGGGGCGCCCCAGGGCGAACTGCGCCAGCTTCCGCGCGAAGTTCCGCTGGACGCGATCGCTGGCGGCGAGCAAGTCCATCAGCTCCGCCGCTGACCTGTACGCGACTGCTTCGGCGGCGCCCGGGAACAGGATGTTGCCGTCATCGCGCAGTCGGTTCCCGTGCTCGTCCACCTCGTGGTAGCCGCCGAGCCCGTCGAACTTCTCCAGCCCGAAGGCCAGCGGCTCGAACCTGGCGTGGCATCCGCCGCAGGATCCGCTCTCGACCCGTTCGGTGGCAATGGCGCGGTGGGATCGTCCGGGGGATGTCGGGACCGGGCTGGTGTCCAATCCAGGCGGGGGATCGCCCACCTCGCTGAAGAGCAAGTCGCGAAGGACAAACAGGCCCCTTGCCACCATGGACGCTTCGTCTCCGCCCACCGTCAGGACGCTGCCCTGCGTGAGCAGGCCGCCCCTGCTCGGAATCGAGGACAGGTCGTACCTAGCTAGGCCCTCTTCCCTCGGGGCCAGGCCGTAATGCGCCGCCAGCCGTGGGGTCAGGTGGCTGAACTGCGCGTTCAGCAGGTGCGCGAGCGGCCGTTCCTGGTCCCAGATCAGCTCCTCGGCGAACGCCAGCGTTTCGGTGCGCATGTCCTCGCCGAGCTGGGGATCCCAGTGAGGGAATTTCACGCGGTTCGGACTGAGGCTGGCAAGCCGTCCGAGATCCAGCCACTGTTCGACGAATTCCAGGGACCGCCTTACCGCCCTGGGGTCGGCCAGCATGCGGTCGACCTGGGAGGCCAGCTCGTCCTCGTCCGCCAGCCTCCCCGACCGGGCCCTCTCGAGCAGCTCGCCGTCCGGCGCCGCCCCCCAGATGACGTAGCTGAGCCGCGACGCGATCTCGTGGGCGTCTGCGGGCCAAACCGTTCCGTCCCCTCGCTGTAGCTCGACCCGGTACAGGAACCGGGGCGATTGCAGCATGGCTTCGAGAACGTACCGCATGGCGTCATCCGAACTCCCGCCGCCTTCCGTGACCGAGCGGGCGAGAGCCGAGAACAGCCCGATCTCGTGCTCCGTGATCACGCCGCGCAGGATTCGGCGGCCGAGGCCCGCGATCGCTGCGTCCGCCGGCTCGCCGCCGGCGCGGAGTTGACGGACATCGGCGCGGCTCGCAACGATCGCCGCCAGGCGGGCGTAGGCTTCCACGTGCGCCAGGTCCACGTTCAGGTTGTAGGCGGTGTTCTCGAACCCGTCCGCGCGCAAGTCGGCAGGAAGCAGGTCCCTGGCTTCCCTCGCCACGTCCACTCCGAGCGCGCTGCGGACAGTCTCGACGTACTCCGAGACCGTCAGTCTCTGCGCCCAGTTGCCGGCGGCGCGGTCCCCGTGGGCGTAGATCGCAGGGTCGATCCTGTCGATGGTCCAGGCGGCGCCCGCGTCGATCCATTCGCGAAGCAGTCGCTTCTCGCCCGCAGAGAGGGGCGCGAGTCCCTTGGGCATCGATTCCGCGTCTGCCATCAGCCAGGCCAGGCTCGTGGCCGAGCTGCCCGGGTTGATCGCGTTGCCGTGGTCACCGCCGGCTAGAGCCGTCTCCCTGCTGGTCAGGTCCAGCCCCCCTTGATTCGACACCGGATCGTGGCAGCCGATGCAGCGCCGGGCGAGCAGGGGGGCAACCTGTGTCTCGAAGAGCCGGGCTGGGTCGTCCGGCGCCGGTCCGACCAGTGCCGACGGCCCGTGGCCCGCCCGGAAATTGCGGGCGACCTCGGCCGGCGAGAGGTCCCGTCCGTAGATGGCCGCCAGAAAATAGGTGCCGGTCCATGGCCGGCCGTGCCTGGCCCCGCTGCCCAGCCACAGCGTTGCCTTTTCCCAGTCGTCGACGCCTCCCGGGATCGCTGCTTCCGCGGCAACCGCGCCGTTCACGAACACGCGGGCGCGGCCCGTGCGGTCGCGAGTGAACACCACGTGCGTCACGTCGGAAGTCGCGGTGCCGGCGGGCGTGGAAAGGCCCGGGCCGCCGTTCGGGTCGGTTCCCGATGTCCGGAAGCGAGCGACGAAACGGTCCCCATCCTGCCCCAGCAGGAAGTTCCGCTGGTCGGCGCCATTGGACATCGCCAAGATCGCGGCCGGTCCCTGCTGGCTGGCACTGGCGGGCCGGATCCAGGCCTCGAGCGTGAGCTCGCTCCCGATCCGGACCATGTCGGTAATCTTCGCCGGCCGGGACCGCGACCGCAACGCGCCCCCGGGCAGCAGCTCCAGCGCTCCGGGGAGGATCCGGACCGTCTCCGGGCTGCCGATCCGCAGGACCGAATCCGCGCTCCTGGGCGCAGAATCGGGGACGACTCCATTGCGGACCGACTCGAAATCGTAGACCGCGAGCGCGCCGCCGCGCACGCGACCGGCCCGCTCCGCGGCGGAGGTACCCACGAGTGAGGAGAGCGCCAAGGCCACGAGCAGTGCAGAGCAGCCGACGCGCTGGGGACAGGGCTTCACCGAAGACAGCTTAGCGCGGGTGACTGCGTCCAACCACGCCCCCCCGGCCGCCCCACTCCCAGCGGTACCGGTGCCGAGGTGGATCGCCTATCGGATGCCAATCTCCTCGCTGGGTTGGCAGCCGGTACTTGCCTGTCAGAGCCCGATGCCCCCGGGGCCAAGACTGGCTGAGTGCGAGTGCTGGCCTCCGCAGCCTCTGGCCAGCAGCATTGCACTGCCCGCGCCGCACACAGTCTCGCCCCCGTCGCTCCCGGCCATCATCGCGCCGCCATGGGCGGCCTCGAGCCTGCCCGCCACGGCACAGTACGTGGACTCGGGGCATGCTACGCTCACATCCAAGCACAGGAGGCGCAGTACCCCATCAATTCGGCTACCCCAGCATCTTAGGCGGATAAGTCGCGCAGATCCAAGAAAACCTGGCCGCTTGCCGTCCTGAGGTTTCGAACTGTAGAGGCCCTGAGCAGGCGGTAGTGGCACTTGGGCGGGATGATTGCGCAACGGACGTCTGTGGGACAGCTGGTACGGGGGCATGCGAGTCTTGAAATGCCAGAAGCGGCGGAAAGAATCCACGCAGTCTTCATGGGTCAGCCAGAGAGAGTGGTGGATCGACTGAAAGAGGCGTACCCGGGGCATTATCAGGTGAGTGAGAACCTGTACTTGATCCGTACTGGCGATCTCGCGCGAGCCGTTGCAGAGAATCTGGGGATCCGCTCAAATGCAGTTTCTCCTGGAATTGTGATGAAACTCAACCGCAGCTATTCTGGCTTCTTCAATTCGGACATTTGGGATTGGCTGGGAGATGAGTGAGCGAAGAATTGAGGCCGGATCCTGGGAAGACAGTCGATCTATACCTGGAGAAAGCGCACGGGATTGAGATGCGAGTGCTTGCGCTCGGAAAAGACTGCGAGCACTGGAAGACTAAGGTTCTCTGGGCGATTGTGATTCTAGCGGCAGGTCTCTTCGGCAGGCTGCTCTTTACACTGTTTACCAAGCCCAGCTGACCGCTCGCATGACGGCCATGGCCACGCACCGAGCGAGTTCGAGCGAGTGGTGTTCCCCGACTCAGGCAGGCTTCGTTTCCTCCCGTGCTGGTGTCGTCCGATCACGTTTCCGGATCTCAGCAGGATTTCCTCTTTGTGTCGTGCTTGCAGGTGAGTAAATGCCTACGCGCGATCCCATCCCCGCCAACGCTGACAGAAAACAGAATCCGACTTCCGGCAAAGAAGCGATTGCCCAAGCCAGTCGCACAATTCCCCATGCAGTGGGCTGCCTCTCAAGCCAGAGCCCGGCCATCCCAATCCAATAGAAGAGCCGAAGGAGGGCCTTTCAGGTGACAACGATAGCCATGCGGACAGCCCTGCTCTTGAGTCTCGGGACGCTCCTTCCAGGCCCTGGCCAGACCGCCGATCAGCCCAACCTCGTGCTCATCTTCGCCGACGATCTCGGCTACGGCGACATCGGCGCTTACGGGCACCCTTCATTTCAGACACCCCACTTGGATCGCATGGCGAGACAGGGGGCGCGCCTCACCGACTTCTACGTGCCGATGCCATACTGCGCGCCGTCCCGGGCCTCCATCCTCACCGGCCGCTACCCGTTCCGTCACGGCGTGGTGGGAAACCCGACTCCGGATAACGGCGTGAACGACTACGGTCTGCCCGCCAGCGAGGTCACGATCGCGCAGGCCCTCAAGAACCAGGGCTACGCCACCGCATGCATCGGCAAGTGGCACCTCGGGCACATTCCGGGGTACCTTCCGGTCGAGCGAGGGTTCGACTCCTACTTCGGCATCCTCTACTCGAACGACATGCGGCCCGTCCAGCTCGTCGAGGACGACCGCGTGGTCGAGTACCCGGTCGTTCAGGGGACACTGACCAAGCGCTACACAGAACGGGCATTGCGATTCATCGAGTCCAGCCGCGACGAGCCGTTCTTTCTGTACCTGCCGCACGCGATGCCACACAAGCCGCTCGCGGCCTCGGACGACTTCTACACGCCCGACTCTCCGTACGACTTGTACGCCGATGTCATGCGCGAACTGGATTGGTCGGTCGGACAGATCCTGGAGAAGTTGCGCGAACTCGGCCTCGAGCGCAAGACACTGGTCGTCTTCACCTCGGACAACGGCCCTTCGTGGGGTGGATCGACGGGCGGCTTGCGCGGAATGAAGGGCAGGACCTGGGAGGGAGGCATCCGCGTGCCGTTCATCGCCTGGTGGCCCGGCCGGATTCCCGCGGGCCTCGTCTCGAACCAGGTAGCCGCGTCGGTCGATGTCTTCCCGACCTTCTCGCGGCTTGCCGGCGAGCCTCTGCCCTCAGACCGCACCGTTGACGGTCGCGACATCCTGCCTCTGATGACCTCGGACGGCGCTCCCAGTCCGCATGAAGCGATCTTCGCGATGTCCGGCGGCCGTGTCCACATCGTGCGCTCGGGCAAGTGGAAGCTCCACGCTCGCTCACCCGGGCCGCCCCGAGGCCCTGACAACATCCAGGGCTACGTCGAGGGCTCGTTCAATTTCCGCAGCCCGGACGGCTCGACGATCATCGCTCCGTTCGAGCAGCCCCATCCCACGCGCTACCCGGGCGTGCTGACAGGCGACCCCCGGAAGGACATGATGCTCTTCGACTTGGAGGCCGACCCCTCCGAGCAGCGGAATGTGGCCGATTCTCACCCTGACGTAGTGAAGAGACTGAAGGCGCTCTTCGACGAAGTTGACGGTCCCGTGAACCAGCGGCCCGAGGCCAGTCTCCCGGGTTTGCGGCGGATTAGGGGCGGCGAACTGCGCTACGACAGGATACTCCCGTAACGGCGGGCCGCTCGCAGACGTCGCTCTTAGGTCCACGAGCGCATCGCTGCGGTCGCAAAGGGGGAGCCGATAAATCGCGCCGGGGTACCGACAGTGACGCGGATCTGACGAGCTTCCCGCACGATGAGGCGGTGGCAATGGAAGGCTGCTCCTCGCTGGCACGATCGCGACCGCCCCCGACCAAGACCTCAAACGCCTGGGACCGCTGACCGGTGGGCATCGTTCCGTACTGCAGCCCACCGCTACGCTCCGACATTCCCAGGTGGCGGGCCGGTGCGGACTAGGCCACTGCCTGGCGGAATAGCGTCGCCCGGAACCTGCGTCATGCGAATCCGGCGAGCCAAATCGGAATTATCGGGAGAATCTGGGACTTGGACCCTAGATTCCGAGCGGATTCTCTGGTACTGTGCCCTCGGCTCTACCAAGGAGGCGAGTCCCGTCATGAAGCCCTTGCACCTTTCCATCTCTCTCGCATTGGTCCTGCTCGTGTTCGCACTGCCCGTGACTGCGCAGACCTTCTCGGCGAGCCTTACGGGGGTGGTCACCGACCCGAACGGAGCTGTCATCCCCGCAGCCGACGTGACGATTACCAACGTCGGAACCCAGGACACCCGTTCCTCCTCGACGGGGCCCGAAGGGCGCTACAGCTTCTCGGGACTGCTGCCCGGGGTGTACGAGTTGCGGACCGAGTCTCCCGGCTTCAAGGCGTTCGTTCGCTCCGAGGTTCGCCTGCAGGGCAGCCAGGACGCGGAGATTGACGTTCGACTCGAGCTCGGAGAGGTGACGGAGACGGTCGAGGTTACGGCCGAGGCGGTCATGCTCGACACGCAGTCAGCCAATCAGACGGCCTCCCTGGACCGGAGCGAGATCACCGAGATGCCCCTCAGCTTCCGCAATCCGCTGGCTCTCGTGCACACCAATGCCGGGGTCTTCTCGAGCTTCGCCAACAGCGGGCGCCTCAAGATCCGCGACAGGGTTCGCGACCAGAACTGGGGCCTGTTCTCCATGAATGGCGGCCGGGAAGGGAACAACACGATCCATGTCGACGGGCTGAGCAACAAGGGCGGGGACTGGGGATCGACGTTCGGCACGCCCGGAGTGGACTCCGTGCAGGAAATGCAGATCTCGCGCAACACCTACGATGCCGAATACGCGCGGACCGGGAACGGCGTCGTGAGCATCGTGACTCGCGGCGGTTCGAGCGAGTACCACGGCTCCCTGTTCTGGTTCCTTCGGAACGACAATCTGGACGCCAACAGCTGGGCCCGGAACCGGGCCGGCGACGAGCGGCCGGAATTCAAGCGGAACCAGTTCGGGGGCAACCTCAACGGTCCGATCTGGAGGAGCAAGCGCCTGTACGGCATGGTCGGCTACGAGGGAACGCGAATTCCGTCGGCCCAGTCCGTTAACGTGACCGTTCCTACTGCGCTTGAGCGCCAGGGGGATTTCTCCGAGAGCTTCGACCGGGTCGCAGGTCAGCCCAGCCTTCAGCGGATCTTCGATCCGTTCACGATCCGCCCGAATCCCGACGGCAAGGGGTTCGTCCGGGATCCGTTCCTGAACAACATCGTCCCGCAGAGCCGGATGGACACAGTGGGCAGCAACGTCGCCACCAAGCTCTTCCCGGCTCCAAATCAGGCCGGCGTTCCGATCACCAACGCGAACAACTACTTCGGAACCGGCGGGCTGAACAACACCGCGGACCGCTATGACGTCCGGGGCGACTGGGCGCAGAGCGAGAAGTACAGCATGTTCCTGCGCATGACCCGGACCCTGTTCGGCGGCACCCGCCCGCGGATCTTCGGAACGGGAGGGGATACTGGCGACGACAACACCTGGCCCTACTACCAGGTCACGCTGAGCAACACGATCGTGCCGAGCCCGACCTGGGTGATCAGCGTCATGGCCGGCGCGGGCGGGACCGTCCGCAACAGCACCGCCATCAGCACGGTGGACGGCTTCGAGCTCACAGATGTCGGCTACCCGCAGTCGTTCCAGGACATGATGCAGACCCGGAACGCCGGCCAGTACTCGCCGGCGAACTACGCCACGGTCGGCCGCTCGCGGAATTTCAAGAACGCGCGCAGGATCACCTCGTTTTCCGCCAATGTCACGAACGAGCGCGGGCAGCACAGCTTGAAATTCGGCATGAGCGGGGAGAACCTGATGCACAACATCTGGAACGCCTACACGATCGCCACCAGCTTCAGCCGGGGCATGACGTCCGGCCCCATCGCGTCGGCGGCGAGCGCGACCTCCGGCAATTCCATTGCCTCTCTGCTGCTCGGCACCGGCACGGGCGGCAGCACTCCGGTCCCGGTTCCGCCGGCCACCAGCCAGAAATACTTCGGGTGGTACGCCCAGGACACATGGAGGGTCAACAACCGGCTCACGCTCACGCTTGGATTGCGCTACGAGATCCAGCAGCCCCGGACGGAACGGTACGACCAGCAGAACTACTTCGACTACGAAGCGCGCAGCCCGCTCAACGAGCCCACTGGATACGAGCAGCTGCGCGGCGGTCTCGTCTTCTCCTCGCCGGGCATGCGAGGCCAGACCTATCAAGACAATTTCGACATGGCTCCGCGCATCGGCCTCGCCTACCAGGCGACGGATCGGCTGGTAGTGCGCGCGGGCTACGGGATTTCCTACTCGCGCTCGTTCACCGACTCGGGCCCCAACGGCAATGACGGCTTCTCGGTCACCACCCCGTGGATCGCCACCCAGGCGGGCGACGGGATCACCCCGGGGGACCCGCTCAGCAACCCCTATCCGAACGGGCTGGACCCGGTGACCGGATCGGCCGACGGCCTGCTGACCCGGGCGGGCTACAGCGTCACTGCTTGGAGGGCTTACAATCCGACGCCTTACTTGCAGAGTTACAGCCTCGACCTCCAGTACGAGCTTGGCTACGGGACCGTCTTCGAAGTGGGCTACACGGGCAATGTCGGGCGCAAGCTCTCCTACGGCGAGGCCCGGCGCTACAACCAGATGCATCCGCAGTTCCTGGCCATGGGCGAGGATCTCAACAGCCGGGTCTTCAATCCGTTCCACGGTCACATCCCGGCAGGCGCCTTGGCGGGCAGGACCGTCCCGCGGCACCGCCTGCTGCGGACGCATCCGCAGTTCATCAACGTGAACAGCCCTCGATCCGAGAAGGGCGCCAACTCCAGCTTCAACGCCCTGCACACGAAACTGAGCCGGCGGTTCACGGGCGGGCTGACGCTGATCACGAGCTACCAGTGGTCCAAGGCCCTCGACAACGCATCCGAGGACCAGGGGTGGTTCCTGTACGACGGCTTCCGGAATGTCTTCGACGCGGGCACGGAGTGGGGCGTGAGCGGCCACGACCTCCCGCACGATTTCGTGACGAGCCTCATTTACGAGCTGCCGGTCGGGAAGGGGCGGAAAATCGGGAGCGGGATGTCCGCCGTGGCGGATGCCGTGCTCGGCGGATGGCAGGTTTCCGGCATCATCCGGCTCGCGTCCGGCAATCCCATCGGCCTGAGGGCCCCGAATACCTTGGGTCCGTTCGGCTTCGGCGTGCAGCGGCCGGTCATCAGCAACTACAAGGACCTTGAGGTCAGCGCGCGGACTCCGGAGCGTTGGTTCAACATCGACGCTGTCTCGGCGCCCGGCAAGTTCGAGATCGGGTCCGCCCCGCGGTACCTGCCGAACATCCGCATAGACGGCACGACCAACGCCGATATCGCCCTGATGAAGAACTTCCAGGTGAGGGAGGCGGTGCGGATTCAGTTCCGGGCGGAGGCCTTCAACCTGGCAAACACGCCGCAGTTCGGAATGCCCAGTACCGGGGCCCAGGCGACGGTTGGCTCGGGTGCGTTCGGAACCGTGCGCGACACGTTCGTCAACGATGCCCGGTCGCTTCAGTTTGGGTTGAAGGCCTACTTCTGACCTCCCCGCAAGCCCATGTGTCCGGAGTTGCCGGCGAGCCGGCCTGCACGCGGCTCGATGCGCCGGTCGTGCACGGGTCTCCACACGCTTGCGGCCGGGGCGAGCGGGCTCGTGCGTGCGAGCATGCCGCAGGTCCGCCCGCCCGGCCGCTCCTCGCCATCGGGCTAGTCTGGAGGGCAGTATGAAGCGGCTGCTCGCTGCGCTCGGCTTGGCATGCTGCCCTCTGCTCGGGGGAGCGCTCCGTTTCGCGGAGGACGGTGCGCTGAAGATGCTCTACGACAACCGCATGTACCCGCAGGCGGTCGAGAGCGGGGGCCGGGTGCACGTGGTCTGGCGGGGCGGCAAGGGACTGCCCTGGATTCGCAGCTACGATCTCTCGTCCCGCCGCTTCGGCAACCCGAGGATGCTCCTCGAGGGAACGGGCATCGAGATCGATTCGGGACGATTCGAGCGGGACCAGCACTATGCGCCGGTGGTCTGGGCCGAGCCGGACGGCCGGATCCATGCGGCCTTCGGCTTTCACCGCACGCCGGGCTTCCAGCTTGCAACTGCGGAGCCTGGCGGAGGGGGCCCGTGGGAGCAGCTTCCGGCAATCTCGCAGTCGGTGTCCTACCCGCAGGTGCATAGGATCGCCGGTGGCAGGACCCTGGTCTACTTCCGCGAGAGCGGCCACCTCGGTTTCTGGACCTACCGCATTTCCGGGGACGGCGGGCGCAGCTGGCAGGGGCCGGCCGAGCCGGTCATTGACATGGACGCCCCGCCGCACGAGTCTCCCCTGGCGTCGCACGCCGGCTCGTACCAGACGACGAGGGTCGGTCCCGACGGCCGCACGCTGCACATCGCCTTCATCTGGAAGGTGGAGGAGCCCCTGCCCAGCGAACGGTACGGCGGGGTGCTGCACGACTACACGCGGCGCCACAACCTGTACTACGTCCGTGCGGACCTGGAAACCGGGAGGGTGTTCAACGCCCACGGCAAGGAACTGCCCCGGCCGGTGCGTTTCGGCACGGCCCAGCGTGACTGCCTGGTGTGGGACACCGAGGGAGGCAGCGCTTCGGTCGGCCCGTCGATCGCCATTGGCGAGTCCGGCGAGCCGTACTTCCTGCTGCCTGTCTCCGGCGAGACGCCGTACAGGTCCAGGTTCCATTTCGTCCGCTTCGCCGGCGGGAAATGGCATCGGACCCCGCTGGCCTTCACGGGCCATCCCTTCAATTCGACCCACCTCTCCCGCCGGCCGGACGGGTCGTTCCGAGCCGTGCTGGTTGCCGGGGACGGCGAAGCCAGCGAGTCCGGCGAAATGAACCGCTACGGCTGGGGCGATCGGATCGAGGAATGGGTCTCGGACCCCTCGGGCGCCAAATGGAGCCGCTCGCGGGACCTGACGCCGAGGCCCGGGCTGCGCTACCAGAGCGTCAAATGGGTCCGCGGGGAGCAGGGCGGAATCCTCGACGGAATCCTGCTGTTCTACGCGTGGCAGGGGGACGGGAAAGCCCACGCCTACCTTCTCGACGAGCGCGAGTGAGATCGGCGCTCGCCGGTGACGCCGTGGTGGACGGCCGGGCGTCACGGCGACTGCAGCGGCGGCGAACCCTCCTGTGATGGCTCCCGAACAAGCCGCTGGCCAGGGGTCGGGATGCGAATGGGGGCGCTGCGGCCCTGATTCAAGCCAGACCGAGGGCCAAGGCAGGCACGCCGGAATTCACGACCCCTGCGTTCGGGCTGGTCTCCCTGCAACGCGTCCCAGACGCCTTCGGTCGGGCCATGCAGCGATTCACCCCCCCCGGCCTGCCGCGCGGGAAGGAATGTTCGCGGCTGGACGCTCGGTGATCGCGAGCAGTCAGGACTGGCCCCGGCCCGCCCCCAGCTTCATCCTCAGCTTGCTGAGAGGCAAGGTTTGCAGGACAACGTTTCCCGGGCCTGTCAGGGTTGCCATGAACAGGCCCTCGCCGCCGAACAGGGAAGTGGCGATGCCCCCGGCCAGCTCAATGCTGTACTGGACCGTGTCATCGAAGCATACGAGGCAGCCCGTGTCGACCTGCAGGGTCTCTCCGGGCCCGAGGTCGAACTCCGCGAAGTCACCGCCCGCGTGGATGAATGCCACCCCCGGACCGAGCAGCCGCTGCAGGATGAAGCCCTCGCCGCCAAAGAGGCCCGCGCCGATCTTCCGCGTCAGCGCGATGTCCAGCTTGACGCTCGCTTCCGCTGCGACGAAGCCGTCGCGCTGCACCAGCACGGACTGTCCGCTGTCGAGGTGAATCGGCCGCAGGCGTCCCGGGAAGTCTCCCGCGAAGCCCACCTCCCCTCGGTCCCTCGGGCTGGAGAAATGGGTCAGGAACAGGGACTCCCCTGTCAGCTTGCGCTTCAGGCCGCTGACGAGCTTGCCGCCAATGCCCTTGCCGCGCATCGTCGTCCGCCATTCGACCTGAGGCTGCTTGTAGATCATCTTGCCGGCCTCGGCAATGACTTCGTCGCCCGGCTCGAGCCGGATCTTCACGATTTCGAGGTTGTCGCCCTGGACTTCGTAGTCGATCATGGCAGCTGTTCCGCCCCAATCATGGCACGGCCCGGCCCCCCCGGGGCCCGGACGGTCTACGGGTCCTGGAGGCTCAGCAATTCCCTCAGGAAGTGCCTCTCGTCCCTGAAGTCCCGGTACACCGATGCAAACCGGATGTACGCGAGCTTGTCGATCGTGCGCAGCTCCTGCATCAGCATCTCCCCGATCTTCCTCGTCGAGCACTCGCGGTCATGGGACTGCGTGACCAGCGTCTCCGCCGCGCTGACCATGCGCTGCATCTGCATCATCGTTACTGGCCGCTTCTCGCAAGCCCGCAGCAGGCCTTGGAGCACCTTCTGCCTGTCGAACCGCTCGCGGCGCCGGTCCTTCTTCACCACCATGTACGGAATGTCGTCAATCCGCTCGTAAGTGGTGAAGCGCCGCCCGCACCCCAGGCATTCGCGCCGCCTCCTGATGGAATCCCCCTCCTTGCTCGCCCGCGAGTCGATGACCCGGTCCTTCCGGTGCGAGCAGAACGGACAGAGCATGGAAAGGAGCCAGGGCCGAACGGCCCAGCTAGAGATTCTACCCCAGGGCAGCGCGGCTATACTCGGAGCATGCTGATTCGAGTCCTGCTGCTGCTTGCCGCATGGATTGTGCCCTCTTTCGCGGAGGTGCCTAACATCTTGTGGATTAGTTCCGAGGACAATGGCCCCCACCTCGGCGTCTACGGCGATTCCTACGCGGACACTCCAAACCTCGACGCGCTCGGAGCCCGCGGCATGATCTACCGCAATGCGTGGTCAACGGCGCCCGTGTGCGCCCCCGCCCGCACGACGATCATCAGCGGGATGTACCCCCCGTCGACCGGTTCGCAGCACATGCGATCGCTGACACGGCTGCCGACTGGCATGAGGATGTTCCCGCAGTACCTGCAGGACGTGGGCTACTACGTTTCGAACAATTCCAAGGAGGACTACAACCTGGCGAAGCCGGGGAAGGTCTGGGACGAGTCCAGCGGCAGGGCGCACTGGCGCAACCGTTCGGCCGGCCAGCCGTTCTTCTCCGTGTTCAACTTCACGGTGACGCACGAGTCCCGGATTCGCAGGCGGCCCCACGATGCCGTCCACGACCCTGCGGAGGTGCGCGTGCCGGCGTATCACCCCGACACTCCGGAGAGCCGCCAGGACTGGGCGCAGTACCACGACAAGGTCTCCGAGATGGATGCCCTCGCCGGCAAGGTGCTGGCCGAGCTGGCCGAGGACGGGCTCGAGGAGGATACCGTCGTCTTCTACTGGGCCGACCACGGCCCGGGCATGCCGCGCGGGAAGCGCTGGACCTACAACTCGGGCCTCGGCGTGCCCATGATCCTTTACGTGCCGGAGAAGTTCCGGCACCTGCGGCCGTCCGACTATGTCGCGGGAGGGGAGAGCGAACGCCTCGTAGGATTCGTCGACCTGGCTCCGACCGTCCTGAGCCTGGCCGGCGTCGAGCCTCCGCATCACTTCCAGGGGAATGCCTTCGCGGGCGAGCACGAGGCGGCTCCCCAGCCGTACCTGTACGCGTTCCGGGGGCGGATGGACGAGCGCTATGACATGGTGCGGAGCGTCCGCGACGAGCGGTACATCTACATCCGGAACTTCATGCCCCACCGGATCTACGGCCAGTACATCCAGTACATGTTCCAGACGCCGACCACCGCCGTGTGGCATCGGCTCTACGTCGAGGGCAAGCTCAAGCCCCCGCGGACCCATTTCTGGGAGACCAAGCCGGCCGAGGAACTGTACGATCTCGCGGAAGACCCGGACGAGACCCGGAACCTCGCAGGAAGCGCCGAGCACGCCGCGATTCTCGAGCGCATGCGGACGGCACGGCGCGAGTGGTCGCTGTCGATCCGCGACCTGGGATTCCTGCCCGAGAGCGCCATCCACTCGCGCTCCGGCGAGGACGCACCGCATTCGATGGGCGCAAGCCCTGCGCGGTACCCCATGGGTCGCATCATGCGGATGGCGGAGATCGCCACTTCCGACCGGGACGGAGCCGAGGCCGAGCTCCGGGCCGGGCTGGAGGATCCGGACAGCGCCGTGAGGTACTGGGCAGCGCTCGGCGCCTTGATCCGAGGCGAGTCCGGGGTGAGCCCGCTGGCCGGCTCCCTGAGGCAGGCCCTCGCGGACGACGACCCGGCCGTGCGCGTTGCCGCCGGCGAGGCCCTAGGGCGCTACGGCAGCGACCAGGACGTCCAGCGGGCGCTGGCCGTGCTGGTGGAACTTGGCAACGCGCAAGAGCACGGAATCTACGTAGCCATGGCGGCGCTCAACGGCCTGGACTACATGGACGAGCGAGCCGGGCCGGCCCGGGAGCGGATCCTGGCCCTGCCCCAGGAGGCGCGCGGAGCGGAATCGCGGTTCCGCGCCTACCTTCCGAACCTGATCAAGAAGATCGGGTCGGATTTCGCGGCCGCGCCGGCCAGGCCCTCCGCGAAGTAGGATGGGATCCCCTCGGATGGAGCGACGCACATTCCTTGCCGGCACGCTGGCCGCCTCCGTGGCGAGGGCCGTGTCTAAGCGCGGCCTCGAATCGGCCGCCGAGCTGATCGCCCGTTCCGTCGAGGAAGGGCAGTTGCTCGGCGCCGCCCTTGACGTGCGCTCCGGGAATCAGGTGTTCGGCCGCTCGTTCGGCAGTGCCCCGTCGATCGACGCGGTCTTCTTGCTGGCCTCGATCAGCAAGCCGATGACGGCTGCCGGGGCGATGGTGCTGCACGACCGCGGCGAGTTCCGGCTCGCGGATCCGGTCCGGAAGTTCATTCCGGAGTTCCGGCAGGGGGCGCGCTCCAGGATCACCCTCAAGCACCTTCTGACTCACACCTCCGGGCTGCCCGACCAGCTTCCCGAGAACGTCGAGCTGCGCAAGCGCAATGCGCCGCTCAGCGAGTTCGTGGAGCGCGCCATCCGAACGGACCTGCTATTCGAGCCCGGGACGAGGTACTCGTACCAGAGCATGGGAATCCTCCTTCTGGCGGAGGCGTGCCGCAGGATCGCGGCAGAGCCGTTTCCCGCGTTCCTCGAGCGCGAGCTCTTCCGCCCGCTCGGCATGGAGAGAACGGCCCTCGGTCTCGGCCGGTTCGCGATCGAGGACACTCAGCGCAGCCAGGTGGAGCAGGGGCCGCCGCACGGCGGCCAGGGCCGGCCCGAGGCGGCGCACTGGGACTGGAACAGCCAGTACTGGCGGGCCCTGGCGTCGCCGTGGGGCGGGGCGCACGCCAGTGCCCCGGACGTGTCGCGGTTCTTCGGCGAGTTCCTGAATCCAGACGAGGCCCGCGTGCTGCGGCCCGAGACGGCCCGCCTCATTGTGCGCAACCACACGGCGAAGACCGGCACGCCGAGAGGTCTCGGCTTCGCCCTCGGGAGCGGGGCGGGCAAGGGGTGCTCGCCTCAGACCTTCTGGCACGGAGGGGCCACCGGGACGCTCGCGTGGGCGGACCCGGCGACCGGCACGCGATTCGTGCTGCTCACCACGCTGCCCGCCACAACGTCCAACCGGCTGCTGATCCGCCCCGTTTCCGACATCGTGTCCGGGGCGGCCTAGGGCGCGCAGCCTAGCCGGACGGCACCAGGGCGGCGATCCTGCAGGGAGCGCCCGAGCCGATGCCGATCTTCATGGGAAAGGCCATCAGAAACGCTCCCCGCTCCGGCACGCCGGCCAGATTCGCCACATTCTCGAGAACCGGGACCGATCCCCCGGCCAGGACCTGGTGGGCGGCGAAGTCCTTGGATTGACCGGGATCGATGCTGGCCGTGTCGATTCCTGTCGCGGCGACTCCGCGCTCGACCAGCCAGCGGGCGGCGTTGGCGGAGATCCCGGGGAAGTGCAGGTCGTCGGCACTGCCCGGCGTGTCGTCGCCGAGGTAGGCGAGCCGATCCGGCCAGCGCTGGCTCCATCCTGTCCGGAACAGGACGATCGTGCCGTCGCTCACGGTCCCGTGGGCCGCCTCGAACGCGTCCAGATCGGCCCTCGTGGCGGCGTAGTCCGGGTCAGCGGCGCACTGCTTGACGATGTCGACCAACGCCAGCGGGCCCGCGAGGTCCTCCAGTGGGATCTGGCCGACCGTGGCCTTGCGTTCCGCGAAATGGATCGGGGCGTCCAGGTGGGTCCCGGAGTGCTCGCTCATTGCCAGGTCGTACGAACTGTACCAGTAGCCTCCCGGCTGCCGGCCCCATGCCGTCCTTGTGTGCTGGAACGGCTGGCCCGTGGGCCAGAAGACGGTTTCGTCGTCGAAGGAGTGCGAGAGATCCACGATGCGGTATCCATCGAACGGGTCGGGCGCCCGGGGCGCTTGCGAACCGCATCCAACGGCGATGGCGGCCAGGCCGGCGAGCAGGCAGGGCATCGCAGGAGTCATGCGTCCAGTGTACGGCCGCGCAGCCGGGTCCGGGCCCCTGCGAGATTCAATCGGCGGGCGGCCCCCGCATCGCGCTAGCCTATTCGGAAGTGCCCCTGTCGTCGAATCGCGTGCCGCTGCGCGAGCGCCTGATCTTCGCGATGGACGTGCCGGATGTCGCGTCCGCGCGCGCGCTCGCCGACAGGCTCGGCCCGAGCGTCGAGTTCTACAAGCTGGGCCTCGAGCTGTTCATGGACGGCGACTACTTCACGCTCGTCCACCACCTGGCCTCGTCGGGCAAGAAGGTCTTCGTCGACCTGAAGTTCTTCGACGTTCCGGCGACGGTGGGCCGGGCCGTGAGCCGCCTCCGGGACCGCGGCGTTGCCTGCTGCACGGTCCACGGAAATGACGCGATGCTGGAGGCCGCCTGCGCCAGCAGCGGGGACGTGAAGGTACTCGCGGTGACCGCGCTGACCAGCCTCGACCGGCGTGACCTCGAGGACCTGGGCTTCCAGTGCAGTCCGAGAGAGCTCGTCCTCTCGCGAGCGCGGCGCGCGTTCGAGATCGGGTGCGACGGAGTGATCTCGTCCGGCCTCGAGGCGGCCGCCCTGCGCGAGCACGTCGATCGGCGGCTGCTAGTGGTCACCCCCGGGATCCGGCCCGTCGAGAACCGCCCTGCCGACGATCAGAAGCGGACGGTTGACGTGCGGGAGGCATTTCTGAACGGGGCTGATCAAATCGTGGTCGGCCGCCCCATCAGGGACGCTCCCGACCCCAGAGCGGCGGCCGAGCGAATCCAGGCCACGATCGCCGAGGTCTTCGCTTCGAGCGGTCCCTGAACGCCCGCTCGGAAGGCAGTGCTGCGAGCCAGCGGCAGCCGCTCAGCCGACCCCGAGGTCCCGGGCGAGTCCGACCCGCTTCAGCTTCCCGCTCGGGCCCTTGGGGATGGATTCCACGAACACCACGATCCGCGGCACCTTGAAGGGCGCAAGGCGGTCCGCCGCGAAGTCTCGCACCTCCCGCCGCGTCAGGCTCGATCCGACTTCCACCACGATCGCGGCGCCCACTTCCTCGCCCAGCTTGTCGTGCGGCACTGCGAACGCGACCGCCTGGGCCACTGCCGGGTGCTCCAGCAGCACCTCGTCGATCTCGCGCGGCGAGATTTTCTCCCCGCCGCGGTTGATGAGCTCCTTGAGCCGGCCAGTGATCGTGTAGTAGCCGTCGTCGTCGCGGAAGCCCTGGTCCCCGGTCCGGAACCATCCGTTCGTGAACGCAGCCGCATTGGCTTCCGGGTTGTCGACATAGCCGGCCGTGACGTTGGGGCCGCGAATCACGACCTCGCCCGTCGCGCCGGCGGGCAGCGCATCCCCGTCAGGGCCCAGCACCGCCATTTCGGGTCCGGCCGCAGGGCCGACCGTTCCCGGCTTTCGCTCGGCAGGGGGCAGCGGGTTGCTCGCCATCTGGTGGGATGCTTCCGTCATGCCGTAGGACTCGATCACCGGACAGTCGAACTCGCTCTCCAGAGAACGGAGCACGGAAGGCGGCAGCGCCGCCGAAGAGGACCGGATCAGGCGGATCCGGCTGGAGCGCGCCCGTCCGGGATCGCGGCTAGACCTTTGCAGGATCGCCTGGTGCATGGTGGGGACGGCGCTGTACCAGGTCGGGTCCAGGTCCTCGAGCCACCTGAGGAACCGCATCGGCTGGAAGCCGGGGGTCGCGGCAACTGCCGCTCCGGCATGCAGCGAAGCCAGCAGCACGCCCATCAGCCCGTGGATGTGAAACAGGGGCATCACGTTGAGGCAAGTGTCGCCGGCCGTGAGCTCGAGCGTCCGGGAGATGCTGCGCGCCGAGGCCGCTAGATTGGCTTGCGAGAGCGGCACGAGCTTCGGGCGCGCCGTCGTGCCGGAAGTGTGCAGCAGCAGCGCGGTGTCGCCGCTCGACGCCGGACCGGGGCGGCCCGCCGAGTCCGCCCTGGACGCTGCCAGCCGGAATCCGCCGGCGGCGCTGGTCCGCTCCAGCTGGATCACCCGGATCCCCAGTTCGGACGCGGCCTCGGCGGCCACGCGACCGGACGGGCCTTCCACGATGAGCGCACTGGCTTCGAGGCTATGCAAGGGAGTCCCGGAACTCGCGCTCGCGCAATGCGGGATTCAGGGGCGCGGCCGCAGCGCCCGATGACGCCACCGCCACGAAGGCGGCTGCCATGTGAGGCCCGTTGTCGAGGACCAGCGCCACTGCGTCGCCCCGGCCCGCGCCGCTGCGGTTGAGCGTCTCGGCGGTTTCGGCGGCCAGGTCGCGCAGTTGTCCGTAGCTCAGGCTCGATCCGCCCTCCTCGATCAACGCGGGCGCTCCGGCAGGATGCCGGTCCAGCAGTCCGGCGATCGTCGCGGCTTCGTTCGGATCCTGGGAGTCCATCAGGGAGGAGTCGGCACGGCCGCGCTCAAGCCAAGTAAGTATAGTCGTCCAGGACCCGCGACGAGGTCGCGAGGACCTCGTGCGCTTCCTCTTCCCCGATCAAGCCGGCCGACTTGCGTTCCGCCAGGCGCTTTCCGACGGCATCGATGAGCGCCTCCGGCTCGTAGCCCATGTCAGCGAGCACGTCGCGCACGCTGTCACCGCGCACCGGCTGCCCGATCTCGTAGGAGCCGTCCGCCCCGACCTGCACGTTCATCTCCGTCACCACGCCGAACAGGTTGTGCAGGTCGCCGAGCGTTTCCTGGTAGGCTCCCATGAGGAGGAATCCCAGATAGTACGGCTCGCCGGGGCGCAGCGCGTGCAGCTCCAGCGACTCCTTGTGGTCCTTCGCGTCGACGAATCGATCCACCGTGCCGTCCGAGTCGCAGGTGATGTCGCACAGCACGCCCCTTTCCGTCGGCACTTCGTCGAGGCGGTGGATCGGGACGATCGGGAACAGCTGGTCGAAGGCCCAGAAGTCCGGCATCGACTGGAACATCGAGAAGTTGCAGACGTACTTCGATGCGAGCATGCGGTCGAGATCCTCGAATTCCTTCGGGCGGTCCTTCATTCCCCGGGAGAGCCGGGCGACCTGGCGACAGATCTTCCAGAAGAGCCATTCCGCGCGGGCCTTGTCCTCGAGGCCCAGGTAACCCAGTTCGAACAGTGAATTGGCGTCACCCCTCTGCTGCACCGCGTCGTGATAGCGCTCCCGGAAGTTCTTCGCGTTGATCCCCTTGGCGAGGTCGACCAACTCCAGCACCGGCTCGGCGTCGGACCGGATCGGCTCGAAGCCCCCTTCCGCAATGACCCCGGGGCTGACCACCTTGCGGACATCGACAACTAGGATCGTGTGGTAGGCGACCATTGCGCGCCCGTGCTCGGTCACGATCGTCGGGGGCTGCACCTGCTCGGCGCCACAGACTTCTCCGATCGCGTAGACGATGTCGTTCGCGAACTCCTGGACCGAGTAGTTCATGGAGAACTCGCTGGCGGTGCGCGACCCGTCGTAGTCGACGCCGAGCCCTCCGCCGACATTGAGGAACTCGATGCCGAAGCCCATCCGGGAGGTCTTGGCGTAGACGCGCGCAGCCTCCTTGAAGGCGTACTTGGCGCGCCGGATGTCGTTGATCTGGGAGCCTACGTGGAAGTGCAGCATCTTCAGCTCGTCGTGCAAGCCGGCATCCTCGATGAGCTTCAGGGCCTGCACCAGCGCGAGGGCGCTCATTCCGAACTTGGAGAACTCGCCGCCCGACTCCTCCCACTTGCCGCTGCCGCGGGCGCTGAGCTTGACCCTCAGCCCCAAGTCGGGACGAAGGTCCAGGGTGCGGGCCAGCCGCAGCGTCATCCGCAGGTCTTCCAGGTCCTCGACAATGATCACCGCCCGGCGGCCCAGCTTGGCCGCGTGCATGGCCAGGCGCAGGTACAGGTCGTCCTTCAGGCCGTTGCAGGCGATCAGGGCTCCCTCCGCAAGCGGCATCGACAGAGCCGCGATCAGCTCTGCCTTGCTGCCTACTTCCAGGCCGTAGTCGTAGCGCCTCCCGGAAGCGACCAGCCTCTGGAGCACCTCCGGCTTCTGGTTCACCTTGACGGGGTAGGCGCCGACGTGCCGGCCGCCGTAGCGGAACTCCGCAATGGCTGTGGCGAAGGCCTCGTGCAGCGATGCCAGCCGCTCGTCGAGGACCTGCGGGAAGCGCAGCAGGAACGGCAGGGACTGCTGCGCCGCGACCTGCTGCCGGACGACCTCGTAGACATCGATCGTGCGACCCGGAATCCGGTGCGGCGCGATGGTCAGGTGGCCGGACTCGTTGACGGCGAAGTACCCGAAGCCCCAGTTGTCGATGCCGTAGATCGCGGACACCTGGCTGACGGCGGAAACGCCCGTCGACGGATCCCGCGTGCCACGCGCCTGCGGGGATGCGATGAGGTTTGGCACTGCTGCTGCTCCGGGGACCGCGCGACTTGCGGGCCGCTACTTCTTGAAGAGGCTGTCGAACGCGGCCCGCGCGTCGGTGCTCTTGTGCGATCCGCCGCGTGCCGTCAGGTTCACGGAGGTCCGGGCCTCGAAGTAGCCGCAGAAGTTCGAACTCTCCTTGTCACGGACCCATTCGGCCTGCGGCTCGGAGCACTGGTTGTTGCGGCCCGTGTCGAAATACCGGCAGTGGACGCAGGCGTGAAGGTCGGCTCCGCAACCGTTGCACGTGTCCAGTCGCTGGACCTTTTCGCGCGGCATCAGGCGCAACTTGTGGCCGCACCGATAGCAGGACAGCGCCAGATCATGCATAATGACTTGCTGGCTAAGATTAGCATGCGTTCGGTCTTGGCGGCACTGGCAGCGGCGGCTTCGCTAGCGGCGGCAATGCATTGCGGAGGCAAGGCTCCGCCGACCCTGTATTACGCGCTGGACCTTCCGAGCCCGGCTGCGGCAGCGGATCCCCTCGGCCACACGGCTGTACTGATGCCGCTGCGGGCCGGCCAGGTGATCGGACAGGGGCGGATCGTCTATCGCGAGTCTCCGGAGCAGGTGGGCTTTTACGAGTACCATCAGTGGGCCGAGGATCCGGAGGCGAGCGTCTCGCGGCTGCTGCTCGCCGAGCTGATGGCGCGAGGGACGTTCGCTTCGGTCGTTCCCTTCGACGGACGGACCAAGAGCGATTTCCTGGTGCGCGGGGAGCTCCGCCGGCTAGAGGAAGTGGACTACGACGGCCCGGTGCGCGTCGCCGTGGAAGTCGCGCTCGAACTTGTCGACGCGGGGTCCGGCCGGGTGGTTTGGTCGGACAGTTCCTCCGCGACCGAGGAGGTGCCCTCGAGCGAGGTGCGGTCCGTGGTCGCTCGGATGGGCGCCGCGGTGGAGCGAGCTGTCAAGGAGCTCGCCGCGGGACTCGACCGCCACCTGCGCCCGGAGGGCTAGCAGGCCTGTACCGCGACCTTGCGCCGCAGCGCGCCGGCCGCCTTGCGTGAGCCGAATTCGAGCCCTGGCAGGGAAGCGGCCAGGCTCGCGGCGGCGACGCTCCAGCGGGCCGCTTCCTGGAACGACTCGCCGCGATGCAGGGCCCATGCACACGTCGCGGCCATGACATCGCCGGCCCCGACGGGGCAGCCAGTGGCGCGAAGCGGGGCCATTGCCAGGAACTCTCCTTCCTCGGACGATCCGACGGCCCCGGTTTCCCCCAGCGAGAGCAGGACGCGGGCCGCGCCCCGCTTCCGGATCTCGCGGCCGGCTCGCGCGGCGTCGCTCGCGGTCGCGATCGGCCGGCCCGTAAGCCACTCCGCTTCCGAGCGGTTCGGCTTGGCGACGGAAGGCCCGGCCTCGATCGCTTCTGCCAGCGCGGGCCCGCTCGTGTCGACAAGCACTCTCGCGCCGGCGGACCGCGCCCGCTCCACGAGCCCGCGAAAGAACCCGGGGGGCGTTCCGGGTGCGGCGCTGCCGGACAGGATCAGCCAGTCCATCTCCGGCAGGCAGCGCTCCAAGGCCGCTTCGATCTTGCGAAGCTCGGACTCCGACGGGGGGTGCCCTGGCTGGTCCAGCTTGAGTGTCGCCCCCGAGCGGTCCGTGACGGCCAGGTTCCTTCGGGTCTCCCCGCGGACCGGGACTAGTTCCGCCGGCAGGCCGTCCGCTTGGAGGAGCTCCGAAAACCGGCGGCCCGAGCTTCCGCCAACCGCAGCGATTGCCAGCGCATCCGCGCCGTAGGACGTCAGGACCCGAGCAGCGTTGATGCCCTTGCCGGCGGGCGCTTCCGACTCCGACTCGACATAGACGCGCTCGCTGAAGTCGAAGCGCTCGACTCCGAGAGACAGGTCGATGGCAGGGTTCGGATTGAGCGTGACGATCATGGGCCGTCCCTTGGAGTTTCGCGCACTCGCGCCGACCACCGGGTGGGCCCGACTCCACAACCGTCCGCTATCACGCACGCTCCCTCGGCCTTGCGGTGGCTGCCTGCCCGTCAGGCCCGGTTCGAGAGATCCACGGGCCTGGCCGACTTTCCGATACTACGGCCGACGCACCTGCTAGCCTTGGGCTGATGCCCCAGCCGAATCCCCGCCAGCTTCCTCTTTCCGGCGCTGCCCTTGCCGTGGCGTTCGTTGCGCTCTTCGGCTGCCAAGGGACCGAGGAAGCGGCCCCGATGCTAAGCCGCTTCGCGGCGGATCTCGACCGGAGTCTCCCGCTGCCTGAGTACCCGCGACCGCAGATGACACGCGGAAGATGGCTCAACCTCAACGGGACCTGGGAATATGCGCTGACCGCCAAGGATGCGCCCCGGCCGGGACAGTTCGACGGCGAGATCCTAGTTCCGTTCGCCATCGAGTCCACACTCTCGGGCGTTCGCAAGACACCCACCCCGGAGCAGTCGCTCTGGTACCGCCGGGCCTTCGATGTGCCGCCGGAATGGCGGGGCGACCGGCTGTTGCTGCATTTCGGGGCGGTGGACTGGCATGCCCGGGTGTTCGTGAATGGCGTGCTAGCGGGCGAGCACAAGGGCGGGTACACCCCATTCAGCTTCGACATCACGGAACTGCTCGCGGACGAGTCGCAACAACAGCTCGCGGTGTCCGTGTGGGATCCGACGGACAGCTGGACGCAGGCCCGGGGCAAGCAGGTGAGCGACCCCGAGGGCATCTGGTACACCTCGGTGACCGGCATCTGGCAAACCGTCTGGCTGGAGCCGGTGCCTGCGGTCTCCGTCGAGTCCCTCGCCGTGGAGTCCGACCGGCCGGCCGGGGCGGTCCGGGTGACGGTCGCGGTTCGGGGCGAGTGCGATGGCTGCATCGTGCGGCTCGGGGCGCATCGGGACGGCAGCGTCGTCGGGCAGGCCGAAGGCAGGCCGGGCGAGCCGGTCGATCTCGCGGTGCCGGACCCGCTGCTGTGGACTCCGGATGAGCCCAACCTCTACGAAATGGACGTGATGCTGGCTCGTGACGACGAGGAGCTGGACCGCGTCGGCAGCTATTTCGCGATCCGGGACATCGCTCTCGGCAAGGACAGTCGCGGATTCACCAGGATGCTGCTCAATGGCGAGCCGATCTTCAAGTTCGGCCCGCTCGACCAAGGCTGGTGGCCCGACGGGCTCTACACAGCGCCGACAGACGAAGCGCTGCGCTACGACATCGAGGTCACCAAGATGCTCGGCTTCAACACGGCTCGCAAGCACGTCAAGGTCGAGCCGGCCCGCTGGTACTACCATTGCGACCGCCTGGGCCTGCTGGTCTGGCAGGACATGCCCAATGGGAATCTCCGCAGGGGGCAGCCCGACAACCTCCGCGTGCGTCCGGAGGACGAGCACGACGCCCAGCGGCCGGCGGACTCGGCCGAGCAGTTCGAGGCCGAACTGGCCGAGCTCATCGAGTCCTTCTCGTTCTTCCCGTCGATTGTCATGTGGGTGCCGTTCAACGAGGGCTGGGGGCAGTACGACGTGGAGCGTATCGACGGCATGATCCGCGAGATGGATCCGACCAGGCTGGTGAACGCTACAAGCGGGTGGACGGACCGGGGCATCGGGGATGTCTTCGACGCCCACATGTATCCGGGACCCGGCATGGAGCGGGTCCCGCCGGAGCGCGCCACCTTGCTCGGCGAATTCGGCGGGCTGGGATGGCCGGTGGACGGTCATCTCTGGTGGACGGACAAGCGCCTGTGGGGCTACCGCACTTATTTCAGCCGCGAGGACCTGCAGGCGAAGTACTCCGAGGTTGTCGGCAATCTGGTCGGGCCGAGGGCGCTTGGCCTCGCCGCCGCGATCTACACCCAGACCACGGACGTCGAGGGCGAGGTCAACGGGCTGATGACGTACGACCGCGAGCTCGTGAAGTTCGACGCCGAGGCCCTCAACGAGCTGCATGGCCGGATCTACGCGGCAGAAGGGACCGCCAGAGTGCTGCTGCCCACCTCCGAGCACGAGCCGCGGCAGTGGGAGTATCGCAACGAGGTTCCGGGCGAAGACTGGACAGCCGGAACTTCCGCGGACGGCTGGCAGAGCGGTCCCGCTCCCTTCCAGACGGGCCGGAACTCGCTGTTCCCTACGGGCACGGCCTGGTCCGACGGCCCGATCTGGATTCGCAGCACATTCGACCTCGAGTCGGTGCCCGACAACCTCTGGCTGGAGACCTACCGGGGAGTCGACAGCGGGGCGATCTATCTCAATGGCACGAAAGTCTTCGACTTTGCGGACATCCGCCCCGGGGGACGCCACTACCACCACATGGATCTGAGCCCCGCCGCGAGCGCTCTGCGCGAGGGGCCGAACGTGCTGGCCGCAACGGGGGATCTCGCCCAAGGGCAGCGGGGCCTCGATATCGGCCTCTACACCGTTGAGTAGCCGCGCACGTGCGGCGAAGCGCAATTCCCGCGGGCAAGGGACCGAGGCACCGACTCCAGGCGTGGCGGGAGACCGTCTCCCAGCGCCGAATCGGGCGGTTGCGGATCGGTTCCCGCCCTGCTGGCTCAGTCGGCGAGACGGCCGAGCGGGCGCGTGTCCCTTCCGAGGCCGGCTAGAAACGATCTCGCCTGGCGGGTCAGCCGTTCCACCACATCCGGGTGCTTGACCGAGACATCGCGCGATTCGCTCGGGTCCCACTGCAGCTGATACAACTCGCCGGGCACGATCCTAGCCCCGCCTCCCCCGTCGGCCTGCTCCGTACCTACATGCAGCTTCCACTCGCGCGATCGCACTGCGCGGAGCAGCGGCCTGTTTTCGGGCGGCCCGTCCTCGGCGCGGTAGCGGTAGCCGCCTTCGAAGAAGTACAGCGTCTCGTGGCCGTCCGCGGTCTCCGGCTCGTCCCACAGCGGTCGAAGATCGCGGCCGTCGACAGTGCGGTCCCTTGGCGGCTCGCCGCCGGCCAAGTGAGCCAGCGTTGGGAAGATATCCATGATCGAGGCGATCTCGGAGGTCACGAGGCCTGGCGGGATCGTGCCCGGCCAGCGCATGACCGCGGGCACGCGGATTCCCCCCTCGTACACGGAACCCTTGCTGCCGCGCAGCAGTCCCGCGGATCCGGCGTCAATGCCGTAGCCTGCCCAGGGGCCGTTGTCGGAGGTGAAGATCACCAAGGTGTTGCGGTCCAGTTCGAGATCCTCCAGAGTGTCCAGGATCCGTCCGGTGTGGTGGTCGATTTCCTCGATGACGTCGCCGTACAGTCCACGGAGCGACCGGTCACGGAAGTCGCGGCCCCGGAACAGGGGCACGTGGGGCATCGCGTGAGCCACGTACAGGAAGAACGGCCGCCCGCGGTTCGCGCGTATGAACTCGATCGCGCGGTCCGCGTAGCGCGCAGTGAGCGTTTCCTGTCGCGGGTTGGTCTCGACGATCGACTCGTTCTCGACCAGCGGCAGCGGCGGGAACCAGTCCGTCGGGTACGTCTCGTCCGACTGGGCGTAGCCCGTGTAGGCGGTGCGCTCGCGGGTGTGCCGCATCCGCTCGCCCTCGTCCGGGCGGCGCTCGATCTTCGGATGGAATGGCCACATGTCATTGGAATAAGGGAGGCCGAAATACGAATCGAATCCGTTCCGGGTCGGCAGGAATTCAGGGGCGTCGCCCAAATGCCACTTTCCGAGCATTGCGGTTGCGTAGCCGCGGTCCCGGAGCAGCTCGGCAATCGTGATCTCGTTGGGGTGGATGCCGGTGCGGGCGCGCGGGATGTGGTTGAACATCAAGCTGTTCCGGGGCGGGTACGTGCCGGTCATCAGGGCAGCCCGGGCCGGGCCGCAGAACGGCTGGGCATAGAAGTCGGTGAAGCGGATCCCCTCGGCTGCCATCCGGTCGATTCTCGGCGTGCGGATGTAGGGGTGGCCTTGGACGCCGAGATCGCCGTAGCCTTGGTCGTCCGTCAGGATGACCACGAAGTTGGGCAGGTCCGACGCCTGAAGGTGGGCTGCGAACGGCAGCAGGACGAGTCCGAGCAGGCAGCGGAGGGTCATGGGGCGCCTCCTATTGTTGCGTGCCGGGCTGCACGCTGCCCTCGCCGGGCGATCGGCCGACACGCCAGCGGGCGGCTGATCCTCTCAGCGCGCGGGCCGGCCGGCGTCCATCTTGCGCAGCGCGTCGACCACGACGGCCTTCACGGGGGAGTCCGGATGCAGCTGCAGCATCTCCACGAGCTCCTCGCGGGCCGAGTCGAGCTTGCCCTGCCTCCCGTAGATCTCCGCCAGGAACAGCTGCGGGAAGCTGAAGTGCGAAGGATCGGCCTCCTTGGCCCGTAGCAAGAACTCCAGCGCCTTGGCGAGCTGGCCCTTGTAGAAGAAGTTCATGCCGAGTTGCGAATTCGCCAGTGCGTCCTCGGGCTGCATGCTGCGGGCCATCAGGTTGAAGCTCAAGGCCTCGTCGTAGCGATGCAGCGACAGCAGCGTCCCGCCCAGGTTCACCATCGGGGCGAACTCGAGAGGGTCGATTTCCAGGGCCTTGCGGAATCGCCGCTCGGCCTCCTCGTAGCGACCGGCCTTGTAGGAGATCGTTCCCAGCTCGTTCCAGGCATCCGCGTACGACGGCGAGATCTCGACCGCCCTGAGCAGCAGTTCCACCCCGGCGTCCTCGTCTCCCTTGCGCAGCCTTGACTGTGCCTTGCGGCGAGCGGCCTTCGCCTTGGCAGACACCTTCAGTGCAGCGACCGAGACCTGGCCCTGGGCTTGCTGCTGCTTTGACCGTCCGGAATCCGATCGTTCCAGGTCGACGACCAACCGGACCCTGCCGTCAGCGTCGGCGAAGGACGGCGTTACCTGTACGGTCCTGCGCGTCACGCCCCACTGTGGATCCATCACCGTCAGGGTGTAGGCTCCGGGCTCGAGCCCGCGGAACTCGAAGCGGCTCTGGTAGACCCGTGTCTCGCGGTAGAAGGGGCTCTCCACAGCTGAAATCGCCGCGACTCCCCGCAGGAGCTGCGGCTCGACTGTTCCGTGCAGCGACAGCGGGTCGGCTCCGGCGAGCGTGCCGGCCAGCGCGAGCATCGCCGCCAGGCAGCGGGGCACCCAGCAGGCCAAGGTAGCCTCAGTCTCGCACAGCGGCCGCACCCACCCGGGCGGCCCGCGAGTCCGTGTCCGGGAGTCCGGGCGTATGATAGTGGGTCGGCCGGATTCCCGTGGCTGCGGGCCATGGCTCGGGTTCATGAGTCTCGTAACCTTCGCACGGAACGCGGTCACGGACCCCAAGGCCACGGCGGCCGTCGTGCCCAGTTCCCGTCACCTGGCAGATGCGATGGTGGCCCCGCTACGCGAGCGTTCTCCCCGACTGGTGGTGGAATTCGGGCCGGGCACCGGCGTCATGACGCGGGAACTGCTCCGGCTGATGCCTCCCGACGGCATCCTCCTGGCGTTCGAAGTGAGCCAGCGCTTCGTGACCTACCTGCGCGATACCGTTGAGGACCCTCGCCTCCGAGTCGTCCCGGCCGGAGCCGAGACGGCCCCGGCAGAGCTCCGGCGTCACGGCTACAAGGACGTAGATGCCGTCGTGTCTTCCCTCGGCATCGCGCTTATGGACCAGCAGGGGGCCGACACGATCTTCCGGCCCTTGCTGCCATGGCTGGCAGGCGACGCAGTCATGACGCAGTTCCAGTACGTGTCCCGCGTCCGGGTGAGCGGCAGCCGGGTGGAACGCTTCGATGCGGGCGCACTCATGGCGCGCTACTTCCATGCCGTCGAATCGAAGCTGGTGCTGAGAAACCTGCCCCCCGCAATCGTCTTCACCTGCCGGCAGGCCCGCATGGATCAGAAGGCGCTGGAAGTCGAGCCGGCCGAGGCCGCGCCCTCGGGTACCTGCCTTCCGGGCTGAGGCCGGGCGTTGGGTATACTCGCTGCAAGCGGTTCCGACGACGACCGCTGCCTGTACCGAATGGCGTGAGCGTGCTAGACATTGTCCTGGCAGGGATTCTCTTGGGGTCGGTCTTCGCGGCAGCTCGGAACGGCGTCACCAGGGAGCTATTCCGCATTGCGTCGCTGGTTTTCGGGCTGATGCTCGCGATGTGGGGCTACGGGTTGCTCGCTCCGGCCCTCCAGCCCCCGATCGAGGACGGGCGCTTAGCCGCGGTAGCGGCCTTCGCCGCGATATTCCTCGGCTCGCTCGTCGCCGGGTCGCTGCTCTCGTACTTTCTCGCCGGCGTTTGGTCGGTGACGGGCCTACGGTGGCTCGACACGGCCCTAGGAGGCGTCTTCGGCATGGTGCGGGGCATGGTGATTGCGGCTGTCCTGCTGCTGGTGCTGGTGGCCTTCGAACCTGTAGCCGGCACGCCTGGGCTGGTGGCTGGCTCCAGGATCGCGCCATGGGTCCTGAATCTGGCCAGGACGGCCGTTGCCCTGGCTCCAGAGGGTCTCAGGGAGGCGTTCGGCGAGGGCGCTGCCCGGGTGGAGGAGGAGCGGCCCGAGGGCCGCGCTTGATTTTGACATGAACGTGAACGAGATTGCCCTGTCCCCCGAGCGACGCAAGTTCCTTCGCGCGGCCGGCGGTGCCGCCGTCACAGCCGCCTCCGCCGCGCGCGTGGCGGGGGCCAATTCGCGTCTCCGGATAGCACTCGTGGGCTGCGGGGGGCGAGGTCGGAGCGTGGCAGCGAAGGTGGCGGCTGTCGAGGGGGTCGAGTACACCTACTTCTGCGACGTCTACGACAAGCAAGCCGAGTCCGCTCGCGAGGCCCTGTCCGCGGGCAAGGCCAGGACGGGGCGGGATTACCGCAGGGTCATCGATGACCCGGACGTGGACGCCGTCCACGTCGCCACGCCGGATCACTGGCACGCCCTCCCCGCCGTCGATGCGATCCAAGCGGGCAAGCACGTGTACGTCGAGAAGCCTCTCGGCCACAACGTGCTGGAGGGCAAGGCCATGGTGGCGGCCGCCGCAGGCTCCAAGGCGGTGTTCCTGACCGGAACCCAGCACAGGTCCGCACCGCACTTCGCCGAGGCCGCCGACCTCGTCCAGAGCGGTGCACTCCGGGACGTCCATTTCGTCCGGGTCTGGAACTACGCGAACCTGATGCCGTCAGGTCCCGGCAGGACCCCGGACTCCGAGCCCCCTGCTGGGCTGGACTGGGACTTCTACCTCGGGCCCGCCCCGTGGGTGCCATTCAACCCGATGCGGTTCCTGCGGACCTATCGCTACTTCTACGACTACGCGGGCGGCTGGATCACCGACTTCGGCACCCACCGCTTCGACACCGTGCACCAGATCATGGGGCAGGAGCGGCCTCGCTCGGTGACAGCGGCGGGGGGTCGCTTCGCAGTCTCCGGCATGGGCGACCAGCCCGACCTGCTCCAGGTCACGTTCGAGTACCCGGGATTCGTTCTCAGCTACGAGACCTGCAACACCAACTCCTTCGGGAGTATCGGCCGGCTGACCCCAGGCATGCCGCTGCACGGCGCGCGCGGGACCGAGAACCGGCCCAACGGGATGGCGTTCTACGGCAGCAACGGGACGCTGATCGCGGACCGGCTCGGCTACGAGATCATCCCGGAAACCGGTGCGTACGGCGGTTCCCTGAGCAAGGCCGATGCCTTCGAGCAGAGCCGGCTCGAGCGGATGCACAGGTCCGGCGCCGAGCCGTCGGCTCTCCACGCCGAGCACTTCGTCCGCTGCATTCGCGACGGGGAGGCGCCGCGCTGCGACGCGGCGACCGGCCATCGATCCTCGCTCGTCGCGCACCTCGGGAACATCGCTTACCGCGCGGGCCGCAAGCTGGTCTGGGACGCGGAGCGAGAGGACTTTGTCAACGACCGGCTCGCCTCGGGGATGCTGGGCCGCAAGGCGCGCAAGCCCTGGGACGCCATCAGCGCCTAGGGGCCTGTCGGATGCCCGTGCCGGGGAAACCAGCCTGCCCGCCCCTTCGTCTCTCCCAGTAGCATGCGGATCGCCGCTCTCCCAGTCCTGGCGCTTGCCGCTCTCGCTATTCTCGGTGCCCAGCAGGCCGGTACCGTCGGGTCGGGCGAGGACCTGACGTTCTCGCTGGACGTGAAGGTCGTCAACGTCCTGGCGACGGTCAAGGATCGCAACGGGCGCCTGGTCAGCGATCTGACCAAGGAGGACTTCATCCTCTCCGAGGACGGCAAGCGGCAGGAGATCCGGTATTTCGCGCACCAGACCGACCTGCCCCTCACGATCGGCCTCCTGATCGACACCAGCGGCAGCCAGCAGGCTCTCATCCCGGAGGAGCGCCGGGCGGGAGCCCTCTTCCTCCGCTCCGTGCTGCGCCCGCGCACGGATCTTGCGTTCCTGATGAGCTTCGACCGCAACGTGGAACTGCTGCAGGACTACACCGATTCGATGCGGCTGCTGGAGAGGGGGCTGGGCGAGCTCCAGGTGGAGGTGCCGACCGGCGGGTTCCACCCCAACCCCACCGGGGACCGGAAGCAGACTAGCACCGCACTGCACGACGCGTTGTACCTCGCCGCCGACGAGATGTTCCGCAACCAGGTGGGACGCAAGGCGGTCGTGATCATTTCCGACGGAGTGGACTACGGGAGCAAGGTGAAGCTGGGAGCCGCCGTGGAGGCCGCCCAGCGTGCGGACATCGTTGTCTACTCGATCGAGTACTTCGACCGGAGGTTCCAGGGCTACATCGGCCTGCGCGGGCTAGGCGGGAGCGGGTCCGGGACGCTCAAGCGGATGTCCGAGCAAACCGGCGGCACGTTCTTCCGGATCACCGGCCGGAACCGCCTAGCGGAGATCTTCGGCCAGATCGAGGAGGAAATGCGGAGCCAGTACAGCATCGGATATAGCCCGACCGGAGGCCTCGATGCCGAGGGCTTCCGGAAGATCACCCTGAAGAGCGCGCGGAAGGGCTTGAAGATCCAAGCCCGGGACGGGTACTACGCTGACGCCATCTGAGAGGCCGGACCGCCCGTAGCTGGGCGCTACGTGGGCGAGCCCGGGACCCCGTTCCCGGCTGCGAAACCCCGACCCGCATGGTGGAGGAATACATCCTCCAGGCTGGGACGGGAAACCTTGACCGACTCGATGCGCGGCCCGAACCGCTGCATCAGGCGGGCGGCCCATGCGGAGCCCTCCGGATGCTCGAAGCGGACCTGCCGGCCGCTGACGCTGGCATTGGCGATCGCGAACTCGTCCGCCAGTGTGGCGGCGATCTCCTCCGGGGCGGTGGACGCCAGCGTCACCACCTCGCCCCCGATCTCGGCCTTGAGCTCGTCGGGGGCTCCCTGGCGGACTAGGCGGCCGCGATCGAGGATCGCGAGGCGGTCGCACGCATCGGCCTCTTCGAGCAGGTGCGTGGTCAGCAGGACCGTGACGCCCTCCGACCGGCGCAGGTCCTGCAGGTAGTTCCAGAAGGCCAGGCGCGCCTGCGGGTCGATCCCCGTGCTGGGTTCGTCCAGCAGCAGGAGGCGCGGGGAGTGCAGCAGCCCCTTGGCGAGGTCGGCTCTTCGGCGCAAGCCCCCTGAGAGCTTGTCCACGCGGTCCTTCCTGCGGTCGCTGAGGCCGACCCGGTCCAGCAGCTCGGTGATGCGGGTGGCGAGGGCTGCACCCCTGAGCCCGTGCATGTGGCCCTGGTGAGCCAGGTTCTCCTCGACGGTCAGTCTCCGGTCCAGGCTCTGCGACTGGAATACCACCCCGGCCTGGCGTCGGGCTTCGAGCGGATCGGCGGCCACGTCCACGCCGAAGACCGTCGCTGTCCCGCTGTCGGGGAGCAGTAGCGTGGAGAGGATGCGGAAGAGCGTGGTCTTTCCGCTGCCGTTGGGGCCGAGCAGCCCGTAGATCGCGCCCCGCGGCACTTCGAAGGTCACGCCATCCAGCGCCGGTGCCTTGCCGTAGCTGCGGGTGCATCCGGATACGGCTACTGCGGGCTGTTCGGGCATCGACGTTGCCAACGCTTCGAAGTTAGCACAGGCAACGCGCGCCCTCGCCGGCTCCCGCCGGTGCGCGGTCAGGCCGTGTCGCGCAGTGTCTGCAGGACCCCCTTGATGTACCCGAAACCGTATGCGAACGCCTGCCTGCCGTTCGGGTCGTCCGGGTGCCGGGGCATGTGGTCGGGCATGACCATGTACGGATAGTCGACCTCCCACAGGGTCCGCGCCACTTCGACCATGTTCATGTCGCCTTCGTCCGGATAGACCTCCTGGAAGCTGTCGCGTTTCCCGCGGATGTTCCGGAAGTGAATGTTGAACAGCTTCCCGGCACCGCCGATCCGCCGGAGCACGTCATGAATCTCGGTGGCCGGGTCCTGCAGCATCTCGGAGGTCGTGCCGACGCAGAGGTTGAAGCCGTGGTATGGGCTCTCCTGGATGCCCATGAACCTGTACAGGCCCTCGGGCGTACCCAGCACCCTGGCCACGCCTTGGTAACCCTCGGGCGGGACACCGGGGTCGTGGGGGTGGCAGGCCGCGCGGATCTTGTACTCGGCGGCCACGGGGATGACGCGGTCCAGATAGTAGGTGATCCGTTCCCAGGCCTCCTCCTCGTTGACCCTGCCGGCCCTGGTGAGGGGCGGGTCCGGCGTGGCTTCGTCGAGGCGCCATGTCGAGTACGAGGATCCCCCGCGCCCCGGGGTTCTCTCGGTCCGCAGCACGCCTAGGATGCTCATGTTGTACTTGAATGCCGGAATGCCGGCTTCGGCGCATCCTTGAATCATCTTGTGGATGTCGTCGATGTCCTTGTCCCGCTCCGGCGACTGGCCCAGCATGATCGCACCGCGGCTTTCGCGATCGATGTGCGAGGAGGCGAGGAAAGGCAGCGCCACCATGTCCAGGGAGACTCCCTCGGACTCGCACAGGTCCCGTGTCTTCTCCAGATCCTCGCGGAGCCAGTGGCCTCGCTCGCCCGGATGCGGAGGGTAGCCGCAGCAGTTGTTCACTCCGTGGCGCTTGAGAAACTGCAGGATCTCGACGTTGGTCGGGCTCCGCTGGGCCCCGACATGCATCTTCATCGGCTGGCGGGTCGGCCCGCCCTCTGCCGGCTCCGGAGACTGCCGGGCGCAGGACGCGGCCGCTGCGCCGAGGGCGGTGGATGTGACGAATGCTCTTCGATTCATATGGCTTGCGGGCGGGCATTCCGCCGAGGTGCGCCACGCAGCCGCGCGCGCCGGGGGCGGACATTCTTGCGAAACAATCGTAACCCAAGGCACCTCGTGGGTGGAAGCACGAATACCGCCGCTTGTGGCCATTCGGCCTGTGGACGGGGCGAGAGTGACGCTGGAGACCGCATCGGCGCCATCTGGCGGACCCAAGCCGGATATCCCCGACAGATCCGCTGGATCGGCTGCATGCAAGCACGAGGCGGGCTGCCCGGGATGTGGGAGTCTCTTGCCAGCATGGTGGTCGTGACGCGCAAGGACCTGCATGCTGGCCCGCACTGACGCCAGCGTTCCACCGCACATCTCAGGGCTGCTGGCGGCGGCAGCCGGACGTCAACGTCCCAACTTGGGGCGGGATTCGGCACGCAGGCCGTTGTCGCATCAATTCCCGGGGCTCGACGCCGAGCGACCCCTCTGGCCATCGCTCAAGCTTGAGCTCGCCGATCCCGGTCGAACTTGGCCAATAGTGTGGCCGAGGTTGCGCCCGCGGCGCCAAGGCCGACGATCTCGGCGAGAGCCTCGGCGGACCCGATCGCTTCGATGCGGGGCGTCACGGCCTGTACAGGGGACGCCGCGAAACGCTTCGCGATCACTCGCATGATCACTGCGTGTACGCCCTCCGCCACGCCTTCCGCCTTGCCTCGGGCGATGCCTTGGGGCAACCATTGCTCGAATGCTCCGATCACCCTGCGTGCCTCCTGCGGCTTGTCCCAGAGTTCCTCCACTTCGCCCGCATCGAGTGGATCACGCGCCTGCTGGCACGAGACCCGAGCTGGGCAGTCGGGGAGCCTGGCCGATTCCGGCCTGCGCTTTCCGGGTCCCCGCTCCAGCGCTCAAGCCGGGGCCGGCAGCTCCGCCGCGACGCGGTCCAGATCGCCTGGCAGCGAATCGGCGGTAGCGTCAAGGGCTACAAGCTCGACGATCTCGTTGAGTGCCTCGACGGACCCGATCGCTTGGATGCGTGGTGCAACGGACTGTGCCAACGACACGCCAAAGCGACGCGTGATCAGCCGCATTAGAGTTTCCCGCAGGGCCTCCCGGTCTTCCGCCTTGCCTTCCGCCTTGCCTTCCGCCTTGCCTTCCGCCTTGCCTTGGGCCTTGCCTTGGGCCAACCATTGGTCCTCGAATGTTCCGATCATCTTGCGTGCCTCCTGCGGCTTGTCCCAGAGTTCCTCGACCTCGCCCGCATCGAGTGGATCACGCGCCTGCTGGCACGAGACCCGAGCTCAGCAGTCGGGGAGCCTGGCCGATTCCGGCCTGCGCTTTCCGGGGCACCCGGCGTGCTCTCAAGCCGGGGCCAGCAGCTCCCCCGCGATGCGGTCCAGATCGCTTGGCAGCGAGTCAGCGGTTGCGTCCAAGGCTACAAACTCGACGATCTCTATGAGTGCCTCGACGGACCCGATCGCTTGGATGCGCGGTGCAACGGACTGTGCCAACGAAGCGCCGAAGCGCCGCGTGATCAACCGCATTAGAGTTTCCCGCAGGGCCTCCCGCCCTTTCGCCTCGCCTTTCGCCTCGCCTTTCGCCTCGCCTTCCGCCCTGCCTTGGGCCAACCATTGGTCCTCGAATGTTCCGATCATCTTGCGTGCCTCCTGCGGCTTGTCCCAGAGTTCCTCGACCTCGCCCGCATCGAGTGGATCACGCGCCTGCTGGCACGAGACCCGAGCTGGGCAGTCCTATAGGTTGGCCGATTCCGGCCCGCGCTTTCCGGGTCACCCGGCGTGCGCTCAAGCCGGGGCCGGCAGCTCCCCCGCGACGCGGTCCAGATCGCCTGGCAGCGAATCGGCGGTAGCGTCAAGGGCTACAAGCTCGACGATCTCGTTGAGTGCCTCGACGGACCCGATCGCTTGGATGCGCGGTGCAACGGACTGTGCCAACGACGCGCCGAAGCGACGCGTGATCAGCCGCATTAGAGTTTCCCGCAGGGCCTCCCGCCCTTTCGCCTCGCCTTCCGCCTTGCCTTTCGCCTCGCCTATCGCCTCGCCTTCCGCCCTGCCTTGGGCCAACCATTGGTCCTCGAATGTTCCGATCATCTTGCGTGCCTCCTGCGGCTTGTCCCAGAGTTCCTCGACCTCGCGCTTCGGAGTGTTGGGCATGCGCCGGCTCAGGAACTCAATCATAAGCCATCGCCGCAAGAGCCGCTCCACGGCAGGGTTCTCCTCCCGCTCCGCCGCCTCCCGCAGCGCTGCCAGCCACCGTACGCTCTCCTGCGCCTGCTTCGCCCCCAGCAACCCGAGCAGGGCGTCCACCACGTTCGGCTCGCGCCCCTCCACCGGTCGCGCGCTTTCCGCGCTGACCACTGCGTAGCGCAGCGTCGACCCGATCCCGGCCAGCGGCTCCAGCCCCGGACCCCACGGGTCGGTCACCTGCTCCAGATCCGTCGGCGCCCGCCACCGACCGTCCCCCGTGTACAGCACCAGCGGCACCATGCGCGGCAGCTTCGACTGCCGCGGCCCCGGCCCCACTCCGAGCCGGTCCCAGTGCTCCTTGCGGAACATCTGCGAGTACTCGTCGATCCGCATCAGCATCCGGTTGTCCTGGGCCGACTGCAGCTCGATCATCAAGTACAGGAACAGGTCCCCGCTGCCGCTGCAGGGCAGCTGCCAGATCAGGTCGTTCTCGCGCTGGGCGCCATCGCGTTCGCGCACCCAGCGCGTGCTGCTGGACCTGACGCGCTCCCAGTCGATCGCGTCCCGCCAGCTGCTCTCGAAGCAGGACTCGGACAGGGCGGCGACCATCTCGGGCAGCGAGAACAGCTGCCTGTAGATCGAATCGTGGTGTTTGTTCGTTGATGTCATAGTTGCAGTATACCACAGTTATGATGACTGGTCATTGAAAATTCCAATATATTCCAAGTATACAAATAAAATATGAACATTACTATAAGTTAATCACCAATCATATCAATTTAGAAGCGAGACTGCTGATGGACTCGTAGACTCTGCAATGTGTCCACGACGTGTACACAGCGGGCATCGAGTCCCGCTAGGCGGCCTCGATCTACGGTTTGCGACAACTGAAACCCTGCGTCCGACGATGCCATGCACTGGATGCCTCGTCAATGGAGTGCGCCTGCGCAAGCGGTGCGGAGGGGGGCGATGCCCGGGACGGTCTCCGGTGGCCTTCCGCGGCGGTCACGGGAGGGGACTCCGGTTCCGGATGGCCGGAAGTCAGGCTGCGGTCCGGTTGGACGGCCCCGGATTCCGTACCCAGAACTCAGCAACCGACTAGAACGGCCGGACCGGGCGAAATGCGCGTGACGAGGGGATTGCGGAACCTGTCCCTTGATTCGAGGCGAATGCACGGGAACGGAACTCGCCGCACTGTCAGCGAGCGGGGTCTCCGGCTACCTGGGCACGCTTGCCCTCCGCCGGGTCGGGTCACACTCCGGTGCCGCGCCCGGTGGCTCGCGGAGGTCGAGCCCGTGCCCGGCGCCCGGGCGATCCTTGGCCCTCCCGCCGGTTTCCAACTGGCGGGTTCGGGGGACGAGGTGACGGATCGGGTGCCCCACTTCCATGGCACAGGGGCGATGATAGGAGGGGATGACCTTAGTTGTCGACAACTACGACTCGTTCACCTTTAATCTGGTCCAGTACCTGGGAGAGCTCGGCGCCGTCATGACTGTTCGGCGCAACGATGAAATTACCGTGAGCGAGGTACTCCAAATGAGACCGGAGCGGATCGTCCTGTCGCCCGGACCCTGCACCCCGAAGGAGGCTGGCATTTGCGTGGACCTGATAAGGGCGATGGCAGGGAAGGTGCCGGTTCTGGGAGTGTGCCTCGGGCACCAGTCTATCGGGGAGGCCTTCGGCGGCAACGTAATCCGGGCACCCTACCTTATGCATGGCAAGACCAGTCGCGTCCGGCATGACGGCCGGACCCTCTTCGAGGGCGTCGCCCAGGATTTCGTCGCGACCCGCTACCACTCGCTGATCGTCGAGAGGGAGTCTCTCCCGGAGGAACTCGAGGTATCGGCTTGGACCGGGGACGGGATCGTGATGGGGGTCCGGCACAGGTCCTGGCCGGTCGAAGGCGTCCAGTTCCATCCCGAGTCGATACTTACCGAAGCCGGGAAGACCCTGCTGTCCAACTTCCTCCGGCGATAGCGGCTGGTCGCTGGCAGCGCCACTGCCCCCCAATCGACGTGACACGAGCGCAACCTGACCCCCCGCTGCTGGATTTCCGCAACATCACCGTCTACCGCGGCGAGACGCTGGCACTGGACGGGATCTCGCTGACCATTCCGTGCGGCCAGCACCTGGCCATCATCGGACCGAACGGATCCGGGAAGTCGACCCTGATCCGGACCATGATGCGCTATGACCATCCCGTCCGCCGCTTCGGCCCCGTGATGAAGCTGTTCGGGCGCTCGGACTGGCACGTCCACGACATGCGCAAGCTGATCGCCATCGTCTCGAACGAAATGGTCGCGGCCTGTTCGAAGAGCGCAACCGGACGCAGCGTAGTGCTGTCCGGCTACTACTCGAGCTTCGAGCTCTGGCCCCAGCATCGCGTGACGGAGGAGATGGAGGCGCGCGGCGCCGAAGTCCTGCGCCTGATGCACGCCGAGCACCTGAGGGACAAGCCGGTCAACGCGATGTCGACCGGGGAGGCCAAGCGCGTGGTCATCGGGCGGGCTCTGGTGAACAGCCCCCGGGCATTGCTGCTGGACGAGCCCTCGAACGGGCTGGACATCCGGGCCGCAATGGACCTGAGGGAGACCCTCCGCCGCATCGCGGCGCTCGGAACCAGCCTGATCTACGTGACCCACCACCTGCCGGACATCGTGCCCGAGGTGGCGCGCGTCGTGCTGCTCAGCCGCGGGCGGGTTCACGCTGACGGACCGAAGGAGCTGCTGCTGTCCTCGCGCACCCTGTCCGAGCTGTACGGCATGCCGATCGAGGTGGAATGCAAGGACGGCTACTTCAACTGCTGGGCCTGATCGCCGGCGGCATCGCGAAAATGCTCGTGGATGGCAGCGGCCTTGTCGCGGCCCACTTCCCCTGCTAGTTCGTCGAACCCGCTGTCCCGGATTCCCGCCACGCTCCCGAACTTCCTCAGCAGCTTGCGGGATGTCGCCTCCCCCACTCCGCGGATATCCAGCAGCTCGGACCGCAGGCTGCGCTTGGAGCGGCGCTGGCGGTGGAAGCTGATCGCGAAGCGGTGCGCCTCGTCCCGGATCTGCTGGATGGAGTGCAGGATCGGATGGAAGCGGTCGAGCCGGATCGGCTCGTCCTCCTGGCCGAACACGTACAGCGTCTCCTCGCGTTTCGCGATCGCCGCGAGCGGCTGCGCGGCAGCGCCGGTCTCCTCCAGGGCTGCTGCTGCAGCGTGCAGCTGGCCGATGCCGCCGTCGACCAGGACCAGCGACGGGAAGGCGCGTCCTTCCGCTTTCTGACGCCGGTAGCGACGCCCCACGACCTCGCGCATGGCCGCGAAGTCGTCGTTCTGCTGCGAGCGGACGATGTACTTGCGGTACTCGCCCTTTCTCATTGTTCCGTCTTCCCACACGACCATGGATGCGACTACCTCGACTCCCTGGGTGTGCGAGATGTCGAAGCACTCGATCCGCGTGGCGTCCCCGGCCTCAACGTCGGGGGGCGGCAGGTTCAGCGCTTCCCGCCACGCCTCCGCGACCTGCGCCTTGCTAGGCTTGCGGACTCGGAACCTCTGCTCGAAGCAGCTCCGGGCGTTCGTGGTGACGAGGTCCAGGAGGGCCTTGTTGGCACCGCGCAGGGGCACGCCGATATCGACCTTCGCTCCCCGCTTCTCGGCGAGCAGCTCGGCCAGGGCAGCCATCCCTTCGAACTCCGCCTGCACGCGCACCAGGGACGGGACGAGGCGCTGCCCGAGGTACACCTGCGGAAGCAGCGACGCCAGGAACTCGCCGCAGTCGAAGGCCTCGACATCCTCCCAGTAGAACTCGCGCCTGTCGACCACGCGGCCGTTGCGGACGTGGAAGATGTTGGCGGAAACGAGCGGGGGCTCGGCGTGAATCCCGAAGATGTCGATGTCGCGGCCCTCGGCCGACGCCATTCGCTGCCGCTCGGAAATCTCCTCGACCGTAGAGAGCAGGTCCCGCAGGCTGGCGGCCTTCTCGAATTCCAGCGCTTCCGAGGCCTCGCCCATGCGCTCCCGCAGGCCGCGGACCAGTTCCGCGCGGCGCCCCCCCAGGAATGCCCGCACGTCCTCGGCGGCGCGGTCGTAGGTCTGGTCCTCGACCAAGCCCTGCACGCACGGGCCCCAGCAGCGGCGGATGTGGTACTCCAGGCATGGCCGCGGGTGGTGCCGCGTGAGGTCGATCCGGCATGAAGGCACCTTGAAGTGCTTGTGGATGAAGTGCACCAGGCGGTGGGCGAGGTTACCCGGGAAATAGGGGCCGAAGTAGGTCGATCCGTCCTTTCTGAGGCGGCGCGTCACATACACGCGCGGGTACTTCTCGCGCGTCATCCGGATGTAGGGATAGGTCTTGTCGTCGCGGAGCAGGACGTTGTACTTCGGCTGGTGCTCCTTGATCAGGTTGTTCTCGAGAGCAAGGGCCTCCTTCTCGTTCCGCACGAGAATCGAGCCCAGCGAGAAGGCTTCCGACAGCAGTCCTGCCCGCTTGGAGTCTCCGAGCGCGTCGGCGGAGAAATAGTTGCGGATCCGGTCCCGCAGGCTCTTGGCCTTGCCGATATAGAGGACATCCCCCTCGCGGCCGAGGAACTGGTACACCCCGGGCGAAGCCGGCATTGCCCATGCCTCTTCCCGGAGTCGGTCCCAGTGCGGCGGCTGTCGCATCGCGGAGGGCCCCGCTTGCCGGCCAGCCCTGAGGCCCAGTATAGGATCCGGCTCGCGAGGGACCGGGCGGGCCGGGAGCCGAACCGAGCGGCTGGCGCCGGCCTGCTATACCAAGGGGGTGCCGGCATGGACGGCGCGATCGCGCGTCCGCGCCGGGTGACCGCCTAGATTGACCACCAGCCTGATCGAGACCCCGATCGCGGAGCCGGACGATCGGGCCGTGGACGCCGCCGAGGAGGCCGTGCGCGGCGGGGAAGTGGTCGCGATCCCCAGCGACGCCCTGTACGTGCTGGTTGCCGACCCGTTCAACCTGAACGCCGTCGCGAAGGTCTTCGAGGCGAAGCGCCGGGAGCCCCACCGCTCGCTCCCCTTGCTGGTCGACAGCGTCCCCATGGCCGAGGAGTTCGGGGCGCGGCTCTCGTCCAGCTTCTACCTGCTGACGCGCAGGTTCTGGCCGGGGCCGCTGACGGTGATCGTTCCGGCCTCGGCCAAGGTTCCGCTGCGGGTGACAGGCAACACGGGGAGGCTCGCGTTGCGCCGCTCCGCCTCCGCGCTCGCATCGAGCCTGATCGGCCGGCTGCAGCAGCCCTTGATCGCGACGAGCGCCAACGTGTCCGGACATCCGACCTGCCGCAGCGGGTTCGAGGTGCTGGGGACCATGGACGGTCGCGTGCGCCTGATCGTGGACGGCGGCGCCATTGGCGGGCCGCCGGCCACGACGGTGGATATCACCGCCACCCAATGGCGCCTGATCCGCGAGGGGGCAGTGTCGCGCGACCAGATCCAGGCCTGCCTCGCGGCCTAGAATCGACGCCGGCCACCCCGTGTCCGGGGCCAGCGTTCCTCGATCCGCTCGCCGGGTCCCATTGCGGTGAATCGAGGGCGACACCGTATAATCGGATCGTCCGAGAACCGAATCCGGCGGAGATCGAGGGGAGGGTTCCGATGGCAGACTACGCAAGCGCCGACGTCCTGGTGAGCACGGAGTGGGTGGCCGCGCACGCGGCGGATCCCGGTGTCCGGGTGGTCGAGGTGGACGTCAACACGGCGTCGTACGACGAGGGTCACGTGCCGGGCGCCGTCGGCTGGGCCTGGGACAGCCAGCTGTGCGACACCGTGCGGCGCGACATCGTGCCGAAGGCGGCATTCGAGGCGCTGATGTCCGCGAGCGGCATCGCCGCCGACACGACGGTCGTGCTGTACGGGGACAACAACAACTGGTTCGCCGCGTGGGCCTTCTGGCAGCTCAAGATTTACGGGCACCGCGACGTGCGCCTGATGAACGGCGGACGCGTCAAGTGGCTGGCCGAGGGCAGGGAACTGTCCGATGCCGCGCCGGGGCCCGCCGCTACCGATTACGCCGCCAGCGACCCCGACTTCTCGATCCGGGCGTACCTGCCCGACGTGACGGAGGCGGTCAAGGCGGGCAGCGTGGAACTCGTGGACGTGCGCAGTCCCGCGGAGTTCAGCGGCGAGATCCTCTCTCCTCCCGGACTGCCGGAGACGTGCCAGCGCGGCGGCCACATCCCCGGGGCTAGCAACATACCCTGGGGCAAGGCCTGCAACGAGGACGGCACGTTCAAGAGCGCCGACGAGCTCCGCGAACTGTACCGGAGCGCGGGGATCACCGGGGAGAAGCCGGTGATCGCGTACTGCCGGATCGGCGAGCGGTCGAGCCATTCGTGGTTCGTCCTGAAGTACCTGCTGGGCCTCGACGGCGTGACCAACTACGACGGGTCCTGGACCGAGTGGGGCAACTTGGTGGGCGCGCCGGTCGCCCGGGGCGCATGAGGGCCGAGGGCTTCGCGGTCCGCCGCATGGAACTCGCCGGCTGGCCGGTCCGCATCACGACCTACCGGATCGGCGAGACCTGGCACGCCAAGGCCGACAACGTGTCCCCCGGGGCGCAGATTGCCAAGGCCCGCGCGGAAACGCGGGAAGCGGCGGAGGCCAGGGTGATGGAAGTGGCAGGGGCGAGGCTGGCTGCCACGCGTCGCGCCGACTGATGGAGAGCCCGATGCGCGTCCAAGTCTTCGCCGACATCCACGGCGACATCGAAAGCCTGAAGCGGGCGGTCGCGGTGGAGGCTGACATCTACATCGCGGCAGGCGACCTCGTGACATGGCCTGCTCCGCTCGACCCCTGCGCGGAAGCGCTCGCGCATCTCGGCGACAGGCTCTGGGTCATGCCCGGGAACAACGAGACCGACGAGCAGGTCCGGAGGTTCTGCGAGGCGCACGGCTTCGTCGACTTCCACGACACCTCGCGCCTGGCAGGCGACACCCACATCGTCGGCATGGGGTACTCCAACCCCACCCCGTTCGACACGCCCGGGGAGTACACGGAGGAGGAGCTGGCGCGGCGGCTGGGCCGGTTCTCGGGACTGCGGCCCCAGGTGCTGGTCTGCCACGCGCCGCCCAAGGACACGGAATTGGACCGGGCCGCCCCGGGGCTCCAATTCGGCAGCTCCGCCGTCCGGGACTACATCGAGCAATGCCAGCCCGCGTACTGCTTCTGCGGGCACATTCACGAGGGTGCCGGGCAGACCGCCCGCATCGGGGCGACCCAGGCGGTGAACGTGGGCAAGAAGGGCTACTGCCTGCGGATCTAGGAAGAGCGGCACGGGCAGCGCCGTTGCCGGGCTAGAATGGGAATTCCCGGCCAGCCCTTCCCCGGCCGCCCGCGGACCAATTCGTTGCGAATGCCTTCTCCGCCCTCAGGGGCCGCCGTGGCAGTGCCCGACATGAGGGTGGCGGCAGCCCCGGACCCGAGTTTCTGGCTGTGCGCCGCGACGCTGTGGCTGCGGGAGCTGCGCGGATTCTACCGCCAGCCGAGCCGGATCGTCGGGACCTTATCGACCCCCCTGCTGTTCTGGTTCGTGCTGGGGTCGGGGTTCGGCGGATCGCTGCTGGCCGACGAGGGAGGCTACGCGCGCTTCTTCTATCCCGGCACGGTGATGCTGGCCGTGCTGTTCACCTCGATCTTCGCGAACATCTCGCTGATCGAGGACCGGCGCGAGGGGTTCCTGCTGGGCGTGCTGGTGGCGCCGGTCTCGCGACTGGCGCTGGTGCTCGGCAAGGTCGGCGGGTCGACCACGCTCGGCGCCATTCAGGGCGCGCTGCTCCTGCCCCTGGCGCCGCTGGCCGGCGTGAGCGTCAGCGCGGCGGCGCTTCCCGGCATGTTCGGCGTGCTGGTCCTGACCGCGCTGGGCCTGACGGCGCTGGGCTTCTTCTTCGCCTGGTGGCTGGACTCGGTGCAGGGCTTCCACTCCGTCATGAACCTGCTGCTGATGCCGATGTGGCTGGTTTCGGGCGGCGTCTTCCCGATGGACGGGTCGTCGGCCTGGGTGCGGTGGCTGACGCTGGCGAATCCCCTCGCATACGGCGTGGCGGAGCTGCGCGCGCTGCTCGGCCTTCCGGCCTCGGCGGGCGCTCCGTCCTCGGAGACGTGCTGGCTTGTCCTGGCCGGGTTCGCCGCGGCGATGCTGCTGGCCTGCTGGCACCGTGCGACGAGGATGAACGCCAAGCATCTCGTCTGACTCCCCGGACGGCCACTTCGCCATGGAATTCACGGACCTGCCCACCCTGAACGCGGCCCTCAACCTGACGGCCACGGGTTTCCTCGGCGCGGGGTACTACTGGATTCGGCGCGGCGACATGCGGCGCCACAAGGCCGCGATGCTGGGCGCTTGCCTCGCGTCCGCCGCATTCCTGGCCAGCTACCTGGTCTACCACTGGCAAGTCGGCTCCGTCCCGTTCACCAAGCAGGGGTGGATCCGCCCGGTGTACTTCTCGATCCTGGTGAGCCACATCGTGCTGGCGATCGCGATCGTGCCCCTCGTCGCGCTCACATTGGCGCGGGCGCTGCGCGGGACCTTCGAGCGGCATCGCAGCATCGCGCGCTGGACCTGGCCGCTGTGGATGTACGTATCGGTGACAGGCGTCGTCATCTACTGGATGCTTTACCAGGGGTAAGCGGCTCTTGCGGTCAAGGCTCCGGACACTGTTCCCGTACCTGGTGCGCTACCGCTGGCGCTATGCCGGGGGCATGGTTGCCCTGGTCCTGAGGGGGCTGCTGGCGACGGCCCTGCCGTATTTCCTGGGGCGGGCGATCGACGCGCTCTCGGAAGGGGGTCAGGATCTTGCGGAGCGGCTCGTCTTGGTGCTGCTGGCCGTGGCAGCGGCCAAGGGCGTAGCGCAGTACGCCATGCGCTGGATCCTCATCACGATCTCGCGCGACATCGAGTACGACCTGCGCAACGACCTCAGCGAGCACCTGCTGTCGCTCGACTCGCGGTTCTACCAGCGCTACCGGACCGGGGACCTGATGGCGAGATCGACGAACGACCTCGCGCAGGTGCGATCGCTTCTGGGGCCGGGTCTCATGTACTCGGCGGAGATCACGGTCGTGTTCGTTTCGGTTCTCGCGGTCATGGCGTGGACGGACTGGGTGCTCACGCTGCTCGTGTTCCTTCCGATGCCGTTCATCTCCGTAGGCGTCGGCTACTTCGGCCGCCGGACGCACGAGCAGTTCCAGAGGGTGCAGGCGTGCTTCTCGGCGATCAGCACCCGCGTCCAGGAACACATCGCGGGCTTGCGCATGCTGCGCGCGTACGGCCAGACCGGCAACGAGGAGGCCCGTTTCGAGCGCTCCGACGCCGAGTACCTCGACGCCAGTCTCGCCCTGGTCCGCATCTGGCGCAGCTTCTACCCCTTCCTCGAGTTCCTGGTGGGCTTCGCGAGCGTGGCCGTCATCGGCTTCGGCGGCTGGAGGGTGGTCGAGGGCGAGATCAGCATGGGGACGTTCACGATGTTCCTGTACTTTCTCGGCATGCTCACGTGGCCGATGATCGGCATGGGGGTGGTCGTCAACATCACCCAGCGGGGCCTCGCGTCGCTGGGGCGCCTCGACGAGCTGATGCGGCACCGGCCCGCCATCGCGGACGGTCCCCTCACGCGGCGGGACGTCGGCCCGTTACGGGGCGAGATCGAGTGGCGCGATGTCACGGTCCGCTATCCCGGCGCGACGCGGCCCGCTGTCTCCGGGGTCAGCCTGCGGGTGCCGGCGGGCGGGTCGCTGGCCCTGATCGGCCCTGTCGGCAGCGGCAAGTCGACTCTCGCGAACCTTGTCCCCCGCCTGCTGGACCCCACCGAGGGCGAGGTTTGCGTGGACGGGATCGACGCCCGCCGCATACCGCTCGCCGAGCTGCGCGGGTGCGTGGGGCACGTCCCCCAGGAGACGTTCCTGTTCAGCCGGAGCATCGCTGACAACATCCGCCTGGGCGTCCCCGGCGCCGAGACGGGCGGGATCCGCAAGGCGGCCAGGTCGGCAGCGCTGCTGGCCGAGGCCGACAGCTTCCCGGACGGGCTGGACACCCTTGTCGGCGAGCGCGGCATCACGCTCTCGGGCGGGCAGAAGCAGCGGGTCGCGGTGGCCCGCGCGCTGCTGCGGGACCCGGGCGTGGTGATCCTGGACGATGCCACTTCGAGCCTGGATGCCGAGACGGAGCACGACCTGCTGCGGCAGGTGCGCGAGGGGATGCGCAACCGCACGGTCCTGATCGTCACGCACCGGGTCTCCTCGGCGCGCCTGGCCGACCGCATCGCGGTGATCGAGGGTGGCAGGGTCGCGGACCTCGGGCCGCACGAGGAACTGCTCGGAAGGGGCGGCCTGTACGCCCGCATGCACGACCGGCAGCGGCTGGAGGAGGAGCTGGCGAAGCGATGAGCTCGGGCCGCACCATCGGCCGCGACGCGGCTTGGGAGGAGGACTCGACGTCGTTCGCCTACGACGCCGAGCTGATCGGCCGCCTTTGGCGGTACCTAAGGCCGTACAGGCTCTATGCCTCTGTCTCGCTGTTCTTCCTCATGCTGCACTCGGGACTCGGGGCGGCCTTCCCGATCCTGACGCAGGTTGCCGTCGACCGCTACCTGAGTCCGGACGCCTCGGCCGAGACGTTCCTCGATCCGTTCCTGCCCGCGGAGCGCCTGGCCGGCCTGCTTTGGATCGTCGGCGTCTACGCGGGCGTGCTGGCCTTCTCGGCGCTGACCCAGGCGGTCCAGATCCACACGATGAACTACACCGGGCAGCGCGTGATGAGCGACATCCGCCGCGAGATCTTCGGGCACTTGCAGCGCCTGCCGGTGCAGTACTTCGACCGCACGCCGAGCGGCCGGCTGGTCACGCGCGCCACGAACGATGTCGACGTGCTCAACCAGCTGTTCACTTCGGGACTGGTAGCCGTGGCAGGGGACGTGCTGACGCTGGCCTGCGCGTTCGGGGCGATGCTCTATCTCAGCCCGCGGCTGACGCTGGTCTATCTCGCGGTCGGCCCGCTGGTGCTGGGGGTGAGCCTGGTCTTCCGGCGGCACGCCCGCAGCAGCTTCCGCGACGTGCGCAAGGCCGTTGCCAGGCTGGCGTCGTTCCTGCAGGAATGCTTCACCGGGATCACCGAGCTGCAGCTGTTCAATCACGAGCGCCTCGCGATGCGGGACTTCGCGGCCATCAACGAGGAGCACCGGCGGGCGAACTACCGCTCCGTCCGGGCGCACTCGATCTTCTTCCCGGTCATCGACTGGCTGAATTACTTCGGGCTGGCCCTGCTGATCGTGTTCGGGGGCGGCTGGGTGGTCGAGGGGACGGTGACGCTGGGGGTCCTGCTGGCGTTCCTGCAGTACGGCACCCGGGTGTTCCGGCCGATCCAGGACCTAGCGGAGAAGTACAACGTCCTGCAGGGAGCGATGGCGGGGGCGGAGCGGATCTTCGAGCTGCTGGACACGAAGCCCCCGGACCGGCCGTCGCGGTCCGAGCGGGCGCGCAGGGTGCGGACGCCGCGGATCGAGTTCCGGGAGGTGTGGTTCGCGTACAAGGGCGAGGACTGGGTGCTCGAGGACGTCAGCTTCGTGGTCGAGCCGGGCGAGATGCTCGCGGTGGTCGGCCACACCGGGGCGGGCAAGAGCACGCTGGTGAGCCTGCTGCTGCGGTTCTACGAGATCCAGAGGGGCAGCATCCTGGTAGACGGCAAGGACATTCGCGAGTGGACCCCGGAAGCGCTTCGGGCTCAGTTCAGCGTGGTCCTGCAGGACCCCTGCCTCTTCTCCGGCAGCATCGAGGAGAACATCGGCCTGGGCGACCGGTCCGTCTCCCGGCCGAGCATACGGCGCGCAGCCGAGAGCGCTCATCTCGCGGCGCACATCGAGTCGCTTCCGGGCAAGTACGGAGAGCCCGTCCTGGAGCGCGGGGCGGGGCTCTCGTCCGGGCAGAAGCAGCTGGTGGCGTTCGCCCGCGCCCTTGTCCACGAGCGTCCCTTCCTGGTGCTGGACGAGGCGACCTCCAGCGTCGATCCGGACACCGAGAGGGATATCCGCGACACGCTGTCGAAGCTGCTGGCCGGCAGGACCTCGATCGTGATCGCACACCGCCTCTCGACGATTCGGCGCGCGGCGAGCATCCTGGTGCTCCACAAGGGGCAGGTCGCGGAGGCTGGCACGCACGAGGAGCTGGTCGCCAGGGACGGAGTCTACTCGCGGCTGCACCGGCTGCAGTCCCTCGCCGACGCCGAAGCCGTCGCGTGAGCGGTCCGCCTGGAGCGGATGGACCCAACTGGTCGCCCTCGCGCACGTTGCCCCAACGGCTCCCATCGCAATCGGGCTGAAGCCCAGGGAGCGTCGGTGCGGAGGCGATTGGGGGCCGTTCCGAGACCCTGCCAACTGGCGGGGTACTCGCTCTAGTCCGGTCCCTGCGAGGGGTCGACGTCCAGAATCCTGATCGCTACGAGCTCGCCCTCCGAGCCATCCGGCCCGATTGGCACGCAAGCCAAGGAAGCACCCTCGTACTCGCTCGGATATGCGGATCCCAGATCGATCCAGCGCATGTTTCCGACCGTTATCGGCACCTTGAGTGGGGTGTGGCCATGAAACGTGCGCCAGACGTCTTCCACTCCAGTGTCGAAGTCATTGACTTGGTTGACGCGGATTCGAGGCCAGAGGCAGAAGAGTCCGCAATCGCGGTCGCCTTCCAGCAGCCAAGCCTTGAATGCCCACCACGGCGTTTCCTCGGGGATCTCGGCGTGGACAAGCACGCAGGTGCCTTTCGGGGCATCGACCTCGATCGCCAGCGGCATTTTGCGGACCACGGCGAGCCACTCGTCGCGCTCGCGAGCGGAAAGCGCGTTCGCCCAGCTGCCGCCATTGCCCTCCTTCCACAGCTCGTCCATATCCCTGTTGCCGTCGCCGTCCAGCGCATCGAACAGGAGCTGCTCGTGGTTGCCGCGAATGCAGTAGACATCGCTGCGCATGGCCCATTCGAGCATTCCTGCCGAGTCCGGGCCGCGGTCGATCAGGTCGCCTAGGAGCAGCAGGCGATCGCCGTCCTCCCGCGAGTAAGCGACTTTCCGAAGCAGGCTCTCGAACGATTCCCGCTGTCCGTGAATGTCGCCGATCACGAGGTCCCTGCCACGCTCGTTGCGCGGGAGCGACAGCACGGCTGGCCCGTCCACCTTCGGGGTGGGCAAGTGGGCCATTTCCCAGCCCAAGGGCTCGGGTCGAGGCCGCACTCCACCGGTTCCTTCCCCGCTCTCCGGACCGGGGTACTGCTGCGGTCCTGACATCGGATTGGGCGGCCGGGGCCCGAGCCTGCATCGGTTCGGTCCGCGTCTGTCCCTGATTGTAGCCACCCGCTCCGAGGAGTCCGGGCTCAGACTCGTCTCTGCTCGGTCTATGGCCACTTCTCGACATGGTTCCCGAACGTTTCATCCACAGGTCTGAGGGCGCTGGCCAAAAAGGGCTTGCGCCGGATGAGGCCTTCGAAGCGGGGCCGCAGGACGTGCGGGACCAGATCGCGAGGCGGCAGGAGGCCGACATCGTCCGGCGCCGCACCCTCCCGCAGTGGCCCGCAGGCGGACAGCAGGGCACTTGCCAACGGTTCGATGGCCGTTTCCGTGGTCTCTGTGAGTTCCCATCCAGCCACCAACCGCGCAGGGGGTTGTCAAGTGCCGGCCTGCGGCTGCCGGCTCGCCCTAGCGCTTGGGCGCTTCGCCCCAGACTGGAGCGCTGTCATTGACGGCCTGTGCCCGTGGCGACGGACCACCCGTCGCAGCCGGTCCGAGAGTCGCATCCAGAACCGGATGTCCCACGGGATCCAAACCGAACGGTTGGCCCTCGGAGACAGGGATTGCAACCCAGCCAGGACCTCCCCGCAATCGACGATTTCGACGGATTCCACCAGCCAAGTCTCCATGGATCCGCCCCCGGCCACTTCCGGAGGGTCCGATGCGGCCTGCAGGTCCAGGGACAGGGCGGGCCTCTCGACGGTGGATGGCAGGGCGGTGAGCGCCCTCGCGCCCTTGTCCCGGGTGCAGGAACGGGAGTCCGAGCACAGTTCGCTTACGAGCGCTCGGAGTCGGCGCTCGGGAAGGCAGAAGGGATGCCGGTTGCGGCCCGGGCTGGCTCGGACTGCAGCAGACTCGCCCCAAGCCATGACTCGACCGGTGGGGCCGTCGGGCAGTCAAGCCTCTTGGAGAACGCGGGGGAGGGAAGCGTTCTCGTCTGGGGTGAGATCCGGGTTCGGTCTCCCACGCGGGGCTTCCATTCAGCAGGGGCCCGGTTCGCCCAAGACACATACCGGAGAAGGCCCCGGCAAATGACGAAACCGTCGGGGCCCGGCGATGGCCTCCAGGAGCTTCGAGGGCACCTCGCCGGCCCGGGCACCTCAGAGGGCCCGGCCAGTCGGGTTACTCGTCCTGCGGGTCCGGAACCGGCCTCGCCGGACAGGACTCGCAGTTCGATTGCTGGCGAACTCGATCCGGAAACCCAGCGTCAGCCTCACCGCCGATCCGGCGCTGGCTGCCACCGCTAGCCATCGTCGCCAGTGGGTTGAGCTCGGTTCGGCGAGCGCTCAAGCCGGGGCCGACAGATCCCCCGCGATGCGGCCTATGTCTTCTAGCAGCGAGTCGGCGGTAGGGCGTGCCGCGAAGAGACCGATGATCTCGTCGAGTGAGTCGACGGACCGGATCGCTTGGATTCGCGGTGCAACGGACTGCGCTAGGGACGCCCCGCTACGCTTCGCCATCACTCACATGATTGCTGTGCGTACGACCTCTTCTTCCCTGATGTTTTCCTCGCGGGCCAGCTCTAGGCCTTCCCTGAAGCCCTCCCTGAAGCCTTCTCTGAAGCCTTCCTTGTAGCCCTGAACGTAGCCTTGGGCGAACCATCGCTCCTCGAATGTCCCGACCATCGTGCGTGCTTCCTGCGGCTTGAACCAGCTGAGTTCCTCGACCTCGTCTATCTCGAGTGGATCATCCGCCTGCTGGCGCGGGACCCGAGTTGCGTAGTCGGAGAGGCTGGCCAATTCCGGCCGGCGCTTTCCGGGGCCCTCGTCCAGCGCTAAGTCCGGGGCTGGCAAATCCCCCGCGATGCGGTCCAGATCGCTTGGCAGCGAGTCGGCGGTTGCTTCCACGGCGACAAGGCAAACTATCTCGTTGAGTGCCTCGACGGACCCGATCGCTTGGATGCGCGGCGCAACGGACTGCGCCAGCGACGCGCCGAAGCGCCGCGTGATCAGCCGCATTAGAATTTCCCGCAGGGCCTCCCGGCCTTCAGCCTTGCCTTGGGCCAAGCATTGCTCCTCGAATGTTCCGATCATCTTGCGTGCCTCCTGCGGCTTGTCCCAGAGTTCCTCGACCTCGCCCGCATCGAATGGATCACGCCGCTGCTGGCACGAGACTCGAACTGGGCAGTCGGAGAGGCTGGCGATTCCGGCCGGCGCTTTCCGGGTCCCCGGTCCAGCGCTCAAGCCGGGGCCGGCAGATCCCCCGCGATGCGGTCCAGATCGCTTGGCAGCGAGTCGGCGGTTGCGTCCAAGGCTACAAACTCGACGATCTCTTTGAGTGCCTCGACGGACCCGATCGCTTGGATGCGCGGTGCAACGGACTGTGCCAACGACGCGCCGAAGCGCCGTGTGATCAGCCGCATTAGAGTTTGCCGCAGGGCCTCCCGGCCTTTCGCCTCGCCCTTCGCCTCGCCTTGGGCCAACCATTGCTCCTCGAATGTTCCGATCATCTTGCCTGCCTCCTTTGGCTTGTCCCAGAGTTCCTCGACCTCGCCCGCATCGAATGGATCACGCCGCTGCTGGCACGAGACCCGAGTTGGGTAGCCGAACAGGCTGGCCGATTCCGGTCGGCGCTTTCCGGGTCCCCACTCCAGCGCTCAAGCCGGGGCCGCCAGCTCCCCCGCGATGCGGTCCAGATCGCTGGGCAGCGAGTCGGCGGTTGCCTCCATGGCGACAAGGTCGACCATCTCGTTCAGGGTCTCGACGGACCGTATCACCTCGATCCGCGGCGCTACGGACTGTGCCAGCGACGCGCCGAAGCGCCGTGTGATCAGCCGCATTAGAGTTTCCCGCAGGGCCTCTTCCCGGCCCTTCGCCTCGCCCTTCGCCTCGCCTTGGGCCAACCATTGCTCCTCGAATGTTCCGATCATCTTTCCTGCCTCCTTTGGCTTGTCCCAGAGTTCCTCGACCTCGCCCGCATCGAATGGATCACGCCGCTGCTAGCACGAGACTCGAACTGGGCAGTCGGAGAGGCTGGCGATTCCGGCCGGCGCTTTCCGGGTCCCCGGTCCAGCGCTCAAGCCGGGGCCGGCAGATCCCCCGCGATGCGGTCCAGATCGCTTGGCAGCGAGTCGGCGGTTGCGTCCAAGGCTACAAACTCGACGATCTCTTTGAGTGCCTCGACGGACCCGATCGCTTGGATGCGCGGCGCTACGGACTGTGCCAGCGACGCGCCGAAGCGCCGTGTGATCAGCCGCATTAGAGTTTCCCGCAGGGCCTCTTCCCGGCCCTTCGCCTCGCCCTTCGCCTCGCCCTTTGCCTCGCCTTGGGCCAACCATTGCTCCTCGAATGTTCCGATCATCTTGCGTGCCTCCTGCGGCTTGTCCCAGAGTTCCTCGACCTCGCCCGCATCGAATGGATCACGCCGCTGCTGGCACGAGACTCGAACTGGGCAGTCGGAGAGGCTGGCGATTCCGGCCGGCGCTTTCCGGGTCCCCGGTCCAGCGCTCAAGCCGGGGCCGGCAGATCCCCCGCGATGCGGTCCAGATCGCTTGGCAGCGAGTCGGCGGTTGCGTCCAAGGCTACAAACTCGACGATCTCTTTGAGTGCCTCGACGGACCCGATCGCTTGGATGCGCGGCGCTACGGACTGTGCCAGCGACGCGCCGAAGCGCCGTGTGATCAGCCGCATTAGAGTTTCCCGCAGGGCCTCTTCCCGGCCCTTCGCCTCGCCCTTCGCCTCGCCCTTTGCCTCGCCTTGGGCCAACCATTGCTCCTCGAATGTTCCGATCATCTTGCCTGCCTCCTTTGGCTTGTCCCAGAGTTCCTCTACCTCACGCTTCGGAGCGTTGGGCATGCGCCGGCTGGCAGCAAGCTCGAGATTCGAAGCCGGAGAAGCCGGACGATTCCGGACAGCGTTAGCCCAGCCCCACCCCGGCTACCGCTCAAGCTGGGGCCGGGCGATCCTGGTCAAGTTTGTCAAGCAACCTGTCGGCGGTTGCGTCCACTGCTGCAAGATCAAGGATCTCGTTGAGTGCGTCGATGGACCCGATCGCTTGGACACTCGGTGCAGCGGACTGCGCTAGGGACCCCCCGAAACGCTTCGCTATCAGTCGCATGATCGCTCCGCGTAGGCCCTCCTCCACGCCTTTCGCCTTGCCTTGGGCCAACCATTGCTCCTCGAATGTTCCGATCATCTTGCCTGCCTCCTTTGGCTTGTCCCAGAGTTCCTCGACCTCGCGCTTCGGAGCGTTGGGCATGCGCCGGCTCAGGAATTCAATCATAAGCCATCGCCGCAAGAGCCGCTCCACGGCAGGGTTCTCCTCCCGCCCCGCCGCCTCCCGTAGCGCTGCCAGCCACCGTACGCTCTCCTGCGCCTGCTCCGCCCCCAGCAACCCCAGCAGGGCGTCCACCACGTTCGGCTCGCGCCCCTCGACCGGCCGCGCGCTTTCCGCGCTGACCACTGCGTAGCGCAGCGTCGACCCGATCCCGGCCAGCGGCTCCAGCCCCGGCCCCCACGGGTCGGTCACCTGCTCCAGGTCCGTCGGCGCCCGCCACGGACCGTCCCCCGTGTACAGCACCAGCGGCACCATGCGCGGCAGCTTCGACTGCCGCGGCCCCGGGCCCACGCCGAGTTGGTCCCAGTGCCCCTTGCGGAAAAGGTACGAGTACTCGTCGATCCGCATCAACATCATGCGGTCCTGGGCCGACTGCAGCTCGATCATCAAGTACAGGAACAGGTCCCCCCTGCCGCTGCAGGGCAGCTGCCAGATCAGGTCGTTCTCGCGCTGGGCGCCGTCGCGCTCGCGCACCCAGCGCGTGCCGCCGGACTTGATGCGCTCCCAGTCGATCGCTTCCCGCCAGCTGCTCTCGAAGCAGGACTCGGACAGGGCGGCGACCATCTCGGGCAGCGAGAACAGCTGCCTGTAGATCGAGTCGTGCTGTTTGTGTGGTGTTGGCATAGTCATAATAGACTTATAGTATACCATCTTGTCCAAAAACGCAAGTGAATTATTAAGACTTTCATAGATATTAATAGATTATATACAACGAATATAATTCGAAATATAGCAAGCAGTCGAATCTTGATGGGGACCTGTCCCCTATGTGCGCCGTCCACGGCGGTCACGGTGGGAAGTTCCGGGGCAGGGGAACGTGCCCGCCGCGGCGAGGGAGGCCGCAGGGAGAATCCACGAGTTGCCGGGGGATCGCTCCGGTCGCGAGTGGCCTCAGAGCCTATGCAAGCTGTGCTCGCCGCAGGCTTGCGGCCCGCGACCCGCTGGGAATAGTCGGCGGCGGAGTATCATTCCAGTCGTCCGGCACTGGCGATCGCTCCGTTGCGCACTAGACGCACTAGACTAGTAGGGGCTTCCAGCGGGTTTCGGCGCCGTGCAACGTTTGGCACTGCGCAATTCGCATACGGGCCTTGGCGCCGTGTTCCTCGTGGTTCGCGGCTGCATGCAATAGGAACGGAAGGAGCGGAACGCGATGACGTTGGCTACGAATCAGAGAGTATGGCTCCTGGCCCTGGCGGTCATGTTGCCTCTTCACGGTGCATCAGCGGCCGGGAGCGGGCCGGTCGCGCAGGCGGGGCCCGTGGAGGTCACGCTGGGCCAGCATGGCGGCAAGATCACCCTGATCGAGACCGAAGCAGGCGGGTTCACTTACAACGGGCAGCCCTTCGAGGGCGGCGAGGTGACAGCCGAGAACGGCAATGTCTACGTTCTCACGCTCACGGACGGCGTCTGGATCGCGACTTACCAGCCCGTCGAGATGCTGCTCCAGCTGGGCCTGAGCGGTGAGAGCGTCACTGTCACGAGGGCCGAGGACGGAAGCTTCTGGATCTCGCTTGACGAAGGCCGGACCCTGAAGTCGGCCAACGGGAACGAGTACGCACTGACCATGGCGGGCGGGGACTGGGTGGCGACGTACGTAGCTCAGACGCAGGACATCCCCATCGGTCTCAGCGGCCAGACATGGACCGTGACCCAGCAGGAGGACGGTACCTGGACCGGGGTGCATCCCGTGCTCGGCCAGCAGACGCTCATGCCCGGAGCCGCGCTCGCGTTCGGGACCGACACCTACACGCTGACCCTCGGCCAGGACGGTTCGTGGACGCTGACCTTTGTCCCGCTGACCGTGACCGTGCCTCTCGGCCTCAGCGGGCAGACGGCCATCCTGAGCAAGGGCGAGACCGGTGGCTGGACGCTAGCGGGAGAGCCGTTCGCGAGCGGGGACAGGGTTGACGCGGGTGCGGGCCAGTACACGCTGGTCCTCGGTGCCAACGACACTTGGGTGGCGGTCTTCAACCAGACCGTCACGCCTGTTGCACTCGGCTCGTCAGGAACGATTGTCGTTCTGACACTGCAGGAAGACGGCACCTACACCCGTGACGGGGCGCCGTTCGCCAGCGGGACCGTGGTGACTGCAGCCAACGGGCAGGAATACACCGTGCTCCTGCAAGACGGCACGTGGGCAGCGACATTCAGCGCCGGCGCCACGCCCATCCAAGGCACGGGTCTGACAGCGATTCCCTCCGAGACAGGAACCGGCTACGTGGTCAACGGCCAGCCCTTGCCGGCGAGCGGCAGGGGGGACATCGATGTCGATGGAGCGCTGTATCACGTCTGGCCGACCGAGGACGGCGGCCTGGCCGGGGCTCGATTCGACGCTGACATCGACACTGACACCGATTACGCACGCGGCGGAATCGAGGCGGGCGATTTTCGCCTCTCCCGGGACAACTCCACAACGGTCGCGAACGAGAGTCGTACGAAGCTTGAGGTCCTGGGCGTGGAGTTTCCTATCGGCGATCTCCTGGACAGCGGAAGCGCCTCGGTGCAGGGCGACAGTCTCGTCGGGCAGGCCCTTGAGAGGCTCCAGAAGGCCAGGAGCGATGCGCAGGCTCTGATGCAGGTCTACACCAGCGGCTCCGATCTCCTCGCTCGCGAACTCGAGAGGATCTGGACCGTCACGGCCCAGGAGGCGGTTGACACGATATTCGGCGCCGACGGGGATAGCAGTGTCGTGGACCTAGGCTCCACTCCCGCCGAGCGCGATTACCTCGACGCACTGGACGAGCGAATCGAGGCACTTGGCAGCGAGACGGCCTTCGCTGCGGCGACGGAGCAGAACGGCGGCGGGGTGTTCCAGGACGCGGAACTGAGTTCGGCCGCCGCGCGCGACACGTTCGGTGCCGTGGACAGCGAGGCAACGGCTGCCTTCGGAGCGACCGGCGACACGCGCTACGGGGCAGTCGTCGCTAGGACGCGGGACGTGGCTGCGGCGGACCTGGCCGACGGAACGTCCGGCGTGCTGGCGTACGCCACGATCGAGCCGACCCAGCGGTTGCGCAACGTGACGACCCAGGGCAACGCATTCTACGAAGGCGGAACGGCGGCGATCGGCGAGGACGGGACACTGTACAGCGGCGATATCAGCCTTCGCGTGCGCTTTTCGACGAATACCGTGAGCGGGCTGGTCAGCAACATACGGACGACAGACGGCCAGGTCTGGCGGCATCTGTACGGGGACGTCGACCGGGTGATCCTCCCCGATGCAACGGTGCAGAGCGACGCGACATGGGACTCGGCTGCGGACACGAAGTCCGACGCGGCGGAGCTTACCTACGTCCCGCGGCTCGGCAGTCCCGTTTCGATACAGACGACGGGTGAATTCACGGGCAGGCTCCTGGGAACGGGATCCGATTCCGGCTCGCAGGCAGTGGGCCTGTGGGCGCTGAAGGAGTCCTCGGGCAGCGCTGACGACCTGATTTCGGGAGGGTTCGGTGCCATCCGCACTGCGGACGAGCCGGTCGAGCGCCCGGACCTTGACGACGGCAGCGGGGTCGAGGCCATGGTGACGGGCGAGAGCACTGGAATCGACGACGGCAATCTGGAAGTCACGGTCCTGGATTGGGACTGGGTCGGCGCCGCATTCGAGATCAAGCGGGACGATAGCAACAACCAGTTGACGAGGACGATCGAAGTCGCCCTGACCGAGCTGTTCGACCGCTCGGGAGAAGAGACGGTCATCTACGGCGAGCGCCACGTCGAGATCGCCCGCGAGCGGATCACGAAGCTGCGATCGGACCTGGCTACGCTGATCCAGCTTGACCTGCTGCCGGACACGCAGCAGCCGGACCTGTGGAAGGAGGTGCAGACCATCGTCGGAACCCGCATCTTCAACAAGGGCTCGGACGACAATGGCGATCTCATCCTGCCTCCCGGGCTGGACGAGGAGTATGACGCCGATGAAGCGCTCGGGCTGATCGACCAGGTCCTGGCTGCGCTTGCCAGCCGCGGCGCGCTGGATGACGCACTGGACGACGGGATATTCGCGGGCGACGGCGGCGATTACGTCACGCGCGGCGCCGGGGATATCTGGGACGAGCGCGTTTCCGAGACCAGGGTGCTCATGAGATCGACCGACTACACGCGATTCGGCGCCTGGTGGCAGCGGCTGTCCAGGGACGCGCTGCGTTCCGGCGACTGGCTCGACAACCAGGGAGGCGGCCCGGACGTGTACGCCTACAGCCCGCTGGAACCCACCGTCGTGCGCAGCGCCGCCTCGCCTTCGTTCCCGGCCGGCGGGACGGCACAGTACGAGGGCGGGACGGTGGCGGTCCAGGGGACCAAGATCTACTCGGGAGAGGTCGGGATCACTGCCGCATGGAGCGAGTCGTTCGCCCGCGAGGCGGACCCGCGCGGCGAGCTGACCGTGGTGATCAGCGGCCTGCAGGACAACGAGACCGGCGACCCGCTCACGTTCTTCGCGTCCGACAGCGTGTTCGGCGACCTGGACACGGTGATCATCACCGAGATTGCCGTGACGGGGAACAGCGACTCGCAGCTGGTCTTCGACGATGCCAGCACCGGGTCCGGCCTGACGCTGCGGCCTGGAGACCTGCGGCGATCCGACGCGAGGCCGACGGACGTGACCACCGAGGTCAGCGGGCTGTTTGTCGGCGACAGCGTGGACGGGCCTGTCGCGGTGATCGGCAGCTGGAGCCTGGCGACAGGGGCCGGCGCTACGACGATCATCGGCAGCGGTGACGAGATCAAGGGGGCGTTCGGCGCCGAACTGCCGTAGCCTTCCTTGGCAGAGCCCGGTGCGAGGGCGGGACGCGGCCGGGCTCCGGTCCGGCGGCCGCCCCCGCACCGCCAGTGTCGGGTAGGCATTGTGCCCGGGGAAGTGCTGCGTTCGCAGAGCTTTGCCCTGCCCGCCGGGAAGGCGGCTAACGGGCTGGCAACAGAGCCAGGTCCAGCGCCGGTTGGTCCGGATCTCGCTGCTGTGCCGCTGCCGCCGGTCCGCAATCAGCTAACGCAGGGACGTCTGCTCCTGGGACTCGAGGTGCCTCGAATGCTGGCCGCTCCGCTTCGGCGCTCACCCCATTGCCTCAGGCGCGCCCGCGATGGCGGAAGGGCGCTTGGCGCAGCCACCGCCGGGCTTGTCTGACACCGCAGCGGCCTCGTTCCGCACCGGATGTGCGCGGGCTTCCGAGGCCCAGGGCCTTCGGAGCAAAGTCGCTGCCCGCCGCTGGCGGACAGCCTGCACTACACCTTGGGCTTCGAAGGAACGGACACTGGCATGATGCCGCTGTGCTGCGCCTAGCCCGGCTAGGATTGCCATGGGCCCCACGCCGCAAACGGCGCGGTGGCGGGCATCCGAGAATGCCCGCCACCGGCCCGGGTCAGGGTGCGATGTCGGCCCCGTAGGCGCCCTTGACATCGCCCATCTGCCAAGTGCCGATCACGCCGAGCGGGCCGTTGAGGCTGTAGCCGACGAACTTGCCCTCTTGGCGGGCGGTCCCCGAGAACCGCTGCTCGCTCCGGAACGGATCCTGGAACCGGATCCTGACGGTCGGCCGCTCCTCCAGGAACTCCACTTCGTTGCTGGAGCTGAGGCCGATCTGCATGCCGCTGAACAGAATCTCGTCCACATCCTCCGAGCTGTGCTGGAATGGATCCCCGGTGGACTGCTCCTCGAGATTGCTGACCACCGCCCAGACTGCCGATCCGATAACGTCGTTGTCCCACTCCACCGTGAGGCGGATGTCGCCCTCGTAGAACGCCGGATCAGAAGACCCGGCGTCAACCGCCATCGTCTTGCCGTCGTAGGTGGCCCTGTAGTCCCGGGGGAAGTTCGGATCGCCGGAAGAGTACACCGCCTGCTCGAGCGGGCTGTACGCGAACACGTCCGGATCCTGAGACGGCGGCAGGTCGTCGCGGCTCTCGCTGACCGCGTAGTCGCGGGCTGTCTTGGCCCAGGCGCCGTACCTCGTGTAGTTGGAGTTGCCGTACGTGACTGTCACCCGATAGGAGACGGCATTGAAGATGTCGTTGAAGTCATAGTCATCGAGGTCGTCGTCGTCGCCCAGTAGGCCCTCGAAGATTCCGCCTGATTCGAGTGACTCCGCAAACCTCCTCGCGCTGCTCAGGGCCAGGATCGCGTCCTCGAGTTTCTCGAGCGCGTCCTGGTCGCGGCTCGCCAGGCTGCTGCCCGAGGGGTAGGATCCGCCGAGGGCGTCGTTCACCCTCGATCCGAACACGTAATCTTCGAGCGCTTCGTTGGCGTCGTTCCAGAGACCGGTTCTCACGCTTTGGCTGGGCTCGTCGATCTGGATGTACACGGTCAGGATCTGTCGCTTGGCGTCCAGGCTGTCGGAGGCGATCTTGAGGAGGCTGTCGCCTTCGATGACTGCGCCGCCGCCGCCGAACAGGTCCGAGGCAGCCAGCTCGATGCGATCCCCGTCAGCATCCCGCGCTCCGATCTCGATGTCTCCGTTGCGGTCCGGTTCGTTGTTGATGCTCGTGAGCGATACCTCTCCGTCGTCGTCATTGATCTGCGGCGGGGGCACCGGTTCGGCCGTGGAGACGAATTCCGCTCCGAAGGCTCCGGTTAGAACGGTTGACGTGCCGGACTTGAGGTCCCACACGCCAATCACCGCGTCGCCGTTGTCGCCCACGAACTGGCCTTCGTAGTAGCTGGAGACGGTGCGCGGACTCGGGGAACCGATGCGGGCCTCATATATCACGCTGGCTACCTCATTCGAGCCTGTCGCGAACGAGCCTGCGGTCGAAGCCAGGGTTGCGTCCGGCAGGCGGATCGAGTCCACAGAGCCGGAGCCGTACTCCCACGGCTCTCCCGTCGACGCGTCGTTGAGGCTGGTGACGAAGGCCGCTACCCGCCGGGTGCTCAGGCGCACGCTCAGTTCGATGGCTCCGCTGTAGATAGCGGATTCGTTCCCGCCGCTGGCCGCGATCGTCTCCCCCCTGTAGGTGGCATCGCCCCTGCTCGGAAGGTCCGCGGTGCGGGCCCGGTCCAGCGGGCTGTAGGCGAAGGAGCCCAGCCCGCCTTCCCCGGCCACGCGCTCGAGAGAATCGCCGAGCCGGTCGCGCTCGTGCTTGGAGTAGGCTCCGAAGCGGGTGTTCTGGGTGAACCCGAAGCCGATCCGCTCGATGCTCTGCTGGGCATCGAAGACGTCGCTGATATCCGACGATCGGATACTGGCGTCCTCGAAGATGCCGCCCCGCTCCAGGGCGTCCTCGAAGTTCCCGAGACTCTGCAGTGCCAGAAGCACTTCATTGAGGTCATCCGTCGTGTCGGCCACGTCGATCGAGCCGTTGCTCCGCTTCGGGGTGTCCGCGCTGAGCATGGAGTCCCCCTCGCCCGGGAACAGGTCATTGAGCTCGTCGCGGACGTCATCCCAGCGTCTCTCGACCTCGCCGGACAGGTCGGTCCCGCCCGCCGACAGGCTGAGCAGGGCGTCGATGTCGGACTTGAGCTTCGCGATCCGCTCGCGGGCGGCGTCGACGAAGGTGTCTTCCTCCTCGATCAAGCCGTTCGAGAACAGTTCGGCCAGGGAGTACAGCTCTCCGTTGATGTCGAGCTGCGTGCCCTCGCTGGAACCGCGGCCATCCTCGTCCCGCAGGCGGGGGCGCACGCCCTCGTACGTTTCGAGCGTGTCCGTGGTCAGATCCCCCGGTGTCGGCGGCGTGACCGGCGGCGTCGTGCCCCCGCCCTCGCGGGCAGCGCTCCAGTTGGAGCCGGACTGCGTCAGGATATACGTGACGCCCCCGACTTGCACGCGCTCTCCGTCGAAGACCCGGTTGCCGTCGTAGATGGCCACCTGGCCCTCGTAGTCCTCGACAACGATGCTGGTCCCGGCTCCGGGCAGGTCGACGCTCAGGCGTCGCGGAATCGCTTCGCCCCGCCAGGATCCGTCGCTCTCGAGCGACAGGCTGTACTCGTACCCATTCGAGCCGGTCACGCGGTCGCCGTTGCGGAACACCGCGCCTCCTCGCTGCAGGTTGCCGTCCTCTCGCGTGGTCATGGCGATCTGGCCGCCGAAGGTGCCCAGTTGGACGTTGACCGCGACAGGCTCGAAGGTTGCGATCCAGGTGCCGTTCGGCGCCAGCTCGAACCGGTAGGTGCTTCCGGTGATGGCCACGCGGCGGTCGCCGGACAGCAGCGGCTCCCCGTCCAGCACGAAGCCCTGCTCCTCCCGCTGGATGAGGACGGTGACATTCGCCGAGCCCAGCCGGACCAGTTGCGGGGGAGGAGGCACGAATTCGGCTCTCCAGGAATCCCCTTCCTGGATGAAGCGGTAGACGTTGTTGTTCGGCCCGGTGACCTGCCGGCCGCCGAACAGCGGCTGGCCGTCGAGCTCGAAGGTCCCGTTCTCCTGCCGCTGCACGAACACGACGAGGCCGCTCTGCCCGAGCTGGACCTGGGTCGGGGCCGGAGGCACGAACTCGGCCGCCCAGGTGGTGCCGGTCAGAGTGAGGCGGTACCGGCTCGCGTTGCTGGCCGTGACCACGCTGCCGCTCGCCACGGACTGGCCCTCCCACTCGAAGGAACCGTCCTCCAGGCGCTGCAGGTAGATTTCGAGGCCGCTTCCTCCCAGCCGGACTGGTGTCCGGTCGGGAAGGACGAACTCGGCGGTCCACTCGTCGCCGCTGAGAACGAGCCTGTACTGGTTCTCGTTGCCGGCCGTGACCACCGTGCCGCTCTCCAGCGGCTGGTCATTGAGCCTGTACGAGCCGTCCTCGACCTGCTGGACGTTCGCTTCGTACCCGCTGGTTCCCAGCGGGATCGGCACCGGGTCCGGAGCCACGAATGCCGCGCTCCACTGCCCGTTGTTCAGCGTGAGCGTGTACTCGAAGCCGGTCGTGGGGGCCCGGACCTTGCTGCCGCTGGAGAAGGTCTCGCCGTTCAGTGTCCAGGAGCCCGTGCCCGAGGGCACCAGCGTGATCCTGTCCTCGCTTGTGCCCAGTGTCACCACCACCGGCTGCGGCACTGGGGCCGGGGTCGGCGGTGCCGGCGGCGGGTCGGGATCTCCGCCGCACCCGGCCAGGCCTGTAGCGACCAGAGCCAGTAGCAGGGTACCCACCAAGCTTCGACCGCGGTGTTGAGATTGAGAGTTCAGCATTGGCGAAGCCTCCTTTCGGACTAGTGTACCAGCACATATTGGCGTTTTCTGGCCGGTGCGCAATATATTTCGTGGCATACATGCCCGAATCGAGCCCTGCGGAGCGATCACGGAGGGGCCAGCGCGCGGGCATTCTCGGGTCGCGGGAGTGTCTGAAGGGCAGGTGCCGTGAACCGAATCGAGGTGGCTGGCGGGAACGGCCCGGCACCCGACGACCGCTCAATGACTGAGCATGCCTGCCGGCGGCGCTCACGCATCGGGTTGCGGGCCGTTCCGAAGGCCCTCTGGCTCCAAGCGCCGGGATGCCGTGCATCTGCCCTCCCCATTGGCTGCGGTAGCCCTGGATCGGCTCGGATTCGGGACAGGCGCGACCATGCTTCAACGGACGCATGCCGGAGCCAACCCCGGGGGTTCCCTAGAATACTTCCGGGAAGCTCGGGAACGAGAACCTCAACAGGCGCGCAGCGGCGATTCGCATCTCCGCGGGCAGGTGCAGCTGGCGGGATCAATGCGCTCTGCGGGACGGAGAACGAGGACGTGGTCAATGGCGAGCAGGCGACCGAAGGCGGCAGGTGGGTGCCGCCCGCCGTGGCGTGCCTCGCGGCCCGGGTTTGGTCCTATGCTGGCCGCTCCGATCTGGGACGGACTAGCTGCTGCGCTCGAACTGGGACCGGCCCAGCGACCTCAATCGCGCTATTCGGTCGATCGCGCCAAGAGCCAGAGGTGGCACGGCGTCCTGTCCCTCGCCGCTCCCGGGGCGCCCCTTGGCAGCTGTTGCGTCGAGCGATTCCCGGCCATTGAGAAGGCCTTCGGAAGCCGGCTTCAAGCGCCCCAAACGGTGACCGTCCTGCCGTCCTGCATCTCTTCCCGGCAGTAGATTCGATCTTCCCAGGGCCGGCCTGGCCGCAAGTCGAAGACCACCAAGTGCCCCGATTCGGCGCCGCAGCGATCCATGTACTCGCGAGTCTGCTCGAGGCCGCTCCTTACGGCCGGTCCCGGACCGCGCGTGTCGTGCGCCACCTTGCATTCGACGACATGGGCGCGCATGCGCGCCGGATCACCGCCCACAGTCTCCGGCCAGAGGATCAGCAGGTCGGTACGCCCGCGCCCAATTCCGTATTCGCGCTCCACGCGCCCGCCGCCATTGACGATCCGCTGGAGGAACGCCTGGAGCAGGAGTTGCGGGCCCGCTTCCTTGTACTGGAACAGCCCGATCCAGTGCTCGGAGTCTTGCCGGAACCAGTTCTGGAAGCCTTCCAGCAGCCCGTGCATGTCCAGGGCGCCGTCGCTGCGGACGTACCAGGCAGGATCCTGCAGGATGTCGGACTGGACCGCGGCTGTCAGCTGGCGCGGAACCACTTCGGCGTAGATTGGATTTGCTATTCGCGGCGGGTCGTCAACTGCAACGAGCCCGAGATCGCGTGAGTATTCGAGATCCTCGGCGGAGTAATTGCGGTGGGGTGTGCCGCTGAGAAGCGGCTCCACGACCCGCTGGACACGCTTCTCGCGAAGCCGGTAGGCGAGCTGGTCCAAGTGCGTGACGCGGTCGAGAACCAGTTGTTCCTGGGCATCCAGGATCAGCTCGCGGCTGACCGGAAGCGTGCGGTCGCGCCCGCGCGGATCGTCGAAGCAGGCTTGCTGGCAGAGGGCGTTTACGAGCCAGGGCTGCCCCTGCGTGCGGTCCCAGATGGTCTCGATGGCCTGGTCCGTGAACTGCTGGCCGGTCTCGTCGGTGTGCTGGTCGAGGAGGCTGCGGAGGTCATTGAGCGAGAAATCGCCAAGGCGCAGGGACTTGGCAACTATGTTGAAGGCGGAGCTGCCGGAGAATGCCCGGCCCGCCGAACCGGAGTGTATCTGGTAGTCGCGGATGTCGCGGAGGCCGCACAGAACGATGCTCTGGGGGAAGCGCTCGGGGCGGAGGTGGTAGCCGGCCCGCAACTGCCGAAGCACCGCCAGCAGGGAGTCGCCGACCAGCGCGTCGATCTCGTCGATGAGCAGTACGAGCGGGCGAGCGTCTGCTTGAGCCCAGAGGCTCAGCGCGCTTTGGATCGCTCGGTGCGGGCTCGTGCGCTTGAGAGGGCCGTCCATGACGCCATCGAGGAAGGCGTCGCCATGTGCGAACTTGGCGGCCTCAGCCAAGCCGCCCAGGACTACGTTGACGGCCTCGGACACGTCACTCGCGCGCGGTCTGGCCTCCTTCAACGTTGGCGTAGACGCAGCGGTACTCGCCCGCGGCACCGCTGTTGAGATGGTCCTGGAGTGCCAGCAGGGCCGATGTCTTGCCGGTCTGGCGCGGCGCGTGGAGCACCAAGTTCTTTTCCTGGCCCACGAGTTCGAGCACTTGGTCGGTGTCGATTCGGTCCAGTGGCGGTATCGCGTAGTGCTTGTCGGCGAAGACCGGCCCGGCGGTGTTGAAGTGCCGCACCTTCGCATGATGCCACTCGCTGCCAGGGCGGATTCCTCGGTTGCCGGCAGAGCGCAGTGGATTGGCACCTCCCGCAGGAAACGGTAGGCAGATTCCCAGCGGGCCGCTGGCAGGTGTCGAGTGCCGGTCGGAAGGCGACCACGAGGGTTCCGCCGCCAGACTGGTCGCGCGGCAGCAGTGCTCCGAGACCAGCCTCGAGGACTTGGCGGCGGTCCGCGGGAATTCTGGGAGTCCGACACTTGGAGCTTGCAGGGGCCTGCGCCGTGGGGTCTCGAGTCTGATGGGTTGTCGGGGCACTCTATGGGGCCGCATCGAGTACCAGCAGAGTCCTCGACCTGTGTGCGCCGCCATCGGCCACGGGCTGGCCCAAGGCTGACCTGGAGTGGGATGCTCGCCCTTCAAGCCCGGATCGGCGTCCTGCCTGACCGCCCGTGATCCAGCCAGCAGCCGCGTCGCGCAGGCCCTGCGGGGGTCGCATCTGGGCACGAGCCTTTCCAAGTCCGGGGGCGGCGTGAGAGTCTCCTGGGGCAAGCTGGCGGGGCCACTGCGAGCAGCCAGCGTCCTGTTGAATCCGCCAAGAACCCACTCGCTGACTCAGTCCGCCCCCTATCGCCCGGCGGATCCAAGCCAAGCGTCCAGTCGGCGGGAAGCAGGGATTAGGCGCTGGTATGCTTCGGGGGTGGATTCCTCGGTGATCGTTGGCTTGATGGCCGTGGCGGTCTCTGGCGGGGGAATGATCCTCGTAACCACGAATCGAATCCGCGCGGACATGCAGTCCATGCGGTCGGAGCTCAGTAGGAGCATCGAGAAACTGTCGTCCCGCGTCGGTTCGTTGGAGACCCGCATGGGTTCCCTGGAGACCCGCGTTGGCTCGTTGGAGACCCGCATCGATTCCTTGGAGACCCGCGTCGGTTCCGTGGAGAGGGGGCTGGGACGGTTGGAAGGGCGTGGCTTGCTCCAGCCTAGGGAACAGGCAGACCTGGTAGCCGAGCCGCGTACGGCCCCTGCGGGGGATTGATGCGCCCGGGTCGCCTTGGGCGCTGGGCTTGAACGGCATCGAGTGTCGGCACTGATCCGCGACCCAGTTCCCGGATCACTGCTTGGCAAGTGGGTGCTCAGTCTCGGGTGGGATAGCTTCCGCACGACGAAGTGAGTGCGCGCCTGCAGCCGGGTTCGCCGCCACGGGCAGTCCGTTGCCGGCCTGGCGGATTGGGCGCTCCGGCACCGGTCCCGTCCCGTCGTGCTGCCTCGTCGCGAGCGATTCCGCCTTTCCCCGCAAGCGTTCAAGGCGTCGCGGGATCGCTGGCAGGGCTCTATGTTGGAATACGCCGGGACTGCAGGGCAGTCAGGTCTGACAAGCGGGGGGGTTGACGGTCCCAGTGAAGGTGCGGCTGGCGAGCGATGCACCACGCCGGATCGAGGTGAACCGGCACCTCGCGCACCCTCGAACCTGCACCGGAGCGCGCTGCCCCAGATCCCGACGGGGCCCCATCGGGCGGGACGAGGCCATCATCGAGTGGCTTGTGCGAGCCCGGCAGGCTGCGGTGCAGTTCGCGGCGCCGGGACGGCCTTGGCGATGATTCCGGTGGAAACTCCGAGGCCTGGTTCGCCTGGGCAGTCGGCTGGCAGGCCGATACGGGCAAGAGACCCGTGGTTTGCGCGGACTCTCGCGCTCGGAATTGGGATCTTGACTCCTGGGCAGCCCCGCACGCACGCGCCTGGAATCGGTGGGCTCGTAGCGCGAGGAGCGGCAGCCTTGGTGCCCTTCGCGGGTCGACTGACCTCCGGGCACTGCGTTGGGCCATATTACCCGCCGGCGAGGGTTGCGCCACCACCCCCAGCGAGCCGAGCGAGGGGCGTTTCGGCAGCTCCAGACTGAACTCGATTCAGCCGCTTCCCGCCCGGCGAATCCAAGCCATGAGTCCAGTTGGAGGCAGAAAGCAGGCATAAGGCACTGGTATCCTTCGGGGGTGGATCTGTCGGTGATTGCTGGCTTCATTGCCGTGGCGGTCTCTGTGTGCGGATTGATCCTGGTAACCACGAATCGACTCCGCACGGACATGCAGTTCATACGTACCGACATGCAGTCCATGCGGTCGGAGCTGAGCGAGAGGATCGACCATCTGTCGTCCCGCATCGGAGCCTTGGAGAGGGGGCAGGGGCGGTTGGAAGGGTTGCTGGAAGGGCGCGGCTTGCTCCAGTCCAGGGGGCAAGCGGAGTCGGCCGCCGGGCCGGTAACGGCCCCTGCGGGGGACTGATGCTCCCGGACGGCCTTGAATGCTGGGAATGAGCCGCATCGCCCCTCGGTCCTGAGTCTCGTCACAGTCCCAGGATCACTGCTTCGCAAAAGGGCTCTCGGTCCCGGGTGGGATAGCTTTCGCACGACGAAGTGAGTGCGCGCCTGCAGCCGGGTTCGCCGCCACGGGCAGTCTGTTGCCGGCCTGGCGGATTGGGCGCTCCGGCACCGGCCGCCCCTGTCGTGCTGGCTCGTCGCGAGCGATTCCGCCTTTCCCGGCAAGCGCTCAAGGTGCCACGGGTTCGCCGTCAGGGCTCTGAGTTCGAATCGGCCCGGATTCGAGGGCACGCAGTTCCTCCGCGATGCGGACGTTGACGGCCCCGATCGAGGTGCGGTTGGCCGGCGAAGCACTGTGACGGCCCGAGTCGATCCGGCAACTCGCGCACCTTCGCACTCGCACCAGAGCGCTTCTTCGCTCGTGCGAGGCAGCCGAAGGCCGGGAGGCGCAAGCCGGGCCGGACGGGCAGCTGGCGGAGATCCTCCACCAGAACGGGGCGCTGCTGGAGCTACGCGGCGGCCGCGGCTACAGGGGGCTTAGCGCGACGGGCCGGAAACGCGCTGGGGGCCCGGTCGCAGCCTGCGGTCGAGTCCCGTCCAGGGCCTGACCGGGTACCCGGCTCCAGTGCGATCGTTGAGAATGCCCGCCACGTCCGGCGGAAAGATCTCGAACTGAACCTCCGCATTGCGCTTTTCCGTGTCGTACGCGGTGACCTCGAGAAGCCGGTATGGGCACGTCGCGGGTAGCATTTCATCCAGGCTCCGCCCGTGCTCGCGCCCGGCCTTCGAGCCGGGCTGAAGCCCAGCCCAGCCGAGCATGCTCACTATCGCATCACGCCGTCCGCGATCCCACGCGCGACCGAAGATCTCGCGGTAACTCCCGGTCAGGCTCGGGTTATCCCGGAGCCGATCAGCCATCTGCAACCGCCACCGTTGGATTTCCGCATCCCGGTGCGCGAGATGCTCGTCCCCTTCGCAGTGCTCAATCTTGAGCATGTGCTCGATCACCCTGCCGCGCAGGGACACCCAGGCGTTGCCCTGCTCCCTTCCCAAGGACTCGATCTCCTCCGCGACGTTCTCCCAGTCCAGCGCTTCAAGGTCCCGCTGCCGCAGGGCTTGGGTCTGCTGGACTGACCAAGCATGGAAGTCCGCCTCGTAGATCCCGCTTTCGGCCGGAACCGCTTCGCGCGCAGCCTGTTCCTGGGAGAGGGACATCGACACCCCGCCTAGCCAGCATTGTAAATCCGCATGTCAGCGAGCTAGCCAGCGGCGCTGCCATCGGAACGGGTTCGCAGTGCTCCAGCAGCCGCTCCGCTCCTCCGTGGCCGATGCCCTCCTCGACCCCCTCGCCCTGGGCTGGCGCCCACGTCACTCGCTGTGGGCGCAGCGGCAGCCCGGCCCACGCGGGAAGTCCGCAGCGAAGCGCCGCGCCCTGCGCAGCGTCGCCGGGAGGACCTGGAACCGCTCGGGATCCAGCCGGTACTGGCCGGCGCTGAATGTTTCGAACAGGGACTTATATACGAGAGTAGCCACTCTAGGCCGCCTTCGCATACAGTTCTGGTGCAACGCCCGGGCCATCGCCCCACGTTCCCGCACCGGCGGCAATAGCCCCGGCCGCCAATATGTTGGCCGCTGCATTCCAGTCGCGGTCCTGCACGTGACCGCACCCGCCGCAGCGATACGTCTTCCGAGCCCCCAGCTTCGCCTTCACGTTCCCGCACCTGCTACACGTGCGCGAAGTGTTGCGCGGATCGACTTCCACATACTCCCGACCGGCCCATGCTGCCTTGTACGAGAGCTGCCAGCGAATCTCGCCCCACGCCTGCTCCTGAATGCTCCGATTCAATCCCCTCTTCTGCGCCACGTTCACGCCCGGATTCCCGGCCGTGCCCCTCGCGCTCCTCACCATATTCACCTGCCGCAGCTTCTCGGCTGCGATCAAGCCGTTCTCCCGCACCAGCTGCGTCGTGAACCGATGGCTGGCATTGCGCCGGCGAATCATTCGCCTGCGCTCCGAGCGCCGCCGTGCAGCCTGCCGCTTGCGGCGGGTGTTGCTCGGCTTCTCGCCCCTGCTGGAACCCTTGCACCGGCTGATCGCCCGCGCCATCCGGCCCAGCCGTGCCTTGTCCGCCGTCTCGCTGTCCAGCGTCTCGCCGTCGCTTGTGTACACCCGGTCCCGCACGCCGAGATCGATGCCCACGGCATTGCCCGACGGCGCCAGCGGCGTCTTGCGCGTGGCGTAAACCAGCCTGAGTTCCACCCCGCGCATGTTCCGCCGAATCACCTTCACCATCTTCAGCCTTCAGCCTGCAATCTTCCGGCAGCGCCCTGGACAGATGGAACCGGATTCGCGGCAAGCCATTCATGCACAGCACGTACCCGCTGCGCCGCCTCCGGATAGCGCCCTTGGGAACTTGCGGGACATCAATGGTCTCGTATTGCCCGTACGACTTGAACCTGGGATACCCGGGCTTGGCTGCCTTTCCCCCGGCTGCTTCCCTGCACCTGCGGAAGAACGCCGAGTACGCATTGTGCACGCGTCGCAACGGCCCGCGCGCGATCACGGTTGGTATGCCGAAGGCGGCATGATCCTTATCCTTCCGCTGGACCGTCAGCGACTTGAACTGATCGTACAGGCTGATAGTTGCCTGGTCTTTCTCCCATGCGTCCCTTTCAGCCAGCGCGTCATTGTACAGTCGGCGCAGCCGCCCCAGCAGCGCGTCTAGCTCGGAGTACCCCCGCCTGCTGCACTTGCCCGCCGCCGATGCCGAGGCAATCACTTCCACGTGTCTTGAGCTTAAGCCCGGTGTGGTTAGTGCCCGGCTACTTTCGTAAGTAAGCCCCTTCGAACACCGAGCCCGCGAGCCGCGACGGCAACCCCTCGGCCCGCTCCGTGACCGTCCGCCGACCTTCGCACCAGCAGGCGCAGCGCCGCACGACAGGACCCCGGGGAGTGTCGACTCGTCCCAGACGGTCCCCTCGGCGGTGCGAACACTGCAGTCCGGCCATGCCCGTGATCGCAATTCAGCCCGGGTTGTCTCTGGCTCACCGTGCCTAGATAGGTTGGGAGCGATGCTCCGCTCGCTGTGAGCCCTCGTGCGCGACGGGGCGCTGCTGGATCAGCTGGCCGAGTGCGTGCGGGGACGCCGCAACGCCCCCGTCACCGGTCGACCCGCCCTGACCCGTGACATGCTGGTGGCGACCCTTGGCGACTTGGTCCCTGCGAGCGAGTGCACGGTTTGGCTCGATGACAGCGGGGGCGATTCGCCGCCCGCTGCCGCCCGTCCCCGCGGGTTCGGCGTCCGGACCAGCGCCCTGCCCTCGACTCTCGGCAGCCCTGGGTCCCTGCTGAGCCGCCTCTTGGCTGAAGCCGCGCGGCTGACGGCCGCCCGCGCCGTCGCCATCGAGCTCGATTCCGAAACGGGGGGAGGATCAGCTCGCCGACGCCGCAGGCCGCGGCTGGATGCTCTCGGTGGATGCGCCGACTCTGCTATTGGGGCATCCTCCTGCCGGGAGCCAGCGGTCCTGCCGGCTCTGGGGCCGGCGCATCGGTCCCCCGCAATGGCTGTGTCTCCGGGGCAGGTCGTCCCTTTACCGCCTGCCAGCGGCGAGAACGAACCAGCGATCGGAACTGCCTGCGGGCACGGGCAGCGTCAACCAGTCAGGGGTCCCAAGGGGCGAGGGGCGGACTCCAAGATCTGACGATCAGGGATGACTCGTCCCCGGTGGGCAATCCGGATCCCGCTGGAATTGCCAAGAATCGATCTATCGCTGCGGTGAGCCGCCTTCGGGCCGTCGAGTCGAAGCTCTGGGTTCGAGGCACCTACGTTTCGGAGGCTGAGGCAGGACCTTGGCATGCAGCACTGTTCGACTCCGAATGTGGACTTGTCGGGATCTGTCGACTTGATCGCTGTGGCAGTCGCGTTGGGAGGACTGATTCTCGTAAACACGAATCGGATCCGCTCGGACATACAGTCGATGCGAACCGGAATACAGTCCTGGACGATCGAGGGGCGGACCGACATAGAGACCTTGCAGGCCTAGCAGCGAACTCAGATACAGTCCTTGCGGACAGAAATGCAGCCCTTCCGGGCCGAGCAGCGAACCGAAATGGAGTCCCTGCGGACCGAATTACAGTCCATTCGGTCGGAGCTGAGCGAGAAGATTGACAATCTGACGTCCCGCGTGCGTGCCGTCGAGAAGGGGCAGTGGCGTTTGGACGGGCTGCTGGAAGGGCGAGTGCTGCTCCAGCCCGGGAGCAGGCTGAGCCGGAAGCCGAGCCGATAACGGCCCCTGTGGGGGATTGATGCGCCCGGATCGCCTTGGGTGCGGGTCTTGGACGGAATGGTGTTTCGGCACTGATTCGAGTTCCGGTCCCAAGGTTGCTTCTCCGTAGTCCGAGCCTCGGTCTCGCTTTGGAGTGCCGCTGCGGGCTGGTGTGCAGTGGGTGCCTGTAAGCGAACTTGCTGGTCGGGCAAGGGCAGCCGATAGCAGGCTTGTCAAGATGCGCGCTCCGGCTCCGGCGTGCTGTTGATGGTTGGCTGCCCGGAGCGATTCCGCCTATCCGCCCGATCCGGCGGAACCGTCACGATAGGGCTGGCTGGACTCTAGGCCGGAATCGGCAGGGATTCCACGGGAGGCAGTTCTGCCAGGGAGCAGGGGTCGACGGCCAAGGTCAAGGTGCGCGAGGCGAGCAATGGCCGGCGCCGGTCCCCAGTGATCTGGCAGGTGGCCCACCATCGAACGTGCACCACGGTATGGCGGTCCCGATCTAGAGAGGGCTGGTCCTTGGCGACTCGATCTAGCAAGGGGTCGTGGGAGAGGCGAGCCTTTGGCAGGCCGTCGCTCACGTATCGCGGTCTGGACAGATGCGAGGTTCGAGGCGCGAGTCCATGCAGGAGCGGCTCCGAGCCCGATGCCGCGCCACGTGCCGTGGGAGGCCTCAGCCAGCGGCTGTAGTCGAGCCTGTAGGCACTGGAACCTTGCCAGCGTCACCTTGGGGGAAGTGATTCTCGGCTTCTGGTCCGCGGACCGGCGCCCCGCATGGGCCTGCGAGTCGCGGGCAGACGTGCTGTGGGGCTGCGGGTTCGGCTGTCTTCCGCGCCGTATCCTCACAGTATTAATACCGGATCCGATTCGTCGGCAGAACCCCGGGTACCGTGCAGCGCAGACCGGAGTCCTGATTGCCCTTGCCGGAGCCGACGCAGCCGGGAGTGCGGCCGCAGCCAGCGAAGTCTCGCCGGGGCGCCACCACATCGCAGCTCGCAACACGCGCTCGGCCGCTATGGTTGAACCTGCGGCAAACCTGACTGCCTGCGCGACGCATTGGCAGGGATATAGGGATCCAGCGGGTGCGGTCGGGCGGTGAGCCGATTTCGAGGGGTCGCGCAACGAGACAATCGCGGAGAGAGCAGCACTATGCCAACGGAGGCGCGAGTCCGGGCCGTCGCCATACTGGCGAGCGAGATCGGCGGGCCCTGTTCCCGAAAGGTGTCAGGGGAAGGAGGCCAACCGACTTGCGGAACCGTCGGAGGCCGTGGTTGCGGCCTAGACGCCTGCGGAGACCTTGGGTCGCCTGTAGTGCCGAGCCGAGCGTTCGGCAATCGGGCGGGCGTGCGGTCTGATGCTACAATCAAGCAACCACAGGAGGGAGATTCAGAGCAGCCTCGCAAGGACGAAGGACGATTTTTTACGGAATCGCAGGAGATTGTGCCGAAAAAACCGGAAACCGGTGGTTGACAACGCTGCTGCGACCTGCGGATAATGGTGCCAAAGTCTCTGCGGGGCCCTTCTGGGTCTCCGGATAAGCATGGTTCGAAGGGGGCGGAAACGCCCTCGGAGGGCCGCAGGATGAAAGAAAGCAAGGAGAAAGCAGCAATGGCTAGCAACCGTTTTGCTCGGGGCCTCGGCCTTCTCGCGCTCGTAGTGCTGACGCTCGGCTTGGCCGGGTGCGGCAGTGACGAGCCGGCCGCAGTCACCCCACCGGCGCCGCCACCGGCGCCCCCGCCGTTCCAGCCCCAGCCTGTCGAGGTAGCCCTTGGCGAGCTCGGAGGGACGGTCACCCTCATGACCACCGAGGCCGGCGGCTTCACCCTCAACGGGGAGGCCTTCGAAGGCGGTGAGGTTACTGCCGAGAACGGCAACACGTACGCGCTCAGCCTCGCGGACGGTCAGTGGACGGCGGCCTACCAGGCCGCGACGGCCACCCTCACGCTGGGCATCACGGGCGAAGAGGTCACGGTGATGCGCGCCGAGGACGGCACGTACTGGATCGGCGACGAAGCCTTCGAGCCGGGCGGCAACTTTGCCGCGTCCAACGGCAACCACTACATGCTGGCCCTGGCTGACGACGGCAGCTGGACCGCTTCCTACGTGCCGGCGACCACTGCGGTCACGCTGGGCATCACGGGCGAAGAGGTTTCGGTGATGCGGGCCGAGGACGGCTCGTACCACATCGGCGACACTGCTTTCTCTTCGGGCGGCAGCGTGACGGCCACGAACGGCAACGAGTACACGCTGACGATGGCGGACGGCACCTGGACTGCGGCATACGTACCGCTGGTCCAGCAGGTGGCAGTCGGCAATTCGGGCCTGAGCGTGCCGTTCACGCGGCACGAGAACGGGACCTGGACGGCGGTGCACCCGACACTCGGCGAGCAGCCGGTGACGTCGGGCGTGCAAGTGCCGCTGGGCATCGAGATGTACTACGTCGAGCTGCTGGGCGACGGCATGTGGCGGATCAGCTACGTGCCGAAGCAGGTTCCGGTGACGCTGGGCATCAGCGGCCAGACCGTGACGGTCGTGAAGGCCGAGAACGGGACGTGGTCCCTCAACGGCGCGCCGTTCACGAGCGGCGAGGGCGTGGCAGCCGGCTTCGGAACGTACACGCTGACGATCGGGTCGGGCGACACCTGGACGGCGACGTTCCAGGAGGTTCCGACCGTGGTCACCCTCGGCACTTCCGGCGACATGGTCACGGTGGTGATGGTCGAGGACGGCACCTACACCCTCGGTGGCGACCCGTTCGCTTCGGGTGGCGAAGTGACAGCTGACAACGGTAACGTGTACTCGCTGACGCTGGCCGAGGGAGCCTGGAGCGCGATGTTCGTCCCGATGGACGTCGAGATCGGGGGCACGGGCCTGACGGCGATGACCCGCGAGGACCAGGACGGCTGGGATGTGGACGGCGCGAGAGTGCCGAAGTCGGGCACTGGAGACATCACCGTCGACGGCGCCTCCTTCCACGTCTGGCACATTGACGGCGACCTGTTCGGGGCGCGGTTCGACAAGGCGATCAACGGGGATTCGGCTGCAGACAACGACGCGGAGGCGGGCCGAGGCCTGGCCGGCGATCTGACCCAAGATACCCGTATGATCCTCTCCGACAATGACGAGGACACGGTGGCGAACGAATTGCGCACCAGCCTGACGGTGGGCGGAAGCACGTTCTCGATCGCGGACCTGCTGGGAGCCGGTTCGGCCAGCGCTTCCGGGAACAACTTCGTGGCGAGCGCCCGGGGGGAGATCGAGAAGATCCGCGGCGACGTGGCTGCCCTGCTTGGGCTTTCCGACACCTCCACGATCGGGCTCAGCGGCCTCTTGACGGCTAGGTGGACGGCAATTAATGGGGAGATCACCAAGGTGTTCGGCGCCAGCGGGATCACTCTGAGAACTACCGCGCCGGACGAGGACGACATCCTCGGCGAGATCGACGAAATCCTCGCAGCGCTGTCGAGCGCGACCCAGTTCGCGGCTGCCACAGCCGAAGACGGTGGCGGGGTGTTCGAGAGTGCCGCTCTTGACGAGTCCGAGGCGCTGGACGCGTTCGACGCCAACGAGACCGAGGCCAACATCATTTTCGGTACTACGGGCGAGACTCGTTACGGAGCTCTGTCGCAAAAGAGTCGCGACAACGCCTTGGATGGACTCTCGTACAGCCAGAGCGACGACAACTCACTCGTTGGCGCATTCTCATACGGCACAGTCAACGACACCGTCCGGGTCTGGCACATCCAGACTTCCGGAAACGCCTACTACGAAGGCGGCACAACCGCAGTCAGCGGCGACGGGAATCTGTACAACGGCAAGATCGAGATAGAGGTCCGCTTTGGAAGCAAACGGGTCTCAGGCTTGGTTTCGGAACTCCAAACGCCCGAAGGCGATGCTTGGGTCTACCAGTTCGGCAACGTCGAGAGCATCATCCTCCCGCCGGCTACCAGCATTACCAACAACGCCGAATGGACCATTACCGGAGACGCACAAGTGACTTACGAGCGTCGCGCGGGGAGCCCGAGCCCGCTTCGGGTTTCTGGCAGCACCTTTGCGGGTCACCTGCTCGGAACGAATGACGAAGCCGGCGACTGGACACAGGGCGTGTGGAGTGTCGGATCGCAGTCGTCAACCGGCAGCAACTCCTATCTGGCCGGAAGCTTCGGTGCCACCAGGGTCGCGGACCAAGCGCCGGTGCGCCCCGGCACGGACGACGGTTCAGTGGTCGAGGCCAGTGTTACGAGTGGCGGCGGCACCTTCAAACTCGAAGACGGCAGTCTGAAAGTGACAATGAACCTGCTGGAGAGGGTGCTGGGAACCGGGACGCTCAACGACGGCAGCAATACCGCAACAGGCACCGGCTTGGGGGCAGAGAGCGATGCTGCCGACATCAACGCACTGTCTGGATATTCAGATGCAGTGCGAGTCGGAAACGCATTCGATGCCCTGTTCATCGTCGATGTCGACACTACCTCTGGCGCTGACGGCGTTCAGCGGAACACCCGCGATCTGTCGGTCGACCTCTCCAAGCTAGTGGCCAATGCCGGCTCGGAAGTCAACACGAACGGTCCCCAGAGGCAGCGCGAGATCTTCGTCGCCGCTGTCGAGACGATTCGCGCCGACCTGGCCGCGCTCCAGGGGCTGGATACACCCCTGCTGAGTTCCGAGCAAGCGGCTTGGACGAGATTGCAGGCCCTGATGCTGCGCATCTTCCACCAGGTGCCGCCTAAGCTGGCCCGCGCGTACCTTGATACCAACGGTCAAGCCACCGACCTGCGGGACGACGCCTTGGGGCTGATCGATTCGGTCCTGAACGCATTCGCAAGCAGTTCCAACCTGAAGGTGGCGCTAGACCGGGACGGGACGGGAATCTTCAACAACGTCACCACGGAAGACAACGCGAGCGAGCCATCCTACAGTGTGATCTGGGGCAGGCAGGAAGTTCAGATGAAAGCCTGGGCGGACGCAACCGACTACACGCGCTTCGGCGCATGGCGCGTGCGCCAGGATCGGTACGCGGGACGCAACGCCTGGACGAACTCCCAAGAGGACGACGGCCAAGGCAACGATCCCGGCGTCTTCGCTTACAGCCAACTGCCGTCGACGAAATGGGTGCACACGGCGCCTGTTGGCCGTGACGGCGTAGCACTCCTTGACCCAAGCTTCCCAGTCGGCGGAACAGCACGCTATTTCGGCAAGACCGTGGCAATTCAGAACGCCACCTTCCATGAAGGTGAGGTCGAGCTTCTCGCACAGTGGAATACGGCTTGGACAGATGCTGATAGTGACAGCCTGATGGATCTTGGCACTCTGACCATGACGATCAGCAATTTCGTGAGCAACAACGGCGATCCCGTAAAGCTAGAGACTGGCGGGGTTAGCATCGAGCAGCTCACATTCTCGAATGTGCTGATCGAGAGTGATTCCGACAACCAAGTTGTGTTCAACGATACGGATGCAACGGTGACTGCGTACTCCCCTCCCTTGGCTACCGGTCAGGCGACGGTCAATGCGGCTTCCGGCAATGCCCACACAATCCAAGGCATCTTCGTCGGACAAGACATCGAAGGTCCCTTGGGGGTGATTGGCACGTACAAGATCGACGGTCGGCCGCAGGCCAGCTTAGACCTGCCGTGGTCGATTGTCGGATCCTTCGGGGCGGAGAGGCCGTAGACACTCTCTGGCACGCACGCCAAAGAATCTGTCACAATTCGAGGGGGGCGGGCAACCGCCCCCCTTTCCTTATGTGCGGGCACCTGTCTAGGTGCCCCAAGCGCTAGGGTTTCGGGATTCCCGGACGATCCCCTGTTCACTGGCTCTGCCACTTGCCCGCCCTTACCGCTTGTCTTCCGCACTCCAAACCATCGGTGGTGGGTCAATCAGGGTCCGCCGGATGGCACCGTGTCGGGAGATCATCTCTTGTCCACCACGACGGTCCTGGGCGCCACGTCGTCCCTTTCGCACCGCCCGGGCTAGAGGACGGCTCCGAGCCCATGGTCGATTCTTCGTGCGACACAGAGGGATGGAGGGCTGGCAATTGGGGCTCAGCCAGCCGAATGAGAGGTGATCCGCGGCGGAAGTGGGGGGCATGCGGCCTGCCCGCGCCCTGTGCAGGTCAGCCAAGGTCGGTTCTTCCGCTGCCGACGGCCCTGGCAGACGCACCGGGGGCCATGGGAGCAGGCAATCCGTCCCGCTAGTAGGCATCGACCAGCCGCGCGAGCGCTTCGGAACGGCACGTCTGGTAGTGCAGCAGCGCACCGGGAAGGCTCTTGAAGTACCGACCGAGCACCGGCGCTAGGATCAGATTGTTCAGCGCGGCGCTGTTCGACGGGCCGTGCCCGGAGCGAATACGGCTGGCATCCTCGGCCAGCGTCTTGTTGCGCCGCTAGGGGCTGGCACTCTCCACCGCACAGTACCCGCGCACCAAGCGCAGCAGGCCCCGGCTTAGGCGGCCACGGCCCACACCGGAGTGATGCCGTAGCTGTGCTCAGTCTTGACCTCGCCGCCGATTCTCGAGCAGGTCTGCCGGCACATGCGCCAGGCCTGCCGCACGTGTGCAGATTGCGGGTGAGAGTGAACACCAATTCCGATTGAAACTGAGGGAGTGCGGCCGGTCCCAGCGGGAGATCGCGCGTGCGCTCGACCTGTCGCTGGGGGCTGTGAACGGGCTGCTCGGGAGAGCGCGTAGTGCGGGCCTGGGCTGGCCGCTGCCGGAAGGGATCGAAGAGCAGGAGCTGCAGGAGCGGCTGTACGGGGAATGGGAGGACAGCCGGTGGAGGGGGCGGCGGGAGGACCGGACTTCGCGAGCGTGCGGAAGGATCTGAAGTCGCACAAGCGCCTGACGCTGCAGTTGCTGTGGCACGAGTACCGCGAGGCGCATCCGGACGGCTACAGCTAAAGCCGTTACTGCGAGCTGTACCGGGCTTGGAAGACGCGGCCGACTACCTGTCGTCGGACTGGTCACAGCAGGTTCGATGGGAGACGTTCCGGCTGGAACCGACGCAGCAGACGGGGCCGGGTCTGCAGCAGCGCGAGAACGACCTGGTGTGCAGCGTCGAGCGACGGGACGGGCGGGGCGTGCAGATTTTCATCATGCTGGAGTTTCAGAGCGGGGTAGATCTTGGAATGGCTATGCGCATGAACACCTACATCGCGATGAGGACGGAGCAGCACTGGCGCGAGCACACGGGGAGCAGGGAATCCTGGGAAGTGCCGTCGGTGCTGCCGGTGGTGGTCTACACGGGTTCTCGGAACTGGACGGCGGGACAGGACCTGGCAGTGAAGTGGCCGGCGGCGATGGGGGAACTGGCCGAGTACGGGCAGAGGCTGAAGTACGTGCTGGTCACAGCGAGGACGGCGCCGGAGTTCCCCGGGGACCGGGCGAAGGTGGCTGACGCGCTGTTCCGGATCGAGGGTGCAGGGAGTCCCGGGGAGGCACGCGGGGCGGTCGGCTGGATGCTGCGGGCACTGGAGGACGTGGAGAACCCGGAGGTTGAGGAGTCGGTGCTACAGTGGCTTGGCGCGGTGTACTGGCCGACGCGGATGCCGGGGGAGAAGCTCCCGGATGTGTCAAGATTGAGGGAGGTGCCGGAAATGCTGGAACAACACTTCGTGCCGTGGTCGGACACTCTGCTGGCAGAGGGCAAGGTTCAGGGCCTGGAGGAGGGCGTGGAGAATGGGCGCAAGGAGCTTCTCCTCAAGCAGGTCCGACAGCGCTATGGGGACCGGACGGCTACCGAGGTCGCCCTGTTGCTGGACGCAGTGCATTCCCTGGCGAAGCTGGACGAGATCGGCCTGTCGGTCCTGACCTGCGGCACATCCGAGGCGTTCCTCGCAAGAGTACGGGCTCTCTGAGCGCCGGTTGGGCGACGGATCGTCCCAGGCAGTTCCAACTCTGGCACGAGTCTAGCGCCAATCGGCGCGTCAAGGGTTTCGATGGAATTCCGGTCCGGCCCACCATGCTTGGGGACGCCGGGTCCCGACCCGACCGCGAGGATCCGAGCACCTCCATGGCTTGTCCGCTGACATTGTTGCGAGTGGTCCGGCCGCGGCGCCGGAACGCCCTTGCAGGAGACTGTCGAGCGGAGAAGGCAGAGGACCCCGCTCTGCCGGTGTGCCAGAAATCGCCGGCTTCATGAGTGGGCGGCCACTGGGACCATCCTGCACGACGCTCCCTTCCCCGAGGTTCGCGAGAATTCGTCAGCGCTCTTGGCGGCTCGCCTGAACCACCGCGAATGCAACCTTCACGGAATGGCCCCCGACATGCTTGCCGGCCGGGTCCATCAGCTCAATGCGGAGTCCCCGCTTGTAAGTCTCGGGCAACATGCCCGCCGAGTGCGTCCGCACCAAGATGTCGGCCTGCCCGTAAGGCTGGATCACGCCATCCGTCGGCTCGGCGCTGAGCCAAGGCGTGCCCCCAGTGAGGTGGAATCGCAGCATGTCCGGCCCCGGGTTCGTGAGTGTCACCTCCTGCAGCGGGGCGTCCGCGAATGTCGGTGCCACGAAGGTCAGGGCCCTCGGGCTCACTTGGCTCCTCGCAGGCAAGGCTCCTGTCTCGACCCGCACCCGCACTCTCCCCGCGACTCCGGAAAGGTCTTCCGGCGAGACAAGTCGAATCCCGTAGGTCCTGGCCGCCTCGAGCGGCGGCGTCGAGTGCGCCGAGAGAACGATGGCCCGGCTCGCAGCAAGTGCTTCGAAGCCCGGGTCAGGACCACCGAACCCGAACGTCGTCTCCGGCCCTCCGATAGGCGCTGCGGCATTGCCCTTGATCGCCAGCAGCACATCGGCGGTACCCGGACTCCATGGCTCGAACCGAATCGTCAGCTGGCGCGCCCCCGGGGGTGCTGACACGAGGAACCCCTCCTGGCCGGCTAGGACCGGGAACGAGTACTCGGTCGGGACCGCCGCCAAGGCCTCGGCGCCCGTTGGCAGCTTCTGCTGCGCCCGCTCGAACAGCGTTGCCATGCTGCTGCTCCAGACCCCATCCGCAAGGGTCGGCACGTCGTCGCCGAAGGCGCCGCCCTGGCCGGCGGCCAATCCGCGGACATTGTGGGATGCCGCCCGCGCGCCCGTTCCCGCGCTGATGCCCGATGCCTGCGCCGATCCGGAATCAGCGTAGGACTCGGTGCGGAACCGAGCGACGATCTCTCCTCCTCCGGCCACGCTGACCTCGCGCTCGCGGGGGCCGCCGTCTGTCCAGCCCTCGAATCGGTATCGGCTGGGCCCGAAGGTCCCGGATTGTCGCGTCTGCACCTCAGGTACAGACACCCGCACGGTGTCCGAATGCTCGCTGGGGTGCAGCGCTACCGGGCCCAGTTGGTGCGTGTCGTCGATGAAGAGCATGAACGGACCCACGGTCGAGCCGACCCGGAACAGCGGTCCCTTGGTGAAGTGCGCTGCGAACTGGTCCGGTCCGTGGACGAGAATATTCGCCGTCTCCGAGGAGAATCCGTGGTTGCGCCAGAGCCCCCACCTCCAGAACTGGTATCCGTCCTCCCAGTCCGGGGACGGCCGGACAGTCAGGGCTGTTCGCAGGGTGTAGTAGCCGTCCGGTGACGGCGGCTCGATGGTCACGCTGCCCCCCTCTGCTGGATGGGGAGTGGCCGACACCGCATGCTGCACGATGTAGTTCGCCTCGATCCAGGTTCCGCCGAGCCCAACCGTGAAGTTATGCGTGCGGGAGCGGTTGCTGCTCCAGCGTGCGAACAGGTAGCGGGTTCCGTCCTCTTCGTGCATCGCCGGTGCCGACAGGCTCTTCGTTATGCCGTGCATCCAGTAGTAGGTTGACGGAGTCTGCGTCAGCTTGCCGTTGATCACGAGGGGCAGTCCCGGAGGGTTCGTGGTGATTGTCGTTGCCCAGCGCTGCCGGCCGTACAGGCGGGCGACGCGGTGAATGTCGCCTTGCGAGAGCAGGCCTCCGTTCGCCCGGACCGGTATGCCCGGCGGGATCGTTTCCAGGACCGGCAGCCCGTCCCGGGAGTGGGCCAGGGGGTGATAGTGCATGACGGAGGCGTAGTCGTAAGGCCCTTCGGCCGGATGGCCGCTCGGCAGTACCCACTCCATCCCGCTCTGCATCAGGCCCTCCTGCCGCACCGTTAGGTACTGGTTGCGATCCACTCGCTGGTGCTCGTGCCACAGTCCCACGGTGTGCCCGATCTCGTGGAGCAGGAAGGTAATCCCCCCGCAAGCACTGCCCGAACTGACCCACCAGATCGATTGCTGGCCCCCCATCCTCCCGATGTGCGAGCGACATCGTTCCGTGGTCGTCTGGAATCGAACGTAGTCCCGCTCGGTCGCGCGTGGCACGAGCGTGATGATCGTCTTGTCGTTCCATTCCTGGATGGCCGCCAGGATCAGTTCCCTCGTCTCCTCGGAGAACCCCCCGTCAATCACGTACGGGACAATCCCCCGATTCCACAAGGGTACGGCCGTACCAATCGACTGGGAGCGAGGTGTTCGCCAATCGGGCAGCGCTGGCTCCTCCGGCGCGCCTGGCTCGGCAGCCCCCGTCTTGCCGACCCTGCCGAGCACGATGTCGCCTGCGTGCACCGCCCAGCCCTCGATCACTTCGTATCGCAGTGTCCCGCTGGGCCCGCGACCGCTTGCGCTCTCCGCTCCCGTAGCAAGTTGCGCTGCCGGGATCAATGCCGCCACGCACGCAGCCCGGATCAAGAAAACGCGGCCACGGCTAATCTGCATCGACTCCGAGGGCCCCACTGCGGCCATTCAGTCTGGTTCAGCTCTTGGAACCAGAGCCCCTAACCCTACCACATTCCGTATGGGAAATGTCGCTCGGTGCGTCCGCTCGCTGCTGCTGGATTGGAGGCTCGGCCCCGGAGCGCTCACATGGAGAACATCGCCCCGATGATCCGGTTCCTGGAAATCAGAAACATCATGGAATGCGACAGGTGATGCTCGCCGACTGTCCTCTCTGCGCCGTTCGAGCGTCGACAGGGACGGGTTCTCCGAGTCCGCGTGTCGACGCCTGTGCTGCCAGGTGTGCCAGCCCCCGGAGTTCGCTCGCGCAATCGAGTCTGCCACGTCGATGCGTGCCGCCACGTGGCGACGGTCCGCACGCGGAAACGCCGCCAGCAAGGCCCCCGCGTGCATGGCCGGCTGCCCTGAAGGTTCCTGCGCCAAGCGCCCTCACGCCCCGGTGAATGCCGCCGCTGGGAGGCTGGCGCCCACGCCGGACCGGTAGGTGAATCGGAGCTCTCCGCTTACGGCTCGGGTACCAAGTCCGCCCCGAACGCGCCCCTCAGGACGTCCGCGCGGTTTTCCTGCATGCTCCAGTTGCCCATCACCGCGAACGGGCCGTCCGTACCGCCCGTGCCCAGGAATTCCCCGCCAATCAAGCCGCTCCTCGTCACAGGCGAGCCGCCTGCCCGATACTCCACGCTCGGGTCGTTGACCTGGAACGTCACCCCCGTGAAAGTCCCGCGGAACCCGATACGGTCCACGTCCTGGCCGCTGATCTCGAAGCTTCCGCCCGAGCTCGCATTGCGCAGGTCGCTGAAGATCGCCACCACTTCCCCGCCCACGCTGTCGTGGTTCCACTGGACGCTCACGGCGACATCGCCGTCGAATAGATTGCCCTCGCTGTCGACTGCGGACGTAGCGCCGGAGTACGTCGCCGTGACGTTCCGGGGATAGTTGTTGTCGGAACTGCCGGAGTAGCTGGTCTCGGCGAGCGTCGCGTACCCGAAGGCGCCGCTCTTGGAATAGTCCCCGCTGGCGAACGTCGCCCAGGCCCCGAGCCGGGTGTAATCGGTGGCGCGGAAGACAACCCTGCCGGTGTTGTCCCCCTCCGAGTCCGAGCGGACGGAACTGGAGCCGTACAGCTCCGCGATCGTGAACGGCTCGTTCGGAAGCTCGGTGAGGATCAGCCCGTCGCTCGCGACATTCAGGCGCGCGTCCCCGAGCAGGCTCGTTTCCTCGGCCTCGGACTGCAGGCCGTCGTTGTCCGAACTCGGCAGGACGGTGCGGTCCGTCGAATCGTACTCGGCGGCGTAGGATCCGTCTAGCAGGATCGTGTCGCGGTCGGCCTTGATCGCCCATGCCCCGAACACCTCCTCCGCGGGACTGCTGCTCGTGCCCACGAAGTGGCCGCGGAACTCCGCACTCACGCTGTTCGGGAACAGGCTGTTGGTGCCGGAGTACTCGATCCTGGCCGTAGGGCTGCCCGTCGCGGCGAATCCGCCGTTGTTGTCGAACTCCCCGTGCTGGATGGTCGGGAGCGTGATCTTCGCGACAGGATCCCCGTCATGCCGGAAGTCGGCACCCGAATCCGTGTCCCGCAGGCCTGTGATCTCCGCCTCGATGTACTCGATGCCGATGGAAGCCCTCAGCTGGATGGTCCCCTGGTAGACGTTCCCCTCTGCCGGGTCCGCGGCGTAGGTGCGCCCGCTGAAGCGGGCCGTGCCGCGGCTCGGCAGGCTGCTCGTGGCCGTCGCGGCCGACGGGCTCCACGCGAACGCGCGAGTGACGAACGTTCGCGTGCTGGCGCTGGCGACAGCCTGCGCCGTCGCCACGCCGCTCGGCTCCGCCAGCACGCCGAAGCGCGCGTGCTCGGTCGTCGCCAGAGTGAAGGCGCCCTTGCGAGCCTGGAAGATCGCCTCGGCAAGCGACCGGTCCGTGATCCCCAGCGAAGAGAACTCGCCGAACGATTCAACCACCTCGTCCTCGAAGGTGCCCTCGTCCCCCATCGCTGCCAGCAGGTCCTCGAGATCGTCCAGGCGGGCGTCCTCGTCGATGCTGTCCGTGCTCGCCGGCAGGTCGCTGAGCAGCGTGGCCCCGTTCGTGAAGACCCTGCCGAGGGCTGCCCGGACCTTCGGCCACCTGTCCGCGATGACGACGCGGGCCACGAATTCCTCCGAGTCGGTCCCGTCGGCGAGACCGCTGATCTCGTCCACGGCGGCCTGCAGCTCCCTCCGGGCCGCGTCCACGAAGGTGCCGGTCTCCACCGAGCCGCTGCCGTCGTAATTGCCGTAGTCCACGCTGGCCACATCGGACTGGCCCGCCTTCACCAGCTGCGCCGGTACTCGCGACTGCAGGCGCCCGCCCGAGTCCCGCAGGAAGCCCGCGGGCAGCGCGTCCTCGAGATTCTGCACGGTCGTGGTCGGCGTGCCCCCGGATCCGCCGCCCCCGCCCGTAGGCAGCGTGTATTCGGAACTCGACCACTCGTTGCCGACCAGCCGCAGCCGGTAGCGGGTCCCGGTCCTCGGGCTGGTGACGACGCTGCCGTTGCGAATGCGCCGGCCGTCGTACTCGTAGGTGCCGTCCGGCAGCAGCTCGACCGTGATGGTGTCGCGGCTGCTCCCGAGCTCGATCACGACCTCGCCGTACAGGAAGCTCGCTGTCCAGATCCCGTTGCGGAACCGCAGCTCGTAGGTGGAGCCTTCCACCCGGACCTCGCCGCCGTCGTCCGCGCGCTGGCCCTCGATCGTGAAGGTGCCGTTCTCCTCCTGGACCAGGTCGAACGAATCCGTGGAACCGAGGACGGTGACTCGCGCCAGAACTGGCACCAGCTCGGCGCTCCAGCCGCCCGCGCGCAGCCGCAGGCGGTACTCCCGCCCGTTGACGCCCTGCACCACCGAGTCGTTCGCAACCGGGATCCCGTTCCTCGTGAAAGTGCCGTTCTCCTGCCGCTCCAGGACGGTCGAGCCGCCTAGCTCGCCCAGCTCCACCCGCACCTGCTCCACGACGTAGGTCGCGGTCCACAGGCCCAGGGCGCTGAGGACGAACCGGTAGCTGTTCCCGTTCGGGAACCGCACCACCTCCCCGCTCGCCAGCGGGTTGCCCTCCAGTTCGAACTGGCCGCTCTCCAGCCGCGTGACCGCTACCGATGCCGCGCTCGATCCGAGCCTGACGATCACCGGTTCCCCGCCGACGTATTCCGCGGTCCAGGCACCGCTCGCGTCCAGGACGAACCGGTACCTGTTGCCGTTCGGGAAGGTCCGCACGTCCCCGCTGCCCAGCAGCAGGCCTTCCAGCTGGAACTGGCCGCTCTCCAGGCGCGTGATGGCCACCGTGGCGGTTGTCGACCCGAGCGTCACGATGATCGGCTCCGATCCGGCGAATTCCGCCGACCACGTCCCGTTACTGCCCAGAATGAACCGGTACCGCAGTCCGTTCCCCGTGTCGCGGACATCCCCGCTGGCCAGCGGCTCGCCGGCGATCTGGTACGTGCCGTCCTCCAGCGCCTGCACCAGGGCGGTCCGGCCACTTCGCCCCAGCGCCACGCTGACCGGGTCCGGCGCCACGAACTCGGCGCTCCAGGTCCCGCCCGTGCCCAGCACGAACCGGTATCGGTTGCCGCTGTCGACCTGCCGGATCTCCCCGCTCGTCAGGGCCGTGCCGCCGAGCTGGTACGAGCCGTCCTCCTGCCGCTGCAGGGCGACGGAGTCGCCGCTGCCGCCCAGGGCGATGGATTCGGGATCCGGGGGCACGAACTCGGCCGTCCAGGTCCCGGACGTCAGCGTCAGCCTGTAGGTCCTGCCGCCCGAGCCCATCGCCGTGCTTCCGCTCGAGAACGACTCGCCGTTCAGTGTCCAGCCGCCAGCCTGGGTCGAAACGAGAGTCGCCCTGCCTCCGTGACTCCCCAGGTCCACGACCACGACCTGGGGCTGGAAGGGCGCGGGAGCAGGCGGCGCGGGGGCGGATCGGAGCCTCCGCATGCCGCAATCAGCGTCATGAGTGCCGCGACAACCCATGCTTGGAATCCTGTCGAGAATCGGTGCGTTCGAGTCATTTCGATACCTTCTTGTCCTCGTGGAAACATTCTAGCACTAGAATTGTTTCCATTTTTTGATTCAACCCGGCGGTTTTTCGCCGCAAGGGCGTGAATTCCGACCTGTAATGCCGCAAATCCGCGCCAGCTTGCGCGGACCGGCATGAGTCCCCGGCTCCTCCGCCGGCCGTGCCGGCAGCGCTCGGGGCCCGGCTGTCTCCAGCGGGCAGGCGCTTCGGACCCGCCCCGCCGCGCTGTGCCGGCGACTCCGCCCTGGCCGGGCAGCCGGCCGCCTCCCATGGCGGATCCATCCCCCAAGCCTGGCGGCGGCATCCTCCCCTGGCCCGATCCGGGCGGCTTGCTCCGCGGTTGCGGGCAACAGGCCTGCAGTGTCGCGGGCAAGGATCCCGTACCGATCGGTGACGGGCACACCTTATATATAACGGTCCGCGGCACGGCGTGCCGCCGCAATCTGGGGCCCCGCCGGGAAGGGCGGCGGCAGCTGGCAGATCCGCCGCGGAATCTCGGCCGCGGCGCGCGGCCCCGCCGGCCCGCGCTCCGGACTTCCCCCTCCTGGCGGCGGACCGGCGAGAGTCCGTTCCGGCTTGGACTGCCGGCCCCTTCATGCTCGGTCCCGCGGTGCGCCGGTCGCCGCGTTCCGCGCCGAGTCGCCGGGGCCCTTGCGTGATTCCAGGACCCGGCTCGGCCAGCCGGATTGCGGTCGCCCATACGGCGCGGAGGCTGCAGGAATCCCTGCATCTTCATTCCGGGACTTTCGGTTCCTAGATCAGTACCTTTATACTTGTTCGGGGGAGTGTGGAAGGGCCTGTAGTGGCTATGTCTCAACCATCCAAGCGTTTGCTGCCGTTCGCTATCCTCCTGGGGGTCGCGCTTCCCGGTGCCGGATTCTCCCAGGTGGCCTCCGACGGATTCCTCCCGGAGATCGCGGTCGTGGAACTGGGCACCCGCGGCGGGAAGATCACGCTCGTCTCGACGGAGGCCGGCGGCTGGACACTCAACGGCGACGCGTTTGCCAGCGGTCAGGTCGTCGAGGGCGATAACGCAGCCGGCTACCGGCTGACCCTCGCCGACGGCATCTGGATGGCCGAGTACATCGCCCCCGGCCCTGCCGTGGTCCCTCTGGGCTCCAGCGGGGAGTTCGTTCGTCTCCACGAGCAGGAGGACGGGTCCGTGCGCCTTGACAGCGGGTTGCTTCCGCCAGGCAGGGTCGTCACGGCATCCAGCGGCAGCCGGTACCGCCTCGACCGCAGCCTTGACGGTGTCTGGACCGCCGTGTTCGTGCAGCCCAGACCGAAGGTCGTCAGGCTCGGGGACTCGCCCTTCGTGGTGGGAGTCGAGGTCCTGGAGGGCGGCCGTTACTGGCTCCAGGGCAGGCCCCTCGCTGACGGCGAGATCCGCGATCTGGCGGGAGCGGGCCGGTACCGCTTCAGCCTCGGTCCCGACGGTGACTGGACGGCGCAGTTCGCGGCCGTTCCCGTCCGGGTCCGGCTCGGCGAGTACGGCGGGACGATCGAGCTGACCCCGCTCGAGAACGGAGCCTACCAGCTGGGCCTTGACATCGTCCGCAGCGGCGACACGGTCGTGGGCTCGAACGGCCACGAGTACACCTTGGTTCTCTTTCCCGGCTATACCAGCGCCGAGCCGCTGCCGCTCGAGGTGCCCGTGTCGGCCCAGGGAGCACCGGCCCCGATCGTGCTGACCCGGATGGAGGACGGCACCTACTGGCTGGAGGGCCGCCAGGTCCGCAGCGGCGACCTGCTCACGGTCGGCAGTGTCCGGTACCGGTTCACGTATTCCGGCGGGACATGGTCCGCAACGAGCCCCGACGGGCCCGTGCCAGTCGTCCCGCCCGACCCCGGCGGGCCGCTCGTGCGCGACACGCTCGAGACCTACGTGGGCGTGCGGTCGCGGCTCCGGGAGGCTGACGGGAGTGGAAGCCGGGCCGGAACGAGGCTGGAGATCGAAGGCGTCCGGTACTCGCTCGCCACCCTGTCAGAGACACGCTACGTGGGCCAGACCGCCTCCTTCGCCGATAACGCCAGGGACAGGATTTCCGATCTTCTCTTCGACATCGAGGCGCTGCTCGATCTCGGCGACCGCGTCGGGTCCCTGGACCGCGATATCGAGGCGCGCTGGGACCAGATCGGCGACGAGCTGGAGACGCTGTTCCCCGGCGAGCGCAGTCGCCTGCTGGCGCGAGACGTACCCAAGCACGCGAACAATTCGATCGATGCGGAAGAGCTGCTGGACGACATCGCGGACGTCCTGGAGGCCCTCGGCAGCGAGGCAGCCCTCGAGGATGCCGTCGAGGAGGGCATCTTCCAGGATGCGCGGATCAGCTCGTCGGAGATCGAGGACGTGTTCGACTTGGACCGGTCGGTCGAGGAATTCGGGTTCGGCTGGACCAGGAACACGCGCTTCGGCGCCTACCACAGGAGCACGCGGGACAGGGCGTCGGGCCCGCTGACCAGGCTTGCAGGGGACGAGGGGCTCGGGTCCTTCGCCTACAGCCCCCTGGACCGGGCGCGCACCACGAGCCTGGCGGGGCTCGGGGAGGCCGTCTACTCCGGCCAGACCATTGCCGCGGGCGAGGGCAACGATCTCGGGCTGTACTTCGGCGAGATCGACCTCAGGGTCCGCTTCACGACCAAGGACGTCACCGCCTTCGTGTCCGGCCTCCGCAACAGGGCCGGCGAGGCCTGGACCTACAGCTTTGGCGAGGTCGACACGATTCGCCTCTCCGATGCGACCCTGCATTCCAGCAATGGCTCCTTCGGCACTTCGGGCGGAAGTCCTGCGACCGTCACCTACGCCCCGGTCGCGGGCTCGCCGGGGCCGCGGTCGCTCTCCGGGGAGTTCGAGGGCCAGTTCCTGGGGCAGGGAAGCCAGAGCGCGGACGCTGTCATCGGGACATGGACTCTGGAGAGCGGAAGCGCCACTCTCCTCACGGGCGCGTTCGGCGCCGAGCGGGGCCCCGCCCAGATCGCCGACCCGCTTCCGCCCGCGATCCTGGACGAGGGCCGCGACTCGCTGACCTTCCTGGTCAACCAGCCGGACAGTCGGGGCGACATCACGATCGGCGCGCTCGACCCTGACGGCGACGAATTCGAATTCTCCGCCGCCATGCTGTACCGGAACGGCGGAGTGTCCGAGATCGGCGACACCCTCATGGAGGTTGCCAGCGACGCGCTGGCCGAGCAACTCGAGCTGCTCCGGGTCTACAGGACCATCAGCAATACCTCGACGACCGTCCGCCAGGCGCTCTGGGACGCGGCGAACCGGGCGCTGGAAGACCATGTGTTCGACCGTTTCGGCTCCGACCCTCTTGGACGGACCTATCCGGCGGGCAGCACGCTCGACAATCGCGACGCCGCCGCCGTCGAACTGCTCGAGGATGCGATTGCGGCGCTGGCCAGCCCCTTGCGGTTCGAGGACTCGCTCAGGGACGGAGGGGTCTTCGAGGGCGAGGCCGGCAGCGAGAGCAGGGTGGACGGCCTCGACTTCGACGACATCCACCGGGCCGTGTCCTACGAGGTGATAGTCGAGTTCGGCCACACCGACTACACGCGGTTCGGCGCCTGGGGCAAGACCCAGATCGAGAGCGCGATCGGCCTGCAGCGGCGGAACCTGCCCAACTCCGAGCGGCCCGACGTGTTTGCGTACAGCCCGCTGCAGCCGACCGTGTTCGAGCCGGGCGACCCGAACTTCCCGCGGAACTTCGTGGCGACCTACGAAGGCGCAACCAGGGCCGTGGATTCGGGATCCTCCGTGCCGGAATACTATGACGCCAGCGTCCGTATCTCAGTGGACTGGGACGACACCCCTCAGGGATCCGAGGTCTGGGCCGTCATCAGCGGCATGGCGAGCCTCACGGACGGGGACTACTTCGTCCACAACGACCTTGCCGTCGCGGAACTGCGGTTCACCGGCATGCGGGTGCGGCTCGATTCGGGCGACCGCGTCGAATTCGCCAGCAGCTCGCCGTCCGTCCGCGTCCGGTACCTAGACCCCTTCCGTACGGAGGCGTCGTTCTCGGGAACCAGGCGGCTCGAAGGCAAGTTCCTCGGGGCTAGTGCGGACGGTCCTATCGGCCTGATCGGAACTTGGCGGCTTGGAGACGTGATCGGGGCCTACGGAGCCGACCTCGTGCCTTGACGCGGAATCCGGCCTGCAGCCAGGCCGCCCGGGAGCACCAACATGCCTGACGATGCATCCACCCCTGATCCTTCGCCGACCGCTCTCTCGAGGCGGCGAGTCTTCGCAGCGGCCGCGCCGCTGTTCGTTCCCGCCAGCGCGCTCGGTCTGGCCGGGGCCGTTCCGCCGAGCGATCGCATCAACGTCGCAGGGCTGGGAATCGGCGGCCGCGGCGAGCGGGTCCTGGAGTCATTCCTCGCCCACGACGACGTGCAGTTCCGGGCGATCTGCGATGCCCGCAACGAGAGGCGGGAAGAGATCAAGTCCAAGGTCGACCGGCATCACGGCAACAGCGACTGCGAGATGCACGCCGACATGTACGACCTGTGGGAGCGGAAGGATATCGATGCCGTCCTGATCGCCACGGGCGATCGCTGGCACACGCTGCTGTCTATCCTGACCGCGCAGTCCGGAAAGGACGTCTATTGCGAGAAGCCCTGCTCGATGACGATCGCCGAGAGCCGCGCTCTCGCCGATGCGTTTCATCGGCTGGGGCGCGTGTACCAGGCTGGCACGCAGCGACGCAACGGAACGAATTTCGAGTACTGCATCGACCTCGCCCGCAACGGAACGCTGGGAGAGCTTCGCGAGTTGCATGCCAATGCCGCTCCCGGCAACCGGTACACTCCGCTCACCACCCACGACTGGCTGGAAGCCGAGCCCGAGCCCCCCAAGAGCGTCGTGGACTGGGACCGATGGCTCGGGCCTGCGCCGTGGCGCCCCTACAACTCGCTGTACGTCAAAAGCCGCTGGCGTGGCTTCTTCGATTTCCATGGCGGCGGGATTCTCGAGTGGGGCTCCCACACAGTGGATCTCTGCCACGCCGCAGCGCGGCTCGACGAGACAGCTCCCGTGCACTTCGAACCGCATCGTCCGGAAGGCGTCACGCCGTACTCCGTGGATTTCCGCTACGCCAACGGACTCAAGCTGGTGCTGCGGGACACCGGATGGGACGGGCTCGGCGCCTGCGCCGCTCGCTTCGAGGGCGACGAGGGCTGGGTGCAGACCGGAGACGCCGGAATCGTCGAGACTTCCGACAGCCTGCGGCAGTTCCGGAAGACGTTCGAGGACGCTAGGGAGGCCACCACGCGGCATGTGCGGGACTTCCTCAACTGCGTGAAGACCCGCCGGGAGACGCGCGCGAACGCGCTGGCCGCGTGCCAGACTCATATTGCCTGCCATGCCGCCTACATCGCCTACCAGCTCGGGCAATCCCTGGACTTCGATCCTGCGACGGACAGCTTCCCGGGCAGCGACGAAGCCAATCGGATGCGGTCCCGGGCGATGCGGGAACCCTGGCGGCTGGCGTGACAGGAGAACAGTGATGGTACGGCGCACTTTCCTGGCCCTCACCGGGGCGATCCTTGCCGGCCTCGACCGGCTCCGGGCGCAATCGCGCGCACGGCTGGCCGAGATGCTGGCCGAGCAACTCCAGTCGACGGCCTTCAAGTCCTCCGCGATCATGCAGGGGGATACGGCCGCACTCGTCAGGATTCTCGAGAGCGACGATTCGAGCGAGTTCTCCAAGGCAAAGGCGTGCCAGCGCCTCGCAGTGGTCGGCGACGACACTGCGGTTCCGGCCCTGTCACGCCTGCTCTCGGATCCGAAGCTATCGCACTATGCGCGCACGGCTCTCGAGCCGATGCACGGGGACGCAGCTTCGCAGGCCCTGCAGGATGCGCTGGGTTCCGTCGAGGGCAGTCTCCTCGTCGGCGTGATCAACTCTATCGGGGCCCGGCGCGATGTCGGCGCGCTGCCTTCGCTGGCCGAGCTGAGGTACGTGGACGATAGCAGCGTCACCTCCGCGGCGACCTGGGCGATCGGCAGGATCCGTCGGCCCTAGGCCGGTCCGTCCGTTAGGGTCGAGTCAGTCCCGCACCCCAACAGTGCGCAGGTTGACGACTGCACAGAGGTCATTCGATCGCGGCCATTGGCGAGGATTGGTCAGGACGCTCTGTGCCACCGCTCGCTGCTTCCGCGCGCGAACCGAATGAGAATACACCGTCGTAGCTGGCGTGTTTCTGGCATCCGCCAGCGGCTTCGAGACCGGCGAGTCAGTCGCCGGTTGCAATGGCTTGGCCTTCGCGGAAGTCTTCAGTCGGCATCCGAGCGCGGGGGCAAGGCACTCCGTTCCTGTTGGCGCCAGGCATCCCAAGGCACCCCGGTTGCGGCCGAGCTGGCCAGCCAGCCCCTGCCGATTCTGCAGCGACGCGAGCGACAGTCGAATATGGCGCTGACGCCGAGCTAGTGGGGTGCCCGGACGGGCCGCTCCCGCACTCCTGCAGTAATTCAGCAGCTTCCATGCCGGTGCTTCGCCCGGATGGCCGCCCCCACTCAGGGGCGAGTCGTGTATCCGATCTCGATTTGTCCGGTCCCGTGCCATCCCTGCGGAGCAGCCCTGTGTCCTTCACGAGACCCGTGCCTCCTCAACTCCCGCGCCGCCCGTCCGGGCCAAACTGTCGAACTGTTCAAGACGGCGGCCGCATCGGGACCGTCATCGAGCGTCCCGTCTATGCTGAATGCTACCTTCAGGGGGCTGATTCTGTAGCGGCGGTGGCCATGTCCGACGAGTTCAACTACCGTATCGCAGCAGAGGATTTCGGGCCAATCGCTAATGCGGACATCATGTTACGTCCGCTCACGATATTCATTGGCCCGAGCAACACTGGAAAATCCTATCTGGCAACCCTGCTGTACGCCCTTCATCGATCTTTCGTACCCTGGCGAGATCCCTGGCATTGGGATGAGCTTCGTAGGCTCTCGGAAAGTCGCCCTACTGCTTCCTTGAGGGAGGATCTCAACAATTGGGCCTTACGAGAATCCGGGGGTTTTGGAATTGATCTCCCCGCGCGGGTAGCGGAGTACTTGCAGTGCCGGCTGGAAGATGCTTCCGGGCAGACTAGTGGCCTGAGGCATGAGTTGTGTCGCTGCTTCGGAGTTGACAGCCCTGTCGAGCTAATCCGGCGGTCGAGTGGGAAGACGGATGCCAAGCTGGAATTGACCTCTTCGGGTTCCAACAGCGCTCAGAGCATTCGCTACACAATCAAGCTCGCGAAGTCTAGCCAGGACCTGACGGGAATCATTTCCGGCATTGACACGCAGTCGGTTCGCGAGGGGATCGCCAGCATGGGAGATGGGCGCAAGCTGCTCGAGAGATCCGGGCCCCTGCATGGCACCAACGCCGATGCGCTCGACCGGATGCTGCGAGACATGCTTCAACGGCTCCTCTTGAACCTGTTTCGTCCGGTGATGCGCCCGGCATACTACTTGCCGGCCAACCGCACCGGAGTCATGCGCAGCCACCAAGTCGCCGTGAGCTCGATTGTCCAGAGCGTGGCATCCGCGGGCCTGCGGCCGGCCGCTCGACCGGGCATTCCTATGCTGTCCGGGGTCTTGGCCGACTTTATGGGCGAACTGATTGAAATGAGTCGGCAGCGACGACCGCTCAAAGGCAAGCAGACCGATCTGGGCGCACAACTCGAGGAGGGAATCCTCGACGGCGCGGTGCGGCTTGACGACTCGGAGGCCGGATATCCATTGCTTGCATACCGACCCAAGGGCTGGGACGACGACCTGCCGTTGGCGCGTGCGTCTTCCCTGGTGTCAGAGTTGGCCCCGATGGTGCTCTACCTGCGCCACCTCGTGCGTGAGAACGACTTGCTGATCATTGAAGAACCGGAATCGCACCTGCACCCGGCCAAGCAAGCGGCTCTCGCACGCGAAATCGCGGGCCTGGTACGTCGAGGCGTTCGGATCATCATGACCACTCACAGCGAATGGTTCCTGGAGCAGTTCGCCAACCTCGTGCGGCTCTCGGGGTTGCCGGAGCGCCACCAGGAGGACTTGGGGAACGCAGGCCACGCCATTCGGCCAGAGCAGGTTGGCGTGTGGCTCTTCAGTCCAGGACGAAACTCTGCCGGGTCTGTGGCGGAGGAGGTAGTGCTGGACGAGGAGACGGGCCTTTATCCGACCGACTTTGATGATGTGAGCGAGAAACTGTACAACCAAGGCGCCACGATATTCGACCGCAGTCAGGATGCGAACGGGGCGTGAACAGTCTGGTGAAGGCGGTGTCCGATGTGGTTCCGGATGCGCGCCATGCGAGTCAGGTCAAGAAGAATAACTGCAGGGTCAGTCTGGCAAACCTGGCAGGGGCTCGCCTCACTGTGGATCTAGACTGCGAGACGTTGGGGGTTTCGGACCAGAAGCGCTGCGACTGTCTGGTGGCTTGCGCCAAAGATGGCAAAGAGTGGGTGGCACTTCTCGGAGCTAAAGGCCGGCCGCTTCGATTCAGACGACGTTGTCAAGCAACTCAAGGGCGGCGCAGTCCTGACTCACGGGTGGCTCCCGAGAGACTGCGGAGTTCACCTCGTTCCCGTACTGGTTCACGGGCAGGGGGTGCACAGGCGCGATAAACGGCGGTTGCGTGCCGCCAGAATCGCCTGGGGGAATCAAGAGATCAGTGTCCAACTGATGCGTTGCGGAAAATCGCTTGCGGGGGTCGTGGCGCGAACTTGCGGCGCGACGATCTGACCCACCCACGAATGGTTCGCAGCTACTCCCGTCCATGTTGACAAACCCGTCCGGCACCGGCTCGCCCTGCCATTGCTTCAGTCTGCTCACGCCCCCCAGACTGTGACGGACCTTTCGCCTACCCTCTCCTCGCGCCGGTACAGGCGCTGGTCCCAGCTGCGCCCCGGACGCGTGTCGAACACCACCAGGTGCCCCGACTCTGCCCCGCAGCGGTCCATGTAGGCCGCGGTCTGCTCCAGGCCCTCCCGGACCTGTCTCTCCGGACCGCGTCCCTCCCGCGCCACCTTCAGCTCGATCACGTGCTTACGCATTCCGTCCGGGCTCTCGCCCTTGCAGTCCGGCCACAGCACCACCAGGTCCGTCCGTCCGCGTCCCAGCCCGTACTCCCGCTCCAGCCGCCCGCCTCTGCTCACCACACGCTGCAGGTAAGCCTGCAACAGCAGCAGAGGAGCGACGTCCTTGTACGCGAACCGCTCCGGCCAGTGCTCGCCGTGCTCCCGGAAATACTCCTGGAACGCAGCCAGCAGCTTCGCCATGTCCGGGGAGCCGTCCGCGCGCACGTGCCACTCGGCCCAGTGGGCAATACGTTCCTCCTGGACAGATGTGAGGTCCCTCGGCACCATTTCCCGGTAAATCGGATTGGCCATCTCAACCACTCCGTCAACGCGCACCAGACCTAGATCCACCACGTAGCTCAGGTCCTCGTGCGAAGCCTCGCTGGCCCCCTCGCTGCCTGCCAGCAGGGGCTCGATGACCCGCCGGACGCGCTCTTCCTCCAGTTTGTCCGCCAGCTGGTCGAGGTGCGTGACCCGGTCCAGGATCAGGCCCTCCTTGGCCGTCTCGATGGCCTCCGGTCCGATCGCCCGGCTGCGGTCCCGGCCGGCCGGATCCTTGAAGCAGGCACGCTGGGCGAGGGCGTTGACCAGATAGGGCTGGCCCCGGGTCAGGTGCCACACCCGCTCGAGGGCGGCCTCCTCGAACTGCTGCCCCGTCTCCTCTGTGTGCTGGCCCAGCAGCGACCGCACTTCCGGCTCCGTGAAGTCCCCCAGCCGCAGCGACTCGGCCTTGATGTTGAAGGCGCTGCCGCCCTTGACGTGGGTGCCTTGCCGGGCCGAGTAGATGCTGAAGTTGCGCACGTCGCGGACTCCGCACAGCACGACACTCTGCGGGAACTCCGCCGGGCGCCGATCGTATTCCGAGCGCAGCTGGCGGAGCACCGAGATCAATGTATCCCCCATCAGGCTGTCGATCTCGTCGATCAGCAGCACGAGCGGTTTCGGACTCGCTAGCGACCACTGCACCAGCGTCTCGCGCAGGGCATTGTCTCCACCGCTCTCCGCGAGAGTAGCCTTCCAGATCGACTGGACGAAGCCGTCCCCCAGGATGCGGTGCGCCCTGGACGCGATTACCCCGAGAATGGCTCGCATGCCGCGGGCCACGTCGTCCCGTGCCGTCTGGGCGGTCTCGATGTTGACGTGCAGGCAGCGATAGCGCCCCTCGGCGTTGAGCAGGTCCTGCAGTGCGACCAGCATGGAGGTCTTGCCCGTCTGCCGCGGCGCATGCAGCACGAAGTACTTCTTCCAGCGGATCAGCGTGAGGAGTTCCTGGAGATCGATGCGCTCCAGAGGCTCCACGCAGTAATGGTCCTGCCTCTCGATCGGACCCTCGGTGTTGAAGAACCTCAATGCGGTTTCAGTATCCCACCCGGATCGCACGGGCCGGCCTTCTGCGCAGCACGATCTCGAGCGGGTGCGAGAGGCCGCGTCGCCAGGTTCGGAGGGAGGTCCTTCGCTCGACTTCGGGGTAGTCGACGACCATGCCGGTTCGCCGACTCAGGGGTGCCTCGAGGCGCCCGGCAAGGGACTCGATCGGGATTGCGCCCCCTGATCCAGGGGCGCTCGGATCCGCGGCCCGGGCCCTTGAAGCACGAGCATTGCCCCAGCCGCCGCAGCCGACTCACGCTCCCCAGACCGTGACAGATCTCTCGCCCACGCTCTCGTCGCGCCGGTAAAGGCGCTCCTCCCAGCTACGCCCCGGACGCGTGTCGAACACCACCAGATGCCCCGACTCTGCCCGGCAGCGGTCCATGTAGGCCGCGGTCTGCTCCAGGCCCTCCCGAACCTGTCTCTCCGGCCCGCGTCCCTCGCGCGCCACCTTCAGCTCGATCACGTGCTTCCGCATTCCGTCCGGGCTCTCGCCCTTGCAGTCCGGCCACAGCACCAGCAGGTCCGTCCGTCCGCGTCCCAGCCCGTATTCCCGCTCCAGCCGCCCGCCTCTACTCACCACCCGCTGCAGGTACGCCTGCAGCAGCAGCAGAGGAGCGACCTCCTTGTACGCGAACCCCTCCGGCCAGTGCTCGCCGTGCTCGCGGAAATACTCCTGGAACGCAGCCAGCAGCTTCGCCATGTCCGGGGAGCCGTCCGCGCGCACGTGCCACTCGGCCCAGTGGGCAATACGTTTCTCCTGGACAGATGTGAGGTCCCTCGGCACCATTTCCCGGTAGATCGGATTGGCCATCTCAATCCCTCCGTCAATGCGCACCAGACCGAGGTCCACCACGTAGTCCAGATCCTCGCCCGAAACCTCGCCAGGCCCTTCGCTGCCTGCCAGCAGGGGCTCGATGACCCGCCGGACGCGCTCCTCCTCCAGCTTGTCCGCCAGCTGGTCAAGGTGCGTCACGCGGTCCAGGATCAGGCCCTCCTTGGCGGTCTCGATGGCCTCCGAGCCGATCGCCCGGCTGCGGTCCCGGCCGGCCGGATCCTTGAAGCAGGCACGCTGGGCGAGGGCGTTGACCAGGTAGGGCTGGCCCCGGGTCAGGTGCCAGACCCGCTCGAGGGCGGCCTCCTCGAACTGCTGCCCCGTCTCCTCGGTGTGCTGGCCCAGCAGCGACCGCACTTCCGATTCCGTGAAGTCCGCCAGCCGCAGCGACTTGGCCTTGATGTTGAAGCCGCTACCGCCCTTGACGTGGGTGCCTTGCCGGGCCGAGTAGGTGCTGTGGTCGCGCACGTCGCGGACCCCGCACAGCACGACGCTCTGCGGGAACTCGGCCGGCCGCCGATCGTATTCCGAGCGCAGCTGGCGGAGCACCGAGATCAATGTATCCCCCATCAGGCTGTCGATCTCGTCGATCAGCAGCACAAGCGGCTTCGGACTCGCCAGCGACCACTGCACGAGCATCTCGCTCAGGGCGCCATGAGGCCCGTATTCCTCCAGGACTCGCCGCTTAGCCGAGTCCACGAAGCCGTCCCCCAGAATGCGGCGTGCACTGGACCCGATCGCCCCGAGAATGGCTTGCATGCCCCGGTCCACGTCGTCCCGCGCCGTCTGGGCGGTCTCGATGTTGACGTGCAGGCAGCGATAGCGGCCCTCGGCGTTGAGCAGGTCCTGCAGTGCGATCAGCGTGGAGGTCTTCCCCGTCTGCCGCGGCGCGTGCAGGACGAAGTACTTCTCGTCCTCGATCAGTTCCAAGACCTCGTCAAGCCGGATACGGTCGAGCGGGGCGATGCGATAGTGCCGCTCTGCGCGCACGGGTCCTTCCGTGTTGAACTTCCGCACGGCGGTTCCAGTATCGCACCCGGATTGCACAGGCCTCCCTGAACGGAGGTTGCGGGCCGCCAGAATTGCCTCGCGGAATCAAGAGGTTACCGTCCAATTGATGCGTTGCGGCAAACCGCTTGCCGACGTGTTGGCGCAAGTATTGCGGCGCGACCATGGTTCGCATTGCGCTGCTGGAATCCGTGCTAGCGTTCCGTCCGTCACCTTGCCGTGATCGATCCGCACTCGCTCAAGGGTCTTGCCGTCGCGTGTGAATGCTTGGCCCGCACTCTCCAGGTATCCACCCCAACCTGGTTGCCCGTCAGGCAGGGCGGCCAGCCACCGGCGTCGAATGAGGACCCCCGGAGCGGGCGCGGTCTCCGCCAGCGGCTCACGAAGCCCGCTCGGGTGGGGCAGGGCGCGCTCGCCGCCAAGTGGTCCGGCTGGGCCCGCAACGCGAGCGGGCCCGACCGGAATGGCCATGCGGCAGCAGGTCCGAGCAGGGTGAGCGACACCCCTCGCTCATGGTGCGCATGTCCCCCGGATGGCGCCCCGCTTCCATACATGCATCTCCGCAATACCCAACAATTCGGGCTGATCACTGCCGATTTCGAAGAAAAATAGAATTTTTTTCGATTTTCGCTTGACAGATGTTCCTTACATAGATATTCTTATCTCTAGATGAGTTCCCCGGCAGCTTGGTTCGACGGGCGCGAAGCTTCAACCAACACTTTCACCGGCTCGGATCGGCCCGATCCCCGAGCGCCGCGGAACTCTCGCATTTCCAACTCACGCATGAAAGGATGCACTCCCATGTCCCATCGAATCGGTTCCAGCGCACTGCGCCTGGTCGCCGTGCTAGCGGCGGCGCCGCAGGCCCTGCTCGCCCAGGTCGGCGTCAGTCCCTGGCTGCAGGCCGTCACGGTCTTGCAGACCGCCTTCACCGGCCCGATCGCCCGCGGTCTCAGCCTCGTCGCGATCGTGATCGGAGGCCTGATGTTCGCCTTCGGCGAGGGCGGCAGCAAGCGGGCCCTGGCCGGCCTCATCTTCGGCGTTGGCATGGCCATCGGCGCCGTCAACTTCATGAACTGGCTGTTCCCCTGATGCCCTCCTCGAGCACTCCCGTCCTGCACAGCGCGTACCCGGCACTGAGCCGCCCGCTCACCCTTCTCGGCTGCGAGCGGCGGCTCTTCCTGGGGGCGGCCTGCGTCGGCGCAGCGGCGTTCTCCTCCTTCAATGCGCCCCTCGCGGGGCTGGTGCTCTTCGCGTGCGGGTACGGAGGCGGCTTGCTGGCCACCCGGTACGATCCCTGCCTGCCAGCCGTCCTTCTGCGATCCGCTTCCTGCAGCCGACGCTACGACCCTGCCCTGCGGCAGGAGGGACCGCCGCCCCTCGAGGTAGTGACGGAGATTCAGCCGTGACCGGGAACGACCCTGCCCCTCTCCACGCCCAGCTGCCCTGGCTGGGACTTGCCACCGACCGCGTGATCCTCGCCAAGAGCGGAGAGCTCGTCGCCGGGGCGCGGCTGCAAGGGGCACCTTTCGAATGCCTCTCCGCTTCCGATCTGGAGTACACCTCGCTGCGCTGGAAGCGGGCGCTCAAGAGCCTCGAGCCGGGCTGGCGCATCCGGTGGCAGGTCCGCAAGCGTCGCCTGTCCGATCTCCCGCAGAGGGAGCCGCGGGACGCCGTCGCCGCCCGGGCGCGCGACGCGCGGAAGGCGCACCTGCTGGCCAGGGGCCTGTACACCATCGAGTGCAGCGTCTACTGGCTGTGGGATCCCCGCCTGTCCCCTGCGCCCCCCTCGCCATCGCGTGGCGGCCGCGCGCGCTCCATGCTTGCCAGGGCCTCCCAGTGGCTCTCCCAGGACCGCTCTAGGGCCGTGCTCGCGTCCCAGCTGGCTTCCGCCTGCGAGCGCTTCGAGGGCGGCATCGCGGCCTTCTCCGGCCTCGTCGACGACATCACTCCGCTCCTGCCGCTGGAAGGCGCGGATCTGGTCCGCGATCTCGCATTCTCGGTGAACTCCCGGCCGGCGGCGCTCGAGAGCCGCCTGGTCGGCACGGACGGGCTCGACCGGCAGCTCGCCATCAGCGACATCGAGGCCTACCGCGACCACTTGCTTGTCGACGGCGAGCGCGTGGAGACTTACGCGCTGGTCGACCCGCCCGCGTCCACCCGGGCGCACCTGTTCGGCGACATTCTCGGGCTGGCCGCCGACCTGGACCTGGTTGCCGAATGGAAGCGGGACGAGCCGGCCCGGGCCGGGCGCCGGATCCGCTCCGCCCGGCGTCACTACCACCAGAAGCGCTACAGCATGCTGGCCCACGCTTCCGCGGGCGAGGCACCGCCCCAGGCCGCCGGGGCTCTCGAGGACAAGGCTGCGGAAGCCGAGTCCGCCCAGCTGGGGGACGCCCTCCGGGAACTCGAGGTCGACGGCCTGCCGTTCGGCGAGCATTCCATGACGGTCGCGCTGCGCGGCCAGAGCTCCTCCGAGATCGAAGCGGTGCGACCCGAGCTGCTGCGCATTGCCTCGGCGGCGGACGCCCGCTTCCATCGCGAGACCTACAACGGCCTCAACTCGTGGTTCGCGATGGCGCCGGGCAATCACCGGCGCCAGATTCGCTCCAGCTACCTCTCCGCTGCCGTCGTCGCCGACCTTGCGCCGCTCTGGGCGCTGTCCGAGGGGAGTGGCCGCGACGACCACCTCGGCGACGAGCACCTCGCGGTCTTCGAGACCAGCAGGCGCACTCCCTTCTACTACTCCGCGCACGCGGGGGACATCGCGCACGCCCTGGTGGTCGGGGCAACCGGTTCGGGAAAGAGCTTCCTGCTCAACTTCCTGCTCGCCCATGCCCGCAAGTACGAGCCGCGCGTGTACATCCTCGATCTCGGCGGATCCTACCGGAACCTGACCGAGCTGGTCGGCGGCGCATATGTCGACCTGGGCCAGGGCAGCCCCGGGACCGGATGCCGGCTGAATCCGTTCCGCGCTCTCGATCCGACGCCGGGAAACCTGCAGTTTCTCGAGTCGTTCGTGCGCATGCTGCTGGATACCGAGGGCGCGGCCTGCGATGCTCGCGACCGGGCGGACCTGCGCCGGCAGATCCGGGCACTGTACGAGCTCGAGCCCGAGGCCAGGACTCTCTCCTCGCTGCGGGGACTGCTGCCAGCTCGCCTGGGCGGTCCGCTGGAGGCCTGGACGGGGGACGGCATCCGCGGCTACGCGTTCGACAACCCCGATGACACCTTCGCGCTGGCGGACTGGCAGGCGCTCGACCTGGCCGGCGCCGCCGACAAGCCGGAACTGGCCCGGGCTCTCCTGTACTACCTGCTGCATCGCCTCGGCACCGCGATCGCCGCGCCCGGGGACCTGAAGCGCTGGAAGCTGCTGGTCGTGGACGAGGCCTGGAAGTTCCTGGCCGACCCCGAGATCGGCTCCTACCTGGCCGAGGGGCTCAAGACCTGGCGCAAGTGCAATGCGGGAGTCATCCTTGCCACGCAGTCGCCCGGTGACGCCGCCGGCGATGCAGGGCTCCGCCGGACCGTGGCCGAGAGCTGCCTGACCAAGATCTTTCTTGCCAATCCGGAACTCGATCCTGCCGAGTACTCCGATGCCTTCGGACTGCGCCCCGCCGAGGCGGACGCGGTCCGGGCCCTCGTCCCGAAGCGCCAGATGCTCCTGCATCGTCCCGGCGCTGCCCAGGTGCTAGAGCTCAGCGTCGACGAGCGCAGCTACTGGCTCTACACCACCAATCCTGTCGAGGCCGCCCGGCGCCTGGAAGCGATCAGCTCCCTCGGTTTCGAGCGCGGCCTCGAGTCACTGCTGGAGAAATGAAGCCATGCTACGAATCAACCTCGCGCCTGCCGTCCTGCTCGCCCTCGCCGCCGCCGTGCCGGTGATCGACCAGGCGGCGGCGCGCCAAGTCGAGGCCGGGCCCGACGATGTCATCGAAGTGAGGTCGCGCCTGCGCTTCGCCACCGCCGTCGTCCTGCCCGAGGACGAGCGGATCCTGGACTGGGTCTGCGGCGATGCCGAGTACTGGAGTGTTCAGGGCGCCGCCAACCTTGCGTTCGTCAAGCCGACCGCCGCGGGGATCAGCACGAACGTTACCCTGGTCACCGACCGGGGCAACGTCTACACGCTCCTGTTCCGCGAGATCGGAGACGATTCCTCTGAGCCCGACCTGAAGATCTTCCTCGCGCCAGCCGGTTCCCGGGGTCCGGACCAGCCGGCGCTGGACCCCCTCCGGTTCGAGCCACGCGACGCCGCCGCCCGTCTGGAGGGCAAGGTCGAGCAAGCCCTCGAGCAGGCCCGCCAGGCACGGGAGCGGGCCCTGCGGGAGATCGAGTCCGAGACCGAGCGCTTCCGGTCGGCCTATCCCGCGACCCTGCGGTTCGACTACGTCCTGGAGCCGCGAGCCGCCTCGGAGCCCTTCCGAGTGGCGGCCATGTGGCGGGATGACCGCTTCACCTACATCCGCGCCGATCCCGAGGAGGCCGCCGCCCTGTACGAGCAGCGCGACGGCAAGCCGTCGCTCGTGCCGTACGACTTCGCAGACGGGCTCTACGTGACCCGCCGCCCGCTGGCGGACGGCTGGCTGCAAATCGGCAAGCGCAAGCTGCGCTTCCGGCGGATCCGCCGCTGACGGGAGACCTGCAATGAACAGGATCGTTGACAGGATTCCGCGGCCAGCCGGAGCCCTACCCGCCAGCGCGCAGGCCTGGGTCCTCGCAGGCCTGACCGCCGTGATCGCCGTCACGCTGGTGACGTTCCCCGGCAAGGCCGACGGGACCGCCGGGGACGGTTCCGGACTGGCCCCCGGGGCTTCCGGGCCCGCAACCGGCGCGGGCGTCGCCTCCGTTGAGAGCGGGGCCGACCGCATCCGCGAGGAGGCCGCCCGCAGGGCCGAGCAGCGAATGCGCGAAGAGCTCGGCCTCGACGCACCGCGCTCAGACGGCCTCCCGCCGCCTCCCGAACCCGTGCAAGCGGGGGCGGGGCCCGGCCAGCCGGGAGCCTACCAGGACGCTGTCACTGCGGACGAGCAGATCGAGCGCGAGGAACGGATCCGGCGCTACCGGGCGTTGCGCGCCCCGGCCCTGGTGCAGAGCGCCCGTAGCGAGACCGGCGGAGCCCTCGCTCCTCCCGGCCCTTCCGGAACGGCCGCAGCCGTCCCGATTGCCCCGGATCCACCCGCTACGGCTCCTCGCGGCGACCCCTCGCCGGAGAGGGAAGGGCAGCGGCCCCCGGCGAATGACCGACACCCCACCCGGTACGTCCTGAGGGAGGGCGAGTTCCTCGAAGCGGTCCTCGCCAACCGCCTCTCCGGGGACTACGCCGGCCCCGTGAACGCCATGGTGTCCTCCGATGTGTACGACCGTTCCCGCCAGCGCCTTCTCGTGCCGCGCGGCACGCGCGCCCTGGGCGGTGCCGACCCCGTCGAGCACTGGGGGCAGGCGCGGCTGGCGGTCACCTTCCATCGCTTGGTCCTGCCGAACGGCACCCCGGTGGAACTCACCGAGAGCGTCGGTCTCAACCAGATCGGGGAGACCGGCCTCAGGGACCGCGTGCAGCGCCACTATCCGTCCACGCTGGCGGCCGCCGGTGCCGTGGGGGCGCTGGCCGGGCTGTCCCAGGCAGTGAGCCCGGGCGAAGCGTTCGTGTCGCGCCTCGGCTCCGCCCGGCTCTCGGCCGGGTCCGGGCTCTCGCAGTCCAGCGGACGGATCCTCGACCGGTACTTGAACCGGCTTCCCAAGGTGACCGTGCGGGAAGGCCACCGAATCCGCATCTACCTGACCCGCGACCTGACCCTGCCCGCCTACCGAGGCGCGCTCAACCCACTCCAAGGAGACATGCAATGACCAGGAAACTCTCCATAGCCCTTCTGCTCGCCCTGCTGCTGGCCGGCCCGGCCCAGCCGTTCTGGGGCGCCTTCTTCGCCGGCATCGGCAAGGCAGTCGGCAAGGCCTTGGGCGTGCCGTCCGGCTCGCTCGATTCAGCGGGGCTCATGCCCGTCACGGTCCGCGAGGCCAAGCCTGTCGTGGACGCTGCCCGCCAGCGCCTGCAGGAGCTCCAGTCCCTCAACTCCGTTGCCGCCAGCACTCTCGACCACTACGCGGGAGTGGCCGGCACGCTGCGGGACCTCGGCTCGCTGGCGCGCTTCCGCGCCAGCGCCACCGATTGGCTATTGAGCTCGTCCGCCGACCGTCACGGAACGAGCGGCGGCTGGACGCGGGTCCTCAACGGCGAGTCGGCGGCCTCGGCTGCCGTCGACGCTTACGGCCGCGCCGCAGCGCCCGTGCCGGACTGGAATTCGGCCATGGGATCGCTGCCCGTTCGGGTCCAGGACTCGGTCCGGCAGGAGCACGCCACTGTCGAGCTCGCTGACGCGGCGTCCGTGAGGTCCATGTCCGTCCTGGGGGAGCTGCGACGGCTCGCGCCGCAGCGCCGCAGCGCCCATGACGCGCTCGAGCAATCCGCGCTCGACCCCAGCAACGGCGCCCAGGCCCTGCCCGCCCTGATGGGCAAGGTCGCTGTCGGGCAGGTGCGCCAGGTTCGAGGCACCGAGCAGACCAACCAGCTGCTCGACGCGCTCCTCGAGGCCGAGATCGCCGGCCTGAAGCGGGATCGCGACCGCCTCGCTCGATCGATGACCGCTGCCGCCGAGTACCGTGCGATGGCCGCGGCCCAGCCCGCCGCCATGTGGCGGATGCCGTAAGGGCACCCCGACACAGGAGATTCCAGCATGCAACTGCTGCCGACCCCGCCGCCAGTCCCGCCGACGGACCCCAGCGAGTTCCCGCTGATCTGGGCCTTCGCGGCCATCGACCGTTCCATCCAGGATCTCGCGCCGCTCTTCGTGGGGGAGGGACTCATGCTCTTCCGCGCCCTGGCCGCCCTGACGATCGCATGGTTCGGAATCCAGGCGGCGCTTGGCGGCGAGGGGATCCCCTGGTCGCGCTTCGTGCCGATGATGCTCGCGATGGCGTTCAGCCTGGCCATGATCCGCTTCTACGTCCAGGACGTGCCCGGCCTGGGCATGCCCTTCTCCACGCTGCCCATCCGGGCCGCCGACTTCTACTCCCGCCAGATCGACGGCTTCATCACCTGGAACTTCGCGCAGGCATTCCACGACGGCTGGCGCGACCTGACTTCGTGGAGCTTCTTCGACTTCATGATGGGCGCCGGCTCGCTGGTCTGGACCTTCGTGATCCTTCTGTTCAACACTGCCTGCACGGCGCTGCTGATCGCCTCCATCGCGGCCGGCCGCGTGGCGGCCGGCGCCTGCGTGGTGCTCGGGCCGCTGTTCATTCCGTGGCTGTTCGTGCCGAGGATGGACTTCCTGTTCTGGGGCTGGTTCCGCTCCTACCTGCAGTTCTCGTTCTACACGGCGGTGGGCTGGACGTTCCTGGCCCTGTGCACCTTCATGCTCGACGGCGTCTGGCGTTCCGTGCCGGCCGGCCTGAGCTCCCAAGTGACCTGGTTCTTCTACTCCGCGACGGTGCTGCTCGTGGCGGTGCTGGCGCTGTTCAAGGTCCACTCCCTGACGCACTCGCTGTTCCACGGCGGGGGCAGCTTTGTCAGCGGCGCCGGCTCGGCCATCGGGTCGGCGGCGCGCCGGATTGTCTCCTGAGGACTCCTTCCATGCAATTGCAACAAGCCTATCCCGAAATCTGGGCGGAACTGATCGCCACCAACCGGTACCTGAAGATCGCTCTCGGAGCCCTCGCGTTCGTCTGCGTGGGCCTGCTCCTGCTCTGCTGGCGGACCTTCGACCGCTTCGACCATCTCTCCCCGCTCGTGGTCCGCATCGACGAGGTCGGACGCGCCGAGGCCGTCGACTACGACGCCGCCGCCTACCGGCCAGACGTCACCAAGCCCGAGGTCAAGTACTTCCTGCGGCGGTTCCTAGTCAGCCATCGCCAGCGCCGCCGCGGGGTTGCGCTCGATGCCTGGAAGACCTCACTGCTGTTCCTGGACGCCCCGTTGGCCCGGCGTGTGCTCGACGAGCAGGAGGCAAGCGGGGAACTCGCGCGCTTCGTGGGCGGGCAGGGCCCCGAGATCGAAATCGAGATCGACTCCGTCCAAGTGCAGCCGTCCAGGGAGGAGCCGTACCGTGCCCGGCTGGACTTCACCGAGATCCTGCGCGACCCGTCCGGACGTACGGCGTCGCGCCGGCGCTGGACGTCCGAGTTCGAGTTCCGGTTCATCCCGCGCCCGCCCCGCGAGCTGCTGGCCGTCAATCCCCTGGGAATGGCCGTTACCTACTTCCGCAGCGACCGGATCACGGACTGAGCCATGTACCGGATTGCGCTCGGAGTCACGATCTCGACCGTGGGAACCGTGATATGGCTGGCCCTCCACGAATTCCGGTACCTTGCGCCGTACCGGGACGAGCTGGTTTCTCGCTACGGAGTGGTCATTGCCCTGTACGGGGCAGCGCTGGCCTTCGACCTGTACGCCTCCCTGTACTGGCTGTGCCGCCGACTGGGTCTGGGCGACGCAGGTCGCAAGCTGCGGCGCTTGGAGGGCGAAGTGCGCGCTGGCGCCACGTTCGACGGAGAGCTGGCCGCCCGCCTGCGCGAGCAGGAAGAGGGCAACGCATGAGCAGGTCGCCGGCCCAGAGGCATCCCGGGCGGGACGGGCGCGCCCTTCGCCGCGAGGAGCTCCGCCCCGAGCGGACCGAGGAATCGCGGCCGTCCCGCCACCCCGGTCCGGGCCTGCCGGGCTTGCCCGGCCGGCGGCGCCCCGGGTGGACCGATCCCGCCATGGAGGAACTGTACCCGGCGCGCGCCGGACGTCGCGAGCGCGCGCGGAGAGGCACGGCGCAGTGGGGACGGTACCGGCTGGCTGCCGATTCTGTCGAGGCGCTGCGCGTCGCAGGAATGTTCGGCACAGTCGAGCGATCTGACCTCAGCGAGCTATTCGAATCCGCCGGCCGCGCCCGGCGCGCGCTCTCCGAGCTCGAGAGCGCCGGGCTGCTGCGAACCGAGCGCTACGTGAGAGGGAGCCGCGTTGTGAATGCAGTGACCCTGACCGGAACCGGGAAGCGGCTTCTGGAACGCGGTGTCGATCCCAGGCCGGCAGGGGATATTCGAGCCCAGGCCTATCGCGCCGGGACCGCCCGGCCTTCGCAAGTCCTGCACGACACGGCTGTCTACCGGGCGGCCAGGAGGGAATGGGAGCGGATCGAGGCTATGGGCGGCCGCGTCCAGAGGGTCCGCAGCGACGGTGACCTCCGGAGGATCGCGAACCGGATCGCCAGCGCGGAACGGAAAGCTGGAGCCGGAGAGGAGCGATCCCGGTCGGCGGCGGCGGATGCGCTGGGGTTGAGGGTGGCTGGCGGGAAGCTGAGCCTTCCGGACGTGCGGCTTGAGTACAGCCTTCCCGACCCAGGAGATGGTATCGAGACAGCCGGCTATGTCGATGTCGAGGTCGTGACACGCGACTACCGGAGCCGTGCGCTCGCTGCCAAGGCCGAGGCGGGATTCCGGGTCCACGAAATGGACGCTGACGGGACCCTGCTCCCGGACTCGGCCGGCGGCGAGGGCCGGGTGCCCGAATGACGGCAGGCGCGGGCTCCCATGCTGGGCCACACCCCACGACTCATCGGCCCCCCGGGGAACTGCGCGAAGCCTTGCGGGAACGCGCGTCGCGCCTGGCCCGGTTCGGGTACGGCGATGCGGATGCCGAATTCCTCGTCCTTGCAGGCCTCGTCGGAGGCTACTTCGTGCGACGGCAGTACCGGGCCTTCGCGGGGTGCCGTGCGGGCGGCAGGGAGACATCGATGCTGCGACGTGCCACGGCCTGCGGGCACGCCGTCCCGGTGGTTGGCAAGGGCCTGTACCGGCTAGCGCGGGCGTCCCTCGGCAGGGCAATCGGGCTCGAGGATGGCCTGCCCGTTCCGGGCCGGGCATGGCGCTCCGTAAAGAAGGGCCTGATGGCCCTCGACTACTGCATCGAGGCCCGGTCTGGCGGGGAATGGCTGCTCGCGGAGCCGGACAAGGCCCGTGGCCTCGGCTCGCTTGGAGTCCCCTCCGACAGCTTTCCCGTCTCCGCCCGGACTAGGGCTGCCGGGCGCCGGGCCTTTCCCGACGCCTTGCCGGTTCTCGTCCATGGCGGGGACAGGCCGGCCGTCTCGCTTTGCTGCGTCCATGCCGGCACCAGCGAGGCGGGCATCCTGAGGCAACTCTCGCTTCACGAGCCGCTCGCGGCCGCCCTGCAGTGCCGGAGCATCACTTGCGAGTGGGTCGTCCTGGCCGACAGCCCGATACAGTTCCCACGGGTCCGGGCGGCGTGGAGGCGCTGGCGAGCCGCCTTGCAGCGGGAGTGGGCGGAACGCGAGTACTTCGAATTGCGCCTCGCCGTGGAGCGGCGATGCTGGTCCGAGCTGACAGCATGCGCGGTGGAGCGACTCGCCTGCCTGCGGGCCGAGTGTGACAGGGAAGGAACGGAGCGTCGATATCGCCGGTGGCTCGAGAATGGCCGTCCGGGCCGGGAGCCCGGATGGGACTTCGGCGACACCTGCCGCTACCGCGAAATCCTACTCGACCACGACTACTCCATTGCGGAGAGGGTCGAGACCTGACGGGCGTGTGAGACGTGGGAGCCCCGCTGTCGGGTTTGCGCTTCAGGCTCCTTGCCTCGGATGCCAGCCCTCACCCTGCCCGCCACAGCGGGAACCATTCCCCTCGAGGTACGAGGTGGCAGGATCTCGGTTGCCTTCGATATGATCGCGACCGGATGGCCTGGTCCTGCCGTCATCCATCCCTTGCAATCCCCACCCTCCAGGCGGGAGCCAGCGCCCGTCCGTCCTGCATGGCTAATTCCGGACCGTCCGGGCGCGGTCAATGCCAGGATCCCGTCCAACCTCTCGGGATGACCTCATCAGATTGGCTGGGAAAGATGACTCGCACGGGACAGGACTGGCGACCACGCAAGCGTGAGTGCCCCGGAGCGTGCGTTCCGGGAGGCTTTGTTCTGGCAGCTCATTCCTGCCGTCGGGATGCGAAGTCGTGTCGGTTCGCACCCTGTTCGACTCGAGCGCGCAAGTCGATTCGAGTGCGTAGATACTCTGCAGGTACTGTGAGAGGCTTGCCTAACGGCTATTTCCGTAGTCTGGCTCGGAGCAGGCCTTGCGCTTCCAGCAGCCCTTCTAGCCGCCCCTGCCCCCTCGCCAACTCACCACTGTGGTCCGACAGATGGTCGATCCTCTTGCTGAGCTCGGAGCGGACAGAGTCGATCCTCTTCTCGATCTCGGAGCGGACAGGGTCGATCCTCTTCTCAAGATCGGAGCGGACTGAGTCGATCCTCTTCTCGAGATCGGACCGCATGGCCTTCATTTCGGAGTGCAGGGACTGAATCTCGGAGGGCATTTCCGCGTGGATCCGATACGAGGGGACAAGAATCAGATCGCCGACCGTGACTGCGAGCCCAACTACGCTAGTAGGACTGAGTCTACGCCAAGAGTATACCAGCTCCGAATACCCGGCCCCCTGCCTTGCGGGCTCACGTGTCTTAGTGATTTAGAAATGAAGCCCTGGCAGGCTCACGGATTGGACCTGAAAGGGCTTGGATTTGACGCGCCAAGACCGGCAAATCGCGGCAGACCCAACGGCACGTTTTGCGTCCGCTCCGGTGCGAGGCTTTCCATTCAAGTGGGCAAGCGACCTTTCTGCAAGGATCGTACCCTATTCGACCCGAGCGCGTAGCTCAATCGAGTGCTTCAATCCCCCGCAGGGGCTGCCAGCGGCTGGTCTGCCGGCTCTTTCCGTTCTTTGGTCTGGAGCACGTCTTGCGATTGCAGCAGCCCTTGGAACCGTCCCTGCTCCCTCTCCCAGGCACGACTGTGGTCCGACAAATCGTCGATCCTCCTGCCGAGCTCGGAGCGGACAGCGTCGATCTTCTCAATGAGCTCGGAGCGGACAGCGTCGATCCTCTCAATGAGCTCGGAGCGCATGGACTGCATTTCGGAGCGGATGGACCGCATGTCCGCATGGATCCGATTCGAAGTTACGAGGATTAGCCCGCCTAGCGCGACCGCCACGCCGACTACGCTGATCAGCAGGGCTGGATCCATATCAGGAGCATACCAGTGCCCTGCCTGACAGGCTCGGGGCTTGGACTTGAAAGGGCTTGGACTTGACGCGCCGAGACCGGCAAATCGCGGCAGACCCAACGGCACGTTGTGCGTCCGCTCCGGTGCGAGGCTTGCCATCGAAGTGGGCAAGCGGTCCTTCTGCAAGTTAAGCCTGGCATCGATCTCGCCAGCTAGCATGTGATCGAGGGTTAGATGGTGCGGCGATGCCAAGCGCTGAGCGGCGTGATCTGAGAAGCACTGTCGTTTGCCGCCGCAACCGGGGTCGCGAGCCATCCAACTCCGGGCGACCGGCTGCTGCCGGTAGGGGCGTTGACGCCACTCCGGCCGCTATACTCCCCAGACTGTGATCGACTTCCCGTCGACCGTCTCCTCGCGCCGGTACAGGCGCTCCTCCCAGCTGCGTCCCGGACGCGTGTCGAACACCACCAAGTGCCCCGATTCCGCCCCGCAGCGGTCCATGTAGGCCGCGGTCTGCTCTAGGCCCTCCCGGACCTGCCTGTCTGGCCCGCGTCCCTCCCGCGCAACCTTCAGCTCGATCACGTGCCTGCGCGTTCCGTCCGGGCTCTCGCCCTCCCCGCTCGGCCACAGCACCAGCAGGTCCGTCCTCCCGCGTCCCAGCCCATACTCCCGCTCCAGCCGCCCGCCTCCGTTCACCACCCGCTGCAGGTACGCCTGCAGCAGCAGCTGCGGGCCGGCCTCCTTGTAGGAGAACCGCTCCGGCCAGTGCTCGGCATTCTCGCGGAAATACTCCTGGAAAGCAGCCAGCAGCTTCGGCAGGTCCAGCGACCCGTCCTCTCTCACGTACCACGCCGTCTGTTCCAGCAGCCCTTCCTGCACGGCATCGGTGAGCTCCCTCGGCACGACCTCCGTGTAGATCGGATTGGCGATCCGCACCGGCGAGTCTCGGGCGATCAGCCCGAGGTCCCGGACGTACTCCACGTCCCGGCTCGACCAGCTCTCCCGGCCCTGTCCTGCCAGCAGGGGCTCGATGACCCGCCTCACGCGCTCCTCCTCCAGCTTGTCCGCCAGCTGGTCGAGGTGCGTGACCCGGTCCAGGATCAGGCCCTCCTTGGCCGTCTCGATGGCCTCCGGCCCGATTGCCCGGCTGCGGTCCCGGCCGGCCGGGTCCTTGAAGCAGGCCCGCTGGGCGAGGGCGTTGACAAGGTAGGGCTGGCCCCGGGTCAGGTGCCAGACCCGCTCGAGAGCGGCTTCCTCGAAGCGCTGCCCCGTCTCCTCGGTGTGCTGGCCCAGCAGCGACCGCACCTCCGATTCCGTAAAGTCTCCCAGACGCAGCGACTTGGCCTTGATGTTGAACACGCTGCCGCCCTTGACGGGGGTGCCCTCTCGAGCCGAATAGATGCGGTAGTCCCGGACGTCACGCACTCCGCACAGCACCACGCACTGAGGGAATGCCCGTGGGCGCCGGTGGTACTCGGACCGCAGTTGCCGTAACAGGGAGATCAGGGAGTCCCCCATGAGACTGTCGATCTCGTCGATCAGCAGCACCAGTGGCTTGGCGCTGGCAGCTGACCAGCGCACAAGAGTCTCGCTGAACGCCCCGTCAGGACCGTGCTTTGCAAGGACTCGCTCCCAAGTCGAATCCACGAAATCGTCCTGCAAGACGTCCTGGGCGGTCGCACCAATCTTGGCCAGAATCGTGCGCATTCCGCGGGCCACGTCGTCGCGCGCTGTCTGGGCGTTCTCGATATTGACGTAGAGACACCGGTGTGCGCCTTGCTCGTTGAGCAGGTCCTGGAGCGCGAGTAGGGTCGAGGTCTTCCCGCTCTGCCGCGGGGCGTACAGCACGAAGTACCGCTGGTCGTCGATCCACTCCAGAACCTGCTCCAGGTTGATGCGGTCCAGCGGATTTATCTGGTAGTGGCGGCCTGCGACCACCGGTCCTTCCGTATTGAATTTCCGCACGTCGAGTCAAGTATCACACCGGCACCAGCGTCTCCGCCGACACGGCTCGCCCCATGGCAGCCTGCGGAATTCACGGTACCCCGGGGCTGCGGGCACGATGGCTCCTCTGCAGAGTCCCTCAACCGATGGCATCACCGCCCACAGGCGGCTCAATTGCCGACTGGCTGGTGCCGAGGAGCGCGGCTGTCCACCGGCTCCGGCTCGCTTTGCGGAGTCGCGCTTGCCGGGCCAGCCGGTTGCATCGCCCGGGTCCCCGGCCATTCGTCCTCCCGCCAGCGGCCGGGAGCAGGCACCCGATACGCGGGAGACCCAGGGAGCGGGCCGACTTGCTGGAAGCCCCGCCCCGCGACTGCTAGGCAGACCGCGAGACGGCCGCCGGCCCCCTCGTCCCCGTGCCGGCGGCGTCCACTACGGCCCGACCACCGCCACTCCTATGAATTCCCGCGCCTGGTTGTACACGCCGAACGCGAACGTTCCGGAGTTCTGCTTGAAGTCCCAGACGTAGGGCCTCTGGTTGGCGCCCGGGCCGCCCAGGGGCCGGACCGCCGCGTACGCGTCCGCCGGCAGCTCGATCTCGGTCGCTGCTCCCGTGGCGACGTCCCACGTCACGATGCCCGTTCCCGGCGGCGCTCCGGTCCGCCTCACGTTCGCGACTGCCCGCCCGATCACCGGCATGAGCCCCCAACCGCGGCGGCCCTGCTGGACCAGCTGGAAGTTCCCCGGCTCGATGCGCGCGTAACCGTCGGGAAGCGGCAGGTGCGTAGCCGTCAGCGCCTTCAGGTCGACCACGAGCAGTCCCGCGTCGCCCGGGAACGGCTGGAGCTCGATTCCCGCATTATTGATCCGGGGCTCGCCGACGGTCGCCAGCGCGACCAGCTTGCTCTCGCTGAACAGCCCCTGCGTCTGCTGGTTGTTGTACGGGATGCCGACCGGGTTGCCGGCCGCGTCGTTCGGGAAGACGATCTCTTCCATGGCGGATGTCGTCGCGTCATACACGTGGATCTTCGTGGACGACTTGTAGGGCACCTCGCGGGCGCCGTCGCCGAAATACAGGTAGCTGTTGACCGAGCCTCGCAGCCAGGCATCCAGCCGCACGCCCTCTCCCGGGTCGACCACGGAGACTTCCTGTGTTTGCGTGTCGAAGAGCACGATCCGGTCTCCCGCGCAGATCCGGCGCTCGCGCGGCTCCGCGAATTCATAGAGGGGCTCTCCAGTGCCGACGATCGCGATCGACTGGGTCGCCGGGATCCTCAGCCAGCGCACCGCGTTCGTGCAGTTCGCCGCGAATGTCCCTGCCGGGAACTCGATCGCCGTCGCTGTCAGCGTGGCTGTCGGGGCCGGGGTTTCCGGTGTTTCCGGGGTCTCCGGCGCATCCGGAGGCGGGGCGGGCGGAAGGGCCAGTTCGAATGCCACGATCCCGTCCCCCGTGCGGTCGCTCTTCCGAGCGCCTAGGAAAGCGATCGTCTGGCCCGCGTAACCCCCTGTGACGGGAGCCAGCGAGAGCCCGCCGATCTCGTCCCCGTTCGCGTTCAGCCGCCTGGGCGGCACGAGCGGTCCCCAGCCCTCCGGGAATGCAACCTTGGCCACCACGTTCGCGTCCGGGTCGAACAGGACAGCCCGCGGGCCGGATCCGGTCGCAATCGACTCCGGCTCCAGGAATCGCAGGCGGTACCCGCCGGGGAAGTTGAAGTTCTGTGCAATGAGGTACCTCAGATCGTCAACGACCAGCGGAGCGGGCAGCGCCGCTGCGTCGCTCGCGGCCTCGCCCACCGTCGCCCCCGTGAGGTCGACGATCGCTTTCCCGGCCGTCCCGCCGGGCCGCTCGAGACGCAGGGTGCTGCTGGAGCCGAAGCCGAGCTGCAGCCGGTCGGCGCCGTCCTCGATCGCAAAGCTCTCCGAGGTCCCGGTCGCAGCGTCTACCAGCAGCAGCCGGTCGGAAAGGCCTGCGGCCGGAGCCGGCGTAGGAGCCACGAGGGCTGCCAGCACGCTGCTGTTCAGCGGCGCCTCGAACGCGCGGTACTGGTTGTTCGGATTAGGCGCGTTCGGCCATGACGGGAAGAGGCAATCCGGCACCGGCGTAACCGACATCGTCCGGAAGTCCATCAGATGCACTCCCGAATAGCAGCCCTGGTCCTCGTCGATCGCCCCGTTTAGGGAGAGCAGGTGCGGGTTGAGGTCGCTGAGGAGGATCCGCTCGGCCGCCTCGTTGGCTACCGGCGCAGGCATGAAGACGGCCTTCGGCGCGTCGGTCGGCCCCATCACTCCCGAGGCGCCGTTGTTGCCGGAGAGCCAGCGGAACACGGCCGAGGGGCCGGCCGTTTCCGGAATCTCGAACCGAATCGAGTACATTCCCACCAGCTCCGTAGACGGCTCGACGAAGATCTCCTCGATGGGGACGCCTCCGAGGAACGCGCGTTGCGCTTGATTCGTCGCGTAGACGACATCCGCCTCTGCCGCTGACCCCGTCACGAGGGCTGGCTCTGTCGGCCCGATTCCGGCGGCGAACACGCGGACCTGGCCGCCGGGACTGATTTCTACGCGGGGGTCCATCACCGAGCCCGCGGCAGTGGGCGGAGCGCCCGGGCCGCCCAGCTGGATCGGGTCCGTGCCGCCCTCGCCTTCCGCGGCGATCTCGACGATCGGGATGTTGGTGCCGGGGTGATTGACGAGAGTGACATTCACGCCGGCCACTTGCAGGGTCACCGTCTCGCTGACGGCCTCCCCGTGCTGGACGGCCACCTCGGCCGGGCCCGTCTGGACCTCCCATGGAACCTGCGCGTTGATCTGTTCCGGGGAGGCGAAATACAGCGGCGCCGGCGTTCCGTTGATCAGAACCTGCACTGCCGGCTCCCCGAGTGTCGTCGGCAGGGGCAGGCCTTCGGCCGCGACGTGTTCCGCCGCGAGATCCACGCCCGTGATGCTCAGAATGCCGCCGCGCGGCACGCTGGATGGCGGGGCCGCGAGCGAGACGCCGTTCGTCAGGCTGCGGATCCCGATCACAGGCTCGGCCTCTGCCGTCACCGTCGCGGCCGCGAGCAGCAGAGTGGAGAGAATCATTCTGGTTGCGAACATCTTCAGACCTCCTTGGCCCCGGCTAGCATAGCCCATCGCGCAAGCATTTGCGCGCGAAGAGGGCAACTGCCTTCGGTCGCGGCTCGCATTCCCCGCGATTCCGGGCGGTCCCGCAACGCCGCGATCCGGTATAGGAAGCGGCGAATCCCGCGGCGACTTGCGAAGCGCTCTCTAGGGGCCGACGACTCCCACTCCGATAAGGTCCCGCCCTCGGTTGTACACCCCGAAGGCGAAAGCGCCTGACTCCGCGCTCACGTCCCACAGGAAGGGGCGCTGGCCCCCTCCCTGGCCGCCCAGCGGCCTCACCGTTGCGTACGCCTCCTCCGGAAGCTCGATGACCGTCGCCTCGCCCGTGGCGACGTCCCAGGTCACGATGCCCGTTCCCGGAGGCGCGCCGGCCCGCCTCGCGTTGGCGAACGCCCGTCCGGTCAGCGGCAGCATCCCGAAGCCGCGCCGGCCCTGCTGGACGAGCTGGTTGTTGCCGGCCTCGATCCGAGTGAAGCCCTCGGGCAGGGGCAGGTGCGTCGCGGTTGCCTGCTCCAGATCCACCACCAGCAGCCCTGCACTGCCGGGGAACGGCTGAGCCGCGAGCCCCTGGTTGTTGGTCCTGGTCTCCCCTACGGTAGCCAGCGCCACGAGCTTGCTCTCGCTGCCGATGCCCTGCGTCATCGGGTTGTTGTAGGAGATGCCCACTTGGTTGCCCTCGGCGTCGAGAGGGAAGGCGATCTCGGTCCAGCTCGCGGTGGCGCCGTCGAAGACGTGAATCTTGGTTGACGCCTTGTACGGCACCTCCCGGGTGGCGTCGCCGAAATAGACATAGCTGTTGACGGCGCCCCTCAGCCAGACATCAAGTCTCTCGCCGTCCGGCATCTCGGACTGGGCTACTTCCCCCGTCGCCGGGTCGAAGACCAGCAGCCGGTCGCTGGCGCAGATCCGGCCGTCGCGCGGCTCGGCGAACTCTGTCAGCGCCTCGCCGGAGCCTGCGATCGCGAGCTTGCGGGCCGCCGGCATTCGCAGCCAGCGGACCCCCGTCGTGCAATTGGCAGCGTACACCCCGTCCGGGAACGCGGTCGCGGTCGCCGCAACGCTTGCGGCCGGGGCGGGAGTCGCTTCCGGATCCGCATCCGGATCCGGCAGTGTCACCTGGAAGGAAGCGACGCCGTCCTTCGAGCTGTCCTCGCTGCGCACGATCACGAAGGCGGTCGTCTCGTCGCCGAATGCGCCCGTCGCGGGAGCCTGGGAAGGCCCTCCCACGGCGTTGCCGGCCGGGTTGCGCCGCCTCGGCGGCGCGATCGGGACCCACCCAGCCGGGAACGGTTCCATTGCGACCGCGTTCCCCTCCGCGTCGAAGAGGATCGCGTGCGGCCGCGCGGCGCCGTCATCCGATGCCGGGCCCAGGAACCGCAGCCGGTAGCCCCCGGGGTAGTTCTGGTTGCCCTGCGCCACGTTGACGCTCAGGCCGTCGACCTCGTCGGGCAGGGCGGCGTTGCCGGACCCTGCCTCGCCTACGACCGCTCCCAGCAGATCGACGACGACCCTGCCGGACGCGCCGCCCGGCCGCTCGAGGCGCAGCGTGCTGCTGTTCCCGGCGCCAGTCTGCAGCCGGTCCGCGCCGCCCTCGATGGGTACCGTCTGCATGGTGCCGGCCGCTGTGTCCACGATCAGCAGCTGGTCGCTGAGGCCCGCCGCGGGGGCCTCAGCCGGAGCCACGATCGCGGCCAGCACGCTGCTGTTCGCCGGGGCCTCAAACGGCTGGTACTGGTTGTTCGGATTCGGGGCGTTCGGCCAAGACGGGAAGAGGCACTCCGTGAGCGTGGTGACCGAGTCCCGGCGGAAGTCCATCAGATGCAGGTCCTCATAGCAGCCCAGGTCCTCGCTGACGGTCCCGCCGAGGGAGACGAAGTACGGGTTGAGCTCGCTCAGCTGGATTCGGTCCGCGGCGGTCACGCCTTCCGGCACCGCTAGGTAGCGGGCGGATGGCGGGCCGACCGGCCCCATCACGCCCGATGCGCCCTGATTGCCTGAGACCCAGCGGAAGACCTCCGTGCCTCCGGCCGATTCCGGTATGGCGAACCTCATCCCGTACACCCCGACAAGGGACTCGGACGGTGCGACGGACAGGTTCTCGACCGGGACCCCGCCCAGGAAAGCGCGCTGCGGCTGGACGAGCTCGTACGGCGTGTCCGCGGCACCGGGGGAGCCTGTCACCAGCGCCGGCGCCGTTTCGCCGATCCCGGCCGCGAATACGCGGACTACCTGGCCCGGGCTGATTTCCGCGGCCGGGTCCAGCACGACGTCCGCGGCGGACGGCCGCCCGGCGGGGCTGCCCAGGTCGATCGGAACCTGGCTAGCCGCCGGCTCCGCTGGCGGCTCCTCCGGGTCAGCGGCGCTCTCGGCGATCAGGGCTCCGGTTCCGGCGTGCCGCATCAGGGCCACATCGAGGTCCGTCACCTGAACGTGCGTCACCGGGCTGTCCGTGTCCCCTTGCCGGACCACGACGGATGCCCGGCCGGCCTCGATCTCCCACGGGACCTGCGCGTTGATCTGCTGCGGAGAAACGAAGAACAGCGGCACGGCCGTGCCTTCGATCAGGACCTGCACGGCCGGGTCCCCGAGCACCGTCGGCAGGGGCAGGGTGTCGGCCGCGACATGAGCGGCGGCAAGCCCTTCGCCCAGGATCGCGAGAATGCCGCCGCGTGGAACGGCACTCGGCGCGTCCTCCAGCGTCACGCCGTTGGTAACGCTGCGGATTCCGATCTCGGGTGCCGCTGCGGACGTCCCGGCGGCGGCCAGGAATGCGGCGGGAATGAGGAAGGGGCGGCTTGGAAGCATTGATTGTCCCTCTTTGGCCGGCGCTCGGATAGCCGGGGCTGCGCGTCCGCGCAACCCCGGCGCCGCGCCCGGGCGCCCTTCGCTCGCCCTCGTGGCGGCGACGCGGAGGGCGCGGGCCCGGCCCGGCGCCCTGCTAGAAGTTGTACGTCAGCGATGCCTGCAGGATCCGCGGGGCCCGCGCGTTGATGATCAGGCCGCCCTGGATCGAATCGAATTGGCCCGCCAGCCCCCCGACATTGCCGAGCCGGGTGAAGTTCGGGGCGTTGAACGCGTCCATGCGCACTTGCAGCCGGCGCCGGCCCTCGAACTGGAAGTTCTTCTGGAGGCTGACGTTGAGGTTGAACTCGCCGGGCATGTCGAGGATGTTGCGGCCCGAGTTGCCCACCTGGAACGGCTCGAACCCGTACGCGCTCTCCACGCACTCCACACCGTTGCGATTCTCCGTCCCGATGCAGGGCACCCGCTCGAAGGCCGTCAGGTCGTACCAGGGGAAGTCCACTCCCTTCATTCCCGGCAGCGCGTCCGAGGGGAGGTAGCCGTGAGAGATCCGGTTGGGACGCAGCGATTCGCCCGCGTTGATGTCAACGTTCGCGGTGCGCACGGTGAACGGCCGACCGGAATAGGTCCGCAGCGTGGTGGACAGCTGCCACCCGCCGATCACGGCCTGCGCCGGCCCGCGCAGGTTCCGCAGCAGCGCGCGCCCGCGACCGACCGGGATCTGGTAGCGCGTGGCCACCGTCACGCTGTGGCGCTGGTCGAAGTTGGAGCGGCCCCGGTCCAGCTTCAGGTTGAACGTGTCGAGCGCGCCCGCCCCGCCCGTGGCGGCGTTGTCGATCGCCGAGGAGGCGTCGTCGATGGACTTGCCGAAGGTGTAGTTGATTCGGTAGAAGAACCCGCTCCGGCTGCGGCGGCGCAGCGAGACCTGCATCGCGTGGTAGGTCGAGTTCGAGCCGAACGAGGTGTACTGCAGGTTGTTGAAGTCCTCGATCGGACGGGGGAACACCAGGTTGCCGTTAGCGGCCACTGTCGCCAGGTCCGGGTCGCGGATCGGCTGGTTGAGGTTGTAGCGCCGCTGCAGGTGCGTCCCTTTCGAGCCGACATACCCCACTTCCAGCGCCTGGCCGTTCCCGAAGTCCCGCTCGATCGTCAGGTTCCACTGCTGCATGTACGCGGTCGGGGGATCCGGGTCGAAGCCGTTGACGTTCTGGATCCCCGAGCCTCCGGTCCGCTCCCGGCCCTCGGGGAACGGATTCTGCAGGGTGGGCGGGGGAATGCCGCGCTGGCCTGTCGAGTTGAACGTCTGGTTGAAGGTGAAGGGGAACGTGCCTGCCAGCTGGCCCCGCACCGGCCCCAGCAGGTAGCCCTGGTAGAAGATGCCGTACCCTCCCCGGAAGACCGTGCTGCTGCCGCCCAGCGGACGCCAGGCGAAACCCATGCGCGGCGCGAAGTTGTTGTAGTCCACGTCGATCAGCCGGCGGGTCATCCCGACCTCGCTGGCCAGCACCGTGCGGTCCTCGAGCCCGTGATCGGCCAGCAGCTCGTCGAGGTTGGGAAGGCTCTTGTCGCTGGCCAGCACGACCTTGTTGAGTCCCGGCAGGTACGTGGAGAGCCGGTCGTTCACGTCGTACGGCGGTCTCTCGAGTTCGTAGCGCAGGCCGAGGTTCAGGGTCAGGTTGCGCGAGACCTTCCAGTCGTCGTTGATGAACATTCCGATCCCGTCCGCGCGCAGCTCGTTGAAGGTTGTCTGGACGCGCCGGTTGACCGACTGCAGGCGGCCCAGCAGCAGGTCCCCCACCGAGTGGCGCGTGAACCGCCGACCGAAACGGAAATTGCCGCGGACGTTGTTGAACTGCGGCTGGTCGTACATCGTCCTCGAGTAATCAAAGCCCGCCTTGATCGAGTGGGACCGCCGGATCCAGGAGAGCTTGCCGGTCCCCTGCATGTCCCACACGTCCTGCTCGCGCGGCGTGTTCGGGCTCTGCCCCAGCGGCCAGTAGCCCTGCACCGTCACGCGCGGGAGCCCTTTCAGCTTCGGGTCCAGGCCCTCCGGCAGCGGCAGGCCGAGCGTGGCCGGATCGAAGTCGGCCGCGATCGAGTTGGCGTAGTTGCTCCGGCGGCTGAACCCTCCGGTGAACTCGATCACCAGCGTTGCCGAGAACGTGTGCGTGTGCCGCAGCGAGACCAGCTCCCTGCGGTCCCGGGTCTGGTCCCCCCAGATCGCCAGGGCACTCCCTGAGAACGGGTTCTCGAGATTGTTGTAGCGCTTCTGGTAGCTGGCGGCGAATGTGTCGCGGGCTGAGAAGTTATGGTCGAACTTGAAGACCGTCTGGTACCACTGGTCGTCATCCGTTGCCGTCGAGATGCTGTTCAGCCGGAGGTGGTCCCGGTTCGGAACGGGGTAGAAGTCGACCAGGCCGAGCGCGGCCTGGTCGAACTGCGAGGCCGGGATCACGTTGTTCGGGAAGCACCCCCGCTGGACGCGCTGGTTGCATGCGCCCTGGCGGTCGGGGTCGTTGAGGTAGACCGGCGGCGGCACGCCGCCCACTAGCGCGCGGGCCAGGTCCAGGGACTGGGAGAAGTCGCCCTGGCGCTCGAGCTCGGTCGGCACGTTGCCCAGGCGCGTCCGGGCGATCGACTGGTAGCGGCCCTCGAAGCTGGCCAGGAAGAAGCTCTTGTTGCGGACGATCGGCCCTCCGATCGTGCCGCCGTACTGGTGGCGCCTGAGGCGCAGCCGGTCCTCGTCGAAGAAGCCGCGCGCGTCCAGCGCCTCGTTGCGCATGTACTCGAACACCGACCCGTGGATCTCGTTCGTGCCCGAGCGCATCGTGATGCCGATGATGCCGCCCGAGAAACCTCCGAACTCGGCCGAGAACCCGGAGGTCTCGACCCGGAACTCCTCCACCGCGTCGAGCGGGGGCCGCACCTGCGCCCCGCCGCCGACCGGGTTGCGGTTGCTGACGCCGTCGACATAGAAGTTCGTCTGGTCCGCCCGCGCGCCGTTGATCGAGGCGAACGAGCCCTGCCCGCGGCCCCTCGGCATGACGCCGGGCACCAGGAATGCCAGCTCCGTGAAGTCGCGGCCGGGCAGCGGCAGGTCCTGGATCTCCTCGTACACGATCACGTCGCCCTTGACGGCGCCCCGCTCGAGATTGATCGCGGGCGCGGCCGAGGTGACCGTGACCGATTCCGTCAGCGCCCCGATCTCCAGCGCCACGTCGAGGCGCAGGCTCTGGCCCGTCTCGAGCTCCAGATTCGACTGGATGTACCGCCGGAAGCCCTCCGAGGAGGCCTCCAGCTCGTAGGTGCCCGGGAGCAGGCTGACGAGCGAGTAGTAGCCCGAAGCGTTGGTCCCGACTTCCGTTTCCACGCCGGTCTCGACGTTCGTGACCTTGACCGTGGCCCCGGGGATGACGGCGTCCGCCGAGTCGGTGACGACGCCCGTGACTGTCGCCAGGCTGGATTGCGCGGCCGCAGGAGCGCCGACGAGCAGCGCCAGGACGGTCGCAAGCACAAGATTGCCGTGCCGCTTCATGATCCCACCTCGTTTCCTATGCAACTCATTCCATTCAGGGCGGATGCTGCTGCATCGGGGCCGGTGCGCACCGACCCCGCGATTTCCGCTATCCCCCATGCAAGACCTTACGCGGTGAGTATATCGGCAGCGACGCGGGCTTGGGGGCGCGGGCTGTAAATCATTGGCAAAACCCGGCGCCGGGATCCGCGCTGTGCGCACGAGCGCGCAAGGACGCACCTGGCCAAGGGGAAGCGGAACGCGAGTGTCAGGGCTGATTTAGCCTGGAAAAGCGAATATTCACCAAACAAATTCAAATATCTGTTGACAGGACTTCGATAAATAGATAGAATTATCGACATGAAGAGCCTTGTTGCCGCTCGGTTGCCGGGAAGGCCGGCTGCTCCGGGACCGCGCCTCCCCGGGGAGGGGGCAAGGTGACCCTGAGCCGCCAGCCGGCGTTCCGGCTGATCGCCCCGTTCCTCAAGCCCGTCATGGGGCTGCTCGAGGACGACTCCGTCTCGGAAGTGATGGTCAACCCGGACGCGGTCTACGTCGAGCGCTCGGGGCTGCTCGAGCTCGTCCCTGGCATCCGGCCCGACCCCGTGCAGGTCCGCCGCGCCGCCTTGGCGATCGCCCGCGGCCAGGGAGACGACGTCGGCGACGACCGGCCCCTGCTGGACGCGCGGCTGCCCGACGGCTCGAGGGTCGCGGCCGCTCTTCCGCCCTGCAGTTTCGGCGGTCCCGTGCTCACGATCCGCAAGTTCGCCCGCCGCCGGATCTCGCTGGGCGACCTGGAGCGCTCCGGCAGCCTGCCGCCCGGAGGCCTCGGGGCGATCCGCTCGGCGGTCGCGGACCGCCGCAACGTTCTCGTCAGCGGCGGGACGGGCACCGGCAAGACCACCCTGCTGGCGGCCATCGCCGGGCTCATTCCCCCCGACGAGCGGGTCATCGTGATCGAGGACACCGTCGAGCTGCCGCTGTCGCACCCGAACCTCGTTCGCTTCGCCGCCCGCCGCGCTACCGAGGACGCGCCGGAGGTTTCGGTCCGCGACCTGGTGCGAGCCGCACTGCGCCACCGGCCGGACCGGATCGTGCTGGGCGAGGTGCGGGGCGGAGAGGCCTGGGACCTGCTCCAGGCCCTCAACACCGGCCACGAAGGCTCCCTGTCCACGCTCCACGCCAGTTCCGCCTACAACGCCCTCAAGCGGTGCGCCTCGTGCGTGCTGCAGTCCGGGATCAGCCTGCCGTACCCGGCCGTGCAGGACCTGCTCGGCGACCTGATCGACTTGGTCCTGCACCTCGAGCGCCGTGCCGGGAAGCGCTGTGTCACGGAGGTGCTGGCCGTTGACGGCTTCGACGGCTCCAGCCAGCGCTGGGCCTGCCGCTCGCTCGCCGAGGGGCGGCCGGACCCCTGCCGTGGCGGAGGGGGCCCGGCGTGAGGCGCATCGACGCGATCGTGGAGGGCCCGGGCGGCCGTGCAGTCCCGCTGCGGCGGGCTGCCGGACCGGAGGAGGTCGGCCGCGCTCTCGAACCGGGCGTGATCGTCGAGACCGATCTTGCCACGGCCCTCGAGTGCGGCGCCTGGTTGGACGCCACCGACGACCCGCTGGAGGCGTTCGAAGCCGCCGAGGACCCTGCGGTCTTCGGCTGCCCGGAAGGAGGCGGCGATGGCCGCCGTTGATCCCCGGACCGTCTCCGACGACTACTTCCGCCGGGTGGCGGACACGCTGATCGAGCAGATCGAGAGCGGCACGGTGCCTTGGATGGAGGCCTGGAAGCCCGGCGAGAGGGCCCTGCCTTGCAACGTCAAGACCGGCAGGCAGTACCGCGGGTGCAACTCCGTCTGGCTGGCGAGCAACGCGAGCAGCCGCGGCTTCGCCGACGAGCGCTGGGGCACGTTCAAGCAGGTCCGGGAACTCGGGGGCCACGTCCGGCGCGGCGAGAAGGGCTGCCCGATCCTGTTCTGGCACTTCGAGGCGAAGCGGCTCGCCCGCGACAAGCAGGGCCGGCCCGTGCTGGACGAGAGCGGGGAGCCGGTGTATGAGACCAGGCAGCTGGCGTCCCCTCGCGTCTACCGCTACACGGTGTTCAACGCGGAGCAGTGCGGAGGGCTTCCGCCCCGGCCGCCTGCCGACCGCCGTGCCTGGGATTCCCACGAGGGCGCCGAGCGAGTCTTCCGCGAGGCAGGGGCCGTCGTCGAGCACTCCGACGCCAACCGGGCGTACTACGACCTCGGCCGCGACCGCATCATCCTGCCGCTCAGGGAGCAGTTCGCGAGCGGTCCGGGCTACTACCAGACCGCCCTGCACGAGCTGGGCCACTGGACCGGCCATCCGGAGCGCCTGAACCGGTCCACTCTGATCCGGGGAATCGAGTACGGCTACACGTCGCCCGAGTACGCGCGCGAGGAACTCCGCGCCGAGATCAGCTCGATGATCACCGGCGACCGGATCGGGCTCGGGCACGACCCCTCGCGGCACGCCTCCTATGTCGATTCCTGGATCAAGGCCCTGCGCGACGACCCGCGCGAGATCTACCGCGCATCCAGGGACGCGCAGGAGATGAGCGACTACGTGCTGGGCCGCGACCGGGAGCGGGTCGAGGGACGCGAGGAGCGAGCCGCCGTGCCCCGGGACTTCATCTCGGAGAGCGCGCCGATCCGCCGGCCTGCGGAGACCCCGCCGCCGCACTGGCAGCCCGACCGACCTGCCGTGCGGTCCGACCTGGCGCGGCGCGACCGGGTGCCGGACCGTGCCCCGGTCCTCGGCCGCTGAGATCCCGTTGACCCACTCGTGCCGGCCCCCTGTCAGGACTCCCGTGAGCGGATCGCGGAGCTTGCCAAGGACAGAGACCCGCACACCGCCTCGCCGGCCCTCCCTCTCGACGAGAGCATCATGTCTTGCATGGCCTGGAAGTTACGATCCGTAGATGACTCGAGCTGACGACAGGATACTGTCGCGACGAACACGGTTCTGACTGGACTCAAGGCCTCGCCGACTCACGAGGTCAACCTTGCGTCCGAAAATCATTCCGAGCTCATTCTCCATCTCGTATAGGTCTGGGAGAGTGTGGCGCGCACGATCACTGAAGGTCACCAAGACATCGATATCGCTCCCCGGCCCGAATTCCTCTCCCAGGACCGAGCCAAATAGAGCCATTTCGTCAATCTGCCACCGCCGACAGAAATCCGCAATCCTCTCGGGCGAGGCTTCAACGCTTGAATTCATTGCGTGCGTCTGTCGCTTGGGGATTTGTGCCTGGATCCTGCCAAGCAATATCCAACCGGTACCCTGCTTGGCGGTCGCGCCCCACGGCCCGGAGCATACCAGGATCTTGCTCTGAGGGCCGCCGGCGTCACGATCCCAACTCCGCCCCTGAGGTTAGGCAAGACGTGCGATCCTGGTCCGCCAAGCTTCAACCCACCCACGCAGGCCCTGGCAAGGATCCAGGATTGTGGCGCCAGGGCCGCGAGCAGGAGATTGCCGTGCTGCTTCATGATTAAACCCCCGCATGCGTTCTTTCCCTCGTAAGAATCGAGACCCAGTCCGGACAGCAGCGTGCTCCCGGCGGACCCGATTCCAAGCCAGACCCTGCACGTAGGGACGCAGCAAGCCCGACTGTGGGTTTCGAATCACGGGCGCCCCTGCGTTGAGGAATCGGCAAGTCCCGGCGGCCGGCCGCCTCGACCCGTCGCAGGCGGCTGACCGGCCTGGGGCTCGCCACGGGCGCCCGTCACGATTCCTTCGGTCCGCGCGTCCAAATCTGTAGCAGCGCATCCGGGGAGCGGGACAGTCCGCCTTGCACTTCGGATCCCCGTTCTTGCCGGCCGTCGCTCCTACTGGCGGCCGGCCGGAAGCCGGATGCGCCGGGCTCGGTGCGGCGGTCCCTGTCAACCGCTGGGCGGCTGCACCGGGCTATACTGGAACCGTCAGCACCAAGTACAGGATCTGGAGGCCGTATTCAGGGGTAGGAGCCTGCCGCCGGAAGCCATTTCCGCCCTTGAAGGAGAAGGACACATGCACAGCGATTTCGGCCTGCCGGACGGCCCGGCACGCGGCGGAAAGGCACCTGTGTAGCATTCCAGCGCCGCCTCGAGGCGGCTTGGAATCCGACACCGGCAGGGCGATCCGTCCATGCTCAAGCCATCCCTGACCAATCCGTCCGGTCCCAGGCCTCAGGATGCGGGAGCCTGCGGGCGACCCGCCGGGGCCTCTTCCCCCGATTCCCATTGCGGCGTTCCCAGGGCTCTCGCCCGCGGCGTCGCTTCCCTCGCGCTGCTCCTGCTGCCCGCCGCCGGCGTGGCTGCCGATCCCGACCCGAACGCACCCAGCGACGAGCAGCTCGCGGCTACCGTGGCCGCCACCGAGCGGCTGCTCAACCAAGGGCGCGCTGCCGAGGCCCTGATGATCATCCGGCCTGTGGCGCAGGCCCGCACCGACTCGGCCCAGGCCACGTTCTCGCTAGGCCTCGCCGCGCTGGCCGCCGCAGACGCGGCCGCCCGCGCCGGAAGGGGGCCCAAGGACGACGAGGTTCGGGAGAATTACACCCTGGCCATCAAGTCGTTCCGCGGAATGCTCGTCAAGGAGCCGAATCAGATCCGCGTCCGGCTCGAGCTTGCCCGCGCTCTCTTCTCGCGGGGGAACTGCACGCGCCCTCCGACCAATTTGGTGCGCCACCTGCTCGGCGACGACTGCTGGGCGGCGGAACAGCACTTCCTGCGGGTGATCGGCAAGGACATCCCTCCCCAGGTCATGCTCAACGTCCGCCGCTTCATCCAGATCTGCCGGGCGCGCAAGCGCGCCCAGGGAAGCCTCAGCCTCGCCCTCGCGCCCGACACAAACGTCAACACATCCACTTCCGCCCAGACCGTGAACATCTTCGGCCTGCCGTTCCAGCTCGACGACCAGGCACGGGCCCGGAGCGGCATCGGCATCGTCGGCGCCATCGGCGGGGAGGTCCAGCGCCCGCTGCCCTGGCTGAAGATCTGGCCCGGAGCGAGCGCGCTGCTGCGCGTGGGCGGCTCCGTCTTCCGCCGGGACTACTCCGGAGGCTCGTTCGACGATTCGAACTACGGCGTCTACGCAGGCCCGCGGTTCGTCAACCGAGGCGGGCAGTACAGCATCCTCTTCCAGGCCGACCGCCGCGCCGTCAACGGACGGCCCTACAGCCGCCAGATGGGGCTGCGTTTCGAGGGTGTCAGGATGCTGACCCGCCGGCTGGCCGTCGGGGGCAGCGCCGAGGGGTCCCTGCAGACGGCGCTCTCGCTGGAGGGGCCCGTAGGTGACGCGGGCCTGAGCTGGAACAGCCAGTCGTTCGCCAACTACGTCCTGCTGCCCGGCCTGAATCTCCGCTTCATGGGCGGCGTCGGCCGCGAGAACACCGACCGCGTCTCGACCAGGCACTACTCGCGCTGGGCCGGGCTGATGGCCACCTACGACCTGCCGCTCGGCTTCACCCTGACGGCCGCGCAGCAGTTCTTCAAGACCACCTTCGACGAGCCCAACGCGCTGTTCAGCCCGGAACAGCCGACCACCGACCTGTGGTTCTCGCGGCTCGCCCTGCACAACCGCCTGCTCAGGATCGGAGGGTTCTCGCCCTCCATCTCGATCATCCGGGAGGATCGCGACTCGAACCTCACGCTGTACACCTACAAGCGCTTCCGTGCCGAGGGCGGATTCGTCCGCGTGTTCTGAGGCCGCCGCGGCCGGCCGTCGGGGAGCATGCCGCGCGCTGGTAGGATTGTTCCGGCGATGACCCGGCCCGCTGCCTTCCGCCTCGAGCTCGTCGCCAAGGCGCTCCTAGCTGTCCTGTCGGCAGGGGCGGCTTCCGGCCAGCAGCCCGCGGCGGACCCGGAGGGCGCGCAGCGGGCCCCGCAAGTGGAGGAGCCGGACCAGGCGGCGGACCCCTCGCCGGAGGGCGGTGCCCAGAGGACCAGCATCAACCTGCTCGGCGAGACGTCCTCCGAGTCCGGAGAGAGCCGCCGCAACGAGAACGTCCAGTTCAACCTGGTCGACAACAACGCCCTCAAGGAACTCAACATCCGGCTCGGCACGACTGCCACCCTGGTCAGCGAGTTCGCCGTCGACAGGGGCTACTTCGGCTCTGAGTACGGCAAGCCCCCGACGCCTCCAGTGCACGTCGCGCCCGCCCCGGGCCGCGGGTTTCACGGGGACGCCTTCTGGCGCCACAACAACAGCGTCTTCTCCGCCCGCTCGTTCTTCCAGGTCGGGGAGGTACGGCCCGCCCGGGAGAACCTCTACGGCCTGAACCTGGCCGCCCCGCTAGGCCCGCTCGGCGCTGTCACGCTAGGCGTGTCCCAGAACAGGATCCGCGGCAACGTCAACGGCAACGTGCTCATCCCGCTCCCCGAGGAGCGCACGCCGCTCGCCACCGATCCCGCCACGCGCGCCGCTGTCCAGCGCATCCTCGACGGCTACCCCGAGGGGCCGCCCAACCGGCCCGACATCGCCGCCCGGGCGCACAACACGAACAGCCTCCAGAAGATCAACACCGACTCCGCCCGCATCCAGCTGGACCGGGACTCGGTTGCCGGGGGAAGGCTCTCGCTGCGGCACGCCTGGACCGCCCAGAATGTCGACGCGTTCCAGCTCGTCAAGGGCCAGAATCCCGATACCGACACCCGGTCCCATTCCGCGCGCGTCACCTGGAGCCGCTCGCTGTCGCCGGCCACCTCGCTGCAGCTCTCGAGCGGCTTCGACCGGCTCGGCTCGCTGCTCCTCCCCGCCGAGGGAGCGCTGGGGCCCATCATCATGGGCGGGCAGGACCTGACCGCGCTCGGGCCGTTCCCGATCATCCCGATCAATCGCGCGCAGAACCGCTTCCGGCAGGCCGCCGCCCTGCGGCACGCGAGGGGCCGGCACGAGATCACCGCCGGATTCGCGCTGACCCGCCTGCAGTACAACGGCGAGGAGCCCGACGGCGGGCGGGGCATCCTCCTGTTCGCCGCGAACTTCGGCAACGACCTCATCACGAACCTCAGGCTGGGCCTCACCGACCGGCTGATCGTCTCGCTGGGGTCGACGTACCGCGGGTTCCGCAACTGGTCCAACCGCTTCTACCTGGGCGACCGCTGGCAGGCCACCGACCGTCTCACGCTGCACCTAGGCCTGCGCTACGAGCCGTTCACCCGGCCCTTCGATGTCACCGGCCGGACCGAGCTGAGCATGGACTCGGACCTGAACAACCTGGCCGGCTCGGTCGGTTTCTCCTACCGCCTGCCGGCCGAGACCGGCGTGCTGCGGGGCAACTTCGCCACCCTGTACGGAGAGCTGTTCCCCGTCACCTACGGGCAGGCCCGGCTCAACGCGCCGCACACCGTCACCTCGGTCCTGATCCGCCCGGACCTGGCGACCTACCGCTCATTCATCGACCACTCCAAGCGGGACCCGACCGCCCGGTCGAGCCTGATCGAGCCGGGCCCGGACCTGGCGGTCCCCTATGCGCACCAGTACAACTTCAGCTGGGAGCGGGCGCTGGGCGCCGACTGGCGGCTGCAGGTCGGCTATGTCGGCAGCCGCGCCCACAAGCTGATCATCACCTACTTCCTCAATCGCGGCCGCGAGGTGCCCGGCATGGTGTCGACCGTCCGCAATCTCAACGAGCGGCGGCCCGACCAGGGAATCTTCGAGCACCTGCTGATCCATAACGGTTCCCGCGGCTACTTCGACGCGGGCCGCGTGACGCTCGCCGCGCCGAACTGGCGCGGCCTGTCACTGACCTCGTCGTACTGGTTCAGCAAGTCCCTCGACCTCGGCGGCTCCTACACCAACACGGCATCGGGTCCGGACGCGCGGGTGGCCGTCTCGCAGACCGAGGGAGAGTCGCACCGCGACCTGAAGGGGCTCAGCGACTTCGACCAGCCGCACGCGTTCCTGCTGCAGGCGGGCTACACGGTGCCGCGCGGCGCGGCCGGCGGCTGGGCGGGCAAGCTCCTCGGGGGGTGGACCCTCTCGACCGTCACCCTGCTCAAGTCGGGCACGCCGTTCACCGTCCAGTCCGGCTCCGACGGCCCCGGCTTCGGGAACATCGACGGGCGCAGGGGCGACCGCCCGATGCTGCTGGACCCCTCCGTGCTCGGCCGTGTCGTGGGCTCCCCGGACACGTCCGTTTCGCTGCTGGCCCGCGAGTCGTTCCGTTTCGTCGACGCGCCCGCCGAGCAGGCCGGGAGCCTCGGCCGCAACACCTTCCGGAAGGGCAAGATCGCCAATGTGAACGCCTCGCTCTCGCGCCGCTTCCCGATCGGCACGGATTGGGCGATGGAACTGCGCGCCGAGTCGATCAACTTCTTCAACACGCCGCAGTTCGCCGAGCCGGGCAGGAACCTTACGTCGCCGAACTTCGGCCAGATCAACAACACCCTCAACGACGGCCGGACCTATCGCTTCCAGCTCAAGTTCCTCTGGTAGCGGGGCTGGCGGCAGTTATTCGTCGAGTTGCATCGAGAACGTCCGGTCTTCGAAGTCGATCCGGAACAGCAGCGGCGTGCGCGCCTCGTCCTGCCCGACGAACACCGAGAATTCGTGCCTGGAGGCAGGGCCCTCCGCAATCGCCCGGAACTCGTCCGCGAGCCGCCGGTCCCCGCCTACATCCAGCCATCGCTGGCGGACGAACCGCAGCCGGATACGGTAGCCCGCCCCGAAGAAGATCCGGCCGGCCGGGGGGATGCGTCCCGCCGCCAGGTCCTGGCGCAGGTGATGCAGGAACGCCAATGCGTCCCTGGCGCAATCCCCGGCCGGGATCCGGCCTGGAAGCTCGCCCTCCGCGGCCTCCAGGTTGAATCGCTCCACCTGGCCCGGGCCGAACCGCAGGGACTCGTGGGCCCGCCTGTCGCCGTGCCGGACATGCTTTTCGAACACCTCCGAGCAGAGCGCGGCATCCGTCCGCGAGATGAAGACATCGTCGATCTCGATCGAGGGCAGCGTGGCGCTGAGGGTCATCTCGAAGCGCCAGCCGGGATCCAGGGCGCGTGCCCGCAGGCTGGCACGGCCCACCGGAAGGCCGCTCGGCCAGGCGATGCTGTAGTTGAGCTGCTCGCTGTCCGGGATGGGGGACGCCCCCTGCTGCGCAAGCGCCAGGGCTGCGACCGTTGCCGCTGACAGCAGGATCGCGGTCACGCCCGAGTGTGCTCGCATCCGCTCCAACAACCCGCGCGCCGAGGCTGCGGTCGCGCGAGGCAATCCGAATGGCGCCGGCTGCTTGGGTTCGTCAGGCTTCCGTCTGGACCAGGATCTTGCCGTCGATGTCCAGGTCCCGCGCGGCCGGGGTCACGATCGTTTGCTTCGCAATATAGATTCTCGCACCCGAGTGAATCGCCTTGCGCATGTCCCCTTCGCAGACGAAGCTGACAGGGCGGATCTTCGGAGCCGGCGGAGGCGGCTCGGCCGGGGCAGGCAGGACCGCTGGGGCACTCGCCTGTCCGGGCTGCCGGGCCTGCAGGAACCGGTCGACCACTCCGGCCACGGGGGAACCGTCCGAGGGCGCAGCCGCCGGAGCCGCCCCTGCGGCCACCCCGCGCCCGGCCAGGTACTGGTCCACGCGAGCAGCGACGCCGCCCCCGGGCGCCTCCGGCGCGGTGCCGGATCCCTTGCCGAAATCGGCCCCGCTGGCAATCGCCTGGAAGTAGCGCTTGCCCTCCTCGCTGACGAAGGCTTCCTCGGGCGAGCGCACGTAGCGGGCGATGCGCTTGACATGCAGCAGGTGCATCGGCCCGACGTTGTCCCCGGTCGAATTGCCCGCGATCGCGCCGCAGCCCAGCGTCATCGACGGGAACACCCCGGTGGTGATGCCGGTGGATCCCTGGGGCGCGGAGGTGTTGACCAGGACGCGGAACGCCGGCGCGCGGCGGCCGTACTCGAGGACATGGGCCTCGTCCTTGCTGTAGATGACGCAGGTATGGCCGCGGCCCCCGAAGTTCAGGATCGAGACGCACGCCTCGACGGCGTCCTCGAAGCTGTCGACGAAGTACACCGACAGCACCGGCGACAGCTTCTCCGCCGACAGCGGGTGCTCCCGGCCGATGCCCTGGATCTCGACGGCCAGGATACGGGTCTCGTCCGGCACCTCGAATCCGGCCAGCGACGCGATCTTCTGGGGCGACTGCCCCACGCAGTCCGCCTGGATGCGGAAGTTCTCGGTGAGCAGCCTGGCCCCGAGCAGCGCGCCCTGCTCCTGGCTGCACACGAACGCCCCGTTGTCCTTGAGCGCGGCCCATGCCCGCTCGCGGTGCTTGCTGCTCACGACCACGGTCTGCTCGCTCGAGCACACGGTTCCGAAGTCGAACGACTTCCCGTCCACGACCGAGGCAATGGCCGCCTCCAGGTCGGCGGTGTCATCGATGAGCACCGGGACGTTGCCGGCTCCCACCCCCAGCGCTGGCTTCCCGCTGGAGTAGGCCGCCTTGACAATGCCCGCACCGCCTGTCGATAGGATGATCCCGGTCCGCCGGTGCCCCATCAGCTCGTTGGTGCCGGCGATGGTCGCCTCGTCGACGCACTGGATGAGGCCCTGTGGCGCGCCTGCCGCCTCGGCCGCTTCCGCGAGCAGGCGCGCGGCCTCGCACGTGCAGCGGCGGGCCCGCGGATGCGGGCTGATGACGATCGCGTTGCCCGCCTTGACCGCGATCAGGCACTTGAAGAAGGCCGTCGATGTCGGGTTGGTCGTGGGCAGCACGGCCGCGACGACCCCGACCGGCACTGCGATCTCGGTGATGCCCTGGGCAGGGTCCTCGCCCAGCACCCCGATGGTCTTCAATGGCGCGATCTTCTGGTACAGCAGGTCGGAGTTGAGCAGGTTCTTGGCGATCTTGTCGCGGACGTTGCCGTAGCCGGTCTCCTCGACCGCCATCCTGGCGAGCGATTCCGAGTTCGCGCGGGCTGCCGCGGCCATGGCGGCCACGATGGCGTCCACCTGCTCCTGGGAAAAGCCTTGGAAGGCCTGGAAGGCCTCGTGCGCCGCCTGGACCTTGGTGCGGACCTCTTGGACGGAGCGCAGATCCTTGTCGACCAGCATCGCCGCGGACTAGTCGTCCGCTCCTTCGGGAAGCACGGAGCCGACGTCCTCGTAGGGCGCTGGTATGACGTGCACGCTGATCAGCTCGCCGACGCGGCGCGCCGCTGCGGCGCCGGCGTCCGTCGCGGCCTTGACCGCTCCGATGTCCCCTCGGCAGGTGACCGTGACGTGGCCCGCGCCGATCTTCCGCCGCCCTTCGAGGACAACGCTGGCGGCCTTGACCATGGCGTCGGAGGCCTCTACGGACCCCACCAGGCCCATGGTTTCGATCATGCCCAGTGCCTGCATCCGTGAACGCTCGGGGGCGACCCGAACGATCACCGTATCACATCGTCCGGGACCGCTTCAATGCGGGCTCCTGGTAGCTGCTCGCGGCGCGGGAGCGGGCTTCGCGTCGAGTCCACCGGCTGTCGGGGGGATGGGCTCGCAGGGCGGCCGGCGCGTCCTCGGCGCGTCCTCGGCGCCCGCCGTCGCGGACCCCCTGCAGGGCCTCGGGCCTGCCGGGCCTGGCGCAAGCTGCGGACTCTCGGGACTCGGAACGGCGTACGGCTTATCCGCGGCTAGAATTGGGGGCGGAACCTCCCGCATGACCGCCGCAAGGATCCACTGCCTCTGCCTCGCGCTTCTCCTCCCGGCGCTTGCGTCGGCGGAACGGGTCCAGTTCTGCATCCTGTTCGGCGTGGGCCAGGAGGAGCCGGCTCGCTGGGACGGATCGATCGATGCTTCCGGCGCGCGCATCCTCGACGTGTCCGGCTGGCGACTGACGCGGGCCGACTCGATCAGCGGCTCCACCTGGCGGATGGCAACGCGGCGCGTCGCCCTCACGCGGGGCCAGTCCGATGTCACGCGCTACCCTGCGCTCGAGGCGGGAGTCTACGTGCTGGCCGAGACGATTGGCCCGGATCCCGAGTTCCGCCTCCGGACCGAGCAGGGCGACGCGTCATTCCGCCTGTCGGAAGCCACCTTCGGAACTCCCGCGACGCTGATGGATGGCAGGGTGTCCGTGGAGCGGATTCCCGTCCTCTCAGTGCTAACTGGCTCGCCGGAGGAGCAGGACCTGCCGGCAGCGGCCAGGTCAGGCGACTCGGTCTACCTGGCGTACGTGGAGTTCACGCACGGCGACCGCAGCCAGGGGCTGAGACGCCAGCTGCGTGAAGAGCCGGAGTCGTTCGATCCGCTCGCGAGACCTGTCGGCGGCGACCGAGTCTGGCTGCGCGAATACTCGATTTCCCAAGCCGCCTGGGGCGAGCCGGAGCCGGTTGGTCCAGGCACCGAGGACATCTACTCCGCTGCTGTCGCCGTCGACGGCGAAGGACGCGTATGGGTGGTCCGCTCCAAGCAGGTGGAAGGGAACTTCGACATCTACGCCAGCTACCGCAGCGACGGGAACTGGTCCGAGCAACAGCGCCTGACGACGGATCCCGGCCCGGACATCAATCCGGCCGCCGCCACAGCTGCGGACGGGGCGGTATGGGTCACCTGGCAGGGGTACCGGAGCAGCTTCGACACCCTCGTCGCCAGGCAGTCCGGGGAAGGATTCTCCTCCGAGCGAAGGGTGTCCGCCTCCGACCAGAGCGACTGGGCGCCGGATATCGCGGCTTCCGCCGCCGGCTCGGTGGCGGTGTCGTGGGACACCTACGACAAGGGCAACTACGACGTCCACGCCCGCCGCATGTCCTGGGACGCCGGGATTGCCCTGGACGAGCCAATCGTCGTTGCCGGCAGTCCGCTGTTCGAGGCGCGGTCGAGCGTTGCATTCGACGCACAGGACCGGCTCTGGGTCGCGTACGAGGAATCGTTCGCCGGCTGGGGCAAGGACTTCGGGGCCTACGAGATGACAGGGTCCGGCCTTTACCAGGACTCTGCCGTCCGGCTGAGGGTGCTCGAGGGCGACCGCCTGTACCGGCCCGTGCCGCCACTCGCGGATGCGCTCTCGCGACCGCCGGCCTCCAACCCCAGAAATCGCAGGCGGCTGCGCAACCAGGCGCCGTCGCGAATGCTCCCGGATCCCGGCCTGGCCGCCAAGCGCGCGCCGAACACGACCGGATACCCGCGCGGCTGGCTCGCTCACGAAGGGTACCCCAGGCTGTCCATCGACGAATCGGGGAACGTGTTCCTCTGCTTCCGCACCTCCGCCGGTGGCATCTGGGGAAGGCTGGGGACTACTTGGTTCGAGCACGTGGTCCGCTTCGACGGCAGCGCCTGGGAGGGGCCGGTATTCCTCGGACGCTCCGACGGTTTGCTCGACCAGCGGCCGGCGGTCGTGTCGACAGGAGCGGGCAGTGCGCTTGTCGTGAGTGCGACCGACCATCGCTTCACGGACGGCGGGATCCGGAACGTGAACCGTAACGACTTCGACTTCGACCTGGTCTCGCACGAATACCGGACCGGGCCCGGAACAGGCGACTTCGAGTTGGAGCCATTGCCGGAAGCGGGGCCGCCGGAAGCTGCTGGCGGGCCGGAGGCCGAACTCCGGCAGGTCTCGATGATGAGGCAGTACCGGACCGAGGTCGGGGGCGAGACGCTCCGGCTGATGCGCGGCGAGTTCCACCGGCACACCGAGATTAGCGGGGACGGGGGCAGGGACGGCAGCCTGATCGACGCCTGGCGCTATCTCGTCGATGCGTCCTACCTGGACTGGGCCGGGTGCTGCGATCACGACAACGGCCGGCGTGAGTACCCGTGGTGGCGGACGCAGAAGCTGTCCGATGCCTTTCATGTGCCTGGAAAATTCGTCACGCTCTTCAGCTACGAGAGGAGCGTGCGCTACCCCGAAGGGCACCGCAACGTCCTGTTCGCCCAGCGGGGCGTCCGGCCGTTGCCGCGCCTGCCGAAGACAGCGGAGGACTCGCCCAGCGAACCTGCGCCCGACACCCAAATGCTGTACCGCTACCTCCGGCGGTTCGGCGGGCTGGCTGCTGTCCACACCTCCGGGACCGATATGGGCACGGACTGGCGCGACAACGACCCGGAACTCGAGCCGTGGGTCGAGATCTACCAGGGGGACCGCCAGAATTACGAGATCCCGGACGCACCGCGGACCAACACCGCAGAGGACTCGATCGGCGGCTGGCGGCCCCTCGGATTCGTCTCGAACGCGCTCGCGAAGGGATACCGCCTGGGCTTCCAGGCCTCCAGCGATCACATCTCCACGCACATGTCCTACGCGAATGTCTGGGTCACCGAGCCGACGAGGGAGGCGATGCTCGACGGAATTCGCAAGCGCAGGGTCTATGGGGCTACCGACAACATCCTCGCCGAGGTGCGCAGCCACGGGCACTTCATGGGGGAGGAGTTCGAGACGGCCGAGGAGCCCCGCATCGAGATCAGCCTGCTGGGAACGGCGGACTTCGAGACCGTTTCGGTTATCAAGGACGGGCGATACGTGCACGCCGCGAATCCCGGGACGCGCCAGGTCGACCTGACGTGGACCGACAGCGCATCGCGCCGCGGGGAAACGTCGTATTACTACGTGCGGGGCGAGCAGGTGGACGGCGAGATCGTCTGGGTGAGCCCGATGTGGATCACGCGCAGATAGGGCCGGGCAGCAATTCCGCACCGCACCGGGCCTCCCGGCTGGCTTGGGTGCTACCTTCGGGCGCTTCGGGTGCTCCTGCGCGAGGGTCGGTCCGTGCGATCGGACGTTCCGGCTAGCGATCCCCGCCAGTCGCGAAGAGCAGGCAGACCGGCGCGTCGATGGACAGGTCCGTGCCCGTCGGCTCGAGCGCCCCGCTGTCGTCGTGGACTCGGAACACAGCGATGTTGTCCGAATTCTGGTTCGCCGCGAGCAGATACCTTCCCGTCGGGTCAATCCCGAAATTCCGCGGGGTCTCGCCTAAGGTCGAGGCCTGCCCTCGATCCTCGAGCTGCCCGTTTTCCGGATCGACTGCGAAGATTGCGATGGAGTCGTGGCCGCGGTTCGACGCGTAGACGAAGTCCCCCGAGGGGTGGGCGTAGATCTCCGCCGTGTAGTTCTCGCCCTCGAAACCGTCCGGGAGCGTGGCTAGCGTCTGCTGGACTGCCAAGGCTCCTGATTCCCCGTCGTAGCTGTAGACCGTCACCGTCGATGACAGCTCGTTGATCCCGTAGGCGAACCGGCCGGACGGATGCAGGGCGAGATGGCGGGGCCCGGAACCGGGCTCGACTTCCACGAATCCGGGATCGCCCGGCTCGATCGTTGCCGTCTCAGGATCGGCCCGGTAGATCTTCACCTGGTCGAGCCCCAGGTCGGAGAAGAACGCGAACCGGTCGTCGGCGGAGAAGCCAGCCGAATGGGCGTGCGGCCGCTCCTGTCGCGGGTGGACGCTGCCGCCCTCGTGCTGGTAGAACGACGAGGCCTCGCCCAGCGTTCCGTCCTCGTTGACCGGAAACGAGGCGACGTTGCCGTCCTTGTAGTTCGCAACGATCAGCATCCGCCCGCTGCTGTCCAGATTGAGGTGGCAGGGCCAGCCGCCCTTTGACGACACCTCGTTGAGCTTGCGGAGCGCGAACGTGCCGGCCTCGATTGCGAAGGCCGAGACCGCACCGCTGCCGGCGTCGTCAAAGTCGTCGACCTCGTTGACGGCGTAGAGATACCGGCCATTCGGGTGAAGCGCCAGGAACGACGGGTTCGGGGTCTCCGCGAGCAATCCCAGCGGCTCGGCGGATCCAGTCGCCGAGTCGAAACGGTAGCCGTAGATCCCCGCGCTCGTCTCGCGGGTGTAAGTGCCAACGTAGAGAATCGACTCGGACTCGGAAAGGGGGCGGGGCATGGGCTCTTCGACCTCGGAGGCGCAACCGGCGAGGAGCAATGCGATCACCAGAATGGCTGGGGCTCTGCGAACCGGCATGCCTTCATCAGAACCCAAGCGGCCCCCGAAGGGCAATTCCGACACCGGCGCTAGCGCACTGAGCCTTGGAGGCTGGCCCGGTCCAGGGCTCTCGAATGCCCGGCCTACGCCGCGGTCCCTGTCGTGCCCAGCCATTCTGCGCCGTATCCGGGAGGCAGCAGGAGGTTGAGCGTCTTCGACAGCAGCGAGACTCGCGCCGGCAGCCGCCCCACGACCTCGCCGTCCACTTGCACCTGGACCGGAGAGCGCCCGCAAGGCTCGAGGCGCACCTGCTCGCACGCCGTGTGCCGGATGCCCGGCCACCAGCCAGCTTGCGCGCACACGCCGGCGAGCAGGTATCCGCAGCACCGAATCCGGCTCGTGCCTGTGAAGTCCGCCACTGCCAGGCGGTCCGCCAGCAGATTGGCCCCCGGCGTGAGGACCAGCCCGCCGCCGTAGGCGCGGCTCTTCGAAATCACGACAAGACTGCTCGCGCCGCTGCTCGCCCCGGCGTCGGCCGGCGACGCGACGCGGAGTTGCGGGAACCTCCGCAGTACCTGCACGGCGCCGTGCAGCCAGAACGCGGCGAGCCCGATCCGGTTCTTCATCCCCGACGTTGTGACGGCGGCGATCTCCGCGTCGAGGCCCGCCCCGCACATGACGAGGAAGAAGCGGCTCGTCCCGGAATCGAGTTCCACCAGGCCGAGAGGCACGGGTCTCGGCACCAGGTCGGGCAGCGCGGCGATCACGCCGAGGGGGTCTGTCGGCAGGCCGACTTCGTGAATCAGTACGTTCGCAGTCCCGCCCGGAAGCACCAGCAATGCCGGCGAGTCCCGCCCGGCCAAGCCCTGCACCGCTTCGTTCACCGTTCCGTCGCCGCCCTGAACCGCCAGCAGGTCATAGCCGTCCTCCGAGGCCTGTCTGGCCAGTTCTGCCGCGTGATTCGGGGATTCGGTCTGTGCCAGGTGCACTTCTCCAGCCTCGCGGAGAAGGCCGTCCCTAACGGCGCGGATCCTCTCTTCAGCGGCTCCCGCGCCGGCGACGGGGTTGAAGACGAAAAGCGCTCGCCGGAACCGCATCGCTGTTCAATGGTAGGGGGCTTATCCGTCGTGCCGCTTTGTTGGATCGCTAGTCGTCCAGCGTTCATGGCGCGCCAAGGCAGCGGGGCTTCCGTCCCAGCACTGTCTGGGGGGCGACCGTTGGCGGCCTCCGGGGCAAGCGCCTGAGCCACTACTGGGTGCCCGCCTGCATTCCCGGAGCAGGGCTGGTTGTGCCACGGCGCGGCCGGCCGAAGCATATGTTCCCCAGACGGTGACCGCCCAGCCCCAACCCGATGCCCCGTTGCTTGGAGTGGGACTCTCTCCGCGATCGCGAGGCCGTGGCCCTTGGCGTAAGGCACGTACCCGGAGTTGCCGGATTCCCAAGTTCGACACCCCCTGTCCATTCGAGCTGGCTCAGGTGCCCATGAAACCGGCGTCGATCCCCGCTCATCGAATCATCCAGCAGCACGCGGATGGTCGTATCCGCCAGACCGGCGGGCACTGGTTCGAACTTCGGCCGCCGCTCGGCATCGGAGACTGGCCAGAATGATGCACGCACTGATCAGGGAGCGGCAAAAGGCGGGCAACAGCGAGTCCTTGGCCAGACCGTACCGGCCCAGGCGAAGGATGCCGGGACCGTGCGTGCGCCATTTCATGACCGGAGCCCTCGCCGTGTTTGGCCTGGCATCGGCTCCGGCAGCCGCTCAGCCAGGCTTCGGGCACCCGGGCGGCTGCGCCCTGGGACTGGTGGACGGGGAGGGCGGCGAAGGGACGCCCGTCGGGACCGGAGCCGGCTCGGCCCTCCCGGATGCTCGGAGCGCAAGCCTTGACGGAGAGTTCACGAATCTGGCCGACGAGGCCAGCGCAGCGGTGGCTGCGCCCCGGCTGGGCTGCGTTCCGGCCGTTGGGGCGATGTCCGCCAGTAGCGCAGGCCCGTCGGATTCTCCGCGGCTCCACGTTCGCGATGGTCACGTGTTCCGCTCGCTTGGTCGCCTGAGGCACTCGTCTTCCCAGACCCGCTCCGCGAGTCTGCCGACAGCACAGCACCGGCATTCGCCACGGTCTGAGTCAGGGGTCGACGACATGGGATCGACTCGGTACCAGTTCATCCCGAGACTCTTAGTTGGCATTCCGAGGGAGTCGTTCGGGGAGAACGTCGGCGTGAGTCCGGGGGTGGCCGTCGACTTCACCGCGAGGGCAGGCCGGGCACCCGTCTTTGCGGGCGTGGCATTCGATTATCTCCGCTACGGCTCGGAGACCCGGCGCGTCGCGCTGTATCAGGCCGTTCCCGAGGTGCTCACCGATGTGGTTACAACAAACAACTTCATTCGGACGCATGCCGTCATGCGCATCCAGCCCCGGGTTGGTCGACTGCGGCCGTACGCGGAGGGACTAGCCGGATTCGGTTACGTCTGGACGGAAACATATATTGACCTGCAACGCGAAGAGGATCGTGTGCCGACAACCAAGCAACTTGGCTCGTTCGCGCCGAGCTTCGGTGGCGGAGCCGGCGTTTCCATAACGCTCGCCTCCGATGGCTCAACTCACGCGGGTCTCGAAATTGGTGTCCGTTACCTCACTGGCGGCGATGTGGAATACCTGACTAGGGGAGACATCCGGCGCGATGATACCGGCGTGTCATTCGAGCCGAGACGCTCAAGACCCAAGCTGCTCGGCTTGCAGATCGGCCTTAGCCTCGAATTCTGAGCCGGTCCCGTCGCCCAGGACCCCGCCATTCCCGGCGGAGCCCTTCGGCTCGGCCCGCTGCTTCCGGAGCACTCAGATCTCGCACCGTGCAAGCTCCGGCCAATGGCCCGCGACGTTCGCCAGGGCAACTCGTCGATGCGTGGGAATCCATCGCCGCGGAGGTCGTTGAAGCGCATGGACCGGTCGTGCGCAACTCCAGGCCCGAAGACCGGCGAGAGCGAGCGGGCCCGGGCGCGCTGCCGCGCGAAACAGCGCCGGGTCCGCCGCTGCGGCCAGAGACCGAGGCTGTTGCGGTGATTCACCGATGCAAGATGGCCTGCTTTAGGCCGACTGGTAGGAGGGCTGTTGCGGCAGGAACCGCGTTTGTCCGCGGGCTTCGCGCAACAGCCGAGGCGGCTCTCCGCGTATCGGCAAGCCGGATACGCATGCCTGTGCCGCTCCCCGCGTCAACCCGCTCGCCCACTTGATCCGACACTTCTTCTGATCGCTGCAACGGCCTTCCATCCTGCTCCCGCCTTGCGGATCGAATCCCTTCGGTGGCGGCCTATAGTAAGGGGGATGCAGGCGACCGCCGTGCCGAAGCGCTCGATCGAATCGGCGCGGGACCGGGCGGCTACGCTGCGCGCGGAGATCGCTCACCACGAACGTCTCTATTTCGTCGAGGACAGCCCTGCAATCAGCGACGCCGAGTTCGATCGGCTCATCCGGGACCTGCAGGAACTCGAGGGCCAGTTCCCGGAACTAGTCCGGCCTGACTCCCCAACCCAGCGGGTAGGCGGCGCTCCCCGGGAGGGCGTGGAGAAGGCAGCCCACTCCTCGCTGCTGCTCAGTCTCGACAACGCCTTCGATGATGCCGAGCTCCGTGATTTCGACCGCCGCGTCCGGGAACTGCTGGGTCCCGACACGCCCGATGTCGAGTACGTCGGGGAATTCAAGTTCGACGGGGTCTCCATGGCCGTCCGCTACGCCGATGGCCTTCTTTCTCTTGCGCTTACACGCGGCGACGGGCAGCAGGGCGAGGTGATCACGCCCAACGCCCGCACCATTCGGTCCCTGCCGCTCTCGGTCGATCCTGCCGGAACCGAGCGGGCCGGCCTCCCGCCTGATTTCGAGGTTCGGGGCGAGGTGGTCATGCCCAAGGCCTCGTTCGCGAAGCTGAACGCCGACCGGCGCAGCGAGGGCGAGCCGCTGTTCGCCAACCCGCGAAACGCCGCTGCCGGCTCCCTTCGCATGCTGGACGCATCGGTCACCGCCGGCAGGCGGCTGGACTTCTTCGCGTACATGCTCGTCGTGGACGGCGCCGACCCCTTTCCCACCCACTGGCTGTCCCTCGATGTGCTGCGGGATCTCGGCTTCAAGGTCAACAAGCAGCGGGCCCTGCTCCGCGGAGTGTCCCAGCTGATCGAGTACCGCGACCTGAGGCTAGCGCAGCGGGACGCCCTGCCCTACGAAATCGACGGCCTCGTGTTCAAGGTCAATGACCGCAGCCAGCGCCGGCATCTCGGCTCCACGGCCAAGGCGCCGCGCTGGGCGATCGCCTGCAAGCCGCTGGCACAGCAGGTCGAGACGGTCGTCGAGGACATTGATGTCCAGGTCGGGAGGACAGGCGCGATCACTCCTCGAGCGCGGCTGGTGCCCGTGCCGGTGGGCGGCGTCACCGTTGCCCGCGCCACGCTTCACAACGAGGACGAGATCGCCCGGCTCGGGCTGCAGGTCGGCGACCGCGTCCTGCTGGAGAGAAGTGGCGACGTGATTCCGAAGATCGTCCGCGTGGTCGCCGAGGGAGATCCGCGCCGGCCGTTCGTCATGCCGTTCCGCTGTCCTGTCTGCAACGCCGAGGTGGTGCGCCCCGAAGGCGAGGTCGTAGTGCGTTGCATCAACAACAGCTGCGAGGCCCGCCTCAAGCAATCGATCGAGCACTTCGCTCACCGGTCGGCCATGAACATCGACGGAGTCGGCGAGCGTGTCGTCGAGCAATTGGTCGACGACGGCTTGGTGCGCGACATTGCCGACTTGTACTGCCTCGATGCGGGCCAGCTGGCGGCGCTGGAGAAGGACTCGGCTATCGACCGCGAGACTGCGGAGGAGATCGTCGATTCGATTTCGGAGGCCAAGCGGACCGCGGGCTGGGCCACGGTGCTGGGGGCCCTGGGCATCCCCGGCATCGGCCCGGTCACGGCGCAAGCGATCGCGCGAAGGTTTCCCGACCGCGACAGTCTCGAGTCTGCGACTGTCGATGATCTCGCATCCGTTAAGGGCTTCGGTCCCGGGGCGGCTGCCCAATTGCGGGCTTTCTTGGAGGAGCCGGACAGCGTTGACCTGCTGGACCGGCTGGCACAGGCCGGCCTGCCCGCCGCCCGGACGGCTGACGGCGTAGCGGATCCTCCAGACGGCGCGCCGTCTGGCCGATGCCGGCCCGACGGGCCCTCGTCGGACGCTGCGGGGCGGAAGCGGGCGATTGCGAAGTTCGTGCAGGGAATGGGCATCAAGGGCATCGGGGACCTGCTGGTAGGAGAGCTGGTCGATGCAGGGCTCCTCAAGGACCGGGCCGATGTCGTTCGCTTAAGGCCAGAGGATTTGGACGGCAGGGGCAGCGTTCGCCTGGGCATGAAATCGGCGCAGAAGATCGTCGAGAGCCTGGAGCGGTCCAAGCGCGCCCCGCTGGGGTCGCTGCTGTTCGGTCTCGGGATCCGGTACGTCGGAGATCGCACTGCGGCCCTGCTCGCGGATTATTTCCGGAGCATTGACAGGATCGCCGCAGCCACTCGCGAGCAGCTGGAGGAGGTTGAGGAGGTCGGCCCGAACATCGCAGAGTCGATCCGCCAGTTCTTCGCTTCCGACGGCAACAAGGACCTGATCCGGCGCCTTCGAGAGGCCGGGCTCAAGCTCGAGGACGACGAGCCGGCCGAGGCCTCCCCGCAACCGCTGGACGGCACGGTGATCGTGATCACCGGAACGTTCGAGAACTGGACGCGCGACGAGGCCAAGGCCCTCGTCCAGCAGATCGGGGGAAGGGTGACCGCCTCCGTCAGTGCCAAGACCGACCTGCTGCTAGCGGGCAAAAACCCAGGGTCGAAGCTGGACAAGGCCAGACGATTGAATGTTGGCGTTGAAGGCGAAGAGTGGTTGAAGGAACGGTTGAAGGAAGCGCTAGACTAACAGTCTGCGCGGAGGCGGACGCATGAGCCCTCTGGTCGAGATACTCTTCGTCTGGGTGCCCATGGCCGCCTCCGTCCTATTTGTCCTCTGGTTCGCCTACCGGTGCCTTTGCGAAGGACTCTCCCTGACCGAGATGCTCATCGATCGGCGGTTCCTGACGGTCTTCCTCTACACAGGCGCACTGCTGGCGATCTACCTGTCGACGTTCCATTTTTTCTACTTCGGGATCACGGGCTGAGGCCGCTCCGCCCGGTCAGAGCCCGAGGCTACTGGTAACGCCGGTGCACCGCCAGCAGCCGGCCCTGCACCTCAACGTCAGACGAAGGCAGGATGATCGGGTCCATGTCCATGTTGGCGGGCTGCAGCCGAACCATCGTGCCCTCGAGGTAAAAGCGCTTCAGCGTGGTCTCGGTCCCGCGCACCAGCGCCACCACTATTTCCCCGTTGCGCGCTCGCCTTGTCTTCTCGATCAGCACGAAGTCGCCATCCAGGATGTGGTCCTCGACCATGGACTGGCCGTGCACTTGCAGCGCGAAGACACCGTCCGTTCCCAGGAAGGGGGCGAACGACAGGCTCTCCTGGTTCTCGAAGGTCTCCAACGGCTGGCCGGCCGCGATCTGGCCGACCAAGGGCGTGGCCAGCTCGCCAGCCTCGCGGTGGAACGCGCTCAGCTTGCGGCGGTTGTTCTGGATCTCCGCGTAGTACTTCGGGGTGATTTCGAGAGCCCGGCTGCGGTTGAAGCTTCGGTTCAGGTACCCCTTCTCCTGCAGGACCTGCAGGTGCTTGTGGACAGTGGCCACCGAGGACAGGTCCATGTTGCGGGCGATCTCCTCGAAGCTGGGACTGTAGTGATTCTCCGCGATGAACTCGGCGAGGAAATCCAAGACTTGTTTCTGACGTTTGGTTAGTGCCATTGCAAGCACCTCCTTTATTTGCTCTTTATTCTACACAGCAAATCACAAGAACGCAAGGATGTGAAGCGATTTTGTGCCTCTATTCGGACCCGGAAACCGGATTCCGCGCGCAAGGCGCTAGAATCGGAGCTATGGAACTGGGCCCGATCCAGGAGCAGATCCGGGAGCAGGGGCTGGACGGCTGGCTGCTGTTCGACCACCATGTCCGCGACCCGATCGCCTATCGCGTGCTGGGACTCGACGCCAGCGGCCATGTCTCCCGGCGCTGGTACTACTGGATTCCCGCTTCCGGCGAACCGCGCAAGCTGGTCCACGCGATTGAGGGCGCCCGCCTGGATGGGCTGCCCGGCACGAAGCGGGTCTACTCGAAGTGGCAGGACCACTGCGCCGCCCTGCAGGAGATTCTCGCCGGCTCGGCCCGTGTCGCCATGCAGTTCTCGCCACGCTGCATGATCCCGGTACTGTCGCTGGTGGATGCCGGCACGGTCGATCTCGTCCGGTCGCTCGGGTCCGAGGTGGTGTCGTCCGCCGCACTGGTGCAGTACTTCGAGGCGCGCTGGAACGAGCGTCAGCGCGCCTCGCACTATGAGGCCGGCCACCGCGTCGACGAGGTACTCCGGGAGGCCTTCCGCCGGATTCGCGCCGATATCGACGCGACCGGCCGCTCCGGCGAGTGGGAGATCGCCGAGTTCATTCGCGAGCTCTTCCGCGAGCGCGGTCTAGTGACCATGGATGGCCCCATCGTCGCGGTCAACGAGAATAGCGGCGATCCCCACTACGGCCCCAGCAGGGACAAGTCGCAGCCGATCCAGGACGGTGACTTCGTGCTGATAGACCTGTGGGCTAAGCGCTGCGTGCCCGGCTCTGTGTACTACGACGTGACTTGGACCGGATTCTGCGGCGATGCCCCCCCGGAGCGCATGCAGCGAGTCTTCGAGATTGTTGTCGCCGCTCGGGACAAGGCCCTCTCGACCGTCGATGCGGCGATGGCCGAGGGGCGCGCTATTCACGGCTGGGAAGTTGACGACGTGACGCGGGCGTACATTGACGAGGCAGGCTATGGTGAGGCCTTCATGCACCGGACAGGGCATTCCATTGGAGAGGAAGTCCACGGCCACGGCGCAAACATGGACAACCTCGAGACGCGTGACGATCGCCCGGTGATCCCGGCCACGTGCTTCTCGATCGAGCCGGGGATCTACCTGCCGGAGTTTGGCGTCCGCAGTGAGATCGACTGTTACGTGGAATCGGCTGGCGCGAGCGCCACAGGCGCCGTCCAGACCGAGATCGTCAGGATCTAGCCGGCCCGCTATTGGCAACGGCCACGTTGTTCACGCTCCCCAGACTGTGACGGCCTTCTCTCCAACCCTCTCCTCGCGCCGGTACAGGCGTTCCTCCCAGCTGCGTCCCGGACGCGTGTCGAACACCACCAGGTGCCCCGATTCCGCCCCGCATCGGTCCATGTACGCCGCAGTCTGCTCCAGACCCTCCCGGACCTGCCTCTCCGGCCCGCGTCCCTCGCGCGCCACCTTCAGCTCGATCACGTGCCTGCGCATTCCGTCCGGGCTCTCGCCCTCCCCGTCCGGCCAAAGTACCAGCAGGTCCGTCCTCCCGCGTCCCAGCCCGTACTCCCGCTCCAGCCGCCCGCCTCCGTTCACCACCCGCTGCAGGTACGCCTGCAGCAGCAGCTGCGGGCCGGCCTCCTTGTACGCGAACCGCTCCGGCCAGTGCTCGGCGTGCTCCCGGAAGTACTCCCGGAACGCTGCCAGCAGCTTCGGCAGGTCGAGCGACCCGTCCGCGCGCACGTACCATGCGGTCTCCGTGGAGATAAGGCGTTCCTGGACGTAGGTCAGCTGCCTCGGCACCACCTCCCGGTAGATCGGATTGGCGATCTGGACCCCTCCGTCAATGCGTACCAATCCCAGATCCGCCACGTAATTCAGGTCCTCGTCCGAAATCTCGCTGGCCCCCTCGCTGCCTGCCAGCAAGGGCTCGATGACCCGCCGCACGCGCTCCTCCTTCAGCTTGTCCGCCAACTGGTCGAGGTGCGTGACCCGGTCCAGGATCAGGCCCTCCTTGGCCGTCTCGATGGCCTCCGACCCGATCGCCCGGCTGCGGTCCCGACCGGCCGGGTCCTTGAAGCAGGCCCGCTGGGCGAGGGCGTTGACCAGGTAGGGCTGGCCCCGGGTCAGGCACCAGACCCGCTCGAGGGCGGCTTCCTCGAAGCGCTGCCCCGTCTCCTGGGTGTGCTGGCCCAGCAGCGACCGCACCTCCGATTCCATGAAGTCCCCCAGACGCAGCGACTCCGCCTTGATGTTAAAGGCGCTGCCGCCCTTGACGTGCGTGCCTTCCCGGGCCGAGTAGATGCTGTAGTCGCGCACGTCGCGGACCCCGCACAGCACCACGCTCTGCGGGAACTCGGACGGCCGCCGATCGTATTCCGATCGAAGTTGGCGCAGCACCGAGATCAGGGTGTCCCCCATCAGGCTGTCGATCTCGTCGATCAGCAGCACCAGTGGTTTGGGGCTCGCGAGCGACCACTGCACCAGCGTCTCGCGCAGGGCACCGTCCCCGCCGTGCTTTTCGAGAATCGATTCCCAGACCGGATCGACGAAGTCGTCCCCTAGGATCCGGCGCGCCCGGGAGCCGATCGCCGCAAGGATGGTGCGCATGCCGCGAGCCACGTCGCCCCGGGCCGTCTGCGCATCTTCGATGTTGACGTACAGGCAGCGATAGCGGCCCTCGGCGTTGAGCAGGTCCTGAAGCGCGATCAGCATGGAGGTCTTGCCGGTCTGCCGAGGCGCATGCAGCACGAAGTACTTCTTCCAGCCGATCAGCGTGAGGAGTTCCTGGAGATCGATGCGTTCCAGCGGCTCCACGCAGTAGTGGTCCTGCCTGTCGATCGGACCCTCGGTGTTGAAGAACCTCAATGCGGTTTCAGTATCGCACCCGGATCGCACGGGCCGGATTGCTGCGCACCACGACTTCAAGCGGGTTCAAGCGGCCTCGCCGGCGGCCCCCAGGAAGGTCCTTCTCTCGACTCCGGGGCAATCGATCACCATGCCGGGTCGCCGACTCAGGGGTGCTTCGATCTGTCCGGCAAGGGACCCGATCGGGTTCGTGGTCCCCGGGATCAGGGAGACCGGGCAATCCGGGCCCCGTTCGGCGGTCGCTCCTAGCCGCGGCCCGGGCCATTGCTTCCCCAGCACATGGCCCCTACCGCCGCAGATCGGCTCACGCCCCCCAGACCGTGACGGCCTTGTCTCCAACTCTCTCGTCGCGGCGGTACAGGCGCTCTTCCCAACTGCGTCCAGGCCGCGTGTCGAACACCACCAGGTGCCCCGATTCCGCCCCGCATCGGTCCATGTACGCCGCGGTCTGCTTCAAGCCCTCCCGAACCTGCCTCTCCGGCCCGCGTCCCTCCCGCGCCACCTTCAGCTCGATCACGTGTCTGCGCATTCCATCCGGGCTCTCGCCCTCCCCGTCCGGCCACAGCATCAGCAGGTCCGTCCTCCCGCGTCCCAGCCCGTACTCCCGCTCCAGCCGCCCGCCTCGGTTCACCACCCGCTGCAGGTACGCCTGCAGCAGCAGATGCGGGGCGACCGCCTTGTAGGAGAACCCCTCGGGCCAGTGCTCGCCGTGCTCGCGGAAATACTGCTGGAACGCTGCCAGCAGCTTCGGCAGGTCCGGGGAGCCGTCCGCGCGCACGTGCCACTCGGCCCATACGGCAATGAATTCATCCTGGCCAAGCGTCAGCTCCCTCGGCACCATTTCCCGGTAGATCGGATTGGCCATCTCAATCCCTCCGTCAATGCGCACCAGACCGAGGTCCACCACGTAGTCCAGATCCTCCCCCGAAACCTCGCCAGCCCCTTCGCTGCCTGCCAGCAGGGGCTCGATGACCCGCCTCACGCGCTCCTCCTCCAGCTTGTCGGCCAGCTGGTCGAGGTGCGTGACGCGGTCCAGGATCAGGCCCTCCTTGGCCGTCTCGATGGCCTCCGGCCCGATCGCCCGGCTGCGGTCCCGGCCGGCCGGGTCCTTGAAGCAGGCCCGCTGGGCGAGGGCGTTGACCAGATAGGGCTGGCCCCGGGTCAGGTGCCAGACCCGCTCGAGGGCGTCCTCCTCGACGCGCTGCCCCGTTTCCTCGGTGTGCTGGCCCAGCAGCGACCGCACTTCCGCCTCCGTGAAGTCCCCCAGCCGCAGCGACTCGGCCTTGATGTTGAAGGCGCTGCCGCCCTTGATGTGGGTGCCTTCCCGGGCCGAGTAGATGCTGAAGTCGCGCACGTCGCTGACCCCGCACAGCACCACGCTCTGTGGGAACTCGGCTGGCTTGCGGTGGTGTTCCGATCGAAGCTGGCGCAGCACCGAGATCAGGGTGTCCCCCATCAGGCTGTCGATCTCGTCGATCAGCAGCACGAGCGGCTTCGGGCTCGCTAGCGACCACTGCACCAGCGTCTCGCGCAGGGCATCGCCCCCACCGTTCTCCTCGAGAGTCTCCCTCCAGATCGACTCGACGAAGCCGTCCCCCAGAATGCGGCGCGCACTGGACCCGATCGCCCCGAGAATCGCTTGCATGCCCCGGTCCACGTCGTCCCGCGCCGTCTGGGCGGTCTCGATGTTGACGTGCAGGCAGCGATAGCGGCCCTCGGCGTTGAGCAGGTCCTGAAGCGCGATCAGCATGGAGGTCTTGCCCGTCTGCCGAGGCGCGTGCAGCACGAAGTACTTCTTCCAGCCGATCAGCGTGAGGAGTTCCTGGAGATCGATGCGCTCCAGCGGCTCCACGCAGTAATGGTCCTGCCTCTTGATCGGACCCTCGGTGTTGAAGAACCTCAATGCGGTTTCAGTATCGCACCCGGATCACAAGGGCCGGATTGCTGCGCAGCACGACTTCAAGCGGGTTCAAGCGGCCTCGCCGGCGGCCCCCAGGAAGGTCCTTCTCTCAACTCCAGGGCAATCGATCACCATGCCGGGTCGCCGACTCAGGGGTGCTTCGATCTGTCCGGCAAGGGACCCGATCGGGTTCGTGGTCCCCGGGATCAGGGAGACCGGGCAATCCGGGCCCCGTTCGGCGGTCGCTCCTAGCCGCGGCCCGGGCCATTGCTTCGCCAGTACATGGCCCCTACCGCCGCAGATCGGCTCACGCCCCCCAGACCGTGACGGCCTTGTCTCCAACTCTCTCGTGGCGGCGGTACAGGCGCTCTTCCCAACTGCGTCCCGGCCGCGTGTCGAATACCACCAGGTGCCCCGATTCCGCCCCGCATCGGTCCATGTACGCCGCGGTCTGCTCCAGACCCTCCCGGACCTGCCTCTCCGGCCCGCGTCCCTCCCGCGCCACCTTCAGCTCGATCACGTGCCTGCGCATTCCGTCCGGGCTCTCGCCCTCCCCGTCCGGCCACAGCACCAGCAGGTCCGTCCGCCCGCGTCCCAGCCCGTACTCCCGCTCCAGCCGCCCGCCTCCGTTCACTACCCGCTGCAGGTAAGCCTGCAGCAGCAGCTGCGGGCCGGCCTCCTTGTACGCGAACCGCTCCGGCCAGTGCTCGGCGTGCTCCCGGAAGTACTCCCGGAACGCTGCCAGCAGCTTCGGCAGGTCCAGCGACCCGTCCGCGCGCACGTACCATGCGGTCTCCGTGGAGATAAGGCGTTCCTGGACGTAAGTCAGCTGCCTCGGCACCACTTCCCGGTAGATCGGATTGGCGATCTGGACCCCTCCGTCAATGCGTACCAGTCCAAGATCCGCCACGTAATTCAGGTCCTCGTCGGAAATCTCGCGGTCCCCTTCGCTGCCTGCCAGCAAGGGCTCGATGACCCGCCGCACGCGCTCCTCCTTCAGCTTGTCCGCCAACTGGTCGAGGTGCGTGACGCGGTCCAGGATCAGGCCCTCCTTGGCCGTCTCGATGGCTTCCGGCCCGATTGCCCGGCTGCGGTCCCGTCCGGCCTGGTCCTCGAAGCAGGCCCGCTGGGCGAGGGCGTTGACTAGATAGGGCTGGCCCCGGGTGAGGTGCCACACTCGCTCGAGGGCGGCTTGCTCGAAGCGCTGCCCCGTTTCCTCGGTGTGCTGGCCCAGCAGCGACCGCACTTCCGATTCCGTGAAGTCCCCCAGCCGCAGCGACTTGGCCTTGATGTTGAAGGCGCTGCCGCCCTTCACGTGGGTGCCCTCGCGGGCCGAGTAGATGCTGTAGTCGCGAACGTCGCGGACCCCGCACAGCACCACGCTCTGCGGGAATTCGGCCGGCCGCCGGTGGTACTCCGATCGAAGCTGGCGCAGCACCGAGATCAGGGTGTCCCCCATCAGGCTGTCGATCTCGTCGATCAGCAGCACCAGCGGCTTTGGGCTCGCGAGCGACCATTGGACCAGCATTTCGCTTAGCGCGACATGAGGCCCGTAATCATCAAGTATCTGCCTCTTCGACGAGTCGACGAAACTGTCCCCGAGGATCCGTCTTGCCGTGGAGCCGATCTTGCCGAGAATGGCCTCCATGCCCAGAGCCACGTCCTCGCGCACTGTCTGGGCAACTTCGATGTTGACGTGCAGGCAGCGATAGCGGCCCTCGGCATTGAGCAGGTCCTGAAGCGCGACCAGCATGGAGGTCTTGCCCGTCTGCCGAGGCGCGTGCAGCACGAAGTACTTCTTCCAGCCGATCAGCGTGAGGAGTTCCTGGAGATCGATGCGCTCCAGCGGCTCCACGCAGTAGTGGTCCTGCCTGTCGATCGGACCCTCGGTGTTGAAGAACCTCAATGCGGTTTCAGTATCGCACCCGGATCGCACGGGCCGGATTGCTGCGCACCACGACTTCAAGCGGGTTCAAGCGGCCTCGCCGGCGGCCCCCAGAAAGGTCCTTCTCTCAACTCCAGGGCAATCGATCACCATGCCGGGTCGCCGACTCAGGGGTGCTTGGAGGTGTCCGGCAGGGGATCTGGTCGGGATCGTGATCCCCGGGATCAGGGAGACCTGGCAATCCGGGCACCGTTCGCCGGCCGCTCGAATCCGCGGCCCGGGCCATTGCTTCGCCAGCACATGGCCCCTGCCTCCGCAGCTCGGCTCACGCCCCCCAGACCGTGACGGCCTTGTCTCCAACTCTCTCGTCGCGGCGGTACAGGCGCTCTTCCCAACTGCGTCCAGACCGCGTGTCGAACACCACCAGGTGCCCCGATTCCGCCCCGCAGCGGTCCATGTACGCCGCGGTCTGCTCCAGGCCCTCCCGGACCTGCCTCTCCGGCCCGCGCCCCTCGCGCGCCACCTTCAGCTCGATCACGTGCTTGCGCGTTCCATCCGGGCTCTCGCCCTTGCCGTCCGGCCACAGCATCAGCAGGTCCGTCCTCCCGCGTCCCAGCCCGTACTCCCGCTCCAGCCGCCCGCCTCGGTTCACCACCCTCTGCAGGTACGCCTGCAGCAGCAGCTGCGGGGCGACCGCCTTGTAGGAGAACCCCTCCGGCCAGTGCTCGCCGTGCTCGCGGAAATACTCCTGGAACGCTGCCAGCAGCTTCGGCAGGTCCGGGGAGCCGTCCGCGCGCACGTGCCACTCGGCCCAGTGGGGAATAAGTTCCCCCTGGGCCGATGTGAGGTCCCTCGGCACCATTTCCCGGTAGATCGGATTGGCCATCTCAATCCCTCCGTCAATGCGCACCAGACCGAGGTCCACCACGTAGTCCAGATCCTCGCCCGAAACCTCGCCAGCCCCCTCCCTGCCTGCCAGCAAGGGCTCGATGACCCGCCGGACGCGCTCCTCCTGCAGCTTGTCCGCCAGCTGGTCGAGGTGCGTGACGCGGTCCAGGATCAGGCCCTCCTTGGCCGTCTCGATGGCCTCCGACCCGATCGGCCGGCAGAGGTCCCGGCCGGCCGGGTCCTTGAAGCAGGCCCGCTGGGCGAGGGCGTTGACCAGATAGGGCTGGCCCCGGGTCAGGTGCCACACCCGATCGAGGGCGTCCTCCTCGAACTGCTGTCCCGTCTCCTCGGTGTGCTGGCCCAGCAGCGACCGCACCTCCGATTCCGTGAAGTCCCCCAGCCGCAGCGACTTGGCCTTGATGTTGAAGGCGCTGCCGCCCTTCACGTGGGTGCCTTCCCGGGCCGAGTAGATGCTGTAGTCGCGCACGTCCCGGACCCCACACAGCACCACGCTTTGCGGGAACTCGGACGGCCGCCGGTGGTATTCCGAGCGCAGCTGGCGCAGCACCGAGATCAGGGTGTCCCCCATCAGGCTGTCGATCTCGTCGATCAGAAGCACGAGCGGCTTCGGACTCGCGAGCGACCACTGCACCAGTGTCTCGCGCAGCGCACTGTTTGCACCTCGCTTTTTGAGAGTCGACTCCCAGGTCGACTCGACGAAATCGTCATCCACGATGCGCAACGCGGTGGAGCCGATCGCAGAGAGGATGCTGCGCATTCCGCCAGCCACGTCCTCCCGGGCCGTCTGCGCATCCTCGATGTTGACGTGCAGGCAGCGATAGTGTCCCTCGGCGTTGAGCAGGTCCTGCAGCGCGACCAGCATGGAGGTCTTGCCCGTTTGCCGCGGCGCATGCAGGACGAAGTATCTCTGGTCGTCCACAAGTTCTAGGACATCATCGAGACTGATGCGGTCGAGCGGGGCGATGCAATAGTGCCGCTGCGCGCACACTGGCCCTTCGGTGTTGAACTTCCGCACGCCGGTCTCAGTATCGCACCGGAATGTTCCGACCCTGTTTCCTTCCGGCGCGGCCGCAATCGGCACCGTCTGTGGCTCCGCAGCCGCGCCACGCGCGCACCGCGCAAGTTGCCCCCCGCGCCCGCTTCGGGCGGAGAGCCTAGCTAGCGGATAGCCGAATGCACGGTCCGCCAATGCGCTCGCGGAACGAGCGATTCATCGCGCAAGAGACGGGCTCCGCAAGGGCTCGGGACCTGTGCCTGAGGGGTCACGCTACTCAACATGCCGGTAGCTGCTGCCTAGCTGCGGTCGGTCTACTCGGCTCCGGTCGCGATCCAGCCACCTGTCGATGCCGACTCGATCACCGCGTCGCAGACCTTCTGCGTCTGGAGAGCGCAGCGGAAGTCGGGCTGGGTTAGGTTCCCGGACTCTATGCCCTCAACGAAATCGGCCAAGGCGTTCAGAAAGGTGTGCTCGTAGCCGATGCAAGTGCCCGGCACCCAGTACTTGTCCATGTACGGATGCTCCGAGTTCGTCACGTGGACCTTCCGCCAGCCCGTGAGGTGATCCTCCACCTTCTTGCCTGACTGCTTCTGGGAGTACTCGAAGAACTGCAGGTACTCCGGCTCCTCTAGGTCGAAGTACACCGAGCCGTCCGCCCCGTTGAGCTCCAGGGTGTTGTAATTCTTCCGCCCGCGTGCGTAGCGGGTCGACTCGAAAGTGCCCATCGATCCGTTCGCGAACTCCGCCAGGAACATGCAGGCATCGTCGATCCCCACGGGCTGGACCCGGCCCGTCTCGGCGTGCACCCGCTCGGTCACGAACGTGCGCGTAGATGCGACCACGCGCTCGATGGGCCCGTTGAGCCACATGGCGGTGTCGATGGAGTGCGCCAGCAGGTCGCCGGTTACGCCGGATCCGGCCACGTCCACGTCCAAGCGCCAAAGCGCCGGTCCGCCCTGCGGCACGTTCTCGTTGATTGTCCAGTCCTGCAGGTACGTGGCGCGGTAATGGAAGGGCTTGCCGATGCGGCCCTCGTCGACCACTTGCTTCGCCAGCGAGATCGACGGAACACGGCGGTAGTTGTACCAGACCATGTTCGGCACGCCGGCCCCTTCGACGGCCCTTACCATCTCCTCGGCCTCTTGGACATTCATCGCAAGGGGCTTCTCGCAGCAGATCATCTTGCCGGCCTCGGCGGCGGCCAGAACGATGTCCTTGTGCAGGTGGTTCGGAGCGCAGACATCAACGAGATCCACGTCGTCAGCGGTCACGACGCTCCGCCAGTCCGACTCGACGCGCTCGTAGCCCCAATTGTCGGCAAAGGCCCTGCCCTTGTCTGTGTTGCGCGCTGCAACTGCTCTCAGCACGGGGCGGTGCTCGACTGGGAAGAAGTCGTTCAAACGCTTGTAGGCGTTGGAGTGGGCCCGGCCCATGAAGCCGTATCCGATCATGCCGATGCCGAGTTGTTTGGCCATGAGACTGCGATTCCTCGAAACAGTAAGACTAGCCGCGCGCAGGTGCGAGCGTCAAGTTGGGTTTGGGCGCGGCCCTGCGTACCCGTACCGACTTGCATCGTCCCGGTCGTGCCGAATAGGGGCCGCATCCCAGTTAGGCCTGGCCGCACTAGCGAGGACGTGGCCGCAGCGCCTCTCAGCCCCCGTCGACGACTCGCGGGTCTCATGGCGCGTGCACCCGCGACGCACGGTTCTCTGGGCCCGGACGGTGCCTCCGCCGTGGCCGGAAGAGCCCGGCTTTCCGGAAGGAGAGCGCCGTGGGCGCCGGCGGGCACAGTGGATCGTCCCTGAGTGGGGCCGGCAAACGCGATCGCCGCGGACCGTTCCCTCGCAAACCAGCCTTCGCGGTCGGGCACCGGACAGTGTACATTACATGTAACTGGGAGTCTCGCATGGCAGACGCAGCAAACCGTACCCGGGTGCTCGCAGAACGGGTGGCCAGGCATCGCGCCCGATTGCGAGCGAAGGGGCTTCGGCCCCTGCAAATTTGGGTTCCGGACACCCGTCTGCCCGGGTTTTCCGAGGAAGCACGCAGGCAATCGCAGGCAGTGGCGAGCAGTGAGCGCGACGACCCGGATCAGGACTTTATCGATGCCATCAGCGAGATTGACGTCTAGTGTCTCGCGGTGAACTGTGGACAGCAGCGGGGGGCGGCGACTACGCGGGAAAGCCGAGACCGGTCGTCATCGTAAGCGACGACGTGTTCAGGCAGCTGAATTCCGTTACCGTCTGCGCGCTAACGACCAGCGCCACCGAATCCCGGCTCTTGCGAGTGGTGCTCGCTCCGAGCTCCGAGAACGGCCTTCGTGAAGTCAGCCGCGTGATGGTCGACAAGATTACGACCGTCCGCCTTGATCGACTGGGCCGGCGCATTGGCGTGCTTTCTGCTGCCGACATGCGGCAGGTTGACCGGGCGATGCTCGTGTACCTAGGCATCGCGAGCTCGCGTCGCGAGGCTCTGCGGTAGTAGCACGCCCCGCCCAATAATGACGCGCCCGGTTCGAGCGGTGCGCCGTCTGGTCCGTCGAATCCGCGTCGTGATCCGATTAGCCGGCCTCGCTTCCTGAGCAGGCTGTGGCGCTGGAGCGGATCGTCAGCGGCACGCGCGTGCCAAGTGTGGCTTCGGACCGCCAAGGCATGAGCTGCCTCCGCTCGATGCTCGCGAGCACTTGGCTGGCATGGCTAATCGCCGCGGTTAGACCGTGGATATTCCGAGCCAGCGTGATGTCCGGCGGAACGGCGTTGCTGCGTTTCCGCGCCCATGCGCAACTTGATGCCAGCTTCCCCGGAGCGTGGACAGCCCTTGCAGCCACTGCACGGCGGGCGCCGACGGCATTAGAATGGCGACAGATTCAGTGAAGCGCCGTCTACCTGCGGACGTTCAGCAGTGCCGTCCATCCCTTGGGGGCTCCGAGCCCGGTCGATGCGCCGAGGATCCGTGTTCGCGGCCTTGGTGGATGCGAGGAGGGGAGGGTCGTCCCTGCGCTTGCCTTCGCACGGCGGCGCGTTCCCTGGAATAGGCGTCGAAGAACAACGGTCCAATTCTGGCCTGAGACAAGGAGGTTGCCATGAAGAGTGCCACGATTGCGATTCTCGCGTCCCTTGTGCTGACTGCGAGTGCAGCCGCCCAGCAGGGTGGCGGGTCCGACCAGGGGCCTGACCCGGCGCTGGTCGAGAAGATCGGGGAGCTGGGCGGACAGCTCATGCGGGTTGCCGCGAACGACCCGAGCCTGGAGGTCTCCTTCCACCTGGGCCGGAATCAGGACGGCCTGCGGCAGGTCGACACGACCGGCTCCACCGATGCGGAGTCGCCCCCGCTTGACGGCGAGCTGGCCCTGCTGGGAGACCTGGAGCAATTGGTGTCCCTCCACCTAGGGGGGACGGACGTGACCGACGCGGGGCTTGCCCACCTCGCTGGCCTAGCTTCGCTACAGAGGCTCCACTTGGAGAAGACAAGGGTGACTGATGCGGGCCTGGCGCATCTCGCAGGCCTCGAGAACCTCTCCTACCTGAACCTTTACCAGACGGAAGTGACGGATGCCGGGCTCGCCCACCTGGAGGGCCTCAAGAACCTGAAGAGCGTCTACCTGTGGCAGTCGAAGGTGACCCCGGACGGGGCCGAGAGGCTTCGGAAGGCGTTGCCGGAGTGCGAGGTAGACATGGGCTGGGAGGCACCGGAGCCGGCGGCGGAGGCGGAGCAGCCCCCGGAGCCGGAAGACTCGGGCAACTGACCGCGCCGCCAGCCTCGGGGTCCGTTGCGGGGGTTGGCCAGCCCGCTTTGGGCGTCGCCTCGTCCATGACGGGACCCGCCGCTGGATTTGCCAAACTGGAACTTGCCGGGGCCTGCATTCGAGATCCTCAATCCAGAGGCCGACGCCGCGGGCGCGCGAGTGGGCCTGTTCGACTTCGACGGGACGCTCTCCCTCATCCGGGCCGGCTGGTTCGACGTGATGGTGCCGATGATGGTCGAGGAACTCGCGAGCCTCGGCACCGGCGAGTCCGACGAGGATCTCACGGCGATCGTCGAGGAGTACGTGGGGCAGCTCACCGGGCGCCAGACCATCTACCAGATGATCGAGTTCGCCGACCAGGTCCGTCGGCGCGGCGGCACGCCCAGGGAGCCTCTCGAATACAAGCACCGCTACCTGGACCTGTTGATGGACAAGATCAGCCACCGTCGCGAGGCGCTGCGGGCAGGGCAGGTCGATCCGGACGAGATGATGGTGCCTGGCGGGAGGCGGCTGCTCGAGGCGCTGCGTGACCGGGACATGACGCTGTTCCTCGCCAGCGGCACCGACCAGCCCTTCATGCGGGAGGAAGCGGCGCTGCTGGGTATCAGCCACTTCTTCGGGGGCGGCATCTACGGTGCCCTGGACGACTACGAGAGCTTTTCGAAGAAGATTCTCGTCGAGCAGATCATCCGGGATAGCGACTTCCAGGGCAGCGAATTCATCGGCTTCGGCGACGGATTCGTGGAGATCGAGGTAGTGAAGTCCGTCGGCGGCCACGCCTTGGGGATGGCCACTGACGAGCCGGACTGCCTCGAGATCGATCCGGTCAAGCGCGAGCGCCTGGCCGGGGTGGGCGCGGATTGGATCGCGCCCAATTTCAACGCGCACAATGAACTGATGGCGGCCATGTTCGGGTCCTCCTGACCGGAAGGGACCCGCGCCGCTGGGAGGGAAGCACCGTTCGATGCAATCCAAGTACGCGGAATTCGACCGTTCGCGGCTGCAGGTCCGCCCCTTGGCGGAACGCGACCACGACATGGACCTCGGCCACCTTCTCGGCCTTGACGAGCGAGTCGAGGAGGCCGGGCCCGCCTTGCGGCAATCGCTGGCCTCGATCGTGCCGAAGCTGTCCGCAGACAGCCCGTCCGCGAGGATTCTGATGATGGGCGCGCACGTCATCAAGTCCGGCGTGTCGCGCCAGGTGATCGACCTGCTGAGGCGGGGCGCCTTCACGCACGTGGCCATGAACGGGGCCGGCGGCATCCACGACTTCGAGCTGGCGCGGATCGGAGCGACCACCGAGAGCGTCGCACGCTACATACGGACCGGCGAGTTCGGCCTGTGGGACGAGACCGGCATCCTCAACGAGTGGGCGGTCGAGGCTGCGAAGGAAGGCCTCGGGCTAGGCGAGTACTTCGGATACCGGATCGGCAAGGACCGTTTCGCGCACCGCGACGTCAGCATCCTGGCCGCCGCCTACGAGCTCGGCATCCCGGCGACGCTGCATGTCGGAATCGGCTACGACATCACTCACGAGCACCCGAACTGCGACGGGTCCGCCTACGGTTTCGGCAGCTACAGGGACTTCCTGGTCTACACCAAGTCCGTCGAGTCCCTGGAGGGAGGCATCATGGTAAGCCTCGGCTCGGCGATCATGGGCCCCGAAGTCTATCTGAAGGCACTGTCGATGGCCCGCAACGTCGCCCGCCAGGAGGGCCGCCGGATCGCGGACTTCACGACCGCAGTGTTCGACCTGGTCCCGATCCAGGGAGACGTTCACCACGAGCTGCCCAAGACCGATCCGGGCTACTATTTCCGTCCGCACAAGACGATCCTGGTCCGGACAGTGGCGGATGGCGGCAAGAGCCTGTACATCTGCGGCGATCACCGCGTCACGGTTCCGGCGCTGCGGCAAGCGGTGATCGAGCGGGCGGCGGTCCCCGCGGGATGACCTGCGAGGATGTCCTCGAGAGCGCTCGCGCTGCGAGCGTTCTTGTCGTCGGGGACATCTGCCTGGACCGCTGGTGCCGCTACGACCCGGCTCTCTCGGAGCCGTCGAGGGAGACCGGCATTCCGCGCGTCGCCGTCACCGAGTCCACTGTCACTCCGGGCGCCGGCGGCACCGTGGCGGGGAATCTGGCGGCGCTGCGCGTAGGGCGGGTCTGCGTGGCGGGAGTCATCGGCCGCGACGGCAACGGCTTCGACCTGCGGCGCTCCTTGGACTGCCGGGGCATCGAGACCGGCCTGCTGCTCGACACGGACCGGGCAAGCACCTTCACCTACACCAAGCTCATCAATTCCCGCTCGGGCATCGAGGACCTCGCGAGGGTCGACATCGTCAATGCCACCGAGCTGTCGCAGGAGGACGAAGCCCGTCTGCTGGACCGGCTGCTCCCGGCGATCGGCGACTTCGATGCCGTGATTGTTGCCGACCAGGCCGAGACCGACCGGGGCGGGGTAGTGACGCCCACGGTGCGGGATGCGCTCTGCGAGCAGGCCCGCCGGCGTTCCGCGAAGGTGTTCGTCGCCGACTCCCGGCGGCGCGTGCTGCATTTCCGCGACATGATCGTCACGCCAAACGAGGCGGAGGCCTCCGAGGCCTGCCGGCAGGCATTCGGTGAAGTCGACTATCCGAGGCTCCACGGCACGATCGGCGGCCCTGCGCTGGTCGTTACGGACGGGGAACGCGGAGCGCTGCTGGTGGACGGCGACGGTGTCCGGCGCTGCCCGGCGCGCGACGCCGGCGAGGCCGTCGACACCTGCGGGGCAGGGGACAGCTTCACTGCCGGCCTGGCGGTCGCGCTCGTCGCCGGTGCCGGGATCGAGGATGCCGTGGGGTTTGGGATAATCGTCGCTGCGGTAACGGTCACCAAGAGCGGGACCGGTTCGGCCAGCCCCGCCGAGGTGCTGGCAGCCGAGACGGCGGCAGAGCGCTGAGGGTTGACGATGGGATTCGCCGGCGAATACAAGCGGCAGCTGCTAGCCGCTCTGGACACGATCGAAATCGAGCGCGTGGAGCAGTTGATCGACGTGTTCCGCCGCGCCCGCGAGGAAGACCGCCAGATCTTCGTCTTCGGGAACGGAGGCAGCGCCGCGACCGCCAATCATTTCGCCTGCGACATCGTCAAGGGCGCGAGCTACGGTCGGGAGAAGCGCTTCCGGATTCTCTCGCTGAGCGAGCAGGTCCCGACCATGACCGCGTACTCCAACGACGTGGGCTACGAGAGTGTCTTCGTCGAGCCCTTGAAGAACTTCGCCCGCCCCGGCGACGTGGCGATGGCGATCAGCGGCAGCGGCAACTCCGAGAATGTAGTGCGGGCTATTGACTACGCCAATGGCATCGGCTGCTACACGGTCGGCCTGAGCGGCATCACAGGCGGCAGGCTCCGTCCGAGCGTGGACCTCAGCCTGCACGTGCCGGACAACCATATGGGGCGGGTCGAGGACGCGCACTTCTTCATCTGCCACATGGTCTGCTACCACTTCATGGACACCGAGTCGTAGCGTCCTCTGGGCCGTGGCCGAGGTAACCGGTCCGGCCGAGTCCCGGTCCGTGCGGGGACACCTGTCCGGCGGTGCCGGTGCCGTTGCAGCGATCTCAGAAAGGGAAGCCCCTGCCGAGCCTGCCGCCTCGTCCGATCCCTCCGACGCGTCCGACTCCTCGGTTGGGCCGGTTCCTGTTCGGATCGGGGCCGGCACCGTAGCCGCCTCTCCCCGACCTGCCCGCTGTCGCCGCATTGCCGAACTCCATCTCCTCGTCGGTGAAGCGCAGGTCTGCTTCCAGCAGCATCTCGACATGGGTACCGCGGTCGAGCATGGCATCCGGGCCGCGGGTCAGCAGCACCATGGTGGTGCCGGCAGCCGCTCCCGCCAGAGACCCGACTCCCAGGCCCATGCCGGTCCTGCCGCCGATCGCTCCCGCGAGGGATCCGATGGAAGCGCCGGCGACCGTTGCCGTTGCGATGTCGGTCGCGTCCTCGCCCTTGGTGCCCTCCGACTTGACCTCGCCCGTCTCGCGGTCGAAGCTGTCCGGCGAGCGGCCGTCAAGCGCTCCAGGGCGACCCCTCAGGTCGCGGATCACGCCGTTCGGCAGGATCATTTGCTCCAGCTCCACCTGCAGCTTCCCCCGGCCCTTGATCCGGCCCGGGCGCTTTGCCAGGGTGACCCTGCCCGAAACCTGCGTGCCTGATGGAATCAGGATCTGGCCGTCTACGACCACCGGGAACACGCTTTCCAAGTAGACCGGATCGCCGACCCGGGAATGCTTGGAACTGATGCTGTTGACCATCACCAGAGGCACCTTGGTTCCGGCAGGAACGGTGATCCCGGGATCGGGCGCCTCAGCCTCCAGAGCGGTTGCCACCGGCTCCGGCGCTTCGGCCCTTGCGGACCCCGCAACGAACAGGCCGAGGGCCGACGCCCAAGCTGCGATTTGGGTAGTTGGGTGCATGGTTGCTCCTTGGCGTCTCGCGTCTCCACGGTAGCAGTGCGAGTGGATGACGCTCGCGTCTCGCGCTATCACATAGAACGATGGAAGGAGCGATCTGGTTTCGTCTACCCGGCGGAAAGGCCCGGAAACTGCCGTCTTTGCCGTAGGCGGAGTCGATGACGGCGTGCTTGGTTGGCCCTGGGGGGAGGGTACTTGCCTCGACGGAACTGTTGGGAAACCCTAAACGGGACTCCAGGGATGCAATCCGTCCCACGCGACCGGTACTGGGCTTGGGGATGGATGAGGGATTGCCGCTCGGCGACACTCACGCCGGGACGACGCACCTCAATTCGAGTGGACCCTCGATAGCATTCCGCGTGGTCGATTGGCGAGTCAGCGGATTCGTCCCGTCATCGAGGGAGCGCGCTCGCGTCCTGCGGCTGCACTACTTCGGTTGAGCGAAGACTAGGACGGCGTTCCATCGGGAAGCGGATTGCGGGGAGCACCGTTCGTGCTCGCGATGATCGGCGGCAGGCGGCAGCGGCAACGGCTACTGGCGCAATCGGGTCCGGCAGTGTGACCGTCGGCCAACCGCTGGTTGGGAGAGCGATGCCGGTACTCAGGCACTTCGATGCGAGACATCGACGGCCCCTGCCGCTGCGAAACTGCGCGAATCAAGAACATTTCCCCGCAGCGGGGCGTTTCCTATGGAGTTTCCCGTAGGATTCGCCAGAGGATGTGCCATAATCCGACACTTCCGATAGCTTTTGTTGTTCCGCCGGTCCGACGGGGATGGTGTCAATCATCTCTGGGAAGTCGCTATGTCCTGTCCAGCCGGAAGGACTCGATTGGGGCGGGACCGTTGAGTAGGGCCTCAGGATGAACGCACGCAGGGAGAATCTCAGCAATGAATAGCAACCGAATCGCCCGGGCGGGCAGTCTCGGAATTCTAGCGCTCGCAGTGCTCACGCTCGGCCTGGCCGGGTGCGGCAGCGACGAGCCGGCCGCCGCCACGCCGCCAGCGCCGCCACCGGCGCCCCCGCCGTTCCAGCCCGTGGCTGTCGAGGTAGCCCTCGGCGAGCATGGCGGGACGGTCACCCTCATGACCACCGAGGCCGGCGGCTTCACCCTCAACGGGGAGGCCTTCGAAGGCGGCGAGGTCACCGCCGAGAACGGCAACACCTACGCGCTCAGTCTTGCGGACGGCCAGTGGACCGCGGCGTACCAGGCCTCGACGGCCACGCTCACGCTGGGCATCACAGGCGAGGAGGTCACCGTGATGCGGGCCGAGGACGGCTCCTACTGGATCGGCGACGAGGCCTTCGAGCCGGGCGGCAACTTTGCCGCTTCGAACGGCAACCACTACATGCTGGCCCGGGCCGACGACGGCAGCTGGACCGCGTCCTACGTGCCGGCGACCATCGCGGTCACGCTCGGCATCACGGGCGAGGAAGCGACCCTGACGCGGGCCGAGGACGGCTCGTACTGGATTGGCGAGGCTGCTTTCGCTTCGGGCGGCAGCGTGACGGCCACCAACGGCAACGAGTACTCGCTAACGATGGCGGACGGTGCCTGGACGGCGACATACGTGCCGCTGGTCCAGCAGGTGGCGGTCGGCAATTCGGGCCTGCTCGTGCCGTTCACGCGGCACGAGAACGGGACCTGGACGGCAGTGCACCCGAGGCTCGGCGAGCAGCCCGTGACAACGGGCGTGCAGGTGCCGCTGGGCACGGAGATGTACCTGGTGGAGCAGCTGGGCGACGGCACGTGGCGGATCAGCTACGTGCCGAAGGTCGTCCCGGTGACGCTCGGCATCAGCGGGGTGTCCGTGACGGTGGTGAAGGCCGAGAACGGGACGTGGTCCCTGAACGGCGTCCCGTTCTCGAGCGGCCAGGGCGTGGCGGCCGGCTTCGGCACGTACACGCTGACCCTGGGATCGGGCGACACCTGGACGGCGGCATTCAACGACGTTCCGACCACGATCACCCTCGGCACCTCCGGGGACATGGCCACGGTGGTGATGGTCGAGGACGGCTCCTACACCCTCGGCGGCGACCCGTTCGCTTCCGGCGGCGAGGTGACGGCGGGCAACGGCAACGTGTACGCGCTGACGCTGGACGGGGGAGCCTGGAGCGCGATGTTCGTGCCGATGGACGTCGAAATCAGCGGCACGGGCTTGACGGCGATGACGCGGGAGGACCAGGACGGTTGGGACGTCAACGGCGCGAGAGTGCCGAAGTCGGGCAGGGGCGACATCACCGTGCACGGCGCCTCCTTCCACGTCTGGCACATTGACGGCGACCTGTTCGGGGCGCGGTTCGACAAGGCAATCAACTCTGACTCGGCGGGCGACTCCGACCCGGAGGCCGACATCGGCCTGGCGGGCGATCTCAACAAGGACAATCGCATGACGCTCTCCGACGACAACGAGGGCACGGTGGCGAACGAGCTGCGGACGGCCCTGACGGTGGGCGGGAACACTTTCACGATCGCGGACCTGCTGGGAACTGGCTCGGCCAGCGCGTCGGGGGACAACTTCGTGGTGTCGGCGCGGGCGGAGATCGAGAAGATCCGCGGGGACGTAGCCGCCCTGCTGGGGCTGGACACGGCCCCGCCCGGGCTCACCGGCATCCTGACGTCCCGCTGGGGAGCGATCCAGACGGAAGTCAACAAGCTGTTCGGAGCGGGCAAGGTGAACCTCGGCACGACCGCGCCAGGCAATGACGACATCCTGGGCGAGATTGACGACATTCTGGCGGCGCTGTCGAGCGGGACGCAGTTCGCGGCGGCGACGGACGGGGACGGCAGCGGGGTGTTCAAGGGCGCGGCACTGAGCGAGTCGGCGGCGCTGGAGGCGTTCGACGCGAACGAGAGCGAGTCCAGAATCGTGTTCGGCTCCACCGGTGAGACGCGCTACGGGGCGATCTCGCAGAAGCAGCGGGAGTACGCGACGAGCGACCTGACCTACAAGGACGCCGACGACGCGACGGCGGCGGGGCTGGTCGGAGCGTTCTCGTACGCGACGACGAACGACGTGGTGCGGGTGTGGCACATCCAGACCGCGGGGAACGCGTACTACGAAGGTGGCACGACGGCGGTCAGCGGGGACGGCACGCTTTACAGCGGGGACATCGAGCTGGAGGTGAGGTTCTCGAGCAAGCGGGTGTCGGGCCTGGTGACGGGCCTGCAGACGGCGGACGGGGATCCGTGGCAGTACCAGTTCGGCGATGTCGAGGCCATCATCCTGCCGACGGCGACCGGCCTGGACAACAGCGCGCACTGGGACCAGAGCGGCAACGCCGAGGTGACGTTCGCGCTGCGAGCAGGAAGCCCCAGCCCCCAAACCGTGACATCGACGTTTGCCGGGCAGTTGCTGGGCACCGGTGACGCATCCGGGGACTGGGCTCACGGCATCTGGACACTTGGAACTCAGGCCGAGGGCGGCAGCAGCAGGTACCTGGCCGGCGGGTTCGGAGCCGCTCGCGTCGCCGACGAGGCTCCGCCGCGGCCGGGCACGGACGACCTGTCGATCGTAGAGACAGTCGTATGGGGGACTGTGGGCGGGAACTCGCGCGAGCTGTCGGACGGCAAGCTGACCGTCAGGATGAACCTCTTCGATCGCATCCCCGAGGACAGCGTCACAGAGACCCTAACGCTCGGCGACACGACCGTGACGAACGTCCTGCAGCCTCTGAAGGTGGTTGCAAACCAGAGATTCACAACAGCGGACGGGGTGTCTGGACGGGGTGTCTTCTGGTGGGCCGAATACGGCACGGTTGACCTCAATAATCCGGAAGCAGACGGCATACGGCCAGGGAGCCAGGAGTTATCGATGGACCTGTCGACGCTCATCGGCAACGCCGGCACGGAGGTCACTACCGACGGTCCGGACAATCAGGTTGCCATCGTCGTCCGTGCGATCGAGAAGGCGAGATCCGACCTAGCGGTCCTGCTGGAACTGGACACCAGGATTCCGGGCTCGGAAGCCGCTGCTTGGAAGAAGATGCAGACCGCATTGCTGGGATTGTTCCATCACGTGCCGGCGAAGCTGGCGGGCGCCTACGACGAGGGCAATGCCCTGGGCCTTATCGACTCGGTGCTCAACGCCCTTGCCTCGAGCGCCAACCTGAAGGCAGCGCTCGATCCGGACGGCACGGGCGTCTTCAACGGAGTGGTCAATTACGACGGAGGCCCTGTGAGCCACGCTACCGTCTGGGAGCAGGAAGCGGTGCAGTTGAAGGCTTGGACGAACGCGACCGACTACACGCGCTTCGGCGCATGGAGGGTGCGCCAGAACTACTACGCGGGAAAGGGCGGCGACACGCCCTGGAACGAGCCGGACCACCAATACACCCGCCCATTCGTCGGGGGCAACCTTCCGGGGCAGTTCGCCTATAGCCCGCTAGGCCCCACGCAATGGACGAGTGCCCTGGACCCGGCCTTCCCGGGAGGCGCCGCAGCCACGTACATCGGAAAGACAGTGGCAATCGGCTATACCACCTTCCTCGAGGGCAGCGTGGAAGTCCACGCCCAATGGGATGCCACATGGGGAGGGAGTGCAGACGATGCTTCCCGGAAGGTAGGCACTCTGACGATGACCATCAGCGGCCTCGCGAACTCCGATGGCGACCGGCCCGTGTCCTCTGGTGAAGAATACAGGCTTCCCGAAGGCCTCCCGCTGGAAGCAATCATCTTCACCGGTGTTGACATAAACGTGAACACGTCGACCAACGAGGTGGTGTTCGGAAGTCCATCTGGATCTGACTATCGGTACGTATTCGGGCCGCTGGGAACGCTGGTTCGTGAAGCCGACATAGCAAACCCGCTCCACGGGAAGTTCGTCGGTCAGGATGCCGATGGCCCGTTGGGGGTGCTCGGCACTTGGGTGGTTTCCAATCGGGCGTTGAAGTTCCCTTACATTGACCTGTACGGTGCGTTTGGCGCGGACAGGCCGTAGATGGATGCCGACCGAGGGCGCAGGCAACCAGCTTGCGGCGATCTTCGGGGGGGCCGGTAACGGCTCCCCTGATTTCCCGCAAACGGCCGCGAGCCGAGAGTTGCGCCAGGTCGGCAGTTCCCTGCCAGCCTTCGATTCCTGCCAACCGCCGACGTGGCTGAGACCGGGTGCGTCCCAGTATTCCGATTGTCCAGGATATCTGGTGTCCGCAACGGTATCATCTGTACCAGCGCACTGTACGGCCTTCCATCGACCGAAACTGGACATCCTCGAAGAGTAGGCCTGCCTTGAAGGCCGTGGAATACCGCGGCCCCAGCCGTTGACGGCATGCCATCCAGTGGTTCCTCGGTTAGCGCCGATCCGTGCGGCCCTCGCCGCGAGGACGTCATTGATCCGGACTAGTCGCCCGATCAGGCCGGCGCGAGCGGATCGTGGCCGGAGCAACTCGCCAGACTGCTCGTGGAACCGCTCCCAGCTGGACCGGGGCCGTTTCCGGGAGGCGCTTGAGTCCGACACGGGCGACTACCCCAATTGGCCAGAGGGCACCGCGTAGCTCTCGGCTGCGGGGCTCGATCCCCTGCGGGACTGCACGTGCAATTGGCCCACATCGAGTCGCTGCCAACAGTGTTGCCGTTGGCAAAGCGTTCCAGGCGAAGGGTGTTGGCACTTGCTTGCCATCCGTCCGCGCCGTTCAGCCTTGTGGGGGTGGACCCACTTGGCAGCGCCAAGCAGCGGCGCAGGATGTGGAAACAGCACCCGACCACTCCGCAACTGACGCAAGCAGGAACAGTCATTGCACCCCACTGCCCCTGCGCTGGCAATGGCAGTGGCAGTGGCGAGACCCCGGCCAAGTGGTACAGTACAGTTGACGGGCGAAGCGAACGGCGCATTTGTGCTGTTGTCCATAGGTTCTCCGGCGATCCCTAGTACAGATCAGACACTGACTGGTCCGACCTGTGACTGGCCGATGCTCGCGGAGTCCGTCTCAGATACTGTGCCGGAATACTGGACGAGCGGTCTGATTGACGCCCGGTCGCAGCAACCCAGGAGCGTCGCGCTTGGGTCCGACGACTTTACCCGGCTGACGGAAACTAGCACGGGCTTGAGGTTCGGCGACGTGATCTGGAAGACGTGCTCACCAACCGACCCCGTAACGACGGGACGAGCCTCGATGCCTTGTCGGGCGACCTCTGCATAATCGAAATAGAGGGTCTGGCCGATGTCACCTGCCCAGTCACGGTCACGCCCGACCAACGCCCAGTCGCGGAGGACTGGCCGGACGGGCACAGGCCCCCGGTCTTCACCGACCGCGGACGGATGCCGGATCTCCCAGAACCGATCCCGGGTCCAGCCCTGTTACCCGGAACGGCGCGGGCGAGATATGCCACTGCGATGTGAGTATCGACGGCATGGCCGGCTGGTGCACGCCCCCTACAACCGACCGTATCTCGGAGGAAGTCTTGAACGCTGACGACCTAATGGCGAGAACCGCGACCCTGAGAGCCGGAGCGGTGTTCCACCGCTGTGCCCTTCAAGTGAATCCGCAGCACTATAGCGCCACGTTTCGCGGTCGGATGGCGAAAGGAGACGCTCGTAGTCACGCGGACGCGGTCATTGCGCAGGCGCGCGATTTGGACGTGTCAGTGCTGGCGATCACGGACCACAATGATGTGAGCGGAGTCCAGGTGTTCCAAAACGCAGCCGCCGACTCCGGAATCACGATCTTTCCCGGCTTCGAACTCGCCTCGTCCGAGGGAATTCATGTGCTTTGCATCTACTCTCCAGGTACCGATGAAGAGGTGCTGGGGCGATTCCTAGGCGAGTTCGGGATCCGCGACCCCAATCCGTCATCGCAACTGTCCAGTCAATCTTTCGAACAAATCTTGTCAACCGTGCGGGAACAGAGGGGAATCTCCGTTGCTGCGCACATTACTAACGAGAAGGGGCTCTTGGGGGGGCCAAGAGGGCAGTCGCGGATCAAGGCGTGGCGCAATCAGCACCTTCTTGCCGTCCAGATTCCGGGCGAAATCGAGGATCTACCACCAGACGCGAAACGCATCGTGAGGAACCGCGATCCGAACTATAGGCGAGAGCATGGGGCTGGGAAGAAGCTTGCCGTCGCGGTGGTTAATGCTGCGGACGTCACTCAGCCTGCAGATCTCGAAGAGTCCTCTGCGACCTGCTGGATCAAGATGTCAGAGGTGAGCATTGAGGGGCTGCGGCAGGCATTCCTCGATCCTGGTTCGCGAATCCGATTGAATCCTCAAAGAGCTTCCGAATTGGCCGAGCACGGAGAACTGGTGGCAATCGGTTGGGAGGGAGGGTTCTTGGATGGCGTTGCAGTACCGCTGAATTCCAATCTCAATGTCTTGGTCGGCGGGCGTGGCGCTGGTAAGTCGACAGTAATCGAGAGCCTGCGATACGTGCTGGACCTGCGGCCCCTTGGAGAAGATGCCCAGAAGGCGCACGACGGCATTGTGCGGCAAGTGCTGCGGAATGGGACTAGGGTGTCGGTGGTCGTGCGACAACAGCGCCCCGGGGCTCGTCAGTATCGAATTGACCGAACTGTTCCGAATCCTCCGGTCGTCCGTGATGAGGAAGGCCAGCTGTCGAGTCTGCCTCCCGCGGAGATTCTGCCAGGGGTGGAGGTTTACGGACAGCACGAGATCTCGGAACTCACCCGGGGCAAGGAGAAGCTGACTTCCCTGCTCGACCGCTTCGTCGAACACGACTCGGATCTGGCAGGACGGAAGGCCAGCGTGCGCCGAGGTCTTAAGAAGACGAGACGATCGATTCTCGAGTTGACTGACGAACTGGCGCGAATCGACGAGCGCCTAGCGACGCTTCCCGGCTTGCAAGAAACCCTGGAGCGTTATCAGGAAGCGGGTATCGAGGATCGGCTCCGCGAGCGCAGCCTTCTCGTTCGTGAGGAGCGGGTTCTCGAATCGGTACCCGAGCGGTTGCGACCGTTGCGGGACGCCCTGGAGAACCTCCGTCAGGAGATTCCGATCGACCGGCTGTTCCTGTCGACTAGGGCGCTCGAGGACCTACCTGGGCGGGAGATTCTAGCTGGCGCCGACGGCATCCTTGCACGACTCACCCAAGATGTCGAGGCGGTGGCGACGGAACTCGACGCCGCGCTCGCGCGTGCCGACAAAGGAATGGCCGCAATTCAGTCACGATGGAACGAACGCAAGCGGGAGGTCCAGCGCAGCTATGAGACGATCCTTCGGGAACTTCAGAAGTCGGCTGTGGATGGCGAGGAATTCATCCGGTTGCGGAAGGAAATCGAGGGGCTTCGACCCCTCCGGGACCAACGGTTGCTACGGAAGCAGCAACGGGCTGAGAGTCTGGAGCGTCGTCGCACACTACTTGCAGAGTGGGAGGATCTCAAGGCAGAAGGATTCAGGTCGCTTGAGCGGGCTGCAAAGCGGGTTAGCAGGAAGCTTCGAGACCGGGTCCAGGTGGAGGTCACGGCCTCGGGCGACAGGCAACCCTTGTTTGAGGTCCTTCGAAGCGATGTCGGCGGCCGCCTGTCGGAAGCGATCGGCGGTCTATCCACCGCGTGCGATTTGTCCCTGCCGCAATTCGTGGAGGCGTGCCGGCGCGGAGCCGATGCGGTGCAGCAGATCTATTCGCTACCTCCAACCCAAGCTGCACGCCTTGCCGACGCCACGCCCGAAGCACTGATGCGCATTGAGGAACTCGAACTACTGCCTACGACGACGATTCGGCTGAACACGGCTCCTGCCGGAGAGCCTCCGGCATGGCAGGCGCTCGAGAATCTGTCCACAGGGCAGAAGGCCACCGCCGTGCTGCTGCTTCTCTTGCTCGATTCTGACGCACCGTTGATAGTCGACCAGCCCGAGGACGACCTCGACAACCGCTTCATCACTGAGGGCGTTGTCCCCCGGATGCGCGCGGAAAAGCGTCGGCGACAGTTCATTTTCTCGACGCATAACGCCAATATCCCTGTTCTCGGGGATGCGGAACTGATTCTTGGGCTCACCGCCGGTTCCGCTGATGATGGGCAGGCCCGAATCGACCCGAAGCATGTCGGCTCGATCGACACCCCGTCCGTGCAAGAACTCGTCGGCGATATCTTGGAGGGTGGCCGAGAAGCCTTCGAGAAAAGACGGTTGAAGTACGGATTCTGAGGGTTGCATGAACAAGGTCGAGTTGATCGAGCTCATCCGCAACGAGGAGAGTTCGGGCGTCGAGTTCAAGCGCGACGACATCCCCCTAGAGAAGCTCGCCGGAGAGATGGCAGGGCTGCTGAATCTGCGGGGTGGCCATATTCTCCTGGGTGTAGAGGATGACGGGAGCATCAGCGGCCTTGCCCGGGATCGTGGCAAGGCCGAGGAATGGGTGATGGAAGTAGCCCGGACCCACGTGCAGCCCGCCGCGATTCCCTACTGGGAGACGATTCGCTGGGATGACTCGAAGTTGGTCGGCGTCGTCTCGCTGCCCGCGAACGCGCCCGACAAACCCTACAAGGCGAAGCGTGGAGGGGCATGGGTAACCAAGGTCAGAGTGGGTACGACCACCCGCGATGCGACCCGCGACGAGGAGGCTCGTCTCTACCAGCAGTCGGGCAGTCTGCGGCACGGCTGCAGGCCCGTCCTGGGATCCACCTTGGACATGCTCGACTCGCGCCGCTTGCGTGAGTACTTCACCCGCGTCCTTGGAGGAGACGCTCCTGCCGACGAGAATCCGGATGCCTGGCATACACTGCTGGTAAATCTTGACCTAGCGACCGCCGCCGCCGACCACGCGGCAGCGACGATCGACGGGATGCTCCTATTCGGGATCAACCCCAAGCGATTCCTTCCCCAATCTGGTATCCGCGCTGTCTGCTACCCGGGGGAGCAGCCGGACTACACGACGCGGGCCGACGAGGATCTGCGGGGGCCGCTAGTTCCTCTGAGCTCCGCGAGCGGCTCAGTGGTCGAGCCGGGTCTCGTCGATCAGGCGTGCGACTTCGTTCGGCGCAACACTACGCCGGCGGCCCGATTGGAAGGGGCTCGTCGCATCGAGCGTTGGGATTATCCGGAAGAGGTCATTCGCGAGGCTGTCGGCAATGCGTTGGTTCACCGCGACTATAGCATCGCAGGTACCGACGTCCTGTTGGCCATCTATTCCAACCGCCTCGAAGTCGTCAGCCCCGGGCGCCTTCCAAATACGGTTACCCCGGACGGAATGCGGTCAGGGATCCGCTATGCGCGTAACCAGACGCTGGTCAATGTCATGCGCGACTACGGCTACGTAGAGGCTCGCGGGATGGGTGTGCGTAATCGGATCATCCCGGGAATCAGGGCCCACAACGGCACCGAGCCCGACCTCGTAGAGGAAGAGAGCCGATTCACCGTCCGACTTTGGAAGGACGGAGCCCACGCGGAATGACCAAGAATCCAAAGGGGAACGAATTCATCAGCGGCCTGCTGGCAGAGTCTCCGACATCCCGCCCCGTTGGTATGATCAAGGAGGATCGATGGCCGAATCCCTACTCCGGCCAGCCCTTGCACCGATAGCCCGGTAGGTCTCCAAATGCCTCTCTATGAGTACGAATGCGTCAAGTGCGGGGAGCGCTTCGAGCTCATCCAGAAATTCTCCGACGATCCGCTCAAGGTTCACACCGAGTACGCCGAAACCCCCTGCGACGGCAGCGTGCGGAAGCTCCTGTCCGCCCCAGCGATCCAGTTCAAGGGCAGCGGCTGGTACGTCACCGACTACGGCAAGGGCGGCGAGAAGCCCCGCAAGGACGCCGACGATGCCGCCGTCAAGAAGGATTCCAAGGCGTCCGACAGCAAGGACAGTTCCTCGAAGGCCGCCAAGCCGCCTTCGAAGGACGGCGGCTCCGCATCCGCATCCGCCCCTGCCGCATCCTGACCCCCCGGCAAGGGTCAAGCCGGCAGCGCGAAGGCTTGCAGGGCGTCGCTGAACTTGTGGCTCAGCTTGTTGCCGCCGCCTGCGGCGATCACCACGAACTGCCGGCCCGACTCCGGCCCCACGTAAGTCATCGGGTTGGCGTGCCCGCTGCCTTCCAGTTCCGCCTCCCAAAGAATCTTCCCGGACTCCGCGTCGAAGGCCCGGAACCGCCGGTCGTTGCTGCCGCCGATGAACACCAGCCCGCCTTCCGTCACGATCGGCCCTCCCATGTTGATGGTGCCGGTCGGCGGGACGCCTCGTGCGGTCAGTTCCGGCACCTCGCCTAGCGGGACCTGCCAGTCGTATTCCCCGGTCGCGAGATCGATCGAGCTGAGCACCCCCCAGGGCGGCTCCTGGCAAGGCCACAGTGTTTCCGGGTGCCAGAACTTGTTCTGCCGCACGTCGATGGCCTTGCGTCGGTAAGTCACGCCTTCGGCCAGGCCCTCGCGGGTCACGATCTCCCGCCCGAGAGGCCGGCCGGGCCGGCTCGCGCTGCGAGCCTCCATCACAACGATGTCCGCCAGGTTGGTTCCGTTCACGAAGAACCGTCCCGTGGTCGGGGCGTAGCAGCCGCCGCCCCACTCCCCGCCGCCCTGGTTGCACGGGAAGATGATGACTCCGGACTCCGTGCCGGGGTGGAACAGCGGGGCGATCTGGTATCTCGAGGCAAGTTCCCGTCCCCATTCCCCGTGCTCCGGCGTGACTGTCGAGAGTTCGTCGGGCGTCATGGACTGGCGCACGAACGGGGCGGGCTTGGCAGGGATCGGCTGGGTGGCCGAAGGCGCCTCGCCGGGGGCGCAGTGTTGCGGCACTGGACGCTCCTCGACATCGAAGAGCGGCTCGCCGGTCTCCCGATTGAGCACGTAGAGGAAGCCCTGCTTGCTGACCTGCGCGACAGCTGGCACGACTCCGTCCTCCCGGCGCACGTCGCACAGCACCGGCTGGGCGCACAGGTCGTAGTCCCAGATGTCGTGATGGGTGGCTTGGAAGTGCCACCGGTATTCCCCGCTGGCCGCGTCCAGTGCGAGCACGCAGTTCGAGTACAGGTTGTCCCCGCGCCGGTCGCCGCCGTAGTAGTCGTAGGTCGGCGAGTCCGTCGGCACGTACAGCATGCCGCGCTCCGGGTCGACGCTCAGCGGGGGCCACGCCACCCCCCCACGCCGGTTCTTCCACGAGTCACCCGCCCAGCTCGCGGTCGCGGCCCTGTCGTCTTCCGGCACCTTGTGGCGTGTCCAGGCCAGCCTGCCGGTGCGGACCGAGTATGCGCGCAGCACCGGCGCGTTGCCGCCGATGATGGCGAGATCACCCGCGATCGCCGGCGGCGAGGTGAGCCTCACCCCGACATCGACCGCGCCCCCGTCCCCGAAATCCCCGCACGGCTTCCCGGTCGCGGCATCCAGGGCGATCAGTCGGCCGTCAAGCGTTCCGTGCAGCAGGCGTGCCTCTCGGCCGTCGCTCCAGAGGCCGACGCCGCGGTTGGCCCACAGGTTGTATCGGTTTCCCAGGTCCACGCCGGGATCGAATGACCACCGCTCGCGGCCCGACTCGGGGTCGAGCGCCAGGACCCGGTTGTACGGCGTGGTCACGAAGAGCAGGCCGTTCGCCATCAATGGGGTGCACTCGTAGGCCGTGCGAGTCGGGTTCGAACTGCCGTCGCTGATCTCCCCGCAGTGGTGCGTCCAGGCCGGCTCGAGCGCCGCGACGTTGCCGCGGTGGATCTGCCGCAGCGGGCTGTGACGGGTCCCGCCGGCGTCACGCCCCCATTCGCCCCACTCTCCTTCGCTGCCGCGGGAGGCGCACGAGTGGACTGTACTGGCAGCGAGCGCAATTCCCACGTCCTTGCCGAACGAGCGTCGCGTGATCGAAGGGACCATCGGGATCCATGATGGCCGGACCGAAGGCCCTGCCGCAAGAGGCCGGGCAGGGCGGCGGAGCGCTCGCTTTCGCAATGAAGCCGCGCCGGCGGCGTCAGCCCTTGTATTGCCCCCGAACCAGCGCCAGGAACTCCTCGCGCGTCTTCGGGTTCTCCCGGAACACACCCTGCATGCTGCTGGTGATTGTCGAGGAGTGCTGCTTCTCCACCCCGCGCATCATCATGCACAGGTGCTGGGCCTCGCAGATCACGCCCACGCCCGCCGGACGGATCGCTTGCTGGATTGTCTCCGCGACCTGCTGCGTCAGTCGTTCCTGGATCTGCAGTCTCCGCGCGAAGGCGTCCACCAGCCGCGCCGTCTTGCTCAGCCCGATCACCTTGTCCCGGGGGATGTAGGCGACATGCATCTTGCCGTAGAAGGGCAGCATGTGGTGCTCGCAGAGGGAGAACACCTCGATGTCCTTCACGATCACCATCTCGTCGTAGGTCGCATCGAACAGCGCGGACTGCAGGATCTCGCTGGGATTCTGCTCGTAGCCGCGGGTCAGCTCGCGCCAGGCCTTGGCCACGCGCCGCGGCGTGTCCCGGAGGCCGTCCCGAGCCGGATCCTCGCCCAGGCGGGTCAGCATGTCGTGGACAAGCGGCTCCAGCTCGTCCGGCGGCCTGCCGTTGCGGCCCTCCTGCTCCAGTCGCTCGAGTGCTTCGAGGTGCTCTCCGTTGACTCTATGCATTGGCAGCGGCGTCCTCTGTCGCTTCCGTGCGGAAACTATTGCGCGGCGTCTCCTCCAGGCGCAGTCCGGCCAGGCAGGCCGCCCGTCCCGGGAAATGCCTGTGCCAGGTGCCGCGCAGCCAGGACTCGATGACCGTCAGGACGTTCTCGGAGGTCGGCACGATGTCGCGGAACTCGGGCAGCTCGGAGTTCAAGTCAGTGTGGTCGATGCGATCCAGAACCGACCGGCCGACCCACTCGTCCAGCGCCCGTCGGGAGACGGTCAGGCCGCTGGCCGGATCCGGTTCCCCGCGCACGCTCACCTCGAGGAAGTAGTTGTGCCCGTGCCCGAAGGGGTTGGCGCACTTTCCGAAGATCTCCCGGTTCCGCTCCTCGCTCAGCAAGCCGGAGCAGAGGCGGTGCGATGCCGAGAACCGGTAGCGCCTGGTCACCGTGGTCACTGCCCGCCCGCCTCGCTGTAGTCCACGAACAGGTCGTCGCTCTCGTGCAGCCGGATCGAGTGCAGCGCGCTGCCGACCGCCGCCAGCGGCCCGTGCAGCCGCCGCCAGATGTCGCGCGCGATGTTCTCGGGGGTCGGCACCACTGCGTCGAAAGGGGAGACTTCCCGGTTCAGGAAGCGATGGTCGTAGGCGTCCAGCACTTCCCGGCGGATGATCTGCTTGAGCTCCTTCAGGTCCAGCACCATGCCGTGGACGGGATCCGCCTCGCCGCGCAACGTGACCTCCAGGACGAAGTTGTGGCCGTGCGGGCGGCTCTCCTTGCCGTACAGGCGCTCGTTCTCTTCCGGCGGGAGCTGCGGATCGGAACAGGCATGCGACGCCGAGAACTCGGCTCGTCGGGTGATCAGCATCGCTGGGAACTTTGCGTTCAACTACCTTGGCGCGTAAAGTGGAACTGTTATTCCGATTATGGCACGCATCGGCAGGGAGCCCGTGGTCTACGGGCTGGCGCTTCTCCTGGCCGCAGTCATGGTGTACCGGGTGCAGGGGTACCTGCGCGTCTACGACGTCCAGGTGGGCGACCGCGCGCCCGCATTCGAGCTCTCGGACGACCAGGGTCTCGGCGTCAGCCTCGACGACTATGCCGGCAAGGTAGTGCTCCTGAATTTCTGGGCCACCTGGTGCCCGCCGTGCGTCCAGGAGATGCCGTCGCTGAACCGCACTTACGAGCGTTTCCGGGACGACGGCATGGTGGTGCTCGGCGTCAGCGTCGACGAGGACGCCGAGCAGTACGCCCGGTTCCTGCGGAACAGGGGCGTGACGTTCCCCACGGTGCGCGATCCCGAACGCGAGGTGAGCACGCGCTACGGGACGATGAAGTACCCGGAGTCGTATCTGATTTCCCGCGACGGCAGGGTCCTGCGCAAGTACATCGGGCCCGAGGACTGGGGCCGTCCGGAGATCGCGAACTACCTGCGATCCGTGCTGTAGCCGGCTTCCGGGCCTGCACCCCTTCCAGTCCGGGGGCCGGATACAATGGGGCACTGACATGGCACTCCGCCTGATCCTCGCGCTCGCGATCGTTTCCTGGGCAGCTTCCGCCCAGCAGAAGACCGTCAGTTCCAGCACCCGCCCCGGAGTCAACGACAACGCTTCCGGAGCGCTGGAAGGCACCCGTCCGGAATCCGTTCTCAAGATCATCAAGGCCAAGGGGGCCGTCAAGAGCGTGGACGTGCGGAACCGCAGCGTGCTGCTCGACCTCGGCAGGCGCGGCGAGCTGCAGCTGGCGTTCTCGCAGCCCGCCGGCCGGGAGCAGATCAAGCTCGCGAAGAAGGCGGCCCGGAGGCTGGGCACCACCCGCATCACGCTCGAGGAACTGCAGGCGGACACCAAGGTCCGGGTGCAGTACTACCCCCAGCTGGCCCAGCTTCTGGAAGTGGTCGTCGACTAGGCCGGGGCAGCGGGCTCGTCCCCGAGCTGCTGCGAGAGGTAGATCCCGAGGCCCATGTCCTCGATCATCTGCAGCTGGGACTCCAGCCAGTCGACGTGCTCCTCCTCGTCCTTCAGGACGGTTTCGAACAGCTCGCGGGAGGCGTTGTCGCCCGCCGCGACGGAATCCTTGATCGCGGCGTTCAGGATCTGCACCGCTTCGTACTCGAGCTGCAGGTCGTTGGATAGCTGGTCCTTGACGTTCTGGCCCACGTTCAGCGGCTGCAGCTCGCCCATGCCCGGCACTCCTTCCAGGAAGAGGATGCGCTCGATGAACTGCTCGGCGTGGCCCATCTCGCCGATCGCCTGCTGCTTGATGAACGCCCCCAGCTTGGTGTAGCCCCAGTCGGAGCACATCTCGGCGTGGACGATGTACTGGTGGATCGCGGTGAACTCGCCCTTCAGGGCCCTGTTGAGGTGCTTGATGACGGTGGGATCGCCCTTCATGCTTCGATTCTAGGACACCACGCCCGAAGCGCTTGCCGCGCTGCGCGCATCCGCATGCGCGCCCTCGCGGCCGGGGCCCGTCCTGCTAGAATCTGGGAGTCCCACCGGACTGCGAAGGAGTTTTCCCTGCAATGACTTCCCCAACCAGACGCTCGTTCCTGGGCGCGGCGGCGGCACTGCCTGCCGCGGCTGCCGCTGTCCCGGCCGCCAGCGCCGCCGGCCCGCACAGCTGGGGCGACCTCAAGCTCGCCGTAGCGACCTACTCGTTGCGCAAGTTCAGTCGGACAGCCGCGATCGGGATCATGCGGGAGCTGGGCATCCAGTACGCCAACGTCAAGGCATTCCATATGCCCTACTACCTGTCCGACGAGGAGCTGAAGGCTGCCCGGGCGGAATTCGAGAAGGCCGGCATCGAGATCGTCGCGGGCGGGAACATCTCGCTCAAGGGCGACACGCAGGACGAGCTCGAGCCCTACTTCAAGTACGCGGTGGCAGCCGGCATGCCGATCATGGTCTGCGCGCCCAAGCACTCCAATCTCGGAGTGATCGAGAAGCTCGCCATCAAGTACGACCGCAAGATGGCCATCCACAACCACGGGCCCGAGGACAATTTCTATCCCGCGCCGAGCGACGTCATCAAGCATGTCAAGGACATGGACCCGCGCATGGGCCTGTGCATCGATGTCGGCCACACTGCGCGCACGGGAGCCGATGTCCTCGAGGAGATCGAGGGATCCTGGGACCGGGTCTACGATTTCCACATCAAGGACCTCACCGACTTCGGCGACCGGCGCAGCCAGGTCGCAGTCGGCGACGGGAAGATGCCGGTGGCGGCAATTTTCCACATGCTCAAGGATCGCGGCTACAAGGGCGTCGTCGGGCTCGAGTACGAGGTCTTCGCTGATAGTCCGCAGCTCGGCATGGCGAAGTCGTTCTCGTACATGCGCGGCGTGCTGGACGGCCAGGCGGGCTAGACCGGACGGGGCATCCCGCCCGGAACCCGGTTGCCTGCCGTCACCGGCCGGTCATGCGGCCGCGGCCCGGTAGGCTTCGTCCAGCAGTTCCACCACGTGCAGGACCGGCATCGGCCGCGAGAATCGTCGCGTCCCTGCCTGCAGCTGCAGCATGCATCCCGGATTCGCCGTCACGATGGTGTCGGCCTGGGTTGACTCGACCATCCGCATCTTGTCTTCCAGCAGGGACATGGAGATGTCGGTGTGCTCGATGTTGTAAACGCCCGCCGAGCCGCAGCAGATCTCGCTGAAGGGCAGTTCCCGCAGCGTCACGCCGGGGATCGCCTCGATGACCTTGCGCGGAGCCTGCTGGATCTTCTGGCCGTGCAGCAGGTGGCACGAGTCCTGGTACGTCACCGTCCGGTCGACGGGCCCGAAGTCGGTGTTGAGCTCGATCGAGGCCAGGAACTCGCTCACGTCGCGCATCCTCGCGGAGAACCTCTCGGCTCGCCCGTGCCACTCCGGGTCATGTTCGAACAGATCCGGGTACTCCTTGAGAACCGACCCGCAGCCGGCCGTGTTGGTGATGATTGCGTCGAACTCCCCCGATTCGAGGGCCGCGATGTTCTTCCGTGCCTGCTCACGGCCGATGTCGCGCAGGCCCGCGTGAACGTGGAGCGCGCCGCAGCAGGCCTGGTCGCCGGGGATGGTGACCTCGCAGCCGTTCTTTCGCAGCACCCGCACGGTGGCCTCGTTGAGCCGGCTGAAGAAGACATTCTGCATGCAGCCGGCCAGGAACGCGACACGATGGCGTGTCGCGCCCTCGGCCGGGAAGACCTTGCCGACGCTGGAGAAGAAGAACGGTGCCTGGGCCTGCGGCGCAAGCTGGGCAATCTCGCCCAGCCGGCCCAGTCCGTCCAGGAACCCTGTCTTGCGCATCATGGTCTCCAGCCCTGTGCGCTGGAAGAGCAGCAGCCCCGTGCCGGCCGCCTTCAGCAGCGACGGGCTCCGCAGCAATCGGTCGTACGCGAGCCAGCGCAGGACGCGCTGCGCGAGCGGGCGCCGGACCGACGCCTCGATCTGGGCCAGCGCCCCCTCGATGAGCCTGCCGTACTGCACTCCGGACGGGCAGGCCGTCTCGCATGCCCGGCAGGCCAGGCAGAGCTCGATGTGCTCCACGTAGTCCGGGGAGACGCCGCTGCGCCCCTCGGAAACCTCCACCATCTGGTAGATCCGCCCGCGCGGCGAATCCATCTCGACGCCTAGCTCGCGGTAGGTCGGGCAGGCGTTGAGGCACAAGCCGCAGTGGACGCACTTGCGAAGATCGCCCTCCTGCGGGGCATCCGGCGGAAGTCCGGCAGATTCCCCCGGCGAATCGTGGATCCCGGCTGGGTGCGGCATTCGGCTCAGGATCCCGGAGGTTGGCGGGGCAGGGATCGCGCCAGCTCTCGCAGCACCCTAGGCAAGTATAGCGCCGCAAATGGGCGGCCCCTTCCCAAGAACGCGGCGGAAACGCCATCAGTCCCTTCTCGCTGTAGCCGGCCCTGCCGAGCACTTGCACCCGATGCCCGCGACCGGTGCGGCGCCGCACCAGCCCAAGCGCTGGATCGCGACCGTCACCGGCTTCACCTCGCTGGGAACGACCCGGCATTCCCGAGCAGGATTAGGATTGTCAGCAGCCCCTGCCGCTCGCATGCCGCCGTCCGTGCTCGCCATGGGTTACCCTGAGCGGGCATCGATCCTACACCAAGGACTTGCCGCCAATGCGACTTCTGAAGAGTCATCTCCCACACGCCCCTCTGCTCTCCGGCGCAATCGTTCTGTGCGCATCGCTCGCGCTCGCGCCCGCAAGTGCCCAGATATACCGGATCGACACGATACTCGGCAGCTTCGATCCGCTTGAGGAGGTCTACCTCGATCAGGCATGGACGGACTGGCCGACATCCGTTGCGGTGGATTTCGGCGGGAATGTCTATTTCGCCGAGTGGAAGAATAATCGCGTTCGCGTGGTCGACCGCACTGGCCTGGTTCGCACAGTAGCGGGCAATGGCCTGCTCGGATTCGGGGGCGACGGAGGGCCGGCGACCGCTGCTAGGCTGGCTGAACCCTCGGCGATTGCCCTGGACGCGCAGGGGAATCTCTACGTTGCCGACACTGAGAACTTCCGCATACGCAAGATCGACGCGTCGGGAACCATCAGCACCTTGGCCGGCACCGGGAACTGGGGCTCCGAAGGAGATGGCGGGCCTGCAGTGCAGGCGGAATTGAGCCTCGTCTATGGCATCGCAGTCGATTCCGGAGGCAATGTCTATGTCAGCGACACCTGGAACGACCGCATACGCATGATCGATGCATCAGGGACGATCACGACGGTCGCTGGCACCGGGGAAGAGGGGTACCGCGGAGACGGCGGTCCCGCGCTAGAGGCGCGACTGGACAAGCCGACGGGCATTGCCGTTGACGCCGCCGGAAACCTCTACATTGCCGACTCGGAGAATCACCGGATTCGCAGGGTAGGGGTGGACGGCATAATCGAGACGATCGCTGGCACCGGGGAAGCGGGCTTCAGCGGAGACGGCGGTCCCGCGACCGCCGCGACGCTGGCAGGACCGGTAGCGGTGGCTGTCAGCGACGAGGGAATCGTTGCGATCGCCGACTCGGAGAACACTCGGATCCGAATGATTGGCGGTGACGGGGCAATTTCGACCGTCATGGGCTTGGAGGAGTATGCGTTCGGCGAGGCTCCTGGGCCGGGAACGCAGGTTGCGCTCGGCTCGCCCCAGTCCGTGGCGTTTTCGCCGGATGCGGATCTGTATGTTGCCGACGCGTACCGCGACCGCATATACCGGCTCGACAGCGACGGGTGGGCGGAGGTCTTGGTAGGTCTCGGCACTCGCGACTTGCAGGATCCAGGCGGTGTGGCTGCCGACGCGGAGGGCAACATCTTCGTTGCTGACCGGGCGAACCACAGGGTCCTGAAGGTTTCCTTCGACGGCGCCGTATCAGTCTTCGCCGGCACGGGAGTCCCGGGCTCGTCCGGGGACGGTGGGCCCGCTACCAGCGCTAGGTTCTTCCTTCCGACGGATGTTGCCGTGGATCCGGCAGGGAATCTCTATGTACTGGAAGGGGCCGGCAACCGGATTCGAAAGGTGGATCGTAGCGGCATCGTCTCGACTCTGGCTGGTACCGGCGAGCCCGGCTACGCGGGAGATGGAGGGCCGGCGCGGCATGCCGTGTTCCAGTGGCCCCAGGGCATTGCCGTAGACTCGCTCGGGCAGATCTACGTGGCAGACTCGCAAAACCATCGGATTCGCAAGATCGATTCGGCGGGCACGATATCGACGATTGCTGGGACGGGAGTGCCGGGTACGGGAGGAGACGGGGGCCCCGCGATCCTCGCGGAAATAGACGATCCTTCGGCGATAGCCGTCGACGACCTCGGGCAGGTCTGGATCGCTAGCCTGTACACCAATACTGTCAGGCGGATCGATGCGGCAGGTGTCATCCAAACGGTTGCCGGAACCGGGGAGTATGGATCAAGCGGAGACGGAGGGCCTGCCACGGGTGCAAGCTTGGACGGTCCGTCGGGAGTGGCAGTAGGCGCCGATGGCACGGTGTTCGTTGCTGACAGCGGCAATGCCTCCGTCCGGCGAATCGACCCGTCCGGGATCATTACCACGATCGCCGGAACCGGCCGGTTCGGCTACAACGGCGAGGGATCGCCAGCGACCGCATTCCGGCTCGACTTCCCGGGGAGGCTGGCCGCGCTCCCGGACGGTTCCGTCTTGGTGAGCGACACCGGCAATCACCGAGTCCGGCTCCTGACGCCCGAGTCCCTGCCCCCGGAGATCTCGGCGGTCAGGAACCATGCGAGCCGGGCGACCACCTTGGCGCCCGGCTCGATCGCGGTCGTCCGCGGCAGAGGCCTGGCCTCGGGCGCCCGCGCCTCCACCGGGGCCTCGCTCGCAGTCTCGCTCCCGGACACGCTCCTCGGCACCTCTGTGAGGGTCACGGACACGGACGGGACGCTCCGGCCGGCGGGCATCTACTCCGTGTCTGAGGGACAGATTGTGTTCCGCGTCCCGAGCAGGACGGCCATAGGGACGGCGCTCGTGACCGTGAATCGCGAGGGCGCCGATTCCGAGAGCCTCGCCGTGCCGGTAGCCTCGGTGGCGCCCGGGCTGTTCTCCGCTAACGGCGACGGTAGGGGCACGGCGGTGGCGTCGGCAGTGCGCGTCGCGCCAAGCGGCTTCCTGACCTTGCTCGATGTTGCCCGCTTCGATCCCGCGCTCCGCCGGCACGTGAGCCTGCCCATCGATATGGGCGGAGAAGGGGACGAGGTGTACCTGACTCTGTTCGGTACCGGTTTCCGCGAGGCGGCTGCGGATGTGACCGTCACGATGCACGGCAGCCCGGTGACGGTCGTGTCGGCCGGGCCCTCCCCTGCGGTTCACGGCCTTGACCAGGTAACGGTTGGACCGCTGCCCCGGTCCCTTCGCGGGACGCAGCCCGAGATTGTTGTCATTGCGGGCGGCGAGCCATCGAATGCCGTGACGGTATCGTTCGAGTAGCCAGCAGCATCTGCAGGCGAGGGGCCCTGCCATCCGGGTCGCGACGCTCTCGCGGGCCTTGCGAGCGAGGAACCGGCGGTCGCTCGGGTCGGTTCCCGCAGATACCTGCAGGCAGGACTGGCGCCTGTAGCTCGGGCCCCGTGCAGGGGCGGCCGCCATTGCGCTCGCAGCCTCCGAACGGAGGCACTCAGGCCAGCAGTTCGTCGTGCACGATTCCCGCCACGTCGGTCAGGCGGAAGTCGCGGCCCGAGAAGCGGTAGGTCAGCTTCTCGTGGTCCATCCCCATCAGGTGCAGCAGCGTCGCGTGGAAGTCGTGGATGTGCATCCGGTTGACTGCTGCGTGGTATCCGATCTCGTCAGTCGCGCCGTACCGGAAGCCCTTCTTGACGCCTGCTCCGGCCATCCACACGGTGTAGCCGTACGGATTGTGATCGCGGCCGTCCCCGCCCTGGCTGACCGGCGTGCGTCCGAACTCGCCCGCCCAGACCACCAGCGTGTCGTCCAGCATCCCGCGCGACTTCAGGTCCTTGAGCAGGCCCGCGATCGGCTTGTCCACTTCCGCGGCGTTGGCGGTGTGCCGGTTGAAGAGGTCGGAGTGCTGGTCCCACTTGTAGGAGTGCGTGCATTGCACGAACCGCACGTCGCGCTCGCTCAGACGCCGTGCCAGGAGGCACTGCCAGCCGAAGTCCGACGTGACAGGGTCATCCAGGCCGTACAGCTTCTTGGTCGCTTCTGACTCCTTCTCGACCTCGAACGCCTCCGGCGCCCGGACCTGCATGCGGAAGGCCAGCTCGAACGACTGGATGCGGGCCTCGAGCCGGGGATCGTGCTGGCGCATCTCCGCGTGCCGGCGGTTCACGTTCCGCAGCATGTCGAGCTCGTAGCGCTGGCGCTCGGGCGAGAGCCCCTTGTTGACCAGGTACTCGATCGGCTCGCCCTGCACGTCCGAGACCTTCAGTCCGGCATGGCCGATCGGCGTCCCTTGGAAGGATCCCGGAAGGAATGCCGACGACCAGTTCTTGGCGCCGCCGTGCGAGAGCGCCGGCTTGATCGTGATGTAGCCGGGCAGGTTCCGGTTCTCGCTGCCGAGCCCGTACACCACCCACGAACCCAGGCTCGGGCGCGTGAAGGTGCTAGAGCCTGTGAAGGTCTGCAGCAGGGCCGCGCCGTGGTCCACGCCCTCCCCGACCATCGAGTGTACGAAGCACATGTCGTCCACGCACTCCCGGACGTGCGGGAACAAGTCGCTGACGGGGATGCCGCTCTGCCCGCCCGGCCGGAAGTCCCACAAGGGCTTCATGAGCGGTCCCGGTTCTTCGTCGTCAAAGGCCAGCGGCCGCTCGATCGGCAGCGGCTTGCCGTGGTTGCTGACCAGGTAGGGCTTGTGCTCGAAGGTGTCGATCGACGAGGGCCCGCCGTGCATGAAAAGGAAGATGACGCGCTGGGCTCGAGGCTCGAAATGGGGCTTGCGGACCGCCAGCGGGTCGGCCGCGTCGAAGGGGGTGTCCGCCGCTTCCGCACGGTTCCCCTCGAAGAGCCCGGCGAGTCCCAGCAAGCCGAAACCGCAGGCCGCGTCGCGCAGCATCCCGCGCCGCGACACCGGCTGTACCGAGTTCATGTGCCGGATCATCTGCTGGTAGTTCATCGCGTGCGCTCCAATGGTGCCTGGCCTTCCGCGCCCACCCTCTAGTCCACGTAGATGAAATCGTTGGAGGCCAGCAGGATGCGGCAGTAGCTCTGCCATGCCTCCAGGGGCGTGATTCCATCGAATCTGGATGCGTACCCGGTCACGTACGAGACCGCGCTGTCCACTTCCTCTGGATCCGCTTCCCTCGCAAGGATCCGCAGGTAGGCTTGACGAGCCCTCTCGGAATCGGACCAGTCGCTCGCTGCCAGCAGCTGGCTGGCGAGGTTGCCGGCGCGCTCCCGCACGAACTCGCTGTTCATCATGAAGAGCGCCTGCGGCGCCACGTTCGTTACGGGGCGCTGGCCGAGCGAAGTCACCGCGTCGCCGAAATCGAACAGGTTCAGCAGCGTCGGAAGGTTGGACCGCCGCAGCGGTAGGTAGACCATCCTTCGCGCCGAAGTCGTCGGATCGATGCTGAGTCGGTCGTTGGAGTTCTCGCGGTCCGTGCCGAACCCGGACTGCATCGTGCCGCCCATCGCCAGGTCGATCGATCCGTCGATGGCGAGCATGCCGTCCCGCAGTTCCTCGACGTCGAGCCGCCGGCGGTTGAAGCGCGACAGCCATTCATTGCCAGGGTCCCGCTCGGCAGCCTCCGCGCTGGCGGCGCTGCTCATGCGGTAGGCGTTGGAGAGCATGATCCGCCGGTGCATGCTCTTCACGGACCAGCCGTCCTCGACGAACCTAGCCGCGAGCCAGTCCAGAAGCTCGGGATGGGTCGGAGGCGTGCCTAGCTTGCCGAAGTTGCTCGGAGTGCGGACGATGCCTTCCCCGAAGTGCTTCTGCCAGATTCGGTTGACCATCACGCGAGCGGTCAGCGGATTCTCTGCGGAGGCGATCCATCTGGCCAGTTCCAGCCTGCCGCTTCCGCTCGCGGCCGGCTGCTGGTCGAATCCCGCGATGACCGCAGGGAACACCTTCGGCGCCAACTCTCCCTCGGCGCCGTAGTCGCCCCGCACGAACACCCTCTGCTCGATGACCGGACCCTCCTCCACCGCGTTCGCCATCGGGGGCGCTTCCATAGCCTTCGCCTTCAGCTCGGCGACCTCCACCTCGAGCCTCGCGATGGTCGCCTGCGTGTCCGGCTTGAGGATTCGCTTGCGCTCCTCGTCGCTGAACCGCAGCGGCCCGCCCTTCGCGTGATAGACATCATGGAAGAACCGGTCCCGGCCGGGCAGGAAAGTCGGCTTCGGAGGTGGCGGCATCGAGCCGTTGCGGATCAACTCGATCGCGCTCTTGCGCCAGCGGCGAATCGTGTGGTGCCACTCCCCGAGGGTGGCCTCGAACCGCTCCTGGTACGCGGCCGCTGCCGCTTCGCGCCGCGAGCCCATCGCTTCCCGCCAATCGGCCAGCTGCGCCCGCGGCTCCCCGGTCGGGCGCAGGTAGGAGATCCACTTCTCCAGCAGCGCCGGGTCCAGGTCCCTCCTGCCGGCAATCCCTGCCGCGTCTCCCCCGTCCTCGTACGCCTCGCGCGCGCCCAGCATGTACTCGGCCGTGCGGCTGGCGATGGAGTCGATGTACTCCTCGATCTCCACGTCGGCAAGGTTGTCGAGTTCGATCTGCTTGTTCTTGATGACCCGCTGCTCGTCCTCGTAGGCCCGGTACTGCTCCTCGGGAACCAGCGGCTTGTACAGCAGGGACGAGACGTGAAGGCTGGGGTCGCGGAAGCTCCGCGTGGAGGCGAAGATGCCTGCCAGGGAGTAGTAGTCCCTCGTGAGAATCGGGTCGAACTTGTGGTCGTGGCAGCGGGCGCAGGCCACTGTCAGTCCCAGCATTGCCTTCGACACCACCTCGATCTGCTCGTCGTACACGTCGTACAGCATCCGCTTCTTGTCCTGCTGGGCGACGGCCTTGGGCCCGAGGGCCAGGAACCCGGTTGCGATGATCCCCCTGCGGTTCAAGCCGTCCGGAGACGTGGTCGGCAGGAGGTCTCCTGCGATCTGCTCGCGGATGAATTGGTCGTACGGAACGTCGTCGTTGAACGACTCGATCACGTAGTCGCGGTACTTCCAGGCGTAGGGATAGCGGTGATCCTCGTCGTTGCCAGTCGAGTCCGCGTAGCGGGCCACGTCGAGCCAGTGGCGGCCCCACCGCTCGCCGTACGCCGGCGAGGAAAGCAGCCGTTCGACGACCCGGGAGTGGGCCTTGGGAGAGTCGTCCGCGAGAAACGCCTCGGCTTCGCCCGGGGTCGGTGGGAGCCCTGTCAGGTCGAACGTGGCGCGACGCAGCCAAGTCAGCTTGTCGGCGGCGGGCGCCGGCTCCAGCCCGCGCTCCTCCAGCTTCGCGAGCACGAACCGGTCGACGGACCGAAGTATCCAGTCGCTGTTTCGAACGGAGGGCAGGGGCGGGTCGGAGACGGGCTGGAACGCCCAGTAGTTCCGCTGTTCCTCGGTGAAGGTCCCTGCCTGGCCCGCCGGAATCATGGCCTCCCTTCGCTTGGCTCCCGGCCACGGAGCGCCATGGCGGATCCAGTTGCGCAGGACCTCGAGCTCGTCGGGAGGCAGCTTCCCTCCCGGCGGCATCTTCACGCGCGCTTGGTAGCCGACTATTGCCAGAAGCCGGCTGGATTCCGGGTTCTCCTCGGAGATGAGAGCCGCCTCGTCCCGGGCGTTGACGAATCCTTCCACTCCGGAGAGGTCGATATTGCCACTCTTGAGTTGGGTGTTATGGCAGGCTTGGCACCTAGCTGCCAGCAGGGGGCGCACGTGCTTCTCGAAGTACTCGAGCGGTTCGGGCTCGGCGGCTGCCAGCGGAACTGCAGCAATCATGGCCGCCAGAGGCGCGCGGATCACTAGATTGTTCCTTCTTGGCAAGCCCATGGCCGATCGGCAACCCGAATTCCAAATATACCGGAGAGTCGCGCTGCGACGGACAGGCCGCAAGGTCAGTGCCCCGGAGTCGCACTGGTGCATGCCTGTCTTCCGGGATTGCACGAGAGAGTCAAGTATGGACTGGGCAGAGCCATCAGAGATGCGGGACCACCAGAGCCTGATGGTGCTGCTCCTGCCGGGGAATTGGTCCGCGCTTGCGGCGAGGCGCCGGCTGGAGCGCAGGCACCGCGTGCGGCGGCGCAACGCGAGTCACCCGTTCACAACGTGGCTGGTGGAGGACAACGGGCTGATCGCAGAGGAGGCTGCGCGTGCGCAAAATGACGCGGAGTACGCGGTGGACCGCCGGCCATTCGCGGTCGCATGCGGCCGCTCAAGGGGATTGCATCGAGGCATCAGCGAGCAGGCCCGGGGCGAGTGTCGCTGGGATCTCTCGTACAACGCAGGATTGACCGGGCGAGAGTTGGTGCAGGTGGGTCCGAGCACCACGTCGAGGCGCCGCCACGAGCGCGAGGGCGTCAAGTTGGATCCAGGTTCGAGAAAGATGGGTCACTGCGCGCCGTGCGGGTACGCGGCGAAGAACATCATGGCGATAGGGATCCTCGCCGCCCGGCGTCGCACCAGAACAGCATTTGAAGGCTGCCCGGCAGAGAGCAAGGTCGTCTGCAGCCCTAGTGGTTTGACCATCAAGGGATTACGCCTGTCTGCTATCATCGGCGCGGTGGCCAAGAAGGATCGGAGGTCCGGTGAATCGCGGCCTGACATGGATCGGGTCGCTTCCCAAGGGCTGCCGATGGCCACCGAATCGGGTACGCTTGCGGAGCCGGAAGGGCTGGATGCTGGCGAACCGGATAGCGGAGATAGCCTTACGGAAGGGAGGGAGGCTACAGCGACCGACTCTATGGGTGATGCCGAGACGGTCCCCTTGGTGAATCTGGAGCGTACGGCGGGCCTTGCCGACACGGAGGCGTTGGGACGCCCGGCAACGCGAGCGGCGGCGGACCGGGATAGTGGCGCTAGCATGAGAGAGGCATCTGGCAGAACGGAACCTGGTGGTATGAAGGTGGGCGGATGGCCATGGAAGCGGATAGCAGAGGGCCTCGCGGCCGTCATTCTAGCTATGGCCGCATGGGCGCTAGGGCGGATGGATCGGTCGGAGGCCATGGCGTCGGATCGCATGGACCGGATGGAAATCCGAATATCGCAGCTCATATCGGACTCGGAAGGCAGGCTATCGGAGCGCATGGGCCGCGTGGAAGTCAGCCAATCGGAGCTATCGGAGCGCATGGGCCGTCTGGAGGTTAGCCAAGCGGAGCTATCGGAGCGCATAGGTCGGCTGGAATCCCGACTGTCGGAGCGTATGGACCGGATGGAAGATAGGCTCCCCGCCCTCATTGAGGCTGCGGTTGCCGAAGCGATGGAAGTCTCCCGATAGCGATAGCTTTGCTGTTCCGAGGATCCTCAGCTCTGACCATCGGGCAGTCGGACCGGCGGCCCCTTGGAAGTTCATCACATGTCTACTTGGCTGCTTCTGCGCTGATCGTCATCGTTATTCAGCGTCCGGCACTACTGCCTTGCCCTAACTGATTGACTACAGATCACTCAATAGAGGGCCGGGAGCGAATTCTGCTGTCGATCCTTGTAAGTTGTTGCCCGTAAAGGACTTGTATCTGTAAATCTAGGCCTGCACGGGGGCCATCTTTGCGGGGCCCGGCCGCAGTTCATGCGGGCGCCCCCCCGGATTGTGGTCGCGGGCACTACCGGGGCTCGGGCAGGTCTTCAAGCAGTAGCATCTGGCCACTGTCTCGTGTCGTTCATTCCCGTTTGTGGTTGGTCTCGGACGGATGTGTGGCGTTCCCACGCCAACAGGCGGGTGTTGTCACGTTCTCGGCCTGCCACAGGCCCCGGCCTTGGCTCGTGCTTGGACACAGCGCTGCACCGCGCATAGACTTGCGACGATGTGTGGCGAACTCGGGGTCGAGCAGCGAGCCAAGCATTGGGGGGTGAGTGCCGTCGGTGGGAAATCGCATGGAGTGGTCCCTCCCTCCTTTCCTGCCGGTACGCTGCCATCGAGCCAGATCAGCCCGTTTGACATGCCGTTGCCCCTCGGTTTCGCTCCGCCGGGCGCTGCCCGAATTGCCAGCGCCCGGCAGGTGGCCGCCCACCCGGATAATCGTGAACCTGCAACTTTTCTTGACCTGCGGTGTTCTTCCTTCAGAGGGCTCGCGTCCATGCGAGTGGGATGACTGACTCCGGGGCGTTCGAGGACTTCGTGAAGAGGTACCAGAGCATGGTGTACGGCACGGCTGTGCGGCTGATCGGCGACCGGGGTGAGGCCGAGGATATCGCCCAGACTGTCTTCCTGCGGGCATTCGAGCGGTTCGGCAGTCTCCGGGAGAGCCCGTCTGCCCCGGGCTGGCTGCGGACGGTCACGACCAACCTCTGCCTGAACCACCTGAAGAGATTCCGGTCCCGGTTTCGCCTCTTCAGCCAGCGGCGGGCCGCTCATGGCAGCGAGGCCGCCGGATTCGAGGAATTGATCGCCGATCCCGAATCCCTCGACGACCATCTGGAGTACCGCGAGCGGATCGCACGGCTCGAGCAGGCGGTGCGCCGGTTGCCGGACCGCCAGCGCGTGCCGCTGGTGCTCTTCCACTTCCAGCAGCGCAGCTACCGGGAAATCGCGGCGCTGCTGGAAGTTTCCCTCTCGAAGGTCAAGACCGACATTCACCGGGGCCGCGAGGCGCTCCGGCGCCAGTTGGAGGCTGTCGATGACTCCCGCTGAACTCGAGTCCCTGGCATGCCGCACCCTGCGCTGCCTGCCCGAGCCCGTCGCACCTTCGGCGCTGCTGCCGCAAGTGTTGGCCCAAATCGAGCGGGCAGGCCGGAGGCCTTGGTATAGGCGTTCTTGGCGTGCTTGGCCGCCCGTCTGGCTCGTCGCCACGGCTGCGGTAACGCTCGCTGCGGTCCAGCTTGGGATTGACGGCCTGGACCGCGTCGAGGGGCATCTCCCGCCATTGCTCGGGGCCGCTGGCGCCCTTTGGCGCTTGGTCATCCAGCCGAACGCGGCCTATCTGCTGGGTGTGGTCTGCGTCATGGCTGTGGCGAGCGCCGTGTATTGCGCGGCGATCTCGTTGCTGCTTTGGGAAGGAGTTTCGAAACGATGAAGCGAATCATGCAGTTCCTGCTCTCGATGGCGATCGCCATCATGCTTGCCGCCGCCGGCGCCTTCGGACAGGAGTCGGAGGCCGCCGAGGGCGCGACCCCTCCCGAGGCTATCGACGCGCCGGCTGAGGCAGGCGACGGGCCTGCGGCTGCGGACGGACATGGCCGCCCCCGCCCGAAGTCGATCGAGCGGTTTGGGTCCGACTACACGCTGGGGTCCGGGGAAAGCGCCAACGAGGTCGTTGTGATTCGCGGCGAGGTCGGCATCGACGGATCGGTGCGGCAAGATGTCACCTCGATCCTAGGCGAGGCCCGGGTGGGCAGCACCGCTCACATCCGCGGCGACCTGGTTGTCCTATTCGGTCCGCTCGAGATTGAGGCCGGGGCTGTTGTTCAGGGCGATGTCCTAGTGCTCGGTGGGTCCATCGACATGCCTGCGGGCTTCGAGCCGGGAGGGGATCTAGTCTCCGTTACGTCCATCGCGGGGCTCGTTCCGGACTCGGCCGTTCCGCCCTGGATCTCCAAGGGTTTCTTTTGGGGCCGCCCTATCGTTCCCGAACTGCCTTGGGCCTGGGCCTTCGTGCTCGTGTTCGCCGCCGTCTACCTCGCTGTCAACTTCGTGTTCGAGCGGCCCGTCCGCGACTGCGCCGGAACGCTCGCTGCCAAGCCCCTGACCACGTGCCTGGTCGGCGTCCTGGTCCTCGTCCTGATCGTTCCGGTGACCGTCATCCTCTTCATGTCGATCATCGGCGTGCCGATCGTCCCGTTCTTCTGGCTGGGCGTGGCGCTGCTCGGCCTGTTCGGCAGGGCGAGCGTGTTCCGGTGGCTCGGGGCACGGGTCATGCCCGAGACCTTGCCGGGGGACCAGCTCCAGGCGGCGCGCTCGCTGGCGATCGGCATGGTGGCGGTCTGCCTGGCCTACATGGTCCCTGTCCTGGGCTTCGCTGTCTGGGTCACCGTCGGCGTGTTCGGGCTCGGCGCCGCTGCCTCGACCGTGTTCGACAGCATGCGCTCCGAGCAGTCCGCCGGACGCCCCGTCGCCGATGCCGGCGTGCAGGAGGCAGTGGAGGCCCCGGCGGACGCGAACGGGCTGGCCGACCACCCTGTCGCGGGTTTCGGGCCGCGTCTCGGCGCGGTCGCGATCGACCTCGTGTTCCTGACGCTGCTGGTGGCAATCCTCGACACCAGAGGGGTGCTGCTCGTGGCGCTGGCCTATCACGTCGCGCTGTGGGGCTGGAAGACCACCACCGTGGGAGGCATCGTCTGTCGGCTGCGGATCGTCCGGGCCGACGGGGCCCCGCTACAGTTCTCCGACGCCCTCGTGCGCGGCCTGTCCTGCATCCTCTCCGTGGTCGCGGCAGGGCTGGGCTGGTTCTGGCTCCATTGGGATCCGAGGAGCCAGGCCTGGCACGACAAGATCGCCGGGACCTACGTCGTGCGGGTGCCCCACGGCCATCCGCTGCCCTGACCGAGAGCGGGTCGCGGGCCGGCGAGGCGGCGCCTACGGCGCAGGCGTGATCAGGCCGCGGAGGATGGCCCGTCCGAAAGGCCGCAGCCTGATCACCGGCTTGATCCCGTCCAGGTACCGGTCGGCGCGCAGCCTCAGGCGCTCCGCGACTTCGGGATGCTGCGCCGCGACATCGGTGCTCTCGGCCGGATCCTGGTCCAGCCGGTACAGCTGCGGGGCGGCGAGATCCCTCTGCAGCTTGGCCCGGCCTTTCTTGTCCGGCGCGCGCTCGCGCAGGTGCAGCTTCCAGGAGCCGGATCGCACGGCGTTCACCTTGCTGCGGTTGCTGAAGACCAGCAGGCGCTCGGGCGACGAGCCGTCGCCCCGCAGTAGCGGCAGAATGTCGGCCCCGTCGTAGGCTCGTCCCTCGGGCAATGCGCCGCCGGCCATCGAGCTGATTGTGGGGAACAGGTCCAGCAGCGTTGCGGGTCCGTCCCGGGCCTCGCCCTCCGGGATGCGGCCTGGCCCGCGCGCGATGAGCGGGATCCGCACGCCGCCTTCCCACGTCGTGCCCTTGAAGCCCCTCAGGCCGCCCGTCGACCCTCCCCGTGTCTCCGTGTCGCCGGTCCAGGGGCCGTTGTCGCTCGTAAAGAGCACGACGGTTTCTTCGTCCAGGCCCAGATCGGAGAGTCTGGCGAGAACGTGCCCGACGCTTGCATCGAGTTCCTCGACCACGTCCCCGTAGACGCCGTAGGCCGAGCGCCCGGCGAAGGCGTCGGAAGCCGCGAGCGGCAGGTGCGGCATCGTGTAGCTCAGGTACAGGAAGAACGGCTTGTCGCGACTGCGCTCGACGAAGTCGATCGCGCGGGCCGTGTAGCGCCGGGTCAGCAGGCTGTTGTCGGCGGGCGACTCGATCGCCCGGCTGCCTTCGAACAGCTCGAGCCGGGGCCACTGGAGACTCTTCAGCCAGACCATGTTGTTGCTGTACAGGACGCCGAAGAACTCGTCGAAGCCATGACGCTGGGGCCGGTGAGGCTTCCGTCCGCCGAGGTGCCACTTCCCGATGCAGGCCGTGGCGTACCCGGCCTCCCGCAGGTGCTCCGCGAGCGTGATCTCGGACGCTGGCAGGCCCTGTACTTCCTTTGGGATGAACACCCGCGTGACGCCGGTTCGGAGCGGATGACGCCCGGTCAGGATCGAGGCCCGTGCCGGGGAGCAGGTCGGCGCCGGCGTGTAAAACTCCGTCAGGCGGACCCCCTCGGCTGCCATCCGGTCCAGGGCCGGGGTCCGGATCTCGGTATTGCCGTAGGAGCCAAGGTCGCCGTATCCGAGGTCGTCGGCGACGATCAGCACGAAGTTCGGCTGGTCGGCCGCGCCCGCGGGCGCGGCGAGCAGGCCCGCAAGGATCGCGCTCAGCAGAGCCGGCCGGCCCGGCCGGCGGAGCGCACCGGCTTCAAGCAGCCCGCCATCGAGCCTCATAGCCTCATTCCCGCAGGTCGCGGAAGCGCTTGGCCTTGGCCTGCCAGCGCGGCAGGCTCTCGCTCGGCACGGCCCGCACACCGACACGCACGCCGAAGGCGTCGCGGATCTGGTCGGCGATCGCCCGGCACTGGGAAGTCGTGGCCTCGACTTCGACCTCGGCCTCGTCCATGCTGCCGCTGCGAGTCACCGTGATCCGGAACTCGGCCGTCCCTGCTGCCTGCCGCACTGCAGCCTCGATCGCCGCCGGGTGCAGGTTGACGCCGCGAATCAGCATCATCTGATCGACGCGGCCGAGAATGCCGCCTTCGAGCAGGAGCCCTTCCGCCAGGCGCACCGGCCGCACCAGGTCCCCGGTCCGGTAGCGGATCACGGGGCAGCCGCGGCGGCCCAGGTTGGTTAGCACCAACTCCCCGGTCTGCCCGTCCGTCACCGGCGCGTCGTCCCCTAGCGCGAGCACCTCGGCGATGAATTCGCGCTCGTTGAGGAAGACCCCCCGGCCATCGGGGCAGGGAATCCCGTAGGCACCGATCTCGCTGGCACCGGCGTGGTCGAAGACCTTGGCGCCCCAGGCCTCCTCGAGGCGCTCGCGAACCGGCGGGATGCTGCCTCCTGGTTCCCCGGCGAGGATCACGAAGCGGAGCGGGGATCCGGCGATGTCGATGCCCTCGCGGGCAGCGACCTCCGCCATGCGCAGCGCGTATGTGGGCGTGCTGAACAGGAGCGTGCAGCCCGTCTGTACCAGCATCCGCAAGCGTCGCGAAGTGCCGGCACCGCCCCCGGGGACCGTCAGCACGTCCCTGCGTGCCGCTGCGTCGTAAGCGGACCAGAAGCCGATGAAGGGGCCGAACGAGAACGCGAAGAAGGCACGGTCCTCGGGCCCGACCCCGCAGACGTCCAGCACCGCGTCCCAGCAGTCGCACCACCAGGCCCAGCTTTCCGGAGTGTCCAGCACGGTCAGGGGCGTGCCGATGGTGCCCGAAGTCTGGTGGATCTTGGTGTAGCGTTCGACCGGGTAGGTGAGGTTCGAGCCGAACGGCGGGTGCTTGGTCGCATCGGCGGACAGATCGCGGTTCGACGTGAGGGGCAGCTGTCGGAACTCTTCCGCAGAGCGGGGCACCGCAGTGCCGCGCAGCCGCTGCTGCCAGAAGCGGTTGCTGCCGAGGACTTCCGGCAGCATCCCCTGGAGCCGGGCCAGCTGGTCCCAGCGCTCGAGCCCGGCCAAGCCGGGCGGGCTGGGGGCCTCCGCGACCGGCATTAGAACAGCAGCCGTCCTGCCTGCGCCGTGACCAGGCAGACCAGGAACGCGATTGCCAGAGGCATGAGAGCGCCGAGGGCCGTCCATCTGGCGCTCCGGGTCTCCTTCCAGATCGTGAGGATGGTGGTTGCGCACGGATTGTGCAGAAGGGAGAAAAGCATCAGGTTGACAGCTGTCAGCAACGTCCAGCCGTGCTGGTCCACCAGTACCGCCCGGATCTGGTCGTAGGTCGTTATATCCATCATCATACTGCCGCCCAGATAGCACATCAGCATCGTCGGCACGACGATCTCGTTGGCGGGGATCGCGATCACGTACGCCAGCAGGATCACTCCGTCAAGGCCGATCGCCTGCCCGAGGGGCTCGAGCCAGCCGATCGCGTGCGAGGCGAGGCTGGCGTCGCCGGCCCGGACGTTGGCCAGGATCCAGATCAGCGCACCTGCTGGCGCGGCCGTCAGCATGGCCCTGCCGAGCACGAAGACCGTTCTGTCGATCAGCGAGGTGTACAGGATCCGCAGCACGCTCGGGCGGCGGTACGGGGGCAGCTCCAGCGTGAAGGCCGACGCTTCGCCGGACAGCACGCTCCGCGAGAGGGCCCAGGAGACTGCCAGCGTGAAGCCGACGCCGAGCAGGACCACGCCCATCACCGTTCCGGCAGCGGCGATCGACGCGACCGCCGGGTGGAACGAGGCGGCTACGAAGATCACCGCGAGCATGATCAGGGTCGGGAAGCGGCCGTTGCAGGGCACGAAGTTGTTCGTCAGGATCGCCAGCAGGCGCTCCCGCGGGGAGTCGATGATGCGGGCGGACGTCACGCCGGCCGCGTTGCAGCCGAATCCCATGGCCATGGTCAGGGCCTGCTTGCCGTGGGCGCCCGCCTTGCGGAACAGCCAGTCGAGGTTGAAGGCGACACGCGGGAGGTATCCGAGATCCTCCAGGATCGTGAACACCGGGAAGAAGATCGCCATCGGCGGCAGCATGACGCTGACCACCCATGCCAGGCCGCGGAATACGCCGTGCCAGACCAGCCCGGTGAGCCACCACGGTGCGCCGAGCGCTTCGAACCAGCCGGCCGCGGCTCCCTCGACGGCGAAGAGAGCGCTGGCCAGCATCTGCGAGGGGACATTAGCGCCGAGAATCGTGATCCAGAAGACCACGCCCAGCATCGCGGTCATCAGCGGCAGCCCCAGCCATCGCGAAGTCACGAGCCGGTCGATCCGCTGGTCGAGATCCCAGTTGGCGGCGCCCGTCTCGCGGACCGATCGGGACGCGATCTCGCGGGCACTGTCGTACAGCGAGGACATCATCTGGTCGCGGAAACCGCCTCCAATCTCCCTGCGGAGGCTGTCGCTGCGATCGAGGATCGACTTGGATGCGGGCGGCATGAAGGCTCACTGGGCTCCCGCGATGGCCGTGATGCGGGGGCTCCCCGACGGCGCGGCTGCCAGTTGCCGGCTAGCCAGCTGGGCGAGCTCCCCTGACAGGATGGCCTCGCGAACCTTGTGATCCCCGTCCAGCAGGCGCAGGGCGACCCAGCGCGCGTTCGCGAGCCCCGGGGCCGCATCCTCGATCAGGGGAACCAGGCTGCCGATGGCCTCCTGCACGACGGGCGGCGGCTCGAACCGGAGCGGATTGGTGCGGATCTCCCCTTGGATGACGGCGGCCACGGTGGATACGAGCTCGGCCATGCCCTGCTTGGTCCGCGCCACGGTAGGAACGGCCGGGACCCCCAGGTCCCGCGACAGGCTCCTCACGTCGACATCGAGTCCCTTGCGCTCGGCCTCGTCCATCAGATTCACGCAGATGACGGCACGGTCGGTGATCTCGAGCACCTGCAGGACCAGGTTGAGGTTTCGCTCCAGCGCCGTTGCGTCGACCACGATGACCGTGCAGTCGGGCTGGCCGAAGAGCAGGAAGTTGCGGCTAATCTCCTCGTCCTGGGAAGCGGACAGCAGGGAGTACGTGCCGGGGAGATCGACGAGCTTGTACCGCTTGCCTTCGAAGGCGAACGCGCCCTCGGCGCGCGTGACGGTCTTGCCTGCCCAGTTGCCGACGTGCTGGCGGAGGCCCGTCAGCGCATTGAAGACCGACGACTTGCCGGTGTTGGGGTTGCCCGCGAGGGCGACCGCGTGGTCGCAGTTCGCGATGTCAATGCCCATCTGGGCGAGCTGGGCGTGCGCGGGGCAGGCTTCGCATTCGGCGGGATTCACGGTCTTGACTCCTGGCTGGCAGCGCGGGGGGCAGGCCGGACCCACACCTGGGCGGCCTGCGCGTCGCGAAGCGCGATGGCGGTGCCGCGGATCCGGAAGGCCCTGGGATCGCCGAAGGTGTTGTCCAGCGCGACTTGCACGCGGGCGCCCGGGGTGAGGCCGAGATCCAACAGCCTCCTCCGCGTGAACCCGGTGCAGCCCGGGCCCAGCTCGATGACCTCTCCCACGGCACCGGTGCTCAGTTCCGAGAGCCGCAGCGCGTCCGCGGGCAGGACATCTTCCTCGCGCACGGCCCTGACGTGGACGTTGGCGGCTACGGCGCGGTCGATGCGACGCTCAGCACCGTCGCACTCCACGATCAGCTCCGATGCGTCGGACGCAAGGACTCGCACTACGGTGGACGGGCGGAACCCGGCCAGCAGGACCTGCTGGAATACCGCGTCCGGCTCGTCCTCGATGTGCGCCACGGACGCCGGCTCGAGAATCGGCCACTCGTTCAGGCTCACGGCGTCGAGCTCGGCGACGCGCCCGTCGGCACTGGGGATGGGGTCTCCGTGAGGGTCGTGCTGGGGATGGCCCAGGTGAGCGTCAAGCTTCTCGACATCCGTGCGGCTCAGGCTGTGCTCGGCGCGCTCGGCGGCGTGGTGGAGCCGGCCGAATGGCATGTTCGCATCGTCGGCCAGGTGGCGTTCCCAGATTCGGTGTGCCCGCACGACCTGCAGGGCCCGCCTCTCCCCTCGGGGGGTGAGGCGGATGCCCGCCGCACCGCACTCGATCCATCCCGCTGATTCCAGCCGCTGCGCGATCGCGAGCGCCTTCCCGGGCGACAGCCCCATTCCGCCGGCCAGCGACTCGAGGCTGGCAGGCTTGGAGCGGTGCTGCCAGGCGAGGACGTGCTTGAGCGAGTCCTCGGACCGGGAGCGCTCGCGACGGGACCTGTACGCCCGCCAGAGCCATACGCCGCCCACGCGGGGCGCGAGCAGGAGAGCTGCGGCGACGACGAGGAGCAGCAGCAGGATCGGCGGCGTCACGATTCCGCACTCCCTTCCAGGCGCACGCGGATCGCGGCCGCCAGCCGCGGACCGAAGGCGTGCACGGCCGGGTCGTCGGCGACTCGCAGCATCAGGGGGCCGTCGAAGGGGCCTCTCTCGAGCAGGTGGATCCGCACGCCCGGCTTGATGCCGATGCGGGAGAGATACTGCAGCATTTCGGAATCGTGGTCCGAGACGCGCGAGACACTCGCGCTCGTGTCCGGATCCATGTGGACCAGGCTCGTGTCGGATCGCTGGGGCATCGTGCCGTCGCGCCGGGGGATGGGGTGTCCGTGAGGGTCGAATTCCGGGTCCCCGAGAACCATGGCGATCCGGTCCTCGAACGTTTCGGAGATGGCGTGCTCGAGGCGCTCGGCTTCAGCGTGGACCTCGTCCCAGCTGTAACCCAGCACGGAATGGAGAAAGAGCTCGATCAGGCGGTGGTGACGGATGACCTCGAGCGCGCGGGCTCGGCCGCGCTCGGTGAGCCTGGCGCCGTGGTGCTTCTGGTACTCGATCCACGGCGGCCTCTGCTCGGAGAGCTTCCGCAGCATTCCGCTGACCGATGCCGGGGCGACGGAGAGCTGCTCGGCAAGAGCGGCGGTCGAAGCCCGGTCGGACTCGCCGGCTATCTGGAAGATCGCCTTCAGATAGTCGTCGACTGCCTCGCTAGCCATTATTAGGCCTGCCTAAACTTATTTTGCGACAGTCGCAAATTCATGTCAATCCTTGATTTCGAGGCCGATCGCGGGCGTTTGCCGCGAGGCCCGATTCGGAAGTCACGGGTCGACTCGATGCTGATCGGCAGTTGCGGCGGGGCCTCCGGTCCGACAAGCGGCTGGAGCGAATTGTCCATGATGGATCGTCATGCCGACCCGCGACCGGGACCATCCCGTCGGATTGCAGCCCCTTAGGCGAGCCCCTCGATGCCCAACATGTGACGAGTCAAGGTTGGGCCGCACATCCCGGCCCGGGATGGTCACGCACGCATTGGGACCGGCACGTTCCGGCGGCTGGTCGGTGCGCCTGTCGGCCCCATGACCGTCTGTGATGAACCGGGCGAGAACCAAGTGGCCGCTCGGGGGCATGCAGTGGCCCTCGCTGGCAAGCGATTCTGCGGGCGAGTGGGTGGCCAGAACACAGGACTGGACCTGAGAACCAGTCGGGCCGTCAATGTCGGTATCGGTGCGGGACGGATCGGCAACCAACCACGCACGCTGTCTTGCATCCGTGAATTGTGGGTAACCGGATGACCGAAACGAGCGGCCCTGCGCGAGTGCCAGAAGCTCCGTTCAGGTAGCCCTCGGCGAGGGCCCCGACCATTCCGGGGGAGGCGAGCACCCGCCCGCAGCTACGATCGGAATCCGTTCTCGTAATGCTCGATGCGAGTCGCCTTCAGATGCCGGCCTTCGCCATCCAGCACGGTGCGAGCGGCGACGGCACCGCCGCTACTAAGACTCCAAGGGCATTCCACGGATCTCCGGAATGCGCAAGAAGTCTATGGCGTGGCGCACTGGACCCGCTGGCATCCGACCATCTGCCGGTGAAGCGTGGCCGGCCTGCTGCCAGCCGCTCAGAGGGCGCGGATCCTAGCGAGAAGCGCATCAGCCGTCCCGCAGGTCACGATCCAGACGCCGATGTCGTCCAACGTCGGCAGCGACCGGATCGCCTCCAGAGTCGGGGCAATCGCACTGGCAGTGCTGTCCCCGTAGCGCTCCCGGACCTGCCGCAGCAGAAGGTCCTTGCGGCCCTTGACCTCGCCCTTCGCCAGTCCACGCTCCTCGCCCTTCGCCAGGCCCCGCTTCTCGCCCTTCGCCAGACCCCGCTTCTCGCCCTTCGCGATCCACTCGTCGGCCCAGGAATCGAAGTTATCTTCCAGCATCTTCGGTACCTCCTTGAAGCTTGCCACCGGCTTCACTTCCACGTCCCTCAGGCGCGTCCTCACTCAGAGTTCATTGAACCATCCTCGCAAGGCATCCGCCGCCAAGTCTCCGTCCAGATAGCCCTCGGCGAGGGCCCTGGCCATCCGGGGGAAGGCGAGCAGCCGCGCGTAGCTACCGTCAGAATCCGTTCTCGTAATGCTCGATGCGAGCCGCCTTCAGATGCCGGCCTTCGCCATCCAGCACGGTGCCAGCGGCGACGGCACCGCCGTTGCAAAGACTCCAAGGGCATTCCACGGATCTCCGGAATGCGCACGAAGTCTCCGGCGTGGCGCACTGGACCCGCCGGCATCCGACCATCTGCCGGTGAAGCGTCGCCGGCCCGCTGCCAGCCGCTCAGAGGGCGCGGATTCTAGCGAGAAGCGCATCGGCCGTCTCGCATGTCACGATCCAGACGCCGATGTCGTCCAACGTCGGCAGCGACCGGATCGCGTCCAGAGTCGGGGCAATCTCACTGGCAGTGCTGTCCCCGTAGCGCTCCCGGACCTGTCGCAGCAGAAGGTCCTTGCGGCCCTTGACCTCGCCCTTCGCCAGTCCACGCTCCTCGCCCTTCGCCAGTCCACGTTCCTCGCCCCTCGCGATCCACTCGTCGGCCCAGGAATTGAAGTTCTCTTCCAGCATCTTCGGTACCTCCTTGAAACTCGCCACCGGCTTCGCTTCCACGTTCCTCAGGCGCGTCCTCACGCAGAGTTCATTGAACCATCCCGGCAAGGCATCCGCCGCCAAGTCTCCGTCCAGATAGCCCTCGGCGAGGGCCCTGACCATCCGGGGGAAGGCGAGCAGCCGCGCGTAGCTACCGTCAGAATCCGTTCTCGTAATGCTCGATGCGAGTCGCCTTCAGATGCCGGCCTTCGCCATCCAGCACGGTGCGAGCGGCGACGGCACCGCCGCTACTAAGACTCCAAGGGCATTCCACGGATCTCCGGAATGCGCTCGAATGGCCCTGGCGTGGCGCACTGGACCCGCCGGCATCCGACCATCTGCCGGTGAAGCGGGGCCGGCCCGCTGCCAGCCGCTCAGAGGGCGCGGATCCTAGCGAGAAGCGCATCGGCCGTCCCGCAGGTCACGATCCAGACGCCGATGTCGTCCAACGTCGGCAGCGACCGGATCGCCTCCAGAGTCGGGGCAATCGCACTGGCAGTGCTGTCCCCGTAGCGCTCCCGGACCTGCCGCAGCAGAAGGTCCTTGCGGCCCTTCACCTCGCCCCGCTTCTCGCCCTTCGCCAGGCCCCGCTTCTCGCCCTTCGCGATCCACTCGTCGGCCCAGGAATCGAAGTTCTCTTCCAGCATCTTCGGTACCTCCTTGAAACTCGCCACCGGCTTCACTTCCACGTCCCTCAGGCGCGTCCTCACCCACACATTATTGAACCATCCCAGCAAGGCTTCCGCCAGTTCCTCGGTCCCCGACTGCTTCAGCGCGCGCCCCAGCAGCCCGATCGCCGCCGCTGCTTCCTCCCCGTTCCGCGCCCGCTCCAGCCGGAACATCAGGTCCGCCAGGTTCGGCTCCCTGCCCTCCAGTTCCGGCGCCGTCTGCGTCTCCACCAGCACATAGCGCATAGGCTGGCCGTACTTCTCCATTCCCCGCAGTCGCTCCGGCCATTCCGGGGCCAGCTCCTGCGGTGCTGTCCACGGCCTCTTACCCGTGTACAGCACCACCGGCGCGACTGCCGGCACCTGCCAGCGACGGCCCTTCTCGCGCCGCCGCCACTCCTGCTCGGTGAACATTGCTGTGTAGGTGTTCATCCGCACTGCCATGCCCTCGTCGAGGCCGGACTGGAATTCCAACATCAGATGGACGTACAGCCCGCTGCCGTCCTTGCGGGCGAGACGGCAGACCAGGTCGTTCTCGCGCTGGACCAGCTGCGGGCTGAGGTCGTTCTCGCGCGGGGCCGGCCGGGGGCTGACGTACCCGTCCGGGCGCAGGTCGAATGTTTCCCAGTGCACGGACTCAGCCCAGTCTCCTTCCAAGTAGCCCTCGGCGAGGGCCCTGACCATTTCGGGGAAGGCGAACACGCGCTTGTAGTTGCCGTCGAAGTCGATGCTCATGCTGCCCCCGCAATACGGATCGGATTCACCCTTCAGGAATCTGAATCCAGTATAGCATGAATTAATAGATTGCAAGCGTCAAAGTAATAATAATCGGATAAAAGCGATAACAAAAGAATAGATTACGAAATTTATAGAACTTTCAGACATTTGTTCGACGCAAGGGACCTGCTTGCGTGCATGGCACCAGCTATCCTTGTCACGTCCAGGCGGGATCTGGCGGTCTTGCGAGCTGTGGCCGGGGAGAGTCGCTGGCGGCCGTGGCTGGCTTGGTGCAGCCAGCGGACGGTGAGTGTGCCGGCGTCCGGCCCTCGGGCCCGGCGCGGCGGGCGATCCTGCGCGATACGAGGCGCAGGGCAAGGGGAATGCGAAGTGGATAACGCGGTTGCCGTCGAGCAGAACCCTGGGGCGGCGATTGAAGGGTGACCGCGTCGGGCAGTTGCAGGGGGGCAGGGCTGGAGAGGGACGGATGCCCATTCGTCTGGACACCTCACTCTCACTATGAGCGGTTCGGCGGACGGGGATCCCGATCTTCCAAGCCCTTGATCAGAGGGTTGTGGAAGACGACCAATCGGCGACTGGTCACCCATCTTCGAGACTCAGAGTCTTGGGATTGCCTCGAGGGTCGCTGTGGCAAACGCCCGGAAGACCGGATCTCCGAACAGCACGAATGTCACCGACTGCACCTGGGAACGGCCAGCCGCGAGGGCGTCCACCGTCGTCTGGATCGCGATTGCGGCCGCTTCCTCCAGAGGGTATCCGTAGACACCCGTGCTGATTGCCGGCAGCGTGAGCGAGCCGACCCGGTGCTCGTCGGCCAGTTCCAGGCACCTCCGATAGCACGAAGCGAGTGCTTCCGCCTCGCCGCTGCCACCGCCTTTGTACATTGGTCCCACTGCGTGGAAGACCCATTGCGCCGGCAAGTTACCGGCCCCCGTGGCAACGGCCCCTCCCGGGGGGCAACGCCCGATCCTCGCCCGAATTGCGTCTAACTCCCGCATGATGGTGGGCCCGCCGGCGCGATGGATGGCTCCGTCCACGCCACCCCCTCCGGACAGTTCGGCGTTGGCGGCGTTTCCGATCGCGTCGGCCCGGACCCTCGTGATGTCGCCCGTTGTCAGGACGAGACTTGCTCCGCCGATTACGAGCTCGAACCTTGCCTGGGTCATGGAACGCTCCACTAGCGGCCGGCCGACCGCCGGGTTCTACAATGGTAGTCGCCATGGCGGAGCGAATGGTCAAGTGCGTCAAGCTGCAGAAGAGCTTGCCGGGACTCGATGAAGTCCCGTTCGACTCGGATCTTGGGCGCAAGATCTACGACAACGTCTCGAAGGTTGCTTGGGCCCAGTGGGCCGAGCACCTCAAGATGATCATCAACGAATACCGCCTGAACCCTGCCACTCCGCAGGCGCAGGAGTTGATCGTCAATCAGATGGAGGCGTACTTCTTCGGCGAGGGCGCGGCCCCGCCGCCGGAGTATGTGGCACCCGGCGCATGACGCGCGGGACATGGTTGCTCTGCTTCCTGCTGGGGGCGTGGAGCGCAGCCACCGTATTCATGTGGCAGACCGCGATCCAGAATTTCGCGGTCGCCGAGAGCGTGGTGTCGTCCGACGGCGAAGGTGTTCGCGAGGCGGTCGGGGAACTCTCCGACGAGAATCTGCGCCTGGTTCTCAGGCACCAGGCATCCGAGGTGAATCGGCTCTTCTTCCGGGGCTGGGGCTGGGTTCAGATTCCGCTTGCCGTAGCTGTCTGCCTGCTGTCGTGGGGCGGGTCCAGAGGGCGGCTCCTGCGCTACGCGAGCGTGACTCTTCTTGCGATCGTGCTCTTCCTCGCGGCCTACGCCGTTCCGGAGACCGTCCGGCTGGGACGAATGATGGATTTTGCTGCCGAGACGGCGCTGCCGGAGGTTCGGAGCTCATTCTGGGCACTCCACCACACGTACACGGGCCTCGATACTTTCAAGCTCCTCGTTGCGCTGGTCCTGTTCGGACAGGTCTGGTACGGGGAGAGGTCCGCGCAGCGCTAGGCTGACTGCGGCTAGGCCGGTGGCTGTGCCTCGGCTGGGCTCGCTGCTCGCAACCATTGGTATCGGCCCCGAGATGGCCGAAACCAGCTCTCCATTCCGAAACGGAAGTAGTGCGGGAGTCCTGCCCTCGAACGGTTTGGCTGGTGAGCCGCCGGTCTTTGCCCTCCGCAACGCATCCGGCGCGCACGCGTCGATCACCCTTGGCAATTCCGGGTTGGCTACGGAGGATCCGTGCAGTCCATTACCGACGGTGGCGCGCTGTAGCCACCCGGACCGGAGCGAGGAAGCCAGTATCCAACCAGCGCACTGCTCCTTCGATTGCGATGGGTCGGGCTCTGCGGACCGGAACCGCTCAGCGACCGCTGCTGGAGAGCCGGACTCAACTGCGGGAAGGCCGGACAGGCTTGGACTTGACGTCTTCGGGTAGCGGGTCCCCATGACAGGGCTTCGATGTCAGGAGGATCCGATCTAGCAAGCAATCCCTGTTCCGTTGCCGAACGCTACCGAAGTGCCGATCACGCCGAGAACCACGTTCTCGTGGCCGCTTCCCCAACAGCGGCTTGCCGTCACCACGGAGATCAAGGTGCCAACGGCGAATTGCGCGGCCGGACCACGGAGACCGTGAAGCGATCTCCGAGCGAGGTTCGGCACCGGAAGAATCGTGCCCAATCGTGCCAGCGAATGCGAACGTCGCGACCCAGTGCCGTGTCGGCGAGACCTCCTGTCCCGGCAGGCCTTGAGATTCCAGGGAGATCGTGTGCCCGGATGCTCAGGTTATTGCCCGCTCCCATGGACTCGCAATCCGAAGAGCAAGGAGTTGGCAGCTCCCGGGGTGAGGGCCGTCTGTTGGGGGCAGGTCTCCTCTGAACACCTGGGCAACCGCGGCAAGGGTCCAGGGCCTACATCGGAGGGCGGCGGGGGAGGATCGCAACGATTCTGGAGCCCCTTGGCTATTTGGCCACTCGAGGGCTGAGGCAGCGAGGCCTCGGAGGATTCTAGGGCCTCGGGTGGGTCAGCGAGTTGATTCCAGCGCCTCGCGGATCGCGCGGATATCGTCCCGCATCAGGTTCAGGTCGCGCGAGATTCGATCTTCCATGCGATCCATGCGGTCTTCCATGCCGTCCATGCGGTCTTCCATGCGATCCATGCGATGTTCCATGCGATCCATGCGACCTGTCAGTTCCATGCGCAGTTCACTGGTCCGCCGTTCCGCGGCAGAGCTTGTATCCGCGATCAGGCCAGGTATATGCCAAGCGGTCAGGACAACGGTAGCGGCGGTTCCCGCCGCTACTATCCAGCGAAAAAGGTTTTCGCTCATCGCCTTGCTCGCAGTTTCCATTGTACGGGCAGGTCCGGGCAGTGCCAGACTCTTCCGCGCAGTGTCTCCAGCAATGGTGAAGAAGGGTCTCCGTTCGGCGCCGACCCAGGTCTTGGACTCTCTTGTCGATCCTGCAGCCCATGGCAGCGCCCGGCCTGCACTTGTTCGACCCGCACCGGAGATTCGGATCCCGGGCCCCGTCGAGGGGAACGGCCTGACCTGCATACCGCGCCCGCACGAATCCGCGCCGATTCACATCCGCGCCGAATCCCGCACGTCGATCCAGCGCCCCCCCTCACGGGCAGAACGGGCAGCGGCGTGCACGACGGCCAAGGTCCTGACGCCTTCTTCGCCTGTAGGAATGCATGTTCGTGAAGGATCCGGATCACGCCCTTCTGCCGATGCCCGTATCGCCGCGGCGAGGTCCAAGTAGATGTTGCCGAACGCGCCGAGCATCCCCTCGGCATGGCCGATCGTGATCCGCGATGCCTGCTTGGCTTCCTCCGAGAGGCGTGAGTCGCCTCTTTCGAGGACTTGCGTCGGTTCCCCGAGCGGCGTCCAGAAGAGCTGGTTCGGCTGCTCCTGCGACCACCGCAGTCCGCCACGCTCGCCGAAGACCCGGAGTGTCAGCCCGTGCTGCTGCCCGACAGCCACTGCACTCGCCCAGAGTCGGCCCACCTCGCCACCGGAGAACCGCAGCGCAACCATCGCGTCGTCCTCCAACGTGCGCCCGGCGACGGTCGAGGCGAAGTCGGCCGATACCCTCGTCACCTCGCTTCCGATCACGAAGCAAGCCATGTGCAGGGCGTGCAGGCCGGTGTCGGCCAGGACCGAACTGATGCCGGCCTGCGCAGGGTCGTACCGCCACCGGACTCGCGGATTGTCGGCGTCGGCCGCGTCCGCATGCGATCCGTGAGCGAATTCCGCCACGATCACGCGGACTCTGCCGAGCCGGCCGTCCCGTGCCATGGCCCGGGCCTGCCGGACCATCGGGTATCCGCTGTAACCGTAATTCACCGCTAGGATGCGATCCGCCGAACGCGCGGTCGCGAGCAGATCCTCGCCGTCCGCCACTGTCGTTGTGATCGGCTTCTCGCAAAGCACGTGGAAGCCGGATTCCAGGAATGCCTTCCCGATCTCATGGTGCGTGGCGTTGGGCGTGGCAATCGTCACTAGGTCGAGTCTCTCGGCGGGATCGAGGCCGGACTCCCGCCGGATCATCGCCTGCCAGTCCCCGTAGGCCCGGACCGCCGGAATGCCGATGCTCGCAGCGAACTCCCGGCCCCGGGCCGGATCGATGTCCAGAGCGCCGGCGACCAGCTCGAACTCGCCATCGATCGTCGCACCGATGCGGTGCGCCCCTCCGATCTGGCTGCCCTCGCCGCCGCCGACCAGTCCCCAGCGGAGCTTTTGGCGCAATGGCATCGTCCGCTCCTTCCTGTGCTCCGACATCCCGGGTCCGCTGCGAGCCCTGTTCAGCCTGCCGTGAGCACGGACTCCATCACGAGCACTCCGAGCAGGGTGTAGATGATGTCGAATCCGATCAGCAGTCGCAGCCATGGCCCGATCTCGGTCACAGCGGTCGGGTCGAAGATCCCCCACGTCACACTCATGCAGGCGACAAGCGCGGGCAGGCAGGTCGGGAACAGCAGCAGAGGGAGCATCAGCTCGCGCAGCCGGTTGCTGGCCGTGACCGCCCCGAACGTCGTGCCGACCGCCGCGAACGACCAGCTCCCCAGCACGAGCACCGGCAGGAGCTGGCCAGCCTTGGGAAGCCACGTGATGTCGAAGAAGATGCCGAAGGCTGGCAGCGAGATCAGCTCGACGGCCAGGATCAGCACGCAGCTCGACAGGGTCTTGCCCAGGAACAGGGAGTCGCCGGAGAGGGGGGAAGCCACCAAGGCGGCCAGGCAGTCGTTCGTCGTCTCCCGCGCGAAGCTCCGGTTCAGAACCAGCACGCCCGCGAACAGGTAGACCACCCAGAGCAGCCCGCCTGAGAGGCTCCGGATGCCCACGTTGGTGTTGGGGTCGAAGGTGAAGCTGAACATCAGCAGCACGGTCAACGCGAACGAGACTGCCGCGTTGAGGACCTGCCTCTCGCGCAGCTCACAGCGCAGGTCCTTGGCGGCGACGCTCCAGGCGTCTACGAGGAGACGCCTCACCGGATCCTCCCGTACAGCGACTGCGGGTCCTGGCGCAGCTGCTCGTCGACCGGGCCGCGGTAGGTGAGGCGGCCGCGTTGCAGCACTGCCACGTCGTCCGCGACTTCCATCGCTTCCCGCAGCTGGTGCGAGCAGATGATGACGCAGCGGCCCCGCTCTCGAGCGCCCCGGACGAGCGAGGAGAGCAGTTCCATCGCCCGGTCGTCCAAGGCGGTCCAGGGCTCGTCCAGCAGCAGGATCTCCGGTTCGTGCAGGAAGGCCCGCGCGATGGTCAGGCGCTGGCGCATCCCGCGCGAGAACTCGACCGCCCGCGCCTGCCGGAACCGTTCCAGGCCCACTCGCTCGAGCCAGTCCGAGACTACCGGGCCGGCATTGGCCACGCCGTAAATGCGGCAGAAAAACCGCAAGTTCTCCTCGGCCGTGAGGTCGTCGTAGATCCAAGCTCCGTGGCCGACCATCCCGACGAGGCACTGGCGGTCCCGCCGGTCCAGGCCCGCGCCGGGGAGGATGACCTCGCCTTCGCTCGGCGCCGAGAGCCCGGCGAGGATTCGCAGGAGGGTCGTCTTGCCGGCACCGTTACGACCCAGCATGGCCAGCACGCGGCCGCTGCCGGCCTCGAGATCGACCTGCTGCAGCGCAGGGAACTCGCCGAAGTACTTCGATACGCCCCGGGCTACGATGGCAGGCCCGTCCATCCGGCCCGCGCTAGCCTCTCTCCCCGCGGTGCGCGCCGGGGGGCTGCGGCACGTGGGACTTCAGCAGGTGCAGGAATCCCACGCCGAGGATCAGTGTCGCGAGCGCGACGAGCCAGGACAGCTCGCTCGCGACGGGAGCGGGCTGCACGCTGATGTCGGACTGCTGCCGGAGCTCCTGACCGCTGATCGCCAGCGTGGCGTCACCGTCACTGGCGAGCTCGTACGCGAGAGCCGGTGTCGCGGGATCCTGCGCCATCGGCGTCAGGCCCTCACCGCCAATCTCCACGCCGTCCGGAGCCGCGACTCGGGTCCGCAGCCCCGGATAGAGCGATCGCAGGGTGAAGTCGCCGCCGTCCTGGTGCGGGACGCTGTACGACACGCTAATGCGATTCTCGCCGGGCTTGAGCGGGAAGTCGACCAGGTACAGGCCCGGCTCGCCCGCCGGAAGGGCGCTGCTCTGCAATGGCATTCCCGCGGGTCCGGTGCCGGACACCTCGACATCGCCCTCTGCGGCGCTGGGCAGGTGGAAGCGCAGCGTTCCCTCCTCGCTGCTGTAGGTGACCGGAATGTCGGAGTCGTTGACCAACTGGTACAACTCGTGCACCCTAAGCCTCTCGCCCTCCGGCTGGAACCAGACAACCCGCATGTCGGGCGGCGGTATGTCCGTCGACCGGGCGGAGTAGACGGTGACGCGGACATCGTCGCGCGACGCATCGCTGCGGAGAACCTCGGTGTAGCCGATGCCCTCGAATTCGGCCCGGATGGACCCCTGGAAAGGCTGGTCCGACGAAACTGCTGGGAGTTGCTTCGTGAAGGCGAACCTGCCGTCGGCTCCAGACTGCACCTCCTCGACGGGCCGCATGCCGCCGCTGAAGGTCGAGAGAGTCAGGGCGACCCCCGCAGCGGGGGCTCCGGTGGTGCCGTTCGTCACGGTTCCCCGCACCTGCGCCAGCGCAGGCACCGCCACGAATACTGTCAACGCGACGGCTGTCGTCCGCAGTGCGCTAAGCCCCGGCATCCCGTCCTGCCTTGTCGATCGAATCCATCACTCCGGCCAGCTCGTGCTGCAGCGCGCTCTTGCTCTCGGCGTAGTCGGCCGCCGACATCTTTCCCATCTGGAACTCGCCCTGGAGGTCCCGCAAGTTTTCGTAGATCGCTGCCCGCCGGTCCTCGAGGTGCTGGGTCGGCGACACCGCCTCCTCCGGCGGAATGTCGTCGGCGCGTACCACCAGCGGCAGCCCGAAGGCGACCAGGATCATCAGGATGGCGGCGGCTACGAGCATCTAGTTCCGGTTGGAGGGAGGCTTGGCTGCCTGCCGGGCCCGGATCTCCGAAGTCTAGTCCAATGCGTCGAGGTCGTCCTCGATTTCCGAGCGATACCGGTCGACGACCTCGTCCGGCACGGAATCGCCGCGCTGGGTTGCGCGGGTGCTCGATCGCCACCGTCGCAGGACCCAGGGGATCGCTGCCAGCCCGGAGAGGAATGCCGCGAACGGAGCGATCCAGCCCACCATGCCGAAGCCCTCGGCCTTCGGCTCGACACGAGTCTCGCTGCCGAAGCGTGCGTACACTTCCTCCAGCACGGCCTCGGCCGGCTTGCCGGCTTCCAGGCCCTCCCGGATCTGGTCAAGGACCGGATCCCGGAAGTGGCAGTTCAGCATGTTACAGCTGCCCACGGTATACGAGCAGCCGCACTGGCACGAGACGCGCTCGCCAACCTCGCGCAACTTCGCGTACGGCACGGCGCTGTGCACCACCGGGACCGCCGCGAGGGCGAGCGCGAGACTAATCGCCGGAAGCCGCAACGGGATGCTCCTTTAAGCGGACCGCGCTGGGACGGCGGGAGCGCCCAGACTGCCTGCTCGGTACCAGGGCCACCAGCGTGCCGAGCACGAGCAGGAAGGCGCCGATCCAGATCCAGTTCACCAAGGGGTTGATGTAGACCTGCACGACAGGGTTCGCGCCGTCGTTGGACTGGCCCGCATAGACAACGTACACGTCCTCCCGCAGCCGGTTCCGAACGTCCACCCTGCTCGTAGGCTGCTGGGATGCGTGATAGAAGCGCCGCTCGGGCAGCAGTGTCTCCAGGTACTCTCCGTTCCTGCTGACGTCGATCGACGCGACCGCCCGGAAGTAGTTGGGGTTGTCCATCTCCGAGACGTTCTGCAACTGGAACGAGTACGGGCCCACTTCGATGGAGTCGCCCACTGCCATTTCCTGCTGGTGGACCACGTTGAAAGCAGCCCCCGCGAAGCCCACGAACATTAGCACGATCGCCATGTGCACCAGGTACCCGCCGTAGCGCCGGGTGTTGCGGTGAGTGAGCTCGACCATGGCGGGCAGCAGCCCGGTGCCCCGCTTGCGCTGGATCACCCGTCCGCCCCGGTAGAACTCCATGACTACTGTCACGGTGACGAACGCGCAGAGGCCGAAGCAGACCGTTGCGTAGAAGTGGCGCATGCCGGCCGCCACCAGCACGCTAACGCAAGCGAGTGCCGCGACGCCGGGCCAGAGGAAGTTGCGGCGGAGCGACTCGGTGGACGTGCGCCGCCACGCGAACAGAGGGCCGACACCGGTAAGGAACAGAAGGACCAGTCCGATCGGAACGTTGACCTTGTTGAAGAACGGTGCTCCGACAGTGATCTTGTCGCCCGTGAAGTACTCGCTGATGACCGGGAAGAGAGTGCCCCACAGAACCGCGAAGCAGCTTGCCAGCAGCACCACGTTATTGAAGAGGAAGCTGGACTCGCGCGAGACCACGGAGTCGAGCTCGGCCTCGCTGCGCAGGTAGTCCAGCCGGCTGACGATGAGGTACGCCGTGATTCCGATGCCGATCACCAGGTACCAGACGAAGTAGGCGCCGATGTCCGACTCGGCGAAGGCGTGGACCGAGCTCACCAGCCCCCCGCGGGTCATCATCGTCCCGAAGATGCAGAGGAAGAACGTCGCCGCGATCAGGGTGATGTTCCAGACCTTCATCATCCCTTTCTTTTCCTGCATCATCACCGAGTGCAGGAAAGCCGTGCCGGTGATCCATGGCAGCAGCGAGGCGTTCTCGACGGGGTCCCAGCCCCAGTAGCCGCCCCAGCCCAGCACCACGTAGGCCCAGCGCGCACCCAGCAGGATGCCGATCGACTGGAACAGCCAGGTGACCATGGTCCAGACGCGGGTGGTGTGGATCCAGCGCTCTCCGGGCTGGCGCGTGATCAGGGAGGCCAGCGCGAAGGCGAACGGCACCGTGAAGCCCACGTACCCCAGATAGAGCATCGGGGGATGGATCGCCATCATCGGATGCTGGAGCAGGGGGTTGAGGCCCTGTCCGTCCGGCACCGACGTGATCTGCGGGCCGGACATGATGACCTGGAACGGGTTCGCGTTGAACGCGACCAGCCCCAGGAAGAACGCCTGGGTGGCGGCCATCACCGCGACCACGTACGAGATCATGTTGCGGTGCCGCCGGCGGCCGGTGTAGACGGCGACGAAAGTGTAGGTCGCCGCGATCCAGCTCCAGAAGAGCAGGGAGCCTTCCTGGCCGCCCCACCATGCTGCGACCTTGTACAGCAGGTCGAGGTCGGCGTTGGATCGAGACGCGACGTAGCTGAAGCTGAAGTTGTCGGTCAGGATCGCGTGCAGCAGGATCGCGGAGGCTGCCGTTGTCACGAGCCAGGCACCGAGGACGGCTCGTTGGGCGCTCAGCTCGAGGAAGGGGTTGCTGCGCAGCTTGCCTGCCAGCGCAGCCACGGTGGCGTAGGCCGACAGGATGAATGCCAGCAGGACGGCCAGATAGCCTAGGTTCTCCATGAGGTCGCTGTCTTCCCGCCAGTCCTATGCCCGTGCGCGGCAGGCCGGGGCGGCCCGCGAGCCGGCCACCTCTAGTCCGTCGCGCCGGCCAGATCGTTGCCGTACACCGGCGCGGCATCCTCGCCGGGCGCAGCTTCGTACTTGGATGCGCACTTGGCTTGGATCTTCGTCGCCTCGAACTTGCCGTCAGGGCGCAAGTACCCGTCGCACAGGGCCTGAGCCTTGTCGCGGAAGGTGTCGGGCAAGGGGTCGCTGCCGGTGTAGACCACGTCCAGCGCCTGGGCTGCCTCCATGTGCTCGTCCTGCTGGCGGAGCGTGAACTCCACCCTGTCGGCGTGCCGGATGATCGAGCCGTCGGCTACATCGCCTCCGACGCGAATCCGCTTCGACGTCGCGTTGTCGAGAGCGTCGAGCTCCTCGATCGTCACGTAGTAGGTCGCGCTCTCCTTGACGCCGCTCACGCCCATCCAGGCCAGCGTCACCACGATCGCGCTGACGATCAATACGAACTTCGCTTGACGTTTCACAGGCGGCTCCCGTCCGTTCCAGTATAGGCGTTCGAGGACGCTGCTGCCCGACTGCCAGGACGCAACGGGTTCGCCGGTTCGCGTCGGCCAGCGGCTTCCGAAGCCCTATGCCTCGTCGACGAGGGTTGCTGGCAGCCTTCGAGAGGGAGATGCCTTGCGCGGCTCGCGATTGGCGGTCGGGCCAGGCGAGCCGGCGAGTGACCGCAGGCCCGTGACCGAAAGCGTTGCCCTCGTTGCTGCTCAGGAGACAGTCAGGAGCTAGCGTGCGGCGCTGCCCGATGGTGGGGTGGGCTTCGAGTTGCGCGCGGTGATGCATGGCATGCAACGGGCCGACCGTCAGGGCCAATGGCTGCGATAACGATTGAGGCGAGCGACCGACGATTCCTGGCCTGTAGCGCTGGCTCAGGACCAACAGTTCCCGCAGCGTGGCAGCCCCGTTTCGTGCTTGGTCGGGGCCTTGAGGAAGATCGTCCGCGCGGCGCCAGAATCCTCTCCTGGGGGTGCGCGCGCACCCCCAATCGGCAAGATTCAGCGCACTGTGTTCCCTTAGTGCAGGATTCTCGGCAAGGACGATTCCAGGGAAGCTTGAACTCATCTGCGAGAGAAGAGAGTCGACGAGGCTGGCGGTTATGGTATCCTTGCCCACGCGCAGAACAAACTGCGACCATCTTGTCTTTTCGATTGGCCACCAAGTATGCTCGGAAGTTGGCTGAATGGAGTCCCTACGGCCATCTTCCGAACTGGATGACCTCGGAATGGACGCCGGGACTGACTCCAAGAGCAAGGAAGTTGACATTTCGGAGTTGTTGCCGACGAACTCGCGACTCAGGTATCATGCTGGATTACAGTGTGAAATCGGGTACTATGGGGTACCCTGCCGAAAGATACGGTTCGTTGCAATTGTCCACCATTTGTAAAGGGCGTGCCTGAGAGTGTGCTGTAACCGCACAGTCTGGACGGCCGACTCCGCGCCTGCGGCGTTGAATTCGCCGTTGCAAGCGCGCCTCCCGCAACCGAGAGAGCGACGTCACCCGGTGCTCCGGGCCCTGGCGGTCCTGCTGGCTGTGGTCGGTGTTGGATCGGCACTCCTGCCGTCCGCCTTGGCCCAGGGTGGCGGGCCGGTGCTGGGCGGGACGGTCGCGAATCAGGTCTACATCCAGGGATTGGCGATCACGGATCTGGTGCTGCCGGCTGCGACTGGCGGGACCGCGCCGCTGACGTACAACCTCGTGGGGGCACGGCCGGCGGGCCTGAACTTCGACCTTCCGACGCGAACCCTGTCGGGGATACCGACGGCGGCGCAGGCGGCGACGACGTACACGTGGAGAGTGACGGACGCCAATAGCGTCACGGACGAGGAGACGTTCACGATCCAGGTGGATGCGGACGTCCCCCCGGCTTTCCCGGCGTCGACGACGATCGCCAACCAGAGCTACATCGAGGGGTTTGCGATCGCGAATTTAGTGCTGCCGGCGGCGACGGGGGGGAACACGCCGCTTAGCTACCAGATAGTGGGCGGGCTGCCGCAGGGCCTAAGCGTTGACCCCACGACGCTCACCCTGTCGGGGGCGCCTACGGTGGCGCAGGCGGCGACGACTTACACGTGGCGGGTGACGGACCAGGACGGGGACACGGACGATCGCACGTTCACGATCGAGGTGGCGGCGGACGTCCCCCCGGCTTTCCCGGCGTCGACGACGATCGCCAACCAGAGCTACATCGAGGGGTTTGCGATCGCGAACCTAGTGCTACCGACGGCGACGGGGGGGAACGGGACGCTGAGCTACGAGATTGTGGGCGGGCCGCCGCAGGGCCTAAGCGTTGATCCCACGACGCTCACCCTGTCGGGGGCGCCTACGGTGGCGCAGGCGGCGACGACTTACACGTGGAGGGTGACAGACCTGGACGGGGACACGGACGATCGCACGTTCACGATCGAGGTGGATGCGGACGTCTCCCCGACCTTGCCGGCCCAGCCGCCAATTGGGGACCGGGTCTACATCGACGGAGTGGCGATCACCGACCTAGTGCTGCCGACGGCAACCGGCGGCAACGGGACGCTGACCTACGCACTGGTGGGGACGCCGCCGACGGGCCTGAACTTCGACCTCGCGACGCGCACCCTGTCGGGGACGCCGACGGGGACGCAGACGCCGACGACTTACACGTGGAGAGTGACGGACGTGGACGGAGACACGGCCGAGGAGACATTCACGATTGAGGTGGAGCCGGACACGAACCCGACGCTGGCGACAGTCGGGAACCAAGTCTACACCGAAGGGAGGACGATCACGGACCTGGTGCTGCCTGCAGGGGCGGGCGGCAACGCGCCGCTCACCTACCTGCTGGTGGGTGCGCTGCCTTCGGGGCTGGCGCCGCCGGGGTCGACGCGGACTATCAGCGGCACGCCGACAGCGACCCAGGCCGAGTCGACATACACGTGGAGGGTGACGGACGCGGACGGGGACGTGGCCGAGCAGACGTTCACGATCGAGGTCGTGCCCCCGCTTGCGTTTGTGTTTCCACCGGACTGGTTTAACTATCGCAAGTTCCCAAAGGACGTGGCCATAACGCCGTGGGTGTGGCCTGGAGCGACCGGGGGCAAGGGCCCGCTGACGTATAGCCTTAACCCCTCCCCGCCGCTGCTGCCGGGCTTGACCGTGGACACCTCGACGCGCACCTTGTCAGGTACGCCCACAGCGATAACCACAATCGTGGACTACACGTGGACGGTGACGGACGCCGTAGGGAATCAGGAGTCGACGATTATCGGAATCGGGATCAGGGCAGCCACCGGAGTTCCAAACCCACCGACCTTGACCAGCGTCGTGCCCGGTTCCGTGCCAGAGCAGCTAGTGGTCACCCTCTCGTGGAGCGGACCGTGCGCGCTCCTCGGGCCGAGAGCCGGGTATACCGTGGAATACAGAAAATCGACCAGCAGTTGGCGGCGAGCCTTTGACGTAACTCCGGGCTCGCCGAACAATGCAACCAACGGCGCGTTCGACATCTACCAGGAGCTTGGAGCCGGTCCGGTCACAGAGACATTCATAATCAACTCCACCGCCACTGGCCTAGCCCACGCCGGGCAGACCGGAGCGGCCCTGGATCCGGAGCCGTACGAGGTCCGGGCTACCGTCTACAGCGGCATCGGCGGCTGCGATTCCGTCAGCCTATACAGCAACAGCCTCAGCGCCACACCAATTTCCGCGGTGCCAGCGCTGGACGGGACAATCGCGGACCAGGTCTACATCGAGCAATCGGCGATCACGGACCTGGTGCTCCCGGCGGGGACGGGGGGCAACTCGCCGCTGACGTACTCGCTGACACCAGCGCTGCCGCAGGGGCTGAGCGTGAACCTGGCGACGCGGACGCTGTCGGGGACGCCGACGGTGGCGCAGGCGGCGACCACGTACACGTGGAAGGTCGAGGACGGGGACGGCGACACGGACGAGGAGGAGTTCACGATCACGGTGCTGGCGGACGAGAGCCCGCAGCTGCCGGCGACGCCGCCGATCCCTGACCAAAGCTACATCGAGGGGGTGCAGATCACTGCGCTGGTGCTGCCGGCGGCGACGGGAGGCAACGCGCCGCTGACGTACTCGCTGACGCCAACGCCGCCGCAGGGGCTGAGCGTGAATCTGGCGACGCGGACGCTGACGGGGACGCCGACGGTCACGCAGGCGGCGACGACATACACGTGGCGGGTGACGGACACGGACGGGGACACGGCGGAGCAGGAGTTCACGATCGAGGTGCTGGCGGACCAGAGCCCGCAGCTGACGGCGGTGGATGACGTGACGTACATCGCGGGGTCGCCGATCACGCCGCTGGTGCTGCCGGAGGGGACGGGCGGGAACGCGCCCTTGACGCACCTCCTGGTGGGGACGCCGCCGGCGGGACTGACGTTCGACACGCCGACGCGGACGCTGTCGGGGACGCCGACGGCGGCGCAGGCGGCGACGACGTACACGTGGCGGGTGACGGACACGGACGGGGACACGGCGGAGCAGGAGTTCACGATCACGGTGCTGGCGGACCAGAGCCCGCAGCTGACGGCGGTGGACGACGTGACGTACATCGCGGGGTCGCCGATCACGCCGCTGGTGCTGCCGGAGGGGACGGGCGGGAACGCGCCCTTGACGCACCTCCTGGTGGGGACGCCGCCGGCGGGACTGACGTTCGACACGCCGACGCGGACGCTGTCGGGGACGCCGACGGCGGCGCAGGCGGCGACGACGTACACGTGGCGGGTGACGGACTGTACGTCGTCGCCGCCTGCGCCGCCGTCGGCGTCCCCGACAGCGTCCGCGTCGGGCGTGTCGAACGTCAGTCCCGCCGGCGGCGTCCCCACCAGGAGGTGCGTCAAGGGCGCGTTCCCGCCCGTCCCCTCCGGCAGCACCAGCGGCGTGATCGCCGGACCCCGCGATGTACGTCACGTCGTCCACTGCCGTCAGCTGCGGGCTCTGGTCCGCCAGCACCGTGATCGTGAACTCCTGCTCCGCCGTGTCCCCGTCCGTGTCCGTCACCCGCCACGTGTACGTCGTCGCCGACTGCGCCGCCGAGGGCGTCCCCGACAGCGTCCGCGTCGGCGTGTCGAACGTCAGTCCCGCCGGCGGCCTCCCCACCAGCGAGGTGCGTCAAGCGGCGCGTTCCCGCCCGTCCCCTCCGGCAGCACCAGCGGCGTGATCGCCGACCCCGCGATGTACGTCACGTCGTCCACCGCCGTCAGCTGCGGGCTCTGGTCCCCCAGCACCGTGATCGTGAACTCCTGCTCCGCCGTGTCCCCGTCCGTGTCCGTCACCCGCCACGTGTACGTCGTCGCCGCCTGCGCCGCCGTCGGCGTCCCCGACAGCGTCCGCGTCGGCGTGTCGAACGTCAGTCCCGCCGGCGGCGTCCCCACCAGGAGGTGCGTCAAGGGCGCGTTCCCGCCCGTCCCCTCCGGCAGCACCAGCGGCGTGATCGCCGACCCCGCGATGTACGTCACGTCGTCCACTGCCGTCAGCTGCGGGCTCTGGTCCGCCAGCACCGTGATCGTGAACTCCTGCTCCGCCGTGTCCCCGTCCGTGTCCGTCACCCGCCACGTGTACGTCGTCGCCGACTGCGCCGCCGTCGGCGTCCCCGACAGCGTCCGCGTCGGCGTGTCGAACGTCAGTCCCGCCGGCGGCGTCCCCACCAGGAGGTGCGTCAGCGGCGCGTTCCCGCCCGTCCCCTCCGGCAGCACCAGCGGCGTGATCGCCGACCCCGCGATGTACGTCACGTCGTCCACCGCCGTCAGCTGCGGGCTCTGGTCCGCCAGCACCGTGATCGTGAACTCCTGCTCCGCCGTGTCCCCGTCCGTGTCCGTCACCCGCCACGTGTACGTCGTCGCCGACTGCGCCGCCGTCGGCGTCCCCGACAGCGTCCGCGTCGGCGTGTCGAACGTCAGTCCCGCCGGCGGCGTCCCCACCAGGAGGTGCGTCAGCGGCGCGTTCCCGCCCGTCCCCTCCGGCAGCACCAGCGGCGTGATCGCCGACCCCGCGATGTAGGTCACGTCGTCCACTGCCGTCAGCTGCGGGCTCTGGTCCGCCAGCACCGTGATCGTGAACTCCTGCTCCGCCGTGTCCCCGTCCGTGTCCGTCACCCGCCACGTGTACGTCGTCGCCGACTGCGCCGCCGTCGGCGTCCCCGACAGCGTCCGCGTCGGCGTGTCGAACGTCAGTCCCGCCGGCGGCGTCCCCACCAGGAGGTGCGTCAAGGGCGCGTTCCCGCCCGTCCCCTCCGGCAGCACCAGCGGCGTGATCGCCGACCCCGCGATGTACGTCACGTCGTCCACCGCCGTCAGCTGCGGGCTCTGGTCCGCCAGCACCGTGATCGTGAACTCCTGCTCCGCCGTGTCCCCGTCCGTGTCCGTCACCCGCCACGTGTACGTCGTCGCCGACTGCGCCGCCGTCGGCGTCCCCGACAGCGTCCGCGTCGGCGTGTCGAACGTCAGTCCCGCCGGCGGCCTCCCCACCAGCGCGTGCGTCGACCCCGCGATGTAGGTCACGTCATCCACCGCCGTCAGCTCTGGCGCGTTCCCGCCCGTCCCCTCCGGCAGCACCAGCGGCGTGATCGCCGACCCCGCGATGTACGTCACGTCGTCCACGTCGTCCACTGCCGTCAGCTGCGGGCTCTGGTCCGCCAGCACCGTGATCGTGAACTCCTGCTCCGCCGTGTCCCCGTCCGTGTCCGTCACCCGCCACGTGTACGTCGTCGCCGCCTGCGCCGCCGTCGGCGTCCCCGACAGCGTCCGCGTCGGCGTGTCGAACGTCAGTCCCGCCGGCGGCGTCCCCACCAGGAGGTGCGTCAGCGGCGCGTTCCCGCCCGTCCCCTCCGGCAGCACCAGCGGCGTGATCGCCGACCCCGCGATGTACGTCACGTCGTCCACCGCCGTCAGCTGCGGGCTCTGGTCCGCCAGCACCGTGATCGTGAACTCCTGCTCCGCCGTGTCCCCGTCCGTGTCCGTCACCCGCCACGTGTACGTCGTCGCCGCCTGCGCCGCCGTCGGCGTCCCCGACAGCGTCCGCGTCGGCGTGTCGAACGTCAGTCCCGCCGGCGGCGTCCCCACCAGGAGGTGCGTCAAGGGCGCGTTCCCGCCCGTCCCCTCCGGCAGCACCAGCGGCGTGATCGCCGACCCCGCGATGTACGTCACGTCGTCCACCGCCGTCAGCTGCGGGCTCTGGTCCCCCAGCACCGTGATCGTGAACTCCTGCTCCGCCGTGTCCCCGTCCGTGTCCGTCACCCGCCACGTGTACGTCGTCGCCGACTGCGCCGCCGTCGGCGTCCCCGACAGCGTCCGCGTCGGCGTGTCGAACGTCAGTCCCGCCGGCGGCGTCCCCACCAGCGCGTGCGTCAAGGGCGCGTTCCCGCCCGTCCCCTCCGGCAGCACCAGCGGCGTGATCGCCGACCCCGCGATGTACGTCACGTCGTCCACCGCCGTCAGCTGCGGGCTCTGGTCCCCCAGCACCGTGATCGTGAACTCCTGCTCCGCCGTGTCCCCGTCCGTGTCCGTCACCCGCCACGTGTACGTCGTCGCCGCCTGCGCCGCCGTCGGCGTCCCCGACAGCGTCCGCGTCGGCGTGTCGAACGTCAGTCCCGCCGGCGGCGTCCCCACCAGGAGGTGCGTCAAGGGCGCGTTCCCGCCCGTCCCCTCCGGCAGCACCAGCGGCGTGATCGCCGACCCCGCGATGTACGTCACGTCGTCCACCGCCGTCAGCTGCGGGCTCTGGTCCGCCAGCACCGTGATCGTGAACTCCTGCTCCGCCGTGTCCCCGTCCGTGTCCGTCACCCGCCACGTGTACGTCGTCGCCGCCTGCGCCGCCGTCGGCGTCCCCGACAGCGTCCGCGTCGGCGTGTCGAACGTCAGTCCCGCCGGCGGCGTCCCCACCAGGAGGTGCGTCAGCGGCGCGTTCCCGCCCGTCCCCTCCGGCAGCACCAGCGGCGTGATCGGCGACCCCGCGATGTACGTCACGTCGTCCACCGCCGTCAGCTGCGGGCTCTGGTCCGCCAGCACCGTGATCGTGAACTCCTGCTCCGCCGTGTCCCCGTCCGTGTCCGTCACCCGCCACGTGTACGTCGTCGCCGCCTGCGCCGCCGTCGGCGTCCCCGACAGCGTCCGCGTCGGCGTGTCGAACGTCAGTCCCGCCGGCGGCCTCCCCACCAGGAGGTGCGTCAGCGGCGCGTTCCCGCCCGTCCCCTCCGGCAGCACCAGCGGCGTGATCGCCGACCCCGCGATGTACGTCACGTCGTCCACCGCCGTCAGCTGCGGGCTCTGGTCCGCCAGCACCGTGATCGTGAACTCCTGCTCCGCCGTGTCCCCGTCCGTGTCCGTCACCCGCCACGTGTACGTCGTCGCCGACTGCGCCGCCGTCGGCGTCCCCGACAGCGTCCGCGTCGGCGTGTCGAACGTCAGTCCCGCCGGCGGCGTCCCCACCAGGAGGTGCGTCAGGGCGCGTTCCCGCCCGTCCCCTCCGGCAGCACCAGCGGCGTGATCGCCGACCCCGCGATGTACGTCACGTCGTCCACCGCCGTCAGCTGCGGGCTCTGGTCCGCCAGCACCGTGATCGTGAACTCCTGCTCCGCCGTGTCCCCGTCCGTGTCCGTCACCCGCCACGTGTACGTCGTCGCCGACTGCGCCGCCGTCGGCGTCCCCGACAGCGTCCGCGTCGGCGTGTCGAACGTCAGTCCCGCCGGCGGCGTCCCCACCAGGAGGTGCGTCAGCGGCGCGTTCCCGCCCGTCCCCTCCGGCAGCACCAGCGGCGTGATCGCCGACCCCGCGATGTAGGTCACGTCATCCACCGCCGTCAGCTGCGGGCTCTGGTCCGCCAGCACCGTGATCGTGAACTCCTGCTCCGCCGTGTCCCCGTCCGTGTCCGTCACCCGCCACGTGTACGTCGTCGCCGACTGCGCCGCCGTCGGCGTCCCCGACAGCGTCCGCGTCGGCGTGTCGAACGTCAGTCCCGCCGGCGGCGTCCCCACCAGGAGGTGCGTCAAGGGCGCGTTCCCGCCCGTCCCCTCCGGCAGCACCAGCGGCGTGATCGCCGACCCCGCGATGTACGTCACGTCGTCCACCGCCGTCAGCTGCGGGCTCTGGTCCGCCAGCACCGTGATCGTGAACTCCTGCTCCGCCGTGTCCCCGTCCGTGTCCGTCACCCGCCACGTGTACGTCGTCGCCGACTGCGCCGCCGTCGGCGTCCCCGACAGCGTCCGCGTCGGCGTGTCGAACGTCAGTCCCGCCGGCGGCGTCCCCACCAGGAGGTGCGTCAGCGGCGCGTTCCCGCCCGTCCCCTCCGGCAGCACCAGCGGCGTGATCGCCGACCCCGCGATGTACGTCACGTCGTCCACCGCCGTCAGCTGCGGGCTCTGGTCCGCCAGCACCGTGATCGTGAACTCCTGCTCCGCCGTGTCCCCGTCCGTGTCCGTCACCCGCCACGTGTACGTCGTCGCCGACTGCGCCGCCGTCGGCGTCCCCGACAGCGTCCGCGTCGGCGTGTCGAACGTCAGTCCCGCCGGCGGCGTCCCCACCAGGAGGTGCGTCAGCGGCGCGTTCCCGCCCGTCCCCTCCGGCAGCACCAGCGGCGTGATCGCCGACCCCGCGATGTACGTCACGTCGTCCACCGCCGTCAGCTGCGGGCTCTGGTCCGCCAGCACCGTGATCGTGAACTCCTGCTCCGCCGTGTCCCCGTCCGTGTCCGTCACCCGCCACG